>NZ_CP050975.2 GCF_012273515.2 Streptomyces sp. RPA4-2
GTAGGTCCAGCGCACTCGCTCACTGCCCGGTTTGACCCGGGCGACGTCGATGGATGCCTGGGCGGGATCGATGCCGACGACGTCGATGCCGCGTTCGGCCAGGAGGAGAGCGAACACCCCTGTGCCGCAGCCGATGTCCAGAACTTGGTGTGCCTTGAACTCTTCCGCCATGCGGAGGTAGGCATCGAGGTCGCTGCGGTCGGGGTCGAGCGGATCGTAGATCGCGGCGAGTCGTGGATGCCCGAAGCAGTCATCAGCCATGCGGCCGAACGTATGCAGAGCCGGGCCCGAAGAGCTACTGAGTTTCCCGGGACTCGGCTGGCTGGGGTTCTTGCCCTGACGATCAGTACCCCGTGCCGATCAAACTTCGATGACACAGGACAGCTGTCGTACGCGAGCGCCGGGTCATCCAGTGTCCGCTGTCATCCAATCGAGGCGTTTGACAGCGAACCCAGTCGTTTCGGCTTCCTTGCCAGCGAACCTAGTCGGACTCCAAAATGCGGTCGAGTGTCCGGCGCCCCATTCTGCTCATCGTCGGATTGCTCTCGACGTAGTACCAGACAACACCCATGGCCTGTTCGAACGCCCATGCCTTGCCGCGCTCCCACTCCAGATCGTCACAGGCCAGTGTCTGCCGGAGCACTTCCCGCGGGCCTGGCTGCAACAGGTGCCAGGCACTGACCAGATCCAGCGCGGGGTCGGCCGGGCCAAAGCCGCCGGTGTCGAGTACGCCGCTGAGCCGGTCTCCCGCGACCAGTACGTTGCCGGGAATCAGGTCACCATGGCTCATCACGTCGGCGGCCGTGCGTGGCAACTCCCGGAGGTGGCCCCACACTTGGCGCAACCGGGGCACGTCGAGCAGCCCCTTGCTCTCCTCGAAGCACTTCGCCATCCAGTCGTCGTGGTGAGCGAGAACGCCGCCACGGTTCTCGCCGCTGAAACGCCGCCCCCGCGTCTCGGCGTCCCGCAGGGCTGCGATGAAGGCCGCAAGGTCCTCGGCGAAAGCGTCCGACCCACTCGGGTCGGCATCGAAGGCGACCGTTCCCGGCAGCCATGTCTGGATCGACCACGGCATGGGGTAACCCGCTCCAGGCTTTCCCAGGGCGACGGGTTCCGGAACGGGGAACCGAGACACCTGTGCCAGCTCCGCGCTCGCCTGGGCTTCCCGTTCCAGAACCGCCAGCGCCTCCGCGGCATCGGTCAGACGCAGCGGGAAACGCGCGGAGAGGTCGTCCCCGACGCGGAAGATGGCGTGGACCGTCCCGGTCGACGACAGGAGTTGGATCGCCTTGCCGCTCCAGTGAGGGAACTGTTCTTGGATCAAGGTCGCAACGATGTCGGCGGTCACGTCCACTTGGTCATCGTGCATGGTCAATCTCGCAGGCCCTTCCACTAATCCAGTTCGAAACGACGGAAGCAGTCCAGATCAACTGAGACGACAGCCAGTATTCAGACGCCAGGTTCCAGATCAACTGAGTTTTTTTCGGCCACCCAGGTGTCTCAACCGTTCTGGTCGCCCCAGGTCACAGCGGCGGCTTCGGACCAGATCACTTGAGACGGAGCATGAGAGGCACCCACCGAGAGCGATCGTTTGCCATCGAACCTAAGGGTTGTCCCGTAAATGATCTTCGGCTGGTTGCGGGCGTGGTGGGTAGCTGGTCTGGCTGTTCGTTTATCCGGCGAGGTTGAGGTTGTGCAGGCGGGCGATGCCGAGGATGGCGTGGTGGACTCCGTCGCCCTTGGGTCGGCAGTCGCGGAGGATCTTGTAGGTCTTCATGCGGGCGAAGACGTGCTCGACGCGGGCGCGGACTTGTTTGTGGGACGTGTTGTGGGCGGCTTTCCAGTCGGGCAGTTCTTCGCCTTTGCGGCGGCGGTGGGGCATCACGAGCCCGGTGCCCGGGTAGCCGCCGTCGGCGATCGTCATGGTCCTGCCGACGGCGGCCTTCGCGCCGGACTCCTCCCACGCCTTGCAGTCGTTGCGGTTGCCGGGCAGGGGCCGGCCCACCACCACGACCAGGCGGGTGTCGGCGTCGATGACGACCTGGTGGTTCGTGGAGTACCTGTAATTCTTGGACTGCGCGGCGATGGTGTGATCGCGGGTCGGCACCAGGGTGCCGTCCACGATGAGCACGGTGTCCTTGCGGAACCGCTTGCGGAGCTGGAGCGCGAGCGAGGGGCCGAGATGGTCGATGATCCTGTCGGCCGCGGACTTCGGGATACCGAAGAGCGGGGCGAGTTGGCGCATCGTCAAGTTCGTGCGCCAGTAGGCCGCCACCAGCAGAACCCGGTCCTCCAGCAGAAGGCCCCACGGCCGGCCCTTGCGGACCGGATCGGCCCCTTCGCGGCATAGTGCCGTCACCAACTTGCCGAAGGAACGCGGACTCAGCCCGGTAAACGGGGCTATCCAAGACGGCTCCGACGCCGTGATCACAGCAGACACCACAAGATCATCTCACCCGTGACCAGCAGTTACGGGACACGCCTTAGGTGCAATGCCGTGACTCTGTTGGCGATCTTGCCGGGGTCAGTTGGGGGCGGTGCAGAGGGCGCGGAAGTGGCTGGGTGCCCGCCGGGGGTGGGTCGGGTCGGCGATCCAGTCGGCGATGCGGGTGACGTTGCAGGCCAGCGCGGTCAGTACGTGCTGGACGTGCGTCTTGGGCAGGCCTCGGTAGCGGGTTCGGCGCAGGCCGCAGGCGCGGACGTTCTGAGAGAGGGTGGCTTCGATGCCGGCGCGGATCGCGTACCGGCGCTGCCACTGCTCAGTGCGCTGGTCGAGACGGTTGTGCTGCTGAATCTCGTGTAGTTCGCGGGTGGGCAGCAGCGCGAGCGAGCGCGGCCCGCTGACCGCGTCGGTGCACTGCGGGCGGACGGGGCAGGCCAGGCAGGTGGCCTTGTCGAACTTGATCTGGATGTAGTCGTGTCCACTGATACGCAGAGGCCGCCACTCGCGGCTGAGGTTGCCCTGGGGGCAGGTGGCCCGGCGGTGGTCCCAGTCGATCGTGAAGGCGGCCTTGTCGAACCCGGCTCCGCTTTTGGCCTGGTGACTGTGGTCGGGCACGACCGGGCCGAGCAGGGTGATGCCGTGCACCCGCTGGGCGCGTTCGATCTGCGTGGGGCTGACGTAGGCGGCGTCGACCGCGTGCTCGGCCGGGGTCAGGTCCATCGCCGCGAGGTCGTCGTGGATCTGGGCGGTGAGCTCGCCGTCCTGGACCGGGGCGATCGTGGTGGCCACGTGCACGACCACCTCTGGCAGTTCTGACGTGCACGTTTCGGTGAAATGGGTGCGGTAGCCGGACCAGGCGGTGTCTCGTTTGACGCAGTAGTGCGCATCGGTGTCGTACGGAGAATCGAACCGCAACGACGCGGGTGGCAGCGCGTGGCCGTCGCGCCAGCGCAGACGCCCGCGGGCGTCCCAGTCATAGTGGTGCACCCAGACCCGGCGCAGGATCTCCACCTGCATCAGCGTCCGGAGCCTGGGCGGGGCGTCGGCCGCCCACACGGCGGCCAGGACCTTCTGTCCGTCCCGGCCGAAGGCCTCGGCCAGGGCGGTGACCCCGGCCTTCCCGCCGGGGACCTTGCCGATCTCCACCTTGCGCCCGTAGCGCTTGTCCCACTCCGGCTCCACCAGCGGCAGCAGCCAGTCCGGGTCCGCCTGTGCGAGCTCTTCCAGGGCGGCCCGCAGGCTCTCGCCGACCAGCTCCAGCCGACTGAGCGTGCGCACCGCCGCGAGCACGTGGGTCGCGTCGGTGCGCTGCCGTCCGCCGGATTTGAGCAGTCCCGCCTCGGTCAACCGGTGCAGCATCACCTGCAGCAGCCGGTCCGCGGCGTCGGCCTCAGCCAGCCGGGCCCGGAACTCGCACAGCACTGAGAGGGCGTTAAGTCCGTTTCTGGTAGCGGCCGCGTCCGGGTTGTTCGAGGAGTCCTTGACGGACGAGTCGTCCCAGGCGGGAGCGGGTGACGTTGATCGAGGGCTCGTCGGTGGGCAGGCCGAGGTGCTCGTGCAGGTCGCGGACACGGAACACCTTCCCAGGGTGCTCGTTGAACGTGGTCACGATGCGCTGGTAGACGGTGGCGGTCTCCACGAAGGCCGTTGCGTGATCGGGCGGGGTGAGGCCGTCGATGACCTTGCGAGTCGCGGTGAGCTCGGCCAGGCGGGCTTCGGTCTCGGCGAGGCCGGTGGTGAGCCGCACGATCTGCTCGCGCAGGTGGTCGGCTCGTGCGGCGGTCTCATCGTGCTCGGCCTGCAGCAGCCGCAGGAGTTCGCTGACGTTCACGCGGCCAGCTCCACGTCGTCCCGCCAGGCGGGGGCAGGGGTGGTGAGGCGGCGGAGCATGCCGGCGGTGGAGGCCCAGTAGACGCGGGAAGCCGCGTTGTCGGGCCGGTGATCGTAGTCGCGGGCGAGGCGCCGGTGCAGCATGAGGGTGCCGTTGGCCTGCTCGACCACCCACCGCTTCGGTTGCGGGACGAAGCCCTTGCCTTCGTCGTCGGGGTTGCGCCGAACCACCTCGACGGTGATGTCCTTTACCGCCCCGTGGATGATCACAGCGTCCTTGAAACCCTGGTCGACCAGGACCTTTTCCAGGCGCATCCCACATCGTTCGGCCGCCTGGTCCAGCAGGGCGATGCCGGCCTCGTTGTCGTGGGCGCTCGCGGCCAGGACCACCACACCGATGATCAGGCCCAGCACGTCGACTGCGAGTCCCCGCTTCCTGCCAGGCGTCTTCTTGTTCGCGTCCAGTCCCGTCGTCTCCTTCGGCACCCCGGCCGCCACGCGGACGGACTGGGTGTCGATGATCACCAGGGACGGGTCCTCTAATCGTCTGGACCGCTCCCGCACCTGGCAGCGCAGGATCTCCTGAATCCGCTGGTCAAGACCATCCTGGCGCCACAGAGTGAAGTAGTAGAACACCGCCGACCAGGCCGGGAGGTCGTGTGGCAGGAGCCGCCACTGACAGCCCGTCCGGTTCTGGTAGAGCAGCGCGTTCACTACCTCGCGCAGGTCGCAGGAGCCCGGGTCCCCGGTCGCCGACCGCGCCACCCGCTCCTGCTTCCACGCGGTGACCAGCGGCTCGATCAACGCCCACTGCTCGTCGGACAAGTCGGTTGCGTACGGCATCCGTTCCATGCCCACGACCTCATCATGCACACGACATGACCCGAGGGCGGAACTGTCCCATCACCCACGAACGGGCGACACCACATCATCAGAAACGGGACTTAACGTCCTCTGAGTGGTCGAAACCGGAATCGTCCAGCTCCAGGCCCAACGCGTATTTCCAGTCGATCCTGGTGCGGACCGCGTTCGCGGCCGCACGGCCGGACAGGTTCTCCGTGAATTGCAGCACCGACACCAGCGCCAACTGCCCCGGTGACAAGCCCGGCCGCCCGTCCTTGGGGAACAGGTCCGCGAACTCATCGTCCTCGAACACCACATCCAGCAGGTCTCGCATCACCATCGCCGGCGTGCCCTTCGGGCACGCCGCCCACGCCGTCAACACCGTTCGTGTCGGAATCCGTTGGTAACTCCTGGCCCGCAAGGACATCTCCGGCCCTCTCCCCGGAACCACCCCGCCGCACTCCAGCAAACCGCCGAACAGACGACCTGTCAGCACCCCTCGCAAGATCGCCAACAGAGTCACGGCATTGCCCTTAGCCCGGCTAGACCGCTGTCCCTTGTACTACCGCAATGGCCTCCACAATTCGCGGCAACATGATGCCGGGCTCACGGAGGCCATTGGTCACCCAGAGTGTCCGCAGCCCCGCCGCACCCTCGCGGGATTGGTGCGCCACCCAAAGGCCCCCAACCCGTGATCGCTTAAGGGACACCCTCAGACCGATTTGGGGTCGAGACGATCAGCCGGCACCCCGTTGTTATACGTAGCTACACCGTTACCCATAGACCAATCCGCTGGGGTAACGGTGAAGAGGTTGAAGAAGACGTCCTCCCGCCGTAGGTGCAGCTTCTCATGCAGTTCGTCGACGACAGCCTTGTAGAACCCGGCCTTTTGCTCAGGACTCGCGACGTCCAGGAAATCCAGTTGGATGAAGATGCAGTTCTCGGACCGGTAGATGCCGAGGTAGTCGGGGTCATAGAGGAAGTTCTCAATTTTGTGTTCGGTGATGACCTGGAAGCGGTCTTCCGGCACACCCAGATGCTCGATCATCTTGTCGTATACGACGTTCGCAATGGTTTGGCGGTACTCTACTGACTTCCCCTCTACGAGGTCGATTCGCGCGAGCGGCATGGGATATGTCCTTCCTTTGCGGAGAGGCGCGGCGCCCTCTCTCGACCGCGATCCTAGATCGCGGTCCCGGCATTGCGACAGCACCGGGGCCGGGCGTGTCCTGCCATCCGCACGCGACTCGGGCGGCCTGAGTTAAAAGGCAGGCGCTGGGGTGCGGAAGGTGTCTGCAATAGGGACAGCGGTGCGAATTCAGACATGCCAAGTGAAGAAAAGACCGTCGATTGTCGGCGACGGCTGAAAAGTGGACCAGGGACGGCGCTTGAAAGTTGACCCCCTCCAGGGGTCTGGCTCGTTGAGTCAGGCCGGGAGGAGTGGTGATCAGCGTGGAGGACTGGGCGGAGATCCGCCGGCTTCATCGGGCCGAGCAGATGCCGGTGCGGGCGATCGCGAGGAAGCTGGGGATCGCGAGGAACACGGTCCGCAGGGCGATCGCGGACGACGCGCCGCCGAAGTATCAGCGGGCGCCGAAAGGCTCGATCGTGGACGCGGTCGAGCCGCAGATTCGTGAACTGCTCGAGCAGTGGCCTGAGATGCCGGCGACGGTGATCGCGGAGCGGATCGGCTGGGACCGGGGTCTGACGGTGCTCAAGGACCGGGTCCGGGACCTGCGGCCGGCCTATCGGCCCGCGGATCCGGCTTCGCGCAACCAAGCGCCTGTGCCATCGACTCGCAGAGCATCAAGACCTCCAGCAATGTCCCCGCCCCGCCCACGGGCAGGGCATCAACGCCGGCAAGAAAATCGTGGGCCGCAAACGCAGCATCGTCATCGACACCGTCGGGCTGCTCCTGGCCGTGACGGTCACCGCCGCAGGCCTGCAGGACTCCATCGCCGGCCAAGTACTCATCGAAAAGGTCGCGGCCGAGCATCCCACCATCCGCAAGACATGGCTCGACGGCGGCTACCGCCAGCACCCCGTCGAACATGCCGCCACTCTCGGCATCGACACGCATATCGTCCGACGCGATCCCGCCACCAGGAGATCCGGGGCCAACGTGGTGACCGCGACACCTCCGCTCGCGCAGAGAGAGACCGAGGCCACAGGCCATCCGGCCCGGGAGGTGCTGCGCGGGATCAACGTCCGTTGCAGACCACAGTGTTGGGCAGTTCGGTGTCGGAAATGCCAGCCCTGCTGCCGATGCAGGCCGGGCAGGCGGACCTGTTCGAGAACGTCCGCTGCTGGGGCGCAGAGCGTGGAACCGGCGACGGCAGTCCTGCAGTCCTCCCTGACGTCCATCTGTTGCCGTGAAAAGGGGGTCTCAATGGCAGGAAGAAAGGGACGCGCGGTCGCGTCACTGGTCGTCGTGCTGATAGTCGGGGGGCTCATGGGCGGGTGCTCCAAGGAGTACAACGACAAGCGGGGCAAGGGCGACGCACCCGTGCGGGGGCGCATGGGGGACAACACAGCCGCCGAGGTTTTCAACATGCCTGACGGATTCGGCAACTTGGCCACGAAGTGCGTGGGCCACGGGTTCCGCGCTTACGTGACGACCAACGCCAGCGGGCCGTCCAATGTCGAGATCGTGCCGGACAAGGCATGCGCGAGTTGAGACGGGGGGCGATGGCCGCTCTGCTCGCGGTACTGCTCCTTGCCATGGTTGCCGGATGCTCACGGGAGTACCAGGACAAGCGGGGCAAGGCGGACGCGCCCGTGACCGGGCGAGCGGGCGAGGACACTCCGGCGGAGGTCTACAACTTCCCGGACGGGTTCGGCAACCTCGCAACCAAGTGCATCGGCCCCGGTCGGCGCGGCTACGTCACCACCAAGTCCGTGCACCAGGAGGACGACGAAACGGTGGTCATCCCGTCGAACGCCGTCGTCGTCGACGACCCGGGATGCCGGGCTGGACGCTAACACCGTGTCCTACATGGTCAGTTTGCCGAGGCGTTTGTAGCAGCACAGGGCGGCTGCCAGTCCGAGAAAGACCAGGAGGTGCACCGGGCAACAATGAATCCCCGTGCAGAGTGCGGCGCCGGTTTCAGCTGTCATTTCCGGCGGATGGGAACTTGCATCTTCTGGAGATTGGGCTTCAGACAATCCAGTCTTCGCCATATCGCGCGGGCCGCCCAGCACACCGTCTCTGACAACTGAGCCCGGTCACTGGTTTTCTGACATGCTGTTGTCCCCTTTGTCGGCGTACACGTGAACGTACACAGCCGCGTACGGATGAACGTGCTCAGTTCTTGATGCGGTGAGGCCGGCGCGTCGGCAGTCTGCTCCTGTGTCTTCGGGGTGGCAGAGAGGCGGCTGACGGTGGTTCTGGACCCGCATCGCTGGCTGGAGTTGAGGCGTTTCCGTGGCCTTTACGAGTCCGGGGCGATGAGCCTGTCGGAGATCGCCAAGGCGACCGGGCTGAACCGTCGAACGGTCAGCAAGTACCTGTCGGGGCAGGCGCCGATCGCGCCGCCGAAGCGGGCGCCGAACGGGAAGCCGAAGGCTCGGGTGGTGGATGAGGTCGCGCCGCTGATCGACGCGATGCTGCGGGCCGAAATCCTCATCAAAGGGGCTGTGGTCCACGAGCGCCTGGTCAAGGAGTACGGCTTCACCGGCAACTACCAGCGAGTGAAGATCTACCTGCAGGAAGGCCGGCCCCGGATCGCGGACGAACTGGGCATCAGCCCCGGCGAACTCGCGGGTCTGCACCGCCGGTTCGAGGTCATCCCCAGTGCTCAGGCGCAGGTCGACTGGGGCGACGAGGGCAAGGTCCTCGCCCATGTGGGGATCCCGAAGGTCTATTCGTTCCACATGACCTTGTCCTACTCGCGCGATCCGTTCTGCTGCTTCACCACCAGCCAGGACCTGGCGACGTTCTTCGACTGCCATCGCCGCGGGTTCGAACACTTCGGCGGGGTGCCCATGACGATCGTCTACGACCGGACCAAGACGGTTGTCCGTCGCCACGTCGCTCCTGGTGAGGCGGTTCCCCTGCATCCTGAAGCGGTGGCCTTCGCCGGGCACTACGACTTCGACATCGACGTCCTGGCCGCCTACCGCCCGACCGGGAAAGGACGGGTCGAGCGCCAAGTCCTGATCGTCCGCGATCATGTTCTGGCGGGCCGGGCGTTCTCCTCCGTCGAGGAGATGGACGCCGCGTTCACCTCCTGGGTGCCGATGCGGCGGGCGAAGGTCCACGGCACCCATGGCGAGGTCATTGGGCATCGCGCCGTCCGTGACCACATGGCATTGCGGCCGCTGCCGAGGACACCGTATGCGGTTGCCCAGCGGCATCTGCGGCACGTCGGCAAGGACTGCCTGGTCGCCTTCGACGCGAACCTCTACTCGGTGCCGGCCCGCAAGGTCCGCGCCCGGCAGCTGGTCGAGATCCGGGCCACAAAGTCGCAGATCAGCCTGCACTCCACCATCGCCGACGCCAACGGCAAGACCCTCTTGGCCGTCCACCCGCGGGCTGTTGGCCGCGGCGCCCGCATCGTCGACGACAGGCACTGGGACGGCCTGCCCAAGGGCGACAACCGGCGCGTCACCACCGGCGATGTGATGCCCCAGCCCCGCCACCGGGATGCCTTGGACGAGGAGGCTGGACCGCTCAAGGCCCTGCTGAACCGGTCGGCCGCAAGCCGCATCGAGGTCAGCCGGCGTCCGTTGTCGGTCTATGACGAGCTGACCGGCACCCGCCCCTTCACCACCAATTCGAGGGCGCGCGCACGCCTCCCTCGGCCGACGACATCCGCCGCTGGTGCGACGCCTGCAACGCCGGCGGGCAGGCCGACGACATCATCGCCCAGTCCCGCTCGGCCGAGTCCATGTACATGGACTGGCGGCGCCAGGTCCGCACAGGTCTGAAGCAGCTGCAGAACAGTTACGTTCCGCTGTTCAAGTCGACGCAGCTGAGGAAGCGATGGCCGCCCAGCTCGGCTACCTGCTCACCGCCGGCGCCCTACCCTCGGTGTCGCTGGGCATCATCCCCCGCGCGAGACGATCGCGCCCCATGTGGCCGCAGGAGGTGTTCCACGTGTACGACGAGAACCTTGTGTCGGTGGAGTTGCTCGCCGCGCGCGTCCAGGTCACCCAGCCGTCCGAGATCGCCCTGTACCTGAAGGCATTCGAGCAGCTGCGCGCCATGGCCGTGTACGGAGCGGAGGCCCGCACCCTGATCGTGAGGGCCATCGACGCCCTGCACTGACCCCCGACCCTGACCCGCGGACCGGCAGCACCCCTCACACGCGGCAAAGTCTGTCGACCGAACCAGCACGCACCAGCACGCCCGGCCCGCGTCCGCGCCGCCCTCCCGCCCTTCCCTCTCCTTCACTCAGCAGTCACAACGGGGATGTCAGAACCCCGACCACGCCCACACAGGGGAGGTGACCTGCACGGATTCCGCGGTGTGGGCGATCCTCACGCAAGAGAAGTCGCAAGAGATCTCGCAGGAGATGCAGCAAGAGACGCAGCAAGAGATGTCGTCTCGAGGCATACCCGAGATGCGGTTCGAACACCACTTCCGCCGGGCCATGGCATCCTCGTACGACTCTGATCGGCGTTCAGGAACGAACCCGGTCAGGCCCGCCCAGATCTGCGGACGCCCTTCCAGCAGGTGCCGGGGTCGACCGAACCGCTGGATGCATGGGAGAGGCACGAGAACGCCTGGCGGACGTCATCCCGTCCCTCCTCCCCCGGGCTGGGATCCGGGTCCGGATTGCTGCGCAGTCTCACCGCAGCGCTCCGCGACAGCCCCTCGATGGACAAGCCGATGATGCGCAGGATCTGTTCCTCCCGCACGATCAACTGTGCAGGCCGCGCCAGTTCACCGCTGCGCATCCACGCCAGCGCCGGCCCGACTGCGCAACTCCGCCCGCACAGCCAACCCCCGACCAGAACCCGACCAAACGACGACGCCGCACCGTGTTCCCCACGGTGGGGTAGGACGCGGCGAGGGCGTCATAGGTGCGTTTCTAGGCCGCTTGCAGCGGGACCACATTCGATTTCCTGTTCAAATCGACACAGGTCTGCTGCGCACTGCGCAGGGAGACTGCGCAGTGCTGCACAGCAGGGAAGGAGCTGCGCAAATAGTCTGCGCAGTGCGGTGTCTGGTCCTGTTCACGGCACAACGTCACCTGCGCACCGCGGAGAACGACTCCCCCACGCAGACACTCCCCCGACCGCACGACGCCGGGCCCGAGACCAGCAGGTGCTTGCCAACAGCGGCACCAGATCCGCCGCGGCTACCGAATGCTCAGACACCCTCCCAATGCGGCTGACGAGGACGTCCCGATCGGCTTTGCACTGCAGACACGGCCACCCCAACCACGGGACCGACCACAACGTCCCTCACCAGGCACATCGCCTTCCGGCCTCCCCCGACCACAGGCTCCCGACCCCCGACCACAGCCCCCACCACAGCAGGCCCACTCCCCCTCGATGACGAAAACAGCCACCGGAGTGTTACGAGGTCGGCAGATCCCAGGACCTACTGGCGATCATGGAACGTGCGCTCCTGCTGCACCCTCGCTTTCTCACGATCTCGTCAGGCGCGCTCGGGCCGGCCGGGCGCGCCTGTGTCCCGGGAGAGCGGTGCGGGCCTGCGGGGTGTGGGGAGCGCGGGCAGGAGTTCCCACAGGGGCCGGGATCCGGCGGCCCAGGAGCCGAGCAGGTCGCGGTCGACGAGGTGCAATCGCTGCTGGCGGGCGAAGACGCGGCCCGGCTGGGTGATCCTGCCGTTGGTCACCATCACCACGACATCCCCCCTGTGGACCGGGCAGCCGGTCCCGTTGAGAACCTGAAGTTCCGGGGTACCCACCGCGGCGCCTCGTTCACCGTGCCGACGGTGCTTGCACTGGATCACCCAGCGGCGTCCCAGCGGATCGGTGGCCTTCACGTCCGCTCCCAGATCGCCCTGCCCGCCGACCTGGACGGCGTCGGTGCAGCCGTCCCGGTACATCAGGTCGCGCACCGCGTGCTCGAACTGCTGGTGAGAGAGAGCGTCCAGTTGGACCAGTCCGTAGCGTAGAGCGCGTGAGCGGGCCTGCTCCCATTGCATGCGTTGTGTCCGCTGCTGCCGCCATCCGAAGCCGCCCAGGGCGGCGAGGACGGCCGCGATGAGCAGGAACCACCAGTGCGCGAGCAGCCAGTTGACCACCATGACAATGAGAGCGGCCGCTGCGACGGCGGCCACGGCCGGCACGGTGACGGATGTGTCGTGTCGGCTGCGCCGACGGCTGGGGCGCCGACCGTTGGTCCGACGCCTGGCGGGTGGCCGCCGGGTCATCGCCCGCCTCCCAGGGCTGCGAGGTCGATCGGGTACGACGCGCTGGGTGCGGGCGGCGCCTTGCGCGGTGCGGGGGTGTCGAACGTGATCGGATACGAGACCGTCGGGCGTGGGACGGCCACCCGCCGGGCGTTGCGGGGGAGGACGTCGTCGAAGCGGATCGGGTAGGTCACCGACGGTGTAGGCGACACACCGTCGGTTCCGTCCGCGGTCGAGGTGTGGCCGAGGCCGAGCACGGCCAGGCCGAAGGCGGCGAAGACAGTCATCTCCCGGCGAGCGCCCGGTGCCCAGCGGGAGTGTCCGCGTACCGGCGTTCCGTCGGAGCGCACGTACGGACGGACGAAAGGCATGGGGTCCCCCAGGTGATCGTGGCTCTGCTGCGTCACGGTCATGCTGGCGGGAGGCACTGACAGTGGATCACCTGATGAGGTACAACTATCGAATTTTGAGGGTCAGTTCAGGACATGAGGCATTCGCTGATGTGTTCTTCGCTGTGTTCTTCCCAGGACAGGAGAAGCATGCGGTGCCGGCCGGCGAGCGGCTGCGGTCCGCCTCGGAGGACTGATTCACCTGCGGCGCAGGCCTGCAAAGTGCGGCCAGGGCTCCGCCGTGACGGTGTGGGGCATCATGTCGGACGCACCTGCGGATCCAGCCGTTTCCGAGAGTCGGCCCCCGAAGCGACAGGTGGAGAGGGAGGGGCCTGCGAGGTGCTTCGGGGCGAGTAGAGCGATCATGACCGAGCAGGACGTCGTGTTCGACGACTACGCCCGATGCGGTGCGCAGTTCATCTCCGTCAGTTCGTTTCCTCGGGTGGGGCGGGGATGCGGGCGTGGGTGTGGCATCCGCAGAGCGGTCATCACCTCCAGCCCGAAGACGGCGGTGCTGCCGCGAGGGGTGAGGACCCGCATCGCGTAGATGCCCAGGACGCGGGCGATGTCGGCCGGCTCCATCTGCGCAACACCCGGCCAGCCTTCTTGGCGAGGTGATGTCATGGCCCGGAGGTCGTCCGACCTCCGGGCCATGACATCACCTCGTCGATGGCTTTCGCCCTCCAGCCGCGACGTGTGCCACGAGTGGGGGGCCGCTGTGACCACGTCGACGCAGTGGTGTGACTGCTTGAGGTTGACGGCCCGGGGTCCGTGGGAAGCAGTCGGCGTCACGAGCGCAGAAAGGTTCGGCCTCAGAGCGTGGATGCGAGGTCAGCCGCTGACGTCGACGCCGAAGCCGCGTGCCAAGGCGGCCAGTTGGTGGTCGTATCCCTGGCCGACCGCACGGACGCGCCATCCCGGGCCACGCCGATAGATCTCGGCGAGCAGCAGCGTTCGTTCGGTGGTCGCGGCGTCCAGGGTGGCCTGGGCCACGGCTCGCGCGCCGGTTCCCTGGGCGACGGTGATCTCGATGGCTCCGGCGCGGGCGAACGTCGCGGGTCCATCGATGGCGGCGGCGACGACGATTTTACTGACGGCGTCGGGAAGCGAGGTCAGGTCCATCGTGACGGCTTGTTCACTGGGGCCGTCGGTGGTCAGGCGCACCGTGGTGTCGGGGCTTTCGGGTGCCCCGTAGAAAACGAAGTCCTCGTCACAGGAGACTTGTTCGTCTCCGTCGAGAATGAAGGCGACCACGTCGATCTCGCAGCCGGTCTGATGGCCCCAGGCGGCAGTTACCGTCCACGTTCCGGCGCCGCCGTGTGCGGTCGGAAGGTCGAGAACTCCGCCGCGGGGAAGGACAGGGACACCGGCGGGGTCGGTCGTTCCCGCCTCTTGGGCGGTGCCCGATGGCGACGTGAGTGTGGTGAGCCAGTCGGCGTCGTGGACCGGCAGGCCGCGTGCCGTGATGTGGGGCATGCGGCGGTCCCCGGCCCCGTCGGCCAGCAGGACCACGTCCGTGACGCCGGCGGAGAGGTTGACGGCGGCGGCCGCGCCCAGCTCTGCGATGCGGGTGCGCAGCGTCGACGCGTGGTCGTGGGGGCCACCCAGGACCAGGATCCGGCGCCCGGACAGCGGTGCGGTGGAAGCCGGGTGGCCGGTGCGTCGCTGGGCGGGCAGGACCGGTGCTGGCGGTGCCGTGTTCGCGTGGGTGGTACCGGGCTGAACCCCGGCGAGCAGGCCGAGGAAGGCCTCCTCAGTGATCACGGGCACGTTCGCACTGCGTGCGGCACGGAACTTGGCACTGTCGGAGTCGGTCTCGTCGGTGACCAGCACGCTGGTGTGACGGCTGACCGAGCCCATCACGTTCAGGCCTGCCGCGACGGAGCGCGCAATGAGTTCTTCCCGTGCGGTGCGCGTGTCACCGGTGAAGGCGACCTTCATGCCCTGCACGAGCGGGGCTCCGGGGGCGAGCCGGCCGGGGTTGCGGTGCGCACAGGGGGTCTTCGGCACCCGGGGCGGATACCCGGCCCCCTGCTTGGGCGGGCACGCCACCAGGGGCAGGGAAAGGCCCAGCTCCCCCGCTGCGGACAGGGAGCCTTTGAGGATGCCGGCGAGGACCCGGGCGTCGTCCAGGGCGTCGTGGGCCCGCTGCTGCGGAACTTTGTAGTGGGCGGCCAGTGAGGCCAGTTTCAGATCGTCGGTGGGCGGAGCGACCCGCCGGTTCAGCGCGAGCGTGCACATCCTTTGTGAGACCGGCAGCCAGGAACGGGCCCGGGCGAACTCGTGCGCGAGGAACTCGTAGTCGAACTGGGCGTTGTGCGCCACCATCACCCGACCGGCCAGCAGTGTCCCGATGTGCTCGGCGACCTCCTCGAACACCGGCGCGCCACGCAGTCGCTCCGTCGTGAGGCCGTGGATGTGCACCGGGCCGGGATCACAGCCCGGGTCCAGGAGCGTGGAGAACTCCTCCACCAGTTCCCCCGCCGTGTCCAGCGTCAGTACAGCCACCGACAGAACGCGGTGCTCGTAGGGCCTCAGGCCCGATGTCTCCACGTCCACGACCGCCCACCCGGTACCGGACACGGCGTTGAACACATCTTCGGAAACCGGCACCCCGCTCATGCCGGTCAGCATCCCTTGTCTCGCCTCACCGCTCAAATCCCTCGGCCACGGCCTCTTCCGAGGAGGCGGTGGCCTTCGCACCGGTGGCTCCCGCGCCCTGGAGCACAGGACATGCCACGGAACACGGCGGCCGTGCGGCGTGATCCGGGCTGAGCCCGGATCGCGGATCGGGAGGACGTTCACCGCTCGCGGCGCCTGCCGCGAGATCGGTTCTCTGGTTCGGTTCGAGCGTTCAGTGCAGGACCTGAGCGGTACGAGCCGACGAGAGCCAGCTGGGGAACTCCTGCAGGAGCCGGTCGTAGAGGAGATCGTCGCGTACGGTGCGCGGGTCACGGCCGGCGTGGAAGAAGCCTGCATTGTCGACGATGCGGTGTCTGGGTACGGCCAGGTCGTCGAGACGGTGGAGAAAGGCGAACTCGTTGTCGTCGGGGTCGCCGAACCCGATGAATTGCCAGAACAGTGGCAGACGGGCGGCTTTGCACAGGTACCGCTCGGCGGCGGACTTGCTGGTGGGTCCGCCATCGGTCTGGAAGATCACCAGGGCTGGGGCGTCGCTGTCGGAAGCCAGGTAGTGGTCGATGACCTCGTCCATGGCCCAGTGGTAGTTCGTCCGCCCCATGTGGCCGAGGTTCTCGTGCAGCTTGTTGATACGGCCACGGTGACCTCCGAGCCTGAGATCGGTGGATCCGTCGACGTCGGTGGAGAAGAACACCACCGGCACCGTGCCGTCGTCATCGAGGTGCGCGGACAAGGAGAGGACCTGCTCACCGAGATGCTGCATGGTGCCGTCCTTGTAGTAGGGCCTCATCGAACCAGAGCGGTCCAGCACGAGATACACAGCAGCACGCACCCCTCGAGACCGTGCGCGCGCACGCTGGACCCGGCCGCCTTGTAGAGGCTCACCAGATCCGGAGCCTGCGTCTGCATCTTGGAGAGACTGATTGCCGGGGCCTCGTTCTGAACCGTGTCCATGGTCACCATTCCTGTATCGCGCAACACCCTCATTCTCTTGGTCGAGGCGGTACCACGTGGAAAGTTCTCCAACGGTTCCCTGATCCGTGCGCCCTGGGGTAATGGCCCGCCCGTCCAGACGGGGTGGCCGTGGGCGGTGATCCCGGCGGGGGTGCGCAGTCGCTTGGGCCGGTCGACGCCCAGGAAGCCGACGTACTCCTGGACCAGGAACGCCTCAGTGCGGTGGACGACCAGCTCGCGCTCCTCGAGCCGGTTGCGGGTGCTCGGTGTGCGCAGAGCCTCGCCGTCGACGATGTCGGTGTGGGTGTGGGTGCGCAGGATGCGGGCGACGGGTTCCTGCGGGCTGTCGTCGTCGCGGACCTCGGTCTGTGCCTCGATGCCCAGGCCGTCCAGGATGGTGGCGGCTTTCTCGGGGTCGAGGATGCGAAGCCCCATGAAGTTGTCGCCGGTGGCTTTGTTCACGAGATTGGACAGCAGATGTCGACCACTTTGGGAGGCACGAGAGTCTGGCGCTGTTCGATTGCCAGACGGCTAGAAAAAGTCGGCCGAGGTGCTATGCGTAAGGTTCTCGACGATCGTGCGCAGCCACGGGCTGCGCACGGCTGGCAGCCGGACCAAGGTGTGCAGGAACGTTTCCCGGTCGGCTCGGAACAGGTAGTTGGGGAGCAGCGGGAGAGGGTCGTCGCGGAGTACGTCTTGGGGTATGCGGCCTGACGCGGGAACCGGCAAGTAGGGCTGGGGAGAGGCCAGCCACAGCCACACCCCCAGCGGCAGGGGCACCAGGTATGCCGACGCAGTGGGGCTGGCGGGGGTCCAGGTCTGACCTGTCTGGGGATGGACCGGTACGAGGAGGATGTCGACGCCCGCGTCCGCGGAGGGCTGTCCCGGTCCAGCCAGGACGGCGCGCCGCTTCGGGGCGCCTGCGGGCAGCAGGGCGTCGAGCGCGCGTTGGAACACGTCCTCGGTCAGACCGCCGGGGACCTTCACCGGCTGCCCTTGAGAGGCAAGCAGCAGGTGGGCGAGCGCCTGGCCGGCTGCCGCCTCCCACTGCGGGCTCCACGACCAGTAGTGGTTCGACCTCAACCGTCCTCCCCACGTGGTAATCGGCTCGAACGGGGGCGTCTTTTCCCCCTTCTCTGCCAGCTCCGACCAGGAGAGGGGCGCAGCGTGGATACCGTCAACGGGGACGCGGTGCACGGCGTCCGGGCTGAGCCGCACTGCCTGCCAGAGCGAGCAGTCGTCGACCCTGGTCGCCACGGGGAGGTCGCACGTCTCGCAGGCCATGTTGGGCCCGTCGGCTCCGTCGAGGCCGCAGCAGGCACCGCCACGTTTCTCAGGAATCAGCCGGGTTCCACGGATATCGCCGGGCGCGATGACACTCGCCTCAGGCGTGCTGTCGGACAGGGCGTAGATGCCGCGCGCTTCCGCCTCGCCCGGATCGATCTCGTCCCACATCCGCCACGGCCCTCCCCAGGGGTCCGGGTCCACGGCAAATGTCCCGGACTCCATGAGCACCGGAAGCTGGGCGCCGTTCCCGTACTTCTGACGAGCGTGGACTGGCAATGAGACCTGGGACAGAGGGGTGGTCAACTCGGCGCCGCATCCCGCACACACGAAAACAAACAAATGTCCTCCGCCTGGGAAAGAGAAGCATTGTCGCAGCTCGCCGAAAGCCAGCCAACATGTTTTCTCATCCGTTGCGGGGACGGCACCTGCCACCGTCGTGGAGTACCAAAGCAGCGCGGGCAAGTGCCAGCCGCCGCCTCTGACTACGGCAAGCGACTCACTCGGTGTTCGACTTCTCGGCGTGCTGTGGTGCCTCCCGAAGTGGTGAACATCTCCTGCCCATTCTCGTGAACGAAGCCACGCCGGCGTTGAATCCGGGAAGGGCCCAGATCTCCGTGTAGGGGATCTCGACGGGGGTGAACGACGGAAGGCTGTAGACGTCGTGCCGGCTGCCGTCGTCCTCGTCGGCGCCCCGCATGCTGTCCGCGAAGGCCGCGTTGCGAAAGAGCGCGCCGATCTCGCCGATGCCCCGTACATGGTTCAGGCCGGTGAACAGGACGGCGTCTCCCGGGCTCAGGCGCTCCATCTTCCGGTCCTGACGGCCTGTCGCCCCCAGAACCGGGCGTGGCGGGGCAGGTCAGGCGCGGAAACGGGCCCGCCGGCTTTCTGCGCGGCCTGCTCGACTTCCTGCTCCTGAAGACGCTGCTCCTGGTGCTCGCGTTCGTCGGCGTCGGCCTGCCGCTCGGCTGCGACCGACCCGGTGCTGACAGTGCTCGCACAGGTGCGGGTGCGACTCACGTGACCGGCTCCAGTTCCACGAGTCGACCGCCGCCCATCGGTCGTCGGTGAACTTCTGCCCGCAGTCCCTGCACACGGGACGCTGCGCCTCCCCGTGCCGCGGCTTCCCGCTCCTCGCGGCGTCCTTGCTCTTCCCTGGCGGCTCGGCGCCGACGAGCGAGGGCAGTGTCCCGGCGGGGGTTGCCGATCGCGTCCAGCAGCGGTTCGCGGTGGTCACGGCCGAAGGTTCGGCGGTGCCCGCCCGCAGAGCGGCGAGGTGCTTGTGGACCGCCTGACGGCTGTCGCGGTAGCCGCGTTCGTGGATCTCCTGGCACAAGCGGGTGCCGCTGACCTGGTCTTGTGTCTCGGTGAGGCGGGCTTTGAGGTATGCCTTGAACGGCTCCAGGACACCGTTGGTGCGGCGGTCGCGGGCGGAGGTCAGCAGTTCATCGTCCGGCCCGTCCGACCCGCGCGCGGCGGACGTCCTGGAGCAGCTTCGCCGGCATCCGTGCCGCGTTCGACGGGCTGCCGGGCGTCGAAGACTGGTCACGGTTTCCGACGACCCGTAACCCCTGTCACCCGCTGCAGGAACGGCCGGGCGTCACATGGCAGGGGTTGCGGGACACCTGCTCCGCAGACGGCCGTGTCAGGTTACCTACGGCACGGTGCATGCCCTCTCCAGAAGCTGAGTCATCCACCTGATACTCCGCATGCGTTCGTAATCCCATGATGAGAAGGCACCGGGAAGCAGGAACTCCGGAAAACCAGGTCCGGCAACGGAAACGGTTCCTCTTCCCGTTCGCGGAAATTTTTCCCTGGCAGCGAGAACACCTTTCCCGGCCTGCCTGCATTCTCGACAACCAACTAGGAGACCACTGTGTCCAGCGCGCCCGAAATCCGCCCGTTTACCGTCGAGTTCTCTGAGGCGGATCTCAGCGACCTGCGTGCACGTATCGAGGCGACGCGCTTCCCGGAGAAGGAGACCGTCACCGACCAGTCGCAGGGCACCCAGCTCGCCACCATCCAGGAGCTCGCCCGCTACTGGGCCGAGGAGTACGACTGGCGCAAGGTCGAGGCGAAGCTGAACTCCTACCCGCAGTTCATCACCGAGATCGACGGGCTGGACATCCACTTCCTCCACGTCCGATCCAAGCACGAGGACGCGCTGCCGCTGATCGTCACGCACGGCTGGCCGGGCTCGGTCGTCGAGCAGCTCAAGATCATCGAGCCGCTCACCAACCCCACCGCCCACGGCGGTGACGCCGCCGACGCCTTCCACGTGATCATCCCGTCGATGCCCGGCTACGGCTTCTCCGGCAAGCCGGACGCCAAGGGATGGGACCCGAAGCGGATCGCCCGCGCCTGGGGCGAGCTCATGAGCCGCCTGGGTTACACCAAGTACGCCGCGCAGGGCGGGGACTGGGGCGCCATCGTCACCGACCTCATGGGCGCGCAGGAGCCCGATGGCCTGGTCGGCATCCACACCAACATGCCCGGCGTGATCCCGGCCAACATCGACGGCGCGCTCGCCAAGGGCGACCCGCTGCCCGAGGGTCTGTCGCTGTCCGACGAGGAGCAGGCTGCGGTCGAGCAGCTCGACTTCGTCTACCGGCACGTCTACTACGCGTACATAATGGGCTCGCGC
Source organism: Streptomyces sp. RPA4-2 (assembly GCF_012273515.2). Taxonomy (NCBI): domain Bacteria; kingdom Bacillati; phylum Actinomycetota; class Actinomycetes; order Kitasatosporales; family Streptomycetaceae; genus Streptomyces; species Streptomyces sp. RPA4-2. The sequence goes on from NZ_CP050975.2 coordinate 20,355, forward strand.
CCGCAGTCCCTGACCGCGCTCGCGGACTCGCCGGTCGGCCTGGCCGCCTTCATGCTCGACCACGACGCCGCCAGCCTCGCCCTCATCACCCGCGCCTTCGACGGCGTCAGCGAGGGCCTGTCCCGCGACGACGTCCTGGACAACATCACCCTGTTCTGGCTGACGAACACGGGCGTCTCCGCGGCCCGCCTCTACGCCGAGAACACCACCCCGTTCTTCGGCGTCAACAATGTCAAGCTCCCCGTCGCCGTCAGCGTCTTCCCCGACGAGCTCTACCAGGCCCCCAAGAGCTGGGCCGAGCAGGCCTACCCCAACCTCGTCCACTACAACCGCCTGCCCAAGGGCGGCCACTTCGCCGCCTGGGAGCAGCCCGAGACTCTCGTGAACGAGGTCCGCACCGGTCTGCGCTCCCTGCGCTAGACGCGGCCCGCACAGCAGCCAGGACCACACCCGCCTGCGCTCGCTGCGCTCACCGGCCCGGCCTGCACAACTGAAGCACCGGCCGGCCTGACGGGGCCGGCCGGGTGACTGAACCCCCAGCCACCCGGCCGCCCCGAGCCACACCGCATCCACGACGGCCGACCCGCGGACCACCAACCCGACAGCCGTACCCCGACCGGGTACCTGCCCGAACGCGCGGTGGTACCGCCGACCGGCCGGCTGTCCACCACCCTCATCCGTCGCCCGGCGGGACCCCCGCACCGGCCAGGCCACCAGCCGGGCAGGCGGCGCGGACCTGGCTGTACCCAGGGGATCCGCGTCGCACGCACGCGATTCGCCTGCCTCCTCCGGGTCGGCCTTTCCTCCTGACAAGGCCTCTCCCCTCGTACGGGACGACGCCACGCCGTAAGGGACCACAGGCATGCGCTGCACGACGGCTGCCCACGAACCGGCCGACCAGGACAACCCGTTCAGCATCCACCCGGCGCCCGGCAGCTCCTGCCAGACACTCCACGCCGCGGTCGCTGTCGGCCCATGGCCGAGCTCCTCGACCATCTGGTCCTGGGCCGGAACAGCAGTGACGGGGGGATACGGACCCGCTAGATTTTTCACGGCCTGAGACACCCGCCGCCGCTGCGCCTCCCGCCGGACCGGCCTTGTCACCGCAACGCGGCCCCGGAGACCACGGCACGGCATGCCCCCGTTCCTGGTAGCCGGGCATCCGCACCGGGCCAGTCATCCGCGGCCGGCAATGTGGCGATCCACGCTGCATTCCAGGGACGCCGAGCGCCGCGCACCCGGCCGGCTCGCGTGTATCCACCGCCGGAAAGGGCCGCCCGACGAAAGCACCGCCTCCAGCCTGACGGCCACCGCACAGGTGTGCCCCGGGCAGCACCTGACAGGCGGCACGGCCGTCCCGGGTATCACCGCACACGAGAGGCAACTGCCATGACGTACTTCGAAAAACGCTCTCCGAAAAGCACCAATCCCGTCCTCAGGCAGTGGGAGCGAAACCGGGCCGCCTCCGCACCCGGCGAGACCCGGGCCGCGCGGGACCCGGCCAGAGCCGGCCACCCTGTACCGGAGCCGCACCGCCGAGACGCCGCCGCGTCCCAGGCGGACACCGGCGTGATGACGATCGACGACGTCGTGGCCCGCACCGCCCTCACCCTCGGCGTGGTCGTCCTTGCCGCCGTCCTGTCATGGCTGCTTCTTCCCGTCGACCCCGCACACCTCTCCACCTCCTACGGCATCGCCGCCGCAGCCGGCCTGGCAGCCGTGGCCCTCGCGTTCATACAGTCCTTCAAAGGCCGGCCGCTGCCGGCTCTGATCGTCGGCTATGCCGCACTCGAGGGCGTCTTCCTCGGCGTCGTCTCCAGCGCCACATCCAGTCAGCTCTCCCCCGGCGTTGTCATCCAGGCGGTCGCCGGAACCATGGCCGTCTTCGCCGCTGTTCTGGTCGCCTACAAGAAACGCTGGATCCGTGTCACCCGCCGCTTCTCCGGGTTCGTGACGGCCGCCGCCCTGGGCTTTCTGATCCTGAGCGCCGCCAACCTCGTTTTCTCCGCCCTCGCGGGCGGAGACGGATTCGGCCTGCGCACCGGAGCACTCGGCATCCTCTTCGGCGTCATCGGCATCGTCCTCGGAGCGTGTTTTCTCGCCCTGCACTTCAGGCAGATCGAGGACGGCATAGCCGCCGGCGCACCCCGCCAGGAATCCTGGCTGGCCGCCTTCGGCCTCACCGTCACCCTCGTATGGATCTACGTAGAAACCCTCAACCTGCTCACCCTCGCCTCGGACGACGACGTTGCATGAAGCGCCCTCCAACGCACCCCCTCGCCCGCAGTGCCCGCCCCGGCCAGCCCACTCACCACGACAGCACACCGCCGGTGGCACTGACACGTGAGTGCCGACACACGGAACGTGCACCATCCATGACCACGCCGCAGGACTTGCTGATCGTCGTCCTGGACACAGCGGCCCACCGCACTGTCACCCCGGGCGATCTGTCGCTCGCGCTCGCGGGAGCCGAACTGATCGACCTCCTCAAGGCCCCCACCATCCGGCTGGACGGCGGCCGCATCGTGCCCGGCCACCTGCCGGGACCGGCAGACCCCCTCCTGACGCAGGCCGCCGCCTCGTTCGTCATGGAGGAGCCCTACGAGCCGGTCAGCGACTGGCTGTGGCGCAGAGGTGACCGCCTGACGAACACGTATATGACCGCGCTGGAAGCACAGGGAGTCCTCGCACGAAAGAAGGGCCGTCTCCTGCGCGACGGCCAAAAAGTCCTCACCGACTCGCCGGCCCGTCTCCGGGCGGGCATGCGCTGGAGCCAGGCCGAGCCCGTCCTGCGTGCTCTCGCCGTAAGCCTGGGCATCAGCGGCGAACAGACCGAAGAACCGTCCCCCATCACCGACTACGCCGTGCAGACCGTCCTGGCCGCCGTCACCACCGCACTCGGAGAACTCCAGGCGGAACGGCAGCGACGCACCATCGAGCAAGCCGCCTTCGACAACCTCTGGCGCGCCCTGGAATGACTCCCCGCGCACACGGCCGGGACCCCGCGGGGCGTTGCGCACCCTGCACTCCGCCGCGGGCCTGACACCGCGCTCGGTCGGGGGTCTTGTCGGCGACGACGCGGTCGGGCCCCGGCGGGGACCGCCGGGGCCGGTGCGCGGGACGCGGATGCGTTCGAGGAGGGGCGAGCGGCAGATGCTGTCGTGGCGTCGGCCGGGTGTCAGCAAGATGGCCGGGGCCGTGCGTGGCCGTCGCGGGCGAGGTCGATTGTGGTGGTCAGGCCCTCGTGTTCCGCGAAGCGGACCGGGAAGACCGAGGAGCCGACCAGATGCCGTCCTGGCTGACCGCGCGTATTCGTCCTGCGCGGATCCGCAGGCATCTCCGTGGACGCGGGATCCCGGCCGTCATCCCACATGCCTTCGACCGGGTCCGCCGCCGGCTGCGGCAAGGTCGCGCCGGCGGTCGCCCACCCGCTTTCGTCCTCGCGGCATACAAGTTGAACGTGCTCGCACAGTCCTACGCCGACCACCCCGACGTACCGACGCGAGTGGCATCCGTAGGGCCGTCAGAGGGCAGTGCCTGGTCGCGATCCGGGCTCGGTTCCCAGGGCGGGGAGTACGCGCAGGAGAAGGAGTGGCCCGAGCGGGGGGGGCGGCTCGTGGGCGTCAGACGATGCGCTTGCGGCCCCGGATGAATATGAACACCGTGATGGCTGCGGTCAGGATGAAGAGGATCGAGGCGCCGAACCACTGCATGCCGCTCATCTGCGAGATCGGCAGGTAGTCCACCGACCAGCCCACGAGGTCGAACTTCTCAGCACAGACCTTCTCCGACGCCTCGTGTGCACAGGTGCCCCAGCCGTAGGTCTGCCCGGAGCCCGAGATCATCGACGTGTCGATCTCCAGGGCGGCTTCCGGTAGCTGCGGGGATGTGGTGGGGCCGATTCCCTTGTGGGTGGTGATCGTGACGACGTGGCCGAGGTTCAAGCGCTGAAAGTGCCAGACCACCTGGACGACGACGGCGAAGGCGAAGGTGACGACCATCGAGATCAGGGTTCGGCGCAGGAGCATGCCGATCGCCACACCGCCCACGACGGTGAAGAGTGCGAGCGCGACGGGAACGGGGCCGGTGTTGTCGAACGCGGTGCCATCGCTCCACCCCAGGACTGTGGGCTCGTACTTGACCGGCCCCCACCACCGGCCGAACGCGATGGAGAGCGCCGCCGTGCAGAGGATGACCACCAGGGCGCTGATTCCGAGTTTGGTGGCCAGCCAGCGGCTTGGGGTGACGGACTGCGACGCGACGAGTTTTGCGGTGCCGTTCTCCAGGTCGCCGGCGAGCAGCGGGGCGCCGAGGAAGACGCCGAGCACGATGGGGACGAAGCCGAGGCCGTAGCTCACGAGTTGGAACCGCTGGGGGTGTACGGCTGGGAGCCACTTGTCGGGTGACGAGTCGGGCCAGCCGTGGGTGGTGAGCTGGTTCATCAGGTCGGTGCGCTGATAGATGAGCCCTGCCGCGGAGAGGGCCGTGAGGGCGAGGAGGGTCCAGAAGCCGGCCCGGTGCTGGCGCCAGATGAGCCAGTTCATGCCGCTGAGCCGGGGGCTGCGGGTGGCCGCGGGGGACGTAGTGGGCCCGTTGGGTCTGGCGGACCTGTTGGTGGTGGAGGTTTTGGTCAGGTTGCTCATGCCGCCACCGTCCGCGAGCCGTTGGGGCCGTAGGTCCGGCCTGGGGCCTGGGCTTGGGGGGTGATCAGCGGTGGCGCGTCGGGGCGGCGCAGGTAGGAGAGCAGGAGTTCCTCCAGGTTCGGGGTGTCGGCCTGCCAGTGGCCGGTGACCGGGCCGTTGGGGCGGATGAGGGCGGTGGCCTGATGTCCGCTGGTGCGGTATTCGACGAGGGTGTGCGCGGTGAGCTCCGCCGGGAGGCCGTGGGCGTGGTCCTGGCTGTTGTCCTCGTCGCTCCGGGTGCCGTGCAACAGCAGGTGGGCGTTGCGGAGTTCGTCGACGTCACCGGCCAGGCGCAGTCCGCCCGTGGACATGACGAGGAGGAAGTCGCAGACGTTCTCCAGCTCGCTGAGCATGTGGGAGGACATCAGCACGGTGGTGCCGTGTTGGGCAGCCTCGGCCATCAGCGTGGTCATGAGCTCGTGGCGTACCAGCGGGTCGAGGTCGGACATCGGTTCGTCGAGCATCAGCAGGTCGGGGCTCTTGCCGAAGGCGAGGGCGAAGGCGACCCGGGTGCGCTGCCCGCCGGAGAGGGTGCCGATCTTCGCTTCCATGGGCACATTGCCCGCGCGGACGATGTTCTCGGCGGCGCGCTGGTCCCAGCCGGGGTTCAGCTCGCGGCCCATGCGCAGTGTCTCGGCCACGGTGAAGCGGCGGAACAGTGGCTTCTCCTGGGCGAGGAACGCGGTACGCCGTCCGGCCTCCACGGATTCCGGCATTGCGCCGAACACCTTGAGGGCGCCGTCCGTCGGCTGCAGCAGATTGGCGGCGATCGCCATCAGCGTTGTCTTTCCCGCCCCGTTGGGCCCCACCAGGCCGCAGATTCGGCCGGCCGGCAGTCGGAACGAGCAGTCCCGCAGGGCCCAGCCCCGGCGATATTTCCGGCCCACCCCGTTCGCTTCTATCGCCGGCTCCCGCACCGGGTCTCCGCCGTGCATGGCATTGGTAGCGTCACTCACTGGTTCCTCGTTTCTGGACTTTCGTTGTGCCGGCGGCCATCGCTCCTCCAGGACCGTCGCGACCATGTCCTGGCCGCCTCGCGGGCGCGCGTCGTCCACGCCTCCGGCTCCCCGCGCAGCAGGGAGCTGCACCCGCCGGGGGCGGGCCGGTGACCGGCGGGTGAGGGTGCCCGGGCCGGGCCGCGGCCGGACCTTCGCGTTCAAGGTCCCTATGGGCTTTGAGCGGTGTTCGGGTGAGCGCTCAGTCTCGGCGGGCATGGCGGCGTCGGGCAGCCGGTCCCCCGGCGCCAGGGGTCAGCTGTTGTGCGAGGGGGCCTGCTTCATGCCGTCGACAATCGTGCGCTTGGTGATTGCGCTGGTGTAGCGGACGGTGCCGGGCTTCACCGCGACCCCGTACTCGAAGACCTTCTTCACCTGCACGGTGCGGTCACCGAGGAAGACGTGGGTCTTCTTGTCGAAGATCCATTCCGCGCGTGCACCGCTGGTCTCGTCCAGTCTCGCCACCGCGACTCCCGAACGGCCGACCGCGTCCTGAGCGTCGTTCACCAGGACCACGCCGGGGATCTTCGCGGCGGCCTTGAACAGAGCCGAATAGAGCTCCGCGGGCGGGTAACTCTCGGTGAGCAGGTCGCCGATCGTGGTGAATGCCTGCTGGTCGGGGGTGTTGCCCTGCCCCTTGGTCTCCTTGTAGATCAGCTTCAGCAGTTTGTCGGGGTCGGTGGTCAGGCGGGCCAGGAAGTCGTATGACGGGTGACCCACGCCGGCCTTCGGAGTGTTGCCCTGCTCGTCGGGCAAGCTCAGCGTCTCGCCCTTCGAGTCCCTGTTGACGGTGGGGTCGATCAGCCAGCCCTTGGTGCCGTCGGGGGACTGCCAGATCTGGCGCTGGTGCAGGGCGTAGCTGGCCAGGCTGCTCTTGTTGTCGACGGTCCTCACGAAGGTGTTGGCCGTCTTGGACTCGATGTAGACGTACTGGCCCGGCTTGACCGTGGGGTGGGTTTCCCTGCCGGCCGCCGTCGAGGCCTGGTCGAGCAGTTGCGGCAGGCCCTTGGTGGTGGTGGCGCCGACGAGGGTGGTCAGGGCGGGTCCGGTGGCGACGCCGCCGGAGCGCGACCCGCCACCGTTGAGTACGGTCCCGGCGACGACTGTGCCGGCTACGGCCAGCGCTAGCACGGGCAGTACGAATGCCGGGCGCGGCAGTCGCAACCCGCGGGTCTTCGGCCGGGCGGGGGCGGTGGTCGTGGTGCTTTCGGCCCGCTGAATGTGGGCCATCAGGCGTTCCTTGTGGAATTGGTGACGGCCTGTCGGGAGATCGCGCGCAGTCTGGGGAAGGAGAGGGGCGCTCTCTTCCCACTCGGCCGGGGTTTGCCGGGACCGGGTCGCTTTCACTGGTTTCCCTCCGATACGGACCGGATCAAGGTGGTGTGTGTTCCTCTTGTCTGTCGATCCGGCCGACCGGGTTCCCGGTTTCGCCGCACGAGTTTTTCCGAGTGTCTTTCGGCGTACGGGACCGGAGTCGTGGCGGGCCTGCCGGCGAGTTCGGCCTCGGTGAGTTTGCGCAGCTTCGTGCGGGCACGGGAGAGGCGCGAGCGGACCGTTCCGACGGGGATGCGAAGTGCCTCGGCCGCGGCCGTGTACTCCAGCCCCTCCCACAGGCACAGCGTCAGGACCTCACGTTCGGGTCGGCGCAGTGCGGCAAGCGCGTGCAGCGCCGCGGCGAGGCGCCGTCGGTCGTCGAGCCGGCCCGTGACTTCGTCGGCGTGGTCGGGCAGGGCCGTCTCGGCCTCCGCGGCGGCGTTCGCCGCGGCCCGGTAACGCCGGTTGCTGCGGTAGTGGCCGCGGGCGACATTGGTCGCCACGCCCAGTAGCCACGGGCGCAGGGAGCCGCCCTCGGCCTCGATCCGGTCGCGCAGCCGCCAGGCCTCCATGAAGGTCTCGGCCATCACGTCCTCCGCGGCGGACCAGTCGGGCGCGAGGCGGAAGGCGTGGTTGTAGACCGCGCGGGCATGGCTGTCGTACAGCTCGGCGAACGCGCTCGGATCGCCGGCCCGTGCCCGGGTACGCATGTTGGTGCTCACCTTCTCTATCTGTCGAACCGCCCGCCCCGGGTTCCCGTGATCCACATCACAGACGGGTGGGGTCCGTGATCGTCAACGGCCCGTTCCGGTCTCCCGCTTGGGGCTCGACCCCACGAGGCGTGATCACTCCTCAACGCCCGTTGTGACGCGTCATGGCTGTTGCGGATGGGGCGTCGATGTCTGCGGCGCAGGTGGGTGGCGAGTTTGCGGATCGACCGGCGGGTGAAGGACTGGCCGGGCTTGGCCGGGCGGGTGACGGCCGTCTGAACGACGACCTCGTCGGCGTGAGGGCCTGAGCGGGCGGGGACGGTCTTCCGCCCATCGAACCCATGTGGTCACAGCACCGTCCGACATCTGCCAGATGACTTGGATCCCGAAAGAGAAACGCGGATTCTCCTCAGTAATTCGACCCGGTTACCGCGGCCCACATCTCACCGTCAGTAATGATCGGCGGTTCCTGTGGCCACGCGGGGAACCGGGGTGTCCCGCTCAGCAAAGCCTCGCTGCCCCGCAGATGCCCCTTCCGTACCTGAAAGGATCTCATTCCAGCAGCAGTCATTCCCTCGCCGACGCCGAGGCCAGTGCTGTGGAAGCAGCAGCAACCGTCTCCGACAATCAACCGCCGTCGAATGGGCGACAGAATGCGATGCGATGACGGCTCGAGGAGCGACGTATGGTGTGCCGTGCGGCTTGGCACGCCGATCTCCGGATCGCAAGGGGGCGAGGGACCGCTGATACCCCACGCCAAACCACCGCTCAGCCCCAGAAAGACGAATCACGTGAGCACATTTCCGACGCTTGTACTGGTGCACGGTGCCTGGCACGGCACCTGGTGTTGGCAGCCTCTCATCGACCATCTCCCCGATCTCGATGTACGGACGGTTGCCCTCCCCAGCAGCGGGCAGGACCCGGCGGTTCTGGGTGACCTCTACGACGATGCGGCCGCGGTGGCCGAGCGCGTTGCCGCCATCGGCAGACCGACCGTGGTGGTCGGGCATTCCTATGGCGGATGCCCTGTGACCGAAGCCGCCGCAACAGTCGCCACCGTGCACCGTGTCATCTACCTCAGTGCCCTGATGCAGGACGTCGGTGATTCGGTCCTCTCCTTGGTGGGTGGCGTTCATCCGCCCTACTGGGACGTGCACGAGCAGCCCCAGGAGGGTACGGACCGCGGCTACTTCGAGGCGGCCGAGCCCTTGAAGGCCCTGTACGGCGATGTGGAGCCGCACCTGGCGCAGGAGTCCGTCGCCAGGCTCGGCCGCCAGTCGCTGGCCTCCGTCACCCAGCCCCTCACCCAGGCCGCTTGGCGTACGGTGCCCAGCACCTACATCCTGTGCGAGGAGGACATGGCCATCCCGCTTCCGCTCCAGGAGGCCATGGCCGCGCGCGCCGAGCGGACCGTGAGACTGCGCTCCGGACACTCTCCCTTCCTGTCGCAGCCGGCGGAGCTGGCCCGTGTCCTCAGGGATGAACTCGCCTTCTCGATACGCGACCGGCGGTCGTCTTCCGTCTGAGGGCCCGAAGCCAGGGCCTGCGCCTCGCACTGGGATGGCGCGTCCGAAGCACGAGTTGGATCGACCGGGATTGCGACGCGCGGCCCGCTCGCAGACAGGCCGGAGCCGCGGCGTGTGCGGGTGAGAAGCCTGCCCCTGTGATCCGGACCGGTCGGCGAGAAGGCGCCCGTCCAATGTCAGTTCTCGTCGGGCCTCAGATGCAGTGAGATGCTGTTGATGCAGTATCGCTGATCGGTCGGGGTGGGAAATCCCTCACCCTCAAATACGTGTCCTAGATGCGATCCGCAGCGGGCACAGCGGACCTCGGTCTGCGCCTCGCCATACGACCGGTCTTCAACCAGTTCGACTGCGGCGGTGTCCTTCGGGTCAAAGAAGGAGGGCCAGCCACAGCCGGAGTCGAACTTTTCTTCCGAGGTGAAGAGTTCAGCACCACAGGCACGGCAGGAGTAGACGCCTCCCGTCTTGCTGTCGGTGTACTCGCCTGTGAAGGGCATCTCCGTGGCAGCGCGGCGCAGGACCTGGTACTCGGCGGGAAGCAGCTCGGCGCGCCACTGCTCGTCCGTCTTTTCGATTTCATACGACATGAAGCTCAACCTCATAACTGACTTCAACGGGTAATAGCGTGGGCAAGGGCGGTCGCATCGCGGCGCGTGGCCTTGCGGCCCTCCAGTCGACCAGGAGCGCTTCCGCCCTCACGGCGTGCGCTCGGTCACGCTCGTCGACCAGCAGCGGCGGGGGGTGTCCGCAGGCGCGGCGGAACCCGAGAGGCAAACTCGGGTTCCGGCCGGCGGTCCCGTCGACCCGGCCGACGGTCTTCTGACGCCTCGCCATGGAGGCGGGGCCGTGCCCGCCTTACAACGCACGTGTGAGCGCATCCTTCACCCGGGGAGGTGCCTCGTCGGCCGTGGCCCGGGGTGCGCTACGAAAGAAGCTGGCCGCGTGCCCCCGGTGTGGGCATGGCCTGTCCCCTGGGGCTGGTCTTCGCCCGGAAGCGGCCGGCCCGAGCCCTCAGATGCTGCGGGGTTGCTCGCCCTCTTCCATAAGGGCCGCCACGGTGGCGTCCCAGTCAACCTGTTCGAACTCCGTTCCTGGATGGACCAGCTGGAAAGTCTCCACCAACCATTCCTGCAGTTGCCCCGGATCCATCTCGAAGAGACATGCCGTTCCCTGCACCTCGAGCCTCATGAATACCACCCGGCGCCCGCGGACGACCGAAGGCCACAGCCGCACGTCCCCCATACCGCTTGGTTCCTCGGTGCCGTCGAAGAGCAGGTCGCGCGAGACCGCCCAACGGACAACGGGGCCCTCCGGTATGTGCAGTTCCACCGACACGACGAGGGGATCCACCTCGGTGTAGTGGAACTCGGCCTCGAGCGGAACACGGATCGATGGCCAAAGAATCCTGGCGACAGGCAAGCGCAACGAGCGCATGCGGTACGCAGGTTGCCTACGAGCTGAGAAACCTGGTTGTTGGTGAGGCATGGAGAGCCCTTTCGAACTGTGGGAACTCTTCGATCTTGTCTCTCAGTCACCTCCGGGGCATCAGTAACCTGACCAAAACCGTGCCCTACGTAGGGAGGGGAACGACGGGCGGCATGGGGGAAATGACAGGGGGCGACCGGTACGGGCAGATGGCCCGGCACTCATAGCCCGGGGAGGCTGAGGAGCTGCAGCTCCTGGAGGTGGCCGCGGTAGCTCGGAGTCGGTTTCGACCCGGCCGGCACGGCCGCTCCACCGGCGGCAGGCGCCGGCGCGGCTCTACAGAAACAGCGCGAGTGAACGCCTGCCAGTGGCGCCCTTCGGCCCGGCCAAGGCCCGCGGGGACACGCTAGCTCTCCCACCGAGCGGGGACGCGCTTGTGTGTGACCATCGCGGATCCATGCAGCACCTCATGTCCGACGCCCTGCGCGGGACGGCGGGCCCGAGCGCGCGCCTACGGTCGGTTCTCTGCCGGGGTCAGGTTCCAAGGGAGTCCCGCAGCATGGCGCGCGAGGTTATGCCCAGTTTCGGGTAGATCTGGTAGAGGTGGGCGCCGACGGTTCGATGGGAGAGGAACAGGCGCTCCGCTATCTGTTTGTTGGTCAGGCCAGAGGCTGCCAGCCGGGCTATTTCCAGTTCCTGGGGAGTGAGCGTGTGCGCCTTCGGTGTGCCCGGACGTCGCTTGCTCCCGCCGGCGGCTCGCAGTTCCGTCTCGGCACGTTCCGTCCATGGCCGGGCCCCGAGATGCTTGAAGGCGGACAGTGCGGCGCCAAGCGGTCCCCTCGATTCCGTAGTTGCCCTGACACGCCTCAGCCGTGCGCCATAGGCCAACTGGACGCGCGCAAAGTCGAAGGTCCACCGTTCAGCGCCTGGAACTGCCAGGGCTCTCGCGAACAGTTCGAGAGCCTCGTCGTCGTCGGTAGCGCTGAGGGCAGCCGAGGCCTCCGTCAGCAGGGCGTGCCGTGAGGAGATCCTGTCCACGCCCGCCTCCCGCATCGCGCGTACATGGGCGGTGGCCTCCGTATGCCGGTTGGTCCGGACGGCAGCCTCGACCATGTCCATCGTCACCCAGAGGGCATGGGGAGCGTGCGAGGCGAGCTTCCCGGCGGGGCTGATCGCGTTGGCGTGCTCGTATGCGTCTGCGAAGTCACCGCGGCCCAGGGCTGCCACAGCCGCCGCATGATGGGCGTAGTGCACAGCACAGAACGCCTTCCGGCGCGTCGCCCAGTGGATGATCTCCTCGGCCGTCGCATCCGCTTGGTCGGCTTCCCCACGTGCGGCGGCAAGGAGCGCCTGGGCGTACAGGAAGTACCAGGCGAAGGCGGTGTAGCCGTGGGTCTCGCACAACTCGATTCCCTCAGCGGCCAGTTGGGACGCTTCGTCCCACATCCCGGTGAGGTAGTCGTCCAGACAGAGGTGGATCAGCCCTGCGAGGTATCGGCGGGCGGGGCCGCCCTCGCGTCCCATACGCACCATCCGCCACTGCGCTTCGCGGACGTCTCCTATCCGGTCGACGTAGAGGACCGCAGAACCGGTCCGCTGGATCTGGACGGGATCGGCCATATCGGCCAGCTCCGCGACGAGCCCGTCGAGTTCCTCCGAGGCTGCAACCCCGGTGCGGGCCGGATCGGAGAACGTCTTGCCCAGCACAGACAGGATTGACGGCACCTTGGGCGTCAGCTTCTCCAGCGCCTGGTAGTAGGCCTGCCACAGGTCGTGCCGGGCGCCGAAGAAACACACGAGGGCAAGCGTGTGCAGAATGTCGACGAGCTCCTTGTTCTCGGCATCGTATCCGTGTGTTCCGGCTTCGATCGCGTCGACCAGGAGAGTGTGGGCCGTGTCGACCTCGCTGTCGCCGTTCAGGATGAGAACGGCAGCGGCCGCTGCCGAATGCAGGGAGCTCATCGGTTCCGTGGCCGTATGCCTGGCGTCGTCCAGGAGTCTTCGGGCACTGGGCAGCGCTCCGGTGGACTCGGCGCCGATGTAGGCCGCCTTGGCGAGCCGGCGGCTGCGATCGGGGCCGGGCGGCGTGAGGTCGGCAGCCCGGATCAGCGTCCGCATTCCTCCTACGGCGTCACCGCGACGCAGCGTGATCCGCGCAGCGTGTTCCATCAGGACGGCCACGTTCTCGTCCGGTTCCAGGGTCGCCTCGCCCAGGTGCCACGCCCTGCGTTCGGGTTGATCCACCAGAACCTGGGCGAGGGCCGAGTGCACCGCACGCCGTTCGCCGCTGGTGGAGTTCTCCACCAGCGCCGAGCGAATGAGGGGGTGACGGAACCTCAGCCGCCGAGTGCCTTCGTCCATGTACACCAGCTCGTCACGCTCGGCAGGCGCCAGGTCCTCGAGGTCGTATCCGTCGTTGGCCTGCCGCGCGGCCGCCTGCAGCACTCCGAGATCGCCGACACCTTCCAGTGCGGCAAGCAGCAGGAGACGCTGTGAGGGGTGTGGCAAATCGGTGACCCGGGAGCCGAAGACGGTTTCCAGGCGCTGGCCGAGCGGCAGTACGCCGGGTACTTCATTCGGGGCCAGCCCCGGTGCCGTGGGCAGTGCGGACGGCAGTTCCAGCAGAGCCAGGGGGTTGCCGCACGCCACGGTCAGCAGGCGCCGGCGAGCGCTGGGCACGAGGTCCGGGGACCTGGTGGTGACCAGGTGTGCCGCCGACTCCTCGTCCAGGGGCTGCAGCCGGAACTCGGGAAGGGCACCGCATTCGTCCAGACTTCGAGATCCAGAACGCGATGCGGCGAGAAAGCTCACGCCGATGCCGGCCGCCCGGCGTGCGACGAAGCCCAGTACCGCCGCGCTCGACTGATCGAGCCAGGGAAGGTCGTCGACGACCAGCAGGAGCGGGGCACCGGCCGCAACCGTCCGAAGCAGGAGCAGCACTGCGTTGGAGACCATCAGCCTTTCCGGCGGTGATCCGCTTTCGAAGCCGAGCGCGACGCGCAGGGCGTCCCGGAAGGGCGCTTCCAGCTCGCCCAGCTCACGCTGGAAGGGAAAAAGGACCTGGTTGAGTCCCGAGTAGCTGCAGTTCGCCTCGAACTCCACACCGGCAGCGCGCAGAACTCGAATTCCCTCCGCGTGAGCCACCTCAGCCAGGGCATCCAGCACGGCCGTCTTTCCTACCCCCGCCTCTCCCGACACCAGCAGGGCTCCACCGCCGGCTCCGACGCCCACAAGGCCACGGATCCGCTGCAGGTCGCGGTCCCGGCCGATGAGAGCGCCGGCCGCACCGCAGGAGGAGTCACTACCGATCACTACTTACTTCCTTTTCTGTGTACAGGCCGGAGGAGGTGGGGGCGCCGACCTCATCCCATGCGGTGTCGCGGGCTGAGTGCAGCCGCTGAGCGCAGGGCGGCTCGAGGTCCAGGCTGTCGACGGCGAACGGCCGGAGTGGGTGCCAGTCCTGCCGTCCGGCGCCTCCGCGCGCGGGCTCCCACGGATGCACGAGCATGTGCGAGCCCCCACGGTGACCCGTGAGGCAGCCGGGACCGTGGTCGACGGGTTGGGCTGTCGGCGGCTACGAGCTCCGTGGAAACGTGTCACGGCGAGCACGCCCGTCCGTGAGGAAGAGCGCGGTCATCGGCGTCGTCACCGGGCCGCCGGCGCACATCCCGGCCGAGACCCGTCCAGGTCGAGGTCGATGACAGCGGTGATCGCAGGCTCCCTGGCGGCTCACGGGGCAGGGATCACGACCGCGATCGCTCTGGTCTGCCAGGACGTCCAGGCCGATCGCCCGCTCAGCGACGTCACGGTCGACGACTGCCTACGCGTCGGAAACTGGGGGCATGGCGGGAACGGCCAATCTTTGTACTGGTAAATAATCTTGTTTACGCCAGAACAGTACATGGTCAGCGACGCGGCGAGACAGGTAATTCGGCGAGCGCCGAATAAGCCGTCAAGGACGGTACGCTGACGCAATTTCGAAGAGAATTATGCCTTGCGACCGGATCAGCTCTTGATGGCACTCGGCTGGATCTATCCTTGATCAACAATTGGCGAACGCTTCACGCGGCCGAACAGAACACAGGGAGGGGAGCTTCAAGCCCCCGCACCGACAAGACGAGCCGTACGCGCAGCACCGCAGGCTCGAGGCAAGGTCCACGCGCTGCTGACGGTCGAATCCGTGTGCCGCGCGTGTCTCCGGCGGCATCTCGTCGCGGCACGCGGCGTGCCCGTCCGGCCGGCACCATCGCCGCAGGCCCCCCGGCCGGGCCGGACGCTTCGGCTGAGCGGGCCGCTCTCAGCCGGCCGGCCCCTGGGGGCTCCGCCTCGTGAAGTTCGAGCCGTAGTCAGACGGGCCGGTCCCGGGTTGGCGCGACTCCGGCTGCATGTCGATCACACGCGGACCTGCCAGACCAGCGGTACTCCGCCACGCGGTACAGGTTGCGAGGCCACTTCTTGCGACATCGCGAGCGCGCCTCCGCCGGCCTCGTGCACGCGAGTCGAGCAGGTGCCCCGAAGCGGGCTGATCCGCAGAAGTGGCCGCGGCAATCCCTGTTTCACCGCACGTTGCGACTGCCTGTGGCGGACGCCATGGACCAGCAGGGTCAGACGGGGTCGGTGCCGAACACCTGCCGCAGTGCGGCGACGGCCTGGGCGATCGCCCCGCGGGCCGCCTGCGTCGACGAGAGCGCGTCGAGCATGACGAAGTCGTGTGTGGCCCCGCCATAGCGAGTCACGGTCACCACCACTCCGGCAGCGCGCAGCCTGTCCGCGTAGGCCTCACCTTCGTCCCTCACAACGTCAGCCTCCGCGGTGATGACCAGCGCCGGAGGCAGGCCGGCAAGCTGCCGCGCGGTGGCTCGCAGGGGACTGGCCGTAATCTCCGCGCGTTGCCCTTCGCTGGTCGTGTACTGGTCCCAGAACCACTGCATGACATCGCGGCGCAGAGCGCCGCTTTCGGCGAACTGATGGTAGGAACGGGTGTCGAAGCTCGCATCGGTGACGGGATAGAACAGCACCTGCTGGATGAACGAGGTGTCCCCGCGCTCCTTGGCCAGCAAGGTCAGGGCAGCACTGATGTTGCCGCCCACCGAGTCACCGGCGACGGCCAGCCGCGTCTGGTCGATGCCGTGGTCGGCGCCCCTGTTCGTCACCCATCGGGCCACGGCATGACACTCCTCCAGTGCGAGGGGGTAGCGCGCCTCCGGGGACAGCGTGTATTCGGGGAAGACCACGGCGGCGTGCGCGCCCACCGCCAGCTCACGTACCAGCCGGTCGTGCGTGTGCGTACTGCCGAAGACCCAGCCGCCGCCATGGACGTACAAGATCGCGGGCATCGGCCCGGCGACCCCCTTCGGGCGCACGATGCGCACCGCCACACTGCCCTTCGGCCCACCAGAGACCGCGACCCACTTGTCATCCACCTCGGGCTTGTGGATCTCTCCGGCCTGCACCTCCTCCAGAGCCTTACGGCCCATCGCCAGGAACGGCGTGACAGCGGTCGCCGCAGCGAAGTCCCGGACCACCGGTTCGAGAACCGGTTCGTCAGAAGCGACACGGTCAGGCATCACACACTCCTTGGTGGGGGGATGGCTCGTGGGAGAACTCGGGCATTGAACGCCGTCAAACCGCGTCCGCCGTTGATCCCAAGGCCGCTGCTTCATACAAAAGCTGCATCTGATCCAACTCCGGTGGCAGTGTCGACGCATCGGTAATGTGACTGTGGATCTCGGCTTCCGAGCTACGCTCCTGGGCGCCGAAATCACCGATCTCGATGCCACGGCCTCGCCACCCTTTTCTTCTGGTGACGCCTCGAGTGTTGAGCGACGCTGAAGATGTGCACCAAGGTGACGTTGGGATTGTCGACGGGACGAGAGGAAACGACCCCGGCGGCCGTCAGGCCGCCGGGGTCGTCGTGAACACGGTGTCGGCTTCATCCACGCGGTGTCGCGGGCGTCTCGGTGATCACGTGGCTGCTGGAAAACCCTCTCGGGAAGGGCGCCTCTGCTGGAATGCGCCGCTCGATGAGGTGTTCCCGTGGTGGGGGATCATGTTGGTCATGAGTGAGCGTGAGGGCGGTGGGGTGGACCGGCTGGGCCGGTCAGCGTTGCACTATGCCGCGGCGTCGGGTGATCTGGCTGGTGTTCGGGCTGCGATCGGCTCGGGGGCGGACGTATGTGCTGGTGACTCGGCTGGGTGGACTCCACTGCACTTCGCCGCGCAGGCTCAGAGGGCTGACATTGCCATCGAGCTGCTCGCCGGCCATGCCGTTGTGGATGCCGTGGACGTGCAGGGAAACACGCCGCTGTGGCGGGCGGTGTTCAACTACCAGGGTGATCCGGCCGTGCTCGATGTGCTGCGAGAAGCGGTCGCCGACCCGGATCGGGCGAACGCGCATGGAGTCAGTCCGCGACAGCTGGCGGAGCGGATCGCGAACTATGACGTCGCGAGGCATGTGAACTGGTAGGCGGGGCCGCCTTGTGCGACCCTGCCCGGCCTTGGTCGTCACTCTGTCGCGTGTGTCTCAGTGATGGCGAGGCGGGTGGAGGACTCGTCGACGATGCTCTTCTCGTCGGCGAACGCGGCGATGAGGGACTGCAGGGCGATGTTGTTGACCGAGCGGGGCAGGCCGCGGCTGGTGAGGTGGATCAGGTCGACGGCGTCGTCGGAGAACAGCGGGTCCGAGCGGCCGGCGATCGTCAGATGGTGCTTGATGTAGCTGGAGGTCTCCTCCTTGTTCATGGTGGGCATCTGGTAGCTGATCGAGATCCGCTGGTCCAGAGCTGCCAGGACGCCGTGTTTCATCCGCTTCCGCAGTGTGGGCTGGCCGATCAGCAACACCGCGAACGGCGTCGTGGAGTCCATCTCGTAGTTCGTGAGCATGCGGATCGCGTCCAGCTCATGGTGGTCCAGGAGGTGGGACTCGTCGATCACGACTGCGGGGGTGCGGCCGCGCTCGTCGACCTCGGCGGCCAGCGCGGCGGACGCCTGGGCTGCGAGAGCGGCGGACTGGTATTTCGGGGTGCCGCCCAGGCTGGTGACGATGCGGTCGTAGAGGCCGCGCATGCCGACCTCCGGGTTGGGCTGGTAGATCACGGTGAAGCGGGCCGGATCCAGTGAGGCGACGGCGCCCTTGAGGGCGACGGTCTTGCCCGCACCGACCTCGCCGGTGACCACGCCGATCGCCTTGTTGTTGATGCACCAGGCGATGCGGGCCGCGGCTTCCCGGTGGGAGTTGTGCTGGTGGAGCATCGAGGGGGCCAGGTCCCTGCCGAAGGGGACGCGGGTGAATCCGTAGTAGCCCTGGACGCGGTCGATCAAGGAATCCTCCTGGGGCAGGGGCAGAACTCCGCCTGAGCGGTGGCCGGTTCGGCTGATTCGTCGGCCGCGACCCGATGGGCGAGCCGGACGGCGAGACGGACCGCGCGGAAAGCGGTGCGGACGGCGGGAGTGTCGAGCGGGTCGGCATCCTGTTCGGCCCGGCGGCAGCAGACCTCCGCCAGGGTCAAGGCCCGGTCGGCCAGCTCGCGGGGCGTGAGCATGAACAGGTCGGGTTCGGGGTCGAAGTACAGCTCTGCAGCCCTGGTCGGCTTCACTGCCGGCCCCGTGAATCGTCCATCAGAGACGAGTAGTTGATGCCCTTGGCGGTGTTCGCGGTGTGCGCCTCGTCGAGGATCTTGAGGTAGTCGATCCCGGTCGACGGCGCTGGCTCGGCCGGTGTCTCCGGGCTCGCCTTGGGGTGGGCATGGCGGCCGACGTGGTGCGGGACCGCCTTGCCCAGGGCCTTGCCGGAGGCCCTCACCTCGATGTCGGTCAAGTCGAACGGGTCGAAGACCAGCTCGACCCTCGCCCCGCTCAGCATCGGGTCGACCTCGTAGGAGTTGCCGTGCAGGCTGACCGTCGCGGTCTTCGTCACGGTGCGGAACTCCGACCACAAGAACGCCTCCCGCAGGTCCGCCGTGGACGGCAGGGGCAGCGGCTTGGGAATCGAAGAAAGCCAGCGTTCGATCGGCGGCTGCCCGGTCTCCGAGTGCACCGCGCGGTGATAGACCGTCTCCACCCACGCGGTGAACAGCCTGTTCAGCTCGGTGAGATGCGTGATCTCACCGACTCTCCTGTCGTCCAGCTCGACGAGGAACTGGTCACGGACGGTGCGGAAGAACCGTTCGATTTTGCCCCGGCCCTGTGGCCGTCCCGGGCGGGAGTGCGTCAGCCGGATCGCCAAGGACGCGCAGGCCCGCAGCAGCCACGTGTCCACGAACGCGGACCCATTGTCGACATAGATCGACTCGGGGACGCCGCGGGCCGACAGCGCCGGCCGCAGCGCGGCCGCGAGGCGGACGGTGTCCTCGGCGAACCCGAACCGGTGCCCCACGATCGCCCGGGAATGGTCGTCGATGAACGCGAACAAGTACGTGTTGCGACCGCCGATCTTCGGCCCGTGCAGGGCGTCCCCCGTCCACAACTCGTTGCCGCGGGTCGCCTCGAACCGGCCGAACACGCTCCTCTCGCCTCCGCCGGTGCCGGTCAGCCCGGCGTTGACGAAGTGCCGCTGCAGCGTGCGCTCGGTCGGCGACCAGCCCTGCGTGGTCCGCAGGATCCGCTGGATCTGCGCGGCCGTCCGACCAGGGTTCTCCCGCTTCAGCGCGGCCGCCAACTCCAGCACCTCCGGCGGCGTCCGGGGAACCGCCTTGCGCGGCTCGGGA
Organism: Streptomyces sp. RPA4-2; assembly: GCF_012273515.2. Taxonomy (NCBI): domain Bacteria; kingdom Bacillati; phylum Actinomycetota; class Actinomycetes; order Kitasatosporales; family Streptomycetaceae; genus Streptomyces; species Streptomyces sp. RPA4-2. The sequence goes on from NZ_CP050975.2 coordinate 39,709, forward strand.
ACCAGCGCGGCGAACCCGCCGCCCCGGTAGTCCCGCGTCCACCGGTCGATCGTGCCCCGGGACACCTTCACCTGCCGGCCGAACGGATCCGTATGTTCCTCCTGCGCCAACTCCCGTGCCAGACGGCCGCGTTCACGGGTCGTCAGGGCAGGGTCGAGCAGGTCCTGGATCAGGGCATAGCGGAACAGACCGACCTGCCGGGCCTTCTCCGCCCGACGGCGGTCCTCGTCCTCACTCGATGCCATGCGCGGCCTCACCTCGTATCTCGAACCGTCTCCGTCTCCTCGCGGACGGACACGATCAAGACTTCCGGCACCTCCGATCGCCGCCCAGGGGCGGCCCGTGTTGATCAACTAGCAGGAAGAGGACAGGTCAGAACGCGTCCCGTTATCGCCCGGCCGGCGAACTCCCACCGCGACACCGTGTGCATCTCAGACCACTTCATCGCGGCCGCCCGATGCGCGGCCGCGACCGCCGAGACGGCGTCCGCCAGCGCAGTCCCGGACGGATCGGGCATCACGGGGTCATCGGCGAGCGCGACCAGGGCAACGGTGAAGTACCGGCGAACATCCTCGGCCCGGCCCCTGAAGCGGCGGATCCAGCCGCGGACCGTGCCCTCGGCCAGGCCCAGATGCGCGGCCACCTGGCGGTGCCCCATCCCCAGGGCCGCTATCTCCAGCCCGGCCCCGATCACCTCTGCCGCATCCGCCCGACGCGGCCAGATCGCCTCCGGCAGCAGCACATGCGTGACCTGGCAGCCCGAACACCGCGACCGGCGAGGACGTACGAAGAAACGGGCCCCGAGATCACCGCGTACTTCCCGCGGCCGGCCATGCCCCCACGGCGCGAGGACCGCCCCGCAGAACGGACAGGCCAACTCACCCGCCCGCAGCTGGCGTTCCACGCGTACGACATCGGCGTCGACGATGAGCACTCCGCACCTCCACCTCGTGCACACCGTGTCGTCGTGCACGAAGCAAGATCAGACTGCCCAACAAGATCGACACTCATGTCCACCGTGAGTGTCGCCAACCCCCGCCTTCGTACTCATACAGAGAGTCGTCCAACACTCGAGGAGCTACGTCGCTGCCGCCAAGGCCGGTGCCGCACCCTCCTACGGTGCCCTGCATCCCGTTGTCCGCCGCGACGCGCAGGAGTTCACTGATGATCATCCGTGTTGGACCTACGAAAGATCACAAGCGCGCATTTCAAGTGTGCGCAATATAATGTTACCCGTGGAGATTTTGGAGGTAATGTCTAGTGCGCGATCAGCATGCAGAGAGGAGTTGCGATGAATGAGACCGGCGCGAAGGATCCGACACCGGGAGAGGACGAAGTCAGTCTGCTCCTGGACGACCAGATGTGCTTCGCCCTGTACGCAGCGCAACGGGCACTCACCAATCGCTATCGCCCCCTGCTGGAAGAGTTCAACCTGACCTACCCTCAGTACCTGGTGATGCTGGTGCTGTGGGAACACAGTGCGCTGCCCATCAGAACCCTGGGCAAGCTCCTGCAACTCGACTACGGCACCTTGACGCCGCTGTTGAAGCGCCTGCAGACCCACGGACTGGTCCGGCACGAACGACAGGCCAGCGACGAGCGTTCGGTGCTGATCAGCCTGACCGAGCAAGGTGCTGAACTGCGCGAGCGTGCTCGCGTCATCCCCGCCGCTATCGGGCAGGCTGCGGGCCTCACCCCGTCGGAGGTCGGACAGGTTAAATCCCTCCTGGAGCACCTGACAGAGAGCGTCACCGCAAGCCAGTAACCCTTTACGGGTGGACACATCTCGGTCCAGGAACCGAGACCTCGTCGATGAGGCCGGCAGATGCAGGCGGCGATCGATCAGAGCGCGGCCGCGGCTGGGTACGCGTGCCGCTCCGCAACGTCGACGGCGCCGGTCAGCCGCCGACGGACGACGAACCCCGGGCACCTCCATCGGCAGAACGCCACGGCCTCACGTCACAGTCGGCACGAAACGGCCACGCGCGCGAGGACCTCATCCCCGCTCCGAGTTGTTGAGCAGTGCCAGGCCAAGAGGAGTGAGGCCGTGCAGTACGAAATTCCGATGCCGGAGCGAACGGACCAGCCCCGCGCCACGAAGAACAGTCGCGTGCTCACTCGCGCTCGCAGGTGCAATACCAGCAAGCGTGGCCAGTTCCTTTGTCGTGCAGTCTTCATGCTCGGCGATAGTGACCAGTACCAGGGCGCGCGTGCGCCCCAGCAGTGGTGACACACGGTCGTAGTCGGCCTTGTCATCCGTGGATTCGCTGACGACGGGCCCAAGAGTGATGCGCTGATCCTGGAAGACGGGGTAGCTCACAGCAGGATGGTGCCCCTGAGTGACGACGGCGCGCGTGGAGAACATTGAGGGAACAAGTACGAGGCCCTGTCCTTCCAGATACAGGTCGCGATCGACGTCGCTCATCATCTGAATCTCCAGGACGGGTGGCTTCCATCTCATCCATCGAGGGTTGGCCTGCTCCAGCAGCTCCTCGAAGCCGCCGGCGACAAGTTGCTGCATGCGCAGAGTTCGATCAGCCGTCAGTAGTTGCGTGAACTGATCCCAGTACGGGGCAAGCAAACAGGAGTGGAGATGGCGTAGCCCTGTGCAGAGTTCAGCAAACAGGGCCGCATCGTCCACCAGGCGACCGGACCACTCGGGGAGGGAAGGGTGATGACGTGCCATTTGGAGCAGATCCCTCTTGATGTGTTCACGAGGCGTGTTGCGCACGTGCTCCAAGAGTTCTCCGACAGTGCCGGCTTTGGCGGGGCTGAGAAAACCTGGTGAAGACCCCACAGCAGGCATGAGACTGAGTGCCATGCGAGCCTGGGCTGACAGCCTGGTGCGCGCCCGATCCCGCCAGACCCCGAGTTGGACGGGCCGGCTTCGGCTCTGCAGGGCTCTGGCTGCAAGTTCCAGCTCATGCAGTGGCATCGCCTCGCACGCTACGCGTGTGCGGGCCAGGTCCTGAACTGTGAAATGTATGCGGTAGACCATGACAGCCCGAGGTGATCCTTCCGTCATGCCGTTCTTCGGGTCACGCCGAACCGAACCGACCCTGGCGCATCGCCAAGGGGCCCTGCTCACTTCCGACACCTGCTTCGTCCTGTAGGAACTCGCGTACTCGAGAGTGACGGAGCCGAACCCCATTCACTTCGACGCCGTCCTCAAGGCCGGTGCGGGAGGCCAACCTCCGTTCGACGTGGGAGACATGCCCGTGCGGCGTTTCCGCTTCGCCGCGTCGTCGGCAGGGCGCAGGGACCATCCAGTACTCCTGGTCCGTGCGCCGGCCAACGCCGCAGACGACGCGGACTCGCGCTGTCCGCTCTACGGCAAGTGGTCGTCCACCAGAGCCGGTTGCGGCGGATGCGCCTCAGACGCAGACGGACGCAATCGTCCGGAGTGCTTCCCCGCCGGGTCCGCCGGCATCGAGGGAGACAGCGGCCGTTCGGCGAACCGCCGGAAGGCTGTGCCACCGGTCCGGTGCCAGGCGCCTCCTGCCTTCAGCCTCGGTGGGTCTCCAGCAGCCTGAGCCAGATCTCGCTGAGCGTGGGGAAGGCGGGTACGGCGTGCCAGAGCCGGTCAATCGGGACTTCGCCCGCGACGGCGATGGTGGCCGAGTGCAGCAGTTCTCCTACACCGGGGCCGGCGAAGGTCACTCCGGCCACGGTGCCACGGTCCAGATCGATGAGCATGCGGGCCTGCCCGCGGTATCCCTCGGCGTACTGGTGGGCGCCCGCGACGTGTGCGAGGTCGTAGTCCACCACCTTGATCCGCCGCCCGCTCTGCTCTGCCTCGCGGGTGGTCAGGCCGACAGCGGCGACTTCCGGGTGGGTAAAGACCACCTGGGGGACGGCGGCGTGGTCAGCGGTGGCCGCGTGCGCACCCCACCGGGTGTCGTCGACCCGCTCGCCGCCCGCGCGGGCGGCGATGACGGTGCCTGCGATCCGGGCCTGGTACTTGCCCTGGTGAGTCATCAGGGCGCGGTGGTTGACATCGCCGACGGCGTAGAACCAGCCGTCGGCGATGTCGGTCACGAGGAAGCTGTCGTCCACCTTCAGCCAGTCACCCGGGGTGAGACCGATCGTCTCCAGTCCCAGGTTCCAGGTGTTCGGAGTGCGGCCGGTGGCCAGCAGGATCTCGTCCGCCGCCAGATGTCCGCCGTCGGCCAGGGTGATCTGGACCTCGCCGCCCTCGCGTGCCAGGGAGGCCACAGAGGTGCCGAATCGGATGTCGACGCCGGCTTCCCGCAGTCCGTCGGTCACCAGTTCTCCCGCGAACGGCTCCATGCGCTGCAGCAGTCCGTCGTCGAGAACCAGCATGGTCACCTGAGAGCCGAGCGCCTGCCAGGCGGTGGCCATCTCCACGGCCACCACTCCCCCGCCGACCACGGCCAGACGTCCGGGGACCTTGTCGGAGCTGGTTGCCTCACGGCTGGTCCAGGGGCGAACGGTGTCCAGGCCGGGGATGCTGGGCAGAGCCGCACTGGTGCCGGTGGAGACAGCCACGGCGTGCCGCGCCGTGAGGGCGACGGTCTCACCGTCGGACGTCTGCACATGTACCTTACGGGGCCCGTCAAGGCGGCCGTGGCCACGGATCAGATCGACGGAGACCGAGTCCAGCCAGTCGACCTGGTCCTCGTCCTTCCAATAGGAGGACATCTTGTCGCGGTGCGCGAGAACCGCCTCGACGTCCAGTGGCCCGGCGACCGCTTGACCAAGGCCGGGCACTCGGCGCGCGTCGGCGCGCGCCACCACCGGGCGCAGCAGCGCCTTGCTGGGGTCACAGGCCCAGAACGAGCACTCACCGCCGAGCAGTTCACGCTCCACGATCACAGTGCTCAGCCCTGCGGCGCGAGCCCGTTCGGCTACGTTCTCACCGACCGGCCCTGCGCCGATGACGATCACGTCGTAAGTGCGAGTGGTCTCGCTCATCAATACTCCGTACTGGGTGTGGGGGGATTAGGCGGGCCGATTGGGCCAGGATTTCGGGCGGCCCGAATGCTGTCGTCTACTGAGGTTCGTGCGCCGTGCACTCCGCCCCGACGGTTGTCGCAACGGAGTAATTAGGGGAGCGCACAAGGGGGCGGCGGACGGCAGCCCCAGTGGCCTGCCCACGCGGGATCCGGGCCGCTGGACTGGCTAGCGACGTTGGCGGGTCCAGCCTTTAGGCGGGATGAGGTGTGCGGTCTCAGCGGCCGGCGAGGCGCTTCTTCACTTCCTGGAGCACCCAGCCGTTGCCGTCCGGGTCGCTGAAGGTGAGGTATGAGCCGTAGGAGGCCCGCTCGGGGTGTCGACCAGTAATGCGCCGCTGTCCCTTGTCGTCGTGGACACACCGTCCGCCCTCGTGGCCGTGGTGGAGAAGGCCTCCCTCGTCGTGGAAGACCTCGCTCACCGGGATGCCGCGGTTGGCGAGCTCCCCGTGAGCCTCGTCGATGTCAGAAACGATGAGATACAGGCCCTGGAACGAACCCGGGGGGATGTTGGTCATCCCCTCGCCGAAGATGATCGCGCACTCAGAGCCGGGCGGGGTGAAGTGCACCGCCCGGAATTTGTCACTGGCCGTGTAGTCGACGTCGAGGCGGAAACCGACCTTCTCGTAGAAAGCCTTGGCCCGGTCAACGTCGGAGACGGGCAGCACGATCATTTCGAACTTCAGATCCATGGGGATGTCCTTGGTGTTTTGAATTCCTAATGTTGCGAATGCCGCAGTGCGTAACCAGTTCATCTGGTGTGAAGGCTGTGGAGCGGCGAGTGCGGCCCGGCTGTCGCAACGGACAAACAGATCGGGCGGATGGGGCAGCCGATCCAGTCGGGCTCAACCCACACAGGAAACGTACCCGGCAGATACCTTTGACGCAAGTAAAGTTTGCCATCGTAACGTTCGGTAAGGCCTTTGCGTTTTCCGGAAATAAAAAGGGTGTGGGCGCCTATGGCAACCATTGACCCAAGAGTTGTGCCGTAATCCCCGATGGATCGGCGCGCGGCGTCGGCTGGGTGCATCGCAAGGCGGAGGGTCGTCCTCATACCGGCGTATTCGGGCGATCCGGCAATGCGGCGAGGTGCCGTAGCTGCCGCCCTGCGCCCGCCCGGGGATTGCGGGACAGCCCTTCAGCCCGGACTGTAAATCCGGAGGGGTTCGAATCCGGCATGGCCGTGCATCTGCCGCATGATCCGCTTGGTGTGGGTGTTGACCCCTTCGGTGCGGCCGTTGCTCCAGGGCAGGGTCAGGCCGGCGTTGACTGCAGCACGGTCGCTTTTAAGGCCGTTGCAGAAGCTGTGCAGGTGGAGAAGGTCTGCGCCGCGGGTCCGGCCGATCCACTCGGTGAGGGGCCGCGGCACCGCACGGGGTCGAGCGGGCGGGGTCACGGGATGGGACGGCCCCGGCGGCAAAGCCGTCTCCCGGCGCCCACGCCGGCCGCTGATCCGCAGTGGCAGCGGGACGGCCGGGCGGCGGACAGCACCCCTGCGCTCGCCCGGTGGTCCGGTGCCGGCGCTCGGCCGGACTGCGACAGCCGCTGGGGGACGGCAGCTCTCGGACGATAACTTCTGGGGTTGTCAGCGGCCGGGCTGGCGCTGCGTGATCTCCTGGAGCACCCAGCCGTTGCCGTCCGGGTCGCTGAAGGTGAGGAAGGAGCCGTAGGAGGCGCGCTCGGGGTGCAGGCCGGCCAGCCGCTCCTGGCCGGGGGATCGGTGGGTGACGTCCCCGTCCTCGTGGCCGTGGAAAAAGAGGTTGGCGTCGTGGAAGATCTCGCTGACTTCGATGCCGCGGCCGACGAGTTCCGCGTGGGCTTCCTCGATGTCGGAGACGATGAGATACAGGCCCTGGAACGAGCCGGGTGCGATGGGTGTCATCCCCTCGCCGAAGATGATCGAGCACTCGGAGCCGGGCGGCGTGAAGTGCACAGCTCGGAAGTCCTCGCTGGCCGTGTAGTCGACGTCCAGGCGGAATCCGACCTTCTCGTAGAAGGCCTTGGCCCGGTCGATGTCGGAGACGGGCATCACGATCATTTCGAGCTTCAGTTCCATGGGGATGTCCTTGTTTCTTGACTTCGGTGGAATATTCCCCATGCGTCACCAGAGTGGCGAACGGGGTTTCGTGCCTTGGTCGGCGAGGTCGGTGAAGCCTGCGGGCTCTGTGCTGACCTGCAATCCAGAGAACCAGCCGGAAAGGCGTCTGTGGGCGGTCAAACAGGCCTATCTCGGTCATGGTCTGCTGGTCCAGGTACTGGCAGGCCCCCTTTCCCTGTCGCTGAGCGACCGCCCATGCACAACGCAGCTTGATCCTCGGCAAGGCGGAAACGGCGAAAGGTCGTCGACGCGGCCACGGGCCGATGCCTGGACGACAGCAAGGAATTCGGATCCACCGCCGACCCGCCGGCGAGGTCATGCGCGCCCGCTGCTCGGGTCCTGCGCGCAGATGGTCTGTGGGCCCAACAGGCTTGGCCGTTACGGCAGTCCGCGCCAGCAGCTGCCGGTCGCCTGTTCGGCCGTGACGGTACACGCAGCCTCGGCCGACGCATTTCCGCATGTCCCGGTAGCGTGATCACATCCCGCGCGGATCGGGTATAGGCAGGTAGCGGTCCGACGGGAAGCGGGAAGGTTCCACTTCACTTTTTTAGAGCGACTGTTTCAGGAATTTCCCTTTTACAATGACAAGGATTGGCTTATGCGGCGGAATTAATCCACTGTGGGTTTGCCGGAGCGGCGCGTTGAGGGCTAGCCTCAACATATGGGCACGACGTCGTCCGGTTCAGATGACAACAAAGAGCTGAGCGATTTTCTGCGCTCGCGGCGCGCCCGCGTGACTCCTGGGCAGGTCGGTGTCACACCGGGGGCGAGCCGCCGTGTTCCGGGACTCCGCCGTGAGGAGGTCGCGCTCCTGGCCGGATTGAGCGCGGACTACTACATCCGCCTGGAACGCGGGCGGGTCGCCAACGCCTCGGAAGCGGTGCTGGAGGCCGTAGCCCGCGCTCTGCGGCTGGATGATGTCGAGCGTGCGCATCTGTTCGCCCTGGCCAGGCCGCAGTCCGTGGCCAGAGTGAGTCGGCCCGCCGCTCCGTGGCGAGTGCGTCCGGGTGTGTACGCGCTGCTTGAGGTTCTTCGGGACATTCCCGCCATGATTCTGGACGGCCGTATGGACGTCCTTGCCGTGAACCGAATGGCGTGCGCGATGTATGTTGATTTCGATGCCGTGCCGGCCCGCGAGCGCAATCTGGCGCGTTATATATTTCTCGACCCCGCGGCGCGTGAGCTATTTGTCGACTGGGACATGGCCGCGCGGATGGTCGTCACAGGGTTGCACCTGTATGCGGGTCGGCATCCGAACGATCCGCGACTGACCGAGCTGATTGATCAGCTGTCGGCCGTGGACGAAGACTTTCGCCGATGGTGGGCCGCACAGGATGTGGAGGAATACTCCCACGGCACCAGGCACTACCGGCACCCTCTGATTGGCGAAGTCACCCTGGACTATGAGTCCCTTGTCTTTCCCGGTGATCCGGACCAGTGGCTGTTCGTGAGTACAGCTCAACCCGGCTCCCCGTCCTCCGAAGCCTTGCGGACACTCGCCAGCCGGATCGGTGACCTGGACGCCGCGGGACGGACAGGTTCTGTGGGCAACCCCGAGCGACCGTCCGACCGTCTGTTCCAAGATCGCCGGGAAAAGGGTTGATGCCGGACGGTCTACCGCACGCCCCTCACAGGCCGCCGTGCAGGATTCACGTGGCCCGGCCGCAATGCAGTATTCGCTCCGTGTCGCCGCCTGGCTCGTCGCGGCGGGCGAAGTGCCGGCCCTGGCCGGCACCGCCGCGTCCCGGGTCCGTTCGTACCGCAGCGGGCACTCGACGGGTCGGCCGAGGACGACGACGGGGGCAGGGCTGACCGGCGGGAGCCGACCAGGGCGTGATCAGTTGGCGCGCCTCCGCTTCGTCAGCCGCTTCCCAACGGTCGTGGTCCGCTTCCGGGGAGCGCAGGGGCTCGATGCCGGTGACCTTGACCGCCCTGGCGAACTCGGCGTCTATCCGCTCCTGCACAGCGCGCGGGCGGCCGAGTTCGCCGCTCCGGGTGCGCGACGGTTTCAGCTCGGGCGCATCAGGATCGCGCTTGCGACAACGTCGAAGAGGTGATCGGCGCGTGGTGCGAGCGAGCGTTGATCGCCGAGCCAGGCGAGCGCTTCTACCAGCGCGAACAAGTCGGTGCCGTCGATGTCGGTCCGCGCCTTGCCCGCGGACTGGGCGCGGGTGAGGAGGCGTGCACCGGCCGCACGCAGGGTGACGCACGAAGCGTGGAGTGCGGACTCGGTGTCCTCGATCGCGGCTGCCATCAACACGACCGCGCCCCGGTACTCGGTTGTCCACGCGACGCAGTCGCGCAGCCATGAAACGAGAGCATCGTCGGGAGAGCCGGATGTCTCGAGGGCGCTTGCCTTGGCGGTCAGCTCGTCGAAGCTCGTGTGGAGCAGGGCGTCGAGCAGCGCCTCGCGCGTCGGGAAGTGCCGCAGCAGTGTCGCGAGTCCGACGTCGGCCCTGCGCGCGATGTCCCGCAGTGACACGTCGACGCCCTGCTCGCTGATGGCGGTGCCCGCTACTGCGAGCAGGTGCTCACGGTTCTTCCTGGCGTCGGCGCGCATCTGTCCCCCTTGACTATCCGGATCAGTGGTCCATATATTCGGATCAGTGGTCCGGATATATGGACCACTGATCCGAATGAGTCTATCCGCAGCGCGGACAGGAGAGAACGATGCCGATACACACGATGAAGGCGATCCGGCTCCATGGGCACGGCGGCCCTGAAGTTCTGCGTTACGACGAGGTGCCGATTCCCGAGCCGGGGCCGGGTGAGGTGCTCGTTCGCGTGCACGCGGTCGGCATCAACCCCCCTGACTGGTACCTGCGCGACGGGATGTCCAACCTGCCTCCGGAGACGAGGCCGAAGTTCAGTCTGCCCACGATCCCGGGGACGGACCTGTCGGGCGTCATCGAGGCTGTCGCCGAGGATGTGGACGGCTTCTCCGTCGGCGACGAAGTCTTCGGCCTCCTCCGCTTCCCCGGCTTCGAGGGCAGCACCTATGCCGAGTACGTGGCCGCGCCCGCGTCGGACCTCACACTCAAGCCCGCCGGCATCGACCACGTGCACGCCGCCGGGGCACCCATGTCCGGACTCACCGCGTGGCAGTACCTGATCGAGCTCGGACACGATCACCCGTCGCCCTTCCAGGCGGCGCAGCATCGTCCGGTGCCGCTCGACGCCCGTACGACGGTGCTCATCAACGGCGCCGCGGGCGGCGTGGGGCACTTCGCGCTCCAACTGGCGAAATGGAAGGGTGCACGTGTCATCGCGGTGGCGTCGGGCGCGCATGAATCGTTCCTGCGCGAGCTCGGCGCCGACGAGTTCATCGACTACACCAAGAGCCGCCCCGAAGAACTCGTGCACGACGTCGACCTCGTTCTCGACGCCGTCGGGGGCCCCGACAGCAAGCGCTTCTTGCACACGCTCAAGCGCGGCGGCTCCCAGTTCCCCGTGTTCTTCGGCGAATTCGACGAAGAAGAGAACACGACGCTGGGCGTCACCGTCACGGGTACCACGGTCCGCTCGAACAGTGCGCAGCTCGCCGAACTGGGACGCCTGCTCGACACGGGCACGGTCCGCGTCGCGATCGACAGCACGTTCGCACTCGCGGACGCCCGAGCCGCACACGAACGCGCCGCCCGAGGACACATCCAGGGCAAGCTCGTGCTCACGGTCGCCTAGCCTCGACTCGCCAACGGGATTCGGCCGCTTGCCTGATCGGCAGTTTGCCCGTCATGTCCCCGGCTCGTACGTCGGCAGCCGTCCCTTCCGGATCCCAGCACGATGCACTGCGCCGGCAGTCGGATCGGCCTGTGCGGGATGCCGGCGGCAGACCCGGCGCTACGGTCCCGGAGACTCCCTTGTGCACCTGGTGCATAACTGATCAGCAGGCGCGGTGGGGGACCGGCGTTCGTTTCAAATGCACCCGCGGGTAAGTCCGGTCGCCGATGGTTCGCGGCGCAGGTGGGTCAGGTCGATGCCGGTGGTGTCCACGCGACAGGCCGATCTGCAAGCGGTCGACCGCACGCGCGTACGAGCCGTGCGTCTCGCCGTGCATCGGGCGGGACAGCAGCGCATCGAACGCATCGGGCTCCGCCTCGGCCGAACCGAACACGACCCTCCGCTGCGCGTGGTGGGCATCTGCCCGGGGTCTGCGGCGGGTCGTCGCCGACGAGCGCCGTCGGCCCGCTGACGGGTCGGCGGCGCTCGTCGCGGCCAACGGTGCCGCGCTTGGCGAGCGCAGGTCAGGGCGTCTATCGGGCGCGGTGTTCGGTGCGCTGATAGGTGCGGGCGCCGAAGTGGTCGCGGCGGCCCTGGATGAGGGCTGCGGGCAGGCGTTCGGTGCGCAGGGGGTCGAAGTGGGCAAGCGCGGCGGACATGCCGGGGGCCGGGCACCGTCGCGTGCGGCGGTGGCCCGGCACGGCCCGCCACGCCCACTGGGCCTGGCCGATTTCCTCGGCGAAGTGGAGGTCTCGCAGGAGGCTGGTCAGGCCGATCAGCCTTGCAGCGAGTGTGTCCAGTCCTGCGCCTGTCGCGGCCGGGCCGTCCATCGCGAACGCCTCAGCTCCACGTCCCGCGCGAACGCCTCAGCTCCACGTCCCGCGCGAACGCCTCAGCTCCACGTCCCGCGCGAACGCCTCAGCTTCACGTCCCGCAGCGGCCCTGAATCGCATCAGTCGAGGGCGTGGCTGCGGCCGGTCTGCAGGATCTCGTCGGAGAGCTCGGGCTCGATGCGGCGTACGGCGCGGGCGAGCATCAGCGCGCCGACCATTTCGCTGAGCAGGCGGACGGCTCTGTGGCGGGCCTCGGCCGGGTCGAGCTCGTGGCCCTCCTCCTCGGCTTCGCGCAGGAACTCGGTGGTGAAGCCGGTGAGGTAACCCTCGATGCCTTCGGCGTACGCGCTCTGCACGGCTTCGCTGTGCCGTCCGGCGTCGGTGACCAGGGAGGCGGAGGGACAGCCGCCGTCCGGGGCGTCACGGTGCGTGGTGGACAGATACCCGGCCACGACCTGCTCCAGCGGAGAGCCGGCCTGGCCCGGACCGTCCTCGATCGTCCGGGCCAGGACCCCGAGCGAGGCGGCGTAGGAGGCGCCGCACACCTCCACGGCCAGGTCGTTCTTGGAGGCGAAGTGGTTGTAGAAGCCGCCGTGGGTGAGTCCGGCTTCCTTCATCAACTCGGCGATGCCGACCGCGTCGATGCCCTGCGAGCGGAACATGCGGCTCGCCGCTTCGAGGATGTTCTGCCGGTTGCGGGCCTTGTCCTCCTTGGTGATCCGCGGCATGGCCGTCCTCTCGCGTCGCTCTCGATTTGACATTTTTTAATGATGCCTCTCATCATAGCAGGAGTTTCAATGATGCTCATCATTAATAGTTCGTGGAAGGAGAGCGCCATGCGCGCCATCGCCTACGACCAGCACGGCGAAGCCGGGCAGGTACTACGCCTGAGCGAGCAGCCGGCCCCTGCTGCGCCCGCGGCCGGGCAGGTGCAGGTGCGGGTGCTGTCCCGGCCGATCCACCCCGGCGACCTGGCGGGAGTGGAGGGCCTTGCGGGTGGGCCGCGGCAGCGGTTCGCCACGCCACGGATTCCCGGCGTGGAGGGAATGGGCGTCATCGAGACCGTCGGCGAGGGTGTGCAGGACCTGCGGCCCGGTCAGCGGGTGGCGTTCTTCCCCGTGCCGGGCGCGTGGAGCGAACTCGTCACGGCGCCGACCGATCGTGTGGTGCCGGTACCCGAGGACCTCAGCGACGAGACCGCGGCTTTGATGCTGGTCAACCCGCTGACCCTGCTCTCCTTGCTGGGGGCGGTCGAGGACGCCCAGCACGGCCAGGCCGGTCCGGTGGTGCAGACGGCCGCCGGTTCGTCGGTGGGAAAGCTGGTCAGCGCCGCAGCACTCAAGCACGGCATCCCGCTGGTCAACCTGGTACGCAGCGCCACGGGGGCGCAGACCTTGCGGCAACGCTTCCCCGGACTGCCGACCATCTCGACGGCCGACGCGGACTGGCGCACTCAGGTCCAGGACGCGACCGGCGGCCGGGGTGCCCAGGTCGTACTGGACGCGGTGGGCGGATCCATGACCGGTGAGCTGGCCGGACTGCTCACCGACGGCGGCACGCTGATCACCTACGGAGGACTCGGTTCCGGCAGCACGCCGCTGGAGTCGCTCGCGCTGACCCCGCGGGCCCTGACCGTGCGGGGCACGTCCATCTTCCACTGGATGGCCGCCCGCACGCCCGAGGAACGGGCCGAGGACGTCGCCTTCGCCACCCGTCTGGCCACGACCGCCCCGGAACTCTTCGAGGTCGCCGCCGGCTACGACCTCGCCGACTTCGCGAAGGCCATCGACCATGTCCGCCGCCCCGGCAAGAACGGAACCGTCCTGCTCACCAGCCCCGCACCCTGAACCCCACGAAGGGCACCGCCATGAAGATCGGAACCCTCGGCGCCGGAACCGTCGCCCAGGCCATCGCCCGCCACGCCGTGGCCCACGGCCACCAGGTCGTACTGAGCAACAGCCGCGGCCCCGCCTCCCTGGCCGGCCTCGCCGACGAACTCGGACCGCTCGCCCACGCCGGCACCCCGCAGGAAGCCGCCGCGGCGGAACTCGTCGTGCTCGCAGTCGGCTGGCCCCAGATCCCGGACGCGGTAACCGGCCTGCCACCCTTCGACGGGCGCATCGTCATCGACGCCACCAACCAGTTCGCCTCCCCGCCCCCGCCCATGAAGATCGCCGACCTGGGCGAGCTGACCGGCAGCGAACACGTCGCCTCACTGCTGCCCGGAGCCCGCGTCGTCAAGGCGTTCAACACCCTCTACGGCCAGTACATCGCCGCCGACCCGCGCCACCGGGCCGGACGCCAGGTGCTGTTCCTCGCCGGTGACGACGCCGACGCCAAGACCACCGTCAAGGACCTCACCGCCGCCTTCGGCTTCGCCCCCGTCGACCTCGGCTCCTTGCGCGAGGGCGGACGCCTCATGCAGCTCGGCGGCCCACTCTCCGGCCTCCACGCCCTCAAACAGGACTGAGCCGGGCCCTCGCCCATTCCCCGCTCTCCTCCTCATCCACCCCCCAGCACAAGGAAGTTACTCATGACCACTCAGCCCCTGCTGCAGCCCGTCCGCCTCGGCGCCCTGGAGCTCGCCAACAGCGTCGTCATGGCCCCCATGACCCGCGCCCGCGCTCAGAACGCCGAGCTGGCCCCCACCGACCTGCACGCGACCTACTACGCGCAGCGCGCCGGCGCCGGCCTGATCGTCACCGAGGGAACCTGGGTCAACGCCGACGGGGTCGGTCTCATCCACGTGCCCGGCATCTACACCGACACGCAGACCGCCGGCTGGGCGAAGGTCACCGAAGCCGTCCACGAGGCCGGCGGGCGGATCGTCTCCCAGTTCGGCCACCTCGGCGCGGCCTCCCACCCCGACCACCTCGGCGGCCGCCTGCCCGCCGGACCCTCGGCCATCAACCCCGGCGAGAAGTCCTTCACCCCCTCCGGCCCGAAGGACACCGTCACCCCGCGCGCCTACACCGCCGCCGAGATCGCCGCCACCATCGCCGACTACCGCCAAGCGGCCGAGAACGCCCGCCGCGCCGGCTTCGACGGCGTGGAAATCCACGCCCAGCAGTCCCACTTGATCCCGCAGTTCCTCAACCCCCGTCTCAACCAGCGCACCGACGCCTACGGAGGCAGCAGCGAGAAGCGGGCCCAGTTCCTCCTCGACATCCTCGACGCCGTCAGTGACGTGTGGGGCAGCGACCGCGTCAGCGTGAAGATGTCCCCGACCTGGGACAACGGAGGCACGTTCACCGCGGACGAGGAGACACTCGCCGACTACGACCAGCTGCTCAAGAAGCTCAACGACAGCAACCTGGCCTACCTGCACCTCCTGGGCACCCCCGGCACCATCGAGGAGCGCATCGCCGTCTTCTCCCGCTACCGCGCCCACTACCAGGGCAACATCGTGGCCAACCTCGGCTTCACCCAGGCCCTCGGCAACGAGATCCTCGACCACGGGATCGTCAACGCGGTCTCCTTCGCCGAGCCCTTCATCGCCAACCCCGACCTGGTCGAGCGCTTCGCGCAGGGCCACCCGCTGGCCGACGCCGACCGGGACACCTACTACGCCGGTCAGGCCGAGGGCTACACCGACTACCCCGCCTTCACCGCCAACTGAGCAACTACGTCTTCCTGCGCCTTCGACGGTTGATCGGAGGCCCGCCGCGCCCGCTCCTCGCCACAGCGAGGAAGCGGCGCGGCGGACCTCGGACGCGCCGGCTGGAGGTGACTTGTGCACCCTGGCTCAAAACCGTGCGTACGGACCTGTTCGGAATCGGCGCAGGCAGGAACTCGGGACCGACTGCGGGGCAGCGACAGGCGGCCGCGCCGCCTCCCGCCGGACACCCCAGGCCTGGCAGCTTGGGGCGCGTTGAGAGCGGGCGGCCCGGCGGCCGTGTCGGTGGGTCAGGCCCGCTGCTCGCGGCAGTCCTCTTCGTTGCACTCGAGCGTGGCGAGGGTCTGGTCGGCCTGCTCGCTGGTCAGAGGGGGTTCGGGCAGTTCGTGGGCGCCCTGGGTGCGGAAGGCGTCGAGCATCAGGTGGAGGTGGCGGCGCCAGGCCCGGGGGGCGACGGTGCGGGTGGCCCGGATGATCCCGGCCTGGGACCAGATCACGAAGGCGATGTCCTGCGCGGTGACGTCGCCGCGCAGGACACCCTGTTCCTGGGCGTTGCGCATGATCTGGACGCAGATTTCCTTGGCGCGTTCGTACATCTCGCGGCCGGCCACGTGAAGGGGCAGCCGTGCCGAGACCAGGTCGTTGAAGGCGCGGTCGCAGGCCTGCAGCTGGCAGAGTTTCTCCAGGTAGCGGCAGAACCCTTCCCAGGCGTCGTCCATGGCCGCGGCTTCCTCCGCGGCGATGAGCAGTTCCGTGTACTTCGCGTTGAAGAGTGTCTCGACCAGGTCGAGCCGGGTGGGGAAGTGGCGGTAGAGCGTGCCGATCGCGACGCCGGCCTCGCGGGCGACGCCCTCCAGGGACGCCCCGAGGCCCTGTTCGGAGAAGGCGGTGCGGGCGGCGGCCACGATCGCGTCCCTGTTGCGCTGCGCGTCACGGCGCAGGGGTTTCGCCGGTGACTCGCCCAGGGACGGGGCGTGGTGGTGGCTCATGGCTCGACACTAACATGAGGCACCCCTCCAATTGGAGAGCTCTCATGTTTCCGATCGCAATTTCATGCCTGTGACGTGCTGTGATGATGCTCACTGCAAACATGAGGCATCCCTCGGGTACGGTGGCGGAGTCGAACGTGAGGCACCCCTCCGGATGACCTTGAAGCCAGCCGACCGACCCGGGATTTCCGGATCTCGGTTCACATGGAAGCGGCGCCCGCCGGATCGGCGAAGCCGCGGCAGTTTTGTAAGGGAAATGACCATGAGCAGCATGACGAAGCGCCTCTCGATCGCACTCGCCTCCACGGCACTGGCCGGCGGAGCGCTTCTCGGGGCCGGCGGCTCGGCATCGGCAGCCACGGCATCGGTGCCCGTGCAGCACACGCAGTACGTGTCCGCCACCTCCGTGACCGGCAGCGAGCAGGCAGGCCGTCAGGGTGTCAGTGCCGCTCGTTGGTACGAGGACCAGGTCGAGGCTGCGACCTCGTGGCACGGTGTCAGCGCGGCCCGTTGGTACGAGGACCAGGTCGAGGCCGCGGCGTCGTGGCACGGTGTCACTGCCGCCCGCTGGTACCAGGACCAGGTCGAGTGGTCCCTGAACCACAGCTGACGCGGCCCGGGCCGCCCCACTCCGGAACGGCGGCACCTGCCCCGACAGCAGCACGGCCGCACCCCCCGGCCGACCGGGATCCCGGATCGCGCCCCACGGTGCTCCGCACCCGTATCGAGATGACCACGGCACGCGGGACGAAGGCACTCCGGCCCCCAGCGCCCGCCAATGCCGACCACGGCCAGACCCGCACCCGCCGTGGAGAGCTCCTTCGCCGCCGGCGTCGGACGGAGCCTGTTGGACGAGGGAGTCGTCGTCGACTGGGACACACTGAAAATCACCGACAAGCGCCGCCGCCGCTCGGTGACCGGCATCATCGAGGCCACGACAGGATTCCAACACGGCCGCTGTCTGATCTGCACGGACATCCTGACCCCCAGCCACGCCACCGTCGTCGACCACGTCTTCCCCTTCGCCCTCATGCACCGCTTCGCCGGCGTAGGAGCGTGGCGCGGCCCGGATCTTGACGCCCTGTGGAACCTCGCCCCCCACACACCACCTGCAACGGAGCCAAGAGCGACCGGCTGCCCACGCAGACGGAACTTGCCCGCCTGGCCGCCCGGAACGAGGCCATCACGAACTCGCCCCACCCACTGCGCCGCACCCTGCAACTCAGCCTGAAGAATGTCCTGCCATGCCAGGCCGCAACATCGTGGGCGCAGCTCCTGCAGGCAGTGCGGGCGGCGGTTTGACCCGGGTCATCGCCCGGACCCGGGATGTTCCGGTGCCTTGCCCGTGTGCGGGGTCCTGACGGGGAAGGTGCACGGGTATCACGTTCGGACGGTGGCGGATGTGCCAGTCGACGGCTGGCGGGCCGTGGTCCGCATCCGGGTGCGGCGCCTGGTCTGCCCGGTTCTGGGCTGCCGGCGGCAGACTTTCCGCGAGCAGGTCCCCGGGCTGATCGAGCGCCTTCAGCGCCGCACCACGCGTCTGACCCGGCAGGTCTCGGAGGTGGTCAAGGAGTTATGCGGCCGGGCGGCTTCCCGTCTCACCCGGTCCGGTTCCTGGCCACGCCCCTGTCCTACGCCACCGTCCTGCGTCTGCCGAGGCGCATCGCCCTGCCGACAGTGCGCTCCCCGCGAGTGATTGGGGTCGACGACTTCGCCCTGCGGCGCCGCCACCGCTACGCCCGCATCCCCGAACCGCCCGCCGATCGCCTCGCCCCACGCTACCGGCCCACCCTGGTCGACCCCTACCGTGAGCACCTGCGGCAACGCGACGGCGAGGTGCGGATCACGCTCTCCGACGGCGGGCAGCTGGCCGCGGACGATCCTGCTGGCGACCGGCCGCGCCCCGCAGACCCGCGACGTCGGCCTGGAGAGCGTCGGCCTCACCCCCGGAGACTGGCTGGCCGTCGACGACACCTTCCAGGTCACCGGCGTCGACGGCGGCTGGCTCTACGCCGTCGGCGACGTCAACCACCGCGCCCTGATGACACATCAGGGCAAGTACCAGGCCCGGATCGCGGGCACCGTCATCGGCGCCCGCGCCAAGGGGGAGCCCATTGACGACGCCCCCTGGGGCGCGCATGTCGCCACCGCCGACCACGCGGCCGTCCCCAGGTCGTCTTCACCACCCCGGAGACCGCCTCCGTCGGGCTGACCAGCCGCGAGGCCGAGCAGAGCGGGCGCCGCATCGAAGTCGTCGACTACGACCTCGCCCACGTCGCCGGCGCCCACCAGTACGGCGAGGACTACCGCGGCCGAGCCCCGCATGCTCATCGACACCGACCGCAACACCGTGGTGGGCGTCACCTTCGCCGGCCCCGACGTCGGGGAACTGGTGCACTCGGCCACCATCGCGGTCGCCGGCGAGGTGCCCCTCGACCGATTTTGGCACGCCGTCCCCGCCTTCCCCACCCTCGGCGAGGTCTGGCTGCGACTGCTGGAGACCTACCGCGGCTGAGCATGCTCCGCCCGGCATGCGGGGCGGTCCTGGCCTCCACCGGGTGACTCGGTCGTCTGCGGGTGAGGAACGATCCTCCTGTCCGGGTGGCCGGCACTTGAAGTCGATCATCGCAAGTGTGGATCATGGCTTCGGAGAGGGCGGGTTTCGTAGTCGCGGGCGAGGCGTCAGTGCATCACTCCAGCCGAAGAATGACCTGGCGGAGACGAACAACCGGCCCGACTCTCCGCAGGCCTGATCAGCGATCATCGTGTCGCACGTACACGACGTTCAAGGGGGAACACGATGATTTCTGAGCCGGAGATGGCTGGAGAGCCCGGCCCGATGCAGACCCGCGAGGTTGTGGGCGACTTCAGCAGTGAGCCTGTCGGGCGACGACGGCCGCGCAAGTCGTGGTTGTGGGCGCTGGGAGGTGTGGTGGCGGCATCGGCGCTGTGGGCTCCGGCCGTGTTCGTCTACGGACTGGGCGCTCAGACGCCCAGCACGCACGGATACCGGCTCGACAAGGACCCCTGCTCCTCCGTGCGACTGACGTCGATCAGCGCTGCCATCGCACCAAGGGTATCTGCCGATGTCGTCGATTCTGGGCTGTTGAAGCATCCCGCCGTCGACCAGGCCCAGTGCTCCATAGCGGTTCGGCCGCTGGCTAAGGCAAAGCAGTCCAAGACCGGGTGGTCTTTGGACTACTACGTCGGCATCACCGTGACACTGCACAAGGAGACCGACCCTGGCGTCGAGTTCGAAGCACGGCGGCGGACGACCGACCAGGGCATCGTCCCGGCCGACAACGTCAAGACTGTTCCGGACCTCGGCGACACGGCGTACCTGATCACCCGGGACATCAGCAACACCGAGTTGCGGGTCCTGGAAGGCGGAGCGGTCCTCTCCTTGACCCTGGCAGCCAGCAGCAGCTACCAGAGCGAAGACACCGACGACGAAATCGGTGAGGGGCCGGAGATCCCTGATGTCTCTTCCTACCAGCCAGCCATGGTCAACGACATGCGTGACCTGATGACAAGCCTCACGGTCCGCTGACCGTACTGCCAGCTCAAACACCGGTCATCATACGGCTGCGCGGCCTGGGGCCGGAACGCGATCGGCTTGGACTCGGCCTTGCGGCGACGCTTGGAGCCTTCCTTGCCGAGGTTCCCGGCACGGATGCTGGCCTTGAGCGTGGTGTACGAGTCGCGCACCTTCTTGGTGACGTGCTGCGCGGCCTGCGCTCCCAGCCCACGGGCTTTGAGTTCGGCGTAGGTGTGCTTGCGCAGCTCGTACTCACGCGGCACGCCGTGCTCGAACGCCACCTCCGACACCCAGTTCGCGGCGTCATCGACCGTGCTCAGGGTGCGCTCAAGCGCGGATGCCTGCACGGCATCCGGCATGAGTTTGACCTGCGTCACGATCTTCATGGACGTAACCGCAACATTGATCCATGTCACCACGCTGAGAGCCAAACCCCGATATCCGCAGGGGTCGTAGCGTCGTCCACACCCTCCATGCGCATTTGGTCTTCACCCCCAAATATCGGCGCGGACCATTCACCGACGAGATCCTTCGGCGCTGCGAAGAGGTCATGCGCGACGTGTGCACCGACTTCGGCGCGGAGCTGCGGGAGTTCAACGGCGAACCCGATCACGTCCACCTGCTCGTGCACCACCCGCCCAAGGTCGCCATCTCCCGGCTCGTAGGCTCCCTCAAGGGTGTCTCCGCCCGTCGCCTGCGGCAGGAGTTCCCCGGCCACATCCGCACGTATCTGTGGGGTGAGCACTTCTGGTCGCCGTCCTACTTCGCCGCCTCGTGCGGGGGCGCCCCGCTCGCCGTCATCAAGGAATACATCGAAAACCAGAAACATCCCGGCTGAGGCCAATACCGCAGACCCGTGCACCCGCGCGGGTCAGAGCAGCGTTAAGAAACGCTTCCTCCCGGGCGTGAACGCCCGGGGTTCCGCGCTAGATCATGCTGAACTCTGGAGCCTCCCGCTGGATTGCCCGACCGCCACGCGCGGCATGGCCCAGCGCGTCAAGGAAGAAAGGCGGCCCGTTCCCCTGTACGGCAAACTCCGTGGCACGGCCCGGTTCGAGGACGCGGGGCGCGCGGTCGGGCAGCGGTACCAACACGCTTTTCACCGGGACGCTTTCATGAAGGTTTCGGGCGTGCCGCGACGGGCCTGCCTGCTCTCATGCAGGGTCCGCGGCATCGTTTCGCCGCTCCGTCGCCGCCCCTGTCGGTTGCTCTGCCCAGACGGTCTTCCCCTGGGTTCGGTAGTGGGTGCCCCACTGGTCCGCGAGGCTCGCGATGATGAACAGTCCCCGGCCCGTCTCGTCGACGGTGCGGGCGTGTTTCACCTGCGGAGAGCTGGTCGCGGTGTCGCTGACCTCGCAGGTCAGCATCCGTTCGAAGATCAGCCTTAGCTGCAGGGGCGGAGCGCCGTAGCGGACGGCATTGCCTACGAGTTCGCTGACGATGAGCTCGGTGGTGAACGCCGTTTCCTCGTCCACGTCCCATGCCTCCAACTGGCGGCGGGCTGCTGCGCGGGCGATCGGCGCGGCCTCGGGGTCTGCGGGCAGGTCGCGGGTCAGTACGCGGTCGTGGGGCAGCGCTTTCGTGCGGGCGAGCAGCATCAGTGTCTCGCCGGTGCGGTGGTTGTCGGTGAGCGTGTGTGCGATGTCGTCGCATACGTCTCGCAGTGGTCTGGTGCCGATGCCGTCCAGGAACGGGCGCAGTGAGCCGGACGGCGCCAGGACCTCGTCGGCGAGTGCGGCCGTGCCCATGGCCAGTGTGGTGCCTTCGGGGAGGCTGACGGTGATTGCGGGGAATGGTGCGCTGCCCGATTCGGCGAGTGGTGGACCTGCGGGAACGGACAGGGAGGCCGAGGTGCCGTCGGGAAAGACGGCGACCGGATCGGGGAGGCCGGCGCGGGCGATGGTGCAGGTGAGATCGACGGGGTCGTAGATCGCAACGACACATCCGGCGGTGAGCGGTTCGCGGTTCACCGGGTCCGGGGGCAGTGTTGCCCGCGCCGCCGCCAGGCGGGCGGTGGTGTCGCTGAGGCGTGCCAGTAGCTCGTCGGGCTGCAGGTCCAGAGCGGCGAGGGTATGGATCGCCGTTCGCAGGAGTCCCATCGTGATGGCTGCGGCGATGCCCTTTCCGGCCACGTGGCCGACGATCAGCGCGGTCCGTGCACCGGGCAGAGCGATCGTGTCGGACCAGGCGCCGCCGCCCTCCGGGTCGGGAAGGTGCAGTTGGGAGATCTCCGCCGTGGCGTGTGTGGCGGGCTGGTGAGGAAGGAGTCTGCGCTGGACGGTTTGTGCGGTGATCCACTCGCGCATGAACTGACGGGCGTTGTCGATGCAGAGCGCGGTGTGCGCGCACATGGCGGACGCTACTGCGACGTCCTCTTCTTCGAAGGGGTCTTCCTGCCGGCAGCGGTAGAAGCTGACCAGGCCCAGGGCATGGCCGCGCAATGCCAGCGGAGCCACGATCAGGGAATGGGCACCGGCTCGTCTGATGACGTCGGCTCGGTCCGGGTCGGCGGCCGGCCACGAACTGTCCTCATCGATCTTCATAAGGCTCGGCCGCAGGTCGGTCAAGATGTCCGAGAAGGGGGTGCCGACCGGCAACGAGCGCTCGACGCCGACCGGGGGACCCGCGATCCGGCCTCGGAAGGCTGCTCGGCGCAGGAGAGCGTCCCGGTGGACCGGTACCGAAGGGGGTTCCTCTCCCCGGACGACGTCTTCGATCACTTCGACGTCCGCGATGCCCGCGAAAGCAGGTACTACCGCATCGACCAGTTCCGAACAGACGTGCATCACGTTCAGCAGGTGCCCCACCTGCGTGCGGACCGTGTCCAGGAGAGTCAGACGATTCTGTGCGTTTTCCCGTTCTGTGACGTCGAGCGCCGATGTCACCAGGCCGACTACATCGCCGGCGGAGTCCTCCAAGCGGAGGTAGGAGACGGAGTAGATGCGGCGCGTAGGCCGATCTGGTGTCTTGTCGCGCCGGACGAGCCGGTTCACCACCGGTTCCCCGCTCTCCAGGACCCTTTGCGCCACGGCGGCTTCTTCCTCAGGGTCTGAGAATTCACACGCCTCGGTGAAATGCCTGCCCAACAGGTGCCGCACGGACGTGTCATGCCGTTCGCCGGCGATGGTGCTCATGCGGACCACGCGCAGCTGATGGTCGAGGACGTACAGTCTCACGGGAGAATGGGTGAACACAGCTTTCAAGATCGCCGCGTCCTGCCCCGACATGGCATCGCCAGCCGTGAGGACCTGCCACACCACGGACGTACCTCGCAGTACTGGCTTGACCAGCACCGCAGCCGCATCCGAGAAATTCCCGCGCCCTTCGCCGCCGGCAGCGGCCTCACGCATCAGCGTGGCCACCTGCCGGCCAAGGGCCTCCTCGGCAGACCACCCGAACAGATCCGCAGCCGGACGCCCCCACTCGATCACCCGGCCACTCTCATCAATGAGCACGAGCACGTCACCGCTGGGCATCCGAAAGCACCTCCGCCCCCATGCCTGCCCTCGCTGCGCCGGAGACTGGTCCGCTCGTCCGCCAGTTACACCGATCGGCTCAGCATGCGCCACACGAAATCTGTCGGCCTACTCCCGATTGCCGAGCTCGCTGTCCGGACGGCGGTGGGAGCAGCGGGCACCGGCCGCCCGCTCCGCCTCAGCCGCCCTCGCGATGCGACGGGCCGTAACCGGCCTCGGATCAGGCGCCGCCCTGCGCCGCTGGACACGGTCCCGCGAGATCGAACGATCCACAGGGCGAGGGCATCTGTGGTCGCAAGCCGCAGAGTGTTGAGGCAACGGGACTCGGAACTGAGATCTGCAACCCGAACTGGTTGTGGAAGTCGGCGCCGACGTCACCCGCGACACCGCCGGCCGATGGCGCCACGCCGCCCGCCGGCATCGCCCCCACCGACCTCATGGAGTGGGTCGTGATCCGGTCTGCCGTTCCTTTGGGTGTCCTTGGGTGGTCGGTCGAACGGCACTGAGGCGTCTGCCGCAAGGGCGACCGGGACCGCCTTGGGGCGGCGTGCTGCCGGGCCGGGCTACGCGACGCTCCTCACGTGATCAGTGCCAACTGCCCTGCATACCGTTGGTCTCGCCGGTCCCTAGAAGATTTTTCAGGAACCTGCCCGGCGCTCCGAGGAACTCGCGTGTCAGACGCACTGGGAGGGCCTGATCGAATTCGACCTGCTCCAGCCCGCCTTCATCGGAGATCTCCATGATTGTCGCGCCGGGGAGGGCGAGGAGTACCGGTGAGTGTGTGGCCACGAGGAATTGGCTGCCCTGTGCGGCAAGTTCGTGCATGCGGGCCAGGAGGGCAAGGCAGCTTTGGACGGAGAGGGCGGCCTCCGGCTCGTCCAGCAGATACAGTCCCCAGGGTCCGAAACGGTGGGTGGCCAGATCGAGGAACGATTCTCCGTGGGAGCGCTCATGCGGGGAGACCCCGCCGTAGGCCGGCAGCAGTGGCCGTCCTCCGGCTACGTTGAGCCTTTCGATCTCGCTGGCCACGTTGTAGTAGGACTCCGCCCGCAGGAAGAAGTCGGTGCGAGGCTTCTGGATCCCCCAGGTCAGGATCAGGTGGTTACCCAGCTCGGACTCGGTGGCGCGGGTGGCGAACCGGAAGTTGCGGCTACCGCCCTCGGGATTGAACCCCGCCGCCACCGCGATCGCCTCGATCAGCGTCGATTTGCCTGAGCCGTTCTCACCCACCAGGAACGTGACCCCCGGCGGCAGGTTGAGTGTGCCTGAACAGGCGAGTTGCCTCACAGCGGGAAGGCTGAAGGGGTACCGGCTGTCGTCGGCGCCCGGGTCCAGCCGGATCTGCTGGATGAACCTGCCGTTTGCGGACGTCATGAGGAACACGCCACGCTTGTGTGCAGGGCCGTGGCCTGATGCCTGTTCGGCGGCGAAAGTTCGTCGTTGGCCACGCGGGACTCCCGAACATCCTGGCTGCAAGGCGAAAGGCTGCGTTTCCGGGTCACGCTACAGGCCCTCGCCGACAGTTTGGGGGTAGGTGATCCCGAGCGAGACCGCGCCCCTTGAGTTCTGCGGTTTCGGGAAGGGGAGTCCACTGACCCGAGCCGCAATGCGTTCTGGCCTGAGCAGGAGGCCCACGCCACCACGACGTCGGCCTGTGCCGACATCAACGTCGAGCCCAGTGGGCAGAGTCGCTGCTTCACGGTCTGTTTCAAGGCTGGTCGGCGACCCAGGACTGGCCCAGTATGAACAGCCTCGTCCCGTACCTCATCCCCAACCCGGGGTTCTGCCCGGCTGGCAGGCCGGCACGCGGAAAGCGAGCGCCCCGACGCCTGGTCAGGCGGAGGTGAAAGCCTCCTCGGGAGCGTCGTCGAGGACGAATCCGTTGTCGAGCCGGACGCGGACCGTGACGCGGAGCATCCGTCGCTGGTAGGCGGCCCACTGCTCTTCCAAGGCCGCTACCTGCTCCTCCAGTTGCTTTCTGCTCGCCGACGGCATCTGGTGGCCGAAGTCGTCGAGGAGCGACTTCAGGCGCAGGTACTCACGGACCTCGTGGCTCTGCTGCCGGTGATGTTCTTCCACATGCTCGACGGTGCCCTCGATGCCCGCTGCCAGGGCCAGAGAGGCGGCGAAGGCACCCGTCTCCTCCGGAGGCTCCCCGGCCGGGGTCACCGACCCGGCCAACCGGAGATCAGCCGCCAGCCGCACCCGTTGGCCCACGTTCAGCGTCATGGTTCCTTCGTCTTCCTCGTCGGTCACCGGTGATCCGGTACACGTGGCGTCGCCAGGCGTACCGGAGGGGACAGGATCATCCCACCCTCACCTCCGGTTCCGACACGAACGAAGCCCTCGCCGACCCTCGCCTGCGCGACAGCCGCTCGCCCGGCGAGTCCCCTCCCTTCTGCCTCCGTCGCCCGCTCGCGCGGCTGGGCGGTGTTCACGAGAACGGGAGTCACTCAGCCTGGGCCCCGGCTGACACGGCCGTGGCGGAAGGCTGGGGGTGGAGGCCGGCACGCGGCGAGCGGTGGAACCGTTGGGGACCACCTGCTCCAAGGGCGGCTTTACTCGTCGTGGATTGAACGACTCATCGCGGCGTGATCGGCTAGGGCTGACATGACGCATGCGAGCGCTGCCGGAGGCCCCGTGCCGTACTACCTGCTCACCGTGGCGGCCTCGCGGCGGACCAGCCTCGGGCTGCAGGTCGAACCCGCCGTGCGGATAAGGGAGCTGGCGTCACGGGTCAAGGACACCGACGTTCCCATGCCCGGCGACCGGCTCCTGCTCCTCCGCCCCGACATGGGCACGTGGTGGATCGCCCCGCCGGCCTCCTTCGGCCTGGAGGCGTGGCAGAAGGGCCGCCTCGTCCACACCCGCAGCGACCCCGCCGGCCCGGATTTCACACCGGCCCTCGGCGGCCGAGGAGGCCCGGACGGGGCCCTCCCGGTGGGCACCGGGATCTGGCTCGACGACAACGCTCCGACCAGCGGTCACCGCACCGATGGCTGGCGTCGGATCATCGCCGGCATCGCCTCGGGTGGCTGGCATCAGGCGGAACCGGACGCGGTCGATACCACCGTCACCGACCGCTGATCCCTCGACCCCGGCAGAGCGCCTGCGGCGGCCACATGCCCGAGGCGCCGTCCCTGTTTGAAAAAGGGGGAGCCGCTCATCGGCGCTGCGGTCCTCGGCGAGTTGCCGGCGTACAGGTATGAGCGGCTCCCGGGCCTGCGCGCTGTCGGGCGCGTCCGCCTCCGTCGCTGTGAAAGGAAAGTCTCTTGTCCATGTCGATTCTCTATCGGGTTCGCGAGCCTTTTCCCGATGCGCCGAGCGCGCTGTCACGGGCGCGCGCGATCATGCGCGAACTGTCCGACTGGAAGACCGTCCCCTGGCCCCAACTGGAGCTGGTCACCACAGCCGAGCAGTACGTGCACGCGGTTCGCACGTTCGGCACCGCGCTGGCCGCCTGGGACCGGGACCTGCCTGGATTCGAACCCGTCCGGGATGAACTGCGGCACCGCGGTGTCGCGT
This sequence comes from Streptomyces sp. RPA4-2, assembly GCF_012273515.2. Taxonomy (NCBI): domain Bacteria; kingdom Bacillati; phylum Actinomycetota; class Actinomycetes; order Kitasatosporales; family Streptomycetaceae; genus Streptomyces; species Streptomyces sp. RPA4-2. The sequence continues at coordinate 66,477 of NZ_CP050975.2, forward strand.
TCGACTGGGAAGAGCGGAGCTACATGTTCATTACGGACATGCGGCTCCGCCCGGACCTGGCCGACCTGTGGCCGCTGCCCGAAGGTCTGTCCCTCTCCCTGGCCAGGACTCCGCCCTTCGGCGGCCCGGACAGCGAGCCCGAGGATGACTGCACCGAGGAGGAACTGGACCGGATGGTCTCCGCACTCGGGCCACTGACCATGGACGTCAGCTGGAACTGCGGCTGGCGGGGCCTGTCCGATTCCAAAGGCTGCGGCGTCCAGCTCTGCCTGAACAGCGTCTGGGCCGAGCAGTACGCCGAGCCGGCCCCCGGTGATTTCGGGGTCTGGGTTTCCCTCGGGTCCCGCGTCGCCTGGAGCCCGGCCGGCCAGGCATGGCTGCGCGACTCGGGACTGCCGCTCGGCGAACCCCAGACAGGCTAGTCACCGGAACAGCCGTGCACGCCAACTCCCGCACCAGCATGGCGACTGGGGTGAAGTGACGCCGTCATCCGCGGCAGCGCGCGACACCAGCACCCTCGCTCGGCCTGACCGGCGCCCTGTGGCCCGCCGTACTCGCCGTCGCGCTCGCCGGCCTGATCGTGGTCGCGGTGAACCGCCGGGTCCTTCGCGTCGTCAGCCGACCCTGGACACCACGCCGTCCCGGGCTGCTTCCAGTACAAAGAGCCACGAGGCGACGTCCGGCTTGCGCCGCAGCAGAACTCTGCGCTCCCGCTCGGTCATGCCGCCCCACACCCCGAACTCGATACGTTCATCGAGTGCCTCGGCCAGACACTGCGTGCGCACCGGACACCGCATGCAGATCATCTTGGCCCGCTTCTGGCGCGGACTGTCCGCGAACAGCTCGTCCGCATCGGCGCTGCCGCACGCGGAGTTCTCTCTCCAGTCGGTCTTCGCACTCGTCATGACGTCCCTCTCCCCCACGGCTGAGCGAGCTGATCACGCCGCTGCAGATCGCCGTCTCGGCTCGGTCCCCGGACCGCGCGCACCATCCCACTCCACCTCTCCCCATCGCGGCGTCGTCGCCCCGACGCTCCTGCCTGTGAAGCGCGCCTCTGTTCAGGGCTTCGGGCCTTTCTTCACTGTCCAGCCCGATATACGCAACGCGACCCGCTTCCTCTCAGGCTCATTGAAGGCTGCTGTACATCAACTGGCCGGTGAGCCTGCGCCATGAGTCGGGCCGGGTCGCCATCGGGCGCGCAGCACGCCTCCAGGAGCAGCGCCTGCCGTGAGGCCGGCTCCGTGTGCTTGTGCGTGCAGAAGTCGTCGTCGGCGGGCTGGGTGACTTCCGGTTCCTCGAGCTCCGCCACGTAGAGGGAGGCCGCCGTGGGTTCCGGGAAGAGGCCGAGTTCCCGTGTACGGGCCACGGCGTCCTCGCAGGGGCGGTCGCTGCCCGCGCTGCCCCTCCGACCGCCTTCCGCAGGCGGTGCGTCGGCTTCGCCCCCAAGATCTCCGATTGCTACGCTCCGTAATTGGCAATTGCACTCGGTAATTGCTGGTTGGGTTTTCCAGCCCGTCGTAGACAGCAGAGGAAGATTCATGCGGATCCGCTTCGTCATGCCCGCCCTCGCAGCCGCGGCCGCGCTCACCGGCACGGCGTTCACCTTCACCGCTCCGACGGCGGCGGGCTCTTCGGCCCTGCACGAACTGACCTACGGCAGCAAGATCCTGCTGCAGAACCAGTACCAGGGCGACGGCGGCTACCTGGACACCAACGGCCTGTCCCAGCAGCACGGCGCCACGTACGACGTGAGCACCAACCAGACCCCCAACAGCCGCGGCCCCCAGACCTCCGTGTGGAAGGTCGTCTCCGCCACCGGCAGGGCCAACGGAAGCCACGTCACCAGTGGCGACGTCGTCTACCTCGTCAACCAGTACTCCACCGGCACCTACCTGGACACCAACGGGCACTCCACCCGCTCCGGCGCCAAGTACGACGTGTCGACCACCGCCACCAAGAACCGCGGCCCCGGCACCAGCAAGTGGCACATCTTCGGCGAGACGTCCTCTCCCGCCGACGGCCGCATCCGCACCGATGACGTCGTCAACCTGCTCAACGACTACGGCTCCGCCAACGGCGGCTTCCTCGACGCCAACGGCCTCTCCGGCCAGCAGGGCGGCGCCAAGTACGACGTGACCACCAGTCACTACACCGACCGCGGCCCCGGCACCGGCTCCTGGAAGGTCCTTCCGGCCTCCTGACCCCCCGCTCACGACCTACCCCGCCGGCCCCACGGCACCACGCGGGCCGGGCAGCTCACCGGAGCCGCCCGGCCCGCGTGGTGGCGCTCGACGCTCTGCCGGCGGGTGCGCAGCGGGACATCTTCCTCCCGCAAACGGGCTCTGCCCGCGGCCCCTGTGCCATCTGGTCCCCGCGCCTGGACATGCTTGGACGAACGCCGCCGTTCTTCGCTGGTGCCACATCACGACCTTCACCTTCCGTCTTCGAGATCTCGAGCAGCTGACCTTCAACGGCGTCATCATCCAGACCGGCGCCGGGTCCTACCGCCTCGTCCGCACCAAGGCCCAGGCCGAACAGACCCAGGCCGGCTGAGTGGGAGACCATCGGACAGGGCCAGGCAGAAACCTTGGTTGACCTTCACCTTGGGGGAGCCCACAGCATCAGTGGGGCCGGGCGACGCGCTCGGCATGAGGAGGAGCGAGCATGGGGTTGCTGACCATCGGGGCGTTCGCGAAGGCGTCCCGGCTGTCGCCGAAGGCACTGCGTCTCTACGACGAACTCGGCCTGCTGACCCCCGCCCGCGTCGACCCGGTGACCGGCTACCGCCTCTACGCACCGGAGCAGCTGGACCAAGCCCGGCTGGTCGCCTGGCTCCGCCGCCTGGGAATGCCCCTGGCCCGCATCCAGCACGTCCGCACGCTGAATGCGGTCGCGGCAGCGCAGGAGGTCCGTGCGTTCTGGGCCCAGGTCGAGGCCGACACCGCCGCCCGGCGGGACCTGGCCACCTTCCTCATCGACCACCTGTCATGGAAGGACCCCGCCATGTCCCCGACCGCCAAATCCCTGGGAATCCGTTACGCTGCCCTGTCCGACACGGGCCTCGTCCGTGAAAGCAACCAGGACACCGCCTACGCCGGACCCCGGCTGCTCGCCGTCGCCGACGGCTGCGGCAGCCAAGGAGCCCCTGCCAGCGCAGCCGCCATCGACGCGCTCAAGCGACTCGAGACCGCCGGCATCCCGGCCGGCAGTCTCCTCAACGTCCTCGAAGACGTCGTCGAACAGGCCAAGCGGGCCGTGTGCGACATCGCGGGGAGCAGCTCGTCGCCGGAAGACACCGGCACGACCCTCACCGCGATGCTCTGGACCGGATCTCAGCTGGCCCTCGTCCATATCGGCGACTCCCGCGTGTACCTCCTGCGTGACGGAGAACTGTTCCAGATCACCCACGACCACACCATGGTCCAGTCGATGATCGACGAAGGACGTCTCGACCCGGAAGAGGCCGCCTCCCACCCTCAGCGGTCTCTGTTGGTCCGCGCTCTGGGCCAAGGAGCCGATACCACCCCCGACATGCGCCTCCACGACGCCCAGCGGGAAGACCGATATCTGCTCTGCTCCGACGGCCTGTCGACCGTCGTGCCGACCCAGGACATCCACCGAGTGCTCTCCGAGATCAGTGAACCCGAGCAGGCCGTACGCGAATTCATCGCCCTCGCCAACAACTCCGGCGGCCCCGACAACGTCAGCTGCGTGGTCGCCGACGTTCTGGAGCTCCAGCAGTAGGAGCACGAGCGGCACGCACGTCGACTTGCACCAGGTCCGCTCTCAAGAACTCGTCCGTGAAGCCGACAGATACCGACTCGCCCAACAAGCCGGGAGAGCCGAGCCGACTTCGCTACCGCCGGGGGGGCAGCCGCGCGGCTCGTGCGGGAAAGGCGGCCGTGTCGCGCGCAGCCGGCAGCGTGCCGATGAAGGGCTCGTCCGGCCCGGGAGGGAGCGACCGTGCGTCCGGGACTTCCGATCGAAGCCGGCCGCATTCACCCGTTCGGAGTAATAGCGCGCGCGGGCGCTGCCGTGACCGGCAACGGTTGTAATCCGAATGGGGGAAGATCCCGAAGGGAGACGCCATGCGTATCCGCCGAAGTATCGGACTCGCGATCGCCACAGCAACCCTCACCGGACTCAGCCTCGCCGGCGCCGCCGCTGCTGCCGCTGCGCAGGTCAGCACACCCCAGGACAGCGTCACCCCGGATCAGTGCCAGCAAGGGGGCGGAACGGTGAGCAGCAGACCGTACGCCGGCCAGTACTGCTCGGGCGGCACGTTCAGCAACAGTCCCATCGAGTGAGAGGGGCGCCCCGCAGGGCGCCCCGACGCTTGAGGACAAGGGTCCACGGGCGGTTCAGCGAGGTTCGTGGGCTGCCAGCCGGCAGGCGCCGTTCGCGGCGCCGCCCGGCACTCCGGCCTCGGTCAGTCCGTTCACGCAGCCCTGGAGGTCGCCGTTCACGCCACGGTGGCACGCAGACGTGACGGTGCCGGCGTCGGCACCCGCCTGTCCTGCCATCTGAGTGCAGGCGGGGATGTCCGCGTGGGCGGCGGGGGCGAGGAGAGCCGGGGTGCCGAGCGCGAGTGTCAGGCCGGTGAGGACAGCGGCGACGCGGGACGACGTGGGCATGGGGCGTACCTGCTTTCCGGGATTGTCACGCGGCCCGGTCCCGGCGGTGAACCGTGCGGGAAGGACGCCGAGCGGTGCTCGGCGAGGGCTCGCCCACGGCCTCCGCTCTCGGAGCGGCCGCATGGGAACAGCCGCGGGATGGATACGCGGCCTCTGGCGGGGCGGACACCACCGCAGGGTGCTGCGGAGGCGCACCTCCCGGTGCTTCCACCGTACGACGGGGGGCGTCTTGTCACGAGCCGATCAGCTCCGCCGCCGGCCGGCCTGCGGCCCCACAACCCACTGCCGGTGGCCGACATTGCCGGCCTCGCGTCGGCGCACGGCCCTGCTCGTTCCGGGGCGCGGCGACGGACCTGGTGCCCAGCCCGTCCGCTTCGACATCAGCAGCCGGCATCTCGCCGAGTACCTCTACTGGCTCATTTACATGTGTCCGGCTGACGCCTGGGCCGTGACCCGGTGCGGCATCGCACTCGTTCCCCGTCATCCGTGCCTGCTCAGAAAGGGCGCGGATGACCGATGACTTTTCGCGTCACTCCTTGTCTGCAGTGCGACAACCCGCAAGAGCGAGCCAGGGAGCACAAAGTGACCGCAGAACGGACGACGGCCGAGCGTTTCTCCTACACGTCGGAACGGACGTTGGAAGCCCCTGTGGCGGGGGTCTGGAGTGCCTGGACCATCGCGGAGTCCTACGCGCAGTGGTCCTATGCGGCCCCCGGGTCCGTCGAGATGGACGTACGGCCGGGCGGGGCGTGGAAGGCGACGGTGGTCACCCCGGACGGCGGCCGGTTCCCGCTGACCGGCTCCTACTCCGAGGTCGATGAGAATCAGCGTCTGGTGATCGGCATGGACGTACCGGGGAAGGACGAACCGGCAGTCATGACCGTCGAGTTCGTCGAGCAGGGTGCTCACCGGACACGCGTCGTGGTGAGCCAGACCTGCGACACCGCCGACGAGCGGGACTCCGCCGAGCAGGGCACCACCATGCTCCTGGACAGCTTGACGGCCTTCCTCAAGACCGCGACCTGACGCACCGCAGGGCCCAGCGCCGGCGCTGTGGTCGGCGGGCAGGGGCGGCCGCTCACCCACGCGCCACTAGGGCGTGTTGCGAAAGTCCCGTCTGCCTCGCGACGCCTGGCACGCCCTCCGGGCGGACGACGGGACTTTCGCAACACGCCCTAGCGCGACGACAACGTGGATTCGACCCGTTGAATTCGACAACCCCGCCCCGCCACCCGCTCCTCCCCCGCCTGCTGTTCGTCCTCGACGACACCGGTCCGGCCGGTATCGCCACCCGTATCGACGTCCTCCGCGCCACCGGATCCAATCCGGCGCTCTCCAGCTTCCACGGCGCTTGTCCCTCTCCGCACGAAGGCCCCGCCCCCCGAATTCGCCGGAAGAGGCGGGGCCGCCCTGCAGAAGGGGGATCAGCCGACGTGGTACACGGTGACGGTCACGGATCCGTCCGGGCCGGGGACGGTGTACGCGCCGGGACCGTGGAAGGGCTCGCAGCCCTGGGCGAGGACGTCGTCGGCGTTGATGCCCGTGTCGTCCTCACCGACATAGGCACACACCTCGCTGATGAAATGGTCCGCGAACCTGTGCGTGAAGCCGGCCTCCGGATAGCGCGGCACGGTGGGGGTGTTGATGTCCAGATCCGGATGCTCCCACAGGGTGGTCTCCCGCAGGCCGTCATCCTTCACGACGACCCGTCCGTAGGGTTCCGGCAGGTCGTTGTTGTCCTTCTCCTGCGGGTTGGAGAACTCGATCGAGTAGGTGACGAGCCCACCGGGATACCGGGCCTGAGCAGCGGACTGCGCCTGAGCCGATCCGGCACTCACCACACCGGCCAGCAACAGGGCCGTCGAGGCGAGGGCCGCCAACCGGCCCATGGACGTAGGACGCATCCCTGATCCCCTTTCACTCAAAGTAGCCGATTGGCTACGCACCGAAGATAGGCGGGGGATACGGCCTCGCGGCATGTGCACCGGGCAAACCACTCAGGCGTATGACCCAGAAGCTCTCCCACCACGGCCAGTACGCGGGGCGCCAACCCCCGGCAGCAGAAGGGGGATCTGCGGCCGGGGCGGGCGGGCGAACCGGAGTGGGACGGTTCTTCCGGCACTCGGATGTGTCTCACCTGCTGGTGCCGTCGTTCCAGGAGCCGGTTCGGTCTGTCCGTCTCAGCGCAGTTGCTCGGCCAGTCCGACGATGATGCCTTCCGGGCCGCGGAGGTAGCAGAGCAGATAGCTGTCCTCGAACCGGGCGATCTCGCCGACGAGTTCGGCGCCGTGAGGGCGCAGGCGGGCAACGGTGTCCTCGATGTCGTCGACGGCGAACATGACGCGGTGCGTGCCCAGGATGTTGTGCGGCCGGTTGCGCGGCCCGGCGCCGATCACCGCGGGGCTGCGGTACTTCGCCAGCTCGAGCCGGCTGTGACCGTCCGGGGTCCGGACCATCGCGATGTCACAGTGGACGCCGTCGAGTCCGGTGCACCGGTCGGCGAAGAGGCCCTCGACCTCCGCCCTGCCCTCCAGCTCCATACCGAGTTCCACGAAGAACGCGATGGCGGCGTCCATGTCCTCGACGACGATGCCGACGTTGTCCATCCGCTGAATCGCCATGCTGGCTTCTCCTTCTTCCTCGTGCGGCCGGTGGTGGCCACTGATGTCCCTGGGACGGAGCCGGTGGCACGTTCTCGACATCCGCGGACCGCCGTACAGGCAGCGCCGTCCTCGCGCAGCGCGGCATGGAGAAGGAGCCGGAACGGGTGCGGGCGGCCCGTGCGCAGCGCACCCCCACCGCCGCTTGCCCCATGTACCCGGACGGCAGTGAGGACCTTGGTGACCATCGGTCAATGCAATGCGTTCACGGCATAGGCTCGCTGCCAGAGCAGCGGATCGCATGAAGAAACATCCCCCATAGGACTTTTGGCGCTGATTCTCCGGTATGAAAGAGAGTTCACGAAATCGTCCTACCCGGCCGTTCCGTTTCCGCGCGGGAGGGTCTTCGGTCCGCGTCCGGCGGCTGTGCTGAGCCTGCTGACGGACGTGTCTTTCGAGGGGAGCGAGTGGGATGACCGACCAGGGGAAGCCGTCCGGGGCCGCGGACGGCAGGTCCCGGCCCCTTCGGCGGAACTTCATCGCGAGCATGGAGCGAGCCGCCGCCCGCAGCGGGGCTGAGCTGCGGTGGCACTCGGAGCGCTGGGTGGCGGAGTTGCGCAGGAACGGGCGCAGACGTCATGTCGTCGGGTACAACTTTCCCATCAATGACGCGTCGTCGGCGTTCATGGCCTCCGACAAAGTGGCCACGTCCGTACTGTTGTCGGATGCCGGCGTGCCCAACGTCCCGCACAGCCTTCTGCGGCTGCGGCCGGACGACTCCGTGGCGGATGTGGTCGCCCGCCTGCCCTTGCCGGCCGTCGTCAAGCCGCTGAGCTCCAGTGGCGGGCGTGACGTGCACAGAGCGGGGACTCCGGTCCAACTGTTCGACACGTTGGGCGCCTTGGCCACGCGGCACCCGGCATTGACGGTCTGCCCGTGGGTGCCCATCCGTCATGAGTACCGGGTGATCACACTCAAGGGCCGAACCGAGCTCGTCTTCGAGAAACGCTCCTCGGATCCGTCCACCGGACCCGCCTCCACGAGCTGGGACGACCCCGCCGAGTGGCGGCACAACCTCAAGCTCGGCGCATCCGCGGTGCTCCTGGACGAGCCCGAGCTGTGCGTCGTGCTCGGCGGCCTGGCGCGGCGGGCGATGTGTGCCCTGGGCCTGAATTTCGGGTCGGTCGACATCCTGGACGTCCTCGGAGACCTCTCCGTGATCGAGGTCAACAGCGGGGTGTGCCTGGAGCGTTTCAGCAGACAGGACGACGATTGCCACGCGGCCGCGGAGCGGGTGTACGCAGCCGCCGTCGCGGCGTGCTTCGCCCCCGACGAGGGGGAAGACTGATGCGACGCCACCGCGGTGGGACCCGCTTCGGTTGCCCGGCCCGGTGCCTCGCGCTCTCGCGTGTCGGGCGATTCACTCGCTTTCCACGAGTGTCCGGATGACCGTGCGCCATCGCTCGGCGATCTCCTCCCCATCGTCTTCGGCCATCCGCGGCAGCGGGCACAAGGCCGGGTGGCCGGCGTACACGCAGAGTCGGTCCACGATGAAGAAGGCCGGGGTACGGCGGCGGCGCATGGACGCCCACGCGGTGTGGGTCTCCTCGACCAGCCCGCGGTCGCCCGTACGCAGGCCGTGCACCAGGGCGGCCGTCCACTCGCGCCACCCGGGGGAGCCGGCACAGGCTTCGACCACGGACGCGGTCTCTGCGGCGACACGACGGAAAGCCGTGTCATCACCCGCGAACCGGAGGGCCTTGGCTGCCAGGGAGGTACGCAGATCGAACCAGGATCCGTATCGGCCCGGATCGCATGCGTCCTGCACAGTCCGGCGGCCGGCTCCAGCATGTCCAAGCGCCGATGAGGGGCGGGGCGGTGGTGGCTTCGGCGCAGGCGGGGATGGTCCCCGGGCTCGGTCACGTGGTCACGGCGGTGAAGGCTGCTCCCCCATGGCGTCGGCGGCGGCGTGACCGGACCTCTTCGCGCTGCCGACGTGTTCTCGGCGTCTCATCGAACGGCTCGTCCGTGAAGCGTCGGAAGAACCTTCTCGGCGATGCCGAGGAGAGCGCTGTCGTCCGGGAGAGCTCCGGACGTGCTCCACACGGTGGTGTCGTAGTAGCCGCCCCGGTCATCACGCTCGAAGGCCACGGACAGCGTCCTGGCCAGCGGGCCTTGTCCGACCGGTCCGCCGGATCCGCCGGATCCGTCACTCCCGAGATTGATCTCGATCTTCATCGTGTGATCCGAGGAGAGGACCGCGGGCCGGCCGAGGACCGTAAGGGCCTTGATGTCCCTCTCGTTCCCGAACTTCATCAGCTTCACGTACTGGTCGGTCGACATCTTGTTGTAAGTGGCCGAGACATTCACGGTGTACGTGTCGAACGCGACCTCGGCCTCCGGCTGGGCGACCTTCCCGTCGGTCAGCGGAGCGGTGTTGCTGGTGCCGGAAGCAGTGGTCGCCGTCTCGCCGGGCGTTCCGAGGAGCTCGGCCAGGTCCGGCCGGTTGAGCGCCTTGCACAGCTCTTCACCGGTCACCGGCTGGGGCGTCTTCTTGTAGGCCTTCGGCAGCTCCTCGTGCCCTCCGTCCGAACACGAGGCGGGCCGCGGGGAGTTGTCGTCGGACGGCATGAAGCGTGGGGCGGCCCACAGCACGGCCGCGATCGCCCCGAACACGGCCACGGCCGCGACGGCCTGGGCCCACGCGTTGTGCTCCTTCTCCGGAGTGTCCGGGATGGAACGCGGCTCGGTTCCGGCCTGGTCCTGGGGCTGGGCCTGGAGCGGGGGCTGAGGCTGGGCCTGGAGCGGGAGCGGGAGCGGGGGCTGAGGCTGGGTTTGGGCCTGGAGCTGAGGCTGAGGCTGGGCCTGGGCGGCAGCGTCGACCGCCGCTCCGTCTTCGGGGGCCGCAGGACTCGGGCTCCGGCGTGCGCGCAGGGCCCGGACCACCGTGTGGACACGTATCGCGGTGAACACGAGGAACACCACGCCGAGGCCGGCCGCGACCCGATCGTGGTCGCGGACGGCGAGATACATGATGCGTACGCCGAGAACCGACCCGACCGCGATGAGCAGGGGCTCGCGGACCCAGAACGGCAGGAGACGGAGGAGGAAACCGAGCATCCGGCGATCTCACCACACCAAGATCACATTCGCCGTGGTGGAAGCCACAGTTCCGGGCAGGTGCAGGGGCGGGTGCTCGTCGGCGAACTGCGCGAGCGCGGCGAGCCGGTCATCACCTGTTGCCGGGCCGCCGGGCGGTCGATCGGCCGGGGGCGGATCCGGGGCCGCAGTGGTCGCAGAAGTACCTGCGTTCGTCTCGATGCGGGTGCGGACCGCCGTGGGGCGCGTGATGCGGGATCCCGGTCGGCCGGGGGTGCGGCCGTGTTGCCGTCCAGGCAGGCGCCGGTGTTCCGGAGCGGGACGGCTCGGGCCGCGTCAGCTGTGGTTCAGGGACCACGCGACCTGGTCCTCGTACCAGCGGGCGGCGCTCACGCCGTGCCACGAGGTCGCTTCCTCGACCTGGTCCTCGTACCAGCGCGCGGCGCTCACGCCGTGCCACGACGCCGCCTCGTCGACCTGGTCCTCGTACCAGCGCGCGGCACTGACACCGTGCCACGACGCCGCCTCGTCGACCTGGTCCTCGTACCAGCGGGCAGCGCTCACGCCGCGCCACGAGGCAGCTTCGCCCTCGTGGTCCGCGGCCCGTACGGAGCTCACAGTGGAGGTGGCGGACACGTACTGCGTGTGCTGCACGGGCGCCGAGGTCGTGGCTGCCGACGCCGAGCCGCCGGCTCCGAGAAGGACTCCGCCGGCCAGTGCCGTGGAGGCGAGTGCGATCGAGACGCGCTTGGTCATGCTGTTCATGGTCATTTTCCTTGCGAGACTGCCGCGGTTTCGCCGGTCTGGCGGGCGCCGCTTCTATGTGAACCGCGATCCGGAAATCCCGGGTCAGTCGGCTGGCTACAAGGTCATTCGGAGGGGTGCCTCACGTTCGACTCCGCTACCGTACCCGAGGAGTGCCTCATGTTTGCGGTGAGGCGCATCACAGCACGTCGGAGGGGGAGAAATTGCGATCGGAAACATGACAACAGTCGAATTCGAGGGGAGCCTCATGTTACGCTCGCGCCATGAGTCACCATCACGCCCCGTCCGCGAGCGAGACACCGGCGAAGCCCCTGCGCCGTGACGCGCAGCGCAACAGGGACGCGATCGTGGCCGCCGCTCGCACCGCCTTCTCCGAGCAGGGCCTCGGGGCGTCCCTGGAGGGCGTCGCCCGCGAGGCCGGCGTCGCGATCGGCACGCTCTACCGCCACTTCCCCACCCGGCTCGACCTGGTCGAGACACTCTTCAACGCGAAGTACACGGAACTGCTCATCGCCGCGGAGGAAGCCGCGGCCATGGACGACGCCTGGGAAGGGTTCTGCCGCTACCTGGAGAAACTCTGCCAGCTGCAGGCCTGCGACCGCGCCTTCAACGACCTGGTCTCGGCACGGCTGCCCCTTCACGTGGCCGGCCGCGAGATGTACGAACGCGCCAAGGAAATCTGCGTCCAGATCATGCGCAACGCCCAGGAACAGGGTGTCCTGCGCAGCGACGTCACCGCGCAGGACATCGCCTTCGTGATCTGGTCCCAGGCCGGGATCATCCGGGCCACCCGTGCCGTCGCCCCCACCGCCTGGCGCCGCCACCTCCACCTGATGCTCGACGCCTTCCGTACCGAGGGCGCCCACGAACTGCCCGAACCTCCTCTGACCAGCGAGCAGGTCGACGAGACCCTCGTCACTCTCGAGTGCACCGAAGGGGACTGCCGCGAGCAGTCCTGACCGCGAGGGACGAGGCCGCGGACAACAGCCGCGCATCACACCGCGCCGGCGCCGCGCCGGACCGGTACCTCGGCCGACCGGGCCGCGCGACACCATGCCGCACCCTCCAGCGCGCCCCCTATGCGCTGTTCCCGTAAGCGGGGACGCCTCCCGGCTCAGGCCGTGGCGGTCAGGGGTGCGGTGGCCTCCCAGACGAACCCGTCCGGGTCGCTGAACGGGCTGCCGGCGCCGGAGAGCACGAGCCGGTGCGATCCCGTTCCGTCGGCGGGGACACCCGCATCCTTGGCCAGAGCGCGGCGCTTGTACAGGGCCAGCTTGACGGGACCCGGCCCGGTGACGAACTCGACGTACTTGCCGCCGAAGCTCTTGCCCACGGTGAGTCCCTGCCCGACGTAGAACTGCTTGCTGGCCTTCACGTCCTCGACGCCCAGCAGGAGCACGAGCTCGTCGAAGTCCCGGGTGACCGGGCCCGTGTCCTTCTTCCCCGACGTCGCGATCTTCCAGATCGTGCCGTCCGGGGCCTGAACGACGCCGCCGTAGCCCCACAGCGACTTCGAGGCGGGCTTGAGGGCGGTGGCGCCGGCGTCGAGGGCCGCGCCGACCAGGGCGTCGACGTTGCCCGGCTGGGACACCACCAGCGACAGGGTGAACCCGCGGAAGCCGGTCGTGGGAGCTTCGCAGGCACGCAGGCGTACGTGCGACGGGTCCAGTCCGAAGGCGGTGGAGTAGAAGCGGGCGGCGGCCGTGGTGCCGGCCACCTCAAGGGTGACGGAATCGATGGACTTCATGGCTTCGACGGTAGGGGCGGCCGGGTCACCGACGCTTCTCGAAAACTGCCCGGTCCCTTGGAAAAAGTTGTGGGCCGCTGTCGATCCGGCCACGTCCCGTTCGACGTCATGGTGTGTGGCGCCTCGCCACACGGTGACGCGACAGGATCGGACGAGGAAGCACGTGGATCAACTGCTGAAAGTCATGAACTTCAACGTCTCGAGTGACGGAATCGGTGCCGGTGAGCACCAGAGTCTCGAGAGTCCGTTCGGCCTTGACCATCCCGAGAGGCTGTTCGCCTGGGCCGGCGCCACGGCGAGCTGGCCCATGCGTACGGATCCCGGGGGGAGCCGGGGTCTCGACGACTATTTTACGCGGGACTTCGCACAAAACATCGGTGCCGAGATCATGGGCCGCAACAAGTTCGGGCCCCAGCGCGGGCCCTGGCAGAACCACGAGTGGCGCGGCTGGTGGGGGGAGGAGCCCCCGTTCCGCACGCCGGTGTTCGTCATGACCCACTACGAGCGCCCGTCGTTCACGCTCTCCGACACCACGTTCCACTTCGTCGACGGCGACCCGGCCACGGTTCTCGAAGCGGCGCGGGAAGCGGCACAGGGCAAGGACGTCCGGCTCGGCGGCGGGGTCACCGCCATCCGGCAGTTCCTTGCTGCCGACCTCGTCGACACCATGCATGTGGCGGTCTCGCCGGTGAAGCTCGGGTCCGGACTCCGGCTCTGGGAGTCCCCCGACGAGCTGCTCGACCGGTTCCACCTGGAGGTCGTGCCCAGCCCGAGCGGCGTGACGCACCACCTGTTCTGGCGAAGGTGACGCGAGGGCCCGCTCGAGGTCGGGCCGCGACGGCGCGGGCTGTGCGGGAGCGCAGCCACGCACCGGCTCGGCGTCGGCCTCCCCTTCCGGGGTGATCGCGTCAAGGTCCTGCCGGGACACCCTGGCCGCGCTGCGCTCGGGTCGCTCGCTCGCCACGCCCGAAGGCCGGTCGGCCGACCGGGGGCGCCAGCGAGGCGTCCCCGGGGGTTATTCCTCGGGGCGAATCCAGGTTCGGGCGAGTTCCGCGACCCAGGTGGCCGCCGCGCCGGGATCGGGCGGGGGTGCGCCGACGACGACGAGTTCGGTGACGCCCGCCGCACCGAGTGCGGGGAGGTGCTCCGGGGTGCCGTCGCTCAGCGCGACGGCGACCGTGAGCTCGTCAAGAGCGCGACCGTGGCGGGCGCACTCGTCGGCGAGAACGGTGACACGCGCCGGGACGTCGGCCGCCGGGACGTTGAAGCCGTACCAGCCATCGGCGAGCGTGACCGCGCGGCGCAGGGCAGCGTCGCTGTTGCCGCCGGCCACGACCGGGAGCCGGCCGCCGCGCAGCGGCTTCGGGTTGACCCGGATCCCGTCGAAGCGGGTGAACTCCCCCGTGAAGGAGGCCGGGTCGTCGGCCCAGAGGATACGCATCGCGGCGAGGTACTCCTCGGTGCGCCGCCCGCGCCTGGCGAAGGGGACTCCGAGCGCCGCGAATTCCTCGGCCGACCAGCCGACTCCGACCCCGAGGGTGAACCGCCCGGCGGAGAGGACGTCGAGCGTGGCAGCCTGTTTGGCGACCAGGACCGGATGGTGCTCAGGCAGCAGGAGGACGCCGGTGGCGAGCTCGATCCGGCTGGTGACCGCCGCCGCGAAGGTCAGGGCGAGCAGCGGGTCCAGCCAGTCCGCGTCCGCGGGCACGGCGATCCGGCCGTCCGCGGAATAGGGGTAGCGGGAGGCGGGTGTGTCCACGAGCACCACGTGTTCGCCGCACCAGAGCCTCGCGAAGCCGTGCGTCTCCGCGGCCGTGGCCACCGAACGGATCACCTCGGGACGGGCACCGTCACCGATACCGAGCGCGTGCAACCCCACTCGCATTCTCCACCTCCGGTTCCCCACCTCCGGCCGTCACCTCAAGCGTGAAGCACACGGGCCCCGGGCCCCTACTGTGCGCGGCTGTTCGTGGCGAGCGGCGCGGGGGGCAGGCGGTCGTTTCCCCGCGCGTGCGGGGATGGTCCCTGGCCGGTGGCCCACGCGCAGTCGCCGTACGGCTGCTCCCGCGGGGCGGGGGCGGCTCCGCGATGTTCGCGAGCGCGGGGCGGCTCCGCGGTGTTCGCGAGGTCGACGTTGCCGTCCCTCCGCTCCCCGTACACGCGGCTGCCGCGACCGCGCCCAAAATCCTCCCGCGACATCCGTGGTCAAGGCCTCTCGGTGGGAAAACTCAACACGTGAACGACGTCCAGTCCAGCGGGGAGTATCTGTGACCCGACCCGAAATCGCCCGCGCCCTCGGCGCCACCGTCCTCGCATCCGTCGGGACCGCCACCGCCTTCCATCACCTGTGGTGGCAGACCGGCGTGTTCTGGGCTCTCGCGCTCTTCCTGGCCCAGGGCACGGTCCGGGAACGCCGCGCACGCCACGACCGGCAGCGCCGGGCCCGCGTCGCGGCGGAACGTACCGAGCTGGCCGCCCGCGGCCCCGCACCGCTCCCGGTCCCCTGCTGCCCGATCTGGAAGTCCTCCCAAGGCGCCGTACACGGCGCCGACTGCACCCGGCCCCCACCCGCACGCACCACACTCCACGACGCGGAGCAGCGCATCCTCGACCAACTCGACGACGACACCCGGGACACCGCGTGAGCGGCCCGTCGCCCACGCCCGAAGGCGAACACACCGCCGTCGCGGCGAGCCCGGCGCAGGATCCGGCGGCCGAGCCGCCGGTACCGTCGGCGCAGGCAGGCGTCACCGACGCCACAAGCCGGATATCAGCCTGGCCAGGAACACCCCCGCGCCGGCTCCCTTGCCGCAGATGATCAGGACACGCCGCGCATCGCCGTGCACCGCGTCGAGGACCAGGGCGGGGCCGGCGACCAGAGCGAACGCGGCCCCGGCGAGGATCACGGCCGAAACAGCGACGTACATCGACTCGACGGTGCTCTCATCCTTCTGCGCCTGCGATCGGGATGCCCCCATTGGGGGATTTTCCCCCGTGCGGCTCAGCCTCAATCTGCCTACGCATACGCCGGCGCCGTAGAGACGAACGATGTCCGCGCCTGCGCCGCGCAGGCGTGGCGGCTCGTCGAGGCAGACCAGGACCTACCGGGTCCGCTCGGCCGGGGTGCGGGGTCACCGGCTGTACTGCTAAATGCCTTAACCCGTGGTGCGGTAGGCAAGGGCCGTGTCGCTGCCGCTGTCCGGGGCGATGCCCACGTAGCCGTTCACGGCGACCGGGGCGATGCCCGGTGATGTCTCGATGTCGAGTCCGGTCCGGGAGTCGAGGACGACAGGACCGGCTCCCTCGGTGCCGGTGACCTTCCCGTAGACCGCGCCGTTGAACACCGCGGTGACCGAGGGAGCCACCCGGTCGGTGGCCTTGTCGGGGAGTTGCCAGACGAGGTCCGCGCTGGTGGCGTCGAGGGCGAACGCGTACGCGGGGGAACCGCCGCCCGTACAGACGATCACGGCTTTGCCGTCGTAGGTGCAGCCCATATCGGCGAAGGAGCCGTCGATCGTGCTCCTCACCTTGCCGGTGCGTGCGTCGAGAAGCTGCACGAACCTGTCGCCGATCCCCCACCCCCCGGTGAACTGGACGAGGTGGGGGCCGGCCTCTCGGGCGGACGCGGCCCCGGAGGACTTGCGGCTGGTCCACAGCGGCCTGCCGGTGCTGATATCGAAGGCCGTCAAGTGCCTCTCCGTATAAGGGTCGGGGACGTTCGGCCCGACGACCGCGCCACCCGTGACGGCCCAGGGGGCGAGTTCCTTCTGCCAGAGGGTCTTGTGGGTGGAGAGGTTCACGGCATAAGTCATCTCGTTGTCGTCGTTGGAGGCTCTGACGACCGCGATGCCGTTCTCCACGCCGGCGACTTCGGCGCTCAGGGTCAGATACCTGTCGCGGGACCAGGCGGGGAGCACGATCTCGGTCCGCCATGCCGGACGTGAGGTCGCGGCCTCGACGCCGATGATCTCCAGGCCGTAGTCGGCCGGCGTGGTACCGGATCCCGGGATCTTGACCAGGAAGAGCGCGATGACTTCTGCGTCGGCTCCCGTTCCGCTGACGGCCGGTGGCCGAGGCGCCCTGCGCAGCACGTCGGTGACCTTGAACGCCGCTTCCCGTTCGGGGGTGACACGAGCGAGGACGGCGCCGGTGCCGGTGTCGACGGCCTGGAGGCTCTCCGGGGACCAGACGTAGGCCGTGGTCCCGTGCAGGGTGACCTGTCTGCCTCCCTCGGCTTCGTCGGGCAGGGGGACCGCGCTGGTCAGGTCGAAGAGGTGGGGCGAGGGGTAACTCGTCCTGGGCGTGGCCGAGGACGGATTTTTGTCGGCGGAGGAGCCGTCGGGGCGGCTGGAGCGCGGCCGTTCGGAACTCTCGTCCCCGTCATCGCCGCAGCCGGCCACCAGCAGCAGGGCCCCCAGCGCGCAGGCCCCGGCAGCCGCTTTGACGGTGTGTCCGAACCACATCGGAACCCCCTGACGGTGCGCCTGCGGGAACGGCGCCGCACCGGCCGTGCTCAGCGTAGCGCCGGATGTCCGGGCATGGACAGATCAAGCACCTGTCGCGATCCGGGATCCGTTGCGAGCACCGGGAGTTGTCGCGGAACGGAAGCGGTGGAAGTGAGGGTGGGGGTTAGGGGTGGGGTAGTGGTAGACGGGTCGGACGAGTGTGACTTGCCGCCCCCGGTCCGTCGGAGCCGGTCCTGTCTTTCCCGTAGGCTGCCCCGGGCATCCGTACACCAGTTCACCAGGTCGGCCGAAGAGGACTGGAACGTGTTCATACTGCTGGCCATCGCGGCTGTGCTCGCCGCCCCGTTATGGGGCATCGCCGTGGTCGTCAAACTGCTGTCCGTCGCCCTGCCCGGCCGGCGCACCGACTGGGGCGTGCAACTGCTGCGCTGGAGTGCCGGCATGACAGCGGCGGCCGCCGTCATGCTTCTGGCCATGGCGCTCGGCGCCGTCGAACTGTCCGACAACGAGTCCCGCTCGGGGGCGGACTCCTCGCCGGCGCCCGCCTGCCGCGACGCCGCACCCCACCTGGTGGACCGCCTCGCCGGCCACCGCGCCTCGTACCTCCCGCCGGCTTTCGACTGCGTCCTGGACGACGGGACGACATACCCCGGTTCCGAAAGCTACGTGTGGCTCAATGGCCTCGTCCTCACCTGCGCGGCCGCCTCCGTACTGCTGGCCGTGGGGGCCAGGTGCACCACCGGCCGGCAGACGGCGCGGCGCACGCACGTGCCGGCCCCCGAGGCACTGGGGTGACTCGAACGACAGGCCCGAGCCGCGAGCGGTGATCTCGCTGAGCTCACCGGCTGTCTCGACGCCGCGCCGCTGGTGGCCCGGCGGGCCGTCCTGCGCAAGGTGCCGGGCCGTGGCGTACGCAACGCGTGGGAGGACCGCTTCACGCACGTGCGGCCGACGGCCGGCGCATGACTCCGTCCGGCCGGTCCGGCCACGGAGCGCCGGCGGCACGGCGCCCGCGTCGCGTCGCCCGGCCGGCCGGCTGCGGCTGAGGTGACTGCCTCACCAGGTGTGGGCGACATCTACCACCAGACGGTTGGAGAGCTGGGACACCTGGAACGGCAGCCGGGCCCGCACGCCGAGGCCCACTTGCGTGACCCCTTCGAAGCTGGCCCCGAACTTCGCCTCGCGGAAGGTGCGGTAGCCGGTCAGGTCGACGCCCGGGAGCGCCTGGCCGCCCCGGCCCGGGTAGGTCGCCGCGTGAGTCTCCGGGTCGTAGGCGGGGGCGGACACCCTGATCTCGATGATCGCTCCGCCGGAGATCGGAATGCGGATGCCGGACGGGTCCTGATAGAACGCGTCGACGTAGTGCACGGTGTACCCGATCGGTTCGGTGCCCGCCGTGGGTACGTCGAAGACCATGCGGTCGTAGCAGTCGTGCTCGCCGGTCCTGATGTCGGTCAGCGATCCGGCGTCGGTGTCCGCCGCGGTCTTCGGAAGGCTGCCCCAGCCGGCCGGGCACGCGACAGCGGTCGTGGCCGCGCCCGCCGTCGCGGGCGCGGCTACTCCCACGCCCACACCGGCCATCGTCAGGGCGGCCAGCACCGCCCCGTATCGTCTTGTGCGCATCGTTCCCCCTTGCGCCACGGTTCTCGGTTTCCTGCCATGTACGACATGCCGGTCACGGGATTGGTTGTACGGGCCGCCCCGAAAGTGGTGATCCATCAACTCACCGGCCTCTCCGGCGCGGACGGGTACGGGGGCCGGCCGGCACCTGGTACGCACGAGGCGGCTCCTTCGCGGCGGCCCCGACGGGCGACCGGTCGGCGTGGCGGTGGCTTCCGGCCCCGGCCGCAGCCCGCCCGCATCCGGCGCGGGAGCCGGCCGGCAGGAGTGGGGACGCGGCACTCCCAACACGTGTGCGTGAAGCGGGGGTCGGCAGTGCGAGTGGCCACCTGGCGGACCGGGTTGCGCCGCCCGGCGCGACCTCGTATGAGTTCTCCGGAACCTGCTGAGGTGGGGATTCAGAGCAGCGAGGCGGTAAGTGCGGCAAGGCGCTTGCGGTAGTCCGGGTCGTAGGCCTCGGCCGCTGCCTGCGCCTCCTTCTCGCCGTCGTAGTACCGCCCGGTGACGCCGGCCAGTTCGGGAGCGTCGACCAGGCGCCGGGTGGCCGCCACTCCCTGCTCCAGGGAGTCGACGACGTCCATGCCGGACGCGCGGGACATGGTCGTCGGCATGTAGGACGCGGGGTGGAGGCTGTTGACGGTGACGCCGCTGCCGGCCAACTTCTCGGCGAGGTCCAGGCCGTGGCTGATGAGCGCCAGCTTGGAGCGGCAGTAGGCGGCGATATCGGTGTAGGCGCGGGTGAGTTGCGGGTCGTCGAAGTCGATCGGCTGCTGCCCGACCGAGGCCACGTTGACGACCCGGGAGGGCTTCGCCCGGCGCAGCAGCGGGAGCAGTTCCCGGGTCAGGAGGACGGGTGCCAGGTAGTTCACGGCCAGGCGCAGTTCGTGTCCGTCCGGGGAGGTCAGCCGGCTGGTGCCCGTGGCGTGGAAGCCGACTCCGGCGTTGTTGACGAGCACGTCGAGCCGGTCGTGCGTGGCGGCGACGTCGGCGGCGAGCCGCCGGACCTCGGTGAGCGAGGACAGGTCGGCCCGGTAGGTCTCGGCGCCTGTGGCCGCGGCGACCTCGGACAGACGGCCCTGGTCGCGGCCGTGCAGCAGCAGGGTGTGCCGGCCGTCGGCGGCCAGGTCCTCGGCGAGGGCGCGGCCGAGCCCGTCGGAGGCTCCGGTGATGAGGATCGTTGCCATGTCGTACACCTTTCGGGTCGGGCGGCACCGTGGGTGCCGCCCGACAGCGGTTTCGGGAAGGGATGAGGGCCCCGGGGGCGGCCGGGCTCAGAACCGGCGGACCGGTTCCGCCCCGGGGCTGCCCGCGGTGCCCGGTGGCCGGCAGGCGGCGGAGTCACGGTGGGATCCGGTCACCCCGGAGCGGGCGAACGCCGCGACCAGAGCGAACGCTCCACCGGCCAGGGGCCCGGACGTGCCGGTCAGCCGAGGGTCTTCAGCAGTGCGGCGGCAAGCGGCGCGGAGGAGGCGGGGTTCTGCCCGGTGTGCAGGGTGCGGTCGACGACGACGTGCGGCGCCCACGGTTCGCCCGCCGAGTAGATGCCGCCGAGGGCGACCAGCCGCTCCTCCAGCAGCCACGGCAGCCGGTCGGCCAGCCCGGTCTGCCGCTCCTCCGCCGCGCTGAAGCCGGTGAGCCGGTAGCCGGCGAACGGCGAGAGGCCGTCCGCGTCCTCCGTGGCGAGCAGCGCAGCCACTCCGTGGCACACCACGCCCAGCGGCGTACCGGCCGTATGAACGGCGCGCAGCAGCCGGGCGGAGTCGGCGTCCTGGGACAGATCCTGCAGGGGCCCGTGGCCTCCGACGTAGAAAACGGCGGCGTACCGGCCGGGGTCGACGTCCGCCAGGGTCAGCGGAGCACGGAGTTCGGCGGCGGCCTCCACGGCGGCCGCTATCGCGGCGGCGCCGGCCGGCCCTCCGTTCACCTCGGGGGCGAGGCTGACGGGGTCGACCGTGGGGACGACGCCGCCCGGGGTGGCGACGGCCACCCGGTGGCCGGCCTCGGTGAAGGCCCGGTACGGGGCGGTGAACTCCTCGCCCCAGAAGCCCGTGGGGTGCTTGGTGCCGTCGGTCAGCGTCAGGTGGTCGGTGCCGGTCAGCACGAGAAGGATCTCTGACATGTGCGTGTACTCCCTGATCGGCCCCTGGTGTTCCGGGGGGCGCGGGGTCGTGTCCGCCGGCGTACCGCGGCGGAACGTTGACGACCCTAGATCTCCTGTTCATCAGGAAACCAATAGAATCTCTCGAATGGTTCATCAGAAATCCGATGAGAAATCCGATGGGAAGGCCGCTCGGTCCCGTACCGGCCGGCGCCCGGCCGAAGCCAGCTCGAAGGAGGCGCGGGAGGCCCGCTCGATCGCTCCGGCTGCCGACGGGCCCCTGGACATCGGATTGCTGCGGACCTTCCTCGCGGTCCACCGCGCCCGCTCACTGACCACCGCCGCCCGGATACTGGGAATCTCCCAGCCCACCGCGACCGCCCAGGTGCGCGCTCTGGAGCAGCAGCTCGGCCGGCAGCTCTTCGAGCGGCTTCCCCGCGGAGTGGCCCCGACCACGGTCGCCGACGAACTGGCCGGGCAGATCGCCGGGCCCCTGGATGCCCTGGCCGAGGTCGCCGACCGCGGCCGCACGGGACTGGAGGCACCACCGGAGCCGGTACATCTGGGCGGCCCCGCCGAGATGGTGTCGGCCCTGGCGCTGCCCGCCCTGGCGCCGCTCGCGGACCGCGGCGTACTGCTGCGCGTCACCCACGGACTCGCGGAGGACCTGCTCGACGGCCTGCACACCGGGCGGTTCGACCTGGTCCTGTCCGCGGTGCGGCCGCGCGGCCGTTCGCTGGTCTCGGTTCCGCTGATGGACGAGGAATTCGTCCTGGTCACGTCTCCGGCCTGGGCCGGGCGGATCGGACCGGTCGACTGCGACGACCCGGGCCCCCTCAGCGGCGTCCCCCTGGTGGCGTACGCCGAGGACCTGCCGATCCTTCGCCGTTACTGGCGCCATGTCTTCCGGACACGCCTGACCGCTCGGCCCGCCTTCGTCGTGCCGGACCTGCGAGGAGTGCTGGCCGCCGTGACCGCAGGAGCGGGGATCACGGTCCTGCCCCGCTACCTGTGCGAGACCGAGCTGGCATCCGGCGCACTGGTGCCGCTGCTCACACCGGACGACCCGCCCATCAACACCGGATTCCTGGTGGAGCGGACCGGCGCACCCTCCCGTGCGCCGGTCACCGCCGTCCGCGAACAACTCCTCACGGCAGCCCGCTCCTGGTGACGGCGGCAGACCCCGCGGGCTCCCCGGTCGGGCACGGACGCACCTCGGGCTCCGGGGCGGCGCCACGGCGTGGTGCATCGGCTCGAGGCCGGTGCACCCACGCCTGGCGGCGCCGGACCGGTGGCCGCCTCACTCATCAGGCGGCGCGCCGGCCCTCTTGGCGTGCCGGCGGGCCCAACTGCTAGGCGGCCAGCGTCTCGTTCGCTCGCGTGGTGCCCTCGCGGTCGGCGCAGTACCGCTCCAGCAGGGCGTCCGCGGCGAGCAGAGCCTGCTCGGCCGTCCGGGCCCCGGTCATCACGCACAGCGTGTACGTCACGTCGTCCAGTGCACGGCTGGTACGGCCGGTGGGGCGGACATCGTGTTCGATGCGCGTCTGCGCGAACCGGGCCAGTACCGCGCGCAGTTCCCTCTCCGCCGGAAGGATCATGATGGTTCCTCTCCCCAGAACACAGCTCGCGTGACAGGTGGTCGGCATCGCGAGAAACAGGTCGCATGTATGGCATCTGACGCCGCGCTCGTCACTGAGCCGGCGTCAGGCAGGTCTACGTGTGCCCCGAGTCGAGCGGCCCATGCCACCGTGCGCGGGCACCGTCCCCCGGCCGGCTCGGCCCGCGCGATCGCCTCCGCCGCCCGCCCCGGCTCTCCGGCGGTTCCGCCCGGCCCCGCGAAGGTGCCGCACGGCCCCTTCGCGTCCCCCGCCCCGTCCGAGAAACACATGAGATTCCGCGGGAGTGGAGATCGTTCCGTAGGGCACACGGGGCGGCGGAGGTTGATGACCATGGTTCCCGTTCTTCTTGTTCTTCTGCTCGCGCTGCTCCTCTTCGGTGCCGGTTTCGCACTCAAGGCCCTGTGGTGGATCGCTGTCGTCGTGCTGATCGTGTGGGTCCTCGGATTTGTGATCCGTCCTACGGCGAGCGGCGGTAAGCGCGGCCGCTGGTACCGCTGGTGAGCGGTCCTGAGAAGGTACTGAGTTCAGGTACTGAGTTCAGGTCCTGAGCAGGGCATTCACACGGGTGGGCCCCGACGCCTCGGTGTCGGGGCCCACCCGTGTGTCGCGCCTCCGGGTCACCGCGGTGACGAAAGCGGCCGCGCGGACGGCGGTGTTCAGCGCGGGAGCACCCAGTCCGGCACCCACGTCCCGGCGGCGTCGTGGCCGGCCGTCGTGGCGGCGAGGTGAGCGCGGAGCGTGGCCAGCGCCGGGTGGGGGTTGTCGCGGTGCCAGAGGAGCGAGTGCGGGTAGACGGGCGTCGGGTCGGTCACCGGGATGCGGCGCAGGCCGTGGCCGGCGGGCCAGACGAGGCGGGTCTGCCCACCCATGAAGGTGGCCAGGGCCGGGGTGTCGGCGATGGTGTCGAGAAGCGCGTCCGAGCCGAAGTTGGGGCCGGTCGCCTCGATGGTGAGGCCGAACTCGGCGACGAGGTCGTCGTAGTAGGCGGCCCACTCGGTACCGGGGACGATGCCGGGCATCCAGATCCGGTGCCCGGCGAGCTGGGCGAGGGGCACCGACCGGGCGCCCGCCAGCGCGTGGGCGGGGCCGGTGAGGAGCTCGAGCGGCTCGTCGAGCACCCGGACGGACCCGATGTCCGTGGGAAGGGGCCGGCCAGGCACGGCGACGGCGCGGAAGGACGCGTCGATCGCACCGGAGCGGATGGCGGCGACGGCCGTCTCGATGTCGAACAGCATCACCACGTCGAGGTCGATCTCGGGGTGTGCGCGGTGGAAGCCGCGCAGCAGGCCCGCCGCCGCGCCGCGTGAGGCGATCACGTCGACGCGCAGCGGACGGCGGCCGGTGCGCACGGACGCGACCGCGCGTTCGGCGACGCGCAGCAGCTCGCGCGCGTGGGGCAGGAACGCCTGCCCGTCGATGGTGAGTCGGGCGCCGCGCGCGGTACGGGTGAACAGCCGCACGCCGAGGGTGCGCTCCAGCGCGGCGATGCGCTTGGAGACGGCCTGCTGGGTGACCGCGAGCTCGGCGGCGGCCTCCTGGAACTGCCCCGCGTCGGCGGCGGCGACGAAGGTCCGGACGGTGTCGAGGTCCATATCGGCACCCTATGGTCACAACCGTTGGTTGTGGCCGGGCGGTCCCACGGTTGTTTGACCCCTGGGTGTGGCGCTCGCTTTGATGCTTCCGGTCGCGGATCGGTTGTGCGGGTGAGGGGCGGGGAACGGCGGGCATGAGAAGCGGGCAGCGGCTGGGACGTCTGCGCGGGCACGGGCCGGGACGTCTGCGCGGGCATCGGCTGGGGCGGCGGTTCGGGTGGTTCTGGGGAGCGTACGGGACCAGCGCGCTCGGCACGTGGCTCGCCTTCGGCGCGTTCCCGCTGATCGCCATCCGGGTGCTGCACGCCGGACCGGCCGAGGTCGCCGCGCTCTCCTCCGTGGGCGCCGCGGTGGGCGCGGCCGTGGCGGTGCCGCTCGGTCCGTGGGTGGAGTTCCGTCGCAAGCGGACGGTGCTGATCGCCACGGACCTGGTGCGGTTCGCGGCGCTGCTGACGATTCCCGCCGCGTTCGCGCTCGGCGCGCTCACCTTCCTTCAGCTCCTGCTGGTCTCGGTCGTCGTCGCGGCGGCCGACATCACCTTCCGCGCCGCCTCCGGCGCGTACCTGAAGACGCTGCTGGCGGCCGAGGACCTGCTCGTCGCCAACGCCCGGTTCGAGTCCACGGCCTGGACGACCACGATCATCGGACCGCCGCTGGGCGGCGCCGCGATCGGGCTCCTCGGTCCGGTGGCGACGGTGGTGGCCGACGCGGTCAGCTACCTGCTCTCGGCCCTGGGCATCCGCGCGGCGGGCGGGCACGAGCCGCCGCCCGGACGCCGGGAGACCGCACGCGTGCGGGCCGGGGACCTGCTCGACGGCTGGCGGTTCATCCTCGCCGACGCGACGCTGCGTCCGCTCTTCTTCAACACCGCCCTGTTCAACGGCCTGGTGATGGCCGCCCAGCCGCTGCTGGCCGTCCTGATGCTCGGCCGGTTCGGGTTCGCACCGTGGCAGTACGGCCTCGCCTTCGCCGCGCCCTCGATCGGCGGCCTGCTCGGCTCGCGGCTGGCCCGACCGCTCGTCACCCGGTTCGGGCAGCACCAGGTCCTGGTCGTGGCCGGGGCGCTGCGCGCACTCTGGCCCGTCGGCCTGGCCTTCGTCGGGCCGGGCACCGGCGGGCTGCTGCTGGTGACGGGCGTCGAACTCGGGCTCATCTTCTGCTGCGGAGTCTTCAACCCCGTCCAGGCCACCTACCGCCTCGAGCGCACCGCGACCGACCGGGTCACCCGCACGCTGTCCGCCTGGGCGGTGACGACCAAGGCCTCGACCGCGCTCCTGACGGCCGTCTGGGGCGTGCTGGGCAGCCTGTTCGGCCCGCGTGCGGCCATCGGACTGGCCGGCGTGCTCCTGCTGGCGACCCCGCTGCTGCTCCCCCGCCGCGCGGCGGCACGGCTCCCCGGTCCGCAGCCGTCACCGAGCCGCACCTGACGGGGCGCGCGGCCTTCACGGCGACCGGGCCGCGCCGCCCTTCCGGGAGCGGACCGGTGCCGGTCGCGTCGAGGGCCGCCGGTCTGCCTGCCTGTATGTCTGCCTGGAGAGGGCCGCGCTGTTCGGCATGGCGGTGGTGCCGGCGCCCCGCAGTACCCGGGCCGTCGCCCCCGCCACCCGGGTGCGGTAGGAAGTCCGGTGTGAACGACCAGACTCAACCCGCGACCGTTCGCGTGTTCATCGCCCTCGCCCCGCCCGACCACGCGAAGGAAGAACTGGCCCGGGAGCTGCGCCCCGCCTACGGCACCCACCCTCGCATGCGGTGGAACCGCATCGAGGACTGGCACATCACCCTGGCGTTCCTCGGGGAGCTGCCGGCCGGGACAGTTCCGCTCCTGCGACCGGCTCTCGCCGACCTCGCAGCCGACCACCAGCCCCTCCGTCTGGCACTCCGCGGCAGTGGAACCTTCGACGACCGGGTGCTGTGGAGCGGAATCGACGGAGACCTCGACGAGCTGCACATGCTCGCCGCCGATGTGCGCACCACCGTCAAGAACTGCGGGGTCGCCTTCGAGGACCGGCCCCTGCGCCCCCATCTGACACTGGCCCGCGCCCGCCGGGGAGACCGGTCCTCGGCAGAAGAGATCGCCGAAGGGTTCGCAGGATTCACCGGCCGCGGATGGCCTGCCGAACGTCTGCACCTGGTCGGCAGCAACGCCGGCCGCAGCCGCGGACCGATCCACTACCGCGACATCGACGCATGGGCCCTCGGCGACAAGGGCATCACCGGCTCCTGAACGAACCGGCAGTGCCCGAGGGAACGGGATCGCCCCGGGTCCCCCGCGGAACTCGCCGCGCGATCACAGCGGGGTCCCGCGGGTGGTGCGGAACTGTCCCGCCGGTGGTACGGACCTGCGCGCTGCCGCCCCTACTGCCCCAACTACATGTATTACAGGTCGAATTCGATGTGTTCCACGTCGGTGAACCGGACCTCCTCGAGGCTGCCGGCGCGGCGGCCGCCGTCCTGGAAGTAGACGTCCCTGAGCGCTTCGGCGGCGATCTGCTGGAGCCGCTGGTCGGTGGCGCCGGGCGGTAGATCCGCGCCCACGGCCCGAACCCGCGCCACTGCGCGCGCCAACTGCTTGACGACCTTGTGGTCCTCCGGCAGCCGTCCCGCGAGGCGTTCCTCGTCGGTGAGGTGGAGCGGAAGCCCTTGACTTCCTCCTCGGCCTATAGGCCGGGGATTCCCGCCTGCTCCCGCCGCGCGGGGGCGGCGGACTGCTTCGGGTGGGTTGCTGCTTCGTCGCGCGGTGCCGGTACGAGTACCGGGCTCGCCTGCGCTTGGGGCCGGCAGGCGGCCGGGTCCCCGCTGGTAAAATGGGGGCACGCTTCGATGTCGCCGGGGCCCGTACCGAAGGGGTACGGGCCCCGGCGCGTTTCGGGCGTCGCATCGAGGAAGGTTCCCCATGAACGCGAAGCCGCCAGTCTCCGGACTCCCCCGTGCCGGCGAGCACCAGTCGGCGACGGCGCCACAGGGTGAGCCCGCGACGCCGCAGGCGGTCTCCGCCGGTCTGCCGCCGGCCGCGTCCTTCGACGCGCTCGGGCTGCCCCCGGAGCTGGTGGGGACGATGAGCGGCCTCGGGGTGACGGAGCCCTTCCCGATCCAGGCGGCGACTCTGCCCAACGCGCTGGCCGGCCGCGACGTCCTGGGCCGGGCGCGGACCGGTTCCGGCAAGACGCTGGCTTTCGGGCTCGCCCTGCTCGTGCGGACGGCAGGTCTGCGCGCGGAGTCGAAGCGGCCGCTCGCACTGGTTCTGGTGCCGACCCGGGAGCTCGCGCAGCAGGTGAGCGACGCGCTGGAACCGTACGCGCGGACGTTGAACGTGCGGCTGGCGACGGTGGTCGGCGGTCTGTCGATCAACCGGCAGACGGCGCTGCTGCGCACCGGTGCCGAGGTGGTCGTCGCGACGCCGGGACGGCTGGCCGACCTGGTGTCGCGGCGGGACTGTCATCTGGGCCAGGTGCGGATCACGGTGCTGGACGAGGCGGACCAGATGTGCGACCTGGGGTTCCTGCCGCAGGTCTCGGAGATCCTGGACCAGGTCCGCGGCGACGGTCAGCGGCTTCTGTTCTCCGCCACGCTCGACCGCAACGTCGACCAGCTGGTGCGGGGCTACCTGCACGACCCCGTCGTCGTCTCGGTCGACCAGGTGGCCGGCTCGGTCGCCACGATGGAACATCACGTGCTGAACGTGCACGGCGCCGACAAGTACGCGACGGCGACCGAGATCGCGGCACGGGACGGCCGGGTGCTGATGTTCCTGGACACCAAGGCGGCCGTGGACCAGTTCACCCGGCATCTGCGGGCCAGTGGGGTACGGGCCGCCGCCCTGCACAGCGGGAAGTCGCAGCCGCAGCGGACGCACACGCTCGCCCAGTTCAAGGCCGGTGAGGTCACCGTGCTGGTGGCCACCAACGTCGCCGCGCGGGGCATTCACATCGACGCGCTCGACCTGGTCGTCAACGTCGATCCGCCGGCCGACGCCAAGGACTACCTGCACCGGGGCGGGCGTACGGCGCGCGCCGGGGAGTCCGGGAAGGTGGTCACCCTGGTCACCCATGGCGAGCGGCGCGAGGTGAACCGGGTGATGTCCGAGGCCGGTATCCGGCCGACGGTCACGCAGGTGCGCTCCGGCGAGGAGTCGCTGACGGCCATCACCGGGGCGAAGCGGCCGCCGGCCGGGGCGAAGGGCGGCGGCCACGTCCCCTTCGGTGGCCTCGGCACCCGTCCGGGCCGTCCGGCCAAGGAGTCCCGCAAGGCCGCCGAGGCCCGCAAGGTCGCGGAAGCCCGCGCGGCGGCCCGGACACGCAAGGGGCGCTGACACCGGGCGACCTCGCCGTGCAGGTGACGGATGTGGCACGTGCACGTGCCACATCCGTAACGGGACATCGAGCATCGGAGAAGGGTCCGAACACTCTCATCGATTGCTAGAATGATACCCACTGGGTATCATTCAGTATGCTCTATCAGGTCCCGCGTCTCGCCGCCGTCGATCACAGCGTCCTCGACGAGGTCACTCATATGCGCCGAGAACTACGGCAATTCGTACAGCAGAGCCCCATGAAATGGACTGCTGACCTGCGGCGCTCCCTGACCGCTTCGGCGATCGCAGCGTCCAACACGATCGAGGGCTACCAAGTCGACCCTCGGGACGTCGCAGACCTCATGGACGGTGAGCGCGAGGTCGTTGACGCGAGCGAGGAGAACAAGAGGGAGACCGTCGCCTATCAGCAGGCGATGACCTACATCCAGTCACTGTGGAACGTGGAGGACTTCGAGTACTCCAAAGGCCTCCTCAACGCCCTGCACTGGATACTGCAGAGTCACCACGCGGACCGGCCCGCCGGCCAGTGGCGCCGCAAACCCATCTTCATCACGGCCGCCGGCGACCCGCATGCCACAGAGTACGAAGGCCCGCACGAGGACAAAATCCCTCAGCTGATGGGCGAACTGGTCGACTGGCTCAATCACGGAGACCTCGACGCCAACCCCCTCGTACGTGCCGCGATGGCTCACCTCAACTTGGTGAAGATCCATCCGTGGATCGACGGAAACGGCCGCATGTCCCGCAGTCTGCAGACACTCCTGATCGCGCGTGAGGGAGTCCTCGCCCCGGAGTTCTCCTCGATCGAGGAGTGGCTCGGCATGCCCGGGAACACGTGGGACTACTACAAGGTGCTGCGGGAGGTGGGCGGCTCGGTGTACTCCCCCGAACGTGACACTCTGACGTGGGTCAGATTCAATCTGCGCGCCTACCACCAGCAGTCCCAACGCGTCCGGCACCGGGTGCAGCGCTCGACGGACTGCTGGCTCCGCCTCGACGAGCAGGCCGACCGTCTGCACATGACCGAGCGTCAGATCACGGCACTGCACGAGGTCGCAATGACGGGCCGAGTGCGTCGCTCCCGCTACGAAAAGGCGGAAGGGCTCACCAACCAGCAAGCCACCCGGGACATCCAGGCACTCACCAGAGCGGGCCTTTTGACGCCGATCGGCAACACCAAGGCCCGCTACTACGTAGCGGGCCCCGACTTCCCCCGCAGCGTGCTGGAAACCGCCGACCGCCGCCACGTCATCAGCGACCCCTACCAGCAATAGGACAGGACCGGCCAAAGGGCGGGCGCCGTGCGCCTATCCCTCGGCCGTGGTCAGCCAGGTGCTGATGCCCTTCAGTGCGCCGGGGCCGGAGTCGGAGCTGACGTTGCGGGCCAGGTCGGCCACGGAGACGGATCGCAGGGCGTCGCGCCAGGCGGTCTCGGCGTCGGCCATGGCGCGGCTGATGGCGCAGGGGGCGGGGCAGGACTCCGGCGGGGCGGCCAGCGGGCCGCGTTGGCGGATCTCGGTGCAGACGAAGGCCGGGCCGGGTCCGTCGACGGCCTCGACGACGTCGAGCACCGTGATCCGTGCGGGGGAACGGGTGAGGACGTAGCCGCCCGCCTTGCCCTGGACCGACCGGACGAGGTCGGCGCGGGAGAGTGCCTGGAGCTGTTTGGCCAGGTAGCTGGGCGAGACGTCGTGCAGTTGTGCCAGCCGTGCGGCCGGCACCGGTTCCTCCACCGAGGTCAGCACGACACAGCAGTGCAGCGCCCACTCGACCCCACCCGACATCTTCACGGCTTCACTCTAATCCACCCTCCCCTTGACTCGGACATCAAACGTCCGAGTAATATCTCGGACATTGAGTGTCCGAGTAAGGGGCAGGGAGTGCATACTCGCCCCTTTGGCTATATAGCGGACATAACCCATCAAAGAAGGGCAGGACGTGTCATGAAGATCGCGGTCATCGGCGGAACCGGGCTCATCGGATCGCAGGTCGTACGGGACCTGAACGAGGCCGGGCACGAGGCGGTCCCGCACTCGCTGTCCACCGGGGTCGACATCCTCACCGGCAAGGGCCTGGACGCGGCGCTCGACGGTGCCGACGTGGTCGTCAACCTGACCAACTCCCCCACCTTCGACGACGCCTCCCCCGCGTTCTTCCGGACCTCGATGGACAACCTCCTGGCCGCGGCCGAACGCGCGGGCACCGGGCACTTCGTCATCCTGTCCATCGTCGGCGTCGACCAGGTCCCCGAGCTCGACTACTACCTCGCCAAGACCCTCCAGGAAGACCTCCTCAAGGCCGGCCCCGTCCCCTACTCCATCGTCCGCGCCACCCAGTTCATGGAGTTCATGGACGCCACCCTGTCCTGGACCGCCGACGACGACACCGTCCGCCTGCCCAGCACCCCCCTCCAGCCCGTCGCCGCGGCCGACGTCGCGGCCACCGTCGCCGAAGTGGCCGTCGGATCCCCCCTCGACGGCACCCTCGACCTCGGCGGGCCCGACACCTACCCGCTGGACGAGATCGGCCGCATCACCCTCGCCGCCAAGGGCGACAAGCGCTCGGTCACCGTCGACGACACCGCCGGCATGTTCGCCGTCCCCCAGGGCGACGTCCTCACCACCAAGGAAGGCGCCCGCATCGCCCCCACCCGCTACACCGACTGGCTGAAGTAGACCCCGAGGGGTCCGCCGGGGCCGGCTCGCGCGGAACCCTCCGAAGGCACCCGTCCGCGGGGAAAACGGCGCGCGCCGGCCGGCCCGCGGGCGGTACGGTCCCGAAATGCTCGATGACGACGGCTACTTCGGAGAATCCATCGCGGCCGACTACGACGACTCGGCGGCGGACATGTTCCGGCCGGGCGCGGTCGACCCGGCGGTCGACATGCTGGCCGAGCTCGCGGGCGGCGGCCGGGCGCTCGAGTTCGGCGTCGGCACCGGCCGGATCGCGCTGCCGCTGGCCCGCCGCGGGGTCCCGGTGCACGGGATCGACATGTCCCGGGCCATGGTGGCCCGGCTGCGCGCGAAGCCGGGCGGCGACGCCGTCGGGGTGACGATCGGCGACTTCGCGACCTCGACGGTGCCGGGTACGTTCGCGGTGGCCTACCTCGTCTTCAACACGATCAACAACCTGACGACGCAGGACGCCCAGGTGGCCTGCTTCCGCAACGCGGCCGCCCATCTGGACCCCGGCGGCCGCTTCGTCGTCGAGGTGGGAGTGCCGGACCTGCGCCGGCTGCCGCCGGGACAGAACGCCGTCCCGTTCCACATCAGTTCGACACGATGGGCGTTCGACACCTTCGACGTCGCCACCCAGGCGATGAGTTCGCACTACGTCACGATCGTCGACGGACGCGCGGAGCACTGGTCCCTCCCCTTCCGGTACGTGTGGCCGGCCGAGCTGGACCTGATGGCGCAACTCGCCGGGCTGCGGCTGCGCGACCGCTGGGAGGGATGGACACGGGCCCCGTTCACCGGCGAGAGCACCCGGCATGTCTCGGTCTGGGAGAAACCGGCCGGCTGACCCCGGCCGGGGGGGCGGTGCGGGGGCGGTGCGGGGGCGGCACGGATCATGACGGGGCCTCACCTCACGCTGCCCGCTCTACCGTACGGGGCCGGTCTCAGGTCGCCTGCGGCACCCACGTGGCGCCGGCCTGGGCGGCGCGGATGAAGGCGCGTACGTGGGCGGGCAGGACGGCGCCGTTGAGCCAGGCCAGGGCGATCGGCGCGCTGGGCAGGTCGCTCACCGGGACGGCCCTGATCCGCGGTGACAGGCCCGCCTCGACCGAGCGGAAGGAGAAGTGGAGTGCCTGCGTGGTGGTCAGGGTGTGGGTCAGCGCCTCCTGGGTGGTGAGGGTGTGGACGCGGCGGATCGGCGTTCCGGCGGGGGTGCGCGGGGGGACGATCAGGTCCCACACGGACTCCGGGAACCCCTGCGGCCGGTCGAAGGCGTCGTAGGAGGCGGCCTCCTCGACCGACACCGTGTCGCGGGAGGCGAGCGGGTGGTCCGTGCCGACGAGCACGGCGCGGGCGTCGAAGCCGACCGGCGGGCCCACCGCGATGTCGTTCTCGTGCGGGCTGTACTTCACCAGCATGACGTCGACCCGGCGGGTGCGCAGCTGGGTGAACGACTCACGGACGCTGGACGGGACCAGGACGAAGTCCTCGATGCGCGCGCCGGTCCGGGCGATGACGCCCTTGGCGAGGTCCGGTGTCACGTGTATGCCGAAGCGGATCGCGGGGGCGTCGGTGGTACCGAGGCCGCGGGTGGTTGGCTCGGGGTCGGTCAGGTGGACCATGTCAGAGCTCCTCGGTGAGGGCGGCGTGGATGTGGAGGGTCGGGGACGCACCGGAAGGTGCGTGGGGGGCGTCGGGGGTGCTGTGGGGGGTGCGTCGGGGTGCTGTGGGGCGCCGTACGTCGGTCTCGGTGCGTGCGTACGGCGGTGAGCGTGCGTCCGTGGCCCGCCGGGCGGGGTACCGGACGCGGCGTCAGCCGGTCGCCGGGGCCGGTCGGTCCGTCCACGACGGCTCCGGCCGGGCAGGGGGCCGAGGGGGTGGGTCCCCGGGCGACGGTGACCCGCGCGGTGGGGTGGCGCGGGTCGCCGCCGGTGCCGTCGGCTGCGGCGCGGGCGCGGCGGTCCGGCCCTGTGCGGCGGGGATCGGTGAGAGAACGCCCGCCCGTCCTGGTGCGGGAGCGGCCCGTCGGCACGGAACACCGGGTGGGGGTGCCGCGCGGTGGGCGTCCGTACGCGGGCAGGCCGTGGCCGGTGTCCGCGGGACCGGGTGGCCGGGGTGCCCGAGAGCGGCCCGGTGGGCTCGCGTGGCGCGGGTGCGGTGCGGGGGTGGAGTGCCGCGCGGGGATGTGCGGTCGCCGGCGGCTGTCACCCACCGGCCGGTGGCCTGCGGGCACTGGGCCGTGTTGCGAGAGTCCCGCCTCCTGGCGGACGACGGGACTTTCGCAACACGCCCTGGTGACGCGTGCCCCGCCCGGTGTCCGTGGTCCGGGCGCACGCGGGCCGTCCGGTTCCCGGTGTCGGTACATCCGGGAATCCGGTGGCCGCCCGGTGTCGGAGGGCGGGAGGCAGCGCGTGCGCGGGAGGACATCCCGGTGGCCAGGGCCGCTGACGCCGGGTCAGAGACCCGGTGCCCGGACGGGTTCGGCCTTGTCCCTGTCGCGCGGTCCGCCCGGCCGGCCGGTGCACCTCGCGGCGCCGCTGACGCTCAGTGGTGTACTCATGCCGTCAGCCTCACGGGTCGGGCGCACCGCGCGACAGCCGGGAGGGGCACATCTAATAATTCACTTACGGATCGCTTCCCGTTCGGACGGCGCGCGGCGCGGCGTTGGTGCGGGGTGGGTCAGGCCTGGCGGCCGAGGTCGGCCAGCGGCTCGCCGGAGAGGCGGAAGACGGTCAGTTCCTTGCCCTGGACCGAGGGGATCTCCGCGCCGAGCGACCGGTAGAAGGCGGCGGTCGGCTCGTTGGTGACCCTGCCCCACCACTGCATGTGGCGGTAGCCGCGCGTGGCGCACAGGCCGGCGAGGGTGCTCAGCAGGGCCGTGTCGAAGCCGCGTCCGACCGCGTCCTCGCGGACGTAGATGTCGTCGATGTGGAGGGCGGTGCCGCGCCAGGTGCTGTAGACGAGGGCCCACAGGGTGTAGCCGACGATCTCGTCGGTCTTGTCGTCGACGGCGAAGTGGGCCCAGGCCACCGGGTGGGGGCCGAACAGGGCGCGGCGCAGTTCGTCCTCGTCGGTGCTGATCTGCTGGGTCGCCTCCTCGTTCTCGGCCATCCCGTGCACCATCGTGTGGAGCAGCGTGACGTCCTCGGCGGTGACTGGACGAATCATGTGTGCCATCCCCTGATCCTGGTGATCCGATGAACCGGCCGCGTGGGTGCGGCGAGCGGGCGGTGCGGCGTCGGGGTGCCGCGGCGGCCGGGCCCCCGGGGGCTCAGGTTCGCACGCGTGTGCAAAGGCCATGGATCGGCCGCGGGGGAACTGGTGGAATTCCCAGACTTTGCCGCGCGTCCTTCCCGGGGGAGGGTTCCGGAGGTAAATACGGGGGTGGGTGGGAGGGTTCGTGTCGTCCGTCTCCGGAATACCCTCGAATGCGGGTGGCCAAGCGGATGGGGACATGCTTGTACCACATGGTCGGCCGGGAGGAAAAGGCCTGTCGGGCTTCGTCCCGCTCTCTCGTGACGTTCCATTGTTTTCCCTACCACCTGCCTGTCGAGGTATCCGGCCGGTGGCTGCGGCGGCGAGAATTCATTGTCCGGAGGCGGCCCGCAGGTGTGGTGACACAAGAGCCCGGCGGTCGCGTGGCCGGAGTGACGATTCAACGCGCAGAGAGGCAGCCATGATAGAGCCGGTACGGTTCGAGCTCAGCGCCCGGGATCTTCCCGAGACCTGGTACAACATCGCCGCCGACCTCGACTATGTGGCGCCGGTGTTGAGCCCGGCGACCGGTAAGCCGGTCACACGTGACGAGATGACCCGCACGATGCCGGAGGCGCTGGTCGACCAGGAGCTCAGCAGGGAAGCCGAGTTCGAGATCCCGGGAGAGGTGCGGCAGTTCTACGCCCGGTGGCGGCCGGCGCCGCTGCTGCGTGCCCGTGGTCTGGAGAAGGTTCTGGACACGCCGGCGCGGATCTACTTCAAGTACGAGGGTGTGGCGCCGACCGGCAGCTTCAAGCCGAACTCCGCGATCCCGCAGGCCTACTACAACAAGCGCGCGGGCCGTACCGGTCTGATCGCGGAGACCGGTGCGGGCCAGTGGGGCAGCGCGGTCGCGTTCGCGGCGTCCCTGTTCGGCATGGACGCCAAGGTGTTCATGGTGAACGTGAGTTTCCAGCAGAAGCCCTACCGGCGGGCGCTGATGGAGACCTTCGGGGCGAGCTGCACGCCGAGCCCGAGCATGGAGACCGAGGCCGGGCGTGCGGTGCTGAAGGAGAACCCGGACCACCCGGGCAGTCTGGGCATCGCCAAGTCCGAGGCGCTGCAGGTCGCCTTCTCCGACCCGCGCTGGGGCTACACCCGCGGCAGCGCGCTCAATCACGTGTGTGCGCACCAGACGGTGATCGGGCAGGAGGCGCTCCTGCAGATGGAGATGGCCGGGGACTACCCGGACATCGTGGTCGGCTGTGCGGGCGGCGGCAGCAACCTGGCCGGGCTGTCGTTCCCGTTCCTGCGGGCGCAGTTGCACGGCGGGCCCAAGATCCGGTTCATCGCGGCGGAGCCGGCCGCGTGCCCTTCGCTCACGCAGGGGCGGATCGCCTACGACTACTCCGACACCGCCGGGCTGACCTCGCTGACCCGCACGCACACGCTGGGCCACCAGTTCGTGCCGCCGTCGGTGCACGCGGGCGGGCTGCGGGCGCACAACATCGCTCCGCTGGTCAGCCGGGTCGTGGAGGAGGGCCTGATGGAGGCGGTGGCGCTGCGTCAGCGTGACTGCTTCGAGGCCGGTGTGCTGTTCGCGCGTACCGAGGGCATCGTGCCGGCTCCCGAGTCGACGCACGCGATCCGCGGCGCGGTCAACGAGGCGATCCGGTGCCGTGAGGAGGGCGTGGGCAAGACCATCCTGTTCGGCCTGTCCGGGCACGGGAACTTCGACCTGAGTGCCTACGACCGTTATCTGTCCGGCAGTCTCGCCGACGACAGCATCGACCCCGGCGCCCTCGAGCACGGGCTGGAGAGCATTCCCAAGCTGGTGAACGCCTGACGCAGTCCGGGCCGCCCGCAAGCAGGAGCACAGCAGCAGGAGAAGGGACGGGACGATCCCGTGAAACGTGTCAGCGCCGTGCAGTTCGTGGTCCTGGGGGTCATCTGGGGCTCCAGTTATCCCCTGATCAAGGTCTCCGGCGAGGGGCTGAACCCGGGGCAGCTGGTGCTGGCCCGGCTGGTCCTGGGGGCGGTGGTCCTGATCGGCATCGGTGCGGTGACGGGCGCGGGGCTGCCGCGCTTCGGCTTCGTGTGGGTGCACATCACCGTCACGACCGTGCTGGGCATGGTCGCGCCGTTCCTTCTCCTCGCCTGGGGCGAGCAGCACACCAGTGCCGCCATGGCCGGTGTGCTGACCGGCGCGACCCCGCTGCTGACGCTGGCGCTGGCCACCGTGCAGCTGCGCAGTGAGCGGGCGACGGCGCGCCGCAGTGCGGGGCTGACGCTCGGCTTCGCGGGCATCGTGCTCGCCATCGCGCCCTGGAACGGTGCGACGGGCACCGCGGGCGGTGAGATGGCGTGTCTGGCGGTCGCCGTGATCTACGCGGGGCATGCGGTGTTCGTCCGCAAGTTCCTGTCCGACCGCGGTATCTCGCCGATGTCGTCGGCCAGTGCGCAGGTGCTGGTGGCGCTGGTCATCCAGGCGGCGCTCCTGCCGTTCCTGGGCTGGCGCACCCCGTCGTTCACCTGGTCGGTCTCCCTGAGCATCGTGCTGCTGGGGGTGTTCGGCACGGGGCTCGCCTATGTGCTCTACAACCGGCTGATCGCGGACATCGGTGCGACCGGTGCCTCCGCGGTCAACTACCTCGTGCCGTTCATCAGTCTGGTGGTCAGCGCCGTCTTCCTCGGGGAGAGGTTCAGCTGGAACGTGCCGGTCGGCGGTGCGGTGATCGTGGTGAGCATCCTGCTCGGCGAGAACCAGCTGTCGCGGCTGGGGCGGCGTCCGGTCGTCACCGGTCCCGAGCCGGAGTTCACGCCGGCCGCGGTGGCCGTGGGCGCCGTGCAGGCGGAGCCCGCGGGTGAGGCGGGGCGCGTTCCCTGACCGTGCGGGCGCGCCGCGGTGCCGCCGTGCGGGGTGAGGTCCCCGTGCGTACGCGGCGGGCCGGGCGCTGCCGGTCGCGGTGGGACGGATCCGGTGCGCGGCGCGCACAGCCGGGTGCGCGCCGGGTCCGGCGCGTTCACGAGCCGGGGCACCTGTGGTCCCGGTGCCTCATCCAGGAAGTTTGGAGGTTGATGTCGCAGATGGCCGCCACCGATCCCCGTACCCGGCCGATCCGGATCGCCGTTCTGGCCCGCCGGCCGCTGCTCGTCACGGCGCTGCGTGCCCTGCTGGGCGCGGAGGCGGAGCTGGAGGCGGTCGGGGTGGCCGATTCCCGGCCGCAGCTGCTGCGTCTGCTGGACGAGCAGGAGCCGCGGGTCGTGCTGATCGACGACTCCGATCCGGGCTGGGAGACCGGTGCCATCCTGCGTGCGGTCGCCGAGCGGGCCGGCGGGGTGGCGGTGGTGGTGCTCGTGGACCAGTGCGTGGACGAGACGGCGCTGGAGTATCTGCGGGCCGGGGCGGACGGGTTCGTGCCGCTCGACGCGGCGTTGAGCGAGATCGCCACCGCGATCCGCGCGGTCTCGGACGGGTACGCCGTGCTGCCGCCGCCGCTGACGCGTCGGCTGGTGGATCTCCTGGTCCGGCGTGGGCCGGCGCAGGTGGTGGTGCCGCAGGTGTCGACGCTGACGTCGCGGGAGCGGGAGATCTTCGATCTGATCGCGGCGGGCATGTCCAACAGCGAGGTCGCCCAGGCGCTGGTGCTGAGCGAGAAGACCGTGAAGTTCCATGTGTCCAACCTGCTGCGCAAGCTCGGTGTGCGCAGTCGTGCGCAGGCCATCGTCCGTGCGTGGGACCGGGGTGTTCTGGCCGGCCCGGGGGGCGGGGGTTTTTAAGGTTCCGCGTTCCGCGTTGTCGTAAGAGACGGGTGTGAGCTTTTCTGGAACACGGGGTGTCGCCGCTGTGGTGACGAATGCTCGTCGAAATCGGTCCGGGCCGGGTGCAATTGACGGTCCGGGCCGTCGCGACGAGTTTTTCTGTTTTCCGGAAAGGGCCGTCGGTAATGTGTTCGTGGTGCCTGTCACGGTTTATCGGCGCGATGCATGCAATCCGGTCCTGATACAGGTCCAAAGAACGGGTACAAAACCAGGCCGCTAGTCCGAAGAAATCTGCTGGGCGACACCCTCAGAATGTTCGTGACGGTATATCCGGTCGGAGGACTCGAATGCTCGGGTCCCCCGACTTTCGATCAATGGGGAGTCATGTCCAGATCGGTGGCGGCGGACGTCGCAGTGCGTGCGAGGCAAAGCCCGGACGATCCGGCGCTGCTGTTCGGCGGCGGGCCGGACGAGGTCGTCACGTATGCCGAACTGGTCGGGGCGGCGGAGCGGATCGGTGCCGAACTGGCCGGCCGGTATCCCGACACCCGCCGCCCGCTCGCGCTCCAGGCGTCGAAGTCGACCGTGGCGATCGCCACGGTCCTGGCCTGCATGCAGGCCGGACGGCCGCTGCTGCTGGCCTCCACGGAACTCGGCCGGGAACTTCTGGCCGAGCTGGTCGAACGCAGCGGCTGTCAGGCCGTACTGGGGGTCGTCGAGGAGCGTCTGACGCACCGTCCGGTGGCCGGCGACGCGCAGGGCGGGCCGGTGCTGCCGCAGGACACGAGTCTGCTGCTGACGACGTCCGGTTCCACCGGCGTCCCCAAGCTCGTTCCGCTGGGCGGGGCCGGCATCGACGCCTTCACCTCCTGGGCGGGCAGCGCGTTCGCGCTCGGCACCGGTACCCGGGTGCTGAACTTCGCCCCGCTCAACTTCGACCTCACCCTCCTGGACATCTGGGGGACGCTGCGGCACGGCGGCTGTGTCGTACCGGTGGACCACGACCGGTCCGTCGACACCAAGTACCTGCTCGGGCTGCTGGCGAGCACCCGGCCGCACGTCGTGCAGGCGGTGCCGATGTTCTTCCGTCTGCTGACCGAGGCGGGCACCGCCTGCGAGTTCCCGGGTGTGCGTGAGCTGCTGCTGACGGGTGATCACGTGCCGCGGTCGGTGCGGGCCGGGCTCGCCCGGCTCTTCCCGGCGGCGCGGCTGCACAACGTGTACGGCTGCACCGAGACGAACGACAGCATGATCCACACCTTCTCCGCCGCCGAGGCGGCCGACCGGGAGGTGCTGCCGCTGGGCAGTCCGCTGCCGGGCGTACTGGTGGAGGTGGTGGCCGACGGGGAGGTGCTGCGGGGCGCCGGCAGCGGCGAACTGCTGGTCTCGACGCCGTTCCAGACCGCCGGGTACCTCGGCGAGGCCGGGGCCAAGGACCGGTTCGTCGTGCGCGGTGACCGTGTCTGGTACCGCACCGGCGACGTGGTCACCCGCTCCGCCGGCGGTGAACTGGCCCTGGTGGGCCGCACCGACTCGCAGGTCAAGGTGCGCGGTGTGCGGATCAATCTGGAGGAGGTCGAACGGGTCCTCCAGGGCCACGGAGGGGTCGCCGAGGCGGCCGTGGTGGCCGTGCCGCACGCCGTCTCGGGACGTGCACTGCACGCGTTCGTCCGTCGCAGCGACGACGCGGTGACCGGACTGCAGCTGCGCAGCTACTGCGCCGCCAAGGTCAACCGGGCGGCCATTCCCGCCGCCTTCCACCTGATGACCGACCCACTGCCGATCGGGCCCACCGGCAAGGTGAGCCGTCGCCTCCTCATGGAGAAGATCGAATGACCATCCAACGCGACATCACCGCGCACATCGTGGCGGAGTACCTGCCCGGCACCCCCGTCTCGGAACTGGACGCGTCCTACGACCTGCTGGAGAACGGGGTGATCAGCAGCCTGGATCTGCTGCGGCTCATCGAGTGGCTGGGTGACCGCTTCGACATCCCGTTCGCCGACCTGGAGATCTCCCCGGACGACTTCCGGTCCGTCTCGGCCGTCGAGAAGGTCGTCCGCCGCTACGCGGGCGTCACCGCTCCCGAGTAACCCCCCGCTCCCCCGCACGTCCACACCCAGGAGAAAGAAAGGAAACCATGTTCATTCGCGAGAAGTCGCAGGTCACACCGGTCGAGTGGGGAAGCGGTCCGAGTCACCGCCTCCTGGTCGAAGCGGACAACATGGGCTTCGGGATCTGCCACACGGTCGTCCGCGCGGGCACGAAGTCACGGCTGCAGTACCGGCGCCATCTCGAGGCGTGCTACTGCATCTCCGGCTCGGGCCGCGTCGAGGCCGCCGACGGCAGCGTCGCGCAGGACCTGACCCCCGGTGTGCTGTACGTCCTCGACGAGCACGACGCCCACTTCCTGATCGCCTCTCCCGACCAGGACATGGAGCTGGTCAGTGTCTTCAACCCGCCGCTGAAGGGCGACGAGAGCCACGCGCTCAGCGACGAAGCCTTCTCCCAGTACTGAGGATCGGAATCTCCCCCGTCATGATGCGCTGGAGCGAGGAACAGCAGGAACTGCGTGAGGCGATCGGTGCCGTGGCCGCGAAGGTCGGCGCCGACCACCTCGAACGCGACCAGGCCGGCACGTTCGACCGGGACGGCTGGCAACGACTCAAGGACGTCGGCCTGTTCGGGCTGCCGTTCGATCCCCGGCACGGGGGGCTGGGCAAGGACCTGCTGACCACCGTCCACGTGCTGGAGCAGCTCGGCCACGACTGCCAGGACTCCGGGCTGAACTTCTCGGTCTCCACCCACATGGTCAGTACCGGTGTCCCGCTCCAGCGGTTCGGTTCGTCGGCGCTCAAGGCCCGCTACCTGCCGGAGATCTGTGCCGGCACGATGATCGGCGCGCACGCCATCACCGAGCCCTCCGGCGGTTCGGACGTGATGGGGATGCAGACCACCGCCGTCCTGGACGGCGACGACTTCGTCCTCAACGGAAGCAAGTCGTTCATCAGCAACGCCTCGATCGCCGACGTGATCGTCGTCTACGCCCGTACCGGCGCGCCCGGGGATCTGGCCGGGATCACCGCGTTCCTGGTGCGCCGGGACTCGCCGGGGCTGTCGGTCGGCAACCCCATCTCGAAGATGGGGCTGCGCACCTCACCGCTGGCCGAGGTCTTCCTGGACGACGTCCGGGTGCCCCGCGACCACGTGGTCGGCAGCAAGGGCGCCGGGTTCCTCATCTTCGACCACGTCATGAAGTGGGAGATCCTGTGCGGCTTCGGGATCAACGTCGGGGAGATGCGCCGGCGCCTGGAGCGGTGCGTGGAGTACGCCCGCACCCGTACCCAGTTCGGCTCGGTCATCGGCGCGAACCAGTCGGTCGCCAACATGATCGTCGAGATGCGGATCGACCTGGAGACCTCGCAGAAGTGGATCTACGACACCGCCGAGAAGGTGCAGTCCAAGGCCGACGCCGCCGGTGACGTCGCGATGACCAAGCTGGTGGTGAGCGAGGCGAACGTACGCTCCGCGCTGAACGCGATCCAGGTCTTCGGCGGTTACGGCTACGTCAGCGAGTACGGAGTCGAGAAGGATCTGCGGGACGCCGTGGGCGGGCGGATCTACTCCGGCACCTCGGAGATCCAGCGCCAACGACTGGCCACCCTCATGGGCCTGAACCGTCCGCTCAGGCCCGCGCAGGCCTGAGGATCTGGAAGGAATCCCGAGAAACATGGCAGAGAACACCGGTGCCGCCGCTGCGGCCGGCACCGCCACCGAGACGGCCACCCTGGCCGCGACCGAGTTCCTGGACCACCGCTCGCCCACCGTCCGCGCGTTCGTCGACAAGACCCTCGCCCGCGCGAAGGAGAGCGACACCGCCACCCAGAAGGCGACAGCCCTCTACTACGCCGTCCGGGACGGCATCACC
Source organism: Streptomyces sp. RPA4-2 (assembly GCF_012273515.2). Taxonomy (NCBI): domain Bacteria; kingdom Bacillati; phylum Actinomycetota; class Actinomycetes; order Kitasatosporales; family Streptomycetaceae; genus Streptomyces; species Streptomyces sp. RPA4-2. Next base: position 108,589 of record NZ_CP050975.2, read on the forward strand.
TACGAGGTGTACGGCGCCGATCTGACCCGGCACGGCCTGAGCGCGACCGGCGTGCTGGAGAAGGGCTTCGGGTTCTGCGTCCACAAGTCCATCCTCTACGCGGCCGCGCTGCGTGCCGTGGGCATCCCGAGCCGGGTCTACTACGGCGACGTGCGCAACCACCTCGCCTCGCCGCGGCTGCGGGAGCTGGTCGGCGGGGACGTCTTCCGCTTCCACAGCCTGACCGTGGTCAACCTCGACGACCGGTGGGTGAAGGCGACCCCGGTCTTCAACAAGCTTCTCTGCCGGCTCTACAAGATCAAGCCGCTGGACTTCGACGGCCGCACCGACAGCCTGTACCACCCGTTCGACGAGGACGGCCGCCAGCACATGGAGTTCATCCACGAGCACGGCTCCTTCGACGACGTCCCCTACGACCTGGTGGTCGGCGGGATCAAGCAGGCGCACCCGCAGCTGTTCGCGAGCGCCCACACCACCGTCTCCGGATCGCTGGCCGACGAGGCCGCGACCGCGACGGTCTGAGACGGCGTCCGGTGCGGCCCCACCCGGTCTCCCCCGCCGGGCGGCCGCACCGGACCGCCCCCGCACCCACCCACGCACACGCACACCCACAGGAACGGAGATCGCCGTGCCGGCAGCGGCAGGAATCGTCGACGACCTCACCGGATACGCCGAGTACGCCGGCTGGTCGCACACGCTGCACCGCAGCCGTCCCGGAGGACACCTGGTACTGCCGGGCGCCTACCTGAAGTGGTACGACATCCGCGGCGCGGAACAGGAGGCGACGCCCGCGGTGAGCGACCGGGCGCGGGTGTTCCTGCGGGCCGAGGAGGCGGCCGGACGGCTGGCGTTCCGCAAGGAGTTCGGCTACGTGCTGCTGCACCGCTGCGGCGAGTACCACTTCATGCAGGTCTGCGTGTGGCGGGACCGCAACGAGCTGGTCCAGGCGATCTACGCCGACACCGGCGGCGGTTTCCGGCCCTACGAGCAGGAGCCCGGCCTGCAGCTCGCCGCCCAGGACGTCGTCGAACTGGACGTGACCGGGCACGAGCGGCGTGCCTGGTCGCACTACCTGCGATCGAAGCGTGACACCGCCGCGAAGCGGGCCTACCTCGACGACTTCGACACCGAACGCCCGGTGGGCTGACACTTGCGAAAGGCAGGAAGCGCCGTGTCCCTTCACCCGGTCACCGACCACGCGTTGTGCCCTCGCCTCCTCGGTGAGATCCGCTCCGACCGGCCGCTGATCGTCGCGGCCGTGGAGGAGGAGGCCGCCCACCTGGACGGCCGGTTCCCCCTCCTGGTCACCGGGATGGGAAAGGTCAACGCGGCGGCCGCCCTCGCCCTCGCCCTGTCCCGGGGCGAGCGCCCCGGCGAGATCGTCAACCTGGGCACGGCCGGGGCGCTGAAGGAGGGCCTGTCGGGCCTCCACGAGATCTCCCGGGTCGTCCAGCACGACCTCGACACGGCCCTCCTGCACAAAATCAGCGGCCGCGTCTACGGTGCTCCCCTCACCGTCGGCGCGGGCCGCGGGCCCACCCTGGCGACCGGGGACACCTTCGTCACGGACTCCGCCGTCCGTGAACGGCTCGCCCTCGAGGCCGACCTCGTCGACATGGAGGGGTACGCCGTCGCCACCGTGGCACAGCACCTCGACATCCCCGTACGCCTCGTCAAGTTCGTCAGCGACAGCGCCGACGAGGACGCACGCACCACCTGGCCCGAGGCCCTCGACCACGCCGCCGGGATCCTGGCCGGCTGGGTCGAGAAGCACATCCCTCACCCCGCACGCCCCGCCGTCTCCCCCGCCGCACCCGCACGTCCGTCACCTTCACCGTCCACCCGCTGTCAGCGCCCCACGCCGCATAGGGCTGCACCGCCGACAGCCCCCGCACCCAAGGGAGCGCTGTGTCTCATCGCCTGTTCACTTCGGAGTCCGTGACAGAGGGACACCCCGACAAGATCGCCGACCAGATCAGCGACACCATTCTCGACGCCCTGCTGCGCCAGGACCCCACCTCACGCGTGGCCGTGGAAACACTGATCACCACCGGCCTGGTGCACGTGGCCGGCGAGGTCGCGACCACGGCCTACGTGCCCATCGCCCAGCTCGTCCGGGACAAGATCCTGGAGATCGGCTACGACTCCTCCGTCAAGGGCTTCGACGGCCTGTCGTGCGGGGTGTCCACGTCGATCGGCACGCAGTCCCCCGACATCGCCCAGGGCGTCGACTCCGCGTACGAGAAGCGCGCCGGGAACGGGGACAGCGACAACCTGGACCAGCAGGGCGCCGGCGACCAGGGCCTGATGTTCGGCTACGCGACGGACGAGACGCCGGAACTGATGCCGCTGCCGATCCATCTGGCGCACCGGCTCTCCCACCGGCTGTCCGAGGTCCGCAAGAACGGCACGATCCCCTACCTCCGTCCCGACGGCAAGACGCAGGTCACCATCGAGTACGACGGCGACCGGGCGGTCCGGCTGGACACCGTCGTCGTGTCCTCCCAGCACTCCGCGGACATCGACCTGGACTCCCTTCTCGCCCCCGACATCCGGGAGTTCGTGGTGGAGCCGGAGGTGCGGGCGCTGGCGGACAACGGCATCAAGCTGGACACCGAGGGCTACCGCCTGCTGGTCAACCCGACCGGCCGCTTCGAGATCGGCGGCCCGATGGGCGACGCCGGCCTGACCGGCCGCAAGATCATCATCGACACGTACGGCGGCATGGCCCGCCACGGCGGCGGCGCCTTCTCCGGCAAGGACCCCTCCAAGGTCGACCGCTCGGCCGCGTACGCGATGCGCTGGGTCGCCAAGAACGTCGTCGCCGCGGGTCTCGCCTCGCGCTGCGAGGTCCAGGTCGCCTACGCCATCGGCAAGGCGCGGCCGGTCGGCCTGTTCGTGGAGACCTTCGGCACCCACACGGTCGACGTCGACCGGATCGAGAAGGCCATCGACGAGGTCTTCGACCTGCGCCCGGCCGCGATCATCCGCGACCTCGACCTGCTGCGCCCGATCTACGCGCAGACCGCCGCCTACGGCCACTTCGGCCGCGAGGGCGACGGCTTCACCTGGGAGCGCACCGACCGCGTCAACGCGCTGCGCACGGCGGTCGGCCTCTAAGAGTCACCCCGTAATGGGGTGCCATCCGTCCAGTTCCTGTTCGGGTGTGCCGCCACGAGGTGGGGCGTTCCCTACTGGGGCTGCTGTTCCGACGTGGGCCTTGTGCCGCTTGTTCGCGGGTTGGGTCTCATTCGGGGTGGGCCGGTACCGGGCGGTGGTTTTTTGCCGAGCAGAGGCCCGCGGCCCCGGGGTTCCAGGGGTGCGGGCTGCCGCGTGGGTGCGGCCCCGGGTGGGGCGGGCACCGCGCTGCGGTTGACTCGACAGGGCTTCTTGCAGCCCTTCTGAGAAAAGTAGCTGTGTCATGCGGGCCTGGACAACGTCCAGGCCCGCAGTGCTGGGGTCGGCCGGGTCGGTGAAACGGACGTGTGAGGCAAGGGCTGCGGAGACCATGTCCCGGTCGGCGGTGAGCCCGCAGGAGATACAGCGGTGCACGCGTTCGGCGAGTGTCTTCCTGACTTCTGCGCCGCACAGGCAGGTCTGCGACAGTTTCGTCGTGAACGTCGACGCCCGCAGGAGGCGGCCACCGGCCTTCTCACACTCGCGGCCGATCGCGGTGATCAGACGGCCCGGCGTGGTGGCCTGGAGGGCTTTGCCCCACAGGCGGTACCAGGTGCGGATGTCGCAGTCCTCGACAGTGAGCCGCGCACCGTGAGTTCCCACGATCTGTTCGGCGATGCGCCGTGCACGGTGGTCTTTCGCCGCGGCTACGGTCGCAGCGGCCTCCGCGAGGCGGGCCCGGTTGAGGCGGTAGCCGGCCGACAGTCCGTCGCGCCGGTACGCCTGCCGCGGCACACCGGCTCTGTTCGCGCTCCGGGCACCGCCGGGAACCTGGTCGGTGCGAGCGGGCAGGCCGACTGTCTCGCGACGCTTGGTCCGGGCCTGCTGCCGTTTCGACGGCACGTACTGCACCGGGTTGGTGGCCCGGCGGGACCGGTCGAGTGCGCGTTTGCGCCCCCGTTCCTTCCGGCGGGCTTTCTCGAGCGCGGCGAGCTCGACGTCGGTGAGCTCGACACGACTGGTCTGTATCGTGCCGTCAGCGGGGTCGAACGTGCCCGGGAACGAGATGACGGACAGGTTGGTGACGTTCCCGTCGATGCCCCCGACCCGGTCCAGGCCGGCCGCGGCTTGGCGGCGGGCTCGGGTTTCCGGGGACGCGTACCCGCTGGTGAGGACCATCAGGTGCGCCTCGTACGCCCACCCGCCGGGTGCTGACGTGTCACGGCGGCGGACAAGGTCGACCTTGTGCCAGGTGCTGGGGTTGTTCAGGAAGTGGAGCAAGCGGGGCCAGCGGCCGGCGCCGGACGGCAGCCGGACCGGGAGGACCAGGTCGCCGCGGCGGGAGTCCGCGCCGCCGGCGAACACCAGCGTGAGCGGACCGGTGTGGTCCCACCAGGTCGCGGCCCGGGTCCTGGGTGTGCCTTTCGCCGTGGTCTCACCGGTCGACACCCGGCCAGCGGGGCGGGTCGGTGCAGGCAGCCGTCGTGGCTGCTCGAGCACCTTCGTCCCCGCCGGTAACTCGGCCGCCTGCTCCGGCGTGAGCAAATGAGGGCCCAGGTCCCGGTGCCGGTAGGCGGAGAGGTGGCCGGCGAGCGTGCCGTGGAGCTTGAACGTCTCCCACTTCCGGCCCGTCGTGTGTGACCGGGCGCGGCCGGGTATCCGGGTGTAGTCCCACCAGGGTCCGGTCTTCGGACGGCCGGCCCTGCGACCTGAAGCGTCCGGAAACAGGTGCCGAGCGGTGCCTTCCCAGACCTCGTCGGCCTGGTGCATCACCAGAGCTTTGGTGACGTGATGCCCGAGGTGGCGGGAGCGTTCCATGTGCTGGTAGCCGCGTTGTTCCATCCCCTCCCGGGAAAGGCCCAGGACGGCACGCCACGCCTTCGCATCTTCCTCGCGGCGCACGTCGCCGGCCCAGTACGCGTCGACCGCAGCACGCGCGTCCCGCTGCAGTGCCCTCTTCACCGATCCCATCGCCGTATACAGCTGTTCCGCCCGGGACGCGTCCTCGGGGCGGTGGACGTCCAACGGCAGGCTGATGACCGCGAGTTCGGTGTCCTCACCACGTTTCCAGCTAGGCCCCTTGTTCTTCCCTCGGAACCTGCGCGCGGGAGTAGCGTCGGAAACAGAAGACACGCGTCGCGGACTTGCAGTCATAGGCCTTCCACCTCCTTTTCTGGACGCGCCGGGGTATGCAGATCTGTCCGGTCGGCAGTCGGCTCGGCAATCACAAGGAGACTAACTGCCGCCGCTGACAACGAGCCCCGCACACAGATGCGTTGGCTGGCTACGATCACGGTCATGCGTCTACGGCTCGCCCATTGCACTCCCACTGACCTGCGGGCATGGACCGGGCTGACCGAACCACAGCTGCACCGGCTCGTCGCACGGCTCTGGGAGAAGATGCCGGATGCAGGCCGCGGCCGGCCCTGGGCGCTGCCGTTCCTCGACCGGGTCCTCCTGCTCGTCCTCGCCTACCGGACCAACCTGACAATGCAGCAACTCGGTTTCCTGTTCGGCATCTCCGACTCCGCGGTGCACCGCACTGTCGACCGTCTCGCCAGCCCTCTAGCCGAACTCCTCGGGCCGCCGCCCACCGACCGCAGGGAACTCTGGCTCGTCGACGGCACACTCATTCCCGTCCACGACAAAGCAAGGACGGCGAAGTCGAAGAACTACCGGCGCAGTGTCAACGTGCAGGTCGTCTGCCGGGCCCGCGACCGACGCGTGGTAGCCGTCGGAGACGCCTGGCCCGGAAACCGCAACGACAGCGTCGTCTTCCGCGAAACAGTCGGACGAACCCTGTCCGACCATCCACGGCTACCGCGGAAACGACCGCATCCGCACACCCCGGCGTGGGCCGGACGGCCGGATCGTCAAAGACCGAAACCACCGACGGTTCCGTAAACGACGAGCCGTGGCCGAGCATGTGATCGCCCGCCTGAAAGACCACCAGATCCTCGGCCAATGCCAATGCCAATGCCGACGCCGCGGCAATGGCATCGATCACGCCGTCGCAGGCGTCGCCGCACTCCACAACCTCAAGTTGGAAATCCGGTAACCCACACTGCCACCCCACCCCGGCATGCCCGACAGCTCATTGCGGGACATCTCTTAGACCCGCCTCGCCACAGCGACGCGGTCCTGGCCGCCTCGCACACGTATCGGGCCCGGCGTCCTCAGGGGACGCCGGGCCCCGGTGTTCCCACGGGACGCCTGCGGCGGGCCGTGACGGGGCGGACTCCCCGCGGACGACGCGCGAAGCCGGGCCGGACACGGCGGCGCCGCCCACCCTGCAGGAAGCGGCCCGGCCGCTCCCCCGGGGCGAACCGGTTCTGGCTCCGGGGCTCGACGCCGCCGGGCCGAGGGTGGGCGGCGGGCCGGGGACGGGCGGACCCGGGGGTCAGGCGTGGGGCGCGTACGCGTGCAGCCGCTTGGTCCACTCCGGTGCGGCGAGCGCCTGCGCGGCATTGCGCGGGACGCTGAAGTGCACGTCCCGGCTGTCGTCGTCCAGCGGCGTGGGAGTGACCAGGAGCGACCACGGCACGGGGCTGGCGGGGAACTCGAACCAGAACGGCCGTCCCGCGCCGAAGTCGATCTCGTAGACGGGCAGCCGGCTGACGTTGTTGACCGCAACGGTTCCCCCGAAGGCGTCCAGGGCCATGCGGCTCAGGACGAGGTGGGTGCGGCAGGCGTCGCGCTGGGCCTGCAGGAAGGCGACTTCGTCGCGGACCCGGTCGGCGGTGATGCCGTCGACGGCCCGGCGGACGGTCGCGACGGTGTCGGCGAGGGAGGCGGCGCGCAGTTCTCCGGCCGGCAGGGCCGGGGTGACGTTGGTGACGGCGTTGCCCCAGTATCCGTCGGGCAGGGCCGCGCGCAGGGCGGAGCGCAGGCCGACGACCATGCCGAGCCGTTCCACGCTGTCGTCGGGGCGCGCCCGCAGCTCGGCGAGGACCTTCCACAGGTGGGCGCTGAGGGCGTCGCCGCTGGAGACCCGCAGGCCGCTGCCGGCGAGCCCGGCGCGGGCGTGCTCCTTCAGCGCCCGTATCTCGTCGGCGGCGAAGCGCAGGGTGACGGTGCGCACGCGCCGCGCGCCGGCGTTGACCCGGAGGATGAAGCGGGCCTTCTGAGGTCCGGACACCAGGGCGTACTGGGTGCTGTGCCGTGCGGCGTCCGGCGCGGCGCCCTGCGCGACGCCGTCCAGGAGCGTGCGGGCGTACGGCGCCGCGCGGTGCTCCTCGCCGTGGTGGACGCGTGACCAGTGCCGCAGGAAGTCGAGGTATCCCGCGCCGTCGACGATGCTGTGGTTGATCGCGATGCCGAGGACCGAACCGCCGCCGCGCATATGGGTGACCCGCACGGTCAGCAGGGGGGTGTCGTGCCCGACGATCCGGAAGGCGCTGGCCTTGTGGAGGTAGGAGCCGATGTCGTCCTTGGCCGAGCGGCCGAGTCCGTACGCGGGCATGGGCCGGTCGCTGTGGCTCTCGGTGAACGGGACGCCCGCGTCGTCGCAGACGACGCTGAGTCCGCGGTCGTCGTCGCGGACCAGCCGTCCGGTCAGCAGCGGGTAGTGCGGCAGGGTCGCGGCGAGCGAGGCGCGCAGCGCAGCGGCGTCCAGCGTCCGGCGGTAGTAGAAGGTGCGCGGGGTCGCGAACGTGCCGGTCATGAGGTCGTAGACACTCAGGCGCACGCGCTCCGCGCTCGCCGCGCCGGCCCGGACGGTGACGGTGTGGTGCCGTGTCCGGGACGCAGCTGAAGAGTTGTTCACTGTGCCTCACTGAGATCGGCCTGCGGGCGCGCCTGTTGACCTGACACTCCAGCGTTCCGCGGACCGGGCGAGGAAATCCCTAGTCCTCGTCCGCGGGCCGTCGTGGTGGGTGTGCGGGCGGCCGACGGCCGTGCGCGGGGCCGGTTTTGGTGGATCCCTAGACTTGTCCGGCAGCGCTGGGCACGCCGGTGCGCGGTGTGTTGGGCTGGGTTTCCCGGACGGCAGACACCGGTCCGGGGACCCCGCTCGCACTTCCTGCCGTCGAGGCCACGGCTCCGTCCCCGCCGGCAGCCACAGGGAGGCCACCAGCCGATGGGCAACGACAAGACAGAGATCCTCGACCTGGTACGCGAGTACCACCGCAGTAACGCGTCCTCGGGATTCGTGCCCGGTATCACGTCCGTCATGGCCTCCGGTGCCGTCCTCGACGAGGAGGACCGTGTCGCGATGGTCGAGGCGGCCCTGGACCTGCGGATCGCCGCCGGACCGAGCTCACGCAAGCTGGAACGCGCGCTGGCCAAGTACTTCGGCCTGCGCAAGGCGCATCTGACGAACTCCGGTTCGTCGGCGAACCTGCTGGCCCTCAGCTCGCTCACCTCGCCCCAGCTGGAGGACAGCCGTCTGGTGCCGGGCGACGAGGTGGTCACCGTGGCCGCCGGGTTCCCGACGACCGTCAACCCGATCCTCCAGAACGGTCTGGTGCCGGTCTTCACCGACATCGAGATCGGCACCTACAACCCGACGCCGGAGCGCATCGAGCAGGCGATCGGGCCGCGCACGCGGGCGATCATGGTGGCGCACGCGCTCGGCAACCCGTACGCCGTCGAGGAGATCGCGCAGATCGCCGACGACCATGGTCTGTTCCTCATCGAGGACAACTGCGACGCGCTGGGCAGTACCTACAACGGCCGTCTCACCGGCACGTTCGGTGACCTGGCGACCGAGAGCTTCTACCCGGCGCACCACATCACGATGGGTGAGGGCGGGGTGGTCCTGACGGACAACCTGGCGCTGGCCCGCATCGTGGAGTCCATGCGTGACTGGGGCCGGGACTGCTGGTGCGAGCCGGCCGAGGACAACCGCTGCTTCAAGCGGTTCGAGCACCAGATGGGGACGCTGCCGGCCGGCTACGACCACAAGTACATCTTCTCCCACGTGGGCTACAACCTGAAGTCGACCGACGTGCAGGCGGCCCTCGGGCTGCAGCAGTTGACGCACATCGACGAGTTCGGCAAGGCCAGGCGCCGCAACTGGGCGCGGCTGCGGGAGGGCCTGGACGGTCTTCCGCACCTGATCCTGCCGGAGGCGACGCCGGGCAGCGACCCGAGCTGGTTCGGTTTCGCCATCACCGTCGTGCCGGGGGCCCCGTTCGCGCCGGGGGCGCTGATCGACCACCTGGAGTACAGCAAGGTGGCCACCCGGCGCTTCTTCGCGGGCAACCTCACCCGTCACCCGGCGTACGAGGGGCGGGAGTTCCGGGTCAGCGGTCCGCTGACCAACAGCGACATCACCACCGAGAGCACGTTCTGGATCGGTGTGTTCCCCGGCCTGACGGACGAGATGATCGACTACAGCATCTCGACGGTGAGCGAGTTCGTCACGCTGCCCCACTGATGTCGGCCGGCCGGCCGGTGCGGTGCCGGCGGTGCTGCGCGGCCCAGCCCTGAAGGGTGTCGGCGGCGCGGGCGGCACCGCCGGCGTCGCGGACCGCGGCGCGCATCCGCCGCAGGGCGGCGGGGGTGCCTGGGTCGGCCAGCAGCCCGTTCACGGTGCGGGCGAGGACCTCGGCGTCGAGGCCGGTCCGCGACAGGGTGCGGCCGACCCCGCACTCCTCCAGCCGCTGTGCGCTGAGGCCGAGTTCGTGGGCGCGCGGGATGGCCACCACGGGCGTGGCGAAGTACAGGGCCTCCATGAGGCTGCCCATGCCGGCGTGGCAGACGAGGACGTCCGCGTGCGGCAGCACGGCGGGGTGCGGCAGCCACTCGTGGACCTCGACGTGCGCGGGCAGCGGTCCCAGCTGTGCGCGGTCGGCGCCGTGTCCGAGCGTCATCACGACGTGCCAGGAGGCCGGGTCGAAGGCCTGGGCGCAGGTGCGGAAGAAGTCGCCGCGGTCGCCCGACTCGGTGCCCAGGGACACCAGTGCGGTGCGCCGGCCGTCCGCCGGCGGCGACCAGAGGCCGGCCGGGGCCTCGGTGACCATGGGGCCCACGAACGCGAAGCGGTCGTCGAAGGTGTCGCCCTCGATCTGGAAGTCCCGCGGCAGGAAGACGAGGTTGTGCTCGTCCCACTCGGTGCCGTAGCGGCTCATCTCGTCCAGGCCGATGCCGTGTTCGCCCATGAACTCGATGAGGACGCCGGCGCCCTTGGCCATGACCGGGTCGGCCCGGTCCCACATCTGGGCGCGCAGGGAGAAGGTCTCGTTCGCCGCGTGGCTGGGGAACATCTGCACCGGCAGGGCGTCGAGGACCCGGGCGGCGACCCGTCCGGCGGCGACGTTCTCGAAGTCGTAGAGGACGGCGTCCGGGGGGTCCTGGGCGAGGGCGGTCAGGGCGGCGGGGAACACGGTGCGGATGGTGTCCACCAGCAACGCGTAGCCCTCCGCGGCCAGTTGGCCGGGGGCCGGGTCGGCGGCGCGGTAGAACTCGCCGCGCGCGGAGGTGTAGGTGACGGCGCGGGCGCCCGCCTCCTCGACCAGGCCGGCGTACCGCTCGTCCACGACGTAGGTCACCCGGTGGCCGGCGGCGATGAGCGCGCGGGCGACGCCGAGGCTCGGAGCGACGTGCCCGAAGTCCGCGAAGGGCAGGACGGCGCAGTGGAGCGGGCGGGGGTCGGTGCGGTGCGGCATCGGCTGTTCCTTCGGTACGGCGGTGGCCTCGGACGGTGCGCCCGCGGCCGCCGGGGAGAGAGGCGGGCCCGCTGCCGGGGAACCGGTCACGTGCCGCGCAGCGCCGCGTAGTGGGCGAGGCAGTCCTCGTAGCGCGGCAGCAGGCCTGTGCGGCGGGCGGTGGCGACGGCGACGGCCCGGGAGTCCTTGGCCGACATCAGCGGGGTCTCCGACAGCTGCCACGGTAAGTCCAGTTCGGCGTCGAGGGGGTCGATGTCGACCTGGGTGCCGGGGACGAACTCGGTGGAGCACAGGTAGGAGACGCAGGTGTCGTCGGTGAGGGCGAGGAAGCCGTGCACGAGCCCTTCGGAGACGAAGACGCTGTCGCCGGACTCGGCGCTCATCCAGTTCGCCTCGTGTGCGCCGAAGGTGGGCGAGCCGAGGCGCACGTCGACGACGATGTCGAGGATCGCGCCGCGTACGACGCACACGACCTTCGCCTGGCCGGGTGGCAGCAGGGTGCCGTGGAGCCCGCGCAGGGTGCTCTTGCGGGAGACCGAGTAGTTCACCTGCACGAGGGGCACCGGTCTGCCGATCTCCTCGGCCAGCCTGTCGTGGCGGAACGACTCGTAGAAGTTCCCGCGCACATCACCGATCTTGTGCGGTGTGATGTGGAAAGCGTCCGGCACAGCCATCTCTCGAACCTTCATGGTGGCAGCACCATAGGGCGGGCCGGTCGAGGACCGTTGAAGAGCCGCACAGGGCACGGTCGAGTCGAACGGTCCTGGAGGGGTCCTCGATCGCCGGATGCCACAGTGACCGCGCAAAACCGACGTCCGCCGCCGTGGCGCACGGGACGACGTACGGGTGCGGGGCGACCCGGGCCAAAAGGGGGAGCGGCATGTCGCTGGTCGGTACGCAGGGAGTGCCCGGAGCGCCGGGCGGATCGTCCGGCCGGGTGGTCGTCCTCGGCGCGACCGGTTTCGTCGGCCGGCACGCGGGCGCGGCCCTGGAGGCGGCCGGTCATGAGGTCCTCGCCGTCGCGCGGCAGGCCGCGAAGACCCCGGCCTCGTGGCAGTTCTGCCCGATGGACCTGGTCAAGGACGGGCCGGCCGCGCTGACGCGGCTGATCGACGCGGAGCGTCCGGTGGCCGTCGTCAACGCGGCCGGCGTGGCCTGGTCGTCGTCGGTCGGCGTCATGCGGCAGGGCAACCAGCTGCTCGTGGAGCAGCTGCTGGCGGCGCTGGACGCCGCCTCGTGGCAGCCGCGCCTGGTGCATCTGGGCTCGGTGCACGAGTACACGCCGCAGCCCGCGGGCGTCCTGCTCGCCGAGGACTCCCCCACCCGCCCGGGGACGGACTACGGGCAGTCGAAACTGCTCGGCAGCCAGGCCGTCCTGCGCTCCGCCCAGGAGGGCCGGACGAACGCGGTGGTGCTGCGGCTGTCGAACGTCATCGGCTCCGGGATCCCGCCCGGCAGCCTGCTGGGCCGGGTGGCGCGGCAGCTGCTCGCCCGGCCGGCGCCGGGTGAGCCCGTCACGGTGCAGCTGTCCCCGCTGCGCAGCAGCCGGGACTTCGTCGACGCCAAGGACGCGTCCGAGGCGGTGGTGGCCGCGACACGGACGCCGCGGGCGCGGGGCAGGGTGGTGAACATCGGCAGCGGCACCTCGCTGCATGTGCGCACCGTGGTCGACCGGCTGATCGCGGCGAGCGGGCGGGCGGTGCGGCTGGTCGAGGACACCGGCGGTACGGTGCGGCCCGCCGCGGACGCGGACTGGATGTGCGTGGACGTCACCGCGGCGCGTGAGCTGCTGGGCTGGTCGCCCCGCCGCGGGCCCGAGGAGGCCGTACGGGACCTGTGGGAGGCGGCGGAGTGCTCCGTCTGAGCCGCGCCGCCGGGCCGCGTGCGGCCGGCGGCGCGCCGACGCGTGGGCGCGGGCACGGGGAGACCGGTGACCTGGCCCGCCGAACAGCTCACCGCGCGGGCACGCGGGCAGGGAAGGGCCGGGGGCGGGCGTGAGCCCGTCCGGCGGCTCCCTGGTCAGCCCGGCAGCAGGCTGAGGTCGGCGGTGGTGACCCGGTCCATGAGGACGTGCTGGCGGATCTGCTGCAGTCCCGCGGAGGGTTCCAGGCCCAGTTCGTCACGGAGCAGTTGGCGCAGCCGCTGGTAGACCTGGAGGGCCTCGCTGCTGCGGCCGCAGCGCTGGAGCGCGATGATGAGGCCGCCCTGGAACCACTCGTGGAGCGGGTAGGTGCTGGCCAGTTCCTTGAGTTCGGCGACGAGTTCGCGGTGCTGGCCGAGTCCGAGCCCCGCGGTGATGCGCAGCTCCAGGGCGTGCATGTGGAGCTCCTCCAGGCGCAGCGCGTACGCCTGGAGGCAGGGGCCCTGGCCGATGTCGGCGAACGGCTGGCCGGACCACCAGGCCAGTGCGGTCTGGAGGCGTTCGGTGGCCGTGCGGGCGTCACCGGCCTCGATCGCGGACCGTGCCTGGACGGTGAGCCGTTCGAACTCCTCGGCGTCGTAGTCGCCGGGGGCCACCCGCAGGATGTAGCCGGTGGCCCGGGTGACGAGCGGTCCCGTTCCGGCGGCCGTCTCGTCGTCGCTCTGCAGGAGTTTGCGCAGCTGGTAGACGTAGGTCTGGACGGTGGCGGTGGCGCTGCGCGGCGGGGTGCGCTCCCACAGTTCGCCGGCGATCGCGGAGATCGACACCAGGGTGTTGCGGCGGGCCAGCAGCAGCGCCAGCATCTGGCGGACCTTCGGAGCGGTGGGTGTCACGGGCCGTCCGTCCCGGGTCACCTCGAGCAGTCCCAGGGTGCGGAAGGTCAGCATGCGGGGGTCCCGGTCGCGGGCCCGTCGGCCTCGGTGGCGGCGGGCTCCCACCAGTCGCGGTTGTCGCGGTACCAGGCGACGGTCTCGGCGAGGCCCTCGGTGAAGTCCTTCTGCGGTTTGTAGCCCAGCTCGGTGTGGGCCTTGCTCCAGTCGACCGAGTAGCGGCGGTCGTGGCCCTTGCGGTCGGTGACGTACTCGACCTGGTCCCAGGACGCGCCGCACGCCTCCAGGAGGCGTTCGGTGAGCCGCCGGTTGTCGAGCTCGGTGCCGCCGCCGATGTTGTAGATCTCGCCGGCCCGTCCCCGGGTGCGGACCAGTTCGATGCCGCGGACGTGGTCGTCGATGTGCAGCCAGTCGCGCACGTTCATCCCGTCGCCGTACAGCGGGACCTTCCTGCCCTGCAGGAGGAGGCTGACGAAGAGCGGGATGATCTTCTCGGGGTACTGGTGGTGGCCGTAGTTGTTGGAGCAGCGGGTCACCCGTACGTCCAGGTCGTGGGAGCGGTGGTAGACCAGGGCGAGCAGGTCGCTGGCGGCCTTGGAGGCGGCGTAGGGCGAGTTGGGGTTCACGGACTGCTCCTCGGAGCAGGAGCCGGTCGAGATGGAGCCGTAGACCTCGTCGGTGGAGACGTGCACGAAGGTGCCGATGCCGTGCTGCAGTGCGGCGTCCAGGAGCACCTGGGTGCCCATGACGTTGGTGCGGACGAACTCGGCGGAGCTGGACAGCGAGCGGTCGACGTGCGACTCGGCCGCGAAGTGGACGACCTGGTCGTGCTCGGCGATGAGGGGGCCGACGACGTCCGGGTCGCAGATGTCGCCGACGACGAGCCGGAAGCGGGGGGAGTCGGCGACCTCGTCGAGGCTGGCCCGGTTGGCGGCGTAGGTGAAGGCGTCCAGGACGGTCACCGAGACGTCGTCGGGGCCGAGGGGGCCGAGGAGGGTGCGGACGTAGTGGGAACCGATGAAGCCGGCACCGCCGGTCACCAGGATGCGTGTCTGACTCATCGGGATTGCGGCGCCAGGTACCCCGTCGGGGTCGCGGTTGACGCCGTCCTCCTTCCTCGTGTGTGCGGTGTGGTGCGCGAATCCGGCCGGTGGGCCGGTCTGTTCGGGGCAACGGCTCGGGGCCGTGCGTTCGGGCCGTGCGTTCGGGGCGTGCGTTCGGGGCGTGCGTTCGGGCCGTGCGTTCGGGCCGTGCATTCGGGGCGGTGTCAGCGGCCGGCGACCAGTTGTTCCAGTTGGCCGACCAGGGCGCGCGGGCTGGGCAGGGCCGCGGACTCGTCCCGCAGCCGTCCCGCGGCGGCCGCGAACGACGGCTCCTCCACGAGCATGCGGGTGTGCACGAGGACCTGGCCGGCGTCGACGTCGCTGTGGTGGACGAAGATTCCGGCGCCGGCCTTCTGCACGGCGCGCCCGCGCAGTTCCTGGTCGGCGACGTTGGTCGACAGGGCGAGCTGCGGGACGCCGTTGACGAGGGCGGTCGCGAAGGAGCCCCAGCCGCCGTGGTGGATGACGGCGGAGCAGGTGGGCAGCAGCGTGTTCAGGGCGATCCCGCTGACGGCGCGCACGTTGGGGGGCAGGTCTCCGAGCTGTTCGGCCTGTTCGGGCATGAGCGCGGCGACCACGTCGACATCGAGAGCGCCCAGGGACCTGAGGATGTCGTGGAGGGGGACGTAGTCACCGCCGTAGGCCTCGCTGTTGGTGCGGCCGAGCGTGACGCACACCCGGGGCGACTTGGGCCGCTCGCGCAGCCAGTCCCACTGCACGGCGGGGCCGTTGTAGGGGATGTAGCGCATGGGCAGCTGGTGCAGTTCGCTCGGCAGTCGCAGGCTCGGGGGCAGGGTGTCGATCGTGAACTGGCCGTTGAGGAGTTCCTCGTCGCAGGACACGCCGTAGGTGCGGGCCCGTTCGTCGATCCACTCGGCGAGCGGGTCGGTGCGCTCGGCCTCGGGGACCTCGCGGGCGAGGTCGACGAAGGTGCGCCTGGCCTGTCCGTACACGTCGGCGCACCACAGCAGGCGGGCATGGGCCGCGCCGCAGGCGCGTGCGGCGACCGCGCCGGCGTAGGCGATGGGGTCGCGGATGACGAGGTCGGGCCGCCAGTCGCGGGCGAGGGCCACCATGTCGTCCATGACGGGGTCGTTGTAGCGGGCGAAGCCCCAGGGCACGCTGATCTCGTAGCGTTCGCGCAGGGTGGTCCAGTCGACCTGGCCGGGGCCGAGGTGGCTCCAGTTGGCGACGTCGGCGTCCTGGGACTCGCGGGCGAGGGCCATGTCCGCGTGCAGCAGGGTGTGGTCGTCGGTGCCCACGGGGGCGGCCACCAGACCGACCCCGGTGATGGCGGGAGTCAGCGACGGAGAGTTGGCCATCAGCACGTCGTGCCCGGCCGTGACGAAGGCCCAGGCCAGCGGCACCATGGTGTTCAGGTGCGACTTCTCCGACAGGCCGGCGAACAGAACGCGCATGGCATCCTCTCGTTCGTAGGAGGTCCGCGGCCGGGCCGCGGGACATCGAAGAGGGCCCGGCGGAAGGTGAGCCGGGCGCTGTCGCCCGGCCGGCTGCCGGACCCGCTCAGTCCTCCTGGAGGGTGATGGCACCCAGCGGGCAGGATTCGTGCGCTTCGCGGATCGCCTCGTGGTGGTCGCCTCCCGGCCGTTCGATCAGGAGCAGGGCGCGTCCGTCGGTCTCGTCCTGGTCGAAGACCTCGGGCGCGATCAGTACGCACTGACCCGCTCCCATGCACTTGTCCTGGTCGATCGCGATGTCCATGCCGGCCTTCCGCGTCGGGCGGTACGGGGGTGGCGCCCCGCTGCCGGGGCGTGCCCATCTTGGGGCGCGGGCAGGCCCGTTGCCGCGGTGGGCCGTCACTGTCTGGGATTTCCTCCAGAGATTGCGCCCGCCGCCGTGCCCTCGCGCGGGGGCCCGGCGGGCGGTACTCGGTGAATCCCTAGACTGCGCGGCCGTTCCTGGCCCCGCTCCGGCGCCGCGTGCTGGAGTGACGCGAGAGCCGGGCCCGTCGGGCGCCGGTCGAATTCGGCGCGTCGCGGGCCGCGACGCGACCGGGCCGCACGAGAGGGGGAACCACTGGTGGCGGAGGAAGGCACCTCGGACGTCGGTGTGACGCGGGAAGTGGCGGATCCGGCGCCGGGACCCGGCATCGGCAAGGCTCCCTCGGTGGAGCCGGACGGCGGGACGACGCTGCTCGCCTGGCTCGCGCGGATGCGCGAGGAGTGCCCGGTCTGGCGTGACGAGGCAGGCCAGGTGCACCTCTTCCGGTACGAGGACGTCCAGCGTGTCCTCGCGGACCCGGCGACGTTCTCGTCCGACACCGTGGGCCGTCTGTCGGGCGGTGAACGCCAGGCTCCGCGCGGCACCCTCCTGCTGCTGGACCCGCCGCTGCACGGCAAGATGCGCCGCCTGGTCAGCCGCGCCTTCACGCCGGGGCTGATCTCCGGTCTCGAACCGTGGATCACCGAACTGACCGCGGAGCTGCTGGAGTCGGCCGGCGGTGACCGCTTCGACCTGGTGGACGTGCTCGCCAACCCGCTGCCGGTCACGGTGATCGCGCGGATGCTCGGTGTGCCGACGGCCGACCGGGATCTGTTCCAGGGGTGGGCGGACCAGCTCCTGTCGACGGACCCGGAGGATCCCGCGAGCGTGCGGCGGATGGAGGAGACCGGCGCCACCATCTCGGCGTACCTGCAGGGCTTCATCGACGAGCGGCGCCGGGAGCGGCAGGACGACCTGCTGGGCACCCTGGTGCACGCGGAGCTCGACGGCGAGCGCCTGGACGACGAGGACATCGCGAGTTTCGCGACCCTGCTGCTGCTCGCGGGGCATGTCACCACCTCGGTGCTGCTGGGCAACACGCTGATGTGCCTGGACGGGGAGCCGGAACTGTTCGAACGGGTCCGTGAGGACCGGTCGTTGGTGCCGGCCGTGATCGAGGAGACCCTGCGGCTGCGTCCGCCGTTCACGCGGATCGAGCGGGTCACCACGGCCGTGACCGAGTTCCACGGGACGAGCCTCGCCCCCAACACCCTGGTGCATCTGTGGTTGTTGTCGGCCAACCTGGACGAGGAGGTCTTCGAGGACGCGGCCGCCTTCCGCCCGGAGCGCTCCAACTCCCGTCAGGCCGCCTTCGGCCACGGCATCCACTACTGCATCGGGGCGCCGCTGGCCCGGCTGGAGGGGCGTGTCGCCCTGAACGCGCTCCTCGACCGGTTCGCCCGGATCGAGGTCGACCCCGACGCGCGGCTGACGTACCACGGCACCAACGTCTTCGGCGCCCGGCACCTGCCGCTGGCCGTCAAGCGTGCCTGACACCCCACCAGCTCTCGCCCCACGACACCCGACGGCGTAGCCGGCTCACCAACGGAGTGACCATGAAGACACGGCCCGACGCACCCGTCATCCCGGCGGACCGGGGAAAATGCCCGTTCGATCCGCCGGCGGCGTACGCCCGCCTGCGCGCGGAGAACCCCATCAGCCCCATCACCTTCCAGGTGGCCCCGGCGGACACCTCGGGCTGGCTGGTCACCCGGCACGACCTGGTGCGGCAGATCCTGGCCGACAACCGCTTCAGCCACCGCAACGAACTGCTGGCCCACGTGGTCGCGCCGCCGTTCCCGATGGACGAGTACAACCCCCAGCCCTCCCCGCCCGGTTCGTTCGCGAAGACGGACGCGCCCGAGCACTCCAAGTACCGCCGGCTGCTGGCCGGGCACTTCACGGTCCGCCGGATCCAGCAGTTCGAGCCGGAGCTGACCCGCATCATCGGCGAGACCCTCGACGAGATGGCGGCGCAGGGCTCGCGGGCCGACCTGCTGACGTCGTTCGCCGAGGTGGTGAGCGTGCGCACGGTGCAGTCCCTGATGGGGGCCTCCGCCGAGCTGATGGCGGTCATCTCGAAGCACTTTTCGGCGATGATGACGCTGACGTACACGCTGGAGGAGTTCATCCACCACGTCGAGTCCATGGACGCGGCGCTGCGGCCCATGGTCCGCGAGCGGATGAAGGAACAGGGCGACGACCTCTTCGGACAGCTGGCCTCCACCGGGGAGCTGACCGAGGAGGAGATGGTCAACCTCGCGGTCCTCACCCTGGGCGGCTCCCTCGACACGACGCCCAACATGCTGGCCCTGAGCACGTTCGCGCTGCTGGAGCAGCCGGAGCAGCTGGCGCTGCTGCGCAGCCGTCCGGAGCTGTACGAGGCCGGTGCCGTCGACGAGTTGATGCGGTACCTGACCATCTCGCAGATGGGGTCCAGCCGTTGCGCGCTGGAGGACGTCGAGATCGAGGGCGTCACCATCAAGGCCGGGCAGACCGTCGTCCTGTCGCTGCCCGCCGCCAACCGCGACCCCTCGGTCTTCACCGACCCGGACTCTCTCGACGTCACCCGTATCCCGCGCAAGCACCTGGCGCTCGGCTTCGGGGCGCACCAGTGCCTGGGCCAGCATCTGGCCCGCGCCACCCTCAGGATCGGTCTGCGCACGCTGTTCGAGCGCTTCCCGAAGCTGCGGCTGGCCACGCCCGCGGACGAGGTGCCGCTGCGCGACCGTGCCGTGCACTACGGGGTCGACAGCCTGCTCGTCGCCTGGGACTGATCGGCCGCGAGGAGGACCACCGTGACAGCGAACACGACCAACCCGACGGACACGCCCGACCCGACCGGCACGCCCCACCAGACCGGCACGCCCCACCAGACCGGCACGCCCGGCACGCAGAAGACGGCGAGGACGAGCACGACGGACACGACGAGCACGACGAGCACGACCGCCAGGACGCGTAAGGCGGGGAGGACGAAGGGCGGGAAGGGCAAGGCGCCCGTGCCGGCCTTCCGCCACGCCGTGGAGAGCCGGGAGGAGCGGACCTTCCTGGTCCGCGCCGGCACGGCCGGCGGCGGCCGGGTCCGGCTGAGCGGTTACGACCTGCTGACCGGCCCCTGGTACACGCCGATGACGTTCTTCTACCGGGACACGCTGGACGGCGCGGAACTGCGCGCGTCCCTGGCGCGTACGCTGCGCCGCTACCCGCCGCTGGCCGGGCGTCTCACCCGGGACCGGGACGGCGGCCTGAGCGTGCTCTGCAACGACGCCGGGGTCCGCTTCACCGAGGCGGTGTCGTCGGAGCCCATGCGGGAGTACGGGCCCGGCCTGCGCGCCGAGCCGGTGATCGGCGGTCTGCTGCGGGAGGTCAGCGCCTTCCGTGTCGTCGACCGGGACACCCCGCTGCTGAAGATCCGGCTGACGCAGATGCGCGGCGGCGGCTCGATCCTGGGCGTGACGATCAACCACAGTCTCGCGGACGGCGGGAACACCCTCGCGTTCCTGGAGAGCTGGTCGCGCGAGCACCACGGGCTGGCCTCTTCGGAGCCGTCCCACGACCGTGACGTCATGGACGCGCTGGGCCGGGAGTCCGCGGACCTGGCGACGGTGGCCTCGCGCGCGTTCATCGGGGTCTCCCGGCTGCGGCTGCTGAAGACGAACCTCAAGGTCGGCCTGCACGAACTCGCGACCGTCGCCACCCGCTTCGAGGCCGACGAACTCGCCGCGATGAAGAACGCCGCGCAGCGGCAGCTGGCCGGCGAGGGCTCCTGGGTCTCCACCAACGACGTGCTGACCGCGCACATCTGGCAGGTGCTCGGCGAGCTGCGCGGCCGGCCCGACGAGGCGGCCGAGTGGCTCGGCATGATCGTCAGCGTGCAGTCCCGGCTCGGCGACGCGCTGCCCGCCGGGTACTGGGGCAACTGCGTCAGCAACAGCTGGACCACCACTCCGGCGGCGGCGCTGCGCGAGCGTCCGCTGGGCCGTGTCGCCCAGGACGTCCGGGCCTGTCTGGACGCCAACACCGCCGAGAAGATCCGTGACGAGATCGCCTTCCTCAACTCCTATCGCGGGGCGGGGGTGTCACGGCACGTCATGTCGGTCCGGGCGCCGGACGTCTTCGAGACGGCGCTGTCCGTCAACAACTGGTCGCAGTTCCCGCTGTACCGCATCGACCTGGGCGGCGGAAAACCGTTCTGGTACGAGTTCCCGGACCTTCCGGTGCCGACGGTGCACATCGCGCCGACGCCCGCCGAGGACGGGGGCCGGGACGTCTATCTGTGCCTGGCCCGGGAGCACGCGGCCGTGGTGCGGGACCCGGCCTGGCTGGAGCGCTT
This sequence comes from Streptomyces sp. RPA4-2, assembly GCF_012273515.2. NCBI lineage: Bacteria > Bacillati > Actinomycetota > Actinomycetes > Kitasatosporales > Streptomycetaceae > Streptomyces > Streptomyces sp. RPA4-2. Next base: position 129,285 of record NZ_CP050975.2, read on the forward strand.
GCATGTCCATGGGCGGACCGGCGGGGGCGGGGTTCCCGAGGGGAAGTGAGGCGGGCGGGAGCAGGCGGACCAGCCGTGTCCGGTGAGGCGGGCGAGGGGGTCCGCGGTGCTCTCGTTGCGCCACAGTGCGGCGAGCGTGTGCAGGGTGTCGGTCGCGGTGGCGTGGTCCAGGGCCGCCTTCGTGGTGTCGGTGGCGAACATCGCGCGGCTGCCGGTCGGCCCGTCCAGCGTCGGCAGGTCGGCGCCGTGGTGGCCGCCGTCGTCGAACATCATCTTGATGCAGTGCGCGCCTTCCTTCCGGCGTGCCGTCACCTGTTCCTGTGCGTCCTCGGGGCCGGCCAGCTTCCCTAAGGCCTGTCGGCCCATTCACGGGCGTTTCGAAAAACACCCGTGAATCGGCTCGTCATCACGGCTCGCGCGGCCCTCGGGCGGTCCGCGCTCCTACGACTGGTCGAGTTCCCGGCTGATCAGGTCGAACAGTTCCTCGTCGGTGGCGTCGTCGAGCTGGTCGGCCATGGACACCCCGGGCCGCGTGCCGTCGTCCGGGCCGTTCAGGCCGGACTCCAGGTCCTCGACCTCGGTGAGGAACGCCCTGAGCCGTGTCTTGAGCAGGACCCTCAGGTCCTGTCCGGGGCCGGAGGCGATGATCTTCCCGACCGCGTTCTCCACCTCCGCCAGCAGCGCCGTGGCGTTCGTCCGCCCGCCCCCGAAGAGCTCTTCCGCCAGGTGGCGGGCGAGGTCGGCGGGGGTGGGGTGGTCGAACACGAGGGTGGTCGGCAGCCGCAGACCGGTGTCGGCGTTGAGCCGGTCGCGCAGTTCCACGGCGGTCAGTGAGTCGAAGCCCATCTCCCGGAACGCCTTGGTGGGTTCGACGCCCGACACCACGTCGAAGCCGAGTGCCGTGGCGGCGACGCTTCGCACGTGGTCCTGCACCAACTGGAGCCGCGCCTCGGCGGGTGCCGCGGTCAGCTTCTCGATCAGGGGGCGCGGGGCGCCGGGGGCGGTCTCCGCGTCCCCGGACGCCGTCGCGGCGGCCCGCGCCTCCGGGAGGGCGGACAGCAGCGGGCTGGGACGGCGGGCGGTGAACGGTGCGAGGAACTTCTCCCAGTCGACGTCGGCCACCACCACGGCGGCGTCCCCGACGTCCAGCGCGCGCCCGAGCCCGGTCAGCGCCCGCTCCGGATCCATCACCCGCAGACCCCGGCGCACCAACTCCGCGGCGCCCTGCTCCGAGACCATCCCTCCGCCGCCCCAGGGGCCCCAGGCGACGGCGGTACCGGCAAGACCCCGGGCCCGGCGCCGCTCCACCAGCGCGTCGAGATGCGCGTTGGCGGCGGCGTACGCCGACTGCCCGCCACTGCCCCACACACCCGCGATCGAGGAGAACACCACGAACGCCGAAAGGTCCAAGTCCCGGGTGAGGGAGTCGAGATGGTCGGCGCCCACAGCCTTCGCCGCCAGGACGGCGGCGACCCGCTCCGGAGTCAGCCGGTCGATCAGATCGTCGTCCAGCACACCCGCGGCATGGAACACCGCGCCGACCGGATACCGCGACAGCAGACCCGCCACCGCCTCCGCATCGGCCGTGTCACACGCCTCCACCACCACCCGCGCACCCAACTCCCCCAGTTCACCGACCAGTTCGGCCGCACCGGGGGCGTCGATCCCACGACGGCTGGTGAGGACGAGCTCACTCGCACCACGTACCACCAGCCAACGGGCCAGGCGCGCGCCGACTCCACCCGTGCCCCCCGTCACCAGCACCCGTTCCGGAGCGCGCCAGCCGTCGGCCGAGGGCCCCCAGGCCGGTGCGCCGCCGGGCAGCGGGGCGTGGGAGAGCCGGCGGGCGAACAGGGCCGCACCGCGTACGGCCACCTGGTCCTCGCCGCCGTCGGTGACGACCGCGGCCAGGCTCGCGAGGACACTCCGGTCCACGGATTCCGGCAGGTCGACGAGGCCGCCCCACCGGTCGGGGTGTTCCAGGGCGGCGACCCGGCCGAAGCCCCACAGGGCGGCCTGCGCCGGGTCGACGCCGTCCTCGGCCGGCGCGCCGACGGCCACGGCGCCGTGGGTGAGCAGCCACAGCGGCGCGCTCACTCCCGCGTCGCCCAACGCCTGGACGAGCGTCAGGGAGGCCGTCACGTCCGCGGGCCGGAACAGGACTCCGACGACCGGGTCGCCCGCCGCTGCCGCGTCGGTCAGGACACGGCCCAGTTCGGTACGGCCGGCGGCGGGGTCGTAGGCGATCCGCTCCACACCGGGGAGGAGCTCCTCGATGCCGTCGAGCACCGGGCCTTCGGTGGGCGGCTGGAGCAGCAGCCGGCGGCCGGTGTCCGGGGCGGCGGGCGGCGGTGCGGTGAAGGACTGCCATTCGACGCGGTAGCGCCAGCCGTCGACCCGGCTGCGCTCGGCCGCGCCCTGCCGCCAGGCGGACAACGCCGGTACGACGGCGTCGAGTTCGGCCTCGTCCACGCCCAGGACCTCGGCGAGGTCGTGGGCGTCACCGCGTTCCACGGCCGCCCAGAAGCTCTCGTCCAGCGGGTTCGCGCTCGTCCCGGACACGCGGTGTGCGGCAGGCTCGGGCCAGAAACGCTCACGCTGGAAGGCGTACGTCGGCAGTTCCACCCGCCGCGCCCCGGAACCGGCCAGCAGCGCGGGCCAGTCGACGGCGGCACCGTGTGCGAACGTCCGCGACACCGCCGCCACGATGGTGTCCGTCTCGGGGCGGTCCTTGCGCAGGACGGACGTGAACAGCGTCCCGTCGTCGCCGGAGACGCTGGACTGGGCGAGGGCGGTGAGGGTGCCGTCGGGGCCGAGCTCCACGAACCGGGTGACACCACACTCTTCGAGCCGGGTGATCCCGTCGGCGAACCGTACGGCCTCACGGACATGGCGGACCCAGTAGTCGGCGGACTCCAACTCCCCCGCGCCGGCGGCCTGTCCGGTCACGTTCGACACCACCGGGATACGCGGTGCACCGTAGGTCACGCTCTCCGCGACCGTACGGAACTGCGCCAGCATCGGCTCCATCAACGGCGAGTGGAAGGCGTGGGAGACACGCAGGCGGGAAGTGCGGCGACCCGATCCGGCGATCTTCTCGGCCACAGCGGCCACCGTCGCCTCCACACCCGAGACCACCACCGAACGGGGGCCGTTGACGGCGGCGATCGACACCTCGTCCGTCAGCAGCGGGAGCACCTCGGCCTCGGATGCCTCCAGCGCGAACATCGCTCCCCCGGAGGGGAGTTCCTGCATCAGACGGCCACGCGCCGACACCAGCCGGCACGCGTCCTCAAGCGAGAACACCCCCGCCACATGCGCGGCGGCCAGCTCACCCACCGAATGGCCCACCAGGAAGTCAGGGGTGATCCCCCAGGACTCCACCAGCCGGAACAACGCCACCTCGATCGCGAACAGTGCGGGCTGCGCCCAGCCCGTCTCGTTCAGGAGATCCGCGTCCTCACCGAACACGACCCCCCGCAGGCCGTCGTCCAGGTGCGCGCAGACCGCGTCGAAGGCTTCGGCGAACACCGGGAAGGAGTCGTACAACTCCCGCCCCATACCGATACGTTGCGCGCCCTGGCCGGAGAGGAGGAAGGCGAGCTTGCCCTCGGTCACGGCTCCGTGCGCCACGCTCGGCAGTGTCTCGCCGCGGGCGACGGCGGCGAGTCCCGCGAGGAGTTCCTCACGATCCGTGCCGCGCACCACCGCACGGTTGTCGAAGGCCGACCGTGACCCGACGAGTGACAGGGCCACATCGGCAGGGGCCGGCTCCGGGCGAGTCCGCAGATGGTGCAGCAGGCGGTCCGCCTGGGCCCGCAGCGCGGCGGGGCTCTGCCCGGACACCACCCATGGGGTGACGGGCAGCGGCCGGGCGGCGTCCGGCTTTTCCTCGACGGCGGGGTCCGGTGCCTGTTCGAGCACGACGTGTGCGTTCGTGCCGCTCAGTCCGAACGAGGAGACACCCGCCCGGCGGGGGCGTTCCGTCTCCGGCCACTGCGCCGACTCGGTCAGCAGTCGTATGTCACCGGCTTCCCAGTCGACGTGCGACGAGGGTGCGTCGACGTGGAGGGTGGCCGGCAGCACGCCATGCCGCATCGCCTCCACCATCTTGATCACACCCGCCACACCGGCAGCCGCCTGCGTGTGACCGATGTTCGACTTCACCGACCCCAGCCACAACGGCCGTTCGCCGTCACGGTCCTTGCCATAGGTCGCCAGCAACGCCTGCGCCTCGATCGGATCGCCCAAAGACGTACCCGTACCGTGCGCCTCGACCGCGTCCACGTCCGACGCCGACAGACCCGCGCCGGTCAGAGCGGCCCGGATCACCCGCTGCTGCGAAGGGCCGTTCGGCGCGGTCAGACCATTCGACGCACCGTCCTGGTTCACCGCCGAACCACGTACGACGGCCAGCACCGGGTGACCGTTGGCGCGCGCGTCCGACAACCGCTCCACGAGCAGCACACCGACACCCTCACCCCACCCCGTACCGTCCGCACCCTCCGCGAACGCCTTGCACCGCCCGTCACCGGCCAGACCGCCCTGACGGCTGAACTCCACGAACGCACCCGGGGTCGACATCACCGTCACACCGCCGGCGAGTGCGAGGTCGCACTCCCCCGACCGCAGCGCCTGCACCGCCAGGTGCAGGGCGACCAGCGACGACGAGCACGCCGTGTCCACGGTCACCGCGGGACCTTCCAGACCCAGCACGTACGACACCCGCCCGGAGAACACGCTCGCCGCGTTGCCCGTGCCCACGTAGCCGCCGAAGTCACCCTCCGACAGCGACAGCAGCGCCGGGTAGTCCTGGCCGTTCGTTCCCGCGAACACGCCGGTCCGCGAACCGCGCAACGACCGCGGGTCGATGCCCGCCCGCTCCACCGCCTCCCACGACGACTCCAGCAGCAGGCGCTGCTGCGGGTCCATGGCGAGCGCCTCACGCGGCGAGATCCCGAAGAAGCCCGCGTCGAACGAACCCACGCCCGACAGGAACCCGCCCACCCGGGCGAAGTCCGCGGCGTCATAGCCGTAGACCGCGCCGAGCCCTTCCCAGCCACGGTCGTCGGGGAAGCCGGTCATGCCGTCGCGTCCCTCCGACAGCAGGCTCCACAGGGTCTCCGGGGAGTCGGCCCCGCCGGGGAAACGGCAGGCCATCCCGACGATCACCACCGGGTCACCGGCCACCGCCACGCTCACGGACGCGCCGGGCGCCTCGTCGACGGCGCCGCCCAACTCGCCGTACAGGAACTCCGCCAGAGCCGCCGGAGTCGGATGGTCGAACACCACGGTGGCGGGCAGCCGTACCCCGCACTCCGCGCCCAGTACGTTGCGCAGCTCCACCGCGATCAGTGAATCCACACCCAGTTCGCGGAACGCGCGGTCGGCCGGAACCGCCTCCGCGTCGGCATGACCCAGCACCGCCGCCGCACGAGCACGGACCAGGTCCACGGCGGCCCGGACGCCCGCCTCGCGCGGGAGAGCCCCGATGCGGGCGCCGGGGCCGTCCGCGCCGTCCGACGAGGGCCCGTCGGCGGACGGGGAGGGGGTGGCCTCCGGAAGTTCCCGCAGGAGTGCGCTCGGCCGGATCGATGTGAAGGCCGGTGCGAACCGGGGCCAGTCGATGTCGGCCACGAACTCGGTGGTCACACCCGAGTCCAGGGCCGTCGCGAGGGCGGCGACGGCCAGGTCCGGGTCGAGTGACGCCACGGCGCCGCGGCTGCGCCTGCGGCCGCCCGTGGCCTCGGCGGCCATGCCGCCGCCGGCCCACGGGCCCCAGGCGACGGAGGTGGCGGGCAGCCCCTCGGCGCGGCGGCGCTCGGCGAGCGCGTCGAGGACCGCGTTGGCGGCGGCGTACGCGCCCTGTCCGGCGTTGCCCATGACGCCGGCGAGCGACGAGAAGAGGACGAAGGCGGACAGTTCCCGGTCCCGTGTCAGTTCGTCGAGGTGCAGGGCCGCCTCGGCCTTGGCCCGCATGACGTGCCGGATGCGCTGGGGGTCGGTGCCGCCGATGACGGCGTCGTCGAGGACGCCCGCGGTGTGCAGCACGGCGTCGACGGGGTGCCGTTCGAGGAGCGCGGCGACCTCTTCCCTGACGGACACGTCGGCCGCGGCGACCGTGACCCGGGCGCCCATCTCCCGGAGGGCTGTTTCCAGTTCCGGGGCGCCGGGCGCGTCGGAGCCGCGCCGGCTCACCAGGACGATGTCCTCGGCACCACGCTCGACCGCCCAGCGCGCGACCCGGGCGCCGATGGCGCCCGTGCCTCCGGTGACGAGGACCGTTCCCCGTGGCTGCCAGGCGTCCAGCGGAGTGGGACGCGTCCTGGACAGCCTGCGGCCGAAGACACCGGAGTCGCGGACCGCCACCTGGTCCTCGCCCCACTCGGCGGACTCGGCGGACGCACCGAATGCGCCGCCTGCGCCGGGCAGTTCGGTGAGGACCGCGGCGAGCCGTGCGACCGCCCGTTCGTCGAGGTCGTCCGGGAGGTCCACGAGTCCGCCCCAGAGGTCGGGGTGTTCGAGGGCCGCGACCCGGCCGAGCCCCCACACCGCCGCCTGTTCGGGTGCCGTGAGCGCGTCGGAGCGTCCGACGGAGACGGCGCCGCGCGTCAACGACCAGACCGGACCGCGCAGTCCGCTGTCCGTGAGCGCCTGGACCAGCGTGGCCGTGGCCGCCGCCACCCCGGCCCGGTCCTCGGCCAGCGGGAGCAGCGACAGGACGGCCGTGACGGGTCCGCACTCGTCGTGGGCGTCGCTGAGTCGGGCCGCCAGGTCCGCTCGGCCCGTCTCGGACGCGGGGTGCGGCACCTCGATCCGCCGCAGCTCGAACCCGTGTCCCGCGAGCCCTTCGAGTACGGTGCGGACCGTGGCATCGGCCCGCTCGTCGCGCACCTGCGGGACGAGCACCAGCCGCGGGCCCGGGGACGGCGCGGGCGCGGGCGCGGTGCCGGAGAACCGGGCCAGCGGCTTCCAGGTGACGGCGTAACGCCATGAGTCGGCGCCGGGCTTCGGCCTCGGCGCGGACGGGTCGAGCCAGTAACGCTCGCGCTGGAAGACGTACGTGGGCAGTTCCACGGCCGCCGCACCGGTTCCCGCGAAGACCGTCTCCCAGCCGACCGGCCCACCGTGCGCGTGCAGCCGGCCCAGGCCGCGCAGGACGGCCGCCGGTTCGGAGCCGGTCTTGTGCAGTACGGGGGTGAAGAGCATCCCGTCGTCGGAGGGGACGCAGGGCTGGGCGAGGGCGGTGAGGGTGCCGTCGGGGCCGAGTTCCACGAACCGGGTGGCACCCCGCTCCGCCAGCGTGCGCACCCCGTCCGCGAACCGCACGGCCTCCCGGACATGCCGCACCCAGTAGTCGGCCGAGCCCAACTCCCCGGCTGTTGCGACCTGTCCGGTCAGGTTCGACACCACCGGGATACCCGGCTCGCCATAGGTGACGCTCTCCGCGACCGTGCGGAACTCGACGAGCATCGGTTCCATCAGCGGCGAGTGGAAAGCGTGGGAGACACGCAGACGCGAAGTACGGCGGCCCAGGGCGGCTATCCCCTGCGCGACCGCCTCCGCCGCGGTCTCGACGCCGGAGACCACCACCGAACGGGGCCCGTTGACCGCGGCGACCGACACCCCGTCCGTCAACAGCGGCAGGACCTCGTCCTCGGACGCCTCCAACGCGAACATCGCCCCACCGGCGGGCAGTTCCTGCATCAGACGGCCACGCGCCGACACCAGCCGGCACGCGTCCTCCAGGGAGAACACCCCGGCCACGTGCGCGGCGGCGAGTTCACCCACCGAATGGCCCACCAGGAAGTCGGGACGCACACCCCACGACTCCAGCAGTCGGAACAGCGCGACCTCGATCGCGAACAGTGCCGGTTGCGCCCACCCGGTCCGGTTCAGCAGCTCGGCATCCTCACCGAACACCACACCCCGCAGACCCGCGTCCAACTGCGCGCACACCGCATCGAACGCCCCCGCGAACACGGGATACGCCTCGTACAACTCCCGCCCCATACCGAGACGTTGCGCGCCCTGGCCGGAGAAGAGGAAGGCGAGTTTGCCCTCGTCGTGGCCGTGGCCGGTCACTGTCCGGGGTGTCGTCTCGTTCTCGGCGAGGCCGCGCAGGCCGTCGAGGAGGTCGGTGCGGTCGCCGCCGAGGACGACGGCGCGGTGGTCGAACGTCGACCGGGTGGTCAGCAGCGACCAGCCGACATCGACGGAGCTGTGGCCGGGACGTCCGGTGAGGAAGGCCGACAGCACGCGGGCCTGGGCGCGCAGGGCTTCCGGGGTGCGGGCGGAGAGGAGCCACGGGACCACGGGCGGTACGGCGGCGGGGGCCTGTTCCTGTGCCGGGTCGTGTGCCGGGTTCTCTGTCGGGACCGGGACCGGTCCCGGTGCGGGTGCGGGTGCGGGTGCGGGTGCGGGTGCCGGGGTGCCCTGTTCCAGGATGACGTGGGCGTTGGTCCCGCTGACGCCGAAGGCGGAGACCGCCGCGGTGCGGGGGCGGCCGGTCTCGGGCCAGGCGCGCGGTGCGGTGAGGAGGCGGACCTCGCCCGCCTCCCAGTCGATGTGGGTCGAGGGCTCGTCCACGTGGAGGGTGGCCGGCAGGACACCGTGCCGCATCGCCTCCACCATCTTGATCACACCCGCCACACCGGCAGCAGCCTGCGTGTGACCGATGTTCGACTTCACCGACCCCAGCCACAACGGCCGCCTCGCGTCACGGTCCTTGCCGTACGTCGCGAGCAGGGCATGTGCCTCGATCGGGTCGCCCAGGGAGGTGCCGGTGCCGTGCGCCTCGACCGCGTCCACGTCCGACGCGGACAGACCCGCGCCGGTCAGAGCGGCCCGGATGACGCGCTGCTGGGAGGGACCGTTCGGTGCGGTCAGGCCGTTCGACGCACCGTCCTGGTTCACCGCCGACCCCCGCACCACCGCCAGCACGGGGTGACCGTTGCGCCGCGCGTCCGAGAGTCGCTCCACGAGCAGGACGCCGACGCCCTCGCCCCAGCCCGTACCGTCCGCGCCCTCGGCGAACGCCTTGCAGCGCCCGTCGCCCGCCAGCCCGCCCTGCCGGTCGAACTCGGCGAACACGTCGGGGGTGGACATCACGGTCACGCCGCCGGCGAGTGCGAGGTCGCACTCCCCCGACCGCAGGGCCTGCACGGCCAGGTGCAGGGCGACGAGGGACGACGAGCACGCCGTGTCGACGGTGACCGCGGGACCTTCCAGACCCAGCACGTACGACACCCGGCCCGAGACCACGCTCGCGGCGTTGCCGGTGAGCAGGTGGCCCTCGATGCCCTCGGGCAGCTCACGTCCGGTCGCGGAGCCGTAGTTCTGGTTGCTGCATCCGACGAAGACCCCGGTGCGGCTGCCGCGTACGGCGGCGGCGTCGATGCCCGCCCGCTCCAGGGCCTCCCAGGACGCCTCCAGGGTGAGGCGCTGCTGCGGGTCCATGGCGAGGGCCTCGCGGGGCGAGATGCCGAAGAAGCCGGCGTCGAACTCGGTCGCGGAGGCGACGAATCCGCCGCGCAGGGCCGTCGTGTCGGTGGTGGTCCCGGCCGGGTCCCAGCCGCGGTCCTCCGGGAATCCGGTCATCGCGTCCCGGCCGTCGGCCACGAGCCGCCACAGGTCTTCGGGCGAGTGGACGTCTCCCGGGTAGCGGCAGGCCATGCCGACGACGGCCACCGGTTCGGTGGCCGCGCGGGCGAGGCGGTCGTTCTGCTTGCGCAGCCGCTCGTTCTCGACCAGCGACGCGCGCAGGGCCGCGACGACGCGTTCCTCGGAGGTGGGCATACTCAGCTCCACTGTTCTTGCTTCGGGCTTCGGCGGGCGGGGTGGGCGGCGGGCTGCACGTCAGTGGGCCGAGTCGCCGAGGGCCAGTTGGACGAGGTCGTCGACGTCCATGGTGCTGATCAGGTCGTCGTCCTGTGCCTCGGCGGTCACGCCCGGGGCCGTCCCCTCCGCTTCCGACGGCCCGTCCGGCTCGGCGAGGGCCAGCAGCGCGGTCAGCAGGCCGCTCTCCTGAAGGCGGGCCAGCGGGATGGTGGACAGCTTCTTGCGCAGCGTGTCCTCGTCGGCGTCCGCGGGTCCTGCGGTGTCGGGGAAGAGCTCGGTGTGGAGGTGCTCGGCCAGGTGTCCGGGGGTGGGGTAGTCGAAGACGAGGGTGGTGGGCAGACGCAGACCGGTGTCGAGGTTGAGCTGGTTGCGCAGTTCGACGGCGGTCAGGGAGTCGAAGCCGATGGTGCGGAACGCCTGGCCGGGTTCGATGCTCTGACCGTCGGCGCGGCCGAGGACCGAGGCGGCCCGGTCGCGCACGAGGTTGCGCAGGGCGAGCTTGCGGTCGGTGGTGGAGAGTTCGGAGAGCCGGTGCCTGAGGTCCGCGGCCCGGGCCGCGGTGTCGTCCGGGCCGGCCGCCGGGGCCGCCGCTTCCGGGAGTACGGACAGGAGCGGGCTGGGACGGCTGCTGGTGAACGTGGGGAGGAACCTCTCCCAGTCCACGTCGGCGACCACCACCGTGCCGTCCCCGAGGTCCAGGGCACGCCCCAGACCCGCCAGCGCACGGTCGGGGTCCATCACCCGCAGACCCCGTCGCGCCAGCTCGCCGGCCCCGTCGTCCGTCACCATTCCCCCGCCGGCCCAGGGGCCCCAGGCCACCGCCGTACCGACGAGCCCACGGGCCCGGCGGCGCTCGACCAGCGCGTCCAGTTGGGCGTTGGCGGCGGCGTAGGCCGACTGGCCGCCGCTGCCCCACACCCCGGCGATCGAGGAGAACACCACGAACGCCGACAGGTCCCGGTCTTTCAGGAGGGTGTCCAGGTGGGTGGCGCCGGCGGCCTTGGCTCCCCATACGTCGGCGAGGTGCTGGGCGTCGGCGGCGTCGATCGGTGCGGCGTCGCCCCGGCCCGCGGCGTGGAACACCGCGTCGACGGCGTGCCGGTCCAGCAGGGCGCGGACCTCGTCGCGGTCCGCCATGTCGCAGGCCTCCAGGGCGACCTGGGCGCCCAGGTCGCGCAGTGCGTCGGCGAGTTCGACGGCGCCGGGCGCTGCCGCTCCGCGGCGGCTCGTCAGGACGAGGTCCCGCGCACCACGCTGTACGAGCCAGTGTGCGAGGCGCGCGCCGAGGGCGCCTGTTCCGCCGGTGACCAGGACGGGGCCGCGCGGGGTCCAGGCGGTGGCCGGGGCCGAGGTGGCGGAGACCGGGGCGTGGACCAGACGGCGGGCGAGGAGTTCGGGGCCGCGTACGGCGACCTGGTCCTCGCCGGACACGAGGGCGGCGGCGATGCCGGCGAGGGCGTGCCGGTCGGGCCGCTGGGCCGGGACGTCCACCAGACCGCCCCAGCGGTCGGGGTGTTCCAGGGCGGCGACCCGGCCGAGGCCCCATACGGCGGCCTGCGCCGGATCGGCCGGTTCCTCGGCCGGTCCGTCGGTCGACACCGCGCCGTGCGTCACCGTCCAGAGCGGAACCGTGAGGCTCGCGTCGCCAAGGGCCTGGACGAGCGCGAGGGCCGTCCCCACGCCGCCCGCGGGAGCGAGGCACGACAGCACGCCCGCGACGGCCCCGCCTTCGGCGGCCTGTACGAGGACCCGTGCCAGCGCGGCACGATCCGTCCGAGGGGGGCAGGTGAAGCGGTCGGCACCGGGGACGAACTCCTCGATGCCCGCCAACGCGTCCTCGTCCGAGGGCTGGAGCAGGATCCAGCGGCCCGGTACGGGTGCGGGAGGGAGCGGTACGGCCGTCGGCTCCCAGTCGACGCGGTAGCGCCAGCCGTCCACGCGTCGCTCGAGGGCGTCCTGTGCGGGTTCGGGCCAGAACCGCTCGCGCTGGAAGGCGTAAGTGGGCAGGGCGATGGTCCGCGCGCCGGTGAAGAGCGCGGGCCAGTCGACGGTGACCCCGTGGGTGAACGCCGCCGACAGGGCGGCCAGGGCGGTGTCCGTCTCCGGGCGGTCCTTGCGCAGCATGGACGCGAAGAGCATCTCCTCGTCGCCAAAGACGCCGGACTGGGCGAGCGCGGTGAGGGTCCCGTCGGGGCCCAGTTCCACGAACCGGGTCACGCCCTGCGCTTCGAGCCGGGCGATGCCGTCGGCGAACCGTACGGCCTCACGGACATGGCGGACCCAGTAGTCGGCGGACTCCAACTCCCCCGCACCGGCGGCCTGTCCGGTCAGGTTCGAGACGACCGCGATGCGGGCCGGCGTGTAGGTGACGCTCTCGGCGACCGTGCGGAACTCGGCGAGGATCGGTTCCATCAGCGGCGAGTGGAAGGCGTGGGAGACACGTAGACGAGAGGTACGGCGGCCCAGGGCGGCTATCTCCTGCGCGACCGCCTCCGCCGCCGTCTCGACGCCGGAGACCACCACCGAACGGGGGCCGTTGACCGCGGCGACCGACACCCCGTCCGTCAACAGCGGCAGGACCTCGTCCTCGGACGCCTCCAACGCGAACATCGCCCCACCGGAGGGAAGTTCCTGCATCAGACGACCCCGCGCCGACACCAGCCGGCACGCATCCTCCAGGGAGAACACCCCCGCCACATGCGCGGCGGCGAGTTCGCCGACCGAGTGGCCCACCAGGAAGTCGGGGCTCATCCCCCACGACTCCACCAGCCGGAACAGCGCCACCTCGATGGCGAACAGTGCGGGCTGCGTCCACCCCGTCTCGTTCAGCAGCCCCGCGTCCTCACCGAACACGACCCCCCGCAGACCCTCGTCCAGGTGCCCGCACACCGCGTCGAAGGCCTCCGCGAACACGGGATACGCTTCGTACAACTCCCGCCCCATACCGAGACGTTGCGCGCCCTGGCCGGAGAAGAGGAAGGCGAGCTTGCCCTCGGCCGCGACGCCCTGGGCCACACCCGGCACGCTCTCGTCGCGGGCGACGGCGGCGAGGCCCGCGAGGAGTTCCTCACGGTCGCCGCCCCGGATCACCGCACGGTTGTCGAACGCCGACCGGGTCCTGACCAGCGACAGACCCACGTCGGCGGGGTCCAGGTCGGGATGGGCCTGCACATGTGCCAGCAGCCTGGCGGCCTGAGCGCGCAGTCCCCCGGTGCCACGGCCGGAGACGACCCAGTTGGTCACGGGGACGGGCCGGGGAACCACTGTCGTGGTTTCCTCGGTGGCCGTCTCCGGTGCCTGTTCCAGCACCACGTGCGCGTTCGTGCCGCTGAACCCGAAGGCCGAGACCGCGGCCCGGCGGGGCCGTGCGGTGTCCGGCCAGTCCACGGACTCCGTCAGGAGCCTGACCTCGCCCGCGGCCCAGTCGACGTGCGACGAGGGTGCGTCGACGTGGAGGGTGGCCGGCAGGACACCGTGGCGCATCGCCTCCACCATCTTGATCACACCCGCCACACCGGCAGCAGCCTGCGTGTGACCGATGTTCGACTTCACCGACCCCAGCCACAACGGCCGCCCCGCGTCACGGTCCTTGCCGTAGGTCGCCAGCAACGCCTGCGCCTCGATCGGGTCACCCAGTGTCGTGCCGGTGCCGTGCGCCTCGACCGCGTCCACGTCCAAGGCCGACAGACCCGCACTCGCCAAAGCAGCCCGGATCACCCGCTGCTGCGAAGGGCCGTTCGGTGCGGTCAGACCGTTCGACGCACCGTCCTGGTTCACCGCCGAACCACGTACGACGGCCAGCACCGGGTGACCGTTGGCGCGCGCGTCCGACAACCGCTCCACGAGCAGCACACCGACACCCTCACCCCAGCCCGTACCGTCCGCACCCTCCGCGAACGCCTTGCACAGGCCGTCCGGTGCGAGGCCGCGCTGGCGGCTGAACTCGACGAACGCCGCCGGGGTCGACATCACCGTCACACCGCCGACGAGTGCCATCGAGCACTCCCCCGAGGTGAGTGCGCGGATCGCCCAGTGCAGGGCGACGAGGGAGGCCGAGCAGGCCGTGTCGACGGTGACCGCGGGCCCTTCCAGACCCAGGACGTAGGAGACCCGGCCCGAGATGACGCTCGCCGCGTTGCCGGTGCCGAGGTAGCCCTCGGTGTCGGCGTCCGCCGTGCTCAGCACGTGTGCGTAGTCCTGGCCGTTGGTGCCGGTGAAGACGCCGGTGCGGCTGCCGCGCAGGGAGCGGGGGTTGATGCCGGCCCGTTCGACGGCCTCCCACGACGTCTCCAGCAGCAGGCGCTGCTGCGGGTCCATGGCGAGCGCCTCGCGGGGTGAGACGCCGAAGAAGTCCGCGTCGAAGGACCCGACGTTCTCGAGGAAGCCGCCGCGGCCGGTGTATGTCGTGCCGCGGCGCCGGGACTCGGGGTCCGGGTCGTAGAGGGCGGCCAGGTCCCAGCCGCGATCGGCGGGGAAGTCGCTGATGCCGTCGACGCCCTTGAGGAGCATGTCCCACAGCTGTTCGGGGTTCTCGGCGCCTCCGGGGAAGCGGCAGCCCATGCCGATGATCGCGATCGGGTCGTCGGCGAGGTCGGCCGGTGCCGCGGGGTTGTGCCGTGCGGGCTGTGCCGGACCGGTCGTGGTGGGGGCGAGTTCGGCGAGGAGGAAGTCGGCGACGGCGGTCGGGTTGGGATGGTCGAAGACCAGGGTCGCGGGCAGGGTGAGGCCGGTCTCCCGGGTGAAGGCGTTGCGCAGTTCCATGGCGGTGAGGGAGTCGAAGCCCATGTCCGCGAAGGGGCGGTCGAGGCTGATCGACGCGTCGCTGCTGTGGCCGAGGACGCCGGCGACCGTCGTACGGACCAGAGCCCGGACTGCCGCCCGGCGCTGTTCCTCGGGGAGCGCGGCGAGAGCGCCGCCCGCGGGTGCCGTGCCGCTCGCCCCGGCGCCCGCGGCCCGTCGTAGCGGCGGGCGGCCGGCCAGGGATCGCAGCACGGGGGGAAGCCCGGCCGCGTTGCGGCGCAGTGCGGGCAGGTCGACGCGCAGGGGCAGGGGGGTGCCGTCGGTGTGGGACAGGCAGCGGTCGAAGAGGGCCAGGGCGGCCCGGGTGGGCAGGGCGCCGATGCCGCTGCGGTCGATGCGGCCGCGCTGTGCGGTGTCCAGGTGGCCGGTCATGCCGCTGTCCGCGGCCCACAGTCCCCAGCCGATGGAGAGGGCGGGGCGTCCTTCGCCGCGGAGGTGTCCGGCGAAGGCGTCCAGGAAGGAGTTGGCCGCGACGTAGTTGCCCTGGCCGGGGCTGCCGAGCGTGGCGGCGGCCGAGGAGAACACGACGAAGGCCGTCAGGTCGAGGGTGCGGGTCAGCTCGTGGAGGTTGACCGTGGCGTCGACCTTGGGGCGCAGTACGGCGTCGAGGCGTTCGGGGGTGAGGGAGGTGATGAGGCCGTCGTCCGCCACGCCGGCGGCGTGGACGACGGCGCCCAGCGGGTGATCCCGTGGAATGGCCGCCAGTAGTGCGGCCAGGGCGTCGCGGTCGGTGGTGTCGCAGGCGGCCGCGGTGATGTCGGCGCCCGCCTCGGCCATTTCGGCGACGAGTTCGCGGGCGCCGGGCGCGTCCGCGCCCCTGCGTCCGGCGAGGACGAGGTGGCGTACGCCGTGCTCGGTCACCAGGTGGCGGACGGTGGCGGCGCCGACGGTGCCGGTGCCGCCGGTCACCAAGACCGTGCGCTCGGGATCGAAGACCGTTGTCCGCGAGGTCTGCCCGGCACCGGTGCGGGTGAGGCGGGGCAGCAGGACCCGGCCGTCGCGGAGGGCGACGTCGGGCTCGTCGTGGCGCAGTGCCCCGGCGACGGCCCGCGGGTCGGGCCCGGGGGTGTCGGTGTCCATGAGCAGGAAGCGGCCGGGGTTCTCCGCCTGGGCGGAGCGCACGAGTCCGCGGACGGCCGCGGCGGGCAGGTCGCCGGCCGTCTCGCCGTCGGCCGCGGCGACGGCGCCGGAGGTGAGCAGGAGCAGGCGGGAGCCGGTGAAGCGGTCGTCCGTCAGCCAGGTCTGCAGCAGGGTGAGTGCGGTGGTGGTGGCGGTGCGGACGGCTTCGGCGGTCGCTGTGCCGTCGTCGAGGGGGGTGTGGAAGGGGACGGCGACGACCTCGGGCACCGGGCCGGTCCCGGCGGCGGCGAGGAGGTCGTCGAGGGAGGCGTGGACGGCGAGTTGGGGGGCGTTCGGCAGCACCGGTCCGGGTGAGGCGGTCCATACGAGGCCGAAGATGTCGTCGTTCGCCGCGGCCTCGGAGACCGGCAGGTCCGACGCTGTGAGGGTGCGTGTCCTCAGTCCGTCCGCGCTGAGGACGGGTGCGCCGGTGGTGTCGAAGAGGGCCAGCGCGACGGTGCCGTCCGGGCGGGGGCGGATACGGACGCGTACGGACTCGGCGGCTGTGGCGTGCAGGGTGAGGCCGGACCACGACAGGGCGTGGGGTGCGGGGTGTCCGGTCGCGGAGAGAGCGAGGAGGGCGCCCTCGATCAGGGCCGGGTGCAGGGTGAAGTGGGCGGCCTCGGCGCGCTGCGGATCGGGCAGCGCGGCGTCGGCGTACACCTCGTCGCCGAGCCGCCAGGCGGCTGTCAGGGTGCGCAGGGCGGTGCCGGGTACGGTGTCGCGGTCCTCGAGGGTGAGGTGGAGCTCGTCGAGGTCGAGGGGGGTGGCTCCGGTGGGCGGCCAGGCGGCGGGGTCCTGGTGCTCGGCGGCCGTCGCGGTGTCCGGCAGCCGCAGCAGGACGCCTCGTGCGTGCTGCTGCCAGGGGCCGTCCACGTCCCCCGTGGGGTCGGCGGGTCGGGAGTGCGCGGTGAACGTCCACCGGTCTTCCTCCTCGGTGCCCTCGACCACGGTCTGGATCTCGGTCTCGCCGGTCTCGGCCAGGACGAGGGGCAGGTCCACGGTGAGTTCGGCCAGGTGCGGGCTGTCGAGCCGGGCACCGGCGTGCAGGGCGAGGTCCGTGAAGACCGCGGCGGGCACGAGCGGTGTGCCGAAAGCGGTGTGGTCGGCGAGCCAGGGCTGGGTCCGGCGCGAGACGCGTCCGGTGGAGACGACGGTGTGCGAGCCGGCGAGCGCGATGGACGTGCTGAGCAGTGGGTGGCCCGTCGTCCTGGCGGTGTTTTTGGCGACGGGGTCGAGCCAGTAGCGCCTGCGCTGGAAGGCGTAGGTGGGCAGGGTGACCGGCGGGCAGTCGTCGCCCTGGATCACGGCGGGCCAGTCGACGGCGATGCCGCGGGTGTGGAGGGTGGCGATCGTGCCGAGCGCCGTGAGCGGCTCGGGTCGGTCCTTGCGCAGGACGGACGCGAACAGCAGGTCCTCGTCGCCGGAGGCACTGGTTTGGGCGAGGGCGGTGAGGGTGCCGTCCGGGCCGAGCTCCACGAACCGGCGTACGCCGCGTCCTTCGAGCCAGGTGATCCCGTCGGCGAACCGTACGGCCTCACGGACATGGCGGACCCAGTACTCGGCCGACTCCAACTCCCCCGCGCCGGCGGCCTGTCCGGACACGTTCGAGACGACGGGCATACGGGCCGGCGTGTACGTCACGCTCTCGGCGACCGCACGGAACTCCGCCAGCATCGGCTCCATCAACGGCGAGTGGAAAGCGTGCGAGACACGGAGGCGTGAGGTGCGGCGGCCCAGGGCGGCTGTCTCCTGCGCGACCGCCGACGCTGCGGTCTCGGTGCCGGAGACCACCACCGAGCGGGGGCCGTTGACCGCGGCGATCGACACCCCGTCCGTCAACAGCGGCAGGACCTCGTCCTCGGACGCCTCCAGCGCGAACATCGCCCCACCGGAGGGAAGTTCCTGCATCAGACGACCCCGCGCCGACACCAGCCGGCACGCATCCTCCAGCGAGAACACCCCCGCCACATGTGCGGCGGCAAGTTCGCCGACCGAGTGGCCCACCAGGAAGTCGGGCCGCACACCCCACGACTCCACCAGCCGGAACAGCGCCACCTCGATGGCGAACAGTGCGGGCTGCGTCCACCCGGTCCGGTTCAGCAGCTCGGCGTCCTCACCGAACACGACCTCCCGCAGGCCGTCGTCCAGCTGCGCGCACACCGCGTCGAAGGCCTCCGCGAACACGGGATACGCCTCGTACAACTCCCGCCCCATACCGAGACGTTGCGCGCCCTGGCCGGAGAAGAGGAAGGCGAGCTTGCCTCCGCCGCGGCGGGCCGTGCCCACGACGGCCTCGGGGGCGGGGGCGCCCTCCGCCACGGCTTCGAGGCCGCGGATCAGGGCGTCGTGGTCGTCGCCGAGGACGACGGCGCGGTGGTCGAACGCGGAGCGGGTGGTGGCCAGGGCGTGCGCCACGGCGTGGTCGCCGTCGTCGGGGCGGGTGTCGAGGTGGGTGAGCAGGCTGCGGGCCTGGGCCTGGAGGGCCTGCGGGGTCTGTGCGGACAGCAGCCAGGGCACGACCGGCGGGGTGGGCGCGGTTCGTGTCCCGGAGGCGTCGGCCGCCGGTGCGTCGTCGCCCCGGTCGTCCGCCGGTTCGGCGGGCGGTGCCTGTTCCACGATGACGTGGGCGTTGGTGCCGCTGACGCCGAAGGCGGAGACGCCCGCCCGGCGCGGCCTGCCCGGGTCGGTCCATTCGACCGGTGCCGTCAGGAGGCGGACGTCGCCCTCCGTCCAGTCGACGGTGGTGGACGGCTGGTCGACGTGGAGGGTGCGGGGCAGCCGCTGGTGGCGCAGGGCCTGCACCATCTTGATGACGCCGCCGACGCCCGCGGCGGCCTGGGTGTGGCCGATGTTCGACTTGAGCGAGCCGAGCCAGAGGGGGCGGTCGGCGGCCCGGTCCTGGCCGTAGGCGGCGAGCAGGGCCTGGGCCTCGATGGGGTCGCCGAGGGTGGTGCCGGTGCCGTGGCCCTCGACGGCGTCGACGTCGCCCGGCCGGAGGTCGGCGGCGGCGAGCGCGGCGCGGATGACCCGTTGCTGCGACGGGCCGTTGGGAGCGGTGAGGCCGCTGCTCGCGCCGTCCTGGTTGACGGCGGAGCCGCGGATGACCGCGAGGACGTCGTGGCCGGCCCGCCGGGCGTCCGAGAGGCGCTCCAGGAGGAGCATGCCGACGCCCTCGCCCCAGCCGGTGCCGTCGGCGGCGTCCGCGTAGGACTTGCAGCGGCCGTCGGCGGACAGTCCGCGCTGGCGGCTGAACTCCATGAAGGTGACCGGGGTGGACATGACGGCGACACCGCCGGCGAGGGCGAGGTCGCACTCGCCGGCGCGCAGGGCCTGGACGGCCAGGTGCAGGGCGACCAGGGAGGAGGAGCAGGCGGTGTCCACCGTGATGGCGGGGCCTTCGAAGCCGAAGGTGTAGGCGATGCGTCCGGAGGCGATGCTGGCGGCGCTGCCGTTGCCGATGTAGCCGTCGAGTCCTTCGGGCGGTTCGGGGAACCGTGAGCCGTAGTCGTTGTACATGACGCCCGCGAAGACGCCGGTGGCGGTGCCCTTCAGGTCGGCGGGGCGCAGTCCGGCGCGCTCCATGGCCTCCCAGGTGACCTCGAGGAGCAGGCGCTGCTGGGGGTCGGTGGCGAGGGCTTCGCGGGGTGACATGCCGAAGAAGTCGGCGTCGAAGTCGACGGCGTCGTGCAGGAAGCCGCCGTGGCGGGTGTAGCAGGTTCCGGGGTGGTCGGGGTCGGGGTCGTAGAGGGTGTCGACGGACCAGCCGCGGTCCTCGGGGAAGCCGGAGATGCCGTCGGTGCCGCTGTCCACGAGGTGCCAGAGGTCTTCCGGGGTACGTACGCCGCCGGGGTAGCGGCAGCTCATGGAGACGATGGCGATGGGTTCCGTGGCCCTCGACTCGACCTGGTGCAGGCGGTTGCGCGTGCGTTGGAGGTCTGCGGTGACGCGCTTCAGGAACTCGTGAAGTTCGCGGAGCCTGTCCTCGGTCACGGATCGGTTCCCTTCGACAGCGGGGCCCGTGGTGTCGCCGGTGGTGCGTCGGTGGCGCGGGCGGTGGCGGTCCCGGACGGATACGGGCGGCCTGGGGCCGATTATGCGGACGGCCGGGGGTGGCTTCCGGACCTGCGGTGACCGGCTCTAAGAGATCCCCTAGCGTTGGCGGGCGCTGGACTCTAGAGGCTCGGGGGGAAGTCCAGGGCGCCGTCGGGTACGGCGGGCAGCAGGCCGAGGTCGGCGCTGCGGCCGAGGAGTTCCCGTACGGCGGCGTGGCCTTCGTCGCCGAGTTCCGCGGTGAAGGAGTTGACGTAGAGCTCGATGTGCTGGTCGACGACGTCCGTGGCCAGTTCCTGGGCGTGCTGCAGGACGTAGGGGCGGGAGGCGGCGGGGGTGTCCCAGGCGGCGCGGACGGAGGCGCGGACGGCGTCGGCGAGGGCGGTGAGACGGGTGGCGCCGAGGCTGCGGCGGGCGATGATGGCGCCGAGCGGGACGGGCAGGGTCGTCTCCTTCTCCCATTCCTCGCCCAGGTCGGCGACGCTGTGCAGGCCGTAGTGGCGGTAGGTGAAGCGGGCCTCGTGGATGACGAGGCCGGCGTCGACGAGGCCGTCGCGCACGGCGGGCATGATCTCGTGGAAGGGCAGGACGACGATCTCGCCGACGCCGCCGGGGACGGCGCGGGCCGCCCAGAGGCGGAAGAGGAGGTAGGCGGTGGAGCTCGTGCTGGGTACGGCGACGCGGGCGCCGGTGAGGCGGCCGGCGGGGCCGGTCTCCCTGCGCAGGACGAGCGGTCCGCAGCCGCGGCCGACGGCGCCGCCGCACGGCAGCAGGGCGTAGGTGTCGAGTACGTGCGGCAGGACGCCGTAGGACACCTTGAGGACGTCCAGTTCACCGCGTTCGGCGAGTCCGTTGGTGACGTCGATGTCGGCCAGGCGCACGTCGGTTCCGGGAGCGCCGGGGATCAGGCCGTGGGTCAGGGCGTGGAAGACGAACGTGTCGTTCGGGCACGGGGAGTGCGCCAGGGTCAGTCGTGACGTCATGCGGCCCGCCTCATTCTCTGCCGTGAGTGATCCGGTGACGGCGCTCGCGCGCCCCCTCCAGGAAAGCCGCAGTGGGTGTGGGGTTTTCCCCAGACTGTCCTCCGCGAAGATGAGGGAGCCTCATCCGACGTGGCCGGATCCCCTGTGTTCCGGTCGGCAGCGGTCCATGTGCCGCTGTCTCCAGGAGGGTTCGGGCTCGTCCGGAACGGGCGGGCCGGCCGGCCTGGGTCGGGTGGCGCGGCTCCGCACCAGTTCCGCCCTGCCGGATCCACGGCGGCGCGAGTCGTCCGCGAAGACGGGTGGCTCGGCCGGGGCCCGCAGACGAGTTACGTGCCACCCGCGTACTCGCACTCACTACGTGTGCCGCCAGGCACTGACCGAGGAGGTTCCCCGGTAATGGACGCAGGGCTCAAGCGTGAGCTGGAGGAGAAGGTCTACTCCGGTGAACGGCTGTCCCGCGAGGACGGCATCGCGTTGTACGAGTCGGACGAGCTGGCCTGGCTGGGCGAGCTCGCGCACCATGCGCGGACGGTCAAGAACGGCGACGTGGTCCACTTCAACGTCAACCGTCACCTCAACATGACGAACGTGTGCACCGCGTCGTGCGCCTACTGCTCGTTCCAGCGCAAGCCGGGCGAGATGGACGCGTACACGATGCGTATCGAGGAGGCGGTCCGTCTCGCCAAGACGATGGAGAGCGAGCACCTCTCGGAGCTGCACATCGTCAACGGCCTGCACCCGACGCTTCCTTGGCGCTACTACCCGCGTTCGCTGCGGGAGCTGAAGAAGGCGCTGCCGAACGTCTCGCTGAAGGCGTTCACGGCGACGGAGATCCACCACTTCGAGACGATCTCCGGCCTGTCGGCCTCCGACATCCTGGACGAGCTGATCGACGCCGGTCTGGAGTCGCTGACCGGCGGCGGCGCGGAGATCTTCGACTGGGAGGTGCGGCAGCACATCGTCGACCACCGCACCCACTGGGAGGACTGGTCGCGCATCCACCGCCTCGCGCACTCCAAGGGCCTCAAGACGCCGTGCACCATGCTGTACGGGCACATCGAGGAGCCCCGCCACCGTGTCGACCACGTGCTGAGGCTGCGTGAGCTGCAGGACGAGACCGGCGGCTTCCAGGTCTTCATCCCGCTGCGCTACCAGCACGACTTCGTGGACATGAAGGACGGCAAGGTCCGCAACAAGCTCCAGGCGCGCACCCAGATGGCGACCGGTACCGAGGCGCTGAAGATCTTCGCGGTCTCCCGCCTGCTGTTCGACAACGTCCCGCACGTCAAGGTCTTCTGGGTCATGCACGGCCTGCACACCGCGCAGCTCGCCCTGCAGCACGGCGCGGACGACATGGACGGTTCGGTCGTCGAGTACAAGATCACGCATGACGCGGACAACTACGGCACCCCGAACAAGCTGACCCGCGAGGATCTGCTCGACCTGATCCGTGACGCCGGCTTCCGTCCCGTGGAGCGCAACACCCGCTACGAGATCATCCGCGAGTACGACGGCCCGGACCTCACCCGCCGCGACGAGCCGCAGCCGATGCGTGTCTGACGCGCCGGGCCGCGGCGGACGGCGTGTCCTGCCGCGGCCTTCCCTCTCCCCTCACCCCCGCGCACCGCGGTGCGCGGTCTCACGACACGATCGGCAGGCAGGTGGACATGTCCCAGCAGACGAGCGGCGAGCAGGCCTTCGAGGTCTGGATCGACCATGAGCTGTGCACCGGCGACGGTATCTGTGCCCAGTACGCGCCCGAGGTGTTCGAACTGGACGTGGACGGCATCGCCTATGTGAAAGACGAGGACGACGAGCTCCTCCAGGAGCCCCGCGCCGCCACGCGGATCCCGCTGGAGCTGCTGCCGGATGTCGCCGACTCCGCCAAGGAGTGCCCCGGCGAGTGCATCCACGTGCGCCGTGTCGCCGACGACGTCGAGGTCTGGGGTCCGGAGGCGGAGAGCGCCTGAGGCTCCGCCGCCCCGCAGCCAGTTCCGCACCGCGCACCGGACCCCTGTGCCGGGTGCGCCGATCCCCTGGAAGGACATCCGCGTCCCATGAGTCCAACTCCCGCGGACGATCTGTGGATCCGCAGTTTCCGTCCCGCTCCCGAAGCGGCCGAGCGTCTGGTGTGCTTTCCGCACGCGGGGGGTTCCGCCAGTTTCTACCTGCCGGTCGCGGCGGCCCTCAGTCCCGCCGTCGACGTGGTCGCGGTGCAGTACCCGGGGCGGCAGGACCGGCGTCATGAGCCGGGGCTGACCTCAGTGGCCGAACTCGCCGACCGGGTCGCCGAGGCGCTGCGGGCCTGGCAGGACCGGCCGCTGACGTTCTTCGGGCACAGCATGGGAGCGGTGGTCGCCTTCGAGGTGGCCCGGCGTCTGGAGCGGTCCGGGAGCGGACCGGTGCGGCTGTTCGCGTCGGGGCGGCGGGCGCCGTCCCGGACCCGGGACGAGAGGGTGCACACCCTCGGTGACGACCGGCTGATCGCCGAGATCCGTGCGCTCAGCGGTACCGACAGCCGGCTTCTCGACGACGAGGAGCTGTTGCGCATGGTGCTGCCGGCGATCCGTAACGACTACACGGCCGTCGAGACCTATCTGGCCGCGCCGGACGACACCGTGCGCTGCCCGGTGACGGTGCTGGTCGGCGACGACGACCCGAAGACCTCGCTGGACGAGGCGCGCGCCTGGGAGGGCCACACGCTGGGCGGCAGCACGCTGCGGGTGTTCCCCGGCGGTCACTTCTATCTCACCGACCGGGCGGCGGACGTCCTCGCCGTCCTCACCGAGCACTTCACCGCGACGGTCTCCCGCGGGGCGTAGGGCCGGCGCGGGCTGCCGGGCAGGGCCGCACACGTTCAGGCGGGCGCCGGGATGCTCCTCTCCCGACGTGTCGCACACCCCTCCTTTTGTCCCTCCTCGTTCCGTGCGCCGGGCACCGAGTACGCCCCGCCGCCCCTTCTTCGACCCGCTCCGGGAGCGTCCACAGATGACCGAACCACTCGTCGCAGAACCGTCGTCGGCGCTGCGCACCAAACGTCGCCGCCCCCGAGTCGGGCACATCGAGTTCCTCAACTGCCTGCCGCTGTTCTGGGGGCTGGCCCGCACCGGCAGCCTGCTCGACCTGGATCTGCGCACGGACAGCCCGGACGGCCTCAACAAGGCGCTGGCCGCCGGTGATCTCGACATCGGGCCGATCAGCCTGGTCGAGTTCCTGCGGCACGCCGACGACCTGGTGGCCCTGCCGGACATCGCGGTGGGCAGTGACGGCGACGTCATGTCGTGCCTGATCCTCAGTCAGGTGCCGTTGGAGCAGCTGGACGGCGAGCGTGTCGCGCTGGGCTCGACCAGCCGGACCTCGGTGCGGCTGGCCCGGCTGCTCCTGGAGGAGAAGGTGGGGGTGCGGCCGGAGTACGTGGTGCGGCCGCCCGACCTGCGCACGATGATGTCCGAGGCCCGCGCGGCGGTCATCATCGGTGACGTGGCGCTGAGTGCCGCGCTGCACGAGGCTCCCGGGCTCGGCCTCCAGGTCCATGACCTGGGCCGGATGTGGAAGGAGTGGACCGGCCTCCCGTTCGTGTTCGCCGTGTTCGCGGCGCGCCGCGACTTCCTCGCCCGCGAGCCCGCTCTGGTCCACCAGGTCCACGCCGACCTGCTGGCCTCCCGGGACCTGTCGCTGCGCGAGGTGACCGAGGTGAGCGAACAGGCCTCCCAGTGGGAGGAGTTCGACGCCGGAACGCTGGAGCGGTACTACACGCAGGCGCTCGACTTCCGGCTCGGCGCGGAGCAGCTGGCCGGCATCAAGGAGTTCGCCCGCCGGGTCGGCGGTGCGGCCGAGGGCTTCCCGCCCGACGTGGCCGTACGCCTGCTGGGCACCGCCCCCGAGTGACACCCCCGCCATGACCAGGAACACCATCCACAGCCCCGGAAAGGCCGGCATCATGCCCCGACCTACCCCGTCCCCGTTGCAGTCCGTCCTCGACCGTGCCGCCGAGGGTGAGCGCATCACCCCGGCGGAGGCCCTGGCCCTGTACCGTGACGCTCCGCTGCACGCGCTGGGCGCCGCCGCCGACGCCGTACGCCGCCGCAAGTACGCCGGCACCGAGCACATCGCGACGTACATCATCGAGCGGAACATCAACTACACGAACGTGTGCGTCACGGCGTGCAAGTTCTGCGCCTTCTACGCCGCGCCCAAGGACACCGCCAAGGGCTGGACCCGCGACCTCGACGACATCCTGCGCCGCTGCGCGGAGACCGTCGAACTCGGCGGCACCCAGATCATGTTCCAGGGCGGACACCACCCCGACTACGGCGTGGAGTACTACGAGAAGCACTTCTCCGCGATCAAGGAGAACTTCCCCCAGCTGGTCATCCACTCCCTCGGCGCGTCCGAGGTCGAGCACATGGCCCGGATCTCCAAGGTGAGCGTGGAGGAGGCCATCCAGCGGATCCACACCGCCGGCCTCGACTCCTTCGCGGGCGCCGGCGCGGAACTGCTCCCGGCCCGCCCCCGCAAGGCGATCGCCCCGCTCAAGGAGTCCGGCGAACGCTGGCTGGAGATCATGGAGACCGCGCACGGGCTGGGGGTCGAGTCGACCTCGACGATGCTCATGGGCACCGGCGAGACCAACGCCGAACGCATCGAGCACATGCGGATGATCCGCGACGTACAGGACCGGACCGGCGGTTTCCGCGCCTTCATCCCGTACACCTACCAGCCGGAGAACAACCACCTCAAGGGCCGTACGCAGGCCACGCTCTTCGAGTACGTGCGGATGATCGCGATCGCCCGGCTCTTCTTCGACAACGTGCGGCACATCCAGGGTTCCTGGCTGACCACCGGCAAGGAGGCCGGCCAGCTGACCCTGCACTACGGCGCGGACGACCTCGGCTCCGTGATGCTGGAGGAGAACGTCGTCTCCTCGGCCGGCGCCAAGCACCGCTCCAACCTGGTGGAACTGCTCACGCTGATCCGCGGTGCCGGGCGGGTGCCCGCGCAGCGCTCCACGACCTACGAGCACCTCAGGGTCAACGACGACCCGGCGAACGACCCGGTCGACGAGCGGGTCGTCTCCCACATCTCGTCCACCGCGATCGCGGGCGGCACCGCCCACCCCGAGCTGAAGCTGATCTCCGCGAACTGAGAAGTCCCACCGAACGCAGAAACAGGACGGAGAAGCCATGCCGGGCGCCATCCACGCTGAGGGCCTCGTCAAGACCTTCGGGAAGATCCGGGCTCTCGACGGAGTCACTCTCACGGTCCCGGAGGGCACCGTGCTGGGTCTGCTGGGCCCCAACGGGGCGGGCAAGACCACCGCCGTCCGGGTGCTCACCACTTTGCTGCGCCCCGACGCGGGCACCGCCACGGTCGCGGGCCACGACGTGGTCCGCGCCCCGGACCTGGTGCGCCGGTCGATCGGGCTGTCCGGCCAGTTCGCCGCCGTCGACGACCGGCTGACGGGCCGTGAGAACCTGCGCATGATCGGCGAGTTGTACGGCATGCGGGCCGGCGCGGCCCGGCGGCGGGCGGAGGAGCTGCTCGCGCAGTTCGAGCTGACCGGGGCCGCCGACCGGGTGTCCACCACGTACTCGGGCGGCATGCGCCGGCGCCTCGACCTCGCGTGCGCGCTGGTGGTGCGGCCGTCGGTGATGTTCCTCGACGAGCCGTCGGTGGGCCTCGACCCCACCAGCCGCCTGCTGTTGTGGGAGGCCATCGACCGGCTGGTCGACGCGGGCACCACCCTGCTGCTGACCACGCAGTACCTGGAGGAGGCGGACCGGCTCGCCCAGGACATCGCCGTCGTCGACCAGGGCCGGATCATCGCCCAGGGCACACCGCGCGAACTCAAGACACGCACCAGCCGGCAGCAGATCGAGATCGTCGTGGAGCGCGCCGAACAGATCGAGGGCGCCGCCGCGCTGCTGGGCCGCTTCAGCACCCGCGCACCCGACGTGGACCGGGCCAGGTCGCTGGTCTCCGCGCCGGTGGACGGCGGCGTGCACCTGCTGACCGAGGTCATCGGCGCCCTGGCCGGCGCCGGGATCGAGATCAGTGACATCAGCCTGCGCCAGCCGACCCTCGACGAGGTGTTCCTGGCCCTGACGGACCCGCCCCGCGGCGGCCGGTCCAAGCACGCGATGGTCTCGGCCGGCGCGTCGAACGAGAAGGAGTGATGACCGTGGCATGGGCGGTACAGTCCCGCGGCGGGGACGCCCTGCGCCCCGCGTCCGCGGCGAAGGCGATCCACGACGTGGTCGTGATCACGCGGCGCAACATCATCAGGATGGTCCGCATCCCCGAGGTGCTGGTCCTCAGCCTCGTGCAGCCGATCGTGTTCGTCCTGCTCTTCGCCTACCTCTTCGCGGGCTCCTTCGCGCTGCCCGGCGCGGGCGGGCCGGAGGCCTACCGCGAGTACATGATGCCCGGCTTCTTCGCGCAGACCATCGCCTTCGCGACCGCCAGCAACAGCAGCGTGGGCATGGCCAACGACCTCAAGAGCGGCATGGTCGACCGGTTCCGCTCGCTGCCCATGTCCCGCGGGGCGCTGCTGACCGGCCGCGCGCTCGCCGACCTGGTGCAGAACAGCGCCGTGATCGTGGTGATGGTGGGCTGCGCCCTGATCGTCGGCTGGCGCATCCACCACGGATTCCTGCACGCGGCCGCGGCGTTCGGGCTGCTGCTCCTGCTGGGCCACGCCCTGTCGTGGGTGGGGGTGCTCATCGGTCTGTCGGTCCGCGCGCCGGAGGCCGCCGCGACCGGCAACTTCCTGTGGCTGTTCCCGCTGACCTTCCTGTCGAACGCGTTCGTCGCGCCGTCCACGCTCCCGGCCCCGCTGCGTTTCGCGGCGGAGTGGAACCCGCTCACGGCCACCGTCCAGGCGGCCCGTGACCTGTTCGGCAACCCCGGGCTGCACGCGACGACCGGCTGGCCCGCCGAGCACGCCGTGGTGGTGTCCGTGGCGTGGTCGGTCGTCATCGCCCTGGCGTGCCGGGCGCTGGCGGTGCGCCGCTACCGCGCGTCCGCCGCCTGACCGCCGGGAGTCCGAGGAGCGTGAGTGAGATGTTCCGTGCCGATCTCGTCCGGCCGCTGCACGAACTGCTCGCCGGGCACGCCGAACACCGGCCCCGGCAGCCCGCGTTCCGCGACGCCCACCGCTCGGTGACGTACGCCGAACTCGCCCTGCGTACCGCCCGGGTGGCCGGCCACCTCGCCGAACTGGGCCTCGAACGCGGGGCGCGGGCCGTGATCTACCTGCCCAACCGGGTGGAGACGGTGGAGAGTTACCTGGCGGTCACGCGGGCGAGCGCGGTCGGCGTCCCGCTCAACCCTCAGTCGACCGACGCGGAGCTGTCCTTCCTGCTGGACGACTGCGCGGCCCGCATGGTGATCACCGGGGTGGCCCAACTGCCGCAGGTGCGCCGGGTCCTGGTCGACCGGCCGGGGGTCGCGGTCGTGGTCGTGCCGGACCCCTCCGGGCCTGAGGAGGAGCACGGTCTGCCGCGCTACGAGACCCTGGCGACGACCTGGTCGATACGTCATCCGCCGCGCGACGACCTGGGCATGGACGAACCCGCGTGGATGCTCTACACGTCCGGCACCACGGGCCGCCCCAAGGGCGTGGTCTCCACCCAGCGGTCGTCGCTGTGGGCGACCGGCGCCTGCACCGCCCCGGTGCTCGGGCTGTCGCCCGAGGACCGGGTGCTGTGGCCGATGCCGCTGTTCCACGCCGTCGCGCACAACGTGTGCGTGCTCGGCGTGCTGGCGGTCGGCGCGACGGCCCGGATCACCGACGGGCTGGCGGCGGACGAGATCCTGCGCACGGCCCGCGAGGAGCGCTCCACGTTCCTCGTCGGAGTGCCGACGATGTACCACCACATGGTCGAGCGGGCCCGGTCCGACGGCTTCGACGCCCTGGCCGACCTGAGACTGTGCATGGTCGCGGGCTCCTCCTGCCCGGTGTCGCTGCACGAGTCCTTCCGCGCCGCGTTCGGCCTGCCGCTGCTGGACAGTTACGGCAGCACCGAGACCGGCGGCGCGATCACCACCAACCTTCCCGAGGGCCCGTACGTGCCGGGCTCCTGCGGGCTGCCCGTACCGGGTCTGACGCTGCGTCTGACGGACCCCCGCACCGGGGAGGAAGTGCCCGGCGGGGAGGAGGGCGAGGTGTGGGTCTCCAGCCCGGCGCTGATGCTCGGCTACCACCGCCAGGACGAGGCGACCGCGTCCGTGCTGAGCGACGGCTGGTACCGCACCGGTGACATCGCCTGGCAGGACGGCGCCGGGTACGTCACGATCAGCGGCCGGCTGAAGGAACTCATCATCCGCGGCGGCGAGAACATCCATCCGGGCGAGATCGAGAAGGTGCTGGGCCGGGTGGAGGGCATCGCGGACGCGGCCGTGGGCGCCAAGCCGCACGACACGCTCGGTGAGGTGCCGGTGGCGTACCTGGTGCGCGGACCCGGCGGCATCGACACGGACGCGGTCCTGGCCGCGTGCCGCGCGGAGCTGTCGGCGTTCAAGCTGCCCGAGGAGCTGTACGAGGTCGACGAGATCCCGCGCAACCCCGCCGGGAAGATCGCCCGCAAGCGTCTGGCCGGGCTGCCCGGCCGGCTGCTGTGGCGCAGGGCCCGCACGGCGCAGCAGTCCTCGCGGGTCTACGAAGGGGCCCTGGAACTCGGCCTGCTGGACGGCGCGCACCCGCTGCTGCAGGCCGCGGTCGAGCTGCCCGGTGGGGACGGCGTGCTGTTCTCCGGCCGGCTGCAGGGCGGCGGGCACGCTGCGCCGCCGTCCCGCACGGTGGCCGGTACGGCCGTCGTGGCGCCCGCGGTGCTCGCCGAGCTGGTGCTGCACGCCGGGAACCACGTCGGCTGCGGACGGCTGGTGGAACTGGGCACCGGCGAACCGCTCGTGCTGCCCGAGCGGGACGGCGTCCAGCTGCGGGTGAGTGTCGGGGCCGCCGGCGACGAGGGCGTACGTCCCGTGACCGTGCACGCCCGGCGGGACGGCGGGGGCGCGACCGGGCGGCCCTGGACCCGCCACGCGTCCGGCACCCTCGCGCCCGGCCTCCCCGACCCCGACGACCCGGGTGAACTGGCCGTGTGGCCGCCCGCGGGTTCCCGGCGCGTCCCCTTCGAGGAACTGCCGTCCGATTCCGGCGACGGCGTGCCGCGCGAGCTGCGGACGGTGTGGCGGCGCGACGGTGAGTTGTTCGCCGAGGTCGCGCTGCCCGACGACAACCGTGAGCAGGGGGCCCTGTTCGGACTGCACCCGGCACTGCTGGACGCGGTGCTGCGGCCCCTGCTCCTGCACACCCGGGTGGATCCGGCGGTCCAGGCGCCCGCGCCGGACGGCGACGGCCTGTGGTGGCCGGACTCCTGGCACGGGGTGACGCTGCATGCCTCCGGGGCGTCCGTGCTGCGCGTGCGGGTACGGCCGCGGCCCGACGGCGGGTTCGGCATCGAGGCCGCCGACGCGGCCGGCGATCCCGTACTGAGCGTGGAGTCCGTGACGGCCGGCGGACTGACCCGCTCCGCGCTGGCCCGGGCCTCGGCGCTCCAGCAGGACGGCCTGTTCACCCAGGTGTGGCACGACGTGGAACTCGCGCCGGCCGCGCGGCACGGCGACGAACGGTGGGCGGTGGTCGGTGACGACCCGCTGCGGGTCCGCGCCGGCCTGATGGCCGCCGGGCGCTACTCGGAGACGTATCCGGACCTCGGCGCCCTCGCGAAGGCCGTCTCCGACGGCGCCGAGCCGCCGCACGTGGTGGTCGTCTCCCGGCCCCCGGCCGCCGCCGGGAGCGGGGCGGACGTCGCGGACGCGGTGCGCGGCGCCGTGCGCGAGGGCCTGGAGTGGGCGCGCCGGTGGGGTGATCCGCTGTTCGCGGACAGCCGTCTGGTCGTGCTGACCCGGGGTGCCGTGCCCGCCTGGGACGGCTCCACGGCGCCGGACCTGCCGGCCGCCGCCCTGTGGGGGCTGGTCGGCGCGGCGCAGGACCGGGCCCCGGGCCGATTTGTGCTGGTCGACACGGACGCCTCCAAGCGGGCCTGGCGCGTCCTGCCGGACGCGGTGGCCTCGGGCGAACCCCGGCTGGCGCTGCGCGGCCGTGCGGCGCGCGTGCCGCGGGTCGAACGCGTCGCGCCCGGTGCAGGCTCCCCGGTGCCCACCCCGCGCGGCACGGGCCTGCTGCTGGTGGTGCAGGCCGGGGCGACCGCACCGGTCGGGCGTCTGCCGGCCGGACTCGGCTCGCGTGAGGTGCTGTTGGCCGACACCGCGGGGCCGGACCCGGCTGCCGCGGCGCAGGCAGGAGTGCCGGGCACGTCCGTGGCCGCGTGGGACGCGGCGGACCCGGTGGCGTCCGTGCGCCCGCTGCGGGCGGCCGGTCCTTCGGCCGTGCTGTTCGCGGCGGCCGTGCACATCGCCTCCGAGGGGCCCGACGGCGATGTCGACGCGGTGCTGCGGCCGGTCGTCGACACCGCGCTCGCCCTCGGCGACGGGCTCGCGCCCGGGGACGTGGACACGTTCGTGCTCAGCTCCCCCGGTCCCTCGCCGACCGCCCCCGGGCTGGTCGCCGAGGCCGCCGGCGCGTTCCTGGACGCGTGGGCGGTGCGGCTGCGGGCCGCCGGTGTGCCGGCCGTGTCGGTACGCGGCGCCGACCTGGCCTCGCGGGAGGCCCTCGACCTCTTCGACGCGGCGTGCTCGCTGGGGCTGCCCGCGGTCGTCGCCGCGCGCACCCCGCTGGGCGGCGCCGGCTCCCCCGGCCCGCTCACCGGCTCGGCCGCGCTGCGGCGGGGGCTGGTGGCCGGTGCGGGCCGCCGGGTGGCCCGTGACGCGGTGGCGGACCCGTCCGGGCTGCGGCACCGGCTGGCGGCCCTGTCGGACGCGGAGCAGGAGCAGTCCCTCATCGACCTGGTACGCACGCACTTCGCCGCCTCCCTCGGGCTGCCCGGCGGCGCCCAGGTGCCGCCGGACGGCGAGACGCGGGAGCTCGGCTTCGACTCGCTGACGGCGCTGACCGCGCGCAACGCGCTGGTCGAGGCGACCGGGCTGCCCCTGTCGGCGGCCGTGGTGTTCGACTTCGCCACGCCGGCCGGGCTCGCCCGCCATCTGAAGAAGGAGCTGCTCGCCCGCTGAACCAGGCTGTCCGACAGGCCCGTTGAGGCGGGATCCCCGGCCGGGCGGTGCGGCACCTGACGGTGGTGCCGCGCCGCCCGGCGCCGTCGTGACGGATGTCCGCCGTCACGACGCCGCACGACACAGAACGCCCGAAGGCGGAAGAGGAGAAGAAGGCAGATGAGGGTCGAGAACGTGCACATCGAATCGCTGGGCGTCGTGCTGCCCGAGTGGGCCGACGCCCTGCAGGCCGTGGCCGAAGGGAGGCTGGACGGCGAGATCCAGGCGGCGAACGGGCTGACGGGCACCCATGTCGCCGGTGACGTGCCGGCCATGGACCTCGTCGTGGCGGCCGCCCGGACCACGCTGGAGCGCTCGAAGACCGATCCCGAGGACCTCGGGGCGTACATCCACAGCGCCGTCCACTACCAGGGCCCCGACGGGGCCTACCCGCCCGGCTACATCCTGCGGGAGCTGGGCCTGGGCAACATTCCCGCGCTCTACCTCCAGCAGGGCTGCGACGGCATGCTCAGCGCCCTGGAGGTGGCGATCGGCAAGCTCACCGGGGCCGCCGGGGCGGGCTCGGTGCTGCTGACGACGGGCGAGAACTTCTCCTCGCCGCAGATGGACCGCTGGAAGGGCTTCGGCCAGGCGTACATCCTCGGGGACGGCGCGGCCGCGGTGCTGGTGAGCGACGAGGAGGGCTTCGCCGAGGTGCGCTCCCTCAACTCGGGGGTGCTGCACGAGCTGGAGTCGTGGCACCGCGGGGACGGGCCACTGCTGCTGCGCGAGGACACCGGAACGGTGGCCGGCATGGTCGAGCGGGCCGAGCAGTTCAGCGAGCGGATGCCCCTGTCGGAGACGATGGAGAAGCTGACCCTGTTCGGCCTGGACATGATCCACCGGTCGCTGGTCGACGCCGGCCTGAACGCGTCCGACCTCACCAAGGTGGTGCCGATCAACATGGACGGCCGGATGATCGAGTACTCGATCATGCTGCCGCTCGGGCTGACCATGGCGGAGTGCAGCTGGGACTTCGGCCGGACGGTCGGGCACGTGGGCGGCGCCGACGTGTTCATCTCCCTGGAACACCTGGTGCGCACGCGCGAGGTGGTGCCGGGCGACAACGTCCTGCTGTTCTCCCAGGGGCCGGGATGGCTGTGCAGCGCGGCCGTGCTCACCATCACCGACACGCCGCACTGGGCGGTCTGAACACCACCCCTCCGCCCCTCCGCCTCTTCCGCCACGCACGATGCCCCCTGTGTCCGGTCCGGACACAGGGGGCATCGTGTCGCGCGTGGTGGCTCAGCTGTCCTGGCCCAGGCTCCCCAGCCACGCGCCGGTGGCGTCGGCGGTGCTGCGGGCGTGGGTCTCCATCATCGTGAAGTGGTTGCCGGCAACGTCGATCGTGGTGTGCGCCCGCTCCCACGACGACTGCCACTCCTCCCGCTCCAGGGGGCCGCTCAGGCCGGCGGGCACCGGGGGCTCGCTGGAGCGCACCAGGACGACCGGGCTGTCCAGCGGTCCCGGCTCCCATTCGCCGATGAGGCTGATGTACCAGCTCATGGCGGTCAGCCGGTCGGTGTCCATGTGGGCGAACATCGACTCGCGGTCGAACATGCCGCCCAGCATCTGCTGGGAGAACTTCAGGAACGGCGAGTCGGCGCGCGGCATGTAGGTGTCGAGCAGGACCACGGCGGCCGGGGGCCTGCCCTGCTCCTGGAGGTGCCGGGCGGCGGCCAGGGCGAGGATGCCGCCCGACGAGGAGCCGACGAGGACGACGGGGCCGTCGCCGACGGTCCGGGTGACCGCCTCGGCCTGGAGCGCGGCGATGGCGTCGAACGAGGCGGGCAGTGCCTCACCGGTGCCGAATCCCTGGGTGGGCAGGGCCCATACGTCGCGCTCGCCGCGGAAGGCCGAGGCGAACCGCGCGTACTGGTGCACGCCGGCCAGCGCCACGTAGGAGCTGAAGCAGACGAACGGTGTGCCGGTCTCGCCCTTGGAGAGCCTGATCGGCTCGGGCGCCGCGGCCAGTTCCCGCGGGGAGGCGAAGGTCGGCCGCAGTGCGGCGGCGGCCTGGAGCAGGGCGAAGCCCTCGTCGACGCGGCCGCTCTCGCAGGCCTGCTTGAACAGGCCGCTGAGGGTGTCCCCGGCGGGTGCGGCGGGCCGGTCGGCCGGCGCCGCCGGGTCGCCGCCGGTGGGCGCGTCCAGCAGCCGCTGGTCGAGGTGGGCGGCAAGCAGTTCCGGGGTGGCGTGGTCGAACAGGAGGGTCGGCGGCAGGGTCAGGGCGGTCGCGGTGGCGAGGTGGTTGCGCAGTTCGACGGCGGTCAGGGAGTCGAAGCCCTGTTCCGTGAAGAGCTGGTCGGCCTCCACCGCGTCGGCGGACGCGTGTCCGAGGACCGCCGCGGCCAGGTCGCGGACCAGGGCGAGCAGTGTGGTGCGGCGCTCGGCCGGGCCGAGTCCGGCGAGCCTGGCGGCGGTGGTCGGTGCCGGCCGGGCGCCCGCCGCGCTGCGGCGGCCGGCCGGGCGGTCCGCGGGCCGCAGCAGGGCCTGCAGGGCGCCGGTGCCGGCGGTGGTGTCCATGGCGATGAGGGCGGGACGGTCGGTGGTCAGTGCGCTGTCGAGCAGGAGGAGTCCGTCCTTCGTGGACAGCGCGCGCATGCCGCCGCGGGTCATGCGGCGGCGGTCGGTGTCGGAGAGGCCGGCCGTCATGGCGCTGTCGCTCTCCCACACTCCCCAGGCGAGGGAGGAGGCGGGCAGGCCGAGCGAGCGCCGGTGGGAGGCGAGCGCGTCGAGGAAGGCGTTCGCGGCGGCGTAGTTGGCCTGGCCCGGGGAGCCGAAGGTTCCCGCGGCGGAGGAGAACAGGACGAACGCGGACAGGCCCTGGTTCGCGGTGAGTTCGTGCAGCAGCCAGCCGCCGTCGGCCTTCGGGCGCAGGACCCGCTCGAAGCGCTCGGGGTCCAGGGCGGTGACCGGCTTGTCGTCGACGACGCCGGCGGCGTGCACCACACCGGTCAGCGGCCGGTCGGCGGGGACGGCGGCGAGGAGGCGTTCGACCTGGGCGCGGTCGGCGGTGTCGCAGGCGACGAGGGTGACGTCCGCGCCGAGTGCGGTGAGTTCGTCGCGCAGTGCGCCGGCGCCGGGGGCGTCGGGGCCGCGGCGGCCGGTGAGCAGCAGGCTGCGTACGCCGTGGGCGGTGACGAGGTGCCGGGCGAGGGTGCTGCCGAGGGCGCCGGTGGCGCCGGTGACCAGGACGGTGCCGGACGCCAGGCCGGGTGCCTCGGTGCCGGGCCCGACCGGGGCGAGGCCCGGCAGCAGGACCCGGCCGGCGCGTATCGCGCTCTGCGGGTGGACGGTGGCGACGGCGGCGAGGAAGGCGTGTTCGTCCGCCTCGTCGGGGGTGCCGGGCAGGTCCACGAGCTGGAAACGGCCGGGGTGTTCGGCCTGCGTGGAGCGGACCATGCCCCACAGGGCCGCGCCCGCCAGGTCCTGGATGCCGCCGCCGTCGTCGTCGGTGGCCACGCAGGTCCGGGTGACGAACACCAGGCGGGAGGCGGCGAAGCGTTCGTCGCCGAGCCAGCCGCGGATCAGGTCGTGGGCGGGGGTGAGCGCGGAGCGGACGGTGCCGGGGACGTCGTGTCCGTCGTCGGGGCGGTGGCCGTCGGGGGCGACGAGCACGATGTCCGGCATGGTCATGCCGGTGTCCACGGCCTTGCCGAGTGCTTCGAGGTCGGCGTACGTCTCCAGGTGGACGCCCGCGGCGTCGACGGACCGGGCCACCCGGTCGTCGCCCTCGCCGAGGATGATCCAGCGGGCCGATTCCGGGCGGGGTGCGGCCGGGGCGGGCCGTGCGTCGCTCCAGGCCAGGCGCAGCAGCCCGGGTGCCCGGCCGTCGTGTTCGCGCGGCGGTTCGGCGGCCACGGCGCGCAGGGTGAGGGACTCGGCGGTGGCGACGGGCCGGCCGTCGGTGTCGGCGACGAGCACGGAGAACCCGTGGGCGTGTCCGGCCGGCGCCAGCCGCACCCTGAGGGCGGTGGCGCCCTCCGCGTGCAGGGTCAGGCCGCTCCACGCGAAGGGCAGCATGGGCTCCGCCGACTTCCCGGCGCCGCCCGGGAGTTCGACGAGAAGCGCGTGGGTCGCCGCGTCCAGCAGGGCGGGGTGGAGGCCGAAGCGGGGGGCGTCGGCGCGGTACTCCTCGGGAAGGGCGACCTCGGCGAACACCTCGTCGCCGCGCCGCCACACCCGGCCCAGGCCCTGGAAGCTGGGCCCGTAGCCGAACCCGGCCTCGGCGAACCCCTCGTAGTGGCCGCCGTCGGCGACGGCCTCGGCGCCGTGCGGGGGCCAGACGCTCAGGTCGGCGGACGGCGCGGCCGGGGCCTGGTCCTCGGGGGCGAGGGTGCCCCGGGCGTGCTGTTCCCACGGCGTGTCGGTGTCGGTGTCGGCGGGGCGCGCGTACACGCCGAAGGTGCGCCGGCCCCGCTCGTCGGGTGCTTCGACGGTGACCTGGAGCTGGACGGCTCCCTCGCGGGGGATCACCAGCGGGCTGTGCAGGGTGAGTTCGGCGAGGTGGGCGCAGCCGGTGCGGTCGCCCGCGTGGACGGCGAGGTCGAGGTAGCCGGTCGCGGGCAGGATGACCTGGCCGAGCACGGTGTGGTCGGCGAGCCAGGGGTGGGTGCGCAGGGACAGGCGTCCGGTGAGCAGGACGGTGTCGGAGCCGGCGGGGCGGACGGCGGCGCCCAGGAAGGGGTGGGCCGCCGTTTCCAGGCCGGCGCCCGCCAGGTCGCCGGTCCAGGGGGCGCTGGGCAGCCAGTAGCGCTCGTGCTGGAAGGCGTAGGTGGGCAGCGGGACGGGCCGGGCGCCGGTGAACAGGGCGGGCCAGTCGGGTTCGGTGCCGGTGGTGAACAGCCGGCCGAGCGCGGTGAGCAGGCCGCGGGCCTCGGGGACGTCCTTGCGGACGGCCGGGACGAGCTGGGCCTCGGGGCGGCCGGGGTCGTCCAGGGCCGCCGTGGCCAGGGTGGTCAGGGTGGCGTCCGGACCGATCTCCAGGAAGCGGGTGACGGCGAGATCGTCGCGGAGGTGACGGACGGCGTCGTGGAAGCGGACCGGCTCGCGGACGTGGCGTACCCAGTACTCGGGGTCGGTCAACTGCCGTGCGCCGACCGGCTCTCCGGTCGTGCCGGAGACGAAGGCCAGCGTCGGGGCGGAGTAGGTGAGCCCTGCGGCGACGGTCCGGAAGGCGTCGAGGACGGGGTCCATCAGCGGCGAGTGGAAGGCGTGGCTGACGCGCAGCCGGGAGGTCTTGCGGCCCTGCGCCGCCAGCTGGTCGGCGACGGCGGTGACGGCGTCCTCGGTGCCGGAGACGACCGTGGCCGCGGGCCCGTTGAGGGCGGCGATGCCGAGGGCGGTCTCCCGCCCGGCGAGCAGGGGCAGCACCTCCGCCTCGGAGGCCTGCACGGCGGCCATCGCGCCGCCCGGGGGCAGTTGCTGCATGAGGCGGCCGCGGGCGGCGACGAGGGTGCAGGCGTCGGGGAGGGAGAGGACGCCGGCGACGTGGGCCGCGGCGAGTTCGCCGACGGAGTGGCCGGTGACCTGGTCGGGGACGATGCCCCAGGACTCCAGCAGGCGGTAGAGGGCGACCTCGAAGGCGAACAGGGCGGGCTGGGCGTGCTCGGTGCGGTTCAGGACCTCGGCGGCAGCGGCCTCGGAGCCGTCGCCGTCGCCGTCGCCGTCGCCGTCGCCGTCGCCGAGGATGATCTCGCGCAGTCCGGGGAGGTGGGCGCAGGCCGCGTCGAAGGCCTCGGCGAACACGGGGTAGGTGCGGTGGAGTTCGCGGCCCATGCCGGGGCGCTGGGCGCCCTGGCCGGTGAACAGGAACGCGGTGCGGCCGGCGCCGCGCGCCACGCCGGCCGGGGTGCGGGGCTCGGAGCGCCCCTCGGCCAGCGCGGTGAGGGCCTCGGTGAGTTCCGCCCGGTCGGCGCCGACGACGACGGCCCGGTGTTCGAAGGCGGTGCGGGTGGTGGCGAGGGACAGTCCCACGTCGCGGGCGTCGGCCCGGGGCCGGTCGGCGAGGTGGGTGAGCAGGCGGCCCGCCTGGTCCCGCAGGGCGGCGGCGCTGCGGGCGCTGAGCACCCAGGGGACGACGGGGGCGTGGGCGCCGGCGGCCGTGGGCGCGGCGGGTTCGGCCTCGGCGGGCGCGGCGGGCTCCTCGTCGGTGGCGGCTTCGAGGATGACGTGGGCGTTGGTGCCGCTGATGCCGAAGGAGGAGACACCGGCGCGGCCGGGGCGGCCGTTCTCGGGCCATGCGACGGCCTCGGTCAGCAGCCGGACGTCGCCCGCGTCCCAGTCGACGTGTGTGGAGGGCCGGTCGACGTGCAGGGTGGCCGGCAGGACTCCGTTGCGCAGGGCCAGGACCATCTTGATGATCCCGGCGACGCCGGCGCCGGCCTGGGTGTGGCCGATGTTGGACTTCACCGAGCCCAGCCACAACGGCCGCTCCGCGGGCCGGCCCTGGCCGTAGGTGGCGAGGACGGCCTGGGCCTCGATCGGGTCGCCGAGCATGGTTCCCGTGCCGTGCGCCTCCAGGACGTCGACGTCGGCGGTGGCGAGGCCCGCGTCGGCGAGCGCGGCCCGGATGACCCGCTGCTGGGAGGGGCCGTTGGGGGCGGTGAGCCCGTTGGAGGCGCCGTCCTGGTTGACGGCGGAGCCGCGCACGACGGCGAGGACCCGGTGGCCGTTGCGGCGGGCGTCGGACAGCCGCTCCACCAGCAGCATGCCGCCGCCCTCGGAGAAGCCGGTGCCGTCGGCGGCGTCCGCGAAGGACTTGCAGCGGCCGTCCGCCGCGAGGCCGCGCTGCCGGCTGAAGTCGAGGAACAGTCCGGGGGTGGACATCACGGTGACGCCGCCGGCGAGGGCGAGGTCGCTCTCGCCGGAGCGCAGCGAGCGCACGGCCAGGTGCAGGGCCACCAGTGAGGAGGAGCAGGCGGTGTCGACGGTGACCGCGGGCCCTTCCAGGCCGAAGGTGTAGGAGACGCGGCCGGACAGGACGCTCGCCGAGTTGCCGGTGCCGAGGTGGGCGCCGGCGTCCTCGTCGAGGGCGAGCGGCCGGGAGGAGTAGTCCTGGTAGTTGGTGCCGGCGAAGACACCGGTACGGCTGCCGCGCAGGGTCCTCGGTTCGATGCCGGCCCGCTCGAACGCCTCCCAGGACATCTCCAGCAGGTGTCGCTGCTGCGGGTCCATCGCGGCGGCCTCGCGCGGGGAGATGGTGAAGAACGCCGGGTCGAAGTCGGCGAACCCGGTGAGGAAGCCGCCGGCCCGGGTGGAGACGCCGCCGCGTCCCGGCTCGGGGTCGTGGAGCGCGTCGAGGTCCCAGTCGCGGTCGTCGGGGAAGGGGGTGATCGCGTCGGTGCCGGCGGTCAGCAGCCGCCAGAACTCCTCGGGCGTGCCGACGTCGCCGGGGAACCGGCAGGCCATGCCGATGATGGCGATCGGGTCGTCGTCGGGGTCCGGGCGCCGTACCCCCAGGGCCGCGGGCGCGGTGGGTGCCGGGGCGCTCGCGGGGGCGAACGCGGCGCCGAGGTGGTCGGCGAGCGCGGCGGGCGTCGGGTAGTCGTAGACGAGGCTGGTCGGCAGCCGCAGACCGGTGGCCGCGTTGAGGGCGTTGCGCAGTTCGACGGCGGTCAGCGAGTCGAAGCCGAGTTCCCGGAAGGCCCGGTGGGGTTCGACCTCGTCGGGGCTGGGGTGGTTGAGCACGTAGGCGATGTGCGCCCGGACGAGGGTGAGCAGGGCGCCGCGGCGGTCGCTGTCGCCGAGTGGGGCGAGCTGTTCGGCGAGGCCGGTGCGCTCCCCCGGCGCGGGCTCCGGTGCGGTGCCGCGCGCGCCGGCCAGGGCGTGCCGGGCTTCGGGCAGGGCGGCGTAGAGGCGGCGCGGGCGGCCCTTGGCGAGTTCGGCGCCGAACACCTCCCAGTCGATGTCGGTGACGACGAGGGTGGTGTCGCCGTGGTCGAGGGCGTGCTGGAGCGCGGTGACGGCCGTGTCGGGGTCCATGAGGCGTACGCCGTGGCGTTCCAGGCGTTCGCCGACGGTGCCGGAGGCCATGCCGCCGTCGGCCCAGCCGCTCCAGGCGACGGCGGTCGCGGGCAGTCCGCGGGCGCGGCGGTCCTCCGCCAAGGCGTCGAGGAAGGCGTTGCCGGGGGCGTAGTTGCCGTGGCCGGGGCTGCCGAAGACTCCGGAGGACGAGGAGAACAGGACGAAGGCGGACAGGTCGAGGCCGGCGGTGGCGGAGTCGAGGTTGAGGGCGCCGCCCACCTTGACGCGCAGCACGTCGGCGAGGCGTTCGGGGGTGAGGGAGCCGATGACGCCGTCGTCGAGGACGGCGGCCGTGTGGAACACGGCGGCCAGAGGCCGTTCGTCGGGTATCGCGGCGAGCAGGCGGGCGAGGTCGCCGGGGTCGGCGAGGTCGCAGCGGGCGATGTCGGCGCGGGCGCCGAGGGCGGCGAGTTCGGCGGCGAACTCGGCGCCGCCGGGCGCGTCCGGGCCGGAGCGGCTGACCAGCAGCAGGTCGCGGGCGCCGGAGCGGGCGAGCCAGCGGGCGACGTGCCGGCCGAGTGCGCCGGTGCCGCCGGTGACCAGAACGGTGCCCTCGGGGTGCCAGCGGCGGCCGGCCGGCAGGGCGCCGGTGGCCGCGCGCAGCAGACGGCGGCCGAGGACGCCGGTGGCGCGGATCGCGACCTGGTCCTCGTGGTCGCGGCCGGCCAGTACGGCGGTGAACCGGTCGGCGGCCCGCTCGTCGAGGGCGGCGGGCAGGTCGACGAGACCGCCCCAGAGGTCGGCCTGTTCGAGGGCGACGACCCGTCCGAACCCCCAGACCATCGACTGGACGGGCGCCTGCGGGGCGCTGCGCGCGTCGGTCGCGACGGCGCCGCGCGTGGTGAACCACACGGGGACGTCGGCGCCGAGGTCCTGCAGCGCCTGGACGAGGGTGACGGTCCCGGCGGACCCCCTCGGTACGGCGGGCAGCGCGGGCAGCGGGTCCTCGTCGAGGGCGAGCAGCGAGACGACTCCGGCGGCTTTCGGGGCACGGTTCGTCGCGGTCGGACCGGCGGGCCCGGCGGGCCCGGCGGAGGGGCCGGCGCTCCCGGTGAGGGCGGTGGAGAGGGCGGCGGCGACGGCGCTCCGGTCGGCCGCGCAGTCGACGGGGACGGCCACCGGGGTGGCGCCGGCGCGCCGCAGGGCGGCGGTCAGGGCGGTGGCCTCGGGGCCGTCCTCGCGGCCCAGCGGGACGACGACGAGCCAGCGGCCGGTGAGGGCGGGGGCGGGCCCGTCCTCGACGGGCTGCCAGGCGATGCGGTAGCGCCAGGAGTCGGCGACGGCGGTCTCGGCACTGTGCCGGCGGTAGTGCGCCAGCGCCGGGACGAGCCGGGAGACGGCGTTCTCGTCGAGGTCGAGGGCGGCGGTGAGGGCCGTGACGTCGCCCTGCTCGACGGCGTCCCAGAACGGTCCGTCGGTGGTGCCCCGTGCGGCGCCGGCGGCCGCGGCCCGGGTGAACTCGGGCCAGTAGCGCCGACGTTGGAAGGCGTAGGTGGGCAGGTCGACGCGGCGTGGCGGGGTGTCGTCGGCGGCGGGGAGTTCGGCGCAGCCCTGTACGTGGAGTTCGGCGAGCGAGAGCAGGAAGCGGGCGCGGCCGCCGTCGCCGCGGCGCAGGGTGGCGACGACCACGCTGCCGGTGGCGCCGGCCTCGTCCAGGACGTCGCCGAGGACGGTGGTCACCACGGGGTGGGGGCCGACCTCCACGAAGACGCGGTGGCCCGCGGCGGCGAGCTCCTCGACGGTGTCGCCGAGGCGGACGGTCTGCCGGACGTTGCGGTACCAGTAGTGCGCGTCCAGCGTGGTGGTGTCCTCGATCCGGCCGCCGGTGACCGTGGAGTGGAACGGCACGTCGGCCGGGCGTGCGGTGACCGGCGCGAACGCGGCGAGCAGGTCGTCGCGCACCTCCTCGATCTGCGCGGAGTGCGAGGCGTAGCCGATGGCGACACGGCGGGACCGTACGCCCTCGTCGGCGAGTTCGGCCTGCAGGGCGTCGAGCGCCTGCGTGTCGCCGGAGACGACGACCGCGCGGGGGCCGCTGAGCGAGCCGACGGAGAGCCGCCCTTCCCAGCGGGCCAGGCGGTGTTCCAGCCCGGCGAGCGGCAGCGGTACGGAGAGCATGCCGCCGCGGCCGGAGAGCGGGGTGAGCGCGCGGCCGCGGCTGACGACGATGCGGGCGGCGTCCGCCAGGGTGAGGGCGCCGGCGACGTGCGCGGCGGCGATCTCGCCCTGGCTCTGGCCGGCGACGGCGACGGGCCGCACCCCGTGGGACTGCCACAGGCGGGCGAGCGCCACGCAGACCACGAACAGGACGGGCTGGACGATGTCGACGCGGTCCAGCGGCGGGGCGCCGTCGGCGTCGCGCAGCACGTCCAGCACCTTCCAGTCGGTGTACTCCTCGACGGCGGAGGCGACTTCGGTGAAGTGGGTGCGGAACACCTCGTCGGTGTCGAGGAGTTCGGTGGCCATGCCGGGCCACTGCGGGCCGTGCCCGGGGAAGACGAAGACGGGTCCGCCCTCGGTGTCGGCGACGCCCTTGGCGACACAGGGTGCGGATGTGTCCTCGGCGACGGCGGTCAGGCCGGCGAGGAGTTCGCCGGTGTCCCGGGCGACGACGACGGCGCGGTGTTCCAGGGCGGAGCGGGTGCGGGTCAGCGCGCGGGCGAGGTCGGCGGGGTGCGGGGCGGGCCGCTCCCCGGAGGTCAGGTGGTCGTGCAGGCGCCGGGCCTGGGCGCGCAGCGCGGCGTTCGTGCGTGCGGACACCGGGAAGGCGAAGGGGCCGGTGGCCGCGGCGGTAAGCTGCGCGTCGGTGGCGGTGGCGGTGGCGGTGGCGGGCGGCAGCGTGTCGGGGGCGGGCGGTGCGGTGTCCTGCGGTGCCGGGGGCTGTTCGAGGATGACGTGAGCGTTGGTGCCGCTGACGCCGAACGAGGAGACACCGCAGCGCAGCGGGCGGTCGGCGGACGGCCAGGGCCGGGCGTCGGTGAGCAGTTCGACGTTTCCGGCGGACCAGTCGACGTGGGTGGAGGGCCGGTCGACGTGCAGGGTGGCGGGCAGGTGCCGC
This sequence comes from Streptomyces sp. RPA4-2, assembly GCF_012273515.2. Lineage (NCBI taxonomy): Bacteria > Bacillati > Actinomycetota > Actinomycetes > Kitasatosporales > Streptomycetaceae > Streptomyces > Streptomyces sp. RPA4-2. The sequence continues at coordinate 172,335 of NZ_CP050975.2, forward strand.
TCGCGCAGCGCGAGGACCATCTTGATGACGCCCGCGACTCCGGCGGCGGCCTGGGTGTGGCCGATGTGGGACTTGACCGAGCCGAGCAGCAGCGGCCGGTCGGCGGGCCGGTCCTGGCCGTACGTCGCGAGCAGTGCCTGGGCCTCGATCGGGTCGCCGAGGCTGGTGCCGGTGCCGTGCGCCTCGACGGCGTCCACGTCGGCCGGGGCCAGGCCGGCGGAGGTGAGCGCCTGCCAGATGACGCGTTCCTGGGAAGGTCCGTTGGGGGCGGTCAGCCCGTTGGAGGCGCCGTCCTGGTTGACGGCGGAGCCGCGGACGACGGCGAGGACGGGGTGGCCGTTGCGGCGGGCGTCGGACAGCCGCTCGACGACGAGGACGCCGGCGCCCTCGCCCCAGGCGGTGCCGTCGGCGGCGTCCGCGAAGGCCTTGCAGCGGCCGTCCGCCGCGAGGCCGCGCTGCCGGCTGAACTCCAGGAAGACGGTGGGCGTCGACATGACGGTGACGCCGCCGGCGAGCGCGAGGTCGCACTCGCCGTTGCGCAGGGCCTGCACGGCCAGGTGCAGGGTCACCAGGGAGGACGAGCAGGCGGTGTCGAGGGACACCGCGGGGCCCTCCAGGCCGAGGGTGTAGGAGACGCGGCCGGACAGGACGCTCGCGGAGTTGCCGACGCCGTCGTCGCCCGCGTTGTCCGAGAGGCTGAGCAGGGTGGTGTAGTCCTGCAGGTTGGTGCCCGCGAACACGCCGGTGCGGCTGCCGCGCAGCCCGGCCGGGTCGATGCCGGCCCGTTCCAGGGCCTCCCAGCAGATCTCCAGCAGGAGGCGCTGCTGCGGGTCGGTGCCGACGGCCTCGCGGGGCGAGACACCGAAGAAGCCGGCGTCGAAGTCCGCGACACGGTCGATGAATCCGCCGGTCCGCGTGTAGCTGCGGCCGGGGGTGCCGGGCTCGGGGTCGTACAGCGAGTCGGTGTCCCAGCCGCGGTCCACGGGCCACTCGGTCATGGCGTCGTCGCCCGAGCCCAGCAGCCGCCACAGGCCGTCGGGGTCGCTCACGCCGCCGGGGAACCGGCAGCCCATGGCGACGATCGCGACGGGTTCCCGGTTGCGGGCCTCGGCCTCGCTCAGCCGTTGCCGCGTCTGGTGGAGATCGGCCGTGACCTTCCTCAGGTAGCCGAGGAGCTTCTGTTCATCGCTCATGCGTGTTCACCCGTTCCCCGGTCCTGTCCTGTGTCCGTCCGCGGTCGCCGTCGCGGCGGCCTCAGGAGATTCCAAGATCGTTCTCGATGAAGTCGAAGATCTCGTCCGCCGCTGCGGAGTTGATCCGGTCGCTGACGTCGTCCGTCGCCGTCGCCGTGAGGACGGCGCCGCGGTCCGGGCCGTCCCAGCGGGCCAGCAGGGAACGCAGCCGGGCGCCGATCCGGTCCCGCCTCGCGTCGTCGTCCGCCAGGTCCGTCAGCGCGGACTCCAGACGGTCGAGTTCGGCGAGCGCGCGGCCCGCGCCGTCCATGCCCTCGGTGAGCCGGCCGCGCAGATATCCGGCGAGGGCCGTCGCGTTGGGCTGGTCGAACAGCAGCGTGGCGGGCAGCGCCAGGCCGGTGGCGGTGCCGAGCCGGTTGCGCAGCTCGACGGCGGTCAGGGAGTCGAAGCCGAGGGCGTTGAACGCCTGGGCGGCGCCGACCTTGTCGGTGGAGGCGTGGCCGAGGACCCCGGCGGCCTGGCCGCGCACCAGGGCCAGGAGCGTGCGCTCCTGCTCGGCGGCGGACTGCCCGGCCAGCCGGGAGCGCAGCGCCCCGGCGGCGTCGTCCTCGCCCGGGGCCGCCGGGTGGGCGGCCGCCAGGTCGCGGACCTCCGGCAGGTCGGACAGGAGCGGGCTGCGCCGGGCCGAGGTGAAACCGGGCGCGAAGCGTGCCCAGTCGACGTCGGCGACGGCCACGGCCGCGTCCGGGCGGGCCACGGCCCGGCCGAGGGCCGCCGGGGCGCGCCGCGGGTCCAGCGGGTTCATGCCGCTGCGCCGCATGCGCTCCTCGGCCCCGGTGTTCTGCGCGGCCATGCCGCCGCCGGCCCACGGCCCCCAGGCCAGGGAGGTGGCGGGCAGTCCCGCGGCGCGGCGCTGCTGCGCGAGGGTGTCCAGACAGGCGTTGGCCGCGGCGTAGTTGGCCTGGCCGAGGGTGCCGAGGGTGCCGGAGACGGAGGAGAACAGCACGAAGGCGGACAGGTCGCGGTCGCGGGTGAGGTCGTGGAGGTTGCGGGCGGCGGCCAGTTTGGGACGCAGCACGGTCTCCAGGCTCTCGGGCGACAGGGTGTCGATGAGCCGGTCGTCGAGGACGCCCGCGGTGTGCACCACGGCGTCCACCGGGTGCCGGGCCAGGAGGGCGGCGAGGGCGTCGCGGTCGGCGACGTCGCAGGCGGCGATCTCGAGTGCGGTGCCGGTGCCGTCCAGTGCGGCCTTCAGCCGGGCCGCTCCCTCGGTGCCGGCGCCGGAGCGGCTGACGGCGAGCACCCGTTCGGCGCCCTGGGCGGCGAGCCAGGCGGCGGTGTGCACGCCGAGGGCGCCGGTGGCGCCGGTCAGCAGGACGGTGCCGTGCCAGGCGGGGGCGGTGGCGGGAGCGGCGCCGGCCGGTACGCGTTCCAGGCGGCGCAGGAAGGTGCCGAAGCCGCGTACCGCGACCTGGTCCTCCCCGTCGCGGCCGGCCAGGACCGCGCTCAGCCGGCGGCCGATGTCCTCGGCGACCGGGGTGTCGGTGGTGCCGGGGAGGTCGACCAGTCCGCCCCAGCTCTGCGGGTACTCCAGGGCCGCGGTGCGGCCGAAGCCCCAGACGGCGGCCTGTTCGGGTGCGGTGGGCGCCTCCTGGGCGTGGACGCCGACGGCGCCGGCGGTCAGGCACCACAGGCGCGCGGGGGACGAACCCCCGGCTGGGGCCGGGCCGTTCAGGCCGTCCGGGCTGTCGGAGAGTGCCTGGACGAGCGCGGCGGTGGCGGCGAGGCCGCTCGGGGTGGAGGCGTGCTCCGGCAGCGGCCGGGTGTCGGCGGCGAGCAGCGACAGGACGCCGCCGAGGGCGCCGCCGTCCGTCGTCGCGAGGGCGTCGGTCAGCTGGGCGGCCAGGGTGACGCGGTCGGCCGAGGCGCAGTCGACGGGCACGCTCACCACGTGGGCGCCGTGCGCGCCGAGGGCGGCGGCCACCGAGGCGGCCCAGGTGCCGTCCGCGTCGGCGGCGGGGACGGGCAGCAGCCAGGTGCCGGTGAGGGCGGCGGCCTCTTCGACGGCCGGCTTCCATACGACGCGGTGCTCCCAGCCCTCCGCCTCGGAGGTCTGCCGGCGCTCCCGGCGCAGGGAGGAGAGCGCGGGCAGGACCGCGCTGAGCGGGGCGTCGGTGCCGAGGCCGAGGCGGTCGGCGAGGTCCTGCGGGCCGGCCTGCTCGACGAAGTCCCAGAACCGCGCCTCCTCGGCGGAGTCGGCTGTAGGAGTCGCCCCGGCGGGCTGTGCGGAGGACTGGAGCCAGTAGCGCTCGCGCTGGAAGGCGTAGGTGGGCAGGGGCAGTTCACCGCGCAGCGCGTCGGGGTCGTGCAGCGCGGCCGGGTCCAGTTCGGCGCCGCGGGCGAGCAGCAGGCCCGCGGCGAGCAGGGCGGAACGGCGCTCGTCGCCCTCGCGCCGCATCAACGGTGCGGCGGCGGCCGTCGTGGGATCGGTGACGCTGTCGAGGGCCATCGTCGTCAGCGTGGCGTCGGGGCCCAGTTCGAGGTACGTGGTGACGCCGAGGGTTTCCAGGGCGCGCGCGCCGTCGCAGAAGCGGACCGCGTCGCGCACGTGCCGCCTCCAGTAGGCGGCCGTGCGCAGGTCGTCGCCTTCGGCGAGGCGTCCGGTCACGTTGGAGACGACGGGCAGGGCGGGCGGGGCGTAGGTGACGCGCGCCGCGACCTGTTCGAACTCGTCGAGCATCGCGTCCATGCGGGCGGAGTGGAAGGCGTGGCTGACCCGCAGGCGCCTGGTGCGCCGTCCGCGCCCGGCGAGGACGGCGGCGATCCGCTCGACTTCGTCGCCGTCGCCGGAGAGGACGACCGACGCGGGGCCGTTGAGGGCGGCGATGCCGGCGCGGTCCCCCCTCCCGTCGCTCCCGTCGCTCTCGTCGAGGAGTGTGCGCACCTCCTCCTCGGTGGCCTCGACGGCGGTCATCGCGCCGCCCTCGGGCAGTGCCTGCATCAGCCGGCCGCGGGCGGCCACGAGGGCGCAGGCGTCGGGGAGGGTGAGGACGCCCGCGGCGTGCGCGGCCGTCAGTTCGCCGATGGAGTGGCCCATGAGGGCGTCGGGGCGGGCGCCCCAGGAGTGGACCAGGGCGTGGGCGGCGGTGCCGACGGCGAACAGCGCGGCCTGGGTGTAGGCGGTCCGGCCGAGCAGGTCGGCCTCGGGCGAGCCGTCCTCGCAGAAGACCACCGAGCGCAGCGGGGGTCCGTCGAGGTGGCGGTCGAGTTCGGCGCAGACGGTGTCGAACGTCTCGGCGTACACGGGGTGGGCCCGGTAGAGGTCCTGGCCCATGCCGGGGCGCTGGGCGCCCTGGCCGCTGAAGAGGAACGCGGTCCGCGCGCCGGTGCCGGCGACGCCGGTGGCGACGTCGGGGGCGTCGGTGCCCTGTGCGGTGGCGGCGAGTGCGGTGAGCAGTTCCGTGTGGTCGCCGGCGACGGCGACGGCGCGGTGGTCGAGGGTGTGCCGGGCGGCGGACAGGGAGTGCGCGAGGTCGCGCAGGTCGGTGCCGGGGTGGGCGAGGAGGTGGGTGCGCAGCCGGGCGGCCTGGGCGCGCAGGGCGTCCGGGGTGTGTCCGGAGACGGTGAACGCGCGGGGCCGGGCGGCCGGTTCGGGGCGGGCCGGGGCGGGGAGGGGTGCGGGCGGTTCCTCCAGGATGACGTGCGCGTTGCTGCCGCTGATGCCGAAGGAGGAGACGCCGGCCCGGCGGGGGCGTGCGGTGCTTACCAGGTGCGGGGTTCGGTGAGCAGTTCGATGGCGCCGCTGGACCAGTCGATGTGCTCGGAGGGCTCGTCGACGTGGAGGGTGCGGGGCAGTTCGCCGTGGCGCATGGCCATGACCATCTTGATGACTCCGGCGGCGCCGGCGGCTGCCTGGGTGTGTCCGAAGTTGGACTTGGCGGAGCCGAGCAGCAGGGGCCGGCCGTCCTCCCGGTCCTGGCCGTAGGTGGCGAACAGGGCGCGTGCCTCGATGGGGTCGCCGAGGCTGGTGCCGGTGCCGTGCGCCTCGACGGCGTCCACTTCGCGGGGGGTGAGGCCGGCGGCGGCGAGCGCCTGGCGGATGACGCGTTCCTGGGAGGGGCCGTTGGGGGCGGTCAGTCCGTTGGAGGCGCCGTCCTGGTTGGTCGCCGAGCCGCGGACCACGGCCAGGACGGGGTGGCCGTGGCGCCGGGCGTCCGAGAGCCGTTCGAGGAGCAGGACTCCGACGCCTTCGGAGAAGCTGGTGCCGTCGGCGGACGCGGCGAACGCCTTGCAGCGGCCGTCCGCGGCGAGTCCGTTCTGCGCGGTGAACTCGGTGTAGGTGCCGGGGGTGGCCATCACGGTGACACCGCCGGCCAGGGCCATGCCGCACTCGCCGGTGCGCAGCGCGTGCGCGGCCAGGTGCAGGGAGACCAGCGCCGAGGAGCAGGCGGTGTCGATGGTCATGGTGGGGCCTTCGAGACCGAAGGTGTAGGCGACGCGGCCGGAGATGACGCTGCCGGAGACGCCGAGGCCGATGTAGCCCTCCATACCCTCGGGGATGTCGGCGAGCCCGGAGGCGTATCCGGAGCCCATCGCGCCCACGAACACGCCGGTGCGGCTGCCGCGCAGGGACAGCGGGTCGATGCCGGCCCGCTCGAAGACCTCCCAGGAGGACTCCAGCAGCAGCCGCTGCTGCGGGTCCATGGCGAGGGCCTCGCGGGGCGAGATGCCGAACAGGGAGGCGTCGAAGTGGGTGGCTCCGTAGAGGAATCCGGCCTGGAGTCCGGGCAGGCGTTCCAGGTCCCAGCCGCGGTCGGAGGGGAACGCGGAGATGGCGTCGCCGCCCTCGGCGACGAAGCGCCACAGCTCCTCGGGGGAGGTGACGCCGCCGGGGTACTGGCAGGCCATGCCGATGATGACGACGGGGTCGTCATCGGCGGCGGCCACGGCGGCGGTCTCCGTCCGTACGGTGGTGCCGCCGAGTTCCTCGCGCAGGTGGCGGGCGAGCGCGGCGGGCCGGGGGTGGTCGAAGACGAGCGTGGGGGGCAGGCGCAGCCCGGTCTCGGTGTTGAGGCGGTTGCGCAGTTCGACGGAGGTGAGGGAGTCGAAGCCGAGGTCGCGGAAGGACTGGTCGGCGCCGACCGCGCCGGCCGTGTCGTGGCCGAGGGCGGTGGCCGCGTGCCGGCGGACCAGGTCCAGGAGGAGGCGTTCCTGTTCGGCCGGTTCCAGGCCGGCCAGCCGGGCGCTCAGCCGGGGTGCGCCGCCGGTGCCCGCCTCGACGGTGCGCCGGGCGGGGGCCCGGACCAGGCCGCGCAGCAGCACGGGCAGCCGGCCCGCGCCGGCGGCGGTGCGCAGCGCGGCGGTGTCCAGTCGCAGCGGGGCGAGCAGCGGCTCGTCGGTCGTCAGGGCGGCGTCGAGGAGGTCGAGGCCCTGCTCGGCGGTGATCGCGGGCAGGCCGGAGGCGGCGATGCGCCGGATGTCGTCCTCGCCGAGCCCGCCCGTCATGCCGCTGTCGCCGGCCCACAGCGTCCAGGCGAGGGAGGTGGCGGGCAGGCCCTGGGCGTGCCGGTGCTGGGCGAGGGCGTCCAGGACGGTGTTGGCGGCGGCGTAGTTGGCCTGTCCGGCGCCGCCGAGCAGTCCGGCGGCGGAGGAGAACAGCACGAACGCGGTCAGGCCGGCGTCGCGGGTGGCGTGGTGCAGGGCGAGCGCGGAGGCCGCCTTGGCGCGCAGGACGGTGTCGAGGCGCTCGGGGGTGAGGGAGGCGAGGACGCCGTCGTCGAGGACGCCGGCGGTGTGCACGACGCCGCGCAGTGGCCGGTCGGCGGGGATCCGGGCGAGGAGCGCGGCCAGTGCGGCGGGGTCGGCGGTGTCGCAGGCCTCGACGGTCACCTCCGCGCCCTGGGCGGCGAGTTCGGCCACCAGGCGGCTCGCGCCCGGGGCGTCGGCGCCCCGCCGGGAGGCGAGGACGAGGCCGCGTACGGCGTGGCGGGTGACGAGGTGGCGGGCGACGAGGGCGCCCAGGAAGCCGGTGCCGCCGGTGATCAGGACGGTGCCCTCGGGGTCCCAGGGAGCCTCGGGGCCGTGGTCCGGGTCCGCGGCGGGGCGGACGGTGTGCACGCGGGTGAGCCGGGGGACGAGCGGCCGGCCGTCGCGCAGGGCGAGTTGGGGTTCGCCGGTGGCGAGGGCGGCGGCGAGGGCCGCGGCGGGTGTCCCGTCGGGGGCGGTGTCGAGCAGGACGAGGCGTCCGGGGTTCTCCGTCTGGGCGGAGCGGACCAGGCCCCAGGCCGCGGCGGCGGCCACGGCCGGTACGTCCTCGCCGTCGCGGGCGGCGACGGCCCCGCGGGTGAGGACGACGAGGCGGGCGTCGGCGGTGCGGTCGTCGGCGAGCCAGGTCCGCAGGGTCCGCAGGAGGTGTGCGGCGACGGTGCCGGGGTCGTCGCCGGCGGGGCAGGGCAGCAGCACCGCCTCGGCGTCCTCGGGGACGTCGTCGGGGCCGGCCACGCGGGGCCAGGCGGCATCGAGGCCGGTGTCGAGGCCGTCGTCGTCCGCGGCCACGTACCAGCGGCCGGCCGGGGGTGCGGCCGGGGCGCTCTCGACGGGGCTCCAGGTGACCCGGTGCAGGGCGCCGACGGCGGCCGGGGCGGCGGCGCCGCGCAGGCTGTCGGCGGAGACGGGCCGGGAGACGAGGGTGTCGACGGTGGCGACGGGGTGGCCCTCGGCGTCGGCGATGCGCAGGGCGACACCGCTCGCGCCCGAGGGTTCGATCCGTACCCGCAGGCTCGTGGCTCCGGCCGCGTGCAGGCGCACCCCGCTCCAGGAGAACGGCAGGCCGACCCCGGCGGGGCCCCCCTCCTCCCCCGCGGGGGCGGTGAGCTGGGCGTGCAGGGCGGCGTCCAGCAGCGCGGGGTGCAGTCCGTAGCGGGCCGCGTCCTTGTGCTGGTCCTCGGGCAGGGAGACCTCGGCGTACCACGCCCCGTCCGCGCGCCAGGCGGCCTTGAGGCCCTGGAAGACGGGGCCGTACTGGTAGCCGGTGTCGGCGAGGGCGGCGTAGAAGCCGTCGAGGGGGACGGGCTTGGCGCCGGGCGGCGGCCAGGCCGTCAGGTCGAAGGAGGCCCCCGCGGCTCCGGTGGCTCCGGTGGCCAGGACCGCGGAGGCGTGGCGGGTCCACCCGGTGTCGGTGTCGTCGCCCGCGGCGGCCTCGGGGCGCGCGTAGACGGCCAGGTGGCGGCGGCCGGTGTCGTCGGGGGCGCCGAGGACGAGCTGGAGCTGCGCGGTGTCCTTCTCCGCGAGGACGAGCGGGGCTTCGAGGGTCAGTTCCTCCAGCAGGTCGCAGCCGGCCTCGTCGCCCGCGCGCAGGGCGAGTTCGGCGAAGGCGGTGCCGGGCAGCAGGACGGCGCCGGAGACCTGGTGGTCGGCGAGCCAGGGCTGGGCGCGCACCGAGAGCAGGCCGGTGAGCAGGACCCGGCCGTCGTCGGCGACGCGGACGACGGCGCTCAGCAGCGGGTGCCCGGCGCTGCCGAGTCCCGCGCCGGAGAGGTCGCCCGCGCCGCGGGCGCTCATGCGCAGCCAGTAGTCGTCGCGCTGGAAGGCGTAGGTGGGCAGGTCGACGCGGGCGGCGGCGGGCGGGGGCAGCAGGCGCTCCCAGTCCACGGCGGCGCCGTGCGCGAAGAGTCCGGCCACGGCCGCCAGCAGGGCGGGGGCCTCGGGCCGGTCCTTGCGCACGGAGGCGAAGCAGACCCGTTCGGTGGTGTCGTCGGGCAGGCAGGTGCGGGCGAGCGCGGTCAGGGTGGCGTCGGGCCCGAGTTCGACGAACCGGCTGACGCCGTGTCCGGCGAGCCAGTCGATGCCGTCGGCGAAGCGCACGGGCCGGCGCAGGTGGCGCACCCAGTAGTCGGGCGAGCGCAGTTCCTCGGCGGTGGCCGGCCGGCCGGTCAGGTTGGAGACGACGGTGATCCGCGGCGCGTGGTAGGTGACGCTCTCGGCGACGGTCCGGAACTCGTCGAGGGCGGCGTCCATGCGGGCGCTGTGGAAGGCGTGGCCGACGCGCAGGCGCCGGGTGCGCCGTTGCCGGGCGCTCAGGTGTGCGGCGACCTCCTCGACGGCGTTCTCGTCGCCGGAGATCACGGTGGAGCGGGGGCCGTTGAGGGCGGCGATGCTCACGGCGTCGCCGTGTGCGGCGAGCAGCGGGGTGACCTCGTCCTCGGTCGCCTCGACGGAGATCATGGCGCCGCCCGGCGGGAGCGCCTGCATGATGCGGCCGCGGGCCGCGACCAGCCGGCAGGCGTCGGCCAGCGACCAGACGCCCGCGGCGTGCGCGGCGGACAGTTCGCCCAGGGAGTGTCCGACGAGGTACTTGGGCTTGACGCCCCAGGACTCCAGCAGCCGGAACAGGGCCACTTCGACGGCGAACAGCGCGGGCTGGGTGAGGTCGGTGCCGTCCAGGGCCCCGGGGCCCTCGCTGCCGTCGAAGACGATGCTCTTCAGGGACCGGCCCAGGGCGGTGTCGAGGTGGGCGCAGACCGCGTCGAAGGCCGCGGCGAACGCGGGGAACGCCGCGTACAGCTCACGTCCCATGCCGATGCGCTGGGATCCCTGTCCCGAGAAGAGGAAGGCGGTGGCACCGCGCAGGACGCGGCCGGTGACGACGTGCGGCGCGTCGGGCGCGTCGGGGTCCTCGTCGGCGAGCCGGGCCAGGCCGCGCAGCGCGGCGGCGTGGTCCTCGGCGAGGACGACGGCGCGGTGTTCGAAGAGCTGGCGGGTGGTGAGGAGGGCGTGGGCGATGCCGGGCGACGCGGAGTCGTCCTCGGCGGTGACGCGGTCGAGGAGCCGGGCGGCCTGGCCGCGCAGGGCGGCGGCGCCGCGCGCGGAGACGATCCACGGCACGACCGGGGAGGCGGCAGGGGTGTCGGCGGGCGCGGCCTCCGTCGCGGGCGCGGCTGCGGCTGCGTCGGCGTCGGCGTCGGCGGGGGGTTCGGCGGGGGGTTCGGCGGGGGGTTCGGCGGGGGGTTCGGCGGGGGGTTCGGCGGGCGCGGCCTCCAGGATGGTGTGGGCGTTGGTGCCGCTGATGCCGAAGGAGGACACGGCGGCGCGGCGCGGCCGGTCCCCGGTGTCGGGCCATTCGGCGGGCTCGGTGAGCAGGCGGACGTGGCCGGCCGCCCAGTCGACGTGGGTCGAGGGCTCGCTGACGTGCAGGGTGCGCGGGAGGCGGCCGTGGCGCAGCGCCATGACCATCTTGATGATGCTGGCCACGCCGGCGGCGGCCTGGGTGTGGCCGAGGTTGGACTTCAGGGAGCCGAGCAGCAGCGGACGGTCGGCGTCCTTGGCGCCGCCGTACGTGGCCAGCAGGGCCTGTGCCTCGATCGGGTCGCCCAGTGAGGTGCCGGTGCCGTGGGCGTCGACGGCGTCGATGTCGGCGGCGTTCAGGCCGGCGTTGGCCAGGGCCTGTTCGATGACGCGCTGCTGGGCGGGGCCGTTGGGCGCGGTGAGGCCGTTGGAGGCGCCGTCGGAGTTGACGGCGGAGCCGCGGACGACGGCGAGGACGGGGTGGCCGTTGCGGCGGGCGTCGGAGAGGCGCTCGACCAGGAGCAGGCCGACGCCTTCGGACCATCCGGTGCCGTCGGCGTCGTCGGAGAACGCCTTGCAGCGGCCGTCGGCGGCGAGGCCGCGCTGCCGGCTGAACTCGAAGAGCAGTCCGGGGGTCGCCATGACGGCGACGCCGCCGGCCATGGCGAGGTCGCACTCCCCCGACCTCAGGGCCTGCACCGCCCAGTGGAGGGCGACCAGGGAGGAGGAGCAGGCGGTGTCGACGGTGACGGTGGGGCCCTCCAGGCCCAGGACGTAGGAGATGCGGCCGGAGGCGACGGAGGTGGCGTTGCCGGCGAGCATCAGTCCGTGGACGTCCTCGGGGACCTCCACGGGGCCCTGGCCGTAGCCGGAGGTGGCGGCGCCGACGAAGACGCCGGTGGCGCTGGAGCGGAGGGTGGCGGGAGGGATGCCGGCCCGTTCGAGGAGTTCCCAGGACGCCTGCAGGAGCAGCCGCTGCTGGGGGTCGGTGGCGAGGGCCTCGCGGGGGCTCATGCCGAAGAAGCCGGCGTCGAACGCGGCGGCGTCGCCGAGGAAGCCGCCCTCGCGGGTGGAGAAGGTGCCCGGCTTGTCGGGGTCGGGGTCGAAGCGGTCCTCGATGTCCCAGCCGCGGTCGGCGGGCAGCGGGCCGATGGCGTCGCCGTCCTCGTCGACGAGCCGCCACAGGTCCTCGGGGGTGGCCACCGAGCCGGGGAAGCGGCAGCTCATCGACACGATGGCGATGGGCTCGCGCTGCTTCTCCTCCACCTCGTGAAGCTGCCGGCGGGTCTGCCGCAGCTCTGCCGTCACCCGCTTGAGGTACTCGACGTACTTGCCGTCGTCAGCCACGTGTCTCACTTCCTTGACCCGAGCCGGACAGTGTCCGCTGTGCGGGAGCCAGTGCCGGAGTGGGGAGGTCCAGTGCCCGAGGGGAGGGATCGGCTCCCGTAGGGGGGTGGTCCGCGGCGGCGGGTGCCGCCGCTGTGCGGGCGTCCGCTGCCGTGGTCACGTCGTTCCCAGCTCCCTGTCGATGAGGTCGAACAAATCGTCGGCGGTCTCGACCGATTCGAGTTCGCCGTCCCCGGCGTCCGGTTCCCCGGTCCCGGTGACCGTCACCGGCGCGCCCGACCAGCGGGCCAGCAGGTCCCGCAGCCGGTCGGTGACGCGGGAGCGGACCTCGGTGTCGTCCACGTCGGTGCCGTTCAACGCGGCGTCCAGGCGGTCCAGTTCGCCCAGCAGGGCCTGCGCGCCGCCGGGCGGGTCGGGCAGGTCGAGCTGGGTCAGCAGGTGGCGGACCTGGACGGCGGGGGTCGGGTAGTCGAAGACGAGGGTCGCCGGCAGCCGCAGGCCGGTGACGGCGTTGAGGCGGTTGCGCAGTTCGACCGCGGTCAGCGAGTCGAAGCCGAGTTCCTTGAAGGACTGCTCGGGTTCGATCTCGGCGGCCGAGGAGTGGCCGAGGACGGCCGCGGCCTGCTCGGCGACCGCGTCGAGCAGCAGCTGCTCCCGGTCGGCGGCCGGCAGCGGGGCCAGCCGCTCCGCGAGGGTCTGGGTGCCGCCGGCCGCGGTGGCGGACGTCTCGGCCCGGCGCCGGGCGGGCGCCTTGACCATGGCGCGCAGCAGCGGGGGCAGTACGTCGGCGTGTTCGCGCAGGGAGCCGTGGTCGAGGTCCATGGGCAGGAGCACCGCGCGGTCGGTGGCGGGGCCGGCGTCGAGCAGGCGCATGCCCAGTTCGGCGCCGAGCGGGACCATGCCGGTCCTGGCGTGGCGTTCGCGGTCGGCCTGGCCGAGTTCGCCGGTCATGCCCGCGTCGGGCAGCCAGGTGCCCCAGGCGAGGGAGGTGCCCGGCAGGCCCAGGTCGCGGCGGTGGTGGGCCAGGGCGTCCAGGAAGGCGTTGGCGGCGGAGTAGTTGGCCTGTCCGGCGCCGCCGAACGTGCCGGCCACGGACGAGAAGACCACGAACCGTGCGAGGTCCAGGTCGCGGGTCAGTTCGTGCAGGTTGGTCACGGCGTCGGCCTTGGGCCGCATCGACCGGTCGATGCGTTCCGGTGTCATCGAGGAGATGACACCGTCGGCCAGGACGCCCGCGGTGTGGATGACCGCGGTCAGCGGGTGGGCCGGGGGCAGTGCGGCGAGGAGGTCGGCGAGGGCGGCGCGGTCGGCGGTGTCGCAGGCGACGATGGCGACATCGGCTCCCAGGGCGGTCAGTTCCTCGCGCAGTTCGGCGGCGCCGGGCGCGTCGGGTCCCTGCCGGCCGGCCAGGACGAGATGGCGCAGGCCGTGGTGGGCGACCAGGTGGCGGGCCGTGATCCGGCCCAGCCCGCCGGTGCCGCCGGTGAGCAGGACGGTGCCGTCCGGGTCGGGGGCGGTCGGCAGGGTCAGGACGACCTTGCCGATGTGGCGTGCCTGGCTGAGGAAGCGGAACGCGTCGGGGGCCCGGCGTACGTCGAACGTGGTCATCGGCAGTGGCGGCAGCACCCCTTCCTCGAAGAGGGTGACCAGTTCGCGCAGCATCTCCCCGATGCGGTCGGGGCCGGCCTCGACGAGGTCGAAGGCCTGGTAGGCGACGCCCGGGTGGTCCTCGGCGACCTGCCGCGGGTCACGGACGTCGGTCTTGCCCATTTCCAGGAAGTGTCCGCCGCGCGGCAGCAGCCGCAGTGAGGCGTCCACGAACTCGCGTGCCAGCGAGTCGAGTACGACGTCCACGCCGCGGCCCTCGGTGGTCTCCAGGAACAGTTTCTCGAAGCCGAGGTCGCGGGAGGAGGCGAGGTGGGCGTCGTCGAGGCCCGCGGCGCGCAGCGCGTCCCACTTGCCGGGGCTCGCGGTGCCGAACACCTCGGCGCCCAGGTGGCGGGCGAGCCGTACGGCGGCCGTGCCCACTCCCCCGGCGGCGGCGTGCACGAGCACGGACTGGCCTGGGCGCAGCCCGCCGAGGTCGACGAGTCCGTAGTACGCGGTCAGGTAGACGATGGGCGCGGTGGCGGCCTGGGCGAAGGTCCAGCCGCGCGGGACGGCGGCGACCATGCGTTCGTCGGCGACGGCGACGGGGCCGAAGGCTCCGGCGAACATGCCCATCACCCGGTCGCCGACGGCGAGTGAGGTGACGTCGGCACCGGTCTCCGTCACCACGCCGGCGCCTTCCAGGCCGATCGCCGTGGCGTCGCCGGGATACATGCCGAGCGCGGTGAGGACGTCGCGGAAGTTGACGCCCGCGGCGCGCATCGAGATGCGGACCTCGCGCGGTGCGAGGGGCCCTGTCACCTCGGGGCACGCGGTGAGCTTCAGGCTCTCCAGGGTTCCGCGTTCCTCGACGCAGAGCCGCCAGGCGGCCGTGTCGGCGGGCTCGGTGAGCGCGCGCCGCACGTCGAGGGGGATGATCTTCGGTGTGGTCACCGTGCCTTCCCTGACGGCCAGTTCGAGGTGGCCGGAGGCGAGGGCGGCGGGCAGCGCGGCCGCCGAGGCGGGCGCGGTGTCGAGGTCGGCGAGGACGAAACGGCCGGGGTTCTCGGAGCGGGCCGAGCGGACCAGGCCCCAGGCGGTGGCGCGGGCCGGGTCGGCGGGCCGGGTTCCGACGCGCATGGCGTCGCGGGTGACGACCGCGAGCCGGGCGTGGGCGAAGCGGGGTTCGTCGAGCCACTGCTGCACGAGCCGCAGTGTGGTGTGCGCGGTGGCGCGTGCGGCGGCGGCCAGACCGCCGGTGTGAGCGTCGGTGTCGGTGTCCGTGTCCGTGTCCGTGTCGGGCAGGACCAGCAGGACGGTCTCGGGGATCTCGAGGTCCGAGGCGGCGAGCGCGGTCAGGTCGGGGAAGGCCCGCACCCGTGAGCCGGCCCGTTCCAGTTCCGCCGTCAGCGGCAGGGCTTCGGCGCCGCCGACCAGGGTCCAGTCCGTGCCGGGCGTCTGGGCGCTCGCGGACACCGGCGCCCAGTCCAGTTCGTACAGGCCTTCCTGGCGCGGTGCGCCGATGGTGGCGCCCGCGAGGTCTCCGGTGAGTTCGCGCAGGGTGAGGGAGCCGACGGTGGCGACCGGGCGTCCCGTGGTGTCGGCGAGGGCCAGGCCGATCGACTCCGGGCCCGTCTGCACCATGCGCACCCGCAGGGCGTCGGCGCCGGCGGCCTCCAGGCGGACGTCGTTCCAGGAGAACGGCAGCCGGCCCGCGTCCTTCATGGGCACGAACATCACGGCGTGCAGGGCGGCGTCGAGCAGTGCCGGGTGCAGGTCGAACGCGTCGGCGGACGGGTCGGCGTCCTCGGGCAGCGCGACCTCGGCGAACACCTCCTCGCCGCGTGTCCACACCGACTTCAGGCCCTGGAAGAGCGGCCCGTACAGGTGGCCCCGTTCGGCGAACCGCTCGTAGAAGCCGTCGAGGGGTACTTCGTCGGCGTCCTGCGGCGGCCATGCGGTGAAGTCGTAGGGGGTTTCGGGCGTGGTCGTGGCGTCGGCGGTGAGCAGGCCGGAGGCGTGCAGCGTCCACGGTGTCTCGGGGCCGGCGTCCTCGGTCCGCGTGTGCACGGTGAGGGTGCGGGCGCCGTTCGCGTCGGCGGCCTCCACGTGCAGTTGTACGTGCAGGGCGCCGCTGTCGGGGAGGGTGAGCGGGGTGAGGATGGTCAGTTCCTCCACCCGGTCGCAGCCGACGTGTTCGGCGGCGTGCAGGGCCAGGTCGAGGAAGCCGGTGGCCGGGAACAGGGCCGTGCTGGTGAGGGCGTGGTCCGCGAGCCAGGTCTGGCCGCGCAGCGACAGGCGTCCGGTGAAGAGGCGGGCGTCGCCTCCGGCCAGTTCGACCGCGGCACCGAGCAGGGGGTGCGCGGCGGGGTCCAGGCCCGCCGAGCCGACGTCGCCGAGCAGGACGGGCGGTCCGGGCCAGAACCGCTGCCGCTGGAAGGCGTACGTCGGCAGGGTCGTGGTCCGTGCGCCGGTGCTGTCGAAGACGTGGGCCCACTCGAGGTCGACGCCCTTGGCGAACGCCTGGGCCAGGCCGAGGAGCAGTGCTTCGCGCTCGGGGCGGTCCTTGCGCAGGACGGGGACGAAGAGCATCTCGTCGCCGCCGGAGGCACTGGTCTGGGCGAGGGCGGTGAGGGTGCCGTCGGGGCCGAGCTCCACGAACCGGCGTACGCCGCGTCCTTCGAGCCAGGTGATCCCGTCGGCGAACCGTACGGCCTCCCGCACGTGGCGGACCCAGTAGTCGGCGGACTCCAACTCCCCCGCGCCGGCGGCCTGTCCGGTCACGTTCGAGACGACGGCCATACGGGCCGGCGTGTACGTCACGCTCTCGGCGACCGCACGGAACTCGGCCAGCATCGGTTCCATCAACGGCGAGTGGAAGGCGTGGGAGACCCGCAGGCGGGAGGTGCGGCGGCCCAGGGCCGTAATCTCCTGGGCGATGGCCTCCGCCACCGCTTCGACGCCGGAGATCACCACCGAGCGGGGGCCGTTGACGGCGGCCACCGACACCTCCGTCTCCCGGCCCTCCAGCAGCGGGAGCACTTCGTCCTCGGCGGCTTCCAGCGCGAACATCGCCCCGCCGGAGGGAAGTTGCTGCATCAGGCGGCCGCGCGCCGACACCAGCCGGCACGCGTCCTCAAGGGAGAACACCCCGGCCACGTGCGCGGCGGCCAGCTCGCCGACCGAGTGGCCCACCAGGAAGTCGGGGCTCATCCCCCACGACTCCACCAGCCGGAACAACGCGACCTCGATGGCGAACAGTGCGGGCTGTGTCCAGCCCGTCTCGTTCAGGAGATCCGCGTCCTCGCCGAACACGACCTCGCGCAGGCCGTCGTCCAGGTGCGCGCAGACCGCGTCGAAGGCTTCGGTGAACACCGGGAAGGAGTCGTACAACTCCCGTCCCATACCGAGGCGTTGTGCTCCCTGGCCGGAGAAGAGGAAGGCGAGCTTGCCCTCGCCCCGGGCGGAGCCGGTCACGGTGGAGGGGTTCGGCTCGTCGTCGGCCAGTGAGCGCAGGCCCTGGACGAGGGTGTCGTGGTCCTCGCCGAGGACGACCGCGCGGTGTTCGAAGACCGAGCGGTGCGCGGCCAGGGACAGGCCCACGTCGGCGGGGTCCGTCTCCGGCCGGTCGGTGAGGTGGGTGAGGAGCCTCTCGGCCTGGGCCCGCAGGGCGGTGCGGCTGCGGGCGGTCACGATCCATGGCACCGCGCCGCCGGCGGGGGCCGGTTCGGTGGCGGCGGGGGCGGGCGCGGGCTCCTCGCCGGTGGCGGCTTCGAGGATGACGTGGGCGTTGGTGCCGCTGATGCCGAAGGAGGAGACACCGGCGCGGCGGGGACGGTCCGTCCCGGGCCAGTCGACGGCCTCGGTCAGCAGCCGGACGTCGCCCTCCGTCCAGTCGACGTGGGTCGAGGGCTGGTCGACGTGGAGGGTGGCGGGCAGGACGCCGTTGTTCAGTGCCAGGACCATCTTGATGATCCCGGCGACGCCGGCGCCGGCCTGGGTGTGGCCGATGTTGGACTTGACCGAGCCGAGCCACAGCGGCTGTCCGGCCTCGCGGTCCTGGCCGTAGGTGGCGAGGACGGCCTGGGCCTCGATGGGGTCGCCGAGGGTGGTGCCGGTGCCGTGCGCCTCGACGGCGTCGACCTCCGCGGCCTTGACCCCCGCGTCGGCGAGCGCCGCGCGGATCACCCGTCGCTGGGCGGGGCCGTTGGGGGCGCTCAGGCCGTTGGAGGCGCCGTCCTGGTTGACGGCGGAGCCGCGGACGACGGCGAGGACGGGGTGGTTGTTGCGGCGGGCGTCGGACAGCCGCTCCACCAGGAGCATGCCGCCGCCCTCGGAGAAGCCGGTGCCGTCGGCGGCGTCCGCGAACGCCTTGCAGCGGCCGTCCTGCGACAGACCGCGCTGCCGGCTGAAGTCCACGAACAGGCCGGGTGAGGCCATCACGGTGACGCCGCCGGCGAGGGCGAGGTCGCACTCGCCGGAGCGCAGTGAGCGCACGGCCAGGTGCAGGGCGACGAGGGAGGCCGAGCAGGCGGTGTCGACGGTGACCGCCGGGCCCTCCAGGCCGAAGGTGTAGGAGAGCCGGCCGGAGACGACGCTGGCGGCGTTGCCGGTCAGCATGTAGCCCTCGAAGTCCTCCCGGGAGGCGGCCAGCATGCCGGTGTAGTCCTGGCCGTTGGTGCCGGCGAAGACGCCGGTGCGGCTGCCCTTCAGAGTCCTGGGGTCGATGCCGGCCCGCTCGAACGTCTCCCATGTCATCTCCAGCAGCAGCCGCTGCTGCGGGTCCATGGCGACGGCCTCGCGCGGGGAGATGTTGAAGAACGCCGGGTCGAAGCCGCTGGCGTCGTTCAGGAAGCCGCCGGTGCGGGTGTAGACGCTGCCGGGTTTTCCGGGTTCGGGGTCGTACAGCGCGTCGAGGTCCCAGCCGCGGTCCTCGGGGAAGGGGACGAGCCCCTCCTGGCCGTCGAGCAGCATGCTCCACAGCTGTTCGGGGGTGCTGACGTCGCCCGGGAAGCGGCAGCCCATGGCGACGACCGCGATCGGCTCGTCGTCCCGCGGGGGTACGGCGGGCTCGGAGGCCGGGGTGTCGGGCTGTTGCGTCCCGGCCAGCTCGGTCAGGAGGTGGCCGGCGAGGGCGTCGCAGTTGGGGTGGTCGAAGACGAGGGTGGCCGGCAGGCGCAGGCCGGTGATGCGGTTCATGCCGTTGCGCAGTTCGACGGCGCTGAGGGAGTCGATGCCCAGGTCGGTGAAGGGGCGGCCCGGTTCGACGGCCTCGGCGGACGGGTAGCCGAGGACATTGGCGACGTAGGAGCGGACGACGTCGAGGACGGCGCCGGCCCGGTCGTAGGCGGGCAGTTGGGCCAGGTGGGCCTGGAGGGAGGAGGCGTCCGCGGCGGGGCTCTCGGCCTGCTGGGTGCGGGCGGCGTCCAGGGCGCGGCGGGCGGCGGGCAGGTCGTCGAGGAGGTGGCTGGGGCGCGGTCCGGTGAAGGCGAGCGCGTAGGTGTCCCAGCGCAGGTCGGTGACGACGACGGTGGTGTCGTCGGCGTCCAGGGCGCGGCCCAGTGCGTCGCAGGCGGACTTGGTGTCCATGGGGTGGACGCCGTAGCGGCGCATGCGGTCGCCGGCGGCGTCGCCGACCATGCCGCCGTCGGCCCACAGGCCCCAGGCGATGGCGGTGGCGGGCAGGCCCTGGGAGCGCCGGTGCTGGGCGAGGGCGTCGAGGTAGGCGTTGCCGGGGGCGTAGTTGCCCAGGCCCGCGCCGCCGAGGACGCCGGAGGAGGAGGAGAACAGGACGAACGCCGACAGGTCCAGGTCCTGGGTGAGTTCGTGGAGGTGCAGGGCGGCGGTGGCCTTGCCGCGCAGGACGGGGTCCATGCGCTCGGGTGTCAGGGAGTCGACGACGGTGTCGTCGAGGGAGCCGGCGGCGTGGAAGACGGCGTCCAGCGGGCGGTCGGCCGGGATCGAGCGGAGCAGGGCGTCCAGGGCGTCCCGGTCGGCGACGTCGCAGGCGGCGAGGGTGATGTCGGCGCCGAGTGCGGTGAGTTCGTCGCGCAGTGCGGCCGCGCCGGGGGCGTCGGCGCCGCGCCGGCCGGCCAGGACCAGGTGGGTGGCGCCGCGTCCGACGAGCCAGCGGGCGATGTGGCCGCCGAGGGCGCCGGTGCCGCCGGTGACCAGGACGGTGCCACGCGGGTGCCAGGCCGGGGTGTCGGCGAGGGGGGCGGCGGCGTGGACCAGGCGGCGTCCGAAGGAGCCGGAGGGCCGGATCGCAATCTGGTCCTCGTCGCCGGGGGCGGCGAGGACGGCGCACAGGCGGGTGCCGGCCCGGCCGTCGAGTGCGGCGGGCAGGTCGACGAGGCCGCCCCAGCGTTCGGAGTGTTCCAGGGCGGCGACCCTGCCGAGGCCCCAGACGAGTGCCTGGACGGGGCTGGTGACGGTTTCGGAGGGGCCGACGGCGACGGCGCCGCGGGTGGCGCACC
The DNA here is from genome assembly GCF_012273515.2 of Streptomyces sp. RPA4-2. Taxonomy (NCBI): domain Bacteria; kingdom Bacillati; phylum Actinomycetota; class Actinomycetes; order Kitasatosporales; family Streptomycetaceae; genus Streptomyces; species Streptomyces sp. RPA4-2. The sequence goes on from NZ_CP050975.2 coordinate 192,001, forward strand.
ACAGCGGGGCGTCGGTGTCGGTGTCACCGAGGGCCTGGAGGAGGGCGACGGTGCCGGCGAGGCCGTGCGGGAGCGCCGGGTGGTCGGGGTGGGGGCGTTCGTCGAGGGCGAGCAGGGACAGGACGCCCGCCACGGCGGGGGTGGCGTCCTCGGTGGTGAGGGCGGCCGTCAGGAGGGCGGCGAGGTGAGTGCGGTCGGTGTCGCCGTCGGGGACGGTGACCAGGCGGGTGTCGCGGGCGCCGCCGCCGGTCAGGGCGCGGTGGGCGTCGGCGACGAGGGCGTCGTGGATGCCGTCCGGGCCTGCTGGGGCGACGAGGAGCCAGGTGCCGGACAGGGCGCCCGCGGCGTTGTCGGTCAGCGGGGACCATCCGACGCCGTAGCGCCAGGAGTCCGTGGTGGAGCGTTCGCGGCTGGTGCGGCGCCAGGTGGACAGGGCCGGCAGGAAGGCGCTCAGCGGTGCGTCGGCGGGCAGGTCGAGGGCGTCGGCGAAGGCTTCCGGGTCTCCCTGGTCGACGGTCTCCCAGAAGCGGGACTCCACCGTGTCCGTGGCGGCGGTGACGGAGGAGGCGGAGGCGGAGGTGTCCCGCTCCGGCACGTGGGGCCAGTACCGCTGCTGCTGGAAGGGGTAGGTGGGTACGTCGACGCGGTGGGCGCCGGTGGCGGTGAAGACGGCCGTCCAGTCGAGGGCGACGCCGTTCACGTGGGCCTCGGCGACGGAGGTGAGGAACTGGCCGAGGCCGCCCTTGTCGCGGCGCAGGGAGCCGAGCGCGGCGCCTTCGACGCCGGCGTCCTCCAGGGTCTCGCGCAGGCCGACGGCGAGCACGGGGTGCGGGCTGACCTCGATGAAGGTGCGGTGGCCTTCGGCGATCAGGCCGCGGACGGCCTCCTCGAAGCGGACGGTCTCGCGCAGGTTGGTGTACCAGTACTCGGGGTCGAGGGTGGTGGTGTCCTGCCACTGGCCGGTGAGGGACGAGCGGAAGGGGATCGCGGCGTCCTGCGGTTCGATGCCGGCGAGGGCGTCGAGCACGGTCGCGCGGATGGGTTCGACCTGCGGCGAGTGGGAGCCGTAGTCGACGGCGACCTTGCGGGCGCGTACGCCGTCCTCGGTGAGGGCGGTGAACAGTTCGTCGAGCGCGGCGGCTTCGCCGGACACCACCACCGAGGCCGGTCCGTTGACGGCGGCGACGGCGAGGCGGTCGGCCCACGGACTCATGCGGGCGCGGGTCTCGTCGGCGCTCAGCGGCACGGACATCATGCCGCCGGTGCCGGCGATGGCGACGATGGCCCGGCTGCGCAGGGCGACGATCCGGGCGCCGTCGTCGAGGGACAGGGCCCCGGCGACGCAGGCGGCGGCGATCTCGCCCTGCGAGTGGCCGACGACGGCCGCGGGGGTGATGCCGAGGGAGCGCCACAGGCCGGCGAGGCCGACCATGACGGCCCACAGGGCGGGCTGGACGACGTCGACCCGGCCGATGTCGGCCGCGTCCTCGTCGCCGCGCAGGACCGCGGTCAGGGACCAGTCGATGTGGGGGGCGAGCGCGCGTTCGCAGTCGGCGACGAGTGCGGCGAACAGGGGTGATTCGGTGAGGAGTTCGCGTGCCATGCCGGTCCACTGCGCGCCCTGTCCGGGGAAGACCAGGACGGGGTCGGCGGCGGTGGGCGCGGTGCCGGAGACGACGCCGGGTCCGGTGACGGGGGCGCCCGCGGCGAGGGCGGCGAGCGCCTCGTCGAGGGTGTCGCGGCCGGTGGCGAGGACGGCCGCCCGGTGTTCGAAGGCCGAGCGGGTGGTGGCCTGGGAGTAGGCGAGGTCGGTGAGCGGGGTGTCGGGGCGGGCGAGCAGGTGGGTGCGCAGGCGTGCGGCCTGGCTGCGCAGGGCGGCCTCGGTGCGGCCGGACAGCAGGGTCGGTACGACGGGCAGGGTGCCGGTGAAGACCGCGGTGTCCGGGGTCGCGGGCGGTGCGGTGGCCGTTTCGGGGGCGGGTGCCTGTTCGACGATGACGTGGGCGTTGGTGCCGCTCATGCCGAACGAGGAGACACCGGCGCGGCGCGGGCGCCCGGTCTCGGGCCAGTCCCGCTGTTGGTCGAGCAGGCGGACGTCGCCGGCGCTCCAGTCGACGTGCGGGGTGGGGTTGTCGGCGTACAGGGTGCGCGGCAGGACGCCCTCGCGGATCGCCATGACCATCTTGATGATGCCGCCGACGCCGGCGGCGGCCTGGCTGTGGCCGATGTTGGACTTCAGGGAGCCCAGCCACAGGGGCCGGGCCTCGGGCCGGTCCTGGCCGTAGACCGCGATGAGCGCCTGGGCCTCGATCGGGTCGCCGAGGGTGGTGCCGGTGCCGTGTGCCTCGACCGCGTCGACCTCGGCCGGGGTGAGGCCGGCGCCGGCGAGCGCCTGGCGGATGACGCGCTGCTGCGAGGGCCCGCTGGGGGCGGTCAGTCCGTTGGAGGCGCCGTCCTGGTTGAGGGCGCTGCCGCGGAGCACGGACAGGACGGGGTGGTGGTTGCGGCGGGCGTCGGAGAGCCGTTCGAGGACGATCATGCCGACGCCCTCGGCCCAGCTGGCGCCGTCGGCGTCCGCGGAGAACGGCTTGCAGCGGCCGTCGGGGGCGAGTGCGCGCTGGCGGCTGAACTCGATGAGGGAGCCGGGTGTGGACATCACGGTCACGCCGCCGGCGAGCGCGAGGGTGCATTCGCCCTGGCGCAGGGCCTGGGAGGCGAGGTGGAGGGCGACGAGGCTGGAGGAGCAGGCGGTGTCGACGGACACCGCGGGGCCTTCGAGGCCGAGGGTGTAGGCGATGCGGCCGGACAGCACGCTGGGTGAGTTGCCGGTGCCGACGTAGCCCTCGACGTTGTCGTCTGCGGCGGCCAGGATCGTGACGTAGTCCTGGTAGGTGACGCCGGCGAAGACGCCGGTGCGGCTGCCGCGTGCGGTGGCCGGGTCGATGCCGGCACGTTCCAGTGCCTCCCAGGACGTCTCCAGCAGCAGGCGCTGCTGGGGGTCCATGGCGAGGGCCTCGCGGGGGCTGATGCCGAAGAACGAGGGGTCGAACTGGCTGGCGTCGTGGAGGAATCCGCCCTCGCGGGTGTAGACGGTGCCCGGGTGGTCGGGGTCGGGGTGGTAGAGGGTCTCCGGGCTCCAGTTGCGGTCGCCGGGCAGTGGCGAGATGCCGTCGGCGCCGGCCACGACGAGGTCCCACAGGTCCTCGGGGCTGCGGACGCCGCCGGGGTAGCGGCAGGCCATGCCGACGATGACGATCGGGTCGTCGTCGGCGGACGCCGGGCGGCGGGTGGGGCCGTCGTCGTCGGTGGTGCCGCCGAACAGGTCGGCGTCGAGGTGCCGGGCGAGTGCGTGGGGGGTGGGGTGGTCGAAGACGAGGGTGGCCGGGAGGGCCACGCCGAGCGCGGTGCTGAGCGCGTCGCGCAGTTCGACGGAGGTGAGTGAGGTGAATCCGAGGGTGGAGAAGGAGTGGGCGGGCTCGATGTCGGTGGGGCCCTCGTAGCCGAGGACGTCGGCGACCTGGGTGCGCACGGTGGTGAGCAGGACGCGGGCGCGTTCGGCCGGGGGCCGGTTCGACAGCCGCTCCAGCAGGCTGCCGGGCTGCTGGGCGCGGGCCGCGGTGCGGCGGGCGACGGCCCGGGTGCGGGCGGGGGCGGGCCGGTCGGTGGTGGCGGGGGCGGCGGGGGCGCTCGTGTGGTGCGGGTCGAGGGGCCGCATCAGCAGGGAGGCGATGGTGAGGACGGGTTCGCCGATCGCGTCGGCGGCTTCCAGGGTCAGGGTGTCGGGGCCGCGGCGGGCGAGCCGGACGCGCAGGGTGGTGGCGCCGGTGGCCCGGAGCGAGGCGTCGGCGAGGGAGAACAGGACGCGGCCGTCGCCGAATCCGTCGAAGGTGCCCAGGCCGAGCGGGTGCAGGGCGGCGTCCAGGAGCGCGGGGTGCAGGTCGAAGCGTCCGGCCTCCTGCGTGGTGCCTTCGGGGAGGGCGACTTCGGCGTACACGTCCTCGCCGTGGGTCCAGGCGGCCCGCAGGCCCTGGAAGACGGGCCCGTAGTCGAGTCCCGCGGCGGCGAGCCGTTCGTAGACGCCGTCGACGTCGAGGGGTTCGGCGCCCGGGGGCGGCCAGGCGGTGAAGTCGAACTCCGGGGCGCCGGTTGTGCGTTCGGGGTGCCGGGTGCTCAACAGGCCGCCGGCGTGCCGGGTCCAGGGGCCGGCCGCGTTCAAGTTGTCCGGGTTGTTGAGGTTCTCGGGCCGGCCGTACACGCCGAAGACGCGGGAGCCCAGCGCGTCGGGTTCGGCGACCCGGATCTGGAGGTGGACGCGGCCGTGTTCGGGCAGGACGAGCGGGGATTCGAGGACGAGTTCGCGTACGTGCCCGCAGTCGGTGTGGGCACCGGCGCGCAGGGCGAGTTCGAGGAAGGCGGTGCTCGGCACCACGACGGAGCCGTTGACGCGGTGGGCGGCGAGCCAGGGCTGCGCGTGGGCCGACAGGCGTCCGGTCAGGACGACGGTGGCGCCCTCGGCGGGCGGGACGACGGCGCTCAGCAGCGGGTGGTCCGCGTCGAGGAGTCCGGCCGCGGCCGGGTCACCGGATCCGGTGGGTACGTCGAGCCAGAACGTGCGGTGCTGGAAGGCGTAGGTGGGCAGGGGTACGGGCCGGCCGCCGGGGGCGGCCGCGTCCAGGCAGGACTGCCAGTCGACCGGGACACCGCGGGTGAACAGGGCGCCCAGGGCGGCGAGGAGGACGGCCGGTTCGGGGCGGTCGGCGCGCAGCGCGGGCACGGTGAGGTGACCGTGGGACTCCCAGCAGCCCTGGGCGAGGGTGGTGAGGGTGGCGTCGGGGCCGAGTTCGAGGCAGTGCTCGACGCCGTGGTGTTCCAGCCAGGCGATCCCGTCGGCGAAGCGGACGGCCTGCCGGACGTGGCGCACCCAGTACTCGGGCGAGGTGAGTTCCCCGGCCTCGGCGGGCCTGCCGGTGAGGTCGGAGACGACCGGGATGCGCGGCTCGGCGTAGCCGATGCTTTCGGCGACGGCCCGGAAGTCGGCCAGCATCGGTTCCATGCGGGGTGAGTGGAAGGCGTGGCTGACGCGCAGCCGGGTGGTCTTGCGTCCCTGGCCCGCGAAGTGCGCGGCCACGGCGAGTACGGCCGGCTCGTCGCCGGCGACCACCACGGACCGGGGGCCGTTGAGGGCGGCGAGGCCGATCTCGTCCTCCCGCCCGGCCAGCAGGGGCAGGACCTCCTCCTCGGTGGCCTGCAGCGCGATCATGGCGCCGCCCTCCGGCAGGGCCTGCATGAGCCGGCCCCGGGCGGCGACCAGCCGGCACGCGTCGGGCAGGGTGAGGACGCCCGCGACGTGGGCGGCGGCCAGTTCACCGACGGAGTGGCCCAGGAGGTGGTGGGGCCGTACGCCCCAGGACTCGACCAGGCGGTACAGCGCGACCTCGACGGCGAACAGGGCGGGCTGCGCGTACTCGGTGCGGTCGAGGAGGGCGGCGTCGTCACCGAGGACGACCTCGCGCAGCGGCTGTTCCAGCCGGCCTTCGAAGTGGCCGCACACGGCGTCGAAGGCGTCCGCGTAGACGGGGAAGGCGTCGTAGAGCTCGCGGCCCATGCCCGGCCGCTGGGTGCCCTGGCCGGCGAACAGGAACGCGGTGGTTCCCTCGGTCAGGGTGTCGCCGGTGACGGCGTCCGGGGAGGGTTCGCCCGCGGCGACGGCGGCGAGGCCGCGCAGGAGTCCGGTGCGTGCGGTGCCGCGGACCACGGCCCGGTGTTCGAAGCCGGGCCGGGTCGTCACCAGTGCGTGGGCGATGTCGGCGGTGTCGAGTGCGGGGTGCTCCTCGACGTGGGCCAGCAGGCGTGCGGCCTGTTCGCGCAGGGCGGCGGCGCTGCGGGCCGACACGATCCACGGGGTCACCGTCTCGGCGGCGGGCTTAGAGCGGGCGGGTGCGGCGGGGGCGGCTTAAGCGTGTGCGGGGCCTGCTCGATCACGACGTGGGCGTTGGTGCCGGACACGCCGAAGGCGGAGACACCGGCGCGGCGCGGGCGGCCGGTGTCGGGCCACTGCCGCTGTTCGGTCAGCAGCCGGACGTCACCCGTGCTCCAGTCGACGCGTGAGGAGGGCGCGTCGGCGTGCAGGGTCTGCGGGAGGACGCCCTGGTCGAGGGCGAGGACCATCTTGATGATGCCGGCGGCGCCGGCGGCGGCCTGGGTGTGGCCGATGTTCGACTTGACCGAGCCCAGCCACAGCGGCTGGTCGGCGGGGCGGTTCTGCCCGTACGTGGCGAGCAGTGCCTGTGCCTCGATGGGGTCGCCGAGGACGGTGCCGGTGCCGTGCGCCTCGACGGCGTCGACGTCGGCCGGGGTGAGGCCCGCGGAGGCGAGGGCGGCGCGGATGACCCGCTGCTGGGCGGGACCGTTCGGCGCGGTCAGTCCGTTGGAGGCACCGTCCTGGTTGACGGCGGTACCGCGGACGATGGCGAGGACGGTGTGGCCGCCTCGGCGGGCGTCGGACAGCCGCTCGACGACGAGGACGCCGACGCCCTCGGACCAGCCCGTTCCGTCGGCGCCGTCGGCGAACGCCTTGCAGCGACCGTCGGGTGCGAGACCTCCTTGGAGGCTGAACTCGACGAAGGCGCCGGGGTTCGCCATGACGGTGACGCCGCCGGCGAGGGCGAGGTCGCACTCGCCGGTGCGCAGGGACTGCACGGCCAGGTGCAGGGCGACGAGCGAGGAGGAGCAGGCGGTGTCGACGGTGACCGCGGGGCCTTCGAGACCGAGCGTGTACGCGACGCGGCCGGAGACGACGCTTCCGGCGCCGCCGGTCAGCAGGTGTCCGCCGAGGCCTTCGGGGACCTCGGTCAGGCCCGAGCCGTAGCCGGAGCTTCCGGCGCCGACGAAGACGCCGGTCCGGGTGCCCTTGAGGCCGGTCGGGTCGATGCCGCCGCGCTCCAGCGCCTCCCAGGACGTCTCCAGGATCAGGCGCTGCTGGGGGTCGATCGCGAGGGCCTCGCGGGGGCTGATGCCGAAGAACGGGGCGTCGAAGCCGGCGGCCTCCCGCAGGAAGCCGCCCGAGCGGGTGTCGCTGGCCGCGAGCAGGGTCTCCAGGTCCCAGCCGCGGTCCTCGGGGAATCCGGAGACCGTGTCGAGGCCGCCGGAGACGATCCGCCACAGCGCCTCGGGCCCGGCCACGCCGCCCGGCAGACGGCAGCCCATGCCGACGATGACGACGGGGTCGGTGTCGGTGACGGTGGCCGCCGGTGGCCGCGCGACGGTGTCGTCGCCGATGTCGGTGCCGAAGAGTTCGTCGCGCAGCCGGGCGGCGACGGCCAGCGGGGTCGGATGGTCGAAGACGAGGGTGGAGGGCAGCGGCACCCCGGTGGCGCCGGTGAGTTCGTTGCGCAGTTCGACCGCGGTCAGGGAGTCGAAGCCGAGTTCACGGAAGGTCCGCCCGGCGGCGACGGCCGCGGTGTCGGTGTGGGCGAGCACGGTGGCGGCGCGCTCGCGGACCAGGTCGAGCAGGGCCGTGTCGCGGTCCTCGGCCGGCAGCGGGCCGAGCCGTTCGCGCAGGGCGGCGCCCGCGCTCGTGGTGTCCGCCGCCGCTCCGGTGCCGCGCAGCGCGTCGGCGGCCTCCGGCAGTGCGGACAGCAGGGGGCTGGGGCGGCCGGTCGTGAACGCGGGAGCGAAGCGGTCCCAGTCGACGTCGGCCACGACCACGGCGGTGTCGCCGAGTTCGAGGGCGCGGGAGAGGGCGCGCAGGCCCGCGTCGGGCTCCAGCGGCCGCAGTCCGCGGCGGCGCAGCAGGTCCTGGGCCTCGGCGTCGGCGGCCATGCCGCTCTCGCCCCAGGGGCCCCAGGCGACGGCGGTACCGGCAAGACCCCGGGCCCGGCGCCGCTCCACCAGCGCGTCGAGATGCGCGTTGGCGGCGGCGTACGCCGACTGCCCGCCACTGCCCCACACACCGGCGATCGAGGAGAACACCACGAACGCCGAAAGGTCCAAGTCCCGGGTGAGGGAGTCGAGATGGTCGGCGCCCGTAGCCTTCGCGGCCAGGACGGCGGCGACCCGCTCCGGAGTCAGCCGGTCGATCAGATCGTCGTCCAGCACACCCGCGGCATGGAACACCGCGTCGACCGGATACCGCGACAGCAGACCCGCGACCGCCTCCGCATCGGCCGTGTCACACGCCTCCACCACCACCCGCGCACCCAACTCCTCCAGCTCCTGGACGAGTTCGGCCGCACCGGGGGCGTCGATCCCACGACGGCTGGTGAGGACGAGCTCACTCGCACCCCGCCCCACCAGCCAACGGGCCACCCGCGTGCCGAGCGCTCCGGTGCCGCCGGTGAGCAGCACCCGGCGGGGTGCGTTCCATCCGCCGCCCGCGTCGGCCGGGGCGGCGGCGTGGGTGAGGCGCCGGGCGAAGGCGGCGGTGCCGCGGACGGCGACCTGGTCCTCGGAGCCGTCGGCGACGACGGCGGCCAGCACGGCCAGGGCGCGGCGGTCGGGGCGGGCCGGCAGGTCGACGAGGCCGCCCCACCGGTCGGGGTGTTCCAGGGCGGCGACCCGGCCGAAGCCCCACAGGGCGGCCTGCGCCGGGTCGACGACGCCTTCGGACGGGGTGCCGACCGCTACAGCGCCGTGGGTGAGCTGCCACAGCGGTGCGGTCACTCCCGCGTCGCCCAGCGCCTGGACGAGGGTCAGCAGGGCGGCCGGGCCGGACGGGAACGCCAGGACGCCCGCGATCGGTTCGGTGTCGGCGGTGTCGGACAGGCCCGACAGGACGCCGGCCAGCGCGGCACGGTCCGCCTGCGGGTCGTACGTCACCCGCTCGGTCCCGGGCAGGAACTCCTCGATCCCCGCGAGCGTGTCCTCGCCGGCAGGCTGGAGCAGGAGTCGGCGGCCGGTGTCGGTCGCGGTGGGAGGGGTGACCGGCTGCCAGGCGACGCGGTAGCGCCAGCCGTCCACGCGTGAGCGCTCGGCCGCACCGCGCCGCCAGGCGGACAACGCCGGTACGACGGCGTCGAGTTCGGCCTCGTCCACGCCCAGGACCTCGGCGAGGTCGTGGGCGTCGCCGCGTTCCACGGCCGCCCAGAAGCTCGCGTCGAGCGGGTCGGCCGCCACGGGTCCGGCGGCAGCGGCGGGCTCGGGCCAGAACCACTCATGCTGGAAGGCGTAGGTGGGAAGGTCGACCGGCCGTGCGCCGGTGAGGAGGGCGGCCCAGTCGACGGCGGCACCGTGCGTGAACGCCCGCGACACCGCCGCCAGGACGGTGTCCGTCTCGGGGCGGTCCTTGCGCAGGACGGACGCGAACAGCAGGTCCTCGCCGCCGGAGACACTGGTCTGGGCGAGGGCGGTGAGGGTGCCGTCAGGGCCGAGCTCCACGAACCGGGTCACACCCCGCTCCGCCAGCGTGCGCACTCCGTCGGCGAACCGTACGGCCTCACGGACATGGCGGACCCAGTAGTCGGCGGACTCCAACTCCCCCGCACCGGCGGCCTGTCCGGTCAGGTTCGAGACGACCGCGATGCGGGCCGGCGTGTAGGTGACGCTCTCGGCGACCGTGCGGAACTCGGCGAGGATCGGTTCCATCAGCGGCGAGTGGAAGGCGTGGGAGACACGTAGACGAGAGGTACGGCGGCCCAGGGCGGCTATCTCCTGGGCGATGGCCTCCGCGACCGCTTCGACGCCGGAAATCACCACTGAGCGGGGGCCGTTGACGGTGGCGACGGACACCTCTGTCTCCCAGCCCTCCAGCAGCGGCAGGACCTCGTCCTCGGACGCCTCCAACGCGAACATCGCCCCACCGGCAGGAAGTTCCTGCATCAGACGACCCCGCGCCGACACCAGCCGGCACGCATCCTCCAACGAGAACACCCCCGCCACGTGCGCGGCGGCGAGTTCGCCGACCGAGTGGCCCACCAGGAAGTCGGGGCTCATCCCCCACGACTCCACCAACCGGAACAGCGCCACCTCGATCGCGAACAGTGCGGGCTGCGTCCACCCCGTCTCGTTCAGCAGCCCCGCGTCCTCACCGAACACGACCCCCCGCAGACCCTCGTCCAGGTGCCCGCACGCCGCGTCGAAGGCCTCCGCGAACACGGGATACGCTTCGTACAACTCCCGCCCCATGCCCAGGTGTTGCGCGCCCTGGCCGGAGAAGAGGAAGGCGAGCTTGCCCTCGGTCGCGACGCCCTGGGCCACACCCGGCACGCTCTCGTCGCGGGCGACGGCGGCGAGGCCCGCGAGGAGTTCCTCACGGTCGCCGCCCCGGATCACCGCACGGTTGTCGAACGCCGACCGGGTCCTGACCAGCGACAGACCCACGTCGGCGGGGTCCAGGTCGGGATGGGCCTGCGCATGAGCCAGCAGCCTGGCGGCCTGAGCGCGCAGAGCGGCGGGGCTCTGTCCGGAGACCACCCACGGGACGACGGGCAGCGCCGGAAGGATCGCGATGTCCGTGTCTTCGGCGGCCGTCTCCGCCTGTTCCAGCACCACGTGCGCGTTCGTGCCGCTCAGTCCGAACGAGGAGACACCCGCGCGGCGCGGACGGTCCGTCTCCGGCCAGTCCACCGCCCCGGCCAGCAGCCTGACCTCACCGGCTTCCCAGTCGACGTGCGACGAGGGTGCGTCGACGTGGAGGGTGGCCGGCAGGACACCGTGGCGCATCGCCTCCACCATCTTGATCACACCCGCCACACCGGCAGCAGCCTGCGTGTGACCGATGTTCGACTTCACCGACCCCAGCCACAACGGCCGCCCCGCGTCACGGTCCTTGCCGTAGGTCGCCAGCAACGCCTGCGCCTCGATCGGGTCACCCAGTGTCGTGCCGGTGCCGTGCGCCTCGACCGCGTCCACGTCCAAGGCCGACAGACCCGCACTCGCCAAAGCAGCCCGGATCACCCGCTGCTGCGAAGGGCCGTTCGGTGCGGTCAGACCGTTCGACGCACCGTCCTGGTTCACCGCCGAACCACGTACGACGGCCAGCACCGGGTGACCGTTGGCGCGCGCGTCCGACAACCGCTCCACGAGCAGCACACCGACACCCTCACCCCAGCCCGTACCGTCCGCGCCTTCGGCGAAGGCTTTGCACAGGCCGTCGCCCGCGAGGCCGCCCTGGCGGCTGAACTCGATGAACGCGCCGGGGGTGGACATCACGGTCACGCCGCCGGCGAGTGCGAGGTCGCACTCCCCCGACCGCAGGGCCTGCGCGGCCAGGTGCAGGGCGACGAGGGACGAGGAGCAGGCCGTGTCGACGGTGACCGCGGGCCCTTCGAGGCCGAGGACGTAGGAGACCCGGCCCGAGAAGACACTCGCCGCGTTGCCGGTGCCCACGTAGCCGCCGAAGTCACCCCCCGAGGACGCGAGGAGTGCCGGGTAGTCCTGGCCGTTCGTCCCCGCGAACACGCCGGTCCGCGAGCCGCGCAGCAGACGGGGGTCGATACCGGCCCGTTCCACCGCCTCCCACGACGTCTCCAGCAGCAGGCGCTGCTGCGGGTCCATGGCGAGCGCCTCGCGGGGTGAGATCCCGAAGAAGCCGGCGTCGAACGATCCGACGTCGCCCAGGAACCCGCCGCGGTGGGTGTGGCTGGTGTAGGGGCCGTCGAGTGCGTTGAGGGCGTCGAGGTCCCAGCCGCGGTTGCGGGGGAAGTCGGCGATGCCGTCGCGTTCCTCGGAGAGCAGGTTCCACAGTGTTTCCGGGGAGTCGACTCCGCCCGGGAAGCGGCAGGCCATTCCGACGATCACGATCGGGTCGGCGGACACCTCGACACCGGTCGCGGTGGACGCGCCCGGAGTTTCCGCGACGACACCGCTCAGCTCGCCGTGGAGGAAGTCGGCCAGGGCCGACGGAGTCGGGTAGTCGAAGACCACGGTGGCGGGCAGCCGTACCCCGCACTCCGCGCCCAGTACGTTGCGCAGCTCCACCGCGATGAGCGAGTCCACGCCCAGTTCGCGGAAGGCGCGGTCGGCCGGAACCGCTTCCGGGCCGGCGTGACCGAGCACGGCGGCCGCGCGGGTACGGACCGTGTCGAGGAGTTCGGCGCGCTGGGCCGGTGCGGTCAGGCCGGTGAGGCGTGCGCGCAGGGCGGTCGCGGGGGCGGACGGTCCGGTCGTGTGCTGGGGGGCGGCATACAGTTCGCCGAGGAGCGGGCTGGTGCGGACGGCGGTGAAGGCGGGGCCGAACAGGGTCCAGTCGACGTCGGCGACGAAGGTGACCGGGGCCGGCGAGGCGGCGCAGACGGCGAGGGCGTCGAGGCCGGTCGCCGGGTCCAGGAGGTTGACGCCTCCGCGGCGCTGGCGGTCCTCGGCGGAGGCGTCGGCGGCCATGCCGCCGCCGGCCCAGGGGCCCCAGGCGATGGACGTGGCGGACAGACCCCGCGCACGGCGGCGTTCGGCGAGTGCGTCCAGCATGGCGTTGGCCGCGGCGTAGTTGGCCTGGCCCGCGGAGCCGACGGTGCCGGCGAAGGACGAGAAGAGGACGAACGCCGAGAGGTCGCGCTCGCGGGTCAGTTCGTCGAGGTGGAGGGCGGCGGCGACCTTGGAGCGTACGACCGTGTCGAACTGCTCGGGGGTGAGCCGGTCGAGGACCCCGTCGTCGAGGACTCCGGCGGTGTGGACGACGGCGTCGACCGGGTGCTCGTCCAGTAGCTGCCGTACAGCCTCACGGTCCGTCATGTCGCAGGCGAGGAGGGAGACTTCGGCGCCCATGGCCGAGAGTTCGGCCTCCAGTTCGGCGGCGCCGGGTGCCTGCGCTCCGCGCCTGCTCGTGAGGACGAGACGGGTGGCCCCCTGTCCCGCGGCCCAGCGGGCCACCCTGGCACCGAGTGCGCCGGTGCCGCCGGTGACCAGGACCGTACCGCTGGGGGTCCAGGGGGTGCCGGGTTCCTCCGTGACCGCGACCAGGCGGCGGGCGAGGACACCCGCGGCGCGGACGGCGACCTGGTCCTCGTCGGCGCCGCCGCCGGAGAGCAGGGCGGCCAGTCGGGAGGCGGTGCGGCGGTCGAGTTCGTGCGGGAGGTCGATGAGACCGCCCCAGCGGTCGGGGTGTTCGAGCGCGGCCACGCGGCCCAGTCCCCAGACGGCGGCCTGGTCGAGGCGCGGGGGTACGTCGCCGCGGCCGGTGGTGACCGCTTCCCGGGTGAGGGTCCACAAGGGCGCGGTGATGTCGGTGTCGCCGAGTGCCTGGACGAGGAGGGCGGTGGCCAGGACGCTTTCCGGGGTGGCGGTGTGTTCTCCCGGGGCCTGGGCCAGGGCCGAGACGACGCCGCTGACCGGGGTGCCGGCGGCCGCGGCGGCGAGCAGGCCGGCGAGCGTCGCGCGGTCGGCGTCGGCGGGGCATGGCACGGTGACGAGGTCGGTGGCGCGTGCGGCCAGGGCTTCGGTGAGGGCGCCGTCCCAGCCGTCGTCTCCGAGGGCGGCCGGGGTGACGAGCAGCCAGCGGCCGCTCAGTCGCGCCTCGGCGGGCAGGCCGGTCACGGGGCGCCAGGTCACCTGGTGGCGGTGGTCGCCTTCGGTGGTGGGCGCGGCGGAGCCGTCGGCCCGGTAGGAGCGTTCGAGCCAGTAGCGGTCCCGGCGGAAGGCGTAGGTGGGCAGGTCGACGCGTCCGGCGCCGGGGAGGAGGGAGTTCCACTCGGGCGTGCGGCCGTGCACGTGCAGGAGGCCGACGGCGGACGTCAGGGTCTCGGCCTCGTCCCGTTCCTTGCGGAGGGTGGGGGCGAAGAGCGCGTCGTGGCTGTCGGGCAGGCTGGTCTGGGCGAGGGCGGTGAGGGTGCCGTCCGGGCCGAGCTCCACGAACCGGGTGACACCGTTCGCGGCCAGCCACCCGATCCCGTCCGCGAACCGCACGGCCTCCCGGACGTGGCGGACCCAGTAGTCGGCGGACTCCAACTCCCCCGCGCCGGCCGCTTGTCCGGTCAGGTTCGAGACGACGGCGATGCGGGCCGGCGTGTAGGTGACGCTCTCGGCGACCGTGCGGAACTCGGCGAGCATCGGTTCCATCAGCGGCGAGTGGAAAGCGTGGGAGACACGCAGACGGGAAGTGCGGCGGCCCAGGGCGGCTATCTCCTGCGCGACCGCCGACGCCGCGGTCTCGACGCCGGAGACCACCACCGAACGCGGACCGTTGACCGCGGCGACCGACACCCCGTCCGTCAACAGCGGCAGGACCTCGTCCTCGGACGCCTCCAGCGCGAACATCGCCCCACCGGAGGGAAGTTCCTGCATCAGACGACCCCGCGCCGACACCAACCGGCACGCATCCTCCAGCGAGAACACCCCCGCCACATGCGCGGCAGCGAGCTCACCGACCGAATGGCCCACCAGGAAGTCGGGCCGCACACCCCACGACTCCACCAGCCGGAACAACGCGACCTCGATCGCGAACAGTGCGGGCTGGGTCCAGCCCGTCTCGTTCAGCAGCTCGGCGTCCGCACCGAACACGACCTCCCGCAGACCCTCGTCCAGGTGCGCGCACACCGCGTCGAAGACCTCCGCGAACACGGGATACGCCTCGTACAACTCCCGGCCCATACCGAGACGTTGCGCGCCCTGGCCGGAGAAGAGGAAGGCGAGTTTTCCGTCGCCCTTCGTCGAGCCGGTGTGGACGCGGTCGGTGTGGTGGCCCTCGGCGAGGGCGGCGAGGCCGCTGAGCAGGTCGGCGCGGTCGGTCCCGAGGAGTGCGGCCCGCTCGGGGAGTGCGGCGCGGGTGGCGGCGAGGGACCAGGCGAGGTCGTAGAGGTCGGTGTCGGGGTGGTCGGTGAGGTGGGCGCTGAGGCGTGCGGCCTGTTCGCGCAGGGTGTGTTCGTCGCGGGCGGAGAGCACCCAGGGCAGCAGGGGCAGGCCGGCGCGGGCGGGAGCCTCGGTGGCCGGTTCGTCTGCGGGGGCCTGCTCGATGACGGCGTGGGCGTTGGTTCCGGAGACTCCGAAGGCGGACACGGCGCCGCGGCGGGGCCGGTCGGCCCGCGGCCAGTCGACGGACTCGGCCAGGAGCCTGACGTTGCCGGCGTTCCAGTCGACGTGGGAGGAGGGGTTGTCGACGTGGAGGGTGGGCGGGAGGACGCCGTGGCGGATCGCCAGGACCGTCTTGATGACGCCGACGACGCCCGCGGCGGCCTGGGTGTGGCCGATGTTGGACTTCACCGAGCCGAGCCAGAGGGGGCGGTCGGCCTCGCGGCCCTGGCCGTAGGTGGCGAGCAGGGCCTGGGCCTCGATGGGGTCGCCGAGCGCGGTGCCCGTGCCGTGGGCCTCGACGGTGTCGATCTCGGTGGCGGGTACGCCCGCGCTCGCGAGGGCGGCGAGGATGACGCGCTGCTGGGAGGGGCCGTTGGGGGCGGTCAGTCCGTTGGAGGCGCCGTCCTGGTTGACGGCGGAGCCGCGGACGACGGCGAGGATGTGGTGGCCGTTGCGGCGGGCGTCCGAGAGCCGCTCGACGACGACGACGCCGACGCCCTCGGCCCAGCCGGTGCCGTCCGCGTCCTCGGAGAACGCCTTGCAGCGGCCGTCGGAGGCGAGGCCGCCCTGCTGGCCGAACTCGATGAAGGCGCCGGGGCTCGACATGACCGTCACGCCGCCGACGGCGGCGAGTGAGCACTCGCCGGAGCGCAGGGACTGTGCGGCCAGGTGGAGGGCGACGAGGGAGGAGGAGCAGGCGGTGTCGACGGTGATCGCGGGGCCTTCGAGGCCCAGGGTGTAGGCGACGCGGCCGGAGACGACGGACATGGAGGTGCCGGTCAGCAGGTGGCCGCGGACGTCGTCGGGGACCTCTCGCAGTCCGCTGCTGTAGCCCTGGTCGCTGCATCCGACGAAGACTCCGCAGCGGCTGCCGCGCAGAGCGGCGGGGTCGATGCCCGCGCGTTCGAAGGCCTCCCAGGTCGCTTCGAGCAGCAGGCGCTGCTGCGGGTCCATGGCGAGGGCTTCGCGGGGTGAGATGCCGAAGAAGGCGGGGTCGAAGCGGTCGGCGTCGAAGACGAAGCCGCCCTGGTGGCGGGCGCCGCCGGTGGCGTCGGTGCCGAGGTCCCAGCCGCGGTCGGTGGGCCAGTCGGTGACCGCGTCGACTCCCGACACGAGCAGGTCCCAGAAGTCCTCGGGCGACCGGACACCGCCGGGCAGACGGCAGCTCATACCGACGATGGCGACGGGTTCGTCGTCCTTGGACTCCAGCTGGCGGAGTTTGAGCCGGGTCTCGTGAAGGTCGACGGTGAGTCGTTTGAGGTAGTCCCGAAGCCGCGCTTCAGTTGTCATGGACTGCCCCCATGCTGTTGTGGTGAGAAAGGGTCGCGCCTCGTGCGGCTTGGACAGCATGTCCCGGGGGTGGGCCGTTTCCGTGGCCCTGGCCGGGTTGTCTGGGGAAACCCTTGGAAATCATCACCGCAGGCCGGGGACGTGGCCGCGGACACGGCGAAGCGGCGGTCGGAGCCGCTCAGGTGTACGGGGGTGGATCGCCCTTCTCCAGGACGGTGCGCAGGACGGAGAAGGCCTCCTGAAGGGCGGTGAGGGCCTCGCCGATGCGCCAGGCCGAACGGTCGCGGGGGCCGACGGCGTTGGAGACGGTGCGGATCTCCAGTACGGGTGTGCCGTGCGCGGCGGCCGCTTCGGCGACGCCGAAGCCCTCCATGGCCTCCGCGCCGGCGTCGGGGTGGGCGTGTGCGAGGACGCGGGCGCGTGCGGCGGTGCCGGTGGCGGTGGAGACGGTCAGGACGGGGGCGTGGGTGGCGCCGAGGGCGCGGGCCACGGCGGTGGCGAGCCGGGGCGGGCAGGCGTGGGTGGTCCTGCCGAAGCCGAGGGTGTCGACGGGGAGGAAGCCGCCCGGGGAGTCGGCGCCGAGGTCGGCGGCGACGATGCGGTCGGCGACGACGGCGGCGCCGACGGGTGCCTGGGGGCGAAGCCGCCGCCGATGCTTAAGCGGCGATGACGAGGTGGTAGGGCTCGTCGCGCAGGGCCGCGGCGGTGAGTGCGGCGCCGGTGGCGGCCGCGGCGGCAGCCGGGCCGACGCCCCCGGCGAGCAGGTCGGCGCGCAGCGGGCCGGGGGCGGTGCCGTCGCCGGTGCGTCTGAGGACGTAGCCGGGCAGGGCGTGTTCGGCGGGGGGTGCGGCGGGCTCGAGGCCCCGGGCGGCGGCTTCGCGTTCCGCGGTGACGGCGGTCACCACGAGCAGCCGTACGGGGGTCATGACGGGATCTGCACGCGGCCGTGGTCACCGATCACGAACCGGTGGGCGGCGGGCAGGCGTGGGGCGAGGGTCACCTGGACGTTGCGGCCGATGAGGGAGGCCTCGACGCGGCGGATGCGGTCGAAGGAGGAGTCGCGCAGCACGATGGAGAACTCGATCTCGCTGTGGGTGATGCGGCAGTTCTCGGCGACGGAGGTGGAGGGGCCGATGTAGGAGTCGGTGATGACGCTGCCGGCGCCGATGATGGCGGGGCCGACGATGCGCGAGTTGCGGACCACGGTGCCGGCCTCGATGTGGACGCGTCCGATGATCTCGCTGGCCTCGTCGACGTAGCCGTCGATGCGGGTCTCCAGGCGTTCCAGGAGGGTGCGGTTGACCTCCAGCATGTCGTTGACGTTGCCGGTGTCCTTCCAGTACCCGGTGATCACGGTGGAGCGCACGGCGAGTCGCTGTTCGATCAGCCAGCGGAGGGCGTCGGTGATCTCCAGTTCGCCGCGCGGGGAGGGGGTGATGGCGCGTACGGCGTCGTGGATGTGGGGGGTGAAGAGGTAGACGCCGGCGACGGCGAGGTCGCTCCTGGGGTGTTGGGGCTTCTCCTCCAGGTCGACGACGTTGCCGCTGTCGTCGATGACGGCGACGCCGAAGGCGGTGGGGTCGGGGACGCGGGTGAGCAGGATCTGCGCGTCGCAGCGGTCCTTGCGGAACTCGTCGACGACGTCGGTGATGCCGTCGAGGACGAAGTTGTCGCCGAGGTACATGACGAAGTCGTCGTCGCCGAGGAAGGGGCGGGCGATGAGGACGGCGTGGGCGAGGCCGAGGGGGTCGCCCTGCTGTATGTAGGTGATGTCCAGGCCGAAGGCGGAGCCGTCGCCGACGGCGGCCTCGATCTCCGCGGCGGTGCCTCCGACGATGATGCCGACCTCGGTGATGCCGGCTTCGGCGATGGCTTCGAGGCCGTAGAAGAGGATCGGTTTGTTGGCGACCGGCACCAGTTGCTTGCTGGACGTGTGGGTGATCGGCCGCAGTCGCGTACCGGATCCCCCCGCGAGCACGAGAGCCTTCACAGTTCCATCCAGGTGACGAGTAGCTGGTCGGCCGGTGGTCGCCGGGGCGTCCACGCGGCCGGGTGGGGTGGGGCGGCCGCCCTGCCGGACGGCCGCCCCCGTGGGTCACGCACCGCCGAGTTCGGTCTCCAGGAACCGGCGCAGTTCGTCGTCCGACACCTCGTCCGGGTGGCCGGTGCCGGCCGCCTGGTGCGCCGCGGGTACGGCGGCGTCGAGCTGGGCGAGCAGCCGCTGGAGCCGGCTGCGGAGTCCGTCGTGCAGTTCGTCGTACGGTCCGGCGTCGGCCAGCACCTGCTGGAACTCCCCTTCCATGTGGTCGAGTCGTGCCAGCACCGAGTCGCCGGAGGCGGGGCCGTGCCCGGTGTCGCGGGGGCGGGGGCGGGGGCCATCCTGGTGAGCAGGTGGTCGGCGAGGCCCGCGGGCGTCGGGTAGTCGAACAGCAGGGTGGCCGGGAGCCGGACGCCGGTGACGGCGCCGAGCCGGTTGCGCAGTTCGACGGCGGTCAGGGAGTCGAAGCCGACTTGCAGGAAGCCCCGTTCGGGGTCGATGGGGTCGGCCGTGTCGTAGCCCAGGACGAGGGCCGCCTGGGCGAGCACCGCCTGCAGCAGGGCGCCGTGGCGTTCGTGCGCCGGCAGGGCCGCGAGGCGTTCCTTCAGGCCGTCGGCGGTTTCCGGTGCCGTGGTGTCGGCGGCCTGGCCGCTCGCGCGGGCCGGCCGTGGGTTGCGGGCCCGGACGAGGTCGCGCAGCAGGTGCGGCACGGATCCGTCGGAGGCGCGCAGTGCGGCCGGGTCGAGTGCGGCGGGCGCGAGGAAGACGTCCGGGGCGCGGAGTGCGGTGTCGAACAGGGCGAGTGCTTCGGGGGTGTCCATGGGCTGGACGCCTCCGCGTCGCACCCGGCGCAGGTCGGCCTCGCCGAGTTTGCCGGTCATGCCGCTGCGTTCGGCCCACAGTCCCCAGGCCAGGGAGAGCGCCGGGTGTCCCTCGGCGCCGCGCCGGGCGGCGAGGGCGTCGAGGAAGGCGTTGGCGGCCGAGTAGTTGCCCTGGCCGACGCCGCCGAAGGTGCCGGCGAGCGAGGAGAACAGGACGAGGGTGACGGGGTGGGTGCCGCGGGTGAGTGCGTCGAGGTGTGCAGCGGCGTCGGCCTTGGCCCGCAGGACGGTGTCCACGCGTTCGGGGGTGAGTGCCTCGACGACACCGTCGTCGAGGACACCGGCGGTGTGGACGACGGCGGTCAGCGGGTGGTCGGCGGGGATGCCGGCCAGGAGTGCGGCGAGGGCGTCGCGGTCGGCGACGTCGCAGGCGGCGACGGTCACCTGGGCGCCGTGGCCGCGCAGTTCCTCGGACAGTGCGTCCATGCCCTCGGCGTCGGCGCCTCGCCGGCTGGCCAGGATCAGGGAGCCGACCGCGTGCGTGGTGACGAGGTGGCGGGCCACCTGCCGGGCGAGCACCCCGGACGCCCCGGTGACCAGGACCGTGCCGGACGGGTCGAAGCCGGTGGGACTCCCGGTGCCGGTGACGTCCAGGGTGTCCGTGACGCCGGTGTCGGTGAGGTCCTGGGCGCGGGTCAGGCGCGGGGCGAGTGCGCTGCCGTCACGCAGGGCCGTCTCCGCTTCGCCGCCGGCCAGGACCGTGGGCAGCAGGTCCAGGGAGGCGGCGGCGCCGTCGTGGTCGAGGAGGCCGAAGCGGCCCGGGTTCTCGGCCTTGGCCGCGCGGATCAGGCCCCATACGGCGGCCTGCGCGGGGTCGGTGGCCGCGGCGTCGCCGGCGGCGGTCGGCACGGCGTGACGGGTGGCGAACACCAGTCGTGCCGGGGCGAACGTCTCCTCCCGCAGCCAGGCGCCGACCAGTTCGAGGGCCCGGTGTGTGGTCCTGCGGACGGCGTCGGCGTGGTCGTCGGCGCCGGCGGTCGCGGGCAGCGCGACCACCACGGTCGGCGGCAGCGGGGCGCCGGCGGCGACCTCGGCGCGCAGGGCGTCGAGGCTGTCGTGGCGGGTCACCGCGCCGGTGTGCCGGGCGGCCCAGTCGCTCAGGGCGGCGTCGGCGTCGACCAGTGCCGGTGCCGGGGTGGTGCCGGTGTGCGTGCCGGCGGGCACCCACCGCACGCGGTAGAGGCCGGCGGCGCCGGTGGGGCGGGCCGGCCGGGTGCTGTCGACGGGGCGCAGGACGAGTCCGGTGATGCCGGCGACGGGCGTGCCGGTGGCGTCGGCGACCTGGACGGCGTACTGGTGGTCTCGGCGCGGGGTGAGGCGTACGCGCAGCGCGGCGGGTCCGGCGGCGGTCACCGTCACTCCGGTGAAGGTGAACGGTACGACGGTGGGTCCGTCGGCGTCGGCGACGAGTGCCACGGTGTGCAGGGCGGCGTCCAGGAGCGCGGGGTGGACGGTGAAGTCCCCGGCGCGTTCGTGGGCGGTGCCGTCCTGCGGGGCGATCTCCGCGTACACCTCGTCGCCCAGCCGCCAGGCGGCACGCAGGCCGCGGAAGGCCGGGCCGTAGTGGAAGCCGTTCTCGGCGATGCGGGTGTACAGCCCGGACACGTCGAGGGGTTCGGCGCCGGCGGGCGGCCACGGGGCCGTGCCGAGGTGCTCGGGCGGGCCGGCCGGTTCGTCGCCGAGGGTGCCCGCGGCGTGCCGGACCCAGGGCAGGGCCGTGTCGTCGTGGGTGCTCAGGGGCCGTGCGTGCACGGTCAGGGCGCGGGTTCCGGAGCCGTCGGAGGGAGCGACGGTGACCTGGATCTGGAGGGCTCCGGCGAGGGGCAGGACGAGTGGTGTCTCCAGGGTGAGGTCGGTGACCTGGGCGGCGCCGGCCCGTTCGCGGGCCTGGAGGGCGAGTTCGAGGAACGCGGTGCCCGGGAAGAGGACGCTGTCGCCGAGCGCGTGGTCGCGCAGCCAGGGCTGGCGTTCCACGGACACGGTGCCGGTGAGCAGGACGCCGTCGGAGCCGGCCAGCGGTACGGCGATGTCGAGCAGCGGGTGCCCGGCGGCCTCCAGTCCGGCGTGGGCGACGTCGCGGGTGCTGGGGGTGGCCTGGAGCCAGTAACTGCCGCGCTGGAAGGGGTAGGTCGGCAGGTCGACCCGGCGGGCGTCCAGGGGGGCGAGCAGGGTGACCCAGTCGGGTGCGTGGCCGCGGACGTGGAGTCGGGCGAGTGCGGTGGTGAAGGACTCGCTCTCGTCGGTGTCGCGGCGCAGCAGCGGGACGAGGGTGGCGTCGCCGGTGACGCAGTCGCCGGCGAGGGCGGTCAGTACGCCGCCGGGGCCGATCTCGACGTAGGTGGTGATGCCCTGTTCCTCCAGGGTGCGCACGCCGTCGCCGAACCGGACGGCCTCGCGGACCTGGCGTCCCCAGTGGGCGGGGTCGGCGATCTCCGCTGCTCCGTAGGGGGCGCCGGTGACGGCGGAGATGACGGGCAGGGCCGGTGTGTGGTGCGGGAGGTGGGCGGTGAGGGCGGCGAACTCGTCGAGCATGGCGTCCATGCGGGGCGAGTGGAAGGCGTGGCTGACGTTCAGGCGCCGGGTCTTGCGGCCCTGGGCGGCGAGTGCGCCGGCGACGGCGGTCACCGCGTCCTCGTCTCCGGAGACGACGGTGGCCAGGGGGCTGTTGAGGGCGGCGATCGCGGCCCTGCCCTCATGGCCGGCGAGCAGCTCCAGCACCTCCTGCTCGGACGCCTGTACGGAGATCATGGCGCCGCCCTCCGGCAGGGCCTGCATGAGCCGGCCGCGGGTGGCGACCAGCAGGCAGGCGTCCTCCAGGGCGAGTACTCCGGCGACGTGCGCGGCGGCGATCTCGCCGACGGAGTGGCCGAGTACGGCGTCGGGCCTGAGGCCGGTGCTCTCCACGAGCCGGAACAGGGCGACCTCCACGGCGAACAGGCCTGCCTGGGTGTAGGCGGTCTGGTCGAGGAGCGCGGCCTCGGGGGTTCCGGCCGGTGCGAACAGGATGTCGCGCAGGGGGTGTTCGAGGTGGCGGTCCATGTGTGCGCAGACGGCGTCCAGGGCGTCGGCGAAGGCGTCGTGGCGGGCGTAGAGCCCGCTTCCGGTGCCGGGCTGTTGCGCGCCCTGTCCGGAGAAGAGGAACGCCACCTTGCCGGTGCGTGCCCGGTCCACGCTGAGGAGCGGGTGTTCGCGGCCCTCGGCGAGTGCGGTCAGGGCCTCGGTGAAGGAGGCGGGGTCGTCGGCGACGACCGCGGCGCGGTCCTCGAAGGCGGTCCGTCCGCGGGCCAGGGACAGGGCGATGTCGGCCGGGCGTACGTCGTGGGGCGGGGCGAGGTGGTCGAGCAGGCGGCGTGCCTGCTCGCGCAGGGCGGCCGTGCCGCGGGCCGACAGCAGCCACGGCACGACCGGAGCCGTTGCCGTGGAGGCCTGGGCGGGTGCGGTGTCCGTCGAGTTGCCGGTGCCGCCAGTGCTGTCGGTGGCGTCGGTGTGCTGGCCGGCGGACGGTGGTACGGCCTCGGCCTCGGGGAGGGCGCCGTCGGTGTGCTCGGGTTCCTGGAGGATGACGTGGGCGTTGGTTCCGCTGACGCCGAAGGAGGAGACACCGGCACGGCGCGGGGCGTCGCCGCGGGTCCAGTCGCGTTCCTGGTCGAGCAGGCGTACCGCGCCCGAGGACCAGTCGATGTGCGGTGAGGGGTTCTCGGCGTGCAGCGTGCGGGGCAGGACGCCGTGCCGCATCGCCATCACCATCTTGATGATGCCGGCGACGCCCGAAGCGGCCTGGGTGTGGCCGATGTTGGACTTCAGCGCGCCGAGCCACAGCGGCCGGTCGGCGGGCCGGTCCTGGCCGTACGCGGCGAGCAGGGCCTGTGCCTCGATGGGGTCGCCCAGCTTGGTGCCGGTGCCGTGTGCCTCGACGGCGTCGATGTCGGCCGGGGTGAGGCCGGCGGAGCTGAGGGCCTGGCGGATGACCCGCTGCTGCGCGGGTCCGTTGGGGGCGGTGAGCCCGTTGGAGGCGCCGTCCTGGTTGACGGCCGTACCGGCCACGGTCGCCAGGATGGTGTGGCCGTTGCTGCGGGCGTCGGAGAGTCGTTCCAGGAGCAGCAGGCCGACGCCCTCGGCCCAGCCCGCGCCGTCGGCGTCGGCGGAGAAGGCCTTGCAGCGGCCGTCGGGCGACAGGGCGCGCTGCCGGCTGAACTCGATGAAGGTGTCCGGTGTGGAGATCACGGTGACACCGCCCGCCAGGGCGAGGCCGCACTCCCCCGAGCGCAGTGCCTGCACGGCGAGGTGCAGGGCGACGAGGGAGGAGGAGCAGGCGGTGTCGACGGTGACCGCCGGGCCTTCCAGGCCGAAGGTGTAGGCGATGCGGCCGGAGGCGACGCTGCTCGCGCTGCCCGTGGCCAGGTAGCCCTCCAGTCCTTCGGGTGCCTGGCGGGCCCGGGTGCCGTAGTCGTTGTAGTTGGAGCCGATGAAGACGCCGGTCTGGGTGCCGCGGACGAGTTCGGGGTCGATCCCGGCCCGTTCGAGGGCTTCCCAGGAGGTCTCCAGCAGCAGCCGGTGCTGCGGGTCGACGGCCACCGCCTCACGGGGCGAGATCCCGAAGAAGGCGGGGTCGAACTGGTCGGCGTCGTAGAGGAATCCGCCGTGCCGGGCGTAGGAGTGGCCGGGCTTGTCGGGGTCGGGGTCGTAGAGGTTGTCCACGTCCCAGCCGCGGTTGTCGGGGAACGGGCTGATGGCGTCGGTGCCGTCGGCGACGAGGCTCCACAGTTCCTCGGGCGAGGTGACGCCGCCGGGGAAGCGGCAGCCCATGCCGACGATGACGATCGGGTCGTCGGCCGGTGCCCGGGCCGGGAGCCGGTCCGCCGTGGTGGCGTCCGCGGCGGCTGTCTGGTCGTCGGTGAACAGTTCGGTGTCGAGGTGGGCGGCGAGCGCGGCGGCCGAGGGGTGGTCGAAGGCCATGGTGACGGGCAGGCGCAGCCCGGTCGCCTCGGCGAGGCGGTTGCGCAGTTCGACGGCGGTCAGCGAGTCGAAGCCGAGGTCGCGGAAGGCCCTGCCCTCGGGCACGGAGTCGGTGTCGGTGTGTCCGAGCACCGCCGCGGCCTGGCGCCGGACCTCCGTGAGGAGCGCCGCGCGGCGCTCGGCGGGCGCGAGGCCGCGCAGCCGGGCCGGCAGCGGCGGGCCGTCCTGTGCCGCGGTGTCCTTCTCGGTGCGTTCGCCCTCGGTCATGGCGGCGCGGGCCTCGGGGAAGTCGCGCAGTGCGGCGAAGGCGCGGGCGGTGACCAGTTTCCAGTCGACGTCGGCGACGACGAGGAACTCCTCGTCCTGGTCGAGGGCCTGCTGGAGGGCGGACACGGCGAGTTCGGGTTCCATGGGCGGCACGCCGTCGCGGCGCAGTCGCTGGGCGACCTCTTCGCTGACCATGCCGCCGCCGGCCCAGGTGCCCCAGGCCATGGAGGTGGCGGGCAGGCCGTCGGCGCGCCGCTTGGCGGCGAACGCGTCGAGGAAGGCGTTGGCGGCGGCGTAGCTGCCCTGGCCGGAGCGGCCGAGGGTGCCGGCCATGGAGGAGAACAGGACGAACGCGGTGAGGTCGAGGTGGCGGGTCGCCTCGTGCAGGGCCAGCGCGGCGTCCACCTTGGGCCGCAGGACGCCGTGGGCGCGCTGCGGGGTGAGTGCGTCGATGACGCCGTCGTCGATGACACCGGCGGTGTGCACGACGGCTGTCAGCGTGCCGCCGCCGGGCAGGTCGTCGACCAGTCGGCGGACGGCGTCACGGTCGGCGACGTCGCAGGCGACGACACTCGCCGGGGTGCCCAACTCGGCGAGTTCGGCGACGAGTTCGGCGGCTCCGGGGGCTTCGGGGCCGTGTCGGCTGACCAGTACCAGGTGTTCCGCGCCGCTGCGGGCCAGCCAGTGGGAGACGTGGCGGCCGAGGCCGCCGGTGCCTCCGGTGACCAGGACGGTGCCGCTGGGCGACCAGGCCGGTCCGGCCGGGCGGGGGCCGTCGCCGGCGCGTACGAGGCGGCGGGCGAAGAGGCCCGAGGGGCGCAGGGCGATGTGGTCCTCGTCGAGGAGTCCGGACAGGGCGGCGGCGAGGCGTCGGCCGGCCCGCTCGTCCATGGTCTCCGGCAGGTCGATCAGGCCGCCCCAGCGCTGCGGGTACTCCATGGAGGCGATCCGGCCGAGGCCCCAGGCCATGGCCTGCAGTGGGCGGTTCAGGGTGTCGTTGCGGTGCACGGAGACCGCGCCGCTGGTTGCGCACCACAGGGGTGCGTCGAAGGCCGCGTCGCCGAGTGCCTGGATCAGGGTGGTCATCAGGACGAGCCCGGTGGGCAGGGCGCACTCGTCGGCCCAGGGCCGTTCGTCGAGGGCCAGCAGGGAGACGATGCCGTGTACGGGGCCTTGGGCCGCCTCCTGCCTCAGCAGGTCGGCGAGCCGGTCGCGTTCGGCTTCCCGGGATCCGATGACGAGGGTGCGCAGGCCGTCCGCCCGCTCGGCCACCGATGACGTCACGCCGCGCACGAAGTCGCTGTTCTCCTGTCCCTCGGGGACGACGAGGAGCCAGGTGCCGTCGAGGGTGACGGACGTGCCCTGTTCGGGCTTCGGCCGCCAGGCGATGCGGTAGCGCCAGCTGTCGAGGGTGGAACGCTCGCGCCGGCCGCGGCGCCAGGACGACAGGGCGGGCACGATCGCACCCAGCGACTCCTGGTCGTCGAGGCCGAGGGTCTGGGCGAGGCTTTCGACGTCACCGTCCTCGACCGACTCCCAGAAGCCGTCGTCGGCCAGGTCGACCCCGCCGAACACGACCGGGCCGGTGAAGGGTCCGGCCGGCTCGGGCGCGTCCAGCCAGTAGCGCTGCCGCTGGAAGGCGTAGGTGGGCAACTCCACCCGGCGCGGGTGCTGTTCGGCGAAGGCCTGCCCCCAGTCGACGGTGACACCGCGCGTCCACGCCTCACCGAGGGAGGTGTAGAAGCGGGCGAGCCCGCCCTGACCACGGCGCAGGGTGCCGGTGACCACGGCCTCACTGCCGGCCGCCTCCACCGTCTCCGCGACCGGAACGGTCAGGACGGGATGCGGGCTCATCTCCAGGAACGCACCATGCCCCGAAGCGATCAATTCACGGACGGCAGGCTCCAGTTGAACGGTCCGACGCAGGTTCGTGTACCAGTACGCGCCGTCCGTGACCGCCGACTCCAGCCACTCCCCCGTCACCGTCGAGAAGAAAGGCACCTCGGGTTCGCGTGCCACGACCGGGGCGAGGACCTCCAGGAGTTCTTCCCGGATCAGCTCGACGTGCGAGGAGTGGGAGGCGTAGTCCACCTCCACCCGCCGCACCCGAACATCCCGCCCGGCCGCCTGCTCCACCAGCTCGTCCAGCGCGTCGGCGTCACCGGAGACCACGACCGACGTCGGACCATTCACAGCGGCGACCGAGATACGACCGCCCCAGGCGGAGATCAGCTCCTCCGCGCGCTCACGCGACAGCGCCACCGACACCATCCCACCGTGACCGGCCAGCGCGGTGATCGCACGACTGCGCAGTGCCGCCACCCGCGCACCGTCCTGCAACGACAACGCACCCGCCACGACCGCAGCCGCGATCTCCCCCTGCGAATGCCCCACCACCGCCGACGGACGCACACCGAACGACTCCCACAACGCCGCCAGCGACACCATCACCGCCCACAACACCGGCTGCACCACATCCACCCGGTCCAGCCCCGGAGCACCCTCCACACCCCGCACCACATCCATCAACGACCACTCCACGAACCCGTCCAACGCCACCGCGCACTCACCGAACCGCGCCGCGAACACCGTGGAAGAGTCGAGGAGTTCGACCGCCATCCCCACCCACTGCGCACCCTGACCCGGGAACACGAAGACGGTGTCGATGTCCTCGCCGACGCGTTGGGTGGTTCCGCGGACGAGTGCGGGGGTCGCCTCGCCGTCGGTGAGTGAGGTGAGGGCGGTCAGGAGTTCGTCGCGGCCGGCGCCGACGACGACGGCGCGCTCTTCGAGGGCGGCACGGCCGGTCACCAGGGAGTGGGCGACGTCGACGGCGCCGGCGTCACCGGCTTCGACGGCGGCCACGAGCCGCTCCGCCTGGGCCTTGAGCGCCTTCTCCGATCGGGCCGTGACGAGCCACGGGACGACCGGGCCGTCCGTCTGGGGAGCGTGCTCGGTGGCTTCCGGTCGGGACGGTTCGGATGCGGACCGCTCCGGTTCGAGCTGTTCGGGTTCGGGCTGTTCGGATACGGGCTGTTCGATGATGATGTGCGCGTTGGTGCCGCTCACGCCGAACGAGGAGATGCCGGCCCGTCGGGGGTGGCCGTTCTCCTGCCAGGGCCGGGCCTCGGAGAGGACCTCGACCGCGCCGGCCGACCAGTCCACGAACGACGACACCTCGTCGGCGTGCAGGGACTTGGGCAGTACGCCGTGCCGCATCGCCTGCACCATCTTGATGACGCCGGCCATGCCGGAGGCGGCCTGGGTGTGGCCGATGTTGGACTTCACCGAGCCGAGCCACAGCGGCCGTTCGGCGGGCCGGTCCTTGCCGTAGGTGGCGAGCAGGGCCTGCGCCTCGATGGGGTCACCGAGCTTGGTGCCGGTGCCGTGCGCCTCGACGACGTCGACGTCCTGGGCGGCCAGGCCGGCGTTCGCCAGGGCGGCGCGGATGACACGCTGCTGCGACAGGCCGTTGGGGGCCGTCAGACCGTTGGACGCCCCGTCCTGGTTGATCGCGGAGCCCCGGACGACCGCGAGGACCTCGTGTCCGTTGCGGCGCGCGTCCGAGAGCCGTTCCAGCAGCACCATGCCGACGCCTTCGGCCATGCCCATGCCGTCGGCTTCGGCGGAGAAGGGCTTGCAACGGCCGTCCACCGCGAGCCCGCGTTGCCGGCTGAAGCCGACGAGGCCGATGGGCTCGCCCATGACGGCGGCGCCGCCGGTGAGCGCGAGGGAGCACTCTCCGGAGCGCAGCGCCTGCAGGGCGAGGTGCAGGGCGACCAGGGCGGAGGAGCAGCCGGTGTCCATGGTGACGGCCGGGCCCTCCAGGCCGAGGGTGTAGGAGATGCGGCCGGAGGCGATGCTGGTGACGGTCCCGGTGATCAGGTGGCCCTCGAGGCCTTCCGGTACCTCGGAGCGTGACCCGTAGCCCTGGTGGGAGGCGCCGACGAAGACGCCGGTGGGGCTGCCGTGGAGGCTGTCGGGGGCGATGCCGGCCCGCTCCAGGACTTCCCAGGCGGTCTCCAGCAGGAGGCGCTGCTGCGGGTCCATGGCGGTCGCCTCGCGGGGCGAGATCCCGAAGAACGCGGCGTCGAACTCGGCGGCGTCGTGCAGGAATCCGCCCTCACGGGCGTAGGTCGTACCGGCCCGGTCCGGATCGGGGTCGTAGAGGTTCTCGACGTCCCAGCCGCGGTCGGTGGGCAGGGTGGACACCGCGTCGGTCTCGTCCAGGACGAGGCTCCACAGTTCGTCGGGCGAGGTGACGCCGCCGGGGAAGCGGCAGCTCATGGAGACGATGGCGATGGGCTCGTCGTCGTGGGCGGCGGCCGCGGGGGTGGCCGTGGCCGGCGGGGCGGCGTCGGCCTGGGTGTCGGGGACGAGGCTCGTGCGCAGGAAGCGGACGAGGTCGCGGACGTTGGGGTGGTCGAAGACGATCGTCGCCGGAAGGCCGAGGCCGGTGGCGGAGTTGAGGCGGTTGCGCAGTTCGACGGCGGTGAGGGAGTCGAAGCCCATCTCGCGGAAGGCGCGGGTGACGGCGACCTCGGTGCTGTCCGCGTGACCGAGGACTCCGGCCACCTCGGTGCGGACCAGCTCGAACAGCACCCGGTCCCGTTCGGCGGCGGACATCTGGGCCAGTTCCGCGCGGAGGGTGTCGGCGCGGCTGACCGCGCTCGCGACGACGGCCTCGTCGGCCTTCATCGCCTCGGTGACCTCCGGCACTTCGTGCAGCAGTGGTCGCGGGTGCGCGGCGGTGAAGACCGGGACGAACCGTTCCCAGTCGATGTCGGCGACGGCGAGGAAGGTGTCGTCGTGGTCGAGTGCCTGTTGCAGTCCGCCGACGGCCAGTTGGGCGTCCATGAAGGGGATGCCGCGCCAACGCAGCTGCTCCCGGACGATGTTGACGGCCATGCCGCCGCCCTCGGGGCTCCAGATGCCCCATGCGAGGGACGTACCGGTCAGGCCGCGGGCGCGGCGGTGGTCCGCGAGCGCGTCGACGTAGGCGTTGCCGGCGGAGTAGGCGCCGTGGTCGCCGCTGCCCCAGGTGCCCGCGACGGAGGAGTACAGCACGAACGCGTCGAGGCGGTCGTGGTCGAAGACGGCGTCGAGGTTGGCCGCTCCGAGGACCTTGGCGCGCAGGCCTTCGGCGAAGAAGTCGAGGTCGGTCTCGGCGAGGGGTGCCAGCATGCCGACGCCCGCGGTGTGGATGACGGAGCGGATGGCGGGGCCTTCGGCCTCGACCTGTTCCACGAGCCGGGTCAGGGCCTCGCGGTCGGCGACGTCGCAGGCGGCGATGGTCACGCGGCAGCCGAGGGCGGTGAGTTCGTCGCACAGGTCCCTGGCGCCGGGGGCTTCGAGGCCGTGCCGGCTGGTGAGTACCAGGTGTTCGGCGCCGCTGCGGGCGAGGAGGCGCGCGGCGTGGCCGCCGAGGCCTCCGGTGCCGCCGGTGACCAGGGCGGTGCCGCTGGTGGTCCATGTCCGGGTGGACCGGCGGCCGGACAGCGGGGCGCGGACCAGGCGGCGGATGTAGGTGCCGGAGGGGCGCAGGGCGATCTGGTCCTCGTCGCCGGCGGCGGCGAGGGTTTCCACGAGTGCCGCTCCGGTGCGCGCGTCGAGTTCGGCGGGCAGGTCGAGCAGGGCGCCCCACAGCTTGGGCTGTTCGAGGGCGATGACGCGGCCGAGTCCCCAGACGGCGGCCTGGAGCGGATGGGCCACGGTGTCGCCGGCGATGCCGGTGGTGGCCGATTCGGTGGTCAGCAGCCACAGCCGGGTGTCGGTCCCGGCGTCGAGGAGACCCTGGAGGAGGGCGACCGACTGGGTGAGGCCGACGGTGGGTCCGGCGTGGCCGGGGGCGGGGCGCTCGTCGAGGGCGAGGAGGGACACCACTCCGCGTACGGGGGTGGCGGTGTCGGCGGCGACGATGTCGGTGAGCTGTTCGGCGACGGCGGTCCGGTCGAGGTCCGTCTCGTTCATCACCAGGGGGACGGTCGCGGCTCCGGCCTCGACGAGGAGGCGGGTGACGGTCTGGACGACCGTGGCGTCCTGGTGGGTTTCGGGGACGACGACGAGCCAGGTGCCGTCGAGGGTCGGGGCGGGTGTGCCCGGTTCGGGCTTCGGCCGCCAGACGATGCGGTAGCGCCAGCTGTCGAGGGTGGAACGGGCCTGCCGCCCCTTGCGCCACGACGACAGCGCGGGCACGACCGAACCCAGCGACTCCTGGTCCTCGATCCCGAGAGTACGCGCGAAGCCTTCCAGGTCACCGTCCTCGACGCTCTTCCAGAACGCCTCGTCCACCGGATCCACCACGGCCGCGGACGCCTTCGGCATCTCCAGCCAGAACCGCTGCCGCTGGAAGGCATACGTCGGCAACTCCACCCGACGCGGGCGCTGCCCGGCGAAAGCCTGCCCCCAGTCGACGGTGACACCACGCGTCCACGCCTCACCGAGGGAGGTGTAGAAGCGGGCGAGCCCGCCCTGGCCCCGGCGCAGGGTGCCGGTGACCACAGCCTCGCTGCCGGCCGCCTCCACCGTCTCCGCGACCGGAACAGTCAGCACCGGATGCGGGCTCATCTCCAGGAACGCACCATGCCCCGAAGCGATCAATTCACGGACCGCGGGCTCCAGTTGAACGGTCCGACGCAGATTCGTGTACCAGTACCCGGCATCCGTGACCGCCGACTCCAGCCACCCACCCGTCACCGTCGAGAAGAACGGCACCTCGGGTTCGCGTGCCACGACCGGGGCGAGGACCTCCAGGAGTTCTTCCCGGATCAGCTCGACGTGCGAGGAGTGGGAGGCGTAGTCCACCTCCACCCGCCGCACCCGAATGTCTTGCGCACCCGCCTGCTCAACGAGCTCGTCCAGGGCGTCGGCGTCACCGGAGACCACGACCGACGTCGGACCATTCACGGCGGCGACCGAGATACGACCGTCCCAGCCGGAGATCAGCTCCTCGGCCCGCTCACGCGACAGCGCGACGGACACCATCCCGCCGTGACCGGCCAGCGCGGTGATCGCGCGACTGCGCAGTGCCGCGACCCGCGCACCGTCCTGCAACGACAGCGCACCCGCCACGACCGCAGCCGCGATCTCACCCTGCGAATGACCCACCACCGCGGCCGGACGCACACCGAACGACTCCCACAACGCCGCCAGCGACACCATCACCGCCCACAACACCGGCTGCACCACATCCACCCGGTCCAACGACCGGCCCTCACGCACCACATCCAGCAGATCGAAGTCGACGAACCCGTCCAACGCCGCCGCGCACTCACCGAAGCGAGCCGCGAACACCGTGGAAGAGTCGAGGAGTTCGACCGCCATACCCACCCACTGCGCACCCTGACCCGGGAACACGAAGACGGTGTCGATGTCCTCGCCGGGGTTCTCGGCGAGGCCGCGGGCGACGGTGGCGGGCTGTTCGCCGCGTGCGACGGCGCGCAGGGCGGTCAGGAGTTCGTCACGGTCGGCGCCGACGACGACGGCGCGCTCCTCGAGTGCGGCACGGCCGGTCGCCAGGGAGTGGGCGACGTCGACGGCGTCGGTGTCACCGGCTTCGACGGCGGCCACGAGCCGCGCGGCCTGGGCCTTGAGCGCGTTGTCCGAGCGTGCGGACAGCAGCCAGGGAAGGGCGGTGGGGGTGGTGGCGGCCTCGGCCGCGGTTTCTTCCGGTTCCTCGTCCTGTGGTGCCTGTTCGAGGAGGACGTGGGCGTTGGTGCCGCTGCCGCCGAAGGAGGAGACACCGGCGCGGCGGGGCCTGCCGGTCTCGGGCCAGTCGACGGGCTCCGTCAGGAGTTTCAGGGTCTGGGTGGACCAGTCGACGTGGGAGGTCGGCTCGTCGACGTGCAGGCTCTTGGGGAGGACTCCGCGGCGCAGGGACTCGACCGTCTTGATCACGGCGGCGACGCCGGAGGCGGCCTGGGTGTGGCCGATGTTGGACTTCACCGAGCCGAGCCACAGCGGCTGGTCGGCGGGCCGGTCCTTGCCGTAGGTGGCGAGCAGGGCCTGCGCCTCGATGGGGTCACCGAGCTTGGTGCCGGTGCCGTGCGCCTCGATGACGTCGACGTCCTGGGCGGTGAGGTCCGCGTTGGCCAGGGCGGCGCGGATGACGCGCTGCTGGGAGGGTCCGTTGGGGGCGGTCAGACCGTTGGACGCGCCGTCCTGGTTGATCGCGGAGCCGCGGACGACCGCGAGGACCTGGTGTCCGTTGCGGCGGGCGTCGGAGAGCCGCTCCAGCAGCAGGACACCCACTCCCTCGCCCCAGCCCGTGCCGTCCGCGCCCTCCGCGAACGGCTTGCAGCGTCCGTCGGTGGCGAGCCCGCGCTGGCGGCTGAACTCCACGAAGTTGCGGGTGGTGGCCATGACGGTGGCGCCGCCGGTGACGGCCATGGAGCACTCGCCGGTGCGCAGGGCCTGCATGGCGAGGTGCAGGGCCACGAGGGACGACGAGCACATGGTGTCGAGGCTGACCGCGGGTCCCTCGAAGCCGAAGCTGTAGGAGAGCCGGCCGGAGAGGACGGCCGCGGATCCGCCGGTCAGCAGGTGGCCCTCGACGTCGTCGGGCGCGTTGCTGCCGTCGACGGCGTAGCCCTGGTTGCTGGAGCCGATGAAGACGCCGGTGCTGCTGCCGCGCAGGGTGTTGGGGTCGATACCGGCCCGCTCGAAGAGCTCCCAGGTGGTCTCCAGCAGGAGGCGCTGCTGCGGGTCCATGGCGAGGGCCTCGCGCGGCGAGATCCCGAAGAACCCGGCGTCGAACTCGGCCGCGTCGTAGAGGAAGGCACCCTCGCGGACGTAGCTGGTGCCGGTCCGGTCGGGGTCCGGGTCGTAGAGCGCGTCGAGGTCCCAGCCGCGGTCCGTGGGCATGGCCGCGACGGTGTCGGTGCCCTCGCTCACCACCGTCCAGAGGTCCTCCGGGGTGGAGACTCCGCCGGGCAGGCGGCAGGCGGTCGCCACGATGGCAACGGGCTCGTGCTCGCGGGTCTCGAACTCGGCGAGCCTGCGGCGCGTCTGCCGCAGGTCCGTGGTGACCCGCTTGAGGTAGTCGCGGAGCTTGTCCTCGTTGTTGTCCATGGCAAAAAGTCAGCCCTTCGAGAATCGGGAGCCATGACGGGGTTCCGCTCAGGAGATCCCGAGTTCCCTGTCGATCAGGTCGAACATGTCCTCGTCGGAGGCGGCGAGCAGTTCCTCGTCGACCGTCGCCTCTTCCGGCTCTTCGGATGCGGCCCAGGTGTCCAGCAGCGTGCGCAGTGATGCGGTGAGTGCCTGCCGTGCGGCGGGGTCGGACGCCTGCCGGTAGGCGGCTTCGAGCTGGTGCAGACCGGCGGGCAGATCGGTGGCCGGTCCGCTCACGGCCGGCAGCAGTTCCGCGTCCAGGTGGTCGGCGAGCGCGTTCGGCGTCGGATGGTCGAAAACGATGGTCGCCGAGAGGCGGGTGCCGAAGACCCCGCTGAGCCGGTTGCGCAGTTCCACCGCGGTCAGGGAGTCGAACCCCATGTCGCGGAAGGCGCGTCCCGGTTTGACGGTGTCGGACGGGCCGTGTCCCAGGACCGCGCCCACATGGGCGCGGATCAGGTCGACGAGCCGGCGTCGGCGCTTGCCCTCGGGCAGTGCGGCCAGTTCGGCCAGCAGAGCGGTGGCCGCGTCGGCTCCCTCGTCCTGGGCCTCGGGCCGCGCGGCGTTTCGTGCGGCGAGGAGTTCCCTCACCTCGGGCACCTCGTCGATGAGCGGCCGGTGTCCGTGGGCGCAGTAGGCGGCCAGGAAGCGGTCCCAGCGGATGTCGGCGACCACGAGGGTGCTCTGTCGCCCGGTGCTCGCCCCGGCCAGGGCGCGGACCGCGAGTTCGGGGGCCATCGCCGGGACTCCGCGGCGCAGCAGTTGCTCGCCGACCTCTTCGTCGACCATGCCGCCGCCCGCCCAGGCTCCCCAGGCGATCGAGGTGGCGGGCAGCCCTTGGGCGCGGCGCTGTTCGGCGAGGGCATCGAGGTGGGCGTTGGCGGCGGCGTACGGGGCCTGTCCACCGTTGCCCCAGACGCCGGCGCCGGAGGAGAACAGGACGAAGGCATCCAGGGGGTGTCCGGTCAGCAGGTCGTGGAGGTTCTGCGCGCCGCGCACCTTGGCGTGCATCACGCCGGCGGCGTCCTCGGGGGTGAGGTCGCCCAGCGGCCGTGCCGTCTCGACCGCGCCCGCCGTGTGGACGACCGCGGTGAGGGGCGCCTCGTCGGGCACCTGGGCGAGCAGCGCGGCGAGTGCGGCGCGGTCGGCGACGTCGCAGGCGGCGATGGTCACGCGGCAGCCCAGGGCGGTGAGTTCGTCGCGCAGTGCGGCCGCTCCGGGCGCCTCGGGGCCGCGCCTGCTGGTCAGGATCAGGTGTTCGGCGCCGTCCTGTGCCAGGGACCGGGCGACCTGCGAGCCGAGGGCTCCCGTTCCGCCCGTGACGAGGACCGTGCCGTGCGGTCGCCATGTGTCGGCGTCGGTCCCGGACGCGTGGAGCGGTGTACGGATCATGCGGCGGACGCTGACACCTCCCCCGCGCACCGCGAACTCGGTCTCCCGGCCGCCGTCTCCCCCGGTCCGCGCGGTGAGCAGAGCCGGAAGTACGGGGGGTACGGCGGACTCCGTGTCACCGGCGGGCAGGTCGACGAGGCCGCCGCAGCGGTCGGGGTCGTCGAGGCCGATCACCCGGGCGAGTCCCCACACGGCGGCCTGCGCGGGATCGGGGGCGCCGTCGCCTTCGCCGGTCGAGACCGCGCCTCGGGTCAGGCACCACAGCCGGCCGGGTATCGCGGCGTCGTCGAGTGCCTGGACGAGTGCCATCGTTCCGAGCAGCCCGTACGAGACGCCCGGACCGTGCTCGCTCGCACGGGTGTCGAGGGCGAGCAGGGACAGGACGCCGTCCGGTGTCACGTCCGCGGGAAGGTCCGCGAGCAGTCGCTTGGCCAGCTCGCCGCGCCGGGCGGAGTCGGGCACGGACAGCTCGACGGTCCGGGCACCGGCGGCGTGCAGGGCGCCGAGGGTGGCCGTGACGAGAACGTCGTCCTGGTGGGTTTCGGGGACGGCGACGAGCCAGGTGCCGTCGAGGGTCGGGGCGGGTGTGCCCGGTTCGGGCTTCGGCCGCCAGACGATGCGGTAGCGCCAGCTGTCGAGGGTGGAACGCTCGCGCCGGCCGCGGCGCCAGGACGACAGGGCGGGCACGATCGCACCCAGCGACTCCTGGTCCTCGATCCCGAGAGTACGCGCGAAGCCTTCCAGGTCACCGTCCTCGACGCTCTTCCAGAACGCCTCGTCCACCGGATCCGCCACCGCAGCCGAGGCCTTCGGCAACTCGAGCCAGTAGCGCTGGTGTTGGAAGGCGTAGGTAGGCAGTTCGACTCGGCGTGGCTGCTGTTCGGCGAAGGCCTGCCCCCAGTCGACGGTGACACCACGCGTCCACGCCTCACCGAGGGAGGTGTAGAAGCGGGCCAGTCCGCCCTGACCTCGGCGCAGAGTACCTGTGACCACGGCCTCACTACCGGCCGCCTCCACCGTCTCCGCGACCGGAACGGTCAGCACCGGATGCGGGCTCATCTCCAGGAACGCACCATGCCCCGAAGCGATCAATTCACGTACGGCAGGCTCCAGTTGAACGGTCCGACGCAGATTCGTGTACCAGTACGCGCCGTCCGTGACCGCCGACTCCAGCCACTCCCCCGTCACCGTCGAGAAGAACGGCACCTCCGGCACCCGCGCCACCACCGGGGCGAGGACCTCCAGGAGTTCTTCCCGGATCAGCTCGACATGCGCGGAGTGCGAGGCGTAGTCCACCTCCACCCGCCGCACCCGAACATCCTGCGCACCCGCCTGCTCAACGAGCTCGTCGAGAGCGTCCGCATCACCGGAGACCACGACCGACGTCGGACCATTGACCGCCGCGACCGAGATACGACCGCCCCAGCCGGAGATCAGCTCCTCGGCCCGCTCACGCGACAGCGCCACCGACACCATCCCACCGTGACCGGCCAGCGCGGTGATCGCACGACTGCGCAACGCCGCCACCCGCGCACCGTCCTGCAACGACAACGCACCCGCCACGACCGCAGCCGCGATCTCCCCCTGCGAATGCCCCACCACCGCCGACGGACGCACACCGAACGACTCCCACAACGCCGCCAGCGACACCATCACCGCCCACAACACCGGCTGCACCACATCCACCCGGTCCAGCCCCGGAGCACCCTCCACACCCCGCACCACATCCATCAACGACCACTCCACGAACCCGTCCAACGCCACCGCACACTCACCGAACCGCGCCGCGAACACCGTGGAAGAGTCGAGGAGTTCGACCGCCATCCCCACCCACTGCGCACCCTGACCCGGGAACACGAAGACGGTGGACGGAGGTGTGGCGGCGGAGCCGGCGACACCGGAGGCGACCACCTCCGAGCCGATCACCAGCGCCCTGTTCTCGAACACCGAACGGTGGTGGAACAGAGTCCAGGCCACATCGACGGGACGCACACCCGCCTCCCGCAGGTCCGTCTCCCGCAGATGGGACAGGAGCCGCTCCGTCTGGTCGCCGAGCGCCTTCTCCGAACGGGCCGACACCAGCAGGGGGACACTCACCCCCGCGGGATCGGGTGCGTCCGTGCGGGCGGGCTCGGTGGGTACCGGTTCGGGCTGTTCGATGATGACGTGGGCGTTGGTGCCGCTGATGCCGAAGGAGGAGACGCCGGCGCGCCGGGGATGCTCGCTCTCCTGCCAGGGCCGGGCCTCGGAGAGGACCTCGACCGCGCCGGCCGACCAGTCCACGAACGACGACACCTCGTCGGCGTGCAGGGACTTGGGCAGCACACCGTGCCGCATCGCCTGCACCATCTTGATGACCCCGGCCACACCCGAAGCGGCCTGGCTGTGACCGATGTTCGACTTCACCGAACCCAGCCACAACGGCCGGTCCGCGTCCCGGCCCTGCCCGTACGTGGCCAGCAGCGCCTGCGCCTCGATCGGGTCACCGAGCTTGGTGCCCGTGCCGTGCGCCTCGACGACATCGACGTCCTGCGCGGTCAGGCCCGCGTTCGCCAGGGCCGCCTGGATCACTCGCTGCTGGGACGGTCCGTTGGGGGCGGTCAGGCCGTTGGACGCGCCGTCCTGGTTGATCGCGGAGCCCCGGACGACCGCGAGTACCTCGTGTCCGTTGCGGCGCGCGTCGGAGAGCCGCTCCAGCAGCAGGACACCCACGCCCTCGGACAGGGCGAAGCCGTCGGCTTCGGCGGAGAAGGGCTTGCAGCGGCCGTCCGGGGACAGGGCCCGCTGCCGGCTGAAGGCGATGAAGGGGCCGGGCCCGGACATCACGGTGACGGCACCCGCGAGGGCGAGGGAGCACTCTCCGGAGCGCAGTGACTGGACGGCCATGTGCAGGGCGACCAGCGAGGAGGAGCAGGCCGTGTCGACCGTCACGGCGGGGCCTTCCAGGCCCAGGGTGTAGGCGATGCGGCCGGAGGCGACGCTCGCCGCGGCTCCGGTGGCCAGGTAGCCCTCGGCCTCCCCGGCGGCGGCGCGCAATTGGGCGGCGTATTCCTGGTCGGTCATGCCCAGGTAGACACCGGTGCCGCTGCCGCGCAGTGCCCGCGGGTCGATGCCGGCCCGCTCCAGTGCCTCCCAGGTGGTCTCCAGCAGGAGGCGCTGCTGCGGGTCCATGGCCAGGGCCTCGCGGGGTGAGATCCCGAAGAAGGCGGCGTCGAACTCCGCCGCGTCCTGGAGGAAGCCGCTCTCGCGGACGTAGCTGGTGCCGCTGCGGTCGGGGTCCGGGTCGTAGAGCGCGTCCAGGTCCCAGCCGCGGTCCGTGGGGAACTCCGAGATGACATCGGCCTCCTCACGCACCAGCCGCCACAGGTCCTCCGGCGAACGCACCCCACCCGGATACCGGCACCCCATCGACACGATCGCGATCGGCTCACCGTCGACGACACCGTGCGTCACCGGTGCAGCGGTCTCTGCGGGGTCCTGGCGGGAGCCGAAGGCCTGCTCTTCGAGGAGGTCGGCCAGGGCCGAGATGCTGGGGTGGTCGAAGACGACGGTGGTGGGCAGCCGCAGACCGGTGGTCCGGCCGAGGCGGTTGCGCAGTTCGACGGCGGTGAGCGAGTCGAAGCCGAGGTCCTTGAAGGCGAGTTCGGTGTCGATGTTCTCCGCGCTGTCGTGGCCGAGGACGGTGGCCACCTGTCGGCTCACCAGGTCCAGCAGGGCTGTGCGGCGCCGGGCCGGGTCGAGTCCCGTCAGGTGCTGGAGCGGCGCGGGGTCGGATCCGGACGTCCGGTTCTCGTCGTCGGCGGGCTGTGCCTCGGGCAGTTCGGCGAGCAGGTCGCTGCGCCGGACCGAGGTGAACACCCCGGCGAAGCGCCGCCAGTCCACGTCGGCGAGCGCGATGAGCGTCTCGTCGTGGTCCAGCGCCTGCTGGAGGCCGGTGACGGCGGTGTCCGGATCGATGACGGGCACGCCGCGGCGGCGGAGGGTGTCCTGAAGGTCCTCGGCGATCATGCCGCCGCCCGCCCAGGGACCCCAGGCGACCGAGAGGACGGGCACGCCGTCCGCGCGGCGCTGCTCGGCGCGTGCGTCGAGGATGGCGTTCGCGGCGGCGTACGCGCCGTGGTCGGCGACGCCCCATGTCCCGGAGATGGAGGAGAAGTAGACGACCGCGTCGAGTGCGGCCGGGTCGAGCGCGTCGTCGAGGTGGTCGGCGCCGAGGACCTTCCCGGACAGGGTCGACACCAGGTCGGCGATCCCCGCGTCGTCGAGGGATCCGAGGGCGCTGATGCCCGCGGCGTGCACGACCGTACGGACGGGCGGTACTTCCTCCTGTTCCAGGTGCCGTATCAGCCCGGTGACGGAGTCCGGGTCGGCCATGTCGCAGGCGACGATGCTGACCGCGGTGCCCTGCTCCTCGAGTTCCCGGCGGAGCTCGTCGGTGCCCGGTGTGTCGGCGCCGCGGCGTCCGGTCAGTACGAGATGGGCGGCGCCCTGGCCGGCGAGCCAGCGTGCCATGCGGACGCCGAGGGCGCCGGTGCCACCGGTGACGAGGACGGTGCCGCTCGGTTTCCAGGAGCGTGCGGCGGGTGCGCGGCCGTACGGTGCGCGGATCAGCCGGCGGCCGAAGGCCTTGCCGCCGCGGACGGCGATCTGGTCCTCGGTGCCCTCGCCGGCGAGGAGGTGCACGAGCAGCTTCAAGGTGGATTCGTCGGCCGTCTCGGGGAGGTCGATCAGACCACCCCAGCGTTTCGGGTGCTCCAGGGCGGCGACGCGGCCGAGTCCCCAGACACCTGCCTGGACGGGAGCGGCGGGTGCCCTGTCGTCGGCGGTGGCGACGGCACCGCGGGTGAGGCACCACAACGGTGCCTGGATCTCCGCGTCGCCCAGCGCCTGGACGAGGGTGAGGCTCACGGCCAGGCCCCGGGGTACGGACGTGTGCTCGGGGTGCGGCAGTTCGTCGAGGCCGGTCAGGGAGAGGACGCCGCCGAAGGTGCGGTTCTCGGCCTCGGCCCGCAGGCGTTCCGCCAGCCGCTGCCGCTCGGAGTCCGCGGTGCCGACCGTCAGGACGCTGACGCCGTCCGTCCGTTCCGTGAGAGCGCCGAGGACGGCCCGGAACAGCGGGGCGTCATCGAACGTCTCGGGGACGACGAGCAGCCAGGTGCCGTCGGCGTGGGCCCCGGTTGGCGCGTGGGTGGACAGCGGCCGCCAGACGATGCGGTAGCGCCAGCTGTCGAGGGTGGAACGGGCCTGCCGCCCCTTGCGCCACGACGACAGGGCCGGAACCACCGAACCCAGCGACTCCTGGTCCTCGATCCCGAGAGTACGCGCGAAGCCTTCCAGGTCACCGTCCTCGACGCTCTTCCAGAACGCCTCGTCCACCGGATCCACTGCCGCTGCCGATGTCTTCGGCATCTCCAGCCAGAACCGCTGCCGCTGGAAGGCATACGTCGGCAACTCCACCCGCCGCGGGCGCTGCCCGGCGAAAGCCTGCCCCCAGTCGACCCCGACACCACGCGTCCACGCCTCACCCAGCGAGGTGTAGAAGCGGGCGAGCCCGCCCTGACCACGGCGCAGAGTACCGGTGACCACAGCCTCACTCCCGGCCGCCTCCACCGTCTCCGCGACCGGAACAGTCAGCACCGGATGCGGGCTCATCTCCAGAAACGCACCATGCCCCGAAGCCACCAACTCACGTATTGCAGGCTCCAGTTGGACGGTCCGACGCAGGTTCGTGTACCAGTAACCGGCATCCGTGACCGCCGACTCCAGCCACCCACCCGTCACCGTCGAGAAGAACGGCACCTCCGGCTCACGTGCAACAACCAGGGCAAGAACCTCCAGCAGCTCCTCACGGATCAGCTCGACATGCGGGGAATGGGACGCGTAGTCCACCTCCACCCGCCGCACCCGAATGTCATCGGTGCCCGCCCGCTCCACCAACTCGTCGAGCGCGTCCGCGTCACCCGAGACCACGACCGACGTCGGACCGTTCACCGCGGCCACCGAGATACGACCGTCCCAGCCCGCGATCAGCTCCTCGGCCCGCTCACGCGACAACGCGACGGACACCATCCCACCCTGTCCCGCCAGTGCGGTGATCGCACGGCTGCGCAAGGCCGCCACCCGCGCACCGTCCTGAAGACTCAACGCACCCGCGACGACCGCAGCCGCGATCTCACCCTGCGAATGACCCACCACCGCCGACGGACGCACACCGAACGACTCCCACAACGCCGCCAGCGACACCATCACCGCCCACAACACCGGCTGCACCACATCCACCCGGTCCAACGACCGGCCCTCACGCACCACATCCAGCAGATCGAAGTCCACGAACCCGTCCAACGCCGCCGCACACTCACCGAAGCGAGCCGCGAACACCGGCGAGGAATCCAGCAGTTCGACCGCCATCCCCACCCACTGCGCACCCTGACCCGGGAACACGAAGACAGCGGACGGAGGTGTGGCGGCGGAGCCGGCCACACCGGAGGCGACCACCTCGGAGCCGATCACCAGCGCCCTGTTCTCGAACACCGAACGGTGGTTGAACAGAGTCCAGGCCACATCGACAGGACGCGCACCCGCCTCCCGCAGATCCGCGTCCCGAAGGTGCGAGACAAGGCGCTCCGTCTGGTCGTCGAGCGCCTTCTCCGAGCGGGCCGAGACCAGCAGGGGCACCGCCGGCTCATCCGTCTCGGGAGCCGGCTCGGTGGCCGCCGCCGCCGGTCCGGGCTGCTCGGATGCGGGCTGCTCGATGATGACGTGGGCGTTGGTGCCGCTCACGCCGAAGGAGGAGACGCCGGCCCGCCGAGGGCGGTCGTCCTCCTGCCAGGGCCGGGCCTCGGAGAGGACCTCGACCGCGCCGGCCGACCAGTCCACGAACGACGACACCTCGTCGGCGTGCAGGGACTTGGGCAGCACACCGTGCCGCATCGCCTGCACCATCTTGATGACCCCGGCCACACCCGAAGCGGCCTGGCTGTGACCGATGTTCGACTTCACCGAACCCAGCCACAACGGCCGGTCCGCGTCCCGGCCCTGCCCGTACGTGGCCAGCAGCGCCTGCGCCTCGATCGGGTCACCGAGCTTCGTGCCCGTGCCGTGCGCCTCGACCGCGTCCACGTCGACGGCCGACAGGCCGGCGTTCGCCAGGGCGGCGCGGATGACACGCTGCTGCGACAGGCCGTTGGGGGCCGTCAGACCGTTGGACGCCCCGTCCTGGTTGATCGCCGAGCCGCGGACGACCGCGAGGACCTCGTGTCCGTTGCGGCGCGCGTCCGAGAGCCGCTCCAGCAGCAGGACACCCACTCCCTCGGCCCAGGCCGTGCCGTCCGCGCCCTCCGCGAACGGCTTGCACCGCCCGTTCGCCGCGAGCCCGCGCTGCCGGCTGAACTCCACGAACATGCCCGGGGCGGCCATGACGGTGGCGCCTCCGGCGAAGGCGAGGGAGCACTCTCCGGAGCGCAGTGACTGGACGGCCATGTGCAGGGCGACCAGCGAGGAGGAGCAGGCGGTGTCGACCGTCACCGCGGGGCCTTCCAGGCCCAGGGTGTAGGCGATGCGGCCGGAGGCGACGCTCGCCGTGGTGCCGGTGAGGACATGGCCCTCGACCGCTTCGACCGCTTCGTGCAGGCGCGGACCGTACTCGGGGGCGGTGGCTCCGATGAAGACGCCGGTGGCGGTGGACTGCAGTCCGTGCGGGTCGATGCCGGCGCGTTCCAACGCTTCCCAGGTGGTCTCCAGCAGGAGGCGCTGCTGCGGGTCCATGGCCAGGGCCTCGCGGGGTGAGATCCCGAAGAAGGCGGCGTCGAACTCGGCGGCGTCGTGCAGGAAGCCGCCTTCGCGGACGTAGCTGGTGCCGCTGCGGTCGGGGTCCGGGTCGTAGAGCGCGTCCAGGTCCCAGCCGCGGTCCGTGGGGAACTCCGAGATGACATCGGCCTCCTCACGCACCAGCCGCCACAGGTCCTCCGGCGAACGCACCCCACCCGGATACCGGCACCCCATCGACACGATCGCGATCGGCTCACCGTCGACGACACCACGGGCCGCCGGAACGGCCGTTGCGGCTCCGGTGTCGTCGTGTGCCGTGTCGAGGTGGCGGGCCAGGCGGGCCGGGGTCGGGTGCTCGTAGACGACGGTGGCGGGCAGGCGCAGGCCGGTGGCCCGGTTGAGGCGGTCGCACAGTTCGACGACGGTGACCGAGTCGAAGCCGAGGTCTTTGAACGAGCGTGCGGGGTCGATGGCGTCGGCGTCGGTGTGGCCGAGGATGAGGGCGGCGCTCTCGCGGACGAGCCGGAGACTGTCGCCGGTGCCGGTGCCGGTGCCGGTGCCGGTGCCGGTGCCGGTGCCGGTGCCGGTGCCGGTGCCGGTGCCGGTGCCGGTGCCGGTGCCGGTGCCGGTGCCGGTGCCGGTGCCGGTGCCGGTGGCGGGTGTCGGGGCTTGGTGGGCAGGTGCCGCCGGGGCGGTGCGGGGGTGTGCGGGGGTGCCGGGGGTGGCGTCGATCCAGTGGCGGCGGCGCTGGAAGGCGTAGGTCGGCAGGTCGACGGTGCGGGGCTGGTGGGCGGTGAAGGCCGGGGTCCAGTCGACGTCGGCGCCGCGTGTCCAGAGTTCTCCGAGCGAGGTGTAGAAGCGGGTGAGGCCGCCGTCGTTGCGCCGCAGGGTGCCGGTGACGACGGTGTGTTCCGCGTGGTCGGCCGCGGCCTCGGCGGTCTCCCGGACCGGGGTGGTGAGCACGGGGTGCGGGCTGACCTCGACGAAGACGGTGTGTCCGGCGGCGGCCAGGGTCCGTACGGCGGGTTCCAGGAGGACGGGCCGGCGCAGGTTGGCGTACCAGTAGGCGGCGTCGGTGCGGGCGTCGCGCAGCCAGTCGCCGGTGACCGTGGACAGGAAGGGGATCTCGGGCGTGCGGGGGGTGAGCGGGGCGAGGAGGCGCAGCACCTCGTCCTGGACGGCTTCGACGTGCGCGGAGTGGGAGGCGTAGTCGACGTCGATGCGGCGTACGCGTACGCCTCGGTGTTCGGCTTCGGCGGTCAGTTCGTCGAGGGCGGTGGTGTCGCCGGAGACGACGACCGAGGAGGGGCCGTTGAGGGCGGCGACGGCGACCCGGCCGTCCCAGGCGGCGATGAGGGTGCGTGCCTGGGGCTCCGGGAGAGCCACGGACATCATGCCGCTGAGGCCTTTGAGCGCGATGAGTGCCTTGCTGCGCTGGGCGACGGCCAGCGCGCCGTCCTCGAGGCTCAGCGCGCCGGCGACGCAGGCGGCGGCGATCTCGCCCTGGGAGTGTCCGACGACCGCTGCCGGTCGCACGCCGTGTGCCCGCCACAGGGCGGCCAGGGACACCATGACGGCCCACAGGACGGGCTGGACGACTTCGACGTCGGAGCGGTCCAGGGAGGGTGCGCCGGCGTCGCCGCGCAGGACGGCGGAGAGCGACCAGTCGACGTGCGGGGCGAGTGCGGCCTCGCACTCGGCGAT
This sequence comes from Streptomyces sp. RPA4-2, assembly GCF_012273515.2. Taxonomy (NCBI): domain Bacteria; kingdom Bacillati; phylum Actinomycetota; class Actinomycetes; order Kitasatosporales; family Streptomycetaceae; genus Streptomyces; species Streptomyces sp. RPA4-2. The sequence goes on from NZ_CP050975.2 coordinate 236,347, forward strand.
CCGGTCGGCGAAGGCGGGCGCGGTGGTCATGAGTTCGTCCGCCATGCCGGCCCACTGGCTGCCCTGGCCGGGGAAGACGAAGACGGGCCGGTCGAGGGACCCGCCCGCGGGGCCCGGGGGGATGGCGGCGGTGAGGTGGCGCAGGATGCCGGTGGAGTCGGTGGCGGCGCCGACGGCCCGGTATTCGAGGGGGGTGCGGGTGGTGAGCAGGGACCAGCCGACGTCGATGGGGTCGGCGTGGGCGGCGGGGTGGGCGGCGAGTCGTCCGGTCTGGGCGTGCAGGGCTTCGGGGCTGCGGGCGGACAGCAGCCAGGGCACCACGGGGCGCTCGGTGCTTGAAGCGGGCCGTGCGGTGCTTAAGCGGGCCGTGCGGTGTCGGTGGCCCGGGGTGCGGGCGGGGTGCGCGGGGGTGCCTGTTCGAGGACGAGGTGGGCGTTGGTGCCGCCCATGCCGAAGGAGGAGACGCCGGCGCGCAGCGGGCGGCCGGGGTCCGGCGCGGTCCACTCGGTGGTCTCCAGCTGGACGCGCAGGCCGAGTTCGTCCAGGTCGATGGCCGGGTTGGGGGTGGTGTGGTTGAGGCTGGGGACGAGTTGGCCGTGGGCCAGGCAGAGGACCACCTTGAGCAGTCCTGCGATGCCGGCCGCGCCCTCCAGGTGACCGATGTTCGTCTTGACCGAGCCGACGGCCAGCGGGGCCCTGCGGTCGGGGTGGGTGCCGACGGCGGCGCCGAGCGCGGCGGCTTCCACGGGGTCGCCGACCCGGGTGCCGGTGCCGTGGAGTTCGACGTAGTCGATGCTGCCCGGGGCGACGCCGGCGCGGGCGCAGGCGCTGCGGATGGCGGCCTGTTGGGCGGCGGCGTCGGGGGTGGTGAGGGTGGCTCCCGTGCCGTCGTTGTTGACGGCTCCGCCGCGGATGACGGCGTGGATGCGGTCGCCGTCGGCCAGTGCCCGGGCGAGGGGCTTGAGGACGACGAAGCCGGCGCCCTCGCCGCGGACGAATCCGTTGGCGCGGGCGTCGAAGGTGTGGCACAGGCCGTCGGGGCTGAGGCCGCCGAACTCGGCGAGGGCCAGGGTGCTTTCGGGGGTGAGGTTGAGGTGGACGCCGCCGGCGAGGGCGAGTTCGCAGTCGCCCGCGCGCAGGCTGTCGCAGGCGAGCTGGACGGCGACGAGGGAGGACGACTGGGCGCTGTCGACGGTGAGGCTGGGGCCGCTGACGCCGAGGGCGTAGGAGAGGCGGCCCGCGATGAGGCCGCGGTTGAGGCCGGTGGCGGTGTGGTGGCCGACGGCTTCGCTGCCCTGCCGGTGGACGAGTGCGGCGTAGTCGGAGACGTCGGCGCCGACGAAGACGCCGGTGGCGTGCGGCAGGCCGGTCACCGGGAGTGCGGCGTGCTCCAGTGCCTCCCAGCCCAGTTCGAGGACGAGCCGTGCCTGCGGGTCCATGGCTTCGGCCTCGCGGGGCGAGATGCCGAAGAAGGCCGCGTCGAAGTCCGCGGGGGCGTCGATGAAGCCGCCGCGGTAGGGGATCGTGGTGCCCCGGCCGGTGGTGAAGGCGTCGTCGTGCGGTGCGCCGGTACGACGGTCCTCGGGGGCGTCGGTGATGGCGCTGCGGCCTTCCGCGAGCAGCCTCCAGTAGGCGTCCGGTCCGCTCGCGCCGGGCAGCCGGCACGCAAGGCCGACCACGGCCACGGGTTCGTGGGCCGAAACGGTGGTCCGGGCGTCCGCGGGTACCGGCTCGTTCATGGATGGCACTCCAAACACCAAGGCGACGGGGTCGGGGCAGCCCTCACGGTTGCACGGTGTCCGGCGCGCTCCGCGCTCCTGCCAGGTGCTCTAGGGGAATTCCTAAGCGGTGCCCCGGTGCCCGGGAAGTGCCTTTCGCGGGCTCTGGGACCTGCCTCCATAGCGAGGGAGTGCGGGTCCGGGCAAGGGGACAAGTCTAGGCGTCTGCCCGAACTGGGGACGGCACGCTCAAGGGGCGGCAGCCGACTGCCGCGAGGCCTGCGCCCGTGTGCCGACAGCGTCGTGCGCGCGGGCCGATCGCTGTACCCCTGAAGGAGAAGAGGCGCATCCATGACCGCGATGAACCTGGTGTTGCCGTCACGTGCCGCAGGCCCTCCCCTCGTGTCCCGGCTGGCGGCGTCGGCGGCGGTGGTCGAGGGCGGGGTGATGAGCAATGCGGAGGTGTTCGCCTGGCTCGACGAGCGGCAGCGTGAGCAGCAGCAGCATGTCGAGCGGGTGCCGTTCGCGGCTCTGCGTGGCTGGCGTTTCGACCAGCGCACCGGCGATCTGCGTCATGACAGCGGGCGGTTCTTCTCGGTGCTGGGGCTGTCGGTGCACTCGGACTTCGGGCCGGTGCGGACGTGGTCGCAGCCGATCATCCACCAGCCGGAGATAGGGATCCTGGGCATCGCGCTGCGGGACTTCGACGGCGTTCCGCATCTGCTGATGCAGGCGAAGTCGGAGCCGGGCAACGTGAACGGCGTGCAGTTGTCGCCGACCGTGCAGGCGACGAAGAGCAACTACACGGGTGTGCACGGTGGTTCGGCGGTTCCGTACATGGACCTCTTCCGCAGGCCCGGGCCGGGGCAGGTGGTGGCGGACGTCCTGCAGTCGGAGCAGGGGTCGTGGTTCCTGCACAAGCGCAACCGGAACATGGTCGTGGAGGTGGGCCCGGAGGTGGTGGCCGGCGACGACTTCGCCTGGCTGACACTGGGGCAGGTCAACCTGCTGCTGCGGCACGACAACCTGGTGAACATGGACGCCCGTACGGTGCTGTCCTGCCTGCCGGACTGGCGTGGCGGCCGGGAGAACCTGGTCGAGGACGCCGGCTGGTCGCTGCACACCGGCCGGGAGGTCCGCACCTGGATCACCCGGCGGCGTGCGGAGCACGAGGTGAGCGTGGCGCCGATCCCGCTGGCGCAGGCGCAGGGCTGGCTGCGTACGCAGCACGCGGTGACGCACTGCAACGGCCTGTACTTCGATGTCGTCGCGGTGGACGTGTCCTCCCGCGGGCGTGAGGTGCCCGCCTGGTCGCAGCCCTTGCTGGAGCCCCGTGGCATGGGTGTCGCGGCGCTGTTCGTGAAGCGGATCGACGGGGTGGTGCACGCTCTGCTGCGGGCCCGTGCCGAACCTGGCTTCCTCGACGTGGTGGAGCTGGGTCCGACCGTGCAGTGTGTGCCGGAGAACTACGAGCATCTGCCCGAGGCGGACCGGCCGCCGTATCTCGCGCAGGCGCTGGCGCGCCGCGAAAGCGCCCGCTACGACGTGGTGCTGTCCGAGGAGGGCGGCCGGTTCCGCAACGCGCAGAGCCACTACATGATCATCGAGACGGAGAGCGACTTCCCCGCCGTGTCGGACGAGTTCCGCTGGCTGACACCGCATCAGCTGGATGAACTGCTGTGCTACAGCCACCATTTGAACGTGCAGGCCAGGACACTGGTCGCGGCGTTGAGGTCGCTGTGAGCGGCGCCGCGCAACGGCCGCTGCGGCTGGGTGCGCTGGGGACCTCGTCCATCGCGCGCCGTCGTACGCTGCCGAGGGCGGTGGCCGCGCCGGAGGTGGAACTCGTCGCCGTCGCGGGCCGGTCGCCGCAGAAGACGGCGGCGTTCGCCGAGCGGTTCGGCTGTGCGGCGGAGGCGGATCTCGCGTCGCTGCTGGAGCGCCCGGACGTGGAGGCGGTGTACATCTCCACGCCGACCGCGCTGCACCGCACCTGGGCTGCGCGGGCGCTGCGGGCGGGCAAGCACGTGCTGGTCGAGAAGCCGGTCGGGGTGAACGCGCACGAGGCACGTGAACTGGCCGACCTGGCGCGGGAGCGCGGGCTGGTGCTGCGGGAGAACTTCATGTTCCTGCACCATCCGCAGCACGCCTTCGCCGCGGACCTGGTGCGCCAGGGGCGGCTGGGCCGGCTGAGCACGATGCACGCCGCCTTCTGCATTCCGCCGCTGCCCGCCGACGACATCCGCTACGTGCCCGACATGGGCGGCGGGGCCCTGCTGGACGTGGGGGTGTATCCGCTGCGCGCCGCCCAACTGCTGCTGGGCAAGGGGCTCCAGGTGGCCGGGGCGGTGCTGCGCACGCGTCCGGACGGGCTGGACCTGTCGGGTCAGGCGCTGCTGGTCTCACCGTCCGGTGTCCTCGCGAACGTGACGTTCGGTTTCGAGCACGCGTATGCGTCGGCGTACTCGCTGTGGGGTGACACGGCGCGTCTGTCGGTGACGCGCGCCTTCACCCCGCCGCCCGCGTACCAGCCCGTGCTCGTGCTGGAGGAGCAGGATCACGAGGAGCGGTTCACGCTCCCGGCCGCCGACCAACTGCACAATTGCCTGGCCGAGTTCGCGGCGGCGGTCCGGCGGGGCGACACGGGCGGCGCCGAGGAGGCCGACAGGCGCCGGGCCGTGGTGGCGGGCATGGACCTGGTCGACCTGGTGAACAAGGTGGCCGTGCGGGTGCCCGTGGGTGACGGCCGGGAGGAACGGGACAGACCCACCGGCGGCAGGTGAGCACCGTTCCCCGATCATGACGTCCCGCCGTGCACGACGACCGGAAATCGCCCTCCCCGTGGGCGCACCCGTGGTCCACTGCCGGGCAGACCACCGTAAAGGGGGAGGGCCCGGAAGCCGACGAGCGGCGCACGCCCCCGTAACCCGTCCCGCCACGCCCACCGGCTTACCCGGATGCCGACCGCACCCCAGGAGTGTCCTCATGGCTCCCCCCACCTCCCCCGGTTCCGCCTACGACAGTCCGCCGCCCCCGCCCGCCGGGGACGCGGACGAGGTTCCCGCGTCGCCCAGGGCCCCGGCCGGGGCATGGGGCTTCCTCGCCACCGTGGTCTGCGACATCGTCCTGCCGGCCGCCCTCTACTACGTGCTGCGCGACCTGGGCGCCGACGAGATCACCTCGCTGCTGGTCAGCGGATCGGCGCCCGCCCTGCACACGCTGTACTCGGCGGTGCGCCACCGCAAGGTCGACGCCCTCGGCGTCTTCACCATCACGCTGCTCGCCGTGAGCGCCCTCGCCTCGGTCGTGACCGCCAGCCCGCGCATCGTGCTCGCGCGCAACAGCCTGTTCACCGCCCTCGCCGGGGTATGGCTGCTGGTCACCCTCTTCACCGCCCGCCCCTTCACCTACCAGGCCGTCAAGGCACTGCTGCCCGGCCGTGGCGAACGCCTGGAGAGCCTGTGGGAACAGGACGTCGCGTTCCGCCGTGTGTGGCGCGCGGTGACCGTCCTGTGGGGCCTGGGGCTCCTCGCGGACGCCCTGCTGCGCCTGATCATGGCTTACACCCTGCCCGTCGACAGCGTGCCCGCGCTCGACGCGGCCCTGTACGCGGCCACCTGGATCGTGCTCCAGGTCGTCACGCAGATCGCGCTGTACCGCTCGGGCACCTTCCGCAAGATTTTCTCCCGCTGACACCCGGCCGGAGCCGGCCCGGGGCCCGACAGACTTAACGGTCGTTTAATTCGGATCTTTCGCGCTACATATGTAACTTCGAGATGATTATTCGGTTACGTGTGGTCGGTGTCGAGTTCGCCGACGGGTGCCCCGGCGGCGGGCCGGGCACCCGTCTCGCGCCGCCCGGCGCCGCCCGCCGTGCGGGCGGCCGCAAATGGGCAGCCGCGGTCGCGGGCGGCATCCGGCCGCCGCCCCGGATCGCCGCCGCAAACCCCGCGGCACCGGCCGCGGCCGGTGCCGCGCCCCGCGCGAAGGCCGTCGATCACGGCCCCCGCCTCGGCATCCTGGCCGGGACCGGCCACCCCGCAACCCGGGCGAGCCGCACGGGCGTTCCGGGGCGCCACGCTGTCGAGCAAACTCCCGGCCCGCCGCCCCGGCGCCCGCCGCGGGCACGGCGGTCCCGCCGGCGACAGCCGGGGGTGCCCCGCGCACCGGCCGGGTGCGCCCCCGCGAGCCCCTCCGCGCCGGGCGCGAGGACGGCCGCACCCGGCGGTCACCTCACGGACCGGAGGAAGGGTGAAGGTGACGTGAAGGTGTCGCCGGGGCGCGGTGGACGCGGCGGTCCCGGCGGGGTTGTGAAGTCGGCGGTCACAGCGGGCCCGCAGGCATAACCCGACCGAATACGGCGCACGCGCCACGGGCCGCCGCCGCTTCTCCTGACGGACGTCAAATGAGCGAGAACGTGTCCGGCCACCGGCGCCACGGGCCGGACACCGGCCGGTGATTGGTCCCCGCGGGGCTCCGCCGTTGTCGCGGGCCGCCTCGTGAGCCCCAACCTCCATGCGGGAAAGTCTGGTTCGGGCATATCCAGCGAAGGGCCACGCAAACTTGAGACTCGCTGGAGACCCACTCGAAAGACGGTTGAATCCTGCAACGCGAACGTCAATTTCCGACCGCTTTCCTCTCTTCTTGTCGCTGCACCGCGCATTCGGCCGCTTGGCCACCTGTCGGGGAATTCCCCGACACCGCCCCAGCCCGCACCCACCCCCACCTGCACTTCCTGCCATGCAGGCACCGGCCAGCAGCAACCTCTTGGAACGCGCCTGACGATGCGCCAGCCTGCCCGTCAGCCGCAGCGACGAGGGAGGCCCCGTGCCGCACGGGCAGGGCGGTGAGCCCGGGCAGGGTGTCCGCGCACACGAACTGGCCCTTCTGATGGAGGAGTTGGATCACGCGCGCGCGGCGTCCGGGTTCGTGCGGCTGAGCGGCGAACCGTGGGTCGGCAAGACCCGGCTGGCGCTCCGTCTGGCCCGGGCCGCGGCACACCGGGAGTGGGCCGTGGCGTGCGGCCGGGCCGCCCGGGACGGGACCGGCCGCCCCTTCCACGCCCTGGTGGACGCGCTCGACGACCAGCTCGCCTCGGCGGATCCCGCCGCCCTGGAACGGCTGGGGCCGGCCCGCCTGCGCGTGCTGGCCCAGGTCTTCCCCGCCCTGGGCGGCACCTTCACGGGAAGCCCGCGCGACGTCGACGTCCACGCGGTCGCCCGGGCGGTTCGTGCCGTGCTGGAGCAACTGGCGGGCCGGCGCGGGCTCCTGCTGGTGCTGGACGACGCGCACCGCGCGGGGCGGGAGGTGGCCGAGTTCGCCGAACACCTGCTGCGCCGCCCGCCGGACGCCCCCGTGCTCACGGTGCTCGTCCACCGCGGCAGCGGGCAGGGCGCCGGCCGGCTGGCCTCGCTCGCCCACCCGGACGGCGCCGTACGCCACATCCCGCTGCGGCCGCTGCCGCGCGCGGCGGCCGCCGCGCTGCTGCCCGCCGGGCTCGCCCCGCTGCACCGGGAGCTGATCCTGCGGGACGCGGCCGGGGTGCCGGGGCTGCTGCGGGCACTGTCCGACGGCGAGCCGCCCGATACCGGGGGTGTCCCCCACAGCAGCCTCGAACTGGCCTGCGGCCCCTCCCCGTTGGCACCGTCCGTCCAGGCGCTGGATCTGGGCGCGCTGTCCCCGCTCGCCCGGCGCGCCGCAGCCTCGGCCGCCGCTACGGGTGACCCCTTCACCGTGGAGACGGTGGCGCACACCGCCCCGCTGTCCGTCGCGGAAGCCCTGCGCGCGATGGACGAACTGCACAGCGAGGGCATCGTCGGACCGGACCGCCGGGCGGGGTGGTTCCGCTTCCGCCGTCCCGCGGCCCGGGCCCTGTTGCACCAGGCCGCGGGGGCCGCGCAGCGGCGTGCGGCCCGGGAGCGGGCGCTCGCCGCGCCGGCCATGGGCGAGGACACCGGCGCGGCGGTCCCCGCGCTGCTGGAGACCACCGCGCCGCCCACGGCCGCGGAGGCGGACCTCCTGGAGAAGTACGCGCGCACCACGGTCTTCACCCAGCCGGCCCGCGCCGAGCGGGCCGCCCGCCGGGCGGCGGAACGTCCCGGCGCCCCGCCCGGCGCGTGGCTGCTGCGGTGCCAGGCCCTGGTGCTGTGCGGGCGGCCGGCGCAGGCACTGACCGAGTACGCGCGGCGGTGGCCCCGCCAGGAGGCGGGACGGCCCCCCGCCGGCGCCGCGGAGCGGACCGGGACCGCCGTGTGGACCGAGGCCGCGGTGTGGCGGGCCCGGGCGCTGCGGCTGCTGGGGGCCCGCGCGCAGGCGAGACGTGTGCTGCGGGCGGTGTCCGCCGAGGACCGTGCCGCCGTCCCGGCGGCGCAGGCCGAACTGGCCGCGCTGCTGCTGGAGTCGGGGCAGCTGGCACGGGCGGCCGCGCTCGGCGCCGCCCGCCGCGCGGTGCGCTGCGCGCCGCAGAGCGACGTGGCCGCGCACAGCCATGCGCTGGCGCTGCTCGCCGCCGCGCACGCGGCGCGGGGGGCGGCCGAGGCGGCCCGGGAGGCGGCCGGGGAGGCCGGACCGCTGCTGTCCGGGCTCGGCCGGGAGGGGGCGGCGCCGGTCGTGGAGGCGTGGCGCTGGCTGGGCGAGGCCGTGGCGGACGGCGACGGCCGACGGGCCCGGCGGTGTTTCCAGCTCGGTTTCGACCTCGCCCTGCACCACGGGCAGGGGCATTTACTCGGCTCCTTCGCGCTGGGGCTGGCACGGGCCTGCCTGGATTCCGGGGACCTGACCGCCGCCGCCACTCACGCCCGTTTCGCCGCCACGGAATTCGACCGGCTCACCGCATATGATTCGTCAGTCGCCGCACAGGATCTCCTCGAATTCATCGAAGAGGGTCCTTGGCATCATCCGGAGAAATATTTCGGAATTCCGCTCAGTACCCGCGAGAGAGAAATCGCGATGCTTATAGGCCCGGGTCTCACGAATAAACAGATCGCGGCCCGCATGAACATCAGCGTCAAGACCGTGGAAACCCACCTCGGGCGCATATTCAAAAAACTCGGGGTGAAATCACGGGCGCAGGTCGTCTTCCTCCTCTCTTTTCCGGTGTCCGAATTCCCGGCCCCCGGGGAGGAATGCGGGCCCACTCCGCGGAGGCCGGCCACCGTCCGTTCACCCTCACCCGGAGGGCACCCGCCCGGCTCCGGGTGAACGGACGGTGGCACGGGGGTCCGCCCGCGGAGGCGGTTCTGCCGGTGGCCGGTGCCCCCGGCAAAACCGCGGACAAACGGACCCGGTACGCCCGCTACGGGCACCTTTGCGGCCACAAAGGTGCCCGCCGACCCGGCTCCAGGACGCCGCCGCCAAGGACAACGCGCAGGTCCGGACCGGCGCCGGAGGATCGGGCGGGCCGGTGACGGGCGGGAGCGGGTCCGGGAGGATCCCGCCGGCCGCGCCGATGACGGCCGTATCGGGAACACGGGACCACCTTGCCCGCACACCGCCGCCACAGACCGACCGACCGCCCGGTACGCACCTCTCCACCAGGCCCGCAGGCCGCCGCCATGCACAGGAGCGGGCGCCTCGTCCAGAGCCTTACGGGCAGAGTGTCGGGCAGCGTCCGGCGGCGGCCCGCGGGGCCCGGCCGCCGGGCCCCGCGGGTCGCCGGCCGGGCGTGTCGGGCCCCGGGATCCGGCCAGGCCGCCGGGGCCCGGCCGGCTCCCGCGCCGGGCGGTTCCCGGCGGGCGCCCCGCGGGCGCCGTCCGGGCCACCGAACAGGCCTTACGTCGTCCAGGGCCGCATGCCCCGAGTCGCGCACGTCATGTGTGACAGCCGGAATTCGCCGAGGTGTCCAACAGTCCCCGGGCCGTCCGGCGGGAGCGGGGCCGGGGCCGCGCCGCACGCCGGAGCGAGCCTCGTCGCGGCGCGTACCGGCACGTCACCGGGCCCGCCCCCGCGGCGGGGCCGAGAGGCCTCGGCACGGCCCACCGCGGGCCGCGGCGTGCGCTCCCGGGGGCCGGCTCGACGGGCCGGCTGGTCGGGGCCGGCCCGTCGGGGTGAAACATGAGCAAAGCCCGCTTTACGGACATGCCGACGGGCGGTCCGGGAAGCACCGGCCCGCCCGCGTCACAGCTGATCCATCAGCCCCACTGGTCGTCCCCGAGCGGCGCGGCGTGCACGGAATGCGCCGGGAAGGGCGACGAGACGGCCACCTGGCCGTGCGCAATGGCGGGAACCGTAATGTTGGCCCCGAGCGCGCCGATGAATCCGGCGGTGGCCAGAAGTCCGGCGGTCGTGATTCGCAGTACAAGCTTGCTCATAGCTACCCCCACGTTCGACAGTTGGCCTTGCAGCAGCAAGACTCGCCGACCGGGGTTCTCCGCCCAACCCATTCCTGATGTCGTAAAGTTGCCTGACAAGAAGTTCCGTCGCGCGGGAATGCGAGCCTCCAGTGCCTGAAAGCTCTCTCCCTGCAGGCGCTTTCGCCATGCTGGATGACGCAGAAGCGAAGGCGTACCGCAATGCGGTCCTGCTGGGCCGCTTTGTCCGCGAGGAGATGGCGACCGCCCTCGGCGTCTCCCTGGAAAAGGTGGCACAAGTCGAGGAGCGTCTGACGGCGCTCAGCCTGCTGCGTCCGCTGCCCGGCGAACCGGAACTGCTGGTGCCGGTGAGCCCCGACACGGCGGTGGCCGACCTCGTGGGACCGGCCGAGGGCCGCATACGGGACCTGCAGCGGGAGGTCACCGAGATCCGTGACCAGATGGGCGCGCTGCGCGCGACGTACTTCGAGAGCCGCCAGCAGCGCAACCAGGCCGAGGCCTTCGACGTGATCAGCGACATCAACGCGCTGCAGGCCGTGCTGGACGAGCAGGGCGAGCGCTGCCGCACCGAGATGCTCAGCGCCCAGCCCGGCGGTGCCCGCCCCTCCAGCCTCCTGGCCAACGCCCGGCCCAGGACCCTGGAGCGGCTCAGACGCGGGGTGCAGATACGCCACCTCTACCAGCACACCGCGCGCAGCGACCTCGCCACCGCCTCCTACGTGCGGGCGATCACCGAGCACGGGGCCGAGGTGCGCACCACCGACGAGCTGATCGACCGGATCGTCATCTACGACCGGGAGGTGGCCTTCCTTCCCGAGCAGCACGTGGGCGGCCGGGCGCCCGGCGCGGTGGTGGTGCGCGAGCCGACCCTGGTGGCCTTCATCTGCCGGGTCTACGAGCATCTGTGGTCCGGGGCCACCCAGTTCGTCCCCGGGGCCGAGGACGGCAGCGAGATCACCGACGACCTGAAGCGGTCGATCATCAGGCTCATGGCGCAGGGCTACAAGGACGAGCTCGTGGCCCGCCGGCTGGGCATGTCGGTGCGCACCTGCCGCCGGTACATCTCCCAGATCATGCTGAGTGTCGACGCCAACAGCCGTTTCCAGGCCGGGGTGCACATCGCGCTGACGGGGCTGCCGGACCTCCAGTGAACCGGTCCGGCACTGCATGCCAGGCCACAACCTGTCACCGGACGCAAGTGGCCTTCCTGCCCCGCGCCCCGGCAGGCTGGTACGACCAGTCACATCGAGCCAGGACACCGCCGAGGAGAGTGAGGCGTTGGAGACTTCCCGGTCCGCGCCGCCGGGGTACGGACACGGCAGCCGCCATCTGGTGCACCGGCCGCAGTGCTTCGGCCCCCAGACGCCCGACAGCCCCGACGACCGGTCCCAGGAGTTCGTCCTGACCGGTGAACTTCCCACCTCTCACCCGCTGTTCAACGACGGGCACGACCGTTTCCACGATCTGCAGGCGGCCATGGCGATGGTCCGCCAGGTCAGCGGGGGTATCGGTCAGGCCCACTTCGGGGTCGCGGCGGACCGGGTGCCGATCTTCTACCGGTTCGGCCTGGAGATGGGCGAGGTCAGTGCCTGGCGCCGTCATTCCGGCCCCGGCACGCTGACGACGACCATGCGGGTGCGGCCCGACAAGGTGATCTCCGGAGTCCCGCGGGCCCTGGAGTTCGACGCGCGCCTGGAGATCGACGGGGTCGCGGCGGGCACCGGTTCGGCCAATCTGCTCTTCCTCGCCCCGATGGCGCACCGCAGCCACCGTGAGCACTCCCGTCACACCGTCCTCGCGACGGCCGGGCAGCAGCATCCCGGTCACGAGGACACCATCGACACGTCGCCGGGCCCCGCTCCCGCGGACGTGGGGCGCGCCAGCGCCGCCAACGTCCTGCTGCGGTCCCCGGTGACGATCAACGGTCAGCGGCTGTCCGCGGCGGTGCTCGCGCCGCACACCTGGCGGGCCGGCGCGGCCCGGCCGGACCAGGTGCCCTCGTCCGCGCTGCTGCTCGAAGTGCTGCGGCAGACGGCGCTGTTGACCGCCCACCGGCTCCATGGCCTGGATCCGCGGCACTGTGCGCCCGTGGCCATGCACACGCACTTCCGGGGCCACGCGGAGCCCGATCTGCCGCTGCGGTGTGTCGCCGTGGCGCAGTCGGCCGGGCAGGACGCGCTGGGGCGGCCGCTGGTCGCGATGACGCTCGCCCTGACCCAGGCGGGGAGGGCGGTGACGGAGGCGGCGGTGTCAGTCGTCGAGGATCTGTGACCAGTCCTCCTGTTCGGCGTCCAGCGCCTCCTGGATGGCCGCGACGGCCTCGGCGTCGAGCATCGTGGTGATCTCCGTGTCCAGGGTGCGGCCCATGCCGGCGTCGTAGACCGCGATGCTCACGACGAACTCGGTGCCGCCGCTGTTGAGGACGAGGGTCCGCAGTGTCCACTCGTCGCCCGCTCCCGGCGTACCGTCGGGCCGGTTCAGCTGGACGGGGCGGCTCTGCGGGCCGAAGCCGAACTCGTTGAAGCGGAACTGCATGCCCTGGCCGATCGCCTTGCTGTAGGCCTCCTTGAGCGTCCACAGCCGCACCAGGCTCGGATTGCGTTCCGGCTCCGGCAGGCCCGACAGCATCCGCTGCTCGTCGGGTGTGCAGATGAGCCGGGCCAGGCCCCGGGCGTAGATGCTGCGGTCGGCGCGTTCCGCGTCCACTCCGATCAGGCCGCTGCTGGTCAGGCCGACCAGCAGGAGGTCGTCGGTGTGGCTGAGGCTGATGTCGATCTGGTCGCAGCCGCGCAGGTACGGCCGTCCGGTCGGCCCGTAGGCCAGTTCCAGGTCGATCGCCTCGGCCCGCAGGGCGGCCGCGGCCGCGTGTTTGAGCAGCCGCCGTGAAGCCGCGTACCGGCTCTGGATGTCCGGGTGTCCGATGTCGCGGTAGCGCGACCAGTCCCGGCCCAGCACGGCGCGCAGAGCGGGACCGTCCGGTGCTCGCGGGCGCCAGTCGGCGAGCCGGCCGTGGACCACCGCCGTGCCGTAGCGCCGCAGGTCCTCGCGGACCGCGGCCCAGTCGCTGTCCTCCGCTGTCACACCGATCAGGCCCCCGCCTACGGCGTTCATCGGGTGTCCCTCCCTTCGGTGGTGACCAGTGAGTGGATCTCGCGCACGCTGCGCGCCTTGAGCAGGCGGCCGACCGGGACGCTGCGGCCCGTCTCGCGTTCCAGGAGCATCAGCAGGCGCAGCAGGTGCACCGAGTCCCAGTCGGGCAGCAGGTCGAAGTCCGCGGCGGCCTGTTCCTCGGTCAGGTCCAGGCCCAGGCCGTCGCGCACCGCTTCGAGGAAGCCGGCGAGGTCGGCCGTGCTGTCACGACTCATCGGCGTCTCCTTCGAAGTCGGCCTCCACGGTCAGGTGACCGGGCGGGGCGGGGATGTCCTTCAGATCGTGCCGGAAGAGTGTCTCCGGGCTGTCGCCGGGAGTGTCGGGCACGAAGCCGAGTGAGGGGTAGAAGCCGCTCGCCCGGCCGTTGCCACGGGTGGCGCGGTAGCGGGCGCGGACCGCGGGCAGGCCCAGGTCACGGGCGTGCGCGAGCACCGCGGCGAGGCAGCCGTCCTCGATGCCCCGGGCCAGTACCCGGCAGCTGAGCAGCATGTTGTCGATGGTCAGGCCGTCCGCGGTCTGCCGGGTGAAGAGCGCGCCCACCAGGCCGCTGTCGCCGTACCGGTCGCTCACGCGCACCGTCAGCGGGCGGCGGCCTTCGGTGAGGATGCGCTCCGGCGGGAGGCGTTCGCCGGTGAGGTTGAACTGGTTGGTGCGCAGGGAGAGTTGGGAGACCCGGAGCAGTTCGTGGGGGCGGGGCGGGGAGATGCGGACGACGATGCCGAGTTCGCGCAGGTACTCCTCGTGCGAGCCGGTCGTGCCGCGCATCCGGGCGCGGGCGGCCGCGTCCCGGTACTGCTCGGTGCGGCCGCGGTCCTCGTCGGTCACGTGGGGGGTGTCGAACCAGCCGTCGGCCAGCAGCCGGGTGATGTGCCAGGCCGGTTCGGTGCCCAGCGGGACGACGGGGGTGTCCGGCAGGCGGTGGCGGATCAGGGCGCGTTCGGCGGGATTGTCGTCGGCGAACACCAGGGCGTCGGTCGCGATGCCCAGCTGGCCGGCGATGGTGCGCAGGGCGGTGTCCTTGGGGTCCCAGCCGGCCTGCACGCTGACGAAGTCCTCCGCGCGCAGCGTCATCTCGGGGTGGTGGGCGAGGACGTCCTGGACCGGGCCGGGGTCGTTCTTGCTGCTGACGGCGAGCAGCACGCCCTGGGCGGCGAGCTGTTTGACGACTCTTTGGAGCGCGGCGTAGGGCTCGCCCTGGGGGGTGGGCCCGCAGGTGATGCCGTCCGGTCCGTCCTCCGCCAGTACGCCGTCCCACAGGGTGTGGTCGAGGTCGAGCACCAGGCACTTCTTCGTCATGCCGCGCCGGGCGCGCAGCACGTGCACGGCTTCGCGGGCCAGTGCGGCGAAGACGGCGGCGCTGAAGGCGCTTCGGGTGTAGAGGGCCAGCCGGGCGTCGGTGGCCGGTCCGGTGGCGGCGACGAGCGGGTCGAGGTCGACGACGGCCAGGGCGGGGTGTCCGGCGGTCAGCCGCAGCAGGCGGGCGTTGAACTCCCGCCACACCGCGCCGAGCAGGGCGCGCTGTCGCTGGTCGATGATCTGGTGGGTGGCGTCGCGGGGCAGCGGAAGGGTGTTGAGGACCAGGACTCCGGTGCCGTGTGCGGTGTGCGCGTCGGCGACGTCGCGCAGCTGGTCCAGGAGCCGGGCGCAGGCCTGTTCGGCGTCGTCGACGGTCCACGGCGGCGGGAGTTGTTCCAGGACGGCGTCGGCGCCGAGCACGCACACCGTCAGTTCCGGTCGGTGGCGGCGCAGTTCGCCGTGTTCGTCGGTGAGGTCGCGCAGGTAGGCCCCGTGGTCGCCGGTGACGAGGCGGCCGAGCAGGCCGTGCCGGGCGAGTTCGGCGGTCAGCGGGTCGGTGAGCTGGGCGGTGGTGGAGTGCCCGGTGACGGCCACGGTGAGGACGGGGGTGTGCGGGTGGTGGGCGAGGACGTCGTCGGGGTTCAGCCGGGTCAGCAGGCTTCCGCAGCGGGTCAGTTCGTCGGCGGTCTGTTCCTCGGTGCGGTCGGCGGCGTCCGTGACGCCGGTCAGCAGCGGGGCCACGTCGGGGTAGGCCGCGGCCAGCCGGCCGGTGCGGTGCAGGGTGCGCAGTTCGTCGAGGGCGGTGGTCATCGGGTGTGCCCTTCTTCCCCGGGGTCGGCGGGCCGTTCCAGCGCCAGCCCCGCCTTGACCCATTTGCTGGACTCGACGACCACGGACAGGGCGCGTTCGCCCGGGGCCAGCCGGTCCATGAGCCGGTCGAGCTGGAGCAGGGGCAGGGCGTTGCCGGTGTTGCCGGTGTCGCGTACGCAGGAGACCTCACGGCAGCCGGGCGGCAGGCCGAGGCCGGCGACGATCCGGTCGGTCATGTGCCCCGACAGCTGGGGCGGCAGGACGGCGTCGATCTGCTGCGGGGTCCAGCCCGCCGTGCTGAGCAGTTCCCACACGATCTCGCCGGCGAGGGCGGGTACCTCTTCCTCGATGGTCTTGTAGTCCTCGAAGAGCATCTGCCGGTCCGGGTCGGGTTCGGTGATCCCGTGCCAGCCGACGATCTGTCCCGGCGGGCGTCCGCGTCCCGCGAAGCGGTGCAGCAGGCCGTGCACGGCGAGGGCGTCGCCGTGCGGCCGCGCGGTGACCACCGCGGCCGCGGCTCCGTCGCCGAACAGGACGTAGTTGACGAGTTCCTGGCGGGCCAGGGTGGACGCGTCCCGTCCGGCTTCGAGGAAGCGGGCGGTGACGTCGCCGGAGACGACGAGGCCGGTGCGGTGGCCGCCGGCCAGCAGGGCGCGGGCCACGTCGAGGGCCTGGACGGCGCCCGAGCAGCCGGCCTGGATCTGGTAGGTGGGCAGGTGGTTGAGGCCCAGCCGGTCCGCGGTCTCGTTGGCGGTGGTGGGCAGCAGGGTGTCGGGGGTGGCGGTGGACAGCACCAGGAAGTCCAGGTCCGCGGCGGCCAGTCCGGCTGCGGCCAGCGCCCGGGCCGCGGATTCGGCGCACAGGTCGCCGAGGGTGTGGGTGACCTTTCCGGTCGCCAGGTCCCAGCCGAAGTGGCGGGTGCCGGTGCCCACGAAGAGGTCGATCCACTCCTCGCTGATCCCGAAGGCGCGGCTCAGTGCCGCGTTGTCGACGGGTTCGGCGGGCAGCGCGCTGCCCGTGCCGGCGATGTGCATGAGTGCGGTGCGTGCTGTCATACCGTGCCCCCCGTGCTGGTCAGCTCGCGTACGAAGGCGGCGAGGGCGCCCACGGACTTCAGCGCGGGCAGCAGTTGCGGCACGGTGATGTCGGCGCCCTGCGGGAGTTGCTGTTCGATCCGGTTCTTCAACTGCATGATCATCACCGAGTCGAAGCCGAGGTCCTCGTACAGGCGGGCCTCGGCGTTGACCTGTTCGCGTGCGTAGGCGCCGACCTCGACGACGGCTTCGATGACCGCGCTCAGGGCGGGGTCGGGCCGGTCCGCCGGGGTGTCGGGGCCGCCGCGGTGCGGCGGGCGGCTCCCGCCGGTGCTCTCCTGGCGCGCGGTGGTGTCCGGTGCGGCGGGCTGGGCGGCGGGCGGGGCCGCGGCGGTCTGTCCGAAGCGGTGTGCGCCGGAGAAGACGTAGGGGGCGAGGCGTTCGGTGCGGCGGTGGGTAAGCTCGTACAGGGCGTCCCAGCACGGTTCGACGCCGCTCAGGTACAGGCCGCCCACGGTCTCGGCCAGGTCGGTGAAGGTGGCGGCCCGGCCGGGGGCGGGGTGCAGCAGCCGGATGCCGGTGGGCAGGTCGCCTTGCCTGGCCAGGCTCAACAGGTGTGCGGCGGGGCCGAGTTCGACGAGGCAGGTCGGGGCGGCCTCGGTCATCAGGGCGGACAGTGCGTCGGCGAACCGGACCGGTTGCACGGCCAGGTCCGCCCAGTACGCGGTGTCCGGGATCTCGTCGCGCAGCATCCGGCCGTGGCGGGCCGAGGCCAGGGCGATGCGGGCCGGGGTGGCCGTGACCGGGCCGGCCAGGGCGGCGATCCGGGCCGCCAGGGCGGTGTCCGCCGAGCCCTGGGCGGCGTGCGGGACGGGGAGGCGGCGGGTGTTCAGCCCGTGTGCGGCCAGGTCCGCGGCGGCCTGTCGCAGTACGTCGGCGGTGCCCGACAGGACGGTGTCGTGCGGGCCGTCCACGGCGGCCAGGAACAGGCCGGGGTGGGCGGCGAGGATGCCGGCGGTCTCCTGCGGGGTGGCGCGCACGCTCAGCATGCCGCCGTCGGGCAGGTCGTGTGCCGCGGTGGCGTGGGCGGCGACCAGGCGTGCGGCGTCCGGCAGGGTGAGCATTCCGGCGGCCACGGCGGCGGCGAGTTCGCCGGTGCCGTGGCCGAGGACGGCGTCGGGCACCACGCCCAGCTCGGCCAGGGTCTTGGTGAGGGCGTGGGCGACCGCGAACAGGGCGGGCTGGGCCCATCGGGCGTGGTGGATCGCGGGGTCGTCGGCGAGGATCAGATCGCGTACGGAGTCACCGGTGTGGGGGCGCAGCGCGTCGTCGGCGTCGTCCAGGTGGCGCCGGTAGAGGACGGATTCGCGGTAGAGGGCGGCCGTCATGCCGGGCTCCTGGCAGCCCTGTCCGGGGTAGAGGAAGGCGAGGGCGGGCGGGCGCAGGGCGCGGTCGGTGACGCGGGCCAGGGTGTGTTCGTCGGCGGCGGCCGTGCGCAGGGTGTCGGCGAGTTCGGCCGTGTCGCGTGCGGTGAACACGGCCCGGTAGGGCAGGCCGGTCTTGACCTGGTTGCTGGTCCAGCACACCGAGGCGGCGTCGCCGCGCGGGCGCCGGGCCAGCGCTTCGGCCTGGGCGGTGAGGTTGCGGCGCAGTGCCTCGGGGGTGTCGGCGGAGAGCGTGAACGCGCCGGCGGTGGCCGGCCCGCGCACGGCGGTGACCGGCATCCGGGGTGCGGAGGCCAGGACGGCGTGCGCGTTGGTGCCGCCCATGCCGAAGCTGCTGACTCCGGCGACCACTTCCTCGGCCGGCAGCCGCAGGGGGGCCTTGAGCAGGCTCAGTCCCCGCTCGGCGAGCCGCAGTTGGGGGTTCTCGCGGGTGGCGAAGCGGCTGGCGGGCACGATGCGGTGGTGCAGGGCGAGGGCGGTCTTGATCAGGCCGGCGATGCCGGCGGCGCCTTCGGTGTGGCCGATGTTGCCCTTGACCGAGCCGATCGCGCACGGTTCGTCGCGGGGCACCGCGTGGACCTCGCCGAGGGCCGCGCACTCGATGATGTCGCCGAGTGCGGTGCCGGTGCCGTGTGCCTCGACGAAGCGGACCTGGTCCGCGTCGACGCCGGCCCTGCGGTAGGCCGCGGCCACCACGGCCTGCTGGGACCAGCGGCTGGGTGCGCTGACGCCGTTGCTGCGGCCGTCCTGGTTGACGGCGGTGCCGCGGATGACGGCGTAGACGCGCTGGTGGTCGTCGAGCGCGTCCTGGAGCCGGCGCAGTACCACCACGCCGACGCCGTCGCTGCGGCCGATACCGTCGGAGTCCATGCTGAACGGTTTGCAGCGTCCGTCCGGCGCCTTCAGCCCCATCTGCTGGTAGACCATGCCGAGCGCGGGGGTGAGCACGATGTTGACGCCGGCCGCGAGCACGGTGGAACACTCGCCGGACAGCAGTGAGTTGACGGCGAGGTGCACGGCGACCAGGGACGAGGAGCAGGCGGTGTCCACCGCGAGGCTGGGGCCCTTGAGGTCGAGGTGGTAGGAGATCCGGTTGGCCGTCATGCCCGCGCTGCTGCCGGCGCCCAGTTGCGGGGTGATTCGCGCGTAGTCGCCCATGTGCAGTTGGGCCCACTCGCTGCCCATCACCCCGACGAAGACACCGGCGTCGCTGCCGGCCAGTGCGGAGGGGGCGCGGCCCGAGTCCTCCAGGGCCCGCCAGGCGCACTGCAGCAGGAGCCGCTGCTGCGGGTCCATGGCGGCCGCCTCGCGGGGCGCGATGGTGAAGAAGTCGTTGTCGAAGGTGGTGACGGTGTCGACGAAGCCGCCCTGGACGGTGTCGTCGAAGCCGGGTCCGCGGCGGTCCTCGGGCAGCGGGCCGATCGCGTCGCCGCCGCGCATCAGCAGGTCCCAGTAGGCCTCGACGCCGTGGGCCGCGGGGAAGACGCAGTCCAGTCCGACCACGGCGACGGCGTTCACCGTTGCCACCGGTCGGGGTCCGCGCCGCGCGAGGTCAGATGGGCCGTCAGGTGGGCCACCGTCGGATGGTCCCAGACGAGTGAGGGTTCGACGACGATGCCGAAGTCGTCCTCGATGTCGCCGCACAGGCTGAGCGCGCACACCGAGTCCATGCCGTACTCGGCCAGGGGCACCGTCACCTCGATGTTCTCGGGCAGCCGGTCCAGGTAGACCGCCAGGTGCGTGATCAGCCACTGGTGGAGCGGGGCCTCGGTGTGCCACGGCGGGGAGGGAGTCATCCCTGAAGGCTCCTTGTCCTGGTACGGGCCCGTGCTCAGCCCGGAATCGGTGTGTTGTGCAGGTCGAAGCCGCGCCGGTCGCCGTAGCGGGCCAGGACTTCCCGGTGGACCCGGGCGGTGCACTCGGCGGGCAGGTCGGCGGCGGGGATGCCCAGCCGCCGGGCGATGCGGTGCAGGGCGGCGGCGGCCCACGCCGGGTCGGCCAGGAAGGGGTCGGGGCCGCCGCGGTTGTGGTGCCACACGCCCAGGACACAGGCGGCGGCGAGCACCAGCACGTAGCGGTCGGTCAGGGCGAACCAGGCCGGGCCCACCGGGTGGGCGGCGTCGGGGGGCGGCAGCGCCAGTACCCGGCTGCGCAGTTCGTGCAGTTCGGCGCTCAGCTGGCCGGCCAGGTTGCGCAGCGTGCGCTCGACGGCGGTGGAGCCGGGCACGGACGCGGCGGTGGCCAGCAGGGAGGCGCTGACGCTGTCGCGGCCGCAGGCCAGCGACAGTTGACCGTAGTCGAAGGGCGGCAGCGGAGCACCGGGGCGGAACAGGGTCGCGGGTGCCTCGGCGCCGGTGAACCAGGACTTCTCGGCGAGGGACCGCAGTTGCGGGATGATCGTCGCCTGGCAGGCGGCCGTGCCGGCGTGTCCGAGGCTGACCACCGGCACGTCGCGGATGTGTTTCTGGAAGATGCCGACGGTGCCCTCGCGGGTGTAGATCTGCGAGCCGAGCACCGTCGCCAGGTCGTACATGGTGTCGCTGAGCACCTGGGGCAGCAGCAGTTTGACCGCGGCCGAGTAGATGCTGGTCTCGGCGGGCAGCAGGTGCAGCGCCCGGGTGGCCACCACGGCCATGCAGTCGTAGAGCAGCAGGTTGACGAAGGCCCCGGCGAGGGTGCCCGCCGTGTGCTGCGGGTCGGTGGGGTCCAGGCCGGTGCGGCCGGGCCGTTGGCTGCGGTCGACCAGGACGGCGGTGCGCAGGCCGGTGTCCACCGCCGCGGACACCATGGAGGCCATGAGGGTGCGGCTGACCTGGAAGGAGCGCAGGGCGGTCACCACTCCGCCGCCCAGGGGGCCCAGCAGGCTGTCGCGGGGGACGGCGCAGGCGTCGAGTTCCACTCCGGCGAAGAAACAGCCGCGCAGGCCGAGGGTGGCGGGACGGCGGGTGACCCGGTAGCGGTCGGGGGGCAGGGTGTGCGGATCGAGCAGCAGCACCGAGTGGGCGCCGGTGGTGCCCGGCTGCGGTTCGGTGCGGCAGAACAGCACCAGGGCGTCGGCGCGGTGCAGGTTGTTGATGACCGGTTTGACGCCGGTGACCGACAGGCCGTCGGCGTGCGCCTCGGCGCGCACCCCGCTGCGCACGAAGTCGTTGGTGTGGGCGGTCTCGTGCTGGGCGATGGCCGCCTTGGAGCCCGACAGCAGCAGGCCCGCCAGCCAGGTCCGCTGGTCGGCGCTGCCCTGCATCCACACGTCGGAGGCGGCCATGAAGGTGGTCATGCCGTAGCCGGCCCCGAGGGCGACGTCGCGGCGGAAGACCGCGCGCATCACCCGCAGCAGGGTTTCGGCGGAGTCGAACCGGCCGCCCAGTTCCGTCGGCACGAACTCGCGGCTCATGCCGAAGTCGTCGAGCAGCCCCTCGGCGTCGGCGGACAGCGCGGCCCGCCGGTCGGCGTGCAGCAGTGCCCGGTAGCCGGCCGGGTTGGCCGGGTCGGCGGGGTCGCCCAGCAGCGCTTCCAGCCGGGCGACGCGGGCCGGGGCCTCGCTCGGGGGCAGGCCCTCGTGCAGCGGCGGCTGGGTCAGCAGCGCGGAGGTCACCACTAGCTGCTCCGGACCATGGTGGGGGCGCTCTCGGCGCTGGGCACCGCGGGCGGTGTGATCAGGGCGCGCACGGCGGGGTCGAGGACGTCGTGGAGCGGGGTGATCTCGCCGCGCAGGAACAGGGAGCGCATCAGAGTGCGCTGGATCTTGCCGCTGGTGGTGCGGCGCACGGTGCCGGGGCGGACGAGGACGACGTTGCCGGCGGGGACGTCGAAGTCCTGTCCGACGAGTGTCTGGATACCGCAGGCCAGCTCCCGCAGGCGGTCGGTGTCCGCACGGGGAAGGCGTGCCTCGTGGATCACTACGAGCTGCTCCCGGTCCGCTCCGACGGTGAACACCGCGCCGTGGCCGGCCGCGAGGGCGGGGCCGGTCTCCCGGATCGCCCACTCCACGTCCTGAGGGTAGATGTTGCGCCCGTTGAGGATGATGACTTCCTTCAAACGCCCGGTGATGTAGAGCTCGCCGTCGTCCACGGCGCCCAGGTCACCGGTGCGCAGGAAGGCGCCGGGGGTGTCCTGGAGGGTGGCGTGGAAGGTCTCGTCGGTCTCCAGTGGCTGGCGCCAGTAGCCCTGGGCGACGCTGTCGCCGCGCAGCCAGATCTCCCCGACCCGCCCGGGGGGCAGTTCCACGTCCGCCAGCGGGTCGACGACCCGCAGGTCGAAGTCGTGCGCCTGTCCCGAGCCGACCAGGGTGCGGGCGGCCGCGCCCTCGGCCGGGGCACGCAGTTCGTCCCTTTCCAGGGCGGCCGCGTCCACGCTCAGCCGGCGGGCCGGGACGTTCGGCCGGCCGCCGGAGACCACCAGGGTGGCCTCGGCGAGCCCGTAGCCGGGGTAGAGACTCGCGGCGCGCAGGCCGGCCGAGGCGAAGCGGCGGGCGAAGGCGTCGAGGGTCTGGGCCCGTACGGGTTCGGCGCCGCACAGGGCCAGGCGCCAGCTGGAGAGGTCGAGTTCGGCGAGGTGGGCGTCGGTGACGCGGCGGGTGCACAGGTCGTAGCAGAAGTTCGGGCCGCCGCTCACGGTCAGGCCGTACTCGCCGATCGCGCGCAGCCAGGCGACGGGCCGTTTGATGAAGGAGACCGGGGACAGCTGGACGCTCTGGGTGCCCAGCCACAGGGGGTGCAGCACATGGGCGATGAGGCCCATGTCGTGGTAGTGCGGCAGCCAGTTGGCGAAGCGGTCGTCGGCGGTGGTGCCCATGAGGTGCTGCAGCGCCTCCTGGTTGGCCATCAGGTTGCGGTGGCTGACCATGACGCCGCGCGGTTTGCTGGTCGAGCCGGAGGTGTACTGCAGGAAGGCGATGTCGTCGGGGCCGACGCGGGGGGCGTGCCAGGCGTCGGCGGCCGTGGTGTCGTCGAGGTCGGTGGCGAGGCAAACCGTTTCTCCTCGGCCGGTCACGGCCAGCCACAGGGAGGTGTCCGCCGCGTGCTCGGAGTCGGTCAGCACCAGCGTGGCCGCGGTGTCCCGGAGGATGCCGGAGACCCGCTGCAGCCGCTCGCCCCGGTCGCCGGGCAGCGGGGCGGGCACGGCGATCGCGCCGGCGTACAGGCATCCCACGAACGCGACGAGGAATTCCGGGCCGGGTGGGTACAGGAGCAGCACGGGCCGGCCCTGGGAGCCGAGTTCGTGCAGCCGTACCGCCAGGGCGCGGGCGCGGCGGTCGAGAGTGGAGTAGGTGAGGTGTTCGGCTTCGCTGACGTCCCGCAGGAACACCTGGGCGTCCGCGTCGCCGAGCGCGGCGACCCGTTCCCGCATCAGCTGGGTGAAGGTGGTGAATGCAGCGGTCAACGTCAGCCCCCTCATGGCGCATACGAAGCGGGGCACAGGACGCCCCTCTGCCGCCGAGCATGCTCATCGTGAGATCGCGGGCTAAAGCGCCGCTTGCGATGCACCGCCCCTTCACAGAATTCAGGGGTACGCCTGTCCGAATTTGGGGTGTGGCCGACGCCTACATTGGGGCAGCACGGTCTGTCGTCGGGGTTCCGCGGAGCGAGCGGGCGACGAGCGGCTCCGGCGCGCGTCGGCCGTCCGGTCCCGCCGGCCGATGCGACGGAGAAGAGGGTGGGAGCATGCGTTTTCGGATTCTGGGTCCTTTGGAGATCACCTCGTCCGCGGCGGCCGAACCGGTCCGGCCCCGGGCTGCCAAGATCCGTGCGGTGCTCGCGACCCTGCTGGTCAGGGCCAACGAGATCGTCTCGGTGGACAGTCTCATCGACGAGCTGTGGGGCGAGCACCCGCCGCGCACCGCGACGACCACCCTTCAGGTCTACGTCTCGCAGCTGCGCAAGCTGCTGCACACCGCCGACCCGGAGTACGGCCGGGACGCGTTGGTCACCCGCCCGCCCGGGTACGCGCTGCACCTGGATCCCGCGCAGCTCGATCTGACGGTGTTCGAGGAACTGCACCACAACGGCCAGAAGGCGCTGCTGCGCGGCGACCACGCCGCCGCCGCGGATCTGCAGCGCCGTGCGCTGCAGCTGTGGCGTGCCCCGCTGGCCTCCGACACCCCGCACGGCGCGCTGCTGGCCCGGACCGCGGTGCGGCTGGCCGAGGTCCGGGCCGCCGCCCTGGAGCAGCGCATGCGTGCCGAGCTGCGGCTCGGTCACCATCAGCGGCTGATCGGTGAACTCCACTCCGCCGTGGCCGAGATGCCGATGCGCGAGGAGTTCCACATGCTGCTGATGACGGCCCTGTACCGGGCCGGGCGGCAGGCGGAGGCGTTACGGATCTTCGCGCAGCTGCGCCAGACCCTCGTCGCGGAACTGGCCATCGAGCCGGGGCAGCCGCTCCAGCTGCTCCACCAGCGGATCCTGTCGGGCGACACGGAACTGCTGCACCCCGCCCCGCTCCCCCGCACGTCCGAGGAGAGCGCGCCGCAGGACAGCGGGCCCGAGACGACACCGGACACGGGCCGTCCCGGGCAGGTCCCGCTGCCCGGCCGGACAGCGAACCGGCTGCCCCCGCGCGACCCGGTGTTCGTCGGCCGCTCCGACGAACTGGACCGGCTGGGCGCCCTGTTGCGCGACATCCCGGCCGGCGGCTGTGCGGCGGTCGCCGGGGCGGCCGGCATCGGCAAGACCGCGCTCGCCGTCGCCGCCGGCCACGAGCTGGGCGACCTCTTCCCCGACGGCCGGGTCTTCCTCGAGGTGGGCGGTCCGCGGCAGGCCGACCCGGCGGACCTGCTGACCCGTCTGCTGCAGCGGCTCGGGGTGGAGGGACCGCTGCCCGCCGGCGTGGCCGGGCTGCGCCGCGTCCTGGACCGGCTGACCGAGGACCGGCGGATCCTGCTGATCCTGGACGGCGCCGAATCCCCCGACCACATACGGGCGTTGCTGCCGGCCACGGCGGGCAGCACGGCGCTGATCACGTGCCGGCGGGTGCCGGAGGGACTGACCGACCGGGTGCTGGAACTGGACGTGCTCCCCCAGGACGAGGCCCGCCGGCTGTTCACCGCGGCGGCCGGCCGCCTGATCCCGCAGCACGGCGGCGAGACACCGGTCCGCGAGATCGCCGCACTGTGCGAGGGGCTGCCGCTGGCACTGCGGGCGGCGGCGGCACGGCTGGCCTCCCGCCCCAACTGGGGCCCGGAGATGCTGGCCGCCCGGCTGCGCGGTGAACAGCGGCGGCTGGCGGAACTGAGCGCCGCGGCGCCGGGCTTCCACGACCGGCTGCGCTCCTGCTACGAGGAGACGGAGCCGGTACTGCGGCGCGCCTTCCGTCTGCTGGGGCTCGTGCCCGTGGGCCCCTTCGACACCCGGACCGCCGCCGCGGTCCTCGGGGAGGACGTGGCCAAGACCGGTGAGCTGCTGGACTCTCTGGTCAAGGCCCAGCTGCTGCGCCGGGTGGCGGGCGGCCCGGAGCACGGCACGCACCACCGGATGCATCCGCTGTGGCGGCTGCTGGCCCTGGAGTGCCTGGCCTCGGAGAGCCCGGCCGCGGAGGCGCGGGCGGCCACCGCCAGACTGGCGCGGGAGTTCACCGGGCAGCTGCGCGAGGCCGACGGCCACGCCGAACGGTGCGGGATACATCCGCTGGAGCTGTTCAGCCGGCGGCAGGACGGGCTGGTGGACGTCGTACGCCGGTGTCACGCGGCCGGCCTGTGGGCGCAGACGGTGGAACTCGCCGACGCCATGACCGGCTTCCTGGAGGCCCGGGCGGCCTGGGACACCTGGGAGGCCTGTCACGCCCTGGCGCTGGAGGCGGCACGCCAGCAGGAGGACCTCGCCGCCGAGGCCCGGCTGCTGCGGTCGCTGGGCGACCTGGCCTGGCAGCGGCGGCAGCTCACGGCGGCCGGCGAGTTCTACGAGCGGGCGCTGCTGACGGCCGACGCGGCGGCGGCGGCCACCGAACGCGGCCGGGCCCTGGTCGGCCTGGCCGACCTGCAGTTGGACGCGGGCGGGCTGGAGGAGGCCGCGGCGCTGCTGTCCCCCGCGCTCGACGCGGTGGCCGACGACCCCCGGGGCCGCTACGAGGCACACCGGGTGCTGGGCCTGCTGGCCCTGGAGAACGTCGGGGCGGACACGGCCGAGGCGCACTTCGCCGACTGCCTGGGCCTGGCGACGACCCTGCGCGACCCGCGCCTGGAGTCCTACGCGCAACGGTGGCTCGACCGGGTGCAGGGCCAGGGCCACCGGCCCGCGGGCTGGTCGGAGATACGGCCCGGGGTGTGGCGCCTGGCACCCTGCGCCAACTGAGCGGCTGTCAGCTCAGGGTCACCTTCACGTCCGACTCGGAAGCCGCACCGCAGTCGAACCTGATCGTTTGATTCTTGCCGGTCAGGAGCAGCGGCTCTCCACATGAAGTGGGCATGCGTCGTTTCGCGGGGCTTCAGCGTGCCCGGATGATGCGTCGGAGCGGCGGGCCCTTCGTACGGCTGACCGTGCGGGCCGCCGGCAGAACCCCGGACGCGGCGTCCGACGCCCCCTGCGCCGAGCGCACAGAACCGGCCTTCCGGGCCTGCGTCCGCGCTCCCCCAAGGGCCCCGCAGGGCTGCCACAGAGATCCCCCATGCCGCACACAACACAGCCGCAAGCGGCCGGTGGTGCAGTAGGACAGGTCACATCCCGTTCAGGAGGAAACGAAGAGATCCAGCCGATCGAGGAGATCGCGGAGCTCACGGGGATCGCGGAACGGCTGCCCGCACGCCGAGGGGATCACGAGCACGTCGGCGGCGGCGCAGACAGGATCCCCCGCCCCAACCGCCGCGCACGGATTCCCGGCGATCGCCCGGCGTTGTGTGAAAGCCGGCCGTGCAACGAGGCATGCGTTGTCCCGCACTTGGATACAGAAAGCCGGTATCTCGTCATGACCACCAGCATCACGGATGTCCCGCTCACCAACGACCGGTCGACCACCTCGCACCCCTCGGCCGGACACCGGTACACCTACGCCGCCCGTTCGGTGTCGGCGGCCGGCCGACGCACCTACACCGCCCACCTCAATCCCGAACGGCGCATCGTCGCGGCCGAGCCCGACTTCTCCCGCCGGTTCGGACGTACCTCGGCCGACACCTGCGGCCGCAGCCTGTACGAGCTGCTCCACCCGAGTTCCCCGTCCTATCTGGACCGGCACTTCACACGTCTGTCGGAGGGGCGGTGCAACCGCTTCGACGAGCGGATGGTCGGCCTCGGTGACTCGGGCCGTGTGTTCTCCGCCGGGATCACCGGAATCGCGGTCCACGACACCACAGGTGGGCTCGCTGGCATCGTTGTCCAAGTCCGGCCCGACCAGGAGGCCACGGCCGCCGAGGAGCCGGCCGTGCACGCCCCGGAGCGGCTGCTGAGCAAGCTCGACGCGCAGGTCCTGGAGGGTGTCGCCGCCGGCGCCTCCACCGTGCAGCTCGCCGCGCGCCTCTACCTCAGCCGACAGGGCGTCGAGTACCACGTCGGGCTCATGCTGCGGAAGCTCAAGGCTCCCAACCGGGCCGCCCTCGTCGCCCGTGCCCACTCCCTGGGCATGCTGACGGTGGGTCACTGGCCCCCGCGTGTGCCCCCGGAGTTCGTCAAGTAGAGCGGCCGAACCGGCCTGGTCCAGCCTGCCCCCCGAGCTGGATGCTCCCGCCGGGTCCCTGGCCGTCACCGGCCAGGGACCCGGGAACATCGCACCCCCGGAAGCGGCATCGTGGTGGAGGCGGCCCGCACCGGACACGGCGTGCGGCGGACCGCCGAGGATCTCCTGTCCCAGGATGAGCCCGGTCCGCCCCCGTACGGACCTCCCGCCCCGTCCCGGGTCCCTCGTGCGAGGTGGGCCGGGGTACTGCGGCAGGCACCGCGAACCGCGCGGTGCCACGGAGGAGTTCGGCCGTGAGGGACTGCCGCCCCCCTAGGAGTGTGCCCGGCAGGAGTGTGCCCGCCAGGAGTGTGCCCGCCAGGAGTGCGGCCCGGCAGGGGCTTCGCGGCCCGGCAGGGGCTTCGCGGGCCGGGATGTCCCGCTCGGCACAAGGTCTTCCGCCGCGCGCGAGGAGCGTGGTGGGTGTGCCGTCACCGGGCCCGTGCGGTGCGCTTCAGTGACCGGCCTGTTCGAACGTCCGGGTGCGCAGGTCCGAGGGCAGGTCCTGGCGGCGCGCGATGCCGAGTTTGCGGTAGACGCAGGTGAGGTGGCGCTCGACCGTGCTGGGGCTGACGAAGAGCTTGACCGCGATCTCCCGGTTGGTGTGCCCCTGGGCGGCGAGGGCCGCCACCCGTTCCTCCGAACCGCTCAGCCGGGCGGTGTCCCGGCTGCGGACGGGACGCGCGGCACGTTCCGGGCCGTCGACGGGCCGTATCCGCTCGCGCAGCGGCACCGCGCCGCAGTCGCCCGCCAGTTGCCAGGCCCGCCGGGTGATCGTCCCCGCCCGGGTTCCCTCGCCGTTCAGGCGCAGCGCGCTGCCCAGATCGGCCAGGGCGCGGGCGAGTTCGAGGCGGTCCCCGTAGTCGCGGAGCTCGTCGACCGCGCCGGCCAGCAGCTCGACGCGGCGCCGGGGCTCGGCGGTGGCCGCGCTGAGCCGCAGTGTCACCCCGCGCACCCGCGCCCCGGCGGCTGCCGGGAGGGCGAGCTGGTCGGCGACCAGGGCCTGTGCCTCGCCGGGGCGCCCGAGCAGGAGCAGCGCCTCCGCCGCGTCGGTGCGCCAGGGCAGCGGTTCGGGCTGGTCGGTCGCCCAGCGGGCCGCGGTCCTGCCCGCCTCCAGGAACTCCTCGAGGGCCGCCTGGGGGCGCCCGGTGGCCAGGTGGTAGCGGCCGCGGGCGCGCAGGAAGGCGAGGGCGTGCACAGTGGAGTACGGCTCGCCGGGCAGGGTGGGGTGCAGGTGCAGGGCCGCCGTGGCGTACTCGCCCTGTTCGGTGAGGGCCTGGACCAGCAGGGCGAGCGGGGCGAGGAGGAACGGGCCGCCGCGGCCGGCGAGGTGCTCGAGGGCACGTGTCGCCTCCCGCCGGGCACCGGCGAGGTCGCCGAGCCGCAGCAGGGACTCGGCGTGCGCGGTGGCGAAGGCGGCCTGCCAGCCGGGAGCGTCGCGGGCGGAGATCTCCTCGGCGAGCCGGCCGCACCAGGCCACGGCCCGCTGCGGCCGGTGATGGACCAGGATGCGCAGGGCCCGGGCCAGGGACTCGTAGGTGGCCGGGGCCAGTGGGGTGTCGGTCAGCAGCCGTTCGGCGGCCGGTACGTCCTCGCGCGCACCCGGGCTCAGCCACAGCGTGGCGGCGCGGGTGACCGGTGCGCTGGGGCGTTCGTGGGTGACCGGGCACTGGGCGTGGGGTTCGCTGGGCACGCTGTCGCGGGCCGGGCGGACGTCCCCGGCGGCCCGGCCCAGGACCTCGTCGGCCTCCTCGACGCGGCCCTGGGCCGCCAGCAGCCGGGCCAGCCATCCCGCGTCGGCGCAGGGCAGTCGTCCGGCGCGCAGGGCGGCCTGGGGTTCGTCGAGGAGGTGGTGGGCCGCGGCCGGGTGCAGGCGCCAGGTGTGGGCGGCGAGTTGCAGGGTGATCCGCAGCCGGGTGGGTTCGTCGGGGCAGCCGGAACGGGCCAGCCGGAGAAAGGTCGGTGCGCCGTCCGGGTCGCCGGGCGAGAACGGTTCCTGCCGGGCCGCGTCCCGCAGAGCCTGGATCTCCCAGCTGTGCGTGGCCGTCCCGGCGGCGAGTAACTGCCCTGCCACGACGGCGGGTTCGGCCAGCGCGTGGTGCAGGACGCGGGCGGCGTTGCGGTGCATCGACCGGCGCTGTTCGCAGGAGAGCATGCCCAGCACCGCGGACTCGGCCGCGGGATGGCGCAGCCGGGCGCCGGTGACGAGGCCCGCGGCGTCCAGGGCGCTGCACGCGCGGGCGGCGGCGTCGGTGCCGAGCCGGGCGAGCCGGGCGGCGCGCTGCACGTCGGCCTGGGGGCCCAGGACGGCGAGGGCGGCGGCCAGCCGGCGGGCGGCGGGGCCGCAGCGTTGCACACAGGTCGCGAACGCCTCGGTGAAGGGGCCGCCGGGTTCGGGCTCGGGCCACTCGGGCCGGCCGGCGGGGGTGCCCGTCTCGGCCAGCAGGGCCCGTATCAGGAGGGGGTTGCCGCCGCTGAGCGCGTGCAGTGACGCGGTGGCGTCCGCGGGCACCGGGGTGCCCCAGAAGCGGGCCAGTTCGGCGGTGCCCCGGGCGTCCAGGCGGGCCAGCGGGATACGGACGAAGCCCTGGTGGCGCAGGAGTTCGGTGTGCAGTCCGAAGCCGTCCGTACGGTGGTACGGGGACTGGGCGAGCACCGTCAGGAGGGGGGCCTCGTGCAGGGTGTGGGTGAGGCGCAGCAGTTCGGCGAGGGAGGCGCGGTCGGCGTGCTGCAGGTCGTCGACGCACAGGAGCACCGGGCCGTTCGCGCAGGCGGCGCGCAGCAGGGTGGCGAAGCCGGCGGCTGTCTCGTCGGGTGCGGGGGCCGGCCGGGGCAGGTCCCCGGTGAGGCAGGCGGCGAGGCGGCGCAGCAGCGCGTGGTCCTCGCGGCGGGCGCCGGGGTCGGCGGCGGCGTGCAGCACGGTGAGTCCGCGGTCGGCGGCGAGGTCGGCGGCGTACTGCAGGAACCGTGTCTTGCCGCAGCCGGGCGCCCCTTCCACCAGCACCAGTTGAGCGGTGCCGTCGCTGCAGGCGCGCAGAGCCTTGTCGAGTCGTGCGCATTCGTCGTCGCGGTGCAGGAGCATCATGGGCCCGCCCTCCCGGTCGCATTCCCTCCACGTTCCTGCAGTCTAGGAAGGCATATGCCCGACACGAGTCCGGCGCGATGGCCGGTGACTGCACGGCAGGAAGTACCGGGATGCCGTCCCTGTCACACCGTCGGCGGGTTTCGGCAGGTCCTAGCGGTGATGGTCGCGCTGCCCGGGCTTTAGCCCCTGCCCCCACGATGACCACCCGTGGCGCTCCCGCGGTACGCCGGGCCTTTCGGAGGGACGAACATCGATGTTCACCGTCTGCCCCTGGAGCACGCACCGGTCCGCCGGTTTCACCACCGCGGGCGAGTCCAACGCCTACTACCGGCGGTTGGTCGCGCACGGCACGACGGAGCTGTCGGTCGTCTTCGACCTGCCCACGCAGTGGGGTCTCGACTCGGACGCCCCCCTCGCGAGCGGTGAGGTGGGCCGGGCGGGGGTGGCGGTCGACTCCATCGACGACATGCGGGTGCTGTTCACCGGGATCCCCCTGGAGCGGGTGTCGACGTCGATGGCCGTCGGCGCGCCGGCGGCCGTGCTTCTGCTGCTGTACCAGTTGGTCGCCGAGGAACAGGGCCTGCGCGCCGACCGGTTGACCGGCACGGTCCACCACGACGTGCTGGCGGAGTACGTCGTCCGGGGCAGGTACGTCTTCCCCCCGGAGCCGTCCCTGCGGCTGGCGGCGGACCTCTTCGCCTACTGCCGTGCGCAGTTGCCCGGGTGGAACACGCTCTCGATCTCGGGGCGCGCCCTCGCGGAGGCGGGAGCCACGCCCGCGCAGGAGATCGCCTTCACCCTGGCCGAGGGTGTCGAGTACCTGCGGACGGCGGTCGCGTACGGGACGGATGTGGACGACTTCGCGCCGCGGCTGTCGTTCCTCTTCGGCGCGCGGGCCACGCTCCTGGAGGAGCTCGCCACCCTGCGTGCGGCCCGGCGCGTCTGGTCGCGGGTGCTGGGCGAGCAGTTCGGTGCGCGCGGCCCCGCCTCGCGTATGCCGGTGCGCAGGGCGGTGCGGGGCCTGGCCGCGGTGCTCGGCGGCCGGCTGTACGGGCCCGCCCCCACCGTGCGCCCGTTCGCGGGCGGTCGGGCCGCGGCGCGGACGGTCGACGCTCTGGAGGCCGCGGCGCTGGAGCTGATGCTGCGGGTGGACGAGCTGGGTGGCGCGGTCGCCGCCCTCGGTCATGGCTTCCAGGAGGACGAGATCGGGCGCGCCGCCCACTCTCACCTTCGCCTCGACGGGGACGGGTTGGACGAGGCGGCCCGCCTCGACCCCGTCGCCGAACAGCGGCAGACCGAGCGCCTGGCCAAACTGCGTGCCTGGCGGTGTGCCGACCGGGTCGACGACGCGCTCATCGCGGTGCGCAAGGCGGCGGAGGGACCTGACAACGTCCTCCCTCCGATGAAGGGGGCACTTGCCTCCGGAGCCACGGTGGGTGAGGTCTGCGACACACTGCGGCAGGTGTGGGGCGCTGGTTTTCAGCCCGCCGCGTAGCGGGCGGGGCCGGGCAGGTGGTGGGTGCCCGCGACGAGTCCCCTCAACGAGAGGGTCCACCGACGGGGTGCCGTTCGGGTGAGTTCCGTTGTTCTCCCCGGTGCCGCACCCCGTTGTCTGGGACTGTGCCTCCTACGACGTGGCCGATCTCAGCGGCCCCGGCCCGGAGGGGAGTTGGTGTGTGCGCCTGCCACACATCGCTGCGGCCGGTATCGGCCGTGGTCCGCGCGGGGTTGTCTCCCCGGGGATGTCTCGTGCTGATGAGGGGAATGAGACACCCTCGATACGCGCTGGTGGTGCCACTCACAGGTGGCCTTCCTTGCTGTCATGTGGGCCCCGAGCACGGCATCCTTGGGAGTCGGCCGGTGCGCGCGAGCCCGAACACGCACAGGATCATGGCCAGATGATGCAGGTACCATCCGCCCTCAGGACCGATTCAGACATCCCGGAAGAAGGAACTGTCATGACCCAAGTCCACTCGGAGACCACCGAACTCCAGTCGCAGTACGCGGCCCAGCTCACCGCGGACCTTGAGCGCAACACCAAGGAACAGGAACGTATCAGCGCCGAGGTGACAGCTCTCCAGGAGCTGTTGGAGGCACTGCGGCGCGATCAGGACCTGCTGGTCAACCTGCGTCGGACGCTGGGTGACGAGGCCCCCGCCGCGGCCGGTGCGAAGGCGGCCGAGGCCGCCGTGACGGTGGCCTCGGTGCCGCGGCAGGCTTCCGCCGCACCCAAGTCCAAGCCCGTCAAGCAGCAGCAGAAGGCGGCTGCCGCCAAGCCTGCCAAGGCCTCCGAGGCCGTCAAGGCCACCAAGCCCGTCAAGGCCGTCAAGGCCGTCAAGACAACCTCCAGGAGCGCGGGGACGAAGGCCGCCGCGAAGACGCCTGCACCGGCACCGGCGGCCGCGGGCAAGCCCACCCTGGTCGAGCTCATCCACGACCACCTGAGCCGGCAGTCCGAACCGCGGTCCGCCGCGGAGATCACCTCCACGCTCTCCGAGACCCACCCCGAGCGCGGTGTCAAGGCCACGGTCGTGCGCACCACGGTGGAGGGACTGGTCGCCAAGGGACGCGCCCAGCGCAGTAAGCAGGGCACCTCGGTGTACTACACGGCGGCCGGGACCGGTGCGGGCGACGACTCCGCGCAGCAGGCCGCCCCGGAGCAGAAGACCCCGGTCACCGACTGACGCGACGGCATGCGCAGCCGTACCCGCGCGGCCCGGTCCGCGCCGAAGAACACCTTCATGTCCGTGCCGGACGCATCGGCGCTCACCGTCATGGGCGGGCCGGTGCCCTTCACCGCCTCGGCGGCGCCCTCATGCGGACGTGGCGCCGGGGACCCTCATGTGCCTGTTCCGGCCGACGGGTTGGGCAGGGCCGGCGGTCCAGGTGATGTGCGGAGGTTCGACACGTGCGCACAAGGGGTTGCCGTGCGCGTCGCTGAGGCCGAGGTGTCCGACGAGGAGGCCTTCGCGCGCGGCGTCGGCGAGCACCTGCGCGGGCACGGCGTCGAGCATCAGCTTGGCGCGGCGGAACATCGTGAAGACGCCCGACTCGTCGACGGTGCCCCAGGACAGGTAGACGAACCGGCGGCCCAGGCGGTCCTGTACGTAGGGGCCTTGGACGTCGGTGCCGGCCGGCGAGACGGTCGCCGTGCACGGCAGGGTCCATGTCGCGGACCGGGCGTCACCGGGCTGCGGGTCGAGGAGTTCGGCGGGACGGTCACGGCGTTGCACGGCGACATGGATGTCGCGGTACACGGGGAAGGCGGCGTCGGCGGGGGCCGGGCAGGTGCGGCCTGGCAGGTCGACGGCGTCGATACGGATGCGCATGCCGGCCATCATCCCGCCGTGGCCGTGGCGGGCGCCTCGCGGTGGCGTGGCGGGGTTCGCGACGGGGCCCGGCGCGCGGGGCGGACCGTTCCACAAGTGGTGCTGCTCCGTGCGAGTGGTGGATCTCCCGGCTGGGTCGTAGCGTCGGTGGGAGGAGGCATCCTCCGCGTGGGAAGGCAGCCGGTCGTCGTCCGCCGTTGCGGGCGGGGCCCGGCGGGCCGGACGGACGTGGGGGCCAGATGAGTCCAGGGAGAATGGCGGCCGGGAGCGGACATGCGAAAACTCACCGTCAGGGCGGCACTCACGTTCTGTGCCGCGGTATCGCTGGCCACGGTCATGGG
This sequence comes from Streptomyces sp. RPA4-2, assembly GCF_012273515.2. NCBI lineage: Bacteria > Bacillati > Actinomycetota > Actinomycetes > Kitasatosporales > Streptomycetaceae > Streptomyces > Streptomyces sp. RPA4-2. Next base: position 270,506 of record NZ_CP050975.2, read on the forward strand.
AGCGGCGGACGGCGCTCCTGTGACGTCGCCGCGGTCCGCGCACACCCTCGCGCAGGAGTCGATGCAGCCCCAGGTGCCGACGCAGCCCGTCATCGTCGACTGCTTCTGGCATCCCCAGGTGGAGCCCGGGAACTTCGTGCTCGCCTGCGGTGACGGCAACAGCCGTCTCACCTCGCTGCGGTGGTCGAGCTGGGACGCCAACTCCGCGGTGGCCACGGGCATCAACGCGGTCAACGACTGCAAGCCGTACTGCGCCGCGGGGACCTTCCGCGAATACCCCGTCACCGTACGGCTCGACCGCCCGCAGGCCTGGAAGAAGAACCCCCAGATCTCGCAGTACACCCGGCTGAGGCTCTCCTACACCGACAGCAAGCCCGCCGGATACGGGCAGACGGTCTCCTACCCCCTGTGGAACTGATCTTGACGGCTGTGCCCAGGGTCTTGTCGCGGGCCGCTTCACCTGGTGTTCTGTACCCCGGTTGACCGGCAGGCGTCCGCCTGCCGGCTCGCCGGGCTGCCGCGCGTTCCGGCGCGGAGGCCGGGACCTGAGGTGGGAGCGGCGTGGAGTCGGTGGTCGGGCAGGACGTAGGGAACGCGCTGCCCGAGGGGCTGGACGCGGCCATCCGCGAAACCGCCCGGGAGATCGCCGCACTGCTGCGCCGGGACACGGACATGGATGTCCCGGTACCCGGGTCGCGGTGGAGCGTCGGGGAGGCGGCGGCGCATCTGGCGCAGGCCAACGAACTGATGGCACAGCTCGCGGCAGGGCAGGTACGCGGCTACGGGGACGGGACGCCGCAGAGTCTCGCCGCGGCCAACGAGCGGGCGCTCGCCGCGTTCGGCGAGCGGAGGGCGCAGCCGCTGGCCGCGATGATCGAGGCGCAGGCCGAGGCGTATCTGAAGGCGTGGGACGCGGGTGCCGCGCGGGGAACCCTCGTCACCCCGCTGGGCCCGATGGGCGCCGACGTGCTGGGGTCCTACCTGCTGACCCACATGCTGGGTCATGGATACGACCTCGCCCGCGCGCTGGGCCGTCCGCACATGATCGACCGTGCCCGGGTCGAGCTGACCGTGCCGTTCCTGCTCACCGCCATGCCGCGGGTGACGGACACCGCCCGTGCGGCCGGGCTGAGCGCCCGCTACACGATCCGGCTGCGGGGCGGCACCCGGTTCGGTGTGACGGTGGCCGACGGGGTCGTACAGGTCGATCCGCGGCCGCCGGCCCGGCCGGACTGCACCATCCTGACGGAGCCGGTCACCTTCCTGCTGATGGCGCTCGGCCGCCGTGGCCAGTGGAGCGCCATCGGGCGGGGCGGCATCACCGTCTGGGGGCGCAGGCCCTGGCTCGCTCCCCGCTTCCCCGGCCTGTTCGAGGCACCCTGAGCGCGGCGAGCGCGGCGGGGGCGGTCACCTCGGGCCGGGTGCGCCGGCCGCGGGGGTGGCATCCAGCAGGCCGAGCAGGGTCTCGCGGTGGAGGTCGGCGATCGGGTCGAGGAGATCCGGGTGACGCAGCAGGGGCGCCGCCCGGTGGTCGCGGGGGCTGGGGACGGTGAGCCTGCGTGCGCTGCCGATGCCGTCGGTGCCGTGGTGGGTGGCGGCCAGGCAGGCCGTCGCCACGGCGGCGAGATCGGCGTCGGCCAGCAGGCAGGCCGCCCAGCTGACGACGGTCTCGTCGACCCAGGTGCGCCAGAGGTATTCGGCGCCGGTCGGTGTGTGCACGTCGGCGCCGGTCACGTAGTCCAGGCGGCCCGAGCCCCCGGGGCCGAGCAGGCTGAGCAGTTCGGCGTCCAGCGGGGTGGGGTAGCGCAGCGCGGCGGCGATGGTGACCGCGTGCTGTGCCTGGGCCTCGGCCAGGGCATGGTTCAGCGAGCCGGCCGCCGGCGGGAACGCCGACAGCAGCCAGCGCGCGGAGGCGCTGATGACGGGTGAGAGTTCGCTGGGCATGGTGACCGTCCTTCGCATGTGCCCGCCGTGCCCGTGCCCGACCAGGTCGCGGGCTTCGTGGCGCCGGGAGGGGGGCAGGTGCGTGGCAGTCAAACGTAAGGGCGGCCGTTGTGACGGCGACAGGGCGTAGGTCACAGAACGGGGTGTGAGGTTGCCCGCCACCCCCGCAGGCTTGTCGCCGCCCGCAGGGGCTGCCGCCGTCCTCAAGGGCTGTCCGCCGCCCTTCAGGGGGTGCCGCCGTCCTCAAGGGCTGTCCGCCGCCCTTCGGAGGGTGGCGCCGTCTCACAAGGCTGTGTCCGCCGCCCCTGAGGGTCGTCGCCGTCCTCAGGGGTTGCCGGCGGCGGTGTCAGCGGTGGGACGTCGAAGCTCAGGCCTGGCCGTGCGCCCGCTGGGCGTGCTGGGGCAGCAGGCCCACCAGCAGCAGCGTCAGGAGGTTCAGGCCCGCGGCGATGGCGAAGACCAGTTCCGCGGCGGCGAGGCAGGACGACGGGGACGGGTGCCCGGCGCGGGCGAAGAACACCGTGCCGAGGGCGGCGACGCCGATGGCGCCGGCGAACTGCTGGACGGCGTTGAGCAGGCCCGCGCCGGTGCCGACCTCCTCGGCGGTGGCGTCGCCGATGATGAAGTCGACCAGCGGGACGAACACCAGCCCGGAACCGAAGCCGGTCAGCAGCAGCGCGGGCGCCAGCTTCCAGACGGTGATGCCGGCGCCGAAGTGGGCGAGGGACCACCACAGGGCCAGCAGGCCGATGACGGCGATGGCCAGCCCCAGGTGCAGGCTCGCGCGTCCCAGCTTCTCGGCGAGCACGGCGCCCGCGAGCAGGACGGCGACGGCCGTGCCGAGGGCCCAGGGGATCAGCGTGAGGCCGGTGTGCAGCGGTGTCCAGTGCATGCCCTGCTGCAGCAGCAGGTTGATGACGAGGACGAACGCGCTCAGTGACGCGTAGAACCCGGCCACGATCACCAGGCCGACGACGAAGCTGCGCTTGCGGAACAGCGACGGTGTGATGACCGGGTGCCGGCTGTGCCGTTGGGAGACGACGAACAGGGCGAGCAGGACGGCCGAGGCGCCCATCATGACGTAGGTCCAGGCGGGCCAGCCGAGGTCGCGTCCCTGGATGAGCGGGACGATGAGCAGGGCCGAGGCCGCGGTGAGCAGGCCGACGCCGGTGAGGTCGAGGCGGGCGGCCGGGTCCTCCCCGCCGCGGTGGGGCAGGACCCGGCGGGCGAGCACGGCGGCGACGACGCCGAGCGGCACGTTGACCAGGAAGATGGAGCGCCACTGGCTGCCGAACAGATTCAGGTGGAGCAGCCAGCCGGCCAGGATGGGCCCGCCCACCATGGTCAGGCCCATCAGCGGGCCGACCGGGGTCAGCGCCCTGCGCAGGTGCTGCGGCGGGAAGACGACCTTCACCAGGGCCAGCCCCTGCGGGATCATCACCGACCCGCACAGGCCCTGCAGGGTGCGGGCGACTATCAGGAAGACCGGGTCGGGTGCGAGCCCGCAGGCCAGCGAGGTCAGGGTGAAGCCGGCCATGCCGAGCAGGAAGAGCCGTCGGCGCCCGAGCAGGTCCCCGAGCCGTCCCGAGGTGACCAGGCCGAGCGCGAAGGCCGCGGTGTAGGCGCTCAGCACCCACTGGACGGTGGACTGGCCGCCGCCGAGGTCGGCGTGGATGGACGGGCCGGCGAGGGTGGCGATGCTGGAGTCGATCAGATCCATGACGTCGGCCATGACCACGACGGTCAGGACGAGCCATGCGGTGCGCGACGGCGGTGTGCTGGTGGGAGGCGCCTCGGACGAGCGCTGGTCAATGGACACGAACGCCGTTCTACATCGGATCGGCGTTCTGAACAATACGAACACCGTTCCTGGATGCGCGGAACACTGTTCGCCGATTGGTTAGACTGCTCGTATGTCACCGACTCCGGAGCAACGGCGCGCAGCCCGGCACCAGCTCGGCACCGGTTCGAGCGCGCCCGCGGCCCGGCGTGGACCGTCCGGCGGGCGCAAGAAGCCGATCACGGTCGACGCCATCATCAGCACCGCGTTCGCCATCGTGGAAGCGGAGGGGTACGACGCCCTGACGATGCGGCGGGTGGCCGCCGCGCTGGAGACGGGGCCGTCGTCGCTCTACGCCCACGTGGTCAACAAGGAGGACCTGGACGAGCTGCTCATCGGCCGGCTGTGCGCCGGGATCGACCTGCCCGAGCCGGACCCCGCCGCCTGGCGGCAGCAGATCGCCGGTGTCTGCACCCAGCTGCGCGACCAGTATCTGCGGTATCCGGGTATCTCCCGGGCGGCCTTCGCCGCCGCTCCGTCCAATCTGGACACGCTGCGTGTCGGCGAGGGCATGCTCGCCATCCTGCTCGCCGGGGGCATCGACCCGCAGACCGCCGCCTGGGCACTGGACTCGCTGTCGCTCTACGTCAACGCCTACAGCCTCGAGGTCTCCCTGGCGAACAGCCGGATCGGCCGCGGCGACGACGGCTGGGTCGTCAGCCGCGACGAACTGCTGCGCCGGTTCGCCGCGCTGCCCGACACCTTCCCCCGGACCAAGCGCTACGCCGTCGAGCTCACCGCCGGGACCGTCCACGACCGTTTCGACTTCACCATCGGCCTGATGATCGACGGGCTCCCGGGTTCACGGTGAGAGGCCCGCGCAGGCGGGATTCGCTAGCCGAGTCTGCGGTCGAGGTTGAAGGCCGCGCTGATCAGGGCGAGGTGGGTGAACGCCTGGGGGAAGTTGCCCTGCTGTTCGCCCGTGTGGCCGATCTCCTCCGCGTACAGGCCGAGGTGGTTGGCGTAGGTGAGCATCTTCTCGAACGCGAGCCGGGCCTCGTCCAGCCGGCCCGCACGGGTGAGGGCCTCGACGTACCAGAACGAGCAGATCGAGAACGTGCCCTCCTCGCCCTGGAGGCCGTCGGGGCTGGCCTGCGGGTCGTAGCGGTAGACCAGTGAGTCGGAGACCAGGTCCTCGCCCAGCGCGTCCAGGGTGGCGAGCCACTTCGGGTCGGTCGGGGAGATGAACTTCGCCAGCGGCATCATCAGCAGTGACGCGTCGAGGATGGAGCTGTTCTCGTACTGGACGAAGGCGCGGCGTTCGGCGGACCAGCCATGGCTCATGATCCGCCGGTAGATCGCGTCCCGTGCCCCGCCCCAGCGCACGATGTCGGCGGGCAGGCCGCGGTGCCGGGCCAGCCGTATCGCCCGTTCGATCGCGACCCAGCACATCAGCCGCGAGTACAGGAACGGCTTGCGTCCGCCGCGGGTCTCCCACACCCCCTCGTCGGGCTGGTCCCAGTGGTCGCACACCCAGTCGACGAGTTCGCAGATGCTGTCCCAGTGCCCGCTGGAGATGGGCTTGCCCCACTTGTCGTAGAGGTAGAACGAGTCGAGGAGTGCCCCGTAGATGTCCAGTTGCAGCTGGCCGACGGCGGCGTTGCCGACGCGTACGGGGGCCGATCCGCGGTAGCCCTCCAGATGCGGCAGTTCGCGTTCGGACAGGTCGCGGCGGCCGTCGATGCCGTACATGATCTGCAGGGGTCCCTCGGCCTGGGACGCGCTCACCGACTCGAGCCCGACGGTCTCGGTGAGGAAGCCCATGAAGGCCTCGGCCTCGTCGATGAATCCGAGCCTGAGCAGCGCGTAGACGCAGAACGCGGCGTCGCGGACCCACACGTAGCGGTAGTCCCAGTTGCGTTCGCCGCCTATCTGCTCGGGCAGGCTGGTGGTCGGCGCGGCGATGATGGCGCCGGTCGGCGCGTAGGTGAGCAGTTTCAGGGTGAGGGCGGAGCGGTGCACCATCTCCCGCCAGCGGCCGCGGTAGCGCGACTGGGACAGCCAGTGCCGCCAGTAGCGCACGGTCGCGTTGAACTCCCTCTCCGCCTCGGCCACGGCGCAGAAACGCGGTGCCACCTCACCGCCGATGCGGTCGATGGTGAAGACGGCGGACTCGCCCTCGTGGAGTTTGAACAGCGACCACACGTCCGGGCCGTCGACCTCGATGGGCACCGTGGAGGTCAGCGCGAGATGGAGGGAGGCCGACTTGAAGACCACCTGGCCGTCGTACGGGTGCACGGTGTGCGGCTCGCAGCCGTAATCGAAGCGGGGAGCCACGCGCGCACGGAAGGGCAGCGTTCCGCGCACGCACACCACGCGGCGGATCAGGCGGTGCCGGTCGGCCTCGCGCGAGTCGTCGACGACCGGCATGAAGTCCTGGATCTCACCGACCCCGTCCTCCGCGAAGAAGCGGGTGATGAGCACGTTGGTGTCGGGGAAGTAGAACTGCTTCGTGCGGGCGGGGACGTCCGCGGCCAGTTCGAAGGAGCCGCCCCGCTCCGCGTCGAGGATCGAGGCGAAGACGCTGGGCGCGTCGAAGCGTGCGCAGCAGTACCAGTCGATGGTGCCGTTCGTGCCGACCAGGGCCGCGCTGCGCAGGTCGCCGATCAGGCCGTGTTCGGCGATCGGCAGGTAGGCGGGTGTGTCGGCGCGGGGGCCGGGCGCACCGGGGCCGGGGCGGGGCCCTCCGTCGCTCCGGTGTCGGTAGTCGCTTCAGCCACGTCAGCCTCCTCGGGCTGTCGGCCTGGCCACCCCTGCCACTCCAGGCTAGCGAGTCCTCGGTACCTGGGCTTGGGGAGCGAGCGGGGCCGCCCGGGGCGGCGGCGGGGGCGGGATCAGGTCCGGCCGCGGTGGCGGGCGGGGGGCGCGAGACCAGGGTCTGGGCGAGGGGGATCCGGGCCAGCTGGACCACTCCGTACAGGATCAGGCTTAAGCCCCCGGCGATCTCGGGGACCAGCCACCAGCCGGTGCGCACCTCCTCCGCGTACAGGGTGACGCCCAGGGCGAGGCTGACCAGGGCGTCGCCGAGGGTGAGGGCGGGCTGGGAGGCGACCAGGGGGCCGGACTGGACGGCGTTCTGCAGCAGGAACAGTGCGCAGACCCCGGCGGCGGCGAAGGCGTAGGTCTGCCAGGCGAGGAAGAAGCCGGTGACGCCGCCCGTCTGCCAGGCGTGGGTGGCGTCCTTGATGAGGGCCGCGGTGAGCGCGTAGCCGATGGCCGCGGCGCTGCCGAAGCAGGCCGCGCGGGCGCGTCCGGCGGGCAGGCGCAGCGCGATCCGGACGGCGGCCGTCATGACGCCCACACAGCAGACGATGGCCACCACCCAGCCGCCCGCCGCGGCCTGGCCGGTGCCCGCCGAGGGTGCCGCCGCGGCCAGTGCGACGCCCAGCCCGGCGGCGATGCACACCACGGCCGTCCAGCCGCGCCGGGTCACCCGCCGGCGCAGCACCAGGCCGCCGATCAGCAGGGCGAAGGGGAGTTCCAGGACGAAGATCGGCTGTACGACGGCCAGGGCGCCGTTGACCAGGGCCAGCGCCTGGAAACAGGCCGCCGCCATGACCGCGGCCATGCCGCCGAGCCAGGCCGGCCGGTGCAGCAGGTCGACGAACAGGCGGGCGCGGAAGCCTTCGGACAGGGGGACGTCCTGGGCGGCGCGGCGCTGGAGGACGGTGGCGGTCGCGTTGCTGGCGGCGGCCAGCAGGGCGAAGACGACGGAGACCACCATGCCCACCGGCCTGTCCCTCCTCGGTGTGTCCCGGCGTTCCCGTGTCTGCCGGATGTGGCCCGGCGTGGGGGCCGGTCATGCCCATGCTCCCGCGACGGCGCGGTGTCCGCCCCCTGACGGCGCGGCGCGTGACGCCGAAGGGCTGCCGCCCCCGGACCCCCGCATCGGCCTGAACGGCCTCGTCCTCAAACGCCGGACGGGCTGGATACGCGGGCCCGCGCCGACCGGTCGTCGCCCTCAAAGACCGGCACCCGGGCCATGCCTGTGAGCCCGTCCGGTGCTTGAGGACGAGTCCTTCGGGCGGGCGGGGGTCCGGGGGCGGCAGTCCCCGGGGGCGCTGGTGCACCGCCGCGCGTGCCGGTGGTGGTGCCGGTGCCAATGGTGAGGGTGCGCGGTCAGCGGGCCGCGTGCTGTGCGGGCAGGTCGAAGACGTGTCCCGGTGAGACGATCTTCGTGACCGCCTCGCCGACGAGCGTGCTGGGCTCGGCGCCGTCGTGGCTGATGTCGGTGTTCAGGAGCACGACCAGGGTGGCCTGGGCCGACGGCAGGTAGACGGTCAGGGACTCGTAGCCCGGCATGGAGCCGTTGTGACCGATCCAGCCCTGGACGTCGAAGATGCCCAGGCCGTACCCGGCACCCGGGATCGTGGTGGGGAGCGTGGTCAGCCGCTGCTTCTGGGTGGTGGAGCCGATCAGGGTCGTGCCGTCGGGCAGGACGCCCGTGGCGACCGTGCGGGCCCAGGTGTGCAGGTCGTCCAGGTTCGAGATCATCGCGCCGGCCGTCCAGGCCCAGGAGGGGTTCCAGCCGGCGGTCTCCTCGACCGCGCCGCTCGCGGTCTGGTCGGTGTAGCCCTGGGCGTGCGGGGCCGGGAAGGCCGCGTCGGCCGGGAGGAGCGTGTGGTCCATGCCGGCCGGCGCGAGGACGTTCTCGCGGATGTAGTCCGCGGCCGGCATACCGCCGGCCCTCTCCACGACCATGCCGAGCAGGATGAGGTTGGTGTTGCTGTAGGAGAACTTCCGCCCCGGCGGGAACAGCGGGCGGTGTCCGAAGGCGTAGCTGAGCAACTGCGGTGGGGTGAAGGGCCGTTGCGGGTCGGATGTGAGGGCCTTGAAGAAGGCCGGGTCGTCGGTGTAGTTGAACAGGCCGCTGCGCATCCCGGCGAGGTCCCGCAGCGTGATCCCGTCGCCGCCGGGCACGCCGCCCACGTATCTGCCGATCGGGTCGTCCAGGCCCACTCTGCCCTCGTCGACCAGCTTGAGCAGTGCCGTCACGGTGAAGGTCTTGGTCTCGCTGCCGATCCGTGTGTACAGGTCCGGCGACATCTTGCGCCCGTCGCTCCTGTCGGCGGCGCCGAACGACCGTACGTAGGTGCCCTGGCCGTGCGTCCACAGTCCCACGGTCACCCCGGGCACGCCTGCCTCGCCCATGACCTGCCGCACGCTCGCGTCGAGTTGGCGGGTCACGGCAGGGGTGAGGGTGCGGACCCCGCCCGTCGCCGGGCCGGACGGTGAAGGGGACGCGGTGGCGTGCGTGGCGTCGGCGGCGGCCGGGACGGAGGCGGTCGCGGTCGTGCCCCGGGCGGTGCAGCCCGCGGCCGCCGCGATGAGCGCTCCCACCACGGCGGCGGTGACGGCTCCCCTGCGCAGACGGGTGCCCGAGTGGGTCATGGGCTGACTCCAAGCACGTGAGGACCGGGGCAAGCACATGCGGACCGGGCCCGGTCGTCGCGGACGGAGGCCACGCGACGGGCTGCGGTGCGCAGCGGTGCCGTGGGACACGGGGCTTGGGGTCCTGTCCTCCTCAGGATAGGAGGGCCGGGGGGCCGTCGCCCGTCGGGCGGTACGGCCCCCCCGAACGGCACCGGCAACCGGGCAGCGGCGTGTTCAGCCGCCGGGGGGCCGGATGATGTGGTTCAGAAGCTGTGCGAGGGCTCCGCGGCGAGGGTGCGGTCGGCGTCGGGGAGCCAGGAGTCCGGCGGCCGTTCGAGCCAGCCCTCGGCCGTGCCGAGGGCTTGGGCGGCGTCGGCCAGAGCTCTCACTCCCGGATGGCGAAGGCCGCGGCGCCAGACCAGGGAGACCGGGGAAAGAGGCACCGGGTCGGTCAGGGGACGCAGGGCCATCTCCGGAACATCCGCGAAGTCGACGTTGGCCAGGACCGACCAGCCGTGCTTGCGCATGACCCGCCGGAACTCGGCCTCGCCCTCGATCTTCGGGAAGGGCGGCGCCAGGCCGATACCGCGGCCCGCGAACAGGGCGCGCGCGTAGTCCGTCCATTCGGTGGTGTCCTCGTTGCCCGCGGCGGCGTACACGGTTTCGCCGGCGAGCGCGGCCAGCGGCACCCGCGGCAAGGCGGCCAGCCGGTGTTCCGGGGGCAGGTGCACCGCCAGTCGGTCGTAGCGGATCAGCCGGTGTTCCAGACCGGCACGGACAGCCCTCGGCAGCCCGGCGACGCGGCCGAAGGAGACGTCGAGCCGGCCGTCCGCCATCTCGGCCGCCGCCCGCGTCAGGCCGCTGTGGAACCGGGAGACGAACTCCAGACCGGGGGCCGCTTCCCTGGCCGCCGCCAGTACGCGTGGCCCGGTGGAGCCGTGGAGCGCGACGTCGACGATCAACGGGCGGGCGCTCTCCCCGGCCGGGGGCTGCTCCAGTTCCCGGCCCAGCTGTTCCTGGGCGGTCAGAACGTGCCGCACGACGGGCAGCAGCCGCTGCCCCTCGCGGGTCAGGGCCACATGCCGGGTGTCCCGCTCGAACAAGGCCCTGCCCCACACCCGTTCCAGGTGCCGGATGTCCCGGCTGAGCGCCTGCTGCGCGACGAACAGCCGGGCGGCGGCCCGGGTGAAGTGCAACTCTTCGGCGACGGCCACGAAGGCGCGCAGCAGCCTGGGGTTGATGTCATGACGCACGCCCCCATTCTCACCAACCCGTACGGGCGTTGCGGGGTCAGGGCGTGGGGCACAGGGTCAGGTGGCGGCGGGTGGGCGGACGGGGGACGGCCGTCCGGGCGGGGACCGGCGGAGCGGGAGCGGTGTGGCGGGCGGCCGGGCGGGGGCCATGGGGTGCGGGCGTTCCTCGCGGACGACGGCTTGGAGGGCGTGGCCGAAGCGGGTGATGTCGTCGGGGGTGGTGTCGTGGTGGAGGGACGCGCGCAGGGCGGTGCCCGCGGGGTGGTCCAGGAGCGGGATCTCCTGCGCGACCGTCTTCCACAGGGCGACGCCGCGGGCCGCGAGTTGCCGGCGCACGAGCGAGGCGGGCAGTTCTCGGTGGCGGAAGGCGAGGATGCCGGACTGGACCAGGCCGGGCGTGATCAGTTCGGTGCCGGGTGTCTCCTCGACGGCGGCGCGCAGGGCGGGCAGCAGCCGCAGCCCGTCGTGTCCGGCGGGCCCGGTGAGGGTCGCCGTGTGGTGCGCCAGGGCGGCGTTGAGGCCCGCGACGGCCGCGTTCTGCGGCGGGGGGCGGTGTGCGGCGGCCTCCTCGAACATGTCCCGCAACCGGGGTGCCAGGTAGGCGAATCCCACGTCGTGGGGGCCGCGCAGGAACCGCCAGCCGTCGCCGGTCAGCAGATGGCAGCCGGTACGGGCGGCGTCCACGCTGAGCTGGCCGACCGCGTAGGAGGCGTCGACGGCGTACAGGCACCGGTGCGGGGCGAGGATCCGCCCGATGGTCTCGACCGGGTTGACGATGCCGCGGCCGGAGGGGACGTGGACGACCGAGACGAGGGCCACGTCGTCGTCGATGTGCCGGGCCATCCACTCCAGGTCCAGGTCTCCGTCCTCGCGCAGCGGGACGACCTCGAGCCGGCAGCGGGTGCGGTCGCGCAGGGCGTACAGGGCGGTCAGGTTGGCCACCCCCTCGTAGGGGGTCGTCCAGATCCGGTCGCCGCGGCCGGGGCCGAGGCCGCGGACCAGCGCGTCGAAGGCGGTGGCCGCGTCCGTGACGACGGCGGTGTCGGCGGCCGGGACGCCGAGCAGTGCGCCGAGACGGTCGTGGATCTCGGTGCGCAGGACGTGTGCGAGGTGTTCCTCGAGTTCGTGCGGCCCGTAGCGGTCCTCACGCGCCGCGCAGTCGGCGACGAGTGCCCGTACGGCGGCGGGCATACGGCCCCGGCCTGCCGTGTCCAGATGGACCGTCCGGCCGCCCGGACCACCCGCTTCGCTCCGGCCGTCCAGGCTGTTGCGGTCCGTGCGGTCACTCCGGTCCGTGCTGTCCGTGCTGTCCGTGCGGTCCGTGCGGTCCGTGCTGTCGCTGGTGGGCGCGTAGTCCCTTCGGTCCTTCTGATCCGTGGATGACGGCGTCGCGTTCATTTCCGGGGCCTCCCCCCGCTGTCGGGGCCATCGGCTGCCAGGACGCGGGGGCCGCTGTGCCCGACCCGTCACGAACAAGCATTGCCAACGTGCTTGGCAATATGTTGCCTAGCACGGGGGTGAAGTGGCAACGCCGGCTCCGGCGGCGCTCTAGCGAAAGGGCCGCGAACGCGCTGTTCACCCTCTCGGAACCGGCCCCGATCGGGCCCGGAAGCAGGGTTGTTGACAAACTTTGCCAGGCATCCGCGCAGGTAGCCGCCCGCCTCTCGCGGGTCTCCAGCTCATCTCCAGCGAATGCCGAGCGGCTCCCGAGTTCGCGTTGCCAAGCTTCTTGGCAAGAAGTTACCAACGCAGATCCGCTTCATTGCCACGGAGGAGCCGTCATGAAGAACATCGCCCGCATCGCCGTCACCACCGCCGCCGTCGCCTCCGCCGTCCTCACCGCCGCCGGCGTCAGCGCTGCCACGCAGAGCATCGGCCGGCCGCAGTCGGCGGGCACCACGGCCTCCTCCGCCATCGGATGGCCGGCCGCCGCCGGCACCTCCGCCGACGACAGCATCGGCTGGCCCAAGACGGCCACCACCGTCGCGGCCACGGACGACATCGGCTGGCCCAAGGCCGCCTACGCCACGGCCGACGACAACATCGGCTGGCCCAAGACGGTCACCGTCTCCGCCGACGACAGCAACATCGGCTGGCCCAAGGCAGTCACCGTCGCGGCCACGGACGACATCGGCTGGCCCCTCGCGGCCGGCAGCGCGGCCGTCTGACGGGCACGGATGCCGTAACAGACCACCGACCCGCTGGACCTACCGCACCCACCGGGCCCACCGAACCAACCGAATCTTGAGGCCCCCGCCGGCAGTGCCGTGGCGGGGGCTTCGGTCGTGTGCCGGTTGATCGCGGCGGCCGGCCTGAGCAGGTGTCCACGGCGGCTCGAGCGGGATCCGGCACGGTGCTGCTCGGAGCACCGCTTCACCTCTCCCGTGTCCGGAAGGAAGTCGCCCGATGGCCCACGTACCGTGGAACGCGAAATTCGAGGACGTACTGCGCCAGGGCCTGCCGGGGCTCGGCAAGGACAAGGAGCCCGCTGCCGACGTTCCGATGGAGGCCTACGGGCTGGACTCGATGGCACTGATCGGCATCGTCGGCGCACTGGAGTCGGTGTTCCGGGTCAGTCTGGCCGGCCAGGTCGTCATCCCCGTCCACACCCTGACCGCCGGTCAGCTGTGGGGCATCCTCTCCGCCGCGCTGCAGCCGGCCTGGGACGAGAGCCGGCCCTCGGCGGCCGGCCGGCGTACGCGTGACCTGGGTCCCTGGGCCGTCGCCTGACCCCTGCCGGACACCCCGGCGGCAGCCGCACCACCGCTCCCCCGGACACTCCCGACACCATCTGCGACGCCACCCCCGGCGCCGGTGGCGGTGCCGGGAACAGCCGAAAGCAGCCGGGAAGAAGGCCCCCGCCGGTCACAGCGCCGTGGCGGGGGCCTCCCGTACGCCGGTCATGTTCGGTGCCACGCCCCAGGCGCTCAGGTCGCGGTGCCGCTCCAGCCAGCCGCAGGCCAGGTCCACGAGTGCGGCGACCGGGCACAACAGGGCGCCGGCGGCGGCGAGGGGGCCCTCCCGGACCAGACCGGCACGGGCGGCCCGGTCGCCGATGCGCGCGTAGTCACCCTCGTACATGACGAGTTGGTCGCTGTCCTGCCAGACGGTGGCTCCGTCGGCTCCCGCGCGCGGCACCCGCATGCGGTGGACGCGGCGCCCCGGGTAGGGGGTGAGGTGTTCGGCCAGGTGCAGGACGGTGCACTTGTCCCAGCCCACTCCGATCAGCAGGACCTTCGCGGCCGCACCGCCCAGCGCGGTCAGCGGGCTGCGCGCGCCCAGGCCGTAGGGCAGCGGGTGGGCGGCGAGCAGGGCGGGCGCGGCGGGGCCGGAGGCGGCCAGCGAGTAGAGCGGGTGCGTGGAGCGGTGGGTGCCGGGCAGGGTCCGTACGAACTCGGGGAAGCGGCCCAGGCGGGGCTGGACGGGGTGCACGTCCGGGTCGAACGGGGGCAGGGACGCCCTGATGTGGGGCCACCATGTGGGGGGCACGGGCCGCTGGACCCAGGTCGCCGGGTCGGTCAGGTAGGTGGTGAAGGCGGGCACCACGAGGGTTCCCGACGCCCCGACGGCCTCCCGCAGGGCCCGCAGGAGGGCGACGGGACCGCCCACCGTCCAGCCCAGGGCGCTCAGGGAGGTGTGGACCATGACGACGTCACCGCGTTCGACGCCCAGGGCCCGCAGGTCCCGGGCCAGTTCGCGGCCGCTGTAGGGGCCGGGGGTGCGGGCATCGGCGGCGGGGTGCAGCATCCGTGCCTCCGGTATCTGCGGTGTCTGTGGTGCTGTGGTGTCCGTGGTGTCTTCGGGTTCAGTCCAGGGCGGGCTGGTCCGCGGTGGGCCGGGGTGCCGGCACCCCGGCCCAGGCGGCGGAGGCGGCGGAGGCGGCGCGTACCGCGGGCTGGACGAGGAGGGCCGCGGCGGTGAACAGGACCGCGGCCGCCGTCCAGCCGAGGCCGGAGCCGTGGCCGATGAACGCGGTCAGGATCAGCGGGCCGAGGATCGACTGCAGGCCGTGATGGAGCTGGAAGGCGCCGAGGTACTCGCCGCGCCGGTCCTCCGGGGCCAGGCCGATGCCGATGCCGAAGGACCCGGCCGCGTGCCACAGTTCGGCGCCGGTCATCACCACGAAGGCGGCGCACACCAGGAACCCGGCCGTGAGGGTGCCGAGATGGCCGGTGGGGATCAGGAGCAGGCAGGACGCCGCGCCGGCCAGGCCCGCGCGGCGGGCGAGGCGGGCGGCGCCGGGCAGGTCGTCGCTGCCCCTGGCCGCCCGGACCTGGAGCAGCACGCACAGCACGGTGTTGAGTCCGATGAGCAGGGGGGTGAGCACGGTGGGCAGGCCGGTGCCGACGACGATCCACAGCGGGATGGCCACCGCCAGCACGGAGTCGTGCAGCGACAGCGCCGCGTTGACCGCGACGACCCGCAGGAACGGCCCGTCGCGCAGCGCCGTGAAGCGTCCCGCGGCGGGCGGGGCGGGGCGGGCGGCGGCCGCGGGCAGCCGGTGCACCAGCAGGCCCGCCACCACGAACGTGACGCCGTTGGCGAGCGGGATGACCTGTAGGGCGCCACGGGTGCCGACGGCGAGCAGGACCGCTGCGGCCAGGGTGCCCAGGCCCATGCTGGCGTTGCCGACGGAGCGGATGGCGGCGCGCGCGTTCACCCGGTCCTGGCCGGGGACGAGTTCGGCGATCAGGGACATGAAGGAGGGGCCGGTGCCGAACTGCAGGGCGCCCACCGCCACCGCCAGGACGACGAACTGCCAGGCCGAGTGCACGGCGGGCAGCGCGAGGTAGCCGCAGCCCAGCCCGATCAGCAGCCAGGTCAGCAGCGGGCGTGCCCCGGTGCGGTCGGCGACCATGCCGAACAGCACCGAGGCGAGCAGCCCGGTCAGTCCGGCGGCGGACAGTGCCATGCCGATCTGGGCCGGGCTCAGGCCGGTGACCTGGGTGAGGTAGACCGCGGAGCCGGCCATGTACAGGCCCACGCCGATGCCGTCGATGCCGTGCAGGACGGCGAGCTGCCGTGCGGGGCCGTTCAGGCTGGCCGGGAACAGGGGCATGCGCGCTCTCCGCTCGGTCGTACGGCTACGGCTACGGCTACGGCTGTATCTGTGGCTTCGGGTTCGGCTTCAGGTTCGGGTTCGGCTTCGGGGTCGGGGTCGGGGTGGTGGAGGGTCAGGGGGCGGGCGGGCCGAGGGGTCGCAGGGCGGAGTAGAGGAGCTGGTCGTGCCAGGTGCCGGCGCGCCACTGGGCGCGGCGGACCCGGCCTTCCAGTTCGAAGCCGGCCTTCTCGGCCGCGCGTTGTTCGGCGAGGTTGTCGGCGTCGGTGCACACCTGGACGCGTTCGGCCCGGGTGTGGGTGAAGAGGTAGTCCACGAGCAGGCGCTGCGCCTGGGTTCCGATGCCCTGGCCGCGGTGCGCGGCGAACAGGCCGATCGCGATCTCCCAGCAGGCGGAGGTCTCCACGCGTCCCCACGCGCGGCGGAACCACTCGACGCGTCCGGCGAGGGTGTCGTCGACGGTGACGGACAGCATGTTCTCGTCACCGCCGAGCAGGCCTCGCTCGTCGAGCAGCCGGCGCAGCCGCAGGGTCGGCGTGTGCCCGAACCACTGGTAGGGGCCAGGGCTGTCGGGCCCGGCGAACTCCGTGTCGAACCGGTCGAGGTCCGCGGAGGTCACCGGGCGCAGCACGGTCGCCGGGCGCAGCACCGGTCTCATCCGAGGTGCCCGGCCTTGAGCCGTACGGCCTGTTTGAGCACCTGGGTCCCGTCCGCCGCGCCGAGGGTGCGGGTGAGCAGGGCGCGCAGCCGGGTGAGGCGTTCGGCCGGGGACAGTTCGTGGTGGTGCCGGGTGAGGGCCTCGAACTCGGGCAGGCCGAGGAGTTCGGCGAGGAAGACGTTGGCGAGGTCCTGGGGGGTGGGTTCCTCGATGGTGACGGCGATGTGGAGGGAGGTGCCGATGCGGGCGGTGGCGGAGTGCGGGGTGCCGTGCGGCATGTAGAGCACGTCGCCGGGGCGCAGGGTGACCTCCATGCGCCGGTCGTAGGGGATGACGCCGCCGGTGTAGCGGTCGGAGTCGCTGGTCGAGGTCTCGTCGAGGCGGCCCACCACCCAGTCCTTGACGCCGGCGATCTGCAGGACGAGGACGTGGGAGCCGTCCATGTGGGCGGCGATGGCGGTCTTGCCGGGCGGGCTGAGGAAGACGAACGACTCGAGTTCGGCGCGGAATTCGGGTGCCAGTGCCTGGACGAGGGCGCGCAGGCGGGGGTGCCAGTGTTCGGGCTGGCTGAACTTGAAGGTGCCGCCGGCGGCGAAGTCCGCCTTGATCTGGCCGGGGTTGATGTAGCCGGGGACGTGGTGGCCGACGATGGTGCGCGAGCGTGTCATCTCGGAGACGGCGGTGCGCACGCCTTCGTCGAAGGCGGTGAAGTAGGGGCGGATCAGCAGCCCGCAGTCCACCTCCTCCCACATCTCCTGCTCGGTGATCAGGCCGGTCAGGTCGGCCGAGGCGCGGAAGACGGCGGGCTGGGTGGCCCAGTGGTCGCGGAAGAACGCGTCGGTGTCGCCGACCAGGTCCTTGAGGGTGATCCGGGTGGTGGTCATCCCGTCACCTCCCGCATGGCGGTGAGGGCGGCGTGGGCCCAGGTGTCGTCGTCGAGGTGGCGGGTGTGGGCGAGCAGGGCGGTGCGGACGTGCTCGGTGCGCTGTTCGAGGGTGGTGGTGTGGAAGCGGTGGGCGAGGCCGGGGTCCGCGTCCAGGAGGTGGCGGCCGAGCGCCTCGAGGAGGTCGTCGGGGGTGGGCTCGGTGAGGGTGAAGGTGAGGTGGAGGGAGTCGCCGTCGCGGGCGACGGCGTCGTGGGGCCAGCCGTGCGGCAGATAGAGCACGTCACCGGGTTCCAGGACGAAGGTGTGGGTGGGGTGGGCGGCATCGACGTCGAGGCCCGCGTCGGCACGGACCTGCTGCGAGCCGGCGTACAGCTGCCATTCCTTGCGGCCTTCGAGCTGGAGGGCCACGACGTGGGAGGCGTCGCGGTGCGGGAGCATGCCGCGGCTCTCGGGCGGGGTCCAGAACACGTAGGAGGCCACCGCGACCGGGGCGGCGGCCTGGAGCTCTTCGACGACGGTGCGGGTGGGGCGGTGCCAGTCGGAGAGCTGGTTGAGCTTGAGGGTGCCTCCGGCCGACATCAGCCGGCGGACGGCCGCGGCGTCGGGGAAGCCGGGGCGCTGGTGCCCGATGACGTCCCTGGAGCGGGTGTAGGCGCTTTCCGGCGGTACGGCTCCGTGGCGCAGCACCGAGAAGTAGGGCCAGCGCAGCAGGCTGGCGTCCAGCTTCTGTTCGATGAAGGCGGAGGAGAGGTGGCCGGCGGGATCGACCGCGCCGCGGAGGATCCTGAATTCCTTGTTCCATGCGTCGGCGAAGATGCCCTCGCCGCGCAGAGTGTCCACGAGCGACGTGTTCAACCCGACCCCCAGGGCTCTGGTGTCTTCGGTGTCCGGGCGCCGGCCGGAGCGCTCGGCTGAGTGCGGGCGTTCCGGCCGGGCGGAGCCGTCTGGCGTGTCAGGCGTTGGAGATCTGGTTCATGATCGTCTTCGGGGAGTCGAAGGCGTCCTCCTCCTCGGCGCTGATGTTCGTCTGCGCCAGCTCCTCCGGGTTCTCGGAGTTGTCGATCGCGTTCTTCGTGTCGCGGATACCCATGTCAGCCTCCACAGGCGGCGGGGTTCTCACCGCGGTGGTGCGGTGAGCTGCCCTGGAGCATGCCAGCGGGGCCTCGCGCGGTCCTTGACCGCGCTCGGGTGCGACGGTCGAGCGCCGCCGGGGCGGGCGGGACGGAACGGGCGGGCCTGTTGGGCAACGGGGGCCGGTGGGAGGGGGGTTGGGGGGAGGGGGGTTGGGGGGGAGGGATGGGGGGTGAGGAGTGCGCGGGGCCGGGGCTGCGGTTCGGGGATCGCGGACCCGGGTGGCGGCGTCACGGACCCGGGTCGCGGCGTCATGGCCGTGTGCGGGCACCGTGCCGGGGGCTGCCGCAGAACCGCACGAGAACGGCTTGAGAGGAGGCCCGGAGCGGGGGCGATGCCGGGAAGCACCCGTCACGGCACGGTCGGCACGGCGCGGTCCGTACGGCGCGGTCCGCACGGCGAGGCCTGGCGCGGTCGGCACGGCGGGCGCGGTCGGCGGCCGCGTTCGGGGGACGCGGCCACGGGTCCGCTTCGGGCCGTGGTGGACGTCGCCGGGGCGAGGCGGACTCCGGGACGGAGCCGGCCGGCCGGGCACGGCCCGCGACCCCGCGGTCAGCGGTCAGCGGTCAGCGGTCAGCGGTCAGCGGCGGAAACGTGCCGTGGCGCGGTCGGCGTGCAGCGGGAAGTCCCCGGCCGTCGGGCCGCCCCACCGGCGCGCCAGAGCTGTGCCGGCGGGGCGGGCGGCCTCTTGGGTCAGGGCGTCCGCGTGGATATTTCGAACCACATCGTCTTGCCCGTGGCCGTACGGGTGCTGCCCCAGGTCTCGGTGAGCAGGTCGAGCAGTTCGGTACCGCGTCCGCCCTCCGCGTCGGCGTCGACGACGCGGCGTACGGGGCCGGTGGAGTCGGTGTCCTCCACTTCGCACCGCAGGTCGGAGCCGCGTGCGTACAGGTTGAGCCGCAGCGGGCCGCGTGTGTGGCGCAGGGCGTTGGTGACCAGTTCGCTGACCAGGAGTTCGGCGGTGTCGGCCAGGTCCTCCAGATTCCATTCGCTCAGCTGGGCGGTGGCCAGGCGCCGGGCCCGGCGGACCGAGGTCAGTTCCCTCGGCAGGGGCCAGGAGGCGTCCCAGGCGGTGGCCCGGGCGCGCGGCGCGTCGAGCGGCCGCAGGGGCTCCAGGGAGCGCGACCACAGAGCCTGGCTCCGGGTGATCCACGAGGTGGGCGCGCCCTTCGCGGGCCGGTCTTCGTCCTGAGCGTGGTCCGCGGCAGCCTTCCGCCCGAGTCCCTCTGTCCGACCGCCGGAGAACCAGGCGAAGCATCCCCGTCGTGAGATCGAGGCGAGGTCGATGGCCCAGGCGGCCATGGGAATCAGTCCCTTCCGTACTGCCGGCGTCCCGCATTCACGTAGCACTCGCTACATCCATAAATATACATGTAGCGAGTGCTACGGTAAATACCTGGACGAAAATAAACGAACCGGACATGCGAGGTTCGCTCGGTCCCGTATCACTGCAGGTGGGAGCCCTCCATGGCACGGCCGCCCGACCCGGCCAAACGACGCGACCTCCTGGATCGGGTCCGCGAATACATGATCCACAACGGCGTGGCCGACCTGTCCCTGCGCCCGCTCGCCCGCGCCCTGGGGACCAGCGACCGCATGCTCCTGTACTACTTCGGGAGCAAGGAACGCATGGTCACCGAGGCGCTCACCGTCTACGAGAGGCGACCGCTCCTGCGCGCCCAGAGCCTGTTCAACGCCGCCGACTCCCCCCGGGACGCGGCGGGGGTGCGCCGCTTCATGGAGGAGACCTGGCAGCAGTTCAACAACCCCGACCTGCGCGCCACGCTCCCCCTCTACCTCGAGGTCCTCGCCGCCGGCCTGCTCCACCCCGAGCGGTACGGGCCCGTCGTGCGCGACGTGCTGAGCGAGTGGACCCGCCTGCTCACCTCCGTCTTCCGCGACCTGGGCATGACCGAGGCCCGGGCCGCGACGGAGGCCTCCCTCCTGGTCGACGCCTCCTTCGGCCTGCTCCTCGCCCCCCTGACCGACGGCGACTGGGACCGGGCCGACGCGGCCTTCCACACCCTCCTCGACCGCCTCGAACCCGGCTGGCAGGACCTCTAGGGCGCGCGGAGAAGTCCGCCGGGCCGCTCCGCCTCGCAGCCGGGACGGGGCGCACGCGGGCGGTGCCGTGGGCGGCGGCGCCCGATCCCTGGTCCGTCCGGGCACGGTGGCCCCGCCGCCAGGCCGGTCGACCGCCCCCGCGCAAGCGCCCGTCGGCCGTCACCCGCGGCTCCAGTGGTGCTCCAGCGGTGCGAGACGCACCCTCAAGATCTTGTTGCCAACATCTTGGCAAGGTTTTGCCAAGGCGGAGCCGTCCGTCCTTCCGAGCCGCTGTCGAAGGAGCGAGCCCGTATGTCACTCTCCGGCCTGATCGAGCAGCACGTCCGTACGCGGCCCGAGGCGACCGCCGTCATCCACCCCTCGGCCGGCGGCCGCGACGTCTCGCTCACCTACCGGGAGCTGAGCGTGGCCGCCAACCGTCTCGCCGCCCATCTGCGGGCGCTGGGGGTCGGTCCCGGGGACCGGGTGGTGACCGCGCTCGGGCCGGGCCCGGGTCTGGTGACCGCCTTCCTCGCCGTGGTGCGGGCCGGCGCGGCGTACGTGCCGGTGGACCCGGCCCATCCGGGCCTGCGCCGCCGGCTGATCGTGCGGGACAGCGCGGCCCGCGCCGTGCTGACCGAGGGCTCCGGCGCCGGGGAGTACGCGGGGCTGGACGCGGTGGCCGTCGACCTGGACGCGGACGCCGGCCTGATCGCGGCCCGGCCCGGGGTCCTGCCGGCCGTGCGGCCGGGGCCCGGGGACGCGGCCTACGTCTGCTACACCTCCGGGACCACCGGCACCCCCAAGGGCGTCGTCGTCCCGCACCGCGCCGTCCTCGACCTCGTCACCTCCACCGACTACGTGCGCCTGACACCGGACGACGTGGTCGCCCAGGCCGCCAACCCCGCCTTCGACGCGGTCACCTTCGAGATCTGGTCGACCCTCGCCGCCGGTGCCCGTCTGGTCGGGCTGGCCAAGGACACCGTCATCGATCCGGCCCGCTTCGCCGCCGCGGTCCGCGAGCACGGGGTGAGCACCGTGTTCCTGACCACCGCGCTGTTCCACCAGATCGCCCGCGAACGGCCCGACGCCTTCGCCCCGCTGCGCACCGTCCTGTTCGGCGGCGAGGCCTGCGACCCGCGCCGGGTACGGCAGGTCCTGGCGGCCGGCGGCCCCGAGCGGCTGCTGCACGTGTACGGGCCCACCGAGACCACCACGTTCGCCACCTGGCACGAGGTGACCGGGGTCGCGAAGGACGCGCGGACCGTGCCGATCGGACGGCCGCTGGGTGCCACCGTCGCCGTCGTGGTGGCCGCGGACGGCCGGCCGGCCGTGCCGGGTGGCAGCGGTGAACTCCTGCTGGGCGGGCCGGGGCTGGCCACCGGCTACCTGGACCGGCCCGAGCTGACCGCGCAGCGGTTCGTCGAGGACCGCTTCACCCCCGGCGGCGGCCGGCTGTACCGCACGGGCGACCTGGTGCGGCTGCGCGAGGACGGGGAGATGGAGTTCACCGGCCGGGTCGACAACCAGGTCAAGCTGCGCGGCTTCCGCATCGAGCTCGGCGAGATCGAGTCGGTGCTGACCGCGCACCCGGCGGTGTCCGAGGCGGTCGTGTCGGTGCACACCACCCCCGAGAACACCGCGAACACCGAGAACACCGCGAACACCGACAGCGCTGAGAGCACCGAGAGTGCTGAGAGCGCCGCGGGCGGGGAGCGGCGTCTGGTGGCGCACGTGGTGCCGGCCGCGCACCGGGCCGCGGCGCGGGAGAGCGAGCAGCTCACCGAGTGGAAGGAGATCTACGAGACGCTCTACGACGACGCCGCCGGGGCCGCGTACGGGGAGAACTTCGCGGGCTGGAACAGCAGTTACGACGCGCGGCCGATCCCGCTCGAGCAGATGCGGCAGTGGCGGGCGGCGACGGTGGAGCGCGTCCGGGAGCTCGGCGGGCGGCGTGTCCTGGAGATCGGTGTCGGCACCGGTCTGCTGATGGCGCGGCTGGCCGGCGCGCCGGAGTGCGAGGAGTACTGGGCGACCGACTTCTCCGCCTCCGTCATCGAGGCGCTGCGCGCGCAGACCGGGGCGGACGAGCGGCTGCGCGGCAAGGTGCGGCTGAGCTGCCGCGCGGCCGACGAACTGGACGGCCTGCCCGCGGGGCACTTCGACACCGTCGTCGTCAACTCGGTCGTCCAGTACTTTCCCCATCTCGCCTATCTGCGCTCCGTCGTCGAGGGCGTGCTGCCGCTGCTCGCGCCCGGCGGCTCGGTCCTGCTGGGCGATGTCCGCAACCTCGACCTGGCGCCCTGCCTGCAGACCGGGGTCGAACTCGCTTCCCGCGCCGGGCAGCCGCTGCCGGGCGACGGCGCGGACGTGTGGCGTGCCGTCGAGCAGCGGGTGGCGCTGGAGACCGAACTCCTGCTCTCTCCGGCCCTGTTCGCCGCCTGGGCGCGTGAACTGCCCGCCGTGCGCGCGGTGGACGTGCGGGTCAAGCGCGGCGGCGCGCACAACGAACTGACCCGCTACCGCTACGAGGCGGTGCTGTCCACCGCCGCCCCCGCTCTGGACCTCTCCCCCGCGCCCCGTCTGGTGTGGGGCCGTGACGCCGCCTCCGCGGCCGGCGTGGAGGCGTACCTGCGTACGCGGCGGCCCGCCGCCGTGCGGCTGGCCGGGGTGCCCAACCGGCGGGTGCACGGAGAGTGGACGGCGATGCGCGCCCTGCGGGACGGCGCGGCGGGCCTCGCCGGCGCCGCGGCCCACCTGGGCGACAGCGGGAGCGCGCCCGACCCGGAGGAGCTGTGCACGGCCGGGGAGCGCGTCGGCTACCGGGCCCTGCCGACCTGGTCGGCCGAGGAGGGCCGGCTCCTCGACATCGTCTTCGTCGACCCGGCGCAGGTGCCCGCCGGTCCCCTGACCGGTGTGTACGCGGGCCCCGAGGTACCCGCCGGGGCCTGCGCCAACACGCCGACCGCGTTCGGGAGCACCGTCGACATTGAGGTCGTCCTGCGCGCCTATCTGCAGGAGCAGTTGCCGGACTACATGATCCCGTCGGCGCTGATGACGCTGGCGGCGCTGCCGCTGAACGCCAACGGCAAGGTGGACCGTGCCGCGCTGCCCGCGCCCGCGTTCAGCGCCGACCGGCCCGGCACGCCGCCCGGCACCCCTCTGCAGGAGATCGTCCGTGACCTGTTCGCCGAGGTGATCGGGGTGCCGCGGCGCACCGTCCACGCCGACTCCGACTTCTTCCGGATCGGCGGGCACTCGCTGGCCGCGGCCCGGCTGCTGGCCCGGGCGCGGGCAGTGCTGGGCGCCGACCCGGGCAGCCGCGCTCTGTACGAGGCGCCCACCCCCGCGCTGTTCGCCGCTCTCGCCGGTGACCGGCCGGCCGACGCCACCGGGCCCGGCCGGGCCTGCGCCGGGGAGGGCTGCGCGGTGCTGCCGCTGCGGCTGCGCGGCGCGCTGAGCGTCCGGGCGCTGGAGGAGGCCCTGGGGGACCTGGGGCGCCGTCACGAGGCGCTGCGCAACAGCCGGCTGGGATCGGCGGGCACCCGGCTGCGTACCCTGGCCGCCGACGACCACCTGCTGGAACTCACGGTGCCCGCCGGCCTGGTCGACCTGTGGTCGCACACCCCGCTGGCCGCCGAACTGGCCCTGGCCTACGGGGCGCGGGCCACCGGTGATGCCCCGCACCGGGACGGCGGCATGCCGCAGGCGGCTCCCCGGGCGGCGGCCGGTGATCTTTCGCCCACCGTGCTGCCGGGCAGCGGGCCGTCCCCGGCCGGCGGCCGGGACGGCGGCCGTCTCGACCTCGACTGGGACGCGGGCCTGCACGAGCGGCTGGTCCGGCTGGCCGCCGAGCAGGGCGCCACCTTGTTCATGGTGGTGCACGCCGCGCTCGCGGCCCTGCTCGCCCGGCTCGGCGCGGGAGACACCATCACCCTGGCCGCGCCGGTGCCGGCCCGCGACAGCGCCGCGCTGCGCCGCGCCGTGGGACCCTACGGGCGGGTGCTCGCGCTGTCCGTGGACACCTCCGGCGACCCGGCCTTCACCGAACTGCTGCGGCGGGTGCGTACCGCCGACCTCGCCGCCTACCGCGCCGGCGGCGCGGCCCTGGCCCGGCCCGGCGGCATCGCGCTGAGTGTCCTCACGGAGAGCTGCGGCGAGTACGAGGCGGCCGGGCTCACCGTGCAGGCGGCCCCGCCGCAACTCCCGGCGCAGGACGCCGACCTCGGCCTGACACTGACCGAACGGCACACCCCGGCCGGTGCGCCGGCCGGCATCACCGTCAGCGCCGCCTTCGACCACGAGAGTGTCGGTGAGACGGCCGCCGCGCACCTGACCGGCCTGCTGACCGCGCTGCTCGAAACCGCTCTGGACGCGCCCGCCACCGCCCTCAGCCGGCTGCGCGCCGCGCCCGGTATCCCCGCCGACGGTGCGCGGCGGTGGGCGGGGGAGGCGCTGGAGCTGCCCGAGGCGGGCGTCGCCGCCCTGTTCGCCGCGCAGGCCGCCCGTACCCCCGGCGCACCGGCCCTGGCGGGCATGGACTACGCCGAACTGGACGCCCGTTCCGACCTGTTGGCCCACGCCCTGCTCGCCCACCGGGCCGGCCCCGGCACCGCGGTGGCCACCGCGATCGCCTCACCGACCGGCTTCGCGGTCGCCGTCCTCGCCATCGCCAAGACCGGCGCCGCCTGCCTGCCCCTCGACCCGGCCCGCCCGCTGCCCGCCTCCGCGCGGCCCGCCGTCCTGCTCCTCGACGAGGCCGCCGACCGCGTGCTGCTTAAGCCGTCCCCGAAGCCGCCCGCCTGGTCCGCGACCCGGCCGCCGACCTGCTGCCCGCCACCCCGGCCCGGCCCGTCCGCCCGCCGCACCCCGCGCACCCGGTGGTCCTGGCCCCCGCCACACCGGACACCACCGGCACGGCGGACGCGGCTTGGCACGGCGGCGGGCTCGCTGGTGGAGATCGGCCCCGAGAGCGTCGTCGCCGCCACCCTCGCCCCGGCCGCCGACGCGGCCTGGCTGAGCGCCGGTTACCCGGACGCGGACACCGCCCTCGGCCTGCTCGCCGCCCTCGTCTCCGGCGCCCGTGTCCACCTGCCCGCCACCCCCCTGGACGGTGCCGCACCCGCCGCCGTCCTGGACTGGCTGCGCGGCTGCGGCGCGAGCGTGCTGCTGGGCGCCGTAAGCGAGGCGCTCCCGGCCCGCGCCGCCGCCGAGCACCTCACCCTGAGCGTGCCCGGCGGCTGGCCGGAGGGCCATCTGCGGGTCGAACACACCCCCGCCGGGCCCCGGCCCGCCCCCGGCCACCGCGCCTACGTCCTGGACGCGCAGCTGCGGCCTGCCGCGTAAGCCGCACCGGAAGCCTCTACATCGCGGGCGCCGGCGTCGCCCACGGCTACACCGGCGCCCCCGCCGCCACCGGCGAACGCTTCCTGCCCGACCCGCTGGTAAGCCCCCGGCGGGCAGACCGCCCTCATGTGGCGCACCGGCCGCGCCGCCCGTATCGACGCCGACGGCCGGCTGACCGTCCTCGGCCCGCCCCCGGCCGACGACCCCTTCGCCGACGAGTACGCCACCTTCGTCGTCCTGTCCGACGCCCGCGACCGCCACGCCCTGTGGCCGGCCTGCGTACCCGCCCCCGAGGGCTGGCACGAGACCCACGCCGAGGACCTGTACGAGCTGTGCCTGGACCACCTGCAGACCACCCGCTGAACCCGGACCACCCGCTGGACCGGCCCCGCGCCCGCAAGCGCCCACCGCACCGGCATTCGCACCCGTACCCGCTCCTGTAGCCGTAAGGGACCCGCCATGACCGTCATCGCCCCCGCCCGCCCCACGCGTTCCTCCCGCCCGGCCGCCGCCCCCGCAGGTCCCCTGCCCGCCCCGAGCCGTGGCGACCCCCGCCACCACGTCCTCGACCTGACCGCCCGCGAGGCCCGCGCGGCGCACGCCCTGGCCGCGTCCTGCGCCGAGACGTTCAAGGCCGCCGACGACCCCCGGTTCGTCGACGAGGCCCCGGTGATCGCCCACGAACTGCCGCTCGCGGTCCGCCGCCACCTCAACTCCGCCCGCCGCGACGAGAACACCCACGCCACCCTGGTCCGCGGCCACCTCGTCGACCAGGCGGCCCTGGGACCCACCCCCGGCCACTGGAGCGCGGCCGGCACCGAGGCGAGCCAGGTCCACGGCTGCCTGCTGGTGCTGTACGCGGCGCTGCTCGGCGACATCACCGGCTGGGCCACCCAGCAGGCCGGCCGGCTGGTGACCGACATCCTGCCCAGCAAGGGCTACGAACACAGCCTCGTCTCCGCCTCCAGCGCACTGGAACTGGCCTGGCACACCGAGGACGCCTTCTCCCCCCACCGGGCGGACTGGGTCGGCCTGTTCGCACTGCGCAACCCGGGCCGGGTGCCCACCACCGTCGCCCACGTCGACGTACGCCAGGTGCCCGCGGACGTGCGCGCGGTGCTGGCCCAGCCCCGGTTCGCAGCCCTGCCCGACACCTCCCACGAGTTCGCCGCCGACGCTCCCGCGGCCGAGCCGGTCGCCGTCCTGTCGGGCCACCGCGACCTGCCGGTGCTCCGCATCGACCGGGACTTCTTCACCGCGCTGCCCGGCGACCGGGCGGCCGAACGGGCCCTGGCCTGGCTGGTGGCGCACCTGGACGCCAACCTCACCGACGTGCTGGTGCCCACCGGCGCCGTCTGCTTCCTCGACAACCGCAACGTGGTGCACGGACGGCGCCCCTTCAGCGCCGGCTTCGACGGATCCGACCGCTGGCTCAAGCGCGTCAACCTCGTCCGCGACCTGCGGCGCACCCGGCCCGGCCGCCTCGACGGCGCCACCCGCGTCATCGGCTGACACCCCGCGCACGGCCCCGTCCACCCCCCGCCCGCACGGCCCCGTCCGCCCCGGCCCGCCCGCGCTTACCCGCCCGACCTCTGGAGACCGCCATGCCCAGCACGCCCTCCCGCCCCGCCGTCCTGCTCGTCGAAAGCCGCCGGGCCGCCTTCACCGACAGCGTCCTGGCCCGCGACGACGTGGACGTCGTCCTGCTGCGCTTCGACTGCGTGCCGCTGAGCGAGGACTACCTCCGGCGCACCGCGCACCTGCCCACGTTCACCCTGCGCACCGCCGCCCCCCTGCACGAGGAGGCCGCCCGCTACCTGCGCTGGATGAAAGGCACCCGGGGCCTGCCCCGGCCGCGGTTCTTCTGCAACCCCAACGAGGCGCTGCAGGACCGCGCCCAGCGCTTCGCCGCCCTCGTCGACCTGCCGCACCTGACCCCCCGCCAGGTCGCCTGGGTCCGCAACAAGAAGACCATGAAGGACCGTTACGCCGAACTCGGCATCCCGCACGCCGCCTACCGCGCCGTGCACAGCCTCGACGACGTCGCCGCGTTCGGCGACACCCACGGCTGGCCGGTCGTCCTCAAGCCCGTCGACTCCGACTCCTGCCTGCACACCTACCGCGTCGACTCCCCCGCCGCGCTCGCCGCGATCCCGCCGCTCGACCCCGCCCTGGACTGGATGGCCGAACAGTTCATCCGCGGCCGCGAGTTCCAGCTGTGCGCCGTCGTCGCCCGCGGCCGCGTCGTGGACGCCTACCTGTCGAAGAACCCCCGCCCGATCCTGGAGGTCCTCGACGGCGCGATCAACGCCAACATCACCTACGCGCCCGGCGAACGGCTCCCCGTCGACGCACGGGCCCTGGCCCAGCGGCTCACCGACGGCCTGCACCTGCCCTTCGGCTACCTGCACGGCGAGTTCTTCCTCACCGACGACGGCTCCTTCTTCATGAGCGAGGTCGCCGCCCGCCTCAGCGGCTGCGAAGTCCCCGTCAACCACTCCCTCGCCTACGGGTTCGACTTCCTGCACGTCATCCTCGACACCTACCTCGACCGCGTCCCGCAGCCCGTCTACACCCGCGACCGGGCGGTCGGCGACCTGCTGCTGCCCACCCGGCCCGGCCGCGTGGTCCACATCAGCTCCGAGGAGGAACTGCTGCGGCTGCCCGGCGTGATCGGCGCCCACCTGGACGCCGCACCCGGCGACGTCCTCGACCCGCCCCGCGCCTCGCACGCCTCCACCGGCTACGTCCACGTCGAGGGCGCCACCGCCGACCAGGTCGAACAGCGCATGCAGGCCGTCCTCGACCACTTCGAGCTGAAGGTGGACCACCCGTGAACGCCCTGAGCACCCCCACCGCCCCGCCCGCCACAAGGACTCCGGCCGCCACGAACACCCCGCCCGCCGTGCGGACTTCGGCCGCCCGGACCGCCCCCGCCGTCACGATCCCCGCGAACACCCCGCCCGCCGTGCCGACTTCGGCCGCCGGCACCGGGCCCGGTGCCGGGCAGCAGCCGCTGTTCGCCCCGTACACCTCGCTCGGCGACTACACGCGGGCCGTGGCCGGCGGCCGGGGACCCCTGCCGGTGTTCACCGGCCCCCGCACGGACCTGCTGGACGGCATCGCCCTGGCCGAAGAGGTCTACAGCGGCCTGCGCACCCCCGAACCCTGCGACACCGGCGTCGTGGCCGGCGGCCCGCTGCCCGCCGCGCTGAACGCGCTGATCCGCCCGCTGGCCCGCCACTGGGTGGACGACCCGCACGACCTGCCGGACACCGGATCCGTCCTGCTGGTCGGCGTATACGCCGGCCTGCGCGCCGACGCCGTGCAGCACACCCTCGACGCCGCCCACGCCACCGGCCGCCCCCTGTCCCTGCTGACCGGCCGCGACGTGCACAGCCTCAGCTGGATGGCGGCCAAGCAGTACGCCCGCGTCACCCCTGACGCCCCGGTCGGCGTCCTGTCCGAACTCGACACCGCCGCCCCCGCGCCGCAGGCCGACGTATGGCTCGGCGCCGCCGACGTCCACCGCCTCGACGTCCGGCAGATCGCGCTGGGCCAGGTGTGGCGGCGGGTGCTCTTCCACGGCAACGGCAAGGACGACCAGCTCAACCTCGGCCAGTTCACCCTGTGCGGAGCAAGCCCCGCCGCGGCCGCGCCCGGGATGCCCGGACCCCGCTGCGCCTACGGCCTGGGCTGCACCAAACCGCAGGACAAACTCATCCCCGCCCGCGGCATCCGGGCCGCCGAACTGGTGCTGGCCAACTGCTTCAGCGGCGCCCTCGCCGGCCACGCGATGTACGACCCGAAGTACCTCATCCTCCTCAACGCGCTCGACGGACCCGCGCAGACCGTCGTCGCCACACTCACCGCCTGCGACGGACAGCGACCGGAGAACCTGGCCTGGCTCACCGCCACCGCGGACGCCGGCAGCGCCGCCGTCGCCATGAACCGGCAGCTGCACGACATCAACCCCTACCCCGCGTTCGTCCAGGTAGGCCTGCAGTCCTCCGGCCTCGGCCCGTCCCGCCCCCACTCCCCCGCCGACACCCACACCCGCACCGCCGACGCCTTCGAGTCCTCCGGTCCCCTCAACTCCCTCAACTCCCCTGGTTCTTCCGGCTCTTCCGGCATCTCAGGGCTTTCCGGCCCGGGCACGGCGGGCGGTGCCCGGGAAGGGTCCGCGGACACACACGAAGACGTGCCCGGAGACGGGACCGGGAACGGGGAGGAAGGCGCGGCAGCCCCGTACCCGCCGCTGCACCGGCTCGGCGCCCGCCTGTCGGGCCTGCTCGACAGCGGGCTGCTGGGCCCCGACTACCCGCTGCGCCCCCGGCTGCGGGCGCTGGCGGACACCGTGCTGCGTGACGCGGTGCGCACCGTGGCCCGCTCCGCACCGGACGCCGGCCCGGCACTGGCCGCGATCGCCGCCGAGACCAAGTCCCTCGACCTCGCGCTGGCCCACCGCTTCGCCAAGCACCACGACGACCCCGTCCTCGCCTTCCCCACCTACTTCGGCGAGCGCAGCACCGCCGGGACGCCCGTCGCGCTCGACACCCCGTGCGCCTGCGGCCGGCCGCTGCGCTCCTACCGCCGTCACGGCCGGGTACCGGCGATCGCCGACACCGTCCAGACGGTGTGCGCGCGCTGCGGCGACGTCGCCAACGCCCACACCGGCGCCGTCGAACTGCGCGTGAAGGCACCCGCCGAGGCGGCCGCGGGCAGCACCCTGCACGTGGTGGTGGAGGCGGTGGCCCCCCGCGACGGCACCCTCAACCTGGGCATCGTGCTGCCGCTCTACCTCGACGCCCGGGTGGGCCCCGTGCTGCGCCGTGTCGACGCGGTCGCCGGGCGGCGCGCCCACGCCGAGTTCACCCTCGACCTGGCCCCCCGGGCCACCCCGCAGGCCTACTACTTCTGCCCCTTCGCCGTACAGGACCTGGGCGTGAGCGTCTCCCGGGTGCACTTCACCGTCCTGCCCCGTCCGTAGAAAGGCCGCCATGAGCCCCGCCACCGCCGCGCCCGCACGCGCCCCGCGTCCGCGCGGTCCGCTCGGCCACCGCCCGTTCCGCCGGCTGGCCGCCGGGCGGGCACTGGTGTACTGCGCCAACGCGATGGCCCCTGTCGTGCTGGCCTTCGCCGTCCTGGACGCCTCCGGCTCGGCCACCGCCCTGGGCCTGGTCGTCGGGGCGCGCTCGGTGGCCAACGTGGCGCTGCTGCCGGCCGGCGGGGTCCTCGCCGACCGGATACGGCGCACCCTGGTCCTACGGGGTTCCGCGCTGGCCGCGTGCGGGGCGCAGACCGCGATCGCGCTGAGCGTGCTGCTGGGTGTCACCTCCCTTCCCCTGCTGACGGTGCTCAGTGTCCTCAACGGCGCGCTGGCCGCGCTGTCGCTGCCCGCCTCCGCCGCGCTGACCCCGCAGACCGTGCCGGCCGGCCTGATCCGCCCGGCCGGCGCGCTGATGCGGATGGGCACCAACCTCGGCATGATCGCCGGTGTGTCGCTGGGCGGCGCGGTCGCCGCCGGGTGCGGGGCCGGCTGGGGGCTGGCCTGCAGTGCGGCGGCGTTCGGCGCGGCGGCCTGGTGCTTCCTCGCCGTGCGCACCGGGTCGGCCCGCCCGCCCGGACCCGCGCCGGGCCGTACCCGTCCGCTGCGGGAACTGCGGGTAGAGCTGGCGGGAGTTCACCGCGCGCCGCTGGGTGTGGATCGTGGTGGGGCAGTTCATGGTGGTCAACGCCGTGGTCGCGGGCGGCGTGCAGGTGCTGGGACCGGCCGTCGCCGATGCCACGTTCGGGCGCGGGGTGTGGGGCGCGGTGCTGGCCGCGCAGATGGCCGGGGCGCTGCTGGGCGGTGTGTTCGCCGCCCGTTCCCGGGCCCGGCGGATCCTGCTGGTGGGAGTGGCGGCGGTGGCGGTGGAGGCGCTGCCGCTGGTGGTGCTGGCCCGGGGCGGCGGGGCGCTGCTGCTGGGCGCGGCGATGTTCGCCAACGGCATCGCGCTGGAGCAGTTCGGGGTGGCCTGGGACGTGTCGCTGCAGGAGAACATTCCCGCCGACCGGCTGGCGCGCGTGTACTCCTACGACGCGCTGGGCTCGTTCGTGGCCCTGCCGGTGGGCGAGATGGCCGCGGGTCCCGTCGCCGCGCACGCCGGGACGAGCGGCGCGCTGCTGGGCGGGGCCGCGCTGGTGGTGTGCGTGACCGCGGCGGCGCTGTGCAGCGCCCAGGTGCGCTCGCTGACCGCCGCCCCGCCCGTGACGCGCTCCGCCCGGCCGGTCCGGCCCGCCCAACCCGCTCAACTCGCCTAGCCCGACGGGCCCGTTGGGCCGCGTGGGCCGCGTGGTCCGCCGCCCGGTCCGTGTCCGGCCGTTGCGGGTGTGCGGTGCGGGAAGGTGTGGTCGCCGGTGCGCTGTCGGGCCGGGTGCGGGAGGGTGTGGGCTGTGCGACGGCGCCCGGGGCCGTCCGGTGCCGGGGGCCGGTCCGGGGACACGGCCACGTGCGGGACGGGCGTGCGGGTGGCGGGTGGCGTGCGCGGGACGAGCGGGGCGGTGGGCCGTGCCGCCGCGCGCCCCCTGGGCGCGGGATGTGTTTCCTCCCCGGCCCGCGGGCCGGGCCCCTTTCACGCGAGGAGCGGTCGATGACACGCTGGCTGGTCACCGGGGGCGGCGGCGCGCTGGGCCGCGAGGTGCGGGCGCTGCTGGCCTGCGGGCAGGTCACCGCGCTCGGCCGGGCCGCCCTCGACATCACCGACCCGCGGGCCGTCCGTGCCGCGGTCGCCGGCCACGACGTGGTGGTCAACTGCGCCGCCTGGACGGATGTCGACGGCGCCGAGAGGGCCGAGGCCGCCGCGACCGCCGTCAACGGGACGGGCGTACGTCACCTGGCCCTCGCCTGCCGTCGCACCGGCGCCCGGCTGCTGCACGTCTCCAGCGACTACGTGCTGCCCGGAAACGGCACCGAGCCCTACCCCGAGTCGGCTCCGACCGGCCCGGTCAACGCCTACGGCCGCAGCAAACTGGCCGGCGAACGGGCGGTCGCCGAACTCCTGCCCGACACCGGCTACATCGTGCGCACCGCCTGGCTGTACGGCGAACACGGACGAAACTTCGTCGCGACCGTCCTCGGCCTGGCCGCCCGCAGGGACACCGTCGACGTCGTCGACGACCAGCACGGGCAGCCCACCTGGTGCTACGACCTGGCCGGGCTGCTGGTCGCGCTCGGCCGCGCCGGCGACGCCCCGCCGGGCGTCTACCACGCCACCGCCGCCGGCCGCACCACCTGGTACGGCCTGGCCCGGGCCGCGTACGAACTCAGCGGGCTGGATCCCGACCGGGTGCGCCCGACCTCCTCCGCGGCCTTCGCCCGCCCGGCGCGCCGGCCCGCGTTCAGCGTCCTGGGCCACGCCCGTTGGGCCGCGGCGGGCCTGCCCGCCCTCCCCGACTGGCGCACGTCGCTCGCCGAGGCACTGCGCCGGCCCGCCTTCACCACCCTCACCTCCTGCGACGTCGCCTCCTGACCCGAACCGGCTCAGCCCGGCCGCACGGGCCGCGGCGCGACGCACGGCACGGCGCGACGCACGGCACGGCGCGGCGGCACGGCGCGGCGGCACGGCATGCTCCGCGAGGCGGCGTTGTGGTCCGGCGGGTGGACACCCCGGTCCGTGGCGGGACCGCGGCGGTGCGGCGGTGCCCGGCCGCCGTGCGTCGGCGCGCGGGCGCTTACGCACGCTCCACCAGGCGGCGTTACGGTCCGTCCGGCGACCCCCGGCCACCCGCCCGACCCGGACCCCGGGTGCTTAAGCCCAGGTGCCGACCCCGGGTGCCGACCCCGGTGCCGGTGCGTGTCGGCGCCGCTCGTGGGCGGCGGTCCGGTGAACGGGGGTCCGGTGGGCGGGTGTTGTCAGTCCCGGCGGGCGGCGGTCCAGGCGGCGAGCTGTTCGGGGGTGACGTCCGGGTCGGCGACCAGGGAGGCCAGTTCGTCGTCCGCGGGGTGGCGGGTGGCCAGTGCCGGGCAGCGCCGGCAGCCTTCGACGCCGGCCTGCGCCCACCACTGGCAGCCGGCCCGCAGATGGCAGCGCGGCACCGCGCCGCCCGCCGGCGCCGGGTAGGCCGCCACCACCCGTTCCACCAGGGTGCAGTCACCGCCCCGGCGGTTGGCGCAGTCGGTGACGCAGTGCGAGGCGAACCGCAGGATCCGGCGCGGCTCGATGTCCTCGGGGATCTGGTCGAGCACCGCGGCGGCCGGGACCGCGTCGGCGAGATACGTCACCTGTCCGTCGAGGCCGGAGCGCACGCCCAGGACCAGCGACTCCGGCGCGTGCGCCGCCCCGCTGGGGCACCAGCTCGTACGGGTGTCCGCCTCGGCGGCGGCCGCGTCCGGGCGCGCGTGACCCCGCGTCAGCACGGCAGCACGGAGGAGACGTCGACGCTCATTCCCCGGGCCGCCGGGGACAACGGCGCGCTCGCGGCGGCCCGTTCTTGGGCCACGGCCCCGGCGATGCCGCGGGCCAGCTGCGCCCGTGAGGTGATGCGCTCCGGGCCGGCCGGTGTCTGCGCGGGTGCCGCGCCGGCGGCGGCCAGGACGAGTCCGGTGGCCGCGACGGCGGCCGCGACGCCCGTGACGCCGCGGGGGTGCTTCATACGGCCTCCTCCGTGTCCCGGGGCGACGGCGGGGTGACGGGCCCGGGCGTGACCTGGGCGCTCGCCGCGCCCGCGGCGGCCAGGACCAGTCCGGTGACCGCGGCGACGGCCGCGACCGTACGGGAGTGCCTCATGCGGATGCCTCTCGTCGTGCGTGGACGAACCTCGACGCCCCAGCGTGGCCCGGGACTTCACAGAGTCCCTCGAGGCCCGCTGGAGGGCGGCTCGAACGATCTCCGGAAACGGCCGAAGGGTTCACGCCGGAGTGCTTCAATGGCCCCCGTGAGGGCCTGAATTGACCAGCAATAACCAGCAGGGAGCGAGCACGGGGATGCGGAAGTCGTATTACGCGGCACACGTCTACATGATCCTGGGAGTGATCTCCGGTCTGTATTACCGGGAGTTCACCAAGGCCAAAGATTTCGACGGTGAAACCCAGCTGGCGCTCATGCACACCCACCTGCTCTCGCTGGGCATGATGGGCTTCCTCATCGTCCTCGCCCTGGACAAGCAGTTCAGGCTGTCCGGGACGAAACTGTTCACGTACTTCTTCTGGTTCTACAACGCGGGCATCGCGATCACCGTCGCCATGATGTTCGTGCACGGCACCGAGACCGTGCTCGGCGACCACGTGCCCGAGGCCGTGCCGCTCACCGCGGGCCTGGGGCACACCCTGCTCACGGTCGGGCTCATCCTGCTGTTCGTGCTGATCGGCAAGCGCCTCAACGAGCCCGCCGAAACCGGACCCGCCGAGCCGGAGCAGCAGGCCGAGACGGCCGGCACCCCGGTCTGAAGCACCGGACTCCCGGTCTGAGCCACCGGACCCCCGGACCGGCACGCCCCCGGACCACCGCGCCTCTGGACCACCGGGCGTCCGAGGCCGCGAGCGCGCGGGCCCGCGGTCCGGGCCGCCGTCGTGTCAGGCGGGCTGGGCCGCGGGGCCGAGCAGGACCTCGGTCAGCGCGGCCAGCCGCCGGCCGGTGAGGCCGGGGCGCAGACGGCGGCCCCCGGTGAGGGCGGCCAGGCCGTGCCAGGCGCTCCACAGGACCTCGGCCAGCAGTTCGCCGTCGCGGCCGGCCGCGACGGGCGCCACGGCGAGGCCGATCTCGGCGAGGACGTCCGCGAGCGGCGCCGGCGTGTCCCCGCAAGCGCCTCCCGAAGTGCCTTCGGGGGTGCCTGCGGGGGCGTCGCCGTCTCCCGGGTCGAGGGTGAGCATGGCCTGGTAGAGGACCGGCCCCCGCTCGGCGAAGTCGACATAGGCGCGGGCCACCGCGTCCAGCGCGGCGCGCGGCTCCGCCTCGCCCAGGCGGGCGGCGCGCAGCGCGGCGGCGAGTTCGGCGAAACCTTCCAGGGCGACCGCGTGGACGATGGCGTCCTTGTTCTTGAAGTGCTGGTACAGCACGGGCTGGCTGTATTCGATACGGTCCGCGAGACGCCGCGTGGTGACGTAGTCCCAGCCTTCGGCCTCGGCCATCTCGCGGGCCGTGGTGAGGATCAGGCGGTGGCGCTGGGCCTGCTCGCGCAGGCGTCGTTCTCGGAGCGTCATGGACCGACTTTAGCACTTTCAGCGATAATCGAGCTGTCAGTGATAGGGTTTCTGTCTTTGAAATTCGCGGGGGGGTGCCGGCCCGCCGTACGGCGGGGCGGTTGCCGTCGTGCGGCCGCGTTCGAGCGGCCTTCGAGGCGCGGGCGCCAGCATCGGGGCACGACTGCCCACAGAGAGGGCCACCCATGCTGACGCCGACTCCCCTGGAGGAGCTGCTCGACCTGGCCGCGGACGTCATCGGCTGCGACCGGCGCGTCCTGCCGGCCGGGGCGGCGGGCTCCCCCTTCATCACGCTGGGCGGCGGCCTCGGGCAGGCCGTACGGCTGCAGGCGCGTGCCGAGCAGCAGCTGGGCCTGGCCGTGGACCTGGCCCAGCTGCTGGGCCCCGCCCCCCTCGCGGACGTACTGGCCCGGGCGCGGCCGGCGCCGGTGCGGGCCGCGGGCGGCGGGGACCGGGCCGGGGCGGTACGGGCGCTGCTGCCGGGCCAGTCGGCGGCGCTCGCCGCCGAACGGGCCGCCGGCGGCGGCGTGGTGGCCCGGATCGTCAGCGCCGAGCTGTCCGGGCCGCTGGAGACGGGTGCGCTGCGCCGCGCGCTGGCCGCCCTGAGCGCACGGCACGAGGGCCTGCGGACGGCTTTCGCCGCCACCCCGCGCGGCCCCGTACGGCGGGTGCTCGCCGTCTGCCCCCCGCCGCTGGTCACGCTGGAGCCGGTGACGGCGGCCCCGGGCGAGGACCTGGTGGCGGCGGCGCACACACGGCTGGCCGCGCGGGCGGGGCGGCTGGTCGGCCGGCCCGGCCTGCCGCCGCTGGCCTTCGTGCTGACCCCGCTGGCGGCCGGTTCGCATCTGCTGTCGTTCGTCCACCACGACGCCGTGGCGGACAGCCGGTCGGCCGCCCTGCTGTGGCAGGAACTGCTCGCCGACTACGACCGCGCCGTGAGCCGCCGCCCGCTGGACCGCACCCCCCGCCCCGGCCCGGACAGGCCGGCCCCGGACGTGCCGGGCCCGGCGCGGGTGCTGCCGGCCAAACGCGTCGAGCGGCTGCGCTCCCTGGCCGCCGGCCTGGACCTGGCTCCCGCCGCGCGTCCGGCGGCCGCCTTCGACTTCCGCGGCGAGCGGCTGCTGTTCGGCCTCGGCACCCGGCTGCGCGACGCGGCCGACGCGACGGCCCGGCGGGCCGGTGTGCCGCACAGCACGGTGCTGCTGGCGGCGTGGGCGCTGGCGGTGGGCCGGCGCGCGGGCCGCGAACGGCTGCTGGTGGGCACCGAGATGCCGCGCCGGCCCACCGCGGAGCTGCTGCGCACCGCCGTGCCGTGCGCGGCGACGGTGCCGGTGGCCTGTGAACTGGAGGGCGGCGTCGACTACTTCCTGCGCGGTATCGCCTGCGCGTTCAGTGAGGCCCTCCAGTACGCGGACGCCGACGACGCCGATGCGGCGCGCGCCGTGGGGGCGCCCGCGGACCACTTCCGCCCCGCCGCGCCGCAGGTGACGTTCGCGGCCCGCGACGAGCTGCTGCCCGAGAGCCTGCGGGCGGGCGGACTGACCGCGCGTTTCCACCACGGGCACCCGGGCGCCGTCACCGCGGACGCCGCCCTGACGGTGCTGCGCTGGCGCGAACAGCCCCTGCTGAGCCTGGAGTTCGCCTGCGCGCGGCTCACCCGCGCGCAGGCCGCGCAGCTCGCCCGCGCGCTGCGCGCCGCGCTGACGGCACTGGTGACCTCGTCCCCGCACACGCCGGTCGACGACCTGCTGGAGACACCGGCCGCACGGGACGAGGCGCCCGCCGCCCGCCCTCTCGCCGTACCCCTGCCCTGACCCGCACCCCCTTCCGGACCCCCGGACCCCGAACTCCGGGCTGTGGGTTGCGGGTTGCGGGTTGCCGTACGGCGGCCGGGGGCATCCGGTGCGCGCGTACCGGGGGAGTGCACGCGCGCACCGGAGCCGGGGACCGGGCGGCCGGCGGATCGGCACCCGGAGGCGAACGGACCGAACAGGTCAGGCAGGTCAGGCAGGTCAGGCAGGTCAGGCGGTGAACTGCGGGAGGCGGGCGGCGGTTTCGGCGGGGCCGGGCATCGCGGCGATCTCGGCGGCGACCTTGCGGGCCGCGTCCCGGTAGCTCTCGTCGCCCAGGATGCGGCGGGCCTGTTCGGTGACCGCGTCGGCCGACAGGTCCCCGGCGAAGATCACTTCGCCGGCGCCCGCGTCGCGCACGGCGGTGCCGTTGGCGGGGCCGTCGGCACCCTGCGGCAGGATCAGCTGGGGCAGGGCGGCCGCCAGCGCGGCCAGTGTGGTGCCCGCACCGCCGTGCTGCACCACCAGCGCCGCCCGCTTCAGCGCCTCGGGCTGGGCCACCCACTCCACCGCCACCACGCGCTCGGGCAGTTCGCCCAGGTCGGCGACGGCCACCACGGGGCCGGTCGCCACCAGGACCGGCACCTGGAGCGGCAGCAGCCCGTCGATGACCGTGCGCAGCACGTCCACCGAGCCCAGTGCGGTGCCCAGGGTCAGGTAGACGAACGGGCCGTCCGTGTCGCGGACGGCCGCGGGCAGTTCGCCCGGCTCTCCGTAGGCGACGGGGCGCTGCTCGATGCGCGGCAGCGGGGCGGCCAGGAAGCCGGGGTCCTGCAGGGACGGCGGGCAGATGTCGATGTACGTGGAGGCCAGTGCCAGCAGCTGGCCGTACGGCACGTCCACGCCGAGGTCGGCCGCGGTGGCCAGCAACTCCTCCTGGATCCGGGCCTCTTCGGGGCCCATCGCCATCACCCCGACGCCGTGCGCGACGGCGGGCACGCCCGCCAGCCGGGCGGCGAAGGCGGCGCCCGGGTTCATCGCCTCGTAGACGACGAGGTCGGGGCGCCGGCCGGCGAGGACGGGGGCGAGGTCGGCGGCCACCCAGCGGGGCAGCACCGAACCGAACACCTTCACATGCAGGTCCGCCAGCACCTCCGGCGGCACATCCTGGGCGCCCAGGTCGGCGCCGTCGTGCTCGAGGGAGTCACTACCGCGCACTGCTTCCATGAACGCCTCGGGGACCGAGCGGCCCGCCGTCACCGGCTCCAGGCCGGCGGCCCGCAGGGCCGGGTGGAGCTGCTCGCCGGTGGCGAACACCACCTCGTGGCCCGCGGCGCGCGCGGCCTTCGCCAAGGGAAGCAGGGGATAGACGTGCCCGAAGTTGCCCGCGCTGGCAAAGAGGATTCTCATACCGCCTCAGCGTAGGGACGCCCGCCCCCTTTGTCTAGCGGTGACAATATATCTAGCGTTGATAGAAAGCGGGGAGGGAGGAGCGGGCGGGCGCGGTGGGCGGCCCTTCGCGCCCCTCCCCCGGGCCGGGTGCCGGGGTGCGCCTCGAGGTGGCGTGCGGGGTGTTTCGAGGCGCCCTCCAGCAACGGCCGATCGCCCTGCCGGATCGTCGTGGGCGGCGGCCTGGCCCTGGGCGCGCGGGACACGGCGAAGGAGTCATGTTTTATGACCATCACCCAAGCGGTGCCCCCGGGCGCCCTCACCGGCCTCGGGCGGCGCTTCACGCTGTCGGCCCAGACCCTGGACAGCCCGGTGACACCCAACCCGGTCTTCCGCGAATGGTTCGCCGAACAGCGCCGCACCAACCGCTACGAGGTGCGCCGCATCCCCTTCCGCGAGCTGGTCGGCTGGCGCTTCCAGGGCGCCACCGGGAACCTGGTGCACGACAGCGGCCGGTTCTTCTCCGTCGAGGGCCTGCACGTGCGCACCGAGTGGAACGGACACGCCGAGTCCTGGTCGCAGCCGATCATCAACCAGCCGGAGATCGGCATCCTGGGCATCGTCGTCAAGGAGTTCGACGGCGTCCTGCACTGCCTGATGCAGGCCAAGATGGAACCCGGCAACATCGAGACCGTCCAGCTGTCCCCCACCGTGCAGGCCACCCGCAGCAACTACACCGGGGTGCACCGGGGCGCCCCCGTGAACCACATCGAGTACTTCGCGCCGCCGCGGACCGCCTCGCGGGTGCTGTTCGACTCCCTGCAGTCCGAACAGGGCTCCTGGTTCCTGCGCAAACGCAACCGGAACATGGTGGTGGAGGCGCTCGGCCCCGTCCCCGAGCACGAGGACTTCGTGTGGCTGACGCTCGGCCAGATCCACCAGCTGCTGCACGAGTCGAACGTGGTCAACATGGACGCCCGTACCGTGCTGTCGCTGATCCCGTCCTTCTCCGACGAGGGGCCGCCGCTGCACTCCATGGAGCACCTCCTCAACCGGCTCACCGAGATCAAGGCGCACCGGGAGCTGGTGCAGACCAGCATGCCGCTGTCGGCCGTACGGCGCTGGCGGCGCACCGAGGACGGGATCTCCCACGACAGCGGCCACCACTTCACCGTCATCGCCGCGTCCGTGGCCGCCGCCAACCGCGAGGTCACCCGCTGGACCCAGCCGCTGCTCGCGCCGGCCGAACAGGGCCTGTCCGCGTTCCTGGTGCGCCGCATCGGCGGCGTGCCGCACCTGCTGGCGCACGCCCGCTCCGAGGCGGGTGTGCTGGACGTGGCGGAGCTCGGCCCCACCGTGCAGTGCCAGCCGGGCCGCGCGCTGACGCTGCCCGCACCGCGGCAGCCGCGGTTCCTGGACCTGGTCCTGCGGGCCGAGGCGGGCTCGCTGCTGTACGACACCGTGCAGTCCGAGGAGGGCGGGCGTTTCCACCACGCGGGCAACCGCTACGTCCTGATGGAGGTGGGCGGCGACTTCCCCGTCGACGTGCCCGAGGACTTCCTGTGGGTGACGGTGGACCAGATGTCCGCGCTGCTGCGGCACAGCAACTACCTGAACATCGAGGCCCGTACGCTGCTGACCGGGCTGCGCGCGGCCTGGGCGCGCGGCGGGGCGTACGCCCGGTGAGCGGGCCGGGAGGACCGGTGCTGCGGGTCGGCGTGCTGGGCTGCGCGGACATCGCCGGGCGGCGCATGCTGCCCTCGATGGCCCGTCAGCCGCTCGTCGAGGTCAGCGCCGTGGCCAGCCGCAGCCTCGACAGGGCGCGGGCGTTCACCGACCGGTTCGGCGGCACGCCGGTGGCCGGCTACGCGCGGCTGCTGGAGCGTGCGGACGTGGACGCGGTGTACGTGCCGCTGCCGCCCGAGCTGCACGCGCAGTGGACACTGCGGGCGCTGGAGGCCGGCAAGCACGTGCTGTGCGAGAAGCCGTTCGCGCTGCGGCAGGCCGACGCGGACAAGGCGGTCGCTCTCGCCCGCGAGCGCGGCCTGCTGCTGATGGAGAGCTTCATGTTCCTGCACCACTCCCAGCACGCACACGTCCGCCGGCTCCTGGACGACGGGCTGATCGGCGAACTGCAGCTGTTCGGCTCCGAGTTCGGCATCCCGCTGCGCCCCGACAGTGACGGCGCCGCGCGGCGCGCCAGCACCCTGCCCGAGGTCGCCGCCTACCCGCTGCGCGCCGCCCAGCTCTTCCTCGGCCCCGGCCTGCGGGTGGCCGGCGCCCAGGTGCGCCCGGCCGGCCCGCACGGGCCCGCTCCCGCGGGCGGCGCGCTGCTGACGGCCCCGTCCGGGGCGGCCGCCCAGCTCGCCTACGGTGTCGAGCACGCCTACCGCAGCGGCTACGACCTGTGGGGCAGCGAGGGGCGGCTGCGGCTGGAACGCGCCTTCAGCACCCCCGACGAGCACGTCCCCGTACTGCACGTCGAACGCGGCGGCGCCGTCCAGGAGATCCGGCTCGCGCCGGACACCCACTTCACCAACATCGCGGGCGTCTTCGCCCGCGCCGTCCTCGACGGCGAGGACTTCACCCCGCACACCGAGGCCGTGCTGGCCCACGCCCGGCTCGTGGACGAGGTGGAACAGGCCGCCGCCACCCGGCCGCCCGCCCTCTGACCACCCCTCCCCCGTCCCGCGTCCCCGTCCCCCGCCTTCGGTAGGCCGCCACCTGACCGGCGGCCGCCGCGGGCACGGGAATCGGGGCGGGGACGGGGGGACGGGGCACGGGGCGGCCCGGCGCGCACCGCGTGCGCGCCGGGCCGCTCCTGCCCCCGCCCGCCGGGGCCGGGGTTACGCGTCCTGGCCGGCGTGGATGTCGACGCCGAGCTGGCGGAAGAGCCCGGCCATGTCCAGCTGGTCCCAGTGCTCGGCCAGCAGCCCGTCCTCGACCCGCCAGAAGTCGATCGACTGGAAGCTGAGCGGACGCCCGGTGGCCTCGACGCCGAAGAACGTGCCCTGGTGGGTGCCGGAGTACTCGAAGCGGCCGGCGATCCGGTCCCCCTCCACGACCAGGTCGTGGGTGACGACCTTGACGTCGGGGAACGCGGCGAAGATCTGCTCCCAGAACGCCGTGTTGGCCTCGATGCCGTCCTCGACGACCGGGTTGTGGTCGATGTGCCCGGGCGCGGTGTGCGCGCTCATGGTGCTCACGTCATGACTGTTGATCATGTCGACGAAGCGCTGGACGAGTTCACGGTGGTTGTCTGCCATGCCTGTGTGCCTCTCTGGGCTCGCGTCACTGGACGGCCGGGCGGAGCGGCCCCGCAGGTCACCCCGCGGAGCCCGCCACCGGCCGCTGCCCCCGAGGATCCCCACCGCCTCTGGAGCCGCTCTGGAGGGCGCCTGTGGGCCCGGCCCATCCCCGATCCCGGCTCAAGTGGCCGCTCCTAGCGTCGAAGCCATGAAGGCTCTCGTACTCTCCGGCGGGGCCGGAACCCGCCTGCGCCCCCTCACCCACACATCCGCCAAGCAGCTGGTGCCCGTGGCCAACAAGCCGGTTCTCTTCTACGGCCTGGAAGCGATCGCGGACGCGGGCATCACCGAGGTCGGGATCATCGTCGGGGACACCGCCGACGAGATCATGCAAGCCGTCGGCGACGGCTCCAAGTTCGGGATCGCCGTCACCTACATCCCCCAGTCCGCTCCCCTGGGACTGGCCCACGCCGTCCTCATCGCCCGCGAGTTCCTCGCCGACGACGACTTCGTCATGTACCTCGGCGACAACTTCATCGTGGGCGGCATCTCGGACCTGGTCGACGCCTTCCGCGCGCAGCGGCCCGCCGCCCAGATCCTGCTCACCCAGGTCTCCGACCCGCAGCAGTTCGGGGTCGCCGAATTCGGCCCCGGCGGACGGATCGTGGGCCTGGAGGAGAAACCGGAGCACCCCAAGAGCGACCTCGCGCTGGTCGGCGTCTACCTGTTCACCGACGCCGTGCACGAGGCCGTCCGCGCCATCAAGCCGTCCTGGCGCGGCGAACTGGAGATCACCCACGCCCTGCAGTGGCTGATCGACCAGGACCGCGACGTCCGCTCCACGACGATCTCCGGGTACTGGAAGGACACCGGCAACGTCGGCGACATGCTGGAGGTCAACCGCTCCGTCCTGGAGCACGCCGAACCCCGTATCGAGGGCG
Organism: Streptomyces sp. RPA4-2; assembly: GCF_012273515.2. Taxonomy (NCBI): domain Bacteria; kingdom Bacillati; phylum Actinomycetota; class Actinomycetes; order Kitasatosporales; family Streptomycetaceae; genus Streptomyces; species Streptomyces sp. RPA4-2. Next base: position 313,587 of record NZ_CP050975.2, read on the forward strand.
ACGTCGACGCCGCCAGCGAGATCATCGGCCGGGTGCGGATCGACGAGGGCGCCCGCGTCACCGGCTCACGCATCGTGGGCCCCGCCGTCATCGGCGCCGGCAGCGTGATCACCGGCTCCTACGTCGGCCCGTTCACCTCCATCGCCGCCGACTGCCGCATCACCGACAGCGAGATCGAGTTCTCCATCGTCCTGGACGGCTCCTCGGTGCGCGGCGCCCGCCGCGTGGAGGCCTCCATCATCGGACGCAACGTGGAGGTGACCCCCGCCCCGCGGATCCCCGCCGCCCACCGGCTCATCCTCGGCGACCACAGCAAGGTGCAGATATCGTCATGACCACCACACGCATCCTCGTCACCGGCGGCGCGGGGTTCATCGGATCGCACTACGTGCGCACCCTGCTCGGCCCGGCCGGCCCCGGCGACGTCCACGTCACCGTCCTCGACAAGCTCACCTACGCCGGCAACCCCGCCAACCTCGACCCGGTCCGCGGCCACCCCGGCTTCCGCTTCGTCCACGGCGACATCCGCGACACCCGCCTGGTGGCCGAACTCGTCGCCGGACACGAGCAGATCGTGCACTTCGCCGCCGAGTCCCACGTCGACCGCTCCATCCTCGGCGCCGCCGAGTTCATCACCACCAACGTGCTGGGCACCCAGACCCTGCTGGACGCGGCGCTGCGCCGGCCCGGCGGCCGGGCCCGCTTCCTGCACGTGTCCACCGACGAGGTCTACGGCTCCGTGGCCGAGGGATCCTGGCCGGAGAGCGACCCGCTGCGGCCCAACTCCCCCTACGCCGCCTCCAAGGCCTCCTCCGACCTGGTGGCCCTGTCCTACCACCGCACCCACGGCCTGGACGTACGGGTGACGCGCTGCTCCAACAACTACGGCCACCACCACTTCCCCGAGAAGGTCATCCCGCTGTTCGTCACCAACCTCCTCGACGGACACCGCGTCCCGCTGTACGGGGAGGGGCTGAACGTACGGGACTGGCTGCACATCGACGACCATGTGCAGGCCCTGGAACTGGTGCGCACCGGCGGCCGGCCGGGCGAGGTGTACAACATCGGCGGCGGCACCGAACTGAGCAACAAGGAACTGACCACACTGCTGCTGGACCTGGCCGGGGCGGGCTGGGACAGCGTCGAGCACGTGCCCGACCGGCTGGGACACGACCTGCGCTACTCGGTCGACTGCGGCAAGATCTCCCGCGAGCTGGGCTACCGGCCCCGCAAGGACTTCACCCAGGGCCTGGCGGAGACCTTCGCGTGGTACCGCGACAACCGTTCCTGGTGGGAACCCCTCAAGCACAAGGCCGCCCTGTGAACGGGTGAGCCCCGGCCGGCCGCACGGTCGCACACCGGTGCCCCGAAGACCCGTACAGGTCTTCGGGGCACCGGTGCGACAGTCCCCCGGATCCGCGGCGGGCGGGCGGCATCGGCAGAAGGTCCCGCGCGCCGGACAGCAGATTCCGGAAGTCCGCGCGCCCTCCCCTTGCACAATGGTCAAGAATCGTTGACCATTGCTCGCATGCCTACCGACGATCTCCCCGAGACGTTCCACGTCACCACTGACGAACAGCTGCGCGCCGTCTCCAGCCTCACGCGCCACCGGATCATGGCCGTGCTCCGCTTCGAGCCCGCGACGATCACGCAGATCGCCGCGCGAGTGGGTCTCGCGAAGGGGAGTTCCAGCTACCACGTACGGCTGCTGGAGCGGGCCGGCCTGGTGAAGGTGGTACGGACGCGGAAGGTCCGGGGGGTCACCGAGCGGTACTACGCGATGGCCGCGCGGTCGATCGCGCTGCCGGATCCCGGCGAGGGAGGGCCGGATGTGCTGATGCGGCACGCGGTGGCGGACCTGGAGGCAGCGCCGGCGGATACCGAGCGGCATGTGCGGATGGCGCACCTGCGGCTCACCGACGAGCAGTTCGCACAGCTGGGGGCGCGGCTGCAGGCACTGGCGGACGAGTACCGGGAGCTGTCCGATCCGTCGCTGCCGGACGCGTCACTCGTCTTCGCACTGTTCCACCCGGCATCGCGCGAGCAGGCCGAGGGGGGCGCCAAGTGACGTCGGACATCCGGAAGTTGCCGGCCGGGTTCGGACGGCTGTGGACCGCGCAGACGATCTCCTCGCTCGGTGACGGGGTGACGCAGGCCGCGCTGCCGCTGATCGCACTGACGTTGACGCGGGATCCGATGGCGCTCGCCGTCGTCACGGCCGCCGGAACCCTGCCGTGGCTGCTCTTCGGGGTGCTCGGCGGTGCGCTGGTGGACCGATGGGACCGCCGCCGCACGATGTGGGTCACCGACGCGGCGCGTGCGGCACTGCTCGCGATACCCGCGGCAGCGGCCGCGCTCGACGGGCTGAGCATTCCACTGCTCGCGGCCGTCGCCTTCCTCCTCGGCCTCGGCGGACTCTTCTTCGACACGGCCGCCACGGCCTACCTGCCGGATCTGCTCCGCCGCGACCCCGCGCTCCTGGAGCGCGCCAACTCCCGCCTGCGCGGCGCCCAGACCGCCGCGTCCGGCTTCGCCGGGCCGCCCGCGGGCAGTGCCCTGCTCGCGCTCGGGCGGGCGGTCCCCCTGCTCGCCGACGCGGTGTCGTTCGCGCTCTGCGCACTGCTCGTCCGTACGCTGCCCGCCATGCCCCGCCCCGTGCCGGAGGCCCGCGAATCACTGCTGCGGCAGGCACGGGCCGGGGCCTCGTACGTCTTCCGGGACCGGGTGCTGCTCGGGCTCGCGCTCCGCCCGGCGGTCGGGAACATCGCCTTCCTCGCCGTGGAGACCGTCCTCGCCCTCTTCGCGCACGACCGCCTCGGCATCGACACCTACGGCTTCGGCCTGCTCCTCACGGCGGAGGCCACCGGCGGCCTGCTCGGTGCGGGCATCGCCTCCTTCCTCGGCCGGCGGCTCGGCACCGGTACCGCACTGACCTGCACGGCCGCCGTCGAAGGGCTCGCCATCCTGGGCCTGGCCGCCGCCCCGAACCCGTACGTGGCCGGGCTGGCGCTCGCCGTCTGCGGGGCCGGCATGGGCGCCACGATGGTGCTCGCCCCCTCCCTCCGGCAGGCGATCGTCCCCGCCCACCTGATGGGCCGGGTCGCCTCCACCTCCCGCATGCTCGCCATGTGCGCCGCCCCCGTCGGGGCCTTCCTCGGCGGCTGGCTGGCCACCGCCTACGACATCCGCACCCCGCTCTGCGCCGCCGGCGTCCTCCTCCTCGCGATGACGGCCGTCACGGCATCCATGACCAGCAACCGCCGGGTCGAGGCGGCGCTGCGGGCCGCCGCCCGGGCCGGCGGTCCAGATCACCCGGCGGGCAAGGATCCCGCCCGGGAGAGTGCGCCCGGCCTGTTGTGACGCCTGCCGCGAAGGCGCCGCAACAGGCCGGGTGCCAGGCCCGTACGGCGCAGCGCGATCAGGTGACGGGTCGTCGTCGAGGAAGAGGAATTCGCTTCGGCTCCGGGCGCGTGAGCACCTGGGTGAAGGTCCCGCACGCCTCGGCCTGCCCGTCAGAAGTGCGGCGGTGGCCGGAGCCCTGCGTGGCGGTGGGCCGGGGACGGGTGCGGTGTTCGCCGTCGCGGGTGCGCGAAGGGCGTGTTCGCCGTCGCGGGTGCGCCGGGGCGGTCGCCGTGGTGGCGGGGTGCGGTGGCTGTCTCCGGCCGCCGGGGCGTTCAGCGGCCGAGGTGCTGGGGGTGCGGGAGCTGCCAGGAGGGGCCGTAGGAGGTGAGTGCCTCCTCGTAGGTGGGCAGCAGGCCGCGTGCGACGGCCTCGGACAGGCTCGGGGCGGTGGCGTCCTTCTCGGAGCGGATCAGGCCTGTGGTGGTGGGCCAGGGGATGCCGATGGCCGGGTCGAGGGCCTGGATGTCGACCATGGTGCCGGGGACGTACTCCTCGGAGCACAGGTAGTTCATGCAGGTGTCGTCGGTCAGGGCGAGGAAGGCGTGGCCCAGGCCGTCGGCGAGGTAGACGCCGATGCCGGAGCCGGCCTCCTGCAGGGTGGTGTCGAACATGCCGAACGTCGGGGAGCCGACGCGCAGGTCGACCACCACGTCCAGAGCGGCGCCGCGTACGCAGGTCACCAGTTTCGCCTGGCCGGGCGGCAGGGTGGTGCCGTGGATGCCGCGCAGGGTGTTGCGGTGGGAGACCGAGAAGTTGACCTGGCGGACGGTGAACGGCTGGCCGCTGCTTCCGGTCAGCTCGCCCAGGCGCCAGGCCTCGAAGAACCGGCCCCGGTTGTCCGGGAGTTGCGACGGCGTGATCCGGAAGGCGTCGCGGACCTTCATCTCCTCAATGGCCATGCTTCCTCGGTTCGGGTCGTCGGGTCGTGGGGTCGTCCGGCCGCGGGGTGACGGGCCGTCAGCAGTGCGGCGGTGCGCCGGTGTGTGACGAGGGCGGGGTCCGCGGCGGCCTGGGCCGCGGACCCCGGGTGGGTGTGCGGGTCAGTGCTGCGGGGCCGGGGTGCTCTCCCCCGCCGGTGTGTGCTGCCCGGCCGGGGCGGCCTGCGCGAGTGGTGCGCGGGTGGGCGCGGCGGCGCGGCGGCGGGAGGGGGCGAGCAGCATGGAGAAGGTCGCCAGGGCCACCGCGACGGCGCCCACCCACATGGCGGGGACGAGGCCGTCGACGAAGTCGCGCGGTGAGGCGTAGCCGCCGTTGGCGCTGAAGATGGAGGCGAGCAGGGCGACGCCGAGGGCGGCGCCGACCTCGCGGGTGGCGGCGGTGACGCCGGAGGCGATGCCCTGTTCGTGTTCGGCGACCGAGCCCATGGTGAGGTTCATCAGCGGGGCGTAGAACAGGGCCATGCCGGCGCCGCAGATCATCAGGGAGGGCAGCTGGGCGGCGTAGGAGACGTCCGGTTCGAGGACGAAGGCCCAATAGACCATGCCGGCGGTCATCATGGCGAGGCCGAGGGTGACCACGGGTTTGCCGCCGATGCGGTCGGAGACCATGCCGCCGATGGGGGCGACGACCATCGGCATGGCGGTCCAGGCGAGCAGGCGGACGCCGGCCTGCATGGCGGTGTAGCCCTGGATGTTCTGGAGGAACTGGGTCATCAGGAAGATCGCGCCGAACATGCCGACCGACATCAGGGCGCCGGCCAGGTTGATCGCGGTGAAGGCGCGGTTGCGGAACATGCGCATCGGCACCATCGGGTGTTCGGTGCGGTTCTCCCAGACGACGAACAGGGCCATCACGGCGGTGCCGCCGATCAGTGCGCCCAGGACCTGCGGGGACGTCCAGCCGTCGCCGTGGCCCTTGATGAGGCCCAGCACGATGCCGAACAGGCCGAGGCTGGCCAGGGCGGTGCCGACGGCGTCGAGGCGGGAGTGGGCGATGCGGCTCTCGGCGAGCTTGCGGAAGGACAGCGGGGCCAGGGCCAGGCCGATCGGCACGTTCAGCCAGAAGATCCACTGCCAGGACAGGTGCTCGACGATGGCGCCGCCCACCAGTGGGCCGGCGGCGATGGACAGTCCGTTGACGGCGCCCCAGATGCCCAGGGCGGCGCCGCGTTTCTCGGCGGGCACGGCGGCGGTCAGCAGGGTCACCGACAGCGGCATGATGATGGCGGCGCCGACGCCCTGGACGGCGCGGGCGGCGACGAGTTCGTTGATGCCGGGCGCGAGGGCGGCGGCCGCGGAGGCGGCGGTGAACAGCAGCAGGCCCAGGCTGAAGACCTTGCGGCGGCCGAAGCGGTCGCCGAGGGCGGCGCCGAACATCATCAGGACCGCGAAGGACAGGGTGTAGGCGTTGACCGTCCATTCCAGGTCGGTGAGGCTGCCGCCGAGTTTCTCCCGGATGGTGGGCAGCGCCGTGATGATGACGAGGTTGTCCAGTCCCGCCATGAACGAGGCGAGGCTGGTGGTGAGGATGGCCCAGAAGACCACCCTCTTGGTTTCACCGCCCGGGGATGGGGGGTTGACGGTGCTCATCGAGCATCCTTTCTGGAGGCTGGTCAGTGCGAGATGCTCTTCGCCGTGACCTGTCCGGCCTGCGCCGGCGCATCCGTCGCCGCCGGGCCGGTCCGGCGCCGACGACGCTACGGACGCGTACTCGACTTCTCCTCGAGTCCCGGTGGGCGCCGGTGCGCGGTGCGGGCACGGCGGCGCCGCGGGGCCCGCGTACCGGTGCCGGTAGGCGGGCGCCGCGGCGTGTGGGCGGCCGTGGGCCGGGTCAGGCGAGCTGGCGCTGGAAGGTGGCGATGTCGAAGTAGAGGGTCTCGTCGATGAGGACGTCGCCGTCGAAGTGGAAGAAGACGGCGACGGGGGCGTCGATGGACTTGCCCCGGTTGGGTATGCCGCGCCAGTCCGCGTGCTGCTTGCCGCGTGCCTGGGCCTCCAGGATCACCGCGGTGGGTGTGTGGTGCACGTGGTGCAGGTCGTGCTCCAGGTCGGGGAAGGCCGCCTTGAGGTCGGCGAAGTAGCCCTTCTTGATGGCTTCTTCGCCGATCAGCGGGCCCTCTTCGAAGGCCTGGATGCGGTAGACGCCGCCGCGCGGGAAGGTGGCCAGCACGCCGTCGATGTCCCAGGCGATCTCGGCGACCGTGTGCTGCAGGACGACCGCCTCGCGCTTCTTGCGCAGTTCGGCGTCGGGCTGCGGGAGATCCGCGCCGGGCAGAGTGAATTCGTGTGCTTCGGTGGCCATGACCATTCCTCCACGCATCGGCCTGTTCGGTTGCCGCCGACGCTAGGGCGGCGCGCTCGCTCGGCCCTCGTTTCCGGCTCGAACCGCCTGGCCCGGGGCGGGTGGTGACGGGCTGTCAGGCAGTGGGCTGCAGGCGGGGGGGTGTCCTGGGGCGGGCGGTAGGTGGGGCGGTAGCCGCAGGCCAGGCCGAGCGGGGCGAGCAGCAGGCACAGGCCCATGTCGAGGGGGGAAGGGGCGGCCGGTGACGACGCGGTACTCGTCGCGGAAGGCGAGGGCGAGCAGCGGCATCTGCAGGCGGGGGGTGCCGTCGGGGCGCAGCTTACCTTCGTTGGTCAGTCCCCACAGGGTCTCGAAGACGGTTTCGGTCTGGTAGGCGGGGGTGGTGCGCCAGATGACCCGGGTGGTCTCGGGGCCGGGGTTCCACATGGAGTGGACGGCGCCCGGGGGGATGTGGAAGTCGGCGCCCTGGTCGTACTCGTGGAGGGTGCCGTCGAGCTGGAGGTGGAGGCGGCCGCTTTCCAGGCGCATGTGTTCGGTCTGGCGGGGGTGGTAGTGCTGGGGCGGTTTGATGACGGCGGGCGCGTATTCGACGGCGACCTCGACGTAGGCGCCGTCGGTCTCGGCGGCGGTGGTCAGGAAGGTGAGGGTGTCTTTTCCGAGGCGCAGGGTGTCTCCGGGGCGGGCCATCGGGTGCCTCTTCTCGTCCGGTGAGGGGGGGTGGCGGGGTGGGTCAGGCGGTGCGGGTGCCGGCGGGGGTGGTGCGGTGGCGGGGCAGTCCGAAGTAGGCGGTGAGGAGGTTGAGGACGCCGATGCTTAGGCGGCGATCCAGAAGCCCAGGTGGAGGCCGTCCAGCCAGGCCAGGGCGGGGGCGGTGTGGGCGGTGAGTTCGCTGGTGGTGCGGGTCAGGGCGCTGGTGGCGACGGTGGCGACGCCCAGCGAGGCGCCGACCTGGAAGGCGGCGACCAGGACGCCGGAGGCGATGCCCTGCTGGTGGGGCGGGATGTCGGAGACGCCGTGCACGTTGACGGGGATGCCGCAGCACTGCATGGAGGCGCCCAGGATGAGCAGGGCGGGCAGCAGGTGCAGCAGGTAGTTGCCGTCGGAGGGGGCCTGGGTGAGCAGGAGCAGGCCCAGCAGGGAGTAAGCGCTTACCAGGTAGACGGGGCGGGGGGCCGCGGTGCATGACGCGGGTGGCGGGGGCCGTGACCAGGATGGCGACGATGCCCAGGGGCAGGAACGCGAAGCCGGACTTGAGGGTGGAGTAGCCCAGGGTGCGTTGCAGGTAGTAGCTGCACAGGAAGAGGACGGAGGCCTGGACGGCGCTGGTCAGGACGCGGCCGAGGCCGGCGGTGGCCAGGGAGCGGGTGGCGAACAGGTGCAGCGGCATCAGCGGGTCGGCGGCGCGGCGTTCGATGAGGACGAACGCGGCCAGCAGGGCGAGGGCGGCGGCGGCCGGGGCGAGGACGTAGGGCGGGGAGGCGGCGCCGTGGTCCTGGATGTTGACGATGGCGTAGACGAGGGCGGCCAGGCCCGCGGTGACGGTGGCGGCGCCGGCCAGGTCGGGGCGGGAGCCGCGGACGGCGGTGTCGGGGCGGCCGCGGGAGAGCAGCAGGACGCCGGCGACGGCGACGGCGCCGAAGGGGAGGTTGATGTAGAAGATCCAGCGCCAGCTGAGGCTGTCGGTGATCAGGCCGCCGGCGATGACGCCGAGGGTGCCGCCGAGGCCGGCCAGGGCGGCCCAGACGGCGAGTGCGGTGGTGCGTTCGCGGCCGCGCGGGAAGGTGGTGGTGACCAGGGACATCGCGGCGGGTGAGAGGAAGGCGGCGCCGCAGCCCTGCAGGGCGCGGGCGGCGATGAGCAGGCCGGCGTCGCCGGCCAGGCCGCACAGCAGGGAGGCGGCGGTGAACAGCAGGGCGCCGAGCAGGAAGGTGCGGCGCCTGCCCCAGCGGTCGGCGGTGCGGCCGCCGAGCAGCATGAGGCCGCCGAAGCACAGGATGTAGGAGGTCAGCACCCATTCGATGGCGGTGGGGCCGGCGCCGAGGTCGTTCTGGACGGCGGGCAGGGCGAGGTTCACCACGGTGGTGTCCAGGAGCACCATGAACTGGGCGAGGGCGACGAAGACGAGCAGGCGCCAGCGGCGCGGGTCGGCCGCGGCGCCGTCGGCGTCGGCGTCGGGTGCGCGGTCCTTGGTGCGGGCGGCGGCGGGGTGGTCGGTGGTCATGGCTCCCTCTCCAACGGGTCTGCCTCCCGCCCCGCCCCCGGCGCCGCCCCCCCGGGGGGCGGGCGGCCGGGAAGGGGGCGGCCCGGTCAGGCGGCGGGTGCTTCGATGTAGCTGAGGGCGTTGTAGATGGTGCGGTCGGGGTCGGTGATGGCGCGCCGGCCGTGCATGACGCGGGTGTTGTCGATGACGGCGGCGTCGCCGTCCTGCCAGTCGAGGTTCTCGGTGAGGCGGGCGGTGACCTCTTCGACCTCGGCGAGCAGGGGTGCGGGCAGTTCGGTGGTGTCGGCGAAGGTGATGGTGGGCTTCTCGTAGTTGAAGGAGGGGCCCAGGATGCTGTTGGCGAAGGAGGGGCGGGGGCCGAAGACGGTGGGGGTAGAAGCGGCGGGGGTGCGGAAGGAGTAGCGCACGCCGCCGTCGTCCTGGGGGTGATCTCGGTGCCGGGCAGTTGTCCGGCCAGCGCGAGGAGTTCGCTCACCTGGATCTGGTCGGCGGGCTTGGTGCGGCCCAGCAGGTGGTGGGCCATGGCGCGCCACTGGGGTTCGCCGACGTAGCGGCTGTAGACGATGTCCTGGGCGGCGAACGCGGTGCGGGCCTGGTCGCTGAGGGCGTCCCAGACGCGGTAGCCGTCGCAGACGGTGGTCTGGGAGCCGGAGGAGGCGGCCTTCTCGCAGAAGAACCAGGCGAGGTGGGAGCGGAAGGGGCTGTTGCCGTTCTCGGTGTGCAGGCCGACCTCGTCGAAGCCGGCGTCGACCTTCTGGGCGACCTCGGAGTAGAAGTCGCGGGCGGGGTCGAGGGTGGTGGAGGTGGAGGTGTTCTGGACCAGGGCGGTGAAGGCGTCCATGTCGGCGCCGAAGCCGCGCAGCAGCAGGAAGCCGGCCTGGGCGATGAGGTCGCGCAGTTCCTTGGGGTCGATGCCGTCGAGGCCGCCGGGGCCCGCGGGCTGGACCAGCAGGCCGCTGCCGGTGCCGTAGGGCGTGGTCTGCACAGCCGTGCTCATGCCTTCTCCTTGGTCTGCTGGGGTGCCGCGGCGGGGGTCCGGGTGAGGACGTGGTGGCGGATGACGTCGCGGCGGGGGCGGCCGGTGACGGTGAAGCAGGTGGCGTAGGCGGGGTCGTCCTCGGACATGAGGTGGACGACGGCGGCGCGTTCGATGCCGGAGAGTTTGCGCCGGCCGAATTCGGTGATGCGGCTGCGGGCGGTGTCGGGGTCGAGGGCGGCGTCGATGACGAACAGGCCGTGCACGTCGTCGAGGCCGTCGGCGATGACGGCGGCCTCGCGGATGAAGCCGAGTTCGCGGTAGCGGGCCTCGACCCATTCGGGGGCGACGTTGCGGCCGCCGGCGGTGATGACGAGGTTCTTCTTGCGTCCGGTGATGCGCAGGTAGCCGTCGTCGTCGATCTCGGCGAGGTCGCCGGTGTGCAGGCGGCCCTGGTCGTCGACGACGACGCTGGAGGGGTCCTCGCGGGTGTAGCCGGCGAACAGGGAGGTGCTGCGGATGAGGAGTTCGCCGTCGTCGGCGAGTTCGGCGTGCACGTGGTCCAGGGGGCGGCCGACGGTGCCGAAGCGGACTTCGCCGGGGAAGTTCCAGGACACCACGGAGGAGTTCTCGCTCAGTCCGTAGCCCTCGTGGACGGTCAGTCCGTGGGCGTGCAGGCGCTGGAGGATCTCGGGCGGGACGGGGGCGCCGCCGCAGGCGATGAAGACGGGGCCGTCGTGTCCGAAGATCCGCCGGTGGCGTTCGGTGACGCTCTCGGCGGGCTGCTGGTCGCACAGGGCGAGGAAGAGGCCGGCGACGGTGGGCGGGACGACCAGGGCGGTGGGGCGGGCCTGGCGCAGCAGGGTGAGCATGCGCGGTGCGGCGTCGGCGGCGGTGCCGACCAGGGCGGTGCCGGGGGGCAGGAAGGACACCGAACCGCCGGCCAGGAAGGGCATGTAGAGGCCGGCGACCTGTTCGATGAGCAGGCTGAGGGGGACGATCGACAGGTACCGCTCGAAGATCGCCGGGCGGGTGCGGGTGCGCAGCGAGGTGAGCAGTGCGTCCAGGCCGTGCCAAGCGGATCTGCACGCCTTTGGGGGCGGAGGTGGTGCCGGAGGTGTGGATGACCTTGACGACGGCGTCGTCGCCGGGGACGGGCGGGTGGGGGGCGGGGGGCCGGGCGATCAGGGCGGGCAGGTCGAGGGCGGTGGTGGGGCAGTACGGCGGGCAGCACGGGGTCGGGGGTGGCGGCCGTCCAGCGGGTCAGGGCCGCGCTGCCCGCGGTGTCGGTCAGGCACAGGTCGGCGCTCTCCAGGAGGGAGGCGGCCTGCTGGGCGGTGAAGGCGGTGGGTACGGGGATCTCGACGGCGCCGGCGAACAGGGCGGCGAGGTCGGCGGCCACCCATTCGGGGGAGTTCTCGGCGAGCAGTCCCACCCGGGCGGGCCGGCCCAGGGTGCGGGCCAGGTCGGTGAGGTCGGCGGCCAGGGCCAGGGCGGTGCGCAGGAGGTCGCGGTAGCTGTGGGCGGTGCCCTCGCCGCCGTCGGCGGCCAGGACGCGGACCATGACGGCGTCGCTGTCGGCCTGCTGGAGCAGTCCGCGGGCCAGGGACAGGGGTGCGGTGTCAGGCGGCACGGGTCAGCACCCCCTGCCGGTCCGGGCGGTTGCTCAGCAGCCGCATGTCGACCGAGGTGAAGCAGTAGCGGCCGATGGCGGCCAGCAGCAGGGTGGACTGTTCGGCGGCCTCGGCGTAGCCGACGACGGGCCGGGTGTCGTAGTAGGTGCCCCAGGAGGCGCGTTCGTCCAGGGGCAGGCGTTCGGGCGAGGCGTCGGCGAGGGGGTGGAAGACGCAGCCGAGGCGCTGCATGAGCGCGGCGAGCCGGCCGGTCATCGTCATGACGGCGTAGGGGCGGCCCAGGCAGGCCATGATCAGCGGGATCGCTTTGATGATCTCGGCGCCGGCGGCGGCCCGTACGGAGGCGATGGAGCCGATCTGCAGGACCTGGGAGCGTTTGACGGGGGTGCCGACGGCCTGGGTGATGACGTCTTCGACGGGAGCGTCGAGATAGCGTTCCAGCAGGATGGTCTCTTCCTCGGGGAAGGACAGGCCGGCGCAGGCGAGGACTTCCTCCTGGCCGTCGGCGGTGTCCTCGAAGAAGGCGAGGAAGCCGTCCGGGTCGGGGGTGATGCTGGCCCGGTACTGCTTGGCGAACACCAGCCGGGCCAGGTCCGCGGCGGTCTGCCAGTCCGGGGTGCCGCGCTCGGACAGGGTGATTCTCATGTGCTGCGCTCCCTAACAGGGTGGGGTGGGACGCGAGGCGGACTCATCGCCCGAGCACCGCGGAACGGTGCGCGGCCGGCCGGGCGCTGAGGGCGAGTTCCGCGGCCCGCAGGGCGCTGTTGATGGAGGTCTCGGCGAGGATGCCGGGGGCGGCGACGCTGTCGCCGGCCAGGAACACTCCGTCCCCGCGGTCGACGGCGGGCCGGTCGCGCCAGCTGAGGCCGGGCAGGTCGAGGGCGCCGGTGCGGCCCCGGGAGACGCCTTCGCGGCGCCACAGGATGCGCTGCTGCCAGCCGGGGGTGGTCAGGTCGAAGAGTTTCTCCAGGCGGGCCAGCGCGTCGGCCTTCGACTCGCCGGGCCTGATCGGCATCTGTCCCTGGAACAGGGCCTGGCCTTCGGGGGCGAGGGAGGGGTCGTGGTCGGAGTACTGGGAGGTGAAGCCGCCCTCGTCCATGTCGAAGGAGACGTTGCCGTCCTTCTTGGAGTGGGTGACGGCCATGTCGAGCAGGGCGGCGGTGCCGCTGGGCCACTCCAGGGAGCTGTCGCCGAGCAGGCTGCGGGCGGCGGCGAGGGAGGTCGCGACGATGACCGGTCCGCCGGTGGGCAGTTCGGTCAGCCGGGAGCCGGTCTCGATGACCACGCCGCGGGCGCGGGCGACGCGTTCCATGCGCCCGATCAACGCCCCCCAGCCGCCCATGAAGTAGCGGCTGGGCAGCGGGAAGCGGGGGGTGCCCACGCGCAGCAGGCGTTCCCACACGAAGGCCGCCGAGAGGCGTCCGGGGTCGCCGTCGAAGAGGATCGGGCCGAGGAAGCCGAGGGCCTCGTCGACGGTCTGCTGGGCGAAGCGTTCGCTCGCCCAGTCCTGGAAGGAGCGGTCGACGGGGACGTCGATGCCGCGGTGCATCCAGGTCATCCTCATGTAGCCGCCGGGCAGCGTCATCCGCAGCCGGCCCTGGTGGCGGAAGCGCATCCGGGTCCACTCGTGGAAGGACAGCCGTACGTAGCGGCCGGCCAGTCCGCGCTGCAGCAGCCAGTGCCAGGCGTCGCCGTTGTCGAAGAAGGTGTGCGGCCCGTCGTTGGTGACGTAGGGGCCGGAGGCGGAGCGGGCGCGGCCGCCCGCGTGGGAGTGGGCCTCGTGGACGGTGACGCGGGCGCCCTGTTCGGCGGCGGAGATCGCCGCGGTCAGGCCGGCCAGTCCGCCGCCGATGATCGTGATGTTCGCCATGGTTGTCGCTCTCACTCGCCTTCGAAGGTCCGCGGCCGGTCTCAGCCGTCGAGCGTGGCCATGGCGCCGACGGGATAGCGGTCCCCCACCGTGGAGCCGTGGGGGGCGATCTCGTCGAGCGCCGTGAGGTCGTGCGCACTCAGGACCACGTCGCCGGCGGCGAGGTTCTCCTGGAGGTACGGGACGCGTTTGGTGCCGGGGATGGCGACCACGTCGTCGCCCTGGGCGAGCACCCAGGCCAGGGCGAGCTGCCCGGCGGTGATGCCCTTGGCCGCGGCCAGTTGCTGCAGCCGTTCGACGACGTGCAGGTTCCGGTCGAGGTTGCCCTGCTGGAAGCGGGGTGCGACGCGGCGGAAGTCGTGTTCGGCCAGGCCGTCGAGGCTGCGGATGCGGCCGGTGAGCAGGCCGCGGCCCAGCGGGCTGTAGCCGACGAAGCCGATGCCCAGTTCACGGACGGTGGCGAGGACTCCGTTGACCTCGACGTCGCGGGTGGACAGGGAGTACTCGGTCTGTACGGCGGCCAGGGGGTGTACGGCGTGGGCGCGGCGGATGGTGGCGGCGGACGCCTCGCAGACGCCGAGGTGGCGTACCTTGCCGGCCTCGACCAGTTCGGCCAGGGCGCCGATGGACTCCTCGATGGGCACGGCGGGGTCGACGCGGTGCAGGTAGTACAGGTCGAGGTGGTCGGTGCCCAGCCGGCGCAGGGTGCCCTCGATGGCGGTGCGGATGTAGTCGGGGCGGTTGTTGAGGCGGCCGGTGATGGTGCCGTCCTCGGTGATCTCGTTGCCGACCTTGGAGGAGACGACGACGCCCTCGCGGCGGCCGGCGATGACGCGGGCGACGAACTCCTCGTTGCTGTGCGGGCCGTAGAAGTCGGCGGTGTCGAGGAGGGTGACGCCCAGTTCCAGTGCCCGGTGCGCGGTGCGCAGGGCCTCCTGGTCGTCGGCGGGGCCGTAGGCGAAGGTCATGCCCATGCAGCCGAGTCCCTGTTCGGAGACCGCCGGCCCCTGGCTGCCGAGTGTTCGTTGCCGCATCATCGGTTCCTTCCTGAGCCGTGCGGGCGGTTGTCATCCCCGGGGGTCGCCGGTGCCGGCAGCACCCGGGAATTAGCAGTGACAGTATTGATGCCCTTGCTAGAGAAGTACTGGGGCCGCGCTTCGCCGACCGGCCGGCGCCCCGTTCACCGGCGCCGACTCCGGTGGGCGGCGGGCCTGTTCACGGGGGCCAACTCCCCTCCCCGGGGCGGGAGTCCGTACACGGGGTCAACTCCCCCGGGTCCGGGAGCCCGTGCGCGCAGGCAACTCCCCCGGGCCGGGGGTCCGTTCACCGGCGCCGGCACCGGCTCCCGTGCGGGCCGCGAGTCCGTACGCGGGGTCAGATCCTGCGGGTCCGGGGCCCGTTCACCGGTGTCGACGCCCTTGGACAGACAGAGGACCTGTTCGCGGGGGTTCATCTCTCCGGGAGAGGGGCCCTGCGCGGGGGCCGGTTCGCGGGTCAGTCGGCGGCGGCCAGTTCGCTGGTGACGGAGGCCCAGGTGTGGCCGGTGCCGGTGGTGTCGCTATCGGCCAGGCGGGTCCACGGGTCGGTGCCGAGGACCGCGGTGGCCTGTTCGCGCAGCCAGTGGTCGAAGGGGTCGGCGGAGGTGAGCAGGCGGCGGGCGGCGGCCTGCGGGTCGCGGGCCTCGATCTGGTGGACCAGGACGTCCCGGCCGTCGAGGGGGCGCAGGTCGAAGGACTCCCGGAGGATGCCGGCGCGGCGCCGGGAGGCCTCGTAGGCGTGCAGCCGCGGTCCGGCGAGCTCGGCCTGCAGGCGGCGCCAGCCCTCGGCCGCGCCGCCGGTCAGGGGCAGCAGGGCGCAGGCGCCGGTGACCGCCCGGCGGGCGGCGGCGCGGGCGGCGGTGCGGGCGGCGGGGGCGAGCCGGCGCATGCCGAGCACGGCCAGCATGTTGGACTCCACGCCGATGCCCCAGCGTTCGGCGATCAGGCCGTTGTCCAGCAGCCGCCACACCACGACGCCGGTGAACTCGATGACCTGCTTGGTGGGGGCGGCGCCCAGGAAGTCGCCCAGGTGGGTGCCGCGCCAGGTGTTGTGGATGACGACGTGGTCGCCGTGGGCGCTCATGTCCTCGATGGTCACGTGCAGGTCGGGGAAGCCCTCGCGCAGGCCGGCGATGGTGTAGCGGACTCCTTCGAGTCCTTCGGGGGCTCCGGGCAGCGGCTGGTGGTCGACCATGTCGGGGCTGTAGATCTCGTCCACGACCGAGAAGTCGCCCTGGTTGACGAAGGCGTCGAAGACCCGGCGGATGGTCTTCTTGTTGCGCTCCTCCACGCTCTGGCCGGTGCGCACCGTCTCTTGTATCGACACGTTCCATCCTTATGGCGTCGGCGCCCGCGAGGGGCGGCTCGGGGCTGGCGGGGGCGGGCGGGCGCCCGTCACCTGCCGGGGAAGGGGGCGTCCCAGGTGAGGGTGAGGCCCGCGTACACGTAGCGGCTGGCCTCGATGGCGAGCAGCAGGACGGTGTCGCCGGGGGTGATGCGTCCCTGGCTCCAGCCGGCGTCCAGGGCCAGCGGGACGGCGGCGGAGCCGGTGGCGCCGACGTCGGTGAGGTTTTCCACGATGGTCTTGCTCAGGGTGGTCTGGTCGGCGGCGGACAGTCCGGCGGTGCCGTACTCGCCGGCGAAGTACTCGGCGTTGCCCTCGGGCAGGACGCAGGCGTCGATGTCGTCGAGGGTGAGGCGGGAGCGGTGCAGCATGTCGTGGATGCCCTCGACGAAGACGCGGGGGCCGAACCGGGCGGTGCCGGGGATGTCGAGGCGGATGTCCATGAGGCGGGGGCGGCGCTGCTGTTCGGCGAGGGGGGCGTCGGTGCCGCCGCCGATGATGTGCATGCCGGGTTTGCGGGTGCCGCCCAGGGAGCGGGTGGCGAAGACGGG
This sequence comes from Streptomyces sp. RPA4-2, assembly GCF_012273515.2. NCBI lineage: Bacteria > Bacillati > Actinomycetota > Actinomycetes > Kitasatosporales > Streptomycetaceae > Streptomyces > Streptomyces sp. RPA4-2. Next base: position 329,863 of record NZ_CP050975.2, read on the forward strand.
GCGCGGGCGGCCGGCGGCGGAGCCTTCCTCGCCGGCGCGCAGCACCATGGCGCCGGCGCCGTCGCCGAAGGTGTAGACGGTCAGGCGGTCGCGCATCCGTACGCGTTCGGGTTCGCGGCCCAAGAAGACGGGGGCGAGCAGGGGGGAGACGGCTTCCGCGCCGATGACCAGGGCGGTGGCGTAGGTGCCGTCGGCGAGCAGGCGGCGGGCGATGTCGAGGGCCTGGACGGCGCCGACGCAGCCGGCCCGGACCTCGATGACGGCGCAGCGTTCCAGGCCGAGTTGTTCCTGGACGTAGGTGGCGGCGACGGGCAGCAGGTAGTCGGGGCTGGCGGTGGAGACGACGATGAGGTCGATCTCGTCGGGGGTGACGCCGGCCCGGTCGAGGGCCTGGCGGGCGGCGGCGGTGGCCATGGCGGAGGTGCTGGTGGTGTGGGCGCCGGTGGCGGGGTCGACCATCCAGTGCCGGCGCTCGACCTGGATGCCGTCCAGGACGTCGTCGGGCAGCGGTCCGCAGACGCGGGCGAGGGCGTCGTTGTCGAGGGCCTCGCCGGGCAGGTGGGCGCCGGTGGCCAGGACGGACACGTGGCGTTCGGCGGGTGCGGGGGGCGGGGCGGGGGTGTGGGGCATGGTCAGTTCTCCGTTGCGGGACGCAGGACGAGGCTGATGTGGGTGCCGCCGAGGGAGGAGCTGTTGATGAGGACCGGGCCGGCCGGGGTGCCTTCCTGCCAGCCGGTGACGGCGAGCAGGGCGGCGAGCTGGGCGCCCGCGCCGACGGGTTCGCCGAGGGTCTGCTTGGGGGTGTGCACGGGGCAGCCGGACGCGGCGGCGAGCCGGCCGGTGGCGAGTGCCTCGGGGGCGTCGGCGCGGGTGAGTCCTGCGGCGTTGGCCCAGATCGCGGTCACCTCGCCGGGGTGCAGTCCGGCGTGGCCGAGGGCGGCGTGCATGGCGCGTTCGACGCCTTCGCCGTCCTCGTCCCAGCGGCCGACGCCGGCCGCGTCGCAGGCGGTGCCGTGGCCGGCGAACTCGGCCAGGACGCGGGCGCCGCGGGCGCGGGCGCTCGACTCGCGTTCCAGGACCAGGGTGATGCCGGCCTCGGCGAGGGTGTAGCCGGTGTCGGTGAACAGCGGCAGGCCGCGGTAGGCGGTCAGGACGCCCGGGGAGAGGTCTTCGACGGCGGGGCACAGGACGGCGTCGGCGCGGTGCTGCAGCAGCAGGTCGTGGGCGACGGTCAGGGCGGAGGCGCCGGCCGCGTGGCCGGTGGTGACGGTGGAGGTGGGGCCCTTGGCGCCGACGTGCATGGCGACCTGGCCGGCGGCGGCGTTGAAGACGGTGTTGGGGAAGATCGCGGGGCTGCCGTGGTCGGGGCAGCCGCCCAGGACGGGCAGCAGGAAGTCCTCGATGCTGCGCATGGGGCCAAGGCCGGTGCCCAGCACGACGCCGGTGTGCTCGTCGGCGTCCAGGCCCGCGTGGGCGAGGGCGGCACGGCAGGAGGCGACGGCGAGCTGGGAGAGTCGGTCCATGCGGCGGCGGTCGCGGGCGCTGATGTGTGCGGCGGGGTCGAAGTCGGCGCGGGCGACGTGCAGTCCGTCCTCTTCGGTGCCCAGCCGTCCGCCGTGCTGCCAGGCCTCCCACAGGGCGTCCAGGCCTTCGCCGGCCGCCGTGATGGCGGCGCCGCCGGTGATGACGACCTTCTCCGCGGCGGGCGGGGCCGGTACGGAGAAGCGGCGGCCGGAGGGCCAGCCGAAGGCGACGCAGGCGTTGGCGCCGGCGAAGGCGAAGTTGTTGGACAGGGCGGCGTTCATGGCCAGTTCGCGGCCGGTGTCGGGGACGGCGTCGAGTCCGCATTTGGGGTCGGTGCCGGTGAAGTTGGCGGTCGGCGGGGCGGTCTGTTCCACCAGGGCCTGGACGGTGATGATGGCCTCGACCGCGCCGGCCGCGCCGAGCAGGTGGCCGATCATCGACTTGGAGCTGCTGAGCGCGGTCTTGTCGGCGGCCTCGCCGAACGCGGCGCGCACCGCGTTGGACTCGGCGGAGTCGTTCTTGGGGGTGCCGGTGCCGTGGCCGTTGATGTAGCCGACGTCCTGCGGGGTGATGCCGGCGGCCTTCAGGGCGCCGCGGATGGCGCGGGCGGCGCCCTCGCCCTCGGGGTGCGGGGCGGTGGCGTGGTAGCCGTCGGCGGACAGGCCGTAGCCGAGGACCTCGGCCAGGATGGGGGCGCCGGCGGCGCGGGCGACGGACTCCTCGGCGAGGACCAGCATGCCGGCGCCCTCGCCGAGGGAGAGTCCGTCGCGGTCCTTGGAGTAGGGGGCGGCGGGCTTGGTGGACAGCGACTGCAGGCTGGTGAAGCCGGCGAACGCGGTCTCGGTGAAGGCGTCGCTGCCGCCGGCGAGCATCGCGTCCGCGCGGCCGGCGGAGATCGCCTCGGCGGCGTGCGCGATGGCGTGGGCGCCGGACGCGCAGGCGGTGTTGACGCTCAGCGCGGGGCCCTTGAGACGGAAGGCGCTGCTGAGTGCCTCGGCGATGGCCTGCGGGGGGACCAGCAGGTAGTGCCGGCCGTCGTCGGGGAGCGCGGTGCCCTCGTGGCTGCGGCGGGCGAGTTTCTCGGCGGTGCGCAGGCCGCCGTTGCAGGAGCCGAAGGCGACGCCCCAGCGTTCGGCGGGCAGCGCGCCGAGGCCCGCGCCGGCCATCGCCTCCTGCGCGGCGGTCAGCGCGAAGTCCATCGCCGGCTCGCGCTCGCGGCCGCCGAAGGAAGCCAGGTAGTCGTAGGCGGGCCGGGACGGGTGGGGTACCTCGCCGCCGATGGCCGTGCCGTAGCCGTCCATCGGCATGCCGCGGACCGGGCCGATGGCGGAATGCCCGGCCCGGATGCCCTCCCACAGCGCCGTGGCGCCCTCGCCCTGGGCGGTCACGGCGCCGACGCCGCAGACCACCACGGTCCGGGGCCGGGCCGCGGCGTCCGGCCGGGTGTCGTGGTCGTAGACGTCGGTCATGGCCGCACTCCTTTCGGGGATGCCGTGTGTTGCGGGCATTCCAGCTGTTGCGGGTGTCACAGGTATCGCGGGTATCGCGGGTGAACCGGATGTCGCCGATGTGCCGGGTGTGGCTGGCGTGTTGCCCGTTCCTGGCGTGCTGACTGTTGCTGGCGTGTCGGCTGTTGCTGGCGTGCCGGAGGTGGGGGGTGCGTCTGGTGTGTGGGGTATGGCGGGTGTGTCGGGCTGCCGGGTCACGAGGGCCGTCCCAGGGCGACGGCGACGGCCTGTCCCTCCAGGCCGCGGGCCAGGGCCAGGGCGCTGTCGGGGCGGGTGTGGCGGGGGCTGAGCGGGACGTAGTCGAGGTCGCACTCGGGGGCGGGGCGGTGCAGGTTGAGGGTGGCGGGCACGGTGCCGCTGTCCAGGGCGAGTGCGGCGACGGCCGCGTTCAGTGCTCCGGCGCCGCCGACCAGGTGTCCGGTCTGTGGTTTGACGCTGCTGATCTGGGCGGACTTGGCGGCGGTGCCGAGCGCGTCGTGCAGGGCGACGGTCTCGCTGGCGTCGCCCTGCAGGGTGGCGCAGCCGTGTGCGGCGATGTAGCCGCCGTCGGGGAAGGGGTGTTCGGCGTCGCGCAGGGCGCGGGTGATCGCGCGGGCCAGGCCGCGGGCGCGGGGCTGGGGGCTGGGCGGGCGGACGCAGTCGTTGCTTAAGCGCCGAATCCGGTGACTTCGGCGTAGCAGTGGGCGCCGCGGGCCAGGGCGTGTGCGCGTTCCTCCAGGACGAGCAGGGCGGCGCCCTCGCCGAACACGGAGCCGGAGCGGTCGCGGTCGAAGGGGCGGAAGGCCTCCTGGCCGAGGTCGGTGCGGGTGCTCAGGACGCCGAGGCCGTCCATCTTGGACATCGCCCACCAGCCGGTGGCGTCGTCGTAGCCGCCGGCGAGGACCACGTCGGCCTCGCCGCGGCGTACGGTGCGCATGGCCCGGCCGATCGCCATCGCGCCGGAGTCGGCGGTGCCGGCGAAGTAGGCGTTGGCGCCGCGGATGCCGTACTTCTCGGAGATGTGGAAGGCGGCGGCGGGCTGCAGTCCCTCGACGAAGAAGAGGGGGGCGATGACCGAGGAGGCGGTGCGGCCGAGGCGGTGCAGGTCGGGGGTGCCGTCGTCGGCGCGGACGGCCTGGAGCTGGGCGATGAGTTCGTCCATGCGGGGCATTTCCTTGTTGCTGCCGAGGAAGAGCCCGGTGCGCTGTCCCAGGTCGCTCTCGCCGTCCAGGCCCGCGTCGCGCAGGGCGAGGGTGGCGCCGGCCAGGGCCAGTTGGTCGCCGCGGCACAGCATGCGCAGGGTGCGCCGGCTCGCCCACCGGGTGGGGTCGAAGCCGTGGATCTCGGCGCCGATGCCGGTGCGCAGCGGGGCCGGGTCGTAGGCGCGCAGCGGGCCGATGCCGCAGCGGCCCTCCAGCAGGCTGTCCCAGGTCTCGGCGGCGCTCTGGCCGATCGCGGTCATCAGGCCGATGCCGGTGACCATCACGCGGCGGCGCTGCTCGCTCATGCTGTGCCCTCCCGGGTCGTCGTGGCGCTGAGCAGGGTCAGGGCGCGGACGGTGGCGACCACCCGGCCCTCGACCCGGGCGGTGGCCCGGCATTCGGTGCGCTGCGGGCTGTGCCGGCTCACCTCGACGGTGAGGTGGACCTGGTCGCCGGGGCCGACGAAGTGCTTGAAGCGCACCCCGCGCACGCCGGCCAGGCACCAGGCGCCGGGGCCGGCGGCGGTGCGGGCCAGGGCGGCCAGGCTCTCCAGCAGCAGGACGCCGGGCAGGACGGGGTGGCGCGGGAAGTGGGCGGTGAAGCACTCCAGGGTGGCCGGTACGTTGCGCACGGCCACGGCGCGTTCGCCCTCGGCGAGTTCCAGCAGCCGGTCGAAGGTAAGCAGTCCCCCGCGGCGGCCCGCGCGCGGCGGTGGCGGCGTCTTGCGGGGCGGTGGGGGCGGTGGGCTGCGGGGCGGTGGTGGTCATGTGTCCTCCCGCGGGGCGCCGATGACGAGGCTGGTGTTGCTGCCGCCGAACGCGAACGCGTTGATGAGGGCCGCGTCCACCGGCATCGGGCGGGCGGTGTGCGGCACGTAGTCGAGGTCGAGGCCGCGGTCGGGCTGGTCGAGGTTGACGGTGGGCGGGACCAGGCGGTGGCGGATCGCGCCGAGCGCGGCCAGTACGCCCAGGCCCAGGCTGGCCGAGGTGAGGTGGCCGGCCATCGACTTGGGGGCGCTGACGACCAGGCGGTGGGCGTCGTCGGCGAACACCTTCTTGATGGCGACGGTCTCGGACTGGTCGTTGCCGTGGGTGCTGGTGCCGTGTGCGACGACGTAGTCGATGCCGCCGGTGCCCACGCCCGACTCGGCCAGGGCCGCCTGCATGGCCTGGATCGCGCCGGAGCCGTCGGGCGGCGAGTCGGTGATGCGCCAGGCGTTGAGGGTGGAGCCGTAGCCGAGGACCTCGCCGAGGACGGGCGCGCCGCGTTCGCGGGCGGCGTCCAGGTCCTCCAGGACCACGGCGACGGCGCCCTCGCCGACCACGAAGCCGGAGCGGTCGGCGTCGAAGGGCCGTGAGGCGTGCTCGGGGTCGTCGTTGTGACGGTCGGTCAGCGCGCCCAGCAGGCTGAAGCCGAGCAGGTCGAGCCAGGTGGTCAGGGAGTCGTAGCCGCCGGCGACCATCAGCTGGGCGTCGCCCTCCTGGATGGCGCGGAAGGCTTCCCCGATGGCGTGTCCGGAGCCGGAGCAGGCGGTGGAGATGCCGATCATCGGCCCGGTCGCGGACATCATCCGGGCCATGGCGCTCAAGGGCACGTTCTGGTCGTCGGTCAGGGTGACGGCCGGCGGGTGGCACAGGAAGGCGTCCGGGCGGCCGGTGGTGGCGCGCAGGTGACCGACGTCGAGGAGGGCCTGCAGTTCGGGCCGGCCGACGCTGGCGCCCATGGCGACACCGCGCTCGTCGAAGGGGTACACGTCCTCGCCCAGGTCGTCGGCGCCCGCGTTGCGCAGTGCCTCCCAGGCGGCCGCGACGCCGAACTGGCCGACCCGGGAGAGGTGTTTGCGCCCCACCCGGGCCGGGATCGCGGCGGCCGCGTCGAAGTCCTTGACCTGGGCGGCGATGCGCACCGGGAAGCCGGAGGCGTCGAAGGTGGTGAGCGGGCCGACGCCGCTGCGTCCCGCGGCCAGGCCCTGCCAGGTGCTCTCGGCGTCGTTGCCGAGCGGGGTGACGGCCCCCACTCCGGTGATGGCTACACGGGTCATCCCACCGGCCCTCCGCCCTGCAACTGGTGCGCCATGCGCCGGGTGTCGGCCGGGTCGTCGAGGCGCTCGGCGTCGATGAGCGCGCACAGGATGCCGCTCGCGCTCAGGACGTCCTCGCCGTCCGCGGTCACGGTGCCGTCCAGGAGGGCGGCCTCCTCGGTCATCGACTCGATGGTGGCCCGCATGCGCAGTACCTCCCCGGGGCGTACGGCGCGGTGCGCGGTGGCCTCGCCGACGGCGAGGAGCGCGGCACGCAGCCGGTGGTCGGTGGAGAGCATGATCAGCCAGGTCGCCGACTGGCACAGCGCCTCCAGGGCCAGCCCGAAGGGCAGTGCCGGTCCGCTCCCGGTGTCCTGCCAGTAGGTCTCGTCGACGGAGGTGACCTTGCGCGCGGTGATGTGCTCCCGCGGCGTCCAGGTCTCGATCCGGTCGATCAGATGGAATCGCATCGTCGTCTCTTCTTCCGTTCCCTCACGGTCCGTTACGGACGGCCGATGCCCAGCTGGGCGGAGAACCCGCCGTCGACGCAGAGCAGTTCGCCGGTGGTGTAGCCGGAGTCGGGTCCGGCCAGGAACACCGCTGCCGCGGCGACCTGTTCGACGGTGGCGAAGCGGCGCAGCGGTATCTGCCGCTTGATGCTGCGGCCGCCGTCGCGCTGCATCACCCCCTCCACCAGGTCGGTCGGGGTGAACCCGGCCAGGACCGCGTTGACCCGCACGCCGAAGCGGGCGAGTTCGATCGCCGCGCAGCGGGTGAAGGAGTTCAGCGCGCCCTTGGAGGCCGAGTAGTTGGCCTGGCCGATCCAGCCGCGCTCGCCCATGGCCGAGGAGATGTTGACGATCGTGGCGTCGCCGTGGGCCATGAACTGCTCCATGACGGCGTGCGTGCAGTGGTAGGCGCCGCCGAAGTTGACCTTCATGACGTTCAGCCAGGCGTCCGGCGGCGCGTCGTAGATGAGGCCGTCGTCGCTGGTGCCCGCGTTGTTGACGAGGATGTCGAGGGAGCCGAGGTGGCGGGTGGCCTCCTGCACCAGGCGGGCGGCCTGCTGCGGGTCGGCGACGTCGGCGCCGATGGCCACGGCCCGGCCGCCCGCCGTCTCGATCTCCTTGACGACCGCGGCGGCGTCCTCCTGCCGGGAGCGGTAGTTGACGGCGACGGCCGCGCCCTGCTCGGCCAGGGCCAGGGCGATGGCCCGGCCGATGCCGCGTGAGGCACCGGTGACCAGGGCGGTGCGGTCCTTCAGCTTCATCTGTCTCTTCCCGTTTCTGCTACGAGGTGGGCGGCGGCGGCCGGGGCCCGCGCGGACAGGGGCCGCCCCCGGCCGGCCGTCCGGCCGCCCGGGGGCGGGCGGACGGCCGGTGGTGCGCGGGAGGCGACGGGTGGTGCACGGGACGCCGCCTGCCCGCGCACCACCGGCCGGGAGGGGTCAGGCGGCGTTCTGTGCCGCGGCCCGCTCGGTCAGCAGGTCGGTGAGGTTCTGCACGGTGAACAGGCCCAGCACGCCCTCGGCGGTCAGCGGTTCGGCGAGCTGGCTGCGGTCGAACTGCGGCAGGACCTTCTCCAGGTGGGTGAGGCCGGTGTCGTTGACGACTTCGTTCTCGTCACCGAACTCCTCGTCGGGGATGCCGCCCTGGAGCAGGGCGGCGATGTCGGCCACGGTGATCTTCACCTTGGTGGCGCGCTCGATACGGAAGAGGATGTCGAGCAGGTCGATCGACTCGGCGCCCAGCTGTCCGAGCAGGGTCGCCTCGGCAACCGCCTCGGACTCGTCGATGCCGAGGGCGTCGGCGATGGCGGCCTGGACCGCGAAGAAGTAGTCGCTCGAGGTGGGAGTCAGGGTTTCGGACACCGTTGGCTGCCTTTCGGATGGGTCGTTGTGCGCTGCCGGCACCGAGGGCCGGCGCCGGAGGGACGGGAACGGGAGAGGAAGGAGGAGGCAGAAGAGACCGCAGGACGGGACGAGCGCGGACAGGGAGAGCGGGTGCGGGAGGCGGGGCGGGGGGCCGCCCCGCGCGGCGTGTCAGGCGGCGGCGTCAGGGGCGGACTCCTGCCTCAGCTCGCGCAGCAGCGCGGTGATGCGGCGCGCGTCGTGGGTGCTGCGCACCACGGAGTGGACGCCGGTGCGGTTGGCGAAGCCGCTCAGCACCCGGCCGGGGCCGGCCTCGAGGCAGCCGCCCGTCCCGTGTGCTCCCGCGGCGCCCAGCACGTCCACCCAGCGCACCGGCCCGGCCAGCTGACGGCGCAGCAGGTCGCGGGCGTGGGCGCCGTCGCGCACCAGGGTGCCGGTGACCGAGCTGATCACGGGCAGCCGGGGCGCGGCGAAGGTGACGCGCTCCAGTTCGGCGGCGAACTCGTCCTCGATCGCCCGCATCAGCGAGCAGTGGAAGGGCGCCGAGACCTTCAGCGCCACCACCCGTTCGGCGCCCGCCGCCAGCGCGAGGCGGGCGGCCTCCTCGACCGCCGCGCGCTGCCCGGAGATGACCGTCTGGCCCGGCTCGTTGTAGTTGGCGATCTCCACCACGCCCAGCGGGGCGCAGCCGGCGCAGATCTCCTCGATCCGGCCGGGGCCCAGGCCCAGTACGGCCGTCATCGCCCCGCCGGCCCGGCGCGAGACGCCGGCCATCAGCTCGCCGCGGCGGCGCACCAGCCGCAGCGCCTCGTCGGCGCCCAGCACCCCGGCGGCGACCAGCGCCGTGTACTCGCCCAGACTGTGCCCGGCCACCACGGCCGGCACGAACCCGGCCTCCGCGCGCAGCACTTCGAGCACCGCGAGGCTGGTGGCGACGATGGCGGGCTGGGCGATCTCGGTCGGGGCCAGCTCCTCCTCCCCCGCCGTGCTGCACAGCGCGGTCAGCGGCAGGCCGGTGGCGTCCTGCGCGCGCGCCAGGACGCGTCCGGCGGTGCGGGGGTGCTCACGCAGCAGATGTCCGGCCATGCCCGCGCGCTGCGAGCCCTGCCCGGGAAACATCGTGAAGAAATTGTCGATCATCCCCGTTCCTGCCTCACTGAGTTGACGAAAGCGCCGGAGAAAGGTCATCGAGCCGTCGGCGAGCGGATCTCGATTCTGTGAATCTGGCACGGAGTTCTGGCGCATTCCTCGAATGCGTCTGGACCGGCGGTACCGCGCCGGATTCCCTCCGCCGCATTCGCCCCTTCCCGGCGGTGCCCTTTCCGCCCGGGGTCCGCCGGGATTCCACCCGGATTCCACCCGGACCGGGCTTTCCCGCCCCGCCCCCCTTGACCATGTTAGTGATCAACCACTAACTTGCGGTCATGGTGAGGATGAGTGCAGACGAGCGGCGCGAGAGCGTCATCCGCGCGGCCATGAGCGAGTTCGCCCGGGGCGGGTACGACGGCACCTCCACCGAGGCCGTGGCCCGGCGCGCGGGGGTGTCGCAGCCGTACCTCTTCCGCCTCTTCGCGGGCAAGCGGGCGCTGTTCCTCGCGGCGGCGCGGCGCTGCCTGGCCGACACCACACGGCTGTTCGCCGAGGCGACCGAGGGGCTGAGCGGCGAGGAGGCGCTGCGCGCGATGGCCAACGCGTACACCCGCGTCATCCTCAAGGAGCCGGAACGGCTGCTGATGCAGATGCAGGTGTACGTCGCGGTGGCGGCGTGCGAGGCGGAGGGGGACACCGGGTTCGGCGAGGCGGTACGGGCCGAGTGGCAGCGGCTGTGGGACACCGTCCATCTGCCGCTGGGCGCGGACACCGGCCAGACCACCACGTTCATGGCGTACGGGATGCTGGTCAACGTCCTGGTCTCCCTGGGGTTCGCGCCCGACGACCCGGTCTGGGACGGGCTGTACCCGGCGGCGCGGGCCGGGGCGCGGCCGGGGGCGCTGCAGCGGACGGCTCCGCCGGGCTGACCGGGGGCGCGGGTCCCGGCCGGGGGTGTTTCCTGGCGGAGCGTCAACGCTTAGCTGCTGCCCGTTCCGTTGCGGCCCGGCCGCCGACGCTCCCGCCGCCCTCATGGCGGGAGCGCGGCCCGGGCGGATGCCCCGGCGGCCGACGCGCGCGGGCGGCGGGGGCGGCGGCGGCCGGGCGCCCGGGAGCACCTCGCACCGGGGGTGGACCCCGGACCAGGGGCGGCCGGGCGCCCGGGAGCACCTCGCACCGGGGGCGTGCCCCGGACCAGGGTGGCCCCCGGGCCAGGACCGGAGCGGGGCGGCGGCCCACGACGGTGGGGGCCTGGGACCGGTGCGTGGCGGTTCGGGCCCGGCGCGGGTCCATGGTGCTGCCGGCCTGGCGCTGGTCCACCGTGGTGCCGCCCCGGAGCCCGGTCGGGCCGGTCCACCGGGGCCCGAAGCCGGGCCGACTCGGTTTGACGGGGTGCGGATTCGGGGTCAGTCCACGGTGGTGCGGGGGCGGGGACCGGGCCGGTCGGGCGGGTCCCGCGTGCCCAGCGGGTGCCGTAGGCGACCTGGCCCTTCTCCGCCGCGGCGAAGGCCTTGGTGTTCCAGTTCTTGCGCATGAACGCCTCGCGCGCCCGGATCAGCAGCGGATGCTCCACCGCGCCCATCCGCCCGATCCGCCAGGCGATCCGCTGCAGCGGCGCGGTGCGGGCGCGGCGCTCCTTCTCGTAGCGGCGCAGTGCCGCGACCGGGTCGCTGCCGGCGTGTTCCAGGTGCTCGGCGAGCACGAGGGCGTCCTCCAGCGCCTGGCAGGCGCCCTGGCCGATGTTGAAGGTGATGGGGTGCGCGGCGTCCCCGAGGAGGGTGACGCGGCCGTGGCCCCAGCGGCGTTCGGGGCGGCGGCCCTCGACGTCGCCCCGGATGATCCCCTCCTCCGGTGTGGCGGCGAGGATGTCGGCGACCGGTCCGCCCCAGCCGCGGTGGCGGCGCAGCAGCATCTCGCGCACGCCGGGCTCGTCGCGTCCGCCGGCGGGCCCGTTGGCCACGCTCATCCAGTGCACCAGGCCGGGCGCGACGTCGTAGTAGGTGAACCGGACACCGCGCCCGAACATCGCGTTGAAGGTCCCCGGCGGGATGCCGGGGTGCTGGAGGGGGGAGCGTCCGCGCCAGGCGATGTAGCCGCTGTAGCGGTTGTCGGCGGGGCCGAACAGGCAGTCGCGGACGGTGCCGTGGATGCCGTCGGCCCCGATGAGCAGGTCGCCCCGCTCGCTGCCGCCGTCCGCGAAGCGCACGGTGACCCCGTCCTCGTCCTGGTCGAAGCCGACCACGTGCGCCCCGGTGCGCACCACGGAGCCCTCCAGCGCGTCACGCAGCACACCGTGCAGGACGGAGCGCTCGACGGCGATCGTGGGCGCTCCGTAGCGCTCGACGAAGTCGCCCACCGGCCAGGCGCCCAGCACCTCGCCGCGGTCGGTGCTGAAGTGCGCGACCTGCTGCGCCGGGGCCGTCTCCAGGACCTGGCCCGCCACGCCCAGACAGTCCAGCGCGAGCACTCCGTTGGTCCAGATGTGCAGGCCCGCGCCGCCGTCGCGCAGCTCCTCGGCCCGTTCGAAGACCACACACTCCACACCGCTGCGCTGCAGCGCGAGGGCCGCGGCCAGGCCGCCGATCCCTCCGCCGGCGATGAGTACGCGACGGGCACGTCCAATGGCCATCTGGGTGTCTCCTCGTGGCGGTGCGGGCGGATGTCCTCGCAGGGCGCGGTACGGCGGACCGCCGCGGCCGGGCCGTCCCACGTCCTCGCGAAATCCCTTGCGGACTAATGGAGTTGTCAACGCTAGCATTCGAAGCACTGAACTTGATAGTGTCGGCAGGACATCTAGCATTGATAAACCCACGGGGCGGCACGGCCCTTGTGGCAACCGGCAGACGGACAAGGGTGGTTGTGATGGAAGCGCTCGTACAAACCCTGGCCGTGGTGGCCACGATGGCCAACGCGGTGGTCTACGGCACCGACGTCTTCTCCGCGATCGTCCAGCGGCCCGCCCTCGCGCACGTCGACGACGCGGTGCTGACCAGCACCATGGGGCAGATCCACCGTTTCGGGGACCGGCGGATGCCCGTCCCGGGCGTCTTCGGCCTGGTCGCCACCGTGGCCACGGCCGTCGCGGCCGGCTTCGGCGGCAGGACGGCGCCGGCCGTCGCCGCGGGGGTGGCGGCGCTGGCCCTGGTGGTGTGGCTGGCCGTCTACAACAAGGTCAGCGCGCCGGTGAACAAGGAGCTCACCGGCGCCGCCCTGGACTGCCGCACCGCACCCGACGCGCGGGGCCTGCAGCGCACCTGGGACAGCGTCATCAACGCCCGGGTCGTGCTGCAGGCGGTGGCCCTGGGCGCGATGTGCGTGGCGCTCGTGACGTCCTGACGACGCGGGCGGCGGACGGGACGGGGAGGGGATCCGCCGGGCGGGTCCCCTCCCCCACGTCCGCCCGCGTGCCGCCGCGGACGGTGGCGTCCTACTGCAGGGCGATGCTGCCCAGGACGTCCGCCTCCGTGTCCTCGTCCAGACCGTCGGTGACCTCACTGCCGAAGGCGGGGATGAGCTCCGGCTCGGGTCCTGCGGGATTCCTCTTCTTGCTGACCACGATGGTGTCCCTTCGGGCGTGAACGGCCAATACCGTACCGAGATTCACGAACCGGCACTCCACGCGTCAAGGCATGTTCCGCCCCGTCCACCGGAATTCGAGGCGCCGTCGAGAAAAACCCGGAAAAGCGGGAACTCTCAAATCCCCCCGGGCAGCGGGAAATCCACCGCGCCGGCCACTCGCATTTCCCCCGGCACCACCCTCTGCCGGCCCGGGTGCGCGGGATGGGGTGTACGGAGTGAGGGGTGCGGGGGTCAGGTGCGCGGGGTCAGGTGTGCGCGGGCCGTGGCGGTGTCCGGGCGGCGCCGTTCGTCGTGGGCGCGGCGCCGGACACCGTCCCGGCGGCGGGCACTTCACGGCCGCGTGGGCGGGCCGGTTACGGCCGCGTGGGCGGGCCCGGTTACGGGACGGCTCTCAGGCCGGCGGGGCGGGGGTGAGGGCGTCCGCGAGGGTGCGCCAGATCTCCGCCGCGAGGTCGATGTTGGCGTCGGCCTGGGCCTGCTGGGCCAGGGTGCGCAGGCCGTCCACGCCGGAGACGTCGCCGCCCAGGATCAGCAGCTGCTGGCGCAGGATCTCCAGCCGGACCCGGTCGCGGTAGGTCATCCTCGGCTCGTCCCCGGCCAGGCCGCCCAGCAGGGCGCGGGCATCGTCGTAGCGGCCGGTGGCGAAGGCCAGATCGGCCTTCAGCGCGGTCAGGTCCTGGCGCAGGGCGGGGGTGCCGACGAAGGCGAGGGCGGCCTCGGCCTGCTCCGCGCAGCGCTGTGCCTGTGCGGGGTCGGCGGGCAGTTTCTGCAGGTGCAGCCGGCCCGCGGCGAGCCGCAGTCTGAGCCACAGCACCAGGTCCTCCTGGCTGCTGAAGCGTTCCAGGGCCTCATCGAGGCAGTGCTGCGCGCCGGTGTGGTCGCCCTGGCGCACCCGTACGGCGGCGGCCGTCCACATCGCCTCGGCCCACAGCGCGTCGCTGCGGCCCTCGACCAGGGCGGTGAGTTCGTCGGCGTGCACCCGGGCCTCCGGCACCTGTCCGGCCTCCGCCTGGACGGACACCAGGGCCAGCAGCGCGGCGGCGCGGTCCTCGACGCCCAGGTCCTCGCCCAGGGCGAGCCGGTGGGCGGCGACGGCCGCGTCAAGGGCGGGGGTGATCTCGCCGAGTGAACGCAGGCAGCGCGCCAGCCGGGTCAGGCCGCGCACCCGCAGCTCGGCCAGGCCCACCTCGTCGCCGAGCGCGACGAGGTGGCCGAGGTGGGCGCGCTCCGCGGCGTGGTCGCCCTGCAGGCGGGCGGCCCTCGCCAGCAGCCACAGTGCCTGCCAGCGCAGCACCGCGCTTTCGTGGCCCTCGGCGGCGAGTGCCGAGCGCAGTGCCTCGATGGCGTCCGCGGAACCGGTGGAGGAGGCCAGGGTCAGGGCGTGGGCCAGTGAGCCGGTGACCGGCTCCTCGAAATCGGCGGCCTTGAGACCCAGCCGGTCGGCGAGGTAGGCCACGGCCCGGTCGGTGGGCTGGCGCGCCCCGGATTCCAGCCGGGAGAGGTAGCCGGTGGACATGCCCTCACCGGCCAGTGCCGTCTGCGACAGCCCCCGGGCCGTCCGGAGCTTCTTCAGGCGGTTTCCGAACGCGGGCTGTCGCAGCATGATTCGAATCCCCTGGGGTGAGCGGGCAAGAAAGTTTCGCCGGGAGCCGCCCCGAGCGTAGGGCGCCGGGCAACACGCGGGCAAACCTTTGCCAGGCCCGGGGCGGAAATCTCGTGCGGGCCTCACGCCCGTCTCACGTGTGTCTCATGTCGGTCTCGTGCGCTTCTCCAGCGTTCCTCCGGCGCGGCCGGGCAGGCTCGGCATCATCCGGCCGGCGCACCCGGCCGGCGTGGAGTCCTTGCGCATGTCAAACGTCAGGGAGTCGACGATGAGGCCATCGGTGTGCGCGCACCGGGCGGCGCGGACGGCCGCCGCGGGACACGGCGGCCGGGCCCGGTACCGGGCCCGGGCCCCCTCCGACGAGGACATCGGCTGGCCCAGACGGTGCGCCCCGCCCGCCGCGTAGCACCGGCCCCCGCCACGCGCCCGCATCCCCTCCGCCCTCCCCCACCGAGCGCCCGGGTCCACGGCCCGCACCGGGTCCGGAGCAGCGGCAGGTCCAAGGACGCGGACCGGGCCGGGAACGGGATCGGGCGGGTACAGGTCCGGGAAGATCGCAACCATCGGTGCCGCACACGGGTCTTCGGGGCATGGACAGGATCGGGTACCGCAGCGGGACGCACCTACGGCAGCTGGCAGGGTTCGCGTGGGTGCAGGCGCGCTGCTGCGCGTTCTCGTGCGCGCTGCTGGGCGCTCTGGCGATCTCGGTGCTGCTGCCGCCGCTGCCGGTGGCGCGCTACGACCTGCTGCTGGCGTACGGGGTGGTGCTGACCGGCGTGGGTTTCGCGCTGGGGTGGGAGACCTCCCGGGAGGTGGCGGTCGTCGCGGTGTGCCATGTCCTGGGACTCGCCTTCGAGCTGGTGAAAGTGCGGGCCGGTTCGTGGAGTTACCCACAACCGGCGCTGACCAAGGTCGCCGGTGTGCCGCTGTACGGGGGGTTCATGTACGCCGCGGTGGGCAGTTACGTCTGCCGGTCCTGGCGGCTGCTGGACCTGGCCCTGACCGGCTACCGGGCGCGTGTCACCGCCGTCCTGGCCGGCGGTCTGTATCTCAACTTCCTGACCCGGCACTGGCTTTTGGACGTGCGCTGGCTGCTGGGCGGTCTGCTGCTGGCCGCGACCGCCGGGGTACGGGTCCACTTCACCGTCGGTGCGCACCGCCACCGGATGCCGCTGGCGCTGTCGTTCGTCCTGATCGGGTTCTTCCTGTGGCTGGCCGAGAACATCGCCACCTACTTCGGAGCCTGGAGATACCCCTACCAGCTCCACGGCTGGGAACCCGTCTCCGCTTCCAAATGGATCTCCTGGGCCCTGCTGATCAGCGTCACCTTCGTCATCTGCCGGGCCCGTCACCCCGCCCGGCCCGGCGATCCCGCGCAGAACCAGACCTCGAAGCTTACTCCGGGGCCGGGCTTGAGGGCGGGTCAGGCCAGGGGGCGGGCGGCCGGGGGCGCAGGCCGGACTCGAAGGCGTAGATCGCCGCGTGGACGCGGTTGCGCAGGCGCAGCTTGTGCAGCAGGTTCTGCACGTGGGTCTTGACGGTGTGCTCGGACAGGGTCAGGGCCTGGGCTATCTCGCCGTTGGACAGGCCGCGGGCCAGCAGGTCGAGGACCTGGCACTCGCGGTCGGTCAGCCGGTCGGGGCTGACCGGTGAGATCGGCGGGACGGGCGGGCCGGTGGAACGGCGCCCGGCCGGGGCCGGGGCGGGGCCGTGCGCGAGGGTGTAGCTTACCGCGGCCAGCACCACGGCGGAGGCCAGCTGGCTTACGGTGGCGGTGGTAAACAGTCGGCCGCGGTCGGTGCGGGCCGGACCGCCCAGGACCAGCAGCGGCAGGTCCCCGCCGCCGAAGGCCACGGGCTCGCGCTGCCCGTCGGCGAACGCGCCGTGGGCGACCAGGACATGCGGCGGCCGGGCGGCCAGCGCGCGCAGCAGCTCCGGCCCCGGTTCGCTCTCGCCGGTGACACGGATACCGGGGTGGCCCTCGAGCAGTGCCGTGATGCCGCGGCGGGCGAGCGGGTCCTCGCCGACCACGTGCACCCGCACCGCGGCCGGCGCGCCGGGCCGGGGGGCCGGGGCACGGCCGGCGTGTTCGTCGTGTGCGGGGGGCCAAGGAGCACCCGCAGTGCGGCGTGCCGCTCGTCCATGACGGCCTCCTCCCTCTGTCCGGGGATGTCCCGCCGGATCCCGGGATGTCCCGCCAGGTCACCGTAGGCGGCGGGGCTTAAGCATCGTGTCCGGTGCGCTCCAGCGGACCACGACCGGTCCGCTACCACCTCTCACCCCGCCGTCCCCGGGCCCGTCCCCAAGCCCCCGTCCCCAGGCCCGGTTCCAGACCCGGTTCCAAACCCGGTTCCGGGCCCGGTTCCGGGCCCGGTTCCGGGCCTCGTCTCAGGCTCCTGCTCCCAGGCCCCCGTCTCAGGCTCCCGGCTCAGGCCTCTGTCTCAGGCCCCTTCGGCCTGCGGCCCTGTGTCCCCGGCCCGTTGGCTTGCGGGCCACCGGCTCCAGACCGTCGGCTTGGCGGGCCGCCGGCATCGGCCACTTGTCCTCCGGGCCGATGCCGCCGGTTTGCCGTCCCCCAGGTTTCCTGTCCGGAGGTCCGGAGGTCCGGAGGTCCGGAGGTCCAGGGGTCCGGAGGTCCAGGGGTCCGGGGGGCCGCTGCTCTCAAGTCCCCTTGTCTGCAAGTCTCCTTGTCTTCTTGTCCCTGGGCCGGTTGTCCCGGGGCCGGTTGTCCCGCGGTCTGTGTCGGGGGGGCGGCCGGGGCGGGTCAGGCGGCGGCTTCCCCGGCGGCCAGGGCGTGCAGCCGCAGGCGCAGTTCGCGGCGGGCGGGCCGGCCGCCCGGCCGGCGGGGGACGGCGTCGAGGGCTTCCAGCCGGCGGATCTGCTCGCCCGGACCGAGCCGGGCGTTGGCCTGTTCGGCGACGGAGTCGAGGACGTCGAGGAGGCCGGGAGCATCGCCGTCGGGCGTCTCGCGCAGCACCACGCCGGCCCAGACCAGGGCGCCGCGCGCCGGGTCGGGCCAGTCCGCGACGATGCAGTCGGCCACCCGCGGGTCCTGGCCGATGACCCGCTCCACCACGCTGGGCGCCACCAGCGCGTCGTCGCAGGTGAACACGGAGCGGTGCGCGTCCACGAGGTGCAGTCCGCCGTCCGCGTCGAGGTAGCCCGTGTCACCGGTGGACAGCCAGCCGTCCGCGTCCCGCGGTGCCGCTCCGCCCCCGTCCGCCGGGCCGGGGCTCAGCTGCGGTCCCCGGATCTGCACCTCGCCGGTCGACCACACCGGGGCGGGCCGGGTGCCGCCGGGCAGGACGACCCGGCACTCGGTGCCCGGCAGCGGTACCCCGACCGCGCCGAGACCGGGCCGCGAGCCGGGCGGCTGGTGGTGGGAGAGAGTGAAGACCTCGGTCAGGCCGTAGCCCTGCAGAACGGACACACGCAGCGCGTCGCGCAGCGCACGGGCCCGTTCCGGCGCCAGTACACCGCCGCTGACATGAATGGCGCTCAGGTGCCGGCCCGGCAGATACGCCCGGCCCGTGGCCGGACGGGCGTCACCCGCCGGCCCGGAGTCACCCGCCGGCCCGGAGTCACCCGCCGGCCGGGAGTCGCCCGCCAGCCGGGGATCGCCCGCCAGCCGGTGCAGCCGGGCGGGCAGCCCGTAGTAGTGGGTGGCCTGTGCCCGCGCGGCCTCCTCCAGCGCCCCGAAGGGGTCCGGGTCCGTGCACAGCACCTGCCGGGCCCCGGCGTGCACGGCCGAGTTGAGGTGCACGGCGTGGTACTGCGGCAGATGGTTGAGGACGACGGAGGCGGCACCGAGCCGGTGGGCCAGCGCGGTCTGGGCGGCGCCCGCGACGAGATTGCGGTGCGTCAGCCGCACACCTCTCAGCCGGCCGCCGCCGTCCGGCGCGAACTGCAGGCACGCCACCGCGTCCACACCGGGCCGCACCGTGCGTACGGACCCGGCGGCGGGCACCCCGGCCAGAGCCGCGGACAGCGCCACCACCGCACAGGCCCCCTGACCACCGGACGCCTGACGGCCCGGCACCAAACCGCCGGACACCAAGCCACCGGATGCGGGACGGCCGGATGCGGGACGGCCGGATGCGGGACGGCCGGTGGGGTCCGTCACCACGATGGTGTGCAGCCGGGGCAGCCGGTCCGCGAGCGCGGCGAGCAGCGCGGCCAGCGGGCCGGGTACGAAGGCGATCTCGGCCCCGGCCGTCGCGCACACCTCGTGCAGCGCGGCCGGCCCCATCAGCGGATCGAGCAGGGCCAGCAGCCGGCCGCTGCGGACGGTGCCGTAGTACACGGCGGGGAAGGCGGTGTCGAGGGTGGTGGCCGCGGCGACGACGGCGTCGGCCCGGCGGACGGTGCGCCGTACGTAGTGGGCGATGCGGTCCGCGTCCCGGTCCAGGGCGGCGAACGTCACCGCGTCCTTGGCCGTGACCACGGCCGGGGCGTCGCCGTCCCGGTCCGCGGCCCGCCGCAGCAGGTCGTCCAGCGGGCTCTGCGGATACCTGAGGACGGACACGGTGGCCTCCTGGCTGCAGACAGCAGGAACAGCGGATGCCTCACAGTAGGTGTCCCGGCTCAAGAGGTCTTCGAAGCCCGCTGGAGATGCCCCCGGGCGCCGCCGCGCCGGCCGTTACGCGGGGACCGCGGCCAGGTGGCCCCCCACCGGCCGGGGCAGCGGGAAGCTGCGAAGCTCCGAGCGGCTCCAGGGGAAGCCGTAGCCGAGGTGGAGCACCGGGTCCTGGGCCGCGTCGGCGGGCACGGCGACGGCGACCAGCACACCGGGCACCGGCTCCAGTTCGACGAACCGCCACGGGCGGGCCGTGTCGTCGGCGGGCGGCGTGAAGGCGCGTACGCCGCGCTCGTCGTCGAGCGTGAAGACGAACGCGTCGAAGGGCAGTCCGAGACCGAGCCCGCGGGCCTTGGAATAGGCCTCCTTGAGCGTCCACACCCGCAGTGCCCGCCGGTCGCGGTCCGGGCCGGGCGCCGCCCGTTCGACCCACTCCCGCTCCGGGGCGGCGAAGGTGCGCACGATGGTGGTGATGGCCCGCTCGTCGCGGTCCTCCAGCCGTTCCACGTCCACACCGATGCGGTGGCGGCGCACGATGCCCAGCAGGCTGTAGCCGCCCGCGTGGGAGAGGTTGAAGTCCAGCTGGGCCCCGCCGCGCGGCAGTTCGCCCGGAGCGGGCCGCAGGAAGGGACGGCCCCGCGCGGAACGCCAGATGACCAGCTCGGCCTCGGCCAGGCCCGCCTCCAGCGCCAGTGCGCGCCGCACCAGGGTGTGGGCGAGCAGGTACTGGCGCCGGTCGCGTTCGAACAGGAAACGGCTCGCGGTCTTCTGCTCCTGCGCGTCCAGCCAGTGCGCGGCGAGCAGACCGGCGACCGCGGGCGGCAGGCCGTCGTTGGGACACAGCCACAGCTTGACCGGCTCGTCCGTGCCCGCGTCCGCACCCGCGACGGGAACCGCGGCGGACGCCGGGACCGGGGCCAGAGCCCGGACCGGGAACGGGGACGCGACCGCGGACAGCGACGGTGACGGGGGCGGGGGCGGGGGCGTCAGAGGTGCGGTCACCGCTGTGCTCCGTCCGTGCCGCCGTCGGGTGCGGGCACACCCGCGCCGGACGCCGTCCTGCCCGGACCGGACTCCACCGGCCGTGCCCCAGGCCCGTGTGGAGACCGGAACCGCACCGGAGACGGGGAGCGGACCTGGGACCGGGACTGGGACTGGGACTGGGTGTGGGGCTCGGACTCCGGCTCCGGCTCCGGCTCCGGCTCGGGATGGGGCTCTGGCTCTGGCTCCGGCTCCGGCTCCGGCTCCGGCTCCGGCTCCGGCTCCGGCTCCGGCTCGGGCTCGGGATGGGGCTCCGGCTCCGGCTGGGAGTGGGGCTCGGGTTGCAGCACGGTGGGGGGCAGTTCGATGCCCGCGGGGCCGGGGTGCGCGGGCAGTACGGCGCAGACGTCGGCGCCGGCCAGCCACAGCCGCGTCAGCTGTTCGAGGCGGCCGCCCTGCCACAGGGCGGCCACGTAGGCGCGGGTCTCCGCGAGCCCGTCGAGCAGTAGCGGTTCACCGGCGTCGCGCAGGTCGGCGCTGCGTACGCCCGCCGGGTGCCGGCCGGGGCCGGCGGGCTCGGCGAAGGCGGCCAGCTGTGCGGCCAGGCCGGTGACCGTGTGGGCGACCACCGCCAGGCGGCAGCGCAAAGCCGCCCGTCCCAGGCGCAGTTCGTGTGCGACCGCGGCGAGGTCCGCTCCGGCCGGCCCGCCGTGCTGGGCGGCGCCGGCCAGCCAGCGGGCGAACTGCCCAGCGGTGGCGGCCAGTTGACGGGGTGTGGCGGCGGACAGCAGCACCAGTTCCGCGTGTGCGGGGTGGCGGGTGGGCCGTGGCGGGGGCCGTACGGGGGGACGGTGCGCGGCGGGTGCCTCCTCCACGACCAGCACGGCGTCCGCGGCCGGCGGCCCGGACACGCCGACCAGGGCCCTGCGGGGCACCGCGGTGCCGTCGCCGCCGCGGGCCGGCTCCCAGACGGCGGGCGCCGCCCGGCCTGGTCCGGGCAGCAGCGTGGCGTGGCGCAGCTGCCCCACGGCACGGGCCAGGGCGGCCGCCCCGGCGACCACTCCCGTATCAGCCGCCGGGGCGGCCGCCGTCCGCGCGCTCTCCCGCACCGCGATGCCCAGCGCCTCCAGCCCGGCCTCCAGCCCGGCCTCCAGTCCGGCCTCCGGTCCGGCCTCCGGTACCACCGGGTCCGCACCTGGGCCGTCGGGGCCGGGGACGGCGGCCGGGGACGGCGGCGATGCGGTCCGCGGCGGCCGCGGGCCGCTGTCCGGCCCGTGCGGACCGGCGGCCGGGGCCGGCAGCCCGGCCGCGGCCAGGGCCCGGCCGACCAGCCGGGCGTGGTGCGGTACGGCTCCCAGGCGGCCCGGGTGACCGGCCGCGCCGGCACGGATCACCGCGTACACACGGTCCCCGGCGGCGCGGGCCGCGGCCAGCGGCCTGAGCAGAACGACCACCACTCCCCCGCCGCCGTCCCCGACACCACCGGCATCCGTGGCGGTGCCGGTGGGGGTGGGGGTGGGGGTGGGGGTGGGGGCTTGGTGTGCCGGACTCGGTGGCAGTTCGACGGCGGCGGCCAGCGCCGCCTCGCACTCCCCCGCGCGCAGCGCGCCGAGCGCGAGGTGCAGCGCGGTGAGGAAGGAGGACGCGCCGGTGTCGACGCTCAGGCTGGGCCCGCGCAGGTCGAGCAGTCGCGACAGCCGCCCGGCCGGTCCCGCCCCGCCCGGCAGGTGCTCGCCCATCAGGTGTCCGCCCGGCGTGCCGCGGGGCGGGCCGGCGGCGATGTAGACACCGACGCTGCGCCCTGTGCGGTCGGGGCCGGTGAGCCGGTCGGTCCGCGCTCCGGCGTATCCGGCGCTCTCCAGGGTCTGCCACGCGCTGCGCGCCAGCAGCCGTTCACGGCAGTCCAGGGCGGCCGCGCCCGCGGCGTCGAGGCCGAACAGGGCGAGCAGGCCGGCGTCGAACTCCCGTGTGCCGTCCGTGAAACGGTCCCCTCCCCGCGGGGGCGAGGCCGTGGGGGCGTGCTGTTGCAGGGCGTGGCGCCAGAAGGCCTCCAGATCGCCGGCGTACGGGAAACAGCCCTGCATCCCCACGACGGCGCACGGCTCGGCGCCGCCGGAACCGGGGCCGGACGGCGGTTCGCGGTCCGCCGCCGCGGGCGGCGCCGCGGGGCCGGGCCTCGCCGGCGCCGCGGCCGGTGGTGCGGGGGCGCCGCCCAGCAGGGCCACGGCGTGCTCGCGCTGCAGGGTGCCGCCTTTGAACCGCGTCAGGATCTCGCGGGTGTCCATCACCGTGTGCCCTTCGTGTCAGGCGGAGCGGGCCGCAAGCAGGGCAGCCGCCTCGTCGATGCTGAGCACCTCGTCGCGCACCGCGTCCAGCAGGGCGTTCAGGTCGATCTCCACGGCCCGCGTCGGCCGGGCGGGGCGCGGCGCCGCGTCGGCCCGCCCGGCCGCCGCGGCCGGCACGGACTCGGCCACAGGCACGGGACCGGGTGCGAGTGCGGGGCCGGGTGCGGGCACGGGACCGGGTGCGGGTGCGGGTGCGGGTGCGGGGCCGGTGGTGCGGGTGTCTGTCACCTGCGCGGTGACGTGCGCGGCCATGGCCGCGAGGTCGGGGTGGTCGTAGAGCAGGTCGGTCTGCTCGCTGAGGCCGTAGGTGCGGTTGATGCCGGCCAGGAACTCCGCGGCCAGGATGGAGTCCAGTCCCAGTGCGGCGAACGGCGCGCTCACGTCGATGTCCTGCGCGGCGCAGTGCAGGATCCCGGCGAGCTGCGTGCGCAGGGTGTCGGTGACCGTGTCCGGCCCCGCGACGGGCCACGCTCCCGCACCGCGCACCGGGGCCGGGACCAGGGTGGGGGTGGGGCGCGGCGGGGGCCCGGGTGCGGCGAGTTCGGCCGCGACGTGCCGGGCCAGTGCCGCCGGGGTGGGGTGGTCGTACAGGGCGGTGGCCGCGACCTGGGTGCCGTAGCGGGCGTTGAGCGCCGCGACGAACTCGAGGGACAGCATCGAGTCCAGGCCCAGCAGCCGGAAGGACTCCTGTGTGTCGAGGGTCTGCGGCTCGACACGCATCATGCCCGCCAGTACCGCGGTGAGCTCGGCGAGCACGTCGGCCGCCGGCGTCGGCGAGGCCGTGTGCGGGTGAGGGGCGGAGGTCATGGTGGGCGTCTCCAAGGGTCGGATCCCGGGTGGCCGTCCTGGCATTGTGGGCGCCGCCGCCACCGCGCCACATCCCCGGCCGTGGTGATCCCCGCCGAAGGCGGCTGGCTCCCGGGAGCCAGCCGGCGCCCGGACCCTCCGCCCAAAGAATGAGCCGCCCGCCCGCCAGGTCCATCCGCCGCGCGGATACGGCGTGTTCACCCGGCTCACGCATCGGCGGCCGGCCCGCACACCCACCCGGCCCGACCGCACCACCCGGCCCGACCGCGCCACGGCCATCCGGACCGCCCGCACTCCTCGGGCCGTCAGGGCCATCCGGACCGCCCGCACCACGCGGCCCGTCGGGGCCGCCCGGACCGCCCGGACCGCCCTCGGATCGCCCGGACCGCCCGGACCGCCCGGACCGCCCGGACCGCCCTCGGATCGCCCGGACCGCCCGGACCGCCTGGGCCTCTCGGATCGCCCGGACCTCTCGGGCCGCCCGAAGCGCCGTTCGGTCAGGTGCGGTTGCTGCCGCCCGCACGGCAGTGGCCCGTGCCGCTGCCGTGCGGGCGGTGCGCTTTCACCGGGCCCGTGCGGGCGCGGCAGGTCCCGCGCCGTCGAACGGTGCGGGCATCGCCGCCGTCTCCGGCGCCGCCGTCTGGATGGAGTGCTGCAGCCGCCGCAGCCGCGGCGAGGGCTCCAGGCCCAGGTCGTTGACGAGGGTGGCCCGCAGCTGGTGGTAGACGCTCAGCGACTCGCTGCGCCGGCCGGAGCGGTGCAGGGCCAGCATGAACTGTGCGTGCAGGTTCTCGTGGGTGCGGTACCGGCTGGTCAGCACGGTCAGTTCGGGCAGCAGTTCACGGTGGCGGCCCAGCCGCAGATCGGCCTCGATGCGCTGGTCCAGCGCGCACAGCCGGCTCTCCTCCAGCCGCCGGGTCTCCATCGCCAGCTGCGCCCCGGCCTGTACGTCGGCGAACGCGGCCCCCGTCCACAGCTGCAGCGCCCCGGCCAGGGTGCGGGCCGCCTCGGCGAAGGCGCCCTGGTCCATGGCCCGGTAGCCCTCCCCCGCGAGCCGCTCGAACTCGCGCACGTCACTGCTGCCGCCGCCGGAGACGAGCAGATAGCCGCCCGGCAGGGTCATCAGGACGTCCTTGGCGCCGCTGCGGCCGTGCTCGAGCGCCTGCGCGATCAGCTCGCGCAACTGCAGCACGTACGTCTGCAGGGTGGTACGGGCGCTGCGCGGCGGGGAGTTGCCCCACAGTTCCTCGATGAGGGCCGCGACGGGCACCACCTGGTCGGCCCGGAGCGCGAGCAGCGCCAGGACCTGCCGCGGTTTCGGCGCCGTCGGGGTGATGGACACCCCGTTCTCCCGCACTGCCAGTGCGCCCAGTACGTCGATGTCCACGCCGTCTCCCCTGCTCGGTGTCCCGTGCCGCACCCCCGATTACAAAACAGCGCATCCGGTCTGTCAATACCCGACCGTTCGTGCTGTTTCTGTGGGGGTGAGAGGAGACCGTCCGTCCGCGGTCCGCGCGCCGCCGGGGAGGGGCGGCTGCCAGGCTTTCCGTGCAACTCCGTTCTGTTCCGGTCCCGTTCCGGCCCCCTCCGGCCCGCTCCGGCGGGGCGGAAAGGCGGCGGGCGGGACCGGCCATATCCCGTAAAGCAGACCGCCGGGTCTGCTCTGGTGCGGAAGGCCGGGCGGAAAGCGGAGCGGCGGCAGGGTGCAGGGGGGCCGGGAAGCGCAGGGCATGGGTGCGGGTGGCGGGTACGGGTGCGGGTGCCGGGGGGGACTATTGCGGGGGGTTGCCGTGTTTGCGGGAGGGCAGGTCCGCGTGTTTGGCGTGCAGCATCGCCAGTGAGCGGATGAGGACCTCGCGGGTCTCGGCGGGGTCGATGACGTCGTCGACCAGGCCGCGTTCGGCCGCGTAGTAGGGGTGCATGAGTTCGGCCTTGTACTCCTTGACCATGCGGGCGCGCATGGCCTCGGGGTCGGCGGCGTCGGCGATCTGGCGGCGGAAGATGACGTTGGCGGCGCCCTCGGCGCCCATCACGGCGATCTCGTTCGTGGGCCACGCGTACGTGAGGTCCGCGCCGATGGACTGGGAGTCCATCACGATGTAGGCACCGCCGTACGCCTTGCGCAGGATCAGCGAGATCCTCGGCACCGTCGCGTTGCAGTACGCGTACAGGAGCTTCGCGCCGTGCCGGATGATCCCGCCGTGTTCCTGGTCCACGCCGGGCAGGAAGCCGGGCACGTCCAGCAGGGTGAGGATGGGGATGTTGAAGGCGTCGCACATCTGCACGAACCGGGCGGCTTTCTCGGAGGCCTCGATGTCCAGGACGCCGGCGAGGGTCTGCGGCTGGTTGGCGACGATGCCCACCACCTGGCCGTCCAGGCGGGCCAGCGCGCAGATGATGTTGCGGGCCCAGCGCTCGTGGACCTCGAGGTGGTCGCCGTCGTCGACGAGTTCCTCGATGACCTTCGTCATGTCGTAGGGCCGGTTGCCGTCGGCGGGCACCAGGTCGAGGAGGATCTCGCTGCGCCGGCCGGCCGGGTCGTGGGCGGTGGTGTGCGGGGGGTTCTCGCGGTTGTTCTGCGGGAGCATCGACAGGAGGTAGCGGACCTCGGCGAGGCAGGTCTCCTCGTCGTCGTAGGCGAAGTGGGCAACGCCGCTGGTCTCGGCGTGCACGTCGGCGCCGCCGAGCCCGTTCTGGCTGATCTCCTCACCGGTGACGGCCTTGACCACGTCCGGGCCGGTGATGAACATCTGCGAGGTCTCACGGACCATGAACACGAAGTCCGTCAGGGCCGGGCTGTAGGCCGCACCGCCCGCGCACGGGCCGAGCATCACGGAGATCTGCGGGATGACACCGGAGGCCTTGGTGTTGCGCTGGAAGATGCCGCCGTAGCCGGCCAGCGCGGAGACACCCTCCTGGATCCGGGCGCCCGCACCGTCGTTGAGGGAGACCAGCGGCGCACCGGCCGCGATGGCCATGTCCATGATCTTGTGGATCTTCGTGGCGTGGGCCTCGCCGAGCGCACCGCCGAAGATACGGAAGTCGTGCGCGTAGACGAAGACCGTACGGCCCTCCACCGTGCCCCAGCCGGTGATCACACCGTCCGTGTACGGCTTCTTGGCCTCCAGGCCGAACCCGGTCGCCCGGTGCCGGCGCAGCTGCTCGACCTCCTGGAAGCTGTTCTCGTCCAGCAGCAGGGCGATGCGTTCGCGGGCGGTCAGCTTGCCCTTGGCGTGCTGGGCGGCGGTCGCCTTCTCGCTGGGGCCCAGCCGGGCCGCCTCACGGATCGCGTGCAGTTCCGCCACACGTCCGCGGATGTCGGTCGGCCCCGGCTCGACGGGTGCGGGGGCAGTGGTCATTGCCATGTCAGGTCCCTTTCTGGGCGAGGTCCGTCACTGCCAGCCGCGCGGGCCGCGGTAGGCCCGGGGCCTCCTCCACCAGCGGGAGCCGTTGACCGGCCTGCCCCGGCGGGCGGGTGCGCCGCCCGCGCCGAGCGCGAGCAGCACCACGGTGAGTGCGGCCAGTTCCTCTTCGCTGGCCCGCCCGCGTTCCACGCGCAGGACGGGCTCGTACTGGTCCGGGGTGCCCATACCTCCTCCCTCCTCCTTCAGCCTTGGGGACACCATCGGTCACCACGCTCAAGAACCGCTCTCACTGCACTCGAAGAGCGCTCCACGCCGCCGCCCACGACGCCACGACGCCAGGCACACAGCGCCGGGGCCGGGGCCGGGGCCGGTACGGGGGACAGCGCATGGCGCCGGACGGCGGTGCGACCCGCGCGATGCGATGCGATGCGCCGGGCCGGGCCGGGCCGGGAGAGGAGAAGGGAGGGGCCGGGCGGCCGGGGCGTGCCTGCGGGCTCCGGGGCGGCGGGAGTCGGGGCGGCGGGGGCTGGGGTCGGGCGGGAGACGGCGGCGGGAGTCGGGGCGTGCCTGCGGGGCTCCGGGACGGCGGGAGTCGGGGCGGCTGGGGGCTGGGGCCGGGCGGAAGACGGTGGCGGGCGGTGGGGTGGGGGTGGCCGGGCGCGGCGCGGTTGGGGTGGGGGTGGCCGGGCGCGGCGCGGTTGGGGTGGGGGTGGCCGGGCGCGGCGCGGTTGGGGTGGGGGAAACGCTTCGGCCAGTTGCCGTGGGTGCGGGGAGGGCGGGAGGTGTCCGGCGGGCCGGGCCGGGAGGGCGGGCGCGGGGCGTGCGGTCCGGTGCGCGGCGGGCGCGGGGCGGGGCGGGGACGTGGTGGCTTGACGGCGTCCGCGGCGGTGATTACGGATGCCGCCGGCCGTGGCGGGGGCGCGCGGAAATGGTCGACGGTAACCGTCTGGAGTGCGGTGACGGCGGAATCAGGAGTTCGATTCGAGCCGCGCTGCGAGCGTCCTCCAGTGCCCCGGACAGCGTGTGTGACACCGGACTTGGAAGTCCGCTCGAGAACGGCTCCAGGAAATCGCTGGGGAGGGACGGCCGCGGCTAGCGTGAGCGGCGGCGCGGATTTCTGGCCACAAAAGGAACGGGACAAGGAGCTCGACGACATACGGAGGAGACCGGTGAGGATTCAGGTTCTGGGTCCGTTGAGTGCCGAGGTCAACGGGGGATCCATCGTTCCGAGCGCAGGCAAGCCGCGGCAGATCCTGTCGCTGCTGGCGTTGTATCCCGGACGGGTGATGCCCGTCCCGACCCTCATGGAGGAGATCTGGGCGACGCAGCCCCCGCAGAGCGCACTGACGACCCTGCAGACCTACATCCTGCAGCTGCGCCGGCGGCTGGGCACCGCGATGGGGCCCGGCGCACCGGGCGGCGCCAAGGAGGTACTGGCCACCCGGCACGGCGGCTATCTGCTGCAGATCCCGCCCGACAGCGTCGACGTGCACCAGTACGACCGTCTGACGCGGGAGGGACAGACCGCGTTCGAGAGCGGCGACGACGAGGTCTCCGCCGCCCGCTTCCGCGAGGCCCTGGGACTGTGGGAGGGCCCCGCCCTGGTCGACGTACGCCTGGGGCCGGTCCTGGAGATCGAGGTGGTCCGGCTGGAGGAGAGCCGGCTGGTCACCGTGGAGCGGCGCATCGACGCCGACCTGCGGCTGGGCCGGCACGCCGAACTCATCGCCGAGCTCATCGAACTGACCGCCCGTCACCCCCAGCACGAGGGGCTGCACTCACAGGCCATGGTGGCGCTCTACCGCTCCGGCCGGCAGGCCTCCGCCCTGGAGGTCTACCGCAGGCTGCGGGTCCGGCTGATCGAGGACCTGGGCGTGGAACCCTCCCCCCAGCTGCAACGGCTGCACCAGGCCGTCCTCACCGTCGACCCCCAGCTGGACGTACTGGCCGGACCGCGCCACAGCTCCACCTACGACCTGTTCACGGCCTGAGACCGAGCCGGGCCACGCGAGCCGAAGACGGACGCGGCGGCGGCCACCGCCGGGTCTCCGGCCCCCGAAGGCCCGGCCGGTGACGGCACGACAGGAAACCGGCCCGGACCTGCCCCCCGCGTCCCCCGCTGGGCCCGGCCCGGTGCCGGGCCCAGCGCGGGACGCCGGGGGCGCCTGCATTCCCGCCCGGCACCGGGCCCGGGGCGGCCCGGGGCAGGGCCGCCTGCCTCCCGCCCCGACCCGGCCCCGCCCGGCACCAGACCCGCCCCGACCCAGCCCCGCCCGGCACCGGACCCGGCCCGCACCGGACCCGGCCCGGCCTCAGACCCGGGCCGGGCCGTCCGCGTGTCCGGAGGCCGCCGCGGGAGCGGCACCGCCGAGCGGCACCGCTTACTGCGCTCACCCCGTGCCTCTTCAACTCCCCCGACGGGAACAGGGGGCGGGTGCGGGTGCCAAGCGGCCCGGCGCAGGATTCGGCGGGACTCCGGGGCGGGATTCAGCGGGCCGGGACTCGGGGCGGGACTCGGGGGCGGGATTCAGCGGGGCGGGGTGAGGACGGAGCGGACGCCGCGGGCGAGGGCGGACGCGCTGGCGGCGGCGTCGCCGATACCGGTCATGACCACGGCCGGAGCGGGGTACGGCGGCATACGGCAGGTGCTGGGCGAGTTCGTAGGCCGCCCGCCCGCCGGGACCGCACCCGCACAGCACCAGCCGCTCTACCCGGCCCCCGGGCCTGGTGCAGCACGGCCTGCGGCGCGCCGGGCGCACCCTCGGCGTGCACGGCCACGATCCGCTCCGGGCCCCGGTGGCCGCGGACGAACAGGTCGTAACTGCCCCCGGGCACACCGGGGACGACGACCAGGCAGATCACGTCCGCGTGGGGGTGTCCGGGCCGCAGCACGCTCAGCGCGGGACGCGGCGGGGGCGGGGCGGGGCGGGCCATGCGCGGGACCGCGGCCCTCGCCAGCACGTCCAGCAGCTGCCCGGCGGTGGCCGCGGCATCCCGGTATCCGGGCAGCGCGCGCAGCAGGCGCACGCACTGGGCGTGCAGGGCGGCGGCGTCCTCGTCGGCCAGGCGGGCCCGGTCGTGGACGGCGCTGAGGGCCAGACCGCCCTCGGTGTCGTGGCGGGCGGTGAGGGTCAGGGGCCGGCCGCCGGCGCCGGCCGCGGTGCGCGGGCTCTGCACGTCGATGCCCTGGGCGGCGAGTTCACCGCGCAGCGCCTGCGGCAGCAAGAACGGGCCCTCGAACCGCACCAGGGTGTCGGCGCAGGGGTCGGTGAACGTGTCGGTGAACAGACCGGACCGGGACGCGGACGGGGAGGGGGCCCCGCCGCTCCACGCGCGGATCGACTCGGCGCCGGCCCACGGATAGGCGGCCAGGTCCAGGAGCGTGTCACGGACCTGGTGCAGCAGACCGGTGAGGGACGCGTCGGGGTCGACGGTCACGGTCATCGGCAGCGGACCGTCCAGCGGGCCGGGGATACCCGCGGCGCCCGGCAGCGCGATGTCCCGGCCGGACAGCTGCACCCCGAAACTCACCGGCAGCGGGCCCCGCGCGTCCGCCGCCCGGTACAGCAGCAGCGCCCACACCAGGTGCAGGGCGCTGCTCTCCGCCACGCCGCGCAGTGCCGCCCAGGAACGCAGCCGGAAGGTCTGGGCCGCCCGCAGCCGGGTGTGCAGGAGTCCGGGCCCGTGCTGCCCGGTCTTCCCGCCCGGCCGGCCCGGACGGGTCGCGGCGTGCCGCGGCGGCGCGGCCCGCGCCCAGAACTGCCGTGCGGCATCGGTGTTCTGGCCGGCCAGCCAGCGGGCGTGATCACGCAGGTCGGGACGGCGTTCCCCGCCGGGCAGCACACCGCCCGCGGCATAGGCGCGGTAGAACTCCCGCAGCAGCAGGTGCACACCCCGCTCGTCCAGCAGCGCCGGATGGTAGGTCAGCAGCACCCGCGGGGGCGGGGCCGGCGCGGTGGCCGAGGACGCCCCCCGCAAAAGAGTCAGGCGCAGCAGGCCCGGCCGGTGCAGTGCGAAACCCCGCGCCCGGTCGCGGCGCAGCAACTGCGCCCAGGTGACGGCGGTACGGGAGTGGACGGCGATGTCGGCATCGGCGCGGGCGTGCAGCACCAGACGGGGCGAGGCGACCCAGTCGAAACAGGCCCGCAGCACCGACTCCCGGTCGACGACCGACTGCCAGGCCGCCGCGAACCGGGCCACGTCCAGCGGCCCGGACCAGTCCCAGTACAGCTGCTCCAGATGACCGCCCCCGCCACCCGCACCACCCGTCCCGCCCCCGCCACCAGCACCACCCGCGCCGTCCGCGCTGTCCGCGCCGCCGGTGCCGTCCATACCGCCGGTGCTGTCCATACCGCCGGTGCCGTCCGCGCCGCCGGTGCTGTCCGTGTGGTCGTCGGGGTCGCCGGCGGGGGCGAGGGCCGCGGTCAGCAGGGTCTGCTGGTGTCCGGTGACCGGGAGGACCTCACCGCCCGGCGGGGGCGGGGCCAGCACGTCGGCCAGCAGTTCCGCGGGCAGCGGGACGCCGTCCGGCGCGGCGGCGGGCGGGGTCAGGCGCAGGATGTGACGGCCGGGCCGGTGACTGTCCAGCGCGACGTCGAAGGCACGGTGGCGCTGCGCGAGACGGGCGGCGACGGTCTCGGCGTCCGCCGGACCCAGCGGGCCGCACAGTTCCAGCACGAGCGGTCCCCCCGGCGCGGGCGTACCCGGCTCGTGGACCACGGCAAGAACGGCGCCCCGCGGCGCGTACCGGCTGCTCATCCGCCCTCCCGGGAACCAGGGACCACACCCGCGGCACACCAGCGGACCGGCTCCCCGCTCCCCCTACCGCACCGGCCGGACCACCCCAGCCCGCCCAGCACACCCGACACACCCGGCAGAACCGCCTGGGCGGGCTGGGCGGGCTGGACGGGCTGGGCGGGCTGAAGGGATCGTGGGGACACCCGGGGTCGTGGTGCCCGGCCCGCGTCCGGCCGGGCGGCGGCGAAAGCTGCCGCCTGGCCTGCCGCCGGCAGAAGACCGCGCGGGGGCGGGCGGGGCGGTGTGCGGTGGGGTGGCTGCACGGTGGTTCACGACGCCCGCCTCTCGTCATGTCGGCTGTGCGCCGGAGCTGCCCGGCAGCGGCCAGCCTAGCGTCGCCGCAGGTGGGAGGCCTGTTTCCTCGAGCGGGTGTGGAGCGGGCCGCGAAGCGGTCTCGACCGGGAGCAGCGGCCGGTGGGCGGCGCTGACCAGATAGCGGTCGTGGACGAGGTGGGTGGCGAGAGTCCACCGCGGCGCGCCGGCCGGCTCGTCGGCCAGGACCGTACGGCCCTGCTCGTCCCGGCTGAAGCCGAACGCGGCGAAACGGCGCCGCATGCCGTGCCCGAGCGCCTTGGTGTAGGCCTCCTTGAGCGTCCACAGGTGCAGCAGCCGCGCCGTGCGCTCGTCCTCGGGCAGCGCGGCGAGTTCGGCGGCCTCGGCGGGGGTGCACACGTAGGAATGCAGCAGGTCGAAGGACGGCCGGCGGGTGACGGGCTCGGCGTCCACCCCGATCGGCCCGGTGCGGCTGACGGCGACCACGATCAGCTCGTCGGTGTGGGCCAGGCTCACCTCGGTGCCGGCCAGGCCCCGCAGATGGGGGCGGCCGCCGGGCCGGTAGGCGAGGTCGAGGGCGTCCGCGGGCAGGTGCAGGGCGGCGGCCGCGGTGTGCTTGAGGACCATCCGCGAGGCGGCGAAACGCAGCCGGCCGGCCGGCGCGGCCGTCTGCCGGTAACGCGGCCAGTCACGGCCGAGCAGGTCCCGCAGTCCCGGATCCAGCAGCGCGGCCGCCAGCCACTGCCCCCAGGTGGTGTGCACCAGGACGTGACCGCGGCCGGCCAGCTGGTCATGAACCTCCTCCCAGGGACCCTCGGGACCGGCCACGTGCAGCGGCGGCCCGAGCAGCACCCCGCTCCCCCGCCCCTGCCCGCCCCCCGCACCCGCCCGGCCCGCCCGGCCTGGCAGATCCGGCAGCTCCGGCAGCTCCGGCAGATCCGGCAGATCCGGCAGATCCGGGCCGCCGGCACCCGGCACACCGGGCAGAGCGGCCCCCTCCGGGCCGCCCGGGACCGGCCCCCGCGGGCAGGCCCGTCCAGGCCGGGCGCGGCGGGCCTGTCCGGGGCGGAGTCCGGGCCGTGCGAGGCGGGGACGTCCGGGCGGGCGGGGTGCGGGCGGGCGGGGCCGCTGCTGCCCGGGGCGGCCGGGCCGTCTCCGTTCACCACAGCACCCGGGTGGCGTAGATGTCGCAGTCCACGCCATGCCGGACCCGGCCGGCGAGTTCCGCCCAGACCTGTTCACGCGGGTCGGCGGCCGGGGCGGGAAGCGGCACCCCGAGCCGTTCGGTGATACCCGACAGAGCCAGCAGCGCCCAGTGCGGACCGCCCAGGAACAGACCCCGCCCCTCGTCGGCGGCCTCCTGGACCCCGAGCACGGCGGCGGCCAGCCACAGCAGCGCCTGACGGTCCGCCAGCGCCCGTACGGCCGGACCGTCAGGACCGTCCAGGCCCGCCGCGCGGCACGGACGGCGCAGCGCGCGCTGCTCGCTCAGCAGCCGCCGGGCCACACCGGCCAGCGCGGCACGGTCCGGATCACCGGCTTACCGGACGGACGGCGGCACGCGACAGCCCCGACAGCACCACACCGTCCCCGCCCCGCTCTCCCCGTCCCCGTCCAGCCCGTCCAGCCCGTGCTGCCCGTGCTGCCGGTTCGCGCCGGGGGCGGCCGCGTGACGGCGGACCCGGGGCCGGAACCGGAGGCGGGACGGGGGCCGGTACCGGAGACGGGATCGGCGGCAGGATCGGGGGCGGGGTCGGGGTCGGGGTCGGGGGCGGCGAGCCGGAACAGGGCCGGGAGGGCGGTGTGTTGCGGGCCGGGGCTTTGGGCCAGTCTTAAGCAGGGCCCGTACCAGGTGTGTCTGCCAGGATCCGGCGGCTGCCGCGTCCACGCCGGCCGCGGGGAGGTCGCCGGCCAGTTTCGCCAGCATGCGGCCCTCAAGGCCGGCGGGCCCGTGGCCGCATTCGGTCAGGACCAGGTCGAGCTGGGCCAGTACGTCGGCCACTACCGTCGGCACCACATAGCCGGCCACCGCGGGCAGCAGCGCGCCGGACGCGGGACCAGCCGGGCGGCGCAGCGCCACGCTGGTCAGGCTCTCGCAGGCCAGCAGGTCGGCGAAGACGGTGGCGAGCACCGGCCGCCACTGCCGCAGGGCCGGCTCGCCGTGGCAGCGGCCGGCCACGATCCGCGCGGCCTGGCGCAGCACCGTACCGGTGGCGGCCAGCAGTGCCGCAGGGCCCAGCAGCGCGGCGGGCACCGGGCATGGCCCCGCGGCCGCGGCGCACGCGTGTCCCAGGGCCACGTCCCGGCGCAGGACCGGCCGCAGGGCACGGACCAGCTGGTCGGCGGCCCGTATCCGGCCGAGTCCCGCCGCCGCCAGGAGCCCGGCCCGGTCCTCCCCCGCACCGCCCACGCCGCCCGCCCTCCCGGTGATGCTGCCGGTGGTGGTGCGGGAGGTGGTGAGGGCGGGCAGGCCGTAGGGGTTGGCGGCGTCCCGGGGGTCGCCGAGCAGGGCCTCCAGACGCAGCGCGGCGAGTGCCACCTCCAGGGGCGGCGGCAGTGCGGCATAACGGTGCGCGACGGCCCGGCGGGGCTTGGGTACCACCGCACCACTGCCACTGCCACTGCCACGGCCGGGGCCGGGGCCGGGGCCGGGGCCGGGGGCGGGGGCGGGGCCGGTGGGGAGGGCGGCGGGGACGGGGCGGGGGGCGGGACGGGTGACGGCCACGGGCGGCCTCCTGTTCATCTGTTCATCGCAGACGGCGGACGGTGCTCTCCGCATGCCACTTGGCCAGGCCCAGTGCCTGTCTGTCGGCCCGGGACAGCCAGCCGTGCACATGCCGGCGGGCCTCCAGGAGGCTGGTGTTCTCGCCGAGTTCCCCGGCGACGGCGTCCTGCCGGAGCATCACCCGGTGGGCGGCCACGACCGTCACTCCGGAGGCGTCCGGCAGCAGCGACCACTCGCCGCTGTGGGCGGCGAGCAGGCGGGGCGGACGCGTCTCCTTGAAGACGATCCGCCCGGCGTGCGGGAAACACAGCCGTACCGCGCGGGTGGTGACGGTCCCCGCGCCCTCCGCGGCGCAGGTGTCCACCAGCACCACCTGGATGCCCGGCGCGTCCTCGCGCACCCGGGTCCCCTCGACGTGCGGCAGCCGCTCCGGCCAGTCCTCGACGCGGTAGAGGAAGTCGTAGACCAGCTCGGCGGGGCCCTCGACACGGATCCGGTCCTCGAAGGACAGCAGCAGCTCGTCGAGTTCCTCCCACTGCTCGGCCGCCCCACGGACCTGGCCGAGCCGGCGCTGCACGTCGGCGGCGGCGTCGCCGCGCAGGCGGCTGTCGCCCGCGGCGAGCAGCACGGGCAGCACCCGTTCCTGACGCAGGCTCAGCACGCACCGGGTCTCACCCGCCGGGCGTACCGTCCACACCCCCGAGGTCACCATGCCCGGACGGGCCTGGTCCTCCTCCTCGAAGACGACACTGCGGTCCTGCGGCCGCAGCACCCGCCGGGTGTGCCAGGACCGGACATGGCCGCCCGGGGCACCGGCCTCCTCGGCCACCTCCCACACCAGCAGCCGTTCCTGTGTCCCGTCGAAGTCCAGCCGCTCGACGTGCACATGCGAGGGCAGGAACACCGGCCAGCGCACGGCATCGGCCAGCAGCCCGTAGACCACACCGGCCGGAGCGGCCACCTCCACGGCGTCGTGCCAGCGCGGATGCCCCCACCCTGCCCCACCCCCCCACTCGAGCCCGCCTCGCGCCCGCACCGACCCCCCACTCCCCGCCACCCCGACCGGCACACCGCCCCGAACCCCGAACACCCCCACCCACCCTCACCGACCCGGACAACCCCACCAACCCGGCCGGCCCGGCCTACCCGGGCGACCCCGCCGACTCGGCCGACCTCACCGACTCGGCCGGCCCGGCCGATCCTGACGACCCGCACGGCGTGCACCGGCGTGCACGGCACGACGGCGACTGGCGGGCACTGGCGGCGAGTGGCGGGGAGCGGCTTCGCGCGGTCCGGCCCGGGTTTCGCACGGCACCACCCGGGTTTCGCACGGCACGCCCGGCGCGGCCCGGCATACCCAAACCGCCCGGCGGCAGCCTGCGCCACGGCGCCGAGCCCGACGGGCCCCGGCCAAGTGCCCCTGCCCCGGGGGCCGCGCCAGGTGCCGAACCGCCCGGACCGCCCGGCGCGGCCTGGCGCACCGGGCAGTCCGCTCGGTCCGCTCGGTCCGGACGGTTTGGTCCGCACCCGTCGGCACCCGGGGCCCCGCGGGGAGGAACCAGGACCCGGACCCGGGGAGTTGGGGGCCGGTGGCCCGAGAGCCGGGACCCGAGAGTTACGACCCGGAAGTCGGGGGCCGGGGTTGGGGGTTGGGGGCCATGAAAGCGGGGCGGGAACGGTGTCGGGGCGGGGACGACGGGGTGGGAGTGGGGCGGGTCAGCCGACCGGCGCGGCGAGCCGTCCGCTCCCGGCAGGGCCCGTACCGGGAGCGGCGGGAGCGGCCCCGGCCGTTGTGGTGGCGGGTGAGCCGTCCGGACGGGCCATCAGGATGGAACGCTGCAGCTTGCCCAGCGCCGCCGACGGTTCCAGGCCCAGACCGCGTACCAGGGTGGCCCGCAGCCGCTGGTAGGCGTCCAGGGCCTCGCCGCGGCGCCCGGAGCGGTACAGGGCCAGCATGTACTGCCCGCACAGGCTCTCGTGGGTGGGATACCGGCTGACCAGCACGGTCAGCTCGGCGAGCAATTCACGGTGGCGGCCCAGGCGCAGATCGGCCTCGATGCGCTGGTCCAGCGCGCACAGCCGGCTCTCCTCCAGCCGTTTGACCTGGGTGGCCAGATGCGGGCCGGCCTGTACGTCGGCCAGCGGCGGCCCGCTCCACAGCGCGAGCGCGGCCCGCAGGTGCCGGGCCGCCCCGGGGAAGTCCGCCCCGTCCATCGCCCGGTAGCCGAGCCCGGCCAGCCGCTCGAACTCCCGCACGTCACTGCTGCCCTCACCGCTCTTGAGGAGATACCCGCCCGGCGCGGTCAGCAGCACGTCCTTGGCACTGCGGTGCCCGCCCGGGTCCCCCTCCAGCGCCGCGGTGATCAGCTCACGCAGCTGCAGGATGTACGTCTGCAGGGTGGGCCGTGCACTGCGCGGCGGCTGCGCGCCCCACAGCTCCTCGCTCAGCATGCCCACCGGCACCATCTGGTCGGCATGCAGGACCAGCAGCGCCAGCACCTGCCGCGGCTTGGGAGCGGTCGGGGTGATCGAGATGCCCTTCTCCCGCACAGCAAGTGTGCCGAGTATGTCGGTGTCCACGCCGTCTCCCCTGTCCGTTCGCTGCCATCTGCCAGACCCCGGGACCACGCACCAGCCACCGCGCCCCCGTCGCCCTGCCGCAAAACCATCCGACCCGAACCCGGACCCGGACCCGGACCCCGTACCAGCCCGCCGGCTCCAGGCCGCCGGATCTTCAGGCCCGCAGGCCCGCAGGCCCGCAGGTCTGCCGGTCTGCCGGTCTTCAGGTGTGCCCGCGGGCCGTTCTGCCGGTCCGTCAGCCGGCCCCGTTCTGCCGGGACTTGCCACCGGGCCGCGGACTGACCGCCGTCCCCGTGCTTCCCGGCACACCCGAGTAAAAAACAGCATGGACGGTATGTCAATCTCAAACCGGTCGTCGTGTTTTCTCTCCGCCGGTACTCGAGACCCCCTCCAGGGAACCCGACTTTTGCCACACAACGCCCCGGCCAGGCGGAACAGCGGCCCTCCGGAACCATGCCCCGCGCGACTTGACCTCTCCATTGCCCGACCATGCGGTCTGTTTACCCGAGGCGCGGGCGCAGCCCCCGCCCGGAGCAAAGCCGGATCCCCGGCAGCGGTCCGGCCCTCCGGCGGCGGTCCGGTTCTGCCGCCGGGAGGCCGGACCGCTGCCGGAAGGCGGAACCGGGCCGCTGCCGGACGGCGGAACCGGGCTACGGGGAGGGGCGGGCTGCTACCGGGGGGCGGGGCCGGTCTCGGCGGCGGGTATGCCCGGCCGGGTAAGCCGGCGGGGCGGGGGTGCGGCGAGGCCGGGCAGCAGCAGGGCCCAGAACTGTTCCACCAGATGCGGGGAGAGGTGGAAGCGGTGGCGGGAGGCGAGGCTTAAGCCAGCCCGAGGGTGGCGGCGATCACGGCCACCGCGGCCGCCTCCGGGGAGACCCCCTCCGCCAGCTCGCCCGCGCCGTGGGCCTCGCGCAGCAGTGCGTGCACCCACTCGCTCCACCACCGGCCCGGCCCCTCACCGCTCTTGCGCGAGGGATCCCCGCCCAGCCCGAACCCGGCCCGCAGCACCGGGTCGGACGACAGACCAGCACCAGTTCACGGCTGACATCCACCAGCAACTGCAGCCCCGCGCCCGCCCCGCCCGTCCCGGCGGGACCGCCCGCCGCCCTGCCCGGCGGAGCGTCCCGCCGCGCGGCCAGCCGCTGCAGGGAGACGGTCGCCGCCGCCTCCACCTCACGGGCCAGCAGATCCTTGCTCGGGAAATGGAAATGCAGCGCCCCGGTACTCACCCCGGCCCGCTTACTGATCGTAAGCAGCGAGGCGAGGGCATACCCGTCATCGGCGAACACCTCGGCCGCCGCCCGGACCAGGGCCTGGCGCGTCCGTGCCGCCCGAACCTGCTTGACCATCCCGCCTCCTCCCGGGCCCGCACCGGCCGCCGCCACGGCGGACACCCCCGGGCACTCCGAGGCCACACCCTACCAAACCGCACGCGCGGTATGTTTCACTGCCGGGAGCCTCCCAGCACCCGGCCCGCAGACACCGGCTCGGCCCGCCACCAGCCCCGGCACCCCAGCCCACCGGCCCCCACCACGGCCGCCCGACCACCGGACACCGGCCGCACGGAACAAAAAGTAAGCCACAGTCCCCACCACCCCCCGCCCCCGCACACCGCGCGGACGGACGCCCGGCCCACCCCGCGGAGCCGCTCCGCCCGAGCCGCCCCGCACGCACGAACCGGTACGCGAACCGGTGCACGGGCCGTGGGCCGGGCGACGGCCGCGAAGGGGCCGTAGGGACCGGGGCGCTTAAGCCTGCCGCCACACTCCGCGGCGGCACTCGACGCCCGCTCGCACCCGCCCGGAGCCGAACCCCGCCCACCCGCCGGCCCCCCCGACCTGCGCGTCCACGGCCGCGGGCGGGCGGGCGGCGAGTGAGTGGACTGCCGGGGGGCGGGTGCGGTGTCAGGCGGGAGCGGCGACCTCGTCCAGGTCCCCCAGCTCCCCCGCCTCGGCGGCCAGCCGCTCGCCCTCGGCGGCGACCTCGGCGGCCCGGGCCGGGTCGGTGACCAGCTTGCCGAGCACCGCGGGCACCGCGATGCTCGGCAGCAGATGCTCGAACAGCGCGGAGACCCGCCGTTCCAGATCCTCCCGGCCCGCCAGCGTGTGGGAGTAGACCTGCACACCCGTCCACGCGGCCGAGAACACCCACGCACTCTCCGCCGGGTCCACATGCGGCAGCAGTTCACCCTGCTCCCGCGCCTCACGCAGCACCTTCTCCGTCGCATCCAGCCAGGTCGTGATCGTCCAGGTGCCGAAGATGGCCCCCATCTCCTGGCCCAGCGAAAGTCTCGCCGAGGCACTCACCACCGGGTTGCGGCGCATCCGGTACGCCAGCGACAGCCCCATGTCCACCAGCTCCTGCAGCTTGCTCGCCCGGGGCGCCAGCGTGAAACCCGAGAACTGCTCCGCCAGCACCCCCTCCGCCAGCGCCTGCTTCGAGGGGAAATGGAAGTACAGGGCCCCCTTGGTCACTCCCGCCCGGGTCAGCACCTCACCGATCGTGGCGGCCTCATACCCGCGCTCGTCGAAAACCGACGCCGCCGCATTCAAAATCGCCCGCCGGGTGCGAATCGCACGCTCCTGCCGCACCACGAACCCTCCAGTGGTCGTTCCTCACTCCATCGCAAGATGTTTTCCTTGCAACCACTCCAAACCAAACCAGGTAGTCCGTATTTTCACAAGGGCGGCACCCCCGCCACCACCCCGCCCCGGCTCAAAACCCCGCCCCCGCCCACCCCCGCACCACCCCGCCCCGACCCGCCCCCCACCGGGACGGACAACACCTCCACCCCCCACCCGCCACCCCCCGCACCCACCCAACCGGAAGTCCGGATTCAACCGGTCCCCGCCCACCCCGCCCCACCCTCAAACCACCACACCCGCACACCCCACCGCACACCACCCCCACCCAACCACCCACACCCAGCAGCCGACACAGCAGAACCCCCCGCAAACACAGCAAGACAACGACACAACCCCACAACAGCCGGACACCACCCCCACCACACACCGCGACCCACACCCACACCCACACCCACACCCACACCCACACCCCCGCACCCGCTGCCGCTGCCGCTGCCGCTGCCGGGGTGACGCGAACAAGTCCCGGCGGACGCCACCGGACAGACCGTTTCCCCGACACCGCACCGCCCTGCCGGAGCGATGTCCGGCAAGGCCACCCCCAACGGGAAACCACACAGACCACACACAGCGCCGAACCCCCTTCCCGGCACAAGGGGGAGCGGCAGGCACAGCCCGCCAGGCCGCGCCCGAACCCGGCCCTTCGGCCCACCGCCCAATACCGCCCCGGCACGCACAGCAGAGGAAACCCCACACGACCACGACGGGCACGACGGCCGCGACGTCACGAAGGCGACGTCACCAAGTCCCCCCGGCAGCAGGCCTCCAGACACCCGGACACGGCCGTACACCACCAGGACCGAAAGACACCTCTCCCCGGTTCACGTACCCCTCACCAGCCCACCGGACCGGCCACCCCGGCAACGAAAACCCCCAGGCCCCCGGCACCACCACGCCCGCCCCCACCCCCACCCACTCCGCCCGAGCACCCACCGGCCCAGGACTCCCCCACCCGCAATACACAACCGGCCACCACAGCCAGGAAGCAAGACAACCCGAGGCAAGACAACCCCGGACGACACGGGACGAGGCGAGGCGAGACGAAGTGAGGTGAGGTGAGGCCTGGTTGCAGCCGGCGCCCCGGTAAGCGCCCTGCCCGGCACACGCCGGTCCGCCGCCCAAGGACAGCCGGGGCACCACAAGACCCACAGAGCGCGCGCAACGCGGCTCCCGGCGAGAGCGACGACAGCAGTAAGCGGCCCGTGCTTGACCCCTGACCACGCCGGTCAGCACCCCCACGGCCCCCAGCCGTCCGCAGCCGCCCCCAGACCAGGACGGACCCCGCCCCGGACCACCACCCGGCCACGGCCCGCACCCTTCACACCCAGGCCGCCACCACCCCACCACCCGGGCACCGAACCAGCACCCGAAACGAAACACAGTAGGCCCAACACACCGGCAACACCCCCACGCACACCGCACACCGACCCGGACAGACAGACCACACGCTGTCCCGCCAGGCCCCCACCACACACAACGGCCCCACTCACAACCCGAACCCCGGCCAACCCACCACACACACCCGGCCCGGCAAACTCCACCAGGCCCGCCCGGCCTATCCCGCCCGGCACGCCCATCCGGCCCGGCACGCCCGCCGGGCCCATCCCGCCCGCCGGGCCCGCCCGCCCGTCCGGCAGGGCAGGCCCTCAGTACGGCGCAGTCCCGCGGACCCGACGGCTCACACAGCCGCAGCGGCCGCCGGACCCGGCACCACCGGCAGCACACGCGGCCCATTCGAAATGAACGACTCCGTACGCGGCAGCTCCCCCGGCCCGAACGCCGCCCGCATCCGCGGGAAACGCCCGAACAACGCCCGCAACGCGATCTCCGCCTCCAACCGCGCCAACGGCGCCCCCAGGCAGTAATGCACCCCATGACCGAACGACAGATGCTCCCGCCGCGTCTCCCGCGTCACATCGAACACATCCGCATCCTCCCCGTGCACCCCCCGATCCCGCCCCGCCGCCGCGAACGACATCACCAGCGCATCCCCCCGCTCGATCACCGTCTCCCCCACCCGCACATCCTCCACCGCATACCGCAAAATCGCGTTCGCCCCCGGCGCCTCCACCCGCACCGCCTCCTCCACCACATCCCCCCACGACACCCGCCCCGACCGCACCAACTCCAACTGACCCGGATCCCCCAGCAACAACGCCACCGCATTGCCCAGCAGATTCACCGTCGGCTCACACCCCGCACTCAACAACATGATCAAGTTGTCGACCAACTCCTTCTCACTCAACCCCCCACCCCCACCCTCCACAGCCCCCACGCCACCCGCACCCGCACCCGCACCCGCACCCGCACCTGCCGCGGCCGTACCCGCACCACCCGCCGCGATCAGCGCACTCGTCAGATCCTCACCCGGACAACGCCGCTTGAACGCGACCAGCTCCCCCATCGTCGAATACAACGCCCGGTAATTCCGCTGCGCCTCCACCGACGACACCGCCGTGTCGAAAAACCCGTCGATGATCTCCCGCAACGGCCCCCGGAACTCCTCCGGAATCCCGAACAACTCCAGCATCACCCGCCCCGGCAACGGCAACGCGAACAACTCCCGCACATCCACCACCCCACCCACAGCCCGCCCCGCCGCCTCCTCCACCCCATCCAGCAGACCCCCGCGATCTCCTCCACCCGCGGCCCCAGCAACGCCACCCGCCGCGCCGTGAACGCCGACGCCATCAACCCCCGCAACCGCCGATGCTCCGCCCCGTACGACGTCACCAAATTCTCCACCGACACCCACACCGCCAACGGCCAACTCCCCGACACCTCCCCCCGCCGCCACGCTTAAGCCAATGCCGATACGCATCCTTCGACACCCGCCCATCCGTCAACAACCCCCGCATCACCCCCGCATCCGTCACCACCCACGCCCCCACCCCACCCGGCAACACCACCCGCGACACCGCACCCCGCCCCCGCAACACCGCCGCCTCCCCCTGCACATCCCGCCCCAACCCATCCAACACAAACGGACACCCCCACCCCCAACCGAACCAACCACCCCCACCGGCCCCACCGGACCCGACGGCCCCACCGGACCCGACGGCCCAGCCACAACCGCCCCACTCCCCGCCAGCCCGACCGACCCCACCGGACCCGACGGCCCGGCCACAACCGCCCCACTCCCCGCCAGCCCGACCGGCCCCACCGGACCCGACGGCCCAGCCACAACCGCCCCGCTCCCGGTAAGCCCCGGCCAGCCCGACCGCCTCACTCCCCACCGGCCCGACCGCCTCCAGCCCAACCGGCCCGGCCACAACGGCCTCACTCCCGGTAAGCCCGGCCGTCTCACTCCCCGCCAGGTAAGCCGCCCCGCTCACAGCCGCCTCGCCCCCGCCCAGCCCGTCCAGCCCGTCCAGCTCACCGCGACCCTGCTCACGCCCATCCAGCCGACGCACCATCAGACCCTCCCCGCAGACAGCGAAAACACCGGAAAAACCACAACGA
Organism: Streptomyces sp. RPA4-2; assembly: GCF_012273515.2. Classification (NCBI taxonomy): domain Bacteria; kingdom Bacillati; phylum Actinomycetota; class Actinomycetes; order Kitasatosporales; family Streptomycetaceae; genus Streptomyces; species Streptomyces sp. RPA4-2. The sequence continues at coordinate 372,790 of NZ_CP050975.2, forward strand.
CACGAACCAACACAGCAATACGAACAAGCACCAACAACAAAAAACCGTCACAAAACGCCAACCCACAGCACCACACGGCCCACCCCGCCCCACACCAGCACCCCCGCCGCCCCACCACCCGCAACTCCCGCAACTCCCGCAACTCCCGCAACTCCCGCAACCGCACCAGCCGCAACCACCCGGCACCACGCCACGAGAACACCGTAAGCACACCACCCCCGCACCCCCACCAGGAACGACGCAGACACCACACCCACACCGGCCCCCGCCCACCCGCACCAAAGCCCCGCACCACCCCCCAACCCGCACCCCCGACCCCCGCACGCCCCCCCGGCTTGCCCACCCCCACACCCCCCAGCACCGGACCAGCCCGGCACCCCCCACCAGCACCACCACCCACAGCACCGGCCCGAACCCTCACACCACCCGCACCCGCACCCGCACCCGCATCCGTGCCGGTGCCGGTGCTTAAGCCGGGCAGGTCCGGACCTGCCCAAAACAGCACCAAAACCAAACCGCTCAGCCGGTTTCACCATAGCCCCCGGACCCGCCACCCACGAGAGCCGAACCCCCACCACCACCCCCGCCACCGAGCCTCGCACAGCACCCCGCACCCACGGAAGACACCACCAGAACGGAATACAACCCCCGTTTACCCGGGAAGATCCCCACCCCGCCCCGAACCCCCGGCACCCCGCCCGCCCACCCCGCACACCCGACCACCGACCGCGAAATTCCCCGCCCACCCTTGAAAAGAAAACCGGTAGGTTCGTATCTTATGACCCTGCACGGTCGATCCCAGCCCACCCAACGGCGCAACGGAGACACCCATGACCCTGCTCACCGTCCACCAGGACAACCACCCCACCCCCACACCCGCCACCCCCGGGCCCGCCACCACCCCACCCCCACACCCCACCCCCATGCCCCGCCTCACCACCACCGTCCCCCGCGAATACGTCCACCGCTCAAGCCTCGCCGAGGTCTTCCTCACCGGCAGCGAAAAAACCGGCGACAACCACTACACCCTCACCGCCCAATGGCCCCGCGCCCACACCTTCTACACCACCCCCGACGGCACCCACCACGACCCCCTCCAAGCCGCAGAAACCATCCGCCAAACCGGCCTCTACCTCGCCCACGCCGAACTCGGCGTCCCCCTCGACCACCACTTCCTCATGTGGAACATCCACCTCACCACCCACCCCCAACACCTCCACATCGGCCCCACCCCCACCGACCTCACCCTCACCGCCACCTGCACCACCCTCCGCTACAAAGGCAAACGCCTCGCCGACTTCACCATGCACATCCACATCACCCGCGACGGCCACACCACCGCCACCGGCGGCGGCCAATTCACCTGCCTCACCCCCACCACCTACCAACGCCTCCGCCAACCCCACACCACCCACCCCACCCCCAACCCCCACCCCCCACACCCCCACCGACCCCACCCCCTACGGACGCACCCTCCCCCTCGACCTCGTCCTCACCCCCACCCCCACCCCCCACACCTGGCAACTCACCCCCAACCCCCACCACCCCATCCTCTTCGACCACACCACCGACCACATCCCCGGCATGGTCCTCCTCGAAGCCGCCCGCCAAGCCACCCACACCCACACCCACCCCACCCCCACCCACCTCACCACCCTCCACGCCACCTTCCACCGCTACACCGAACACCACACCCCCACCTACATCACCACCCACACCCACCCCAACACCAACACCAACGTCGACGACAACACAGACACCAACACCACAAACACCAACGACAACAGCAACCACGCCGACAACAACAACATTGACGACAACGGCAACGGCAACGGCAACGGCACACACAACGAAGACAGCACAAACACCACCCCCGGCACCCGCACCACCCACATCACCGCACACCAAAACAACACCACCGTCTTCACCGCCCACATCACCACCACCCCCACCCACCACCACCCCTAACCCACAACCACCCGGGCACCACCCCGCACCACCCGGGCACCCCGCACCCCGACCCCCCAGAACCCGACACCGGCACCCACCCCGCAAAGCCCCAACAACCTTGCCGACCAATGCACTCGACCTACCGCCCGATCAAGGCCTCGGCGCACCCTCGGTCGTCGAGGTAGCACAACGCACGGAAGCCAACAGCGCGGCGCTCAACCGGCGTTTCACCAACCGCCAGCCCCTTCTCATCGCCTGCGCAGCAACCGCGGCCAACCGCCTCACCAGCGAAACCAGCCCACCCAGGACACCCTGGCGCGCATCAGCGAAACAGTGGCCCGTTCGAGGAACCCGCAGTCAGCCCAGTGGCCCACACCCGCTTCGCCCCACAGCACCGCTCAAGCCACCGCCCCTGACCGCCAACCGCCGGGGCCATGAGAGCGAGCGCCATACAAGCACCGGCCTGAACGCGCTCCCCCCGCTTCCCCTCACCCTGCTAACGCTCGCCGCCGCGACACCGAGCTCAGTCGTGGGACCTACAGGAATCTCCACATCCACCCCCACTCACGAACGACAACGACGACCGCCACCCGTTGGCGGATGCGGCCATGGGCTGCCGACTGCAGGCTGGAGTGGAGCCGTGAGACTCAGTCGAGCCGCCCGGCCGACAGCGGCGAGCACAGCACAACACCACGCAACCTAACCCCTCACTCACTCATGGAAGGTTATATACTTGGTGTCCGGCTCCAGAAGGAAGTGGCCGCCAAATTCCCGCGGCAGCACGCCTGCCTTCGCCCATGGAGTGCCGTCGCCGGCACGGATGGCTCCCCGAAGACACTAACTTCCGGAAAGGAAGCGTCCGTCCGGATGCCATCTCAAGACCGCCGCCCACAAGACCGTCCCCACCGACATCCGCCCCCACCTCGAAAGGACACCGCCATGACCGGACCCCTCAAGGGAACAACCGCGCTGGTGGTCGGGCGGGCCGGGGGTATCGCCCGCGCCATCGTCATCGCGGCTCGCGACGCGGGAGCCGACGTCGTAGCCGCCGGCCGTGATCAAAAGACTCTCGCCGACGCCTACGCAGGCGAACCCGGAATCACGACAGAATCCGTCGACCTCACCGACGAAGCTTCCGTCGCCGCCCTCGGCGAGAGACTCGGCACCGTCGACCACGTGGTCTCCACCGCCTCCGCTCGGGCACGCGGCCGCGTCGCCGATCTGGACCGCGACGCGGTGAGGCTCTCCTTCGACACCAAGGTCATCGGCCCGCTCATGCTGGCCAAGCACCTGGCCCCCCGCATCCCCGCGTCCGGGTCGTTCACCCTCTTTTCCGGCGTCGCCGCAGCGAAGATCGCGGTAGGCACCCTGGCCGTGGCCATCACCAACGGCGCCGCCGAAGTCCTGGCCCGTTCCCTCGCCTTGGAGCTGGCCCCGATCCGTGTGAACGCCATTTCGCCCGGGGTGATCGACACCGGCGCCTGGGACGGTTTCGGGGAAGAAGGCAAGGCGGAGTACTTCGCCGGCATCCGCGCCCGTAACCCGGCCCGGCGCATCGGTACCACCGACGACGTCGCCAGCGCGGTGCTGTTCGCGATGACCAGTACTTTTCTGACTGGCGAGACGGTGCACATCGACGGCGGCGAGCCGCTCAGCTGACCCCGGCCGCGCACGACACAGAGCCCGGTGCCGGACCGCGGCCTGTCCCGCCGGGTAAGGAGTGGTGCCGCGAGCCGACCGGAACACGGCCGCCCGCCACACCAACTGATCGCGGACCGTCTTGGCGTACCCGACGTACCGACGTACCCGGTGTACCCGGCATGCCCGCCGGCCTCAACGGCCTCAACAACCTCAAGACCGATGGGCCGGCCGACCTGCCGCGCCGTGAAGTGTTCGGGAAGGTGAGACCGTCGCGGCCGTCGCGGTCGTCGCAGCACGCAATTCGGTCAGCACCTTCTCCCTCCAGATGCAGCAACACGTGCCGCCCGCCCGGGAAGGGACCGGTGAGAGACGGACCGGCGAGACAGACCCGTGAACCGGACCACCGCAGCCAGGCCGCACGACCTACCCATCCGTCATGCCCGCGCCGAGGTCCGTCGGGCCGAGTTCGTGAGGCGTTCCGCGAACGCCTCGACGAGGCCGCGGAGTTCGTCCGGGCGGTCGATGACGAACGGTCTGTCCAGCGACGCGAGCACCGCGGGAAGCCAGTCGAGCCTGTCCACACGCAGGTCGACGCGGGACCAGCACTCGGTCACCGGCTCTGCGCCGCCCGGGGACGGCTGCTCCTGCACGATCGCGACGCCGGCGGGAAGGCGGGCGTGGATCTCCTCGGCCGTTCCCTGGACTCGCAGCGTCACCTCATGCTGGTACGGAGCCGTGGCGAGCCCTGTCAGGACGCGCTTCGCCGGGTCGAGTCCGGCGGGCGGTTCGAACGTGCCGGGCAGAGCCCTGACATCGGTGATGCGGTCCAGCCGGAAGGTCCGGTCGTCCTCCGCCGTGAGATCCGCGGCCGTCAGATACCACTTGCCCGAATGGGAGACAACTCCGTACGGGTGCAGCGTGCGTTCGCTGCGCCGCCCGTCGGCGGCGGTGTACCGAATGGCGATCGGCCGGTGATGACGCACCGCGTCGGTGATCGAGAGCAGGACCGTGGATTCCGCGGCGACCGCCTCGCCGGGCGGGACGGTGAAGGTAAGGGATCCGGATACGGCATCGAGTCTGCGGCTCAGCCGCTCCGGCAGTACCCGCCGGATCTTGGCCGCCGCTGTCTCACTCGCCGTACCCGTGGCCGTCGTCAGGCCGGCTCGACGGCCCGCGACCAGTCCAAGGAGCACCGCGAGCGCTTCGTCGTCGCTCAGCATGAGCGGAGGCATGCGGTAACCGGTGGCCAGCCGGTAGCCACCGTAGCGGCCGCGCACCGACTCGACAGGTACGTCGAGGTCGACGAGGTGGTCGACGTAGCGCCGTACGGTCCGTTCGTCGACGCCGACCCGATCGGCGAGTTCGGCCGCCGTCCGGATACCGCCCGACTGCAGGAGCTCCAACAGGGTGAGTACACGGGCAATGGGTCGGGGCATGCTCAGAAGTCTCCCATTCATACCGGGCGGGTTCCGCCCGGTACAGGTCGTAGCCTGCGATCAGGAGCACCCACCGACCAGGAGTACGTCCATGAACTTCGTCTCTGTCCGCATCATCACGGGCGACGTCGCCCGCCTCGTCGACTTCTACGAGCGCGCCACCGGAGTACCCGCCAGCTGGTCCAACGAGGATTTCGCCGAGATCAGGACGGCCTCCGCCACTCTCGCGATCGGCAGCACCCGCACCGTCCCCCTGTTCGCGCCCGGCTCGGCCCGCCCGGCCGACAACCACAGCGTCATCATCGAATTCCTCGTCGACGACGTGGACCGTACGCACAAGAACCTGACCGACTTCGTGACGGACTTCGTCAACGAGCCCACCACGATGCCCTGGGGAAACCGCGCGCTCCTGTTCCGTGACCCCGACGGGAACCTGATCAACTTCTTCACCCCCGTCACGCCGGACGCCATCGAGAAGTTCGCTCGCTGAACACCTCAGGGCGACAAGCTGCCAACCCCCTTGCCTCAGGCGTCGGTTGGGCCCGCGTCTCGGTCTCCCCCTCGCGACCGTGCCCGCCTCCGGTGGGGAGGCGGGCACACAGTGAGGCGTGGTCCGGCGTGATCGGACCTCTGGCGATCTCTACGCGTACGGAGCCTTGGCCGCGGGTTCCCTCACGACCGCGGGCTCGGTGCCGCCTTCGCTGAGGCCGTACCGTCCGTGGAGCTTCCGCAGGAAACGGGGCGCGTACCACGCCGAGCGGCCGAGCAGGCGCATCGCGGCCGGTACGAGGATGCCGCGTACGGCGACGGCGTCGATGAGGACGGCCAGCCCGCTGCCCAGTCCGAACATCTGCATGAAGCTGAGCTTGGCCGTCCCGAACGCGAAGAAGCTCACCGCGAGCAGGCAGGCCGCGGCGCTGACGATGCGTCCCGTGTGCCCGAGGCCGTTGGCCACGGCGGACTCGTTGTCCTCGCCCGACTCGTGGAGTTCCTTGATCCGGCTGGTGACGAACACCTCGTAGTCCATCGAGAGGCCGAAGGCGATGCAGAACATCAGCACCGTCATCGACACCTCCATCGGCTGCGCGGTGAAGCCCAGCAGCGAGGAGAGGTGGCCGTCCTGGAAGATCCAGGTCATGACGCCGAGGGTCGCCCCCAGGCTGACCATGTTGAGGACGAGCGCGCGCAGCGGTTGCACGATGCTGCCGGTGAACAGGAACAGCAGGAGGAAGGTGGTGAGGACGACCAGGGTCACCGCGAGCGGGAGCCTGCCGGCGATGGAGTCCTTGGCGTCGACCAGTACGGCGTCGGTTCCACCGACCAGGGGTCGCGACCCGGCGGGCGGGGTGACCGCCCGCACCTCGTCGACCAGGCGCTGTGCCTCCGCCGACTTCGGTGCCAGGGTGCTCACCACGTCGATCTGCTGCGCGCCGGGGCGGCCGAGCGCGGCGCTGCCGGAGCCGGTCGCTGTGGAGCGTCCGTCGGCGTAGGTGCCTGTGCTGGTCTCGACGTGGACGACGCCTTCGAGTTCGGACAGTGCGACCGCGTACGACCGCAGGGGGGCCATGCCCAGGGGCTTGTCGATGACGACGTGGAGAGCGGCGTCGTCGGTGCCGTTGAAGTCCTGCCGTAGTGCCGACGCGACCTGGCGACTGTGGGCGGCCTCGGGCAGCACGCGTTCGTCGGGCGTGCCGAAGGAGATCCCCAGCAGCGGGCTCGCCGCCAGCAGCAGTACCGCGAGGACCGGCAGCGCGGTGAGCGCCGGTCGCCGCATGACGGTGCGGGCCAACTGTCCCCACAACGGCACACGGGTGTCGGTGCGCCGGGGCTTCGCCCACGGCAGCCGCCCGCTGTTGACGCGGTGACCCAGGACGACGAACAGGGCCGGCATGACGAACAGGGTGCTGACGGCCGCGATGGCGACGACACCGACCCCGGCATAGCCGAACGAGCGCAGGAAGTACTGCGGGAACACCAGGAGCGCCCCGAGCGCGGCGGCGACGGTCGCGGCGGAGAACGCGATCGTTCGTCCCGCGGTGGTCACTGTGCGCCGGACGGCGTCGTCCACGCTCGCCCCTGCCGCGAGCTGTTCCCGGAATCGGCTGACCATCAGCAGGGCGAAGTCGATGCCGAGGCCGAGGCCCAGTGCCGTGGTCAGGTTGACCGCGAAGACGGAGACATCGGTGACGCTGCCGAGGACGAAGAGCTCCGCGAACGTGCCCGTGATGGCGATGGTTCCGATGGCCAGCGGCAGCAGCGCCGCGACCACGCTGCCGAAGACGACCAGGAGCAGTACGAGGGTGAGCGGTACGGCGATGGACTCGGCCAGGACAAGATCCTCGCCGGACTGCTTCCCCATCTCGCTCGTCACGGCGGCGCCGCAACCGGCCCGGACCGTGAGTGCGCCTTCGTACGATCCGGCGTAGGCGTCGATGACGCTCTTGGCGTTCTCGTCCCGCTCCGTGCCGTCGCCCCTCACATGGGCGAGCACCAGGGCCTCGCGGCCGTCCTCGGAACGGAGGTCGGCACTGGCCGTGTCCCAGTACGCGACCACGTTCCCCAGGTTCCGTTCCTTCTTGAGGTCGGCCACCAGGGCCAGGCCGCTGCGCCGGGCCGCCGGGGCGTCGACACGACCCTCGGACGCCCGGACCAGCAGGACCAGGTTCGTCTCCCCGCCGAACTTCTTGTCGATGACCTCCGCGGCACGGCTGGACGAGGATGCCGGATCGTCGTAGCCGCCCCCGAGTAACTTGCCGAAGGCGCCGGCGCCCGCGGCACCCATGAGGGCCACGGCCACTACGGCGACGACCAGTACCAGCCGGGACCGGCGAATCACCAGTTCGGCTATGCGTTCAAACACGCACGATCTCCTTTGCGTCCTCGCGTGACAACAAGATCAAGCGACGGATGTACGGGGGGACCCCAACTCGGGCCTCCAACGGTCCTGTTCGTCCCGACGGGGGCGGATGCGATGACGCACCTCGTCGCCGACACGACGCTAGTGAGCCGGCGGAAGATTTGGCAGTGTCAGATTTTTCTCACAGTCCGCAACTTCGCGGTGTGCGGGTGGAGTTACCGTCGTACGGTCGTCGCATGCCCACTGACGAACACGCGGCCGCCCCGCTCTCCCTGCGCCGGCGGCGGCGGGCGGCGGCCGTCCAGGAGATCCTGGACGCGGCTGAGCGCCATATCGCCGAACACGGTCCCGCGGCCCTGTCCCTGCGCGCGATCGCCCGTAGCCTGGGAATGACCGTGCAGGCGCTCTACCACTACTTTCCGAGCCGGGACGACCTGGTCACGGCGCTCATCGCCAAGGCCTACGACGCCTTGACCGAAGCCGTGCAGGCCGCTGTCGACGCCGCCACGGACGACTCGCCCCAGGGGCGGGTGCTCGTCGCGGCCGAGGGGTACCGCCAGTGGGCCATCACCCATCCCGAGCGGTTCCAACTCCTCTACGGAACCCCGCTGCGGTACTACGCGGCCCCCGTCGAGGGCCCGACGACGCAGGCCGTGCGGCGGATGAGCGCGATCTTCGAGCGGGAGCTGTTCGACGGGTTCACCACCGCACAGCTCGCCGCCGCCGACACCCCTGGTCTCTCGGCCGAGCTGCTGGCATACCTGGACCAGTTGCCGCCGACCGGTCAGCGGGACCTCCCGCCCCCCGCGACCGCTCTGGTCCTGAGCGCGTGGGGACACCTGCACGGCCTCGTCGTCCTCGAGGTGTTCGGGCACACCTCGTTCCTCGGTGACCACCAGGCCGAGATCTTCCGCATGGCGATGCGGAACCTGTTCCAGGACATCCACAGCCGGATTCCCGTCGCCGGACCGGGCACCACGGCAACGGATCCGCACCCGCGGGAACAAGCCTCTTCAGCCGGTCGATGACCCGCGTGGCCGAAGGCCCGGGACACTCATACCGTCCGCCGACTCGACCTGCTCGTCCGGGCGTTGCGTCGTTCCGGTCGGCCGCCGCGCCAGGGCGACGGCGCCCTCAGCTCAGCGCTGCCGCACGGTAGGGGCGGAAGAACGCCCGCAGTTCCTCCGCGTACAGTTCGGGTTCCTCGAACGGTGCGAAGTGCCCGCCGCGCGCGGGTTCGTTGAAGTACGCGACGTTCGCCGTGCGCTCGAGCCAGGCCCGCGGCGGGCGGACGATGTCGCCGCGGAACAGCGAGAAGCCGGACGGCACGTCGACCCGGCGGGCGAGCTGCCCGGGCGGGATCGCGGCGTTCGCGTGGTACATGCGCATCGACGAACCGATCGTCCCCGTAAGCCAGTAGAGCGTGGCGTTCGTGAGGATCTCGTCCTTCGTGAAGCTCCGTTCGATGTCGCCGTCGCAGTCGCTCCATGCCCGGAGCTTCTCGACGATCCATGCGGCGAGCCCGGCCGGTGAGTCGGTGAGCCCGACGGCGGCGGTCTGGGGCTTCGTGCGGTGCATGGCACCGTAGGCACCCTCGCTCGCGCCCCAGGCCGCGACGTCGTCGAACCATGCGCGCTCCTCGGGGGCGAGCTCGGCCTGGTCGCCGGTGAAGACGGGCAGGCCCCCGTCCATCCGGTGGACGGCGACGACCCGGTCCGGGTGGTCGAGCGCGAGGTAGCGGCTCACATGGCTGCCGACGTCCCCGCCCGCCGCGCCGAACCGCGCGTAGCCGAGGACGCTCATGAGTTCGGCCCACAGTCCGGCTACGGCGATGGAGTTGAGCGGCGGGCCGGTGGGCCGGTCGGAGTAGCCGTAGCCGGGCATGTCGGGCACGACCACGTCGAACGCGTCGGCCGGGTCGCCGCCGTGCGCGCCGGGGTCGGTCAGGAGTGGGATGACCTTCGTGTAGCGCCAGAACGAGTCCGGCCAGCCGTGGCTGAGGACAAGGGGCAGGACGGGGCCGGTCGGCGCGACGGCACGGGCGTGCACGAGGTGGATCCCCAGGCCGCCGAGCCGGATGCGGTGGCGGGGCAGCCGTGCGAGCCCCGCCTCCTGCGCCGCCCAGTCGAACCCGTCCGCCCAGTAGGCGACGAGTTCACGGAGGTAGGCGATGTCGGTCCCGAGACCCCACCCGGCGTCCTCGGGCGCGTCCGGCCAGCGTGTCGCACGCAGCCGCGCGCGGAGATCCTCGAGCGCCGCGGGCTCGGTCTGCGGGGTGAACGGCTCCAGGCCAGGCAGTGCGTCCGACATGGCACGCATGCTAACGCTCCGGAGACGACCGCCGGATCAGGACCCGCGCGCCGTCGCACACGCGCGGCAGACACGTGCGCGACAGCACGGCACCACAGGCGACGACGTCCGCGGACTCCCCGGCCCGACCCGGTCGCAGCCACGTCGGACACTCCCGCCTCGAACTGCGGCTGCCCCATTCCGACGCCGTGCCCCACCCACCCGGACGACGCGACACAACTCCCCCCACTCGCACCAGAATTCATTTCACGTTGAACCACCAAGATCTATGCAAGCGCGCCCACCGTACCGATCCTTGTTGTCATGCACCTGCGGCCCGACTGGCGGGCGGCAGATTCATGGAGGTGTGGAATGCGCCGAAGACTCGCCACCGCTCTCACCGCGTCCAGCCTGTCCCTGGTCGCCCTCATCGGCACCGCGAGCACCGCACAAGCCGCCGTCCCCGCCGACAAGGCGCAGGTCCTGTCGAACTGGACCCAGACCAGCGCGTCCAGCTACAACACCTGGGCGGCGGCCCGATCGAACCAAGCCGCCTACGCGGCCTACCAGTTCGACTGGTCGACGGACTACTGCTCCACCTCCCCCGACAACCCCTTCGGCTTCCCGTTCGCCACCTCCTGCGCACGGCACGACTTCGGATACCGCAACTACAAGGCCGCGGGCACCTTCTCCACCAACAAGTCCCGCCTCGACAGCGCCCTTTACGAGGACCTCAAGCGTGTGTGCGTCAACTACGGCGGTGCCACGAAGACGGCATGCGACGGCACCGCGTGGACCTACTACCAGGCGGTCAAGGCCTTCGGCTGACCGACCCGCGCAGAACGCAGCGGGTCACGAGGCACTGCGGACCTCTCGTGACCCGCTCCGCCGGGGCTACCGGGCGGCGAACCCGAGTGTCCGAGCGCACTTTCGGCGGCGCCCGGGTGGGCGTCGCGGGCTGATGGGGCACGCCGCCCGAGGTGTTCGTCGCGGTGTTGCCGAGCGACGCGGCCCTGGCCCCCGACGCTGACGCGACAGTCACAGCCGGGCGCGGCTCACGGGCGCGTGTCGCAACCATCAGGCCCGGCGCATGCCGGCCGACCCGGTCATCGGACGGACGGGGCCATGGCCGTGTCTCTTCGAGCAGGCGACGTCATGGCACCCGACTTGATAGGCAAGGGAACACTTGCCTATGGTGTCGGCCATGGCGGACGATGTGTTCAAGGCACTCGCCGACCCCACCCGTCGGCGCATCCTCGACGAGCTGGTGGAACGGGACGGGCAGACCCTGTTCGAGATATGCACTCGACTGGTGACGAAGCACGGCCTGGGGATGTCCCGCCAGGCGATCAGCCACCACCTGGCCGTACTCGAATCCGCGGGCCTGGTCGTTTCACGGCGCCAGGGCCGCTACAAGTTCCACGATCTGAACACCGAACCCCTCGAGCGCATCGTGACACGATGGCTCAGGCCCGACGCACCGGAGAGCAACCCATGAAGATCCACCTGTCCAGTGTCTTCGTCGATGACCAGGAGGAGGCCCTGCGTTTCTATACCGACGTACTGGGGTTCGTGAAGAAGCACGACGTCCCGCTGGGCGAGGACCGGTGGCTGACCGTGGTCTCGCCGGAAGACCCGGACGGGACGCAACTGCTGCTTGAGCCCTCCGGTCATCCCGCGGTGCGGCCGTACAAGACGGCGCTGGTCCAGGACGGCATCCCGGCCACCTCCTTCGCCGTGGACGACGTCCAGGCCGAGTTCAACCGGCTGCGCGAACTCGGTGTGTACTTCACCCAGGAACCTCTGGAGATGGGCCCGGTCACCACCGCGGTTCTGGACGACACCTGCGGCAACCTGATCCAGATCGTGCACAGCAAGTAGCTGAACGCTTCAGAATGAGGCGGTGAGGCTCGGAGCTCCGCAGTCGATCGCCGGGTCCCTCACCCGCACGGAGCCTCGAGCCGCGCGACACGGCCGACACGGCCGACACGTCGTACGAGACCCGTCACACGGCGCGCGGGCCGGCTCCGTCCGCGGTCCGGCCCTCCCCCTGGTGCCGGCTCGGCTGTTCGGCCGTCCATGAGGCGAGGATGCGCAGTGCGTCGTACGACGGGCTGCCGGGCTCGGCGGTCAGGACCATGAGGCGCTGTCCGGAGCCGTCGGGGCTGCTCCACGTGTCGCAGTCCAGCCTGAGATCTCCCACCAGCGCATGCCGGTAGTACTTGGTGCCGTAACTGGAGCTGATCACACGATGCTCGGCCCACCAGGAACGGAAGTCGGCGTCCTGGGCGGACAACTCGCCCACGAGTCGGGCGAGTTCCGGATCGTCGGGGTCTCCCGCGGCTTCCATGCGCAGCGCGGCGACGGCGTCGCGGGCGTCATGGTCCCACTCCCGGTGCATGCCACGGACGATCGGGTCCATGAACAGCAGATATACGTAGTTGCGTCGGGCTGACGGCATCGACGAGAAGTCCGTGTACAAGGCCGCGGCGGCGGGGTTCCAGGCCAGGATGTCCAGGCGTTTGCCGAGGACGACGGCTGGGGCTCCGGTGAGCTGGTCGAGCAGACGTTGCACGGCGGGCCGCACGTACTGCGCGGACCGCCGTCGACGCGGCCGTGCGTCGGTCCTGCCGGCGAGTTCGTACAGGTACCTCTGCTGGTCGTCGTCGAGGCGCAGCGCCCGGGTCAGGGTGGCGAGCACCGATGCGGACGCCCGGACACGGCCCTGCTCCAATCGCGTGTAGTAGTCGACACTGATCGCCGCGAGCTGGGCGACCTCCTCACGGCGCAGTCCTGCGACCTTGCGAGGGGAGTCCGTGGTGGGCAGGCCGCATGCGTGCGGTGCCAGCTGCGCCCGGCGGGCTTTGAGGAAGGCACCGAGTCCACGGGGATCAGACACCGAAGTCATGCTCTCCATTGTCACGCGGGCGCCGCCCGGGGTGAGGGGGCAGGTTTTTTCCCGGGCAAGGACTTGTCTCTTTTGCGCGCCTGGGGCTGAGCCCAAGGTGGAGGCGTGCCCGGGACGAAGCCGGGCTGGGAGCCGACCACATGAGCGCGGCTCTCCTGAGACAGCCAAACGGAGATTCCCGTGGCCAAGACCACCGTTGCCTTCGACAGCGCCGGCATTCCGCTCGTCGGCGATCACTACACCCCCGACTCCCCGGCGGAGAGTCCCCGTCCCGCGATCGTCGTGGGCCACCCCGGCAGTGGCGTGAAGGAGCAGACCGCAGGCCTCTACGCGCAGCGTCTGGCGGAGAAGGGCTTCGTCACGATCGCCTTCGACGCGGCCTACCAGGGTGAGAGCGGCGGCGAGCCCCGCGGTCTGGAGGACCCGTCCCACCGCGTCGAGGATCTGAAGGCCGCCGTCTCCTTCCTCACCACACGCGGCGAGGTCGACACCGAACGTATCGGTGCTCTTGGCATCTGCGCCTCCGGCGGCTACGTACTCCCCGCCGCCGCGAGTGATCACCGCATCAAGGCCGTCGGGACGGTCAGCGCCGTCGACATAGCCCGCCAGTTCCGCCTGGGCGCCGACGGAGCCCAGCATCCGGCCGTGTTCCAGGGCATGCTCGACACGGCCGCACGGGCACGCACCACCGAGGCCCGCGGTGAGGAGCCGCCCGTCCTGGCCCTCTTCCCCGACACCGCCGAACAAGCCCGGACGCTCGGCGGAGAACACGGCGCCGAGGGTTTCGAGTACTACCGCACCCCTCGAGCCCGGCATGTCCGCTCCGCGAGCTTCCTCACCTGGTCGAGCATCGACCGGATGGCCGCGTTCGATGCCTTCGCCCCGGTGCCGCTGATCGGCCGACGTCCCCTGCTCATGATCGTCGGCACCCGCGCCGTCACCGCGTGGATGAGCGTCGAAGCGTTCCAGCGGGCTACCGGGCCCAAGGAGATTCACTGGATCGACGGCGCCGGCCACGTGGACCTCTACGACAGGAAGCAGTACGTGGACCCCGCCGTCGACAAACTCGCCGACTTCTTCGCCGACTCCCTGAGTCGGGCTGCCTGAACCCACAAATCGGCACCCGCGTCATCGCTTCCGGGCGGATCTGCTGGCCGGCACCACCGGGCCCGGGGCGAGAGCCCGGAACGAGGCGCCGGGGGCTTTCGTCACGGACCGTCCTGCCGCGCGATCGTGTCACCCAGCCGGACCGTGCCTGGTTCCAGGACGTCCAGGTACACCCCGAGGCACGCCAGCCGGCCCAGACCGAAGACGGGTATCCGGTGTTCACGGGCGATCGCACGCATGACACCAGGGTCGGCCGCCAGTTCGTCATGGCCGAGGGTGGGAACCACACAGCGGGGCGTGGGCACCACCACGCGCAACAGTGCCTCGCCCACGCGTACTCGCTGGTCCACCCAGGTGTCCTCCACGAAATCCTGGCCTCCGCCCGTGTCGACAACCAGGTTCGGCCGGAAGCGGCGCGGATCGAAATCGCTGTCGGGATACCTGGCTCGGAGCCCCGCCAAGGCGGACGTCGTGACGAGGTGCACCCTGCCGAAGTCGAAGAACGTCCCCGCAGCCACGTTCCCGACGGTGATCTCCTCCCCCGTACCGTCCACGCGAGCCGTCGCCCGCACCACGTCCGGGACGCCGCCTTCGTACGGGGGCACAGCTCGCTCCAGCGTGCTGTCCGCCGGAGCGCCGGCCGAGACGAACACCTGGCGGCCCAGCAACTTGGACAGCCGAACGTCCAGTTCGGGGTCTCCGACGGGGAGGCTCACGCCGTCGGGCAGTTCGACCTCGACGGCGCCGTCATCGGTCGACCGGCCACGGCACTGCAGCAGTTGCCCCCATTTACGCGGGTGCTTGACGCTCCCGATCGCGCCGGTGTCGTCGAGGACGGCATACGTCCTGTCCCCGGCGAGGCCCGCGTGGGTGACGGCCGCGGACAGCAACGACTCTCCGAGCATGGACTTCACCGGATACCGGCACAACGCGGCCACAGTCCCCATGGAGATCAATCATGGCACGGGCCACGGCTCCTCGGCCAGATCGCCCACACGACTGCGATCACGCCCGAACTCGACTCGACACCAACCACTCGGGCGTTCCCGCCAGTTGCTCTCTCCCCCGCCTGTGGCGAGCACCGCCCTCCCCGTCCGGCGTCTGAATCCGCGAACGGGCGTCACTCCCACGACGACCGCTCGCAGCACCGCCCCTGGGAGCCGGCAGGAGGCGAGGAGGGGCGGCGCCAGGCGGTCCTCGCGTGCGGGCCATTCGCCTTCGATCTTGACAATCCGCTGCCGCGACCTGAAGGCTGACCAACCAGTCGGTATGGAGGAATGGACTGTGACCAAGCTGAGTGTCTCCACTGCTGCGGGCGTGTTCGACGCCATCGCGGCGGGACCGTCCGGGGGCCGCCCGGTACTGCTGCTGCACGGTTTCCCCCAGACAGGGTTGGCGTGGCACCAACAGATCGCCGCGTTGGCCGCGCGAGGCTACCGTGTCGTGGCACCCGACCAGCGTGGCTACTCCCCCGGTGTCCGCCCCGACCGGCCCGAGGACTACCGCGTCGGCACCCTGGTCGACGATGTCGTCGCGATCACGGAGGAACTGGGCTGGGCATCGTTCGACCTGGTCGGCCACGACTGGGGAGGCGCGGTGGCATGGTGGACCGCGGACGCCCACCCCGGGCGCGTCCGTACCCTCAGCGTTGTCTCCACCCCGCACCCCGGCGCCCTGGCAGACGCCTTGCGCACCGACCAGGACCAGCGCGCACGATCCCACTACATGATCGACTGGCGTGAGACGCCCTCGACCGAGGATCACATGCTCGCCGACGACGCCCGGCAGCTTCGTACCATCTACGCCGGAAAGGTCCCGCAGGACAGTGTCGACGCCTACGTGCGGCACCTCTCGCAGCCGGGCGCGCTCACCGCTGCGCTGAACTGGTACCGGGCGGGCCGGCCCGACGGAACGATCGGTCTCATCGATGTGCCCACGATGTATGTCTGGAGCACGAAGGACACCGCGTTCGGCCCGGCGGCCTCCCGGGCGACCGGACAGTGGGTCAGCGGACCGTACCGGTTCGAGACACTCCACGACGTCAGCCGCTGGATCCCCGAAGAAGCGCCCGGGACGCTGAACGGCCTCCTGCTCGAACATCTGCGAGCGCACGGCGAATAGGGCGCCACGGCGGACACCCCGCCCGTCGGACGGGCCGTCAGCGTGATCCCGGGGCCGGCTGCGCACCCGGGCCGGGTACGCCGCCGGTCGAGGGACCTCCTGGGCAGGAAGCCCGGATGGACAGTCCCCACCCCGCCACCGTGGGGGCCTCATCCGGCCCCACTTGATCCGACGAACCGCCGGTGGTCACGCCTCGACGAGATCGCCCGTCGCGGGATTCCGTCCAGGAACCGCGGCGGTGCGGCGGCGGGCCAGCACTCCGGAGTACCAGTATCCGCCGATCATCAAAGCGATGAGGACGATGGTCTCGGTGCTGCCGAGTACCCAAGTGGAGGCGCTGACCACCTTGTCGGGCAGTCTGGGCAGGTTCTCCGGGGAGATCGCGGTCGCGGAGTGCTTGGCCGTTTCGGCCTGGAACGCCTGGTTGCGAGCGGAGCCGTGCAGGAAGGGGGCGACGAAGAGCAGTGACATTCCGAGCAGGGTCTCGACGGCGACCACCGCGGGGAACTGACGCACGAGGATGGTGCGCAGCGGGCGCTCGTCGCCGGCGGCCCGCAGGGCGTCGATCCGCGGGTGCAGCCAGAACTGGTTGAAGACACCGAGCAGGAGCAGGGTTCCGAAGATGAGGATCTTCACGCCCAGCACGCGGCCGTACATCGTCGTGAACAGCTGCGAGGGGCCGTCGACATGCTCCCAGTACAGGAACAGCCCGGACAGGGTGATCGCGGTGACACAGCTCATGGCGGCGACGGAGAAGCGGCGGATCGTGGGAGACCAGAAGGCGGCGCGTTCGGCGGGTGGGACGGCGCCGGGAACGGCCAGCAGTGCCAGTCCGGCCAGCCCGCCCAACCAGACGGCTCCGCCGCACAGATGCAGCATCCACATCGCCGTCTCGAAGAGGGTGCGGCCCCACTCCTCGGGCATCGCGTCCGGGAACCTGGTGGTACCCAGGGCGATCACCCCCGCGCCGAGGCCCGCTATGAGCAGCCCCTTCCGCGCCGGGCCGTTCGCGACCGCGCGGAAGGCGAGCGGGGCGATCAACGCCGCACCGACCAGCAGCAAGGTCACCTCCAGCCCCGACAGCCGTCCGGCGTTGGTGCCGTCGTAGAGGGTGTTCCAGGCGGCCTTGTAGTGGAATCCGCCGCTGTCCCCGGCGTGGGCCAGGTCGGTGAGCACGGCGGCGCAGGCCAGCACCGCCAGGACGACCGCCGCGCGGGCGAGTCTGGCCGTCACCGCAGCGAGGGTGTCAGCGCCGATCCGGAGCGCCACGGGCCCCGCGGCCGTCAGGGCAAGGGCCGTCACCCCGACAAATCCCATCAGGGTCACCCATGTTGCCCACGCCACCGCACTGTCCTCGAAGGGACCGAGCGGCGTCGACGGCGCCGGCGCCGCGGAGAACTGCAGCAAGCCGGACGTTGGATCGGGCAGGGGCATGACTGACCACCCTCTTGAGAACGGGGAAGAAGACGAAAGCGACTTAGGTTAGGCACTCCTTACTTGAAACGTCAACATGTGCACGTTCGCCTGAGGACAGGCCCGAGAATCACCGCGCAGATCCAGCGCAGCGCTCCGGCAACCCGCGCCGTCGTCACGGTCAGCAGGAAGGTGGGAGGGGGATCTCAGGGAGCAGCAGGATCGGGGGGCGGCACCCACCTGCGAACGCGTCGCCCGATAAATTGCCCTCATGTCTTCCGCACTTGTCGTCGGTTACGACCCACAAGCGATACCCGGCATCGACGGGCAGGCACTTCGCGCGGCTCTCGACGCGGAGCTGGCCCGTTTCGGTGAGCACGGCATCAACGCCGCCATGACACTGGTCGCGTTCGACGAATCGGCCGAGCCCACCCTCGCCGCGTCGCTGGCCGAGCACCCGTGGGATGTCGTGGTCATCGGCGGTGGGATCCGCAAGGCCGAACAATTGCTTCCGCTCTTCGAGACGATCGTGAACCTGATCCGCCGTCATGCGCCCCAGGCCGCCGTCGCGTTCAACACCAGTGGCGGAGACAGCGTCGAAGCGGCACAGCGGTGGCTCTGATTCCGGCCGTCCGCTGACCAAGCGTTCACGGCTTGCCGGCCGGCGGAGTTGGTCTCCCATCGGCCGCGGAACGGAACCCAGACGACGCCACGGGCACCCTGGTAACCCCTCGTCCGCCCAGCAGGGGATGCGGGCCTGGTCGAGGGCGTCGATGATGACCTGTTCGCGGGTTGAGCGAATGTCGTGGACGGCCCCTGGCAGTGCGGGTGAGGCCCACAGCAGCCGACCGAACGGATCGGCGTGACCTGCACGTTCATGCCGTGTTTCTTGTACTTGCCGGAGAAGTACGGCCGTTCGGCGGCTGGCCGCTGTGCCGACCCAGGGGCAGGCCCCTGTTCAGCCACGCTGTAGCAGCTGAAGGTGACCTGCCACTCGATGCGAGCAAAACCTTGGCCACGCCGGTGCCGCCCGTGACCGTGACCGTCACGTTCTACTGGGTCACGATGATCCCCCTTCGCGGCTCGCCGGACGGGCAGGCGTGTGGCGCACCGGTCCGGCGCTGTCCCGCCCGCAGTGGTCGAGGGCCGTCACGCCGCCCGGGTCCGGCACATACGCTGATCCTCGGGACGTCCGGCACGGCACTAACCGATGACGCGGATCGGCTGCCCCGCCAGGAATGCGGCGATGTCTTCCACGGCGTCGCGGTAGAACACCTCGTACAGTTCGCGGGTCACATAACCGATGTGCGGGGTGAGTACGGTGTTCGTCAGCGTGCGGAAGGGGTGGTCAGGAGGCAGTGGCTCGGTGTCGTAGACGTCGAGTGCCGCGCACCTGATCGCTTCGCGGCGCAAGGCATCCAGCAGTGCGTCCTGGTCGACGAGGGGGCCGCGCGAGGTGTTCACCAGGATCGCGGACGGCTTCATCGCGGCGAGTTCCGCACGGCCGACCAGCCCTCGGGTGCGGGAACTCAGCACCAGATGCACCGACAACACGTCCGCGCCGGCGAAGAGCTCCTCTTTGGTCACTGCCCTCACCCCGTGCTCGGCCGCGCGTCCGGGTGTGAGGTTCTCGCTCCAGGCGATGGTGTCCATGCCGAAGGCCTGGCCGATCCTCGCCACCCGGCTTCCCAGGTTTCCCAGCCCGAGGAGGCCGAGGGTCCTTCCGCGCAGCTCGGTGCCCAGCGTGCGCTGCCAGCCCTCGTCCCGCATCGATCGCTCCTCCGTCGGCAGGTTGCGTACCGCGGCGAGGATCAGCGCCCAGGTGAGTTCGACCGTGGGCTCGGGGTAGTACCCGGTGCCGCAGACGACAACTCCGTGCCGGGCAGCGGCCGCCAAGTCGATGGCGGCGTTGCGTGGACCGGTGGTGACCAGCAGTTTCAGATCGGGCAACCGACCCAGAACGTCGGCTGTGAAGGGCGTCCGCTCGCGCATCGCGACGACTGCCTCGAAACCGGCGAGCCTGCTGACCAGTTCGTCGACGTCCGGGATATGGCTGCTGAACACCTCCACCTCGGCGTTCAGACCGCTCCAGTCGGCGCAGTCGAGTGCGACGTTCTGGTAATCGTCAAGCACTGCGATCTTCATGCGAGCGATGCTAATGCCGCGGGTCAGGATCTGGCCGCAAGGTGCGCATCCCCACGACCGACACGCCGGTCTCGTCAGGTGTTCGGACCTGATGTCCGCGTCCTCACAGACCCAGGCCGACGACGCCGTGCCCGTCCGTGGCCAAACCGGCCCGTGCTCACCGGACCTTGCCGTCATGTGCGGCGCGTGAGCCCGCCCGGCAGCGGGGCGACGGCGGGGAACCACCCGTTGGCCGCCGCGAGGTCGGCTCACGATGCCGGATGCCTGCGAGGCAGAGCAGGGAGACGAGGAAGGTCGCGGCGTTGGCGAACATCCCGTTCACGGCACCCGCCAGTTGTGCGATCAGGCCGCCGGAGCCGAGCCCGGCGATCTGCGCGGCGGACGCGCTGCCGTGCAGTTCGGCGTTGCCCTCGGACTGGTCATCAGGTTCCAGAATGCTGGGGAGATAAGCGCTGTAGGCGGTCTGGAAGAACACCGCTGCCGTGCCCGTGAACAGTGCGACGGCCAGCAGCAGTCCGGCACTCAACCAGCCGCACCACGCGGCGACCGGCACGCCGGCGAAGAGCAGGAGGGAGACCGTGGCGGCGGCCACCATGATCGGCCTGCGCCGCGACCGGTCCACCCAGACACCGGCGCTCGCCCTGGTCCGGGCGGCGGGCGCGCCGGGGATGCGTGCCGCCCGGACCAGGGGACCGACGGGGATGCATGCCACCCGCATCGGGGGGCCGACGGGGGTCAGCCGATCGCGGGGCGTCCACCGGCGACTTCGAGGACGACGCCGGTGATGTAACTGGCGCGCCGGGAGGCCAGGAAGACGACTGCCTCGGCGACCTCCTCGGGCTCGGCGATGCGGCGCAGGGCGGTCGTGTTGGCGATGGCCTGCAGCGAGGCGGCGTCCATGGCGTCGGTTCCCGGGGTGCGGGTGGGTCCGGGGGCGACCGCGTTGACGCGGATGCCCCGCTCGGCGAACTCGGCGGCCCACACGGCGGTGAGCTGCTCGAGTGCGGCCTTGGACGCGGCATACATGCCGGCGCCCTTGGCGGGGACCGTGGCGGCGAGGGTGCTGATGTTCACGATGGATCCGCGGCCGCGCTGAGCCATGCCCGGGGCCAGGGCGCGGACGAGCACGTAGGGGGCCTTGGTGTTCAGATCCATGTGCAGGTCGAAGAGTTCCGTGGTCATCTCCGATGTCGGCAAAAACTTGTAGACGCCTGCGTTGTTGACCAGTACGTCGACGTCTCCGGCCTCGCGGGCCAGGCGCTCGACGTCGGCGGGGTCGCCGAGGTCTGCCTGGACGAAGCGGGCGCTCCCTCCGGCTTTCTCGATCTCGGCGACGACGTCGGCTCCGCGGTCCTGGTCGCGACCGTGGACGACGATTTCCGCGCCTTCGTCCGCGAGCTGGAGGGCCACGGCGCGGCCGATACCGGCGGTGGCGCCGGTGACGAGAGCGGTGAGTCCGGACATTCCCATGGTTCATTCCTTCGCGTGCTGTGAGCGTGTCGCTGTCGGTGAGCCGCCGCGGTGGAGGCGGTGCCACTGAGACGGGGAGGGGCGGCGCTGGTGACTTACGCGGAGTCGAAGATCAGGATGCCTATACTTTAAAGTTCCCTTCATCTTTGAAGTTCCCTTCATCAGTGTCGTCGACGTTAACATGCACCAGCCGACTCCCATTCCTGAGCAGTGGAGGCGAGGGCCAGGCCGCATTGAAAACCCGCCGAGATCCATCGCTGAGCGAAATCGCCCCCGGTGTCGACCTGCGGTTGGTTGCCGTCGAGTCGGCCGTCGGGCAGGGAGACCAGGTTGTGCCGCGCTGGTCGAGTGGGTGACCGTGCTGACCGTCATCCTGGAAGGCGACCGCCGCTGCAGGCTCCGGACCACAGAGCGAGCCCTGGTCGCCCTGGTGTACTCACCGCAGGCACGACACCCTCGGCGTCGTCGCCGCTCGGGCAGCGTCCGACGCTACTCCGACGTGCTGACGTCGACCCCGGGAGCCAGGTCGGCCACCCTGTCGAGAAGCTTCACCAGTTGACGGTAATCGTCCTCGGACAGGGCCTCACGCAGGCCGTGTTCGACACGCTCGGAGAGGGACTTCGCGGCGGCGGCCCGCTCCACGCCTGCCGGTGTGAGGGACACGAGCATGACGCGGCCGTGGTCCGGCGAGGCATGGCGCTCAACCAGTCCCTTGGCTTCCAGGTTCTTGACGATGCCGGTCATCGTCTGCGAGGTGACCAGGCCCTCACGGGACAGCTGGGTGCACGACTTCGCCACACCGCCGGTCAGACAGCCCAGCACCTTGCACTGCGACTCCGTCAGGTCCAGGTTCCGCACGCCGTGGGCCTTGCGCGCCACGATGGACTGTTCGGCCCGCTTGAGGTGAAAGCCGAGCGTGTGCGAGGGAACCACCGGCGCGGACTGGGCGGCGGCCGGTTCGCGGATCTTCTTCGACTGTGGCATCGCTGCCGCGCCTGCCTCTCCTGGAGCCGTTCACTAAATCATAACGCTTCACGAATGGAGGAACCTGCGTCGAACCAGGCCGCGCCGACACTGACGCCGGCACACCAGGCGCCTTGCTCAACGAGATCTGTCGAGCAGGTGGCGGTTCCACCCGACGGCCGCCGTCTCCCTCCACCCGCGTCGCGCCCCGCGAGGCCGCCGAAGTCGGGTGCGAGCTGTGGCCGTTGGACCGTAGCGTCCTCGAATGAGCAGCTTCAACACGCACCAGAGACGAGTCCGCGACGAGAGCCTGCCCGCCCCCGTCCGGCATACGAATCTACGGTCTTGCCTCGTGCACTTCGCGCCCTACGGATTCCGAGCCACGTATCACCACCTCTGCCTCAGCGCGCGAATTCCCAAGGACCTCGAAAGAGACCCGAGTTCGCTCGTCCGTGCCGTCCAGGAGTTGCATCACGCCCGAGAACTCCGGCTCGCCGACGAGCGCGACTACGCCAACCGTCGCCGGGCGGAGAAGGCCCGTGGCATGAGGCAGGCGGAATCAAGCGGATCCTGGCGGGACACTCAGTCGGGTACGGGGCACGTCGCCTACTGTCCCCATCCGACATTCCATCCCAGCGAACCGCTGCCCGTCGTGGTCGAGCGGGTGCTCTCCTCATCGGTCCCGCCCGGCGAAGCTCCCGCGTCGACGTGCCGAGTATGCGGCCGCCACGACAACACCATCGCCTGGCATGACGGCGCCTACCAGCTCCATCAGTTGTGCAGGAACTGCGGGGTCAGTCTCGGCGTGCAGCGAGCCGACGCGCCCGACCCGATGCCGGCGGCCCGCCAAGACCGCCAGTGGAAGGACATCTGGACGCTACGCAACGAATCTCCGCGCAGCCGTCCAGGCTGAGTCCCTTCGCCGTCTCGTCCAGGGCGCCCTGCGAGATCGGCGGCCATGTCGCGCTCGTCTCCACACCGGTCCCGACGGTCGACGCCCACGCTCAGGCGGCGGCACCGGGAGTGTGGCGTGGCTTGTTGATCGCGGGCGTGCGGTCGCGTTCACTCGGCGCATGTGGTGACCAACGGTGATTCCCGCACGCCGCTGCCTCTGGGCGTAGCACTCGACCAGGCGTCCATTACGCCGGTGCACCGGCGATTCTGGCTGGTGGCGGCCCTGGGGGTGATACTGGACGGGTTCGATTTCTTCATCATCGGCGTGGCCAATCCGCTCATCGCCAAGGACCTGGGCGGCAGCACGACCGATCGGGGTCTGCTCTCGGCCGCGGCCATCGTGGGCGCCATGTTCGGAGCGGCTCTGCTGGGACCGCTGGGCGACCGTGTGGGGCGCAGCAAGATCTTCCGGGTCGATCTGTGGCTGTTCGTGATCTTCTCCCTGGCCTGTACGTTCGCCTGGGATCTGTGGTCGCTGATCGCCTTCCGTTTCCTGCTCGGCATCGCGGTCGGGCTCGACTATCCCATCGCGGCCAGCTATCTGGCGGAGATCCTGCCGGCACGCCAACGGGGCAGGTGGCTGGTGAGCGCCTTCAGTCTCCAGGCAGCGGGAATCATGATCGGCGCAGTCGTCGGCGTCGTCATCCTCACGGCGTGGCCCGAGATCGGCTCCTGGCGGATCATGCTCGGCTTCGGTGCGCTGCTCGCGCTTGTGATCATCTGGCTGCGCCGCACCATGCCCGAGAGCCCACGCTGGCTGGCTCAGCACGGCCGAGAAGAGGAAGCCACGGCGATCGCCGAGAAGATGACCGGCGTCGCCTGCCGGGTCACCGACAGGGACCGGGCACACCCACAGGCGCCGCGGGAAGGCTGGAACGCACTCGTGCAGCCCCAGCTGTTCAAACGCCCCTTGCTGAGGCTGACGGTGTTCACCTCGGTTCCCTGGTTCCTGATGGACATCGCCACCTACGGGGTCGGTATCTTCACGCCGACCCTGCTCGCCGGGCTGGCCCTGGCCGGCCCGAACGCGACGTTCCTGGCCGACGACATCTCCTCGACCGAGGGCACCGCGTTCCTGGATGTCTTCCTCGTCGTCGGCTTCGTGCTGGCCATCGTCCTCGTGGACCGGGTGGGGCGGATCCGACTGCAACTCGTGGGATTCGCCGTGATGACCATCGCCTTGTGCCTGCTGGCCGTCGCCGATCAACTGCCCGGGGGCGGCAACACCCATCTGCCGCTGGTCTTCGTCGGGTTCGCGCTCTTCAACACGTTCATGAACCTGGGGCCGAACTCCACGACGTTCACCCTGCCCGCCGAGGTCTTCCCAGCCGACGTACGGGCCGCCGGGCACGGCTTCGCCGCCGGATTCGGAAAGCTGGGCGCGGCGCTGGGCACCTTCCTCTTCCCGATCCTGCTCGACTCCGCCGGCGCCTCCCCGCTTCTCTACGGAGCAGCAGTCACGAGCGCCCTCGCCTTCCTCGTCACCTGGACACTCCGCATCGAGACCCGGGGCCGTTCACTGGACGACCTCTCCGGCCTCGAAGCGGCCGCCGTCTCCCCACGCATCACCCCTCCGTGATCCGGTCGCGAAGACGTGAACCGGGTTCAGCCCACTGCCGCGGCGCCCGGCGGACATCGGCTCGAGCGGACGCACGCCGACGGCCACCCGATCAAGCGCTGACGTTCAGGACGGCGCACTCCGCGACCCCCGGTTCGGACAGCAGGCGTCGAGCCGCGCCAGGGCTGCGGTCGCGTCCGAACCCGCGGCGATGTCCTGGTCACGATGGCATCGCCGCGTGCCGCTTCCCGCACCGGTGACCTCACCATCGAGCTCGAACTCTGCTCCCGACGATTCCTCGGCCTCGGCACGGTCGATCGGCAGGCCGACGAGGACGATCCCGGCGGGCATGCCGAGGCTTTGCCGGCCGAAGCGCTCGGGCCCGGTCTCATGAAGCGGTATCGGTCGGTGTCACGCCTTGAACCTCACGCGATGTGAGGGTGCATCGTTGTCTCTGCTCGACGCGCTGCGGGCCATCGGCGGTACGGGGCGCGGGGGCGAGCACACACTGGGCCGCCACCTGGACGCCGGTCAGATTCAGGTGCTGCGAAGTCGCGCCGCTGCCCTGGGACCCGCGAGGCATTACCTGCTTGAGGTCGAGTGGCCCCAGCTGTACCGCAGGGCCGAACGGCTCCGTACGGCCGGAATTCCTGCCACGGATGGGGAGGTACGTCGGCTGGTGGCCCGCATGGATGAGCTGAGCGCGTTGTTCTCCAGCGGTGACGCCGGTGTCTCCGCCGGTGTACGGGCTGCCTGGCATGACGATCCAGCGGCCATGTCCGGGGACTCGAGTGCTCCGGTCGACGACTGGTGCGAGCTCTCCGACTACCTGAACCGCGCTCGCCACAACCCCCGTTGAACGGCACGTGCCGCGCGGCTGCGCACCCGGTACGGCTGTCCGCCTGCCGGGGTACCACCACCTGTGGTGCGCAGGCATCCAGGAACGCCATCGGATCGGCCGGGAGTTGGGACCGAACGGCTTGCCCGTCGCCACCACGACGCCGAGGAAGACGAGGAAGACGGGGTCGCCCTCTCAGGGCCCGCTCGGCCCGCTTGTCGGCGGAGGTCGACGCGGAGGTGACGCCCGTGTCCGCCGGTCGCAGTGCGCGTCCGCGGTGGCGACGATCCGCTCGCGGGAGGTCGCCGTCTCTCGTGACCGCGGCCGAGGACCGACCCTCGGCCGCGGGGATCACCGACTTGTGCGCCATCATGCGGGGTAAGCCACCGCATCCCCGGTCGGGAAACGGCGGAACGCCCCGCTCACGGCGACGACCCCTCCGCGTCGATGGTCGCGGGAATCGCTCCCTGCGTGCGCAGTTCGGCGATCTCGACGGGGCCGAATCCCAGCTCGCCGAGGATCTCGTCGTTGTGCTCGCCCAGGTCCGGTGCCCGTTTCGCAGGCACCTTCGGTACGCCGCGGAGGTTGACCGGGCTGCTGATGGTTTCCGTCAGCCCCTCGACCCCCTCCAGGGGCACGACGATGTCGTTGGCGCGCAACTGCGGGTCCTGGGCGGTCTCCTCGGGCGTCTGGATGAGGCTGTAGGTGATACGTTCCCGGCCCAGTGTGTCCTGCCAGTAGGCGAAGGGCCGCGAGCGGAACTCGGTGTCGAGCAGTTCGCTCAGCGCGCCGGCGTTCCGGACGAAGCCCTCGAGGTCGGCGAACCGGGGATCCTCGAGCAGCTCGGGGTGTCCGACGGCCCGCGTCAGCCCCGGCCAGTGCGGGGGCGAGGCGACCAGCATGAACCACTCGCCGTCCGCGGTCCGGTACGGATTGATCAGCGGGTTCGCCGGCGCCTTCCGGTCGTGCAGCTCGAACGGTGTGCCGCCGGCGAGTGCGCCGGCCACGAGTGTTCCCGTGGCCCAGACGCCCGTGGCGAGCAGCGACGTTCCGACGTCGGCCCCTTGTCCGGTGCGTTCGCGATGGTAGAGGGCGGTCGTGATCGCGGCGTAGATGGCGATCGCCGTCGTGTAGTCGCCGCTGCCCCACACCGGGACGGTCGGCGGGGCTCCCGCGTCGCGGGTGGAGGCCAGGAGGCCGCTGCGCGACCAGTAGGCGGTCAGGTCGAAGCCCGGCTGCCGGGCGTCGGGACCCGCGTCACCGAAGCCGGTGATGTCGGCGTAGACGACGCGCGGGTTCCAGCCCGCGATCTCCTCGTAGCCGAGGTGCAGCTTCTCGCGCGTGCCGTGCGGGAAGTTGGTGATCACCACGTCGGCCCACTCGACGAGTCGCTTGAGGACCCCGACAGCGGCCGGTGACTTCAGGTCGATCACCATGCCACGCTTGTTGCGGTTGGCGAGGTGCCAGCCGTAGTTGGCCTGAGCCCGGGGACTGGGCGGCACGGAACTCAGCCTTCGCTGGGGATCGCCCGCCCCCGGCGGCTCGATCTTGATGACGTCCGCTCCGAAGTCGGAGAGCATGGTGGCCGCGGCCGGTCCCGCGATGAACGAGGACGCGTCGAGGACCTTCAGACCGGTGAAGACGGATTCAGTGGTGGATTCAGTGGTCATCGTCATCACTTCACGAAGGCGCTGAGGCCGCCGGTGACGGCGCGTCCGACGATCAGGGTCTGGATCTCCCGCGTGCCCTCGTACGAGTAGAGGGCCTCCGCGTCGGCCACGAAGCGGCCGACCTTGTAGTCGAGGACGATGCCGTTGCCGGCGAGCAGTTCCCGGGCCCACCCGACGCTCTCGCGCATCCGCACGGTGCAGTAGGCCTTGGCCAGGGCCGACTGTTCGTCCCTGAAGATCCCGGCGTCCTGCAACTGGGCCAGGCGCGTCACCATCCCGCACGAGGCCGTGGCGTTGCCGAGCATCTTCACCAGCAGATCCTGCACGAGCTGGAAGCCTCCGATCGGGCGCCCGAACTGCTCGCGCTCCTTCGCGTACTGCAGGGCGATCTCGTAGGCGCCGAACATCACCCCCACCGCCTGCCACGCCACACCGCTGCGCGTCTGGCGCAGAATGCCGGCGGTGTCCTTGAAGGTGTTCGCGTTCTGCAGCCGGTTGGCCTCCGGAACACGGCAGCCTTCGAGCACGATGTCGGCGTTCTGCACGATGCGCAGCGCCATCTTGTTCTCGATCTTCGTCGCGGTGAACCCGGGGGTGTCCTTCTCCACGACGAAGCCCAGTACGTGCTGCGTCTCGACGTCACGGGCCCAGACGACCACCATGTCGGCGAACGTCGCGTTTCCGATCCAGCGCTTGGCTCCGTCGAGGATCCACTCGTCGCCGTCCCTGCGCGCGGTGGTGCGCAGGCCGCCCGCCACGTCGGAACCGCCGTGCGGCTCGGTCAGGGCGAAGGCGCCGATCTTCTCGAAGCGGCTCATCGACGGCAGCCAACGCCTCTTCTGTTCGTCGGAGCCACAGGCGAGGACGGTGCCCATGGCCAGACCCGTGTGCACGCCGCAGAACGTCGCCAACGAGGCGTCGGCATGCGCGAATTCGAGTGCGAGGAAGCCTGAGAAGAGGTTGCTCGGCCTGGGTTCCGTGGAGTCCGGGTCGGCCCAGTCCACCAGCCCGAGACTCCCGAAGCCCTCGACCAACTGGAAGGGGAACTCGGCCCGGGCCCAGTAGTCGTCGACGATCGGAGCGGCCTGCGCGCGGAGGAACTCGCGGACGGACTCGATCTTCTCCCGCTCGCTGTCCGTGAGCAGGTCCTCGAAGGCGTAGAAATCGGCGGGCAGCGGTCCTTTGTCCAGGTAGGGACCTGACGGGGTCGGCAACTGCGTGGTGCCGCTCATGGCAATCTCCCTCAAGCGCTGTGGGACATGGCACGGAGATCCGAGCCCGTCGGTGCTCTGGGCGCCTGGCGTTTCGGTTCTCCGGCGCGATTCAACGCGGATCCCGGACCGATCCCCCGGACCCGCGCCGTGCGGGGGTGCCGTTCTCGCCGCAGACCACTCCAGTGGCCTGCCATCAGCTGGTGTGAGGTCCCGTACGAGAGCCACGGCCGGGCACGAAGCACTGCCGGCCGACCGTCGGCAGCAAGCGCTCACCATGACCTGCGATGCCCGGTGCCCTCACAGCGAGCCCCCTTGTCGGGGTTGTCGCCGATTTGAGCGTCTACGAAATGCGGTTCTCACAAGTGATCCATTGACACACCCTCGTTCTGGACCAGTAATTGATCATCGACGGATGTGAATCCGCCATCGTTGGGCCCGAGTTGGGCCCTTTCATGGATTGGTGAACAGTGTCGATATCGCCACCCGCGAGAAGTGCCGCCACAGGCTTCCGCATACTTGGCCGAGGCGTCGTGGCCCTGGGTGCCGCCGCGACCCTCGTACTGATGGGGGGCCTGCCTTCCGCACAGGCGGCCCAGAGCTCCGACTCCGCACACGTCCACACGGGGACGTCGGCAGCAGCGACAACGTCGGACGCGACCGGCCCGACCGGACCGAACGCCCCGACCCGGCTTGAGCCCGTCTGCGGAACGCCCGGCAAGGATCGGGCGACCTGCTACGCGATGCGCGCCGCGGACGAGACTCCCGTGATGCGGCTCAGTGCCGCGGCCACCCCCGCCGGGCTGGGCCCCAGGGACATCCAGAGCGCCTACAGCCTGCCCGCGGACGGCGGCGCCGGCCAGACGATCGCGATCGTCGACGCGTACGACAACCCCGACGCCGAGGCCGATCTGGCCGTCTACCGCGCGCAGTACGGCCTCCCCGCCTGTACGACCGCCAACGGCTGCTTCACCAAGGTCGACCAGCGCGGCGGCACCTCCTACCCGCAGCCCAGTGAATCGTGGGCCGGCGAGATCGCTCTCGACCTGGACATGGTCTCGGCATCGGCCCCGGGCGCACACATCCTCCTCGTCGAGACGGACAACGACGGTCTGGAGAATCTCGCCGCCGGTGTCGACCGCGCGGTCGCCCTCGGCGCCAAGTACGTGTCCAACTCCTATGGCCGGCCTGGCGACTTCGCCTCCGACCTGTCCACCTACGGCGCCTCCTACGACCACCCCGGCGTCGCCGTGGTCGCGGCCACCGGCGACAACCGGTACGGAGTCTCGTTCCCCTCGACGCTGCCCTTCGTGACCGCCGTCGGCGGAACCGCGCTCACTCCCGCCCCGGACACCGCCCGCGGCTGGACGGAGACGGTCTGGGCCCGTGACCCCTACGGACCCGGCTCCGGGTGCGCGCAGTACCAGGTCAAGCCCGACTACCAGAAGGACACCGGGTGCACCGGCCGCAGCGTGTCGGATGTCTCCGCCGTCGCTGACAACGTTGCCGTCTACCTCACCTACGGTGCGGGCGGCGTCGGCTGGCAGCGCTACGGGGGCACCAGCGCCGCCACTCCGCTGATCGCCTCGGTGTACGCGCTCGCGGGCACCCCTCGCCCTGGCACCTCCCCCGCCGCCTACCCGTACGCGGCCGGCGGCGCCGGGCTCAACGACGTCACCAGCGGCACCAACGGCAGCTGCACCAGCGACTACCTGTGCAACGCCGGTCCCGGCTACGACGGCCCGACCGGCCTCGGCACCCCCGCAGGCCTGGCCGCGTTCCGCAGCGGGCCGCACGGCACGCTGTCCGGAACGGTCAAGGACGCGGCGTCCGGCAAGCCGGTCGCCCACGCGACCGTGGGTTCGGGTCTCGACGTCGCGACGACCGACAGCCGGGGCGCGTACCAGCTGGACCTGCCCGCGGGCACCGTCAAGGACCTCACGGTCCGCGCCTTCGGCTACACCACTTCGACCCCCGCCACCCTCACCATCGCGGACGGCCAGTCCCTCTCCCGCGACTTCCGCCTCGCCGCCATTCCGCGTGCGAAGGTCCACGGCACCGTCAAGGACGGCTCCGGCCACGGCTGGCCGCTCTACGCGAAGGTCACGGTGGACGGTTCCCCCGAAGCCCCCGTCTGGAGCGACCCCGCCACCGGCGCCTACGAGCTCTCCCTGCCCAAGGGAGCGGACTACGGCCTGGAAGTCACCGCGGCGCTGCCCGGATACGAGCCCGCGGAACAGTCCGTCACCGTCGGCAGGCATCCGGTCGGCAGGAACTTCACCCTGGACGCGGACCCCGACTCGGCCACGGCCGTCGGCTACACCCTGCGACGCGAGGGCACGACGGAGACGTTCGACTCCAACACCTCGGCCCCACAGGGCTGGACGGTGTCCAATGCCTCCGGGACCGACAACGGCTGGGAGTTCGACGACCCGATCCAGCGTGGCAACGCGACCGGAGGCAGTGGCTCCTTCGCCGTCGTCGAGAGCGACAACTGGCCGATCGGCCCGCACCAGGACAGCCAGTTGATCAGCCCGGTGTACGACTTCTCCGGCAGCGAGTCGGCCGAGCTCGACTTCAAGACGGCCTATCTGTACAACCCGAACAACCAGCAGATGAGCGTGGACGTCACCACCGACGGCGGCACCACCTGGCAGACGGCCTGGGCCACCTCCTCCACGAGCGGGGACGGCAGGGACCACCGGACCGTTCACGTCCCGCTGCGGGCGTACGCGGGTGACAAGGCAGTCCAGTTGCGCTTCCACTTCGTGGCCAACTGGGGCTACTACTGGTCCGTCGACGACGTGTACGTCGGGACGCGCGACCTCCTACCGGTGTCCGGCGGCCTGACCGTCGGCACCGTCCGCGACGGCCGCACCGGCGCGGGCCTGGTCGGCGCCACCGTGGCCGACTCCGGGCATTCGGACGCCACGACGGTCACCGTCGCGACACCGGACGACGCGGCGGTCGGCGACGGCTTCTACACCCTGTTCCTCGCCGGCCCGGGCAAGCACACGCTGCGCGTGAGCGCTCCCGGCCACGTCACCGCGTACCCGGCGACCAGAGTGCGTGCGGACCGGACAGTCCGCGCGAACCTCCGCCTGAAGGCCGCCCCGGCGACCTCCGGCTGACCCTCGTCGCAGTTGGGTGTCCCCGGCCCCGGCCCCACCGTGGTCCGTAGCCGGGGGCACCCTCGAGTCGGGGGCGCCGCGCGCCGGACGGCGAAACAGCGCACGTGTCGGTCATCGCCGCCAGGGTTACGCTGGTTCCCAGGAAGCCGGGACATCGGAGACGGATCTCGTCCGATACCTTCTGTGGTCGGAGGAAACACGATGGGCGACCAGGAGATTCGCGCGGCGCTGGACCGGCACTGGGAGGCGTCCGCGGCCGGGGACCAGGACACCGAGCACGAGATCTACCACGACGACGTCATCACTGATTACCCCCAGTCGGGAGAGCGCATCCACGGTCGCCGCAACCTTCAGGCCTTGCGCTCACACCATCCGGCCAAGCTCACGTTCACCATCCGCCGGATTCTCGGCAGTGGAGATCTCTGGATCACTGAATACGTGATCGACTACGACGGGAAACCGGCGTCCACCATCAGCATCATGGAATTCCGCGACGGCAAGGTCGCCCACGAGACCCAGTACTTCGCGGATCCCTTCGCTCCACCCGCCTGGCGAGCCCAATGGGTGGAGTCGATGCCGCACGTCTGACGCCCGCCTCCGATCCGCTCGGCTTGCCGCGCCCCCACGCCACGCCCCAAGCGACGGGACGTCGGTCTACGGGGTCGCCGCCGATCGCAGGGTCCACAGATGGTCCGCGGTGCCGTTGTCGGAGTACTGGACGACGTTGGCGCTGTCGCTGGTGGACATGCCGGCGACGCCGAGCAGCAGGCCGCTGTTCTTGTTGACGATCTTGTACTGACCGCCGCCGGCGTCGATCAGCCGCCACAAGTGATCGCTGGTCCCGTTGTCGTGGTACTGCTGAATCTGGGCGCTCAAGGCGGTAGAGGCGCCCTGCACGGCGAGGAGCAGACCGCTGTTGACATTGACGATCTTGTACCAGCCACTGCCGGCTTTGACGAGTTTCCACAGGTGGTCCGGAGTACCGCTGTCCGCGTACTGCTGCACATCGGCACTGTCGGCAAGCGAGGCGTGGTCGACGGCGAGGAGTTTGCCGCTGTTGACGTTGGCGATCTGGAAGACGGGCGGGGCCCAGACCTGGAATTCCGACAGCCCCCACCCGGTGCCGCCACCGGCGTTGGGTGCCACGACGCGCAGCCGACTGGTCGTCAGGGGCGGGAAGGTGATCTCGTTCTCGGCGTTCGCGGTGGGAGCGCCGGGAGAGCGGGTCTGTCCGGGTACGGTGGCCCACGCCGTGCCGGTCCAGTACTGCAGGTCGTACGTGGCCGGGGTGCGCACGCCGCCGCCGTCGTCGTAGAAGTACAGCCGCACGTCACCGGTCTTCTGGTCGCGGCCGAAGTCGACGCCGTAGTAGTCGCTGGGGTGGCCGGTGGCGTACGAGGTCCAGCGGCTGTTCTCGGGAATCCCCTGCCGGTAGACGATGCCGTCGACGGCGTTCCAGACGTTGTCGTAGCTGGAGGTGTAGGAGGCGAAGGGCTGCGGACCGGACGCGAAGCGCTGCCCGTTGGCGGCTATGTCCGCGGTTGCGTCCGTGCTCGGCCGGGTGTTCGGCGCACCGACGTCGACCGTGACCGGGCCGAGGTCCGTCCTGGCGGCGACCTGGCTGCCGTCGACGTAGACGTGCAACCCGGCTCCCTGGCCGTAGCGGCCTCCGGTGCGGTCCCACAGTACGGTCACGTTGTGCCCGTGGTACGGGGTGTTCTCCAGCGCGAAGTGGTCCCAGTCGGCCGGTGCGAGCGGCTTGACGACCAGGGTGTCGTCGCTCTGGCCCCGCAGGCCGATGAGTCCGGAGATGACGTTGTCGTCGTAGGTGGAGTGGTTGTAGTCCTCGCTGTGGTTGTTCCCGTCGTACAGCCAGTTGTCGCTGTCCGGGTCATGGGCCTCGGCGACGTAGGGGACGCCGCCCCGGTACTGGGTGGCGGCATAGGTGTGCAGCAGTTGGACGTAGTCGCTGCTGGAGAACACCGACTGGGCCGGGTAGTCCTCCAGCAGGTTCGCCGCCGCTGTCAGCGTCTGGGACGTGGCGAACGGCCAGGAGGGGCCGTCCCAGCGGCAGCAACCGCCGGCCTGGTACATGAACCAGGGGCTGCGCCGTTCCACCGTCGTCGGCCCGTAGGGGGCGGCGAAGCCGTTGGAGTCCTTGAGTTGGGCGAACGCTCCGGCGTTCGCGGCCGGCGCCATGTCGAACATCCAGGGCAGATAGCCCATCAGCTCGCGGCTGCCGGTCTTGCCCAGGGAGGGGTTGTTGTCCCGGGCCACGCCGTAGTAGAACTGCCGTCCCGCGTCCCACAGGTGTGTCTGCACCGCGCTGCGCAGAGCACCGGCGCGGGCCTGGAAGTCGTCGGCCGTGCCGGTGTCACCCGCCAGCGCGGCGATCGCGGCGATCGCCCGCGCGTCACCGTACTGGTAGGCGTTGATCGTCGGCCGGTAGCCATGGCCCCCGTGATACGGCTCGGAGGACTCATACGACGAGGCGGAGTACTCCGTCGCGTCCCACACCGGCGCCTGCCAGTACAGGCCCAGAGTCCGGTTGAAGTGGTTGCCCCAGCCGTCGTACTGCTTGACGAGCGACGCCAATTGGGACTTGGCGAAGCCGCGGTCCCCGGTGGCCAGCATCTGCTGCCACACCGCGTCGGCCGCCCAGAAGCTGTACTCGTGGGCCCAGTCAGACGTGTCGGCGTTCACACCGTCGGTCTGCGGTTTGGGGAACTGTCCCGGGCCACCGAGCCAGTAGTCGACGACGTCCTTGGCGTACGTCTGGTCGCGCAGCCACCGCCCCTCGGTGATCTGGTGTCCGGCCGCGGCCGAGATCCCCCCGTACGGAGCGCCGTAGCCGACGGGTTGGAGGAACTCGCTCGACAGCCAGCCGTACTCCGGCCCGGTGTAGACCAGATGTTCCTTGTAGGTCTGCCAGCGGTAGTAGTACACGTCCCGGATCTGCTGGTCGGGCACGTCCAGGAAGGGGATGTTGGCCTTGTACCAGGCCGGGTCCTGAACGCCCTTCAACAACGCGTCGTGATCGAGGAACGACGTGCCCGCCGGAGCGGGGGAGGCGACCGCGGCGGGCACTCCGGCCGCGGCGGGCGAGGTGCCCGGCCCACCGAGCAGACTGCTGAGCACCGCCACGGCGGCGGCCCCGCCCCACCATCTGCCCAACCTCACCATGGCGTTCCCCTCCGAGCCTCAACGGTGGCCTGACACGGTCCGCTCACCGACGTCGCGCGACGGCCGCCCACCACGGAGAGCAGCTCCTTGTCTCTTCCGAACTCCCCTTACAACGTTGTAAATGAACGACCGTGTGAACATGACAACATAGGCGAAGCGGGGGTGTCCAGAGGCTGCGAACAAGGCGCTCCGCATCCGCGCGCACCGGCCGGTGGACGCTCACGCGGTCATGCGGCCGCCTCAAGTGGTCATACGGCTGAGGTGAGTTGCTGCTCGGCCCAGATGGTCTTGCCCCGGTCCTCGTAACGGGTCCCCCACCGCTGTGCGAACTCGGAGACCAGCAGCAGACCGCGGCCGCCTTCGTCGGTGGTTCGGGCGTGCCGCAGGTGGGGGGCGGCGCTGCTGCTGTCGGAGACCTCACAGGTCAGGGTGCGATCGTAGATCAGCCGCAGTCGTACGGGCGGTTCGGCGTACCGGATGGCGTTGGTGACCAGTTCGCTGACGATGAGTTCGGTGGCGAAGACCTCGTCGTCCAGGGCCCACGCGCTCAGTTGGCCCGAGGCAAGGGTGCGGGCGGTGGCCACGGCCGCCGGGACGGCGGGCAGGCTCCAGGTGGCGACGTGGGAGGGGTCCAGGGCCCGGGTGCACGCCACCAGGACCGCCGCATCCTGCGGAGGGTCGACGGGGATGAGGTTCTCGGCGAGGCTCAGGCACAGGTCCTGCGGGGCCTGACGGGAAGCGGCGAGCAGTCGCGTGACCTCGACGTGTCCGCCGTCGTGGCCGAAGGCCTGCACCAGTCCGGCCGTGTACAGCACCAGGCGGGTCTGGTCGGGCACCGTCAGCTCGAATTTGGTGAACGCCGGTCCGGGCCGGCCCAGGGGTGCCCCCACCGGAAGATCGGGGAAGGTGACCGTGCCGTCCGGCCGGGCCACGGCAAGGCCGGGCCGTCCGGCCGTGGCCATGACGCACTGCCGGGTGACGGGGTTGTAGACCAGGTACAGGCAGGTGGCCCCGGCGGCCTCGCTGCCGGCCGCCGGGTCACCGTTCTCCGCGTCCATCTGGTGAACGACGTCGTCGAGGCGAGCCATGACCTCGTCCGGCGCCAGATCCAGGGCCGCAAGGATGTGCACGGCGGTCCGCAGCCGGCCCATGGTGGCCGCCGTACGCATGCCGCGCCCGGGGGCGCTGCCCGTCACGAGGCCCACGCGCGCGCCGGGGAGAGCGATCACGTCGGCCCAGTCGCCGCCCGCGCCGGAGTACACCACATGGTGCGCGGTACGAACCGAATGCGGAGCGGGAGAATCCTGTGGCAGCATGCCTCGCTGCAGGGAGAGCACGGCGTTTCGCTCGCGGACGAAGCGGCGGGCGTTGTCCAGGGCGACGGCGGTGCGGCCGGCGAGGTCCTGGGCCAAGGTGAGGTCTTCGTCGTCGAAGGCGCCGCGCGCGCCCCAGCGGTAGAAGGCGACCAGCCCCAGAACGCTCTCCCGCGCGACCAGGGGCACCATCATCAACGAGTGGATCCGCTCCTCGAGGATCCGCCGGCCACGGACCATGTCATCGCGTATCCAGGTGCTGTCCTCGTCGACCGAACGCACCAGACACGCCTTGCGGTCGGCCAGGACCCGCAGGGCGGCCGCGGCACCGGGATAGTTGCTCGGCTCACCGACCGCGTACACCCCCGGTGTGATACCCGCGCGGTCCGACCTGCACGCCGCACGTTGGAGGGCCCATCCGGCTTCCCCCGGCCCGTACGGCACCTCGTGTCCGGCGAGCACCGGTTCAAGGAGGTCCACGGCCACGCTGTCGGCCAGCCGGGGAACCACCACCTCGGCCAGTTCCTGCGCGGTGCGCAGCACGTCGAGGGTGGTCCCGATACGGGCGCCCGCCTCGGCCACCAGGGCGAGGCGCTGCTGTGCCCGGTGCTGGTCACTGACGTCGACCACGGTATCGGCGATGCCGATGATGCGTCCGGCGGAGTCCTGCAGGCGGAACACGGACGCCGAATAGACGTGCTCGTGCTCGGGGTCGCCGGGCGGCCGCCCCCGCTTCTCGAAGGCGATCGCCGGCTCACCGGTCTCCAGCACCTTGGCCATCACCTGCTCCGCCATCTCGGAACTGAAGCCGGGCCACGCCTCGGTGGGACGCAGGCCGAGGGCCTCGGTCACCCGCGTGCCTTGCATCCCCTCCGCTGCCGCGTTGTACCGCGTCAGACGGAGTTCCGGATCCAGGACGAACAGGCCGATGGGGGAACGGGTGAACAGGGCTTCCAGCAGTGCCTGGTCGACTGCGGGGACCGTCTCGGACGACGCCGCTGACAGCTCCACCCGCCAGCACGCCCCGAACTGCGGGTCCCGCTCGGCCCACACACGGATCCGGCAGCCGACCGCATGGCCGTCCTGGTGTCTGAACGCCGTCTCGGTTACCCCGAAGTGCCCGGGCGGCCCCGCGGCGAGCAGTTCCGTGATCGTCCGGCCGATACCGCACGGTGCCGCATAACCGAGGAGTTCTTCGGCTGCCGGGCTCCACCGGACCACTACGCCTACGCCATCCACCAGCAACGATGCCTGACTGACCCCGTCAGGCGCGCTTCCCGCTGTCCGCGTGCTGCCGACTTCCGATCCGTCCATGACCTTCCGCCGTTCTGGGCTCCCTCGGCTCGGCCGTGCCTCCAGTCTCGCGCAGCCGGAACCGCTTCGCGCGGCCTGGGGCGCGAGCGCGCCCGCAGATGCCCTGCGCCCGGGGGACTGCCGCCGGCCCGCCGCCGACCGGACGCCCGGCGTGTGCGTCACCTGCTTGACCGGTGACGAGCAGGGATGTCATGATCTCACCGGTCAAAACGGTGACGCGCCGAGGCCTCCGCGCCTCCGTCCGCGAAAGAGAAGGCGAAAATGGATCTGAAACTCGAAGTCGTCGTGCTGCCCGTCTCCGATGTCGACCGGGCCAAGGCCTTCTACGAGAAGGCCGGTTTCCGTCTGGACGTCGACTACGTCGCCGACGACGACTACCGCGTGGTCCACCTGACGCCGCCCGGCTCACCGTGCTCGATCCTCTTCGGTACCGGGGTCACCACGGCCGCGCCGGGTTCGACGCAGGGCCTGCACCTCGTGGTGTCGGACATCGCGGCGGCCCATGCCGAGCTCGTCGGCCGAGGTGTCGAGATGACCGAGATCTTCCACGACGCCGGCGGGGTGTTCCACCGCGACACGGAAGATGGCCGGGTCAATGGCCCCGATCCACTGCGCGCCAGCTACGGCTCGTTCACCGCCTTCAATGACCCGGACGGCAACGGATGGGTGCTGCAGGAAGTGACCACCCGGCTCCCCGGCCGGTGACGAACACCTCCTTCCGCCACCCGCGCCTCCCGCAAGGTGACAGGACCAGTGGTGGACGAGGCCTCGCGCACCTACGCCATGGTCGTCACAGGCGCCGGACGGGTCGGCGAGAACGTGGCCGACCTGGCCCGCGCCGCCGGGTAGCAACTCCCCACGGGCGGGACCCTGTTCGCCACCGGCCTCGGACGACCGAGTGCGCCGGGGCACCGAGGCGAGCCGCACAAATCACCGCTCGGGGGGCGAAGCCACGACGGCAAGGCCGAGCGCAGCCCCGCGTGGGCGGACGGGTCGAGGGCCTCAGCCGGAACCTCGACGCCGCCGACACCGCAGGCACGCATGCCCCGCAGGCACCGCACGCCCCGCAGGCATTTAGTTGACACATAAACTACATGCCTTACGATGGACCCGGCGAGCAGGCAGCGAACCGACCCGCTTCACGCACGAGCCGCGCGGCCGCTCACCCGATTCACGGCGGCACGGGACAGGCCCGCATCGCCGCACACCCTCACCCTCTCGATTGACGCATCAAGCATGTATCCTAGGAATATACTTGACGTGTCAATTATTTGCTTCTGGACGGTCAACCCCATGCGGGCCACCGGAGGAGGAGACCATGACGCCGCTGACCTTCGAGATCGGCCTCGACTCGCTCGGGGAGGTCGCCACGGATGACGGCCGGACGCTGAGCGACGCCGAGACCGTCCGCCTGCTCCTCGGGCGACGGCTTCCGGGGAGCCGACGAAGAGCGCGCCGTGGTCGATCTCGGCCGGCCCACGACCTGCACCTGAGCCGTTTCGACCTCACGTACGACATCATGCGCCTGCCGCGTCAGGCCCGTTCCCGCACGATCGAGTTGCTGGGCCGCGAAGTCGCCCCGCTGGTAAGGGAACTGCTCACCAAGGAGTCCACCCATGTCTGATCTCACTTTCGGCCTCGACACGTTCGGCGACGTACCCGCGGACGACTCCGGTGCGACGGTCTCCCACGCGAGGGCGATCCGGCAGGTCCTCGACGAAGCCGTCCTCGCCGACGACTTGGGCGTCGACGTCATCGCGCTCGGCGAACACCACCGGCCGGAATACTCGATCTCGTCCCCGGAGACCGTGCTCGCCGGCATCGCCACGCGCACCACACGCATTCGGCTCTCCTCCGGCGTGACGGTGCTGAGCTCCGACGACCCCGTCCGGGTGTTCCAGCGCTTCGCAACCGTCGACGCCCTCTCGGGCGGCCGGGCCGAGGTGATCCTCGGCCGCGGGTCCTTCACGGAATCGTTCCCCTTGTTCGGATACGACCTCGCCGACTACGACACGCTGTTCGAGGAGAAGATCGAGCTGTTCTCGAGGCTGCTGGAGGAGAAGCCCGTCACATGGAAGGGCACCGTGCGGGCTCCCCTGGAGGACGCAGAGGTCTTTCCCCCCACCGAGTCGGGGCACCTGAGCACCTGGGTCGGTGTCGGTGGCTCACCCCAATCGGTCATTCGCACCGCCCACTACGGACTTCCCCTCATGCTCGCCATCATCGGCGGTTCGCCCGAGCGCTTCGCGGCCTACATCGACCTCTACCGGCGCGCGGCCGACCAGTTCGGCACCACCGCTCATCCGGTGGGAATGCACTCCCCCGGCTTCATCGCCGACACCGACGAAGAGGCCCGAGAGGTGCACTGGCCGAGCTACCGGGTCATCCGCGACCGCATCGGCGCCCTGCGAGGCTGGCCGCCGCTGCGCCGCGAGGAGTACGACGCGGAGATCGAGCACGGCTCCCTGTACATCGGCTCACCCGAGACGGTCGCCCGCAAGATCGCCGGCGCCGTCCGCCAACTCGGCGTCGGCAGGTTCGACCTCATCTACACCGCGGGCGCACAGCCGATCAGTGCCCGCCTGCGGGCGGTCGAGCTGTACGGCACGAAGGTCATTCCCATGGTCCGCGACATCCTCGCCGGCTGACTCACGCAAAAGCGGAAACGGAGACGGCATGAACATCGAGGGCGTCCGCAGCGTCGGCATCCTGGGGGCCGGGAAAGTGGGAACCGTACTGGCGCGGCTGGCCCTCGCGGCAGGGTTTCGCGTGCTGATCGCCGGGTCGGGCGCGGCCGAGAAGATCGCGCTCACCATCGAGGTCCTCACCCCCGGCGCCGTCGCCGTCACCGCGGCCGAGGTGGCGGCCCAGGCGGACGTCGTGATTCTGGCACTCCCCCTGGGCAAACACCGCGGCATTCCGGTCGACGCGCTGCGGGGCAAGCTGGTCATCGACGCGATGAACTACTGGTGGGAGGTCGACGGCGTACGCCACGAGTTCACCGATCCCCGTACCTCCACCAGCGAGATCGTCCAGGCCTTCCTGCCGGACTCCCGTGTGATCAAAGCGTTCAACCACATGGGCTACCACGACCTCGAGGACGAGGCCCGACC
This sequence comes from Streptomyces sp. RPA4-2, assembly GCF_012273515.2. Lineage (NCBI taxonomy): Bacteria > Bacillati > Actinomycetota > Actinomycetes > Kitasatosporales > Streptomycetaceae > Streptomyces > Streptomyces sp. RPA4-2. Next base: position 413,375 of record NZ_CP050975.2, read on the forward strand.
CGTCGGAACGTCCGGCCGCAAGGCGATCGCCCTCGCCGGGAAGGACCCTGCCGACCGGGCCACGACCGCCCACCTCGTGAGCGCCCTCGGCTTCGATCCCGTCGACGTCGGCCCGCTTGCCGAAGGGGTGCGCCTGGAACCGGGCACCGAGCCCTTCGGCGCCAACGTCAGCGCGGACGAGTTGCGCGCCATGACCGACCGCTTCCCAGCCTCGGAACGCGGCGTGACGGTCGGCAGGGCCCGCTGAGCCGCGAGGCGGCCCGGCATGTTCACCCGGTCTCCGGTCCTCGGGACCAGTGCCCCGACACCCGGGGACGCCACCAGGTCTCCCGGCAGTACGGGCCCCGGTCAGCCCGCTGACGCCACGTACCGGCGGCGAGCCGCGCCCTCTCGTCGACGGGGTCAGCTTCGAGAGCGGTTCGCGCCCTCAGCGCGTCAAGGGCAGGCCCGGATAGAGGTTTGCCAGATCTCCGGAGAGTGCGGCGCGTACGGTACGGCTCTTGTCGTCGGCCACCACTTCGAGCGCGCGGTCCTGGATGCCGTCGAGTGCGAGCCCGGCCACCCATGCTGGGTCGACCTTGTCGGAGCCGTCCACGTAATCCGCCATGTCGGTGTCCATGTAGCCCACGTGCAGGGCCATGACGTCGATACCGGACGGTGCCAGCTCCTGCCGAGTCACGTTGGTCATGGCCAACTCGGCGGCCTTGGCCGCGCTGTAGCCGCCGTAGTTCGGATAGTGCGCCCAGCTGAGCAACGAGAGCACATTGACGATGGTCCCGCCGCCGTTCGCGGCGATCACCGGGGCGAAGGCCCTGGTGACATTGAGGGAACCGAAGAAGTGCGTTTCCATCTCCAGGCGGATGTCACCCATGTCGCCCGCGGCGAGTCCGACGTGCGTGCTGATGCCGGCGTTGTTGATGAGAAGTGTCGCGTCCCCGGCGACCTCGGCCGCCCGTGCCACGGAGTCGGGGTCCGTGATGTCCACCGCGAGCGGCACGGCCCCGGGCAGGTCGACCGACGCCGGATTGCGTGCGCCCGCGTAGACCTTGGCGGCGCCGCGCTCGAGCAGCTGGGCGGCGAAGTGCCGGCCCAGGCCGCGGTTGGCTCCGGTCACGACCGCCACTGCGTTCCTGATGTCCATGAGTTTCTCATCCCTGAGGGGCTGAATAGGTATTTCCAACATAGATAGCTGGATGAGGAAACGCAACTCAGGGGTAAGCTGAGTCGCATGACACACGCCAAGACCGCACGGAAGGACCGCGACCGCGAAGAGGCCTGCTCGATCGCCCGCTCCCTTGAGATCGTCGGGGACCGCTGGACCATGCTGGTCCTCCGCGAGGCGGCGCTCCAGGGCGTGACGCGCTTCGCCGACTTCCGTGACCGCCTCGGCATAGCCCCCGACGTCCTCACGTTGCGCCTGGCCACCCTGGTGGAGGGGGGCGTCATGGAGAAGCGGCCCTACCGGGAGCCCGGTGCGCGCACCCGGTTCAGCTACCACCTGACGCCCGCCGGTGAGCAGCTGCGCCTGGTCCTGGCCGCCCTCCAACAGTGGGGCGACGAGAACCGGCCGCCCTCGACCGGACCCAGCACGCTGCGGCGCTCCGCCGACGGCGACCGCCCTGTGCGTGTGGCCTTCGTCGACGACACCGACGCCGTCGTCCCCGCGGGCAACGTGAACTTCCTGATGACGGTCCCCCGTCCCACGCGGGGGCGGGAGGAACCAGGGTTGACGCCCAAGTCCTGACCGTCCACCACTGGGCGGCCGCTCTCAGGCGGCCCGGTGCTCTCACCACCGGCGGCGGCACGTCCGTCCGACCACTCGAGCCGGCCCACGGCCGACGGGAGGTCGAACCGGGGACCGGCCGACCGGCGGGACCGCCTGCTGCGGGACCGCGGGCTCGAGCACGAGCACCCTCGCGGATGTGTCGGGTCAGGTCATCGAATTCTGATCATCGCTCACGCGGTGGCACGATGACGGGATCGAGGAGCGGCTGCACGACGCGCTGCGTGACCGGGTCCGAGTGCCCGACGGCCGCAGCGTCGAACCTAGTACTCCAGCTGTAGGTCGCTCTTGGCTGGTGACGGCTATGTTCTCCGCGGTTTGCGTGGCCTGGCCCAGCTGCCGTGCGGCCGGTTTCGTTCCTGGGCCAGCGTCGCTGCATCGAACTGGGTCTTGCTGGTCACTGCTCGTGGTTCAGGTACGAGCGTGGTTGCAGTCGATCGCCACGGGACAGCCGAGGCCCAGCCGACCAGGGGCATGGTCTCGTCGTAGTGCGGAGCGAACTGCGCGACGATGATGGTGGGCATCTGATAGTTCTGGCTGCGGACGTGTTCGAGGAAGGCGTCGGGCAGCGAGACGTGGTGGGTTTCCACATAGTGCGGGAAGTCCTGGCGCCACAGCCACGCGCCGTCGGTCAACAGGGATGAGCATCCCGGAGAGTGCCGGTGGGGGCTGCCGGTGATGACGTCCGGTCCGCCTTCCATGACGTCGATCAAGTCGTAGCCTGCGTCCAGGTAGGCCACCAGGTCCGTCTCATCCCGCTCACCGACGGGCCGGACGACATCGTGTATCGATCCGTTCGGCTGGCTGGAGCGGGTGTCGAATTCGTCGTAGAAGCCCAGCAATCCCAGCACTGCGTCTCCTTCGACGAGCCTTTCCATCCCGCTGGCACTCGTAGACGCGGCCACCGTTGACCATCGGCGTGTGAAGACAAACGATCACGCGGCGGCCGCAGGTCACAGCGTAGACGCTGCCCGCTGGCAGGAAGCGTTCGAGGGCCTGATGGACCTCATTGCAGGCCGGTTTGCCCGGGTCGAACCCCGTCGCCGAATACGGCACCTGGTGCTGGGACTGCTCGCGGACCTGCCGCGGAAGAACTGCTGGACCATCGCCGAATGGGCCGGGGAGGCGACTCCGGACGCCATGCAGCAGCTGCTGAGTCGCGCCAAGTGGGACGCCGACGCCGTCCGTGACGACCTGCGCGAGTACGTGGTCGAGCACCTGCACGACGACCAGGCAGTACTCGTGGTCGACGAGACTGGTGACGTGAAGAAAGGGTATCCACGCAGTCGGCGTCAAGCGCCGATACACCGGCACTGCGGGCAGAATCGAAAACGCCCAAGTCGTCGTCTACCTCGCCTACGCAGGCCAGCACGGACACGCCGCACTGGACCGAGAGTTCTACATCCCACGCTCGTGGACCGACCAGTGCGACCGGTGCCAGGCGGCCGGACTCGACCCGGACACCGCGTTCGTCACCAAGCCCGAACTGGCCGCCCGCATGATCACCCGTTTCCGGGACTCCGGACACCGCGCCCCCTGGGTGGCCGGAGATGAGGTCTACGGCGGCAACCCCACACGCTGCGCCGCCCTGGAGGACCGCGCCACCGGATACGTCCTGGCAGTGGCCCGCACTCACGAGGTCATCACCGAGGCCGGCAAATTCCGCGCGGACATCCTGGCCAAGAAGCTCCCCAAGCGGGCCTGGCAGAAGCTGTCCGCCGGAGCCGGAGCCAAGGGGCACCGCTTCTACGACTGGGCCCACATTGACCTGCCCAGCACCACATCCGGCCACCGCCATCTCCTGATCAGCCGCAACCGCACCACCGGCGAACTCGCCTACTACCGCTGCCACTCACCCCAACCGGTACCCCTGGCAGCCCTGGTGCGGGGCGCGGGATCCAGATGGAGGGTCGAAGAGACGTTCCAGTCCGGAAAGGGCCTGGCCGGCCTGGACGAGCACCAGCTCCGCCGCTATACGTCCTGGTCCCGCTGGGTCACCCTCGTCATGCTCGCCCATGCCTTCTTGGCCGTGGTCCGCACCGACGAGCACCGACTCCGTCCCAGGCCTGACGACCTGATACCGCTGACGTGCAACGAGATCCAGCGACTCTTTATAGCTCTCGTCGCCGGACCCGTCCACGAGGCTGGCCACTGGCTTCGCTGGTCCCACTGGAGCCCGACTACGGGACCGATCCCGCCCGGTCCGAGACCATGATCCGGTGGGCGATGATCGGCATCATGGTCCGCCGGATCACCCGGGGTTGCCCGGCAGAACGGCGAGGACCACGGCGTCTTCGGTGGACAGCCCTGTAGTGGAACGCCAGGCAACCTGCAACGCGTCAGGGATTCTGGGCGAGACCTACGAACCGCTCGACCTCGCTTCGCAGGTCTGGCGAGAGGTCCGAGAGGCTGCCGACGATGAAGGTCAGCTGCCTTGCAAGGTCCGGATAAACGCTCCAGACCGCCGAGGTCCTGGCCAGGACTGCGCGCAACAGGTCGCCCTCGCCCATGTGGCCTTCGGCCAGCGGGTTGTCTCGAAGCACCTCCACCGCGAGCGGAAGAAGCACCGCCAGCCCGATGTCCTGCCCGATCAGCAGACGCAGGTCTTCAACGGTCAGAGTCCCGACCGGCCGGCTCCGCAGGGCGTGCGCCGTCGCAATGAGACGAGTGGCGTCAGGTGGGGGTGCCGGCCAGCGATCACGTTCAAGCTCCTCGAGGGACCGACTACGGTCGACAGATACAGTCACCAGGCGATTCTCTCGTAGATGCGAGATCTCAAACGCGGTCTCATCAGACCGCGTTGGAGATCTTCCGTGTCCTGGGATCTGGGCCATTGTTGGGCCTGATGTGACTGGCGGGGGGATCCATCCGATCTGACGAACAATCAGTGGGCTTCGACCGAGCCGTTGTTGCCCGCTGCGCGCGTCGGGCCAGAGGGCGGCCGGCGGGACAAGCATCCGCGGCGGCGGATCGTCGATGCGATCTTCTATGTCGTCCGTACCGGGTGCGCCTGGCGGCAGTTGCCGAGGGACTTCGCTCTCTGGCAGACCGTGTACTGATACTTCACCTGGTGGCATGACGGAGGCACGGTTGGACGGATCCACGACGCCCCTGCGGAGCACGGTTCGTGAGGCTGACGGCCGCCAAGCCGAGCCGAGTGCCGGGCTGATCGACTCGCAGTCGATCCCCACCGCCGACGCCGCCCCGGCCGCCTCCAGGGGCTTGACGCCGGCAAGAAAGTCAAAGGTCGTAAGCGGTTCATCGTCACGGACACAGTCGGCCGCTCCAGACCGAGCCGCGAGCCTGACTTCGGAAAGGCACGTCAGGTCGTGCCCCGGCCCTCGCGTTCGGGGGATCCGTGCGGGTAGTCGGTGGGGAGCCATTCGCCGACGCTGAACAGGCGACTGCGGAGCAGGTCGCCGTCGGGCTTCAGAAGGCGGCTCGGGGTGTGCTCGTCCAGATCGAGCCACGACCGCACCATGCGGTCGTCTTCGGACTGGTTGAGGTTGGCGATGACGCAGGTCAGTGCGCCCTGCAGGACGTGAGTGCCGGCGGCGGGGGTCCACACCCTGAGAGTGATGGGGGCGAACAGGGCGACCCGGGTGATGACGTACCGGCTCTCCGGCACGGGGTCGTCCCAGTCGAGGTGGGTATCCGCGAGGGGATACGGCGGGCCGGTGATCGCCAGTCGTTCCAGCACGGTCCCGGGATCGTGCGCTTCGAGGGCGCACTGGGCCTGGCCGCACAGAAGCTCGAACGGGTTGCCGAGGAATCGGGCGAACAGGTCGAGGGACTGGTATCTGTGAACGAATGCCGCGAAGTGACCCTCGCTGGCTATCCCGGGGACGTCATCGGGGGTTTCGGCCATGGTGAGCGAGCTTGTCCTTCCGCCGTGCGAGGTGGAGGTCACCTTTGAGTGCGGTGAGACGGGGGTGACCCTCGGCGACTCCGGCTGCGGCACCTTCTCACGCCTGATCATCATGGGCAACGTTGCCGGACGCGCCGCATCGGTCTCATGGAGCCCCGCGACCAAAGCGCTCGAACGTACCGAGGCCGTAGTCGCGTCGCAGCATCAGGTCGCCGTCGTCAGTGTCCGCGTAGGCAGGCAGGACGTCACGCGGCCATACCCATCAGGCACCGCCGGCCAGCCGTTCGACGGCGCCTTCCTCAACACAGCAGCCTCGCTCTCTGATCACCGCGAGCCTGCCGACAATTCGAACTGTCTTGACAATTATTTTTGTCGGTTGCATCCTGGAGCGGTGTTGGACCTTGCCGTGATCGCAGTCCCGTGATCGCAGTCCGCACACCGCAGGGCGGCCCGCCGACACCGAAGGAAACCAGCATGCGTACCCTGATCAGCTCCGCCTTCATCTCGCTCGACGGCGTCATGGAGGGCCCCGGCGGCGAACCCGGCTACCGCAACTCCGGATGGACCTTCAAGGACGTCGCGTTCGTTCCCGAGGCGTTCGCCGTCAAAGGGCGGGAGCAGGAGGAATCCACCGCGGTCCTGATGGGACGGGCCAGCTACGAGGCGTTCAGCCCGGTGTGGCCGGACATGGCCGAGTTCGCCCAGTACAAGACCATGCCGAAGTACGTCGTCTCCACCACCCTCACCGAGGACAAGCTCGTCTCGAACTGGGGCGAGACCACCATCCTGCGCACCCTCGACGAGGTCGCCGCTCTGAAGGAGACCGAGGGCGGTCCGATCATCGTCCACGGCAGCGTCGCGCTGAACCACGGCCTCGCGGACGCCGGCCTGATCGACCGCTACCACCTGCTGGTCTTCCCCCTGCTTCTCGGCGCGGGCAAGCGTCTGTTCCCCGCGACGGACCAGGACACCCGGAAGCTGAAGCTGGTCGAGCACGCCGTGTACGCCAACGGCCTCCAGATGAACGTCCTCGACGTCGTGCGCTGACCAAGTCCGGGCAGCCGCCCTGCCGCCGCTCCCACCTACCGGCAACCCACCTGCCCGTGGGCCCGTGAGCCCGTGGGCCTCACCAGGACGCACACCCAGCCCCCGCACCAGAAGCCCGGTGGGCCGGGGCCGTGCCCGGATATCATCCACCGATGTCGACGATCTGCCTGATCGGTGTGGGCCGCATGGGCGAGCCGCTGTGCGCCGGTCTCGTCCGCGCGGGATACCGGGTGAGGGCTTACGACGTCCTGGCCGAGCGCAGGGAAGCGGCCCTGTCACGCGGCGCGCGGGCCCCGGATTCAGCGGCAGCCGCCGCGGCGGGGGCGGACGTGCTCCTCACCGTCCTTCCCGGGCCCACCGAGGTGGCGGCGGCAGTCGATGACGCCGTTCTCGGGGCGCTGGCGCCCCGGGCCACCTGGATCGACATGAGCAGTAACACGCCGGCCGACGCCGAACCCTGCTGGAAGCGGGCTGCCGCCCACGGAGTCGGTGTGCTGGAGGCGCCCATCGGAGGTTCGCCCGCGGACGCCGCCGCGGGGCGGCTGCGGCTCTACGTCGGCGGGGAGGACGCCCTCCTGGAGCGCCACCGCCCGTTGCTGTCCGCGGTGTCCGACCGCATCACGCACGTCGGTGGACCCGGCACCGGCTACGTCGCCAAACTGCTGGTCAACCTCCTCTGGTTCGGCCAGGCCGCTGCCACCGCGGAGGCTCTTCTCCTGGGCCGACGTGCCGGCATCGACCTGGGCGTGCTCACCGAGACCCTGGCCGCCGGTCCCGCCTCGACCGCGTTCATCCGCCACGACCTGCCCGCCCTCCTGGCCGGCGACTACCTCACCGACTTCGGCCTCGACCGCATCCACGACCAACTGACGGCAGTGACCGCATTGGCGGAACGACTCGACACGCCCCACGGCATCACGGACACCGTGCGTCGTCTCCACGGGGAGGCACTCGAGCGCTACGGGCCCGCGGACGGCGAGCTGCTCGGGGTGGCCCTGCTGGAAGAGAAGGCCGGGATCCTCCTGCGCCATCCGGTTGCGCCCGTCGCAAACAGCCGCACAGGCGCGGCCGAAAGGCCGACCGAGAACAACCCGTGAGTCTGCCTCAGCCGCGCCGAAGGAGCGGGGGGACGGGTGGCACCTCGACGGCGTTGGCGATGTCGTCGACGGTCATCCTGAATCCGTCGGGATAGACGTCACGCTCGGTGCGGCGGGCGGGTTCGCTGGTACGCCAGCAGTAGAGGCACTGCCGGCACTGCAGCACGAGCCATACCCCGGGGACGGGAGAGGTGAAGAGCTGTTCGATGGTCTCGTGGGCGCAACGCGGGCAGATGCCGGTGCCATCCATGCCGGTGGTTCCTTTTCGCTTGTGGGGGACGGGAGTTCAGCGCTTGTCGGCGGTTGTCGTCACTCGTCAGCGTTCCGCGGCGAGTTGCCGGAGCCTGCTGAGCCATTCGCCCATCTCGGGCAGGTCTTGGACCGGGTTGCCGTAGTTGCCGCGGTGATCGGGCCTGACGGGAGTGGTGGCGTCGATGATGAGCTTGTCGACGATGCCGGGTGTGTCCGCCTGTGGACCCAGCTCCATCACGGACAGGTTCGGAATCGTGATCAGGTCGCCGGCGGGGTTCATCTTGGTCGACAGCGCCCACATCACCTGTGGAAGGTTGAAGGGGTCGACGTCCTCGTCCACCACGATCACGGTGGCTGCGTATCCCATGCCGTGCGGCGTGGTCAGGACACGCATCCCGACCGCCTTGGCGAAGCCCCCGTACCTCTTCCTGGTCGAGACGATGACGACCAGGCCGTGTGTGTACGTGGCGTTGACCGCCTGGACCTCGGGGAAGTCCTTCGTGAGCTGTTCGTACAGCGGGGCGCAGGTGTTGGCGGCCATCAGGTAGTCGATCTCGGTCCACGGCATGCCCAAGTAGAGATGTTCGAAGACCGGGTTGCTGCGGTAGGAGATCTTGTCGATCCGGATCACCGGCATGCTGCGACCGCCCGAGTAGTGGCCGGTGAACTCGCCGAAGGGTCCTTCCACCTCCCGCTTGCGGCCTTCGATCACGCCCTCGATCACGACCTCGCTGCCCCACGGCACCGGCAGCCCGGTCAGGGGCGCCGGCGCGATCGGCGCCGGGGCGCCACGCAGGGCGCCGGCCAGTTCGTACTCGTTCTCGTCGTACCTCATCGGGGTGGAGGCGACGATCGAGATCACCGGGTCATTGCCCACGGCGATGGCGATGGGGAGGTCCTCGCCGGACTCCTCGGCCTTCCGCAGGTGCTGGGCGATGTCGTGCACCGGTACCGGCTGGAGGGCGAGCCGGCGTTTGCCCTTCACCTCGATGCGGTAGATGCCGACGTTCTGCTTACCGCTGTTCTCCGGGTCCTCCGGGTCCTTGGACACGACCGCGGCCTTGTCGATGTAGAAGCCGCCGTCGCCGTCGTTGAGGCGGATCAGCGGAAGCACCTGGAAGATGTCGACGTCGTCCCCGTCCTGGGTGTTCTCGGCCCACAGGGGGTGCTCCCGCCACTCGGGCCGGACCGGGAACTCCGCCCAGCGGCGGATGAACTCCTCCACCTGCTGCTTGGTCCCGGTCTCCTTCGGCAACTCCAGGGCCAGCGCGTGGTTGGCCCAGGAGCCGTGCACGTTCATGGCTATCCGGGCGTCCGTGAAACCGCTGATGTTGTCGAAGTAGAGGGCCGGCGCCGCATCCCCGAGGCGTGGTGCCGCGTTGGCGGCCGCGGCGATGTCCGGCTCCGGCCGCACCTCCTCGGTGATCCGAAGCAACTGCCCTTCCCGGTTGAGGACTTCGAGGAAACTGCGTAGGTCGTCATAGGCCATGTGAACCCCTTGATGACAGTCGTGGTGGGGAGTCAGAGCGCTGCCTTGAACTCCTGGGCATGGGCGGCTCGCATGCCGCCCCAGCGTTTGGCGGCGGGCGCGGGGAGGTCGAACTGGTCGAGGATCCGGGCCGTGATGTGGTCGACGATGTCGTCGACGGAAGCGGGGTGGTTGTAGAAGGCGGGCATGGGAGGCACCATCCGCACGCCCATGCGCGACAGCGCCAGCATGTTCTCCAGATGGACATCGCTCAGCGGCGTCTCACGCGGAACGAGCACCAGCTTGCGGCGCTCCTTCAGCACCACGTCCGCCGCCCGGCCGATCAGACCGTCGGCGTAGCCCGCGCGGATCCCGGCGAGCGTCTTCATCGAGCACGGGACGATCACCATCCCGTCGGTCCTGAACGATCCGGAGGAGATCTTGGCGCCCTGGTCCTCGGGGGCGTGCACCTCGTCGGCGAGGGCACCGATGTCGCGGGCGGACAGTCCGGTCTCCAGCTCGATGGTGGCGCGCGCCCAGCGGCTGAGCACCAGATGGGTCTCCACCTCGGGCAGCCGGCTGAGATTCTCCAGCAGGCGGACACCGAGCACCGAGCCGGTCGCACCCGTCATTCCCACGATCAGTCGCACACGGCTCAGCTCCTCAGTAGATGTGAGTGGGTACGGAGAGGACGGCACGGAGAGGACGGACCACCTCGGTCACCACTCCACTCCCGCGCTTCACACTAGGTTCGACCTGCCTGGTCAAAGCCGTAGGATGAAGACAAGCCATGGACAAAAACGGACACGCTGACGTCACCGAAGTCCCCTACCGGTCTTCCGCGGGGGCCCCGCCGGGGGTCGAGGTCCTCGCCTTCGCCGACCTGGTCGCCCGGGCTCGTGGTCACGGAGTCGATCCCTATTCACCGGTCCGGGTCGCGTTCCACGAGTTGATCACCGTGCGGACCGGAACGTTGTGCTGCTCGCTGGATTTCACCGATCACGAGCTGACCGAGGGCGACTGGTTGTGGGCGCGCCCCGGCCAGATCCACCAGTTCCGCTCCGATCTGACCTCGGCCGAAGGAACCGTCGTCCTCTTCCAGCCGGGCTTCCTGGACACCACCACCGCCGAGGTCGCCCGTGTCGACCAGTACTTCCCCTACCGTCCGCTGACCCCCTCGGGCGCCGCGGGAGACGCGCTGAGGAACACTCTGGGTCTCCTGGACAGCGAGTACCACGGGCTCGGCGGCCTGCCGTTGGAGGCGCACGTCGAGGTGCTGCGCCACCTGCTGGCGGCCCTCGTCCTGCATCTCGCCCACCAGCAGGCCGCCGCGGGCGACGAGTCGGACGACGGAACGGGCACCGAGGCGTTCCGCCGCTTCCAGCAGGCCGTGGAGCGCGGTTACGCCCGCAGCCACCGGGTGGACGACTACGCCAGGGACCTGGGCTACAGCGTCCGCACGCTGACCCGGGCGACCCGTGACGCCGCCGGATGCGGGGCCAAGCGCTTCATCGACAACCGGGTCCTGCTGGAGGCCAAACGCCTGCTCGTGCACACCGACCTGTCGGCAGGGGTGATCGCCGAACGGGTCGGCTTCCCGGAGGCCACGGTCTTCACCAAGTTCTTCCGCAAGCTGGCCGGCGAGACGCCGACCGCCTTCCGTGACTCCTCGACGACACACGGCCGCGTCCGGCGGGCGCGAAGCGCCGGCCAGTAGCCGCGTACCGCCCGGCGAAGGCGCCCGGCGACCGGCGACGCAAGCGCCCGGCGAGCGGCAACGGCGTTGCCGCACACGCTCGCCGCACACGCTCGCCGTTCGCCGGTCGCCGGTCGCCCGAGCTCGGCACGGCGGCCGGCATCGTGCGCCCTCGTCAGGGCCACGGAGATCCCGATGTCGCGGGCCGCTGCCCTGTCCCGTGGGTGCTGGGCGTGTCCGCCTACGCGCCGTCGTTCCGACTTCTCAGAGCAGGCGCAGGACGCCGACGACCTTGCCGAGGATCTGCGCTTCATCGCCGGGGATCGGCTCGTAGGACGGGTTTCGGGGCATGAGCCACACCCGGCCGTCCTGGCGGAGCAGCACCTTGATGGTGGCCTCGTCCCCGAGGAGCGCGGCGACGATGTCTCCGTGGTCGGCGCTGTCCTGGCGTCTGACGGTCACGATGTCACCGTCGCAGATCGCCGCGTCGATCATGGAGTCACCGGAGACCGTCAGGGCGAACAGGTCACCGTCGCCGACGATCTGGCGGGGCAGCGAGTAGACGTCCTCGACCATCTCCTCCGCGAGCAGGGGTGCTCCCGCGGCGATCCGCCCTACGAGGGGCACCTCCACCGGCGCCTGGCTCAGACTGCCCAGGTCGGGCGCCCACGAGGGCCGCACGCGGTAGGCGCGGGGACGGTGCGGGTCGCGGTAGAGGACGCCCTTGCGTTCGAGAGCCATCAGCTGGTGGGCGACCGAGGAGGTGCTGGAGAGGTTGACGGCCTGGCCGATCTCCCGCATCGACGGCGGGTAGCCCTGGCGCCGGACCGTCTCGGTGATGTAGCCGACGATGGCCGACTGGCGGCTCGTCAGCTCGCCCCCGGCGTTCCGGGTGCCCGGCGGACGGCCTCGGCGTGCGGGCGCGCTGTTCTCCATCCCGGGTACCTCCGTACAAGATCTTCGCAGAACGTGACCTTATCCCGCCATCCGGTGCAACCGGAACACCGGTGTCATCGTGGTCCCGCGGAACGACGGCGGATCGCCACGTCGACCGTGTCCGGGCGCAGGACAGCCGGGACGATCCATTCGGCGTTGACGGCCGGCGGCAGCGCCTTCGAGGGCGGGTCGAAGCCGCCCGCGGCCTTCTCCCCGGTGCCGCGCGGTCGTGTGCGGTCCTGCCCGCTGTTCCGGCTGCTCGCGGGTGGCGTCGGCCATGGGCGCCGCGCGGGCACCTGGTACGCGTCCCGGCCGGAGCAGGTCCTGCGCGCCTGCCGGTCAGGGGGTGGGGGACGCCGGAGCGGGGGGTTCGCCGAAGGCGGCGACCGAGCCGGGCACGAGGTGTCGCCGTACGATCGCCTGCGCGGTCTTTTCGGCGTCGGCGGACAGGCCACGTCCGGTATCGGTCAGCGTGACCTTCACAGCCCTTCGGTCGCGCTCATCTCGATCGCGCTCGATCAGACCGGACGCCTGCATGTCTCGCAGGACGTAGGACATCCGGCCTCCCGATTCCCCGAGGAACGCCGTCAGTTCGGCGACCGGCGCGGATCCGCTCGCGGCTTCGGCGAGGGCGCCGAGGATGAGGTAGTCGAGGAGTGACAGACCATGCCGTGCCCGCAACTCGCCGTGCAGGCGGCCCAAGGTCCTGAGGAGCCCCGGAGCCTGCCGCTGATCGGTGTCGCGCGAAGTGCGGTCGGTCATGTTCGTTCCCCGGGGTCGGCTCTTCGGCCACGAGTCCGCGACCGAAGATTCACAACCAGGTTCCGCACGGCGGCCATGGCGTGCCCATGGGACCTGAAGCCCTCGGATCAGGACACGGTCCGACTCGTCCGCGCCTCGGCTGTGCGACGGGAGCACTCCACACGGACACCGGTCGCCCGGCCCGACGTCCAGATGTGAGGCAGTTGTGGCACGTCCGGCCACCTCTCCCGGCTCTCCTGACGCCCTACCGTCGTCACCGAGCGCGACGTGGTCGAACGGGTTGACCACTACGACGAACGCAAGAGGTCTGGTTCACGTGGACGGATGAGAATCCTGGCGGGTCCGGCACCGACGGTAAGGGGGGCAGTGGCATGACGCTGCTGGCACGCATCAACCAGCCTGGGGATCTGCGGACTTTGAGCCATGCGCAGCTGATCCGGCTCGCCGGGGAGATCCGCGAGTTCCTGATCCGCAACGTGTCGGTGACGGGTGGCCATCTGGGGCCCAACCTGGGCGCGGTGGAGCTGACCCTGGCACTGCACCGGGTCTTCGACTCACCGCGCGACACACTGCTGTGGGACGTCGGGCATCAGGCCTACGTCCACAAGATCGTCACCGGTCGGGCCGACCGGTTTCCGGGCCTGCGCCGGCGCGGCGGAATGTCCGGCTACCCCAGCCGGGAGGAGTCCGCGCACGATCACATCGAGCACTCCCACGCTTCGGTGGCACTGTCCTACGCCGACGGCATGGCCAAGGCCAGAGAGCTCGCGGGGGAAACGGACCGGCACATCGTCGCCGTCGTCGGCGACGGCGCACTCACCGGGGGGCTGGCCTGGGAGGCGCTCAACAACATCGCCGCGGCGCCCGGACGGCCCGTGGTGATCGTCGTCAACGACAACGGACGCTCGTACGCACCGACCGTGGGCGGACTCGCACAGCACTTGGCCGCCCTGCGCACGCACGCCGGCTACGAGCGACTGCTCGGCTGGGGCAAACAGACCTTGGGCGGCGCGGGAACGCCGGGGCGGGCCGTCTACCGGACTCTGCACGCGGCCAAGGAAGGCCTCAAGGACGCCCTCGCACCGCAGCCGCTCTTCGCGGATCTGGGGCTGAAGTACTTGGGCCCCATCGACGGGCATGACGTCCCGGCCTTGGAGGCGGCCTTCGAACGCGCCAAGGATCACGGCGAATCCGTCATCGTCCACTGCATCACGCGCAAGGGGCTGGGCTACGCACCTGCCGAGCAGGACGACGAGGATCATCTGCACGGCGTGGGCGCCATCGACCCGCGGACCGGCCGCCCCCTCCGCCCCGGTGGTACGAGCTGGTCGGCGGCGTTCGGCCGGGAACTCGTGTCGCTGGCGGCACAGCACCGGGAGATCGTGGCGATCACCGCGGCCATGCCCGGCTCAGTGGGTCTCAGGGATTTCGCCGCCCGGTATCCGGAACGGTTCTTCGACGTCGGGATCGCCGAGCAGCACGCGGTCGCCTCGGCCGCAGGACTGGCCATGGCGGGGTTGCATCCGGTGGTCGCCGTCTACGGCACGTTTCTCAACCGCGCGCTCGACCAGGTGCTGATGGACCTGGCGCTGCACCGGCTCGGTGCGACCCTCGTCCTCGACCGGTCCGGTGTCACCGGCGACGACGGCCCCAGCCACAACGGGCTGTGGGACCTGGCGATGCTCCAGGCCGTCCCGGGCCTGCGCATCGCTGCTCCCCGCGATGTCCGCACGCTCCACGAGGAGTTGGGAGAGGCCGTCTCGATCACCGATGCGCCGACGGTCCTTCGGTACCCCCGAGGCGCGGTCGCACCGACGCTCCCCGCGGTCCGCCGGGTCGGCGGGGTGGACGTGCTGCGCGAGGCCCAAGGCGCGGGCGTCCTGCTGATCGCGGTCGGCACCATGGCGAGTGTTGCCCTTGAAGCGGCGGAGCTCTGCGCCGCGCAGGGTGTGGAGGTCACCGTGGTGGATCCGCGGTGGGTCAAGCCGCTGCCGGGCGAGCTGGTCGGGCTGGCCGCCGATCACGTGCTGGTCGCCACGGTCGAGGACGGCCTTCGTACGGGTGGCGTCGGGGCCACGGTGGCCCAGGCCCTGCACGAAGCCGACCTCCAGGTACCCGTGCGCGCCTTCGGAGTGTCCGACGGGTTTCCCGAGCAGGGGACCCGCGCCGAAGTACTCGCCGAAGCGGGACTGACCGCGCGGTCCGTCGCCGAGGCCCTTGTCACCGCGGTGCCGGTCGGCTCCTCGCGGCCGGGACGTACGTAGTCATGGCGCCCGCACCGCGACCGAGCAGGAACACTGGGTAGCCGCCCCGCACCCTCTCCGGCGGCTCGGGGGGTCCCAGTGCCCCGGGGTGTGTGCGCTGTGTGGCCCGCGTGCCCTGCGTGCCCGGTGCGTCCTGCCCGCCCTCTGCCGGGGCCATTCGATCAAAGCCTTATAGAATGGACATACCGGAAGGGCGGATGTGCGGGGACGCACCCCGTTGACGCTCGGAACTGTGGCCCACCGGCATCAGTGTTCCTGAGAGCGGGCCGAACCCAGGGCGAGCGCCCCGCCGCGCGGGTAGGTGGCGCCGATCGCCTCGACGGCCCGGGTTACCGACCCGCGAAAGGTACGTCATGGGCAAGCAGGTGACCTGTCGCAGAGTCTACGAGCAGACGTCGTTCGAGGACGGCAAGCGGGTGCTCGTCGATCGTGTCTGGCCGCCGGACATCAGCAGGGACGACGCGCGTCTCGACGAGTGGCTGGGTGACGTCGCGCCATCCACCGGACTACAGCACTGGTACAGCCATGAGCCCTTTCGTTTCGCGGAGTTCCGCCGCCGCTATCTCGCCGAGCTCGCGGATCCCGAACACCGATCGGCCCTGAGCCGGCTGCGTCACCTCACCGACGACGGCAAGCTCATCCTGCTGACCGCCGCCCCGGATGCGGACCACAGTCATGCCGCCGTCCTCGCGGAACGGCTCACCGGCGCCGACCGTTCCGAGCCCGACCGACCCGCACCTCCGCCTCCGCCTGGATACCGGGCGGCTGTTTCCGCCAAGGTCGCCAACCTCAATGCGGGAGCCTTCGCGTTCGTCATGGGCACAGGCATCGTGTCCACCGCCCTGAACATCAACGGTGCCCACACCGCCTCCCTCGCGCTGCTGGTGGTGGGCCTGGCGGGATGCGCGGTGCTGTTGCCCGCCTACGTCTGGCGATTGCTGCGCTGGCGGCAGCGTTTCGTCGCGGATCTCGTCGGGCCGCGCGCATTCGCCTTCCTCACCATCAGCATCGCTGCCAATGTGATCGCCGCCCGCCTGGTGGCGGACGGCGATACCGCGGTGGCCGGGGCGTTCCTGGCGTTCGGAGCGGTGGGGTGGCTGCTGCTGGGCTACGGGATTCCGCTCGGTCTGATCGCCAGCACCCGGCGCGACGCGTCATTCGACCAGGTCAACGGCACCTGGTTCCTCTGGGCGGTCGGATCCCAGTCGGTGGCGGTCGCGGCCGCCGGTCTGGCCAGGTTGACGTCGAGCCACCTGCTGCAGGTGCTGGCCCTGGTCTGCTGGGGCATCGGACTGATGCAGTATCTGCTGACCGCCACGATCGTCCTGGCCAGGCTACTGGCGCGGCCGGTGGCACCGGGAAACCTCATGACATCGTCGTGGATCTGCATGGGCGCGGCGGCGATCAGCGTGCTCGCCGGCACGAGGCTGCTCGAACTGCCGCCGGAAGGCATGCTGTTGTCACGCTCGGTCGTCGCCGGATCGGCCGTCGTCCTGTGGTCGTTCTCCACTTGGCTGATTCCGCTGCTGCTGGCTCTGGGGGTATGGCGGCACGTCCTGCGCAAGGTCCCTTTCCGCTACGAGCTCGGCTGGTGGAACCTGGTCTTTCCGATCGGTATGTACGGGGTCACCACCCACGAACTGGGCCGCACGACCGGGACGTCGTGGCTGACCACACTGGGCCGCTGGGAGATCTGGGTGGGCGGCGTGGTCTGGGTGGTGGTGATCGCCGCCATGGTGGCCGCCGCGGTCCGGCCCCACCTCACGGCCAGGCGTGCGGCCGGTTCGAACCGACGTACCGCGTAGCCGCACACCCACTCGCTGCTCGGACCCACGCCCAGCTGGGCGGGCATTTCACCACCGTCATTTCACCACCGTCCGCCTCGGGTGCTCCGCGTACGCTGACACTCGTGCCCACCCCTCGTCTGCGCCGCGTCGCCGTCCTCGTGCTCAGTGGTGCGAAACCGCTTGACGTCGGCATCCCCGCACAGGTGTTCACGACGCGCGCGAGCATGCCGTACGAGGTACGGGTGTGCGGCGCCGCACCCGGGCTCGTCACCGGCGGCGACGGCCTGTCGTACCACGTCGCCGACGGGCTTGACGCGCTCACGTGGGCCGACATCGTCTTCATTCCCGGCTACCGGTTCCCGGACGACGATGATCCGCCCCGGGCCGTCGTCGAGGCGCTGATCGCCGCCAGTGACCGGGGAGCACGGCTCGCCGCCATCTCCACGGGGGCCTTCGCGCTCGCGGCCACGGGCCTGCTCGACGGCAAGCGCGCGACGACCCACTGGCACTACACGCGGGCTCTCGCGGCGAAGCATCCCCTCGTTCAGGTCGACGAGAACGTCCTTTTCGTCGACGAGGGAAACGTGCTGACGTCGGCGGGCGCCGCTTCGGGCATCGACCTCTGCCTCCACATTCTGCGCGGCGACCTCGGCGTGGCAGCGTCGAACCACGCGGCCCGGCGCCTGGTCGCGGCCCCCTACCGCAGCGGCGGCCAGGCTCAGTATGTGCCGCGCAGCGTGCCCGAGCCGCTCGGCGAACGGTTCGCCGCGACCCGCGAGTGGGCCCTGCACAGACTCGGCGAACCCCTCACTCTCGAAGTCCTGGCCCGACATGCCGCGGTCTCGCCGCGCACCTTCCTGCGGCGCTTCAGCGAGGACACGGGATACACCCCGATGGAGTGGGTCAGGCGGGCGCGCATCGACGTGGCCCGTGAGCTGCTGGAGCGCTCGGAGCGGAGCGTCGAGCAGATCGCCACCGAGGTCGGCCTCGGCACGGGGGCGAATCTCCGGATGCATTTTCAGCGCATCCTCGGCACCACTCCGAGCGAGTACCGACGCACCTTTGCCCGGGGTGAGTAGCTCGTCACCTGATGGCGCGATCCTTGCGGACCATGGCGCTCTCGCCGATGCCATGAGCAGGCCGTACGCGCGATCGTGGTGGTGAACAGAGAGGACACCCCACACATGACTCGCATCGCCATCAACGGATTCGGCCGCATCGGGCGCAATGTGCTGCGCGCACTGCTCGAGCGCGACAGCGACCTCGAGGTCGTCGCCGTCAACGACCTTACGGAACCCGCTGGTCTCGCGCGGCTGCTCGCCTTCGACTCGACTTCCGGTCGACTCGGGCGCCCGGTGACCGCGGACGGGGACACCCTCGTCGTGGACGGCCGTCGTATCGCGGTGCTTGCCGAGCGCGAACCCGCTCAGCTGCCGTGGGCCAAGCTCGACGTGGACATCGTGCTCGAGGCGACGGGCCGTTTCACGTCGGCCACGGCCGCCCGCGCACACCTCGACGCGGGCGCGAGGAAGGTGCTCGTCAGCGCACCGTCGGAGGGAGCGGACGTCACGCTCGCGTTCGGGGTGAACACCGACGCCTACGACCCGGCCACCCACACCATCGTCTCCAACGCCTCGTGCACGACCAACGCGCTGGCGCCGCTGGCGGCGGTCCTCGACGAGCTCGCCGGCATCGAGCACGGCTTCATGACGACTGTGCACGCCTACACCCAGGAGCAGAACCTGCAGGACGGTCCGCACCGTGACGCCCGACGCGCCCGTGCCGCCGCCGTCAACATCGTCCCGACAACGACGGGCGCCGCCAAGGCGATCGGCCACGTCCTGCCGAACCTGGAAGGCAGGCTGTCGGGTGACTCGATCCGGGTTCCGGTGCCTGTGGGCTCGATCGTGGAACTCAACACGACCGTCAGCCGCGATGTCACGCGTGACGAGGTGCTGGCCGCGTACCGCGACGCGGCGGAGGGACGTCTCGCCGGTATCCTCGAGTACTCGGACGACCCGCTCGTCTCCTCCGACATCACGGGGAACCCCGCCTCGTCGATCTTCGATTCGGCCCTCACACGGGTGGACGGCCGCCACATCAAGGTGGTCGCCTGGTACGACAACGAGTGGGGCTTCTCGAACCGCGTGATCGACACACTCGAACTGCTCGCCGCCGGCTGACCGTTCGCCGGCCCGCCACCGCGAGCGTGTCACCTTTCCAGGGTGAGCGGGGACGCGGTGGCCTGGTGGCCCTTGTCCTTCCCTCTGTGGGATCACGCCCTCAACGCAACTGTCGGGCCCAGGTGTTCACTGGGTCACACGGCGCGACGGTCGGCCCTGTCCCGGTCCTGTGTGTCCCCGCCGGGACCGCATCGGTGCCACTCCGGTCCGATCGCGAGGGTGAGCACACGGGCCGCCGCGAGGGCGGTCGACAGGATGGCGCGCAACGTGGTTCCACTGCCGGCTCGGCACCCAAACGCACATGTGCGCGCGGCAGTTGCCGAGAGGGGCAGGGGTTCGCTCTAGATCATTGTCTGCGGATGCGGGAAGTGGCAGCATCGGGCGCATGCCGGAAATGAGCGAGTCGGGCCCGCGCCGAGGGGTGGGACACTTCGTAGGGGCGCGGCTGCTGCCGCTGCTGCTGTGCGTGGTGACAGTCGTGGGGGCCGCCTGTTTCGCCGTGGTCGGAGTGTCCTCCGAGGAGCGGCGGGACCGGGAGTGGCGGGCGGCCACGCCGTGCGCGGCCGCGGCACCGGTCGATGTGCGCGCCGACTGTGTGACGACGCTGCCCGGGGTGATCGAGCGCACCAAGGCCAAGCTGAACAGGTCCCACAGAGACAGCTGGCTGTACTTTTCCGGCGGAAGGCCCGTGGACCGGCTGAACGTCTCCTACGACACGGCCGCCGCCTTCGAGGCGGGCGACCACGTCACACTGACATGGTGGCGCGGCGAACTGATGAAGGTCGCGAGCGAGCGGCACACCGCGAACGAGGGCGTGCCGCGTCCCGGAGGCATCGCCGGCGGTGTCGTCTTCTGCGTTCTCGCGGCCGGCGCCCTCGCCGTCTTCACGCTGGTACGCCGGCGCCGCGACGGCCGTCCCGTCGCCGCGGACGAACCGACGTCGCCAAGCGTGTTCAATTTCCTGATGCCGCTCGCCGTCGCCGCCGTGTGGGCGGTACCGCTCGCCGGAGCCCGACCGGGCCGTGTCGTCGCGATACCGGTGGCGGCCGCCGGCCTGCTCGTGGTGCTCGTCCTCCTGGCCCGGGCCTGGCGGGTCAGCGGCCGGACCCCGCCCCTCGAACCGCGTGCGCTCCCCGAGGGGGAGGACGTCATCGTGCAGGCGCGCTTCCTGCAGGACACGCCACCCGACCCGGGTCTGCAGGGCAGCCACATCGCCGTCGGCGCCGGGCCGATGGCGGTACTGTCCCACGGCGGTCCCGGCCGCCTCGCCGGCAAGGCGATACCCGTGGGGCGTTTCGACGTACGAGGGCTGCGGCGGCCGAAACGCTTCACGGAGCAGAACGTGCCCGCGCACTGGTACGTCGCCGAGCTCCTCGACTCCGGAACCCCGGTCCGCCTCGCCGCAGCCCCCGCCGACCTGCTCCTGCTCGTGCGGGAACTGGAGCGGGCGGGGCTCGACGTCTCGCGATGAGCACGACTTCCCTCACGGCTCCGAGCCGGCCCGCAGGGTTCCTCCGTCTGCGTCTGCCCGTGGGGGACGACTGGGCTACCGCGGTTTCCGGCGGATCCGCAGGACGCCGATAGGCACCCGCACGCCTGACCCCTGTTGCCCGAGGGCATGCGGCATCAGGTCATCATCTCCCCGCGTACGAGGAGCCCCCTCGGATTACGTGGTCCTCTGCCGATCGCCGACCATATCCACCCGCTCGGGTCATCAGGCCAGAAATATCCAAACCCCGCGAGTACCGCCCGTCGCCCTCCGGCACGGGGTGGAGGCGGGGGCCAAATAGCGCATGCCGAGGTGTCTGGACGACTGCTTAACCAGGAAATGGCATATGCATGGGGGAGCGATGGAATAGCGAGAGCAGCTGGAACTGGAGAACCGCGTCATGCCCCCGAACAGCAAAGCAATCGTATGTCCGTTTGATTTTAGTACGGGCTTGGAATTCGACCCCTCCCTCGCGGACCTCATGGCCCGCGATTCCATCACCCGGATCCGGCTGCCGTACGGCGATGCCGACGCCTGGCTGGTCACCGGGTTCGACGCGGTGCGGCAGGTGACCACCGACCAGCGGTTCAGCCGGGCGGGGATCATGGGCTTCGACTATCCGCGGCTGACGCCGGAGCCGATCGTCTCCCCGGAGTCGATCAACGTGATGGATCCGCCGCACAGCAGCCGTCTGCGCCGCCTGGCATCGCAGGCCTTCACCAAGGGGCACGTCGAGCGGATGCGCGAGCGGATCACTCGCCTCGCGGACACCTTGCTCGATGAGATGGCCGCGCAGGGACCGCCCGCGGATCTCGCGCACCATCTGTCGAACCGGCTCCCCCAGCACACCATCTGCGACGTTCTCGGGATCGTCCAGGACGACTGGCCCCGGATGGACCGGTACGTGCACCAGCTGCTCTCCACCGGCCCCGACAGCCGCCAGAGCGCCGCGACCGCCAAGTCCGAGCTGCGGGCCTATTTCGGGGGCCTGGTCGAGGAACGGCGGCGCTCCCCCGGGGACGACCTGATCAGTGTGCTGGCCACCGCCAAGGACGGCGAGGACGCACTCGACGACCGCGAACTGGCGGTCATGGCCCTGACGCTGATGCTCAGCGGGCACGACACGGCCACCGGCCAGATCAGCAACATCTCCTACCTCCTCCTGACCCGTCCCGAGCTGCTGAAGCACCTCAGGAGCCGTCCGGAGAACCTGACCGCCGTAGTGAACGAGCTGCTCCGCTTCATTCCCTTCCGCAAGGGGGTCGGCATTCCGCGGGTGGCACTGGAAGACGTGGAGATGGACGGGGTACGGATCCGGGCGGGTGACTTCGTCCATGTCTCCTACCTGACCGCGAACCGTGACCCGGAGCGCTATCCGAACCCGGACACCATCGACCCGGACCGGCCTTCCCTGCCGCACATGACCTTCGGCTGGGGCGGACACCTGTGTGTCGCCGTTCCGCTGGCCATGGCGGAACTGGAAGTGGCCATCGGACGGCTGCTGGAGCGGTTCCCGGAGCTGCGGCTGGCGGTACCGCCCGAGGAGCTTCGCTGGGACACGGAGACGATCCGACGCTTCCCCATCGAGCTGCCCGTGACCTGGTAGGACCGCAGACGGTCAAGCACCCTTCGCAGACGCGGGCGGCCACCGAGGACCGTGGCCACCCGGCGGATCCACCGCGCCTCGGCACACCCGGACGTATCCGCCCTGCGCACTCGCGCCACTCCTCTGTGTCGCATCCGAGGGCCGAAGGAACTGTATGTACGGAACGATGCCAAGGAGATGACGGCGGAACTCGGCTACGAACGGCGGTAGGGCCTCCTCCGGGGCACCCCCTACTGCGGCTCCCCCACGGTCGCGTACTACGGCTCCCCCACGGTCTCGCAAGCAGGCCGGTCTCCTCTCGCCGCAGTCACCGCCCGCCCCCGAACGGCAGGACGCGCGCCTCGGTCTGCGGAGATCCGCTCGCCGTTCGATCATTCTGACTATGGCCCCGAATTCCTCCGGCGCCCCCTGGTCGCCTCCTTCGATCGCACCGATGCTGGCCGTGCCGGGCCCGCTGCCCGTGCCCGACGCCGACTGGGCGTTCGAGGCCAAGTGGGACGGTGCGCGCTGCATCCTGACCACGAAGGGCGACGGAACGGTGCGGCTGACCTCACGGGCGGGCAACGACGTCACCGTGACCTACCCCGAGCTGCAGGCTCTGGGCGGTGTTCTGCAGGGGCGCGGTGTGATCCTGGACGGTGAGGTCGTGGTCCTGGACGGGTCCGGACGGTCCGACTTCGGGCGGCTCCAACGCCGGATGGGCGTGGTCAACGCCCGCCGCGCCGCGCGACTGGCACTGGACTCCCCCGCCCATTTGATGATCTTCGATGTCATGTTCCTCGACGGCCGCACCCTGCTCGACGCCTCCTACGGCGAGCGCCGCGGGGCCCTGTCCTTGCTGGGGCTGGACGGCCCGCACTGGTCGGCACCGCCCTACGTGCACGGGAACGGATCGCAGGTGTGGGACGCCGTGGTTCGTGAAGGCCTGGAGGGGGTCGTCGCCAAGAAGATCGCCTCCCCGTACACGCCGGGGGTCCGATCGGCTCATTGGCGCAAGACCAGGCGGATGGAGACCCTGGACGTGATCATCGGCGGCTGGACGCAGCGAAGAGGCGCGGCCGAAGGGGTGCCGGGGGCGGTACTGGTGGGGTTGGACGGGCCTGCCGGGCTGCGGTACGCGGGATCGGTGGGGTCGGGAATGTCGGAGCACGAAATCGGCGAACTCAGCGCGTATCTCACGGTCATCACGCGCTCGACGTCCCCGTTCGTCGACCAGGCCGACGTGGCCGACGCGCACTGGGTCGAGCCGAGACTGGTCGCGGAGGTCACCGCCGCGGAGTGGACCGCGGCCGGCCGTCTGCGCCATCCGGTCTGGCAACGGCTCCGCCCGGATCTGACCCGGCTGGGGTGAGCCGTACGCGTCGATAGAACGGCGGGTCGACACATGACCGGCGAGACCCTCTTGGCCACCGCAACCCCAGGTGCACGACATGACTCACACAAACGCGGCGGTCACCTACCGCCCCGCAACGGGTGAAGGCGGCCAAGGGGCCGAGCGCGGACAGTCCGCCCCATTCGAGAACCGGTCGTGCGCAGCGGAGTTCCGGCGGTCATGGATCTCGACTGGCTGTGCCAGTCCTGGCCGACGTCCGGGTTGCCCCGTCACTCAGGGTTTCCGGCATGATGACGTTCATGACCGCATACCGAAAGGCCGATGCAGCGTAGACGACCCGGCAGGCCGGACCACCACCATCGCCGACGTCGGCTACCTCGCCACCGGTCTGCGCATCCCGCACCGCCGCCCGGCCGGCGGGCAACTCCCCGAGTGGAAGCGGGAACACAATCGCACCCACAGACAGGTCCGCGCCCGGCATGTCTTCGCCCGTATGAAGGCCTGGAAGATCCTCCGTGACTACCACCCTTGCGGGGAGACGGCGTTCACTCCCTGAGCATTCCAGTCGTAGATCGTTATGTGCCCTGGCCTCGGGGCTGTCCGTCGCCGGCGGAAACTCAGGTGGCCTCAGCGCACCATCTGGGTACAGTCAGGCGGTGCCCGAGTTGAAACGGCTTCATGCCGGCCATGCCCCGGCGGTCCTGGCGTTCGAGCTGGCGAACCGCGCTTACTTCGCTGCCTCGATCTCCGACCGCGGCGACGAGTACTTCGCCCAGTTCACCGACCGGCACAGCGCCTTGCTGGCTGAGCAAGAGGCCGGCATCTGCGCCTTCTACGTGCTGGTCGCCGAGGACGGCTCGGTTCTGGGCCGGTTCAACCTGTACGACTTCGAAGACGGCACTGCCGTACTCGGCTACCGGGTCGCGCAGCACGTCGCCGGCCGAGGCCTGGCGACCGCGACCGTCCGGGAACTGTGCGTGCTGGCGGCGGCGCGGCATGGGCTGCGCACACTGCGGGCGGCCACCGCCCGTGACAATGCCGCGTCCCAGAACGTGCTGACCAAGGCCGGGTTCACCCCGGTTGGCCCGGCCGACCCGGCCGACCTCGGCGGTAAGCCAGGCACCTGGTATCAGCGTGACCTGGAAGCCCAGCCGTGCAAAGTCCCGCCGAGCTGAAGGTGTGACGGGAAGCCGGAACGGGGGGCCTGGCTGTCCGCCCGCGGGTGTTAATCGCCTTTCACGCCGGGCTTCCCTAGGGCTAGTGTTCGGGTGCCGTAAGAGACCCACGAGGAGCCAAGACATGGTCGGTCGTCCGAGCGCGCGTTGACGTCGTTGGCCTTGATCGGCCTGTCATCGCGTGCTGCCCTTCATGTTGCGGCACAGCGAGCCTGCTTCCGCCCGAATCGTCGGCGCGCCTCTTGTGCGCCGCGTGACGGGCCTCGTTGTCGGCGATCCAAGGAATCCTCGTGCCGTCCGCTTCCTCCGCTGTATCCGATTCCGGCCTGCCTGTCCCGTCGGCTCTGTGGCGGGACGGCGACTTCCGCAGACTCTGGGTGGGTCAGACGGCCTCCCAACTCGGCGAACACGCAAGTCTGTTGGTCCTGCCGCTCTTCGCCGTCCTGACGCTCAACGCCGGTGCCGGCCAGCTGGGCGTCCTCCGCGCGGTGGGGCAGGCGCCGATCCTGTTGCTCTCGCTCTTCGTCGGCGCGTGGGTGGACAGGTGGCGGACCCGCACGGTGATGGTACTGACGGACGTCGGCCGAACCCTGACACTGGGCGCCGCCGCCGTGGCCGGCTACCTCGGTTGGTTCGGCCTGCCCGCGCTGTTCGTGGTCGCCTTTGCCGTCGGGGCCCTGTCCGTGTTCTTCGACGTGGCCTACCAGGCGTCTCTCGTACGGCTGGTGGAACGCGATCAGTTGGTGCGGGGCAACAGCGCGCTCGAGGGCAGCCGGTCCGCGGCGCAGATCGGCGGTCCCGCCCTCGGTGGTGCGCTGGTGTCACTTCTGTCGGCACCGATCGCTGCCGCCTCCAGCGCGCTGTTCTTCGCGCTGTCGTTCCTGTCGATCCGACGGATCCGCCGGATCGAATCGATCCCGACGAGCTCGGAACGCCCCCCACGCGTCTGGCGACGGATCCATGAGGGCCTCCGTTTCGTCGCCGGCGACAGCTCGCTGCGGACCGTGTGCCTCGCCTCGGCCGCCTTCCAGTTCTCCTTGGCGGCCATGATGACCGTCTATCTGCTCTTCCTGCCGCGGGAACTGCACCTGTCGGGTACCGCTGTCGGTCTGGCGCTCGCGGCGATGGGACCGGGCGCCCTCCTGGGGTCCGTGCTGGCCGCCCGCCTCCCGAGCCGGTTCGGCCATGGCGCGGTGCTTGTGTCAGCGGCGGCACTCGGCGACAGCGTGTTTCTGTGCGTACCCGCGGTGCACGACTCCTCCGCGGTCACGGTTCCCGCACTGCTCGCGATCAACTTCGTGTTCGGGACCTCCAACCAATTGGTGTCCGTCACGGTCATGGCTGTCCGGCAGGCCGTCACCCCGGACGGTATGCAAGGCCGCGCGGCCGCGACGATCGCGTTCGTCGGCACGGGACTGACCCCACTCGGCTCGCTACTCGGCGGATATCTCTCGCAGGAGTGGGATGTGCGCACCAGCCTCCTGGTGACGGCCGCAGGAATGCTGCTCTCCCCGGTGTTGATGGCCTTGTCCCCGCTCGCCCGCTTGGGACGTGCACTCCCGGTCCCGTAGGACGCGCCCGCCACGAAAGTCGAAGTCATGTGATCACCTGATTCCGTCAGGACCGGCCTGGGTGAAGCCGGCGGACAACGCCGACGCGCCCGTTCTCGGGCAGAGTTCCAGTTACTGCCCCTGACCGTCGGAGCCGTTCCGTCTCACTGAGAGCCCTCACGCGTCAGGCGGCGGTGCGCTCGCCGACGGCGCGCCGGCGAAGGTTCGCCTGCTGGAGAGCCGGAGGCACGTTCGCCTGGTCGAGCGTCCCGACGTCCGTGCCCGGTGGAACGATCCGTCGATCCGGTCGAGGAGGTCGTCGGTGAGGGCCACGTCGATACCGGCGAGCAGGTCGTCCAGGTGGCTCATCGTGCGCGGCCCGACGATCGCGCTGGTCACGCCGAGATGGGCGATCGCGAACGCGGTGGCGAGGTGGGTCAGCGGCAGGCCCGCCTCGTCGGCCAGCGAGATGAACTGCTCGACGGCGTCGAGGCGGCGCTCGTCGTTGAGGTGCTTGAAGAAGTCGGCGCGCCGGAGTTGGTTCGGCCGGCCCTTGCGGACGCGCCCGGTGAGCAGTCCCTGCCCGAGCGGGCCCGAGACCAGCGTGCCCATCCCCCAGCGCTGGGCGACCGGCAGCACCTCGCGTTCGATGCCGCGGTTGAGAAGCGAGTACGGCGGCTGCTCGGCGCGGAAGCGCTCCAGACCACGCCGCTCGGCGAACCACTGGGCTTCGACGATGTCGGACGCCGGCATCGTGGACGTTCCTATCGCACGAACCTTCCCGCTCTGGATCAGACCGGAAAGAGCGGAGAGCATCTCCTCGATGTCCGTGGTGGGGTCCGGTCGCTGAATCTGGTAAAGGTCGATGTGATCGGTCCGCAGGCGGCGCAGCGAGTTCTCGACCGCTGTCACGATCCAGCGCCGCGAGGCGCCCTGTTGATTGGGATCGTCACCCATCGGGCGGCTCACCTTGGTCGCGAGGACGACGTTGTCCCGTCGCCCCTTGAGCGCCTTGCCGACAACCTCCTCGGAGTCGCCGTAGGCGTCGGCGGTGTCGATGAGGTTGATTCCCGCATCCAGCGCTTTATGGATGATGCGAGCCGAGTCGTCGGGGGTACGGATTACCGACGGACGTGGCGAACATCAATGCGCCGAGCGCATAGGGGCTGACCTTGATTCCGGTCCGGCCGAACGTGCGATATCGCATGGGAATTATCCCGCTCGCCATAGGAAGAAATGCGTCTTCGGCGGCGCCGATGAATGCACGGGGCCGGATGTAGCCGTCGTGTGGATACGGCAGGTGGCACGCGACGCCTCTCCGGTGCACGTCTCCTCGCACCTGCGGGACGCGCCGGTCAGCCGAGCCGGTCTCGAGCCCACGCGGCTGGAACAGGCGAGAGGCTCACACCCGTCCCGCCGGATGCTCGCTGCCGTCGCCCGCGCGCTGCGACCGACCGGCGACGAACGGGACCACCTCTTCCATCTGGCCGGCGAGGAGCCCCCGCGCAACCGGCCGACCTCGGAGCACGTACGCCCCGCCCTGCTTCTCGTCCTCGACCGGATGCACGTGCGCTTGGCAGCCCTCGTACGCCGGCTCCGCGCCCGCAGCGAGGAGTTCTCGGCGCTGTGGGACGCCCGCCACGTCGCCGTACGCCGCACCGACGTCAAACGCTTCCTGCACCCGGTCGTCGGCCTCATGGAGCTGGACTGCGAGGCGCTGCTGAATCCGGAACACGACCAACGGCTGATCGTCCACACCGCCCGTCCGGGCAGCAGATCCTACGAGCGGCTGGAACTGCTGCGCGTGATCGGACTCCAGAATCTGACCCGTGGCTGAACCGCTCCGCCGAATCCGCCGAATCCGCCGGCGCCCCCAGCCTCGATAGGTAACAGCCTTTACGCTCCAAGGCCATTACGCGGTCTGCTTCTAGCAATTTCCTGGAGTTGGCCGGGCTAGCCTCCACTTGCGGTGGGCGGACCGCCGCAGAGGAGGACAAAGACATGCGATCTCGTCTTGTGGCATCGGCTGCCACGGCAGCCACCCTCGCGGGCCTGGTGCTGACGTTCGGGCTCGGGGGAACTGCCCAGGCGGCCACCCGAACTCCGGTCACCGCGGCGGAGTGCAGTGCGACCGGCGGCCTGGTCATCCCGCTGGGCCTGGTCGGAGCCGTCTGCGTCTGGCTCGGTCCCAATGGCTGGGTCGACGCGGACTCGGCGCAGATCACGGACCTCCACGTGTGATCAGGCAACCCGGCTTCGCCCCATGGACTTGGTGGCTCAGTGGCCAGGGACGGTGATCGTCACCGTGGCACCGGTCTTCAGCGCGGAGCTGGGGGCCGGGGACTGGGCGGTCACCTTGAGGGAGTCGTCGCCGATTTCGGAGTCGTCGGTGAAGGCCATGCCGTAGTCCAGTTCGGCGAGTCGGTTGCGCGCGTCGGCGACGGTGAGTCCGGTGAGGTCGGGGACGACACCTTTCGCGGCGGTGGAGCTCGGCTTGCCGTGGGACGTCGGGGAGACGGTGGCCGGTGCGGGTGAGCCGCCGTCGGTGTCCTCACAGGCGACCAGTGAGGCGAGTGCGAGCAGCAGCGTGGCGACGGACAGGGCGACGAGGCGGACAGGACGAGGACGGACGTGGCGCATGAAGGACTCCCCGTGAATGACGCCCATGGACGTTCCGTGGCGTGCCGGATCTCAGGGTGGCGGCCCGCCGTCACCCGGCGCCATACGCAGAGCGGCGTAGCCCCGCGACCAGGAGAACACCTGATCGAACCGCGCCGCGATGGCCCGGCTCCTGGGCCAGAACGGCAACAGCGGCACCTGCCGACGCGTCCGGTGGTGGTGCCGGCGAGTTCCGTCTCCTCGGACACGGCAGTACGGGGCCGCCCTCGCGGAGGGAGGCCCCGTACCGTTCGTCACTGTCCGGAACTCACTCGGTATTGATCTTGAACGTGCTGGTCGTGTTGCGGATGTCCTGGGCGTTGCCGCTCATCCGCAGGTTGCGGAAGGTGGCCTCGCCGACGGCGGGACCCTGACCGGGCTCCGGCAGCTCGTTGGCCCAGATGCCGAATCCGGACTTGGCGTCGAACGCGTCTCCGCTCTTCTTGGAGTTGGTGATGGAGATGTCGGTGAAGATCGTGTCCTTCACCGGGAACTGCGGCTGGCCACCGACGTAGTTGGTCTGGAACATCACGCCTCCGTAAGTGGAGTCGTCGATGTCTACGTCGTTGACCCGTATCCCCTGGAAGACCTTGGAGGCGGAGAACGCCCAGATGGCGGGGAAGACCTGCGAGCCCCAGAAATGGCCGCCCGTCCTGTCCAGGGACACGTTCTCGATCGTCGTGGGGTCGGTCCCGAAGCCGTTCATCGGGTAGCCGAAGTCGAGCGAGGAGATCGTGATGCCGGAGTAGACCAGGGTGTCGGCGACACGGATGTTGCGGAAGGTGTTGGCGTAGCCTCCGTAGACGGCGATACCGGCCGCTCTCCAGGTGAGCGTCGACGTCAGGTTCTCGTAGAGGTTGTTCTTCTCGTCGGCGCCGCCGGAGTCGATCGCCGAGAAGAGCGCGAAGCTGTCGTCGCCCGTGGCTCGGGCGTCGTTGTTCACCACGTGGTTGTCCGTCGAACCGTTCGTCATGTTGATGCCGTCGGCGAACGTGTCACGGATTCGGGAGTTCTTGATGGTCATGTTGTCGGTGTTGGCGCCCCAGTAGAGGCAGACCATGTGCTCGACCCAGATGTTGTCGATGGTGATGTCGGAGACGTTGGAGAAGTCGAACACCTTGCCCGGGCCGTCGATCCGGGACGTGTAGTTGCCGAAGTAGGAGAAGCCGGCGAACGTCGAACCCTTGGCGCTCGCTTCGGCCCGGAAGCCGACGTCGGTGTTCTCCTGCGAGGAGGGAGCGTGGAAGCGGGTGAACCACGGTCCGGCGCCGACGACCTGGACCGCCTTGCCGTAGACCTGGAACTTGCTGGAGGTCTCGTAGTCACCGGCGGGCAGGTAGACGCCGACGAGCTTGCCCGTGGTGTCCATGCGGACCTTGTCGAGCGCGTTCTGCACGTCCTGGTGCGCGAAGCCTGCCGGGACCGTGTAGGCGGCCGGGTCCGGGTTCGCGGCGGCGGTCGCCTGCTCCGTGTTGATGAAGTCGATGTCGTAGTAGGTGGAGCTGTTGGCGGCGTCCTTCTGGAGCCGGATCTTGGAACCGGCCGGCACGGTCTTGCCGAGCAGCAGGTTCGCCTCGTCGTAGATGTGGCGCGGAGCACCGGAGCCGGGCGAGTTGCCGGGCGCGGTCTCGTTGCCGTACAGCCAGGCGTACTTCGAGGTGAGGTCGATCGCCTTGAGGAACTGGCCGTCCACGTAGACGTTGAGCGTGCTGTCGGTGCCGTCCGGGATCGAGAAGCGGGTCACCAGGCTGTTGGTCGCCGCGCGGGTGGTCCACTCGACGTACTGGCCGGTCCCGGTGAGGGTCACCGCCTTGCGGCCGCTCGCCTCGCCGGCCGCGTCGCCGATGGTCCGGTTCGGGCCGACGACCTTGGCGCCGCCGCCGACCGTGCCGTCCTCGGCCTCGTACATGTCGTACGGCATGTCCGCGCCGCGGCCGACGAACAGGGACTGCGTGGTGGTGTTGTTGGTCCGCTTGACCGGCAGTTCGTTGGCGTCGTCGGCGATGACCGTCTTCACGGTGTACTTGCCGTTGACGCCCGTCCACGAACCGAGGCTGACCGGAGCGGTCGTCTGGCCCGAGGCGATGACGCCGTTGTAGGAGCCGCTGAGTGTCTTGACGGTGGCGCCCTTGGAGTCCTGGATCGTCAGGGTGACGCCGTGGGCACCGGAGGCCGAGTCCGTCGTGCCCTGGTTCTTGATCGCGACGGTGAACTTGACGTCGTCACCCGCCGAGGCGCTGGAGGGAGTCCAGGAGACCGGCGCCGCCACCAGGTCGGAGCTGGAGACGGGCTTGACGACGAGGGCGTCCGAGCGGGTGAAGACGTTGTTCGCGTCGTTCTGCTCGATGACCTTGTTCGACGGGTCCACCTCGGCGCCGACCGGGTAACTGCCCGCGTCCCGGGCGCCGATGCTCGCGGTGACCGTCTTCGTCTCGCCTGTGGCGAGGGCGGGAACGTCCGCCGTGGCGACCTTCGTTCCCCCGAGGGTGAAGTTCAGGTCGGTGGCTTTGGCCGCCTTGGTGCCACTGTTGGTCACGGTCGCCGTGAGGCTGATGGCGTCCGACTCGACGGGAGCCGACGGCGTGTTCGTGATGCCGGTGACCTTCAGGTCCGGGTTGGCGGCCGGCGTGCCGATGACCTGGAACTCGGCGACCTGCCCGCCCGGAGCGCCGGTGTTGGAGGTGAACTTGAGCTGGATGTCGGCGGCGGAGCCGGAGACCGGGATGGTCACCGTGTTGCCGCTCGCCGGCGAGAACGTGTAGTCCTTCGCCGCCGCGAGGCTGGTGAAGGTCGTCGCGTCCTGGTCGCGGCCGAGCACCTGGATGTTCTGTGTGCGCGTAGACCAGGCCGCGTCCGGGTTGAGCTTGACGACGATCTGGCTGAGATCGGCGTTGGCGCCCAGCTTGGTGGTGAGAGTGGCCGGGTAGGCGCCACCCCCGCTCTCCCAATAGGTGCTGGTCAGACCGTCGTTGGCGTTGGTCGCGACGAAGGTGAAGGTGGACGAGGAAGCCTCGATGGGCTTGCCCTGGGCCAGGTTGGAGCCGCCACCCGAGCCGGGCCTGGTGACGCTGTTGCTCGCCACCGACACGTTCCCGGCGGCGTCCTTCGCCTTCACGTAATAGGTGACCGTGGCCGCCGCCGACGGGGTGTCGGTGTACGTCAGGACGTCGCCCGCGACGGATTTGACGAGCTGGTCGTTGGCGTACACGTCGTAGCCGGTGACCTTGACGTTGTCGCTCGACGTCTGCCAGGTGAGCTTCACGTCGCTGCCGGACTGTGTGTAGGCGAGGTTGCCGGGCGCCGTGGGGGCCTGGGTGTCGCCGCCCGACCCCTTGCGGGTGACGCTGTTGCTGTTGGAGGAGACGTTGCCCGCGGCGTCCTTGGCCCGCACGAAGTACGTGATGTCGTCGGCGGCCGACTGCGTGTCGGTGTACGTCAGGACGTTCCCGGCGACGGTCGCCCGCAACTGGCCGTTGGCGTAGATGTCGTAGCCGCTGACGCCCGTGTCGTCGCTCGCGGCGCCCCACGTCAGCTTGATCTGCCCGGTGGCCGGTTCGGTGTAGCTCAGGTTCGACGGCGCGGTGGGCGCCTGGGTGTCGCCCGTCGCCGGCCCGTAGACCTCGAGTTCGGACAACTGCCCTGCCGGCCAGCCGGTGTTGGCGGTGATGAGCACGCGCACGTACCGCGTCGTGGTGGTGTCGAAGCTGATGGTCGCCGACTGGTCGCCGGCGCTGTCGAAGGTGTATGCCTTCGATGCCGTCAGATCGGTGAAGTTCTGGTTGTCGGTGGAACCCTGGACCTTGAGCGTCTGACTGCGGCTCGGCCATCCGCTGGGCAGCCGCAGGGCCACCTGGTTCACCTTGACCGAGGACCCGAGGTCGACCTGGAGCCACTGCGGGAAGGCGTTGTTCGTACTCTCCCAGTAGGTGGCCCGGTTGCCGTCGCCGGCGTTGGCCGCGCCGTAGACGTCGGCGTGCCCGCTTTCGCTGAAGGGCTTGCCCTGGGCGAGGTTGGGGGTCGAGGCGGCGGTCGTGAGGACCTGCATCTCGGAGAGCTGGGCGGTGGAGGCCACCGAGTTCTTGCTGAAGTCGGCCCGTACGTAACGGGCGAGGGTCGCGGGGAAGGAGACCTTCACCGTGTTGCCGTTGCCGGGACTGAAGGCGTACTGCGCCGACGACTTGAGCGTGGCGAAGCTCTTTCCGTCGGCGCTGCCTTGAAGGGCCAGCGTCTGCTTGCGGGACTGCCAGGCTTCGGGCAGCCGGAACACGACCTGGCGGACGCGCTTCGTCCGGCCGAGGTCGGTCTGCACCCACTGGGCCGACTTCTTTCCGGCTTGCCAGTACGTGTCGGCGTCGCCGTCGGTGACGCTGGCGGCCGCGTGAGCGCCGAGGGCGCTGCCGGCCTTGGTCGCGGCGTCCGCGGCGGCGTTGGGGCCGCCGGCCGCGTGGGCGCCGATGGCGGGCATGCCTAGCACCATGACGGTGGAGGCGAGCGCAGCGGTGGCTGCGCGCCGTCTCCAGGATCTGGGCTTGTGTCGAGTCATGCGGGGTCACTCCCTGCGGAGGTTCGCGCGCCGGAGGGGGCGGCGAGGTCGGCTCGTTCCTGGGCAGAGCGGTGGCGCGGTACGGCAGGACGGCAGGAGCTGCCCGCGCAGAGATGCATGATCTCTACACGGATGGAGTGCGCAGCTTCTTGCGCTCTTTCATCGCAATATTGCAGAGCGCTGTGAGTCCGTCTACTGTCAGGACGCCACAAGTTTCACCGACCGCACCCGCGCCTCAGTGGTGGAGGCGCGGCGCGGGCAGCCTCCAGGCCGATGAGCAGGGCAATGAGCGCGTCCCGGGGGGACCCGACGGCGAGACGCGCCCCGCGCACTACTTCCTTTGGAGGCAGCGCACTTGATAGAGCGGGAGCGTCTCGAACGTCCCCCTGAAGCCGACCCGCACCCAAGCCCGCGACGCCCGCCCGCGGCGCCGGACCACGCCGGTCGGGGACCTTGCGTCCGACACTGCAAGCGAACGCAAAAACCGCAATTTCTTGCGTACACATGCGCCGCCCCCAGGGCCTCCACCGTGCGGCCCACGCAGCAGTCGGCTGCGGATGTGGTGCGCCAGGTGCGTCATGACCTCCCGAATGTGTCGCTTGCCTGGCCGGTGAGGCGCGGCACGATCCTGGGAGGGAACCCGTCAGTTCGTCGACGGAGACAGTCGGACGCTCTTCGGTCGCTGAGCCGGCGATGTCTCCGCGGTCATGTGCGTCACTCGGGCTGCCGCACGGTGTGTTGTGGGAGGGTTTGTTCAGTCCAGATGATCTTGCCGGATCCGCTGTACCGGGTGCCCCAGTGCTGGGCGAGCTGAGCGACGATGAACAGGCCGCGGCCGCCTTCGTCGAGGGTTCGGGCATGCCGGAGGTGGGGCGCGGCGGGGCTGGCGTCCGAGACCTCGCAGGTGAGGAACCGGTCTTTGATGAGACGCAGTTGTACGGGTGGGGCACCGTGGCGGATGGCGTTGGTGACCAGCTCGCTGACGATGATCTCGGTGGCGAGGGAACTGTCGGTGAGATCCCAGTCGGCGAGTTGCCGTATCGCTCGCTCCCGGGCCAGGGCCACCTCTTCGGGGTGTGGGAGGACGGTCCAGGTGGCGACTTGGTTCTCACCGAGAATCCGGGTGCGGGCCAGCAGCAGGACCGCGTCGTCCTCGGGGCGATCGGCGGCCCGGAGGGAGTAGACGGCGTCGTCGCGCAGTTCGTTCAGAGGGCGCTCGTTGCCGGAGAGCACCTGGCGCAGGCGGTCGCGGGCCGTTTCGTGTGAGGTGGCGCGGTAGCCCTCGAGAAACCCGTGGTTGTACAGCGCGAGGATGCTGCCTTCGGCAAGCCGTGTCCGGGCTGCGGCGAAGGGCTCCTCCTCGTCGCCCAGGGACGGGCCACGGGGGACGTCGGGAATCGCGCTGGTGCCGTCCGGGCGGACGAGTACCGGCGGGGGATGGTCGGCGCATGCCATCGTGCACTCGCCGTCGAGCGGGTCGTACACCACGTACGTGCAGGTGGCTCTCAGCGGTTCGTCGTGCACCGGGTCCGCGGGCGGCAGGGCGGAGCGTTCCGCGGCCAGACGCATCACCGTGTCGTTGAGGCGGGCGAGGAGCTCGTCAGGATCCAGATCCAGTGCGGCGAGCGCGTTGATCGCGGTGCGCAGCTGTCCCATGGTGGTGGCCGTGTGGATGCTGTGTCCGGCCACCTCTCCCACCGTGAGGGCCAGCCGGGCACTGGACAGTGGAATGGCGTCGAACCAGCCCCCGCTCACCTCCGCCGGCCGGTGAAAGTGGGCGACCTCTGCGGCCGCCCGGGAGACGTTGCCCTGCGGCAGGAGGTGGCGCTGCAGCGTGAGGGCGATGGTGTGCTCGCGGGTGAACCTGCGGGCGTTGTCCAGACATACGGCGGTGAAGGCCACCAGTTCACCAGCGAGAACCACGTCGTCCGCGGTGAAGGGGTCGGGTCGCGCGGAGCGGTAGAAGCCGACGATGCCGAGCACAGCTCCGCGCAGCACGATGGGGGTGACGATCATGCAATGGACCCCGGCCTCACGCAGCGCCCGGCCCCGTTCCGGATCCGCGGCCGGCCACGAGGTGGTCTCGTCCAGCGTGACCAGGCGGGGTTCGAGGTCGCCAAGACTCTGTGTGTACGGCGTGGGGTACGGAAAGCTGCTGGTGCCGCCCGCCGCGAACGCCCCCGGCCGGCCCGTTGCCGATTTGAAGGCGGCGCGCTGCATCGGCTCGTCACCGAAGAGCGGCCCGAGCGGGGGTTCGTTCCCACGGACCACCGTGTCGAGCACATCCAGCACCACCGCGTCGGCGAACTCGGGTACGGCCACGTCCGCCAGTTCGCGGCAGGTCGTGATCGCATCGAGAGAACTGCCGATCTTCTTCCGGGCCGCGTCGCGCACGGCCGCACGTGCCCGCTCGCGCTCGTGTTCGGTGACGTCGGTCAGGGAAATCACAGCGCCCAGTACGAGGCCGTTGCTGTCCTGGAGGCGGAACACGGAGACCGAGTAGACATGCTCAGGGCCGGGCTCGGCCGTCGGACGGCCCACCACGAGCCGGTCGAGGACCGGTACGCCGGTGCTCAGCACGGCGCGCGCCATCGTCTCCACGCCTTCGGGGCTGGTGGTGTTGAGGGCCTCGGTCACCGGTCGGCCGAGCAGACCGGCGACCGCGGTACCGCGGTCGCCGCGGGAGAGGGTGTTGACGCGTTGGACACGGAGGTCGGCGTCCACGATCAACAGCCCGACCGGCGCCTGCGTGAACAGAGCCTCCAACAGCGCCGAGCCGAACCCGCCGCCGAGTTCACCGCCGCGGTTCCCGGCCACCCACACCTCCCCGGGTCAGCCGCCGTTTCCCGGGGTCACCTGTCCGGCCCGCTCGCCAAGGGCTGTCCCGTAGTCCCCGGCGGGCCGCGTCAGTACGTCCCACAGCGCCGGCGGCAGGCGTCCCGAGCAGGCTTCCGGCTTCCCGGCTCCGCTCGAACACGTCGTTGTTCGCGCTCATGACGGGGAGGGGTTCTCGCCGCCTCATGGGCCGATCACCTCCGCAGATGCCCGGCTCCCCCACCACACGGGCCCGCACCAGTCGCGGACGCGGCACGGCCGCTTCCCGCGCCGTAGGCGCACCACACCTCTCCAGCCTGCCCCCAGCCGTCGCGGCGCGCCAGCCGTCCCCCGGCACCGACTCGCCCGTCTCGTCAGCCGGAGGCTGGGATGACCTGGTACCCGCGAAGCCACGGACCTCCGGCCACACGGGGCCCGGGTGAGGGTGAAACGGTTCACCCCGTGGAGCACGGCCAGGGCCGCGTGGCGGAGTCGGAACCGCCGGGCGACCGACGTGGCGATGCCCCGCTAAGGACCCCGACTGGCGGCTCGGTCCCGTCCCACGGCATTCCGATACGCACGGTCCTCTTCACCGCGCGGCGCGTTCAGCGGCTTCGGCGCCGTGGGCCATCAACTCGCCCGACTGTTCTCACGGTTGGGGCGATGTGGGCGGACGAGGGTGTCGAGCGCGCCCACGGCCGCACGGACATGGGCCGGGCCGCGACGGGACCGCTCCCCCGCGCACCACCAGGACAGCTGCCCGTCCGCGTCCCGCGGATGCATCCCCAGGCCGTGCTCCGCGCACAGCGGCCAGGCCTGCCACAGACGCTCGGTGACGGTTTCCTGGGCGGCATCGGCGACGACCGCCAGCGCGACGGCGGGATCGTCCGCCGATTCCGGATACAGGTGATTGCCGTGCCATTCGCCGTTGGCGAGAGCGATGTGGACGTTCTCCGGCTCGTTCGCGTCGTAGGGCGGAAGGGCCAGCAGTTGCAGGGGCTCCTGGTCGGGAAGGGTCGCCGCCAGGTCCCTGTTGAGGAGGCCGAGAGCCCGGCCCCACAGGGGGTACTCGGCCGGCGAGACGCGGCGGGGCGCGGGGCGGTCGAACAGATTACGCATGGGCACCATTCTCCGCCGGACAGTCCCCGTCGTGGACCACGATCGGAATCCGATCACCGCGCGTCGGACGACTGACAGCCCGTCACCACCACCGAACTGGATTCCGAAAGATCGGCCCTGGGCGTTCGGGCTGCTGTCCGGTGCTTACTGTATTCGAGTTGGATACTGAAGCGATCGGTTGAATAGTTGCCGCTCAGGGCGTAGGTCCTTGCTCCGAACAGCGAGGATGGCCGGCAGACGAGAGCCGTCGGACCACTGTCAGCTGGGGAGCAAACCGCCTTGAGCATGCGCAACGAACCTCGTGGTGCCACGGCATCCGAGGACTCTTACGAGAGCGAGCTGCCGGTCAGGCGCGAGCAACCCGGCAATGTCGTGGTGAAGTGGCTGACGACCACCGACCACAAGACCATCGGCACCCTTTATCTGACCACCTCGTTCGCGTTCTTCCTGATCGGCGGTGTCATGGCGCTGCTGATGCGCGCCGAACTCGCCCGGCCGGGGATTCAGATCATCTCCAACGAGCAATACAACCAGGCGTTCACGATGCACGGCACGATCATGCTGCTGATGTTCGCGACGCCGCTGTTCGCCGGTTTCACGAACTGGATCATGCCGCTGCAGATCGGCGCGCCCGACGTGGCGTTCCCGCGGCTGAACATGTTCGCCTACTGGCTGTACCTCTTCGGCTCGACAATCGCGGTCGGCGGCTTCCTCACCCCGCAGGGCGCGGCCGACTTCGGCTGGTTCGCGTACTCGCCGCTGTCGGACGCGGTCCGTTCGCCGGGTGTCGGCGGCGACATGTGGATCATGGGTCTGGCCTTCTCCGGCTTCGGCACGATCCTCGGTGCGGTCAACTTCATCACCACGATCATCTGCATGCGCGCTCCCGGCATGACGATGTTCCGCATGCCCATCTTCGTGTGGAACGTGCTGCTCACCGCGGTTCTGGTGCTGCTCGCCTTCCCGGTGCTCGCGGCCGCGCTGCTGGCCCTGGAGGCGGATCGAAAATTCGGGGCACATGTCTTCGACGCGGCAAATGGCGGAGCCTTGCTCTGGCAACACCTCTTCTGGTTCTTCGGCCATCCGGAGGTGTACATCATCGCGCTGCCGTTCTTCGGCATCGTCTCCGAGGTCTTCCCGGTGTTCTCGCGCAAGCCGATGTTCGGTTACATGGGCCTGATCGGCGCGACCATCGCGATCGCGGGTCTGTCCGTGACCGTGTGGGCGCACCACATGTACGTCACCGGTGGCGTACTGCTCCCGTTCTTCTCCTTCATGACGTTCCTCATCGCCGTACCGACAGGCGTGAAGTTCTTCAACTGGATCGGAACGATGTGGAAGGGCTCACTGTCCTTCGAGACACCGATGCTCTGGGCCACGGGATTTCTCGTCACGTTCCTCTTCGGCGGTCTGACGGGCGTCATCCTGGCCTCGCCGCCGATGGACTTCCACGTCTCCGACTCGTACTTCGTGGTGGCGCACTTCCACTACGTCGTGTTCGGCACCGTGGTGTTCGCGATGTTCTCCGGCTTCCACTTCTGGTGGCCGAAGTTCACGGGCAAGATGCTCGACGAGCGGCTCGGCAAGATCACCTTCTGGACGCTGTTCGTGGGCTTCCACGGCACGTTCCTGGTCCAGCACTGGCTGGGCGCCGAGGGCATGCCGCGTCGTTACGCGGACTACCTCGCGGTCGACGGCTTCACCGCCCTGAACACGATTTCGACGATCTCCTCGTTCCTGCTCGGTCTGTCCATGCTGCCGTTCCTCTACAACGTGTGGAAGACCGCCAAGTACGGCAAGAAGGTCGAGGTCGACGACCCGTGGGGCTACGGCCGTTCGCTCGAGTGGGCCACCTCCTGCCCGCCGCCGCGCCACAACTTCCACACCCTGCCGCGGATCCGCAGTGAATCTCCCGCCTTCGATCTCCACCACCCGGACATCGCGATGGCCGACGACCGAAGCCACGGCACAGGAGGCCCACTCCTGACCGAGCGAGGACCCAGGTGAGCGATCTGCTGCGGCCTGGACCTGACGGCGAACTCGGTAACGCGGTGGAGGGCTACCTGCTCTGGCACGCCACCGTCACGGAGGCGGAGCAGCGCGCACGTGAGTTCGTCGAGGCCATGGACTGGCTGACCACATCGCAGCAGGCGGAGATCGAGCGGTGCTACGTCGCCGACAGCCTGAAACGTGCTCGCAAGGACCTGGAACGGATCGCGGCCCGATGCCTCGACCTACGGGCCGAGTACGAACACCGATACCAAGGGCTGCGCAGGCGCTGCGTAGGGCTCGCCCTGACCGTCTGCGCGGCGTCCACCGCGGCCGTCGCCCTGTTGCTGCTTCTGTGACCCTCGACAACACACGCTCGGCCCCGACTCGGTCCGGCTCCTGTCGTTCGGTGGCGTCGGTGTGACGGTGCGGGATGTCAGGGGTCGAGGAGGCAGTGGGCGGCGAGAGCGAGTGACAGCTCCACGACGTCGGACGGCCGGCTCAGCGAGCGGCCGGTGAGCTGCTCGCAACGGCGCAGCCGGTTCAGGACCGTGTTGCGGTGGCAGTAGAGCCGGCCGGCGGCCCGCTGGGCGGAGCCGTCACAGGCGAGCCAGGCCGTGAGGGTCTCCAGCATGACGTCCCGGTCGGACGGGTCTAAGCGCAGCAGCGGCCCGAGCACCCGCTCGGCGAGTGCCGCCCCGAGGACCGGGGCGGAGACGACGAGCGCGGCGGGCAGGTGCTCCTCCAGCACGACCGTCCCCCCGGACCGTGGACAGGCCCGCAGAGCCGTGTCCGCCAGGCGCCGGGCATCACCGATCGCCGCGAGACCCTCCACCACCGGGCTCACCCCGATCCGGGCCACGGGCGGGGCGGTCAGCCGGCGGGCGATCTCCCCGGCGTCCACGTCGAGCCCGTACGCCCAAGGGCACTCGCCGTCCCGGCGGCCGTCGTCCCCGGGACTGGCCCCTTCCACCGCGGCCATCGGCCCTGGGCCCGTGTCGAGGAGACCGCTCTCGTGACCGTGACCGGGTTCGCCCTCGTCGTGGGGGTGGCCGGCGAGCAGGACGATGCCGTAGCTTCCACCGCCGTCGCGGTCCCGGTCGCGGTACCAGAGGACCCGCAGGCCCGACAGGTGCACCTGCCCCCACGCGTCGGCGAACGTCCGGCCGGAGGGCAGGCGGGCCAGCACGACCGCGTACCGCCCCTGCTCGGGAAGGCCCAGCGCGGCCGCGGTGGCGGGCAGGTCGGCGATCCGCGCGGTGCCGTCGAGCAGTGCGGCCGTCATCAGCCGCAGCCGGTTCTCCCGGCGCCACATCAGCTCGCGTTCCGTCTGACGGTAGGCCTCGGCCACGACGGCACAGTGCTCGTCGACGAAGTTCCACACGTCGGCGGCGACATGGATGAGCAGATGCGCGTCGGAGGGCTGACGGCGGGTCGTCTCGTCGACGAGTTCCTGCCAGACCATGCCGCCGCCGAGCCGGAATGCGCGCAGCAGGGCGTCCAGCGGGAGCCCGCGGTCTGCCCGTGCCCTGCCGATGGCCCAGGAGCAGCGATGGGCGGCCTCGCGCAGTTCACCGGGCCGGATCAGCGATTCGACGTTGAGCCGCAGCGAACGCCGCACCTCGTCGCGCACGCTGTCCGCGTCGGCGTCCATGGCGGTGCGATACGCGGGCTCACGCTCCCGCAGCAACGTCATCAGTCGTTCGGTGAGCTCGGGCAGTCCCGCCATCAGTGCCCGGGCGGCCCGGTGCAGTACTGAGAGTGCCTCGGCGTCGACGGCCGTACGGACGGCTGGTGCCGGAGTCCGGGATCCCGGCAGGGGCCGGCCGTGGGCGGGTACGAGGTGCTGCATCGCTGTCCTCCACCGGAGTCGGCTCGGTCCGGCCGGCCCGGTCGGCCGACGCGCGGCCGCACGGGTACTCCGGATCCGGACCTCCTGATCCCGCAGGATGACATACCGCCTGGTCGGTACCTAGGGGTGTGCGGTGGTCTTCTCGGCGCGGTCCAGCCAGCGGGAGAGCTCGACCCGGGAGCGGACCCCCAGGGCGGCGAAGACATTGCGCAGGTGATGGTCCACGGTGCGGGGGCTCACGGACAGGCGCAGCGCCACTTCGCGGTTGGTGGCGCCCTCGGCCACGCAGCGGGCGATCCGCAGCTGTTGGGGCGTCAGCAGGGCCAGTGGGCCGGTTGGTTCGCTCTGTCCCGCGTCCCCGGTCGCCCGCAGTTCGCCCCTGGTCTGCGCGGCCCAGCCCTGTGCTCCACCGCGCTCGAAGGACACCAGCGCGTCGCGGAGACGGCCACGCGCCTCCCCCGGCCTGCGCTGCCGTCGCAGCCAGGCTCCGTAGAGGAGTTGGGTACGGCCCCGTTCGAAGTCGCCTGTGAGCTGGTCGTGGTGGGCGAGCGCGGCGGTGAACAGCGGTTCGCACTCATCGGGTTCGGTCAGCAGTGCGCGG
The DNA here is from genome assembly GCF_012273515.2 of Streptomyces sp. RPA4-2. NCBI lineage: Bacteria > Bacillati > Actinomycetota > Actinomycetes > Kitasatosporales > Streptomycetaceae > Streptomyces > Streptomyces sp. RPA4-2. The sequence continues at coordinate 455,247 of NZ_CP050975.2, forward strand.
CAGCGGGCCAGTTGGGCCGGAGCCTGCGGATCGGCGCCCTGAGCCGCCCAGTGGGCGAACTCCGCCACCGCCGAACGGGCTGCGTCCGCCTGCCCGGTGCGGGCCGCGGCCTCCACGAAGCAGGGAACGGCGAGCATCCGTACCGCGAAATGACCGCGGCGCGGGCCCGCTCCGACCAGCGGGCCGAGCCGTGCGGCGGCCTCGGGAAGTCGTCCGCGGGCCAGGTCGGCGCGGGCCCTGGCCCACTGGGACAGCGTGGCCGCCTGAGCGAGACCGTGCGGTGCGGCGACGCACTCGGCGGCGGACGCGTGCTCCGTGACGGCTTCCTGGGACCCCTCGACCGACGCCACCAGCGCGAGGATCGCGTGGTGGTGCGCGGCCAGGTTGCGCTGACCGGCGCCGAGAGCCGTGCGCAGACCGTCCTCGGCATGGGCGCGGGCGCGGGCGTGCCTGCCGGCGCGCAGTTCTCCGTACGCGAGGCGCTCCAGCGCCTGGGCGACCAGGATGCGTGGGCCGCGGGCCCTGGCGACGGCGAGCGCACGGGAGTTGGCCCGGGAAGCGGCGGGGAGGTCACCGGCGACGAGCGCCGCTCCCCCGGCCCGCAGGAGAGCCTCGGGGCCATCGGGGGTGCCCGCCACCCCGGCCCCGGCGACCGCTTCCCGCAGCCGGTGCCGTCCTGTGTCCAGGCGGCCGTGCAGGACCGCGGACATCCCCGCCCGGAACGCCGCGACCCGCAGGTCGGGTTCCGGCTGCCCCGGAGCAGGGTCCAGGGCCTCCCGGCACGCCGCCGCGTCACCCATCGCCCAGGCAGCCTCCATGGCGGCGAGCCTGGCGGCGAGGGCGCGGTGTCCGTCCGCCGGTCCCAGCAACTCGGCGGCGAGGAGCAGCACTTCGAGGGCGTCGGCGGCCGGACCGTCCTGGAGGGCGAGGTGTCCGATCACCAGTTGGGCCGCCCCGCGCACGGCGTCGGGCGTGCCCTCGTGCCCGGCCCGCGCGAGCAGTTCCCGCGCTCGCTCCGGCAGCCCCGCCAGCCTGGCCTGATCGGCGGCGTCGATCAGCCGGACGGCGAACGAGGCGGCCTCCGTGGCGAGTTGCGCGGCCGGCTGCGGGGAGACCGGGCCCCGACCGATGGCGGGCGGTGGTCCGCCGTGTCCGGGCCGTGAGCCCGACTGTCCGCGGAGGTCGTATACGGCCTCCCCTCCGCCTCGGCCGTCCAGGGGCTCCTGACGATCCGGACGCCTCGTAGCCGGCGAGCGGCGGACGGCCGGCCCGGCGGCGGGGTCGTCGGCTGGAAGAGACGACACCCGATCCGTCGGGGTGGGCGCGGATGCCGTGGAACCCGGCGCGCGCGGCACGGGGAGCGGTGCCGAGGTACACCCGGGAGAGGGCGTCGGCACCGGGTCGCCTCCACTTCGGCCCGCCTCGTTCGCCGTCCCCCGCGGGGCCGTCGGTAAGGAGCTCCGGCCTGCCGTCCGGAGTGGACTTCGCGCAGTCGCGTTTCCCGTCACGACCGTCACGTTACTTCCGCGTAAACGAAGGCGGAAGCCCGCGTTCATTTGCCCCCACCCTCACCGAAACCCCGTGTGACCAGGGTGAACGTGGTCCAGGCGGAGCGTCGGATGGGCGGGCTCCCAGGCCCGGCAGGCAAGCCTTGTGAGCCCGCACAGGGACCACCGGCCCGCGGCGGCACGCGTACACGGGTGACGTCCGCCGGATACCGGTTCCGGCGGACGTCACCCGCTTGCTCGGTCGTGCGGTGCGGGGCGGGGTCAGGAGGTGTGCGGGCAGTTGCCGCGGTACTCGGCGATCGACAGCGACGGCTGCGGCAGCGGGCAGAGGAACTGCTCGTAGCGGGTGTCGTTGTCGATGAACCGCTTCAGCCACGAAATGCTGTACTTCGCGATCGTGGTGTTCGCGCTGTTGGGCGTGAAGTGGGTGGCGCCCCTCAGCTCCAGGTACGCCTTGTCGAGCGTGCTCGGCAGGCTCCGGTAGAAGGGCTCGGAGTGCGTGGCCACCGGTGCGATCGTGTCCCCGTCGGCGCCCACGATCAGCGTCGGCGTCTGGATCTCCGGCCAGGTGGTGTCCAGGTTCCAGCCGGTGAGCGGGATGGCGGCCTGGAGCGACGGACGGCTCTTCGCCGCCTCCAGTGTGCCGCCGCCGCCCATCGAGTGGCCCATGACACCGAGCCGGGTGCCGTCGATCCTGGTCCGCACGGAGCTGCGCTGGGTCAGGTAGTCGAGCGCGGCGAGCAACTGCCTTCCACGGCTGTCCGGTTGATCGAGGGTGGTGAGGGTGTCGATGGTGAACACCACGAAGCCCTGGGAGGCGAGCCGGGGCCCGAGCCAGGCGATGGACGACTGGTACGCGGTGTACCCGGGTGAGATGACGACCGCGCCGAAGGTGCCGTCACTGGTCGAGGTCGGGTAGTAGACGGTGCCGCCACCGAAGCCGGTCACCGAGACCGAGGAGACCGTGGTCTGCGAGACGGCGTACGACCCGCGGGTCGCCTCGATGCTGGCCGTCGTGGGGGCGGGGCCACGCTCGTAGGGGTTCGCGGCGGCCCGCGCCGAGGCGACCGGTGCTCCGATCGCCTGCGCTCCGGTGGCCTGCGCGGCGACAAGGCCACCCGCGGCGAGGAGCGCCGCGAGGCCGGCGCGCGCCAGACGGCTCGTGAGCCGGTGCGGGCGGCGCGCGGACGGGACGGGGCCGGCGGATGCGTCGGGTGCGTCGGGTGCGTCGGGTGCGTCGGGGAATGCTCGGTTCGGCTGCTGCACGGTGGGGGCGTCCTCTCGGTGAGGGGCGACGGACCCGCGCCGCGCCCGCGGCGCTGCCAGGGCGTGGGTGTCGGAAGGCGCACGCTGCGAAGCGGCGGGGTCCGTCTCGGTGGTTGCGGTGGCAACTGTCCGGCCCACCCCGGCCCCGCACATCGGCAGAATCACCGGCCTTGACCCACAGCCGAATCGCCCCGCCCCCGCCGCGGCGCACTCCCGCGTCCGCCGGAGTCAGCGTGCCCGGCGGTCGCACCTGGCCGAAGCGCTCAGGGCGCCGCTCGCCGGTCAACCGGCCCCGGGGTAGGTGACGACGAGCATCGTGACCCCTTCCGCCGAGGTCCAGGGCCCGTGCGGCATGCCGGGCGGACGGCATGCGTACATCCCGGCGGTGAAGGTCGCGCCGAGCGTGAGGTCATGCAGGGCGCCCTCCAGGAGATGGACCTCTTCCCAGAAGGCGTGCTGTGACACGCCCTGGACGGAGGTGTCGGTGCCCGGCTCCCAGCGCACGAGCGCGGTGCGGGCGCCGGTGGCGGAATCCTCGGCCAAGACCTGTTCCTGAATGCCGGGAGCGGCTCCCACGGGTGTGCTCCAGCGCCCGTCGGGCCGGTGGAACTCCAGCTCGGGCTTGCTCATCGCCACACCTCCGGGCACCGGCCGGCCAGTACGAGGGTCCGCTCGCGGACGGCCAGGACCTCATCGACCTCCACCTTGGCCGCGAACGGCTCCGGATCGCCGGCGGGCCGATGGCGCACGCTCCCCTTCGGGCCCACGATCCGGTTGTGCCCGATGCCGGTCGGCCCCGCGCCCGTGGGAACACCGGGGCCGGTCCGGCAGGCGGCGCGGTGAGTCCGTTCCTCGGTCAGCCACAGGTTCTTCTCGGGGTCGGGGCCAGCGGTGAACTGGCGCGGCGCGATGGGCACGGCGGGCCTCCTTGACGGTTCGGTGGACGTCGGTGGTGGGCACGGTGACCCTGGCGGCGAGCCTCTCGTACTCGCCCGCGGCCGGGACGGGATCGCGGCCGCGGGACAGGCCGGTCACGGTGACAGCCACGGCGGTGTACGGCGCAGGCGGATTCCGGCCGCCGCGGACGACGATTTGGGCGGTGAGCGGCACCGGAGTCACCGCGCCGCCGATGATGGCGGCCAGGCTATCCGCGAGCGAGGTGTCGGCGCAGCCCGGCGGAGGTGAGAACCGCTCGGCAAGGGAAAGGGCCTCCGGCCCGCCGGGAAAGGCGGTGGACGGCGAAGGGCCGGGGCGAGGAGCCGGCACGGACGACCGCCGGCGTCGCGCCGTGCGCCATGGCAGCTGCTTCGCTTGCCTACGGGTCAGTTCAGCAGCGCGCGGGGTCGCGAGGCCAGGATCGCCTCGGCCTCGTCACTGATCCCCCGGACCACCTCGGCAGCGGGACGGACGGCATCGACGAAGGCCGCCGACTGCCCGTAGAGAATCGCGCTGGTGTCCGGGTCGGGCGTGCCCTCAAGGGGGTTGACGTCTTCCGGAGGTGCGAATTCGCCCTTGCGGTTCCGCAGCGTCGCCTCACACTCCGCCCACTCGTCGGTGAACCGATTGCGGCGGACGCGTTGGCCGATGGTCTCCGGCCACGGCAGGTCCGACACGATGTCGTAGGCCCGCGTCCACACGGTGTCGCTGCCATCGCTCTCGACGATCAGGCGCTTGTGGAGATCGTGCACCTCGACCGCTTCGGGCGTGGCGAGAAACGCCGTGCCCAGCCAAGCGCCGTCCGCACCGGCGGTGAGGACCGCCGCCAGCGTGCGACCGTCGCCGATGCCCCCGGCGGCCAGCACCGGAACATCGGGATATCGCCTCACCAATCCGGCCAGGAAGGGCAGCAGACCCATCGTCCCGGTATGGCCGCCGGCCTCCGTGCCCTGTGCCACGAGCACATCGGCACCCGCGGCGACCGCCATGTCCGCGTCGTCGTAGTTCTGGACCTGGCACATCACCCGCGCGCCCGCGTCCTTGGCTCGAGCAACCCACGGCTGCGGGTCGGCGAAGGACAGCGCGATGACATCGGTGCGCTCCTCCAGTGCGGCCTCGAAGTGCGCCTCGGTGAACGGCAGGAAAGGCGTGATGTAGCCGACTCCGAACGGACGGTCCGTCGTGGCGCGGATGGTCGCGATCTCCGCGCGGATCCACTCGGGCCCCTTCCAGGGGTGCGTTCCCCCGAAGGAACCGAGCCCGCCGGCCGCGGAAACCGCGGCAGCGAGCGTCCCGCCACTGTGCAGGCCCATGGGGGCGGACATCACCGGGTGAGTGATACCGAACATTTCGGTGAATCTCGTGTGCAACATGGTTCGACGCTAGCGAAATCGACGAACCTGGCCTACCAGCAACGCGGTGGGCCACCAGCTCCGTCCGCGGCACTCGGCCGCCCGATGCCGTACCCCGCCGCCCTCCAGTCGTGGCCCACGACAGCGGCGAGGGAACGGGGTGGCCGGGCCCCGACTCCTTCTGTTCACCGTCCGCCCTCCGGGAAATCAGCGGCCGGCCGTGATGTGACGGGCGCTTTCAGTCCTGGACAGATGCTTGATCGTCGTTTGTCATCTCACGTCTGCCCGGCTCGGACCGCTGCTGGCTAGCGTCGTTGCTGTTTGCACTATCGACCCGGGAAGAGCTCCTATGTCCAATATCGATGACAACCCGTCACAAGAGCCGACCGAGCGGAGTCGGCGAGGTTTTCTGCGCACCGCGGCACTGGCCGGCGCGGGAGCGGCAACCGTAGGAGTCGGCGGGACCGTGGTCGGCGGAACGCCCGCGTTCGCCGCGGACTCCGCCAAGAGCGGCAGGACCGGCACGTGGAGACCGGATCAGACCGCCCTCCAGTTCACCCTTGCGGTCATGCCGGACACCCAGTTCCTGTACTGGGGCAGCCAGGACAGCGTCAACCGGACGCCGCAGGAGGAGTCGTTCCGCTACATCATCGACAACAGCGGAATCGCCACCGACAACATCGTGTTCATGGCGCACCTCGGCGACCTGACGCAGGACGCCGATCCGTCGTCGTTCCAGCAGGTCGACAAGGCGTTCGCCGTGCTGGACTCGCACGGTGCCGCGTACAGCGTGCTGGCCGGCAACCATGACGTGACCGGCGACGACAGCCGCGGTGACACGCCGTACCTGCAGACCATGGGCCCGCACCGGTTCAAGCGCGCGAAGACGTTCGCCGGCGCGGACCCGACCGGTTACAACACGGCGCACATCTTCCAGGCCGCGGGCCGCTCGTGGCTGGTGCTGGCCCTGGACTGGCGGACCACCGACCAGGGCTTCGCGTGGGCCAACGACGTCATCAAGGCCCATCCGAAGATGCCGGTGATCCTCACGTCGCACGACATCGTCGCTTCGCCGTACGATGACAACGTTTTCCCTTACGAGTCCGGCGACCCGGAGGACAACGCCGTACTCTCCGGCTACGGCCAGACGGTCTGGGACAAGCTGATCAACGACAACGACCAGATCTTCCTGACCCTCAACGGCCACTACTGGCCGCCCGGGCGTACGACCAGGAAGAACGCCGCCGGCCACGACGTGGCCATGCACATCACGAACTACCAGAACCGCTACTTCGGCGGTGGCGGCATGATCCGGCTGTACCACTTCGACCTGGCCCGCAACACGATCGACGTCGAGACGATCAACCCGTGGATCCTGGCTCAGGACCCGGAGTCGCGCAACGAACTGGCGGCCGAGCACGCGCGGATCACCGGCCCGGTCGACAACTTCTCCATCCCGATCGACTTCGAGAAGCGGTTCGCCGGCTTCATCCCGGTTCCGGTCCGGCCGGCCCGCCCGGCCGCCCGTGAACTGGTGAAGGGCACGCTGGCGTACTGGCGCTTCGACGGACAGGGCGCGGCCGGCACCTCGCTCTCCGCGGGCCAGACGATCCACGACCTCTCCGGCAAGGGCAACGACCTGACGGTGGTGACGGTGCCGGGCGCGGCCTCCGACGCGCTGACCTGGTCCGCCGACCACCACCCCGACCAGCCCGGGCACGCCAGCCTGAAGTTCGTCGGCGGCAGGAACCCGGTCCACGGCTCGTACCTGAGCACCGGCCCGAAGGCACCGCTGAACTCCGAGACGTTCACATCCGGGTACACGATCGAGACCTTCGTGATGCTGCCGCTGGACTGGGACTCCGGGAAGAACGGCAACGCGTCGATTCTCAGCCGCCGGGGTTCCGCCAGGGCGGCCGGCAAGCACGGCAAGAACACCGACCCGAACGAGCCGCTGGCGCAGTTCGCCATCACGAACAACGGCCGCGAGGCACAGTTCAACCACTACCCCCTGAACGACACCTACCCGACGACCAACTGGGGTCACGGCATGGTGGAACTCAAGTGGTGGCACCTGGCGGTGGTCAACGACGGCCGTCTCACGAAGTTGTACGTCGAGGGCGCTCCGGTCGTCGACAACCCGAACCGGCTGTCGGTCGGCCTCACTTCGCTCGGGTTGCCCTGGCTGGTGGGCGGCCACGAGTACGCGGGCGCCGTCGACGTCGTCTTCCACGGCAACGTCGGTGACATCCGTATCGTGAACCGTCCTCTGTCCATGGACGAGTTCCTGACCGCCAAGTAGGGCGGTCCCTCCCGTCTCCGGCCCACACGCCGGAGACGGGACGACTCTCTGCGCTACGCCCAGGGGGTGGCCACGAGCCAACTGGTGTCGTCGGCCCATGCGTTCGCGTTGTCCCAGGCGTTCGACCCACCGTTGCCGGCGATGTAGGCGGTGAAGTTGTAGTGGCGCAGATACCTCTCCGGATAGTTCACGGAGGGAAAGGCGACTCCCTGGCCGTTGTTGCCGGGCTGAGGGCAGAACGTCGCGTCCTGCGCGAACGTGGCGCTGCCGTCACTGGCGTCGAGATGCATCTGGAAGGCCGAGTGCCGCAGATACTGGCCGGTGTCGTTGGCTGACTCGAAGGACACACAGGCGCTGTTGGCCAACCCCGCGCGGACGACCCAGGTGGCGTCCGCCTTGTCCGTGGCCGAACTGGACGAGGAGACGGCGGAGATCACCACGTTGGTGTCGGCGTCGTCATGGCGGAGGTAGTCGTTGGTGCAGCACGCTGTCGTGGCTCGCAACGATATCCGCGAGCCGGGGGCGAGTCCGCTCACTCCCGAACCGTATCCGACCGAGGTGATGTTGGCCTGGACAGCGTTCTCGGTGGCGTCCGACGGGTAGCCGGAGGTCATGACACCTTCGTAGAACGTGCCGGCGGCCCCGTTGCTGTTGTCTCCGCCGATGCCGAGGATGATGGCGCCTTCCTTGCTCATCGGGTTGTAACCCGCGACGCTGGGACGGGCGCCGTTGTAGTAGGTCGACAGCCCGCCGGACTGGGCGTTGCCGCCCCGGATGGCCCAGCGGCCCGGCTCACCCTTGACGACGGCGGTCAGGAATCGGTTGTTGACCGTCGGGTCGTTCGTGTTGAGATGCGGGTTGGCCCCGGAGAAGAGGCCGTTCTCCAGGTCGGCCATGACCCAGGGGCCGTTGCCGGCCCCCGAGCCCCAGACCTTGTTGTTGCCGAAGTAGATGGCCTCCATGTGGCCGTTGCCGGTGTCGAGGCCGCTGGTCTCGGCGTTGCCGTAGTCGAAGCAGCAACCGCCGTTGTAGTGCGTGCCGTCGAGGATCGCGTACATCCCCTCGGCCTGGTCGCCGGTGGCGATGCCGGAGGTGTGGTTGTCGCGGTAGCCGGTGCCGGGGGCGACCAAGACGCCGTACGCCTTGTGGCCCGCGATGGTGACGGGCGCCGCGGTCGCGTCGGCCAGGTTGTCGTAGCCGCCCGCGGCCGGACCGTTGAACCCGCCGGGGGGCGCCTGGGTGAGGTTGTTGCCTCTGCCGGACTGGTCGTAGATGACGGTGATGACGCAGCTCGTGCCGGCGCAGAAGGAATCCTGGGTGGCTGCGTTGGCGTATCCGCCCGCACTCAGCACGCCGATGTCCTTGGTGGTGTTGTCCGAGGCGCGTCTGACCTGGTAGAGCCGCCCGTTGTAGGCGGAGTACAGGGCGCGGGTGGTGCTGTGGGCGGCCACGCAGGCGGTGCCACCGGACGCGTAGAGGTCACAGGGCTGTGAGCCTGCCGCCTGCGAGGGCTGCGTGCCGAGGGTGAGCATTCCGGCGACGAGTGCGCCGGCGGCGCCTGTGGACAGCGCCCACCGTCGGAATCGATCCGACAACCGAATCGATCGGAGTAAGGACATCGAGCTCTCCTGTGGTGTGGAGGTAGGTCCCGAGTCGACGGCTCGGGACATGACGGATTCCGGCCGGGGTCGACATGACGGGCCCGGCACGTGTGCGGGGGAAATGCATCTGCTTCGCGACACCGGCGCGTGATGCACCGCGCACCGCCGGAGCACGTGAGGAGCGGTGAGGACAGGAGACTTGGTTGTCCCGCTCGCCACGGATCGCGGAGCCGATCGAATGGGTGGTGCTCACCACGAGGAACGTGGGGTCAGAGCGTTCTGCCGGATGATCGGGCGCCGGCGTCCGGTCCGGCCGGACCCTCCGATCTGGGCTGGCCGACGAGGGCATGGCCGCAGCCCTCGCCGAGGAGGACCCCGGCAGTGATCAGGACGGTGGAGCGAGAGGCACGGCCCTGCGCATGGTGATGCCGGCCCTCCGGTGCATTCCGTCTGCAGATGGCACGGTGCGCTCCTTTACATGAAAGGAAGGAGGATTTGCGTGAGCTACGACCAGGGCTGTCCCGAACCAGGTCGCGTACTGGGACCGCATGACGAAAGCCCGCGATATGTCACCCCGTGGGGAGGCACCGGTCTTACTCGCAGGTCCCGCAGCCTCCCTCACCGCATAAGTTCGATATTTCGAATACAGTTCCTCTTTTCGAACGTGGAATTTAGGGGTCACCTCTGGCGCAGTCAATACTTCGCACAACATCCCGGCGAATACGCGACCGCGAACGAAATCTCGAACAACCCGCAATGACTGTGGGAGAGAACGCTCCTTGCGCGTCCGGCGAGGGGGACGGCCGCCGCGTCCTGTCGGGCCCGGCGATACGGCCTCAGGTGGCCTGTGGTGTCGGCCCGGCTCAGCGGGCCGCCAGGTCGAGCACCAGTGCCGAGAAGTTTTTCCCGTCTGCCGCGAACTTTGTCGCCGTGCGGCGCATCGGACTCGTGTACAGGGCAAGAAGATGGCTCGCGGCTGCCCACGGCGGCCGTGCTGCCGGACCCGAATGGAGTGTGATCGTTGTGATGAACGCTTACCGGAACACGGACCAGACCGCGGTCCGCCCAGCGGCCGGTGCTCGCGGCAACCGCCGAATCAGCCGTGCGGTGCTCGCGGGGGCCGCCGTCGCCGGGCTGGGTCTCGCGGGTACCGCTGTCGCACAGGCCGCACCCGCCAGTGCGACCAGCGCGAAGGCGACGCCCACCTGTTCCGCCTCCGCTCTGAAGGCGACCTTCGGTCAGAAACTGGCCGGCGGCATGAACCACCAGGGCGTGGTCATAAATCTCCGCAACCTCAGCGGCAGGACGTGCGCGCTGCGCGGCTACCCCGGGCTGGGCCTGGAGAACTCCGCACACAAGACGCTCGCCTCGCACACCCACTGGGGTGACACCTGGTACGCCGCCAGCCCCGCAAAGAAGACCCTCATCCTCAAGGACGGCGAGAGCGCCGAGGCGGTCATCTCCTGGAGCCACGCCAACACTGGCACCTCCGGCGCGGTGCACGCCTCGTACCTCCAGGTCACCCCGCCCGCCGCCACACAGCACAAGACACTGGCCTTTCCCCAGTGGGTCGACAACGGTGACCTGAAGGTCACCGCACTGGCCAGGCACATCGACGTGAACGAGTAACGCGTCGCACAGGGGGACGCCCGTCCCCGCGGACACACCCGCGAGCCCGGATCGAACGGTCCGGTCTCGCGGGCTGTTCGGGGGACGGTCGCGGGAGAACTCCGCACTTCATCCAAGACCGCACCCGGGTCGGGGATCGAGAAGGCCTCGCTGCTCACTGTCCGGCTTCCTGTCACTCCCCGTACCGCTAGGGGCGTGGGCGCCCCATGAACTGGTCCCGGTCAGAAGCCTCTGCGCACGCCACCGTCGACCGACAGCATCACCCCCGTCAGGTACGACGCGGCGGGTGACATCAGGTAGGCCGCGGTGCGGCCGAACTCGTCCGGGGTTCCGTAGCGCCGCAGCGGAACACCCGCGGTGGCACGCTCGCGGGCGGCATCGGAGTCGCCGTACCGCGCGTCGAGTTCGCGTGCCCGGTCGGTTTCGATGTAGGCGGGTACGAGGCCGACCACGCGGATGCCCCTCGGGCCCAGCTCGTTCGCGAGGTTCTTCGCGTAGCCGGCCAGGCCCGGCCGGAGGGCGTTGGAGAGCGCGAGACCTGGAATCGGCTCGTACACGGAGCTGGAGAGGACGAGGCCGATGACGCCTCCCTCGTCCAGCTCCTCCGCGACCGCGCGGGACAGCCGCACCGCGCCGAGGAAGACCGACTCGAAGGCGGTGCGCCACTGGTCGTCGTCGATGGTGTCCGACGTGCCCACGGGCGGTCCCCCGACACTGACGAGCACCCCGTCCAGCCGGCCGAAGGCGTCGCGGGCCGCGCTGATCAGCCGGTCCGGGGTCCCTGTGTCGGCGTTGTCCGCCACGATCCCGACCGCCCGTCCCTCCCCGCCGAGCTCGGCCTCGGCGGCGGCGACCGACTTCTCGTCGCGGCCGCTGATGACCACCCTCGCTCCGTCCGCCACCAGTTCGCGTGCGGCTGCCCTGCCCAGACCGCGGGTGCCACCGGTGACGATGTACGCCCGGTCCTTCAGTCCAAGATCCATGATTGCCTTCCTTCGTCCGATCGCGCGGGCCGAACGGCCTACAGCATCGCTTTCTGGGGCTGGGTGGGTACGACGATGACCGTGGTGGTGCCGGCGCTCAGGGCCGCCGTGAACTCCCGTTCCAGGTCGTCGGTGGTCTCCACATCGACCGCACGGCACCCGAAGCCGCGGGCCAGCGACGCGATGTCGAGCCCCGGCAGGTCGAGTCCGGGCACTCCGGGGGTCTCCTCCAGCACCGCGAACGACTTGAGGATCGAGTACTCGTGATTGCGCATGACCACGTAGACGACCGGGAGGTCGTGCTGGGCCGCCGTATAGATGGCCTGCACGGAGTACTGGAAGGAACCGTCGCCGATCAGACCGATCACCGGCCGCTCCACGCCCCTCTCCCGGTCGGCGAGCGCGACGCCGACGGCGGCCGGGGTACCCCAGCCGATGCCCCCGCTGGCGGTGGCGAAGAACGATCCGGTCCGGGTGGTGGGGAGCCACTCGATCTGCTGCGCCATCGTGGAGGTCGACTCGTTGACGATGACCGCGTCGGGCGGCCGGACTCGGCTCAGGGCGGCGTAGACCTCGGGCGGGGTGAGCGGGCTGTTCGGCGTCCGCGGCAGTTCACGGGGTCGTGGCATCGGTTCCGGAGCGGTCCGCGCCGAGCCTTCCGTCACCATGTCCAGGAGCAGTTCGACCGCCAGCGTGGGATCGCCCAGCAGGCTGTCGCCCACGCGTGCCGCCGCGGCAACCGCCGGATTGCCGGTGATCTGCAGGAGTTCCGTGTCCGGGGGCAGGTAGTCGCCGGGTACGTAGGGGTAGTAGCGGAACACCTCAGCCCCGATGACGACCACCAGGTCGTGCCCGGTCAGCCGGTCGCTGATGGTCTTCACCGACATCCCCAGCGGACCGCGGAACTGGGGGTGGTCCTCGGGGAACGACACACGGTCCAGCAGTGGGGCGCCGTAGACGGAAGCGCGCAGCTTCTCCGCGAGGGAGACGGCCGCGTCCCAGCCGCCGCTGCGGTCGACCTCCGGCCCGAAGACCAGTGCGGGACGACGGCTGGCGGAGATGCGGTCGGCGAACGCGCGCAGCCGCCCGGTGTCGGGGGCGACGCAGTCGCTCACGGTCCGCACCCGGGTGAAACCGGAAAGCGGCTTCCTCCAGTCGTCCATGGGAATCGACAGGTAGACCGGTCCCGTCGGTGGCTGCAACGCCTCCGCATAGGCCCGCATGAAAGCCTCGGGGACGTCTTCGGCGCGCGCGGGTTCATACGACCATTTCACCCACGGTTTCGGCATCGTGACGGCCTCACGGTTACCGAGATACGGATCCCCGATCACCAGTTCCCGATGCTGCTGTCCCGACGTGATGATGAGCGGCGTGTTTCCGTGGTAGGCCGCCACCAGGTTGCCCATCGCGTTTCCCACCCCGGCCGATGAGTGCAGGTTGACCAGCGCGGGGCGGCCGGTCACCTGGGCGAAGGCGTCGGCCATCGCGACGACGGACCCCTCCTGCAGTCCAAGGACGTAGGTGAAATCCTCGGGGAATTCCTGCAGGAACGGCTGCTCGGTGGAGCCGGGATTGCCGAAGACGGTGGTGAGTTCGAGGGTGCGCAGCAGGTCGTAGGTCACGCTATGAACGGTGGAGTGCTCGGTCATGGTCGTTGTCGGCTTTCTTCCTGGGTCGGGCTTCGGGTCGGCGGGTCCCTGCCCTGGGGTGAGTACTTCTCGGTGAAGGCTCGAATCGCTTCCCGGGTGCGGTGCGAACCAGAACCGGTGCGCCCGTCCGATCCCGCTGGAGGAAGGGGAGCCTGTCGCGAAAGGTGTGACCTGTTCGGTGACGGGTCCGTACCGCGGGCGTGGGGATCCGCCCCGGGCTTGGCCGCCAGGTGTCAGGTGTCAGGTGTCAGGTGAGGCGACGGAGGGAGTCGGGGGTGAGGTCGGCGAGGGCGGGGTAGCCGTCGACGGCCATGAGCAGGTCCGCTTCGGCGAGCAGGGCCCGCAGGACGTGGACGATGCCGGCTTCGCCTCCGTGGGCGAGCCCGTACGCGTAGGGGCGGCCGACGCCGACCGCGGTCGCACCCAGGGCGACGGCCTTGATGATGTCGGCCCCCGTGCGGACACCGGAGTCGAACAGGACGGGCGTACCGTCGGCTGCCCCGACCACGGCCGGCAGGACGTCGAGGGCGGGCAGACCGCCATTGGCCTGCCGGCCGCCGTGGTTGGAACAGTAGATCCCGTCCACGCCGCCGTCCTTGGCGCGACGGACGTCATCGGGGTGGCAGAGGCCCTTGAGGATCAGTGGCAGGTCGGTGAGGGAGCGCAGCCAGGGCAGATCGTCCCAGGTGAGCGGATTACCGAAGGTCCGCGCCCACAGAGCGACCGCCGCCTTCGGATCGTCCTCCGGGCTGCGGGCGAGTCCGGAGCGGAAGACGGGGTCACTGGTGTAGTTGGCCAGACAGTTCCCGCGCAGCTGAGGAAAGTTGCTGGTGGCCAGGTCGCGTGGGCGCCAGCCGGTGATCCAGGTGTCCAGGGTGACCACGATGCCCTTGAATCCCGCCGTCTCGACACGGTGGACCAGGTTCTCGGCCAGTTCCCGGTCGGTAGGGGTGTAGAGCTGGAAGAAGCCCGGGGTGTCGCCCAGTTCCTCGGCGACCTTCTCGAGCGGATCGACGGTCAGCGTGGAGGCGATCATCGGCACGCCCGTGCGGCCGGCGGCGCGGGCAGTGGCGAGATCGCCGTGGCCGTCCTGCGCGCACAGGCCGATCACGCCGACCGGGGCCATGAACAGCGGCGAGGGCAGACGCATCCCGAACAGGTCGACGGACAGATCCCGGTCCGTGGCGCCCACCATCATGCGCGGGACGAGGCCCCAGCGTTCGAACGCGCTGACGTTGGCCCGCTGGGTGCGCTCGTCGCCGGCGCCACCCGCGACGTACGAGCGGATCGAGGGGGGCATCGCGGCCTGAGCCGGCGGCTCCAGCTCGTCGAACGTCATCGGGAAGGGCGGCACCACCCCACGCAGTCCGTCGAGATAGATCTCGTCCTGATAGTCGGCGAAAGTCATGCTCCAACCCTTCTCCACGCCCGCCCGGTACCGGCTCGTGAAGTCCACAATGGGATAATGCGGGACAAAAGCCGCCGAACGCAGGATTCTCGCTCACGAGCCGTGAAAATGCAGGATGTCGCTCCGCCACTGCTGACCGAAGACGAACTGGCACTGATCAACGGCCTGCAACTGCGACCGCGGGCCTCATGGGCCGAACTCGGCCGCGCACTCGAGGTGGACCCGGTCACCGTCGCCCGCCGCTTCGGCCGTTTGTCCGACCAAGGGGCTGCCTGAGGGCTGTCCCGTAATCCCCGGCGGGCGCACGACGACAGCTACGGCACTCCCCCGAGCTCTTCGAGCAGGGGGGACCCCCACGCCGCGTTGTCGGATCGCCCTGATACGCCCAGTATGAGGACGACCCTCCGCCTTGCGATGCACCGCATCTGACGCCGCGCGCTGATCCACCGGGGATTACGGGACAGCCCTTGGGTGGCCTTCTCGCCGGGTCCGCGCCTGTTCGAGCAGATCTGTCTGGCCTTCATGGTGATCGACTGCGCCCCTGGAGCCACTGCCCAGGTCGCCCAGTCACTCACCACCCACCCCCACATGATCACGATCGAGCGGGCGGCCGCCGACCACGACATCCTCTCCATCGCCGCCACCCGCGACCTGCCGGCCCTCTCCCGCTACACCCTCGACCTGCTCCCGTGCGTTCCCGGCATCACCGCGGTGCAGGCCCGCGTCGTCACGCACATGTTCACCGAGGGCGGCCGGTGGCGTATCGCCGCCCTGGCCCCCGACCAGCGTGCCCGACTGACCGGCCGACCCCCGGCCCAAACCCCCGTCGCCCCCGGTGAGATCACCCCCTCGACCGGGCCCTCGTCACCCGGCTCGCGCACAACGGCCGCGCTCCTTACCAGGCCCTGGCCCACGACCTCGGCGTCAGCCTCTCCACGGCCAAACGCCGCCTCGAGCAGCTCACCCGACGCGGCCTCCTGCGGTTCCGCTGCGACTTCGCCCGCCCCCTGGGCGGCTGGCCCGTCTCGGTCACCCTCTGGGCCAGAGTGCCACCCGCGGACCTCCCCGAAATCGGTCACGCCCTCATCCAACTGCCCGAAACCCGCAATTGCGCCGCCCTCACGGGGCCGCACAACCTCGTTCTTCAGGCCAGCCTGCACTCCGTCAGCGACGTCCTGCGCCTCGAGACCCACCTCGCGACAGCTCACCCGAGCCTCGACATCGTCGACCGCGTCATCACCCTGCGCCAGGACAAGCTGCTCGGCCATCTACTGGATCCCCAGGGCCGCTCCGTCGGTGTCATCCCGCCCGACCTCTGGGCGGAACCGGCCGTGTGACGCAAGGCAGCCGCCAGTCCCGCGTCGCGGCGCCGAATGACCCGCGAATGTCTATAACCAGATAGTTACTTGCTAGGGTGCGGCGTATGCCACGGGATTCCAGCGCCACCAAAGCCCGGCTGCTCGACGCCGCCTTCACCGAATTCGCCGCCCACGGCATCGCCGGAGCCCGAGTGGACCGGATCGCCGAAGCTGCGGGAGCGAACAAGCGGCTGATCTACGTCTACTTCGGTAACAAGGAGCAGTTGTTCGACGAGGTGCTGCGCCGGGCGATGACGGCGGGAGCCGAGTCCGTGCCGTTCGACGTCGAGGATCTTCCCGGTTACGCCGGAGCGGTCTTCGACCACCTGGTCACCCGGCCGGACCTCATGCGCCTGCGACTGTGGAAGCTGCTGGAGCGCCCCGCCACCACCGGACTCGAAGCGGACGCCTTCCGGCGCAAGACCGCCGAAGTGGCCGACGCCCAGGAGCGTGGCGGCCTCTCCCCCGAGATGCCGCCGGACGACCTTCTGACCATGGTCCTGGCCGTGGCCCAGGCGTGGTTCTCGGCCGCCGAGGATGTCGACCCCGGGGAGATCGACCAGTCCTGGTCACCCGAGCGTCTCGCCCTGCACCGTTCGGCGGTCGTCGAGGCCGCACGCCGGATCAGCGCGCCGAAGTCCGCTGTCCCACATCCATGAGGGCATCAGGCGATGAAGCAGCCACAGGCACCCACTTTTCATCGCTGAGGTGACCTGAGGACTGCCCCCTGCCCACGCGACCGCGGGAATCCTCGGGTCGCATCCCCTGCGCGCGCCTGCGAGGCGTCGCGGCCAAGCTCCCGTCGACGCGATCCGATGAACGGTTCGGAAACGGCGGGTAGGGCTTCGACGAAGAATGGTGACGGGGCGTGTGAGCCGGGCCGATTTACCGCAACCCTTCCTGTTGATGGTCGGTCTGATCAGCGGCGCCGTGCGGTTCGGCGCTCATCCGCCATCCCGCAGAGGAGATTCCCGTGGTTCGTGCTGCCTGGCCCGCAGAGAGTGCGACGCAGGCGCCGACATCCCCACCGCACGACCCGGGCGGCGGCGAAACGGCGGGCGGATCGGGCACCGGAACGCCGGCCCGGTCAGCAGCCGCAGCGCCGCTTCGCCTCGACATCCAGGGCCTGCGCGCGCTCGCGGTCTCGCTGGTGGTACTCGCGCACGCCGGCGTCCGCCATGTCGCGGGCGGCTACATCGGGGTCGACGTCTTCTTCGTGATATCGGGCTTCCTCATCACCTCGCTGCTCCTGCGCGAACTGGTGCGGGACGGCCGTATCTCGGTGCGGAGGTTCTACGCCCGCCGGGCGCTGCGGCTGCTGCCCGCGTCGACCGTCGTCGGGCTCGCCACGCTCTGCGGCGCCTGGCTCTGTCTGTCGAGGATCCGCTTCGAGGAGTACGTGGGGGACGCGCTCAGCAGCACCCTCTACGTGGTGAACTTCCGGCTGGCGAACGCCGGCACCGACTACCTCAACGCGGACAGCCCGCCGTCGCCTTTCCAGCACTTCTGGTCGCTGGCGGTCGAGGAGCAGTTCTACCTGGTCTGGCCCTTGCTGCTGTGGGCCGGCTGGAAGCTCGCGCGGCGTCGGACCGGTCTGGTGGCGGTGCCGTTCGCGATGCTGTGCGTGATCTCCTTCGCGCTGAACGTGCGGGTGACGGCCACCTCGGCCTCCTGGGCCTACTTCGGCTCGCACACCCGCTTCTGGGAACTCGGCGTCGGTGCGCTGCTCGCCCTCTTCGCCCGCAGGCTGGAGCGGTTGCCGACGTGGGCGTCCGGGCCGATGAGCTGGATCGGGCTGGTCTCGCTGCTGGTCGCGGCGGTCCGGTTCGACGACAACACGCCGTTTCCCGGGTACTACGCTCTCGTGCCGGTGCTCGGCGTCGCGCTGGTGCTGGCGGGCGGATGTTCACCCGCGCGGTACGGCGCGGGCAGGCTGCTGTCGCTCCGGCCGGCTGTGTGGGTCGGCGGTCTCTCGTACGGCTGGTATCTGTGGCACTGGCCGGTGCTGGTGATCCTGCCGATGGCGTCGGACAGGCCGGCGACCGCCCCGTTCGGGCTGGTCTGCGCGGCGATCGCCCTGCTGCTGGCCTGGGTCACGCTGCACCTGGTGGAGAATCCGGTGCGGTTCCACCGGGTGTTCCGCGGCCGTCCGGTACGGGCGCTGGGGCTGGGCGCCGCACTGACGGCGTGCGCCGCGGCGGCGGCGCTGGTCGCGACGGGTTTCCCGCCGCCCATAGCCTCGGACGTGGCGGCGCCGGGCCTGCGGAGCGCGCTCACCGGGGCGGCCGATCCGCGGGCGAGGCTGACCGAGCTGTTGGAAGGACCCCATCACAGTCTGCCGAGCAATCTGACGCCCGGACTCACCAGGATCAAGGGGACGTTGTCCCAGCTCTATCGGGACGACTGCCACATCGGCTATCTGAGCACGGCGACCCCACCCTGTGTCTACGGCGACCGGTCCGCGTCGAAGGTGGTCGTGCTCTTCGGGGACTCGCACGCGGCCCAGTGGTTCCCTGCGGTCGACCGGCTGGCCAAGGAGCACCACTGGAAGCTGGTTTCGATGACCAAGTCGTCGTGCAAGGTCTCCGCCGTCACCACCGTCTACCAGGGGAAGCCGTACGTGTCCTGCGACCAGTGGCGGACCAAGCAGCTGGCCAGGATCAGGTCCCTGCATCCCGCTCTGGTGATCGCCTCCTCCTCGGACGCGGCCGACCTGGCCCGACCGTCCGGCGATCCGCGCCGGCAGTGGACCGACGGATTCAAGCGGACCTTTCGGGAACTGGTGAGGAGCGGCGCCGAGGTGCTGGCCATCGTGGACACCCCCTGGCCGAAGGGGGACGCGGTCGACTGCGCCGGGACCCATCCGCGGGAGCTGGAGCGGTGCGCGTCCGATGTCGGGGACGCTGTCAAGGATCCGGGCAAGAAGCGGGAGATCACCGACGCGGCGGCGGCCACCGGTGTCTCGGTGATCGACCCGCTCCCCTGGCTCTGCGGCACCGGTGGCTGCCCCGTGGTGGTGGGTGACACGTTCGTCTACCGGGACGACAGCCATCTCACCGAGTCCTACGCCGAGGCCCTCGCACCCGTTCTCGGCCGTGAGATGACCGCCCTCTACGGCGCCGACCTGACTCGTCACCCCGGCCGGGTCACCGAATCACCGGCCGGCCGCTGACATCGGGTGGTCGCCGTAGTAGGACTCATGGCGGACAAGAGCGATCCCTGTCGAACCAGGTGACGGACGGTTCCCCGTGTCGGCCGCAGGCCCGGTAGCCGAGCCCGATCCAGTAGTGACCGTCCCCCGAAAGCAGGACCACTGCCGTGGGCAGACCCCATTCCTCGACCAGGTACGGGCTGTCGAGCATGGACAGCGTCCGCTCGCGGTGGCCGTTGCCCATCACGCTGTCGAAGGGGACATGGTCGGCACTCCATGTCGTCGTGCGTCTCACGACCCTCGGCGCGGACGGTCCGACAGGAACCTTCCAGGACGAAAACGGGGAAGTGCCCTGGTAGCCAGTGGGAACGGAGGCCGCGCCGAGGTCGTCCCCGGCGCCGGGGAACCCTCCCCGTTGCGGCCGACCGCGTCGCCGGGGAACGCCGTATCACGCACTGCGAGAACACGAATCGACAACTCCCGGCGAACGGACCGTTTTTCGTCCGCTCGGGGGTACACGAGCGCCGAACCCCACTGGAGAGCGGCGTCAGGAGTGCCATGCGCGTCAAGGTCGGATACTTCAAGACCAGGTCACTCAGGAGACGACTGCGCCGCTGTGCCCGTGAGGTGTTCGGCTGGGAGGTACTCCGACCGTCCCAACTCGCCGCCATGACAGCCGTGATGGCGGGGCGCGACACCATCGTGGTGATGCCGACGGGTGCGGGGAAGTCCGCTGTGTACCAGGTGCCGGGTGTGCTGCTGGACGGTCCCACCGTCGTGGTCTCGCCCCTGATAGCGCTCCAGCGGGACCAGGTCGCCCATCTCGCCCGCATCAAGGGATCCGGCGCCTCGGCCGTCAACTCCGCGCAGCGCCCACGGGACAACGAGGCCGTGTGGGAGCGCGTACGCGAAGGCAGCCTGGACTTCCTGTTCGTCTCGCCCGAGCAGCTCGCGAAGGACGAGGTGGTGGAGCAGATCGCCGCGGCCGCTCCCGCGCTGATGGTGGTCGACGAGGCACACTGCGTGTCCTCGTGGGGATACGACTTCCGGCCCGACTACCTGTCCCTGTGCCATGTGCGCGAACGCATCGGCCGGCCGCCGCTCCTCGCCCTCACCGCCAGCGCGGCGGCTCCCGTACGGGCCGACATCGTGGAGCGGCTCGGCATGCGGGAGGCGCACGAGGTGGTCGCCGGGTTCGACCGCCGCAACATCACGCTGGAGGTCGTACGGCACCGGGAGAACGCGGGGAAGCGCCGGTGGGTGGTGGAGCGGGCCGCGGCCGAGGCCAAACCGGGCATCGTCTACGCGGGAACGCGGCGGGAGGCCGAGGAGTACGCGCAGGAGCTGTCGGCGCTCGGATTCGACAGCGCCGCTTACCACGCGGGGCTGTCGGCGGCTGAGCGCTCCCGGACGCACGACCGCTTCCGGGACGGCGCACTCGACGTGGTCGTCGCCACCTCCGCGTTCGGAATGGGCATCGACAAGCCGAACATCCGCTTCGTGCTGCACGCATCGGTGCCGGGCTCCCTCGACACCTACTACCAGGAGATCGGCCGGGCGGGCCGCGACGGAGAACCGTCGACCGCGATCCTCGCGTACCGGCCCGAGGACCTCGGCGTGCAGCGGTTCCGGACGGGCGCGCACCCCGACCCTGAGGTGCTGGGCGGGCTGGTCGACGCGGTGCGCGAGCAGCCGGGGCCCGTCACGGTGACCAGTCTGCGCAAACGCACCGGGCTGTCCCAGCCGCCGCTGACGTCGATGCTGCACCTGCTGGAGGAGGCCGGAGCGGTGACAACGGAGAAACGCGGCGGTGTTCGGGCCGTGCCGGGGGCGCGGCGGGACGCCTGCGTCCGCGAGGCGATGCGGATCGCTTCCGCCCGCGTCGACCTGGAGCGTTCCCGGGTGGAGATGATGCGGGCGTACGCGGAGACGAACGGTTGTCGCCGACGCCACATGCTCGGGTACTTCGGTGAGAGTCTGACGGAAGGCGACTGCGCGGGCTGCGACACATGCACCCGTACACAGGAGCTGAAGGAGGCCCCCGCCCGGACAAAAGACATCCTTTCCGGTACGGGTCCTGCCCCACTGGAACCCGTGACGGCCGACGGCTCCTTCCCGCCCGGCATGCGGGTGGGGCACACGACGTGGGGCGAGGGCGAGGTGATGAGCGAAGAGGGGAACAGGATCACGGTCCTGTTCGAGAGCGTGGGCTATCGCACGCTGTCCCTCCCCGCCATCCGGGCCCGGGGCCTGCTGACGCCGGTGTCATCCACCGCGACGAGGAACTGACGCCACGTCGGCGTCCGCGACACGTGTGATGCTCCGCTTCCGGCCGCAGCCCTGGGATCGTGCTCGCAGCGGCGGTGCCTGGATCGGCCATCGGGGTCCGTGGTCGACCGGAGCAGCGGTCCCAGGACACGCCGCGCACCAGTGAGCCTGACCAAGACCTACGGGGATCCGGTGCCCTCGTCCGGGGCTTCGGACGGGGGGTTTCCAGCGGTGATGCGGGCCAGCGATTCCCGAGCCTCGCGCATGCGTGGATGGGTGGGATGCAGGAACTGCTCGCATTCGCGCAGTGCCTGACGCACGGTCATCACGGCTTCGTCGTTGCGGCCGAGACCGTGCAGAGCCGCGGCGATGGCCATGGCCAACTGCCCGCTCCCGGCGCGGAACGCGGGTGGCGTGGGCTGCCCGGACTCGGCGAGCGCCTCCTCGTACCGGCCCTGCCCGTTCAGGCTACCCACCACTAGACAGCGCAAGGAGGCGGCCCTGTTCCCTGTCGCGCGGGACAGATTGCCGCGCGCGACCGATTCCGCCTCCTCGAACCGGCCCTGTCCGCACAGGGCTTCGGCCAGGCACGCCAGAGCGGACAGCTCGATGTCCGCCACCTGCGTGAGATGTGCCAGACGCGTCACCTCGCGCAGGATGTCAGCGGCCTCGGACTCCGCCTTCGCATACTGCTCCTCGCCGAGGAGAACGACGGCGCGATTGACCCGCACCACCAGCAGAATGGTCCGAGCGCCTCGGCTCGTGTGCTGCAACTCGACTGCCAGCGAATCCAGTTCGGGCAGTACGTGCTCCCTGCGCCCGTGCAGTACCGCGGCCGTGAGGGCGAACGCCCTCGCCAGCCACACCGGCTCGGGACGCCGGTCCCAGACGCGCCGTGGCCGGCCCGCGAGAGCCATCGCCCGCGCCTCGGCCTCTTCGAACTCGCCCGCCGCCAGTTGTTCCAGGAGAGGGCGGAAGCCTGTCGCCTGCGCAGGGGAGAGCACACCCGTAGCCCGCCCGAACCAGCCGATGTTCCTCTGTATGAACTCCACTCGGTGGGACCATACGGGTACGCCTCGGTCCGTGGTTCGGGTGGCCCCCACCACCGCCTTCCCTGCCGTCCACACGATGGTCCAGTCGGAGCGAGCATGTCTCCACGGTCGTGAAGCGTCCGGGCAGGGTCGGTCCGTGGCCGAGGAGATCTTCAGGGCAGGTCGCGCAGCCATGCCGCGATGGCGGTGCCGATCTGGTCAGGGGCGTCTTCCTGGACGAAGTGCAGGCCGGGAACGGTGAGTTCGCGCTGGTTGGGCCAGGTGCGGCACAGCTCGCGGGGTGCGCCGGTGAGGAACATGCCCGGCTCGGCGTTGACGAACAGCTTCGGCAACTGGGTGGTGCCAAGCCACGCGGCGTTGGCCTCGACGATATCGACGACATCGGCGGGCTCCCCGTCAAGGGGCAGCTCACGCGGCCAGACCAGCAGCTGACGGCGCGCTTCGCCGGGCTCGCGCCATGGGCGGCGGTAGACGTCGAGCTCCTGCGAGGTGAGGTCGCGCAGCACGCCACCAGGAAGGAACTCTTCGATGAACACATTCTCGTCGAGGACGAGGCATTCACCTTCGGGGCCGCGGATGCGTCCGATGAACTCGCCGCCGTCGGCGAAATGCGCCGGCGTCAGCGGCGCCACGATCGCTTCCATATAGGCGATGCCGCGCACGGCGTCGGGGTGACGGCGCGCCCAGTCGAAGCCGAGGACAGAGCCCCAGTCATGGACGACGAGCACGACGCGCTCGCGGACGTCGAGCCGCTCCAACAGGCGCTCCAAGAACGCGGCGTGATCCGCCAGTCGCATGCCCCGCTCGGGAAGCGGGTCGGAGTCGCCCATGCCGGCCAGGTCAGGCGCCAGGCAGCGACCGAACTGGGTGAGGTGCGGCATCACGTTGCGCCACAGGTACGACGAGGTCGGATTGCCATGGAGGAAGACGATCGGATCACCATGCCCCGCTTCGACGAACGCGATCCCGGTGCCCTCCAGGTCAATACGCCGCTTCGCGCCGGTCACAGGGCTCATCTCGACTCCGTCCCGGCCACCTGTCAGCGCCGCTCGCTCTACCGTTACGACAAGAATGGCGCATCTATGACCCATATCTTGCATTTCGTCATAGCGAGGGCCAGGGCGAGAACATCACGGTGGTCCGCATCGCGCGTCGCGGGCGCCCCGCACCCGCTCCGGTACGGGGCACCTCGCTGTTCTGGCACGACCACCACTGACCGCGATTCTCGCCGTCGTACCGCGCATCTGCGGAGCCGCCCGTGGTCGGGCTGCTCACCGCCCCCGCCGCCGGATGTACGGGCTCGGCGCGCCCGGACCCATCAGGACGCCGCGGCGGTTTCAGCCAGCTTCTGGAATTCACCGAGGTCGTAGTTGGCGAGCGTCGAATCCAGATTGGTGAGAGCACCAAGGCGCTCGATGAATCCCTTCGGGTCGTACTCAATCTGCAAAGTGACCCGACTGGTCGTATCGCTCAGCCGGTGGAACGTGACCACTCCGGCATGGTCCACACCCTCCACGGTGTGCCATGCGATCCGATCTTCCGGGATCACCTCGGTGAGCTCCGCGACGAAGTTCTTGTCAGCTCCGACAACTTGCAATTGCCAGGCGAAACGTTGTCCGTCCAACCTGTCGACTCGGCGTACGTGGCTCAGGAAGCTCGGCCACCGGGTGACATCGCTCCAGAGCGCCCACGCGAGGGAAACAGGAGCTTGGACGTCGACGGTTTCGACCAGAGAGGCGGACAATTGATGACTCCTCAGAGAGTTCCGGACATCGGCTGGTTCAGTGCGTACCCGGTACCCGTCATGGGGCTGTATACGCACTCACGCCAACGCACCGGAGCCCCTCCAGACCGGCCCCAACCGGTGTTGCCTCCTCGCCTTGATCCGCGTGGCCGTCAAGACGAAGGCCGTGCAGCACACGGCCGGCCCACCACAGGTCCACCCCTTTTCGGGTACAGAGGCCCAAGGGTGGAGCGGCTCCCCATGTCTGCGGCCCGAAGCTGCTCAGTCGATACAGAACTCGTTGCCCTCGATGTCCTGCATCGGGATGCACGAATCATTGCCGTCGTACAGCGTGCGCACGTGCACCGCGCCGAGCGGGACCAGTCGTGCGCATTCGGCCTCGAGGGCGGCGAGGCGCTCTTCACCCACGAGTCCGGTGCCGACCCGCACGTCGAGGTGCAGCCGGTTCTTGGCAGCCTTTCCTTCGGGGACGCGCTGGAAGTACAGCCGCGGGCCCACGCCTGAGGGATCAATGCAGGCGAACCATGCGTCCTGCTGGTCAGATGGCAGCGAGCGCTTGAAATCGTCCCAAGTGGCGAACCCCTTCGGGGGCGGTGGTACGACGTATCCCAAGACCTCGCACCAGAATCGTGCGAGGCGCTCAGGTTCTGCGCAGTCGAAGGTGACTTGGAACTTCTTGATCGCTGACATCGGCGTACCGTAACAGGGGGGCTCCGCCGCTCGGTTCCCCAGATGGATCGGCCCGCAACCCCCGCAGCGGTCGTCCTCGTTCTCGGACCCGGGTCAGTCCGTCGGGCGGCGCGCGGCGAGGGCCTGGAGGCGGGCTGACGTGCCGTCACGCTGTGCACGCCACACACCGTATTTGGCCAGGAGTCCGTTCGAGACGGTCAGCAGAGTCCTGTACGGCGGTGCGGCCAAGCCCTTGGACGTGTGAGGCGCGTAGATGGCGTCCTTTTCGGTGACCGTGAGCCAACCGGTGAGCGTTCGCATTCCCAGCCCGACGCATTGCGGCTGGAAGCCGTGGGCGAGGAAGCCGGCTCTACGGCCGCCCGGTGGGAGCAGCCCTGCGGGTAGGTCGAGGTACAGCCCCGCCTCGTCGTGGCTGGTGACTTTCACGGGGACGATGACGGGCAAACCGTCCGCGCCGCGGTAGGCCAGGAGCCGATGCGGCAGTCGGTGGATCTGACGTGCGACCGCTGCGAGTTCGACGCGCGGGCCGGTGCCGTTTCTCGGTGCTTCCTGTTCCGCCGGATGGTGCGGCCAGGCGGCGCCTGTGACCGCTTTTGCCCCTCGGGCTGCGAGGTTCTCCCACACGGCGACACGCTTGAGTTCGACGTCGACGAAGACGCGCTCCTGGTGGTATTCACGCAGCAGCCAGTCCCACAACGGCCCACGCTTGACTTCTCCGAGGAACGGCCCGGAGGCCCGCATCAGCTCGGCCAGACGCTCCGGCGATGGACGCAGGTCGACCGATGCGGCGCCTTGGGCAAGCACGTACGAGTCACTCGCGGCAAAGCCGTGCTCCCGCGTGTGATACGCAAGGGCGACGTCCGGGTTGCGCAGGATCCGTTCCAGTTTCTTCGGGAAGCCGAGTGAAGTGGTGAATCCGACCAGGCCGTTCTCCCGTTCCCCGAGTCCCAACGGCGAGACGCTGGTGACCACGGCGCCGCCGGCCGGAGTGACATAGGCGACCGCCACGGTGAGGTCGCCCCTGATCGCGGCGTCCGCGGCGTCAGGCCACCTGACCGGTGCGGAGGTCATGCGCCGATCCCGCGCAGGATGCCGAGATCGGCCGCTGCCTGGAGACGCATCGCGGGGACGAGCGGGCGCACCGGCTCCGGCAGGCCCGCGAGCACCATCTCGACTTCCGCGGGCGATCCCACCTCGTCGAGGAAGCCAACCATGAGGTGGCCGGCCACGGGTGGCGTGGTCGCGATCACGCGCCGCGCGAAGTCCTCCCACTCTGCGGGGCTGACGTGCTCGCGAAGTGCCGGGAAGAGGACGGGCTCTTCGTGGGTCAGGTGGTCGTGCACGATGTCGCGGACCGTCGCCGCCGCGTCGTGCAGCGTGGCACGAACCACTGCCTCACTCCCGATGGCCGCACGGTCGCCGGCGCCGGGCCTGGCCGTCTCAAGCGGATCGCCGCCTGATTCGTCGACGTGCACGACGATGCCGGCCAATCGGTTGAGCGCCGCGTCCAGTTGGTCATGCTCGTCAGTGAGTGATTCCAGCGCGTGTGCTGCGGTCGGCGCAGTGGCGACGATCCGGGGCCAGAGGTCGTCGTCCTCGGTCTGATGGTGGTGCCGCAGGTTGGCCACCAGGAAGTCGCGCAGTTGCGCGGTCGCACTGAGGGGCACCGAGGCGTTGAGGGCCGCTTCGGCCAACAGGGTGGTGGCCGCTCGGTGGACCTCGTGGGCCAGTCGGGTTTCGATGACCGCCGTCGATTCCGTGGGGGGGTGCAGTGTCATGTAGCGCAACATATTCATTAGATGACTCTATTGTCAATATAGTGACCTATGGTGTGCGCGGTATACTGCGCCGGTGACGACCCGCAAATACACCTCGACTCGACGCGTCAACTCGGCGGCCGCCACCCGCGAGGCCATCCTGAGCAGCGCGCATGCGCTCTTTCTGGCCCGCGGGTATGCCGGGGTCACCATTGGGGAGATCGCAGAGGCAGGGAACGTCGCCGTGCCGACCGTGTACAGCAGCGTGGGGAGCAAGCCCAGCATCCTGACGGCCCTGCTGGAGCCGGCTCTGACGGACCCGGCCATCGCCGACACCCTGGCCGCGGTCGAGGCCAGCGACGACCCCCGCACCGTGATCGCGTTGACCGCCGAGGGCACCCGGCTCACACACGAACGCCATTGGGAGCTCGTGTACGAACTCTTCTATCGGAATCCACCGGGTGAGCCCGCGGTGAAGGCAGTGCTGGACAGGGGCGCAGATGACTACGTCCAAGCCCTGACCCGCGTGGCCAACCGCCTTGTCACGCTCGACGCACTCCCCACCGAGGTGAGTCACGCGGAGGCTGTCGACCTGCTCTGGTTTCATCTGGGGCCGCACGCCTGGATCACGCTCGTCGGTGAGCGCGCTTGGTCATTCGACCGAGCCCAAGCCTGGACCGCCCGCTCCGCCTGCCGGGCACTCCTGAGAGACAAGTCCGCGTGAACGAGCGCTACGTTCGGAGTGCACAGGTCGCCATCGGATCTCATCCCAGCAGACGGCTGCGGAAAAGCCGTCCGGCCACGGGTAGGGGGGCCACGGGAGTGTTCCCGCTGCCGTAGTCGGTCGCTCGGCGATGCTGACGACGGGAGAGGAATCGGTAAACGGCTGCCTGGCCGGGCCGCCGCCCACGGCTGCACGTCGCGCGGGAACGGATCTTGCAGTCTGTGGAACCCCGAGTCGCCGGTTCTGCAACTCACGCCTATCCTGACTTCGAGGTCTGATCTGACAGCGCGGGGGCGAGCCGGTCAAATCCCATCAACGACCCCGAACTTGAGTTTGGTGGTCAGTGATTCCTGGCCTCGGTCATTGAACCCTTCGGAGGGTGAGATGCTTCCCACGTATCACCGTACGGCGACGATCGACGGCCAGCGGGTCTTCTATCGTGAAGCCGGCCCTGCCGAAGCCCCAGTGGTGCTGTTGCTGCACGGGTTTCCCACCAGTTCACACATGTTCCGGAATCTCATTCCCGTGCTGGCGGACCAATATCACGTGATCGCCACTGATCACATCGGTTACGGCCAATCCTCAATGCCTGGGATCAATGATTTCGACTACACTTTCGACCATCTCGCCGAGGCAACCGGCGGGCTGCTCGACAGACTGGGCATCAGTCGCTTCTCGATCTACGTCCACGACTATGGGGCGCCCATCGGATGGCGTTTGGCCTTGAATCCCTCGTACGAAGTCACCGCCATCATCACGCAGAGCGGCAACGCGTACATGGAAGGTTTCGTCCAGCCCTTTTGGGAAGACCTTTTCGCCTACGCCTCCGACCCGGGACCGGCCACCGAGCCCGGAGCGCGACGAAAGTTCGCTCCGGAGACGACCCGTTGGCAGTACGAGAACGGCGCCGCGGACAAGAACCTGGTCAGCCCGGACAACTGGCTCCACGATCAGGTGCTGCTGGACCGGCCGGGCAACGATGAGGTCCAGTTGGCCTTGTTCCGAAACTACCCGTCCAACATCGAGGGGTACCCGAGACTGCAGGAGTACTTCCGCACGAGCCAGGTGCCGCTCCTCGCGGTGTGGGGCGAAAACGATGAAATATTCGGGCCGGACGGAGCACGAGCGTTTGCCCGCGATCTGCCGGATGCCGAGATTCATCTCCTCCCGGCTGGACATTTTGCGCTCGAAACGCATCTTGACGCCATCAACGGTTACATTCACGGCTTCCTCGGGCGCGTTCTCACTCCGTCCGAATAACGTCAGAGTGCAGAGGCCTCATTCATCGGCACTCCGAGCCGGGTGACCGCCGGCCGTTGCACGCCGACCGGCGTCCTCCCTCTCGAGCAGCCCTCTACATGCCGGCGCGGACGGATTTTCCCCACTCCACGCCGTCCATGTGCGTGCTTGCGAAGTCCGGGTCCTCGTAGATGTGAAGTCTCTTGATCCGTTCGCCCTCGAACTCGAACACATTGCAGAACAATCCATAGGAGGAAGAGCCATCGGGGAAGGCGGTACCCGACGTCGTGGTCCCCCTGACTGATCCCTCCGTGACCACGTAGTTTCCGGAGGACACTACCGTGAGACCGGGAATGTCGTGCTGAATCGAAGCGATCTTTCCAGCGAAACCCTGGGCGAATGACGCGATCTGAGCCTTCCCGGTGGCAATCCCGAACTTCGGGAAGAACATCTGAGCGTCATCCGTGAAGAGGTCCAGAATCGCTGGGTCCGATGAATCCACCAGACGGAAGTATCTGGCGGCTACTTCTTCGCGCGCTTCCTGGAGGTCATTACTCTTGGTCATTCTTCACTCCTTATAGGTCCTGATAGGTGTTGCTCGCGTACCGTCCATGACGAGCAGGGACCGTGAACACCCGCAGTAGGCCTGGTCGATGGGAACGGTGGAGACCGGTCTCGGCTCTCTACTGTGCGTACGCCTCTGCGACCTTGGCCGTGTCTTCGTACAGGTACAGCTTGGTGATCCTGCCGTCGGCGACCTGGAAGTGCATGGCTATGGGCATCCGGTAGATGCGGCCCGTGCTTCGCGCGGTTCGGGTGAACTCACCCAGCAGTACAGCGTGCCGGCCTTCCACGACCAACGCCTCGACCTTGTCGATGTTCTCCTCCGGCACGATGTTTTCGCCCAGCACCCTGAGATAGTCGGCGACTTCGGCGGGCGTCGTACGCCGCCCCGTCCAGGGAAGTCGGTCGGATCCGGGAACGTACCAGTCGATCTCGTCGGCGAAGATCTGCGCGACAGCGTCCGGGTCTCCGGCGGCCAGCAGGCCGAGGAACTGCTCGACAACCTCACGTGTGGTCATGGTCAGGGAACCTTTCGTTGGGGGGATTGGCTGCGTCGCGTCTGGCACCAGTCGGCTTTCGCACTGACAGGTTCCGGAGCGGAGGGATCGACGGTCCGTGGAACATATGGGGTGGACATACCAGCGCATAGGCCCCGTGTCGTCACGATCGAGTCAAACACATATGGACCGAGCGGTCAAGAAGAGACAAGAAGAGCCAAGTGTTGCCGTGCGCATCACCATGGGGTCACATGGGCCGTTCGGTGCGGGCGCCCGGCGAAATCTCACGCCCGGACCCGCCTTCCCCGGGCAGCGCCGGGGGTGGTGCACACTCGCACGGAGGGTGGCATACAGCCCGCACGCGTCATATATGGACTGAAGAGTCAAGAACTGATACGTTAGGCCGCATGGGTCGCCCTCGACGTTTCGACGAAGCACAGGTTCTGCACAACGCCCGTGAGCAGTTCTGGAATCGGGGCTATACGGCCACCTCCATGGACGACCTCATGGCCGCCACCGGGCTGGGCAAGGGCAGTCTGTACGGGGCGTTCGGCGACAAGCGCCAACTCTTCCTGCGCACACTGGACGACTATCGAAACGAACAGCTCGACAGCGTCCGGCAGATTCTCACCGGCCCGGGGACGGGGCTGGAGCGCCTGGAGCTCCTCCTCGATGGCGCTGCCCACGGTTACGGCGATGACGCAAGTCGCCGTGGCTGCTTCCTGGCCGGCAGCACCTCTGAACTGCACGGGCGGGAGTCCGAAGTGGTCTCTCGCGCCCGCGTGACCTATCAAGAGATCCAGGATCTCCTGACCGCCTGCGTCGAGGATGCCCAACGGGAGGGTGATCTGGCCGCGGACGCCAGTCCGCAGGAGATGGCCACCCTGCTACTGGCGGTCCTGCAGGGCATCGAGTTCCTCGCGAAGACCGACATGGACGCCTCCGCCCTCGTACAGATCGGCCACTCCGCACTGTCGAACCTGCCTCGCCCTTGATCTCACGGCAGTTGTTCAACTCTTCATCCGGACGAGGGCGCGCCTCTCACCCATCGCTCGCAGCGGATCAGACTGCCGTTGCCGCCCGGCCCGACTCGGCTCACACTCGTCGCACCGGAACGAAGTTCGTGGTCAACTCGCCCTGAAAAGCGGGCTGGAGGAGTGTCGGGAGCAGTCAACTCCCCGCACCGACCGGATCGTACAGCGGCAGGTGTGGCCATCATCTCGCCACCGACACCCACCTCTTCCGTTATAACTTATTGTGTTACAACCAAGTGGACGGCGCGTCCGAGAACCCGCCGTCGGCCTGGTCGTCGTCGTACCCGGCCTGATGGCTGCGGTCACTGCTCCCCTGGTCACCATCGCCTCGGGACGGCTCGACCGGCGTAAGGTCCTGATCGCTCTCGCGCTGTTCAGTGCCGCCTCCGACGTCCTGGCAGCGCCGGCCCCCAGCATGGCCGTGATAGCAGCGGCCAGGGTCCTGCTCGGCATCGGCGTCGGCGGATTCTGGGCGATGGGCGCGGGCGTCGCCGCTCGACTGGTGCCCGCCGAGGCCGTCCACCGGGCCACCTCGCTGATCACCGCCGGAATTCTCGGCGGCCGGCTTCGCCCTGGGCGGCACGCTAGCCCTGCTCAGCGCGGCCACCCAACTTCGCCTCCGTCTGCAGGTCGGATGACGCCCCAACCCGTCGACCACCGCGGAGGCGCACCGGTTACGGCCGGAACGCCCCATCGGCGTCCACACCCGGTCAGCGGGGGCCGGTCGCGTGCGTCGGTGGCGCGACGCGACCGGAGGGTCGCCGGGTTCAGTCGCGGTACGCCTTCATCAGGTGGAGCCACACCTCGCTGATCGTCGGAAAGCAGGGCACGGCGTGCCAGAGACGGTCCATGGTGATGCCTCCGGCCACGGCGACGGTCGCCGAGTGGAGGAGCTCTGCCACCCCGGGGCCCACGAAGGTGACGCCGAGGAGGTGGTGACCGTCCAGGTCGACCACCATCCTGGCCCGTCCCCGGTAGCCGTCCGCGTACAGGTACGCCCCCGGAACCGCGCCCATGTCGACGTCGACGACCTTGGTCCGGTGGCCCGCCCGTTCCGCCTCGGCCGCGGTGAGTCCGACGGAGGCGGCTTCGGGGTCGCAGAAGAAGACCTGGGGGACCGCCTGAAAATCGGCGGTCGTGGCATGGGCTCCCCACACTGCCGTGTCGAGGCTCTCTCCGCGGGCGAGGGCTCCGATGGCCTCTCCGGCGATGCGGGCCTGGTACTTGCCCTGGTGGGTGAGGAGGGCGTGGTGGTTGACGTCACCCGCCGCGTACAGCCACCCGCCGTCGACCCCGCGGACGCGGCAGGCGTCGTCGATGTCCAGCCAGGTTCCGGGGGCGAGCCCGACCGTGTCCAGGCCGATGTCGTCGGTGTGCGGGGTGCGTCCGGTGGCGAAGAGGACCTCGTCCGCTTCGAGTTCGGCGCCGCCGGCCAGGCGCACGGTGACGGGCCCGTCGGGGTCGGGCCTGCTCAGTGACACCACGTCGGTGTTCGTGCGCACGTCCACACCCGACTCCGCCAGGCCGTGCGCCACCTCTTCCCCGACGAAGGGCTCCATACGCGACAGCAGAGCGGATCCTCGGGCCAGGAGGGTGACCCGTGCGCCGAGGCCCTGCCACGCGCTCGCCATCTCGACGGCGACACCGCCCCCGCCGATCACGACGAGGCTGCCGGGCACCTGCTCGGAGTCGGTGGCTCTGCGGTTGTTCCACGGGCGCGCCTCCTCGATGCCGGGAAGGTCGGGGACGAAGGCGCCGCTGCCCGTGCACACCACGACCGCGTGCCGCGCCTCCGTCATGTGCTGTGCACCGTCCGGGCCCTCCACGGCCACGCGTCGTTCCCCCACGAGCCGCCCGTGGCCGCGGACCAGCGTGGCCCCCAGCGCCGTCATGTTGTCGGCCTGCCCACTGTCGTTCCAGTCCGCTACGACACGGTCCCGGCGCGCGAAGGCACCGCGCGGGTCCACCGTGCCGGTGACCGCGGCGCTCGCCCCCTCGACCCGGCGTGCGTCGGCGACGGCGACGACGGGTCGCAGCAGCGCCTTGCTCGGGATGCAGGCCCAGTACGAGCACTCGCCGCCCACGAGTTCGCGCTCGACCAGGGCGACCGAGAGGCCGGCGGCCCGCGCCCGCTCGAGCACGGTCTGGCCCACGGGGCCGGCACCCACCACGATGACGTCGTGGACATCGGCGTTGTCATGCGGCGTCGTTTCCATGACACATCCTCATTCGTCTGTAAGGGGGTGTTGGGTGCTGCTCTCACCGCGCAACCGGCAGGCACCGGTCACGACGCTCAAGGGACCGCATGGCAGCGGACGCGGTCGGTCGTCCCGTTCAGCAGAGCTTCGAGTACGAGCGTGTCGCGGCGGATCCGGGTCACCAGGAGACCCCTCACGGCTTCCAGAAACACCATCAGGTCGCGGTCGCTACGAGCGGTACCGAGGATCTCGTCACGGCCACACCGGCGCATCGTCACAGTCCGGCCCGCGGCCAGGGGCGGCTCACTCACAACGACCGGCGCGCTGATCATCACCCCAGCTTGCCCTGGAAAGGCCCGTCCAACGAGCCAACACCCCGTCGTCGAGGACCACCGGCCCGGCATGAGCGGCGCCGGATTCGCCCGAAATGCGGATAGCGGGGCACGCTTCTCGGGGCAGCCATATCAATGGTATGTAAAAGTACTATAACGGTGATAAATTGGACAGATGCAAGAACGGGCCGTACGTACCCGACAGCGGGTTCTGCGCGCCGCCGCGGAGCTCCTGGGCTCTCAGGGACGTGCGGGCATTTCGACGCGCGCCGTGAGCGCGGCGGCCGGCGTGCAGCCGCCGACCCTGTACCGGCTGTTCGGAGACAAGGACGGACTGCTCGACGCCCTCGCGGCATACGGCTTCCAGCGGTATCTGCGTGAGAAGCAGGCCCTCGAGCAGACCGACGACCCCGTCGCCGATCTGCGCCGGTCCTGGGACCTGCACGTCGAGTTCGGTCTCTCGCGGCCGGGTTTCTACGTACTGATGTACGGCGAAGGCCGTTATCGCGGCGGCATACCGGAGGGACTCGAGACCATCGCGATCCTCCGCCGGATTCTTGCCCGGGTGGCCGCAGCCGGCCGGCTGCGCATGAGTGTGGAGCGGGCCACCCAGCTCGTCCACGCCATGGGCCTGGGTGTCGTGCTGTCACTCATCGCGACACCCCCTTCCGAGCGGGATCAGAACCTGCCGACAGCAGCCCGCGAACACGCACTGCGCATGATCACGACCGCAGGCACCGTCGAGGAGCAGAACGCGGACGTGGCACGCCGAGCCGCGGCCCTGCGCGAGGCGTTGTGCCAGGGCGACATCACCCCGATGACATCGTCCGAGCGCGCACTCCTGGCGGATTGGCTCGACCGTCTCGCCGACGGGAGTCCCGCCGCCCGATCGACACCCTGAAGGAAGGACGGCGCCGATGGCCAGAGCCAGGGACACGATGCCGGACGCCGGGCAAGGAGCCGGGCACACGGCCGGCACGGCCATGGCCGCGGTGGACGCACACGGAGTGGTGGTCGCGTGGGGCCGGGAGGCCGAGCGGCTCAGCGGCCTTTCGGCCACTGACGTGATCGGACGGTGCGCCGGGCGGCTGCTGGCGGACCCGGAGGTGATCCTGAGGGCGCCCGCCTTCACGGATCGGAGCCGCCGGGGGGACGGTTGGTCCGGGACAGCCGGGCTCCGCCGCGCCGACGGCAGCCTGCTGGATGTGTACCTGCGGGTCTGCCCCCTCACCGAGCGGGACGGTGGGGTGCGGTGGCTGGTCACCGCGACCGAGATGACCACTGTTCCCTCCTGGCCGATGAACGGGGCCGGCGTGCAGGCACTTCTCACCGGGGCGCCCATCGGCATCGCCGTGCGCGACACCGACCTGCGTTGCACCTGGGTCAACGACGCGCTGGCACTCCAGGACGGCATCCCCCGTGAGAAGAGGCTCGGGCGCCGGCTGACGGAGGTGCTGCCGGGACCCGAGGCCGAGTCGGTCGAGGCGGTGATGCGGCTGGTCCTGAAGAGTGGGGAGCCGCTGGTCGATCACGAATACCGCACGTGGATGTCGACGAATCCACAGCAGGAACACTCGTTCTCGACCTCGTTCTTCCGTCTCGACGACGCCGACGGGCGCACCTTGGGGGTGTGCGCCATGAGCGTCGATGTGACGGACCGGCAGCGGGCCCGCGAGCGCCTGGCCGTGCTCAGCGAGGCCAGTACCCGGATCGGCACCACGTTGGAGGTGATGAGAACCGGGCAGGAACTCGCCGACCTGGCCGTGGCCCGTATCGCGGACTTCGTCGCCGTGGACCTGGCGGAGTCCGTCGCGCTGGGCGAGGACTCGCTGGCGCGGCTCGGCTCGACGAACGGTTATGTGCCCGCCTTTCGCCGGGCGGGGGTGGCATCGATTCACGCGGGCAATCCGGAGTCGCTCTGGTCGCGCGGCGACGTCGTGTCCGTACCGGCCCCTTCCCCCTTCACGGAGGTCCTGGCCTCGGGTGAATCACATCTCGAACCGGTGGTCAACGCCTCTCGAGGCACCTGGCTCGACCGGGATCAGGGACGGTCGGACAGGATGCGCACGCACGCGATGCACTCGCTGATGATCGTCCCGATCCACGCGCGCGGTGCGGTGCTGGGCGTGGCGGTCTTCTTCCGCATGGGCGACTCCGTGCCCTTCGAGGCGGACGACCTGCGGTTGGCCGAAGAACTCGTCGCTCGCGCCGCCCTGTCCCTGGACAGCGCCCGCCGCTATGTGCGCGAGCATGCCGCGGCCCTCGCCCTTCAGCGCAACCTGCTGCCAGGACGGCTCGACGGCGGAGTGGCCGTGGAAGTGGCATCCCACTACGTTCCCGCCGACACACAAAGTGGCGTGGGCGGCGACTGGTTCGACGTCATCCCGCTGTCCGGCGCCCGGGTCGCCCTGGTCGTAGGCGACGTGGTCGGGCACGGCATCAACGCCGCGGCGACCATGGGCCGGCTCAGGGCCTCGGTGCACACGCTCGCCAACATGGACCTGTGCCCGGACGAGTTGCTGGCACACCTCGACGACACCATCTCGCGCCTCGACGCGGAGGACAGCGGCACTCCGGGACGCGTGGGCGCGGAGGCCGGCACCACCTGCCTGTACGCCGTTTACGACCCGGCCACCCGGCGCTGCACGATGGCTCGTGCGGGTCACCCGCCGCCCGTCGTGATCTCGCCGCAGGGCCGGGTCTGGGTCCCCGACCTTCCGGCCGGTCTGCCGCTCGGTGTCGGGCCGGCCTCCTTCGAGGCGGTGGACCTGGAGCTGCCCGAGGGTTGTGTGATCGCCTTCTACAGCGACGGGCTCGTGGAGACCCGGGATCAGGACATCGACGCCGGGATACGTCGGCTGGGCACCGTCCTGGCACGACCGGACCGCCCTTTGGACGAACTCTGCACCGCCGCGTTCGACACCCTGCCGACCAGAGCCCTCGAGGACGACGCCACTCTGCTGCTGGCGCGGACGCGTTCGCTCATGCCGTCACAGATCGCCACCTGGGACCTGCCGCACGATCCCGTCGTCGTCGCGCACGCCCGGGCCCTGGCCACCGCCCAGTTGACCGGATGGGGGCTGGAGGCTCTCACCGCCACGACGGAACTCATCGTCAGCGAGCTGGTCACCAACGCCGTACGACACGGTGCCGGCTCCATCACCCTTCGCCTCATCCGCCACGAGGTGCTGGTCTGCGAGGTGACCGACGCCAGTGATTCCGTCCCACGGCTGCGCCATGCCCGTCCGACGGACGAGGGCGGCCGCGGCCTCTTCCTCGTCGCGCAACTGTCCAGTCGGCGAGGCACCCGCCACTCCTCCACCGGTAAAACCGTCTGGGCCGAGCAGGAAATCAACATGCCCGGGCCCTTGAGGACGCTGGAGGCGTAGCCGTAGGTGTCGGCGTCGTGTCCGCGACGACCGGCGCGGGCCACACCCGCAGGCCCGCCTCCGGGACCCCGAACAGCGACAGCGGGACCCGGGAAGAGGGCGACCCCAACGGCTACCAGCGCGGGTGACGGACGCAGCACAAATGGTTGCGTTAAGTTAATAGACAAGTACTCAACGTGACCTTCTGTCGAAATGGGCCCCTTGTGAACGAGCTGATCAAGTACCTGCAGGACAACATGCTCATCGACTTCCGGGGCGAGATCACCCTGGAGACGGTGCGCGGCTTCCTCCGCGAGGACAACGGGAGGGAGGCCCAAGACCTCCTCAGGAAGGTCGACGAGGAGGAGGGCGTCCACGACATGCTGGTCACTCTGGCCGACAACCTGAAGGAGCACATCGAGGGAGGCGTCAACGCGAAAGCGCTCAGGGAGCAGCTCTCGCACTACTCGGAGTCGTAAGCCCGGTATCACTCCTGGTCTCACCGGGCAGAAACGTCCGGCGAGACCAGGAGAACGCCCGGCGGGTTCACACCCGGAGCCCGTCCGCCGTGCGCTGAGGGCGGGTGACACTCAGCTCCACTCCGGCCCGAAGGTCCCCAGTGGAGCTGCTCGGGTGCAGCCGGACCACGTCGCGCCGCAGCCGCGCGCCCTGCCCAGGAGACGCACCGGCCAGAGCCCGATAGGTGCGGGTGTAGGCCAGGTGCAGCTCGACCAGGTCGGGAGGGAAGGAATCACGCGCCATACTCTTAATTAGAGCACGTGTTCGATTTCCTGGGGCGCGATACCCCTCCCCCACATGATCCGGACCCGTTAGCCGTCCCTGCTCCCCTGGCCGACCAGGCGCCCGCTGCATGGGCGAGTTGGTCCCTCATTCCCCGGCCGCCGGGCGCTTGCGACCGGCCCGCGGCCAAGAGTTGCGCCCGTACTGCTGGTCGCGGAACCGGCGAGGGTGCGGAAACTGTGTAGCTGGTGAGTTCGGGTGCCGGTATCGTCCGGTCTCCCGACCCGCCTTACCGGCGGCCTGCGTTCAGAGAGCGATACAGATGACCAGCCGGCAAGCGGCGACGACCCTGTGGCGCCCCACCGGCCCCAAGGAGCTGGATCTGGTGCGGGAGCTGAACTGGCGTGCCTGGCCGCCCCGGCTGCCCGAGCAGCCGATCTTCTACCCGGTCCTCAACGAGGACTACGCGGTGCGGATCGCGCGGGACTGGAACGTGAAGCACGACGGCGCCGGCTTCGTCACTCGTTTTGAGGTCGAGTCGGAGTTCTTGAGCCGGTATCCCATCCAGCAGGCCGGCGGGCAGACGATCCTCGAGCTCTGGGTTCCGGCCGAGGAGCTGGACGACTTCAACGCCCACATGGTCGGCGAGATCCAGGTGGTCCACGAGTTCCGCTGAGGCGGGGAGGACGGTCGGCGGGGCCCGCTCCGGTGCGATGACCCGGGCGTGGCCGGTGTGATCACGGCGTCGGAGCGCGTACCAAAAAACTCCTGTGCACCGACTCGCACACTTCTGCGATCATCCCCGAATGGCGCACAGTCTCGAATCGCTGGTCATCCGGCACACTCGCCGCGTCTCCTCCCCCAAGGGCTCCGCCGGGGAAGGAGCCACCGCCGCACGGCAGTTCGACGCGGCGCTGGCATCCGTGGGCTTCAAACTCTCGGCGGATCTGCTGGAGCGGCTGTCGGGGCTGTCCGAGGCCGCGGTCGTGCACACCGCCAGGCGAACGCTGGCCACCGTGAGCGAGATGGTGGGCGATCACGTACAGCACAACGCCTACTTCATCGACTTCCCAGCGAACGTGCCCGACACCGAAGAGTTCTGGATGCGGTGCGTGACGAAGGCGCTCGGTGACGACACGTCGCGCGACAACGTGCTCACGCAGCTGGCCCACGGGGTGCTGGACCTGCTCAGCCTCCCGGCGTACGGCCGCTATCAGCACACCTACGAGGAGATGCTCGCGGCGCAGGACGAGCTGATCGCCTCGGCGGGCGACCGGGTGACCGTCCTGCACCTCGGGCGGGACCTGGACGACGAACTCACCGACCTGTACCTGGCCTTGGCTGGCAGCACCACGCCACTGGGCGAGGACCACCTCCGTGACCTCAAGACCCTCGCCGAACGGTGCGCGCTCGGCCCCCAGCCGGAGTCGATCCCGGTCCGGGAGAACCGGGCGGTCGTCAACGAGGCCCGTCTCGCCGTCGGCGCGGACCTCCTTCTGGACACCGTCACCGATGTGCTGCGGCTGGCCTGCGCGCTGTCGGGCGGTGACGTGACGCTGCAGGAGCCGACCCGGTTTCGGGCGCTCTCCCGGCCTGCCCGCCGCGCGTTGCTGACGGGCCTCGACGCCGTGGTCGCGGCGAACCCCGCCAAGCTGGCCGACGTGCACGCGCACCGCGAGCCCTTCAAGCGGCTCGGTGAGCGTCTCCACCCGCACGAGTACCCGCGGTGGCCGCACGCCGCCGATGTGTTCGCCGTGGCGCGGGGCGAGAAGGAGGCGCGGTCCTTCGACAGCCGTGTCGAGAAGCTGCTCGATGACTTCGATGTCGTGGGTGCGGCGCACCTGCTGAAGTCCGCTCCCGGCAAGCTGTTCCGCTCCTTGGACCTCCTGCTGCGCGTCGCCGCCGACCAGGAGGAGCGGGACGCGGTGGTGGCCGCCGCGGCAGGGGTCTCCTCCGAGGTCTCCGGCCGGGTGGTGCTCTCGGTCCGCGAGCACTTCCACAACCGGGAGCGGGAGACCGACGAACCGCGCGTCTTCGTCAACCGCCGGGGCCGCGCATGGGTGACTCCCGACCACCGGCCGACGGTCCCGGCCGCCGACCGCGACCGTCTGATCGCCGCTCTCGACGCCGAGCTGCGCCGTAGGCTCCCGGCGCCGGGCCGGCTGTTGCTCGACCCCGACGTCCTCGACGTGGCGCTCCCGCTCAGCGGCAGGGCGACCGCGGCCGGGCTCGGTGTACTGCCGCGGGGTTCGCTCTCGGCGGTCGACGGCGAACAGCTGCGCTTCTTCGTGTACTGGAAGGAGACCGAGAAGCGGACCGATTTCGACCTCTCGGCGCTGCTTCTCCACACCGACTACAGCACCGACTCCTGGCTCTCCTACACCTCACTCAAGGCCGTCGGGGGCGAGCACTCGGGCGATGTCACCGAGGCGCCCGACGGGGCCTCGGAATTCATCAACCTGTCCCTCGATCGGGTACGCGGCGCATTCATCGTTCCGCAGGTCAACATCTTCGCGGGCGAGGGCTTCGAGGAGGTCGAGGAGTCGTTCTTCGGTTTCATGCTCCGCGACGGTGAGCAGAAGGGACGGCCGTTCGAGGCGCGCACGGTGCGGATGAAGTCGGAGCTTCGCGGGGTGGGCCGAGTGGCGCTGCCGCTGGTGTTCCGGCGCGAGGACGACGGCCGGTGGCGGGCGAAGTGGCTGCACCTGTACCTGAAGGGCATCTCGTCGGCCAACCGGGTCGAGGAGAACCAGGTGTCGGTGTCCACAGTCGTGCGCGCCATCGTGGAGCGCGAGTATCTGACGGTGCGGTACCTGATCGACCTGATGTCCGGCGACACCACGACCGTGGAGCTGCTGGACGACGGGCCGGTCCCGGAGGAGCCCGTGACGTACATCGGTCTCGAACGCCCGGAGGGGCTGCACCCGGACTCCCGGGTCATCACCCTCGAAAATCTGCGCGACTTGATCCCGGGCTGAGTGCTAGCGTTGCCCTCGGCGAGGCCATGAAGGGGCTTCCTTCTCAACTCCTCTCCAGAAACAAGTTCTTTCGCTTTCCTCGCCGCCGACTTCGACCGGGAGGCGCCCACACGGCGCCTCCCGTTTTCGACGGCCGAAGCCGCGCGCGAGGTGACTGGCGCGGGCTCGACGCCGACTCCTCGGAAGCGTCTCTACCGGAACAGGCGGCCGCGTTCGTGTTCTTGGCGAACGGGAGTCAGTCGAGGGCGTCGAGGGCGGCCTCGGCGATCGCCATGAGTGACGCGCGGTCGGGGTTCACGGCACCCATGACCCTCAGCCCGTGCATCGTCATGACGAGGTACCGGGCCAGGTCCCGCGCATCACGCTTGCCGG
The DNA here is from genome assembly GCF_012273515.2 of Streptomyces sp. RPA4-2. Lineage (NCBI taxonomy): Bacteria > Bacillati > Actinomycetota > Actinomycetes > Kitasatosporales > Streptomycetaceae > Streptomyces > Streptomyces sp. RPA4-2. The sequence goes on from NZ_CP050975.2 coordinate 495,948, forward strand.
ACAGCTGACCGTCCGCCTGCGCTTCAGCGACGACCTGGTACAGCGCGTTCTCCAGCAGCTCCGTCGTCGACCGCACATGAGAGGTGACCTGCGGATCGTCGGCGATCCGGCCCACGACGGCGCCGACGATCAGGCATGCTCGTCGACTGCCGTCCCGCACGATGTCGTCGATCGCCCCGACCAGGACGTTGTGCAGCAGCTCACGGCCCGGGGCTCCCTGGCGAAGGATCTCGACCAGCGGCAGGGCGTAGCGCTCCCGGTAGCGGTCCATCGCCGCGAGGTAGAGGCCCTCCTTGCTGCCGAAGGCCGCGTACAGCGAACCGCGGCCCACACCGGTGGCCTCGACCAGGTCCTGGATCGATGTGCCGTCGTAGCCGTTGCACTGGAAGGCGCCCATGGCCGCCTCCACAGCCCTTTCTGTGTCGAACTCCCTCAGACGCGCCATAACGGCGGAGTATACACAGGTCAGAACGATCGGTACAGATTTTTTGGGCGGTGCAGGGGGATGTTGCCCGCCCCCGCGACGCGGCCGTCGTCACTCGGTCGAGGTGACGCACGACCGCCGCCACCGTCTTGAGCCGGGGCGCACGCCAACCCTGCCGACGTGGAGTCCGTCATCCTGCCGGGATCCACGACACGCGTCATCATCGCAACAGATTCTTTAATGACTGGTCGTTCCTGATACTGGTAGGGTCCGGAACGGCCAGGTCGGAGAGCCGACCGGCCCGTACGGATCGACCGTACGGATCACACGACGATCCGACCGATCCGACCGCCGGCCCACGCAATCACACATTCCCGGCAGGCCATGGCCTCGGCCTCGCCGGGCAAGGAACGGAGCGACATGTCCAACCGTCTGGAATCCAAGGTCATCATCGTCACCGGAGGCACCTCCGGCATGGGTTCGGCCTTCGCGAGGCGGGCCGCGTCCGAGGGCGCGACCGTCCTCATCGGGGCACGCGACAAGGAGCGCGGCGAGTCGACCGCGGCGGAGATCGCCAGGGACGGCGGGAAAGCCCTCTTCGTCCCGACGGACGTCACCGTCGAGGAGGAGATCGCCCACCTGGTCGACGTCGCGGTCACGGAGTTCGGTGGTCTGCACGGCGCCTTCAACAACGCGGGCGGCGGCAACATCCAGGGAACGATCCGGAGCACGGAGGCGTCGTTCTGGGACCGCGTCATCGCCCTCAACCTGACCAGCGTCTTCTACAGCCTCAAGCATGAGATCCCGGCGATCATCGCCAGTGGCGGCGGCTCCGTCGTCAACAACGCCTCCGTGGTCGGCGTGGCGGGCGACCCGACGGCCGTCGCCTACTCGGCCGCCAAGCACGGCGTCGTGGGCCTCACGCGCTCGGCGGCGCTCGACGCGGCCAAGGAGAACGTGCGGGTCAACGCCCTGGTGACCGGCCTGGTGAACACCCCGCTCTGGCGCGGCTTCTCCGCGGACAACCCGGAAGCCGCGAGCACCCTGCTCGGCCGGCAGCCGACCGGACGGGCCGCCGACGAGGCGGAGATCGCCGCGTTCGCCGCGTTCCTGCTCAGTGACGAGAGTCCGTTCATCAACGGTGCGGCTCTGGCGATCGACGGCGCGCTGACCGCCGGCTACTGAGCCTCGCCCGGCACATCCGTCGCTGTGCCGACGACGAGCTCGACGCCCTCCGCGTACGCGCGGGGCAAGGCCGGATCTTGCGGCGGGTCGCCCGGGAGTTCCCGGCCGGCCGGGCAGCCGACGCACATCGGCGTCTCGAAGCAGGCGGCGTACGCGGAGGAGTCGTCCTCAACCTCCGAGTTCCCACGCGGAAAAGAGGCCACGGGCGGCTGAACGGCCAGGCCCCGCCCTGCCCCCGGCGCTACTTCCCGCGGAGGTCTTCAAAAACGTGCGGCACCCACTCATCGAGTCGGGTGCCGAACGCCGCTGCTGAATCGATGCCGAACGCCGAGAGTGGTCGTACGTGGTCAAGGCCGTCGAAGTGATCCACATCAGCCCAACCGCCCCTGAACAACACCACGGACAACTCGGCGTCCGCCGGGCCAAGGACACGTACGCCGACCGAGTCGGGATCACGCACAAGACTTCTGTCGGTCTCAAGCCCCTGAGGCCACGGCGCGGCTTCGTCTCGCCACGTCAGCTGCCCGGCCGTAAGGCCGGCTGCCAGCCATCGACCAGCCCGCTCGGCGATTACCGCGGCTGCCTGATCGAGATCGATGACGCGTTCCATGGACGGATCATGCCCCACTGTGAAGCCCCGCTCCACGGGCTTTCCCACGCCCTGCGGCCTTCCACGCCCAGGGCGCGACGGCGGCTTCAACACGTCTCCGCCCGATCCCTATCCTCCTGGACGATCGATAAAGTTTCTCGGACTTCTGATGATGGTGCGTCCAGTTGGCTCGAATTAGGCTCGGGAAATGTCCCTCCACGCATTCCGAAAAGGCACCCCTGTGAACACTGAACAACGTCTGCTCACCCCTTTCACGGCGCGGTCCACGGCCGCCGAGGTGATCGCGGGCATCGATCTCACCGGTCGGCGTGCGATCGTCACCGGCGGCGCGTCCGGCATCGGCACGGAGACCGTCAGGGCTCTCGCCGCGGCGGGAGCCGACGTCACGATCGCGACCCGTCGCCCGGAGGTTGCGGAACAGCTTGTCCGCCGACCTGTCGCTGTCCCAGGGGCCGGTTCCGTGCGGATTGCGCCACTCGATCTGTCCGACCTGGCCTCGGTCAGGGCCTTCGCGGAGAGCTGGAGGGGGCCGCTCGATGTGCTCGTGGCGAATGCCGGAATCATGGCCGTTCCCCGAAGAGAGGTCACTCCCCAGGGATGGGAACTCCAGCTCGCCACGAACTTCCTGGGCCACTTCGCTCTCGTCACGGCCCTGCATGACGCTTTGACGGCGAGCGGCTCCGCTCGCGTCGTGGTCGTCAGCTCCGGCGCGCACCGTGACGCTCCCTTCGACTTCGGCGACCCTCACTTCGAGCGGCGTCCGTACGACCCGTGGACGGCCTACGGTCAGTCGAAATCCGCAGAGGTTCTCTTCGCCGTGGGCGCGCGGAGATGGACCGGAGACGGCATCACGGTCAACGCGCTCAATCCCGGATACATCCTCACCAACCTGCAGCGGCACCTCGACGACGACACCATGCGTGCGTTCGGGGTCATGGACGCCGAAGGCAACCTCACTCCGCTGCCCTACTACAAGACTCCGGCCCAGGGCGCGGCGACCTCCGTGCTGCTCGCGGCGTCGCCACTGCTCGACGGGGTGACCGGCCGCTACTTCGAAGACAACCAGGAAGCGTCACTCGCAGCGGACGGCAGTGCCACTCCGGGCGGCGTGGCCGCCCACGCCCTCGACCCCGGGGCGGCTGATCGTCTGTGGCAGTACGCTTCCGCCGCGCTTCAGCTCTGATGTGCGCGGACTGCGGGGGCCGGGCGCGCCTGACGGCTCCCAACAAAAGGAGGCTTCTGGACCTCTGGCAATGCCCGGCGTCCAGGTCGTGAGCGTCTGGACAGTCGCAGGGTTCTGTACGGGCTCCTGGTCGTGCTGTACACCGCGATCCGCTGGGAGTTCGCGCCCCAGGGGATGGCCCGCTCCATGCGTCAGAACGCATCCGTGGCGGTCGGGCCCGCGCAGCCTCACATACGGGATCTCAGCACGTCGACCTCACAGCCCGGCGCGGACGGGTCGAAGCCGTGCTCGACCAGCCAGCGAACCACCAGCAGGCTTCGCAACGACCACCACGCGTGGATCACGTCGAGGTCGACCTCGGTGCCATAGCCGGCGATGACGTCGTCGAGGTGCTCCTCGTGTCCGAGCGTGAAGGTGGCGAGGTCGTACAGGGCATCACCAGGGCCCGCCTCGGACCAGTCGATGATGCCGGTGACCTCGTCGCCGTCCACGAAGACGTGCGCGATCTGCAGGTCGCCGTGCGTGAACGCCGGAGTCCACGGCCGGAGCGCGGCCTCGGCGACCTGGCGGTTGCGGGTGACCAGGTCGGCGGGCAGGACGCCGTTCGTCACGAGCAACTCGCACTCGTCGTCGAGTTCCGCCGCCAACTCGTCGAGGCTCTTTCCTCGGCCGGGCCAGGGCGGCAACGGCGCGTCGTGCAGTTCCCGGATGGCGGCGCCCGCCGCGGCCCACGCCGCCGGCGACCCGGTCGACGGCCCGCCGAGGCGCCCGAGCGTCGTCCCCGGGAGCGCAGCCGTCGCGAGCACGGGCGGCTTGCGCCACAGGACCTCCGGGGTCGGCACCGGCGCCAGGGCCATCGCCTCGACCTCGACGTCGACGCGCGCCTGATCGCCGTCCACCTTCAGGAACACGTCGCCGACGCGCAGAGTCGCGCGCTCGGAATGGGCGACGACGACTTCGACCTCATCCATGGGCGACCAGTATCCCGGGGATGACCGCCGACGTCGCCGGGTTTTCGCGTGCGATGACGCGGCTGACCGCGTCCCGCCACCCGGCGGCCTCGTGCACAACACCGACCTCTGAACTCCGACCAGGTCAAGTCCACCACTTTTGTCGGGAGTCCCCAGGGCTGTCCCGGCTGCTCTGCGATGTCCGGGGAAAGCACGTCCGCAGGCATGGCGGCCGCGGCGTGACGCGCGTTGCGTCGGTCCGCCGCGGCCGCGGTGGTGTTGCTCGGAGGTGGTTCCCGGCTCCTACTGGTAGGTCACGGTGATCGGGGCGTGGACGGTGTGCCGCGGAACGGTGACGGTCAGGATCCTGGTGGCTGCGTCCCAGTGGTACGCGTCCGGGGACAGGTGTACGCCCGCGGCGGTGACGCGGGTGGGCTTGCTCGCCCCCATGATCGAAAGGGTCCACCGACGGTGTGTGACCTGACCGCGGAAGGAGCCCTTCGCGGGGCCGATCGACACCGTGTGGCGGCCGCCTGATTCCTTGTACCGGATCTCTGTCGTGGCGCTCCGGCCCCCGCCTGTGGCGGTCGCATCGTCCTCGTAGAGGCGGGAGGACCCGGAGCCGCCCGCGCCGATGGTGAGCGTGACGTCAGTCAGCGCGTTCTGGTCGTTGTGGGCGACGTCGTGCGTCCGGGTGGGCATGATGCCACCGGCCTTGATGAACACCGGCATGGTGCCCAGGTCGGTGGTGACTTCCTGGGTGGTCCCACCGGTGTACGTCTTGCCGGTGAAGTAGTCGGTCCACCGGCCGGGCGGGAACCAGACCGAGGTCGTGGTCGAGGTCCCCGGGGTGGTGGCGGGGGCGACGAGTACGTCGGAGCCGTAGAAATACTCGCTGTCGGCCCTCGCGTACGCCTGCTCCTCGTCCGGATACTCCAGGTAGGTGGGCCTGACGATCGGTATGCCGGTCCGGTTCGCCTCCTCGGCGAGCGTGTACGTGTACGGCACGAGGTTCTCGCGCAGGTTGAGGAATTCCTCCGCCGACTCCTTGGCCTTCGTGCCGTACTGCCAGGGCAGCCGGTCGCTGTGGTTGCTGTGCAGGCGGTCGACGGGCTGGAAGGTACCGAACTGCACCCAGCGTGCGTACAGGTCGTCGGGCAGCTTGTACGTGGTGCGGGTCTGCCCGCCGACGGTGTACGGCTCGGATCCCGTCAGTCCGGTGGTGTCGTTGTGGCCGCCGATGTCATGAGTGATGGCGGCCATCCCCGTTGCGGCCGACTCGCCCGGGGTGTAGCCCACTTCGAGCTTCAGCGTTCCCCAGGTGGAGGAGGTGTCGCCGGTGAAGTGCACCGTGGTGCGCTTGTCCGCCCAGGGACCGGTGGGCAGCGCCTGCTGACCGCTGTATCCGCCGGCCTGAAGGGATCCGTAGGCGCGCGAGAGGACGAACCCGCGGCCCAGGGTCTTGGCCGTGGCGGTGGCGTACTGCTGGTTGATCCACGCGTCCGGGGTCACCCCGGGCAGCGAGGACTGCGTCGCGTCACAGCACCAGTCGAGCCACCAGAAGTCGTTGCCCTGCTGGTCCATGGTCCGGTGCAGGTCCATGTACGCCTTGAGCTGGTCGGGATCCGCGAAGTCGAATATGTAGCAGTCGTGGGTGACGTCGGCGTCCGCGGCACAACCGCCCTTCTGCAGCTTGCCCTTGGCCGTCGCCATGGCCTGGCCGAACTGAGGATCCGAGGCGAGGATGCTCGGATGGACGTTGAGCGTGTTGTGCAGGCCTTGTGAGGCGGACCAGTCGAAGAAGCCTTTCGGGTCGGGGAACTTGGCGGTGTCGATTTCCCAACCGCTCCAGGAGTTCACGGCTTTGAAGTCGGTGTCCGTGACCAGAACGTCGAGCGGGACGCCCTCGGACCGGAACTTCGGCAGGATCGTGTTCTCGTAGTCCGCCGCGGTGCGGTCGATGTACTCCGAGTACCAGACGCCGTACGCCCAGGGAGGCAGCAGCGCGGGCGGCCCGGTGAGGGTGGCCAGGTCGGTGAGCCCCCGCTTGTAGTCGTGGCCGTACCCGAAGACGTAGCCGTCCTGGTAGGGCTCACCACCGTGACCCGGACGCTGGGTGACCTTCCGCGAGGCGGTGTCGTACAGCGCCGACGGAGTGTCGTCCAGGAGGTACCAACCGTCCTGGCTGAGCAGCCCGGGTGTGGTCACGGGGGCGGCCCCGTTGCCGGTGACGCCGTCCAGGCCGCGGCGGTATCCGCCGAGCGCCAGGTGCGGCGGCGGCGCGGCGGATGTGGGCGCGGCCACCGAGACGGTGTCCGCGTTCACGTGGCAGCTCGCCGCGTCGGGGCAGCTCAGGACGATGTCGTTGGCCCCCGCCTTCAACGTGACAGGCGCGGAGGCGGTCGCCCACGTGTCCCAGTTCTCCGTCGCCGGGAAGGACAGGGTGCCCGTGGCCCCGCCTGCGGACACGGAGCCGGTCCGCGTCTCGTGACGGCCGTCGGCGCCCACTCCGTTGGCGTAGCGGACCCGCAGGGTGTAGGTGCCGTCCGCGGGAACGTCCACCAGGTGGGTCGTGAGGCTCGCGCCTTGGGTGAGCTCGGCGACGAAACCGTTGCCGGCGTATCCCTGGTGGTCGGTGGCGCCGACCGCGGTGCCGCCGATGCGGCCGGCCTCCGCCTCGCAGCTCACGCCGAATCGGCAGTCCACGATCGCGGTGCTGGATGCGGGCGGGTACGCGTCGCCCGGCTGGACCAGGGCGACACTGTCGATGTTGACATTGCCCGAGTCCGACGCGGTGCGGGTCAGCGTCAACGTGTGGTGTCCCGCGTCGAGTTGGACGCCTGCGGGGACGAGGTCCCAGGTGTCCCAGTTCGCCGTCGCCGGCAGGCTCACCTGTTGCGGGGCTCCGCCGTCCACGGAGAGGGTCAGGGTACGGGTCTGGGCCTGGCCGTCACCGCCGCGGGAGTTGGCGTACCGCAGGTCGAACTCGTAGGCGTCCGCACTCTTGACATCGATGTCAGCGGACAGTGAGCTGCCGGTGCCTTCGAATCCGGCGGTGAAGCCGCTCCCGGTATAGCCCTTGTGGTCGGACGCGACGGAGACGCCGTTGGTCCGCAGGTTCTCGGCCTCGCACAGGGCCCCGAGTGCGCAGGTCAAGTGGCGCCACGGGGTGGCGGTCACCGGCGTGCCGCCGGCCGTCAGTCGCACCGAGAGATTCCCCGTGTCGAACTGCCCCGAGCCGATTTTGTACCGCAGGACCACGGCACTCGTCCTGACGGTGAGCCAGCCGCCGGAGGTCTTGGCGGTGTACGCGGCCGGGGTGAACCCGTCGCGCCCGATCGCGTTGAACGTCGGGTCGTCGGTGAACTTCCCGTCACCGGCGTACTCGGTACGTATGAGGGTCGGTGAGAGGATCTGGAAGCGGGCGTCTCCTGCCGAAACGGTCGGTATCCGGGGGTGATCGTGCGATCCGCCCGCGGATGCAGGACCGGTACCGGTCACTGTCATGGCGGCGGTGGTGCACAGGACTACGGCGAGACCGGTCCACCCTCGCAGGGATCTCAGCCATCGCCTCGCTGACCGGGGTCTCATATGCGGCTCCCTTCACACGTCTACCGATTGGCACGTCCACCCCACGCCGGTCGCTCTCGGAGTCGTCGGAAATCTCCCAAGTCGCCCTGAGCGCACGGCCGTCGTGCGGTGTCCCTAAGGATGATTTACATCGTTGAAGAGAACATGCACGATGAGGCCGCGGTCGCGCCAGATGGCCTGGCGCGGGTCGAGCGGCCCGCCAACACCGTTCGCCGTACGGACCGCTGACGGGCTGACGGACACCCGCGAGAGTGCCGGGATGGCGAGCGTGCCGCCGAAAAATCACGTGCCGTGCTTTCCGTGGAGGTGCAGACTCGCAGCATGGCGGAGATGCGGGCGTTCCGTGACGCGGTCGGTGTCTGGGCGGCCGGCGGTCCCGGCGAGCCGGCGGCCGATCTGGCCGTACGACTGGGGGTACGGACGGCCGTACTGCTGGAAGGCCTGAGTGACCTCGCGGCCGTAGAGGCGCTGGCCGCCCGGCGTGGCCGGGACCTGGACGCCGAGGGGGTGTGCGTCGTACCGATGGGCGGGGCGATGAGCGTCGGCCGCTACGCCGGGCTCCTCGGACCGCCCGGCCTCGGCCTGCGCCTGGCGGGACTGTGCGACGAGGGCGAGCTGGGCTTCTACGAACGCGGCCTGGAGCGGGCGCGGGTACCATATTGGGGCTTCTACGTGTGCGTGACGGATCTGGAGGACGAACTGATCCGCGCGCTGGGCCCGGCAAGGGTCGAGGAGATCATCCGGGCCGAGGGCGACTTCCGTGCCTGGCGGACCTTCCTGTGCCAGCCCGCACAGCACAGCCGGCCCCGGCGGCAGCAGTTGCGGCGCTTTCTCGGCACGAAGAGAGGCCGCAAGATCCGTTACGGCCGCCTCCTCGTCGAGGCCCTCGACCCCGAACAGGTACCGACCCCGCTCGACGACCTCCTCACGAGCCTGTGAGTCGGTGGATGAGGAAGGCTGTGGCGACGACGGTGAGTGGGCGCGGGTCGTCGGTGAGCTGAGCGGGTCACGCCGTCCGGTCGGCTCCGGCCCGCACGCCGACACCGGTCCCGGCGTCGGTCCCGGCGTCCGTCCCGGCGTCGGTCCCGGGGGAGAAAACGACGATCCCGTAGTACCGTCACGCACGACGGCGGGCGCGGGAAGAGGAACCCATGAACCAGGACTCAGGCGAAGCCGCACGCCTCGAGGACGCGGTGCTCACGCGCGCCGCACAGGCCGGCGAGGTCAGCGCCCTGGGGCTGCTGCTGGAACGGCACCGGGCAGGTATGCGCGCGGTGGCGTTGAGCATCCTCGGGCCGGGGCCCGACGTCGACGACGTGGTCCAGGACGCGGCCGTGACCGCGCTGCGCCGCGTGCGCGACGTCCGCGACCCGGCGGCCGTGGGCGCATGGCTACGGATGATCGTGCGCAACGCCAGCCGATCCCTGTTGCGCTCCTCCGTTCCCTCCCAGCCGATCGACGATCTGCAGCTGCCGTCCACTGACGCCGCTCCGGAACGGTGGCTGGAGCACCACACGATGCGCAACTGGATCTGGGAGGCCATGGAGGAGCTCTCTCCCACGCTGCGCCTGCCCTTGGTGCTGCGCCACTTCAGCACCACCGTCACCTCCTACGAGCGGATAGCCGACGCCTGCGGGGTCCCGGTCGGTACGGTCCGCAGCCGGCTCAGCCAAGGACGGGCCAGGCTCGCGACCGCCCTCGCCGCCACGGCGGACGCCGCGCACGGTGACACCGCACAGCGTGTCCGCGCCAGCCGTGCCGAGGCGCACGAGACGCTGGCCGCCGCCGAGAGCGGACGCTTCGGCGCGCTGATGGCGGAGCGCTGGTCGCCCGGGATCACCCTGCTCAGGGGGAACCAGCCAGTGGGTGGGAGCGGCGTCCTGGCACGCGGCATGGACGGCGACCTCGAGGCCGGTGTACGCCAGCGCCTCGTGCATGCCGTGGCCGGCCGCTCCCTTGTCGTCTGGGAGATGGACCTCCTCAATCCCGCGGACGACCCCGGCCACTGCCCACCCTCGGTGGCCTGGCTGATGACCCTGGACGACGTCGGCCGTCCGCACCGGCTGCGCCTCCTGCACCCCGCGCCGGTGCGGGCCCTCCAGTCGCTCACCCCGATGTGACGGGCCTCACGCGAATCGGATCGAACTTCGTCCTCGCCCCCGCGTCCTGCCGGTGTCATCGACACCTAGTGGACACGGAGATCCCATGACCGCCTTCGAGGCCGACCCTCTGGCCGCGGGAACGCACATCGTCGAGATCGACGGAGTGGCGCAGCGCTATCACGTCCACGGCACGGGACCGGTGTGCGTCGCGCACTCCGGCGGGCCGGGCATCGACTGGGAGTACCTGCGCATGCCCGCGTTGGAGCGCGCCCTGACGATGGTGTACCCGGAGCCGATCGGGAGTGGCGCCTCCGCCCGTCTGCCCTCCCACCCCCACGGCTACACCCGGGCCCGCTACAGCCGGTTCCTCGGCGCGCTGATCGAACACCTCGGCGTCCCCGAGGTACACCTCCTGGGTCACTCGCACGGCGGCTTCGTCGCCCAGTACCACGCCCTGCACCACCCGGAGCGCGTCGCCGGGGTGATCCTCTACGAGAGCGCGCCACTGACCGGTCCCGAACACGTCGCCGAGGCCATGCGCCTGGTGCAGTCGTTCGCGGCGCGGCACGCCGACCATCCCGGACTCCCCGAGGTCCTGGCCGCTTTCCAGGCGATCCCGACCATCTCCGACGACGTACGGATGACCGCCGTCGCCAAGGGTCTGCTCCCCTCGTACTTCGCCGACTACTGGGGCCGGGAGGAGGAGTTCGCCCCCTTCCGTGCCTCCGTGCGGGCCTCCCACATCTCCGGGCTGGACGAGAACCTCTCTCCCGACGTCATCGACGACCGTGCGGGCCTCGGCTCGCTCACCGTGCCGGCTCTCGTCGTCGTCGGCCGGCATGACGTCATCTGCGGGGTGCGGTGGGCCGAGGCACTGCACCGTCTGATTCCCGGATCGGACCTGTTGATCCTGGAGAACAGCGGGCACTTCGGGCACCTCGAGGAACCGGAGGCCTTCGCGCGGGCGGTGACACGTTTTGTGACCGCCTCAGCGCCGAGCTCGGCCTGACCTTCGCGTCGGGCACGCTCGTCGCGGACCTGGGCGGCTGCGGCTGTTGACGGCGAACCTCCTCGTCACTGGCGACCGGCGGCCGAGTCGGTGCCGGCGCGGTGCGCACCTGTCGTGGGTGCGCACCGCGCCCGGCCGCCAGTGTGGCCGTACGGACCGGACCGGACCGGACCACGGTCTCCTCGGGAAGAAAATTCTCCCGGTCGGCCCCGCCGATGTCGAGAATCCATGGCCTGCTCCGTCCCAGCACCGAACGCGTCCACAATGGGTCGCACCAGCACCGAGGAGAACCACGATGGCCAAGTACCTCCTGCTCAAGCACTACCGCGGCGCCCCGGCCCCGGCCAACGACGTGCCCATGGACCAGTGGACGCCGGAGGAGATCTCGGCCCACATGCAGTACATGCGCGACTTCGCGGACCGTCTGGAGGAGACCGGCGAATTCGTCGACAGCCAGGCGCTCGCCCCCGAGGGCACCTTCGTCCGGTACGACGGTGAGGGGCGCCCGCCGGTCACCGACGGCCCCTTCGCCGAGACCAAGGACCTCATCGCCGGCTGGATGGTCATCGATGTCGACAGCTTCGAGCGCGCCGTCGAGCTGGCAGGCGAGCTGTCGGCCGCACCCGGGGCCGGCGGCAAGCCGATCCACGAGTGGCTCGAACTCCGTCCGTTCCTGGGCGTGCACACCACCGTCACGGAGTGACCTCTCAGGTGAACGAGGCTCTGCTCCGTAGCCTCACGCCGAGCGTGCTCGGGATTCTCGTCCGCCGCGGAGCCGACTTCGCGACGGCCGAGGACGCCGTGCAGGACGCGCTGGTGGAGGCGGTCCGCGTCTGGCCGGCCACCCCGCCCCGGGACCCGAAGGGGTGGCTGGTCACCGTGGCCTGGCGCCGGTTCCTCGACGCGACCCGGGCGGACGCCGCCCGCCGCCGGCGCGAGGAATCCGTCGACGAGGAGCCGGCGCCCGGGCCGGCTCCCGCGGTGGACGACACGCTCCAGCTTTACTTCCTGTGCGCCCACCCGTCGCTGACGCCGTCGTCCGCCGTCGCGCTCACCCTGCGCGCCGTCGGCGGGCTGACCACCCGCCAGATCGCCCAGGCCTACCTGGTGCCCGAGGCGACCATGGCGCAGCGCATCAGCCGGGCCAAGCGCACCGTCTCCGGCGTTGGGGTCTCCCCTGCTCGAGCGAAGCCGGGAGCTCGGGGAAGGTTCGACCGGCCCGGCGACGTCGCCACCGTGCTCCGCGTCCTCTATCTGGTCTTCAACGAGGGCTACTCGGGCGACGTCGACCTCGCCGCCGAGGCCATCCGGCTCACCCGGCAGCTCGCGGCCGCGATCGACCACCCCGAGGTGGCGGGGCTGCTCGCCCTCATGCTGCTGCACCACGCGCGGCGCGCCGCCCGGACCGCGCCCGACGGGGGCCTGGTGCCGCTCGCCGAGCAGGACCGCGGCCGGTGGGACACCGGGGCGATCGCCGAAGGCATCGCGATCCTCCAGGCGGCCCTCGCCCGCGACCGGCTGGGCGAGTTCCAGGCCCAGGCGGCCGTCGCGGCACTCCACGCCGACGCGCCCACCGCCGAGGAGACCGACTGGGTGCAGATCGTCGAGTGGTACGACGAACTCGCGCGGCTGACCGACAGCCCGGTCGTCCGGCTCAACCGAGCGGTGGCCATCGGCGAGGCCGACGGACCGCGCGCCGGTCTGGCGGCGCTCGCGGAGCTGGACGACGCGCTCCCCCGGTACACGGCGGTGGCGGCCTATCTCCACGAGCGGGTCGGCGACCAGGAGACCGCGGCACGGCTGTACGTCGAGGCGGCCCGAAAGGCCCCCAACCTCGCCGAACGCGATCACCTGACGCGCCAGGCCGCCCGGCTCAACACTCGCGGGGGTCGCTGACGGACCGCTCGTACGCGCCCGTGATGCGGGGCGGAGGTACCCATGGCGCGGCAGCCATGTCACCGCGAGGGACGGCCGGTCCGCGGGTCACTTCCGCTCGTCGCCGGTCGATCGGGGCACGTTGAGGGCCAGTACGGCCGTGTCGTCGTCCACACCGGTACCGAAGGTGTCGAGCAGGTCCCGGATCGCGGCCACGGCGTCATGGGCCGTGGTGGGTGCCAGCTCCTGGGTGAACTCCAGGAGGGCCTCGTCGCCGTAGCGGCGCCCAGCGCTCGCGGAGTGGGCTTCCGTGAGGCCGTCGGTGTACAGGAGCAGCGTGTCGCCGGGATCGAGGCGGACCGTGGTGGTGGTGATGTGGGCGTCGGGCAGCACGCCGATCAACTGGCCGCCGGGCGTGGGCAGATAGTCGGCGCGGCCGTCCGCGCGCAACAGCAGGGCCGGAGGATGGCCCCCGCTCGCCAGGCCGACCGTGAAGCCGCGTTCGTCGCCGTCGGGGGTGAGCAGGCCGAAGATGACGGTACAGAACCGCGGGTCCTGGTCGTGATACTCGTGATTCAGGACGGTGTTGAGGTTGGTGAGCACGGCAGCGGGGTCGGGGTTGTACACGGCGGCCGCGCGGAGTGTGTAGCGGGCCAGGGAGGTGACCGCTGCGGCTGCCGCGCCTTTGCCGCAGACGTCGCCCAGGAAGAACCCCCAGGTACCGGCGGAAAGGGGGAACAGGTCGTAGAAGTCGCCGCCGACCTCGTCGGCGGAGGCGACATGGTAGTGCGCGGCGACGTCGAGGCCGGGCACGTCGACCAAGGTGGGCGGCAGAAGCGTCTTCTGCAGTGTGGCGTTGAGGCGCTTGAGGCGTTCGCGTTCCCGGTCCGATTCCTGGCGGGCGCGCAGCAGCTCGGTCTCGTACGCACGGCGGTCGCGGGCGTCGAAGACAGTGGTGCGGATGAGCAGTGGCTCCCCGCCGGTGCCCGTACGGACGGTGGAGGTCACCAGGACCGGCAGACGGGTGCCGTCGGCGGCTCTGAGTTCCAGCGCGACTCCGCTGATCTCGCCCTGCATGCGCAGCAGCGGCGCGAAGTGGGTCTCGTGGTAGAGGCGGCCGCCGACGGTGAGCAGGTCGGAGAACTTCCTGCGGCCCACCAGGTCACCGCTCGTGTAGCCGAGCCACTCCAGCAGAGTGGTGTTGATCTTCGCGATGAGGCCGTCCAACGTGGTGGAGAGGTAGCCGCACGGCGCGTGTTCGTACAGATCCTCCGCGCTGTCCTCGAGCAGCGCCGAGAACATCGCGTGGTCGTCGCCCGGCCGGCCTGGCGGGACCGAACCGTCACTCCTCCCGTCACCGTCGGGCCTGCCGGTCATCGGCCGGTTCCGGCGAAGTCCGCGATGGCCGCGGCGGTCTCCTCGGGGGCAGCGAGTTGCGGGCAGTGCCCGGTGGCGTTCAGCGTGATCAGGCGACTGCCCGCAATCCGCGACCGCACGAAGGCGCCCACCTCCGGCGGCGCGATCGCGTCGCTGGAACACTGCGCGACCAGGGTCGGAACCCGTACCCCGGCGAGGTCCTCGCGATTGTCGGACAGGAACGTCACCCGGGCGAAGACGCGGGCGATGTCCGGGTCGGTGCGGCAGAAGCTGTTGGTCAACTCCTCGCCCAGTTCGGGGCGGTCGGGATTGCCTGCGATCACCGGCGCCATGGCACCCGACCAGCCCAGGTAGTTCGCATCCAGCGACTCGAGCAGTTCCTCGATGTCCTGGGCGCTGAAGCCGCCCGTGTATCCCGAGGCCGGGTCGTCGATGAAACACGGAGACGGGGCGAGGAGGACGAGTCCGGCGAACACGTCCGGCTCCCGCGCCGCGGCGAGAACACCCATCATCGCGCTCACGGAATGGCCCACGAACGTCACGGGCCCGAGCGCCAGCTCACGGCAGATGTCCAGTACGTCCTCGGCGTAGCCGCTCATCGTCGAGTAGCGCTGCTCGCTCCACGAAGACAGGTCCGATCGTCCCGCTCCGACGTGATCGAAGAGCACCACGGTGAAATCGGGGGCCAGCAGCGGCACCACGAGCCGCCACATGTTCTGGTCGCACCCGAACCCGTGCGCGAGCATCACCACCGGGGCATCGGGGCGGCCGGTCACCGTCACATGGTTCCTGCTCCGCACGTCCATGCGGGACATCCTCGCAGACCGGCCTGGGGCCTCAAGCGCCCAGCGCCTCCGCTCGGTCCGGCGGAAGTCGAGGCCACACATTGACACGAGGAGTGACAGTACCCATACCGACGATCACGACACCTCTCCCCAAAGCGAGAGATATGCCCGATTTAAGTATTTACGTGGATCTTATGGGTAAAGGGTGGATGTATCCCCTCTCCCATGGAGGCCATCATGGCGTCAACCCATCACGCACCCATCGAAGAACACCCCGACCTGATGGAGCTGCGCGCACGGCACGACCGCGCCGCCACCACCCCACGCGCCCAGATGATCGAGGCTCTGGCCCTCATCACCGGCCTGTACCTCGCAGCGTCCCCGTGGATAGCCGGCTTCAACGGCGCCACCACGCTCGCCATCACCAACCTCATCGCGGGCATCGCCTACATGCTGCTCCTGGGAGGCCTCGGCAGTTCCTACGAGCGCACTCATTCCATGGCGTGGGCCGCTGCCGTCATCGGCATCTGGACCTGTGTCGCCCCCTGGGTGGTCGCGGGCGACGTCGCCCACACCCGCTCCATCACCAGCAACCTGATCACCGGCGCCATCGCGACCCTTCTCGCCATCGCCGCGGCCGTCGCCGCCACCTCCGCCGCCCGCGGCCACACCGAGGGCCGACGCGGCATCCGCGACCAGGACGACCGCCGCGCCATGCCACTCGGCCGCGACGACCGCTGACTCCCTCGATCCCCGCGACGCCGCCAGGAGGACCGCACGTCCTCCGCCTCCTGGCGGCCAGGGATGCCGTCGGACCCCTGAGAGGACAACGAGCCATTTGCGCGAGACCGTCGTGCGCCTTGTTCACAGTTGGCGGGACAAGACATTAAATACCGGAACATGACTACAGAGCCGCAACGCTTCCACATCCTGTTGGTCCCCGAACACGTCGAAAACAGCGGCGGTGCCTCGGTGGAGGACTCGGCCGTGCGCTCGGCGGTCGTCGAGGCGACTGGCGAGACCGGCGCCACGGGCTACCCCCGCTACGCCGGGGACGGGATCGTGGCCGACATCGACCCCCGAACACGTACGGTCGAGGCGGTACTGGTCGACGGTTCGGAGCTGGACTACGGGTTGAACGCCAGGGTCGCTTCCTGATCGGTCCTGTTCCGTCGATGCTCCCCGCGGCCGGCCATCCGCCTCCCACCCCAAGCTCGTTGCGGTTCACCGCAAGGTCGGACTCCGTCTCATGACCGCTTCGTCCTCATGACCGCTTCGTCCGGAGCTGCAGATCCACCTCCTTCTCCTGGTCACCCGACGCCGTGCCCTGCTCGTGGACGGCGAACGCGGCGCTCAGGGCTTCACAGAGCCGGTCCACGGCGACGTACCCGCCCTGCAGCGTGGCGGTGAACGAACCCTCGAGCGGGCTCGGCGCGGCGGGCATGCTCAGCCGCTCCCGCGTCGGCTCGAACTCGGCGGTCCGCACGAGAGGGTGGCCGAGCTCCTGTTCCTGGGGCACGTCGGCGGCGCCCCGGTCGGTGGGAAAGGCCGTCCGCAGGACATCGAAGACGGTGGCGGCGTCCTCCTTGGACGCTCCGGTGAGAGACACGGTGACCATCGGATTCACACTCCTTCTTGCCGAGGTACGACGGTGTTCTGCTGAGGTACGGCGGTGAACTCGGGCCTTCGCGAGGTGATCCGATCCGCCGGCCACAGCCGACCGCGCGGCAAGGGCGGTACGGCCGGCACGGACAGGCCGAACCGACGGACTCGCGTCCACAGTCGTCACCGTCCCTCCCAGCGTCCTCCGCCGGAGCTCCAGGGGCACGCGGAGCTTCGCCCCGCCGATGAGGCGTGGCCGGCCGGACCCCACCGGCTTCCACCGTGGCGGCAGCATCAGAGAAACCGGCTTAATGTGGAAATCCGGACGGCAGGTTCCTCTCCCGGAAAGGGCCGACCCGCTATGACCGGTACCGGAGAGCCCGAGGCCTCGCGCGGCATATTCACGGGGAACGCCATCAACAAGGACGTCCACGCGACGCGCGACGACGACCGCGACCGCTGCGCCCAGGGCCGGACCACCATCGCCGATGGGGTGGTCGAGAAGATCGCTGGAACGGCAGCCCGTGAGGTGATCGGCGTCCATGCGTTGGGCAGCGGAATCGCGCGGGCCTTCGGCGCCGCGCGGGAACGCGTACCCGGCACCGCAAAGTCCGTCTCACGTGGGGTCAAGGTCGAGGTCGGCGCGACGCAGACGGCCATCGATCTGGAGCTCGTCGTCGACTACGGCGTCTCCATCAAGGACGTCACGGGCGCCGTGCGGGAGGACGTGATCTCCGCCGTCGAATGGATGACCGGCTTGGAGACCGTCGAGGTCAACATCGCGGTCAGCGACGTGAAGCTTCCCGATGAACGCGATGAACCCGATGAACCCGATGAAGAAGACGAGGAGGAGCCGTCGCCGCTGCGGTAGCCGGTGCCGGTGGCCGAACGGCAGCACCCGCGGCACGAGCAGCGCAGGAAGCCCCGGTCGCGGCGTACACGCTCCTATTGGAGTGCGTGGATCGCCGCTGAGAACAGCGGGGGCATCCGAGACGCCGCGGGGACGATGAGTCGGGCGGTGCCGGGACGGCGGCTCGCGGCCAGCAGGGCACCGGTCAGCAGCCTGTGACGCCGGGTCAGCCGTACCCAGGCACGTTCGTACGCGCCCGGCCGCCCGGCGGCAAGACAGCGGACGGCGGCCCCGGCCGACGCCAACGCGAGGGCGATGCCCTCACCGGTCAGGGCGTCCAGGTATCCCGCGGCATCGCCGACGAGCAGGACGCGGCCGGCGACTCTGCGCCGCACCCGTTGCAACAACGGTCCGGCGCCACGTACCTCCGTCGCGGCCGGCCCGCGCAGCGACGCGGTGAGAGCCGGGAAGTCGGCCAGGTGATCGTCGTAGCCGCGGCGGCTGTCGCTGAGGACCGCCACGCCCACCAGGTCGTCTTCGACCGGTGTCACGTAGGCCTCGCCGTGCCGCGACCAGTGGACCTCCACGAAGTCCGTCCAGGGCTCGGCGCGGTAGTGCCGGCGCAGCCCGTACCGGCCGTGGGGACGGCCCGGCAGTTCCAGCCCCAGGCTTCGGCGCAGCGGGGAGTGCAGGCCGTCGGCGGCGATCAGCCAACGGGCCGTGATCCCGGCGGCGGTGATCGTATCCGCGCTCTGGTGAACCTCGCCGACCTTGCCGGGCAGCATCCGCACGCCGAGGCCGAGGGCCCGCTCGTGCAGTGCGGAATGCAGCGCGGTACGGCGGATCCCCAGGCCGCCGGGGCCGCGGAAGGACGCTTCGGCCCGGACGGCGCCGTCCAGGTACCGGATGCCGCGCAGTTCGCGGCCGGTGACCTCGACACCCAGTCCTCGCAGCGCGGCGACACCGCCGGGCATGACACCTTCTCCGCAGGCCTTGTCCACGGGCGCTGTCCGTGGTTCGACCACGACTGCCTCCAGACCGGCGAGCGCGGCGTGGATGGCGGCGGCAAGACCGGCCGGACCTCCGCCGCTCACGAGTACGTCGATCACGCGGGCGACGGGGTGGCCGAAGGAGGAGCGGTAGCGGTGGCCAGCGCCCGGTTCTCGCAGCGGATGCGCACGGTGAGCAGCACGGCGTCGAGCACGGTGAACACGGCCGCGGTGACCCAGGCGGTGTGCACCAGGGGCAGCGCCACGCCCTCGGCGACGACGGCCACGTAGTTCGGATGGCGCAGCCACCGCCAGCGGTAGGGGCCGCTCCTCACCAGTGGCAGGCCGGGGACGACGATCACCCGGGTGTTCCAGCGGGGCCCCAGGGTGTTGATGCACCACCACCGCAGGCCCTGGGCGGCCACCAGCACGGTCAGCATCGGCCAGGCCAGGACGGGCAGGAAGGGCCGACCGGCCAGCCACACCTCGGCCAGACAGCCGCCCAGCAGGCCGGTGTGGAGGGCGACCATCGCCGGGTAGTGGCCCTGCCCGGTCACCGTCGCGCCGCGGGCGGTGCTCCACCGTTCGTTGCGGCGGGCGACGACGAGTTCCGCGACACGTTCGGCGGCGACGGCGGCCACCAGTAGCCCGTACCAGATCATGTGTCCCGTGTCCTCCTGTCCTGTGGGTTCGACGGGTCGGGCCTACCAGCGCAACAGGACGAGTTCACAGGCGAAGCCGGGCCCCATCGCCAGCAGCACACCTGCGGTGCCCGGCGGCGGGCGGCGTTCGGCCAGGGTGTCGCGCAGTACGTGGAGCACCGAGGACGAGGACAGGTTGCCCACGTCCGCCAGATGACGCCAGGTCACATCGAGCGCGTCGTCGGGAAGATCGAGGGCCTCGGTGACGGCCTCCAGGACCTTGGGGCCGCCGGGGTGGCACACCCAGGCGGTCACGTCCTTGGGCTTCAGACCGTGGTCACCCAGGAACCCCTCGACGTCGTCGGCGAGGTATCGGCGCACCACGTCGGGGACCTGCGGGTCGAGGACCACCTGGAAGCCGGAGTCCTTGATGTCCCACCCCATGACGCGCCCGGTGTCCGGATACAGGTGGCTGCGTGTGTCCACGATCGTGGGGCCGTCGGTCCCGGCCGGGCGGTTCGCGCCGTGGGCGACGACAGCGGCGGCTCCGTCGCCGAACAGCCCGGTGGCGACCATGTTGGCCATGGAGGCGTCGTCGCGCTGGAAGGTGAGCGAACACAGCTCGACCGACAGCAGTACGCCCACGTCGTCGGGGCGGCCCAGCAGGTGGTCGTGCATGCGGGCCAGGCCCGCGGCGCCACCGGCGCAGCCCAGACCGAACAGGGGCAGTCTCTTGACGTCCGGCCGCAGTCCGAGGCGGCCGGCCAGCCGTGCGTCGATCGAGGGGGTGGCGATGCCGGTGACGGAGGTGAAGACCAGCAGGTCGACGTCGGCTGCGGACAGGCCGGCCATGTGCAGCGCGTCTCGCACGGCCTTGGCGCCCAGATCGGTGGCGGCGGCGATGAAGACGTCGTTGGCGGCGCCGAATCCGTCGAGTTCCCCGTACTGTTCGAGCGGCAACGTCATGTGGCGCGAGCGGACCTTGGCACTGCGGTGCAGCCGGTCCAGGACCCGGCGGTCGGTGCCCGTGGGCAGACAGGTACGGGCCACCATGTCGGTGATCTCGGACTGCGTGCGACGGTGCGGTGCCAGGGCACCGTGAACGGCGGCGATCCGCGTCATTTGCTTCCCGTCCGGTTGCCGACTGGGGTGGTCTGCTCTGCACGTGTTCCCCGGTCCGGTGTTCCGACACCACGGATCGCCCGTCCGGCCGTCCGTCCTGGAGCGCGCGGAAGCCGGACGAGATGACGGTCCGGCCGCCCTGGATGGGTCACCGGATGACGTCGGGGTTCCTCCGCGAATCCTGCTCCAGTCGGCGCCACTTCGTCACCAGGACGTGCTCGGGCCCGGTTCATGGACACGACCACGACAAGGACACCGAAGCAGAGGGTCGGGGACGCCTACGATCGGGGGAATGGGCACTTACGAGGAGCCGACGGCCTGCCGCACGACCGCGAGTTGGACCGTCCGAGTGGGTGGCCTGGCCGGGGCCTGCCACCCCGGTCCCGTAGTGGCGGTCACCGCCCTGATGGCCGCCCTGGCCCTGACCACGGGTCAGGGTGCCGCGCGCTGTGCCCTGACCACCGCCGCGGTGGTGACCGGGCAGTTGTCCGTCGGCTGGTGCAACGACGCGTTCGACGCACGCCGGGACATCGCCACAGGGCGCCGGGGCAAACCTGTCGTCGACGGCACGGTGGGCGTGACGCAGGTGTGGGTGGCCGCGTATGCGGCGCTGGCGCTGTGCGTGCCGTTGTCGTTCGGCTGCGGCCTGCGGGCGGGCGTCGCGCACCTGGCCGGAGTGGCGGCGGCCTGGGCGTACGACCTGCGGCTCAAGTCGACGGTGTGGTCCTGGGCGCCGTACGCGGTGGGTTTCGCCGCGCTCCCGGCGTTCGTGACGCTGGGGCTGCCAGGGCAGCCGTGGCCGGCCTGGTGGCTCGTCACCGCCGGGGCGTTACTGGGGGTCGGAGCCCACCTGGGCGATGTGCTGCCGGACATCCGCGGAGACCTGGCGACGGGTGTACGGGGGTGGCCGCAGCGGCTGGGTCCGGACGGCGCACGGCTGCTGCTGCCGGTGCCGCTGGTGACCGCGTCCGCGGTCCTGGCGCTGGGACCCGCCGGACCGCCCGGCAGGTGGGGAGTGGCGGCTCTCGCGGTGGCGGGCCTGGTCGCGGTGGCCGGGACGGCGCTCGGACGCCGTCGGGCGCGGGCGGCGTTCGCGGCCGCGGTGGCCGTGGCGGTGGTGGACGTGGCATTGCTGCTTCTGCGCGGCACCGGGATCACGTGACCGGTCGACGGCGGCCACCGGCCTCGCGCCTCGCGACGTCCACGAGCGGCGGAAGGGTTCCCGGCTTCCGGTGCGGGCGTCTGACCGCGGACTGTACCGGGGTGTTCGCCGGCCGTTCCAGGAGCAGCCCGGCGTGCGCCCCGGGCCCGCGCCCCACACGCTGGGAGGCATGGCCCCACCCCAGCCCGTGATCGTGTATCCGCCCGCAGACGACGGCGGTCGACGTGTCCGCGTGGGCGAGCATTTTCTCGGCATGGCGTACGGGCTGCTCGACGTTGCGGACTTTCTGCGGCGAGCGGGCCTGGAGGAAGCGGACAGGCAACAGGTCGCGACCTCCGGGCTGATCGAGTGGCGGGGTGGCGGCCCGGACGTGTGGGAGCACTGACCTGGGGCGTGTTGCGAAAGTCCCGTCGTCCGCCCGGAGGGCGGGCCTCGCGGCGTCTGGTGCGTGCTCTGGGGGTCCCCCCGGCCGGAGGCTGGGGGAGTGCCGGGCGGAAGCCCGCGTACTGGACGTGCTCGGGTTTTCGCCCGGTGCGGCGAGAGTGCGTGCCAGGCGTCGCGAGCAGACGGGACTTTCGCAGCACGCCCTAGGCCCGGCGGAGGGCGGTCAGGAGGAGGTCGACGAGTCGGTGGAGGGCCGTCTCGGGGCGCGTCGGCTGGAAGGAGGCGATGGCGGCGAGGCAGACGCGTACGTCGTCCACGGAGACATCGGGGCGGACGGCACCGGCGGCACGGGCGCGATCGACGAGCTGCCGCAGCGCCCGCGCCTGCTCGCGGCGGTCGGCGGCGAAGGCGGCCGCCGCCGGGTGGGGAGCCGAACAGGGCCTCGTTCAGCCCGCGGTCCCGCAGCCGGTGCTCGGCGAAGCCGCGGACGGTGCCGCTGAGCGCGCGCCAGGGGTCCGGCTCGTCGAGGGCGGCCCGCATGTCCGCGCGGCACGCCGCCACATGCTCGGCGAGTGCCACCGCGACCAGGTCGGCGCGGGTCGGGAAGTGCCGGTGGACCGTGGCGACGCCCAGACCGGCGCGGCGGGCGATCTCCCGCATCGGCAGGTCGAGCCCTTCGCCGGCGAACGCGGCGCGCGCGACGGCGACGATGTGCCGGCGGTTGTGTGCCGCGTCCGCCCGTGTTTTCCGAGTCACCGTGGTTCCCGCACCTCTCACTTCGCACTGATCCGGAACACCTGCTCCACATCCATGTCTACCGTGGGGCGGCGCCCGGGAGGTCCGGGCCGGAGAGGTCATCATGCGCGCCATACAGTTCGGCAAGTTCGGTCCCCCGGAGGTGCTCGGCGTCGGATCCGCGCCCGAGCCGCACGCGGGTCCGGGTGAGGTGCGGATCGCGGTCCGGACCAGCGGGGTGTCGCCGGTCGACCTCGCACTGCGTGCCGGTGACTCGCCCTCGCGCGACGGCCTCGACCTTCCGCACATCCCCGGCGTGGACGCGGCCGGGGTGATCGACGAGGTCGGCGCGGGCGTCCAGGGCTTCGCGGTCGGCGACGAGGTGTTCGGGGCGGTCGACGTCACCCGGCTGGGCGGGGCGAGCGCGGAGTTCGCCGTGCTGGCGTTCTGGGCGGCGAAGCCTGCCGCCCTGCCCTGGGAGCAGGCAGGCGCAGCGGCGACAGGCGTCGAGACGGCGACCCGGGCGCTGGATCTGCTGGGCGTGGGCGACGGGCGGGGCACGACGCTGCTGATCGACGGCGCGACGGGCGGTGTCGGAAGCATCGCCGTGCAGTTGGCGGCGGCACGCGGGGCGCGCGTGATCGGGACCGGTCGCCCCGGCAGCCACGATTTTCTCGCCGGTCTCGGCGCGATCCCGGTCGCGTACGGACCCGGTCTGGCCGAACGGGTCCGCGCGCTCGGCATCCCACGGATCGACCGCGCGCTCGACGTCGCCGGGGCCGGCTCGCTCGACGAACTCATCGCCCTCACGGGCGGCGCGGAGCCGGTGGTCACGCTCGCGGACTTCACGGGTCCGGGCCGCGGAGTACGCCTCTCGCTCGGTCGCTACGGAGGCGGGCCGGACGGGTGCCACGGGCTCGCGCTCGCCGCGGACCTCGCCGAGCGGGGACGATTCCGCGTACCCGTCCAGGCCGTCTTCCCCGCCGACCGCGCGGCCGAGGCGCACGCTGCCGCGGCGACGGGCCCGCGCCGCGGCAAGACCGTGCTCGATCTCGCCGGACTCACGGCCGACGTCTGACACCGGTCCCCGGTCCGGCGTCCGACACCAGTCGCACCGCCTACGCCTGACACCAGTCGCACGGCCTACGCCTGACACCATCCGCACCGCCTACGCCTGACACCATCCGCACGGCCTACGCCCGGCACCAGTCCCCGGGCTGAGGCCCTGCACCACTCCCCCGGCCGACGCCCGACACCGTGGACCGGCCGACAGCCCAGTGTCCTTGGAGGCGACAACGCGCCGCCGCCGGACGGTTCCTGCGCGAGGGGGCGCCACGCACCCTCGCGCCCCGTACCGGTCGAGGATTGCGAAGAACCGGGGCTCTCTGTATCGAGGCTTCACCAAATACCCCCTCAGAGTTCATCATTGACCGACAAGTTCTGCGGTGTGACTTCAAGACCCTTCTCCCGCAAGCCCACCCGCATCGCCATCGCGATCGGCGCCACCGTCGCAGCCGTGGGCGCAGGCACGGTCGCGGCCCAGGCCGGTGGCTGGCTCTCGGCCCCGTCCCACGACTTCGGCACGGTCTCCGACTCCTTCTCCGGTCACGGCACGCTGACCGGCAACGTTCTGCGGAACGACAACGGCGCGACCGCTGTCGTGCGCCACACCGACCCGTCCAACGGCAAGGTGACGGTCAACGCGGACGGCACGTTCTCGTACATCCCCGAGTCCGGCTTCAAGGGCACGGACACCTTCACCTACACGGCCACCGACGCGGTTCAGCTGTTCAAGGACGCTCAGGCGAACGGGACCCCCATCCCGCCGCTGACGCAGGTCGCGGGTCCGGGCGGCACCAGCACCAAGATCTCCGGTGAGGGCTTCGGCTCGTCGCTCACGCCGGTGCCGGGCAGGTCGGGCCACTTCTACGGCCTCACCGACCGCGGCCCCAACGCCGACGCTCCGGACGGCAACAAGTCCGAGATGGTCCTCGACTTCACGCCTGAGATCGGCGAGTTCAAGCTCGTCGACGGCAAGGCCCGGCTCATCAAGACGGTCACCCTGAAGGGGCCGAAGAGCCTCGGCGGTGTGTCGTACAGCGGCCGTCCGCCGCACGACACGAGCGAGACGATCGACGACCTCGCCGCGACGAACGCCAACGGCGGTACCCCCACTCCCGTGACCAGGGACCCGTACGGCTACGACTCCGAGGGCCTGGTGGCGCTGCCGGACGGCACGTTCTGGGTGTCGGACGAGTACGGCCCGTACATCACGCACTTCGACGCGCACGGCTACGAGTTGGGCCGGCTGACCCCGTACAGGAACAGCCCTGACAACGCGCACCACAAGATCCTCGGGTACCTGCCTGCCGAGCTCGCCAACCGGTCGAAGAACAAGGGCATGGAAGGCCTGACGGTCACGCCGGACGGCTCGACCCTGGTGGGCGTCATGCAGGCCGCGTTGCAGCAGCCGGATCTCGGCAGCACCAAGGCCGGCAATGTCGCGGCCACTCGTATCGTCACGGTCAACCTGCGCACGTTCCAGTCCAAGCAGTACCTGTACCTGCTGGACAACCCGGCCACCACGGGCGCCGCGAACAGCGAGATCACCGCGCTGTCCAGCACGAGGTTCCTGGTGGACGAGCGTGACGGCAACTTCGAGCCGTTCGCCCAGAAGACCCTCTACGAGGTCGACATCAACGGCGCGACCGACGTCAGCGGCCTGACGATCGGCGGCAAGTCGCCCGAGGCCCTGGTCGGGACGGCCGGCACCAACGCCGCTCTCACCTCGCTCACCGGCGCCGGTGTCCACGTCGCGCAGAAGCAGCCGTACCTCAACGTCGGCACGCTGGTGAGTCAACTCGACCCCAGCGGTGCGTTCTTCGGCCACGACAAGGTCGAGGGCGTGGCCACCGCGAACTCCGGCAAGACCGTGTACCTGTCCAACGACGACGACTTCGGCATCGACACCATCGCGGTCGACCCCGACGGGAAGTGGACGGTGCACCAGAAGGTGCTGCCGCCCACGGGGCAGGAGGACAGCGGCGAGATCCTGAAGGTGGACACCACCAAGCTGCCGGCGGTCCTCAAGACCGTCACGGTGACGGTCCACGTGCGCTGACGCACTTCACAGCCGTCGGGCTCGTCCACTCCGGTGGACGAGCCCGTCCCATGACCTGGGGTCCTCACACGCCCGGACACCGCCCGGAGTGTGACGCTCAGGCCTGCCGAAGACGGTTGTTCTCAGCCGTTGAAGCGGTCCGGGTCGGGGCCGGTCCGCTCGTCGCGGTTCAGCGCCGAGATCTCACCGATGTCGCCTTCGCCGAGTTCGAAGTCGAACAGGTCGAAATTCTCCTCGATACGCTTCTGGGTCACCGACTTGGGGAAGACGATGTCCCCTCGCTGGAGGTGCCAGCGGAGGGTCACCTGGGCGGGCGTCTTGCCCACCCGCTCGGCGATGCGCTTGATGGTCGGGTCGTCGAGGACCTTGCCCTGCGCGATGGGCGACCAGGCCTCGGTGGCGATGTCGTGTTCGGCGCCGAAGGCCCTGGCGTCGGCCTGCGTGAGGTAGGGGTGAACCTCGATCTGGTTGACCGCGGGCACCACCTCGCTGTCCTCCAGCAGCCGACGCAGGTGCTGGGGCTGGAAGTTGGAGACGCCGATGGCCTTGACCCGGCCGGAGCGGTAGATCTCCTCCAGAGCCTTCCAGGTCTCCACGAAGTCGCCCTTGCCGGGCAGCGGCCAGTGGATGAGGAAGAGGTCCAGGTAGTCGAGGGCCAGCTCCTCCATCGTGCGGTCGAACGCCTGGAGGGCGTCGTCGTGCGCATGGGCGCCGTTGTCGAGCTTGCTGGTCACGAAGACGTCGCCACGGTCGAGACCGGAGTCGCGGACCGCTTGGCCGACCTCCTTCTCGTTGCCGTACATTTCCGCCGTGTCGATGTGCCGGTAGCCGGCTTCCAGCGCGGCCAGCGTCGTCTCGCGGGTCTCCTCCGGCGGGATCTGGAAGGTGCCGAAGCCGAGCTGGGGGATCCGCACCGCGTTGTTGAGGGTGATGGCGGGGACTGCTGTCACGTCGACTCCTGATATCGCTGGTTTCACGGACCGGGGCGTGCACGCCCACGCTGCTCCCCTTCCACCTCCGCCGCAAAACATACGCATGGTCGGCTTTGCCCCCGTGTGCATGCCGCGGCACGCGGTGGCGGGCCAGGTGAAGCGCGGGCGCGGCCGACGGGAATCGGCTGCGCCGGGGCGAGTCAGTCCTGCCGGGCGTGCACGGGATTGTTCGCGACCTCGTCCGGGCACTTGCGGTGCCGGTGGTGATGATGCCGGTCCCGCTGCCAGTCGAACGTGGCGAGGGCCCAGCACGCCACCATGCCGACGAGGGCGACGACCAGCGCGGTGACAAGGGCGCCGCGATAGTCGCCGCTCCTGTTCAGCGTCAGGTAGAAGAGGCCGGGCAGGGCCGCGGTGCCCACCGCGGCGCCGAGCCGCTGACCGGTCTGCAGGGCACCGCCGGCGGCGCCCGCCATGCGCACGGGTACGTCCCGCAAGGTCATGGTGATGTTGGGAGAGACCACGAAGCCACTGCCGATGCCACCGAGGAACAGGGCCGGGGCCGCGACCCAGGGCGCGATGTCCAGGGAGACGAAGCGAAGGAGCAGCGCCGTGGTCCCGAGGCCGGCGATCACGCCCGTCAGGCCGGCCACGGTGAGGAGGCGGCCGAACCGTTCCACCATGCGGCCGGCGACCACCGCCGCGGCCGCCGAGCCGAGGGCGAAAGGGGTCACGGCGAGGCCCGAACGGAGCGGTGAGAAGTGGAGACCGTGCTGGTAGAAGAGAGCGAAGACCAACCAGACGCCACTGAAGCCCATGAAGTAGAGCGTGCCCACGCCGGCGCCCACGGCGTAGCCGCGCACGGTGCTGAACAGGCGCAGATCGAGCAGTGGCTGGTTGCCGGAGGCGACGAGGTGGCGCTGCCACTGGACGAAGCCGACGAGGAGCACGCCGCCGACCGGGAACAGCCACCACAGCCGGCCGAGGCCGCCGGAGTCCGCCTGGACCAGCGGATACATGAACGCGAGGACGCCGAGTCCGAGGAGCAGGACGCCGGCCACGTCCACGCGCCCACGCCCGGAACGCCGGATGCGCGGCAAGAGACGACGGCCGAGCAGGACGGCGAGAATTCCGATGGGGACGTTGACGTAGAAGATCCACCGCCAGCCCGCGGGCCCGGACGCCAGCGCGAGGATGGCGCCGCCGGTGATGGGACCGGCGGCGGAGGAGATGCCGACGGTCGCGCCGAAGAAGCCGAAGGCCCGACCGCGTTCGGCGCCCCGGAACATCTGCTGGATGAGCGCGGAGTTCTGGGGGGCCATGAAACCGGCCGCCAGGCCCTGGGCAAGGCGGGCCACCACCAGCAGCATGATGTCGGGGGCCACACCGCAGGCGGCGCTGCAGACCACGAAGCCACTGAGCGCCAGCAGGAAGATGCGACGCCGGTCCAGGGCGTCACCGAGGCGCCCAGCGGTGACCAGGGCGAGGGCGAACGTGAGGGCGTACCCGGACACCACCCACTGCACCTGCGCGGGTGAGGCGTGCAGATCCCGTTGGATGGTCGGCAGGGCGACGGCCACGATCGTCACGTCCAGCAGACTCATGAAGCCGGCCACCAACGTGACCCACAGGGCCCGCCACCGCCGTGGATCCGGCTCGGACCCGGCCTCCTGAGCGGCCGGTTCCCGGCCACCGGCCGCTGACGTCGACGGCGTCACATGGGCTCCTCTCACCTGGGGAATCGAGTTCCCCCAGCGGCGTACGAGCACACACCCAGTGTCCAACCCGAGCCGCTCGCGTGTAGGCCTTGGGCCCGTCCGGTCGTACGTCGCACCCTCTTCCGGGACTCGTCGCACCCTCTCCACCGCACACGGGGCGTCCATGTCCGACGTGACCGTGTCAGGAGTGACGCCGGCCTCGCCGTCACTCGGCCCCGAGACCGGCGCGGTCCCCGGTCTCCTCGTGTCCGGTGAACATGTCGATCAGCCCATGGGGTGCGTTGTCGCCGAAGAGGAGCTCGTGCAGCTCGACACCATCGGCGGCGGCCTCGGCGCTGCGCGGGAACAGGGCCTGCTCGTACGCGGTGAGCGCGGCTTCGACGTCGTCGGGACGCGCGGCGATGGCCTTGCCGAGTTCCGCGCCGTCGTACATGGCCAGGTTGGCGCCTTCGCCGTTCGGGGCCGAGAGGTGGGCGGCGTCGCCGAGCAGGGTCACCCCCGGCACCCGATCCCACTGGTGCTCGATGGGCAGGGCGTTGAGGGGGCGCAGGATCGGCGCGGTGTCACTGTCGGTGATCAGCGCGGTGAGCTCCGGCGCCCACCCGTCGAACTCCTCGGCGATCCGGGCGCCGGCCGCGACGGAATCGCTGAAATCGATACGGGCGAACCAGTCCTGCGACCGCGAGAGCGCCACGTAGGTGTGCAGGGTCCCGCCGCTCTCCCGGTGAGCCTGGATCCCCTTGCCCGGCGCGAGCGCGAACAGCGACCCGCCGCCGACCGCTTTCGCGGCGGCCGGGTGCCGGGTGTCGGCGTCGAACAGGCAGGTCTCGACGAACGACCTGCCGATGTACTCGGGTGCCGCGTCGGAAACCATCGGCCGGACCCGTGACCACGCGCCGTCCGCGCCGACCAGCAGACTCGCGACGACGGTACCGCCGTCGGCGAAGGTCACCTCGCGGCGGCTGTCGCCGAGGGCGCGGACACCGCTGACCTTGCGTCCCCACTGGACGGTGCCGGCCGGGAGTGAGTCGAGCAGGATCCGACGAAGCTCGCCGCGCTGCACCTCGGGGCGCCCGGCCGTGCCGTCGTCGGGTTCGTCGAGCAGAACGGTCCCGTCCCGGTCGAGCACCCGTGTCGCCTGGCGGCCCTCCAGGATGAGGCCGCGGAACTCTTCGAGCAGGCCCGCCGCCCGCAGGGCCGGTTGGCCGTTGTGGTCGTGGATGTCGAGCATGCCGCCCTGAGTGCGGGCGGCCGGCGAGGTCTCGGCCTCATAGACCGTCGCCGGGATGCCGTGGACGTGGAGGACGCGGGCGAGGGTCAGTCCTCCGAGCCCGGCGCCGATGATCGTGACATCAGTGGTCATGGTGGTTCCTTGCCTGTCGCACGCCTGCCGGACGGTCACCCGTCGGGTCGTCGTTGGATTGGAATGCCGTTCCAAAGCACCTTGGAACAGCGTTCCAGCGATGTCAAGCTGGAACAGCGTTCCAGGCGTGTGTCAGGATGCGCGTATGGCAACCAGGACGCGTCGCCCAGAGCGACGAGAGGAACCGCTCTCCCGGGAGGGCATCGTCGAGGTCGCGATCGAGCTTCTCGACGCGACGGGCGAGGGCGGCCTCACGTTCCGCGCGCTGGGCGAGCGCCTCGCCACCGGACCCGGCGCGATCTATTGGCATGTCGCGAACAAGGGCGAGCTGCTCGGTGCCGCGACCGACGCGGTCGTCGCCGCCGCGCTGGCCGTCGAGCCCGCCGGGTCCCCGACCTCGCCGCAGGACGAGATCCGCGCCGTCGCGCTCGGCCTGTTCCACGCCATCGACGCACACCCTTGGCTCGCCGCGCAGCTCTCGACGCAGCTCTCCCGGAGTCCCTGGGGGTCGGTGGCGCCGCGGATCTTCGAGAGCATCGGCCGACGCGTCCGTTCGCTGGGGGTGCCCGAGGACAGCTGGTTCACGGCGACCTCGGTGCTGGTGCACTACACCCTCGGCGCCGCCGGGCAGAACGCCGCGAACACCGCGCACGCCCGCACTCTCGGGCCGGGCGCGAACCGCGCCGAGTTCCTCGACGCCGTATCGAGTGCTTGGGAAGAACTCGACCCCGACGACTATCCGTTCACCCGGGCCGTCGCAAGCCGGCTGCGCGAGCACGACGACCGCGAGCAGTTCCTCGCCGGAATCGATCTCGCCCTCACCGGCATCACCGCTCCCCACCCGCCCGGCGAACAGGCACCCACCCCGCCCACCACCTGAGCCATGTGAGGACCTCGGCTCCGGCAGTCGGAACATGGCCGGACGACACCGCCGCCGGCACCGCCGGTTCGGCCCGAACCGGTCGGCCCGATCGAGCTCCCGCGGCTGTCCACGGCCCATGGCCGTGCGGAATCACCGGGCCCGGCCCAGGTCCCGCAACCCGTTCTCCAGCAGCGCGAACGCATGGTCGGCGTCGGCCACAGCACCCGGATGGCGCGCGTCGGCCGACTCTCCGTGCGCCAGGCGTTCCGCGTTGTCCTGCGCCAGCGTCCAGTGGACGGCGACGATCTGGACGGCGGCCAACCGCGCGGTGAGTTCCGATGTGTCCGCCGTTTCCCGCAGCGCCTGAGCGAGTGCTCGCTCGGAGCCGGTCTTGAAGCGTTCCATCCGGGCCACCAGCGAGGGCGCGTCGAGGATCATCCGATGAACCCTCCGCACCTGGGGATGATCGTTGAGTCCGGTGATCGGATCCCGCTCACGCAGACCCTGGACGAAATGCTCGCGCAGCGCGGTCAGCGGGGCGGTGTGGGGCGGGCGGCCCCTCACGACGCGCGCGATCTCGGTCTCGTGGTCGGCCAGACGGTGCACCACGAGGTCCTCCTTCGCCGGGAAGTAGGCGAAGACCGTGCGTTTGGACACCTCGGCCGCCTCGGCCACCTGGGCGACCGAGACCTGGTTGAAGCCATGCTCCAGGAACAGCGCGATCGCCGCATCGGAGATCGCCGCGTGGGTCCGCTGCTTCTTCCGTTCCCTGAGCCCTGGCTTGTCGTCCACGATGCCCACCGTAACAGATTGCTGCCCCGAGACGATTTCTGCACCTGGTATACATTTACTCCGAGGCGGGAAATGGGATGGAGTGAGGGTGTTGACGGTGAGCGAGACCGAGGTCGTCGTCGTGGGCGCGGGCCCGACCGGACTGACGCTGGCGTACGAACTGACCCTGGCAGGGGTCGAGACGCTGGTGCTGGAGAAGCTGCCCCGGCGCATCGAGCAGGTGAAGGGCGGCGGGATTCAGCCCCGTACCGCTGAACTGCTGGACTCACGCGGGCTGTTGGAGCCGTTGCTGAAGCGGGCCACGCCGCGTGATCCGGTCGGCGGCCACTTCGCCGCCCTGCCCGTGCCCCTGGACTGCACCCCTTGGAACACCAGGCATCCCTTCCCGGTCGCGGTCCCTCAATGGGAGATCGAGGAACTGCTCGAAGAGCGGGCGGTCGCGGCCGGCGCGCGGGTCCTGCGCGGCACAGCCGTCTCAGGGGTGGAGCCCGACGACGAGGGGGTGGTCGTGACGGCGGACGGTCTGCGGGTGCGGGCCCGCCATCTGGTGGCGTGCGACGGCGGACACAGCACGGTGCGCAAGCTGCTCGGACTGCCGTTTCCCGGCAGGCCGGGGACGCATCAGGCGGTGTTGGCCGACATCCGGCTCGCCACCGTTTCGCCGTCGGTGCCCCAGCAGTTGGAGCACATGAGCGCCCTGATGCGCCGCGCGGGCGATTACTGGGCCATGCTCGCGCCCCTCGGTGGTGACCGGTACCGGTTCACCTTCGGGCGCGCGGACCAGCCGGACACCTCACGCGACACCTCCGGCGTCACCCAGGAGGAGATCACCGTCGCGCTGCAGACCGTGTACGGCTCCGGGACCACCCTCGGCGCCGTGGACAACTCGTCCCGGTTCACCGACGCCACACGGCAGTTGGAGCACTACCGGGCCGGCCGCGTCCTGTTCGCCGGCGACGCGGCGCACATCCATCCCCCACTGGGCGGCCAGGGACTCAACCTCGGCATGCAGGATTCGTTCAACCTCGGCTGGAAACTGGCCGCAGCCGTCCAGGGCCGGGCGCCGAGCAGCCTTCTGGACAGCTACCACGCCGAACGGCATCCGGTCGGAGCCCAGGTCCTGCATCACACCTCGGCGCAGCGCGTCCTGGCGGATCCGAACCCGAGCGAGGACGTCGCCGCCCTGCGGGACATCTTCGTCGACCTGCTGAGACTGCCGGACGCCAACCGTCACGTCGCCGGACTGATGTCCGGCCTCTCGCTGCGTTACGAGCTGTCCGGCGGGCATCCGCTCACCGGGCACCGCGTGCCGGATGCCGACCTGGTCACCGACGCCGGCCCCATTCGGCTGTCGACGCTGTTCGGCGCGGGGCATGCCGTCCTGCTCGATCTGGCCGGTATCGTACCGGCCGGCCTCGGCCTCCCGCCGCGGGTCGATCTCGTCCGCGCCACCTGCACAGAAGATCTTGGCGCTGCCGCCCTGCTCATCCGTCCCGACGGCTACGCCTGCTGGGCTACGGACAACTCCGCCGTCCACGGCTCCGCTCTCCTCGCCGAGATCGCCGGCAACCTTGCGAAGGTGAACTGAGCCCCGGTTCCCGTCCTGACCCGCCACGGGCAGGTCACGCCGGACTCTCTCGTGCGGACGCGCGCCGCTCAGGTCCTCCGACGCACCTCGTTCCCCCCAGGAAACAATCATGGTCTCAGCGTCGGCGGACTTGCCGTAGACTGGTCTCAACGACGCGGGGTGGAGCAGCTCGGTAGCTCGCTGGGCTCATAACCCAGAGGTCGCAGGTTCAAATCCTGTCCCCGCTACTGAATCGTGAGGGGCCGGCACATGGTGCCGGCCCCTCACGCGCGTCCAACCGCCTAGAAGGAGAGACGGTCCGCCATCAGTCTGGTGAAGCGGGCCGGGTCCCTCAGCGCACCGCCCTCAGCGAGAAGTGCCATGCCGTAGAGGAGTTCCGCAATGTCGGCGAGGCCGGCGTTCGCCCCGTCCTCTCGCTCGGTGTGGGCCTTGTTGAGGCCGTTGACCAGGGAGTGGCCGGGATTGAGCTCGAGGATGCGCTTGGTGTGCGGGACGTCCTGTCCCATCGCACGGTAGATGTTCTCCAGGGCCGGGGTGATGTCGTGCGTGTCCGAGACGAGACAAGCCGGCGACACCGTCAGGCGAGTGGACAGTCGAACCTCCTTGACGTCCTCGCCGAGCTGTTCGGTCATCCAGGACAGGAGCCCCGAGTACTCCCTCCGCTGGTTCTCGCGCTCATGCTCGGTCTCGTCCGTGTCCGGTTCCCCGCTGCCGAGGTCGACCTCGCCCTTGGTGATGGACCGCAGCCGCTTGCCGTCGAATTCGGGCACGGCGGTGACCCAGACCTCGTCGATCGGGTCGGTCAGAAGCAGTACCTCGACTCCCTTGGCGCGGAAGGCCTCCATGTGAGGGGAGTTCTCGATGGCTTCCCTGGAGTCACCGGTCAGGTAGAAGATCTCTTCCTGGCCGTCCTTCATGCGTTCGGCGTACTGCGCCAGCGTGGTCGGTTCGTCCGTGGCGTGGGTCGAGGAGAACGAGCACAGAGCGAGGATGGTGTCGCGGTTCTCGTGGTCGTCGAGCAGGCCCTCCTTCAAGGCTTTGCCGAACTCCCGCCAGATGGTCGCGTAGTTCTCCGGGGCCTTGGTCCTCAGGTCCTTGATCGTGGACAGGACCTTCTTGGTGAGACGCCGGTGCATCCTCTGGATGTGCCGGTCCTGCTGCAGGATCTCGCGGGAGACATTGAGCGAGAGGTCCTGCGCATCGACGATGCCCTTGACGAAGCGGAGGTAGGACGGCAGGAGTTGCTCGCAGTCGTCCATGATGTGCACGCGCTTGACGAACAGTTGGAGACCGCGGCTGTGGCCTTGCGTGAACAGGTCCTGCGGAGCGCGCGAGGGGATGAAAAGCAACGCCTGGTACTCGAAGGTCCCTTCCGCCTGCAGGCGAATGGTCTCCAGCGGGGCGAGCCAGTCGTGACTGATGCGCTTGTACAGCTCGTGGTATTCCTCGTCGGACACGTCCTCTCGCGCTCGGGCCCACAGCGCCTTCATCGAGTTCACGGTCTCGAAATCGTCCGAGGCCGGCTCGGCGTCGGCGCTTTCGTCGGCCTGTTCGGCGGCCGCGGCGGTCCGGGCGGCCATACGGATCGGCCAGGTGATGAAGTCCGAGTACCGCTTGATGATCTCGCGGATCTTCCCGTCCTGCGCGTAGTCGTTGAGCTGGTTCTCGACGTCCACGGGCTTGAGGTGAAGGGTGACCGTTGTGCCCTGGGGCGCCTCGTCAAGGGCCTCGACCGTGTACGTGCCTTCACCACGGGAGACCCAGCGGGTGCCCTGGCTCTCGCCCGCATGCCGGGTCAGCACGGTGACCTCGTCGGCCACCATGAAGGCCGAGTAGAAACCGACACCGAACTGGCCGATGAGGCCCGCCGCGGCGTCCGCGTCGTCGGTCTCCTTCAGCTCCCGCAACAGCCTCGCGGTACCAGAACTGGCAATCGTGCCGATGAGCTGAACGACCTCCTGGTGCGACATGCCGATACCGTTGTCCCGCACCGTCAGCGTCCTCGCCCGCGCATCGGTCTCGACGCTGATGTGCAGATCGGACACGTCCGCCCCCAGCGCGTCGTCACGCAGGGCCGTGAGGCGCAGCTTGTCCAGCGCGTCCGAGGCGTTGGAGATCAGCTCCCGCAGAAACACGTCCTTGTTCGAGTAGATCGAATGGATCATCAACTGCAGCAGTTGACGGGCTTCCACCTGGAACTCGTGGGTCTCGGCCGACATAGCGTGCGAATCCTCCAAGGTCATTGACGGCAGTACGGCCAGTGCACTCTAACCTCGCTGTTTCCGCCGACGCGACGAGATGTCCTGATCGCCAACTGTCGTGCGGGCAGGGCGATTCCGCTCCCGACAGGACAGGCTCCCGGCGCGGCCACGCCGCCCTCGACCACGCCCGGCCGCCGAACCCGGCCCGGCGGGACGCATCGTGAAGCGCGCTCCGGCGCGTCATGCGTGTCGGGTCGGTTCCGGCATCGACTCCGCGTCGCGCTGCTCCGGTTCGGGCCGGCGGTTGTCGGTCCGTGAGCGGAGTCCGGTGAACGCGGCTGCGGTGGGGCTGCCGGGTTCGGCCTGGTAGACGACCAGTTGCTGGTGCGGGGCTCCGTTGACCGTGAAGGCGGAGAACTGGATCTGCAGGTCGCCTACTTGAGCGTGTCTGAGGTTCTTCGTCTGGCGGGTCTTGCCCTTCACGTGGTGTCGTGCCCACAGCTCGGCGAATTCCGGGCTCTTGGCGGAGAGGGTTTCCACGACTTCGATGATCCGTGGCGATCGCGGGTCGTATCCGTAGGCGGCGCGGATCTCGGCGACACATGACTGGGCGGCCTTTTCCCAGTCCTGGTAGAAGTCGCGGCCTGCCGGGTCGACGAAGACCATGCGTGCCAGGTTGTCGAACCGCTCGAAGCCGCTGTGCAGTGCGGCCGCGAGTGCGTTGTGGGCCAGGATGTCGAGCGCCGGACCCACCACGAAGGCAGGGGTGTCGGGCCAGCTGTCGAGCAGTTGCAGCAGCTGCGGGTCGACCTGGTCGTGGCCTGCGGCGTGGGTGCGGCGCTCCGCGGGTGCCCGGGTGAGTCTGCGCAGGTGGCCGATGGCTTCGTCATCAAGACGGAGGGCGTCCGCGACCGCGTCGACGACCTGGGCCGAAGGGCTGGACTCGCGTCCCTGCTCCAAGCGCATGTAGTAGTCGGGACTCACACCGGCGAGCATCGCGACTTCCTCGCGGCGCAGCCCGGGAACCCGTCGACGGCCGTGTTCGGGAAGGCCCACGTCCTGCGGCTTGAGGCCTTCCCGCCGGGCCCTGAGGAACTCTCCCAATGGGGTGCTGTCACTCATGCCCCCCAGGCTAGTGCTTCCGTTTCGGCCGGGGCGGGCGGTGAACTGATCATCCGGCTGCGCCCGCTCCGGCGGGAGAGTGCGGGTCAATACGGCTGGGGGGCGATACGGCCGGGGGCAATACGGCCGGGGGGTCAGGCGGCGGTGTCCGGTTCGTTGGGTGTGGCGGTGCGGGGTCCGTCCGTGAGGGGTTCGGTCGACCACGTCGCCAGGAACCGCAGGGCGGTTTCGGAAGAGGACCCGGGTTCGGTGCTGTAGATGAACAGGGTCTGATCGCTGTCCCCGGGCAGGGCGAGGGCTTGGTAGGTGACGGCGAGGTCCCCGACGACGGGATGGTGGTAGTCCTTGGTCCCCTCGGTTCGCTCGTGGACCCTGCGCTCCGCCCAGTACGCGCGGAAGTGCTCGCCGCGCACGGCGAGTTCACCGACCAGAACGCCCAGCCGAGAATCGTCGGGGTGACGGCCGGCGTCCAGGCGCAGCATGGCGGCGGTGTCCGCGGCGACGGTCTCCCAGTCCGCGTACAGCTCGCGCGCGGCGGGCGCGAGGAAGACGAACCTGGCCTGGTTGCGTTCGCTCGCGGGCATGGCGTCGAAGTCGGCGATCAACGCACGGGAGAGCGGGTTGGAGGCCACCACGTCGGTGCGCCGGCCCAGGACGAATGCCGGGCAGTACGCGGCGTCCAGGGTGGTCAGCAACCGGTGGACGGCCGGGCTGACCCGCTCGGCCGGTGAGGACGCGGACCGCCGAGGCTGGACGGGACGCCTCCGCGCGAGATCGAACAGGTGTGCGCGCTCGGTATCGTCCAGCCGCAACGCTGTCGCCAGGGACTCGAGGATCTCCGGCGACGCGGTACGGCTTCGCCCTTGTTCCAGGCGCGTGTAGTAGTCGACGCTGACGCCGGCCACCTGGGCGAGCTCCTCTCGGCGCAGTCCCGGGACGCGACGCCGAGTGGTCGCCGGCCTGCCCGCGTCCGCGGGATCGAGCCGGGCCCGGCACGAACGGAGGAACTCTCCCAGCTCCACGATCTGGTTCATACCGTCATTCTCCAAGACACCTACCGGCATGGGGAGGCACGAGGGTGGCCGTGCTGCACCCAGGAAGGGAAGGGCCTTCCTGAGATGGGTGTCCGGCTCCCAGGACCGCCTCACCCTGGGTGGACCGCGGCCTGGTTGCCCCGCTGCTGGAGGCGGACCGTGGAGACATGAGCACGAACGACACCTCCCCGGCACCTCACCCGTACGTCGGCATGTGGGTGACCGCGGACGGCTTCATCCGGCAGGAGCTGCTGCCGAACGGGCGTTACGACGAGGCCCGGGGCAGCCGGACGAGCGCCTACACGGGCGGATACACAGTCGACGGCAGCCACATCGACTACGTCGACGACACCGGCTTCACCGCCACGGGTGACGTCCGCGACGGGGTGCTCCACCACGAGCACCTGGTCCTGTACCGCGAGGGCGAACATCCCGACCGTCCGGCACAGCCCGCCCTGGACCCGACCCGCCCGCACACCTCATGACCGGTGCCGGTGCGGTCCGGTCCATGCCGCCGGACCGGCACAGCCTCCCCCTTCGACACCCGACCCGGAGCAACACTGACATGCCTCTCTCCCCCGACCGCAAGATCATCCTCATCACCGGTGCCAGCAGCGGGATCGGCGAGGCGACCGCCCGGCTCCTGGCCGCTCGTGGTCACCACGTCGTGCTCGGCGCCCGCCGTACGGACCGGCTCGAAGCGCTGGTCCAGGACATCCGGGCGGCCGGCGGCGACGCCGAGTGCCACGGCCTCGACGTCACGGAGGCCGAGGACGTGCGGGCCTTCGTCGACAGCGCCCACCGCGTGCACGGCCGCGTCGACGTCATGGTCAACAACGCCGGGGTGATGCCCCTGTCGAAGCTCGAGGCTCTCAAGGTCGACGAGTGGAATCGCATGATCGACGTCAATGTCCGCGGCCTTCTGCACGGAATCGCCGCGGCACTGCCGCTCATGCGGGGGCAGCGGCACGGTCAGTTCGTCAACGTCGCCTCGATCGGCGCCCACGCCGTCTCCCCGACCGCCGCCGTGTACTGCGCCACGAAGTACGCCGCCTGGGCCATCTCCGAGGGACTGCGCCAAGAGGTCGGCGGCGACATCCGCGTCACCACCATCTCGCCGGGCGTCACCGAATCCGAACTGGCGGATTCCATCTCCGACCCGGTGGGCCGCGAGGAGATGCGTACCTACCGTGAGGTCGCCATCCCCGCTTCCGCGGTCGCCGAAGCCATCGCCTACGCCGTCGGCCAGCCGCCGGAGGTCGACGTCAACGAGATCGTCGTCCGTCCGACCGCGAGTCTGGCCTGAGCCCAGGACTCGTCGTGGGTCGAGCCCTCCGTGGACCGTGCGCCGGAGCAGCCGCGTCCGCCCTGTGCCAGCAGGTGATCACCGTCGCGCACAGGCCCGGAAAGCAGAAGGGACGGCACGGGGTGCGGGGCGTCGTGGCCAGCCGTCAGGCGGCCGCGGCGGCCCGTACGTCGTCGTGCGCGGCTTCGAGACGGGCGGCCGCCTCGGCACGGGAACAGCCGGCGAGCAGCATGACGATCGCGGTCTTCGCGTGTCCGTCGGCCTCCTGGAGTGCGGCCGCGGCGGCGTCGAGGTCGGTGCCGGTGGCCTGCGCGACCATGCGCCGCGCCCGGTCGACGAGCTTCTCGTTGGTCGCGCGCAGGTCGACCATGAGGTTGCCGTACACCTTGCCGAGCTGAACCATCGTGGCGGTCGAGAGCATGTTGCAGACCAGCTTCTCGGCGGTGCCGCCCTTGAGGCGGGTGGAGCCGGTGAGGACCTCGGGGCCGGTGGGGACCTCGATGGCGACGTCCGCGTGGCGGCTGATGACGGCGTCGCTGTTGCAGGCGACGGAGACGGTCGCCGCGCCGATCGCGCGGGCGTGCTCCAGACCGCCGACGACGTAGGGGGTGCGGCCGCTGGCGGCGAGCCCGACCACGGTGTCGTGGGCGGTCAGGCCGATGGCGTCGAGGTCCGAGACGGCGAGATCGGGGTTGTCCTCGGCGCCTTCGACCGCGAGGACGAACGCGCCGGGACCGCCGGACAGCAGGCCGACGACCCGGTCGGGCGAGATGCCGAAGGTCGGCGGGCATTCGACGGCGTCGAGCAGGCCGATCCGTCCGCTGGTACCGGCGCCGAGATAGACGAGCCTGCCGCCCGCGCGCAGCGAGGCGGTGATCTTCTCCACGGCCGCGGCGATCTGTGGCAGGGCGGTGCGCACCGCCAGGGCCACGGTCTGGTCCTCGTCGTTCATGGTGGCGAGCAGTTCGGTGACCGGCATGCGGTCCAGTTCGGCGGTCCGCCGGTTGCGGGTTTCGGTGCCGAGGGTGCTGAGGTCCACGTGCGGTCGTTCCTTTCGGGGAGGCGCTGTCGTTCCCTTCGGGTGAAGCGCTGTCGTTCGGTGGTGACGGAGGGGGCGCGGCGGCGTCGGCCGGTGGTCCGGGCGTCGGCGGTGGTACGCCGGTCACCTGCGCGTCGGCTGTCGGTACGCCGGTCACCTGCGCGTCGGAGGTCGGCACGCCGGTCCGGTGTCATCCCGGGGGCGCCGCCACGGGCGGGAGTTCGGCCGTCGGTGTGGCGGCCGGTTCCGGCGCGACGCCGGGGGCCGGGGTGGCGAGGGCCTCGTCGGAGGTCGGCCGGCGTACCGCGGGGGTGCTCCGGTGGCGCTGCACCGCGCCGTAGGTGCGATGCAGCGCGGCGGTGGTGGCGTCGTAGGAGCGTTGGGCGACTCCGACGAACAGGCAGTCGATGAGCGCCAGTTGGGCGATGCGGCTGACGGTCGCGCCGGAGCGGAACGGCATCTCTCGCGCGCAGGTGGTGAGCACGAGGTCGGCGGACTCGGCCAGCGGCGAGCGGGCGAAGTTGGTCAGGGCGATCGTGGTGGCGCCGTTCTCGGCGGCGGCCTGCAGGGGCTCGATCGTGTCCGTCGTCTCGCCGGAGTGGGAGATCGCGATGGCCACGTCCGCGGGCCCGAGCAGTGCCGCGGCGGTGAGCGCGGCGTGCACGTCGGTCCAGATGAAGGCCATCCGGCCGATGC
Organism: Streptomyces sp. RPA4-2; assembly: GCF_012273515.2. Classification (NCBI taxonomy): domain Bacteria; kingdom Bacillati; phylum Actinomycetota; class Actinomycetes; order Kitasatosporales; family Streptomycetaceae; genus Streptomyces; species Streptomyces sp. RPA4-2. The sequence continues at coordinate 536,298 of NZ_CP050975.2, forward strand.
GGTGGAGCTTCTGGTGCAGGTCCTGGCCGACGAATCCGCTGGCGCCCACACCGAAGATGTCTATCCGGCGGGCGTCCGCGACGGCGTCGACCGCTTGTCCGAGCTGGGCCACGTCGAAGCCGTCGCGGGACTCCTCCAGGGCGCGGACCTCGTTGTAGATGATCTTGCTGATGATCTGTTCCAGCGAGTCCGTCGCGCCGATGTCGGTGCCCAGCGCGGGCCGCTCGGCACCGAGCGCGTTCTCGTGCGCCGCCGCCGCGGCGAGGCCGACGCGCAGATGGGGATAGTTGGTCAGGCCGATCGCGCGGCAGAACCTCATCACGGTGGCCACGGAGGTGCTCGCCCGGCCGGCGAGGGCGCTGATGGACAGTCCGGCCGCCTCGGACGGCGCCGCGAGGACGGTGTCGGCCACGCGCCGTTCCGACGGGGCCAGGGACGGCAGCGCGCCGCGGATCCTCGTCAGCACGTCGACCGAGCCGCCGCCGTGCGGTGACTCCGCAGCTTCACGGTGCGCGACCTCACGAGCCATGGGTCCTCCTGGGTGGTGTGGACGCCAGCGTAGCCACGCCCACCAGGGATGGCAAAAAGTTACGTGACAAATTTTCCTAGCGGTATTTATTGACATGCGGAGGACAGGCTTCCAAACTCGCAGCACCGCGGTCCGCTCGCCGGACGCTCTCGGCGCAGCGAAGCCGCGGATCGTCCCTTTCAACGGAGAAGGCGTTCACACATGACGGCCGTACTGGCGGTGGACCTGGGAAAGACGGGTTGCCGCGCCGTGCTCTGGACCGGCCCGGACGGCCCCGAACACCCCGTTCGCGAGGTTCCCGGGGCCCCCGGTCTGGCGGAGTCCGACGGCGTCACCGCCGCGGTCGCCGCCGTGACGGCCGCCGCGGCACTCGTCCATGAGATCGCCTCTGAACTGCCCTCCGGACGGCTGGACGCGGTCTGCGTGGGTGCCGCCGGCGCCGCCGCCGACCCGGCCGCGGCCCGCTCCCTGGCCGAACTGCTGCTGGACGCACTGCCGACCGACGAGGTCGCGGTCACCAGTGACGCGGTCACCGCACACGCCGGCGCCCTCGGCGGCGGAGCCGGTGTCGTGCTGGCCGCGGGCACCGGCGCCGTCACCGTCGGAATCGGCGAAGACGGAACGTTCGCCCGCGTCGACGGCTGGGGCCCCTGGCTCGGAGACGAGGGCAGCGGCGCCTGGATCGGCCGTGCCGGTCTGCGGGCCGCTCTGCGCTCCCACGACGGGCGCGGTCCCGCGACCGCCCTGACGGCGGCCGCGGCCGAACGCTACGGCGACCTCGACCGACTGCCCGCGACCGTGGGCCACTCCGCCAATCCGGCCCGGCTGACCGCGGCCTTCGCCCCGCTGGTGGCCGGTGCGGCCGCCGACGGAGACGCGGTGGCGACCGAGATCATGCGGGACGCCGCCGCCGCGCTGGCCGAGGCGGTCGTCGCCGCGGCCCGCAGGGCCGGCGGCACGCGCCCCCTGCCCGTCGCCGTCACCGGCGGCCTCACCGGCATCGGCGCGCCGCTGATGGACCCGTTCGCCGCCCTGCTCCGTGCGTCGGGGCTGCCGCTGCAGGTGACCCCCGCGCTCGGCGATCCCCTGCACGGGGCGCGCCTGCTGGCCCTGGATTCCGCCGGACCGCACGAACCCCTCGTCATCCGCATCCACCGGACGACGGCCCCGCCGCCATGAGCATGTGCGCCGGACCGCCGGGCGCGCGTCGCACCGACGAGACGGGGCACCGCCCCTCCCCCACCGACCCCCTTCCCCGGTGACACCACCGATCCGTTCTAAGGAGTGCACGTGCGCCAACTCGACCTGGCGGTGATCGCCGTCTATCTGGTCGCCATCGCCGTGATCGGACTGCGCCTGTCCGGGCGGCAGAAGACGGCGAAGGAGTACTTCGTCGGCGAGAGCCACATGCCCTGGTGGACGGTGTCGTTCTCGATAGTGGCCACCGAGACCAGCGTGCTGACCGTCATCAGCGTGCCCGGCGGGACGTACAGCGGGCAGGGCTTCGGCAACGTCGAACTGGCGCTGGGTTACGTGATCGGGCGGGTCGTCGTCGCCACCGTACTCATCCCGCTGTACAAGCGCGGCGGCTTCGTCAGCGCCTACCAGTACCTCGGCGAGCGCTTCGGACTGAAGCTCCAGGGCCTGGCGTCGGTGTCGTTCGTCTTCACCCGGCTGCTCGCCGAAGGCGTCCGGCTGTTCGCGTCGGCGATCCCGATCAAGCTGCTGCTCGACGAACTCGGCGTGCACACCGGCTACAAGGCCATCATCGTCGTGCTGACCGTCATCACCGTCGTGTACACCTACCTCGGGGGCATCAAGGCGGTCATCTGGACGGACGCCATCCAGATGGGCCTCTACCTCGGCGGCGTGATCCTGGCCATCGCGGTGCTCACCGGGCACGTCGGCGCCACCGGCTTCTCGCAGGCCCTGCACGGCGGCGAGTTCAGGCTCTTCGACACCGACTTCGGCCTCGACCACGTCCTCACCAGCTCCTTCGCCCTGCCGACCGCCATCATCGGCGGCGCCATCTTCGCGATGGCGAGCCACGGCTCGGACCAGCTGATCGTGCAGCGTGTGCTGACCACCCGCACCCTGCGCGACGGCCAGAAGGCGATGATCGCCTCCGGAGTCTTCGTCACCGTGCAGTTCGCAGCGTTCTCCCTGGCCGGTGCTCTGCTCTGGTCGTACAACAAGGGCCGCAGCTTCAAGGAGATGGGGCTGAGCAGCTCCGACAACCTCTACCCGAACTTCATCCTGCACGGCCTGCCGGTGGGCATCTCGGGTCTTCTGGTGGCCGGCATCCTGGGCGCCGCGATGGGCTCGCTGTCCTCCGCGCTGAACTCCATGTCGAACTCCACGGTGTCCGACATCATCCACAGCTTCCGGAAGAAGGCCCCCTCCGACCAGGCGCTGCTGAAACTGGCCCGGGTGATGACGCTGGTCTGGGCGGCGCTGATGGCGGTCTTCGCCTGCGCGTTCAGCACCAGCTCGGGCAACGTCTACCTGACCGGTCTGACGATCGCGGGCTACACCTACGGCGCGCTGCTCGGCGCGTTCCTGCTCGGCCGGCTGATCAAGCGGGCCACGGAGGTGGACGCCGTCGTGGCCTTCCTCGTGACCATCGGCGTGATGACGTACATCGTCCGCGGCGTGAAGATCGACGTGACCACCGCGGGGACGACCGTGCCCACGGCGATCGCCGCTCAGTGGCTGGTGCCGATCGGTGTGCTGGTCACGATCGTGGTGGGCGGTGTGATGAGCCTGTTCCACAAGGCCCCGGCCGCCGCCCCCGCGGTCGCGCCGGTGGAACCCGACGGACACGGCACGGAGGTCACCGCGACCGCCGGCCAGTCCTGACCGAACCCCGGGCCGGGGGGCGCCGCGATCCGGCGGCCCCCGGCCCGGTCACTTCGGACCGGCCGCCCGCGCACGGCGCGCCCGGCCGGTCCGACCCGAAGACTCGGAGCTCCCCATGCGTGTGATCGGTCTGATGTCCGGCACCTCGTACGACGCCATCGAAGCCGCCGCGGCCGATCTCACCCTGGAGGGCGAGACGCTGCGGATGCGTCCGCTCGGCCGGATCAGTGTCGCCTACCCCGATGACCTGCGTGCCGCGATCGGCGCCGCTCTGCCCCCGGCCGCGACCAGCACCGAAGCCGTCTGCGCCCTGGACACCGGTATCGGCCAGGCGTTCGCCGGCGCGGCCGTCCGCGCCCTGGCCGAACTGTGCGGCGGCGACGCCGATCTGGTCGTCTCGCACGGGCAGACGATGCACCACTGGGTACGCGACGGCGCCGTGCTCGGCACCCTCCAGCTCGGCCAGCCCGCCTGGATCGCGGAGGCGACCGGCCTGCCCGTCGTGTCGGACCTGCGGGCACGCGACATCGCCGCGGGCGGCCAGGGCGCACCCCTCGTCGGTATGACCGACACCCTGTTGCTGCGGGGCCTGCCGGGCGTCCCGGCCGCGCTGAACCTGGGCGGCATCGCCAACATCACCGTCGCGGCTCCGGACACCGACCCGGTCGCCTTCGACACCGGTCCCGCCAACGCCCTGCTGGACGCGGCGGTACGCCACTTCACGGATGGCGCCCGTGAGTACGACGAGTCGGGGCGCGGCGCCGCCGCGGGCCGGGAGGCACCGGAGCTGCTGCGGCTGCTGCTCGACGAGCCGTACTACCGCCTGCCCGCGCCGAAGAGCACCGGCAAGGAGCTCTTCCACCTTCCCTACCTGTTGCGGGCGCTGGATGCCGTACCGGTCGCCGAGCCGAACGACGTGCTGGCCACTCTCACCCGGCTGACCGCGGTGACGGTGGCGGACGCGGTCCGCGCCCACGGTGTCACCCAGTTGGTGGTGTCCGGCGGCGGGGCGCACAACCCCGTCCTGACCGGAATGATCGCCGAGGAGCTGCCCGGCGTTCGGCTGCTGCCCAGCGACGACCTGGGTGTCCCCTCCGACGCGAAGGAAGCACTGGCCTTCGCCGTCCTGGGTTTCCTGACGGTGCACGGCCTGCCGGGCACCCTGCCGTCGGGCACCGGCGCGCGCCACCCGTCGCTGCTGGGCAGCATCACGCCGGGCCGCCTGCCGCTGCGGCTGCCGGAACCGGCGGCGACGGCCCCCCGTCGGCTGCTGGTCGAGACCCCGTCGTAGGACCGCACCCCCGAAGGCGGCGCCCGGCCGCCGGCACGGCGCTCCCGGCCGGTCCGCCGCCTCCCACGACCAATCCCCGGCGTCCCTCCCCTCCCCCACCGTCCGGGCGACCGGCCGTCCCGGACCCGCACACCTCCCGGAGCATCCATGAGCCGCACCCCTTCCGCCCCGACTCCGGCGAACCCCGGTGAACGCCCTTCGGACCTGGCCGCGTTGCTGCGGTCCTGTGTGGACGACCCCCGGCGGGTGTCGACCGACCTTCCCCGCCGGGTCGCGGCGGCGCACGACGCGTCGCCGTATCTCTTCGCTCCGCAGGCCGTGGTCCGCGCCGCGTCGGCGGCCGAGGTGGGTGCGCTGATGGCGGGCGCCAGAGCGGCGGGGCTTCCGCTGACCCTGCGCTCCGGTGGGACGAGTCTGGCGGGACAGGCAGGCGGTGACGGGGTCCTGGTGGACGTGCGCAGCCACTGGCGCAAGGCCGAGGTGCTCGACGACGGTCTCCGCGTCCGTCTGCAGCCCGGCCTGACGGTGCGTCAGGCCAATGCGCGGCTCGCGCGGTACGGCAGGCGGCTCGGTCCGGACCCGGCCAGCGAGTCGGCCTGCACGATCGGCGGGCTGGTTGCCAACAACTCCAGCGGCATGAACTGCGGCACCCAGGACAACGCGTACCACACCATGGAGTCCCTGCAGTTCGTGCTGCCCTCGGGCACGGTGATCGACTCCGGGGCACCGGACGCCGACGAGCGGCTGCGTGCCAAGGAACCCGAACTCCACGCCGGTCTGCTCCGGTTGCGTGACCGGGTCCGGACCTCACCGCGGGCCCGCGCCACCGTCGAGCGGCTCTTCGCGATGAAGAACACCATGGGCTACGGGCTCAACTCCTTCCTGGACCACACCACTCCGGCCGAACTGCTGGCCCACCTGATGATCGGCAGCGAAGGCACGCTGGGCTTCGTCGGCGAGGCCGTCTTCCGTACGGTCCCGGTCCTCCCCCACGCCGCCACCGGCCTGCTGATCCTCCCGGGACTCGCCGAGGCCACCGACGCACTGCCCGCGCTGCTCGCGGCGGGCGCCCGTACGGCGGAGCTCCTCGACGCCTCCTCGCTGCGGGTGGCCCAGCTCGACCCCGGCTCCGGAACGGCACTGCGCGGCCTGCGGGTCGAACACCACGCGGCGCTGCTGGTCGAGTTCGCCGAGGACACCCCGGAGCGGCTGGAGGAGGTGGCGGCCGCGGCCCGTCCGGTGCTGGAACGCCTGCCCGCGGTGACCGGCACCGCCCTGACCCGCGACCCGAAGGAGCGGGCGCGGCTGTGGCATCTGCGCAAGGGCCTCTACACCGCGGTCGCCGGCGCCCGCCGGCCCGGCACCACCGCCCTGCTGGAGGACATCGCGGTCCCGATGGACCGGCTCACCCGCACCTGCGAGGGCCTCATCGGCCTGTTCGACCGGCACGGGTACGAGGACGCGGTGATCTTCGGGCACGCCCGGGACGGCAACGTGCACTTCATGCTGACCCAGGACTTCGACTCGCAGGCGGAGACCGACCGGTACGCGCGGTTCACCGACGACATGGTCGATCTGGTGCTGGCCGCCGAGGGCACGCTGAAGGCGGAGCACGGCACCGGACGGGCCATGGCACCGTTCGTCCGCCGCCAGTACGGCGACGAACTGTACGACGTCATGCGGGAATTGAAGCGGTTGTGCGATCCGGCGGGCGTGCTGAACCCCGGGGTGCTGCTGGACGACGACCCGGCCGGGCATCTGCGCCGGCTCAAGAGTGTGCCCTCGGTCGACCCGGCGTTGGACGCCTGCGTCGAGTGCGGCTACTGCGAGCCGGTCTGTCCGACCGCGGACGTCACCACCACGCCCCGTCAGCGCATCGCCCTCCAGCGGGAGATCGCGCTGGCCGCGGCGGCAGGTGACGACGAACGGCGCCGGGAGCTGGAGGGCGACTACGCCTACGCGGCCGTGGACAGCTGCGCGGCCGACAGCCTCTGCGTGACCGCCTGCCCGGTGACCATCGACACCGGAGCGGTGATGAAGCGGCTGCGCGGCGAACGCCACAGCCCGCTCGCGCAGCACGCCGGACGTGTCGCGGCCCGCCGCTGGGCTACGGCCGTCAAGGGCGTACGGATCGGCCTCGGCGCCGCCCACGCGGTGCCCGCCCCGCTGACCGGCGCGGCCACCAAGATGATGCGGCGACTCGGGGCCACCGATCTCGTACCGGCCTGGAGCCCGGACATCCCCCGTGGTGGCGGCCCCCGTCCGGCGGCCCGGCACGTGCCCGCCGCGCGGGCGGTCTTCTTCGCGGCGTGCATCGGCAGCGTCTTCGCCTCCGAGGAAGGAGACGGCCCCGACCGTGGCACCTCCGGCCGTGGCGGCTCCGGCGGACGGGCGAGCGGCTCCGCGGGTGCGTTCCTCAGTCTGTGCGAGCGAGCCGGCGTCGCCGTCGACGTCCCCGAACTGGCGGGGCTGTGCTGCGGCACTCCCTGGCAGTCCAAGGGCTACACCGAGGGCCACCGGGCGATGGCCGCCCGGACGCTCGACGCCTTGTGGACGGCCAGCGACCACGGACGGCTGCCCGTCGTCTGCGACGCCTCCTCCTGCACCCACGGCCTGGGCGAACTCGCCGCGGCGCTGCCCGAGGCCGAGCGCGACCGGTACACCGAACTGCGCTTCGTGGACAGCGTGACCTTCACCGCCGAGACGCTGCTGCCGCTGCTGCCCCAGGCGCCACGGCTCGACTCCCTCGCGCTGCACCCGACCTGTTCGACCGTGCACCTGGACATCACCGGTGACCTGCGCACCGTGGCGGAGGCGGTGGCCGGCACGGTGACGGTCCCCGACTCCTGGGGTTGCTGCGCCTTCGCGGGCGACCGCGGGCTCCTCCACCCCGAGGTGACCGCCGGCGCGACGGCCGCCCAGGCCGCCGAGGTCAACGAGCGCGAGCACGACGGGTACGCGTCGTGCAACCGCACCTGCGAGATGGGCATGACCCGCGCCACCGGCCGCCCGTACCGCCACGTCCTGGAACTCCTGGCCGACGCCCTCGACGCGTCCGAGGCGACCGCCGGCTGAGCCCGCGGCCGTCGCCCGGCGCGGGCCGTCGGGCACACGGCGGGCCGGCCGGGCCATCGGCGCAGGGCGGAGGAGGCCATCGACGCGACGGGGCTCCCCCGCTCGAACGAAGCCGGGAGCACGGGAGTCGGCAGCCGATGGCAAGGCCTCAGGTGCGCGTGCCCTGCCCGGCGTCCGGCCACGTGATCCGACCGACCAGCCCCCTAGCGCAGGGCGTCCGCCGCCGTGTGGAAGGCACGTCGGACAGCCACGATGCCGTCGCCCTCCCGTGACGGGTGCACCCGGTTCGTCAGCAGCACGGCGTAGCGGCCGGCCGCGGGGTCGACCCAGATACTCGTGCCGGTGAAGCCGGTGTGGCCGAACGACTCGGGGCCGCACGACGGTCCCACGGGTGATCCGACCGGATCCTGCCCCTGCCAGGCGAGGCCGCGCCGCAGTGCGTGGGCGTCCGTGTGGGCGGCCGTCATCAGGGCGAAGGTCTCCGGGCGCAGGAGCTCGGACGCCCCGCCCGCCAGGGAGCGTCCGAGTCGTTCCATGTCGGCGAGTGGCGCGAACAGCCCGGCGTGCCCGGCGATTCCGCCCAGGACCACGGCGTTCTCGTCGTGCACCTCGCCCACTACCACCTGTCCCCGCCACGGGCAGTCCTCGGTGGCCACGGCCCTCGTCCGGAGCGCGATGTCCGGGGTGAAACCGGTCTCCTTCATGCCGAGTGGTGCGCACACCAGCCGGTCCACCAGTTCGTCCAACGGCGCTCCGGCCGCGCTCTCGGCGATCAGTCCGAGCAGGATGAAGCCCTGCGAGGAGTATTCGACCCGGGAACCGGGCGCCGTTCGCAGCGGCAGCGACCGCAGTGCTTCCAACAGGCCACCGCGGGTGGGGTGTTCGCGGTAGAGCGGTACCTGACCCGGCAGGCCCGAGGTGTGGGTGAGCAACTGCGCGACCGTGAGGTCCGCCTTGTCACCGCCCCGGTAGTCCGGCAGGTAGGTGCCGACGACGCCGGTGAGATCCAGTGCGCCGCGCTCGACGAGGGCCATCACGGCCAGTCCGACGATCGGTTTCGTCACCGACGCCAGGTCCCACCGTTCGTCGCCTTCGAGCGGTGGGCCGTCCCAGGCGCGGGTGCCGGTCCAGCCCCGGTCCAGCGGGCCCGCCGCGGCGCCTACGGACCAGGCGGCGCCGGAGTACACCCGGCGGGCTCGCCCCGAGACGAGGATGTCTTCGAGCGCGCTCACGCGAGTCCCCCGTCCTCGGCGTCCACGACCCGGAACACGGGTGGGGTGCCGCCCAGGCCGGCCGACACGGTGCGGGCGGCCGCGCGCACCATCGGGCCGAACATCTCCACGCTCTGCTCGTCCAGCGTGAAGGTGAGACCCGAGATGCCGATGGCGCCCACGATCCGTCCCTCGCCGTCGACCACGGGCGCCGCCACCGACCGTACGTCCAGCTCCTCGTACTCGTCGTCCACGGCGTAACCGACCCCGGCCGCCTCCCGCAGCAAGGTGCGGATCGCTGCCGGGTCGGTGGGCGTCTGCGGTGTGCGGGCGGCGAGCGGACCCGCCTCCAGCAGGGTGTCCGTCTCGGGGGGCGGCAGGACGGAGAGCATCGCCAGTCCCATCCCGCTGCAGTGGAGGGGGACGCGGCTACCGGGTCGGGCGTACATCCGGTACTCCCTGACCGGCTCGGACTGTGCCAACAGCACCGTGTCGTCGGCGTGGCGCACGGCGTACTGCGCGAGCAGGCCGGTCCGCCGGCGCAGATCGGCCAGCACCGGGCGGGCGAGTGCCAGATCCCGGCTGTCGTGCAGGGCGGCGGCGGCCAGGCCGAGCAGTCGGGGGCCCGCACGGTAGCTGCCGCCCTCGGCCGGCTGCGCGAAGCCGTACTCGGCGAGGGTCCGCAGATGGCGGTGGACCGTCGGTTTGGTGAGCCCCGTGCGCCGCGCGATCTCCCCCAGCCGGTGCGGGCCGCCTGTCTCGACGAGTGCTTCGAGCACCTCCATTGCCTTGTCGACGGGGCCCTTCGCGGGCTCTGGCTCGCTGGCACGGGTGTTGACCGCTTTCGACATGTCGCTTAGCTTAACGCAACCGCATTCCATCTGACGGAACGGATGTGTTGCTCAATGGAACGTATACGTCAGGAGCGGGCCCTGGACCGCAGCCGCCCGCGCCGCGACGTCCTGCGCCTGGCCGGCCTGGTCCTGCCGGCTCTCACCGCGCCCCCGTTGCTGGCGGGATGCGGAGCCGATCCCGCGAGCGGCGCGGGCAACGTCCTGCGGGTGTCGCAGCCCGGGGACCCCGTGACCATGGACCCGCAGAAGCAGGGCGACATGGTGTCGATGAACGCCCTGATCAACATGTTCGACACCCTGACCACCCGGGGCCGCGACAACAAGCTGCACCCGCGGCTCGCGCTGTCCTGGACCGCACGTGACGAGCGCACCTGGCGCTTCACCCTGCGCCCCGGTGTGAGGTTCCACAACGGTGAGGTCTGCGATGCCGCGGCGGTGAAGTTCTCCATCGAGCGGCTGCTCGATCCCAGGACCAAGTCACCGATCGTCGAACTGCGTTACGTGAAGAGCGTCTCCGTCGTCGACCGGCTCACCGTGGACGTCCACACCACGCTGCACGACCCGATCCTGCCGGACAAGCTCTCCCTCTTCGGCGGGGTGGTCGTCCCGCCGCGCTATCTGGCCGAGGCCGGGGACCAGGGGTTCGCCTCTCACCCGGTCGGCACCGGGCCTTTCACCTTCGTCCGCTGGCAGCGTGACCACGAACTGCGTATGCGCGCCTACCCTGATCACTGGGCCGGCCGCCCGCATGTCGACGAACTGGTCTTCAGCCCGGCGCCCAACGCCTCGTCCTCGCTGGCCGCCCTGCAGAGCGGCGGGGTCGATCTCGTGGCGGGACTCACCCCCGACGCGGCCCAGCAACTCCAGGGCTACACGGGCGTCACCCTGGACGGGTTCAGCGGGATCCGCACCTCGTACCTCTCCCTCAACACGCTGGACAAGGGACCGCTCAGCGACCGACGCGTGAGGCAGGCGCTCAACCACGCCGTCGACGTACCGCTGTTGATCAAAGCGGTCCTCGGCGGCAAGGCACGCGAGGTGCCCGCGATGATCCCGCGCGGCGCCTTCGGCTTCGACCCGTCCGTCAAGCCGTTCACGCGCTCGGTGCGGACGGCACGCGAACTGCTCGCCGCGGCCGGCTACCCCGACGGCTTCAGCACCACGCTCACCGCCTCCAACATCGACTCCAATGTCGCCGAGGCGCTGTCCGGACTCCTCGCCAAGGCGGGCGTGCGCGCACGGGTCGACCTCCTCGACCCCGGTACGTACTCCAGCCGGCTCACCTCCGCCAACCACGCGGCGCTCGGCCCGATGTATCTCGCCGCGAGCACCATCTGGACGCTGGACGGCGAGAGCATGATCCAGTCGAACGTGCGCAGCGACCGCCGGCAGAGCCGCTGGCACTCCAAGGAGGCGGACCGGCTCGTAGACATCGAGGAACTGTCCGTGGACCCGGCGGAGCGCACGAAGGCCTTCTCCGACCTGCAACGGCTGATGCAACGGGAGGCGCCCTTCGTCTTCCTCTACCAGCTCGACAACATCTACGCCCGCAACCGGAGCCCCCGCTGGAAACCGGGCCCCGCCGGCGTCCTGGCCATGGCGAGCGCGGAGGTCTCCCGATGACCGAACTCTCCCTCCGGCAGCCGCCGCACGCCACCCACGACGGCGGGCCACCACGCCCCCGGACCCGCGACCGGGACGCGGTACGGCTGCTGCGCACCGTCCTCGTCCGGCTCGGCACCGCCCTGCTCGTCCTGCTCTGCGCGGCGACCGTGTCCTTCTTCCTGGTCCGGCTCTCCGGGGACCCCGTCAAACTGCTGCTCCCGCCGGACGCGACCGCCCAGCAGGAAGCCGTACTGCGGGGCTCGCTGGGACTCGACCGGCCGCTGTTCACCCAGTACGTCGATTTCCTCTGGGGGCTGCCCCGCCTCGACTTCGGCAACTCCCTCTTCTACAACGAGCCCGTGCGCACCGTGCTCGCCGACCGGCTCCCCGCCACCCTCCAACTCGCCGCGGCCGCGCTGGTGGTGACCCTCGTCATCGCGATCCCCGCGGGCATCTTCGCCGCGATGCGACGCGGCCGGCCCTCCGACCGGGGCGTGATGACCATGGTGCTGCTCGGGCAGTCCACCCCGCCGTTCTGGGTCGGCATCCTGCTGATCCTGGTCTTCGCCGTCGGCCTGCACGCCCTTCCCGCCTCCGGCTACGGCACGTTCGCGCATCTCGTCCTGCCGGCGATCACCCTCGCGGTCTACTCCGTCGCCGTCGTCGCGCGGCTGCTGCGCTCCTCGCTGATCGACGTGCTGTCCTCCGATCACATCCGTACCGCGCGCGCCAAGGGCTTCGGACCGCTCAAGGTGGTGCTCACCCACGGCCTGCGCAACGCGTCCCTGCCGGTGGTGACCGTGGTCGGTCTGGAGGTCGGCAGCCTGCTGGGCGGCGCGATCCTGACCGAACAGGTCTTCTCCTGGCCCGGCGTCGGACAGCTGACGATCGAGGCCATCTCGCACCGCGACTTCCCGCTCGTCCAGGCCACCGTGCTGCTGTTCGCCGCGACCTTCGTCGTGGTGAACCTGCTGGTCGACCTCTCCTACAGCTTCCTCGACCCGAGGGTGAGGACGTCCCGATGACCGTCACACCACCGTCCGTCGCCGCACCGGCGGCCATGGCGGGACGCGGCCCACGCGCCGCCGCCCTGCGGACCCTGCTCCGCAACAGGCTCGCCGTCGCCGCGCTCGCCGTCCTCGCGATCATGCTGGTCTTCGCGCTCTTCGCACCGCTGATCGCCCCGTACGACCCCAACGCGCAGGACCTGCTCATGCGGTTGCGGCCTCCCGCCTGGCAGTCCGGCGGCAGCGGCGCCCACCCGCTCGGGACCGACCAGCTCGGCCGCGACCTGCTCTCCCGCGTCGTCTACGGCACGCGTGTCTCTCTCCTGGTCGGTGCGGGCGCCGCGCTGCTCGCCGGAGTGATCGGCACCGCGGTCGGCCTCGCCTCCGGCTACTTCGGCGGCTGGCCCGACCGGGTCCTCATGCGGCTCGCCGACGTCCAACTCGCCTTCCCCGCCATCCTGTTGGCTCTGGCCATCGTGGGCTTCCTCGGTTCCGGACTCTGGTACGTGATCCTCGTCCTCGGCTTCACCGGCTGGGTGTCCTACGCCCGCGTCGTGCGCTCCGAGGTGATGTCGCTGCGCTCACGTGACTTCGTCACCGAGGCACGCGCCATCGGTGTCACCGACAGCGTCATCATGCGGCGCCACCTGCTGCCCAACGTCATGGCCCCCCTCGCCACCATCGCCACCCTGCACGTCGCCGCCGCCATCGTGGCCGAGGCGTCCCTGAGCTACCTCGGACTCGGTGTGCCCAGGGAAACGGTCACCTGGGGCTCGATGCTCGCCGACGGCCAGCTCTACCTCGGCACCTCCTGGTGGGTCGCGGTGTTCCCCGGCATCGCCCTGATGATCACCTCACTCGCCGTCAACATCACCGGCGACGCCCTGCGCGACGTCGCGGACCCGAAGGCGTACCGCCCATGACAACCGACCGCGTCACACCCGCCCGCACCACACCCACCCGCACCACACCCGTCCTCGAAATCGACGGCCTGAGCGTCGACTTCCGCCTCGACGCCTCCACCGTGCACGCCGTCCAGAGCGTCAGCCTCCAGGTCGGCGCCGGCGAGACGCTCGCCGTCGTGGGCGAGTCCGGCAGCGGCAAGACGGCCACCGCGCTGTCCGTGCTGCGCCTCAACCCCGCACCACCGTGCGTCTACACGGGCGGTGAGATCCGCTTCGAGGGCCGCGACCTGCTCGCCGTGAGCGAGAAGGAACTGTGCGCGATCCGCGGCCACGACATCGCCATGGTCTTCCAGGATCCGATGACCAGCCTCGACCCTCTCCAGCGGGTCGGCACCCAGGTCGCCGAGGTACTGCGACACCATCGCGGTGTCTCCCGCGCCGAGGCCGCGGCAGCGGCGCTCGCCGCACTGGACGAGGTCGGCATCCCCGACCCCGAACGCCGCTACCGGCAGTACCCGCACGAACTCTCGGGCGGACTGCGCCAGCGCGTGATGATCGCGACGGCACTGGTGGGGCGGCCCCGCGTCCTCATCGCCGACGAGCCGACCACCGCGCTCGACGTCACCGTGCAACGCCAGATCCTGGATCTGCTCGTCGCACTCCAGAAACGGCACGGCATGGCCGTCGTACTGATCACCCACGACCTCGGAGTGGTCGCCGAGACGGCCGACCGGGTCGTGGTCATGAACGCGGGCCGGGTCGTGGAGAGCGGTGACGTCATGGACGTCTTCGACCACCCCGCCGAGGACTACACGCGTCGGCTCCTGGACGCGACCCCACGATTGGAGTCGGCATGACGCTGCTCGAACTGGACCACCTGCGCAAGGAGTTCGGTGGCAAGCCCCCGCATGTGGCCGTCGACGACGTGTCCCTGACCGTTGCCGAGGGGCAGACCCTGGCCCTGGTCGGGGAATCGGGCTGCGGCAAGACCACCCTGACCCGGCTGCTCCTGCGGCTGCTGGAGCCGACCGCCGGGAGTGTGCGGTTCGACGGACAGGATCTCGGGGCCCTCTCTCCGGCCCGGCTTCGCTCCGTGCGGCGTCAGATGCAGGTCGTGCTGCAGGACCCGTACTCCAGCATGAACCCGCGCATGCGGATCACCGACATCGTCGCCGAGCCGCTGGTCACCCATGACCCTCAGGCCCGTGGCCGGCGCGGCAGGGCCCGCACCCGCGAACGCGTCGGCGAGCTGCTGGAGTCGGTGGGGCTGCCGGCCGGGATCCAGGACCGCTACCCGCACGAGTTCTCCGGCGGCCAGCGCCAGCGCGTCTCCATCGCCCGCGCCCTCGCCCTCGAACCCCGCCTCGTCGTGCTCGACGAACCCACCAGCGCACTCGACGTCTCCGTCCAGGCCCAGGTTCTCGACCTGCTGGCGGACCTGCAACGGCGCCTCGGGCTCACCTACGTCCTCGTCTCGCACAACCTCGCCGTCGTCCGGCAGGTGGCCGACCGGGTCGCCGTGATGCGGCAGGGCCGACTGGTGGAGGTGGGCGACGCGGCCGACGTCTTCCGCGATCCGCAGCACCCTTACACCCGGCAGTTGCTGGACGCCGTTCCCCTGCCCGACCCGCGCCGCGCCCGCCGCGCCCGTACGGAGGCGGTCTAGAGGTGGGACAGCACCAGACCGGCGCCGCCCAACAGGGCGACGTCGTCCACGGCCGCCCCGCTCACCGACACCTGCGGCAACTCGGCCCCCGCCGAAGCGACATCGGAGCGCAGCCGCTCCTCGATGAGGGTGCGGAACCGTTCACCGCCCTCGCGTGCCTCACCGTGCAGGACGAACAACCCGGGCGCGAACAACTGCTGGATGTTGACCAGGCCCAGGGCCACGTTCTCGGCGTACTCCGCGACCGTCCGGCGTGCCGCTTCGTCGTCGCGCTCCACCAGCGCGGCGAGCGAGACGCCGTCGCCGAGGCCCGCGGCACACGCGCGGGCCCGCAGCCAACGGGTGGTGGCCACCGTCTTCCAGCATCCACGGCCGCCGCAGGTGCACGCGTCGCCACTGGCCGCCACCGTCATATGGGCGCCGCTGCGGCCCCCGGCCGGGGCGAGCACCTCACCGTCGTACAGGATGCCGACCCCCAGCACCTCACCGGTCGACACCGACGCGAACGTCCGGCGTCCGCGCCCGGCCCCGAACCAGCGGTCGCCGAGCACCTGCAGCCTGGCCCGGTGTTCGACGCGCACCGGCACACCTGTCAGCGCGCCGAGCCGCGCGGTCACGGGATAACCGTGCAGCGCCGGCACGTCGTTGACCTCGTTGATCAGGCCGGTGCCGGGGTCGACGAGCCCGGCGGCCGCCACACCCACCCCGACCAGGTCGTGTCCGTCGAAGGCTCCGGCGGCCAGCGCGAGCGCCGCGTCGATGTCGGCGGGCCGAGCCGTCGTCGCGTCGTACGACGCCTCGGCCCGCCGCACCACTGTGCCGGACATGCTCAGCACGGCCGCCCTGACCCGTCCGGGCACCAGTTCCACCCCACCGAGCATCCGTGGCGAGCGGGGCGCGACCGGCCCCGGCGCCGGCTCGGGAACCAACCGCAACGGAAAACGTTCATGGACCATGCGCCGACTCTGCCACGGCAGGGTTTCAGGGAGATAGCGCTGTGAGAGATCTGACCGAGCTGACCTGGCACGAAGTACGCGAAGCGGGCACGCGCGCGATCGCGCTGCTGCCCATCGGATCGCAGGAACAGCACGCCGCCCACCTGCCCATGGGCACCGACACCCTCCTCGCGGAGGCCGTACTCGACCGTGCGGCCGCGCTGCTCGCCGAGGACCCGGCCGGGTCCGAGCTGATCCGGCTGCCCGCACTGCCCTTCGGACACAGCCCGCACCACCTGTTCGCAGCCGCCGTCTCGCTGTCCGCCGCGACGCTGGGCGCCGTGCTCGACGATGTCCTCGACTCCCTGGTCACCAGCGGATACCGGCGGATCATGGTCGTCAACGGCCACGGCGGCAACGACGAGATCATGCGGCTCGCCGTGAAGCGCTTCGCGCTGCGCGCCGACGTCACCGTCGCCGCCTGCTCGTACTGGACGATCACGGCAGGGGACGGCGGAGCCGACGACGGCAGGCCCGAGGTCACCCCGGGACACGCTTACTGGTTCGAGACCTCCCTGATGCTCGCGGCCCACCCCGGCCTCGTCCGCACCCCGGTCGCGCCCCGGGCCCCGGTCGAGCCCCCACCCCTTTTCGACAACCCGCCGTATCCAGGCCTGACCGTGGAGCGCCACGGCGAGTGGGCGCGGGTCGGCGGATCGACGGACGACGCCTCCGGCGCCGACGCCCCGTCGGGGCGCCGGCTACTGGGCGACAGGGCCCGGGGACTCGCCCTGGCGATCCGTGCGTTCGACGCGGCCACCATCCGAACCGAGGAGAAGAATGAAGATCACTGACGTCGACGTATGGGTGGTCAACCTGCCCCTGGTCAATCCGTTCACCAGCTCGTTCGAGACCAAGACCGGGGAGACCCGCACGGTCGTGCGCATCCGTACCGACGACGGTGTCGAGGGCTGGGGCGAGACGATGTGGGGCCGGCCCGTCGCGGCGATCGTCCGGGCGATCGCCGACGATCTGATCGGCACCAGCCCGTTCGCCCTGGAGAGCTTCCACCGCAAGCAGCACATGGTGCCCTTCTTCCACGGCTACCTCGGATACGCGGCGATCGCCGCGCTCGACGTGGCCTGTTGGGACGCCATGGGCAAGGCGACCGGACAGTCCGTCACCGACCTGCTGGGCGGGCCCGTCCGGGACGAGGTCCCCATCACGGCCCTGGTGACCCGCGCCGACGCACCCGGCGCGCGTGCCGACACGCTTCCTGGACAACTCGCCGACCACGCGGCGCGGGTGGTCGGCGAAGGCGGGTTCGGCGCTGTCAAATTGAAGGGCAGCACCGACGTGGCGGGCGACGTCGCCGTCATGCGGGCACTGCGCTCCGCGCTGCCCGAGGTGAACCTTCGGGTGGACCCCAACGCGGCCTGGTCCGTGCCCGATTCGATACGCGCCGGGATCGCCCTCGAGGAGCTGGACCTCGAATACCTGGAGGACCCTTGTGTCGGTATCGACGGCATGAGCCAGGTGCGGGCGAAGGTGCGGATACCGCTGTGCACCAACATGTGTGTCGTACGGTTCGAGGACTTCGCCCCCGCCATGCGGCTGAACGCGGTCGACGTCATCCACGGTGACGTCTACAAGTGGGGCGGCATCGCCGCAACCAAGGCACTCGCGGCCCACTGCGAGACGTTCGGGCTCGGCATGAATCTGCACAGCGGCGGTGAGTTGGGCATCGCGACGGCCGCGCATCTCGCCGTCGTCGCCAGCACACCCGTGCTCTCCCGCGCGATCGACAGCATGTACTACCTGCACGCCGACGACATCATCGAACCCCTGCATCTCGAGGGCGGCCGCCTGCGGGTGCCGACAGGCCCCGGTCTGGGAGTGAACGTGGACGAGGAGAAACTGCGCCACTTCGCCGGGGTCAACGAGCGGGAAGGCGATCTGACCGGATGAGGAAGGAAGCGGTACACACGGGCGCCGCGCCCCGGCCGGCCGGAGCGTACAGCCAGGGCGTGGTCGCCGGCGGTTTCCTCCACACCGCCGGCTTCGGTCCCCAGGACCCGCGTACCGGGACGGCGCCCGAGGGCGTGGCGGACCAGACCCGGCAGGTGCTCCGGAACATTCGGGCGGTACTGGCGGAGCGGGGGCTGAGCCTGGCCGACGTCGTCAAGGTGACCGTTCATCTGCAGGAACTGCGGCGTGACTTCGCCGAGTTCGACGCCGCCTACCGGCCGTTCTTCGCCGAGCCCCACCCGGTCCGTACGACGGTCGGCTCGGACCTGATGAACATTCTCGTGGAGATCGACGTGGTCGCCGTCCTCCCCGACTGACGGGCAGTCCCGCGGGGTGGGGTATGGCGTGGGGACGGGTGGCCGGGACCGCATGAGCGGCCCGGCCACCCGTGGACGGAGCGTCAGATCGGCCGAAGACCCGGGCCGTCCCGTCGCCATGACGGACGAACTACCGCGGCTCACCGACCTCGTGGAGGCGTCCTCGCCGTCCGGCCGGTGAGCGTCCCGCCACCGCACAGCCCGAGTCCTGGCACGGTCGGTCGCCAAGGCTCGTGGAAGCCGTGACGTCAGCGGACGCGGGCCACCGCGCTGTAGATACCGCTGCCCTCCGCGACGGGCGCCGGGTCCGTCCTGAACCACTCCGTCGCCGTGACCAGTCCGGGATCGACCAGGTCGAGGTCGTCGAAGAACCGGGCGACCTCCGCGCGGGTGCGGAAGCCGAGGCGGATGCCGCCCTTGGCGTACTCGGCGGTCACCAGCTCCGCCAGCTCCGGGTACAGGTCGGACGATGCGTGCGACATCACGAGGTAGCTGCCGGTCGGCAGGGTGGCGACCAGGTCGCGGACGATGCCGTGGGCGTCCTGCTCGTCGGGGACGAAGTGCATCAGGGCGATCAACGACAACGCGATCGGGCGCTCGAAGTCCAGTACGGCGCGGGCACGTTCGAGGATCGCCGCCGGCTGGCGTACATCGGCCTGGATGTAGTCCGTGGCCCCTTCGGGACCACTGGTCAGCAGGGCTTGCGCGTGTCGCAGCACGATCGGGTCGTTGTCGGTGTAGACGATCTTCGCCGTAGGCGTGATCCGCTGGACTATCTGGTGCAGATTCGGCTCGGTGGGTATGCCGGTGCCGATGTCGAGGAACTGGCCGACGCCCTGCGTGGCGAGCCACGCGGCGGCGCGCTGCATGAACTGCCGGTTCTGCCTGGCCGCGTCGCGTGCCTCGGGCGGCAGCTTCTCGCCCACTGCCTCGTCGACGGGGTAGTTGTCCTTACCGCCGAGAAGCCAGTCGTAGACGCGCGCGGGATGCGCGTTGGCGGTGTCGATCTGCGGTGGCTGGGGGGTGTCGGTCGTCATGACGGGCTCCGGCGCACGAGGGGGATCATGGGTATTCCGCAGCATCGTACTCGGAGCGTGGCATCACCCCTTGTCCTGACCGGAGTTGGTGTCACGGTGGACGCGCGGCGGTCTCGGAGAGTGATGCCGTCGGGCGGTGGGGAAGGCACGAGGCGCCGTCTTCCGACGGGATGTCGGAGTACGGCGCCTCGAGGTGGAGCGGGTTCGCGGGTGGGGTCCGCGGTGCCACGGCGTCTACTTGGGGTCGCGGTCGAACTGTGCCTTCGACCAGCGGTGGCCGAGGACGCTCAGGCCCAGGCACCAGGCGAGGGCGATCCACCAGTTGTTTCCGATCCCGGTGCCGAGGAGGAGTCCGCGGAGGGTTTCGATGGCGGGGGTGAAGGGCTGGTACTCGGCGATGGGCTGGAACCAGCCGGGCATGGAGTCCAGGGGGACGAAGGCGCTGGAGATGAGGGGCAGGAGGATCAGCGGCATGGCGTTGTTGCTGGCCGCTTCGGCATTGGGGCTGCCCATGCCCATGCCGACCGCGATCCAGGTGAACGCCAGCGCGAAGAGCACCAGCAACCCGAATGCCGCCAGCCATTCCACCACGGTGGCGTCGGTGGAGCGGAAGCCCATGGCGACGCCGACGGCGCCGACGAGGACGACGCTGATGATCGCCTGCAGCACGCTGCCGACGACGTGTCCGAACAGCACGGACCCGCGGTGGATGGCCATCGTGCGGAAGCGGGCGATGATGCCCTCGTTCATGTCGGTGGCCACGGACACGGCGGTGCCGACCACCGTGGACCCGATCGTCATCAGCAGGATGCCCGGCACGATGTAGGCGATATAGGCGGAGCGGCCCGCGCCGCCGCTCATGGTGTCGCCGAAGATGTAGACGAAGAGCAGCAGCAGCATGACGGGGGTGAGCAGCAGGTTGAGGGTGAGGGAGGGGTAGCGGCGGGCATGGAGCAGGTTGCGGCGCAGCATCGTCGACGAGTCGCGCACGGCGAGGGAGAGGGAAGAGCTCATCGCAGGGCCTCCTTGGCCTGAGCCGGCTGGTTGGGCTGGTTGGGCACCGTGGTGGTGTCGGTCAGGGCGAAGAAGACGTCGTCGAGGTCGGGGGTGTGCACGGTCAGTTCGTCGGCCTCGATGCCGGTGGAGTCGAGCCGGTCGAGGAGGGAGCGCAGTGCGCGCTGGGTGCCGTCGCTGGGGATCTGCAGGGCGAGGGCTTCGTCGTCCCGGGACGCCTCGCGCAGTGCGAGGGCGGCGGACTGGTAGGCGGCCGGATCGGTGAAGCGGAGCCGGACGTGTCCGCCGGGGATCAGCCGCTTGAGTTCCTCGGCTGTGCCCTCCGCGGCGGTCTTCCCGTCGTGGAGCACCGCGATGCGGTCGGCGAGTTCGTCGGCCTCCTCCAGGTACTGGGTGGTGAGGAAGACCGTGGTACCGCCGGTGACGAGTTCGCGGATGATCTGCCACATGGTGTGCCGCGAGCGCGGGTCGAGTCCGGTGGTCGGCTCGTCGAGGAAGATGATGCGCGGGCCGCCGACCAGCGTCATCGCGATGTCCAGGCGGCGCTTCATGCCGCCGGAGTAGGTGGAGGCGGGCTTCTTCGCCGCCTCCACCAGGTCGAAGCGCTCCAGGAGTTCGGCGGCGGTGCGCCGGCCCTCGGCCTTGGACAGGTGGTGCAGGTCCGCCATGAGGAGCATGTTCTCCTCGCCGGTGATCAGACCGTCGACGGCGGAGAACTGGCCGGTGACACCGATCACGGCGCGTGCGGCCTGCGCCCGGGAGGCGAGGTCGTGGCCGCCGACGTGGATCTGGCCGGAGCCGGCGTCGGGGCTGATGAGCGTGGAGAGAATCTTGACGGCGGTGGTCTTGCCGGCACCGTTGGGGCCGAGCAGGGCGAAGACGCTGCCCTCGGGGACCGTCAGGTCGACGCCGTCGAGCACGACCTTGTCACCGTAGGACTTGCGCAACCCGTACGCCGCGATGGCCAGGTCAGTCATGAATGGGACTCCTTCGGAAGCTGCGAGCGGTGATCTGCCGTGGGTCAGATGCTGCGAGCGGTGATGTCGCCCTGGGCGGTGGTCGCCTGGATGGTCAGACCCGGGGTGCCGTCGGCGTTCTGGAGCGTGTTGTTGATCCGGCCGTAGCCGGTGCCGGCGTCCAGGGAGGCGGAGACGCCGCGGGCGGCGCCGACCGTGATGTCACCCGACTCGGTGCGCAGGGTGACGGTGCCGCGTGTGGCCTCGGCGATGTTCAGGTCACCCTTCTGAGTGCTGATCTCCGCGGGGCCGCCGAGCCGGCCGACGGAGATGTCGCCGGCCATGAGGGTGAGGCGGGCACCTGCGGTCTCGTCGAGTTTGACCGTGCCCTGGGCCCCCTCGAAGGCGACGTCGCCCAGGCGTCCGACGCCCCGGAACTCGCCGGCGGCCGCCTTCGCCTCGACGCGTGAGCCGACGGGAAGCTGGACGGTCACCTCGACAGAACCGGAGTTGCCCAGGATCCGGTTCTTCACCTCCGGTGCCTCGATGCGCAGGACGCCGTCGTCGTAGGCGACCTGGATCTGGTCCGCGGCCTTCACGTCGCGGCTCTTCGAGGGGTTCGCGGGCAGGACCTCAACGGTGGTGTCGGAGCGGTCGGCGGCGATGAACTGGATGCGTCCCGCGGGGATGTCGAGGACGGCCGAGACGGGGGCGGGGGTGTCGAACTTCTGCATCGTGCTCTCCTTCTCCTGCATCGCGCGCCCTTGCGGCCCGCGTTTTCCGATGAAGGAAACGCTACGTTGCATTCATAGATGCGACAACAGCCTTGTTGCGCGAAATCACTGTAGCCGCAGGTAGATGCGCGAAGTTCGTTGCAATAGTCCTGCAAGGAATGCAACGCCTCGCACGCAGGCCATTGCAATGGATTGACAGTGAACGCTAAGCCGGGACATCGCGGACGCGGCACAGTCCGCTCCCCGGACGGAGCACACCGCGGTCCGGCGTGTCCGCCTGCGTCAGAGCGGCCTGCTCGCGTCGACGCCCTCGGCTCCAAGGACGTTCAGAAGAGCCAGCGCCTCGGCGCCATGGGATCCAGGCGGTGCGGTGTACAGCACGAGGTACTGGTCGCTGTCCGGGAGCGTGAGCGAGTCGCAGTCGACGGTGAGTTCACCGACGACCGGGTGGCGGAAGGTCTTCGTGAGCATCGGCGCGGCCTGCACGTCGTGCCGGTCCCAGAGCCGGGCGAACTCGGGGCTGCCATCGCGGAGTTCGTCGACGAGTTCGGTCACCGCGGGGTCGGACGGGTACCGGGCGAGGGCGAGCCGGAGCCGCATGACGACGTGATGCCGGAACTCCGCGGCGTCGGAGACCCCGTACAGCGTCGCTCCGGAGCGGGCCGCCCCCAGGAAGGCCCGGCGCGCGAGGTTGCGGTCCTCCGGAGCGAGCGCGGCGAAGTCCTCCATGAGCGCGGCCGCGAGGTCGTTCCACGCGAGCACCTCGAACACGGCGGATGTCACGAAAGCGGCCGTCTGCGGCAGCCGTTCGAGGAGCGCGAGGATGCTGGGGCGGACGTCGCGCCGGTGCAGTCCGCCACGGCTCGGGGCGGTGCCCGCGAGGACGTGCAGGTGGTCGGACTCGGTGTCCGTGAGCCGCAGCGCGCCCGCGATCCCGGCGAGGACCTCACCCGACGGCCGCGGCGCCCTGGCCTGCTCGAGCCGGACGTAGTACTCCGTGGAGATGTGCGCGAGAACCGCGACCTCCTCGCGGCGAAGACCCGGTGTGCGCCGTCGCGAGCCGGAGGGGAGGCCGACGTCCTCCGGCCGGAGCCGCTCGCGACGGCTGCGGAGGAACGCCCCGAGCTCCTGCTTGTCCATACCCCAAGTCTGCACGCTGCGCGGCGGCGGATCCTGGTACCGCCTGTGCCTGCATCCGGTCCGGCGGCCGGCCCGACACTGGCGCCATGACGAACGACATCGACATCGCACCCATCGGCCTGCTCACCGGCAAGGTCGTGTTCATCACCGGCGCCAGCCGCGGCATCGGGGCGGCCGCCGCCCGCCTCTTCGCACGTGAGGGCGCCGCCGTCGTCCTCGCCGCCCGCGGCACCGACGCCCTCCAGCGGATCGTCGCCGAGATCCACGCCGAGGGCGGAGTCGCGGACGCCGTGACAGTGGATCTCGCCGACCGTGCGAGCATCCGCGGGGCGGTCGACCGTGTCGAGGAGCTGCACGGACGGCTCGACGGCGCGTTCAACAACGGCGCGGCGATTCAGCGGCCCGGCCCGCTCGACACGACGAGCGACGAGGACGTCGAGGAGCAGTTCGCGGTGAACTTCCGTGGGCACTGGACCGCGATGACGGCCGAGGCCGCGCTCATGCGCCGCGGCGGTGGCGGAGCGATCGTCAACACCTCGAGCATCGGCAGCCGCCGCGCGAACCCGGAGCTCCCCGCCTACGGCGCGATGAAGCGCGCGCTGAACAGCATCACCGAGACGGCCGCCGTGACCTGGGGGCCGCAGGGGGTCCGCGTGAACGGCATCACCCCCGGCGGCACCGCGACGGAGATGATCGACGCGTGGGAGGCGGCGTCCCCGGGCGTCGTCGAGCGGATCAACGCGAGCATCCCGCTCGGCCGGATGGCCGAGCCTCGCGAGGTCGCCGAGGTGGCCGCGTGGCTGCTCAGCGACCGGGCCTCGATGGTGACGGGCGCGATCGTCCCGGTGGACGGCGGTGCCGGCGCCTGAAGGGCGCCCACGCCCCGGCAGGCGATTCCTGATCATTCCGAGACGGAGCCGCCCTGACCGCTGCCGTACCCACTGCCGATCCATGACCCCGCGCGGTGACGCTCGGTAGCGACCCCGACCCAGTCGGGATACGGAGGGGGAACGCCTGCCGGTGTGCGCTCCGTGGTCGCGCCTTCCGCGCTGTGAGGCGGGCCCCGCCGAGGCCGGAGCCGGTGCGGCTCGGCTCGGTCTTCCCGTGTGGCGCGCCGTGCGCTTCGAGCGTTGAGTGGAGATGCGCACCCGGCGCTCCGGACGGGAGTTGCCAGGGCGCCGGGTGCGCGGGCTCAACCCGCGGCGGCCCCGCGTCCGTCATCAAACGGCCGAGCCTGCCGGTCGTACGCCGTGCGCGCCGCTTCGAGCAACCGCCGCCAGGAGGTCACCGTCGGCCGGCGTCGCAGCAACGCGCGCCGTTCCCTCTCTGTCATGCCGCCCCACACACCGTGCTCGATCCTGCGATCGAGGGCATGAGCGAGACATTCGGTCCGCACCGGGCATCCGGTACAGAGGGCTTTCGCGCTGTTCTGCGTAGCGCCTTCGACGAACAGCTCCTCCGGATCGGCGGTCCGGCATACCGCATGCGCGCCCCACTTGTCGTCCGCGTCCACCCCGTTGCCGCCCTCTCCCCGATCCGGCCCGCCGTACACCACCCTATGCGTGTGGCAGTTCGGAGAACGTACGGCAATCGCACCAGGCACGGAACAGCGTTGCCCGGCAGCAATCCCTTCGAGTGAACAGCCCTTGCCAACAGCCCTCGGAAGGAATCTGACGGCCCGTCAACTACGCCCTTCAATTCTGCCTCGGCCGTGATCTCCGGCCCGAGCCCCGAAAGCCGCGCGGCTCACTCGCGACCGCCTCCGCCGCCCGCCGTGACGCTGGTCTGAAGTGGCGCCGGCGGACGTGTGGAGGGACGCTGGGTAGTGATGCGCGCGTTCGGATCACGTGCGGCGGCGCCTGGCGTAGCCGTGTCCGGCCGGAGTGACGTGGGGTGTTGGTCCAAAGCGTTGAACGAGAACTCGGTTACGAGGTCGCTGATGACAGCGGATCACAAGGTTCAGGTACGGGTGCGCAGGGCGTACGAAGTGCCCGGGCGGGCGGACGGCGCGCGGGTGCTGGTGGACCGCCTCTGGCCCCGTGGGCTGGCCAAGGCGAAGGCGCACCTGGACGAATGGTGCAAGCAGGTCGCGCCCTCCACGGAGTTGCGGCAGTGGTACCACCATGACCCGGACCTTTTCGAGGAGTTCGGGCGTCGCTACCGCGAGGAGCTGCTGGATCCGGAGCGCGCCCAGGCGTTGGCGCACTTGCGCGACCTTGCCGGGGAGCGGACCCTGACGCTTGTCACCGCGACGAAGCAACCGGAAATCAGCGAGGCCGAAGTTCTCGCCGAGCTGCTCCGGAGCTGACCGCGGCAGAGCGTGAACCGGCCGGCGCGGGATCCGACGCCGGAGATCCCTTCCGCGGGCGGGGACGGACACTCCGGTCGTCTGCCGCGCCCAGGAGCGAACGTGCGCGCTCCGAGCGTGGTGGGACCGGAACCGTCCCCGCCCGCGCGGGACCGTCGGGGGTCAGCTGCTACGGCGCCTCGGAAGGACCTGGATCGTGTCGCCGACGGCGCGTTCGCCCGTCGCGTCCGAGGTGACATTCACCAGTGTGCCGTTGACCGCCATCGCCGTGGAGCCGCCCCCGTCGAGGTTCAGCGCCCGTACGGCGCCGAGCGACCGCATGAAACGGGCGGCTTCCGCCAGGGTGAATCCCTCACTCACCCCGGGCTGCCGCCCGTCCACGGTCACCAGGAGCAGCCGGCCCCGCCGGTCGATGCCGGCCAGTGTCCGCGGCTGGCGCACGTTGGACCAGGCGAAACCGAACGAGAGGTCGCGCGGGTCGAGTGTCCCCTCGGTGGCGGCGTCGATGTGCACACGGCCGTCCTCGACCAGAGTGGGAGCCGCGCTGACGATGCTGTCGTCGGGCCCGAGCCTGATCTCCCGATCCGAGGAGTCCCGGATCACCTCGCGGAGCGACAGGCGCTTGCCGACACGCGCGTGGCCGGTGAGCCATCCCGCCGCCCCGCCGATGCCCTGGAGGACCGCGCCGTGATCGGGCACCGCACCCCCTCGGTCGCCCACGGAGGTGACGACACCGCGCTCGTCGAGGACCACCTGGACACCCGCCCCCGTGGGGAGTGACGCGCGGAACTCGGGGGTGAACTCGACGAGGTCGTCCGCGATGGTGCAGGTGGTGTCGTGGCGGGGCTCGGCGGTGGGGACGGCGCCGGGTCGACCGCAGTTGCGTACCTTGCCCGGAACACGGTTGATGCCCTGTACGCCGTACTCGGCGGATCCGTCCCGCACCGTGACGGTGGTGGAGAGGTCGGCGATACGCGGCCGCCGGCCGCCGTCGCCCAGGATCAGCGCGGCGCGGGAGCCGGCGGCCATCGACTCGAGTCTGCCGTGCCGCGCGGAGAGACCGGCGAGCGTGCCCTGCACACCGTCGGCGTCGGAGGTGATGAAGAAGCCGCCGTTGACCCCGATCAGCGAACCCAGGCGTGTGGCCACGGTGGAGGTGTTCTCCCGGTCGGCGACGTTGCCGCCGTCGCTCGCCCCGATCGTCCCGGCGAAGCGCGTGGGGTCCACCACGGCGACGTGGATGTTCTCACCGTCGGGGCGCTGCCGGCCGTCGTATCCGGTCCAGTCGACCGCGGTGCGGAAACCTGCCGCCACGACCGCTGTGTTGGTGGTGCCCGCCTCGGCCTGCGTGGCGTACCGCCCGACCCGGACCTGCCAACCCATCGTGCCGCGGGGGGTGTCGGAGTAGTCGTCCCAGGTCACCTGCTCCAGCCGCGGTTCGAACCCGGCGCCGCGCAGGCGCGCGGCGGTCGCGTCCGCCCACGCGCGGTCGCCGAGGGGGGCCCAAGTAGCGGCGCCGGTCAGGCGGTTGACCGCGGGGGCCTGCACGGTGACCGACCACACCGGGGCGGCTGCGGAATCCCGCAGCGCTCCGGTCCGGACCTGGACACCGGGGGCGACGCTCAGCGTCGACCAGGAGATCCCGTGGAGCGCGGAGGAGGCGGACGGACCGGAGTCGGCGGTCGGCGTGCTCGCGGCCGCCGGCGGGGCGAGGGCGACGAACGTGAGGGCCGCGGCACACGCCACGCCGCTCCGGAGGGGCTGCTTCATCCGGCCGAATCCGCGGCGTGCTTTCTCGACTGCGTGGGACATACGTCTCCTGACGTTCGGAACGGCCTGCGGCCGGAGGTCTCCCGGTTGCCGCGTTCCACATCCCAGACCCGTGGTGGTACGGGCAGGCCACACGCCAAGGGCGGCTGGGAAAAGCCTCGATGACAACGACTCACCGATTCCTTCCGCGCCGGATGACACCCCGCACCGCTCGGCCGGTATCTCCGCCGGTCCGTGTTCGTACCGCACGGCGCCCCAGCCGTACGAAGGTCACCCCTCGGTGAAGTAGGTCCAGTGTTCCGCCACGCTGAAACCGAGTGAGAGGTAGAGCGGGAGAGCCATGTCGGAGGAGCGCAGGTAGGCGGTTTCGGCTCCCGCGTCCCGCCCGCGGGCCACCGCCTCCTCCGTGATCCGCCGTCCGTGGCCGCACCCCCGGTGGTCCGGACCGGTGGAGATGTTGAAGATCCCGACATGCCCGTCCATGAGGATGGTCATCGCGGTGCTGACCACCTGCCCCCGCACCTCCCCCACATACGCGGTGATGTCCGGTGCGGCGTCGAGGACAGCAGGGGTGAACAGTGGCGCGAAGACCTCCTTCGGGACTCCGAAGCCGTCGGCGAGGGCACGGGCGTAGAGATCGTGCTCCGCCCCCGTGACGGCGCGCACCTTCATCGCTCCGGTGTCGCCGGGGACCGGAGGGGCGCTTTTCAGATCCCTGAGCATGAACGGTTCCCGTGCCCGCTTCGTCAGGCCGTACCTCCGGGCCACCTCACGCACGCGGTCGTCCGGGTCCGAGCGCACCTGCACGCACCAGGACACCGGTCCTGGGAAGGAATCCGCCGTGGCGGCCGTCCGGGCCGCGAGACGCTCGATCTGCCCGGCGTCCGGCCTGAGGGCGGAGGTGAAGACACCGTTCACGCTGTCGGCCGGGCTCCCGGTGACGACCATGTACGTCTCGTTCTCCGCGGCTTCCTGACGCATGCGCGGCTCGGCGGCGGCGATACGTCGCAGAGCGGCTCCCCAGGCATGGGCGGCGGCGTCGATCCGGGCACCGGGCAGGAGGTTCGAACTCATGAGCGGAGTCTAATCTCCGCAGGTGGAGGCGGTGTGGGGGCCAGGCGGAAGTACAGATACGGCCCGTCAGACCCGAAGGGGCGCAGGAGTTGAATCCATCCCAAATGCGACACAATGCGTCCGGGGTCCCGCTCGGCACGCCCGTGCGCCGCCGTTGGTCCCCGACTTCCGTCCGTCCGCGAACGATTGCGCAGGCCCCTATGAACGTGCCGCTGAGTCCGGGCCAGGACGGCGGTCCGGTGTACCTGGACCACAACGCCACCACTCCGGTCGACCCTCGGGTGGTGGAGGCGATGCTGCCCCTCCTGGCGAGCGAGTTCGGCAATCCGTCCAGTGGACACGCCTACGGCGCGGCACCGCGGGCGGCGCTGGTCCGGGCCCGCCGGCAGGTCGCCGCGCTCGTCGGGGCGTCCACGGACGAGATCGTCTTCACCGGCTCCGGCTCCGAGGCGAACAACCTCGCGCTGCGGGGCGCCGTACTCGCCGCCGGCGACGGCAGGCGCCGGGTGATCACCCAGGTCACCGAGCACCCCGCGGTGCTGGAGACATGCCGCGCGCTGCACCGTCTGTACGGGGCGGACGTGACGTGTCTGCCGGTCGACGGGAGAGGGCTGGTCGATCCCGCCGACCTGGCCGCGACGCTGGACGAGCGGACGGCCGTGGTCTCCGTCATGGCCGCCAACAACGAGACCGGAACCGTGCAGCCGGTCGCCGAACTGGCCCGACTCGCCCATGACCACGGCGCGCTGTTCCACTGCGACGCGGCCCAGGCGGCCGGCAAGATCCCCGTGGACGTGCGGGCGATCGGCGCGGACCTGCTGACCGTGGCGGGCCACAAGATGTACGCCCCGAAGGGCGTCGGCGCCCTTCGGGTGCGCGCCGGTGTCCGCCTCGAACCCCTGGTGTACGGCGGCGGACAAGAGGGTGGGCTCCGCGCCGGCACCGAGAGCGCCGCCCTCGCCGTGGCGCTGGGCACCGCCGCCGAACTCGCCGCCGCGGAGCTCGCGGACGGCGGCGCCCGGCGCACCGAGGTGTTGCGCGACCGCTTGCACCAGGGGCTCGACGAGGCGCTTCCCGGGCAGGTGCACGTGAACGGGTGCGCCCGCCGTCTGCCCGGCACCCTGAACGTCAGCATCGACGGCACCACGGGGCACGAACTGCTGGCCGCCGTGCCGCGGCTCGCGGCCTCCACCGGCTCGGCGTGCCACAGCGGGACCGGCACCGCCTCCCCCGTGCTGCGCGCGATGGGCCTGGGCGAAGCCCGGGCACTGGCCGCCGTACGGCTGTCGCTCGGCCGCTGGACGACCCCGTCGGACGTCGACCAGGCGGTTGAGCTGCTGGTCGGTGCCGTGCGCTCGTTCGCCTCCAAGGACCCCGGCCGGAGGCCGGGCCGCGACTCCCCGGCGCCCCGGACTTGCGGCCCGGCCTCCGGCCGGTAGCGTCGAACGGAGGTGGAGGCCCTTGCGCGAAGGAGCGGGCGGATGGGCGTGAAGCGGTGGCTGGAGGCGTGGCCGGTGTACCGGCAGCTCACCGGCACGGACCCGCTGGGCCGCGGCAAGGCGGCGCAGTCGGCCCGCTCCGCCGGTCTCGGTGCCCGCACGGAGACCGCGGACCGGGTGGTGAACTCGGTGTGCCCGTTCTGCGCGGTGGGCTGCGCCCAGCGCGTCTACGTGAAGGACGAGCGCGTCATCCAGATCGAGGGCGACCCCGACAGCCCTATCTCCCGCGGCCGCCTGTGCCCCAAGGGCTCCGCCAGCAAGCAGCTCGTCACGGGACCGCAGCGCGAACAGCACGTCCTCTACCGGCCGCCGTACGGCACCGAGTGGCAGCGCCTCGACCTGGAGACCGCCGTGGACATGGTGGCCGACCGGGTGCTCGACGCCCGCCGCAAGGGCTGGCAGGACACCGACGAGAACGGCAGGACGCTCCGCCGCACCATGGGCCTGGCCAGCCTCGGCGGCGCGGCGCTGGACAACGAGGAGAACTACCTCATCAAGAAGCTGTTCACGGCCCTCGGCGCGTTGCAGATCGAGAACCAGGCCCGTATTTGACACTCCGCCACGGTTCCCGGTCTGGGAGCCTCGCTCGGACGTGGCGGCGCCACGGACTACCTGCAGGACCTCGTCAACACCGACTGCATCATCATCATGGGCTCGAACATGGCCGAGGCCCATCCCGTCGGGTTCCAGTGGGTGACCGAGGCCAAGGCACGCGGCGCCAGGGTCATCCACATCGATCCCCGCTTCACCCGCACCAGCGCGCACGCCGACCAGCACGTCACCATCAGGGCGGGGACCGACATCGCGTTCCTGGGCGGCGTGATCAACCACATCCTCGGCCACGACCTGGACTTCCGTGAGTACGTACGGGCGTACACCAACGCCCCCTTCCTGGTGAACGAGCGGTTCCGGGACACCGAGGACCTGGACGGACTGTTCAGCGGCTACGACCCGCACAGCGCGGCGTACGACGCGTCGAGCTGGTCGTACGCGAGCGTCACGGCGCAGGAGCGGCCGGGCAGGCACGCGAAGGAGACGTCCGAGCCGTACCAGCACGGTGCCAAGGGCCCGTTCGTCGAGGACGCCGAGGGGGACATCGAGGCCGACCCCACCCTGGAGCATCCCCGCTGTGTGTTCCAGGTGCTCAAACGGCACTTCGCGCGGTACACGCCGGAGATGGTGGAACGCGTCTGCGGGGTACCGCGGGAGCTGTTCCTCGACGTGTGCCGGGCCTGGACGGAGAACTCCGGCCGGGAGCGGACCACCGCCCTGGTCTACAGCGTCGGCTGGACCCAGCACTCGGTGGGCGCCCAGTACATCCGGGCGGGGTCGATCGTGCAGCTCCTGCTGGGCAACATCGGCCGGCCGGGAAGTGGGATCTTCGCGCTGCGCGGTCACGCCAGCATCCAGGGCTCCACGGACATCCCCACCCTGTTCAACCTGCTGCCGGGCTACCTGCCGATGGCCGACACCAGCCACGAGAACCTGGCCGGCTACCTGGACGTCGTCCGCGGCCGGCAGCAGAAGGGGTTCTGGGGCGACGCCGACGCCTACATGGTGTCGCTGCTCAAGGAGTACTGGGGCGACGCCGCGACGGCGGAGAACGACTACTGCTTCGACTACCTGCCCCGGATCAACGGCGACCACGGCACGTACCGCACCGTGATGGACATGGTCGACGGGAAGGTGTTCGGCTACTTCCTGCTCGGCCAGAACCCGGCGGTGGGCTCGGCCCACGGCCGTCTGCAGCGCCTCGGCATGGCGAACCTCGACTGGCTGGTCGTCCGCGACCTCGTCATGATCGAGAGCGCCTCGTTCTGGAAGGACGCGCCGGAGATCGAGACCGGCGAGATCGTCACCGAGCGCTGCCGCACGGAGGTGTTCTTCTTCCCCGCGTCCTCGCACGTCGAGAAGGCCGGCACCTTCACCCAGACACAGCGGATGCTGCAGTGGCGCGACCAGGCCGTGGAACCCTCCGGGGACCGGCGCTCCGAGCTGTGGTTCTTCCACCAGCTCGCCGTACGCATCAAGCAGCGGCTGGCCGGCTCGACCGACGAACGCGACCGCCCGGTCCTCGACCTCGCGTGGGACTACGAGGTCGAGGGCGGCGAGCCCTCTCCCGCGGACGTGCTGCGCCACATCAACGGCATCGACCTGCGCACCGGCCGCACCGTCGACGGCTACCCCGACCTCAGGGCCGACGGCAGCACCGCCTGCGGCTGCTGGATCTACAGCGGCGTGTACGCCGGGGAGACCAACCAGTCCCGCCGGCGCACCTCCCGCCTCGAGTCGGGGCCGTACGACGCGGAGTGGGGCTGGACCTGGCCGCTCAACCGCCGCGTGCTCTACAACCGCGCCTCGGCCGACCCGGACGGGCGTCCCTGGAGCGAGCGGAAGAAGCTGATCTGGTGGGACGAGGAAGCCGGCGAGTGGACCGGCAACGACACGCCGGACTTCGAGCGCACCAAACCGCCGCACTACCGGCCGCCCGCGGGAGCGTCGGGCCCGGAAGCACTCAGCGGCAGCGACGCGTTCATCATGATGCGCGACGGCAAGGCATGGCTCTTCGCCCCGGCCGGGCTCGCCGACGGACCACTGCCGACGCACTACGAACCGCACGAGTCGCCGATGCGCAACCTGCTCTACGGGCAGCAGGGCAACCCGGTGCGCAAGGTGTACGGACGCCCCGACAACCCGTCCAACCCGGCACCGCCGGAGGCGCACACCCAGGTGTTCCCCTACGTGTTCACCGCGGCCCGGCTGACGGAGCACCACACGGCCGGGGCCATGAGCCGCCAACTCCCCTACCTGGCGGAACTCCAGCCGGCGCTGTTCGTCGAGGTGTCACCGGAACTGGCGCGGGAACGCGGCCTGCACCACCTGGACTGGGCCCACGTCATCACCAGCCGGACGGCCGTCGACGCGCGCGTGGTCGTCACGGACCGCATGGCGCCACTGCGGATCGACGGCCGCGTCGTCCACCAGGTCTGGATGCCGTACCACTGGGGCTCGACGGGCCTCACCACGGGCGACGTGGTCAACGACCTGATCGGCGTGGTGGCCGACCCGAACGTGTTCATCCAGGAGAGCAAGGTGCTGACCTGCGACGTACGGCCGGGGCGGCGTCCGCGGGGGCCGGCCCTGCTCGCCTACGTGCGGGAGTACCGCCGTCGGGCCGGCATCACCACGGAGACCGGCACCCGTATCGCGACGGCGGGCGGCCATACCGAGCGTGCCCACACCGAACCGGACGACCGGCCGGAGGAACCGTCATGACGAGCGAGAACAGCTTCCACGGTCCGCTCGCGGACCCGGCCGGGGACGCCGGCCACCGCGACCACCCGCCGCGGGTGGGCTTCTTCACCGACACGTCCGTCTGCATCGGCTGCAAGGCCTGCGAGGTGGCCTGCAAGGAGTGGAACGGCATCCCGGAGGACGGCATCGACCTGCTGGGCATGTCCTTCGACAACACCGGCATGCTGGGCGCCAGTTCGTGGCGGCACGTCGCCTTCATCGAGCAGGAGCGGCCACTGGGCGAACAGGACGCCGGGCTCACCGACCTGCCCGTCGGTCCGTCCAGCACCGAGGGCACGCCCGAGATCGTGGCGGACGCCCTGGAGGTCGCCAAGCGCGGTGGCGGCGACCTCGGCACCGCACCCGTGGACCTGGGCTTCCCCTCCTTCGGCCTGCCCGGCGCCGGGACGGGCGCGGAGAACCGCACCCAGTTCCGCTGGCTGATGTCCTCGGACGTGTGCAAGCACTGCACCCACGCAGGCTGCCTCGACGTGTGTCCCACCGGCGCCCTGTTCCGCACCGAGTTCGGCACCGTGGTGGTGCAGCCCGACATCTGCAACGGCTGCGGCTACTGCGTGTCCGGCTGCCCCTACGGTGTCATCGACCGGCGGCCCGACGACGGGCGCGCCTGGAAGTGCACCATGTGCTACGACCGGCTGCGCGACGGGCTGGAACCGGCGTGCGCCAAAGCGTGCCCCACCGAGTCCATCCAGTTCGGCCCCCTGGACGAACTGCGCGAGCGCGCCGACCGACGCCTCGCGACGCTGCACGAGGCAGGAGTGCCCGAGGCCCAGCTCTACGGCCGCGACCCCGAGGACGGCGTCGGCGGCGACGGCGCGTTCTTCCTGCTGCTGGACGAACCCGAGGTGTACGGGCTGCCACCGGACCCGGTCGTGCCGACCCGCGATCTGATGTCGATGTGG
The DNA here is from genome assembly GCF_012273515.2 of Streptomyces sp. RPA4-2. NCBI lineage: Bacteria > Bacillati > Actinomycetota > Actinomycetes > Kitasatosporales > Streptomycetaceae > Streptomyces > Streptomyces sp. RPA4-2. The sequence continues at coordinate 570,329 of NZ_CP050975.2, forward strand.
AAGCACGCGGGCGCGGCGGCGTCCGCTCTGCTGGCCGTCTCGGCGGCCGTGTTCCTGGGCGGGGGACGGCGATGAGCGAGGACGGGACGACCAGGCGCGGCGGGCATCGCCCCGGCCGGCGAAAGGGCCGGGGAAGGGACGACGACGGGAGCCGCGAGCAGTCCATGGTGCCGCGCGCGGAGTTCCGCTCCTACTACGGGCGTCCGGTGCTCAAGCCGCCGGTGTGGGAGTGGAAGATCCCCGCGTACCTGTTCACCGGCGGACTGTCGGCGGGCGCCGCGCTGCTCGCGGCCGGCGCGGACCTGACGGCGCGTCCCCGGCTGCGGCGGGCGGGCCGCGTCGGGGGCTTCGCCGCCCTGCTGGTCAGCATGTACCTGCTGGTGGCGGACCTCGGCCGGCCCGCGCGGTTCCACCACATGATGAGGGTCGCCAAGCCGAGCTCACCGATGTCCGTGGGCACCTGGATCCTCATCGCCTACGGGCCCGGCAGCGCGCTGGCGGCCACGGCCGAGATGCTGCCCGCAACCTGGCGCGCCACGACGCCGGGGCGGCTGCTGCGTCTGGCGGCCCGTCCGGCCGGCCTCTCCGCGGCCCTGTTCGCCCCCGGCGTCGCCTCGTACACGGCGGTCCTGCTCTCGCAGACGGCGGTGCCCGCGTGGCACGACGCCCGTAGCGAGCTGCCCTTCGTGTTCACCGGTTCCGCGGCGGCCAGTGCCGGGGGCCTCGGCATGGTGCTGGTTCCGGTGACGGAGGCGGGCCCCGCACGACGGTTCGCCGCGGTGGGTGCGGCGGCGGAGATCGTCGCCGCGCGGCTCATCGACCGGCGCCCCGGCTTCGTGACCCGGGCGTACACCACCGGCCACCCGCACCACCTGCGCAGAGCGTCCGAGTTCCTCACCCTGGCCGGCGCGGTCACCGCGCTCACCCTCGCCCGGCGCAGCCGCGCGGCCGCCGCCGTGGGCGGACTGGCCCTGATGGCGGGCAGCGTCCTGCAGCGCTTCGGCACCTTCGAGGCGGGTGTGACATCCACCAAGGACCCCGCCTACGTGGTGAAGCCGCAACGCGAACGTCTCGACGCTCGCCGCGAGGAGCGGGACGGGGAGTGATCTCGTCCCACCGTGGACACGGGCACCGTCGTGGTCCCGCGATCGGGTCCGGCCCGCCGCCTCTCCGGGCCTCTCCGGGTCCCTCCGGTGTGGCGCGGACGCCGGGGGCACCGGCCGCCATAGCCTGACAGCGTCTCAGTCGGCAGGGCCACAGCGAAAGTGCACGAGATGGACCGCGACCACGCCTGCGCCACGGACGCCGCCCCGCCCGTCGACGAGCCGCGTCGGCTGCCCCGTACCGACGTGTTGCTGGCCGATCCCCGGCTGACCGCGGCGGCGCGACGGCTGGGACGGGAGCTGGTCAAGGACGTGGTCGCCAGGGTGCAGACACGGGCGAGGGCGGGCGAGGTGCCCATCGGTGAGATCGCCGATCATGCCGTCGCTGCCCTGCCGGCCACCGCGTCCGCCCTGCGCCCGGTCATCAACGCCACCGGTGTGCTGCTCCACACCAACCTGGGCCGCGCCGCGCTCTCGCAGGCGGCACGCGACGCCGTACTGGCCGTCTCCGGTACGACGGACGTGGAACTCGACCTCACCACCGGAGCCCGTGCCCGGCGGGGCTCGTCCACGCTCGACGCCCTGCTGCGTTCGGTGCCGGCCGCCGAGGCCGCACACGTGGTCAACAACGGCGCGGCCGCGCTGGCACTCGCCGCCACCGCGCTCGCCCAGGGGCGGGAGATCATCGTCAGTCGCGGCGAGATGGTGGAGATCGGGGACGGTTTCCGCCTGCCCGACCTGCTGGAGTCCACCGGCGCCCGGCTGCGCGAGGTCGGCACGACCAACCGCACGACGCCCGCCGACTATGCCGCGGCCGTGGGACCGGACACCGGCTTCATCCTCAAGGTCCACCCCTCCAACTTCCGTGTCACCGGCTTCACCCGGGAGACGTCCGTGGCCGAGCTGGCCCCGCTCGGCGTGCCCGTGGTCGCGGACATCGGCTCGGGCCTGCTCACCCCGGAACCGGTGCTGCCCGGGGAACCCGACGCCACGGGTTGGCTGCGCGCCGGGGCGTCCCTGGTCACCGCCAGCGGCGACAAGCTGCTCGGCGGACCACAGTGCGGGCTGCTGCTGGGCGACGCCGAGCTGGTACGACGGTTGGCCCGGCATCCCCTGGCCCGCGCGCTGCGCGTGGACAAGCTGACGCTGGCGGCCCTGGAGGCGACGGTGCGCGGCCCGGAGCCCCCGACTCTGACCGCGTTGCGCGCCGACCCCGTGGAGCTGCGGCGGCGCGCCGAACGTCTCGCGGAGGAGCTGCGGGCGGACGGGGTCGACAGCCGGGCCGTCGACACCGAGGCGGTGGTCGGCGGGGGCGGCGCGCCCGGAGTGACGCTGCCGAGCGCCGCCGTGTCCCTGCCCGTCGAGTACGCGGCCCTGCTGCGCGGCACGGACCCCGCCGTGCTGGCCCGAGTCGGGGACGGCCGCTGCCTGCTCGACCTGCGGGCGGTGCCGGTGGACGTCGACGCACGGCTGGCGGAGGCGGTACGCCGGGCCGGAGCCTCCCGAGGGACGGCCGGGCGGGGAACGGGAACCTGACCATGCACGTCATCGCCACCGCGGGCCACGTCGACCACGGCAAGTCCGCGCTGCTGCGCGCCCTGACCGGAATGGAGCCCGACCGCTGGGCGGAGGAGCGGCGTCGGGGTATGACGCTGGACCTGGGCTTCGTGTGGACGCGGCTGCCCGGAGCGGGTGACGTCGCGTTCGTGGACGTGCCGGGACACGAGCGCCTCGTGGGCAACATGCTGGCCGGGGTCGGCCCCGTCCCCGCCGTCCTCTTCGTCGTCGCGGCGGACCAGGGCTGGCAACCGCAGTCCGAGGAACATCTGTCCGTCCTCGACGCGCTCGGCGTACGCCATGGCGTGCTCGCCGTCTCCCGCTGCGACCTCGCCGAACCGGACGCGGCCCGCGCGCAGGCGCTCACCCGGATCGCCGAGACCTCTCTCGGCGAACTGCCGAGCGTGGCCGTCAGCGCGGTGACGGGCACCGGCCTCGACGCGCTGCGCACCTGTCTGGTCCGGCTGGCCGGCGAGCTGCCCGCCCCGGACCGTGCCGCGGACGTACGACTGTGGGTGGACCGCGCGTTCACGGTGCGAGGCCATGGCACGGTCGTGACCGGCACCCTCGGCGCGGGCACCGTACGCGTCGGCGATCGGCTCCAACTCGCCTGTGGCGAGCAGCTGGTGCGGGTACGCGGGCTGGAATGTCTCAAGGAGCCGCGGCGGGAGGCCGGCGCGGTCGCCCGGGTGGCGGTCAACGTGACCGGGCCGGGCGCCGGGAGCCTGCGCCGCGGCGACGCGTTGCTCACCCCCGGCCGGTGGCTGACCACCGACACCGTGGACGTACGGCTGCGGGGCGCCGGGGCCCGTGATCTGCCGCGCGAACTCACGCTGCACGCGGGCTCCGCGGCGGTGCCGGTGACGGTCCGCCCGCTCGGCGAGAGCTCCGCACGCCTGCGTCTTGCCGCACCGCTGCCGCTGCGCGTCGGCGATGCCGCGCTGCTGCGCGACCCCGGCCGGCACCGCGTCCCTGCGGGGCTCAGCGTGCTCGACGTCCGCCCGCCGCGACTGACCCGGCGGGGCGCGGCGGCCGCCCGCGACCGGGAGCTGCGGGCGACGCCGGGACGGACCGACGGAGCCGAGGAAGTACGCCGTCGCGGTCTGATCCGCCGCTCGGAGCTGCTCGCCATGGGTGTACGGCCGCCGACCGACCCGGTCACCGGGGAGTGGCTGGCGGACCCGGCCCACTGGTCGGCTCTGCGCGAGCGCCTCGGCGACGCGGTGGAGGAACACGCCGCCCGCAACCCCCTGGAGCCCGGCATGCCCCTGGAGACGGCACGCCAGGTGCTCGGCCTGCCTGAACGCGGCCTCGTCGACGCGCTGTTGGCACAGTCGCCGGAGTTGCGGCACGTCGACGGCCGGGTGTACGGCAGCCAGGCCCGTCCGGCGCTCCCGCCCCAGGCCGTGGCCGCCGTCGAGGCCGTGCGCGCGGACCTCGCCCGTGCACCGTTCCGCGCCCCCGAGGCCGAAAGGCTGCGCGAACTCGGCCTCACACCAAAGCTGTTGGCGGCCGCCGAGGCCGCGGGGGCGCTGTTGCGGATCAGCGGGGGCATCGTGCTGATGCCGGGGGCGGACGTGCGGGCCGCGGCCGTCCTCGCGCGGCTGGAACAGCCCTTCACCACGAGCCAGGCGCGTCAGGCGCTGGACACCACGCGGCGGGTCGCCGTCCCGCTGCTCGAGTACCTGGACGAGCACGGGCGGACCGTTCGCGTGGACGGTTCGCTCCGCCGCTGCCGGGCCGGGGGCCCGGACCCCGAACGAGGCGGGCGCGACGCGCCGTTCGGCGGAGACGGACGGGAATCGAACCCGCCTGCCCGAGTTGCTCGGACACCTCGGTTTTGAAGACCGGGAGGGCCACCAGGCACCCGTACGTCTCCCCGCGGGCCGTCATCGGTTCGATGCGCCGACCCTCCGGTCATCGAACCGGCGCCCCACCCCGCAAGTCAACGCGCCACACGGCGCTCCCCCTCACATGCAAGGACCGATGCAGCGATGACGAGCACGCGGACCGGCGTCCAGCAGGCACAGCGGCAGGAGAGCGTGCGGCTCACGCGGTACGCGCACGGCGGCGGCTGTGCCTGCAAGATTCCCCCGGGCGAACTCGAGGAGATCGTGGCCGGGCTGACATCCCCGGGAGCGGTCGGCGGCGGCCTGATCGTGGGCCTGGACCACGGTGACGATGCCGCGGTCGTCCGGCTGCCGGGCGGCACCGGCTCGCTCGCCGCCGTCGCCACCGCGGACTTCTTCACGCCGGTGGTCGACGACCCCTACGACTGGGGCCGTATCGCCGCCGCGAACGCGCTCTCCGACGTCTACGCCATGGGCGGCACCCCGCTCGTGGCGGTCAACCTGCTGTGCTGGCCCCGCGACGTGCTGCCGTTCGATCTGGCGAGGGAGGTACTGCGCGGCGGACGGGACGTCGCGGCGACGGCGGGCTGTGTGGTGGCGGGCGGCCACAGCGTCGACGACCCGGAACCCAAATACGGCATGGCGGTGACCGGCACCGTCGATCCGGCCCGTCTGCTGCGCAACGACGCGGGGCGGCCGGGGATGCCGCTGTCGCTCACCAAACCGCTGGGCCTCGGAGTGCTCAACAACCGGCACAAGACGACGGGCGAGGTCTTCCCCCAGGCGGTGGAGACGATGGTCGCGCTCAACCGCGACGCCGCCCTGGCCGCACTGGCCGCGGGAGCGGTCTGCGCCACCGACGTCACCGGCTTCGGACTGCTGGGCCATCTGTACAAGCTGGCGCGCGCCTCCGGGGTCACCGCCGTGGTCGACTCCGCCGCGGTCCCGTTCCTGGACGGCGCCCGGGACGCCGCCCGCGCCGGACACATCAGCGGCGGCACCCGCCGCAACCTCGAATGGGTCGCGCCGTCCACGGATTTCGGCCGCACCGACGAAATGACGCGACTTCTCCTCGCCGACGCCCAGACCTCCGGGGGCCTCCTCGTCGCGGGCGAGGTGCCGGGCGCCCCGGTGATCGGGGAACTGGTGCCGGCTGGGCCGTACCGGTTGGTCGTGCGCTGACAGGAATTGCCGTGCGAACCGGTACTTCTCCGAGCGATCCGGGTCGGCCGGCCGCTGACGACGACGGGGCGGTTGATCATGTGGGCACGTGTGGACGGCAGGCGGTCCTTCGAACTCGGCACGGCCGACGAGATGCGCACCAGGCTCAACCAGTTGGTCCTGTCGGGCAGGAAGACCGCGTCCACCGGGCTGCTGGCGGTCTACGCGGAAGAGGCCGAGGGCGTCGAATATCCCGGTGAGACGCTGGCCCTGCTGGACAAGGACGGCGCCGGCGCCGCACTGATCGAGGTGACCCGCGTGGCGTTGAAGCCCTTCGGTGAGGTGACGTGGGAACACGTGGAGGCCGAGGGTGAGGGGCATGCCTCGGTGGAGGAATGGCGTGCGGGGCATCGTCGGTACTGGGACCGCATGGGGACCCCCGTCGACGACCACACGATGGTCGTGTGCGTGGGGTTCCGGCTGGTCGGGGGCTCCGACACCGGCATGTCGGACACCGCGGGCCCGGCTTCCTGAGGCCCCGCTTGCGCGGGCTCCGGTTCCCCGCGCCCTGGTCCTACGGGCCCTACTTCTACGCCCTACTTCTACGAGCTCAGCTCCTGCGGCTACGCGGGCGTACGGAGCGATGACAGACCGGATACGCCGGACGCGATCGTCCGGGCGCGAGCATTTATGTTGTGCACAACTGACTTGCGTACAAGATTATTGCCCGCTATGTTTTTCTTGTCGCACCGGGCCGCAACACCCAGGACGACCCACCGATGCAAGCCGCCACGTCCCGAAGGGGAAGTCACCATGAACCTCAAGACCGCGATCCGTCCCACCCGCAGGCACGCCGCCGTGCTGGGAGCCGTCGCCGGTGTGGCGGCACTCACCCTGACCGCCGCCACGGGTCCGGCGAGCGCGGCCAGGGACGAGCATCACGCGTCCAAGGCGAAGCCCACGGTCGTGCTGGTGCACGGAGCCTTCGCGGACTCCTCCAGCTGGAACGGCGTGATCGAGCGTCTGCGGCGCGAGGGATATCCGGTGATCGCTCCCGCGAACCCGCTGCGCGGGCTGGCCAGTGACGCCGAGTACGTGCACAGCGTGCTCAAGAGCGTGAAGGGGCCGGTCGTCCTCGTCGGCCACTCCTACGGTGGCGCGGTGATCAGCGAGGCCGCCGCCGATTCCCCCCAGGTCAAGGCGCTGGTCTACGTGGCCGCCTTCGCCCCCGAGAAGGGCGAGAGCGCGCTGGGGCTGTCCAACAAGTTCCCCGGCAGTACCCTCGGCACCGCCCTCAACCCCGTACCCTTCCCGCTCCCCGGCGGCGGCACCGGCACCGACCTCTACATCAAGGCCGACAAGTTCCACCACCAGTTCGCCGCCGACGTGCCCAAGCCGGTCACCGACCTGATGGCCGCCACCCAGCGCCCGGTCGCCGCCTCCGCCCTGGACGAGAAGGCCACCACGGCCGCCTGGAAGACCATCCCCTCGTGGGACCTCATCACCACGCAGGACTACAACATCCCGCCGGCAGCGCAGCGCTTCATGGCCCAGCGCGCCCACGCGCACACCGTCGAGATCAAGGCGTCCCACGCGGTCTCGGTCTCCCACCCGGGCGCCGTCACCCGCCTGATAGAGCAGGCCGCTCAGGCCACCTCCCGCTGAGCCCGTCCGGGGTCGCACACCACGACCCGACACGCCTGTGGGCGACCCGGCAGAACCGGGTCGCCCACAGGAGCAGAAGGATGCCGATCAGCAGTAGAGGTTGTCGCCCGGGGCGACCCCGAGGATCGCCGTGAACTGCTGGTACGCGCTCACCCGGCTCTGCACCTGCGCGGGGTTGCGTCCGTCGCACTCCAGCGAGCCGTTGATGGAGCGGATCGTCTGGCCGAAGCCGGCCTGGTTGACCATGGCGTTGTGCGGCGTCATCGAGCCGGGGCCCGACTGCGTGTTCCAGTACCAGAGCCCCGTCTTCCACGCGACGGCCGCGTCCTGCTCGACCCGCCACGGGTTGCCCAGCAGGTCGATGCCGAGGGCGTCACCGGCGGCCTTGTAGTTGAAGTTCCAGCTGAGCTGGATCGGGCCCCTGCCGTAGTACGCGGCCTGCCCCGCCGGGCAGCCGTAGGACTGACCGGGGTCGCAGTAGTGCGGGTAGTTGGCGGTGTTCTGCTCCACCACGTAGACCAGTCCGCCGGTCTCGTGGTTGACGTTGGCGAGGAAGGCCGCGGCCTCCTGCTTCTTGACCGTGTCGCTCCCGCTGTTCGCGAACCCCGGGTAGGAGCTCAGCGCCTGCACGAGACCGCTGTACGTGTAGAAGCCGTTCCGGCCCGGGAACATCTGGTTGAACTGCGCCTCACTGACGACGAACCCGGACGGGTTGGTGCCGCCGCCGCCGCTCGCGGGGGCGTTCCACTTCTGGTTGGCCGCGCCCGTGCAGGTCCAGATCTGCAGCCGGCTGCCGTTCGCGGAGCTGTTGTCGCGGACGTCCAGACACTTGTTGGCCGCGGGGTTGACGATGTCGTGGGCCGCGGTGACCACCCACTGCTGGTTGGCGCCGCCGGAGCAGTCCCACAGCTGGACCGCCGCTCCGTCCGCGGTGCCGCGGTCGACGATGTCGAGGCACTTCCCGAGCGCCCTCAGGGTCCCGTCTCCGGAGTTGGACCAGCTCTGCGCGCCGGTCCCGTTGCAGTCGTAGAGCTGTATCGCGGTGCCGTTGGCGCTGTTCGCGGCGGCCACGTCGACGCATTTGCCGGCCAGCCCCGAGATCTGGCCACTGGCGGCGTGCGCGGGCGGCGCGGCGAGGAACAGCGCGGAGAGGATCACCGTGAGGGCGGCTGTCACCAGGGAACGTCCCAGGGTGACCCATCTGAAGGAGAAGCGTCCGGCAAGACTGATGAGCATGGGGGCATCGCTCCTAATACGGCCGGCGGCCGCGGCGGTGGGGAGGGAGCTGTGCGGGAAGGCGCCGCGCCCGGAGCGGACTCCGGACGCGACACCCCATCAGGTCTAGACCATGACAGGCTGACGGGGCCACGTCAACCAATCGTGCGCGGCCCCGCCGAAGGCACCTTCGACGACGTCTCGGGGCACACCGGGTGGCGGCCCATCAGATCGTCACGGTCGGTCCGTGTGGCGATCCTCGCCGTCCGAGGCGGTCGAGAACCACACACACGCGTCCACCGGCAATTCCCCGAGGTGCGGCAGTGCCGTGCTCGCCAGCACCGGCCGCCCGGAGAATCCCAGCCGGTCCAAGTCCAGCGCGGCGCAGCCGAGGTTCACCACACAGGTCAACCCACCCCGGGAGAAAGCGAGATAGGGCGCATCGGCCGGCGAGTGCCAGCGCAGGGTGCCGTGAGCGGCGACCGGGTGGTCCCGTCGCAGCCGCAGGGCTCGCCGATAGAGGGACAGCATGGAGTCCGGGTCCTCACGCTGGGCGGCGACGGTGTACCGGCCCCAGCCCTCGGGCTGGGGAAGCCAGCAGGCCTCGGGCGGGGCCGTGGTGAACCCGTACGGCGGTCGGTCTCCACTCCAGGGGATCGGCACGCGTGCGCCGTCGCGCCCTCGGTCCGTGCCGTTGGAGCGGCGCCACAGCGGGTCCCTGATGCGGTCATCGGGCACGTGCGCCTGCGGCAGGCCCAACTCCTCCCCCTGATAGAGATAGACGGCTCCGGGGAGGGCGAGCATCAGCAAGGCGGCCGATCCGGCGCGCAGTTCACTGCCCAGGCGCGTCGCGGGCCGCGGCGCGTCGTGGCTCGACATCACCCAGGTCACGGGGGCGTCGACGGCCGCGGTCGCGGCGAGCGACTCGTCGATCACCCGGCGCAGTTCCGGTGCGCGCCAAGGTGCCTCCAGAAACGCGAAGTTGAAGGCCTGCTGCATCTCGTCCGCGCGAACGTACCGGGCCAGACGATCGGGTTCGAAGACCGCGGACTCCGCGACGAGCACGCGCTCCCCGGGAGCCACCGCGCCCGGCGGGGCGGGGTGGGTGTCGAGCAGGGTGCGCCACTCCCGGTACAGGGGGTGCAGTTCCTCCTGGTCGTAGTACGGCATCAGGTGGTTGCGCGCGGGGTCCTGATGCTGTCCGGGCCCGGCGTCGGGCAGGCCCTCGGCCTTGAACAGGGCGTGGGCCACGTCGATGCGGAAGCCGTCGACACCCTGGTCGAGCCAGAAGCGCAGGACTCTGGAGAACTCGGCACGCACGTGGGGGTCGCGCCAGTTGAAGTCGGGCTGCTCCGGCGCGTGGAGATGGAGGTACCACTCGCCGTCGGGGACCCGGGTCCAGGCCGGGCCGCCGAAGGCCGACTCCCAGTCGTTGGGCGGCTGGGCACCGCCTGGTCCCCGGCCGGTCCGGAAGAGGTAGCGTTCGCGCGCCGCGGATCCGGGGCCGGCCGCCAGTGCCGCACGGAACCAGGGATGGGCGTCCGAACTGTGATTGGGTACCACGTCGACGATGACCTTGAGGCCCATGGCGTGGGCACCGACCGTGAGGGTCGTGAAGTCCTCGAGGGTACCGAGGTCGTCGGCGATGGCGGTGTGGTCGGCGATGTCGTAGCCGCCGTCGGCCAGCGGCGACGGATAGCAGGGCGTGATCCAGATCGCGTCCGCCCCGAGGTCCCTGATGTGGTCCAGGTGCCGGGTGATGCCCGGCAGATCCCCGGTCCCGTCGCCGTCGGTGTCGGCGAACGAGCGGGGGTATATCTCGTAACAGACGGCGTCGCGCCACCAGATCATGCCGTACGACTCCGTTCTCCCACCGTGAGCACCTGTTGTGTGTGCCCGCTCACCGTCGCCCTCGTGGCGGCCTCGGCGACCGCGACGGCGCTCACTCCCGCACGCGCGTCGGCGACCGGTGTGCCGCCGGTCCCGGCACACCGCACCAGGTCCGCCATGGCCGCGCGCACGCTCTCGGCGTAGACGTAGGGCTTGCGTTCCTCGCCGCCCAGGTCCAAGGCCACGTCGACGCGGTGCGGGACCGCCCGGGTGACGCCCCTGCCCCGGGCGGGTGCCGCTCCCCCGGCGTCCCGGTGCACCGTGACGGACACACTGTCGTCCGCATGCGGTCTGAAGCCGGGAACATGCAGCAATTCGGTCGATCTGACGGGGAGTCGTTCCCAGGACCGAACACCGGCATCGTCCGTCCAGGCCGTGATGACGGCGTGTGTCGGGATCCAGCCGGTGATGCGCGACTCGGCGAAGCCGTGGTCCAGGCGCATCAGTTGACGCTCGCAGCGATGCGCATGGGTGAAGGAGTGCAGATGTGTGGCGAGGACGCCGCCCGGGTGCACCACGTCCGCCACGACCATGTCGACCGGGCCGCCGGGACGTCGTACCGCTGTCGCCCTCACCTCCTGCGGCTCGCTCCCGAGCAGAGCCCGGGCCGCGTCGAAGAAGTGGACGCCGTGCTCGACGAAGATGCCGCCGCTGTGCTCCGGGTCCCAGAACCAGTGGTCGACGTCGAGATCCTCGTCGGCGGCGTCGTTCTCGAACAGGAAGCGCCGCGGGCTGTCCAACAGGCCCTCGGATATGAGCTGTTGAACAGCGCGCAGCAGCGGGTTGTAGCGCAGGACGTGGTCCACCACGAGGGTGCCGACCGCGCGCGACGCCTCCTCCCCCACCCGCTCGGCGTCCCGTGCGGTGGTCGCCAGGGGCTTCTCGCAGAAGACGTGCCGGCCCGCGCGCAAGGCGGCGATCGACAACTCGGCGTGTGTGGCGGGCGGAGTGGCCACGGCCACGATGTCGACGTCCGGGCGGCGCAGGAGTGCGTCCTGATCCGGGCAGGGCGTGGCACCGTGTCTCTGGGCAAGGGCGTTCGCGCGCGCCGGGTCGGCGTCGGCCACGGCCGTGACACGCAGCCCCGGCAGGCCGGCCACGGCGTCCAGGACATACGCCCCGAACGCGCCGCAGCCGACCAGCCCGAGCCCCAGCTCCGCCGTCACGCCGTGCGTTCCAGCAGGGCGACGCCGATGTGCGCGTCGGCCATGCCGTAGAAGACGAACAGCTTGCCGTCGACCTCTTCGATCGCGGTGGGGAAGACGACGTTCGGCACCGTGCCGGAGCGCTCCTCCTCGGTCTCCGGCGCCATCAGCGGCACCGTCGAGCGGGCCAGGACCCGCGAGGGGTCGGCCGGGTCGAGAATCATGGCGCCCGCCGCGTAGGAGACGTTCTGGTTCTGTACCCAGGGGTCGTCGATGGTGCCGGAGACACCGTGGTGGATGAGGAGCCAGCCCTCTTCGACGCGGATCGGCGCCGGGCCGCCCCCGATCTTCAGGTCCTCCCACGGGTGGGCGGAGAGCGCGACGAGCTTGTGGTGGCGCGGACGGGCCAGTGCGCTGATGTCCTTTTCCACCTCGGCCACGGGCACGTAGGAGATCCAGATGCCCGGCCGTTCGTCCGTCAGGCCCGCCGGCAGGTGGACGCCCTCGCCGGGACGGAACCAGCCCAGGTCCCACATCGGACGGTGCAGCATGGCGTACGACGGCTCGCCGCCCGGTCCGGGGACCGGTTCGGGGAAGTGGACGACGTCCTTGTTGGGGAAGAGGTTGAGGTCGGTGTCGAGATCGGGCTGGTAGGCGAACTGAACGGGGCCCAGGCGGGTCCATTCGGTGAGGTCGGTGGAGACGGCGAGGGCCGGCTTCGGGCCGAGCGGTCCGTAGGCGACGTACGACATGACGTGGCGGCCCAGGCTCGGGATCCAGGTGACGCGCGGGTCCTCGACGCCGGCGTTGTTCTTGCCCCGCTCCCAGCCCTCGTCGGGGGCCAGGACGACACCGCGCCGCTCGACGCCGCAGGGAACGCCCTCTTCGTCGAAGAGGACCTTCGCCAGGCCGACGCGTGAGACGTTGCCCTCCGCGACCAGGCGGGGCAGCAGGTGCAGTGTGCCGTCGGGGGTGCGGCCGGAGGCGGGGTTGAGGACACCTTCCGTCTCGTACGGCTGACCGGCCAGGGGGGACATCACCATGCCCTTGCGGACGAGGCGGTACGGGATGGGGTTCTGCGGGGCGGGGTGGTTCACGGCGTTCAGCCCTTTACTCCGGAGTCGATGTTGGTGTGGGTGAAATGACGCTGGAACACGAGGAACAGCGCCACCACGGGGAGGGCCAGGACGCAGGCCCCGGCCAGCAGCGCGCCGGTCGGATTGGCGACGGTGCCCTGCAGGTTGGACAGGAATCCCGCGAGCGAGACGGCCAGCGGCTGCATGTCGGTGTTCTTGGTGACGAGGAAGGGCCACAGGAACTCGTTCCACGGGCCGATGAACGTCAGCAGGACGCCGGTGAGCAGCGCGGGACGGGCCATGGGCAGTGCGATCGTCCACAGGATGCGCAGTTCGCTCGCGCCGTCGATGCGCGCCGCCTCGAAGAGCGAGGCCGGCAGCTGCAGGAAGAACTGACGGAAGAGGAACACCGCGGTCGAGTTGATCGCGAAGGGCAGCATCATGCCGAGATAGCTGTCGCCCAGGCCGTAGTTGCGGACGACCAGCGCGTACAGCGGCAGCATCAGCAGTTGGAACGGGATGGTCTGGACGAGCAGCAGGGTGGCGAACACCGTGCCGCGGCCGCGGAAGGTGAGTCGGGCGAGGGCGTATCCGGCGAGCACTCCGAAGACCAGTGTGCACAGCAGTACGCCGCCGGTGACGATGCCGGAGTTCAGCAGCGAGCGGCCCAGCGAGATGGCGCCGTTGATGGCCCGGTAGTTGGCGGTGGTGAAGCCACCGGGCAGGGCGCCCGACACGTCGCCGGTGGTCGTCTTCTTGAGCGAGCCGACGACCATGTAGTAGAAGGGGAAGAGGAAGGCGACCGCTCCGAGCGACAGGCCGGTCAGCTGCAGTATGCGGCCGGTCCGGGCTCCGCGGGTCGCGGGGCTCGATGTCTCCGGGGCGGCCGTTGAAGGGGCGGTCGCGGTCCGGGTGTGGTCGGTGGGGGTGCTCATGGCGTCACTCGCCCCTCTCGGAGATCTTTCGGGCCAGCAGGGAGATGGCGAGCACGAACACCATGAGGACGATGCCGAGGGCGGCCGCGAAGTCGGGGTGCCCCTGCTCGATGCCCTTCTGGTACATGACCAGCACGGGCGAGACCGAGGCGTGGTCCGGGCCGCCGCCTCCGGTGAGCAGATAGGGCTCGCTGAACAGGTTGGCGCCCGTGATGATCGCGTAGATCAGGACCAGCGTGGTGGCGGGGCGCACACCGGGAACGGTGATCGAGAAGAACCGGCGCACGCTTCCCGCGCCGTCCACGGCGGCCGCCTCGTACAGTTCCCGGCTGACGTTCTGGAGCGCGGCCAGGTAGAGCATCACGAAGAAGCCGAGCTGCTTCCAGGTGACGAAGAAGGCGATCATCGGCATCGCCAGATGTGTGTTGACCAACCAGGACGGGTCGGGCGCCAGGCCACCGAGTGCGTGGTTGACCAGCCCGTCCGAGCCGAAGAGGAAGGCCCACACGGCGACGAGCGCGACACTGGCGGTGACGTAGGGCACGTAGTAGGCGGCCCGGAAGAAGGAGCGGAACGGCAGCTTGGCGTTGAGCGCGGCGGCCAGGACCAGCGAAAGGCCCACGGTCAACGGGACGTTGATCACGAGGAAGATCAGGATGTTGAGGAAGGCCCGGCCCACGACGGGGTCGGTGAAGACGTCCCGGTAGTTGCTCAGGCCGACCCAGGGCGAGTCCACGCCCGCGCCGGGCGCGGTGAAATAGAACCGGTGGAAGGAGATCCACACCGTGTAGCCCAGGGGCACGGCGAACACGGCCAGAACGAACAGGACGTAGGGTGCGGCGAACAGGGCACCGATCCGCGAAGTACCGCGCCGGCCGGGCCCGTTGGTGTGTGAGAGTGTCATGACGGGACCTCAGTACTCGGCGAGGATTTCGGAGATCTTGCCCGCGGCGTCACGCAGCGCGGAGTCGACGGGCTGGCGGCCGAAGACGACGGACTTCGTCCAGGCGTCGCGGAACGCCTGCCACATGTCGATGGAACCGGCGACGTTGGGCACGTCGACGACGCGACGCGTCTGGTCGGCGAACACCTTGTAGCCAGGATTCTTGGCGAACCAACCCGCGTAGGTGCCGGTCAGGTCCGGTCGCAGCGGCATCTGGCCGGTCGCGGCGAGGAACTTGCCGTCCTGGGCCCGCGAGGTGGCGAACTTCATCACGTCCCAGGCGGTCGCGCGGTTCTTGCAGGCACTGAACATCGCGACGGACTTCAGGTCGCTGAAGGTGTGCACCGCGGAGGGGGGACGGCCGTCGGAGGTGGGTACGGGGACGACGCCCCAGTCGACGCTGTCCTTGTACGCGGCGATCGCCCACGGCCCGACGGTGGCCATCGCCGCCTTCCCGTCACCGAACGCGTCGCCGGGGTAGGCCTCCTGCGGCGCCAGCTTCTGCGCGTAGAGGCTGCGCCAGAACGCGGCGGCCTTGCGGCCCGCCGGGGAGTCGAACTGCGGCTTGCCGTTCTCGACGAGCGCCTTGCCGCCGCTCTCGGCGATGAAGGCGGGGTAGAAGTCGAACCACGACTGGAAGAACTCGCTGCTCGGCGCCGGCCAGATGGCCGCCTTCGCCGCCCCGCTGTGGACCAGGGTGCGGGAGGTGGCCAGGAACTGGTCGTAGGTCGCCAGCTTCGGGTGCTCGGGGTCGAGCCCGGCCTTCTTGAAGACCTTCTTGTTGTAGAGGATCATCACCGGGTTGCTCTTCCACGGCAGTTGGCGGAAGGCGCCGTCCTCGGACCGGTACTGATCGGCCAGCGAGCCGCTGCGCGCCTCGATGTAGCGCTCCGCGCCGGGGAAGTCGTCGAGATCGACGAGCCCGGCCTGTTTCTGGAACTGCGGGACGGACGCCGGCGAGGTGTTGAAGACCAGGCAGGCCGTGTTGCCCGCGATCACCGAGGCGCTGATGGCCTCCTCGGACGTCTTGCCCGCGGGAATGTTCTGCGCGGTGACGTGCTGGCCGGGGTGCAGCTTGTTCCAGTCCGCGACCATCTGTTTGCCCCAGGCCGCCTCCTGGGCGTTGTTGGACAGCCAGACGGTGATGGGTCCATGTGCCTTGGCCGCCGCCACGGCGTCGGGACCGGACCGGGCGCAGGCCGCGAGTGCGCCCGCCATCGCCAGCGCGAGCAGCGCGGACGCCGTTCTCCTGAACATGATTTCTCCGTACTCTTCGCGTCCGGCCCCGTTGCCGGACGCGGTCCCCGAAGGGCGCCCCGCTCCTCCGCTACGCGGTCGGGGCCGGGCCCACAGATCCCCGGGGGAGGAACTCGGCGGGCGGCAGCACCACATCGGGCGCGCTGCCGTCCTTGACCACCAGATCGAGCGCCCTGGCCGCCGCGATGCCCCAGCCCTCGGCGTTCGCCCGGGCGGAGGACAGCGGCGGGTGCGTGAACCGGGCCAGCGGTGTGTCGTCGTAGCCGACAACCGACAGGTCGCCGGGCACGGACACCCCCAGCTCCTGGGCCACGGCGAGACCGGCCGTGGCCGCCAGGTCGTTGGCGAAGACGATCGCCGTCGGAGGCTCGGGCAGGGCTAGCAGCTCGCGCGTGGCCGTGGCACCGCCCTGCGCCGTGAAACCGCCGGGGAGCACCAGGTCGGTCGCCAACCCGCGCGCGGACATCGCGTCCTGCCATGCGCGGCGGCGCCGCTGGGCGTGACGGAACTCCGTCGGTCCCTCCACATGGGCGATACGGCTGTGCCCCAACGCGGCGAGGTGCCCCACGGCCGTCTCGAACGCCGGAAGGTCGTCCAGTTCGACCGCGCACAGACCCTCGGCCCATTCGGGACGCCCGAGCACCACGGCGGGGAGGCCGACGGCCCGCACCAGGGCGGGCCGGGGATCGCCGACCCGCAGGTCGGTGACGAACACGCCGTCGACCCTGCGGTCGGCGGCCAGCCTCTCGTACACGGCCTGCTCGCGGCCCAGGTCGGTGACGTGCAGGACGAGCCCGTCACCGCGTTCCGACAGCACGGACTCGATTCCCGCGATGAAGGCCGGGAAGAACGGGTCGGCGCCGAGCAGCCCCGGCTCGCGGGTCACGACCAGCCCCAGCGCACCCGCCTTGCCACGCGAGAGCGCCTGGGCGGGCCGGCTCGGCCGCCAGCCGAGCTCGTCGATCGCCGCGCGGATCCTCGCGGTGGTTTCCGCCGAGAGTCCGGGGCGGTCGTTGAGCACGAACGACACGGCACTGCGGGAGACACCGGCCCGCCGAGCGACGTCGGCGATGGTCGGACGGTGTGCCATGGCTCCTCCAGACAGCGTCTAAACCGATTTAATCTGCTGTGCGGCGAAACTAAACCGGTTTAGGTGGCAGGTCAAGAGATCTGTGCCGCAGGTCTCAGAGCGGCGCGCGGGAGGCCACGGACGGCCTCGCCGGAGCAGGGCGGCGGGTGCCCGGCGTGCGGGGCGGCCCCGGTTCCGGGTCCCGAGCGCACGGGTCGCCGAACACCCGGGGTCACTGGGGTCGCCGGAGCCGTCAAGGTCGCCGGGGTCACCGCGCTCACCGGGCCGCGGTCCGCCGACCACCGACCACCGACCACCGGGGCGAGCGTCGGCAGGGCCCGGCTCGAGGGTCGAACGCCGGTACCCGAATGTCACGGGTGCGGCACACCGGGTTACCGGTAGCCGATGAAGCCGCACCGAACACGTCAAGTGATGAAGGAACCGGGGGACTTGAGATCGCCTGAACCGTCGGAGCCCGAACGGTGGGAGCGCACGGTACGTGACACTGTCGCCCCTGTCGGCGCCGCACTGCTCTCGAACCATGAACTCCGTTGATTTCGGCTTCAGTTGTTGACGCCGGGCAGGGGCGGGGATACAACCCGAGAGAGCGCTCTCACGCCTGCAGTTGCTCCAACCCCCACGCACGCCGGCTCGGCCTGAGGAGAACCCATGCAGACTTCCCCCAGCGCACCCGCCACCAGACCACCCACCGGTGTCCTACGTACCCGTACGGCCCTCGGCCTGGTCATCGCCCTGCTCGTCGCCTGCGTCGCCGCCCTGACGCCGACGTCCGCGCACGCCGCCGACCAGCTCCTTTCCCAGGGGCGCCCGGCCACGGCCTCCTCGACGGAGAACGGTTCCTTCCCCGCGACGGCCGCGGTCGACGGCAACCCCGACACGCGCTGGTCCTCGGCGTTCGCGGATCCGCAATGGGTCCAAGTCGACCTCGGCTCCGTCCAGCAGATCACCCGCGTCACTCTCAACTGGGAGGCCGCCTACGCCAAGGCCTACCAGATCCAGACCTCCACGGACGCGAACAACTGGACCACCGTCTACTCCACCACCACCGCAACCGGCGGCACCCAGAATCTCGGCGTCACCGGCAGCGGCCGCTATGTGCGCGTCTCCGGAACCGTGCGAGCCACCCCGTACGGCTACTCCCTGTGGGAGTTCCAGGTCTACGGGCCCGGCAGCACCACCCCGCCGGACAGTTTCTGGGGCAGCACCAGCGACATACCCCCGGCGAGCAACGCCGTCGAGGTGAAGATCCTCAACCGCACCAACGGCAAGTACCCCGACAGCCAGGTGTACTGGAGCTTCAACGGGCAGGTCCACTCCATCGCCGAACAGCCGTACCTCGACATGCCGGCGAACTCGGCGGGCCGCATGTACTTCTACCTCGGCTCACCCAACGGCCCCTACTACGACTTCATCGAGTTCACGGTCGGCAACAACGTCTTCAACGGGAACACCACCCGGGTCGACGCCTTCGGCCTCAAGCTGGCCATGCGTCTGCACGCCAAGGACGGCTACGACGTCGAAGTCGGTGAGAACCGGCAGACGTTCGCGGAGGACCGCGCCACGACCATCCAGCGCTTCACGGACGCGGTTCCGGACCAGTTCAAGGTGCTTGCGCGGACCCAGGCTCCGTACCGGATCATCGCGCCCGGCAGCGACCCGAGCTTCCGCACGGGCGGCGTCAACGCCAACTACTTCACTTCCTACGCCCAGTCCGTCGGCGTCAACGCGGCCACCTCCGACATCTTCGGCTGCGCCGCCTCCCTCGCCGCGAATCCCGACATGTGCGCCGCCCTCAACCGTCACGTGGCCACCCTCCCGGCCTCCCAGCAGTCCGACCCGGCCCAGTACTACAAAGCGGCACCCGCGAACTACTACGCCAAGTTCTGGCACGACAACGCCATCAACCACCTCGCCTACGGTTTCCCGTACGACGACGTGGCGGGCCAGTCCTCCTTCGTCTCCCACGGGAACCCGCAGTGGCTCCTGGTCGCCGTCGGCTGGTAGGCGTCCAGGTGGCATGTCAGGCGTCCTCACCCGCCTGACGGGATGACCCGCGCCCGGCTCCGACGGAGCGGCCCGGCCCGGGACCATGTGGTCCCGGGCCGGGCCGGATTCGTTCCCCGGTCAGTTGAACGCGGCCGCGAACATGCCGGGTTCGTAGGAACCTCCCCGCTGATGCACGATCACGGCGAGCCGGTTGGCCGCGTTGATCAGGGCGACCAAGGAGACCAGCGCGGCGAGTTGGTCGTCGTCGTAGTGCTCTCGCGCCCTGGCCCAGGTCTCGTCGGACACGCCGTGGTGGGCGTCGCCGAGCCGGGTGCCCTCCTCGGTGAGCGCCAGCGCGGCCCGTTCGGCCTCGGTGAACACGGTGGACTCGCGCCAGGCGGCGACCAGATGGAGCCGTACCGCGCTTTCACCGGCGGCCGCGGCCTCCTTGGTGTGCAGGTCGACGCACCAGCCGCAGCCGTTGATCTGGCTGGCGCGCAACGAGACCAGTTCCTGCGTGGACTTCGCCAGGGGCGACTGGTGGATCACCAGGGCGGCGTTGGCGAACCGCTTGCCGAACTTGGCGGCGATCTCGTTCTCGAACATGTTGAATCGGGAGTCCATGATGTCGTCCTCACTCGTGGTGATGCACTGAACGAACACGAGATGCCTGCGACCCGATCCCTGTGACGGGGCGGTCGTGTGACGTGCGCCACCATTCCGGGTTGTCACAAAGCCGCGGGGTCCGGTGTCTTGTGTGCGCGGCACCAACACGAGGGCCAGCAGACGGGAGCAGCCGGTGCGGAGCGAGCGGAGCGAACCCCCAGAGGGCGCGGAGGGCACGGAGGGCACGGCCGGACAGCCGGCCGGAGGCGGACGGGCGGACGTCGCCACCGAGGCGTTCGTCGCCCATCGCAACCTGCTGTTCACCGTCGCCTACGAGATGCTCGGGTCGGCCGCCGACGCGGAGGACGTCCTGCAGGAAACCTGGCTGCGGTGGGCGGGCGTCGATCTCGACACGGTGCGTGAACAGCGTGCGTACCTGGTCCGGATCACCACGCGGCAGGCACTGAGCCGGCTGCGTACGCTGGGCCGGCGCAAGGAGTCCTACGTCGGCCCATGGCTGCCCGAGCCGCTGCTCACCGCACCCGACGTGGCCGACGACGTCGAACTGGCCGACAGCGTCTCGATGGCGATGCTGCTGGTGATGGAGACGCTCACGCCGACCGAGCGGGCGGTGTTCGTGCTGCGCGAGGTCTTCGACCTCGGATACGACGAGATCGCCGAGGCCGTCGACAAGAGCCCGGCCGCGGTGCGTCAGGTCGCGCACCGGGCACGGGCACACGTCGCGGAGCGCAGGCCGCGGGAGATCGTCTCCCCGGCCGAGACCAGGGACGCGCTCGACGCCTTCCGACGCGCGACGGAGACGGGCGATCTGGGGAAACTGCTCGACATCCTCGCGCCGGACGTGGTCTTCCTCGGCGACGGCGGCGGAATCAAGCAGGCCGTCCTGCGACCCGTCGTCGGGGCCGAGAAGGTGGCCCGCCTCCTGACCGCCGCAGGGGGCAGGACCACCGCGGCCTCGCTGCGACCCGCGCAGGTCAACGCCTACCCGGCGCTGATCCTCCGGCTCGACGGCGCGATCGACACGGTCTTGGCGGTACGCATCGACGACGGCCTCATCACCGGGCTCTACGCCGTCCGCAACCCCGAGAAGCTGTCGCACATGCAGCGGGAGACGGTCCTGCGCCGCTGAGAGGCGGTGTCCG
The DNA here is from genome assembly GCF_012273515.2 of Streptomyces sp. RPA4-2. Lineage (NCBI taxonomy): Bacteria > Bacillati > Actinomycetota > Actinomycetes > Kitasatosporales > Streptomycetaceae > Streptomyces > Streptomyces sp. RPA4-2. The sequence continues at coordinate 590,971 of NZ_CP050975.2, forward strand.
ACGCACGAGCGTCCGAGGGGCGGGAATCGGTCACTGGCCGACACACAGGCTTGCTACGTTCTTGATCGGCTTGCGCAGGCGGCGGTCGGTGACTTGGAGGGTTTCGATGGAGGATGCTGCGCCGTTGGATCTGGTCGGGGTGGACGCCGAGGCGGAGAAGGCCTATCGCCATCTGCTGGCGTGCGGTGGCGGGACCGTCGACGACGTGATGGCGGCGCTCGGCGTGACGTACCAGGAAGGGCTGGCGCTGCTCGAACGGCTGCACCGCTTCGGACTGGTCACCCGGCGCACCTCGGGAGAGTTCCTCACCGTGGATCCGCGGCACGCACTGCGGGCTCTGGTGGAGTCACGCGAACGCCAACTCGCCTCCGTGCGGGATGCGGCGGGCTCCCTCGGGGCGATCTTCGACACCGCGAAACGGGCCAGGAACGGAGGCCACGGAACCCTCGTGATCAGCGGGCCGGAAGCGGTCGGCGACCGCTACTACCGGTTGAAGCAGGCCGCGCGCGCCGAGATCTGTTCCCTCGACCGTCCCCCGTTCCTGCTGGCCCCGAACGCGCCGCTCGACGAGGCGGTGGTGGGCCGAGGTGTCCGGGTCCGCGCCGTCTACGCGGCCTCCAGCTTTGTCGCCGACGGCGGGTGGCCGGAACTGGGCAGTCTGGTGTCGAGAGGAGAAGAAGCCAGGATCACACCGACGCTGCCGATCAAGCTCTCCATGGCCGACCGCTCGGCCGCGATGGTGTCACTGAGTCTTGCCGCCGGGAACACCGAGTGCCTCTACACCGAGGCGCCTCCGCTGCTGGAGGCTCTCGCGGAACTCTTCGAGCGCTACTGGGCGGTCGCGTCCCCGCTGGCACGCGACCACGGTCCCGATGCTCAGGTGCCGCCGCCGGCCGGTCTCCCGGAGGAGGACCGCAAGCCCACGGACGAGGAACGGAACCTCCTGGCTCTGTTCGCGGCCGGTGTCAAGGACGAGGCGATCGCCCGCCAGTTCGGGATTTCGTCACGGACGCTGCGAAGGCGCATCCAGGACCTCTACGCGGAACTGGGGACGACCAGTCGGTTCGGCGCCGGCGTCGCGGCGGCGCGCCGCGACTGGGTCTGAGCACACGGCCGGCTTCGCACCGCACCCAGGTGCGACATCCGCGTGATAACTCAACCGACGCGAATTCAAAGGAAATTGACGACACGTCAATCAAGGTAAAGGGAGAGACTTCCGCCCACGTGGGGTGGGTGGCCGACGGTGTCCACCCGGGGAATTCCACTGATTGCACGGCCACTTGTCCACTTGAGGACAATGGCACTCAAGGGACATGGCGAGTTCTTTACAGCGAAGCAAAAGACTGGCTGACTACGGACATCTTTCGCACGCCTAGCTCTTGAGGTTCCCTTGCGCATACCTCCCTCGCCCAGACGCGGGCTGACTGTCGCGGTCGCCGTGCTCGTGGCACTGACGACCACCGGTCCGGCCGTGTCGGCCGAGACTCCCCGCTCCTCCACCACATCCGCCGCCGGACGTCCGCAGGCCACGGGTACCGTCACGCTGATCACCGGTGACAAGGTCGCGGTGACCGTCAGCAACGGCCGTACCAGCGCCACCGTCACGGATCCGCAGGGCAGGCCGACCGGCGCCCATGTCATGACGGTCGGCCCCGACACCTACGTGTACCCCGACGCGGCGCTGCCCTACATCGCGTCAGGAGCACTCGACGAGCGGCTGTTCAACGTCAACGAACTGCTCGAGGACGGCTACGACGACAGCCACAGCGACCGACTGCCGCTGATCGTCACCTACACCGACGCTGCCGCCCGTGCCCGCAGCGCGAAGACCCCGGACGGTGCGCGCAGGACCCTGACCCTCAGCAGCATCCAGGGCGCCGCGATATCCGCCGAACACACGCGGACCACGGACTTCTGGGCCTCCCTCACCGGCAACGCGGAGACCGGGGCGGGAGCGCGCTCGGCCGCGGACGCGCGACCGTCCGGGCGGCTGACGGGCGGGATCGCCAAGGTGTGGCTGGACGGCAAGGCCAAGGCGACGCTGTCCGACACCACCGCGCAGATCGGCGCGCCCCAGGTCTGGGCGGGCGGGGACACCGGCCAAGGCGTGGACGTCGCAGTGCTGGACACGGGAATCGACGCGGCGCACCCGGACTTCGCGGGGCGGATCGCCGCGTCGGAGAGCTTCGTGCCGGGGCAGGACGTCACCGACCGGCACGGCCACGGCACGCATGTCGCCTCGACCGTCGCCGGCACGGGCGCCGCGTCCGACGGCAAGGAGAAGGGAGTGGCTCCGGGCGCCTCGCTGCACATCGGCAAGGTCCTGGACAACGATGGCAGCGGCCAGGACTCCTGGATCCTGGCCGGCATGGAGTGGGCCGCCCGCGACCAGCACGCGAAGGTCGTCAGCATGAGCCTGGGCGGTGATCCCACCGACGGCACCGACCCACTGAGCCAGGCCGTCAACCGGCTCAGCGAGGAGACCGGGGCGCTGTTCGTCATCGCCGCGGGCAACTCCGGCCCGGAGGCGTACAGCATCGGCGCGCCGGGTGCGGCGGACGCCGCGCTGACGGTCGGCGCGGTGAACGGTCCGGGCAAGGGCGTGGACCAGCTGGCGGAGTTCTCCAGCCGCGGGCCGCGCGTCGGCGACAACGCCGTCAAGCCCGACCTGACCGCCCCCGGCGTCGACATTCTCGCGGCCCGGTCGCAGTACGCGCCCGAGGGTGAGGGCGCGTACCAGACCATGAGCGGCACCTCCATGGCGACGCCCCATGTCGCGGGCGCCGCGGCTCTGTTGGCGGAGAAGCACCCGGACTGGAACGGACGGCAGCTCAAGGACGCGCTGGTCGGCACCACCGCCAGTACGCGGCAGTCCAGCCCCTACCAGGGTGGCAGCGGGCGGCTCGACATCGCCGCGGCCGTGAAGGCCACCGTGGTCGCCTCCGGTTCCGCGTTCGCCCAGGTCCACTACCCGTACACACCCGGGCAGACGGTTCGCAGGGACGTCACCTACAGCAACTTCGCGGCCGAGCCGGTCACCCTGGACCTGGGGCTCGTCGCGGACAACATCCCCGACGGGCTGTTCACCCTCACCGACCCCCGTCCGACCGTCCCCGCGCACGGCACCGCGACCGTCGGTGTGATCACCCACCTCGACCGGGCCGCGGACAACGCCGCCTACACCAGTCAGCTCACCGCCACCGGCCCCGACGGCACGGTTCGTGCCCGTACCCCGGTCGGCGTGAACAAGGAGGGCCGACGCGTCAAGCTGTCGGTCACCGCGAAGGACCGCAAGGGCGAGGGGCTGCCCGGCACCCTCGTGCTCAAGGACATCGACCGGAACACCGTTCCCAAGGTGTACACCGTCGACTCCTCCGGCACCCTCGACCTCAGCCTGGTGCCGAGCACCTACACGGCCTGGATGTACGCCGACGTCCCCGGCATCGACGGCACGCACACACTGGGCCTGGGCCTGTTCTCCGCACCGGAGGTCGACCTCGGCAACGACCGGTCGCTCCACTTCGACGCCGCCGACCTCCACCGGGCCGCGGCCCTCACGCCGCAGCCGACCGCCAACAGCTTCATGCGGGTGGACCAGTACCGGTCGAACGGCGACATGTTCCCGTTCATGGACAGCTACATGCCCGAGTACTGGCGCTATGACAGCCTCTGGGCGGCCGCGACGCCCAAGGTGACGCAGGGCTCGTACACCTTCGCGACGCGCTGGCGGCAGATCGAGCGGCCACTGACCCTCTCGCTGGGCTCCCAGACGTACGAGAGCGCCGTCGTGCAGAGCCTGTCCCCCATGTTGCCCGAGGGCAGCAACCGGTACCGGGCCGTCTGGGCCGGAAACGGTTCGACCGCGGACTTCGGCAGGCTCAAGGTCCGCGGCCAGGTGGCGGTCGTCCGCCGCAGCGACTCGGTGTCCGCCCCGGACCAGGCGGCGGCCGCGGCGAAGGCCGGCGCCAAGCTGCTGCTGATCCTCAACGACGGCTACGGAAAGCTGGATCCATGGGCCGACCTGCCCGACGCCGCACCGCTGCCGGTGGCCTCGCTCGGCACCGATGACAGCATCCGTCTGCGAAGCGGCCTTCAGTGGCCCGGAGTTGGAATGCTGAAGGTGGTCTCGCACCCTCAGCCGCACTATCTGTACGACCTGGTCCGGCATTACGACGGCGCGATCCCCCGGAGTCTGACGTACCGGCCCGGTCCGGGCGAACTCGCCAGGATCGACGAGTCGTTCCGCGACACCAAGCAGGGCAAGGCCGTACAGGTACGGTACGACCTGACCGTCGACTCCGGTCTGCCGCTGAACAGCAACGCCACCCCCGTCCCGGCCCAGGGCACCCTCACCTCGTGGGTGACAGCGGATCCCGGCGTCTCATGGGTGACGCAGGCCGCGGTCAGCGACCTCAGTCAGCAGGACTCTCCACGCTCGTACAAGGGGCGCGGCACTGCCCGCGACGTCTGGTTCTCTCCCGTGCAGCATCCGCGGCTCCTCGACGACAGCGCCCACCGCGCCCCCTTCAGGATCGGCGACGTCATCAGCACGTCCTCGATCACCGCGTGGGGGGACTCCGCCGGCCACGCGGGCGTCGCCTGGGCCGACGGGGACACCTCGAAGATCTCCCTCTATCAGGGTGACCAGCTGCTCGGCGAAGAAGCCAACGAACGGATCGTCACCGTCGAAGGCGTACCGACGGATCCGCTGCCGTACCGGATCGTGGTGGAGGGGAAGCGTGATCTGCCGGGCCGGCCGTACTCGACCCGGACCCGTACCGAATGGGGATTCACCTCCGGCACCACGGACTACAGGGTCCTCAGCCCTCTGCCGCTCATCCAGCTGGACTACGCGGTGGCCACCGACCTCTCCGGCCGGGCGAACCGGCGCGGCGCGCTGACCGTCACTCCCTCGCACTTCAAGGGCGCGACGGGCGCCGCCTCGGTCCGCACCGTGGCCCTGGAGGTTTCCTACGACGACGGCGCCACCTGGCACCGGACGACACTGCGTCACTCGGGCACGGACTGGAAGGCGTCGCTCGACGCACCCTCCAAGGCGAGGTTCACCAGCCTGCGTACGACCGCGCGGGACGCCAACGGCAACAGCGTCAGCCAGACCGTGATCCGCGCCTTCGGCCTCAAGTAGGCGAGTCGGGCGTCGGCATGACCTGTGGGCCCCTGTTCGCACCCTCGCGAACAGGGGCTCCTTGGTGTTCGGTGGGGGCGGAACGCCACGGGTGCGACGATCGACCGCGTGATCGACCGGGGCGACGCCTACGCCCCGATCCAGCTCGATGGCCACCCGCACCTCGGTCATCCGGCGACCGAGCGATGGAATGAAGGCCGGCGGATCCGAAACGGCGTCCGAGCATGGTGCGCCCATACGAATGAACCGCCGGCCGGCCGGGAACATCAGGGACGGAATCGCGGTTGATCACAGCATGGCTTCTGAGACACGCGAGGAATTCGGGCGGATCGGTATCTGGAGCGGTGCGCTGCACCGGTCGCGGGTCGACGACGCGGGCAGGGGGGCGATCGAGGAAGCGGTCGCCGAGCTCGAAGATCTGGGATACGGCACTCTCTGGCTCGGGGGCAGCCCCTCACCCGACGACGCCGCGGCGGTCGTCGACGCCACCCGTACAGTCACCGTGGCCACCGGCATCCTGAGTATCTGGGAGCACACGGCTGAGGAGGTGACGGCGCGGATCGCGGCGCTCGACGCGAGCGCGCGTGGCCGATTCGTCCTCGGCCTGGGTGTCAGCCACGGTCAGTTGGCGCCGCGGTACGCGAAGCCGTACAGCGCGATGGTGGCCTACCTTGACGCCCTCGACGCCGCCGCCCCGCCCGTGGATCGTGGTCGTCGGGTCCTGGCGGCGCTCGGCCCGAAGATGCTGAAGCTCGCGACCGACCGGGCCCTGGGCGCGCACCCCTACCTCGTCACCACCGAGCACACGGCGGAGGCACGCGAGGCCCTCGGTCCCGACGCGCTGCTCGCTCCCGAGCTGTCCGTCGTGCTCGACACCGACCGCGACCGGGCTCGTACCACCGCGCGGAACATGTTGGACATGTACCTCCAACTGCCCAACTACACCAACAATCTGCTGCGCCTGGGGTTCACGGAGAGCGACTTCGCGGACGGCGGAAGCGCACGTCTCCTGGACGCCCTCTTCGCCCTGGGCGACACCGAGCACGTGCGTGCCCGGACCCGGGAGTACTTCGACGCCGGCGCCGACCACATCGCTCTCCAGGTGCTGACTGCCGACGAGAGCGGAGCCGGTCTGCCGCGGGCCGAATGGCGCGAGCTTGCCGCGGCGTTCGCCGACGAGCTGTAGAGAGCGGTTCGCGCACAGCCCGGCAGGGCCCTCAGCCTTCGGCTCGCGTCCGCTCGGGGTAGCGGGCAAGGTTGCGGTGTCCGGCCGGCCAGTCCCCCGGTCATCGAGGTGCATGGCGCGGGCGAGGGCGTCGAGAACAGAGGGGCTGGGGCGGGTCTCCTTGCCGCGCTCCAGGCGCACGATCGAAACGACGGAGCGGAGAGAGCGGATGCGGTACATCAAATTGCGTGACCTGGAGGTTTCCCGGATCGGTCTGGGTGCGATGGGGATGTCCCACGGCTACACCGGCTCCGGCACCGATGAGGCCGAGTCCGTCCGGACCCTGCACCGGGCGCTGGAACTGGGCGTCACGCTGATCGACACCGCCGAGATCTACGGTCCCTACACCAACGAGGAGCTCGTCGGCCGGGCGCTGCGAGGCCACCGTGACCAGGCGGTGCTGGCCACGAAGTTCGGCCTGGTCTCGCACGCCGGCGAGGGTCCGTGGAACCTCGACAGCGGCCCGGCCAACGTCCGCACCGCCGTCGAGGGCTCGCTGAAGCGGCTGGGAACCGACCACATCGACCTGTACTACCAGCACCGGGTCGACCCGAACACCCCGATCGAGGAGACCGCCGGCGCGGTCGGCGAGCTGATCGCCGAGGGCAAGGTCCGCGCGTTCGGCCTGTCCGAGGCCGGCCCGGACACCATCCGCCGCGCGCACGCCGTCCACCCGGTCACGGCGGTGCAGTCCGAGTACTCCCTGTGGACCCGGGGCCTGGAACAGCGGGTGCTGCCGGTACTGCGCGAGTTGAACATCGGCCTGGTGCCCTTCTCACCGCTCGGGCGCGGCTTCCTGACGGGCACGATCCGCTCCACCGACCAGTTCGACGAGGACGACTTCCGGCGCGACAACCCGCGCTTCACCGGCGAGAACTTCCGGCGCAATCTGGCGATCGCCGACGAGGTCCAGGCCGTCGCCGCCGAGGTCGGCGCCACCCCCGCCCAGGTCGCGCTGGCCTGGCTGCTCGCCCAGGGCGACGACATCGCCCCCATCCCCGGCACCAAGCGTGTGACCCGGGTCGAGGAGAACAGCGCCGCCGACGGCATCACGCTGACCGCCGAGCAGATCGACAAGCTCTCCAGCCTGCCGCCCGCCGCGGGCGAGACCCACACGGAGGCGCAGGCCCAGATGCTCGAACGCTGAGCGGCCCACCATGATCCCGGCCGGACGTGCCGGATCCGGACCTCTCACAGCAGGACGCCCCGGCCACCGCGAACGGCGGCCCCCCTTCAGGGCGTCCGAGCAGCGGAGCTCAGAGCAGCGGACACCGATGCCGTCCGCAGCGGCCCGTGCGCGTACCCCCGCCTCCGCCCGTGCTGGACTCCTGGTTTGACCTTGACACAGTGACAAGGCCTTCACTGCTTGCCGAGGAGGTGGTCTCGATGACGGTCACGAGACAGGACACGGATGTGGCACGAGCGCTGCGGGGGCTGGAGGACGGCCGCTCGTCGGTGCGACTGCGAGCTGCCCTGGCGGTCGGCACGACGCCTGACCCGCGCTTCGTCGACAAACTCGTCGAACGATGCGCGCTCGAGCCCGAGTTCTTCGTCCGCGACATGCTGACCTGGGCACTCACCCGCCACCCGGTGTCCATGACGCTTCCCGGACTGCTCCGCGAAGTCCGCTCGGAGCGTACGCAGGCACGGAGCCAGGCACTCCACACGCTGTCCAAGATCGGGAACCGGCAGGCGTGGCCGGCGATCACCCGGACGCTCCTCGCCGACGTCGACGACGAGGTGGCGCGGAGCGCCTGGCGGGCGGCGGTCGTGCTCGTCCCGGAAGGCGAGGAGGCCGCGTTGGCCACGGTGTTGGCGAGCCAGCTCGGGCGCGGTGGGCGGGAGACGCAACTGAGTCTCAGCCGGGCGCTGGTCGCGCTCGGTGAGGCCGTTCTGCCGGCTCTGGGTGCCGCGACGACGGCCCCTGACCCGTGCGTGCGCGCGCACGCGCTCGCCACGGGGCGGATGCTGCGCGACCCGGACGCCGGGTTCGAGTTCGCGATCGAGGAGGCGAAGCGCGTCCTGGCTCTCGGCGTGTCCGGTCAGGAGGGATGCTAGGACGTGTTGATCGGTGAGGTGGCGCGACGGTCCGGAGTCAGTGCCCGTATGCTCCGGCATTATGAGTCGCTCGGTCTGGTGCGTCCTTCGGGTCGCACCGGCTCCGGATATCGGGAGTACTCCGGGGACGACATCCGCCGGATCTTCCATATCGAGAGCCTGCGGTCGCTGGGGCTTTCGCTGCGCGAGATCGGACGGGCGCTCGACGATCCTGGTTTCGAGCCCTCGTCGCTCGTCGACGACCTCATCGGTCAGACGCGCGAACGCATCGCGGCGGAGACCGAGTTGCTCACGCGGCTGCGCAGGATCCATGCCGCGGACCCCGTCGGCTGGGAGGACGTCCTCCAGGTCGTCGCACTCCTCCAGGCGCTGGAGTCGAAAAGCGCCGACGCGCGCCAGCGCGCGGCCCTCTCGTCGGTCGGCGAGGTCTCGGTGCCGGTAGAGGCCCTGGTCGAGGCAGCACTGAGCGAGACGGAACCGAACGTCGCCGGGGCCCTTCGATGGGCGCTGGCACGATCGGGCGACGACGGCACGGCGCTGCTGGCGGAGGGCCTCGGCTCGCCCGTGGCCGCGGTGCGGGAACGTGCCGTTCGGTCCCTCGCCGAGATGCCGGGTGGTGAAGCCACCGAGTGGCTGCGGGATGCCCTCGCGAACGCCGACGTCGTGGTCCGCGGGTACGCGGCTCTGGCGCTCGGGACACGGGGTGTGGCCGAAGCGGCCCCGACACTCATCGACATGATCGTGGAGGGAAGGAACGACACCGACGCGGCCGATGCGCTGAGCATGCTGGCGAGCGACACCGCGACGGCGGATCAGATCGCGAGCAGGCTCGTCGACCGCCTCGCCCAAGACACCACCGAAGCGCCCGCACGCGGGCGGCTGACCCAGGCGCTGGCGGACGTCCCGGGGACAAGGGCGTCGCATGCCCTCGTGGAGCTGTCGCAGGACGGGGACCGTGCCGTCGCGCTGACCGCGGCGTACCTGCTTCACCTACGCGACGCACGGTGAGGGTTCTCTCCAAGGGCACCACGGAACGATGACGAACGTACGTGCCCGGGTCGGCTGGCGCGAGCGGCAGGCCGGTGCGGGGCCGTTCCACGAGGTCGGGGTTGGCGATGAAGGCGCGGCCGAAGCTGATCAGGTCCGCACCGGGGCCGAGCCGGTGGTCGGCGGCGCCCCGGTCGGCCTGCTTCGGACCCATCGGGATCACCGGGTTCATGACCCGACCGCCCGGCCCTGCACGGCGCGGCCGGATCAGCACCTCCTCCTCGGCGGTCGCCTTCAGGTGCACGTGGGCGAGGTCGAAGCGGGCGAGCTCGGCGAGCAGGGCCGCGTACAGCTCCTGGTACCGCTGGGCGCGACCCTGCTCGCCGCCCTGATCACCCGCTCCCACCGCACTCTGGGCCGCAGGGCCGAGGCGTAGACGACACGCGGAACGGTACAGCGGTCGCGGGGGTGTCAGGCCTGGCCTGCCACCCCCGTTCCGCCGTCGGCCGACGCCGCGCACGCACTCCGGTCTCGGCCGTCCATGAGCCGCCCGAGGTTGCTCACCTTCGCGGCCCGCTCCCGCGGGCGGGCCGCGGCCACCGCCGCGTGCGGCGGCTTCGAGCGCGGGATCGTCCCCGTCGGCGGCCGCCCGGCGGACCGGTCGGCCAGGCCGGCAGGGTGCTTTCGGTCAAGGGTCAGCCGGACCACCTGGCACTCGGGGGCGGGCTGTCGTCGAGGAAGCCGCCGGACTGGTGCTGCCACAACTTCGCGTAGGCGCCGTCCGTAGCGAGCAGTTCCCGGTGGGTGCCCTGTTCGACGACCCGTCCATGGTCGATGACGACGAGCCTGTCCATCTTGGCGACCGTACTCAGCCGGTGCGCCACCACGAGCGCCGTCCTGCCGTCCATCAGCCGCCACAAGGCCTCCTGGACGAGGAGTTCACTCTCCGAGTCCAGGGCGCTGGTCGCCTCATCGAGCAGCAGGATCGGCGCGTCACGCAGGATCGCGCGGGCGAGAGCCACCCGCTGGCGCTGCCCGCCGGACAGCTTGACTCCGCGCTCGCCGACGATGGTGTCGAATCCGTCCGGCAGCGAGTCGCTGAACTCGGTGACGTGTGCCGCCTCGGCCGCGCGCCGGATCTCGGTGTCGGTGGCGTCCGGCCGGGCGAAGGCGATGTTGTCCCGCAGTGTGCGGTGGAACATGGCCGGATCCTGCGGCACATAGGCGATGGTGCTGCGCAGGTCGGCCTGGCGGAGTCTGCTGATGTCCTGCCCGCCGATCAGGATGCGGCCGGCGTCGACGTCCGTCATCCGCAGCAGCAGACGGGTGAGCGTGGTCTTGCCGCCGCCGGACCGGCCGACGAGTCCGATCTTCGATCCGTTGGCCACCGCAAGATCCAGTCCCTCGAAGAGGGGGCGCGCGCCCGCGTGGGCGAAGCAGACCCGCTCGAAGCGGACGTCAGCGGCATGGGTGCGGAGGGGTTCCGGCGAGGGCGGGTCGAGCACGGTCGGCGAGGTGAGCAGCAGTTCGGTGAACTGCGCGGCCTCGGTCATCGAACTCTCCAGGCGCCGGTAGATCTGATTGAACTCGAACATGATCCGCGTGGCGTTGGTGTAGTACGTGAAGGCGACGACGACCGCCTCCACGCCGAGTTCACCTCCGCCCAGTGCCACAGCCAGCAGCAGGCCCAGGACGTTGGTCAGCACGGACATCGGCGCGACCAGGGTGTCGATGCGCAGGTTGCCGTAGTCCCACGATCTCAGGGTGAGGCGCCGTGACTCCGCGACGCGGGACCGGTGTTCGGCGGCCTCCCGCTCCTCGGCGGCGAACGCCCTGACCGTGTCCATGTTCATCAGACTGTCGGATACGTGCCCCGACACCCGGGCGATCGCCTCCTCGCGCCGGCGGACGAGCGATTGACGGCGACGGATCAAGGGGACGACGCACACCGCGGTCAAGGCGATCATCGTGAGGAGCCCGACGACGAGAAGGGGTGCGTAGCGCCACAGCACCACCGCGCCGAAGGCGAGCGGGACGAACCGTCCCACGACCGAGAAGGTCAGTGTGTCGACGAACTCCTCGAAGCGAGAGGCGAAGCTGAGGGTCCGCTTGGTCAGCGATCCGGCGAAGTTGTCGTGGAAGAAGGCGGCGTCCTTGGCGAAGAGTTCGTCCAAGCCGATCACGTACAGGTGCTCGATGCCGCGGGCGTCGAGCCGGTTGAGACAGTGCAGCCCGATGCGCCAGAACGCCTCCGAGAGCAACAGGACACCGGCGAAGCCGAGGACGTACGGCAGCGTGGAGTCGACGGTGGTTGCGGGGTGCTCGGCGATCCGGCCGACGAGTTTGGCGACAATGAGTGGAGCGACGTAGTTGATACCGATGTTGCCGACGGCGGGAAGCAGCAGCGCGGGCGCCGTCAGCCGGCGCCGCCGGGTCAGTTCCCGGGTGTAATAGCGCAGTGCGAGTACGACCGGGCCCTTGCCCGGTGGGGACTTGCGTGGTGCGGTCGATCCCATTCCACCCCCGTGGTGTCGTACGACATCCCCCCTCTCCTACCGCTGAGGCCGCGGCGGCGGGGCACTGTCGCGTCGTCGGACGGTCGTACGGAGCTGCGCATGGGGACGTCGCCCTCGGGCGCGCCACGCGCCGTGCCGGACGGGCGGCCCGCACTCGATGACCGCAGGCGATCGCGTTCACACGCTCCGTCACCGACTGCAGTGTCCCGCGCGGGCGGCCGCCCGGTCCAAGCATTTCTCGGCCGATTCGACGGCCCGAGCCACCCCGGCTCGGCTCACCGGCACGGACGACCCTGCCGACTCGGGGCCCTCGCCGAGGTCGGCGAGGGCCCCGAGTATCGAGGGTGAGTGCCCGGAGTTCAGTGCGCGCCGACGTGGTCCAGGTCGGCGAGCAGCCGTTCCACGTCGGTCATGAGGGAGCCGTAGACGTACCACGCACCCGGCTTGACGAGGGTGCCCCGGCCGATCAGGTCGGTCATGGCGTCGTGCCAGTCCTGCGCTTCGTCGATCGCCTCGCGGAGCTCCCCGCGGGGAGCCGTGTCCGGCGCGCCGGCGGCCGCACGCGGCCCGGCGAATCCCTGGACGGCGTCTCCGGCCAACCGCAGGGTCTCCGCGTACCGGTCGAGGAACTGCTGCCCCAGGTGGTGGTCGGCGTGATCGTTGTGGGCATTGTCCGCCAGGGTCCGCGCGATCCCCCGGACCTGGAGCGACACCCCGCGCAGGGCACCGAACGCCTCGGCGTACGTCAGGTCCTCGCATCGGGCATGCGCGGCGCACCGAGTGTTCCAGCGCAGACTCTCGTCCGCCCGCTGCACCTCCTCCTCCGCGCTGGTGAAGCGTTCCTCCAGGTGGCGCGCTTCGTGCAGCCAGGTGTGGGCCTTGACGGTGAGGTGTCGCTGGGCCAGACCGGAACCCATGTCACGCAGCAGGCTTCCCATGTCGTGGGCCAAGCCGCGCACGGCGGCGTCGGACTCGTCCAGGTAGAGCGGAGGCAGGACGAGGGCGTTCACGGCGACGCCGACGGCCGCGCCGACGAGGGTCTGGAGCACAGGGGACACGAGGCTGCCCACTGGGTCGGCCGCACTGGCGGCGAGTGCGATGAGCGCGGTGGAGGCGATCTGCACACGGTCGTCCGTGGAACGGCGGGGGCCCGCCAGGACCGCGACGACGACGATGGCCACGACGCCGCCCGCGGTCGGTCCCAGCAGCCGGGCGGTCACCAGGGCGAGGACGAGCCCGGCGACCCTCGCGACCATGTTCTGAGCCGCCTGCGTCACGGATCGGTACACCGTGGAGGCGTTCACCGCGAGCAGAGCGGTCGTGACGGCCAGGTAGGGATGCCCCCCGGGGGACCACGGCGCTACCGCACCCCAGGTGAGTATGGTCGCGGCCAGGGTCTTGACGCCGTACACCGCCTGGCTGCTTCGCTTACCGCGCAACCGGTCCGTGAGGTGACGTGCCGACCCCGCCGCCTTGGCCAGGGGGTACCCCGGCAAGACAATGGAATCCTGCATGGCCTCGAGAGTGACAGCTTTTGTCGTTATTTACAGCATGATGTCCGCCACGGTCGACGGGACCCGGCCCGGCGTGGAACGCCCGGGAACCAGCGAGGACACGGCATCTGGGAGGCGATCCGGAAGGCCCGGCCACCAGCGCGCGGAACGCCGATCGTCATGTCCGGCCCTCCGGCAGTGCGTCCGCCGTCGCACCGCCCTCGACCGTGGCAGAACGCAGGGGAAGTTCAGCGATCACGGTGAATCCGCCCTCAGGCCGCGGTTGCGCGCTGAGGTTCCCGCCCACGCTGGCCGTCCGCTCCCGCATGCCGATCAGTCCATGGCCGGTTCCCTGCTGCGGCCCGTGCGGGGGGATCGCGCAGCCGTCGTCCTCGACAGTGATCGTCAGGCAGAGCCGTCCGAAGCCCAGGTGCAGCCGGGCCTTGTCCGCACTGCCGTGCTTGCGCACATTGGTCAGGGCCTCCTGGACGATGCGGTAGGCGGCCAGATCGACCGCGGGCGTCAGCGGATGGGCGGATCCGTTCCGGGTGCACAGGACGTAGAGCCCGACGCGTTCGAACGAGGCCAGGAGAGCCGGCAGCTGCGCCAGGCCCGGAATCGGATCGCGCGGTGCATCGGCATCGTCGCACTGGCGTAGCAGGCTCACGGTCGCGCGCAGCTCGTCCAGCGCAGACCGGCTCGCTTTCTGGATGTCCGTGAGAGCGGCGAGGATCTGGTCGGGCCGATCCTTCCCCACATGGGCCGCGACGCCGGCCTGAGCGTTGATCAAGGCAATGTTGTGGGCGACGATGTCGTGCAGCTCACGGGCGATCCGGACGCGCTCGGCCGCCACTCGCTGCCGTGCCTCCTGTTCACGGGTCCGCTCCGCGTGTGCCGCGCGTTCCTCCACGGCCGCGATATGGGCACGGCGCGAGCGCACCCCGTCCCCCACCGCCGCCGGCAGCGCCGTCCATGCCAGCATCGCGACGTTGCCCGGCTGCAGCCAGGAACCCGGCTCGTACACCACCTCGGCCCCGACCAGTACGGCAGCCGAAGCCGCCGCAACGCCCCAGGCGGTACGACGGTCGGTCAACGCGGCCACCGAGTAGACCGACACGATGACCGGGCTCGTCACCAGCGGACTCTCGCGGAACCCGAGCACCTGGAACGCCGCCCCGCAGCTGACCGCCAAAGCCGCTACGCCAAAGGGGTACCGGCGGCGCCACGGCAGCGCGAAGCAGCCCACCGCCGCGAGCAGGACAGCGGGCCATCTCAGGTCGAAGCGGTGCTCGCGCGGAATGATGGAGGCGGCCACGACGGACAGCACGAACAGCCCCAACGCCACTGCCACGTCGAAGGACCTGCTGCGGAGGCCATGACCTGGCCTGCTACCGATGCTCACCGCCATGGCACCACCGTAGGGATACCGCCCGCGCGCTGCTCGCCGGCGAAAGCGGTCCGCAGTCGGATTTCCCAGCCCCGACAGCCCCGCACCACCCCGGCGGGAGTTGACCTCTTCGAGTGATGAGCGGGGGCCGCGAGACCGTTCTGCGGCATTGAGCGTCGTTCCCGTCGGGCCACGCGACAGGGGCTCCGAGGTCGGCACACGGGGGCTGCCGCGCACCACTGTGCGCGGGCGGTGAGGTCGAGCGGACCGAGGTCTTCGGCGAAACGGCGTACACGATGCGGTCCAGGCCCCCCGCCGGCGAACGGCGCGACGGTGCGCAGGCGAGGCCTCCAGCGCCGCGCCCTGGCTGACTCAGCCGTGCAGGACGATGTTCCTGGGTCGCAGATCGAGTGGGACGCCCTTGACCGGGCTGTCAGCGAGGGCATGTTTCGGCCCGCGCCCTTGAATGTCGAGGTCGGTGCCCGCGCATGCGGTCGCTGCCCACAGCAGACCGAGGCGGTGCCCCCGGCCCGGCCCGGCGGCCGAGGATGCGATGCGGGCGGTCGTCGGCTCACCGGTCAGGTGACGGCCCCGGCCGGTTCCGGTGCGGTCTGGGGCCCCGCGGGGGGGGCGCGGCGGCCTGCGCGTACGCCGATGGCGACGATGACGATCCCCCCGGCGACCTCGTGCACGGTGATCACGCCGGCCACAGCGGCCGGGCCGACGATGACGGCCAGGGACAGGCCGATGTTCCGCGGCGGGCGCGGCGGGCGCGGCGGGCGCGGCGGGCGTGAGCGAGAGCCTGGGGCAGGTGGCGCGGGTCCTCACCCGTCAGCGCCCCCGTCCACGGTCTCGGTCGCGAGCCGCCGCCACGGGACGATCGTCCCGTGGCGGCGGCTCGGATGCGCGGTGGTCGTGCGGCGGATCGCGATCAGCGCGGCGTCGTCGCGTCGTCGTCGAGGCGTCCGCCGGCGCGGCCGAGTAGACCGCGCCGGATGTGACGCAGACGCGAGCCTGACCGGCTCAGGCCCACTCGAGCCTCGGCATCAGGCGCAGCGCGTTGTCCCGGTTGATGCCGCGGAGCTGGTGGCCGGCGATGGCCGGGTCGCTGTCAAGGGCCGGTGCCGCGATGTCGGAGACGATGTGGGCGGGGGTGGGGGCCAGTCTGTGCCGTAGAGGATCCGGGCGGGGTCGACCGTGGCCATGAGGGTGGGGGTCCAGGACGGCGACATGGGGCCCGCCGTGTCGTAGTAGAAGCGGTGCAGGTAGTCGCGTACCCGGGACGGTTCGATCTCGGGGGTGAGGTGGTTGCTGAAGAGCTCCAGGCGGGTCGCCACATGGGGGAGGAAGCCGCCGCCGTGCGGGAGGACGAAGGTGAGGTTGGGGTAGCGGTCCAGGGTGCCGTTGAGGATGAGGTTGATCGCCGCGCGAGTCGTGTCCATGAGGAAGTCGCACATGAACGGCGGCAGGCCCGGGACACCCGCCCCGTCGGCGTGGCCACCGGGTACGTCCATCGGGTGCGTGCTGATGACCGCGGAGCGGTCGTTCAGCTCGGCGAGGAGACGGTCGTGGGACGGGGCGCCGAGATAGACACCGTCCGCGCTGGTGCGGGTGCTCACTCCGACGGCGCCGAGGTCGTCGAGGCCGTACTTCACCGACCAGCTCGACAGGTCGAGGTCGTCGAGGAAGACCGGTGTGAAGAAGGAGAAGCGGGTGGGATGGTCCGCGGCGATTTTCGCCGCCGCCTGCAGCGCGACCCGTGCGCTCTCCTCGCGCTTGCCGCGCTCCTGGATGCGGCCGAGCATGGCGACGGTCATGACGGTGGTGCGGATCCCCGTACGGTCCATGAGGGCGAGCGCGGAGTCGAGGTCCCAGCGGGTCCACCAGGGCAGCCTGTCGCGCCGGACCAGGCCCTGCGCCTCGGCCCAGTCGAGCCAGGCGGGCGCGGTGAAGTGGTGGTGGACGTCCACGCGGGAGGTGCGGGCGTCGTCGTCGGCCGAAGCGGACGTCGAAAGGTCGGGAGATATCATCGCAGGCTCTTTCCTCGTTCAGAATCGGCGTTCAGGTGGAGGCGCTCAGACGCGCACGTCGGATGCCGTCGCCAGCGGCTGCTCCGCCACGGTCTCAGTCGCGGTGTTCGAGGGCGCCTCACGGCGAAGCACCGTCATCAGGGTGTCCGTGAGGGCCCGTTCCGGGTCCGGTACGAGCCTGGGTGCCCGCCAGGCCACGAAGCCGTCGGGGCGGACCAGGACGGCACCGGACTCTGCGGTGCCGTGCAGCGCCGCCCAGTCGGCCCCGTCCTCGGGGACCAGGTCGTGGTCCGCGCCGACGACGTAGCCCTCCACGGGGATGCCCAGGCTTGCGGTGACAGCACGGGCCGCAGTGAGCCAGGCCTCGCCTCCGGGGCCCGTGAGGACGACGAAGGACCGTTCGTAGAGGTCCAGGGTGGAGATCCGCCGGCCCTCCCGGGTGGTCACCCACAGGTGGGGGGCACGGCTCCCGGGGGCGCCGCCCAACTGGAACAGCTCGGGCACGATCGGGGCGTCCGGTTCGGCGCCGACCACGGCGCCCGACGGGTAGCGATAGCACAGGGCCACCGTCAACGCGTCGGCCGGATCGTCCGGGCGCTTCTTCTCCGGGGTGTAGCCCGGGTGCTGTTCCTCGCGGGCCTGGAACAGTGCGCGGGCGGTCGTCGCGAACGCGACCGGCCGACGTTCCGTCTGGTAGGTGTCGAGCAGCCCCGGTCCGGCCCAGCCGCGCAGGGCGGCCGCGATCTTCCAGGCGAGGTTGTGGGCGTCCTGGATACCGGTGTTGGAGCCGAAAGCCCCGGTGGGGGGCATCTCGTGCGCCGAGTCACCGGCCAGGAAGACCCGGCCCTCCCCATAGCTGTCGGCCACCCGGTTCGCCGCGTGCCAGGGAGCCTTGCCGGTGACCTCGACGTCGATGTCGGGGACGCCGGCCGCGGCGCGGATGTGGGCGAGGATGCGCTCGTCGGTGAAGTCGTCCAGCGTCTCGCCCCGGTCCGGGGCCCAGGGGGCGTGGAAGACCCACTGCTCGCGGTTGTCCACCGGCAGCAGGGCACCCTCTCCGGCGGAATCGGTGAGATAGCAGACGACGAAGCGCCTGCCGCCGACGACGTCCTGCAGCTTCTTGCTGCGGAACGTGACGCTCACGTTGTGGAACAGCGCGCCCGGTCCCGACTGGGTGATGCCCAGCCGCTCGCGCACCGGGCTGCGGGGACCGTCGGCGGCCACGAGGTACCGGGCGTGCACGATGCGTGTCTCGCCGCTGTCACGGTCCCTTACCTCCGCGTGCACCCCTTCGGCGTCCTGGGTGAAGTCGACCAGCTCGGTGCCGAAGCGGATGTCGCCGCCGAGGGAGCGGGCGTGGCGCAGGAGGACGGGCTCGAGGTCGTTCTGACTGCAGAGGCACCAGCCGGAGGAGGTGATCCGCGACAGGGACGGACCCTTGTCGATGGCCTTGACGATCCACCGGCCGTCGCCGCCGGAGAGCGTGCTCACCTGGAGGACGCCGTCGTTTCCGGCCAGGGCGCCCGCCGCGGCGCGGATGTCCGGCTCGACGCCGGCGGTCCGGAACAGCTCCATGGTGCGCAGGTTGTTCCCACGGCCGCGGGGGTGGGTGGACGTCGCAGCGCGACGCTCGACGAGAAGGTGCTCGACGCCGAGGCGACCGAGAAAGACTGACGTGGACAGGCCCACCAGTGAGCCGCCCACCACCAGAACTGGTACCGATTCCACGGCTCGTCTGCTCATCGGCTGATCCCCTATCGTCTGTCGTCATCGTCGGTCGTCCGAAGCCGAACGCCCCAACCATGGGAAACGGCGACTCGGGGACTTTCCATTCGGCATCAACTCTTCGCCCGCTTCCCGGGTCCCGCACCTCTTGTTGCTCCGATCGCGACGCCGCGGCCCGTCGCCGCACCGGATGGGCTAAGGACGTTTGCTGGCGGCTGCCCACCGGGAACCGTCGAGGCCATGACGCAAACACCCCTGCAGACCGAAGCCGGATCCGCGGACCCCGCCGCCGCCGCCTCCCGATGCACCCCCGAATTCCGGGCCAATCCGCACCCCGTGTACGCGGAGTTGAGGAAGACCGCCCCGGTGTGCCCGCTGCAGCCGCCGCACGGCGTGGAAACCTATCTGATCACCCGTTACGACGACGCGCGCGCGGCGCTGGCCGACCCCCGGCTGAGCAAGGACATGTACGGGGCCCTCGACGCGTACCACCGCATCTTCGGCGACTCCTCCATCGCGCTCGACGACAACATGCTGTTCTCCGACCCGCCGAAGCACACCCGGCTCCGGAGGATCGTGCAGGGCGCCTTCACCACGCGCCGCGTGGAGTTGCTGCGCCCTCGTCTGCAGCAGGTCGCCGAAGAGCTGTTGGACCGCTGTCCGACCGACGCGTCCATCGACCTGCTCACGAACTTCGCGTTCCCGCTGCCGCTCCAGGTCATCTGCGAACTCCTCGGCGTGCCGGAGGGCGAGCGCGAGCGTGCCCACCAGTGGGCGACGACCGTGGCCAAGACCGGATTCGGCCCGGAGGGGAAGAAGGCGCTGGCGGAGGCCGAGGGAAAGCTGCGCGACTTCCTGGTCGACCTCGTGGCGCGCAAGCGCAGCACGCCCGGCGACGACCTGATGAGCGCGCTCATCACGGCTCAGGACCAGGACGGCGCTCTGACGGACCATGAGCTGGTCTCGACGGCGTGGGTCCTGTTCTTCGCGGGTCACAAGACCAGCGCGTACCTCATCGGCAACGCCGTGTACCACCTGCTCTCGAAGCCGGACCAGCAGCGCGCGGCCCTCGCGAGCCCCGAGTCCCTGAAGCTGGCCATCGAGGAGATGCTGCGGTTCGAGGGGTCGGTGGAGAGCTCCACCTTCCGCCACGCCACCGAGGACATCCCGATGCGCGGAGTGGTGATCCCCAAGGGGGCCCTCGTCCAGATCGCCATCACCTCCGCGAACCGCGACCCGGAGGTGTACGCCGAGCCCGACCGGCTCGACGTCACGCGCACCGCTGGCCAGGCCCACCTGTCCTTCGGTCACGGCCCCCACTACTGCATCGGGGCGCCGCTGGCCCGCCTGGAGATGCAGATCGCGCTCACCACGCTGTTCCGCCGGTATCCCGAGGTCACCCTGGCCGTGCCCCCGCACGAGGTGCGCTGGCTGACCGTGCCCTTCCCGGCGTTCCGCGGACTCACCGAGCTGCCCGTGGTCCTCGACCCGGAGCGCATCGCCGACTGAACGCATCGCTGACCGGGCGCGTCGCCGAACTTCACGCCCACCTGTCGCGGTCCGGCTCGTGGCCGGGTGCGACCACCGGGCCACGCATCGCACGCAGCGCCGGGCGACGGCGAACATCTCAGGCAGCGCTCCACTGGTGCGCGCGGCCACCGCGCCGTTCGATCGACCGGCCGTCGTCCAGGATGCCGCCGGGCTCCTGGACGCCGCGGCCGAGGCCGAGGCCGAGTGGCTCGCCGGATGCGTGCCGGACTGGGGCCGCACGTACGCGAGGGCGGCTGTCCGCCGGTGATCGTCCTGCCGGCCGGGACCCTGCCGGACAGCGGCCGGTCCGCGACCCCGCCGGCGGTTACGGCGCTGCGCGCGCGGTGGTCCCCTCACGTGGGGGGGGGTGATCAGCTCAAGCATGCGCCGCGACCCTGCCACCATGAGCTGGCAACGTTGCGACGATCACCCGAATCCACCGGCGGGCCCGTGGATTCGCCTCTGGCGGGCAACTCGCTTTGCAGGGCGTGCCATTCGAGCAGGCCGTTCATCAATGGGGCCCTGCGTCGCAGAGTGGTCCGCGAGTTGTTGTCGGTTTCAGGCCGCGCTCCGGTCGGCGCCTACGGCCGCGGCCCGATGGAGATCGGTCCGCGTCGCCGGTCGCCGGTTCGGCCCCTGCCCCGAGCTCCCCGCCATGACCAGTCGTCGAGCGCCGGCGGCGACAAGGGCGCGGGCCGCTGCCAAGTGCGGCCGGATCTTGCGCGCGCTGTCCGAATATCGCTGGATATCCGATAAACCCGGCACGGAGCAAGATCGCTGCATCGAGGTAACTCGATTGCCACGACGGGCAAGTCGGGCGCACCGGCCGTTACGGTTCCGGTGGATCTGGATGGATTCCCCGCGGTTCATCCACCTGTTCCCGCACGCAGTGGTCGGCGCTCATCCGCCGGTCGACGCCGTCGCAAAGGAGATCTCGCTCGATGACCGTTGAGACCAGCCCGGAAGCAGGGCTGGAGCCGCGTCGGCAGTCCAGCCTGGGCACCGCGGCCGCCCGCAACCTCGCCACCACGACCAAGTCCGCCCCGCAGATGCAGGAGATCACCTCGCGGTGGCTGTTGCGGATGCTCCCCTGGGTGGAGACCAAGGGCGGCACCTACCGGGTGAACCGCCGGCTGAGCTACCACGTCGGCGACGGACACGTCGAGTTCGTCCAGGACGGTGCCCACGTCCATGTGATTCCCCGCCAACTCGGTGAGCTGGCCCTGTTCCGCGGCTTCGAAGACGTCGAGGTGCTGACGGCGATCGCCGACCGGTGCGTCCAACGCGACTTCCGAGCGGGCGAGGTACTGGTCCGTCGTGGCACCCCCGCCGAGCAGATCCACCTGATCGCCCGCGGCCGGATGAGTCAGACGTCCGTCGGCAAGTACGGGGACGAGGTGACGGTCGCCGTGCTCGCCGACGGCGGCCACTTCGGCGAGAACGCCCTCGTGGACACCGACGCGAGGTGGGACTCCACCGTCACCGCTCAGACCGCGGGTACCCTGCTGACCCTGTCCCGCTCCGACTTCGCGGCCGTGTTGTCCTCGGCCCCCGGCCTGCGGAACCATCTGCAGCATCTCGACGCGCTGGCCCTCCGGCGGCAGAACCACCACGGCGAGGCCGAGATCGCCATGTCCGCCGGTCACACCGGCGAAGCCGAGGTGCCGAGTACCTTCGTCGACTACGAACTCCATCCGCGGGAGTACGAACTCTCCGTCGTGCAGACGATCCTGCGTGTCCACTCAAGGATCGCCGATCTCTACAACGGTCCGATGAACCAGACGGAGGAACAACTCCGGCTCACCGTCGAAGCGTTGCGGGAGCGCCAGGAGCACGAGCTGATCAACAACCGCGAGTTCGGCCTGCTCCACAACGCCGCCTTCAAGCAGCGGATCCGGAGCCACTCCGGGCCGCCCACGCCGGACGACCTCGACAATCTGCTCTGCCGGCGCCGCGGCACCAAGTTCTTCCTCGCCCACCCCAGGACGATCGCGGCGATCGGCCGCGAGTTCAACGCCTACGGGCTCTACCCGGAGCATGTCGACCTCGGCGGCCAGCAGGTCCCGGGGTGGCGCGGGGTCCCCATCCTGCCCTGCAACAAGATCCCCATCAGCGAGGACAACACCAGCTCGATCCTCGCCCTGCGGACCGGGGAGGACAACCAGGGCGTCATCGGCCTGCGTCAGACCGGCCTGGCGGAGGAGTACGAGCCGGGGCTGTCGGTGCGCTTCATGGGCATCAACGAGCAGGCGATCCTCTCGTACCTGGTCACCACGTACTTCTCCGCCGCGATCCTGCTGCCCGACGCGCTGGGCGTGCTGGAGGACGTGCAGATCGCCCGTAGCCGCCATTAGAAGGCTCGCGTTCACCTGCCGTGGTCTCCCGGCCTGGCGAGGCCCTCCCCTTTCACCAAGGAGCTAAGGATGCCCGAGCCCGGGCCTTCCCCCGCGCAGTCGTGCCTGGCTGACGCCATGGCCCTCGTCGGGGCCCGCACCCGCCTCACCCACTCCGAATCCGACGGCGACACCCCCAGCGACTTCGTCCCGCGGAGCAGGGAGGAGGGCGATGCCGTGGTCGGTCCGACGGCCCCCGCCCTGGAACGGATTCTGCGGGGTCCCAGCGGGCTGGGCACAGCCGGCCTGTATCTGACGCGGCGAGAGGGACCACCGACACCTGGGGAGCCCGAGGCGCCGGCGGAGGGCACGCCGGTCCCCGGCCTCTACCACCACCCGGTGACGCAGCCGGACCCGGTTCGGGTGGAGGAGGTCAGCCGCAGGATCAAGAGGTGGGCGGTCGACGAGGTCCAGGCCTACCCCCCGGAGTGGGAGGACCAGTTCGACGGCTTCTCCGTCGGACGCTACATGGTGGCCTGCCATCCCGACGCTCCCACGGTCGACCACCTGATGATCGCTACGCGGCTGATGGTCGCGGAGAACGTGCTCGACGACTGTTACTGCGAGGACCATGGCGGCTCACCGGTCGGGCTCGGCAGTCGCCTGCTGCTGGCACACACGGCTCTCGACCCCCTGCTCACGACACAGGAGTACGAGCACCCGTGGGCGGAGTCGCTCCGGTCGGACGCGCCGCGGCGCGCCTACCGCTCCGCCATGGCGTACTTCGTCCAGCAGGCCACTCCCTCGCAGGCCGACCGGTACCGGCACGACATGGCACGTCTGCACCTGGGCTACCTCGCGGAGGCCGCGTGGTCCGAGGCGGATCACGTGCCCGAGGTCTGGGAGTACCTGGCGATGCGCCAGTTCAACAACTTCCGTCCCTGCCCGACGATCACCGACACCATCGGCGGCTACGAACTGCCGGCGGACCTGCATGCCCAGCCGGACATGCAGCGGGTCATCGCGCTCGCCTCGAACGCCACCACCATCGTGAACGACCTCTACTCCTACACCAAGGAGCTCGACAGCCCGGGCAGACATCTGAACCTGCCCGTGGTGATCGCCGAACGTGAGGGCCTCCCGGACCGGGACGGCTATCTGAAAGCAGTCGAGATCCACAACGACCTCATGCACACATTCGAAGCCGAAGCCGCCACCCTGGCGGCCGCCTGCCCTGTACCGAGCGTGCTGCGCTTCCTGCGAGGCGTGGCCGTGTGGGTCGACGGCAACCACTACTGGCACCAGTCCAACACCTATCGATACAGCCTGCCCGACTTTTGGTAAGGAGCGGAATTCACCATGACCAGCACCGAACTCACGACCAGCACAGCCACGTTCATCCCCGGCCCCGCCTCGCCCTACCAAGGGGACATCGCCCGCTACTGGGACGGCGAGGCGAGGCCCGTCAACCTGCGTCTCGGCGACGTGGACGGGCTCTACCACCACCACTACGGCATCGGCGCCATCGACCACGCCGCCCTCGGGGACACCAATGACGCCGGGTACGAGAGCAGGCTGGTCTCCGAGCTGCACCGCCTGGAGTCGGCGCAGGCCGAAGTCCTCTTGGACCACCTCGGTCCCATCGGGCGTGACGACACCCTCCTGGACGCCGGCTGCGGCCGCGGCGGCTCGATGGTCATGGCCCACCAGCGGTTCGGGTGCAACGTCGAGGGCGTCACCCTGTCGGCCAAGCAGGCGGAGTTCGCCAACCGCCGCGCCCTGGAACTCGGCATCGAGGACCGCGTCCGTGCCCGCGTGTGCAACATGCTCGACACTCCGCTCGACAGTGGACAGGCCGCCGCCTCGTGGAACAACGAGTCGAGCATGTACGTCGACCTGGAGGACCTCTTCGCCGAGCACTCCCGCGTCCTGTCGGTCGGTGGCCGCTACGTGACCATCACCGGCTGCTGGAACCCGCGTTACGGCCAGCCGTCGAAGTGGGTCTCCCAGATCAACGCCCACTTCGAGTGCAACATCCACTCCCGCCGGGAGTACCTCCGCGCCATGGCCAACAACCGACTTGTACCGCAGGCCGTCATCGACCTGACCCCCGAGACGCTGCCCTACTGGGAGCTGCGTGCCACGTCCTCACTGGTCACCGGTATCGAGACGGCGTTCATCAACTCCTACCAGGACGGCTCCTTCCAGTACCTCCTGATCGCGGCCGACCGCGTCTGACCCACCACATGACAGGTCCGGGCACGTCACGTGACGTGCCCGGAACCGCGGCGGGCCCTGCAGGACGTCCAGGACTCGGTAGAGGGTCAGGCCGACGCCCGGCCCTTTGGGTCGTGGCCCGCCGCCGTTTGCTCCGATCACCACCGAGGGGAAGGGCCTGCCGAAGCACTACTGGTCGGCCAGGGCCGGGGACCCTGGCTTCTCCTCGGGGGCGGTCTCGGTGCCGGTGACGATGCGGCGGATCGTCTCCAGCGGCAGCTTCGGCGAACCGTCCGTGTAGAGGAGGCCGTTGGTCTCCTGGGCGGTGTCCATGAACTGCGTGTAGCAGAAGCCCGCGACGATCGGGCTCGTGTGCAGCACCCCGAAGATGTCACCGAGCAGGGCGGCGTACTGCGTATCGGAGCTGGTCCGCGTGTAGGAGAACTCGTCCTCCTCGGCGCCCACGGACAGACCGCCGAACTCGGTGACCATCAGGGGGACTTCACCGCGGCGGTAGCGCTCCGTCTGCCGCGCGTCGAGCGAGAGGGTCCGTCCGGCCGGGCCCGGCGAGGCCAGCAGCGCCTCGAACCCTGCGGCGTCGCCGTAGCGGCGGGTGAGCAGCTCCGGGTCGGAGGAGTAGTCGTGCACACCCATGATGTCGCTGTCGGTGTGCTCCCAGCCCTCGTTGGACATGACCGGGCGGGTCGGGTCCAGGGCGCGGGTGAGATTCGCGAGCGCGACCGTGTAGGCCCGCTGCGCCGGGTCGTTCGCGATGTCGGAGCAGCCCCAGCTCTCGTTGACCGGCACCCAGGTGACGATGGAGGGGTGGCTCCGGTCGCGCCGCACCATGTCCAGCCACTCACGGGTGAGCAGTTCCACGGCCTCGGCGCCGTACTCGTACGCGGCCCCGGTCTCGCCCCACACCAGCAGGCCGAGCCGGTCGGCCCAGTACAGGAAGCGCGGGTCCTCGGCCTTCTGGTGGATACGGACCGCATTGAAGCCCATCGCCTTGATCAGCTCGACCTCGCGGCGCAGTTCGGCGGTGCCGGAGTTCGCGATCAGGGTGTCGGGGCGGTAGCCCTGGTTGAGCACCGAACGCACGTAGTAGGGGCGGTCGTTGAGCAGGAAGGCGCCCCGGCCCACGCCGGCGCTGCGCAGGCCGACATAGCTGTCGACGGTGTCGAGCACCTCGGAGGTGGTGGCGTCGCGAACGGTCAGCCGCGCGTCGATCAGCGTGGGCCGCTCGGGGCTCCACAGCAGGTCCTCGCGGTCGATGCCGTTGCGCAGGGCGGGGACGACGAGGTCGATGCGGCTGCGTGGGGTGCGTACCACGGAGGTGGACTCAGCGAGCACCTCGCCGTCGTGGCT
Source organism: Streptomyces sp. RPA4-2 (assembly GCF_012273515.2). NCBI lineage: Bacteria > Bacillati > Actinomycetota > Actinomycetes > Kitasatosporales > Streptomycetaceae > Streptomyces > Streptomyces sp. RPA4-2. The sequence continues at coordinate 616,986 of NZ_CP050975.2, forward strand.
CAGCACGATCTCCACGCTCACCGGGGCGGCCGGCACCGAGGCCAGGGTGACCTCGGCCTCGACGCCGCGCGCCGGGTCGGGGATCCAGGCCAGGTCGGTGACGTGCAGACCCGCGACGGTCTCGGTCCACACGGTCTGCCAGATGCCGGTGGTCCGCTCGTACCAGACCGCGTGCGGCCGGTCCTGCCAGTCCTGCTTGCCGCGCGGTTGTGCCAGGTCGGCCGGGTCGTCCTCGGCGCGGACGACGAGCACGTGCTCGGCGGCGCCGGGGCTCAGCGCGTCGGTCACGTCGGCGGTGAACGGCGTCTGACCGCCCACGTGCTCGGCCACCAGCCTGCCGTCCAGCCAGACCTTGGCCCGGTGGTCGACGGCTCCGAAGTGCACCAGCGCCCGGTCGCCGCCGCTGACGGCGAGAACCTCGTGGGGTATGCGGCGGCGGTACCAGACCACCGCGTGCGGGGCGGTCTCGCCGATGCCGGAGGCGGGGGCCTCGGGCGGGAACGGGACGGTGATGTCCCGGTCGAACGCACCCGTCGCCTCCTCGGAGAACCACCCGTCGCGCTCGCCCTCGCCGGCGTCGTCGTAGCCGAACTCCCAGACGCCGTCGAGACTGTGCCACCGCTCCCGCCGCAGGATCGGCCTCGGATACGTCCCGTCCTGCTCGCTCGCCCTCACGGATCCTCCTCCTGCCTTTTCCGGAATTCCCGGCATAGGCGTTTCCACGATCGAAGTCCTGTCATCATGAGTGATCGTTTGCATCGATGCAAGGCCTGGTGGGATGCGACGGTGAGTCGGAGCTCCCCGGTGCGGCAGACTCTGGGAGTCTGCCGGGCGCCCGATCCAGGCCACCGGCAGGCTCCGAGTGCCGGCACGACGGGAAGGAGGCCCCAGTGGCCAGAGTGCGGATGCGGGACGTGGCCGAGCACGCCGGGGTGTCGGTGCGGACGGTGTCGAACGTGGTCAACGGCTACTCGCACGTGAGCCCCGACATGCGCGCCAAGGTGCAGCGGTCGCTCGACGAGCTGGGCTACCGCATGGACTACCTGGCCCGCGGCCTGCGCTCGGGCCGCACGGGCTTCATCGCCCTCGCGGTGCCGTTCCTCGCCGAGCCCTACTTCGCCGAGCTGGCCCAGGCCGTCATCCGGGCCGCGGGCCGGCGCGACATCACGGTGCTCGTCGAGTCGACCGCGGGCGACAGCGAGGTGGAGCGGCGGATCCTCGAGGGCGGCCTGACCAACGTCGCCGACGGTGTGCTGCTGAGCGCCCTGACCCTCCCGGCGAGCGACATCGCCGCCAAGAGGCCGGACTTTCCGCTGGTCATGCTGGGTGAGCACAGTGTCGGCGACCAGTTCCCGCGGGTCGGCATCGACAACGTGGCGGCCGCCCGCACCGCGGTCGAGCACCTGCTGGAGCAGGGCTGCCGCTGGATCGTCGCGCTCGGCCGCAACGGCAGCGAGAACGGCCGCCAGCGCACCGAGGGGTACGAGCAGGCGATGTCGGCGGCCCGGGTGCGGCGGGTGAACTGGCTGGTCGTACCGGTCGAGGACTGGACCAGGGACCAGGGCTACGCGGCCGTTCGGGATCTGCTGGAGGGCGACGGCCCGCTGCCCGACGCCATCTTCGCCTTCAACGACGCGCTCGCCGTCGGCGCGCTACGGGCCCTGGACGCCTCCGGGGTGCGGGTGCCCGAGGACGTCGCCGTCGTCGGCATCGACGCCATCCAGGAGTCGGCCTACACCCACCCGCCGCTCACCTCCGTCGCCCCCGACCTCGACGCCATCGCGGAGCGCTCGCTGGCCCTGCTGGAGGAGCAGATGCGGCCCCCCACAGGACCCGAGGACGCCGCGTCGGGCGAGGACGCGCAGGCGGGAGCGGTCGTGGCGGCCCCTCAGGAGACCACGCCGTACCGGCTGGTCGTCCGGGAGTCCTCGCGCCGCGAGCCCCTGCCGGAGTGAGCCGGCGCCCGGCGCGCGATGTGACGCCTGTCGCTGTGTGACCCCCGTCGCGGTGGACGACGGCCCGGCGGATGCAGGGTGGTTCCGGCGCGTCGGGCGCGGCGCGCACACGTCCCGACGGTGCCCGATTTGTGAGGGTGTGAGGCAGTGTGATCCGAGCCCTGACCGGCATGGCGAGGCGCGTGCGCCGCCCCGGAACCACGCCCTGCGCCGTCACGGAACCTGCCTCGCAGGGGTCTGGAGCCGGGCTCGGCGGCGTCACGGGAGAAGGGCGGCGGGGGCGCGGCAGTGGCCAGGTGGACTCCTTCCCATCGATCTATTGCATCGTTGCAAAACGTGTGCGAGGGTCTGCGCCATCGAGTTCACATCGAATTAACGAGGTGAATACCCCTATGAGCGGAGCGATGGCTCGCCGACGGTTTCTTGCCCTCAGCGGTGGCCTTGCCCTGACCGGAGGGCTCGCGGCGTGCTCCTCCCCGCTCGCGTCCGGCCTGACGGGCTCGCAGCCGAACACGGCGGATGTCATCTTCTGGAACCTCTTCACCGGTGGTGACGGCGCCAACATGGTGCTGATGGAGAAGGCGTTCCGGAAGGCCAACCCGGGAACGACGGTCGAGGCGACCATCCTGGGCTGGGGCAATCCGTACTACACGAAGCTGGCACTGGCCACCGCGAGCGGCACGCCGCCGGACGTCGGCATCACCCACCTCTCGCGACTTCCGCTGCTGGCCGCCTCCGGCCTGCTGGAACCGATCGAGCGGACCCCCCTGGGGGAACTGGGTGTCACCCAGGACAAGTTCACCCCGGCGGCCTGGAAGAAGGCCACCGTGGACGGCACGGTGTACGCGGTCCCGCTGGACACGCACCCCTTCGTCCTCTATTACAACGTGGACATCGCCCGCAAGGCGGGCCTGCTGAACTCCGCAGGCGACGGTCTCGTGCCTCTCAAGGGCAAGGAGGACTTCGTCGACGCGGTGAAGGCGATGAAGGACGCGGGCGGCGCCCAGTTCGGCGCGGTCATGTCGATCACCGCCGACCCGTCCACCGCCTGGCGCTTCTTCAGCATGATCTACTCCGGCCTCGCCGGCCCGATCGTCACCGACTCCGGGACGAAGATCGACATCGATGACGAGGCGATGCAGGAGACGGTCGCCTTCATGCAGAGCCTGACCGGCCCGAACCTGATGCCGAAGAACCTCACCGGCGCCGGTGCCAACGCCCTCTTCAGTACGGGCAAGTCCGGCTTCCTCTTCGACGGCGAGTGGCAGATCCCGTCGTACCGGGCGGTCAAGGACCTGAAGTTCAACGTGGTGCCGTTCCCGGCGCTGCTCGGCTCGAAGCCGGTGGCGTACGCCGACTCGCACGCGCTGATCCTGCCGCGCAACGACCGCGGCGACGAGACCCGCACCCGCAACGCGTCGAAGTTCGTCAAGAGCCTGCTCGACAGCAGCGCGGTGTGGGCCGAGGGCGGGCACATCCCGGCCTGGCTGCCGACGCAGCACAGCAAGGCGTTCCTCGACCAGTCACCGCAGCGCAACTACGTCGAGGCCGCGTTCAACGCCCAGTACGACCCGGTGGCCTGGTACACCGGCGCCGGCTCGGACTTCCAGGGCGTGATCGGCGGCACCGTCATCGAGGCCCTCACCGGGCGGATCACGCCCAAGGGCATGGCGTCCGCGATGCGCTCCGCCCTGAAGCGGTACACCACGTCCCGACCGCCGGTCACGATGAAGTAGGAGGCAGTCACCATGACGACCGTCGTCTCGACGCGACCGGCACCCACCGCAGCCCCGACGGGCCTCGCCGCCGACCGGCCCACCCGTTCCGAACGCCGGGCGGGCAGGCTGCTCACCGCCCCCTTCCTCGTGGTCTACCTGCTCTTCCTGGTCGGCCCGGTGCTCGTCGGCGTGGTGCTGAGCTTCTTCAACACCACCACCGTCAAGAGCGGCCTCGGGGACTTCGTCGGCCTGTCGAACTACCGCGAAGTCCTCGGGGATTCCCTCTTCTGGGAGAGCATGTGGCACTCGGTGCTCTTCACGCTGCTGACCACTCCCCCGCTGGTGATCCTCGCCCTGGGCGTCGCCATCCTGGCCTCGCGCATCCGCCGCGGCCGGCTCTTCTACCGCATCGCCTTCTTCCTGCCGTACGTCGTGCCGTCCTCCGTGGTCACCCTGGTCTTCCTGTGGATGTACACCCCGCAGATCGGCCTCATACCAAAGGTGTTCGGCGCCGTCGGACTGCCGGTGCCGGACTTCATCGGCAGCACCTCGGGCGGCTGGACCGCCGTCGTCCTGATGACCGTGTGGTGGACGTTCGGCTTCAACTTCGTCCTCTACACCGCAGCGATCCAGGACGTCCCCGCGGACGTCTACGAGGCGGCGGCCATCGACGGCGCGAGCCCCTGGCAGCAGATCCGCCACATCACGGTGCCGCTGCTCGGCCGGACCACCAGCCTGGTGCTGATCCTTCAGATCCTCGCCTCGCTGAAGGTGTTCGACCAGATCTACCAGCTGCTCGGCGGCGGACCGAACCAATCCACCCGACCGGTCATCGAGTACATCTACGACACCGGCTTCACCGCCTACCGGGGTGGCTACGGCGCTGCCGCCACCATGGTGTATTTCGTCATCATCGTCGCGATCTCGGCGGCCTGGTACGGGCTGCGGCGCCGTCGCGCGACCAGCAGCGCGGCCTGAGCGGAGGACCCATGACCACCATCACCCAGCCGCGGCCCGCCGAACCGAAGGGCGCGGTCAACGGCGCCAAGCTCTTCAACCGGCTCTGCGCCGTGTGCCTGACCCTGTTCGCCCTGATCTGGCTGGTGCCCTTCGTCTGGGCACTGATCACCTCGCTGCGCGACGACGCGTCCATCACCCAGAGCCCCACGTCGATCTTCGCCGGCGGATGGTCGCTGGACGCGTACTCGACCGCCTGGGACAACCATCCGATCGGCACCTGGTACCTCAACAGCCTGGTGATCTCGGTGCTCGCCGTGATCTTCACCGTGGCCTTCTGCTCCATGGCGGGATTCGCGCTGGCCTTCCTGCGCTTCCGCGGCCGTGGCCTGGTCATGGCCGTCGCCACGGCCGGCCTGATGCTGCCGACCGAGGCGCTGGTGCTGCCGCAGTTCATCGAGTACCGGTCGTTCCACCTGCTCGGCACGTTCTGGGCGCTGGTCCTGCCGTCGGTCGCGGCACCGATCTCGGTGTTCGTCTTCCACTCCTTCTTCCGCGGCATCCCCACGGCGCTGATCGAGGCGGCCCGCATCGACGGCGCGAGCTGGTGGCGCGTCTACGCCAACGTCTGCATGCCGATCTGCCGCCCGGCGGTGTCCACGGTCGCGATTCTCACCTTCATCAGCTCCTGGAACTCGTTCCTGTGGCCGCTGCTGGTCCTCAGCCAGACCAAGTCCCAGACCATCCCTGTGGGCCTCGCCTCACTGGTGGACCCCAGTAGTCCCCAGTACGCCGAGGTCATGGCCTCCTCGGTCCTCGGCTTCATCCCGCTCATCGCGGTCTTCCTGGTCTTCCAGCGGCAGATCGTCCAGGGGATCGCCACGACGGGCATCAAGTGACGGTCCCGACCCGCCGCCGCGGCGGTGCCACGTCCCACCCCGGGAGACCGGGCCGGGATACGGCATCGCCGCGGCGGCGTTCGCGGCCGAAGAACTCAACGGTCGCGGCGCAACTGTCCTGGCACCGCTCCGAGTCGACCGTCCGGAGATTCCGGGATGCCCGGCCGGGCGGTGTCCGTGCAACGTCGTGGAGCCGGACAGGACGCCTGGCGCCTGACGCCTCAAGGGGCGAAGACGGCCTGGTCCGCGCGGGTCTCGAAGCATTCTTTCCCGCCGCCCGCCGCGGGGCTGAAGCAAGCTTGCACGGACGTCCCCGGGCTCACCACGCTCATGGGGGTGTGGACGTAGGTGTCGGCCTCGCCTCGGCTGGTGACCCGGGCGCCGCGGAAGGTGCCGTCCCGGCCGCCCGTCCGGATCTCGACACGGTCGTCCACGGACGCGCCCCACATCCGGGCCCAACTCGCGCCGCATTCCTGGCTGTAGCGGATCTGGATCCAGGCGCCCGTCGCGGTCTCGTGCTCGGCGAGGGTCAACGGGTCGGCGGCGCATTTCATCGTGAGCGGGTCCTTGTTCCCACAGGCGCTGTGCTGGCAGAGCGCCCGGGTGGCCGGAGGGGCCGCGGGGGACGGTGATGCCTGCTTGCGTTGCGGTGAGGGAAGGTGAATGAGCGCGAGCGTTCCCAGAACCACCGCACAGACCGACGCGAGGGCGGTGAGGACGGTTGCGCGCCGGTACCCGGCCGGGCCGGTGCGGATGTGGCCGGCGTCGCTCGGGACCGTCTCGCTTCGGCCGGTGTCGGGCGGGGCAGTGGCGAGGGCCGAAGTCGGTGTGTCCGCTCGCGTGCCGGTGCGCTGTCGAGCAGCCGGCGCTCCCCGCGTCGTTCCACTGTCCTCCGCCTGGTCCGCGTGGGCGTCGTGGTCCGCGTGGTCCGTCCGGTCCGTCCGGGCGATGTCCAAGAGCGCCAACGAGTGGTCGGCGGGTTCGCCGGCCAGACGGCACAGCTCCTTGACCGCGCTGCGGGGCGGCAGGCTCTTGCCGTTGAGATAACGCTCCCAGGACGACTTGCTGAAGGTGGTCGCGTTCGCGAGCTGTGCCAGGCTCAGACCGGTGCGCCGCTTCAACTCCTTGAGCACGGCGGCCAGTCGGGCGCCCGGCGGTGAAGGTGCGCTTGAGGTCATCCGCGTAACGCCTTCCAGGAGCGCGGCCCCAGCATGCCGTCGGCGACCAGGCCCGCGCGATGCTGGAACGCTTTGACCGCCCGCAGCGTCAGCGGGCCGAACATGCCGTCGATCCCGCCGGGTGAGATGCCTGCCCGGCGCAGCAGACACTGCGCCTCGGCGACGTCGGCGCCCGTGGCCCCGTAGGAGATCTCGGTGTCTCGGCCGTTGTTGACGCCTGCCGACCAGCGGCCGTCGACGCGGGCGATGTGGCATGCGTACGAGGGTGGCGGCGAGGCCGCGGTGGTGCGGGGCGGGGCGGCGACGTCCGCCGGGGTGCCGTCCTCGTCGAGGCGCAGAATGACCAGCAGCGCCGCCAAGAGGGCGACGGCCAGGGCGACGACGCCTGCCGTGAGAGCGATGTGCGGAAAGCGGCCGGGGGCCGGTCCGGGGCCGGGCGGTGCCATGAGCTGGAGCGGCGTGTCCGGCGCCCCGGGACGCGGCCCCGTCTGCGTTGCCGGCTGCTCCAGCTCCTGCACCCGTCTTTCTTCCCCCTCCTGCTGCCGCTGCCCTTGCTGCGTTCGCGCGGCGGGCCGCGGCTGTGGGACGGGCCTGGCGCGGCGGCTGTCCCAGGTGTCGGCGGCGATCTCGTGCAACGCCAGCAGGGGGACGGGGTCGGCGCCGGCGATCCGGGCCAGTTCCTCCACCGCCTCCTGGGGCGGCAGCGCCGTACCTCCCAAGTACCGCTCCCACGACTTGGCGCTGTAGCCGGTCTTGGCCGCGAGCTGCCGCATCGTCAGCTCACCGTGGTCCTTCAGCCGGCGTAACCGTTCCACCAACTGCCTTGCGCAGGAATCGAGTTCAGCGGGCAGCGGCTTGGAGCGCGGCATGTTTCCCCCAATGCGGTCATCGGCGTGAACAGCGGCCCCCTCCGCTGCTGCGCATTCTGCATGAGCCCATCACATCTGTCACAGGTGTCCCACACAGCCGTCCCAGCGAACGCCGTCGTCGCAGGTCAGCAGGGCGGTCATCCCGTAAGGCCGCCACTTGTGCCACAGCCGTAGCCGCCACGCCCCAGTGCCCTCACCTTTGGTCTCGCCACCTGCCTGCCAGGCGGGACAGGTGCCGACCCACGACCGAAAGAGGAACGCATGCGACCGAACGCTCTGGGCAGGACCATCGCCGGCCTCATCGCCGTTGCCGGCCTCGCCGCCGGCAGTGTGGCGACCGCGGGCACCGGTTACGCGGCAACCGCGACCACCGCGCGGACGGCGGCGGCCGCACAGCCCGCCTCGGCGGCCGCGACGCAGAACTTCGGTCTGACCACGGCCGAGGCCAAGAACGTCCAGGAGTTCCTCGCGGACTACTGGGGATACACGGACTCCATCGACGGTCAGCTGGGCACCAACAGTTGGAAGGCTTTCCAGCGCTGCCTCGCGAGGTACTGGGGATACACGGGCGCCATCGACGGGGACCCCGGCACCAACACCATCAAGGCGCTCCAGCGTCTGCTGGCTGACGACTACGGCTACACGGGCGCGATCGACGGCGTCGCCGGTGCGGGCACGCGGGCGGCGTTCAAGCGCTTCGCCGCCTGACCGGTCCGACCCGCCCGACCGGTCCGACCCGCCCGACGGGTCCGACTGGTCCAGCCGTTGAGCGACCGACCCGGCCCGTCCTTGCCCGGCAAGGACGGGCCGCGGATGCGTGTTCTCGCTCCCCGTCCGGACCGGGTCCATCACGCCCGGGGACAACTACCGCGTCGGGAGGCGCGGTTCCTTCTCGCGACCACATCGACCGCCAGACCGCCGCCGTCGTCCCGCCGTGCGGTCACCCAAATCGACGTCCCAGCAGGTCGGCGCGGGAGACATCCCGTCATGACCGCATTGCGGCTGTAACGGTGACGTCCCCCGCCACGCAGCACTCTCGTCCCGTCACCCGCGCCGGACGAGCACGACGGTCCGTCACCCGACGATGCGTCGGACGACGCTCCGGAAACCGAAGGAGAACCTCGCCGCCATGGGAAGACTCGCATTCCTCGTTCGCGCCGAAGACGAAGGCTCACGCCAACGGGACGCGCACCGCACCGGGCCGGGGTGGCGGATCAGAATCGGGACTTTCGCCGCCACCGCGGCGATGGTCTCGGCCGGCATCGTGCTCGGTGCCGGTCCGGCGGCGGCCGCGCCGCCCGCGATCAAGCTGACCTCCACGTCCTGCCCCAACGAGATCGTGCAGGGCCAGGAGGGCGGCTGCGTCACGGAGTTGCAGAACCTGCTCAACGCGCACGGCGCCGGTCTGGTGGTGGACGGTCAGTTCGGGCCGAGCACGCTCTACGCGGTCCGTGAGTACCAGGCCGCCACCGCGATCGCCGTGGACGGGCGGGTGGGACCCGCGACCAAGAGCAAGCTGTACGCGACCGGAGGTTCGGCGCCCGCCCCGATCAACCTCCAGTCCTCCTCGTGCCCCGCGAACATCGTCCAGGGCGACAAGGGCGGATGCGTCACCGAGCTCCAGCGGCTGCTGCGTCACCACGGCTACGCGGTGGACGTGGACGGCGACTTCGGCGCCGGAACCGCGAGTGCCGTCCGCAGCTTTCAGTCGTCCTACGGCCTCACGGCGGACGGCCAGGTCGGCACCAACACCAAGCGGGCGCTGTACGACACCGACGAGTCACCGTCGACGGGCCTGGACCTGAGGTCGAGTTCCTGCCCGGAGAACATCGTGGAGGGGCAGAGCGGCGGTTGCGTCGCCACGCTCCAGTCCCTGCTGAACGGCAAGGGCCAGAGCGTCGGCGTCGACGGCAGCTTCGGCCCCCTGACCCTGACGGCCGTGAAGGCGTTCCAGTCCGCGAGCGGCCTCACCGCCGACGGCGAGGTCGGCCCGAACACCAAAGCCGCCCTGTACTCGAACATCGGCGGCGGTGGCGGCAACGGCGCGCCGGCGCCGATCAACCTGAACTCCGCCTCGTGCCCGAACGAGATCGTCAAGGGGCAGCGCAGCGGCTGCGTCACCGAACTGCAGAGCCTGCTCAACCACCACGGTGCCGACCTCGCCGTCGACGGCGACTTCGGTGCGCTCACCGACAGCGCCGTCAGGGACTTCCAGGCCGAGAAGGGTCTCTCGGTCGACGGCCATGCGGGGCCGAACACCAAGGCCGCACTGTACGGGGCGGTCACCCCGCCGTCGTCGCCCCCGCCCGGCGGCGGCTACGGCAAGATCCTCGACGTGGCCGCGGCCGAGGTGGGCACGGTCGAGGGCAGTGCCCGCGCGAACAGTTACGGCTCGGCCGTGGGTCTTTCGCTGTCCACCAGCAACTACGCCTGGTGCGCGACCTTCGTGAGCTGGGTGGCCAAGCAGACCGGGGCCAGCTCCTACCGCAACTCCTATGTCTCGGGCTGGGTCAAGCAGGCGCGGGCCGGCAACTACCACCTGTCGGTGACGACCAGCCCGCAGCCGGGTGACATCGTGGCCTTCGACTGGGACGGCGGAAGCGACTTCACCGGCGGCAACGAGCACATAGGCATCGTGCGGACGGTGTCCGGGTCGTCCTTCACCACGGTCGAGGGCAACACGGGCAACCCCAACGGCGGCAGCGACGGGGTGTACGTCAAGTCCCGTGCCACGAACAGCGGTTACGACGTGGTCTTCATCCGGGTCCGCTGAGCGGCCCCGCCGGAGGTTCCCGGCAGGCAGCTCCCGGGTCCGGACTCCCCAGGACTCCGGACGCGGGAGCTGCTTCCGCGGGCGTCGAACGCCCCGGAGATGCGACGGATCGGCGCCCGGACCGCCGTATCGTCGGCAATGCGGCTCACCTCCGCGGCCTCTCCAGCCCGACCGACGGCTGCGAGGGGCGCCTCATCACCTTCCCCTGGCGGACTTGTTCCGGCCGCGCCGGCAGGAGTGGAGCGCGGCCGGCCCAAGGATGGAGCGCCAGTTGGTGTGGCCGATGCCGTCGACGACGGGGTACACCGCGCCGAACAAACCCCCTCCCGGGCATGGCGGATTCGTGCGCGAACCGTGAAGGCGGGTCCCTGGAGGACGGAGAAGATCAACAGTTACCCGCCATACATGGGCGCGCCAACCATCCGGCAACTGCACGCCGTCCCGCACCACTGCAATGCCCTGGCACCACCAACCGGGCCTCACGGCCGTACTTCGCACGTCAGGGATTGCGCACGCACATGCAGCCTTCCGCATCAGCTTCTCCGTCCGGGCACCACTCCCCCGAACTGCGCGACGCCGTACGCCGCTTGGACCGACGCCGCTTCCTGACCGTCACCGGGGCGGCGGCGACACTGGCCTTCGCCGCGAACATCCCCCTCGGCGGCACCGCCGCGGCGGCCGAGGCAAGCTCTGTGCAGATCACCGAGAACCCCTTCACGCTGGGTGTGGCCTCGGGCGACCCGATGCCCGATTCGGTGCTGCTGTGGACCCGGCTCGCCCCCCGCCCTTACGAGAGCGGCAGCGGCCTGCCCCCGAAGCGTTTCAAGGTCCGCTGGGAACTCGCCCACGACGAGCGCTTCACCCGCATCACCAAGCGCGGCACCGTCGACGCGCACCCGGAGTACAACCACGCCGTGCACGTCGAGGTGGGCGGCCTGGACGCCGACCGCGTCCTCTACTACCGGTTCCGCGTGGGCCAGTGGGTCAGCCCCGTGGGCCGAACCCGCACCGCCCCGTCGAAGGGCGCCCGGCTGACCGAACTGCGCCTGGCGGCGGTGTCCTGCCAGGCTTACCACGACGGCTACTTCACCGCCTACCGCCACCTGGCCGACGAGGACCTCGACGCGGTCTTCCACCTCGGTGACTACCTTTACGAGTACGCGGTGACCGCGGCCGGAGGCGCCCGCGCCTACACCGACCGCGTTCTGCCCGAGATCTTCAACCGGGAGACCCTCACGCTGGAGGACTACCGGCTCCGGTACGCCCTCTACAAGTCCGACCCCGATCTGATGGCGGCCCACGCGGCACACCCGTTCGTGGTCACCTGGGACGACCACGAGACGGAGAACAACTACGCGGACGACACCCCCGAGAACGATGTGCCCCCGGAGGAGTTCCTGCTTCGGCGGGCCTCCGCCTACCGCGCGTACTGGGAGAACCAGCCCCTGCGGCGCCGACAGCTCCCGCACGGCCCTGACGCTCAGCTCTACCGGCGTCTGCAGTTCGGGCGGCTCGCCCAGTTCGACATCCTCGACACCCGCCAGTACCGCTCCGACCAGGCGTACGGCGACGGCTGGCAGGTCCCGGGACCGGAGTCGCAGGATCCGGCCCGCACGCTGACGGGCGCCACCCAGGAGCGCTGGCTCATCGACGGCTGGCGCAGCTCGAAGGCGACCTGGAACGTCGTTCCCCAGCAGGTCACCTTCGCCCAGCGCAAGGACCGCACGACACCGGGCTTCAAGGTCTCCATGGACTCCTGGGACGGCTACTCCGCTTCCCGGCAGCGCCTCCTCGACGGCTGGGAGTCCGCCGGCCGGGACAACCTCGTCGTCCTCACGGGTGACGTCCACGTCCACTACGGCTTCGACATCAAGAAGGACTTCGACGACCCGGCCTCGAAGACCCTCGGCACCGAGATCGTCACCAGCTCGATCACCAGCGGCAAGGACGGTTCCGACAAGCCGTCCAACTGGGCCACCTACATGCAGGCCAACCCGCACCTGAAGTTCTACAACGGCCGCCGCGGCTATGCCTTGGTGACCCTCGGCAAGGACGCGGCGCGCGCCGACTTCAAGACGGTGTCCGCGGTGACCACGCCGGGCGCCCCCATCACCACGGCCGCCTCCTTCGTCACAGAGGCCGGCAACCCAGGGCTCACGCCCGCCTGATCCTCTGACAGGTCGCTGTACGCGGCGAGACCCCGGGGGGTGTCCCCGGGGTCTCGTGCCGTTCGGCCCGGCCGCCCACCTCGGTGCCCGTCTCCGTGACGATCAGCGGCCCACCGCCGGGGACCTGGTCGACGACGGCGCCGACGCCCCGCACCCGCACCCGCCGACCACCACCCGACCTGCGCCGCCCCCTACGCCCTCTCCCGCGGTCAGGTCGATCCCGGTTCGTCACGTGAACCGAGTGCTGTGCGGTCACAGACTGTGGGCGACGGGGTGCAGCGGTTCGTACAGAGGGAGTTCGGCGCCGCTGGGCAGCCGGATCGCAGTGAGTCTGCCCCAGCGCTGTTCGCTGACCGGGCGGGTGATCTCGATGCCCCGCGCGCGGAACTCGCCGAGCTGAGAATCCAGGTCGTCGCACATCAGGAACAACTCGTGCTGGGGCGGGCCGTCGGTCGGGTGCACGGCCACCTCGGCCGGGGGCAGCTTGAAGACGAGCCAGCCGCCGCCCGCGTCGACGCCGGGAAAGCCGAGGACGTCACGGATGAAGGCGCGGTCCGCCTCGGCGTCCTGGCTGTAGAGGATGACATGTGCACCGTTGATCACGGTTGGCTCCTGCCCGTCAACTTGCCGGCGGTCGTGTCCCCCCGGCATCCTGGCACACTCGGTTCCAAGGACACCTTCGACTGAATTCGACGACACGACCACAGAGTTCCAGGCGGGCTCGCCGGAGCGTTTCATGTGCGTCCTTCGGCCCCGTGGCGACGCGCTCGCGAGGACGTCATGCGCTCGGGTGTCACAAGCCCTTGCTCACCCCGGAACCGCAGCGGGCGCGGAACCGGCAGCCGTCGTCACGTATGCCGAGGAACCGGCGGCTCCTGGCCGGCCGCACCCCGTCCCGCCCGCGTCAGCGCGTCTTCGGCCTGCACGGCCAGGGTGTGGACGAGACCGGCCGCGGAGGGCAGGTCGGTGATCAGGTCGACACCCTCGCCGGCCCAGACGGGCAACGGCGGCACGGCACCTCGGGCCACGTCGTCACGGTAGTCCTGAGCGGCCCGGGCGTCGGCGGCGAGCTCGGCTTCACGGCCGCGCCACCGGCCCAGCCAGGGATGGGCCAGCGTGCGTGCGGTGTACTTCGACGGCCAGCGAGAGCCACGGACGATGTCCAGCACGCCGCTGCGCTCGGTGTCCTGCCCGCGTCCTTCGACGATCGCCCTGGTGACCGAGGGATCGGCCAGGGATTCCGCGGCGGCCTGGAACCGGGTACCGATGAGCGCTCCGGCCGCCCCGAGGGCCAGAGCCGCGGCCACTCCCCTGCCGTCGGCGATCCCGCCCGCCGCCAGCACCGGCACCGGTCCCGCGAGATCCACCACGACCGGGACGAACGCCATCGTGGACCGCCCGCGCCGGGCGCCGTGACCACCGCTCTCGGTCCCCTGCGCCACGACGACATCGGCGCCCAGGTCCACGGCGCGCCTCGCCTCCTCCAGATCGGTGGCCTGGATGATCAGCACCGCGCCCGCCCGCCGGATCCTCTCCACGAACGGGCTCGGATCCCCGAAGGACAGCATGACCGCGCTGGGGCCATACTCCAGCGCGCACTCCACCGCTCCCGCCTCGGCCGCCCAGGCCAGGAACCCGACACCCCAGGGTTCGTGGCTTCCCGACGCGACGATCGGCAGCTCGCGCCGCAGCCACGTCAGGTCCCCGCTCCCGGCGCCCAGCAGCCCGAGGCCACCGCCGCGGGAGACGGCCGAGGCCAGTTCGCCACCGGCCGTCCCGCCCATCGGTGCCAGCGCGATCGGGTGCCGCACTCCGCACAACCGCGTGAAATCCGTCGACAACGCCATACCCGCATCATCGGTCCGCTGCCCGCGTGCGGGCCATCCCCTTCCCCTTCCCCTTCCTTTTCCCCTTCCTTCTGATTCCGCCCCCCAGGACGCCGGAGTCGTCAACGGGCCCACACCAGCCCGCGGATGGGCGGGCGCGTCACGCGACTACGGGTTCGCCGCGCGCCCGAGGCCTTCTTGCTCCTCCCCGGTCGGCAGGCTCTGTTCCGTCCAGACCACCTTGCCGCGTGGGGTGTAACGGGTGCCCCAGCGCTGGGTGAGCTGGGAGATGAGGAAGAGGCCGCGGCCGCCCTCGTCCGTGGTGGCCGCGCGCCGCACGTGGGGTGAGGTGCTGCCGGCGTCGGAGACCTCGCAGATGAGGGTGCGGTCCCGCAGCAGGCGCAGCTCGATGGGCGGCGAGGCGTACCGGATGGCGTTGGTGATCAGTTCGCTGAGGATCAGTTCCGTGGTGAACACCGTGTCGTCCAGCCCCCAATCGGTGAGCCGGCGTTCGACCGCCGCGCGTGTCCCGGCGACCGTCGCGGGGTCCGCGGGGACGTCCCAGCGGGCGAGGTGTTCGTCGTCCAGGGCGCGTGTACGTGCCACCAGGAGGGCGATGTCGTCCCCGGGGTGGCCGAGCCGGTCGGGCACCAGGGCGTCGAGCACGGCGTCGCAGGTCTCCTGCGGTGACCGGCCTGGACGGGCGAGTACCTGCCGCAGCCACTCCTGCCCGGTGGCCGGCTCCGGGTTGTGGTGCTTGAGCAGGCCGTCCGTGTACAGGACGAGCCGGCTGTTCTCCGGGACGTCGACGGTGAGGCTCTCGAAGGGCTGACCCCCCAGGCCCAGGGCCGGGCAGTCCCGTACGCGAGGGAAGTCGGCGGTGCCGTCCGGGAGGATCAGGACGGGCAGGGGATGACCGGCCCTGGCCATGACGCACTGCCTGCGGACCGGGTCGTAGACCACGTACAGGCAGGTGGCCCCGGTGAGCACGGAACCGTCCGCGTCCCCGGCGGGGCCGGGCCGCTGCTCGCCACCGGCCGGACGCCCCTCGTCGCGGTCGAGGCGGATGACCAGATCGTCGAGGCGGGCCATGAGTTCCTCGGGTACCAGATCCAGGTCCGAGAAATTGTGGACGGCGGTGCGCAGGCGGCCCATGGCGACGGCGGCGTGCAGGCCGTGCCCGGTCACGTCACCCGCGACGAGCGCGACGCGCGCGCTGGAGAGCGGGATGACGTCGAACCAGCCGCCGGCCGTCGTCGCCTGCCCGGGCAGATAGCGGGACGCCGCGTCGACGGCGTTCTGTTCGGGCAGCCCGTGCGGCAGCAGGCTGCGCTGGAGCGAGACGGCGGTGGCGTGTTCGCGGGCGTAGCGCCGGGCGTTGTCGATGCAGACGGCCGTGTGGTTGACCAGCTCCTCGGCGAGTGACAGGTCCTCGGTGTCGAAGGGGCTGTGACCGCCGGATCCGGACGTCGTCGCGCGGAAGAGACTCACCAAGCCGAGCACCGCGCCTCGCGCGCGCAGCGGTACGGCGATCATCGCGTGGTCGGGGAGGTCGGGGGACGTGAGCGGGCCCGGGGTGCGGTGGGGGTAGGCGACGGGCTCCCCGGCCGGGTCCGGTTCGGCCACGGGTCTTTGGGCCTTGAGGCTTCGGGCCTGCGGCGAGGAGGGAGGGAAGCGGACGAGGTCCCCCACGGCGCGTGACGAGGGAGTGCCGGGGAGGGGCGCCTGTGCCGCGCGGCACAGCGGCCCGGTGCCGTCGCCGGGTGGTTCCTCCCCGTGCAGCACCGCGTCCGAGAGGTCCACGACCGCGTGGTCGGCGAACCGCGGCACGACGGCGGCGACCAGTTCCTCGGCGATCCGGCCCACGTCGAGGGTCGTACCGATGGTCATGCCGGCGTCGTAGAGCAGTCGCAGGCGCTCGCGGGCGACGTCGGCCTGACCGGCCAGGGAGCGCAGTTCGGTGGTGTCGCGCAGGGTGGTGACCGTGCCCAGCACGCGGCCGTTCCACACGGTGGGCTGCTGGTTCACGGCCAGCAGGCGGTCCCCGGCGGGGTGGACCTCGTCGGTGGCGACCCGGCCGGAGGTGAGCATCCGGGTGAGTGCGGGGCCGAGGGCGAGATCGCCCGCGTGACGCCCCTGGACGTCGGGCGGCAGACCGAGCAGCCGGTGCGCCTCGTCGTTGGCCAGCAGCAGGCGGCGCTCGTGGTCGGCGATGAGGACACCTTCGCGGACCGCGTGCAGCACCGCGTCGTGGTGCTCGTACATGCGTGTGATCTCGGTGGGCCCGAGGCCGTGGGTCTGCCGGCGCAGCCGCTTGCTCAGCCAGGCGATCCCTCCCATGGACAGGGCGAGCGCGACGCCGGCGGACCCGAGCAGGGGCGGCAGCTGGCCGTTGACCTGGTGAACCACGCTGGCGACCGGCACGCCGGTCATGACGGTGCCCACTACGCTGTGGCCCGCGTCGAAGACGGGAACCACCGCGCGGATCGACGGCGAGTGAAGGCTCCTGCCGATGACCTTGTCGGTGAAGGTGTGGCCCGCAGTGGCGGGCCACACGGTGGCGTTGGAGGGCAGGCCGATCGCGCGGGGGTCCGGGTGGCTGTACCGGATGCCCTTGGGGTTGGTCACCACGATGTAGGCGACCCGGGCGTCGCGGCGGGTGGCCTCGGCCAGCGGTTGCAGAGTGGTGCTCGGACTGGCGGACTTCAGCGCGTCCAGTACGGCCGGGGAGTGGGCGAAGGTCTCGGCGACCGCGAGCGCGCGCGTACGGGCCTCCTGCGTGGCCTCCTTCCGGTCCTGCAGCACCAGGACCGTGGTCGCGGCGGCTATCAGCAGCACCGCGATGGTCACGGCCAGCGCGAGCATCTGTCCGGCGATGCTGTGCGGGAGCAGGCTGAGGCGGCCTCGCCGGGGAGCGGCCGGGTCCGGGTCGGGATCAGCGCCCTGGTCCAGACGTTCGCGCCGCCCGGGAAACCTGCGTCCGATCAGGCTGAGCGGCGTCCGGGACCTGTTGACTGCCCGAGGCATACAGCCATGGTCGTACGCATCACGGGCAAAGGTCCAAATATATGACCTTTCATACGGATCCTTCATGTCACGGACGTCGGTCAAGCAGGACACGGTCGGACATCGAGACATCGAAGGGGGCCGGTGTACGTCGCGGCCCAGTGGACCCGCGCCGTCACGCGAATCCGGCTTATCGTGCTCATATGGGTGATGTTCGGTGCGGCTGGTGCGACAAGCCGCTGCCGGATGAGGCCGGACCCAACCGGCGGTACTGCGGTCCGGCCCATCGGCAGGCTGCCTGGCGGGCCCGGCGCCGCTGGGAGGCCGCGGCCCAGGCGCGCCACGCGCTCGTCCTGGCCGACGCGGAGCTGCTGTCCCGGGCACGGACGATGTCCCAGGAGGCGGCCACCCAGGATCCTGAGCGGATGGCCGAGACGACGGGCGACGGTGCCTCGGCCGGCGCTCACAGTGCCGCGGCCGCGGAGATCCTGGGGCTGGCCGAGCAGCTGGTGCGGTCCGCGGTCATGGCCGACCGGCAGGCCGGGGCCGGCTGGACACGGATCGGCGCCGGCCTGGGGATGAGCGGCGCGGCGGCCCGGCACCGCTTCGGACGGATGTGCGCCCGCGGGCAGCACGGGCAGGGGGCGCGTGGCCCGTCGCCGCCCGCGCGCTCGACCTGTTCCATCGGGCCGGAAACGCTCGGCTCGCTGCTCCTTCCGGCGGCCCGGGACACCGGTGCTTCCGTGAGCGGGATCTACCTGTTCCCGCCCGACCGGCCGGTGCTGCAGCTGGCGGTGACGACCGGCGGCACGACGGTCGCGCTGTGGGAAAGGGTCGACCCGGGGGGCGAGGGACCCGTGGCCGAGGCGGTACGCGAACGGCGGCTGGTGTGGGTCGCCGGCCACGCGGAGCTGGCCCGCCGCTACCCCCGGACCGCGCTCACCCTGCCCTACCCCGTGGCGGTGGCGGCCGCACCGGTGACCACCGGCGCCACCACATGGGGCGCGCTGGCGTTCCTGTGGCCCGGTACGCATCCGCGACTGCTGAGCACCCGCGAACGCGACGCGGTCGCCATCGCCTGCGACCGTGTGGGCGCGTTCCTGCGGCAGGCAGCCGCCGACGGGCGCCCGGTCCTCCCCGCGGAACGTCCGCACGTTCCGGACCCGCCCCGGGCCCGTACGCCCGGACCGGCGGAGGCGCTGGCCGCCGTCGATCTCGTCGACCGCCTTCCCGAGGGCTGTCTGGCGCTCGACCTGGACAACCGGATCACCTTCATCGACGCCACCGCCCGTGATCTGGTCGGCGGGAGCGCTCCGGACCTGCTCGGGACATCGCTGTGCGAGGCCCTGCCGTGGCTGGACGAGCCGGTCCTCCAGGACCACCAGCGAGCCGCGACGATCAGCCGCCGGCCCGCCGTCTTCACGGCCCTGTGCCCGCGGGGCCGGTGGCTGGACTTCGAACTGCACCCCGACGTCTCGGGCACCACCGTCCGAGTCACTCCCGCCGAGGACGCGGGTCCGGCGGACCACGCGCGGCGGGGCGGCAGGGACAGCGCCCTCGTCCCTACGCGGGCACGCGTGCTGTACGACCTGATGCACCTGGCCGCCTCACTCACCGAGGCCGTCAGCGTGCAGGACGTGGTGGAGCTGGCGGCCGACCAGATCATGCCCACCTTCGACGCGCAGGGTTTCGTGCTGTCCGTGGCCGAGGACGGCCGGCTGCAGATCGTCGGGTCCCGTGGGTACCGGGACGAGGTCCTCAGGCCCTTCGACGGACCATCGCTCACCGACAGGTCGGCTCCCACCGTGCACGCCCTCGCCACCGGAGTCCCTCTCTTCTTCGGTTCCCCGCAGGACATGGAGCGGTTCCACCCCGCCATCCCGCGGCTGACCGTAAGGGCGGCGTGGGCCTTCCTGCCCCTGGTCGTCTCGCGCCGCCCGGTCGGCTGTTGGGTGCTGTCCTTCGACCGTCCCCGCCCCTTCGGCCCCGACGAGCGTGCCGTTCTGACCTCGCTGGCCGGGCTGATCGCCCAGGCCCTCGACCGCGCCCGCCTCTACGACGCCAAGCACCAGCTCGCCCACGACCTGCAAAGTGGCCTGCTCCCCACCACCCTGCCCGCGGTACCCGGCCTGGAGGTGGCAGCCCGGTATCTGCCCGCGGCCCGCGGCATGGATGTCGGAGGCGACTTCTACGACCTCATCCGTCTGGACGCCACCACCGTCGCCGCCGCCATCGGTGACGTCCAGGGGCACAACGTGCACGCCGCCGCTCTGATGGGACAGATCCGCACGGCCGTCCACGTCACCGCGGGGGCATCACCCGACGAAGTCCTCGCCCGTGCGAACCGTCTGCTCACCGACTTCGACCCGGGCCTCTTCGCCAGCTGTCTGTACGCCCATATCGATCTCGCACACCACCGCGCCCGACTCGCCACCGCGGGTCACCCGCCACCGCTCCTGCGCGATGCCGACGGACGCACCGAGGTCCTCGATCTGCCGCCCGGACTCCTGCTCGGTATCGACCCCGCCGCCGACTACCGGACCACCGAGATCCCCCTGCCGCCCCACGCGCTGCTGGCCCTGTACACCGACGGCCTGATCGAGACCCCCGGCGGCGACATCGGCGAGGCCGCCGCCGACCTCGCGGATCACCTCGACCGTGCCGCGGACCAGCCCGTCGGCACCCTCGCGGACGCCCTCATCCGGCACACCCGCCACACCGACCCGCGCAGTGACGACGTGGCCCTGCTCCTGCTTCGCGCGACGGAGGGGACCTGACGGGCGAAGCCGCCGTCGGCCGCCGAACGGGCCGTCGCCCGCGATGCATCGCGGTCCTCCGGAGGGGCGCCGTCGCTCCAGCACGTGGTGAGGCCCGGTCCGCCGCCTCGGGGAGCGACGGACCGGGCCTGCGTCCACGGTGCCACACCCGCCCCTGCCGCGCTCGCCCGCCGGGCGGCGGCGCGGGGTGGGCGCGGGGCGAGGCGGCTCCAGAACGGACCGGGATCCGGGTGGAGCCGCGTACCGGGGCCCGCGGCAGGCCGGGCGGCGGGCCCTGCGCCCGATCGTGACCGACCGGCACGAGCCCACGGATCGACTACCGGCACGACGTCCACAGGTCGGCGGTCCGCACCATGTCCACGAGCCGGCGGCCGCCACGATGCCCACAGGTCACCGCGAGCCCGACACCCGCGCCCGCCGCCTCGCCCGTCCGAGCAAGGAGCCCTGGCGCGACGGGCCGGAAGGCCCCGTGCCGTTCATGACGGTGCCGGGCGCTTCGCGGGCGTCAGTTCGGCCAGAAGGAGCGTCCGGTCGTCCGCGCCGCCACCGGCGGGCGGCGTCTTGTGCAACAGCCGCTGGCAGAGTGACTCCAACGCGTCCGGGCCCTCGGTGCCCGCGGGTTCCGCGCCGTCCGTGCCGAGGAGACCGGCGAGGCGCGCGATGCCCTGCTCTATGTCGGTGTCGCGGGACTCGACCAGTCCATCGCTGTAGAGCAGCAGCAGGATCGGTTCGGGCACCCGGACGACGGTGGGTTCATAGCTGCCCATGCCCAGTCCGAGGGGCAGGCCCGCGCTGGTGAGCGTGAGGGGCCTGGCACGTCCGTCCGCGGTGCGGATCAGTGGTGGGGGATGACCGGCTCCGACGAAGGTGCAGAGCTGTTTCTGCGCGTCCCACTCGGCGTACACGCAGGTGGCGAAGGAGGCGCCCGGCGTGTCACAGGCCAGCGCGTCCAGCCGGCGCATCAGCTCGGCCGGCGTGATGTCCAGCCCCGCGAGGGTTCGCACGGCCGTGCGCAGCTGGATCATGGCGACGGCCGATTCCGGCCCGTGCCCCATGGCGTCCCCGACGATCAGACTGACGCGGCCGTCGGACCGCGGCAGTACGTCGAACCAGTCACCGCCGATGATGTTGTCCTGCCCGGCCGGGAGATAGCCATGGGCGATACGACACCCCTCGAACGTCTGTGAGGTCGCGGGCAGCAGGCTCTGCCGGATGGCCAGCGCCATGCGGCGTTCGCGTTCGTAGCGTCGCGCGTTGTCCAGTGCCACGCAGGCCCGCGCGGCCAGCGATTCCACGGACGCGGCGTCCTCGGTCACGAAGGGCGCCCGGTCCGGACCGCGCGTGCACGCGATGAACCCGACCGCGATGCCCCGCAGATGCAGCGGGACGACGAGGAAGGACGCGGTCCGCAGCAGGGCGTCCATGCGGACGTCGTCGCCCCCGGCGGTGCTGAGCCGTTCGGACGTGTGGGCGTCGACCGAGTCGAGCAACTGCGTCGTACGGGTGGCGATACAGCGCGTGTACGGGGTCTGGCGGGGAAAGACGATCACCTCGCCGACGGGCAGCGTCCCCTCCCAGTCCTCGGGCGCGTCCGTCCCGATGCGCAGGGCCAGTCGCCGGGCCTCGATCTGGGCCGGGTCCGCGGAGTGGTACGCGTTCTCCTCCAGCAGCCACCGCTCCAGCAGGTAGACCGATGCCGCGTCGCAGAACCCGGGAACCAGCGCCTGGACGACATGGCTGCCGGTCAGGTGCAGGTTGAGTTCCGAGCCGATGGCGTCGGCCGCACCCGAGAAGACCGGCCGAAGGCGCGCGAACGCGGCGGCCGCATCATCCGCGTGGCTGTGTGCTTCGTTCCGCAGGGTGGTGCCTTCCACTGGAGGGGTCGAATCGCGTGGCATGGACACACCTCGCCGTGCCTGGGCGGCAACTATATGATGGTGCGTCAAGATCACTTCCAGGACGGGGAGTTGTGGTGTCAGGTAGCGAAGGTCTGCCTCAGGGTGTCGACCCGGACAAGGCGAGCGTTGCCCGGATGTACGACGCAATGCTGGGCGGCCGGCACAATTTCGCCATAGACCGGGAGGCGTTGGCGGCGTTCACGGCCATCGACCCGCAGGTGCGCACCCTGGCGCGGGCCAACCGCGCCTTTCTGGGGCGGGCCGTACGTTTCCTGGTGGACGCCGGGGTGCGGCAGTTCATCGACCTCGGGTCGGGCATCCCGACCCAGGGCAACGTCCACGAGGTGGCACAGGCGGCTTGCCCGGGAGCCCGGGTGGTGTACGTGGACAGTGATCCGGTCGCCGTGGCGCACAGCGCCTCGTTGCTCGCCGACAATCCGGACACGGACATCGTGGACGCCGACATCCGTCGCCCGGCCGAGGTGCTGTCCTCGCCGCAGGTGCAGAAACTGATCGACTTCGATCAGCCCGTCGCGGTGCTGATGATCACGATCCTGCA
This sequence comes from Streptomyces sp. RPA4-2, assembly GCF_012273515.2. Taxonomy (NCBI): domain Bacteria; kingdom Bacillati; phylum Actinomycetota; class Actinomycetes; order Kitasatosporales; family Streptomycetaceae; genus Streptomyces; species Streptomyces sp. RPA4-2. The sequence goes on from NZ_CP050975.2 coordinate 639,569, forward strand.
CTTCATCGCGCCCGAGGAGGACCCCGCCGGCATCGTGGCCGCGTTCCGGGACGCCCTGCCCGAGGAGAGCTGGCTCGCGCTGACGCACGCGACGAACCAGGACCGCCCGGACACCGCCGCCGCCGTGGGGAAGTTGTACCGTTCCCGGGCCACCTCGCCGGTCACCGCCCGGTCCCACGGCGAGATCCTCGGGCTCTTCGACGGCTTCGACCTCGTGGAGCCCGGCCTGGTCTACGTACCCTTGTGGCGCCCGGACGCGGACGACCACATCCCGGAGAACCCGTCGGAGTACTGGGTGTACTCGGGCGTCGGCCGCAAGCGTCCGGCGGGCGGCTGAGCCGGTCACCCGGCGAGCCGCGCCTCGGCTCCGACTGTGTGCCGGACCTGATCCACGCGCACCGGCTCTGCCTGTGTGCCGGACCTGATCCGTGCGTACCCGCTCTGACAGCGTGCCGGACCTGATGCGCGCCGGGCCCCGAGGCGCGCTCACCGGTGTGCGGAGCTCCCGCACCCTCCGTGGAGGGCCGTCCCGGACGGGCGGCCCGTCCGGCGCGGCGGTCAGGGAATCACGGCGTCGATGCAGCCTCCGTCGACCCGCAGCGCGCCGCCCGTGGTGGCGGAGGCCTGGTCCGAACTCAGGTACACCACCATGTTGGCGATCTCCTCGGGGGCGATCAGACGCCGTAGCAGCGACTGCGGTCGGTGCTCGCGCATGAAGATCCGCTCCGCCTCCTCCCAGGGCAGGTCACGGCCGACCAGTTCGTACACGAACTCCTCGACGCCGGCGGTGTGGGTGGGGCCGGCGAGAACCGAGTTGACGGTGACGCCCGTTCCGGCGGCCTTCTTCGCGAAGCCGCGGCCGACGGCCAGGAGGGCGGTCTTCGTCATGCCGTAGTGGATCATCTCTTCGGGGATGGCCACCGCCGATTCACTGGCGATGTACTGAACGCGGCCCCAGTCGCTCTCGATCATCCGCGGCAGGTAGGCACGGGTGAGGCGGACCGCGGCGAGCACGTTCACCTCGAAGTACCGGCGCCATTCCTCATCGGTGATGTCCAGCGGGTCCTGGGAGCCGAAGACGCCCAGGTTGTTGATGAGGACGTCGACGTCCGGCAACGCGTCGAGGGCGGTCGCCGCCCCCTCCTCGGAGGAGACGTCCGCGCCGATGGCGACGAAGTCACCGTCCGGCACCTCCTCCCGCAGTTGCCTGACCGCCGCGTCGACCTTCTCCTTGTCGCGGCCGTTGACGCCCACCCGCGCCCCCGCGTCCGCGAGGCCCGCCGCGATGGCGGCCCCGATGCCCTGCGTCGACCCTGTCACCAGGGCGGTCCGTCCCGTGAGATCGATACGCATGTACGACTCCCTTGCTGTGGCCGGCCGAGGTGCCGGTCCGGGGTCCGCGCCATGGAGCACGGCGGTCACCCGTGCGTGGGCCGCCTCGCCTTCACATGACGCGACGGGTCGTGCGTCGTGACGACGCCGGTCCTGAACGACGCCGACGCCCCTCGCCCGCCCAGCCCGGGGGTAAGCCGCCGCCCAGGCCCGAGGTCAGGCGGTCACGCGATCACGCGGCCTCGCCCCAATACGCCGTCCGTCCGCGGGCGTTCAGTCCGCCAGCTCCGTGTGCAGCGCGTCGAGACCGTCGCGGTAGATGCCGGTGAAAAGGGCCACCATCTCGTCGTCGCTCGTCCCCAGCGGGTGGAAACGCCCGGACCACTCCACTTCCGCGCTGTCGGGCTCGCCGGGCACGGAGTGCACCCGGATCGTCGCGAGATAGCCGGCGACGGGGAACGGCGCCTCCACGATGGTGTAGGTGTAGTGCCGACCCCCCTCGCTGAACCCTGTCAGCCGTTCGACGACGACCTCACCGTCCCCCATGACCAGCCGGCGGACGCGGCCCCCCTCCAGTGGCGTGCTCTCGGCGATCTGCGGAACCCAGTCGGGGAGGGAACCGAAGCCGCCGATCACCTCCCATACACGGCCGGGGGATGCGGGGACGACCCTGCTCACCGAGGTCGATGCCATTGCTTCTGCTCCAGGACTCGTCGGTCTGCGGGGGCGGGAGTGCTCGCGACAGTCGGGCCGGTCGGCTTCACGCCTTCCACGGATCATCATAAAAGGGATATATGGTGAGAGGCACGCGGAGCCCGTCACGCCACGGCGTCGGGCAGGTGCGACCGCCACGACAGCGGCCCACCACGTCTCCTCCGCGGGCCGCCCGGTGCCCCTGAGCACGCGCGGTGGAGGCAACGAGGGCCCGGACAGAGTACGGTGGCGTCACCGAGCGCACCTCGCATGCCGTTATCCGTTTCGGCGTCGCCCTCGGGGAACGGCAGACGCCGGTGCCTAAGCGCTCCGGCCGGAAATGAGCCGCCCCATGACTTCTGGCTCGTACTCTCGCGCCGTCTCGCGCATTCCCTGCGGCGCCCCGCGGTAGCGGACTTCCTGGTTCCCGAGGCGTTCCGGCACCTCGCTCCCCTTGAGCCGACGACCGACGAAGAGGATGCGGCACTCATGTACTCACAGGACGCGATCTCCGGCCACCGCCGAGGCCGCCCCGAACCGACCGCCGAGATGGTCTCCGGACTGGCCTGCCTCATCTGCGGCACGGACTACCGGAACGCGCCGGACGCGGACGCCGTGGTGGTCTCGCACCGCGACGACAAGCAACTCCTCGCCTGCCATGGAACGTGCGCGCGGCTGGCGAGCGGGTCGGTCACGGGGCTGGAGGAGACGCCCCTCCCCCTGGCCGAGCGCCTGCGCAGACACCGGGCCGACCAGCACTGAGACGCTGAGACAGGTGGCATCCCGGACACTCCGTCCGGCGGTGACCACGACCGACGCGGGCCCGGCCTCCCCCGGCTGCGGTCGGCGCACACGCACGCCCGCAGGCGCCCTACGCGCGAGACATCGAACACCATTGCATGACAATTACATGACAAGGAAACGCATGACCCTCATGAGCCTCGGAGTCCTGGCCTCCTCCCGCAAGGAGAACGAGTTCCGGCTCCCGTTGCACCCCGCTCACTTCGACCGGATCGCCCCGGACGTCCGCGCAAGGATCTTCCTGGAACACGGCTACGGCCGGCGGTTCGGCATCGACGACGATGCCCTGCTGCCGCTGGTGGCAGGCCTGCGCTCCCGCGAGCAGCTCCTCGCCGAGTGCGAGGTGCTGCTGCTGCCCAAACCCACGCACGACGACATCGCCGAGCTGCGCGGGGGCCAGGTGCTGTGGGGATGGCCGCACTGTGTGCAGGACGAGAAGATGACCCAGATCGCCATCGACCGACGGCTGACCCTCGTCGCCTGGGAGGCGATGAACCACTGGACGTCCACGGGTGCCTTCAGCGTCCACGTGTTCCACAAGAACAACGAGCTGGCGGGCTACTGCTCGGTGCTGCACGCCCTGCAGCTCGGCGGCATGACCGGTAGCTACGGACGCCGGCTGCGCGCGGTGGTCCTCAGCTTCGGCGCCACGGCACGCGGAGCGGTGACCGGTCTGGGCGCCATGGGGGTCTCCGACGTCACGGTGCTCACCCAGCGCGCCGCCGCGGCGGTGGCCTCGCCCATGCCGTCGGTCGTGATGGGCCACTTCGAGGAGCAGGAGGACGATCCGTCGCGGCTCCGGGCGCTCACCGCGACAGGTCCGGTGCCGCTCGCCGAGTATCTGGCCGGGTTCGACATCATCGTCAACTGCATCCGGCAGGACACCGACGCGCCCTTGATGTTCGTCACCGACGAGGAACTCGCCCTGTTCCGCCCGGGCACCTTCTTCATCGACGTCGCCTGCGACGAGGGCATGGGCTTCGCATGGGCCCGGCCGACCACCTTCGGCGACCCCATGCCCACGGTGGGAGCGGACTGCCACTACTACGGGGTCGACCACAGCCCGTCCCACCTGTGGAACTCGGCCACCTGGGAAATCAGCGAGGCGCTCCTCCCCTACCTGCGCAAGGTCATGAGCGGCCCCGCCGCCTGGGAGGCCGACGCCACGGTCAGGAACGCCATCGAGATCCGCGACGGCGTCGTACAGAACCCGAAGATCCTCTCGTTCCAGCACCGTACGGCCGCGTACCCCCACGCTCCCGAGATCCCGGCCCCGGCGCCTCGACCCGCCGTGCAGCCGGCCTGACAACGCCCAAGGTGCTCGTCACCGACCGTACGGTCGGTGACGGACGCGGCGCGCTCGGCGGCCGGCCCTTCCCGGAATCAGGCTTCCGCGCGCTTCGGCAACCGCCAGTTCGGCCGCGGGAAGTGGCACGTGTAGCCCTCGGGGTACTTCCGCAGGTAGTCCTGGTGCTCCGGTTCGGCCTCCCAGAAGGCGCCGGCCGGCACGACCTCGGTCACGACCTTCCCCGGCCACAGTCCCGAGGCCTCGACATCGGCGATCGTGTCCTCGGCGACGCGTCGCTGCTCGTCGTCGAAGTAGAAGATCGCGGAGCGGTAGCTGAGGCCGATGTCGTTCCCCTGCCGGTTCTGCGTACTCGGGTCATGGATCTGGAAGAAGTACTCCAGGATGGCGCGGTAGTCGGTCGCGGCGGGGTCGAAGGTGATCTCGATCGATTCGGCGTGGGTTCCGTGATTGCGGTAGGTCGCGTGAGGCACGTCGCCGCCGCTGTATCCCACCCGCGTGTCCAGGACACCCGGGAGCGTCCGGATCAGTTCCTGCATCCCCCAGAAGCAGCCACCCGCCAGCAACGCCTTTTCCTCAGTGGCGCTCATAGCTCTTCACATCCCTTTTCTTCTCTTTGCGCGGTCCGCCTGCGGGCCGCGCAAACTCAACGGCGCGGCCGTCGGCCGTTCCCCCACGGACAGACGTCCAGGGCGTGCCCGAAAATTCCCGTCGGCCCGCGCAGCCCGGCAGTACGCCGTCCGGCGGCCGCCCGGAACCCGCACCCGTAGTGAATCACGGGGCCCGCGCCGCGTCGCGGGCTCCCCGTCAGGCTGACCGGCGCAGCCCCGCGATGAGGAGTTCGACCAGTCGCCGCGCGTCATAGCGGGGATCGGCGTCCGCGCCGATGCAGAGGTTCCCGACGCCGCGCATGAGCACGATCGCGTCCATGTCGGAGCGGATCTCGCCGGCGTCGGCCGCGGCTTCGAGCAGTCGGCCGCACACGGGCACCAGACGGTCGAGGAAGTAGGCGTGCAGCGTGTCGAAGCCGGCGGCGTCGGACTGCAGCACAGCGGCCAGTCCGTGCTTGGTGACCAGGAAGTCGACGAAGAGGTTGATCCACTGCCCCAGTGCGGCATGCGGGGTCGGGGAGCTCGCCAGCAGGGCAGGGCCGGCCTCGGCGCAGGCTTCGACCTGGTGCCGGTAGACGGCGATGATGAGATCCGCCCGCGTCGGGAAGTGGCGGTAGATCGTGCCCGTCCCGACGCCGGCCTTGGCGGCGATGTCACGCACCGGAGCCTCCACGCCCGCGGTCACGAAGATCGCGGCGGCCGCGTCGAGCAGGGTCTCCTCGTTGCGCCGGGCGTCCGCCCGCTTGGGCCGGGCCGCTCGCCCCGACTCCCCATCACCGCCACCGACCGTGCCGCCGTCACTCATCGCGCCATCCTCTCCACCACCGGGCTTGCTATCCGGAACGGCGTTCCGTATCTTCAAACGGGACAAGGTTCCGTTTGCCCATCATCCCAGAGCCAGGGCCGACAGGCCAAACCGTGCGTGGTCAGCCGCTGACCCGTCGAAGAGGCCGGGCGACGGGCGCACGGGAAGCCCGGCACGGGTGAACGCGAACGCGGTGGCGACAGACGTCGGCACGGCACCTGTCCGGCCCGCGCCCGACCCGGCGCAGACCCCCGCCACACACCACAACCCCCACCCCGACCCCACCACACCAACCGCGCGAAGAACCTGAACGGAAGGCACCTCCATGCCCGAATCACGCACGGCGACCGCCCCCGCCACCACGCTCACGCCCACTCCTGTCGTCTCCGTGAAGCCGGTCGTCCTGTCGGCCCCTGGCCGCGGTGAGGACCTGCGGGTCCGGGTGTCCGCGCCCACGACCGGGCACGACCTGCCCGTCATCGTCTTCTCGCACGGCTACAGCTGGTCGATGGACGGCTACGCCCCACTCGCGGACTTCTGGGCCGCGCGCGGCTTCGTGGTCCTGCAACCCACCCATCTCGACTCGAGGACACTCGATCTGCCCGCGGACGACCCCCGTACGCCACTGATCTGGCGTTTCCGGGTCGAGGACATGAAGCGCGTCATCGACCAACTCGACCTGCTGGAAGCTTCCGTGCCCGGCCTCGCAGGGCGTCTGGACCGGAGTCGCGTCGCCGTGGCCGGTCACTCCTGGGGGGCCCAGACGGCAAGCATGCTGCTGGGTGCGCGCGTGCTCGATTCCGAAGGCGTCCCGGGAGAGGACCTGTCCGATCCGCGGGTATCGGCGGGTGTGCTGCTCGCCCTGCCCGGCCGGGGCGGGGACGACCTGTCCCCGTTCGCGGCCGAGCACTTCCCCTTCATGAACCCGTCCTTCGACGACATGACGGCACCGGTCCTCGTCGTCGCCGGGGATCAGGACCAGTCCGCGCTGTCCGTCCGGGGACCGGACTGGTTCACCGACCCGTACTTCCTGAGCCCGGCCGACAAGAGCCTGCTGACCCTGTTCGGCGCGGAACACTCGCTCGGCGGGATCCCCGGGTACGGCGTCGCGGAGACGACGGACGAAAGTCCCGAACGGGTCGCTCTGATACAGCAGTTCACATGGGCATTCCTTCGCAGCGCGCTCGACCCCGAGGACACCGGCTGGCGGGCGGCGTGCTCCGCGCTGGAGGAGGATCCCAAGCCGCTGGGTCAGGTTCAGAGCAAGTAGGGAAGTAGGCCATGCCGTCGGCCCGAAGCGGGCACCGCGGCCTGTGCCCGCGGCTGTCCGGCCCCGCGGTCCCGCGGCGCGGTCCCGCCGAGCGCCCCCGGAACATACGGCGATCGGGGCGGAGCGCCGTGTCCTCGGCGCTCCGCCCCGAGTCACGGGCGGTCGCCGGTGCCGCCGCCGGTGGGCGCGGAGGTCCGCTGACGGCCTCCCGGACGGGGCACGCCGGCCGCGTCGTGGACGCTGTCGTGGGCGGCGGCCGCCACCGCTTCGGCCGTGATGCCGAACTCGGTGTAGAGGCGCTGGTAGTCCGCCGAGGCGCCGTAGTGCTCCAGGCTGACGATGCGTCCTGCGTCTCCGACCACGTCGCGCCAGCCCTGTCCCACGGCGGCCTCGACGCTGACCCGTGCCCGTACCTCCGGCGGCAGCACCTCGTCCTGGTAGTCCCGGGGCTGGGCGGCGAACCACTCCCGGCACGGCATGGACACCACGCGTGCCCTCAGACCGTCACGGGCCAGGAGGGCGCGGGCGTCGAGGGCGATCCGCACCTCCGAGCCGGTCGCGACGAGGATGACGTCCGGCGACGCACCGTCGCCGCCCTCGGTGCCCTCGGCGAGGACGTAACCACCGTGCGCCGCACCGGAGGCCGCGGCGAACTCCCCGCTGTCGCGGTCCAGGACCGGAAGGTTCTGACGGGTCAGGATCATCCCGGCGGGGCGGTCGGTGTGTTCCAGGACGGCGCGCCAGCAGGCGGCGGTCTCGTTCGCGTCGGCGGGACGCACCACGTCCAGACCCGGGACGGCGCGCAGCGCGGCGAGGTGTTCGACGGGCTGGTGGGTGGGCCCGTCCTCGCCGAGGCCGATCGAGTCGTGGGTCCACACGTAGGTGGTGGGCAACCGCATCAGCGCCGCCAGACGCACAGCGGGACGCATGTAGTCGGAGAAGGTGAGAAAGGTGCCGCCGTACGGGCGGGTCAGGCTCTGCAGGGCGATGCCGTTGAGCACCGCACCCATGGCGTGCTCTCGGATCCCGAAGTGCAGAGTGCGCCCGTACGGTCCGCCCTTCCACTCCTTGGTCTGCCGGTCGGCCGGTACGAAGGACGGTTCGCCGTCCATCGTGGTGTTGTTGCTCTCGGCCAGGTCGGCCGAGCCTCCCCACAGTTCCGGCAGTACGCCCGCGAGCGCGGTGAGGACCTCGCCGGACGCCTTCCGGGTGGCCATTCCCTTCGGGTCGGCCGGGAACTCGGGCAGCGCCTCGGTCCATCCCTTGGGCAGTTCCTGTGCCTGCAGCCGGTCCAGCAGCGTCCCGCGGTCCGGGTTCGCCTCCCGCCAGGCGCTGAACGCCTCCTGCCACTGGGCGTGCGCCTCACGGCCGCGATCGGAGGCGGAGCGGGTCCGCGCCAGGACCTCGTCCTCGACGACGAACGTGCGCTCGGGATCGAAGCCCAGCAACTCCTTGGTCGCGGCGACCTCCTCGTCGCCGAGCGCCGAGCCGTGGGCCTTCCCGGTGTTCTGCCTGGTCGGAGCCGGCCAGCCGATCAGGGTACGCAGCATGATCAGCGAGGGGCGCCCCGTCTCCTTTCTGGCCGCCTCGATCGCCGCCAGGAGCGCATCGACGTCCTCCACGTAGTCGCCGGTGCGAGTCCAGTCCACCGTCCGCACGTGCCAGCCGTACGCGGCGTATCGGGCGGGGACGTCCTCGCTGAAGGAGACGTCGGTGTCGTCCTCGATGGAGATGTGGTTGGCGTCGTAGAACACCACCAGGTTCCCCAGCTCCTGATGGCCGGCCAGCGACCCGGCCTCGGCGGTGACGCCCTCCATCATGTCGCCGTCCGAGGCGATCACGTACACGTGGTGGTCGAAGGGCGAGGTACCCGGTGCGGCGTCCGGGTCGAGCAGGCCACGCTCGCGGCGCGCGGCCATCGCCATGCCCACCGCGGCGGCCAGGCCCTGGCCCAGGGGGCCGGTGGTGATCTCCACACCGGCCGTGTGGCGGTGTTCCGGATGTCCGGGGGTGGCCGAGCCCCAGGTGCGGTAGGCCTGGAGGTCGGACAGCTCAAGCCCGTATCCGGCCAGGTAGAGCTGGATGTACAGGGTCAGGCTCGAATGCCCGCAGGACAGCACGAACCGGTCCCGGCCGAGCCACCGGTCGTCACCCGGGTCGTGCCTCATCACCTTCTGGAAGAGCAGATACGCCAGGGGTGCGAGGCTCATCGCGGTCCCGGGATGGCCGTTCCCGACCTTCTGCACCGCGTCCGCGGCCAGCAGTCGGACGGTGTCCACCGCCCGCACGTCCACCGGGTCCCAGCCCACCCGGTCGGCCACCGGCAGACCCAGGCCTCGATCACGTCCGGCGATCACGCTCGCGGTGTTCGACGGCTCGCTCACCATGCGGTTCTCCTCAGCACATCGTGGATTCACCAAGCAGGCGACTTCCTCGCCGGCCGCGCTGTGCCGGCCGCCGCCCGCACCGGCGTGCCGGAACTCCCCGGAGGGTCGGTGCCGGCCGCGTACAGGGACCCGGCGAAACCGGCTCGGTGGAACGCGTACCCGGGCCTTGTCGCCACACGCCCCACGACCGGGCCTGTACGCCGCCGAGGGGCCGTCACCGCGTCCACGGCGGCTTCGCGACCTTCACCCCGCACGCGGACCCGCGCGATCACACCCGCGCGATCACACCCGCACGATCCGTCCCGGGCCGCCGAGGGACGGGGCCCGGGGTTCTACTCCGCTTCGCCCGAGGGGTCGCCGAGTCCGAGCTCGTGCTCCAACCGGCTGCGAATCTCGGTGGGCAGCTGTCCCGTTCGTGCCCACTCGACGATCAGCTCGGCCACATGCCGCAGCTTGACGTTGGTGTTCTGGGAGATGCTCCGCAGCGTGTCCCAGCCCTGGTCCGGAGTCAGCCGGCCGACCGCCAGGATGACACCGATGGCCTGATCGACAACGGCGTGCGACCGCACTGCCTGCTTGAGCTGGAGATTCTCGTCCTCCAGGCGCAGCACCTCGTCCGCCGAGGCCTCGAAGGCCGGGGGAAACTGCTGCGTCATGTCCGCTTCGGACGTCAACGTCGCCTCCGTGTTCCGGGGAGTCCGGCGCTACTTCGTCTCATCTCATGCCCTCGAATCCGGCGCCGTCACACGGTCGTCGGGAGCCGGCCCGCGCCGCCGCCCGGGGTGCCCGGGGAGCGAGCCGGCGACGTCATCCGTCACCTTCCGTGGCACGTGCGCGCGGGGACGCACTTCGCGGCTGCCGGTTGCCGGCGCCGCCGTGTTCGGCGTCGTGCCGGGCGAGAAGGGCCAGCAGGTCCGCCACCGTCGGTCCGGAGTCCGCCGGGTGCCGCAGGAGGGTGCCCTCCTCGATCTGGTACTCGTTCGAGCGCCCCTGCCGGGTGTGGGTGAGGTAGCCGCCCTCCTCCAGGTCAGAAATGATCTTCTGGACAGCCCGCTCGGTGAGCTGGCAGCGCGCGGCGATGTCGCGGATGCGCGTGGTGCGGTCCTCGGCGATGGCGGCCAGCACGCGCGCATGGTTCGTGAGGAACGTCCAGCCTGTGTGGGACTCGGGTACTCCGTGCATCATCCCAGAGTAGACGCAGTATTCACGTATAAGAAAGGGCGAAAATCTTTTCCTGTATCTCTTGACGGGTGAAGAGCGGGGCACGGACCCTTGAGGGGTTCCCGCCCACGGCGACCCACCGCCGTGGGCTTCGGCCCTGGCACGCCCCACCGAGCCCTGTCCCACGGAAGGGATGACCGAGATGGAGTCCCCACGGCTGTCGGTAACCCGCTCCACCACCGCCGAGGGCATCGCTGTGCTGGCCCTGCGCGGCGAGATCGACTTCACCACCGGCACCGAGGTCCAGCGTGCGCTCCTCGGTCCCGACGGCGAGGCGGCCGCCCGCACCGTGGTGGAGCTGAGTCAGGTCACTTTCATGGACTCCAGCGGCATCAACGCGCTCATCGGGGCCCACCACGCCGCCACCGCCCAGCAGGGCTGGGTGCGCCTGGCGGCCCCCTCCCCCTCGATACTGCGCGTCCTGCAGATCGTCGGCCTCGACACCGTCATCACCTGCTATCCCACGCTCCAGCAGGCGTTGGGCGTGGGGGCCCGGGGCGGCCGGGCCCGCGCCGACCGTGACCGGCCCGATGGTCCAGCGGGTGACTGAGGTGAGGGCGTACGGCGACTTCGCGCCATGAGGCCGCCGGACACCGGCCGAGGACGGTCACCATCCGCGTGGGCCGCCCGCAGCCCGGGTCCGGCCCGGCGAGAGCCCGCGGCGGGTCCCGGTCAGCCTTCGTGGCTCGGGAGGATCTCCTTGACCTTGGCGATGGCGAAGCCCCACCCCTGCGACACGGTCGGTTTGCCCGGCACGGCCACCTCCTGCGGATTGGTCAGGACGTCCAACAGCACCGGCCCGGGGGTGTCGAGGGCCCGGCGGACGCTGTCGTCGAGATCGGCCGGGTCGGTGACGCGGATGCCCGTGAGACCGAGCGCGGTGGCCACCGCGGCGAAGTCGGGGTTGTCGAGTTCCGTACCGAACTCGGGCAGTCCGGCCTGCTCCTGTTCGAGTTTGACCATCCCCAGGCGGCGGTTGTCGAAGACCACGAGTTTCACCGGCAGCCGGTACGTCTTGATCGTCACGAGGTCGCCCAGCAGCATGCTCAGTCCGCCGTCGCCGCAGAAGGCGACGATCTGACGGTCGGGTGCCCAGAGTTGGGCCCCGAGGGCCTGGGGCATGGCGTTGGCCATCGAACCAAGGTTGTACGAGCCGATCAGGCGCCTGCTCCCGCGCATGCTGACGAAGCGGGAGAGCCAGACGGTGGCCATTCCGGTGTCGGAGGTGAAGACGGCGTCCTCGGCGGCGTGGGCGTCCACCGCGGCGGCCAGCGCCTCGGGGCGGATCTCGTGGTCGCGGTTGTCCAGGGCGGCCCTCAGCTTCCCGGTCCAGCGGTGCTCGTGACCCGGGTCGGCCAGCCGCCGCTGCCCTTCCTGCCAGTGGGCGAACCGTTCCCGCGCGGCGTCCAGGTGGCCCCGGTCCGTCGCCGTCCGCACCAGCGGGAGCAGGGCCCGTAGCGTCGCGCCCACGTCGCCCGTCAGACCCACGTCCACGGGAACCCGGCGGCCCAAGTGCTCCTCACGGGTGTCGACCTGGACGACCTTGCACCCCTTCGGATACCAGTCCCGGTACGGGAAATCGGTGCCCAGCATCAGGAGCGCGCCGCCGCTGTCGAGCGCGTGGGCGGCGGCCGGGTTGCCTATCAGACCGGTCTGGCCGACCTGGAACTCGTTGTCCCCCTCGAACCCCTCCTTCGCCTTGAGGGTGAGCACCATCGGCGCCGCGAGCGCCTCGGCGGTCCGCAGGACCTCGGCGCGGGCCTCGCGGGCTCCGCGGCCGACGAGCAGGGTGACCCGGTCGGCGGCGTTGAGGAGTTCGGCGGCCCGCGCGAGCGCGGGGTCGTCCGGGCGGGTGACGGGACGGTCGAGAGGGAAGCGGGCGGCCCGGTCGTCGCTCAGTTCCTGGTCGCCCAGGTCACCGGGCACGGTGAGCACCGCCACTCCCCCCTGGCTCACGGCCGCGCGCACGGCGGACTCCAGCATCCGCGGCATCTGGTCCGGGGAGGAGACGGTGGCACGGTAGACGGCCACGTCACGGAAGAGCAGGTCGTTGTCGACCTCCTGGAAGTAGTCGCTGCCGACCTCGGCGAGGGGCACCTGACCACAGATCGCGAGTACGGGGGTCCGGCTCTTCGCCGCGTCGTAGAGCCCGTTGAGAAGGTGTACGGAGCCGGGTCCCACCGTCCCCATGCACACCCCCAGCGTTCCCGAGAGCTGGGATTGGGCTCCGGCGGCGAAGGCCGCGGCCTCTTCGTGCCGGCAGCCGACCCAGTCCAGGTCGTCGGTGGTACGGATCGCGTCGGTCAGCGGGTTCAGGGCGTCTCCGACCACGCCGAAGACGTGCTGGACGCCCAGATCCTTGAGTGCGTCGACGATCACACGGGCGACGGTTCGTGCCACGGGAGTGCCCTTCGGTTCGGTGCGGCCCCTCGGAACGGGTGCCGGGTTCGACGGGTGAAGCGATGAGTACCGGGTTCAGCGGGCGAAGCGGTCCGGGTCGGCCGCCTCCCAGTCGGATGCCCAGCCGGAGGGCGCCGATGCGATCAGCTCTCCGGGGGTGAGCCAGTCGTGGAGTTCCGCATACGAGCGGACGGTGTGCGGATTCACCCGCTGCAGCAGCATGTGGGGCCGCAGACCGCGCGGCTCCTCGACGCCCATCGAGGCCATGATCTGGAGCGCGCTCTTGACCGTCGCGCGCTGATAGCGCCGTACGCGCTGGGACTTGTCGGGTACGTCGACGGCGCGGGCGCGCCGTTCGTCCTGGGTGGCGACCCCGACGGGACAGGTGTTGGTGTGGCAGCGCTGGGCCTGTATGCATCCGATCGCGAACATCATGGCGCGGGCGGCGTTGGTGTAGTCGGCTCCCTGCAGGAGGCGCTTGACGAGGTCGCTGCCGGTGGCGACCTTGCCGCTGGCACCGATCCGGATCCGGTCGCGAAGCCCGGCTCCCACAAGGGCGTTGTGCACGGTCATCAGACCCTCGCCCAGGGGCAGTCCGACGTTGTCCGCGAACTCGAGGGGCGCCGCACCCGTTCCGCCCTCCGCGCCGTCGACGACGATGAAGTCCGGCGTGCTGTCCTCCTCCAGCATCGCCTTGCACACGGCGAGGAACTCGCGGCGCGAGCCGACGCACAGCTTGAACCCGACGGGCTTGCCGTCGGCCAGTTCCCGCATCCGGGCCAGGAAGCGCACCAGTTCGCGCGGCGTGGAGTAGACGCGGTGGTAGGGCGGCGAGATGACGGTCTCCCCCTGCGGCACGCCGCGGACCCCGGCGATCTCCGCGTTCACCTTGGCACCCGGCAGCACTCCGCCGATTCCGGGCTTGGCTCCCTGACTGATCTTCAGCGACACGCACTTGACCTGCTCGTGCGCCGCCTTCTCGGCGAACTGCCGCGGGTCGAAGTCCCCGTCGTCCGTGCGGCAGCCGAAGTACCCGGTGCCGATCTCCCAGACGAGATCTCCACCGGGCCTCAGGTGGTACTCGGAGAGACCGCCCTCGCCGGTGTCGTGGGCGAAACCACCCAGTTGCGCACCGGTGTTGAGGGCGAGCACGGCGTTGGCGGACAGCGAGCCGAAGCTCATCGCCGAGACGTTGAGCAGCGCCATGTCGTAGGGCCGGGTGCACTCGGGTCCGCCGATCCGGACACGCGGCGCGTCGGTGGGCACCGACCGGGGGGCCATGGACGGGGTGAGGAACTCACTGCCCGTCCGGTACAGGTCGAGTTCGGTGCCGAACGGCTCCTCGGCATCGGTGCCCTTGGCGCGCTCGTAGACGATGCTGCGGGTGTCACGGTCGAAGGGACGGCCGTCGAAGTTGCGCTCGATGAAATACTGCTGAAGCTCCGGCCGCAGCGCCTCCAGCGCGAAGCGGAGGTGCCCGAGCAGTGGGTAGTTGCGCAGGACGGAATGCCGGCGCTGCACGAGGTCGTGGACGGCCACCAGCGCGAGCAGGAGCAGGGGGACGGCCGCGGCCCACCACCAGGGTGGGACGAGGACGGCGATGACCGAGACGCCCGTCGCCAGCGAGCCGAGCAGGACCACCAGAAGTATCTTCAGCACCTGATGCTTGTGTCCCGAAGCCCGGACTCCAATCCGTTCGTCTCCGTTCGTCCCGTCACACGTGCGGTGTCCGGAACCGGGAACGGGCCCGAACTCGTCGAGTTCGGGCCCACTCACGTGCGAGGGTCAGACCATGGGCTGCGCGCCGAAGGGGGCGTTGGGGCGGTAGTAGGCGCCCAGTGCGTCCCGGTAGCCGGAGTCGCCGAGGTGCTTGTCGCGAAGGAACTCAGGGGCGTTCTTGATCTGCTCCCTGGACCGGTCGACGAAGATCTTCCTGTCCTCCGGATCGATCTGGATCACGGTGCTCGCCGGGAGGAGGACCTCCTTGCCGAAGATCCAGACCCCGGTGTCCACGACCAGGTAGGCGTCACCGACCTCGTCGGAGTGCTTGTCGACCTTGCCGATTCCGCCGTCGCTCGCCTCGACCTTGTAGCCGGTCAGATCGGCGCCGGCCAGATGACCCGAGGTCGACTTGTAACTCCACACATGCTCAGTCACGCGAAAACAGCTCCTCCGGTGAACAGAGAGCGGCGAGGGGTTCCCTTCCGCTCTTCCTTTTTCCGTACGCGGTGCGGGACGGTTCTCGGGTTCCGTCCGCACTCCGGGTGCCCCTGCCGCGGCGCTTCATTCCTCCGATGCGGGAAAGGACGCCGCAATAGCCGCCGTTCGGTGGTGACGAGCAGGGAATCCGCCCTCGCGCACGACGACATGGTGGTGGCCGCCCTCCCCCGACGGGAGGGCGGCCAGCACCATGGCAGGCCCGAACGCGACCGGTGTCCGGCTCCGCTACCAGCGGTACCAGCGACCGCTGCCGCTCTTGGGACGGGCGACGAATCCGACCAGCCACAGCACCAGTACGACGATTGCGACCCACCAGAGAATCTTCAACGCGAAGCCCGCGCCGAAGAGAAGCAGAACCAGCAGAAGAACGAGAAGCAGGGGAACCATATGATCGACCTCCGAATACCCCTGTTCCCCGGACCTTCTCGCCCATGCATACAATCTTCACGGGTCACCCGCATGCCGCGCACCTATTACCCGTCCGGCCCAGGAAATTCTCAACCGCGGGCGAACTCCAGGAGGTCCGCGTTGAACCGGTCGGCGAACACGGGGACCATCGCCAAGCCGTGCGGGGCGCCCGGGTAGACCTTGAACGTGGAGTCCTTGACCAGCTTCGAGGACTTCTCGCCCGCGGCGACGATCGGCACGATCTGGTCGTCGTCGCCGTGCACGATCAGGGTCGGGATGTCGAACCGCTTGAGGTCCTCGGTCAGGTCGGTCTCGGAGAACGCCTTGATGCAGTCGTACGCGCTCTTGATGCCCACCTGCATCGACCACAGCCAGAACGCGTCACGCGTGCCCTGCGAGACCGTCGAACCCTCGCGGTTGGCGCCGTAGAAGGTCTCGCTGAGGTCCTGGTAGAACTGGGAGCGGTCCTTCGCCACGCCCGCCCGGATCTCGTCGAAGACCTCGATGGGCAGTCCCTCGGGGTTCGCCTCGGTCTTGAGCATCAGTGGCGGGATCGCGCTGAGCAGGACGGCCTTCGCGACCCGTCCGGTGCCGTGGCGGCCGATATATCGGGCCACCTCACCGCCACCGGTGGAATGGCCGACGAGGATGACGTCGCGCAGATCCAGCGCCTCGATCAGCGAGGCCAGGTCGTCGGCGTACGTGTCGAGGTTGTTCCCCTCCCAGGTCTGCCCTGAGCGCCCACCCCCGCGCCGGTCGTGGGCGATGCCCCGGAATCCGTTGTCCGCTACGAAATTCACCTGGGGGTCCCACGCGTCGGCGGTGAGCGGCCAGCCGTGGCTGAACACGATCGGCTGACCGGATCCCCAGTCCTTGTAGAAGATCTCGGTTCCGTCTTTCGTCGTGATGAATGGCACGGCGCGGTTCCTTCCCATGGTCACCGGGGAATCCGGTCGAACCCGCGAAGGACGGCCTCTCTTCGGCGGATGATCCCGCGGCGGGAAACGACCGGATGGTGCACGTCGACTCACCCACGCTACCCGACAAGCACCGCGTCGGCGCGCCGCGGATTCCCGCCGCCGACCCGGGTCGAAAACGCTCCTGTGCTCTCTGTGCGCTGCCTGCTCCCCTTCGCGGCTCCTTCTGAAGAAACCTCCTCACGAATCCCGCATACGCATCCCGTCCACAATCCCGTCCCGGCCCATTTCCCGCAGGCCCACGGGGAATTCCCCGCGGGCTGCCGCCCACGGTCGTGCTCGTCCGCCGTTATCGGCCGACGGCTCGATCCCGCGGTGACAGACCGTCGTCGACGGACACGTCCTCCGCCACGAGCGTGATGCCGGAGTTCCTGGCCTGCTCCAGGATCAGGGCGGCGAAGTCCTCGTCGGCATGTCCCGCGCCGACGGCACTCGCGACGAGCTGGGCGGTGGCGGCGGCCAGCGGCATCGGGACCTCCAGCTCGCGGGCCGCGGAAAGCCCCAGCTCCAGGTCCTTGCGCAGCAGCGGCATAGTGAACGTCGGCTTGAAGTCCAGGTTGACCAGCGCGGGCGACTTGTACCGGGTGTAGGCCGAGCCCATGACGGAGTCGTTCAGGAATTCCAGGAAGGCGGCACGGCTGACACCGCCCTTCTCCGCGAGGACGGTGATCTCGGCGAGCGACTGGGTGACGACGCCGAGGAAGACGTTGTGCGCGATCTTGACCAGCCGGGCGGCCTCGTCCTCGCCGACGTAGGTCACGCCCCGCCCCAGCGCCGCCAGCAACGGCTCGATCCGGCCGAACACTTCGCGTGAGCCGGACACCGCGATCGTCAGGCCGCCCGCGGCGATCACCTTCGGGTTCCCGCTCACCGGGGCGGCCAGGAAGTCCGTCCCGCGCCGGGCGGCTTCCTCCCGGACGAGCGCGGACGTCCCGGTGGACACCGTGGAACTGTCGATCAGAACACCCGGAGCGGCGTCCGGTGAGGTCAGCAACCCGCCGGGACCCGTGGTGACCGCCTGAAGGTCGGGCGAGGCGGAGACCATCGTGAAGACGACGTCCCGGTCGGCGAGATCGACCGGCCGGTCGACGACCGTCGCGCCTCTCTCCGTGAGCGGTTCGGCCTTGGCGCGCGTCCTGTTGTGGACGGCCACGTCGTAGCCCGCGTCGAGGAGCCGCGCGGCGAGCTGGAAGCCCATCCGGCCGGTACCGATCCAGCCGACGCGCGGCGGGTCCTGGGTGACATGCGCCATTTCCGTACCTCGTTGCCGGAGGAAGACCGCTCGCTGGATGAGGTCCCGCTCCGCGGAGGCCTCTGCTCCCGTACGCCGTCGGGCAGTTGGGCGAACAGATCGGTGTGGTGGGTGTGGCGGGCGCGGACGTCCGTGATCGTCACGTCCGGCGTGGCCGGGGACTCGCGATGGGGCCGGTCGCACGGCCGATTCTCCGCGCGCCGGACCCGAACAGTGTGTCCGCATCGCGTGCCGGACGCATCTTGGCCCGGACCGCTGCGCCGACCCTGCCGGACATGCAGGTATGCCGGGTATATGCCTAGATTTACGGAACGGGTGTCCTCGTGCCGCCGATCCGTCCTGCCCCACGCCCCCGGGTAGATCGCCACGTAGGGGAATCCCCCGCGGTCCCCTCCCGACTCGACTCAGCAAGAGGTGCGGTGTGGTGCATCAGTGGACACGGCGCGAGGACGAAAGGCTGCTCACGGGAAACGGCCGCTACGTCGCCGACATCGAAGTGCCGGACTGCCTCGATGCCGTGTTCGTCAGGAGCGGTACCGGTCACGGTGTGCTGCGCGCGGTCGATTGCCGTGCGGCCCGTGAGGTGCCCGGTGTGGTGGGTGCCTGGTCCGCCGCCGACCTGACGGACATGCCCTCGTGCGCGAACTCGGCGGCCGCCCTGCAGGACCTGCCTCCGGTACCGCACACCGTGCTGGCCAGACTCTCCTCGGACGAGGTGGTCGCCGGCCGTGAGTGGCCGGCGCTGGTCAAGGAGCGCGTGCGGTACGCGGGCGAGGCCGTCGCGGTCGTCCTGGGCGAGGACCGCTACCGGGCCGAGGACGGGGCGGCCGAGGTCACCTTCCACGTTGACCCACTGCCCGCGATGGTCACGCCGGCCGCCGCCGCGGCGGACGAGACCCTGCTCTTCGAGGGACTGAGCAACATCGCCCTGCGGGGAGAGACGGGCACGCCCGTCGAGGACGAGGTGTGGCGGGAAGCGGCCGCCGTGGTGGAGGGCCGCTACCGGCAGAACCTGCTGATGCCCACACCGATGGAGTGCAGGACGATCCTCGCCGTGCCCGAGGAGGACCGGCTGACGATCTGGTCGGGGCACCAGATGCCGCACCGGCTGCGCCGTGAGATGGCCGCGCTGCTGGGCTGGTCGGAGGATCGGATCCGCGTGGTGGTGCCGGACACCGGTGGGGCGTTCGGCGGCAAGAGCGCCACCTTCCCGGAGTTCGTCGTGGTCGCCTTCCTCGCGGTCGGACTACGGCGGCCCGTCCGGTGGATCGAGGACCGTCTGGAGTCGATGACGGTCGCCACGCGCGGCCGGGGGCAGGACCAGCGGGCCCGGCTGGCCGCCGACGCCGACGGGCGGCTTCTCGCCTACGAGTTGCACATCGACGCCGACGTCGGCGCCTACCCTCACCTCGGAGTCGGGCTGCCGATGCAGACCGCCTGGATGGCGACCGGCGCCTACCGCACTCCCCGGGTGCATGCGACGGTTCGCTCGATCCTCACCAACACCATGATCACGTATCCCTATAGGGGTGCCGGCCGGCCCGAGGCGGTCATCGCGCTCGAGCGCTGTATGGACATGATGGCAAGGAAGTTGGGGATCGACCCGGCGGAGTTGCGCCGCCGCAACTTCATCCCGCCCGGGGCCTTCCCGTACACGACCCCCACCGGCCGGACGTACGACAGCGGTGAATACGCCCGCGCGCTCGACCTGGCGCTGGAGACCGTCGAGTACGGCACCTGGCGCGCCGAGCAGGCCCGGCGCCGGAGCGATCCGACCGCCAAGCCACTGGGAATCGGCCTGTCCTGCTACGTCGAGCGATCCGGCGGAGAACCGGGCGGGCTGCACGAGTTCGGCAGCATCGAGGTCGGCGCGGACGGCGTCATCACCGCGCGCTGCGGGGCCGCTTCCAGCGGCCAGGGTCACGAGACCGTGTTCCCCGCGCTGGTCGCCAAGACCCTGGGCGTGGACGAGCGGCGTGTCCGGCTGGTCGAGGGCGACACCGACGAACAGCCCGAGGGCCTGGGCTCCTTCGCCAGCCGGACCGCGCAGGTCGCCGGAGCGATGCTGCAGCACGCCTCCCGACTGGTCATCGCGGAAGCCCGGCAGCGGGCCGCGACCCTGTGGGATCTGCCCCTGGAGGAGGTGGAATGGGCCGACGGCACCGTCCACGCCGCCCACGACGGCTCGGCCGCCATGGACGTCAGTGAACTGGTCAAGGCCACCGGGCCGCTGCGCGTGGAGGACCGCTTCGAGACGGGGATGGCGTTCCCCTTCGGCTCGCATGTGGCGGTGGCCGAAGTCGACCCGGAACTCGGCACCGTGGAACTGCTGAAGGTGGTGACGGTCGACGACTGCGGGGTGGTGCTCGACCCCGCGATCGTCCGCGCCCAGGCCTTCGGGTCCGCGATACAGGGCATCGGCCAGGCGCTGTACGAGGCCATCCCCTACGACGACAACGGCACACCGCTGCTCGCGAACGGCCTGTTGGACTACCTGCTGCCGACCTACACCGAAGTGCCGCCCATCGAGGTCAAGGACACCTGCACGCCGAGCCCCAGCTCGCCCCTCGGTGCCAAGGGCGCCGGGGAGTCGGGCTGCATCGGGCTGCCGGCCGCGATCGTCAACGCCGTGGTCGACGCGCTCCGTCCGGCCGACGCCGACCTGTTGCAGATGCCGCTCACCCCTGACGTGATCTGGCGCGCGGCCCGCGCCCCGAGGCTGGAGGAGGACCGGTGAAACCCGCCGCCTTCGACTACGTCGCACCCCGCACGGTGCCCGAGGCCGTCGACGCCCTGGAGAACGGAGGCCGCAAGGCCCAGGTGCTGGCCGGCGGCCAGAGCCTGCTCCTGGAGATGCACCTGGAGCGCGTCCGTCCCGACCTGGTCGTCGACATCAACCGCATCCCGGAACTCGACACCCTGCGGGTCGTCGACGGCTCACTGCGGGTCGGCGCGCTGGTCAGGCACCGCGTCTTCGAGTCCGCGGAGGCCGTACCGGGTCCCCTCGGCTCGTTGTTCTCGCTCGCCGTCGTCAACATCGCGCATCCGCCGATCCGGTCCCGGGGCACCATGGTGGGCAGCTTCGGCTGGGGCCACCCCGCCTCCGAGTGGTGCGCCATCGCCATGGCCCTGGACGCCGACATCGACCTGCGAGGACCCCAGGGCGTCCGTACCGTCGCGGCCCGCGACTACTTCCACGGTCCGCTCAGGACGGACCGCCGCCCCGGCGAACTGATCACCTCCGTGCGGTATCCGCTACTGGCCGAGCAGACCGGCGTCGGCTTCGTCGAGCACCGGCGCACACACTTCTGCTTCGCCCAGGTCGCCGTCGCGGCCGTCCTCACCATGGACGACGGAGTGATCAGGGAAGCACGCATCGGGCTGGTCAACTGCGCCGACCGGCCGCTGCGGGCGCACGCCGCGGAGCGGGCCCTGACCGGCGTCGAGATCGGCGCTCCGGCAGACGGCTACCGGCTGCCCGAGGACCATCCGTTCGCCCGCGCGGGCCGCGTCGCGGCGGAGCGTGACGCCGCACCCCTCGCGGAGCCGTACGCGGACCTCGAATACCGCCGGCACGCCATCGCCGTCGTGACCGCCAGGGCCCTGTGCCAGGCCGCCGACGACCACCGGTCCCGCGCCGGCGGGACCAAGGGAGACAGCTGATGAAGATCACGCTCACGGTGAACGGCGAGGAGTTCCCGCTCGACGTGGAGCCCCGGCGCATCCTGGCGGACGTCCTGCGCGAGGACTGCCGGCTGACCGGCACCCACCTGGGCTGCGAGCACGGCGTGTGCGGCGCCTGCACCGTGCTCGTGGACGGCGAGGCGGTGCGCTCCTGTCTGATGCTCGCCGTGCAGTGCGACGGCAGGTCGGTCCGGACCGTGGAGGGGCTGGCCGGTCCGGACGGCGAGCCCAGCGCGCTGCAGCGGGCCTTTTCCGCGGAACACGCGCTGCAGTGCGGCTTCTGCACTCCCGGATTCCTGATGGTGGCCGCCGGGGCGCTGGAAACCGACCCCGCCCTCGCCGATCACCCCGAGCGCGTGGATCACATCGTCGGATCCAACGTCTGCCGGTGCACCGGCTACGAACCCATCCGCCGCGCGATCCTGCGCGCGGCGCGGGAACAGCGGGAGCCCGTGACCTGACCCCGTCCCGTGCCGGTCCCGGCGGTGCTGAGGAGTGGCGATGACCGTGAGGGGAGAGTGGAGATGGCCGTGAGGGGAGATGTCCGCGCCGGAGTCGTCGACGTCCACGCGCACTGGCTGCCCCGGGAACTGCTCTCCCTCCCGCCGGGCTTCCCCCTGGGTGGCATGAGCGACCGCGACGGGGAGCTGTACCTGGGGGACCGTCCGCTGTTCTTCGCCGGCACGGCGATGACCGACATCGACGTGGTGATCGCCGACACGGTGGAAGGACCACTACCTGGTGAACCTGATCGGCAACCCGGTGGAGACCACGACCGCCGTGGCCTCGGTCGCCCCGGTCCCGCATCCGAGGCTTCCGCATCCGAGGTGTCCCCGCATCCGCCACAGCAGAGGTGTGCCATGTCCGAGACGAACGACTTCACAGCACTGGTCATCGGTGGATCGGTGGGCGGTCTGGCGGCCGCGCACGAACTGCGGGATGTGGGAGCCGGGGTCGCCGTCTACGAACGGTCGGCGGGCCAGACGTCGGCACGCGGCGCCGGCATCGTCATGCAGCCGGAGGTCGACGCGCTGCTGAACCGCCTCGGCAGACCGGCGTCGTCCGTGAGTGTCGAACTGCACGAGCGGCAGCAGCTGGACGCGCGCGGCAGAACCGCGCGTCATGGGGCTCCGCAGCTCATGACCGCGTGGGACACCCTCTACCGCGCGCTGCGAGAACCGCTTTCCGGGGTGTGCTACCGCCTGGACAGCACGCTCAGACGGGTACAGGTGAGCGGTCACGACATCACGGCCGAGTTCTCGGACGGCTACACCGCACGCGGAAACTTTCTGGTGGGCGCCGACGGGATCGGGTCGGCCACCCGCATGCTGCTCGACTCCGTCTCCCGCCCCGAGTACGCCGGTTACGTGGCCTGGCGTGGCCTGGAGCCCGAATCCGCGCTGCCGAGTGAGCTGCTGGACCTTCTCGCGGGCCGCTTCACGTTCTTCACGTCGAGCGGAATGCAGATGCTGTGCTACCTGGTTCCGGGGGCCGACGGTGAGCGGGAGGAGGGCTCACGGCGCGTCAATTGGGTCTGGTACGTGAACGTCGCCGAGCCGGATCTGCCGAGGCTGCTCACCAGCCGCTCCGGAAAACACTTCGCGCACTTCCTGCCGCCGGGCGAGTTGCTCCCCGAGACCGTCGAACAGGTCGCCCGGCAGGCCGAGGTCTCGCTTCCGCCGCCCTTCGCCGAACTGGTGCACTTGTCGGACGTCTTCATGCAACCCGTGTTCGACCTCGCGCCAGGGCGCATGGTGGCCGACCACGCGGCGCTGATCGGCGACGCGGCGGGCACGGTCAGGCCCCACACCGCCTCGGGAACCTCCAAGGCGTTCGGTGACGCCGCGGGCCTGGCGGCCGCCCTGCGCGGGTGGACCCCGACGCGGCCGCTGCCCGCCTCCGAGCTCGAGCACTGGGAGCTACGGCGCCTCGACCGCTTCCTCACGTTGTCCGAGGCCGGGTTCGACCTGGCGGTGAGATCCACGTTGGGTGCCCAGAGAGGGAGCCGGTTCTTCGGTTCCGACTGACCCTGGCGGCCACACGGCTCGCCGGGGACCGGCCTCGTCGAGGGCCGGACTTGACGCGACTGATTGAAACTTTTACGGTTACACCCGTGGTCGTAACACATCTTGTTACGTCGAATCAGTGGAGGATGTCATGGGCCAGCTCACCGGCAAGGTCGCGATCGTCACGGGAGGCACCACCGGCATCGGCCTCGCCACCGCCAAGCGTTTCGCCGCCGAGGGCGCACAGGTGTACGTCACCGGTCGCCGCAAGCCGGAGCTGGACGCGGCCGTCCAGGACATCGGCTCGGGCGCCGTGGGAATCCAGGGGGACATCTCCGACCTCGCCGACCTGGACCGGCTCTACGCGGCCGTCGAGCAGGACGGCCGCCGGATCGACGTTCTCTTCGCCAACGCGGGCGGCGGCGAGTTCGCCCGGCTGGAGGAGGTCACGGAGGAACACTTCGACCAGACCATCGGCGTCAACGTCCGCGGTCTCCTGTTCACCGTCCAGAAGGCCCTGCCGCTGCTCAACGAGGGCGCCTCGGTGATCGTCCCGGGCTCCTCGACCGCGATGTCCGGAGCGGAGGCGTTCGGCGTGTACGCCGCGACCAAGGCCGCCGTCCGCTCCCTCGCCCGCACCTGGGCGAACGAGCTCAAGGGCCGGGGAATCCGGGTCAACGTCATCGTGCCGGGACCGATCGACACCCCTGGAATCGCCGGCCTCGTCCCCGACGAGGAGCAGGCCGGACAGCTCAAGGGCTTCCTGGCGAGCCGGGTGCCGCTGGGCCGCATGGGCCGTTCCGAGGAGGTGGCCGGCGCCGTACTGTTCCTCGCCTCCGACCAGAGCAGCTTCACCACCGGTTCCGAGCTGCACGTCGACGGCGGCCTGAACCAGGTCTGAGTTCCGCGACGGCGGTGGAGGACCGGCACGGAGTCCCCTCCACGACACGGGCGGCCCGACACCGGGGACGGCACGGGGACCGGCCGTCCCCGGTGTCGGGCCGCCCGTCTCCTCCCGGCGTCAGCTGCGCGAGGCGGCGGGCGGCAGGCCCGTCCAGGTGGCCGCGGAGCCGATCGGCGGTGCGATCCCCGCCGAACCGACCGGCCTGCCGACCGACGGGGGCACCCTGCTGACCTACGGTGGACTCGCCGAGGGCGAGCCCATGGGCCTGGACGCGGTGGCCCTGACCTCGCGCGGACCGACGGTACGCGGTGTGACCAATCGGGCGGTGGCTGATCGGCGCCTCCCGCGCAGGACATCGACGGCGCCCTGCAGCCCGCGCAAGAGCGGCCCGACCTCTTCGACGCCACAGGCGAGTACGACCTCGCTCCCGTCACGGACGCGGTCCAGCACAGGAGCACCCGGGCAGGACGGGCACGGCTCCCCTCACGTCCCCCGCCGCCTGAGCGACGAGTCCGCTGCTCCCGACTTCCCTCCAGGGGAAGCCGGGAGCAGCGGCATGTCGGCCCGCTCGCCGTGCCACGCACCCCAAGGAGCGATCGCATGAAGAGGGGAACCATCGGAGCCGGCACGGCCGCGGCGGCCTTTGCCCGTCAGGCGTTGACGGCGTGCGGCGGGATGTGTCGTCCTCTTCCACGCGGGGGATGACGTGGCGGCGAAGGCGGCAGTCGCATCGCTCGCCGAGCATTTCGGGTCCATTCCCCTTGATGTGGGCGGCCTGGGCAGCGGCGGGCGGCTGATGCAGCTGGGCGGCTCACTGTCGGCGCAGCACCCTGCTCCATCCCGAGCCGCCTGGAACGCCTCTGACCCATCAGGCCGGGGCTCAGCGTGCGCCCGCCGCCCCTCAGCCCGGGTGATAGACGGAAGCCGGCCCGCTGCCGATGGGTCCGGGTTGAGTGATTAAGGGCAGAGTTCCACAAAAGAACCGTAACTATTATTGTGACGTCAGGGAGGTGGGGCGGTATGAGTGCCAACAGCAGGCTGACCATTGCCACACACGCACTGCTGTGGATCGACATGCACCGACGCCAGCGCTACGAGGTGGCCACCTCCGAGCAGATCGCCGGAAGTGTCAACACCAACCCGGTGGTCGTCCGGCGATTGCTGAGTGAGCTGCGCAACGCACAGCTGGTCGAGTCGCGCAGAGGCGCGGGAGCCGGCTGGCAACTGGCGCGGCCGCTGGAGGACATCACGCTCCTGGACGTCCAGAACGCACTGGAAGCCGGTCCGCTCTTCGGCATGCATCGAGCCACCCCCAATCAGGACTGCCCCGTCGGCTACGGCATCCGACCTGCCATGCAGATCGTCTACGACGGGATCGAAGAAGTGCTGCGGCGCGAGCTGGCTTCCCGGACTCTCGCCGACGTACTCCGCGACGTCATCGCGGCGCCGTGAATGCGACAGACCCGAGGGCATCACCCTCGTGCCGACGAGCAGGCATCCGCCGGCCGCTCCACCTGCCGCCCCGACCGCCTCCGCCGCCCCGACAGCGCCCGCTCGCGACGGTGAACGCGCTGAAAGAAGACGTCCGGTGGGACCGATTCTGCATCGGTCCCACCGGAGGTCTCGTTCCCTAGCGGTTGTTGCGTGCCGCTGACAGCCGTGGAGCTGTCCACAGTGCGATGAGGGCGCCGGCTGAGACCGCCGCCGCTATTAGCAGGTCGGGGCTGACGCCGGCGCTGTCGACGGTGACGCCTCCCAGGAAAGCTCCCGCGGCGAGGGCGAGTTGGCTGGCGGAGATGAAGAGGGCCAGTCCGCTGTCGGCCTTCTCACCCATCGCGTCCAGGATCCACAGCTGCAATCCGAGCGGCATCGCACCCCAAGCCAGGCCCCACAGTCCGACCAGCACGACCGCGCCCGGGGCCGTCGTGCCGATCAGCGGGAGCAGGGCCAGCGATGCGACCAGCAGGATCACCCCTGCGGTGAGCGTCCCCCTGATGCTGCGGGCCGCCGTCATGCCCGCGGCGAAGTTCCCCACGATCCCCGTCACTCCGAACAGCAACAGGACGGGTGTCGTCCACGTGCTGTCGATGTGGGCGAGGTCGTGCAGCGCGGGCGACAGGTAGGTGTATCCCGCGAAGTGCCCGAAGAAGACCAGCACCGAGGCGATCACGCCGGCCCGGGCCCTGGGCAACTTGAAGAGAGTCAGCAGCGACCCGAACGTGACAGCGTGCTGTGCCGGCATCCGCGGGAGGGCGAAGAACTGCAGGACGAGGGTGGCCAGAGCAAGACCGGCGATGATCAGGAACCCCGCGCGCCACCCCAATAGGTCACCGGCCAGGGAACCCAGCGGAAGGCTGGCCACGGTCGCCAGGGTAATACCCGACGTGATCACCGAAGCGGCCCGGGGAACGACCTGTGCGGGAACCAGCCGGGGGGCGACGCTGACCCCGATCGTCCAGAACCCTCCGACCGCCACGCCCAGCAGCAGTCGCGCGACCATCAGCACGGAGAAGGTCGGGGCCAGCGCTGCCAGCAGATCGGACGCCACGAGCAAAACGCTCAGTGACAGCAGGATGGCCCTTCTGTCCACCCGGGCCGCGGCCACGGTCAGCAACGGCGCGGAGAGTGCGGCCATCAGGCCCGGGGCGGTCACCATGAGCCCCGCCGTCCCCTCCGACACACCGAGACTCTTCGCCACGTCGGGCAGCAGGCCGATCGCGAGGAACTCGGACATGACCAGGGCGAACGCGCCCGCCGCGACGGCCCACACAGCCACCCAGTCGGTCCCACCGGAGGTCGTGGACGGCACATCCGCTCGGGCGCGTTCACCGAGAGCCGGTTCAGCGGTCAGCTCAGAGGTTGTTGAGGAGTTCATGTTCGTCTTTCGGGAAGGGGGCGGGGCCCGGTGGTGGGGGGAGGTGGGCTCTCAGTCCTTGAGGTCGGGGTAGTCGATGTATCCGCTCGCGCCACCGCCGTAGAAGGTCGCCGGGTCGGCCTCGTTGAGCTCCGCGCCGGTGCTCCAGCGGCGCACGAGATCAGGGTTGGCGATGTACGGACGGCCCACGGCAACGACATCGGCCAGGCCCGCGTCGAGGATCCCCTGCGCGGACTCCGTCGTGACCTGCGCGAAGCCGTCGCTGGCGATGAAAGGTCCCGAGAAGCGCGTGCGCAGCTCCTGGATCAACGCGTCGGCCGGGTCGGCGAGCGCGTGGAGGTAGGCCAGGCCCAAGGGGGCGATGCCGTCGAGGAGCTCCCGGTACGTGGCAGCCGTCTCGGCGGTGTCGTCCTCGATGGCGCCGTGGATGTTGTGCGCGGGAGAGATTCGGATCCCCACCCGCTCCGGCCCTATCGCGCCGGCGACAGCCCGGGCGACCTCCACGACCAGCCGCGCCCGAGCTGCCGGAGACCCTCCGTACTCGTCGGTGCGCAGGTTCGTGGAAGGAGCGAGGAACTGGTGCAGCAGGTAGCCGTTCGCCGCGTGCAGCTCCACACCGTCCAGGCCGGCCTCGACGGCGGATCGGGCCGCGTGCACGAACTCCTCGACCAGCTCGGGCAGTTCGTGTGTCTCCAGCGCCCTGGGCACCGGGTAGGGCTGCATGCCCTTCGCGGTGAAGATCTCGTCCGGGGCCGCAACGGCGCTGGGCGCCACCGTCTCCTGGCCGGGCTTGTTCTCAGGGTGCGCGATGCGGCCCGCGTGCATCAGCTGCACGACGATGTGACCGTTCCGCGCGTGGACGGCCTCCGCGATCAGGCGCCACCCCTCGATCTGCTCGGAGCTGTGGATCCCCGGGCTGTCGAGGTACCCCTGGCCGCGCGGGCTGGGCTGCGTCCCCTCGGCGATGATCAGGCCGGCACCGGCCCGCTGCCCGTAGTACTGGGCACTGATCTCCTGCGGCACCTGCCCCTCGCCGGCCCGGTTCAGGGTCATGGGCGCCATGGCGATGCGATTGCTCAGGACCCATTTCCCAACGGTCACCGGCTCGAACAGGTTGGTCATCGATATCTCCTTCTACGAGTACTGCTCGGGGAGGCATCCGGCAGGGGCAGGGCGGACGTCACCGCGTGGTGCGCAGGCCCTGGCCGGAGGCCGGGCAGCGCCAGGCAGCAGCCGACGCCCATCGGTCGGACGGCTTCGGGACTCCGTCCGGCACGAAATTGAAGCAACTTTTTTGGTTACATCGAGGAGTACGACTGCGCTGTCGCCGCACCGAGGCGGCAACAGGAGTTGCAATCAAGGAAGTTACGGCCGAGACCTCGGGGTGGCCCGGGCCGCCCCGGCCCTACAGGCCGGCGATGCTGTCCTGCACCGACTTGCCCCACGCCACACCTTCAGCGTGCGTGTTGGCGAAGTCCGGGTCCACGTAGATGTGGGTCCGCTTGATGAGTTCGCCCTCGAACTCGAAAACGTTGCAGAACAGTCCGAAAGAGGAGACGCCGTCGGGGAAGTCCACACCCGATGTCGTCGTTCCGTTCTCGGCACCCTCGACGATCACGTAATTTCCGGACGACAGCACGGTGAAACCGTCGATCTCATGCTCGAGCGACGCGATTCCCCGGCCGAGACCCTGGGCGAACGCACCGATCTGCGCCTTGCCGACCGCGAAACCGAACTTCGGGTAGAACATCTGGGCGTCGTCCGTGAAGATGTCGATCACCGCGGGGTTTCCGGCGTCGACCATACGGAAGTAGTTGATGACAATCTCTTCGCGGCGCTTCTGGAGATCGCTGTTGCCGTTCACTTTTCCTCCTGTTGGATGTTCTGCGTTTTCGCGTGATTTCTTCCGCGGGTGCACATGTACGCCACGCCGTCCCGGCGGAGAACTGCTTCCGCGTACCCAGCCGTGGATCGTGGGCCGATCCGACCAGGTCCACAGAGTCGTCGCATCAGCCCCGGGGTGGCCAGTGGGACTCGGTCCGATCATGACCCTGCGCGCTCCTCCCGTTGCCTCGTGCTGACGTCCGGGTTGCGCGCCACGGTTGATTTTTAACCGATCGGTTAAAAATTTAAGCGAGATGAGTGGCCCTGTCAAGGAGCCTCCGGATCGACCCGCATCCCCTGCCAGGGGCAAGCGAGGCGGGCGGCCACCACAGGACCGCCGATCGGCGGGCTGGGGCAACCGTCATGGACTCCCGCGGACGATCCTGAAGCGCACCCGGCGACCGAAGCCCGCCGCCGACCTTCTTGACGGAGCGGATCCGCCTCGGTTACATTTCTAACCGATCGGTTAAATATTGTCCACGTCGCACCACTCCCGTCAGAGGGGGCGGCGATTCGACGTCGCGACACGGCCACTGCAAGCGCCGACCGATCCCGCGAGCGCAAGGCGCCGCACGAAAATTCAGCACCCAGAGAACACGACACCCACCGGGAGCCAGAGTGAACAGCAACAGCGACCTCCAGAAGAAGTACGAAGAGATAGCCCTCAGCTATTTCCGCCTGGTGGACCAAGGCGACCCGGCCATTTTCGACCTCTTCACGGACGACGCTCAGATGTTCTTCCCAAAATTCGGCATCGCCACCGGGAAAGCGCAGATCGCAGCGTTCGCGCAGGGTTTCGCCGGTGCGATCGCATCGATTCAGCACGACGAGTCCGGCCTTCACGTAATGGCGTCCGGGAACCATGTGGTGGTCGAGGGAGCAGGCAAAGGCACCCTGACGTCAGGGGCAACATTCCCTGACGACGATCCCACCAGCGGGATGTTCTGCAATGTGTTCGAGTTCGAGGGCGAACACATCAAGCGCCTCCACATCTACGAAGACCCGGACTTCGCCCGCACCCACACCGACGGAGTGAACTGGGGCGACTCGGTACGCGAAAGCCTGTAGGAGCGGGAGTACCGGCCCGGCCAGGCGGCCGGGGAGGGCAGCGCCGTGCGCACTCCCTCGCGCCGTACGGTTGCCGAGCAGTCGGTCCATCGCGGGACCGCACCACGTGGGCCTGACGCCGGATTATTGACCGCTCGGTTCTAAAGGTCGTACGTTGGCGGAGAGAGACGTTGAACCGGAACAAGAAGCAGGAAGTGCCCATGGCTGTCGGCCGACCCCGAACCTTCGACGAAGCGCAAGCGCTCGACCTCGCGGTCGAGGTCTTCTGGCGCCAGGGGTACGAGGGCACCTCCATCACCGACCTCACCACCGCGATGGGCATGAACAAGCCCAGCCTGTACACGGTGTTCGGGTCGAAGGAGAAGCTGTTTCGGCTGGTCGTCGCGCGCTACGCGGAGCGGGACATGGGCTACAAGACCGCAGCGCTCGCCGAACCGACGGCCGCCGCTGTCGCCCGGACCCTGTTGCTGGAGAACGCCAAGGCGCTCACGCGGAAGGACCGGCCGGCCGGCTGCCTGTCCATCCAGGGCGGCCTGTCCAGCAGTCCCGACAACGCCTCGGTCTGCGCTTTCCTCGCCGCGAGCCGGTTGGAGGGCGAGCAGGCACTCGCCGACCGGTTCCGTACGGCGGTGACGGACGGCGACCTGCCCGCCGGTACAGATCCGGCCGCACTCGCCCGCTACATCATCGCCTTCACCGAGGGCCAAGCCGTACACGCCGCGGCGGGTGCCGACCGTCGGCAGCTCGAAGAGACCGCAGAAATCGCCCTGCGAGTCTTCCCGGACGGCAGAGGCCCGATGTCCGACTGACCCGCCCGAACAGCTGACGAACCCCTGTGGATGAACCCATCGCTACTCCGCTTGACCCTTAGCCCGCTCCTGGGCCAGTACATCCCGCAGTACGTCGGCGATGGTGGTGCCGGCCAGTTGCTTCCGCATGGTGTCCTCCACGCCGTCGTACACGTGCCGCAGGGTGGGCCGGATCCCGAAGCCGACCGGACAGGACTGGTTCGGTTCGCTGTTGTGCATCCCGAAGACACCGCCCTCGTCCAGGGCCTCGTACACATCGAGCAGGGTGACCGTCTCCGGCTCCCGCGTGACGAGCCAGCCGGCACCGGTGCCCCGCCGGGCCTCCACCAGCCCCGCCTTCCGCAGATCACCGAGGCAGCGCCGGATCACGACGGGGTTGGTGTTGACGCTGCTCGCGATGCGCTCGGACGTGGCGACCTCGTTCCCGCCCTGCCGGTCGAGCACCATCCACGTCAGTACGTGCACCGCGACCGTCAGCCTGCTGTTCGCACTCACCCTCGGATCACTCCTCCATCCATGTAACTCACAATGTTACATCGCGTCGGGGCCGGAATCCTCTACGGGGTTCGCCCCTCTCCCGGCCGCAGCGCCGTCTCCTCGCCCGACGTGACCGGCATCACGTGCCGGCAGTGCATAGTGAGGTGCTCACCGACGTCTTTCACCAGGTGTACGAAGCTGGCAAGGGCGGGGACGGTGCGGATGCGACAGGCTGGAGCCGAGGGTTTCGACGGGTTCGTCGCGGCCCGGTGGTCGGCGTTGATCCACCTCGCGCGCCTGCTCTGCGGAGGTGACCGGCACCGCGCCGAGGACCTGCTCCAGGAGGCCCTGGTCAAGCTCTGGTTCGTCTGGCCGAGGATCGCGGACGAGGCGCCCGAGGCGTACGTACGCAAGGTCCTGGCCCGCGCCGCCGCCCGCTCGGCCCGCAGGCGGTGGTGGGGCGAGCGCCCCGTGGACGAACTCCCCGACCTGGCACAGGTCGGGGACGAGTCCGCCACCGTGGTGGAGCGGTCGCGGCTGGAGGCGGCCCTCGCCCAACTGCCGCCCCGGCAAAGGGCCGCCGTGGTGCTGCGCTACTACCAGGACCTGCCGGAGAAACAGGTCGCGGAGGTCCTGGGATGCCCGCTGGGCACCGCCCGGTCCCACGCGTCACGCGGTGTGGCGCGCCTGCGCCAGATCCTGGCCGTCGTCGTCGAACCGGTGGAGTGAAGGGAAACATGGATCACTTCGAGCGGGAGTTGGCGCGGATGATGCGCGACACCGAGGAGCACACCCCCTTCGAGCCGGCACAGCAGGACCGCCTCACGACCGGGATCCGCGCCCGCCGCCGGGTCCGCTCCGCGCGGAAGGCCGTGGGCTCCGTGGTCGCGGTCGCCGGGCTCAGCGTCGGTCTGTTCCTGCTGCCGCACACCCCGGAGGGCGACCGGCCCCAGGCCCCGCTGCCCATGACCGGCCGCCCCTCCCCGGACGTCTCGCCGACCCCGACCCCGCCCCAGTCCTCCAGCGCGACTCCCACCGGACCGGGCACCACCACTCCCGACGACACCGCGAGCACCACCACCCCACCCACGGCACCGGCCTCGACGGGCGGTTCGACCTCGGTCGGCACCGATCCTCGCGGAGCGCGACCACCAGCCCGCCGCCCCGGGCCTCGTCGACGCCGAGCGGGAGCATCACGCCGCCCCCGCCGACGACGCCCGTCGAGTCGTCCTCGTCCTCGTCCGCCGACGCGACCGACACCGGGTAGCCGCCGCTCGCCCACCGCCGGGCCGTACGCCGTACCGACCCCTCGGCCGCGGAGACTTCCGCCCCGAACCCCCTGCCGCAAAACCTTCCGTCCCGCGCCCCTTTCCCTGCTCCGCCCGCAGCCGCACTCCGTGACCACAGCTCCGCCGTGAGCGTCTTCGGGATGCCCTGCGCCGACGCACAGACCAGGACGAACCATGACCAACGCCACGCGGCCCGCCCCGACGAACCCCTCGACAGGACTGGCCATGGACAGACTGCCGCTCCGTCTGCCGCTGCCCGCGGACCACCCGGAACCCGTCCTCGACGTGGTCGTCCCCGTGTTCAACGAGGAGAGGGACCTGGAGCCGAGCGTGCGGCGGCTGCACACGCACCTGCGCGAGACGTTCCCGTACCCCTTCCGCATCACCGTCGCCGACAACGCCAGTACCGACGCCACGCCGCGGATCGCGGCCCGGCTGGCCGCCGAGCTCCCGGAGGCCGAGTGGATACGGCTGGCCGAGAAGGGTCGCGGACGGGCTCTGCGCGTCGCCTGGTCGCGGTCACGGGCGCCGGTCCTGGCCTACCTGGACGTGGACCTGTCCACCGAACTGACGGCGCTGCTCCCGCTGGTCGCGCCGCTGATCTCCGGCCACTCCGACATGGCCATCGGCACCCGGCTGGCCCGCGGCTCCCGGGTGGTGCGCGGCCCCAAGCGGGAGATCATCTCCCGTTGCTACAACGCCCTGTTGAGGTCCACCCTCGCGGTCGGCTTCTCCGACGCGCAGTGCGGTTTCAAAGCGGTCAGGCGCGATGTCGCCGAACGGCTGCTTCCCCTGGTGGAGGACTCGGAATGGTTCTTCGACACGGAACTGCTGGTGATCGCCGAGCGGGCCGGGCTGCGCATCCACGAGGTACCCGTCGACTGGGTGGACGACCCCGACAGCCGGGTCGATCTGATCCCCACGGCCGTGGCGGACCTGCGCGGTATCGCCAGGATCGGCGGCGCGCTGGCCCGTGGCACGCTTCCGACCGCTGGGCTGCGGCGCGCCGCCGGAGGTGATCCTCCGACCTCACTGGTCGCCCAGTCGCTGCGGTTCGGTGCCGTGGGCGTGGCAAGCACGATCGGGTACGTCCTGCTCTATGTGGCCCTGCGTCCGGTCACGGGTCCGCAGGGAGCCAACGCGTGGGCGCTCCTGCTCTGCGCCGTCGCGAACACGACCGCGAACCGGCGGCTCACCTTCGGGCCGCGCGGGCGCGGCGGCGCGCTGCGCCAACAGGCCAAGGGGCTCGTGGTGTTCGGCCTCGGCCTGGCGCTCACCAGCGGGTCGCTCGCCGCGCTGCACCGCTGGGCCCCGGGTCCCGGGCGGCCCACGGAGGCCGTGGTGCTCGTCGTCGCCAATCTGGTCGCGACGCTCCTGCGTTTCCTGCTCCTGCGGGCCTGGGTGTTCGCCGCCGTCCCCGGCAACGGCGAGAAGGGAGCCGAGGTCCGATGAACGACCCGCGCCTCGCGGACTCTCCGCCGTACGAGGACAACAGGCCTCACACCGAGGGCCGTTCGACCGCCACACCACCGTCGCACGGCACCGCACCGGCCTTCGTCCCCTCCCCCGCTGTCGTTCCGCACCGGTGGCCGCGGCTGCGCCGGGTGGCGGAGCGGCACGGTCCGGTGCTCGCGCTGTACGGTGCGCTGAAGCTCGTCGGCTTCTGCGTCTTCATGTACCTGCTCGACTCCGCCGGGGATTTCCGCCGGAAACACCCCCGCTTCGGCGGCGGCGCCCACGTCTGGGACGTCCTGGGCACCTGGGACGGCTGGTGGTACCAGCAGATCGCCGCACACGGGTACCACCCGGCGCTCGTCCCGGTGCCCGGTGCCACCGGTCTGATCACCGTCGAGGGCAATTCGGCGGCGTTCTTCCCGCTGTACCCGGCTCTCATGCGACTGTTCTCCTCGTGCACCGGCCTGGGCCTGTTCGGTGCCGGCCTGCTGGTCTCGGTCGTCGCCTCGTTCGCCGCCGCCCTGGCGATCCACGCCGTCACCGCGCGGATCGGCGGTCGCCGGGCCGGGCTCGCCGCCGCCGGGCTCTGGGCCGTGTGGCCCGGTTCCGGCATGGAGTGGTCGGCCTATTCGGAGTCGCTCTATGTGGCCCTCGCGGCCTGGGCCTGCTACGCCGTCATGCGCCACCACTGGCTCACCGCCGGCCTTCTGACCTGCGCCGCGGGTCTCACCCGCCCGACGGCCACCGCGCTGATCGCGGCGCTCGCCGTCGCCGCCCTGCTGGCCGTGCACCGGCGGTGGCGGGAGGTCCGCCGCTGGGGCGACGCCCCCGGTCCGGACGGGAAGAGACGCCGACGCATCGCCCCGCGCCCCCTGGCAGCCGTGGCGATCGCCCCCCTCGGGCTGGTCGGGTACCTCGGCTGGGTGGGGTACCGGATGGGCGACTACGACGGGTACTTCAAGCTCCAGGAGGGCGCCTGGGCCCACACGTTCGACTACGGCAGGCAGACCCTCGACGTGTTCACCTCCCTGCCGGTGGGCCACTTCGACTACCTCTTCGCCTCTCCCTTCGAAGACCTCGTCGGCGTCGGCACGGTCCTGCTGGCCCTGATCGTCCTCCCGCTGCTGCTACGGCTCCGCCCGCCACCGGTCCTCGTCGTCCACACCCTCCTGACGATCGCGCTCGTCCTGGGAAGCCAACAGATCTTCGGCAACGTCTCGCGCTACCTGCTCCCTGCCTTCCCCCTGTTCATCCCGTGCGCCGTCGGCATGCGCCGGCTCAGTACGCCGGCGCTGTGCGCCGTCCTCGGCATCGCCGCGTTCGCCTCCGGCTCGTACGCGGGGTACGTCCTCTTCGAACTCGGCGTTCCGTAGGCGGCGTTGCGG
Organism: Streptomyces sp. RPA4-2; assembly: GCF_012273515.2. NCBI lineage: Bacteria > Bacillati > Actinomycetota > Actinomycetes > Kitasatosporales > Streptomycetaceae > Streptomyces > Streptomyces sp. RPA4-2. The sequence goes on from NZ_CP050975.2 coordinate 675,088, forward strand.
AGGTGCCGCCTCCCCGGCCCGGTCCGGCCGACGCCGGACCGGACGCCGGTGCGGGAGCGAGGACCGCGGGGTGTGCCGGCAAGTCCCGTACGACCGGTCGGGAGCCGGGGGTGAGATGCTGGACGGATGGACACCTCCCCCGCGGCCTCGGATGAACTGGTGGCGATCACCACCCGGTACGAGATGCCCAGGGCGTTCGTGATGCTCCTGCGGGGATGTGCCGACCTGACGAGCTCCGGAAAGCTGGAGGAGATCTTCGGTGAGGCCGCCGGGTCCGGCTGCCCGGTGATCGTGGATCTGGCCGGTCTCGCCTTCGGCGACGAACATCTGCTGGGGCACCTGCTCGCTGCCCGTGAGAAGGGCGACCTGACGCTTGTCGGCCCCCTGAGCAGGCAGTTCCACCAGCGTATGGACGTCACGGGTACGGTCGAATGCTTCGATGTCCAGCCCGACCTGACCACCGCCCTGGCGCATCTGCCGGGCTGACCTCACGGCCCGCGGCGGGCTCTGCCCACCGGGACGACCTGCACCGCAACCACCGCACCGACGATGCCCGCTATGTTTGCCGCAGGACCACGGAAAATCTGGAGGCGTGCGGGGATGCCGGGTGTGACGTTCCCGGGCGGAGTGCGCGCCGACGGGCTGCCGACGGCGTTGTCGGATCCGGCTCGGCTGGCGGCGGTGGCCGCGACGGGTTTGCTGGATACCGGCCCGGAGCCGGAGTTCGAGAGCCTGGCGCGGCTGGCGGCGAGCGTGACCGGCTGCGGCCGCGCTTTCATCACCCTGGTCGACGACCGGCGCTCGTTCTGGAAGTCGTGCGTCGGCGTCGACGCCACGCGGACCGACGAGCGGCAGAACCGCGTGAGGGAGAGCTTCTGCTACTTCCTGGTCGGCCTGGAGGGTGACTCGTTCGCGGTGGAGGACGCCGGCCCTGGACCCGCGCACCCGCGACCATCCCTCGGTGGCGCCGATGAAGATCGGCGCCTGGGCCGGCCATCCGATTCTGGGACCTGGCGGGGAGGTTCTGGGAAGCATGTGCGTGATGGACGAGAACCCGCGCGTCTGGCAGCCGCAGGAACTCGCCGTGCTCGAGACGATGGCCCGTTCGGTCAGCAACGAGATGAACCTGCGTCTGTCCCTGGCCACCGCCCAGCAGGCGTTGGCCGCTTCCAGCGAACTGGCCCGCAGCCTGCAGGACAGTCTGCTGCCGCCCGTGCTCCGGCCCGTTCCCGGCCTGGACACCGCCGCGTCGTACCTCCCCGCCGCCGGCGGCACGGAGGTCGTCGGCGACTTCTACGACCTCTTCCGCGCCAAGGGTTCCTGGTGGTCCACCGTCATGGGAGACGTCTGCGGGAAGGGCACCGAGGCGGCCAAGGTCACCGCCCTGGCCCGCTACACCCTGCGCGCGGAGGCCACCCAGCAGCTCTCCCCGGCCACCGTGCTCACGCACCTGAACTCCGCGCTGCTCGACCAGCGGGTCGGCGGCGGCCGATTCCTCACCGCCGTGTACGCCACCTTCCGCCTCACCGCCGGCGGCCTCGCCGGACGCCTGTGCACGGCCGGGCATCCGCCCGCTCTCATCCGCCGCGACGACGGACGCATCCAGTCGGTCGGCCGGCCGGGAACACTCCTGGGCATCCTGCCCGAGGTCCGTCTCACCGACGTCCGTTTCCGCCTCGCAGCGGGAGACACTCTGCTGCTCTACACCGACGGCGCCACCGAGGCCCGTCCACGCGCCGCCACCCCCGGCGGGAAGCGCCCCCTCTTCGACGAGGCCGACCTGGCCACCGCCCTGGCCGCCACCCACGGTGCCGACGCCACCGAGACCGTCCGCCATCTCGGCCAGGTCCTCGCCGACCACACCGGCGGCTGGGCCAGCGACGACACCGCTCTGCTCGCCCTTCGCGTCCCGCCCACCGGCTGAACTCCAGCCACCCGCGGCACCCGGTCCGGCCCGAGGTCCGGCCGAGCCCGGCGAGCGCGGCGGAACCGGCCTGTGCCCGGAATGTTCAAGTCTCCGCGTGGTGGGCATGGGTGGGGCAGCGACACCACATGCCGGAGAACCCGGCCCGATTGCAGCGGGCCGGGTTCTCCATGCGGTGCGGATGGTGCGGTGACGCCGTGACTACCAGCGGTGGTGGTCCTCGACGACGCGGAAGCTGCCCACGACGCCGTTCTTGACCTTCACGCCACCGTGGACGCGGAAGGGCATGACACCGTTGCTGGTGCTCCACGGGCCGACCGTGGCGACGGGCGAACCGTTGTCACAGGTGGCGCCACGGAAGACCTCGACGGTCCGGTGGCTGTCGTTGCGGACGTTGAAGCTACGCGAACCGAGACCGCTCACCACGGTGATGCAGCCCCAGCTCTGGGCGGAGTAGGTGCGCTCGTTGAAGTCGATGTGGCCCTCGTAGTGGCCCCGGCCACCGCGGTCGCCGCCTCCTCCTCCTTCGTTGCCCTTCGACTGCCCGCTGTCGCCACCCATGGGAGCAACCTGCTTGACGACGGGGGCGGCCTCAGGAGCCGCGGCGGCCGAGGCGTAGGTGACGCCCGTGGCGACGAGGGCCGTAGCAGCCGCAGCGGCGGCCGTCACGGCAATGTTGCGCGTGGTCATGTCACTTTCCCAATCTCTGAGACGTCGGCCAAGCAGCCGATCTATGAGAGAACTTACAGATAATCCCTTTATCTGCCATATCGGACACGCGGGACTTTCACAGCAACACCCGAATGGACGCAGGTACTCGGCCGTCGCACGCTCGGACCCCACCTGACGCACCCCCAGAGGGGCCTCTGACGTGGGAATCTGACGCTTCGTGGTGGCCGGCCGACGGAGCCGGTGACACCTGCCGCGCGGGAAGCCGCGCCGTCGCCGACGCGCCGGTGAGACCGACCCGGGCGGAGTTGAGGACAGGGGCCGACAGGAAGCCCGGCCGGCCGCCTCCCGCGCGCGAAGCATCTCCAGGACCTCGTCGAGGTCGGTGGCACCTCGGACGTCTGATGCCGAACTCGTCTCTGCGGCGGGGAAGTTGACTACCGGGAGGTCGAGCGCGCCCGCACAGCGGTGCCTTCGATGCCTCCAACCGCTAAAGGATTCCGCCTACATGGGCCGGATCTCCGAGACCCGGCCCGGTACCTACCGGATCTCCGGCACCGCCAATGACAGGCGCGGGACGGCGGAGCGCGTGTGCCGGACTCCTCCCCGCACGGATGCGGGTTCCCTCACTGCTTGGCGCCGAAGTCCTGTGTCCACCACGGGCCGCCCGACCCCTTGTGGACACCCACACCGATGTTCTTGAACGCGCAGTTGAGGATGTTGGCGCGGTGGCCGGGGCTGTTCATCCACGACTCCATCACCGCCTCCGGTGTCTGCTGACCCTGGGCGATGTTCTCGCCGTACGTGGACCAGCGGTAGCCCGCGGCGGTGATGCGCTGCCCGGGGTCGGCACCGTCCGGGTTGGTGTGTTCGAAGAAGTTACGGGCGGCCATGTCGTCGGAGTGTGCCTGCGCGGCCTTCTCCAGCTGCGCGTCCTCGGTGAGCGGGCCGCAGCCGGCCGTCGCACGCTCCTTGTTCACCAGCGCGACCACCTGCGCGACGGTGGTCGCCGGAGCCGCCGCCACCTTCGACGCACTGGCCGAAGCCTTGGCGGGCGGCGCGGATCTCGGGGGCGTCGGCACACTCTTCTTCGTGGCGGACGGCGTCCTGGACGGGCTCGCCTTCTTCTTTGCCGACGCGGACGGTGACACGGACGCCGAGGCGGGCGGGGAGACCGACGGCGTGGCCTCGGAGGCGCTGGACGCCGAGAGGCCCACGACGTGGTCGTCGGTGGTCTGCGCGGCGTTCCCTCCCCCACCCCCGTTCCCGGGATCCGCACCGAAGTACCAGAGACCGCCGCCGGCCACACAGGCCGCCACGACGGCACCGCCGACCGCGCGGCGCCGGACGCGCCGACGGCGACGGGCCTCGCCACGGGAGGTTCCCGCGCGGCCGGCGGCACGGTGGCGGGCCCTCGCACCCGGTCCGGCGGTGACACCGGAAGCGTCGAGCGCCGACGCCGAACCGGCCGGAGCCATGCCGCCGTGGGCGGAGCGCACCCTGTCCAGCAGCGCGGGCGACGCCGACACGAGTGCCAGCCCGGCCAGCAGCCCCTCCGCGGGCATCAGCCCGCTCCACAGGCCTGAGCAGCGTGCGCACCCGCGGGCGTGCCGTGCTATTCGCTTGCGCCACAGCGCCGAGGGCCGAGCGTCCCAGGAGGCCAGTACCCCACGCAGTTCCTCACACGGCGGCCGCGCGTCGAGTGCCCGCACGACCACACGCGCCGCCTCCAGTTGTGCCTTCATCCGCTGCACCCGGACCGCCGTCTGCTGAGGTGACACCTCCAGGGCAGCGGCGACCTCGGTCCGGGTGAGTTCGCCGGCGCACTCCAGCCACCACAGCGACAGCAGCGCCCGGTCGTCCGGCTCCAGCCAGCGGGTGGCGCGCGCGGTCTCCTGACGCTGGCCGGACAACTGCAGCCGCACCATCGTCAGGTCCACGAAGTCGGCGCCCGGATCGGCGAAGTCCTTCGTGTCCTCCACGGCTCCCGGGGTGAACTGCCGGTCCTGCCAGTGGGTCCGGACCTGGTTCATCGCGATCGCCACGAGCCAGGAGCGGAAGCTTTCGGGGCTCCGCAGACTTCCCAGCGCGTCCAGGGCACGGAGCATGGTCTCCTGCACCACGTCGTCCACGTCGACGGAGCCGTTCAGAGCCCGGCCCACGATGTTGTAGACGAGCGGGAGGTACGCACTGACCAGGGCGTCCTGAGCCTGCGGGTCGCCGCCTCGGGCAGCGGTCACCAGTGCCGCCTCGTCCGCCGTGTTCCGTGTGCTCATCAAACGCTTCCCTGTCCTCGACGCCGAACGATGCTGTCCGATACCTGGGAGACCGCTCGGTGAGCCTCGGATAACAGTTCTTCGGAGAATCGTTCCGGGAGAGACTCACCGCTGCGCCAGGGAAACGCAATGGAGGACGTCACATCGGGGAAGGGCAGTACGCATGAGTGCCGTGCCCGACCGGGTCGGGCACGGCACCTCGGGAAACCGGTGGAAGGGGCGGCCGGGAGCGCGGCTCAGCCGTTCCTGCGCCCCACGCCGCCATAGAAACCGATCTCGCCGGACCTCGCCGGCGGCGGGCCGTCCGGGCGCCAGAACGGAACCTGGGCCAGGCCCGGTTCGACCAGTTCGAAGCCGTCGAAGAATCGCTCGACCTCCGCGCGAGCGCGCAGGTTCAGGGTGGCGCTGGCCTTGTTGTAGACGGCCTGCGCGTCACGACGGTCGGCGAAGTCGCCCGTGGCGTGGGAGAGCACCAGGAAGCTGCCCACGGGCAGCGCGTCGCGCAGCGTGGCGACCACTTGCCTGGGATTGTCCGCATTGGTGAGGAAGTGGACGACGGCGACCAGGAGAAGGGCGACGGGTTCGTCGAAGTCGATGACGCGGCGCACGTCGGGGTGGTTCACGATGGCGAGCGGATCGCGCAGGTCGGCGAGTACGACACTGGTCGGACCGGAACGGCTGATCAGCGCGTTGGCGTGGGCGTTCACGATCGGGTCGTTGTCGACGTACGCGATGCGCACGTCGGACGCCACCGCCTCGGCCGTCTCGTGCACGTTCGGCGAAGTGGGCAGTCCGGTGCCGACGTCGAGGATCTGGCGGACGCCGCTGCCCACCACGTACCGGACAGCGCGCTGCAGGAAGGCGCGGTTGGCCCGCAGGCCGATCCGCGCCTCGGGGGCCGCGGCGGCGAGTTCGTCGCCGGCCCGCTGGTCCACCTCGTAGTTGTCCTTGCCGCCCAGCAGGTAGTCGTAGATCCGGGCCGGGTGCGGCCTGCTGGTGTCGATCTCCTCGGTACGGAACCCGTACTGCGTCACGCTGCGCTCCTCTCGACGACCGTCCCGGCTCCCCGCGCGCGAACGGCTCAGGACAGCCTGTCACATCAACTTGCCTGCACATGAGCGCAGTTCGCCCCCAGGTGGGCCTGTGGGAAACGGCGGCGGGCCACTGACCGTCGTACCGATGAAGTGGCCGGACGCCACCGGTGGCCCGCATCACCGCGAGGGTGACCGGCTCGGCATCCGTGGGCCGGGGCGGGATCCCGACAACGATTCGGATCCCCGGGTCACGATTGTTGGAGCCGGTAGCGGTGCGGGGCGTTGCCCCGGCACCGGAGCGTCGGCAGGGACGACCACCACGGATCTGTTCGAGATGCGTGGGCGCAGCGGCATCAGCCTGGCGGGTGACGGCCGCCGTGCACATCACCAGGGAACTACGCCGGCGTCGTCGAAGAACTGTCCGGTGGGGCCGTCGTCGGGCAGGGTCGCGAGTCTGATGGCGATCGCCGCGCCCTGTTCGGGGGTGCGCACGCCGCGGAAGCCGTTGAGGTCGGTGGCGACGTAGCCGGGGCAGCCGGTGTTGATCAGGATGTTCGTGCCGCTCAGCTCCCGGGCGTATTGGAGGGTGACGGAGTTCAGGAACGTCTTCGACGGCGCGTACGCCGCGGACACCGGACCTGCCGTCTGCTCGGCGGCGGGTCCTGACTGCAGGGTGAGGGAACCGACGCTGCTGGACATGTTCACGATCCGTGGTGCGGCGGAACGGTGCAGCAGCGGCAGCATCGCGTTGGTGACGCGGATGACGCCGATCACGTTGGTGTCCACGACCGTGTGGATGGTGGCGGGGTCGATCCGGGTGGGCTCCTGTGGCATGTCGCCTGTGATGGCGGCATTGTTGACGAGCACGTCGAGGCGTCCGGCCCGTTCGTCGATCAGCCGTGCAGCGGCGGTCGCGCTCGCGTCGTCGGTCACGTCCAGCGGTACGGCGAACGCGTCGATGCCGGCGGCGCGCAGTTTCTCCACCGCGGCGCTTCGGCGCTGGTCGTCGCGGGCGCCGACGCCGACACTCCAGCCGAGGGTGCCCAGGCCCGCGGCGATCTGGTAGCCGATTCCCTTGTTCGCGCCGGTGACCAGCGCGATCGTCCGTTCAGTCATAGGGACGATGCTGCCTTCGGGCCTCGGCCGGGGTCCAAGACCGATCGGATGCACAACGATACCGTCAGGGTATTGATCCGGGATAGCGTGGCCGGATGGAGACCCGGGAACTGCGGTATTTCGTCGCTGTCGCTGAAGAACTGCACTTCGGGCGTGCCGCGCAGCGGCTCGGGATCGCGCAGCCACCGTTGTCACGGGCGATCCAGCGGCTCGAACGCCGGCTCGGGGCAGCGCTGTTGGACAGAACCAGTCGCACTGTCACGCTGACCGAGGCCGGCTCGGTGCTGTTGGTCGAGGGCCGGGCGGCTCTCGACGCGGTCGAGGCCGCCGAGCGTCGGACCCGCCGCGCCGCCCCTTCCGTGACCGGCCGCCCCGGCCTGGTCCTGGTCACGAAGGCCAGCGCGTCCAGGGAACTGCTGGCGAGACTGCTCGACGCGTACGCCGCCGAACCCGGCGCGGTCCCCGTCGACGTCATCCTGTGCGGTCCGGCCGAGCAGGAACGACTCCTGCGCGAGGGCCGGGCCGACGTGGCGCTGCTGCACCGGCCGTTCGACTCGACGGCCGGATTCCACACCGAAGAGCTCAGCACGGAGAGGCAGGTTGCGGTCCTGCTTAAGCCGGGCATCCGCTCACCGCCCGGGCCCATGTGCACATGGCCGACATCACCGGGCTGCCGGGCCTGCCCCTCCCACGCTGGCCCGACCCCGACGGCAGCTACCCGCCCGGCCCCGGCCCACAGGTCCGCGACCATGCGCAGTTGTTGCAGCTCGTCGCGCTCGGCCGTGCCTGTGCGGTCTCACCGGAGTCGTGCCGAGCCCAACTGCACAGTGACCTCGCCGCCGTACCCGTGCTGGACGCGCCGACGGTCACCACCGTGATCGCCTGGCCACCGCACAGCCGGTCCAGAGCCGTCGCCGACCTCATCCGGACTGCGACACGTCTCCAGTAGCTCCCACACGCCCCGCCAGGATCCACCCATCGCGGCCGGGCTCAGGCGGCAGATCGCGGTGGGTGCACGCGGCTGGTGTCAGTCCGCGCGACCAGGTGACATCTATCTCGACCACTCACACCTTCGCATCATTCATCTAGAGCGCGTCCGTGGGCGGGAGGGGCTGTTCGGTCCAGATGGTCTTGCCGGCCGCCGAATAGCGCGTGCCCCACCGCTGGACCATGTGCGCGACGATGAACAGGCCGCGCCCGCCTTCGTCGTCACTGGCGGCGCGCCGGAGGTGGGGCGTGGTGTGCCCGGTGTCCGAGACCTCGCACAGCAGGCTGCGGTCGCGGATCAGCCTGAGCTGGATCGGTCCGGAGGCGTAGTGGATCGCGTTGGTGACCAGCTCGCTGACGACCAGCTCGGTGGTGAAGGACAGTTCCCCCAGCCCCCAACTCCTCAGCTGCCGACTGGCGAGGTTGCGGGCGCGTCCGACCGCCTCGGGGTCCAGGGACAGCTCCCACACGGCCACCTCGTGCGAGTCCAGCACCCGGGTGCGTACGAGCAGCAGGGCCGCGTCGTCGGCGGCCGGCCCCTCGGGGAGGAGTTCGGCGATGATCTGGTCGCACAACTCCTCGAGAGGCTTCTCGTGTTCGGACAGCACACGGCCCAGCCGCTCGAGTCCGAGCTCGACGTCATGATCCTGGCCCCTGACCAGACCGTCGGTGAAGAGGGCCACGAGGCTGCCCCGAGGCAGCTCGAGTTCCGCGCTCTCGAACGGCAGACCGCCCAGACCAAGTGGTGGGCCGGAGGGCAGCTCGGGGAAGGTGAGCATGCCGTCGGGGGTGACGACCGCCGGCGGCAGGTGCCCCGCTCGGGCCAGGGCGCACCGCCCGGCGACCGGGTCGTACACGGCGTACAGGCAGGTCACGCCGAGGGCAGGGTCGTCGTACGTCCCGGAATCGGTGGCCGGACCGCTCACGCGCCGCGCCGCCGTCTGTTCCTCGGAGGTCTGCTCGGCCAGGTCGTCGAGGCGGGTGAGCAGTTCGTCGGGGGTGTAGTCCAGCCGTGCCAGGGCGCGCACAGTGGTGCGCAGACGCCCCATCGTGGCGGCGGCGCGCAGACCGTGGCCCACCACGTCGCCGACGACCAGCCCGACCCGCGCTCCGGAGAGCGGTACGACGTCGAACCAGTCGCCGCCGACATCGGCCAGGTGAGCGGGGAGATAGCGGTGGGCCACTTCGACGGCCGTCTGCGGCGGGATGTGCCGGGGCAGCAGGTCGCGCTGGAGTGCGAGGGCGGCCGTGCGCTCCCGGGTGTAGCGGCGCGCGTTGTCGATGCAGACGGCGGTGCGGGTGGCCAGCTCCTCGGCGAGCGACAGGTCGTCGCTGTCGAAACGGGCGGAGGTCCTGCCGCGCAGGAACGTGACGAGCCCCAGCGTCGTGCCACGGGCGCGGAGAGGTACGACGAGTACGGAATGGGCCCACGGTTCGGCGTCGGGCAGCGGCCCGGCCTCACCTGATCCGGTCTCCTCCAGGACCTGCCGGCCCGAGGACAGGCTGCGCGCCTGGGGCGAATCCGCCGCGTAGGCGATCCGCCGTTCGGCCGACGGTGTACCCGAGGGGTCTCCCTCGGGTACACCGTCGGCCGAACGGCGGGCCATGCGCAGCAGGGGATCCGGGCACACCTGACCGGGTTCCTCCCCTTCCGTGACACCTTCCACGACGTCCACCACGACGGCGTCGGCGAAGTCCGGGACGGTGACCTCGGTGCACTCCGTGACCGTGCGCGCGACATCGAGAGTGCGGCCGATGTGGGATCCGGCCCGTACCAGGAGTGCCAGCCGCCGCTGGGCGAGGTACCGGTCGGTCACGTCGAAGGCGTCCTCGCACACGCCCAGCGTCTGCCCACGGGCGTCCTGCAGACGGTAGTAGGAGCAGGACCAGACGTGGTCCTGCTCCCGGTCGGCCGGCGGCCGCCCGCGATAGCGCAGGTCGACGACCGGCTCACCGGTGGTGAGCACGTTGCGCATGACCTGTTCCAGCGTCGACGGTGCCCCTTCGGTCAGTACCTCGCCGCCCGGGTACAGGTCCTGCGAGAGTGTCCCGATGACGTTCTCGACCGGTTCGGTGAACTCCCGTCCCGACGCGGTGTTGGCCCAGGTCAGCCGGAGGCCGGTGTCGTAGATGGTCAGGCTGATGGGTGACTGGGTGGCCAGGCCGCGCAGCATGGCCTGGCCCGCCTCCCAGTCGTGGACCTCGTCCAGCTCGGCCGCGACGACGATCCAGGCAGGTCCGTCGCTCCCGTCGGACAGGCGGGACATCATCGTCGCCGACCGTACGATGTGGCCGTCGCGGTGTTTGAGGTCGACCGCGTTGCTGCGCACGTTGGGGGCGTCGCGCCACTCGGCCAGTCCGGGCTGCCAGGAACGCCCGCCCGCGAACAGCACGTCCACGGGGTGGCCCACGATCTCGTCCGACCGGTAGCCGAGCATCTCCTCGGCCGCCGGACTCCATCCCACGACCCAGCCCTCGGCATCCAGGACCGCCGTGGCGGCCCGCGTGACGTCGAGGGGACCACGGAAGTAGACGCTGTCCTTCGCATTCCAGACATTCATGGCACCACCCCAACCCGTGGCGATGTCTACAGCATCTGTCGGCGGCCCAGGGTGTACAACCGCGGCCATGTCGCGATCGCCGCCCGTCGGCGCTTCCGCGCGGCGGCCCACGGGCACGCCGGGGCCTTCACTCGCTGGTGACCGCCCGGCTGCGGTCGGTGGCCCCAGCGCTTCCGCACCCGCGGCCCTCCGCCGTCGCCGGTGTGCGAAACGGCCCTGGCACCTTCGCCGTCCTCGTGGGCCTTCCGGGTGGCCCCGGAGAACACATCACCGCGCGTCCGCCGTGCCGCACGGCGGACCGGTGCGTGCCCGCCCGGCTCCCGCCGCCCCTCCTGACCAGGCCCCGCGGCGGCGCGCGCACGCGTATTTTGGGCGGTAGCCGACCGGATCCGACGCGATACGCCAGTTTCGGGTTTGCGGCGGGTATAGCTGCGGGACTCGGCGTGGAGGGAGACGATGAGGAGGAGCATGACGCCTGCTGCCGAGCCCTGGGGTACCTCGGCGTCCTGAAGCCACCCGGTGGCCGCATGCAGTGAGGAGGGATGGGGATGGGTGCAGCCGAGTCGTTGGAGCGCGACTACGACACGGCGGACGTCGCCCCGACCGCGTCCGGCGGCCTCCTCGACCTGCTGAGCGTGGCAGCCATCCTTCTCGACGACCACGGCAAAATCGTTCTGTGGAGCCCTCAGGGCGAGGATCTCTTCGGCTACAGCGCCGATGAGGCGCTCGGCGAGTTCGCCGGCCGCCTCCTGATCCACGAGAAGCACCGGGACATCGTCCTCGGCCTGTTCGCGCAGGTCATGGAGGGCGGCGGCAGCTGGGCCGGAGTCTTCCCCATCAAGCACAAGGACGGCAGTACGCGGCGCGTGGAGTTCCGTAACATGCGGCTCCAGGACGAGCAGGGTGACCACTACGCCCTGGGGCTCGCGGCGGATCAGGCCACGCTGCGGCAGGTCGAACGCGAACTGGCACTGGCCGCGCGACTGGTCTCCCAGTCACCCATCGGGCTCGGTGTACTGGACACCGACCTCCGCTACGTGTCGGTCAACGCGGCGGAGGAACGGATGAGCGGCGTCCCCGTCGCCGAACACCTGGGCCGGCACGTGCATGACGTGCTTCCGCTCCTGGACGAGTCCTTCGAAACGACCATCCACGAGGTGCTGGCCACCGGCGCCCCGGTCCTGGACCAGTACACCTCCGCCCGCACCCCGGCCGACCCGGACAACGAGCACGCCTGGTCGATCTCGTTCCACCGGCTCGAAGCGCCCAACGGGAAGGCGCTGGGCGTGGTGACCTCCAGCGTGGACGTCACCGAACGTTACCGCGCCTTCGAAGAACAACGACGTACCGTCCTCACTCTCCAGCGCAGCCTCCTCCCCCACCCTCCGCCGCAGCGGCCGGGGCTGGCCGTCGCCTCCCGGTACCAGCCGGCCAGGGCCGCCAGCGGGATCGGTGGTGACTGGTTCGACGTCATCGCTCTCGGTGGCGACAAGACCGCCCTGGTCGTCGGGGACGTCATGGGCAGCGGCGTCAGCGCCGCCGCCACCATGGGCCAGCTCCGCACCGCCACCCGCACCCTGGCCGGCCTCGACCTCGACCCCTCCCAGGTCCTCCAGCACCTCGACCGCATCACCGAGGACCTGGAGCAGGACATCATCGCCACATGTGTCTACGCCGTCTACGACCCGCACAGCGCGCGATGCCTCATCTCGCTGGCCGGCCATCTGCCGCCCGCGCTCCTCCGCATGGACGGGAAACACGAACTGCTCGACCTGCCCACCGGAACCCCGCTGGGCGTGGGCAACGGCGACTTCCACACCAGTGTGCTCGCGCTGGGCCGTGGCGATCAACTCGTGCTGTACACCGATGGCCTGGTCGAGAAACGCGGCTTTCCGATCGACGCGTGCATGGACAGCCTGCTCGTCCTCCTGGACGATCCGCACCGCTCCCTCGACGAAACCTGCGAGGTGCTCCTGCACGCCCTCCGCGATCCGGGCGGCCACGACGACGTGGCACTGCTCATCGTCCGGGTACTGCAAGCCCACGCCTCTGAGCGGACGCCACTGTCCTGAACGACCTCTCCACCGCAGTCGCTGTTCCGAGGGTGTCACCGTTCAGTGAGTCGGCACCGCACGTCGCACCACCAGGCTCTCCACCTCGTACGACATCGCACTGGTCCCACGGGTGGGAGACGGATGGTAACGCCCGGCGCACACCGAGAGGTTGACGATCAGGTAGGCATGCCAGGCGCGCCCCACCCCGCGCCGGTCCGCGAACACCTGGGTGCCGTTCACCCACCACACCACGGAACGGACGCCGAACTCGACGCACAGATCGACCCACGCACCCGGACTTACCGACTCGTCCGTGTAGTAGTGACCACTACCGCGGACATGGTTGGAGAACTCCAACAGATCGGCGTTGTCGGGGTGGTACTCGAAGACGTCGATCTCCTGGCCGCCGTCCCGCCAGGTCCAGATCGCCGGCCATGCCCCGATCTCGCGGGGCAACCGCACGCGCGCTTCCAGTACGTCGCCCGCGCGGACGGCGAACTCCTCCTCACTGCCTTCGGTCGTCAGCAGTCCCGTGTTCCATCTGCCGTCCCGTCTTCGTGTGGCCCGGAAGACGCCGGTGCGGCAGTAGGTACCGTCCTCAACCAGGTGATCGAGCTTGTCGTCGCCCGGATTGACCGGACCGCCGTCGGGATAGGCCCAGGAACGGCCGACAACCCACTGCCGGGTGGATGCGAAGTCCGCTGTGAAGACCACATCGGTCGCGGGCGGGATTCCGGAGGCGGGGAGCGGTTCGTCGGACACCGGTTCGTGCATGCTCTGGTTCTCTCCGCTGGGCGACGCCGCCATGCCCGCACACCCCCGCACCGCCGCGCAAACTACACGTCCGGGTGAGACGCCCCCTCGGCCTCCGCGGACTCGGGCCTCGGGACGTCGGGACCTCGGGAAATCGGGGCCTTGAGGCGTCGCCGCACGGTGCCGCTGCGCGACCGGACGTCACCGTCCGGGATCGGGTGCACGGCTCCCCTGCCGGACGGCCGACATGAAGCGGCGGACCGGAGTAAGGATGGAAGGACACGGCCACGAACGCACAACGAATGCAGCCGGCGGCCTGCCCCGGACGGACGCCAGACAGTGGTGACTGTGCGCGGCATGTGCGTGGCAGTGGCGCGGTCTTTCTCGCGCGCCGCTTTCACGGCGTCATGACGACCCGACAACGAGTTCCGCTGTTCCTCGAAGGTCAGCCGCCCCCGCATGGGAACGCGGAGCGGAGAAGAGCCCTCGTGAACTCCATCCCCCGGCGACTACGCGCTTCTCCCGATCCCCCGGCGGACGCCCCGGCACGGACGGCGGTCTCGGCCGGCGACTGCGGTCTGCTGCTCATCAGGCTCACGTTCGGCCTGCTGATGGCGGGACACGGCGCCCAGAAACTCTTCGGAATCTTCGGTGGCGACGGTCTGACCGCCACCGCTAGGGAGCTCGCCGCGCTGGACTACCGGCCGGGAAAGGTCTACGCCGTGATCGGCGGTGTCTCCGAACTCCTCGGGGGCCTCGGCTTCGCGGTGGGACTGTTCACCCCCCTGGCGGCGGGCGCCCTGATCGGCGTGATGATCAACGCCATGGTGACCGTCACCGCGGCCCACGGAGTGTGGGTGACCAACGGGGGCCTGGAATACAACCTGAGTATCGCGGTCGTCGCACTCGGCGTCGCGGCCACCGGTCCGGGAAGGCTGGCTCTGGACCACCCGTTCCGCTGGGGCCGGGGCGGCTGGCCCGATGCCGTCGTCGCCCTGTTCCTCGGAGGCATCGGTGCCGCCGTCGTGCTGCTGCTCTAGCGGACCGGCATGGCGCCCCGGACAAAGGTGCCCGGGGCGCCCATCGCCGCGGTGGCCGCTTTCCTACACCGCGGCGATGCCCTCCATGCCGGATCCGGCGAAGGAGGGAAGTCCGGTGACGGTGGTGACCTTGGTCAGGGAGCCGTTCCCGCCGACGCGGAACCCGTCAACCGTGCCTGAGGTGGCGTTCTGTACGTAGAGGAACCTCTCGTCCTCCGTCACCGCCAGGTCGATGACACCCTGGGACGTGGCCGACGGCGGCGTGGCGACGCCGCCACCGGTGGTGAGCGCCAGCCTGCCGTGGCGGTCGGTGCGGTAACCGGTGACGGTCGAGCTGCCGGTGTTGCCCCCGTAGAAGAAATCACCCGCGCGTTCCAGCCAGCACAGCGTCTTCTGGCCGTTCGGCAGAGGCTTCTGGACTACGTCCACAGTGCCGTCGGCACGCACCTTGTACGTACTGACCGTGGAGTCCTTGGCCTCGGCCACCAGCATGCGGCCGGCCCGGTCGAAGGTGATGGCGAACGGCACGCCTCCGGCCGAGTCGTTGACCACCGCGCGGCGCGAGGGGCGCCCGTCATGCCGTACCGGAAAGACCTCGATGGTGTTCGCGGACTTGGTGGTGACAACCAGCTGCCTGCCGCCCGGGGTGAACGCGAGCTGGCCCGGCGAACTGGAGAACAGCGGCACCTTCTTGTTGTCCAGCCCGAGGGAGCGGTGCGAACCACGCAGCGGCTCAAGACCCTTGGCCGTGATCCGGAAACCCTGAACGCTGCCCGCGCCCCCCGCGTTCATGACGTAGGCGAGCCGGCCCGACACCGCGATCGAGGAGGGGAAGTCTCCGCCCGAGCGCACTGTCTGACGGTCGGTCAACTTCTGTCCGCGCACCCGGAACGACGTCACGGTGCCGCTTCCCGCGTTCACCGCCAGGAGCCGACCCGACCGGTCGTCGTAGACGAGCGGGCCCTGGGAGGCGAGCGAGTCGGTGGGGGCGTCGACCTGGTCGCCGCCCCTGCCCCCGGTCGCGTAGCGGCCCGCGGCCGTCAACTCGCCACCCCCGCCTCGCTTGAAGACATGGATGGTGTTGCCGTCGAGTTCGTCGCCCTGGACGAAGACGGCGTGGTCGGCCTTGGCCGTGTCCCCGCGTGGATGGGTCTCCCGCGCCGAGGCGACGGTCACCGACGTGGCGGCCGCCGCGGCGGCGAGGACGCCGGCCGCGCCGATGGTCAGCCGACGCCGCCGCGACGACCAGCGCCTGTTGTGCCTGCTCATGCGTTGCTCCTCGGACTCGGCCGCCACCGCCGTCGGGGGCGGGCAGAGCCAGAGTTGCCCATGCGGAGGGTGGGACAGGAGAGGTTCGGCCGCCGCGTCAGCCTCTCGTAAGAACTCCGGTGAACCACTCATCGCGCAGCGGTCACACGCCAACTGTCCCGCCCCCGGCGGGCGATGGCGGACGCATCCGGTACACCCGGACGTGGCACAGCCCGCCGGTCGGCGCCGACGCGGCCGCGAGTGCCCGGTCGCGCGGCCCTCGACGCGACGGAAGGCTCACGTTCACTCCGGCAGGCTCAGGATGACGGAGGTTCCCTTCCCAGGAACGCTGCGGATCGTGAGCTGCGCGTCGATGAGGTCCGCACGCTCGTGCATGGCAGCGAGCCCCACTCCCCGCACGGTGGAGGCCGGGGGCGCGGCGGCGCGCAGGGTCGGCCAGCGCCTGGAGTCCGGGGGCTGGGGCATTCCGTGCCCGTCGTCGGCAACGGTCAGCGTCATCTCATGGCCGTCGGCCTCCACACCGACGGTGATCCGCGTGGGCTGGGCGTGTTTCACCGCGTTGGTCAGGGCCTCCTGCACGATGCGGTACACGTGGGCCTGTGCGTCTGAGGTCAGCCGGTCGCTGAAGTCGGCCTGCTGCGGATCGATCCGGAGATCGACAGGGATGCCGAAAGTCTCGGAAGTGCGCCGGCACAGCGCTTCCAGTGCCGCGCGCAGTCCCAGCTCGTCCAGGACCAAGGGACGCAGATCCGTGATCAGGTGGCGCAGCGAGGTGATCTGGTTACCGACCAGGGCGCGTGCCTGTTCGATCGCGCCCCGCATGGCCTCGGGTCGGCCGTCGGCGGCGGCGGAGGAGAGCACCACCTGTACGGCGCCGAGTTCCTGAAGCGTGTCGTCGTGCAGTTCACGGGCCCAGCGGCGGCGTTCGCGCTCCGCTCCGTCGTGGCGGGCCCGGACACGTTCCCGCTGGAGGCCCCGGTCGCGGTGGGTCGCACTGCGCATGGTGGAGGCCGTGTACACGACCAGGAGAAGCGGGACCACGTGCAGGGCGTTCAACAGCGGTTGCTCGGTGATGCGGACCAGGCTGGCCACCGCGAGCATGAGCGCGATGGCGCCGGCCACCACCATCCAGGTCCGGCGTCCCGCGGTGTAGAGCGGCGCCGCCCCGAGAAACGGGGTTGCCGCGGCAAGGGAAAGCGCCAGCTCGGAGGGGAGCGGCTGGTCGGTGACCTCCAGAACCACCGCGACCGTGAGCAGACAGGTCCCCGCCGCCTGCAGGGCGAGGCCCCAGCGGGCCTGACGTGGTCCGCTCATGCCACCAGGCCGCGCTCGCGGGCCGCGGCGATGAGCTCCGCCCGGCTGTCCTTGCCGAGCTTGTCCCGAATGCGGGCGCGATGGGTTTCCACCGTCCGGACCGAGACGTAGAGATGCCGCGCGATCTCCTGGTTGGTGTGGCCCAGCGCCAGCAGCGAAAGGACCTCGGCCTCGCGGATGGTCAGCGACTCCTGGTCGGCAGGTCCCGGCATCTCGACGGCAAGCCTGGCTCCCAGCACCGGCTGGACGTACGTCGCGCCCTCGGCGACCTGGTGTGCGGCGGCCCGCAGCTCCTCGGCGGCCGCTTCCTTGAGCAGGTAGCCGGCCGCTCCGGTACGTAGCGCCTCCCGGGCGAACGCCGGATCCTCCTGCATCGTGAGGACCAGGATCCGCGTGCCGGGCGAAGCGGTGAGCAGCGCCGGAATCATGGGCAGACTCGACTTGCCGGCCATGGTCAGGTCCAGGACCAGCACCCGCGGACGGGTCCGGCGCACGGCCTCGAGGGTGTCGGGGACCGTGGCGCTCTCGGCGACGATCCGGAACGCCGGGTCCTGGGCCAGCAGCAGCCGCATTCCGGCCCGCACCACCAGATGATCGTCGGCCAGTACGACGGTCACCTCCCGGGGCGCTCGCCCGGACGGGGTGGAGCTGGGGTCGTCCATAGCTGCAACGGTAGATCCCCTCCGGCTGTCGGGCAGCCGCTGTGGCGCGTGTGCGGGAAACCCGCAGGAAGGTGCGCGGGGATGACGCAGCGGGGGCCGGAGGATCTGCGGTGCGGGGTGCCGGGTCCTACGGATGCGAGGTGCGGGCCCGCACCGATGTGCCGGCCGCCGTGCGGGCGGATGCTCGAAGAGACCCCACGTACAACCCCTCTCGAGGCGGCCCCCATGACCCGTT
Organism: Streptomyces sp. RPA4-2; assembly: GCF_012273515.2. Classification (NCBI taxonomy): domain Bacteria; kingdom Bacillati; phylum Actinomycetota; class Actinomycetes; order Kitasatosporales; family Streptomycetaceae; genus Streptomyces; species Streptomyces sp. RPA4-2. Next base: position 692,982 of record NZ_CP050975.2, read on the forward strand.
CACCCCTCCCGCTCTTCCGAGCCGGCGCGGGCAGGCCGAAGCGCCCGGTCGCCGAGTGGGGTACCGGCGGCGGCCGTGCGCGCGATGCATGGCACCTCTCCTTCGCGCGTGGTGGCCCGTGGGCGGGCGGCGGCGTCCTCGCCCGGTCGGCGGTCCCGGTCACGCTGATCACCGTCATCACGCTGGCCGCCACCTTCGCTCCCGTGGCCGTCCACCTGTCCCCGCTCCTCGTCGCCGCCCCCACCTCCACGGCGGCGTTCGCCGGCTCCCGTTTCACCGCGGGCACCGCCCTGGCGGCCAGCGGGGCCATGTTCGTCATCGACCGCCATGACGGCCTGCTGCATTCGCCGCTCCTGCCGCTCCACATCGCGGCCCTGCTGGTGGTGTCGGTCTTCGTCGTCGCCGCCCGGTCCCTGCACGACCGCGACCTGCGGGAGCTGACCCAGGTACGGGCGGTGGCGGAGGTGGCCCAGCGGGTCCTGCTGCGCCCCCTGCCCCGGCGGCTCGGTCCGCTGCTCGTCGCCTGTACGTACCGGGCGGCCGCGGCCCACGCCCTGGTGGGCGGCGACCTGTACGCCGCCGCCCGGACCGGTCGCGCGACCCGCTTCCTCATCGGCGACGTCCGCGGCAAGGGCCTGCCCGCCGTCGAGGACGCGTCGGCGCTTCTGGGCGCCTTCCGAGAGGCCGCGTATCAGCACGCCGCCCTGCCCGAACTGGCCGCCGCCCTGGAGGTCAGTGTCCGCAGGCATCTGACGCAGCTCACCGAGAGCGACCCAGAGAGCGGCGAGCGCTTCATCACCGCGTTGCTGGTGGAGATCCCCGACGAGGCGGCTCTCGTCCAGGTCATCAGCTGCGGGCACCCCTCACCCCTGCGGGGCCGCCGCGGCAAGGTGGCGGCCCTGCCGATCCCCCGTCCCGCGCCACCCCTCGGGCTGGCCGGCATCTCTCCCGACTCCTACCACGTCGACACCTTCGCGTTCGGGCCCGCGGACACCCTGCTGCTCTACACGGACGGCGTCGTCGAAGCCCGCTCCACCGCCGGCATTTTCTATCCGATCCTCGAGCGGGCCTCGGGCTGGCCGTGGGACTGCCCGCACAGCCTGCTGCGGCGCGTCAACGACGACGTGGACCTCCATGCCGAGGGACACCTGGAGGACGACCTCGCCCTGGTGGCCATCCGGCGCACGCCCGCCATGGGCAGCGGCCAGGGTCCACGCCCCTCCCAGCCACACCATCCGACGGAGGTCGACCCGTGACTCGTCCGGTGCTCCCGAAACGACGCATCATCCATGGAGAGGCGATGACGACGATGACTGCCACGCGACTGAAAAGGTGGTTGAGTGTGCTCCTCGTCGTCTATGTCATCGCGTCGTGCGCAGTACAGCTCCAGGATTCCGCGGGCGGCCTGGTCCGCTGGTCGGGATTCTCCGTGCTCGTCCCCGTCACCGCCGCCGCGCTCCTGCCCATGCGGCGCTCCCTGATCATCGGCGTCTCCACCCTGGCCGCCAGCGTCGCCACCTACGGCTTCGCCATTCACGGAGTGTCGGCCGGCGGCCGGACGGTCGTCATCACCGCGGTCGCCCTGTCCTTCGCCTTGAGCCTCGTCGTCTGCCGGGTACGGCCGCTTCTGCTGAACACGCCCGTCGCAGCCACCCGGAACCGGTCCGATGCGCCTGACCCGGCCGATGGCCAGGCCGGTCGCGTCCCCGAAGCACCGTATGCCGTCCCGGCCCCACCGGCCCGCATGGTGTCCGCCCTGCCCGGCGCACTGCCGCAACCCGCGGTGGTGGAGCTGGCCGGCCACTACCGGACCGGGTCCGGCCGGCTCGGGACGCGCGCCCAGTGGCTCGACGCCATCCCGCTGTCCGGCGCCCGGGTCGGACTCGTCGCCGGTGCCGTCGCCGGACCGGACGCGGACGCCACCGCCTCCGAACTCCGCGCCGCGGTACGCACCCTGGCCGACGTCGATCTGCAGCCGGACGAACTGCTCACCCATCTCGCCGACGTCCTCGCCCGGCTCCGGCCCGACGTCCGCCCCAGTCCCGACACCGAGACCAGGGGCAGCAGCGCCGGCACCGTCAGCGCCCAATGCCTGTACGCGGTCTACGATCCCGCCTCCTGCCGCTGCACGCTCGCCGGCGCCGGCAGCCCTCCGCCCACCGTCATCACCCCCGATGGCACGGTCACCTCCCTCGACCTGCCCCAGGGCCCGCCCCTGGGACAGACGGACCTGCCCTTCGAATCCACCGAGATAGACCTCCCTGAGGGAAGCCTGCTCCTGCTGCACACCCACACCGGAGGCACGGGTGCGCAGGACTCCGGCAACGAGGCGTTGCTCAGCGCACTCGCCCGGCCCCAGCCCTGCCTGGACGCCATCTGCCAATCCGCCGTCAAGTCCCTGCTCCACGCGCCTCACGCCCAGGTCGCGGTCCTCGCCGTCCGCACCCACGCCCTGGACACACGTACCGTGGCCACCTGGGACCTGCCGGCCGACCCGGCTGCCGTGTCCTACGCCCGCGCCCACATCGCGGAGAAACTGGCCTCCTGGGGCCTCACGGACGCCGCCCCCACCACCGAACTCATCGTCAGTGAACTGGTCACCAACGCGATCCGCCACGCACAACCGCCCATCCAGCTGCGCCTGATCGACCACGCGGGCAGCCTGGTCTGCGAGGTCGCCGACGGCAGCAGCACCTCGCCGCACCTGCGCCGGGCCCGCACCTTCGACGAGAACGGGCGCGGACTGTTCATCGTCGCGCAACTCGCCGAACGCTGGGGAACCCGCCACAGCCACCACGGCAAGACCATCTGGGCCGAACACAGTCACGCACCCGACCGAACCACTGCCGCGGTGTGAGGCAGGCGGTTTCTCACGGGACGCTTCAATGGCATACGCATTCGAAGGTGCTTCACGCACCGGAAGTGCCCCGTCAGCGAGTAACCAGTATGGGTTACGGACATCTCCGACGAAAGACGCCGACCTTTCGGGTGGCGGAGTCATTCCGAAGGCTACGGGGCCAGGGGATACGGCCGTGTGAACGCGGAGCCGTCGGCCTCGGCCGGGTGCGGGGTGAGTCGGCCCTCTGTCGTAGCGGCGGCGCCCCTCCCGCGGAGAGCTTCCGGACACGGACGAACGCGGAGAGGCCGGGCGGCGGGAGGTCAGGACGATGACACATTCCTACGACGCGGTCGTTGTCGGTGGCGGCCACAATGGCCTGGTGGCCGCCCTCTACCTGGCGCGGGCGGGGTGGTCGGTGGCTGTACTGGAGCGTAGCGCCGCGGTGGGTGGTGCCATCGCGAGCGGTGAGGTCACACTGCCCGGGTTCGTGCACGACCTGTACTCCACCAATCAGAACCTCTTCCTCGGTTCGCGGGCGTACGCCGACTTCGCCGACGATCTGACACGCCACGGGCTCCGCTTCCGAACAAGTGACCATCCCTATGCCAACGTGTTCCCGGGCGGCCGAAGCATGCGGGTCCACCACGACTACGCCCAGACCCTTGGGCAGTTGGCGGAACACAACGCCGAGGACGCCGAAGGCTTCGCCGGACTCTACGAGGAGTACCGCACGTTCTCGCCGTACCTGTTCGGGCTCTACGGATCCGCGGTGCCCTCCGCCGCTGCCGTCCGCCAGGTGGTGAGCCTGCTTCGTCATCACGGCGTGCGTGGTGCGGCCGAACTCGCGCACACGCTGCTGATGAGCACCCGGGAACTGGGAGAGGTCTGGTTCGCCACGCCGGAGGCGCGGGCCATGGCAGCCTGCTGGGGCATGCACCTGGACTTCGCCCCTGACATCGCAGGCGGGGCGATGTTCCCGCTCCTGGAACTGTTCGCGGACATGGAGAACGGTATGTCCGTGGTCGAAGGGGGTGCACGGCATCTCCCGCGAGCGCTCGCCGACGTACTGACCGAATACGGTGGCGAGGTCCGCACCGGTGTCGAGGTGGACCGCGTGGTGTGCCGGAACGGGCGGGCCGTGGGCGTGCGCGGCACCGACGGGAGCACCCTGACAGCCCGCCGCGCGGTGATCGCGAACGTAGGCCCTGCGATGCTGTACCAGCGGCTGCTGGAATTCGAGCGGGTACCCACGCAGGTGCGCGGCGAGGCGTCCCATTACCGGTACGGCCCGGGCACCTTGATGCTGCATCTCGCCCTCGACGGCCCACTGCCCTGGGCGGCAGGGGACGAACTGTCTCGTTTCGCGTACGTCCATGTGGCGCCGTACGTCGATGACCTGGCGCGCACCTACGCGGAATCCCAGGCCGGGCTCCTGCCCGTGGAACCCCTGCTGATCGTGGGGCAGACCTCCGCGGTGGACCCGACTCGGGCTCCCGCGGGCCGACACGTCGTATGGATCCAGGTCCGCACCATGCCCTCGGTCGTACGAGGTGACGCGGCGGGAACGATTCACGGCACCGACTGGCCCGAAGTCGTCGACGCGATGACCGACCGGGTCCTGAACAAGCTGGAGCGCTACGCACCCGGTGGCCGGGCGCGGATCGCCCGCGTCACCGCGTACTCCCCCCAGGATCTCGAAACGGCTGACCCGAACCTCGTCGGCGGCGACAGCATCGCGGGGAGCCACCACCTGGCCCAGAACTTCGTCTTCCGGCCCATGTGCGGGCACCACGGCTACCGCACGGCGATACCCGGCCTGTACCTGACCGGTGCGGCGACCTGGCCCGGTGCGGGCAACAACGCCACGTCGGGCCGGCTCGCGGCCCGGCGTGTGCTCAAGGATGCCCGTCGGCGAGTCACCCACTGACCTGACCAGCCCGGACGTCACCCCGGAGCGCGCCCCCGTGTGTCCCGGCCGGGCGGTCGGGACACACGGGGGCGATGCGCTGAAGCTGCCTGGCGGCGCTGGGACTATCGGTGGCCGTGACTCAGCTCGGCAGCTTCCAGTTCTGGGCATTCGAGCCGTTGCAGCCGTAGAGCTGGAGTTGGGTGCCGTTCGTGGTGGTGGAGTTGGGGTCGTCCAGGCACAGCTTGGACTGGGGATTGACCAGTGATCCGTTGGCGCTCGAGGTCCATTGCTGAGCTCCGCTGCCGTTGCACGTCCACAGTTGGACCAGTGTGCCGTTGGTGGTTCCGCTGTGGTCGGCGTCCAGGCATTTGCCGAGGGTCCGGACCGTTCCGTCGCCTGCGACGATCCAGTCCTGGGCGTAGGTGTTGTTGCAGCTCCAGATCTGGACGTGGGTGCCGTCGGTGGTGGAGGAACTCGCGTCGTCCACACACAGGTTGGCGGCCACCGCGGAGGAGATGGTGCCGATGCGGGGCGTGGCCGGGGCCGCGGTGTCACCGGCGTAGGAGGGCGGGGCCGCGGAAGCGGCCGTCGCCCAGGAGGTGTTGGCGGTGGTGCCGAGCGTGTAGTCCAGCGTGCCGCCGGCGGTGATCGCCGTGGTGGGGGCGTAGGCGTTGTTCCAGGCGGTGCCGTTCCATGCCGCGGACTGCACGTAGGGAGCGTTGTCGGCGGCGCCGTTGCCATTGACCGTCAGCGTCTTGCCCGACGGGAGTGTGACCACGGCTTGGGTGAACAGGGGGGAGCCCAGGGCGAGGTCGGAAGTGCCCGGGGTCTCGGGGTACATGCCGAGTGCGGACCACACGTACCAGGCGCTCATCGCGCCGAGATCGTCATTGCCGTCGGCCAGGCCACCGGGGGTGTTCGCCCAGATCTGGTCCTGGATCGCCCGGACGGTGCCCTGCGTCTTGTAGGGCTGTCCGGTGTAGTCGTACTCCCACGGCAGTTCGATGCTGGGTTCGTTGCCGACCCACGCGTAGCCCTTGTCGCCGGTGTAGCTGCGCAGCACGGTGTCCAGGTAGTGGTTCATCGCCGTGTTGCCGCCCTTGGCACGCGCCAGGCCGCCGATGTCGAACGGCACCATCCCGGTGTAGATCCAGGAGTCGGCCTCGACCATGTCGGTGCCGCTGGTGGGGTCGAAGCCGCCGGTCCAGGAACCGCCGGCGTTGCGCGGTTCGACGAAGCCGGAGGCCGGGTTGAGTACGTTGCGCCAGCCTTGGGCACGGTTGGCGTACGTCCTCTGGTTACCTGTGTCGCCGAGCGCCCCGGCCATCGCGGAGATGGCGAAGTCCGCGGTGTTGTACTCCAGCGTGGTGGCCACCGGGCCGTAGAAGTTGCAGCAGCCGTAGCTGCCGTCGTGCGGCATGTATCCGGGTGAGTTCAGGTAGTTCAGGCCCGGCCGGTCGTTGTTGGCCGTGCTCGCCTGTTTGACCATATCGGCCAGGGCGGCCGAGGTGTCGAAGTCCCTGGCGCCGAAGGCGTAGTAGTCGGCGAGGATGGCGTCCGCGGGGTCGCCCACCATGACGTAGGACTCCCCGTTGTTCTCCGACCACTTGGGGAAGACTCCGGTCTGGGCGTAGTCGTCGACCATCGACTGCGCGGTGTCCGAGGCGACCTGGGGAGCGACCAGGGCTTCGAGTTGGGCTTGCGAGCGGTAGATGTCCCAGCCGGAGTAGTTGGCGTACGCCGCTCGGTGGCCGGTGTCCACGGTGTGCGTTCTGCCGTCGAAACCGTAGTACTGGCCGTTGGTGTCGCTGATGACGTTCGGGTGCAGCAGCGAGTGGTAGAGCGCCGTGTAGAAGCTCTGTTGCTGTGCGGCCGTCCCGCCGGCGATCTGTATCTTGCCGAGTGCGCTGTTCCAGGCGTTCTGCGCGGCGGTGCGCGTCGCGTTGAAGTCCCACCCGGTGTTCTCCGCGGCCCGGTTGGCCGTCGCGTTGGCGACCGAGACGTAGGAGATGCCGACCTTGGCCTGCACCACCGGGTTGGCGGTCGTGTTGAAGGTGACGTAGCCGTTGGAGGCGGCGGCGTTCGGGGTGGCGCCGGCCTTGGCCGCCTTCGGGGCCGTCGCGGTGGGGGCCTTGCCGTGAAGTACCGGCTTGTTGGGCTTCTCGGCGGCGTTCGTGGACGCCGTGCCGGGCTTCGCCGGGATGGTGGCCGACGTCTTCGCGACCGAGGCGCCCTGCGAGGTGAACGGCTGGTCGAAGACCATGTCGAAGTACACGCTGTAGGTGTTCCCCGCGCCGCAGAAGTGGCCGCTGGTGACCTGGCCGCTCACCTCGGTGTTCGAGACCTTGGTGAACTGCGTCGAGGTGGCGCCGTTCTGGCTTCCGGTGAGTTTGAAGATCAGGTTGGCCTGGCTGCTCGAGGGGAAGGTGAAGCGCGCCATGCCGCTGCGTGTCGTCGTGGTCAGCTCGGTGGTCACCTGATTGTTGAGGGCGACCTTGTAGGAGCCGGCCGACGCCGACTCGTTGGCGTGCGAGAACGCGTCCGTCGCACCGGTGTTGACGGTGCCGACCGTAGGCAGCACCGGTATGTCGCCGACGGCGCCGCAGCCGGGCCCGGCGATGTGCGTGAGGCTGAAGCCGGTGATGGACGAGTCGTTGTACTCGTATCCGCCGCCGGAGGGACGCGACGGCGTGTCCGGGCTCCACTGCACCATGCCGAACGGCACGTCGGCCCCGGGGAAGTCGTCCGCCTGGTTCGACGTCCCGATGAACGGGTTGACCACGGTGGCGGGCGACGTGACGAGCGCGGCCTTCTCGGCCGCCGACGCGGGTGCGCACAGGCCGGCCGCGGCCAGCGCGGCAGCGGCAAGTAAGCCGATCGCGGTGGTTCCGGGTGGTCTCGGCAGTCGTTTCATCACGGTCTCTCCTCTACTCGGAAGCAGGAAGCGGCACTTGACAACGTTGCCTTCCGGTCAAAAACGCGACGCTCGGGTCACGGCCGAGACTGACAACGTTGTCCCATCACTGGGACGGGGCGCCTGGCGATGCGAACGCGGTGACGGAGCCCCGGGGTCACGAGCGCCTGGGGGCACAGACGGGAACTGTTCGCGAAGTTAGCCACAAGGCAGGGTCATGTCAACGATTCGCGCAAGCGGTCGCCTCCAGCCCGCGCATCCTCGGACCGCGCCGCATGGCCACGGGGCGCCGCACACTTCCCCGGACCTCGGCGGGGCGTCCGTGGAGCGGCGCAACGGCCATGATCCGGACAGCTGTTCCGCGCCTCTGGGTCTCGACGGTGGTCCGGCGCGGCGGCGCCGGCGATGTGCGACATCGCCGGGCGCGCCCCGACCCCCGGGGCGTCCGCGCCGCCCATCCCGCAGCTCACCCCAACTCCGGCCAGGAGCACGGGCAAGGGCAAGGGCAACCGCGAGGGAGATGACGGACTCTCAACCGCACCCGCGCACTCCTGGTGACCTGGGGCGCACTCCGGGAAGCCCTGAGGGCTCGCGCCAACACGTGTCGCAACAGCGGACGCGAATGCTGGCGGAACAACAGTCGCAACCCGTGTGGTTCAGTGCCTCATTGCCCTTTTCGCCGCTCCGCAACGGAGCGTCCGGCCTTCGGGGCCGGTGACGGGGCTCGCGGGGTGGCCGCCCTCGCCGGCACTCTCCGTGGCCGTCGCGGGCCGGCGGCGCACCGCGACCATGGCCACGTCGTCCTGCACCTCCCCGCCCGCATGGACGGTCAGGTCACTCATGAGGCGTTCGATCAGGTAGTGCGGTTCGTCCTCGGCGAGGAGCGCGAAACGGTCCAGTGCCGGGTAGAACGCACCCGCCCCGTCGCGGGTCTCCAGGAGGCCGTCGGTGTGCAGGAGCAGCGTGTCCTCCGGCTCGAATCGGAAGGTGTTGACCTGATAGGCCGCCCGGTCGCCGCCCAGGCCGAGCGGTGGTGCCGGCTGCGGCACTTCGAGGAAGTCCACGTCCGCGCCGTGGGAGCGCATCGAGTCGGGGTGGCCGCAGCTGATCACGCGGACGACGTGCAAGTCGTCGGGTATCTCCAGGACGAGAGCGGTGATGAACCGCTCCGCCGCATTGCTGTCCGTCTCGCTGACCTGGTCGACACGGCGGCGCACGCCGGCGTCCAAGGAGAGGGCGACATGCTCCAGTTGTACGTCGCGGTGCGCGGCTTCGCGGAACGCGCCGATGACCGCTGCCGCGTCGTCGACTGCCGCCAAGCCGTTGCCCCGCACGTCGCCGATCAACATGCGGACCGTATGTTCGACGCGTTCGGCGGCGTACACGTCACCGCCGATATGTGCGTGGGCGGCTGCCGAGCGGTAGGCCGTGGCGATCTCCAGCCCTGCCATACGGCAGGGCAACGGGGGGAGCAGCGCCTTCTGCGCTGTCTCCGAGACGGAGCGCACCGCACAGAGCGTTCGGTGGTCCACGTCGCGCATGCGCCGGAACACGAGGACCAGGACGCCGACGACCAGCAGGCCCAGGACGTCGATCGGGAGGATCGGTGAGCTGGGCAGTCCGTCGTCGGCGTCGACCGCCACCACGCCGAGACAGGCGAGGGCGGTCATGCTGACGGTGGTACGCGTGTTGTCCGCCGCGGCGGTGAGCGCCGGCACCGCCACCAACAACACTTCCAGGTGGACGTCCGCCGGGACGATCACGCCCCACAGGGTGACGCCGAGCAGTACGGCCGAGGCGACCACGACCGCGATGAGCGTTCGTGGCCGTACCGCCGGGAAGCTGACGGCAACTCCCCCGGCAGTCGCGACGCGGTGCGTGCCTGTCACGATGTGTGTCTGCTTCGTCATGAGAACCTCCTGCCACGTACGACATCTGGCTGGTCCGGCCGACACGACAGGTGTCCGCCGGCGCCGGTGGGAAGCCTCGGTCGTACGTCGTGTCATGCGCGTCGCCTCACCGTGGCTGATCGGGCAACGCGAGTTCGGCCGGGGCCGGTTGGCCCACTGGTCGGCAGTCGCGACCGCGGACCGCGGGCCTCCACTCAGGCCGGGGGTCGGCTGTTTCCCGCCGTGTGACGGCCGCACCGCGGGCGCTCGCGGCGCCGTGGCCGCACGGGCACCGGCGGGAAGTCGCGCTGCGCCCGAGCCGCGGTCGTCGGCGCGTCATCGCGGAACGCTGTCCTGGAGTTGCGCGAAGAGTTCCGCGTTGTGCGTGTAGTCGACCGGGACGTCGATGACCGTGATGCCGGGGTCGCAGAGCCCGACCGGGTCGAGAGACCCGCGCAGTTCGGTCTCGAAGGCGTCCATGGTCTCGGTCCGAATCCCTCTGGCGCCGAACGCGCAGGCGTACAGGGTGATGTCGCAGGCGCCGGACCGGACGCCGGAGGCTCTGCCGTATCTGCGATGCTCCTGGAAGGCCACCGTGTCGTAGGCGTTGTCCCGCATGATCACATGTGTGGCGTGGAGGCCCAGACGGGTGGCGGTCTCCATTTCCTGTGCGCCGGCCAGAAACCCGCCGTCCCCGGAGACCGACACCACCTGTGTCCCCGGCCGCAGCAGCGCGGCGGTCATCGCCCGTGGCAGGCCGACTCCCGGTGTCTGCGGGCCGTTGGAGAGCAGGAGGCGGCGCGGCTGGTGTCCGCGGAAGTGACGGGCCAGGTAGATGTGCGAGCCGGTGTCGGACACCACGGTGGCATCGTCGTCCACGACCTCGGAGATCTTCTGGATCACCGCGCCTGGATCGAGGCCGGCGGCGGTGGCCGGTGCCGCCCTGGCCTCCTCCTCGATGCGGGCCAGCGCGGTGTGTTGTTCGGCCAGGGCAGCTCGGGTCCGGTCGCTGATCGGCAGTCCGGAGAGCTCCCCCGACAGCTCGTCGACCGTCGCGGCCACATCGCCCCGCAGTTCCAGAGCGGGCTGGTAGTGGCTGCCGATCTCGGCGGGCAGCGCGTCGATGTGGACGATCGTTCGGGCCGGGTCGGTGTTCCAGAGGCCCGGGTCGTACTCCACGGGGTCGTAGCCGACGGTGATCAGCGCGTCGGCGTGCGTCACCATGGCGTCCCCCGGCTGGTCACGGAAGAGGCCGACCCGGCCGGCGTACTGCTCCTCCAGTGCGCGCGGGACGATGCCCGCGGCCTGGAAGGTCTCCACCACGGGCAGGCCGGTGACGCGGATCAGTTCACGCAGCGCGGTGCAGGCCTCGGTGTCCGCACCCCGCAGCCCGACGAGGAGGAGGGGCTGCCGCGCGGCGCGGATGATCTGTGCGGCACGGTGGATGCACTCGGCGGGAGCGGGACCGTGAGCCGGGTGCCTGTGCGGCTGGACGACGCTTGCGGCGGTGGGCGCTCCCGCGACGTCGTCCGGTATCATCACCGCGGCCGCGCCGCGGGGTGGGGTGACCGCTGCACGCAGGGCGTTGGCGATGGCTTCGGGGACATGGTCGGGGTCGCGGACCTCGCAGGTGTGGGTGGTGACCAGTCTCAGTGCGGCGATGGCGTCCATCGACCGCTGGGTTCGCTTGAACCGGTCCCGGCCGGTCACCGCTGCGCACACCGCAATCATGGGGTGCTGCTCAGTCGTCGCCAGGAGGAGGCCGGTCATCAGGTTGGCGGTGCCGGCTCCTGAGGTGGCCAGGACCGCTCCGGGGGTGCCGGTCAGCAGCCCGACGGCGGCGGCCATCACGGCCGCGTTCTGTTCGTGGTGGCACATCACAAGTTCGGGGCCTGCGACGGCCAGGGCATCGTGAACGGCGTCGCTCGCGCTTCCCGGGACACCGAAGACGTACGGCACGCCGTACTGGGAGAGGGTCTCGACCATGCGCTGGGCCGCGCCGATGGGTGGGGTGGGCATGTGCCCGCCGCCTTTCTTCGTCCTTGTGTTCGCGCAACGGTGGTGGCCATCGCCGCACAGGGGGTGTTGTCGCAGGGGGTGCTGTCGCAGGACCGGCTTCGCACTGTCGAGGCGTTTGAAGGCGTCCGAGCTGAAGTCGTCGCCGTCGCAAGGGAGTTCGCGGACCGCCACCTCGCCGCCTCATGCCGTCGGGCGATGTGGCGATCGTGTGGGACGGGCGCTCCGTCGGAGTCGACTCAGGACGATGTCCGGGCGGTGCGCGGGCAAGCGGTGGGCGTGCCCACGGGCTGAACGCGCTGTGGCGGGACAGGGGGGAATCAGGTGTGGTCATGGGCGTGATCATGGCGGTCCGCTCGCTTTCCGCGGTTAGCACGCGGGGCACGCCCGACGGTGTGCCGCCGGCACGCGCTGGTGCCGCATCACTTGTAGCCGCATCACTGGCAACGGTAGGCACGCACCCCCGCCCGGGGGCATCACGTGAATGCGTAGTCATGTCCGGTAGCGGCGTCAGGGACGCTCTGCGACTCCGGGAACCGGCCGGCCGTCTCGCAGCAGCCGGGCAAGCTGTGTACGCGTGGTGACCTTGAGCTTGCGGAAGACTTTGCGCAGATGGTAGTCGACCGTGCTGGCGCTGATGAACAGCCGCGACGCGATCTCGGGGTTGGTGGCTCCCTCGGCCGCCAGCATCGCGACCCGTCTCTCCTGGGGGGTGAGCTGGTCACCGAAGCGGGACCTGCGTCTGAGGGTGGGCTCGCCGGCCGCCGACAGTTCGCTGCGGGCCCGTTCGGCGAAACCGTCCATGCCGAACCGCACGAACATCTCGTGCGCCCGCCGTAGTTGGTCCCGTGCCTCAAGGTGGCGGCGCTCGCGCCGCAGCCACTCCCCGTACAGAAGATGGACACGGGCCACCGCGGCACGCAGGCCGGTGCGCTCGAGCCGGCCCAACGCCGTGCGGTACAGGTCCTCGGCATCCGGGCCGACGGCGAGCAGAGCCCGGCAGTGTGCCTCGACGCCCGCCGCCCAGTGGCTGGAGCAGGGCCCGGTCGTCCCGCACAGCTCCCCCAGGGCCTCGTCGGCCTGGTCCTGGTGTCCGGTACGTACGGCCGCCTCGACGAGCTCGGCCAGCGCCCAGTTGCGGATGCGCTGGATGCTGGAATCGGAGCAGGCCAGGCGCGCGGATTCCAGCGCCTGCTCGTATCGGCACGCACCGTTGTGGAGGACGGCGCCGGCCCACTGGAGGTAGGTCAGCGCCATGCCTTCGCCCCGCGCCATCGAGTCCCGGGTCGCGGTGCGGATCGCGGCAAGGGCCTCGTCGTCCCGGCCGCGGAAGACGGCGAGCCCCACCTCGGCGTAGGCGACCGGGCCGGCACCGGTCATGCAGGTGACGTCGGCAGCCGTCTCGGCCAACGACGCGGCCTGCAGGAGTTCACCGCCCAGCAGGTGCAGTCCCGCACGGGTGGCCGCGGCGACCGGGAGGATGCTGATCGCCCCTCGTACCTCGCACGATCGCAGCAGCCGCGTGGCCAGCAGTCGCCAGGCCTCGTCGTCCCACAACAGTCCAGCGCCATGGCCGGCCAGCCACAGCCAATACAGTTCCTCCTCCGGGGCCAGTTCCTCCGTGGTGAAAGCCGATACCGCCCTGCGCAATACCGGAACCGCGGCGCCGCGGCCTTCGACGATGAGGAGCGTCAGTCCGTCCAGCAGGAGGTCCGAGGCGCGTGGCACCGGCGCCGCGGGCACCCGGCGAGCGCTGCGGGCGATCTCCGCGATCCGGCACTCGTCACCGAGCCGGCCGGCGAGCAGCGCAGCGGCCAGGGCTTGCAGATAGACATCCCTCGCACGGGAGGCGTCGATGGACTCGAATCGGCGGGCCGCGCGCAGCAGCACGGGGGCGGCTCCACCGCCGAAACTGCGGGCGAAGGCGATCTGTCCTCGCAGCAGCTCGCTGTTGGCGGCCCGCAGCTCGTTCTCGGGCCCCCGGTCGGCCAGCGTGAGGAGGCCGAGAGCGCTGTCGTACGCGCCGGCCTGCTGCTTGGCGCGTGCCGCACGCAGCGCCCGTTCCGCCCTGGCGGCGGGGTCGGCGGTGAGCGCGACCGACCGCTCCAGGAATGCCCCGGCGGCAGCGATACCACCACGTGCCAGGGCCCGGTGTGCCGACCCCTCGAGCTCCGCCGCGGCTTCCTCGTCGAAGCCGACGGCAGCCTGCGCGCGGTGCCAGGCACGCCGGTCCGGTTCCGAAGGACCGGTGACGTCCGCCAGAGCCCGGTGCGCGGCCCGCCGCTGCGACGGCGGCACCGCCTGGTAGACAGCCGACCGCACCAGGGGATGGCGGAAGACCACCCGCGTGCCGATGGACAGCAGCCCGTCGGCCTCGGCCGCCGCCGCGGCCGAGCCCCCGATTCCCAGACGGGCGGCCGCGCGCCACAGCAATGCGGCGTCTCCCGTCGGTTCCGCCGCGGCCACCAGGAGCAGCATGCGAGTGGCCGCCGGAAGGCGGAGGACCCTGCTACGGAAGCTTTCCTCGATGCGCCCCGGCACGGCTGCGGTGTCGGTCGGACCGAAACCGCCCGCGAACCCCGCGGCCGTCATGGTCCGGGGCAGTTCGAGCAGGGCCAGCGGACTGCCCCGGGCCTCCGCCGCGATCCGCTCCACGACCACCTCGTCCAACGGCACGTGCAGGGCCGAGTGCAGCAAGGCGCGGGCGTCCCCGGGGCCGAGCCCGGTCAGCACCACCTCCTGCAACCCGCGTAGACCGCCACCGGCGCGGCGAGTGGCGAACACGAGACCTAGGGGCTCCGCACCGACGCGGTGCGCCACGAACGTGAGCGCCTGGGCCGAACCGGGATCGAGCCACTGGGCGTCGTCGATCACACAGATCAGCGGTTGGCGGGCCGCCGCCTCGGACAACAACCCGAGTACGGCCAGGCTCAGCATGAGGCGGTCGGGCGCCGTTCCGGTCCGCAGCCCGAAGGCCGCGGCCAGCGCGTCCTGCTGCGGTCCGGGCAGGTGCTCCAGCGTGGCCAGGAACGGCGCGCAGACCTGATGCAGCCCCCCGAAGGGCAGTTCCGCCTCCGCTTCCACACCGGCGGCTCGCACCACGTGGAAGCCGACCGCGGTCCAGGCCATGTGGTCGAGCAGCGCGGACTTGCCGATACCGGGCTCACCGACGACCACGAGAGCGCCACCCCGTCCGGCCTTGACGGCGTCCTGCCAGCGGTCGAACAACGCGCACTCGGCACGCCGGCCCAGCAAATCCGCGGGACGCCCCGGCAGCACCATGTTCCCAATCTACCCGCGGCATCCAGTCCGCACCTCTGCTACCTGGGCTTATGCCCGTCCGGCACCGCCGGAATGGCCGCGGCCGGGTTGTTGAGCTCGTGCGTGCGTGAACCCCGCCGCCGGCGAGCCGAGCGCGAGCACCCGCTCGCGTCGGCCGGCCACCGGCTGAATGTTCTTGAGAGGGAAGAACAGCCCCTCCAGCAGATGTAGCACGAGGTCACCGGTGGCCGGCGCTTTCACCTTTCGAGCGGAACAACGACCAGGATCAGTGATCGTCAGCGGTGTGATCATGAGGGCGCTAGGTTGTGGTCGGAGGTGACCATGCTGGAAGTTCTCGGGCTGGACCAGCCTGCCGAGGCGTTGTACATCATCCTGGTCGACAACCCGCCCATGTCCGTCGAGCAGTTGTGCCGCCGTACCGGCATCGAGCCCGACACCGCCATCGCCGCTCTGGTGCGGCTGGAGGACGGCGGCTTGATATCCCGGCTGCCCGGCAGTCCGCCCATGTACACCGCGATGCCACCCGACCACGCCCTGGAAGTGCTTCTGCTCGCTCGCGAACGTGACATCCACCGGGTGCGTGCGCTGAGCGAGCGGCTGACACAGCGGCACCGCGAGGCTCGTCGCAGCCGGGACTCGACGTCGCTGATCCAGGTGGTCACGGGCCGCGACGGCGTCGCCCGCTGCGGGCAGCAGTTGTTCAAACGGGCCGAGCGGGAGATCCGCGGCATCGACGCGCCTCCCTATGCCCAGGCGAGTGACGGCGAACGCGTCAACTCCGCCACCGCCGTGGCCGGACGCAGCGTTCGCAGCCGCTTCATCCATGCCCGGGACACCCTCAGCATGCCCGGTGTCGTGGCGCGGGTGGAGGTCGACATCTCGGCGGGCGAAGAGGTCCGGTTCCTGCCCGAGGCCCCGATGAAGCTGATCATCGCGGACGACCAGGCAGCGCTGATTCCGCTGCTGGCCACACCTCAGGTGCTGGACGCGTGCATCCTGGTCCATCCCTCCGCCCTGCTCGACGCGCTGTCCACCCTCTTCGAGTCACTGTGGGAGCAGGCGCAGCCGTACCTGCCGGGAAGACCGGCGTCGGTCGGCCCGAACGAGTTCGTCAACGACGAGGAGCGGCGGATCATCTCCCTGTTAGCCATGGGTATGTCGGACGAGGCCATCGCCCGACAACTGGGAATCGGCCACCGCACGGTGCAGCGCCGGGTACAGGCACTGCTAGGCCGGTTGGGGGCGGCTAGCCGGTTCCAGGCCGGAGTGCTCGCCGCCAGCCGCGGCTGGTGGCGGCCGGATCATGAACAGCACGCCGCACCCCTGGCGTTGAGCGGCGAGCCCGGTCGCGCCGGTCCGTGAGCCGCGGTGCGCGAACAGCCGTGGCCCGGCGGTGCGCGAGGCGCACCGCCGGGCCGGGCCGGCCATGAACCGGCCGGCCCCGTCTCACCTCGCCCGCAGACGGAAGTCCGACGTGACCACTCCCCCCTTCACCAGCCGGATCGACCGGGTCGTGGGCCGGTAGCCGTCGGCCCGCACGACCACCCGCACGGGACCGCCCTTCACCGGCAACCAGGCGGAGTACGTGCCGTCCTGAGCCGTCGTCGCGGTCAGAGCGCCGGTCGGGCCGTCGATGTCGATCGTGGCACCCTCGAGGGGCGCCACCTCACCCGCGGGCGTCGTACCGGAGACGGTCCCGGTCAGCCGGCCCCAGCCGGCCGGCGGTACCACCGTCATGGCCACCGGCAGTGACACCGCGCCGTATGGGGTGTCCGTGTCGACGACGAGCGCGGCCCGGTGCGCACCGGCGTCGGCGGCGGTCATCGCCCCGGCGTCGAGGGTCAGCCGTATCCGGGCCGACCCGTGCGCTTCGACCGTGAGCTTCCCGGCCGATTCCGCGAGCCACGGTACGTCGCCATGTGCCTGGTCCCAGCCCGGCAGTTCGCGCACGGCCTGCTGCGGCACGCTGTAGGCGTCCATGCCCCCGATCGCGAACCAGCCGGGCGCCGACTGGGCACCGAGCACGGGTTCGGCCAGGTTGGGCAGCGCCGACCAGGTGTCGGTGGCCGGGTCATAGGCGTGCGCCTCGTTGGTCAGCGCACCGGCGCTCACCTCGAAGCCACCGGCGACCAGCAGTTGGCCGTCGGCCGCCGTCCCCGTGGCACCCCAGACGTCGGCCGGGGCGTCGGCCACCCGGTGCCAGGTCCCGCTCGCCCGGTCCAGCGCGTAGGCGTGGTCGGTGGCCTGTGGGGAGTGACCGTCGGGCTCGTAGGCACCGCCCGCGCAGTGGGCCACGCCGTCCGCGACGCCGCACACCGGGTACGAGATCGGCTCCGGGTAGGGCTTGCCCGCCGACCAGGTGTCGGTCGCCGGGTCGTAGACCTGGACGTCGGCGCTGCCGCAGTTGATCCGGTCGCAGCCGCCGATCACGTACAGCCGGTCACCGAGGACGACCGAGCCGGCGGCACCGTACGCCTTGGGCGCGTCCGCGATCTGCGACCAGGTGTCGGTGACCGGGTCGTAGACCTCGCCGCCCGCGATGGGCGCGCCCGAGGCGTCGCGGCCGCCGGTGACGTACAGCTTGCCGCGGATGAAGCCGTAGGCCGGACCGAGTCGCTTGGTGGCCGGCGCCGTGAGTGCGCGCCAGGTCGCGGTACCCGGATCGTAGGCGGAGAAGGCACCGCTCCACTGGCCACCCGGAGCCTCACCGAGGCCGGCGTACAGCGTGCCGTCGTCGACCGCGGCGATCCCCGCGAAGGTCCCGGTCGGCAGGTCGGTCAGCGCGGACCATTCCTGCCCGGCCGGGGTGCGGGCTGCGGACGCCGGTGCGGCGGCGGTGCGCGGCAGGGTGTTCGGGGTGAGTGCCGCTCTGGCGTGCCGGGCGGGGGCACCGGCCGATGCCGCCGGAGTGCCACCGAGGCTCTGCTCGCCGAGCGAGACGGTGGCGGGCGTACCGCCGGTGTTGTGAACCGTGACCGTGACGTTCTTCCTGGCACCCCACGGCACGTCGGCCGTCACCGCCTGGACGTCGTAGCGCAGTTGAGCCGGGTGCAGGGTGAAGTCGGCCGTGGTGACGGTGTCGGCCCGTACCCTGACCGTGTCGGTGACGGGCGGGTATCCGAAGCCGGGCAGGCCCGCGGTGAATTTCTGCGGGCCCGTGCGCGACGAGAACAGCCAGTACAGGCCGTCGCCGCGTGCCAGGTCGCCCGGCGCGGCCACCATACGGCCGCTGTCGGCGGCCACCGCCGCGGCGGCGACGGTCGCGCCGAGGACGCCGTGGCCGGAGTTGGCGTCGTCGATCCGGCCGACCAGCAGCCCACCGGGACGGGTGACCAGGGCCGGGGTTCCGACTCTCACGTCGTCGATCTGCCAGATGCCGGTCAGGGAGCCCGTGAAGTGGAATCTGACGCGTACCGACTTCTTGCCGGCGTACGAGGCCAGCGGCACCGCTTCGTGAGCCGGACCGGCGACGATGTCGGTGTGGTGCCACAGGGTGGTCCAGGTCGCGCCGCCGTCGGTGCTCGCGTCCACGTCCGCGGTCAGGTCGCCGACCCGGTAGAGCGAGGGCAACGCCGTGTCGAACTGCAGCTCTGGGGCCCGCTCGGCGCTGAAGTCGTAGCTGGGGCTGATGAGTTCGGTGTCGGCGGGTGCCCAGCCCAGGGCGAAGTCGTCCACTTCGGCGAATCGGCCGGTGCCGCCGGTCTGGTTGCCCCGGTTGAGCGGGTCGTCGAACTGCCAGCCGCCGGCCGCGGTGTTGTCGCGGACCGTCCATCCGTCGGGCCTGGCCGCGGTCGGGAAGGACTGCGACTCGCCACCGTGGTAGGTCATTTCGTAGCCGGGAGCCAGTGTGCCCGTGGTGTCGAGCGGCAGTGTCAGGTCGGCGGTGCGCGGGGCGGACCTCACCGGGGCAGTGGTGTCGGCGGCGCGGTAGCCGGGATAGAGCGCCGTGGCGTGCAGCGTGTAGGTGTGGTTCTCGGGCACGCGGACCGCGTACCGGCCGGTCGCCGGGTCGGTGAAGAACGTGCCGGGCACACCGTCGACCGTGAGCCGGGCGTAGACGCCCCAGCCGTGCTGCCCGCCGTCGCGGACGGTGCCGGACAGGGTCTGTGAGGGCAGCGCGGTCAGCGCCACGTTCTTGGTCAGTGTGGCACCGTCGTCCACGCGGACCGTGCCGAGGTCGGTGTCCCGGTAGCCGAAGGCGCTGATCGTCAGCGCGTACGAGCCCGCCGGTATGTCCAGCCGGTAGGCGCCCCGCGCGTCGGTGGTCGCCCGGTGGTCGCCGAGCGCGACCGTGGCGCCGGGCGCCGGCCGGCCGGTGCCCGCGTCGGTGACCGAGCCGGAGACGGTGCCGTGCGGACCGGGGCGGAAGGCGGTGGTGCCGTCCGGTGTGCCCAGCCCGCTCGGTCCGTCGTAGCCGGGCTGCGCGGAGCAGGTGAAGGCGGGGGTGCAGTCGGGTGTCGGGCCGTGGCCGCACACCGAGCGGTCGGCGCAACTGGCGTCGTCGCCCTGGGTCACGTCGTGGAGGGCGCCGGGCGCCTGGTACGGGTAGGCGGCCGGGTATGTTCCGGAGACGGGGGTGCCGGCCAGCGCGTACACGCCGGCGATGATCGGCGCGGAGGCGCTGGTGCCCCCGTAGACGTTCCAGCCGCCGTCGGAGAAGGAGTTGTAGACCGCCACGCCGGTGGCCGGGTCCGCGACGGCGCTGACATCCGCGACCGAGCGGCCCGCGCAGTCGACGGCCGACTGGAAGGCGGGTTTGGGCTCGACGTCCGAGCAGCCCGATCCGGGCGCGCCCCAGTGCTGCTGACCGTTGCCGTCGACGGTGGTCGCGTTCCACACCGACTCGTTCCAGCCGCGGGTACTGCCGTCGCGCGCCAGCGAGGTGCCGCCCACCGCCGTCACGTACGGCGAGGACGCCGGGTAGCTGGCGCCGTAGCCGTCGTCACCGGAGCTGAAGACGACCGCGACTCCTGGGTGGTTGAAGTACGCCTCGTCGTAGGCAAGTTGGCCGCTGTCGTCGCTGTAGCCGCCCCAGGAGTTGGAGACGTAGCGCGCGCCCAGGGACACGGCGGTGTTCTCGGCCGTGCCCAGGTCGTCGGAGGACGCGCTGTCGGCCTCGACGAGCAGGAGGTGCGCGTCGGGTGCGATCGCGGAGACCATGTCGAGGTCGAGGGAGATCTCGCCCGCCCAGCCGTCGTCTGCGGCCGGGTAGGCGGCGGCGCCGTGTTCGTCCACCTTCCGGAAGCAGCCGTTGTCCGAGGTGCAGGCGGGCAGCCCGTACTGCCTGCGGTAGACGGCGAGATCGGCCTCGGCGCCGGGGTTGTCGTAGGCGTCGACGATGGCGATCGTGGCCCCGGCCCCGCCGTCGGCCGGCAGCCCGTAGGCCGCGCGCAGGTCGGCCGGGGAGTAGCCGTCGGGGTCCGCCTGGCCGGCCGCGGCGCGGCGCAGGCCGAGCGTGGCGGGGACGTCGGTGCGGCGCAGGGCGAAACACGTGAAGGAGCCGGGTCGCGGTGTGCCGCAGGCGGGCTCGGCGGCGACGGTGGTCGCCGAGGAGGCGGACGGTTCGGACGTGGAGTGCGCGGCGAGGGCCTGTCCTGGCAGCAGTGCCACCAGGACGGCGAGGACGGCGGCGGCCACCGCGGCCGCGACGGACGGAGGGCGAGACGGTCTGCGCCGCCCGGGTCCGGCGGGCGATCTGTGCAGCAAGGACGGCTCCAGGAGGTGACGGGGCGGGGGCCCGTGGGCCCGGCTTCGTTCGACACACGGGCGTTCAGCGGAAGAGACGTGTTGACCAGCACAAAAGTCCATCCATTCGCATCGGCTGGTCAACGCGGACAGCTGGCGGTTTGACGCCGTGTCGTATTCACGCCTTCGACACATTCCGGTGAACGCGGGTCCGCAGCAGGCGTTTTGTGTCCGCTCAACGGACAGACGGAATCGCGCATTCTCTGCGAAACGCCCCTGAATCACGACCGGGAGATACCGAGACGACACCTCAATATTGACGGTCAGTCACCATGGTCACGGAAAGCAAATGATTGACACACGAATTACCGGCCCCGCTAATTAGCCCCCGGTGAATACCGAGACATTCACCGTCGCCCGAGAGCCGTGTACGGGTCGACCCCAGCAACCACGCATGGGAGTCACACGTTGCGCACCACAGGCACGACAACGCGAACCAGATCCCCTCTCAGACGAACGATATCCACCGGCCTGGCCGTCCTCGGCGCCACCGCGATGGCGCTGCTCGGCCTGCAGGCACCGGCGTCCGCCTCGGACGCCGCGCCAGCCTCCGCCTCTGCCGCCTCGGACGGCGCACGCCCGCTCTTCGAGCCGACGTGCGCCGTACCCAAGCGCAGCCACTTCTCCTGCTTCGCCCTGCGCCGCTCCGACGTGAAGTCGGTCAAGGGCGTGATGCGGTCGGCCGACACACCCAACGGCTACGGCGCCGCCGATCTGCAGAGTGCCTACAACCTGGCCGCCGACGGCGGTGGCGGGCAGACCGTCGCCATCGTCGACGCCTTCGACGACCCCAGCGCCGAGGCGGACCTCGCCGTCTACCGCGAGCAGTACGGACTGCCGGCCTGCACCACGGACAACGGCTGCTTCCACAAGGTCAGCCAGCGGGGCGGGACCGACTATCCCGATCCCGACCCCGGCTGGGCCGGCGAGATCTCTCTCGACCTCGACATGGTCTCCGCGGTCGCGCCCAACGCCCACATCCTGCTGGTCGAGGCGGACGACAACAGCTTCGAGAGTCTGTCCTCGGCGGTCGACGAAGCCGTCGCGCTCGGCGCGAAGTTCGTCTCCAACTCCTACGGCAGCGACTACCGCGGCGGCAACGGTGAGGACCCGTCCGAGACCACCACGCTGGACGCCCACTACAACCACCCGGGTGTCGCGATCACCGCGTCCACGGGCGACTACGCCTACGGCGTCGGCTACCCGGCGGCCTCCCAGTACGTGACCTCCGTGGGCGGCACCACGCTGACCCGGGCCCCCTCCACACCGCGCGGCTGGACCGAGTCCGCCTGGAACCTCGCCGGCTCCGGCTGCTCACTGTACGAACCCAAGCCGGCGTTCCAGCACGACACCGGCTGTGACAACCGGGCGCTCGCCGACGTCTCCGCCGTCGCGGAGGACGTGGCGGTCTACCAGACCTACGGCAACGGCGGCTGGGCCGTGTACGGCGGCACCAGCGTCTCCGCTCCCATCATCGCGTCGGTGTACGCCGACGCCGGAACCCCCGTGAGCGGCACCTACCCGAACTCCTACCCGTACGCGACGCATGCCGGGATCAACGACATCACCACCGGCAGCAACGGCAGTTGCTCCCCGTCGTACCTGTGCAACGGTACCGACGGCTACGACGGTCCCACCGGCCTCGGCACCCCCGCCGGTCTGTCCGCGTTCCGCAGCGGCCCGCACGGCGTGATCGCCGGCAGCGTGACCGACGGCACCACCGGCAAGGCCGTCAGCGGAGCCACCGTCAGCGCGGGCACCAACGTCGCCCACACCGACGCCTCCGGCGCGTACTCCCTCGCGGTGCCGACCGGCACCTACGACGTCACCGTCCAGGCGTTCGGATACGCCGACGGCTCGGCCGACAAGGTCGTGGTCGACGACGGCGCCACGCTCACCAAGAGCTTCTCCCTCACCCCGGTACCCAGCCGGACCGTCGCAGGCAAGGTCGTCGACGGCTCCGGCCACGGATGGCCGCTCTACGCCAAGATCACCGCGGACGGCGTGCCCGGCTCCGTGTGGACCGACCCGGCCACCGGCTCCTACAGCCTCGACCTGCCCGAGGGGCACACTTACACCCTGCACGTCGCCACGGCCTCCACCGGCTACCGCGCCGTCACCAAGAAGATCGACGTCGGTGGCTCCGACCAGACCGTCGGCTTCTCGGTCCCCGTCGACTCCTGGGCCACCAGCACGCCCGGATATCAGGTCCACGACACCGGCAGCACCGAGCCCTTCGACGCCACCGACGCCCCGCCGGCGGGCTGGAGCGTGGTCAACGCGGATGGGACAGAGGGCGGTTGGCAGTTCGACGACCCCGGCAACCGCGGCAACGGCACCGGCGGTGACGGCGCGTTCGCCGTCGTCGACAGCGACCACTTCGGCGGCGCGGCCTCCCAGGACACCTCGCTGGTGACCCCTGTCTACGACTTCAGCGGCAAGGACAATCCCGAACTGGCCTTCAACACCCAGTACCAGCAGTTCACCAACCAGACCGCCGAGGTCGAGGCCACCGAGGACGGCGGCAAGACCTGGACCAAGGTCTGGACCGCGGGTTCATCGATCTTCCCCGGCCAGCGGATCACCGTCCCGCTCACCGACTTCGCGGGCAAGTCCGCGGTGCGGTTGCGCTTCCACTTCACCTCCCACTTCGGCTGGTGGTGGTCCGTCGACAACGTCCTCATCGGTGACCGCGAGGTCACACCCACACCGGGCGCCCTCGTCGTCGGCACCGTGACCGACGCGAACACCGCCACCGGCGTGGTGGGTGCCACCGTCACGAGCCAGGACAAGCCCGCCGAACAGGCCACCACGGTCGCCACCCCCGACGACCCCAACCTCCCCGACGGCTTCTACTCACTCCTCTCGACCACCTTCGGCAGTCACCCCTTCACCGCGGCCAAGTCCAAGTACACCTCCCTGTCCAAGGCGGCGAAGGTCGGCGCGGACAGCACGGTCACGGCCGACTTCAGACTCAAGGCCGGGAACATCACCATCACCCCCGCCTCCGTCGCCGCCACCGTCGCCTGGGGCGGATCCAAGTCACAGAACCTGACGGTGAAGAACACCGGCGGCGCGCCCGCGACGGTCAAGCTCGGCGAGCAGTCCGGCGCCTTCACCCAGCAGGGCAAGGGCGCCGCCCTGCGGACCGTCAAGGGCGACTTCACCCCACTGTCCAGCAAGGCCCACGCCAAGAGCGGCACGGCCAAGCCCGCTGCCGTCCCTTCCGACGGCCCGTGGCAGACGGTCCCCGACTTCCCTGGCGCCATCATGGACAACGCTGTCGGCGCGCATGACGGCAAGGTCTACTCGGCCTTCGGGTACACGGGATCGGCCGACAGCAAGGACATGTACGTCCTCGACCCGGTCGCCGGCAGCTGGACGAAGCTGGCGAGCGCGTCCGACACCCGCGAGGACCCCGCGCACGGCTTCATCGACGGCAAGTTCTATGCCGTCGGCGGCTGGGCCTCGTCCGGCAACCCCGACGCGAAACTGGAGATCTACGACCCGAGTTCGGACAGCTGGACCACCGGCGCGTCCGCGCCCAAGCCGTACGCCGGCTCCGGAAGCACCGTCCTCGACGGCAAGCTCTACATGATCGGCGGATGCGGCGCCGACTCCTGCGGCACCACCGACGCAAGTGTCTACGACCCCAAGACCGACACCTGGTCCAAGATCGCCGCCTACCCCGAGCCGATCTCGTGGCAGGCCTGCGGCGCCATCGACGACCTGCTCTACTGCGCGGGCGGTCTGGGCTCCGACAACAACGACGTGACCCACACCTACGTCTACGACCCGGGGGCCGACAGCTGGTCCCAGCTCGCCGACATGCCCTCCGCGCAGTGGGGTTCGGCGTCCACCGCGGCCAACGGACAGCTGCTGCTGGCCGGCGGTGTCGGCAACAACGCGCTCACCAACCGCAGCCAGGCCTTCGACCCGAAGGCGGGCACCTGGAGCGCGCTTCCCAATCCCACCGTGCCCACGTACCGGGGCGGCGGCGCCCCCGGCTTCTACAAGATCGGCGGCGGCACCGCGCCCAGCACCCCGACGTCGAAGGCCGAGCTGCTGCCCGGCTACGACCAGACCGGATCGGGCGACATCACCTGGCTGGGCGAAAGCACCCAGCAGCTCACCCTGGAGCCCGGCGCGAAGGCGACCGTCACCGTCTCCCTGGACGCCTCGGTCCCCGAGGTGACCCAGCCCGGTGACCTGACCGCCGCCCTCACCGTGGGCACCGACACGCCGTACTCCGTGCCGCGCGTACCGGTCAGCCTGCACGTCAACCCGCCCAAGACCTGGGGCAAGATCACCGGAACCGTCCTGGGGGCCACGTCGTCCGGCGGCACCGCGCCGCTGGCCGGGGCGACCGTCCAGATCGACAGCTGGGCCTCGACCTACACCCTCACCACCGCGGCCGACGGCACGTACGCCCTGTGGCTCGACGCCCGCAACAATCCGCTGACCGTCATCGTCGCCAAGGACGGCTACCAGCCGACCGTGACGACGGTGAAGATCCAGAAGGGAGCGACGGTCACCAGCAACTTCACCCTGAAGCGCAAGTAGCGCGGAAGGCCACGACAAGGCGCCGACAGCGCCTGGAACCGCACCGCCGTCGCGCTGTCGGCGCACGCTGGGCATGAAGGGTGGGCCGGTCCTCGCGGACCGGCCCACCCGTCCCCGCATTGCGTGTAAGGCATACGATATTGCCCGTGACGCAAGAAGATGGGGAGCTGGACAGCCTCGTACGCAAACGCATCCGCGCGCTGCGTGTGGCGCAGGGCTGGTCCCTGGAGGAGCTGGCCACCCGTGCCCGCCTCAGCCAGTCCTCACTGAGCCGGATCGAGAACGGCCGGCGCCGCCTCGCACTGGATCAGTTGGTCACCCTCGCCCGCGCCCTGGACACCACGTTGGACCAACTCGTGGAGACCGCCGCCGACGACGTGGTCACCAGCCCGATGATCGACAGCACGCACAGCCTGATGCGCTGGCCCGTGAAGGGCGATCCCGGCATGAGCGTGGTGCGCCAGCGCATGACCGAACCACCACCCGAGAGCCCGGCGCGCATGCGTGCCCACCCGGGGCGCGAATGGCTCGTCGTCCTCTCGGGCACGGCGATCCTCATGCTCGGCCACCGCCGCTTCCGCATCGAGACCAACCAGGCCGCCGAGTTCCCCACGATGATGCCGCACGCGATCGGCGCCGAGGGCGGACCCTGCGAGATCCTGGGCATCTTCGACCGCGACGCCCGCCGCGGCCATCTGCGCGAGGACAGCGACTGACGCTCGGGGCGCTCGCGAACGACGGCGCGGGTCCCGGAGCGGTGGCAATCTTGCGCGTCGGGCAGCACAGCCGACCATCTCCTTGCGCAAACGGCAAGACGCCGTGCCCCAAACGCATAGCCGTCCTAGCGTGCACGCATGAACCAAGCTCACCCGCACACGCCCCACCACGGCGCTCCGCACGACCGCCACCAGGAACACGGAGCCGACGGTCAGGCGGAGATTCTCGACCTCGACGCCGAGGTCCTCGCCGAGCACATGGCCTCCATCACCGCGTGGCTGCCCCTCAGGACCGGCCCGGGCCAGATCGTGGATCTGGGCTGCGGCACGGGCGCGGGCACCTTCGCCCTCCTCGACCGCTTCCCCGACGCGCACGTCACCGCCGTCGACACATCCGCCGGACACCTCCAGCACCTGCGCGAAAAGGCATGCGCCCGCGGTGTGGAGAAGCACGTACGCACCGTGCGGGCCGACCTCGACGACCCCGCATGGCCCGACCTCGGATCACCGGACCTGGTGTGGGCGTCGGCCTCCATGCACCATATGGCCCACCCGGATCGCGCACTGCGCAGCGTCCACGACGCGCTCGCGCCCGGCGGCCTGTTCGCCGTCGTCGAGCTGGCCGGCTTCCCCCG
Source organism: Streptomyces sp. RPA4-2 (assembly GCF_012273515.2). Taxonomy (NCBI): domain Bacteria; kingdom Bacillati; phylum Actinomycetota; class Actinomycetes; order Kitasatosporales; family Streptomycetaceae; genus Streptomyces; species Streptomyces sp. RPA4-2. The sequence continues at coordinate 719,490 of NZ_CP050975.2, forward strand.
CTTCCTGCCCGAAAGCGCCCCGGCGGGCCGTCCCGGCCTGGAAGAGCGCTGCCACACCGCGAGCGACCGCTTCCACGCCGAGCACGTACCCCACCGCGGCGCCGACTGGGGGCCGATGCTGACCGCCGCCGGATTCACGGTCGAGGGCGAACGCACCATCACCGTGAACATCGACGGTTCCCGCAGCGAAGCGATCGGCCGCTACGCCCTCGGCAGCCTGCGACGCATCCGCGGCGCCGCCGCCGCAACGCTCTCCCCCGATGACCTCACCGCACTCGATCAGCTCCTCGACACCGGCGGCCCGCACAGCATCCTGCGCCGCGACGACCTGACGGTGCGCACCGAACGCACCGTCTGGGCGGCACGCCGCACCTGATCCCCAGCAGCCCCGGTTGCGAGCGGGCGGCGCCGGCACAAGACGGAACCCAGTGCCGCGGCACTAGTCCGTCACGCGGAACAGCCAGCTCCCCGCGCCAACCGTGAAGTGGGCGTAGCCGCCCCCGCGTTCGCCGGCCGTCGCGGCCGCGGGTGCGTGTACTCTCTGGCGTCCGCTGACCGGTACGAGGACATCGGCGGTCGACCCCACCGGCACGTCGACGCGCAGGGTGAGGTGTCCCGGCGTCCGCGTCCACGACGAGGTGATCCGGCCGAGCGGTGACTCGACATGGGCGGAGGCGTGCGTCAGATCGCCGACGACACGGGGGTGAATCGTCACCTTCGTGTAGCCGGGCGCGGTGGCTTCGATGCCGGCGACATCCTGGTAGAGCCAGTCGTCCACCGTTCCGAGGAAAGCGTGGTCGTGGGAGCGCGAGTTCGCGTTCCACTCCTCCCACATGGTCGTGGCTCCCAGGCCCTCGAACCAGTATCCCCAGCCGGGGTAGGTCGGGTTGGTGGCCACCGTGTAGGCCAGATCCGCGTGTCCGGCATCGGTGAGGACCGGAAGGAGCACCTTGGTACCGAGCGCTCCGGTGTCCAGGTGGTCGGCGCGGGCGTGGATGTCGGCGACGAGGTTGTCGATCACGGCTCGGCGGTGCTCCTCAGGAACCAGGCCGAAGCTCAGCGGGAGCAGGTTCGACGTCTGCCGGTAGCCGGCGGCCTCGTCGTCGTAGTAGGCCTCCTTGTCCCGGCTGTAGAAGGTGGCGTTGAAGGTGTCCTTGACCTTGGCGGCGAACCCGTCGAAGTGCCGCGCGTCGGCATCGTGGCCCAGCGCCTTCGCCATCGTCGCGAGCCGTGTCGCGGTGAGGTAGATGTACGCGGTTCCTGAAAGCCGGGTACCCTCCGGCGCGTTGGCGCCTTCCGGGGAGAGCCAGTCGCCGTAGCTGAAGCCGGTGTAGATGCCGCCGGTGCCGGTGATGTCGTGCTCGTAGTACGCCAGCCAGGCCTTCATCCCGTCGTAGTTCTCGGCTACCGCCTTGGTGTCGCCGTAGTACCAGTACAGGTCCCAGGTGCCGAGCACGAAACTGGCCGACCAGATGGGATCCTTGACCTGTTTGCCCGACTCGGTGGTGGGCACGGTCGGGCCGATCGATCCGTCGTCGTTCTGGTCATCGCGGTGGGAGCGCATCCAGCTCTCGTAGAAGTTCCGCATGTCGAAGTTCGCGATCGCCGAGTCCGCGTACAGGAAGCCGTCGGCCGTGTAAGGACGCTTCTCGTACATGGGTGTGTCGGTCGGGATCGAGTGCAGGTTGTTGAGGATCGTGTCGGCCTGCGCGTCCTGGTAGCGGTTCAGCAGTTCGCTCGAGCTGGTGAAGTCGCCGGTGGACGCCACCGCCGTGTGGACCCTCATCCCGTCGACCGACCGGAGGGTGACCCCCTGGGGGACGACGACCTGGGCATAGCGGAAACCGGCGTAGCTGTAGCTCGGCCGGTACTGCTCCACCCCGTCGCCCTTGAGGGTGTACGAGTAGGTCTGCAGAGCCATCCCGAAGGCGCCGGTGTTGTCGACGGTGCCATCGGCGCGCAGCTTCTCGCCGTAGGTGACCGTGACCGTCGCTCCGGCAGGGCCCTGGACCCCGATGCGCGCCCAGCCGGCCGTGGGGCTGCCGTAGTCGTAGACGTGTGTGCCCTCAGCCGGATCGGTGGTGTGTTCGGCCTTCAGGTGATCGGTCACCTTGACGGGCGGGAAGCTTTCCGAGCGAAGCGTGCCCTTCGGTCCGTCCACGCCCAGCGCGGGGCGCCAGGCGTTGTCGTCGAAGCCGGGACGGTTCCAGCCGGGCTGCTCCGCACGGGCGTCGTAGGTCTCCCCGAACCAGAGCGACTGCGTGGTCGTCGGCCCGTCGGACACCTTCCATCCGCTGTCGCTGACCACTTGTCGGTGCGTGCCGTCGGTGTAGGTGATGTCGAGTTCCAGCTTCAGCTTGGGCTCGCCCCACCAGGAGGACGCCTGCCACTCGTCCGGGTTGGTCATGGCGTAGAAGCCACGGCCCAGGCTGACCCCGATGGCGTTGCCGCCGGTGCGCAGCGCGTCCGTGACGTCGTACGTCGAGTACAGGACGGTCTTGTCGTACACCGTGAATCCGGGTTCGAGTTCCCGGTCACCGATGCGTCGGCCGTTCAGGTAGAGCTTGTTGTAGCCCAGACCCGCGACATGGGCCCGCGCCGAGGCGACGGGCTTGCCCGCGGTGAACTCGTCCCGCAACAGCGTCTCCGGTGGGGGCGGGGCCGACACCGAACGGCCCCAGGGGCCTGAGCCGTAGTGGGCGGCGTCGAGGGCGTTCGGCCACGCCGCGTCGTCGTACCCGGGCTGCTTCCAGCCGTCGTCCGCGGCGTTCGAGGCCTTCCAACTGCTGTCGGTGACGAGGTCGGCCGGTGATCCCGCCCCCTCGAAGTGCAGACTTCCGAGCACACCCGCCGGCCCCTGATCGGTGTTCGTCGCCTCCACCGCCAGCACGTTGGTGCCCGCGTGCAGGTACGGGGCGATGTCGATGACGCTCGCTGTCCTCCAGGAGTCCGCGACGCGCGCGGAGCTGGTCACCTCGGCGCCGTTGACGAACAGCGCGAAGTGGTCATCGGCGGTCAGTTGCATCTCCGCCGTGCTGATCTGCGCCCCGGCGGGCAGGTCGAAGCTCCGGCGCAGGTATCGCGTGCCGGCGGGAGCCGAGTCGGACGGGTTGCCTTCGGGGTACCAGATCCAGTGCGCGTCGTCGAGGCGCAGTGCGGGCGCCTTGGCGTGCGCTCCGATCCACGCCCCGCGGAAGTCGCCGGGGTCGACGAAAGCCGTCTCGAACCGCGCTTCACCACTCCACGGGGACGCCTTCCCTGCGCGGTCCCAGGCCCGTACGCGCCAGTAGTAGCGCGTGCGGGACGCGAGAGCGGGACCGCCGTACGTCACGTCGAAGGACCGGGAGGAGCGCACGCGCCCGCTGTCCCACACCTCTCCCCGGCCGCCGCGCGACGTCGACAGCTCGACCTCGTAAGCCACTTGCTCGACAGCGGTCCGACCGGCCGCGCCACGACCCGGGCCCGCCTGCCAGCTCAGCCTCGGCCGGGGGACGTCGACACCCAGTGGCTGGACCTGGTGCTCGACTTCGAGGTCGCCCACCACGAGCGCCGATCCGCCTGCCGCCAGGCCCTGCTGGAGATCCGGAACGGCCACCGCCGCCGCCCCGGGCGTGGCCCCAAGTCCTGACGCGGCCGCTATGAACGACAGCATCAGCCCGACAGCCATCCTGCGCTTCCTCACGCTTGCCTCCCTCGACGGCGAACGGATCGGCACGCGGTGCGAACGCCGCTTCACCGAGTGGTTGAAACGTTTCAAATCCCTCGTATGTCACTCAACCACAGGCGTCACGACGGCGACAAGATGTCGTCGGCCGCCCGGTTCGCGGGCGCCTCCGACCACCATCCGCATGGCGCGTACGCCTCATGCGAGGCATCCCACGCCCGCGACCAACCGCCCCTGAGGCGCCAGGTGTTCACGGCGACGGCCTTGAACACGTGCCGCGGGTGGACCTTCGGCTGTCCCCGGTGGCTGTGGCGCATGCCGTGTCCGTGGGTGGACCCGTGTTCCCGAAGCAGCGGTCTGTCAGGCGCTCGTAAGGGCGATGCAGTCGCCGGAAGACGTTCAGCCGAACCGCCGTCCTCGCTGCCTCCCGGCGAGGACGGCCAAGTCGCTCCGCGGGCTCGCTACCCTTCCCGGCCGGGACATTGCAGCATCGCCAAGTGTCCCGGGTCATGTCACCGGTAGTCGTCCATCGCCGCCAGGAAGGCCCCGAGCGCTCGGCGCCTTCCCCACGTCCTGTGGCCGGGTGGGGGTGTGTCGCAGACCACATCGCACGAATTTCGGCTCGCCCTGTAAGAAAGGGGCTGCCGCGCGCATTGCTGGGTGAGACAACCGATACGAGGGGACGGCGCGTGACAGCGCAACATTTCCGGGACGTCTACGAGGAGTGCTGTCCGCGCGTCCTCGCCTACGCCACGAGCCTGGTGGGACGGCAGGTGGGGGAGGACATCACCAGCGAGACCTTCACCATCGCCTGGAGGCGGGTACGAGATCTGCCGGACCCCGCGCTGCCATGGCTCCTGGGCGTGGCCCGCAACCTGGTGCGCGAGCTCCGACGCCGGGACAGCCATCAGTACGCCCTCGCCGCCGCGGAGGCCCAGCGCATCACCAGTGGCGCCCGGGTGGACGTCGGTGATGACGTCGCGGCGGTCGTGACCGAACGGGAAGCCGCACTGCAGGCCCTGGCCGGCCTGCCCGAGGCCGACCGGGAGCTGCTGACACTGATCGCCTGGCAGGGGCTGAGTGCCAGACAGGCCGCACAGGTCCTGGGCTGCACCACCGCGACGCTGACCGTCCGGCTGTACCGGGCGCGCCGTCGTCTGGAAAGCGCCCTGGAACCGTCCTCCGTCCTGGACAGGGCACCCGTACCGGTCGCGGTGTCCCGGCCGGAGCGGCCGTCCTTGGCCAAGACGGCGAATTCCGCGCCGACCGTCCCGTCCCGCACCCCACTGATCGCAAAGGAGCACTGACGTGAAGAACAGCAACGGACGGTCTGGGCGGCCCGACGTCATGCAGGTGCTCGCGGGGGCCCGGCCCGACGAACTGGATCCGTCCCGCCTCGCCAACTCCCCGCGTCAGCGCGAGGACCTGGACCGCATCATGGCCGGGGCGGCGGAGATTGGCGCGACCCGCTCCCAGGTACGGGTGCGCCTGCGCGGCGGGATCAGGCCGCTCGGAGCTGCCACGGCTCTCGCGGCCGTCGCCGCGTCCGTGGTGGTCGTGAGCACGGTCGACCAACGGGAGCCGTCCGGACGTCCGTCCGCACATCCGCGGTCCTCCACCGCCACGGCGGGGTCGAGTTCGTCGGCGCCGGACCTCCACGTCGACGGCCGCCTCGAACTGCTCAGCGCGGCGAAGAAGGCGGAGACGTCGGCCACGGGGGGAACGTACTGGCAGACCACCACGCGGTCGGAGAACGTCGAGGTCGCCGGTGAGAAGGGGGGATTCTTCGCCGTGCGCACCACGTCGACCGAACAGTGGTCCGTGGGGGTGCGCGCCGGGGCCCAGAGCCTCATGGTCTCCGGTCTGGACTCCGTGACCGAGCCGCGCACCAAGGCGGACGAGGCGCGCTGGCGGGCCGCGGGCTCACCTCACACGGTGAAGTTCGAGGTCAAGAACTCGGTCGGAACGAACACGCTGGGCCTCACGATGGGCACCAGTCGGCCCATGGTCATGCGGACGAACGTGGACGACAAGATCTACGCCCTCGGCCCACGCAACGTCTCGTATCAGGACCTGGCTGAACTTCCCTCCAGGAGCGGAGAGTTGCGTCACTACTTGGAGCGGCTGTACGCGGCGGACAGCGGTGACGGGACCGGTGCCGGGCGCACGGCCTGGGAACTGCGCCAGGCGGCCAACCTCATCACGATGCCGGTGAAACCCGCTGTACGGGCCGCCGCGTATCGGGTGATGGCGGATCTGCCCGGCGTCGGACTGCGGGGGCGGGTCTCCGACCCGCTGGGTCGTACAGGCGTCGGTGTGGTGTTCCCCGGTACGGACCGGACCCCACTGGGGATCACGGAACAGTGGCTGGTCGTGGACCGGTCCACCGGCGCGATGCTCAGCGAGCAGCAGGTGTTGGTCGAACCGTCGGCGCGGGCCCGGGAAGCGGGCCTCAAGGCGGGCGCGACGCTGAACTACCAGGCGACGACCCGGATGAGCTGGGGCGAGCACCAGATCACGGTGCCGGAGAACGCCCACCACTGAGCCTCGAACCTGCCTCCGCGGCCCCATCCGCGGGCCCCCCAGGGAGGCAGGCGCGGAGCGAGAACCCCACGCAACAGCCCTTCGGGGCTGACCTGGCAGGACTCCTGACGCGCGCCCCGCCGACGCGTGCCGGTGCCCCGGAAAGGCAGCCTGGTCAAGGGCGACGCCCGCACGGGCACGTCGCTGCCGCATCACGGCCACCTTGCGGCCGGCCGACGGGGCGCGCTTCCGTGCCAGAAGGTCCGCGCGGATCGCTCACCAAGTTCTGTCGGACAGCAACCACGTTGGGAACCATGACTACACAAGAGCGCCGTCCGGTCCCGGCGGCCAGGCGTCCCGAGCAACGGCTCCGCGGCGGTCACAGAGCCCCACACCGCCCGAAGCGGGTTGTGGCCGCGACCGTTGTCCTCTCCGCCATGGTGAGCGGGTGCGTAGCCCTCGTGACAAGAACCGGCCACGGTGAGCGGTTGTCCGTGCGGGCGGACGACACGAACGCGGGACAGGAGACACGTACTCGGGAGCCGTCCGCTTCCGCCACCACCAGTCCACCGGTGACGCCGGTCCCGAGGAAGCTCCCCGGCGTGGGGCCCGGCACGCTGGCCCACATACCCCGTCGGACCCGCCAGGTATTGCTGGTCACAGGCGACGGCAGGAACTCCTCGAGGTCCCGTGCGGTGCTGTACCGCCGCACCGGCGCGGGCTGGGAGCCCGGCCCTGTCTGGCAGGCTCACAACGCCTTCAAGGGCTGGACGCATGATCACCACGCCGGCGATCTCCGCTCCCCGGTCGGCGTCTTCACGCTCACGGACGCGGGCGGCCGACTCGCCGACCCAGGGAGCGGGTTGCCCTACGACCGCTCGGGAGGCTTCACCGTGCGCGGTACGGGATTCGAGGGTGAGCCACTCGCAGGATCCTTCGACTACGTCATCGCGATCAACTACAACCACCGGCCCGGTACCTCCCCGCTGGACTGGACCCGCCCGATGGGTGCCGGCAAGGGGGGAGGCATCTGGCTGCACGTCGACCACGGCGGCCCCACGCACGGATGCGTCAGCCTTGGCGAGGGCCACATGAAGGAACTGCTGCGCAACCTCGACCCCGCTCAGCACCCGGTGATCGTCATGGGAGACGCGCCCTCGCTCACCGCCTGAGGAGACGGATGAGGCTTCTCGATGGGGTCGGTCAAGGCAGGAACTCGACGTACCCGTCGGTGCCGTGCACACGGATCCGCTGCCCGTCCCGGATCAGCCGGGTGGCCTGATCCACGCCCACGACGGCCGGCAAGCCGTACTCCCGGGCGATCACCGCGCCATGGGTCATCAGGCCGCCCACCTCCGTCACCAGGCCCGCGATTCCGACGAACAACGGCGACCAGCTCGGGTCCGTGAAGGTCGTGACCAGGATGTCGCCCGCCTCGAGGTCGGCCTCCGCCATGTCGAGGATGACGCGGGCCCTTCCCTCGATGGTCCCGGCGGAGACCGGCAGGCCGGTCAGGGCGCCGACCGGCACGTCGTCGCGCCGGTACGCCCCGGTGACGGCCTCACCATCCGATGTGAGCACCCGGGGCGGTGTGAGCGCGTGGTAGGAGCGGAACGCGTCCTTGCGCTGCTGGATGAGCCGGCCATCCACCTGGTTCGAGCGCACGACGTCGTGGAGTTCCTGGAACGTGAGGTAGAAGACGTCCTCCTGCTCGGGAAGAACGTCCGCCCGCACGAGGCGCTCGGCCTCCGCCAACAGGGCCCGCTTGTAGACGAAGTAGCGGCTGATGATGCCGTACTTCGGGTACTCCCGGTACCCGATGAAGGTCCTGACCCGGTCAATCATCCGCTGGGCCTCGTCGGCTTTCCGGTCCCCGTCCGGCAGGGCCCGCAAGCGTGACAGCACGTCCTGTTCCTTCTCCCGCGCCTTCTGCCGCCCTTGTTCGAAGCGCCGCCCGGCGGCGCCCGGCTCGAAGTTCCTGACGTTGTCGAGGATCACGGGCACGAGCGTGGTGGGACGCTCGCTCCACCGTGGCCTCGTGATGTCGATCTCGCCGACGCAGCGCATGCCGTACCGGTCGAGGTAGGACTCGATGGCGTCGCGCGCCTCGGTCCCGCCCGCGAGCTTCGGCAGTTCGTCCAGGAAGCCCTCGTCCTCGACGCCCCGCAGGAACGCCACCACCTCCGGCCGCGGGCGGATCACGTCGGCGACGTCGAGCAGTGCCAGTCCCATCTCCGACGTGACGTTGCCGGGCGCGGACAGCGTGAGCGTGTCGGCCGCGTTCTTCTCGCCCAGCCACTCCCCCAGCTTGTCGTTGAGCCACCATGTGGCTTCCATCCCCGCCATGATCGCCTGCATGCTCAGCGGATCGCTGAGGACTCGCTTGTGCTCCTGGAAGGACTCCAGCAGGAAGTCGAACAACGCCGGTCCGGTCTTCGTCCGGATGTCGCGCTCCAGGGCCGCGGTGGACGTCCGGCTACGCTCGATCAGCTCGGTGACGATGGCCGGATCGGTATCGATCGAGGCGGAGGCACGGGCGGCCGGCGGCCCGCCGGGACCCGCCTCCGGGAGCGTCGGGACGAAACCGTCGCGCTCGAGGACGGTCTCCAGAGCGTCCCTGACCAGCGGATCGCCTCTCCCCATGACGTCCAGGAGAGCGGCGCGGCTCGCGGGCGAGGCCAGGCGCCCGGCGACGTCGACGAACAGTCTCCCGCCGGCCTCGTGCATCGGCGCCATGGCCGTCAGCTGCCACATGGAGACGCCCAGAGGCTTCATGGGATCGGTCATCATCTGCTGATGACCGACCGAGACGTAGACGTGATTCGCCTGGTCGTCGCTCTCGGGGATGGGGAACAGCGTCGTGATCGGGCGGCTCTGAACGATCTCGAATTCGTCCCCGACCAGGCACCATTCGATGTCCTGCGGGCGGCCGAAGTGCGCTTCGATCCGCCGCCCGAGCCGCACGAGCCGTACGGCCTGCGCATCCGTCAGCGCCGGCTGCTCCTGGAGCCGCGAGTCGATCGCCACTTCCTCCGTACCGCCGGACGGCAGGGCGTGAACAGCACGCTGTTTGGCGGCGATCGCCCTGGCGACGACTTCGCCGTGTCGCACCTTGAAGACGTCCGGGTTCACCAGGCCGGAGACCAGGGCCTCGCCGAGGCCGAAGCCGGCGTCCACGGTGGCGACCTTCCGGTTGCCCGTGACGGGGTCGGCCGTGAACAGGATGCCGGCCGCCCGTGGGAAGACCATCTGCTGCACGACCACGGCCATGTGGACCGCGCGGTGGTCGATACCGTTCCGCCGGCGGTAGGTCACCGCCCGCTCGGTGAACAGCGAGGCCCAGCACCGGCTGACGTGCTGGAGGATCGCCGTCGGCCCCACGACGTTCAGGTACGTGTCCTGCTGGCCGGCGAAGGAGGCCGTCGGCAGGTCCTCCGCCGTCGCGCTGGACCGGACGGCGCAGGCGGCCTGCTCGCCGAGCCGGGCGAGCGCACGGGTGATCGCGGCCGCGAGATCGTCCGGGACGGCGATCTCTTCGATGGTCCGGCGGATCTGCGCGCTGAGCGTGCGGATCGCCTCCCGGTCGTCCGGGTCCGAGCGCGACAACCGGTCGAGCCGCTCGTCGATCGACGGCACGTCCGCCATGATCCGCCGGAAGGCGTCCGTCGTCACGCAGAAGCCGGCCGGTACGCGGATGCCTTCGATCCGCGACAGCCCGCCCAGGTGGGCGCCCTTGCCGCCGACGGCCGCGACCGGCATACCGTCGACCTCTTGAAGATCCCACACGTACTGCTCGATCATCGCGACACCTCCGAGGCGGCCGTGTTCCGTCGCACCGCGGTGACCGATCGGATCACCGGCGCCTCCCACTCCGTCGAACCTCTTGCCGAGCACGTCCTCCCTCTCGCCGAGCACGTCCCCGGCCTCGCCGCCCCGAGCGCTCGCGGCCGCGCCGGCCGGTCCCGCCATCGGTTCGACGTCACCGCGTCCCCGCTACGTCGACAACACACACGCACGTCGTGCTCCCCGTTTCCGCTGGTTGTGGCATCGGCCGACGATTCTGCGCCGCACCGGGGGGCTTGTGGCAAGCCCCCCGGTGCGCTATATGTTGAGAGTGGCAAGGAGAGGCAGTTCTCCTTGCCTTCGTTTTTTTGTCGTCCCGTGGAGGGACCGACACGGTTCTCGCGAAGCGGCGGCACGCGGGAGGCCGGTGCCGAGGATGTGGGTGATGTTCCTCGGGGCGGCTTCAGTCGTCGCGCCCGGCACCGCGATCGGGTGCGCTCATGTCCCCCGTCCCGGGCGTGCCGTCGGCGAGCCCGTAACGCAGGTACACGGTGCCCTTCGGACCGGCTGCCGGCGGTTCGAGGAGTGTGATGTTCGTGGGCACCGCGCCACCGTCGAACACCTTCTTCCCGACGCCGAGCACGACCGGGTGCACCCAGAGGTCGAGACGGTCGAAGAGCTTCTCGCGCAGGAGGGTCTGCACCAGGTCCAGGCTCCCGACGACCTTCACGTGCTCGTGCCGGTCACGGATCTCGCGCACCGCACCGGCCAGATCCGGGCCGAGCTGCGTGGACCCGGCCCACGAGAGGTCGGGCCTGCCGCGGGAGGCCACGTACTTCGGGACGCTGTTGAAGAGCGTGGCGATCTCGTTGTCCTCGCCGCCCTCCTGGTACGGCCAGTAGGCGGCGAAGATGTCGTACGTCCGCCGGCCGAGCAGGAGGGCGTCCGTGCCCTCGTACGCGGCACCGATCTGCGCCCCGGAGACCTCGTCCACCAGTGGCGCCTGCCAGCCGCCGAACGGGAACCCCACCGGGTCCTCTTCAGGGCCGCCCGGCGCCTGCCCGACGAGGTCGAGGGTCGCGAACAGCTCGATGTGGATGAGGCCCATGCCTTGCTCCCGATGAGTCGGTTGTCCTGGTCGGGAGGTAGACCTGTGGACTCCGTCGGACTCATCGGCGCGCCGGCAGCCACCTTCGCGGTCGTCGACCGCCTCGCTCGGTGGCTCGGTCACCGTCCCGTCCCACGGTTCAGTGCCCTGTGATGTCACCGAGGGGGCGTCTGTCGCCGGCCGGGCGTCATCCCGCGGTCAGACGGTGGTGACCACCTGCTCGTAGGCCAGCCGTGGGGAGCGTGCGAACCACGCGTTCTCCCCCGGTCTGCCGATGTTGACGACGGCGAGGACCGAGTGCTCGCCGTCGCTGAAGAACTCCTTGTCGATGCCCTCCGCGTCGAATCCGGTCATCGGCCCCGCGGCCAGGCCGGCGGCGCGGACGCCGATGACGAAGTAGCCCACCTGCAGGGACGCGTTGAGCCTCGCGGACGGCTCGCGGACCGCTCGCTCGGCGAAGAGACTCTTGGCCTGGGGGAAGTGCGGGAACTGGGTGGGCAGTTCCTCGTGGAACTCGAGGTCCGCGGCGAGGATGACGACGAGCGGGGCGGCCGCCGTCTTCTTGCGGTTGCCTTCGGACAGGTACCCGACCAGACGCTCGCGCGCCTCGGCGGAACGGACCAGCACCATACGCAGTGGCTGCTGGTTCATGGAGGTGGGGCCGTACTTGACCAGGTCGTAGACGGCCTCGACCTGGTCGTCCGTCACCGGCTCGTCGGTGAAGGCGTTGGCGGTCCGTGCCTCCCTGAACAGGAGGTCCTGGGCGGTGGAATCGAGGGCGAGGGACATGGTGAACCTCTCAGGGTCGAGTGTCTGTGGTTTCTCGGTGCCGGCGAACTGTGAAGCAGAGGAACTGGGCGCTGACACCCAGCAGGTACACGGCGGTCGTCGTCCCGACGAGCCCCCGCAGGAGGGGCCCTGAACAGCACCGGGCCAGCAACAGACCGGCCAGTGCGGCACAGGCCGCCATGGGCAGATGGAAAGCCGCCCAGATCCGCGTGCCGGCCGGGGCGGACCTGCGCGGCATCATGGGTGCGCCGCCGTGTGCGACAGCGGCCGGCGCGACGAAGGCGCACGTCGCGTCGGCAAGGAGCGCCAGGACGTCGGCTTTCCCCGGGGCGCCACGATCGGACGACGTCACCGCGGTGGCGGTCCACAGCGCCAGGGTGTAGCCGTGCGGGGCCGCGCTCGCGCTCACGGCGTCCCGGAGTTGGCCCCGGTATCCGCGCTGCGGGCCATTACGGGCACCGGGTCCGGCCGTCCTGGGCCGCGGTTGGCTATCCGTTCGCGACATGGATGACGGCCTTGCCAAGCGCGTGCTCCGTCCCGGGCGCCCCGTACGCGGGGCGGGCCCGGATGGAGTGGGGTGGGTCGCGGTGCGTCGTGTTCATGAGGCGGTCACCTCCCGATGAGCGACGGTGCCGTCCTGGAGGCCACGCCGTTGCTGCCAGCATCACGGGTGGTGCGGGAGCCCGGCGTCACCCATTCAAGGGATCCTTGCCGTCGCGTCCGACGGTCGGTGCACCGCTTCAGTCGGCTCCGTCGGGGCTGATGGCCCCCTCGATCGCCAGTCGGGTCAGTTCGACCCGCGAGTTGATGCCGAGCTTGGTGAAGATGTGCTTCATATGCGTGTTGACGGTGTGCACGGACACGTACAACTTGTCGGCCATCGCCCGGTTGGTGAGGCCCTCGACGACGAGCGGGATCAGTTTCCGCTCGGATTCGGTCAGGCTTCCCAGGCCCGGGGGGCCGGCTGTGTGGATCCGCACGGGGGCGGTGCGCACGCCGAGCCGGCGCAGGCGCCCCCTGATCCGTTCCTGGTCGCGCCCGGCTCCCGAGGCCGCTGCCAGCCGGCCGGCTTCCTCGAAGTACGGGATCGCCGGTGTCGTGCCGGCCGATCCCGCCAGGAGTTCGCCGAGGTCCTCGCAGGCCGCTGCCAGGGCCAACGGCCTGCCCGCGCTCCGGTAGCCGGTGATGGCGGACTCCAGCGCACGGGGGTCGCCGTGGAGCAGGCCGTCCACATGGGCGCGGACCGCCCCGATGATCTGCCGGCTCTCGTCCTGTGCGACCAGACCGCGCAGCGCGCCGGACACGGCCCGCGCGAGCGACGGGTCCTCGCCGCGGAGCGCGATGCGCACGATCCCCGGCCAGTGGGACGGGGGTACCGCCAGCAGCCGCGCCGGCTCAGGGCTCTGGAAGCCTGCCGTGACTGCCGCCGCCGCCGCGCCGTTCTCGCCCTCCGCGTCCGCCACTCCGGCGCGCGCGAGAGACACCCAAGGGCCGTACCGCTGCGTCGTGTTCGTGCCGAAAACGGTGTCGGCGGCGCGTAGGTGGTCCCTGGCCTTGGTGAGGTCACCGCGTCTGATCTCCACCAACGCCAGTACGGAGCGGGCCTGCGGGTTCGGCAGCGTGATCTCGAGTTCGGCCGCCACCATCAGGCTGGCCTCGGCCTCCACGGCCGCGTCGTCCAGCGCTCCCTGTTCGAGGAGTGCGCAGGCACGGGCGGCATGCCAGAGGGGTAGTGACCAGCCCAGGCCCAGCGCCTCCGCTTCGCGCTGTCCCTCCCGCAGAATCCGCTCGGTGTCCGCGAGCCGGTCGGTGGCGGTGAGTACGGTCGCCAGCCACAACGCCGGGATCCGTGGGGGGCGCAGGTAGAGCGCGGCGGACTGGGTGCCGGCGCGTCGGGTGGCTTCCTCGGCGAGCTCGAGGGCGCGGGCCAGGCGCCCTCGGTAGAAGGACGTCTGCGACTGGAACACCATGGCGCTGACGACGACGGCCGGGTCATGGCTGCGATACGAGGCCTCGACCAGCCAGGGACCGGTCTGCTCGGCGGCGGTGATGTCTCCGAGGTACACATGGCCCGTGGCCTTGGTCTTCAGCAGCCGGACGCGCAGGTCGGACGGCAGCGCGGGAAGGTCCAGGGCCTGCTGGAGGTGGGTCATCGCGGCGGCGTCGTCGCCGGCGGCCTGGTGGATCTCGGCGGCCACCAGGCGCAGGTTCGCCTCCTGGAGCGGTTCGAGGCCTTCCGGCAGAGTGGCGTCGACCAGGTCGAGCGCCTCGTGGACCCGGCGGGTCCTGCCCAGATACTCGGCGGCGTCGGTCAGCAGGGTGATGCGGCGGGGGTCGTGCGCGGGCAGCAGTCCGGCGACCCGCTGGGCCAGGTCCGCGGCCGCGTCGGGGGCCGACGACGACAGTTCCCGTACGGCCGTGGTCAGCGTGGTCACGGCATCGTCGTCGACCGGGCCGCCCGACATGACGACGTGCCAGGCCACCTCCGCCGATCGTGCTCCGATGCCGCGCAGGCTGTCGGCCGCTTCCCGGTGCAGAGCCATGCGTACGGCCAAGGGCAGGTTCTCGTGGACGGCCTGCCGGATGAGGTCGTGGCGGAAGGCGAGTCGCGGGCCGTCGGCCGAGAGCAGACCGGCACGCAGGGCGGCCTCGACGCCCGACAGCAGGCTGCCGACCTGTCTGCCGAGCATGCGGGCGGCCGTGCCGAGGTCGAATTCGCGGCCGAGGACGGACCCGATCTGGAGCAGGCGTACGGCGTCCTCCGGAAGTCGGTCCAGACGCGCGGCGATACTCCGCCGGAAACTGACGGGTATGCCGTCGTGCAGGAGGCTCGCCTCGCCCGCCTCCGTTCTGGCGGCATCCGTGTCGGCGAACGCGCGTACCAGTTCGATGGCGAGGAAAGGATTGCCCGCGACGGCTCGCAGAAGCCTGGCCAGACCGGGTGACGGCCTCGCTCCGAGGACGTCTGCCGCGATGTCCTGCAGGTCCCCCAGTGGCAGGGGGCCGAGGGTCAGCCAGCGGGCTCCGAGGCGTTCGAGGTCGTCCCGCACTCTGGCCACGGTCGGTCGCTCGGTGTCCGACCGTACCGCCAGCACCCACAGGATCCGTGAGGCGTCCAGGCGTCCGGGCAGGGTGCGCAGGACGAAGAGCGTGGCGGGGTCCGCCCATTGCGCGTCGTCCACGAGGACCGCCACCGGGGCGTGCTGAGCCCGGTCCTCCAGAGCGTCCGTGATGCTGTCCAGCAGCCAGAGCCGCTGGTCGTCGGTGGCCGCGGCGGCTCGGTGGGAACCGTCGGAGGACTGCAGCGCGGACTGCAGCGCGGCTCCCGCCGCGTACTGGTCGAGTTCGTCGGCCCGTACCGACACCACGTCGAACCCGGACCGCCGCCCCATCCCGTCCAGTTCCCTGAGCAGCCGGCTCTTGCCGACGCCTGGCGCGCCTTCCACCACGACGCAGGCCCCTCGTCCGCCACGCACCGTGTCCAGGGCTTCGCGGACAGCAGTGATCTCGCGGTCCCGTCCTCGCAGGCGCGGACCGGTCAGGGCGTATTTCCCGCGCCCACCTGCCTGGTCGCCGGCGTCTGTGCTGCTCATGGGGCAAGCATCGCTCACGGCCGCGTCCGCCCTCAACGCCGGTTTCCCGGTTATCGCCGGTTTCACCCGGGTGATCGTCGGCTGCGCGCCGTCCTGTCACCCTGTCGCGACGCACGCTCCGTGGCATCCGGATCTCTTGCCCCTGGAGAGGAGCACGACGTGCGTACAGGCAAGGAATACCTGGCAGCGCTGAACGACGGCCGCAAGGTGTGGGTGGGTGACGAGCTCGTCGACAACGTGGCCACGCACCCGAAGACCAGGGCGTACGCCCAGAGCCTCGCGGCCTTCTACGACCTGCACCACCGCCCGGATCTCCAGGACGCCATGACGTTCGTGGACGAGGATGGCGTCCGGCGGTCCATGACGTGGTTCGAGCACCGTTCCAAGGAGGACCTGCGGCGTAAGCGCCACTACCTGGAGACGGTGCAGCGGGAACTCGGCGGCGGGGCGATCCCGCGTACGCCGGACGTCAACAACTACGTCCTGCTGACCTACGTCGACGACCCGGAGCCGTGGAGCAGCCAGTCCGTCGGGACCGGCGGGAGGGACCTCACCGAGGGGATCCTCGACTTCTGGAACGTGGTGCGGGACGGAGACCTCAACGCGACCCCGGCCTTCGTCGACCCCCAGGCGGACCGCTCGCGCGATTCCGCCCAGGCCGAGTCGCCCGCCCTGCGGGTGGTCGCCACGTCGGACGAGGGCATCACCGTGCGGGGTGTGAAGGCGATCAGCACCGGCGCGGCTTTCGGCGACTGGATCCACATCGGCGTCTTCTACCGACCCGGAATCGTCGCGGAACAGATCATCTACGGGGCGGTGAAGCCCGACACCCCCGGGGTCACCATCATCTGCCGGGAGAGCAACGTCCACGACGGTGAGGAGATCGAGCACCCGCTCGCCTCGCAAGGTGACGAACTGGACAGCGTCATCGTGTTCGAGGACGTGTTCATCCCCTGGAACCGCGTCTTCCACATCGGCAACCCCCAGCACGCGGCGCTGTACCCGCAACGTGTCTTCGACTGGCTGCACTACCACTCGCTGGTGCGTGCGATGGTGAAGGCCGAGCTGATGCTCGGCCTGGCCCTGCTGATCACCGAGCACATCGGCACGTACCAGCTGCCGCCGGTCCAGGCCCGGGTCGCCCGGTTCGCCGGCTTCCACCAGACGCTCAAGGCGCATACGGTCGGTTCCGAGGACGAGGGGTTCTTCACTCCCGGCGGCATCTTCAAGCCGAACGTCCTGATGTTCGACTTCGGGCGCGCGTACTACATCGAGCACATCACCGACATGGTCCACGAGCTCCTCGACCTGGCCGGTCGTTCCGCGCTCATCTACCCGACCGAGGGACAGTGGCAGCAGCCTGAACTGCGGCCGTGGCTGGAGGCGTTGCAGACCGGGCCGGTCGGCAGGCCCTACGACCGGCTGAAGATCAGCCGAGTGATCCGCGACATGTTCCTGTCCGACTGGGGCGGCCGCATCAGCACCTTCGAGAACTTCAACGGCACGCCTCTGCTCGCCATCCGGAGTCTCACCATGAAGCGTGCCGAGATGTCCCCGAGCGGCAGCATGGCCGACCTCGCGCGCAAGGTCTGCGGCATCGAGAGCGTGAGCGACGAGCAGGAGACCGTGTACACGGCTCAGGCGAACTACGCCCGGCGCCAGGACGCCTCACGTCCGGACGCCTCCTAGGGCGTGTTGCGAAAGTCCCGTCGTCCGCCCGGAGGGCGGGCCTCGCGGCGTCTGGTGCGTGCTCTCGGTGGGCCGGGCGGAAGCCCGCGTACTGGACGTACTCGGGTTTTCGCCCGGTGCGGCGAGAGTGCGTGCCAGGCGTCGCGAGGCAGGCGGGACTTTCGCAACACGCCCTAGCGGGATGCCAGGGCCCGGATCAGAGCACACCGCACTCCCGGGCCCTGGCGACCGCTCCGCCCCTGTCGTGCGCGTCGAGCTTGCGGAAGATCGCCCGTACCTGTGTCTTGACGGTGTTGTGGGACACGTAGAGCTCGGACGCGATCTCACGCAGCGTCAGCGGCCCGCACAGGGCACGGAGCACCCTCCGCTCCCCCACCGACAGGTCCTGGGGGCGGGGGGCGGCGGGTGCCCTCACCGTGTCCCCGCCTGTTCGGCCGAGCAGGTCCGTCAGTACCCCGGGCGCCTCGCACCGGGCCGCCGCCCGCTCGGCCGCCTCGCGGGCCTCTCGCGCCGCGTCCGTGTTGCGCCGCGCGCTCTCGAGCCGCGACCGCGTGAAGTGGCAGAGGGCGCGTACGTGGGGTTCGCCTCCCGTACGGGGGGAGCCCGCCAGCACCGCTTCCGCGCCGGCCAGGACCCGTTCGGCCTCCTCGGTCTCTCCCTCCTCCAGGAGCAGGACGGCCCGGCCGATGTAGGCGGCCACGGAGACGAAGTGCCGGCCCAGCCCGACCGACTCGACCGCCTCGAGGGCCTCGTCACTGAGGACGCGCGCCAGTTCGTGCCGCCCGGCCAGGAGCGCGCACAGCGTCCGCAGCCCCAGCGCGCGGACGAGCGCCAGTCCGTGCCCGGCGGCATGCGCGTCCCGGGTCGCCTCGGCGAGCAGCGCCTCCGCCTCCTCGTACCGGCGGGTCCACAGCAGCGCGGCACCGCGTGCCGTGCAGGCGAGGGCACGCCAGGCGGTCAGCGGCAGGGTGCCGGCGACGGCGGCTTCGCCGAGACGGCCGGCGGTCAGCATCTCCCCCTTGAGACAGCAGGCGACGACCTGAGCGACGGCCGCGGCGTCGGACACCGTGCCGCCTTCACCGACCGTCTCCGATCCCGTCTGCCTCAGCCGGGCCACATCCAGCCAGCGCCGGGCCGTTTCCGGGGCGTCTCCCGAGAGAGCCGCCATCGCCGCCACGACGCACAGTCTCGCGTCGGCGGCGACCGTGCGGGGCGGCAGGAGGTCCAGCCACTGCGAGACCTGCGCACCACGGCCTGCCGAGACCGCCTTCTCCCAGCCGTCGAGAACCGACGCGACGGCCGCGGACTCGGCGCCGCCCAGCGTCCAGTGCCGTACGGCCGCGGTCGTCTCCCCGCGCCGGGAGTACCACTGGGCCGCCGAACGGTGCAGGGACACGACGGTGTCGGACCCTTCGGACCCGAGGACGTCGGACAGCAGCGCGGACAGTCCTGGGTGGTGCCGGTACACCGACGGATCGGCGGCGACGGGCACGAGCAGTTGCACGGTCCGTGCGAGCTCGCGCAGCAGTACGCCCGCCCGGTCCCCGGCCAGGGCCTGGCACGGCCCTGCACTCAACTCGTCGAGCACACTGGTGCGCAGCAGGAACCGGCGCTGTTCGGCGGTGAGCCGGTCGAGCACCTCGGTGGCCAGATACTCGGTGACGGCTTGGCCACCGCGGGCCAGATTCCCTTCCGTGGCGGCCTCGTTCGCCGGGCGGGCGAGGGTACGCCCCATGATGCAGAGCCCCGCGGCCCATCCCTCCGTGGCCTCGTACAGCGAGCGCGAAGCGTCCTCCGTCGGAGCGGACCCGAGGAGACCGGTGAGTACGGCCTGTGTTTCCTCAGGGGTGAAGGCCAGTTCGTGCAGGGTGAGTTCGGCGATCAGACCCCGGGCGCGCAGGGTCGGTAGAGGACTTCCGGGAATGTGCCGGGTCGACAGGACGACACGGAAACCGGGGGGAAGCCTGGTCAGGAAGTCGGCGAGGCTGCGCACCGCGTCGGCGTCCGTGATGGATTCCAGTCCGTCGAGGATCAGCGTGAGCGGTTCCTCCCCGCCCAGTCCGGTCACCAGGCCCGGCAGGATCTCCTCGATCCACGCGTCGACCGTCCACCCGTCGCTGTCGAGGCGGCCGGGCAGGTTCGGTCGTACGTGGTGCACCGCTCGCAGGATGCAGGACCACAGCCGGCCCGGGGCGTTGTCGTACGCGTCCAGGCTGAGCCAGGCGCACTCTCCACGGGCCGCCAGGCCCTGCGCCCATTCGGTCAGGAGCACCGTTTTCCCGGCACCAGCCGGCGCGGAGAGCACCACGACGGGCTCGGTCGCCGCGTCGAGCCGGCGCAGCAGGCGCGGGCGTGTCAGCAGATGCGGGGGCTGGACCGGGGGATGCAGCTTGAAGGTCGCGACGGAGCTGGTCATGGCACTTTCCGTGGAGTCGTCGGGACGGGCGGAGCCCCCGACGGCCATGGCTCGCCTCGCGGGAGCCCGACATCGGGGGCGGTGGTCCCGGCGGGCCGGTCATGGGCCCGGCAGCGACCTGCTTCGAACCGCTGCCTCCAGGACCGCTGCCTCCAGGACCAGTGCCGCGGCACCGGGGCGTGTTGCGTAGGTCCCGCCTGCCTCCGGCGGACGACGGGACTTACGCAACACGCCCTAGTACGCGGCCCTGAGCGTGCCGAAGCCGCCCGCGAAGTGGAGCAGTGGTCGGCACTCCGCCTTGTGTGCCCACTGGCGGACGTCGCCCACGAAGATGGTGTGGTCTCCGCCGGGGAGCGCCTCGGCGACGTCGCACACGACGGCCGCGATGGCGTCCTTCAGCACCGGCACGCCGTAGTCGTCGACGGTCTCGACGCCGGCGAACTTGTCCGCTTTGGAAGCGGCGAAGTTCCGTGCCAGGTGCTCGCTGTCCTCGCCGAGCACATTGACGGCGAAGCGGCCGTGCGCCGCGATCGCGGTCCGCGTGTAGAGGTGGTTGCCGATGCATACGAGCAGTTGGAGCGGGTCCAGCGAGAGGGCGGAAACGGCGCTCGCCGTCATACCGATGGGTGTGCTTCCGGAGCACGTGGTGATCACGCTGACACCCGTGGCGAGCCGGCTCATCGTGGCTCGGAATTCGACTGTCATGTCAAGGGTTTCGGACATCGTGGGACCTCCGTGAACGTCGGAAGAGCGTCGGCCTGCTGCACAGGTCAGTGGGTGAACCCACCGCACCACCAGGCGGGTTGGCGGGTATGTCGTGAGGGCGGGCAGGAGCGGGGGCGGCTGCCCTGTGACGTGCGCGGGGTCGTCCCGTACGTGGCGGGGATCGCGCTTCGCCGAGTTCCAGGCGGAGTTGCGGGCCGGGGCGGTATCGAGGGTCGCCACGGTCTGCCGTCCCGTCGGCGCAGCCGGTCGGCCAGGCGTCGGAAGTCGGCGGGTGGCGGGTGGCGGGTGGCGGGCAGCGGGTGGCTGGTGGCGGCACTCCGAGCCGCTTGGTCCTCAGGCCGCGGGGAGGGGTTCGAGGACGAAGGTGTGGCGCAGCAGGGTGTAGGCCACGTCGGTCAGTCCACGGCAGGGCCCGGCGTCGGCCGCGTACGTGTCGTAGGACTCGAGCAGCGACTCCTTGACCCCGAACACCGGATCGCTGTCCAGGTACGGGTCGTCAGAGGGGAACAGCATGCTGGTCACGCGCTGGAATCCCGGAGCCTCGATCAGCAGGTGCACGTGGGCGGGACGCATGGGCGACCTGCTGGTCGCGTTCAGGAGTTCGCCGACCGGGCCGTCAGCCGGTATCGGGTAGCTGGACGGTCGGATGGAACGGAAGCTGAAGTGGCCCGTCTCGTCGGTACGGAACAGGGCGCGCATGGCCGTGTCGACCTGGCCCGGCACATCCACGTCGTAGTGGCCGTCGGAGTCGCTGTGCCAGACGTCCACCGCGGCGCCGGTCACCGGCGTTCCCTCGCGGTTCACGACCCGTCCCTCGAAGAACAGCGGGGTGCCGGGCAGGCCTGCGGAGATGTCGGCGGCGTCGGCGAGCTGCGGCCTGTCCTCCCTGAAGAAGGGGCCCAGGACGCTGTTCTGGGTGGCTTCCGCGGGGCGTCGGTTGCTCAGGGCGTCGACCAGCATGGTGACGCCCAACACGTCGGACAGCAGGATGAATTCCTGGCGCGTGGGTGTGCACATCTGCCCGGTGCACGTCAGGAAGTCGATTCCCCGGGCCCACTCCTCCTCCGTCGGTTCGACGTCCCGGACGAAGTCGTGAAGATGCCGCACCAGTGATTCCAGGATCTCCGCGAGGCGGGCGTCCTTGGTGTCCCGCATGGTCGCGATGACGGCATCGGTGATGGTGTCGCTGGTCAGATCACGCATGGCGCGCTCCCGTGGTGTCGGAGGGTTCGGTGACGGAGTCGGTCCGGGGATGTTCGTCGTCCGGTGGCGTCCACGGCGTCTCCCCGGCCCAGGCGCGGGTCAGGAAGGCACGGACGGCTGTCCGGTCCACCGGACGCGGATTCCAGTAGCCGTCCCGCACGATCAGTTCGACCGCCTCCTCGATCCCCGGTTCGGGCATGCCGAGATCTCGCAGTGCCCTTGGGGCGCCGAGCCTTCCGGCGAAGTCGAAGAGGCCGCTCGCGGCGTCGGCCGCCGGCAGCGCCTGCGTGATGCGTGCCATGGCTTCGGGTGCCGCCGGCCCGTTGTAGGCGACGACGTGGGGCAGGACGACCGTGTGGGTTTCGGCGTGCGGGAGTCCGAAGGTGCCGCCCAGCACGTGGCACACCTTGTGGTGCAGGGCCATGCCCACCGTGCCCAGGCAGGTGCCCGCAAGCCACGCCCCGTACAGCGCATCGGTCCGTGCCTCGTGGTCGTCCGGCCGTCGCGCGACGGCCGGAAGGGACCGGGCGAGAGAGTCGAGCGCTTCACCGGCCATCAGGAGGGCGACCGGGTCCCGGTCCTGTGCGTAGAGGGCCTCCACGGCGTGCGCCATCGCGTTGACGCCGCTGACCACCGATGCCGCCGCGGGAAACGTGAGCGTCAGGTCGACGTCGTAGACCACCGTGTTGAGCAACGCCTCCGGCAGCCGCCGGGTGGTCTTCCTGCGGCCTTCGGTCTCTCCGAGGATCGGCGTCATCTCGGAGCCGGCGTAGGTGGTGGGCAGGGCCAGCTGCGGGAGGCCGGTCCGGACGGCGATCGCCTTGCCGAGGCCGATGGTCGATCCACCGCCGAGGGCGAGGACACAGTCCGCTTCCACGGATCCGGCGTACGTGACCGCCTTCCGTGTGACCTCGACAGGAGTGTGCGGCGCCGCTTCGGCGAAGGTTCCCACGGCTGCCGCACCCAGGAGGTCCCGCATCTCCGCCGCCTGGTCCTCCTGACCAGGTGTGCACAGGATGAGCACCCGACGGCATCCGAGAGCGTCGGCCTCTTCGGGGACACGGCTGCGCGTACCGCTGCCGAAGACCACCTTGGTTATCTGTCCCTGATGCACGAACGTCTTCATGAGAATTTCCTCGGTCCCGACGATCCCGTGTTCATGGGGAAAGCGTCGGCACTCGGATGGTGCGCGTCAACGGAATCCGCGAGTGATAGCGGGAATCGGTGGGGGAATACCTTGTTCGCGCAACGCTCATCGAGGGAGCGGCCCGGGGATCACGGGCGATATCACTCATCTGCGGGATGCCGGCGGGACGCCAGGGCGCTGGGCCGTGGGCCCAGGTGTCATCCAGGTGAGATGCGGGTGAGACGGACATGTCCGCGGCGGATCCACTCCGCCGCTCCCGCAATTCCTGGGACACCCACAGAAAGATTACAGAACCTGGCCGCATTCTTGACATTGCGCGAAAAGAGCGTCCGACGGGTCCGCATTGGCGAGACTCGGAGTGAAAAAAGGGTGGCTGAATTGGTCGCCAAGGGCTTGAAGGCGGTGTCGGATGTGCCGCCGGAGGGTGCGCCGTCGGCGGTGAGCGGGTTCGGGCTGGAGCCGATCCCCCGGAGCACGCCGACCGGCCGCACGCGCCCTTGGTCAACTCCTCTTCATTACAACCGCGTTGGCCCCCCGGGGATCGGTTCCGTGTGCCCGTGTGCCCGTGTGACAGCACGCGCACGGGGCCACCACCTGGATCACGGCCTGAGCGGGGGAAGCCATGCCGAAGCCGGGGCCGCTGACCCTTGGGGCGGGTCGTGGCAGGCCGGGTCGTGGCAGGGCAAGGCGGGGTAGGGCAGCGCGGGGCGGGGCGGGCGAAAGAGGTGACGAGTCCGACGGCCGGACCTCCCGTGCGGCGTAGCCGGACCTCCCGGACGGCGCCGCCCGGCCTCCCGCGCGGGGGGCCGTACCGATGCGGACGTAGGGTGCTGGTATGTGCGCCATACGGGAAGACGGTGCCGCACAGCCCCACGGGTCCCACCCCCCTGCGCCCACCGAGTCGGCACACCGCGCCGAGCTGGACAGGCTGCTGGAACTCGCCGTGCGCGACACGGGCGTGCACGCGGGAGCGGTCTTCCTGCTGGCGTCCGACCGGCAGGCACTGCGACTGGAGGTGACCGCAGGCATCCCGGCGGAGTACCTCGCTCCCTGGTTCGGGGTGGCGCTGTCCAGTCCCGTTCCGGTGGCCGACGCGCTGCGCGAACGGAGGCTGGTCTGGCTCGGCGATCCCCAGGAGATCGCCCGGCGGTACCCGCGCGCGGCGATCGCCCTGCCGTACCACCACGCGGTGGCAGCGGCGCCGATCCTCACCGGGACCACAGCCTGGGGCGCGCTGCTGCTGATCTGGCCCGGCTCGGACACCGCCGGGCCCGCCGGTCCGAGCCCCGAGCGGGTCCGTGCCGCCGGTCGGCGCCTGGGGCGGTTCCTGCGTGACGCCGCCGGCACCGGCCACGCCGTCCGTCCCGGACCGGCACCACGCAGCCTGCCGCAGCCGCCCGCCCGCAGCCGGGGGCCGGCCGAGGCACTGGCCGCGGCGGACTTCGTCGAACGTCTGCCGGAGGGAAGCTGCTCCCTCGACCTCGAGGGCAGATTCACCTATGTCAGCGCCACCGCCGCCGCCCTCCTCGGCGGCAGCGTCCCCGATCTGATCGGCACGCACCCCTGGCAGTCGTTGTCCTGGTGCGCCGACCCCGCCTTCGAGGACCACTACCGCGCCGCCGTGGTCAGCCGGGAGCCGGGCTACTACACCGCCATGGCCCCGCCGGACCGGTGGCTCGCGTTCGAGCTCTATCCGGACGGATCCGGGGTGAGCATCCGTATCTCACCCACCGATCCGGACCGGGCCTCGCCGGGTGCGCCCGCCAGGACGGGGACCCTCCAGGGCGAGCCGATCCGGCTGGGCGAGGTCTACCGGGTGCTGCACCTGGCCGCCGCCCTCTCCGAAGCCGTGGGTGTGTGCGACGTGATCGATCTGATCACCGAAGAGATGCTGCCGGCCTTCGGGGCCCGGACCGTGGCCCTGCTCGCGGCCGAGGACGGCCGCATGCGGGTCATCGGCTGCCGCGGATACCAGGCCCGGCTCCTGCAGCAGTTCGACGGAGCGCCGCTGACCTTCCCGGTACCCGCGGTCCGGGTCCTCGCCACCGGCGTGCCCAGTTTCTTCACCACCTTCGAGGAGCTGTCCCGGGCCTATCCGGCCGTCCTCCCCCAGGACGGTCTGCACGCCTGGGCCTTTCTGCCACTGATCGCCTCCGGGCGCCCGGTGGGTTCGTGCGTGTTCGCCTTCGACAGTCCCCGCTCGTTCCCCGCCCGGCAGCGGGTCGTCTTCACCGCACTCGCGGGGCTGATCGCGCAGGCGCTGGAGAGGGCCCGCCTCTACGACACCAGCAAGGAGCTCGCGCAGACCCTGCAGGCGGCCCTGCTCCCCGACTCGCTGCCCGACCTTCCCGGACTGGATGCCGCCGCCCGCTATCTCCCCAGCGTCCGCGGCATGGACATCGGCGGCGACTTCTACGACCTGGTCCGGGTGGACGACACCACCGCGGCCGCGGTCATCGGCGACGTCCAGGGCCACAACGCCACCGCCGCCGCGCTCGTGGGCCGCGTCCGCCCCGCGATCCGCTCCCAGGCCCTCGCCGGGGCCACACCGGCGCACGCACTCACGCAGGCCAACCGCCTGCTGGTCGACATGGACCCGGGCCGGTTCGTCAGCTGCCTGTACGCCCATCTCGACCTCGCACGCCATCGGGCCGTCCTGGCCACTGCCGGGCATCCCCCGCCGGTCGTGCGCCACCCGGACGGACACGCCGAGGTCCTCGCCCTGCCGCCCGGGCTGCTTCTCGGCATCGACCCCGACGCGGACTTTCCCTCCACCGAGATCCCGCTGCCGCCCGGCACCGTCCTCGCCCTGTACACCGACGGGCTCGTCGAGACGCCCGGAGTCGACCTGGACGACGCCATGAGCGGGCTCGCCGCCCAACTCGCCCAGGCCGACCGGCCCCAGCCCATGGACCGCCTCGCCACAGCCCTGATCGACCATGCGCGACGGACCGCGACCCGGACGGACGACATCGCCCTGCTGCTCATCGGGCTCGCCACCGCCGGATAGGACACCCGCAGCTCCGGCCGACGGCCGGCGGCCGGACCGGTCCCCGTGCGCGGCGCGCCTCCTCGGTCCGGCGCGTGCGGCCGCGCCGGAAGGACGTCCGGCGTCCGCGGTGCCGCCAGGACCTCCTTCTCCTCGGTCTGTTTCTCATGCCTTGACAGCGGAGGAACGGAAAGCAAGCATGGAAACCATGGAAACTAAATCAGTTTCGCAAGTTTCCGAGAAGGGCGAGCGGCGTGCCGACGTGATCGTGGAGGCTGCCGGCCGGCTGTTCTTCGCACCGGGTTTCGCCCGCGTGAGCATGGACGATCTCGCCCGTGAGCTCGGGATGAGCAAGAAGACGATCTACCGTCACTTCCCGGACAAGCGCAGCCTGCTGACCGCGGTGCTCGACCGGCAGTTCGCGGCGGTGGAGGCCACGATGGTGGCGGCTGCCGAGGAGACGGAAGGCCGGCCGTTCGGTGTGCGGGTACAGGGGTTCCTGCTCGCGGCGGGCAGTGAGCTCGGACGCATCGGCGCGGCCCAACTCGCCTCGGGAAGAGGCGATGTGATGCTCCGCCAGTACGTGGAGCAGCGTGTGGACGCGGTGGTCTACGGACGGCTCGACGAACTCTTCCGGGAAGGGCACCGACAGGGACTGCTGGCGACGCCGCCCGAGTTGCTCAGCGAGATCACCCGCGGCGCGGTGGAGCGGCTGCTCAGCTCACAGTTGCCGCGCGAACTCGACTGGACCGCGGCCGATCTGCTGCGGGCGACCGTCAACACCGTGCTCCACGGGGCGATACGCCCGGCACACCCCGACGACGAACGACGCGAGGCGGTCATTCCGACAGCCCGCGATGACGAACAGGAGGTGAGCTCATGACCGGGGCTACCGGCAGGGTGGCATTGGTGACAGGGGCCAGCAGCGGAATCGGTGCGGCCACCGCGAGCCTTCTGGCCGCACGGGGGATGCGCGTGGTGGTCAACTACCTCCGCAATGCCACGGCGGCCGAGGAGGTCGTGGCCGGCATCGAGGCCGCGGGCGGCCAGGCCATGGCCGTGCAGGCGGACGTGCGCGAGGTGGCGGCGATCGACAGCATGGTCGAGCAGGTCCGGGCGGCGTGGGGCGACGTAGACGTGCTCGTGCACAACGCGTTGATCCCGTTCGCGGTCAAGTCGTTCCGGGACATGACCTGGGACGAACTGCGCGACAAACTCGACGCGGAGATGCACGCGGCGTTCGCGGTCACGAAAGCGGTCCTGCCCGCCATGGCCGAACAGGGCTGGGGACGCCTCATCTACATCAGTACCGGCCTCAGCCGCCGGCCGCGGGAGAACATGATCGCCCTGGGCACGGCCAAGGCCGCACTGGAGCAGTTCGCCCGGTACGTCGCCCAGGAACTGGGCCCGCAGGGCATCACGGTCAACATCGTCGCGGCCGGCCCGGTGGAGGACACCCGCATGGCCCGCATGACGGACGTGTTCGACGACGCGCACAAGCAGCGGCAGATCGCCGCCACTCCTCTGGGCCGCCTGGCCCACCCGGACGACGTCGCCCAGGCGATCGCCTTCTACGCCGCCGAGGACAACTCCTTCATGACCGGAACCACGGCCGCGGTCAACGGCGGGATGGCCATGTACTGACACCCGGCCGTCCTGCACGCACGGCGCCGTACGCCCGGATCCGTCATCCGTCCTGCGGCATTCGGCATTCGGCATTCGGCATTCGGCCGCGCCTCTTCCAGCACACCGTCACCCCAGCACCATGGGCCGCGGCACCCTCCGCCTGCGGCACGCGCGGGCACAGCGCGGCTACACGATCAAGGAAAGGCGTTCATGCACACGATCGATCTCGCCTACGTCGGGCGGGGCCTGCACGAGGAACTGGCCGCCTACATCGCCGACCAGCAGGACTACTACGCCGACGAAGGCGTCCACGTCGCACTGCGCGACGGCTGCACCTGGGACGACGAGCGGCTGCGCCGCGGCGCCACCATCGGACTCGGCCGGGCACTGCTGTCCCGCCTGACCGACGGCACCCCCTGGGTCGGGCTCAACGTCAACACGACCCGCCCGCTGTTCTGGTTCCTCGCCCGCCCCGGCCTGACCTCCCTGGCCGACCTGGCCGGCCGGCGCCTGGCGGTCCACGCCCCGCACACCGCACCCGGTTGTTTCACCCGGATCGTGCTGCGCCGGGCCGGTCTCGACCCGGACCGCGACATCCACACCGTCGTCCGCCCGCCCGGCGACTACGGCATGGACCTGCGCCTGCTGCACGAGGGCAAGATCGACGCCGCCCTGGTCGGCAGCACCATCGCACCGGAGGCCGTGGCCGCCGAACACGGCTGGCACGTCCTGGCATGGGTCGGCGACCACTTCCACATCCCCACCGTGGGCCTGGCCGTCGACCCCACGTACACGGACCCGGACGGCCCCGCGGTCCAGGCCGTCCTACGAGCCCACCGGCGCGCTCTGGAGGTGATCCGCAACGACCCCGACACCACGGTGCGGCACATGCAGACGTTCCTGGGCGGACACACCGCGGCCGAGGTCCGGGCCCACTACGACACGTTCATCGCCCCGCATTTCACGACAGACGGCCAAGCCGACCTCACCGTCGGCGCCGCCGCGATCACCGCGGTCGCCGCCGAACTCGGCGTCCCCGCCACCGTCACCGCGGCCGAGTTCTACCGCACCGCGGCCATCACTCCGTAGGGTCAACGGCCCCGGGGTCGACCGCCTCGACCCGCATGCCGTCGGCCCCGAGGTCGGCCACCGTGACCCAAGTCAGTGACGGCGCCGCTCCCTTGCTCGCCGAACTCGTCGCCCTGGGCACCTCCGCGGAGATCGCCGACATCGGCCTCTTCTCCTTCACCGAGCCCTCGGCCAAGGCCTGAACCCTCCGGGACCGACGACCCGGGCGTGCACGGCCCTGCCGTCACGACAACGGCCCCTCCGGAAGAACCACTGAGGTTCTTCCGGAGGGGCCGGCCGTACGGTCGTGACACCCGAAGCGCGGCAGGATCCTGCCCCGGCTTCGCGACTCACGGCGCGTCAGGCGGTCACATCGTGCCCTTCGCCCCGCGGACACCCATGGGCCGCGCCCACTCCGCGCCCGACCGGAGTCCGGTGCCGCCGATCAGGCCCGTCCCGATGCCACCGGGGCCCGACAGACCGGAAAGGGACCACAGGCTCGACCCTCCGGCGTCGCGGTAACCGCTGGTGCCGCCGGCCGCGACCGGCCGGTCGTCCCGGTCCGTGAGCTGGAACCCGATCGTGTAGGTCCGGGTGACCGAACCGTTGGCCGAGGTCACCTTGATGGTGCGGGCGGTGAACTTGTGCCCGCTCGACGAGAGGACCGAACTGCCGTCGGTGACCTTCACCCGCGCGCCGGACTGGGCCGGTACGGCGGAGACGGCCGGGATCCTGGCGTTCTTCGGCCAGTCGACGACGTACGTGGACACGTTCGGGTCGAACCCGTCGATCGCGGCACCTCCGACGGTGAGCGCCTTCGCGTCGGCGACACTGGCCTTGGTGGCGTCCGCGAAGTTCTTCACCGTGACCGACCCGTCGGCGCCCACGACCACCTTCGCCGCCATCGCCGCCGCGAGGTTGATCCGCTGCCAGCTCGCTCCGCCGTCGGCGGTGAGGTCGAGCGGGTAACCGGAGTCCG
This sequence comes from Streptomyces sp. RPA4-2, assembly GCF_012273515.2. Classification (NCBI taxonomy): domain Bacteria; kingdom Bacillati; phylum Actinomycetota; class Actinomycetes; order Kitasatosporales; family Streptomycetaceae; genus Streptomyces; species Streptomyces sp. RPA4-2. The sequence continues at coordinate 748,793 of NZ_CP050975.2, forward strand.
TCGCGGTCTGCTCCAGGATCTGGGTGCGCTGCTCGGCGGTGAGGTCCGGGAAGGCCGTGATCAGCAGCGCCGCCGCGTCGGACGGCGTCTTGAGAGCCTGCCCGGCCTTGCCCACCTGGGAGAACCCGTAGGTCAGGCGCCGCGTGTACAGGTCGACGTCCTGCGCCTTGCTCAGACCGGCGTACGAGTCGCCCTCGCAGGCCGCGAGCGTGTCGCCGTATCCCTCCTTCTCGCACTGCGCGAGCAGCACGTTCTCCATCTCCGTGTGGGCCTGTGTCAGCAGCTTCGCGAAGTCGGGGTCCGCCCACCGGTGCGCCACGGTGGCCTGACCGGAGATCCGGCCGCCCATGACGTCCAGCGGGTAGTGGAACCCGAGCACGATGCGGTTGTCCCCGTACTCGGAGGTGCGCGCGAGGATCGACGGTGCCAGCTCCGGCAGGAGCGTGGCCAGGACGGTGCCGGCCTCGTAGCCGCCGTAGGTGTGGCCGCTCGGGTAGGAGCCGCTGGTGGCGAGGCTGCCGTACGAGCCGTCCTGCGACTCGTAGATGGAACCGCCGTCGCCGACGAACCCGAGCCGCACGTACGGGCGCAGGTAGCCGTAGTGGTTCTTCGCCGCGTCGACCTTGTCCAGGTTCTGCGTGACGCGGGAGAACAGGGCGTTGGTCTTCGGCAGTTGGCCGCCCTTCAGGGCGTCGCTGTAGATCTGGCCGAGCCGGGATCCGAGGCTGTCGGCCATCGTGACGGTGGAGCTGTTCGTCGCGTCGACCTCGGCCCGGTCCACCTCCTTCTGTGTCGCCGCGTTGTTGATCCGCACGGCGATCTTGTCGTTCTCAGCGGTCAGCCGGGTGCCCTGGGACACCTTGGTGTCGGCGCCGAGGATGCCGGAGCCGAGGTCATCGATGCCGTTGAGCAGGTCGTAGAAGTAGTCGGTCCCGTCGCCGGTCCCCGGCCACTTGTCCGACGTGTAGGTCGCGTTCAGCGTCTCGTCCGGGAAGGGGGACGCCACGTACGTCGGGTCGGAGGCGTCCGCCGAGGCGGTCGCGACGGAGTTGTCCGCCGAGCCGGTCGTGACGGAGTCGTCCGAGGTCCCGGCCAGGGTGATCGCGGTGACGGTGGCCGTGTGCGCCTTCGCCTTGCCCGCGGTGGTGAGCAGCGCCGTGTCCGTCGTGGCGGAGAGGTGCGCGGTGGTTCCGTCGCCGAGGGCCACGGTGTAGCCGATGACCGGGAACCCGCCGTCGCCGGCCGGCCGCCAGGTCACCCGGACCTGCTTGCCGTCGGTGACCACGCCCGTGACGGTCGGCTTCTGCGGCTTGCCGCCGGCGGTCACCACGGGTGCGGTGGCCGCGCTCGGGCTCGAGGTGCCGACGGTGTTCACCGCGCGGACGCGTGCCGTGTACGACTTGCCGGCCCGCAGCCAGGTGAACGTCGTGCTCCGGCTGTCCGGATCGCGGATCTCGATCTGGTGGCCGTCGTCCAGAGTGACCTTGTAGCCGGTGACCGGTGAGCCGCCGGTGTCCTTGGGCGGGGCCCAGGCGACGGTCACGCTCGTACCGGACGACGTCGCCGACACCCTGTCAGGCGCGGCGGGCACCGTCCTGGGCTTCGTGGTGAGCGCGGACATGGCGCGCTGGAGCGCGTCGTACCGTGCGGCCAGGGTGGCGTCCGTGGCCGTGTCGCTCGCGACCGCGGTCTTCGCCTCGGCGAGTGCCTTGGTGAACGCCTTCCACGACGCGTCCGTGTAGCGCGCGTCCTGGAGGGCCGACGCGGTCGTGACCAGGTCCTCCAGTCGCAGTCTCGGCACCGGGATCAACTGCTTGGCGGCGAGGGTGAGGCTACGGGTCTGGGTGTCGGCCTCGAGCTGGGTCACGCCGTCGGCGTCGACGAGGGTGCGGGCGGCGGCGAGTTCGCGCCGGTACACACCGAAGTCGATCGTGTCGTAGCGCGCCGCGTCGGCGGAGAGCCCCTCGTACTGCTCGATCGCCTTCCGCAGGGCGGACTTGTCCGTGACGGCGGGCGTCTCGACGTGGTTGAAGGTGATCCGGCCCAGGTTCGCGACGTACGGGTGCGAGGAGTCCGGGGTCGTCGTCAGCCGCAGGTAGACGGTGTGCGTGCCGCTGATCGCCTTGGGCAGCGTCAGACTCGTCGTCCCTCCGGACGACCACGCGGCTCCCGTGACCGGCAGCGGTACGGTCGCGTACGGCGTGCCGGGGTTGGCCGCGTCGAAGGAGTCCAGGTAGAGCTGGGCCGCGGAACCGGTGCCGCAGCGGGCGGAGTTGTTGACGTAGGTGATCGTGACGGTGCTCTTCGGGGAGGCGCCGAAGTCGACGTCCCCGTAGTTGAGCCAGGCTCCGTCGTAGGTGCCGCCGAGGTCGGTGGTGGAGCCCGACCCCGTCCAGCCGACCGGCTCGCTCTTGAGCCCGCCGCCGCTGTTCGCGCGGAACGCGGTGGCGTCGAAGCCGACGGGGGCGTTGGTGTCCTGCGTCAGCGCCAGCGAGTAGACGTTGCCCACGTAGGGCTGGGACGCGGACTGCGTGCTGGAGACGAAGTCGGCGTACACGTCCTGGACGCCGGTGAAGACGCTCGGGTCGAGATGCACGCTCGTGGTGGCGATGGTTCCCCAGCCCGAACCGCTGTAGTCGAGCGGGACGGACACGGTCTTCGGGCCGTCCTTCGAACCCAGGTGCAGTTCGATGTGCGAGTCCGAGGCCGCGCGCGACTGGGGCTTGTCATAGCGGACGGTGACGGTGTCGGCGCCGTCGCGCAGGTCGGTGTCCTTCCATTCGGCCCACGCGCCGTTCGTCACGTTCTCGAAGATGCCGTTCGAGAGGTTGAGCGGGGCCGAACCGCCGCCGGTCGTGGTGCTGTTGACCGCGGTCAGCGTGGCGAGCGTGGTCGTCGGGGACGTGGAGACCTCGTACGGCGAGAACTGGTGCCAGTCGAAGTTCGACACCCACTGCTGGCCGGCCGGCGCGTGGAACACGAACGTCGCGCTCGACGCGTTCAGCAGGGCGGCCGGGTCGGTGACGGCCGCCTGCACCGTGCTGTAGTACTGCCAGCCGCCGGTTCCGGGGAGCTGGACGGTGGCGACGACGGGACCGTCGGCGGCGCCGGCGTGGATGTCGACGCTGCTCGGCTTCGCGTTCGTCGCCTGCGAGTTGGCGTAACGGACCGAGATGGTCCGCGGGGCGACCCCGCCGAAGTCCAGCTTCGTGTACCGCTCCCACGAACCCTCGGTGACGCCACCGAGGTTGCCGTCCGAGTTGTTCCGCTCGCTGACGAGGCTCGGGCCCTCCTTCTGGTCGGGGGACTCGGCCTGCAGGACGGCGTAGCCGCCCTCGTCGATGGTGAGCGTGTCGACGGCGGACCGCAGCGCGGCGTCCGCGGCCATGACGGTGCCCGTCGCGGAGGTGGTGTCCGCGAGGACGGTCCGCGCGCGTTCGAGCGCCGACCGGAACAGGGTCCAGGAGCCGTCGGAGTAGTTGCCGCTGCGCACCAGGGACGCCTGGTCGACGAGTGCGCCGAGGGCCTTGCGGTGCACCGCGGCGGCGGAGATGACGAGCGGGTCGGTCGGGGATATCCCGGTCCCGTGCACCGTCGAGGCCCGCACGCCGTGGGCGAAGGCCGCGTCGGCGAACGTGATGCCGAAGTGCGCGTCGACCTGCGTGGTGCCGGTGAGCGACAGCGTCGCCGTGCGCGAGCCGGTGACGCGGAGGTCCGCCGTGACACCGCCCGGCAGGCCGGTCACGGTCGCCGCCCCCGTCTTGGTGAGGCTGGTTCCCTTGCGGGCGGCGAAGGACGCCGGTCCGGACAGGGTGAGCTGCACGCCGCCGTCGACGCTGCCGTTCGCGGCCGTGTCGACGGTGCCCGGACGGGCGGAGACGACGGTGTCGCCCTTGCCCGTTCCCGCGCCGCCGTCACCCGTGTCGCCCGAGTCGGTGTTCAGCGAGTACGCGGGCTTCGTGTGGGCGCCCCACTGGGACGGCTTGGAGCCCATGGTGAAGTCCAGCGTTCCGCCGGAGATGATCTGCGAGTAGTCGAGCCACGTGTTGTCGAACCGCTTGCCGTTGAGGGTCGCGCTCTGCACGTAGTAGTTGCTCGGCGACACGCCGTCGGCCTTCACCGTGAACCGGCTGCCGTTGGCGTAGCTGATCGTCGTGGAGTCGAAGAACGGGCTGCCGATCTGGAACTGGCTGGAACCGGCGGTCACCGGGAACAGACCCAGGGCGGCACCGACGAACATGGTCGACATGGTGCCGGCGTCGTTGTCCATGGTCGGCAGGAAGCCGTTCGGGGAGAGCTTGTAGACCTGGGTCTTGACCGGCGGGGTGAACTGGCCGCCGGAGCTGGGGGCTTCGTTCGTGGAGCCCGTCGCGATGTAGCGGTTCCAGGTCGTGCCGGTGTAGATGGCGCGCACCCACTTCTGCGTCAGGCTCGGCTCACCGACGTAGTTGAACAGGTACGGGGCCTGCAGGTCGATCTCGTTCGCGTTGGAGTGCAGCATGGTCGAGCCGTCGTCGACGCTGGAGTCCTCGCCGAACATGTGCTTGACCGCGGCCTTGCCGGCCTTGTCGCCGCCCATGGCCTTGATGAGGCCGCCCATGTCGTACGCGTCGTACCAGTGGTACTGCCAGAGCGTGCCCTGGTAGAGGCCGGCCGCCTCGAACTTCTCGTAGTCCGCGCTCTGCCAGTCGCCGCCGGACGCCCGCGGGGTGAGCAGACCGACCTTGGTGCCGTCGGCCGCGGTCCAGGCGTCGGACTTCACGAGGTTGTCGATCGCCATGGTCGACTGGGTACGCAGCTTCTTCGCGTCCGCCTTCTTGCCGAGCGCGTCGGCGATGACGGAGAGAGCCCACTGGTCGTAGCCACGCTGGACAGTCGTACCGGGATCCCCGGTGACGTACCCCTGCCGCAGCTGCGCCCCTGTGTAGTACCCGGAGTACGACAGCAGCGCCGGGTACGCCTCGTCGAGCCGGTCGAAGTTCTTGAAGCCCTTCGACAGCGCGTCGGCGACCAGCACGGCCGAACGCTCCCAGCGCACGGTCGGAACCGAGTGGGTGAGGCTGCTGAGACTCTTGCCCGAGGCGCGCGCGTCGGCGAAGAGCTCGACGAGCGACTGCACCATGTCCCGGTAGGTGGCCGGGTCGATGTAGGCCTCGACGGAGTACTTGCGGAAGTCGTCCCAGGTGGACCAACCGTCGTAGTACGTGAAGCCGTTCGCCTTGTGCACCGCTCCGTCGGCGCCGCGGTACGTCCCGCTGGTGCTGGTGGCGTTCACCGGCAGCGCGTACATGCGGTACAGGTGCGTGTAGAACTCCTTGGTCAGCGTCGACCCGGGGTCGGACTTCGCGGAGGCGCGCACGTCGACGGCCCCGAGCGCACGGTTCCAGTCCGCCTTCGACTGCGCACGCGCCTGGTCGAAGGTGAGGTGGCCCACCTCGTTCCGCTGGTCGGTCGCGGCCTGTTCGGCGCTGATCGGCGACAGCGTGACGCGCAGCTCGATGTCCTGACCGGCGGACTTGTCGAACCCGAGGACGGCGCCGGTGTCGGCGCCGTCCTGCGTGCTCGCGTCGCTCAGCTTGCCGTCGCCGCCCCAACTCTTCAGGGAGGTCACGGGTACGTTCGTGGTGGCGTCGTAATACAGCTGGTACGAGGCGCCGTTGAACGACCCGGCGATGAGCCCGCTGATCGAGCTGGTCCCGTCCGGGAGCGTCGTCGCCTTCATGGTCGAGCGGGTGCGGCTGGTGAAGTTGTTCGCCAGGTCGAGGACGAGCTCGGGGTCCGACCCGGCGGGGAAGCTGTACCGTTCGAGCGCCGTGCGCGTCGTCGCGGTCATCTCGGCCTTGATGCTGCCGGGGTCCTGCGTCACCGACGACGCGGTTCCGGAGACCGACCCGAGCCCCACCTGGTAGTAGCCGGGCGTCGCGGTCTCGTCGTCGTGGCTGTACGTGTGGGCGTACGTGCTCGGGGCGGGGCGCTTGTCGTACCGCACGGACGTCGGGACGACCAACAGGTCGCCACCGCCTCCCGAGCCGCCGACGCCGTCGAGGTCCGTCGCGGTGAACCCGGCGATGTGGTCCTCGTTGTGGTCGTACCCGGAGTGGTTGCGGTCCGGCGTGGTCATCGGGTTGACCTTGGCCAGACTGTGCGGTGCCTGGGCGCCCGGCAGGTCGTTGCCGTCGTCACCGGCGGTCGACACGAACGGGTCGACGAGTTTCGTGTAGTCCGTGCCGCCTGAGTTCCCCGCGGACGTGGTCGCGGCGGGCAAGGCCGCGGCCGCGCCACCACCCGCCAGCGCGGCGACGCCGAGCGCCCCGGTGAGCAGCGCGGCGACCGCCGCGCGCAGTGGCCGGCGGTGCCGGCCGGTTCTCGGCAGGACCCCGACGGGCATGGGTGGATGGGATCTGATGGGCACGTAACCTCTCCAGCGTCGTCATACGCACGCACGGTTCGGCCCCACCAGAAGACAACGTTGTCAGCCCGGGGCACCGGGCGCGCAACCCAGGGTGAGACGGAAGTGAACACACAGGATGGCACCCGAACACCGGATTGCACCCCGCCGCGTTCACAACCTCCGCCATGAGACACGGAGAAGGCGTACAACGGGCGAACAATATTCGTACAGCACGCGCGTACCGGACGCCACGAAGACGACGCGCAGGCAAAGCGGTCATGGAGCCCCAAGGGTGAAGCGCCGTCAGCCGATGCTTCTCCTACGCCTCGTACCCGGCACACCTCGGTGCAGGACAAGCCCGCCGCCCGGAACAGGCGTGGGCCTCCCGCGAGCGGCCAGGGGATGAGAAAGTGATGGGCGTGACGGACGACACGGAGGATGCGAGCGCCACCGTACTGCTGACCGCGGGCGACGACGCGAGCGCGAACGAACTGCGTTCCTTACAGACGTGGTTGAACGATGTCGATGAGGTCCGGGGCCGTGCTGAGCTGAGGGAGGGCCCGCCGGTCCCCGGCACGCTGGGACCGGTCGTCGACGGACTGCTCGTGACTCTCGGGCCGGGCGGCGCCGTCACCGCGCTGGCGACCGCGCTGGTCGCCTGGATCCGGCACCGGCGCAGTGAGGTGACCCTCAAGGTGACCCGCGGCGACGGCGCGTCCTTCGAGGTGTCGGCGAAGCGGGTCCAGTTGCTGAGCGCCGCCGAACTGCGCGGATTCGTGGGCGAGTTGGCCGCACAACTGGCCTCGGATGAAACAGCGGCCCGGCCGGATGCGGACGCCGGTCCGTCATGACGGATCTGACGGGGGACGGTGTCCGGATCCTGCTGATCGGCACGCAGACCCATGCGGGGCCGACACTGACGTCCGTGCCCGCCGTGTCCCGCACGGTCGAAGAGCTGCACCGCAAGCTCCTGACGGTATGCCGGGTACGGCCCGCATCGATACGAACGGTCCTTGATCCTCCCGACGCATGGATGATGGCCGCCGCCATCGCGGAGGAGGCACAGCGCGCCCAGGCCGTACTGCTGATCTACTACGTGGGCCATGGCCTGATCGGGCCCGGGGACGAGCTGTACCTGGCCGCGACCAGCACCGACCGGCTGACCCCCGGCCTCGCCGCCCACCAGGCACTGCCGTTGTCCGCGCTCCAGCAGGCCCTCACTGTCTGCCGGGCCTCGTCCGTCGTCGTCGTGCTCGACTGCTGTTTCTCCGGGCGCGCCAAGCTCGGCGCCGGCGCCCCGCCCCCGGCGATCACGCTGCCCGGAGCGCATGGAATCCACCTCCTGGCCTCGGCCGAGCAGTTGGCGCTGGCCCCGGAGGACGCCGACTACACCGCTTTCACCGGCGAACTGATCAACCTGCTCGACCGTGGCGACCCCCGCGGGCCCCGGCTGCTGACTCTCGACGCCGTCTACGACTTCCTGTTCCGCACCTTGCGGGCCAAGGGCGGACCGCTGCCGCGCCGCCAGGCGGGTGACCGCTCGGGGGACCTGGTGATCGCGGTGAACGCCGCCCAGCCGGAGCCGGCGACCGATCCGGAGGACGAGGCCGGAACCGTACCGGGGCGCTGCCCCTACCTCGGCCTCGAAGCATTCGCCGTCGACGACGCCGAACTGTTCCACGGACGGGAGCGACTCGTCGAGGAGCTCCTGGAGGCGGCCGCCGGAGCGATGAGCGCCGGACGGCCGGTGATCGTCGTCGGGCCGTCGGGTGTGGGCAAGACGTCGCTGCTGCACGCCGGGCTGCTGGCCGCGTTGCGCCGGGGCGCCCCACAGCTACCGGGGTCCACCGGGTGGCCATGGACAGTGCTCACGCCCGGCGACGATCCGGTGCACGCGCTGGCCGCCGTGCTGTATCCGGACGGCCCCGCCGGGGCCGACGCCCTGATCGAGGACCCCGGATCGGCCGTACCGCTGGCCCGACGGTTCTTGGAGGACCGCGGTCACGACCGGCTGGTGCTGGTGGTCGACCGGCTGGAGGAGTTGTTCACCGCCGGCGAGCGGGAACGTACGGCGTTCTGCGCCGCGCTGGCGGCGCTGGCCGCGGACGGCGGGCGCACCCTCGTCGTCATGGCGCTGCGCGCCGACTTCTACGGCCAGGCCCAGGCGCTGCCTGTCCTGGCCGCGGTCCTGCGGGAGCACCAGGTACAGGCCGCGCCCATGCGGTTGGAAGAGCTGCGGGCCGCGATCGAGGAGCCCGCCGCCACGGTCGGGGTCCGGCTGGACGAGGGCCTGGCAGACCTGGTGTTGCACGAACTCGACGCCGTGAATCCACCAGGACCGCAGGCCGGCAGTCTGCCGTTGCTCTCCCACGCCTTGCGGGCGACCTGGTCCCAGGGCGGCGGCGGCCGCCTGACCGTCGCCGGTTACCGCGCGAGCGGCGGAGTCGTCGCCGCGCTGGCGACCACCGCCGACCGCGTCTACGGCGAACTCGACGCCGGGGGCCAGGATGCGCTGCGTCACATGCTGCCCCGCCTGGTGCGGATCGGCGACGGCACCGTGGACACCGGGCGCCCTGCCGACCGCGATGCGCTTCTCGACGGCACGTCGAACCGTCGGGCGGCCGAGGACGCGCTGCACCGCTTGGCCCGGGAGCGGCTGCTGGTCCTCCACGAGCGAACCGTACGGCTCAGTCATGACGCGCTGCTCCGGGCGTGGCCGCGACTGCACGGCTGGATCGACGCGGACCGCGACTGGCTGCGTATCCGGCAGCAGTTGGCCGCCGACGCCGACGTGTGGTGGCGGTCCGATCACGACCCGGCCCTGCTGTACCGGGGGAGCAAGCTGGCCGCGGCTCGGGAAGGCGCCGCGAACGCGGGACGCGCCAAGGCCTACGAACCACGGCTGACGGAGTTCCTCGACGCGTCCTTGCGCCAGGAACGGCGCTCGGCGCGGGTGCGTACCGCCGCACTCACGGTACTGGTCGTGCTCTTCCTGCTCGCGACGGCCGGCGGCGTCACCGCAACCGTCTACCAGCATCAGGCCGATGCTCAGCGTCGCCATGCCGTGGCCCGCCTGGTGGCGACCGAGGCCGCCGGCCTGCGTGACACCCAGCCGGGCCTCGCCAAGCAACTCAGCGTCGCGGCCTACCGGATGGATCCGGGAATCAGCGTCGCCCCGCTCATCTCGATGCTCGAGACCCCTGGTTCCTACGACAGCCAGGACTCCGTCGTCGACATCGCCCGCACCGGCGACGGCCGCACGATGGCCTTGTCGACCGGTCTGTCCGTCGTCCTGTGGAGGACGTCGGGGGGACGGGCGGCCACCATCGACCTGCCCGGCGCCGGAGCCGTCGCGCTCAGTCCCGATGGGCGGCTGCTCGCGGCGCTCGCCCCACCCTCGGCCCCAACACCCCGGCCCAGTACCGGCGAGAACGCGGCGACAGTGCACCTCTGGTCCATCGCCGATCCCGCGCACCCGTCCCGACTCCCCCTGCCGCGGGCCCCGTCCCAGGCGGTCACCGCTCTCGCTTTCGCCCCCGACGGCCACCTGCTCGCCTTGGGCACCGCCGCCGGCGCCGTCCGCAGATGGAATCTCACTGATCCCGAGTCACCAAGAGCCCTGGCGGAACTCACCGGGCCCAGCGCCCAGGTGGACTCCCTCGCTTTCACGCCCGGCAGCCACCTGCTGGCCGCGTCCGACGCCGACGGCAGGGTCCGGCTGTGGGACACCACCGACCCGGATCGCACCGCCCCGGTGTCGACGATGACCGGCTCGCCACCCCCCACCACGAAGCCGCACGGGATACCGCACCGCGTCTCCTTCCGTGCCGACGGCACCGTACTGGCCGCGCCCGGGGACGGTCACTCCGATGGTGTGCGCCTGTGGGGTCTCGCCGACCCACGACATCCGAAGCTGCTGGCGAAGCTCAACAACACCTTGCAGGACTGCACCGACCAGCTGATCTCCACCGCCTTCAGCCCTGCCGGTGACCTGCTCGCCACGCCCTGCGGCACCGAGGTGTACCTGTGGGACACGACCGACCCGGCGCACACCGTCCAGGTCAACGAGCTCACCGAACCCGACACCTACCAAAGCGGTGCCGTCCCCGCGCTCTTCGCCCCGAGCCGCGCTCCGGTGCTTCTCCTGCACGCCACGACCACGGGCGTCCACGTGTGGGACGTCACCAACGCACCACGCCTGGGCGCGGCTTCCAGCCTCGGCACCTCCCCTTCGGGCTTCGATCTCACCGCGCAGTTCAGCGGCGGCAGCCGGCGGCTGCTCATCGTCCACGGCGCCGACCATGCCGCCCTGTGGGACATGTCCGGACCGCCTCCCCACCGCAAGCTGGCCGATCTGCCCGGCAGCGGGGACCCCGCCTCGGGCGCGGCCGCGTTCAGTCCCGACGGCAGCGTCCTGGCCGACGCCGAAAGGGCGGGCGGTGCCCCCGTCGTCCGGCTGCGCGACACCGCTCATCCGAAAGCGGTGCTCACGACCCTCCCCGGTCTCGCCAACGGTGTCGGAGCCCTCGCGTACAGCGCGGACGGCCACGTCCTGGCCGTCTCGGACACCGGAGACGCCACCCATCAGGCCGCACCGTCGACGGTTCACTTGTTCGATGTGAGTCGGCCGGCGCATCCCCGGCGGCTCGCCGTCATCCATGCCAGGGCCTTCCACTTGGTCTTCTCCCCCCGCGGCCGTCTGCTCGTCGGCACTTTTGACGGTCGGCTGCTGCTGTGGGACACCACCGACGCCCGGCACCCGGTCGCGGGGACGCCACGACGGCTCACCCCGGGCTCGCTCGACGCCGTACCCGCGTTCCGCGGAGACGGACGCCTGCTCGCCGTCACGGACACAGGTGACACCGTCCGCCTGTGGTCCGTCGAGCACAATCGGATCGCGGCGGAACCAGTGGGCGCGATACGTGCTCTCGGCACCGGCGGATCAATCGCGTTCACCCCGGACGGCCGCACTCTCGCCATGACCAGCACCGGCTCGCTCACCGGCTTCGCCGGGACCGCCCTGGGCCACATCGAACTGTGGGACGTGACCGACCCCGCGATCCCGGTCTGGCGCGCCTCGTTCGGCTTCAACCAGGTGGACCTCGGGGGTGAGAGCATCTCCTTCAGCCCGCAGAGTCCCACCCCCTACCTCGCGGTGACCAGCAGCGTCGTGGCCGTGTGGAACGTCGAACCGAGCTCCGTCGTCAGGCATGTATGCCTGAGCGCCGGCGAGCCCGTCAGCCGGGCGCAATGGGCGCGGTACGTCCCGGACTTGCCCTTCCACGCGCCGTGCCCGGCAGGACGGTGAAGTGGCGATCCGGGCCGGGTGCCACCCAGGGAGGATCACCCGGGCGGAAGCACCGGGCGACCTCTTCAAGGGGTCGTAGCCCTACCGATACACGTGCTCCGGGGGCGCGACCGCGTCGCAGGTCAGCTTCGTGTTCCTGGGCACGAGGCGCTCGACCGACCCGGGATTGCCGTGCACGGCGGCCAGTTGTGCCTTGTCGAGGTAGCCGATGAACAGCTGGGTGTTCGGCGGCATGTGCTCCGGCCTGAAGATGAAGGTGACTCTCCCGTCGTCCTCGCGTACTCCTTCCCGTACGCGATCCACCCCGGCGCCCTCGCCCGACGGAGTCAGCTTCCCGTCATCGTCAGGTCCCTTGCAGAAGACACCGGTCTTGATGAGGACGGGGAACCCTGCCTTACGCAGGGCCGCCTCCAGGCCGGCGTGGTCGGTGAAGTACCGCTGCTTGTCGAAGGTGGCATGGATGGTGCCGTCCTTCTGGGTGTCCACGGTGTACGCGACGGTGTGGATGTGCACGTCCGCACCCGACGTGGCGACGGCCGGTGGCGCGGTCGACGGGCGGGAGAGGACCGACGCGCCGACAGCCAGGCCGGCGGTGAGGGCGACCGCGGTGACCCCCATGACCCGGCGGCGCCGCTTGCGTGCGTGCCCCTCAGCGACGATCTCCTCGACCGGCGTGGAGAGACGGACGTCGTCCAGTGAATGCCTCAGTGCGTCCAGCAGCCGGGTGGTTTCCGTGTCGTTCATGCCAGGTTCTCCTGTTGCGGTACGGATACGAGTTCCCTGCGCAACGCAGCGACGGCCCGCGCGAGATGGGCGGTCACGGTCCCCGGAGCGATCCCGAGGGCGTGGGCGGTGGCCGCGGTGTCCTGATCGAGGAAGACCCGGAAGGCGACCACCTCCCTCTGCCGCCGCGGTAGTCGGCGCAGCGCGTTCAGCAACGTGGGGTCAAGGCCGGCGTCGGTGGCCGTGGAACCCGCGACCTCGTGGTCCTCGGCCAGCGCCACCTCCCGCCGTCGGCGCCGCCACCAGGACACACGGGTGTTGAGCGCGGTCCGTACGACCCACGCCCGCGGTGACGGATGCCGACTCACTTTCGTCCAAGACGTCCACGCGCGGGTGAAGGCCTCGGCCACCAGGTCCTCGGCCAGTTGCCGGTCACCGACGCTCGCCAGGACGGCCCGCAGGCATACGTCCCGGTCGGCTTGGTAGAACTCCTTGAAATCCAGGTGCTTCACACCCCTCCTACGCTTTGGGGCCCCGAACCGCTTACCTACGGGACGCAAAGATGCCGTCCTCCGCGAGGGAGATCCATGACGACTCTGTCCGTGCTCGCGGTCAGGGCCTTCTGATCAAGGCCTTCTGCAAGACCGGCGAGCGGACATCGCGAAGGGGCGGAGGGGCGGTGGCGGCCGTGGGGTGGTGGTGGCCGCGGCGGGCGGGCAGGCGGCGGAGGAACTGGCGCGCAGGCTGTGAGCCCTACGGCGAGTGCCGAGATCTCCGGGTCCGAAAGACAGGGGCCCGCGGGGTCGGCCGTACCGTACTTCACCTTGTCGCGGCGGCGGGGTTTCTCCTGTCGGTATGCACCACCCACTGCCGCCGCACCTCAGGCTCAGTCCACCAGGGTGATGTCCAGTCGTCCGGCCACGGTGGTGAGGGCTGCTCCCAGAGGAACCGCGACCCGGGTGAGGGCGTGCTGGTCGCCCCGGGTCGGGTCCCGGTTGACGATCAGTACCGGCTTCCCGGCGTGGGCCGCCTCGCGGACGAACCGGAACCCGGACATCACCGTCAGCGACGAGCCCAGCACCAGAAGCGAAGTGGCCTCGCGGACCAGCCGGCGGCAGTGCTCCACCCGCGACGGTGGCACGGTCTCCCCGAAGAAGACCACGTCCGGCTTGAGGATGCCGCCGCAGACCGTGCAGGGCACCACCCGGAAGTCTCCGACCTGTTCGTCGGCGAGGTCGGCGTCACCGTCCGGGTTGATCGCGGCCGCCACCGGCTCGAAGCCCGGATTGGCTTCCTCCAGCCGCTGGGCGAGTTCACGGCGCGAGCTCGATGCGCGGCAGGAGAGGCAGACCACTCGGTCCAGGCTTCCGTGGAGTTCCACGACGCCCTCACTGCCGGCCAGCTGGTGCAGTCCGTCGACGTTCTGAGTGATCACCCCAGAGAGCAGGCCGTGCCGCCCGAACGCGGCGACCGCCCGGTGTCCGTCGTTGGGGCGGGCACGGCCGAAAGTGCGCCAGCCGAGGTGGCTGCGAGCCCAGTACCGCCGCCGGGCCTGGGCGCTCGCGGTGAAGTCCTGGTAGGTCATCGGGGTGTGCCGGCTCAGGCTGCCGTTCTCGCCCCGATAATCAGGGATGCCCGACTCTGTCGAGATGCCGGCTCCGCTGAGCACCAGCACACCCCCCGTGTTCAGCGTGTCCGTGATCGGCTCCAGATCGGTGGTGCCGGGCGGCAGATCCTTCGTAGGGGTCCAGCTCAGAGTGGGGCGCATGCGCATGCTGCCAGGGTACGGGCACGACGACACGGCGCACCGGCCCGCGCGGTCGCCCCCGCCGGGAGAGCTCCGTGCGGGCGCCGGTCCCTTCCTGCGTGCCGCGGGGTCGTCGATCTCTTCGGGAGCTCTTCCCGGCGGGCACGGGGTCAGTCGGACGCGACCCTTTCGGGGTCGTCCGCCGGTGTACCGACGCGCAGCCACCGGTACCCGTAGGCGGGCAGTTCGATGGGGAGCAGGCCGTCGTCCGGCACCGTGAGCCCGGCATGTCCCTCGTCGAGCAGATCCGTGAGCCTTCCGCCGGGTCCGGCCTCGGGCAGCCGCAGCCGTGCGGTGACCGGCCGGTCCGCGAAGTTGTGGACGGCCAGGATCGTCCCGTCGGTGGTGCACCCGATGTGTGCGAGCACGGCGCGCTCCCCCGCCTCGACCACGCGGTACTCGCCCCAGGCCAGCTCGGGAGCCTCGCGGTAGCGCTCGGCGAACAGCCGGATGCGGCTCAGCAGCGAGCCGGGGTCGCGGCTCTGCTCGCACACGTTGACCTTCCGGGGTGCGAACGCGCCGTCCGCCAGCGGGTTGGGGAAGGTTCCGGGTTCGGCGGTGGAGTAGCCGGCACCCGCCTCCGGGGTCCACTGCATGGGGGTGCGTACGGCCTGACGGCCCTCGGCGGCCAGGTTCTCCCCCATGCCGATCTCCTCACCGTAGAAGAGGACGGGGGTGCCGGGCAGGGTGAAGAGCAGGCTGTAGGCGAGTTCGACGCGGCGGCGGTCGCCGTCGACCATGGGGGGCAGCCTGCGGCGCAGCCCTCGGTCGTACAGCTGCATGTCCTTGTCCGGGCCGAAGACCGCGAAGACCTCGGCGCGTTCGTCGTCGTTCAGCTTGTCGAGGGTGAGCTCGTCGTGGTTGCGTACGAACGTGGCCCAGTGGGCGTCGCGCGGGGCGGCGGGTCGGTCCCGCAGTGCGGCGGCCAGCGGCCCCGCGTCCTCGCGCGCCATCGACAGGTACATCCGCTGCATGCCGATGAAGTCGAAGCACATGGTGAGTTCGTCGCCGCGGTCCGAGTCGGGGTCGCCGAAGAACCGGGCGAGGCCGTCGTAGGGCAGATTGACCTCGCCGAGCAGCACCGCCTCGCCGTTGCGGCGGCCGAGGAAGGCGCGCAGGTCGGCGAGGTAGTCGTGCGGGTTCGGCAGTGCCCCGGCGTCGTCCTGCCCGGCCGTCTCCAGCAGGAAGGGCACGGCGTCGACCCGGAAACCGGACAGCCCGAGCTGTGTCCAGAAGCCCATGACGCGGGCTATCTCGTCGCGCACTTCGGGGTTGGCGACGTTGAGGTCGGGCTGTTGTTTGTAGAAGCGGTGCAGGTAGTACTGGCCGCTGCCCCCGTCGTACTCCCACAGACTGTCCTCCGCGTCGGGGAAGACCACGCCTTCGGGGCCGTCCTCGGGGGGTGCGTCCTGCCAGACGTACCAGTCGCGGTGGGCAGAGTCCCGTCCGGAGCGGGCGTCCTGGAACCAGGGGTGGTCCTCGGAGGTGTGGTTGACGACGAGGTCGGCGATCACGCGGATGCCGCGGTCCTTGGCGGTGCGGACGAACTCGGTGAAGTCGCCGAGGGTGCCCAGGCGGGGGTCGACGCCGTAGAAGTCCGTGATGTCGTATCCGTCGTCGCGTTCCCGGGTCGGGTAGAAGGGCATGAGCCACACACAGGTCACGCCGAGGCGCACCAGATGGTCGATGCGCTGTGTGAGGCCCGCGAAGTCGCCGATCCCGTCGCCGTTGCCGTCCTGGTACGTCTCGACGTCCAGGCAGTACACCACCGCGTTCTTCCACCACAGGTCGGACGTGCGGGTCAGACGCATCGGTACTCCTTCGCCGTGGCGGGAAGGGGGCGGCTGACGTCGAGCCGTGGCAGTACCTCGGCCCCGAACGCCTCGATGAACGGGCTCTGTTCACGGCCCACGTGGTGCAGCATCACCGTGTCGAAGCCGAGTGCCGCGTACTCCTGAAGCCAGGCGGTGTGCCGGCCGAGGTCGGACGAGACGTTGACCGTCTCCGCCACGTGCTCGGGCGTGACGTGTTCGCTGACGAGGTCGAACAGTTCGGCGGAGTCGAGGTCCCAACTGGCCGGGGGCGAGTGCACGTTGGTGCGCCACTGGTCGTGCGCCAGGGCCAGGGCCTCGTTCTCGTCGGGTGCCCAGCTCAGGTGCACCTGGAGGTGCAGGGGGCCCCGGCCGCCCGCGTCCCGGTACGCGTCGGCGATCTCGCGCAGCCGTTCCCGCGGGGCGTTGACCGTGATGAGGCCGTCCGCCCACTCGGCGCACCAGGCCGCGGTGGCCGTGCTGCACGCGGCTCCGATGAGCGGTGGCACGGCGGGCGGCAGCGTCCACAGCCGGGCCCGGTCCACGGTCACCAGCCCGTCGTGGCTGACCTCCTCCCCTTGCAGCAGCGCCCGGATGACGTCGACGCACTCCCGCAGTCGTGCGTTGCGCATGTCCTTGCGGGGCCAACGTGCCCCGGTGATGTGCTCGTTGGAGGCCTCGCCGCTGCCGAGCGCGACCCAGAACCGGCCCGGGTACATGGACGCGAGGCTGGCGACCGCCTGGGCGATGATCGCGGGATGGTAGCGCTGGCCTGGTGCGTTCACCACGCCGAACGGCATCTGGTCGGTGGCCTGGAGCGCGGCGCCGAGCCATGACCAGGCGAATCCGGACTCCCCCTGGCGGACGCTCCACGGGGAGAAGTGGTCCGAGCACATGGCGGCGGCGAATCCCGCGTGTTCCGCTCGCACCACGGCGTCGAGCAGATCCGCGGGCGGGACCTGTTCGTGCGAGGCATGTAATCCGTAGACAGTCATGCCGGGGCGGGTACCCTCCCGGCCGCTCCTCAGCGGAGACCTGGCCGGAAGAGCCTCGAAACCCCGGTGTACGTCGGCGGACCTGCCCCGGTGTACGTCGGCGGACCTGCCCCGGTGTACGTCGGCGGACCTGCCCCGATGACCGTCGGCGGCTCGATCCTGTTCGCCGACGGCGGCGAGCTCGGCACCCCGCCCGTCTGAGGAACGCCTCCCGAGGCGGCCGAAACCAGGGGCCCGGCCGCCGCCACTGACCGGCTGCGCGGCGTGGTCATCCGTCCCGGTCCGCCCGTGCCCGGGTGACCGATGCCGGGCCGCCCCGGAGATCGCTTCCGGGGCGGGCCGTGGCCTCGCGGTCGGTGTCCGCCGCCTCACAGCGGCGTGGCGTGGTCCTCGGTGTGATCAGGCCGCCGTGCCGTCCTCCGGGGCCAGCAGGACGGCGGTGCGGCTCGCGTGCGCGACGGCGTCGCTGATCCGGGGGTTGAACAACGCCTCGACGGATCCGCGGTGATGGGGGCTCAGCACGATGAGGTCGGCGTCGAACTCCGCCGCCGCCTCGGAGATGGCCGTGGCGATCTGGGTGGTCAGTCCGTGGGCGAGGGCCGCGTCGGCCTTGACGCCCTTGTCGCGCAGGGCGGCCAGGGCCTCGTCGACGATGACCTTCGCCTGGGCGTCGTCCTCGAGCGGGACGACGGCCGCGAGGGTCGCGGTGGAGGCCACGACGTGCACGACCCGGACCTGGGCGTCCGACAGCCGGGCCAGGTCACCCGCCAGGCGTACCGCGGAGAGCCGGCTGGGGCTGGGATCGACGGCGACCAGGATGCGCTGGAACATGGAATCTTCTTTCCATTTTCTGGAAGATACGGAGGATCTTCGCGGTGAGCAGTGACGCCGAAGGGCCGGTGTCACCAGGAGCAACGTCCGGCGCGGCGCGAGCCTTCCCGATTTCGACCCCTTGATCGTCCCGGGCGCTGGAGGCGACGATCCGGTCGATCACGACGAGGCTCTATCCGTCGGCGACAGCACTCGAGCCAGCCAGTCGTTGCGCGTCCGGCGGGCACCGGCCGAGATGCGAGCCTGCGGGTACAGCGCGTCGAATCCGTGGAATCCTCCCGCCCAGATGTGCAGTTCCGCCTGGCCGCCGGCCGCCCAGATCCGGGTGGCGTAGGTGACGTCCTCGTCGCGGAACACCTCGGCCGACCCGGCGTCGATGTACGTGGTCGGCAGCCCGGAGAGGTCCTCGGCCACCGCGGGTGAGACGTAGCCGGGCACCTCGTCGTCGCGGAGGCCGCCGAGAACCGAGCGCCAGCCGAAATCGTTCATCTCACGGGTCCAGACACCGGGGCCGCCGGAGTACTGCCGACTCGACGTGGTGACGTTGCGATGGTCGAGCATGGGACAGACGAGCATCTGTGCCGCGATCGGCGGTGTACCCCGGTCGCGCGCCATCAGCGTGACTCCCGCGGCGAGGCCGCCGCCGGCACTGACTCCCGCCACGACGATACGGGCGGGATCGATGCCCAGTTCGTCGGCGTGCTCGTCGACCCAGAGGAGACTCCGGTAGCAGTCGTCGACCGGTGTCATGCCAGCTGCTTCCGGCGCCAGCCGGTAGTCCACGGAGATGATCACGGCACCGAACAGGTCGAGCCACTCCAGAGGTATGTCGATCTGGGAGAAACGGTCTCCCATGACCATCCCGCCGCCGTGCATCCACAGGACGCACGGCGCCCCGGTGACGCGGGTGGCACCGGACGGGCTGAAGACCGACAGGGGAATCCGCGCACCGCCCTCACCGGGCACGGTGACCTCGCGCCGGTCGACCTGGCGGCCTTCGAGGAGGGATTCGACCGGAGCCGACGGCAACCGGCGCAGTTGGGCGAGCACTTCGGGGTCGAGCCGCGTCATGAGCGGCATGTCGGCGAGCAGCGCGCGCAGTTCGGGGTCCATGTCGGGTCGTACGGACGTCACGGGATCACCTTTCGTCGGGTTGCGCCGGAGGGATGTTCAGGACCAACGGGCGGGGGCGCTTAAGCCGGGGCGCCGGGCCGGGCGAGCGAGGGCCGGGGCGGGCGAGCGAGGGCCGGGGCGGGATCGAGCGGCGGCCTCTCAGAAAGTGGCCTTGCCGCGGACCGGTACGTAGTCCGTGTACTCGGGCTCCTTGGCCAGCATCCCGTCGATCCGCTTCACGATCGCCTGCGCGGCGTCACCGGCGAAGATCCGGTGGTGGTCCTCCTCGCTGGTCCAGCCCTCGGTGACGTGCACGACGTCGGGGTCGGACGCCGATCGGCAGACGAGATAGACGACGCAGTACTCGCTCGCGCCGGGGTTGCCGTCGCTCAGACCGGTCAGCAGGAGGTCCGTCAGTCGCGCACCCGTTCCGGGCTTTGCGGTCAGGGTGGCGTTGAATCCGTAGCGGGCGGTCATGACTGCCTTCTTCCGTGGGCGAGGGTCGACGGACTGTTGTCCTGAGGTGGAGCATTTCTGCCCTCCCCGGGATTCCAGTGACTCCATTGAACCCGCCTGACCTGCGTAAAAGGTAGAACGATGCTGCCTGACACTTGCACGATCCTCTCGTGTACGGGAGCGAGGAACGCGGCGTGTGCTGCAATGAGGGCATGTATCTCGAAGAGCTCCGCACCCTGCTGGACCGGCATGTGCGGCCCGACTGGACCACGGCCATCGACGGTGTCCTCATCTCGAAGGTGGAGCGGTCCGACCCGCCGGCACCCTCGATGTCCGGCACGGTGCTGGCGGTCATCGCCCAGGGCGCCAAACGTCTCGCACTGGGCGACCGGATGTTCGAGTACCGAGCTGGGCAGTACCTCGTCGCGTCGGTGGACCTGCCCGTGACCGGCCAGTTCGTCGGAGCCTCCCCGGAGCGTCCGGCACTGGGATTCGGTCTGACGCTGGAACCGTCGGCCGTCGCCGAACTGCTGCTGCAGGCAGGATCCGCGGACTCTCCCCGCACCGGCGGGGGTGCGTTGCCGGGCATCGCCGTCAGCGACGCTTCGGACCGGCTGCTCGACGCGGTGGTCCGGCTGCTGCGTCTGCTCGACGAGCCGCGTGACCGGACGGTGCTCGCTCCGATGGTCAAGCGCGAGATCCTGTGGCGGCTGATCACCGGCGAGCAGGGCGGCATCGTGCGCCAGCTCGGCCTCGCCGACAGCAGCCTCAGCCACGTCGCACGGGCCGTGCGCTGGATCCGCGAACACTATGCGCAGCCGTTCCGGGTCGAGGACGTGGCGCAGCTGTCGGGCATGAGCGTCTCCGCCTTCTACCGCAACTTCCAGGCGGTGACCGCGATGAGCCCCATCCGCTTCCAGAAGCAGATCCGGCTTCAGGAGGCCCGGCTGCTGCTCGCCGTCCATCCCCATGACGTCACGGGGGTCGGCCATCGCGTCGGGTACGACAGCCCGTCACAGTTCAGCCGGGAATACCGCCGCCAGTTCGGGGCGCCTCCCAGCCAGGACGCCGCCCGCCTGCGTCTCACCGCGGGGACCACCGCGGCTGTTCTCCCCTGACCGCCACCGAGGCCCCGTCACGACGCGTCCCGTCCCGTGCCGGCCCGTCCCGGCTTCCCGCGGCGATCGCCGCCCGAATGACTACGCTGTCCGCGTGACGACCGGAGAGGTGCCCCGTTGAGCCAGTACTACGCCATGGGCGGCCGGACGCTGTGGAACCCGTCGAACGGCGCCTCACGGCTGTTCCTGCGCCAAGTCACCCTCTTCGAAGCCGAATTGGGACTGCCGTCGGGTATCGGGCCCATGGAGGCCGACGAGTGCCAGATCGCCCCCGGCGAATTCGAGGCGTTCGTCGACGCGCTGCTGGCGCGGCATCGCCGAACCACTCATGCCGTCATGATCGCCCTGTCCGAAGGGTTCGTCTCCACGGTGCTGGTTCTCGCACGGAGGGCCGACATCGAGGTCGCCTGGAACACGGGCGAGAGCGCCGCAAGCGAGGAACTCACGGACATCCAGGTCCCGGCGACTCCGGCTCCCGACCAGGAGACATGGGCGGCCTCCCTGCACCAGAGGTCGCTCGAGCTCGGCCGCTTCATGGCCCGCTGAGCCACACTCTCCCGCCGACAGGGGCCAGGAAGCACGCCGCCGCACGGGGCCAACACCGCGCACCGCGCGTCCGGTTACGCAAGCGCCGCACCTCACCACGTCCCGACCAGCCCCCCATCACTCCCCCTTCGCTCTCCCGTGACGCCCCAGATGAAGACGGCGGTCACTCCGCCTTGCCGGCCGCGGCGTCGAGAAGAGGGCCGAGTTCCTGGCACACGGTCGTCAGAGCGCGGAGGTCACGTTCGGCTCTGGCCATGAGGATCGCCCCCTCCAGGGCGCTGATCATGAGCGTGGCGAGGGCGTCGGCGCGCCCCTCGGGCACGCCCATGTCCGCCAGGGCCCGGGACACCGCGCCGGTCCAGGTGGTGAAGGCGGCGGACGCGGCCTCCCGTGTGGAGACGGTGGACTCCGCGCAGTCCACCGTGGCGGCGGCCACCGGGCAACCTCCCGCGAAGCCGGCCGTCCGGTACTCCTCGGTCCACTGGCGGACCATCTCGGCGAAGAGAGCGCTGGGCGTGGGCTCGGGCAGCGCGGCGAGGAAGCGGGCGACACGATTGCCCGCGTACCGACCCGCCCAACCGACGGCCTCGTTGACGAGCTGTTCCTTGCCACCGGGGAAGTAGTGCTGGAGCGAACCGCGCGGCGCTCCGGCGTGCGCGGCGACCTCCCGCATGCCCGCGGCGGCAACCCCGTCACGCCGGATGAGCTGGGCCGCGCTGAAGACCATCCGCTCCCGTGGCCCCCGTTCGGACACCGCCATCCCTGACCTCCACCACCGTTCCGTGAACTGTCCGGAGTCCAGCCTATGACCGCCGTCATAGAACCGACTACTATGACCGCTGTCATAATCGCGAAGGGCGACGGCGCGCCGACACGTCTGCCGGTCGACGCCGGCGACGGCTCGGCGTCCTCGGCTTCCTCGGCGTGGAGCGGAAGCGGTGGCGCATGGTGTACGTGGGGTTCGTCGGCCTCGGGGTCATGGGACAGCCCATGGCGCTCAACCTCGCCCGCGCGGGCACCCCCCTCGTCGTCTGGAACCGCACCCGGGCCAGATGCGACCCCCTGCGCTCCGCCGGAGCCGAGGTCGCTTCGAACCCGGGTGAGGTGTTCGACCGGGCGGACTCCGTCATTCTCATGCTGGCCGACGAGAGCGCCGTCGACACCGTCCTCGGGCGGGGGACCCCGGACTTCGCCGCCCGCGTCGCCGGACACACCGTCGTCCACATGGGCACGGTCTCGCCTGAGTACTCCGTCGGCCTGAGGGACGACATCAGGTCCGCGGGCGGAAGGTACGTCGAGGCGCCGGTCTCCGGTTCCCGAGTCCCGGCGGAGCAGGGGCAGTTGGTGGCGATGCTGGCCGGTGACGCCGAGTCGGTGAAGGCCGTGCGCCCGCTGCTCGCCCCCCTGTGCCGTGAGGAGTTCGACTGCGGTCCCGTCCCCTGCGCGTTGCTGATGAAGTTCTCGGTGAACCTGTTCCTGATCACGCTGGTCACCGGTCTGACCGAGGCTTTCCACTTCGCCGACGGGCACGGGCTGGACCAACGCCTGCTCCAGAACGTCCTGGACGCGGGCCCGATGACCAGCGCCGTGTCCCGCGTGAAGGCGCCGAAACTGCTCGCGCGCGACTTCACCGTCCAGGCGGCGACCACGGACGTCCTCAAGAACAACCGCCTGATCGCGGAGGCCGCCCGAAAGGCCGGCCTCGCCTCCCCGCTCCTCGACATCTGCCACGCGCTCTTCGACGAGACGGTGGCCCAGGGCCACGGTGGTGAGGACATGGTGGCCGTACTGCACGCACTGGAGGCGCGGACCGGCAGCGCGCGCCGCCCCGGCTCGCCGGGCGACTGACGCGGACGGGATGCCGCGCCCCGGGCGATGCGCGCGGCACGAACCAGACGCCGGGCAGGGCTCCTTGCCCGGCACGGTCCGCTCGCGGCTACCAGGTCACCGGCAGGGCGCGAAGGCCGTAGACGATGGCGTCCTGGTGGTAGACGAGTTGGTCCGGTGGTGTCGCCAGGCGCAGTCCGGGCAGGCGCCGAAGCAAGGTGGCGAGGATGATCTGAAGCTCGACCCTGGCCAGGGTCTGGCCCAGACACTGGTGGATTCCGTGGCCGAAGGCCACATGGCGCCGCGCGTCCCGGGTGACGTCGAGCTCGGAGGGGCAGGTGCCGCCCTCCGTCGCGAACAGCGACGGGTCGCGGTTGGCGGTGGACAGCATGCAGATCACCCCGTCGCCCGTCGCGACGGTGACCCCGCCGACCTCGACGGAGCGCGTCGCCACACGGCCCAGGCCGAGGTGGATGATGGTGAGGTGGCGCAGGAGTTCCTCGACGGCTCCGCGGACGAGTTCCGGATCGTCGCGCAGGAGCGCCGTCTGCGCGGGGTCGCGCAGCAGCGCGAGTACACTGATGGCCGCCATGTTCGCGGTGCTCTCGTGACCGGTGACCAGCAGCAGGAACCCGAGTGACGCCGTCTCCTGAGGAGTGAGGTCGTCGCGTGCCACCAGCCGGCTGAGAATGTCGTCCGCCGGGTGGCGACGCTTGTGCTCGGCCAACTCCGTCAGATAGTCCATGAGTTGGGCATGCGCCCGTTCGGCCCGCTGGAGGGTCGTGCCGTTGTCGAGCAGGGTGCGGCTGAGCGACTGGAACAGGTCGTGGTCCTCGTAGGGAACTCCCAGCATCAGGCAGATGGCCAGCGACGGGATCGGAAGGGCGAAGTCGGCCACGAGGTCGGCCGAGGTGCGTCCGTCCGTCATTCGGTCCACGGCCCTGTCGACGATGTCCTGGATTCCGGGCCGGAGTTCCTCGATGCGCTTGACCAGGAAGTCCTTGGTGACCATACGGCGCAGCCGAGCGTGTTCGGGGTCGTCCATGCGGATGAAGCTGGGCTTCGCGGTCGCCAGTTCCCGCTGACCCGCCGAGAGGAACGGGAAGCCGGGGTTGCGCGCGTCGGCACTGAAGCGGGGGTCGGCCAGCACGGCGCGTACCTCCTCGTAGCCGGTGACGAGCCAGCACGCGGTGCCGTCCGGCAGTACGGCTCGGGTGACGGCGGCGTCATGGGCGGCGGCCGTGTACGCGGGGGGCGGATCGAACGGACACGTTCCGTAGGAGCCGGGGAGGTTGAGCGAAGGGGCGGGCGCGGTGGCAGTCATGAGCCGGGTCGTCTCCTGGTGGGGGGTCACGTGGCGTCCATGAGGGTGATGGCACCGCTGGGGCACAGGTCCGCGGCCAGGCGCACATCGTGGGCGTACTTCTGATCGGGCTCCGGTACGAGCAGGGTGACGCGTCCGTCCGTGTCGCTCTGCTCGAACACCTCCGGCGCGGCCCCGGCGCACCGCCCCGCGCTGCGGCAGCGCTGCCTGTCCACGCGCACGGTGAGGTGCGGGCGTACCGCCCCGGCGTCGTCGGAGGGGGTGCGCAGGACGCCGAGAGTGGTGGACATGGCCGCGGTCTGGCCGGCCAGGACCAGCAGTTCGATCAGTTGCTCCGGGTCCAGTTCACGCGCAAGCCGCTGCCACAGTCCGTCGGGCAGCGTGGAGTGGGCGGCGAGCAGGTCGCAGGTCTCCAGAAGTGTGCGCTCCTCGTCCGTCCAGGGGTGGGCGTCCGGGGCCGCTGCCGTGGCACGGATCTCCTCCGCCGTCAGTCCGGCCTCCGTCGCCGGCGTGCGGTGGCGCTCGTGGACGAAGGTCCCGCCGAGCCGGTGGGCGGTGCGCAGGACGACCAGCTCGCGTCGGCGGTCACCGAGCGTTCCTTCGTGGGTGAGCACACGCGCGAGGGAGAGCCAGGCGTGGGCGAGGACGGGGTGATGGGCGAGGGTGCCGAAGAGGTTGACCCGCCCGGCACCGTCCTTGTGGGAGTCCGCCAGGAGGGACCGAAGCGACGCGGGCCACTCGGACGGTGGGAGGGGTGCAATGCGGGGAGTGCCGGGCACCCGGACGGATGCGGGTGATGAGGTCATGGGGGTGCCTTTCGGATGCGTACGGAGTCGGATGAGGCAGGGGGTTCCCGGGGGTGACAGCGGCTCACCACCTGCAGACGACGACTCCCGCGCTGGCCCCGCTCGCGAAGCCGAACATGCCCACCAGATCCCCGCGCCGCAGTCGCCCGATCTCCAGGGCGGTGGCCAGCTGGAGCGGGATGGTGTTGGTCGCCACGTTGCCGTGGGCCGGAAAGGTGGCCAGGATCCGTGCCGGGTCCACGCCCACCCAGTCGCAGACGACCCGGGTGAACGGCACCGACGGCTGGTGCACACAGACGAGGTCCAGGTCGTCGCTCTCGACGCCGATCTCCTTCAGCGCTCCGCGTACCTTGTCGGGCAGTCCCTCGAACGAGTCCACCAACTGCTGGGAGTCGATGCGGAGATGGCCGAGCCTTCGGTGCTGCGCGTAGGGGTTGGGCAGCGTCGCCGCGCGCCAGCCCCAGGAGTTGGCGAAGAAGCGCGAACCGACAATGCCGGGCAGGGCGCTCGCCTCCACCAGCAGGGCGGAGCCCATGTCGCCGGTGCTGAGGCTGGGCAGCGCGCTCAGGATGTCCGCCGGGTCGTCGACCTCCCAGCGGCTCTCGCGGGTGCTGACCTCGGCGGTGGTCACCAGCACTCTGCGGTACCGGCCGCCCCGGATGAACGCGTCGGCGACCTCCAGGGCGTTGAGGACGCCGTTGCAGGCGTTCTTGAGGTCGAGCACGGGACACCCGAGGCCCAGCTTGTCGGCGACGACATGGGCCGTGGCGGGCTCCTCCATGTCGGCGAGGATGCCCGCGTAGAGGAGCAGGTCGACATCGGCCGGATCGGTGTCCGTGTCCGCGAGCAGGCGCCGCGCCGCGTGGACGGCCAGGTCGGAGGGCTGGTCGTGGTCGGGGGCCACGGTGCGCTCGGCCAGCCCGTACATGCGCTGGAGCACTCCGCGGGACAGTGTGACGGCGGGGCTGCCCTCGCGGAAGCGGTCCTCCACCGCGGCCACGCTCTGTCGCCCCTCGGGGATGTGGACGGTCGCGTGAACGATGCTGCTGTGAACGGTCATTGATTCAGTCCTCGGTTCGGTCCTCACTGAAGGGCGGCAGGTCAGTCCTCGGTGAGGAGCAGCACGACGTTGTGCCCGCCGAACCCGAAGGACTGGCTCACGGCGGCGCGGACGCGCTGGGTACGCGGCCGTTCCGTCACGCAGTCCAGGTCGAAGGCGAGGTTGTCGGCCGTGAGGTTGGCGATCGGCGGCACGGTGGACCGGTGGATGGTCAGGGCCGTGAGCGCCGCCTCGATCGCGCCGGCGGCGCCGAGGCTGTGCCCGAGCACTCCCTTGGGCGCGGTCACGCTGGGCCGGTGGGGAAGTACCCGGCCGATCAGTTCGGCCTCGGTCAGGTCGTTGAGGGGCGTGGAGGTGCCGTGCGCGTTGACATGATCGACGTCGGCCGCGCGCAGGTCCGCTTCGGCGAGCGCCGCCCGCAGCGCCACCTCGGCGTGAACTCCGCCGGGAGCCGGGGCGGTTGGATGGTGGGCGTCGGAGGAGAGGCCGACCCCCGCGAGCCGCGCGTAGGCGCGCCGGCCTCGGGCCCGCGCGTCCGCCTCCCGTTCCAGTACGAGTACGGCGGCGCCCTCGGCGATCACGAAGCCGTCCCGGTCCGCCGCGAAGGGCCGCGACGCCGCCCCTGGGTCGCCGGTACGGGCCGAGAGCGCGCCCATCCGTTGGAAGCCGGAGGTGATCACGGGAGTGACGGCCGCCTCCGCGCCCCCCGCGACCGCGATGTCGCACAGGCCGGCCAGGAGCAGGTGGCGCGCCGTGGCCAGCGCGCTGGCGCCGGACGCGCACGCCGTCTCCGTCGCCAGGGAGGGCCCATGGGCGCCGAGGTCCAACAGCACCTCTCCCGCTGCCATGTTGGGGATCAGCATGGGTACCAGCGCGGGGGAGACCAGCTCGGGACCGCCTTGGTGATGGCGGAGGGTCTGCTCCTCCAGGTGCGCCGCTCCGGCGAGCCCGGAACCGATCACGACGGCGACGCGGGTACCGTCCCACCGGGCGGGGTCGAGGCCGGCGTCGGCGACCGCCTCGCGCGCGGCGAGCACGGCGAGCCGGCTGAAGTGACCCATGCGCCAGGCCTTGCCGCCGCCGATTCGGGCCTGCTCCGGAGTCATGGCCGGGATGCGGCAGGATAAATCGACAGGGCAGTCCTTGAGTTCGGGGTCCGTCGCCGCGGCGGAACGGCCGCGCAGGATCCCCTCCCAGGTCGGCTCCCGGCCGACACCGGCCGGGGTGATCAACCCCAGGCCGGTGATCGAGACAGCGGACTGACGTGACGTCACGAGGTGCCCCACTGGGCTCGCTTGGCGTTCAGCGCGGCGACAAGTTCACCGACAGTGCTGTGCTTGGCCGCCTCGTCCTCCTCCACGGGGACGCCCAGTTGCTCCTGGAGCGCCAGGGCGAGTTCGGCGAGCGCGAGCGAGTCGAGGTCGAGGCTCTCCAGGGTGGCCTCGGGGCGGATGCTCTCGGGACTGACCTCGAACTTCTCGGTCAGTACGGTGGTGACGGCGGTCCGGACGGGGGACATGGACGGTCCTTTCGACACAACTGACAGCGGTGGCAGGGAAGGTGACGAGGGGAGACGGTGGACGGCGGGCCCCGGGGAGGACCGAGGGTCAGACGGCCGGAGCGGCGGGGACCGCCACCGGCGGGACGACACCGTCGAGTTGTGGCACGGACGGGAGCTCCGGCCACAGCAGCGCGGCCGATCCCCAGGTCAGTCCGGCTCCGAAGGCGGTCAGCAGTACGCGCTGTCCGCTGCGCAGTTCACCCCGGGCCGCGGCGTCGGCCAGGGCCAGTGGAATGGAGGCTGAGCCCGTGTTCCCGACCCGCTCGATGTTGGTGACGTGCCGGTGAGCCGGCACGGGGATGCGGGCTCCGACGGCGGACAGGATGCGGGCGTTGGCCTGATGGGCGCAGAACCGGTCCACGTCCTCGGCCGACCAGCCCGCGTGTTTGAGCACGGTCCGCGCGGACTGTGCCATCCGGGTGACCGCGTGCTGGAACACCTCACGTCCGCGCATACGGAAGTAGCGGTCCTCCGGCCGGTAGTCGTCGGGGCGGGCACGCTCCAGCGCTCCGCCGCCGGGCACCTGGATCAGGGTGTCCTGCGAGCCGTCGCTGCCGAGGTCGAACGCGACGACGCTGCCCGGCTCGCCCTTGCCGCCCCTCCGTAGTACGGCCGCCGCCGCACCGTCCGCGAACACGATTCCGGCGGAACGGTCCTGCGGATCGATCAAGGTCGAGTACACCTCGGCGGCCACCAGGAGGACCCGGTCGGCACACCCGGACGCCAGGACACCGGAGGCCGTCGCGAGACCGTAGACGAATCCGGTGCACGCGGCGGACACGTCCCACGCGGCCGCCCCGCCCAGCCCGAGCCGGGTGGCCAGCCAGGGCGCCATGGCCGGCATGGGCCGGTCGGGAGTGGACGTGGCGACGATGACGGCGTCGACCAGCGGAAGGCCCGCGACGGACAGCGCCTTGCGAGCGGCCTCCAGGGCGAGATGGCCCGTGGCGACACCGGGTGCGACCCAACGCCGCTCACCGATGCCACTGCGTCTGCGCACCCAGGCGTCGTCGACACACCAGCCGACGGGCAGCTCGCCGTTGGCCACCGTACGCGGCGGAACGAATCCGGCGATGCCCTCGAGGACGGCCGTCGTCACCGGGCGACCTCGGTGCGCGGGGCCGACAGTGGGATCGCCAAAAGAGCGTCGGGGCAAGGAAATTGGTGAGTCACACACGCCTCGGTGGGGAGTGATCTTGAACGAGCGGCATGACTGTAGATCGGATCAAGATCACCTCGCCACGCGACGAGATTCGAACGAAAGAACCATTGAAGCCGAATGACCGGAAAAGGCCAGCTCAGCAACGGGACCGCAGAATCGTTACGGCCATTGGGCCAGTCGTGCGCCACCCGAAAGGCGGCAAAAAGGGACGACCGTTCGAGAACGCGCCGCACACATGAACAGCGCGCAAACGCTCCCACCGCGTCCCGTCGGACCCGATCAGCGGCGCCACCCCGCCCCCACCTGCGAGCTCCCGACTCCCGGCACCGGCAGGCACGGCTTACCCACTCCGCCCCCGATCACGGCGTCCCGAACGAAGCACCGGGAGATTCGGGCAGCAATTCCACGTCCGAACGCACTGACGACCGACTGACGTTCGGAAACGTGACCGAACCGGGTGTCGCGCGGTCGGAACTTCGACTCCGGCAGCGGGCTCCGCCACGTTCAACTCCTTGTGCTCCGAGCCCAATTCACAGACTCCTTTGCTTCATCTCTTGACGACTTTGGTTCAGACCTTTAGGTTCCCGATCACCACGGCTCCATGAATGCACCCATCGTTCATGAACGTGAACACTCCCCCACCATCAGCCTCACCTGAAGGGCTGTGATCCCCCCTGATGACCAGCCAACGCCTCACGCGCTCAACCGTGTTGCGCGCCGCGCTCACCACCTCGCTGCTCGCGCTCTCGGCCGGTGCCCTGACCGCGGCACCCGCCTCCGCAGCCACCGGTACGATCACGGGTCTCGCGGGCAAGTGCCTCGACGTGGCCGGGGCGAACTCCGCGAACGGAACGGCCGTACAGCTCTACGACTGCAACGGGACCACCGCCCAGCAGTGGACGGTCGGCTCCGACGGAACGATACGGGCCCTCGGCAAGTGCCTTGACATCACCGGCAACTCGACCGCGGACGGTGCCAGGCTCCAGCTGTGGGACTGCTCGGGCGGCGCGAACCAGAGGTGGACGGTCTCCGCGGCCCGCGACATCGTCAATCCGCAGGCCAACAAGTGCGCCGACGTCACGGGCAACACCTCGGCGAACGGCGCCCCGATACAGATCTGGACCTGTACGGGCAGCGCCAACCAGAAGTGGACCGTGCCCGCCGCGGACGGCGGCGGCACGAATCCCAACGCGCCGATGGCCGTCGCCCCGTACCTCTACAACGGCTGGGGCAGCCCGCCGAACCCCACCACCGTCATGAACGCCACCGGCGTCAAGTGGTTCACGCTGGCCTTCGTGCTCAGCAACGGCTACTGCAACCCGCAGTGGGACGGCGGCCGCGCCCTGACCGGCGGCGTCGACCAGCAGACGGTCAACACCGTACGGGCGGGCGGCGGTGACATCATCCCGTCGTTCGGCGGCTACAGCGGCAACAAGCTGGAGAGTTCCTGCTCGAGTGCCGGGGAGCTGGCGTCCGCGTACCAGAAGGTCATCAACGCCTACGGGCTCAAGGCCATCGACATCGACATCGAGGCCGACGCCTACAGCAACACGACGGTCCAACAGCGCACCGTGGACGCGCTCAAGACCGTCAAGGCCAACAACCCGGGCATCAAGGTGTACGTCACCATCGGAACCGGGCAGAACGGCCCCGACACGGGACTCATCAACCGGGCCGCCTCGTCCGGCCTGACCGTGGACAGCTGGACGATCATGCCGTTCGACTTCGGTGGCGCCGGCCAGAACATGGGCACGCTCACCCTGCGCGCGGCCGAGGGCCTCAAGACGGCACTCAAGAACGCCTACGGCTACAGCGACGACCAGGCGTACCGGGACATGGGCATCTCCTCCATGAACGGGATCACCGACCAGAACGAGACGGTCACCGTCGCCGACTTCCAGACCATCCTCGGCTACGCCCAGCAGCACCACCTGGCGCGGCTGACCTTCTGGTCGGTCAACCGCGACCGCCCCTGCACGAGCGGCGTCGCCGACAGCTGCTCCGGGGTGGGCCAGCAGGACTGGGACTACACACGCGTCCTCGCGAAGTACACCGGCTGACCTTCCCCACCCCCACCAGCGCAGGAGAACCCCGTGTTCCGATCAACAAGACCTTCCGGCCGCCGCCGGATACCGAAAGCGCTCACCGCGGTCGCCCTCGTGGCGACCACCGTCTCGGGCCTGGCGGCCGCCACGCAGAACGAGGCGACCGCCGCGGCCGCCGCCCTGCCCACCGGCTGGGCCACGGTCGTCAACGCGGCCAGCGGCAAGTGCGTCGACGCGCGCGCGGCCGCGACGGCGAACGGCACCGCCGTCCAGCAGTACGCGTGCAACAGCAGCCAGGCCCAGCAGTGGCAGATCGCGGCCACGTCCGGCGGTTACTCCCAGGTCGACAACCGCGCCGACGCCACCAAGGCGTGGGACGTCACCGATGTCTCGACGGCGGACAGCGCGCTGGTGCAGCTGTGGACGTACAGCGGCGGCAACAACCAGCAGTGGCAGGCCGTGGCGGACTCCGGCGGCTCCTACCACTTCGTCAACCGCAACAGCGGCAAGTGCCTGGACGTACCCAGCGCGTCCACCGCGGACAGCGTGCAGCTCCAGCAGTACACGTGCAACGGCACCGCGGCCCAGTCGTTCTTCGTCAATCCCGTCGACGCGACACCGCCGCCCGGGACCCCGGACCTCGGCCCGAACGTCACCGTCTTCGATCCGTCGACGCCCGCGGCCACGATCCAGAGCAGCCTCAACTCGGCTTTCTCGCAACAGGAGACCAACCAGTTCGGCACCGCCCGCAAGGCCTTCCTCTTCAAGCCGGGCACCTACGACGCCAACGCCAACGTCGGCTTCTACACCCAGGTCGCCGGCCTCGGCCTCTCCCCCGACGACGTCAATATCCGCGGCGCGGTGCACGCCGAGGCCGACTGGTTCCAGGGCAACGCCACCCAGAACTTCTGGCGGTCGGCGGAGAACCTGTCGGTGACCCCGACGGGCGGCTCGGACCGCTGGGCGGTGTCGCAGGCCGCTCCGTACCGGCGGATGCATCTGCGCGGAAACCTCGCCCTGGACGACGGCGGTTGGTCCAGCGGCGGCTACATGGCCGACACGAAGATCGACGGCCAG
This sequence comes from Streptomyces sp. RPA4-2, assembly GCF_012273515.2. NCBI lineage: Bacteria > Bacillati > Actinomycetota > Actinomycetes > Kitasatosporales > Streptomycetaceae > Streptomyces > Streptomyces sp. RPA4-2. The sequence continues at coordinate 780,754 of NZ_CP050975.2, forward strand.
GTCAACTCCGGCTCGCAGCAGCAGTGGCTGTCACGGAACACCGAGTGGGGCAGCTGGACCGGCTCCAACTGGAACATGGTCTTCGTCGGCTCCAAGAACGCCCCCGCCAACAGCTTCCCCAACCCGCCGTACACCACGGTCGCCCAGGCGCCGGTCACCCGTGAGAAGCCCTTCCTCTACGTCGACTCCGCGGGCGCCTGGAAGGTGTTCGTGCCCTCCGTACGCACCAACACCAGCGGCACCACGTGGAGCGCAGGTACCCCGGCGGGCGCGTCGCTGCCCCTCTCCGACTTCTTCATCGTGAAGCCGGGCGCGACGGCCGCCCAGATGAACGACGCGCTCGCCCAGGGCAAGAACCTGCTGGTGACGCCCGGGGTCTATCACCTCGACCAGACGCTGAAGGTGACCCGGCCCGACACCGTCGTCCTCGGCCTCGGCCTGGCCACGCTCATCCCCGACAACGGCATCACGGCGATGACGGTCGCGGACGTGGACGGGATCCAGCTCGCGGGTCTGCTGATCGACGCCGGGACCACCAACTCCGCCCAGCTCGTGGAGATGGGTCCGAGCGGCTCCTCCGCCGACCACAGCGCGGACCCCAGTTCTCTGCACGACGTCTTCTTCCGCATCGGCGGCGCGGGCGTCGGAAAGGCCACCACCAGCCTGACCATCAACAGTGACGACGTCATCGGCGACCACCTGTGGCTGTGGCGCGCCGACCACGGCAGCGGTGTGGGCTGGACCAGCAACACCGCCGACACCGGCCTCGTCGTCAACGGCGACGACGTGACGATGTACGGCCTGTTCGTCGAGCACTACCAGAAGTACCAGACCCTCTGGAACGGCAACGGCGGCCGCACGTACTTCTACCAGAACGAGATGCCGTACGACCCGCCCAACCAGGCCGCCTGGATGAACGGCTCCACCCAGGGCTACGCCGCCTACAAGGTGGCGAACTCGGTGACGAGTCACCAGGTGTACGGATTCGGCAGCTACTGCTACTTCAACGTCAACTCGTCCGTCGCCGCCGAGCACGCCATCGAGGCGCCGAACAACGCGAACGTGAAGTTCAAGGACATGGTGACGGTCTCCCTGGGCGGCACGGGCACCATCCGGCATGTCATCAACGACCGGGGCGGCCCGTCCAACTCCGCCACCAACGTCGCCAACCTCGTCAGCTACCCGTGACCCGCTCAGAGGGGACTGATCAGCCGATGCACACCACCAGATCCGGACCGACACGCGCGGTCCTGCGGGTCCTGCTGCTGCTGGCGACGCTGCTCGCCGTGGCGGCACCGCCCGCCGCGCGGGCGAGCACGACGGCCACCCCGTTCAAGGTGCTGGCGCTCTACAGCGGCACCTGGGACGCGGCGCACATCGACTTCGAGAAGGAAGCGAACGACTGGTTCCCCAAACAGGCCGCGGCCAACGGCTTCACCTACACGGCCAGCACCAACTGGGACCTGCTCGGCAACGGCGGCGTCAACGCCTATCAAGTCGTGCTGTTCCTGGACGACCTGCCGCAGACGTCGGCCCAACGGACCGGTTTCGAGCAGTACATGCGCAATGGCGGCGCATGGATGGGCTTCCATGTCTCGGCCTTCACCACCAGTGCCTCGGACTGGCCCTGGTACCACAACCAGTTCCTCGGCAGCGGGAACTTCCAGTCGAACACCTGGGGCCCGACCACGGCGGTCCTCAAGGTCGAGGACCGTACGCACCCGGCCACCAAGAACCTGCCCGCCACGTTCACCTCGGCGGTCAGCGAGTGGTACAGCTGGTCCAACGACCTGCGGCAGAACCCGGACATCAAGATCCTGGCGTCCGTCGACCCCAGCAGCTTCCCGCTGGGCACGGATCCCAACCAGAGCTGGTACAGCGGCTACTACCCGATTCTGTGGACCAACACCAAGTACAAGATGCTGTACGCGAACTTCGGTCACAACGCGATGGACTACTCGACCAACACCCGTCTGTCGTCGACGTTCGCGAGTGAGACACAGAACCGGTTCGTGCTGGACGGCCTGAAGTGGCTGGGCGGGGCCGACAACACGACCCCGCCGGCGGACTCGATCTCCGAGACCGCCTGGTACTCGCTGACCAACGCCGGGAACGGCACGTGTGTGGACGCACGCGCGGCCGCCACGGCGAACGGGACCGCGATCCAGCAGTACGCCTGCAACGGCACGCAGGCACAGCAGTTCCAGTTCCGCTCGACCGACAGCGGCTACCGGCAGGCAGGCATCCGCGGCAACCCGCAGCAGGTCATCGACGTGACCGGCGTCTCGACCGCCGACAACGCCCCACTACAGCTGTGGAGTTACGGGGGCGGGCAGAACCAGCAATGGCTGCCCGTCAAGGAGAGCACCGGGCGCTACCACTTCAGCGCCCGGCACAGCGGCAAGTGCCTGACGGCGGCGAGCGCCGCGACGAACAGCGTGCAGCTCACCCAGCGCACCTGCGACGGCTCGTCCGCGCAGAGCTTCACCCTCACCGCGCAGCCCTGACCGACCAGTACAAGGGTGCCCCTGTCCCACCGCACGCCGGCGGCGGGACAGGGGCACCGCCGCGTCCGATCCGGTTCCGGCGGACGTGGGCGCACAGGGCCGTCAGTCGGTCGGTGGCGGGTCAGCCGGCCGGCCGGTCCGTGCGTCGGGGCGGGGAGCAGGCGGAATGGACGGCGCCGGCCGGGGCACACGGCCAGGGGAGCCTCGTCGCCCCCATCCCCGTGGCGGCGAGGCTCCACAGCGGGGCGCGGCAGCCCGCGAAGCGTGGTATGCAGCAGCGAAGCCGGACCCGCCTGGCCTCGCTGAACCGCTGGCGCGGTGCCGGTTTGCGTCACCCGCCCAGCGGCCACACGGTGAAGAAAGGTGCGTCGTCCCTACGGGGAAGGCGCGCGCCGGCGATTCGGGAAGAGGGCGATCGTGATGATCAAGGGAAACGCCAGGACGAAACAGATCACGGGCAGGATGCGGGAGACCCTGGGCAAGGCCCTGGGAGACAAATCCATGCAGCGCAAGGGCCGCAACGAACAGTTGCGGGGCAAGGCCCATGAGATGACCGGAAAGGCCGCGGACCGGATTCGCAAGCGGACCAAGCACTGAAAGCGAGTGGCCGGTAAGGCCACCGCTGCGTCCGGCGGGCGTCAGGGCTGTCGTGCGGGACTGCGCACGACACCCCGCCCCGCCGAGGACATGACGCCCCCTGCCTGGAACGGTCGGTCCTGGGAGGATGGAGGATCGAAACCCCGCGACGGAGAGCACAGAGGATGATGACCATCGAGCACCCCGCGGACCGCGGCGGCGACGAACGTGGAAGATTCGAAAGGTTCGCCGAGTCTGCGTCGAAATTCACCAGCTCACCGGTCTTCTTCGTGTTCTGCCTCGCGCTGGTCTCCCTTACCGTCGTGCTCCACATCGTGGGCGTCGAAGTGACCTGGCTGCTCTTCGCCGGCGAATCCATGACGGCCGTGACCCTCATGCTCCTCGCCCTGCTGAAGAACTCGGAACTCCGGGCGGACCGAGCGATCCAGCGCAAGCTGGACGCCATCGCCGCCGCCCTGCTCGAGGCGCAGGAAGGCACCCCCGGAAAGGCGCACGAAGACCTCAGGAACGTCATTCGGCTGGAGGACGAGATCTGAGAGGCGCGCCCGCGCCTCTCAGATCTCGTCCTCGCCCTTCACCAAAAGTGTCGAGCCGCTTGGTGACGCGCCGCGCAGGAGCGCGCCGTCACCAGTAGTGCCGTCGGCCGCCGACCGCGTGTCCGATGCCTCCCAGAATCCACAGAACGACTCCGATGATCACCAGGATGACCCCGATGGTCCATAGAATGCCGATGCCTGCCACGAGGCCGATGACGAGCAGAATAACTCCGAGGATGATCATCTTTTCCTCCGGTCGGGGAAGCTTGACCCCCTAAGCGCCGAGTCCCCGCAAATATTCAGCCGCAAACACGGGGAGAGTACGGTCGGCGGGCCCCCGGACCGCCGGGGCCCGTCATGGCCTGCCCTCGGCCGGGAGCTCCAGGCACAGTTCGTAGCCGCCGTCCGCGGTGGGGCCGGCGGTGACGGTGCCGCCGAGGAGTGCCGCGCGCTGGCGCAGGCCGACCAGTCCGTGGTGCGCGCTCGGGAGCGGGAGCGGGGGGTGGGTCGGTGCGGTGTTGGTCACCGTGGCGCGGACGGCGCCGTCGTGGTGGCGGATGTGAACCGTCGCGGTGGTTCCGGGGGCGTGCTTGCGTGCGTTGGTCAGCGCTTCCTGGACGGTGCGGTAGATGGCCCGCTGCACGGTGGGCGGCAGGTCGTCGGGCACGTCGGTCCGCAGCTCGGTCTCGATACCGCTGTTGTCGACCAGCCGGTGGAGGTCCGCCAGGGACGGCTGCGGTGTCAGCTCCGTGGGCCGTCCCCCGGAGGCACGCAGAACGCTGACCATGTGCCGCAGCTCGTCCAGTGTCTGGACGCTCAGCCGCCGGATCGTGGCGGCCGCCTCCTTCACGTCGGCGTCCTGGGCACCGACCTGGAGCGCTCCGGCCCGCACCGCGATCAGACTGACCTGGTGGGAGACCACGTCGTGCATCTCCCGGGCGAGCTGTGCGCGTTCCTTGGCCAGCACGCTCTGCGCGGTCAGCAGCCGCTTGTGGTCGCGCGCCTCGGAGATCTCGGCGAGCTGCCGCGACAGATCCCGCCGGGCCTGGACGAGCTGGCCGAGGAAGACGGGAGCGGCCGCCGTCGCCGCGGTGTACCCCAGGGTGATCACGGTCGCCGTCTTGGCGAAGTCGTAGCTCAGTGACGGCCAATTGGTCATGTCACAGATCGTGAACACCGTGACACAGACGGCGAGCATGGTGCGGTGACGGGTGAACGAGGCGAGGGTGTACAGCGCGGCCAGCGCGGCGAAGACGGCGTCGGAGACCAGGACCGCGGGCAGCGTGAGCAGAAAGGTGAGCAGCGGCCGGCGACGTCGCAGAAAGAGGGAGAAGGCGGCGACCAGGGCACAGGACAGCCGGAGTGGCTCGTCGATGTGGACCTTGACCCAGACGTCGAGGAGCGACGCGGCGACGAGGGCGGCGTCCAGCAGCGGTGCGCGCAGCCGGCGGAGGTTCATCCCCCCTCCTCGCCCCGCGGCTCCTTGAGAAGGCCGGCCCGTTCGGCGAGCAGGGCGGCCTGGACCCGGCCGTCCACCTCGAGCTTGCCGAGGATCGCACTCACGTGGTCCTTGACCGTGCCGGTGCTGAGGTGCATCCGCGTGCCGATGTCGGCGTTGGACAGTCCCTCGGCGATGAGGACGAGCACGGCCCGTTCGCGGTCGGTCAGCCGGGCGAGGCTGTGGGCGGCGCTTTCCCGGGGGCCGGCGTTCAGGTAGCCGTCCACGACCGTCCGGGTGACCTTGGAGGACAGGACGGTGCCGCCGTCGGCCAGCGTCCGCACCAGGAACGGGAGCTCCTCGGGGTCGGTGTCCTTGAGCAGGAAGCCCGCCGCGCCCGAGCGCAGCGCCGTCGCCACGTATTCGTCCATGTCGAACGTCGTGAGCATGGCCACCACCGGGGGGTGCGGCAGCCGACGGAGGCCGGCGAGGACGGTGAGGCCGTCGACGTCAGGCATCCGGATGTCGAGGAGTACCACGTCAGGGCGTATGTCCTGGGCCGTCTGGAGGGCCTGGCCGCCGGGGACCGCGGCCGCGACCTCGATGTCGTGTGCCGCGTCGAGGATGTGCTGAAAACCCGTACGGATCATGGCCTCGTCGTCGACCACCAATACCCGGATCACAGGTGCTCCACTCGCCGTCGGACCACTGTCCGATTCGTACCATGCCGGGCACGCCCCGCGGCTGTCCGACACCGGATACGGCCAGGCGGCGGGGAGTGCGCCAGCCAGTCGGCGGGGCGGTTCCGGACACCTGCCGGATGTCTGCCGCGAGCGGCGTCTTCGACCCTGGAGCGTATGACGCACGACGTGGCGGAGGCCGTACCGCCCGGGGCGGCGCCCGCAGTGCGGGCATCCGCCTCTCCCTCTCGTACGCCGTCACCGTCCCCTTCGGGCCCCGCGTCGCCATCCCCCTTCGGCCCCTCGTCGACCGGGCGGCCGGACTGGCCCGCTGCCCGGTGGTGCTCGGCATGTTCGCGGTCCACATCGGTCCCGACGCCGATCCCTCGGTGGACGGCCGGAAGCCCCCTGACGCGGCACGGCCTCCCGACGGCACCCGCGGTCGGCGGCGAACTCACACCATCCGGCACCCGAGCCGGGCCAGTTAGGAGGTACGCCGATGTCGGTCCGCCTGACGTTCATGTGCGCGACAGCCGGGGACACCAGCGGGAGCGCGGTCTTCGGTGACGGCCCCCTGAGCGAGCACGGTCTGGGTGAGGCGCGTGCCGTCGGCGCGACGCTCCCTCCGTACTCCTCGGTCGTCCGGGCGCCGTCGGTCCGCTGCGCGCTGACCGCCGACGCGCTCGGCCTGGACGCCACGCCCGAGCCCGCACTGCGCGACTTCGACTACGGCGCCTGGCGTGGCCGCACCGTCCGTGAGGTCGTCGAGGACAACCCCTACGGTTACGCGAGCCGGCTCACGGACCCGGATGCGACACCGCACGGAGGCGAGTCCGTACGACAGCTGTGCCGCCGTGTCGCGCACTGGATGAGCAGCGTGCCGCCGTTCATGGACCAGGCTCTGGTCATCACCGAACCGGCCGTCGTCCGGGCCGCACTCGTCCACGCGCTGTCCGCGCCTGCGACGGCTTTCTGGCACTTCGAGGTGCCACCCCTGTCCACGGTCTCGCTGACCCTGCGCGAGGGCCGCTGGAACGTCCGGCCCGGTCGGCTCATCGCTGAACGAGCCGGCACGAGTCGCACCGTGCCCATGCCGTGTGACGCCCCGCAGGACCGCACGGCCCCTTTGTGGGGCGACGCGGTGAGCGACGAGTGGTACGACCTCGTCGCCCGGGTGACACCCTCCGACCGCACCGGCCGGACCGTGAAACCGAGCAGGCTGCACGGCCTGGAGAACAGGGCCGACGGTGCCGCCCCGGCGGGCCCGGGGCCGGTGGGCCGGGCTCTGGCCGCTCGGGGCCGGGAGCCGCTGACCACGGGTGGCCACCGGGTGTGCGGGCGATGCCGGGTGCGCCTGCACCCGCGTACCGAACCGGAGCGGTGAGGCTCCGGCCCGCTGTCTCAGCCCGGAAACCCGCCCTGGTCCCGTCGGCCCTGTCGTGGCTGCGGACGACCGCGGACGCCGGAGCGGCGACGCGACGGCGCGGGAGGGGCGTCCGCGCTGTTGAAGCCCGGTCCGGAGGGGGCGCTGAAGCCGCCGGGCACCGCTGGTGACGTCGCCGGCTCGGCGTGCGCCGGCGCGGCGGCCGGCACGGGGGCCTCGCGGGTGCGCGGCAGCGCGCGGCCGACGACGCGGGAGAGTGTCATCAGAGGGGCGCACGCGGTGCAGACCTCGAGCAGGGTCCAGACCTGTCCGACCGCGGGGTCGTGACGCAGAACCAGGACCACGCCGCCCGCGCAGTGCGTGTGCGTACCCTCGTGGGCCGCGCACTGTGTCTGGCGGCAGGCGCAGGCGGCGTCGGGATGCACGGTGGCGGCGCGGGCGTGTGCCGCCGCGTGGGCTTCGGCGAAACGGCGAAGTGCCGTCAGGTCGCGGGATCGGGGCGGCATTGCGCACGACGACGAGCACGACACGGAGGCGGTACGGTCGCTGTGGCCGGAGACCCGGATGATCCACGTCCGTCCCGGGCGGCGTGCAGCGGGTGTTTCGGGGTACGCGAGGTCCAAGACCGGCAGTCCTTCGGTATGGGGAGGCGGGGTGCACGTCGGTGCTGGGCACCACGTATACCTGTACCCCGTTCTCGGGCGGGTCATTTACCAGTTGCGCCGTGGTCCTTGGGACGCGACTCCCCGCACGGCACAGCGACTTCTGGCAAAAGCGACTGTGATCATGCCATGGGCGCACGCGGACGTGGAAAGCGCGGCACGGCATGCCGGACGTCCGCGGCGTTCACCGCCCCGGAGGGCCCGCGCGGTTTCGCGGGCCGCCCCGGGGCAACCTCCTTGGCCCTCGGCGTAGATGTCGTGGGGACCCGGTGCGGTGAAGGCGGCCGGGGAGGAACGATGGCCGCCCTCCCGGGCGCCCGCGCCTCAGAGTTCGCGGTCGATACCGGTGTCGATGCCGGTCACGACCGCCGCCCCCAGCATCGCGTCGTCCTCGGCGAGCCCGCTGTCGCGCAGCGCCCCGGACACCAGCCGTACGGCCTCGTGCTCGGCGCTGGAGCGGTCCGCGGCCTCGACCTCGACGCGGGCGGCGAACCTCCCGTCCTCCTCCACCGTGAGCAGGCTCAACTCCTCGTTCTCGCCCAGATCGGTGTTCTTCGGGTCCTGGGGCCGAAGCCTGCGCTCGATGTCGGAGCGGGCGCCGTCGGACATGCCGTGGACGAAGGTGCCGGGGACAGTGATGACGTATGTGGTCACGGGAACTCCTTACGAGAACGACCGGGGCGCCCCCTCGCCCGCCGAATCACCGGCATCATGGGGGTTCCCGAGTTGCATGCGGTGCGTCTTCCCCTCCTCGGGCCGAGAACACCGGTCACCGCACGACCGGCCCCCGTGAGCTCACCCGTCCGGCTTACCGGGACCGCGGGGTCGAGTTGACGAGGCACGCCCGACCCCTCACGTACCCAGGGCCCGTCGTGGCCCGCGGGTGGCGTGCGGCGAAAGACTTCAGCCGGATTCGTGGCCGGATCCCGCCCTCCGTACGACCGGCCCGTCTCAGCTGGGTAGCCATACCGCCGGCACATCGGTGCACGCGGGGTGGGAGGAGCCGACCCGGGTGGCGTGGAGGGGACCAAGGCCCGAGAAGATTCCGTCACGCCGTACGCGGCGGCGACTGGCGATCCGTGCACTGCGCGACCAGGGGCGTTACGGGCCCGGCCTCCGTGAGGTGCTGCCCGCGCTCGTGGTGGTCGTGCTCGTCGTGTGCGGGGTGGTGGCGGGATGCGCCGTGGCCTTCCGCGCCCTGGGTGCCGGCGTACTCGTCGCGGCGCTGGGGCTCCTCGCCGTCGCCACCCCGTTCGCGGTCCGGCATCACCGTCCGCTGGCCCGTCGGCGGCTGGGGCACTACACACCCGAGGAACTCGCGGAACTGGACACGGAGGGGCTCGCCCTGGCCGTGTCCCGGATGCTGCGCCGGGACGGCTGGTTCGTACTCCCGCCGTCCAGGGTGCGGGACCGGCCGCACGTGCGCGCGCGCAACGGTCAGGGACACCGCATCGAGGTGGCGTTCCGTCCGGTGGCCGAGCCCCTGCCCGACGAGGACGCACCCGCGCGGTCCGGGCGCCGGGCGAGCGTTCCCCTGCGACTCGTGGTGCACCGCGGGACCTTCAGCCACCGTGACGTCCAATGGGCGCGACGGCAGGGCGACATCCACCTCATCGACGGCCCGCGCCTCAGGAGCTGGGCGCACGGCACACCTCTGCACCGGCTGACCGATGCCTCCTGAGCGGCCGCTGCCTCCCGAGACCGCGCGGCGGGCCGAGCCGGCCGATACCCCGCGTGCCACGACATGTCCCTTCCGTACCGCCGACCCCGCCGACCGGTGTCCCGTCGAGGACACCGCCGTCATCCCCGCGACCGACCATCCCCCGCACCGGGAAGCCACCGATCACATGTGCCTCACTCGAAGCTCGCACCCCGCCCGTCACAGCCATGACAGCAGTAACACAGGAGGTCAGAGGCCCGGACAGGGCCCGACCAGGCACTTGAGGAAAAACCCTTTGCACTGCCCGGCCCGCCGAATAGCGTGCGAGGACCCGAGCAACTCCCCCACCTCTTCGCGCGGTCCATGTCCGTCGGTCCCGAACCCGCCAGGAGACCCGGAATGTCCTACGACAGCTCCGCTTCGAACTCCGCCCGACCGCACCACGGACAGCACTCCTCCCCCGCCCGCGACCCCGCGCCCCCGGCTCCCTCCGGGGAACCGTTACACGGCGGCACCCCGCCTCGCCCCTGGACCGGACACCACCGCGACCTACGTATCCTCCGCCGCGCCTACCGCCGACAGCGATGGCTCACCACACTGGCGGCGCTCGGTTACTTCTCCCTCTTCCTCGCTCTCTCCGTCGGCCGCCCCGACATCATGGCGCGGCCCGTGACGGGCGGTCTGCCGACGGGCCTGGTCCTCGCCCTCGCCCAACTCCCCGTCACCTGGCTCGCCGTGGCGCTGTACGAGCGCACGGCCCGCCGCTACGTCGACCCGCTGGCGCGCCGGGTGAACCGGCAGGCGCCCTGGGCCGGCGGCGACCAGGAGAGCGAGCGATGACGGACTTCAGCGACTCCGCACGGTCCTGGTCCCTCGTCGCCTTCTGCATCGCCGTCTCCGTGACCCTCCTGCTGTGCGTACTGACCGGTCCCGACAGCGACGACCTCGAGGAGTTCTACACCGGTTACCGTTCGCTGTCCCCCGTCCGCAACGGCCTCGCCATCGCCGGCGACTACATCTCGGCCGCGACCGTGTTCACCATCGGCGGGGTCATCGCACTCTGCGGATACGACGGGGTCGTCCTGGCCCTCAGCACCCTGCTCTCCCTCCTGTTGTTGATGTTCCTGCTGGCCGAACCCCTGCGGAACACGGGCAAGTTCACCATGGGTGACGCCCTCGCCCGGCGGATGCCCGGGCGTGCGGTGCGCATCACGGCGTGCGCGGTCACCATCGTGGCGCTGGTACCGATGATGCTCGTCCAACTCGCCAGCACCGGACAGCTCCTGGCCTTCATCCTCGGCTTCTCCGACAGCGCCATGAAGACCGGCTGCATCGTCGGGGTCGGCGCGCTGATGATCACCTACGCGGCCATCGGCGGGATGCGGGGCACCGCGCTGATCCAGACCCTGAAGATGGTCGTGCTGCTCGGCTCCGGAGTGACCGTCGCGGTACTGATCCTGCGGACCTTTCACTGGAACCCGGGGACCCTGTTCGGCGCGGCCGCCGACCACAGTGGTGCGCGGGACCAGTTCCTGCACGGCGGGCTGGAGTTCGCCGGCGGTCCGCATCCGCACCTCGACATGCTCAGCACCCAGTTGGCCATCGTGCTTGGCGGTGCCTGCCTCCCTCATGTGACCATGCGCATGTACACCGCGAAGAGCGCACGTCAGGTGCGGCGTTCGATGTCGTGGGCGGTGTCGTCGGTGGCCCTGTTCGTCGCGGTGGCCACGGTCATCGGTATCGGCGCGACGGCGCTGATCGGCCGGGCGGGCATCGCGAAAGCCGACCCGTGGGGTCACACCGCGTACCTGCTCAGCTCCCGGGCTGCGTTCGGTGCGGACATGTCGCGGGCGGAGACCCTCGTGTTCACCACGGTCACCACGGCGATCTTCCTGACGCTGCTCGCCTCGGTGGCCGGTATGACACTGGCCTGCGCCAACTCCCTCGCCCACGACGTGTTCGCCACCCGGGGCTCCGGCATGGCGCCGCACCACGAGACGATGCTGGCCCGCGTCTCCGCCGTGGTCGTGGGGGCTCCGATCGTCGTACTCGCCGCCCTGGTCCAGCACCGCAGCCTCCAGCCGCTCGCGACCCTCTCCTTCTGTCTGGGAGCCTCGGCGATCGCCCCGGCACTGATCTACAGCCTCTTCTGGCGCAACTTCACGCGCGCCGGCCTGTTGAGCACGCTCATCGGCGGCACCCTCTCGGTGCTTCTGCTGATGCCGGGCACCAGACTCGTGTCCGGCTCACCGACGTCCGCGTTTCCCCACGCGGACTTCAACTGGTTCCCGTTCACCACCACGGGGCTGGTCTCCGTCCCCCTGGGATTCGCCTTCGGATGGCTCGGCAGCGTGCTCTCCGGACGCCGCAGAGCCGCCCGCGAACGCCGTCGTTACGAGGCCATCGAAAGTCTGATCCTGGCGGGGCCGAGACCGAAACGGTGACGGGCGGGGGCTCTCGCGGACCCGCCGGTCCGACGGAGCGCCGCCCGCGTACGAGCGGTGCGCCCGTTGTCAGTAGTCGAGACTCGTCATATAGGCGCACTCGGTGTAGATGTAGCCGGGCCTCAGTTTGGCGGTGTCCGACGCGGGCGACTTCCCCGTGCCGGTCCGGGACTTGTGGACGAAGTACGTAGTGCCGATGGGCAGCCGGATGGTCCGCTGCGGGTAGTTCTTCCCGCTGTCGTGGCAGGGGGTGAACCCCGCCAGCACCGTGCTGGTGAGGGAGTAGGTGGTGCAACTCCCGCAGGCCTTGAGGGAGAAGCTGCCCGTCACGGGCCCGGTGTACATCACCGTGATGTCGTCGGGGCTGTCGTTCTTGACGGTGACGGCGATGCTGCCGCCGGACGCCGTCGTCGGCAGCCGCCTGCCCGCCGCGGGCACCGTCTGGGCGATCTCCGCCGCGATGGCGATCTTCTGTGCGCGGGCCCGGTTCCTGGCATGCTGGTTGTTCTTGACGAACTCGTTCATCGTGGTGACGGCCTCGACGAACCGTCCGCCCTTGTACTGGCTCACGCCACAGTCGTACGTACCCGAGTCCGCGTTCGTCGCCGCTCGGTCGGCGTCCTTGCCGAGGGCCGCGGTCAATCCCGCCTGCTCTCCGGGGAGTGCGGTGACCTGGGTGCCGAGGCTCCTGAGGTGTTCGACGGCCGCGCAGGGGTCGCTTCCGCCCACCTGCTTCACGGCCCTGTCGACCTCGGCGCTCACCGCGGGCTCCACCTTCCCGGCCGGCGCGGACCGCGGGAAGGTCGACAGGAGGTCGCCGAAGTGAGTCGTCCAGTCCGCGTCCCCGTGCCCGAGTGCCTGTGACGCGCACTCGTAGAGCGAGGTGGCGAGCCGGTCGTCGGGCCAGGTGGACAGCGCTCCGAGTTCCTTCTTGCCCATGGTTCCCGGGACCGTACGGAGGTACTTCAAGGGCGCTATGGCGTCGCAGTAGTTCTTCTGGGCGTAGGGCGAACCGACCGTGGTGTAGAAGGTCTTGAGCCGGCCGGGCACACGATCGGCCGCTTTCGAGCCGGGATGGTCGCTGCGCAGACCCCGGTAGGCGGCCAGTGCCCGGCGGTAGTCGGACTCCGCCGTGGTGAACGACTGCTGTCCGGAGGCCCGGACGAGTTTGTCCGCCCGCTCCAGCCGGTCCATGAGCATCGCCTCGGTCGCCCTGTCCCGCGCGTTGCCGTACAGGGCGACGCCTCCCGCCGGTACGGCCAGGAGGACGACCCCGAGCACGATCGCGAGCCAGGCGCGCGGCGGCCACACGAGACGGGTGCGCAGACCCAGGAACGCTCCGTGTACGCCTGCCAGGCCGAGCAGAACCAGGTAGAGGACGACGGCCGCGCCGGGCACGCCGTCGGGGTCCGCGGGAAGGGCCACCAGCAGCAAAGCCGCGGTCGCGACCCAGCACACGGCCATCAGGCCCCAACGGCGCGTCAGCGCGTAACCCAGGCCCAGCCCGGACAGGTTCAGCAGCGCCACCGCGACCGCGCGCAAGGCGTCCGCCGGAGCGCGCGGCGGCGCGGTGGGCATCGGCGGTACGGCGAACGTGCCAGGCATGTCGTTGTGATCCCAGGACATGACGGCTCCCCCAGTCAATCACGCCCGAAGTTCTATGACTTGTCAGTGTACGTTCAGTCACGGAGGAGCGACAGAGGATGAGGTTCGGGACTTGATGGATCGTCAAGTGTGCCTCATGGAGCGGTGCGGATCGACGGGGTGGGGTGGCGGGCGTGACGGCTGTGCGACACGCGGTGGTGGCCGCGGGCCGGTGCGAGGTCAGGGCCTGCCGAGGCCGTTGAGGAACATGTCCACGACCAGGTCCGCCGCCTGCGGAGCTTCGACGTCGGGGAATCGGTGCGCGGCGCTGTCCACCAGGTCGTCGAGGACGCCCCTCACCCACGCCTCCGGGATGTCGGTGCGCAGAAAGCCTTCGTCGGCTGCGCGCTGGAGGAAGTCGTCCAGCCGCCGGCTCTGTTCCTCACGTCGGCCGCGGGCCTTCGGGTCCGCCATCATCATGCGGCGTGTGTCGACGGGCCACTCCCGGCTGACCGGAATGATCCCCTCGACGTAGCGGTGCAGAGCCACGGCCACCGGCGCCTCGGTCAGCCGGGCCTCGTCGAGGACTCGTGCGGCGGAGTCGAGCTTCGCCTGGAACACGGCGTCGAGCAGGGCCTCACGGGTGGCGAAACGACGGTGGACGGTGGTGCGGTCCACGCCCGCCGCGGCGGCGATGGCCGAGATCGAGGTGCCCGGGTCGTCGGCGAGAAGGCGGGCCCCGGTGCGCAGGACCGCGGCCAGGTTGCGTGCGGCGTCAGCTCTCATGACCGGCCAGTGTATCAATCAGTCGCAATTGAGCTCCGATCCTCACCGGTCCACGGGCATCAGTCCCTCTTAGCGCAATATAACTGATGCACTTAGGCCACTTTCTCCGCAGTTCGTCTCCTGTCACTGTTGCTGCGGCCTGGCGTCCCGCCGCTCGACTCGGAGCTCTTCCGTGTCCCGTTCGCAAGGGCCGGCGGGAGCGGCCGGTTCGGACGCCACGACGACCACCTGGTCCTCGGCGCTCCACTCGCGCCGCTCCCCCTTGTGGGGATTGAGCCGGACCCCGAGGTCCGGGAGCGTGGCGCGCCGGTCGTGACGGCGGTATCCGATGGCGCACTCACCGCGGTCGCGCGCCGCGGCCACCACGGTGGCGAAGCTCGCCTCGCTGCCCGGACGGACGTAGTACACGGCAGGCCGCAGGCAGATGGTGCTGCCGTCGGCGGAGAACAACTCGTCGAAGACGGCCGCGAGGTGCCGGTTCTGCGCGATCTGTGCCATGAGCAGTCCGGTGAGCTCGCCACTGACGATGACGTCGGAGCCGGGGTTGAGGGGTGCCAGCGGCCGGTTGCGGTCGTCGATGAGTTCGGTGACCACGCGCATCTCCCGTCCCGTCCGGTCCTCCAGCAGCCGCACGGCCAGCAGGGTGACCAGAGTCCGGTCGTCGGGCCGGTCGGGACCGTCGCCCGGATCGGGTCCGAGGACGACCATCCCGTCGTACGGGGCGAGGTCGAGCCCGAGAAGCGTCTCGGGGCGCGACAGATCGGCGGACTGGAACCGTACGGTCAGCCGGGCGGCGGCCGCGGTCTCCGGTTCCCGCGCCGGTCCCGGCACGGCCCGGTCCGTGACCACGTGCAGCACCGAACCCGGGTGGGCCGTGCGCCGCAACTGGTCCACGATGAGAGGCGCCCGCCGGTTCCAGCCGAGCAGCAACAAGTGGGCGGCGGCGTCCGGGGGTGGCGGGTCGGTGACGATCACCGCCTGGTCGACGAGGCGCCCGCAGTCCTCCGGCCGCGTCGTGTCGTCGTCACCGGTGAGGACGATCAGGAGGCTGCCCGGCGCGACGACGGTGTCGGCGGGCGGATTCAGCAGCGTACGTCCCTCCGGGGTGAGCAGCCCGACCAGGCAGGAGGTGGCGTGGCCGAGCAGGACCGTGCCGAAGGGGCTCCCGTGGAACGCGGAGCTGTCGGCGAGGTGGAACTCGTCGCCCGCGAAGTCCAGCAGGTCACGCAGGACCACGGAGAGGCCGGGGCGGCCGACGCACTGCGCGATCAGCCTCGCCGTGACCGTGTCGGTCTCCAGGACCGTGCCCCGCGCACCGGCGGCCAGCCGGGCCGGCGCGCGGTAGCGGTCGTCCCGCACGGCGGCCAGCACCGGTGGCCCGTCCGTCCCCTCGCCCAGGACCGCTCGCAATGCCAGCAGGACGCGCAGGACCTCGGCGTCGGCCGTGGGCTCCCCGGACGGCAGCACCAGCACGGTGCTCGCCGTGCGCGGGCTGACCAGCGCGAGTACGTCGGGGTCGCTGGCCGGGCCGCTGCGGCAGATGATCCGGGCGCGGCCCGGCGGACCGGTCTGGAGGGCCAGCGCCCGCTCCATCTCGGTCTTGTCCCGGTCGGCGAGCAGGACGATGGCCCGCGGCCGGTGCGCGGCCTGGGCGGCGATCAGTTCGCCGACCACCGTGGCCACTTGGTCCGACCAGCCGAGTACGACGGCATGGCCCTCCTCGATCACCGTCGATCTGCCGCGGCTCAACTCCGCCAGCCGGTCGGCGAGGCCCGTGGTGATGACCCCGACAAGAGTCGACACGCACAGCAGGGCGACCAGCCCGAGCAGGGCCGAGAGCAGCATGCGCAACGGGGTGCCCGTCACCGCGCCGAGGCGCAGCGTCTCCGCGCTGGTCCGCCACACCGCGGTCAGCCGCCCCGGCAGCGAGCGCGGGGAACCGGGGTCCGTCCACACCAGCAGCGCGCTGACCGGGACCACGACGGCCAGGCAAGTGATCACCAGCCAGCCCATCAGGGTGCCCGTACTGCGGGCCAGCGTACGGTCGAAGCGGTAACGCGCCCGGTCCGGTAACGAAACCGGCCGCGGCTCCTCCAGCCGTTCCAATCCCACCCCACCCCTAGTCCTCGCACCGCGTCACCGCGGCGACGGCCCGTGCCGGACGGATGTCCGCCGTGCCGCCGCCTCACAGTGCGGTCTCCGGCACCGGGACACGCGGGAATCGGGAGCCGATTCATTCTTTCGGGCAGACGCCGTGACGAGGGGACGGGCGCCGTGGCGAGGAGACGGGCGGTGGGCGAGCGGCTCGGAGTGCGCCGTCCACCCGTTGTCCGTCCCGATCCGCCTCCGGTCGTGACCCCCGTCCGGGTCGGGTGAAGACCGTCCAGCGAGGTGGGGACGGGGCGCGGATCACGGCCGGTCCGCCGCCGAGGCGACGGATCCGGTCACCGAGGGGTGGGCGTGGGCGGCCTGCAGGAGGGCCGCGGCCCCGCGGACGGCGGCGGTGTGCGGCGCCGCGACGGTGCGCAGGGGCGTACGCGACCTGCGGGTGAGGCGATAGGTGATCTCCGGGCGCAGGGCGCCTCCGCCGGCCAGCAGCGCGCCCCTGTCCAGGGCGTCGAGGGTGAGTGACGTACGGTCCTGCCGCAGCATCGTGGTCACCATGGCGGCCACCGCCTCACTGATGCGGGACGCCGGGACGGTGTCGAGGTCACCGGTGCCCAGAGCGGTGCGGTGCGCGTCGACGACGGCTCCGTCGGCCAGGAGCACCACTTCGGTGAGGTGGGCGCCGATGTCCATGACCAGCAGCGGCCGGGACAGGTCGGCGCCCGCGCCCAGCGCGATGGCGCGGGCGCCGGGGACGGTGATCACACCGCGCGGCCGCAGCACCTCCACGGCCGTGCGAGCCGCCGCCCGGTAGGCGACGCCGTCCAGGACGGGGGCGGTCACGACGATCAGCGGGCGGGTGCCGCCGGGAAGCCGGTGGCCGAGCAGACGGTCCAGCATCCGGGCCGCTCCCGCGGTGTCGACGATGGTGCCGCGCCGGATCGGGTACACGACACCGGCTCCCGGAAAGGTGACCGTAGGGACGTCGAGGACCAGGCCCCGGCCCGCGATCCAGGCGCGCGTGCGGGCGCTGCCCATGTCGAGCGCGATCCCTCAGCACTTCCGGCAGAGGGGCCACGGCCGGTGCCGGGCGGGACGGGCTCCGACGCGTAGGCGGCGTGCCGTGTTCACCGGCCGGCCTCCCTGACCTGCCGGCAGCGGGTGCAGTGGCGGGCCTGCGGCACGATCGCCAGCCGCTCGCTCTCGATCGGGCGCCGGCACAGCCCGCAGACGCCGTACCCGCCCTCGTCCATGCGGATGAGGGCGGCGTCGACGTCGGCGAGGACCATGCGGGCGGAGGCGGCGAGTTGGACGCGGACCTCTGCCTGCGAGACGGCCCGCTGTCCGGGCGGCGCGTCCGCGCGGGCCGTGGCGGCGATCTGCCGCAATTGCTCCTGTCGGAACAGACGCTGTTCGAGCAGGTTGTCGCGGAGTGCCACGAGGTCGAGGTCCTCGGGCGGGAGATGTGTGTCGCGGGCGCCGATGATCTGGTTGTTCACCACTTCATCCCTTGGGCAGGCCAGTTGACGGGTGTCGGAGGGGGACGGTCAGCTTTCAGCCGGCCCGGCGCCGGCAGGCGACACAGTGTCCCGTGTACGGGAGGATCTCCAGCCGCTCCGCCGGGACGGACCTGGCGCAGCCCAGGCAGGTTCCGTAGGTGCCGTCCTCGATACGGACGAAGGCCGCGTCGATCTCTTTGAGCACGCGTTCGATGGAGTACTTCTGCGCGGACGTCAGATGGTCGTCGGCGGCCGGCCCGGTGTCGGTGAGCGCCCGCAACTGGATCAGCCTGGTCCCCCGGGCGTGCTCGAGACGCCGGCGGGCCTCCTGAGCTGTCGGACGGTCGCGGCGCGGTTCGGTTCGGGTGACGTCGAGCGACATGGTGCGTTCCTTTCGCGGGGCCTGGTGAGCAACGGGCTGCGGCATGCCTCGAGCCTGGCCGTCCGGGCCGCGGAACCCCATAGGGTCCAGGCTCCATTCGTACGGGGTCGAGGCATCCACGCCGTACGGGCATGGGTGGGCCGGGCCCTGGGAAATGGGCGTTGGACCCCATGGACCCGGCCGCCCGGGGACACGCAGGCTGGCGGCAGGCCGGTTCGGGATCAGGGGCCGCGCCTCGTCCGGGGTGCGCGATGCCCGCCGTACGGGCCGCGTCACAGAAGGAGGCTCAACCCCGATGTCCCTGTTCTGGCGGATCTTCGGGCTCAACGCGGTGGTGCTGGGTACGGCCACCGGGCTGCTGCTCTGGGCTCCGGTGACCGTCTCCGTACCGGTGGTACTGACGGAGGCCGTCATCCTGGTGGGCGGTCTGGTGGTCATGCTGGTCGCCAACGCCGCGCTGCTGAGCTGGGGCCTGGCGCCACTGGTCCGGCTGACCGGACTGATGACCACCGTCGACCTGTTGCGCCCCGGTCAACGGCTGCCCGCGCGGGGTGGCGGTGAGGTCGCCGAGCTGATCCGCGCGTTCAACGCCATGCTCGACCGGCTCGAACAGGAACGGGCCACGAGCAGCGCCCGCGTCCTGCTCGCCCAGGAGGCCGAGCGGCGCCGTATCGCGCATGAGCTGCACGACGAGGTGGGTCAGAGCATGACCGCGATCCTGCTGGCCCTCAAGCGCGCCGCGGACGACGCGGACGGGCCGCTGCGCGACGAGCTGCACCAGGCTCAGGAGATCACCCGGGGAAGCCTGGACGAGGTCCGCCGTCTGGTGCGCCGGCTGCGCCCCGGTGTGCTGGACGATCTCGGTCTCGTCAGTGCCATGACCTCGCTCACCCACGACTTCGCCACCCACACCGGGCTGCGCGTACTGCGTCACTTCGACGCCGATCTGCCCGCCCTGGAGCCGGAGACGGAGCTGGTTCTCTACCGTGTCGCGCAGGAGAGCCTGACCAACGTGGCCCGCCACGCCGACGCCGAACGGGCCGAGGTCAGCCTGCGTCACACGGACGGCGCCGTGGTGCTGGCCGTCGTCGACGACGGCCGCGGTATCGAGGCCGCCTGCGAGGGTGCCGGGATCCGCGGCATGCGCGAGCGTGCCCTGCTCATCGGGGCCGCCCTCGACATCACCCCCGCGGCCCGCACCGGTACCCGGATCCGGCTGACCGCGCCGGTCCCCGGGAGACGGCCGTGACGATGACCGAACCCACCAGGATCCGTATCCTGCTCGCCGACGACCACGCGCTGGTACGACGCGGGGTGCGGCTGATCCTCGACCGGGAACCGGACCTGGAAGTGGTCGCCGAGGCCGGGGACGGCGCGGAGGCGATCGGGATGGCCCGCGCTCACGACATCGACCTCGCCGTCCTGGACATCGCGATGCCCCGTCTGACCGGACTTCAGGCAACCCGCGAACTGGCGTCGCTGAAGCCGGATCTGCGCGTCCTGATGCTCACGATGCACGACAACGAGCAGTACTTCTTCCAGGCCCTCAAGGCCGGGGCCTGCGGCTACGTGCTGAAATCGGTCGCGGACCGGGACCTGGTGGCCGCCTGCCGGAGCGCGATGCGCGACGAGCCGTTTCTCTATCCCGGCGCGGTCGCCGCCCTCATCCGCAACTACCTCGACCGGGTCCGTCACGGCGAGGAGCTCTCCGACCAGGCTGTGACGCCCCGCGAGGAGGAGGTCCTCAAACTCGTCGCGGAGGGGCACTCGTCCAAGGAGATCGCCGACCTCCTCTTCATCAGCGTCAAGACCGTCCAGCGGCACCGCGCCAACCTGCTGCACAAGCTCGGTCTGCGCGACCGTCTGGAGCTCACCCGTTACGCCATCCGGGCCGGCTCCGTCGAACCCTGACCGGCCTTGGCCGCGCCGCCGGACGCACCCCACACGAAACGAGGACGGTGCATGCTCGACGCTTCGCGCACCGCTCGTCGCGTGACCGGTGCCCGGCGCCCCACGGCCCGCGCCGTACTGGTGGCCGTCCTGCTGGCACTGTTCACCACGTTCGCCGTGGACGGTCCACCGGCGGGGCGGGCCGACCGGGTACGCGGCGGTGCGGCGTCGGCCGGCCTCCACATCCCCATGGCCGCGACCGGGGACCGTCCCGGCACGGACGCGACCGAACACCGTCCCGGCACGGACGCGACCGAACACCGTCCCGGGACGGACGCGACCGAACACCGTCCCGGGACGGACACTGCCGCTCGCACCCTCCGCACGGACGGGCCCGCCCTCTCTACCGACACCGACATGGCCGGCCCCTCTCACGGCCCGGACGCCGCCGATCACCGTCCCGGCGTCGTCCCGCGCGCCCACGAGGAGTGCGCCGCCCTCTGCTCCATCCGGGCGGCCGGACGCAACCAGCTCAACGGCGAGTGGCCGACGCCGCCCTCTCACCCCGCCACCACCGCCGACGCCACGGCCGTCCCCCCGGCCGCCCTCGTACGGACACCGCCCGTTTCCGAACCCGCGCCCCGCTCCCCCGGCCCCGCGGTCCACGACCGTGGGCGGGCACCTCCCGCGTCCTCCGGCATCTGACGCCCCGTTCCGTTCCCCGTTCTTTCCGCCGCGACCGCACTGAACACGGTCGCGGTGTGCCCGCCGGAGGCCACCGTTGATCCGCTCCGCCCGGGTGAGGGCACTGCTCGCCCTCGCCGTGATCGCCGTATCGCTGTACGTCGCCCGCACCGTGCCGGTCCGTCTCGGACTCGACCTGCGCGGCGGCACCCAGATCGTGCTGGAAACCCGCTCCACGCCGACGACCGAGGCCGGCCGGGAGGCCACCGACCGCACTCTGGAGGTGCTGCGCGGGCGCGTCGACGCCCTCGGCGTCGCGGAACCCACCCTCGTCCGCTCGGGCAGCGACCGGATCATCGTCGAACTGCCGGGCGTCCGGGATCCCGAAGAGGCGGCCGACGTACTGGGCCGTACCGCTCAGCTCACCTTCCACCCGGTGCTCGGCACGGCGGACGGACCCGTGGACCGGCGCGAGGACGCCCGGGACCTCGTCCTGCCCGACGAGTCGGGCCACCCTCTGCGTCTCGCCGAGAACAGTGCCCTGACCGGAAAGGACGTCAAGGGCGCCGCCGCACGCTTCGACCAGGAGACGGGAGCCGGCTGGCATGTGACCCTGGACATCGACCACGCGGGCCGTGACCGGTGGGCCCGGCTGACCGGAGAGGCCGCCTGCCGGCCCGCGGACGACCCCACACGCCGCGTCGCCATCGTCCTCGACGACAGGATCATCTCCGCTCCGCGGATCAACCCGTCGGTGTCCTGCGGGACGGGCATCCCCGGCGGCTCCACGCGGATCACCGGCTCCTTCGACGACACCGAGGCCCGGGAGCTGGCCCTGCTCATCAACGGCGGCGCCCTGCCGGTACCGGTCGAGACCGTCGAACAGCACACCGTCGGGCCCACCCTGGGCGCGCGCGCCATCACGGCCAGCGCCAGGGCCGCGGCCATCGGCACCGCCCTGACCTCGCTGTTCATCATCGCCGTCTACCGGCTGATGGGCTTCTTGGCCGTCGTGGCCCTGCTCTGCCACGCGCTGATCTCCTACGCCGCCCTGGCCGTCGTCGGCGCCACGCTGACCCTGCCCGGCCTGGCCGGCTTCGTGCTGGCGATCGGCATGGCCGTGGACGCCAACGTGCTCGTCTTCGAACGCGCCCGCGAGGAGTACACCACCGGGCACCGCCCCAGTACGCGCTCGGCCCTCACCGCCGGATTCCGCAACGCCTTCAGCGCGATCGCCGACTCCAACGTCACCACACTGATCGCGGCCGCGCTGCTGTTCCTCCTCGCCTCCGGGCCCGTACGCGGATTCGGTGTCACCCTCGGCCTCGGCGTCGTCGCCTCCATGGTCAGCGCGTTGGTGGTCACGCGCGTGCTCGCCGACCACGCCGCGTCCCGCCCGTGGGTGCGCCGTCGGCCCGGTCTCACCGGAATCGCGACGCCCGGCCGGGTCCGCGACCGTCTCATGCGCCGCGGTCCGGCCCTGATGCGCCGACCGCGCCGCTGGCTGGCCGTCTCGGCCGCCGTCCTCGTCCTCGCCTCGTCGGGCATCGCGGTGCGCGGCCTTCAGTTCGGCATCGACTTCACCGGCGGCCGCCTGATGGAATACGCCACCGGCGTCCCCGTGGACCCGGAACGCGCCCGCGCCGACCTCGCCGCCGCGGGAGTCTCCCGAGCGGTCGTCCAGTCCTCCGGCGACACCGGACTCACGGTACGCACCGAGGAGTTGACCGACACCGAGGCGGCCACGGTCACACGGACCGTCGGGGCGCTCGGCGGTGGTGCGGACAAGGTCCGCGACGAGCTGATCGGCCCCAGCCTGGGCGACGAACTGCGCCGCAACGCCCTCATCGCGCTCGCCGTGGCCCTCGGCGCCCAGCTGCTCTACCTCGCGGCCCGCTTCCGCTGGCTGTTCGGCACCGCGGCGGTCGCGGCGCTCGCCCACGACGTTCTCATCCTCGTCGGCGTCTTCGCCTGGCTGGGCAAGCCCGTCGACGGCGTCTTCCTCGCCGCCCTTCTCACCGTCGTCGGCTACTCGGTCAACGACTCGGTCGTCGTCTTCGACCGGATCAGGGAGCTGCGCCGGCGCGACGCCGCCAAACCGCTGCCGGACCTCGCCGATCACGCGATCCTGCAGACGCTGCCCCGTACCGTCAACACGGGTATGGGCGCGGCGCTCATCCTCACCGCGCTGGCCGTCCTCGGCGGGGACTCGCTGACCGACTTCGCACTCGCCCTGCTCATCGGCCTCGCCGTCGGCACGTACTCCTCCGTCTTCACGGCCGTCCCCGTCGCGATCGAACTCCAGGGTGTGGGCCGTCCCCGGCGTCCCGCACGCCGGGAGCGCGAGGTCGGCCATGAAGGAATCCCCTGACCAACGCACCGCGGACGAAGGTGAGTTCACGGAGGGCGCCGATGAGGCCGGGTACGTCGGCGCCACTCCACTGGCGGGCTCGGGTCCCGACGCCGCGGGGCACTCGGCTCCGTCGTGGCACGAACGCGCCGGCCTGGCCTTCCGCGCCGCGCCGCGCCGCGCCGGAGGGGGCCGCCCGGCCGGAAGGGTGATCGACCGCCGGGGCGTGTTTGGTCCGGGAGCGGGGCGGGAAACCGTCAACGTTCCCCCAGGCGGCTGGGCCGGACCCCCGGTACCGCTGTCCGTGGGTGCCGGCTCAGGGAAGGAGCGCCAGATGCCGGGAGCCTTTCGGCGCGCGGGAGACAGCCACAGGCCTCGGAGGCACCGGGAAGCGAGGTGCACATGACGGGCTCCTCCGACGTGCCACCCGACGGACGGCGCCGGCGCCGGACCCCGCGAGCCGTCTGGCACGACTCGGCCCTCGGACGCCTCTGGCAGCACGGCGGCGAACTGGAGCTGCTGCACCGGGCCATGGGGTTCGCGGCACTGAGCATGGTCACCCTGACGCCGCTGCTGATCGTCGTCGCGGCGGCGGCCCCCTTCGAACACCGGGGCTTCGCTCTGTGGGTGATCGACGGCATGAGCCTGTCAGGGCATCCGGCGGACGCCGTCGAAAAGTTGTTCTCGGCACCGCGGAGGGTGCT
Organism: Streptomyces sp. RPA4-2; assembly: GCF_012273515.2. Lineage (NCBI taxonomy): Bacteria > Bacillati > Actinomycetota > Actinomycetes > Kitasatosporales > Streptomycetaceae > Streptomyces > Streptomyces sp. RPA4-2. The sequence continues at coordinate 804,647 of NZ_CP050975.2, forward strand.
GAGCACGACCAGCGCCTTCAGTGTGCTCGCCGTCGCGCTGTTCGGTCTCAGCTTCGCCTCGAGCGTGCAGAACGGCTACGAGCGGATCTGGGAGATCCCCGCGGGCCCGTGGCACCACGCGTGGCGCCGCGTGGTGTGGCTCGCCGCCCTGACGGCGTATCTGTTCAGCGAGGCGGAGAGCGGCGCGGTGCTGGTCGGCGGCCTCACGGAGACCATCGTGCGCGTCGCCCTCACCGTGTTCTTCGGCATCCTCTTCTTCTGGTGGGGGCAGCACTTCCTGCTCGGCGAGCGGGTGAGGTGGTCGGCGCTGTTGCCGGGCGCGGTGGCCACGATGGCGGGGCTGGTCGGCCTGCGCGGGTTCTCGTATGTCGTGTTCTCGCCGCTGATCGTCAACAACGCGATCAGCTACGGAACCGTCGGCACCGTCCTCGTCGTGCAGTCGTGGCTCATCGGCGTCGGTTTCGTCGTCTTCGGCGGAGCCCTGCTGGGCCGCCACATCCACGACGCCGTGGAGCGGCACGCCGCCCTGTGAAGGCCGTGCGTCCACGGGGGTTTCACGCCCGGCCGCGGTCCCGGACCCCGTTCCGCGGCCGCGCCGTCATCGTGGCCGCGGCGACCGCGGTCGCCGCGAGGACGGCCCCGGCCGTGCCGAGCGCCGCCTGCGCGGCGCCGCGCGGGGTGCCGTCGCCCGCCAGGTACACACCGCCGACCACAGCGACACCGAGCGTGCCGCCCAGTTGCTGGACGGCGTTGAGAAGCCCGGCCGCCGAACCGGTCTCCTGCGCGCCGACACCGCTCAGCGCGGCGGTGAAGAACGGCGGCGTGAACAGACCGGTGCCAAGGCCCGCGACGGCGAGCGCGAAAGGCAGCGCCGCCGGGTACGTGTCGAGCGGGGCGGACCGGTAGGCGAGAACCGCGCCGGCGAGCCCGCCGGCGAGGGTGGCGACCCCCGCGTGCATGACACGGGTCCCGTACCGCGGGACCAGGTACGCGCCCGCGGCCCACGACGCGACGGCCAGCCCGGCGGACCACGGCAGCAGGGTCAGGCCCGCGGTGAGCGGGCCCCGGTGCAGGCCCAGCTCCAGGTGGAGCACCACGGTGATCATGACGCCGTTCATGACGGCGAAAAAGAGCGTGGAGGTGGCCAGCGCGGCGGGAAACGCACGACCGCGCAGCAGAGCCGGTTCGATCAGCGGAGCCCGGCCGCGGCGCGCGGCGCGACGCTGGTGGGCGACGAACAGCACCAGGACGGCCGCGCCCAGGGACACCGCCGTCCATCCGGCCGGTCCCGGTGTGCCGGTCGTCGCCGGGCACACCACCAGCGCGATGCCGGCCATCGCCAGCAGCGTCCCCACCGGGTCGAGCCGGGGCCGGACCGGCGCGCGGTCCTCACGCAGTCGCCGCGCGACGAACAGGACGACGCCGGCGAGAGGGAGGTTGACCAACAGACAGGCGCGCCATGACGTGCCGAACAGGTCGGCGTGTGTCAGGACCCCTCCGAGTACCGGACCCAGGACCGCCGACAGACCCATGACCGGGCCTATCGTGCCCAGCGCCCTGGACAGTTCGTCGCCGTCGAACATCGCCCGGATCAGGCCGAACGTCTGCGGGATGACCAGCGCCGCGGCACCGCCCTGCAGCGCGCGCAGCCCGATCAGCACCTCGGTGTTCGGCGCCAGCGCGCACGCCAGGGACAGGGCGGCGAACGTCGCGACGCCGATGCGGAAGACACGGCGGCGGCCCGCGATGTCGCCGAGCCTCGCGCCGGTGAGCAGCCCGAGCGCGAACACGAGGGTGTAGGAGGCGCTGAACCACGGGACGGCGGCGTCCGCGCCCCCGAGATCGGTGTGGATGACCGGGCCCGCGACCTGGACGATCGTGGTGTCCAGCAGGTTCATCGCCTCGGCGACCAGCACCGCGGCCAGCGCGGGCCACCGCCACCGGTACGCGCTCCGGGCCGGCGGCCCGCCCTCGTCCTCGCCCTTCGAGCCGGTGCCGATCGGCGTGTCATGACCGGTGCTGTGGGACATGCGTCTCCCCCTGGGTGTGGCGATACGTGGCTTGTCGTACGCGGTGTCGTGCGCGGTGTGTCCTGGTTGGCGGGCCGCCGAGCGGGCGGTCCGCGACCGACGACCACCGTCCCGTCGATCAGGCGCGTGGTTCCATGTCCTGGACAGAACACGGCGATTACTTCCACGAACGGGGGTCAGGTCGATGGATGGGTTCACACTGGACGAGCTGGACCGCGGCTTGATCCATGCCCTGCAGGTGGACGGTCGGGCGCCGTTCACGCTCGTCGCCGAGATCCTCGGCTCCTCCACCCAGACGGTCGTGCGCCGCTACCGCCGTCTGTACGCGCAGGCGGGACTTCGCGTGGTCGCTCTGCCGTCGCCGCGCAGCTCCGGCGCCCACCAGTGGTTCGTACGACTGACCGCCGCGACGCGGACCGCGCACGACATCGCGGTCGCGCTCGCCCGCCGCCCCGACACCTCGTGGGTACGGCTGACCTCCGGCGGTACCGAGATCGTCGCGATCATCCACACCACGCCGTCGGGCCCAGACGCGCACGCACTGCTGCTGCGTGACATCCCGCGTACCGCCGGGATCACCGCGGTGTCCGCGCACTACCTCCTGCACACCTATCTCGGCGGCCCGACCGCGTGGCGCGGACGCGTCGCCACCCTCGATGCCGCCCAGCAGGCTCGGCTGCGGGCGGAAAGTACGCCAGGCCCCTCACCGGGAAAAGACACCGGCACGAACATGGGCAAAGGAATGGGCACAGGCTCGGGCGCGACGGAACCCGACCCGCGCGGCTCCGCCTACCAGCTCACCGACGCCGACCGGCTCCTGCTGACCGCGTTGCGCGACGACGCCCGCCTCAGCTACGCCGAACTCGCCGCCACGACCGGTTCGACGGCGTCCACCGTGGCCCGCAGGCTCACCACGCTAAGGGCGCGCGACGCGCTGTTCTTCGACGTGGACATCGAGCCGTCCGTGCTGGGGGTGACCGTGTCGGCGCTGCTGTGGATGCAGGTGGCGCCCGCGCACCTGGACGCGGTCGCCACCGAGCTGGCCGGACACCAGGAGCTGGCGGTGGTCGCGGCGACGACGGGACCGACGAACCTGGTCGCGCACGCGCTGTGCCGGGACGCCGAGGAACTGCACCAGTACCTGACGCGCAAGGTGGCGTTGCGGGCGATCGCCCGGATCGAGACCGCGCCGGTCCTGCGCACCTACAAGGCCGCCGCGACGCTGCGCACGAACTGAGGGACCGGACCCGGTCCCGACGTCAGTCGACGGCGCCCCCGGGGAGCGTCGTTCTTCGTGTGCTTCGGCAGTCACTCCCGACCGCACGGCCCCCGCATCGGAGATCGACCACACGGGGGATCAGCGGCGTAGGGGATCAGGGGCGTGGGGATCGGAACGCCGTACTCACGCGTGGTCGGGCCCCGGCCGCAGGGTGCCGGGCGGGGCCGGGGTGGTCAGGGCGTGGACGAGGTGGGGCGTGAGGTGTTCCAAGCCGCGGGTGGGGCCGTGGATCAGCTGGTGGGCGGTGAGGCCCTCGAACAGGGCGATGAGCAGCCGGGCCAGATCGCCGGCCGGGACGACGGGCTGGGCGCCGGCTCGGGCGAGTGTCCGGGTCAGCACGTCGGTCAGGCCCTGGGTGAGCCGGTCCTCGTGGACGGCCAGTTGCTCGGCGACCGCGGGGTTGCGGGCCGCGTGCAGGGTGAACTCCATGGACACCAGGAACCATTGGCGTTCCTGCGGGGTACGTCCGGCTACGCGTTCGCGCAACTGGACGATCGGGTGCTCCCCCGGCTCCGGTTCGACGGCGGCCGTGTCGAGGTCGGCCAGCAGTCGGTCGGTGTGGATGTCGTAGAGGGCGAGGAAGAGCTCCTCCTTGTCCCGGTAGTTGGAGTAGAAGGCGCCCCGGGTCAGGCCCGCGCGTTCGACGATGTCGCTGATCGAGGTGGCGTGGAAGCCCTTCTCGGTGAACAGGGCCCAAGCGCTCTCGGTGAGGGCGGCGCGGGTCAGAGGCCGGCGCTTGGTCGGTGACTTCGGCACGTCGAGGGCCCTTTCGTGGTCCGGAGGGGCGGGAGTGGCCGCACGGCCAGGGTAGGCGACCGACGGTCACGTCCGGGAACCGGTGGTGATCAGTCCGCCTGGTGGTAGTCGTCGTAGAAGCCGTGGCCGGTCTTGACACCCAGGTGCCCGGCGTCGATGTAGCGGCGCAGCAACTCGCGGGGGCCGGCCGGCAGGTTCGGGTTCTTCGCCGCGTAGTGGTTCTCGATGTCCAGCACGACGTCCAGACCGACCTGGTCCATGGTGCGGAACGGCCCCCGCGTTCCCATGGTGCTCGCCCACATCGCGTCGATGTCCTCGGGGGTGGAGACACCTTCGGCGACCACGGAGAGGGCCTCGCGCTTGATGGCCGCCCAGATGCGGTTGAAGATGAAACCCGTGCTCTCACGGCGGGCCTCGAAGGGGAGGACACCGTACTGCGGCAGTTCCCGCAGGAGCAGGTCGAGGACGGCACGGTCGGTGTGGCCGCTCGACATGAGATCGACCGCCGGCTGCTGGGGCGGCATGTAGAAGTGCATGTTGAGCACGCGCTCGGGCCGGGTGACGTGGTCGATGAACTCGCTGGTCGGATACGACGAGGAGTTGCTCGCCAGGATCGCGTCGGGGTCCACCGTCCTGTCCAGGTCGGCGAAGACCCGCTTCTTCAGTTCCAGACGCTCGGGCACCGACTCGACCACGAGCCAGGCCCCTGCCAGCGCCTCGGCCAGGTCGGTGGTGGCGGTCACCGTGCCGGGTGTGCCGCCTTCGATGCCGGCGGCGACCTCGGCCACCTGCTGCTCGACGTAGGCGCGGGCGTCCTGCCCGGCCTGGACCGCGGGGTCGTAGACGCGTACCTGTCCGCCACGGGTGGCGAACATCAGGGCGATACGACGCCCGAGGGTGCCGGCGCCCAGCACGGCGACCGGGCGGGTGGCTGTGTCCGTGGGGAGGGCGAACGTCATGGCCGTCTTCTTTCGCTTCGGCGGAGGTGTACCGCGATCAGCGCGGACGGGGACCGATTTGCCTGCCGGGCTCAATCGGGTACACCCTGTATCCGATACAGAGTGTATCCGATATGAGGAGGGCAACCGCCCCGCAGCTCGACATCACCTCAGTCCCAGGAGAAGGTTCCATGCGCGCCGAAGAAGTCCGACGTCACGCCGTCACCCCGCTGACCACCCCCGTCTACCCGCTCCGCCGCACCCGCTTCACCGACCGCGAGTACTTCAACGTCGTCTATCGGACCGACCCCGAGGCGCTGCGCGCGATCGTCCCCGAACCGCTGGAGATCGGCGAGCCGCTGGTGCGCTTCGAGGTCATGAAGATGGGGGACGTGGAGGGTTACGGTCCCTATCTGGAGTCCGGCCAGGCGATCCCGGTCCGTCTCGGCGCCGAGCACGGCGAGTATCTGCACGTCATGCACCTGAACAACTTCGCGGCCACCGCCGCCGGCCGGGAGCTGAGCGCCTATCCCAAGACCATCGGCACCCCGGCCCTGTTCGCCGACAACGGCGCCCTGGTGGGCACCCTCGACTACGGCACCCAGCGCGTGGCGACCGCGACGATGCCCTACAAGTGGGAGCCGCTGGACACGGCGGAGGCCCGGAACCAGATCACCGCACCCACCTTCGCGGTCAAGATCGTCCCGGGCCTCGACGGCCGCCTGCGGGCCTGCGATCTGGTCCGCACCGAGATCAGCGACGTCACGGTCAAGCAGGCCTACACCGGCCCCGCCCGCCTCCAGCTGTTCGCCCACGCCATGGCCCCGCTGGCCGATCTGCCCGTCCTGGAGATCGTCTCGGCCAGCCACATCGTCACGGATCTCACCCTCGCTCCGATGACACCCGTGCACGACTACCTCGCCGCCTGACGAGCTCGTGCCCCTTCTGCCCCACCCCTCGCCGGCGCAGAAGCCCGGACAGGCCGACCGCGCCGACCGGGCGGACCTGCCAGACCTGGCGGACCTGGGGGACCGGGCGCATCCTCCGGGGCCGCCTCCGACGAGAGCCGCCCCTCGTTGGAGGCCTCCACCCAGACGCGGTGGGGCATGCGCTCGATCTCCCGGCGACCTTCCCCTTCTCTGAGCTCAGGTGGAGGATCGGCCCAGGTTCTAGCAGATCGGCACGGCTCCGGCGTGGAACACCACGTTGCCGTCCACGTGCCCCCCGTACGTCCGTCCGGCGATGAACAGCTCGACTCCGTTGCCGGAGTAGCGCTCCCCGATGACGCGCTACCACACGTTTCCGATACCGAGGTTGTCGCCTCGGTCCCAGCAAACGCCGATGACCGCATCACCGGGAGCGAGGTCCTGGACTCCGACCTTGCCCGAGGCCACGGAGTGGTTGCGGTGGACGCCCAACGAGAACGTCCCGCTCAGGGCGATGCGATCGACGCGGTCGCGGAGGCGCTCCCCGCGGTCCCCACCAGCAGCCCGCCGGCGCTCAACGCCGCAACCGCCACATCGGTCGCCCGCGGGAACAGCGTCCGGGCCGCGTCAGGAACGGCGACGGCCGAGGTGGTCGCCGCTCTCCGGTACCGCACCGCGATCGCCGCGGCGCTCTCCTTGCACAGCCTGTTCAGTCCGCCGGAGCACCGTGGCCGGGGGTACGGATGATCCGTGCCCCCGGCCTCGACGACGCCCGGCTCCTCCACCGGCGAAGGGGGACTGGTGGTTCAGTGGCCGAGCACGGCGGTGGCGGAGAGCGCGGTCGCGTCCCGGCGTGCGGCGATCCGGTCCAGGAGGTACTGGAGAGCCAGGCAGCCCACGACCCAGGCGACCAGGGCGAGCAGCGATCCGGTGAGGTGCGCGTTGTCGAAGTAGGCGGCGTCGCGCAGGGCCTGGATCGCGGCCGCCGGCGCCAGGAGCTCGGCCAGCGGGGAGAGCCAGGCGGGCAGGAAGGTGGCCGGCAGGATGCCGCCGGAGGTGGCGTTGCCCAGGATCAGCAGCAGCACGGAGGCGACCGGCATGCCGAGCGGGCCGAACAGCCGCAGCAGCACTCCGGTCGCGGCGGCGGTGGCCCAGGCGAGCAGTCCCACCACGACGGCGACGGTGAGGAAGGACGCGGGGAGCGCGCCGAACCCGGAGTGTGCGATGAGCGCCACCGTCGCACCGGAGGCGGCGGCGAAGACCAGCATCGACGCCGCGCGGGCCGAGAGCGGCAGGCGCGGGGCGATCTGGTACGAGGACACCGCGAAGAGGAACCCGGCGAGCACGACGCCGAACGCGGCATAGAAGGCCGACAGTCCGCGGGCGTCCCCGGCGGCCAGTGGCCGCACATCCCGTACGGGGACGGGGTGGCCGACCGCCTGGGTGGCGGCCGTGGCGAGGCTGGAGACCACGGAGGGGCCCTGCGCGCCGGCGGCCAGCAGACGCATGCCGCGGGCGTCGCCGACCAGGGCGGCCGGAACCTCGTCGTGGACGATGGCCCGGCGGGCGGCGTCCGCGTCCGCGTAGCGGTGGAAGGTGTAGGCGTCCGGTGCCGCGCTGTTGAGAGCGAGTTCCGTGCGGGCGGCCACCGTGTCGGACGCGGCGATGCCGAGCGGCTGATGACGCGCGCTGGGCGCGTGGAAGGCCGCCAGATAGACGGCGACGAATATCGTCCCGATCGCCAGCGCGGTGACGACCGGCACGAGCATCGCCTTGCGGACTCCGGCGGCCGCGTCGAGCACCGGGGCCGGGATGCCCGGCTCGGTGTCGGCCAGCGCGGGGCGGGCGTGCGCGGGGCGATGGCCCGCCGGATGCGCGTTCGGGTCGTACAGGGTGCCGTCGGGTGAGGCGATGGCGGGGAGTTCCGAACTGCTCTGCATGAAGGAGGGGCTCTCTGGGTGCCCGCGACGTGCGCGGGAGGTGATCTCGGTCGAGGACGCGACCGGTGGTCAGGAGGTGCGCGGGGTGGTGATGCCGATGCGAGGGGAGTGGGTCGCGGCGCGGCTGCCGTTCCAGGGTCGACGCGTCCGGGCTGGCGGGGATGACCCCTCCGGCCGGTCAAGTGCGCCTCGGGCGGCCCTCTCACCCCCGCGCCAGGAGGGCTTCGACCTCACGAACGGGCCGACGGCCACATCTGACGGGTGGCGTCTGACGGGTGGCGTCTGACGGCCATCGGCGGACGGTTCGATCGCCGCCGGTGTCAGCCCTGGAGCGACGGCGCCGGCCCGCACGGCGACCGCCCGGTGCCCTGAAGCGCGCACTCGACGACCGGCGTGCCGGCCACCTCCGTGGCGCCACGTCGGCCGATCGCCGCCGCCCTGCCCTTGCACTGTGCCAACTGCACGGCCGTCACCGCTTCTCTTCTCTCGCGACAGATGAGGAGTGCCGCGAGAGACACCGTCGGCGCCCGCGACGAACGCCGGCCCACGGAGCGGGGAGCACCCCGCGCCACAGGGCGCACTCACGGCGTGCCGCCCGGACCGACCTCGTCGACGGTACACTAAACGCAGAAAATCCTGCACTTGTTGTGTTGTGGGGACCGCCACTGCCGTAATCTCGACACGTCCGCCAGTACAGACCGCACAGAACAGAAGGCGACGGGCCCCCGGTGACTCCCAGCGCATCGCGAGAAGACGGCCGACCGCGGTTGCGGGCGGACGCCGCGCGCAACCGTGACCAGATCCTCGCGGCGGCACGCTCCGCCTTCCGGGAGCTGGGCACCGCTGCCCCCCTGGACGAGATCGCCCGCCGTGCCGGGGTCAACATCGCCACGCTCTACCGGCGTTTCGCCGACCGTGACGCACTCATCCGGCAGGTCGTCGTCGACGGTTTCACCCTGGTGCTCCGCACCGTGCGCCGGGCGCTCGACACCTCGGCCCGCGACCCGCTGTCCGCCATCGGGGAATTCCTGCTCACCCTGGTGGACGAGCGGGAGATGCTCGTCCTGCCCCTGATCGGCGGGCCTGTCACCGACGATCCCGAGGCCGCGACCCTGCAGCGTGAGATCGTGGCCGCCCTGGAGGAGCTCCTGGCCACGGCCCGCGCCCAGGGCGTGGTCCGTCCGGACGCGACAGCGGTGGATCTGATCGCCACCGGAGCGCTTTCCTGCCGCCCGCTCCCCCACCTCCCCGTCGAGCAGGCCAGCGCGCTCGCCGCCCGTCACGTGCGCATCTTCCTGGACGGCCTGCGCCCGGACGGTGCCCGGCCGCTCCCCCCCGCTCCCACGAACGAGGACCTCACCGTCCACCTGCACCCCGTCAAGGGCGGCGACCGCGGGAACGGTCCCTCGGGGGTGTGACCGGGACCGGCCTCACCTCCCGTACGGGGAGCGGGACCGGCCCACTCCCCGCGCGGCGACGGCCCAGGGCCCTCAGTCCGTCCCGCGCAGTTCCTCGTAGGGGATGCGCGAGAGATGGAGGACCTCCCCGAGCGTCCCCCACTCGTCACCGCCCAGTTTGGTCAACGGACGCAGGCGTGCGGAACTCGGCCGTCGGCCGGCCATGAACTCCTCGTGGACCGCCATGTGGAGCACCCGCCCGAAGACCACCGTGGAGTTCCCCAGACGCAGCGTCGTGTGCGACCGGCATTCCAGGACGACGGGCGAGGCGGCCACCCTGGCCGGTCGCACATGCAGGCTGGGTTCCCGTTCGATGCCCGCGTAGCCGAACTCGCTCACACTCCGCGGGAAGTCCGTGGCGGTGGCGTTGACCTGGTGGAGAAGGGATTCGGAGGCGAAGTTGACGACGAACTCCCCCGTGTCCTCGACGTTGCGCAGCGAGTCCTTGCGGCCGATCGAGGTGAACTGCACGATCGCCGGATCGGTGCTGGCGATGGTGAAGAAGGAGTGGGGAGCGAGGTTCTCGGTGGCCCCGTCCGGTGTGACGGTGGAGATCCACGCGATCGGACGGGGCACCACGACGGAGGTCATGAGCCCGTAGAAGGACGTGCTGTCCATGGCCTCTGGATCGAAGTCGACGCGCATGGCCTCACCTTCCCCGGACGGCGCGGCGGTCGACGCGTCCGACACGCGCGGGCCCGGAGCGTCACACCGGCGTCCGGCGGCAGCCGTCCGGGCGGCGCGTCCGTCGCCCCCGGGTTCCCGTGACGCCGGACGGGTGCGCGTTCCGGCGCCACGCCGGCGGAGGCCCTACGAGGTCAGAGCGAGGTCATGACGTGCTTGACGCGGGTGTAGTCCTCGAAGCCGTAGGCGGACAGGTCCTCGCCGTAGCCCGTTTGACGTCCTTGGCCGAGGTCCGGCCGTCGATCCGGGCGGCGGGGACGCCGGGTCTCACCGACTGACGGGCCGCGCGGTGGACCGGAGCGCGGAAGGAGGCCGGACGACTCTGTTCCGAGATCCTTGGTCAACGGGCTGGCATCCCCAAATGCCCTTTGCCTAGGATGTATTGTCTGTCAAGCCAAGCCACCTGAAGCAGCTTGGAGCTGGGGGAACGATGCAGGCTGGAAAGCAGTTGTCCACGAAGATCGACGCCACGGTACCCACCGCCGCTCGCATGTACGACCACTATCTGGGCGGCAAGGACAACTACGCTGCGGACCGGACGGCCTGCGCCGAACTGGACAAGGTCGTACCGAGCACCCGCGCTCTGGCGCTGAACAACCGGCGCTTCCTGCAGCGGGTCGTCAGGACGCTGGCGGCCGACTACGGCATCCGGCAGTTCCTCGACCACGGGTCAGGCCTGCCCACCCAGGACAACGTCCACCAGGTCGCCCAGCGTGTCGATCCCGGGTCGCGGGTCGTGTACGTCGACAACGACCCGATGGTGCTGGTGCACGGCCGCGCGTTGCTGGACCAGAACGACCGCACCACGGTCATCCACGCGGACCTGCGCGAGACGGAGAAGATCTTCTCCCACCCGGACACCCAGCGCCTGATCGACTTCTCGCAGCCGGTGGCCGTGCTGTTCAACTCGGTCTTCCACTGCATTCCGGACAGCGAGACCGACGGCCCTGTCGCCGTGTCACGCCGGGTGGCCGAACGGCTGGTGTCCGGCAGTTGCATGGTGATGTGTCAGCTGGTCAGCGAGGACGCGAAGGTCCGGGAGTTCGTCACCGATTTCATGGACCAGGCGACCCAGGGGCATTGGGGCAGGGTCCGTGAGGAGAAGGACGTCGCCGAGTGGTTCGAGGACCTCGACGTCCTGGAGCCGGGTCTGGTGGAGGTGTCCACCTGGCGGCCCGACACCGAGGTGGCGCCTCGTCAACTGACCCAGGAGTGGGTTGAGTTCGGCGGGGTCGGACGGCTCAGGTAGGAGATGTCGTCAGCGCTTCGGCTCCACCGGCTCCGGCCGGTGGAGCCGAAGCGCTTTCACGAGGCGGAATACCGCTCGTCGGCCGTCTTCTGAAGCAGCGTCAGCGTTTCCCGCGGGGTGAGAGCCTCGTCTCCCAGCCGGTCCAGGGCCAGGCGGTACTCCTCGGTCTCGTCCCGGTCCTCCAGGAAGTTCGCGCTCCTGATGTGCTCCAGGTAGACGATGTCGGGCAGGTCGAGACCGCCGAAGCGCAGGTAGGTGATGGGGATGGCGGGCGCGGACGCGTTCGTCACGTCCAGGGGAACGATCTGCAGCGTCACGTGGGGCCGCTGAGCCATGTCCACGAGGTACTGCAGTTGCTCGCGCATCACGTCGCGGCTGCCCAGCACCCGCCACAGGACCGACTCGTCGATGACCGCCCACAGTTGTGGGGCGTCGTCACGACGCAGCAGTTCACGGCGGCGCGTGCGCAGCTCGACGCGCCGCTGCACCTCACCGGCCGGTGCCGTGGGCAGACCTCGTTCCACAACTGCCTTGGTATAGGCCGGAGTCTGGAGCAGCCCGGGGACGTACTGGATCTCGAAGGTGCGGATGGCGGCAGCGGCCTCCTGCAGCCCTACCAGCCGGTCGAACCACTCGGGCATCAACCGCTTGTCGTAGCGCTGCCACCATCCAGGCTCGCCGGCCCGCTGCAACAACTGGAGCAGGACCGACGCCTCATGGCCGTCGGTGTCGTAGAGATCCAACAGCGCGCGGACGTCCCCCTCCGTCGGAGGCCGACGGCCCTTGCCCGCCTCGATGCGCGACAGCTTCGCCGGACTGAACCCGATGGCACGGGCGGCCTGTTCCTGCGAGAGGCCGACATCCTCGCGGATACCCGCGAGTTGGACGCCGACCAGCATCTTCAGCAGGGTCGGAGCCGGCTCGGTCCGCTTCAGATACGGTTCGAGGCGGGAGATACGAGGTGACTCGGCGGACATCCTTACTCCCTGTGGACCGGCAGACGAGAAGAACCCATCCTCGCATCTCTCGGCCCTGTCTCGCATATTCCGGCAGAAGTGGAACCGTACGGCTCCGCTTCACACCAGGTGATCGAACTCCCCGTCCTTCGCCCCGGCAAGGAAGGCGGCCAGTTCGGCGGCCGTGTAGACGAGTGCCGGGCCGTCGGGGTCGCGTGAGTTGCGCAACGCCACCCCTCCCTCGTCCAGGGGTGCCACCTCGACGCAGTTGCCCTCGGCGTTGCTGTGCCGGCTCTTCACCCAGCGGACACCCAGCGAACTGGCCCGCGTTCCGTTTCGCACTGATGACACCGGACTCTCCTTGCTCACGTTCCACCACGGTGTACACGTCGGCCGCCCGCCGGGTCGGACCGATACCGCGCGGTCCTGTTCCAGCCAGAAGCTGTGCAATTTCCCGTGAAATTGCACGACGGGCGTCGACAGGATGGATAATAGCTCGGGCGTCAACCGCACCGTTGACGCACCGGACCTGACGTCGCATCAGGGAGATGTCGTGTCGTTATCCGCACGCCAAGCACCAAGTCCCGCAGGCGGAAAGACCGCGCCGTGGGCAGGTCGGACACCTCTGGCCGCATCGCCCTCGGACGGAGCGCCCGCCTGTGTCCCCGGACCGGAGCGGCCCGGGAGGAGCGAGTCCGCGGGCAACGTGCCCAGATCCGCGAGCCTGCGCATCACCGAATCCCCCCAGGGGTTCGCCCAGGCACGCGACTTCACCCGCCGCACTCTCGGCCGCTGGGCGCTGGGCGACCGCGGTGACGACGCCGCCCTCGTCGTCACCGAGCTGGCCACCAACGCGGTACTGCACGCGGTTGCGCGGCCAGGTGCCGACCAGACGGGAGTGTGGCTGAAGCTGACCCTTCGCCGCGCCCACCTCGTCTGCGCGGTCACCGATCAGAGCGACAGTCCGCCCGTGTGCCCCCGTACGGACGGCGCTCTGGAGGTCCACGGTCGCGGACTGCGCATCGTCGAAGCGCTGTCCGAGCACTGGGGCTGGACCCTCTCGCCTGCGGGCAAGACCGTCTGGGCCATGCTGCCGGCGCTTCCTCGGCCCACGCCCTCGGCCTGGCACGGCCTGACATGACGCACACCACGGCGGCGGAGCGTCCCGTCGCACCTCATCACGGAACTCCTCGCGCGGGAGCGGACATGGAGACAGCCCTGAAAGACCTCGAACGCGTCCCCTGGCGCGAGCTCCAGGACTCCACCGGAGCGGCCACGGCCATCCCCTCGCTGCTCACCGCCATCACATCGGGCGACGAGGAGACCGCCGTCGACGCGCTCGCGCGTCTGAGGCAGCGCATCTGCCAGTACGGCTTCGTCGTGGACCAGGCGACCGCCGCCACGGTCCCCTTCCTGTGGGAGCTCGCCCAGCTTCCCCAGGTCGCCTGCCGCGTGCAGATCCTCCGGCTGCTGAAGAACATCGCCGACGCCCGGCAGTGGGAGAGCACGGCCATGGCCTACCCCAAGCTGCTCAACCGCCGTGAGAACTACGTGGGTTGGGAGCGCGAGGCGCGCCGAGCCGTACGGGACCATCACGGGACCCTCCAGCGCCTGCTCGCGGAGCCGGACAAGGAGGTCGTCCAGGCGACGAGGGAGCTCGCCTCCGCCCTGACCGACTGACACGCCGTCTGCGGGACGACCCCGCGGATCACTCCACGGCCCGGACCCGGCCGACCCTGTCACCCGACGCCACCCGGTACACCGCCGGCTCCGAGGCGGCCGGCAGCCGCGTGATCAGCGCCTCCGAGCCACCGACGCGGGTGCTCACCAGATCCACGCCCAGGCATCAGGCATCAGGCATCAGGCATCAGGCACGGTCCTGCCGCCGCCACAGGTCCGGCAACCCCGCGGACTCATGCTCGCCCCGGACCCCGGGCGGGCCGTACTCGGCGGCGTCGTGACGGTCACCGTCCACCCCCGACCGGCCCGTGCCCATCTGTGCCGGTCCGCGACCGGCGCCATCAGGCCACAGTCGACCACGTGGTGATTCCGCCTGGCCATCGCCCGGTAGGCCCGGACCCGGACCCACCAGGCTTTCCCGCGCCGGGTCACGGACTTCGGTCGCTCGATGCCTCAGCGCAGGACGATGGGGGCGATGTCGATCGTCCCGTCGTGGTTGTCATAGAGACAGAAGGTCGTCTTCATGGGGATGTCGAAGACCACGCCCCCTGTCGCCACACACTCGGCCTTGGTGACCGCGGGCCGGGAGGCGGCGTCGGCGGCGGCCCCCGTGGCGAGGATGAGGCCGAGAGCCCCGAGAGTCGCGGCCGTGACCACGGCAGCAAAGCGAGAGCGCATGTCTGTCTCCTTCTCCTGAAGATCCGTATTTCGGCAGGAGACAGCCTGCGGCACTCGTCACGAGGAATTCCCTAGTGTCGGAGCGCGTGGAGCGGCTGACCGGGGCCCAGCCCCGCGGTCGGCGTGGTGCACCGGGTCGTCGGTACCCGGTGCACCACGTCATGGCCGGCGGCGCGCCCCGCCGCCGGCGCGGGTCACTGCCCGGACGCCGAGGTGAGGGCTGCCCGAGCGGCTCCCTCCACCAGCGCGACACCGTCCTTCATCGAGGTGCTGCCGTCCGAGAGGACCGCGACGAGGTAGCGGTGTCCGTCCACCACGATCCGTCCCACGCTGTTGACGTCCCAGAGTCCGGACGTACTCCGCTGCAGCCAGCCGTTCTTCAGCGCCCACCCGGAGCCCGCGGCCGCCGAGACACCCCACGCCTGCTCGCTCGCGACGTCGGCCATCAGGGTCCGGACGTAGGTCCGGGACTCCTTGTTCAGCCCGCCGGCGCTCGCGTCCGACGTCCCGCCCGTAGCGAACACCGCGCGCAGCAGGCGGATCTGGTCACTCGCCGTCGTCCGGGTCAGCCCCCAGCGAGTGCCGGATCCGCCCTTGGTCTCGGTCAGGCCCAGCCGCTTGTTCGCTGCCTCCAGACCCGGCGCCCGGCCGATCTCGCGCCACAGCGCGTTCGCCGCCGCGTTGTCGCTGCGCCGGATCATCGGTTCGGCGTGTGCGCGTTCCTTCGCGGTGAGATGGCGTCCCGCGTCCTGCGCCTGCAGCAGCAGTGTCGCGAGGATGTCGACCTTGATGATGCTCGCGGTGTCGTACGTGACGTCGTCGCCGTACACCGTGGGCTCCCGGCCCGTGCCGTCGAGGTCGAGCACCGCCGCCGTCACACGTGTCCGGTCGCGGGGTTCGGCGGCCGGCGGTCCGGTGTCGGCTCCGGACCGTTCGGCGGTCCTGTCGACGGCCGCGGGTGCCGCGTGCGCCGTGCCGCCCGCGAGGAGCGCCGTCGCCAGCGCCAGGAGTACACCGGCACCGGCGAAGGCGCGCCTGCCTCGGTGTCTCGCCGGGATCTCCATGTGCTGCGGGGGGCGCGGTCGGTTCGGCATGTTCAAGCGAGCCTCGACAAGTGGTGTGGAAGGGTCACTGGGGAGCGAACATAAACAAATCGCGCGCCACGCGGGGTGACCGGGGTCACGACGGGCCTCTTCCCGGCCGGAATGTGAAAAGAGCCATAGACGGTGCCCTCGCCTCGGACGATCATCAGGACCGAGTTCCCCGCCCGAGATCCTGGACGTCCGGCGCCCGTGTGCGGACCGTCGTGACCTGCTCACGCCACCTCGCCCTGGCGCCTGTGGAAGGCGTCGCGGCTCCCGTCCCTCTCAGCCCCGAGGGGCGACGCCTACCACGCTCGGGCCGACGCCTAACGCACTCGCGCCGGCGGCGCCTGCTCCCCCGTGCGGCGGATGGCGATGAGGGCGGCGTCATCGCCGAAGCGTCCGCCGGCGTGATCGAGCAGATCGCGCTGCACACGCCGCAGCAGGGCCTCCGGCAGTTGACCGACCCACTGGGCGACGCGGTCCGCGAGCGGGTAGAAGACACCGTCGCGGTCACGGGCTTCGACGACACCGTCGGTGAACAGGAGCAGTGTGTCGTCCACGGCGAAGGGCAGCACGGCCACCGTGACCTCGCCGGGATCGGTGAGACCGACGCCGAGCGGAGGCGCGGGGGCCAGATCCGGGGCGCTCACCGCGCGGCCCGACCGCAGCAGCAGCGGCGCGAGATGGCCGCAGCTGACCATCCGGACGACGGGGTCGTCGTCCGGGATCTCCAGCAGCAGCGCCGTGACGAATCGTTCCCCCGCCTCGTCCGTGGGTTCGAAGTCGTCGAGGTATCTGCTGAGGCTCCGCTCCAGGGAGCCGGCCAGCGCGGGCAGCCCGGCGTTCTGGTGGACGGCCTCGCGGAACGCGCCGAGCAGGAAGGCCGCCTCACCGATGGCGGGCAGGCCCTTGCCGCGCACGTCGCCGATCACGACACGGGTGCCTTGCGGGCTGCGGGCGGCCGCGTAGAGGTCACCGCCGATCTCGGCCTCCTCTTCGGCGGCCAGGTAGACGCAGGAGAGCCGCAGGGTGCCGATCCGGCTCGGCAGCGGCCAGAGCAGTACCCGTTGTGCCGCCTCGGCGACCGACCGTACCCGGGCGAGTTCACGGCTGTGCCGGTCGCGGACCACGGACAGGATGACGATCAGTGCGGAAAGCGCGGCCAGGGCGAACAGCTGCACCAGCACGTTCCGTGACAGGAGCAGGCCCGAGCGCCAGCCGATGAACGCCTGAGCCGCCATCGCCGCGGCCCCGACGCTGCCTGTGACCAGGGGGCCCTCGCCCCATGCGGTGATCGCGGGCGCGATGACCAGCAGGGGCCCGAGCACGATGTCGGACGGGGCGACGATGTCGGCGACCGTGATGAGGACGATGAGCGCCACCGGAATCAGCAGCAGCAGACGGCTGGTCCGGCCCGCCTGCGCAAAGCCCCGATTCCACGCCGTCATGGTTTCCACAGTGCACCGCGGCGGGCGGGGTCGCGAACCCGCGGATCATTCGAGGCCGACGATGTCTTCCTGACTTCTTACCTGACGTGACCCGCCCGTCACCGGACACGACCGCCGGCGGTCGCCGCCGCCCGCCCCGCGCCAGGAACACGGCGCACACCCGACGCGGTCGGCTCGGGTCCTGTCCATCCGGGCCCGAAGGTAAGAGTCGGGTGAGGGACGCCGTCGGCAGCCGGGCCGGCCCTCTGCGGGCCGACCCCTGGTTCACCGCTCCGGTCGGGCGCACCGGATCACCGGGTCACCGGTCCGGGCTGCTCCCCCATTCGGACGGCCCCGGACCCCGACGAGCGCGATCTCCGCGTCCAGGAAAGGCGGCGGGGGCGTACGCATGCGCATCGACTCGGCGTGAGCGTCGACGTCCCCGCGGCGGCGTCAACCCACCGCTCCCGCAAGGGTGTTGCAAGGGCCGTTGCTGCGGGAGCGGGACCGGCCGGGCAGTTGCCGCGCGACGGGGCGCGGCGTGGGGCGAGACCTCCGACCGGCGCGGCGGCCGTGCTGCCACGACACGGCCGCGCCGCCCGTCGGGCGGAACGTACGGCTCGCCCCGCTCCAGCCCCCGTCGGAACGCGCGCCCCGGATGGCCCGCGCCCGCCGGGGAGCCGCGGGCCCTCGACGTACGCCTTCGCATGGGCGGGCCATGTCGTCACCGGTGCCGACGCACCCACGTACGACCGATTCCCGACTCTCAGGGCTCCGGGCAGGCGCGCACACGGAAGGTGCGCGCGGTGCGGTCCGGCTCAGCCGCCGCTCTTGCGGCGGAACGACCGCTGGCTCGACGCCGGTCCGTGTGCTCCGCGGACCTTCGACGCGTCCGGTTTGCCGTTGCCGCCGGTCCCGTCCGTCTGCATCCCGCGCTTACGCGCCAGAGCCTCCCGGAACTTGCGCTTCAGGTCGTACTGACCGTCGTCGTCGGGCGTCAGGGCGGGGCTCTCGGCCTCGGTGGGCTCCGAACCTTCTTGTGGCTGTGACTCGGCAGTCATGCTGACCTCCTGGGTTCGGGCGCTTAAAGGTACAGCTTGTCATGCCGCCACCGCACGGACCGCCGCCACCGATACCGGACCCCGGCCGGCCGAGCGTGCGCCCGCCCTCCGGGCTAGCACGTCGGGTCCCAGCGCGTCACCCGGGGAGGTGTGTGCCATCGCGGAACGAAGAGATGTGAGGATGTCTTCATGAGCGACAACGTCTACTTCGACATCACCATCAACGACGAGCCCGCGGGCCGTATCGTCTTCGAGCTGTTCGACGAAGTGGTCCCCAAGACCGCGAGGAACTTCCGCGAGCTGGCCACCGGCGAGCACGGCTTCGGCTACGAGGGTTCGGGCTTCCACCGGGTCATCCCGGACTTCATGCTGCAGGGCGGCGACTTCACCCGGGGCGACGGCACGGGCGGCAAGAGCATCTACGGCGAGAAGTTCGCCGACGAGAACTTCCAGCTCAAGCACACCAAGCCCGGTCAGCTGTCGATGGCGAACGCGGGGGCGAACACCAACGGCTCGCAGTTCTTCATCACCACCATCGTGACCGACTGGCTGGACAACAAGCACGTCGTCTTCGGCGAGGTCGTCGAGGGCATGGACATCGTCAAGCAGGTCGAGGCTCTCGGCTCCCGCAACGGTTCCACCAAGGCGAAGATCACCATCGCGAAGTCCGGCATCGTCGGCGCCTGACAACCACCGTTCGTCGTCTCCCCCGAGCCAGGCCCCGGACAGTCCGTCTGTCACACGCAGGCGCCGGGCTCGGGGGCGGCCGCACATCCCGGGACGCCCCGGCCCGGCAAGGCACAGGACAGAGTGTGCGAGCCGCAGGAGAGGACTTCCGCCCGGCACCATCACGGCGAGCGGGCGGTGGTGCCGGTCGTGGTCCGGCCGGTCCGACAGCCGGGCGCGTGCCGACGACGACCGAGAAAGTCCGACGCCCCCGCCGGCACGAGAACACCCGCGGCGGACTCGCCGCGCGCCTCCCGCTCCAACAGCTCGCGCGGTCAACCGACTTCGCCGGCGCGAACGACAACGACGTCCGCGCCCGGTGGGGCTCGCGGGCGCGGGACGGCGGGTTTCAGGGCTCGACGGGATGACCGCCGTCGCCGTCGACGACGATACGGTCCTCGCCCGGCTCCTCGGCTCGTTCGACCATCGTGACGTCCACCTGCCCGTCGCCCGTCGTGTCGAACTGGTAGAGGTCGGCCTTGCCGTCGCCCGTGGTGTCGGTCATCCACACATCGGGCTTCCCGTCACCATTGGTGTCGGCACTGAGGACGACATGGTGTTCGTCCCCCCGGGTTTCGATCGCTTCCGCCTGATCTTCGCCGTTGTTCATAGCGGCCGGTTGCCCGCCTCCTCGCATCCGAAACAGCCCGCGCCGCACCGTGGACCGCCGCTCATGGCGGACACCGGCGACTACGAAGGCACCTGCGCGGTCCGCGCTCGGGGGCTCAGGAATTGAAACCGTTCAATCGGTCGACTCGGGAGCACCTGGGGAACCACCGAAAGCGCGTTCCGCGCTGAGGGCCCGTCAAGAAAGTCCCTGCACACTCATTGACCCTCACCCCGTGCGCCCCTACGTTCACCTAAGTCCACCGATGTGAATCGATTCATCATTCCTACGTGAGGGGCCGTAGTGATCAGTAGGAGGAACATCCTGGCGGGCGCGGCGGCCACGGTGGGTGCCGTGGCCGCCGGAGCCGGACCAGCCGGGGCCGCACCGTCCGCATCCGCTCCGGCGGGGGCCCGGCACGGCGCCCCGCGCGTGACGGTGCCGACCGTCGAGTACGTTCAGCACCCCTTGGGCATCGACGCGCAACGCCCCCGGCTGAGCTGGCCGGTGGCCTCGGACGAGCCGGGCACGCGCCAGAGCGCGTATCAGATCCGCGTCGCCTCCAGCGCCTCGGGCCTGTCGCACCCGGACGTCTGGGACAGCGGGAAGGTCACCTCCGGCGATTCCGTCCTCGTCCCCTACGCCGGCCCCCAACTGGAGCCGCGGACACGCTACTTCTGGACCGTTCGGGTGTGGGGCGCCGACGGCCGGGCCTCCGGCTGGAGCGAGCCGTCGTGGTGGGAGACCGGTCTCATGGACACCGCGCGGTGGTCCGCGGAATGGATCTCCGCGCCCCCGGCCCTCACCGACGCGCCGTCCCTCGAAGGCAGCGCCTGGATCTGGTTCCCCGAGGGCGACCCGGCCAACAGCGCCCCGGCGGCGACCCGTTGGTTCCGTCGCACCGTCGGTCTCCCGTCCGGGATCACCGCGGCGACACTGGCCATCACCGCGGACAACGTCTACGCGGTCTCGGTGAACGGCACCGAAGTGGCCCGCACCGACCTCGCGACGGACAACGAGGGCTGGCGCCGTCCGGCCGTCGTCGACGTTCTCGCCCAGGTGCGTTCCGGCCAGAACGTCCTCGCGATCTCGGCGACCAACGCGAGCGAGGGACCCGCCGGCCTGGTGGCCGTCCTCACTCTCCACACCGCCTCCGGCGAGCAGCGGATCCTGACCGACGCCTCCTGGAAGTCGACGGACCAGGAACCCTCCGGCACCTGGCGCGAAGCCGGTTTCGACGACAGCGCCTGGCCCGCGGCGAAGGAGGCCGCCGCGTGGGGAGCCGGGCCGTGGGGCAGGGTCGTCCCCGCGTCGTACGCCGCCAACCAGCTGCGGCACGAGTTCAGGCTGCCCCGTAAGAAGGTCTCCCGCGCGCGCCTGTACGCCACGGCTCTCGGCCTGTACGAAGCCCACCTCAACGGCCGCCGCGTGGGCCGCGACCATCTCGCTCCCGGCTGGACCGACTACCGCGAACGCGTCCAGTACCAGACGTACGACGTCACCACGCTGCTGCGGTCGGGCGGCAACGCCCTCGGTGTGTACGTGGCGCCGGGCTGGTACGCGGGCAACGTCGGCATGTTCGGGCCCCACCAGTACGGTGAACGTCCCGCGCTGCTGGCGCAGTTGGAGGTCGAGTACGCGGACGGGACGAGCGAGCGGATCACCTCGGGGCCGGACTGGCGGGCCACCTCCGGGCCGATCGTCGCCGCCGACCTGCTGGGCGGTGAGACGTACGACGCGCGCAAGGAGACCGCCGGCTGGACCTCTCCCGGCTTCGACGACCGGACGTGGCTCGCCGTCCGCGGCGCGGGCGACGCCGCTCCCGCCCGGATCGTCGCTCAGGTGGACGGCCCGGTCCGGGTGGCCGAGGAACTCGCGGTCAAGAAGGTGACCGAACCCGAGCCGGGCGTCTTCGTCCTCGACCTGGGCCAGAACATGGTCGGCTCCGTGCGCCTGCGGGTCTCCGGCAAGGCGGGAGAGACCGTACGTCTGCGGCACGCCGAGGTCCTCAACCCGGACGGCACCCTCTACACCGCGAACCTGCGTACCGCAGCGGCGACCGACACGTACACCCTCAAGGGCGGCGGCGAGGAGACGTACGAGCCCCGCTTCACCTTCCACGGCTTCCGCTACGTCGAGCTGACCGGATTCCCCGGGACTCCCTCGGCGAAGGCCGTGACCGGCCGCGTCATGCACACGTCCGCGCCCTTCACCTTCGAGTTCGAGACGAACGTCCCGATGCTCAACCAGCTGCACAGCAACATCACTTGGGGTCAGCGCGGCAACTTCCTCTCCGTCCCGACGGACACACCCGCGCGCGACGAACGGCTGGGCTGGACCGGTGACATCAACGTCTTCGCGCCGACCGCGGCCTACACGATGGAGTCGGCCCGCTTCCTCAGCAAGTGGCTCGTCGACCTGCGCGACGGGCAGACGGCGGACGGCGCGTTCACGGACGTGGCGCCCATGGTCGGCACGGTCGGCAACGGCGTCGCGGGCTGGGGCGACGCGGGCGTCACGGTTCCCTGGTCCCTGTACCAGGCGTACGGGGACCGTCAGGTGCTCGAGGATGCCTGGCCGTCCGTCCGGTCCTGGCTGAAGTACCTGGAGAAGAACAGTGACGACCTCTTGCGGCCGGCCAATGGATACGGCGACTGGCTGAACGTCGACGACGAGACGCCGAAGGACGTCATCGCCACCGCGTACTTCGCGCACAGTGCCGACCTCGCGTCCCGGATCGCCCGGGAGATCGACGAGGACGCCGCCCCCTGGCTCGATCTCTACGGTCGGACAAGGGAGGCGTTCCGGAAGGCCTATGTCACCGACGACGGCAGGGTGAAGGGTGACACGCAGACGGCGTATGTCCTCGCCCTGTCGATGAACCTGCTGCCGGACTCGCTGAGAAAGGCCGCGGCCGACCGTCTCGTCGCCCTGATCGAGGCCAAGGACTGGCATCTGTCGACGGGCTTCCTCGGTACGCCCCGGCTGCTTCCCGTCCTCACCGACACGGGGCACACCGACGTCGCCTACCGGCTGCTGCAGCAGCGCTCCTTCCCCAGTTGGGGCTACCAGATCGACAAGGGATCCACCACGATGTGGGAACGCTGGGACTCCATCAAGCCCGACGGGACCTTCCAGACACCGGACATGAACTCCTTCAACCACTACGCCTACGGCTCGGTCGGCGAGTGGATGTACACGAACATCGCGGGCATCGCGGCGGGCCGCCCCGGGTACCGCGAGATCGTCGTACGGCCCCGGCCGGGCGGCGACGTCACCTCCGCCCGCGCCACGTTCACCTCGGTCTACGGCCCGGTGTCCACACAGTGGCGTACGCGGTCCGGCCACTTCGCCCTGACCTGCAGCGTGCCTCCCAACACGACCGCGGAGGTGTGGATCCCCGCTGCCGACCGGAGGGCGGTCACCCACGACCACGGCACCTTCCTGCGCGAGGAGGACGGCTGCGCGGTGTACCGGGTCGGCTCCGGCACCCACCGCTTCAGCGCGTGACGCGCGGGGCCCGGCCGCGCCCTCGGGGCAAGCCCGGCTCCGGCCCTCACTTCCCGGTTCGCGCGACCGCGGAGTGAAGCGGTAGGGAGAGGGCTCCGGGTCGTCAAGATCCGGGGCCCTCCCCCTGCGCGGCTGGCCTTCCGCGCCCTCCTGGAGGGTGCCCTGGCGAACTCGCCGGATCTGCTGCCCGGGGGAACACACGGGGGTCGAGTAGCCGTCCCTCGCACACACAAATAGCCTGGTACCAGGCGATCCGACCGGTCAGGACGCCGGGCGCCCCCTGGGGGATGCCTTCTCGTGAGGAGTCCAACGTGATGTCCACGCTCCGCTCTCACACCGCCCGCGCGCTCGCCGCGGGTGCCCTGTCCGCCGCCCTGCTGTCCGCCGGCACAGCCGGCGCCTTCGCCGCCGACGGGCAGACCGCCGTCTCGAACCCCCGTCTCACCAGGGCCGACACCACGAAGGCCGTACCGTCCGACAAGGGCTCGATCACCATCAAGGCCGACAAGACACAGGTGAAGGCGGGAGAGTCGGTCACGTTCACCGGACGCTCCAAGGGCCTGAAGATCCACACCAAGGTGACGCTCCAGCACAAGAAGGACGGCAAGTGGAACTCGCTGAAGGCGAGCACCACCGTCAAGAACGGCAGCGGCTACACCCTGAACGCCAAACTCAACACCAAGGGCAAGGAACAGCTGCGCGTCATGGCGGACAAGACCGCCTCACCGACCGTCACCGTCACCGTGAAGTAGCCCGGCCCGGTCACGCCGCTGACCATGATCCGAGGCGCCGATTCCGCTGCCGCGCTGCCACGGTGCACGCCGCCCGCGAGAAGCGGGTCAGGCGGGGCGCCGCACTCCGGGCCGACTCGGCCGTCGAACCGCTCACCCCCGCCTGACCGCATCGGCGCCGATCGTGTCAGTGGGTCACAGGGCGCCGCGAGGAGCCGGTCGGCGGGCCGTGCCGAAGTCCTGGGTCCAGTAGCTGCCGGGCTGTGCGAGGCCGACGCCGATCTCCCTGAACTCGCACGTCAGGATGTTGTGTCTGTGGCCGGGGCTGGACATCCAGGCCGCCATGACCGCGGCGGAAGTGGAGTATCCGTACGCGACGTTCTCGCCGTACGCACTCCAGTCGAAGCCGGCACGCGCGATCCGCCGGCCCGGACCGGAACCGTCGGATCCCCAGTGCGACATGTTCCGGTGGCGCGCCATGTCCGCACTGTGGCGACGAGCGGCCTTCGAAAGTTTCGTGTTCAGGGTCACCGGGGAGCAACCGGCCCTGTCACGGGCCCTGTTGACCAGGACCACGACATGAGCCACGGCCATGGATACGGGGGCCGCCGCGTGAGGGGCGCTCACGGGTACCGCACTCCCGGGCCCCCGCCCCTCCGGGTATGCCATGGCGGCGGACGGTATCGCCAACGCGCCCAGCGCGACCGCGGCGACGGCCGCCGTCCCATGGCGGATCTTCCTGCCGTGCTTCCTCAAACGAACCTCGCTGGATGGTCGCGGAACTCTCCGGTGGGCACGTGATGGCCGGAGCCTGTGTGAGTGAGGGCAACGAGCATCACTCCTACCCGCCCCCGTGGCACACGACGACGCCCGCATCGGGTGCGCGGGGGCGCGGGCCCGGCTCGCGGGAGCGTGACGCCGGCCTGTGCGTCCTCAGGACGCCCTGTACAGGCGACGGGAGTCGTGATCCGGTGCGGCCGGCCAACCGGGCGCGAACGCGCACTTGTTGAGGGATGACGACGCCGGGCGACTTCTACAGCGATGTTGATTCACACCGAGGAGGACGCGTGGTCACCGCGTCCCTGGCAGCGTGGGACTGAGCGCGGTCGCGGCGAAGTCCGCCCGGTCCGCCGGGCGGAGGCACGACACATGGGAAAGGCGGCCCCCCTCGGGGGCTCGCCGGGGGCGGGGGTGAGGACCACCTCACGGTCCCGACCCCCGCCCTGGCACGACGCTCGTCAGACGTTGACGCCGAAGTCGGCGGCTATCCCGGCCAGGCCGGAGGCGTACCCCTGGCCCACCGCGCGGAACTTCCACTCCGTGCCGTTGCGGTACAGCTCCCCGAAGACCATCGCGGTCTCCGTCGAAGCGTCCTCGGACAGGTCGTAGCGGGCGAGTTCGGTGCCGCCGGCCTGGTTGACCACCCGGATGAAGGCGTTACGGATCTGTCCGAAGCTCTGTCCACGGGACTCGGCGTCGTGGATCGACACGGGGAAGACGATCCTGTCGACGTCGGCGGGTACGGCGGCGAGGTTCACCTTGACGCTCTCGTCGTCGCCCTCGCCCTCACCGGTCAGGTTGTCGCCGGTGTGCTCGACGGAACCGTCCGGGCTCTTCAGGTTGTTGTAGAAGACGAAGTGCTGGTCCGAGACGACCTTGCCCGACGCGTTCAACAGGAGCGCGGAGGCGTCCAGGTCGAAGTCGGCGCCGGTGGTGGTCCGCACGTCCCAGCCCAGCCCCACCAGCACCGCGGTCAGACCCGGCGCCTCCTTGCTCAGCGAGACGTTGCCGCCCTTGCCCAGGGAAACACCCATGGTCGATCCCTCCACGTAGTCGGTCGGTTCGGGTCCGCCGAACGAACCCCGTCAGAATCTACAACAATGTAGAAATCACAGCGGAGGCGGCGCACACCACCGCGCCGACGGTGCGGCACTCGAGAGACCCGAGGTGGCGGTGGGGTGTTGAACGCCGCGCCGGCCGGGAGCGTAACTCCCTCGACAACTGCGTAGAGTTCAAGGCTCACGTGGCCGGACGGTCGTGAACAGGGTGGCCGCGGAGCGGACGATCGGGCCGGAGGTGGTCGGGTGGGGCAGCGGGGCGTACAGCGATCGGGGGGTACGCGCACGGGGCGACGCCGAACACTGTTGTGGATGGCGGGAGTTCTGTCGGCGATACTCCTCGCCGTCGCCGGTGTCGGCGCGTGGGTCTACAAGGATCTCAACGACAACATCCAGGCGGCGGACCTCGACAACAAGCTCGGTGAGGGCCGGCCCGCCAACCTCAGTCCGGGCTCCAAGAACATCCTGCTCGTCGGTTCGGACACCCGCGCGGGCGGCAACGCCAAGTACGGCAAGGGGCTGACGACCATGCAGTCGGACACCCTGATGGTGCTGCACATCGCCGCCAGCCGGAAATGGGCCACCGCCGTGTCCTTCCCCCGCGACTCCTGGGTCCGGATCCCGGCCTGCGACAAGGGCGACGGCAGCACGTCCACCGTCCACCGCTTCAAGATCAACGAGGCGTTCGCGATCGGCGGGAGCAACGGGAAGGTCGCCGACGCCGCCGCCTGCACCATCAAGACGGTCGAGCGGAACACCGGGCTGCGCATCGACCACTTCATGTCCATCGACTTCCAGGGCTTCAAGGGCATGGTCAACGCGCTGGGCGGTATCGAGGTCTGCCCCAAGGAGGCCATCCACGACACCAAGGCCCGTCTCGACCTGAAGGCCGGCTGCCAGACCATCAAGGACGAGAAGGCACTCGGTTACGTACGCGCCCGCTACAGCGTCGGTGACGGCTCCGATCTCGGACGCATCGGCCGCCAGCAGGAGTTCATGCAGGCCCTCGCCGAGAAGGCGCAGTCGAAACTCACCAGTCCCAGTTCCCTGTACGGCTTCCTGCAGTCGGCGACCAAGTCGCTCACCACGGACGGGGACCTGGCCGGCATCAAGCCTCTCTACGGCCTGGCCTCCCAGGTCAAGGGCATCCCCAGCGACCGCCTCGCCTTCCTGACCGTGCCGAACTACCCGCGCGAGGCCGACGCGCCCACCGACCGGGCCAACGTCGTGTGGCAATACCCGCAGGCCACCGACCTGTTCACCGCACTGGCCAAGGACCACGAAGTCAGCAAGAAGCAACTCCAGGCGGACACCGAGGACTTGGTGTACGCGTCGTCCGTACGCGTCCAGGTCCTCAACGGAACGGGTGTCGGTGGGCGAGCCGCGGCCGTCGCGGAGCAGCTCCGCGAGGTGGGCTTCACCGTCGTCGCCACCGGAAACGCGCCCTCTCCCGTCCGCACGACGACGGTCAGCCACCCGCGGGGACTCGACCGGCAGGCCGCCGTGCTCGTCTCCCGGCTCCCCGGGGTCTCCGCGGAGCGGAACAGCACGGCGACGGGCGGCGCGGTGACCCTGGTGGTCGGCCCGGACTTCAAGCTCGACGCCGTCCGCTAGCGGGCCGAACCGTGTGGGACGCGCCGGATCAGCCGCGCGGGACGAGCCGTGCCGGAGGAGACAGCTCGTCCCGCGGGGCCGGCCGGTCGCGCGTCCGGGGCCTCGGTCAGCTGCCGACGTAGGCCGCGAGGTGCTCGCCCGTGACGGTGGAGCGGGCGGCGATCAGATCGGCGGGGGTGCCCTCGAAGACGACGAGGCCGCCGTCGTGACCGGCGCCGGGACCGAGGTCGATGATCCAGTCGGCGTGCGCCATGACCGCCTGGTGGTGCTCGACGACGATGACCGACTTGCCGGAGTCCACGAGTCGGTCGAGCAGGCCGAGCAACTGCTCGACGTCGGCGAGGTGAAGGCCTGCGGTCGGCTCGTCGAGGACGTACACACCGCCCTTGTCGGCCATGTGCGTGGCCAGTTTGAGCCGCTGCCGTTCACCGCCGGACAGGGTGGTGAGGGGCTGGCCCAGGCTGAGATAGCCGAGCCCGACGTCGGCGAGGCGGCCGAGGACGCGGTGCGCGGCCGGCGTGCTCGCCTCGCCGGAGCCGAAGAACTCCTGTGCCTCGGTCACCGACATCGCGAGGACCTCGCTGATGTCCCGGCCACCGAGGTGGTACTCCAGCACCGACATGTCGAACCGCTTGCCCTCGCACTCCTCGCAGGTGGAGGTGACACCGGCCATCATCGCCAGGTCGGTGTAGATGACGCCGGCCCCGTTGCAAGTGGGGCAGGCGCCCTCGGAGTTGGCGCTGAACAGGGCCGGCTTCACGCCGTTGGCCTTGGCGAACGCCTTGCGGATCGGGTCGAGCAGTCCGGTGTACGTCGCCGGGTTGCTGCGTCGCGAGCCGCGGATCGCGCTCTGGTCGACCGACACCACACCCTCGCCGGCGGGGATCGATCCGTGCACGAGCGAGCTCTTGCCGGAGCCAGCGACGCCCGTGACGACGGTGAGCACCCCGAGCGGGATGTCGACGTCGACGTCCCGCAGGTTGTGCGTCGTCGCGCCACGGATCTCGAGCGTCCCGGTGGGCTTGCGCACCGTCTCCTTGACCGAGGCCCGGTCGTCGAAATGGCGGCCGGTGATGGTGCCGCCCGACCGCAGGCCCTCGACGGTGCCCTCGAAGCAGAGGGTGCCGCCCGCCGTGCCGGCGCCGGGGCCGAGGTCGACGACGTGGTCGGCGATCGCGATCACCTCCGGCTTGTGCTCCACGACGAGCACCGTGTTGCCCTTGTCCCGCAGGCGCAGCAGCAGGCCGTTCATGCGCTGGATGTCATGCGGATGCAGGCCTGTGGTGGGCTCGTCGAAGACGTACGTGACGTCGGTGAGCGAGGAGCCGAGGTGGCGGATCATCTTGACGCGCTGTGCCTCGCCGCCCGACAGGGTGCCCGAGGGCCGTTCCAGCGAGAGGTAGCCGAGGCCGATCTCGGCGAACGAGTCGAGGGTGTGCCCCAGCGCCGCCAGCAGCGGCGCGACGGACGGTTCGTCCACACCTCGTACCCACTCGGCCAGGTCGCTGATCTGCATCGCGCAGGCGTCGGCGATGCTGATCCCGGCGATCTTCGACGAGCGGGCCGCCTCGCTGAGCCGGGTGCCGTCGCACTCGGGGCAGACGGTGAACGTCATCGCGCGCTCCACGAACGCGCGGACGTGCGGCTGGAGGGCGTCGACGTCCTTGGAGAGCATCGACTTCTGGATCTTCGGGATCAGTCCCTCGTACGTCAGGTTGATCCCGTCGACCTTGATCTTGGTCGGTTCCTTGTGGAGGAGGTCGTGGAGCTCCTTCTTGGTGTACTTGCGGATCGGCTTGTCCGGGTCGAAGAAGCCGCAGCCCTTGAAGATGCGGCCGTACCAGCCGTCCATGCTGTAGCCGGGGATCGTGAGGGCGCCCTCGTCGAGCGACTTGCTGTCGTCGTACAGCTGGGACAGGTCGATGTCGGTGACCGTGCCCCGGCCCTCGCAGCGTGGGCACATGCCGCCGAGCCGGTTGAAGGTCGCCTTCACCGCCTTCTTCGCACCCCGCTCCACGGTGATCGCGCCGCTCGCCCGGACCGAGGGCACGTTGAACGCGAACGCGCCCGGCGAGCCGATGTGGGGCTGCCCGAGCCGGCTGAAGAGGATGCGCAGCATCGCGTTGGCGTCGGTGGCGGTGCCGACCGTGGAGCGCGGGTCGGCACCCATGCGCTGCTGGTCCACGATGATCGCGGTGGTCAGGCCCTCGAGTACGTCGACCTCGGGCCGCGCCAGCGTGGGCATGAAGCCCTGCACGAAGGAGCTGTAGGTCTCGTTGATCAGCCGCTGCGACTCCGCGGCGATCGTGCCGAACACCAGAGAGCTCTTGCCCGAGCCGGAGACCCCGGTGAACACGGTCAGGCGCCGCTTGGGGATCTCGACGCTGACGTCCTTG
Organism: Streptomyces sp. RPA4-2; assembly: GCF_012273515.2. Classification (NCBI taxonomy): domain Bacteria; kingdom Bacillati; phylum Actinomycetota; class Actinomycetes; order Kitasatosporales; family Streptomycetaceae; genus Streptomyces; species Streptomyces sp. RPA4-2. The sequence goes on from NZ_CP050975.2 coordinate 834,215, forward strand.
AGGTTGTTCACGCGCGCGCCGAGCACGCGGATCAGGTCGTGGCTGTCGGCACCGTGCGGCGCAGGCGGCTGCGTGCCCGTCCTCGTGACCTTGCTCATCGTGTCTCCATCTGTCGCGCGGGGCCGCGCTCACGGTCCCGGTCGGCGTCGCCCGGCTCGATCTAACCACCTTCGGCTGCTACGTCCGGTTCGCTTCCGCTCCGGCCCGTGGGCCCCGGATCCCGGCCGCGCGGGGTGTCGCCGGGGCGTCCGGGCCGCCCTCGGCCGATGCGTCGTGCCGGAGGAAGCCCGTGCGCGGGGTGGCGCCCATGACCGTCACGCTAGCCGTGGCTCGCGGGTCCGGGCTTCTCGATTCCTGATCGATCCGGTTGCCGGGGGGAAGCACGCGCTGCCCGGCGGGTCCTGCGACGGACCGTGCGGGCGGCCGACCGGTACACCGGGGCCGGCGGTCAGTCCCGCGGGCCGCCGCCGGTGACGCGGTTCCACAGGGACCGCGTGGCGCCGAAGCCGCTCTCGTGCACCCAGACATGCGTGCACGACGGGCACTGCAGGTGCAGCAGGCTGCCGGTGTTGGTCAGCAAATAGCGCCAGTGCTCGGAGCAGGTGCGCCGCTGCTCGCACGGCTCGCACCCGCGGCTGTCGTCGCAGTTCGGACAGGCCACCCAGGCGCGGCGCCCGGGGTCCGCCTGCGGGTCAAGCGGCAGCATGGCCGTCGCCTCGCCGGGGCAGCACACCGGCAGCGACGAGTTCGTCGTAGACCCGTCGCTGCTCCTCGTCGAGACCGGAGTACAGGAGGTCGTACGCCGCCTCCTCGCCGCGCAGCGCCTCCACCGGGCTCCAGTCGGCGCCGAGCGCGTCCAGGACGTGTGCCTGCCGGAGCACCTCCTGCGAAGTGAGGTCGACGGCGAAGTCCACCAGCTCGGGGTTCTGGGATCGTCCGGCTTCGGGCGTGGGCCGGCCGGCGGCCTCGTCCGGGCCGTGCGGAAGTGGGGGGTTATGTGAAGCCATGACACAGAACTTAGGATTGCCTTCCTTCCTGCGGCAAGAGGGGGTGGGGGATGTCACAGCAGGTCAGCGACGCCGGCGGCACTCCTCGTCACCCACGGCGACGGTCCGCCGGCGAGCAGCGCGGCGCCCGGAACGGCGGCGGTCGCCGCCCGCTCCCCCGTGGCGCCGCCGGGACCGGGCCGCTCGACGCACTGTGACCCGGCGTCGTCGTGGACCGGGACCCCCGCTGACCGGCCGTCAGAACGCCGCGGGGCTCGCCTTCTTCCTATCCCGGGGCCGGACGCGGACCGCGTTCCGGCGGGCGGGCCGCACGGTACCCGGCGTCCTCCAGGCCCTGCGGCACCCGGCATTGTCCGACGCGGACGTGCTCTCGTGATAAGGAACCGGCCGAACGACCAAAAGATATGAGAAGAGTGCTAGGTCACAGCCGCGCCCTCTGCTGCCCGTTTGTGGGTCTGCCCTAGCATCCGAGCATGACGGTCCTGCCTGACGACGAGTTTTCGCTGGCCGCCGAGTTTCCTGACGCGACTCATGAGCAGTGGCAGCGCCTCGTCGAAGGCGTACTGCGCAAGTCGGGGAAGGAAGTCTCGGGCTCAGCGGCCGAAGACGCCCTGTCCACCACGGTGGAGGACGGGCTCACGACCCGCCCCCTGTACACCGCGCTCGATTCCGCACCCGATCCCGGCTTCCCCGGCTTCGCTCCCTTCGTACGCGGAGGCCGTGCCGAGGGGAACACCACCGGCGGCTGGGACGTACGGCAGCGGCACGGGGCGGTCTTGGACGGCGCGGTACTCGCCGATCTGGAGAACGGCGTCACCTCGCTCTGGCTGCTCGTCGGCGAGAGCGGCATTCCGGTGTCGTCGCTCCCGCGCGTGCTGGACGGCGTCTACCTCGACCTGGCGCCGGTGGTCCTGGACGCGGGGCACGAAACCGAGTCCGCGGCACAGGAGTTGCTGGCGCTGTACGAGAAGCGCGGCGTGGCGGCGGGGGACGTACGCGGCAATCTCGGCGCCGACCCGTTGGGTCATGAGGCCCGTACGGGGAAGGCGGCCGGCTTCGCGCCGGTGACGGAACTCGCGCGGCGCTGTGCCGCGGAGTACCCGGGCCTGCGGGCGCTCACCGTGGACGCGCTGCCGTACCACGAGGCCGGCGGCTCCGCCGCGCAGGAACTGGGCTGCTCACTCGCCACCGGCGTCGCCTATCTGCGGGAGCTGACCGCGGCGGGGGTACCCGTCGAACTCGCCTCCGGCCAGCTGGAGTTCCGCTACGCGGCCACCGCCGACCAGTTCCTGACCATCGCCAAGCTGCGGGCCGCACGCAGGCTCTGGGCGCGGGTCGCCGAGGTCTGCGGGGCCCCCGGCGCGCAGCTCCAGCACGCGGTGACCTCACCGGTGATGATGTCGCGCCGCGACCCGTGGGTGAACATGCTGCGCACGACGGTCGCCACGCTGGCCGCCGGAGTCGGCGGCGCAGACGCGGTCACCGTGCTCCCCTTCGACGACGCGCTCGGTGTGCCGGACGCGTTCGCGCGGCGCATCGCCCGCAACACCTCGACGATCCTGGTCGAGGAGTCGCATCTGGCCCGGGTGATCGACCCGGCGGGCGGTTCCTGGTACGTGGAGCGGCTCACCGACGAACTCGCCCACGCGGGCTGGGAGTTCTTCCAGCAGATCGAGCGGTCGGGCGGCCAGGCGGCCGCGCTGCGCTCCGGCCGGGTCGGCGAGGACCTGGCGAAGACCTGGGCCGCGCGCAGCGCGAAGCTCGCCAAGCGGCGCGAACCCATCACCGGTGTCAGCGAGTTCCCGCACCTCGCGGAGCGTCTGGTGGAGCGCGCACCCACGCCCGAGCCGCCGTCCGGAGGCCTCCCACGCGTACGGCGCGACGAGGCGTACGAGACGCTGCGCGCCCGCTCCGACGCCCATCTCGCGGCCAGCGGCGCCCGGCCGCGGATCTTCCTGGCCACCCTGGGCCCCGCCGCCGCCCACACCGCTCGGGCGACCTTCGCCTCGAACCTCTTCCAGGCGGGCGGCATCGAGCCGGTCACCGGGGAGGCCACCGCCGAGGCGTTCCGCGCCGGCGGTGCCACCGAGGTCTGCCTGTGTTCCAGCGACACGCTGTACGAGGAGCAGGCCGAAGCGGCGGTCGAGATGCTCAGGTCCGCGGGCGCACGGCATGTGTTCCTCGCCGGGCGCCCCGGGCAGTACACCGATGTCGACGCGTACGTGTTCGCGGGCTGCGACGCCGTCGACGTCCTCTCCACCACCCTCGACCGCATGGGAGTGTCCTGATGGGAATCCCCGACTTCTCCGGGATCGAACTGGGGACGCCCACCGCCGAGGGCGGCGCCGACGAGTGGCGCGCCGCCGTCAAGGGGGCGTCCGGAGGCGACGACCTGCTCTGGGAGACGCCCGAGGCCATCGCCGTCAAGCCCTTGTACACGGGCCGTGACCTGGAGGGCCTGGACTTCCTGGGCACCTACCCGGGCATCGCGCCGTATCTGCGCGGCCCGTACCCGACGATGTACGTCAACCAGCCCTGGACGATCCGCCAGTACGCCGGCTTCTCCACCGCCGAGGAGTCCAACGCCTTCTACCGGCGCAATCTGGCGGCCGGTCAGAAGGGTCTGTCCGTCGCCTTCGACCTGCCGACCCACCGCGGTTACGACAGCGACCATCCCCGGGTGACCGGTGACGTCGGCATGGCGGGCGTCGCCATCGACTCGATCTACGACATGCGGCAGCTCTTCGACGGCATCCCGCTGGACAAGATGACGGTGTCGATGACGATGAACGGCGCGGTGCTGCCCGTGCTCGCGCTGTACATCGTGGCCGCCGAGGAGCAGGGCGTTCCGCCCGAGAAGCTGGCCGGGACCATCCAGAACGACATCCTCAAGGAGTTCATGGTCCGCAACACCTACATCTATCCGCCGAAGCCGTCGATGCGGATCATCTCCGACATCTTCGCCTTCACCTCCCAGCGGATGCCGCGGTACAACTCCATCTCCATCTCCGGGTACCACATCCAGGAGGCGGGTGCGACGGCCGACCTGGAGCTGGCCTACACCCTCGCGGACGGCGTGGAGTACCTGCGGGCCGGGCAGGAGGCCGGGCTGGACGTGGACGCGTTCGCTCCCCGGCTGTCGTTCTTCTGGGCGATCGGCATGAACTTCTTCATGGAGATCGCCAAGATGCGGGCCGCCCGGCTGCTGTGGGCCAGGCTGGTCAAGCAGTTCGACCCGAAGAACGCCAAGTCCCTCTCCCTGCGCACGCATTCGCAGACCTCGGGGTGGTCGCTGACCGCGCAGGACGTGTTCAACAACGTGACGCGTACGTGTGTGGAGGCGATGGCCGCCACCCAGGGCCACACGCAGTCGCTGCACACCAACGCCCTGGACGAGGCGCTCGCCCTGCCCACCGACTTCTCGGCGCGGATCGCCCGCAATACCCAGTTGCTGATCCAGCAGGAGTCGGGCACGACGCGGGTGATCGACCCGTGGGGCGGCAGCGCCTACGTGGAGAAGCTGACGTACGACCTGGCACGCCGGGCCTGGCAGCACATCGAGGAGGTCGAGGCGGCCGGCGGCATGGCGCAGGCCATCGACGCGGGCATCCCGAAGCTGCGCGTGGAGGAGGCCGCGGCCCGCACCCAGGCCCGGATCGACTCGGGCCGTCAGCCGGTCATCGGCGTCAACAAGTACCGGGTCGACACCGACGAACAGATCGATGTCCTCAAGGTCGACAACTCCTCCGTACGGACCCAGCAGATCGAGAAGCTGCGCCGGCTGCGCGCGGAGCGCGACGAGTCCGCGTGCCAGGAGTCGCTGCGTGCGCTGACGGCGGCCGCCGGGGGCACCGGCAACCTGCTGGAGCTGGCGGTGAACGCGGCCCGCGCCAAGGCCACCGTCGGTGAGATCTCCGACGCTCTGGAGAAGGTGTACGGGCGGCACGCGAGCCAGATCCGTACGATCTCGGGTGTGTACCGCAACGAAGCAGGCGAGTCGCCGTCCGTCGAGCGCACCCGCACCCGGGTGGACGCCTTCGAGGAGTCCGAGGGCCGCCGGCCGCGCATCCTGGTGGCCAAGATGGGCCAGGACGGCCATGACCGCGGGCAGAAGGTCATCGCCACGGCCTTCGCCGACCTCGGCTTCGACGTGGACGTCGGCCCGCTGTTCCAGACCCCGGCCGAGGTGGCACGGCAGGCCGTCGAGGCCGACGTGCACATCGTCGGGGTGTCCTCGCTGGCCGCCGGGCACCTCACCCTGGTCCCGGCGCTGCGGGAGCAACTGGCGGAGGAGGGACGCGAGGACATCATGATCGTGGTGGGCGGGGTGATTCCGCCGCAGGACGTGCCGACCCTGCTGGAGATGGGCGCGGCGGCCGTCTTCCCGCCGGGAACGGTGATCCCGGACGCGGCGCACGACCTGGTGGAACGGCTGGCCACCGGTCTCGGACACGGCTGAGGCCCATGGCGATCGACCTCGACTCCTATGTGAAGGGCGTACTCGACGGGAAGCGTGCGTACATCGCGCGGGCCATCACTCTCGTCGAGTCCACCCGGGCCGATCACCGGTCCCTCGGGCAGGCGCTGCTGACCCAGTTGCTGCCCCACGGCGGCAACGCCCGGCGCATCGGCATCACCGGGGTGCCGGGTGTGGGCAAGTCGACCTTCATCGACGCGCTCGGCACAATGCTCACCTCGCTCGGGCACCGGGTCGCGGTGCTCGCCGTCGACCCCTCGTCGACCCGTACGGGCGGTTCGATCCTGGGTGACAAGACCCGTATGGAGCGCCTGGCGGTGGACCCCGCCGCTTTCGTACGCCCCTCCCCCACCGCCGGCACCCTCGGCGGCGTGGCGAAGGCGACACGGGAGTCGATGGTGGTGATGGAGGCGGCGGGCTACGACGTGATCCTGGTGGAGACGGTGGGTGTCGGCCAGTCGGAGACCGCGGTGGCGAACATGGTCGACTCCTTCCTGCTGCTCACGCTGGCCCGCACCGGCGACCAGTTGCAAGGCATCAAGAAGGGGGTCCTGGAGCTCGCGGACGTGATCACCGTCAACAAGGCGGACGGCCCGCACGAGCGGGACGCGCGTTCCGCGGCACGGGAGTTGGCGGGCGCCCTTCGTCTGATGCATCCGGTGGACGCGGCCTGGACTCCCCCCGTGCTGAGTTGCAGCGCCCGCGAGTCGACCGGCCTGGAAGCCGTCTGGGAGCGCCTCGAACAGCACCGCGTCCTGCTCGACTCGACCGGCCGCCTCGCCGCCAAGCGCCGCGACCAGCAGGTCGACTGGACCTGGACGATGGTCCGCGACGAGCTCCTCGGCCGGCTGCACGCGGATCCGGCGGTACGAGCCCTCACGCCCGCCCTCGAACAGCAGGTGCGGGACGGGGAGTTGACGGCCACGCTGGCGGCGGAACGCATCCTGGGCGTGTTCGGCGGCGCGGAAGGCTGACGCGTCAGGGCACTCCGCCCGTCCACGACGGGACGCGGCACCGTGTTGGCGCGACGGACACGGTGCCTGCCCGCGCCGCCCCTGGAACACGCGCCGCCGAGCCGTGGGCGACCGCGGACGGTGTCCCATGTCACCGTCCGCGATGTGAGCCGCTCACGCCACGGGACCGTGTCGCCCCCTAGGGTGGCCTGTGCAGCTGGTTCGCCCCGTCCGCCAGGCGGGATGCGTCGTAAGAGGGAACCCGGTGGGAATCCGGGACTGCCCCGCAGCGGTGAGTGGGAACGAACGCCGTCATACGCACTGGGCCCGACCGGGTCCGGGAAGCGACGGCCAGTAGGTGGATGCCCTTCGGGGAAGCCGCGCCCGCGAGTCCGAAGACCTGCCCGTTGCCCGCACGCGACCGTTCGCGCGCGGACATCCCGGTGACCTCGTGGGCGGGTCGGCGTACATACCGGCGGTCGACCGCGCCTCGTGGCGCGGGCGGATTCCGCCCGGTTCGTCACCCCTTCGCGTTCGCGTCCCGTCGTCGGGATCCCGACGAGACATCTCGCGAAGGAGATTTCCGTGACAGCCAAGCCCGCAGCCGCGGCAGCACGAGCCACCGTGTACGGCTACCCCCGCCAAGGTCCCGACCGTGAGCTGAAGAAGGCGATCGAGGGCTACTGGAAGGGCCGGACCACCGCCGACGCCCTCCGGGAGACCGCCGCCGGTCTGCGCCGGTCGAACTGGCGGCACCTGGCGGAATCCGGCATCCACGAGGTGCCGACCGGCGACTTCTCGTACTACGACCACGTCCTCGACACCAGTGTCATGGTCGGCGCCGTCCCCGAGCGGCACCGCAAGGCCGTCGAAGCCGACCCGCTCGACGGGTACTTCGCGATGGCGCGCGGCACCCAGGACGTGGCGCCGCTGGAGATGACCAAGTGGTTCGACACCAACTACCACTACCTGGTACCGGAGTTGGGTCCGGACACGGTGTTCAGGACCGACTCCGCACACCAGGTCGGGCAGCTCAGGGAGGCGATCGCCCTCGGTCACGCGGCCCGGCCCGTCCTCGTCGGTCCGGTCACCTATCTCCTGCTGGCCAAGCCGGCGCCCGGTGTCGCCGCGGACTTCGAACCGCTGACCCTGCTGGACCGGCTGCTGCCCGTCTACGCCGAGGTGCTCGCCGACCTCCGCGCGGCGGGAGCCGACTGGGTGCAGCTCGACGAGCCCGCTCTGGTCCAGGACCGCACCCCCGCCGAACTCAACGCCGCCGCGCGCGCCTACCGCGGCCTCGGCGCGCTGACCGACCGGCCGAAGCTGCTGCTCGCCTCGTACTTCGACCGCCTCGGCGACGCCCTGCCCGTACTGGCCAAGGCCCCGGTGGACGGCCTCGCGCTGGACTTCACCGGCGCGGCCGCCGCCAACCTCGACGCCCTGGCCGCTGTCGGCGGACTGCCCGGAAAGCGTCTGGTGGCCGGCGTGGTCGACGGCCGCAACATCTGGGTCAACAACCTGGAGAGGTCCCTCGGCACACTCGGCACCCTGCTCGGGCTCGCCGACCGGGTGGACGTCTCCGCCTCCTGCTCGCTCCTGCACGTACCGCTCGACGCGTCCGCCGAACGGGACATCGACCCGCAGATCCTGCACTGGCTCGCCTTCGCCCGCCAGAAGACGACCGAGATCGCCACCCTCGCCGAGGGCCTCGCCCGGGGCACCGACACCATCGCCGCCGAACTGGCCGCGAACCGGGCCGACCTCGCCTCCCGGGCGGCCTCCGCGATCACCCACGACCCGGCGGTCCGCGGCCGCACCACCGCCGTCACGGACACCGATGCCCGTCGCTCCCAGCCGTACGCCGAGCGGGCCACCGCCCAGCGCGCGCACCTGGGCCTCCCCCTCCTGCCGACCACCACCATCGGGTCCTTCCCGCAGACCGCCGAACTGCGCACCGCACGGGCCGATCTGCGGACCGGCCGGATCGACGTCGCCGGGTACGAGGAACTCATCAGGGCCGAGATCGGCGAGGTGATCTCCTTCCAGGAGAAGGCCGGCATCGACGTCCTGGTGCACGGCGAGGCCGAACGCAACGACATGGTGCAGTACTTCGCCGAACAGCTCACGGGTTACCTCACCACACAGCACGGGTGGGTCCAGTCGTACGGCACCCGCTACGTCCGCCCGCCGATCCTGGCCGGCGACATCTCACGGCCCGAACCGATGACGGTGCGCTGGACCACGTACGCCCAGTCGCTCACCACCAAGCCGGTCAAGGGCATGCTCACGGGACCGGTCACCATGCTCGCCTGGTCCTTCGTCCGCGACGACCAGCCCCTCGGCGACACCGCCCGCCAGGTCGCACTCGCCCTCCGCGACGAGGTCGACGACCTGGAGAGCGCGGGTACATCGGTCATCCAGGTCGACGAACCCGCACTGCGCGAGACACTGCCCCTGCGCGCCGCCGACCGACCCGCCTACCTGGAGTGGGCCACCGAGGCGTTCCGGCTCAGCACCAGCGGCGTACGCCCGGACACCCAGATCCACACCCACATGTGCTACGCCGAGTTCGGTGACATCGTGCAGGCCATCGACGACCTCGACGCCGACGTCATCAGCCTGGAGGCCGCCCGCTCCCACATGCAGGTCGCCCGCGAACTCGCCGCCCACGGCTACCCGCGCGAGGCCGGACCCGGTGTGTACGACATCCACTCACCCCGCGTACCGAGTGCCCATGAAGCCGCGGAACTGCTGCGCGAGGGGCTCGAGGCCATTCCCGCCGAGCGGCTGTGGGTCAACCCCGACTGCGGCCTGAAGACCCGCGGCTGGCCTGAAGTGCGGTCCGCATTGAAGAACCTGGTGACGGCGGCCCGCGAAGTCCGAAGCGGCCTGGAGCCGACGGCCTCCTGACACCGGCGTGGCCGGGGCGGACCACCCACTCGGTCCGCCCCGGCCGTCCGCCGCGCCCGCGGTCCTTCGCCGGTGCGCGCTGGGCTCACCAGCCCGTTCACGAACCGGCGTTGAGGGCGTGGGCCCACTCCTCGACGGTGGTGACCTCGCCCCGCCGGGTGAGGACGTCGTTCACGAGGGTGTGGTGCAGTGCGGTGTTGAGGTCGGCGCAGGCGTCGGACAGGACGGTGATCCTGTAGTCGAGGTCGGCTGCCTGCAGGGCGGTGGACAGGACGACGCCGCCGGTGCCGATGCCGGCCAGGACCAGGTGCTCGATGCCCTGGGCGGCCAGGATCTGCTGGAGGTTGTTCCCGGCGAAGGCGCTGACGCGGTTCTTGTGGACGACGATCTCGCCCTCCGCGGGGGCCACATCGGGGTGGATGGCGGCACCGGGGTCGTCGGCGGTGAAGACGTGGGACGGGAGGGAGCCGAAGACCTTGTTGCGGGGGTGGGCGTCGATGTGGCCGGGGCGCAGTCGGAGCGCCACGTGGATGACGGGGACGCCCGCGGCGCGCGCCGTGTCGAGTGCCTCCACGGCGTGCGGGAGGTAGTCGGCGGGCAGTTGGGCGAGGTGGTTGAGCTGGAGGTCCATCGCGAGGAGGGCGGTGCGGGGCATGGACTGCGCTTTCGTTCGGGTGTGCGGGAAGTCGCGGGGTGGTCTATGACGCCTGCGGCACGTCGGCCGAGGTGTCCCTGTCCGTGGCGCTGCCGAGTGTGCGGTCGAAGAGCGTCAGGAGGAGGTAGAGCACGCCCGCGCCGAGCATGACCCAGGCGAGGTGGTGCATGCCGCCGGTGTCCGCGCGCCGCCCGAAGGACGCGGCCGCCGTGGAGGACGCGACCATCGAGCCGACGTAGGCGAAGGTGCGCAGCAGGCCGGCCGAGGAGGCGGTCCGCTCGGGATCGGCCTGGAAGTAGACGGAGTTCTGCAGGGCCAGGCTGTTCAGCCCCTGCGGGACGCCGAAGATCAGGGCGACGAGAATCAGCGTCCACACGGGGCTGTCCCCGCTGAGTGTCAGCATCACCAGACAGGCGACGACCTGTCCCAGCCCGCCGACGAGCAGCTTGCCGCGCACGCCCGTGCGCCGTCCGGAGACGATCGATACACCGATGGCCACCAGGAACATGGGGATCTGCGCCAGCCCGGCATGGACGGGCGAGAGCCCGAAGCCCTCCTCCGTCCACTGGGTGAACCCGTAGAGGAAGGCGTAGGAGACGATGTAGGCGACCAGCGCGCGTCCGTAGGTCGCCAGTAGTGGGGTGTTGCCGCCCAGCACCCGCAGGTCGATGAACGGGGTGGGGGCCCGTAGCTCCCGCGCTGCGAACGCCGCGCTAGCGGCGATGGCGGTCACCAGCAGGTACCAGTCGCGCAGGTGCAGGTTCATCAGGAAGAGCAGCAGCGCGATGAGCGTCACGGCGAACAGTGCCATGCCGGGCAGGTCGAGCCGGGCCGCGAGGTGCCCGCGCTGCGGGGAGTCCTCAGTAGCGGGCTCCTTGGGCAGCCGGAGCAGCCCCAGCAGCACGGCCGCGACGGCCAGCGGCACGTTGAGCGCGAAGGTGGCGCGCCAGCCGCCCAGACCGATCAGGAGGCCGCCCAGCAGCGGGCCGATCACGGCGATGGTCTGGTTGGTGACGGCCAGGGCGGTCAGTACCCCGCCGGGGCTGTTCCGCCCGGTGCGCCTGGCCTCGCTGCGCAGCAGAGCCATAGCGGCGGGATACCCGGCACACGTGCCGAACCCGAGCAGGACCCGCGAGGCGATCAGCACCCCCAGGTTCGGTGCCAGGGTGCCGACGACACCGGCGACCCCGACAAGACTCGTGCTGACGAGGAAGAGCCGGCGCGGCCCGAAGACATCGATGAGCCGGCCGACGACGGGCTGCCCGAGAGCGGTGGCCAGGTAGAGGGCGGAGACCAGCCACGCGGTCTGCGAGGGTGGTGCGCCCAAGGCGTCGCCGATGGGTATGAGCGAGACGGCGATGATCGTCGAGTTGACCGGGTTCAGGACGGAGCCCAGCATCATCGGCGGCAGCAGCCGCCGGTCGAAGCCCGCCGTCGCCGTCGTGCCCCGTTCCCCTGTCTTCTGTTCAGTCATGGGTGAGGCGCTCCAGTACCGTCATGGCGGCCATCACGGTCCGTCGCTCCTCCTCCGTGCACCTCTCCTGCAGCCGGCCGGCAAGCCATTCCTGCCGGACCTGTCGCCCCTCCTCCACCCGTCGGTGCCCCTCCTCGGTCAGCGCGATCAGCAGACGGCGCCGGTCGTCGGGGTCGGGATGCCGTTCCACCAGTCCCAAGGCGGTCAGCGACGCGATCGTCGTCGTCATCGACTGGTGGCGTACGCCCTCGGCCGCGGCGAGCTCACTGGCCGTGACGCCGGGCCTGCCGGACAGGTGCGTGAGAACGGACGCCTGTCCCAGAGTGATGTCCTCGGCTTCGGCGGCGTTCAGGATGCGGCGGCGCAGGCGGCTGATGACCGTACGGACCTGTCGCGAGGCCTGAACCGCGGAGGGCGACGGGCGCGGGGTCTCCGTCATGCGTTGCACCGTTTCATGCGCTCCACAGTAGAACCCGCAGCTTGAGTTGTACAGTTTCAGCTGCACATCTCGGGGCGCTGAGATGCGGCGGCGTCCCCGGAGGTGGAGAGTGGGAACATGTCACAGCCATTGGTGCCACCGGGCGAAACCCCTCCGGTCGAGGGTTCGATCGCCGAGGCACATCAGGAACGGCCGGACGGCGGGATCTGGGAGCACCCCCTGTGGTGGCTCGGCCTGATCGTCATCGGGGCGATCATCGTGGCGGCCTATTTCGCCGCTCGCATCATCGGCTACTGAGGTCACCGGGACCCGCTCCGTGTGGAGCGCGCTCCGTGCGGTGCGGGCGCTCCAGGTTCCGGAGTGCGCGCGTCCGGCCCGCGGGGCACACGGCGTCCTCGCTTCCGCTCCGCCGCCCATTCCCTCACCCGGGTCGATCTCGGGTGTTGCCGTTGTTCTCGGGTGCGGCCGGCTTCGCGAGGCTCGGCCGCACGTGGGTGACGCCGCTCCCTGAGGCATCCGCTCCTCCCTTGGCGCGAAGAACCGCTGGAGGCCCACAAGGGATGCGCATCATGACATCTGATGAACCTGATGGTTTCGTCTGCGACCCGGCCCTCGGCACGAGCGCCGCACGCCAGAACGTGCGCAGCTGTCTCAGTCAGTGGCACGTCGAAGGGCTCGCCGACGACGCCGTGCTCGTGCTCAGCGAACTGCTGTCCAACGCCCTGCGCCACGGCGCGCCGCCCGTCCGGGTGTCCGTGACCCTTCGGCGTACGCGCCATGACGGCCCCACCGTGCACATCGAGGTCGCCGACGCGGGCCACACCCTCAACTGTGGCGTCTCAGGCTCTCGTTGGGGACACCCCACCTGCACGATGGACGAGAACGGCAGGGGCCTGTGTCTCGTCGACGCGCTCTCCAGCCGCTGGGGTGACGAACCGACACCGCAGGGGCACACGGTCTGGGCCGATCTCGCCTGCGACGCCGGGAGAGCCACGTGATCCTGTGGAGGTACCGCTCTCCTCGTCGCCAGGGTCGCGAAGGACGGCGGCGCGTGACGGGTCGTCGGGACGGGCGGACCTCGGTCACGCCCGGCACCGACATCCCTCACTCAGGCACGGGGTCGCGCGCTCGGGCCGGGCAGGACCGTGACGTCCGCCGGGGTGAGCGCGACGTGTTCGTCGGCGCACTCCACCACGACCCGCACCGGTGCCGCGCACTCACTGTGCCGGATGTCGAGAACCGGGCCCTCTGGGTCCGCGACGTACGCCTCGCCCCACTGCCTGAGCGCCACCAGGACGGGCCACAGGTCCCGGCCCTTGCGGGTCAGGCGGTATTCGTACCGCGTACGGCTGCCCGCTTCCCGGTACGGCTCGGTCCGCAGGATCCCGGCCGCCATCAGCTTGCGGAGTCGGCCGGCCAACACCGCCTCCGAAAGGCCCACATGACGGCGGAAGTCGTCGAATCGTCGGACGCCGTTGAAGGCGTCGCGCAGGATCAGCAGTGTCCACTTCTCGCCCACCACGTCGAGTGTGCGCTGGACCGTGCAGTTCTCCGTGCTCACTTCGAGCCACTCCATACCCGCATCATAGGCGAGCTGGCTTCGCCATTGACAGTCAGCTGCGGCCCCGGCTAGCTTCGATTTACGCAGTCAGATGAGGAGCGCAGGCATGGGCCGGTCACGTACGTACGAGTGGGAAGACCCCTCGGTCTCGGCCTCCGAGGTCGGACGGACCAGCGGGCTCGAGTTCCTGCGCGCGATGATCGCCGGCCGGCTGCCCGGTCCTCCCATCGGTGCCACGATCGGAATCGTGCTCGAAGAGGTCGAACACGGGCATGCGGTCTTCTCGCTGGAGCCCGGCGAGGAGCACTACAACCCCATCGGCAGCGTCCACGGCGGGGTCTACGCGACCCTGCTGGACTCCGCGGCGGGGTGCGCCGTCCAGACGACGCTTCCGCAGGGCATGGCCTACACCTCGCTCGACCTGACCGTGAAGTTCCTGCGCCCGATCACGGTGGACACCGGCAAGGTCCGCGCCGTGGGCACCGTCCTGAACGGCGGCCGCCGCACGGCACTGGCCCAGGCCGAGCTGTACGACTCCGCCGACCGGCTGCTCGCCCACGCCACCAGCAGCTGCCTGCTGTTCCCGGCGCCGACGGCCTGAACCGTACGGCGCGTCGGGGGCTGTCGCCGCCGTAGCGCCCCCACAAACGGCGAGGTCGTCGTCCTGAGGTCCTCGCGGGCGGTCTCGGCACCGCCCGGCCGTGGGGTTCCGCTCAGGGCGCGAGACGCGCCATGCCCGCGACCCGGGGGCGACCAGGTGCAGGGTGGCCGCGGGCCACGCCATCAAGATCTGGCGCGAGTCGTTTCGTTCACGGCTTCGGCCGTCGCTCCAGCGCGCGGGAGGTCGCTTTGGTGCGGCTCGAAGGCCGGTTCACCGCGGCTCTGAGGCCGGTTCATCACGGCGCGCGGGTCGGTTCACCGCGGCGCGCGGGTCGGTTGACGGCGGCTCGGTGGCCGGTTCACCGCGGCCAGGAGGTCGCTTTCGCCATGTCCCGGAAGTCGGCTCGCCCCGCCCGGAAATCGGTGCGCAAGCGGGCAGGCCGGGCTCTGTAGCGGATCTGGCGCATGTCGCGCCGTTCGTCCTGCCGTCGCCCGCGAGCTCCCGTCGCCGGGACCGCCCGTGCCTGCGGAGTCTGCGCTCCGCAGGCACGGGCTTGCCACCCTGCCGTAGGTCAGGCGGGGGTGATGTTCTCGGCCTGCGGGCCCTTCTGGCCCTGGGTCACGTCGAACGTGACGGCCTGGCCTTCCTGAAGCTCACGGAAGCCACTCGAGTTGATGTTCGAGTAGTGCGCGAAGACGTCGGGGCCGCCGCCGTCCTGCGCGATGAAGCCGAAGCCCTTTTCCGAGTTGAACCACTTCACGGTTCCGGTGGCCATGTCAATGCCTCTCAGTCGATTTCGGATCCGCACCGCGCGGATCCGGAGGTGATCGCCCTGGTCCTCAGGCACTGCACAGCAAAAAGCCCGCACCGGAGCGCGGGCAGGTACTGCGAACCACGACATCTGCGAGCGACGCTACACGGCGAATCCGCGTACCACCAGAGAGCAACGGCCATCAGGAAAGAGAGCCGCCCCACCTCGGCGCAGCAAAAGCCCGCAGTTCGGGCCGTTTCACACCGGGGAGTGACGGCCGAACGATGGGGGCACGAGCGTCCACACGGGGCGCCACGGGCCACCCGGCACCCTTCCCGCACGCCCGGCCGGGTGAGCGGGCCGGGCCGGGCCGCGCGCGTTCGCGTTCTGCTGGCGATCCACGTCGGGTCGACCGCCGCCCGAGCGGTTCAGGAGGGCGCGCCGGTCAGGACCTCCACCTTGCCTGTGTCGAGCGAGTAGTAGGCGCCGACCACAGCGAGGGAACCCTTCTCCACGAGCGGCGCGAGGTCCTTGTTGGTGCGCAGGTCGTCCGCGGTCAGCTTCACCTGGGCGCGGGCCATGGTCTCGACCGGGTCGGAACCGCCTTCCCGGGCCGTCCGGTCGTACGCCGGACGCAGAGCCTCGACGATCGCCTGCAGATTGCCCGGCAGTGGTTTGCTGTCGCGAATCGACTTGTACGCCGCCTCGACCGCTCCGCACCTCTGATGTCCGAGGACCACGATGAGCGGAGTGCCGCTCGTCATGGGTCCGTATTCGACCGAGCCGGTGACCACCGGGCCGATCGCCTCCCCGCCCGTGCGCATCACGTAGAGGTCGCCCAGTCCGGTGTCGAAGAGCAGTTCGGGCGGCACCCGGGAGTCGATGCACGAGAGCACCGACCCGAAGGGCACCTGCTCCTGGGCGACGAGTTCTCGCCGGTCGGGGTCCCGGTCGGGGTGCTCGAGGTGTCCGCTCACCCAGCGCTTGTTCCCGTCCATGAGTCTCGCGAAGGCCGCGGCGGGCGTCTTCGGCCGCGGTGCCGGCGACGTGCCGCTCGCCGACGCGGTGCCGGCCGCCGGCGAAGTCCCGGGCGCCGACACCACGGCTTCCGTGGTGGAGCACCCGGCGACCGCGGCCGCCGCAACCGCGAATCCGCCGGCCAGCAGCACCCTGCGTGCCGGTCGTTCCGGACGTCCTGTTCTGTCCATCGTCTTTCCCCTCGCCGCCACTCGGACACGTCTGCGCGTCTTGACCAGGGCGATTGTTCAGCGCGGCGCGCGTACCCCGGCGACAGGCGCAAGCGGGCGATGACCTCATTGCCACCAACGGCCCACACATCCGGGCCGGACCGCGGCTCGGACACCCCCTGCCGATGTCGCGGATCGCACGGAACGCACCGCACCGCCACGCCGACGCGATCCGGCTCGTCGCCGGCCCGACCGGCTGGTTCCGAGCGTCAACCGGCAACGCGCGATCAGGCGTCGTCCGGCGCGGCCCGGTCATCAGGGTGTCGGTGCGCGCCGGCGGGACCTGTCCGGGCCAGCAGCAAGGTGGTGTCGTCGGACAGCGAGGGGGTGCGGCGGGCGGCGAAAGCCCTGTCGCACAGTTCTTCCAGGGGCAGCCTCGGGTGGGCCAGGGCGGCGGCGAGGCGACGTATCCCCAACTCGATGTCCTCGGTCGGGAATTCGACCAGTCCGTCGGTGTACAGGGCGATCAGACTGCCGTCGGGGATCTCGATGCGAACGGATTCGAAGTGCCCCAGACCCAGGCCGATCGGGACTCCGGGGGGAATCTCGGTGACGGTCGCCACGCCGGTGGGGCCGACGACGACGGGTGGAAGGTGTCCGGCTGCGGCGATGTCGACGTGCCGTTCGGCCGGGTCGTAGACGACGTACAGACAGGTGGCGCCGACGCCGGAGACGGTGGCGCCCGGGGAGTCCGCGTCCTCCTGCGTCAGGCGGCCGACCGTGCGGTCCAGGCTCGTCAGAAGCTCGACGGGCGGCAGATCCAGGTCCGCGAGCGTGCGCAACGCGGTGCGGAGCCTGCCCATCGCGGCCGCCGCCTGGATGCCGTGCCCGACCACGTCGCCGACGACCAGGGCCACCCGGTCGCGGGGCAGCGCTATCACGTCGTACCAGTCGCCTCCCACACCGTGGTCGAGGTCGGCGGGGAGATAGCGGGAGGTCACCTCCAGGGCTGGTCCGCCGGACAGGCGGGCCGGGAGGAGGTTGCGCTGCAGGGCCAGGGCGGCGGTGTGTTCGCGGGTGTAACGGTGGGCGTTGTCGAGGCTCAGCGCGGCACGCTCGACGAGTTCCTCCGCGAGGACCAGATCGTCCTGCTCGAACGGGGCGGGATTGTCCGTCCGCACGAAGACGGCGATACCGAGTGCGGCGCCCCTCGCCTGGATCGGCACCATCATGACCGTGTGCATGTCGGTCCTGCGGATGACCCGCGACCGCTGCGGATCGCACCGCAGCCAGGTGCCGAGGGACTTCCGCAGCATCGGCTCGATGTAGGACCTCCCCGTGGTCAGCACCTCGGTGAACGGCGAGGCCGGCGGGACGAAGACGGGCTCACCGCGGTCCCACAACGCCTCCGGGATGCCTTCGTGGATCGACGCCACCCCCGCCCGGCGGAAGACGGGGATGCGTCCGGCGTCCCTTCCCAGCCGCGCCAAGGGCTCCTCACCGAGGGGGACGGACTCCGCCAGATCCACGGTGACGTAGTCGGCCAGCCGCGGGACGGCGAAGTCGGCCAGTTCCTGCCCGGTCTGCATGACGTCGAGGGTGGTGCCGATCCGGGTGCTGGCCTCGCTCAGCAGGGCGAGGCGGTCGCTCGCGAGCCGTCGGCGCGCGTCGGGATGAGGGTCGAACGCGGCCAGCCATCGGGGTGCGCCGTCCCGTGCGGCCAGACGGGAGATGCGCAGTTCCCCTTCCAGCCGGTGCCCGCGGCGGTGACGCAGCTGGGCGGCGGCGGTGGGTGCCAGCAAGTCCGCGAACGGCCGGCCGATCACCTCCTCGGCCGCGTAACCGAGCAGTCGTTGGGCGCCCAGCGTCCAGCCCGCCACGCACCCGTCCGCGTCGATGACCGCCGCCGCCATGCCCTCCGTCTCGACACGCCCGCCCCACAGCCCGTCCGGGCGGCCGGCCGCGGCTCCCTCGTCGGTGGTCATGGCTGTCTCCCGGTGAGCGGACCGGTCACTGCCCCGACGGTGCCGAACCAGCAACTGCCGTGATCACCGGGACGCGGGGACCGTGAAGCCGAACTCGGCGCCGTGCACCCGCTCCTGAGGCAGGTGCGCTCATGGAGCGCCCGCGGTGCTCACGGGGTGAGACCGAGCTGGCGCAGCATGCCGAGCTCGTCGCTGCTGCCCCAGCGCTCGACCATTTTCCCGTCGGCGAACCGGCTGATCTGCATGCCCCGGTAACTCACCGTCCTGCCCGTCGCGCTGTGCCCCATCAGTTCACCGAGGTGTGTGCCCGTGATGGTGTACGCGAAGGCGATCTCGTCGTCGGTGGCCATGACGTGCTCGACCTCGATGTGCAGATCGGGGAAGGCTTGTCTCATCGTGGCGAACATCTCCTCGTAGCCCTCGGGTCCGGAGCCCTGGCCCGGGGCCGGGTCGTGGTCCACGGAGCCGGGCGCGACGTACTCGTCCAGCTCGCCGAGGTGGTCACTGTTCACCGCTGATCCGAAGTTCTCCAGGACGGCGAAGTTGCTGCTGCGCGGCATGACGCGCTCCCTGAGGTCGGTGTGGTCTCGGGCGCGCACACGTGCGGGGTGTGCGGTCGCATGGTCCTCCCCTCCACGATAGGTCTGGCGGACTGGCGTGGCCTGCTGGAGCCGGAGGTGAGGACCTCGTTCCGCACCTCGGGCGGCACGGACGTGAAGAACCCCGGGGCGTGAGTCCGTCGCCGCCCCCGCGCGGACACGGCGGCGGCGTACTCACCCGCGGGTCCCCTGCTCCGCCGTGCTCCGGAAACGGGCGCGGTAGACGGTGGGTGCGACACCGATGATGTGCTGGAAGCTGCGCCGCATGGATTCGGCGGAACCGAAGCCGGACCGCTCGGCGACGGCGTCCACCGAATCGTTGCCGCTCGTGAGCAGCGCCTGCGCGGCTTCGACGCGCACCAACTCCACGTACCGCCCCGGTGTCATGCCGACCTCCGTGCGGAAGAGCCGGCTCAGATGCCGGGAGCTGACGCCCGCCTGCAGCGCGAGGGCGTCCATGTGGTGGGCCTGAGCCGGGTCGGCCGCGATGGCGTCCATGACCCCGCGCAGCACGGGATGTCCGGAGCCGCGCGGCGTCATCCGGGCACTGAACTGGGACTGACCGGCCGGCCGGGCCATGAAGACCACGAGTTGCCGGGCGACGGCGCGTGCGAGGTCCGCCCCGTGATCCGCCTCGACGAGCGCGAGCGCCAGATCGATGCCGGTCGTGACGCCCGCCGAGGTCAGGACCGGACCGTCCTGGACGAACACGGGATCGGCCTCGACGCGCACGCGGGGGTAGCGCGCGGCGAGTTCGTCCGCGAGCCGCCAGTGGGTCGCGGCGCGGCGGCCCTCCAGAATCCCGGCCTCGGCCAGCAGGAAGGCGCCCGCGCAGACCGAGGCCGTGCGGGACGAACGCGTGGAGAGCGCCGCGACCAGGTCCACCAGACGATGGTCGTCGACCGCTCGCCGCCAGTCCGGGCGGCCGGGCACCACGAGGGTCCCGAGCCGCCCGGGCAGTTCCGCCGCCGACGTGTCGGCACTGAGCCGCACCCCGGACGAGGTACGGATGCCCGCCCCGGTCTCGGACACGATGCGTACGTCGTAGTCGGCACCGTCCTCGTTGGCGCTGGTGAACACCTCGGCGGGACCGGCTACATCGAGCAGCTGCACTCCGTCGAAGGCGAGCACCGCCACCGTGTGGGGCGAACTCCGCTTGCTCGTACGGTGATCGGCCCTCACTCGGGCCATGGCGAATCCAGGATGGTGGTGACGAAGTCTCCGCGCTCGAACCCGGGGACGTAGTGGGCGAGGACGTCGGCCTTGACGTTGCCGAAGGTGGTCTCCGGCTTGTCCCGGACGCCTTCGGTGAAGGACTCGAGGATGCGGCGCTTGAAGTCGGGCCGGGGATGCAGGGCGGTGATCGCCGCGCGGTCCTCGTCGGAGACGTCGTCGTAGCCGATGCCGAGGACGTCGTACTCGACCCCCGCGGTCACCAGGGCGACCTCGGGTTCCATGAACTGCGGCACTCCGGGGGTGGTGTGCAGGGCGATGGCGGTCCAGACCCTGCGGATGCTGTCCTCGGGTACGTCGTGCGCGCGCAGGAACCGGCGGGCCTCGTCGGCGCTGTCCACCTCGAACCGGCGGCCGCTGTGGTGGAAGCGCTCGCCGAGTCCCAGGTCGTGGAACATGGCCCCGATGTACAGCAGCTCGGGATCGAAGCTCAGATCCCGGTTGCGCCCCTGAAGGCTCCCGAACCAGAACACCCGGCGCGAGTGGTGGAAGAGGAGTTCGGTCGAGGTGTCGCGCACCAGCGCGGTGGCTTCGCGCGCCAGGCGCGTGTCGGGCACCGTCACCCCTGCCGCTGTGTCTGTACGACTCGACATCACATCCGCCTCCTTGTTGCCGTCCACCGGTCCTGGCCGGGGGATCTTCCGTGTTCCTCCTCAAGGTTCCGCTCGGATCGAGGGAGCCGCCATGACGCTGGAGCCATATGCCCCACAGATCCGGACACCGGTGTCCGGGACACCACCACCGGTCCTACCCCGAGGGCTTTGCATGATCATGCGTTTCAATGCATACTCTTTCTATGTCTAAGGTCCTCACCTCCCTTCCCGCCGACGAGCGCGTCGGCATCGCCTTCTCGGGCGGTCTCGACACCTCGGTCGCGGTCGCGTGGATGCGCGACAAGGGAGCCATCCCGTGCACCTACACCGCCGACATCGGCCAGTACGACGAACCCGACATCGCCTCGGTGCCCGGCCGCGCGAAGACCTACGGTGCCGAGATCGCGCGCCTGGTCGACTGCCGCGCGGCACTGGTCGAGGAGGGCCTGGCGGCGCTCACCAGCGGGGCGTTCCACATCCGCTCGGGCGGGCGCGCCTACTTCAACACCACCCCGCTCGGACGTGCCGTCACCGGCACCCTTCTGGTCCGGGCGATGCTCGAGGACGACGTACAGATCTGGGGCGACGGCTCGACGTTCAAGGGCAACGACATCGAACGTTTCTACCGGTACGGCCTGCTCGCCAACCCGCACCTGCGGATCTACAAGCCCTGGCTGGACGCGGACTTCGTGACCGAGCTCGGCGGCCGCAAGGAAATGTCGGAGTGGCTCCTCGCCCACGACCTGCCCTACCGCGACAGCACGGAGAAGGCGTACTCCACCGACGCCAACATCTGGGGCGCCACCCACGAGGCCAAGACCCTGGAGCACCTCGACACCGGTGTGGAGAGCGTGGAGCCGATCATGGGCGTCCGGTTCTGGGACCCCTCGGTCGAGATCGCCACCGAGGACGTCACGATCGGCTTCGACCAGGGCCGCCCGGTGACGATCAACGGCGAGAAGTTCGCCTCCGCCGTGGAACTGGTGATCGCGGCCAACGCGATCGGCGGCCGGCACGGCATCGGCATGTCGGACCAGATCGAGAACCGGATCATCGAGGCCAAGAGCCGCGGCATCTACGAGGCGCCCGGCATGGCCCTGCTGCACGCGGCGTACGAGCGCCTGGTCAACGCGATCCACAACGAGGACACCGTCGCCCAGTACCACAACGAGGGTCGACGCCTCGGCCGGCTGATGTACGAGGGCCGCTGGCTGGACCCGCAGGCGCTGATGGTGCGTGAGTCGCTGCAGCGCTGGGTCGGCGCGGCCGTCACCGGCGAGGTGACCCTGCGACTGCGGCGCGGCGAGGACTACTCGATCCTCGACACGACAGGCCCCGCGTTCAGCTATCACCCGGACAAGCTGTCCATGGAGCGCACCGAGGACTCGGCCTTCGGCCCGGTGGACCGGATCGGCCAGCTCACCATGCGCAACCTCGACATCGCCGACTCTCGCGCCAAGCTGGAGCAGTACGCCGGGCTCGGCCTGATCGGCACCTCCCCCGCCATCGGCGCCGCGCAGGCGGCCGCCACCGGACTGATCGGCACCATGCCGGAAGGCGGCGCGGAGGCCATCGCCTCCCGCGGCGAGGTCTCCGAGGACGACGAGATGCTGGACCGCGCCGCGATGGAGTTCGGCACGGACTGACCTGCCCGGCCTGACGTGGCCTCAGCATCCCCTGGGAGGCGACGCGTCGGGAGGGACGGGCCACCCCCCGTCCCTCCCGACGCGCACAGCGGGACGGCACAACGACGGTGCCCACCACGCCGGTTGGCGATCTCATCGAAATCCCCTGGCACGTCGACGGCGAGGAACGCTACGATCCCGCCGATGACGACTCATTCTGTTCACAGATTGGGGGCCCCGTCCGCGCAAGGTGAGTGCTGATGCTCACTCGGACCGCGAACCGGGATCCCCGGCTTTCCCTCTGGCTGCGCGTGCGCGAGTTCGCCGTGCCGCCCTCCATGATCGAGACGTCGACCGCCCGCCGCTGTGCGGGCGACTGGGCGGGGGCCTGCGCCGCCGCGCGGATCGACGTCGACTTCAGCCCGCGTGCGCTGGCACGCACCCACGGCCGGGACCTCGCCGCCCGGATCCGGGCCGATCTCCGCCATCTCGCTCCCGACCTGCTGCGCTGGCACATGCCGAGGATCGCCCCCGACGGCCTGCTGCGTCCGGGGCTGACCATCGCTCTGGCCCGGTACGACGAGGCGGGGCGGTACGGTACGGGCCCGGTGCACCTTGTCGCACGGACACCGCCGGCCTGGGCGGACGCCGGGCAGCGGATCAGCCTCGCGCTCTGGGACGGCTCCTGCTCCGACGTCAGCGCCCGTCGCCACCCTCACCCCCATCCCGACCGGCGGTTCCGTCTCGACCTCCACCGCCATCTGTGGGACGCGCGCAGGACGGACGAACTGCGGATCCGTTCCGGTGCCGAGCGACTGCCCGCCGACGTCCCACCCGCGGTGCCTCCGGAGGCGTTGGCGAGGGTGCCGCAGGGGCACCGGTGCGCCGTCGACCGATGGGCGGCCGAGGCGGGGATCGTGGTCCGCGCCGAGGGGCGATCGGCCGACGCCGTCGCCGTGCGGATCGGGGCCCGGCACCGAATGGTGCTGAACCTGGTCTCGGACGGGGACGGGGACGGGCAGCCCGCGCTGCGGATCACACCGGCATCCACGCGGGCCGACACCTCCACGCTGCCGGTCCTGCCGGACGCGGCGACCTGGGTGCTGCCCGACCTGGATCTGATCCGCGCCGGCGCGATCGAGTGGGACCGGCTGCACCCGCTGGTCGCCTCGGCACTGGCACCAGGAACGCCGGACCGTTCCGCGGTACGCCCGTCACCGACCGTGGACCGACCAGGACGACCGCACCTCGTCGAGTGCCGGGGAGCGCGGCACCGGATCGGCCTGGTCGACGGGGCCCTGGCCCCACTGGACCACGACCCGGACGAGATCCGCCGCGAAGAACTGCTGGCCGCGCTGACCGGTACCCCACTCCCCTGCCTGCGCGCCATCGATGTGGCCCACCGCCGGCCGGACTGCCTCACCGGCGTCCGTGAGCGGCTGGACCACGGCGACACCGCCGGCGCGCTGGCCGTCGTCGAAGGCCTGCTCGGCCCCGACGCACTGCTGCGCGAGGGCGCCCTGCGGGACGAACTGGAGTCGGCCGCGCGGCGGCGGATCACGTACGGGCTCTACAGAGCCGGCCTGCTCGGCGCCGAACCGGACACGGACCCCGGGCCCGGCACCGGACCTGGTCCTATCCGCTCCGGCCGTCGCCGTGCTTAAGCCCCCGGCCGCCCGCACCCGCGCCGCGCGACCTTCCGCTGACCCGGGGACCCTCCCCGCGGACCCCCTCCCGCGCCCATTCACCGCCACGGCCTCCGTCCTCCGCGCCCTCTTCGGGCCGCCACACATCCCAAAGGTGATCGCACATGTCCACAGACACCCGTTCCCCCGCGACCGGCATCCGCACCGTCCCGCCCCACCCCGCCCAACTCGACGTCGCTTAAGGCGCGTTGCTGGCCCTGCTGCGGGACACGGCCACCGAACCGCGCCCCGACATCCAACTGGAGGCCCTGACCCTGGCGGTGGCCGCCGACCTGCCCGTACTGCTCTGGGGTGAACCGGGGATCGGCAAGACCGCGGCGCTGACACAGCTCGCGGCGGCCCTCGACCTGCCGTTGACCACGGTGATCGCCAGCGTGCACGAGCCGTCCGACTTCTCGGGGCTGCCCGTCATCGGAGACGATCCGGCGGAACAAGGGGTACCCATGGCCCCGCCGGACTGGGCGGTGCGGCTGGTCCGGGCCGGCCGGGGACTGCTGTTCCTGGACGAGCTGTCCACCGCGCCGCCGGCCGTTCAGGCCGCTCTGCTCCGTCTGGTCCTCGAACGGCGGATCGGCGCGCTGCGACTGCCGCCCGGGGTGAGGATCGTGGCCGCGGCGAACCCGCGGGCCTCGGCCGCCGACGGCTGGGAGCTGAGCCCGCCGCTGGCCAACCGGTTCGTCCACCTCCAGTGGACCCATGACCACGAGGTCGTGGTCCGCGGGCTCGGCGGGACCTGGCCCCGGGCCACGCTGCCGCGGCTCGACCCCGAGCGGTTGCCGGGAGCCGTGGACTTCGCCCGCCGGGCGGTGTGCGGACTCCTCGCCGCCCGCCCCGGGCTCGTACACCGGCTGCCCAGCAACGAAACGCGCAGGGGCGGCCCCTGGCCGTCTCCCCGGAGCTGGGAGATGACACTGTGCCTGATCGCCTTCGCGACCGCGGCCCGCTCCTCCCGCGAAGTGCTTTCCCTGCTGGTCAGGGGCACCGTGGGGGACGGTCCGGGGCTGGAGTTGCTGGCCGGTCTGGACCGGATGGACCTCCCGGACCCCGAGGTGTTGCTCGCCGACCCGGAGAGTGCCGCCCTGCCGGAACGGGGGGATCTGCGACAGGCCGTGCTCGACGGTGTGGTGGAGGCCGTCCGCAAGCGACCGGAGCGGTCCCGCTGGGAAGCGGCGTGGGCGCTTCTCGTCCGGGCGGTGGAGACCGGTGCACCGGACCTGGTGGTCGTACCCGCGAACACACTCGCCTCGTTGCGCCAGGAGGACTGGGACGTTCCGGCGTCGATCGAGAAGCTCGCCGGAGCGGTCTCCCTGTCCCGGCGGGCCGACCGCGCGGCGGCCCGGACCGCGGTCGCCGCGCCGGCCGGCCGATGAACACAAACGCGCCGGGCACGCCTGACACACCAGGGACGCCGGACGTACCCCGGGCGCCGGACACACCCGAGGCTCCGGACGCGCCGGACACACCCGGGGCGCTGGACCGGGACAAGCTCTTCGCCGCCCGGCTGCATGCCGCCCGGGTCCGGCCCTACCTGGCGACGGCGCTCTTCGCCCTGCACACCGTGGAGTCGCGGCAGGTGCCGACGATGGCCGTCGACCGGCACTGGCGGTGCTACGTGTCAGCGCCGTTCGTGGACCGGACGTCGGTGGAGGAGCTGGCCGGAGTATGGGTGCACGAGGTGTCGCACCTGCTGCGCGACCATCATGGGCGCAGTGACCGGGTCGCGCGGGAGCGTGGGCTGACCGGCCCGGGTGAACGGCTGCGGATGAACATCGCGGCGGACTGCGAGATCAACGACGACGTGTTCGGCGAGGGGCTCCTCCGGCCCGAAGGCGCTGTCACCCCGGAGACCCTGGCGTTGCCCGAGGGCGAGTTGATGGAGGACTACCTTCGTCGGTTCCGGCTCGGCCCGCGCACGCAGAGCCTGGTCTGGCTGGACTGCGGCAGCGGCGCCGACGGACTGGACAGGGAATGGGAGTTGGGCCCGGACGGGGCGTACGGCCTCAGCGACCAGGAACGGGACGCCGTGCGGTTCCGCGTGGCGCAGGGCATCACCGCACGTCCGGGGAACACCCCCAAGGGATGGCGGCGATGGGCGGAGGAAGCGTTCCAGCCACCGCAGCCGTGGCGGGACCTGCTGGGAGCGGCCGTCCGTTCCGCGGCCTCCGGCTCCGGCGCGGGCGAGGACTACACCTACGGCCGGCCGTCGCGGCGCTCGGCCGGGGTACCCGGCGCCGTACTGCCGAGCCTGAGGCGCAGACCGCCTCGGGTCTCCGTGGTCATCGACACCTCCGGGTCGGTCAGTGACGCCGAACTGGGCAGCGCGCTGCGCGAGGTCGTCGCGATCTCCCGTGCCGTGGGGGGCCGCCGCGACCTCGTCACCGTACTGCCCTGCGACGCGTCCGCCAGGATCGTGCACTCCCTCTGCCAGGCCGAGGGAATACCGCTGGTGGGCGGTGGGGGCACCGACCTGCGTACGGGCTTCGCCCGAGCCCTGCGAAGGGGGCCCCGACCGGATGTCATCGTGGTCCTGACCGACGGTCAGACGCCCTGGCCGAGCAACCGGCCGCCGTGCCGGACGGTGGTCGGCCTGTTCCCCCGACAGCGCTCGTCCGCCTCGTGGGACGAGGACGATCCCGACTACGTCCCCGACTCGCCGCCCGAGTGGGCGCGGGTGGTCGTCATCGAATCGGCTCCCGCCGCACGGTGAGTCCTTCGAGGCCTCTCAGGACGGGACCAGGCCGGACGCGCGTGCCGATGCGGCCTGACGGGGGTGCGCGCGGAGTGCGTTCGAGGGCCGCGAGGGGTCAGCGGGACCTGATCTCGTCGGCGTCCAGACCCCGGTCGACGCCGTGCGGGACGACCTGCTGGCCCTGCTCGGTCTCCAGCCGCCTGCCGTCGAGACGGACCTCGACCCGGTCCGGCTCGAAGGAGACCATGTCGTCTATCCGGCCGACCTCGGTGTAGGCGTCGCGGTACGACCAGGCGGCGCGGTGTGCGGTGCCGATGTCGTAGTAGTCGCACAGCCCCTTGTACGGACAGAAGGTCTGCCCTTCGGCGGGGGTCAGCCGGCTCTCGTCGATGTCCGCGCGCGGGACGTACCAGCGCGGGGCGAAGCCGGACTCGTAGAGCACGACCGGGTGCTCGGAGCGGGCCACCACGGTGTCCTCCAGGCGGACTTCCAGCGTGCGGGAGGTGTCACGGATGTCGATACGGTGGTACGGGTCCGCCGCGTGTCCCAGGATGCGTTCGTCCTCCTCGTAGAAGGCGTCCATCGCCCGCCAGGCGAAGGCGATGCGGTCCTCGAACGCGGCGGCGTGCTCGGGCGGAGCGGTGAATTCCCAGGCGGCTCGTTCGGTGGTCCGGTCACCCGCGTGCACGGCGTACCAGGCGGTTTCACCGAGATCCTGATGCCGGGTGACCTTGTCACCCGCGACCAGGGCCTGCGGATCCACGTCCGCGCGGGGGTAGTAGGCGACGGGGTAGCGGCCCGGCTCGTGCAGGAGCAGCACGTTCTCGCTGTCGGCGATCCAGGTCCCGTTGAACCGCACGCGCATACGGCGGCGCAGCCGCTCGGCGAACAGCAGGCGCTGCGGCAGGGGTTCGGGGGTGAGGAAGTGTCCGATCGCGCTCGCCGAGAGGGGCCCTTGTTGCCAGGACAGTCCCATGGCTTGTTCCTTCCGGGTACGGAGTGACGGGCACCGGGCGCGGTGGACACCCGTGCCCCGAGGGGGTGTTGTCGGGGTCCGCTCCGGCCACCCGGGCCCTGGCGCGTCAGGCGACGACGCGGCCGAGGAAGTCGCGGATGTACTGGGTGATGTTCTCCAGGTGGCTCTCCAGCGCGAAGTGCCCCGATTCGAGCAGGTGGATCTCTGCCTGGGGCAGGTCCTGGCGGAACGCCTCCGCGCCCGCGGGACCGAAGATCTCGTCGTTGGCACCCCAGACAGCGAGCACCGGCACCTGGGAGTCGCGGAAGTACTGATGGACCTTCGGGTAGAGGTCCACGTTGGTGGGGTAGTCGCGGAAGAGCCTGAGCTGGATCTCGTCGTTGCCCGGCCGGTCCAGCAGGGCCTGGTCGTGGACCCAGTTGTCGGGACTGACGAGGCTGGGGTCGGCGACTCCGTTCACGTACTGCCAGCGGGTGATCTCGGGGGTCAGGGCGCCGCGCATCGGGGCCTCGGTCTCCGGTCCGGGCGCCTCGGCGTAGGCGAACACGCCGTCCCAGAAGGGTTTGACGAAGCCCTCGACGTAGGCGTTGCCGTTCTGGGTGACGATCGCCGTGACGCGGTCCGGGGCCTGCAGCGCCAGCCGCCAGCCGATGGGGGCCCCGTAGTCCTGCACGTACATCGCGAAGCGGTCGACACCCAGCTGTTCGAGCAGGTCGGAGGTGACCTGGGTGAGGGCCTCGAAGGTGTAGGGGAAGTCCTGCGGGGAGGGCATCGCCGACTGGCCGAAGCCGATGTGGTCGGGGGCGATGACGTGGTAGCGGTCGGCGAGCGCCGGAATCAGGTGGCGGAACATGTGCGAGCTGGTCGGGAAGCCGTGCAACAGGACCACGGTCGGCGCCTGCGGATCGCCGGCTTCCCGGTAGAAGACCTCGAGGCCACTGACGGTGGCGGTGCGGTGATGGACTACGGAAGTCATCTCTCTAACCTCTCACTTCACCTTTAAGGGTTACGCGATCAGTCGACCACGCTCGATCTAACCTGTCAATACACTTTTACCGGTTAGATCGACGCGGGTCCGCCCTCCGGGCCTGGAGCGAGCCGGGCACTCACCTCAAGCGTCCGCCCGCGAGCGGCCCCGGGCCACCGAGCCGGTACGACCGCGGCCGACGAACTAAAATCGGCCATGGCACATGAAGAGCCACAGGGGAGTTGCTCCCGGCCGGCCATCCACGCAGGAGTACCGCAATGGCGACGCTGCTGTCCGTGAACGTAGGGAAACCCAAGGACGTCCCGTGGCAGGGAAGGACCGTCCACACGGGCGCGTGGAAGGCACCCGTGCACGGCCGCCGGATGGTGCGGCACCTGAACATCGACGGAGACGGTCAGGGAGATCTGGCGGGACACGGGGGCGAGAACCGGGCGGTCCTCGTCTACCAGCTGCAGTCCTACCGGTACTGGGAGAACGAGCTGAGCCGCCGGGACCTCACCCCCGGCAGCTTCGGGGAGAACTTCACCGTCGACGGCCTCCCCGACGACGAGGTGTGCATCGGCGACCGCTACCGCATCGGCGAGGCGGAGTTCGAGGTCACCCAGCCCCGCGTCACCTGCTACCGCGTGGGGATGCGCCTGGGCGAACCCGCCATGGCCTCCCTCCTGGTCGCCCACCACAGTCCCGGCTTCTACCTGCGCGTCATCACCGAGGGACATGTGCGGGCCGGCGATGCCATCACGCGCACCCGGCAGGGCCCGGAAGCACTCAGCGTCGCCGACACCGACGCGCTGCTCTACCTCCCCGGCCGTGACCCCGCGACGCTGCGCAAGGCGCTGAGCATCCCCGCCCTGAGCCCCGGGTGGCAGCAGTCGTTCCGTGAACTCGCGCAGGGCGAGCCACCGAAACAGGAACCGGGATGGCCCGGCTTCAGACCCTTGCGCGTGGCCCACCTGGTCCCCGAAACCCCCACCGTCACGTCGATCCACCTCGACGCCACCGACGGCACACCGCTGCCCGAGGCCCGGCCCGGTCAGTATCTGTCCCTCCGGGTCACCCCGGGGGAGGACGCCCCCGCCGTACGGAGCTACTCGCTGTCCTCGGCGCCGGGCGCCGGGACCTACCGCATCAGCGTGAAACGCGAGCCCCACGGCCGGGTCAGCGGCTACCTCCACGCCTGCCTGCGCCCCGGTGACCTCGTGGACATCGCGAGCCCCCGCGGGACGTTCGTCCTCGAGGAGGGCACCGACCCGGTCGTCCTCGTCTCCGCGGGGATCGGCGCCACCCCCGTACTGGCGATGCTCCACCGGCTCGCCGCGGCCCGGGACCCCCGCCCGGTGTGGTGGATCCACACAGCCCGGGACCACACGCAGCATGTCTTCGCGGCCGAGACCCGGGCGCTGCCGGCCCGGCTCCCCCACGGCCGCGCGTACATCTCCTACACCGCGCCCGGCGACGTCATCACCCCGCGTGACGACGAGGCCCACATCCGCCAAGGGCGTCTGACCGCCCGATCGCTGGCCGACATGGCCATTCCCGCCGACGCCCACGCCTACCTCTGCGGCCCGCCCGCCTTCATGGACACTCTTGGCGGCCATCTGCGCGCGCAGGGGCTGAAGCCCGAGCGGATCCACACCGAGGTGTTCAGCGCCCTGCCCGCCCTCAACCCCGGCATCACGGCCACGCCGGCGGTGCGGCCGCACCAGCCGGCCGGTCCCGTGGCGACCGGTCCGCTCGTCACCTTCGCCCGCAGCGGCATCACCACCCCCTGGTCACCGGACCGCGCGTCCCTCCTCGACCTCGCCGAGGCCTGCGACGTCCCCACCCGCTGGTCCTGCCGCACCGGCGTGTGTCACACCTGCGTCACCCCCGTCGTCTCGGGCGACATCACCTACACCGCCCAGCCCCTCGAACCTCCCGAGGCCGGCACCGTCCTGATCTGCTGCAGCCGGCCGGCCGGCGAAGTCGTCCTCGATCTCTAGGACTTGGACGCGGTCCGGTCGGTGCGCGGGATGCGGCACGCCGCCGGGTCCCGGGCGAGGTATCCGCTGCGGGAGGGGCCCTGACCAGGTCACCCTCGGTCACCGGGCACGACATGCGTGCTACGCCATACGGGCCCATACTCGAATAGCGGCACCACGGCGGCCCACAGCTTGACTACCCCCTGGGGAGGTCCTGTGATCATGCTTGCTTTGCTAGCGCCGGGTCTCATGATGGCGTTTCTCTTCGGGATGGACGCCCTCGAAGATCGGCTCATCCCGCGGCCGGTCCCGAGCGACGACGGCGACGGCGCCCCGGTCCCGGACGATGTGCCACCGCCCTCGCCCTGACGGCACCCCTCGCAGGTACGGGCCCACGAGCCCGGAGACCGCGCGGGTCACGGTCCCACCGCACCGGCGCCACCAGCCGTGGGGCCGCACGTTTCCCGTGGCGGTCTCGGGCAGAGACGAGGAGGCGGTCCCACCATGGCGAAACTTCTGTTCGTGATGACGGGAGCGACGTACTGGACGCTCAAGGACGGCACCCGGCACGCGACCGGTTACTGGGCCGAGGAGTTCGCGGCCCCGTACAAGGCCCTCACCGAAGCGGGACATCAGGTCGTCGTCGCCACCCCCGGCGCGGTGGTTCCGAACGTGGACATGATGAGCCTGCGTCCCGAGATGGCGGGCGGCGCGCAGACCGCCCTCGATCTGGAAGCGATCATCCGCTCCGCCGAGGAGATGCGGCGGCCCATCCAGCTGGCCGACGCCCGTCCGGAGGACTACGACGCCGTCTACTTCCCCGGCGGTCACGGTCCGATGGAGGACCTGTGTGTCGACGCCGACGCGGGGCGGCTGCTGACCGCGGCGCTCGCCTCCGGCAAACCCCTCGCCGTGGTCTGCCACGCCCCGGCCGCCATGCTGGCCACCAGGATCCGCGGCGTCTCCCCCTTCGCCGGTTACCGGGTCTCGGCGTTCACCAACGACGAGGAGAACGCCGTCGGGCTCGCCTCCAGGGCCAGGTGGCTGTTGGAGGACGAACTCAACGACCTGGGGGTCGAGTTCACCCGCGGCGAGATGTGGAAGCCGTACACGGTGGTGGACCGCAACCTGTTCACCGGGCAGAACCCCGCTTCGGCCGCCGTCCTGGCGGAGCGGCTCCTCAAGGCCCTCTGACAGCGCCCGAGTGCGCCCCTTGTGGCGTCGCCGCACTCGGACGGCGGGCGGCAGGCGAAGGCCGGGGGCTCAGCGGCGCAGGACACCCTCGGCCGCGAACGGTGCGAGGGTCGGACGCCGGACCGGTACGTCGCCGAGCGCCGCGTCCACCGCGGCCAGCACGTCGTCCGTGAGGTGCACGCCCGCGGCCGCGGCGTTGGCGTGCACCTGCTCCGGTCGCGAGGCTCCGGTGATCGCCGAGGCGACCTCACCGCGACGCAGCGCCCAGGCCAGCGCCAGGGTCGGCAGACTCACACCCGCGCCCTCGGCCACGGGAACGAGCCGCTGCACGGCCTCCAGTGCGGCGTCGTTGAGGACGAGGTCCTTGGAGCCGCTCATCGCGTCGTTGGCGAAACGGCTGTCGGCGGGGAGCGGCTGTCCCGGCTTGTACTTGCCCGTGAGCACGCCCTGCGCCAACGGCGACCAGACGATGTGCGAGACGCCGTTGGCCGCGCACACCGGGAACACCTCCGCCTCGGGCGCCTGCCAGAGCATCGAGTACTGCGGCTGCGACGAGACGAACAGCTCGGGGCCCGCGATGTCGACGGCCGCCTGGATCTGCTCGGGGGTCCACTCGCTGAAACCGAGGTAGCGGGCCTTGCCCTGCCGCACGACCTTCTGGAGTGCCTCGACCGTCTCCTCGATCGGCACGGTCACGTCGAAGCGGTGGGCCTGGTACAGATCGACGTGGTCCGTCCGCAACCGCCGCAGCGAGGCGTCGATCTGCCGGCCGATCTGGTCGGCCGACAGGCCCTGGTCGGTGTCCGACATCTGCCCCCATACCTTGGTCGCCAGGATGTACGAGTCACGGGGGTGCTGGGAGAGGATCTCGCCCCAGGCCGACTCGGCCGCGCCCCGACCATAGACGTTGGCCGTGTCGAAGAAGTTGATGCCCGCGTCGAACGCGGCCTCGGTACAGGCGCGCGTCTGCTCGGCCTGGATGCCTCCGGAGTAGGTGAGCCAGGAACCGAGGGAGATCTCCGAGACCTCCAGGTCCGAGCTGCCGAGTTTCCGAAAACGCATGACGGTTCCCTTCCATGGGTCCTGCGACGCGGTGGACGATCACCATGTAACCGGTAAAAGTCCTGGCGTGGGAGCCCGTCGTGCACTCGGCGACGTCGTACCAGGGTTGCCCGCCGCCCAGGGTCGGCCCCGGCCCGGGACACCCCGGTGGCGGCGTGCGATCAGGAGTACGTCCCGGCACCGGCGCGCAATGGCGGATCAGGAGTACTTCGGCGGCACCCGTGCGGAATGCGGAATCAGGAGTACTTCGCCGCTGCGGCGCGGCGCTGCCGCTTCCCCAGGGGCGCCTGGGAGAGATCCTCGGCGCTGGACCTGAGGTTCTTGTAGTGATACCCGCGCTGGGTCAGCCACGCCTTCGCCGCCTCCTCGGCGCGCTCGGTCGCCTCCAGGATGTCCTCCTCCTCTTCGCCCGAGTCCAGGAAGCGGAAGGTGAAGGCGGACCGTGCGGCCAGGTCGTAGCTGAGGTGCCCCTCCGCGGTGAACGCCGCGCGCAGCACGTCGTGCTCCGCCGCCCGCGCCAGGAGCTCGGATCGCTGATCGGTGCCGAGCCCGTCGAAGACACCGCGCACGGTGATACGGAAGCTGCGAGTACTCATTCCGCGACCCTAACCAGCGACTCCCCGGCGGCTCCACCCCATTTCCGTCCGCCGCACCCCGCGGGCCCGACACTCACGCGCGGCGTCGGGGCGGGGCACCGGCCGGGCGCGTCACGGGTCTCGTGGACGCCCGTGAACTGCCGCGGCGCCCACGTCGGGACAGGCCGAACCCCTGCCTCGGCGTCACCCGGAGTGAACGCTTACCCTGCACAGGCAGAGAGGCGGCCGCAGGAGAGGGGGAGCCGGAGCATGACAGGCGACCGACCGGGCGCGATCGGCGGCGCACCGAGTGCGCCCCACCCCATCCCTCCGGGCCAGCGCAGGGTGCAGGGCTGGCCCGTCTCGCACTACGGCCCGGTTCCCAGGTTCCGCCCGGAGCGCTGGGACCTGCGGGTCTTCGGCGCGACCGCCGTGGGCGAGGAGCGTTCGTGGTCCTTCGACGACCTCACCGCGCTGCCGCACATCACCGTCGTCGCCGATCTGCACTGCGCGACGGGCCCCACGTCGACGGATCACGAGTGGTTCGGCATCGCCGCCACGACCCTGCTGGACCTGGCGCCTCCGGCCCCTGAGGTCACCCATGTGATGGCCTGGGCCGAGTACGGCTACGGGGCCAACCTCCGCCTCGCGGACTTCACGACCGCGCAGACCCTGTTGGCCACCCACCACAACGGTGAGCCGCTCACCGCCGAGCACGGTTTCCCGCTGCGCCTGGTCGTACCGCACCTCTACGGCTACAAGAGCGCCAAATGGCTGCGCGGCATCGAGTACATGACCGCGGACCGACGCGGATTCTGGGAGGAGCGCGGCTACCACAACCTCGCGGACCCCTGGAAGGAACAGCGCTACTCCCACCAGGAGCGGGAGGGCGACGGCCCGACCACGTGACCGGCCCGACCACGTGACCGGCCCGGCGGCGTCCGGAGCGCGGGGCGCCGTCGGCGGGAGGTCATCATCATGGGGAGATGATCCGCGGCATCGGGAGAGCACATGGATCTGCGGCAGATGGAGGTCGTGGTCGCGGTGGCCGAGGAGGGCGGCTTCACCGCGGCGGCGCAGCGGCTGCACGTGGTGCAGTCCGCCGTGTCGAGCACGGTGCGCGCGCTGGAGCGTGAGCTGGGCACGGCGCTGTTCGACCGCACCACGCACCGGGTGTCGCTGACCCCGGCCGGTGAGGCCTTCGTACCGGCGGCGCGCGCGACCCTGCGGGCCGCCGAACAGGCCCGGTCGGCGGTCGACGTCGTCCAGGGACGGCTGCGGGGACGGGTGACGGTCGGCACGATGCAGGGTGTGTGGGCCGATCTTCACCTGCCGCTGGCCGCGCTGCGGGCGGAGCATCCGGAGGTGTCGGTGCGGCTGCGGCAGGCGGCGGTGACCGACATCCGCCAGGCGCTGCGGGAGGGGACGGTGGATCTGGCCGTGGTCGCCCTCGACCGCCAGCAGCAGCGCGGGCTGGTCACCAGGCTGCTGTCCCACGAGGAGATGGTGCTGGTGTCCGCGCCGGAGCGGGCGCTGGCCGGGTCCGGCGCGGAGGGGACGGTCACGCTCGCCGAGGCCGCCCGGCTGCCGCTGGTCGACTTCACGCCCGGCTGGGCGATCCGGCTCTCCGTCGACCGGGCGTTCCGTGCCGCCGCCGTCGAGCGCGAGCCGACCTTCGAGGTCAACGACATCGTGGCGGCGTCCGAGCTGGTCCGCAACGACCTGGGCGTCTGCGTCATGCCCGGCTCGATCGCCACCCGTTTCCCCGACCTGCGGACGCACCGGTTCGACCGGCACGCGCCGAGCTGGAAGGTGATGGTGGTCCGGCCGCGGGGCGAGGCGCCGCCGGCCGTCGCCGCGCTGCTGCGGCACATGACCTGAGCGAAGACCGAGCCGCTCGTCCCGCCGCGCGCACCCGTCCCGCGCGCGCCGTGGACGCACCCATCTCAGTCGGAGATGACAGACATCTTCGATCATCGTCTTGGCGGGGGAAGCAAAGGGGCTGCCACGGCGCTGAGGCAACCATGCGAGCGACAAGGAAGCCGTTCCGCCGCCCGCCGGTCCGTCCCCGAACCGTCCAACCGGTTCCCCTGCCCGAGAAGGTGCCCGTGTCCGTATCCCCCGAACTGAAGCGCTCGGACCCGACCGCCACCGGCACGGCCGCGCACGGCGTCCCGGGATGGCTGGTCGCGCTCTTCGCGGTCGCCTCCGGTATGACGGTGGCCAACCTGTACTACGCCCAGCCGCTGCTGTCCTCGCTGCGCGACGTCTTCCACGTCGGCACGGCGGCCGCCGGCGGACTCATCACCCTCACCCAGGTCGGCTACGTCCTGGGCATGCTCTTCCTGGTGCCGCTCGGCGACCGGCTGGAGAAGCGCAAGCTGATCACCGTGCTGCTGACGGTGACCACCCTCGCCCTGGTCGCGGCAGGCCTCGCCACGAACTTCCCGATGCTGCTGATCGCGTCCCTGATCAGCGGAGGCACCTCGGTCGTCGCCCAGATACTGATCCCCTTCGCGGCGAGCCTCGCCCCCGATCACGCCCGCGGCCGGATCGTCGGCCGGGTGATGAGCGGTCTGCTCACCGGCATACTGCTCTCCCGCACCCTGAGCAGTCTGGTCTCCGACGTGGCCGGCTGGCGCGTGGTCTACCTCGGCTCCGCCGTCCTGATGGCGCTGCTGGCCCTCGCGCTGCGCGCCGCCCTGCCGCAGCACGCGCCGACCACGACCATCCCGTACACCCGTGTACTGCGCTCCACGCTGCAACTGGTGCGCACCCACCCCGTGTTGCTGCGCCGCGGTCTCTACCAGGCGGCGATGTTCGGTGCGTTCAGCGCGTTCTGGACGACCGTGTCATACGTCCTGACGGGCCCTCACTTCCACTACTCCCCCGTCGGAGTGGGCCTGTTCGCCCTGGTGGGTGCCGCCGGTGCGGCCATCGCCCCGTTCGCCGGGCACTGGGCGGACCGGGGACACGTGCGTCCCGTGACCGGCGTCGCGTTCGTCGTCGCGGCCGTGGCCTTCGCGGCGGCGGGCTTCGGCCAGGAGCACGTGGCCCTGCTCGCGGTGGCCGCGATCCTGATCGACATGGCCGTCCAGACCACCCTGATCCTCGGCCAGCACACCATCTATCAGCTCGACGCGAACGCCCGTGCCCGGCTCAACAGCGCCTTCATCGCGACGTTCTTCGTCGGAGGGGCGCTCGGGTCCCAGTTCGGCTCGATCGCGTACCACGCGGCGGGCTGGACCGCCGTCAGTGTCCTCGGCGCCGTCCTGCCCGTGCTGGCTCTCCTCTACTGGACGACGGAGCGCCGTGCCGCCCGCCGTACCGCCGCCCGCACCGCCTGACCGCCATGTCACGGCCGACCGGACGGGCCGGCCGACCGGAGAACCCGGCGACGCCGTTCGCACCGCCTCTCAGGAACCGGCTTCCTTCCTGAGGAAGTTGCTCACCTGGCAGGCGAGGGTGTCCCCGCCGAGATCGGCGCGGGTGTCGGCGTCGGCCAGGCGCTCGGAAAGATCGATACCGCCCGCCCAGAGGTACCGGTCGGTCCACTCGTCGTCGACCTTCAGCTGGATCTGGATGTCCACCCGGGGCAGCGAGGCCTCCGGACCCGCGGCGTAGAGGACCGCGGTGGCCCGGCGCAGCGGGTAGACGTCATAGCCCTCGATGAACTGGGAGTTGCGCCAGTCCAGGAAGGCGCTCTCGCCGTCGGGGCCGATACGGATGTCGATCTGGCCGTCCTCCAGGTGGATACCGAAGTGTTCACCGGCGCGGTTCTCGACGGTCACACGGCAGCGGAAGTAGGCCAGGCCTTCGGCGGCGTCGTCGCGTCCCCGCGGCGGCTCCGCCGTCTCCACGCCGTGGACGCGGACACGCAGGCCGGCATGCTCGTCGTACTCCTGCCAGTCCCCGACCACGTTCGGCTCGTGCACAGTCCACCTCTCCACCTCAGAGAGCTGTTTCCTATCTGTGCCCTCAACTGGGTGTCAAATGAGTGGAACATGCCGTGGCCAGCGTTTTTGCCCTCGTTGATCGGCGATCAAGCCGTGCCCAGCCAGAACCCGCGCCCGCGCCTTCGCGGGACAATTCCGCGCGTGCTGCACATCACGTTTCTCAGGGGTCGCGGCGCACCGCCCGTGTCCGCTCCTCCACCGGCGCCGGACCGCCGTGACGGTGTCGATCGCCGGGGCCGGTGGGTGCCGCCTTGTGACGGTCAGCGGGACGTGGGGAATCCCAGGTCCGGCCCGGTCGCGGTCTCGGCCGGGTCGGGCCAGCGGCTCGTGATGACCTTGCCACGCGTGTAGAAGTGCACGGCTTCGCCGCCGTACATGCGGTGGTCGCCGAAGGCCGAGTCCTTCCAGCCGCCGAAGGAGTGGTAGCCCACCGGCACCGGCATCGGCACGTTCACGCCGACCATGCCGGTCTCGACCTCCAGCTGGAAGCGGCGGGCCGCGCCGCCGTCGCGGGTGAAGACCGAGCTCGCGTTGCCGAACGGAGAGCCGTTGATGATGTCCATGGCCTCCTCGTAGGTCTCCGCGCGCAGCACGCACAGGACGGGGCCGAAGATCTCGTTCCGGTAGGCGTCCGAGTCGGTGCTGACCTTGTCGAGGAGCGATATGCCCATCCAGTGCCCGTTCTCGAAGCCCTCGACGGTGAAGTCCCTGCCGTCGAGCACCACGTCGGCTCCCTGGGCGGCCGCGCCCGCGACGTAGTCCGCGACCTCGTCGCGGTGCGCCCTGGTGACGAGCGGGCCCATCTCGGACGCCGGGTCGTCGCCCGGGCCGATCCTGACCTTCGCGGCCCGCTCGGCGATCCGGGGCACCAGCGCGTCTCCCGCCGAGCCGACCGCGACCACCACGGAGACGGCCATGCAGCGCTGGCCCGCGGACCCGTAGGCGGCGGTCACCGCGGCGTCGGCGGCCGCGTCGAGGTCGGCGTCGGGCAGGACCAGCATGTGGTTCTTCGCGCCGCCGAGGGCCTGGACACGCTTGCCGCTGGCGGACGCCCTGCCGTAGACGTGACGGGCGACCGGTGTGGAGCCCACGAACGACACGGCCGCCACGTCAGGGTGGTCCAGCAGCGCGTTCACCGCGACCTCGTCGCCGTGCACGATGTTGAGCACACCGTCGGGCACACCGGCCTCGGCCGCGAGTTGCGCGAGGAGCATGGACGCGGACGGGGCCTTGCTGCTCGGCTTGTGGACGAAGGTGTTCCCGCAGGCGATCGCCATGGGGAACATCCACATGCTGATCATGGCGGGGAAGTTGAACGGTGAGATGCCGACGATCACACCGAGCGGCTGGCGGACCGACGTCACGTCGACGCTGCTCGACACCTCCGTGGACATGTCGCCCTTGAGCGCCGTGCCGAGTCCGCAGGCCAGTTCGACGATCTCCAGGCCCCGGGCCACCTCGCCCAGCGCGTCCGCGTGGACCTTGCCCTGCTCGGCGGTGATCAGCGCGGCGAGGTCGTCGCGGCGCGCGTTCAGCAGTTCGCGGTAGCGGAAGAGGATCGCGGTCCGCTGCGCGAGCGAGGACGTGCGCCAGGTGGCGTAGGCCTCCTTCGCCGCGGCGACCGCTGTGTCGACCTCGTCGGTGCCCGCCATCGCGACCCGTGTGGTGACCTCTCCGCTCGCCGGATCGGTCACCGGGCCCCAGGCACCGAAGGCCCTCGAACCATCCCCGTAGGGCTTGCCACCGATCCAGTGGGTGACGGTCTTCATCGGCGGAACTCCTTCAATGATGGCGGCGGACTGCGAGGCTCACGTCGTCGGGCCTCGCGGGCCTCGATCGCGGCCGGACGGCCCCACGGTCTCGGCCACGGGCACGTCCCACCACGTCTGCGGGCGGGACCGCTGGTTCAGCATCCTCCGCGCAGAGGCAGGATGCGGCCTCGGAGTCCCTCCCGGCCCGAAGTGCCTCACCCAGGTCCCGTTCCGTCGTGGCGCGGATCACTCGTACGCCGGGCGCCGCCTCCTCTCCCCGTCAGCACGAAGGACATGAAGGGCGGCCGCGGCGGTGTCCTGGACGGGACGCTGCCCGCCCGGCAGCGTGCGCGTACGACGGCTACAGCCGCGAGGAAGCCAGAACGGGGTGTCCTGGGGGTGTCGCAGAGGGGTGCCGTACGGCCCGATCCCGACGGACAAAAGCAGACTTTCTTGCGCAATTCCGCCCTCCGGTTCTACCCTTGGCCGGAATGAGGCTCCGCACGCCAGGGCGTCCCGAGCCGCCTGCAACCCGGCGGCCCGGACAGCGCGGGCTCACCCTGTGGTTCCTGGTGTACGCGTGCCTCGCAAGGGCGCTCGCCCCCACACCGGAGCGGTCCGAGGGCCGTTTCGTCAGTGGTCGTGCGGGACGAACGCAGCGGCCGCGGTCGGGCAGCAGCGCACAGGAAACGCTGCCGCTCCTCCGGTCGCCCAGACGCAAGGCCATGTGCACACGGTTGTCTGCGCAGGCCAGTCGTCCCGAGGATCGCCGTAGCGGAGATGCAGATGGTGGACCAGTCCGGGCCGCGTCGTGTGCTCAGGGCCCGCGAGAGCCGCTCTGAGCACCGCCAGAGCCGCACCGGGACCGCGCCCTTCGACGACACTCCGCGGTTCGCCACACCGACCGCCTGGTTCCTGCGCCTCGGCCGCACGCTGCGCCGTACGGCTCCGCCCCGCACGGCGCGATCGGCGCGGATCAGGGCGGCGGGGCACAGGGTGACCGCCAGCCGCTACGGGCCGTTCCTTTTCGCGATCGCCATGATCGCGACGATCCTGGGCTTCGGCTTCATGCTGCCCACGTCGGAACACCTCGGCTCACTCATGGCCACGGTTCCCGCGGCCACGGCCGCACTCGCCGGAGCACGGGTCACGGCGACCATCGCCGGTCTCTCCTGTGCGGCGTGCGTCGCGCTCGACGGGCACGACGGGCTCTTCGGTACCTCCACGTTCGTCGTGCACCTCGTGGCGATCGCTCTCGTCTCGTTGTGCGTCATCACCTTCCGCACCCTGCGGGAACGGTCCACCCGTGAACTGCTCGGAGTACGGGCCGTCGCCGAGGCCGTTCAGCGAGTCCTGATACGCCCGATGCCCCCGTCCATCGGTTCGCTGCGCATTCGGGCGGAGTACCGGGCCTCCCACCCCCAGGCACGCGTGGGGGGCGACCTGTACGCCGTCGCCTCCTCCGACGACGCTGTCCGCTTCCTCATCGGAGACGTCAAGGGAAAGGGCCTCGCGGCGGTGGACGATGCGGCCGCGCTTCTCGGGGCATTCCGCAGTTCAGCCCGCCGGACACCCTCACTGGCCGACCTCATGGCCCTCCTCGAAGAAGCCGTGCAGGCCCATTTCGAAGAAGTGGCCGCCACCGACCCCGATGTCGCGGAGCGCTTCATCACCGCGCTCCTGCTGGAGATACCCGCGGACGGTTCGTGCGTCAGGATGATCAACTGCGGCCACCCTCCCCCCTATCTCGTCGAGGGAGACACGGTCCGGCCCGTGCCGGCCCGGTGGCCCGCGCCGCCCCTCGGACTGAACAGCACCGGCACGCAGAGTTACACCATGACCGTGCTGCCCCTGGCCGAGGAAGCGCTGTTGCTTCTCTACACCGACGGCGTCATCGAAGCCCGTGACCCGAAAGGCCACTTCTTCGACCTCGAGGACCGGATCACCGCATGGCCGCACAGGGACCTGGATGAGCTGCTCCCGTACATTCTCGACGGTCTGACCGCTCATGTGGGCGGGAACATGCGGTTCAACGACGACGCCGCCATGGTCACGGTCCAGCGCCTGAGCGACAGCAGGGTTCGGCGGCAACGTGCCGGCGGGGACGACGGCCTGGCCACCCTGGAGGACCCCGCCCGGGTGGGATGCGGCTGACTCGGCGCGGCGTGGGGACCCTGCGATGCTGAGATCATGCCGAGAGCTCGACTGCAGCCCTTGATGACCGCGGTGGGCCAGGTCGTCGTGTGTGAGGTCGACGGACCGGACAGCGCCCCGCACACCCACGTCCACGTGGCCGTGGTCACCGAACCCGAGCCCCTCGGGTTCGGGGTTCGACTCCTGGGCAGAACGCGAACTGGACAGGTTGGAGCGGCAGTCGTGGTGGCATGATCTGTAGGGGGAGGTGCCGTGAGAATCACCGGCGACCAACGTGACTGGCTGTTCTTCACCGGATGGCTCCTGACCGGGTCCGGCTACTTGCTCGCCCTGCTGACCGTGCTGTCGATCGGGGTCTTCATCCTGCCGATCCCCCTGATCGCCACCGTGGCGCTGGCGACGCGGCGCGGGGCCCTTCGCTGCCTGCCCGGTCTGATATCGAGTGCGAGCCTGCCGCTGTTCCTTCTCACCTACCTCAATCGAGAGGGTCCCGGTACCCACTGCACCGCCTCCGCCGGCGGCGGGAGCTGCACCGAGGGTCTGCTCGACCCATGGATCCTGCTGGCCGTCGGCCTGCTCGTCCTCGCTGCTGGAGTCGCCCTGTTCCTCAGGATTCGGCGTCGGCCGGCCGTCACCGGCGTGCCGAGTCACTCCCCGTAGCCTCGGCACAGGATTCCCGCGCGGGAGCGCTCGATTCCGTGACGGCACGGTCAGATCTACGATCCCGGTCCATGACGACTCCCGACTGCTACGCGTGCGGCATGGAAGCAGGGTTCGACCAGTTCGCCGAGGCGGAGGGTTTCGCGCACGTGCACTTCCACATCGTGCCGCGCATGGCGGATCTGCGACCGGAGCACCGCGGGCCGGGCATTTTCGAGTTGCTTCGGGGGCCGGAGCAGGAGCGGGTGACGGCTGAACAGGCGGATCACCTGGCCCTCGCGCTACGAGCTCACCTTCACCTGCACCGGACCGCTCAGTAGCCCGAGGTGACGCCGTGGAGCGCGAGGTGGCGCCGTGGAGGCGGCGGCGCTCGCCTGGGAGCACGTGCTGTCACGGGGGCCGTCGGGCGCAGCGGATGCGGACACCTGCGTCCGCGTGCGCAGCGGGATGTTCGGCCCTTTCGCGGACGTCGGCTCTTGAGGGGGAGACCCTCCTCAGACACCGTTACTTGTCCCTCACATCGAACGACAGTTGTCACAACGCCACTTGCTCTGATCACGACCGGGTCACTAGAGTTCACATCCGAACCTTTGCTCGGGTGTTCGCTCGTTGGGAGTGACGGCGGAGGGACACCGCTTGTTGACGTATCGGCAGGCGGCCGGAGGAAGAAGGAGCTCGCCTTCGTGGCGTCCCACCGTCGACCCAAGCAGCCGAGCCGCACCCGTGTGACCGTGCTCACCACCGTCGCGGCGGCCGCCGTGGCCCTCAGCGCCAACGCCGCCAACGCCGCGCCCAGCGAGAAGCCGAGCAAGGACGAGGTCAAGTCGAAGGTCGACGCCCTCTACCAGGAGGCGGAGCAGGCCACCGAGAAGCTCGACGGGGCCAAGGAGAAGCAGGACAAGCTGGAGAAGCAGATCAGCGCCCTGCAGGACAACGTCGCCCGCGGCCAGGAAGACCTCAACCAGCTGCGCGACGCCCTCGGTTCGATGGCCAGTGCCCAGTACCGCACCGGCGGCATCGACCCCTCCGTGGCACTGTTCCTCTCCTCGAACCCGGACGACTACCTGGACAAGGCGTCCGCGATGGACCAGCTGAGCGGTCAGCAGGTCGAGGCGCTGAAGAAGGTCCAGGAGAAGCAGCGCGAGCTCGCCCAGCAGCGCCAGGAAGCGTCCGCGAAGCTCAAGGACCTCTCCGACACCCGCGCCGAGCTCAAGAAGAAGAAGCAGGAAGTCCAGGGCAAGCTCGCCTCGGCGCAGAAGCTCCTCAACTCCCTGACGGCGAAGGAGAAGGCGGCTCTCGCGGCCCAGGACCAGGAGCGCGCCACCCGCGCCAGCGAGCGTGTCGACCTCGGCAACACCAAGGCCGCCTCCGGACGCGCGGCCGCCGCGTTCGCCGCCGCGGAGAGCGTGATCGGCGCCCCGTACGACTACGGCCACGCCGGCCCCAGCACCTTCGACTGCTCGGGCCTCACCTCCTGGGCCTACGCCCAGGCCGATGTCTCCATCCCGCGCACCTCGGAGGTCCAGGCCAACGCGGGCACCCGCATCTACTCGCAGAGCGATCTCCGGGTCGGTGACCTGGTCATCTTCTACGGGGACCACCACCACGTCGGGCTGTACGCGGGCGGCGGCCAGGTGCTGCACGCCCCGCACAGCGGCGCGCTCGTCCGCTACGAGTCGATCGGCAACATGCCTTTCCAGTTCGGCGTCCGCATCTGAGCGGTGCCGCTGCTCGAGCGGGTGGCGTCGATGACCCTCTTCGGGGCTGTCAGGCCGCCCAGGGGAGTTCGGCCGCTCAGGTCTGGCATTGCCTCGTGGACGCGGGAGACCAGTTGCTCCAGGCGGCACCGTCCGCCCGAGCGTGTACACGGATCTCGACCTTCACGGGGCCGCAGACCCGGGTCGTGCTTCCCACTTCGGCAGGGCCGATGGCTTCGCCTGCCCCGACATAGGCGCGACCGCTGCCCAGCTTCACCCAGTGGCCACCGTCGACAACGCGGAAGAATGCCTCGTAGGAGACGTTCAGTCCTTTCGTTCCCGTGTTACGCGCCTTGATGTGTGCCGTGATCTCCCGGGTGGGGATTCTGCCGACAGATCCCCGCTGTGCGCTGATACAGCCATTGATGGCCACACGGCCGGTCGACACTCCTCCGCCGCAGGCGACCGCCGCGGCGTGAGCGCCGACGGTGGTTGCCGGCACGGTGAGTGCGACTGTGCCCAGAATCGTTCCGATACGCCTCAACCGCAATGCCCCGTTCCCTCCGTCAGGCCTTCTTCCTTGCAAGGACCATGGCTCGCGCGGGGGCACGGTGAGCGGTTTCGTCGAGCTTTTCACCCTAATGGGCACGGGTAGCCGTTGATATGACTGTCGCGTACACCGGTGCGGCGTTCACGCTCCCCCGCTCGGGACCGGCCACTCGGATCGCGGTTGTCCCCGCGACCAGGTGAAGCTGGTACGCGGTGCATGCTGCCGGCGGAGACACTGAACAGGGCCTTTCGCCTGGGCACTTCGGCCAGCCCACCGCCGTGACTCGGTCGGCGATCCCCTCACGGCATACCGTGGAGCACCAGCGTGAACCACACCTTCTTGCCCGTGGTGCCGGGGTCGGACGGTGCGATGCCCCAGTCGTCGGACAGCGCGGCCACGATGGCCAGACCGCGTCCCGGCTCCGTGGCCGGGTCCGTCGTCCATGGCCGCGGCAGGGCGGCGGAGGCGTCGGCGACCGTCACGCGCAGTTCGTGCCCGGTGCGCTCGAGGTGACGGTGATCTTGTCGGCGGGGCCCGAACTGCCGTGTCCGACCGCGTTGGCGAACAGTTCACCGGCCGGACCGCACGGGGCGTCGTGCGGCGGCTCAGCTTCGGCGCCGCGAGCGGGGAACCCGGCCGTGCGCCCGATACGGCCGATCCCGTGCGGCCCCCTCCGCCTCCCCGCGCGCCCGCACGACTCCCCGACACCGACGCCAAGATCGCCAAACAGTAGGCTCGTTGCGCAACACGACGCGAAGGGGAGTTCAGTGGCGCGGGTTGCGGTGATCGGTGGGGGTATCAGCGGGCTGGGGACGGCGCTCATGCTCGGTCGGCGCGGCCACGCGGTCACGTTGTTCGAGCAGGACGCGAGGCAGGCCGGAGA
This sequence comes from Streptomyces sp. RPA4-2, assembly GCF_012273515.2. Taxonomy (NCBI): domain Bacteria; kingdom Bacillati; phylum Actinomycetota; class Actinomycetes; order Kitasatosporales; family Streptomycetaceae; genus Streptomyces; species Streptomyces sp. RPA4-2. Next base: position 879,067 of record NZ_CP050975.2, read on the forward strand.
GGACCTGAACCAGGACTTCTTCCACTGGGACAGGCCTCGATGCCCGCAGGCCGTCCAGCCCCACTCGCTCCTCGCGCCCGTGCGCACCGTCCTGCGCGCCGAGACCCCGGATGTCTACGCGGACCTGCTGGCACGTGGAGCCCGGGAGTACCACGAGTTCGACTGGTTCGGCGCGCATCCGCCGCATCGGGCCGGCGACGAGGACTTGGTGACCCTGCGCACCCGTCGCATCGTGCTGGAGGCCGCCTTGACCGCGGCCGTGCGGAGGGAGCGCACCGTTGTGGTGCGAGGAGGCCGCCGGGTGCGCGGTCTCCTCATGAGGGAGGGCCGGCCGGCCCGGGTGACCGGCGTGCGGGTGGGAGCGGAAACGCACCGGGCGGACCTCGTCGTCGATGCGTCCGGGCGCCGCTCACCGGTGCCAGGGTGGCTGATCGCGGCCGGTTGCCGCCCGCCGGTGGTCGACAGCCATCGCACCGGGATCGCCTACCTGTGCCGCTGGTACCGCCTGCGTGCCGAGGGCCCCCATGACCCCGGGCGGGTGAAGACCGGCTCGGCGGCACCGTTCGCGCTCGCCGGTGTCTTCCCTTCCGACAACGACACCTTCGCGGTGAGCCTGGTGCTCTCCACGGGTGATCCGACCCGCGGCGCGCTCACCGACCCCGCCGTGTTCGAGGCCGTCGCCCGCCGCTTCCCCGCCACCGCCGCGTGGCTCGACCTGGCCCCCGAACCACGGTCGGCGGTCCTGCCGATGGCCGGCCTGGACAACCGCTGGACCGGCCTCGCCGACGATGAAGGACCTGTCGTCACCGGCCTGGTCAACGCCGGGGACAGCCTCATCCACACCAACCCCACCTTCGGCCATGGCGTGGCCCTCGGCCTGCGCGCCGCCCAGCACCTCGCCACCCATGCCGACCGGATAGCCGCGGACCCCCTCGGGTACCACACCTGGACAGCACAGGCCCTCCGCCCGTGGTTCGACGCGCAGGTGGCGGCCGACCGGGCCGACGGGCAACGCCTCGCCGAGAGCTCGCCGCTCTCGGATCGGCGGGCCGCCGCCCGGGCGGCCTGCGCCTTCGACGATCCCGTCGTCATGAGAGCCCGGGCCCAGGTACGCCATCTCCTGCGGCCGGCCCAGGACGCCTACGGCACCGACGAAGTGGAGCGGCACGTCTCCGCCTGGCTGGCCGCCCACCCCGACTTCTCGCCGAAGCACGACGGTCCGACCCGTGATCAGTGGGATGCGCTCATCCCGGGCTGAGCGCTTGCCCGGCATCCCGTCCCCGGCGCTCCGGTGTACGGCGGCGATCAACCCCGGTGTGGTGCCGCGCGGTTGCTGGCCCTGTAACCAGCGGGTGACCGACGCCTTGTCGTAGTGGGAGTCGCTGCCCTGGCGGCGGCCCAGTTCGTTGACCCGCAGGGCGAGGGAGGCGTAGGAGCAGCCCGCGTCCTTCAGGGCGGCCGCCAGTGCCGTGTTGGCCCCGGCGGGGCCCTTGGCCGCGCCGCTCGGTCGTCCGTCGGTCACGGTGACGGTGCAGGTCTCGCATCACGGTCGCCTGCGGTGCCGCGCCCCGTCTGTCGGCAGGTCAATTCCCTTACGAGGAAGCGCAGTTGTGCGGTCTTCGCTGCTGCCTGTGCGGCGGTCACTCGATCACTATGGTGTCCGCCGGGCTCGGCACGCAACCGGCGATCCGATGTATTCGTCCGGTCCGCGAGGCGGGCTGGGCCCGCCTCCGTGAACCCCCCTGTGGGCCGTACCTGTTGCCGACCTACGAGTACGTCAACGCGCTGGAGCGCGTCCGCCGGGGCCGCACCACTACGTCCGCACAACCGGACATCCCGCCCGCACACTCCCGCCGCGCGGGCTGTCCGGCGACACTGGGGGGATCGGTCCTCCTGGAGGGAGCGGCATGCGCACCGGCCCTTGTTCCGAGGTGCGGGAATGACCTTCCACCAGGTTCCGCACCAGGCCCTCCACCACACTCTCCGCCACGCCCTCGCGCAGTGCCGGACCCTCGTCGTCGAAGGCCCCGACGGCATCGGCCGGGGCGCCCTGATCGCCGGACTGGCCCGCCAGGGGTTCCTCGTCCGGCGTGCCCGCGGACCGCTGCACCATGTGGACCCCACCCAGCCGTACCGTGAACTCCTCGCCGCACCGGGCCGGTTGGCCGTCGACGGAAGTCTCGTCCATGAACTGGTCTACGGTCCGCTGCGCCGCGGGCGTTCCCGGGTGACCTGGATCCAGGCCCTCGATTTCGCCGAGGCGGTGGCGGAACGCGACGGCGCCCTCCTCCATGTGACGGGCGAGACGGACGACGCCGAGGCCGTGGAGGGATTCGGGCGCGCTCTGCGCACCCTCGGCCGGCACGTCCCCGTCATCACCCTCGACGCCCGTGACAGTGGCCTCCCGGTCCGCGAACCCGCGCCCGCGCCCACCAGCAACCAGGCGCGCCCACAGGTGAACTGACGGCCGGTCGGCGGCCGATCGCCTGCCGAACGGCGGGAGACACCGAGTGGCGGACAATCGGCCGTACCCCGGCCAGGACGGTGTGGTCCGCAGGCCCTGCCTCAGGCCCCTTGCACCGGCTGGATGTTCTGGTTGACGCGGAAGAGATTGGCCGGGTCGTAGGCGGCCTTGGTCCGGGCGAGGCGGGGGTGGTTCCCGCGGTAGCCGGCCCGCACCCTCTCCTGTCCTTCGTCCATCATCATGTTCACATAGGCCCCGCCCGCGGAGTACGGGTGCAGTGCGTCGGAGTACTCGACGCTCCAGTTCTTCACGAGTTCCGCGTTGGCCGGGTCGGAGTCGACGCCCGCGAAGACGGAGGCCCAGCCCGTGTCGCGGTAGCCCCAGGCGGTGTCCGTCGGCGCGACGTCGTGGACAGCGCCGTCGATCGGGTACAGGTGCATCCCCGATTTCCAGGTCGGCGGTTCGGCACCGAACCTGGCGTGCAGTGCGACGGCCTCGTCGGGGATCTCGTCGACGAAGTCCGCGCGCCAGTACCACTGGTCACCGGGGGGATAGACCGCGTCGAAGGCCGACTGCAGTACGGGGTGGGGCATCGGCGCCGGTGCGTGCAGCAGCGGTGCGGGCAGCGCGGAGAGGAGGGGCGCCATCTCCGTGGCCGCGAGCTCCGTGTCGTCCCCGACGCGGCACCACATGACGCCGCAGACACCGCGTAGACGGAGCTCCTCGGGGAACGGCGGGGCGGGCGGGACGGATCCGAACATGAAGAAGCCGTTCAGCTCGCGGGGCGCGTGCGGGATGAAGTCGCGGTAGGCGGCCAGGACGTCGGCGCCGAGTTCGGCGGGCCAGAAGGTGGGTCCGGCGACGACCGTGCTCACCTCGTGCAGCCGGAAGAGGAACGAGGTGACGACTCCGAAGTTGCCGCCGCCCCCGCGGATCGCCCAGTACAGATCGGGATTCTCGGTGGCGCTCGCCCGCACCTGATCACCGCTCGCCAGGACGAGGTCGGCCTCCAGGAGGTTGTCGACGGTCAGCCCGTGGGCGCGGGTGAGGTGCCCGAGGCCTCCGCCCAGCGTGAGACCGCCGACTCCCGTCGTGGAGACGATGCCGGCGGGCGTGGCCAGGCCGTGCTCGTGGGTGGCACGGTCGACCTCGCTCCACACACAGCCGCCGCCGACGCGTGCCGTGCGGGCCTTCGGGTCCACCTCGACGTCCTTCAGCGGTGCGAGGTCGAGCACCACGCCGTCGTCGCAGACTCCCAGGCCCGCGCCGTGATGCCCCCCGCCGCGCACGGCGAGGGGCAGCCCGTGGTCGCGGGCGAAGCCGACGACCGACGAGACGTCCTCGGGTGCGGTGCAGCGCGCCACCAGGGCGGGCCGCCGGTCGATCATCGCGTTGTAGACCGTGCGCGCCCGGTCGTACCCGGGGTCGTCGGGTCCGGTCAGCCGACCCTCGAATCCGGTCAGCTCCTGTCGCGCTGCCTGTGCCGGCGTGATGGACATGCGCATCCCCCGGGTCCGGGGCCGGTTGCGGGGACCCCGGTGGCCGGGGTCCTCGCTCCAGTGTCACTCCGATGGGTGCACGGCGCCCGTTCTGCTCGGCGCACCCGGCTCAGCTGCCGGTGGTGTCGCCTTCGGCGGCCCGCGGGGACCTGGACAGCAGCAGCAGACTGCGTGCTTCGAGGTGGACGTCGGTATCGGCCTTGCGCTCCCGCTCGTCGGGGAGGACCGCGGGGTCGGCGGTGTCGATCCGTGCCGTCCATCGTTCACCGTATTCGGCACCCGGAAGGCGGAAGACGACCGGCTCCCAGTAGCTGTTCAGGAGCAGCAGGAAGGAGTCGTCGACCACCGCGCCGCCGTACGGGTCGGGCTCGGCGATCGCGTCGCCGTTGAGGAACACGGCGACGGCGTGCGCGTCGGCGCGCCGCCAGTCCGCGTCCGTCATCTCGCGCGCGTCCGGCCGCAGCCACACCAGGTCGGGCAGCGGTTGACGCTCGTGCGTGGCCGTGTCGCCGAGGAAGAAGCGGCGGCGACGCAGCACGGGGTGAGCGGCGCGCAGCGCCACTGCACGCCGGGTGAACTCGATGAGTTCGCGCTGCTCGTCGTCCAGTCGCCAGTCGATCCAGGACAGTTCGTTGTCCTGGCAGTAGGCGTTGTTGTTGCCCTGCTGCGTGCGGCCCAGTTCGTCGCCGTGCGCGAGCATCGGGATGCCCTGGGAGAGCAGCAGGGTGGTGAGCAGGTTGCGCTGCTGGCGGGCGCGGAGTTCGAGGATCGCCTCGTCGTCGGTGGGGCCCTCGGCACCGCAGTTCCAGGAACGGTTGACGCTCTCGCCGTCCCGGTCGCCCTCGCCGTTGGCCTCGTTGTGCTTGTCGTCGTACGAGACGAGGTCGCGCAGGGTGAATCCGTCGTGCGCGGTGACGAAGTTGATTCCCGCGCGCGGCCGGCGCCGGTCGTGCTGGTAGAGGTCGGCGGATCCGGTCAGGCGGGAGGCGAACTCACCGAGCGTGTGTTCGCCGGAGCGCCAGAAGTCCCTTACCGTGTCCCGGTACTTGCCGTTCCACTCCGACCACAGGGGCGGGAAGTTGCCGACCTGGTAGCCGCCGTCGCCGAGGTCCCATGGCTCGGCGATCAGCTTCACACGTCCGACGACCGGATCCTGCTGGATCAGGTCGAAGAACGCCGAGATCCGGTCCACGTCGTGGAACTGCCGCGCGAGCGTGGCCGCCAGATCGAAGCGGAATCCGTCGACGTGCATCTCCGTCACCCAGTACCGCAGCGAGTCCATGATCAGCTGCAGTACGTTCGGGTGCCGCGTCAGCAGGCTGTTCCCGGTGCCGGTGGTGTCGTAGTAGTGCGCGGCGTCCCCCTCCACCAGACGGTAGTAGGAGGCGTTGTCGATGCCGCGGAAGGAGAGCGTGGGGCCGTTCTCGTTGCCCTCGGCGGTGTGGTTGTAGACGACGTCGAGGATCACCTCCAGGCCCGCCGCGTGCAGCGCCTTGACCATCGACTTGAACTCGGTGACCTGCTCTCCGCGGGTGCCGTGCGCCGCGTAGGCGTGGTGCGGGGCGAAGAAGCCGATGGTGTTGTAGCCCCAGTAGTTGGACAGGCCCCTGTCCCGCAGGAAGCCGTCCTGGGTGAACTGGTGCACCGGCATCAGCTCGACCGCGGTCACGCCGAGCGAGGTCAGATGCCCGACGACGGCCGGATGGGCCAGGCCCGCGTAGGTACCGCGCAGTTCGGCGGGGATGTCCGGGTGGGTTCGGGTCAGACCGCGCACATGGGCCTCGTAGATCACCGTCTCGGCGTACGGCCGCAGCGGTGGACGGTCCTCGCCCCAGTCGAAGGCCGGATCGGTCACCACGCCGAGCATGGTGTGCCCGGCGCTGTCCGCGGGATCGGGCCCGTCGGCCGCCCGCTCGTAGAGCGAGGCGTCGTTGTCGATCTGTCCGTCGACCGCTTTCGCGTACGGGTCGAGGAGCAGCTTGGCCGGGTTGCAACGGTGTCCGGCGTCCGGGTCCCACGGTCCGTGGACCCGGTAGCCGTAGCGGCGGCCCGGCCCGACATCGGGCAGTCGGCAGTGCCACACGTATCCGTCGACCTCGGTCATCGTGACGGTGCGCGAGGCACCGTCGTCATCGACCAGAACGAGGTCGACCCGTTCGGCGGCTTCGGTGAACAGGGCGAAGTTGGTGCCTTCGCCGTCGTATGACGCCCCCAGCGGGTACGGGCGTCCGGTCCAGGTGCGCACCTGATCACCGTACGGTGATCGCGGCCTCCGTGTCGTTTCGTGCCGCCGCGAAGGCGGGCACGGGCAACGACAGCGCCCGGGGTGTCCGGCACGCCTCCCGCAGGCTCGGCACGGGGCCGACCGGGACCAGGGGGGCGCGTTCGGCGGAACGGGCCCGCCAGGAGAACCAGATGATCTTTCCGCCCGCGCCCGTGGCACAGCAGCCCCAGTTGTCACTCAGGGCGGCGATTCGTGCGAGACAGCCCTGGGGTGCGTTGTGCGGGCGGATGTCCTGGTCGTTGTCCGAGACGGCGGTGATGAGGTGTTTGCCGTTCCACCACATCTCGACGGTCGTGTTCTTGTCGGCCGAGTGCTGGGCGATGGTGTCCAGCAGCGATTCGGCGCAGTGGCAGACGGACTCGACGAGGAACTCGAGGTTCCAGTACCGGAGATGGGCGGCCATAATGCGTCTGACCTGTCCCACTCGGTCCGGATTGACCTCGACGTCGAGGTGGTAGTAGCAGGGAACTGCAGATTTCATCTTCGTTGGCTCCTCACCGGCGAAGCTCCTGCTCCCTCTCGTCCTTTCCGGACGAGCCCCGAATACGAAGCGTGAGTGTTGGTCGCTCCTGAGTAAGTCCAAGGATGCGAGTGCTACTCCGTTCGTGCAACACGAGAGCACTCCTGACCGCTCCTGGTGTAGTTGAACAGCCAACAAGACGCTTCGTGGTGACACAGGCACCATGAGTGAGGGCGCCGGCCTCGATGACAGGCCGGTGCCCCTCTGTACACGCCCGCCCCGCACCAGCCGGACGGGCCCGTGCGCAGTCCTGGAGAGTGGAAAGGTGACCAGCGCCATGCTGCTGCCTGCCAAAGCCGAGGTCGCCAGGCACCTGGAGGAATACCGGGCCTGGGAACGTCTGCTGCTCGTGGCCCCCATGGACCACGCGGTGCGGGACGACTTCGAGAACTCGGGGTACACCCTGTGCGTCCTGATGGGGAAGCGCTGCGCGCGGGAGGCCGTGGACGCCGCCGAGCAGTATCTGCGCGGCGGTGCGCGGGCTTTGGGCACTTCGAAGGCGCAGGCCGCCCCCTCGGCGGCGTCGGCTTCGGCCACCACGTACGGGACGGGAGCACGCCGTCCGCGGACTCCCGGGACGGTCACGGCCTTCAGGCCGGCTGAACGGGCCGTACGGCCGGGGGGTGTCCCTGAGACGGGGCAGTGATCGGGACGTTCCCGGACAGCTGTGAACGGCAGGCGCGATCGAGAACGGCGGAGGCGAACGACATGGACGCACACCCGGCCGACGGCCGTGACCCGGTCGACCCCACTCCGGTCGACCGGATCCCGGTCGTCGACGTCCACCCGGTGGTCGAGTGCGGGCGTCGCCCCGCCAAGGCGGTCTGCGGGGAGAGCTTCCAGGTCACCGCGACCGTCTTCGGTGAGGGCCACGACGTGGTCGGCGCCAATGTCGTCCTGCGCGATCCGACGGGGCTGGCCGGCCCCTGGACCCCGATGCGCGAGCTCGCTCCCGGTACCGACCGGTGGGGCGCCGAGGTCACGCCGGATTCCGTGGGCCACTGGACGTACCTGGTGGAGTCCTGGAGCGACCCGGTGGCCGCCTGGCGCCTGGCCGCCGGCATCAAGGTCCCGGCCGGCATCGACACGGAGCTGATCCTGGAAGAGGGCGCCGCGCTGTTCGAGCGCGCCGCGGCCGGTGTACCGGACCCGGACGGACGGTCGGCGGTACGGGCCTCGGCCGAAGGCCTGCGCGACGCGTCGCAGCCACCGGCCACCCGTCTCGCGGCCGCCCTGACCCCTGAGGTGACCTCCGTTCTGTCCGCCCACCCACTGCGCGAACGGGTCTCCCGCTCGCTGCCGCTGCCTCTGCTCGTGGAGCGCGAGCGGGCGCTGTACGGCTCCTGGTACGAGTTCTTCCCGCGTTCGGAGAGCGGACAGCTGGACCCGTCCGCCCACGGCACGTTCCGCACCGCCGCCGAACGCCTGCCCGCCATCGCGGAGATGGGCTTCGACGTCGTCTACCTCCCGCCGGTCCACCCCATCGGCACGACCTTCCGCAAGGGCCCCAACAACAGCCTGTCGGCGAGCCGTCGGGACGTCGGTGTGCCGTGGGCGATCGGCTCTCCGGAGGGCGGCCACGACGCGATCCACCCGGCTCTCGGCACCATCGACGACTTCGACGCGTTCGTCCGCCGGGCGGCGGATCTGCGTCTCGAGGTCGCCCTCGATTTCGCGCTCCAGTGCTCCCCCGACCACCCGTGGGTGGAGAAGCATCCGGAGTGGTTCCAGCACCGCGCCGACGGCACGATCGCGTACGCGGAGAACCCGCCGAAGAAGTACCAGGACATCTACCCGATCGCCTTCGACCAGGACATGCCGGGGCTGATCGCCGAGTGCGTGCGGCTGCTGCGCTTCTGGATGGATCACGGTGTCCGGATCTTCCGCGTGGACAACCCGCACACCAAGCCGGTGGTCTTCTGGGAGCGGGTCATCGCCGAGATCAACCGCAGGGACCCGGACGTGATCTTCCTGGCCGAGGCGTTCACCCGGCCCGCGATCATGGAGAGGCTGGCGACGGTCGGTTTCCAGCAGTCGTACACGTACTTCACCTGGCGCAACACCAAGCAGGAGCTGACCGACTACCTCACCGAGCTGTCGGGCGAGAGCGCCGCCTTCATGCGGCCCAACTTCTTCGTCAACACCCCCGACATCCTGCCCGGCTACCTCCGGCGCGGCGGACGGCCCGCTTTCGAGGCACGGGCCGTGCTGGCCGCCACCCTGTCACCCGCCTGGGGCGTCTACGCGGGGTACGAGCTGTGCGAGAACACCGCGGCCGGGCCGGACAGCGAGGAGTACCTCGACTCGGAGAAGTACCAACTGCGGCCGCGTGACTGGGAGTCGGCCGCGCGCGAGGGCAGGACGATCGCCCCGCTGATCACCAGCCTGAACCGGATCCGAAGGCGCCACGACGCCCTGCGCGCACTGCGCAACCTTCACTTCCACCAAGCCGACAACGATGCCCTGATCGCGTACAGCAAGCGCACGGGCTCGAACACGGTTGTGGTGGTGGTCAACCTCGACCCCCACCACACCCAGGAGGCCACGGTCTCGTTGGACATGCCGCGCATCGGCCTGGACCGGGACGAGCGCGTGCCGGTGCATGACGAGCTGACCGGCGAGACGTACCACTGGGGCAGGACCAACTTCGTCCGACTGGAGCCGGGCCGTGCGCATGTGCTCGCCGTCGGACCGGCACCGCACATCGGAGGGTCACCCACCATATGATCGTCAACGAGCCCGTACCGGACACCTTCGAGGACACCCCGGCCAAGGACCGCGACCCCGAATGGTTCAAACGCGCCGTCTTCTACGAGGTCCTGGTCCGCTCCTTCCAGGACAGCAACGGCGACGGCGTCGGTGACCTCAAGGGCCTCACCGCGAAACTCGACTACCTCCAATGGCTCGGCGTCGACTGCCTCTGGCTGCCCCCGTTCTTCAAGTCCCCCCTGCGGGACGGCGGTTACGACGTCTCCGACTACACCGCCGTACTCCCCGAATTCGGCGACCTCGCCGACTTCGTCGAATTCGTCGACGCCGCCCACCAGCGCGGCATGCGCATCGTCATCGACTTCGTCATGAACCACACCAGCGACCAGCACCCGTGGTTCCAGGAGTCCCGCGCCAACCCCGACGGACCCTACGGCGACTACTACGTCTGGGCCGACGACGACAAGCAGTACCAGGACGCCCGGATCATCTTCGTCGACACCGAGGCCTCCAACTGGACCTTCGACCCGGTCCGCAAGCAGTACTACTGGCACCGCTTCTTCTCCCACCAGCCCGACCTCAACTACGAGAACCCCGCCGTCCAGGAGGAGATTCTCGCGGCCCTCCGCTTCTGGCTGGATCTCGGCATCGACGGGTTCCGCCTCGACGCCGTGCCGTACCTGTACCAGGTCGAGGGAACCAACTGCGAGAACCTTCCGCCAACGCACGAGTTCCTGAAGCGGGTGCGCAAGGAGATCGACACGCACTACCCGGACACGGTGCTGCTGGCCGAGGCGAACCAGTGGCCCGAGGACGTCGTCGACTACTTCGGCGACTTCCCCTCCGGCGGCGACGAGTGCCACATGGCCTTCCACTTCCCCGTCATGCCCCGCATCTTCATGGCCGTCCGCCGCGAATCCCGCTACCCCGTCTCGGAGATCCTCGCCAAGACCCCCGCGATCCCCAACAACTGCCAGTGGGGCATCTTCCTGCGCAACCACGACGAGCTCACCCTCGAAATGGTCACCGACGAGGAACGCGACTACATGTACGCGGAGTACGCCAAGGACCCGCGCATGCGCGCCAACATCGGCATCCGCCGTCGGCTGGCCCCCCTGCTCGACAACGACCGCAACCAGATCGAACTCTTCACCGCCCTGCTCCTGTCCCTCCCGGGCAGCCCGATCCTCTACTACGGGGACGAGATCGGCATGGGCGACAACATCTGGCTCGGCGACCGCGACGCCGTCCGCACCCCCATGCAGTGGACCCCCGACCGCAACGCCGGATTCTCCTCCAGCGACCCCGGCCGCCTCTTCCTGCCCACGATCATGGACCCCGTCTACGGCTACCAGGTCACCAACGTCGAAGCGTCGATGTCCTCACCCTCGTCGCTCCTGCACTGGACCCGCCGCATGATCGAGATCCGCAAACAGAACAAGGCCTTCGGCCTCGGCTCCTACACCGAACTCCCCTCCTCCAACCCCGCAGTCCTCGCCTTCCTGCGGGAGTACAAGGACGACCTGGTGCTGTGCGTGCACAACTTCTCCCGCTTCGCCCAGCCCACCGAACTCGACCTGGGGACGTTCAACGGCCGGCACCCCGTCGAGCTCATCGGCGGGGTCCGCTTCCCCGCCATCGGTGAACTCCCCTACCTGCTCACCCTCGCAGGCCACGGCTTCTACTGGTTCCGGCTTCGCCGCGCGGTCGCCCCGGGCGCCGTCAATCGGCCCTGAGCCATCGCCCGGCAAAGATCGCCTGCCTCTGAAAGGACGTGTCGCCATGCCGAAGACCGCGTTGCACCGTCCGGGCCGCCACGCCCCCGCCGCGCTGCTCACCTCCCTCGGTGATCTGCTGCGGGAGTGGCTGCCGCGGCAACGCTGGTTCGCGGGCAAGGGACGCCCGGTCACCGGCCTGAGCGTGGCGTCGTCGACCGAGCTGTATCCGGGATGTCTGCATCTCCTGGTACACACCGAACACCTGGGCCGGACCACCCACAGCGGATCCGGCACTCCCCCGGCCGACGACTGCTATCAGCTCCTCCTCGGCGCGCGGAAGGTCCTGCCGCCCCGGCTCGCCCATGCCTTCATCGGCCGCGCGAGCGCGGGACCGCTGGCCGACATGAGTGTCTACGACGCGCTCCACGACCCGCGGGCGACGGGGCTGCTCCTGGAACGGCTGCGTACTCCGGGGGCAGCGGGGCCGCTGCTCTTCGAGCGCGACGCGCGCGTGACGGTCCCGGCCGGCCTCGCTCCGCGGCTGCTCGACGCCGAGCAGTCGAACTCCTCGCTCGTGTACGGGGACTCCTTCATCCTGAAGTTCTTCCGCCGCGTCCAGCCGGGCATCAACCCGGACCTGGAACTGCCGTGGGCACTGGCCCGGCAGGGCTGTACCCGGGTACCCGCCCCCGCGGCGTGGTTCGGCACCTCGCAGCCCCGGGAGGCGACGCTGGGGGTGCTCCAGCCGTTCCTGCCGGGCGCCGCCGACGGCTGGACCCTGGCGCTGAAGTCACTCGCCTCGGACCGGGAGTTCACCGAGGAGGCGTACGAACTGGGACGAGCCACCGCCGAGGTGCATCTGGCACTGGCGACAGCCTTCCCCGTCGACGCGCCGAGCCCGCTCCAGCACGAACGGCTCGCCGCCGCGATGAGTGAGCGCCTCGAGGCCACGGCCCAGGCGGTACCCCAACTCTGCCGATATGTACCGGGATTGCGTTCCGCCTTCGACGCCCTCGCGTCACTCGACGTCGCGGCGCGGCCGTCTCAGCGGATCCACGGCGACCTCCACCTCGGCCAGGTACTGAGGGCCGGGCGCCAGTGGTCCGTCATCGACTTCGAGGGCGAGCCGGCCCGTCCGGTCCTCGAGCGACGGCGCCTGCAGTCGCCCGTCCGCGATGTCGCGGGCATGCTGCGCTCCTTCGACTACGCCGCGCGTTCCCGCCGTCCCTGGCGCCCGGAGTGGGCGCACCGCTGCCGGGAGGCGTACGGGGCCGGCTACGCCGCCGCGGCTGCCTGGGATCCGCACGAGGAGCCCGAGCTGCTGCGCGCGTACGAGACGGACCGGGCCGTGTACGAAGTGCTGTACGAGGCCCGCCACCGGCCCGACTGGCTGCCTGTTCCGATGGCGGCGGTCGCTCGTCTCTCCGAGGGTCTCTGATGACCCAGCCCTGTTCCGTGTTCGCTCTCGAGGAGGATGAAGCCGTGGCCGTTTCCACCACCACTGTCGGCGCGGGGCCGGTGGCCCCGTTGGAGGCGGCGGACCGCGCGCGTCTGTTGTCGGGCACCCACCACGATCCGCACGCAGTGCTCGGAGCCCACGAGGTGCCGGGCGGTGTCGTGTTCCGCGTGCTGCGTCCGTACGCCGAGGCCGTGGCCGTGGTGGTCGGCGGGCGGCGTACCGCGCTGACGGACATCGGCGACGGCCTCTTCGCCGCCGTGCTGCCTCTCGACACGATCCCCGAGTACGGGGTGTCGGTGACGTACGCGGGCCGCGAGTCCGAGGTGCATGACCCGTACCGATTCCTGCCCGCGTTGGGTGAGACGGACCTGCATCTGATCGGCGAGGGCCGACACGAGGAACTCTGGCGGGCGCTGGGCGCTCACCCCATGACCCATCAGGGCGTGACCGGCACCCGCTTCACCGTGTGGGCCCCGAACGCCCAGGGGGTCAGGGTCTGCGGACCGTTCTCGCACTGGGACGGCACGGGGTATCCGATGCGGTCGCTCGGCTCCACGGGCGTCTGGGAGCTGTTCGTGCCCGGCATCGGCGAGGGCGAGCTCTACAAGTTCGAGATCACCCGCCCCGACGGCACCCGCACCCTGCGCGCCGACCCGATGGCCCGCCGCACCGAGGTCCCGCCGCGCACATCGTCGATCGTGCACACCTCGCACCACACCTGGCACGACGAGGAGTGGATGGCGGGCCGGGGCGAGCGCCCCGCCCACGAGGCGCCGTTCTCCGTCTACGAGGTGCATCTGGCGTCCTGGCGACCCGGCCTGACGTACCGTCAATTGGCCCAGCAGCTCCCCGCCTACGTCGCCGACCTCGGCTTCACCCACGTCGAACTCATGCCCGTCGCCGAACACCCCTTCGGCGGCTCCTGGGGATACCAGGTCACCGGCTTCTACGCCCCCACCGCCCGCCTCGGCACCCCCGACGACTTCAAACACCTCGTCGACGCCCTCCACCAGGTAAGCATCGGCGTCCTCATGGACTGGGTCCCCGCCCACTTCCCCCGCGACGAATGGGCCTCGCCGCATTCGACGGACGCCCCTCTACGAACACGCCGACCCCCAACGCGCCGCCCACCCCGACTGGGGCACCCTCGAATTCGACTTCGGACGCCGCGAGGTCCGCAACTTCCTCGTCGCCAACGCCGTCTACTGGTGCCAGGAATTCCACATCGACGGACTCCGCGTCGACGCCGTCGCCTCCATGCTCTACCTCGACTACTCCCGCGAACCCGGCCAGTGGACACCCAACGAACACGGCGGCCGGGAGAACCTCGACGCCGTCGCCTTCCTCCAGGAGATGAACGCCACCGTCTACCGCCGCAACCCCGGCGTCGTCACCATCGCCGAGGAATCCACCGCCTGGGACGGCGTCACCCGGGCGACCTCGGACGGGGGGCTGGGATTCGGGCTGAAGTGGAACATGGGGTGGATGCACGACTCACTGGAGTATCTCCAGCACGAGCCCGTCCACCGCAAATACCACCACCACGAGATGACGTTCTCGATGGTCTACGCCTACAGCGAGAACTACGTCCTGCCCATCTCCCACGACGAGGTCGTCCACGGCAAGAAGTCACTCGCTTCCAAGGCGCCCGGCGACTGGTGGCAGCAACGCGCCACCAGTCGGGCCTACCTCGGCTTCATGTGGGCCCACCCCGGCAAACAACTCCTCTTCATGGGACAGGAGTTCGCCCAGGGCGCCGAATGGTCCGAAGCCCAGGGGCCCGACTGGTGGCTCCTGGACCCCGGGTACGGGGCCGAGGCCGACCACCGCGGGGTCAAGGACCTGGTCCGCGACCTCAACACCGTCTACCGCCACACGCCCGCGCTCTGGCAGCGCGACACGGACCCCGCCGGCTTCGCCTGGATCACCGGTGACGCCGCCGACGACAACGTCTTCGCCTTCCTGCGTCACGACGGCGACGGCAACCCTCTCCTCGCCGTGAGCAACTTCTCCCCGGTCGTCCGCCACGCCTACCGCCTCGGCGTCCCCGATTCCGTCCCCGGTTGGCGTGAGACCCTCAACACCGACAGCGCCCGGTACGGCGGAAGCGACGTCACCAACCCCGACGTCGTCAAGGCCGAATCCCGGCCCGCGCACGGCCGTGAAGCGAGCATCCGGCTGACGCTCCCCCGCTCAGCACGGTCTGGCTGCGCCCCGCCTGACCCCGGCCGCGACCCGCCCGCCCGAAGGGCTCGTCGCCGTGCACCGGACGCGACGGAAGCCCTCGGGGGGTGGGGGAAAGCGTGGTTCAGGGAGAGGACGGCTTGCCCGCCGTGCCGATCCAGGTGTGGAACAGCGGGTGGAGGTCCTTGCCGGACAACCGCTCGGAGAGCCGGACGAACTCGGCGGTGGTGCCGTGCCCGGCACGGTGCTCGGTGGCCCAGGTGCGCAGGATGCGCAGGAAGGTCCTGTCGCCGACGGCCGTGCGCAGCTTCTGCAGGGCCATGGCACCACGCGAGTAGACGGGCGTCTCGAAGATGTGCGCGCCGCTGCCGGGATCGGCCGGTGCGAACGCCCACAGGTCGTTGCCGGCCGGCTTGGCGTACAGGGCGTCGAAGGCCTGCTGGGCACTCCTGCCACCGTGCTGCTCGGTGTACAGCCACTCGGCGTACGTCGCGAAGCCCTCGTTGAGCCAGATGTCCTTCCAGGTGGTGAGGGCGACGGAGTCCCCGAACCACTGGTGCGCGCTTTCGTGGACGAGAGTGCTCAGGTCCGGCGCCGAGTCGTACAGGGGCCGCGTCTGGGTCTCCAGCGCGTACCCGACCTGCGGAGCCCGGTCGACGATGGCACCCGCGGCGCGGAACGGGTAGGGGCCGAAGACGCCGCTCTCCCAGGCGAGCACGGAGGGCAGTTTTTTCAGTACGGGTGCCGCGGCACTCGCCTCGCGGGGGTCGACGGCGTTGTAGACCTTGAGACCGTCGGCGGTGGTGTACTCCTCGACCTTGAACTTGCCGATCGTCGCCGTCGCGAGGTAGGAGGCCATCGGCTCGGACTGCCGCCAACGGAAGGTGGTACGGCCGTGGCTGGTCGTCCGCCCGCGCAGAACGCCGTTGGCCACGGCGGTGGTTCCGTCGGGAACGGTGATCGTGAAGTCGTAGGAGGCCTTGTCCTTGGGGTGGTTGTCGGCGGGGAACCACGTCATGGCCCCCTGCGGTTCACCGGCCACGAACGCGCCGTCGTCGGTGGGGATCCAGCCGTCCGGGGAGCCGTCCGGGTCGGTGACCGGCTTGGGGGTGCCCGAGTAGGTGACGGCGACCCGGAACTCCTGGTTCCTGCGCAGGGAGTGACGGGGGGTGATCACCAGTTCCTGTCCGGCCCGGCGGTAGGACGCCTTGACGTGGTCGACGGTGACACCGGTGACCTTCAGCCCCGAGAGGTCGAGGTCGAAGCGGGTCAGCCGCTCGGTGGCCCGGGCGGTGACCACCGCTGTGCCGTCGAGGTGGCCGCTTCGAGGGTCGTAGCCGAGGGTCAGGCCGTAGTGTCCGACGTCGTAACCGCCGTTGCCCGCGAGCGGGAAGTACGGGTCCCCCGCGCCGGAGGTGCCCACGGGACCGGCCGCCGCCGGACCGGCCGCGACGAGCAGGGCCGCGACGGCGGCCGGGATCGCGGCCACGACGGCCTCCCGGCGAAGGACGCTGCTGCGTCTGGTGACCTGCTGCGGGCGTGACGTCACGTTGACTCCTCCTGGGCGACGGTGATCACTGGCGCACAGCCTATGAGGCCGCCCGGCCGGATACCCTCTCCATCCGGTCAAGTTACGTGGCGTGGCCGACCGTTGGAGGTTCCGGTTCCCCGGCGGTCAGCGGGCCAGGCGGCCCAGCAGCGACGAGGCGGACAGGATGCCGAGGGCCGCGGCGACGACGAGGACGCCGTAGTCGAGGGCCAGGTGCGCGTGGGTGCCGAGCAGAAGGCCCCGCAACGCGTCCACCTGGTAACTCAGGGGGTTGACCTTGCTGACGGCCTGAAGCCAGCCGGGCATGACGGCCACCGGATAGAGGGCGTTGGAGCCGAAGAACAGCGGCATCGTGATGGCCTGGCCGATCCCCATCAGCCGGTCCCGGGTGAGCACGATGCCGGCGATGGTCATCGAGAGGCAGGAGAAGAAGGCGGAACCGAGGACGACGGCCACCGCGACGCCGAGCAGCCGCAGCGGATTCCACGTCATCGCGACCCCGAGCAGCGCGGCGATGACGACGACCACGAGCGCCTGGATCAGTGCCTTCACCCCGGCGGCGAAGGCCTTGCCCGTGATGAGCGCCGACCGCGGGGTCGGTGTGACGAGGAGTTTGGTGAGGATTCCGGCGTCCCGTTCCCAGATGATCATGATGCCGTAGAAGATGGCGATGAACATCGCGGACTGGGCGATGATGCCGGGCGCCAGATAGTCGAGGTAGGGGATGCCCCCGGTCGGTATGGCCTTGATCCGGGTGAAGGTCTCGCCGAAGATCAGCAGCCACAGCGCGGGCTGCACCGCCCGGGTGTACAACTCGGTGCGGTCGTGCCGGAGTTTCTGCAGCTCGACCGCGCACATCGCGCCGACCCGGGCGGGCAGCACCCGCCAGCCGGTACGGGCCCGGGGCGGGACCACGAGCAGGTCGAGGCCGCCCGGGTGCGCGAGGTCAGCCGACGCGGGACGCGGTACGGCGGGTGCTTCGGACATCGCTGAAGTCTCCTGACTTGTCGTCGAGGCCGCTGCCGGCGATGTCACGGAAGACGTCCTCCAGCGTGGGCCGTTCACCGCTCCCGGCGCCGCGCCGTTCGGCGAGGCCCGTCCTCAGTTCGTCGGGGGTGCCGAGGGCGCGGACCCGGCCGCGGTGCATCAGCGCGACCCGGTCGCAGTACTGGTCGGCCTCGTCCATGTAGTGGGTCGTCACGAGGACGGTCATCCCGGTGGCGGCGCGTACGGCGTTGATGTGCTCCCACACGCTCGTCCGGGCGATCGGGTCGAGGCCGATGGTCGGCTCGTCGAGGATGAGCAGGCGGGGCGCGCTGACCAGTGCCTGGGCGAGTTCGAGGCGGCGGACCATGCCTCCCGAGTACGTCTTGGCCAGCCGGTCGGCCGCGTCGACGAGGTCGACCGCCGCGAGCGCCTGGCCGACGCGTGCCGCGCGCTCCCGGCGGGAGACGTCGAAGACGCGCGCGAACAGCTCCACGTTCTCCCGGCCGGTGAGCCCGGAGTCGGCGGAGAGCTGTTGCGGTACGTAGCCCAACAGGCGGCGCACCGCCATGCGTTCACGGGCGGCGTCGTGTCCGAAGACACGGACCGTGCCGGCCGGAACGGGCAGCAGTGTGGTGATGCAGCGGATCGCCGTCGTCTTGCCGGCGCCGTTGGGCCCGAGCAGTCCGAACACCTCGCCGTCGCGGACGGAGAGTTCGAGTCCGTCCACCGCGGTCGTGTCACCGAAGGCGTAGGCGAGCCCCGTGCAGGTCACCGCGTCCGTCCGGGAGGCCGCCCCGGTGTCCGTCACGGCGGCCTGCGTCCCGGGCCCGCCCGGCACGGCCGGGGCGCTCCCGGCGTCCGGTCCGGCGGCGGTCGATTCCCCGTCGCCCCCCGGGCCCTTGTCACCGGTCGTGTGGCGCGTCATGTCTCCTCCGCCTCCTCGTGCAGGTTCGCCGCCAGCTCGCGCAGGGCCGGAAGAGCGGCCTCCAGGGCCGCGCGGTCGGCTTCGTCGAGACGGGCGACCTGGTTCCGTACGAGGGCCGCGCGCCGCTCTCGCCAGTCGCGCAGCCGTGCGTCCGCCGCCGGTGTGGGCATGAGCCGCGCGGCACGCCGGTCGGCCGGGTCCGTCTCCCGGATCAGATAGCCGTCCCGCGCCAGTTGGTTGACCAGCGTCGAGACCGAATTGCCCGCCAGGTAGAGCTCCTTGGCGGCCTCGGACACGCCGATGCCCGGGCGTGCCATGACCAGGCGCAACAGGTCGACCTCGGCGCCGCGCAGCCGCGGGGCGGTCATGCCGCCGCGCAGCCGTCGCCGGATCAGCCGCTGCACCCCGGCCAGGGTGTCGGCGAGTGCCTCGGGAAAGCTCTCCGGTTCCACAGAGACGAGAATAGCTCTGTGTCAGAGGTAATTCGGGAAAGGGAGGGTCAAGAAGAAGCGCGGGAGCGCCTCGTCCTTGCGGAGGTGCGCCTCATCCTTGCGGAGGTGCGCCACGTCCTGATTCCGCGCGCAGCCGCCTCCCGGCCAACCCGGTGGCCGTTCCCCCTGGTCGACAGGGCCGCCTCGTGATGGAGTTTCCCCACCCGACGCCGGGCACCAGCCGAAGGAGAACCTCAGTGACCGCGACAGCTACCGGCACCTCGCTTCCGTGGCCCCATGAACCCGTCAGGGTCAGTCTGGTCGGCGCCGGGCCCTGGGCGCGGGCCGTGCACGCCCGCGTCCTCGCCGCCGGACCCGAGACGCGACTGACGGCGGTGTGGGCGCGGCGCGCCGAAGCAGCCCGTGAGACGGCGTCGCCCCACGGAGCGGCCACGGCTGCCCGTTTCGAAGAGCTGCTCGACGGCTGCGAGGCTGTCGCGTTCGCCGTTCCGCCCGCGGTGCAGGCGGAACTCGCGCCCCTGGCCGCGAAGGCGGGCAAGGCTCTGCTGCTCGAGAAGCCGCTCGGGGTGGATCTGGCGTCGGCGCGGCGGGTCGCCGACGCCGTCGCCGAGGCGGGCGTCGTCTCCCAGCTCGTCCTGAGCAACCGCTACCACCCGGCCACCCGGGAGTTCCTGAGCGCGGCGCGGGCGATCGAGATCACCGGAGCGCGTTCGTGTCTCCTGCACGGAGCCTTCCTGGGCGGCGAGTTCGCCACGCCCTGGCGGCTGGAGCACGGCGCCCTGCTCGACCTCGGTCCCCACCTGCTGGATCTCCTGGACGCGGCCGTCGGCACGATCGTCCGCGTCCGCGGTACCGGCGACCCCCGCCGGTGGATCGAGCTGACCTGCGAGCACGCCAACGGGGCCGTCAGTCAGGCGTCGTTGTCGGGGTCGGTCGACCTGGAACCCGGCAGCACCCGTATCGAGCTCTTCGGGCCGCAGCCGCCGCTGGTGTTCGACGCCGCGGGACTCGACGGCGAGGAGATCTGGCCGGTACTGCGCCGGGAGTTCGCGACGGCCGTACGTACGGGGGTGTCCGGACCGCTGGACGCTCGCCGGGGTCTGCACCTGCAGAAACTGATGGACCAGGCGACATCGGGCTGACGTCGCTCGGCGCGGACCCGGGGCGGGCGCCGAGCGGACCGACCGGGTGTCCCGCCGGGTCCCCGGCCGGAGGACCGGCCCAGGTACCCCGGGGCGCTCGTCGGTCAGGCCGTGTACCGGCGCAGTGCCGGCGTCGCGGCGGCCAGGCCCAGCGTGGCGGCGATCACCAGCAGACCGCCGCCCGCGACGGCCGTGCGGGCCCCCAGGAGGGAACCGGCCGTTCCGTGCAGGACGTCGGCGAGGCGCGGGCCGCCCGCGACCACCACGGTGAACACTCCCTGCATCCGGCCGCGCATCTCGTCGGTGGCGGCCGACAGCAGGATCGCCCCGCGGAAGACCATGGAGACCATGTCGGCGACTCCGGCGGCCGCGAGGAACGCCACGGCCACCCACAGGCTGTCGCTGAGGCCGAACCCGGTGATGGCGGCGCCCCAGGCCAGGACCGCGACGATCACCATGAGGCCGTGCCGGCGCGCACGGGAGAACGTGCCCGACATCAGTCCGCCGATCACCGCGCCGATGGGGATCGCCGCGAACAGCAGCCCGAGCGCGAGACCTTCACCGTAGGGCGCGTACGTCTCGGCGGCGAGTTGCGGGAACAGCGCCCGGGGCATGCCGAAGACCATGGCGATGATGTCGGCGAGGAAGGACAGCAGCAGCACCTTGTGCAGGGCGATGTAGCGGAACCCCGCGACGACCTCGCGCCAGCCCGCGCGGCGGCCCGCCGCTCCCGTCAGAGGCGGCAGCGAGGGCAGCTGTACGACCGCCCACACGGTGACGCACAGCGCGAGCGCGTCGATCAGATACAGCTCGCTCAGGCCGATCACCGGAATCAGGGCACCGGCGAGCAGGGGTCCGGCCACCAGGCCCGTCTGCATGACGGTCGAGCCGAGCGCGTTCGCCGCGGGAAGTTCCTCCTCGGGGACCAGCCGGGCGATCGACGCGTTGCGGGCCGGTGCGTTCAGGCCGAAGAAGGCCTGCTGGAGGGCGAGCAGGACCATCAGGACCAGGACGGAGCCGAGTCCGGTGACGGCCTGTATCCAGAAGAGCAGCGAGGTGACGGCTATCCCGGTGTTGGTGACGAGGAGCAGCTTGCGCCGGTCCATGCTGTCGGCGACGGCGCCGCCCCAGAGAGCGAAGACCACGAGCGGCAGCAGGCCGGCGAGGCTCGCGTAGCCGACCCAGGCCGAGGACCCGGTGATGTCGTAGATCTGCTTGGGGACGGCGACGGCGGTGAGCTGGCTGCCCACCGACGTGACGATGGTGGAGGACCAGAGCCTCCGGTACGCCGGACGCCGCAACGGGCGGGTGTCCATCGTCCAGCGGCGCCAGCCACTCCGGTCCGGCTGGCCGCGGTCCACCGCACCGGCCGGCCCGTCCACCGGTGCCGGTGCGCCGTCCGTGCCGTCCGTACTGCTCTTGCTCGTGTCCACGACCGTCCTGGCTGCTCGATACATCTTTCGGTGTCAGGGTTCACTATCGCTGAACAGGAGCGTGCGGAGTCCCCATGGGTCCCGTGCGGCCCGTCACGCCCGTTCCCCGGGGTCCGTCACGGGCGCGTGACGTACGTCGCTCAGGCTCCGGCGATCAGCAGGGTCCCCATGCCGATCATCGTCGCGGCGACCAGGGCGTCCAGCACCCGCCACGACGAGGGCCGGGCCAGGAAGCGGCCGAGCAGCCTGGCGCCGAAGCCCAGCGCGGCGAACCAGCACAGGCTCGCCAGCGCCGCCCCGAGTCCGAAGGTCCAGCGGAACGGGCCGCGGTCGGCCGCGAGGGAGCCGAGCAGGAAGACGGTGTCGAGATAGACGTGCGGGTTGAGCCAGGTCAGCGCCAGGCAGGTGAGCACGGTCCGCCGCCACGAACCCGTGGAACCGCCCGCCGCCTCCAGCGCCGCGGGACGCAGCACCCTACGGGCGGCGAGGACTCCGTAGACCAGGAGGAATCCACCGCCGACCAGGCCGACGACCGTGAGTGCCTCCGGCCGGGCCACGACCAGCGCGCCGACGCCGCCCACGCCCAGCGCGATGAGCGCCGCGTCGGAGACCGCGCAGATGCCCACCACCGCGAACACCGCGTCGCGGCGGATGCCCTGGCGCAGCACGAAGGCGTTCTGCGCGCCGATGGCGACGATGAGCGAGAGGCCGGTGCCGAACCCGGCGGCCGCGGCGGTGAGGGCGTTGGTCATGGCGACGACGTTAAGAAGACGACTGTCAAGAGTACAGCTAAAGATTCTTACGTATCATTAGCGCTCGTGATGACGGAACTCCCCCTCGACCAGGTGCGCACCCTGCTGGCGGTGGTCGACGAGGGCACCTTCGACGCGGCGGCCACCGCCCTGCATGTGACGCCCTCGGCGGTCAGCCAACGCGTCAAGGCCCTCGAACAGCGCACCGGACGGGTCCTTCTGACGCGGACGAAACCGGTGCGCCCGACCGAGTCCGGCGAGATCGTCGTGCGGTTCGCGCGCCGGCTGGCCCGGCTGGAGCGCGACGCCCGGGCCGAGCTCGGCATGAGCGACTCCGGGGAGCCGACACGGCTGTCGATCGCGGTGAACGCCGACTCGCTCGCCACCTGGTTCCTGCCCGCGCTCACCCGCGTCCCGCGCGAGCTGCGGCTCTGCTTCGAACTGCGCCGCGAGGACGAGGACCACACGGCCACCCTGCTGCGCGAGGGGGCGGTGATGGCGGCGGTGACCTCGTCGCCCGACCCGGTGGCGGGCTGCTCCGTCCGGCCGCTGGGCCGGATGCGCTACTTGGCGGCTGCGAGTCCCGCCTTCGCCGGGCGATGGCTCGGCGCCGGGACGGACACGGCGCTGCACGACCTGCTCGCCGACGCTCCGGTGGTCGTCTTCGACCGGAACGACGACTTCCAGGACGGCTTCGCCGCGCGAATGCTCGGTGGCCGCGGCGCGAGCCCGCTGCGGCACTCCGTGCCCACGTCGGAGGGGTTCGTCGACGCTGTCGCCGCCGGGCTCGGCTGGGGCATGGTGCCCGAGGCGCAGGCCGGGCCGCTGCTGCGCGCCGGGCGGCTGGTCGGCCTCGCCCCGGACCGGGCCGTCGACGTCCCCCTGTACTGGCAGCAGTGGAAGCTCGACTTCCCGGCGCTCGCCGTGGTCGCCGAGGCCGTGGCGTCCGCCGCCGCGGACGCGCTGGGGCCCGCGCCGCCCTCCTGACCCGCCGCCCGATCGCCCCCACCGAGTCGGCCGCCTGACCGCCACGGTCCGAAAAAGCGCCGCTTCCGACCGAGGACACGGGGCACATCGGCCGGGAGCGGGCCGACGACATCGTCCCGGGACTCCTCGCCGGGGCGCGGGCGCGGTATCTTTCGCGCTGGGTGAAGCCGATACGGCTGAGTGAAACCAAGGCCAACGAAAGGCGATCGGCGCGGGAGGCGTCGAGGTGCGGGCTGGTGCCGGTGCGGCGCATTCGCTCTGGTCACCTGACGGCAGGCGGACGAGGACAGACCGATGACTGGGAGCGCCGAGCCGGCGGACCACGCGCTGGATGGCCTGGCCGTCCTGCTCAACGGGGCCGTGGCGGACGCGATCCGCGCGGCCCGCGGCTTCGCGGGGGGCGTGTACCTGCGCACGTCCACGCCCGGCCTGCTGAGACTGGCCGTACTCGCGGGCCTGCCCCACCAGTTGTTCCGTTCCTGGTGGCGACTGCCCCTGGACCGGCCCTTCCCCGCCGCCGACTGCTACCGGCAGGGCAGGGAGGTGCTGCTCGCCGACGCCACGGAGACGATGCGCCGCTATCCGCAGCTCGCGGCCGGTCTGCCGTTCCAGTTCGGCTCACTGTACGTACCCGTGACGGGCTCCTCGGCCTCCTTCGGCGTCCTGACGGTGCTGCGCCCCTCGGCCTCGGACGCCACCGACGTGCTGCCGGACCGCGACCGGATGACGGCGGTGGCGGAGAGTCTGGGCGCCGCGCTCTCGGCCCGGGAGAAGGACGGGTCCGAAGTCACGTGGGACAGCGAACCGTTGTGCGTGCGCCCGCCCGCCGACGGTCCTTCCCCGCGGTGCGCCGGACGGTTCGCCTGGGATCCGGTCGGCGGCACGGTCACCGCGGACGACGCGTTGTGGTCCCTGCTCGGTACCGGTGCGGGGGCCTTCCCCGGGACACCGGAGGCGCTCGCTAGAAGGCTGTCCCCGCGGGATCCGCACGCCCTGCTGGCCGCGCTGCACGAGACGGCCGCCGGTCACCCGCCCGCCCATCCGCTGCCCCTGCGCACGTCGAGCGGCGGCCTGTGCCTGCTGCACCTGTCCCCCGGACACGACGCGCCCGCCCCGCCGTTCCGGGTCTGTGGGACGGTCGTCGACCCGGGACCGGGACCGGCCGCGGCCGATGCGGCCGACCTCCTCCCGGAGGGCGTGTTCGCACTGGACCGGCTCGGACTGATCACCTACGTCAATCCGCGCGCCGCCGAGCTCCTCGGCCGGCCGCACGGGGAACTGCTCGGGCGACCGCTGTGGCAGGCCGTGCCCTGGCTGGACCAGCCGTCCTACGAGGACCATCTGCGCGGCGCGCTGCTGTCGCCTGAGCCGGTGCACTTCCAGGTCGCCCGCCCGCGCGAAGGACGCCGGACCGCCCTGGCGGGCCGCGGCGACACCTGGCTGACCCTCTCGGTGTATCCCGGCCCCCGCGGCCTGACGTGCAAGCTGATCCCGATGGGGCGTCTCGCCGACACCACCAGGGCCGCGGAGGCCGCGCCGCTCGACGAGGGCCGGCGGGCGGAGACGGCACCCGGCCCCGGAGCATCCGTGTCGAGCGTCACCACGGCCGGGCTCTACCACCCCATCGTCCTCGCCATCGCCCTGTCCGAGGCCGTGACCGCCCGTCAGGTGTCCGAGGTGGTCATGCGGGAGCTGCTGCCCGCGTTCGGCGGACGGCAGCTCGCCATCTACCTGTTGCAGGAGCAGCGGCTGTACCTCGCGTGGGAGACCGGCTTCCCTCAAGGCTTCCTCGCCCCCTTCGACGGGGTGGGGCTGGACGCCGAGCTGCCCGGAGTGGAGACCCTCACCTCCGGGCGGGCCCTGTTCTTCGAGTCGATGCCCCGGCTCGAGTCCGCCTATCCCGGGATCGCCCTGGACGCCAAGGTGGGCGCGCGGGTCTTCCTGCCGCTGATCGCCTCGGGCCGGCCGGTCGGTTCCTGCATCCTCGGCTTCGACCGTCCGCGCGACTTCGGCACCGAGGAGCGTGCGGTGCTGACGGCACTCGCCGGACTCATCGCACAGGCCCTGGAACGAGCGCGGCGCTACGACTCCGAGGCCGCCCTCGCCCGTGGCCTGCAGGAGGCACTGCTCCCCCACCGGCTGTCGGCACACCCCCAGGTGGAAACGGCCGGACGCTATCTGCCCGGCACCGAGGGCATGGACGTGGGCGGCGACTGGTACGACGTGGTGGAGGCGGGCGACGGACTCGCCCTGGTCATCGGCGACGTCCAGGGACACGGCGTCCAGGCGGCCGCCACCATGGGCCAACTGCGCAGTGCCGTCCGGGCGTTCGCTCTCGGCGACCACGCTCCGGACGAGGTGATGAGCGGCACCAACCGGCTGCTCATCGACCTCGATCCCGGTCAGTTCGCCAGTTGCTGCTACATCCGGCTCGACCCGGTGACCGGCATCGCCCGTGCCGCGCGCGCCGGACATCCGCAGCCCCTGTTGCGCCACCCCGACGGCCGCGCCGAGGTCCTGAACCTGCCCGGCGGTGTGGTGCTCGGCGTGGACCCGCACGCCCGCTACCCGGTGACGGATCTGCGCCTGGAGCCGGGCGCCGTCCTGGCCCTCTACACGGACGGCCTGGTCGAGAAGCCCGGTACCGACATCGACGACGGTATCGAGAGGGTGCGCGCGAAGCTGTCCGGGGCGGGCACCCCGCACGCCCGCCCCGGCGCCTCCTCGCTGTCCCGCGCGGCCGATCTGCTGACCGAGGAGGCCCGGCAGGCCGCCGAACGCCCCGACGACATCGCCCTGCTGCTCACCACCCGCCGGTCCCTGCGCGACCCTCGCCCCTGACTCCACCGGGGCGGCGGCCGCGCTGTCTCCCTTGACCCAACCAGGGGGGTGGCCGCCCTGCCGCCCCCGACACGGCCGGGGCGACCGGTCACCTCAGTGCGCGCTGTCGAGGCGCTCCCGCTGATCCGGCGTCAGTTCCAGGTCCACGGCCGCCAGGTTCTCCTCCAGTTGTGCCACGGACGACATCCCGACCAGCGGGATCACCGGAAGGTCGGCACCCAGCTGCCAGGCGAGCACCACCTGGTTCGGACTCGCTCCGGTCTCCCGCGCGACCGCTCGCAGCGCGGCGAGCCGGGGCGGTGTCCCCGGGTGGTCGTAGTCCGCGGGCAGCGGCTTGTCCGCGCGGACGTAGGCGCCGCGCAGCAGGGGCGAGTAGGCGACCAGGGTCAAGGTGGGCTCGGCGCGCAGATAGCCGAGGAGTTCGCCGGTCGTGCCGCCGAGGCTGCCGTCCCGGAAGAGCGCGTCGGGTATGTCGGTACGGGGCCGCAGCAGGCTGTGCTGGTATTGCAGCACCTCGTAGCCGGGAAGCCCCGCGGCGGCGGCGACGGCGCGGGCCCGCTCGACCCGCCAGACGGCGTGGTTGCTCGCGCCGAGCAGACCCACGGCCCCCTCCGCGACCAGCTCGCCGAACCCCTCGACGGTCTCCCGTATGTCGACGGTCCGGTCCTCGATGTGCGCGTAGAGCAGGTCGATCCGCTCCAGTCCGAGCCGTTCCCGGCTGCGCTCGGAGGCTTCGCGGATCGTCTTGGCCGACAGCCCCTCCGGGTTGTCGGTGTACCCGGTGCCGACGGCCAGCGGCCGGGCACCGAGCTTGGTCGCGAAGACGATCTCGTCGCCGACGCCCCGGCTGCGGCGCCAGCGTCCGAGCAGTTCCTCGCTCTGGCCGCCCTGGCCGCCGTCGACCCAGAAGGCGTAGTTGTCGGACGTGTCGATGAAGTTGCCGCCGGCCTCGACATAGCGGTCGAGTACGGCGAAGGAGGTCTTCTCGTCCGTCACCGAGCCGAACAGCATCGCGCCGAGCGCGAGCACGCTCACCTCACGGCGGTTGTCCGGATCGGCGCCGATGGAACGGTACTTCATGCTGGTCCCTCCTGTTCGGGCCCGGCATCCGCGGGCCCGAACGGGAGTCTGCGACTTGAAGAGCACTTCAGGTCAAGTGCCTGCGAACGGGCCCTCCAGAGCGGCCCACTGCAACAGCATGATCGTCTTGGCGTCGGCGATCTGCCCGCCGCGGATCATGGCCAGGGCGTCACGGAAGGGCAGTTCGACGACCTCGATGTCCTCGCCCTCCTCCTCCAGCCCGCCACCCTCGTGAGTGCGGGTGGACGGCCCGTAGTGGGCGGCGTAGAAACTCACCCGCTCGGTGACCGAGCCCGGGCTCATGTAGACGTCGAAGACATGCTGGACCTCGCCGACGGTGTGCCCGGTCTCCTCGACGACCTCACGGCGCACGGCGACCTCGGGGTGCTCGTCCGCCTCGTCGAGCAGTCCGCCCGGTGTCTCGACGAGCATCCCGTCCGGGTGCCCGTTGGTGTACACCGGGTAGCGGAACTGCCTGGTCAGCAAGACGGTTCGGCGCTCGGTGTCGTACAGCAGGAGGGTGGCTCCGTTGCCGCGGTCGTGCGTCTCGCGCTCCTGGGTGCTCCAGGTACCGTCGGCGTGCCGGAAGTCGAAGGTGGTGGTGCGCTCCACGTACCAGTGGCTGGACAGGAGTTTCACGTCCCGGACCCTGACCCGGGGGTTGCCGGTCAGGCCCAGGCCCGTCCGGTCGAGCCCGGTGCGGCCCCGGCGGTCCGGGGTGTCGATGCCGGCGGTCATCGAGCGCTGTGCGCGCTCCGCACGGGAGTGGTCGTTCATGGCCACTGTCTATCATCGCGGCACGAACATCGAGGCCACAGCGGGGCTTCGCCCGTCTAGGCTCTCGGCATGGAACAGACGGAGATCATCCTGCGCGCCATCGGCGTGCTCACCGAGACCAACGCGATGGTCCGCAGGATCGCCCAGGACGAGGACGCCGAGGCCGAATCGACCGAGACGCAACTCGGTGCGCTCGTCACCGAGGTCTTCCCCCGTGTCGAGGTGCCCGCCGACGCCGGGCCCGCGGAGGCCGGACAGGCCGTCGCGGACGCCTATCTGCCCGCCACGATCTCCCTCGTGGGTGCCTTCGCCTTCCTCTTCTCGGAGCTCGCCGACGTCCACGACTCCGGACAGACCGACATCAAGACCGCCGATCTGCTCCAGGACCTCGCTCTGCGGATGTCCAGGGCCGAGAACGAGTAGCCGCCGCCGACCGCCTCGCCGTGGCACCGGCCGTCGGCACGGCGAGGCAGCACGGCCAGGCGGCACGGCCGGGCGGCACGGCCGGGCGGCAGTGGGTCTTCGCGCCCGCCCGGGGCTCAGGAGTGCGGGACCACCGCCACCGGACACGGAGCATGGTGGATCACCGCGTGCGCGACCGAACCGATCCGTGAACCCAGCGCGGAGCGGTGCGCCCGGCGTCCGACGACGATCAACTGAGCGCCGGCGGTCTGCTCGAGGAGGACCTGGCCTGCGCTCCCCATCTCGACGTGCGGGGTGACGGGTACGCCGGGAAACCGCTCACGCCACGGCCGCAACGCCTCGGCGAGCGCCTTCGTCTCGTACGGTTCCAGACCGCCGGCCTCGTCCAGCAGTCTCAGTGAACCCGGGCTGTAGGCGAACACCGGCGGCAGACTCCAGGCACGTACCGCGCGTACCCCGGCGCCACGGACCGCCGCCGTCTCGAACGCGAACTCCAGGGCGGCCGCGCTGTCCTCGGGCTCGCCCTGCTGACCCACGACGATCTCCCGGCCCGCCGCCTCGGGCGCCGCCCGGTCGTCGGCGCGCACCAGCACGACGGGGCAGCCGGCCTCGGCGATCACCTGCTGCCCGACCGAACCGAGCAGGAACCCCACGACGGCGCCGTGGCCGCGCGAACCGAGCACCAGCGCGCGGGCACCGGCCGCCTCGGCGACCAGGGTGTCCACGGCCGGGCCCACCACCACCTCGTCGGAGACCGGCAGGTCCGGGTGCGCGTCGGCGACCTTACGGGCGACGTCGCGGACCATCTCCCGGGCCCAGCGGGCCTGATCGTCCCGGTCGGGGCCGGCGCCGTCCAGCATGCCGTGGGGCGGCCAGTGCCACGCGGACATCACGCGCAGGGGCACGCCGCGGCGGACGGCTTCCCTGCCCGCCCACGCCGCCGCGGCCCTGCTCTCGGGTGATCCGTCCACGCCCACGGTGATCGGGTGGGTCATTCGCCTGCCTTCCCGCCGCCGGCCGGTCGTCCTGCCGGCTCGCTCCGCAACCTGACGCTCCAGTGTCCGTCATCATCGGCGACGCACGGCGCGGGCGGGGCCGGACCCCTCCGTCGGGCACAGCCATGCGTCGTCGCGCGTCGTGCGAGCGGGCACGTAGGGGTCCCTACGCGGACTCTCTCACCACGAGTTCCGGGTCGAAGATCACCGAGGTGGGCTCGGTGCGCAGGCCCTGGATGTGCTCGTCGAGGAGACCGGCCATCGTCGAGGCCATCTCCTCGACCGGCTGACGCACGGTGGTCAGCGCGGGCCTGCAGGTCGCCGCCACGCTGGAGTCGTCGAAGCCGACGACCGCGACATCGTCCGGCACCCGTCTGCCGCGCTCCCGCAGCACCTGGCAGGCGCCCTGGGCCATCAGGTCGTTGGCGGCGAACACCCCGTCCACGTCCGGGTGTTCGGCCAGCAGTCCGGACATGGCGGCCATTCCGCTGTCCAGGGTGAACCCGCCCTCGGCGACCGGCACGTACGGATGCCCGCTGCGCGCCATCGTGTCGCGGAACCCGGCGAGCCGGTCCTGACTCGCGCCCAACCGTAGCGGTCCCGTGACCGTGACGATCCGTCGGCAGCCCCGCTTCAGCAGATGCTCGGCGGCCTGTCGCGCGCCGTCCCGGTGCGCGAGGTCGACGTAGCTCAGGGGGACGGGCCGCGACGGCCGGGCGAAGAGGACGGCGGGCACGCCGGCGTCGGCGAGCAGCGCCGGCATCGGGTCGTCGGCGTGGGTGGAGACGACGAGAGCGCCGTCCGCGCTGCCCTGCCGCAGGTCCGACAGCACTTGCTGTCTGGCTTCGGGGGATTCGGCGAACATCAGCAGCGGATGCATCGAGCGGGGCCGCAGATAGCCCACCACGCCGGCGACGACCCGTCCGAAGAACGGGTCCGCGAACACCCGTGCCGTGAAGGCGTTCTGCTCGCCGTCCGAGGTGTCGCCCGCGCCGGAGACGATCAGCGCGACCGTCTGGGTCCGTCGGGTCACCAGTGATCTGGCGGCCCGGTTGGGGGCGTATCCGGTCCGCTCGACCGCCTGGCGCACCACTTCCTGAATACCGGGATCGACGTTGCGGACACCGTTGATGACCCGGGAAACCGTCGCGCGGGAGACACCGGCCTCCCGCGCGACATCCTCCAGCGTGGGGGCCTGTCTGCTCATGCCCCGCACCCTAACCGCCGCGTACTGCGCCGGGATAGAGCGCTCTCCCATCGAGCTCCGAATCAGCGGTAGACACCGAACTCGTAGAGCGAGTAGCCCCATCCGGTCCCGCGGGCGGTGCCGTTGACGCGCACATAGCGGCCGGTGCCCGAGACGTCGAGGTCGTCGACGCCGCCGTTGCCGTCGGTGACCGAGCGGACGGTCGTCCAGTTCTGTCCGTCGTCCGACGTCTGCACGGTGTAGGCCTTCGCGTACGAGGTCTCCCACACCAGTTGCACGTGCCGGAACGAGGTGCGGGTGCCGAGGTCGACGCGGAGCCACTGGGGGTCGCTCCAGTCGCCGGCCCAGCGGGTGGTGAGGTTGCCGTCGACGGCGCCCGCGGCGGTGCAGGGGCAGTCACCGCCGCCCGCCTGGGACGAGGACGCCGTGGCAGGCTTTCCGAGAGCGACGTTCGTACCGCTCGGCACGGGCGGCACCACCCGCACGGAGTGGGACTCGACACCGACGTTGCCCTTGCCGTCCTTGGCCTTGACGTAGATCTTCCAGACGCCGGGCCGGTCCGGTGCGGTCACCCTGAGGCGGCCGCCGCCGAGGTCGGTGGAGGGCAGCGGGATCAACTGCTTGCTCTGGTCGAGGTAATTGCTGTTGTCCAGGACCTCGTACGTGATCGGATCGCCGTTGGGGTCCGTGGCCTTGACCGAGAGGGTGAGGTCACCCCCGGCGGGCACCTTGGCCGCGTCGCCCTCGACGGTCAGGGCGGAGATGACGGGCGGGGTGTTGTCGTGGGAGGTGTCCGCGCCGTACGCCCTCTTCACGGCGTAGTACGACAGCCTCTTCTCGCCCGCGGGCAGCAGGTTGAACCAGATGCCGCCGAAGTCGTACTCGGTTCCGTAGTGGAACATCGTGGCTCCGAGCGCGACACCCCGGTGCCCGGTGACGCAGTTCCACGCCCGGGTGTATCCGTCGGCCTTGGCCGGGTCGGTGGGTTCGGCGGGGATGCCGTTGGCGTCGTCCGGTACCTCCCACTCGCCCGCCGGGCCGGTCTCGGTGATGATGTAGGGCTTGGTGTAACCGCCCTGTTGCCAGGCCGACTTCACGTCGCAGACGGCGTTGTAGGCGTTCACGGCGTACAGGTCGAGGTCGGGCGCGTTCTTCTTGTAGTAGGGCCACGCGCCGGTCCACGCGTCGGTCGAGGTGACCGGGTGGTTGGGGTCGACGACGTGGATCTTCTTGGTGATGTCGTTGACGAGCGTGGTGTAGGCGTCGCGCTGGCGCTCCAGTTCGTCGCCGCTGTAGCAGTTCTGCAGTCCGAGCACGGACTCGTTGCCGACGTTCCACATCAGGACACCGGGGTTGTCCTTGTAGGTGGCTGCCCATTGGGGGAACTCGTCGAGCACCTGGTTCTTGTAGGCGGTGTCCGTCAGGTAGTTCACGCAGCCGCCGCTGCCGGGGCCGCCGCCGGGCTGCAGCCAGAAGCCGGCGATCACCTTGATGCCCTGAGCGGCCGCCGCGTCGAAGAGCGGCTTGCTGGAGGCGTCGGTGCCCCAGGTGCGGACGGTGTTGACACCCATCGACTTCAGGTCGGGCATGTAGCGCCCGGCGTCGGCGGTGGACGGCCCCCAGGTGAGGCCCTTGATCTGGTACGGGCTTCCGTCGACGGTCAGTTGCCAGTTGCCCTGCGAGCCGGTGACCTTGACGACGCTGCTTACCGCCTGTGCGGGGTGGGACGGCAGGGCGAGGGCCCCCGCGGCGAGCAGGGCCGCGGTGACGGGCGCCGCGATACGGCGCCGGGTGGTTCGGGATCCGGTCATGGGTGTCCGTCCGGTGTGCGGGTGAGGGGGCGGGGCGAGGGGAAGTCAGAGGAGGCGGGGCGAAGGGCGAGGGCGTCCCGCCTACCGGGCCGTGTTCCGGACCGGCGGGACGCGACCGCGTCAGGGGAGCCGGTAGTTCGCGTCCAGCGCCGCGCCCGCCTCGGGGTGCGTCTGGTCGTAGCCGCGGGCGTCGCACTGGAGTCCGCCGACGACACAGTGGTCGACGAGCGCCTTGAGGGTCGGCGCGTCCCACGCGTTGAAGAAGTCGTAGTGGAACGAGTAGCCGGCGCCGCTCGCCAGCCTGACCTGGGACATGTCACCGTTGACCGGGAAGGCCATCTTGAACTCGATCATCGGCAGGGCGACCGGGTGGTCGTCCGGGCAGATGTTGTTGTTGGTGCCGGGGTTGACGACCGGATACGCCATGTGGCTCTGGTGGTTGGGGGTGTCCAGGTATTTTCCGTCCCAGCAACTGGGGGCCTGGAAACGGATGTTGAGCTGGACGTCCTGCCTGTCCGGGCACTGCTGCGGGAAGTCGATGTTGAAGAAGCTGTCGCCGCACTCCCACCCCTCCACGAAACCACGGTGGTTGCGGAAGTCGGCCGCCGACTGCATGGGATTGCCGACGACGAAGCGCAGCCCCTTCGGGAAGGGCCGCACGCTGGTGTAGTCGGTGACGCCGGCCTTGTAGTAGATGACCTGCGGACCCACCGGAAGCACCGGCGTGCTGCCCTTGAGCAGGGTCGGCATCCAGTAGGCCGACCTGTCGCCGGGCGCCTTGCAGGTGGTGCCACCGGCGTCGAGCGAGGCGGTGGTGCTGGCCGCGTTCGTCGTGGTGTTGCCCATGAAGGTGTGGTCGTGCGACTTGCCGGGCTGGCCCGGGTAGACGATCGGGTCGTCGGGCCGGGTGTGGGACACCGAACAGTTCGCCTGGAACTCGTGGAAGTAGCGGTGCGCCGGCTCCGCCTTGGAAGGGACGACCCCGGTCACCGGCGGGTTCGCCGGGATGTAGCCGTCGCCGTCCGGGTCCTCGGGCGAGGCGAGCGTCGAGGCCGGCATCGCGTGACCCGTGTGCACGGTCGTCGACACGGCCACGGACGATGCCGGGCCGGCCGCCGGGTCGGCGCTCATCGCCACTCCGGCCAGGCCTAGCGAGGTCAGAACCAGCGCGCTGGACATCAGGATTCCTGAGACGATCTTCGATCTCCGTGCCATGGAGACCCTCCTGCCACGTCGATGGGGGCGGTGGGGGTCGGGCGGCCGTGAGCGGCGTGGGGTGCACGGTGCTGCCGCGGTCGCCCGCGTGACGGACCATCACATGTGCCGGGATGCATGGGAGAGCGCTCTCCCAGCCAGGAGTGTTGTGGCGGTGACACAGGAGTGTCAAGGGAAATGGACGGAGGATCACTCCCGGCCCTTCGCGCACCTCTTGAACGCAGGCACGACTCGGAACGCCCGCCGAATGGGGTCCATATGCTCGCGAACTACCGCATCGACAGGCCGAGTTGACTGTTCACTCCGCAACAACATCCGGGACTCCGGTCACAACTCTTGACGCGTCGTTCACCTGGATGAAGCATGCATCGGCAAGAGAGCGCTCCCCGTACCTCCCACCGTTCACTTCCTGAACCAGGAGAGTCGCCCCCATGCCTTCAACCCCCACAGAGGCCCAGGACTCGGGCCGGTCGCCGGTGGCACGGCGTTCCGTACTCGGCGCGATGGCCGCCGCTGCCGCCGCTCCCGGGCTGCTCGGACTGTCCTCGCCGGCATCCGCCGCCCCCGCCGCGCCCGTGAAACAGCCGCAG
Source organism: Streptomyces sp. RPA4-2 (assembly GCF_012273515.2). NCBI lineage: Bacteria > Bacillati > Actinomycetota > Actinomycetes > Kitasatosporales > Streptomycetaceae > Streptomyces > Streptomyces sp. RPA4-2. Next base: position 913,070 of record NZ_CP050975.2, read on the forward strand.
GCCCTGCCGGGCGGCGGCGACCTCGGCCCCAACGTCATCGTCTTCGACCCATCCACCGCCGGTATCCAGTCCAGGCTGGACCAGGTCTTCCGGCAGCAGGAGTCGGCCCAGTTCGGCACGGGACGCTTCGCGCTGCTGTTCAAGCCGGGCACCTACAACGGGCTCAATGCCCAGCTCGGCTTCTACACCTCGATCGCGGGCCTCGGGCTGTCCCCTGACGACACCACCATCAACGGCGACGTGACCGTCGACGCGGGGTGGTTCAACGGCAACGCGACCCAGAACTTCTGGCGCTCGGCGGAGAACCTCGCCCTCAGCCCGGTCAACGGCACCAACCGGTGGGCGGTCGCGCAGGCCGCCCCCTTCCGTCGGATGCACATCAAGGGCGGCCTCAATCTGGCGCCCAGCGGCTACGGCTGGGCCAGCGGCGGCTACATCGCCGACAGCCGCGTCGACGGCTCGGTCGGACCGTACTCGCAGCAGCAGTGGTACACCCGCGACAGTTCGGTGGGCGGCTGGACCAACGCCGTCTGGAACATGGTGTTCTCCGGTGTCCAGGGCGCACCCGCGCAGTCCTTCCCGAACCCGCCCTACACCACGCTCGACACCACACCGGTCTCGCGGGAGAAGCCGTTCCTCTACCTGAGCGGCAGCGAGTACCGCGTCTTCCTGCCGGAGAAGCGGACCAACGCGCGCGGCACCACCTGGGGCAGCGGCACCCCGCGCGGAACGTCGCTGCCGCTCAGCCAGTTCTACGTGGCCAAACCGGGCGTCTCCGCCGCCACCCTGAACGCCGCGCTCACTCAGGGCCTCCATCTGCTGCTGACGCCGGGCATCTACCACCTCGACCAGCCGATCCAGGTCAATCGCGCGGGCACCGTGGTCCTGGGCCTCGGTTACGCCACCCTGATCCCGGACAACGGCGTCACCGCGCTCAGGACGGCGGACGTCGACGGGGTACGGCTGGCCGGCTTCCTGATCGACGCCGGTCCCGTCAACTCCTCCACCCTCCTGGAGGTCGGGCCGGCCGGGGCCTCCGCGGACCACTCCGCCAACCCGACCACCGTGCAGGACGTCTTCGTCCGGATCGGCGGCGCGGGCGCCGGCAAGGCCACCACCAGCATGGTCATCAACAGCCGTCACACGATCATCGACCACACCTGGGTCTGGCGCGCCGACCACGGCACCGGCGTCGGCTGGGAGACCAACCGGGCCGACTACGGGATCCGCGTCAACGGCTCCGACGTCCTGGCCACCGGCCTGTTCGTCGAGCACTTCAACAAGTACGACGTCCAGTGGTACGGCGAGCGCGGGCGCACGATCTTCTTCCAGAACGAGAAGGCGTACGACGCGCCGAACCAGGCCGCCATCCAGAACGGCGGGATCAAGGGGTACGCGGCCTACAAGGTCGCCGACTCCGTGACCACGCACGAGGGATGGGGCCTGGGCAGCTACTGCTACTACAACGTCGATCCGACGATCGTCCAGCACCACGGGTTCGCGGCACCGAACAAACCGGGGGTGAAGTTCCACAACCTCCTGGTCGTCTCACTGGGCGGCAACGGGCAGTACGAGCGGGTCGTCAACGACACCGGGGCACCCACCTCAGGGACCTCCACCGTGCCGTCCACGGTGGTCTCCTACCCCTGACCGTGCCCCGGGGGCCGGCTCTCAGCAGGCGGTCAGGCTCCCGAGGTCGACCGCGTCGGCCATCGCCTGCATCCCCTTGTCGTTGGGGTGCAGGTGGTCGCCGCCGTCGAAGAAGGGCAGGATGCGCTGCGGGTCGTAGGGACTGCGGGTGATCCTGTCGAAGTCCGTCACGCCGTCGAGCGCGCCGCTGGTCCTGATCCACTCGTTGACGCCCTGCCGCACCGCCTCGGAGGCGGCGTCGTACTCGGACCAGTCCTTGAACGGCATGACGGTCGCTCCGACGACACACTTGCCCGCCGCGTGCGCCCGGTCGATGATCTGGCGGTAGCCGGCGATCATGTCGTCCACCGTGACGCCGGTGTGGGCCTTGATGTCGTTGATCCCTTCGAACAGGAACACCGTCCGCACCCCGGGCTGGGAGAGCACATCGCGGTCCAGCCGGTTCAGCGCGGCCTGTCCGGCACCGTCCGCGAGCACCTTGTTGCCCGAGATCCCCTCGTTCGCCACTCCCTTCACGGGGATGCCGGGCGCCGCCTGCAGCCGCTGGGACAGGTAGTCGGGCCAGCGACGGTTGCCGTCCGTGGTCGAGGCCCATCCGTCGGTGATGGAGTCACCGAGGGTCACCACCGAGCCGACCGCCGTGGGCGTCTCCACGTCGACGGCGTCCAGCCAGTACCAGGAGCCCATCGGATCGGTCCAGTTGGCCGCGCCCTCCTCGGCGGCGTGGTCGCCCGCGGTCGCGTAGTTGGTCTGCATGGCCATGCCGTGACCGGTCGTGGGTCCCTCGGCGCCCGTCACGTACAGGCTGATCACCAGATCGCTCCGGGCGGCCAGCTTCCCGGGCAGCGGATCGCTCAGCACCACCTGTCCGGCGGGGACGGTCACGGACGGGGCTCCACCGTTGAAGGAGAGCCGCCGGTTGGAGCCGTGGACCAGCTCCGCACCCTGTCTGCGCAACCCGGCGTACGCGCTGGCGAAGGTCACCGGGTGCTCGCCGAAGGCGTTGGACAGCCGGATCCGCAGGCCGGTGCCGCCGACGCTGGTGCGCACGATCAGGCGGTAGCTGCGGTCGGCGGGCCCGGCGCCCTGCCGGTCGGCGCCGGCACCCCAGGTGACGACGGAGTGTCTGCCCTTGGCGGCGGCAGGGTTCGCCACCGTGCTCGGAACCTTCGCCGGCGGCTGGGTCACCTGCTGCGCCTGCGCCGTCGACGAGGCGGCCAGGGGTCCGCACAGGGCCATGACGAGGGCCGAGAAGACGCCCACCGCACGGCGGCGGTACGAGACGGCGCTCATCCGAGGTTCCGGAGCGTGACGGACTCACCCGGCGTAAGCGTGATCTTCCGTGCGGTGCCGCCCGCGACGACCGTGGTGGCACGGCCGCCGACGCTCTTCACCGTCGCCCGGGTGACCTTGCCGTTCTTCCAGCTGAGGTCGACGACGAAGCCTCCGCGGACACCCACACCGGCCACCGAGCCGGATGCCGACCAGGCGGCGGGCAGCGCGGGCAGCAGTTCGACGTGGCCGGGGCGCGAGTAGACCAGCATCTCCACGATCGCGGCCGGGGTGCCGAAGTTCGCCTCGATCTGGAAGATGCCGCGGCCCTGCTCGACCTCGTAGATGTCGAAGAGGTTCATCGCGCTGCCGTTGCTGCCGTCCGACGACGGCTTGAGGTTGTTGACGACGAGCTGGTAGGCCTTCTCCGCGTCCTTGAGCCGCGCCCAGCACAGACTGCGCCAGGCGTTGGCCCAGCCGAAGCTGTTCATACCGCGCGCGGTGAGGAGAGCCGTCGCGCCGGCGACGATGTCCTTCGGCGTGGAGTCGTCCGGACGGATCCGGTCGCCGGGGAAGAGCCCGATGAGCGGGGAGAGGTGCCGGTGCGTGGTCTCGCCGAGGTTGTCGGGCGACATCCACTCCTCCAGCCAGCCGGTCTTGGGACTGACCACGGGCAGGTACAGGCGCTTACGGAGACCGTCGACGGCCTTGCTGTAGGCGGCGTCCCTGGCGAGTACCTCGGTCGCGGTGCGGAAGTTGCCGAAGAGGTTCCACACGAGTTCCTGGGCGTAGGTGATGCCCTTGGCGTCCAGTGGACCCTGCTCGGGCGACCAGTCGCTGTCCGCGACCAGGACCTCACGCGACGCGCCGGACGCGTCGGTGACGGTCGTGGTGACGAGACGGGCCTCCCAGAACTCCACGGCGCCCTTGAGGAGCGGGTAGATCTTCTTCAGGTAGGTACGGTCCTGAGTATACTCGTAGTGCTCGAACAGGCTCTGGCAGAGCCAGGCGTTGCCCGCCGGATGCCACCACCAGCCGCCCCCGCCGTACGGGTTGGTGGAGATCGCCACGGTCCAGCCGGCGATCTTCCCGCTGGAGTTCCGGTAGCGGTTGGACGGGTCGTTGAACAGCCGCTGGGTGACGTCCGTCCACGAGGACAGCTGCGCGAGGCAGTAGTCCGTGAGGGCGTCGAAGCAGTCGGACAGACCCGCCCGGTCGGCCATCCAGTAGTTCATCTGGATGTTGATGTCGGTGTGGTAATCGGCCATCCAGTCCGGGTCGTTGCCGTCCAGCCAGGGACCCTGAAGGCCCATCGGCAGACTGCCCCGCGATCCGGAGATCATCAGGTAGCGGCCGAACTGCAGGTAGGCGGCCTCCAGTTCCGGGTCCGGGACGTCGTCCCGGTGGCGTGCCTGTATCCGCTCCCAGGTGTCCAGTTCGCGCTGCGCGGCTGACGACGTACCGAGGTTGATGTCCAGCTGTCCGAACACGTTCCGGAAGTCCGCGACATGGGTGTGGAGCAGGGTGCTCGCCGAGTGGCCCGCCGCGTTCAGGACCTTGGTCCTGGCGAGACGCTCCGGGGCCAGGGACGGGTCGCGGAACTTCTTCGCCGCATCGGGCGCGTAGTCGGTGCCGCCGCTGACGACGACCGTGAGGTCCTTGCAGCCGTTGAAGGCGATCGACGTACCGTCGACGCGGACCCGGCCCGTGCTGCTGTACGCGGTGACGGCGGCGCCGTACTTGAGGCCGTTGGCGAGGGAGGCGCCGAACGACGCGTAGCGTCCGGCGCTGTTGGCGGTGGTGGACTCGCCATGGGTGCCGGCGAGGGAGACGGTACCGGTGTAGGAGCCGCCGCCCCGCTGGGAGAAGTACAGGACGATGGCGTCGTCGGGGCGGCTGGCGAAGATCTCCCGCCGGTAGGTCACGCCCGCGACGTCGTACGAGGTGGTGACCAGGCCCTGGGCCAGGTCGAGGGTGCGACGGTAGTTGTCGACGCCGCCCAGGTCGTGGTCCGGGATGGTCACGTCGAGCCTGGCCAGCAGGGTGAGTGACCCGAAGTCGTCGCGCCCGTAGGGGAACTGGCCGTCGCTCTGCAGCTTGTCGTTGAGATGGCCGGTCCACAGCGTGGCGTCGGTGATCATCAGGAGTTCGTCGGCGGGGTCGTTGCTCACGAGCGCCCCGAGACGTCCGTTCCCCACCGGCAGCCCCTGCTCGATCATCGAGTGGGCGGAGCCGGGAGCCTGCCACCACAGCTGGTTCCGCGCGGCGTCGGCCGGGGACAACAAAGGTGACTCGGTGGGACGCCGGGGAGCCGCCGACGCGGTGAAGGCGGGCAGCGCTCCGAGAGCGGTGGCCGCGCCGGCAGCGGCGGCGAGGGCGAGGAAGCCCCTGCGACTGGGCGTGTTGTCGCGTGGTTCGGTGTGCTGGATGTCCACGGTGGTGCACTCCAAATCCGAGAACGGCTCATGCGGGAACGGCTCGTGCGGGAACGGCTCGTGCGGGAACGACGGCTGCGGACCGTCGGCGTCGGGCTGGTCCCCGCGGGGCCCGGGGCGTGTCACCGGGCCCCGCGGGAAGCAGGTCAGACGGACTGCGGAACGACGATCCTGTCGATGTCGGGTGCGTACCCGCTGCCGCTGTCGAAGGTGATGGTGTTGGAGCCCGCCTTCAGTGCCAGCTGCACACTGACGGTCTCGGCCGTGCCCCAGTCACCCGTGGACGGGAACTTCAGACTGGTGCCGTTGCCGCTGTTGGACAGGACGGTCACCGAGCGGGGGTCGCCGCTGACGTAGGCCACCTGGACGGTGTAGATCCCGTCCTTCTTCACCGTGACGTCGTTGATCCGCACCTTGCCGCCGGTGTACAGGTTGCCGACCTTCTTGCCGCCGGAGCAGGCGTCGCATCCGGCGACGGAGGCGTTGCCCGACAGGGTGTTGGCGGTCGCCTCGGCCTCGTAGCTCGTGGTCGTGAGCGCGCCGCCACCGGGCTTGACGGTGAACAGCCGCGAGCCGTGGGCCGGGAGCGCCTCGGTGATCTTGTTCTTGTGGGTCCCGAGGTCCGCCTTGTTCCACAAGTCGCGCACGGAGGCGTTCCCGCTGAATCCGAAGGACGCCCAGTCCGCGGTGACGGAGGCCGGCGAGTCGCCGAGGTTGAACAGGGCGACGGTGTAACTGCCGTCGGGGTTCTTGGTGCCCCAGACCTGCTGGTCGCCGACCGGGGTGACCGGACGCGCGACGGGCGAGTCGTTCTGGTCGACGGCGATGACCTCCTTGTTGGTCAGCAGGGAGACGCCGTAGCTGTCCAGCTTGGTGATGTCGTCACCGGTGAACAGCGGCGACTTGTTGATGGCCCACAGGGTCATGTAGCTCTGCCGCTCGGCCTTGGTGAGGCCGTCCATCTCGCCGTTGCCGACGTCGATGGCGTCCAGGTCGTTCCAACCGCCCGGGGCCGCCTTGCGGCTCCACGCCGGCGCGTCGTCCCACCGGTCGTTGACCGAGTTCTCCCAGGTGACCAGGGTGTTGCAGTAGCACTCGACATCGGTGTCGATGCGCCAGCCGTTGGAGTACTGCTTCCAGTCGGCGGCGTGGCCGATGTCGAGCGACCAGGAGAGTTCGAGGTGGATCGGGCGCCCGGCGGTGGCGATGGCCTTCTGCCAGGCGGCGACGTCGGCGACGTTGTTGTAGTTGTCACCGGACTTGAACGAGCCCGGACCGACTCCGTCCAGCTTGAGGAAGTCGTAGCCCCAGTCGGCGAACTGCTGGGCCTGCGAGTCGATGTACTTCTGCGCACACGGGTTGTCGAAGTCCAGCTTGTAGGCGTTGTCCCAGCCGTTGGTGGTGCGCAGGTCCGAGTAGACGACGTCGGCGGTCGTGCAGCCCGGGGCGTTCCAGACCGGGACCTTGCCGTCGCCGTAGGCCCCCTTCTCCAGGCCGACCGGCAGGTAGATGCCGGCCTTGAGGCCCTTGGAGTGGATGTGGTCGGCGACCGACTTCATGCCGTGCGGAAAACGGACGGGGTCGGGGGTCTGCCGGCCGTACTGGTCGAAGCCGGTCTTCCAGCTCTTGTCCATCCACCAGCCGGCGTCGATGTTGACGTGGTCGTAGCCGTACTTCTTGAGCTTGGCGGCGAGGGCGTCCGTCTGCTTCAGGACGTTCGCCTCGGTGAGGTAGCTGTAGTCGCCGTCCGGGTTGAGGCCCGGGTACTTCGACGACTGCATGCTCCAACTCGACCAGCCCATGTAGGGCTTGGCGGCCACGGCGGGGGCTGCCTTGGCGGGGGCCGGGCCGGCTGCTGCCGGACCGGCGTGCGCGGCCGGGGCGGTGGTCGCGATGCCCGCGGTGAGCGCGAGGACGACCATGGCTCTCAGAGCGCGGGTGGGCAGGACGGGGTACGAGGATGACCGCATGGGTCGTGCCTCCTGGGAGTGGGTTCAGGGTGGGGCGGCTCAGCCCTTGCCCGAGCCGATGGTGAGTCCGCTGATGAACTGGCGCTGGAGCGCGAAGTACACCAGCAGCGTGGGGATCGCGGTCATCAGGGCGCCGGCCGCGATGAGGTTGGGATTGGTGAAGTACTGGCCCTGCAGGTTGGCCAGGGCGGAGGTGACGGGGCGCTTGTCGCCGGTCTCGATCAGCGCGAGCGGCCAGAAGAAGTCGTTGTAGATCCAGATCGATTCGAGGGTCGCCAGGGCCGCGAACGCGGGGCGGCACAGCGGCAGGACGATCTGGAAGAACTGTCGCCAGACCGGGGCGCCGTCCACGAGCGCCGCCTCGGAGATCTCCTTGGGGATCGTCTTCATGTAGTTGCTGAGGACGAAGGTGCAGAAACCCGACTGGTAGGCGATGTGGATGGCGATGATGCCCCACACCGAGTTGTAGAGCAGCAGCGAGTCGCTCATCCACTGCGGCAGCGGGACCAGGAGGTAGAGGCGGTACAGGGGGGTGATGAGGACCTGCGCCGGGAGCAGGTTGCCCGCGGTGAACAGCATGAGCAGGACGATGTTCCAGCGGAAGTCGAAGCGGGAGACGAAGAAGGCGACCGCCGCCGAGAACAGCAGCGTGCCCAGGACCGCGGGGACGGTGATGAGGACGGAGTTCCAGAAGAAGTGCGGCATCCCGGACTGCTGCCAGGCGTCCGTGAAGTTGCCGAGGCTCAAACTGCGGGGCCAGGACAGGTAGCCGTGCTTCGCGGTGTCCGAGTAGGGCCGCAGCGAGGTGTACACGGCCCAGAGCAGCGGGACGAGCCAGAGCAGGGCGATGCCGGCGAGCATCACGTGGCGGCCGGTCTGGCGGCGGGGCCCCTTGCCGGTCCTCGGCGGCTCGTGCCGGGCCGTGGTCCCAGCGCCCGGCCGCGTCATGGTCGTGGTCACTGGTCCTCCTTGCGGAAGGTCTGGACGAGGAAGGTCCCGATGGCGGCGAGGGAGACCAGGAGCAGGACGACCGCGAGGGCGGAGCCGTAACCGATGTGGCTGGACTCGCCGATGATGTTGTCGGTGATGAGCAGCGAGAGCAGCTCCATGCCGGGTTTGCTGCCGACGCCGCCGCCGAGGACGTAGACGATGTCGAAGGCCCGCAGGGACTCCATGACCGTGACGACCAGGATGATGATGTTGACCGGTTTCATGGCGGGGAACACCACGCGCAGGAAGGTCTGGCGGCCGTTGGCGCCGTCGAGTGCGGCGGCCTCCTTGAGCGCCGGGTCGAAGCCCTTCAGGCCGGCCAGGTACAGGATCATGATGTAGCCGGTGTGCCGCCAGCCCGAAGCGACGAGGACGGCCCACAGGTTGAGGTCGGCGTTACCGAGCCAGTCGATGTGGTGACTCGAACCGGCCGCGCTCAGAAGGCCGTTGAGGAGTCCGGTGTCGGGGTTGTAGATGATCTCCCAGATGAAGCCGACGACGGCCAGGGAGAGCACCATCGGCAGGAAGATCGCGGTCTGGTAGATCCGGGTGAAACGGATCTTCCGGTCGAGCTGATAGGCGAGGAAGATGCCGAACGGTGTGGGCAGCAGGGCCGTGAACAGCAGCCAGATCACGTTGTGCCGCACCGCGGGCCAGAACGGCGGGTAGTTGGTGAAGATCTGCTGGTAGTTGTCCAGGCCGATCCAGTGGATGTCGGCCAGGTCGATGCCGTCCCAGGTGGTGAAGGACAGCCCCAGGGAGGCCAGCGCGGGCAGCCAGACGAAGAAGAGCAGGGCGGCGAGCGGGATGCCGATGGCGACGGTCAGGAAGATCCGGTCGCCGGGGCCGAGACGGCGGGGACGCGTGGGGGGACGCGTACGGGGACGGTGCGGCACGTCGGGGGTGACGGGTGCGGCGGGCGTGACAGGGGTGGAGGACACGGTGCGGGAGACCTTTCCGGTCCTGGTCAGGCCGTGAAGAATCGCGAGCGCTGCGATTCGATCTTCTTCAGCGTTCCCGTGCCGTCGTCGGGGTGGCCGAGCCACTGGGTCAGTCCGGGGAGCACGACGGTGGAGATGAAACCGGGATCGCTGTCACGGTCCGCGAACTGGCTGATGTGCTTGGCGGAGGCGATGAGCTCCGCGGACTTCTTCTGCAGCGCGTTGTAAGAGCCGGTGTTCGCCTGCTCGTTGACGGCGAGGTTGCTCGGGTCGACCCCCATGTACAGCTCCTCGGCGTGGGCACCCCCGAGGAACTCCAGGAACTTCTTGGCCCCGTCCGCGTTCTTGGGCCTGCGGCTGAGCATGAAGCCGTCGGTGGGGGCCTCGACGGCGTCCTGGCCGTGGGCGGAGTCGATCTCGGGGAAGGGGAAGAAGTCGATGTCGGCCCGGATCGCCTCGTCGGTGATCTGCTGGCCGAGGAAGAGACCGATGACGGCCATGCCCGACTTCTTGTCGAGCAGCGACTGCGCGGCGTCCTGCCAGGACCGGCCGCCCGCGCCCTGCTGGTAGTAGGGCGTGAGTTCGCGCCAGTGGTCGAGGGTGGCGACGGCGCGCGGGTCGGTCCAGGAGACCTTGCCGCGCATCAGCGACATGTGGAAGTCGTAGCCGTTGGTGCGCAGGTTGAGGTAGTCGAAGGCGCCGAGGATGCTCCAGCTGTCGCCGCCGCCGTATCCGGAGGCGATCGGGGACAGGCCGTCCCGCTTCATGCGCTTGGCGAGAGCGACGAACTCGCTCCACTTCTGCGGGACTTGGTAGCCGCGTTCCTTGAAGAGGCTCTTTCGGTAGAAGACGGCCCACGGGTAGTTGTACAGCGGAACGAAGTAGAACTTTCCGTCCTCGCCGCGGGAGAGCTGCTTGGTGGCGTCGCTGAAGCCGGCGCCTATCTTGTCCCACACGTCGTCGAGCGGCGTGCAGAGCTTCTTCTTGGCGAAGTACTGCATGCGGTATCCGGCGAACCAGGTGAAGACGTCGTCCGGGGTGCCCTGCAGATAGGTGGAGATGCTCTTCTGGAAGGTGTCGTGGTCGACGGTGTTCGTCTTCACCGTGAGACCGCTGTCCTTGCCGAACGCCTTGGTCAGGCCGGCGTAGGCGGATTTGGGGGTGGCGTCGGCGCCGTTGGAGCCGAAGGTGACCGTCTTCGGGTCGGCCCCCGCTCCCCCGCCGCACGCGGTCAGTACGGGCGCGGCCAGTGCGGCGGCGCCGAGTCCGAACAGCCCGCCGACGACTCTGCGCCGGCCGGGGTCACGCGCAGCCAGGGGATTGCGGCTCTGCTGCGTCATCGTCGCTCCTCATGCGTGTCAGTACGTGGTGATCTTCGGTGCGTGTCTGCTGTCGTACGGTCGGGACCTGGTACGAGTCGGTGGTCGATGCGAGTCCGTGGTCGATGCGGGTGCGTGGCTGATGCGGGGACGGCACGTGCGCGGGTGGTCCTCGGTGCGCGCTCCGTCCTCAGTGCGCTTCCGATGTGATGAAGGACTGGATCGCGGTGGCCGCGGCCCCGCGCGCCCACTCCTCGAAGGGCAGCGGGCGGGTCTGTACGTCGCACATCGCGGCCGACCCGAAGGCGGCCGCGCCGAACGCGTCGCGGATCTGTTCGGCGAACAGGTCGTAGGCGGCGAGCCCTTCGCCGGAGATGATCACCCGCTCGGGGCCGAGGAGGTTGGCCACGGTGGCGATGCCCCGGCCGATCGCCTCGCCCGCGCGGGCGTACACCTCGCGCGCTCCGGGGTCGCCGTCGTGGGCCAGGTCCAGCGCCGCTGCGGCGTCGGCCACCCGTACACCCGTCACCTCCCGGACCTGGGCGACGATCGCCGAGTCCGAGGCGATCGCCTCGACGCAGCCGCGGTTGCCGCAGTGGCAGAGCGGACCGGCCGGGTCGATGGCGACATGCCCGATCTCACCGGCCACGCCGTGGGCTCCCGCGACCACCTGGCCGTGCACGACCAGACCGCAGCCGATGCCCGCGCCGACCGTCACCAGGGCGAAGTCGGACAGCCCCACTCCGGCGCCGAACCACTGCTCGGCCACGGTCAGGGCCCGTACGTCGTTGTCCACGGTGACCGGAAGTCCGGTGGTCATCCCGGCCAGTTCGGCGAGCGGCACGTCGCGCCATTCCAGGAACGGCGAGTAGCGCACCACTCCGGCCGAGCGGTCCACGTCGCCGGAGACGGCGATGCCGATGCCCTGGACCCGGACCCCGAAGCCGTCCGCCTCCGTCAGCAACTCCTGGACGAGCGCCGCGGTCGAGGCCAGCACCGACCTGGGCGCCCGGGACGTGAGCGACACGTGCCGGGCGACCCTGATGCGGCAGCACAGGTCCGTGAGAACGGCGATGAGTTCGTCGCCCGTCATCTTGATCCCGATGAACAGGGCCCTGCCTCCGTCGACCCGCACCGGGTTGGCGGGCCGCCCGAGAGCGGGCTGCCGCCCGTCCTCGGCGACGTCCTCCAGGAGGTAGCCCGCCTCGATGAGGGGACGGACCGCCTTGGTGACCGCCGCGGCCGACAGCCGGGTCCGCCCCGCTATCTCCGACCGCGTGAGCGGACCGTGGGACAGCACGGTGGTGAAGATCTGGGAAGCGGCCGGCGTATGGGCCGGGAACGCCTCGGGGGGAGAGGTCGAGCGCATGGCCGGAACCTAGGGTCATTATTTTCTGCTGTCAATGAAAGAAACAGGATTCGTCTGAGGATGCTTGAGGAGATGCCTGTGACCTGCGAATGCAAAACCTGGATGGGGCATTGACACGTGATCCATGGTCGGGGTTGGCTTTCGCTCGTCTCGTACGTGGCACCGTCTGAACGTGAGGACCCATGTCGCCGATCTCCTTCGCCCCGGACACCGGGCTCTGGCTGCTGTCCACCCCGCGCACCTCGTACGCGCTGCGGGTCGACGAGACCGGGGCGCCGTGCCACGTCGCGTGGGGCCCGCGGCTGACCCTCGAAGAGGCCGAGCGGATCGCCGCCGTCCCCCCGGCCGTCGCGGCCAGCAGCTTCGAGGGCAGGCCCGGGGTCGGGGAGGAACTCCCCGTCGACGGCGGGACCCGTTACGGACCGCCGTCCCTGCAGGTCAGGTTCGAGGACGGGTCCCGCGCCTTCGAGTGGCAGCCGGCCGGCCACGACGTGCGCGAGGGCGAGCTGACCCTGTCGTTCCGTGACCGCCGCTACCCCCTGCGGGTGGAGCTCCACTACCAGGTGCGCGACAACACGGACGTCATCGAGCGCTGGACGGTCGTGCGCAACCTGGGCGACGAGCCGGTCACCCTGCTGCGCGCCGACTCAGCCGCGTGGACCCTGCCGCTGCTGCGGGACTACCGGCTCGGCCATGTCACGGGCCAGTGGTCCGCGGAGAGCCGGCTCCACCGGGACCGACTGGCCCACGGCGAAACGGTGTTGACCAGCCGCCGCGGGATCACCAGCCATCACGCGAATCCTTGGGTGATGCTCGACTCGGGCGAGGCGACGGAGGACCACGGCCGGGTGTGGAGCGCCGCCCTCGCGTGGAGCGGGAGTTGGCGCGTCACCGTGCAGCGCACCCCCGACGGGCGGGCCGGGTTCACCGGCGGGATCGGCCACGACGGTACGACCGTGCCGCTGGCGCCGGGCGAGGAGTTCACCGCTCCCCCGTTCGCGGGCCTGTGCACCGACGGCGGCTTCGGCGCGGCCAGCCGCGCCTGGCACGCGTACGTCCTGTCCCATGTGCTGCCACACGCGCGGGAGGACGCGCCGGTGCTCTACAACTCCTGGGAGGCGACCGGCTTCGACGTCGACGAGGTCGGGCAGAAGGGACTGGCGGAACGGGCCGCCGCGCTCGGGGTGGAGCTGTACGTCGTCGACGACGGGTGGTTCGGGGCGCGCCGCAGCGACCACGCGGGACTGGGCGACTGGACGCCGTCGGCCGACCGGTTCCCGGACGGGCTCGCCCCCCTGGTCCGCGCGGTGCACGGTCTCGGGATGCGCTTCGGCCTCTGGGTGGAGCCCGAGATGGTGAATCCGGACAGCGACCTGTACCGCCAACACCCCGACTGGGTCCTGCACTTCCCCGGCCGGCCCCGCTCCGAGCTGCGCAACCAACTGGTCCTCAACTTCGCCCGCCGCGAGGTCGCCGACTGGGCCTACGAGTGGCTGACGCGGCTGGTCGGCGACCACGGCATCGACTTCCTCAAGTGGGACATGAACCGCGCGTTCAGCGAGGCGGGCTGGCCCGGGCAGCAGGACGGCACGGACCGCCTCGGACCGCAGTACGTGCGCAATCTCTACGGTGTTCTCGACCGTCTGCGCGCGGATCATCCGGCGCTGCGGATCGAGTCGTGCAGCGGCGGGGGCGGGCGGGTCGACCTGGGCATTCTCGCCCGTACGGACCAGGCGTGGGCCTCGGACAACACCGACGCCGCCGACCGGATGTGGATCCAGCACGGCTACGGCCAGGTCTACCCCGCGCGCACCATGGGCGCGTGGGTGACGGACGTGCCCAACCAGCTCACCGGACGTACGGTCCCGCTGCGATTCCGTTTCCATGTCGCGATGGCCGGAGCGCTGGGCATCGGAGGTGACCTCACCCGCTGGTCCGAGGACGAACTGCGGGACGGTGCCGCCCTGGTGGCCGACTACAAGGCGGTGCGCCACCTGGTGCAGCACGGCCGGCTGGACCGGCTCGCGCCGCCCGCGGACTCCGACGCCGTGCTGCAGTACACCGCCGGGGACGCCTCGGAGACGCTGCTGCTGGCGTACCGGCGGGTGGCCCGGCACGGCAGCCCGCATCCGCCGGTCCGGCTGCGCGGCCTGACCCCGTCGGCCCGCTACCGCGACACGCACACCGGCGCCGTGCACCACTCGACCGTGCTCGGGGAGTACGGGATCGTCCTCGATCTGCCGCCGGGCGACTGGTCGAGCACGACGGTGCACCTGGTCCGGGAGGCCTGAGCCGGGAGCGGGCAGCTCTGAGCCGGTCCCCGCCCGGGTCGGAAACGGACCCGGGCGGGGATCACCCGCGGGGCCGGAACCGCGGAACCGGCTGCGGGCTGCGGGCTGCGGGCTGCGGGCTGCGGGTCGGCTACCCGGTCAGTAGCGCTGGGCCTTCGTCAGACGCGGGGTCAGCTGGGGTGTGGTGGGCTGCCTGCTGATGGCGACGGGCTGGGCTCGCTTGCCCGGTTCGAGGTTCTCCGCACCCACGAACCGGGTCTCGACGACCTTGCCCTTCGCGTCCTCGAAGTCGACCTGCACGGCGTACGACGCCTTCTTGTCCGTCTTGTTGGTGATGCTCACGAGCACCGCGAGCAGCCCGCCGGTCTGTCCCCTGGGCAGACCGGTCATCGCGACCTCGGACCTCGCGTTCCCGCCGCCGTGAACCTTCTTCAGCTCGGCCTCCGCCGCCGCGCTCGCACGGGCGGTGTCGGCCGAGACGGACGCCGCGAACTCCGACGCCGCGGCGGACAGGGACGAGGCCGCCGCCGACGCCGAGGACTGGGCGGAGGCCACGGCCGACGAGGCGGCCGACGCCATGGCGGACGGCGCGCTGCCGGAGAACGACCCCGTGACCGGCGCCGAGGGGCGGGCGCTCGCCGAGGCCGTGCCGTTGTCGTTGCCGCTGCCCGTGCCGCACGAGACGAGCGCGGCGCCGCAGGTCAAAGTGGCCAGGAAGGCCGCGCCCGTACGGGTTCGGCTGCCCCGTCGGGGGTCACCGTAGGTGCGTCTGCTCATGAAGCTCGTCCTCTTCCTGCCGGTCCGGAACCCGGTCCACGGGCCTGTTCCATGCTCCGTGCCCGCCTCCGCGTCCGCGATCGGTGCTGACCCGTTGGGGTGCTCCGCCCAGCGGAGGTCCGGGTCCTGGCCGCCCGCGGTTGGACCAGACCAGTTCTGCGTGAATCGTTGACATGTACTCCACCCGCCGCAATTCTGAGAGCGCTCTCAGAGAATCCGGACGGCTTCCGTCCGCAGTGATCCACCTCGTTGGAACCCCCACGTCAAGGAGGAAGAGAGTGCAGAGAAAACGCACATGGCGAGCCTTGGCGGTGGCCGCGGCCACCCTCACCGCGGCGCTGCTGACCTTCGGAGCGCCGTCCGGGGCCGAAGCAGCCGTCCCGGAGACGATCCCGCTCAAGGTCACCAACAACTCCGGCCGCGGCGACCCGGTCTACCTCTACGACCTCGGCACCCTGCTGTCGACGGGACAGCAGGGCTGGGCCGACGCGAACGGCACGTTCCACGCCTGGCCCGCCGGAGGCAATCCGCCGACACCGGCTCCGGACGCGTCGATCCCCGGACCGGCGAACGGCCAGACGAAGACGATCCGCATCCCCAAGTTCTCCGGCCGGATCTACTTCTCCTACGGCCAGAAGCTCGACTTCCGGCTGACGACCGGCGGCCTGGTCCAGCCGGCCGTGCAGAACCCGAGCGACCCCAACCGCAACATCCTCTTCAACTGGTCCGAGTACACGCTCAACGACTCAGGGCTGTGGATCAACAGCACCCAGGTCGACATGTTCTCGTCCCCCTACGCCGTGGGGGTCCAGCTCGCCGACGGGAGCACGAAGAACACCGGTCACCTCAAGGCCGGCGGCTACACCGGGTTCTTCAACGCCCTCCGGGGGCAGCCGGGCGGCTGGGCGAACCTGATCCAGACCCGGTCCGACGGCACGGTCCTGCGGGCTCTCGCCCCGGGCCACGGCATCGAGTCGGGCGCGCTCCCGGCGACCGTCATGGACGACTACGTCAACCGTGTGTGGCAGAAGTACAGTTCGTCGACGCTGACGGTGACCCCGTTCGGCGACCAGCCGAACACGAAGTACTTCGGGCGCGTCTCCGGCGGCGTCATGAACTTCACCAACAGTGCCGGAGCGGTCGTCACCAGCTTCCAGAAGCCCGACTCCGACAGCATCTTCGGCTGCTACAAGCGGCTCGACGCCCCCAACGACCTGGTGCGCGGACCGATCTCACGCACCCTGTGCGCGGGCTTCAACCGTTCCACGCTGCTGACCAATCCCAACCAGCCGGACACCGGTTCGGCCGGCTTCTACCAGGACACGGTGACCAACCAGTACGCCCGCAAGATCCATGCGCAGATGGCCGACGGCAAGGCCTACGCGTTCGCCTTCGACGACGTCGGCAACTACGAGTCGCTCGTCCACGACGGCAACCCCCAACAGGCCTACCTCACACTGGATCCGTTCAACTGACCGTGCTCCGGTCGGCCGGTGGCACACCAGCCCCCGGCCGTCCGGGAGTTCAGTCCTGCTCCACGCACAGGACGGGAACGTTCTGGACGAGGTTGTTGGCGAACCCGCCGCGGTTCCAGGGCTGTCGCAACGGCTGGGTGTTGCCCTCGGCGTCGGTGGCCCGCACGCTCAGCGTGTGCTGCCCGGGCGCGGCCGTCCAGGCGAACCGCCAGCGCCGCCAGGCCCAGCTGTGGCCGCCGACGGGTTCCAGCTCCGCCTCCCGCCACTCCCGGCCCCCGTCCGTGCTCACCTCCACGCCAAGCCACCGGCGCCCACCCCGACCAGGCTCGCCCCTCCAGGGGCACGGCTCCCTCCCGGACCACCCGGGCCCGGGACATGAAGTCGGGAAAGCCGGGCGGCACCAGCAGGGCCCGCGGGGCGATCCGGGTGACCGGCTCCCCCACCTCACCGGCGTCCTGGCGCAGCCGATAGGCCGCCACCTGCTGGAAGCCCTCGAACGGTATGTCGATCACCGTGATCCCGCGCAGCCACTTCACCTGGGCCATCCCGTACCAGCCGGGGACGACCAGCCGCAGCGGGAACCCGTGCTGCGGCGGCAGCGGGCCGCCGTTCATCGCGTACGCCACCAGCGCCTCGGGGTCCTCCCCCAGGGCCGCGGCCACGGGCAGCGCCCGCTGGTAGTCCTGCTCCACCCCGCGCTCGACCCCGTGGTCGGCGCCGGTGAACACCACGTCCACGGCGCCGGCTCCCACCCCGGCCTCGGTGAGCAGCACCCGCAGCGGCACGCCCGTCCACTCGGCCGTGGACACCGCCTCGACCAGCCACGGCTGGCTCACCGGCCGGGGGGTCAGCAGGGCCCGCCCGTTGCCCGCGCACTCCATGGTCACCCGTCGGGTGACGGCGGGATACGAGGTCAGCTCGGCCGTCCCGAGCACCCGCGGCCTCCGTACCCGCCCGCCGATCGAGAGCGTCCAGGGGGAGCCTTCGGCGTACGGGATGTCGTAGTGCGTCTGCACGTAGTGCAGGCCGGGCGGGGTGACGTCGTAGCGCAGGGCCTCCAGGGGCAGCCCGTGGTTCCGGGCGGCGAGAGCCAGCTCCTGCCGGCTGATGTCCTCGCCGGGGCCGGCCACCCTCGCGGGTCCGCTCACCTCGTCAAGGTGATGTCCCATGCCCGTATTCTCCGCCCGGACGGCGGGTGGGGCCAGGTCATGACCGCCTCCTCCCTCCGGTGGACGCGAAGTGACGTATTACGGGACAGTCCTCAGGCCCGGAACGGCACCGGGCAGGTGCTCCGCTCCACCAGGTCGTGCCAGCCCGACTCCAGCCGCTCCACCGTCATCCCGCGCTGCCGGGTCAGATGGAGGATCAGCGCGGGTTCGAGATAGCCCATGAGCGTCTGCGCGAGCAGTTCGCCGTCCGCGGCGGGGACGGCCTCGCGCAGCAGCATGGCGACGTGGGTGAAGCGGACGCGGTACGGGGCGGAGTTGAAGCGGCGGGAGGCGTCCGGTTCGGCGGCGATGTACAGATCCAGCCGGTCGCAGGTCTGGCGCAGCGCCCCGCAGCCGAAGGCGTGCAGCCGGTCCGCCGGTGAGGCTCCCGGGCCCAGCGGCGGGGGGCCCTGGAAGAAGGCGGCCTGGAACTGCCGCTCCGTGTGGTCGAGCAGCGCCATCAGGAGGCCGGTGCGGTCGCCGAAGCGCCGGAAGACGGTCCCCTTGCCCACGGACGCGGCGGCGGCGACGGCCTCCATCGTCACGTTGGCGACGCCGCGCTCCTCCACGAGGCGGGTCGCCGCCTCCAGCAGCCGGGCGCGGTTGCGCGCCGCGTCGGCGCGCAGCTGCGGGCCCTCGGGCCCGGAGGTCAGCTCCAGCAGCACGGGCTGGGTGGCCGGTTCCGGTCCCTTCGGGAAGGGCGGCAGCGGGGTGGACATGAACACAGCGTAACGGCAACCGGGGACAACTGGACCCTGGTCCGCTTGAGTGATACAACCTTGAACAGACCAACAAACGGACCTCGGTCCGGTTTATTACGGCATTATTTCGTCCCCGGGAGTTCCCCATGTCCGTACGTATCCTCGCGCTCGTCGGCAGCCTGCGCGCCGGCTCCCACAACCGTCAGCTCGCGGAGGCGGCCGTCAAGCTGGCCCCCGAGGGCACGGAGATCGAGCTGTTCGAGGGCCTCGCCGAGGTCCCCTTCTACAACGAGGACCTCGACGTCGAAGGCGGTGTCCCGGCCGCCGCCGTGGCACTGCGCGAGGCCGCGGGCCGCGCCGACGCCTTCCTGCTCTTCTCGCCGGAGTACAACGGCACGATCACGGCCGTCCTGAAGAACGCCATCGACTGGCTGTCCCGCCCCTACGGTGCCAGCGCCTTCACCGGTAAGCCGGTCGCCGTGGTCGGCACCGCCTACGGCCAGTTCGGCGGCGTGTGGGCGCAGGACGAGGCCCGCAAGGCCCTGGGCATCGCCGGCGCCACCGTCCTGGAGGACGTCAAGCTCTCGGTTCCCGGCTCCGTGATCCGCTTCGCCGAGACGCACCCGGTCGACGACACCGAGGTCGCCGGCCAGCTGGCCGAGGTCATCAACCACGTCACCGCCGCGGTCGGCACCGTCGACGCCGCCTGACGATCCGCGCGAAGGACCGGTCCGGCAGCGCCGGGCCGGTCCTTCGCGCGTCCGCGGCCGGCGGCCCGGTCCACGATCTTGGCGGAACGGAACCCTCCGGGCCAAGATGCCCGCATGAAGGGTGATCTTTTCTCCAGTGAGCACATGGTGCAGCCCGCCGTCACGCCGGGCATGACCGTCCAGAACGCCAAGTCGATCAAGTACGCCGTCAACGGCGACATGCTCGCGCGCCAGGGGGCGATGATCGCCTACCGGGGCAACCTGCAGTTCGAGCGCAAGGGCCAGGGCGTGGGTGGCATGCTCAAGCGGGCGGTCACCGGCGAGGGACTTCCGCTGATGACCGTGCGGGGGCAGGGCGAGGCCTGGTTCGCCCACGAGGCGCAGAATTGCTTCATCGTCGACGTCGAGCCGGGCGACGTCTTCACCGTCAACGGCCGCAACGTCCTGTGCTTCGACTCCACGCTGTCGTACGAGATAAAGACCGTGAAGGGTGCGGGCATCACCGGCGGCGGTCTGTTCAACAGCGTGTTCACCGGGCACGGCCGACTGGGACTGATCTGCGACGGGAACCCGTTGGTGATTCCCGTGTCCCCGCAGCAGCCGGTGTTCGTCGACACGGACGCGGTCGTCGGCTGGACCGCCCATCTGCACACCTCCCTGCACCGGTCGCAGTCCATCGGCTCGATGATCCGCGGCGGCTCCGGCGAGGCCGTACAGCTGAAGCTGGAGGGCGAGGGCGTGGTGGTGGTGCGCCCCAGCGAGGTGACACCGCAGAAGACGCAGCAGCACTGACACCAGGACGGTGAAGGGGCCCCGCCGCACGGCGGGGCCCCTTCGCGTGCTCCGTCAGCGCCCGACGGCGGGGGTGTTGGCGGTCGTCACGTTGACGGCGGCCCACGCCCTGTCCACGGCCCGGTACTCGGCACCGGTCGCGCCGTACATGTCGGCGGCGGCCTTGAGCGTGGCGGTCCGCGCGTCGTGGAAGTCGGTCGTGGAGACCATGTAACGGGTCAGCGCGCGATAGAAGATCGCGGTGGCCTTGGCCCGGCCGATTCCGGTCACCGGCGAACCGTCGTACGTCGGCGACTCGTACTTCACGGTGCCGATCGTCTTGCGGCCGCTGCCCTCGGCGAGCAGGTAGTAGGCGTGCGAGGAGACACCGGAGCCCGCGTGGACCTCGGTGTCGTAGGCCGCCGGTGACCAGTAGTCGATCGTGCCCTCCAGCTTGTCCAGGGAGGGGTGGTCGAGACGGCGCAGGAACTTCTGGGCGAGACCCAGTTTCTCGCCCATGAGGTAGTTCGGCGGGTTCTTCGGGTTGTTCGCGGTGAACTCGACGTTCGAACCGAAGATGTCGGCGAGCGACTCGTTGAGGGCGCCCGGTTCGCCGTACTGGTTGCCGTCCCGGTCCACCCGGGTGGGCTCGAGGGCGGCGGTGGCGTCGACGACGCCGTGGGTCAGTTCGTGCCCGGTGACGTCGAGGACGACGAGCGGCTTCTTGAACATGTCGCCGTCACCGTCGCCGTACAGCATGCAGCCGCACGTCGAGTCCCAGAAGGCGTTGCCGACCTTCTTGCCGAAGTGGACCATCGCGCGAGCACCGGTGCCGTTGTTCTTGATGCCCTTGCGGCCGAAGGTCTTCTTGTAGAAGTCCAGTGTCTTGGTCACGCCGTACTGCGCGTCGACCGCGACGGTGGCCCGGTTGGCGGTCGTGCCCGTGCCCCACTTGTCGTTGGTGCTGGTGAACTTCTTGCCGCGCGTGAAGGATTCCAGCTCCCGGCCCCCGGCGTCCCGGGTCTCGGTGTTCCACCGAGTCGGGTCCTTGAGGAGGTAACTGGTGCGCGCGGTACGGGTGGTGGTCAGCGTCACCTTTCCGACGAAGAGGGACGCGCCGCTGCCGGTGGCTGTGACCGGGTAGTGGACCGCTGCCGCCGTCGCCGCGAAGAGACTGGCCGGTCGCGCGGCCGTGCCCGTCGCGGGGTTCGCCGTCTCGCCCCGCTCGCGCAGCTTGTCCCGCAGGGACGGCGAGATGAACTCGTCGCTGTCGGGGTTGTTGCTGCGGATCCGCCCGGTCCGCGCGTCCACGACGACCGTGCGGGAACCGCCGGCCGACGTGGTCGCGCTGTCCGTCACCCGCACCTGATAGGCGAGGGCGGCCGCGCCGTCCCGGGCGTCCACGACGAGTTGAGCGGTGCCCGCGTCGCCCTCGGCGGCCGCGGCGGCCTTCCGCTCGGCCTGATCGGTCGTCAGCTTCGCCTCGGTGGTGGACGGCTTGACGCTGTGGCCGGCGGCCCGGGTCACGCCGAGATAGGCCGACTGCCCGCCGAGATGGATCACGAGGTCGCCGCCGAGCACCGGAAGTCCCTGATGACTGCGGACGAAACGGACGTGCCGCTTGCCGTCCGGGTCCGTCATGACGTCCGTCGCCCGCAGGGTGTCGCCGGGGCCGACCCCGGTGGCCGACGCGTGGGCGAAGGCGGCGGCCTTGGCCACGTCGACCGGAGAAGTGGCCGAAGTCGCCTGGCGGGCGGGCGAGTCGGGGGCCGCGGCGAAGGCGGGGCCCACCGGGAGCGTGGCGGCCGTCGTCACCACGACGGCGATCGCCATCCGGCGTATGTGGGGTCTACGCACTGAGTTCCTTCGAACAGAGGCGGCGGGCATCGCCAACCGCCTTGACACACGGCGGAGTTGAACGCCGTGGGGACTGTCGGGCCCCGAGGCGAAAGCCTCACCGATTCACCATGTCCATGTAAAGGAAGAAGATCCCTTTTACGAACTTCGAGGCGATCTCTTTACGAATGTTCGCTTTTCGGTGACCAAGGTGTGACCTGCTGTGCGTCTCCCGAACAGATGAGTGAGAGCCGGGAACGGTTGCCTCGCGAGGGGCGCCGACCGGCACATGTGACCGACGTCGCAGCGCCTCCGGCTCCACCCGCTGCGGGCGGAGCCGGAGACGGCGAGGTGTCAGATCGTGCGGTGGGCGAGCGAGGAGAGCACGGTGCGCAGGTCCCCGGCGGGGCGCGGAGCCAGCGAAGCGCCCGCCAGGAGGGTGTCCGCCGCGGCGAGGTGCCGACGCGCCTCGCGCAGCGCCGCCGAACGGCCGCCGGCCTGTTCGACGAGGGCCGCGGCCCGGCGCACGGCGGTGTCGTCGAGGACCCCTGGGGAGGCGAGGAGTTCGGCGAGCGCGCGATGCCCCGGAGCCGCGAGGGCGGCTAGGACCGGCAGGGTCTTCTTGCCCTGCCGCAGATCGCCGTGGACCGGTTTGCCGGTGACGACCGGGTCGCCCCAGATGCCCAGCAGGTCGTCGGCGATCTGGAAGGCCACCCCGAGATGGCGCCCGGCGCGGTCGAGCGCGGCGGCCGTCTCCCCCCGCGCTCCGGCTAGTCGGGCCCCGACCGCCAGCGCGCACCCGAGCAGGGCGCCGGTCTTGTGCTCGGCCATCACCTCGTACTCCCGCACCCCCACCGCGTCGGGCCCCGTCCACGGACGCCGGGCGAACAGCAGGTCGTCCGCCTGCCCCCGGACCAGGTCGCGCAGTGCGGTGGTCAACTGCCGCACAGCCGCCCCGGAACGCGAGGTCGAGGGCGCCGCCGTGAGGGTGTCCACGGCCAGCGCGAACAGCGCGTCACCCGCGAGGACGGCGGGACCGGTGCCGTACGCCTTCCACACCGCGGGGCGCCCGCGGCGCAGCGCGTCGCCGTCCATGATGTCGTCGTGCAACAGCGAGAAGGTGTGCACCAGTTCCACGGCGACCGCCCCCGGCACGCCCTCCTCGGCGGAGCCCCTGACCGCCTCCGCCCCGAGTACGGCGAGCGCCTGCCGTACACCCTTGCCCTGACGGTGGGCCACGGGGGCGCCGCCGACCTCGCAGCGGCCCAGCGCGTAGCCGGCCATCTCGCCCACCCAGGGATGCAGTCCGCCGATCGCCTCCGCGAGGGCCGGGGCGACCAGTTGCCGGCAGCGGTCGAGGATCTCCGGGGCGGCGGGCGGCGCGTGCAGGGCCGTGGAGGGCATCATCGGGCGGCCGCCTCGTCCGTGCCCGCCTCGCCCGCCGCCGGGCCGGGCGTACAGCCGAGTTCCGTCCGTGCCCGCTCGACCATCTCCCGGGCGTGCCGCAGTCCGATGCGCTCCAACACCCGTGCGAGGTCGGTGAGTTCCGCCTCCGTCTCGACGCGGTCGCGGCCGAGGCGGGCCAGCGACTTGGCCAGTCCGAGCCGGGAGAGGGCCCGGCCGCGCGGCTCGCTCATCTCCTCGAACTCCGCCAGGGCCTGGGTGTAGACGTCCCGGGCCTCCTCATAACGCCCCGCCCGGTAGAGCACGTTGCCGCGCATCTTGTGGTTGTAGGCGAGAGCGCCGGACAGGTTCATCGCGCGGCAGGAGACCTCCGCCTCGCCCAGCAGTTCCAGCGCGCGGTCCGGGTCCCGGTCGCGCACGGAGACGATGTCCGCGAGACCGCGCAGGGCCCAGGCATGGCCGCGCCTGTCCTCGGCGCCGGCGGCGATCCCGGCCGCCTCCTCGAACAACGCGTACGCGGTGTCGTAGGCGCCGGTGTTGCGGTGTATCTGCGCGATACCCTCCAGCGCCCACACGGTGTGGCGGGCCTCGCCGCGCACCCGGGCCTCGGCCAGGAGCTGTTCGTGCAGGGCGGTCACGGCGGCGTAGTCACCCTGGATGCGCCCCGTCTCGGCCAGCCCCGCCAGGGAGTAGCCACGCACGACCACATCCCCCGCCCGGCCGCCGAGTTCGGCGGCCAGCCGCAGCAGCCGCCACGCGAGCGGGAAGGCACCGCGCTGCCGGGCCAGGGTGCCGCCGCTCCACAGCGCCCACGCCATGGCGCCGGTGTCCCCGGCCGTGCGGGCGGTGCGGTAACTCGCCTTCCACGCCCGGTCGGCGTCCGCGACCTGCCCGAGGCGGCGATGCGCCTCGGCGACCGCCAGACCCGAGCGGGCCGCTTCGGCGCGGGCGCCCGCGCGCTCCGCCGCACGCAACTGCTCGGTACCCGCGGCCAGCACATCGGTCAGCGAGGAGTTCACGGACAGGGTGGTCAGAGCGCCCTGGTACTCGGGGGCGAAGGCCTTGCCGTACATGGATGCCTTTCGGTCTGCCACCGGCGGGCCGGCGCCTGTCCGGCCGCCCGGTGGGACGGAGTGTGGGGGGCGACGGCGCGCGGTGCCTCGACTCCACTCATCGCATATGCACACGCTCTATACACGCGATGTATACATGGAGCGCATAGTGGGCCGGATCTCCACCCGTGAATCCCCGGCCCGCCACGGTCGGCGCGCCGCCTACCCGTCGTCGATCAAGACGACGTCGGCGCGGGCGAGGTTGCCTGCCACCGCCAAGAAGAGCGAACCGGACCCGGCGCGGGCACGGTCGGCGCCCTCCCCGGACGGCGCGGGACGACAGGAGCGGCACAGGGTGAGCCGTCCTCGCGGCCCCCACCGGGACCGAGGTCAGGACCCGGCCGCCGCCGCAGGTCCGACAGAATGGAACGCACATTCGATTACGGAGTACGCTGGACGCATGTCCACGCATCTCCAGGGCTCGCTCTTCGACCAGACCGACGAGCTCCACCTCGCTCCGCTGAACGCGACGCGCCGCACCGCGCTGGGCGCCGGGGCCTGGATCGACCTGCTGCCCGGGTGGCTCGGCGGGGCCGACGCGCTCTTCGAGCGGCTCGTCGCCGAGGTGCCGTGGCGGGCGGAGCGGAGACAGATGTACGAGCACGTGGTGGACGTACCGCGGCTGCTCTCGTACTACGGGGCGGGCGACGCGCTGCCCCACCCGATCCTCGACGAGGCGCGGGCCGCACTGTCGGCCCACTACGCCGACGAGCTCGGCGAGCCGTTCACCACCGCGGGCCTGTGCTACTACCGGGACGGCCGGGACAGCGTCGCCTGGCACGGGGACCGGATCGGCCGGGGCGCACGGGAGGACACCATGGTCGCGATCCTCTCCGTGGGCGCCCCGCGTGACCTGCTGCTGCGCCCGCGCCGCGGCGGGGACACCGTGCGCCGCCCCCTCGGCCACGGCGACCTCATCGTGATGGGCGGCTCCTGCCAGCGGACCTGGGAGCACGCCGTGCCCAAGACGGCACGCGCGGCCGGACCACGGATCAGCGTCCAGTTCCGCCCGCACGGGGTGAACTGAGACCGCGCGTCCACTCCCGCTCCCGCACCCAACCGGTGGCGTCCCGCGCGCGCCGGGCGGACCGGCAACAGGCTTACGGCGTCAGCAGTGCCTGCACCGTCGGGCCGTACCGCTCGACGATGTCCTCGATCGCGGTCGCCCGCAGCCGGGAACCGCGCGCGATGCCGTACATCACGCCGAGTCCCAGCAGGGTGGCGACGGCGAGTTCGGCGCGCAGGCCCGCGTCGGGGCCCTCGAGACGTACGGCCAGCCGATCGCTGACCTGCGTACGGAAGTTGGCGCGCAGTATGTCGCCCTGTTCGCCCTGGAGCGGGGCGAAGACGATCCGCAGGACGGGGTCGGCGCCCCGCTCGGTCTGGCCGACCAGCAGATGGCGGACCATGTGCGGGCCGAGGTCCTCCAGCGGCGCGTCCAGCAGGGCGGCCGCGTCCGTCTCGAACGACATCACCCGTGCGAACAGCGCGTCCTTGTTCCCGAAGTACTTGAGGATCAACGGCGCGCTCACACCGGCCCGGTCCGCGACCGTCTTGAGCGTGATGTCCGTGTGCGCGTGACGTGCCATGAGGTGACGGGCCGCGCGCAGGATCGCCGCCTTCGTGGCCTCGGCGTCACGGCGCTGGAGGCCGTTCGGGGCCGCCGCCGGTCCGGGAGGCGGGACGGACACGGTGCTCACGCTCCTTCCAGTGCTCCGTCCCGGGGCGCCTCCGTGGTGCCCGAGGCACGCCGGGTGCCCCGGGACGGGGGGTCCGCGGGGATGGCGAGGGAGGCGGCGCAGGCCACCAGGGCGACCGTACCGGCCATGGCGAAGGCCAGCAGATAGCCGTGCAGGGTCGGGATCGGGGCGCCGCCGATCAGGCTCGTGTGATGGACGAGGATCGCGGCCACCGCGGCACTGCTCACAGCCTGGCCGATGGTGCGCATGAGCACGTTGACGCCGTTGGCGGAGGCGGTCTGCGCAGCGGGGACGGCCCGCAGGATCAGGGTGGGCAGCGCGGAGTAGGCGAAGGTCGTGCCCGTCGCGCAGACCGCGGAGCCGAGGACGACCACCCACAGGTCGCGGCTGTCGAGGATCCGGATGCCGTAGCCGAAGGCGATGATCGCGGCCCCTATCGCCAGCGTCACCCGGGCGCCTCGGGCCGCCGACACGCGCGCGGACACCGGGGAGAGCAGCAGCATGGTCACCCCACCGGGCAGCAGGCACACGCCCGTCGCGACGATGGACAGACCGAGTCCGTAACCGGTCGCCTTGGGCGCCTGCACCAGCTGCGCCGTCACCAGGGAGTTGGCGTAGAAGGCGAATCCGGTGAGGAGCGCCGCTATGTGCGGCAGGGCGACCTTGGGACTGGTGGCCAGCTTCAGGTCGACCAGCGGCCGTTCGGCGCGCAGCTGCTGCGTCCACCACAGGCCGAGGACACCGACGCTGCCGGCGAACAGGCCCAGGATCGTGGGGCTGGTCCAGCCCCACTGGCCGCCCTGCGACACGCCCATCAGCAGGCAGGTGAGCCCGACGGCCAGACCCAGCGCGCCGAGACTGTCGAAGCGGCCCGGTTCACGGACGGGCGACTCGCGCACCGCCCACCAGGCCAGCACGGTCCCGAGGGCGCCGATCACGGTCGTCCCCCAGAACATGACATGCCAGTTGGCGTACTGGACCACCATCGCGGCGAGCGGCAGCCCGAGGGCGGCGCCGATCCCCACGGTCGAGCTCATCAGCGCCACCGCGGAACCCGTGCGCTCGGGCGGCAGTTCGTCCCTCAGGAGGCTGATCGACAACGGCACGACGGCGGCCGCGGCACCCTGCAGGGCGCGCGCCACGATGAGCACCCGGATGTCGGACGTCAGAGCGCACATCAGCGACCCGACCGTCATCATCGCGAGGGCGATCAGCAGGACGCGCTTCTTGCCGTACATGTCGCCGGCCCGTCCCAGAACGGGGTTCAGGACGGCTCCGGTCAGCAGCGTCGCCGTCACCATCCAGGACACCGCGCCCGCCGACGCGCCCGTCAGCCGCGGCAGGTCGGGGAGCAGCGGCACCACGACCACCTGCATGACGGCCATGAGGCTCCCGCCGAGCGCGAGGACCGGCACGGTCAGCCGGTCACGCAGTGCCGCCATGAACACTCCAGGAGTAGACGCGCGAAAAAGAGGTGAATAGGAATTCACCTTAATGGGTGAATCACTATTCACTCAACGCGCGCCCGCCTCCCCGCGGGCGGCTACCGGCGCGCGCGTGCCTGGACCGTGCGCGCCACGCGCGGTCCCAGCCAGCGTTTGAAACGGCGCAGCGCCTCCAGTCGCCCGGCCGCCCGGTCGATCCGGTAGTACAGCTGCGGCGGTACGTACGGGAGCAGCGGGGAGTGCCGTTGGCCGAGCAGGGCGAACATCTGGGCCGCCGGAAGGCGGACGTACCGCGGCAGGTTCTCGTACCACTGGGCGCTGTGCCGGGCGGCGCTCTGGACCGACAGGAGCGCGGACTTGCGTTCCTGTTCGTACCGGGTCAGGGCGGTGGACAGTTCCCGTTCCTCGCCCAGGGCTCCGGCCAGGGCGATGGCGTCCTCCAGCGCGAGCGTGGTGCCTGCGCCGATCGAGTAGTGCGTGGTGTGGGCGGCGTCGCCGAGCAGGACGAGGTTGCCGCGATGCCAGGTGCGGTTCGTCAGGGTTCGGAAGTTCAGCCACTGCGCACCGCCGTCGGCGTGCTCCCGCCCGATCAGGCCGTGTCCGTCGAGGAGGTCGGCGAAGATCTTCTCCAGCAGGGCGAGACCGTCGGCCTCGCCGGTCCGGTCGAGACCGAGACCGGTCCAGGTCTCCGGTGAGCACTCGACGACGCAGGTGCTCAGGGCCTCGCCGAACCGGTAGGCGTAGCACCAGATCCAGCCGTGCTCCGTCTCCACGAAGGCGAAGGTGAAGGAGTCGAAGACCTTGGTGGTGCCGAGCCAGATGTAGGTGTTGCGGCCGAGGGTGACGTCGCTGCCGAAGTGGCCGGCGTGGGCCTCGCGCAGCGCGCTGTTGACTCCGTCGCAGGCGACGACGAGATCGGCCTCGGGCATCCGGTCCGCGGTGATCCCGTGCTCGTACTCGATGCGCACCCCCAGGGATCGCGCGCGTTCCGCGAGGAGGTCGAGCAGCAGCCTGCGGCCGATGCCGAACCCCTCGTCGCCGTGGTGCACCGTCGTCTCGCCGCCGATGTGGGCGACCCCGTCGCTCCAGCGGACCGAGTTCGCCCGGACGGCGCGCGCGGACTCGGGGTCGCCCTCGTGGAGCTTGTCGAGCAGGGCCGCCCAGTACGTCACCCCCCAGCCGTAGGTCGATCCGGCCGGGTTGCGTTCGTGGACGGTGATGTCGTGGGACGGGTCCTGGCGTTTCATCAGGATCGAGAAGTAGAGGCCGGCCGGTCCACCGCCGACGCACGCGATCTTCACGCGTACTCCCAAATGTCACACAGAGCGGTCAATTGGGCACGAAGAGTAGCAGGGGTCGACGGGAGTCACGGGCCTCACGGTTCACGCCAGCTTGAGGGGGTGAGCCGCACCACTCGGCACGCACCGGTCCCGGAAGATCACCGACGGCGCACGGACCGGCAGGAGGATTTCCGGCTCCCGGTCGATCCCGGAGGCCTCGACAGCAAGATCATCTTCGTTCAACCTTGGACGACATCTCATCAATTGTCCTGATCGCAGCCAACCGACATCCGGCGATTTCTCCCCCTCTCCTACGAACCGATAGGCATGTCGGGTCATCAACAGAGCCGACCCCAGGAGGAATCCGCATGCCGGAACTCACTCGTCGCCGTGCGCTCGGGGCCGCGGCCGCCCTCGCCGCCGCGACCGGCGCCCAGGCGCTCACCACCACTTCGGCCTCGGCCGCCGTGCCTGCCGCCGGACACCACCACGACGGACCCGAACCCTTCGACGAGGTCTACCGGGGCCGCCGGATCGAAGGCCGTGCCGGTGGCGGCGGTCACCATCACGGCGCCGGCTACGGCGTGTTCGTCGACGGGATGGAACTGCACGTGATGCAGAACGCGGACGGCAGCTGGATCAGCGTCGTCAGCCACTACGACCCGGTGGCCACCCCGCGCGCCGCCGCCCGCGCCGCGGTCGTGGAGCTGCAAGGGGCACCCCTCGTCCCCCTCGACTGACCGCCCCCTCACCCGCACCCGCACCCGCGAACAGCGACGCCAACAGCACGTCAGCACCGCACAGCAGACCGTGGAGTCCCGCACATGACCGTACGCAAGAACCAGGCGAACCTCTCCGCCGACGAGAAGCGGCGTTTCGTCGACGCGCTCCTCCAGCTCAAGCGCAGTGGCCGGTACGACGCCTTCGTCACCACGCACAACGCCTTCATCATGGGCGACACGGACAACGGTGAACGGACGGGCCACCGTTCGCCGTCGTTCCTGCCCTGGCACCGCAGATTCCTGCTGGAGTTCGAACGCGCCCTGCAGTCCGTGGACTCCTCGGTCGCCCTGCCGTACTGGGACTGGAGCACCGACCGTTCGCCCCGCTCCTCCCTGTGGGCCCCGGACCTCCTCGGCGGCACCGGTCGCAGCCTGGACGGCCGGGTGATGGACGGCCCCTTCGCGGCCGCCGCCGGCAACTGGACGATCAACGTGCGCGTCGACAGCCGTACGTATCTGAGGCGCTCGCTCGGCAGCGGCGTCCGGGAGCTGCCGACCCGTGCGGAGGTGGAGTCCGTGCTCGGGATGGCCACGTACGACATGGCGCCGTGGAACAGTTCCTCGGACGGCTTCCGCAACCACCTCGAAGGCTGGCGCGGCGTCAACCTCCACAACCGGGTGCACGTCTGGGTCGGCGGGCAGATGGCCACCGGCGTCTCCCCCAACGACCCGGTGTTCTGGCTCCACCACGCCTACATAGACAAGCTCTGGGCCGACTGGCAGCGCCGCCACCCCGACTCCGGATACCTGCCGCTCTCCGGTACCGCCGACGTGGTCGACCTCGGCGAGACGATGAAGCCCTGGAACGACGTGCGGCCCTCGGACCTGCTGGATCACACCGCGTTCTACACGTTCGACGTCGCCTGAACCGAGACACCGGCACTCCCGGCCGAGGCACTCCCCTGCCGACGCCGGGCACGGTGCGGTGGCCCTCGCACAGCGGGGCCACCGCATCGCCCGTCTCGCGCATCGCCCGTCGCGCGCGTCAGCCGTCCGGCGCAACGACCGTCTCGCGCGCCGCGCAACCACCGCTCATTCCTGACCGATTCGTTTCGTCCTGACCCGTTTCAGTCCGCTTTCGGCTGCTTCAGCCCGGTTCGGCAGTCGGTGCGTCGCCGTGCGCCCTGGAGTACTACGGGCGCATCAGACGTCGCTCGTCTCGGACGTGCGGCACTCGGGATGTCCCCAGCCCTGACCGTTCTTGGCGATGGACTCACCCGCCGCGTACGAGCGGCCGCAGACACAGCGGCCGGGGAACTTGGCCTTGATCGTGCGGGCCGACGCGCCCTGCCGCGCGGCCGCCGTGCCCTGCCGGGGCGTCTTGGCCGTGGCGCTGCGGCGGACGGCGCCCGAGGCGGCGGGGGTGTCGGGAGACGCCGGAGGCTCCGGGGAGCCGAGGTCGCTGCCCGCGGGCTGCTGGACCACCGCGGCCTGGCTCGCCGCACGGTCGGCGAAGTCGTTGAGCCGGTCACCGTCGACCTGGTGGGCGGGGACGTAGCGGAACTCCACGGTGCGGCCGTCGAGGAGTTCGTCGATGCGCGCGACGAGTTCCTGGTTGGCGACCGGCTTGCCGGAGGCCGTCTTCCATCCCTTGCGCTTCCAGCCGGGCAGCCATGTGGTGACAGCCTTCATCGCGTACTGCGAGTCCATCCGGATCTCGAGCGGGACCTCCGGCGACACAGCCGTCAACAGGCGCTCCAGCGCGGTGAGTTCGGCGACGTTGTTCGTCGCCTTGCCCAGCGGACCGGCCTCCCAGCGGGTCGGCGTCTCCTCGCCGTCGGCGACGACCCACGCCCATCCGGCCGGTCCCGGGTTTCCCTTCGAAGCCCCGTCACAGGCGGCCACAACGCGTTCAAGCATGGCCCCGATCATGCCACGCCCCGGGGGCCGCTCACCGCACGGGGCGCGGCTCCCGGGCCCGGCTCCGCGGGCTGGTGCCGAGCACCCGCAGGCCCAGCAGGGTGGCCGTGTGCAGGACGTACTTGCCGTCGCGGTGACTGGCCACGAGGCCCCCGTCGCGCAGTACGCCGATCTGGTAGCTGGCGCTGGGCAGCGCGATGCCCACGGCCTCGGCCACCTCGGAGGTGGTGCGGGCGCTCTGCCCGGCGACCTCGGTCAGGACGGCGGCGCGGGTGCGGCCCAGCAGGCGTTCGACCCCGTCGTCCGTGCCGTCCGCGACGGCGAGGGGTGTCTTCGCCACCGGGTAGACGAGTACGGGATCGAGACCCGGGTCCGCCAGGGCGGTGGGCCGGCGCCAGCAGAAGTAGGAGGGGACGAGAAGCAGTCCGCGGCCGTCCAGATACAGGTCGCGCTCGACGGGGTAGTTCACCTCGAGCACCGGCGCGTTCCAGCGCGCCATGGGGCGCAGACCCTCGAGCAGCGCCTGGGTGCCGCCGTCGAGCAGGGCACGGGAGCGCACCCCGACATCGTTGCCCACCGCCGAGCGGATGTGCGGCCAGTGCGGTTCCAGCAGCCCGCGGAAGTAGACGCCCAGGGCGTTCGCGAGCGACTTGAGCGCGTCGCCGCCCGGGCGGCCCAGTGAGCCGGCCCAGGTCGGGACCGGGCGGGACTCGGCCAGCCGGGACATCTCGCGGACCAGTTGCGTGCGCGGGGTGCGCAGCAGTTGGTCGAGGCCGGCGGTCAGTCCGCCACCGGTGACCGGAGGGGTGAGGAAGTCCGGAATGTAGCCGGTCGAGGGAATCAGGGCCCGTAAGGGGCGCAGCGCGCGGACGAGGGCCGAGTCACCCGCGAACCGCTGGGAGACGGAGCGGCGCCAGTGTCCGAATTCGAGTGATCCCTGGCCGGTCTCCAGCCGGCACACGCTGCACATCAGTTCCCAGAGGGGGTCGGGCTGACGGGCCACTCGGATGTTCTGGAGGTCGTACGACGTGAAGTGAATACGGAGCATGCGGTCTCTCTCGCTCGCCATGCCTGTGGGGGGTTCGGCCGCCCGGACGTGCCACAGCCACAAGAGGGGACGAATACCGCATGCGCATGGTTGCCCCGGGGCGAAGAGGACCGGCCCGCCGCGGAGAGAACGCGTCATTCTCTCCGCGGCGGGCCGGGGGGCTCGCGACGCCGGCCGTCCAGCGCGCGGCGCGTGAGCGAGTGTCACGGCCGCGCGGGGGCGAGGCGGACCTCGAAACCGTTCGGGCGGCGCCGCGCCAGAGGTGACCCCGGTCGCTGACCTGCGGTGTCACCTCGGAATGCCGTGGGCCGGCCGCGCCCGCGACGACGTGGTCAACGAGGGCGGCCGGCCGGTCCCGCGGGTGTCGGTCAGCAGTAGAGGTTGGCGCCCGCCGAGGTGCCCAGGATCTGTACGAACCGCTGGTAGGCGTCCACGCGGCTCTGTACCTGCGCGGGGTTCCTGCCGTCGCACTCCAGGGAACCGTTGATGCTCCGGATGGTCTGGCCGAATCCGGCACTGTTGACCATCGCGTTGTGCGGCGTCATCGTGCCGGGTCCCGACTGCGTGTTCCAGTACCAGAGTCCCGTCTTCCAGGCGACGGAGGAGTCGGTCTGGACGAGGTTGGGGTTGTTGAGCAGATCGATGCCCAACGCATCGCCCGCCGCCTTGTAGTTGAAGTTCCAGCTGAGCTGGATCGGCCCCCGGCCGTAGTAGGCGGACTGGCCGGCCGGGCAGCCGTAGGGCTGGCTCCAGTCGCAGTAGTGCGGGTAGTTGGCGGTGTTCTGCTCCACCACGTAGACCAGTCCGCCGGTCTCGTGGTTGACGTTGGCGAGGAAGGCCGCGGCCTCCTGCTTCTTGACCGTGTCGCTCCCGCTGTTCGCGAAGCCCGGGTAGGAGCTCAGGGCGGCCTTGAGGCCGTTGTAGCTGTAGAAGGAGTTCCGGTTCGGGAACATCTGGTTGAACTGCGCCTCGCTCACGACGAAGCCGGAGGGGTTCGTGGAGCCGCCGTCACACGCGTAGGGCTCCCAGTACCAGGTGCTGATGACGGGGTCGTAGCCCGGGTTGTCGTGCTCGGCGATGTAGGCCTTGCCGTCGGTGTAGCGGACGATGTTGCCGGTGACGTACGACTTGCCGGCCACCCAGTTCGGATAGCTCGAACAGGACGCGGCGGAGGCACCGGCTGCGGGCAGCAGTACCGGTGCGGCTGTTCCGACCACGATCGCGGCCAGGAGGGCGGAGAGGCGGCGCTTCGACACAGGATCAGTTCCTTTGCGGTGCCAGGCCGCACCGGAGGCAAGGTCAGAGCCTTGTGCGCGCGCCGAGGGGGGTCGGTCACGGCATCCGGGGGCGGCCACGGTGGGGGTGTGGGGCCACACTCAACCGCTTTGGTCTGTACCAGTCAAGGGTGTAGACCAGTCGGATCTGACAACGTTGGCGCTGAAGTGCCATGAGCTGCGCGGAAGTTGGCGCGGAGGTCCGCGAAGTGCCGCGTGCGAGTCCTTCGGGGCGCGGCGTCACGGTCTCCGGGAAGGGCCCGCCACGGAGCGCCGTCGATCCGCGTCCGCGGTCCGCTCCGGCCGCGCCCTCCGGATCCACGGCGCACGCCGCCCGCCCCGCCGTGCGGAGCAATCGGATCGCCCGGCACCACGCGCCTGGCCGGACTGATCACCGGCGAACCGATCCGTGCGTGGCCGGCTCGCACGGACCGCCCAGTCGAGCTCCAGGGAGCGCCCATGCGTCGCGCACGTCCGCGAGCCGGCCGCTGGAGGTCTTCACCCTCCCGGCCGGCGTCCGGGCCGAGGTGCCGGCGTCCCGACCATGTCGTTCGACCGTCTTCCCCGTCGTACCGACATCCCGTTGGACCTGGGCCGCCCGTCCCAGCGGGGCTTCCTCCGCACCGGATAGTGCTGAAGCGAGCGCCTTCCCACCCCGTCGCCACCCCGGACGAAGCCGCAGCCACACCCGCGGCACACACCCGCGGCCCGACCGTCCCCGGCCGGGCCGCGCAGGGTTCAGACCAGGACGCCACCCCCGTCCACGACCACGACGGACCCCGTGCTGTAGCCGCCGCGCATCAGGTACAGGTACGCCTCCGAGACATCCTCCGGAGTGCCCACCCGGCCCACCGGAAGGGACTCGGCGGAGGACCGGAACAGTCCGTCCCGTTCCTCTTCGGCGAGGTCACGCCAGAGCTCGGTGCGGACCACTCCGGGCGAGACCGCGTTCACCCGGACCGGCGCCAGCTCCAGGGCGAGAGCCCGCGTCAGCGACTCCATCGCGCCGCACAGACTTGCCGCCACGCTCGTGCCAGGCAGGGGGCGCCGACCCGCGGTCCCCGTGGTCAGCACCACCGAACCGCCGGGCCGGACGGAGGCGGCGCCGTACTTCACCGCCGCGTACGCGCCCCACAGACGCGTGTCCAGAAAGCGCCGGGCCCGCCCGAGGTCCGCCTCCGCGAGGCTCCCCATCAGCAGGGATTCGCCGGCCGTGTAGACGAGGTGGTCGAACTCCCCGACCCGCCCGAAGAAGGCGCGCAGCGCGTCCTCGTCGGTGGCGTCGAGGGTGTGCCCCTCGGCGCCGTCCGGCAGCCGCTCCAGTGCCGCGTCCACGCCCTCCTGCCGCCGCGAGGCGACGACCACCGCGGCGCCTTCCCGCGCGCTCGCCGCGGCGACCGCGAACCCGATGCCGGCCGTACCGCCGATGACGACGACGCGCTGTCCTCGCAGGTCCATGACGTTTCCCTTCACGTTGATCCGATGTGTTCCAGCCTGCGCCCACCTCCCCGCGGCCGTCCAAGACCTCTTTCGGTGTCGGCGATACCCTGGAGGCATCGCCGTCGGCGGGCTCGTACGACGAAGGGAACGACGGAAGGGACGGCCATGGACCTGGACCTGCGCAAGGTCCGCTACTTCGTGACGGTCGCGGAGCTGCTGCACTTCGGACGCGCCGCTGAGCGGCTGCACATCTCCCAGCCCGTGCTCAGCCGTCAGATCCGGGCGCTGGAGAAGGACTTGGGCACCGAGTTGTTCGTCCGGGACAGCCACGCGGTGTCGTTGACCCGGGCGGGAGCCCAACTCCTCGATGACGCGCGACTGTTGCTCGCGTCCGCGGATGCCGCCCGGCAGCGCGTCCAGCAGGCCTCCCGCGGCCCCCGCCGTCTCGTCGTCGGCTTCCGCGCGGGGATCGTCGTCACCCGGGCGCTGCGTGCGTTCGGTGCCCGGCACCCGGAGGTGGAGGTCAAGGCACGCCGAGTGGAATGGGACGACCAGGAACAGCTGATCCTGGAGGGTTCGGTCGATCTGGCCTACGTCCGCCGGCCGATCCGGGACGAGGGCCTGACGCTGCTGCCGCTGTACGCCGAGCCCAGGGTGGCGATGCTGCCGGAGGGCCACCGGCTCGCCGGCAAGCAGGAACTCGCCCTCGCCGACCTCGACGACGAGACCTGGCTGCGCTACTCCGACCCTCGGCCCGGGGACGTACCGATCCGCACCATCGAGGAGAAGTTCGAGTCCGTCGCCGCGGGGACCGGCATCACGCTGGTCCCGCACTCGGTCGCCGAGCAGTACTCACGGCCGGACATCACCTACGTACCCGTACCGGACGCCGAGCCCGACGAGGTGCTGCTGGCCTGGAGGTCCGGCCGCCGCTCAACCCTGATCGCGGCGTTCGCCGAGGTCGCGGCGGCCTCTCCGTCCGGTGACTGAGCGCGCGGATCCCGTACTTCGGGAGGGCCGATGCGCGCGATGGATCACTTCACCGCGGGAGTGAGGCGCCGGCGCGCTCCCCCGAGGGTTCCCGCCACGAGGGCGAGCAGTATCAGCGTGAGCCCCAGGAAGATCACGGGATTCACCCAGCCCGGCACCAGCTCGGTCCCCACGCCGTCCGACGTCACGCACTGCGCACTGACCGGCAGCGCTTCCCGCGTCACGACGTGATCGCCCGGTACGCCCTTCGCCGCACACATCTGGTCCGGGTCCAGGATGTAGAAGCCCGACATCACGCCCCACGCGTACGCGCCGCACACCGCCGCGCCGGCCATCAGCGCGACCAGCGCGCACGTCGAGGCGCTCGGCAGGTGCCACCCGCTGCCCGGTAGCCGCTGGTGGGCCCGTCGGGCGAGTGCCACGGCGGCGGCCACGAACACGCAGGGCGCCAGCATCGGCGCGAAGGCCAGGAACAGGAACACAAGGCTTGCCATGCCTGCCCAGACAGCGCAGGCGGATTTTCGGTTCCGCCGGTCACGTACGAGGGTGACGTACGAGGCGACCCCGTGCGCGGCTCGTCCCCGGTTCCCGCGCCCGTCCGGGCTCAGGTCACCTCGGTCGCCGTCGGCATCGTGCCCTCGGTCGTCTTGACGTCGATCACGGAGAACGCCGCCCCCTGTGGGTCGCTCAGCGCGGCGAACCGGCCGAACGGGCTGGTCATCGGACCGAAGCGGAGGATCGCGCCGCGCTCGGTCGCCTTCGCGACCGCCGCGTCGCAGTCGTCGACCGTGAAGTAGACGTTGACGTACGACGGAACCTCGGGCGGGAAGTCGTCCGTCATCCTCATCCGGCCCAGGACCGCGTCCTGACCGAGGTCGTAGAGCCTGAAGTCGATCGCGGAATCCTCCAGTTGCTTGGCGTGGTAGCCGAAGACGGCCGGGAAGAAGGCGTCCGTCCGCTCCGGCTCGCGGGTGAAGATCTCCGCCCAGCAGTAGGCGCCGGGCACGGCACGCGCCTCGAAGCCCTCGTGACGGCCGGCCTGCCACACTCCGAAGACCGCGCCGGCCGGGTCACGGGCGATCAGCATCGAACCGAAGTCGCCGACCGTCATCGGGTCCATCAGGACCTCGCCGCCGTGCGAGCGGATCTTCGCGGCGGTGGCGTCCGCGTCCGGCGACGCGAGGTAGAGGCACCAGGCGGACTGACCCTCCTGGCCGGGCATCGGCGGGACGACGGCGGCCACCGCCTTGCCGTTCACGTAGGCCTGCGTGTAGTTGCCGTACTCCGAGGACGACTCGCCGAACGTCCAGCCGAGCACGTCACCGTAGAAAACCTTCGCTGCCTCGACGTCACTGAACATCGCGTCCGCCCAGCAGGGCGTTCCCTCGGGCTCTACGGCCATGGTGTTCCACTCTTCCTCGTGCGGCGGGTTCCGGGGTCGCGTTTCGCACTCTGTCGCCCTGCCACGCTAGCCAGGCTCCGGGCCCGCCGCGCGCCGGCCGACGCCGCGTGGACCACACTGGAGAGGGCGCTCGGGTGGTCGTCGAGGGGACGGAACACGGGATGATGCACGCGTGGGAAGTGGCCCGCCCCGGGCCGATCGAGCGGGAACCGCTGCGCTTCGTGGAACGGCCGGTGCCGGTGCCCCGGTCCGACGAGCTCCTCGTGCACGTCCGGGCCTGCGGGGTGTGCCGCACGGACCTGCACGTCAGCGAGGGCGACCTGCCGGTGCGCCGGCCGCACGTGACACCGGGCCACGAGGTCGTGGGCGTGGTCGCGACGGCGGGCGAGGACGTACGCGGCTTCGCGGCCGGCGACCGGGTGGGCGTCGCCTGGCTGCGCCGTACGGACGGCATCTGCGCGTACTGCGCGCGAGGGGCCGAGAATCTCTGCCCGGCCTCGGAGTACACCGGCTGGGACGCCGACGGCGGCTACGCGGAGTACACGACCGTGCCGGCGGCCTTCGCGTACCGGCTGCCCGACGGCCTGGACGACGTCGCGTCGGCACCGCTGCTGTGCGCGGGCATCATCGGCCACCGCGCTCTGCTGCGGACCGCGCTGCCGCCGGGCGGGCGGCTCGGACTCTACGGCTTCGGCGGGAGCGCCCACCTGTGCGCTCAGGTGGCCCTCGCGCAGGGCGCCACCGTGCACGTGCTGACCCGTGACCCCGCAGCCCGGCGGCTCGCCCTCGCACTCGGGGCCGCCTCCGCCCGGGGCGCGTACGACGAGCCGCCCGAGCCGCTGGACGGCGCGATCCTGTTCGCGCCGGTCGGCGGCCTGGTCCCGGTCGCCCTGCGCGCGCTCGACCGGGGCGGGGTCCTGGCGGTCGCCGGGATCCATCTGAGCGACACCCCGCCGCTGCGCTACGAGAGCGAGCTGTTCTACGAGAAGGAGCTGCGCAGCGTCACCTCCAACACGCGCGAGGACGGGCGCGGCTTCCTTGAGCTCGCGGTCCGGCACCGGGTCCGTGCCACGACGCACACCTACCCGCTGTCCGAGGCACAGCGGGCCCTGCGGGACCTCAAGGCGGGCCGCTTCGACGGGGCGGCCGTACTGGTGAACGACCTGCCGCCGCGCCACTGAGCATGCGCGCCGGCCGCATTCCGCCACCGGACATGCGGGCCGGCCGCGTTCCGGCGCCCTCCCCCGGACGCGTCCACCCGGCCTCAGCCGGTGACGTCGACCCGTACCGTCATCAGTCCCGCGCCCATCGCGCGCACCGCCACGCTGTTGAACCGGGGCAGACTCCTGAGGCGCGCACGGGCGTCGTCCTGCGGCATCAGGTGGGCGATGCCGGCGTACCACCGGCCCCTGACCCGGATCCGCACCCGTGGGTCCGCCTTGATGTTCCGCACGTACTGCGACCGCTCGCCGTACTCGCTGACGAACCAGAACTCCCGCCCCGTCAGGCGGCCGCCGACCGGTGTCCGGCGCGGCAGCCCCGAGGCGCGCCCCGTGGTCTCCAGCAGGGTCTGGACGGGCAGCCGCCGCAGCAGCGGATTGCCGATCCGCCGCTGGAACGCCGTGACCGTCCGGTACTTCAGCTCGGGGTAGCGGGACATGCGAGACCTCTTCCGTTCGGTACCCGTCACCGGTCCGGGTGGTCGGGCAACCGTCTCACGACCGCTCGGCGAGTTCGGTGCCGACCAGGCGGTCGACGAGGCCGCGCGCGTCCACGGTGCTCAACGGGGGGGCCCGGCAAGGTCGTTGGAGCACGAGGCGCTACTCCCCCGCGTACGCCTTCTCCAGGGCGACGATGTCCAGCTTGGACATCCGCAGCATCGCCTGGGTCGTGCGGGCGGCCTTCTCCGGGTCCGGATCGCTGATCAGGTCGATGAGCCGGGACGGGACGACCTGCCAGGACAGGCCGTACTTGTCCTTGATCCAGCCACAGGGTCCGGCCTCGCCGCCGTCGTCGGCGAACTTCTTCCAGTAGTGGTCGACCTCCTCCTGGTCGTCGCAGTGGATCTGGAACGAGATCGCCTCGTCGAACGTGAACTGCGGGCCCCCGTTCAGCGCGACGAACCGCTGCCCGTTGGCCACGAACTCGGCCGCCAGCACGGTGCCGGCCGGCCCGGGGCCGGCCTCCGTGTAGCGGCCGACCCTGCCGAGCCGGGAGTTCTTGAAGATCGATACGTAGTAGTGGGCGGCCTCCTCGGCCTGGCCGTCGAACCACAGACAGGTGGTGAAACCCTCGGCGGACATGCGTACCTCCTCGGACGGGGAACATCGGTCACCTGTGCAGACCGATCGTCGCCGCAAAACTCATCGGTGGCACGCACCTACCGGCCACCGGGCCGAGAACCCGTCGGACACGCACCGACCGTGTCGCCCGTACGGTGGCGTCACGGTCGCCGCCGCGGTCTCGGTCGCGGTCTCGGGAGCCGCGCCACGCCGGGCGAAATCCAGCGGCGTGGGCGGGCGGCCCGGCGTTAGCATGCGCGGACATGACCTCTTCGGACGCCCCCCGCATCGAACCGTTCACCGTCGACTTCCCGCAGAGCGACCTCGACGACCTGCACCGACGCCTCGACCACATCCGCTGGCCCGACGAACTGCCGGGGGTCGGCTGGGCGTACGGCGTGCCCCGGGAGTACCTGCGGGAGCTCGTACGGTACTGGCGGCACACCTATGACTGGCGGGCGGCGCAGGACCGGCTGAACACATGGCCGCAGTTCACGACGGAGATCGACGGTGCGCGGGTCCACTTCGCGTACATCCGCTCGCCGGAACCCTCGGCGACCCCGCTGATCATGACGCACGGCTGGCCGGGCTCGATCGTCGAGTTCACCGACGTCGTCGGCCCGTTGACCGATCCGCGCGCGCACGGCGGCGATCCGGCCGACGCGTTCCATCTGGTCGTGCCGAGCATTCCCGGTTTCGGACTCTCCGGGCCGACCCGGGACACCGGCTGGGAGTTCCGGCGGGTGGCCGCCGCGTTCGCCGAGCTGATGACGCGGCTCGGCCACCCGCGTTTCGGTGCCCAGGGCGGGGACTGGGGCGGCGCCATCTCCCGTGAGCTGGGCCGGGCCTTCCCCGAGCGGCTCATCGGCGTCCACCTGAATCTGCTGCCCGGTTCGTCCGCGCAGACCGAACCGAGCGACGGTGAACTGGCCGCGCTGAGCCCCGAGGAGCGCGAGCGCGCCCTGACCTCGTGGCGGCGGACCCAGGAGTGGCGGCGGGACGAAGCCGGGTACGCCGAGCTCCAGTCGACCCGGCCGCAGACCCTCGGCTACGCGCTCACGGACTCCCCGGTCGGTCAACTCGCGTGGATCGTCGAGAAGTTCAGGCAGTGGACGGATGCCGAGGACCGCCCGGAGGAAGCCGTCGACCGGGACCTGATGCTGACGAACGTGATGCTGTACTGGCTCACCGGCACGGCCGGGTCCTCGGCCCGCATCTACTACGAGCGGGCGCACGCGGACTACCAGGGTGCCCAGCCCGGCGTCTCGACCGCGCCGACCGCGCTGGCGGTCTTCCCGCACGAACCCTTCGTACCGCTGCGGCACATCGCGGAGCGCACGAACAACATCGTGCGGTGGACGGAGTTCGACCGGGGCGGCCATTTCGCCGCGGCCGAGCAGCCGGGGCTCCTGGCCGACGACGTACGGGCCTTCTTCAGGTCGCTGCGCGCCTCTGCCCACAGCGAATCTGCCAGGGGCCGAGAAAGCTGACCCGGGCGGGACTTCGGTCCGATGGTGGAGATCGCGGCACTGCCCGCCGCACCACCACGAGGAGGACCGATGACCGCATTCGTCAACGGCTGGGGCCCGTCCCACCGGCCGCGCGCCGAGGAGGGCGAGACCCCGCCGACACGCTTCGACGACCATCTGGCCGCGCAACTGCTCGCCCAGCGGATCGTCCTCCTCGGCACCCAGGTCGACGAGGTCTCCGCGAACCGGGTCTGCGCCCAGTTGCTCGTCCTGTCCGCGGAGGACCCGCGCACCGACATCAGCCTGTACATCAACAGTCCGGGCGGGTCGGTGACCGCGGGCCTCGCGATCTACGACACCATGCGGCTGGTCCCGAACGACGTGTCGACGCTTGTCATGGGGTTCGCCGCGAGCATGGGGCAGTTCCTGCTCAGTGTGGGCACGCACGGCAAGCGCTACGCGCTCCCCAACGCGCGGATCATGATGCACCAGCCCTCGGCGGGCATCGGGGGCAGCACCGCCGACATCGAGATCCAGGCACAGAACCTGGAGTTCACGAAGAGCGCGATCGAGCGGATCACCGCGGCACACACCGGCCAGAGCGAGGAGACGATCTCCCGGGACGGTGACCGTGACCGCTGGTTCACGGCCGAACAGGCCCGGGAGTACGGCATGGTGGACCGGGTCGTGGAGTCGCTCGACGACGTCCGCCCGGCCGCGTCACGACGACGGATGGGGCTCTGACATGGGTACGTACACGATTCCGAACGTC
Organism: Streptomyces sp. RPA4-2; assembly: GCF_012273515.2. Taxonomy (NCBI): domain Bacteria; kingdom Bacillati; phylum Actinomycetota; class Actinomycetes; order Kitasatosporales; family Streptomycetaceae; genus Streptomyces; species Streptomyces sp. RPA4-2. The sequence goes on from NZ_CP050975.2 coordinate 955,045, forward strand.
GTCGAGCGCACCCCGCAGGGCGAGCGGTCCTACGACGTCTTCAGCCGGCTGCTCTCGGAGCGGATCATCTTCCTCGGCACCGAGATCGACGACGGGGTCGCCAATGTCGTCATCGCCCAGCTCCTCCATCTGGAGTCGTCGAGCCCGGAGAGCGAGATCGCCCTCTACATCAACTCGCCGGGTGGTTCGGTCACTTCGCTCATGGCGATCTACGACACGATGACATTCGTCCAGGCGCCCATCTCGACCTTCTGCGTCGGGCAGGCGGCGTCGACGGCGGCGGTGCTGCTGGCCGGAGGCGATCCGGGGCGGCGGTTCGTACTGGAGCACGCGCGGGTGCTGCTCGGCCAGCCCGCGAGCGGTGGCCGCCAGGGCACCGTCTCCGATCTCGCCCTCCAGGCCAAGGAGATGCTCCGGATCCGCTCCCAGGTCGAGGAGGTCCTGTCCCGGCACACGCACCACGACGTCACGGTGCTGCGCGCGGACATGGACCGCGACAAGGTCCTCACGGCGCGGGAGGCGGTGGCGTACGGAATGGCCGACGAGGTGCTGAGCCGACGGCTCGCGACGGTCTGAACCGGCCCGCCGCGAGCGGCTGTCGCGTGTCAGGCGGCCAGGCACATGCCGTCGTGACGCGGGGAGGACGGGGTGCGGCGGCGGTCCGAGCGCACCTGGGCGAGACGGGTCAGTTCGTCCTGCGCCAGCGAGAGCAGGTCGGTGAGGCCGAGGCCGAGGGCGCGCGCGGCGGCCGCGAGGACTTCCGACGAAGCCTCCTTGCGGCCGCGCTCCAGCTCGGAGAGGTACGGCATCGAGATCCGGGCCGCGTCGGCCACGTCCTTGAGCGTGCGCTCCTGCGCCAGCCGCTCCCGGCGCAGGACGTCACCCACGAGGTCGCGCCAGAGCGGCTCCCCGCGCCCGGAGGCGGGTGGCGTCCGCCGGGGCGCGAGGTCCGGGAGGGTCCGCCGCGGCGTGTGGCCCGCGGGGACCGCGGACCCCGGCGGCCGACGGATGGCCGGATCCGGCGCGGCGGCCGGGCGCAACGGGATGACACGGGCGTCGTTGCGTGCTTGGTTCGGCGCTTGGTTGCTCACCCTTTCAGCGTAGGAGCACCTGGCCGCGGGGGAAGGGATCGGCATTCCGCTCTCGGGGGAATCGGACCCTGTGGTCAAGGGCCGTCCCGTGGTCCCCGGTGGATCAGCGCGCGGCGTCGGATGCGACCGATCCGACGGCGGGGCGTGGGGGTCCCCCTGCTCGAAGAGCTCGTGGGCGTGCCGTAGCCGTCGCCGTCCGCCCACCGGGGAGGACGGGGACGCGCCTTAGGCTGGACGCCGGACCGGTGGAGGTGGGCGACGGTGCTGCGGGACACGTTCGACGAGGCGGCGGAGCTGTACGACCGGGCCCGCCCCCGCTATCCCACGGCGCTGGTGGACGAGCTGGCCGGGCGGGTGGGCCTCGGGCCGGGTGTCCGCGTCCTGGAGATCGGGCCGGGCACGGGGCAGCTCACCGTTCCGCTGGCGCGGCTGGGTTGCGATGTGACGGCCGTGGAGCTGGGACCCGCGCTGGCGGCGGTGGCCCGGCGCAACCTGCGCGGCTTCCCCCGGGCGCGGGTGGAGGTGGCGGAGTTCGAGCGGTGGCCGCTGCCGCGCGATCCGTTCGACGTCGTGGTGTGTGCCACCGCGTTCCACTGGATCGACCCGGCGGTGCGGGTGGTCAAGGCGGCGCGGGCGCTCGGCCCGGACGGAGTCCTCGCCCTGGTCACCACGCACCATGTCGCGGGCGGCAGCACCGACTTCTTCGCCCGGGTCCAGGCGTGCTACGAGCGCTGGGACCCGGCCACCCCGCCCGGACTGCGGGCGTCGGACGAGGCGGACGTCGCCACGGACACGGGTGAGCTGGAGCGGTGGGGCCGGGTCACCTCGTACCGCTTCGCACAGGAGATCACCTACTCGACGCGGGAGTACATCGACGTCCTGCTGACCTACTCCGGGCACCGCGCGCTGGACGCGCCCGCGCGCCGGGGTCTGCTGGGGTGCGTGGAGGAACTGATCGAGACGCGCCACGCGGGATCGGTCACCAAGCGATACCTGCACGAACTCCTGCTGACGCGGCGGGCGTCGGACGGCGACCGCTGACCGGGGGCGCTCACTGGCCGACCCTGCCGTCGATCCGCTCGCGCAGGAAGTCCGCGTGGCCGTTGTGCCGGGCGTACTCCTCGATCATGTGCACCAGCACCTCGCGGAGCGGGATCGGTTCGTCGCCGTTCGCCCCGGTGACGTCGAAGTCGCCGTTCGGGTCGTGCTCGGACCGGTAGTGCCGGGGCACGTCCTGACCGGCCATCACCCGGCGGAGGAGGTGTCTGCCATACCCGAGAGCATCGCCCCGCCGACCAGGCGTCCGCCACCGGATTCCCGGCCCTCGCGGCCGACGACTCCGTACTGACCGGCTGACCAGCACTCACTCGGCAACGCGAGCAGGGCAGACAGGAGTTGATGCCCTCCGTCCCGAGGGCGTCGACTCCCACCCGTCCCGGTCCCTCACACGGAGGTCCTCATACCCCGGGCGCGCCTCAGCGCAGCCACTGGTCCTTCTCCGCGGGCCGGTACAGCGTCACGGCCCGGGTCAGCTTGTCCAGCACCAGTCGGCCGGACGCGACCCGGGTGACCTCGCCGTCGTACGAGAACTGCGGGTCGCCGTGCAGTGCTTCGAGACGCAGGCTGCGCACCTGTGCGGTGGTGAGGACCCGGCTGTTGTGCAGGGTGCCGGTCAGCACCGCCAGCAGCAGTCGTGTCCTGGCCAGCGGGGTCCCCGCGTCGACGGCGCGGACGTCCAGCAGGCCGTCGTCCAGCTGGGTCCGGTAGGTGGGCGCGAACCCGGCGGGGTGGTAGATGCCGTTGCCCGCGAAGAGCAGCCACAGACGCTTGGGGCGGCCGTTGACCGAGACGTTCACGGGGCTGCCCTTGGCGAGGACACCGGCCAGGCCGACCACGAGCGCCGGCCATTTCCCGATCCGTTCCTCCAGCTTCTCGCGGGCGCCGACCAGCTCCGAGTAGACACCGAGGCTGAAGGTGTTGAGGAACACCTGCTCCGGTCCGCCCGGCACGCGGGCCCGCCCGAGGTCCGCGACGACCGCCTCGCCGGCCTGCACGGCGCCCACGACGTCCTCCAGGGACTGGTTGCCCAGGTCCACGGCGAAGTGGTTGAAGGTGCCGCCGGGGAACACCGCGAGCGGCACGCCGAGCCGGGCGGCGACCTCGGTCGCTGCGTTGATCGTCCCGTCGCCGCCGCAGGCACCGAGCGCGCCGCCCCGCTCCTTCGCGCGGCGGGCGGCCTCCTCCAGGAGTTCCGTGAGGCCCTGTCCCTGCTGGGCCACCGTGATGTCGGCCTTGGGCAGCACCGCGCGCAGATACTCGCTCGCGTCGGGGCCGTCGGCGCTCCACGACAGGCCCGAGGACGAGTTGACCACGATGTGCAGGCCGGCGCCGCCGGGCAGCGCGGGCGCGGGGCGGCGGGGCGGCGCCGCGGCCGCGGCGGCCTCCGGTTTGACCGGCCACCAGCGGGCGGTCAGCGCGGCGGCGCCTGCTCCTATCGCGACGCCCACGGCCACGTCGCCCGGGTGACGGACCTCGGAGCGCATCCGCGCGGCGGTCAGTGCGGCGGCGCCCGGCACGACGAAGAGGCCGTACCGAGGTGCTTCCAGGAGCACTCCCGCCGCGAAGGCGGCCGCGGAGGCGATCCGGCCGGCCGCGTCCAGCGGCTGCGCCCTGCGCACCGCGGGCCGGGCGACGGCGCGGGTCACGGCCGAGGCGATCGCGACGGTGCCGATGCCCCGCAGGGCCGCCCGCCGCGCGGTCCGGTCCCCGGACGCGCCGAGGGCCGCGGCCGCGCCGCCCCACAGAAGACCGCCCGCCACGGTCCGCCGCCACCCGGAGGGACCGGCCCGCAGCACGGACTCCAGGTTCGGCAGCCGGGCCGTCCCGGCGCCCGTTCGTCGCCCTGTCCTGCGCCTTCTCATGGGAAGCCCACCCTCGCGTCTCGACAACTGATCTGCTGGTCGGCAAGGTTGGTGCCGCCCCTGTCCCTGTTCCCCGACTTCGCCCGTTCATGGACGGGCGGGTGCGGCGGTGGTCAGGAGCTCTTCGGCAGCTTCACCACGGACACGAAGAAGTCGTCGATCTGCCGGACGGCCGCGATGAACTGGTCGAGGTCGACCGGCTTGGTGACATAGGCGTTGGCGTGCAGCTTGTAACTGCGCAGGATGTCCTCCTCGGCGGAGGAGGTGGTGAGGACGACGACGGGAATGTGCGCCAGTTCACTGTCCGACTTGATGCGCTCCAGCACCTGACGCCCGTCGTACTTGGGCAGGTTGAGGTCGAGCAGGATCAGGTCGGGCCGCGGCGCGTCCACGTACTGGTTGACGCGGTACAGGAAGTCGAGGGCCTCCTCGCCGTCCCGTACGACGTGCAGGGCGTTGCGGATCTTGTTGTCCTCGAACGCCTCACGGGTCATGAGCTCGTCGCCGGGATCGTCCTCGACGAGCAGGACCTGGATGGGTTCGACGCGGGTGGTCACGTACGTGCTCCTTCGGGTGGGCGCGCTGTTTCGTCGACCCGAGGATCGGGTTCGGGGCGCGCCATGGGCAGGGTGAACGACACGTCCGTGCCCTCGCCCGCGGCGCCGTCCAGGGTGATGGTGCCACCGTGATGCTCGACGATCTTCCGGCAGACGGCAAGCCCGATCCCGGTACCGTCGTACTCGTCACGGCCGTGCAGCCGCTGGAAGATGACGAAGACCTTCTCCCTGAACTCGGAGTCGATGCCTATCCCGTTGTCACGCACCCCCAGCCGCCACTCCCCCTCAGCCCCCTCGCAGTGGACGACGATCTCGGGTGTCCGCCCGGGGTCGCGGAACTTCACGGCGTTGCCGATCAGGTTCTGCCAGAGCATCGTCAGGGTGGTCGCGTCGCCCGTCACGGTGGGCAGCGGCCCCTCGCGCACCACGCGGGCGTCGGTCTCGTCCAGGGCCACGCTGAGGTTGCCCAGCGCCCTGTCCAGTACGTCGTCGAGCGCGACCGGCACCAGCTTCTCGCCCACGCGGCCGACCCGGGAGAAGGTCAGCAGGTCGTTGATGAGGGTCTGCATGCGCTTGGCCCCGTCGACGGCGAAGTCGATGTACTGCTTGGCCCGGTCGTCCAGTTGGTCGCCGTAGCGTTTCTCCAGCAGCTGGCAGAAGGACGCGACCTTGCGCAGGGGTTCCTGCAGGTCGTGGGAGGCGACGTAGGCGAACTGCTCCAGTTCCCCGTTGGAGCGCTTCAGCTCCAGCGCCTGTGCGTCGAGTTCCGCGGTCCGCTGCTCCAGGAGCGTCTCCCGCGCCATGGAGGCGGAGAGCTCCTCGACGATGCGGTGGCGCATCTCCTCGACGGCGCGTGCCACCGCCTCCAGGTCCCGTGGCCCGTCGAGCCGGATCGTACGCTCGAACGCTCCGCCGCTGACGTCGACCGAGGCCGCTTCCAGGGTCCTCAGCGGCCGTCCGACGATGCGGTGCAGCAACAGGGTCAGTGCCAGTCCGCTCGCCAGGAAGGCGGCGAGCGTGCCGCCGAAGAAGAGGTTGCGGGACTGCCGGCTCTCCTCCGCCGACGCGCGGGTCCGGTCGCGCAACTGCCCGAGGTGCGTCTCCATGGTGGACAGCAGCTTCCGGGTCTCGTCGAACTGGGTCTTGCTCGCCTCCAGTCCGGGCGTGCCGCGACCGCCCGTACGGACCGACTCGATCAGGGGCCTGGCGTAGTCACGGCGCCAGGCGTCGCCGGCCCCCCGCACCGCGCGCAGGTCGGCCGCGACCCGGGGCTGGCCGGTGAGCAGTGTGCTCAGACGGGCGCTCAGTGTCGCCTCGTCCCGCACCCCGGACTCGTAGGGCTCGAGGAAGCTGGTGTCCTTGCTCAGGACGTAGCCCCGTACGCCCGTCTCCTGGTCGACCAGCGAGGTCTCCAGTTGGAAGGCGGTGGAACGGGCGGGCTGGATGAGGTCGGTGAGGAGGTCGGTGCGGTCGTCGGCGCGGGACTGGAGGACTCCGCCGGACACCGCGAAGACGATCACCAGCAGGACGTTGACGGCCAGGACGAGGTGGATCCAGCCCTGCACGGTCAGCCGGGCGACTCTGCTGGGCCTGCCCGCCGCGGCGTCGTCCGCGGGCTCCGGGGTGCCTGGGGTACGGGTCACGACCTGCCGTCCGTCGCCAGGTGGAGGACCGCCACGTCGTCGGCGAGTCCTCCGTGGAACGTGCTCTGTGCCGCCACGTCCTCGACCACCGCGTCGACGAACGGACGGCCGTGCAGGTCCATGTGTTTCCTCGCCACGGCGAGCAGTCCTTCCTCGCCCAGCCGCCGGTCCGGGCCCACGACGCCCTCGAAGAGACCGTCGGTGAACAGCGTCACCGCGCTGATGTCGTGCGCGGGCAGCTCGGTCTCGGGCCAGTGCGCCCCGCCCGGGACCAGTCCCAGCGCGGGTCCCACCGGTGGTTCGAACAGTTCGATGCCCTGGGAGGTGCGGACGAGCAGCCCCGGGTGTCCGGCGCGGATCACGGTCAGCCGGCTGTGGTCCCTGGACAGTCGCAGGATGGTGAGGGTGGCGAAGATGTAGTCCTCGGCGCGCTCGGCCTCGAGGATCTCCTCCAGGAGACGGACCTGCGCCGGGCCGACGCAGCCGGAGAGCACCGCGGCCCGCCAGGCCACCCGCAGACACACGCCGAGGGCCGCCTCGGCGGCACCGTGTCCGGAGACGTCCCCGATCACCGCGTGCACCGTGCCGTCCTCGCTCTCGACGACGTCGAAGAAGTCGCCGCCCAGCAGCGCGTGGTCGCGTCCCGGGCTGTAGCGGGAGGCGACCTGGCACCGGTCGCCGCGCAGCAGGGGCGTGGGCAGCAGCCCGCGCTCCAGCCGGGCGTTCTCCTGGGCCAGCAGCCTGCTCGCCTGGAGTTCGGCGCTCGACCGCTCCACCTGCTTGCGCTGGAGGGCGTACCGGACCGCCCGGCTCAGCTCCTCCGCGTTCAGACCGTCCTTGGAGAGGAAGTCCTGGGCTCCCTCCGCCACCGCGGCGAGACCCGCCTCGTTCTCGGCGAGTCCGGTGAGGACCACCACGGCCGCGTCCGGTGAGGCGTCGCGCACCAGCCGCACGGCGCTCAGTCCGTGGGTGTCGGGCAGATGCAGGTCCAGCAGCACGCACACCGCGTTCTTCGAGGCCCGCAGGAACGCCCGCGCCTCGGCCAGGGACTTGCACCAGGTGACATCCATCGGCAGACCGCTGTCGGCCAGTACCTCGCGCACCAGCAGCGCGTCACCGGCATCGTCCTCGACGAGCAGCAGCGCCGCGGTGGCGTCCAGGCCCCAGCGGGGGTCGGAACTCACCTGGCGCGGTACCGCGGTACGTTCACCGGTCCGCGGCAGGCCCTCCGCCACGTTCGTCCCCCTTGAGTGACCGACGCCGACCATCGACTGTGGCGAGCCTACTGGTATTCCGCCCCGGTCCATGCCCGGCGCGGTCGGCTCGACGGCCCCGCCGCCCCCCGCCGTGCCGTCGCACCCGGTCCGTCCCCGCTGCGCGGGCGGCCGGGTCAACGGCGCAGGTCGAGCTGTGCCTTGACGCACTTGCCGACCGGAACGCGCCCGACGGTCACCTCCGTCGCCAGCGCGTGGACGATCTCCAGTCCGTGCCGCCCGATGCGCTGCGGATCCCGCGGATAGCGTCGGGGCAGGGTGGCGCTGCTGTCGTAGACCGCGACGGTCACGAAGACGTCGGTCCCCTCCAGCTCCAGGATGTAGGGCCCGTGGCTGTGCCGGTCCGCGTTGGTGACCAGTTCGCTCACGACCAGCAGGAGGTCGCCGTCGGCCCGTGCGTCGATCTCCGCACACCACTCCGACCGGAGCTGTTCGAGGAACAGTTCCGCGAAGGCGCGTGCGTCGGCGATGCACCCCGGCTCGCCGGTGTAGTGCGCCGCCCGCCGAAGCGGGTCCACGGGCACGTCGAAGCCAGGCGGTATCACTGCTCCGTCCAAGTGCTCGATCATGTGGTTCTCTCTCGGATGCCGATACGTCCGCAGACCGCGCGTCCGGACGCCGCTGCACAGGAGCGCATACCCGGTGACGCCCTCCACATTCACCCCGATGTCCACTCGACTCGCACCGGATCCGTGGCCGGCGCCGCGAGCGGCCCTCACCCCCTTCGGCACACGATCCCCACACCGTACCGGTGTCATCCCGGCGCGGAGGGGCAGGGCCACCAGTCGGGGGGCCTGACGGGTCACCGAATCCCCGGTACGAGCAAAGGGTGCGGACGGATGGATGGACAGACCCCCGAAGGACGGGACGACGCCCTGCTCCGCGCGGCCGACCAGCTGGCGGCCGTGGCCGAGATCCTGGTCTCCGTCTCGGCCCGCACGGCGGTCGCCGTCGACAGCCGGCTGTCGCCGCCGCTGCTGCGTGCGCTGACCCTGGTCGGTACGTCGCCCGGTCTGAGCCTCGCCGCGCTCGCCGACCGGGCGCGGATCAGCCGCTCCCGGGCGAGCCGCGTGTGCGACACCCTGGAGGGGGCGGGGCTGCTGGCCCGCGCACCACTCGCCGCGGACCGCAGGGGTGTCGGTCTGAGCCTGACGCGGCACGGCCGTTCCGTGCTCGACCGCGTACGAGCGCAACGCGGTGACTGGATCAGGGACGCCCTGCTGCGGATGCCGGATGCCGACCGGAACGGTCTGCTGACCGCGTTGCGCTCGCTCGGTCCGTCGCTCGCCCACGCACCCCGGGTTCTTCGGCCGCCGCCCGACCGGTCCCCGTGACCCGCTCTCAGACCGCATCGTTCTCCAGCGCCTCCGCCACGGTGCGGAAGACCGGCACGACCTCCGAGACTCCGGTCACGCCCAGCACCCGTTCCAGGAACGGCGTGAGCGCGGCGAGTCTGAGCCGGGGACCGAGGACGCCGTAGGCCCGCAGGAGGACGTTGATCGTGGTCGAGTCCGCGAAGGTCAACTCGGCCAGGTCCAGGACCACCGGCCCCTCGGGGGACCGTGCCGCCGCGTCGAGGGCGGCGCCGAGGCCGCCCACGTTGTCGAGATCGGCTTCACCGCCGACCGCGATCACGGTTGCCGGACCGGCCTCGCGCGTGGACAGCGAAAGGGCCGCCTGACCTGGACTCCGGCCTGAATGCACAGCGATCCTTCGGGATGTCGTCGGAACGTACGGGTATAGAGGAGTACGCGCACGGGGCGGTACACCGCGGCGCCGCGAGGGAGCCGCGCCAGGTCCCACCGTATCCGATCGTTGTCATTTGACAACAATTGCTGTCAGGCAACAATCTGGTCCCCCTGTGACCCCGAGTCAGGTGTCCCTGGGGCCTGGTTGTCGCGGTGGAGGGACCTCTCATGGAGCTAACCGGTACGCAAGGGCACCTAACCGGTGCCGGTCGCGCGCCCCGGCTCCCGGCCGGAGCCGCCGGCCCGCTCGTCGAGCTGGTCCAGCGCGGTCGCCCGGAACGCTTCGAGTCCCTCGGTGAGCCGGGCGACGTCCGCCGACGACATCTGCTCCAGGACGGCCCGCACCTCGCGCGCGCGGTGCTCACGGAGTTCGCGCAGCACCTGCTCCCCGAGCGGGCTCAGCACGACCTCGACCTCGCGCCGGCTCGTCGTGCTCGGCGCCCTGCGGATCAGCCCGACGGCCTCCATCCGGTCGCACAGACGGCTGACCGAGGAGGGACGCGAGGCCAGGGCGTCGCCGAGCGAGCGAAGATTCATCGAACCGCCCTGCTCGATCACGATCAGGGCCCTTAGCTGTGAGGGCGGCACCGGGCCGGACGGCGCGGCCTCCTGCCCTCGGCCCCACAGAAGTTCGAGAAGTTCCGCGACGGCGTCCAGCGTTTGCGCGGCATCGTCTCGGGACACGGGTGGACGGATCGAGCGCGGCACCGAACCACCTTGTCATCTCCTGAAGGGCTTCGCCAGCCATGACGGCCCGCCCGGCCGGACTCCTCACCCGGCCCGCCTGACCGACCACACCACCCGCACGAGAACCGCACGCGAACCGCACGAGAAAGCCACCACGACCGTGACCTCTGTGAACGACGTCGACCGAGCCCTGCGCGCGACCCCTCCGCACGCGCTGCTCGACACCCTGCGCACTCTCCTGACGGACATCTGGGGAGCGACCGGCGCCGATCTGCTCATGGCGGACTACGGACTGACCGTGCTCCAGCCGGTCGAGGCACCCGGGGACCCCTCGCGTGCCGTCTCCCTGCACAACAGCGCCGAGGGCCGCGCGTTCGGCAGCCAGGAACCGCACGTGGAACACCCCCGGCACGGAGAGTACGTACGTCTCCACCTGCCGGTCACGGCCCGCGGCGAGCGCCTCGGCGTGCTCACGGTGCGGCTGCCGCCCGGGTCCGTGGGCGTCGAGGTGACCGACGGGCTCGCTCAGGTGGCCGAACTGCTCGGCCACGAGATCGTCGTGGCCGAACGCGACACCGACGTCTACCGGTTGGCGCGCCGGGTCGGCCGGCTGACCCTGGCCGCCGAGATGCAGTGGGAGCTCCTCCCCGGCCGGGCCAGCGCCCGCGAGGAGTTCTCCATCGGCGCGCAGCTGGAGCCCGCGTACGCGGTGCGCGGGGACAACTTCGACTGGTCCTCGGACGCGGACCGGCTCTCGCTGTCGATCCTCAACGGCATGGGGGACGGCATCAACGCCTCCCTGCTGACCCAGCTGGCCGTCGGCGCCCTGCGCAACGCCCGCCGCGCCGACCTCCCGGTCGCCGACCAGGCCAGGCTCGCCGACCAGGCGATCTACGCCCAGCACCAGGGCGACCAGCACGTCTCGGCGCTGCTCCTGTCGTTCGACCTGGCCACCGGCAGGGTGCTCGCCGTGGACGCCGGCTCGCCCCGGCTGTGGCGCAGACGGGGGACGGCCGTCGAACGGATCGAACTCGAAGCACAGCTGCCGCTCGGCATGTTCGAGGAGTCCGACTACCTGCCGCAGGAGTTCGCCGTCCTGCCCGGCGACCGGCTCCTGGTGGTCAGTGACGGTGTCTACGACGCCCTGTCCCCGCTCGGAGAGGCCTTCGGGGAACGGGCGCTGGCCCGGGCGGTGGCCGCCACGGCCCTGCTGCCCGCGGCCGATGTGCCGCGGGCCGTCCTCGACGAGCTGGCCGGCTACCGCGTCACCGAGCCGCTGGACGACGCGTTGATCGTCTGCCTGGACTGGTCCGGCAGGCGGCGCCGCGAAGGGAGCGGGCCGCGGACCGACTGAGCGGGGCGTGCCCCGCGGCCGGCGGTGCGCACGTCGTCCGGGACGGCATCCCCTGACGGGGCATTGTCCGGTGCTCCCGGGGAACCCGGACGGAGCCGAATCCGGTCGACCGTGGCCGGGCCTGGAAGTCCGGAGGTGGACGATGGTCTGGTGGATGTGGCCGGTCGTCGTGGTCGCGGCCCTGGCGCTGCTGGGCGCGACGATGGTCTGGGTGCAGACGAGAAGGCGGTCGGGGACCGTCATCGCCGTCCAGCGCGGGCGGCGGTCCGGGAAGCGGGACGTGCGATGAGCGAGCTGACCGCCGCGCGCAGCCTGGGCGGACGACCGGTGGTCACCCTCGGGGGTGACGCGGTCGCGCAGATCAAGGACACCGTTTTCGACGGACCGGCTGGACGCGTCACCGGTTTCACGCTCAGTGGCCGGGGGCTGCTCTCGGGACCGCTGAAGCAGAGCCTGCCCTGGAGCGCCGTGCACTCGGTCGGCCACGACGCCGTCATGATCCGGAGCCGCGAGGTTCTCGCCGAACCGGCCGCGGTGGTCGCGCGGGGCGAGGCGGCGCACGGCCGGGTGGTGGGCGCCAAGGTGCTCACGGACGCGGGCACGGAGGTCGGCACCGTACTGGACCTCGTCGTGGAGGCGGGCACCAGCGGACGTGTGGTGGGGTTCCGGATCGCCGCCCGCGAGACGCCGAGGTCCGGTCCGGGACGGCGTCGCCGCAAGGTGTTCGTCCCCCGGGGCGAGACCCTGGCCGCGTCCGGGCAGGCGCTCGTCATCCCCGCGGACGCGACCCGGTTCGTCGCTGACGACCTGGCGGGTTTCGCCGCGCAGGTCGACGCGTTCCACGCGACGGGGGAGACACCGTGACGCTGTTCTCCCGGATCAACGGTCTGCCGGTCGTCACCCTCGGCGAGGCGACCCAGATCGGCGTGGTCAAGTCGCTCACGATCGACGCCGAGGCCGGCCTGGTCAGCCGGCTGCGCGTCGCGCGGGCGCGCGGGCGCGCGGGCGCGCGGGCGCGCGGGCGCGCGGGCGCAAGGAGACCTCGCTCCCCTGGGACGTGTTGCACGCGGTGGGTCCCGACGCCGTCCTGGTCCGTTCGGACACCGTCCTCGACACCCTCCCGCCCCCGGTTCCGCCGCATCACGAAGCCCTCGGCGCGCGGGTCCTGACCGAGAGCGGAGACGAACGCGGGACCGTACGGGACATCGCCTTCGACCCCGCCACCGGGCGGATCGAGGAGATCCGCACGACGTCCGGCGAGTTTCCCGGTGAGCTGCTGATCGGCCTCGGGGACTACGCACTCGTGGTACGGACGGGCTGAGGCGCCGCCCCGAACCGACCTGGCACCGGAACCGCCCGGCACGGCACCGGTGTCGTGCCGGGCGGCGGATCGACCGCTCCCGCCGTGGCGTGTCCGTGGGCTGTGCGCCGTGGACGGCGAGCCGGGGGTGGTCAGGCGGCGGAGGTGCCGAGTACGGCGGCGGTCCGCTGCATGCGCAGCGCGTCCACGGATTCGGCGAGCAGTTCGTACTCGGTGGTGTCGTCGCTCGTGGCGATGCGGACGAGCTTCCCGGCGGCCAACTCCTCAGCGACAAGCTCCTGCTGACCGCTGTCACCGCACCACGCGCGCAGCATGCTGGGCACGTCAGGGACGGTGTCCGACACCGGGGCGATCGAGTTCGGGGGGAAGGTGGGGTCCTCGGGCTGCGGGTCGAGCCGTTCGGCCATCCACGAAGCGCGGTCCCGCATCCACCACAGGGCAAGCGCCAGGGTCGGAGCGCGGTAGGTTCCCAGGGGGACGCCGACGCGTCTCCCTCCGCACACTCCGTACGCGGTGACGTGGCACAGGAATTCGTCGTGCACGATCGCTCCCCCATTGCAACGCTCGCTGCCGGGCCGGCCTCACTTTCCTTGCGGCTCGTTCACTGCACGCGGCTCGTCCGCGGTCGACGGTCGTACCGGGCATCCGTGGTACACAGTGGTGCTGCGCTCGGGCGTGGCTGAATCGCCCTGCTTATCGAGTATCGCCACTCCTGACACTCTGTCACCATGCCATTCCAGCCAGTCTCTTGGCATATTCACGTACCTCTTTGGCCGAAACGCGACCGACCGCCCTTACCCGGGAGGTAATCGACGCCTTCGGGGGCCGCCGGGCATCGTTGCGGTACCGGATGACGGCACGCGCCACCGCACCTTCGCATCCGGCCCACGACCAGTCCGAATCCCCCTTCTCCCTTTCGCCGGAGGCTGATCAGCCATGTCCGAGAACACCGTCCGTTACGAGTCCGCCGTCGCCCGCTACCTGGAGGCGTGGAACGCGCGTGAGCCGGACGCGCTCGCCAAGGCGGTCGCCGCCGCCTGGAGCGCCGACGGCGGCTACACCGACCCGCTGGCCGATGTGCGCGGGCACGACGGGATCGCCGCCGTGATCTCGGCGGCGCAGGAGCAGTTCCCGGGGTTCTCCTTCCGGCTCGCGGGGACGGTCGACGGGCACCACGACATCGCCCGGTTCGGCTGGGAACTGGTCGACGGGGCGGACGGCTCGGCTCCCGTCGCCGGATTCGACGTGATCACCCTGGACGACGACGGCCGGATCCGCGGCGTGCACGGATTCCTGGACCGCGTGCCGACGTAGGACCGAGGGCTCCCTCCGCCGGCCTCGCGGGCCGGCGACGGGTTCCGCCGCTTCCGGTGGTCTCCTGAACAGGACACCCACCGGAAGCGGAGGATCACATGAACACGGTCGGCAGGGCGGGCGGCCCGGACCGGCACTTCACCGAGGTGTTGCGCAGGAGCTCCGCCGAGGGCGGCTGGACCTACGTGGTCCGGCCGGAGTCGGTGGCCTTCTTCGGTACCCGCGGACTCGTCAAGGTCCGCGGCACGATCGACGGCCACCCCTTCCACGGCTCCTTCATGGCCCTGGGCGACGCCACGCACAAACTGCCCGTGAAGGCCGAGATCCGCAGGGCGATCGGCAAGGAGGAGGGCGACACCGTCACGGTCCGCCCGGAGGAGCGGCTCAGCCCGTGAGGGCGGCCCGCGCGACATCCCGGTAGCGCCTGGGAGCCACGCCGGTCGTCCGCTTGAAGGCGTTGCTGAACGCGCTCTCGGAGGTGTAGCCCACCTTCTGCGCGAGGGCCGACACGGACGTCTCGCCGTCCCGCAGCGCACGCCTGGCCAGACTCATGCGCCAGTCCAGCAGATAGGTCAGGGGCGGTACGCCGGCCACCGCCCGGAAACGCTGGGCGAAGCTGGTGCGGGACATGGCCGCCGCCCTGGCCAGCTCCTCCAGCTGCCAGGGGCGGCCCGGATCGGCGTGCATGAGACGCAGCGCCGGCGAGATGCGCTCGTCGGCGAGGGCCCGCAGCCTTCCGGCGGGCAGGGCGTCGGCGTCCGCGAGATAGGCGCGCAGCACCTGCACGAACATCAGCTGGGCGAGCTGGTCGGCCGCGAAATCGGCGCCCGCCCGGCCGGCCGTGAGTTCACGCAGCAACTGGTCGAGCAGCCAGCGCAGCACGGGGGCCTCCTCCGCGGCGGCCCGCACATGCAGCAGCGCCGGCAGGGCGTGCAGCAGCAACTCCTCGCCCGCCCGGCCCAGTTCGACATGGCCGCCGACGAAGACGACGTCCTCGCCACCGCCGTAGCGGATCATCGGCCCGGGTGTGTCGGCGAAGAGCCTCGTCGCGTCCACCGGGTCCGGCGTGGGATCGCTCGCGACCACGAACGCCCGGCTGCCGTCGAACACGGCCACGTCGCCGCGCTCGAGGCGGACGGCGTCCGGCATGCCCTCGACGGCCACCCACATGCTTCCCTTCACCACCGCGGTGATCTTGAGCCGGTCGGGCCGGGGGAAGCGCAGGGCCCAGTCACCGCCGGCGGTGAAACCGCCGGAGATGACACAGCGGGCGTCCATCAGACCGAGGGTGTCGGAGAGCGGGTCGACAGGCATATCCGTACTATCGCGCAAGTTATGCGGACTCTCAAGCATTCATCGTACGGACGGCCGGTCCTACGGTGGTCGGGAAGGCACACACAAGGAGACCCGAGCCATGACCACCACCGTCCAAGAACCCCTGCACTCCGGCTTCGACGCCGCCTCCACCGCCGAGGACGTCATCAAGGGAATCGACCTGACCGGCAAGGTCGCCGTCGTCACCGGAGGCTATTCCGGCATCGGCCTGGAGACCGCGCGCGTCCTGCGTGCCGCGGGCGCCGAGGTCGTCGTGCCGGCCCGGGACACCGCGAGGGCCGAGGCCGCGCTGAAGGGGATCGACGGCGTCGAGGTCGAGACCATGGATCTGCTGGACCCCGCCTCGATCGACGCCTTCGCCGAGCGGTTCCTCGCCTCCGGCCGCCCGCTGCACATCCTCGTGAACAGCGCGGGCGTCATGGCGACCCCGCTGACCCGGGACGCCCGGGGGTACGAGGTGCAGTTCGCCACGAACCACCTCGGCCACTTCCAGCTGGTGGCACGTCTGCGGCCCGCGCTGCGCGAGGCGCACGGGGCCCGGGTCGTGTCGGTGTCCTCCTGGGGACACCGGTTCTCGCCCGTCCTCTTCGACGACCCGCACTTCGAGCACGGCTCGTACGACCGCTGGATCGCCTACGGACAGTCGAAGACGGCCAACATCCTCTTCGCGCTCGCGCTCGACGAGCGGGGCAGGCAGGACGGCATCCGCGCCTACTCCCTGCACCCGGGCAGCATCGTCGACACCAACCTGAAGAAGTACCTCGCCGAGGAGGACCTGAAGGCGGCCGGTGTCCTCGACGCGGACGGCCGGACGGTCCTGGACCCGGAGCGGCAGCTCAAGACCGTCGAGCAGGGGGCGGCCACCAGCGTGTGGTGCGCGACCAGCCCCCTGCTGGCGGACAGGGGCGGTGTCTACTGCGAGAACAGTGACATCGCGCCCCCGATGTCGGCGGAGGAGGGCCGTGAGTGGACGCTCAGGAGCAGGACGCCGAAGCCCGGCGTGCTGTCCTACGCCGTCGACCCGGTGGCGGCCGACCGCCTCTGGGAACTCAGCGAGCGCCTCACGGCCTGACCAGCGGGGCCCAGAAGGCCCGGCCGGCGTGCGTCACGCCTTGATGACCGCGTCGATCCGGGCCAGCTCCTCCTCGTCGAAGTCCAGCGCGTGGGTGGCCGTCACGCTGTCCTCCAGCTGCTGGGTGCTGCTCGCGCCGATGAGGGCGGAGGTCACCCGGCCACCGCGCAGGACCCAGGCCAGGGCCATCTGTGCCAGGGACTGACCACGCGCCTCGGCGATCTCGGCGAGGGCGCGCAGCTGCCCCACCAGGTCCTCGGTGACCGTGTCCGCGCTCAGGAAGGGGCTGTCGCTCGCGGCGCGCGACCCCTCCGGGATGCCGTCGAGGTAACGGCTGGTGAGCAGTCCCTGCTCCAGCGGGGAGTAGGCGATGGAGCCGACCCGCAGCTCGTCCAGCGTGTCCAGGAGGCCGTCCTCGGGCCGGCGGTCGAGCATCGAGTAGCGCGGCTGGTGGATGAGGAGCGGGGTGCCCAGCTCTCCGAGGATGCGGGCGGCCTCCCGGGTCTCCTCGGGCGAGTAGTTGGACACGCCGACGTAGAGGGCCTTGCCCTGCTGGACCGCCGAGTGCAGGGCCCCCATCGTCTCCTCGAAGGGGGTCTCGGGGTCGGGGCGGTGCGAGTAGAAGATGTCCACGTAGTCCAGGCCCATCCGGGCCAGGCTCTGGTCGAGCGAGGACAGCAGGTACTTGCGCGAGCCCCATTCGCCGTACGGGCCCGGCCACATCAGGTATCCGGCCTTGGTCGAGATGACCAGTTCGTCGCGGTAGGGCGCGAAGTCGGCCTTCAGCGCGTCACCGAGGGCCGACTCGGCGGCACCGGGCGGCGGACCGTAGTTGTTGGCCAGGTCGAAGTGGGTGACACCGAGGTCGAACGCGCGGCGCAGGATCGCGCGCTGTGTCTCCACCGGCCGGTCGGGGCCGAAGTTGTGCCACAGACCGAGGGACAGCGCGGGAAGTTTCAGGCCGCTGCGTCCGGTGCGCCGGTAGGGCATGTCCGCGTAGCGGTCGGGGTGTGCGGTGTACAACGCGTGCTCCTGGAAGGCCGGGAAAACAGGTCTCCACTCTCGCGCGCGCACGGTGCAGAGGTCCAACGGGAGAATCGGATCGGATTCAGCGACAGGGACTCTCAATCGACCAGTACGCTTGTGCCTCATGGAACTGCGCCACCTCCAGCACTTCGTCGCCGTCGCGGAGGACCAGCACTTCACCCGGGCGGCCGAACGTCTGATGGTGTCGCAGTCGGGTCTGTCGTCCTCGATCCGTGCCCTGGAGCGGGAGCTCCAGGCCCCGTTGTTCGTACGCACCACCCGGCGGGTCACGCTCACGGAGGCCGGCCGTGCCCTGCTCGGCGAGGCGGAGCGGGTGCTGGCCCAGGTCCGCGCCGCCCACGACGCCGTGGCCGCCGTGCAGGGCCTGCTGCGCGGCACGCTCTCCCTCGGTACCGAGCAGTGCATCGCCGGAGTGCGCGTGGCCAAGCTCCTCACCGCGTTCCGGCGGCGTCATCCCGATGTCGAGATCCGGTTGCGGCAGGCGGGCTCCGGCGCGCTCGCCGAGGAGGTCGCGGCCGGGCGGCTCGACCTGGCCTTCGCGGTGAAGACGCAGCCGGACAGCGACCAGCTGCGGTCCGTCCCGCTGACGAGCGAGCCGATGACGGTGCTCTGCCATCCGACGCACCACCTCGCGACCTCCGCCGTGGTCACGCCGGAGGAACTGGGCGGCGAGGCCTTCGTCGACTTCCATCCCGACTGGGGGCCGCGCCGCATCACGGACGCGGCCTTCGCCGCGGCGGGCGTCCGGCGGACCGTGACCCTCGAGGTCAGCGACGTGCACAGTCTCCTGGAGCTGGTCGACGAGGGCCTCGGCATCGCCGTGGTGCCACGGCACTTCGGTCTCAAGCGCGAGGCCGGCGGCCTCACCTCGCTGCCGTTGAAGGGCGCGGGCGACGCACCGTACGAGACCGTCGCCATGCTTCCGCCGCCGGATGCCACCAGCCCGGCGGCCCGCGCCCTGATGGCCCTGCTCGACACGTCCGAGGACGGACACTGACGAACACCGACGAACACCGACGAAAACTGACGGGCCCTGACGGACACTGACGAACGCTGCCAAACATCGACGGGCTCTGACGAACGCAGACGCACAACGACGGGCGCCGACGGATCAGCGCTGACGGACGAACGCTGACAGACTGGCGCCGACCGGGCACGGGCGGAGCCGGCGCGGCTCTGTCAGGCACCGCGGCGCCCCCCTCTCGGCCTCCGGCACGCGGTCGGCCGCGTGTGGCATCCCGAAGCGGGGGCAACCGGACTCCGGGAGGTCTACATGAACGCGAGTACGACGACACGGACCGGACGGATCGGGGCCCGGCGCACGGCGCGGGGCCCGGTGACGGAGTACGCCGCCAGGGCCGGTCTGACCGCGCGGGGCGTGATCTACCTGCTGGTCGGTGTACTGGCGCTGCAGATCGCCTTCGGCGACAGCGGCAAACAGGCGGACCGCGGCGGCGCGCTCGCGGAGATCGCGCAGAAGCCCTTCGGTGCCGTACTGCTGTGGGCGCTGGGCCTCGGACTGGTGGGCATGGCGCTGTGGCGGCTGTCCGAGGCGGTCTTCGGTTCCGCGGGGCAGGACGGCGGCAAGGCCAAGAAGCGGCTGCTGTCGGCCGGCCGGTGCGTCTTCTACTCCTTCACCGCCTACTCCGTGCTGTCGTTCGCGGCGGGCTCGCGCGGCAGCGGGAGCGGATCCAGCGACCGGCAGTCCCAGGACGTGACGGCGAAGGTCCTCGGCCTGCCCGCGGGGCAGTGGATCGTGGGAGCGGCCGGGGCCGGCATCGTGGTGGCGGGCGTGTGGATCGGCACCCGGGCCGTCCTGCGCAAGTTCCACAAGAAGCTGAAGCTCGGTGAGATGTCGGCGCGGACCCGAAAGCTGGTGGACGTCACCGGCGTGGGCGGCGGCGCGGCGCGCGGGCTGGTGTTCGCCGTGGCGGGTGGCTTCGCCATCCGCGCGGCGGTCGAGTTCGAACCCGACAAGGCCAAGGGCCTTGACAACACGATCCGCTCGTTCGCCGAAACCCCCGCGGGACCGTGGCTGCTGGTGTGCGTCGCGGCCGGACTCGTCCTCTTCGGCCTGTTCTCCTTCGCCATGGCCCGCTGGCGCAGGGTCTGAGCGCGACATCCCACGGTACGGGTAGGTGCGCGGGCCTCGCGCACCTACCCTTTGTGCGTCACTGGCCCGGGGTGTCCCTTCCCGCGTCACGGGCCCGGGGGTCGCGGGACCGCGCGGGAACCGGTTTCCGGGCGCAGGGGACGGCGGGATGCGCCAAGGTGGACGCATGCATGCAAAGGACATCCTCATCGACGCGTTCGGCCGTATCCAGGAAGACGTCCATGCCGCCGTCGAGGGACTCCCCCCGGAGACCCTCAACGCGCGTCCCGCGCAGGACGCCAACTCCCTGTCGTGGCTGGTATGGCATCTCACCCGCGTCCAGGACGACCACATCGCCGCGGCCGCCGGCCTCGACCAGGTCTGGCTGACGCAGGGCTGGGAGAAGCGGTTCGGCCTCGACCTGCCCCGCCAGGACACGGGTTACGGTCACAGCCCCCGCAAGGTGGCCGAGGTCCGGGTGGAGTCGGACGAGTTGCTGCTCGGGTACTACGACGCCGTGCACGATCAGACCCTGGCCTTCCTGCGCGGGCTGACCGCCGCGGATCTCGACCGTGTCGTGGACGAACGCTGGACCCCGGCGGTCACCCTCGGCGTACGGCTGGTGAGCGTCCTGGCCGACGATCTGCAGCATGTCGGCCAGGCCGCCTACGTCCGCGGGCTCCTTCAGAGCGCGGCCTCGTAACCGGGCAGGACGACGTCCCGGATGAGCGCCGCGCGCTCGTCGAACGGGATGAACGCGCTCTTGAGGGCGTTCACCGTGACGGTGCGCAGGTCCTCGACGGTCCAGCCCGCCTCCTCGACCAGCAGCGACATCTCGCGGGTCATCGTCGTGCCCGAGACCAGCCGGTTGTCGGTGTTGAGGGTGACCCGGAAGCCGAGGTCCCGCAGGGCGGTGATGGGGTGGTCGGCGATCGAGGTGGCCGCACCCGTCTGGAGATTGGAGGTGGGGCACATCTCCAGGGCGATGCGGCGGTCGCGTACCCAGCCCGCGAGGCGGCCGAGCTTGCCGTCGACGATGTCCTCGGTGATGCGGACGCCGTGGCCGATGCGCTGGGCACCGCAGACCTGGAGGGCCTGGTGGATGCTGGGCAGCCCGTGGGCCTCGCCGGCGTGGATGGTGAAGGGCACGCTCTCGCGCCGCAGGTGCTCGAACGCGGCCAGGTGGTCGGCGGGCGGGAAGCCGTCCTCGGCGCCGGCGATGTCGAAGCCGACGACCCCGGCGTCCCGGAACGCCACCGCGAGATCGGCGATCTCCCGGGTGCGGTCGAACATGCGCATCCCGCACAGCAGCGTGCCGACCCGGACCGGGGTGCCCGCGGCGGCGGCCTTGGCCATACCGGCCGCCAGGCCCTCCTGCACGGTCTCGACGACCTCGGGCAGGGTCAGTCCGCCGTTCACCATCAGCTCGGGCGCGTACCGGACCTCGCCGTAGACGACGCCGTCCTCGGCCAGGTCGAGCACGTACTCCTCAGCGGTGCGCAGCAGGCCCTCGCGGGTCTGCATCACGGCGAGGGTGTGCTCGAAGGTGGCTATGTAGCGCACCAGGTCACCGGAGTTGGCGGCCTCGTAGTACCAGGCGGCGAGCGCGCGCGGGTCGGTGGTGGGCAGCGTGTGTCCGACGGTCGCGGCGAGTTCCACGAGGGTGTCCGGGCGCAGACCGCCGTCGAGGTGGTCGTGCAGTACGGCCTTGGGGAGACGGCGGACGGTGTCGGTGTCGATGCGGGGCGCGGTCATGCGTGTCTGTTTCCTCGGCAGGTGGGTTCTGGGTGGTGGGGCGGTGCGAAGGCGGTGGGGCTACGCGGCGGGCTGGAGAAGGTCCCAGCGGTTTCCGTACAGGTCCTCGAAGACGACGACCGAGCCGTACGGTTCGTGGCGCGGCTCCTCCAGGAAGGTCACGCCGGCGGCACGCATGCGCGCGTGGTCGCGGGCGAAGTCGTCGGTGTGGAGGAAGAAGCCCACGCGCCCGCCGGTCTGGTCGCCGACCCGGGCGCGCTGTGACTCGTTCTTGCCCCGGGCCAGGAGCAGTCCGCTGCCGGCGCCCTCCGTGCCCGGCTCGACGACGACCCAGCGGGAACCGTCCGGCCGGGGCTCGTCCTCGGCCAGCCGGAACCCGAGTGCCTCGGTGTAGAAGCGGATCGCCTCGTCGTAGTCGTCGACGACGAGGGTGACCAGGGCGATGCGTCTCATCAGGGCCTCTCCGGGAAGGGCGTGGGTTATACGTAACACGTAGGGTACGACATCCCGTCCCGTCCTCGGCCCCCACGAGCGCGCGGGCCGTCGGCGGCGCAAGGTGGGGAGGGCACTCCGGCCCTTTCGGCCCCCTCGGGAACGATCCCCGCCGCGCTTACGTCTACAGTTATGTAGACCATCCATGGGTGTGCGGTCGGCGCGGACGGCGTGTTGCCGCGTGTCCGCGCCCCGCCAGGGAAGGGACCTCCCGCGATGTCCGCAGCGCTGCGCACCGTGTCCGCGTGGGCGGTCGACGCTCCCGGGGCGCCGTCGTGAAGCGCGCGGACACGGCCGACCTCGCGGGATCGACCGCCTTGGGGAGCCTCGTCGCCTTCGTGCTGCTCACCCTGGTCGTGACCGGCCGGAACGGCGCCACGCTCTTCGGCGACGGCGCCCTCAACACCTGGTCGGCCGGCCACCGTCCGCCCGTAGCCCTGGCCCTGGCCCGCGCGGTCACGTACACCGGGACGGGCGTCGTGCCGTACGCCCTGGTCGCGCTGGCCGGTGTGGTCGTGGGGCGCACGGCGCGGGAGCGGATCCTCCGCGCCCTCGGCTGTCTCGGCTGCCTCGCCGTCGCCCAGACCGTGCGGTACGCCGTGATGACCCTGGTCGCCCGCCCCCGGCCCGCGGTCGCGGAGTGGGCCACGCACGCGTCCGGCTGGTCCTTCCCCTCGGGTCACACCACCACGTCCGCCGTCAGCGGCGGGCTGCTGGCCCTCGCGCTGCTCGCGCGGGCCCCGCGCGGCGGCCGGCCCCTCGCCCTGGTCGTCGGCTGCTGGTCCGTCCTCGTCGGGCTGAGCCGGGTCTATCTGGGCGTCCACTGGTTCTCCGACGTCCTCGGCGGCTGGCTGTTCAGCCTGTGCTGGCTGAGCCTCACCGTCTACGCCCTCGCCCGCTTCCTTCCGCCCTCGTGGTCCTCCATATCGGCGCTCCGTCCCCGCCCCGATGCCCTGACGACGGAAGAGCGCCGCGATGATCCCCACCCCCGCCGAGAAATCCCCCCTCAGTCTCCTCCGTGACCACCTCGGCTGGGCCGTCGGCGCGGCCTATCTCGCCGCCGCGACGGTCTCGGCGCCGGGTCTGTGGCTGCGCCGCCCGCACACGATCGGCGACGGCGGACTCCTCGAGGTCGCCTTACGGACCCCGCACTTCCTGCTGTCCCTGGTGCTGTTCACCGCCGGCCTCCAGGTGCCGCTCCACGAACTGCGGGCTCTGCTGACCCGGCCCACCGCGCTGCTGACCGGCTTCGTCCTCCATCTGGTCGCACCCCTGCTGATCATCCCCGGCGTGGCCTTCGCCCTGCACCGGACCCCGGACAGCGACGGCGGCAGCGGACTGATCGCGGCGATGATCCTGATCGTCGCGATGCCCGTGGCGGCCGGCGCCACCGTGTGGACGAGCAGAGGCGAGGGCGACCAGCCGACCACCGTCGGCCTCGTGCTGGCGTCCACGATCGCCGGCCCGCTCACCATCCCGGTCACCATGACGGCCCTGTGCCCTCTGCTGCACGGTGGCTACGCGGAAGCGCTCTCGGGGGCCGCCCGGACCGCCGGGCACGACTTCGCGCTGACCGGAGTCCTGCTCCCGTGCGGTGCCGGCATCCTGGCCCGGCTCGTTCTGCCCGGCCGCCCCCTGCGCCTGCTGCTCAGCGCCGCACCCCCCGCCTCCCTGCTCGGCTCGCTGCTGCTGACGTACATCAACGCCAGCGGCGTCCTCGGTCCCTTCCTCGCCCGTCCGGAGCCGGTACTGATGGCGGCCGCGCTGGCCGTCGCCGCCCTCGTGTGCGGGCTGTCGTTCGGCCTGGGCCGGATCACCGCCCGGGTGCTGCGCCTGGACCGTTCCTCGGGTGCCTCGGTGACGCTGGCCTGCGGGATGAACAACAGCAGCGCGAGTGCGGTCCTCATCAGCACGGCCCTGCCCGACCGGCCCCACGTCCTGCTGCCGGTGCTGGCCTACAGCCTGCTGCAGAAGGTGGCCGCGAGCCACGTCGTGCGGGCCGGGGCCGGGAAGCGTGCCCGCGCATGACATCGTTGGCAGTGATCCGGGACCGGTACCGCCGGCCCCCTGACAAGCGCTGTCCCCACAGGAGTTGAGTGCCATGTCCGAGCTGCCGAAGCCGACCGGAGCCCCGGCCCATCAGAACGTGACCTTCCCCAGTGCCGGAACCACCGCCCACGGCTATCTGGCGTTGCCGCCGTCCGGTCGGGGGCCGGGTGTGATCGTCATCCAGGAGTGGTGGGGCCTGACCGATCACATCGCGCAGGTCGCCGACCGGCTGGCCGCGGAGGGCTTCGTGGCCCTCGCGCCCGACCTGTACGGCGGCAACGTCGCCCATGACAGCGGGGAAGCCTTCAGGATGATGCAGGAACTGCCTGTCGCGCGAGGTGTCGAACTGCTCTCCGGCGCGGTCGACCACCTGCTCGGCCTGCCCGAGGTCACCTCGGACACGGTGGGCGCGGTCGGCTTCTGCATGGGCGGCGGCTTCGTCCTCTACCTGGCCGCGGCGGACCCGCGGGTCACCGCGGCGGTGCCGTTCTACGGCGTCATCCAGGGCGAGATGCCCGACTTCTCCGGCCTGAAGGCGGAGATCCTCGGCCACTACGGGGAGCTCGACACGAGCATCCCCAAGGAGAGCCTGGAGCAGCTGAGCGAGGCGGTCCACGGGCAGTCCGGCGTCACCCCGGACCTCCGTCTCTACCCCGCCAACCACGCCTTCTTCAACGACGGCCGCCCCGAGGCGTACGACGCCGATTCGGCCGAGCGCGCGTGGGAGAGCACGGTGCCGTTCCTGCACGCGCGGCTGGGCTGAGCCCTCCGGTCGCGACGCCACGGGCCGGGGACCGGGAAGACCCGGTCCGGGTCCGGCCGGCCCGCCCGTGCCGCGTGACGCCCGGCACGACGGCGGGCCGCGGTCTCACTCCCCCGGCCGATGGACCGCGTCCAGCCGGGCCACCTCGTCGTCGGTGAGCCGGAGCGCGCCCGCGGCGACGTTCTCGGTGAGATGGTCCGGGTTTCCGGTGCCGGGGATGGCCAGTACGTGCGGACCCTGCCGCAGGGTCCACGCCAGACGGATCTGCGCGGGGGTGGCGCCATGGGCTCGCGCCACGGCGAGCACCTCGTCGTCCGCGTCACCGGCCGAACCGTCCGTGCCGCCGGGGCCCCGCGCACCGCCCGTGCCGGCGATCGCGAAGAAGGGCACGAACGCGATGCCCAGGTCCCCGCAGATCCGCAGCAGCTCGTCCGTCCCGGGATCCGTGGAGCCGAGGCCGTACCGGTTCTGCACGCACACGACGGGCGCGATGGCCCGTGCCTCGGCCAGGTGCCGGGGTTCGACGCCGGAGACTCCGAGGTGCCGGATCAGCCCCGCGTCGCGCAGTTCGGCGAGCGCGCCGAAGTGCTCGGCGATCGAGTCCTGCCCCATCCGCCGCAGGTTCACCACGTCGAGGTGGTCGCGTCCGAGCTGGCGCAGGTTCTCCTCGACGTGGGAACGCAGTTGGTCCGGCCGGGCGGGGGTGCCCCACTCCCCCGCGTAGTCGCGGTACGGCCCCACCTTCGTGACGATCACCAACTCGTCGGCGTACGGGGCCAACGCGCTGTTGATCAGCTCGTTCGCCGAGCGCAGCGACGAGAAGTAGAAGGCCGCGGTGTCGATGTGATCGACACCGAGCTCGATCGCGCGCCGCAGCACGGCGATCGACCGGTCGCGGTCGCTCGGCGTACCCAGGTGGAAGGCCGCGCTGCCCGTGAGCCGCATGGCACCGAACCCGATGCGGTTGACGTCGAGATCTCCGAGTCTCCAGGCACCCGCGGCCGCCGCGGTGATCATCTCTGAGGTCATCGTGGCAGTTTCGCATACGGACGTACGAGGCCACGTCGGCGTTCGGTGAGGCGGCGGCGTCCCATGAGGCGGCCGGGCGCCCGAGGACGCCCCGTCGCCAGGAACCGGACCGGCGCCCGGTCGGCCATGGGGTCCGTCCCAAGTCCCCACGCCGCGGCGGTCAGTCGTGGTCGTACCAGGCGAAGGCCGAGATCCGCCAGCCCTCGGCGGTGCGGACGAACTGGATGGTCTTGACCCCCGCGCCCTCGAACGGCTCACCGTCCAGGATCCCGGACTTGCGGTACTCGCCGAACCGCGAGGCGACGTCGCCTGCGATGTCGGTCCGTTCGGAGGTCTCCCACTCGGAGAACTCGACCAGCCGGCCGTCGCCCAGCAGCGTCCGGCGAGGCGCGATGAACTCCTCCACCGTGTAGACGGTGAAGTCCGGGCCCGTCTTGACGATCACACCACCGGGCACCACCAGTCGACGAAGGCGTTCCAGGTCGGCTGTCCTGCCGCCCCGGTTGTCGAAGGCGCCGAAGAACTCGGCGGTCACCAAGTCGATCTCGCTCTGGGACACCGCGCGACCGTAACACGGGCCCGCGTGACTCCGCAGGGTCGCGCGCAAGCCCCCTTCCCGGGTACGGAGTCGGCCCGGTCCGCCGGGGCCACCGCGGCCGCCGACCGGATGGAACCGTGCTCGTCCCGTCTCAGCTCAGCGGCTTCTCCAGTACGGCCTTGCGGTGGCTGAACGTCTCGAGGGAGTAGCGGCCGTGGTAACTGCCCATGCCGCTCTCGCCGACCCCGCCGAACGGCAGGTCGGAGACGGTCAGATGGGCGAGCGGCAGTCCGAGGCCGAGCCCTCCGGACGAGGTCTCGGCGGCCAGCCGCTCCCGGGTGGTGTCCGACTCGGTGAAGGCGTACAGGGCCAGCGGCTTGTCGCGGTCGTTGATGAAGTCGACGGCCTCGTCGAGTCCGGACACCGTCACGATCGGCAGGATCGGGCCGAAGATCTCCTCGCGCATGACGGGCGCCTCGGGGTCGACGTCGGCCAGAACGGTCGGCGCGAGGTACTTGGTGGCACGGTCGCCGGTGCCGCCCGTGACGGTGCGGCCGGAGTCGAGCAGGGAGCTGAGCCGGTCGTAGTGGCGCTCGTTGACGATCCGCCCGTACTCGGTGGACTGCCGCGGTTCGCTGCCGAAGAGATCCTCGACGGCACGGACGAGTTCGGGCTCCAGGGCGCGGGCGGTCTCCGGGTCGGTGAGGACGTAGTCGGGCGCGACGCAGGTCTGACCGGCGTTGAGGAACTTGCCGCGGGCGAGCCGGTCGGCGACGACGGCCAGGTCGGTCCCGCGGTCGACGAACGCCGGGGATTTCCCGCCCAGTTCGAGCGCGACCGGGGTGAGGTGTTCGGCGGCGGCCCGCATCACGATGCGGCCGACGGTGCCGTTGCCGGTGTAGAAGATGTGGTCGAAGCGCTCTGCCAGCAGCGCGGTGGTCTCCTCGACGGCGCCCTCGACGACCGCGACGGCGTCGGTGTCCAGGTACCGGGGCAGCAGCCGCGCGATGACGGCCGAGGTGGCGGGGGCGAGCTCGCTGGGCTTGACGACGACCGTGTTGCCCGCGGCCAGCGCGCCGAGCATCGGCGTCAGCAGGAGCTGGACGGGGTAGTTCCAGGGAGCGATGACCAGGACGACGCCCAGCGGGTCGAACCGCGTCCACGCGGTCGCGTCCGCGCCGAGGTGTGCCGGGACCGGAGCGGCCTGGGGGCGCAGCCACTCGTCGAGGTGCTCCAGCATGTGGTCGATCTCCCGGACCGTGAAGTCGATCTCGGTGCGGTGGGCCTCGGTGGAGCTCTTGCCGAGGTCGGCGTGGAGTGCTTCAGCGAGGTCTTCGCCGTGCGCGGTGAGCATCTCGCGCAGTCCGCGCAGCTGGGCCTTGCGCCACTCGACGGGCTTGGTACGGCCGGAGCGGTAGGTGGCGCGCAGCCGGGTCACGAGGTCGGCGGGCTGCTCGGGGGTGGGGTGGGTCACGGTGCCCTCGCTGGTCGAAGCTGATCGGAACGGACCGGATGATCCGCGCACTGGAGTCGCACGGCCTCTCGGCGCGCGCACTGGCCTTCATCGAGACTACGGGCTCGATGTAATTGCCAACCTTTCAGGTACCCAAGTACATTCCGACGACACGAAGGTCACCGTGTGTCACCCCTCGCGCACGGTTCCCCATCCCCTGTCGCGTCCGTCTCACCCCTGCCGCGTCGGGCTGCGCGTCGCGCTGTCGCGCAACTGCTGGATGCCCAGATCGAGTGCGGCTTCCAGGTGGGTCGTCCGCCCGGTGGAGAGCAGCACCACGACACCGCCCTGAATGCCGGCCAGCAGCGCGGCCGCCGAACGGTCGGGGTCGACGCCCTGACCGATCTCCCCCTGCCGCTGCATCGCCCGGACTCCTTCGGCGATCTCGCCCTGCCACTTTCCCAGCAGCTCGGCGACGACCGCCTGGGCACCCGGGGTGCTGCGTCCCAGCTGAGACATCAGCATGTTCAGCGGACACTGCGGACCCTGCCCCCGGTAGCGGGCGACCACGGTGTCGCGCCAGGCCAGCCAGGCGTCCCACGACGTGAGGTCGCCCAGTTCGGGCCGCTGGTCGGCCAGCACCTGGTCGGCCTCGAAACGCGCCACCGCGAGCAGCAGTTCCTCCTTGCCGCCGGGGAAGTAGTGGAACAGCTGGCTCTTGCTCGTGCCGGTCCGCGCCCGCACGTCGTCCAGTGTCGTGACGGCGACGCCCCGCTCCCGCATCTCGGCGGCCGCTCCCTCGATGATCCGCCCGCGCGTGGCCGCACCCTTGGCGGTGAGCTTCACGATCTCTCCCTCGTCCGCACCTGTCGGTCTCCGGACCTGCCAGTTTTCTGAACCTGCCGGTCCATTTCCACCGTGCCAGCTTCGCACCCCGTACCGCCGCCGGTCACTCGCTCGCGAGCACCGCCCGGCACCGTTCCAGGTGGGCGCGCTCCGCCGGGCTCGCGGTCAGCGCGATGGCCGCCTCGTACGCCCGTACGGCCTCGGCGGTCCGGCCGAGGCGGCGCAGCAGATCGGCCCGTACGGCGTGGAAGGCGTGATAGCCGCCGAGTTCGAGCGCGTCGACCAGGGCGAGCGCCGGCTCGGGGCCTTCGACCTCGCCGACGGCGACGGCCCGGTTGAGGGCGACCACGGGGCTCGGGGTGAGCGCCGTCAACTGGTCGTAGAGCCGGAGGATCTGGTCCCAGTCGGTGCCGGCCGCGGTCGGGGCGTCGCTGTGCACGGCGTTGACGGCGGCCTGGATCTGGTACGGGCCCGGCCGGCCGCGGCGCAGGCAGCGGCGCACCAGGTCCTGCCCCTCGGCGATCAGGTCACGGTCCCACAGGGAGCGGTCCTGGTCCGGGAGCAGGACGAGGGCGCCGTCCGGTGCGGTGCGGGCGGGCCGGCGCGACTCGACGAGGAGCATCAGCGCGAGCAGCCCGAGGGTCTCGGGTTCGTCCGGCATGAGCTCGGCGAGCAGACGGCCGAGGCGCACGCCCTCGGCGCAGAGGTCCTCCCGGCCGCCGTACCCCTCGTTGAAGATGAGGTACACGACGGCCAGCACGCCCCTGACGCGGTCCGGGAGGTCCGCGTCGCGCGGGATGCGGTACGGGATACGGGCGTCGCGGATCTTGGCTTTGGCGCGGACGATCCGCTGGGCCATGGTCGGCTCGGGGACGAGGAAGGCACGGGCGATCTGCGGAGTCGTCAGACCGCCGAGAAGACGCAGGGTCAGGGCGACCTGGGCCCGGGTGGCGAGCGCCGGGTGGCAGCAGGTGAAGATCAGACGGAGCCGGTCGTCGCGCACGGGGCCCTCCTCGTCCGGTTCGTCCCGCGCGTGGAGCCGTTCGGCCTCGGCGTGCCGGGCTTCGCGCGTCGATTCACGGCGCAGTCGGTCGATGGCACCGTTGCGGGCGGTGGTGATGATCCAGCCGGCCGGGCTCGGCGGTGTGCCGGACCCCGGCCACTTCCGCAGCGCGGTCGTGAAGGCGTCCTGGACCGCCTCCTCGGCGAGGTCGATGTCGCCGAGGAGGCGGACGAGGACGGCGACCGCGCGGCCGTACTCGGCGCGGAAGACTCCCTCGACGTCCAGGGGCATCAGGCCTCGCCCATGAAGGGCCGCACCTCGATGGGGAGCGTCGTCGCCAGCGTCGCCTTGCGGCCCCAGTCCAGCGCCGCGTCCAGGTCGGGGGCCTTGATCAGGCAGATACCGCCCAGGTACTCCTTGCTCTCGGTGTACGGGCCGTCCGTGACCAGGACGTCTCCGGCCTCGGCCCTCACCACCGTGGCCGTCTCGGGCCCGTGCAGTCCCCCGGCGAACACCCAGGCCCCGGCCTCCCGCAGCTCCGCGTGGAAGACGTCGAGACTGTGCATGATCTCTTCGAGCACCTCGGGCGCGGGCGGCTCTCCCTGCGGCTGCATCACGCTCAGCAGGTAGTACTTCATGGTGTGCTCCTTGCTCCTCGGAGGTCTCTCGCTCCTGGTGGTCTTCACTGACTACACGAACGGGAGAACCCCGGATCGACACACGCCCCGACGACCGAGGGAGATTCCTTCGATGACCGCCCCACCGCACCCGCTCGTCTCCCGGGCCGGACGGCTGGCCGCCGAGGTACTCGCCCCGCAGGCGGAGCGTGTCGACCAGGAGGGCGTGCCGGCGAGCAGCATCGAGGCGCTCAAGCGCTCGGGGCTGCTCGGGGTGAGCGCGCCGGTCGCGTACGGCGGATCGGCCGCGCCCGCCGCGGTCGTCCGAGAGACGGCCGAGATCCTCGCCGGGGCCTGCTGCTCGACCTGGTTCGTGCAGGCCCAGCACCACACTCCGGTCCTGACCCTGGCCCAGGCCGATGCCGGGCTCCCGGTGCGGGAGCGCCTGTTGGGTCCGCTGGCGCGCGGCGAGCTGCTGTCCGGGGTCGCCTACGCCCAGCTGCGCGCGTATCCGCGCGTCCCCGTGCGGGTCTCGCGCGAGCGGGGCGGCTGGCGCTTCGACGGGACGGTGCCCTGGTACACCGGCTGGGGACTCAACGACGTGATGCTGCTGGCGGGGGTGACGGACGACGCGGAGGCGCTGTTCGCCTTCACCGAGGCGCGTGAGCAGCCCGGTCTGCGGCCGTCGCCGCCGATGCGGCTCGCCGCGCTGACGGCCTCCCGGACGGTCTCGCTGGAGCTGGACGGTCTGTGGCTGCCCGACGACGCGGTGGCCCTGCGCACGCCGTACGAGACCTGGGCGGCGACCGACCGTCCGAACAACACCAACGCCTCCCCCGCGGTCTTCGGGGTCACGGCGGCGGCCCTCGACCTGCTGGACACCGATCCGCCGGCGAAGGAGACCGCGCGGGTGCTGCGCGCCCGCCTCGGCGAGGTACGACGACGGGCGTACGAGCTGGCCGACCATCCCGTGCCGAGCGAGCGGATCGAGGAGCGGCTGACGGCCAAGACGCTGGCCTACGACCTGATGCGGGCGGCAACGACCGCGGCGGTCGTGGCCGGTGGCGGCCGGGCCATGGGCCTGGGCAGCGCGGCGCAGCGGCTGGCCCGAGAGGGGATGTTCCTGCTGATCCAGGGGCAGACGGCGGCGGTGCGCACGGCGCACCTCGGAGCGCTGCGTGCGCCGGGTCCGGCCGTGTGACGGGGGCGCGCCGGCCCCGCCTCTGCGACGGATGTGCCGGGCCCGACCGGTCTGGCGGGTGCGCCAGGCCCGGCCGCTGTGACGGAGGCGCCGGGCGCAACCGGTGCCCCGAGTCCGGCCGGTGTGTCAGGTGCGGCGGATGCCGGGACGCGCGGGGCGACGCCGATGCGCCGGGTGCACCCGTCTTGTCGGGTGCACCCGAAACGCCAGGTCCGCCCGGCCCACCAGCTCCGCCAGGACCGCCGGACCTGCCAAGTCCGCCAGGACCGTCCGACCCACTGGTCCGTCCGGACCGTCCGGATCGCCCGACCCACTGGTCCGTCCGGACCGTCCGGACCGTCAGACCCGCTGGACCGTCCGGACGGGTCCGGTCCGTTCAGCTCGTGAAGGGCACCCGCGCCGCGGGCACGGGTGCCGTCGCGAACGGGTGTCGCCACAGGCCCCGCGCGGCGAGGCGCGGCAGGACGCCTTCGCCGAACCAGTAGGCCTCCTCGAGGTGGGGGTAGCCGGAGAGGACGAACTCGTCGATGCCGAGGGCGTGGTACTCGGCGACACGCTCGGCGACCTCGTCGTGGCTGCCGACCAGGGCGGTGCCCGCGCCGCCACGGACCAGGCCGATCCCGGCCCACAGGTTGGGGTGGATCTCCAGGCTCTCGCGGCTGCCGCCGTGGAGTGCGCGCATGCGTCGCTGCCCCTCCGACTCGCTGCGGGCGAGACCGGCCTGCACGGACTTCACGGTCTCCGGGTCGAAGCCGTCGAGGAGCCGATGGGCCTCGGCCCAGGCCTGCTCGGAGGTGTCACGGGTGATGACGTGCAGCCGGATGCCGAAGCGCAGAGCTCGTCCTTCGCGCTCCGCGAGCCGGCGTGCCCACGCGATCTTCTCGGCCACCTGGGCCGGCGGTTCCCCCCAGGTCAGGTACACGTCCGCGTGCCGGGCGGCGACCTCGCCCGCGATCGGCGAGGAACCGCCGAAGTAGATCTCGGGCACCGGGTCGGGGAGGTGGGCCAGCCTGGCCTCCTCGACCCGCAGGTGCTCGCCCGCCAGGTCGACGGTCTTGCCGTCCCACAGGTCCCGGACGATCTGGAGGAACTCACCGGTACGGCGATACCGGGCGTCCTTGTCGAGGAAGTCACCGTAGGCGCGCTGCTCGTGGCTCTCGCCGCCGGTGACCACGTTGAGCAGGAGCCGGCCCCCGGTCTGCCGCTGATAGGTGGACGCCATCTGCGCGGCGAGCGTCGGCGAGACGAAGCCGGGCCGGAAGGCGACCAGGAACTTCAGACGCTCGGTGTTCTGGCTGACCATCGCGGTGGTCAGCCAGGCGTCCTCGCACCAGGCGCCCGTGGGGGTGAGCGCGCCGACGAAGCCCAGATCCTCGGCGGCGCGGGCGATCTGGCTCAGATACCCGACCGTCGGCGGCCGGTCGCGGCCGGAGCCGGTGGCGGGGGTGCCGTGGCCGCCGCCGACGACGTGCCGGCTGTCTCCGTTGGTGGGCAGGAACCAGTGGAAGGTGAGGGACACGTGACGGTCTCCGTTCAGAGCAGGCCGTGGCGGGGTGGCTTGGTGCCGTTGAGCGCGTGGCGGCCGATGTGCTGGATCTTCCAGCGGGACGGGTCGTGCAGGGTGTGGGTGCGGGCGTCCCGCCAATGGCGGTGCAGATTCAGGGAGTCGAGTGCCGAGCGGGTACCGGCCAGTTCGAAGAGGGCGCCCGCCACCTCCACGGCGGTGGCGGAGGTGTGCACCTTCGCGGCGGCCACGGCGATCGACGCCTCGGCCGCCGAGTCCTCGGTGAGGTCGTCGCGGGCCGCGTCGACCGCGCGGGCCGCGGCGCCGAGCAACGCCCCGGACGCCCGTACCTGGACGGCGAGTTCACCGAAGCGCTGGATGAGGAGCGGATCCTCGGCCGCGCTGTCCACGCCGCTCTCGAACCACGGCCGGCTCTTGGTACGGACGAACTCGGCGGCCTCGGCGAACGCGCCGGCCGCGATCCCCGCGTCGATGGCGGCGTGCAGCAACTGGGCCACCGCCCCGTGGAGCTGGGGTCCGCGGAAGGTGAGGTGGTGCGGGACGACCCGGTCGGCGGGGACGGGGACGGCGTCCAGGCGGACGGTGCCGCTCGCCGTCGTGCGCTGCCCCATGCCGTCCCAGTCGTCGACGACCGTGACCCCGTCCGCGTCCCGGGGAACGTACGCGACGTGCAGGTCGTCGTCCTCGGTGCGGGCCAGTACGGGGATCCAGTCGGCGAAGAGCGCGCCCGTGGAGTAGTGCTTGACGCCGGTCAGGAGGTACGAGCCGTCGGGCCGCGGGTCCAGACGGGTGCGGATGTCCTGGACGTGCCGGGTGCCCGCCTCCGACTGGGCGTTGCCGAAACGCCGTCCCGCCAGCACCTCGCCGAAGAAGAACGCCCGCTGCTCGTCCGTTCCCTGACGGCGGATCACGTTCACGTACACGAAATGGTTCTGCGGGATCTGGGCGAGGCTGGCGTCGGCGGATGCCAGCAGCCGGAAGATCTCCGCGAGGGTCTCCTGGCGGACATCCGCCCCGCCGTACTCCGCGGGCACGGTGACGGCGAGCAGCCCGGAGGCCGAGAGGCGATCCAACTCGGCGCGGGGCAGCCGCCGTTCGGAGTCCCGCGTGGAGGCCCCGGTGCGGAACTCCGTGGCGAGCGCGGCGGCGACGGCCAGGGCCTCGGCGTCGTCGGCGATCACTTCGGCGGATGTGTGGTCGGACGCCGTCCGGGCCGACACGTCCTCAGGCGTCGTCTGCGCGGTCACGGGGTCAGCCCGCCGCGGCCAGCAGCGGTGTGCGGCCCAGGGCCGCCGAGAACTGGTCGACCACCTGGGCCAGGGCCTCGGCCGTGCCCGGTGCCAGGGTGACGCCGCCGTCCTCCCCGGTGGTGATGTCCTTGTCCAGGGTGAACCAGCCCTGGACGATGTGCGCGGCGCCCATGGAGTTGAGCACCGGCCGCAGGGCGTAGTCGAGGGCGAGGACATGCGCGGTGCTGCCGCCGGTGACGAGCGGCAGGACGGTCTTCCCGGTGAGCGCGTACTGCGGGAGCAGGTCGAGCAGCGCCTTGAGGACACCGGAGTAGGCCGCCTTGTAGACGGGGGTGCCGATGACCACACCGTCGGCGCGGGCGAAGAGTTCGGTCGCCTCGACGATGGCGGGATGCTCGAAGTCCGCGCCGAGCAGCGCCTCCGCGGGGATCGTACGGACGTCGAGCGGGATGACCCGGTGCCCCTGCGCGACCAGCCGGCCGTCCAGGTGGCGCAGGAGTTTCGCGGTACGGGAGGAGACGGAGGGACTGCCGGAGACGGACAGGACGGTGGCCATGGGCCCTCTTTCGTGAGCGGCGTACGGACGGGTGTCAGACGTGCGCGGGGACGGACTCGGGCTCGGTGTCGGGCAGCCCGGCCTCCAACTCGCGTACCAGGGGCAGCACACGGCGGCCGAAGTACTCGACCTCCTCGTGGTAGTGCAGGAAGCCGAGCAGGAGGAGGTCGACGCCGAGGCGCTTGTAGGCGACGATCCGTTCGGCGATCTGCTCCGGGGTGCCGATCAGCCCCGTCCGGAAGCCGTCGTTGTACTGGACCAGGTCCTCGAAGCGGGAGTCCTGCCACATGCCCTTGCCGTCGGCGGTGGACTGTCCGGCCTGCTTCACCGCGGCGCCGAAGCCCTCGACTGCCTCGGTGTCGGCCCGGGCGACGATCTCGCGCAGGGTGTCGCGGGCCTCGGCCTCGGTGTCCCGGGCGATCAGGAAACCGTTGAGACCGAACCGGGGTGGCCTGCGGCCGGCCTGCTCCGCCGACGCCCGCACGTCCGCGATCTGTTCGACGACTCCGCCGAAGTCCTTGCCGTTGGAGAAGTACCAGTCGGAGACCCGGCCCGCCATGGCGCGGGCGGCGGTGGAGTTGCCGCCCTGGAAGATCTCCGGGTGCGGACGCCCGGGGACGTCGAGGGGCTTGGGCTTCAGGGTGAAGTCGCGCAACCGGTAGAAGTCACCGGCGAGTTCGGCGTGGTCCTCGGTCCAGATCCGGCGCAGCGCGCGGATGAACTCCTCCGAGCGGCGATAGCGCTCGTCGTGCTCCAGCCACGGTTCGCCGAGCGCGGTGAACTCTGCCTTGAACCAGCCGCTGACCACGTTGACGGCGAAGCGGCCGTTCGACAGATGGTCGGCGGTGGCGCCGAACTTGGCCAGGACACCCGGGTGCCACAGGCCCGGGTGGACGGCGGCGATGACCTTCAGCCGCTCGGTCGCCAGGAGCAGGGCGAGGCTGAAGCCGGTCGACTCGTGCTGGAACTCGGCACCGTAGCCGGCCATGTAGCGGACCTGGCTGAGCGCGTAGTCGAAGCCGTTGTTCTCGGCGAGGACGGCCAGTTCGCGGTTGTAGTCGTAGCCCCAGTCGGTGCGCTGCTCGATCGTGCTGGTGACCAGGCCGCCGCTGACGTTGGGGACCCAGTAGGCGAAGCGGACGGGTTCGGTTGCGGACACGGAGAACTCCCGGTGTACGGAGAGGGCATGACGAACGGGGGCCCGGCGTGTCACGGCGACAGCGGGCGGACAGCGGCATGCGGCAGGGAGCGGAGAAGGCGGCGAGGTGCCCCGCGGGGAGAATTCACCTGCGGGCGGGCGGCCTGTGCGAAGGGGACCCTACCGTCGGGATCGTCAGGCTTCGCGACAACAGAAGGCGCTGGAGACACGCGCGAGGTCGACATGGCGTCGTCGCGTGAGGTCCGGCTGCGTCTTCATGTGGCCGATCGTGGCAGCCACCGGTCCGGACCGTCAAGGAACGCCGGGCCGGTCTCGCATCCCGGACCGGCGAATTTCACGAAGGCGTGACAGGGCAGACCTTGAACCGCCCGCGACCGTGGCCGCATTCTGCTGCCGTGCGCACAGAGCAGCTGGAATACATCGCGGCGGTCACCCGGCTCGGCTCGTTGCGCCGGGCCGCCGAGGAACTCCACCTCTCGCAGCCGGCGCTGAGCGAGACCGTACGGAATCTGGAGCGGGAACTCGGTGTCGACCTGCTGGAGCGCAAGCGGTCCGGCGCCCGGATGAGCGCCGAGGGACGCGAACTGCTGCCGCACATCATCAACGTGCTCGACGCGGTCGACCGGCTGCGCGGCGCGGCCGGCGAGCAGCACCGCATCAGCCGGATGGTCCGGGTCGGCACGGTGAACGCGGCGACGGTGCCGCTGCTCATCCCGGTCGTCCGGGGTTTTCGCGCGACGCACCCGCAGACACAGGTCGAAGTGGTCGGCGCCCAGCAGCCGGAGATCCACCGGGGCCTCTCGGAGGGCGGTTTCGATCTGGGGCTGGTGAACCACCTGGACGGCGACGACATGCCCGCCGACTTCGAGTCCACCGAGCTGCTGCGCGGGCGGCCGGTGGTGTGCGTACGCCCGGACAGCCCGCTGGCCGCGTCGTCCGCCGTGTCGCCGTCCGACCTCCTCGACGGACGCGAGCCCCTGATCGCGATGCGCTCCGGCTATGTCATGCACCGCTACCTGCATCGGTTCCTGGAGGGCCGGGGGCCGTCCCTGTCGTACTCGACCGATGGCGCCGAGATGGGAAAGCTCATGGTCGCCGAGGGCCTGGGCGCCACCGTACTGCCCGACTTCAGCGTCATCGGCGATCCCCTGGAGCGGTGCGGCGCCCTCACGTACAGGCCGCTCACCGACGCCGCGACACGGGTCCTGCTGATGCTCCGGCGCCGCAGGACGGACTCCCTCCCCCGCGCCGCGGGCGACCTGCACGACGCGTTCGTGCGCAGGTCCGCGGAGCTCGGCGGCAGCCTGGCGACGAGGGCCTGAGCCGACCGCGCCGGCCCGGACGCTCGGAGCGCTCGGGGGCGCCGTGCTGTGACCATCCGAAGAGTTACTCGTTTGACGGATCGGCGTGACAGGACGCCAGCTCCTTCGGAAGGCATTCGTTCCATGCCCCTCCCTCCGTTCGCCCGCGCCGTCCGCCGCGGCAGGACCGGACTCGACCGGGCCGAGGCAGCCCTGGTCGAGGAGTACAGCGACCTGGTGCGGCTGGCGTATCTGACGCTGCCGTCGTCGCTGAGCAGGCACCGACGCATTCTCGTGGCGCATTCCCTGGTGCAGCGGTCGCTGCCGGGCGCCCGGAGCGGACGGCCGGACCCCCTGGTGCCGGCCCCGCGCGGGACCGTGCGCCGGCCCGTCGCGGAGAAGGACCGCCTGCGCGGTCAGGTCGTGCGCTCCGCCCTGGCGCACGGCCGGTCCCCGCGCGGCTGGCCCCGCCGGCTGCCGCCGCCCCGTACGGTGCTGCCCACGCTGCCCGTCGTCTGGGGGCTGCAGCTGTTCCCGCGCGCGGGCGGGGCCGAGGAGATCGCCCTGGGCCAGGCCCTGGCGGGTGCGACGGCCGCGGGGCGCGCGGCGTTCGTGCTGCGCCGGGTGGACGGGCTCGCCGACGCGGTGGTCGAGGCTCTGCTGCGCGCGGCGGGCGTCCCCGACCCCGAGGGCGCCCTGCGGTCGGCGAACCGTCTCGACGAGTCGGCGGGGGCAGCGGCGAGGGCCCTGCTCACGTCGAGGGAGTTCGACGCCTGCTCGGTGCAGACCCGTCCCACCGATCTGCTGCGCCGCAGACGCCGTGTGCGGTTCCTGTGGGCGGCGCTGACCGCCGCCGTGCTCACCGGGTTGGTGCTTGCGGTCGCCGGCCAGGGGTCCGCGCCGTCCCGGCCGGCGCCCGGCTCCCGTACGGGCGTGGGACTTCCCGGACCCGATGACCTGGTACGCACCGCCGGGGACCTCTGGGCCGACACCTCCCGCGTCGACCTCACCGCGTGGCCCGCGCGGGGCGGCCGCGTGAACGACCGGTCCCTGCTGGCCAGGGCTCTGTCCACGTGGGACCGGCCCGCGGGTGCGCTGCGGGTCACCACGACGCCCGGCACCCCGACGGATCCTCCGCCGCACTCGCCCCAGCTGCTCTACGCCGGGAACGTCGACGGCGACGCCGTGGTGCTCCTGTACGACGGCCGGCGGGTGGTGCGCTACAGCGAGCCGCTCGGCGCCCCCGGGCACGGTGCCCTCGCCCTGGCGCGTGCCGACGACGCGGACGTGACGACCGCCGCCGCGCTGGTCGTCCACCGCGGTGCCCGTGGCGCGCGGTATCTCCTCGCCCCCTGGATCGCGGAGGCGCGCAGCCGCGACCTGTTGCGCCCCGACTCCCCCGCGCGGCCGGTCGGCGTCGCCGGGGACGGGGTCACCGTGCCCGTCCCCGCTCCCACCAGGAAAGCGGCCTGCGACAGCCGGCCCGTGCTGCAACTGCGCTCCTCCGCACGCATCGTGGAGAAGCACGCGTTCCTGCTGACCGACCTGGGCGAGCTGTCCCCGGTGCACCTCACCTACACCCCGCTGCCGGGACACGGGAGCCCTCCGGCGCGCCAGCCCCGTGAGGCGACGGGCGGTCCTGCCCTGCTCGCCTGGGCGCACCTGGCGTGCGGGCTCGAGGAGTTGCGGGGCACGGGCGTCCGGGCGGTCAACGCCTGGGACTTCGCCGAGCAGGAACTGCCGGAGCGGGGCGGGCACGCGGTGTGGACCTGCGCGCGGGCCTCGACCTGGCGCGGGCCCGGTGACGTGGAGCTGGTGCTGCGTGCCCCGGCCTCCTCGGCGTCCGCTCCGGCCGAGGTGGTCGGCCGGGCCCGGGCCACCGCGGCCTGCAGCAGATTCGGCCAGCACGTGGTGGCCGACGTCCACTGGCGGACGCGCTCCGGTCACTGGTATCTGCTGGCGGCCGGCAGCCGGGCGGTCACCCGTATCGACGTCACCGGTGAGGTGACGGCCCGGCAGCGGGGCCGGACGCTCGCGGTCCTCGCGCCGAGGGACTCCCGTGTCCGGGTGTCGGCCCGTCTAGGCAACGGCACTTCACTGGACCCGGTCGGTGACCCCGGTCGATGACGGGGGTGACCCCGGTCGATGACGGGGGTGACACCGTGCCCGCGACGCGGCCCACGGACGGGGTGCGGCCCACGGACCGGGCGTGCCGCGTCGCTCAGTCCTCGTCCCCGGTCGGGACGACCACCAGGAAGGCATCCGACTTGAGGTCCATCACCACGGTGGCCGGCTGACCCTCGGTACGGCGTCGGGCGGCGTACTCCTCCGCCGTCCAGGATCCGCGCGGGGACCCTGCGGGAAATCGTTCCAGCACCTTCGCGCTCATGACGACGGGCACCTCCAACTCCGGCTTCCGACTCGGACGGCCGAGTCGCCTTGAATTCACTTGCCCGAGTTTTCCGTGGACATGTCCAGGCGGGCCGGGCTCCCCGTTCATCCGGCGCAGCCGCACCGTGAAGGCCGGGAGACGGGTCGCCTCGGCACGCTCCCGCCCCGGACCGCCCTCGGGGGCCGGGTCACCCGCTCGGTCCTCACCGTCGTCCCGTCCGTCCACGCGATCAGCCCATAGCAGTCCGCCGTCCGCTCCCTCGGGCATCCCCGGTCGCCGGAAAGACCCCTTCCGCGCATCCGCCGTCACCGCCCGCGTGGAAGGCATGACGAGGGGAGTACGGAAAGGGGGCGACGCGGCGAACGACGGAGGGACCCATGAGCGAGGACGACACCGGCCTGAGATGTCTGGTGACCGGTGCCACGGGCTACATCGGCGGGCGGCTGGTCCCCGAGCTGCTGGCGGAGGGACACCGGGTGCGCTGTCTCGCCCGCTCCCCCGCCAAACT
Organism: Streptomyces sp. RPA4-2; assembly: GCF_012273515.2. Taxonomy (NCBI): domain Bacteria; kingdom Bacillati; phylum Actinomycetota; class Actinomycetes; order Kitasatosporales; family Streptomycetaceae; genus Streptomyces; species Streptomyces sp. RPA4-2. The sequence goes on from NZ_CP050975.2 coordinate 994,938, forward strand.
GCGCGACTTCCCGTGGGCGGGCGAGGCGGACGTCGTACGGGGCGATGTCCTGGACGCCGACTCGGTGGCCGAGGCGATGCGGGACACGGATGTCGCGTACTACCTCGTCCACGCCCTCGGCACGGGCCACGACTTCGAGGCGACCGACCGCGAGGCGGCGCGGATCTTCGGTGAGCGGGCCCGCGCGGCCGGCGTCCGGCGGATCGTGTACCTGGGCGGGCTCACCCCGCAGGGCGTACCTGAGACGGAACTGTCGCCGCACCTCAGGTCCCGCACCGAGGTCGGCCGCATCCTGCTGCACTCCGGCGTGCCGACCACGGTGCTGCGGGCCGCGGTGATCATCGGCTCCGGCTCGGCGTCCTTCGAGATGCTCCGCTATCTGACGGAGCGACTGCCCGTGATGGTGACACCGAGCTGGGTGCACACCCGCATCCAGCCGATGGGGGTGCGGGACGTGCTGCGCACCCTCGTCGGCAGCGCCCGGATGCCCTCGGACGTCAACCGCACCTTCGACATCGGCGGCCCCGAGATCCTGACGTACCTGGAGATGATGCGGCGCTACGCGGCCATCGCCGGGCTGCCCCGCAGGCTCATCTTCCCCGTGCCGGTGCTCACCCCCCGGCTGTCCAGTCACTGGGTCGGCCTGGTCACTCCGGTGCCCGCGTCCATCGCGCGCCCGCTCACCGAGTCGCTGCGGCACGAGGTCGTGTGCCACGAGCACGACATCGTCCGGTACGTGCCCGATCCGCCGGGGCGTCCGATCGGCTTCGACGAGGCGGTGTCGCTGGCGCTGCAACGCGTGCGGGACGCGCAGGTCACCACGAGGTGGTCGTCGGCCTCGGTGCCCGGCGCGCCCAGCGATCCGCTCCCCACCGACCCCGACTGGGCGGGCGGCAGCCTCTACACCGACCGTCGCGAGCTGGCCGTGGACGCGCCGCGCGAGGCGTTGTGGAGGGTGATCGAGGGCATCGGCGGCGACAACGGCTGGTACTCCTTCCCCCTCGCCTGGGCCGTCCGCGGCTGGCTGGACCGTCTGGTGGGCGGTGTCGGTCTGCGGCGCGGGCGGCGCGACGCCACGCGGCTGCGGGCGGGCGACTCCCTCGACTTCTGGCGGGTCGAGGAGATCGAGCCCGGTCATCTGCTGCGGCTGCGCGCCGAGATGCGGCTGCCGGGGCTGGCCTGGCTGGAGATGTACGCCGAGACGGGCGACAACGGCGGGTCGCGCTACCGGCAGCGGGCCATGTTCCATCCGCACGGGCTGCTGGGGCACGCCTACTGGTGGAGCGTGTCGCCGTTCCACGCCGCCGTGTTCGGCGGCATGGCCCGCAACATCGCGAAGGCCGCCGCCAAGGCCGAGAGCACCCCGACGGCGAAGCCGGGATCCGCGCCCACTCCCTGACCGCCGACCCGCGTCCGCCGACCGCCCCCGGCCCCGCCCGGGTCCGGTTCCCGTCGCTCCCGCGGTGTCCGCATCCGCGGGAGCCCGTCGGACCGAAGCGGGAAGCGTCGTCGCTCCCGCGACGGTGACCCTCGTACCCACACCCGTCAGCCCAGCCGACCCCGGAGCCACACCATGAACGTCTCGGTTGTCCTGTTCACCTCGGACCTGCGTCTGCACGACCATCCGGCGCTGCGGGCGGCCCACGACGGTTCGGCCGCGCTGGTCCCCCTCTTCGTGCGCGACGACGCCGTCGCCGCGGCCGGGTTCACGGCTCCCAACCGCATGGCGTTCCTCGCGGACTGTCTGGCGGACCTCGACGCCGGACTGCGCGAGCGGGGCGGCCGGCTGGTGGTGCGTTCCGGCGACGTGATCGCCCAGGTGTGCAAGGTGGTCTCCGAGGCGGACGCCGACGAGGTGCACATGGCGGCGGGCGTCAGCGCCTACGCGCGCCGCCGCGAGGACGGGCTGCGCACGGCCCTGGAGGCCGAGGGGTGCCGGCTGCACGTCCACGACACCGTGATCACCGCACTCGCGCCCGGTGCCGTCACCCCGGTCTCGTCGGACCACTTCGCGGTCTTCACCCCGTACTTCCGGCACTGGTCGCGGCAGTCGCTGCGCGGCGCGGTCACCGCCCCGCGCACGATCCGGGTGCCGGACGGGGTCGGCTCGGAGACGGTCCCCTCCCGTGCGGGCCTGTCCGGGGTCTCCGCAGGACTGGCGCGGGGCGGCGAGACGGAGGCCCGCAGGAGACTCGCCTCCTGGCTGCGGAGCGGGATCGCGTCGTACGAGGACCGGCACGACGACCTGCCCGGCGACGCCACCTCCCGGTTCTCCCCGTACCTGCACTTCGGCTCGCTCTCGCCGGTCGAGCTGGTGCACCGGGCCCGTGGCGCGGGCGGGGCGGGCGCCGAGGCCTTCGTACGGCAGCTGGCCTGGCGGGACTTCCACCACCAGGTGCTCGCCGCGCGGCCGGACGCGGCCGTGGCCGACTACCGCACCCGCCACGACCGCTGGCGCTCGGAGACCGACGCCCGGGAGGACATCGCCGCGTGGAAGGAGGGGCTCACCGGCTATCCGGTGATCGACGCGGCGATGCGCCAACTACGCCACGAGGGCTGGATGCACAACCGGGGGCGCCTCCTGACGGCGAGCTTCCTCACCAAGACGCTGTACGTGGACTGGCGGGTCGGGGCCCGGCACTTCCTGGACCTGCTGGTGGACGGCGATGTCGCCAACAACCAGCTCAACTGGCAGTGGATGGCCGGGACGGGCACGGACACCCGGCCCAACCGGGTCCTCAACCCGGTGATCCAGGCGAAGCGTTACGACCCGGACGGGGTGTACGTCCGGCGGTGGGTACCCGAACTGGAGGGGATCGAGGGCGCCGCCGTGCACGAGCCGTGGAAGCTGCGGGGCCTGGACCGCGCGGACTACGATTACCCGGACCCCGTGGTCGAACTTCCGGACGGTCTGGCCCGCTTCAAGAACGCCCGGGGCCGTGGCTGAAGGAAGTCACCAGGGAATTTACTATTCGTAGAGATTTTTTCGTCGAACGCGTGCGTACTGGTGGGCGTCAGAATCAGTCGTCAACCGGATCCACTCGCACCGGATTCACCATGCGGCACGACGGGGCTCCCGCTCCGCGCTGCCGCTCCGCCAGGAGGCTCGATGCGCATTGCACGGAACGCAGGAACGCTCTTCGTGGCAGGTGCGTTGACCATGACGCTCGCCGCGCTCGCGTACCCTGCCGTGATCGGCGTGCAGACCACATCCAGCGCCCCGAACCGCGTGATCGCCAACACTCCGACGGGCCCGCTGACCGAGGCCGACCGAGACTTCGTCGTCAAGGTGCGGGCGGCGGGACTCTGGGAGTACCCGGTCGGACAGCTGGCGCTCCAGAAGGGCACCATCCCGGCGGTCAGAACCGCCGGTGACCACTTGATCAGGGGCCACGCCGCGCTGGACGACACCGACCGCAAGGTCGCCGCCACGCTCGGCATCACCATCCCCAACAAGCCGTCTCCGCAGCAGCAGGGCTTCGTCACGACCCTGACCGGTGACAGCGGCAAGCAGTTCGACACGGACTTCGCCAACATCCTGCGGCTGACCCACGGGACGATCTTCCTCACCGTCGCGAAGATCAGGTCCACCACCGAGAACTCCCTGGTGCGCCAGCTCGCCGACCAGGCCAACGACACCGTGCTGGACCACATCACGGTGATGGAGAAGACCGGGCTGGTCAACTTCGATCAGGTGTTGTTCCAGGAGACCACCCCGCCGAAGCTGCCCTCCCAGAACGTCACGCCGCCCGCTCCCGCGCCGGGCGAGCCGACCGTCGTCCTCACCCCGCCCGCGGGAAGCTCCGCGTCACCCTCACCGACGGTGCGGTGAGCCGGGAACGTCACCCCGGCCCGGGACCTCAGCCTCCCGGGACCGGGGCGACGCTGTCGTAGAGGCCCCTCAGGGACCCGAGGGCGTCCCGCAGTCCCGGCGGCCGGAGCATCCCGCGCAGCGGGCGACCGGCCCAGCCGGGACCGCCCAGCACGACGGCCGGATGGTTGCGGGCGCCCTTGACACCCCAGTGCGTGCCGGCGACGTGCCGGGCGAGTGGGACGTCGGCCGTCGAACGGGTCTGGGCCCACAGCACGACGGCCGTCGGGCCCAGCCGCCGTACCGCCGCGGTCAGCGCCTCGGTGGGCACGGCCGCACCGAACATCCTCGTGGGCAGCCCGAGTTCGGCGAGTCCGGCGTGCAGCGCCTGCAACGGCAGGCTGTGCTGCTCGCCGGGGACGCACGCCAGCACCACGGGCCCCGGACCGGTGGCGGGGGCGTCGGGCCGGGCCGGCTCGGTCGCCCGGTGGAGGATCCGGGAGATGTGCCAGGACAGCAGGTGCTCCACCTCCACGTAACGGTCCCCCGAGGACTCCCACTTGCGTCCCACGGCGTGCAAGGTGGGCACCATCACCTCGTCCCAGGCGACGACCAGGCCGTGCCGTTCCACGAGCGAGGCCAGCTGATCGTCCATCGCGGGCGCGTCGAGGCGCACCGCGGCGCGCGCGAGGCCCCTGCACTCCTGCCGGACGTCACCGAGCGGCAGTGCGCCGGCCGCCTGTGACCGCTGCGGGCCGAGACCGCCGGCCCCCTCGGCCGGATCGGGGCCGTAGGGGATCCGCTCGACGCCCTTCCGCGCGGTCCTGGCCGCCTCGGCGGGCGGCACCCCCGCGGAGGTCAGCCGGCACATCTCCTCGAGCATCGCCACGTCCTGCGGCGTCCAGCGGCGGTGCCGCCCGTCGGAGCGGACCGCGGGGCCCACCCCGTACCGCCGGTCCCAGGAGCGCAGCGTGGTGGGCGAAACCCCGAGCCGGCGGGCCAGCGCGCCCGTGGTGACGCCCGCCTCGGCGGGCTCCGCGGCCGGTTCTGACACCTCTGTCGGTCGGTCCTCGCCCATGTGGCGACTATACGACGCAGAAACGATGCAAGTTGTCCCGGATGTCCTGTGGTTCACACGATGGAGCCCACAGCGCGTCGCACGGAAGGCGCCCCGTGAGCCCCGTCCGAACGGAGGAACCGTGGTCATGGCCGCAGATCCGATCACCGCGGGGCGTCCCGCGCAGTGGACGCCCCTGACCGCGACGTTCACCGACGCGGAGATCGCCCGGGGGCTCGCGGACGGTGACGAGCGCTGTCTGACCGCCGCGTACCACCGCTGGGGAAAACTGGTGCACACGCTGGCCCTGCGTTCACTGGGCGACGCCCGGGAGGCCGAGGACGTCACCCAGCAGGTGTTCCTGGCCGCCTGGCAGGGCGCTCACGGCTATCGCCCCGAGCGCGGCGCCCTGGCCGGCTGGCTCGTGGGCATCGGCCGCCGCAAGATCGCCGACGCGCTGTCCGCGCGCACCCGCCGCACCGAGCTGGTCGCGGCCGCCGCAGCCCTGCTGGGTCCCGCCGACGAATCGCGCGGCCGCCCCGAGGCCGCCGTGCTCGACCGCGTCCTCGTCCGGCACGAGCTCGCCGGACTGCCCTCGCCCCAGCGTCAGGTGCTGCATCTCGCGTTCTACGAGGACCTGACCCAGACGCAGATCGCGCAGCGCACCGGCTGGCCGCTGGGGACGGTCAAGAGCCACTGCCGGCGGGGTCTGCGCCAACTGCGACGCTGTCTGCCCGCGCGGGTCGACGGGTGAGGACCGGCGGCGACCGCCCGGCACCGGGACCGGCTCTCCCGCGTCCCGCGCCGGCGCCCGGCCCCCGTACCCGGAATTCTCCCGCCCTGGGCCAATCCGCGGCCGGACCTGCTCCGGATCAGTCCCGTACCTTTCGCCCTGCTTGGAGGACCACCCCGTGAAGGAAGCCGTGGAGATCGGGAGAAACCCGGCGGCGCAACCCGGTCTGCCGGACCTGATGGCCGACGTCGCCCGCGGCGACCACGAGGCTTTCGCCGCGGTGTACGACGTCGTGGCGGGGCCGGTGCTCGGCATCGTGCGCAGGGTGCTGCGCGACCTGGCCCAGTCCGAGGAGGTGGCCCAGGAGGTACTGGTCGAGGTGTGGCGGACCGCCGCCCGCTACCGGCCGGAGCGAGGGTCGGTGATGAACTGGGTGCTCACCCTCGCCCATCAGCGGGCCGTCGACCGGGTGCGCTCGGCCGAGGCCTCGGCGGCACGTGAGCACAAGGCGGCCCTCCTCGACCGGACGCCCGAGTTCGACGAGGTGACCGAGCAGGTCGAGGCGCGGCTGGAGCGGGAACAGGTGCGGCGCTGTCTGCGGACGCTGACGGAACTCCAGCGCCAGTCCGTGACCCTCGCGTACTACCGCGGCCTGACCTACCGGGAGGTGGCGGAGCTGCTGACACTTCCGCTGGGCACGGTCAAGACGCGGCTGCGCGACGGTCTCATCCGCCTCCGTGACTGCCTGGGGGTCACCGCATGACCACGTCCGACCTGCACACCCTGACGGGTGCGTACGCGCTGCACGCCCTCGACGCGGACGAGCGCGGCCGGTTCGAGCGGCACGCGGCCGACTGCGAGGCCTGCGCCCAGGAGGTCCGCGAGCTGACCGCCACGGCGGCGCGCCTCGGCCTCGCCGAAACCGCCGTCGCGGCCCCCGAGCTCAAGACCCGGGTCATGCGGCACATCTCCACGGTCCGGCAGGAAGCACCCCGGACGGCGCCCGCCAAGCCCTCCACACCGGTCACGGTCGCCGCACCCGCCGCGCCCCCCGAGCCGGCTCTCCGGCGCCTGCGCCATGCCCGCGGCCTGTCACGCTGGGCCCTGGCCGCCTGTGTGGCCGCCGCCGCGGCGTTCGGCGGCACGGCGGTGTGGCAGCACGACCGTGCGCGGGAGGCCCAGCACCAGGCACGGGACGCCGAGCGCCGGACCGCCGACCTGACCGCGGTGCTGGCCGCCCCGGACGCGAAGAGCCGTACCGCGCGACTGGCGGGCGGGGCCGGGGGCACGGTGGTCGTCTCCGCCGGCCGTGACAAGGCCGTCTTCATCTCATCGAGGATGCCGAAGCCGCCGAGCGGCAAGGTCTACCAGCTGTGGTTCGACGACGCGGGCACCATGCGCTCCGCCGGTCTGATGGACCCGCACCGGACCAGCGAGGCGGTCCTGCTGGACGGGAACCTGGCCAAGGCCTCGGGCGTGGGTATCACCGTGGAACCGGCCGGCGGCTCGGCCCGGCCGACCTCGGCCCCGCTGGCGCTGCTGCACTTCCCCACCTGACGGGACCGGCCGGTCCCCGGGGGTCGGACCGGCCCGTCCCTCTCCCGGGACGAGCCGGTCCTCCCGGCGTCGCCCACCGGTCCTCCCCCGGCGGGCGACGCCCGGACGCGGCCCCGTCAGCCGCGCGACTTCGGCGGCAACGGAAAGAAGCCGCTGGTCCTCGCGGTGTACTCGGCGAACCCCGCGCGCCCCGCCAGGTGCCTCTCGAGCAGCGCCTTCCCGCTGCCGTTGATCAGCAGGTAGCTCATCACCAGCGGCGAGAGCACCGACACCGCGGCCGCCGCGCCCGAGTCGCAGGCGAGCAGGAACAGGCCCCACCACACGCAGAAGTCGCCGAAGTAGTTGGGGTGCCGGGTCCAGCTCCACAGGCCCCGGTCCATCACCCGGCCGCGGTGGGCGGGATCGGCCTTGAACCGGGCCAGCTGGGCGTCGCCCACCGCCTCGAAGAACAGCCCGACCGCCCACAGCACGGCGCCGGCCAGGGTGAGTCCGGTCAGGCCGGTGGAGACGTACTGCGCCGCCTGGACGGGCAGCGACACCAGCCAGACCAGGGCTCCCTGCAGGAGGTACACCATGCGCAGGGCGTGGACGTGGCGGTTGCCGGGCGCCTTGGCGAGCATCGCCTCGTATCTCGGGTCCTCGCCGTGACCACGGCCCCGCCATGCGATGTGCAGGGCCAGCCGCAGCCCCCACACCGAGGTCAGGACGGTCACCAGGATCCGTCGCCCCTCGTCGCCCTCGCCCGCGGAGGCCAGGAAGGACACCACCGCCACCGCGGTGAACCCGATGCCCCAGGCGACGTCGACGATCCGGTGCACGCCCTTGCGTACGGCGACCGCGAAGGTGACGAGCATGACGGCGAACGCCGCGGCCGCCGCGAGACCGAGGTTCTGGGCGAACGCTCCCCAGGGGAAGCCGCTCATCGCTCCTCCGCCTGCGTGTACCAGTCCCCCGGCACGGCGGGCATGCCGCTGCTTCCTCCGGGAGCGGGCCGCACGCTCAGGATCTGGTCGACTCCCATGCGCCGCTCCTGGAAGGCGAGGGCCCCGCCGACCAGGTAGAGCCGCCACACCCTGGCCGTCTCCGTCCCCACGAGTCGTACGAAGTCGTCCCAGCGTTCCTCCAGGGTGCGGTGCCAGGCCGCGACCGTACGTACGTAGTGCTCCCGCAGCGACTCCACGGACCGCACCTCCAGGCCCGCGGTCTCCAGCATGCCGACGGTGTCGCCGAGCGGCCTCATGTGCATGTCCGGGGCGATGTACGCCTCGATGAACGCGCCGCCGCCCGGGGCCGCCGAACCCCGCGACATCTGCTGTACGAGGACGCGCCCCCGCGGGCGGACGAAGCGGTGCAGGGCGGCGGCGAACGCCGGGTACTCGGCGACCCCCACGTGTTCGCCCATCTCGATCGCGGTGACGGCCTCGTACGCGCCGCCCGCGATGTCCCGGTAGTCCTGACAGACCACGTCGACCTGGTGTTCGAGACCTCGCTCGCGCACCTGCTCCCGTACGTACGCGGCCTGTTCCCGGGCCAGCGTGACCGCGGTGACCTGGGCCTTGTACCGCTCCGCCGCGTACAGCGTGAGGGAGCCCCAGCCGCAGCCGATGTCCAGCAGGCGGGCACCCGGGACGAGGGCGAGCTTGCGGCAGATCAGCTCCAGCTTGGCACGCTGGGCGTCGGCGGGGCCGAAGTCCGGTTCCTCGCCGGTCCAGTAGCCGCACGAGTAGGCCATGGTCTCGTCGAGGAGCAGGCGGTAGAACGCGTTCGAAAGGTCGTAGTGGTGGCTGATGGCCGCCCGGTCCCTGGACCTGCTGTGCAGGCCGCCGCGCAGTCGCGCCTGCGAGGCGGGCGTCGGGGGCCGCGGGCCCACGGCCCCCAGGCGCAAGGCGGTGCCGGCGGCGCGGACCCGGTCGGCGGCCGTGAGCCGGGGCGCGTGCAGAGTGCGCTCCCGTACGGCACCCCACATGGCGCGCAGGCCCGCCGCCAGGTCGCCCTCGACATCGATCTCCCCGGTGATGTACGCCTGGGCCAGGCCGAGTTCGCCGGGCTGCCAGAGCAGCCGCCGAAGGGCGCGTCGGGTGCGGACGACGACCACGGGGGCGTCCTGGGGGCCGGTCTCGCTGCCGTCCCACGCGCGCAGCCGCAGCGGCAGCGGACCGCCGAGGGCGTCCTCGGCCAGCGCGGCGAGCCGGTGGGCGGCACCGGGACGGTCGGGACGGGCGGTGGTCACGGTGGTCACGGGGTGGAGCCCTCCTTCGTGAACAGGTACTGCTGGACGTCGAGGTAGCCGGCGCGGAATCCCGCTTCGGAGTAGGCCAGATAGAAGGTCCACATCCGGCGGAAGGTCGCGTCGAAACCGAGCCCGCCGACCTCGTCGGCACGCTCGGTGAAGCGTTCGCGCCACAGCCGCAGGGTCTCCGCGTAATGCGCGCCGAACGGGTCCCTGCGGGTGATCCGCAGCCGGGTGTGCTCGCGGGTCACCTGCTCCACGGCCTCCACCGAGGGCAGCAGGCCGCCGGGGAAGACGTACTTCTGGATCCAGGTGAAGGTGTCGCGGCTCGCCACCATCCGGTCGTGCGGCATCGTGATCGCCTGCAGTGCCGCGCGACCACCGGGGGCGAGCCGCGCGTCGAGAGTCGCGAAGTAGACCGGCCAGAACTCCGCCCCGACCGCCTCCACCATCTCGACGCTCACCACGGCGTCGTACGTGCCCTCGGCCTCGCGGTAGTCGCGGAGCTGGAGGGAGACCCGGTCTGCCAGACCTGCCTCGCGCACCCGCCGACGAGCCAGATCCCGCTGCTCGTGCGAGAGGGTCAGCGAGGTGACCTGGGCGCCGCGGGCGGCGGCACGTATCGCCAACTCGCCCCATCCGGTGCCGATTTCGAGCAGCCGGGTGCCAGGTCCGACCTCGGCGAGGTCCAGCAGCCGGTCGATCTTGCGGTGTTGGGCGGCGGCCAGCAGGGGCCACGAGGCGGGGAATCCGCGGAAGAGGGCCGCCGAGTAGCTGAGGGTCTCGTCGAGGAAGAGCGCGAACAGGTCGTTGGAGAGGTCGTAGTGGCGGCTGATGTTGTCGCGGGCGCCGGTGGGTGTGTTGCGCTGCGCGTCCGGGCGGCGCGGCGCCCACAGGCCGCGCAGCCGCTGGAGCGGTTCCGGGATCAGCCGCGCCGCGTGGTCGGCGAGCACGGTGAGCGCGGCGACCAGGTCCGGCGCGTCCCATTCGCCCGCCATGTAGGACTCGCCGAAGCCGACCAGTCCCTCGGTGCCGATACGGCGGTGGAAGGCCTCCGGATCGTGGATCTCGATCACCGGGCCGCCGGTGCCCAGACGGGTTCCGTCGGCGAACCGCGTCTGAAGGGGCAGGCGTCCCAGCGCTCTGCTCAGCACGGCGCGGGTGACGGCGGTCCGGGTGCGCGAGGCCTCCGGCGGCGTCACCACGTCCGGCCAGCGGGCGGGATCCACGTCCCGGCGCTGCGCGGTGGCGGAGCGGGGCTCGGCTGTCCTCATGTGTCACTCTCCTGGCTTCGGTGGCGTGGGCGGGGCTGGACGGGCAGTCCCCGCAGGTAGAGGCGGATGCCATGGACGCGGATGGCGGCCGAGACGGCGGCGGTGGACCACGGGTGGCGCAGCGCGGCACGCAGCAGCGTCCCGACGGTCGCCTCACGGCGGGTCCCGCGCACGGTCGCGGTGAAGGGCCGGGTGCCCTCGCGCTCCAGGCGCACCATGAGGTCGAGGCGGTCGTCGGGGAGGGGAAGGCGCATGCGGTACTCGCCGTCGACGGGGAAGAAGGGCGAGACGTAGAACTGCTTCTCCGTGCGGTAGAGCCGCTTCTCGGCCCGGTGGGTCTCCCTCCCGGGCGGCTCAGCCGGGCGGCTCGTCGGCTCCGACGACGAGGAGGGCTCCGACGACGAGGAGGGCTCCGAAGGCTCGTGGGCCGCGACGGCGTGGTGGTCGTCCCGCTGGTCCCCCGTCGTCCCGGCGTCGTCCGGGAGCAGCAGATAGCAGTGCCGTTCGCCGTACGTGTTGTGCACCTCGGCGACCACGCAGCGCGGTGCGCCGCCGGGGTCGTGGCACCAGTAGAGGGTGAGCGGGTTGAAGACGTGACCGAGGACCCGCGCGTGGGCGAGCATCGTGACCGGGCCGCCACGCAGATCGATGCCGTGCCCGGCGAGGAAGCGGTCGAGCCCGGCGCGGATGGTCGGCTGGTCCCCGTCGAAGTGGTCACGGGGGTCGAAGCCGGCCAACGGGCGCAGCGGAAGGGGCAGTCGGGGCGGATGGTCGGGGTCCGTCAGCCACATGTACGTGCGGTGGCGCAGCGCGTACCGGGTCGGCGCGGTCCGTACGTGCGAGACCGTGCAGGGGTAGAGCGCGGGGGTGCCGCTCACCACGTCACCCCCAGGGCCGCGGCGGCCGCCACGCCGGAGCGGCAGCCGTCCTCGTGGAATCCCCAGCCGTGGTAGGCGCCCGCGTAGGCGGTCACCGCGCTGTTCAGTCCCGGGAGCCGGGCCTGCGCGGCCACGGACTCCGGTGTGTAGACGGGGTGTTCGTACACCATGCGGGCCAGGACACGGTCCGGGTCGACGCGGTCCTCGCCGCCGAGGGTGACCACGTAGTTCTCGGGTGCGTCGAGGCGCTGGAGCCGGTTCATGTCGTAGCTGACGCGGACCCGGTCCGCGTCGGCGTCGCACGAGGGCATCAGGTAGTTCCAGGAGGCCCTCGCCGACCGGGCGCGCGGCAACAGCGCGGTGTCGGTGTGCAGGAGGGTGGCGTTGCGGGAGTAGCGGAAGGCGCCGAGCACCTCTCGCTCGCGCTCGGTGGGGTCGGCCAGCAGCTTCAGGGCCTGGTCGGGATGGACCGCGATCACCACGGAGTCGTACGACGCGATGGCGCCGTCCGCCGTGGTGACGTCCACGGCGTCGGGGTGCCGTCGCACGGCCCGGACGGGGGCGGAGGTGTGCACGGCGTCGAGCTGTTCGGCCACGCGGTCGACGTAGGAGCGGGAGCCCCCGCTCACCGTGCGCCAGACCGGGGAGTCGCTCACCGAGAGCATGCCGTGGTGCTCCAGGAAGCGGAACAGATAGGCGGCCGGATAGCGGCCGGCCGTGGCGGGGTCGCAGGACCAGACCGCCGATACCAGTGGGGTCGCGAAGTGCTGTACGAAGTACGGCGAGAAGCGCTCCCGGGTCAGGAACTCGCCCAGTGTCAGGCTCTCTTCGCCGCCCGCCGAGAGCAGTCGCCGGGCCGCGCGGTGGAAGGCCGGCACTTCGGTGAGCATCCGGAGGTAGGAGCCGCGAAGGGCGCTTCGCGGTCGTGCGAACAGGCCTGCCGGTCCGCGCGCGCCCGCGTATTCGAGGCCGCAGCCCTCGCAGCGCACCGACATGCTCATCTCCGACTCCTGGGTGGCGACGCCGAGTTCGTCGAACAGTCTCAGGAGGTTCGGGTAGGTACGGCGGTTGTGCACGATGAAGCCGGAGTCGACGCGGTGCACCCTGCCGTCGGAGGAGGCGAGGTCATGGGTGTGCGCGTGGCCGCCGAGCCGGTCGTCCGCCTCGTACAGGACCACCTGGCGTGCGCGGCCCAGCACGTGGGCGGCGGTGAGTCCCGCCACGCCCCCCGCCGATGACGGCCGTCCGCCGCCCCGAATCCCGCTGCGCACGCCGTCCGTACTGTCCGTACTGTCTGCGGTCTGCGGTCTCCTCGTCCGCACCCGAGGCGTCCCCTGACGCTTGCCGCACCATGTCTCCTCCCACCGGGCTCGCCTGTTTCGGCTTCAGAGCTCTCGGCCCTATTCCGAAGCTGCGGCGGTGATGGATTGGCCGGAACGGGCTCTTCCTCCGATCGGGTGAGAGGCCGGTGCGCGCAAGGGCGAAATGCCTGGTCGGCGAGGAGAGGGACAGCGCGAGACGGTCGTACGGAGCGTTTCCGCGCGGCTACCGTGGGCCATGGCCGGGGGCGCCCCCACGGGACGCTCCCCGGCTCGGCACGCAGACTTCGCCGGGCGGCGGGACGGGTCCGGTCCGTCATCCGCCCCCGGGCCGCGGCCGCTTGAAGCCGAGCAGCGCGCGGTAGCGCTCGCGCGTCGTGAACTCCCGCAGAGTCCAGATCACCGGCCGCCCCACCTCGGCACAGAGATGAAGGACCCGGCCCTCCCCCACGACGACCCCGACATGGGCACCCCACGCCTGGTCGCCGGGGCTGAAGAGGGCCAGGTCCAGCGGCCGGGACTCCCGTACCCGCTCGGTGAGTACGGTGTCGTCCCACAGATCGCTCGAACGCCAGGCGGGCAGGCGCGGGCCGAAGTGGCGCAGCACCTCGTAGGCGAAGTACTGGCAGTTGGCGCCGTCGGCGAGGCCCGGCCTCTCGGTGACGGACCGCGAACCCGGAAAGCGCCGGCCCACGTACGGAGTGGACCAGATCCGCTCGGGGAGGCGCGCTGTCAGTTCGCTCTCACTCGGTTCCCGCACTCGCGCCTCCGTCCGTGCAGCGGGCCGGTTCCGAGGGGTCGTGCGCGCCGGAGACGTCCACCATGTCGCCGCGCGGGCGCGCCGGTTCCCTCAGCCCGGCGTGGTTGCCGAGCCGCAGCGGCCTGTCCACCTCGGGGACCCGCCGGAGGACGTCCCGCCCCGCCGTACTTACCGACCGCGTCGAACCCGAACCGGGCCACAGGTCCACCGCGACGCGCGGGCCCCGCCCCGAATCCGTCGTCCCTCTCCCGCCCTTCTCGCCGGCTCGGGTGAAGGAGAGCCGACTCTACACATAAAGAAGAAATAAGCGCACAATAGGTACAAACGGCTCTTACCGCACACCACACCAGAAGCGGTCAGGCCTGCCGAGATCGAAGGAGTCGACTCATGGCCAACGTCTCGCACCCCAGAAACGACATCACGACCCACCCGGACGCCTCCGAAATGCGGGACCGGTACGCCCGAGTGATGGGCGGCCGCGATGTGGCGCTCGTCGACGGACCCGTGTTCCTGCTCGGTCTGTACTGCGCCGTGTCCCCTTGGATCCTCCACTACACGACGAGTCAGCCCGCCCTCATGACCCACAACCTCGTCATGGGTATCGCGATCGCCGTGCTGGCACTCGGATTCACCGTCACGCCTGAGAGGATGTACGGCCTGAGCTGGGCCATCTGCGCGATGGGCGTGTGGATGATCATCTCGCCGTGGGTGGTCGGCACCAGCCCGGACACCGGCGTGGTGCTCAACAACATCATCATCGGCGCGCTGGCCGTGGTGCTGGGGGCGGTGTGCGCGTTCACCGCGACGAAGAGCACTTCCCGGACGTAGGCCCGGCCGTCGCTCCCGGACACCGACGCGTTCGCGGGAAAGGAAGCGGACGGCAGCCTGAGGCCGGTCCCGCCCGTGCGGGCCGGCCTCACCGCGCGCCGCCGTGAACCGCCCGCGACCATCGCCCGGCTCGGCGTCAGAGTCCCGTGCCGAGTGACCATCTCGGGGCACTTCCCGCGAGACGGCAGGTGAGGAAGTACAGCGGAATCGGGGGTGTGTAGGGCGACTCGCCCTCGGGACGGTGGATCAGACGCGGTCGGCCGGAGCGCGCGCGCCGCAGGACCCGCGTCCAGGACGGGTCGGCCAGCCGGGCGCCGATCACGTAGCGCGTGGAGGACGGCCAGGTGACACCCAGGTGGGATCCGGACGGGACGATCCACCACCACCGCTCGTCGTCGGCGAAGACGCAGCCGACACGGGGCAGGCAGTCCATGATCCGTTCACCGTGTTCCCGGGAGGTGCCCACGGCGTCGCACCCCAGGCTCGGGGACAGTTCGGCGGGTATCACCAGGCGTGACGGGTGCTCGGGCGACGGCGCCGCGGGCGGTTGCGTGCGCGGTTCGGGGACGAAGGCGTGCCCCCGCGGGTCTGCGGACGGGGTATGCGCACGGGGGCCGAGGGCGGTGCCGCACTCGCGTGGGCCGAGGGCGCCGAACTCGCGGGGATCGAGGGTGGCGCCGAACTCGTGCGGATCGACGGCGGTGACGTGGTCGCGGGGGTCGCGGGCCGAGGTGTGTTCACACAGGTCGGGAGTGTGCTGTCGTTCCATCAGACGGAGATCCTTCGGCCGAGTGGGGGATGGGCCGGGCGTTATTAGTGGTCGGCGGACGGCTGATCGAGGCAGGACTGCCGCTCCGCGACGGCAGGACGGCCCAGACGATGCGGCCGGACCCGTCGGCGGTGTCCCTGACGCCCCAGTCGCTGCTCAGGGCGCTGACCAGCTGGAGTCCGCGACCGCGCTGGTCCTCTGGTCCCGGCTGACGCGGCGCCGGGAGGGTCCAGCCACGGTGCTGGTCCTCGACCTCGATGTGGAGCGGACCCCGGGCGATATGGAGTCTGCACACGATCCACTCGCTCGCCGTGTGCGTCAGAGCGTTGGTGACGAGTTCGGAGGTGATGAGGACAGCGTTGTCATGCGTCTCAGGATCGATGTCCCACTCACTCAGAAGGTCACCCACATGTCTTCGGGCCACACCTACTGACGCGGGGGCCGCGCGCAGGGCGAACACTCCGGCCCGGTGGGGGTATTCGTCCCCCGGCAGTCGGTCCAAAGGCTGGGGGAGGGAGGGCGGGGTCATCGCCGTTCGCCTTTCGTCTGCCTGCACCACAGGCGGTGCCAGTGCCGCTCCGGAGGCCCGGTGCCGCCACGAGATGCGTCCATCTCGTCGCGCAAGGCGTCGTGCCACAGCCCCGTCTCCCCCAACTGGGCTGTGTGGCCTCTCCCTTGACCGTTCCAAGGACGACAGGACCACTGTCGCAGCTGCCGACAGCACCCCGCAACCGACAAGCTGAAATTTGCAGAGTGCCAGGTGCACGCTTCCCTCGTCGACGGATGACCGTGCCGGCCGCGCCCTCGAAGCCCGCTGTCAGGGGGTAAGGCGTGTCCCCTTGAATCCGACTGGGGTGGCGCGCCGCCCCGGACAGCGCCCGTCGGTCCGGCGCCACCTACCTAAGACACCTGGGCGGCGCTCCAGCCACCCGACGGCTCCGCGTCCGTGGCTCCCGGCCGGCGGGAACCGCGGCGGCGGCCCTCACGCGTCTGCCGTCGAGTCCAGCAGGGCCGCGCACTCCGCCGCGAGGGCCGCCATCCCGTAGGCCCGTGCCACGCGCAGCGCCTCCCGCAGGAGCCGGGAGGCGTGGGCGGCGGTGCCGGGGCGGCCCGTCCTGCGCAACGCGCGGGCGCGGGCCAGTCGCAGACGGGCCAGTTGGGGCTGGGAGGAGCGCACCGGCTCGGCTGCCACGTGGAATTCGGCGAGCGCGGTGTCCGGCTCCCCCGCGGCCAGCGCGAGCAGCCCACGGGCCCGAGCGGTCGGGCCGACCAGCACGGTGGGCCAGCCCGCGAGGGCGATCTCCTCCCCGTCGTGGGCGGCCAGACGGTCGCGCAGTCCCGGCACGACCTCGCGCAGTTCGGTCTCGAATCCGCCCCGCGCGTCGAGTGCGGCGCTCACCTCGGCGAGCAGGACCAGCGTGGGCACCGCCCACCCGGAGGGCGGGAACCGGGTGAAGTCGGCGGTGTCGTGCGCGAATCCCACGAGCCGGTCCGCCCCTTCGGCGTACTGGCCCGTCTCGCACAGCGCGAGCGCCAGACCGGCCCGCCAGACCGGGAAGTAGCCGTGCCGCTCGACGGTGTCGGCCAGACCCGAGGCGAACAGGTCCGCCATCCGGCCCTGTTCCCGCAGCAGCCAGTAGGCCTGTCCGAGGCGGGTCTGCTCAAGGTTGTCGGCGGGGACGGCCAGATCGGCGGATAATCGCTCGACGAACGTCACCGACTCGCCGAAGATCCAGGCCGCCGCCTGCTCGAACCGGCCGTGCCAGAGGTCGAGCAGGGCGTCCAGGGTCCGCTGCTGCCAGACGGCGAGGACACTGCGGGTGTCGGCGGCGTGCTTGCGGTACTGGTTCGCCGTGGCCAGCGCGCTGTAGACCTTGCCGACACGCAGCTGGTCGATGGCGAGCGCCATCAGTGCCTCACCGCGGAAGTACGCGGAGTCGTGCCCCGCCGCCGCGTCACGCAGCCGTTCGGAGAGCAACAGGGACTCGGCGGTGGGGACGAAGTCGTACAGGCCCCAACGGCATTCGGTGAGCACCTCGCAGCGCACCTCGTCGTCCTTGCCGTCCACGGCCAGCCGACGCAGCGTGCCACGCGCCAGCCGCGCTCCCTGCTCAGGCCCCGCCCGGCCCGCCGCGGTGTCCTCACTGACGGCCATGGCCAGCTTCTTCGCCAGGTGCGCGTTGAGCCGCAGACGCAGTCCGGCGGCCTCCACTCCCCCGTTCTGCCCCAGCGCGGCCAGACTCTCCCTGATCCATTGCAGTAGTTCGTGGTCGACCTGTCCGGGATCCGACCAACGGCGGGCCATCCTGATCACGGCCTCCGCCTGGGCCGACGGATCGCCGTCTGCGCGCGCGTACGCCGCCCGATAGAGACGCTCCGCCTCCCGCATGTCCCCGGTGGCATGGCTGAGGTCGCCGCGCCTGAGCAGCCGGTCGAACTCGTCGCGCCGCCGGGCGCCGTCCGAACCGTCCTGACCCGGCGACGACTTCACCAGCTTTCCGGTCCGCTCCCGCGGACCGGCGCCGACCGTCTTCGAGATGCGCTCGAAGGAGGGATCGGGAACCAGGGCGAGCAGCGCGCCCCTGGCGTCCAGCCGCTCGTCGCAGAGCTGCGCGAGTTCGCTGGTCACACGCCGCTGGCCCGTCTCGATCCGGCTCAGGAAACTGCGGCTGCAGTGCACCTCTTCGGCCAGTTCGCCCAACGACTTCCCGGCCGCCGTCCGACGCCGGCGCAGTTCCGCGCCGAACGCGTTCTCTTCGATCGTCATCCCTCCAACGGCTCGCGCCCTGGCACCTGTTGCCAGAAATCGTTGGCAACAGCCGACCGCTCCGCGTTGGCGCGGAAACCCACCAGTCTGTGTGTGAGCGAGCTTACAGGGAGCAAGCGCGCGGACACCGGCAGACAGGAGCCTCGGGCATGGGTGCGGACGGTCCCAAAGTGGTGGCGGCGGTCGACTTCGGCACCCATGGCACCGGCTTCGCCTGGGCGGTGAGGACTCCGCCGAACGATGATCCGCGCACCAGGAGGGTGCAGTTCTTCACGCGCTTCCCCGGCCGCCAGCTGGACTACCCGAAGAACCTGACCGCGATCCTGCTGTCCGCCGGGGGCGGGACGGTCGCCTGGGGCCACCGGGCCCACGGCCTGTGGGCCGAGGCCCTCGCCAAGGGGGAGGCCGACGGGCTCGGCTACGCCTACGCCTTCAAGACGGCGTGGAAGAGCGGCGGCACGATGTCGGGCATGCCGACGGTGGGTGGTTTCGTCGACCTCGGCGACCGGGGCCGGGTCCGGGAACTGACCACCGCGTACCTCAAGGAGATCCGCGAGCTGGCGATGGCGGAGATCAGGGGGATGAAGTACACGGAGCGGGAGGTCCGTTGGTGCATCACGGTCCCCGCGATCTGGGACGACGAGGGCAAGGCGGTGATGCGCCGGGCCGCGGTCGACGCGGGGTTCCCCGACGATCCGGAGCGCCTGTTGCTGGCCATCGAGCCGGAGGCCGCCGCGCTGTACTGCTACTTGCGGATGGCGGACGCGGACGCGGCTCCCTCCGAGCCTGCCCGGCTGCCCCTGCATCTCGACGGGTTCCGGTTCGTGGTGATCGACTGCGGCGGCGGAACCGTCGACATCACGGCCTATGAGTCGGACAGCGGGGCCGGACCGTCGATCGCGCTGCGCGAGATCGGCCTCGCCACCGGTGGACATCTCGGCTCCGAGTACGTCAACCAGGCGTTCCGGGACACGACGCTCGGCGAGCGGTTCGGGCCGGCGGTCCTGAAGCGCATCGAACGGGACCACCCGGGTGAGTTGTTGGGGATGTCCCGGCAGTGGGAGCTCGCCAAGCGCACGGTCGAGGTCGAGCGGGACGCCTACTCGGTCGCGCACGTGCTGGATCCGGTGCGCATCGAGGTTCCGGCCGTCGTGTGGACCCTCCTCGACGAGCCGGTGCGGGCGCGGCTGATCCGGGACGCGGGCGGCCTGCCCCGGCAGATCGTCCTCCCGCCGGACGAGGTGGAGGGACTGCTCGACGAGACGGTGGACGGCATCCTGGACAAGGTCGCGGAGCAGCTGGCCACCATCGCGCGGACCGGAGGGACGGGTCCCGAGCCCGAGACCCTGGTCCTGGTGGGCGGGTTCGCCCGGTCCGAGTGGCTGCGCGAACGGATGCGCGCCCGCTTCGGCGGGCGCCATCGCGTCCTGGTCCCGCCCGATCCGGCCCTCGCGGTCCTGGAGGGCGCCGTCCACTTCGCCTACCGGCCGGACGTGTTCGTCTCCCGGCAGGCCAAGTACACCTACGGGTTCGAGACGGCCAAGCCATTCGAGGAGGGTGTGGACTCCACGATGCGCATGTACCGCGACGACGAGGGCGATGTGCTGTGCGTCGGCCGTTTCGGCATCGCCGTTCGCCGTACGGACGGCGTGCGCGTGAAGGACGCCTATCCCTTCCGCATCGCGCCGGTCCGCGAGAAGCAGCTCGAGTTGGATGTACGTCTGTACCGCACGGCCGAGCCCGATCCCCGGTACGTCGACGAGGACGGGTGCGAGGAGATCGGCCGGCTGACCGTCGACCTGAGCAGCACGGTCGGCAGGCCGCTGCGAGAGCGCGCCGTGATGCTGCTGTTCTACTTCGGCGCCAGTGAACTCCGGGTCGAGGTGTTCGACCCGGCCACCGAGGAGACCAGTCGGGTCTCCGTCGACTTCGACCGGATGTAGCCATGGCCGGACACCCCGAGGGAGGAATCGTGTTCTTCAACCGCCACAAGGCCGAACCCCCACAGGACGCCGGGGGCGGGTCCGGCGAACGCCCCTCCGTCGGCGGCCCGCGCCTCGTGGAGGAGGAGACGGCCTTCCTGATCCCGCAGTCCGAGTGGAAGCAACTGGCCGTCAGGCTGGACGGCCTGGAGGCGCTGGAGGCGCGGGTCCGGAAACTGGAGGCGGACGCGGACGCGCGGTGGGCCGCGCCGCGTTCGCGGACACGGTCCGAGAGGGGCGAGTGGGCCGACCGGGTGGAGCGCCGGATGCGGGGCTTCGACACCAGGCTGCGGGACACGCTCGCCGGAATCGGCCCGCTCGGTGACCGGCTCACGGAGCTGACCGTGCGTCATGAGCACATGGGCGAGCGGACTCTGGCGCTGGAGAGCACCGTCGCCGACACCCGCCGTCTCCTCGACGAGTTGGGTGAGGTGCTGGACCTGGTGCGCGTGGCCCAGGTGGAGGAGCGCACCGACCTCACCCGGGAGGACTTCCTCGTCCACTACGACCTCGCCGGACGGCTCAAGGCGCTGTACACGCAGCGCATGCCAGATCTGATCCAGCCCCGGCTGACGGCGGAGCGGCCCCGTGATGTCGTGCGCCGTCAGGCCGAGTTGATCCGCCGGCTGTGCCTGGCGCTCTTCGGCCCGGAGGAACACGACGGGGTCGGGGACCCCGACCTCGACGAGCTGGCCCGCATCACCACCGACGCCGGGCGGGTGGGGCTCGACCAGCAGCACCAGAGGCTGTTGGAGCGGGTGGGCGCGGAGGCCTCGAACCTGTCCCGGGCCATGAACGAGAGCGGCTATGCGAGCCGTTTCGACTTCTCGGTGGAGCCCGGCATCGCGGCGGACCCCCGGGAGCACGCTCTCTGGCTCTCCTGCGAGGCGGGCCGCCCCGTCGCCTTCGTGGTGTGTCCGGGCTACCGGGCGGCGGACCGGCGGCTCCTGGAACCGTTCGTCTTCACCGAGTCCGGCGGGGAGGGCTGAGGGCCGTGCGGGAACCCTTCGGCTCGCCGGAACATCGGTCAGTTGTCCACGAGTTGACATCCGCCAGGCGCTCCCTCGCGGGGATCGGCGCCCGGATGACGTCCTGTGCGACCGGGGTTCGGACCCGGCACAGGAAGGTTTCGGTCCGGGGCGCGCGGGGGGCGCTCCGGCCCGGAAGCCCGTACGCGCGCGGGTGGGCCGGCCGGTCGGCGACGTGCCGGTCACCGGCCGTGACCCGCTCGCGCGGCGGCGGGTGACGCACGGCCTCCGGACGCGTGCGGCCGTGGACAGAACCCGCGGCGGGCCGCGCCGGAGGCCGGCACGGACCACCGGGCCCGAGGGGGACGGGGGAAGGAGGGGGAGCGGAGTGCCCGATGTACGTCCGACGAGGGAAGGTCGGACCTGCGGTGACGGGCCGCGGCCATCGGCTCCGCTCCCCCTCCGGCATGCGCGGACCCGGCCCGATATTCACTCGCCGGGGCCGCCCGGCTCGCCCACACTGTCGCCGTGACGAGAACGGTGAGTGCGTGGGTCAGCGCGGGTGACGAGGTGCTCGGGGGCGTAGGGCCGTTCCCCGTGGACATCCCCTGGTGGTCCGAGGCGGCACCGGTGGTCGACCGGCTGGAGAAGCTGCTCGGCGTGCCCGTGCTGGTGCTGCGTCTGGTGGACGTCGACGGGGGCGAAGGCGGCCGGGACGGTCATGCGACCTATCACGTCGAGGCGTTGGGGCGCCCGGCCCCCGGTACCCTGGAGCAACGGGCCGTCGGTCCGGATCTGTTGGACGGCCACGAGGTCTTCCGGTCGCCCTGGGCCCGCACGGAGGGTCTGCGCGAGCTGCTCGGCTGGGCCGAGGAGACGCTGGCCTCCGCGGGACGGCCCGTGACCGGTCCGGTGGAGCAGCGTCGTACGTGGAACCTGGCCGGCCTCTTCCGGCTGCCCACCGCGCGGGGCCCGGTCTGGCTCAAGGCGACACCGCGCTTCGCCGCCGACGAAGCGGCCGTCATCACCGCGTTCGCGCGGGTCGGCACCGGCCTGGTCCCGGTGCTTCTCGGCTCCGGCGAGCGGCGCATCCTGATGGAGCACATCCCGGGTGTGGACTGCTGGGGGCCTTCCACGGAGACGGTCGGCGCGGCGGTGGAGCGCTTCGTGGCCGCGCAGGCGGCGCTCGCGGACCAGGGTCCCGCGTGTCTCGGGGACGACTCGTCGCCGTCGCACCACGCGGACGGCCCGGCCCGGCCCCGTTCCGGCCACGGCCTGTCCCCCTCCGGTGCCGGGAGCGAGTGGTCGTCTCCGTCCGGCGTCCCGGACCGGCGCATCCCGGGGCTGGTCAGCGCGGTCCACGCACTGCTCGACGGACCCGCCGCCGCAGAGCTGACCCGGCAGGAACTGTTCGAGGCAAGGGAGTTGACGCGGCGCTGGGAGCCGCTCGCCGACTGCGGTCTGCCCGACACCCTGGTGCACGGCGACTTCCACCCGGGCAACTGGCGCAGCGACGGCGGGCCGCCGGTCGTCGTGGACTTCGCCGACGCGCACTGGGGCCATCCCGTCCTGGACGGCCTGCGCGTCCACCACTTCCTCCCCGAGGCCGGCCGCGCGGCGGCCGCCCGCGCCTGGGCCGACGCCTGGAAGGCCCGGGTGCCCGCGAGTGACCCGGCGCGCGCCCTCGTCCTCGCCGAACCGCTCGCCCTGCTCACGTACGCCGTCCGGTACCAGGAGTTCCTGGACGGCATCGAGCCGTCCGAGCGGGTCTACCACGAGGGGGATCCGGCGGACGCGATCCGCGCGGCGCTGCGGTCCGCACGGAATCCGAGCCCTTACCTGGCGGCCGCGGGGACTCCCACCCGGACGAAGTGATCCCGGCCTGGCCCCGTGGTCGGGCGACGGGGGGAGTCACGCGAACACGCCAAGGGGTGCGGCCCTGACGGTCGCTGATCGTTGTGGTCAGGGGCCGGACATAGTCGCACGGACCTGTTTGATCTTCACACACCGGACGGCTCGCGCGGCCTTCCGTGTGTCCCCGCACGCACCGAGCAAGATCGGTCGCAGCTCGGCCCCATAGGGTCGGAGGCATGACGTCACCCCTTACCGGCAGTGCTTTCGACTCGCTCCGCCTCGACGCCGTGGCCGACCAGGAGGCGCTGCGCCGGGCCTACGGACTCCCCAGCGACGCGGCCGTGCAGAAGCAGATGACCGAACTCACCGAGCAGACCCAGCGGTTGATCGGCTGCTCATCGCTGGTCCTGATCGCCAGCGCGGACGCCGAGGGCAACTGTGACGTCTCCCCGCGCGGCGGCCCCGCCGGGTTCGTGGCCGTGCTGGACGCTCGGACGGTGGCGATACCGGACGCGACCGGCAACAAGCGTCTGGACACCCTGCGGAACGTCGTGGCGACCGGACGGGCCGGGCTGTTGTTCCTCATCCCGGGGCGCACCACGACGCTCAGGGTGAACGGCCGGGCCTGCGTCTCCACCCGCCCGGAGCTGCTGTCGCAGCTGACCGCCGTGGGCAGGCCGCCGGCCAGTGCGCTGGTGCTGGGGATCGAGGAGGTCTACCCGCACTGCCCCAAGTCGCTCCTGCGCAGCGGGGCCTGGAAGCCGGATCAGTGGCTGCCTGCGGACGCCCAGCCGACCTCGGCCGAGGTGACGCTGGCCCAGCTGCGGATGCCGGAGCTGACGATCGCCGACATCGAGCAGGCGGAAGCGGACTCGCTGAAGTACCGCTACGAGTAGCGGGCAGACCTGCGCCAGGACGGTGGCGGTGAGGCCGGTCCGGGCAAGCAGCGCTGTTCACCGGTGGAGGTGTCGGGGCCTTCGTCGCGCACCACGGTGAGAGGTTGTGTTCCCGCCGTCGCGGCCCGGTCGGTGATGTCGTGGAAGAGGTGGGCGTCGGCAGTGGTGCCGCCCACCGAGGTCACCCACGGGGAACCGCTGCCAAGAGAGGCACCTTCGGTTCTGGGGCGCCGGACGGCGCGCAGGGCAAGGCAGGGCGGCACGCGCCGCGGCTCGTCGTACGCGCCGGCCGACCGGCCTGATGAGGGAGGCCGGGGCTTACGTGCGGACGGTCCGGCCCCGGCACAGTGGCCCCGTGATCCCCGTGAACTCCAAGTCGAGTCCGAGGCCGTCGCGTTCGGCATGGATGTGCAGGTGGGGCTCCGTGGTGTTGCCGGAGTTGCCGACCTCGCCGAGCACCTGCCCGGCGCGCACGGGGTCGCCCGCCGCCACCGTCACGGTGCCGCGGCGCAGGTGGGCGAGCTTGACGACCTCGGCACCCGTGTCGATGAACACATGGTTGCCGTACGGGGGTTGGTACCGGATGATGCCGGGTTCCTGGTCGTCGACGTGACCCGCGGCGGAGATCACCGTGCCGTCGCACGGTGCGTGCAGGATCTGCCCGTACACGAGATAGCTCTCGTTCCCCGCGCGCGTGCCTCCGTCGCGTGCCCGCGCACCGCCGGGGCCGACCTGGATCACGTCCAGGGCGCCGCGCTGCTCGGGGAAGGGCGCGTGATGGTTCAGGCCGGGCCCGCCGCCTTGTGCCACGTACCAATTCCCGCCCTGCAGAGGGAAGGTGAGGGGACGCGACACGGCCGTCCCCCAGCGATGACGCCGCGCCCGGAGCAGGAACCCTCCGAAGACGGCGGTCAGGACGACGCCCACGGCCAGTTCACCCTCACCGCCACCCGCCAGGGGCAGCCCCGGCAGCCGGCAGGCGGAGGCGAGGCCCACCAGCGCGCCGGCCTCCACGGGCCGGCGTATCCACCACGGCAGCCGGGCCGGAGTGCGCCAGCCCTCCAGGAGGAGGTACCCGGCCGCCACGATGAGCAGACGGCCACACCAGGCGATGCGGGAGGGGGCCTGCCAGCACGCGTCGATACGCGCGGCCAGGAGCAGCGCCCACACGGCCCACACCAGGGCGGCGCGCGCTCCGTGGGGGATGCGCACGCGCGGTGCGCGGTACGCACCCGGGGCGATCAGGAGCCCGTCGAGCACCTGACCGTCGCCGGTGGTGGCGAAGGCGAGCGCCCGCCCCTTGGTGCCCTCGATCACCAGCCCGTCGGGGCTGTCCCGTACGCCGGTGATCTCGCCGACCCGTTCGCGGGTACCGTCCATGATCTCGTCGAGCCGCTCACGCCCCACGGCGGCGACCACGCGCGGCGCGAGAGACTCCCGGTGGACGCCCTCGACGGTGAGGAACCTGTACAGGATGTCCGCCGCCGGCCGCCCCATTCGGCCGGGGCCTGTCGGATTCCCCGCCTCCTCACGCATCGACCGCACCGTCCCTCCCCGCCGCCATCGCCACGGGTGTCATGCCGCGCTCCGGGGGCAGCGGCCAACTCCACGGTGCGACGCGGTCTTTGACGGACCCGAAACGGCGCTCGATCGACCGGTAGTCGTCGTCGCGCAGACATGCGCAGTCCGCGCCGATCATCAACAGCCCGAAGCACACGAGTCCCATGCACGTCATGATGCCCAGGTGCATGCCCTCCAGGGCCAGGGGGTCGGCCTTCCGGAGAGCTTCATCCTCCGTGGCAGCACGGCTCGGGAGCCGGGCAGGACAGCCACGTGGACCGGGCGGCCTGCTCCGACGGCCTCTTGGCCGCCCGGCGTCCAAGGGGGAGGATCGGCCCATGGACGACCGGACGAGTCTCGCTCTCCCCGCCCCCCTGCGGCTGGCCGGGTTCGGGATACAGCTGCGCGAGTGGACCGACGAGGATGTGCCGGATCTGGTCGCGCTGTACGACGACCCCGAGATCGACCGGTGGACGCCGGTCGCGTCGCCGTTCGGCACCGGGGACGCGCGGGACTATCTCGCGGCGGCCCGTACGAAGCGGGCGGACGGGCACGCGGTGCAGCTGGCCATCACCACCGACGGCCGCACGGCGCTCGGTGAGATCCTGCTGTTCCACAGCGCCGTCGACGGACGCGACGTCGAACTCGCCTACGGGATCGGGGCCGCCCACCGCCGGCGGGGACTGGCCGCCGGGGCGGTGCGGCTCATGGTGGACCACGCCCTGCGGAACACCCGCGCACGCCGTGCGGTACTGCGCATCGAGGACGGCAACACGGCGAGCGAGGGGGTGGCCGGGGCCACCGGGTTCGTACTCACGGACGACGACCCGGTGGTCCGGACCGCGAAGGGGCGGGAGGTCGTCCTGCGCACGTGGTGCCACCTCGGCGACGGCGGACGGCCGACCGGACGGTAGCGCCCGGCCCCCGCCGCGGTCGCGTCGTCCGACCGGTGGACGGCCACGGGACGGCGGCGGGACGGAGCACCCGCTCAGGTGGCGGCCGGCTCCACCTCCGGTGCCGGCCCGGTCAGGTACTCCTCCGAGATCTCCTTCGGCCCGAAGGGCCACACCTTCTCCAGCCGCGCCCACACCACGAAGGCGACGCAACCGAGAGCGACCCAGGCCAGGGACCACTCGATGGGGTGGCGGCCCGGGGAGTTCTTGTCCGCGTAGCCGTAGATGGTGAGCCAGCCGATCAGCGCGATGAGACTCGGGAGCGGGTAGAGCCACATCTTGTACGGGCGCCGCAGCGCCGGTTGACGTCGGCGCAGCACCGAGAGGGCGACGATCTGCGCCAGCGCCTGGACGATCACCATGACCGTGGTGAGGAGCTGGATCAGGGTGGCCAGGTCGGTGTGGCGGCCGATGAGGAAGCCGATCGCGGTGATGACGCCCATGGTCGCCAGGCCCAGCATCGGGAAGCGGTGCCTGGGGTGCAGTTTCGCGTACGGGCGGAAGAAGACGCGTTCGCGGGCCGCGTCGTACGGGACACGCGAGCCGCCCAGCAGTCCGGTGAAGACGGAGGCGAACGCGGTGATGAGGATGAGCACGGTGACCGTGTCGGCGGCGCCCTTGCCCCAGGTCTCCTCCAGGACGGCCGAGGCCACGGAGGTGGAGGCGATGTCACCGGGATCGGTCATCCGGTGCCAGTCGACGACGCCGAGCGTGCCGATCTGGAGCAGGAGGTAGATCGCCATGATGCCGAGGATGGAGAAGATGATGGAACGGGGCAGGGTGCGGCCCGGGTCCTTGATCTCGGCGCCCATGTACGCGGTGGTGTTGTAACCCAGGTAGTCGTAGATGCCGATGGTCAGACCCGCGGCGAACCCGATCCAGAAGTGACTGCTGGTCAGCTCGAAGGCGTGCGCCGGGTAGGTGAAGGCCAGATGGGCGCTGAAGTCGGTGGCCGCGGCGACGATCACCAGCAACACCGAAGTGATCATGACGGCCCACATGACGGCCGTGATGCGCGCGATGTGCTCGACGCCGCGCCACAGGAGCACGACGACGAGGAGGATGACACCGAGGCCGACCAGGTCCCCGGTGGTCCTTCCCATGTCGGGAGCCAGATATCCCAGGTACTGGACGAAGCCGACCACGCCGGTGGACATGATCAGCGGAATGAAGAGCATGGCCGTCCAGACGAACAGGAACGGCATCAGGCGTCCGGAGCGGTACTGGAAGGCCTGGCGGAGATACACGTAACTGCCGCCGGAACCGGGCATGGCGGCACCGAGTTCGGCCCAGATCAGGCCGTCCGCGAGGGCCAGTACCGCACCCGCGACGAAGCCCATGATCGCCTGCGGGCCACCGAACGCGGCGACCATCAGCGGGATCGTCACGAACGGACCGATCCCGCACATCTGGCTCATGTTGATGGCGGTGGCCTGGAACAGGCCGACGCGGCGGACGAAACCGCCGGTGGGTGGCGGACTGCCGGACATGGGGCCTCCTGTGATCGGGACGAGCGGGAGAGGGACGGCGTACGGGAACGGCCCGGATGGCGGCCGACGGATCAGGGGCGGCGGGTGACCGGCCGGCGCTGGGCTCTCCTCGGCTCGCCCGGCGAGGCTGACTGGGCGATAAAGTTAAGGAGCCTTACTAGATGCGTCAAGGGGGTGTCATGAATGCGTGAGAATGGAGCGATGCCCGCCCGCGACGCCAACGAGCAGCCCGAACAGCCCTGGAACCGCCGACGGCTGCGCAGCACCAACGAGCGACTGCTCCTCGACCGGTTGCGCGCCGGCGGTCCCGCGTCGCGAGCCCAACTCGCCCGCGAGACAGGCCTGTCGAAGCCGACGGTCTCCAGCGCGCTCGCCGCGCTGGAGGAGGCCGGACTCGTCCACGAGGTCGGCACGCACGCTCCGGAACGCGGCCGGGTGGCCGTCCTCTACGCTCCGGACCCCGCGGCCGGCCACGCGCTCGGCATCGACATCGGCCGTGGCTGGCTGCGGGTGGCGCTCGCGGATCTGGACGGCGCGGTGGTCGCACGCGCCGACGTACGCAACCGGGCGCGCAGTTCGGGGGCGATGGCCGACCTGGTGGTCGCCACCGCCCGCCAGGTCGTCGCCAACTCCGGCCTCGGCACCGACGAGGTGGCCCACGCGGTGGTGGGCACACCGGGCGTGTACGACGAGAAGCAGCGCCGGGTGCGGTACGCGATGCATCTTCCGGGCTGGGGCCGGGCGGGCCTGTTCGACCGGATGCGCGAGAAGCTGGGCATCCCGCTGGAGGTGCACAACGACGCCAATCTCGCGGCCCTCGGCGAGTACACCTACGGCGTCGGCGCGGGCAGCCGGCTCTTCGCGTACATCATGATCGGCACCGGTCTCGGCATGGGTGTGGTCAGCGAGGGGCGGCTGTTCACCGGGGCGCACGGCGGTGCCGGGGAGATCGGGTTCCTGCCCTGGCCGGGGCAGCAGAAGCCGGAGACACTCGAGGACGCGGTGTCGGGCGTGGCCGTGGTCGAGGCGGCGCGGCACTTCGGCATGACCGGACAGCTCACCGCGAAGGCCGTCTTCGACGCGGCGCGCGAGGGTCATCCCGCGGCCGTGCGCGCCGTCCACCTGGAGGGCGAGCGGATCGCGCACACGGTCGCGGCAGCGGCGGCGGTGCTCGATCCCGATCTGGTGGTGCTGGGCGGCGGGGTGGGTCACAGCATCGACCTGCTGCTGCGGCCCGTACGCGAGACCCTGCGCACGCTCACACCGCTGCGCCCGAAGATAGTGCCCAGTCGGCTGGGCGAGGACGCGGTGCTGCTCGGCGCGGTGGCCACGGCGCTGGGCACGGCCAGGGACGTGGTGTTCGACCGGCGGTCGGCCTCCTGATCACCGGGTCCGCGGCGGCCTCCTGATCAACAGGTCCGCGGTGCCCGGTGATTGACCCCACCGACACGGGCGACCTAGCTTGTGGGCCCAGTTAGTAAAGTTTCCTAACTTGCAGTGCCGTAGCGCGGATGATCCCCCACCCCCAAAGGAGACCACCGTGTCGGACCGCTCTGCCCCACGTCGGCGCCTGACCACGGCCGCCGTCGCCCTGAGCCTCCTGGGCACCCTCGCGACGGGCGCCTGGGCGGGGTCCCGTGACGCCGGACCGGCCACCGCCGCCCCCGCCCGTGCCACGCCGGTACCGTCCGCGGCAGGTGGCACCACCGCGCTATCCGGCTACGCGATCCAGTCGACGGCCAAGGTCACGGACTCGGCGGCCGCCGTCTCCAGCCCCGGCTATCCGGCCACCGGATGGTATCCGGCGGGCTCGCGGTCCACGGTTCTCGCGGCGCTGCTCGCGGACGGCGTGTACGCGGATCCGTTCTACTCGACCAACCAACAGCGGATCCCCAAGGCCGACTTCACCGTGCCCTGGTGGTACCGCTCGGACTTCACGGTCGGCGACACCACCGAGCGCAGCTATCTGGACTTCAGCGGGGTGATCTCGGCCGCCGACGTCTACGTCAACGGCGAGCGCGTCGCGGGCGCCACGGAGGTGGCGGGGGCCTACACCCACCACGAACTCGACATCACCTCACTGGTACGGGCGGGTACGAACACGGTCGCGTTCCGCATCCGGCCCAACCAGCCCGATCAGAACCTCACCATGGGCTGGATCGACTGGATCCAACCACCGCCCGACGAGAACATGGGCATCGTGCGTGACGTCCTCGTCCGTCGCGGGGGCCCGGTCGCGCTCCGTGACGCGCACGTCGTGAGCAGACTCGCCGTCCCCTCGCTCGCCTCCGCGGACCTGACCGTGAAAGCGCGGGTGCGCAACGACTCGAACACCGCGGTCACCACGACGGTCTCCGGCACCGTCGGCTCGACGGCGGCCTTCAGCAGAGCCGTGCCGCTCCGCGCGCACGAGACGAAGACCGTGACGTTCACCCCCGCGGACTCCCCCGGCCTGCGTCTGGACGCGCCGAAGGTGTGGTGGCCCGCGGGCATGGGCGGCCAGCCGCTGTACGGCCTCGGCCTGACCGCCACCGTCGCCGGCGCCGTCTCCGACACCGCGCACGAGGACTTCGGCATCCGCGACGTGAAGGCGCCGCTCGACGCCGACGGCGCGCGGCAGTACCTCATCAACGGCCGCAAGCTGCTGATCAGGGGCGGCGGCTGGTCCCCCGACGAGTTCCTGCGCTGGGACCGGACGTACGTGGCGGACCGGCTGAAGTACGCGCTCGACCTGGGCCTCAACACCATCCGCCTCGAGGGGCACCTCGAACCGGACGAGTTCTTCGACCTCGCCGACCGGTACGGCATCCTCACGCTGCCCGGCTGGGAGTGCTGCGACAAGTGGGAGGGGAACGTCAACGACAGCGAGTCGGGCGACCCGTGGACCGCCGCCGACCATCCGGTCGCCAAGGCGTCGATGGCCGCGGAGGCCGCCCGGCTGCGCGACCACCCGAGCGTCGTCTCCTTCCTGATCGGCAGCGACTTCGCGCCGGACGCGACGATCGAGAAGGACTACCTCGACGCCCTGAGGGCCGCTGACTGGGCAACCCCCGTGGTCGCGGCCGCCTCCGACAACTCAGCGCCTGTCAGCGGCCGTTCGGGCATGAAGATGACCGGCCCCTACGACTGGGTCCCGCCGGACTACTGGTACGCGAAGCGCGAGGGCGGCGCCACCGGCTTCAACTCCGAGACCAGCGCGGGCCCCGACGTCCCCACCCTCGACACCCTGCGCCGCATGATGTCCCCCGCCGAGCTCGACACCCTCTGGAAGAACCCCGGCGCCCCGCAGTACCACCGCTCACCGTCGGCGACCTTCGGCACCCTGAAGATCTACGACGCCGCCCTGGCCGGCCGCTACGGCCCGCCGACCGGCCTCGCGGACTACGTACGCAAGGCGCAGCTCGCCCAGTACGAGAACACCCGCGCCCAGTTCGAGGCCTACGGACGCAACGCCACCGACTCCGCGAAGCCCTCGACCGGAGTCGTCTACTGGATGTTCAACAGCGGATGGACCTCGCTGCACTGGCAGTTGCTGGACCGCTACCTCGACCAGGGCGGGGCCTACTTCGGCGCGAAGAAGGCGAACGAGCCGCTGCACGTCCAGTACTCCTACGACGACCGCTCGGTCGTGGTCGTGAACAAACGGCACACGCCCGCCTCCGGGCTCACCGCCCGGGTCACGCTCTTCAACACCGACGGCACCCGGAAGTACGACCGGACGGCGACCGGAGTGAAGGTGGACGGGGACGGCGCGCACAGCACCGCGCTCACCGTGCCGGCCTCGGTCGGCGGCCTGTCGGCGACGTACCTCGCACGACTGGTCCTCACCGACTCCCGGGGCAGGACGGTCAGCCGCAACGTGTACTGGCTCTCGACCCGGGCCGACACCCTCGACTGGGCCCACACGGACTGGTACCACACGCCGACGACGAGCTACGCCGACCTCAAGGGGCTCGGTTCCATGGCGCGGGTGCCGGTCTCCGCGACGGCTTCGACCACGGCCGGTCCCGGCGGCACCTCCACGACGACGGTCACGGTACGCGGCCCCGGGTCGGGGAGGACGCCGTCGCTGCTCACCGACGCGCATCTGGTGGACTCGAAGGGCCGGCCCGTGCTGCCGGTCCGGTGGTCCGACAACCAGGTCAGCCTGTGGCCGGGGGAGTCGGCGACGCTGACCGCCACCTACCGGACCGCGGACCTGCACGGCTCCGCCCCCAGGATCCGGATCTCGGGGTGGAACACGCCGCAGACGACGGTTCCGGCGGCCTAGAACCGGCGAAGGGGCGGGCCCGTTCCCGGGCCCGCCCCTCGCTCACCCGACGCGTGTCAGCTGACGTTGAGCGCCGTGTCGTCGAGGACGAACGACGTCTGCAGCATGGAGCCCTCGGTGCCGGTGAACTTGACCGTGACCGTCTGCCCGGCGTAGGCGGACAGGTTGAGACTGCGCAGCGTGTACCCGGACGCGGCGTTCAGGTTCGAGTACGTGGCGAGCGTCGACAGCACCGTGCCACCGCTGTTCAGGACCTGGGTCTTGAGGGTGTCGTACGCGGTGCTGGTGGTCGTCTCGGCCGTGTCCACGTGGAGATAGAAGTTCAGGGTGGCCGCACAGCCCGACGGGATGGTGACCGTCTGGGCGAGCGTGTCGGTGCGGGCCGAGCCGTAGCCGTCCATCCAGGCCTTGTACGAGCCGGTGCGGGCGGCCTCGCCGCTGCTGTTGGTGATCACACCGCTGGTGGCGGTCCAGGAGCCGGTGCCGGACTCGAAGCCGGGGTTGGCCAGCAGCTGGGCGGCGGTGCAGGTGCCCCCGCCACCACCGCCTCCGCCACCACCGGTGCTGCCGGCACCCGCGAGCCACTCGGTGGCGTTCAGGGCGAGGGCGGCGTTCGTGGCACCGGTGTCGTTCCAGCCGTCGTACAGCGTGTTGCCTGACGAACCGGTGCCGTCGTCGATCGGCGAACTGTCGCCCCAGAAGGCGACCTTGCCGCTGCCGAAGGTACTGGTGGCGAAGAACGCGCCGGTGTTGCCGGAGTAACCGCTGCGGTAGACGAGCCCCTTGACGGCGGAGTTGTCGGACGGCTTGAGGGTGGCCGTGGTGCCGTCGGCGATCAGGCTCTTGGTGACGGTGCCGAACGAACCATGCAGGACCGGGTTGGTGCTGTCGCTGACGGCCGCCGGGTATCCGGAGCCGACATCGAGCGTGTCGATCGAGAAGCCGAACGGGTCCGTGGAGTCGACGCTGTTGTTGGTCATCAGGTCGTTGAAGATCTCGACCGCGTCGTAGCCGTCGTTGTTGCGGTCGGCGCCGGTGTGGTCGGAGACCATGAAGAGGCCGCCACCGTTCTTCACGAACGTCATGATCGCGGTCTTCTCGGCGGTGGTGAAGAGCGTGTTGGGCTCCGGAAGCACCAGTTCGTCGAAGTTCGACAGGTCGTTCGCGGCCGAACCGCCGTAGGTGAGGCTGGAGCCCGAGGGCAGTGTCCTGAGGCTGTAGTCGCCGGTCTTCTGCAGGGCGACGCCCCAGGAGGAGAGGGCCCCGGTCCAGTCGGTCTCGGACGACGGCGAGGAGTCCTGGCCCAACGGGTCGGGCTGGCTGGTGGAGATGACCCAGTCGGCGTTGCCCGCCGTCTCGGCGTGACCGTTGTCGAACAGGACGCGGTGCTGGGTCGCCGCGGCGGCCGGAGCGGACGCCTGGACGGCCGCGCCCGTGACGACCAGTGCGAACACGGCCAGCCCCGAGGCGAGTCTGTGGCGGGACTTTCTGAATCCAAGCATCCGGCGAACCTCCATGGGTGTGGGGAGAGGCGGTGCGGGCGCCCAAGTCTCCGCGCGTAGAACGGTGATCAGCCGTCTTCCGCGCGACAGATTATTGAACGGTACATGGCAATCTTCCGGGTGCACAGAAGCCCGTCGGGTCGGATCGGAGGACGGCCGGCAAGTCGAGCGGACTGTCTCCGCCCGCAGGGGGAACACCCCTAGATGCACGGGTCCAGAATTGAAGGGGCGGACATGGAGATCTCAGGCATCATCAGTGCCATCGTCATCGGCATCATCATCGGCGTACTGGGTCGGCTCGTCGTCCCAGGACGCCAGCACATCGGCATCCTGTGGACGATCGTCGTCGGCATCGTCGCCGCGTTCATCGGCGCGGGGATCGCCTCCGCGTTCGGCGTGGCCGACACCAAGGGCCCGGACTGGATCGAGTGGTTCATACAGATCGCCGTCGCGGCGGTCGGCGTCGCGGCGCTCGACCGGGTGAAGGTACGCCGCTGACGCGCGGGGCGGGCACACGCCCGCGCACTGCCCCGGTTCCGTAGCCGATCAATTCCCTTGCGGGTCCCGGAGCGTGGCGCATAGGTTCTGCGGACTTCACCCCCGCACCGCGGACGCCACGGAGAGACCTTGTCCCTGCTCATCACACCGCTCACCGACCCCGAGCCCGCACCGTCGAGTCGCCGCCTGGCCTGGCTGGCCGCCGACTCGGCGGGCGTGCCCGTGGGCGCCGCGTTTCTGCGGCTGTTCACCAAGGA
The DNA here is from genome assembly GCF_012273515.2 of Streptomyces sp. RPA4-2. Classification (NCBI taxonomy): domain Bacteria; kingdom Bacillati; phylum Actinomycetota; class Actinomycetes; order Kitasatosporales; family Streptomycetaceae; genus Streptomyces; species Streptomyces sp. RPA4-2. The sequence goes on from NZ_CP050975.2 coordinate 1,029,151, forward strand.
GGGCCAGGAGCACCTCGCCGAGCTGGAGGTGACGGTCCATCCGGCCGAACGGCGTCGGGGGGCGGGCGGCCGTCTCCTGGACGCGGCCGTCTCGGCGGCGCGTGCCGAGGGACGGCGCTCGCTCGTCGCACAGGCCGCGCACGGCTCACCCGGCGACCTGTTCCTGGCGGCCCGCGGCTTCCGCCGGGTGCTGGCACTGACGTACGCACGGCTGCCGCTCGCCGGCGCGGACCTCGTACGGATCGACGGGATCGCCGAACGGCCGCATCCGGGGTACGCGTTGACGCACTGGGACGGGACCGTGCCGCCCCACCTGGCGCGGACCTACGCCGACTCGCGGCGGGCCATGGACGACATGCCGATGGAGGAGACGGACCACGGGACCGTCGTGTGGGACGTGGCGCGGGTCGTCGCGGCCGCCGAAGCCGTGGCGAAACGTGGGGAGTCGCTCCACACCGTCGCCGCGGTGGACCGCGCGGACGGCTCGATCGTCGGCTTCAGCGAGCTCGTGGTGCCCGGCGACGGCCGGGGCGACGCCCAGCACTACGGCACCGGGGTGCTGCCCGAGCACCGGGGCCACGGACTGGGGCTCTGGATGAAGGCCGAGTCGATCCGCGCCGCTCGCCGGCGTCACCCCGAACTCGAAGGCCTGCTCACCGACACCGCCGACAGCAACGCGCCGATGCGCGGTATCAACGACGCGCTGGGCTATCTGCCGACACACCGGGCGGTGGAGTACCAGTTCGATCTGTGACGGCCCGGTGGCGCCGGGTACGGCCGGGTGGCGCCGGGTGAGGCGTGCGACCCCTCAGCCGGTCGCCCCGGGCCTGCCGTACGTGGACGGGTAGGCCGGGGCCCGGCCGAGTGCCGGCTCCGCCTTCGTCGCCTTCGCCTTCGTCGCCTTCGTCGAGTACACCCGCATCGTCGTCGCCATCCCGACGTGCGCGTACGTCATCGGGCTCGCTCCCCACGCGGTACGGCCACCGGCTTCGGCGGCCCGCGAGAGACCGTCGCCCGGCCGGCGGCACTACCCGTGGACGTACGGCGTCGTCGTGGTCAGCGGCTGGAATCCGAGGCGGGCGAGGACGGGGCGGCTCTGGCTGGAGGCGTCGACCTGGACGTAGCGGTAGCCTCGGTCGGCGGCCACCCGGGCACGGTGGGCGACGAGCGCGCGGTAGATGCCCCGGCCGCGCCAGGACTCGACGGTGCCCCCGCCCCACAGACCGGCGAACCGGGCACCGGGCACCATTTCCATGCGGGCCGCGCTGACCGGCTCGTCTCCGGCCAGGGCGACGACCGCCACGACGTTGTCCTCGTCACCGGTGAGTTGGGCCAGCAGCTGGTGGCGCATACGGGTGCTGTCGGTACCGAAGGCCTGTTCGTGGACGTCCGCGACGAGGTTCACGCCCTCCCGGTCGGTGACGGGCAGGAGCCGTACGCCCTCGGGCGGTTGGGCGTCGAGCGCCAGATCGCCCAGCTCTGCGATCATCAGCGTCTCCTCGGGCTGCGCGACGAACCCCGCGTCCCGCAGGCGCTGTCCGAGGTTCTCCGGCTTGTCGTGGCCGTACAGCTTCCACTCGAACTCCCGGCCGAGCTTGCCGAAGTACCGCACCTGGTCGGCGATGGCCGCGTCGGCGCCCGGTCCGTCCAGATCCGACCAGATCACCCCGTTCCAGTCGTGCTCCGCACCGACCTGGCGTACCACCTTGTCGACGCGCTCGACCCGGGCCCCCGGGCCGTCGGGGCGCGCGTCCTCCCGCATGTCCCGGTCGAACAGGGCCAGTACCGCAACGTGATCCATGGGCTCACTCCAGCACCCTGCGGCGCATACGGCAATGGCATTCCTCCGAGGGTGCCGGTCGCTCGTCCCCGCCTCAGGGCATCATCGCAGGTCAAGGCTGGTGCGACGACGTCCGGTTGGGGTGGCGTCGCTGGTCGGATCCACCGCCGCACGACCGGAGATCGATCGGCCAGGTCCACGCGGCGCCGGAAGCCGGCGCCGTATCGGCGTGCCGGGGGCGCCCGGGACGGCCCGCACGGTCACGACGTCGACGTCGACCGCGGTACCGGACGCCGCGCCGGCCAGGGTGTCCGAGCCATGCGCGGGAGAGGCCGGGCCGGCGAGGGGCCGGCAGGTGCTCGCCGACTCCGTGGGCGAGCCCGCCGGCGTCCGTGTGTGACGTACGACCGCCCGGGGCGCCGATCGCACGCCGGCTCGCGCGCGATACCTTCGCCCTGACATGGCCCGGTCCGGCGCAGCCCGGCCGGGATGGGATCTCAAGCATCGGGATGGTCATGCGCGAGGACGCGATCGTCGAGGTAGCGGCCGGAGTTCATCTGGTGCACGGCAGCAACACCAACTGGGTGATCCTGAGCGAGGGGGACGCCGTCACCCTGATCGACACGGGGTACCCCGGCGACCGCCTGGACGTCCTCGCCTCCCTCGACGCGCTCGGCCACTCCCCCAAGGCGATCGGCGCCGTCCTCATCACGCACGCGCACAACGACCACCTCGGATCGGCCGAGTACCTGAGCAGCGCCTTCGGGGTCCCGGTCCATCTGCACGAGGAGGAACTCCCGCACGCCCGGCGCGAGTTCCTCCAGCAGGTCAGCGTGGGGTCGGTGATCCGCCAGGCGTGGCGCCCCGGCGTACTGCCGTGGGCCGTGCACGCCATCCGCTCCGGCGGCACGGCGGACGTCCGGATGACCCGGCCCGAGTCGTTCCCCGGAGAGGGGCCGCTGGACCTGCCCGGCCGTCCGGTGCCGGTGCACACACCCGGGCACACCGCCGGACACTGCGTCTACCACCTGCCGGACGCCGGTGTCGTGATCTCCGGCGACGCGCTGGTCAGCGGGCATCCCACCTCGCGGACCCGCGGCCCGCAGCTGCTGCCGAACATGTTCCACGCCGAGCGTGCGATGGCCATCACCTCGCTCGCCCGCATCGAGACCCTCGCGGCGGACGTCCTGCTGCCCGGCCACGGTCCGGTCCACCACGGCTCCGTGGGCGACGCGGCGCGCCGCGCCCTGGAGCTCGCCAACTGACACCGGCGGTGCCACCGCTCCCGGCCGCACGGCCGCGAGACGGGCGCCCGACGCGTCCCGGTCGCGGGCCGGACGGTCGATACGGCTCTGGATACGGGTCTCGATACGGCCGATCCCGCCTCTGGACAGGGGCGATCCCGCCGCGCAGGAGCGCTGATCACCTGGGCCCCGCTCGCGGCGCTCGTGGCCGCACCGGGAATCGTGGCAGCGGGTCACCGACGGTCGTTTCCAACGCGGCGCGCCGACGCCGGCCGCTGTGCCGCCGCGTCGGTCCGGCGCGTGCGGTCAGCCGAGTTCGAGCGTGGTGATGCCGTAGACCCGCTCCCGGGCGAACGGCCTGACCGGTCCGGTGTACATGCGGGCCGTCTCGAAGGAGGGGGTGAGGCCGAACTCCTCGGCCAGGGCCACGCCCGCCGTGTTCGTCTGCGGCACGTCGACGGTGATCGCACGCCCTGGGGTCTCCGCCGCCAGCGCGAGCAGCAGGGCCCGTGCGTCCTCGGGGGTGTCGGCGAACAGCGGGCCGACGCGCGGACGGTCGAGGGCGGGCCGGACGACCGCGTAGCCGGTGAGCCTTCCGTCCGCGACACGGACGAAGGTGCGGTGGCCCGGTCCGGCCAGCCACCGTGTGAGGAAACGGGCGCGGTCGGCCGGGCAGCAGGCGCTGTCGTAGGCCGCGATGTCCGCGAGGTCGGCCGCCTCGGCGGGCCGCACTCCCGCGGGCGCCGGCGCCGTAGGTACGGTTCCGGTGAACCGGACGGTCCGGTGGACGGGTTCGAACCCGGACCGGCGGTAGTTGTCCTGCTGCGCGACCACTCCGTCGAGTCCCACGGTCCGGCCGCCCGCGTGCGCCAGAGCCGTCTTCCACGTGGTGAGGCCGTAACCGCGGCCGCGCAGGTCCGGTCGTACGAGATAGAAGCCCAGGAAGGCGTAGTCGGCGTCGTAGGTGACGACCGAGACGGCCGAGACCGGTTCCGCCCCGATCCTGCCGATGAAGAAGCCCTCGGGATCCTGGGCGAAGAAGCTCGGGGCGTCGGACAGCCCCGGATTCCATCCCTCGTCCCCCGCCCACCCGGCGACCACCGACCAGTCTTCGAGCGAGGCCTGGGTGACGACGAGATCCTCGGAACCCGGGAAGGTCATCTGTGCGCTCCATTCGCTGGGGGGTGCCGGGTGCCGGCCGCGGAATGCCGGTCACCGGGGTACGCGCGGCCTCGGCGGGGCCCCCGCCATCCTTCCGGATCTCCGCGGGGATTTCAGTGCCCGCCGGTCCGGCGGGCGCCCGGTCGGCCGGAACGGCTCGGCCCGGCTCACCGACGACGGAACGGAAACACGCCGGGCGGACACGGGACCGGGCACGACCGGACACGTACGAGGCCCCACCGGTCACGCGCCCGGTGGGGCCTTCCGTCGCCGCTGGACCGCCGGGTCAGCGGCGCGCGGCGGGCCTGAACCGCCGGTAGAGCACCGCCCCGCCCAGCAGCAGTGCCGCACTCGCGGCGATGGCGGGTACCGTCTGGTCCGCGCCCGTGTGCGCGAGGGACGCCATGGGCTGTTCCGCTTCCCGGTACGGCGCCTTCTCGGGTACGACCGCCTTCGTCGGGGGCTCCGGGGCGGGCGCCGCGGGCTGGTGGGGCACACCGCCCGAGGTGTTCGTGGACGTGTTGCCGACCGACGCGTTGCCGAGGCCGACCACGTTCACGGAGTTGCCGCTGACGTTCACCGGAAGGTCGATCGGCAACTGCAGACCGTTACCGGAGAGCAGACCGGGAGAATCCTTTCCGCTTCCCTGTGCGAGCGCCCCGCCCGCCGCCGCGCCCGAGACCCTGTCGGTGTGCGCGCCGACATTGCCGGAGCGCGAGCCGGCCGTCCCCGGGCCGTGGCCGCCGGCACGGCTGCGGCCGCCCGCGCCGCGGACGGTGCCGCCGTCGCTCACATTGGCGCAGCTGTTGCCCGCCGCGGGGTTGAGGAGACCGGCCACATTCACGGTGTTCCCGCACGCGTTCACGGGGACGTGCACCGGGAGCTGGATGGTGTCGCCGGAGATCAGTCCGGGTGAACCCGCCGTACCGCCGTGCGCCGCCGAGTCGGCGTACGCCGGCATCGTCACGGCCAGCGCGCCTGATGCGGCGGCCGCGGCGATCAATCCATTCCGGGTAACCCGTTTCATAGGTTCCCTCACCTTCCAGACTTGGTCGCGGGCACTCACCCGCACCGCGTAAAACGCGAGAGAACCATCCGAGTTATGGCTTATCGGGCTTTCACTCCATCGAGCGTCACGCTTATCGAACTGACCCGGGGCGCGCCCAGCCGGAGCGTCGCCACCCGAGCACCGGAGTCCTCGGGCACCGGGGCTTCCTTCGCGAGACCCGGACGACTGTGGCCGGACGGTGCGGACCGACGCGCCCGGAGGCGCGCTCCCGGACCCCCGCCTATCGTGATTCGTGTCGTGGCCGGGAGGGCATCCCGGTCCGGCTCCCGCTGTCCCTGGAGGCCCGCATGCTGTCCGTGCACCAACGCTGGACGTGCGTCGGAGCCGGCGCGGCGACACTCGCTCTGCTGACGGCGGGACTGCCGTCGTCGGCCGTGGCCGCCGATGCCCCCGACCTCTCCCGCTTCTACCACCAGAGGATCACGTGGGGCGCCTGCGCGGGCGACGGGATGCCCGCCGACCTCCAGTGCGGGAAGGTGACCGTCCCGCTGGACTACGCGCACCCGCGGAACGGGACCCTGGACCTCGCGCTGGCGCGGTACCGCGCGACGGGCACCTCGCGGGGGTCCGTGCTGCTGAACTTCGGCGGTCCCGGCGGGGCGGGAATCCCGGAGCTCGCCGTGGACGGCGGCAAGGACTTCATGGACCTCACCAACGGCTACGACGTGGTGACCTTCGACCCCCGGGGCGTCGGCCGGTCCTCGCCCGTCAGCTGCGGAGACGGGGCCGCCCAGGCATCCGACGCGGCCGGCTCCGTCACCGACGACAGCAATCCGCAGGCCGTCCTCAAGGCACTGCGGAAGGTCGCCGGCGAGTGCGCCGCGCACTCCGGCCCGGTGCTGGCCCACATAGGCACGGTGAACGCCTCCCGGGACCTCGACGTGATGCGACAGGCGCTCGGCGACAAGAAGCTCAACTACCTGGGCTTCTCGTACGGAACCCGCCTGGGCGCGGTGTACGCGGCCCAGTTCCCGAAGAAGACGGGCCGGATGGTGCTCGACGGCGTGGACACGCTCACCGAGTCGATGGCCGAGCAGGGGCTGGCGGGCGCCGAGGGACAGCAGACCGCCCTGGACGACTTCCTCACCTGGTGCACCCAGGACATCTCCTGCCCCTTCGGGGAGGATCCGCGCGAGGCCCGGCAGCAGGTCGTCCGCCTGGTCGACTCGCTGGACCGGGATCCGGTGCCGACCAGCCTCGGACAGACGTTCACGGGTCAGGATCTCGCGGGTGCGGTCGGCCAGGCGCTGTACAGCCGGCGGATGTGGCCCATGCTGGAGCGGGCCCTCGCCGCGCTCGTCCAGGACGGTGACACCCAGGGACTCATGCAGCTGTCGGTCGGCGCCTCCCTGCCCAGCTCGCGCGCGGCGGGCACCCCGCGGGCCGGACTCGTCGACCCCGCGGACATCCCCGTCGACAACCTCCCCGCCGCCTTCATGGCGATCAACTGCGCGGACGACCCGGACCGGCCCAGCGCCGAGCGGGCCGCCAAGGACGTCGACGCGCTGCGCGCCGCCTACGAGCAGGCGTCGCCGGTCTTCGGGCGGTACCGGCTCACCCAGGTACTGCTGTGCCACGGGCGTCCCAAGGGCACCGACTACATCCGCGACGACGTGCGCGACGTGCGGACCCCGAAGATGCTGCTCGTGGGCACCCGCGGGGACCCCGCGACCCCGTACCGCTGGACCGAGGAGACCGCCGCCCGGCTCGGCTCCTCCGCCGTCGTGCTCGACAACAGGGGCGAGGGCCACACCGGATACACCTCCTCCAAGTGCGTGCACCAGAAGGTCGACGACTTCCTGCTGTACGGCTCACTGCCGGACAACGGCAGTTCCTGCGGTCCGGAGAGCGGAAGGGACAACCCCTGACGCACGTCACGCAACCGGCGTGACCCGGTGTCACCGACACGTCGGATACAACCCCTTGTGCTCCCGGGCCGTCACACTGGGCAGGCGTCGCCCCGCGCGCGCCGCACCGTGAGTGACCGACCGTCGTGACCGAAACAGGGGAACCCACCGATGCGCATCCGCTCCGTCCTCGCCCTTCCGGCCGCCGCCGCGGCACTGCTCCTCGCCGTGCCGCACAGCGGTTCGGCCGCCACCGGGTCCGCCCGGCCGGCCGTCGCGGCCCAGCCCGCCAAGTGCGCCGACAGGTCCGTCGTCGTACGCGCCCACCGGGCCGCCGACCCCCGGGTGCTGCACATCAGCGTCACCAACAGGTCCGCGCGGACCTGCGCCGTCGACCGGATCCCCACGGTCGTCTTCGGAGATCTCGACGGCGCGGCCCTGCCGGTACCCGCCGGTGACAGCGGGCCGTATCCGATCGGCGCGGGCCGGACGGCGTACGCGGCCGTGCGGACCATCGCCGACCCGGCCGACCCCCAGGCCCGCCGGGTGGGGTCGATCAGCGTCTCGGCGGACCCCGCGCGGTTCGGGCGTTCCTTCACCTCGCGGGAGCTGGGTGCGGGGGACTCCGTTCTCGTGTGGGAGCCGGTCACCACGTGGTGGCAGTCCTCGCAGGCCGCCGCCGACCGGCAGCTCAGCTGAAGGACACCTCCGGGGCGTAGAGGTCCAGCCACAGCGCGAGGTCCAGGGTCCGTTCCAGGCCCCGCCGCGACGCCTGCGTGATCTGCGGGGTGTCGCTGTGGGCGGCCCGGCGGAGCCGGTCCGGGTCGACGAGGTCGAACACCGGGTGCGTCGGCTGGGCCAGCAGGTCCTTCGCGTGGTCCTGGAGGGCGATCGCGTACTTGGGGTCCTGGGTGGACGGGTAGGGACTCTTGACCCTGTCGTAGACGGACTTCGGGATCACGTCCGCGGTCGCCTCCCGCAGCAGGCTCTTCTCCCGGCCGTCGAAGGACTTCAGGGACCACGGCGCGTTGTACACGTACTCGACGAGCCGGTGGTCGCAGTACGGCACCCGCACCTCCAGGCCGACCGCCATGCTCGTACGGTCCTTGCGGTCGAGCAGGACGCGTACGAAGCGGGTCAGGTGGAGGTGGCAGATCCGTCGCATCCGGTACTCGAAGTCGCTCTCGCCGTCCAGGCGCCGGATTCCGGCGACGGCTGTGCGGTAGCCGTCCGCGACGTACGACTCCAGGTCCATCGCCGCGGTGAGGTCGGGGCGCAGGACGTCGGCGTCGTCCCCGAAGTCGCGCTGGAAGCGGACGAGCCACGGGAAGGTGTCGGCGTTGCGGGCCTCCTCGTCGAAGAACTGCAGATAGCCACCGAAGACCTCGTCGGCCGACTCCCCGGAGAGCGCGACGGTGGAGTGCTCACGGACGGCCTGGAACAGCAGATACAGCGAGGCGTCCATGTCGCCGAAGCCCGTCGGCAGGTCCCTGGCCCTGATCACCTTGGCGCGGACGTCCGGGTCGGCCAGGGCCTGCGTGTCCAGGACGATGTCGCGGTGGTCGGTGCCGGAGGCGCGGGCCACGTCGTGCACGAAGGGGGTGTCCGGGGTGGCGCGCAGTTCGTCGGCGACGAAGTGGTCGGTCTGGCCGACGAAGTCGACGGCGAAGCTGCGGACCCGCTCTCCGTGCTCGGCGAGCTGCCGGGCCGCGAGTGCGGTCATGGCGGAGGAGTCGAGACCGCCGGAGAGCAGGGTGCAGCGCGGCACGTCCGCGACGAGCTGGCGGCGTACGATGTCGTCGAGGAGGGTGCGCACGGTGCCGATGGAGGTGTCGCGGTCGTCGGTGTGCGGCCGGGTCTCCAGCTGCCAGTAGACGTGCCGGCGCAGGCCGGAGCGGTCGACGGTGACGACGGTGCCGGGCTCGACCTCGTGCATGCCGTCCCAGATCGCGTGGCCGGGCGTCTTGACGAAGGTGAAGAGCTCCCGCAGACCGTCGAGGCGGACCCTCGCGCGGGCCAGGGGGTTGGCCAGGATCGCCTTGGGTTCGGAGCCGAACAGGACGCCGTCGGAGGTCGGGTAGTAGTAGAAGGGCTTGATGCCCATGCGGTCGCGGATCATCACGAGCTTGTCGTGGCGGCCGTCCCAGAGGGCGAACGCGTACATGCCGTTGAGCCGTCCGGCGAGCTCCGCGCCCCACTCCAGGTAGCCGCGCAGCACGACCTCTGTGTCGGAGTCGGTCGAGAAGCGGTGACCGCGCCCGGTCAGCTCACGGCGCAGCTCGGTGAAGTTGTAGGCCTCGCCCGAGTAGACCAGTGCGACCGTGCCCTCGGGGGTCTCGGCGGTCATGGGCTGCCGTCCACCGGGCAGGTCGATGATCGCCAGCCGGCGGTGACCGAGGGCCGCGGGGCCCTCGGCCCAGGTGCCGCGGTCGTCGGGGCCGCGGCAGGACATCGTCTCCGTCATCGCATCCAATGTCTCGCCCTCGGCACGCAGATCGCGATCGAAGGAGACCCATCCGGTGATGCCGCACATGTGTTACCTCCTGCGTCCGGTTCGCCGGGAGCACCGGGCTCACCTGCACCTACAGGGTCGCGCGTTCGCTTCCACAAAACCAGTTGTATCCAGCATCTACACCTTGAGGCTGTTCCCCGCGGGAAGGGGCCGTCAACACGGACGTAACCCGGCCGGCACAGTGACCCCGTCGGTTCCGGCCGCGTTTTGCCCGCGGCGGACCCGCCGGCCCGCTCACCGCCGGGCCCTTCTCGGCCGAAATCGGCCATAAGTAAAGAATTACCCAACAAGCAGGGGAAGCCCTCGGCACCCTTGCCCCCTTTCGCCCCTTTCCGTCCCGTGCGCTTCACTCATGATGTGCGCCGGATGCTCTCGCTGCTGCTCGTGGTCCTCGGCCTGGCCGTGGCCCTGGTCCTGGCGTGCGCCGTCTCGGCCTGGTGGTGGTGCGCGGCGGGCGTCCTGCTGGCGCTGACGGCGGTCGGAGCGCGGGACCTGACCCAGACCCGCCACTCGGAGCTGCGGAATCTCCCCCTGCTCGGCCATCTGCGCTTCTTCGCGAAAGCCCTGCGGCCACACGTGCAGCGCCATGTCGTCGAGCGGAACCACGACGGTCGTCCGTACGACCGTGCGGTGCGCGGCTTGGTGTACGCGCGGGCCGACGGCGCCGAGCGGGAGGAGCCGTTCGGCACCGAGCGGGACGTGTACGGCGCGGGGTACGAGTTCCTGGTGCCGTCGATGAGCCCGGTCGAGGCGCCGGACAAACCGCCCGTGATCCGGGTCGGCGGCCCCGACTGCACCCAGCCGTACGACATGGCGCTGCTGAACGTCTCGGCCATGAGCTTCGGAGCGCTGTCCGCGAACGCGGTCCTGGCGCTCAACAGGGCCGCGGCGCTGGGGGGTTTCGCGCACGACACCGGCGAGGGCGGCCTGTCGGACCATCACCTGCGCGGCGGCGGCGATCTGGTCTGGGAGATCGGCACCGGGTACTTCGGCTGCCGGACGGCCGAAGGAGGCTTCGAGGAAAGGGAGTTCGCGGACAAGGCGGCTCTTCCGGAGGTCCGGTGCGTGTCGCTCAAGCTGTCCCAGGGCGCGCACCCGGGCGTCGGCGGGGTGCTGCCCGGGGCGAAGGTGAGCGCCGAGATCGCCCGGGTCCGGGGCGTCACGGCGGGGCGCACCGTGCTCTCGCCGCCCTCCCACCAGGTCTTCTCGACCCCCCGTGAGCTCGTGGGGTTCGTCGCCCGGATGCGGCGGGCGGCGGGCGGCAAGCCGACCGGTCTCAAACTCTGCGTCGGGTCGCGCCGCCAGTTCCTCGCCGTGTGCAAGGCGATGCTCGCGGAGGGAGTCGCACCCGACTTCATCGTGGTCGACGGTGCGGAGGGCGGCAGCGGCGCCGCGCCCCCGGAGTTCTCCGGCCGGCTCGGAACGCCGCTCACCGAGGGGCTGATCACGGTGCACAACGCCCTGGTCGGCACCGGTCTGCGCGACCGCGTGCGCGTCGGCGCGAGTGGCAGGATCGCGACCGGCGCGGACCTCGTCACCCGCCTGCTCCAGGGCGCCGACTACACGAACGCGGCCCGCGCGATGCTGTTCGCCCTCGGCTGCCGCCAGGCGCAGCGCTGTCACACCAACACCTGCCCGGCCGGCATCACGACCCAGGATCCGCGCCGCGTCCGCGTCCTGGACGTGGCCGACAAGTCCGTACGCGTCCACCGGTATCAGCGGGCCACGGTCCGCAGCGCCACCCGGATCATGGCCGCGATGGGGGTACGGCATCCCGGCGAGCTCACACCCGGCCAGCTGCTGAGGCGTACGGATCCGACGACCGTACGGTCGTACGCGGAGCTCTACGAGTGGCTGGAGCCCGGGGTGCTGCTCGCCGAGGCGCCCGCGTCCTGGGAGCGGGACTGGGCGGCGGCGGATCCCGACTCGTTCTGACACCCGACTCGTTCTGACATCGGAACTCCACCGGGTCCCGCGGACCAGGGTCCGGGCGAGGTGGGCGCCCGGCACGGAGCCGGTCAGGCCGACGCCGGCGAAGCCGGCGGCCCTGGTGGTGGGAATCAGCGGTGTCGGTCCGGCGGCGCCGGGCGCCCGGGTGTCAGTGCCGCCCGTGTTCCCGGGCGTCCGCGACAACGTCATGGGGGTCCTGCGACCGTGCCGGGATCAGGCCGGACGACCCGGTCGCCACCGGCGATCGATTACCCCAAATGCCCGAGAGGTGAATCAGTCCTATGGTGCTCATATGGAGCATGCGCTGAGTCCCGCAACCCTCTCCGAACTGCGTCGGCCGCGGCCCTATCCCGCGGTGTCCGTGCTGACGCCGACGCACCGGCGCGAACCGGACAACGCCCAGGATCCGGTCCGGCTGCGCAATGTCGTGGCCGAGGCCAAGAAGCAGATCGAGTCCGATCCGGCGGTCACCCGTCAGCGGCGCGCCGAACTGGTCCAGCAGCTCGACCTGGCCCTGGCCGAGGTCGACCTGGCCCACGCCGAGGACGGTCTGGCGATCTTCGCGGCGCCCGGCGAGCACCAGGTGTGGTCGCTGGCCCGGCGGGTCCCCGAGCGCGTCGTGCTCTCGGACACCTTCCTGACCCGCAACCTGGTCGCCGCCCAGTCCTCCGAGCGGCCGTTCTGGGTGCTCTCGGTCTCGGCCGACCGGGTGACGCTGTGGAACGGCGGCGGCGACCGGGTCACCGAGGAGCGCACCGACAGCTTCCCGCTGGCCCGCAGCCTGGAGGACCCGGACGCCGAGCGCCAGGAGCGCGTCGGTGACCTGGCCAGCACCTTCCGCGCCGAGCGGACCCGGAACTTCCTGCGTGAGGCCGACACCGCGATGAGCGCCGTGCTCCGTGAGCAGAGCCGGCCGTTGTACGTCACCGGTGACACCGCCGCGCTCTCCCTCCTGGACGAGGTCGGCACGGTCACGAAGGACGCGTGGCACCTCCAGCACGGCGGCCTCGCGCACGGCACGCCCGAGGCCGTCTGGCAGGCGGTCCGCCCGCTGGTCGGCGCGGAGGAGCGGAGGAACGCCGACGTGGTGACCCGCGAGCTCGAATCGGCCCGCGGCCGCAAGGAGTTCGCCGCCGGGGTCGACGAGCTGTGGCAGAACGCGTCGCAGGGCCGGGTCCGGCTGCTCGCCGTGGAGGAGAACTACCGCGAGACGGTCCGCGACGGCGGCGAACACCTCGTACCGGCCGACAGCGGTGATCTGGACGCCCGCGAGGACATCGTCGACGAGATCGTCGAACAGTGTCTGGAGACCGGCGCCGAGGTCCGTTTCGTCCCCGACGGCAGTCTGGGTGACGCGAAAGGCATCGCCGGGGTGCTGCGTTACTGATCTTTCCGGCCGACAATCTCCTGGAGAACTGTCGGTCCGAGAGGTGAACACGTGAGCGAGTTGTTGGGTGTGGCGGTCCTTGGGGCGGGCCACATGGGAGCCGACCACATACGACGGATCGACCGAGTGGTGAACGGTGCTCGGGTCGCGGCGGTGGCCGATCCCGACACCGGACGGGCCAAGGACGCCGTCGCCGGGATCGACGGCGTCTCGGTGCACACCGAGGTGTCGGCCGCCCTGGACGCGCCCGGCGTGCGGGCCGTGCTGATCGCCTCCCCCGGCCCCGCGCACGAGGAAGCGCTGCTGGCGGCCTTCGAACGCGGGCTGCCGGTCCTGTGCGAGAAGCCGATGGTGCCGGAGTCGGCCGGGGCGCTGCGGGTGGTGGAGGCCGAGGCACGGCTCGGGCGGCGGCTGGCGCAGGTCGGCTTCATGCGCCGGTACGACGCCGAGTACGTGCGCCTGAAGTCCCTGCTGGACAGTGGGCGGCTGGGCCGTCCGCTGATGCTCCACTGCACGCACCGCAATGTCTCCTCGCCGGCCGGCTTCACCTCGGCGATGCTGGTGAACAGCTCCGTCTCGCACGAGATCGACGCGGCGCGCTGGCTGCTGGGCCAGGAGCTCACGGCCGTGACGGTGCTGCGTCCGCGACCGTCGTCGCACGCGCCCGCGGACCTCCTCGACCCCCAGCTCGTGCTGTTCGAGACCGCGGAGGGCGCCCTCGTCGACGTGGAGGTCTTCGTCAACACCGGCTTCGGCTACCAGGTGCGCTGCGAGGCGGTCTGCGAGTCCGGGAGCGCGCGGATCGGGGACGAGAACGCGATGCGGGTGACGACGGCGGACGGCGCCCGTCAGGAGGTGGCGCAGGACTACCTCGTACGCTTCGCCGACGCCTACGACCGCGAGGTGCAGGCCTGGGTGGACGCCACCCGTGAGGGCCGGGTCACCGGGCCCAGCGTCTGGGACGGGTACGCCGCGTCCGCGGTGGCCGAGGCGGGTGTCCGGGCGCTGGAGAGCGGCGGCCGGGTGGCCGTGGAACTCGCCGCGCGCCCGGACCTCTACGCGTGATCAGCCGCTGACGCTCGCGGCGCCCGTCTCGATGTGCCCGGTGAACCGGCGTGACCAGCTCGCGTCCGAGTCGACGGCGACCGTGAAGTCGTACCAGCCGTCCTGGTACGCGACGGCGTTGAAGTAGTCCTCGGCCCAGCCGCCCGCGGCGACGGTGTACGTCCACGGCCCGTCGCCGCGGTACTGGTTCGCGGTGATGGTGAACCGCACCGCCGAGGCGGAGGAGTTGGCCATCCTGAAGTAGACGGCCGTCTTCCCGGTCCCGGGCTCGGTGGCGTAACGGGTGCTCACCTCGGCCGACTTGCCCGCCTGCGTCGCGTCACCCCTGAACCGGCGCAGGAAGCGGTTGGGCCCGGTCATGGTGAGGTCGTACTTCCCGTCGCCGTACCCCGAACCGATGTTGAAGTAGTCGGAGGCGGTGCCGCCCGCGTCGACCGTGTACTGCCAGGGCGTGGTGTCGCGGTAGGCGTTCGGGTGGATCGAGAAGTGCGCGGCGCTCCTGGCCGGGGTGCCCTGGTTGGCCATGGTGAACCAGGCCAGGATCTTGCCGCTCGAACCGAACTCCAGGTGGTCCAGGTAGCCGTTCGGCTGGTAGGGCAGGGCGTTGGTGGTGGGGACCGGGTTGGGCAGGGGACCGCAGGTGGCGATGCCGATGACGCTCGTGGCGGGCAGCGCGACGGCGCCGTACACCGGGTGGGCGAAGTCGAAGACGCCGGTCAGGTCGCCGGTGACCTTGCGGCGCCAGGCGCTGATGTTCGGGCAGGCGGCGGGTCTGCCCAGCGAGGTCGTCCAGGTCTCCAGGAAGCGCAGCACGGACGTGTGGTCGAAGACCTCCGACGACACCCATCCGCCGCGCGTCCAGGGCGAGACGACCACCATCGGGACGCGGAATCCGAGACCGTACGGAGTGCCCCCGAGGAACTCCCCCGCCGTGTTCGCGGGCGGGACCGGCGGCGGCACGTGGTCGAAGAAGCCGTCGTTCTCGTCGTAGTTGAGGAACAGGACGGTGGAGTCGAAGACGTCGGGGTCGGCCGCGAGGGCCTTGTACACCAGGTCGACGAAGTGGGCGCCGTCCCCGGGCGGGGCGTACGGGTGCTCGGAGAAGGCCTGGTTGGCGACCACCCAGGACACCTGGGGCAGGGTGCCCGCGACGACGTCCGCCCTGATGGCGGCGGCGATGTCGTCGGGGGTGGAGCCGGTGGCCTTCGGCACGGAGGCCATGCCCCGGTCGTACAGCGGGTCGCCGGCCTTGGCCGCGGCGAACTTCTTGAAGTAGGCGCAGGCGTTGTCGCCGTAGTTGTCCTGCGCGTTCTGGTAGACCTTCCAGGTCACTCCGGCCGTCTGGAGCGCCTCCGCGTAGTTCTGCCAGGTCAGGCCCGACTCGTCACCGCCGTCGTAGCTGGATCCGTCGACCTTGCCGGACCAGAGGTAGGTGCGGTTGGGCCCGGTGGCGCTGAGCGTGGAGCAGAAGTAGGCGTCACAGATCGTGTAGGCGTCGGCGAGCGCGTAGTGGAACGGGATGTCGGAGCGGTCCAGGTAGCCGAGCGAACGGATGTTGCCGACGCCCGAGACCCAGTTGTCGAGGCGCCCCTTGTTCCAGGCGGAGTGCTGCGAGGACCAGGAGTGCGGGAGGTCGCCGTTGCACTGCGCGAGGGTCTCACCGTCCTTGCCGCCCGCGGCGGGTGTGGAGCTCAGTTTCCACGGGTACTGCCGGCCGCCGCCGCCCGGCTGGTTGAAGACGGGATACCCGCCGGACAGCGTGATGCCGCTGCGGTCGCCGAATCCGCGGACGCCCTTGAGGCGGCCGAAGTAGTGGTCGAAACTGCGGTTCTCCTGCATGAGGATGACGACGTGCCGTACGTCCGTGATCGTGCCGCTCGCCGTGCCGGCGGCCGCCGCCGGACGTGAGCCGAGGCCCAGCGCGGTGCCGGCCGCCACGGATGCCCCGAGCCCCACGAAACCTCTTCGGCTGATCGGTGTCATTCGCCCGCCCTCGTCACTGGCGTGCCCCTGCGGCACACCGCGCGCCAGCGTGCACGCGGAGATCGCCGAGATCCATACCCGCGTGGTGAGTTGCGGGTGAACAGCGGCCGAACCGTGACGGTCGGGGCCGGTCTCCGGTGGGCTGTTCACGGACGGCGAGTGCCCGGACGGACGACGGGCCGTGGTCGCCTCACGCCTCCGGGCGGGTCCGGGGGTCCGGGACGAGGACGACCTTGCCGGTGACGGTGCCGGATTCCGCCAGGCGGACGGCCTCCGCGGCCCGGCCGAGCGGGACGCGGGCCGCGACCTGCGCGGTGATGGCGCCGTCGGCGAGCAGCGCGAACACCTGCCCGAGGTCGGTGCGCAGCCGGTCCTGGAAGGCCGCGGCGCGGCGCTTGCCCGCCCAGATGTTGTAGAAGTGCGTGCGCCGGCCGTTGGGCAGCGCCTTCCAGAGGAGGAGCCGGCCGACGAGCTTGAGCACCGGCAGTTTGGAGGATCCTGCGACGTCCCGCGTCGACGCGGTGCCGTACGACACGAGCATGCCGCCG
This sequence comes from Streptomyces sp. RPA4-2, assembly GCF_012273515.2. Classification (NCBI taxonomy): domain Bacteria; kingdom Bacillati; phylum Actinomycetota; class Actinomycetes; order Kitasatosporales; family Streptomycetaceae; genus Streptomyces; species Streptomyces sp. RPA4-2. The sequence goes on from NZ_CP050975.2 coordinate 1,045,697, forward strand.
CGGGCCAGCAGACGGAAGGAGTCGACGATGCCGTCACCGCCGACGTGGTCGAAGACCGCGTCGACACCACCGGGCGCCAACTCCCGTACCTGGGCGGACAGATCGGCGGAACGGTAGTCGAGCGGCGTGGCGCCGAGCGCGCGGACCGCGTCGTGGTGGCGGGGCGAGGCGGTGCCGATGACGCGGATTCCGGCGTGGGCGGCGAGCTGGACGAGGGTCGAGCCCACTCCGCCGTTCGCCCCGTGCACGAGCACGGTTCCGCCGGCCCGGACGCCGGCGACGCGGTGCAGGATCTGCCAGGCGGTGATGCCGTTGACGACGACCGTCTCGGCGCCGGCGGGGTCGAGCCCGCCGGGCACCTCGACCAGGTCGGTGACGGGCAGCACGACCAGGCTGGCCCAGCCGCCCACCTTGGTCAGCGCCGCGAAGCGGCGGCCGGCCAAGGACGCGTCGACCCCCGGGCCGACCCGGAGCACGACGCCGACGAGGTCGTAGCCGGGCACGAAGGGGAAGGGAGGCTGGTCGTAGTACTTGCCACGGCGCATCTGCTGCTCGGCGAAGGAGACCCCGGAGGCCTCCAGCGCGAGGAGGACCTCGCCGGCCGCCGGCTCGGGCGCGGGGCGCGTCCGGATCTGCAGTCCGGCGGGCTCCACGACACCCGGGAGGACGACTTCGGTCACCAGGTTCGCGGTGGTGTGGGTGTCCATGACGGTCGGCTCCTCTGCTCGGTGGAAATTTTCGTTAGAGAGTCACGCATGCGTTATAGGTTCTAACGAAAGCTTGCCCCTCTACACTGGGTACGTCAAGTCCCATTCCGACGAGCGACAGAAGAGGCGATGACGTGACCACGGAGAGCCGGACGGGACCGGGCCCGCGCGATCGGTTCCGCGCACAGGTCCGGGAGGAGGTGAAGGCGGCGGCACTGCGCCAGCTGGCCGAGGGCGGCCCGGAGGCACTGTCGCTCAACGCCGTCGCCAAACAGCTGGGCATGACGGGACCGGCGCTCTACCGCTACTTCGCCAACCGGGACAGCCTGCTCACCGAGCTGGTCGTCGACGCCTACGAGGCACTGGCGTCCGCCCTCGCCCGCGCCGCCGGCGCCCCCGCGCGGGACGGGGCCGAACGTCTGGCCGCGGTCGTGCGGGCCTACCGCGACTGGGCGCGGACGGAACCGCACCGCTACCGGCTACTGTTCCGGGCCCCCTTCAAGGGCTACGACGCCCACTCCGCCCGCCTGGTCGAGGCGGCCCAGCGGGCGATGAACGTCGTACTGAACGTGGCGAACGCGCTGGCGGCGCCGGGCGTGGCCGTTCCGGAGAATGCGCGGAACCAGGTCCAGGAGTGGATGGAGCGCCGCGGAGTCGACGACGTCCCGCCGGCGGTCGCCTCACGGACCATGAGGCTCTGGGCCCATCTGCACGGTCTGGTGAGCCTGGAGATCGAGGACAACTTCGCCTCCATGGGCATCGATCCGGACCCCTTCTACGAAGCGGAGGCAGGAGAGTTCACCCACGGCCCCTGAATCCGAACATGCCCTGGACATGACCCGCACAGGTGACCCTCGAACACACGACTGAGGAACAGCCCCAGCCAGCCCACCGAACCATCAAGTCACGTACTCCGACTACGACTTGGACAGGCGACGGGCGTACCTCATCGGTCCCGGTCGACCCCTCCGAATGGACTGCGGCATATGTCAGAAGCACCACCGGATCGTGTGTTGCCAAATCCCTTACAGGGCGTCGCGGGCTGTGCCACAGTCGTAACGGTCCTTCCGTCCAGCTCTGGTCGTACCGTCCCCTCATCGGAGTGCGTCATGCCGCCCCACCTCTCCGCGGACCGCCCCGCCGCGCAGCCGCCCCGGCGCGGCGCGGTCGATGCGCTGATCTCGCAGACGCGGCAACTGCGCGGCGAGATGGACGCCGTACGACGTGACGCACCCGTCGACGGCGCGGACGCCCAGGGACGCTGGCAGCGCGCACTGTGCGATCTCGCGATGCACCAGCTCAACGACCTGGACCAGCACCTGGCGCAACTGCGGGACGGGCCCCCGCCGTACCCCCGTGGAACCAGCCCCGCGCCCGCCGCACCCGGCGAGGGGTCCCTGCTCAGCCGGGTCGGCAGCGCCGAGTGGAACCTGCTGACGGACGAGGCCAGTTGGTCCGGGGAGCTCTACCAGATCCTGGGCCGCGACCCCGGCGCACCCCCGCTCACCCTCGACGAGCTGCCGTCGCTGGTGCTCGACGAGGACCGGCCGATGCTGACGGCGATGGTCACCGACTGCCTCATCGACGCGAAGCCGATCGACGGAGAGTTCCGCGTCGTGCGCCCGGACGGCGGAGTGCGGACCGTGCACATCATGGGTGAGCCCGTGCTCGACACCGACGGCAGTACCGCCGCGATGTGGGCGGTGCTGCGCGATGTCAGCGAACTGCGGCGCAGCCAGCGGACGGTGAGCGAGACACGCGACTCGCTGCGGCACGACCGAAACTTCGCACAGAACGAGCACCGGCTCGCGGTCGAGCTGCAGGAGGCCGTCCTGCCGCCTTGGCACGGCAGCCTGCGGTCCACCCGGCGGGGCCGGGAGGCACTGGACCTGGCCGCCCACTATCTCCCCTCTTCGGCCACCGCCCTCATGGGCGGCGACTGGTACGACGCCCTGGAACTGCCGGACGGCGAGACCCTGTTGAGCGTCGGAGACCTGACCGGACATGGCGTCACCGTCGCCTCCGGCATGGCGATGCTGCTGGGCGCCCTGCGCGGCATGGCCATGGCGGGCACCCAGCCGGGTCAACTCCTCTCCTGGCTGAACCGATTGGTGGACGCCTCGGTGCAGCCGGTTCTCGGCAGCGCCGTCTGCTGCCGCTACCGGCCCGGGACCCGCACCCTCACCTGGGCGCAGGCGGGACACCCCGCCCCCCTGCTGTTCCGCAACGGGACAGGGCGCATCCTCACGCCACCGCACGGCGTGCTGCTGGGCGCGACCTCGGGTGCCGCCTACGGGCAGGCCGAAGAGACCCTGGAGGACGGCGACCTGCTGCTCCTGCACACCGACGGACTGGTCCCTCGGTGTCACGGAGCGGCGGCCGTCCAGAGGCTGCTCGACCTGGCCCCGCGCTTCGACGGAGCCCGCACGGCCCAGGACTGCGTACGGATGGTTGTCGAGGAGTTCGGCGAGACCCGACGCGAGGACGACGCCTGCGTGCTCGTCGCCAGGGTCGGCGGCTGAGCGGTCGGCTGGACAGTCGGCTTGGCGGTCGGTCGGCCACGCCGAACACCGGGCTCGGCCCACGGGGGCGTCCCACCGGGTCTCCTCGCACAGGTGGCTTCAGACCTGTGCGTCTCCCCCGCGCCTCGGCTTCAGGACCGGCTTGGGAAGGGCGAGTTGGATCTCCTCACGCAGTTCGTGGATCTTCGGGTAGCCGGAGTACTGGCCGGTGAGCCGGTACATCTCGCGCAGCCGGTCCCAGGTGCGGTGGGAGGAGTTCGCCCCCATCGACACCAGCGCCAGCCGGGCATAGCGGTCCGCCTGTTCGGGATCGTCGGCGATGAAGCACGCCGAGGCCAGTGACAGCCAGTCGAAGATCTGCGACCGCTGCCGTCCGTTCTCCCGCAGATGCAGTGCCTCCTTGGCGTGGCGCTGCGCCGTGGCCGCCGCGGCCGCGTCGTGCTCCGCGAGCGTCCGGTAGGCCAGGGCCTGCATGCCGTGCATGTCCGCCTCGTCGAACATCTGCATCCAGCTCGGCGGCGGTACGTCACCCCGGTCGGAGACGAAGAGGTCCTCCGCCTCGCCCAGGGTGCGCCGCATGGCCTGCCCCTTGCCCATCGACGCCTGTGCCCAGGCCTCGATGGTGTAGAGCATGGCCCGGGTGCGCGGCAGCATCTGCGAACCCGAGCCCGACTTGGCGAGCTTCATCAGGTCCAGGGCGTCGTCCGGCCGGCCCAGGTGCACCATCTGGCGCGCGGCGCGGGAGAGCGCCTCCCCGGCACGGGGCCGGTCACCGCCTTCCCTGGCCGCGTGGGCGGCGATGATGAAGTACTTCTGAGCCGTGGGCTCCAGGCCGACGTCGTGCGACATCCAGCCCGCGAGGACGGCGAGATTGGCGGCGACGCCCCACAGGCGCCGCTGCAGATGGTCGGGATGCCGGTAGGAGAGGATGCCTCCCACCTCGTTGAGCTGGCCCACCACGGCCTTGCGTTGCAGCCCGCCGCCGCGGGCCGCGTCCCAGGCCCGGAACACCTCGACCGAGCGCTCCAGTTCCTCGATCTCCTGCGACCCGATGGGGGCGGCCTCGTAGCGGTCGAACCCGGCGGGGTCGGCGTGCAGGGGATTGTCGTGGTCAGGTGCGTCGGCCACCAGGGCCGGATCGGTGTGCAGCCACTCGTGCATGGCACTGCTGAGTGCGGATCCCGCGGCGAGCGCGGCACCCGCGCCCACCAAGCCGCGTCGGTTGAGCATGAGGTCCATTCCCGTGAATTCGGTGAGGACCGCAGCAGTCCGCTCGGGCGCCCACGGCACTCCGTCGGGATGTTCCACATTCCCGCCGCCCGGCCGTTTCCCCACACGCCCGTGCCGGACCAGACCGAGGTCCTCGATGGTCACGACACGGCCGAGACGCTCGGTGAACAGAGCCGCCAGCACTCGGGGAACCGGATCGCGCGGAATCTCTCCCACGTCGATCCAGCGCCGCACCCGAGAGGTGTCGGTCGCCAGCTGGGGGTGGCCCATGGCCGCCGCCTGCCTGTTGACCAGCCTCGCGAGTTCGCCCTTGGACCAGCCGGCCAGGCCGAACAGGTCCGACAGACGAGCGTTGGGTTGTCCGTTCACATCAAGCCCCCAGGTTCTCGGCTGAGTTGACAGTAACCCTCTGTCAGTTGCTGAGCGACTATTCGCCAGGGTTCGCCAGGGTGCGCCAGATGGTGTGCCACTGGGCACCCGGTGTCAGGTAGGAATGCGCCACCCCGACCCGGTTGCCAGGGACATTCCCCCAGGGTGTTCCCGGGCGGCCGGGACGGGCGGCGCGGCAACTTGCAGGCACACGAAGGGATCTGTTTCGCCCATGTACACAGCATCGTCCTCCGTGTCCGCCCCGCCCCGGCCGCTGCATCCCCGTCCGGCGGGCAGCGGCCCCTACCTCGACCCCGCGCGACCGGCGGCCCCCGTGCTCGGAGCCGCCAGGACACGGCGCGTTCCGGGGATCGGCACCCAACCGCTCAGCGGGAGAATCGACTTGTCCGGCCCTCAGGGCGCGCAGCTGCGCACGGCGATCGCGTCGGTGCACCGGATCTGTCCCGAGTTCGCCCCGGTCCAGGTCCTGCGCCGCAGCGGGCGCTCCGTGCTCCTGGTCGGTACGACCGGGCGCAGTACGGCCGTCGCCAAGTGCTTACTGGACCACTCCCCCATCTGGGCCGAGCGGGTCAGGCACGAAATAGCGGCATACCGGTCGTTCGTGCGGCACCGGCCTCCGGTCCGGGTGCCCCGGCTGATCGCGGCAGACCCGGACAACTGCACTCTGGTGATCGAGCGGATGCCGGGCAGGGTGGCCGCGCTCCAGCGGCACCCGGCCGAGGCTCCGCCCCGCGCCGACATCCGCGCGGCGCTCGGCGCGGTCTGCCGGCTGAACGCGTGGCGGCCCCCGGCGGGGACGTTCGACGCCCCGCTGGACTACGCGGAGCGGATCTCCCGCTTCCATGAGCTGGGTCTGCTCACGGACCGGGACATGGGCGATCTGCAGAAGCTGCTGCACGGCATCGCCCACTCGTCCGGCCGTCAGGGCATGGGCCAGTTCTGTCACGGGGACGCGCTGCTGTCGAACATCCTGCTCTCACCGGCCGGTCCAGTGCTGGTGGACTGGGAGCACGCGGGCTGGTACCTGCCGGGCTACGACCTGGCGACCCTGTGGGCGGTCCTCGGTGACGCTCCCGTGGCGCGCCGTCAGATCAGTCAGCTCGCGCAGTCCGCGGGACCGGCGGCACGTGACGCCTTCCTGGTGAACCTGATGCTCGTACTGACCCGTGAGATCCGTACCTACGAGACAGCGGTGCAGCGCTCGATGCACGACGCGGCCCCGGCGACACCGGGACCGGCCCACCCGGGCACCGTGCCGTCCGGCGAGGAACAACGGCTGCTGCTGCGACGGCTGCACGACGACTGCCAGATGGCCCGCCGGGCCGTACGGGCGGCGGTCGGCACTCGCTGAGGGGCGGCGGCCGGGGAGGGGCCGAGAGGGGGACGAAGGTCCGCGGTGCGCCAGGGTCATCGGCGCGCCGCGGGCCTTCGCCGTGGACACCGAACTCCCCGTACACCGTCAGGACGCGATCGGGCGAGACTCCTGCACCGCCGGGGCGCGCACGGGAGGGACCCGTACACCGGCGGAACGCGCACCGGAGAGACCTGTGCACCGCCGTGACGCGCACGGGAGGGACCCGTGCGTGGCTGCCGTACGGCCGCCATGTCACCCGCGTCCGAACCGGCCCACGCGTTTGCGTCGAAATCTTCACCCGATCGAGCCACTGGTCCACTCCACTGACGCCTCGCAGGCCCCCGTGCCGCCGCCACGAAAACCCTTTGGTCCCGCGCTGACATGGGAAATCAGCTGTTCCTGGGCATGATTGACGGATCGTCGGAGACCCGATACGACTGACCTCGTTCGGCCCCGCACGCCCCACCGCGCCCGACCGTTCCAGGAGGCTGCATTGCGAGGATCTCTCATCGACCCCGAGGCCACCGCCGGGCACAGACGCGCGCGCAGAACCGCGGGCGCCCTCGTCTCGGCGGCACTGATGTTCCCGCTCCTCGGCGCGGCCCCGGCGGCCGGCGTCGACCAGACCTCCGCCGGGGGGCTGCAACGGGCCTTCACCGGCGCGGCCGCCGAGTACCACGTGCCGTTGAGCGTCCTCCTGGGCGTCTCCTATCTGCAGTCCCGCTGGGACGCGCACGCCGGTGCGCCCAGCGTCGGCGGCGGCTACGGCCCCATGCACCTCACCGACGCCCGGACGGCGATCGCCGGGGCACCCCACCACAGCGAGGGCACCGAGGACGCCCGCGGCGACAGCTCCCGCGCGCCCGTCGTCCCCACGACGAAGGTCCCGGAGAACTCCCAACTGCCCGCACGGCTGAAGACCTTGACGAGGGCGGCCGAACTCACCAGGCTGCCGGCCGAGCGCCTGCGCACGGACGCGGCCGCGAACGTCGAGGGCGGCGCCGCACTGCTGGCCGCCGCGCAGAAGGACCTCGGCGAACCGCTGAGCGAGAACGCGGCCGACTGGTACGCCGCGGTGGCACGCTTCTCCGGTGCGGACGACAGCGCGACCGCGGCGGCATACGCCAACGACGTCTACGGAGTGATCCGGGCGGGCGCCGAGCGCACCACGGACTCCGGCCAGCAGATCAAGCTCGCCGCCCAGCCCGCCATCGGCCCCGACACGGCGCAGCTGCGGCGGGCCGGGCTGCGGACGCTCTCCACCGCCGGCACGGAGTGCCCCACGACCGTGTCCTGCGAGTGGATCCCGGCTCCCTACTCGGAGTTCGGCGACGGCGACTACGGAAACCACGACCTCGGCAACCGGCCCTCGTCGCAGAGCATCAGGTACATCGTCATCCACGACACGGAGGGCGCCTGGGACGGCGTGCTCAACCTCGTCCAGGACCCGACCTACGTGTCGTGGAACTACACCCTGCGCTCGACCGACGGGCACATCGCCCAGCACGTGAAGGCCAAGGACGTGGCCTGGCACGCGGGCAACTGGTACGTCAACGCCAAGTCGATCGGCCTGGAGCACGAGGGCTTCCTCGCCTCGCCGGACGCCTGGTACACGGAGGAGATGTACCGGGCCTCGGCACGGCTGGTGCAGTACCTCGCGAAGAAGTACAACGTGCCCCTGGACCGGCAGCACATCCTGGGGCACGACAACGTTCCCGGTCCGACGACGTCCACGATCCCCGGGATGCACACGGACCCGGGTCCCTACTGGGACTGGGAGCACTACTTCGCGCTGCTCGACCACCCCCTGTACCACCGGACGAAGGCGGGCGGCGGCCTGGTCATGGTGCTGCCGGACTTCGCGTCGAACAAGCCGCAGTACACCGGATGCGTCACCAGCGGCCAGGCCTGCGCCGCCCACGGCTCCAGCGAGGTGCGCCTGCACACCCTGCCGTCCGACAGCTCACCGCTGATCAAGGACATCGGGCTGCGGCCGAACGGCGCCGACTCGACCATCGACGTCAACGACGTGGCCTCGCGTGTCTCCACCGGCCAGCAGTACGCGGTCGCCGACAGTGACGGGGACTGGACGGCGATCTGGTACCTGGGTCAGAAGGCCTGGTTCAAGAACCCCAAGGCCCACCCGACGGCGGTGAGCACGTCGGGGCAGGTCATCACGCCCAAGTCGGGTCTCACGGACATCCCGGTGTACGGACGTGCCTACCCGGAGAAGGGGGCGTACCCGGCGGGCATCCCCGTCCAGACGGTGTCCCCGCTGTCGTACAAGCTCCTCGCGGGGCAGAAGTACGTGGCCGGTGACAAGGTGCCGGGTGAGTACTTCTACTCGCCGACCTTCGACACGACGTCGCACAAGGTCGTGACCGGCAAGGACATGTACTACGAGATCCAGTTCGGGCACCGAGTCGAGTTCGTGAGGGCGGCGGATGTGGAGGTGACGCGCTCGCACTCCTAGCGGCGGCACACCCGACCGCCCCGGGGGCCGGATCCGCGTACTGCGGATCCGGCCCCCGCGCCGTCTCTCCGTCCGGCGGCGGAATTCCTCGCCATGACCGGCGTGTTGCTCTGATGATCGCCGGCCGTTCCGGTTGGGAACTGGCGTTCGACAGAGATGTCGTCAACGATGGAGGAGCCCCGTGCCACAGACCTCGACCCCCTTGCGGAAGCTGGGCTTCCTGACCATCGGGTTGTTCGACGAGGCCGACCCCCGGCGGGGCCACGAGTCGACGCTGGAGATCATCGCGCTGGGTGAGCGGCTGGGCTTCGACAGCGCGTGGGTGCGTCACCGGCATCTGCAGTACGGCATCTCCTCCCCCGTCGCCGTCCTGGCCGCGGCCTCGCAGCGCACCAGCCGGATCGAGCTCGGGACCGCGGTCATCCCGGTGGGCTGGGAGAACCCTCTGCGGCTGGCCGAGGACCTGGCGACCGTCGACCTGCTGTCAGGGGGCCGCCTGAATCCGGGTGTCAGCGTCGGGCCGCCGATGCATTTCGACCAGGTCAGGCACGCGCTCTATCCCGACACCGCGGAGGCGGAGGACTTCGGCTACAGCCGCGTGGAGCGGCTGCTGGACTTCGTGCGCGGCACTCCGGCCACCGACTTCAGCGGTGTCGAGGGCATCGAGGTCTTCTCCGACCGCGTCCAGCCGCAGGCGCCCGGCCTCGGCGACCGCATGTGGTACGGCGGCGGCAGCCTGCGGTCCGCGCGGTGGGCGGGAGAGCACGGCATGAACCTTCTGACCAGCAGTGTCGTCAAGGCGGAGGAGTCGGAGGACTTCGCCGAGGTGCAGCTGTCCCACATCCGGACCTTCCGTGCCCACCACCCCGACCGCGACCGGGCCCGCGTCTCGCAGGGCCTCGTCGTGATCCCCACGGACAGCGCCACGCCCGAGCAGCGCAAGAAGTACGAGGAGTACGCGCGGGGGCGCACACCGCGTACCGCGACGCCGCAGGGTCCGGCCCGGATGATGTTCGCGCCCGACCTGGTCGGCACCTCGGACGAGATCGCCGAACGTCTCTACGCCCACGCCGCGTTCCAGGAGGTCGACGAGGTGGCGTTCGCGCTGCCCTTCACCTTCGCGCACGAGGACTACGTCCAGATCCTCACGGACATGGCCCACAGGCTCGGCCCCGCACTGGGCTGGCGGCCGGCCGACTGAACGCGGTGGTCCGGCCCCGCTGCGGGAGCCGGCGGCTCAGCCCTGCTGGAAGAGCTCCGGCGGCAGCGGCTTGAGCAGCGCGTACAGGTCGTCGGTGATGGGACGGTCCCAGGCGGCGATGGTCACCAGCACGTTGTCACTGCGGTCGAACTGCACGCAGGAGATCCGGGTCTCGGAGAGCTTGAGACGGCGCACGATGAGGAGGTTGTCACCCTGCATCACCGGCATGTCCTCGACCCCGGTGACGGTGACCTCCTCGTCGTTCTCCAGCGCCAGGAGCAGCTGGGCCACCTCGAACGGGATCTCCGCCTCCTCGACCTCCCGGGCCGGCGAACCCTCGGGCATATTGCCGATGATCATCGCCGGGCCGCGCCCGCCGAAGAGGTCGTAGCGCAGGAAGACACCCTGACAGCTGCCGTCGGGAGCGGGCAGCAGGCCCGCGCCGAGATTGCCCGGCCAGTCGCCCGGATCCATGGCCAGAACGTCGAAGTCGGGACCGGCGGGCGTGGCGCTGCGGCGGCGGAGGAAGGACATGCCGCAATGGTACGTGTCCGGCCGCCGGCCGGGGCCCGGGGGCGCCTCCCGCGCGGGGCTAGGCGGGCGGCTGTTCGCCCAGCGCCGCCGCCAGTCCCGTACGGTCCGTGCCCACCTTCCGGTAGACCGCCGACAGGAGCCGGACGACGGACTGCTCGTCGGTGTGCAGTTCCCCGGCGACCTGGTCCGCGGTGCGGCCCCGGGCGGTGAGCACGGCCGCCGTGCGTTCCCGGGCGGTGAGCGTGTCCGTCTCGGTGCTGTGCAGTCTGCGTGGGCGCAGCCCGGCGGCCGCCAGCTCGTCACGGGCCTCTTCGACGAGCCCGTCCGCGCCGCACTGCACGGCCGCGTCGAGCCCTCGGTAGAGATGTTCGGCGGCTTCCTTGGGGCGGCCCGAGCGGCGCAGCTCGGTGCCCAGGGCGACCAGGGCGCACGCGAGTTCGTACGCGGCCGGGGAGCGTTCGAGGTGGCTCACGGACTCTTCGAGGAGTTTGACGCGGGTCGAGCCGGAGGAGACCTCGGCGGCGGCTCGCAGTGCCTGGCCGACGGCCGAGGGGGCACCGTACTGGCGGGCGCGCTGTACCGCTTCGAGCGCCGTGGCGACGGCGCGGTCCGGTGCGTCGTGGCTCTCGGCGCGGGCCAGGTGGAGCTGCCACGGGCACCAGGAGGGGTTGCGGATGCCGCGCGGGTCGAGGCGGCGGCCGGCCGCCGCCAGCTCGGCGGCCGCGTCCTTGGTGAGCCCGCGGGCGAGCAGCAGTTGGCCGTACACGATCTGGGCGTCGGGGAAGGTCACGGCGGCGGGGAAGGGCGCCCCGAACGCGTACTCCTCGGCGGTCCGCGCCGCCTCGGCGACCCGGCGGCGGGCCAGCAGGATCTCGACGAGGGTGGCGACCGCGTACCAGTGGACGGGGGTGCCGGGCCCGACGCGCTCGGCGAGCCGGAGGCCGGCGCGGACGAAGTCCTCGGCCTCGGCGAGCCGGCCGCGGCGGTAGCGGACGTACGCGAGGATCGTGTAGCCGAAGGAGAGGTGGGCGCCGTGCCAGCCCTGGCTCTCGAAGTCGGCGATGCCGGCGGCGAACAGTTCCTCGGTGCGGCCCGGGCGGTCCGCGTACATGAAGGTGAGGGCGACGAGGATGGGCACTTCGAAGCCGCGGTCGGCCTCGGCCCAGCCCAGGCCGCCGGCGAGGGCGCGCTCGGCGTGCTCCAGTGCGACGTGGGCGGGCTCGCCGCGCAGCGTGGCGTCCCAGGCGCGCAGGCCGATGACATACCGCTCGGTGAGGTCGCGGCCGGTCAGGCGGTCGGCGAGGCGGGTCAGCCGGCGCGAACGGGCGGGCGAGTCGGGCTCGTCGGCCCGGAAGGCGTCCCACATGAACTGCTCGGACTGCATGCGCAGCCTTACCCGGGCGTCCGCGGTCATCCGGCTCTCCCGGGCGAGCGTCTCGGAGGCCTCGGCGAGCCGGTCGCTGTGGGCGAGGACCTGGGAGAGCCGGTAGACGACGTTGTGGCGCAGCTCGGGGTCGGTGATGGGTTCCTCGAGGGCGGCCCGGAGGTGGTTGACGGTGGTCGCGGGTTCGGTGAGCAGGGAGGCGCAGCCCAGTTCGTACAGGACGGCCGCGCGCTCCTCGAAGGGCGGGGGTTCGCGCAGCGCGCGGGCGAGGTAGCGGCGGGCCGCGTCGGGGGCGCCGGCGCGCTGGGTCTCACGGGCGGCGGCGCGCAGTTGCTGGACGACCCAGACGTCGCCGTCGGGGTGGCTCTCCATGAGGTGGCGGGCGGCGGCTGAGGGGCCGAGTCCCTCGTTGATCACACACCACGCGGCCTGGCCGTGCAGGGCCACGCGGACGCCGCCGGGGATGGCGCGGTAGACGGCGGTGGCGACCAGTGGGTGCACGAACTCCAGGGTGTCGGCGCCGGTGAGGATCCGGGCGCCGCGCAGGGCGTCCGCCGCGTCGGCGGCCTCCTCGGATCCGAGTCCGGCGACGGCCGCGGCCAGGGGCGGGGGGATCTCCGTGCCGAGCACGGCACAGGCCCAGGCGAAGCGGACGGTGGAGGTGCCCAGGCGTTCGAGGCGGGCGATCAGGCCGCTGCCCTTGACGGCGGCGGCGAGGTCGCGCAGCAGGTGGGCGCCGGCCTCCGTCGGGACCAGCCCGCGGTCGCGCACCTTCGCGGTCAGTTCCACCGCCTCGAAGGGGTTGCCCGCCGTGACCGCCCAGCACTCCCGGCAGAACGCGTCGTCGGCCTGGGCGCCGAGGTCCTCGCGCACCAGCCGTGCGACGGCGGCGGCGCTGAGCGGTTCGAGGTCGACGGGCCGCTGGCCCGCGCGCCCCGGCAGGACCCTGAACGACTCGGCATGGTCCGGGAGTTCGTCGGGCCGGTAGCCGACGACGAGGAGCAGCGGGAGTTCCTCGGCGCGGGGTGCGAAGGCGGCGAGCCAGCTCAGCGACTCGGGGTCGGCCCAGTGCGCGTCGTCGAGGACGAGCACCATCGGGGCGCGCTGCACGGCGAGGTGGGTGAGGACCCAGTCGAGGCCGGCGCGCAGGCCCTGCTGGTCGGGCGGAGCACCCTCCGAGGCGGCGCACAGGCCGAGCGCGGGTCCGACGATGGCGTACCAACTGCCGAGCGAGGCGCGGAGCTCGGCCTCCGAGAATCCGGCGAGGTGCGGCTGCAGGAGCTGGCGGGCGACGTGGAAGGCGACGCGCTGCTCCTGCTCGCCGCCGCGTGCGGACAGTACGGTGCATCCCTTGGCGGCGGCGCGCCGCCGCACCTCGGCGAGGAGGGTCGTCTTGCCGATCCCGGCGCGTCCGGCGAAGGCGAGGAGCGCGCCGCGGGGCCGCTCGGGCGCTTCCGACCCGTCCCTGCGCAGACCGGTGAGCTCGCTCAACGCCTCCTCGACAGCGGCGAGTTCACTCTCCCGTTCGAAGAGAGTCCTTCTGCTGCGTACGCTGCGCTGTGCCATCCTCCACCCCCTGGCCACGGTGGTGCGTCCTGCGCGGGGAGCGGGTGCGCACCGTGACCTCCAGGCACCTCAGCGTACGCCGATAGCGCCTTCCAGGGAGCCCTTCCGGCCGCTGACGAGCGGATCTTTCGTCAATTCCGTGCGGCGGACGCGGACTTCCCTTCCCGTGGGGTTGACGGACCCCGCGCACGCCGTTCCGGCGGGCCGGCGAACACTTCGGCGAGCGGCATGTTCACGTGCCGACACGGGGACCTCTGATCCCCGCTTGATCGCCGTCCTCGATCACGGATCCCCCGTCCCCGAGGACGGCACGGGGTCCGGGCGTTTCGGCGATCCGGGACGCATCACGATTCGTGATCGGTGCCAGATCGGATTGCGTCTTGGACAGTCCCCGGCCCGGTGTTGGACTGGATCCGCGGCGGTTCCCCGGCCCTGAGGCCCGGGACCGTACGGCATCAGTTCAACCTCGATCCACCGGAGAAGACCATGCCTCTCATCCACGTGCAGCAGACCCCCGGCAAGACCGCCGAGCAGAAGGCCCAGCTGGTCCGTGACCTGACCGACGCGTATGTGCGGGCCACCGGCAGCAAGCCGGAGAGTGTGTGGGTGACGGTGCAGGAGATCGGTACCGACAGCTGGTCGATCGCCGGCGAGACGCTCGCGGCCCGAGCCGCCAGGCGCTGACCCCACGGACCCGCCGGACGTCCTCGGCAGGACGGCGCCCGGACTCCCCGATCGGGCCGGACGGCCGGGGCGGAGATCGCCCGGACGCCGGCCCCCTCCGGGCGGGTCCGCCCCCGGCCCACTCTTGACCAAGGAAGTCGTCCGTCATGAAGACCGCATCGACACGCACGCCCTACGCGCTCCTGCTCGCCGTTCTGTGCTCGTTGAACGCCGGTGGGCTGTTTGCCTCCGACATCAATCTGCCGGGTGTGCCGGCCACCGCGCACGCCTTTCACACCCCGGTCGCGTCCGTGCAATGGACGTTCAGCGCGTTCATGATCGGCATCGCGGTCTCCCAGGCGGTCTACGGGCCGGTTTCGGACGCGTACGGACGCAAGGGCGTCATCGTCTCCGGGCTCGGACTGTTCGTCGTGGCCTCGCTGGTGTGCGCGGTGGCGCCCACGGTCGAGGTGTTCGGCGCCGGCCGGCTCCTCCAGGCACTGGGCGCCGGGTCGGGCATGGTCCTCGGCCGGGCCGTGATCAGCGACCTGTACGAGGAGAGGGACGCGGCCCGGATGTTCGCCACGGTCATGCCGATCGTGGGTGTCTCCCCGTCCGTCGCTCCCCTGGTGGGCGGCTATCTGACCACGTACGTCTCCTGGCGCGCGGCGTTTGTGGTGACCGCCCTGCTCGGCCTGGTGACGCTGGTCGTGATGATCACCTCGATCCCCGAGAGCCTGCCGCCGGAGCGGCGCAGCAAGCACCTCGGCACCACGCTGAGGGGCTATCCGAAGCTGCTGACCCGTCCGCTGTTCTGGGCGTACACGATCAACCTGGCGGTGGCGTACGGCGGTTACTTCGGCTACCTGGCCGCCTCCCCGCTCGTCTTCGAGAAGATGGGCCTGGCCACCCAGACCACCAGTTACTGCTACATCACCGTCTCGATCGCGTACGTCGCGGGCAACCTGACCTCGCGCACCCTGGTCCGCGCGCGGCCTGTCGACCGACTGCTGTGGATGGGCCACGGATTCTTTCTCGCCGGTGCGCTGATGATGCTCGGTCTGGGGCTGAGCGGGGCCGGCCGGCCCTGGGGTCTGCTGGTCCTGGTGTTCATGCCGGTGATGACCTTCGGCAACGGCTTCCTGCTGCCGTTGTCGATGAGTGCGGGGGTGACGACTTTCCGCTCGACGGCGGGATCGGCGTCCGGCCTGATGGGCGCCCTCCAGTTGCTGGCCGCCTCACTGGGAATCTTCCTCTCCAGCCGACTGCCGGCGGGCGACCTCTCCGCCCTGGGCTGGTTCGTCGTGGCCGCCGCGGTTCTGGGAACGGTCGCCTTCGCTTTCTTCCTTTCCCTGGCGGCGCGGCGGCCCTCCACTCCGCAAAGGCATGACGGCGAATTCCGCGGCGCCGGTGCGGAGGCCGGTGATCTGCAGGGAGTTACCGCCGACTGAAGGTAATCAGGGCAGTGAATAAATACCTGCGCCGATGAATGAAACCGCACAACTGCGAGAGCGGGCCCGCCCGGTGGCGGGTGCCGTCGACCGGTGTGCGAGGATTCTCCCGCGGCGATCCCGCGAGCATGAATGTTTCACCGTTCAATAATAAGGATCGCCCTGATCGGTGGGGGGATCCCGTGGAACTGCGTCAGATTCAGTACTTCGTCACCGTTGCCGAGGAGCTGCATTTCGGCAGGGCGGCCGAGCGGCTGCACATCGGCCAGCCCGCGGTCAGCCAGCAGGTGCGCCGACTGGAGCGGGAGCTGGGCACCCAGCTCTTCGACCGTTCCGGTCGCACCGTGACCCTCACCCCGGCCGGCCACGCCCTGCTGCCCGAGGGCCGCGAACTACTGAAGGCGCGGGACTCCTTCGCCGCCACGGCGCAACGGCTCACCACGCGGAGCGCCGCCGCCTTCCGCGTCGGCATCAGCTCCGCCCTGGGGCCCCGGCTGGACGACTTCCTGGACGCGCTGCCCGACCGCGGCGCCGGCACCCGCTTCGAGTTCCAGACCCTCGACGCCCGCACGCGCCTGGAAGAAGTAGGTGCCGGACGGCTGGACGCGGCCTTCGTCCGCGGCCTCGAACACGCTCCTGGCCTGCGACTTCTCGGCCTCTGGCACGATCCGCTGCTGGTCGCGCTGCCCGCCGCGCACGCGCTGGCCGCACGCCACCGCCTGGAGCTGGCCGATCTGGCCGGGCTGCCCTTGCGCATCGCCTCCCGCGGGGAGAACGCGGTGCTCTTCGACACCGTCGTCGCCGCCTGCCGCGCAGCGGGTTTCGAGCCGACCTTCGGCCCGCCCTCCACCCGGCTCCAGGACACCCTCGCCGAGATCGGCGCGGGCGCGGCCGGCTGGACCCTGGTGTACCCGACAGCGGCCAACACGGTGTCCTCCCGCCGAATCTCCCTGCTTCCACTCATCGGGGATCCCCTCACCATCCGCATGTCGCTCGCCGTACGGGAAAACGCCGACCCGGTACGCCTGGAGTTGCTGACGGCAGCAAGTGCACGGGTTCGGCGGAAAGTCGCGGAGGAGAACTGAGTGAGCGGACATGGCGAACTCTTTACCCTCTCGTTGATCTTCACTTGAGGACATGCGATACGTTATGAACAGACGAACTTCCGGCTTACGCCTCGCCGATGTGCTTTCCGGCTGAAAAGTATGGGCAGTTGAACCGTGAAGTTCGCCAACGGGGTGATGTGATGTGGGATGCCGCTTGCGGAAAATCCCACCGGAATAACAGCGTGTTGAATCCCAGGCAATCCGTCGCGTCATGTCGCGACGGATTCACACGCGGCTGTCACCCCGCCAACTGCATGCGCCATACATGGAGGGGTAATGATCGTCAATCTTGATGTGACGCTGCGCGACGGGGGCTACCGCAACAACTTCGACTTCCCGCTGGACTACGCACTGCACCACGCACGTGAGAGCGTCGCCGCCGGCATGGAGTGGGTCGAGATCGGCTACCGCAACGGCTCGTTCAAACCCAAGCCAGGGATCGGCCGTACCGGCGTGGGCGCCGACGACTACATACGCGCGGTCGCCGAGGTCGTCTCCCCCGACCGTCTCTGCATGATCCTGCACCCGAAGAACATCACCGAGGACGACCTGCCGCGCATGTACGACGCCGGCGTCCGCCTCATCCGGTTCTGCCTGCCCTCCGGCGCGCCGGAGCACGGGCTCGCCCTGCTCTCCCAGGCCGGCGGTCTGGGCTTCACCACCACCGTCAACATCACCCGCGTCAGTCAGCTGGACCGGCGCCGACTGGTCGAACTCGCCGCGCTGTCCGGCGACGCCGGCGCCGACGTGGTCTATCTGGCCGACTCCAACGGCAGCATGCTGCCCCGCGAAGTGACCCAACTGGTCACCCTGGTCCGCTCGGTGACCGACGCGGCCATCGGTCTGCACGCACACAACAACCTCGGCCTGGCGCTGGCCAACGCCATCGCGGCCGTCGACGCGGGAGCCACCTGGATCGACTCCTCCATCCTGGGCATGGGCAAGGGTCCGGGCAACCTGGTGACCGAGCAGTGGCTGGCCTACCTCGGCCGGCGCGCCGACACCGACGCGTACGACCTCGGCCGGATCCTCAGCCTCGCCCACCGCATGGAGTCCCAAATCGCGGAAGCCACGCCCTCGCTGCCACTGCCCGACCTGGTCCTGGGGCACTTCGACCTCTCCGTCGAGGAACGCGCCAAGCTCCCCGTGGACCGGATCGGCGACGCGTTCTCGGCGGCCCGCGAACTGACCGCGGCGGGCGCCCGGTGACGTCGCGTCCCCCGGGGCCGGCGCTCACTGCCGCGCCGGCCCCGGCCCTCGCCGTGCTGGGCGACGCCGACGCACCGCGCCACGCGGTCGTTCTCTCGCCCGTCATGCCCCGCTGGGACCACGGCTCGTTCTTCCACCAGGTCGCCGAACCGCTGCTCACCTCAGGACACCGGATCACGGTCTACGACACCCTGTCCTTATTGCGCGACGGTGACGACCTCAAGGCCCTCGTGGACCGCTGGGGGCGCCACCTCGCACCGCACGCCGACGGTGCGTACGGTCCGTCCGCGGCCGTGGCCCCCGACCTGCTGGTCGGCAATGCCCTGGGCGGCGCCGTCGTCCAGGCCCTGCTCACGCACGAGTGGACCCATCACGCCAAAGTGCTGCTGCTTTCCGGCCCCACCGTCGCCGACGACGAGCTGGACACGAAACTGGAACGTATCGCCGCCGCCGTCCAAGCCCAGGGCCTTCCCTCGGCGCTGCGACTCCTCGAAGAGGCCGTCCGCGGCCCCGGCCGGCAACCCGGCGCCACCACCCTTCCGCGCACCGAGCCCGACGCCGGTCAACCCACCGATCCCGAAGAGGAGTTGGCAGGCCGACGGCTGTCCGCCGGCCTGCGGCTGCTGCACGCGGCCGATGTCCGCGACCCTGTACGGGACTTCCCGGGCGCCCTCCTGCACGTGTACGGCGAACGGTCCCTGCTCGTCCAGCGCAAGCACCTGGCCACCGGACCCCGCCCGCGGCACCACCTGACGGGCGTGCCGCAGGCCGGAATGCGCCCCCACGCCGACCGGCCCGCCCTCACCCGCGACACCATCACCCGCTTCCTGGGAGCTGAACACTCATGAACCGCAAGACCGTCGCAGTCCTGCCCGGCGACGGAATCGGACCGGAGGTCCTGGACGCCGCGCTGCCGGTGATCGAGACACTCGGCCTGCCCGTCGACCTCGAGTTCGGTGACATCGGCTGGGAGTACTGGCGGACCGAGGGCAACCCCGTCCCCGACCGCACCTGGGACCTGATCGGCCGCAGCGACGCCGTGCTGCTCGGCGCCACCACCAGCAAGCCACGCCGCGAGGCCCTCGCGGAGCTGGCTCCCGAACTGCGTGCGTCCGCCCCGCAGTACATCTCGCCCATCATCCAACTCCGGCAGCGTCTCGACCTGTTCGCCAATCTGCGACCGGTGGAGAACTACCTCGGCGGCGGCACCCCGTACCGCTTCTGCGTGGTCCGGGAGAACACCGAGGGCCTGTACGCGGGCCTGGACTGGAACCACGTACCGGACGAGATGTGGCCGCTGGTCGCCGACCACCCCAACGTCCGCCGCAGCGGCCGCCAGGGCGCCACGGCCAGCGTTCGGCTGCAGACCTCGCACGGCCTGGACCGCATCCTGCGCTTCGCCTTCGAGACCGCCCGCGGACACGGCCACGAACGGGTCACCCTCGCCGACAAGCCCAACGTCCTGCGGCACAGCAGCGCGTACGTCCTGGAACGGCTGGAGGCGATCGCCGCCGACTACCCGGAGATCCCCTTCGAGGTCCTCAACGTGGACGCGGTCGCCCTGTGGATGGCACGCCGCCCGGAGCGCTTCGGCGTGATCGTCGCCGAGAACATGTTCGGCGACATCCTCTCCGACCTCGGCGGCGGCGTGATGGGCGGACTCGGCCTGGCGCCCAGCGCCAACATCGGTGAGACCGGCAACTACTTCGAGCCGGTGCACGGCAGCGCCCCGGCGATGGCCGGACACGGGCGCGCCAATCCCGCCGCGGCGTTCCTCACCATCGGCCTGTTGCTGGAGCACCTCGGCTTCGAGCACGAGGCGCGTGGTGTCCGGGACGCCGTACGCCATGTCACCCGCCGGCGCGACCGGGTCACTTACGACCTGGGCGGCGGCGCCACCACCACCGAGGCGGCCCAGGCGGTCATGGACGCCTGCCGCGAGGTCCCGCACGCCCCGACCTCTGCCGTCGTCACCATCGGGGACGAGCTGCTCCGCGGTGATCTGGAGGACTCCAACGCCCGTGTCGCCTCGCGGATGCTCGCCGAGCGCGGCATCCCGGTCCGCGTCCGCCACACCATCGGCGACGACGAGGCCGGCATCGCCGACGCCATCCGTCCCTCCCTCGGCCGCGACGACGTGATCGTGGTGATGGGCGGGCTCGGCCCCACCTCGGACGACGTGACCCGCGGTGCCGTCGCCCGCGCGCTGGGACGCCCGCTCGAACACCGCGAGGAGGCGTGGCAGGGGGTCGTGGACCGCCTCACCCGATTCGGCGTCGCCATCCACGACGACAACCGCCGTCAGGCACTGTTCACCGAGGGCGCCGACCTGCTGCCCAACCTCAACGGTTCTGCCTGGGGCTGCCGGACCCAGGCGCAGGAAAGCACCGTGATCATGCTCCCCGGACCGCCGCGCGAATGCCTTCCGATGCTGGAGTCCGTGCTGCGCGACGGCCTCGCGCACCTCCCCGACCCCCCCGAGGTGACCGCCGTCTTCCGCCGCACGCTCGGCCTCATCGAAGCGGACGCGGCGGCCCTCGTCGACGAACTCGTACGGGACAGCGGTGTACCGGTCAAACCCGCGTACCGCTGGCACTACCCGTACGTCGACATCCGACTCGGCTGCCCGCCCGAATCCGCCGACGTCATGGGCAAGCGCCTGGACACGGCGCTCGCCGACCACATCGTCACCGACCGGGACCGCACCGCAGTCCAGGAGCTGGCGCTTCTGCTCGACGAGCGCGGCCTCGTCCCGGACATCGACGACCAGCTCACCGGGGGCGTCCTCGCGGCCGAACTGACCCGCGCGCACCGAAGCGGCGAAGGCTCGGCCTCACTCGGCGTCTCCCTCTCCGGCGTCTGGCACGGCGGGGACCGTACGACCTACACCGGAACGGTCGCCGTCACCTGCGTCGTCCGCGACGAGACCGGCGAGCGCGCCTACACGTCGACCGTCCCCCATCGCGGGGCCGAAGTCACCACCTACTTCACCGAGTTCGCGGCATGGTCCCTCACCCGGCACCTCATCGGCCGCTCCCACCCCCTCACGGAGGAATCCGCATGACCACCGCCGCTCCCGTGGGGACCGAAGCCCTGCGCGAACGCATGGCCGGGCTCGACACGGCCGCCCTCTCGGACGCCATGGACAGCCTGCGCACCCCGCCCGGCGTGCTGCCCGGCATCGCGGCGCGCACCCCCGGCAGCATCGCCTGCGGACCCGCCTTCACCGTCCGCTACCGCGCCGTCGACGACGACACCGGCTTTCGCAACGCCGCCGACTACATCGACGACGTGCCATCCGGTTCGGTCGTCGTCGTGGACAACGGCGGCAGCCTCATGTGCACCAACTGGGGTTCCCTCCTCAGTTCCGTCGCGCTGCACCGCGGCGTCCGCGGAACGGTCGTGCACGGCTCGGTACGCGATGTGAAGGAGAGCCGCACCGCCGGGTACCCGCTGTTCAGCACCGGTGTGACGATGGTCAGCGGCAAGAACCGGGTGGTGCTGGACCGTACCGGCGCCGAGGTCGACATCGCGGGTACGCCCGTCCGTCCGGGCGACTGGATCTTGGCCGACGACAACGGCGCGCTACGCATCCCGGCCGACCTCGTCGAGGAGGTCGTCCGCCGCGCCGAGGCCGTGGAGCGTACGGAGTCCCGTATCCGGGCGGCGGCGCTAGGCGGCGACAGGCTGGACGAGGCACGCGCCCGCTTCGGCTACGCCCGTCCGTGGGAGGACAAGGGCGACCATGACGACCACTGAGGTCACCGGGCGGCCCAGCCCCTCGGCCTTGCAGCACGCCGGCTTCGTCGACGTCCACTACCACGTAGGTCCGGACGCGTATCTGCGCCGCCACACCGCCGCCACCGCCGGTGCGCTCTACGCCGGGCACGGGGGTTGGGTCGTCCTCAAGAACCACCTCGGCTCGACCGCGGCCCAGGCATGGGAGGCCCGCCAACAGGGGTTGCCCGTCTCCGGCTCGATCGTCCTCAACGCCCTGGCGGGAGGATTCGACGCGCGGGCCGTGGAGCAGGCCGTCATCCAGCACGGCGAGGACAGCGGACTGCGCCTGATCGTCCATCTGCCCACGGTCACCGGCCGCACTCACCGCAGCCGGCTGACCCGCACCCCCTCCCATCCGCTCCTCGCCGGGGGCCTGCGCCCGCTCACCGTCGCCGACGACAGCCGGGTGCTGCGCACGGAGGTCCGCGAGATCCTGCGCGCCGCACGGGATCTGCCGGTGGTCGTCTCCACCGGCCACGCCGACGCCCACGAGGTGCGACTCCTGGTCGACGAGGCCGTACGGCTGGACCTGCCACGCCTGATGCTCAACCAGCCCGCCAATCCGATGACCGGGCTGACCTGCAAGGACCTCGTGGAGGTGGCCGCCGCTGAGCAGGTATGGACGGAGCAGACCGCGCTCACCCGGCTCCTCGACTACCAGGACCTGACCGACTTCGCCGACGTCCTGTCCCTCCTGCCGAGGGTCGTCTACAGCTCCGACCTCGGCCAGCCGTCCCAGATGGACATCGGGCCGTGGCTGGAGTGGAGCCGGTCGTCCTTCCGCCAGGCCGAGTTGACTCCTGAACGGATCGTGGAGATCACCCGCACCGAACCCCTGAAGATGCTGAGCCTGTGACCGCGCTCCCGGTCCTGCCGGACGTACAGCCGGGAGGCCGGCCGTCTCCGGGTCCGGTGCCGCTCGGGCACCGGCCCGGGAACGGGTCACCGCTCGCGATTCCTTCTCCTCGTGCGAGGCGTCGGGTCGGGTCAGGTCAGGTCAGGTCAGGTCAGGTCAGGTCGAACTCGCCCTCGCGGGCACCCGACACGAACGCGCCCCACTCGGCGGGCGTGAAGATCAAAGAAGGGCTCTCGGCGCGGCCGCTGTTGCGCATCGCGATGAAGCCCTCGACAAAGGCGATCTGGACGTCACCTCGCCCCCGGCTGCTGGACTGCCATTCCGCCTTGCTCAGGTCCAGCTCAGGCTTGTCCCAGCCCGCGAGCGGGTGTTGCTCGATGGTGCTCTCGGCCACGTCCGTGCTCCTCCCGGTTCGTCGTCCGCCGCCAGCCTAGCGATCGGTTCCGGTGGCGGACAGGCCACGTGAGGGGGACGGTTTCAGGAGCTGGGCGGTTCGGACCCGACCAGCCACATCGAGAAGAACTGGGAGCCGCCTCCGTAGGCGTGCCCCAGTACCCTGCGGGCCCCTTCCACCTGGTGTTCTCCCGCCTGTCCGCGTACCTGGAGCGCCGCTTCCGCGAAGCGGATCATCCCGGAGGCGCCGATCGGATTGGTGGAGAGTACGCCGCCCGACATGTTGACGGGCAGGTCCCCGTCGAGCTCGGTCACCCCGGATTCGGTGAGTTTCCAGCCCTCGCCCTCGTCGGCGAAGCCGAGGTTCTCCAGCCACATGGGTTCGTACCAGGAGAAAGGTACGTACATTTCCACGGCGTCGATGTCCCGGCGCGGGTCCGCGATGCCGGCCTGCCGGTAGACGTCGGCCGCGCAGTCCTTGCCCGCCCGCGGGGACACGCAGTCCTTGCCGGCGAACAGGGTGGGCTCGCTGCGCATCGCGCCGCCGTGCAGCCACGCGGGCGGACGGGGTGAACGGGCCGCTCCGGCGCGGTCGGTGAGGATCATGGCGCAGGCGCCGTCCGAGGACGGGCAGGTCTCCGAGTAGCGGATCGGGTCCCAGAGCATCGGGGAGGCCTGGACCTTCTCCAGGGTGATGTCGTGTTCGTGGAGGTGCGCGTAGGGGTTCTTGAGCGCGTTGCGGCGGTCCTTGTAGGCGACCAGGGAGCCGACGGTGTCGGGCGCACCCGTACGCCGCATGTACGCGCGTACGTGCGGTGCGAAGAATCCGCCCGCCCCGGCCAGCAGCGGCTGCTGGAAGGGGATCGGCAGGGACAGGCCCCACATGGCGTTCGACTCGGACTGCTTCTCGTAGGCCAGGGTCAGGACGGTGCCGTGGACGCGGCCGGCGACGAGGTTGGTGGCGACCAGCGCGGTCGAGCCGCCGACGGAGCCCGCCGTGTGCACGCGCAGCATCGGTTTGCCGACGGCGCCGAGCGCGTCGGCGAGGTACAGCTCCGGCATCATGACGCCCTCGAAGAAGTCCGGCGCCTTGCCGATGACGACGGCGTCGACGTCGGACCACGTCAGCTCCGCGTCCTCCAGGGCCCGCCGGGCCGCCTCGCGGACCAGGCCGGCGATCGACACGTCCCGCCGGGCCGCCACGTGCTTGGTCTGGCCGACGCCTACGACGGCCACGGGCTCCTTGCTCATCGCGGATCCCCTTCGAGTACGGCGACCAGGTTCTGTTGCAGGCAGGGCCCCGAGGTGGCGTGGGCGAGCGCCCGGTCGGAGGTGCCCCGGTGGATGCGCGCGGCGGCCTCTCCGACGCGGACGAGCCCGGCGACCATGACCGGGTTGGCCGCGAGCGCTCCGCCGGAGGGGTTGACGTCCACGTCGTCGGCGAGCCGCAGCGACTTGCGCAGGACGACCTCCTGCGAGGTGAAGGGGGCGTGCAGTTCCGCCGTGTCGACGGGCCGTTCGAAGGCCCCGGCGCGCTCGGCGGCGAGGCGGGTGGACGGTGAGTCCGTCAGGTCGCGCACGCCGAGACTGTGGGCCTCGATGCGGTGGTCGATGCCACGGATCCAGGCGGGCCGCTCGCACAGCTCGCGGGCCCGCTCGCCCGCCGCGAGGATCACCGCGGCGGCGCCGTCCCCGACCGGCGGGCAGTCTCCGGTCCGCAGCGGACGTACGACGTAGTCGCCCTGGTCCACCGAACCCCGGAGCTGTGCGTGGGGGTTGGCGGCCGCCGAGGTACGGCTGCGGGACGCGACAGCGGCGAGCGCGGGTTCGTCGGTGTCGCCCGCGTCGATGAGCGCCCGCGCCTGGAGTGCGGCGAGCGCGACCGAGTCGGGCCACAGCGGCGCGACGTAGTACGGGTCGAGCTGCCGGGTCAGGACGTCCCGTACGGAGCCGGGCGACGACTTCCCGTACGCGTACACGAGCGCGGTGTCGGCGTCACCGGTCAGGAGCTTCGTCCAGGCCTCGTACAGCGCCCACGCCCCGTCCATCTCGACGTGCGACTCGGAGATCGGCGGCCAGGCGCCCACCCCGTCGAGCGCCATGGTGAACGAGAAGGCGCGGCCGGCGAGGTAGTCCGTCGAGCCGGAGCAGGTGAAGTCGATGTCGCTGGTCTTCAGGCCGGTCCGGTCCAGGACCTCGTGCAGGACCGGCATGAGCATCTCCACCTCGGAGAGTTCGTCGCTGGTGCGCCGGTGGTCGGTCTGCCCGAAGGCGACCACGGCGACGTCCCTGGTGGGCCGCATCTACAACAGCTCCTTGTACGTCTCGTAGTCCGCGTCGGGTTCGCCGGCCGGCCGGTAGTGGTCCGGGTGACGGCTGTCCCGTGTCCACACCGGCTCCACCCGCAGCCCCATCCGTACCTGGTCGTAGGGGATGCCGCCGATCCGGCCGTGCAGCGCGAGGTCGGCGCCGTCGAGGGCGATGTGGGCGTAGACGTAGGGCACTTCGATGTCGAGGTTCCTGGCCTTGATGTTGACGATGCAGTACGTGGTGACCGTGCCGCGCGGTCCCACCTCGACCTGTTCCGCGGTGGCGACCCCGCAGGTGGGGCACGCGCCCCGGGGCGGGACGTACACCTTGCGGCACAGCGGGCAGCGCTCCCCCACGGTGCGCCGCTCGGAGAGGGCCTCGATGTAGGCGCTCTGGGCGCGGCCGGGTGAGTACACGTAGTCGAGGCGGGCGGGGGTGACGATGCCGGTCACCATGTCGGCGAACCGGCCGTCGTGAGCACCGGGTTCGTCCGGTTCGCCGTCGTAGGGTTCGAAACAGGCGATGTCCGTGACGGCCCCGGAGCGTTCGTGGGCCCAGCGCACGCGCACCCGCATGCCGGTGCGCACGGTGTCGGGGCCGGGAGCGTCGAGGGCGTGCAGCAGGGCGGTGTCGGCACCGTCGAGTCTGACCAGGACCCAGGCGAAGGGCGTGTCGAGGGGCTGGCCCCGGCGCGGGGCGTGGTTCCAGGCCCAGGTGGTGACGGTGCCGGTGGGGGCGACCTCGACGAGGTCGCGGAGCTCGTCGGCGGTGACGGGGTCGTACTCGACGGGCGGGACGAGCGTCCTGCCGTCGGTGGTCCGTACGCCGAGGACCACCCGCTCGCGCAGACCGGTGAGGAACGCGCTCTGGACGGGGCCGAGCGAGCGGGTGAAGGGGAACTCGACGACGAGGGGGGCTTTGAGGACTTCGGGCATCCCGGATGTCTCCTTCGGAGGTCAGGCGCGCCCGGGCGGGAGCTCGGGGGTCAGGCGCGCCGGTAGACGGGCGGGCGCTTCTCGGCGAAGGCCCGGGAACCCTCCTTGGCGTCGGCGGTGTCGAAGATCGGCCAACCGCGGGTGAGTTCGGCGGCGAGGCCCTCGGTCTCGGTCATCCCGGCGGTCTCGTACACGGACGCCTTGACGGCCTCGACGGCGAGCGGGCCGCAGGCGTTGACCCGCTCGGCGATCTCGAGGGCCTCGGCGAGCGCCGTTCCGTCCGGCACGACCCGGCCGACGAGACCGATGCGGGCGGCTTCCGCGGCCGGGTAGGAGCGCCCGGTCAGGAGCATCTCGAGGGCGTGCGTGCGCGGGATCTGGCGCGGCAGACGGACGGTGGAGCCGCCGATCGGGAACAGTCCGCGTCTGACCTCGAAGAGGCCGAAGAGCGCCGACTCGCCGGCGACCCGGATGTCGGTGCCCTGGAGGATCTCGGTACCGCCCGCGACGCAGGGTCCCTCGACGGCGGCGATCACCGGTTTGCGGGGGCGGTGGTGGCGCAGCATCGCCTTCCAGTGCAGATCCGGGTCGGCCTTCAGCCGGTCCCGGTACCGCTCGCCCTCCATGCCCTTTCCGGCCAGTGCCTTGAGGTCCATGCCGGCACAGAACGCGCCGCCCGCGCCGGTGAGCACGATCGAGCGGATCCCGTCGTCCGCGTCGGCCTCGGTCCAGCCGTCGTACAGGCCGACCAGCATCGGCAGCGAAAGCGCGTTCTTGGCCTCGGGCCTGTTGAGCGTGAGCACCAGCGTGGCGCCTTCGCGCCGCACGGTGAGGTGTTCCGTCCCACCCATTGCCGTCCTCCCGTCGCAGGAACGAGAACAGGTTGCAGGAGGCGCGGAGTCAGTACAAGGGTTTTCTGACAGGCAGTCAGATTTCTTCTGCGCGGGCCCTTCCCAGTTGTGGCGGGCTTTGCTCTGATGACCGTCGAGCCGAGGGGCGGCCCCGGACGTTCGGCGTCAGGAGGAGCGGTGGAGTACAACCTTGCCGACCTGTTCGAGTCGGTCGTCGACGTGGTCCCCGACCGCGAGGCGCTGGTCTACCTCGACCATCCCGGCACGGGTGCGGAGCGCCGGCTGACGTACGCGCAACTGGACTCGGCGGCGAACCGTATCGCCCACCACCTGATCGACAGCGGCATACGCCCCGGCGAACACCTGGGGCTGCACCTGTACAACGGGATCGAGTACGTGCAGACGGTGCTGGCCTGCCTGAAGGCGCGGATCGTACCGGTCAACGTCAACTACCGTTATGTGGAAGAGGAGTTGGTCTACCTCTACCAGGACGCGGATCTGGTGGCCCTGGTCTTCGACGCGGAGTTCACCGACCGGGTGACGGCGGCACTCCCGCGAACCCGCGCTCTGCGCCACCTCCTGCGCGTGGGGGCCTCCGGCTCCGGGACGGCCGGCACGCCGGTCACCACCGCCTCCGCCTCCGCTCCCGCTCCCGATCCGGCTCCCGCTCCGGCCCTCGTGGACTTCGCGGACGCCGAGGCCGCCGGCTCTCCCGGGCGGGGTTTCCCGGCACGCTCGGCGGACGACCAGTTCATCATCTACACGGGCGGCACGACCGGTATGCCCAAAGGCGTCATGTGGCGGCAGGAGGACCTGTTCTTCGCGGGCCTCGGCGGCGGCGCCCCGACGGGTGAGGCGGTGGCGAAGCCGGAGGAGCTCGCCGAGCGGGTCGCGGCGGGCGGTGAGGGCATCACGTTCTTCCCCACTCCCCCGCTGATGCACGGCACCTCGACGCTGACGGCCTTCATCGGGTTCAACTTCGGGCAACGGGTGGTGATCCACCGCAAGTTCGTGCCCGAGGAGGTTCTTCGGACGATCGAACGGGAGCGGGTCACCAGCGTGTCGCTGGTCGGCGACGCGATGCTGCGACCGCTGATCGACGCCCTGAAGGGGTCCATGAAGGGCACGGACTGCTCCTCCATGTTCAGCCTGTCGTCGTCCGGCGCCATCATGTCGGAAACGGTCCGCGCGCAGTTCCAGGCGCTGGTCCCGAACGTGATGCTGCTCAACAACTTCGGCTCGTCGGAGTCCGGGTTCAACGGCACCGCCACCGCCGACTCGGGCCCCGGCAGAGGCTTCCGGGTGCGCGTCAACTCCCGCACCCAGGTGGTGGATCCGGCGACCCACGAACCGGTCGCCGTCGGTGAACCCGGACGCATCGCACAGCGCGGCCACGTACCCCTCGGCTACTACAACGACCCCGCGAAGACCGCCGAGACCTTCTTCCAGAAGGACGGCGAGCGGTGGGTCCTGCTCGGCGACATGGCGACCGTCGACGAGGAGGGCATCGTCATCGTCCTCGGCCGCGGCTCCCAGTGCATCAACACCGGTGGCGAGAAGGTCTACCCGGAGGAGGTCGAGCAGGCCCTCAAGTCCCATCCGGACGTGTACGACGCCCTGGTCGCCGGGGTGCCGGACGACAAGTGGGGCAACCACGTGGCGGCGGTCGTGCAACTGCGCGAGGGTGCGCGCCGGCCGTCCCTGGAGGACATCCAGGCCCACGTCCGGGACCACCTCGCCGGCTACAAGATCCCCCGCCAGCTGGTCATCACGGACACCATCCAGCGGTCGCCGAGCGGCAAGGCCGACTACCGCTGGGCACGCTCGGTGGCGGCGGAGGCCGGCGGCTGAGCCCCGCGCCGCCCTCCCGTCCCGCGCATCGCGGACATCGCGCACGGGATCGCGAAGAAACTGGACGCCGACCCCTTGCACGAGACGGACCGGCCTGAATTACTGATCCCGAACAGCACGACCGAATGATCGGTCGCCCGGATTGGTACGGTTGGTGAGGGAGGAGTCCCCATGGTGGATTCCACGGTGTCGAAGGACCTGCTGGACGCGGGCGAGCGGCTGGACGCCGACGCGCTGCGGGCGTTGCAGGAGGAGCGGCTGCGGGCGTCGTTGCGGCACGCGTACGAGAACGTGCCCTTCTACCGGGAGTCCTTCGACAAGGCGGGCGTACGGCCGGACGACTGCCGCACCCTCTCCGACCTGGCGCGTTTCCCGTTCACGACCAAGGCGGACCTGCGCGAGAACTATCCGTACGGGATGTTCGCCGTGCCCCAGGAGCGAATCCGCCGCCTCCACGCGTCGAGCGGGACCACCGGGCGCCCCACGGTCGTCGGCTACACGGACAACGACCTCTCCATGTGGTCCGACATGGTGGCCCGTTCGATCCGGGCGGCGGGCGGCCGTCCGGGCGACAAGGTGCATGTGGCGTACGGCTACGGGCTGTTCACCGGGGGTCTCGGCGCTCACTACGGCGCCGAACGGCTCGGTTGTACGGTGATCCCCGCGTCCGGCGGCATGACATCACGTCAGGTGCAGCTCATCCAGGACCTGCGCCCCCAGGTCATCATGGTGACCCCCTCGTACATGCTCACGCTGCTCGACGAGTTCGAGCGGCAGGGTGTCGACCCGCGCGGCACCTCGCTGCGGGTGGGTGTCTTCGGCGCGGAGCCGTGGACGGAGGAGATGCGGCGCGAGATCGAGGAGCGGTTCGCCATCGACGCCGTGGACATCTACGGCCTGTCGGAGGTGATCGGCCCGGGTGTCGCCCAGGAGTGCGTGGAGACCAAGGACGGGCTGCACATCTGGGAGGACCACTTCTATCCGGAGGTCGTCGACCCCATCACCGGCGAGGTGCTGCCGGACGGCGCCGAGGGCGAGCTGGTGTTCACCTCGCTCACCAAGGAGGCCATGCCCGTGATCCGTTACCGGACGCGGGACCTGACCCGGCTGCTGCCGGGCACCGCCCGTGTCTTCCGCCGGATGGAGAAGATCACCGGCCGCAGCGACGACATGGTGATCCTGCGGGGGGTCAATCTCTTCCCGACACAGATCGAGGAGATCGTGCTGCGCACGCCGGGCGTCGCGCCGCACTTCCAGCTCCGGCTGACCCGCGAGGGCCGTCTCGACGCTCTCACCGTGCGGGCCGAGGCGCGGCCCGGCGCCACACCCGAGATCCGCGAAGCGGCCGCGCACTCCATCACGGCCGCCGTGAAGGACGGGATCGGTGTGTCGGTCACCGTCGAGGTCGTCGAGCCGGAGTCGCTGGAGCGGTCCGTGGGGAAGATCAGGCGGATCGTCGACCTGCGGGAGCGCTGAATCCTGTCCGCCGCCGCGCGGACGGCGGACAGGCGGACAGGCGGACAGGCGGACGGTGCCAGGGAGTACGGCGTACGGCGCGGCCTACGAGTCCGCCGCGAACCGGTCCCTCAGCTCGCGCTTGAGGATCTTCCCGCTCGCGTTGCGCGGCAGCTCGTCCACGAACAGGACCCGCTTGGGCGCCTTGAAGTGGGCGAGCTTCTCGCGTGCGTGCGCGACGAGTTCGTCCCCGCTGATCTCACCGCGCGCGACGACGACCGCCGTGACCGCCTCGATCCACCGTTCGTCGGGCAGGCCGATCACCGCCACCTCCGCGACCGCCTCGTGGGTGTAGAGCGCGTCCTCCACCTGCCGCGAAGCGACCAGCACACCACCGGAGTTGATGACGTCCTTCACCCGGTCCACGACGGTGAAGAACCCGTCCCCGTCCTGGACCGCGAGGTCACCGGAGTGGAACCAGCCGTCGCGGAAGGCCTCGGCCGTCTCCTCCGGCCTGTCCCAGTAGCCCTCGCACAACTGCGGTGAGCGGTAGACGATCTCGCCCCGCTCCCCGTCGGCCACGTCCTTGCCGGACTCGTCGACGACCCGCGCCTCCACGAACAGCACCGGCCGTCCGCAGGAGTCCATCCGGCCCTTGTGCTCGTGGGGGCCGAGGACCATGGCCAGGGGGCCGATCTCGCTCTGGCCGAAGCAGTTGTAGAACGCCAGCTTCGGCAGCCGTTCCCGCAGCCGCTCCAGGACGGGAACCGGCATGATCGACGCCCCGTAGTACGCCTTGCGCAGCCCGCTCAGGTCGCGGGTCGCGAAGTCGGGCCGGTTGGACAGGCCGATCCACACGGTGGGCGGGGCGAACAGGCTGTCCGCGCGGCCGGCCTCGACCAGGTCGAGGATCTCGCCGGCGTCCGGCGCGTCGAGGATCACGTTCACGGCGCCGACGGCGAGATACGGCAACAGGAACACATGCATCTGCGCCGAGTGGTAGAGCGGCAGCGCGTGCACGGGCAGGTCGCCGGCCTGCAGGTCGAGGGCGGTGATCGCGCTCAGGTACTCGTGCACCAGCGCGCGGTGCGTCATCATCGCGCCCTTGGGCAGCGCGGTGGTGCCCGACGTGTACAGCAGCTGCGTCAGATCCTCACCGCGCGGCTCCGGACCGTCGTACGGCGGGGTCTCGGCCAGCCGCGCGAGCAGCGAGTCGCCGGCGTCGCGCAGGGGCAGGACGGGTGTCCCCTCGGGCAGGTTTCCGGCCAAGTCCGGATCGGCCAGGACGAGTCCGCAGCCGGCCTGGCCGACGATGTACGCCAGGTCGTCGCCGGCCAGGTTCTGGTTGACCGGCACGTGTACCAGTCCGGCCCGGGCGCAGGCGAGGAAGCCGATCAGGTACGCGTCCGAGTTGTGGCCGTAGGCGCCGACGCGATCGCCGGGTGCGAGTCCCGC
Organism: Streptomyces sp. RPA4-2; assembly: GCF_012273515.2. NCBI lineage: Bacteria > Bacillati > Actinomycetota > Actinomycetes > Kitasatosporales > Streptomycetaceae > Streptomyces > Streptomyces sp. RPA4-2. Next base: position 1,077,373 of record NZ_CP050975.2, read on the forward strand.
GGACCGCAGGGCCTGGGCCGCACGGGAGACGGCCTCGTCGAGTTCGGCGTAGGTCCACGAGCGGTCGCGGTAGTGGACCGCGACGCGCTCCGGGGTCCGCCGGGCGCTGCGTCGCAGTACCCCGTCGACCGTGACGCTTCGTCCCGCCGTCATGACCTGCTCCTTCGTCCGTCCGCCCTGGCGTGATCCTCGTTCCGGTCCCCGAGCGCGGTCAAGCGTCCGGCGCGTTTGACGCGAAGACGCTCCACCGTTGCGTGGGACGCGGTGACACCCGGTCAAACGTCTGTGGCCGTTGTTACGCTCAACCGCCCCTTCCCTCGGGTTCGCCACCGCCCTCGCCGACACGGTGACCGAGCTGCGTACGGCGGGCATCCCGCTCGACTCCCCGCTCGGCGCGCACCAGTTCGTCGTGCGGGACGGCCGGCGCATCCCGGTGCCGGGCGGCACGGAGGCGCTGGGAGTGTGGGACAAGGTCGAGCCGGTGTGGGATCCCGTGGCCGGCGGCTACACCGAGGTCACCACCGGGTCCTCGTACATCCAGGCGGTCGGCTGGGACGGGGGCCGCTGCCCGGTCGCCCGTACGCTCCTGACGTACTCCCAGTCGTCCGACCCGACCTCGCCGCACTACAGCGACCAGACGCGGCTGTTCTCCGGCGAGCGGTGGGTCACCTCCCGGTTCTGCGAGAGGGACATCCTGTCCTCGCCGGGTCTGCGGGTGATCCGCGTGGGCGGGCGCCGCTGACAGCTGTCCTGCCTCATCGACGTGCCCTCAGCCGGAACCAGTGGTGCTGGTCGGCAGGGCCTGCTGATAGAGCGCCACCAACACACCGTGCACGGGCCGGCCCTCCGCATCCTCCTCGGCCTCATCGACCAGTTGGGCGAGGGCCTCGCCGAGTTCTCTTGCCTTCGCGGGGCTCAGACGCAGGTGGCGTAGCGTCAGGTGGGTCTCGACGGGAGAGCGGTCCAGCTCCTGGGCGACCGCGGCGAGCATCGCGGCGGTGCCCGACGCCCGGGGTTCGGCGACGACCATCCGGCGGGCCGTGCGCTGGTAGTACTGCTCGGTGCCGCCGCGGACCTGGCGCGTCTCGGCGATGTGGACCAGCCCGGCCTCGCGGAGCACCTTGAGGTGGTGGGCCACGTTGCCCTTCTTCGCGTCGAGCCGCGCCGCGAGCTGGCTGGTGGTGGCAGGCCGGTGGCCCAGGGCGAAGAGCAACCGCTGGCGCAAGGGGTGAGAGAGCGCCGCGAACTGCTCAGGCGCACCGATCTCCAGGACATCCTCGGGAGGCGGCGGACAGGGAGGCTGATCACGCATACCGAAAGTGTCCAAACCCTTTGACGCTTTCGCAAGGGCAGTGCTCTACTCCCTGCCATGACGACTCCGACGAAACTTGCGCCGGCCCCTGTCATCGACGAGACGGCCCGGCTGCTGACCGAGCACTACGTTTTCCCCGAGATAGCCGAGCAGCTGGCCGGCCTGCTGCGACGACGCCTCACCGAGGGCGCCTACGACGTCGACGACGCCGAGGAGCTCGCCCGCCTGGTCACCGCGGACCTGCAGTCCGTCAACGGCGACCGGCACCTGAGACTGAAGCACCACGCCACCCCGGTCCCCCCGAAGCAGGGGGCGGCCACCCTGGACGCCATGCGCCGGGACTTCGACTCCTCCCTGGGCGGTGCGCCCCGGGTGCAGTTGCTCGACGGAGGGGTCGCCGTGGTGGAGCTGGCACCGATGCTGTTTCCGCTGGAGTGGGCCGCCGAACCGCTGAGCGCCGCGCTCACCCTGGCCTCCCGCGCCCAGGCGCTGATCGTGGACCTGCGCGCCAACCGGGGCGGCGACCCGGACACGGTCGCCTTCGTCTGCAGCTACCTGCTCGACGAGCGCACCCACCTCAACACCATGTACTGGCGCGGCGGCGAGCGCAACGAGCAGTCCTGGAGCCTGCCGCACGTTCCCGGCGCGCGCTTCGGCGGCAGCAAGCCGTTGTACGTGCTGTCCAGCGACAGCACCTTCTCCGCCGCCGAGGAGCTGGCGTACGACCTCCAGCAGCTCGGCCGCGCCGTAGTCGTCGGCGAGCCCACCCGCGGCGGGGCGCACCCGTGCCAGGGCTGGACCCTGCATCCACACCTGGAAGCCACCGTTCCCTTCGGCCGCGCCATCAATCCCGTCTCCAGCACGAACTGGGAGGGCACCGGTGTGCAGCCGGACATCCCTTGCGCCGCCGCCGACTCCCTCGACCACGCTCACGCCCTGGCCCTCGCCCGACTGGCAGGCTGACCCGGTCCAGCCCCTCGACAGCACTGCGCGCGGCGCCTCACCCCACCCACCCCGGCGACCGACTTCGTAGAGGCCCTGTCTCCGGGGCCCCGGCGCGCTCGCCCCGCACGACCGGGTTCGCCGATACAGAGGCCCGAACGACTCGGTTCGTCGAGAAGACGAATCGATTGAGTGAGACGGGACAGCAGCGGCCCTGTGGTCCCCGTCCGACCGGGGCGGGGACCGAGCAAGCCGTGTCACACGGCTCGGGTACGGCCCTCCCAGTACGGGTCGCGCAACCGCCGTTTGTACAGTTTCCCGTTCGGGTCGCGGGGCATCGACTCGATGAAGTCGACGCTCTTGGGGCGCTTGTACCCCGCGAGCCGCTCCGCGCAGTGCCGCAGGACGTCCGCGGCGAGGGCCGCTCCCGGTGTGTGTCCGGGCGCGGGCTCGACGACGGCCTTGACCTCCTCGCCCCAGTCGTCGTGCGGGATGCCGAAGGCCGCCGCGTCGGCGACGGCGGGGTGGGCGAGCAGGGCGGCCTCGATCTCGGCCGGGTAGATGTTGACGCCACCGGAGATGATCATGTCGATCTTGCGGTCGCGGAGGAAGAGATAGCCTTCCTCGTCGAGGCAGCCGAGGTCGCCGACGGTGAAGAAGTCGCCGATGCGGTTCTTCCGCGTCTTGGTCTCGTCCTTGTGGTACGAGAATCCGCCGGTGCTCATCTTCATGTAGACGGTGCCGAGTTCACCGGGCGGCAGCCGCCTGCCGTCGTCGTCGAAGACGGCGAGCTCGCTGATCGGCCAGGCCTTGCCGACGGTGCCGGGCTTCTTCAGCCAGTCCTCGGCCGTCGCGAAGGCGCCCCCGCCCTCGCTGGCCGCGTAGTACTCCTCGACGCTGTGGCCCCACCACTCGATCATGGCCCGCTTCACATGGTCGGGGCAGGGGGCGGCGCCGTGGATGGCATGCCGCATCGACGACACGTCGTAGCGGGACCGGACCCCCTCGGGGAGCGCCAGCAGCCGGTGGAACTGGGTCGGGACCATGTGGGTGTGGGTGCACCGGTGGGAGTCGATGACCCGGAGCATCTCCTCGGGTGTCCACTTGTCCATCAGCACCAGACGGTGGCCGATGTGCAGGGAGGCGCCCGCGAACTGGAGGACGGCCGTGTGGTACAGCGGTGAGCAGACGAGGTGGACGTTGTCGTCGAAGGGCTTGATGCCGAAGATGCCGAGGAAGCCGCCGAGGTAGGTCTCCTCGGGGAGCTTGCCGGGCAGCGGTCGGCGGATGCCGCGGGGACGGCCCGTGGTGCCCGAGGTGTAGTTCATGACCCAGCCGAGGGTGCGGTCGGCGGGCGCCGATCCGTCCTGCCCGGCGAGGAGTTCGGCGTACGGCCGGAAGCCCTCGGCCGGGCCGACGGCGTAGCGGTTCGTGGGGGGCAGTCCCGCCTCGTCGGCGGCGTGGCGGGCGGCGTCGGCGAACCGTTCGTGGGCGATGAGCACCTTGGCGCCCGAGTCCGAGACGATCCAGGCGATCTCGGGTCCGACGAGGTGGTGGTTGACGGGGACGAGGTAGAGGCCGGCCTGTGAGGCGGCGAGGTAGGCGACGAGGAACTCGACGCCGTTGGGCAGGACGACGGCGAAGGCGTCTCCCCGTTCCAGACCGGCGGCGCGCAGCCCGTGCACCAGTTGGTTGGCCGCGGTGTGCAGTCGGCCGGCGGTCCAGTCGTCCCCGTCCGGGGTGACGAGGACCGTCCGCCCGGGGTCGGCGGCGGCCTGGGCCCAGAAGCCGTTCGGTGAGGTCGAGGTGGTCACGGTCGGGCGCTCCTTCCGGCGATCCGGTTGATGCGGTCGACGGCGTGCTCGAAACCGCGGGTCAGGTCGTCGAAGACGGCCTGGACGCTCCGTTCGCTGTTCATCCGGCCGACGATCTGCCCGACCGGCGTCCCGAGCAGCGGCTCCACCTCGTACTTCTGGATGCGGGAGACTGCCTCGGCCACCAGCAGCCCCTGCAGGGGCATGGGCAGGGTGCCGGGACCGTGCGGATCGTCCCAGGCGTCGGTCCACTCGGTGCGCAGCTGGCGGGCCGGCTTCCCGGTCAGCGCGCGCGAGCGGACGGTGTCGCCGGACCCGGCGGCCAGCAGCTTGCGGGTCACGGCCGTCGAGTGCAGGTCGGCCTCGGTGACGGTCAGCCACAGCGAGCCGAGCCATACGCCCTGGGCGCCGAGGCTGAGCGCGGCGGCCACCTGCTGTCCGCTGCCGACGCCGCCCGCCGCGAGGACGGGCAGCGGGTCGACGGCGTCGACGACCTCCGGCGTGAGCACCATCGAGGCGATCTCCCCGGTGTGGCCGCCCGCCTCGTAGCCCTGCGCGACGACGACGTCGATACCCGCCGCGGCGTGTTTGCGGGCGTGCCGGGCGCTGCCCGCGAGGGCCGCGACGAGCACCCCTTGTTCATGGGCGCGCCGTACGACGTCGGCGGGCGGTGAGCCCAGCGCGTTGGCCAGCAGTCTGATCGGATAGCCGAAGGCGACGTCGAGCTGGGTGCGCGCGACCTCTTCCATCCAGCCCGTGATGCGCCAGCCCGCGGCCTCCCCCTCGGCGAGGCCGGGGACGCCGTACTTGGCGAGGGTGTCCGCGACGAACTGCCGGTGCCCTTCGGGGATCATCGCCTCGACGTCCGCCTCGGAGACTCCCTCGACCTTCTTGGCCGGCATCACCACGTCGAGGCCGTAGGGCCTGCCGTCGACGTTCGCCTCGATCCAGTCGAGGTCGCGCCTGAGGTCGTCGGGGGCGGTGTAGCGGACCGCGCCGAGCACGCCGAGACCGCCCGCGCGACTGATGGCCGCGGCGACGGCGGGAAACGGCGTGAAGCCGAAGATGGCGTGCTCGATCCCCAGTTGCTTGCTCAGCTCCGTCTGCATGGCCGCAGGATGCCGCAGTCGCCCGGCCGAGGGAAGGCCTTTTCTGATGCTCCGTCAGTTTTCTCGGCGGCCGTCCTCCTCCAGTACGGCCATGGCGGCGTTGTGCCCCGGCACCCCGCTCACCCCGCCGCCGCGTACCGCGCCCGCCCCGCACAGCAGGACGTTGGCGTGCGCCGTCTCGACGCCCCAACGGCCCGTGCCCTCCTGGGCGTAGGGGAAGGCCAGGTCGCGGTGGAAGATGTTGCCGCCCGGCAGGCGCAGGTCCCGTTCCAGGTCGAGTGGGGTCTTCGCCTCGATGCACGGGCGGCCGTCCGCGTCGGTGGCCAGACAGTCCGCGAGCGGCTCGGCGAGCTGGGCGTCCAGCTGCGCCAGGGTCGACTTCAACAGCTCAGCGCGCACCGCGTCGTTGTCGTGCGCGAAGAGCCGGGCGGGCGTGTGCAGGCCGAAGAGCGTGAGCGTCTGATAGCCCTGCTCGACCAGCTCCGGGCCGAGGATGCTGGGGTCGGTGAGTGAGTGGCAGTAGATCTCGGAGGGCGGGGCGTCGGGCAGCCGGCCGGCGGCGGCCTGCGCGTGAGCGGTCGCCAACTGCTCGTACCCCTCGGCCACATGGAAGGTCCCCGAGAACGCCTCGCGCGGGTCGACGGAGCTGTCGCGCAGCTTCGGCAGTCGCTTGAGCAGCATGTTCACCTTGAGCTGCGCGCCTTCGGCCGGGGTCGGCGCCGCCTCGCCCGTGAGGGTCGCCAGCTCCTGCGGCGAGGCGTTCACCAGGACGTGCCGGGCCGCGACGACGCCCTCGCCGTCCGCGGTCCGGTAGGTGACCTCCGCGGTCCGCCCGTCGGTCCCGACGCGGATCGCCTCGTGACCGGTGGCGATCACGGCGCCCGCGCCACGCGCCGCGCCGGCGATGGCGTCCGTGAGGGCGCCCATGCCGCCGACCGGCACGTCCCAGGCGCCGGTGCCGCCACCGATCACGTGGTAGAGGAAGCAGCGGTTCTGCCGCAGCGAGGGGTCGTGGGCGTCGGCGAAGGTGCCGATGAGGGCGTCGGTGAGGACGACGCCGCGCACCAGGTCGTCGCTGAAGTTCTCCTCGACAGCGACGCCCACCGGCTCCTCGAAGAGCACCCGCCAGGCCTCCTCGTCGTCGATCCGGCCACGGAGTTCGTCGCGGGTGGGCAGCGGTTCGGTGAGGGTCGGGAACACTCGCTGGGCGACCCGGCCGGTCATGCCGTAGAAGCGCTGCCAGGCCTCGTACTCGCGGTCCGATCCGGTCAGCCGCCGGAACGCCTCGCGGGTGCGCCGCTCGCCGCCGCCGACCAGCAGTCCGGTGGGCCGGCCGTCGCGTTCGACGGGCGTGTACGAGGACACCGTGCGCCCGCGGACCCGGAAGTCGAGGCTCAGATCGCGCACGATCTTCCGGGGCAGCAGGCTGACCAGGTACGAGTAGCGCGACAGTCGCGCGTCGACCCCGGCGAACGGCCGGGTGGACACGGCGGCGCCGCCGGTGTTCCCCAGGCGCTCCAGCACCAGGACGGAGCGTCCGGCACGGGCCAGATAGGCGGCGGCGACGAGACCGTTGTGGCCCCCACCGACGATCACGGCGTCATATCCCTCGTGTACAGGCATGGTTCTTGGTAGCACGCGATGATCTAGGTCTGCCAGAGGTACGCGGCAGCCGGCGGGCGCCCGGATGGCTGCTCGGGACGGGACGGGAGACTCAGAGCCCCTCGGCCGCCCGCTGCTGTCGCAACACCGCGACCCGTCGGTACAGCTCCACCGCCTCCTGGGCGCGCCCGAGCTGCTCCAGACAGTGCGCCTCGTCGTTGCGGCTGGCCAGGGCGTCGGGGTGGGTCTCGCCGAGGACGTGCTCGCGGGCGACGGCGACGGCACGGTACTCGGTGAGGGCGTCGGCCCAGCGGCCGAGCCAGCCGAGGCCGACGGCGACCTCGCGGCGGCTGACGAGGGTGTCCGGATGGCCGGGGCCGAGGACGCGTTCGCGGATCGCGCACACGTCGCGGGACTCCGCGAGCGCCTCCTCCCAGCGCCCCATGCGCCCGAGGTTGACGCCGAGTCCGTGCCGGGCGCGCAAGGTCTCGGGGTGGGCCGGGCCGTGCATTCTGGTGCGGTCGTCGATCAGGTCGCGGTACAGCTCCAGGGCCTGCGCGCTGCGACCGAGCCGGCCCAGGCTGATGCACACCTCGTAACGGGCGGAGAGCGTGTCCGGGTGGTCGGGGCCGAGCACCCGCGCCCGCGCCTCGGCCACCTCCCGGTAGGTGCGCAGCGCCTCCGGCCAGCTTCCCAACTGACCCAACGCGTAGGCGACTTCGTAACGGGTGAGCAGGGTGTCGGGGTGGTCAGGACCGAGCACCCGCGCGCGGGCGTCCGCGACCTCGCTCGCCATTCGGTGGGAGTCCTCCAGCCGGCCCAGTCTGCTCAGGTTGAAGGCGAGGTTGTGGCGGCAGCGCAAGGTGTCCGGATGGTCGGGGCCCATGGCGCGTTCCCGGGCGGCGAGCACGGTCGTATAGGCCTGGTGCGCCTCGAAGTGACGGCCCAACCGACCCAGGACATAGGCCGTTTCCTGCCGGGCGGCCAGGGTGTCGGGGTGGTCGGGGCCGAGCACCCGTTCCCTGGCCCGGGCGACGTGCGCGTAGGCGTGCAGCGCGTCCGCGGGCCGGCCGGTGCGGCTGAGCGTGAAGCCGACCTCGTACCGGCTGGCGAGCGTGTCGGGGTGGTCTGGGCCCAGGACGTGCTCCCGTTCGGCGGCGACCGCGCGGTGCACCTCGCCCGCCTCGGTCCACCGGCCGAGCCGGCCCAGGCTGAGTCCCGCATTGTGCCGCCCCGCCAGGGCGGTGAGCACCTCCGGTGACGGCGTGGGGAGTTCGGCGCGGTCCGGCGGTCCGGAGTCCGTCGTCGACGGGCCCACGGTCCACTCTCCGGTCAGTCCGGCCGCCGCGTCCGGCGGTGTGACCCGCAGCCCGGCGCCGGTCGCCTTGTGGCCGGTGGTCATGCCGCGCGTCCAGGAGGGCAGCACCGGGTCACGGGACGGCGGTTGCGGTTGCGGTTGCGGTTGCGGTTGCGGTTGCGGTTGCGGTTGCGGTTGCGCCGAGGACGTCACGATCCGCCGGCCGAGGTCCGGCCGGCGGAGGACCGGGGACACGGCCGTCGGCACGTGCACCGGCGTCGTACGGCCCTCGCTGAGCCGGCGGCCGAGCTCACGGGCGTCCTGCGGCCGCCGGTCCGGCTCCTTGGCCAGCAGGTCCAGGATGATCCGCTCGACGTACTCGGGGAGCTCGGCCCGGCGCCCGCGCGGCGGCTCGGGAGAGGTGTCGCGGTGGCTGATGAGGACCGCCCACGCGTCGTCGAGATCGAACGGCGGTGCCCCGGTGGCGATCTCGTAGAGCACACATCCGAAGGAGTACAGATCGCTGCGCCGGTCGACCTCGACACCGCTGATCTGCTCCGGCGACATGTAGTGCGGGGTGCCCATCGCGATACCGGTGCCGGTCAGCCGGGCCGTGAAGCCGACGTCGTGGCCGAGCCTGGCGATGCCGAAGTCGCAGATCTTCACGGTGCCGTCGGCGAGCCGCATGATGTTCGCCGGTTTCAGGTCCCGGTGCACGATGCCCTGCTGATGGGTGTACGCGAGCGCGGCCGACACCTGGTCGGCGATGTCCACGACATCGGCGACCGGCAGCGGACGCTGCTCGTTCTCCCCCAGCAACTGACCGAGGTTGTGCCCCTCCAGGAGCTCCATGACCAGGTAAAGCACGCCGTCGGACTCACCGAAGTCGTGCACGACGGTCACCCCGCGGTGCTGCAGCGCGGCGGCCACCCGGGCCTCGCGCCGGAACCTCTCCCGCAGGACACCGGTGAAGGACGGGTCGTGGTGCGGGCCGAGAGGCTTGAGGCACTTCACGGCGACCTGCCGACCCAGCGACTCGTCGCGGGCGCGCCACACCTCGCCCATGCCGCCACTCCCGATCAGATCGAGCAGTCGGTACCGGCCCTGGATCAGCCTGGTCTGCGCCATCTCGTGCGATCGCCCCCGTCGCTGCTCGCCGCGCCCTCCCCTGGCCCGTCCAGTATGGCGAGTTATCTGCCGACTTTGTACGGCACCCGACGCGAGCCGGGGCCGAGCCACGCCATGCGCGCAGCACGCGTTGGGGCGGGCTTCCCCGGCGAAGACGTGCGGGAACGCGGCGCGGTGCGGTGCCCGCGACACTCGGCCGCCGGGTCACCGCGGCGGGCGGCGGGGCCGGTCCGCCGTACGGCACGTGGGCGTACGGCGGCGGAGCGGCGTACGCCGGCCGCACCACGCGCCGGGACAGCGCGACGCGCGCCGGGCCGACGTGCGTCGCGGCCGACCGGCGGGAGCTGTCCGCCCGGCCTGCCTCGCACTCGTCGACGCTCTGCGGGTCCCGGCACCCGTGCGATCGCCCGCCGAGCGTTCCGGTCGTGACCGCGGCGACGTCGGTCGCGGGTGCCAGAATCTGCGGCATGACGCTGTGCGACTACTTCTCCGCCGCTGACGATCGAGCCGCCGTCGCCGTGGGCGGATCGCCCGCGGGGCCGGGCCCGGCAGGGTTCGATGTGGTCTCCCTGAAGGGCATCGACCCGGTGGTCGCCATCGCCCGGCTCGAGGCGATCGCGACCGACTGCAGCTACGAGGAGGCCGGTCGACGCCCTCGGTCCGGGCAGCTGTTGTCCGAGGCGGACGGCCAAGGCCCGCTCGTGTTCAGCCTGTCGGACACGCTGGTGACCGCCCTCGTCACCGCGACCCGAGGCGATTTCCGGCGCTTCGCGGAGTCGTGGTCCATGACCGCCGAACTGCGGCACAACCAGGTCGACGCCGAGACGGCCGGGGGCGCCCTGGAAGCCCTGGCCGGCCTGGCCCGACGCGCTCAGCCGGCCGGCCTTCGCCTGTACTGCTGGTGGGCGCTGTGACAGGCCAGGCCTCCACGACGCCAGGTCAACGCCGCACCCGCGGCATCCCCAGCCCGATCCACGAGATGATCTCGCGCTGGATCTCGTTGTTGCCGCCGCCGAAGGTGAAGATCACCGCCGACCGGTAGCCGCGTTCCAGCTCGCCGTGCAGGACGGCACCCGCCGAGCCCTCCTTCAGGACACCCGGCATGGCGACGATCTCCATGAGCCAGGCGTACGCGTCCCGGCGCGCCTCGGAGCCGTACACCTTGACCGCGGAGGCGTCCTGCGGAGTGAGGGTGCCCTGCTGGACGGCGTTCACCATCTGCCAGTTCAGGAGCTTCATGGCGTCGAGCCGGGTGTGGGTCTGCGCGAGCCGGCGGCGCACCCAGGGGAGGTCGACGACCCGGCGGCCGTCGGCGAGCTTGGTCTCCATGGCCCAGCGCTGGACGTCGTGCAGGGCGCGGATCGCCATCGTGCCGTGGGCGGCGAGGGTGACGCGCTCGTGGTTGAGCTGGTTCGTGATCAGCCGCCAGCCCTTGTTCTCCTCACCGACCCGGCGGGAGACGGGGACGCGGATGTTCTCGTAGTAGCTGGCGGTGGTGTCGTGCGAGGCGAGGGTGTTGATGAGGGTGCAGGAGTAACCCGGGTCGGAGGTCGGTACGAGGAGCATGGTGATGCCCTTGTGGGGCGGGGCGTCCGGGTCGGTGCGGACGGCGAGCCACACCCAGTCGGCGGTGTCGCCGTTCGTCGTCCAGATCTTCTGCCCGTCGACCGTGTAGTGCCCGGTGGTCTCGTCGCCCTCGCGTACGGCCCGGGTCTTCAGCGCGGCCAGATCGGTGCCCGCGTCGGGCTCGCTGTAGCCGATCGCGAAGTCGATCTCGCCGGAGAGGATCCTCGGCAGGAAGTACCCCTTCTGCTCCTCGGTGCCGAACTGCATGATCGTCGGGCCGACGGTGTTCAGCGCCATCAGGGGCAGCGGTACGCCCGCCTGGGCGGCCTCGTCGAAGAAGATGAACTGCTCCATGGGCGTGAGCCCGCTGCCGCCGTACTCCTTGGGCCAGCCCGCACCGAGCCGGCCGTCCGTGCCGAGGCGGCGGATCGTCTCACGGTAGAACCGCTTCTGCGCCGCCGGATCGCCGTACCGGGCATAGGCGTTGTCGGGCACCAGCTCGGCGAAGTACTCACGCAGTTCGGTCCGCAACCGCTGCTGCTCCGGCGTGTATTCGAGATGCACGGCGCCTCCTGGCTCCCCAAGGCGGGACCTGACGGCGCACACCGTAGAACGTGTTCCAGAAATAGGGAATGGCGGTGACATGCGTAAGGGGGCGCCCCGGCGGGCGCCCCCTTCTGTCCGGGCCGTCAGTGGCAGGGGAATCCGAGGAGGTGGCGGGCGTCGTGCACCCACTCGTGGACGTTCTCGCCGGACACGAGGGAGGTGGCGCCCTGTTCGGCGCCGACGAAGTAGAGCAGGACCAGCATCAGGACGCCGAAGAAGACCGCCCACGGGACGATCGCGCCGATCGGCAGCTTGGCGGGAACGGCGGTGGGGGTGGCGGTCGGCTGGGCGACGGACTGCGCCATGGGGCGGTACCTCCTGGGGAACTCGCGTCCCGTCTCGGTGGTGCACAGGACGACGGCCGCGGGTCTGACTTGCTCGACCTCCGCCGCCCCTGGGAGGGGTGACGTGCGCTGGGCTTACAGTGGCGCGACCGTGCCGGACTCCCACCGGACTTCCGCCGAACCGTCGTCAATATCATCCAGACCGTACCGCGAAGCCGGGGCCCGGCCAAGGGCGCGTGACAGCACCGCCGTTGCGCCCCGGGACCGCGGAGACGTCGGCGGATTCCCTGTTCCGGCAGGGGGTTTCGGGCACGGGCGAACACGACAGCGCACGAGAGTGAACGTATGACGAGCCGAGTGATCTTGATCTCAGCCGCGCTCAGCGCGGCGCTGCGGGAGGCCCGCTTCGACGAAGGGGGCCGGGTGGAGGCCGCGGGCCTGCGGCTCGCTCGGGCCGCCGCGGGCGCGGTCCCCGGCGCGGAGCGGCTGTGGGTCTCCCCCACCGTGCGGTGCCGCGAGACCGCCGACGCGCTGGGCCTCGACGCGGTGCTGGACGTCCCGGAGCTGGCCGGTCTGGACGTCGGCCGATGGCGTGGCGCGACCCTGGAGGAGGTCAGCTCGAAGGAACCGGAGGCGGTGGCCCAGTGGCTGGCCGATCCCGGCGCGGCACCGCACGGCGGGGAGTCGGTGCGGGCCTTCTGCGACCGGGTGGCGGGCTGCCTCGACACGGCCGCGCGGTTGACGGGCCGGACCGTCGCCGTGGTGGAGCCGGAGGTGGTACGGGCGCTGGTGGTACGGGTGTTGGACGCACCGGAGTCGGCGTTCTGGCGGGTCGACGTACCGCCCCTGACCGCCACCGAGTTCAGCGGCCGCTCCGGGCGCTGGAACGTACGGGCCGGCCGGCCGCTCGCCCCGTCGGCGCAAGCGGGAGGCTCAGGCGGGTAGCAGCGTCGCGAGGAAGTCCGTGCACGCCTGGGCGCACGCGCGGCAGGCCCGCGCGCTCACTTGTGCGCCCGGACACCGGTCGAAGACGTCCGCGCACTCACGGCAGACGGACCGGCACCACTCGACCTGGACACGGATGCCCGCCTCGCCACGGTGGTGCTGCCCGTCCAGGACGAGGCAGGTCGCGTCGCACACCTCGGCGCACATGAGGCCCATACGGCGCGCGAGTTGCCGCACCTTGGGTCCGTCCGGATCCATGCAGCTCGCCCGCAGCGCACAGGCGCGGGCGCACTCGACGCAGGCCTGCGCGCAGTCGAAGCGGTCCTCCAGGAAGCGGATCGGTTCCTGCTCGGACGCCGGTGCGGACGTCTGCTTCGTCTTCGTCTTCGGCTTCGGCTTCGGCCTCGTCGTCGTGGTCACCCGGCGCGGGTAGCCCCCGGGGGTCGCGCCAAACACCGCGTGGGCGACCAGCCCTCGGGGGCGCGGCTCACCGGCCCTGGGCCTCCGCCGCCTCCCGCGAGATCCGCTCGAACTGCGCGCCCATGGCCTCGGAGAGCGCATGGGCCGCCGAGAGCGGGCGGACCATGACCATCAGGTCGTCGATCCTGCCGTCCTCGTCGAAGTGCAGGAAGTCGCAGCCGTTGATCTCCTTGTCGCCCACCTTCGCCGTGAAGACCAGCGCGTGGTCACGGCCGTCGGCACCCGCGATCTCCCGTACGTAGCGGAAGTCGGTGAAGACGCGGGTGACGCCGCGCAGGATGGCCGCGGTGATCGCCTTGCCCGGGTAGGGCTTGAAGGCGACGGGGCTGGTGAACACGACGTCGTCGGCCAGCAGCTCCTCGACCGCGGCGAGGTCGCCGGCCTCCACGGCCTTGCGGAAGGGGTGCATCGGTGGTCCCCGCTCTCATAGTCAACTAATTGAATAGGTGCGTAAGAGATTAGTCGGGGGGGGTGTGTGCCGTCTAGCCTTGGCCCATGGCATTGCGCAACGCGGTTCTCGCCGCGCTCCTGGAGGGTGAGGCGTCGGGATACGACCTGGCCAAGGAGTTCGACGCCTCGGTGGCCAACTTCTGGATGGCGACCCCGCAGCAGCTCTACCGGGAGCTCGAGCGGATGACGTCCGAGGGACTCATCGAGGCCCGGCTGGTGCGGCAGGACCGGCGTCCGAACAAGCGGGTCTTCTCCCTCACCGCGGCGGGCCGCGGCGCCCTGCGCGCGTTCACGGCGGCCCCTCCGAAACCCACCGCCATCCGCGACGAACTGCTGGTCAAGGTGCAGTCCGTCGACGCGGGCGACGACGCGGCCGTACGGGCGGCGATCGCCGAGCGGCTGGAGTGGGCGCGTGCCAAGCTGGCCCGCTACGAGCGGCTGCGCGCGCGCCTGCTGGACGGCCGCACCGAGGACGAGTTCCTGGCCCGCGCGGAGCGTGTGGGCCCCTATCTCACCTTGATGCGCGGGCGCTCCTTCGAGGAGGAGAACATCCGGTGGGCGGAACGGGCCCTGGACATCCTGGAGCGGCGGGCCGCGGTGCGCCCCTCCTGACCCGGGCAGGAGGTTGTTCGCCGGACCGGGGATCGCCGGAGATCCGTCCGGCAGGTCCGGGACCGCGCGACGCGAGGGGCGAGCAGCGAAGACCACGCCGTCCGGGAGCGAACCACCGGGGAATCCCGGGCCCAGGTCACCGGCCGGTGACCGGCACGTCCCAGGACCGGGGTCGGGTGAGCCCCTGCCACTCCTCCCGGAGCAGGGCCAGCACCGCGACGTCGTACCGGCGGCCCCGGTGCAGGCAGGCGGAGCGGCGCACCCCCTCCTGAACGAACCCCGCCCCGGCCAGGACGCCGAGGGCCCCGGTATTGGTGGTGTGGGTGACCGCCTGGACGCGGTGCATGGGCAGTTCACCGAAGGCGAGGTCGACGAGCGCGTCGACGGCGTCCGTGCCATGGCCCCGGCCCCGGTGGGCGGGGTCCAGAACCAGCATGATCTCGGCCGTGCCGTCGACCATGTCCTGGTCCGTCAGGGCGATGTGGCCGATCGGCGTGCCGTCCGGGAGCAGGACGAGGAAGTCGTCGCGGTCGTGCTCGTCGCGGTCACGCTCGACGCGCTCGCGCACGGCGGAAAGGGAACGCGGCCACATGCCGATCTCGTGGGCGGCCACGGGGTCGGAACGCCAGCCATGGATCAGCTCCGCGTCGTCGACGTCGAGCGGCGCGAAGGCGACGCCCCTGCCCCGCCAGCAGACCTCCCGAGGCGTCGCCGCCTCCCTTTCCTCGATCATGGACGGAGGCTATCGACCGCCTGGACCGGTGGACCAGTCATTTCCGCCCCCGGCCGGCCTGCCGCGGGCGGGACCCGAATGATCCGGGTCAAGGGGTGCCGTGCGGATCAGGCCGGCCGTGGGGAGCGGCGCGAGCCGACGGGCCGCCGGAGGTCCGGCCCCGCGCGCAGCGGAACGGCTCGGGCTTCCCGACGGGATCCGGCCCCGCGAAGGTGAGCGGTTAGGCTGAGGTCATGCCGTCCACACGTCGAACAGCGCGCCAGACAGACCTCCTCGAACGGCTCGTCGCCTTGCTGGCGGCGGAGGGATTCGCATCGTTCACGCTCGACGAGCTGACCGAGCGGCTGCGCTGCTCGAAGACGACGCTGTACCAACTCGCGGGAAGCAAGCAGGAGTTGGTCCGCGAGGCGGTGAAGCACTACTTCCGGGAGGCGGCCGGCGCCATCGAGAAGCAGGTGGCGGACACCTCCGCGCCGGCCGACCGCGTGGTGGTCTACCTGAACGCGGTCGCGGAGCGGTTGCGCCCGCTGTCCCGGCGATTCCTCGACGACATGGCCCAGTTCGAACCGGCCCGTGAGGTGTACGAGGCCAACACCCGCCTCGCCGCCGCCCGGATCAGACAGCTGATCGCGGACGGCGTCGCCGCGGGCGCGTTCCGTGACGTCCATGCCGCGTTCGTGGGCGAGGTCGTGGCCGCCACCATGCAGGAGATCCAGCGGGGCGAGGTGGCCGCGCGCACCGGGCTGAGCGACGCGGAGGCATACGCGGAGCTGGCCTCGCTCATCGTGCACGCCGTCTCACCCTGACCGGACCACCGGGGTCGAGGACCCGACGCCCCAGTCGCGGAGCACCGACTCGGTGTCCGCGCCCGCCGCGCGGGGTGCCGAGGGCGGTCTGCTGGGGGTGCGCGAGAAACGCGGCGCGGGTGCGGCCTGCAGGATGCCGTCCACCTCGACCAGGGTGCGCCGGGCCACCATGTGCGGGTGCGCGCCCGCCTCGGCGAAGGTGAGCACGGGCGTGACACACGCGTCGGTTCCGGCGAAGTGCTCCGCCCACTCGTCCCGCGTGCGGGAGGCGAACCTGCCCGCGAACCGGGACCGCAGCACCGGCCACCCGTCACGGTCGTCCTGGGCGGGCAGTTCGGCGGGGACGAGACCGAGCCCGTCGAGCAGGGCCGCGAAGAACTGCGCTTCGAGTGCGGCGACGGCCACGTACTTGCCGTCGCCGCACGCGTAGGTGTCGTAGAAGGGGGCCGCCCCGTCGAGCAGGTTCGAACTCCGTTCGTCCGACCACTCCCCCATGCCGCGCAGCGCGTACGCCATCTGGCCCAGCAGTGCGGTCCCGTCGACCATGGCGGCGTCGACGACCTGCCCGGCGCCCGATCGGGCGCGCTCCCAGAGTGCGGCCAGGACACCCACGACCAACAGCATGGATCCGCCGCCGAAGTCCCCCACGAGGTTCAGCGGCGGGGCCGGCGGCCCGTCGTCCCGGCCCATCGCGTGCAGGACGCCGGTGAGACCGATGTAGTTCAGGTCGTGCCCGGGATCCCCGGCGAGCGGCCCGTCCTGCCCCCAGCCGGTGATCCGGGCGTAGACGAGCCGCGGGTTCGCGCCGCGGCAGTCGTCCGGACCGACCCCGAGCCGCTCGGCGACCCCTGGCCGCAGGCCCTCGATGAGTACGTCGGCCCGCGCCGCCAGGCCTCGCACGAGCGCCCGCCCCGCGGGATTCTTGAGGTCGGCGAAGACCGACCGGCGGCCACGCTGCACGGCGTCGGCCGCGCCGGCCGGCCCCAGGCTGAGCGCCCGGCCGGACGGCCGCTCGACCCGCACCACGTCGGCGCCCAGGTCGGCCAGCACCATGGCCGCGTGCGGAGCCGGCCCGAGTCCCGCGAGTTCCAGGACGCGCAGGCCCGCGAGTGGGCCGACGGATCCCTCTCTGGACTGCATGGCTATACGGTACCAAAAACGATACTGTTGTATCGATCGCCGTATCATTATTTCCCCGAGCGACCGAGGAATCACCATGCCAGCCACCCGAACGCTGCCCGCCCAGGAAGCCGTCGACCTGATCGGCCTCACCCGCGAGCTCGCCGAGAAGGAGCTCGCCCCTCGCGTCGCCGAGGCCGAAGCCGAGGAGAAGTTCCCCCGCGAGGTCTTCCGCACCCTCGGCCGGGCCGGTCTGCTGAGCCTGCCGTACGCCGAGCAGTACGGCGGTGGCGGCCAGCCGTACGAGGTCTATCTCCAGGTCGTCGAGGAGATCGCGGCCGTGTGGGCCAGCGTCGCGGTCGGCGTCTCGGTGCACGCGCTGTCCTGCTTCGCCCTCGCCGCGTTCGGCACCGAGGAGCAGAAGGACAAGTGGCTGCCCGGCATGCTCGGCGGGGAGCTGCTCGGTGCCTACTGCCTGTCCGAGGCCCATGCCGGATCCGACCCCGCGGCGATGCGCACGCGGGCCGTCAGGGACGGCGACCACTACGTGCTCGACGGTGCCAAGGCGTGGACCACGCACGGCGGGCACGCGGACTTCTACACGGTCATGGCGCGGACGTCCGACACGGGCTCGCGGGCCATTTCCTGCTTCCTCGTCCCGGCCGACACCCCTGGCGTCATCGCCGATCCGCCCGAGCACAAGATGGGTCTGACCGGGTCGGCCACCGCCACCGTGCGCCTGGAGAACGTCCGCGTTCCCGTGGAGTACCGGATCGGCGAGGAGGGGCAGGGCCTCGCGATCGCCTTCGCCGGACTGGACTGCGGCCGCCTCGGGATCGCGGCGGTGGCCACGGGCCTGGCCCAGGGAGCGCTGGACCACGCGCTGCGGTACTCCCGCGAGCGGGAGACCTTCGGCCGCCCGATCATCGAACACCAGGGGCTGGCCTTCGTCCTCGCGGACATGGCCGCGGCCGTGCAGGCCTCCCGCGCCACCACGCTCGCCGCCGCGCGGCTCAAGGACCAGGGACTCCCCTTCAGCTGCGAGGCGTCCATCGCCAAGCTGATCGCCACCGACAACGCCATGAAGGTCACCACCGACGCCGTCCAGGTACTGGGTGGCGCCGGATACACCCGCGACTTCCCGGTCGAGCGCTACATGCGCGAGGCCAAGGTCATGCAGATCTTCGAGGGCACCAACCAGATCCAGCGCCTGATCATCGGCCGGGCGCTGCGGGAGAACGACCGGGGCACCCTCAGGGTCCACGACCAGGAGACGCCCCGGCCCTGACCACACGCCTCGCGGGTCAGCGCACGGGGAAGCCGAAGGAGTACCCCTGCCGCTTCAGCCACGGCAGGATCTCACGCAGGGCGCGGACGGTCTGGGAGCGGTCGCCGCCCCCGTCGTGGAAGAGGACGGTCGGGCCGTTGGAGATCTCCTGCTTGACGGTGGCGACCAGCACGTCGGTGCCGGGCCGCTCGAAGTCCTTGGTGTCGACGTTCCAGCCCAGCGGCCGCATCCCGTGCGAGGCGGCCAGTTCGCGGCTGTACGGCGTGAAGGCGCCGCCCGGGGCCCGGTAGTACTGCGGCCGGACGCCCCCTGACGCCTTGGTGATCATGCGTTCGGCGTCCAGGATCTGCCGCGCCTGGTACGACTCGGACTTGGTGTCCATGGTGGTGTCGTGCGACACCGTGTGGTCGCACAGCCGGTGCCCGGCCGCCACGATCTCCCTGACCAGGTCCGGGTGCGCCTGGGCCTGGGTGCCCACCATGCAGAACGTGGCCTTCACGCCGTACTCCCGAAGCGCCTTCAGCACCCGCGGTGTCCAGACCGGGTCCGGTCCGTCGTCGACGGTGATGTCGACACCCCGGGCGCCGCGGTCGGAGGCATGGGCGATGGCCACCGACACCGGCACTCTCGCGGGTCCCCGGGCGTGCGGCCGGAAGGGCCGGGCCGCGGCTTCCACTCGTCCGGGCCTGCTCTCCACGGGTCCGGCCTGCGCGCTCCACACGGAAGTCGCGGCGGCCACCGCCGTCACGCCGACCGCCGCCGCGAGCACCCGGCCGTACCATCCCCGCCCGCCACGCCGCGCCACGTCGGCATGCCCTTCAGGGGCCCGCGTCCCGGACGGCGAAAGCGGCCGCGGACCGTCCGAACCGGCCGGTCCGCGACCCGAACCGACCCGAGCGTGTCGGTACACGTGACCATCGCCCTTCCAAGACCGATACTTCGCAGTGACGAGCCCTCAGCACCGACGAACGCCGGAACCGGGCACCCTCCGTACCCAACGAACGGGCGAGAACGCAGGTCACGGGCTCCACTCTTACGCTCACCAGGAGGCACCCATGAAGATGCTGATCAACGTGGCGGAGACGGTGGTCGCGGACGCGCTGCGGGGTATGGCGGCCGCACACCCGGACCTCACGGTGGATGTCGAGAACCGCGTGATCGTACGGCGTGACGCCCCGGTGGCCGGAAAGGTGGGTCTCGTCTCCGGCGGCGGATCGGGCCACGAGCCCCTGCACGGCGGATTCGTCGGTCCCGGCATGCTGTCGGCGGCCTGTCCGGGCGAGGTCTTCACCTCTCCGGTGCCGGACCAGATGGTGCGGGCCGCCGCCGCCGTGAACAGCGGCGCGGGCGTGTTGTTCATCGTGAAGAACTACACCGGTGACGTGCTGAACTTCGACATGGCGGCCGAACTCGCCGAGGACGAGGGCATCCAGATCGCCAAGGTGCTGGTCAACGACGACGTCGCCGTCACCGACAGTCTTTTCACGGCCGGCCGGCGCGGCACGGGCGCGACGCTGTTCGTGGAGAAGATCGCGGGCGCCGCGGCCGAGGAGGGCGCCCCGCTGGAGCGGGTGGAGTCGCTGGCCCGTCAGGTCAACGAGAACTCCCGGAGTTTCGGTGTCGCGCTCGCCGCCTGTACCACTCCGGCCAAGGGCAGCCCCACCTTCGACCTGCCGCCCGGGGAACTGGAGCTGGGCGTCGGCATCCACGGCGAGCCCGGCCGGGAGCGGCGCGCGATGATGACCTCGCGCGAGATCGCCGACTTCTCGGTGCACGCGATCCTGGAGGACATGAACCCGCGCAATCCCGTCCTCGTCCTGGTCAACGGTATGGGCGCGACCCCGCTCCTGGAGCTGTACGGGTTCAACGCGGAGGTGCAGCGGGTGCTCGGCGAGCGCGGTGTCCCCGTCGCGCGCACGCTGGTCGGGAACTACGTCACCTCGCTGGACATGGCCGGTGCCTCGGTGACGCTGTGTCAGGTGGACGAGGAACTGCTGCGTCTGTGGGACGCGCCGGTGAAGACACCGGGGCTGCGCTGGGGCGTGTGAGCCGGCCCGCCGCCCGGCAGGCCACAGCCACAGCCACAGCCACAGCCACAGCCACAGCCACAGCCAGGGTCACGGTCTCGGTCACGGTCACAACCGCGGGCAGGCCCACGACTCATCTCATCGGCCCAACGTTGGTACCACGCAAGGAGATTCTGTGCTCGACGCCGATTTCTTCCGCCGCTGGATGACGGCGACCGCCGCGTCGGTGGACCGTGAGGCCCAGCGGCTCACGGAGCTGGACTCGCCGATCGGCGACGCCGACCACGGCAGCAATCTGCAGCGCGGGTTCACCGCCGTGGTGAACGTGCTGGAGAAGGACGCGCCGGAGACCCCCGGCGCCGTCCTCACACTCGCCGGACGACAGCTGATCTCCACGGTCGGCGGCGCGTCGGGGCCCTTGTACGGCACCCTGCTGCGCCGTACCGGAAAGGCCCTCGGGGACGCCGCCGAGGTCTCCGAGGACCAGTTCACCGACGCGCTGCGGGCGGGCGTCGACGCGGTCATGGCGCTGGGCGGGGCCGCACCCGGCGACAAGACGATGATCGACGCACTGGTGCCCGCGGTGGACGCGCTCACCGACTCCTTCGCCGCCGCGGCCACGGCCGCGGAGGAGGGCGCCGCGGCCACGATCCCGCTGCAGGCCCGCAAGGGCAGGGCGAGTTATCTGGGCGAGCGGAGCATCGGGCACCAGGATCCCGGCGCCACCTCGTCGTCCTTGCTGATCGCCGCACTGGTGGAGGCGTCCGGTGAGTGACTCCGACAACACCGCGGACAAGCTCGTCGGCATCGTGCTCGTCTCGCACAGCGCCGCCGTCGCCGCCTCGGTCGCCGAACTGGCGACGGGGCTCGCGGGCGGCGGCGTCACCGCACCCGTCGCCCCGGCCGGCGGCACGGCGGACGGCGGCCTCGGCACCAGCGCCGAACTGATCTCGGCGGCGGCCGCCTCCGTGGACCGTGGCGCCGGGGTGGCCGTCCTCATGGATCTGGGCAGCGCGGTGCTCACGGTGAAGGCCCTCCTCGCGGAGGGCGACGAACTGCCCGGCAACACCCGCCTGGTGGACGCGCCCTTCGTCGAAGGCGCGGTGGCCGCGGTCGTCACGGCCTCGGCGGGAGCGGACCTCGCGGCCGTCGAGGCGGCGGCCGCGGAGGCGTACACGTACCGGAAGGCTTGAACCCGCAAGACGTGAGGCAGGCGCGCGAAGGGGCACACGGGCGAAGGGCCGGGGCCCGCCGTTCCACGACCGGAGCCGGAGCCGGGGCCGAAGTCCCCGATCCGGAGCCCCCGGGTTCACGCCCGGGGGCTCCCCGTCCGGCGCGCCCTCCGTGGGACCGGCCTCCCTCCGCCGCGACGGCGACGTCACCTCGGGCAGCCCACCCGGGCCGAGCACAGGACCCCGCTCATCCGTCCCGCAGGAACAGCCTGGCCAGCCGCTCGCCCTCCGCGAGGGCGGCCGCGTGGTCCTCGATGGGCTGCACGCGGGAGTCCTTGAAGGCGATGTAGGTGACCCCTGAGGCCGTCCCGCCGTGACGCGGGTCGGCGCCGATGCCGAGCGCCTTGGCGGTGGCGTACGAGGCCTCGCCGATGATGTGGCGCGGGCCGGTGTCTCCGACGACCGCGTACTGGACCCGGTCCCGGTAGATCACGGCGACCACCGACCCGCCGCGGATCCCGTGGTCGCGGTGGTTCCACAGGCTGCTGGGGGCGGGCACGACGACGTAGGGAAGGGTCTCGGCGCTCAAGTAGCGCCCGTCCGACTGCCGGTAGGCGGTGGCCGCGGAGAAGAGCGGGTCGGTCCGACGATTGCACAGGGCCCCGGGACGCCCGTCGCAGTCGATGTCCATGTCGGCCTTCCAGAAGACGACGCCCGGCGCCCCGCAGACGGGGATCTCGGCGCGGGTGCCTTCGTCGGTGCGATAGCGCCCCTTCGACACAGGAACGCAGTCCCGCACCTTCGCGAGGAGGTCGGCGGCCCGTACGGTTCCCTCCCCCACCGCCGGCGCAGTGGGGTCCGGGTCGGCGGCGGCGCACAGCGCGGGTACGAGCACGACGGCGCCGGCCGCGGCCAGGGTGAGCGACCGGACACGCAGGGCACGCAGGGCACGCTGGGTACGCAGGGCACGCACGATGAAGGACCCTCTCCCCGGAGACGTTGACGGGCTTTCACCAAATCTGGTGCGCGTCCGACAGCGCGTCCACCTGGGAGGGCCGGAAGGAGCACGGCGGGCCCGGCGGGCGCGTACCGCGGCCGAGGGCCCGAGCCTCGGTCGGCTCGGGCCGCTCGACCGCCCTCGCCGGCGCGGAAACAGCGACGACAGCGGTCCGCGCCGTGGGTGCGAACTCCCCTGGCGGGTGGGCGAGTTCGCACCGCATCAGGATCAGCATACGTAGCCGACGGCGGTCCGACGAACGCCCGCCCGTCCTCTTGATGTGGCCGCGTCAGCCGTGTCTTATAGGTACAGACCAATCCCGTCGAGGGAAGGCAGACCCGTGCGACGCGTTTTCCCGGCGTTGGTGTGCGGCTCACTGTTCGTCCTGACCTCGTGCGCCGGGGGTGCGGACAGCCCCGGCGTACCACTGCCCCCGGCCCCGATGGGGGTCACGGCGGCGGCGGGCAGTTCGACCAGCGTGCACGTGATGTGGAACCGGGTCTCCGGAAAACCGGAGGTCACCGCCTATGAGGTATATCGCGGCACCACCAAGGTCGACCGGGTGCCCGGCGCGGAGCACATGGTGGACGTCACCAGACTCGCTCCGTCCACGACCTATGCCTTCACCGTCCGGGCCCTGGACTCCGACGGGAACCCCGGACCGCCGAGCGCCGAGGTCCACGCCACCACACCGGCCGCGGTCGCCGCCGACCGCGTTGCGCCGAGCCGCCCCGGACGGCCGCGCGGCAAGGCGATCGGGAGCCGGGCGGCGCAGTTGGAGTGGTCGCCGTCCACGGACGCCCGGGGCGTGGCCTCGTACGACATCTACCAGGGCGGCTCGAAGGTCCACAGCGTCGGCGGCGCACAGACCGCGACGGTGGTGACCGGGCTGCGCCCCGGCACCGACTACTCCTTCACCGTCAGGGCACGTGACGCGGCCGACAACCTCTCCCCCGCGAGCGCCGCCGTACGGCTGGCCACCGAACCGGGCGCGGGCGACGGCCGGGGCACCGCGCCGACCGGCTTCCGCGTCAGCGCCCACCGCACGGACGGCGCCTACTACCTGGACCTGTCCTGGATCCCGCCCCGCACGGACGGGGTGATCACGGAGTACCGGATCGATCTGGACGGCCACCAGGCGACCTCGCTCGTCTGGGGCGGCACGCCTCCCCGTGGCAGGTCCACGTACAGCTTCTACGTCGGCCGGGACGCCGGGGTCGCCTACCGGGTGCGGCTGCGGGCGAAACTGCCGGACGGGACCTGGGGCGGGTTCTCGGTGGAACGGTCCGTGACGACGGACGGGGGCTGACGTGCGGGGCGTGACGGGTGACAGGTGGCGGAGACGGGTGGACGACGGGCGGCCGCTCGTTCGGGACGGCCGCTGACGAGGGCGCCCGTCCGCCGGACGAAGGAATTCGTCACCTGCCCGGTCCCGTCCGCATGCGGGCCCGCCCGGAGGCACGTTGGCTCGTCCCGGGGCAGCACGGGCCTTTCCCTTCCCCGGCGGCGCATCGGACGTCCCGCCAACCGTGCCGCCGGAGGACAGTCCAATGCGCACTACTCGGGATTTCCGCCGCTCAGGGGCGGCCCTGGCCGTCGCCGCGCTTCCGCTGACCCTGGCCACGGCGACCACCGTCGCCGCGGCTTCGGGCATCTCCGTGAGCACCAGCGGTTCCAAGGTCACGGTCACCACCAGTGCCTGCCGGAGCGTGGACGGCGGTTTCGGCAGCGCCTCCCTGCTCTCCAGCGGGCAGTCGAACTTCTCCCAGGGGCGACAGATGTCGCTGTCCGGGACGAGCGCGGGTCAGTCGGCGGTGTGGTCGAACGTCGGTGCCGGCACGTACACCGTCATCGTGCTCTGCCAGGACGGCCGGACGGCGGGCACCCGGGCCGTGGTCGTCCCCTCGCCATCGGCGCCGTCGGCGTCCGCCGCACCCTCGGCGACTTCGCCGTCCGCGCCGTCCGCGGCGTCCCCTGCGTCTTCTGCGCCCCTTGCGTCGTCGGCACCCACCGTCCCGCATTCGGCCGCGCCGACGCGCGGGGTACTGGGTGGTCTCGGCGGGGCGGCCACGGACCACAGCACGGCGACCACGGTGGCCGGCGGGGTCCTGGTGACCACGGGTGTCGTGGCGACGGCCTGGTTCCTGCGCCGCAGGTCCGAGCCCCACCGGCGCTGACACTCCGGTCCGTCACCCCCACGGCCACCCGTCCGACGCGGACCGCTCCACCTCACGTCAACCCGACGCGGACCGCTCCACCTCACGTCAGTCCGACGCGGACCGCTCCTCCTCGGGCGCGTCCGATGCGGGCCCCGGGCTCGTCTCCTCCCGCGGCGCGGACGGGTCACCCAGGTGCCCGAACTCCTCCAGCGCATGGCTCAGCCACTGCGTCCAGAAGGTCTCCAGGTCGATACCGGCCCGCAGCACCAAATGCCGCAGCCGGTCCTGGGGAGCGTTCCTGCCGGGTGGGAAGTCCCGCTCCTCGATCTCCTCGTACTCCACCAACTGCCGCTGGTGAAGCGCGAGATGGCGACGCAGGTCGGTCTCGATGCCCGCCGTGCCGACGACGGCCGAGGCCCGCAGCCGCAGCAGCATCGTGTCCCGCAGGGGCTTGGGGTCCTGGGTGACGGCGGTCCAGCGGGCCAGCTCGTCGCGGCCCGCCGGCAGCACTTCGTAGCTCTTCTTCTGTCCCCGGGCCGGCTGCGCGGACGGCAGGGCGCGGATGTACCCCTCGGACTCCAGCTTTCCCAGCTCGCGATAGATCTGCTGATGCGTCGCCGACCAGAAGTAGCCGATCGACTTGTCGAACCGCCTGGTGAGTTCGAGTCCCGACGAGGGCCTTTCGAGCAGGGCGGTGAGGATCGCGTGCGGGAGTGACATGGGTTCATCCTAGGGAGGGCCGCCCACGGGGACGGCCCTCGCTGTCGTCGGTGCCCGGGGTCTACAGCGCCGCCGCCAGCTCCGTGCCCTGCTTGATGGCCCGCTTGGCGTCCAGCTCGGCGGCCACGTCGGCACCGCCGATCAGATGCACGCTGTGCCCCGCGGCGGACAGCTCCTCGTACAGGTCACGGCGGGGCTCCTGCCCGGTGCACAGCACGATGGTGTCGACCTCCAGCACCTGGCCCGCGCCGTCGACGGTGACGTGCAGCCCGGCGTCGTCGATACGGTCGTACCGGACACCGGGAACCATGGTGACGCCTCGGTGCTTGAGCTCGGTGCGGTGGATCCAGCCCGTGGTCTTGCCGAGTCCGGCGCCGACCTTGGAGGCCTTGCGCTGCAACAGGTGGACGGTACGCGGCGGTGCGGACCGCTCGGGCGTGCCGAGGCCGCCGGGGGCGCGGTAGTCCATGTCGACACCCCAGTTGCGGAAGTACGTCGCCGGGTCCTCGCTCGCCTTGTCGCCGCCGTCGGTCAGGTACTCGGCGACGTCGAAGCCGATGCCGCCGGCACCGAGGATCGCGACGCGGTCGCCGACGGGGGCCTCGCCCCGCAGGACGTCGAGGTAGCCGACGACACTGGGGTGGTCGACGCCGGGTATCTCGGGCGTACGCGGACGTACGCCGGTGGCGACCACCACCTCGTCGTAGCCGGACACGTCCCCGGAGGCGACGCGGGTGTTCAACCGCACGTCCACGCCGTGCCGTTCGAGTTGGGTGCGGAAGTACCGGATCGTCTCGTCGAACTCCTGCTTGCCGGGGACCTTGCGGGCCACCTTCAGCTGGCCGCCGATCTCGCCGGCGGCGTCGTAGAGCGTGACGTCGTGGCCGCGCTCGGCCGCGGAGACCGCGCAGGCCAGTCCGGCGGGGCCCGCGCCCACCACGGCCACCCGCTTGCGCAGCCGGGTCGGGGCGAGGACCAGTTCGGTCTCGTGGCAGGCCCGCGGGTTGACCAGGCACGAGGTGATCCGGCCGCTGAAGGTGTGGTCGAGACAGGCCTGGTTGCAGCCGATGCAGGTGTTGATGGCCTCCGGCTGCCCGGCCGCCGCCTTGGCGACGAAGTCGGGGTCGGCGAGCATCGGCCGGGCGAGCGACACCATGTCGGCGTGGCCGTCCGCGAGCAACTGCTCGGCGATCTCTGGGGTGTTGATGCGGTTGGTGGTCACGAGCGGGACGGAGACGGAGCCCATCACCTTCTTGGTCACCCAGGCGTACGCGCCGCGCGGCACGGAGGTGGCGATGGTGGGGATACGGGCCTCGTGCCAGCCGATGCCGGTGTTGATGATCGTGGCTCCGGCGGCCTCCACGGCCCGGGCGAGTGCGATCACCTCGTCCAGTGAGGAGCCGCCCGGCACCAGGTCCAGCATCGAAAGGCGGTAGATGATGATGAAGTTCTCGCCGACGGCCTCGCGCACCCGGCGGACGATCTCGACGGGGAAGCGCATCCGGTTCTCGTAGGAGCCGCCCCAGCGGTCCTCACGACGGTTGGTCTGGACGGCGATGAACTCGTTGATCAGGTAGCCCTCGGAGCCCATGATCTCGACGCCGTCGTAGCCGGCCCGCTGCGCGAGCCGGGCGGCGCGCGCGTAGTCGTCGATCGTCTGCTCGACCTCGGCGTCGGTGAGCGCGTGCGGCGTGAAGGGACTGATCGGTGCCTGCAGGGCGCTGGGCGCGACCAGGTCCTGGTGGTATGCGTACCGCCCGAAATGCAGGATCTGCATCGCGATCTTCCCGCCCTCGCGGTGCACCGCGGCGGTGATCCCGGCGTGCTCGTCGGCCTCGGCCTCGGTGGTCAGCTTCGCGCCGCCCTCGTAGGGCCGTCCCGCGTCGTTGGGCGCGATGCCACCGGTGACCATGAGACCGACACCGCCGCGGGCCCGGGTGGCGTAGAACTCCGCCATCCGCTCGAAGCCTCGCTCGGCCTCCTCGAGCCCCACGTGCATGGAGCCCATGAGGACGCGGTTGGGCAGCGTGGTGAATCCCAGGTCGAGCGGGTTCAGCAGGTGCGGGTAACGGCTCATCGGGCCCTCCGTACGCGGTGTCGTACGTCTGTTGTAGACGACGGAACGCGCCTTGTGCAACTAGTTGCATAATGAGGAGGGTCACTCCGGGCCGGTCAGCCGAGGGCCACCCGGGCGACGAGTTCGGCGCGGAGTTCGGGAAGAACGGCCCGGCGTTCGGCCGCCGGGAGATCCGGCACCGCTTCGCCCACTTGGACCGGGACGGGATCGGACTGACCGCCGAGGAGCGGGCGGGGCTCGAGGCCGGTCCGAACGTCACGGCCGGGCCTCCGTCTCCCGCCTCCGGTCGGCCACAGTGGGGTGGCGCGCCCGGGGCAGGATGACGATCCAGGGCCGAAAGCGGCATGCCGGACGGCCGGGGTCGGCCGCCCGGCGCCTGCCGCTCAGGGCATGGTGCCGATCACGACGTTGGCGTACAGCTCGTCGGAGACGGCCAGTCCGGCGATCAGACCGCTGCGCGCGAAGGCCTCCACGGCCAGGGGCGCCTGGGGTTCGCTCGTCTCGACCAGGAGGCTGCCGCCGGGGGCGAGCCAGCGGGGCGCCTCGTCGGCCACCCGGCGCAGGATGTCGAGGCCGTCCGCGCCACCGTCGAGGGCGGTGAGCGGCTCGTGGTCGCGGGCCTCCGGCGGCAGCAGACCGACCTCGTCCGTGGGCACGTACGGCACGTTGGCGGCGAGGACGTCGACGCGACCGCGCAGGATGTCGGGCAGAGCCGCGTACAGGTCACCCTGGTGGACCCGGCCCCCGAAGGGCGCGACGTTACGGCGGGCGCAGCGGACCGCGGCCGGGTCGATGTCGGCGGCGTGCAGTTCGGGTCCGCCGAGGGACGCGGCCAGCGCGGCGCCGACCGCGCCCGAGCCGCAGCACAGATCCACGACCACGGAGACGTTCCGCGCCAGGGCGACAGCCTGGTCCACGAGGAACTCGGTACGGCGGCGCGGCACGAACACGCCCGGTTCCACTGCGATGCGCAGACCGTGGAACCCGGCCCAGCCGAGGACGTGTTCGAGGGGAAGGCCCGAGACGCGCCGGTCCACCATGGCGGTGACCTCGTCCGGGGTGCGGGCGGTGGAGCGTATCAACTCCGCCTCGTCCTCGGCGAAGACACAGCCCGCGGCACGGAGAGCGGAGACAACGGGATCGGATGGGGAAGGCATCGAAGCCGAGAGCCTTTCGGTGAGCCGAAGGGCGCTCTCGCGGTCGCCTACCGGCGCTGAGCCGCGTCGACCCGAGGTGAGAGCACCCGACCTGAACTGGCGGTAATGGGTCCCACCTCCTCGGCAACTCCTGGGCTGGGGCGTTCCACAGCCGGGACGGTCACTTTACAGGAACCGTCAGACGACGACCGACTCCTCCAGCTCCTCCGCGGCCTCCCGTTCCCGTGCCGCCTCCCGCTCCCGCTCCCGCGAGCCGCCGGGCCGTTCTGGCTCCTCCGGCGGAACGAGCGCCGGCTCCTCCCGTACGGCTTTCCGGGCGCGCCCGCGCTCGACGGCACCGGCGACGGCCGTGACCAGCAGACCGACGACCAGCCAGACGACCAACGTCCCGATGTCGCCGGACAGTCCGTCCCGGCCGAAGTAGAGGAGGCTGCGGATGCCCTCGACGAAGCCGGCACCGTTCCAGAAGGAGTGCAGCGCGCCGAAGAAGCCGTTCTGCAGCTCGGGCCGGAACAGACCCCCGGAGCTGGTGAAGTTGAGCATCACGAAGAGCACCATCATGGCGAGGGTGGTCCACCGCTTGAGGAACGTGTGGAGGCCGACGCCGATGAAGAGGATGCCCGCCGAGTAGAGCCAGGCCACGCCCCACAGGCTCGCGAGGTCGTGGTGCGCGAGATGGAACACGGGTCCGGCGAGCAACGCGCCGATGGCGCCCACCACCGCCGAGACCCCGACGGCCAGCAGGGCCCGTATGCGCAGCGGCAGCTCCGCGCCGGCGGCGCCGAGCGCGGCGACGGACGCGTAGGACCCGATGCTCAGCGCGATCAGGAGGAAGAACAGGCCCTGGCCCGTGGGGTCGTCGGCGACGGTCGGGGCGACGTCGGTGACCTTCAGCACCTCGCCCTGCCGGGCGGCGACCGGTGTGAAGACCCTCTCGACAGCCGTGGCGCCCATGTCGGACGCGGCGGTGGCGACCACGAGTTCGGGTGACCCGGCCCCCGGCACATAGGCGCCCGTGATGTCACGGGACCTGAGCAGACCGACCGCCTCGGCGCGCGTCGCCACGGTCCGTACGTCGAGCTTGCCCCCCGCCGCGTCCTTGACGGTCTGGGCGAACACCTTCGTCTCGGCACCGGAGCCCACGACGGCCACCGGGAGATGGTGCGGCTCGGGCGTGACGAACGCACCCATATAGGCCAGCCCCATGCCGAGACACATCAGCAGCGGGGTGACCAGGTGCGTGAGCACATGGCGCAGGGCCGGTGAGCGCAGTCCGGTGACCACGGAACCTCCTTTGATTGGCATATACAACCATCCATCAAGTTGTACTATACAACCAGAAGAGCGAGGGAGGTCCCATGAAGGCAGCCGAAGGGCCCGATGAGACCGTCGTCACCACCGGTGCGGCGGCCGTCGAGACCATCCAGCGCGAGATGACGGCCTTCGCCCGGCGCGCCAGGGCCTCGGCCGGGCGCATGCACCCGGAGCTGTCGCTCGTCTCGTACACCCTGCTCGGCCACCTGGAGGAGAGCGGCGGCTGCCGTGCGACCGACCTGGCCGCGCACTACGCGCTGGACAAGTCCACGGTGAGCCGTCAGGTGGCGGTGCTGGAACGGGCCGGGCTCGTCGAGCGGCGGCTCGACCCGGACGACCACCGGGTACAGGTACTGCAGCTGACGGAGGCGGGCACCCGGATCCTCGCCCAGGTCACGGAGAGCCGGCGGATCGCCTTCCGCGAGCGGCTCGCGGACTGGCCGGCAGAGGACCTGGAGCGGTTCGCCGCGTATCTGGTGCGGTACAACACCACGTCCGGGGCGTCCGCCAGGAAGGCGCGGGAGAGCTGACGAGTCCTCCGGCGGGAGGTGCCCTCAAGGCGCCTCCCGCCGCCGTCCGGGCGCCGGGCGACCCCCGTGCGCCGCCCGACGCCCACGGCCCCGGTCGTCAGCGGGCTCCCACGGTCTGCCCGTCCGCCAGGTGTTCGGGTACCCGCGCGGCCAGGAAGCGGGTCGTGCGCCGCAGTTCGAAGCCCAGGGACTCGTAGAGACGGATCGCGCCGGTGTTCTCGGCCGCGGTGTGCAGGAACGGCGTCTCGCCCCGCTCGCGTATCCCGTGCGCGACGGCGAGGATCAGCCGGGAGGCCAGGCCCTGGCCGCGGAAGTCCGGGTCGGTGCAGACCGCGCTGATCTCGGTCCAGCCCGGCGGGTGCAACCGCTCCCCCGCCATGGCGATCAGCGCACCGCCCCGGCGGATCCCGAGGTAGGTGCCGAGTTCGACGGTGCGCGCCAGGAAGGGGCCGGGCCTGGTGCGCTCCACCAGGTCGAGCATCTCCGGTACGTCGGCGGAGCCGAGCCGTACCGCTTCGGCGTCCGGCGCCGCGGCGAGCCCGGCGTCGACGAGCTGGACGCCGTCGATGCTGAAGGTCAGCTCCCAGCCGTCCGGCGTCGACCCGTTGAACCCGGCCAGCGGAGCCTCGCCGCCCGGACCCACGAGGGCCGCGAGGTCCGCCCAGTCGTCCGCGTCGGGGACGTCGGGCAGGGCCAGCCACGGGGATACGTCGACGGCGTAGCGCAGGACGCGGCCGCGGCGTTCGGCGAAGTGGGCGTGCGGGCCGGTCAGCGAACCGAGGGCGGGGTTGTCCAGCGGGTGCGCGGCCGCGGTACGGGCGTCGTTCATCGGGCGACCTCGATCACGATCTTGCCGCGCGCATGGCCGTCCTCGACCGTGCGCAGCGCCTCGGCGGCCCGGTCCAGCGGGAAGGTCCCGGTCACGAAGGGCCGGAGCCGGCCGTCGACCACGAGCCGCGCCACCTCGTCGAGGACGGCGGCCGTGCGGGCCCGCTCGACGCCCGCTCCGCCGAGCCGCGCGACCGTCTCCCGGTCGGCGCCGGTGATCAGCTTCGTCCGGTCGGCCAGCAGGGTCGCCGCGGCCTCCAGCACCTCGCCGCCGACGAGGTCGAGGACACCGTCCACACCGTCCGGCGCCGCCGCCGCCACCCGCTCGGCCAGGCCGGGTCCGGACGGGACGTGCACGGCGCCGAGCGACTCGACGAAGTCCTTCTTGCCGTCGCTCGCGACCCCCACCACGCGCAGTCCGAGCACGTGCGCGATCTGCGCGGCCGCGACGCCCACACCGCCGCCCGCGCCGGTGATCAGCACGGTCGCGCCGGAGGGCAGGCCGAGCTGGTGGATCGCGTCGTACGCCGTCGCCGCCGCGACGGGCAGCGTCGCCGCGTCCGTGAACGACAGCGCGGCGGGCTTGTGGGCGGTCACCGTCGTGGGCAGCAGGGCGTAGTCGGCGTATCCGCCGGTCACCGGGTTGCCGAAGACCTCGTCCCCCACCGCGAACCCGGTCACGTCGGGGCCGGTCTCCTCGACCACTCCCGCGACCTCGTTGCCGAAGACGGCCGGAAGCTCGCGGGCCGCGGCGCCGGGGCGCCGGTAGCCCGTCCGCTGCTTCCAGTCGACGGGGTTCACACCCGCCGCGCGGACGGCGACGAGTACCTGGCCGGCTCCCGGGCTCGGCCGGTCCTGTTCCACCAGGGCCTCGGCCTCGGGGCCGCCGTACCGGGTGAAGACGTACGCCTTGGGCATCCTGCTTCCTCGCTCTCCCTCGCTGTCACCGGTGGCGGGGGCGCACCGGGGTCGGCATGGGGGCAAGGACGATCACGCCGCGGCTATTCCCCGACCTCGGCAGCGTTCATCCGTCCGCAATGATTCGCGGCCTCGCCCGGGGACGGAGCACGGCCGCGGGCCACGTACGGTGGAAGGCGCACGCGCCGGGGAACGCGTGCGCACCGATCCCGCTCGATCTGCGGGCCGTCGCACCGGGCGGCCTGGAGGCAACCAGTCCCATGAACGTCACCCGAGGTTTCGCCGGACGCCCGCGCGTCCACCACACCGGGCTGCCACCCGGCCAGTACGACGCGGGCGACGACTGGCCCGTGCTGTCCGCCGAGGTCACGCCCGCGCTCGCGGCCACCGACTGGACCTTCCGGATCGACGGTCTGGTGGCCGAGCCGCGCACCTGGGACTGGGAGCAGGCGCACGCGTTGCCCGCCTCGGCGTACGAGGGCGACATCCACTGTGTGACGAGCTGGTCGAAGTTCGGGGTGCGCTTCGGCGGCGTCTCCCTCGACGCGTTCCTGGAGCGGGTGCGCCCCCATGGAGGCGCCACCCATGTGGTCGCCTACTCGCACACCGGGTACACCACGAACCTCCCGCTCACCGACCTCACCGGCGGCCGTGCCTGGATCGCCTGGGAGTACGAGGGGAAGCCGCTGCCCGCCGAGCACGGTGGCCCGGCGCGGCTGATCGTGCCGCACCTGTACTTCTGGAAGAGCGCCAAGTGGATCGCGGGCCTGCGGCTCCTGGACCACGACGAGCCGGGCTTCTGGGAGCAGAACGGCTACCACGCACGCGGCAATCCCTGGGAGGAGCAGCGCTACTCCGGTGACTGACACGACCGCCTCGCCGAGCGGCCTCGTACCCGCGAAGCCCCTCGAGCCCCCGGCCACGGGCGCCTTCGTCCCCGTCACGAGCTTCGCCGTGCCGGGGCGGATCGCCGTGAGCGGCCAGACCGCCGCCACCTGGCGCGAGGCCACGATCACCGACATCCGCCGGGAGACACCGCACGCCACCACCTTCCGGTTCGCGGTACCGGGCTGGCCGGGGCACCTGCCCGGCCAGCACCTGATGCTGCGGCTGACCGCCGCGGACGGCTATGTGGCGCAGCGCCACTACTCCATCGCGTCGCCGCCCGACGACACCGGGCACATCGAGCTCACCCTCGACCATGTCGAGGGGGGTGAGGTCTCCGGCTGGTTCCACACCGTGGCCGCGCCGGGGGACACGGTCGAGGTCCGGGGCCCGCTCAGCGGGTTCTTCGCCTGGCCCGGCGACCGGCCGGCGCTGCTCGTCGGCGCCGGCTCCGGTGTCGTACCGCTGATGTCGATGCTGCGCCACCACCGGCTGCGGGGACTGGACGTGCCGTTGCGGCTGCTCGTCTCCACGCGCAGCCCCGAGGAGCTGATCTACGCGCGGGAGTACGGCGCGGAGACGACGGCCGTCTTCACCCGTGGCGCCCCGGAGGGTGTGGCCGTCGGACGTCTGGCGGCCGCGCATGTGGCACCACTCCTGGCAGCACAGCCTCCTGGTGGGTGGGAGGCCTATGTGTGCGGCTCCAACGGGTTCGCCGAACACGCGTCGCGGCTGCTGGTGGAGGCGGGGCAGCCCGTGGACCGGATCCGCATCGAGCGCTTCGGCTGAACCGGGCACGTCGCCCAGCGAGGTCAGGGCGCGTCAAGCGGTCCAGGGGCATCGGGGGTCCAGGCGCATCGGGGGTCCAGGCGCATCACGTGCCGCGGTCCGGCCGCCGGTCCGACGCCCGGGTGCCCTGTCAGCCGTGCGGAACCACCGCCACCGCGCACGGGGCGTGCCGGATCAGCGAGCGCACGGAGCGGCCCGGGCCGGTGCCCGCCTCGCGCCCCACGACCAGCAGGCCGGCCCGTGCGGACGCCCTCAGGAGGTGCGGTCCGGGGTGCCCTTGGACGACATGCTCGCGGACCGTCGTCCCGGGGAACCTGCGGCGCCACGGCTGGAGGGTGCCGGCCAGCCCCCGGCCCTCGCCGTCCCCGCGCTCGGCCGTGTCCTCGGGCCGGGGCCCACGGGCCGCGCGGGCGTACGGGTCGCACCGGGTCCACGCGTGCACCACGTGCAGCGGCGCCGAACGGAAGGCGGCCGTGTCGAAGGCGTAGCGGATCAGGTCGTCGGCCGGCCGGTCCACGTCGAGTCCCAGCACCACCGGCAGGTAGGGAGCCGAGTCGGGCGGTGAACCGTCGGTGACGGGTGTCCTTTCGTCCTCGGGGAGTTCACCCGCGCGCACCACCACGACCGGACGTGCGGCACGGGCCGTGACGGCGAGGGCGACCGAACCGACTTCGAAGCCCGCGAACCCGGTGGAGCCGCGTGAACCGACGACCAGGGTCTCCGTGTCCGCGGCGGCGGCCAGCAGGGCCTGCACCGCGGGTGTCCCGGTGCGCCGGGCGATGATGTCCAACGCCGGGTGCGCGTAGGAGAGCTGGATGGCCGCCCGGTCGAGTGCGGTGCGGGTGCGCCCCGCGGGGACGTCGACGTCCGGGACCCGGCCGGAGACGGCCGACCCGGTCCCCGCGTGCAACAACCGCAGGGGGAGCCGACGGCGACGTGCCTCCCTGGCGGCCCAGTCGGCCGCGTCGAGACTGGTCGGCGAGCCGTCGATACCGACGGTGATGGAGCGTGTGCCGGTACTCATCGCCTCCTCCCTTGCCGCGGGCCGGAGTTGGTGGCGCGCCACTGGGCGTCGAGTGCTGCTGGGCGGGAATGCGTCATGGTGGCTCCTGTTTGGCCGCACGAAGTGGTTCGCGGGTTCCACAGGGGGTGCGGATCATTCGTACGGCGGCAGAATCACCGTACGGATTCTCCGTGGACGCTCGCGGCCGTACGCGGTGCGCCGTGAAAAGGGTGGAGCGGGGCAGGGAGGTGACGATGCGTACGCGGGTACGCGGCTGGCGCTGGCGCCGCAGTCCGTTGCGCCGCCGTTGTGACGTCTTGGAGGCGTGGGCGCTGCTGGCCGTCGTCGTGCTGCTGGTCGTCGGCGCGCCGCTGGCCGGGGTGGCCGTGGGATGGCGGGTGTACGACGACGCGCGGGCGCGGGCCGCCACGCAGCGGGCCGAGCGGCACCTGGTGACCGCCATGGTCGTCGAGGACGCGCCCCCCGCCGTGCCCTCACCGACCGGACGACAGCCCTCGTGCCCGGTGAGGGTGCGCTGGACCGAGCCGGGCGGGGACTCGCGCACCGGCCTGGCCCAGGTCCCCGCGGGAGCCCGGCGGGGTGAGCACACCCGCATCTGGCTGGACTCCGGCGGCCGCCGGGTCGGCCCACCGATGAACGCGTCCACGGTCTGGCAACACACCCTGATGGCGGGCCTGTTCACCGCCGGGGCCGCCGGGACCGTCGTCATGGGCGTCCACTTCGCCGGACGGCGGGCCTCGGCAAGCCGCCGCCTCGCCGAGTGGGAGCGGGACTGGGAACGCACCGGGCCGGAATGGCGGCGATACACGCCCTGACGTGCGCGGCCCCTTCCGGGCATGGGCGACCGGACGCGGGGCAGAAGGGCCGGTGGCCCGCGCCACCGGGGCGTGGGCGGACGCGGAACCAGGCATGGCGGCCTTCCGGCGGCCCACGTACGGTGTGATCATCCGCAGCCGCGACGTCTTCAAAGGTGGTCCTTCATGGCCCTGTTCGACCTCCCCCTCGACGAGCTCCGCGAGTACCGCAGCGCCTCGGCCGAGCCCGAGGACTTCGACGACTTCTGGGCCAAGACCCTCCAGGAGACGCGTGAACACGGCCTGGACGCCCGGTTCGAGCCCGTCGAGACCCGCCTCAGGACCGTCGAGGTGTACGACGTCACGTACGCCGGGTTCGGCGGGCACCCGGTCAAGGGCTGGCTCACCCTGCCGGCCGGGGCCGACGCGCCGCTGCCCGCGGTCGTCGAGTTCGTCGGGTACGGCGGCGGCCGCGGCCTCCCCCACACGCATCTGCTGTGGGCCTCGGCGGGCTTCGCGCACTTCGTGATGGACACGCGGGGCCAGGGCAGCGCCTGGGGCGGCGGAGAGACCCCGGACCCGGTGGGCAGCGCGCCCGCCTACCCCGGCTACATGACCCGCGGTATCGACGCGCCCGAGAACTACTACTACCGCCGGGTGTTCACCGACGGGGTGCGCGCGGTGGAGGCGGTCCGCTCGCACCCGCTGGTCGACCCGGCGCGCACGGCGGCCGTCGGCGCGAGCCAGGGCGGCGGCATCACGATCGCGGTGGGCGGTCTCGTCCCCGACCTGGCCGCGATCGCTCCCGATGTGCCGTTCCTGTGCGACTTCCCGCGCGCGACGACACTGACCGACCGGCATCCCTACCGGGAGATCGGCAGCTACCTCAAGACCCACCGCGGCCGTGCCGACGACGTCCGGCGCACCCTCTCCTACTTCGACGGCGTGCACTTCGCGGCGCGCGGCAGCGCCCCGGCGCTCTTCTCGGCAGGTCTGGAGGACCAGACCTGCCCGCCGTCCACGGTCTTCGCCGCGTTCAACGCCTGGGGCCACGAGGAGAAGACGATCGAGGTCTACGACTTCAACGACCACGAGGGCGGGGGTCCTTACCAGGAGGCGGCCCAGCTCGAGTGGCTCCCCTCGCACCTCTAGCGGGAGTTCATCCCGCCGTTCCGCGCGGTACGACCGTCGCGAGCACGGCGGGCAGGGGGTACCAGTCCGCCGACACCACGCTGGCGTGCCGCGCGGCGAGGAGGGCGACGCGTTCCTGCGCCTGGGCCTGGGTGGGGTTGGTGCCGTCGATGGCGGGCGGCACGTTCTGGGCGTCGGTCATGACGACGAGGTAGTGGCGCTCGTCGTACCAGGCCGTGTCGATCGTGCCGCCCGCGTAGGCGGCGGCGTCGCCGTCGTACATCACGAACCAGGGGCGGATGGTCGTGTCGGTGTAGCGGGTGCGCGGGTCGCCCGCGGTCGCGCCGTGGACGGCGGGGAAGGCGGACGCCTCGCGCAGCCGGCCGGCGGCGGCGAGGTCACGGAGGTGGGTGGCGTACTCGCGGTCCGTCCAGAGCGAGTCGAGGGGGTTGCTCTCCTCGACGGTGCCGGGAATGAGTTCGACGACGAACTTGCCCGCGAGCGCCGAACGGGCGGGCCAGCCGTCCGCCTGGACGGCCGAGTCGAGGTCGGGATGGGAGCCCACGACGTCGGCGGGGCGCAGCAGCGCGTCGCCGAGTTTCGCCGTCAGCAGGGCGTCCAACTGGGTGGGTCCGCGGCCGATGTTGGCCGCGAAGCCGTCCTTCATCTCGATCTTCAGCTGGATCGGCCGGTGCCCCGGGTGCGCGTCGTGCCACGCACGGATGTCGGAGAGGCAGCCGGGGAGATCGCGGTTGACGGACTTGTTGCGCAGCTCGGAGGCGTTCGCCGCGTTCTCGCAGTTGTTGTCGTTGCCGATCGGGTTGCTGTGCGAGACGCGCCAGGAGGCCCCGAACACGTTGGTCCACACGTCGAGTTCGAGCATCCCGGCGCCGGAGTCCAGCGCGTCGGCGAAGTAGGGGTACTTCGCCTTGTCGTAGGAGTTGTGGACACCCACCGAGGTGCTGGAGGAGTACGAGAGATCCGCGGCGCTCGCCCCGGGGGACGTGGTCAGGGCGATGGCTCCCGCCGTCGCCACCGCGATCCCCGTACGTGTCAACACCCTCACATGTCTGCGCATGTTCCCCCTGCCTCTCCCGCATCGGTGGTCAACCGACGTGCAGCGTAGGGGTGTTGGGTAACATCCGGAAGAGCCCGTGATGACGGGAGGGCGGACACCGCACCACGCGGCGGGAGGTTCGCCGCGGCCTGGCGGAGGACGGATGCGGTGCGGCCACTTCCACCCGGTCCGACCAGTCGGTATGTTCGGGTCCGGTGTCCCTACGGATGACGGAGGTCTCCATGTCCCAGCCCGCGCCCGATGTCCGGGGCCACTGCGACGCACGCTTCACGGCGGTTCGCACGGCGTTCGAGGAGAACTTCCGGGACCGCGGCGAACTGGGCGCGGCGGTGACCGTCATTCTCGGTGGCGAGACGGTGGTGGATCTGTGGGGCGGCTGGGCCGATGCGGGAGGCACCCGCCCCTGGGAGCGCGAGACGCTCGTCAACGTGTGGTCGACGTCGAAGGGCCCGACCGCACTGTGCGCGCACATCCTGGCCGATCGCGGGCTGCTCGACCTCGACGCGCCGGTGGCCGCGTACTGGCCGGAGTTCGCGGCGGCGGGCAAGGAGGCCGTTCTCGTACGGCATCTGCTGTCGCACCGGGCGGGGCTGGCGGGGTTGCGCGAGCCGCACACGTTCGAGCAGCTCTGCGACTGGGAGCTGACCGTCGGCCGGCTCGCGGCCCAGCAGCCCTGGTGGGAGCCGGGGACGCGGTCCGGCTATCACGCGCTCACATTCGGCCATCTGGTCGGCGAGGTGGTGCGGCGGGTGTCCGGGCTGCTGCCGGGCGCCTTCCTGGAGCGGGAGGTGACCGGCCCGCTCGGGATCGACTTCACCGTCGGACTGCCCGAGAAGGAGGTCGGGCGAGTGGCCGAGCTGGTGCATCCGCCGGCCGCGTCGAGCAGTGAACAGGCGGCGGTCTTCGCCCAGTTGGCGCCCGCGGCGGTGGCCGCACTGACCAATCCGCTGGTCGGCGCCGCCGAGGCCAACACCGCGCGCTGGCGGGCGGCCGAGATCCCGGCCGCGAACGGTCACGGCACGGCTCGGGCGATCGCCGCGCTGTACGGGATCTTCGCCGGGCGCGGGGCGCACGGCTCCCGGCAGGTGCTCTCGCCGGAGGCCGCCGAGCGGGTGCGCGAGGGACAGGGAAGCTGCCGGGACCTGGTCCTGGGTGCCGGGTTCGAGCACGAGACGCAGGCCGGGCTCGGGCTGTGGCTGAGCGGGGCCAACGCCTCGTACGGACCCAACCCGAGGGCTTTCGGACATGACGGCTTCGGCGGCTCCTGCGGTCTCGCCGACCCCGAGGCGGCGCTCTCCCTGGGGTACGTCATGAACCGCATGGGGCCGCACATCGCCGACGACCCAAGGAAGATGGCGCTCGTGGACGCCCTCTACGGCGCCCTGTGAGCACGCCGGAACCGCCACGAGCGCGCGGTCTGAAATCGGCCGAACCTCCCGGCCGCCCTTCCCTCGTGGTTTAGACCAATGCTAGATCTGGTCGCGCAATGAGCCCGCACGGCTACGTCTAGTCACCACGCAGGAGGCGCGGACATGGCCCGCACCAGCCACCCGTCCGACATCCGTCCGTCCGACCGGCCCGCGCAGGACATCCACCCCTCCGGCCAGGAGACCCGGTACTCGCGGATCGCCACCCAGCTCCTCGGTGAACTGCGCGACGGCACCGTTCCGCCCGGCGAACGCCTGCCGGGTGAGCGGGAGTTGGCGACCAGGTTCGGGGTCAGCCGGGAGACCGTACGCCAGGCACTCCAGCAGTTGCGGCTGGCCGGGCTGGTCTCCACCGACCGCCGAGGCAGCCACGCGACACTCCCCGGCAGTCACGCCGAGCACATCCCCTCGCTGGACTTCCCGGTCGGCGCGCACACCCGGGAACCATGCGGCGTCCGGCACGCGCGGGTGACCTGGGAGGCGCCTTCGCCCGAGCACGCCCTGGCCCTGGGGCTCGCGCCGCGCCGCCCGACCCTCGTGCACCGCTACGAGTCGGCCGCGGCGGACGGCAGCGGGCTGCGTACGGCCGTCACCTCCTTCTCAGCGGTCGCGGTGACGGAGGTGGAGGAACTCGCCCGCTACCGCGACCGCGCGGACGGCACCGCCTCTGCGCAACTGCGGCGGGCCTACGACTGGATGCGCCGGGCCGGGCTGACCCTGCATCACCGGGACGCGATCACCCGGCTCCCCCAGTCCGTGCTGGTGACCCGGCGCGTGCACGACCAGTACGACCGGCCCCTGGAGATCACCGACCTCGTCGTGGAGGCGCAACAGGACGCGCTCGTCTACGAGTTCACGCTGCCGGCGGCCGGCTGACCCAGCCCGGCGCCAACGGGTCCCGCGCCGGGTACCCCTGGCGGTCGGACAGCCGCGTCCCGGGCCGTACGGGGTGGCCGGCTCGGCGTCGCGTGCCGGTCGGTCACCCCGTTCGGGGCCGGTGTTCCCGGGTGGCCGCTCAGCCGGCACGGCTCGGCGTGGCGGGCCCGTCCGACTTGAGGCGGACGTGGATACCGTCCTCCTCGACCCGCGCCGAGGTGGCGCGCAGCCCCAGCGGATACTCCTCGGGGTCGGCCCGCTGTGCGACCGCGTCGCGGATCCGTCGCGCCATGGCGTCGGGGGCGGGCCTGCCCATGATCTCGACCGAGGTCACCGTCATCCCGACGCGTCCGCCCACGGTCTCGGGCCGGACGGTCACGCTTCCCAGGCCGCCCTGCCCGATCAGCAGCGTCAGGGTGTCCCGGTCGGGGTCGGTACGCACTCCGGTGACCGGCAGGCCGCCGGAGTCCCCGGCCAGGCCGGCCACGGCACTCGACGGGACCAGCACCGTCACCCGCGCCGAGGCCACCTCGGCGCGTTCGGCACCGCCGCCGGTCAGCCGTACGCCCTCCAGCCGGGCGTGGAACGAGGCGTCTTGAATCCGGCCGATCCGCGCGTGCGCTCCGTCCACCTCGACGAACGGCAGCCTTTTGTCGACGAGTTGGAGGAGCGCGGGCCGGGACGAGAGCCCGATCTCGAGATCTCCGTCCGGCACCCGGGACGCCATCGCGGAACGGATGCGGTGCTGAAGCTCGGCGCGGGCGAGCAGTTCACCGCCCACCGGAAGGGCGACCAGGACGCCCACGCAGGCCAGGGCGGTCACGGTACGGCGCCTCATACGGTCGTCTCCGTCCCACGGACCGCGGCGGATTCCGGCCGCCGGACCACAGCCGTCCCCTCGGGGTCCAGGCGCGGCAGGATGCGGTCCAGGGGACGCGGGAGCCACCAATTGGCCCTGCCGAACAGGTACATGGTGGCCGGGACGAGCAGCAGCCGCACGATCGTGGCGTCGATGACCACGCTCACGCCGAGCCCGAGCGCCATCATCTTGATCACCACGTCGGTGGAGAGCAGGAAGGCGAGGAACACGCTGGTCATGACGATCGCCGCGCAGCTGATGACCCGCGCGGTGGCGGCCAGTCCGCCGGCCACGCTCGCGTCGTTGTCACCGGTCTCGAGCCACATCTCACGGATGCGCGAGAGCAGGAAGATCTCGTAGTCCATCGAGAGCCCGAAGACGATGGCGAACATCATCATCGGGACGAACGACTCGACGGGCACGGGCTCGGTCACACCGAACAGGGCACCGCCCCAGCCCCATGGGAAGACGGCGACCACCACACCGTAGGCCGCGCCGATCGACAGCAGGTTGAGCACGGCGGCCTTGAGGGCCACGAGGAGACTGCGGAATACGCAGAGCAGCAGGACGAACGCCGCGGCGACGACCACCCCCACGACCCACGGCAGCCGCTCCACCAGGGTGTCGCGGAACGCGATCTGGACGGCGGTGGTGCCGGTGACGTAGGCGTGCGCCCCGGTGCCGTCGAGTGCCCGCGGCAGCACCTGGTCCTCCAGCCGGTGCACCAGGGCGGTGGTGGTCGCGTCCTCCGGTCCCCGG
Source organism: Streptomyces sp. RPA4-2 (assembly GCF_012273515.2). Classification (NCBI taxonomy): domain Bacteria; kingdom Bacillati; phylum Actinomycetota; class Actinomycetes; order Kitasatosporales; family Streptomycetaceae; genus Streptomyces; species Streptomyces sp. RPA4-2. The sequence continues at coordinate 1,118,987 of NZ_CP050975.2, forward strand.
CGGGGCACGACCGTGGCGGTGAGCAGGCCGCCGTCCGCAGCGGCGACCGGCCCGGTGACGGTGACGACGTCGGGGGTGCCGGAGAGCGCGGCGCGCACGTCGGCGGCGACCGCGTCCCGGTCCACGCCGGTCCCGTCCAGTGCGACGACCACCGTGAGCGGGCCGTTGGTGCCCGCGCCGAACCCGTCCGAGATCACGTCGTACGCCCGGCGCTCGGTGTAGTCCGTCGGGCTCGCGCCCGCGTCGATGTGACCGAGCCGCATGGAGGCGACGGGAAGCGCGAGGACTCCGAGAACCAGCAGGCCCACGACGAGGAAGAGCCAGGGCCTGCGTCCGACGGTCGCGGCCCAGCGGCGCCAGGTGTCGTCGTCGCCCTCGGACTCGGCCACCGGCCGGCGCACGCTCCAGCGGTCGACGCGCGCGCCCGTCAGCCCGAGCAGCGCCGGTGTCAGGGTGAGCGAGGCGAGCGCGGCGACCAGCACGGTGATCCCGGCGGCGGCGCCCAGGCTGCCGATGAACGAGACACCCGAGGCGTAAAGGCCGGCGAGCGCCATGGCGACCGTCGCCGCCGCGACCAGGACGGCCCGCCCGCTGGTGGCGAGGGCGCGCCCCGCCGCCTCCTGGGGGCCGGCCCCGGACGCGAGCAGTCCGCGGTGGCGCGTGGTGAGGAACAGCGCGTAGTCGAGACCGACGCCCAGTCCCATCATCGTGGCGAGGGTGGGCGCGGTGGCGCCGAAGGTGACGGCCGCGGCCACGAGTCCGAGGACGGCCACCCCGCCCGCGAGTCCGGCGACCGCGGTGACCAGGGGCAGGCCCGCCGCCGCGACACTGCCGAAGCCGAACAGCAGCACGACCACGGCGGTCACCAGGCCGATCGCCTCCGACAGTCCGTCGGCGGCCTTGGGCCGGGCCAGCTGGCCGAGGGGCCCGCCGTAGTCCACGCTCACGTGATCGGCGCGCAGGCCGGCGACGGCCCGGTCGACCCCGTCCAGGTACGAACGGTCGAAGGTCGCCGGGTTGTCGGCGAAGCGGACCGTGGCGTAGCCGCTCGTGCCGTCCGCGGAGACCGCGCCCGGCGTGGTCAGCGGACCGGCGACCGTGAGCACCTCGGGCAGCCGGCCGAGCCCGGCCATCGCGGCGTCGAGGGACGTCCGGTGAGCGGCGAGCCCGTCGTCCGCCTTCACGACGATCTGCGCGCCGACGCCCCGCAGATCGCTGCCGTGTTCCTCCAGCAGATCGGCGCCCCGCTGCGCGGTCGTGCCCGGCAGCGAGAACTCGTCCTCGTAGGTGCCGCCCCAGGCCCGGTCGGCGGCGAAGGCGGCGACCAGGACGAGCAGCCAGGCGACGATCACCCGGCGGGCGTGACGGGCGCACCACCGGCCCAGGCGGTGCAGCCCGCCGGACGGCGTGGTGGGGGGCGGATCGGGAGGTGCGGTGTCGGGAGCTGCGGAGGCAGTCATGACGGGATCATGGAAGCCCCAGGTGAGCGGTGCATCAGCGGAATGTTCGAGGAATGTCAGGGCGCGCGGCCACGGGCCCGCGTACCGGCGCCGCCGGGCTAGCATCGAATTCCCGTACGACCCCTCGTACGGCGAGTCCCGTACGGCCCCACGGTCGTACTGCCAGTCCCCTGCGGCCCCACGGTCGTCCAGCCAGTCCCGTACGCCCCCGCGTACGGCCCCCGTACGCATCCCCCCGCGCACGAGTCCCTCACGGCTCCCGGTGCGCGGGGACGAGGAGCACCGCATGCCGGACAGCAAGGGCCTCGTGCTGGTCGTCGAGGACGAGCGGCACATCGCCGACCTCCAGCGGCTCTATCTGACCCGTGAGGGCTTCGGTGTGCACGTCGAGACGGACGGCAGGGCGGGACTGGCGGCGGCGCGCCGACTGCGTCCCGTGGCGGTCGTCCTCGACATCGCGCTGCCAGGGCTGGACGGGATCGAGGTGTGCCGCAGGCTGCGCGAGGACGGCGACTGGACGCCGGTGCTGCTGGTCACGGCACGCGACGACGAGGCCGACCGCGTGCTCGGTCTGGAACTCGGCGCGGACGACTACGTCACCAAACCCTTCTCGCCCCGGGAACTGGTCGCCCGGGTCAAGACGGTGCTGCGCCGCGCTGCCGGACCACCCGAAGCCGCGGCCCGGCGCGTGGGCCGGGTCGCGGTCGACCCCGTGCGCCGCACGGCCGAGGCCGACGGACGGCCCGTGGAACTGACGGCCACCGAGTTCGACCTGCTCGCCCATCTGCTGCGCCATCCCGGCCGGGTCTTCCCCCGCGAGCAGCTCCTCGCCCAGGTGTGGGGGCAGGCCGACTACCGGGGCAGCCGGACCGTGGACGTCCATGTCGCGCAACTGCGCGCCAAGCTCGGTGACGCCAGCCCGATCCGGACCGTGCGGGGCGTCGGCTACAGCGCGGCGGATCCGGCGCGGTGAGGGTCCCCCGGTACGGCGGCGGCCGGCTGTGGCGGCGGCCGGGTCCGATCACCCGCGGCATCACCCTGGTCACGACGGCGGTAGCGCTGGTCGCGGTGGTGCTCACGGGCGTCACCGCCTGGTATCTCGTCCGCACGGGCGCGGAGGCCCAGCAGCGCGACCAACTGGGCCGCCAGGCAGAGGTGCTGAGCCGGACGCCCGCCCTCTCGGAGCTCCTGCTCGACCGTGAGCAGCGGCTCGCGGGCTCCAACGGACAGCAGGTCGCGGTCGTCGTCCCCGGCGGGGAGACGGTGGGTCCGGCGACCGCGGCCGTGGACGACCGGACGCGGACGAGGCTGCTCGGCGGCGAGGCGGTGTCCACGGAGGCGTCCCTGAACGGCACGCACGTCCTGGTCGAGGGGCGTCCCGCGCCCGGGGGCGGCGCCGTCGTGCTGACCCAGCCGTACGTCGTCGTCCACGACAGCGTGGCCCGGATGCGCAGGGCGCTTCCGCTCCCGCTCGCGGTCGGTCTGGTGGGCGGCGGCCTCGCCGGGCTGCTGCTGGCCCGGCGTCTGTCGCGGCCGCTCACCGCGGCCGCGACCACCGCCCGGCGGCTGGCCGAAGGCGAGCGCGGGCTGCGTGCCGCGCCGGGCGGACCCCGTGAACTGACGGACCTCACCGGCGCGTTGAACGTCCTCGACAAGGCGCTGGCGCACAGCGAGAACCGGCAGCGGGAGTTCCTGCTCTCCGTCTCGCACGAGCTGCGCACCCCGCTCACCGCGACCCTGGGCTACGCGGAGGCGCTCGCCGACGGTGTGGTCGGACCCCAGGAACTCCCCATGGTGGGCGAGACCCTGCTCAGCGAGACCCGGCGGCTCGAACGCTTCGTGCAGGACCTGCTGGACCTCGCCCATCTGGAGACCGACGACTTCCGTGTCGAGACCCGGCCGGTGGATCTGGACGCGCTGGTCGGGAAAGCCGGCACCGTCTGGGCGGATCGCTGCGCGCGGCACGGTGTGGTCTTCCGGGTCGAGCGGCCCGGCCGTGCCCTGACCGTCGAGACGGACGGCGTACGGGTGCGCCAGATGATCGACGGCCTCGCGGAGAACGCGCTGCGGGTGACCCCGGCGGGCGCGCCCCTGGTGCTGGCCCTCACCCCGGACGGCGACGGTGCCCGGCTCCAGGTCCGCGACGGCGGTCCCGGGCTGACACCCGAGGACGCCGCGGTCGCCTTCGAACGCGGCACCCTGCACGCCCGCTATCAGGGCGTCCGGCCGGTCGGAACCGGCCTCGGCCTGGCCATCGTGCACCGGCTCGCCCAGCGTCTGGGCGGTACGGTGACGGCACGGGGGCACGGCCCTGAGGGCGGCGCGTGTTTCACCGTACGGGTGCCGGGGCGGCCGGGGGCGACGGGTTGACCCACTGACCGCCTTCGGCTTCCGCACCCGTGCCGAGGCTCGCGTGTGTCTCCTCGGCCCTCCTCAGCCCTCGGTGACCCGGATGATGCTCCGGCCCGGGACGCGCCTCCCGGGGGCGAAGACGGCGGCTGCCTCGGTCAGTGGCCGCACCTCGCCGATCCGTACGTCGAGTCTTCCGTCGCGGAGCCGCTGGGCGAGGTCCGTGAGGCGCGCGCGGTCGGGTTCCACGACGAAGAAGATCGCCCGCCCGTCCTCGGGCCGGACGGAAGGAGGCTGGGTGATCGTGACGAGCGTGCCGCCGGCGCGTACGAGTGCGGCCGAGCGGTCGAGGATGTCACCGCCGATCACGTCGAACACCACGTCGACCTGGTCGGCCTCCTCCAGTCGATCGGTCCCCAGGTCCAGGAACGCGTGCGCGCCCAGCGCGAGGACCGTCTCCCGGTCGGCGGACCGGCCGGTGCCGATCACGCGGGCTCCCGCCTCGCGTGCGAGCTGCACCGCGAGCGACCCGACGCCGCCGGCCGCGCCGTGGATCAGGACGGTCTGGCCGGTCGTGACGCGCGCGTGGTCGAACAGCCCCTGCCAGGCGGTCAGTCCGGAGATCGGCAGCGCGGCCGCCGAGGTGTGGTCGACGTCGGCAGGCAGCGGGGCGAGGTTGCGGGCCTCGACGGCGACGTACTCGGCCAGCGAGCCGTTGCGGGTCCAGTCGGTCAGTCCGTAGACCCGCTGGCCGACGGTGAGACCGGTGGTGCCGTATCCGAGCTCCGCCACGACGCCCGAGACCTCGTGTCCGGGCACGCTCGGAGTGCGGTCGCGGCCGGCGCGATCGGACCAGGTCGCGGGCCAGTCGAGCTCTCCGCGGGTGAATCCCGCGGCATGCACCCGCACGATGACGTCGTTCTCGGCGGCGTGGGGATGGGGCAGGTCCGTCAAGGTCAGGCCACTGGTGGCCGCGTCGCGGTCTCGGACGACGATGGCTTTCATCAACGTTCCTCTCTCGTTTCGGTGCCGGCCGGGCAGGCTGAGCGCGGCGTAACTGACGACGTGGACGGCGGAGAAGACCATCGGCCTGCTCCCGGCTTCTTCGAATTCACTTCGACCAGGGCGCGTCCATGATGCGCTCGACCATGGTCGTGCGGCGGAAACCGGGTACGAAGTGTTCGAGCACGTCCGAGTTGACGGTCCCGTATGTGGTGTCGGGACGGTTCCTGAGCCCGTCGACAAATGCCTGGAGGAATTCCGTCTTGAATTCTCCGCGCGGATGGGCGGCGACGATCTCCTCCACCTGGCCGCCGTCCAGCCCGTCCAGCCCGAAGCCCACCACGTCGGTGAGAACGCCGTAGTTCATGGCCGCCGTCTCCGGGCCCATCCGGCCGGGAATCCCCGGCGTCGTGTGGAGCGCGATCGTCGTCCAGACGACCTCGGCGGCGTCGGCGGGAAACCCGCGATCGAGCAGGAACTTGCGCGCGTGGTCGGCGCCGTCGAGTTCGAAGCGCTGCTCCTCGCCCGAGAACGGGGTCGCAAGGCCCGTGTCGTGAAACATGGCGGAGATGTAGAGCAGTTCCGGATCGGGCTGGAGGCCGAGCTTCCGAGCGTGAAGGCTGGCGAAGAGGAAAACACGCCGGGAGTGATGGAAGATGAGCGGCCCTGTCGTTTCCCTGAGGAAATCGGTGGCTTCCGCCACTGCCGCTGTCTCGGGAATTTCCACCTCTGCGATGATGTCGTTCATGATGTCCACGCTTTCCGATGTGGTGTGTGACGAGTGACCGGTTCTTCTTCCGCCTTCTACGATGCCGACCACATGACCGGGGCCGCCGCATCGGAACGGCCATGAACCACTTGAATCCAGACACCGGAGGAACGGGACCGTGACCCTCGCCCCGCACCGCGTCGTGATCCTCGTCTACGACGGGGTCAAACTGCTGGACGTCGCCGGCCCCGCCGAAGTATTCGCGGAAGCAAATAGACTGGGTGCCGACTACCGCGTCGCCCTGGTGTCGACGACCGGTGCCGACGTCGCCTCGTCGATCGGCATACGGGTCGCCGTCGACGGCGACCCCACCTCCGAGCCTGCCCCCGACACGTTCGTGATGCCAGGCGGGGACATCTACCCGAGAACGCCCGTGACACGCGATCTGGTCGAGGCCGCGGGGGCTCTGGCGGTCCGTTCCGGCCGGGTGGCGTCCGTCTGCTCAGGGGCGTTCGTCCTCGGTGCCGCGGGCCTCCTGGACGGCAAGCGTGCGACCACCCACTGGAAGGTCGCGGGGGAACTCGCCGCCCGGTGCCCGAAGACCCGCGTCGAACCCGACTCCATCTACGTTCGCGACGGCACCACGTACACCTCGGCGGGCGTCAGCGCCGGCATCGATCTGGCGCTGGCACTCGTCGAGGAGGACCACGGCCCCGACCTGAGCCGGGACGTCGCCCGCGCCCTGGTGGTCTATCTGCAACGGGCGGGTGGCCAGTCACAGTTCTCCGCGCCCCTTCAGGGCCCCCCGCCCCGGTCCCCGGCCCTGCGCAGCGTTGTCGACCTGGTGAGGGGTGATCCTGGCGGCAACCACTCCCTCGATGAACTCGCCCGGCACCTCAACCTCAGCTCACGCCATCTGACACGGCTGTTCCGGGAGGAGATGTCCACGACACCGGCCCGGTACGTCGAGTCGATCCGGTTCGACATCGCGAAGGCTCTGCTCGACCAGGGCCACACCGCGACGCGGGCGGCGGCCCTGGCCGGATTTCCCGGATACGAGAGTCTCCGGCGGGTCTTCGCCCGGGAGTTGTCCATCAGCCCCGCGGCCTACCAGCGCCGCTTCGGCACCGCCCGCCGCGCATAGAACCCCACGAGACGATCTCTCCGGGCCGGCCGCTCAGGGGCAGCGCCTGCCCGGTGCGCTGGCCTAAGGTCCCTTTCATGACTTCGTTCCGTCCCGCCCCCGGCTGGCTGGCCGACGCCGTCTTCTACCAGATCTACCCGCAGTCCTTCGCCGACTCGAACGGCGACGGCATCGGTGACTTCCACGGGATCACCGAGCGCCTCGACCACCTCGCGTGGCTGGGCGTCAACACCGTGTGGCTCAACCCCTGCTTCGTGTCGCCGTTCCGCGACGCCGGATACGACGTCTCCGACCACCTGGCCGTGGCCCCCCGCCACGGCTCCGCCGACGACCTCGCCGAGCTGGTGGACCAGGCGGGCCGGCGCGGCATCCGGGTTCTGCTGGACCTGGTCGCCGGGCACACCTCCGACGAGCACCCGTGGTTCACGGCCGCCGCCGACGACCCGGCCGACGACCGCTACATCTGGGCGCCCGAGGGCCGCCCGGACGGCTTCGTCCCCTCCCCCGGCACGCGGCCGGGCGCGTATCTCCCCAACTTCTTCGCCTTCCAGCCCGCCCTCAACTTCGGCTACGCGCGCGGGAATCCGGCGGAGCCATGGCGCGGCCCGGTGGACGCCGAGGGCCCGCGCGCCAACCGGGCGGCGCTGCGTACGATCATGGATCACTGGCTGGGCCTCGGCCTGTCCGGCTTCCGTGTCGACATGGCCGCGTCGCTCGTCAAGGACGACCCCGGGCGGCGCGAAACAGCCGCAGTCTGGGGCGAGTTGCGCCACTGGCTGGACGACGCGCATCCGGACGCGGTGCTGCTCTCGGAGTGGGGCGAGCCGGAGGTCTCCGTTCCCGCGGGCTTCCACGCCGACTTCTTCCTGCAGTTCGGCGGCGACACCGACGGGCTCGCGCTGCGGTCGCTGTGGAGCAACGGCACGGGGACGGTCAACGAGGCCTGGGACCCGCTCGACTGCTTCTTCGACCCGAGCGGCCTGGGCTCGCCCGAGCCCTTCGTCGAGGCCTGGCGCCGGGCGTCCGGCACACTCGGCGCGAGCGGCTTCATCTCCCTGCCCACCGCCAACCACGACTTCTCCCGCCTCAACTGCGGTCCCCGCACGGCGGAACAACTGCCGGTCGCCTTCGCCTTCCAGCTCACCTGGCCGACACTCCCGGCGATCTACTACGGCGACGAGATCGGTATGCGCTACGTCCCTGACCTGCCCGACAAGGAGGGCAGTGTGCTCGGCCCGCGCTACAACCGCGCGGGTTCGCGTACCCCGATGCAGTGGGACGACGGCCCGAACGCCGGCTTCTCCACCGCTCCGGCGGACCGCCTCTACCTTCCCCTCGACCCGTCACCGACCCGTCCCAGCGTCGCCGCGCAGCGCGCCGACGAGAACTCGCTCCTGCACCTCGTCCGCCGCCTCATCGCCCTGCGCTCCGCCGCACCGGAGCTCGGCCCGGACGGCTCGGTGCAGGTGCTGCACTCCGGATATCCCTTCGTCCACCTGCGGGGCGGCCGCTATCTCGTGGTCCTCAACCCGGCGCGGAACGGTGTGAGTTGCACGCTCGACGGGGTCCGTGGCGCCCGGCCGCTGGAGACCGCCGGTGTCCGCCTCGACGGCTCCTCCGTCACCGCCGACGGTTTCGCGTACGGGGTCTTCGAACTCGACAGGTGAGCCGTGGGCCCCCGGCCGGGCCCCGGTCGCGAGGGGACCCGCGGTCGGGGCGGAGCGCCGTCGAACCCGGGCTACCCGGATCGGCACTCCGCGAGGCGCCTCTCCAGAAAGCGCCGCTCGGCCTCGTTCTCGACCAGTTCCAGCGCCCTGGCGTACGCCTCGGCCGCCTCCGCCGTACGCCCCGTCCTGCGCAGCAGGTCCGCCCGGGTGGCGGCCAGCAGGTGGTATCCGTCCAGCTCGCCCGTCCGCTCCAGTTCCGCCACCAGCGCCAGCCCCGCCGCCGGGCCCTCGGCCATGCCCACCGCCACCGCACGGTTGAGCCGCACCACCGCGGAGGGCACGAGACGCGCCAACTCCCCGTACAGCGCGGCGATGTCGGCCCAGTCCGTCTCCCCGGCCGTCGCGGCGGTGGTGTGGCAGGCGGCGATGGCGGCCTGGATCTGGTACGGCCCCGGACGCCCACGGCGCAGGGCGGTCTCCAACAGGGCGGCGCCCTCGTCGATCGCGGCCCGGTCCCACGCCGTACGGTCCTGGTCCTCCAGCGTCACCAGTTCACCGGCCGCGTCCACCCGGGTGGCCCGGCGGGAGTCGTGCAGCAGCAACAGCGCCAGCAGGCCGAGCACTTCGGGTTCGTCGGGCATGAGCAGGGCCAGCACACGGGCGAGACGGACCGCCTCCGCGCACAGGCTCGCCCGCACCAGATCCGCTCCGGACGTGGCGGCGTACCCCTCGTTGAAGAGCAGGTAGACCACGCCGAGGACGCCGGTGGTGCGCTCGGGCAGCAGATGCGCGGGCGGAACACGGTAGGGGATCCCCGCGTTGCGGATCTTCCGCTTGGCCCGCACCAGCCGCTGTGCCATCGTCGCCTCGGGGACGAGGAAGGCGCGGGCGATCTCGGACGTGGTCAGCCCGGCCAGCGTCCGGAGGGTGAGGGCCACCCGGGCCTCGATGGGCAGCGCGGGGTGACAGCAGGTGAAGATCAGCCGCAGCCGGTCGTCCACCACTCCGCCGCCGTCTTCGTGTTCCGGGTCGTACGGTCCCTCGTGCCGCGCCAGCACCGCCACCTCCCGCAGTTTCTCCGCACCCACCGCCTCCCGGCGCAGCACGTCCAGGGCGCGATGGCGCGCGGTCGTGGTCAGCCAGGCTCCGGGGCGGCGCGGAACCCCGTCGCGCCGCCACCGGTCCAGGGCCTGGGCGAAGGCGTCCTGCGCGCACTCCTCGGCGAGGTCCCAGTCGCCGGTCACCCGGATCAGGGTGGCGACGACCTGGCCCCATTCCTCGCGGAAGGCCGAGGCGACCGCGCCCTCGACGTCCCCCGCTCCCGGATTCCCGTTCACTCCCAGACCGGCCGTACCTCCACCGAGCCGCCGGCCAGCGCCGCCGGGTGCCGGGACGCGAGCGCGATGGCCTCGTCGAGGTCGGCCACTTCGATGATGTCGATGCCCGCGACGTACTCCTTCGACTCCAGGAACGGCCCGTCGCTGAGCAGGACCTCGTCGCCCTGGACACGGACGGTCGTGGCGTCGGTGGACGGCCGCAGCCGCGCGCCGCCCTTGACCAGGTCGCGGCTGCGCACCTCCTCGATGTAGGAGGTGAAGCGGGGGTCGTCGGCGATCTCCTCGGGGCTCAGCTCCTCACCGCCGACAGGGGTGCAGATGAACAGGACGTACTTCATGACCGGCCCTCCTCGTTCCGTGTGACGGCGGATGCGTCGCCCGGGACCGACATGTGCTGGTGGACGATCTGCCAGCGGTCGCCGGCCAGCCGGTAGCCGGTGGTCACCCGCTCCGTGGTGTCCAGTTTCCCGCCGTCGGCGAGCGCGGCGCGCGTCCGTACGAGCGCGTGGCCGAACGCGATGCTCTCGTCGACCCGGATCCGGAGGTCGAGCACCTCGCGCTCGACCGGTCCGGCCACCCCGGAGAACCAGAGCTCCACCGCCTTGCGCAGGGCTCCGGCCCCGCTCTGTTCCCCAGCGCTGACGGGATGGAAGACCTCGACGTCCGGCGCGTAGCAGGCCATCGCCCGGTCGACGTCGTGGTCGCGGACGGCGGCGGTCACTTCCGCGTCGAGCCGGCGGATCTCCCCTTCGGCGTCCTCGTCCTCCCAGAACGCGCGGACCTCCATGGCGCCGACGGACGCGACGGGGTGCTTCGCGGCCGCCTCGACGGCCTCCTCCAGGGTGGCGCACTCCAGGATGTCGTACCCGGCGACGTACTCCTTCGTCTCCGCGAACGGTCCGTCGGTGCGCAGCACCTCGCCGCCGCGCACCCGTACGGTGACCGCGTCGGCGGGCAGACGCAGGCGGTGGCCGTGCAGCCGTACGCTTCGTTCGGCGCTCAGCTCCTCGACCCAGGGTTCGACGGGGGCCATGCCGGAGGCGTCGGCGGTGTCGTCACCGCAGACCAGCAGCATGTACTTCATGGTTCCTCCCGGTGCTCAAGAGCTTCTTACACCCCACCGACGAACGGCAGCGCGCCGAATCGACACGCCTCGCACATCTTTCGCGGACGGGGGGCGCACACGGCCTGCGTCCTACGGGGGGGGAGGCGCCCGATCCGCGGCGGGAGGAACGCCCGATCAGCCGCGAGGGGCGCCGAGCCGCACCGGAAGCGCCCGCACGCTGTTGCCGACGAAGCTGGAGTGGCGGACGAGCCCGGCCTCGGGCAGGGCCGGTTCGAGATCGGGGAAGCGGGCGAACAGCCGCTCCAGCGCGATCGTCGCCTCCATGCGCGCGAGCGGGGCGCCCAGGCAGTAGTGGGCGCCGTGCCCGAGGGAGAGATGACGGACGGCGTCGGGCCGGCCCGGCCGGGTGACGTCGAAACGCGCGGCGTCCGGACCGTGCACCGCCGGGTCCCGTCCCGCCGCCGAGTACCCGGCGAGCACCGGGGTGCCCCGGGGGATCACCGTGCCGTCGATCGTGAGGTCCCGGACCGGATAGCGGAAGGGGAAATAGCTGACGGGCGCGTCCCAGCGCAGTGTCTCCTCGACCACGTCCGCCCAGCTCACCTCGCCCTCGAGGACCATCCGCAGCTGATCCCGGTGGCCGCACAGCGCCCGTACGGCGTTGGTGAGGAGGTTGAGCGTGGTCTCGTGCCCGGCGATGATCATCAGCACCAGGGTGCCGATGAGTTCCTCCTGGCTGAGCCGGTCGCCGTCCTCGTCGCGGGCCGCGATCAGCGCACTGGTGAGATCGTCGCCCGGCCGCTCGCCCCGAGCGGCGGCCACGGCCGTCAGCACGGCCACCAGTTCGCGGTTGGCCGCGAGCGCCTTCTCGGGTCCGATGTCCGTGGCGACCACCTGGTTCGACAGCCGGTGCAGCCGTTCGCGGTGCTCGGCGTCGACCCCGAGCAGTTCGCCGATGACCCCCATCGGCAGCGGCATCGCGAAGTGCCGCCGCAGATCGGCCACACCGCCGTCCCGACCGGCCGCCCGGGCCAGGTCGTCCAGCAGCTCGGCCGTCAACTCCTCGATCCGGGGCCGTAGTTCTTCCACCCGGCGTGCGGTGAACGCCTTGCTCACCAGTGACCGCAGCCGCCGGTGGTCGTCGCCGTCCGCGGTCGTCATCCCCCGCACGGTGGCGAAGGTCGCGAGCGGCCAGCCCGGCGCGATCCGGTCCTCCCGCAGCGCGGTGAAGTGCGTGGCTCCCTTGGCGACTTCGGGGTGCGCGAGGAAATCCCTCAAGGCCGCGTGGCCGAGCACGGCCATGCCGTCCACCTCGCCGGGCAGCACGACCGCGGCGACGGCGCCCCGCTCCAGGAGCCGCGCGTTGTCGGCGTGCGGGCAGCCGCCGGCCGGGTCCATACGGTGCGGCGTGCGGGGCGAGGTGTCCACCGGTTCTCCTGACCACGACGGGAGGGACGGATGTCGTACGACGTGCGGTTCCGCGCAGATCGTACGGTCAACGAGAGGCGCTCGACGACTGGTTGGGCCACATCTTCCGGCCGTCGTGGCGGGCTCACCTGGAGTCCGGGCGGTTCCCGCCGGGCGGGGGTCTCCGGCGCGCGGCTCGTCCTTGGCGCACGGCCGGTTCCGGCGACGCGGGCGTTCCTCCCACCGACCGCCCTCCGCGCACGGTTGGATGGAGCCATGACCGAAGAGCCCATGACCGACGAGCACACGCGGATGATGCGGGCCAACCAGGCCAACTGGGACGCGCGGACCCCCGTTCACCTCGCCAGCCACTTCTACGGGCTGCACCAGAGACTCGACCCCGCCCGCTGGTTCGCCGCCTTCGAGTGGGAGGACCTCGGCGAGCTGTCCGGCCGCGATCTGCTCCATCTCCAGTGCCACCTGGGCACCGAGACGATCGCCCTGGCCGAGCGGGGCGCACACGCCGTGGGGCTCGACATCTCCGAGGCCTCCGTGACGGCCGCGGCCGGCATCGCCGCACGGGCGGGCGCGGACGTCACCTACGTACGGGCCAACGTGTACGACGCCGTCGAGGCCCTGGAGGGGCGCCGGTTCGACGTGATCTACACCGGCAAGGGCGCCCTGTGCTATCTGCCCGACCTGGACCGCTGGGCGGCGGTCATCTCCCACCTGCTGCGCCCGGAGGGGCGGTTGTACATCGCCGAGTTCCACCCCCTGCTCAACTCGCTGGGCCCCAAACCGGCGCCGGGCGACGACGGCCGACTGCTGCTGCGCCACGACTACCTGGGCGGCCGCGACGCCGTGCACCGGGACGCCACGTACACGTACACGGACGGACCCGCCGTGCGGGGTTCGACCGACAGCTACGAGTGGATGCACGGGCTGGGCGACGTCGTCAACGCGCTGATCGGAGCGGGGTTCGACATCCGGCGGCTGCGGGAGAGCGACGAACTGCCCTGGCCGCGCTGGCCGCAGATGACCCGTACACCGTCCGGCTGGTGGCGGCTGCCGGAGAGCGAGCCACGCATCCCGCTGCTCTACGGCCTGCTCGCCGGACACCGCACCGCGGACTGATGTACGCCGAAGCGCACTGAGGCACACCTCACAGCGACATCTGGCCGTCAGGTGGTACAGTGCGTACAGCACTTGTGTACGCCCCGTCCCGGGCGCCGGTGCCGATCTTCCTTCTTCTCGCTGACCCGCCCGTCGTGTCCGACCGGCCGTCAGCTTCCTCGTACCACCTTCCGAGCACGCCCAGGCGTGGCTCCTCAGGTGGTCTCCCCGCCGTACGGAGGCGTGAGCACACCGCCTCCCCCCGGCACCTCCCCTTCCCTTCCTCATGACCTCATGAACCCGTCCTCGAAAGGACCCCCTCTCATGACCACCACACTCGAACACCCTCCCGTACGACAGCACCTCCCGGCCCGCACCGCCGGTGTCCTCGACATCGCCCCGGGCGGCCAGGGATACCTGCGCGGCACCGGCACCTGCCTGCCCACATCGGCCGACGTCCAGGTGTCCGCCGCGCTGATCCGCCGTCACGGCCTGCGCAAGGGCGACACCGTCGAAGGCGTACGCGGCGGCCCCCGCGCCCTCACCGAGGTCGAACGGATCAACGGCCGGGCACCGGAGGAACTGCGGCGCCGCCCCCACTTCCGCGACCTCACCCCGCTGCACCCCCGCGAACGCCTCCGCCTGGAACACCCGGCGAGCGGTATGGCCGGACGCGTCATGGACCTCGTCTCGCCCGTCGGAAAGGGCCAGCGCGGACTGATCGTCGCCCCGCCCAAGACCGGCAAGACGGTACTGCTCCAGCAGATCGCCGCCGCCGTCGCGGGCAACCATCCCCAATGCCGTCTGATGGTGGTCCTGCTCGACGAGCGGCCCGAAGAAGTGACCGACATGCGGCGCTCCGTCCGGGGCGAGGTCTACGCCTCGACCTTCGACCAGACGCCGAAGCAGCACATCGCGCTCGCGGAACTCGTCGTCGAACGTGCCAAGCGCCTCGTCGAACAGGGCGAGGACGTCGTCATCCTGATGGACTCCCTCACCCGGCTGTGCCGGGCCCACAACAACGCGGCCGCCGCCGGTGGCCGCACCCTCAGCGGCGGCGTCGACGCGGCCGCGCTGCACGGCCCCAAGAAGCTCTTCGGCGCCGCGCGTCTCGCCGAGGAGGGCGGCTCGCTCACCATCCTGGCCACCGCCCTGGTCGAGACCGGCTCCCGCGCCGACGACTTCTTCTTCGAGGAGCTCAAGGGCACCGGCAACATGGAGCTGCGCCTCGACCGCCTGACCGCCTCCCGGCGGATCTTCCCGGCCGTCGACGTCACTCCGTCCGGCACCCGGCGCGAGGAACTCCTGCTGGCCCCGAACGAGTTGTCGGCCGTGCGCGGGCTGCGACGCGCCCTGCAGACCCGGGACAGCCAGGCCGCCCTGGAGACCCTCCTGGAGCGGATGCGCGCCACCCCGGACAACGCGGCCTTCCTGCGCCAGGTCCAGCCCACCCTTCCCACCGCCTGACCCCTCCCGGACGCGTTCGCGTGCGGCATCCGGGTGCTCGATCCGCTCGCTCGGGCCCGGCATCCCCGCGCAGAGCGACTCCGTTCCTACGTTTTCGGTATGACTATCGGATTCGCACCCTGGGCTGCTGTCTCTCGCGCCGTCTCCTGCTCCGTCGTCTGCGTGGTCGGCGCGCTGGCCCTCGCCCCGGGCCCGGCCCTGGCGCACTCGGGCTCCGGCCGGAGTCCCGCTCCGGGCCTGTCGAGCCCCAAACCCTCCGAACCGCCGTCACTCCAGGCACCCGGAACCCGGGTACTGCCACGGGCCGGGGCGCCCACGGTCCCCGACGTCTCCGCGCTCTCGTGGCTGGTGGCCGACGCCCGGACCGGTGACGTGCTCGCGGCGCACAACGCGCACCGCCGACTCGCGCCCGCCAGCACCCTCAAGACCCTGTTCGCGCTGACCGTGCTCCCGACGCTGCCCGGCACCGTCCGGCACACCGTCAAGGGGGCCGAGTTGCAGGGCATCGGGGAAGGCAGCAGCCTGGTGGGCGTCGCCGCGGGGCGCACCTACCGGGTCGCCGACCTGTGGCGCGGCGTCTTCCTCAACTCCGGCAGCGACGCCGTGCACGTGCTGGCCGCGATGAACGGCGGCTGGCAGAAGACCGCCGACCAGATGCAGGCCAAGGCCCGCGAGCTGGGCGCCCGCGACACCGAAGTCGTCTCGCCCGACGGCTACGACACACCCGGTCAGGTCTCGTCGGCGTACGACCTCGCCGTCTTCGGACGGGCCGGACTGCTCAACCCGGAGTTCGCGCGGTACTGCTCCACCGCCCAGGCCACCTTCCCGGGCGCCGACTTCCCGTACCGGATCGAGAACACCAACCGGCTGCTGACCGGAGCCGACGGGGTGGAGCCGTACCCGGGCCTGCTCGGGGTCAAGAACGGCTACACCACCAAGGCGGGCAACACGCTCGTCGCGGCCGCGCGACAGGGCGGCCGCACCCTCGTGGTCACGGTGATGAACCCTCAGGCGGGCGGCGGGTTGACGGTGTACGAGGAGGCGCGGGCGCTGCTCGACTGGGGCTTCGCGTCCGCCGGGCACGTCGATCCCGTCGGGTCGATCCTCGAGGCCCGGACCCCCGCGCTGCCGAGGCCGGCCGCGCCCGCGCCTCCCACGCTCCCGGAGAACGACGGCGCCGACGTCGGCTGGCCGGAGACGGCCGGGATCATGGGCGCGGCCGGACTCGGCGCGGGCGGAGTGGCCTTCGCCCTGCGGCTCAAGAACGGGCGGGCCGGCCGCGGCTGACCCACCGGCAGCCACAGCAGCAGGCCCAGCGTGATCCACGTATAGGCGTTGCTGCCCAGGAATCCGTCGAGGCCGGAGGCGTCGTCGAACCACAGCCACACCACGCTGCTGCACAGGACCGCGTACAGCACGGCCGCGACCCGCGTACGGCGCCGGTGCAGCAGCACGGCGAAGGACGGCAGCAGCCAGACCAGGTGGTGCACCCAGGTGATCGGACTGACCAGGCAGGCGGCGAGCCCGGTGAGGGCGAACGCGGCCGTCCAGTCCTCGTCCGAGACGGCCCGCGAGGTCCGCCACGCCCACACGCTCAGGGCCAGCAGGACCGCCGTCGCCCAGGCGGCCCGGCTCGGTTCGCCCGGTGCCGCGAGCCGGGCCAGGACGCCCTGGAGCGACTGGTTGGAGACGTAGTCGAGACGTCCGATGCGGCCGGTGTCCCACAGCGCCTCGGTCCAGTACACACGCGACGGGCCCGGCGCCACCCACGCCGCCAGGGCGGTGGCGCCCGCGGTGACGGCCGTCGCGACCCCGGCCGCCCGCCAGCGCCGCGCGAGCAGCAGCAGGCCGATGAAGATCGCGGGGGTGAGTTTGACGGCCGCGGCCAGTCCGATGCCGACGCCCGCCCGGCGGCCCCGGCCGGTGGACAGCAGCCAGGCGTCGCTCAGCACGAGGGCCAGCAGCAGCAGGTTCACCTGTCCGAAGCTGAAGGTGTCGCGGACGGGCTCGAACAGGGCGAGCGCGCAGCCGGCGAGGGCGAAGCCGAACCAGCCGTAGCGGCGCAGCGCCGGCCCGACGAGGATCCACACCACGGCGGCCAGCGCCACGAGGTTGAGGAGCAGCGCGAGCGCGATCGCCGTGCGCTCTCCCACCAGTGCCATCGGCAGCATGGTGAGGGCCGCGAACGGCGGATAGGTGAAGCCGTACGTCGTCCCCGGCAGCAGGTAGTCGTAGATGCCGCCGCCCTGATGGGTCCAGGCGTCGACGGTGCCGTAGTACACGCGCAGGTCGAACCAGTCGCGCAGCAGCGGCACGGTGGCGGTGAACACGGCCACGGCGGTGGCCAGTACGCAGACGAGGAGCAGCCGCCGGCCGCCGGTCTCCGGCGCCCTCACGCGGTCCCTCCCAGCATCGGGGGCCGCGGCCCGGTCACAGCCGCCTGACGGGCCTGCCAGAGGACGACGAGGGCGAGCGCTCCGCCGGAGACGGCCAGTACCACCTGGCCGACGTCCGCGGGCGCTCCGCTCGGCAGCACGGCGAGCGCGAGCACTCCGCTGGCGGCCGCGACGCGGTGGCGCACCGTACCGCTCGGTGCCGCCGCGGCGATGAGGAACAGGCCCCACAGGGCGTACCAGGGGCGGATCGCCGGTCCGAACACGGCGACCGCGCCCAGGCTGAGCCCCAGCGCGTAGATGGGGCCCGGCCGCAGGCGCAGCCAGATGAACAGGACGACGAGCACGGTCACGACCAGTCCGGTCGCGTGCCAGGCGGGCATGGCGAGCGGTGCGAGGCCGCTGCCGAGGTCCCCCAGCACGGCGGCGGTGCCCCGGCCGAGCAGGCTGGTGAGCGACCAGTTGTGCGGGGAGACCGGGGTCTTCAGGGCGGCTATCCAGCCGTATCCGGTCCCGGCGGCCGCGGTGGCCGCGACGGTGGTGGCGAGCGCGACGCCCGCGGTGGTCAGGACGGTCCGCACCGCGCCGTGCCGCCCGCGCAGTGCCACGACCGCCAGCAGGCCGAGCACGGCGGGTGCCTTGACCAGGGCGGCGAGGGTGATGAGGACGACGCCCACGACGTGCCACCGGCCGCGTGCGGCGACCAGGCCGACCCCGAGCAGCCCGAGCATGATGGCGTCGTTGTGCGCGCCGGCGACCAGGTGCAGCAGGACGAGCGGGTTGAGCGCGCCGAGCCACAGCGCCGCGGCCGGATCGGCACCGCTGTGCCGGGCCAGCCGGGGCAGCGCCGCCGCCATCAGCGCGACACCGAGCAGGGCGACCAGGCGCATGCCGAGCAGTCCGGCCGGTATCTCGCCGCGGGTCAGGCCGGACAGCGCGGAGGCGACGGCGAGGAACACCGGGCCGTACGGCGTGGTGGTCTGCTGCCACACCGGTGCCACCTCGTCGGCGAGCGGGCCGCCGAGTTGTGCGGGCCCGTGCGCGTAGACGTCGATGTGCGCGTCGACCATGGCGCCCTGGGCGAGATAGCTGTACACGTCCCTGCTGAACAGCGGCGGGGCGAGCAGCAGCGGGGCCGCCCACGCGGCCAGCACGAGCAGCAGGGCGCGCGGGGTGGGCGGTTCGGGGCCGCGCACGACCGTGCCGAGCAGTGCCCACGCGGCGATCAGCAGGACGACGCCGAAATACACCCCGACCAGCCCGAGTACCGCGCGGCTGGAGCCGGGGGCGAGGAGGTCGTGCGCGGGCAGGGCGCCGGCCGTCTCACCGCCCAGGGCGAGGAAGGCGGTGCCGGCCAGGCCCAGAGCCTGGCAGCGGCGGAGATCGACGGGGTAAGCCTTGGCCAACACTTGGGAAGCGTGTCAAGGGCGGGTGGCCGGAAAGCGACGTGATGCCCTCCGGGCGGGGGCGGTCGAGTTACCTCCGCGTGGCGTGCGGGTGCGCCGGGGCCGTCGCGGGGTTTCCCGTCTCTTTCCGGAGCGGGCGGGGGTGCCGTTCTCGCGGGCCGCGCCGCCGGTACTCAGAACACCGACAGTCCGGTCAGTGTGGTGAAGCGGTCCAGGGCCGCCACCCCGGCGACCGAGTTCCCCCGCTCGTCCAGGCCCGGTCCCCAGACGCACAGGGTGCAGCGGCCCGGGACCACCGCGATGATGCCGCCGCCGACGCCGCTCTTGCCGGGCAGGCCGACCCGGTAGGCGAACTCGCCGGCCGCGTCGTAGGTGCCGCAGGTGAGCATCACCGCGTTGACCTGTTTGGCCTGGCTGCGGGTGAGCAGCCGGGAGCCGTCCGCCCGGATGCCGTGCCGGGCCAGGAAGCCGGTGGCGAGCGCGAGGTCGGCGCAGGACGCCTCGATCGAGCACTGCCGGAAGTACTGGTCGAGGAGGACGGGCACCGGGTTGTCGATGTTGCCGTACGACGCCATGAAGTGGCCGAGGGCCGCGTTGCGGTCGCCGTGCCGGGCCTCCGAGGCGGCCACGTCCTTGTCGAAGGTGAGGGCGGCGTTGCCGCTCTCGGCGCGCAGGAACCCGAGCAGGGCGCCCGCCGCGTCGCCGGTCCGGGTCTGCAGCCGGTCGGTGACGACGAGGGCACCGGCGTTGATGAAGGGGTTGCGCGGGATGCCGTTCTCGTATTCCAGCTGCACCAGCGAGTTGAAGGGGTTGCCCGAGGGCTCGCGGCCCACGTGCTCCCACAGCTCGTCGCCCTCGCGGGCCAGGTCGAGGGCGAGGGTGAAGACCTTGGTGATGGACTGGGTGGAGAACGGCTGCCGCCAGTCCCCGACCCCGTACACCGTGCCGTCGAGCTCCGCCACGGCCATGCCGAAGCGCCGGGGGTCGCAGGCGGCCAGCGCCGGGATGTAGTCGGCGGGCCGTCCGCGGCCGGGTGTCTGTTCGATCTCGGTGGCGATGCGTTCCAGGACCGGCAGGAACGTCGGGGACGACAGCGACGCGGACATGATCACCATTGTGCCGCCCCGCCGGTCCGGATGCTCATCCGGCTCGGGCCGCCCGCGACGGGCGCGGCCCGCGACCGGCTCCGGCCTGGCGTGGCCGCCGGCCGAGCGGCGGGCAACGGCCCTTTCCCGGGCCGAGTCCGGTGGCGCTCTGTCCGGTGGCGCTCTGTCCGGTGGCGCCCTGTCCGGTGGCGAGGCCTCCGTGGCGCCGCCTTCGTGGCGCCGCCTTCGCGGCACCGCCTTCGGGGCATGAGGTCACGGAGATGACGGCGCGACCTCACGCCCCGCGGTGGTCAGCTGCTGAGGGTGCCCGTCGCGAGCAGTCCGAGCAGCGCCACCCCGATCACGATGCGGTAGATCACGAAGGCGTTGAAGGAGTGCTTGGCGACGAACTTCAGCAGCCAGGCGATCGAGCCGTAGGCGACCACGAACGACACGATCGTGCCGACGGCCAGCGGCGCGGCTCCGACCCCGGTGCCCAGGGCGTCCTTCAGCTCGTAGATCCCGGCGCCGGTCAGCGCCGGGATGCCGAGGAAGAAGGAGAGCCGGGTCGCGGCCACCCGGTCCAGGTCGAGGATGAGCGCGGTCGACATCGTGGCGCCGGAGCGCGAGAAGCCCGGGAAGAGCAGCGCCAGGATCTGCGAACTGCCCACCAGCATCGCGTCCTTGAACGAGGTGTCGTCCTCGCCGCGCTTGTGCCGGCCCATCTGGTCGGCCGCCCACATCACACCACTGCCGACGATCAGTGAGGCCGCGACCACCCACAGCGAGGCCAGCGGCCCCTCGATGAGCGGCTTCGCGGCGAGGCCGACGACCACGATCGGGATGGTCGCGTAGATCACCCACCAGGCGAACTTGTAGTCGTGATGGTGACGCTCCTCCTTGTCGCGCAGTCCGAGCCCCCAGGCGGAGACGATCCGCACGATGTCCTTGAAGAAGTACACGAGCACGGCGGCGATGGCGCCGACCTGGATGACCGCGGAGAACCCGACGACGGCGTCGTCGTCGACGGGGATGTTCATCAGCCCCTCGGTGATCTTGAGATGGCCGGTGGAGGAGACGGGGAGGAACTCGGTCACTCCCTCGACGACTCCGAGGACGACGGCCTGACCGACGTTGATGACGCTCATGGAATCCAGTTCTGAGGAGTTGGTCGACAGTGCTGTAGACAGTCTTACTATGCCCGGGTCACACGCAAGGTCTAGGCCCACACGGCTTGCGCGAACGAAACCCCCGCGAATGCCGCGCCGAGCCCGGCCGCCACGCTCACGATCACGTTCGCCGCAGCGTAGAACCCCGCTCCGGTCTCGGTCAGCCGTAGTGTCTCGTACGAGAACGTGGAGTACGTGGTCAGTGCCCCGCACAGACCGGTACCGAGGAACAGCTGAAGGTGTTGGCCCGCCGCGCCCGCCGTGACCGCGCCGGTCAGCAGGCCGAGAACCAGGCAGCCGACCACGTTGACCGTGAAGGTGCCCCACGGGAAGACGGTGTCGTGCCGGGTCTGCACCGCACGGTCGGTCAGGTAGCGCAGGGGTGCGCCGAGCATTCCGCCGACGATCACCAGCAGCCAGTTCACAACTACTTCTTACCCTCCCTGCCCGTTTCGCCGGACTCGGCGTCGCGGCCCGTGTACCGGACGACCTCACAGTCGTCGAGGATCACCAGCCCCTCCCCGACGAGTTCGTCGAGCTGCGGGAGGAAGGCGCGGACGCGTTCCTCGGTGTCCACGATGACGATCGCCACCGGAAGATCCTCGCTCAGCGACAGCAGCCGCGAGGTGTGGATCAGCGAGGAGGCGCCGAAGCCCTCGATCCCACGGAAGACGCTGGCGCCTGCCAGGCCCGCCGCGCGGGCGCGGTGCACGATCTCCGTGTAGAGCGGCCTGTGGTGCCAGACGTCGTTCTCGCCGATGAAGATCGTCACACGTAGGGCGCTGCCGGTCAGCCGGGTCATCGCCGCCTCCCCGCCAGCGCGCGGCGGGTCACCGTGACCGCGAGCCATACCGCCGTGAGCGCCGCGATCAGGGTCGCCGCGAGATAGGCGAACCCGGTCACGGGGTGACCCTCGTCGAGAAGTCCCCGGATGTCGACGGCGTAGGTCGAGAAGGTGGTGAATCCGCCGAGCACCCCGGTGCCGAAGAAGGGCCGCACCAGGCGGTGGGCCGCCCACACGTCGGTGATGACGACCATGAAGACGCCGATCAGGGCGCAGCCGGCGACGTTCACCCAGAACGTGGTCCAGGGGAAGCCGCCGGTCTCCACCGGCCACAGCCGGGCCGCCCCGTACCGGGCGGTGGCGCCGAGCGCTCCGCCGAGCGCGACCATCGCCACCACCGGCCCCTGGCCGTCCCAGGAGGACGCGCGACGGGCGGGCGGACCTACGGGAGCGTCGGGGGTGCCGACTCGCTCGGGGTGCGGGACTGTCATGGACGTACTTCTCCTACTCGCCGGGCCTCAGGGGGCACACGTCATCGCAAGTAGGGACCGTTGGCGGCGGCCGAGCCGCGGTTCGGGTACGGCGGGCCCCACCGCCGCGCCGCGACGCAAGATCGCGGCCGGTGAACAGCGTACCGCCGGTGACGGTGGCCCCGCACACCCGGATCGGTCACGGATGGCCGGCGTCCGGCGGCAGGTCGCAGACCGCGATCCCCCGCTCCCAGATGCTTCCCAGGACCAGGCGGCCGTCCGCCACGCACACGCTGGTGACCATGCGGAACCGTGCGTGGCGGCGCTCCAGACGGTGGACGACGCGGCCCTCGTCGTCAACCGCGAGGACCCCGGTGGTGCTCGGCGGCCGGAACGGCGCGCGCACCGCGACACGGGCCGCCGCGTGCCGCAGGGCGGGACCGCGGCGGTGCAGGAGTTCCAGGGCGGGGACGCGGGGCCCGGCCAGGGCCACCCAGATCGGGCCGCCGGGCTCGCGCCAGAGGTTGTCCGGCTGTCCCGGCAGATCCTCGGCGAGGGTGTCGGCACGGCCCGCGGCCGGTCCGGTGAGCCGGACCCGGGTCAGACGCCGGGCGCCGGTCTCCGCGACGACGAGAAAGGACTCGTCGGCGGCCGGCGCGAGACCGTTGGCGAACTGCAGGCCCTCCAGGACCACCTCGGGTTCCGTGGCGCCGGGCGCCAGACGCAGCAGCATGCCCGTGCCGGTGTGTTCGACCAGATCCCCGATCCACCGGTCGAGCGGGTACCTGCGGCTGGAGACGGTGAAGTAGACGGTGCCGTCCGAGAGCGCGATCACGTTGCTGCAGAAGCGCAGGGGTGTGCCGGCCACCGTGTCCGCGAGGACCCGGACGGCGCCGTCGTGGACACGGACGCCGAGCAGCCCCCGGCGGGCGTCGCAGACCAGCAGGTCACCGTCCGGGAGAAGTTCGAGCCCGAGGGGCCGGCCTCCGGTCCGCGCGATCACCTGGACCCTGGTGCGAGCGGGGTCGGCGAGTCCCTCGACACGCAGGACGCGGCCGTCCTCGACGGCGGTGAGGATCCGGCCGTGCGGGTCGGCGACCACGTCCTCGGGGCCGTGGCCGCCGAGGGACACGCAGTGGCGCGGTACGAGGGCCGTGGGGCGGGCGGACTTCGGAGAGTGCGTCATGTCCGCCTCCGTACCCCCGCCGGCCCTTCTCCAACAGACGCCGGACCTCGGCGGCGCGGTACTCGGCGCGTCACCGCACCGTGCGCGGTCCGCGCGGTGCGGCCCGGAGCGGACGGATCGCCGCGAGGGGGACCGAGGTGGTCAGGATTCGAGAAGCCGTCGGGCGGTCCCCCGTCCTAGCGTGGAGGAGCCGGCGCGGTCCGTCGGCCGAACAGCAACGAGACACATCACCAGGGAGTCGCCATGACCGCCGGCCTGAAGACCATCGTCTACCCCGTCAAGGACCTCGCACGGGCGAAGGCCCTGTTCAGCGGACTGCTCGGGGTGGAACCTTACGCGGACACCGCGTACTACGTCGGGTTCAAGGACGCCGGCCAGGACGTGGGGCTCGACCCCAACGGTCACGCCAAGGGAATGACCGGACCGGTTCCGTTCTGGCACGTCGACGACATCCGGGCCACCCTCGCCGGGCTTCTGGAGGCCGGGGCCGAGACGCTGCAGGACGTCCAGGACGTGGGCGGCGGCAGGCTGATCGCCTCGGTCAAGGACCCGGACGGCAACCTCGTCGGGCTCCTCCAGGACGCCCCCGGCGCATAGCACCGGGCGGGCCCCGCCCGTAAAGATGCAACCGCACTGGTTGCACGCTCAACGAACAGTGGCGGCTCTGTTACCGTGCAGACATGGCAGCGAACACGGCGGATGAGGTCCGGCTCGAGGACCGGTGGCGGGACATCCTGTCGGTGCACGCGCGCACGATGTGCGAGATCGACCGCGCGCTGCATCCGCACGGTCTGGGCGCCAGCGACTTCGAGGTGCTGGACATCCTCGCCTCCGGGGAGCTCTCGCACGCGGGCGAACAGTGCCGGGTGCAGAACATCGCCGACCGTGTCCATCTGAGCCAGAGCGCCCTGTCCCGCCTGATCGGGCGGCTGGAGAAGGACGGACTGGTCCAGCGCACGGTGTGTGCGGAGGACCGGCGCGGAGTGTGGGTCGCGCTCACCCGCAAGGGCCGTGACCTGCACGCCGAGGTGCGCCCGCTGCAGCGCGCCGTCCTCGCCCGCATGCTGGCCGGCTGAGGGCCGCTCTTCGCGGACTCCCCCGTACACGGCCCGGACTACCCGGACCACCCGGACTACGGGGTGGCCCGGGGCGGCGCCGCGTCTCCGGCGCCCGGGCGGCGGTCCATCGGCCGGGCCGGCGGGATGGGCGTGGCGGCGAAGTCCCGCGGTCCGGTCCACAGCGCGGGGACCGCGTCGCCGCGGCGGCACAACTCGTACGCGATCGCCTCGTAGTTGACCCGCCAGCCGTTGAAGTGGGGCCACGCCTCCCGCGCCGTCCGCTCGGCGGGGAAGCCCGCCGCGCGCACCATGGACACCGCCGCGTCGAACTCCGCGAAGGACAGCTGGATCGGAGTGTCCGGGGCGGGGTCGGCGTCGTACGCGAAGCGCAGGGAGCGCGCGATGTCGCGCAGTGCGGTGAAGCCCGCGCGCAGGACCAGCCGGGCTTCGGGCGGGGCGCTGCCCGGGGTGAGGGCCAGGTGCAGGGCGGCCGCGTCCATGACGGAGACCAGACCGACGATCCAGCTGCGGTACGGCCGCGGGGAACGGAACGCCAGCAGGACCGGATACGTGGAGTGGCTCTCGCCGATGTCCGAGGCGAGCCGTTCCCAGGAGCGGTACAGCTCGGGGAGCGCGATCTCGGTGTCGACCAGCCACTGCCGGGCCAGGATCTCCGGCCCCCAGGCGGGTTCGCCGGCGCGCGACTGGAGCAGGGTCACCTCCAGTTCGCGGCGGTTGTAGGCCGCGTAAAGGGTGGGCAGGTAGGCGATCTGGAGGGCGATCACGACCGGTCCCGTGGCCGCCGCGAGGAAGTCGACGACGGACAGGTGCAGACGGTCACCGCTGGCGAAACCGAGCGTGAACAGGCTCGATCCGGCCTCTCGCACGGACTGGCTCCAGGTGAGCGCGGAGAGGGCGTGCAGCAGCAGTCCGAAGCCGAGCAGGGCACCGCCGAGCCAGCTCGCGAGCATGCCGACCAGCATGAGCGGGGCCAGCCAGGTCTGCGCGCGGTCGATGGCGTCGTAGCCGCCGCCGGGGGCCGCCAGGCGCAGGAGCCGACGCAGCCCGCGCCACCAGCGGATCACCAGCGAGGAGTAGAGCCCCCGCGGCACCACGAGGGTGCGCAGGATGCTGGCGAGCACCAGGACGAGAAGCAGCCCGCCGGCGACGCCCGAGATCCAGTTCATGCGGCCATTGTCACGCCCGGCACGGGCCGGACGGCGCGACGGATCCGGTACCTGCGGATGGCGGTACCTACAGTTGCCGGTACCTACAGTTGCCGGTGCCTACGGATGCCGGTACCTACAGTTGCCGGTGCCTACGGATGCCGGGTGCGTCCGCGCGCGGGCCGGCGGTGCTCATGGCGACGGCGGGCGCCCCTCGACCGGATTTTTGTCGAGGGCCCGTCGCCGCGTCGCTCCGGATCAGACGCCCGGGCGGGCCAGGAGGGTGCGGACGCCCTCGGAGGTGAGCGTCAGACCGTGCGGCGAACTCGCGTCGATGGTGAGCGCCAGATCGCCGGACGGCCACTGCGAGGCCAGCGCGCCCAGGGGAACCATCCGGTAGCGGGAGACGAAGGGCAGCAGCCCGGCCATCTCCAGCTCCGAGGTGAACACCGGCACCACCTGCTCCCCGCCCGGCTGGTCGAGGACCGGCAGCGCCACGGCCGCGGGATCGGTGGCGTCCTGCTCGCTCGCGTCGTCCGGTACGGGAACCAGCACCTCGCTGCCGGCCAGCGTGTCCAGTGCCACCACGTCGCGGGTGTTCTCCGCGAGGGTGTCCAGGGCCCGCTGGGCCGGGGTCGCGGGCGTCGGCCGGTGGTGGTCGTTCGAGGGTGTGTCCATGGCAGATCCCCATGAGTAGCGGTCGGACCGCCCGGCACGTGATCCGTCCCGGGCGCGGTTCCCGTCGCGCGTACCCATCCACGGCCGGGACATTCCGCGTCAGGACGACGGAATCATGATCGCCCGGCTGGCGAGGAACGTGAACGGCAC
The DNA here is from genome assembly GCF_012273515.2 of Streptomyces sp. RPA4-2. Classification (NCBI taxonomy): domain Bacteria; kingdom Bacillati; phylum Actinomycetota; class Actinomycetes; order Kitasatosporales; family Streptomycetaceae; genus Streptomyces; species Streptomyces sp. RPA4-2. Next base: position 1,145,253 of record NZ_CP050975.2, read on the forward strand.
GGCCACCGCCGAGGCGAGCAGCGCCGCGGTCCGGGACTCGCAGTGGCCCACCTCGACCAGGAAGTGCAGGGCGAGCGTGGAGACGACCAGGTTCGTGGCGGTGGCGAGCGGGAAGCGCACGAACTTCCGCAGGGTGGGACGCGTCCGGTAGGTGAAACGCGCGTTGAGGAAGAACGAGACGACCGTCGCCCCGGCGAACGCCACGAGATGGGCGACCAGGTAGGGAAGGACCGTCAGCAACGTGAGGTAGAAGCCGTAGTACACCGCGGTGTTGGCCACGCCGACCACGGCGAACCTGAGGAACTGGCCGCCCATCAGCCGCTGCCGGAGCAACGCCGGGGCCGCGCGGACGGTGGCCGCCGGTCGAGACGTCGAGAGAAAAGTCCGATCATGTCCTCATCATTGAAGCAGAGCCGGGAGGGCTCCCGGTCCACTCCCCTCCCTTGCCCTGCCCCGCCGTGACGGCACGGCCCGGAAAACCAGGCGCCGTCGCCGGACCGGACGATTACAGTCGGCGCTCTCATTTCCGGAACCGTGCCGTGACCGGGGCCGCGCCGTTTTTCACTGGGGGACAGAGCACCATGGGGTCCGACCGTTCAGGCCTGCCCGGCGGGGGTGTGCGTGTGCACTACCCGCGTACCCCGCATCTGCCCTGGTCACCGGGGGCGACCTCGGACGACGTACGGGTAGCGGACCTGGCGGGTCTGCGGGACCTGGAGGTGGTGGTCACCGAAAAGCTCGACGGGGAGAACACCACCCTGTACGCCGACGGACTGCACGCCCGGTCGCTCGACTCGGCGCACCATCCGTCGCGGGCGTGGGTGAAGGCTCTGCAGGGACGCATCGGCGCGGCCCTTCCGCCCGGGTGGCGGGTGTGCGGTGAGAACCTGTACGCGCGGCACTCGATCGCGTACACCGAACTCGACAGCTGGTTCTACGGGTTCTCCGTCTGGGACGGTGAGCGGTGCCTGGGCTGGGACCGGACGGTGCGGTTCCTGCGGCGGCTGGGCGTTCCGGTGCCGCGGGTGCTGTGGCGGGGCGTCCTCGACGAGCGGGCCGTACGGGCCCTGCGCGTCCTGCGGCTGGATCCCGCCCGGCAGGAGGGGTACGTCGTACGGACCGTCGAGGGCTTCGGACACGAGGAGTTCGGCCGCCGGGTGGCCAAGTGGGTGCGGCCCGGACATGTGCGGACCGACACGCACTGGATGCACGCCGAAGTGGTGGCCAACGGGCGGGGCACTGCCGCCGCGCTGTGGGACGTACGGTCGGGCGCGGCCCCCGACGCCCGGGCACTCGCGGCGGCGACGGGAACAGGGTCGGAGACGGAACCGGCAACGGGGTCGGAGACGGGACCGGCAACAGGTTCGGGGACGACCGAGGAGGCATCCGCCGACGATGCCGTCGTCGCGGAGGTGTCCGCCAGGCTCGATGTGCTGGGGCGGACCGGGGACACCCGGCTGACGGGCGTCCTCGCCGCCCTGCTGCACGGCCGGCGCCGTGCCGGGCTGGCTCCCCGGCTGGCCGGACCGCTCGGCATGCCGTCGGCACGGCGGGTCGCGGACCTGGTCGGGCTGCAGTCCCTGCTGCGCCGCCCCTACCCCGACGAGGAACGGCGTGCCGGACTGGGGCGCATGGCCGTCGCGGCCGACCTGGGCGTACTGCACGCGGTCGCCGGGGCCGTCGCCGTCACCGAGGGCGCCGCGGCGCGCGAACAGGTCGACTGGTCGGCACTGCACGCGGAGGAGGCGGGGCTCCTCGGGGAGGAACCGTTCGAGCGGCTGCGCGCGAGCCTGCACCGTGCCCTCACCGGCCTCGGCGACGCGGACGCGGCCGACCGCTGCTGGGCACAGGCACGGGCGTCCTACGCCGCGGGCCACCTGGCCGGCGCGGAGGCGGCCGTGGCGGCGACCTGGCGGCTGCGGAGCGGCGCCTTCCCCCGGCTGATCCATTTGGTGGGCCCGTCGGGCAGCGGCAAGAGCACGTTCGCCGCCGGACTGCCCGGGATCGACGCCCGTGTCTCCCTGGACGACCTGCGCTCGGCGCGCGGCTCACGCTCCGACCAGCGGGCCAACGCGGACGTCCTCCGCGAGGGCCTGCGACGGCTGGACTCCGCGCTCGCCGCCGGTCCCGCGACCGTGGTGTGGGACGCCACGTCGCTCGGCCGGCACCAGCGTTCCCTGGTGGACGCCGTGGCGCACCGCCGTGACGCGCTGATCACCCAGGTGGTCGTGCTGGCCACGGACGACGAGCTGACCGGGCGCAACGCCGAGCGGACGCACCCGGTGCCACCCGAGGTGCTCGCCGCACAACTGCGCCGGTTCGACCCGCCCTACCCGGGTCAGGCCCACCGAACGTGGTACGTCGGCGCGGGCGGAACCGTGGACGACGCCGACGGCACACTGGACGGAAGCGAGCGGTGATGCGTACCAGCGACGAGATCTACCACCGGGTCCGCTGGGACCCGCGCTTCGACCCGGCCCGGTTCGTGCTGGGTGTCCACCAGCGCGGGGCAGCCCCCAAGCGGGTCCCGCTGCCCGCCTTCGTGCCCGGGGGTGACATCCCCTGGCACCGGGTGCTGTTCGTCGAGGCCGACGGCGAGGTGGTGTGGGACCGGGCCACCGGTACCGACCGCATCGACATGTCGACCGCCGGGCGGGTGCGGACCCCGCGCCTTCTGCGGGCCCCGTTCTTCACGGCCGACACGCCGCACGTGTGGGACGACGCGGCGGCGCGGTGGCGTGCCCCCGGCCGTACGGAGGCGACCGCGGACGCGACCCGTCTGCGGGTGCTGACCTGGAACACGCTGTGGGACCGCTACGACAGCGACCGCATCGACACCGACCACCGCCGGCCCCTGCTGCTCGCGGCCCTGGAGGACGCCGACGCCGACGTCATCGCACTCCAGGAGGTCGAGGCCGGCCTGCTCGACCTGCTGCTGCGGGCCCCTTGGATCCGCGCCGCCTACACGGTGGGCAGCGACCCCCGAGGGAAACGGGTCGACGACACCGGACTGCTGCTGCTCAGCCGGCTGCCCGTGCGGGAGGCCGGCCATCATGCGCTCGGGCCGCACAAGGGCGTCACCGCCCTCACCCTGGAGACGGCGTCCGGCCCGCTCGTGGTGGCCGCCACCCACCTCAGCAGCAACCACTCCGACAACGGCCCGGCCCGCCGTGAGGCCGAACTCGCGCGCATCGCCGAGGGACTTGCCGACGTAGTCGGTCCGCTGATGCTGCTGGGCGACTTCAACGACGGCGACGACGGCCCGGCCGGACCCGCCGCCGCCCTCCAACTGCGGGACGCCTGGACCGAGGTGCGCGGGCCCGCCGACCAGAGCCCCACCTTCGACCCCGCCGTCAATCCGCTGGCCGCGGTCTCCTCGCTCTCCGGCCGTTCCTCCCGGCTCGACCGGATCCTGCTGCGGGGCCGCGCGCTCCGCCCGACGGACGTGGCCCTGCGGGGCGACTCCCCCGGTCCCGGCGGGCTGTACGTCTCCGACCACTTCGGTGTGGAGGCGGTGGTGGGCCTGGGCGGGGCCGATGTCGCCACGGCCCGCGACGGCGCCGGATCCACGCCGGATCCCGGCTCCGCTTCCGGCCTCGGCCCCCCTTCCGGCCTCGGCTCCGAAGGCGCCGAACACGCGGTTGGCGACTTCGCAGCCCGCGAGGCCCTCGACCCCGGTCCGACCGCCCGGACGGCGGTGGCGTGGCTGCCTTCCGAGGATCTGTGGCCGGTGATCCAGGAACTCCGGCGGGCGTACGACCCGCAGGCCCGTCGCTGGCCGCCGCACGTCAACCTGCTCTTCGGCTTCGTCCCGGAATCCGCGTTCGAGCGGGCCGTCCCGCTGCTGTCCCGGGTCGCGGCCGCGTCACCGCCGTTCGACATCCGGCTCGGCGGTGTGTACGCCTTCGGACACCGGGACGCCGCCACGGTGTGGCTCGACCCGGCGGGGGCCGGCCCGGAGCCGTGGGCGCGGTTGCGTGCCGCGCTGGAACAGCGGTTCCCGCGGTGCCGGGGCCGTGCCGAGGGATTCACCCCGCATCTGACCCTGGGCCGGGTACGGGACACGCGGCCCGTCGTCGCCGACTGCGCCGCGCGGCTCGGCTCCGCCGTCCCGGCCCGGGTCGGGCACCTCGTCCTGCTCTCCCGTCGGGGCGCGGAACCGATGCGTCCGCGGGCGACGGTCGCACTGGGCACCGGTGAGGTGCGATGGCTGCCCGACCCGGCCACCGCCACGGCCACCACGGCTGCGACGGGGACCGCGGTCGCCGTCGGCGGCACGGCCGCCACCGCCACCGCCGTGCCGCCGGACGACCGTGGTGCCGAGCACACCGCGCGGTGCCTCTGGGACGCACTCGGCGAAGGAACCGTGCACGTCGTGGGGTCCCGGCGCATGGGCGGCGCGCTGCCCGGAGCCGATCTGGACCTGGTCGCGGCCCTGCCCGGCGTCGTCGACATGGCGGACGTCCAGGCACGGGTGACCAGGGCCCTTCCGGGCGCCACCCGGGTACGGCAGGTGACCGGCGCCCGGGTGCCGGGGCTGCGGCTGAGCGTCGGCGGACTCGGTGTCGACCTGAGCGTGGTCGCCACCGGCCCCCTGACTCCCGCCGAGGCGGTGGACCAGCGCGCCGGGCTTGGCGCGCCGGCCGCGACCGCCCTCAGCGCGGTCAGCGACGCGGACGCCGTACGGAGCGCGGTCGGCGGCCGGCACGCCGCGTTCGCCCGGCTGGCCGCGGAGGTCAAGGCCTGGGCGAAGGCGCGGGGTCTCGACTCGGCACCGTTCGGCGGGCTGCCGGGCCTCGCCTGGTCCGTCCTCGCCGCCCGTACGACCCGCGAGGCGGACGTCCTGTCCCCGGCCGGACTGCTGCGGGACTTCTTCGGGACCTGGGCCGCATGGGACTGGCGCGACCCGGTCGGGCTCGACCCGGTCGGGCGCGGTTCGGTGGGGCGCGGCGGTCCCGTCGGGCTCAGTCACGTCGGCCTCGGTCCCGTCGACCAGCCGTCTTCCGCGGTGTCGGTCATGACCCCGACCGCCCCGGTCCGCCTCTGCACGGCCCAGGTCGGTCCCGGCTTCCGCGACCTCCTGGCGGACGAGCTGTACCGCGCCTGGGACATCCTGGAGACCGCCGCGCGGACCGGCGCCGATCCCCTGCCCGAGCTGCTGTCACCCCCGCCGCTGCACCGCCGGCACGCCGCGTGGCTGGTGGTGGGCCTGCGTGCGGCGGGGACGGAGGAGTTCGAGGAGACCCGGGGGCGCGTGCGCGGGCGCGTACGGGCCCTGCTCACCGCTCTGGAGGACGCCGGGACGCCCGACGCGCACGCGTGGCCCCACCCGTTCGAGGAGGGCCCGGCGTCGGCGGCGTACGCCATCGGGCTCGGCCGCGACCCCCTCGGCACGGCCCGGCTCACCGGGATCACCCGGAGATGGGGCAAGGGGCTGCCCGGGGTCGTCACCGAGAGGGCGGAGTGCGGTGACGTGCCCACCCTCCGCTCCCCCGGCCACGTTTTTCCGGCACACCGGGAATAAGCGGGCTCTTCGCGGGAAACACCTCTCATTTCTCGTCGGGCGGGTTTGGGACGGCCCTCACAGGTCAGCCGTAATAGTGGATCGCACAGTCAATGCGGTAAGGACGTGATCTGCAGTGACCAAGCACCAGAAGTCACAGGCGAAGACGGAACAGGCCAAGGGCAAGGCCAAGGAAACCGTCGGCCGCACCGTCGGCAACGAGCGTATGACCGCCGAAGGCCGGGCGGAGAAGGCAAAGGGTGACACCCGTCAGGCCAAGGAGAAGATGAAGGACATTTTCCGGCACTGAGGGTCACGCGCTGCATCGGGCCCGCCGCACGCGCATGCGGCGGGCCCGCTTCTTTTGAGCAAGGAGTGAGGAAATGTGCGGAGAGTACCGGGCGCACGCCAACGACACGATGCCTGATCCGCCCGAGTCGCACTCCCCCGGACCGCGCAGCCCGGCCGAGGTGCGTGAGGCCGTACGGCAGGCGCTCGACAGCGCGCGACGGTCGCGCGGCCCCGGGGCGACGACCGATGCGACAGCCGTCGGTGACGTCCTGCTCGTCGCCTCCGAACTCACCACCAACGCGATGCTGCACGGCGGCGGGGTCACGGCGTTCGAGGTGATACCGGGCGAGCGTGAGGTGCGCCTGTCGGTGAGCGACCGCAGCGACGACATGCCGACACCCGTGCGACGCGCCGGCGGTCCCGGCACCTTGCAGATCGGCGGCCATGGCTGGCCGATCATATGCCTGCTGGCCTGCGACATCATGATCTCGTATCTCCGTGCGGGAGGAAAGCGCATCACGGCCGTCGTACCGCTTTCTCCCCGGTAATGAACCGGTCGCGGCCCGGATGAGCCGGACACGGAGGCACACACCTTTCTTCCGGGTATTCGAGGACATGAGAGCCACCGAAACCATCACCCGGTCGTCCGGGGTCAGCCGGGAGGAAAATTGTCGGAGTCGGCACATGACGAGGCCCGTCGCGGTGCGGAGCGCGCACGGGGCGACACGGGGCGTGAGGAGACCGAGGAGGAGAGGGCCGACCGCAAATGGGGTGACCTCCTCCAGGAGATCCGGGTCGCCCAGACCGGAGTGCAGATCCTGTTCGGATTTCTGCTCACGGTCGTCTTCACACCCCGGTACACGCAATTGGAACAGATGGACAGAACGATCTACATCGTCACGGTCGTTCTCGGGGCCTCCGCCACCGGGGCACTGATCGGCCCGGTGTCCCTGCACCGGATCGTCGCCGGCAGACGGGTGAAGGAGCGGGCGGTCGTATGGGCGTCACGGCTGACGCTCGCGGGGCTCGTGCTGCTGCTCGCGACGATGACGGCGTCGCTCCTGCTGATCCTGCGGGTCGCCACCCACGACGCCTATGTGCCCTGGCTCGTCACGGGGATCGTCGCCTGGTACCTGTTCTGCTGGTTCGCCGTACCGATGTGGGTCCGCAGCCGCCACACGACGTCGTGACCCTTCCGCGGGCCCTCACGCGGTGAGGGCCTGCCGGGGCACACCGGGCGAAGAGGGGGATGCGCCCCGCACGGCGGGGCGTACCGGATAGGTGGTCTTGCCCGGGTCCACCACCGGGTCCCCCAGCACGATCCGGCCCGCCGCGTGCAGCGCGTCGCACTCGTCGGTGGGCAGGGCGACGTAACACCCTCCCCGCCCGGCGCCGGCATCCATGGGCTGCCAGTAGCCGTACCGGCGTCGCCCGCTGGCCTGCACGGTGAGGCAGACGGGAGCACGCTGCACGGTGATGAGACGCAGCACCTCGGCACCGTCGGGGCCGAGCGGAGCGGATGGGCGCGGGAGGGCTCGGAGCATCGTCAGCGGTCTCCGTTCAGGGCTCGCGGCACGGCGCGGCGATGGGGGGCGGGCGTCATGTGCGGGCGGCCTCTCGACGGACGGGTGCGATCACGTACCGCGGGGAGCGGAAACGATCTTCGTTGCTGATCGGCATTGTTGCGGACGGCACTGACAACGCGAAGGCGGCGCTCGCGGAGCCGGTTCACCGACGGCGGACCGCCGTCTCCGTCCGATGCGCTCGAGCGGTCAGCTCGCCCTGGACGAAGGGGTCGTGGTCGGGGTCGTACGCCCCCGCGTGATCGGCGAGCGCCTCGGTGATCCGCTCCCACTCCTCGACCTCCGCTCCCGCGATCAGCGCCTCCTGGCCGGTGAGCGTGTCGCTCCGGGCCGTCTCCCGGGCTGCCTCCAACGCGGCCTTCGCCTCGTGGTGCCGCATTCCGGTGGCCGTACGGCACACGCGTGCCCAGGCGGCACGTTCCTCCTCGGAGGGCTCACGCACCTCGTCGTCCGTCACGTCGCCGCGTGCTGACGCTCGGTCCTGCTCCAGGCTCACTGCTCCACCTCGTTCAGGTGTACGGAACTGATGTGTCCTACAGCAGTCCCGTGTGCCCCCGCCTGGAGAACCGACACCTGCCGGGAGCGACGGGACCGTACGGGGAGCAGCCCGCGGTACGCCCGGAGGTGGCCGCCCGCCCCTCGACAACCCTGGGACCGGGCGGTCACCAGGGCAGCAGGGCGTGCACGTCCTTCCCGTCGGGGCGCACCACGACGCTCACCCGATGACAGAGCGCGCGGACGAGGTGCCAGCCGATGCCGCCCGCGCCCCGGGACGGGTTCATGCGGCGGGGCGTGGGCGGCGTGGTGCTGCTGTCGCGCAGGGTCACCTGCACGCCGTCGCCGGTGGGGCGTACCCGCAGTTCGAAGGGGCCGGGAGCGTACTGGATCGTGTTGGCGGCCAGCTCCGTCACCACCAACAGGACGTCGTCCCAGTACTCGGGCGACGCGGGCGGTGACGCTCGTGCGAGGACGCGCAGATATCCCTCCGCCGAGAGGCGGGCGTCGGTCACGTCGCGCAACTGACCGGGAAAGACCACGGCGAGGCTCTCCAACTCCTCGTCCGACGGCCGCTTGTCCCCGCTCGGATCACTTTCCATCACGTCTGCCCCGGACTCGTCGGCGGGATCTCTGCTCTTGCTCCACATCACGCGGACGCCACCTTTCGTGCGCTCCTGCCCACGCGCCGGCCCCACTCGTTCAGTACGGCGGCGCTAGGTTCCGGCGTCCCTGGCGGCACGGCCGACCGTGCGCCGCCTCAGCGCGCGCCGTTCGTTCTCGCTCGTCCCGCCCCAGACACCGATGGTCTGGCCCGTGTCGAGCGCCCAGCGCAGGCACTCGTCACGGACGGGACACCGCCGGCAGACGGCCTTCGCCTCCTCGACCTGCGGCAGCGCGGGGCCCGTGCTGCCGATGGGGAAGAAGAGGTCGGGGTCGACGGTGCGGCATGCCGCCGATTCGCGCCAGTTGTCCATGGGAACCTCCTGCGATCACGGTGGTGCCTTCGTCGGACTTCGGTCCCCCTTCGGGTCACCGTTGATCCACGGGTGAAACACAGGGTCTTGCCGGGACAGCATTGATTGAACGCGAAATGACACCGGCGGCCGTGCGCGGGCACGCCCTCCGGGGGCACCCGTGGGGCGCGACGAGGAAGCGCGGGTGGCAAAATGGGATCCCTGGCGGGCGACGACGCGGCTTCAACAGCAGAGCAGGTGGCACATGTCACATGAGCCCGGCGAGGTCTGGGAACAGTTCGCCGTCGCCCTGGCGGAAATGGCGCGCGACCTGCTGGCCCAGGACTCGGTCCAGGACACCCTGGACCGCATCGTGGAGCACGCCACGGTACTGATCAACGGCTGCGACGACGCGGGCATCCTCACTGTGCGACGGGGCGAGGTGCACGCTCTGGCGGCGACGAGCGACGTGGTGCGCCGCGCGGACCGGGTCCAGCAGGACCTGCGGGAGGGCCCCTGCTTCGACGCCGTGACCGACCGTCAGCAGATCTACGCCATCGAGGACTTGAGCCGGCCGCACGAACGCTGGTCCCGCTTCGCCCCCGAGCTGAGGAAACTGGGCATGGGGAGCGTGATGGGCTTCCTCCTCTTCACCGAGGACGACGAACTGGGCGCCCTCAACCTGTACTCCCACCGGCCGCGCGCCTTCGACGAGACCGCCCGGCAGGCCGGCTGGATCCTCGCCTCGCACGCGGCCGTGGCCTTCTCGGCGGCCCGCACGCACCAGCAGCTCGGCGACGCCCTGGAGACCCGTCACGAGATCGGCGAGGCGATGGGCATCCTCATGGAGCGCTACGGGCTGCCCGAGAACGCGGCCTTCAAGGTGCTCAAGAAGGCGTCACAGGACCGCAATGTCAAACTGCGCGAGATCGCCCGCCAGGTCTGCGAGACGGGCGAGAAGCCGGGCTGACCGCCGCAAAAGCGGTACGGGGCGCCCGGGTTTCGCTCCCCGGCCCGGCACCCGACGGTTCACGCGGGCGCGGACCGGGGACGGACGCGGGGTTCAGCGGCTCGGTTCAGCGGCTCCGGTGCCGGGGCGGCGTGTCCGGCGTGTCGGGTGGGTCCGGCGTCGGCCGTTCCCTGCGGTGGCCGACGGCCACCTGTTCGGGGTCGAGAATGTTCTCGCCGTAGAGATCCTGCAGCCAGTTGGTCTGGTAGATGGTGTCGAGGTAGCGCTCGCCGAGGTCGGGGGCGATGGCCACCGCGGTGATGCCGGGCGTGTCCCGCCGGTTCAGCCAGTCCATGGCGCCGCTGACCACCGTCCCGGTGGAGCCGCCGAACAGGAAGCCGCGACGGGCCAGCCGGTGGCACGTACGGATGGTGTCCGCCTCCTCGACCCGGATCACCTCGTCCACGAAGGACTCGTCGAGCAGCGGCGGCCGCATGCTCATGCCCAGCCCCGGGATCATCCGGCGGCCCGGTTCGCCGCCGAAGGCCACCGAGCCGACGCTGTCGACGGCGACGATCCGCACCGGCCGGTGCCACTTCCGGAAGTAGCGCGCGCAGCCCATCAGGGTTCCGGTGGTGCCCGCCCCGACGAACAGGACGTCCAGGCCCGGGAAGTGGCTGGCGATCTCGGGCGCCGTCGTGCGGTAGTGCGCCTGCCAGTTGCCCGGGTTGGTGTACTGGCTGAGCCACACGTAACGGTCGTCCGACGCGCACAGCGCGCGGACGTAGTCGATCCGCGCGCCGAGGAAACCCGCGTTGGCGTCCAGTTCGGAGATGACGTGCACCTCGCTGCCGAGCGCCTCCATCAGCAGTCGGGTCGAGAGGTTGCACCGGGAGTCCGTGACGCACAGGAACTGGTAGCCCTTGCTCGCGGCGATCATGCTCAGCGCCACGCCCAGGTTCCCGGACGACGACTCCACCAGGATCGAGTCCGGCTTCAGGATCCCTTCGCGCTCGGCGCTCTCCACCATCTCGTTCGCGGCCTTCAACTTGATGGAGCCGGCGAAGTTGAAGCCTTCGCACTTCAGATACAGCGAGCGCCCGAAGATCGACTGGAGGTCGACGTAGAGCTGGCTTTCGTTGAAGGCGTGGGGAGCGGAGATGACGGGCACGGTGGGCCTCCTGATGCCAGAGCTGAGGTGGTTCCGCTTCAGCCGTACCGACGCAGGTCGTGGAAGAAGTCGTCGACGAGTCGGAGGTCCCCCTTGCGGGCCACTTCGTCGTAGACGTACTTGCCGACGGCGAGGTCGAGGACACCGAGCCCGAAGGGCGAGAAGATCACGGTCCGGTCGGCCGGCGGGGTCACCCGTCCGGTCAGGACGTCGTCGAGGGTGCCGTCCAGGAAGTCGCGGCCGCCGGTGAGCTGTTCGGCCAGGTGGGGTGAGGTGTCGGCCTTCAGGCAGTGCTCGACGTCGTCGACGATGTTGGCGGCGGCGAGCAGGATCTCGGGGGCGAGATCGCGCAGCGACACGTTCAGCACCAGGGGGTGGTGGGAGAACCAGTCCGGGTCCGTGACATGGGGTTCGCCGGCGACGGTCGCGAAGACCACCAGATCGCTGGCGCGGATCAGCTCCTCGGCGCTGTCGTGGACCGTGATCCGAGGGGCGTGTCCGGCGGTTCCGGCCTCCCGCAGGTATCCGGAGAAACCCGCGGCGCTGTCGGCCGACAGATCGTGCACACCCACGGTGTCGAAGTCCCAGCCGGTGCGGGCCAGGAACGTGTGGATGTAGCGGGCGATGAGACCGGTGCCGACGAATCCGACCCGGGTCGGGCGGGGGCGGCCGCGGCTGAGCGCGTCGGCCGCCAGCGCGGCGGACGCCGCTGTCCTGGTGGCGCTGATGACGGAGCTCTCCAGGCAGGCGAAGGGGTAGCCCGTGTCGTGGTCGTTGAGGACGAGGACCGCGGAGGCCCGGGGGATGCCCGCCTGGACGTTGCCCGGGAAGCTGGAGATCCACTTCATGCCGTCCACCCGGATCGGCCCGCCGATGGACGCGGGCAGCGCGATGATCCGGTCCGCCGGGCGGTCGGGGAAGCGCAGGAAGTACGAGGGCGGATTGACCGAGTCCCCCGCGCCGTGCAGCCGGTAGGCGGCCTCGACGAGTTCCACGATCTGTCGCTCGCGTCCACCGAGTGCTTGCTGCACCTGCGCGCCGGAGATCACCGCGAAGGTGGGCGCCGGGGTGGAACGGGGAGTGGCGGCCTCGGTGAGAGGAGAGGGCAGGACGGTCATCGCCGGCCCCCCTCGGGGGTGGGGCGGCGGTCGGCGGCCCGCTGGGGCTCGGCCATGGCGACCAGCACTTCGCGGTCCCCGGTGAAGGCCTCCCGGCTGTGTGCGGTCCGTACGTTGTCGACCAGCAGCATGTCGCCTGCCTGCCAGGGCTCACGTCGGGTGTGGTCCTCGTAGGTGGCGTTGATGAGCTGGACGACGTCCTCGCCGATCGGGGAACCGTCTCCGAAGCGGGTGTTGAACGGCAGCCCGTCCTCGCCGTAGACGTCCACCAGGTACTCGCGCACCTCGGGGGCCAGCGTCCACTCGTTGAGGAACGCGATCTGGTTGAACCAGCAGCGCCTGCCGGTGAGCGGGTGCCGCACGACCGCGTCGCGGCGCTGCCGCGTGCGCAGGGACCCGTCGGGCTCCCAGGTGAAGTCGATGGCGTGGTCGCGGCAGTAGCGCTCGATGGCGGCGTGGTCCTCGGTACCGAACGACTCGGTCAGGGAGGCGCCGATCTCGTCGTTGTAACTGCGCGTGAGCAGCCAGCCCTCGCGCTCGAACCGCTCGGTCAGCGCGGCGGGCAGCGCCTCGAGCACCCGCTCGGCGTCGGCCACCGCGGTCGCCCCGCCCTGGCCGGGCGCGCTCAGGCAGGCGAACAGCATCAGGCCGGGGAACTCCAGCCGGTAGCTCAGCTCGTGGTGCATGCACATCGGCTGATTGGCAGGCCAGGTGGAGGAGGAGTACAGCCCTGGCCCGCGGACCTGCCGGGGGGCGAACGCCTCCCTGTCCTCCATCGGGTCGCCGCCCAGTCCCCTGAAGACGGCACCGACCTGCTCCGCCGCCCGCAGTCCCAGGCCCCGGACGAGCAGTGCGCCGTGCTCCGCGACCTGGCCGCGCAGCGCCTCGCGGTTCTCGGCCGCCCAGGCGGGCGCGTCACCGGGGGCGTCGACACGCAGGATCGGGGGCTTGCCGGGGTGCAGATCCGCCTCCGGCAGGGCTGCCAGGAACGAGGACGACATCGGGATTCCTTTCGGTTGCCGCTCACGAGGGGTGAGGCCGCTCAGGGGTGGGGTCCGCTCAGGGGTGAGGTCCGCTCACGTGGGTGAGGGGGAGGCGAGCAGTTCGGCGGCGTCCAGGACCGCCTGTGCGGCCGCGTCCGGGCGGGTGCGCGGGAAGTAGTGGCCGCCGTCGGCGAGTTCGCGCAGTTCCACCTGTTCGGCCAGGAGCTGCCAGTCGCGGTAGCGGTCGGCGAACCCCGCCGTGTGGTCGTCGTCGGCGGCGACGACCACGGTGACCGGCACGGAGAGCCTGACCGCTGGAGGGCTCTCCAGGGCGTCGGTCAGATAGCGGTGGGCGGCCACGCAGTCGTTCCGGTAGGCGGCACCGATGTGTTCGGCGTGGAGCGCGTTCAGCTCACCGAGCTCGGTGTACCCGCTGTCCGAACTCAGCCCGGCGGCGATCTCGGCGTTGCTCCGCCCCGCCAGTTCGATGAGCGCCGCACGCCGGTCGCCGGCGGTGCCCAGGAGCTGGGCGCCCAGGAACACCCGGGGCACGTCCACTCCCCGCTCCCGCAGCAGCCTCGCCGTCTCCAGCGCCGGGGCGGCGCCCGAGGAATGCCCCCAGAGCACGACCCGGGTCAGCCCGCGCCCGACGATCTCGCTGACGACCTGCCGGGCCACCTGTGCCAGCGGCGCGAACGGCTCTGCGTCGGCGGCCAGGTCGTGACCGGGCGGCTCGACGGCGTAGACCGAGGGTCCGTGGCCCGTGGCCGCGAGGGCGTCGGCCATCGGCCGGAAGTTGACGGCGTTGCCGCCCGCGTGGGGGAAGCACACCAGGGCGCACTCCGAGGGGCCGTCCGGTTCCGCGAGCGGCTGCAGCAGTTCGTGGCGCCGGCGTACGGCGCCGTCGAGGAGCGCGGCGAGGTCGGCGAGCACGGGGTGGGCGGTGATGTCCTTGAGGGACACCGCGCGGTCCAGGGCGACGGTGAGTTTCACGGCCGTCAGCGAGGTGCCGCCGGAGTCGAAGAAGTGGTCCCGCCGGCCGACGCTGTGCTCGGGTAGGCCCAGCAAGTCGGCCCACACGCCGGCCAGTTTCCGCTCGGCAGGGGTGTGCGGAGCGCTCCCGCTCTCTGCCTCGCGGTCGTCGGCGGCACCCGTCGCGGTCTGTTCGGCCAGCGCGGTCAGGGCCTTTGTGTCGATCTTCCCGTTGGCGGTCAGGGGCAGGCTCTCCTGCCGGTGGAAGGCGGAGGGGATCATGTAGGCGGGCAGTACGGCGCCCAGCGCCTCGCGCAGCACGTCCGTGGGAAGGGACCGGCCGCAGTAGTAGGCGATCAGGTGCGTGCCGCCGGCCGACTCGGCGACCACCACCGCGCCGTCCCGGACACCGGGCACCCGCAGCAGGGTGTTCTCGATCTCGCCGATCTCGATGCGGAAGCCTCGGATCTTGACCTGGTTGTCCCGGCGGCCGAGGAACTCCAGCGAACCGCCCGGATGCCAGCGTCCCCGGTCGCCGCCCAGATAGAGCCGCTCCCCCGACCGGTAGGGATCCTTCCGGTACGCCTCGCGGGTCCGCTCGGGGTCGTTGACGTATCCCCGGCCCACGCAGACCCCGGAGAACGCGATCAGTCCCGGGGCGCCGAGCGGCACCAGCGCCAGGTGTTCGTCGACGACGTAGACGTGCACGTTGTTGACCGGGCGCCCGAGCAGCACACGGTCCGGGACGCCGTCCATGATCTCGTGGTTGGTGTCGTCCGAGGTCTCGGTCAGCCCGTAGGCGTTGACGAGCCCGATCGCCGGCTGGATCGCGAACCAGCGCTGGACCAGCTCCCGCTTCAGTGCCTCTCCGGTCACCGACACCCGGGTCAGGTCGGGCAGTTCACGGGGGTGCTGCTCCAGGTACGACACCACCACCTCCAGGTAGGAGGGCACGACCTGCGCCACCCCCACCCGGCCCTGGACCAGCGTGTCGACGAACCGCTCCACGTCGACGATCACCTGCTGTCCGACGAGCAGCGTCCGGCCGCCCACCAGCAGCGCGGCCAGCAGCTGCCACAGCGAGATGTCGAAGCACTGGGGGGCCGTCTGCGCCACCACCCGGTCCTGGTCGATCCCGAGGTCGTCGATCTTGGCGTAGAGGTGGTTGAGCATGCCCGCGTGCTCGCACATCGCGCCCTTGGGCTCGCCGGTGGAGCCGGAGGTGAAGTAGATGTAGGCCAGTTGACCGGCCGTCACCTTCACCCCGAGGTCACTGTCGTCGTGCTGTTCCTCGTACGCCGTCCCCGCCAGCAGCCTCTCGACGCCCGGAAGCGCGCCCAGCGCCCGGTCGAGCGTGCCGGTGCTGCCGGACTCGGTCAGCACGAGCCGGCAGCCGGCACGCGCCAGGGTCGCCTCGATGCGTCCCGCGGGGAAGTGGGGCTCGATCGGCAGATAGACGCCGCCGGCCTTGAACACCGCCAGCACGGCGGCCAGCCAGTCGAGGTTGCGTTCGGTGACGACGGCGACCGCTTCCTCGCGGCCCAGTCCGCGCGCCAGCAGGGCCCGCGCGAGCCGGTTCGCGCGCGCGTTGAGCTCCCCGTACGTCCAGGCCCGCTCGCCGTGGACCGCCGCCACCGTCTCCGGGTGCCTGCGCGCCCGCTGCTCGAACAGCTCGTGCACCCGTCCTTCGGGCAGCGGTCGGCGCGGTCCGGCCAGTGCCTGGAGCTGGTACCGCACCTCCTCGGGCGACAGCAGACTCTGCCGTGCGTGATCGGCGTCCGCGTCGGCGGCCATCAGCGTGAGCGCGGCGAGGTGGTGGCCGGCGATCCGGGCCGCGCACTCGGCGTCCAGCACCTCGGTGCGGTACCGCAGCCGCAGCACCGGATCCGCGCCGCGATCGCACCAGCCGACATCCAGCACCACGTCCGCGGGCAGGACGCCCGCCGTCCCGGCGGGGTCGAACGTGATCTCGTACGACGGCCCGGTCGTCCCCGACTCCCGGCACAGCGCGTCCACGGCGAAGTCCCGGTGTGCCAGCAGGTCTGCCTCGGCCCCACGGACGCTCACCAGGAGCCGGCGCCACGACTGCTGGGCGACGGTCAGCCGGCAGGGCAGCGGACCGGCGTCCGTCCCCGCGGCGGTGTATCCCGTCACCACGTCCCGCTCGCCGGACAGCACGGCCAGTACCTTCGCGTGCGCGGCCAGCAGCACCGAACTCACCGGCGCGCCCACATCGCGCGCCAGGGCGCGCACCGCCTCCATCACGTCGCCCGGCACCAGCGCCTCGTACTCGGCCACACCGGCGACCGGCTCCCGCGACCACCGTGGGGCCGGGGTGAATCCCCCGGCGGCCAGTACACGGCTCCAGTACTCCCGGTCCGCCTCCACGTTCGCTCCCATCGAATGGCCTTCCTCAACTCGCCGTAGCCGCGTTGCTGCCGGCCGAGTACGTTCCCGCCGCCGCGCCGACGCCGTCGGGGTGCGCCGGGGCGGTCGTGGTCTCCACGGCGGGGTTTCCTCCCCAGTGCGCGAACGAGGGGACCTCCTCGCCCTTCATGAGGAAGGAGTCGGGTGCCAGCACGGCGCCGTCACCCATCGTCACGCCGTAGTGCACATGGGAGCCGACCCCGAGGGTGCAGCCCGCACCGAGGGTGGTGCGGTCCGACTTGAACGTGCCGTCCTCCTGCGAGTGGCACTGGATCTTGCTTCCGGCGCTGAGCGTGCAGTCGTCCCCGATGGCGGCGAGTGTCCGCTCCGTCAGATAGCAGCCGTCGTCGAAGACCCGGCGTCCGATACGCACGCCCAGCAGCCGCCAGATCACGTTCTTGAAGGGGGTCCCGTTGAAGATGTTGAGGTAGTGGTCCGGCACCTTCCACAGGCGCTCGTGCCACCAGAAGTACGGGTCGTAGATGGAGCACAGTCGCGGGCTCAGCCTGCCGAACCAGGCGACGCAACGTTCCACCAGGACGAAGTACAGGGCGGTGAACGTCAGGGTGATCGCCACGTACGCGCCGATCACGATGTGCCCGAGGACTCCGTAGAGGCTGACGGAGGCGAGGGCGAACGCCGTGAGCGCCAGGGTGTGCAGCCAGCGCAGGAACAGGAAGAGCGCCATCGAGCGGAGGTTGTAGCGGTTCTTCGCGGCGAGGTTGCGGCGCAGTTCCCCACCGGTCCTGAGGTGGTCGAACCGGGAGTCGCGCTCCACCGAGCGGGGGATCTCGAAGCACGGTGATCCGAGCAGCCCGACACCCGTACGGACCTCGCCGTCCAGGGGAACCATCACCTTCGTCGCGAGCAGACAGTTCTCTCCCGTCCGGCCGCCGGCGGGATAGGCGATGTTGTTGCCGAGGAAGTTGCGCGGCCCGATCGTCGCCCGGGACACCCGGAAGGACGTGCTCGAGAAGTCCGCGTTGATGAGCGAGAGGCCGTCCGCGATCATCGTCCCGCTGCCGACGGTCGCCAGGAGCGGGGTCTCGTGCTGCATCTCCGACCCGAAGTTCGACCCGGTCTGCTCGACCTCCGACAGGTCGTACCCGAGGCCGCGCAGGTAGGGGACGATGTAGGAGCTGTCACCGAAGAGCCAGGCGAAGAACCGGATGTTCGTCATGGTCGTCGTCGCCCGGTGCAGCGCGTACTGGAAGCCGTACAGCGGATAGACCCTGTCGGGCTCGATGGCGAGACTCAGCAGGCGCGGCAGGGTGAACAGGGCGACGAGACCCAGGACCACGAAGCCGAAGAACAGCGCGAGGGACAGCACCAGGGCGTCGACGAGGAAGCCCGGCGACGTGATCGCGGGCGTGGCCGCGTCCAGCCGCTCGCCGAGCGCCGGGATCTGGGTGAACAGCATGTACATCCCGCCGACGGCCAGCGGGAGGTACAGGAAGAACAGCTGGAGCAGGCCGGCGATCGCGAACCAGGCCCGGCGGGGGTTGCCGCAGGCCGCCGGCGCGACCCGCACGTGGTCGATCCGGGTGGGTTCCGCCGGGGAGCCGTGCCGCCGCTCGCCGTCCGGGACGACCTGGCCGCGGTACAGAGCGGACGAGTGGCCGAGCTGGGCTCCGTCCCCCATCGCCGTGTCGATGTCGAGGACGGTCTTCTCGCCGACGAACACGTCCCGGCCGAGGGTGACCCGGCCGGTCTCGATCCGCCCCGAGTGCGCCCGGTAGCAGAGGAAGAACGAGTCCTTGCGGATCACCGTCCCGGAGCCGATCGTGAGCAGGTCGGTGCAGACGGGGACCGAGCGGGAGAGGATCGTTACTCCACTGCCGATGCGCGCGCCGAGCGCGCGCAGATACAGCACGTACAGCGGATTACCGACAAAGAAGATCATCGGATTGGCATGGAGCAGTGCCTTGACGAGCCAGAAACGCAGATAGGTCAGACTCCAGACGGGGAATTCACGCGGCTTCCAGCGGCCGATGAGAATCCATTTGGCGACGATCGGGAATCCGCACAGCGCGATGAATCCGAGGCCGCCGAACAGGAACGACCGCGCGTAGACGCCGGCCAGGCCCGAACCGGCGGCGATCCATTCGTAGCCGCGGGCGGCGACCAGGCCACTGAAGAAGGAGTACCCGAGGAAAATCAGCAATTGCGCGGTTCCGCACAGGACGTAGCGCCACGTGCTCGGCCGCGGCGCCGGGGTCGGCGACGGTGCCGGCACGGACGGCGCCACGGGGAGCGACCCGTCGACCGGGGCGGGGACGACCTCCGCGAGAGCCGTCGCCAGGCTTCGGATCGTGGGGTACCGGTAGATGTCCTTCATCGACGCGGACGGCAGATCCGCCCGCTTCCTGACCCGCGCGCAGAACTGGGCCATGACCAGCGAGTTGGCCCCGAGGTCGTCGAAGAAGTGGCTGTCGACCGGCACGTGCTCCGCGGAGACGACGCCCGCCAGTACTTCAGCGAGTTTCCGCTCGGTCTCGGCCGTCGTCGGGTCGGCACTGCTCGGCCTGGCCGCGGCTGCTTCGTCCGGTCCGACTATGAAGACCTCGGAGGACTGCTCCACCATTCGACCTCCTGAGAAGACATTTCGGCTCCCGATTGCCACGGGCGGCCGGTCCGGTGTCCTCACGCTCCGGCGAATGGCCCGACCGAGCCGTTTCCGAGCCACGAGACCGTACTCTCTTACGTGATCGCGAAACCGTGGACTTCAGTCTCATTCGTCCACCGTCAGGCTGCCACTCCGAATCGACCGCTTGGATACCACGGCACCGTACGACAAGCCTCTGCTCGTTGGCCCCCCGCACCGTTGGAGTAACGCGCGCTTCACCCGAATGGCGGTCAATTGCGTCAAGCCCCGGGGAAAACCGCGGTGAAACCCCGAGGAAACCCCGATAAAAGGGGAGCCGCCGGCGACCGGCTCCCGGCACCTTCGATCCCGCCTCCGGAGAGAGCCCGCTCGGCACGCCGTGACGACACCGCAGACGAGTTCCTCTCCCGTCGGGAGAGGGGTGAAGGGGGACATGGGTGTGGTGGCCGGCCCGTCCGGTCGGCGCCCTGGCAAGATGGCGGCATGGAACGTGTGCTGGGAATCGGTGGGTACTTCATGAGGGCCGCGGACCCGGCGGCCCTGAGCGCCTGGTACCGCGACTGCCTGGGCCTCGACGCCGACGAGCACGGTCTGTGGCGTCAGGGAGACGGGCCGACGGTGTTCGCGACGTTCGAGTCCGGCACCGACTACTTCGGGTCCCCCGCCCAGCAGGCCATGCTCAACTTCCGCGTCCGCGACCTGGACGCGATGCTCGCGCAGTTGCGGGCCAAGGGAGCGGACGTGGCCGACGAGACGCAGGACATGGAAGGGGTCGGCCGATTCGGCTGGGTCACCGATCCCGAGGGCAATCGGGTCGAGCTGTGGCAGCCTGCCTGACCGGGTCCCGCCGCGGGCGTTGACGTGCTGCTCCACGCGGGTGGTGAGGTGCCGACGGCCCACCGGGCCGCCGTGGTGCGAGCTTTGGTCCGGCCCCCGTAACCAGTTACTGCTAATCTAGAAGTAACGGGTTCGGGGAGCGCGCCCCACTGCGGTCCACACCCCGCACCAGGAGCTTCTTCCGAACCGTCCCCCTGAGTTCCGCGTGCGCGGAGACAAGGAGCGTCACGTGCCGCTGGCCGAGGAACTGCTGGGATCGGCGGCGGTGGCCGGTCTCGCCGACTGCCTCGACAGGGCCGGCCGGCCGCGCGACGGGCAGGCCGTACGCGCGTGCGGGGAGAGGCTCGACGGACTGGCCCTGCGTGAACGCAGCGATCTGCTGCGGGATGTCCTGACGGCGCACCTCCCCGAGGGTTACACCGCGACCCAGACCGTCGTTCGCACGGCGCTCGCGGATCCCGGGTTCACCGGGTGGATGATCTGGCCGGTGACGGAGGCGGTCGTCACGCGCGCCCTCGAGGACGACGATCACGACGCCTTCGAGGCGGCACTGCACCTGCTGGCGGACCTGACCCCCCGGCTGACCGCGGAGTTCGCGATCCGGCGGATGCTCAGAGCCGATCTCGAGCGGAGCCTGCGCGTCGTCCGGCGGTGGACCGACCATCCGGACGAGCACGTGCGGCGCCTGGCGAGCGAGGGAACACGGCCCCGGCTGCCGTGGGCGGTCCGCGTCCCCGCACTCCTGGACAGCCCCGAAGTCACCCGTCCCCTCCTGGACGCGCTCTACCGCGATCCGTCCGAGTACGTGCGGCGCTCCGTGGCCAACCACGTGAACGACATCAGTCACGCCGTCCCCGACCTGGCCGTCGAGGTCGCGGCCGGGTGGAGCGCGGCGCCGGACGAACACACGCCCCGAGTCGTACGACACGCGCTGCGCACGGCGGTGAAGAAGGGGCACCCCGGGGCACTGGCCCTGATGGGCTTCGAGCCCGCGACGGAGGTCGCCGTCTCCGGCCCGCAGCTGGGCGAGGACCGGGTGACCATGGGCGACGAGATCACTTTCGCGTTCGACGTCGCCAACGAGGGGGCGGCACCCGCCAAGCTGGTGATCGACTACGTGATCCACTACCAGAAGGCGAACGGCAGCACCGCACCCAAGGTCTTCAAGCTCACCACCAGGACGCTGGAGGCGGGCGAACGCGTCTCCATCAGCCGTCGGCACTCGTTCAGGAGGATCACCACCCGGGTCTTCCATCCGGGGGCGCACGCCCTGGAGCTCCAGGTCAACGGTGAAGTCCGTGGCCGCGCGGAGTTCACCCTGCTCGCACCGGCCTGACCAGGGCTTCACCGGAGATGTGACGGTGACCGGCGGGGACGGTCAGGCGCCGTTCGCCGGGTCCGCGTACCGGGTCCGCATGGCCTCGCTCGCGGCCGGGCCGGCCGTGAAGACGAACTCGTCCGTGTCGACACGCCGCCCCGTCGTCCGGTCGACGACCACGGGATCCGCCTCGGCGCCCGTCCGCGCGTCGACCAGGATCATGGCCCGCTCGCCCGCGTCGAGCCGGGAGTTGCCCCAGGCGGCGAGGGCGACGATGACCGAGCGCAGGGAACGGCCGTACTCCGTGAGGACGTACTCGTAGCGGTCCGGGTGGGTCTGGTACAGGCGACGCTCGAAGAGTCCTTCGGCCACCAGGGACTTGAGCCTGCTCGTCAGCATGCTGGACGAGATACCGAGGTTCTCCTGGAACTGATCGAACCTGGTGAAGCCGTCGAACGCGTCGTGCAGGATCAGCAGCGTCCACCACTCGCCCACGTGCTGGACGGTCCGGGACAGCGGGCACTCGCGGTCTTCCAGGCGAATTCGGGCCGGCACGCGCGCCCCCTTCCGTTCCGTCGCCTACAGGGCTCTACCTTAGCAGTAGTAACTGCTACAGTCGAAGTCAGTCACTTCTGATTTAGCAGTGACTCGGCGCGATGCGCCCTGTCCACACGGCAGCCACGCCCACCCGAGCTCCGAGGAACATCCCATGTCACCCGTCACACTCGACACACTCCCCCAGGCCGTCACCCGTTATCTGGCCGCCCATCGTCTGCACGAGACCGCGGCGGAGCTCGCGAACTTCACCCCGGACGCCACGGTGACCGACGACGGGACGGCCCACAGCGGCATCGACGCCATCGAGCGGTGGATGAACCGCACCGCCGGCGAGTACAGCTACACGATCGAACCCATCGCGGTCCACGAGACCTCCGACCGGGAGTACACGGTCACCCAGCGGCTCGAAGGCGACTTCCCCGGCGGGGTCGTCGACCTGCGCTTCCGGTTCACCCTGCGCGACGGACTCATCGAGCGGCTCGTCATCGAGGGCTGAGCCCCCACGTCCGCCGCCGACCCGCGCGCAAGGTCGCGCTCACCGCGCGGAACGCACCAGGACGAACGAGCCAGAACGAAGCAGAACGAAGCAGAACGAAGCAGAAGGAACGAGAAGGAAGCCGAGGGAAGCAGGCCATGAAGACGTGGTTCATCACCGGGGGAACCCCTGGCGGATTCGGTTCGGCCTACGCGGACGCGGCCCTGGAACGCGGCGACAACGTCGTCCTCACGGCACGCAGGCCGGAACTGCTCAGGGAGTGGGCCGTACCTCACGGCGACAGGGTGCTGGTCCTGCCACTCGACGTCACCGACACCCAGCGGATCGAGGACGCCGTCACAGCGGCGGAGGCACGCTTCGGCGGCATCGACGTCCTGGTCAACAACGCCGGACGGGGCTGGTACGGGTCCGTCGAGGGCATGCCCGACGACGCCGTCCGGCGCACCTTCGAACTGAACTTCTTCGCCGTCGTGGCCGTCCTGCGCGCCGTTCTGCCCGGCATGCGCGCCCGGCAGAGCGGATGGATCGTCAACATGTCCTCCGTGGCCGGCCTGAGGGGAGTCACCGGCTTCGGCTACTACTCCGCCACCAAGTTCGCGCTCGAGGGGCTCACCGAGGTGCTGCGCGAGGAAGTGGCGCCGCTGGGCATCCGGGTCCTCGCCGTGGAGCCCGGCGCCTTCCGCACCCGGGCCTACGCCGGTTTCGCGGACGAGCCGGTGGCCGAGACCGTGGACGCCTACCGGCCGCTGGTGGAGTCCGTACGGGACTTCATGATCACGCAGGACGGCAACCAGCCGGGCGATCCCGTCCGCGCCGTCCGCGCCGTGATCGAGGCCCTCGACGAGGAGGAGCCTCCGCCCAACCTCGTCCTGGGCGGCGCCGGATACGACGCCGTGGTCGAGCGGCTCGACGCGACTCTCGCCGGCATTCGCGCACGCGAGGCCGTCTCCCGCGGCGTGGACTTCCCGGCCTCCGGATGAGCCGAGGACCGTCCCGGGACGGACCGGCGCGCAGCGCTCAGGGGCTGCCGCCGGACCGCGTCCGGCGCCAGCCCCTGAGCGGGCCGGCGGGTGGCTACTGCTCGCGCTGCTCGGTGCGATTGAGGCCCCGGGCGATCTCCTGGAGGATCTCCAGTTCCTGTTTCCCCGTCATCTCCGCGAGTTGACGCAGAAGCAGAGCGCACAGTCCCGTCACACCGTCCGCGACCTGGTCGAGGTTCCCGTCCGACTCCGCGCGCTCCATCATGTACTTCGTCATGAGGTTGTCGCCGGAGACGTAGGCGGTCATGGCCTCGATACCGAGGCGTACGCGGTCGTAGTCGTTCGTCGTCATCGCGCCACCGTCGCATGCCGCGCGCGATCATGCCACTGTCCGCCGAGGAGGAGCGCTCCCCCGCCGCCCCGTTTCCCCGGCCGCCCCGTTCCGACGTTCCGCGCCCGGGCCCTGCCCCAGGGGGAACCGGGCGGGGACGCGGGTCCGGTACGCCACCCGCGTACAGCGTTACGGGGCAGTCGGCAACCGGAACGAAGTGGTTCCGGTTGCGGCGCCGTTGAGGCTCGGGTGGCGCGTACGGCGGCGCGGCGTGAGAATCCTGCGAGGCGCGGTTTCGGGCGAAACGTGGACGATAGGGTTTCCACCATGAACGCACGGCTGGCTCTGCTGCGTACAGTGGCCCCCGGAGTCACGGAGAGTGACATCTTCCGGTTGGCGCTGCAGCACGCGCTGGGAGAGCTGGGCGCCCTGGGCGGAACGATCCATCTTCGTGGCCCCATGTCCATGCTGCGCATGGTGTCGTCAGCCGGTCTCCCGCCCGCCCTCACCCAGGCCTGGGAGATCGTCGACCAGGAGGGTCCGCTCGCCCCGGCCCGTGCCCTGCAGCGGGGCAGCGGCGTGTGGGTGCCCCTGCCCGCCACCCTGCCGCCCGCCGGTCCCGCCGGGCCCGGTAGCCCCCGGCGGAGCCCGCCGAGGCCGTCTGGCCCGGCACCGGCCTGGCCGCCGTGCCGCTGTTCGGCAGGGACCGCGGCATCGGTGCGCTGACCGTGCTCATGGGTGACGCCGGGGAGCCCAGCCCTGAGCAGTGGGACTTCCTGCGGGCCGTCGTCACCTGGGCCGAGGAGCGCATGGTCGAGGCACCGCCGCCGTCCGGGCCCTCGCACGCGGAGCTGAACAGGGAGCATCTGCGGGAGGCGCTGAAGGAGGTCAGCGTCGGATCGTGGGACTGGGACATCCGGACCGGCGAGCTGATCTGGGACGCGGCGGCCCTGGAGCTCTACGGCACCCTGCCCGCGGACTTCACCGGCAGGATCGAGAACTGGATGCGGATCGTCCACCCCGACGATCTGGCACCGACTCTCGCGGCGGCGGAGCGGGCCATCCGGGACCACGGCGTGTTCGAGGCCGAGTACCGGGTGCGCAAACGGGACGGCACCTGGGGCTGGACCCAGACCCGCGCCGGCGCCACGTACGACGAGAACGGCGAACCGCTCCGGATGGGCGGCCTGGGATGGACCAGCGACGAGTCCCGCTCCGCCCGTGACGCGCTCAGCCGGGCCCTGCGCCACATGAGCGACGGCTTCCTCTCGGTGGACGACGAATGGCGGATCACCTTCGCCAACCTGGAAGCCGAACGCACGCTGGGTTTCTCCGAGGAGGAGCTGTTCGGACGCGTCCTGTGGGACCTGCCCGCCGCCCAGCAGGTTCCCGGGCTGGAGAGCCAGTGCCGCACGGCCGCCGCGAAGGAGAAACCCGCCAGCTTCGATGTGCACATGCGGGACAGCGGGCGCCGTTACCAGGTGCGCCTCGTCCCGGGGCCCGACGGCCGCACCCTCTACTTCACCGATGTCACCGAGAGACGGCGCATGGAGGAGGAACGCCTGGCCGCCGAGCTCGCCGCGTCCGCACGATCGGCCCGGATCAGCGAGCTGACCACCGCACTCGCCAAGGCGACGACCTCACGCGATGTGGTGGACGCCGTCGCCCGGCGGGTGCTGCCCCCCTTCGCGGCCGCCGGCCTGCTGGTCCAGGCCGTCGAGAACGACCTGCTCCGCAACGTCGGAGCCGTCGGGTACCCGGCCGACCTCCTCGACCTCCTCGACAACCGCCCCCGGACTCCCGGCGACCCGTCCTGGGACGCGATCGCGTCCGGCCGGCCCCTGTTCCTGGCCTCGGTACAGGAGATGACCGCGCACGCGCCCTCGCTGGCCCACCGGACCGACCGCACCGACAAGCAGGCGTGGGCGTTCCTGCCGCTGACGGCGTCCGGCCACACCTTCGGGGTGTGTGTCCTGTCCTTCGACCGTCCACGGCGCCTCACCGACGAGGAACGCACCCTCCTGGCGACCATCAGCGCGCTCGTCGCCCAGGCCCTGGAGCGGGCCAGGCTCTACGACGCCGAGCACACCCGCTCCCGCGAACTCCAGCGCAGCCTCCTCCCCCAGGTCCTCCCCAATCTGCCCGCGTGCACGGCCGCCGCCCGCTACCTCCCCGCCGGACAGGGCATGGACGTGGGCGGCGACTGGTACGACGTCATCCCGCTCTCCGGCGGCCAGGTCGCCCTCGTCGTCGGCGACGTGATGGGGCACGGCCTTCCCGAGGCGGCCACCATGGGACGGCTGCGCACCGCCGTGCACACCCTGGCCGACCTCGAACTGCCCCCCGACGAGATCATGAGCCGCCTCAACGACATCGTCGGCGGCATGGGCGAGGGCTCGTACGTCACCTGCCTGTACGCGCTCTACGACTCCACCACCCAGATCTGCTCCATCGCCCGTGCCGGGCACCCGCCGCCCGCGCTGGTCCACCCCGACGGCACCGTGCACTTCCCGGAGCTCTCCACCGACCCGCCGCTGGGCGCGGCGGAGCCGCCCTTCGAGACGGTCGAGCTGCCGGTGCCCGAGGGGAGCCTGCTCGTGCTGTACACCGACGGTCTGGTCGAGTCGGCGAAGCGGGACATCGACGAGGGCATGGCGGAGCTCGCCGAACTGCTCCGCACGGTCCGCAAGAACGGCACCGACACGGACCTCGACCATCTCTGCGACATCCTGACGGCCGGTCTGCTGCCCGCCGAGCACCAGGCGGCCGACGACGCGGCGGTGCTCGTGGCCCGCCTGCACGCCCTGACCGGCGACCGGATGGCCTCCTGGCCCCTCCCCGAGGACCCGCGGGCGGCCGGCCAGGCCCGCCGGCACGTCCGGGAGCAGCTCACCCGCTGGGGGCTGGACAGCCTCACACCCACCACGGAGCTCCTCGCCAGCGAGCTGGTGGGCAACGTCGTACGCCACGCCAAGGGCCCGCTCCGTCTGCGTCTGCTCCGCAGCGCCGGGCTGATCTGCGAGGTCTTCGACGGCAGTCTGACGATGCCCCGCATCCGCCGCGCGACCGACACCGACGAAGGAGGGCGCGGCCTGCAACTGATCACCGCGCTCTCCCAGCGCTGGGGCACGCGCTACACCACGACGGGCAAGTGCATCTGGACCGAACAGCCGCTGCTCGGCGCCGACGGCCACAAGGACGTGCCGCCCGAGGCCCTGGACCGGATGTTCCCGGGCGCCGAGGGATTCGACGTGGACCTGGAAACACTCCTGCGGGAGGAGCCCGACGAGTAGCGGCACCGGGCCGGGGCCGTGCGCTCCGCCTGGCCCGTCGTGCCGTACACCTGCGTCGCGCCGCGTCTTGTTCCCGTCGGTCGTTGTGCGCATCGGTCACCGGTTCGTCGGCGGTGTGGCGGGCCCGGCGGACGCGTTCGTCGCGGCGGCGGCACAGCGGCGGGCCAGGAGCGCGAAGGCGTCCCTGAGCTCGGCCGGCTCCACGACCTGGATGTCGGTGTCGAACCGGCAGAGGGCGGCGGCCAGTCCGGGCCATGACCACGCGCCCAGGACGAGTCGGCAGCGTTCCGGGCCGAGTTCCTCGACGACTCCGTCGCGGGTGTACGTGGACACGACGGACGCGGGCAGGTCGAGGATCACCTCGCCGGTGCAGGGCCGGCCCGCGGAGCCGTCGGAGCCCTGGAACCTGCTCGCGACGAAGGCCGCCACCTCCCCTCCGGGCAGTTCACGCGGGGTGAACCGGGGCCCGGTCGGGGTGCGCGGGGTGATCCGGTCGACGCGGAAGGTACGCCAGTCGTCCCGGTCGAGGTCCCAGGCGACGAGGTACCAGCGTCCGCCCCAGGTGACGAGGTGGTGGGGTTCCGCCCGGCGGGGGCGGGCCGCGCCGGGGTCGGCTCCGGCGATTTCCCGCGCGGCGGCGAGGGGGTAGTCGAAGCGCAGCACCTCGCGGGTCTGGACGGCCGCGCCGAGCGTCGCGAGCAGCCGGGCGTCGGCAGCCGTGTCCGGGCCGGTCCCCGCGCGCTCGACGGCGGTGACCCGGAGGGCGTCGACGCGGTGGCGCAGCCGTCTTAAGCATGACCTGCCGGACGGTGTTCAGCGCGCGCACCGCGGCCTCCTCGACGCCGGCACCGGTCGTGCCGACGGTCTGGAGCGCGACGGCGAGGGCGACGGCCTGGTCGTCGTCGAACAGCAGCGGCGGCAGCTCCGTACCGGCGTCGAGGCGGTAGCCCCCGTCAGGACCTTTCGTGGCCGCCACGGGGTAGCCGAGCCCGCGCAGGCGGTCGACGTCGCGGCGCACGGTGCGCGGGCTGACCTCCAGCCGTTCGGCCAGCGACTGCCCCGGCCAGTCGCGGCGCGCCTGAAGCAGGGACAGCAGGGTCAGCAGTCGCGCTGAGGTCTTCGGCATGACGCCCATGTTGCCCCGAGCAGCGGACACTACCTGACCGCTTCTCCTGGGACCGTGGTCCTGTGCCGGACGACGAGAACGACCAGAAGGACCCGATCACCGTGACTGTCACGACCACCCCCTCCACGACCCTCGACGGCGAGCGGGCCGACCTGCTCGCCGAACTCGCGAGCGTGCGCTCCGCCCTGACGAACACGGCGCGCGGTCTCGACGACGGGCAGGCCGGCGAACGGCCGACGGTCAGCGCGCTGTGCCTGGCCGGCCTGATCAAGCACGTCGCGTCCATCGAGGACGCGTGGATGCGGTTCGCGGTCGAGGGCCCCTCGGCGATGCGTTTCGACCTGCCCGAGGGTGTCACCTGGGCCGACTTCGCGGCCGGAACCGCCCGTGAGTTCCCGCGCTGGGCGATCGACCACCAGAACAACTTCGTGATGCTGCCCGGCGAGACGCTGGCCGGGATCGTCCAGGGCTACGAGGGGGTCGCCGCCCGCACCGAGAGGACCATCGCCTCCGTACCCGACCTGTCGGTGACACATCCGCTGCCGGAGGCGCCCTGGAACGAGCCGGGAGCGGTGTGGAGTGTGCGCCGGGTGCTGGTGCACGTCATCGCAGAGACCGCCCAGCACGCCGGGCACGCGGACATCCTGCGCGAGACGCTCGACGGACAGAAGTCGACCTGACCGGCGCGGGATCCCCGCCGGACGGGACCGTCGGCCTCACCGGACGCCGCGGGTCGGTCGACCCGGTAGGGGTCACGTCCGCGCCGGTGGCAGTCGTCACCGGCGCGGTCGCGGGGCGTCCGGACCGACCGGCAGTGCCTGGGCCCACGGGTAGTGCCCGCACCGGCCGGCAGAACCTGCACAGACCGGTGGTGTCCGGGGGACCCGCCCGCGCACGGAACACACACGGAACCGAAAGGAGTGGCGATGACCGTGCTCGACAGCCGGGCGCTCAACCGGGCCACGCTCGCCCGGCAGTTGCTGCTCGATCGTGCCGGCGTGCCGGTCCTCGACGCCGTCGCGCACCTCTGCGGTCTTCAGGCGCAGGAGCCGCAGGAACCCTTCGTCGGGCTCTGGTCGCGGTTGCGGGCGTTCGACCCTGCGGTGCTGTCGGACCTGCTGGTCCGGCGGAGCGTGGTGCGGACCCACCTCATGCGCCGCACCGTCCACCTCGTCACCGCCGACGACGCCCTGGCATGGCGGGGCCGCCACGACGCCATGCTGCGGCAGCGGGTGCTCGGGAACTACCGTCGCGAGCTCGGGGGCACGGACCTCGACGAACTCGCCGCGGCGGGGCGGTCGGTGATGGCCGACGGCGAGCCCCGGTCGATGGCGGAACTCGCGCGGGCGCTCGCCGGACGCTGGCCGGAACCGGGGCCGCGGGCGCTGGGCGAAATGCTGGTCGCCGCGCTCGTCCCGATGGCGCAGTTGCCGCCCCGCGGGCTGTGGCGGACCAAGGCGGGGGTGCGCAACGTCCCGCTCTCCTCCTGGCTGGGCCGGGAGATCGACCGGCCCGCCGGTGACGGCGCCGATCCGGTCGGCCAGGCACTGGTACGCCGCTACCTGGCCGCCTTCGGTCCCGCGGCCTCGGCCGATCTGCGCGCCTGGTGCGGTCTGGCCGGGCTGCTTACCGCGTGACCGCGGTCCGCGAGGAACTGGTCGTCTTCCGCGACGAGCGCGGCCGGGAGCTGCTGGACCTCCCGGGTGCGCCCCGCCCCGACCCCGACACACCCGCCCCGGTACGGTTCCTGCTTAGAGCGTTCGACAACGCGATCCTCGGTTACCACGTCCGCGGCCGGATCATCGACGACGCCCACCGCGGTCTGTCGGTCGCCGGTGAACGTGTCGTGCTGGTCGACGGGCGGGTCGCCGCGATCTGGAACGTCGGCGCCGGCATCGGCGCCGTGGTCGTCACCCCGCTGCGCCGTCTCTCCCGTGCCGAGCTCGCCGGCGTCGCCGAGGAGGGAAGGGAACTGGCCCTGTTCCTCTCCGAGAACGACAGCGATCGCGTACGGGTCGCCGCGTCGCCTGGCTGAGCGGCCGGGCGGCCGGGCGGCGGTTCGGGGAAAGGGGCACCCGAATTCCTGTTTTCGACATTCACCTTGGACATTCACCTCCGGCATTCACCTTCGACATTCACCTCCGGCATGCACCTTCGGCTTCAGCCACAACCTGCCGGGACGGTCCGGTCGCAGTAGCATGGGGTGATTCAACTCGACGTCACAGTCACACCAATTCCTCCGGTCGCGCACCCCATTCGTAGCCACCGACGAGCCGGGCAGGAAAGAAGGTGTTCGCATGTCTCACGCCGTAGGCGGTCTGAGCAAGGATCCCACGCCGGATCCGGCGGAGGAGAACGCGTTCTTCCCTTCACCTTATTCACTGAGCAAGTACACCTCACCGAAGACGAATTTCGACGGAGTGCAGCACAAGGGCGCCTACACCGAGGGAAAGTGGAAGGTGCTCGTGATCGCGGCCGGGGAACGCTACGTACTGGTGGAGAACGGGAAGATGTTCTCCACCGGAAACCACCCGGTCGAGATGCTTCTCCCGCTTCACCACATGATGGAAGCGGGCTTCGACGTCGATGTCGCCACCCTGCAGGGCTACCCCGCGAAACTCGAACTGTGGGCCATGCCGCGCGAGGACGAAGCGGTGATGTCCACGTACGAGGCACTGAAACCGCAGCTCAAGCAGCCCAGGAGGCTCTCCGAGGTCATCGCGCACGGACTTGGGGACGACTCGGACTACCTGGCGGTGTTCATCCCGGGCGGGCACGGAGCGGTGGTCGGCCTGCCGACGAGCGAGACGGTGGGGCGGACGCTCGACTGGGCCCTGGACAACGACAGGTTCGTCATCACCTTGTGCCACGGACCGGCCGCTCTTCTCGCCGCCACACTGGGTAAGGACGAGTCGCCGTTCAAGGGGTACTCGGTCTGCGTCTTCCCCGACGCACTCGACGAGGGGCCGAACCTCGAGATCGGCTATCTCCCGGGGCGCCTGCCCTGGCTCGTCGCCGACCTCCTGAGCGAGCAGGGTCTGAAGATCGTCAATGACGACATGACCGGCCGGACCCACCGGGACCGGAGGCTCCTCACGGGCGACAGCCCTCTCGCCTCCCACAGCCTCGGTCTACTCGCGGCGGACGCTCTCGTCGAAGCGGCCCGGTCCGCCGGCTGACCCCTGGGTTCGCGGATCGTCGCGCGCGTGGTCGCCGCGGAGCGTCCAGGTATCGGACCACGGCCGGATCGCCTCTCAGCATGGCATGAAATCGTTCCTTAAATAGGAGACTTATGGGAAACATGACTTTATGAGCGTTCATTTCATTACCGGTGCGAATTCGGGTATCGGGGCGGCGGTGGCTCGGCTGCTTGCGGCGCGCGGGGAGGAACTGTGGCTGCTGGCCAGGGATACGGGTCGGGCGAAGGCCCTGCGTGCCGCATTCCCCGGCAGCCGCACGCTGGTGGCCGACCTAGCCGTGCCCGGGGAACTGGCGGCCGCACTCGAACTCCAGGGATTGCCTGAGCAGTTGGACTCGCTGCTGCACGTGGCCGGTGTCCTGGAGCCCGGTGCGGTGGCACAGTTGGGAGCCGGACCGT
Source organism: Streptomyces sp. RPA4-2 (assembly GCF_012273515.2). Taxonomy (NCBI): domain Bacteria; kingdom Bacillati; phylum Actinomycetota; class Actinomycetes; order Kitasatosporales; family Streptomycetaceae; genus Streptomyces; species Streptomyces sp. RPA4-2. Next base: position 1,176,843 of record NZ_CP050975.2, read on the forward strand.
GGCAGGAGATCTGCGCGGTGAACCTGCTGGCACCCGCAGAGCTGACCCGGCTGTTGCTCCCGGCGCTGCGCACCCGGCGGGGGCACGTCGTGTTCCTCAACTCCGGTGCGGGCCTGCACGCTCCACCGGGACTGGCCGCGTACGCGGCGTCGAAGTTCGCCCTCAAGGCACTCGCCGAGTCGCTCCGCGCGGAGGAGTACCAGCACGGTGTCCGCGTGACGTCCGTCTACCCCGGAGAGGTCGACACACCGATGCAGGCCGAACTGCACGCCCGGCTCGGCATCGCCTACGACCCCGCCACCTGTCTCACCGTGGATTCCGTCGCCCGGGTGGTGGCGGGCGCGTTGGACCTGTCGCGGGACGGGACGGTGAGCGATCTGATGCTCCGCCCCGGCTGAGCGGACGGAAGCGGGCGGGCCGGATTCCGGTCCTCCCGGCGCACACTCCACACCCGCCACGCCGGCCGCACCCGCCACACCGGTCGCGCCGGCCGCGTCTGCTGTGTCTGCTGCACCCGCCGTGTCTGCCGCGTCCGCCGTGTCTGCCGCGTCCGCCGTGTCTGCCATGTCTGCCGCGTCCGCCGGGCGGTCGTCGGCGGTGGGGTCAGTCCGTGGAGTCGAGGTCCCCTCCGTGGCCGCCGACCAGCGCCCGGTATCCGGGGGCGGTGGCCAGCAGTTCGCTGTGGGTCCCCACCAGGGCACGGTCTCCGTCGAGGAACAGGACACGGTCGGCGCGACGCGCGGGACCGGGCCGGTGAGTGATGGTGACGACCGTGCCGGGACGGGTGCGAAAGGCTTCTTCCACGTGCAACTCCGCCTGCGCGTCCAGGTGGCGGGTGGCCTCGTCGAGGATGACCAGCCGGGCCGGCGAGAGATGGGCGCGGACGAGGGCGATGATCTGACGCTCGCCCGCGGACAGCGCGGCCGGATCGACCGTGGCCTCCAGTCCGCCGAGGCGTTCCACCAAAGGACCCGCGCCGAGGGCGCGTACGGCGGACATCACGTCCCGCTCCGGCGCGCGGGGACACAGCCAACGCAGGTTCTCCTGGAGCTCGCCCGCGAACACATAGGCGTCCTGCGGCAACAGGACCCGGACACGCGCCAGTTCCCGGGCGGTGAGCGGGCCCGCCGCGGCGCCGCCGAGCACGACGTTCCCCCGGTCCGGCGGGACGTCGCCCGCGAGTACGTCCGCGAGGGTGGACTTGCCGACCCCCGAGGGGCCGACCACGGCAAGGTGCTCCCCGTCGTGCAGGGTGAGGTCCAGGGCGTCGAAGACGGGATCCGCGGCGGCTCCGTAGGAGTAGGAGATGCCGCGGAGGCGGACGGACCCGTCGACGGGGCGGTGCCCACGGTTGCCGTCCACGCCGTGCTCCCCGTCCATGATGTCCGCGCCGTCCACGCCGTCCACACCGGTCCGTGGACCGTACGCGTCGACGGAGGTGGGCGGTGGCTGGGAGGCGGCGGCGAGGCGCTCGGCGGCGACGGCGAGGCGCAGCCAGGACGATCCCACGCCCTGGACGAGCAGCCGCAGGGCCGGTTCCAGCGTCCCGGTGAGGTAGGCCAGTACACCCATGACCTCGCCGGGGGTCAGCCCTCGGCGTACCAGGGCCGGGGCCGCCAGGACGACGAGCAGGAGCGGCAGGTGTGCCCCCAGCGCGACGAGGAGCCGTCGGACGGCTGCCGTGACCGCCAGCGCGCGGTTCGCGCGGACGCCGGCGGCGATGGCGGCGAGCAGATCCTGTTCCGTGGGCCGGCGGGCTCCGCAGGTGACGATGTCACGCAGCGCGGTCAGGGTGTCGGCGCACAGGCGCGCCAGGTCCTCGTCGGCGGCGAACGCCTCTCGCTGGCGCCGCATCGTGACCGGAGTGGTCGCCGCGAACCCCGTCAGCGCGAGCAGCAGCGGTACGGCGATCAGCGGGGTGGCCGCCGGGGCGAGCATCGCGGTGCCGCCCAGCACGGCCACCGCCGTGAGGGCGAAGTGGGAGACGATGAGCAGCTGTCCGGCGGTGGCGTCGCGAACCGCCTCGACCTGGCGGGTCAGTTGGGCCACGGCCGTGGCGGCGGACGCGTCCGGGCGGCCGCGGGCCGCGACAGCCCGGTGCAGCAGGCCCGACACCAGTCGGCGTACCAGCCGGTCGCGCATCGGCTCGACGACGTGCGCGAGTTGGGGGTAGGTCTGGCGGGTCGCCCACGCGCCGATCAGCGCCGCCGTCGCGAACACGGCGAGCCAGCACATGGCCTGGCCCGGCCGGTGCTCGAGGAACCCGCGGTCGACGGCCAGGGCCATCGCCTTGCCGGACACCAGGGCCGGCAGGGCCGACAGCAAGGTCCACGCGAGCAGCCGCAGAATCGCCGGCCGGCTTTCGGTGAAGGCCGAGCGCAGCACCTCGGTGGCGGCACGGGCGGGCCGCCGCGGGACGGGGTCGGCGGCCGGGGCAGCGTCTTCATGGGCCGCAGGGGCCGTGCGGGTGACGGGAGTTACGGGGGCGCGTGCGGGTGTGCTCCCCGGTGACGGGCGGCGGGCGGGAGGGTCCGCGGCACGGACCGCCGGTGTCGTGTCGTCAGTCACCGGCGGAGGCCTTCACAGGAGCCGGCCGGGGACCGGGCGTTCCGCCGTCGAGCACGTCACGGTACGCGGCGAGTGGCCAGAGTTCGTCGTGGGCGGCGACGGCGCGGACGCGGCCCTCGTGGAGCCAGGCGACCCGGTCGGCCGCGGCGGCCACGGTGGCGCGCCGGGTGATGTACAGGACGGTCCGCCCGGCCGTCTCCTCGCGCAGGGCGCGCAGCGCCGCGGCTTCGGTGGCGCCGTCCAGGCCGCAGGTCGCGTCGTCCAGCACGATCAGCCGGCTGTCGCGGGCGAACGCTCTGGCCAGGCCGAGGCGCTGGCGTTCTCCGCCGGACAGGACGAGGGAGGACATCGGCGTGCGGTAGCCGTCCGGCAGCCGGCGGATGAAGGTGTCGGCCTGCGCGGCCCGTGCCGCCCCGCGCAGCCGCCACGGCGGCGGGGGGGCCGGGCCGAGGCCGAGCGCGTCCTGGACCGTGGCGCCGGTCAGCACCGGGTCGGCGAAGGCGCAGGAGATCGCGGTGGGCAGTTCGTCGGGGTGGATCGTCGTCAGCGGGACGCCGTCGAGCGTGACGGTGCCCTCGTCGGGTTCGGTGAGGCCCACGGCGAGCGCGGCCACCAGCGAGGTCACCGAGTCGGGGGCGCCCACGAGGGCGGTCCAGGAGCCGTCGGGCACCGTCAGGTCCAGGCCGTCCAGGGCGACGTCTCCCTGACGGCGTACGACGACGCCCCGCAGTTCCAGACGGCCCGGACCGGCGGGCAGTGGACGGGAGATGCCACCGCGGACCGGCAGGGTGAGTACGTCGGTGAGCCGGGCGGCGCCCGCCCGGGCCTGGGCGACGTCGAGGAGGCTCTGTGCGGTGCCGAGGCCGCTGAGGCCGATTCCGGTGTAGCCGAGGGCGGCCAGCAGATCACCGACGCCGAGCCGGCCCGCGGCGACCTGGGTCCCCGCCACGGCGAGGACCGTGAGCTGGGTTGCCGGGGCGAGCAGGCCGGTGCACCAGGCGGTGCGGCGCTGGGTGTCCCACAGTTCGTGTCCCAGTCTCGACAGGTGCGGCAGGGGGCGCAGGACGCGTTCGATCTCCCGGGTGAGGGTGGCCGAGGCGGCGATGCTGCGGCTGCCGCTCAGTGCGTCGAGCAGTCCGGACGCCAGTTGGGCCTGGGTCCGCTGGTATCCGTCACCCGCGTGGGTCGTGCGGCGCAGTTGGCGGCGGATGACCGCGTAGCCGGTGGGCGCGGTGGCCAGGAACGCCAGGGACAGCAGGGGGGAGAGCAGGGTCAGGGCGACGACGGCGACGACGGCCATGAGCAGTTGCGCGGCCGAATAGACCAGGGCGGGTGCGGCCAGTGCGGCCTGCGGGGCGCTGGCGGTCAGACGGGCGACGAGGTCACCGACCGGCATGCGGGCGACGGCGGCGGGGCCGGCGGCCAGTGTGCGGCGGATCGCCATGGTGCGGATACGGGCCGCCGCGTCGGCGCCGGAGCGCGGGGCGGCGTACTGGGCGGTGGCCTCGGCGACGGTCAACAGGGACAGAAGGGCGATGAGTCGGTGGCCGGTGGCCGTTCCGGCTCCGCCCAGCGCCTGGTTGACGGCGCGGGCCAGCAGGGCGGGCAGCAGCAGGGTCGCGGTGGTGCTCGCGGCCACGGCCAGGGCCAGGACCAGCGCCCAGCGTCCGCCCGCGGCCGGCAGCAACAGGCGTGGCGGCCGGGTCACTTCGGGCCGGTCACCGTCGTCCGGCCGGGTGTCGTCGGCGGTGGGGGGAGCCCGTCGTGTGGAGGGCCGGTCCGGCGAGCCGGTCGGGGCGGGCTGTGGCGGAGCGGCGTCGGTTCGGTCGCTGTGCATGAAGCCCTCCGGGGGAAAGTGGCCGGTCCGGGCGGCCGAAGCCGCCCGGACCGGTTCGTCGGGGGGTGCCGGCCGCGCCGAGGTGGCGCGGCCGGCGGGTGGATCAGAGGCAGAGCAGCGTGCTCACGGTGCTGTTGGTGCAGTTGACGGCGCTCAGGGAGCTGAGAACGGAGCGGTACTCGAGGATTTCCTCGGGGGTCTCCAGGGCCTGCAGGCTGAGGATGGACATGATGGTCCCCTTCCGGGTGGTGGTGGTGGGTGCTTCCGGCGGTCTGCCGGAACTCTGTGGGCGGCCTGTTTCCCGGGCCGCGGGCGGGATGCGCCGGCGCACTGTCGGACGGTCGGTGCCGTGTCGGTCGTCCGGTGCCAGTCGGTCGACGTCAGTGGTCCGGTGCCAGTCGGCCGGAGCCGGTCGTCCGGTACCAGCCGGTCGGAGCCGGTCGTCCGGTACCAGCCGGTCGATGTCAGCCGGTCGGTGTCGGGAGTGCACCGGACGGTGGGCGCTGCCGGGCGGCGTCGGCCTTGGGAGCGACGGGTTCGGCCGGCTCGGTGGGAACGGTCAGGAAGGGCAGCGTCGGGGTGCCCGCGTACACCGAACCGAGGGCGGTCATGACACCCGCGTTCCCCGTGGCCAGGTCCATGGACAGACGCAGCAACTGCTCCCCGGGAAAGGCCGGATGGCCCTCGTACGGAACGACGTGCCACAGCAGTCGGCGTACGTGCCGCCGGATCACGCCGGCGCGCTCCGTCGCGTCGGGATCCAGCAGCGCCTGAAGTCCGATCAGTCCGGCACGGCCGTTGAACAGCCCTGGCTGGACGATGAACTCCGGTACGGCGGCGCGGCCGATGCGTTCCAGCTGTTCCGCGAGCCCGGCGTCGGGCCGGTGGTTCAGGTGGGCCTGCAGCACCGCGGCGATGCCCGCGCTGCCGGACTCCAGATAGGGCAGGACGCGGATGCCGTCGTCGACCTGGAGGGTGCCGTCCTCGGCCACCACGCATCGCGCGAGGTCGTGCTCCAGGGCGCGGCCCGCGAGATCGAGCAGGTTGCTGTCGGCCGCGACCTGGTGCAGGTGCAGCAACAGCAGCGCGGTTCCGCTGGCACCGTGCACGAGGCCGGCCCTCGATCCGTCCGGGGGCGCTGCCCGGTCGAGGTGCAGTCCGGCGACGGCCCGCTCGGCGGCCTCGACCGCGGCGTCGTAGAGCGTCCGGTCCCCGGTCGTCCGGGCGAAGTTGAGCAGGCACAGCCCGATGCCGGCCAGACCGCCCAGCAGATCCGGGCCGTATCCCTCGGAATCGTCCTTCATCAGACGGTCCAGCAGGTCCATGGCCTGTTGCCGGTGTCCGAGCAGGTCGAGGACGTAGGCCACGCCGTGGCCGCCGACCAGCAGACCGGGCCGCAGCGGCCGGCGGTCGACCGCCTTGAGCAGCCAGCCCACATGGGCGGGATCCACCCGGGCACCGGTCGCGTGGCAGGCCCACAGCACACCCGCCGCGCCGTACGCCAGTCCCAGGCCGTCGTGGGTGAACTGGCTCGGATCGCCGGGGAACAGTCTGTCGGTTCGGTGCGGGGTGGCGCTGGCCGCTGTCGCCGCCGCCAGTTCGTCGCGCAGCCGGGGCCACGCGGCCGGCTCACCGCTGAACAGCTCGTCGAACTGCTCCGCCGGAACCTCGCGCGGGCGGGTCGCGGGCCGGCGGTCGCGCCCCGGCGGCTCCGCGGAGGGCAGCGCGAACCTCTCCCGCGCGGCGGCCCGGAGCGTTTCCGCCTTGTGCGGGCTCAGTACCGTCAGGGGCAGCAGCGGCATGAAGATCCACAGTCGCAGGGCGGCCAGCGCGTGGTCGTCGACGGCGAACCCGGTCAGCTCCGGCGGCGCGGCGAAACCCGCCGCACCCAGTGCGGGGCGGACGAACGCGTCGGCGGGCGAGGAGAGTTCGAAGTCCACGAACGCCACCCGGCCGTCCGGCCGCACGATCAGGTTCCGGGGGTGCAGATCGCCGAAGACGATGCCTCGGGCGTGGATCGAGCGCAGGCCCTCTTCGATGCTGTCGAGGATGCGCAGCGCCTTCACCCGGTACTCGGCCGTGTCCTCGTCGGTCACCTCGGGGTGGACCAAGGGGTAGTTACGGCCGAACCAGCGGTGCAACGGCTCGCCCTCGATGTACTCCTGCACCAGGAAGTGGTGTTCCCAGGCGGTGAATCGGCCCAGCACCGCCGGCACGGCGTCCAGTCCGGCCAGCCGGCCGAGCGTCTCGTGCTCGAGGTCCAGTCGGGTGACCGCGTCGTCGCCCCGCTGGTCGAGGCCGGCATGCGGTCTGGCCTCCTTCAGCACCACCTGCTGACCGTCCGCCGTCCGGCGGGCCAGGTAGATCCCGCCGCCGTTGGAGAAGTGCAGGGCGCTTTGGACCGTGTAGGGAAAGTCGTCGACGCTCGTCCGGGACGCGGCGGCGAGCGTGTCGGCGAGTACCGCCGGAACCGGGGCCCAGGGCGGGACCTCGAAGACGGCGGCGCGGACGTCCGGGCGCAGCTTCCCCGACGGCTCACGGAAGGCGAGAACGAGCTCACCGGTCTCGGAGCGGCAGAACTGTTCGACGAAACCGCCGTAGCGTAAGTACAGAGGTCCCTTGCGCCAGCGCAGATCGCTCAGGATGTACGGTCCGGGCGCGCCGTCGAGCGCGGCGTCCAGGTTGCTCAGACAGTGTTCCAGCGCCGCGTCGTCGCGAGGGTAGAGCGTGAGGAACTTCCCGCTGGAGGCGCGGGCCGCGTACTTGGCGTTCTGCGTCTGCACGAGTCCGGGGCTGCGCAGGAACTTGTAGGCGACGCCGTTGTCGAAGCAGTACCGCCGGACCACTTCGAGGACGTGCGGGGCGTTGTCGAGGCGGGCCGCGACATGAATCTTCCAGCCCTGTTCGGGCAGTTCGGGCGTCACGGGCTGGAAGCCCACCCACACCTCCCGGGTGCTGCGCACCCAACCGGGGGGCGCGGCCTCGGTGGCGGCCGGGAATTCCTCCCGCACGGCCCACTGCACGGGCGAGTCATAGAACAGCCGGTCGGCGTAGGAATACGCCTCGTAACGCATGTCCATTCGAACCCTCCCAAAGTCACGGCGGAATACAGCGGCAACACGTGTCCCGGCGAAACCGGTACGCAACGACGGACGACCGCACAGGAAGGCCGATCCCCCGACGGGCCACATTTCCCCCAACAACCCTTGGAGAATAGGGCCCTTGCGCTTGTCGGGGATGTCATGACCCCGACGCCATCAAGGTAGGGTCCGGCCGCCACCTCACATCAGAGCGCGTTCACGGCGCATCCACGTACAGAACGCCGCCGCCTGCCGAACAGCGCACGCCCAGCCGGCCTACACGCGCCCTTCACCCATGCAGCAAAAAGAAACACACCCGCACGTCATACTCACGCTCTTCACAGCACGCGCATGGCAGCTCATAATTCCAGCCGACTTTCCGATTCTTCGGTACGCGCGTCGCGAAGTGTTCGACGACCGCTGACACGAATGGAGTAACCGCTCGGCGGGTGACTCCATCGGAATCGGAGGTCGGCAGGCACGCGGCCATTGCCGTTCTCGCGGCACCCGGGCGGCTCTGACCTCCTTTTTTCAGCGGCCCTCCAAGGCCGCACAGGAATCCGACCGCCGGCGGATTCCACCCGTCGGACGTCACGCCCTTCACGGCGCCGCACCGTCCCGGTTCGAACGCCGCCACGCACTCGCGCGCTTCACATCCGCGGTCGGGCTTTTCCCGGACATGCTCGCGCCGCCCGCCACCACAACTCGGCCATGACGGCCATGACGGACAGGGAACGGCCTCCTCTCCAGGACAGCAGCGCCACCCCGCGCACAACTGCGCCCCCACGCCGGTCCGTTCAATGGCGCCGCACGGCAACCGCTCCGCGACGCCGGGCCAGAGGCGGGGCAAGGCCTGCCGAGGCGAGTGCCGCCCAACACCACAGTCCGTGAGCGGCACTTGGGCTCACACCCGCCGCCATCACCCATGGCCGTGCGTCCGTGGCCGTGCGTCCCTGGGCCGGCGGCCCGCCGGAACGGCCACCGGGGTGCTACAGGGGACGGAAAGTCAGCCACTCGACCCACAGATTTAACGACACACCCCTTGATACGCCCATTTCTACGCGCGTAACCTCAGCCGATCGCAGGGTTCCAGCCTGTCTGACCGCACCTCATGCGCCGTTCGTCCGGCGGACGTTGAAGGAGTCACCCCGTGCCGATGCACAGACCCAGCGCAGTGCGCGTAGCCGGCGCCGCGTTCGTGGCCGCGACCGCCACGGCGGCCGTCGTCATGGCGCCGCTGCCCGCCGCCTTTGCCACGCCGTCGACGAGTGTCGTGATCTCGGAGGCGTACGGCGGCGGCGGCAACTCCGGCGCCACGCTCACGAACGACTTCGTCGAGCTGGCCAACCGCTCGACGGCCGCGTACCCGCTCGAGGGGTACAGCGTCCAGTACCTCCCGGCCTCGCCGTCCGCCGGCTCCCTCTGGCAGGTCACTCCCCTCACCGGCGCGCTCGCCCCCGGCGGCGGCTACCTGGTCGCCGAAGGCGCGGGCAGCGGCGGCAGCACAGCGCTGCCGACCGCCGACGCCACCGGCAACATCGCGATGGCCGCCGCCAGCGGCACGGTCGCCCTGGTCAAGTCCACCACGGCACTGACCTGCAAGACGGCCGCGGACTGTGCCGGCGACCCCGACATCGTGGACCTCCTCGGCTACGGCACCGCCGTCGTCCGCGAGGGCACCGCCGCCCCGGTGGCGAGCAACACCACCTCCGTCTCACGCACGGCCTCGCTCGCCGACACCGACGACAACTCCGCCGACTTCACCGCCGGTACACCCACCGCCACCAACAGCGCGGGGGAGACCGCGAACGGCGGCGGCGACGGTGGCGGCCCCGGCGGACCCACCGCCCCGGGCGCGTTCCGCATCCACGACATCCAGGGCACCACCCGCCTCTCGCCGCTCAAGGGCCAGAGCGTGGCGGGCGTCCCCGGCATCGTCACCGCCGTCCGCACCACGGGCAGCAAGGGCTACTGGATCCAGGACCCGGCCCCGGACACCGACCCCGCCACCAGCGAGGGCCTGTTCGTCTACACCGGCTCCGCCGCGCCCACCGTCTCCGTGGGCGACTCGGTCCTGGTCAGCGGCAAGGTCACGGAGTACTACCCGGGCACCGGCACCCAGTCGGTCACCGAGCTGGGCAGCCCGGTCTCCACCACCGTCTCCACCGGCAACGACCTCCCGGGCGCGGTCGCCCTGAACGACTCGACCGTCCCGGGCGCGTACACCCCCACCGCGAACGGCGGCAGCATCGAGGGCCTCCCCCTCCGGCCGAGCGTCTACTCCCAGGACTTCTACGAGTCCATCGAGGGCATGCGCGCCTCGGTCCACGACGCCCGGGTGACCGGCGCGACCAACTCGTTCGGCGAGATGTTCGTGACCGCCAAGCCCCACGAGCGGCCCACCAGGCGCGGCGGCACCCTCTACGGCGCCTACGACCAGCAGAACACCGGCCGCATCGAGATCGTCGCGGCCGACGGCTCCACCCCGACCCTCAACGTCGGCGACGAGCTGTCCGGCACCACCACCGGCCCGGTCGACTACGCCTCGTTCGGCGGCTATCTGCTCGCCCCCTCCGCCGCCACCACCGGCACGGCCGTCGACAACGGTCTCAAGCAGGAGGTGACGCGCAAGCAGAAGGGCAAGGAACTCGCCCTCGCCACCTACAACGTGGAGAACCTCGACCCGACGGACGGCGCCGACAAGTTCGCCCGCCTCGCCAAGGGCGTCGTCACCAACCTCTCCTCCCCCGACATCGTCACTCTGGAGGAGATCCAGGACGACAACGGCGCCACCGACGACGGCACCGTCTCCGCCGAGGCGACGCTGACCAGGTTCACCGCCGCGATCACCGCGGCGGGTGGCCCGAAGTACTCCTGGCGCTACGTCAACCCGGTCAACGACCAGGACGGCGGCGAGCCCGGCGGCAACATCCGCCAGGTGTTCCTCTTCAACCCCAAGCGGGTCTCCTTCGTGGACCGGGCGTCCGCCGGTGACGCCTCCACGACCGCCGTCTCCGTGGTGAGGGACAAGCACAAGCGCGAGGCCCACCTCTCCGCCTCACCGGGCCGCGTCGACCCCACGAGTGACGCGTGGGCCAACAGCCGCAAGCCCCTCGTCGGCGAGTTCAGGTTCCAGGGCGACACGGTGTTCGTCATCGCGAACCACTTCAACTCCAAGGGTGGCGACGATCCGATGCACGGCCGCTTCCAGGAGCCGACCCGTTCCTCGGAGACCCAGCGGGGGCTCCAGGCGGCGGAGGAGAACGCCTTCGTCGACTCCGTCCTCGCCGCCGACCCCAAGGCGCGGATCGTGGCCCTCGGTGACCTCAACGACTACGAGTTCTCCGACGCGGTCAAGACCCTCACCGACAACGGCGACGTCCTCACCGACCTCATCAACACCCTTCCGGTGAAGGAGCGTTACAGCTACGTCTTCGACGGCAACAGCCAGACTCTCGACCACATCCTGACCAGCCCCTCCATCACGCACTACGACTACGACGTCGTCCACATCAACGCGGAGTTCGCCGACCAGGCGAGCGACCACGATCCCCAGGTCGTCCGGATCGACGTGAACAACTGCGGCAGGAAGGCCTACCACCCCAAGCCGGGCAGGGGGAAGTAACCCGAGCGGTCCCCCGGGCCCTTCACCCGGCGCCGTCGCGCCGGGTGAAGGGCCCGCCCCGGACCGGCCCGCGTGCGGCCCACCGCGGGCCGCCGCGGGTCACACGGGCGACCGGAGAACGAGCAGACTGATCTCGCTCGGCGCGAAGATCCGGAACGGCGGACCCCAGTAGCCCGCACCACGGCTGGTGTAGAGCTGGGTCCGCTCACCGTGCCGGCTGAGGCCCTGCACCACGGGCTGGTCCAGCCGTACCAGATAGTGGAACGGCCAGATCTGCCCGCCGTGGGTGTGACCCGAGACCTGGAGGTCGACCCCGGCCGCCACTGCCTGGGCCACCTGCTTGGGCTGGTGGGCGACCAGGAGCACCGGCAGATCGGGAGTGACCTCCGCGAGGGCGAGGGGGAGGTCGGCGCGGTGCCCGGCCAGGCCGGAGGAGGCGGCCGTACGGTCGTCCACACCCGCGAGGACGAGCCGGTCGCCGCCGCGTTCGACGACGACATGACGGTTGTGCAGCGAGTCCCAGCCGAGCCGGGCCATCTCGTCGAGCCAGCCCTGGGCCTCCCCGAGGTACTCGTGGTTGCCCGTCACATAGACCCTGGCCAGGCGCGAGCGGACCCTCCCCAGGGGTGCGGCCTGCTCCCGGCGCTTGGCGATCGTGCCGTCGGCGATGTCGCCCGCGTGGCAGACGATGTCGGGTTCGAGGGCGTTGACCGCGTCCACGACCCGCGCCGACCAGCGGGCCCGGTCGATGGGCCCGTAGTGGGTGTCGGCCAGCACGACCACACGGGTCCCGTCCAGTCCGGCGCCCAGCCGCGGGAGGGTGACGTCGACCTGCCGGACCCGGGGCAGCCGCATGGCCTCGGTGTAGCCCCAGGCCAGCAACAGCGCCGCGATGACCGCGACGGCGACCGCGACGCCTCTGGCGGCGGTCTGCCCGCCTGCCCCGGCCGCGACCAGGCCGAGCCGCAGCACACCTCCGAGGGCCGACCACGCGAAGAGCACCCAGATCACACCGAGGATCGTGTCGCCCGTACGAGCCGCCGCGTCCGACTGCCGTCGGCCGTGGCCCAGGGCCATCATCACCGGGAACGCGACCAGCGCGGCCCCGAACAGGACGCCGCCGCCCAGCGCGACCGGGAACGGCCACCCCGTGCCCGAGGCCAGCAGCACCCACCACGGCAGGAAGAACAAGAACACCAGCACGGCGAGGACGACGAGTCCGCCCAACAGCCGGCGCCACCTCGCGGCCCGTCCCCTCCCGGCGGATTCCCTCCCGGCGGGTTCCACGGGCGGTGCCGAGGTGCCGAGGACATCACCCTCCTGTCCTGCCGCGGCCTCCGCCGACTGATCGTCCAGCACGGTCCCTACCCCACATCCGCTGACGCCAAGGTGAACCGTTCCATCCTCGCACCGCGGCCGCCGGGGCCGGAGCGGGCCAAGGGCGCGGCTCCCCGCTGCCCGACCGCGCCTCGTCACACCCTGCTGTTCCGTCCGGTCAGCGGCTCAGCGCCGCCACGCCCGCGGCGGCGAACCTCTCGTCCAGGTCACCGGTGGGAGCACCCGCGAGGCCGATCCCGGCGACCGGGGCGCCCTTGACGGCAACGGGCGCGTCCCCCGCGAGGAACAGCGTGCCCGGGATGTCCTTCGGGTTCGGCGTCCGGGCCGGTCGACCGGCGAGCTCGGAGGTGGGCGCGTTCCAGGAGACGGCCGTGTACGCCTTGCGCTGCGCGGACTCGTACGACTGCGGGCCCGCGCCGTCGCCGCGGAGGGTGACGACGGTGTTGCCGTCACGTTCGACGACCGCCACGGTGACCTTCTGGCCCGCCCGGCCGGGGCACGCACGTGCTCAGCGCCGCAAGTACTCCCGGTCGCCCATCACCACGACGGGATGACGCAGGGGGTCGAGGGTGCGCAGCAGGGTTCTCATCGCGGACTCGGGGACGGTGACGCAGCCCGACGTGCCGTCACCGTGGTCCAGGTGCAGCCAGATGCCGCCGCCCTTCTCCTCGCCCAGGGGCCGGTTCCAGTCGTACGGCGGGGTGCCCCTGAGCCGGTTGTAGTCGATGGCGATGACGTAGTCGAAGTCGTGACGGTGGGACGCGTCCGCGTCCTCCGGGGGTGCGAAGGCGTGGGTGTCCTGCCGGTAGCGCAGCAGGCTCCCCGGGTCGTCGAGCGTCCCGCCCGCGTCGGAGAGGGTGAAGACGCCGACCGGGGTGTGTTCGTCGTCCATGTGGTGGTCGGTCGTCCAGCCCAGCCTGCCGTTGTGCGCGCGCCAGCCGGCGGTCCGTTCCCAGGTCGTGCCGCGCCACTCGTAGAGCACGACGAGGGCGTCGGGCGAGTCCTCGTGATCGCCGTAGACGGCCACCACCTGGCCGGTGGCGGCCGGGACCTGGTCCCACATCATGTCTCCGATGCCGGGGACCCGGGAGACGGACGCCGGGCGCGGGGCGGGTGCCGGGCGGGGCCGGGCGGACGCCGCCGGGCCGTCGGTTCCCGGCGCCCCGGCCGGGTTCGTCTCCGCGCTCAGGGCACCGCATGCCGTCACCGCGCTCAGGAGGGCACCGCAGGCGACGGTCGCGGCCATGGCCTGCCGTGCACCGCCGAGATGCCGCGCTCCGCCACGGCGCGCGGTCCGGTGGGAGTGCCGGGTCCCAGAGGATCTCCACATGATCAGGATTCTGTGGCGGTGCGGACGACAGCCGCATCCGGACCCGGGCATCCGGCCTATCAGGGCTTCGCCGGCTGCCGTGCCGTCCTGCCCTCCGGATGCGGATCAGGCGCGAACCCCCCGCTGAGGGCGTCCGGTCCGAGGCCGCCCAGGAGACTCCGGGAGGCAGGACGAGGCCGGGGCGCGGCCCGCCGGTCGCCCGGAAGGCCACGCGTACCGGCGGTCCTGACGGCCCCGCGGATCCTCAGAGCTGGGCGACCGGTTCCAGCGCCTCGACGGCGGCGGCGGCCGCCGCGGAGTCCTGGCCGTAGAAGATGTCGATGTCGACCTCCTCGCCGCCCATCGTGAGCGTGTCCCAGGCCCCGCTGAGCACCAGCATGCGCAGCGTGCTGCTCTCCAAGGTCCCCAGCCGCTCCAGGATCGCCTCGTCGTCCGGCAGACCGGACATACGGGCCGCCAGCCGGGAGCGGATCCCGCGCATCCGCTCCAGCAGCGTCGCGGTGTCCGCCTCGCGGTCCGGCTCGTCGGCGATCCCGTCGATGCCGTGCGCGATGATGTCCTTGATCGCCCAGGTGGCTCCCTGGTCGTCGGTGGTCACCATCGCCTTCCAGGCGCGGCTCTTGTGGCGGTACTGGAGCATCGACATGGCGGCCTCGTGGCGCAGGAAGTCCGCGTCCCGGAAGGGCTTCCCGTTCCAGGCCCCGTTGAGAGAGCGTGCGAGGGAGATCGCGGACGCCAGGCCGCTGTTGAGCCCCCGACCCGGCCAGAAGTGGATGGCGTTGGCGGCGTCGCCCAGCAGGAAGCCGTACGTGCCGGTGGAGTTGGCCGTGGGCGGCAGCAACTCGGCGGTGAATCGCGGCCGTTGCACCATGTCCAGACGGAAGGAGGTGACCGCGCTCAGGTCGTCCGCCTCGACGCCGAACAGGCGCAGTCCCTCGTGCACCCGCTTCCACAGCGCCGAGCCCCTGATCAGGGCCGGCAGGAACAGGGTGCTGTGCGTGGAGCACTGGAAGTCGCCGTGCTCGTCGCGTCCCATCAGGCACGGGCGGGAGGCGATGCACTCCTCGAAGACACGGCGCACGGGGTCGATGCCGACCACTTCGGCGGTCTCCGCGTCCGTCAGGCGCATGTTGAGGAAGCCCTCGCCGCGCAGGGAGTTGAGCAGGAACCGGTTCTGCGCGACGGTGAGCAGCACCGCCATGGGGTCGGTCAGGCCCGACTTCACGCGCAGGCCGAGGACCACGTCCTGCAGATGACGGCCGTCCAGCGAGTAGATGGACTCGTCCGCCTTGCCGAACTTGGCGGCGAAGTGCTCACGGGTGCGCGACCGCCCGCCGTCGCAGATCGCGAGGACGTGCTGTGTGGCCAGGGCGTCCTGCTGGTCCTCGATGCTGAACCGGGCGGGAACGAGCTGGATCCGGCCCTTCTTCTCGTTCGCCACCTCCAGCAGGCGGTCCTCGATGTACGCGATGCGCATGTTGCGCGGGTGGTGATCGCCGACCGAGTCGGGTCCCGAGGGCCACATCTCGGTGTAGTTGTCCGCGTCGAAGAGCCGGTCGCGCACCTCTTGGGGAAGGCCGAGGTACTGGCGGCTCTGCACGGTCACCACCTGCTGGCGCCGTATGTTGCCCTGGCTCGCGTCCTTCCAGACGATCTTGCGACCCTGCTTGCGCCACCGGCCGTCGTACACGGTGATCTGCGCCTGGGCGCCGAGGAAGTGTTCCAGCAGCAGGGCGAGCGACAGGCCGACGGGGCCGCCGCCCGCGACGGTGACCCGCAGCACCGGCCCGTGCGCGAGCTCCTCGCCGCCGTGCGTCAGGGACCTCGGCAGCGAGAGCGCCATGATCGTCTCCATGGCGTCCGCGACCTCGAACCGGAACTCCTGGTCGCCGATGGTGATGTCGTCCCCGGCTTTGAGCAGTTGGGACTCGATCTCCTCGCCGTTCACCAGCGTTCCGTTGCTGCTGCCGCAGTCCCGCAGCACGTAGCCCTGAGTCTCGTCGAGGACGATTTCCGCGTGGAAGCGCGAGACGCTCAGGCTGGAGATGACGACGGTGTTATCGGGGTTGCGTCCGAAGGTGACCCGGGTGCCGATGACCGGTATCCGTTCTCCGGCCAACAAGCCTTCGTGTCCAACAAGCACCGGCGCCACGGCACTTCCTTCCAGGGTTGACGACATGCTGCTGCCGCGGTGCCACCGGGACGCACCTCTGCGCGGGTGTGACCGGACAGCGGGTGACGGGTAGGACGGAGCGACATTCGCTCGACGTATTTGAACGGTAAATGATTCACTTTTGACGACAGCATAGCCTCGCCTGACCGGTACCGATGACCCATCATGCCCTCTTCCGGAGCCGCACGGGAGTCCCCCCGACGTCGCCGGCGCGGACCGCGCCGGCGACGTCACGGCCCCTCCGGGCCCGACCTGTCACCCGCTGACCCCAGGTCACTGGAGTGCCGGTCCGCGAGGACGGCCGAAGGCCAACTCCCCCTCGTACGCTCCGGGGAGACGGCCGGACTCCACGACGCCCGTCGGCGCTCACCACCGGCCGCCCGCCTCGAGCTCCTCGCCACAGGGTTGCCGGATGTGCGGTGGGTCAGCCGGCGTCCGAGGTCCGGGAGGCGTCCGCGCCCGCACGGGGCGCCGGGTCCGGCAGGTAGCTCGCCAGGCCACGCAGGATGATCTCCAGACCGATGTCGAAGCGCTCGTCGGAGGAGTCCGTCACCATCACCCCGGCCAGGGCCCGCAGATGGGGGAAGTCCGCCGCGGGCAGGGAGGCGAAGTAGTCCTGCATCTCGCCGGCCATCTCACGCCAGTCGGGGCGGGCCGGCGACGAGCTCGCTCCGCTCTGCTGAGCGGCCCGGTCCCGCCACATGCCCTCCTCCAGGGTGAACCCGTCGATATAGGTGGAGATGAGGTCACCGGCCTCCGCCGCGATGCGGTCGGGCAGTCCGGCGGTGCGGAAGACGGCGAGCAACGCCTCTACGTGCGGCAGCAGTTCGGCGGTGAAGGGCACGTGGGCCATGGAGATCCTGGCCATGTCCCGGTGGGACAGCAGGCGCCGCCGTCCGGAGCGGGCGTAGTCCCGCACCTCCTCCTGCCACCGCTCCGGGTCGACCGCGGGCGGCTCGAAACCGTCGAAGAGGCGGGTGTACATGAGCTCCAGGAGGTCGTCCTTGGAACTGACGTGGGCGTAGAGCGCGGAGACCGTGACACCCAGTTCGGCCGCCACCTGGCGCATCGACAGACGGTCGAGTCCCTGGCGGTCCAGCACGGTGAAGGCGGCCTCCACGATGCGTTCGCGCGACAGCGGTGTGCGTGCGGGGGCGACGCGGGAACGGGCGGGGCGCTCGCGCTCCCAGGGAGACGGCGGAGGGGGTGCGGGGGTGCCGGGGGCCGCGTCGGTCATGACGTCAGTCTAGGCATAGGAGAGCGGCGTTCTCCTGCGGTGAGCGGCGTTCACCTCGGTCAGACGCGATATATCTTGTCCTCGACGCGAAGTTGCGCTATATCTTAATGAACGCCGTTCTCTCGGTGAGCGCTGTTCTGTTAAGGTGAACGCCGTTCTCCGCGTCCGGTCGTCCGTCTCTCCGGGCTCCACCGGCGAGTCGGGCAGCCCCATCCATCCGCGCCACCGCGCCCGCGAGTCACCGTGGCGCGACCTTTTCGTGAGGAGTTCCGATGTCCACCACCGGTGTCGCGTCCACCGAGACGCCCATCGACTCGCCAGAGCCCTACCGGTGGCGCTGGGCCGCCCTCTTCGTGATCCTCGCGGCCGAGGTGATGGACCTCCTCGACGCCGTCGTCACGAACATCGCCGGCCCCTCCATGCGGGCCGACCTCGGCGGCGGCGCCTCCACCCTGCAGTGGCTCGCCGCCGCGTACACCCTCTCGATGGCTGTCGGGCTCGTCACCGGAGGGCGGCTCGGGGACATCCACGGGCGCCGCCGGATGTTCCTGGTGGGGGCGGCCGGCTTCACCCTGGGCTCCCTGCTCTGCGCGGTGTCGGTGTCGCCCGAGATGCTGATAGCCGCACGTGTCGTGCAGGGGCTGTTCGGCGCGGTGATGCTGCCGCAGGGCCTCGGCATGATCAAGGAGATGTTCCCGCCGAAGGAGTCGCAGAAGGCCTTCGGCCTCTTCGGCCCGGTCATGGGGCTGTCCGCGGTGTGCGGGCCGATCCTGGCGGGCTGGCTCGTGGACGCCGACTACTTCGGCACCGGCTGGCGGATGATCTTCCTGATCAATCTGCCGCTGGGTGGCGCGGCCGTCCTCGGCGCCATGCGCTACCTGCCGAGGGGCCTGTCCGGCAGCAAGCCGCGCCTCGACGTCCCCGGCATGCTCCTGGTCTCGCTGGCCGCGCTGCTCATCATCTTCCCGCTGGTCCAGGGCCGCGAGTACGACTGGCCCGTCTGGGCGTTCGTGATGATGGCCGGCTCGGTGGTCGTCTTCGTCGCCTTCGGCACGTACGAGTCGCGCCGCAGCAAGGCCGGCCAGGACCCGTTGGTCGTGCCCAGTCTCTTCCGCAAGCGCGGGTTCAGCGGCGGCATGGTCCTCGGACTGGTCTTCTTCTCGACCATGCAGGGGTTCATGCTGGTCTTCAACCTCTACACGCAGATCGGCCTCGGCTACTCGCCGCTCAAGGCGGGACTGGTGATGGTGCCCTGGTCGGGCGGCATGATCGTCGGCTTCGGGCTCGCCCAGGGTGTCGCCCGGTTCGGGCGGACCGTCCTTCAGGCGGGCGCGCTGGTCATGGCGCTCGGTGTGTTCGGCGTGTGGCTGACCCTCGACCAGGTGGGATCAGGCGTCGGCCCCTGGCAGCTTCTGCCTTCGCTGCTCGTCACCGGCATCGGGATGGGCCTGCTCATGGCGCCGTTCTTCGACATCGTGCTCGCCAGCGTCGAGCAGCACGAGACGGGTTCGGCGTCCGGCACCATGACCGCGGTGCAGCAGCTCGGCGGCGCCTTCGGCGTGGCCATCCTCGGCACCGTCTTCTTCGGCCTGCTGGGCGGCGGGATCGCCACCGCCGTCGACCATCGTTCGGACGGGCTGCGAGGTCAGTTGGCCGCCGCGCACGTCGCTCCCGCGGCTCAGGAGCGCGTCGTGGCGGACCTGCGCACGTGCGCCTCGGACCGCGCCGTCGCAAAGGACCCCGCCGCGACCCCGGCGTCCTGCGCACGCCTGGAGAAGGACACCCGTTCCGCCCTGACCTCGCCCCAGGCCGGCGCCCGGATACCCGTCGTACTGCAGGAGACCGCGTCGTCGGCCTTCCGGAGCGGTTTCGGCTCCGTCATGAAGACGGTGCTCTGGATCGTCGACGGCATGCTCGCCCTGACCTTCCTGCTCGCGTTCCTCCTGCCGCGTCACGCGCGCCCCGAGGAATCCGCCGGGCACTGACCCCCGGCCGCACAGCCATCGGCGGACAGGACGGGCGGGCACCCCTGAGGAGGTGCCCGCCCGTCACGTCTCGGCCCGCGGCGCGGAGCGGTCCCCCTGTCGCGCCGCAGGCGGATCGGATGAGGGCCGCCGCGCTGCTCAGGACACCGGTCCGCTCGAACCCGGCCGCGAGCCCGAGCGCAGACGCGGTGGCGCGCGTCGCGGACGGCGACCGGCACCCCGGGCGGGTCCGCGCGGCACGAAACACGTACCGTTCGGGCAGGTAGGGACGGATGCGCTCGCGACGGTGAACGGCGGGACACCGGCCCGTCCGACAGACGGCGCCGCCACCCGGCGCGCCACACGGCACTCCCCACCGGGCGCACCCGTACCGCCCGTACCGCAGCCTCCTGGAAGGACGAGCCCCGTGCTCACGTCGTACGCACCCCATTTCGACACGCCCGCCGGGTACCTCGACTTCGCACGGTTCGGTCCGCCGTCGCGGGACGCCGTGGCCGCCACGGCGCGAGCCATGGAGGAATCCGCCCGCGCCGACCACACCACCGTGGACGGTCTCATGCGGGCGGAGGGGACCGCGCGGGACACGGCCGCCCGCCTCGCCGGCACCGACAGCGGCCACACGGTGCTGCTGCCGAACGCGTCCACCGGCATGTTCCACGCCGCTCTCGGCATCCCGGAGGGCGTGGTCCTCGCGCCGCGCACCGACTTCCCCGCCAACCACTATCCGTGGCGCCGCACCGCGGACCTGGGCCGGGCCACGCCGCGCTGGCTCACGCCGGCGCCCGGTGGCGGGGTCACCCCCGACCTCGTCCGTGCCGCGCTGACCGACGACGTCGTCGCCGTGTCCGTCAGCGCCGTGGACTTCCGCACCGGCTTCCGTGCCGACCTGGCGGCGCTGCGCGAGGCGATCGGACCGGACCGGCTGCTGATCGTGGACGCCATCCAGGCGTTCGGCGTGGCCGGGATGCCCTGGGACGCGGCCGACGTGGTGGTCGCGGGCGGTCAGAAATGGCTGCGCGCGGGATGGGCCACCGGCTTCGCCGCACTGTCGGATCGCGCGCTGGAATCCCTGGAGCCGGTCCTCACCGGCTGGACGGGCGTCGAGGACGTCGGCCTCTTCGACGGGACGGAGCACCCGCCCGCCCCGGACGCGCAACGGTGGTCGATCACCAATCTCAGCCCGGTGACGGCCGCCGCGCTCGCGGCCGCGCTGGACCTCGTCGAGCGGTACACCGTCGCGGCGATCGAGGCCGCGATCGCCGCGCGGATCGACGAACTCACCGAGGTCGTCAAGGAGCGTGGCGGCCGCGTCCTCTCCCCCACCGACCCGGCGCGGCGCGCGGGCATCCTCTCCTTCACGATGCCGGACCGCGACCCCTCCGTCGTCGCGAAGTCGTTGCACGCCGAGGGTGTCACTCCGACGGTGCGCTCCGACTCGCTCCGACTCTCCCCGCACGCGTCGACGCCGCCGGAGGCGTCCGAACGAGTGGCCGCCGCGCTGTCGTCGCTGCGCGACTGACGGAACCCGGGTCGGCCGCGGCAGCCCCGGCCCGGTCTTCGGGGGGGTGCGGTGGGTCCCGGCACCGACGAGAAAACAAACCAGTTCGTTTGACGTTGCCACAGTGGCGGGTGGCGGGGTAGCTTCCCACATAGAAACAAACCAGTTTGTTTTTGTCAGACTGTGTCTTCGAACGCTGAAGGAACCCTCATGAGGAACGTCAGCGGCTGGGCCGCGCACCACCGAGGCGGCCCGCTGGAGCCTTGGCACTTCACTCGCCGGGACCTGCTCGCCGACGATGTCGCCGTACGCGTCGAGTACTGCGGAGTCTGCGCCAGCGACATCTCCGCCGTCCGCCACGGCGACGTGTTCCCCCTCGTGCCGGGCCACGAGATGACCGGCGAGATCACCGCTGTCGGCATCGCGGTGACCCGGTTCGAAATCGGCGACAAGGTGGCCGTGGGCAACATCATCGACTCCTGCGGTACCTGCCCGCCCTGCCTCGCGGGCCGTGAGAACTGGTGCCGGCGCTTCCCGACCCTGACCTACGGGAACACCGACCCGAAGGACGGTCTGGTGACCCGCGGCGGCTACTCCTCGGAGTACGTCCTGCCCGCGAAGTTCACCTACCACCTGCCCGAGGGCCTGGACCCGGCCGGTGCCGCACCCCTCATGTGCGCCGGGATCACCACCTACTCGCCCATGAAGCGCTGGGGCGTCGGCCCGGGCAAGTCGGTCGGCATCGTCGGCATGGGAGGACTCGGCCACATCGCCCTCAAACTCGCCCACGCACTCGGCGCCGAGGTCGTGCAGTTCACCCGGAGCGAGGACAAGGCGGACGAGGCACGGGCACTGGGCGCCGACGACGTGGTCCTGTCCACCGACGAGAAGCAGATGGCCGCCCAGACCGGCCGTTTCGACTTCATCCTCGACACCGTCGGCGCGCCGCACTCCGTCGAGCCGTACATGAGCGCGCTCGGCATGGACGGAACGCTCTGCGTGGTCGGCATCCCCGAGGGCGCCATCGAGGTGAACCCGCTCAGCCTGATCCACGGCGCGAAGACCCTTGCCGGCGCCGGCAGCGGCGGCACCGTCGAGACCCGGGAGATGCTCGACTTCTGCGCCGAACACGGCATCACCGCCGAGATCGAACTCATGCGCCCCGACCAGATCAACGAGGCACTGGGCCGCCTGGCCCGCAACGATGTCCGCTACCGCTTCGTCCTCGACATGGCCGCCCAGCGGCAGTGAGCCCCCGTCACGGTCTCAGCGGGCGTCGATGGTGGGCCGGAGGGGCTGTGACCGTCCGGCATTGATCAGACGTCGGGCACGTTCCGGCCAAAGCCCCACCGCGCCCTGGCCGATGCTCACTTCGCGACCGGCGCGCCCACCGGTACGGCGCTCCTGAAATCGCTGAGCGTGAGCGTGTTGTGAATGTCGGGATCGGAAGCGAAGTGGATGTCCTGTCGCACGCGTACGACTCGGCCCTCCTTGTCGATCCACACGGCGGCGTCGATCGTGGTGGCGGGGCGCAGATTGCGCCCGATGGTCCTGTCGACCGCTTCGAGGTCTTTCGGGGTGAGGCGGGCCGACACACGGACGGGTTCGCTCCCCCGGTGCACGGCGCCGCTGTGACCGAGTATGAGGTGCACGTACCGCGGAAGCCGGTCCGTGGGAATGCCGCCCTCGGCCGTCGACGCGGGGAACTCCTGCCACTCGCCGTCGGAGCCGCTCGCACGCCGGTACACCTTCTGCCGGGTGATCACGACGTCTTCGGTGTACTGCTCGGTCTTGTCCGTCGTACGCCCCGTCAAGGGCGCGTTGAGGTTGATCCTTCCGGTCATGAGCTGCAGTCGTCTGGTTCCGGATTGCGTGACGGCTCTGATCGCGGCCGAGTAGGGAGCGTCGTCGGCCGCGGCCAGCCGGTCGAGAACCACCTGCCGGCCGGTTTTCGCTCGCGCGGGTGAGCCTGCGGCACATGCCGAGAGCAGCAGTCCCGAGAGCGCCAGGATCAGGGGTGCCGTCCGGTGGTGAATCAAGGATGGATCCTCGCAGAGCCGGCCCGGCGGGAGAGCCATGCCCCAGGCCGCGGGGTGGATGGTGGGCCCATCCTTCCCTGCCGCGGGGAGCGGTCGGCGTACGGGGGAGGTGGTGTGATCCGGCGTGCGCCGGACGGTTACGGAATCGACCCCTCCGTCCGTACAACCCTCGACTGACACCGACACCGGCACCGGCACCGAGGTTGCCGATGCCCTGCCAAGCCCCTATGCCGCGCACCCCACGATGGCGTGGCTGGAGAAACAGGCCATGCACGGGCGTCATCGGACACGCCCGACGGCTGTCCCACCAGGCGGCAAACGAACTGGTTTGTTTAGGATGAAGTCATGAGGACGGGACAGATCACCAGCGCGGGCGAGGCGTCGCGTCGCCGTCTGCTCGACGCGGCGACGGTCGAGTTCGCCACCTACGGCATCGCGGGCGCACGCATCGACCGGATCTCCGCCGACGCCAACGTCAACAAGGCGCAGATCTACAAGTACTACCGCAGCAAGGACGAACTCTTCGACGCTGTGTTCGCCGAACACCTGGACATGATCGTCGAGACCGTTCCCGTCACCGGAGACGACCTGCCCGGATACGCCGTCCGGCTCTACGACTCCTACCTCGTCCGTCCCGAACTCGTCCGCCTGGCCACCTGGGCCCGCCTGGAGCGCACTCCCACGGGGGACCTCTACCACTTCATGCCCGGGCACGACGCCGAGAAGCTCCGGTCGATCGCCGACGCCCAGGCGAAAGGCCTCGTCAGCCCCGGCATCCCGGCGGCCGAGGTGCTCGCCCTCGTCACCGCCATGTCGATGACGTGGTCGCCCGCGAGCCCGATGCACACCGCCCACAAGGGCGAGCCGGAGGCCGCTCACGAGGCACGCCGCGAGGCGCTCGCACGCGCCGTTCAGCGCGCCTTCGCGCCCTGAGAGGCTCCGGCCGGC
Organism: Streptomyces sp. RPA4-2; assembly: GCF_012273515.2. Classification (NCBI taxonomy): domain Bacteria; kingdom Bacillati; phylum Actinomycetota; class Actinomycetes; order Kitasatosporales; family Streptomycetaceae; genus Streptomyces; species Streptomyces sp. RPA4-2. Next base: position 1,200,501 of record NZ_CP050975.2, read on the forward strand.
AGGCACGGATTCGCGCGGGACGCGGGGGCGCTCGGTGGCCACGACTCCGTCGCACACCGACCGGGCGTCCTCCGGCCGTCAGTGACGCGTCATGGGTAGGCCGCTTCCCGTCAAGCATGCGTCAGCGACGGACCCCGGCCCGGGCCGGCGAGGCATAGCTTCATCGAAGCGTCCGGCCGATCCGGCCGGACGACGCACGTCGCCTTCTTCGAGGAGCAGCACCATGTCTCCAGTCGAGCATGCCGAGGACCCCGAACCCTCCGAACGCTTCCCGGCCGGACTTCTCTTCGTTCCTGTCCGGCCGGGGTCCGCGGGTTGTACGACCCGGTTCTTCCGCACCCCCCTGGGCGGCCGTACGGCCGTCGGTTTCACCTCGGCGGCGAAGCTCACCGCCACGCTGGGCGCCGGCCAGGCCCGTATCAGGCTCTCCGAACCCGCGCTGCGCGCGCTCGCCGCGCCCCTGGGCGTCACGGCCCTCGTCGTCGACCCGTCGTTCTCCGCCCCCGCGGCCGACCGCACCGCGGCCCCGGTCCGCGAGCGCGGGCACTCCTGGCGCCGCCGGCATCCCGAACACGTCGCCCTGCGGGTGACCGGCGCGGCCGCCGTCGTCGCGTGCCTGAACCTGCTGATCGGCTGAGGAGACACCATGTCCATCCAGGACGCCCCCCTTCAGGACTTGGCCTTTCAGGCACCGTCCCGCGCCCTCGGTACCGCCGGCACCGCCGGCACCGCCGACGACTGTGACGCCAGGGACGCCAGAGACGCCGACGGCCTGTCCGTGTGGCCCCGCTCCGCCCGCTCCGCCGCCGACGGCGACGTCCGTGTCGGCGGCGTTTCCCTCACCGAGACCGCCGACCGCTACGGCACCCCCGTCTACGTACTCGACGAGCGGGAGGTCCGCGAACGCTGTCGCACGTACCGCACGGCGTTCCCCGAGGCCGACGTCGTCTACGCGGCCAAGGCGTTCCTGTCCCGGGCCATGGTGCGCTGGGTGCGGGAGGAGGGCCTCGGCCTCGACGTCTGCTCCGCCGGGGAACTCGAACTCGCCGTGGCCACCGGCTTCCCGCCGGAGAAGATCGTGATGCACGGCAACGCCAAGAGCCCCGAGGACCTGCGCGCGGCGCTCGGTCTCGGCGTCGGCCGCATCGTCGTGGACAGTGACTCCGAGATCACCCGACTGGCCGCGGTCGTTCCCGCCGACGGCCGTCAGAAGGTCATGGTGCGGGTGGTGCCCGGCATCGCGGCGGGCGGGCACGCCAAGGTGCGCACCGGGACCGACGACCAGAAGTTCGGTCTGTCGATCACGGACGGATCCGCGGAGCACGCCGTCGCCCGGATACTCGACCAGCCGCACCTCGAACTCGTCGGCCTGCACTGCCACATCGGCTCGCAGATCGCCTCCGTGCAGCCGTACGTCACCGCGGTACGCCGCGTGGTCGATCTGATGGCCCGGATCCGCGACCAGCACGGCGTCGCTCTCCCCCAGTTGGACATCGGCGGCGGTCACGCCATCGCCTACCGGCCCGGCGAGGAGAGCCTGAACGCCGGAGTCCTGGCCGGTCGGGTCCGCGCCGAACTCGAGGACGGCTGCGCTCGCGCCGGGCTGCCCGTGCCCAGGCTCACCCTCGAACCCGGCCGGGCGATCGTCGGCCCCGCGGGAGTCGCCGTCTACCGGGTCCTCGCGGTCAAGCGCACCGGGGAACACACCTTCGTGGCCGTCGACGGCGGTATGAGCGACAACCCGAGGCCCGCGCTGTACGGGGTGCGGTACGCGCCCCGGCTCGTCGGCCGGCCCTCGGCGGTGCCGCCCCGTCTCGTCACCGTCGTCGGCCGGCACTGCGAGGCGGGGGACGTCCTCGCGGAGGACGTGGCGCTCCCGGGCGACGTGCACCCCGGTGACCTCCTCGCCGTCCCCGCGGCCGGCGCGTACCACCTCTCCATGGCCTCCGGCTACAACCTGGTCGGCCGGCCGCCGGTGGTGGCGGTGTCCGACGGTACCGCCCGCGTCCTGGTGCGCCGCGAGTCACTGGACGACATGAGCCGCCGGGACATCGGGCTGTAGTCCCGGTCCGCTCCGGTCCCGCGGCGCCGGCCGCTCCGGTCCCGCGCCGCGGCGCCGGCCCGCCGAGGGCACACGGGCGCGACCACGGGTGCCGCGACAGGCACCCGTGCCCGAAAGGCCATGACGATCCCCCCCATCTCCTCTACCCCGCCGCACCACTCCCTCACCCATGAGAACGAGGCCTCGATGTCCGTCGAGAACGCCGTCGGCCTGATCGTGCCGTCACCCTGCTCGTCTATCTGATCATCGCCCTGATCAAGCCGGAGAAGTTCTGATGTCCGCCCCCGCCCAGACCCTGCCCGCACAGGTGCCGGACTCCCCTCCGCCCGGAGCCGAGAGGCCGCCGCGCCGGGTCGGCGCTTAAGCATGCTCGATCCGACGCAGCTGTGGCGCGCGCTCCCGCAGGCGTTCACCAAACTGAATCCGGTGACCCTGTTCCGTAACCCGGTCATGTTCGTGACCGAGGTCGGTGCCGCGTTGACCACGGGCATCGCGATGGTCCACCCGAGTGTCTTCGCCTGGCTGATCACCGGCTGGTTGTGGCTGACGGTGGTCTTCGCCAACCTCGCCGAGGCCGTGGCCGAGAGCCGCGGCAAGGCGCAGGCCGACTCGCTGCGCAGGACCCGGCAGCAGACCACCGCGTGGCGGCTCTCGGGCTGGGAGCCCGGGGCCGCCAAGGACGCCTACCTCGAAGAAGCCGTCGCCGCCTCGGAGTTGAGGCGGGGCGACATCGTCTCCGTACCGGCCGGGGAGTTCATCCCCGGAGACGGCGATGTCATCGAGGGCGCGGCGAGCGTCGACGAGTCGGCGATCACCGGTGAGTCGGCGCCGGTCATCCGTGAGTCGGGCGGCGACCGCAGCGCGGTCACCGGCGGCACCCGGGTGCTCTCCGACCACCTCGTCGTACGCGTCACCCAGGAGCCCGGGGACAGCTTCCTGGACCGGATGATCTCCCTGGTCGAGGGGGCCAACCGGCAGAAGACCCCCAACGAGTTGGCCCTCAACCTGCTGCTGGTCATGCTGACCTTCGTCTTCCTGGTCGCGGTCGTGACCCTCCAGCCGATGGCGATCTTCTCCAAGGACGCGATGGCCGCCGCGCACGACACCGCGGCGCTGAACGCGAACGGTGTCACAGCCATCGTCCTCGTCTCGCTGCTCGTCTGTCTGATCCCGACCACGATCGGCGCGCTGCTCTCGGCGATCGGTATCGCGGGTATGGACCGGCTGGTGCAGCGGAACGTACTGGCCATGTCCGGAAGGGCCGTCGAGGCCGCCGGTGACGTCAACACCCTGCTGCTCGACAAGACGGGCACGATCACCTTCGGCAACCGGCGGGCGAGCGCGTTCCTCCCGGTCGGGGACGTCTCCATGGAGCTGCTGGCGCGGGCCGCGCTGCTATCCAGCGTGGCGGACGAGACGCCCGAGGGCCGTTCCATCGTCGAGTTCGCCCATGAGAAGCACGAGTTGACCCAGCAGGTCGCGAACGGCGCGGAGTGGGTGCCGTTCACCGCCGCCACCCGCATGTCCGGAGTCGACCTCCCCGGCGGGCAGCGGTTGCGCAAGGGCGCCGCGGCGTCGGTCTCGGCCTGGGTGCGCGAACAGGGCGGTGAGGTTCCGCTCGCGCTGGAGGCGGTCGTGGGACAGGTCTCCGCGTCGGGCGGTACGCCGCTGGCCGTGGCGCGGTCCACGAGCGACGGCCGGGCCGAAGTGCTCGGCGTCGTCCACCTCAAGGACGTCGTCAAGCCGGGTCTGCGGGAACGCTTCGACGAGCTGCGCCGGATGGGCATCCGTACGGTGATGATCACTGGCGACAACCCGGTGACCGCGAAGGCGATCGCCGAGGAGGCGGGCGTCGACGACTTCCTGGCCGAGGCCACGCCCGAGGACAAACTGGAGCTGATCAAGCGGGAGCAGGCCGGCGGTCACCTCATCGCGATGACGGGTGACGGCACGAACGACGCCCCGGCGCTCGCGCAGGCCGACGTCGGCGTGGCGATGAACACGGGTACGTCGGCCGCCAAGGAGGCCGGCAACATGGTCGACCTCGACTCGGACCCCACGAAGATCATCGAGATCGTCGAGATCGGCAAGCAACTCCTGATCACCCGGGGCGCGTTGACGACGTTCTCGATCGCCAACGACATCGCCAAGTACTTCGCGATCCTGCCCGCGATGTTCGCCGCCGTGTATCCGGGGCTCGACCGGCTCAACATCATGGCCCTGCACTCGCCGCTGTCCGCGATCCTCTCCGCGGTCGTCTTCAACGCGGTGGTCATCGTGGCGCTGATCCCGCTCGCCCTGCGCGGTGTGCGCTACCGGCCGTCGTCCGCGTCCGCCCTGCTCACCCGCAACCTGTGGATCTACGGGCTCGGCGGCGTCGTCGCGCCCTTCCTGGCCATCAAGTTCATCGACCTCGCCCTCGTCCAGTTCATCCCGGGGATCTGACCATGACACGCATCCCGCACTGGCTCGCCCAGCACCTCGCGGCGCTCCGGGTGGTGCTCGTACTGACCCTCCTGACCGGGCTCGCCTATCCGCTGGCCATGACGGCCTTCGCCCAGGTCCCCGGTCTGGAGAGCAGGTCCGAGGTCACCGCCGCCGACGGCAGGGACGCCGGATCCTCCCTGATCGGCCAGTCCTTCACGGACGCCAAGGGCAAGCCGCTGAAGCGGTACTTCCAGTCCCGGCCGTCCAACGCCGGTACGGGGTACGACGCCACCGCGTCCGGAGCCGGGAACCAGGGCCCCGAGTCCGTCGTCGACACCGCGGACAGGCCGAGCCTGCTCACCCTGGTGTGCGGGCGCAGCAAGGCGGTCGGCGAGCTCGAAGGCGTCGACGGCTCCCGCCCGTTCTGCACACCGGACGGTGTGGGTGCGGTACTCGGCGTCTTCCGCGACGGCGGTACGAGCGGACGGGTCACCAGGGTCGTCAGCCTCGACCAGGCCTGCCCGGCCAGACCGTTCCTCCGCTCCTACGAGGGAGTTGAGGTCACCTGCGCCGAGTCCGGCGCGGACTACAGCCGTGCCGTGACCGTCCCCGTACGCGGCGACGCGCCGGCCGACCCGGTCGTCCCCGCCGACGCGGTGACCGCGAGCGGCAGCGGGCTCGACCCGCACATCAGCCCGGCGTACGCGAAGCTCCAGGCGCCCCGCGTCGCCCGCGAGCGCGGCGCGAGCGTGGCCGACGTACGCCGATTGATCGCCACGTACACCAGCGGTCGCACCCTCGGCGTGCTCGGCGAGCCGGGCGTCGATGTCCTCGAGCTGAACGTCGCGCTCGACCGTACCTACCCCCAGCAGGGAGCCTGATCATGGCGGCCTGGATCCAGGCATCGCTCGTCCTCGCCGTGGTGGTGGGGCTGCACGTGCCGCTCGGCGACTACATGGCCCGAGCGCTCGACGGCGGCCGGCACTGGCGCGCGGAGAGAGCCCTCTACCGCGCGTGCGGAATCGACCCGGACAGGGAACAGACCTGGCGGCACTACCTCACCGCCCTGCTCGCCTTCTCGGTCATGAGCATCGCGGCGCTCTTCGCCCTCTTCACCCTCCAGGGCAGGCTGCCCTGGTCGACGGGCCACGAAGGCATGCCGTGGCGGCTCGCGCTGCACACCGCCGTCTCCTTCACGACCAACACCAGCTGGCAGAACTACGCCGGCGAGTCCACCACCGGGCACCTCGCCGTCATGGCGGGTCTGGGCGTCCAGGCGTTCGCGTCGGCGGCGGTCGGTATCTGCGTGGCGCTCGCCCTGGTACGGGGGCTCGTCCGGCGATCCACGGACGGCCTCGGCAACTTCTGGGTCGACCTGCTGCGCACGATCTTCCGCGTCCTGCTCCCGATGGCGGTCGTCGGCGGCCTGATCCTGATGGCGGGCGGGGTCGTCCAGGGTCTCGGCGCCGGCCACACCGTCACCACGATCGCGGGCGCCCAGCAGACCATCCTCGACGGACCGGTCGGCTCCTGGGAGCCGATCAAGCTCTTCACCGGTGACGGCGGCGGCGTCTTCAACGCCAACAGCGCCCACCCCTTCGAGAATCCGAGTGCCTGGACCAACGTCTTCGAGATCGTGCTGATGCTGCTCATCCCGACGGCCTGCGTCCGCATGTTCGGCCGGATGATCGGCAGCCTGAAGCAGAGCTGGACCCTGCTGACGGTCGTCGGCATTCTCTTCGGCCTGCTCCTCGCAGCCGGCACGCTGGCCCAGTCCGCGCACACCGGCACGGTCACCCAGGCGGTCGGCGGACCGTACGAGGGCACCGAGACCCGCTTCGGCGTCCCCGGCTCGACACTGTTCGGCGTGGGGGCCACCGGCTCGGCGGACGGCGCGGCCAACTCCTCGTACGACAGCTTCTCCAGCCTCGGCGGCGGGGTGCTGCTGTCCGCGATGATGCTCGGCGAGATCGCGCCCGGCGGCACGGGCAGCGGACTGTACGGCCTGATCATGGTGGTGCTGGTGGCCGTCTTCATCGGCGGTCTGATGGTCGGCCGCACGCCCGAATACCTGCGCAAGCGGATCGGGTTCGGGGAGATGCGCTGGGTCGTGGTGTACGCGCTGATCCCGCCCACCGTCATCCTGGCCTGCACGGGAGTCGCGCTCGCCTTCGACGACGGGCGGACCTCGATGGGCAACCCGGGGGCGCACGGTCTCACCGAGCTGATCTACGCCTACACGAGCAACACCAACAGCAACGGCAGCGCGATGGCGGGCTTCAACGGCGCCACCGACTTCCACAACCTCCTGATGGTGGTCGCGATGCTGGCGGGACGGTATCTCCCGATGGTGGCCGTACTGGCCCTGGCCGGGCGGCTCGCAGGGCAGCGGCCGGGTGTGGTCACCGTCGGCACGCTGCGCGCCCAGGGTGTCAACTTCGTCGTCCTGGCCACGGCCGCGGCCGTCATCCTGGCGCTGCTCAACTTCCTGCCCGCACTGTCCCTCGGCACCATCGCCGACGGACTCCTGTAACCCCGTACCGGCTGAGCTCCCGGCCCGTCACAGGCTCGGCCGGTGCGGCACCCCACCGTGCTCGGCGGCGAGTTCGACCAGTTCGTCGACAGCACCCTCGCCGCCCTCCGCCCCGCCCGGTCCCTCAGGGCGGCGGCGCTGATGCCGCGCGGCGCGTCCTGTGCCGCGAAGGCGTCGCAGGTGCCGTCGGCGGCGAGCCCTGCCGGCACGAGCAGCGGGGCGAGGGGACGTCATCCCGCCGCCGACGTCCGCGCACAGCTCCGCGGTGCCGGGCCCCGGCACCGCGGGGCCCGGCAACCACCCCACCCGTATCAGTTCGACCGGCCGTCGGCGTGCGCAGCGCAGCGGGCCGGTTCCCAGCGAGACGCGAAGGTCCCGATGATTCCCGCCGCTCCCCCGCAAGTCCCGCCGTCCCGCGTGCAGCGCGTCCCGGGATCGGAGGGAGGGACGAAGCGCCGGGCGCCGAGCGGACTGTTCGAACCCGCCCAGCTCGTGCGGTCCCTCCCCGAGGCGCTGCGCAAGCTGCACCCGCGGGCCCTGGTGAAGAACCCGGTGCTGTTCGTCGTCTCCGTGGGGGCCGTCCTCACGACCCTGTCCGCGGTGCTCCACCCCGCCGTCTTCACCTGGGTCATCAGCGGCTGGCTGTGGCTGACGGTGATCTTCGCGAACCTCGCGGAGGCCGTCGCCGAGGGCCGGGGCAGGGCACAGGCCGAGTCGCTCCGCAGGGCCCGTACGGACACGGTCGCGTTGCGCCTGCGGCACTGGAACTACGGCACCGACCCGCGCCACGCCGACACCGAGGCCGTGGCCGCCACCGGCCTGAAACCCCTCGACGTCGTCCTGGTGGAAGCCGGCGAACTCATCCCCGCCGACGGCGACGTCATCGACGGCGTCGCGGCCGTCGACGAATCCGCCGTCACGGGGGAATCCGCGCCCGTCATCCGCGAGTCGGGCGGCGACCGCAGTGGTGTCACGGGCGGTACGACGGTCCTGTCGGACCGGATCGTCGTCCGTGTCAGTGCCCGCCCGGGGCACTCCTTCCTGGACCGGATGATCGCGCTCGTCGAAGGCGCCTCCCGGCAGAAGACCCCGAACGAGATCGCGCTGAACATCCTGCTCGCCGCGCTCACGATCATCTTCGTCCTGGTTGTCGTCACCCTCCAGCCGATGGCCGGGTACGCCGACGCCGCCCAGTCCACCACCGTTCTTGTCGCGCTTCTCGTCACCCTCATCCCGACGACGATCGGCGCGCTGCTGTCCGCGATCGGTATCGCCGGCATGGACCGGCTCGTCCAGCGCAACGTGCTCGCCATGTCCGGCCGCGCGGTCGAGGCGGCGGGCGACGTGGGCACTCTCCTCCTGGACAAGACCGGCACCATCACCCTCGGCAACCGCCAGGCCGCCGCGTTCGTCCCGCTGCCCGGCATCGACGAAGGGCTGCTCGCGGCCGCCGCCCAGCTGTCGTCCCTGGCCGACGAGACACCGGAGGGCCGCTCCGTCGTCGTCCTGGCGAAGGAGCGGTACGGACTGCGGGCGCCCGCGGAGGGGGAGTTGAACCATGCCCGGTGGGTGAAGTTCAGCGCGCAGACCCGGATGAGCGGCGTCGACCTGCGCCGGGACGACGGCGCGGTGTGCGCGATCCGCAAGGGCGCCGCCCAGCAGGTGATCGAGTGGGTGGAGATGTACGGCGCGCACGTCCCGTCCGAGGCGAGGCGGTTCGCGGATTCCGTGGCCGGTTCGGGCGGCACCCCTCTGCTCGTGGCGGTGCACGACCAGGAAGGCCCACGGGTGTTGGGCCTGATCCATCTCAAGGACGTGGTCAAGGACGGCATCCGCGAGCGCTTCGCCGAGCTGCGCCGCATGGGCATCCGCACAGTGATGATCACTGGCGACAACCCGCTCACCGCCCGTGCCATCGCCGAAGAGGCGGGCGTGGACGACTACTTGGCCGAGGCGACCCCCGAGGACAAGCTCGCGCTGATCGAACGGGAGCAGGAGGGCGGCAAGCTCGTCGCGATGACCGGGGACGGCACGAACGACGCGCCCGCGCTGGCCCAGGCCGATGTCGGCGTGGCCATGAACACCGGCACCTCGGCCGCCAAGGAAGCCGGGAACATGGTCGACCTGGACTCCGACCCCACCAAGCTCATCGAGATCGTCGAGATCGGCAAGCAGCTGCTCATCACCCGGGGCGCGCTGACGACCTTCTCCATCACCAACGACGTGGCGAAGTACTTCGCGATCATCCCGGCGATGTTCGCGGGGGCCTACCCGGGCCTGGAGTCGCTCAACATCATGGGCCTGCACAGCCCGACGTCGGCGATCACCTCGGCGATCATCTTCAACGCGCTGATCATCGTCGCCCTGATCCCGCTCGCGCTGCGGGGTGTGCGCTACACGCCGTCGTCGGCGCACGACCTGCTGCGGCGCAACCTCTTGCTGTACGGCGTCGGCGGACTCGTCCTGCCCTTCATCGGCATCAAGCTGATCGACCTGCTGATCTCCACAGTGCCCGGGTTGGGATGACGGGCTCCGCATGGCGTGCGGAGCCCGTCGAACAGAGGTCGGCGCAGGTCAGTGGTGGTGGCCGTGCTTAAGCCGAGGGTCTCCACGGGGGTCGCGCCGGGGCGGGTCCACTGGGGTACGGGGCGGCTGGTCGGGCCCCAGGTGGCGGCGCCGTCGGCGTCCGAGCGCCAGTACCAGCAGGCCTGCCTACCCTGGGACGGGTGTCCCTCGCGGACGTCGCCGATCACGGGCCGGCCCTCAGGGTTGTCCTCCCACGCCTCGCCGCGGCCGTAGGACGTCATGTCGAGCAGTCCGAGGGACCCGTTGACCGGCTCGTTGCCACGGCCCGTAGTGGAGTAGGTGAGGAACACGCGGTCGCCGTCGCGCAGGAAGCAGGCGAGGTGCCCCATTTCTCCGCCGACCGGCGCGTCCACGTCGCGCACCGAGTACCAGGGCTGGGTGTAGCCCATGAACGCGACGTAGGAGGCCACCTCGTTCCAGCGGCCCGTGGTCAGGATGGCCAACGAGACACCGCGGGCGTTGAGGTAGACGGCGTCCTTCAGGTGCCAGGCCGTGGTGGTGCAGCCCTCGCACTGCCCCTGGTGCGGCGCGCCGTCGTACCACATGTGCTGGTAGACCACGAGCTCGTCGCGGCCCTGGAACAGGTCCAGGAAAGGGACCGGGCCGTCGGGTCCGACGACCTCGACCGTCCCGTCGAGCTCGACCATCGGCAGCCGGCGGCGGGCCGCGGCGAGGGCGTCACCCTCGCGGGTGTGGGCCTTCTCGCGGACCAGCAGCTCATCGCGCGCCGCCTGCCAGGTGGCCAGGTCGACGACGGGCGGCTTGCCGGTGAGGTCGGTGCTCGCGTGGCCGGGCGTGATCGTCATGGTGTCCTCCGTGGTGTCTCGTGCCGGTGAGCGTCGTACGACGCCCCACGACGCTCACCGGGACAGACTCGCCCCCCGGCCGGAACTCATCGCGACAGAACACTTCCGGATCGTGCGTCGGGTGTCGACAGGCCACGCACGCCTGACGGAATGACCCTCTTTGGGCACCTAACAGACATATATGAGACACATCACTCGGCACTACCGCCACAGTCATGTTGCAGTTATTGTCAAAGCATCCACGGAGGAGTCGCGGCCTGGCTACGGGCAGTGAAGAAACCAGACGAAATGAGGAGTACGCGATGTCACGGGCACGTCACGCAGATCTCCTCCATCGGCGGACGCGTGGGCGGCACGCCCGGTCTGAGCGCCTACCGGGCCGCCAAGTTCGCCGTGGAGGGCGCCCGACTACGAGCCGACGGTGGGCGCGTGGCCGGCCCTGTTCCCGCGGTACGCCGGGAACGAGCCCGGTGACCCGGACCGTATGGCCCGCGCGATCATCGGCGCCGTGGACGCCGAGGAGCCCCCGCGCCGGCTCCTGCTCAGCGGCGACGCGCCGGGGATCGCCATCAGCTCGGAGGAAGGCCGCCTCGCCGAGGCGAGGAAGTGGGCCGAGGTCAGCCGCTCCACCGACTACCCCACGGACCCGGCCACCGCCTGACACCCTCCCCTATCGCTCGAAGGAAACGAAAAGACATGACTGTTCGCGACAAGCTGTACATCGGCGGCTCCTGGGTCGACCCCAGCGACCCGGACCTGCGACTCGACATCCTCTCGCCGCACGACCAGTCCGTGCTGGGCACCGTGGCACAGGCCGCGCCCGCCGACGTGGACGCGGCCGTCGCCGCGGCCCGCGAGGCCTTCGACCACGGTCCCTGGCCACGCACCACCCCCACGGAGCGCCAGGAGATCATCCGCCGCTACGACGCCCTGCGCGCGGCGCGCGCCGACGAGGTCGCCGAGGCCATCTCCGTCGAGAACGGCTCGGCCGGCTGGTTCACCAGGGCCGGCCAGCCGTTCCTGACCCGGCAGGTCCACGCGTACCTCAAGGCGGCCCAGGAGTTCGGGTGGGAGGAGGTGGTCGAGCCCTCGGACGCGTCGGTGGCCTTCGACACCATCGTGCGGCGGGAGGCGATCGGGGTGGTCGCCGCCGTCATCCCGTGGAACTCGCCCTTCTCGGCTGCCACCGCCAAGCTGGTTCCGGCCCTGCTGGCCGGCAACACCGTCGTCCTCAAGGTCTCCCCGGAGAACTCCCTGAGCATGATGCTGCTGGCGGACCTCTGGCACCAATCCGGGCTCCCCGAGGGCGTCCTCAGTGTCCTTCCGGCGGACCGGGAGACCAGTGAGCACCTCGTCTCCCACCCCGGCGTGGACAAGATCTCCTTCACCGGTTCGACGCGGGCCGGCCGGCGTATCGCCTCGATAGCCGGTGAGCACCTCAAGCGGGTCGGTCTGGAGCTGGGCGGCAAGTCCGCGGCACTGATCATGGAGGACGCGGACCTGGACGCCGCGGTGCGGGGCCTGCGTTTCGGTTCGTTCGGCAACAACGGCGAGGCCTGCATTCTGCAGACCCGTGTCCTCGCCCCCCGCAGCCGGTACGAGGAGGTCGTCGCCGCGCTCAAGCAGATGGTCGAGTCCTTGAAGGTCGGTGACCCGTCCGCCCCGGACACGTTCATCGGTCCGATGATCCGCCGTGACCAGCAGCAGCGCGTGATCGACTACATCACCGTCGGCGTCGAGGAGGGCGCCCGCCTGGTCACCGGCGGCCCGCGGGTCCCCGAGGGCCTGGAGAAGGGCAACTACGTCACCCCGACCGTCTTCGCCGACGTCGACAACTCCATGCGCATCGCCCAGGAGGAGATCTTCGGCCCGGTCCTGGCGGTCATCGCCTACGACGACGAGGACGACGCCGTACGGATCGCGAACGACTCCGAGTACGGCCTGTCCGGCGGCGTCTGGAGCGCGGACCCCGAACGGGCCCTGGCCGTCGCGCGCCGGCTGCGCACCGGCACGGTCACCGTGAACGGCTCGCCGATGAGCTTCGACGGGCCGTTCGGCGGCTACAAGGCGAGCGGTGTCGGCCGCGAGTACGGCAAGGTCGGCCTCACCGGCTACGTCGAGCACAAGACCATCACCCGCGACCGGTAAGTCCCCGCCGGCCGGGCGCGGCCGCGCGCCGGCCGTTCAAGTACGCGCGTCGCCTCGGGTGCCGACACCCCGAACGGACGACCGGCGCGGAGCGGTGCGCGACGTCCCGGGCGCACCGCGAAGACCTCGGCCCAGGAGCCCCCGTCCTCCGCGTCCTCCCGGTGCGGCGGCCCGTGCGAGGTGCTGGAGGAACGCCTCCGTCAGCACGGGGGCCGGATCTCCGGCTGGGACGCGGGCCTGATCCGGCGGACACGGGATCTGTCGGAGCAGGCCCCCGGCGCAGTGTAGTTCGTGCCGTCGCCGGTCCGACGCGCGAGCGTGCGACCGACGACGCAGAGGAAGGGGACGGAGAGCGGAACGGGTCAGGTGCGGGGCGGTTTCCGGGTACTCGAACCGCTCTTGCTTTCAACGCGCCCTGGAGGAGCGGGTTCTGACCGCTGCCGATGGCGGGACGTGCGCTGGCGAGGTGGCCGGGTCAGGGTGATCTGGCGGACCAGTTGTTGGAAGCAGGTCAGGGACGCTAGGGCCGGTACGACCGCCGCGGCCACACCCGTGATGGTCTTGTGGGCGTCGGCCACGCAGAACATCACGGCGACAAAGGAGAACAGCAGAACGACGTACCACGAGTGCACGGCACGGCGTTGGTGCAGGGCGGCTCGCAGGACGGAGAGCGACGCCACCATCCAGGGGCCGTAGACGAGAAGCGGCCACCAGGGTCCCGAGCCGCTCTGCGTGCTGGACGCGATGTGCCGCAGAGGCGAGTAGGCCACCATGCCGCCGAAGACACTCACCATCGACACGATGACGGCGGCGACCGCGGCGATCACGAAGCTGACGGTCTGCAGCCAGGTGAAGCGGGGTTTGCGGACTCGCACCTTCCGATGCCCGGTCGAGGAGCGTCGGATGGGCGGCAACTCGGCAGTGATCTGAACCAGGTTGTCCATCGGTTCACTGATGAATTCGTCGCCGTACGACGGCTCGCCGCGGGGTGGCGGCACGGTGGCCTCCTGCTCCGCCGCCGCGGCGTCCTGCAGGAGGTAGGTGAGCTCCTCGACCGGGTCCCAGCCCTGTTCGTAGAGGGCGTCGGCGGGACCGCCGTGCCGGCCGGTACCCGTCCCACCGGGGTACACGGGAGGTTGTTCATATCGAGCGAAGGAGAGGTCCGGATAGTCGTCATTCACAGAAAATTCCGCCCCGTCGGATCAGGGCCGGGTGACAGCCGGAACGTCCCCATCGAGCGAGGGGTGCGCGGCAGCGGGCGTGCGGGTGTGTCGCTGGAACTCCGCGGCTCGGGCCGCGGACAGGCGCTCCGCCGCCGCTCCGGGGAACGACGGGGCCAAAAGACTTGCTTGGGTCATATTCCATTAACGCTGGTCAGCCCCCGCAGATGTGTGGCAAACGAGTGAGCGCAAGCTTGCGGAAAAATTCACGAAAGCGTCTTTATCGAGCCGGAGCCGATGGTTCTCCCGAGCGCTTCCGACAGGAGTCCGGGAGGGCCCCGTGACCCAGCACCCGCTGGGCCTCCGAGATGCGCCGCGCGCCCCGCGCGGTGACACTTTTCTGGTGGCCTCGCACGCCGCACAGGGCCTCGGGGCGTCGCGGCCGGTCTCGTAGCCGTCCCGTCCTGCCTGGAGATTTTCGTGAGCCAGCTCTCCCAGCCCCTGACCCTGCGTGGTGTGACGATCCCCAACCGGGTCTGGATGTCGCCGATGATGCAGTACTCCGCCCCTGCCCAGGGACCGGAGACCGGCACACCGACCGACTGGCATCTCCAGCATCTGGTCTCGCGCGCGGTGGGCGGCGCCGGTCTGGTCATGGTGGAGGCCACCTCCGTCAGCGCGGAGGGCCGCAGCAGCGCCTACGACCTCGGGCTGTGGAACGACCGGCAACCACCGGCCTTCGCCCGCCTCGTCCAGGCGCTGAGCGATTCCGGTGCGGTACCGGCGATCCAGCTCAACCACCCCGGCCGCAAGGCGGGCATCGGACGCCCGTGGTCCGACGCCCACCCCCCACGTCCCGGACTGCGGCGCGTGGGTCCCAGTCCGATCGCGTTCGGAACGGTCCCCGCGCCCCACGAACTCACCACCCACGCCATCACCACGGTCATCGACGAGTTCGCCCAGGCCGCCCGGCGCGCGCACCTCGCCGGGTTCCGCGCCCTGGAGATCCACGGCGCGCACGGCTACCTCGTCCACTCCTTCCTCTCCCCCCAGACCAACCACCGCACCGACGCCTACGGCGGCGGTCCGGAACGGCGCATGCGGTTCGCGCTGGAGGTGGTGGACGCCGTCCGTGCCCAATGGCCGCGGGAACTCCCGCTGTTCTTCCGCACCTCGGCGACCGACTGGCTCGCGGGCCACGGCACCGAGACCCGGCCCGGCTGGACCGTCGACGACACCACGCGCCTCGCCCGGGAACTCATGGCCCACGGAGTGGATCTGCTGGACGTCTCCACCGGCGGCATCGTGCCCGACGCCACCATCCCCGTCAGCCCCGGCTACCAGGTGACCTTCTCGGCGCAGGTGCGCGCACGGACCGGCATCCCCACCGCCGCCGTAGGACTCATCACCGAACCCGAACAGGCCGAGAAGATCATCGATCTGGGTGAGGCCGACGCCGTCTTCCTCGGCCGCGAACTGCTGCGCGACCCGTACTGGCCCCGGCACGCCGCCCACTCCCTGGGCGCCGCGCTGCCCGCGCCACCGCAGTACGCCCGTGCGTTCACCGGCCGTTGACGCACCCCGCCCGGCGGGCGTCTTGCACCGAACCGCCCGTGACCGGACCGAACCGCCCGTGATCTGCCAGGTCCTGCCAGGAGGCGATGGTCCGGGCGCCGCCCCGCTCATGTGCACCGACGGTGTCCGGGTCCGCACGCATCCGGGCCAAAAGTGGCGGGGCGCGACGCGCGGGCGTCGAATGGAGGGGGTGGGGGCGGAACCGTGGAGGTGCCGTGGGTGTGACGCCGCTGACGGAGATTCTCTCCGGGCCATTCGACGAGCGCTACGGCGTACCCGCCATCAACGTTTTCAACGACCTCACGTTGGAGGCCGTGCTGGCGGCTGCCGTGGAGAACGCGTCGCCGCTGATCGTCCAGACGTCCGTGAAGACGGTCAAGTCCATGGGCAGCGATGTGCTGTACGCCCTGTGGACCGCGATGACCGCGGGCATCGAGGTTCCCGTCTCCCTGCACCTGGATCACTGTCCGGAACGCGAGGTCATCACCGAGTGCCTGCGGCGGGGGTGGAACTCGGTGCTCTTCGACGCCTCCAGGCTGCCGGTCGAGGAGAACATGCGGCAGACCGTCGAGGTCGTCGCGGAGGCCCGCGCGTACGGGGCCGCGGTCGAGGGCGAGATCGAATCGATCACTGGTGTCGAGGACGGCGTCGGGAGCGACACCGCCGCTCGGCAGCAGGACCTGGCGGTCGCGCTGGAGTTCCTGCGGACCACGGGGGTCGACGTCTTCGCGCCGGCGATCGGGAACGCCCACGGGTCGTACAGACAGGCGCCGGTGCTCGATGCCCAGCGCGTGTCCGATCTTGTGGCGGCCCACCCGGTTCCGATCGCGCTGCACGGCGGCAGCGGACTGTCCGACGAGCAGTTCCGTGACCTGATCTCCCGGGGGTGCGCGAAGGTCAACATCTCGACCGCGCTCAAAGAGACGTTCATGAAGTCCGGTCTGGCCTTCCTCGAAACGGCGGCCGAACGGCAGAAGTGGGATCCGCCGTCCCTCTTCCGGGCCGTCCGCCAGGATGTCATCGAGTTGACCGGTTCCCTGATGAGACTCTTCGGCAGCGCCGGGCGGGCGGGCTGAGACCATGCCCGCGCTCATCTTCGACTGCGACGGAGTCCTCGCCGACACCGAACGCCACGGACACCTGCCCGCGTTCAACGAGACCTTCGAGGAATTCGGCCTGCCCGTGCGGTGGAGCGACCAGGAGTACGCGCGGAAGGTGAAGGTCGGCGGCGGCAAGGAGCGGATGAGGACACTGCTGACACCCGACTTCGTCGCCGCCGCCGGTCTGCCTGCCGACCCGGCCGCACTCGAGGAACAGGTCCTCGGCTGGCACCGGCGCAAGACCGAGATCTACACCGGCATCATCCGCAGCGGACGCGTTCCGCCCAGGCCCGGTGTACGGCGGGTCGCCGCGGAGGCGCACGAGGCCGGGTGGACGCTCGCGGTCGCCTCCACCTCCGCGGAGGCGTCCGTCCGCAGCGTGCTCGAGCTCGCCATGGGTCCCGAACTGGGCGCTCGCTTCAGCGTGTTCGCCGGTGACGTGGTCCGGCGGAAGAAGCCCGCACCGGACATCTACGCTCTCGCCGTGCGGCGGCTCGGCCTCGAACTCGAGCCGGCCGTCGCCATCGAGGACAGCCGCAACGGGATGCTGTCCGCGCTCGGCGCCGGACTGGTCTGCGCCGTCACGACCAGCGCCTACACCGCGGAGGAGGACTTCACCGGGGCTTCCCTGGTGGTCACTTCGCTCGGCGATCCGTCGCCGGACGGGACCGTCACCCGGGTGCTGAACGATCCGCTGGGCGTCCACCCGGGGCCGTGGGTGGTGCTCGCGGACCTGGCCGCCCTGCTCACCGCCGGCGGCGACGAGGGCTCCACCCCACCGGGTCCGTCCGCGGCCGGGCCGCCCGGCGCCGCGCCGCCCGGCCCGCATCCTCGTCCGCGGTGACCGTGACGTCGCGGCAGTCAGGAGAGTCATGACATCGCCATCGACACCCGTCGGCGACCTCGCCTTCGTCGTCCGGACCATGGCCCGGACGGCCGTCGACAACGAAAAGGCATTCGGTGACCTCGATGCCGTCGCGGGTGACGGGGACTTCGGGTACTCGCTCGCCCGCGGCTTCGAGATCGTGCTCGCCGACTGGAACGCCCTCGCGGCGGATTCGCCGGCCGAGTTCTTAAAGAAGGTCGCTCTGGTGATCTCCAGACGAGTCGGCGGCACGTCGGGGCCGCTCTGGGGCACAGCCTTTCTGAGGGCCTCAGGTGCGGTGAAGGACCGGCCGGAGCCGGCGGCCACGGACGCGGTGGCCATGCTGCGGGCCGCGGCCGAGGGGATCAAGGCGCGGGGCAGGTCCGACCTCGGCGACAAAACCCTCCTGGACGCCTTGATACCGATGACCGACGCGCTGGAACAGCGGCTGGCCGACAGCGGACCGGCGGCCGGCGCGGCGGAACTCGCCCGGCTGGCCGCCGCGACGGCCCGTACCGCGGCGGACGCGACGACGCCCATGCGGGCCCGACGCGGCCGGCAGAGCTACACCGGTGAGCGCAGTATCGGCTCGCCGGACCCGGGTGCGGTGGCGGTCGCGGTCATGGCGGAGCGCGTGGCGGCCGAGTGGGACGCACGCGACTGACGGCGGACAACGGGCCCGGCTCTCGGACGGCCCCTCCAGGATCCGGGACCGGCACCACGAAGGAGTGGCGGGATGAAGAAGTTCGTCAACGACCCGAAGGACTACGTGGCGCAGATGCTGGAGGGGCTGGCCCTGGCCAACCCCGACACACTGAAGTACGTCCCTGAGTACAACCTGATCATGCGCGCCGACGCCCCACAGGAGAACAAGGTCTCCCTCGTGCAGGGTTCCGGGTCCGGTCACGAGCCGGCGCACGTGATGTCCGTCGGCAGGGGAATGCTCGACGCGGCCTGTCCCGGCGACGTGTTCTCCGCGCCGCCGGCCGACTCCGTCTACGAGACGGTCAAGCTGGTCGCCTCCCCGAAAGGTGTGCTGCTGCTCGTCAACAACTACACCGGGGACCGGATGGCCTTCGAGATGGCCGAGGAGCTGTCCCGGGCCGACGGGGTGACCGTACGGACTCTCTTCATCGATGACGATGTGGCGGTGCAGGACTCGACGTACACCGTCGGCCGGCGTGGGGTGGCCGGCAACTTCTTCGTGATGAAGGCCGTCGGCGCGGCCGCCGAGTTGGGCGCGGACCTCGATGAGGTGCACCGGATCGGAGAGAAGGTCAACTCCGTCACCCGCTCCATGGGCATGGCGCTCACCGCCTGCACGCCGCCGGCGAAGGGCTCGCCGCTGTTCGAACTGCCCGAGGACGCGGTCGAGATGGGCGTGGGCATCCACGGCGAGCCTGGCCGCAGGCGCGAGAAACTCCAGTCCGCGGACGCGATGGTCGGCGAGCTGGTCGACGCGGTCGTCGGCGACCTGCCGTACGTCTCCGGTGACCGCGTCGCCCTGATGGTCAACGGCCTCGGCGGCACACCGATCGGCGAGCTCTACCTGGTCTACGGGCGGGCTCACAGGATGCTGGCCGGTCAGGGCATCGAGATCGGGCGCAGCTACGTGGGCGAGTACTGCACCTCGCTCGACATGGCCGGGGTCTCCGTCACCCTGGTCCGGCTGGACGACGAGATCTCCGATCTGCTCGCCGGCCCCGCCGAGATCCCGATGCGTGTGTTCTGAAGACCGACGCCCGCGTTTCCCCGCGCCGACGACCCGGTCCGCTGTTCGGCGCGGCGGTGCGCACAGGCGCCGGCTGCGGCGGCTGTGCGCACCGTGACGGTCAGGGACGGACGCCCGTCACCAGGGCGCCGGGCCGGGTGGCGGGACCACCGGGGGCCGGTCGTCGCAGGTGATGGTGTTCGGCAGTTCCCAGGACGCCATCCAGGCGCCTGTCGTGCCACCTCCGTCGTTGCCTCCGAGGTCCTGCGCCGCGAACTCGGAGCCCGTGGCCGGGAAGTTGAACGATCCGCAGTTGTTGATGCCGACCGCGCCGACGTTGCGGGCGTCCACGTTCTCGAAGGACGCCGAGCCGGCGGAGCGGGCGCTGAGTACGGACGTGCCGGTCCCATCCACGCGGATGTCCTTGAAGCGGACGCCCCGGATCGCGTACTTGTCCTTCACGGGGAAGTCGGAGACCAGCATGACCGCGTTGTAGGTGCTGTCGAGGAAGTGGTCGCCGGTGACCTCGATGTCGGCGTCGATGTCCCGCTCCAGGGCGTAGAACCAGATGGCCCCGAGCCCGATCTTCCAGTTGAGCTCGAACGGCCCCGAGCGGACCGTGGTGTTGTCCGTGATCCACAGATGTCCGGTGAACGGCTCGGCTCCGAAGCGGGAGCCGACCTGGATGGCGCTTCCCTCTCTGATCGGGTCGGCGACGAGGTTGCCGGTGACCGTGTTGTCGGTACCGCCGTAGAGCGCGATGCCGTTGGCGAGGACGGGCGTCTGCACGGTGTTGTGGGCGAAGACGTTGCGCGCGTTGCCGGTCTTCTCCGACCACATGGCCAGGCCGTCGTCACCGCTGTTGCGGACGAAGGTGTCCGAGACGGTGGAATCGGTCACGCCGGTGTGGAAGTTGAGGCCGTCGGCGATCTGGTCGGCGATCACGTTGCGCGTGATGCGCAGGCGCTTCATGGGGCCGTCGAACCACATGCCGACCTTGGTGTGGTGCAGGTAGAGGCCGTCGATCGTCGAGTCGCTGAGCGCGCCGCCGATGGCGTTGACCTGATCGGTGTCGACGCGTTCACGGACATCGCCCTCGATCGCGAAGCCGGACAGGTGGACGTGGTGACTGCCGCCGTCCGCCGCGTCCTTGCCGTAGAAGCCGACCCCGGTGTGGACCGAGCCGTCGGGGGCCGGCGTGTCCAGGGTGACCTGGTGACCCTTGACGATCGTGTACCAGCTGCCCGCTCCGACGATCGTCACGTCGTCCACGACGATGTGCCGGTTCACCTGGTACGTGCCCGGGGGCAGGTAGACGTCGAGGTGACGCTTCTTGGCGTACGCGATGGCACGGTCGATCGCGGCGCCCGCATCACGCCGGCCGGTGGGGTCGGCGCCGAACGCGAGAACGTTCGCCGCACGTGCCTCGATGTGCGGCGCGGACACGAGTTGCGTGTCGAGCACGTCGATCACGGTCCAGGCCGCGGCACTTCCCCTGGGCGCCGTGAGGCGGACGGTGTCGCCCGCCCCGTACCGCTTGCCGAGCAGCAGGCGTTGCTCGTCGTAGAAGTGGCTGGGCCTGAACGGCTTGTCGATGGTGGGCGTCGGAGTGGTGGCGGCGGGGACGCATCCGCACTCGGTGATCCACCAGTCCGGGTGCAGCAGGTCGGCCTGGGGGTCGTTGGTGAACGGGTACTGGTTGTAGAGCCAGGAGTACTGCGAGGTGAGCGTCATCGTGGCGCGGTGTCTGCCGTCGACCGAGACGTCGAGCGGCGCGGTGGTGCCGCCGCCTTCGGGCGCGTCGGGGATGCTGTAGCGCACGGTGAGGGCGTTGGCGGCGCGCGGCAGCGTGAACTCGACGTACTGGCCCGGCTTCAGGCGTACCGCGGTCCGGCCGGAGGCCTCGGAGGGCAGTGTGTAGGCGGTGCGGTCGGGACCTATCACGGTGCCGTTGGTCGACGCGTTCTCCGCCTCCTGCTCGGCGAAGTCCACTGCGGCGCCGCGCCCCGCGACCAGGGCGGGATCGAGCGCGGCGCGGGTCACCACCGGGGTGCCCACGCCGGTGCCGTGACCAGGGGCCGCCGGGGCTGCCAGAGCCGGAGCGCCGAGCGTGAGGACGAGTCCGGCGACCGCCGTCGTCACCGCCGTGGCGATCCTGGCCGGTCTCCGGGCGCGGCTGCGGACCCGTTCCGCCGCCGCGCGCGTGCTGTACCGCGACATCAGTTTCTCGTTTCTCTCGGACCGGACGAACGAGGACGGGCGGGGGGCGGACGAGGGCGGACAGGGGATGAGCACCGGCGAGTCGAACAGGGCCGGGCGAGCGGAGCATGCGACAACGCCGGGACCGCTCCGCGTGCGGACGTGTGGAGGGGCAGGCCGTGCCGGTGCGGTGACAGTAGGGCGTCTCCGGGCACCCTTACAAGACGGCGGACACGTCTTTCCAACTTCCAGTAAGAATCCTGCGTTGATTCATCGATTTCTTGCACCGAGCGTGGTGGTCGCGGAAGAGATCGCCCAGTCGGCGGCTCAGCGCTGCTGCACGCACAGGAGGTTCTCCCACCGCCCGGCGGCGATGTCCTCGCGGGTGCCCACCATCAGGTTCCCGGCCTCGAACGCCTCCGCCGCGGGAGAGCTGTACCAGTCGTGGTCGATGGTCAGCCCGGTGAGGGTGCGCTCGTCGATGAATGCCATGCCGGTGATCGTGCCAGGAGCCGCCGACAACGGACCGGGGGGTCCTCGGGAGAGGACCACCCGGAGATCCGAAGTGGCGGGTTCGTGCTCGATGCCTTCCTCGTGAGGGGAGTTCAGGCGTGGGCGTTGCGCGACGCGGCGTGGTGGGCCGGCCGGCCCGTCCTGGGAGGCTCAAGACGTCGCAGGGACAGGGTGGCGGTGAGGAGGAGGCCGGTGAACACCGCGAGGAGAAGAGCGGAGACCCACATCTGCCGGCTTCCGGGCGACTGCCAGGCCGTCCAGACCGTGGATGCGCTCCACAGCAGGATGCCCACCACGTAGAAGGCGCGGACGCGGTGCAGTTGCCGCACGGCCCGCAGGAACATGACGCGTTCGGTCTTCGGTGCCATGGCGGGCCGTGTACCCCGATTCGCCGGCACCACCGACCGGGACGGACTTTCCGCGCCCGACGGCCGCCACGACCCCGGGGGCCCTCGTGCGCACCTGTCCGGTTGTCCGAAAATCGTGGGCAGACCCTCCCGACCAGGGGCAACCTGGGAGAAAGAGTGATCATCTCTGAAGAGTGACAGCGGTGTGCAATACGGCGATCCGTACGCACGAGGTCGCACGTAACCGAGAAGTGGCCGTCCGCCCCAGGCCGAGGAGACAGAGTATGAGCGCACGGGCAACCGAGGAACTGACCTTTCGGGTGCTGGGGACGGTGCGGGCTTTCCGCGGCGAGGCCGAGATCGCGGTCGGCCCACCGCAACAGGCGGCCGTACTCTCGGTCCTGCTGCTGCGCGCCGGGCACGCGGTGTCCTTCGACGATCTCGTCGACGCCCTCTGGGAGAACACTCTCCCCAAGTCCGCGGCGACGACGGTCCGCACCTACGTCTGGCGGCTGCGCCGGCTGCTGGAGACGGACCCTTCGGCCCCGGACATCCTGCTGTCGGCCGCGGACGGGTACCGCCTCGCCGTGGCCGGCGGCGCGGTGGACGCCTGGCACGCCGAGTCGCTGGCGCAGCAGACCGCCCGGCTCAAGGCCGAGGGCCGTACGAAGGAGGCCGAGGAGACGGCCGGCCGGGCTCTCGCCCTGTGGCAGGGCGAGTCGCTGGCGGGCGTCCCCGGTCCCTTCGCGGCGCGCCGACGCGACGGTCTGGAAGAACTCAAGGTCTCCCTCCAGGTCGAGCGCCTGGATCTGGCCATCCGGCTGGGCCGCTTCCAGTCCGCTCTGCCGGGGCTGGCCGAACTCACCGCCGACCACCCCCTGCGCGAGCGGCCGCACGCGCTGCTGATGCGCGCTCTGTACGCGACGGGACGGCAGTCGGAAGCGCTCGCCGTCCACGACCGCGTGCGCTGTCGTCTCGCCGAGGAACTCGGCGTCGACCCCGGGCGGGAACTCGCCGAGGAATACACGCGCATCCTCCACGGCACCGCCGTACTCGATGAGCCGTCACCGTCCCGTGCGCCTCGGACTCGTACCGATCAGGCCGCCGAACTCACCGGTCCGCCGGGCGCCGAGGAGAGCCTTCACGCCGCGAGCCGTCGCACCGTGGGGGGTGCGCGGACCCCGGAGGCGGACCGGGGCCCGGAAGCGGACCGAGCCTCAGATCGAGCGGAGGCTTCGGCGGACGGGGCGGCCGGGGACCGCTCACGTCCGGCCTTTCTGCCCGCCCCGGCTCAACTCCCCGCCGACACACCGGTCTTCATCGGTCGCGAGGTGATCGCGCAGCGCTTGCACGACCTGCTCACCGCCTCGGATCCACGCGCGTTGACCACGGTCGCCGTGACCGGCATGGGGGGCGTCGGCAAGACCACCTTTGCCCTGCATGTGGCCCACCGCGCGCGGCACCGTTATCCGGACGGCCAGCTCTACGCCGATCTGGACGGCAGCAGCGTGGCGCCGGCCGACCCGTTCGGTGTCCTGGGGAGTTTCCTCACCGCGCTGGGCGTGCCGGCCGATGAGCTGCCCGGGGAACTGGAGGACCGCGGAGCGCTGTTCAGGTCCTTGCTGGACCGCCGTCGGGTCCTGGTCGTCCTGGACGACGCGCGTGACGCGGTACAGCTGCGTCCTCTCATGCCCGGCAGCGCCGGCTGCGCGGTGATCGCCACCAGCCAGCCGCGCATGGCGGGTCTGGACGCCACCGTGCACATCGGTCTGGACGTCTTCACCCCCGAAGAGGCGCTGGCCCTGCTGGGGGAAGTGGTCGGCACCGCGCGCCTCGCCGCCGAGCCCGACGCCGCGCGAGCGCTGGTCGCCGCGTGCGGTCAACTCCCCCTGGCCATACGGATCGTGGCGGCGCGACTGGCCGCGCGTCCGGGATGGACGATCATCTCCCTGGTCGACAAGCTCGCCGACGAACGCGGCCGGATCACCCGTCTGCGGTTCGGCGACATCGCCATCGACGCGGCCTTCGAGCTGGGCTACCGGCAGCTGACCGCCTTTCAGGCCCGCGCCTTCAGGCTGCTGGCGCCGGCCGCGGAGCCCGACCTCGGGCTGCCCGCCGTGGCGGCGGTTCTCGAACTCGACCTGGACGACGCCGAAGACGTGATGGAGTCCCTGGTCGACGCCTCCATGGTGGAGTCACCCGCGCCGGGCCGCTACCGGTACCACGACCTGCTCAGGGCGTTCGCCCGCAACCTCCCGGCACCGCCGGACGCGGAACCGGCCGGCGCGGCGGTCCGGCGGCTGCTCGACTTCCTGCTGGCGAGCGCCTGCAAGGCATTTCGCCATGTCGTGCCGGGCGACCCCGTGACCGACTGCCTCGGGCCGCTTCGTTCCCCGGGCCTGGACTTCACCGACGCGTCCGCGGCCCGCGCCTGGGTCGCCGAGGAGGCCGACGGCATTCTGGCGGCCCTGCGGCAGGCGGTGGACGACCCCACCGCGCTGCCGGTGGCCACGGACCTGCTGATCACCCTCTCCGCCTTCGGCCAGGAGGTGGCACTGTCCAGGCTGACGACGGCCGCCGACGCGTTGGCCTCCGCCGCCGAGGCGCACGCGGACCGGCGGGCGCTGGGGAAGACCCGGTGGCTCAGTGGCTCTCTCGCCCTGCGTGCCGGTGATCCGGCCCGCGCGGAGCGGCTCGCCACGCAGGCGGTGACGGCCTGCCGTGACACCGGGGACCAGGTGATCCTCAGGCAGGCGCTCAACGACCTCGGGCTGGCGGCACAGTTCCTCGGCCGGTACGAGGACGCGCTCGTCCATTTCGACGCCGCCCTGGTCCTGGCCGAGAAACTCGGGCACCGTTCCGGCAAGGTGGCCACCACGCTCAACGCGGCGCTCACCCTCATCCGGGGCGGCCGCGCCGCCGACGCGGTCGCGCCGTGCGAGAAGGCGCTCTCCGACCTGCGGTCCTCGGGCGACGACGCCGGGATGACCGCGTACGCGCTCTACGTGCTGGGGCTGGCCCTGCACGGTCAGCGGCGTTGGGAGGAGGCGGCCGGGCGACTCAGGGAGTGCCTGCGCCTGTGCCGGACGGCGGGCATTCGGGACCGTGCGGCACAGGCCGGATACCGGCTCGCGGAGACGCTGAGCCACACAGGCGACCTGAACGGCGCCGTCCGGTACGCGGAGGAGGCGCTCACGCTGCTGGAGGAGAGCGGCGGGGACCGCGATCTGGCCACGGCCCGGCTGGTCCTCGGCCGCGTCCTGGCGGAGCGCGGAGAACCGGACCGGGCGCGGGCACAACTCGAGGAGGCGTACGAGACGTTCTCCCGTCTCGGGCTGCCCGAGGCCCGGCAGGCCGCCGACGCCCTCGCGGGGGCCGCCACCGCGTCGGCCCCTCACGCCGACCGCCCCTGAGGGGCCGCGGCCGGCCGTCGCCTCACCCGGTGCGGCCGGCCGGCCCGGCCCCATCGCGGTCCTCTACACACCTGGTACCGCACCAGGCGGCGTTCGCCCCGCCGGGTGAACGCCGCCTGCCGCGGCCCTAGCTGGTGGGCTTGCAGATCTCGCAGCTCGAACCGGTGTTGTTCCAGGCGACGACGTGACGGCCGGATGGTGCCCCGTCGTGCGCTCCGGCTCGTTCGGCGACGCCGATCATTCCGGTCAGAACGGCGACGAGGCCGAGGGTGACGGCGGAACGCCACCGGATCGGCTGAGGGGTCTTGCCACGGATCATCACGCGTATCTCTCGTTTCGTGCGGTTGGGCCGCTTCGTACCTGCGTGCGGTGATGCTGGCACGCCCACGTCAACAACCGGTCAACGAACGATCGGAGCCCGCCACCGAACCGCCGTAGACGCTCCGTTGACACGTGCTGCCTAGCGTTCTCAGCGGTCGGGCCGTCCGGCCTCGCACCACAGCCAAGAGATCGAAGGAGAACGACATGACTCGCAACCACGCCACCGGCCTGCGTCCCCGCCTGGACAAGGTGAAGGTCAAGGCCGCCAAGGCCTGAGTCACCGCATGGTCCGCGGCTGCCGGGGAGTTCGTCTCCCCGGCAGCCGCCGGCCGCCCCGCTGTCCCCGGTTCATCCGCACATCGCGACGTTCCCCGCCGCGTACGGCCCTGCGAGAGTGACCCTTGACCGACTACGACCTCACCGCCCGCCTTCCGGGGCCGGCGGGCACCTCCGTCCCCCTGCTCGCCGTCGTCGACGAGCGGCTGAAGACCACCAGCATCTGCTTCGCGCTCGCCCACGGTTCGCGCGACGATCCGGAGGGCCGCGGCGGCATCGCCCACCTGCTGGAGCACCTGGTGATGTCCTGCCCTCTCGGCGGCGAAGGGCCGGCCGTGTCATTCAGCGAGTACGTGGAACGACGCGGCGGTCAGGCCAATGCCCTGACCGGCCTTGAAGTGATGCTGTACTACGCACAGATGCACGCCGACGACGCCGAGGACGTGGCCGCCGCACTGCTGCGCGCCGTGTTCGAACCGGTGCTCGACAGCCACACGCTGGACCGGGAGCGTGCCGTCGTCCTCCAGGAGCTGGCCGCCGCGGCGGCCGACCCCTCGGACGTCGTCCAGGACGCGGTCCTCGCCGGGCTGTTCCCCGGACACCCGTTGGGCCGGCCGGTCGGCGGGGAACCCGGTCAGCTGGCCGCCGTGACCGCGCAGGAGCTGACGGCCGTCCATCGCGACCGGTTCGTCCGGGCCCCCGGTGCGCTGGTCGTCGTGGGCCCGAGGGTCCCCCGGGTGCTGGCCGAGGCCGCCGTCCACGAGGCCGGGCAGCCGACGGACCCGCTGCCCCGGGTACCGCCGGCAGCCAAGGGTGCGGAAGATCCGCTGCCGGACCCCGGGGAAGCGAACTTCACCTGGCTCTGCTTCGGCGCGCGTTCCCCGAGGGCGGACGTCGCCGGACGGAGCGCGTACGGCGTCCTCGCCCACCTCCTGGGCTCCAGCCCCTCCTCCCTGCTCTACCGCACGCTGCGCAGCGAGCACGGCCTGTCCTACTCGTTCCACGCCTGGGACCGCGGCTACCGCGAATCGGGCGCCTGGCGACTGCTCATCGGCACCGAGGCGTCCGCGGCCGGCCGAGTCCGTACCCTCGTGGACGAACTGCTGACCGGCGTGGCCGGACAGGGGCCCGCTCCCGACGACTTCGACGCGGCCCTGCGGCAGGCGGAGATGAGCCTGGTCCTGGAGTCCGAGACACCGCTGGAGTACGCCAAACTCATCGCCGAACGCACCTGCTCCACCGGACGGGTCTGGTCCCTCGAGGACGAGATCGCCGAGTTGCGCCGGGTGGGCGTCGACGACGTGCGGCGGGCCGCCGCGCACGTCCGCCGGGAACTGCTCCTGACCGTCCGCTCGGTGGCCTCCTGATGTACGCCGCCGAGAGCTATCTGAAGTCCGCGCGGGACGCGGAGCTGGTGCGCACGGTGTCCGGCCTGCCCTGTGTGGCGGGCGTCTCCACCGACCCCTTGTCCGACGAGCGGCGCCTGCTGGTGGAGTACGCCGACCCGGAGCTGCTGTCGGACGACGAGGCCTCGCGGACCCTGTGGCGGACGCTGCTCGCCGACCATCCCGAGGTGTCCGCCCTCGTCGTGCGCGCCGGTGCCGCCGTCCTCCTGCCGGAGCCGTGGCACCGCGACCTCACCTACGTACGGCTGGCCGAGGACGCGACGGTGCCGGCCGCTCCCGACGGACCCCGGGTCACCCCGGCGCAGGAGGAACACCGGCCGCTGCTGACCGACTGGCTCGTCCGCGCCATCCTGCACGCCGCGCGTGAACAGGACCGGCCGGCCGGCCTCGACGCCGCGAGGGCCGAGGCCGACGCTCTGCTCGACACCCCGTCCCGGCAGTCGCTGCTGGTGTGGGAGCACGACGTCCCGGTGGGCCACGCGACCGTCGTCGGCCAGGCCTGGGACGAGATCACCGCCGAGACCCATGTGGAGCTGGTGGACGTCCTCGTCGAACCCGGCGCCGACGGTCCGGCGGCCCGCGGAGCCCTGGTCGCCGCCGTCGCGGACCTCGCCCGGACAGCGCGGCTCCCGTTGACCGGTCATGTCGTCCACGGCCTCGACGGCGACGGCGACCGGGTCACGACAGCCCTGTGCGCACGGGGCTGGGCAGTGCACCACCGCTACTGGACGACCCGTGCCGGGGAACTGGCCGCGACCGTGAAGGGGGACCGGCGACCATGACCGTCGCGCCACTCGACCTGAATCTGCTGCACCGGCTGCTCGACGTCCCCGGGCACGAGGAGGCGTACCGTCTGGTACGCCGCGCCCAGCAGACCTCCGGCACGCTCGCCCAGCTGGTCGTCTCGCTGGCCGTCGGTGAAGGCACCGAGGCCGGCACCGGCAGCAGGGACTTGCTGGAACGGGCCCGCTCCCGCGCGGCCCGGTATGCCGAGCTGCGGGCAGCGCTCGCGCACTGCCCGGGAATACGGACCGTCAAAGGCCCCTCCCTCGCCGGCCACTATCCGACCGGCGTCCGGCGCCCGGTGGGCGACCTCGACCTCGTCGCACCCGACGAGGAACAGCTGTGGCGCGCCGCCGTCACGCTGTGCTCGCTGGGCGGCGTTCCCGCGGAACTGTCGCTGTTCGTCGCCGCCGGGCGCCCGCACGTCATGCTCGCCGTCCTCTGGCCCTCCCCCGACCCTCTGATGGAGGAGGAGATTCGGGTGGAGCTTTGCACGGCGGCGTTCTCCGGGGACTTCGCCGCCGTACCCGTACGGCCGGAGCTGCCTGCCCGACAAGTCCTGGCGGATCTGCTGTCGGTGGCCGAGGAGCGGTTCCAGCGCGCGTTCCACGCCAAGGACGCCGTCGATCTGCTGATGCTGCTCGACAGCGGGGCGCTGCGGCCGACGGTGGTGGCCGAAGCCGCCGACACCTATCGGCTGGCACCCGAACTCGTCGAGCTGCTGGACCTGTTGAGCACGGCCGTCGACCACCCGGGGGCCGAGCCGCTGCGACAGGCCCTGACCGTCCCGGCGGCCACGGAGACCGCCCGCCGTGCCGCCGTACCCCGGCCGCCGCACGAGCCGGGCCGCTCGGTGGACGCTCGGCTGGAGGCGGGTCAGCCGGTCTGGGGCATGCCGTTGACCCGCGTTGCACGGCCTGGGGAGAAATGCGTGCTCGACCACCGGGACCACCTGACGCTGGCCCGCACTCCGGTCGGTGACTTCCTGCTGGTGGCCGGCGAACTGGTCGACCCCGACCTGTACGCCACGGCCCTTGCCGCCGCCACGGACCAGGAGGCCGGAGCATGACGACGTCGGACGACCACGCGGTCGAAGTCCGCGCGCTCACCCGGGAGTTCGGCTCCCGTCGTCGGCCCGACGCCGTCGTCACCGCGCTGCGCGGCATCGACCTGACCGTCCGCACCGGCGAGGTGCACGGCCTGCTCGGACCGAACGGCGCAGGCAAGACGACCCTGTGCAAGATCCTCACGACCGTGCTGCTGCCCAGTTCGGGGACGGCCCGGGTGTGCGGCCACGACATCGCCGCCTCGCCACGGGCGGTCAAACCCCTGATCGGCATCGTCTTCGGCGGCGACCGGGGCCTGTACGGCCGGATCACTCCCCGCCAGAACCTCGGTCTGTGGGGTGCCCTCTACGGTCTGCACGGCCGCGAACTCCGGCGGCGTACGGACGCGTTGCTCGACCGGGTCGGCCTGAGCGAGCGGGCGGACGACCGGGTGGACGGCTTCTCCCGGGGCATGAAACAGCGCCTGCACCTCGCCCGCGGCCTGGTCAGCGACCCCCAGGTCCTCATCCTCGACGAACCCACCACCGGTATGGACCCGCTGGCCGCCTACGACTTCCGCACGCTGGTGCGGGAGTTGCGCGCGGAGGGCCGTACGGTCCTCATCACCACGCACGACATGGCGGAAGCCGAGGCGGTGTGCGACCGGGTCACGCTCATCGACCAGGGCCGGGTCCTGGCGACCGACCGGCCCGAGGTACTGGCCCGCCGGATGTCGGCCTACGAACGCGTGAAGGCCGCCGCCGTGTCCGCCGCCGTCGCCGAGGACCTGCGCGGCCTGCCCGGCGTCTTCTCGCTCGACCGGACGCCCGACGGACGGGTCAGCGTCGAGATCTCCGCCGCCGACACCACCGGCGAGGTACTGCGCAGACTGGTCGCGTCGGGAGTCACCTCGCTGGCCACCGTCCGACCCGGACTGGCCGAGGTCTACCGGCATCTGGTGCAGGACCGCGGAATGCGGGTGACCAGATGAGCCCGACCCTGTTCTGGCAGGTCTTCCGCCTCCAGATCCTGATGACCCTGCGGACCCCGGACACCCTCCACGTCTTCGTGACCGCGCCGCTGTACACATGCGTCTTCCTGGCCATCACCGAGCACGCCGACCGCCGGGACCTGGCGGGCTTCGCCGTGCTGGCACCGGTGCTGATGTCGCTGTGGTCGATGGCGCTGATGGCGGGCGGCGAGCTGATCGGCCACGAGCGTGAACGGGGCACGCTGGAGGCCGTGGTGGCCACACCGGCGCGCTACTCGTCGGTGATCACGGCCCGGATCGCCGCCGTGACCGTCCTGAGCACGCTGAGTCTCGCGGAGGCCTGGCTCGTCGCCTGGGCCGGCTTCGGCGTGCTGGTGACGATCGCCCACCCCGCGCTGTTCCTCGTCGGGGTGCTGCTCACCGCGGCCGCGATGGCTGGCACCGCGAGCTGTGTGTCGGCCCTGTTCGTGCTGGCGCCCTCGGCCCGCATCCTGCAGAACACGCTCAGCTTCCCCTTCTTCCTGCTCGGTGGCGTCCTCGTGCCCGTCGACCATCTGCCGCACTGGCTGCAGCCGGCGAGCAAGGCGGTGTTCCTGTCCTGGAGCGCGGATGTGCTGCGGGCCGCCGTCAGTCCGGGTCCGGCCCACGACGCGACCGGCGGTCTGCTGGCCGTGGTGCTGCTGGGGCTGGCGGGCTACGCCGCCGGGACGCTGCTGATCGACCGAATTCTGCGCAGGGTCCGGGTCACCGGCACCCTGGCCCGGATGTGAGGCCGTATGGACATCACCGTTTCCCGCGTCATCGGAGTCGGCCGGGTGGTCCGCGCGGCCGCCGCCAACGCCCTGGCCGACTTCCGCGCGACCTACACCTGGTACAGCTGGACGTTCGGCTGGCTGGGCCGGATGCTGTGCCAGGTCACGTTCTTCGCGCTGATCGGCTCCTTCCTGGACTCCCCCGCGCAGACCCGCTATCTCGTCCTCGGCAACTCGGTGGCGACGTGTGTCATCGAGGCCATGACCGTGGTGGTGTCGACCAGTTGGGAACGCGCCCAGGGCACCCTGGCGCTGCTGGCCGCCGCCCCCAGCGAGATGGGCTGGGTCTTCCTCGGCCGCAGCCTGCAGTGGCCGGTCAGTGGCTGCGGCACCTCACTGGTCGCGCTGTTGCTGCTGGACCCGATGTTCGGAGTGCGCTTCGCCGCGGCCCAAGTGCCGCTGCTGGTGGCGCTGGTGGTGCTGACCGCGTTCGGCACGTACTGCTTCGGCCTGTTCCTCGGCGCGTTCGTGCTCGCGGCGCCGGCCGTCCGCAACATCGTGTACAACGCCGCGTTCCTGATCACCATGGCGATCGGCGGCGTGCAGGTGCCCACCGGCTTCTGGCCGTTCGGTGTGCGCCTGCTGGCCCAGACGCTCCCGGCCACCCACGGTGTGGCCGCGGTGCGCGCCCTCGCCGACGGCGCCGGACCGGCCGCCGTCGCGCGCCCGGCGGCGTTCGCCGCGGTGGCGGGCCTGCTGTGGCTGGCGGCCGCGCTGACCGCCTTCCGTCTGTCGGCGGAGCGGGCCCGGCGGCACGACGGATACGAGTTCGCCGTATGAGCGGCAAGCCGTTCGAAGAGAAAGGGCACCCCATGTCCCACCAGGTGGCACCAGGGGAACTGAGCGTCCTGGTCGTCAAGCCGGACGGCTACCGCTCCCCTCAGGTACGTGAGTACGTCGACGTGCTCCTGGAGGCCTCACGGTTGAGCGTCGAGCTGCGCTACGAGGTCTGCCTGGAGGACGAGGACGTCATGGACACCTGGCCCAAGTTCGCCGGGCCCAAGTACCCGATCACCGCCGAACTGCTGAGGCTGTACCTCACCAGCGGACCGTGCGAGGTCGTCGTGGTGCGCGGACCCGATGTGGTCCGGCGGTGCGTGGAGGTGCGGAGCAAGGTGCGCGCACGGTTCGGCACGTCGGCGTTCGCCAACTGCGTGCACACGCCGACCGAGCCCCACGAGATCGCCCCCAACGTGGAGAAGTATCTGGTCAGCCTGCCCACGGGGCGGCCTTTCACCCGGCACCGGGACGAGGGCACCACCGAGGGGATCACCGGCCGGCTGGCCGCCCTGCCCCGGGCGGTTCTGCTCGGCGAGGCACGGGCCTTCTGGAGAACCGCGCGGGACGACGGCTGGCGCGCGGCCTGGCGCCCGCGGCAGGCGGGCGGGGCGTTCGACGCGTGCCTGCTGCCCGGCGATCCGCACTCCGTCGATCACGGCATGTCGCTGATCGCGGAGGCCTTGCCCGGGTCGACCCCGCGCGAGGTGATCTCGGCCTACGTGGAGGCCGAGGTGGAGGGCTGGTCCTGTCTGCTGACCGGTACCGAGACACAGGCCGGGGACCTCGCCGGGCTCCTGGCGGCACGGGGCCTGTACACCGAGGTCCGGCCCCGGACCGCCGTCTAGACCGTGTCCGGCCCCGGACCGCCGTCTAGACCGTGTCCGGCCGCTCCCGTCGGGCGGCCGGTGTCCGGTGCGGCGCCTCGCCGCGCAGGGTCGGACACGAACCGGGCCGGCCTCCCCGGCTGCCGTACGGCCCTGCCGCCACGTTCCCACACGCCGCCGCCCCTGCGGCCCCGCGCCCCACCGCCGCCCGCTTCCGCGCCGAAGAGCGTCAAATGAGCTTGGAGAGCCCCCGTATGCCGCTGCCCCCTCATCTCGTAGCCCCGGACCTCGTGCCCGAGCAACAGGCCGACAACGCCAGTGCCGTCTACTATCCGGTCTCCGACACCCGGATGGTGGCCGGGGAGGGCATCCACCTGTACGACTCCGACGGCCGCGGCTACATCGACTGCGCGTCCGCGACGTTCAATCTCAGTCTCGGCTACCGCCATCCCGCCGTGATCCAGGCCATCAAGGACCAGGCCGACCAGCTCATCCACGTG
Source organism: Streptomyces sp. RPA4-2 (assembly GCF_012273515.2). Taxonomy (NCBI): domain Bacteria; kingdom Bacillati; phylum Actinomycetota; class Actinomycetes; order Kitasatosporales; family Streptomycetaceae; genus Streptomyces; species Streptomyces sp. RPA4-2. The sequence goes on from NZ_CP050975.2 coordinate 1,233,685, forward strand.
ACGTCGGGTTTCCAGACCGCCCCCATCAACGCCCTCGCCCACCGCCTGGTGCAACTGGCCCCCAAGACCATCAGCAAGGCCCATCTGAAGGTGGACGGCGGCTCCGCCGCGAACGAGGGCGCCGTGAAGATGGCGCAGCGGATCACCGGCCGCAGGGACGTCATCACCCTGTTCCGCAGTCATGTCGGACAGACGGTGATGATGGCCAGCCTGTCGGGCAACGCCTTCCGCAAGCAGCCGCTGGCGCAGCTCTACCACGGTGGCCTCCAGGTGCCGGACCCGTACTGCATGCGCTGCTTCTACGGCCAGGACCCGCGCTCGTGCGGGCTGATGTGCGTCGACCGCATCAACGACTTCCTGGAGTTCGCCAGCAGCGGCAGCGTGGCGGCGGTGCTCGTGGAACCCATCTCGGGCAACGGCGGCAACATCGTGCCGCCGGACGGGTACTTCGCCGCGCTGCGCGAGCTGTGCGACACCCACGGCATGAAGCTGATCTTCGACGAGGTGCAGACGGGCATCGGCCGCACCGGGCGCATGTTCGCCGCCGAGCACTTCAGTGTCGACCCGGACGCCATCACCGTCGCCAAGGGGCTCGGCGGCTCCGGCGCCCAGGTCGCGGCCATCCTGACCAGCGACGAGCTGGCCGGTCTGCCGACCAACGACCACTCCTTCACCTACGGCGCCAACCTGCTGGCCGCCGCCGCGGCGCTGGCGACCCTGGACGTCATCGACGACCCGGACTTCCTGGCCAACGTCCGTGCGACGGGCGCGCACATCCTGGGCCGGCTGGAGGCCCTGCGCAGCACCCATCCGCACATCGCGGACGTGCGCGGAGTGGGTCTGATGATCGGTGTCGAGATCGTCGACGAGGCACGCCGTCCGAGTGCCGCGCTGACCAACCGGCTGGCCGAACGCGCCCTGGACCACGGGCTGGTCATCCGGACCTCTCGCTACGGACACGGCAACGTCCTCAAGATCCGTCCGCCGCTCGTCCTGACCCTCGAAGAGGCCGACGTCATCTGCGACCGGTTCACCGAACTGCTGCTGGCGGAGGGAATATGACGGGCCGTCAGCCGACGCTCGCCGCGGCGACGCGGCCTACCCTGGACAGCGACATCGCCTTCATCGGCGGCGGCTTCCGCACCACCACCTTCCTCGCCTCGGCCCATGCCCTCCTGCTGCGGCGCGTCCGCGTGTACGAGCGCGGCACCACGATGGGCCCCGGAGGCTTCGCCCGCTACGGCATCACCACCACCTCGATCGGCTCCCGCTTCTTCAAACACCTCGACCTGAGCGGCCCCTTCGTGCCCCGGGGCCGATCCTCCGCGCTGACGGACGTCGCCCGCGCCGAGCAGCCGGTCGCCATGGACCGGCTGGCCACCGCTTTGACCACGCTCGGACGTACGCTCCAGGACGCCCTCGGCGCGGACGGAGTGCGGCTGGGCAGCACGGTCGTCGCGGTGCACGCCGACCGCGACCGGCACCGGGTGGACGTCCGGCTCGCCGACGGCAGCACGGAGTCCGGCCGGCACGCGGTACTCGCCACCGGCCGGACCGAGCGCGCGCACCCGGAACTCGCCTGCTGGCGGCCGAAGGTGCTGCTGTCCGGCACCGTGATCTCCACGGCCCACCGGTCCGAGACCAAGGACCGGCTGCTCGCGGCGGGCGGGCGTCCGGTCGTCGTGGCGGGCAGTTCGCACAGCGCGATGTCCGCCCTGCAGATCCTGCTCGACCTGCGCGCCGAACTGCGCGCCGAACACCCCGGGGCACCGCTGCCCTCCGTCCAGGTCGTCCGCCGCGGGCCGGCCCGGCTCATGTACGACAGCGCGGACCTCGCCCGGTGCGGTCAAGTACCGGGCCGGGAGAGGCCGTTCGATCCCGCCTCCGACGTCTGCCCGACGACCGGCATCGTCTACCGCGACTCGGGTCTGCGCCATCGGTCACGGGCCCTGTACTGCGCTCTGTGGGCGGGCGAGCTGCCCGGCGCGACGCTCGTGGACGCCCCCGTCCTCGCCGTCGCGGCCGACCGGTTCGAGGAGGCCGCACTGGTCGTCCAGGCCCTCGGCTATCACGGGCAGGCTCCGGACCTGTACGTCGACGGTGTGCTGGTGCGGCCCGGCGACTCACCCGACCGGCTCCTCGCGGACGACGACGGGGCGCTCCTGGTCAACGGGGTCGCGCATCCCCTGCTGTCCGTGCTCCGGGTGGAGCCCACCCCGCTCGACCGGCGCGACAACACCGCCTACGCGAGCGACCTCTACCAGCGGCTGGCCGAACGTCTGGCCGCACAGTTCGTGGAGGCGGGCGCATGAGCGACGAACCCGTCCTCGACGCGCTGGCCGCCTTGCTGGTCCGGCGACGGACCACCGACGGGCGACCGTACGTGGTCGGAGTCACCGGAGTCGACACCGCGGGCAAGTCCCGGATGGCCGAACGGCTGCGTACCGTGCTGCACGCACGGGGCGTGCCCGTCGCCGTGGTGCACGTGGACGACTTCCACCGCCCCCGCGCGGAACGGTACGACTCCACGCTGCCGGCGCCTCGTCAGTACTACGAGCTCAGCATCGACTTCGCCCGCCTCGTCGCCGAAGTGCTCGCTCCCTTACGGACGGACGGCGTGCTCCACCGCTCCGTCGCCGCCCTCGACCTCCCCTCCGACGAGTGGCGAACGGTCCGTCACGACATCGGTCCCGGCACCGTGGTGATCCTGGAGGGCGTCTTCCTCTACCGCGCGGAGGTCCGCCCGTATGTCGACCTCTTCGTCCACCTGGACGTCGGCGAGGACACGGTGCTGGAGAGAGCCCGGCAGCGCGACCTGCCCACCCAGGGTGCGGAGGTCATGCGCAAGTACGCCGACAAGTACCTGCCCGCCCAGCGGGCCTATCTGGAGGAGCACCCGCCGCGGGAGCTGGCGCATGTCGTGATCGACAACTCCCGCTGGGAGGAGCCCGTCGTCCGGGTCTGGCCGGGCCGGTCCCGAGCCGTGCTGTTCGACCTGTGGAAGACGCTGGTCCCTCTGCCCGAGGAGTTGAAGCGGCGCACCTTCGAGGCCACCGCCGCGGCGCTCGGGCAGCACCCGGGGGACCTGGCCGACGTGTGGAAGCGCACCAGGGAAAAGCGTGAGACCGGCCCGTTCGCGGCGTATCTGGACTGGCTCCGCGACGAGGTGGCGGGCGCCTGGTCCCCGGCCCAGGCGGAGGAGGCGGCGGCGACCCGGCGACGGCTGCACGGTGAGGCCTTCGCCACTCCCCTGCCGGGCGCGGTCGAGGCGGTGGCAGCGGCCGGACGGCTCGGGCTGCGGACCGCGCTGGTCTCCAACTGCGCTTCCGACGTACGGGAGATGGTGCGGGGGTCCGCGTTCGCCGGACGCTTCGACGAACTGCTGCTGTCCGCGGAGACCGGCGTGATGAAACCCGACCCGGAGTTGTTCCGCACGGCCGCCGTCCGGCTCGGTGTGCCGCCGGAGGCCTGTCTCTTCGTCGGCGACGGCACCGACGGCGAACTGGACGGGGCCGTCGCGGCCGGCATGACCGCCGTCCTGGTCGAGTGCGGCGAGCCACGCTCCTGGACCGGGCCCCGGATCGCCTCCCTGCCCGAACTGACCGACCTTCTCATCACCGACCTCGCCAAGGGGTGACCCGCTGCCATGCACATCCACCACAAGGTCCTGCTCGTTCCCATGCAGCCGACTCCCAACGGCCGACTGCACATCGGCCATGGCGGCGGCACCTACCTCCGGGCCGACGTCATCGCCCGCGCGCTGCGCGCCCAGGGCCACGAGGTCGCGGTCGTCACCGGCAGCGACGTGTACGAGGACTGGGTGGTGGCCGCCGCCCACCGCGAAGGCCGTTCTCCCGAGGAGACGTACCGCGACCACCACACAGGGATCGCCCGCGATCTCTCCCGCCTCTCCATCGGGCTGGACGCCTGGATCGACCCTGCGGGGCAGACCCACCGGGACGCCTACCGGCAGCTCCACGAGGACGTCCTGACCCGGCTGCGGGCGACCGGAGCCGCCCGTACGGAGGACGAGCGCATCCCGTACGCGCAGGACACCGGCCGAGCACTGGTCGGCCCGTGGATCGCGGGCGAGTGCCCCCACTGCGGGCGCCCGTGCGGCGGCAGCACCTGCACCTACTGCGGGGAGTACTTCGTACCCGAGCAGTTGGTCCGCGCCCGTTCCCGGGTCGGTGACAGCCCGGTCGAGTGGCGTACCGAGCGGAACTGGTTCGCGACGGCCGACGATCCGCGGGCCATCGCCGACCGGCACCGCGCCGCGGGTCTGCGGCCGGTGTTCCTCGCGCCGCTGCTGCGCGCCCTGGACCAGCACGGCGGCCGCGTCCGGCTGACCGGCCAGGGCGACTGGGGCATCCGCGGCACGACCCTGCCGGCCGGCAAGGTGATCAGCAACGGCTACTTCCTGTACAGCGTCTACTGCGGCGAGGTGCACCGGGCGCTGACCGGGGCCGCGGTCAATCCCTTCACACCCGGCAGCGGTGTCACCACCGTCGGCCTGTTCGGCAGCGACAACTCCACCCCCGGACTGCTGGTCCCTGACGTGATCGCCCAGGGATCACAGGGAACCCTGGCGCCGTTCGACGCCACCGTCGTCAATGGCATGCTGCATTTCGAGGGCCACAAGTGCTCCACCAGCAAGCGTCACGGCATCTGGCTCTCCGAGTTGCTGGAGGGCACGTCCGTCTCCGCCGACGAGCTGCGCTACGCCCTGCTGCACGCGCCCCTCGACCACGGCCCGGCGGACATCGACCTCCGGACGCTCACCCACCACATCGATGCCCTGCGCACGTGGCGGGCCACGGTGCTGCGCCCCGCCCTCGACCGGCTGCGCGAACGGCCGCGCCCCGTGTGGCGGCCCGATCCGGCGCTCAAGGCCGCGGCCGACCAGTACGCGCTGCTCACCCCCTACGCCCCGGACCTGACGCGCGCCGTGACGGCTTTCGACGAATGGATCGGCAGTCCCCTCGAACCGGACGCGGGGTGGCTGGTGGGCGTGGCCCTGCTCGGCCGGCCGCTGCTTCCGGAACTGGCCGGCCACGTCTGGGCCCGACTGGGCCTTCCCGGCGAGCCCGGCCTGCGCCGAGCGGCACACCTCGAACCGCTGCCACCGCGGTCCCCGGCCGCCGCAGCGGGCCCGCTCCCCGGCCCGCTCACCCCGGCGAGCCTGCGGCAGTACGTGCACCTCCAGGAACCGGAGTGAGGGAAGCAGCGGGTGTGACCCGGGGACAGGGGCGCCGAGTCACTCTCGTCGGTGGCGGGCAGAGACGAACGCGCCGGAGGTCAGGTACGTGCGGGCGCGGCGCGTGCGGCCGTCATGGATTCATGAGCGGCCACGCGCGGTTCCTCCGAGGACCGGTGGGAGTCAGGGCGCATCGGCCACCATCGGGCGCGTCATGCCGACCATCATGCGGCGAGCAGCCGTGCCGTGTCGGGAACAATGGGCTCGTGAGCGACGTCATGGCTGAACACGAGGCGCACGCCGAACAGTTGGAGCGAAGGGTGTACGTCGGCCTGCGCGAGGACAACCTCGACCCGCGGCACGTCGTCGCCCTCGCCTGCGAACTGCTCGACCGGTCCCACTGCACCGACGCCGTCCTGGAGGTCGTCGAGCGGAGTCCCGCCGAGGTGTCGCCTGCGGAGATGACCGCCCTGGCCCGGCGCATCCTGGACGACACGGGCTTCGAGCCCGGGTTCGACCTCGCCCCCGAGCGTCTGGAGGTGTTGCGCACGGCACTGCGGATCGTAGCCCGCGACCTGCACACCCGTGGGATCGACGGCGCACCGGAGATCGAGGTCCTGGAGGACTGGTTCCCGGTGGGAGCCGGGGTCCGCCTCGCCGACGGCGAACGGCTCGACTGGGGCAGCCCCATCCTGCCGAACATGTGTGACGACCCCGCCATGGCACTCACCAGCCTGGCGACCATGATTCAGGAGAGCTTGCTCGAACGGACGTGGAGGGTCTGGCCGGTGTGCCCCCGACATGACCTCGGCGTCCATGGCTCGGAGCGGGGCGGCGCGGCCGTGTGGTGGTGCGCGGGCGATGGCGGACACCTGCTCGCGCCGGTCGGCGAACTCTCACGTGTACTCGGCCGCCGTCGCGGTGAGTAGGGTCGGCGCAGGACACGGACGTTCTGGCCACGCGGCCACGGCCCCGCCTCCGTCTCCGCCTCCACCTCAGCGATCCGTGGCAGGTGGGTCGATGGTGTCCGGGTCCGCCCGCCACCACGGCGCCGATGTGACGTCCTCGACGATCTGCGGTCGGCCTCACCTGCGGTGGCCTCCCACAGTAACTGTTGGGTGATCGTCGCCTCGATGTCCGCGGCACGTGTGCCATGATCCGGCGTGAAACCGGCAAGGGAGCCGTCGAGTCGGTGCACGTCGGCTCCTCTCGGCCGGTGGACGTGGCAAAGGTCGATCCGCGCCGCATCCTGGTGATGGGCTACTCACGTGGCAGCGAGGCGGCTCTGCTTCTCGCCGACGACTACCCCGGCCTCGTCCACGGCGCGGTCGTCTACTCGCCGTCAGCCCAGGTCAACGGCGGGATCCCGCTCTACTCCACCGCGGCCTGGACCAAGGACGGGGAGCCCGTCGCCGACGGACTCATCCCGCTCAACCATGTCAGCGGCCCCGTCATGGCCATCGCCGGAAGCGACGACCACCTGTGGACTTCGACTCTTTGGGCGCAGCAGATCGTCGAGGAACTCGACGCCTGCGGCAACCGGTATCCGCACCACGCACTGATCTATCCTCACGCCGGGCACGGTGTCGGAACCTTTCCGTACCTCGCAGCCGGAACCCGTTACCCTCTGACGGGCCGGGAGATCGACCTCGGTGGCACCCGGGCGGGCAACGCAGCCGCTCAAGAGGCGGGCTGGCACAGAGTCCTGGCGCTTCTTGCCTCTCTCGGCCCCTGAAGAGGTGAACAGTTCGCCGGCAGAAGGCACGGCGGAACTCGCTCCGCGGAACCGCGCCGCCATGCCGCCACCGCGTCGCCGCCACGCCGGGCTCCATGGCGGCGCGAGGCCGGGTCTCCGATCCCCGGGCCGAGGCACTTGCGGAGACAAGTTATATTCAGCCATCGCGCGGTGCTGGGACGGCACTTCAACAATCTCTTCCGGGGGCGGGGCATGAGGTGGCAGGGACTGTTTCGCCGTCGGGCGGAACCCCTTCATCCGCCTGTACGTGGTAAATGCGGCGCGGGCCGGCACGTGTTGCGCAGCGAGCGGCTGCTGCTCTATACGCCGCTCATCGCCCTGGACGTACTGGGGCCCGCGGCAGGTTGTTCCGACGGCGATGCGCAGCGCTGGCTGGGGTTCAGGGACGACCAACTGGTGCAGCACGAAGACACGCGAGAGTGCTTTTTGTACATGCGTGCGGACGACGACCTGTCCGGGTTCGCGCCTCGCGATCGCTTCAAAATGATGAGGAAGATCGAGCAGCACTCCGAACGTTTCGTCGAGCTGACCGCCGTGCACGTGGACGACGGCAGATATGCGGGCGCGACCAGCGTGGACCTGCACACCGGCGAGATCGGTGGCTGGCTGGCTCCCGGCTTCCGCCGGCAGGGACTGGGCGTCGAGCTGTTCCGCGCGGCCGTCCAGCTCGGTCACCGTCATCTCGGGCTCGAGGTCGTACGAGCCGGCGCGGAGCCGACGAACACCGCTTGTCGAGGAGCACTGACGGCAGCCGGTTTCGCCTCTGCCTCAGGACAGACACGGTTCACCCTGGGTGACGGACGTGAGGTCGACGCATGCTGGTACCGGCATCGGCAGGAGGCAACCTCACGCTGCCGAAGCTAAGTCCGCGCCAGTCGATAAGGGGCCCGATCCGGCGATCACAGGCGCCCTCCCCACGGAGAGGGGATCGCCGGCCTCACCCCAGCAACCGGCCCTGCAGAGCGACCGCCTGACGGAACGCTGTCTCCGCCTTGTCCGTATCGCCGTCGCTCCCGCCGGACTGGACGACCAGCGCGAGGACGTCGCCCGCGGCCAGGTAGGCCTCCCGGGTCTGGGTGGCGCCATAGGGCGCTTCGTCCACGTAGAGGTCGGCGTGGACGCCGTCGGTGGACTCGGTGGAGTCGAGCGGTCGGTCCGCGCCGACATCGGCGGCACCGGCCAGCGCATGGGCCGGTGTGGTTCCGGCGAAGTCCTGGACGTAGAGGGAGTTCACGACCGCTCCCGACTTGAACTGGAGCAGATAGATCCGGACGCGGCCGCCGCCGGCGGTGGTCCAGCCGCGGGCGGCGATGTGCCGCAAGGCCTGGGCGTGGAGGAGTCCGGTGACCGTGGCCCGTTCGTCGGCCGACGCGTACTCGGCCGCCAACCGGGAAACCGGGAGCCAGCCGTCGTCGCCCTCCAGCTCCCGATTCTCACGGTCGCCCTCCGGCACGGGCAGCACCAGATCCCGGAGGTCGGCGTAGTGGACGTTGCCGGAATTGACGGAGTCGAACGGGCGGGGCCTGCCCGGCGGCAGCGGTGCTCCGGTCAGCTCCGGATAGGTCTGCCGGCCGTCGTGGACAGTGCCGAGACCGGGCAGATCGGATCGGTCGAGTCGGGTCACGCCGTACGCGGTGCCGCAAGCGGCCAGCAGCAGGAGGGCGACGGCGGCCGCCCAACGGCCCGAAAGGTGGCGGGTGTTCGAGGGTGCGTCGTCGTCCGGGGCGGCATCGCCGGACGCGAGGGCGTCGCGGACCGGCTCTCCCGGGCCGCTGTTCTCCTCACCTTCCTGATGGAGGTCGTCGATGGTCACAGCCGGGGGGCCGCCCTGCACACCTCCGACGCGGGCTGTGCCGCTGACGATCTGGAGGGGACCCGCCGTAGGTCGGACAACTAGGCGTGGGGATCGGCGCATTGACCTCGGATCCGTTGCGGTTGGGCGCGCGAGATCAGCCGTTCGCGGGAGGAAGCCCTCTCGGCCGTCGCGACCCTCGGCCGGTGAGCGGTGGGTGGAGCCCGCGCTCGAGATATCGGTCGAGCAGGCGGGAGCGGTCAGTCCGCGATCGAGGTGTGCGTCGGCTCCGCCGACCGGGCCCGCATGACCGTCCGGGTGTAGTGCACGAGAGCCTCCGGCGTGAGGTCCTCGAGAACCTTCCGGGCTCCGGCTATGACCTCGGAGGCCGCGCGGACCAGGGACTCCTCGTCGAGCGGCCGTACCGGCAGGCGGGCGTCCGCGGCGACGAGGGCCCGGAGCACTGCGTCCAGGTTCGGCGTGCCCGCCTCGCGGATGGTGAAGGACAGGTGCACCGAGGAGGCGTCCTCGGCGGCCGCGGCGGCGTGCGCGAATCCGCGCGGCACGTACAGGACCTCCCCGGCCCGCAGCACGGAGTCGAGCAGCGGTTCCCCGGGGTCTTCGGCGACAAGGCCCGGCTCCCAGTTCCCGTCGGCCGGTCCGGAGTACACCTTCCACCTCTTGACGGCGCTGACCTGGACGGCCAGGACGTCGGCGTCGTCACGGTGCACCGGCCGTCCCTGGGTGCCCGCCGGTGTGACGAAGCAGAACGCCTCCACCTTGCGCCCGAAGTGCTCGGCGAGTTCGTCGGTGAAGGCACGCACCCCGGCCACCCACTGGTCGACGTGACGCAGCAGCAGGGTCGCGTGCTCCTCTCGGATCAGGTGGCGGACGGCGCCGGCGTCGACGTATCCGGCCGCCATGGTGCCCGCCACCTCCCGGGCGGTGCAGTAGCGTTCACGCGGCACGGCGCCGCTCTCGTGCGTGACCTCCACATACGGGACGTGGAGCAGCCCCGAGTCGAGGAGCCGGTCCACGTCGGCCACCGTGAGGAGGTCGACCGGAGGGTTCGCGGGGCGCATGACCGCAGGCGCCTTCCTCCACTGTCCGGCGAAGAAGGTGTCGCGGTCGACGACACAGCGCTCAAACGCGTTCATGGCCGTTCTCATCCCTTTTGGTGCTGATTCTTCCATCGGTCTCCGCCGTACCGCTGTTCGGCCGGTGCCGGACGGCCTGCGGCCGGTGCTCGCCCAGCCGACCCGGTTCGTCACACGGACAGGGGCACCTTCCCGGCGATCGCCTCCGGGGTGGGGTCGACCGAGTACGAGAGCTCGTAGAACTCGCGGGCCAGGGCGGTGTCACCGAGTTCCCCGTGGGCCCAGCCGAGGAAGAACCCGGCGGCCGCGACGGGGAGGCCGCCCAACGGGAGGATCCGCTCCCATGCCCGGACGGCCGCTTCCAGGTCGCCGGAGCAGGCCAGCGCACGGCCGCGCACGGCCCAGGCCCGGTGGTCGTTGGGGTTGATGGCGACGAGCCTCGCCGTGGAGTCCAGAGCCTGCCGGACCTCCCCGTATCCCAGAAGGGTCTTGGACAACGTCTCGAACATGGGGAAGGCGTGGTCGTTCCACGACAGGCTGTCCAGCGCGTCCGTGCCGGGCCGGGCCGCCTCCAGGGCCTCGGCGGCCCGGCCGAGGAGCTCCATGGTCCCCTCCTCGTCCCCTCGCAGGTACGGCTCGAAGGCGATCGCCCGGTAAAGGGTGTGTTCGGCCAGGTGGCGCGCCATCCCCGTCCCCGGTGTCTCCTCCATGGCACGGCGGGCGAGTTCCACGGCCCGGTGGAACGCCGGCGTCGCGTGGCCGCGTTTGCCGTCGAGCACGACGATGTAGTTGGCGAGCCGCAGGCGGGCGGCGGGCGCCATCCCAGGGTCCGCCGCCGCCCGCAGGGCACGGTCCTCCAGAACGGACCGGGCTTGCGGGTACAGCCGCATGAACGCCTGCAACTCGGCGCGGACCATGTCCGGCCGGAAGGTATGGGTGGTGACGTCCGCGTCGAGGAGACCGAGGATCTCGGCGGCTCCGAGCGGATATCCCAGGCGCAGCAGGAGTTCGGCGGCGACACCTCGCTCGGCGGAGGACAGGGTCGCGCCTCGGCGGCAGACCTCGTCCACCCGGGTCCACAGGTCGCTCGCCAGATCCGCGGGCAGCCCGGCGAAGTCGGCGGTCATGGCGTCCACTCGGTCCCAACTGGCCGCGTTCAGCACGCGCAGCGCCGGATGCGGCACGCTGTTGAAGGGGGGAAGCGCGTGTGCCGTTCCCTCGGCCAGGTGCCGCGCGACGGTGTGGGTGATGTGCGCGTCGTTGCTGGACAGCGCGACGGGGTCACCGAGGCCGACATGGACCGGGCAGGCGACCGGCCGCCCTGCTTCCGTGAGCGCCAGGAGTCTTCGGCTGAGCGCGGGACCGTCGTCCACAGTTCGGTACGCGGGGAGTTCCACCATCATTCAACGCCTTCGGTTCAACGCGGCGGCCGCGCCCCTGAACCGCACGACGGCGCCGCCGCCACCAGCAACGGCAATGGCAATGGCAATGGCAATGGCAACGGCAACGGCAACGGCCGCACGAATTCCAGCTGTTACGAGAAATTCCAAGGACACTGTGCGGCTCTCGCGCGAGGAATTCCGCCGGCTGCGCGGGGCGCGTCACATATGATTCCGAGTCCGCCACGAGAGCCTTCTCCGGGCACCTGTCCCCGCCCGCTCCTTGTGACGTCTCCCGTCCGTCGGTGCCGTCATCCGACGGGTCTCGTCATTCCGGGACCGTGCCCGCCGGCCGCCGGGCCGGCGGGCACCTCCGATCAGGAAAGCGCCGATCAGATGTAGTGCAGCTGGCAGCCGTCGACGGCCGAGCAGTAGCCGGCCTCGGTCTTCTGCGGGCCCTGGGCCGCGGCGGCGGGAGCCACCAGAGCGCCACCGACGACGACGGCGGCCGCGAGTGTGATCGCGACACGCTTGGCGGCGGAAACGTTCTTGAGAGACTCGGGGAGTTCCATGTTCACCTCTTGCATAGCCGAGCAGATACTCGGAGGACGAGCGGCGGTTGTTTACCGCGGACACAATTTCGCACCTGTCTCCGCCGTTCGGTAGTCGCCTTGTCGCGTCCTTGTCGCACCCAGAAAGCCTTTGACGGATCCCTGACTGACGTCGATGGTTCGTGACGGTCCGTCGGATGATTCGGCGCCCCGCGCCGCGCTTCTGGTCATGCGCCGCCGAGGGTGTCGGCGACCCTCAGGCGAGGTGCTCGCGGAACCAGTCGACGGCGGCGCCGCTCGCCGTGTCGAACCGCGTGGTGTACGGGTCGAAGTGGCCGCCCGGGATCGTCCGCAGCCGCTTGGGCTCCAGCGCGCGCTCGTAGGCCGCGAGGGCCATGTCGGTCACGGTGACGGTGTCGTTGAGCGCGACCACCATGAGCAGCGGCGTGGGCGAGACCCTGTCGACCCAGATGCCGGGCTCGTACATGCGCGCGGCCCGGGTGGAGCGGACCGTGACCTCGTTCTCCCACACACCGTCGGGCACGGGCTGGAGGTAGAAGTCGATGGCCTCCTGCGTACGGTACGACGCGGGCACCGCCGGGTCGCTGCCGACGACGGCCACGGTGCGGGGGGCCTCGCCACGCAACTGGGCGCGCTCGTCCTCGGAGAATCCCTCCTCCAGGGCCGCGACGGCCTCGGGGACCACACGGCGCCGACCCTGCTCGAAGCCGCTGATGGTCGGCACCTGGGAGACCACGGCCCGCAGTCGGCGGTCCGTCGCGCCCAGCACGATCGCGTGGCCGCCGGCGTAGCTGGTGCCCCACAGGCCGATCCGCTCCGGATCGACCTCGGGGAGGCTCTCCAGGAAGGAGATGGCCCGCCGCCAGTCGGCGATCTGGCGCCATGGGTCGACATCCTGACGCGGCCGGCCGTCGCTCGCCCCGAAGCCGCGATGGTCATGGACCAGCACGACGAAGCCGCTCTCGGCGAAGGCCCGCGCGAACGGTTCGAGACCGTGCTCCTTGGCCGCGGCGTAGCCGTGGGCCATGGTGATCGCCGGATGCGGCCCCGGGCCGTCCGGCAGGAAGAGCCAGCCACGCAGCTGTACCGCGCCGTCGGCCCTGAACTGGACATCCTTGCGCTGAATCATGGAACGACCTTCTCAAGAGGGAGGGCCTTCAGCCCTCGCGGACTTCCGCGCGAAGGTGTTGCCTACCCCTGCGGGCGGGAGGTGTTCGCGTCGGGGAGGCTGTCGGTGCGGTGGGCCCCGGCGAGGAGGCGGTCGAGGTGGGTGGCGACGTGGGCCGCCTGCTCGATGTGCGCCCAGTGGCCGGCCTCGGCCACCGATACCGCTGTCACGGCGGTGAAGCGGGGCACGATCGCGTCGTCGACCATGTCCTCGGTGACGAACCCGTCGCGCTCACCGCGGAGGATGAGCACCGGGCCGGCGTGGGCGCTCGGCCGTTCACCCTGGGGGTGGCCGGTGTTCCAACAGTCGGCGATGGCGCGGACGGCCTCCGGACGCATGTGCCGCCCGGTCGCCACCAGCCGGTCGAGCTCGGCCTCCGGGAACGCGGCGGACAACTGTTCGCGTATGCCCCGCTGCCCGTCCGCGTCGCCGCCCAGCGAGCGGAACGGTTCGATCATCTCGTCGGGCAGGTGTACGCCCGCGAGGGGCACCGGGGTCACCAGTGCGAGTCCGCGGGCCCGCTCCGGTCGCCGCACCGCGACCAGTTCGGCCACGGCAGCGCCCATGCTGTGACCGACGAGCACGAAGGGCTTGCCGAGGGCGTCGACGACCCGGCCCGCCTCGTCGGCGAACCGGTCGTAGTCGTAGGGCCCCTCCACCGCGTCGCGGTCGCCGCAGCCGGCCAGGTCGAGAGTGACGCACTCGATGCCGGGTGTGGTGAGCCGGGAGATCAGGCGGTCCCAGGCGTACTGGTCGTCGAGGAAGCCGTGGACGAAGACCACGGCCAGGTCTCCGTCGCCGGTGCGCCGGTACCGTACGTCGGTGTCGGCGACGCGTTCCGTCTTCATGGATGTCCTCACTGTCCTGGAGCGGACGTCGCCCCGGAAGGGGGCCGGTCCTGGCTTGCGATGGGGGAAGCCGGTCGCCGCGTGTTCTCGTGCGGGCGGCTGCCGCCGGGCCTGCGACGGCCGCCTCGGGCGCTGTCGGGCAGGCGCCGGTTTCCTGTGGGTGGTCCCGTCCTGCGGTGGCCCCCGCCACACGGTTCCCGCGGGGGGCATGCGCGGTCGGGCCCCGGCCGACGGGCAGGGGCCGCAAGGTTCACCAGCGCGGACTTCCCTCGGCCAGCTGCAGTTCGCCCCTTCCGAACGAGAAGCTCTCGTTCGGCACCGGGACCAGGGCGATGAAGATGTCGTCGGGCGAGACACCGAGCGCCTCGACGACGAGTCGGTTGATGGCCGCGGACACCGCCCGCTTGTCGTCCAGGGGCCGGTGGGCCCCGAGGAGAACCGTGATGATCATGGCGTCCGAGGTGCGCTGCATGCCCATGAACGTCGGGTCGAGGAACAGTTCGTCCTCGCCGTGTTCGCTGATCACGATGAAGCGGTCGCCCTCGGGGATGCCGAGCCCCTGTACCAGCGACTGGTTGAGCGCGTCGGCGAGCGCGCGCTTCTGCTGCGACGAGAAGCGGTTGGCGGGGATGTGGGCGTTGAAGACCGGCATGGGGGGCTCCTTCGGGGAGTGCGGTGTCGGGTTGCCCGACCGTTCGGAGGGCCTGGTCACGGCCCCGGTTGCGACGCTGCTGCCCTGGATGTCCACGGCGCACGACACGAGCCTGCCGGGCGCGGATGTGGTCGGGGCGGGCGTCGGTGCCGTCAGGCCTTGGTGGCTCCGGAGGGGGACCAGTCGGCGCTGTCCACCGGCGACCACCCGTCCGGGCGCTCGTCGAGGCGGTGACTGCGCTTTCCCAGACGCTCGCTCAGGATGTCCGCCGGCAAGGGCGTGACGAACGCATTGTCGGCCAGGGTGTACTCGGCGGCGAGGCGGCCGACCGCCGGAATCGCCCCGGTGTCGATCCGTCCGTTCTGGGCGTAGACGTCGTCCCGGATGTGGAAACGCACGACCTTGCCCCAGACGACCTGGTCGTTGACGTCGCCGGCCTTGATGATCCGGTCGAGCGTGCATTCCATGGCGATCGGGGAGTCCTTCACACGCGGCACCCTGACCACTTCACACGCCTCTTTGGCCAGGCCTACCTCGTCGAACTCGTCCTGGGAGCCGTCGAACTCGATCGCACTGCGATGCATCTCGTGGGCCTGTGGAAGCGTGACCAGGTTGGTGACGAACTCGCCGCTGTCCCGGATGTTGACGAACGTGTCCTTCAGCGTCCCGTCCGACCGCGGCTGCAGGGTCAGGGACACCATCGGGGGGACCCGGCTCACCACGGTGAAGAACGAGATCGGCGCCAGGTTGGCGACACCGGATGACGACAGGGTGCTCACCCAGCCGATCGCACGCGGTGTGACCGCGCCGATGAGCAGCTTGTACGCGGATCTCGCGTCCAGTTCGTCACTGTTGATGATCACGTTGACAGCCTCTCTGGCGTCCACGGCGGCCTACCGCCGGTGAGCCGTCCGCCTTCTCGGAACCGCCCGGGGTCCGCTCCGCGATCAGCGGCACGGTGTGGGCAGGGTGTGTGGGCAGGGGTTTCCCTGGGGATAGGTGCGCCGTCGCGGTCGCGGTCGCGGTCGCGGTCGCGGTCGCGGGGGTCATGGTCGCGGGATCAGTTGGCCGCGGAATCAAAGAACTCAAGGCCCTCGAGCACGTCGCGCCCCTTGGCGGTGTCGGCGTACAGCCGCGCCTCCGTGATCAGTCCGTCGGTCACCGCGAACAGCAGGAGGTGCTCGTTCTCCATCGTGCGGCCGTTCTTCGCCCTCGCTCGGGCCCGCACGGGGACCACCACGTGTGACCCGGCGTCGAGCACCGTGTGGAGGTCGTAGTGGAAGTAGTCGTAGTAGTGGTCGAAGAGATCCTTGTAGAAGGCCACGAAACCCTCCCGCCCGTGGAACGTCCCGCCGTAGGGCAGTGAGGTGGGGAAATGGAAGGCCACGTCCGGCGACATCAGCGTCACCAGGTCGGACGAGTCGTTCTTCTCGAATCCGGTGTAGGCGCGGTGGCAGGCATCCACGATCGCCTGGTTGCTCGACATGCTTCCTCCATGCTCATGGCTGAGTGCGGTGCTGGGTGAACAGGCGTCCACGCACCTTGGGTTCCGTCCGGCCGTCCACGGAGGGACCGGAGGCACCGGCACCGGGGCGGGCCGATCGGCTCGCGAGACGCGTGCCGGGCCGGAGGCCCGACGGTGCTCGGGCGGTCACCGAGCTGTCACCGAGCGGCTTCGCGGGCCGAGGGAGCGGTTGTGTCTGCCGACGGCCCGATATCAGCTAAGTTCCCATTCGGAACTCAGGAAGTCAAGGCTGGGTTCCAGATCGCGACCCTGGGGTTATCCTGACACCATGGAGTGGCGTGAAGTAGATCTGGGCAATTGCAGCGTCGCCGCGACCCTGGGACTGATCGGGGAGCGGTGGACCCTGCTCATCCTGCGTGAGGTCTTCGCCGGGCTGCACCGCTTCGACGAGATCGCGGAGCACCTCGGGGTCTCCCGTCGGGTCCTGACCGAACGCCTGGGGCAGCTCGTCGACGCCGGGCTGCTGGAGCGCCGGAGCTACCAGGAGGCCGGTCAGCGCGCACGCCACGAGTACCACCTCACGTCGCCCGCCCACGACCTGCAGTGGGTTCTGGCCGCCCTCCTGCAGTACGGAGACACCCATCTCGGCGGCCCGGAGGGCCCGCCGACGCTGCTGAACCATGCGGGGTGCGGCGGCCAGGTGCACGTCGAGCTGCGCTGCTCCTGCGGGCACGAGGTCGCCGGCTCCGAGGTGGTGCCGATCACCGGCCCCGGCGCCACCGGCACGTCCCCCTGACCCCTCCGAAGGAGGCGCCGACATGACCGCACCCGCATCCACTCCCCTGGCCTACGAGGTTCTCGTCCAGGACGGGACGCCCCGGGTCGGCGACGAGCGGCTGCCCAACGGTGAAGTGCTCGTCTCCTCGCCCCTCACGTCGACGCTGATCTTCGGGGACGAGGACGCCGTGCTGGTCGACCCGCCCCTCACCATCGAGCAGACCCAGCGGGTGGGCGACTGGATCGAGCGCTCCGGCAAGCGCCTGGCCTGCGTCTACGCCACCCACGGGCATGGCGACCACTGGTTCGGCACCGCCGATCTCGTGAAGCGGTTCCCCGGCGCCACCGTCTACGCGACCCCCGGAACCATCGAGATCATGCACCAGCAGGCCACCGAGGGACGCGAGCAGCTGTGGGACAAGCGCTTCCCCGGCCTGATCCCCGACACCCCGGTGCTGGCCCGGCCCGTGCCCCCCGAGGGCTTCCCGCTGGAGGGCAACCTCCTCGAGGCCGTCGAGGTCGGCCACACCGACACCGACAGCACCACGGTCCTGCACGTGCCGTCGATCGGGCTCGTGGTCGCCGGCGACGTCGTCTACAACGGCGTGCACCAGTACATCCTCGAAGGGGGCGGCGGCGGCCTGCAGGAATGGCTCCTGGCCCTCGACCGCGTCGCCGCGCTTCAGCCGCGCTCCGTCGTGGCCGGTCACAAGAACAAGGATCTGCCCGACGACCCGGCCACCATCGAGGAGACGCGCCAGTACCTGCTCGACGCCATCCGGCTGCTCGACCGGAACCCCACTCCTCGCGAGTACTTCGACCAGATGACGGCCCTCTACCCGGATCGGCTCAACCCGGGCCCGGTGTGGTACGGAGCGGTCGGCCTGCTCGGAGCCTGAAAGAGCGTTTCTGTACCGATGAGGTCGCCCGGATCACGCGACCTCAGGCAGCCCGCCCACGGGCCGTCCTTCGCGGTCATGCCTCCCGGTGCCGACCCTTCACTCAGCGTGACGTGTCACGGATTGACGCTCACCGTGACGGCATCCAAGCTGGTGTCAGGGCTGGTGGAAGGGACCGCGACGGTGAGTGGCGGAAAGAGTGAACTCCCCCGGCTGCTGACGGCCGCGGAGACAGCGGCTCCGGCAGACGCCGTCGACGTGATCGCGCACGACCTACGGCGGCGATTCAACGCCACGAAGGTCTCCTTCCTCATCGTCGACCTGACAGGGAAGTCGGTGGCACGGCTGTCCACCGCCGGAACGGTGGGATGTGGGCGGGAGGCGGAACGGATCCCGATGCCCGGCAGTGTCTATGAGCAGGTGATCCGCACCCAGCGGCTGTATCAGGAGGTCACCGGCCGGGGACAGCGGGTGATCGTGCCGGTCACCAACCGGGGGGATGCGATCGGGCTGCTGGAACTGCTCCTGCCGGCCGCCCCCGGCGAAGACATCCTCGACGCGGTCGGGGAAGCCGCCCATGTCCTGGCCTACATCGTGATCGCCAACGAGCGCTTCACCGACTTCTACACCTGGGGCAAACGCTCCAGACCGCCCACCCTCGCGGCGGAGATCCAGTACCAGCTGCTCCCCCCGTCGCTGTCGTGCGAGGCCGCGCAGTTCACGCTGTGCGGGAGCCTGGAGCCCTCCGAAGACCTCAGCGGCGACACCTTCGACTACACCCTGGACCGGGACGCGCTGCATGTGTCGGTGACCGACCCCATGGGTCACGACATCGGCGCCGCGCTCGCCGCCACGGTCCTGGTGGGCGCCCTGCGCGGCGCCCGCCGCGCCGGAGCCGACCTGGCCGAACAGGCCCACCTGGCGGACCGGGCCCTGGCCGACCACGGCCAAGGCCACGCCACCGGGCAGCTGCTGCGCATCGGCCTCCACACCGGACAGGCGCAGCTCGTCAACGCCGGTCACCCCTGGCCCCTGCGCATGCGCGACGGGATCGCGGAGGTGATCGCCTGCGAAGTGGACCATCCCTTCGGACTGAGCGTGCGCTTGCCGCACCCCTACCGCGTCCAGGACATCGACCTGCGCCCCGGCGACCGTCTGCTCATGCTGACCGACGGCATGCTCGAACATCACGGGGAGGAGATCGACCTGGCCGCCCTGTTGGAGCGCACCCAGGACCTGCATCCACGTGAGACCGCGCTCATGCTGACGTCGGCGGTCCGGGACGCCGCCGGGGGCCGTCTCGAAGACGATGCCACCGTGATGTGCCTGGACTGGCACGGCCCTCAGGAGACCCAACGACACGTCAGCTCCGGCGCGGACACCCAACAAGCCTCGGCCGGCCGCGCGAAACGGCAGCCGTGACCGGCAAGCCCCCCGACCTCGTCGCGCCGCCGTGCCCGGCCCAGCGCAAGCGCGGCCGCGTCGCCGACGCTCCTGGCCGGGCGGGCTCCGGCCCGTCGCAGCGCGGAGGCCGCCACCGACGCGCGATCAGAGGAATCAGGCCGGCATCGCTTCGCGGCTTTCCCCTACGGCACATGCGGAAGGGCCGGTCACTCGGCCCGGTCGGCCAACCGGGCCAGGGCGGCAGTCACGAGTGCGGTCGTTCCGGTCTCCAGGGTGAGACGGACGCTGGGCAGATAGCGGGGCGAGTGGTTGCCCGGCAGGCTGCGGAACTTCTCGGCGGCTCCGGTGCCGGGGGCGGCCGCCCACTGTGCGGGGCCGACCGCACCGAGCATCCAGTAGGCGCCGCGGATGCCGGGGCGTCCGTGCAGGTGAGCGCCTGCGCCGGTCAGGAGCGGGAAGTCCTCGGTGGCCGAGGTGGCGGGCCAGCCGGTGACGCGGGAGGGGCCGAAGGCGGCCACGTGGGCGGAGCGGACGGCGGCCGTGACGTCCGGGTCGGCGAGAGTGACACCGGAGCGGGACGACCGCGCGACGGTGACCCGCGGCGGCATGGCCGCGGAACCTGCCTCGGCGAGGGCGATCCGCTCCACGGCGAGGGCGGCGCGGTCGAGGGCCGCCTCGGAGAAGGCACGGACGGTGACGTGCAGCACCGCCCGTGAGGCGATCATGTTCCCGGTGTGCCCGGCGTCAGCCGTCCGCAGTGAGGACGCCGACACGACCAGCCGCTCCGCGGGGTCGGTCTCTCGGGCCACGATGGTGGAGAGACGCGTCACGGTGCCGGCCGCGGCGAGGAGCGGGTCGGCGGTGAGGTGCGGAGTGGCGGCGTGACCGCCTTCGCCCTCGAACCCCACCTCCAGTGTGAGGCTGCCTGCCAGGACCGGGCCGTCCGCGTGGGCCACCATCCCCGCCGGGAAGGACGCCGTGTGCTGCGCGAGCACCACGTCGGGCGGCGTGATCCGGTCGTACAGGCCGTCCTCCAGCATCGCGACGGCACCGCTGAGGGTCTCCTCGGCGGGCTGGCCGACGACGAGAAGGGTGCCGCGCCAGCTGTCGCGGCCGGCCGCGAGCCATCGTGCGGCGGCGGCCACGCAGGCGAGGTGGGCGTCGTGGCCGCAGGCGTGCATCACGGGGACGGGGCGTCCGTCCGGTCCGGGCACGGTCACGGTGCTCGCGTACGGGACACCGGTCCGCTCGGCCACGGGCAGCGCGTCGAGTTCGGCGCGCAGGAGGACGGCCGGACCCTCGCCGTTGGACAGTGTGGCGGCTACGCCGTGGCCGCCGATGCCGCGCAGTACGTGGAAGCCGTCCTCCGCCAGCCAGTCCGCGAACCGGGCGGCGGTACGGCGTTCCGCGCCGGAGAGTTCCGGATGGCTGTGCAGGTCGAGGTACAGCTCGGTGGTGGCGGGGAGCAGGGTGGCCAGGCCGGGCAGTACGCGCCTTGCCCCGGGGCGGCCGGAGCCTTCAGGAGTGCGGGGTCTTTCGTCGTCGCTGGTCACGGGCGGGACTCCTCAGGTGGTGGCCGGGTGCGCATCGGTGGGAGGGCGGAAACGGTGGAGTGACGTGCGGCGGGGCGCGTAGGTGACGAGTGGCGGCCGGGGAGGAGGAGGTCTCCGGCCTGAGGGCTCCACGGCGAAGTGCGCGTCGGTGGGGGGCGGTTGGGCGGGCGCGTCGGCGGAGCTGCCGGGAGCGCGGCGGCGTGGGGGTGTCAGCGGGGTGACAGCGGGGAGCCAGGGCGCTGACGTCGGTGCCGCGTAGAAAGGTGGAGCCCGGGGTCTTGGCCTCCGGCAGGTTCAGTGTGTCGCCGGCCGGGGCTGTCCCGGCCGGTACCCGGTCCGCGGACTCACAAGGAGACACCATGGCTGACAACACCCTCGCCTCCCTCGCCCAGGAGATCCTGGACCTCGAGTCGGAGACCTTCGAGATCACGGACTACTCGGACGCCAGTGAGGTCATGCTCGGCTCCTCCACCAGCTGTTCCTCCACCAGCACGTGCTCCAGCACCACCAGCACCACCTCCTGCACCGCCTGACGTCCGACGTCGGGATCGACGGTCCCCGGCGCGCGGATGCGCGCCGGGGACCGTCCGCGTCCGCGCGGCGTGTTGGGCGTTCGATCCCCGGCGCACCTGCCGGCACCTGGACGACGCGTCCGCAACACCCCGGGGACGGACCGGACTTCGAAGGTCACGGGAACGGGTGCGGCACCCGCCGCAGGTCCTCCTCGCGCAGGGGCGCCGGGACCAGGCCCGCGCGGTGCGGCGCGGTCCGCAGGCGCGGCAGGTGGAGGGCACGCTGGCGCAGCCAGCCGAAGTCGATGGGCAGCAGTCCGGGGGCGAGGGTGGCCACGGTACGCAGGCCCATCCGGCGCTGCTCGGGGGTGGTCTGGTCGACGGCGATGACGTCGCAGCCGGCGCCGGCGAGCAGGTCACGCAGGAGCAGCAGGTCGTCGCGGAGATCCCCGGTGCGCGGTCGGCGCTCCTCCCAGCCGGCGAACAGCTCGTCGAGAGAAGCGGCGCGGGGCGGGGCGAGGTAGTTCGCCGCGTGCCGGCGCATCGCGGGCAGTCCGAACAGTGCGGCGTGGTCCGGTAGGCGTGCGACGAGGTCGAAGTCCCGGGCCATGGCGGCGAGTTCGTCGGGCCGCTCGGCGACCTGGCCGGGCAGGTGCGGGATGTAGGTGAGGATCTCGGAGACGGCGGACTCGACGGCCGTCTCCGGGTCGAAGGACGCGCCCGCCGCGAACGCCAGTGTGCCGGGCCCGTCGTCACGGCGGACCGCGAGGCCGGTGACGACGGGGACCGGCAGGTCGACGCGGTTGTCGAAGACATGGACGTCGTAGCCCTGGAGCGCGGCCCGCGCCACCATGGCCCGCACCTTGGGGCCGTGTACCGAGGCCAGGTCGATCTCGGGCAGGGCCAGGTCGCCGTACCAGCCGAGCAGGAAGGCGTCCCGTTCGACGAGTTCCAGGAGGCCGAAGAACACGGCTTCCTCCCATGTCCCCCCGGTGGCACAGCCGTTGGAGCACTCGAAGACGAAGTTGTCCTCACAGGTGCCAGCGCTGTAGTAGACGAGCCGGGCCGGGACGAGCACCGGACGTGCGTCGCGCAGCGACCACCCGGTGACCCACGGCAGCGGCCGGGCCGGGTCGAAGGGCTGGACCATCGGGTCCCGCTCGTAGGTACGGGGTTCGTAGAGTCCGCACAGGCGCGGGTCGAGGGCTCGGTCGCCCAGTTCCTCGAAGGAGGCGGTGACGACAGGGGCACGGTGGCGGCGGTGGGTGCCGGCGTACCGTTCCAGGCCCTCCAGGAACGCCAGGTCGCGGCTGCTCGCGTAGGAGTTGGCCTGGCCGCTCCAGGTGACGTCGGTGAGTCCGGCGTAGCCGCGCATGAAGACACTGCCGGCGACCGGCGCGGTCGTGGGCGAGGCGACGTCGATCCAGGTGCCGCCGCCGAGCACCCCGCACACCGGGTTGGCGAGACCCTTGACAGGCAGCGGGTAGTCGGCGGGACGGCGCAGCCGGTAGGCGTCCGGACGCGGTTTCGGGCGGGAGGCCGGTGCCGCGGCGGTGGCCTGCGCGGCGGCCTGTCGGGCGGCTTCCTCGGTGAACGGACGGCAGTGCGGGCACATCGGCTCGGGCACCAGGGGGAAGGTGCGCACCCGGAGGGTCTCCAGGTCGAGTTCGGTGATCCGCGGCAGCGCGGCGTCGGCGCCCTCGGCGCTGTGCCGGGCGGCGCCGGAGGC
This sequence comes from Streptomyces sp. RPA4-2, assembly GCF_012273515.2. Taxonomy (NCBI): domain Bacteria; kingdom Bacillati; phylum Actinomycetota; class Actinomycetes; order Kitasatosporales; family Streptomycetaceae; genus Streptomyces; species Streptomyces sp. RPA4-2. The sequence goes on from NZ_CP050975.2 coordinate 1,256,485, forward strand.
GATGAGGCGATGCAGGGACCACACGGCGTCCACGGTGTGGTCCGGCAGGGCGGGCCAGGGACCGGCCGCGGTGGTCTCCGTACCCGTCTCCAGTGCCTCCCGTTCGGTCCGGGTGCGCAGCCGCTGGCGGCGCATGGCCAGGCAGGTGCCGCAGGCCGGCCCGGCGTCGGGGGCACCGCCCCAGGGGCCGAACAGCACGGCTTGAGCGGTGAGGTGGATGTCGGCCGTGCTCGGGGTGCACGGACGGGGGGTCGGGGCGGGCGGCGGCTGTTCCCAGGGGCCCGGGCCGGGCGGGCGGTCGGCCGAGGACGTCGGTGTCGCCGATGCGGGAGACGGCCGGTGCGGGCAGACCGCCACCCGCTGCGGCACGGATCGCCAGGCGGGCCTGGAGTTCCGCGCGGGCGGCTTCCAGGGGAGAGGCAGTCGGCGGCGCGATGGTGGGGGCAGTGGTCATGGCCGGTTGCTCCAGCGGAAGATCCGGGTGGCGATCAGGCCGAAGACCAGGGCGAACACGGCGAGTCCCGCGCAGTCCACGGCGATGTCACCGAGGTCACCGCGTCCGCCGTAGGCGTCGGTGAGCCCGTCGTTGAGGTAGTGCAGCGGCAGCACTTTGGCGACCGTGCGCAACCAGCCCGGCATGAGGTCGTCGGGGAAGAACGAGCCGGAGAGGAAGGCCATGGGCACCATGACGAGGTTGGCGATGGCCGCGACCGCCTCCGGGGTGTCGGCGATGCTGCCGACGACCAGTCCCATGGCGAGGAAGGCGGTGACGCCCAGGAGCAGCAGCGGAGCCGCCGCCCACCAGGGCCCGTCGAGCCGCAGGCCGAAGAACGGCAGCAGGGCGATGGCGGTGAAGAGCACTGTCTGCACGAGGGCGACGCACAGCGCCACGGTCCAGCGCGAGGCGAGCAGGGTGCGCAGTGGGGTCGGGGTGCGCCAGATGAGGCGGAGCAGGTCGTCCCGGCGCCACTGCATCAGGGCGAAACCGACGGAGAACACCGCCGCGTTTCCCACACCCCAGGAGAGCACTCCCGGGGCGATGTAGTTGATGGACGACAGGCCGCCGTCGATGTGTTGGCCCTGGAAGATCAGGCCGAAGAGGACCAGGAAGGCGAGCGGGAAGGCGAAGGTGAAGAAGAGCGTCGTCTTGTCGCGGACGCTCGCGGCGTAGGTGGCCCTGGTCAGTGCGGCGTAGGCGCTCAACGGTGGTGCTCCGATCCGGTGCCTGTCAGCGTCAGGTAGGCGTCTTCGAGGGTGGGCGTGCGAACGGTGACCGTGTCGATGTCCAGGAGGTCCCCGAGGGCGGTGAGGACGCGGTTCGGGACGGTCGTCTCCAGGACGAGGTCGTCGCCCTGAACAGTCGCCCGGTCCACGCCGTCCAGCCCGAGCGCCGTCTTGGCGGAGAGTCCCGTGGCGGGGACGAGCAGCCGGGCGGGGGCGGCGAGGGAGCGGATGAGGTTGCGGGGGGTGTCGAGCGCGACGACCCGGCCGTCGGCGATGATCGCCACCCGGTCGCAGAGTTCCTCGGCCTCCTCCAAGTAGTGGGTGGTGCAGATGATCGTGCGGCCCTCCGCGCGCAACGAGCGCAGTACGTCCCACAGTTCGCGCCGGGCCTCCGGGTCGAGGGCGGCCGTCGGTTCGTCCAGGAAGATCAGCTCGGGTTCGTGCAGCAGCGCGGTGGCGACGGCGAGACGCTGACGCTGGCCGCCGGAGAGGTGGTCGACGCGGGCGTTCTCCTTACCGGTGAGGCTGACGCGCTCCAGTGCGGTGGTCGCGGCGGCCGGGTCCGTGCCGTAGAGCGCGGCGACCGTGCGCAGGTGTTCGCCGGCGGTGAGGCGGGCGAAGAACGCCGACGCCTGTGTCTGTACCCCGATCCGGGCGAGCAGCGCGGTGTCGCGCGGCCAGGGAGTCTGCCCGAGGACGGTCACGGTTCCGGAGTCGGCCTCGCGCATGCCCCCGACGATCTCCACCAGGGTGGTCTTGCCGGCGCCGTTGGGGCCGAGGATGCCGAAGAACTCACCGTGCCGTACGTCGAGGCTGACGCCGTCCAGAGCCACTACCTCTCCGTACCGCTTGGTCACGCCGTTCACGGCGACGACCGTCCCGGTGGGGGTCTCGCCGCGAACCGTCCCGGTGGGGGTCTCGCCGCGAACCGTCCCGGTGTGGGTCTCGCCGGGGACGGTGTCGGTGACGGCCGGGCCGGGTACGGCCTCGGTCTCGCTTTCGGGTGTGCTCATCGCTTCTTTCCTCGGGTGGTTCCAGGGGCTCGGGACGTCCGCGAGCGGTCCGGTGCCCGTCGCCGGGGCGGGGTGCCCCGGCGTGGCGGTGGGGGTGCGGTGCTCGTGTCCGAGGCCTTCGGGGGAGGAGGCAGGGGCACGTCCGCCGGGTGGGGTCACGGGCGTGGGCCCGCGGGAAGGGGCGGGTGTGGCGCGTCGGGAGCGGCCGAAGGTGCCGAGCGCCCACAGGAGCAGTACCGCGGCGAGCAGGGCGACGGGCAGCCACCGGGCCAGGGTCGCGAGACCGTCCGGCAGGACGGTGCGCAGCGCGGCGCCGCACAGCGCGAGGAGCGCGGCACTCTGTACGGCCGTCAGCAGGGCGAAGCCGCCGTACAGGATCCGCAGCCGGGCGGGGTACGCGGCGAGGCCGGGGCCGCGACGGAAGAGTGCGCGCACCGCGACGCCTGTGAAGTCGCGGCTGCCGGCGGCCAGTTGGGTGACGCCGAGGGCGTGGCCGAGGGCCCGGTATCCGTCGAGGGGAGGCAGCGGAAACAGGTTGGCCAGGGCGGAGACCACCCCGAGGAGGAGCAGCGCGCCGAGCGCGGGGCGGGCCTGGGCGTGGGCGGGCAGCAGTGCCCACACCGGATAGAAGGGCACCAGGAAGAGCAGGTTGGCGAGGACTCCGGCACAGGCGGTGGCGACCTTGCGGCCGCGGCTGCCGAGGAACTGGACGTCCTCCACCGTGCAGTAGAGGTAGGTGGCGCCGAGGATCCAGCGCAGCCCGATCTCGGTGACGCGACCGCCCCAGGCCCGTGCGAACAGACCGTGGGCCAGTTCGTGGAGGGCGAGGCTGCACCACAGGACGCAGCCGACGGCGAGCAGCAGCGCGGGCTGCCGTGCCGTCTCCTCGGTCTGCCGCCACAGGGTGCCCGCCTGGACGCTGACGGCGGCGAGCAGCAGCGCGGCCGCCGTGACGAGCGCGGTCAGCACGCCGGGCCGCCGGGCGGGGGTGGTCACGTGGTGCAGCCGGTCCATGAACGCGGGAGCGTCGGCGACCAGCCGGGTGCGCCCGGCGAGGATGCCGTTCGGCGGCTTGTCGGCGGCAGGCACGGCGGGCGGTGCCGCGGCTGCGCCGGTCGGTGCGGGCGCGCCGGTCGGTCCGGGGGCGCCGTCGAGGAGGTCGCGGCCGTGCAGCAGCCGGAGCATCCGCCCCCACTGGGCCTCGCCGAGGCGGGCGCCGAACTCGCCCGCGTAGGCGTGGCCGATCTCGTCGAGGCTGCGGCTGCCGTCGAGCCGGGCGATGATGAAGTGCTCCTTGGGGCCGATCTCCAGGCGCCGCCCGGTGCGCGGGTCCATCAGCAGATGGATCCGGCCGGTGCCGCGCACGAGACTGGGGCCGAACACGACGTCATCCCGCACGCGCGGACGAGCGGCGAGAAACGCGTCGGCGCTCACCCTTCGCCGCCCGGCACCCGGCCGCCGGTCGGCGTATCCCCGGCGGCGGTGCCGTCAGCGCTTCCTTCCGCCGGAGCCCCCGCGGGGTTCGGCTTCCCCGCCGTCTCGTCGCGCAGGGCACGGGCCAGGACGTAGGAGAGGAACGCCTCGTCGCGGATGGTCATGCTCAGCCGGTTGTTGGTCATGTGCAGGTACGGCGAGAGCAGCATGGGCAGCGCGTGGGCGGGATCGGTGGGGCGTATGTCCCGGCTGCCGTCCCACGCGCGGAAGGTCAGTTCGCCGCGCAGGGTCAACTCCGCGGCCCGGTCGCGCAGTTCGGTGCAGTGTTCGGCCCAGCCCCGCAGGAACGCCGGAAGCCGGTCCTGTCCGCCCTGGGCCACCGCGTCCCGAATGCGGCGGAAGCGTTCGGGAAGGCTTGCGCCCATCTCGGTGTAGGCGCGGTCGTACCCCTGGGCCGTGGTGTAGTTCGTCCCGTTGAACGCCCGGTCCCAGAAGGCGTGGTAGCGGTCGAGGAAGGCGAGCAGAGCCTCGTCGTCCTTCAGGAACGTGCCGGACATGACCATCATCAGCTGGGCGGAGAGCCCGAGGAGCACCGTGCGCAGGTGGAGGTTCATGCCGCGCGCGGCTTCGACGACCAGGTCGCTGGAGTGCTGGAAGTGCCACTCGGCGAGTGCGACACCGCCGGGCCCGCCGTACTTGCCGTACTCGGGTTCGTACGGCCGGTCCTCGAAGCTGTTGTTGGGGCGTAGCCGCATCCGCCCGTCGGGGCCGAGGAACTCGGCGCGCTGGTCCTCGGTGTACTCCAGGGTGAACAGGGTCTCGTACAGCTCGGCGAGGAAGCCGGCCTTCACCTCGTACAGCGCGGGGCGTTCACGCAGGAAGGCGGCGAGGGCGGCGTGTGCCCGCTCCCGGACGACGGGGGCGTCGGCGGCCCGTCGGGGGCGCAGGCGCAGCCGCAGATGGGGGCCTTCCAGCCAGTAGTTGATGAAGAAGTACCCGGCGAGCAGGCCTTCTTCGGTGAGATCGTCCACCAGTGGCTTGACGCACTGCAGGAGCAGCGGGCGGGGACTCGCGGCGTAGAAGACGTGCACGGCGAGCCAGTCGCCCGGGACGTCGTCGGCGTGCGGGCCGGTGACCGCGGAGGAAGCGGTGGGGGCTGTGGGTGCGGTGGATGCGGTGGGTGCGGTCATGGGGTTCGGTCCTCCTCGGGCAGGCCGGCCGGGGCGGGCAGCATTTCTACGGCGAGTTCGGCGACGTGCCGTCCGCGCGGTGAGGTCACGTGGAGTTCGCTCTCGCCGGGCAGCATCTCCTCGAAGACGGTGCGGGCCTGTTTTCCGGCCAGGAGGCCCTCGAGGGCGGTGAGGGACAGCGGGCTCTCGAAGTCGACGTACTGGGGTTTGGAGCCGCCGAACCAGCCACCGCTCCCGCCGGAGGTCTCCTCGTGGACGGTGGCGAAGACCTGGGCGGGCAGTCCGTGCCGGACGCGCCAGCGGTGCCAGGCGAGGTACCACTCGCCGACGGTGGCGTCGGGTGCGCGCGCCGGGAGGCTGCCGTCGGCCGCCGTCCAGGAACGCCGCTGGAGCACGAGGGAGTGGTGACGGACCCGGGGCCGCCGGGTGACACCCGCGGTCTCCGGTCCGGCCGGCACCCCGCGCCACACGTCCGGCACGGACCGGGCGGTCGGCGAGAACAGCAGCAGGGTGCGGGGGATCTCGGGCAGCACCATGGGGACGAGGTAGCCGAGGTAGAGCGGAACGACTTCGCGGTCCAGGCGGCGCGAGCGCAGGACGAGCCGGTCGGTGTCGGTGTCGTGCACGGCGTGGAGGTCCTCGAGGTGGAGCCGGGCCTCTTCGGGGGCGGTGCTGTGCTCACCGGGACAGACGATCTCGTAGTCCGTCAGCCGGCCGTGGAGGTTGAGGTTGGTGGTGGCGGCACCCGCGGTGATCTCGGCGAAGACCGCCCCGGGGGGAAGCAGTCCGCGCAGTTCCCCGCGCAGCGCGTCCGTCAGGCCGGTGACCTCGTCCGTACGGTCGAAACAGTGGGTGAAGCGGGTGAAGGGGAAGCACAGGCCGCCGAAGGAGTCGTTGAGCACGACCAGTGGATCTCCGTCGCGGCGGGCGAGTTGGAGGAAGTGGCTGTGCGGCTGGAAGCCGGGCGCGGCGGTGCCCAGTGCTTCGGCCACCTCGTTCACGGTGTCGTCGTCGAGCACGAACTCCTCGGCGTCTGGGCTCAGTTCGGCCCAGCTCGTGCGCATCCGGGCGGTCAGGGCCGCACGTGCCCGGTCGACCGCGGCGATCTCCGGCATGCCGAGCCAGTTCTCCTCCGGGGCGTGGCTGCCGTCCGGGAGGCGGTCGTCCTTGGTCGCGGTGAACTGGAGGTACTGCCGGAAGATGTCCTCGTGGAAGTCGTGGACCAGCCGCAGCAGGTCCTCGCACCGCCCGCCGCGTCCGAAGCGGGCGAGGAAGAAGCCTTTGAGAGTGAGCCGTTGGGGCAGGGCCACGTCGAAGGCGGGCAGCACACGGCCGACCGAGCGGAGGGGGCGGGCGGCGAGCGCGGTCCACTCGGCGAGGCCGGCGGTGGTGGTGCCGGCCGACACGTCCTCGTAGACGAGGGTCTGCGGGAGTACGGGCCGTTCGGCGCCGAGGTCGGCCTGGAGGGTGAGGAGGTCGGCGCGGAGTGTTCCGAGCAGGGCGCGGCGGTCGGGGACGTCCGCCGCCGGATACCTGGCGAGGACAGCGGCGGGGCCGTCCAGGCGGGTCGCGAGCTGGTCGGCCCAGGGGCGTTCGAGTGCGCGCAGCGACCGCTGGACGGCGGCTATCGGGTCGCGGTCGTGAACTGCGAGGGAGAGAGTGGGCAGTTGCAGCATGCCGAGGTCGAGCAGGGCCGTGAGGTAGTGTCCGGCCGCCTCGTCGTCGGCATCGGTGGTGGTGGCCAGCCAGCGGGCCAGGTCACCGTGGCGGAGGCCGCCGTCGTGGTCCCGCAGCAGGGCGAGCATCGCGTCCAGGGTGCCCCGGCGGCGGAGGAAGAGGAGCCGGTCCTGGGCGGCGTCGAAGCTGACCGGGGCGCTGTCGTCGCCCGCGGTGACGGCGCGCTGGACGTAGCGGATCCGGTCGTCGTCCAGTTTCCATCCGGAGGCGAGGGCCACCGGCAGGTCGGCGCGGCGCCGCGGGTCGGCGGCGACCAGTTCGGCGAGCCGGGTGAGCACGACGACGTTGAGCCGGCAGTGCCCGGTCCAGTCGTCGCCGACGCGGGTCGCGGCCGGTGCGCCCTCTTCGGCCGGCGTCCGGAAGGTGCCGAGGGCGACGCCGGTGAGAGTGCTGAAGGGGCTGGTCTTGCACGCGGTGCGGTAGACGTAGGAGAGCAGGGAACGTTCCATCTTGCGCGTCCGCTTGCCGGGGACCCCAGCGGGGTCGGCAGGGTCGGCGGCGAACGCGTCGAGCCGTTCCTCGAGCGTGGGCGAGGCGAGCAGCAGCCCTTGGCGCAGCCGGTCGTCCAGAGCCAGTTCGCGCAGGGCGGTGCGGGTGCGGGCGAGCCCGGCCGTGAGGACGGCCTCGCCCTCGGCGTGCAGCCGGTCCCAGCGGACGCGGGCGTCGAGCCAGGTCGTGAGGTCTGCGCCGGTGTCGCCGCCGATGTCGGCGGCCAGGGTGCGGGCCGCCTCGAGGTCGTTCGGCACACGGTTGTTGAAGACGTTGCGGCGCAGGGCGAGCAGACGGCGGCGCTGCGCCGCGTCCTCGGTGGCGCCGACCACGGCGGACAGCGGATCGCTGAGTGCGGCGCCGAGGTCGACGAGGCGGTCCTCCTCGGCGGCGGCCCGGACGGCCCAGGCCGCGGCCTCGGGGGTGCGCAGGGCGATGACGGTGTCGACGGGCAACCCCGCGACGCGCAACATGAAGCGGCCGTGCAGGCCGGCGGAGCCGTCGGCGGTGGTGGTGGATTCCTGGGCCGGGCTGGTGGCGGTGGGGCTCACGCCCTCCCCCTTTCCTGTGGGGTGTGCTGCCGTCCGCGCGAGGGTCGCCGCGTCGGCCGACGGCCCGCGAGCGGAACGGGGCGTCGGTCGGGGACGGGGCTTCGGGTCACGGCGCGACGATGTCGTAGCGGTAGTCGGCGGAGCGGGGACGCTCGTGGCCGATCATCATGATCAGGAGCGGGATCTCGCCCCGCTCGGCGAGCCCGAGTTCCTCCTCGAAGGAGACGCTGTCGAAGCCGAGGGCGACGCCGCAGCCGGTTCCGGCTGCGGCGGAGGAGGTGTAGACGGCCTGGGCGATGGCGCCGACGACGGCGTTGACCAGGCGGAAGCCGCGGTCGCCGACGGCGTCCATGACGGCGTGTGTACGGGCCACCGGCACCAGGACGGCCGCGGCCTGCTCCACGTTGTAGTTGGCGAGGAAGTAGTTCTCCTGGAGAAAGGGGCCGTGGTCCCCCGTTCTCATCACGACCAGCTCGCCGGTGTCCCGGTCGTACTCGTAGAGGCCTGGGGGCACGTCGCGGACATGGTTGACGAAGACGCACAGCCGGGCCAGGGGCGCGCCGCCGGGCGATTCGGTGTCGCTGTCCAGCGTGCCCGCGGCGACCGCGGCCCGCAGCGTGACGGAGAGCCGTGCCGCGTCGAGCGGTTCGGCGGACGTGAACCGGCCGAAGCTGCTGCGGCGTTCGCGCAGCGCCCGGCGCACGGTGACCTCCAACGGCGCGGGCGCCGGAAGCGGCACCCGGTCCCCGGGACCGGCGGGGGCGGCGAGGGCGCCGTCCAGAACGCCGGGCTCGGGCCGGTCGTCGGCGCCGGCCAGGGTGGCGGCGTGGATGCGGCGCAGGGTCGGGAAGGCCAGCAGCCGGCGGGACTTCTCGTCGGGCACCCGCCGCACGCGGGCGCCGGGCGTCGGCGGTGCGGGCGCCGCCGGAGCGGTGCCGGTCCAGCGCAGGGGTACGACGGCGAACACGCCGTCGTCTTCCGGAGTGAGCCCGAGCAGCCGGCCGAGCCGGGGCTCGTCGAACCACAGGGCGCTGCCGAGGTGGAGGCCATGTGCGCGGGCCCACATGCGCCAGGTCTGCACGAGGGCACCGATGTCCATCGTCACGGCGTGGTAGCAGAAGCTGTTGTACTTGAAGGAGTTCTGCCAGAACGTCACGCCGAGGACGAGGAACTGGTCGGTCCCCGCGGCTTCTTCCAGGTCGCCGACGGCCGCGCGGACCTCCGCGCTCACGTCGCCCGACAGGAGCCGGGTGACGCGGTGGCTCGGAGTGTCGTAGTAGTAGACGCCCGGCGTCAGGGGTCCGCTCGCTCCGCTGATCCAGTGGACCCCGATGGGGTAGAGGCCACCGCCGGAGGCGGTCCCCCGGGACCAGTTGGCGTGCGAGTAGAACGGCAGGGAGCCCAGGTCGGTGTTGGCCTGGACGGCGAGGCGGCGCCCGGTCAGGCCGTAGGAGTCCCGGAGCATCGCCCCGAGCAGCGGCAGCGTGAACGCTCCGGTTCCGCTCGGGCCGAACAGGCCCTGGCCGAGGGTCGCGTCCTCGGCGCAGCCGCCGTCCGGCAGGGGTACGGACGTCGCGCCGGGGAAGAACTTTCCCTTCCGCGGACGGTCGGACCAGTCCGGGACGAAGTCGGCCGGCTCCATGGGGACCCGGCCCCGCCGCATCACCGCGGTCGCGTACTCATGGGCGTATCCCACGGTCACTCCCTCTTCTGCTCGTGTTCGCATGGGGTGGCCGCCGGGGTGAGGCTCCCGGCGACGGATGGCAGGTGGTGCGGATGTCAGGGGAAGGGGTGGGGGGCGGGGTTGAGGCCGTCCGGTGCCAGGTCGTCGGCGCGAAGTCCGGCCTCGCGCAGCGCGGTGCGGACCCTCGGCATCAGGGGGCCGCGCTGCCGGCTCCAGCCGAAGTCGATCGGGATCAGACCGGGCACCAGGACCTTGACCGTGTGGAAGCCCAGGGACCGTTGTTCGGCGGCGGTCTGGTCGACCACCACCACGTCGAATCCCCGCGCCGTCACGGCACCTACGCACGCCTCCACGTCCTCCCGCAGGTCGGCCGAAGCGGGAGGAGTGCCGGGCGCGGAGACCAGTGAGGACAACGGCACCCGGTCCGACTCCTCCCGGCCGCGCAGCAGGAAGTCGGTGTACCGGCCCATCTCGGGCAGCCCGTACAGGAGCGGGTGGTCGTGCAGCACGCGCACCTCGCCGAAGTCGTCCGCCATACGACGCAGCCGTCGCTCCTCGCGGGCGGTGCGCCGCCGGAGGTTGACGGAGTCGGTGGCGATCTCGCACAGTCCACCGGCGAGCGCGTCCTCCGGATCGAGGGAGGCGCCCGCGCCGAAACAGAGCAGTCCGGGACCGCCGTCGACGCGTTCGGCGACCGCGGTCACCACCGGCACCGGGAAGGTGACGCGGGTGTCGAAGAACCGTGCCCGGTAGCCGTACATCGCCAGCCGGTCGACCATGGCACGGGTCGCCGGCCGGGTGCTGCTCGACGGGTCGATCTCGGGCAGCCTGGCCCGGCCGAACCAGGCCAGCAGGAACGCGTCGCGCTCGACGGTCTCCATCAGCCCGTGATAGACGGCCTCGGTGGGACTGCCCCCGGAGGCGCAGCCGTTGGAGCTCTCCTGGACGAAGCGCCGCCGCACGCCCCCCGGTGCGTGGTAGTAGGCCGTGATCTCCGGCACCAGGACGGGCCGGTCGTCACGCAGCGACCAGCCCCACACCCAGCGCACGGGCCGGTCCGTGGCGAAGCGCGGCGCGTCCGGTTCGGCGGCGTGGAAGGCGTCGGAGTACAGACCGGTGACCCGCGGGTCGACCGCCATGTCGCCCAGGTCGTCGAAGGCGGCGGTCACCACGGTCCGCTTGGCGCGGGCCCGCATCCCGGCGTACCGCTCGAGCCCCTCGAGCAGCCCCACCCGCACGCTCGCACCGTAGGTCCCGGTGTGGCCGCCCCAGTAGCACTCCCGCAGGTAGTCGCCCGAGCGGGTGGTGAACGCGCCGACCGTGGAAGCGGTCGAGGCGGACGTCAGGTCGGGAACGACGGACGGGCCGAGCATCCCCGTGACGGGGTTGGCGAACGCCTCCACCACCAGGTCGTAGGCGTGCAGAGGGCGCAGCCGGAAACTGCCCGGCGCGTGCTTGGGGCTGGAGTCGAGAGTGATCCTGGCGGCCTCGGGGGTGTCGTCGGGGCGGGACCCGCAGGATGGGCACTCACCGTCCGGCACCAGCGGAAACCGGGCGACACGGAGCGTCTCCAGGTCCAGCAGCCAGACCCACGGATGGCGGTCGGGGCGCGGTCGCCCGGCCGCCGCCGCGACGAGGGCGGACAGGGCGTCCACCACGAAGTCGGCCCGCCACGGCGGGACACCGGTGGCCCGGGTGTCCTCGCCGCGTTCGACGGCGTCCCGCAGGTACCCGGCCCGTACCGACTGCCAGCGACGGGCCAGACACCTCGGACAGCCGGGGGCGCCGTCCACGGCCGGCGGACCGACCACGGCATGGTGTCCGTACAGCCCGACGGGTACGGCCCCGGGGGTGAAATCCGTCCGCTGGTCGTCCAGTTCGTCGCGCCGGCCGAGTGGGATCACCATGGCCGTCGGTGTGCCGGGGTGGCGTCGGGCACGTTCCGCGAGGGCCGTGGTCAGTGCGGCGCACACCTCGTCCCACGGTCCGGCGGGCAGCGGTTGCCGTGGCGCGGCCCGGTCGCGCGGGGCGGCCACGGTCTCAGTCGGCACAGTGCTCTCCGCGGGTCAGCAGGACGCGCACCGCGTGAACATGACCGGCCGCGAGGTCGGGGGTGGGCAGTTCCACCGCGAAGGCGTCCCGGCCGGCGGCGGCGAGGCCGTCGAGCACGGCGGCCCAGGTGGTGCCGGTGTCCGGAAGCGGTACGGCAGTCTCGGCGACGAGGGTGGAGGCGTCGAGGTCGGGCCACAGCGGGTCACCGGTGTCGGGTCCGTCGGCGGCGTCGCGCAGTTGCTCCGCGCCGAGCAGGTCGCGCAGTGCCGCCCGTACGGCGTCGCGGTGCCGCAGGCCGCTGCCGGTCGCCCAGCGCACCGCGCCGGTCTCCGGATCGGTGAGGCGGGCCAGGGCGACGGGCAGCAGACCGCCGCCGGCAGCGGTGAGGTCGAGGATCTCCACGGTGGCGCCGAGATTCTCCGCCGAGCGCAGCAGGAAGAGCACCTCGGGACCGGCGGCATCGGCAAGGGAGGAGTGGTCCACCGCCGACAACGCGGCGTCGCGGCGCACGGCGCCGCGCAGCCCGTCGAGGGCGAGCGCGGTACTCAGGGCGCGGGTGAGCGCGGCCCGCGGGCTGCCGGCGGCGCCGGTGCCGGCCGAGGTCCGCTCGAACAGGCCCCGTGCGTTCCAGCCGCTCAGGGTGCGGACGGCGCCCGCCGGCACCAGCACGGTCCGTCCGTCGGTCAGGGAGAGGGCTTCGCTCCAGTGGGCGACCCGGTCGGCCGGGACGTCGAGACCGCTGGAGACGGCCAGTTCGGCAGGCGCGACGCGCGTCCACTTGCCGGTGGCTGCCCGCAGGGCGTGGGCGTCGAGGACGCGGGGCGGGACGACATGCTCGGCGTAGACCTCCGCGGCACGGAACAGCGCGGTGAGGCGGGCACCGGCCACGGTGTGGACGTCGGCGGCGGAGATCCGGCGCGTCCGGCCGGGCACGATGCCCAGGAGGACGGTGCTGACCTTGAGCGGGGTCTGCTCCCAGTCCTCGTCGGCGAACGCGGTGAAGACGCCGGCCCGCTCGTGGACGAGGACGCTTCGCTGCTCGAGTGCCGCGAGCAGGGTCTTGGCGGTGTCTTCGTCGGCGGCTCCGTCGGCGGGCGCCGCTACCGGCTCGTCGTCCGGGTGGGGCGTACGCAGCATCTCGCCCGGAAGGGCGGCGGGTTCGGCCGCGCCGGTGTTCTCGATCCCGCCGCTGTCCTCGGTCCCCCCGGCTTCCTCGGCCACGCCCGTTTCCCCGGCCGCGCAGTACGGGCAGCGGGGGTGCGGAAGCAGCGGCTCGGTCAGCACGTCGAGGGAGTCGAGGTCCTGGACCACGATCTGGTGACGGGTCTCGGCGGGCAGCGCCTCGGTGGTGAGGCGGAACACCTCGAAGGCGAGGAGGTTGCCGAGCATGCCCGCGAGCGGGCCGGTGAGGTCGGGTGCGGAGGCGCCGAGCGGCGCGGCGGGGCCGACCGAGGCCCACAGTTCCGCGCTGTCGGCGGCGTCGGAGCCGGCGCCGAGCCGCAGGACGGCGCAGCACCAGCAGCCGGGAGCGCCCGTGGTCATCACCGGGCCGACGACGGCCCGATGGCCGAACGTCCAGGCGCCGAGCAGTCGGCGGCCGGTGGGCACACCCTCGGCCAGCAGCCGCAACAGTTGACGGCGCCCGGACGCACCGGTGACCAGGACGGTGTCCCAGCCGTCGAGGTCCTGCCAGCCGTACGTCCCGTCGGCGGAGGAAACGCCCGCGGCGGGCGGGACTTCGGCCGGCGAAGCCGCGGTGGCCGGCGCGGGCAGGCGGACCAGACGGGGGGCGCAACCCGCTTCGGCGAGGGCTGCCGCCTCGGCGTCGAGGTCGGCGGTTCCCTCGACGCCGTGGAGCTCGTGGGACAGCACGTCGTGCGCCATGTCCGGTTCGGTGACGGCCACCGCGGCGCAACCGTTACGGAGCAGGCCGAGCGCCGCCCACCGGGCCAGGGCGTCGTCACCCAGGACCGCGACCGGCGTGGAGCGGAAGCGCAGGAACCGGCCGGGCGCGTCGTCCGCGTAGTGGTCGAGGTAGTCGAGCTGATGGGCGAAACGTTTCACCACCTGCGCCGACACGGCGTCCGCCGGTGGGACGAGCCCGGCGTCCCGGGCGAAACCACGCGCGTAGAGTGCGCGCACGAGTTGGACCACCATGTCGCGCTGTTTGTCCCCCAGACCGGCGCACAGCTCCTCGACCCGGCGCTCACCGTCGAGATGGGGCACGATCAGCGCGGCGAAGCGGTACGCGGACTGCGTGACGACGTTGAACCCGCCGTGGGCGTTGTGGAAGAGCACCCCGGACGGAGTCCGGGTGAACAGGACGTCCCTGCGGATGCGGGGCCGCGACTGGGCGATCTCCTCGTGGGACGCGGGAGCGTAAGCCATGGGGTGCGTAAACCTCCGGAGTGCGGGGGGACGGTCAGCCGGTGGCCGACGGGGGGAAGTCCGCCGGATCGGGTGGAGCGGCGGCCGGCAGGCTGGTTCCGGCGGCCTGGACGAAGAGCCGGAGCAGGTCGTGGACGCGGTATCGGCCGGGTGGAACCTCTTCCAGCAGCCCCGCGTTGACGAGGGCGCGCAGGACCAGGGTGCCCGGGGCCGGGGGTGAGGCCCGTCCGAGACCCGACGACGCCGCGGTGGGCGGCGGAACGCCCGCGGTGGGCAACCCGGCGCGTCCGCCGGTCGGTTCGCCGCGCAGGACGGCGCCGTGCAGGTCGCGCAGGGCCGGGCCGGGCTCCACGCCCAGCTCCGTGGTGAGGTGCGCGTGGATCCTGCGGTACTCGGCGAGTGCCTCGGCGCGTCGCCCGGAGCGGTACAAGGCCTCGATGAGCAGTGCGGACAGCCCCTCGTGGCCGGGGTCGGACCGGACCGCCTCGCGGGCGTCGGCCACCATCTCCCGGTGCCGTCCCAGGCGCAGTTCACCGTCGAAGACGCGCTCGATCGCGAGGAGCCGCTCCTCGGTCAGGCGGGGCACGAGGTCGCGGTGGAGCTCGTCGGAGTGGACGTTGCCGAGAACGGGGCCCTTCCACAGGCGCAGCGCGGTCCGGGCGAGGTGCAGCGCGGACTCGGGGTCTTCGCTGGCACCGGCCCTCCGCAGCAACTCGCGGAACCGGAGCAGGTCGAGGGAGTCGGCGTCGGCGTGGAGCCGGTAGCCGCCCGGGACGGCCTCGATCGCATGGTCGGCGACGCCGTACTTCGCGAAGAGCCGGCGCAGCCGCAGCACACAGGTGTGCAGTGCCGATCGGCCGCCGGCCGGTGGCCTGGTTCCCCAGACCACGCGCTGAAGCAGATCGGCGGAGACGACGGCTCCTGGATGCAGCAGCAGCGTGGCGAGCAGCGAAGTGGGCTTGGAGGGTTGCAGCACGACCGTCTCGTGTCCGTCGGTGATGGCCAGCAGGCCGAGCACCAGGAACCGGGGGCGACCGGGGGCTGCCGCGGCGGTCGTCAGTTCGGGGAGGGCGCCGTCGGGCGCGGGGGCACCGGTCTTCACCACAGCCTTTCGCATCGATCGGTGGGTGGGGTGGTCCACCAAAGGCGTTGCAGGACAACGCACTTGTCCACGTCGGGGATGTGTGACGGGTACAACTGCGTTACCGAGTGGGGAACTTAGATTCGATCAGGCCACCACGTCCAGTGGTTGGCACGAAACAACTGGTTACATGTGCGGCCGCCGGGACTCGAGATGCCCGAGTGCGGGGATGTGGTTTTGGCGGGTGGTCTGCCAGGGCATACGCTCCGGGAGGAGTGCCGGGGGATCCCCGTGCGCCGCACTCAGGGGAGGATCCATGCCGTGGTGGGCGCTGATCCCGGTCGTCTCGATGATCACCGGGCCCGTCGCTCTGTACCTCATGACCCGGCGCAAGCGTCGGCCCGAGGTCTCCGACGAGCGCTACGAAGAGCTCTCGCGGAAGTACACCGCCCTGCTGGAGGACTCCACGTCGGGCGAGCTGCCCAACGGCCGCGCACGCTACCCGGATACGCGTTGAGGGACGCTTGATCCCGTCGTCTCATCGCCATGACCCAGTGCGACCTATGTGACGCGAGGTCAGGTGACGCGGGCTCATGTCGCGCAGTGTCATGTCACGCCCCACCTCGGGGCGGACTCGGCGGTGAGTCCGCGGTGCATGAAGCTGATCCTGGCTTCGGGGAGCCGTGCGGCCCGGCTTGGCAGACGCGGTCGAGCCGAGGTCGTCGAGCGCGCTTTCGCCCACCTGCGCCGCTTCCGCCGTCTTCGGATCCGCCGGGAGATCCGCGACGACATCCATGTAGCGTTCCTCGCTCCCGGCCGCGCACTCATCTGCCGGCGCCGGCTCATCAATCACCGTTTGTTACGCCGACGCGAGATCGGCTGCCTACAGCGAGACCTTCCGTTCTTCGGCCGTGAGGCCGCGGAGTGTCCAAAGCCCGTACAGAGCCAGCAGCGGTTTACCAACCATCCACTCACCAGGGCGGTAGTCATCCGCTCGCACGACCCTCGCAGCAAGATCAGGGCGCTGCCGTCGCAAGTACGCACGGGCCTTGAGCGCGTGAGCCGGTTGGGAGACGATCTTGATGCGGTCGACACCCTCAAGCAGCGGGATCACGTTCGTGATGTTCTCCCAGGTCGTCGCGCTCCGGTCTTCGAGAAGCACCATGCCGTCGTACTCAAGCACCGACTTCGCGTAGTCGGCCATCAACTGGGCCTCCGCGGCCCCGTTGCTGGTCGGTCCACCGCTGAAGATCACGCGTGTACCTCGCGCACCGTCAGCGGCAACGGAGCGGATTCCAGCGCGAACTCGCCAGCGGTTGACGAAGTTCGCCGTCGATTGTGGATTCCGGTAGCCCAACACGACCACGGCTTCGGATGCGCCCACGCCGCTTCCCACGAGGGCTCGAGACCAGCGCCAGTTCAACCACTCGCCCCAGACCAGCGCCGCAGCCCCAGCTGTCGCCAGTCCTGTCCTTCGTCGCATGCGGCGACTCTAGGGCGTGTTGCGAAAGTCCCGCCTGCCTCGCGACGCCTGGCACGCCCTAGGGCAGCGCGGCAACGGGCAGCCACGGCGTCCCGTCGGCCGTGACCGGCGGCGGCCGCAACGACGTCACCCGGCTCATCCTCTTGATCCGGGCGGTCCCGCCGATACGGGGCAAGCGCGGACGGCCCCGCCGACGCCAGGACCGCTACGATCGGCCGGTCCCCGACACGATGAGGATCCCAAGACGGGAGAGGCGCCATGGCGACGGGCGGACTACGGGACGTGCTGGCCGGCTGGACCGACTACGACGTGGCAGGCTTCGAACTCGGAAAGATCTTGGGCGTGTTTCCGGGGGACCAGTCGTTCGGCGGGGTCAAGCGAATGTTCTGGATGGACGGTTACCCGCTCGGTGACATGCTCGTCGACGTCCTCGACCGGATGGCCGAAGCTGGCGTGCTGCTGAAGAACGAGGACCTGCGGTACCGGTGGAACCCCGACGAGCCGAACCTGCCGCTCACCCGTGACGACATCGAAAAGCATGAGCGCTCGTCCTGAACAAGAGCGTGTGACCGGCGCCCGGGGGGCCACGGCACCGCTCAGACGGCGGAACCGCACCGTCGTTACCCGTAGTCGGCTCCCGGCAGGCGGTAAACCGCAGACTCTCACCCACTGTTCACTCCACGAACATCAGCGGCTCCCATGCACCCCACCCACCACCCAAGATCCCGACCTAGGGTCCCGTGGGTGACAAGACTCCAGTTCCTCTCCGACCGGGTGGGCCGGTCGGGGCCCACGGACTCCGCCGCCCTCCCGCGCAGATCGCGGCTCCGCCCCCTCCTGCCCGTCGCCGTCGTGACCGCCGCCGCCGGACTGTTCACCACGCTGCTGATTCCGCCGGCCACGAGCGCCTCCGCGTCCTCGCGCCCCACGCTCCCGCTCAGCCTCGTCCATCATGCTCGGACACATCCGGACGACGACGCCGAGGACGGCGTCCGGGCGCCGTCGGGTCCTGTCGTCCTGCCGCAGCCGGACGACGGCGCCTCGGCAACGGCCGACCCGCGCCCGGCGCGGAGTGGCTCGGACTCCCTCCAGACGGCCTCGGACACCGAACGGATCGCGCCCGGAGTGACATTGACCCGTCAGCGCTCGGTGGACGCCGCCGGGTTCCTCGACGGATACGTGCTGCGCGCAGACCTCGACGGCCCGACCCGGCCCCGGCTGCTCGCCCCGACCGTGAGCACCCGCGACACGCCCGCGAATCTGGCCGACCGCGCCAACGCCGTGGCCGCCACCAACGGCGACTTCTTCGCCATCGACACCACCAACGCGCCCATCGGCCCGGAGGTCAGGGACGGCGAGCTGATCAAGGCCGACGCCCGCCCGGCTTCGGTGGTCGGTCTCGACAAGAACGGTGTCGGGCAGATCGCCGATCTCCTGCTCGAGGGCAGCGTCACGGTGGACGGCGTCCCGCGCGATCTGGCCGGGCTCAACCCGGGCTCGGTCCCGGCCGACGCGATCGCCCTGTACACCTCCGACTGGGGCTCGGGCGATCGGCACTACGCCGTACCCGCGGGCCACGTCGTCGAGATCGAGGTGCGGGGCGGGAAGGTGGTCGCCGTCCGCGAGGGCGCCGGCGCCGGTCCGGTGGCCGCCGGGTCGCAACTGCTGCTGGCCACCGGCCAGGTCGCCGATGCCTTGGCGGGAACCACGTCGGGAACCCCGGTCCAGGTTTCGTACCATGCTCGCAGCTCCGCACCCTCCCCCTACTCGCTGGCACTGGGCGCGCACCTCGTTCTGGTCCACGGCGGCGAACTCGCCCCCATCGACACCGGCGAGGCCACCAACAGTTCCCTCAAGCCGCGCACCGCGCTCGGGTGGACCGCACGACGGCAACTCGTGCTCTACGTCGCCGACGGCTCCTCCAGCCGGTCCCGCGGACTGACCGCGGCCGAACTCGCCCAGCACATGAAGGACCTGGGCGCGGTGGACGCCGTCATGCTGGACGGCGGGGGCTCCTCGCAGTTGGTGGCGCGTCGGCCCGGTGACCGCGCGGCTTCGGTCACGAACGTCCCCTCCGACGGCTCGCAGCGCATCGTCCCCAACGCGGTGGGTCTCGTCCCGCCGGCCGGGTCCGGGCGACTGCGCGGCATCGACGTCCGCCTCCGATCCGACCGCCTCTTCCCCGGTCTGTCCCGCGATGTGGCCGCTGCCGGCTACGACGAGACCATGGCCCCCGCGCCGCTCGGTGAGGCGCGCTGGCGCACCTCGCCCGGGAACCTCGCGCGTGCGGACCACTCCGGGGTGCTGCGCGGCGACCGCCCCGGCAGCGGCACGTTGGACGCGCGCAGCGGCGGCGTGACCCAGCGGGTCCCGGTCCGTGTACTGGGCGACCTGGACCGGCTGGAGGCCGACGTCCAGGCGCTGTCCCTGTCCCCCGGCGACTACCGAGACGTGACCGTCACCGGACGCGACGCCGAGGGCTTCTCCGCCCCGATCGAGCCCCGCGACATCACCCTGGAGTACGACCACTCCGCCGTATCCGTGACCGCCCGGCCCGACGGCACCCTGAGAGTGACCGGGCAGCCGAGCGGCGACGGCAAGGGCACCGTCATCACGGCGACCGTGCGGGGCCACGTCCTGCGGCTTCCCACCACTGTCGGCCTGGCCGACGTCCCCCTCAGTTCGTTCGCCGACGCGAGTCAGTGGTCCGCGACCGCGGCGAAGGCGACGGCCTCGGTGTCGGCCGTCGACACCTCCGACCGTCCCGGCGCCGCGCCCGGCGAAAAGGGGCTGCGCCTGTCCTACGACATGACCGGCCAACCCCTCGGTACGTCCGCGGCCTACGCGGTCGCCAAGACCCCCCTGACCGTTCCGGCCGGCGCGCAGCGCCTGTCCCTGTGGGTCCGCGGCGACGGCTCGGGGCACTGGCTTCGCGCGCAGGTGCGCTCGCAGGGCACCACCAATGTCCCCCTCACCTTCGCCCTGAACGTGGACTGGACCGGATGGCGGCGGGTGGAAGGCGCCATCCCCACCGGTTTCACCGCGCCGTTGACCATCGAGCGCGTCTACCTCGTGCAGACCGACCCGTCCCTGCGCACCGCCGGTTCGGTCGATCTCGCTCTGCTCGACGCGCGTGTCGGTGTGAACCTCGACGTTCCCGACGTTCCCGATCAGCCCGACCCGGCCGTCGTCGAACCTGCCGACCAGGTGTCAACACCGGGCAAGCGGGGATGGCGGTTCGCCGTGCTGTCCGACACCCACGTCAACGCCGACGGTGGCACCACGTCCTACGCGTACCAGCACACCGCGCGCGCCCTGGACGAGATCGCGGCCGCCAGGCCCGACTTCGTCCTGCTGTCCGGCGACGGGGTCGACCAGAACCGTCCTGCCGACTTCGCCCTGTTCCAGCAGGTGCTGAAGGAGCATCTGCCGGCGAGCATCCCCTTCTACTGGGCGGTCGGCAATCATGAGTCCGGCGCCGTGACCGGCGGGACCCTCGACCAGTTCACCGCCTCCACCAACCGGCCCACCCGGCAGGCCTTCGACCACCGTGGAACCCGGTTCATCCTGCTCAACTCCACCCTCGGCTCGCTCCGCCAGTCGGACTGGTCCCAGATCCCCTGGCTGCGTACGGAACTGGACGAGGCCGCCCACGACCGGTCCGTGAAGAGCGTGGTCGTCGCCCTCCACCACCCCGTGCTCGACCCCACCGGGACCGGCGCCAGCCAGTTGTCCGACCCCAGCGAGGGTGCCCTTCTGGAGCAGTGGCTGTCCGACTTCCGTCAGCACACCGGCAAGCAGGTCGCTCTCATCAGCGGCCACGCGCACACCGCGCACATCCGCCGGGTCGACGGCCTGCTCGAGTTCAACGCCCCGGTGGTCGGCAAGACGCCCTACGGTGACGCCCGCCACGGAGGGTTCTCCGCCTGGTCACTCGTCACCATGGCGCCGAAGGACGCCGAGGTCACTCCCGACAGGCCGGACCCGAGCGGCTTCGGATGGTTCCGCGCGGACGTCCGGCCGTTGCTGGACCGGGTGAACCTGACCGTACCCAGCACTCTGGCGCCGGGCGGCTCCGGCGACATCACGGCCACCGCGGTCGACAACGGTATGGGCGGGCTGGTCGTTCCGCTGCGATACCCGGCGACGGTCCTCTGGAGCGGCGTCCACCTGGCCGTCGTCGCCGACGACCGGTCCCTCGCCGCCGCGCTGCGCCGTCGCGACGTGGTCGCCGTGCTGGACCGGCGTACGCTGCGGCTGGTCGGCGCACACCGTGGGACCACCGACATCACGGTTTCCACGGGAACGCTGACGGCGACAGCCTCCGTCCACGTGGCCTCGGCAGGCTGAGCGGCGACTGTCATCGCGCGTCGCGGTACCTGATGGCTCCCCGCCGCCACGTACCGCGACGTCGCCGCGCCCGCGGGGTCCCGGTCCCGGAGGCTGCCGTTCGCCCGCGCGTGCCCGCGGATGCAACCCGGGCCACCGTTCCGCCACCCAATGTTTCATGCATGGACCATCCATCTCCAGTACGGTGTTCCGCGATCTGACGAGCCTTGACCCCGAATCCCGAAGTCTCGGCGACTCCGGACCACTTGATCGGAAGACGACATGTCAGATCCCACCCACGACGCGTGCCGCCACGCAGGCGTCGGACGCCGCGGCTTCCTCGGACTCGCCGGGGGCACGCTGGCCTCCGCCGGACTCGCGTCCCTGCTGGGAGCCGCCCCGGCGAGCGCGGCACCGGTCGGCGGCCGCCCCGACGTGCCGCTGCGCTTCGCACTGGTGACGGACACCCACGTGAACGTCGACTCGCCCCAGTCCACGGTGTGGCTGACCCAGGTGTGGGCGTCGATCGCGGCGCGCGACCCCGACCTGGTCCTGCACTGCGGTGACATCACCGACACCGGTCGGCCGGACGAGTTCGACCGCTACGCCGAGGTCCTGCCCACCGCGCTGCACGGCAAGATGCACTACTCCCCCGGTAATCACGACGTGCGGTGGGACCCGTCGGCCAAGGAGGAATACCGCACCCACTTCGGCCCCGGGCCCTACTCCTTCGACGCGGGCGGTGTGCACTTCATCGGCTTCGACCCCACCGAGGTCCTCCAGGAGCCGGGGCACTACGGCCCCGGCGGCCTGGAATGGCTGAAGGCGGACCTGAAGCGGCTGCGCCCCGGAACGCCCACGGTGCTCTTCCAGCACTTCCCGATGGGCAACACCTTCTACTACGTCGACGACCAGCCCGAAGTGCTCGACGTCCTCGCGGACCACAACGTGCGCGGCATCTTCGCCGGCCACATCCACAAGGAAGTGGTGAGCGGCTTCAACGGCCTCACCCAGGTCGGACTCAACGCGGTTCGCAACGGAGCCCTGTACTACTGGGTCGAGCGCACCCGGTCGGCGGACGGCACCCCCGTACTGCGCGTCAGCCGGGTCGACATCGCCGCCGACGGCACCGAGACCGAGGTGCCGGTGTCCGACATGCCACTGGCCGGCGACGCCCCGGGCCGTCCGCAGCGCCCCCGCGCCGTCAGCCTCGGCAAGGTCGACCGCGGTCAACTCCCGGTCACCGTCCGGCTGGACAAGAACGCCCAGGCCACCTCCGTGGCGGTGGACCTCTACCCGCAGACGGTCTTCGGCGGCGCCGCGACCCCGGTATGGAAGAGTCTCACCGCCAGTTCGGGACACCGGTGGACCGGCTCGGTCGACGTCTCCTCGGTCGTGCCCGGCACGCAGCGGCTGCGCCTCCAGGTCACCGGGGCGGACGGGTCCTGGTGGGAGGACACCGCCCGGTTCGAGGTCGAACGCGGCGCGTACGACCCGCGGCCGCGCTGGCAGTACCAGTTGCCGGGCTCGGTCCAGGGCGGCATCGCCCTCATCGGCTCCGCCGCGAAGCCCGTGGCGGTCGCCGCTTCCACCACCGGCGCTGTGGTCGCGATCCGTCCTGGCGCCCGCGACACCCACGAGCGCCTGTGGCACGCACAGGTCGGACCGGTGTACCGCAGGCCCGCGGTCGACGCCGGCGCCCGCACCCTGTTCATCCCCTCGACGGACCACCGGCTGTACGCGCTGAAGGCCGCCGACGGCCGGCAGAAGTGGCGCTTCGACGCCGGGGCCCCGGTACTCAGCGCGCCCCTGGTGGCCGAAGTCCTCGGCCGGGAGCGGGTGTTCTTCTCCGCCGGGCAGAACTTGTTCGCTCTCGACGCGGCGAGCGGGGGCGAGCTCTGGTCGGTTCCCGGACGCGGCTTCTCCTCGGGAAGGGCCGCTTCCGACGGGGACCGGGTCTACACCGCCGCGGACGACGGCTACGCCCGAGCCCACGACGCGGCCACCGGTGAGCAGTTGTGGGCCTTCGCGATGGCCACCGGTACCGAGAATCATGTGGCTCTTTACAGCGGCTGGGACAATGTCGTCGCCGTCGGCGACGGCGTGGTGGTCGTCGGCTCGGTCGCCGGTTCCTGGGGACTGAGCGCCACGACCGGTGCGTTGCTCTGGAAGGTGGCCGGCAGCGCGATGTACGCCCCGGCCCTCGTCCTCGACGACGGATCGGCCCTGCTCACCACGGAGTTCGGCATCATGTCTCGGGTCGACCTGGCGACGGGCAAGGCCCGTTGGCAGACCAACCTGGCGGTGCGCGTCTTCAACGCCGGAGTAGTGATCGCCGACGGCGTCGCCTGGGCCCAGTCGGCCGACGGCAGGCTGCTGGGGGTGAAGCTGTCGGACGGTACCCCGCGGGGCCGACTGCAGCACAGCTTGGCGTACTCGTTCAGCACTCCGGCGATCGCCGGCGGAACTCTGGTCGTCGGCGACCAGAACGGAGTCGTCGCGGGCATCGAACTGCCCTAACGGCGACCGGACAGTGGCGTCTCCGGCCCATGGCCCTGGCGGGGGCGCGGCGGGACACGTGCCGTCCCCGACCCCCGGACGGCCCGCAGCCGCCTCCGCGCTCCCGTGCTCGGAATCCGGAGGCCGCCGACGACTTGAGGGCCGCCTGATTCTTACGGCACGAGCAAACCGGTCGCGTGGATGCAGGCATCACCCCGGTGGCGGGTCCGGTTCCCCTCCGGACGCGCCACCGGCCTGCCCACCGCACCGCCGGGCGACGTCCGGCAGTTGCCGCGCACACGGGGCCCTCGACGCCGTCCTTCGTGCCTCAGCCACGGTCCAGGACATGACTCGGGTCCTGGCGGCGCTCAAGTAGTGAGCCCTGAGGACTGTCCCGCAAAGTCTTCCCAGAGACCCAACGAGTAGGCCGGTTGGGAGTTCTGCCATGATCGCCTGTCGACGAGAGGGGCTGTGATGGCCATCGACGAGCGACCTGACCCGGTACAGATCATCGCGAGAGTGGGGACGGGCTTCTCCGCGGAGCAGCCCGAGCGAGCGATTCAGGTGTGGATGCACCTCGCCGCGAAGGCCGGTTGGGCTGTCAGCCGCGTCGACGAGGCTTCCGTCGACCTGGACTCCGGCGAGTGCGGGATCGTCGACGTAGAAGGCCTGCGATACCTGGTGCGTCGGGGCCGAAGGGTGCGTAGGACTCTCTATGACGACAGCGGGGGAAGGCTTGCTCAGCGACCGATCTTCGGCTTCGCCGCATGGGCGGAACCCGTGCTTTCCGCGGACAGCATCACCCCCTGAGGCCGGCACACGAGTCCGGCGCTGCATCTGGGACGATCTTGCTGCGGCTGGTGTGATCTCAGCGTCGAAACCGTCCTGGATGGTCCCGTTCACGGGGCTGAGCCCGCGAGCATTCGGGAAGCTGCTCACCCAGCTGCGACGGTGAGGGGGCCGATACGGCGCGTCCCGGACGGCCGTGGTCGCTGCCGCTTGAGGATCGGGTACTGCTCGGCGTCACGTCCTGGCACACCAACCTGCCCCTGCGACAGCTCGCGCCACTGAGCCTTTTCCACGGCTCAATGGCATGGTCGACTTCCACCTGCCCGACAGCCGGGCCGACAAAGATGATTGCCGCGCACGGTCGGATCCCGAAAAACTGCCAGGCGTGCGCGCGCACTTTCCGCGCACAGAAGAAGCTCGACTGGATGCCGCGCACCAATCTTGCCAGACTTGATCATTTGATCACTACATATACCTCAGGCTCCATGGACAGAATCGCTAAAAACTAGGTTGATAAATGCAATATCGTAGACCTCAGAGAATATCTTTCGGGATTATCCTGATCGTAACTTTCTCCGCTCTGCAAATCTTCGCTCAACAGGCGCTGTGGCATCAGGAAGCGACACTACGACTAGCCGCACTCACCCCCCTTCCCCTGATTTTTTATTTCTCCCTTTCTTTCTATTTGCGCCCGTCGGTGACAGTTGCACGAGACGCGCTCGTTGTGCGCAACCTATTCACCGTCTACGAAGTTCCATACAAAAGCGTGGTCGCATGCGGTGGGCGGCGCGCCCTCACTCTTGAGGTGTCGAATTATGGACACCTTCCGGTACTTGCGTACGATACGAGTATCACAGGGAGGAAGCAGCGTGATGCGCTCGCTCAAGAGATCTCGGCGCGAAAGGTCAACGCGGATAATTCTAATGTCAGATTCAGCAAGCGATACGTGATGGGAATTGCAGAGCTCTTGTGTTCGGGGACGACTATTCTCCTGTGCGCCGTCTCCTTCGCACTATTGTGGACTCGCGGGTGATTATCGAGACGCTACGGAAGGCAGGCCCGATCGCCGTCAAACGGATCTGATCTCACGGTCAGAGAGACATAGACGTGAAGATCTCTGATCGAAGAAGTGCATGTACCGTATCAAGCGACGCCGACGGGACCTATTCGCCGTGGGACGGGCACCTTTTCCCTAGGAACTCGTGTGCCGTTCCCGGTGCCAAGATTGTCCACAGGCTTCGCCGAAGTCATGCCGGGATGAAACTTGGCCACCAGGGTGGAACGTTCGCCGGGCACAACGGGGCGGGGTAGGAGTCCGGCATGCCGAGCCACGTAACAAGGAACCAGGCGAACCACAGGGTGAAGACCAGCCCTGCGATCAGCGCTGTCCTGCGATGACGTTTCCCGAGGGTGCTGTACAGGATCACCCACGGAACCGCAGCGGCGACCCATATAAGAGGCGCGAGAAACAGCAACGTCAAGCTGTTGGCTGCTGCGTTGATGCCGATGTCACAAGCAGCCCATGCCCTTCCCATGGCAGCAATGGTCACCACCGCGGTCAGCCCACCGAAGAGGACCCCAAAGCCAGCTCCTCTGAACCAGCGGGCCTCAGGACTCGACGGCTCTGCTCCCACGATCTCCCCCGCCTCGCCGTAGATGCGCGGAGAGTACCAAGATTCGGAAGGAGCCTGTTGGGGCCCTGGCCTGCTCTGACACCGGTCAGTCGTTCTTGGGCTTTCGAAGCCGTCTCCCGCAGATGAGGCCGCCGGCGAGCGAGACGAAGGCGTCGTGAAGTTTGGTGCGGCTGACCAGGCCATGTCCCCCCACGGTCTCCGGCCGGCTCGACACCACCGGCCTGCGCCTCCTCCTTCGACTTCCCCGCCGCTGGCCCTGAACCAGCGAGATCACAGACCCCCTCGAACGACTCGCCACTCCTACCAAGCAGCGTCACTCCCACCCGGAGCAGTGGAAACCGGCGTCCCCCCGCGACGACCCCCGAACCCTCGGCCTGCCCGGTCTCAGCCATCGGCAACGAAATGAGCCGCCGGGTTCGTCGACGGTCCATCAAGAAAATCGAGGTTGGACAGGTGCACTGGCAACGGGTCTGCTCCCGCCGTAAGCACGGCCCGTGAAGGTGAAACCTTTCGATCCTCGTCGAAATGATTGACGCTTCCAAACGCCCCGGCAAATGATTTCTCCTCAGGTAGACCCGAAGCGCGCAAGAGTACTGAGCGGCGTGCTACGGACCGGCGTGAAAACTCACACCGCACCGGCACCAAGGGACGGGTTGTCACATAGACGTGGGGAGAAGCTTGTGACCGAGTGGATATTGGCATTCGACGCCGACTGCCGATTCTGCGAAGAAGTGGTGGATCGGGTTCGTGTGTCCGTCGACGGCACGCTGACCACCGCGGGCCTCACGGAACCCCGTATTCGCGGCCTGCGCGCACGTGCCCTGGGGGACGGGGCCGAGTGGGCCCCGACCCTGTTGGCGGTCAACGGCGACCAGGTGCGGGCCTGGACCGGAACCGCGCTGTCCCTCCGCCTGGCGAGGCTGTTGGGGCCGTCGGCCTCGCTGCGGGTGGTGCGTGCGCTCCGCGACCTCGATGTGCTGCGGCCCCCGAGCCGTCGAGGAATTCTCAAGGCCGTGCCGGGGCTGGCCCTGGGAACGTTTCTGGTCACCGGAGGCCTGGCAGCCTCACCCGCGCAGGCTGTGACCCGCGCCAAGGGCAGCAAGGCGGCGCGATGGGTGAAGGCCAACCTCGACCGACTGCCCTCCGGATACTCCGAGTTCACCTCCTACCCCGCGGACTACCGGCGCGCCATTTACGGCGCGCTGTCCGCTTCGGCTCGGAGTGATCTTTGGGTGGCGCACTTCGCGAACTACCGGAAGACACACCCCGGTCTGTCGGCCGAGCAGTCCGCCGTCCTGGACGACGCGACGCGGCTGGCACCGCAGATCATCGCGGGGCGCCAGCAGGGAGCAGCCGTCCGAGGGCTGGAGACGGCGACTGTGGCGGCGTTCGGCGAGAGCGGGGCGCGGGCGATCCTCATGGCGCTGGGCCCTGCCGAGACGCAAGGCGCGGCACCCCGGAGCGACCAGAGCACCCAGGTGATGGACTGCAACTCCCAGTGCGCGGGGACCGGAAGCTGCGACATGGTGTGCTACGCCTCACCGTGGTGGTGCAACTGGACCGATTACGGCTGCGGTCCACTGTGGCTGGGACCGTGCAGCGGCGTTTGCGCCCCCTGAGGCCACCCCGGACTTCGGGGAACCGAACGGGCCCCCCAAGTCATCGAAGATCCGCCGGATCGCCTCGGCCGGCTTCCCGTGCCGCACACTCCCACGTCGCTCGGGTCCCGCCCTCTCGGCACGGTTCTCAGCCGAAGGTGTTGCACCGGGTGACACTGCCGGAGCTGTAGCCGGTGGAGAACCACTGCCGGCGCTGGCTCGCGGAGCCGTGGGTCCAGGTGTCGGGCGTGACCTTGCCCTGGTACCGCTGCTGGATACGGTCGTCGCCGACGGCGGCGGCCGCGTCCAGCCCGCGGTTGATGTCGTCCTGGGTCAGCTCGGTGATCAGCGGTTTTCCGCTCTTGGGGTCGGGGGTGGTGGTGGCGTGGTGGGCCCACACTCCGGCGTAGCAGTCCGCCTGGAGTTCCAGTTTCACCGAGCCGCTGTTCCGGCCCTGGCCACCGCCCCGGGAGATCGTGCCGCTGAGGTCCTGGATGTGGTGCCCGTATTCGTGGGCGATGACGTAGGCCTCGGCGAAGGGACCGCCCTCGGCACCGAACTTGCTGCTCAGGTCGTTGAAGAAGCCGAGGTCGAGGTAGACCTTGTCATCGGCGGAGCAGTAGAAGGGGCCGACGTCGGAAGTGGCGTTCCCGCAGCCGGTGTTCACGCTGCTGGTGAACAGGAACGTCGGGGCCTGCTCGTAGGACTTGCCGGCGGCGGTCTCCGTCTGTTTCCAGAACGCCTGGACGCTGTCGACCACGGCGACGATCCGGCACTCTTCCTTGCGGTTGGCGTCGGCGCCGGTCCGGCAGTCGGCCGCCAGGTCGCCGGCGGACGTACCCGCTCCCCCACCGGTGCCCGGCGAGCCGGCGGTGCCGTCCGAGCCGAACAGGCCCGGATCCACCCCGAAGACCACCGAGACGACCAACACCAGGAGCCCGACCACTCCACCACCGACGGTCTTCCCGCCGCCCGGGATACCGCCCAGCGCCCCGCCACGATTGTCCTGCACCTCGGACGTGTCCAGGGCAGCGTCGTCGTCGAATTCCATTCGCTGACTTTCCCCTCGAGCAGCGCGTCGGCCCGCCCCGCGTCATGACGCCCGCCTACCCCGCGCAAGGTGGTTCACGTCCAGCACGCCGCGATGGATGTACGCCGTCAAAAGACACGCTCCGTCTCGCCTGTCCCCACCCGCGCGACAGGTACACGCTGCGCCAAGACGGTGACGAGGCGGCCGACTTCAAGGCGGGATCAGTCCGTCCGGGGCCGGATGGCGGACGTGTTCGCCGGCGCGGGCGGCCGCGAGAAAACGTACAACTCACGGTCCACCACCACCGCGTGCCCGCAGCGCCCCGCGCAGACACAGAGCAGCAGCCCGCGCTCAGCAGACGCTTCCCTATCCGGCTGGGTGGGTCGGCACATGCGGCGGATCCTCTGTCTCCCGGTGGGCGGCGGCCGGGCGGAAGCATGCGGTCACGGTCTTGCCGTGCCGCTGGCACTTCATGCTCCAGTCGTCAGCGAGGGCGCGTACGATGCCCACGCCCCGTCCGGACGTCGCGCCGGCCTCCGGGTCGCGCTGCCGGGGCAGGGTGGGGTCCTCGTCGTGGACGCTCACGTGCAGGCAGTCACCGTCCCAGGTGAGGACGAGATGGGCATCGCTGTGGGCGTGGACGTGGGCGTTGGTGAGAAGTTCGGACACGCAGAGGACGACCGCGTCCGCCGTGTCGGGTTCTTCGGCGGCCCATGGCAGGGACCTGAGATGGTCGCGTGTCCAGTGCCGTCCGGCCCGCACGCCTCCCGACACCGCGAACGAGTGTGCCCAGCCCATGGCCTTGACTGCCACTGTGTCTTCACTCCCCTTGCCGTTGTCCGCTCAGGTCCGTGCAAGGGCCGGGTACCCCGGGCCCGTGCGGGCAGGCGCCCCGATCACGCCGACCGGTCGTCCTCCACACGCACGACCACCGCATTCGGCCGGAGCTCGGCACCGCGCCCACGCGTCCCCCGAACGGGAACGGCGCGGGCGCGGTGACCTGGAGCCCTGAAGCCGTGGATGTATCACGTACCGGCCGGGTCAGCCGACGTGCCAGAAGACACTGCCGCCGTTGTTCGCGGCGACGACGAACATCACGACCATCAGCAGGAGGTCGGCCACACCCAGACCGATGTCCCACTTGGGCATCGCGCTCCCGGTCTGACGCAGCGCGAAGGCACCGAAGACGATCGCCAGGGGTCCCAGGATGATCGGCAGGATGAACAGGCCGACGATGCCGCAGACCAGTCCCGCGACCGCCAGACCGCTGGTCCGGCTCGTGCGCTGCGCACCACTTCCGCTGTAGCTCGTCATAACTCTTCTCCCGAAATGTCGCCTTGAGTCACCTCTGACCTTTCAGTCTCTTTCGGGTTACCCGTGATCGATGGGTCATGCCTGTCTGTCGTCACCAAGGTCCCTCGCCTCGCGGGCAGTTGAGCAAAGAGCGGACGCCGGGAGGGTCGGTGCGGCGGCCGGTCGAAGCAGTTTTGAACATGTTCAACTTGAGGCGTACGCTGATGCCATGAGCGACAGAGCCGCCCTGGTGAAGGGCATTCGCGCCTGGCTGGTCTTCTTCATCGTCTGCCTGGTGCTCAGCGGCGCCACGGCCTTCCCCCTGGTGCACGAACTGCACTGGACCGAGGACCTGTTGCGCTCCCTGTCCGTGCCCGAGCACCTGCCCGCCCTGATGGACTGGATCGAGCGCGTACGCCGCGGGCTCGACACCGCGGACGCCGAGTACCCCTTCCTGCTGTACGGCACGGACTGGCTGGCCTTCGCCCATCTCGTGATCGCGGTGGCCTTCTACGGGCCGTACCGCGACCCCGTCCGCAACATCTGGGTCGTCGAGTTCGGCATGATCGCCTGCGCCGGCATCGTCCCGCTCGCGCTGATCTGCGGGCCGCTGCGCGGAATTCCCTTCTGGTGGACAGTCATCGACATGTCCTTCGGATTCCTCGGGGTGATCCCCCTGTACGTCGTACGGAAGAGGATCAAGCGGTTGGAGGCGCTCACCCCGCGTCCCGGCCCCGCCCCGGCACTGGCCTCCTGAGAGGT
This sequence comes from Streptomyces sp. RPA4-2, assembly GCF_012273515.2. Classification (NCBI taxonomy): domain Bacteria; kingdom Bacillati; phylum Actinomycetota; class Actinomycetes; order Kitasatosporales; family Streptomycetaceae; genus Streptomyces; species Streptomyces sp. RPA4-2. The sequence goes on from NZ_CP050975.2 coordinate 1,286,745, forward strand.
CCCACCCAAGGCCTTGGACGTGTCGGTGGGTGATGGGGCGGGTGCCGAGGCCGAGGAGGGCTTCGTGGATGTCGTATCCACGGCCGTCCTCGACCTGCTTCGGTGCCGGCTCGGGCAGCGACGGCCCGATGAGAGACGCCAGTTCATCCGGCACGATCGTGCACATCGAGGGGAGCAGGCCCGAGGCCCTGGCACGTTCGGTGAAGGCCCGGGATGCGAACAACTGGGCGCTCTTGAGCCCGCCCACGCAAGCAACCTGGGCCCGTGACCACCCGAGCAGCCCATCACGGTGGAAGCGGGGACGGTCAGCTCTCGGCCGGCCCGCCGATCGCTTCGGCCACGGTCTCGCGCACGATCCGTACCGCGCGTTCCACGTCCCCGCGCGTCACGTCCAGGTGGAACACGAAGCGCAGTTGGCCCGGGTATGCCCCGCACAGGAGGCCACGACGCTCCAGCCGGGCGCTCACCTCGTCGGCATCGAGGCCGGGAGCGGGCTTCGCGAAGACCATGTTGGTCCCGCTCGGATCCACGGTCAGCCCCTCCAGCCCCTTCAATCCCTCGGCGAACAGCGCGGCGTGCGCGTGGTCGTCCGCGAGCCGCGTCACGTGGTGGTCAAGCGCGTGGAGAGCCGCAGCCGCCAGGACGCCCGCCTGACGCATCCCGCCGCCGAGAACCTTGCGCCAGCGTCGCGCACCCGCCACGAACTCCCGGGACCCCACGAGCGCCGAGCCGACCGGCGCTCCCAGTCCCTTGCTGAAGCAGACCGAGACGCTGTCGAAGTGACCGGCGATCCGTCGTGCCTGGTCGTACGGGTCGTCCCCGCCGGCCACCGCGGCGTTGAACAGCCTCGCCCCGTCAAGATGGGTGGCGAGTCCACGGTCCCGGGCGATCTGCGTGGCCGTCTTGAGGTAGTCCATGGACACAGCCCGTCCGCCGACGGTGTTCTCCAGACAGAGCAACCGGGTTCGGGCGAAGTGCGGGTCATCCGGTTTCACGGCCGCCGCGATGTCCTGCGGGTCCAGCGTCCCGTCCGCTCGATGCGGCAGCGGCTGGGGCTGAATGCCTCCGAGCACGGCCGCGCCGCCACCTTCCCACCGGTACGTGTGGGCCATCTGACCGGCGATGTATTCGTCTCCGCGACCGCAGTGGGTCAGCAGAGCGCACAGGTTGCTCTGCGTCCCCGAGGAGACGAACAGCGCGGACTCGAATCCGAGGAGCCCGGCGATCCGCTCCTGGAGCGCGTTGACGGTGGGGTCATCACCGAAGACGTCGTCCCCCACCTCGGCCTCGGCCATGGCCCGGCGCATGGCCTCGCCGGGCCGAGTGACGGTGTCGCTGCGCAGATCGATGAGGTGACCGGGCTCGTCACGGGCGGCGTCCGCCTCGTTCTCGGCGTGGGAGACATCGACGGGGTCAGCGGCGCGGGCGCTATCGGTGGTCGGCACACGCACACTCTGCCACGGCTGGAGGGGCCGTGACCGCCCGGGGGACGACGATCACGTGGTCCCCGCGCAGGCGGGGGCGTTCCGTCCCACTCGTTGTACGTCAGGCGGACGGACCGGCGGTTCCCGCGCCACCCCGACCTGCGCGAACGCGTCCAGCGCCCGCGGTCACAAGCCCGCCCCGCTCCCGCGCCGACCGTCCTCCCGACGAGAAGAGCGCTCTCGTGCTCGCGCTGACCGGCCAGATCGCCCACCTCAAGAAGCAGCACCGAGAAGTGGTTCAAGCCCTGCGGGACGATCTGGAACTGGCCCACGGCGAGAGCCTCGGCCGTCCGACGCGAACTCGCCCACCGGGGAGGCGCCGCCACCCCACCGCGGCCCCAGGCCATCGGTCCGTGCTCACCACGACGTATCGATCGAAGAACCGTGCCGACCTGCACCAACGGCATCAGAGCGTGCTCGAGCCGGCGACAACCACCGGTCCGGGCAGGATCACGCCCTCGCGGACGTGCCGGAAGCCGAGCTGTCCGAGGTGCTCGACGGATCCATCCACATGACCTGCCAGCCGTGCCCGTCGAGGTCGAAGAAACTGCGTGAGTACATGAAGCCGTGGTCCTCGGGGCCATCCGCCTCGGAGCCGCCCGCGGCGAGCGCCGCCTCAGCGACCGTGTCAACCTCGTCGCGGGCTGACACGCTGAAGCAGTAGAGCGCCAGCGTGTGCGTGGTGGGATCGGCCATCGGCAGCTTCGCGAACTTCGCGAACGTCTCGTGGCTGAGCAGCATCACGGAGGCTTGCTCCCCGACCAGCATGCAGGCGGCGGTCTCATCGGTGAACATCGGGTTGTAGCTGAACCCGAGCCGCGCGAAGAACGCCTTGCTGCGCTCGATGTCCGCCACGGGGATGTTCACGAACAGCATGCGACCGGCGTGTGCGGGAGTGGCCATGGTGGGTCTCCAGTCCGAGGTTCGGTGGTGTACGACGGGGTAGACCGGCCGAGCCTGCGGAACTCATCGGTGCGCGGACGAAGATCCCGGCCTCGTCGAGCAGCAGCCGGGCATTCAGGTGATTTCCGTGTGAACACAGATTTTAGGCCCCTCGGCGAGACCGTGCCGCTCCAGGATCCGCACGGTGTTGGCGGCGAGGAACCCGGCACGGGCGCCCGCGCGATGCCCGACACCGCCGATCTGCTCGTCGTCGAACGCGTCCTGCCCGCCGACGGCTCGGCCTCACTGGCCACGGCCTGGGACCTGCACATGATGTGCAACGTAGGCGGCCGCGAACGGCGCGCGGACCACTACGCCCGACTGTTCGCCGACGCGGGCCTTACCCTGGTGGACCGGGCGCCACTGCCCCTGGACGGCAGTGTGCTGCACGCCCGCAAGGTCGGGTCGGCGAACACCGGATCCAGGTCCAGCTCGTGAGTGGTCTGCAATGTGCCGAGTTCTGTGCGCGTCCTGCCGAGGCAGCCGCGACGCAGCGGTGGTGCACGGGGGTGCCACGGCACCTGCACCAGGTCCCGGACAGTCACGCCGGGGGGAGCGACGCGGATCGCGCGACGCGCCAAGGACGTCATCCCCGACGTGACCGCCGTCGCCGAGCCCTCCTGGACCAGTCGGGTATGCGACAGCGACCCGAGGATCAGCTCCAGCCGTAAGAACCGGCTTGCACCGGGCGTTGTCAGAGCAATCAGGCACACTGCGCCGTATGAACTCGGTGACCGCGCACGACTACGCCTGGATCCGCACCTCTCCGATCTTCCGCCACATGAGGGAGAGCGGATACACCCTGACACTGATACAGGGACGGACCCCCCGCGAGGTGCTGCGCGCAATGGAGGCGGAACCGCGCGGCACCGGGGAGGGAACGGCCGGCCTGATCGAGGCGGACGACGCTCACCGCGCCGAGGTGGATTACGACTACTGGGACGAGTCCTACGTCGCGGGCGCCTTCAGCGCTCCGGGTGAGAAGGGCGACTGGACACTCGTCCTCGGCTTCGACGGCGGCCTGGGGATCGCGCCGCCGTGCGTGGAGACGCTGTCGAAGGGCGGTCGGGTCGTGGCGCACTCGACCAACGGTGGCAAGCCCATCCACCTCTTCCACTGGTTCGAGGACGGTGAGCTCCGTACGACGTTCGAAGGCCCCTCGTCGCGCGACGGCAGCAACCCCGACGAGTTGATCCCCCTGCTGCGGGAAGTCGGCCTCCCCCTGACCTCCGAGGGGGAGCACGACGAGAGCGCCCCGGACGTCGACCGGAAGGCGGCGGTCCTCGCTCTGGCCGAGAGACTCACCGGCATACGCATCACCGAATCCCTCCTCCAGGACGCTACGTACGAGCTGGGACTCGTCCCCGAACAGCCCGCCGAGGAGTGGACCAGCGTGGTCATCGACATCACCGATGCCCAGGGGGAGCGCCTGCACAGGGAATGGACCTACGAGGAGATCGCGACGGCGTCGGACCGCGTACGGGCGGAGGCGAACGCGCCGGTGGTGATCACCTACAACGATGCACCGGCCACGGCTCGTTCGGAGCACGAGACAGGTGAGTAGCGCGCGACCACGTGGAATGGACAGCCGACCTCTTCGCAGTGGTCCGACCTCCTGTCGTCCGACTACCACCGGCGACAAGGGAACCTTCTGCGCCGCCTCTTTCCGACCGGTGATCTGATCGCCTGCCTGCGAGCTGCCTTGAACGAAGGCTTCTCGACAGACCGATGAGGCCGAACCCCGCCATGCGCTCCCGTAGAAGCCGGTGATCCAGGTCGCGATCCGCAGTCGAGCCTCAGTACGGGCGCCGGCGGCAACAGCCGCCGGGCGGGTCGGTCTCACGCGGGCGCCCCGGCCTGCCCGCTTCAGCGCGGTGGGGGACCCGTCGAGCCGCGTGGGGTGAGGCTGGGTGTGGAGGCTTGATGGGAAGGCGGACTCTGACCGGAGATGACGGCGAACAAGGTGCGTGTCACCTCGGCTCCGAAGCCGTGCACATCATGGCTCATCGCCGAGAGCGGGGGATGGGTCAGACGGCACAGCTGCGAGTCGTCCCACGCCAGCAGTGACAGGTCGCCCGGGACGGTGAGCCCGAACTCCTGCGCCACGGCCGCGCCCGCCACCGCCATGATGTCGTTGTCGTAGACGATGGCCGTGGGCCGGTCGGGAGTGAGGAGCAGCGAGCGGGTGGCGCGTGCGCCGTCCTCGCCCGCGAAGCCGGTGGCCACCTGCGGGCCCTTCTCGAGTCCGAGCTCACGTGCCACCGAGTCGAACGCTGTCGTGCGGATCGCGCTGTGCCCCAGGCCGGCCGGGCCCCCCACGCGGGCGATGCGGCGGTGTCCGAGCGCGGCGAGATAGCGGACGGCTTCCGCGACCGCGGTGGCGTCGTCGGTCCACACGGACGTCAAGGCCCCCGTGAGGGAGGGGTGACCCACGGCCACCGTGGGCATGCCCAGATTCTCCAGCGCGGAGACGCGTGGGTCGTTTTCATGGAAGTCGACGACGATGGACCCACCGACCTGCCGCCCCTGCCACCACTGCTTGTAGAGCCCGATCTCCTCGTCGAGATCCCGCACCAGGCGCAGCAGCAATGAGCAGGACCGGTCGGTGAGTACGCTCTCGATGCCGGAGATGAATTCCATGTAGAACGGTTCGAGCCCCAGCAGTCGCGCCGGCCTGCAGATGGCGAGTCCCACGGTGTCCACCCGGGTTCCGGACAGGCTGCGCGCCCGGCTGTTGGGGGTCCATCCCAGTTCCCGCGCTGCCTCGAGAATCCGCTCACGGGTGGCCGGGGAAACTCCGGGCTTGTCGTTGAACACGATGGAGACGGCCCCCGTGGACACCCCCGCGTGCCGGGCGACGTCCCGGATGGTGACACGGTCGGACGGAGCGCTCACGCCGGCTCCACACAGAACAGGGCGGCACGTACCGCCTGGACGTCGCGCCCCGTCCATCCCTGGACCTGGATGCGTACCTCTTCACCCGGCAGCAGGCTGGTCAGCCCGCGGTCCGCGGTCGCATCGGGGGCCAGGCGGTCGGGCTGCAGAAGCAGATCGCGTACCAGGGTGTGTGCGGTGACCACGACGTCGACTCTATCGCCCTTCCCATCCACCGGATCGATCCGCACGTCGAACCGCGGACTCGGGTAGTCGAAGTCCCGGTCCGCCACCGCAATGTGCAGGGCGCGGAGCCCGTCCGCGTCGGCCACCAGGAACTCCTTGTCGGCCGCCGGGGCCACCGCCACCTTCGGTGGAACCCGTGTCCGCGTCACCGAGCGCGGAGCGACCTCGACCTCCCAGGTGCTCTGGCCGGTCTGCGAGCCGTCCGTGGTGAGCCGACGCAGGGTGACCGTAGTACTCCAGGGGTGAGCCGACTGATTCACCAGGGCCAGGGTCGTACCTCCGGGATCGGGCTGGATCGTGAGCAGGTGGTCGGCGTAGAGGCGGCGGAGCTCGTGGTAGAGGGGCTTGAGTCGTCCGTCCCCGTCGATGGCGGACCAGGACGACACCGGCCAGCAGTCGTTGAGCTGCCAGACCACCGTGCCCGCGCACATGGGCCAGTGCGCCCGCCAGTGCTCGATCCCGGCGGCCACGGCGCGGGCCTGGACGACCTGGGTGAGGTAGTGCCAGCGGTCGAAGTCGCCCTCAGGCAGGACGAAGTGCCGGTTCACTCCCCGGTCGAGCTTGCCCTTGCCGTCCTCCGCCTTCTGGTGGTGGAGCATGCCGGGCGAGTCGGCCGCCAGTGTCTCTCCCGGCAACGCCCGCCGCAGGGTCGCCAGCGCGGGCGGGGCCTGCCAGCCGAACTCCGCGACGAACCGGGGAACGCTGTCCCGGTACTCGGCGTAGTCGCGCCGGTTCCACACCTCCCAGGAGTGATGGGTGCCGTGGGCCGGGTCGTTGGGGTGCCGCTCCCAGCTGCCCGACCAGGGGCTCCCGGGGGTGTAGGGCCGAGTGGGGTCCAGGTCGGCGACCAGGCGCGGCAGCAGGTCGAGGTAGTACCCCCCACCCCACGAGTCACCGGCCAGTTCCGGCTCCCATCCCCAGTCACGGAACCCCCAGAGGTTCTCGTTGTTGCCGTTCCACAGCACGAGGGAGGGGTGCGGCATGAGACGCACGACGTTCTCGCGCGCCTCGGCCTCCACCTCGCCGCGCAGCGGCTGCTCCTCGGGGTACGCGGCGCACGCGAACGGGAAGTCCTGCCAGACCATCAGGCCGAGCTCGTCGCAGATGTCGTAGAAGGCATCGTCCTCGTAGATTCCTCCGCCCCACACACGGACGAGGTCGACATTGGCCTCCGCGGCCTGGGTGAGCCGCCGTCGGTAGCGCTCGGCTGTGACGCGGGAGGGGAGGGCATCGTCCGGGATCCAGTTCACGCCGCGCGCGAAGAGACGTTCACCGTTGACGGCCAAGGTGAAAGCGGTGCCGTGCTCGTCGGGCGTCCGGTCCAGCTCGACTGTGCGGAAGCCGATGCGGCGCCGCCACACGTCCAGCACGTCCCGACCTTCAGAAACCACCAACTCCAGCTCGTGGAGGGTCTGTTCGCCATAGCCGCGCGGCCACCAGAGGGCGGGGTCCGGTACATCCAGCGTCAGGACCGCACGAGTACCGGTGAACTGGACTTCGGCGTGGGCGCCGGCGACGGTCGCGCCGGCCGTCAGCCGACGCCCGTGGCCCGCCACGGACCGCTCCACCTCGAAGTGCACCTCCACGCGTCCCGCCGCTTCCGTCACGGTGACCAGCGGTCGCACCCGGGCGATACGGGCCGTGGACCAGTGCTCCAGGCGGACCGGACGCCAGATGCCGGCCGTGACGAGGGTGGGCCCCCAGTCCCAACCGAAGCTGCAGGCCATCTTGCGGATGTACTGCGAAGGCGCCGGATACACATTGGGACGGTCACCCGTACGCTCCCGCACGGCTTCGGCTTCCGCGTACGCCGACAGGAATCGCACCCTCAGTTCTCCGGACCGGCCGGTGACGTCGAAGCGGTATGCCCGGTGCATGTTGCGGGTCCGACCCAACTCTGATCCGTCCAGAGTGATTTCGGCGGCCGTGTCGAGACCGTCGAAGACGAGGTCGGTCCGTTCGTGCGCCGTCACCGCGTCGATGTGCGCCGTGTACGTCCACGGCCGCTCCCCCACCCAGGCGACGTCGAGCTCGTTGGTACCGATGTACGGGTCCGGCAGCAGCCCCGCGGCCAGCAGGTCGGTGTGCACACAGCCGGGAACCTCGGCGCTCAGCGCCTTCCCCTCGTGCTGCAGACTCCACCCCTTCGTGAGCAGGGTGATGTCCTTCATGACGCAGCTCCCCTCGCTGAACCGTGGCCCGCCGTCTACGGGCTACAGGCAAGCTAGGCCCTCCTCCGGAGCCCTGTCCATAGACCGGTTCAGTTCTCCCATCATGACTGGACCCACCTGCTAAATAGCCCTGAACTGCACAAACGATGCGCTGCCGCAATCACCGGATAACGATTGCGCATCATAGAAGAGCAGCGAGCTTTACCGGTTCACCAAGCCGCTGCCATAGTGCCGCTCAGCCCACCTGGAAGCTCGAGCCGCAACCGTGGAAGGGAGCCGGGCACATGGCAAGGAAGCCATTCGTGACCGCCGTGTTCACCGCTACGACACTGACACTCACCGGATGCAGCGGGGCAGGAGCGCCGTCCGGCGAGGCTGCCACCGCGCCGGCCGATCCCGGCAGCGTGTCGGGGGACATCACCGTTCTGACGCAGCGGACGGACCTGGTGCAGAACGGCACGATGAAGAAGTACGCCACGGAGTTCAACAAGGCCTACCCGAAGGTGAAGGTGAAGTTCCAGGGCATCACCGACTACGAGGGTGAGGTCAAGATCCGGATGAACACGGAGAACTACGGCGACGTCCTCATGATCCCCGCCGCCATCTCCAAGGACGACTACCCGAAGTTCTTCGCGCCCCTGGGGAGCACCGCGCAACTCAGCAAGAGGTACCGGTTCACGGACAAGACAGGCGTGAACGGCAAGGTGTACGGCATCGCGAGCTTCGGCACCGCCAACGGCTTCGTCTACAACAAAGCCGTCTGGAAAAAGGCCGGCGTGACGCAATGGCCCGCCACCCCGAGGCAGTTCATCACCGACCTGCGCAAGATCAAGGCGGGTACCGACTCCGTCCCGTACTACACGAACTTCAAGGACATGTGGCCGCTGACCGCCTGGACCAACAACCTGGGCTCGGTCAGCTGCGACCCGCAGTCGAGCAACAAGCTGGTCACGACCGACTCCCCGTGGGCGCCCGGCAGCGACCTGAACGTCATCGACACACTGCTCTACGACATCGTGCACGACAAGCTGTCCGAGAAGGACCCCACGACCACCAACTGGGAAAGCTCCAAGACCCTGATCGCCCAGGGGAAGATCGCGAGCATGCAGCTGGGCTCCTGGGCGATCACCCAGATGCAGGACGCGGCAAGGAAGGCCGGTGCCGGCCCCGACGACATCGGCTTCATGCCCTTCCCGGCCCAGAAGAACGGCAAGTTCTGTGCCACCCTGCTGTCCGACTACCAGCAGGCCGTCAACGCTCACTCCCAGCACAAGGCCGCCGCCCGCGCCTGGATCGACTGGTTCACCGACAAGTCCGGTTACGCGCAGAAGGAGGGGGCGGTGTCAGCCCTCAAGTCCGCGCCCATGCCGGACACGCTCAAGGCCTACACCGACAGCGGTGTTCAGTTCGTGGAGCGCTCCGAAGCGGACACCGGAAAAGTCAACTCCATCGACGACGCCGCGGAGATCGGCCTGAGCAAGCCCGACTACCGCCAGAAGCTGGTCGACCTGGCCCGCGGAGCGCAGAAGGGCAGTCTGGACGACTTCCTCGGGGATCTCGACAAGCGGTGGAACGAGGCGAGGAAGACCGCCGGTTCGTGAGGGTCCGCGCGGGGACGGCCACGCGCGACGGCCGGCCCTCGCCGGCCTCCGCATCCCTGGACGACGAAAGGCCGAGATGTCCGACACGACTCGCGCCCCGGCGGCGCACCTCCCCTCGCCATCCCCGCGCCGCGCCACGACCCGGGCGGTCAAGGGAGCCCCGCCGCGTACGTGGCGCTCGGCTCCGCTGCGCAGGCTCACACCCTGGCTGTTCCTCCTGATCCCGGTCGGGCTGCTGATCACGTTCACCTACGTACCGGTGGGGAACATGATCTATTACAGCTTCACCGACTGGGACGGGGTGAGCCCGGACCGCGATCTCACCGGACTGCGGAACTACACCGACCTGTTCACACGCCCCGAACTGTTCCGTGTGTTCTTCGTCAGCTTCTACTATCTGGCAGCTGCCGTGGTGCAGATCGCCGTAGCGCTCTACTTCGCCACGGTCCTCAGCTTCGACCTGCGGCTGCGTAACTTCTTCAAGGGGATCCTGTTCTTCCCCTACCTCATCAACGGCGTGGCCATCGGATTCGTCTTCCTGTACTTCTTCCAGGACGGCGGCACCCTCGACACCCTTCTGTCGTGGTTCGGGGCGGGCTCGGACCACGCCTGGCTCGGTGACCCGCAATCGGCGAACATCTCGTTGGCCGGCGTCTCGGTGTGGCGGTTCACGGGGCTCAACTTCGTGCTCTTCCTGGGCGCTGTCCAGTCGATCCCCGGTGAGCTCTACGAGGCCGCGGAACTCGACGGAGCCAACCGGTGGCAGCAGTTCCGGCACCTGATCCTTCCCGGGATCCGGCCCGTCATCAGCCTCAGCGTCATTCTCGCCGTCTCCGGCTCACTGTCCGTGTTCGAGATCCCCTACGTCATGACCGGCGGCGCCACGGGCACCTCGACCTTCGTCATCCAGACCGTCAAGCTGGCCTTCCAGTTCAACAAGACGGGTCTGGCGTCGGCCGCCGCCGTCGTCCTGCTTCTCATCGTCCTGTTGATCACATGGCTGCAGCGCCTGCTCGTGCCCGACGACGAGGTGGACCTGGTATGAGCACCCACACCCGCCGTCCCCGACGGCCCTTTGTCGCCCGGACGCTCGTCTACGCCTCACTGGTCATCGCCTCGCTCGTCGTCCTGACGCCTCTCGTGGTCGTCTTCCTGACCTCCTTGAAGACTCCGCACGAAGTGGCGGACGGTGGACGGGCGTTGAGCTTGCCGCACGACTGGCTCAACCTGCGCAACTACGCCACCGCCTTCGCCGACGGCCACCTGCTCACGGCACTCGGCAACACGGCCTTCATTCTTGCCTTCTCCATCACAGGCACAGTCCTGATCGGATCCATGACCGCGTACGCCGTGGACCGCTTCGACTTCCGCGGCAAGAAACTGGTGATGGGCCTGTTCCTTGTAGCCACCCTCGTCCCCGGCGTGACCACTCAGGTCGCCACCTTCCAAGTGGTCAACAGCTTCGGCCTGTTCGACACCCGTTGGGCCCCGATCCTGCTGTACATGGGGACAGACATCCTGTCGATCTACATCTTCCTCCAGTTCATCAGAGGCATCCCCCGATCCCTGGACGAAGCCGCCCGCATGGACGGCGCGAACGCGCTGACCATCTACTGGAAGATCATCTTCCCGCTGCTGAAACCCGCGGTGGCAACCGTCGTCATCGTCAAGGGGATCACCGTGTACAACGACTTCTACATCCCCTTCCTCTACATGCCCTCCGAGGGACTCGGCACGATGTCCACCGCTCTCTTCCGGTTCAAGGGCCCCTTCGGGGCTCACTGGGAGGACATCTCCGCCGGCACGGTCCTGGTCATCCTGCCCACGCTGGCCGTCTTCCTCTTCCTCCAGCGGTACATCTACAACGGCTTCGCGCGCGGGGCGACGAAGTGAACTGAGCTCACATGACGCATTCTTCACCCGGCTTGCCCGGGTCAGCCTGGACGGACAAGGGCATCTCAGGCGGCGCTGGTACCGGCATCCCAGGGCGGCTGAACCACCCCTCCGCGAGCAGGCATAGGGGCCGCACGCACAACCAACCCCCAAAGTATGGTGCCCCACCACATGTGCCCCTGACCTGCGTCTTCCTACGGTGTGCCCACACGTACCCGTCCCCACGGCACACAAGGAAGTGGCGCACATGGCCTCCGCGGCAACCGCTCCCCCACCACCCGCCAACCTCAAGCGCATCGTCGCCGCCAGTCTCATCGGCACCACCATCGAGTGGTACGACTTCTTCCTGTACGGCTCGGCGGCCGCGCTCGTCTTCAACAAGCTCTTCTTCCCCGGCTCCGACCCGCTCGTCGGCACGCTGCTGTCGTTCCTCACGTACGCGGTCGGCTTCGCGGCGCGGCCCCTCGGCGCACTGGTCTTCGGACACTACGGGGACCGGCTCGGCCGTAAGAAACTGCTGGTGCTCAGCCTGTTGTTGATGGGCGGGGCGACGTTCGCGATCGGTCTGCTGCCGACGCACGCGACAGTCGGCGCGGCGGCCCCCGTGCTGCTGACGGCACTGCGCCTCGTCCAGGGATTCGCGCTGGGCGGCGAGTGGGGCGGCGCCGTCCTGCTGGTGTCCGAACACGGGGACGCGAAGCGGCGCGGGTTCTGGGCCTCCTGGCCGCAGACCGGAGCTCCCGCGGGGCAGCTCCTGGCGACCGGCGTGCTCTCGCTGCTCACCGCCACCCTGTCGGACGGTTCGTTCGTCGCCTGGGGCTGGCGCATCCCGTTCCTGCTGTCCGGCGTGCTGGTCGTCGTCGGTTTGTGGATACGTCTGTCTGTCGATGAATCACCGGTGTTCCGGGAGGCGTTGGCGCGGGCCGAGGAACGCGGGCGGACACCGGACTCCGCCGCGGAGAAGCTGCCGCTGGTGTCCGTGCTGCGCCACCACTGGCGCGATGTCCTGGTCGCGATGGGCGCTCGGATGGCGGAGAACATCAGCTACTACGTGATCACCGCCTTCATCCTCGTGTACGCCACCACGTCCGCCGGTGTCTCCCGGCAGACCGCGCTCAACGCGGTACTGATCGCCTCCGCCGTCCACTTCGCCGTCATCCCCGCCTGGGGCGCGCTGTCGGACCGGATCGGCCGCAGGCCCGTCTATCTGCTGGGTGCCGCCGGCGTGGGCCTGTGGATGTTCCCCTTCTTCTCGCTCATCGACACGGGCGGCTTCGGCAACCTGGTCCTCGCCGTCACCGTCGGACTCGTCCTGCACGGCGCGATGTACGCGCCCCAGGCCGCCTTCTTCTCCGAGATGTTCGCGACGCGGATGCGCTACTCCGGTGCCTCGATCGGTGCCCAGTTCGCCTCGGTCGCTGCGGGCGCCCCCGCCCCGCTGATCGCGACCGCGCTGCTGTCCGACTACGGCAGCTCCACGCCGATCTCCCTGTACGTCATCGCGGCGGCCGTGCTCACCCTGATCTCGGTGGGTGTCGCCAAGGAGACCCGGCACCGCGACCTGGCCGATGTGGCGGACCACGGCGAGGCGGAGGTCTCCGTGCCGGCGGCGGATGCGCGTTCCACGGCCTGACTCCGCACGCCCCCATCTCCCGGCCCCCGTACGCGCGTACGGGGGTCAGTGCCGTGCGGCCGTGGACAACCGGTGCAGTCGCAGGGCGAGTTGGATCTCAAGCACGCGGGCCGGGCTCTGCCAGTCCTCCCCCAGCAGCCGGCCCACCCGCTCCAGCCGCTGGGCCACCGTGTTCACATGGACGTGCAGGTCGTCCTTGGTGCGCGCCGGACTCATCCCGCACGCGAAGTAGGCGTCGAGGGTGCGCAGCAGGTCGGTGCCGCGCTGCTGGTCGTAGGCCACGACCTGGCCGATGGTCCGCCCGACGAAACCGGAGATGTCACGGTCCCCGGCGAGCAACAGTCCCAGGAATCCGAAGTCCTCGGCCGCGGCACCGTCCCCGGCGCGCCCGAGCAGGCGCAGCGCCTCGAGACAGCGCTGCCCCTCCGCGTACGCCGCGGCCACCGCTTCAGGGTGCGCGGCGAGGGCTTCGAGGGGTGCCGAGGCGCCGACCGTGACGGCCTCGTGGACGGCGGTGCCCAGTTGTCCGGCCGTGCGGCGGGCCAGGTCGGTGGCCGTCTCGTCCGGGCCGAGCGGGAGCAGCAGGACCGTGCCCCCGTCCCGGGCGGCGGCCAGTCCGTGTCCGGTCGCGGCCAGATGGGACGCGGCGGACCACAGCCGTCGGCGTGCGTCCGCCGCGCGGTCGGCATCGGCGGCGGTGGTGTCCAGGCGGGCGGCGAGCACCACATGGACGGCGTCCAGGTCGGCATGGAGACGGGTTGCGCGCTCGCGCAGCAGACGTGGGTCGCGGTCCCGGGCGTCCAGCAGATCGTCCAGCAGTTCGCCGCGCACGCGCTGTTCGGCCTCGGCGGCCGAGCGTCTGGCGAGCAGGAGGAGTGAGGTGACCATCGCGGCGCGTTCAAGGGTGCGCTGGTCGACGGGGTCGAGACCTGGTTGTCCGCCCAGCACCAGCGCGCCGAGCAGCTCGCCCCCGGCCGCCACGGCCGCGACCCAGTCCTGACCGTGCCGCACCGCGTGTCCCTCGGCGCGGGAGGTCTGGAGGGCGGCGCCGGGCGCCGTGTCCGTCCCGGTGAACTCGACCGTGCCGTCGAGCACTTCGGACACCGCGGCGGCCACGTCATGGACCCCGCCGCCGCGCAGCACCAGCTCGGCGAGGCGGTCGTGGACGTCCGAGGCGCGCTCGATCACTCCGCTGCGGTCCCGGATGATCTCGTTGGCACGGCCCAGGCGGTCGAGGGCGGAGCGGGTCTCCAAGAGTCGGTTCGCCGTGTCGATGGCCGCCGCGGCCAGGGCCGCGAACGAGCCCAGGAGGGCGATCTGCTCACGCTCGAAGATCCGTGCCCGGCGGTCCGCGGCGAACAGCACTCCGATGACATGGCGCCCGATCATGAGGGGCACGCCGAGGATGGCGACCAGGCCTTCGTCCCGGACGCCCGCGTCGATGGTCCGGGTGTGCTGGAAGCGGTCGTCCTTGAAGTAGTCGTCGGTGACGTAGGGGCGGGCGGTCTGGGCGACGAGCCCACCGAGCCCCTCCCCCATGCCGAGCCGCAGTTGCTGGAAGCGTGCCGCGACCGAGCCCTCGGTGACCCGCATGTACGTGTCTCCCTCGGCCTCGTCGTGCAGGCTGAGGTAGGCGACGTCCGTGCCCAGCAGTGACCGGGCCCGCTGCACGATCGCGCGCAGTACGGCGTCGAGGTCGCGCAGGCCCGCCAGGTCGTGGGCGGTCTCGAAGAGCGCGGACAGTTCGGCCTCGCGACGGCGCCGGCCCTCCATCTCGGAACGCACGCGCAGGGCGAGCAGCTTGGCCTCTTCGAGCGCGGCGACGCGGGCGGCTGGACAGCTCTCGGCGCGGGCGAGCAGGACCGGCTGCTCGTACGCCTCGGCGGGGGCGCCTCTGGCCAGCAGGTGGAGGAAGGGTGTCTCGGCGTTGTCGGCGGAGCGTTCGGCGGACTGCACGTGATCGCGGGACATGCTCAAAGGATGACCTGTCGTCGGGCCGGCCCGGCCGGCCCTGTGGATAACTCGGCGGCGACGGTACCGGCTAGGGCGTGTCGCGAATGCCCCGCCTGCCTCGCGACGCCTGGCACGCCCTCCGGGCGGACGACGGGACTTTCGCGACACGCCCTAGTGCGCCGTCCAGCCGCCGTCCATGACCAGCGACGTGCCGGTGACGAACGAGGCCTGGGGCCCGCACAGATAGGCCACCGCCTCGGCGACCTCCTCGGGTTCGACGAGCCGTTTGACCGCGCTGTCCCGCAGCAGCACCTCGGACAGCACTCGCTCCTCGGGAACGTCGTGGGCCCGCGCCTGGTCCGCGAGCTGTTTCTCGACCAGTGGGGTGCGCACATAGGCGGGGTTCACACAGTTCGAGGTCACTCCGTGGGGGGCGCCTTCCAGGGCGGCCGTTTTCGACAGCCCTTCCAGCCCATGTTTCGCGGCCACATACGCCGACTTGAAGGCGGACGCGCGCAACCCATGGACCGAGGACACATTGACAATGCGACCCCAGCGCTGCCCGTACATGTGTGGCAGTGCGCCCCGGATCAGCCGGAACGGGGCCTCCAGCATCACCGTGAGCATGGTGTGGAAGACCTCCGGCGGAAACTCCTCGATGGGCCGCACCGTCTGCAGTCCGGCGTTGTTGACGAGAACGTCGGTGCCCGCGGCGGCGAGCTCCGCGGCGTCGAGGTCGGTGAGGTCGAGTGGGTGCGGCTCGACGGTGCCCGGCAGGCCTCGCGCCAGCTCGGTGAGTGCTTCCAGTCCCGCGGTGTCCAGGTCGACCGCCCGTACCTTGGCCCCGTGCGCGGCCAGCCGCAGCACGCACGCTCGGCCGATGCCGCCGGCGGCGCCGGTGACCAGGGCGGTACGGCCGTCGAGGCCGGACGAGTGGGTATGGGGACCCGGGAGGGCGTGGGGGCCCGGAAGGGCGCTGGGGGCGGTCATGGCTCGACCCTAGGCAGCCCTACCCGCCCCCATACATGTGGTCACCTCACACACTTCCACTTCAAGTCGTGGTGTCGAACCATGCGGGTGCGTGGGACAGAGCCTGCTTGATCCGGAACATCGCGAACTCGTGCAGCTCCGGGAGGGCGTCGACCGAGAACCAGCCGACCTCCAGCGACTCGTCGTCATTGACCCGCGCCTCGCCGCCGACGGCCCGGCAGCGGAACGTGACGTCCATGAACTGGCAGGTGTCGTTGTTCGCGTAGGTGACCGGGTCCAGCGCCTGGACGAGTACGACGCGCTCGACGACGCAATGCACCGCCGTCTCCTCGAAGACCTCCCGCACGGCGCAGGCCGCGGGCTGCTCGCCCGGGTCCGGGATGCCACCGATGACCGACCACTTGCCGGTGTCCGCACGACGGCCCAGCAGCACTCTGCCCTCGTCGTCGAAGACGATGGCGGTGACTCCGGGGAGCCAGAGCAGCTGATGCCCCGCGGAGGCCCGGATCGTACGGATGAAGTCAGGAGTAGCCATGGCCCGACCCTAACGGTCCGCTTCCGCCCTCCGCTCGCGGCCGCGCACCCCGCTCCAATGCCGCGGGACCAGGGCGTGTTGCGTGAGTCCCGCCTGCCTCGCGACGCCTGGCCCGCCCTCCGGGCGGACGACGGGACTCCCGCAACCTGACCTAGTCGGTGCCGCCCCGGCGCCCACGGACCGCACTGGCTCCGGCCCATCCGAGGCCGCCCGCGGCGACCAGCACCAGGAGCATCTCGGGGAGGATCCCCAGCCGCGTGGCGGGGGTCTCGGAGGAACGCAGCGGCACCTTCTGGACCAGCGAGTCCGCCACGAACATCCCGGTCCGCTGGGTGATCCTGCCGTCCGGCATGATGACGGCGCTGACGCCGCTGGTCACCGGCACCGTGACGGTACGGCTGTGCTCCACGGCACGGACCCGGGACATGGCCAGCTGCTGGTACGTCATCTCGCTGCGGTCGAAGGTCGCGTTGTTGCTCGGCACCGAGATGATCTGCGCCCCGTCCGTCACGGTGCTGCGCACGGCCCAGTCGAAGGCGGCCTCGTAGCAGGTGACGAGTCCGACCCCGGTGCCGTTCATCGCGAAGACGCCCGGCTTGTGACCCCGGCTGAAGTCCTGGCGCACCATCGACGTCCAGTTCTCGTTGATCGCGCCGAGCAGCGAGCGCAGCGGAAGGTACTCGCCGAACGGCTGGACCTGCCGCTTGTCGTACGTGTCCAGGGGCCCCTTCACCGGGTCCCACAGGATCTGCTCGTTGTAGAGCTTGCCGTCGCGCTCCACGACACCGCCGACCGAGATGGGCGCGCCGATGGCCTTGGCCGCGGTGTCGATGACGGCGCGGGCGTCGGCGTTGGTGAACGGGTCGACGTCGGAGGAGTTCTCCGGCCACAGCACGAAGTCGGGCCGGGCGACCTTGCCCGCCTTCACCTCGGCGGCCAGCCGCTCGGTCTCCCGCGCGTGGTAGTCGAGGACCGCGCGCCGCTGGGCGTTGAACTCGAGACCCGCGCGCGGAACGTTGCCCTGGATCACCGCGACGGTCGCCGTGCCGTCCTCGGCCTTGTCGCTCACCAGCGCACGCGCCGCGAGCGCCCCCGCCACGGGGACCGCGACGGCGAGCAGCGCCACGGCCGCGGCACCCCGTCGTACAACACCGGCGCGACGGCCCTCGACGACCTGGCGCACGATCTCGTACAGCCCGAAACCGCAGAGCACCACCCCGAATCCGAGGACCGGAGTCCCGCCCAGCGCGGCCAGCGGCAGGAAGACGCCGTCCGCCTGCCCGAAGGCGATCTTCCCCCAGGGGAAGCCGCCGAACGGCGCACGCGCGCGTGCCGCCTCTCCCGCGATCCACACGGCGGCGGCCCACAGGGGCCAGCCGGGCAGCCGGGACACCAGGGTGATGCCCGCGCCGACGAGCGCGAGGTACACCGCTTCCACGGCGACGAGGGCCAGCCACGGCCCGGGTCCGACCTCGACGCCGGTCCACACGAGCAGCGGCAGCAGGAAGCCGAGGCCGAACAGGTAGCCGAGGCCGAGCCCCGCCTTCCAGGAGCGACCGCGCAGGACCCAGGCGAAGACCGCGAAGGCGGGCAGGGCCAGCCACGACACCGTGCGGGGCGGGAAACTGACGTAGAGCAGTACGCCGGAGAGCGCCGCGACGGCGGCCGGAGCGTATCGCCGTGCCAGTCTGGCCCCGCGCGATGCGGACGCGGCCTGGGGTTCGAGCTGTTCCGGCTCGTCTACGGAGGTTGCGGTGGCGGTCACCCGGGGAGTGTACGGCGCGTGACCTGGGCTCCGACAAGCACGGTCCGTCGGCGGGCTCCTGAAGCTCCCGTTGTTCCCGGTCGGCCCCGGCCCTGGGTTCCGCGCCGCCCCGGAGACGGCCCACTCGTCCCGGGCGCCGCTCGCCGCCCGTCCGATGCGTCGTTTTTCTGCGCAAGTCATCCACAAACCGGCGCATCAGCCGTTACGGTGTGCCCGAACCTCCGACGTGGCCGGATGTGGCCGCGATGGTCGGGGTCCGTCACAGGTCGGGGGGCGACGGGGTGGGTTCCACAGGGATGACGTCCACGGCCGGTGCGACGTCCGCGAACGAGAGACGAAACGTTTCGGACGCGGCGGGCGTGATCGTGCTCGGTGCCTGCGCGGTCTGGTCACTGATCACTGCGGCCGTGCACGACGGACGCCCCGAGGGCGTCCTGCTTGCGGTGCTCGCGATGGCCGCCGGCTACGCCTCGGGCCGGATCCTGGGCGCGGTCGCGCCGGTCGCCGCCCCCTGCGCCGGGGCTCTCGTCGGACTCGGCCTCGCCCTCACCGAGCGGTACACCACCCCGGGCCCGCAGATGACGGCGCCGCTCGGGCACACCGGTGCCCTGGCCGCACTGCTGACCCTGTCGATCGCTGCGGCGTGCTGCGCGGCCCGGGCGGCGCGCCCGCCGGCGCTGCGGCTCGCGCTGCGCCTGCTGGCCGTCGGGATCACGGTGACTGCCGCGGTCCTCGGCTCGGCCGCGGGATGCGCCCTCGGCGCCGGGGTGCTGCTGTGCTCGCTCGCCGCCGACCGCGTGCGGCTCCGCGGCCTCGGCCTCGGAGCCTTCGCGCTCACCGCGGCCCTGGTCACGTCGACGACCTGGGCCGTCGCCGAGGACGCCCTCCCGGACGGGCTGACCGCCTCCCTCGAAGGTCAGCTCACCGAGCACCGGGTGCTGCTCTGGCAGGACGCGCTCCATCTGGTCGGCAGGAATCCGGCACTGGGAGTGGGTCCGGGCCGCTATGGAGAGCTCAGCCCGACGATCGCGCTGGCGCCGCTGCCCGACGGCAAGCCCCACTCCGCCGTACTGCAGCAGGTGGCCGAGCAGGGCGTGGTCGGCGCTCTGCTGCTCGCCTTGCTCTTCTGCTGGGTCCTCTACTCACTCTGGCGGTCTCCGCAGTCCACGGCGATCGTGCTGACGGCGGGGGCGGGCCTGACCGCTCTGGCCGTGATCGCGTCGGTGGGCAACACGCTGAGTTTCACCACGGTGACGGCCGGCGCGGGGCTGCTCGCGGGGCTCGCGACGGCACGGCCGTTGGCGGACGGGTGTCCGGAGCAGGTCCTGCGGGAGGACGACCATCTCTGGGAGCACCGGCTCGAACCGTGAACCCGCAAGGCACACCCCGATCCCGTGCCCGTACGGGCGCACGGGCCTGACAGGCGTGCCGGATCAGATCACGGCGCCGGGGGTCGCCGGCCGCAGCCTGTCCCGGATCACCCGTACGGCCGCCTCCGCGTTGTCCACCGTGATGGTGAACGTATGGCCGTCGCCGAGTCTGAGCACCATGCCCTCGCCGCGCCGGACGATGACAGCGGTGCCTTTCTCGGGACGCCAGCGGTAGCCCCAGCCGCCCCACTGCCACGGAGTGACGCTGGGCGCGAAGTCGGCGCCGACCACCTCCGAGAGCGGGATGCGGCGCCGGGGCAGACCGACGTGACCGCAGCGCACTTCGAGGCAGTCCTTGTCGACCTTCACGGCGACGTGCACGAAGGCGAGCGTGCCGAACAGGACGAGCAGTCCCGCGGCGATGCAGCCGACGACGGACATGGCGAGCGCGGCGACGCCCGAGGTCCATGTGGACTCGACGGCCAGCTCGATGCCGAGAGCGATACAGGCGGCGCCGGCGAGCGCCGGAAGCCACTGGACGCGATTGGTCGCCCGCCCGGTCCAGACATCGGAGTGCGGGATGTATTCGCCGTGGGGGTGGTCCCTCATGTCTAAGAGACTACTCATGTTCCGCAGCGCGGGCACCGGCTCGCAGAGCGTCACCGCTCCGGCCGGACGGTCCGCGGACGGAGGGCGCCCGAGCGGTGACAGGCGGTCAGCGGGCGGGGCTGACCGCCTGCAGGAGGCGGCCCTCCCCGTACTCCAGCGCGGGCTCGGGCAGAACCCCCACCCGGCCGCTGAGAAGTACGGTGACGGTGCCGTCGGCGGCCGCTCCCGGGTCCGGGAACGCGCCGATCCTGCGCAGCGCCTGCGCGGCGACCGCACCGGCGGAGGCGTGCAGGACGAGCGGCGGGAGGCCGGGCCGCTGCACGGCCGCGCGGATCCGTTCGGCGACCAGCTCGTAATGGGTGCACCCCAGGACGACGGCCCTTACATCGTCGGGGGTCCGGGCGGCGGCCGCGGCGATCGCGGCGTCGATGCCCGCCTGGTCCCCGTGCTCCACGGCGTCGGCGAGCCCGGGGCACGGCACCTCGGTGACGGCCACCCCCTCGGCGAACTCACGGATGAGTCCCCGCTGGTACGGGCTGCCGGTGGTGGCGGGAGTGGCCCAGATCGCGACGGGACCGCCTCCGGCCGCGGCCGGCTTGATCGCCGGGACCGTGCCGATCACGGGCACAGCCGGCTCCAGGCGGGCACGCAGGGCGGGCAGCGCGTGCACGGAGGCGGTGTTGCAGGCGACGATCAGCGCGTCGGGGTGGTGTCCGGCCGCCGCCTCGGCGACCGCGAGCGCGCGCTCGGTCACGTCCTGGGGCGCAAGGGGTCCCCAGGGCATGGTGTCGGGCGCCGAGGACAGGACGAGATCGGCGTCGGGCCGCAGTCGACGTACCGCGGTGGCAGCGGCGAGCAGTCCGATTCCGGAGTCCATGAGCGCGATCTTCACCCGGTCACCATAGACGATCCGCCCCGACGGGCCCCCGGGGTGGGGCAGACTGCCGCGCGTGAGTGCCGTCGCGTGGACCGCCGTGGGATCACTGGCCGCCTGGCTGTGGCTGCTGCTCGGCCAGGGCTTCTTCTGGCGTACGGATCTGCGGTTGCCACCGCGCCGGGAGCCGGACGACTGGCCGTCCGTCTGTGTCGTCGTCCCCGCACGCGACGAGGCGGGTGTCCTGCCCGCGAGCCTGCCGACCCTCCTCGCGCAGGACTATCCGGGACGGGCCGAGGTCTTCCTCGTCGACGACGGCAGCTCGGACGGCACCGGGGAGCTGGCCCGTGAACTGGCTCGCGCGCACGGCGGGCTCCCGCTGACCGTCGACTCGCCCGGGGAGCCGCCCGCGGGCTGGACCGGCAAGCTCTGGGCCGTACGGCACGGCATCGTCCTGGCCCGCACGCGCGAGCCCGTGTACCTGCTGCTGACGGACGCGGACATCGCCCATGCGCCCGACAGTCTGCGGACGCTGGTGGCCGCGGCGCACACCGGCGGTTTCGACCTCGTCTCCCAGATGGCGCGGCTGAGAGTGGCGAGCGTGTGGGAGCGGCTCGTCGTGCCCGCGTTCGTCTACTTCTTCGCCCAGCTGTATCCCTTCCGGTGGATCGCGACGCGGGGTTCACGCACGGCGGCCGCGGCCGGTGGCTGTGTGCTGCTGCGCGCCGACGCCGCCGAGCGGGCGCGGATTCCGGACGCCATCCGGCACGCCGTCATCGACGACGTGGCGCTCGCTCGGGCGGTCAAGGGCGTCGGCGGTCACATCTGGCTGGGGCTCGCCGAGCGGGTGGACAGTGTGCGCCCCTACCCGCGGCTGCACGACCTGTGGCGCATGGTCTCGCGCAGCGCGTACGCCCAGCTGCGGCACAACCCGTCGCTGCTCCTGGGGACGGTCATCGGCCTCGCCGTCGTCTACCTGGTGCCGCCGCTCGCGCTCGTCACCGGCCTGGTGGTGGGGAGCACGGTTGTCACGGCGGCCGGAGGGCTCGCGTGGCTGCTGATGACGGCGACGTATCTGCCGATGCTGCGCTACTACCGGCAGCCCTGGTGGCTCGCTCCGCTGCTGCCGGTCACCGCGTTCCTGTACCTCCTCATGACGGTCGATTCCGCGGTGCAGCACTACAGGGGGCGCGGCGCGGCCTGGAAGGGCCGCACCTACGCCCGGCCCGACACCGCGCTCGACGAGCGCTGACCGCTCACTTCCTGCCGGGCGTCCAGTTCATGCCCCACCCGTAGACGTGGTCGACGGTGCGCTGCGGGCTCACGCCGCGTTCGGGCACGAGGTAGCGGGCCTCGCGCTGGACGATCAGGTCGCCGCCGCTGTTGGTGATCAGAGCGAGGGCGCAGACGGTCGAGGGCACGGTGCACTCGTCGAGCGAGAAGTCGACCGGTGCGCCGTTCGTCGGCTGGAGGGTGACCGTGGCGTGCAGGTCGGCGAAGGAGCGTGCCCCTTCGTAGATGGTCACGAAGATGAGGATGCGCCGGAAACTCTGGCGCTTGTCGAGGTTGATGGTGAGGTTCTCGCCGCTCTCGACGGCACCGGTGCGGTCGTCGCCGTCGAGGTGGATGTACGGCGGCTGGTGGAGCGCTCCGAAGGCGTTGCCGAGCGCCTGGACGACTCCCTTGCGGCCGTCGGACAGTTCGTAGAGGGCGCACAGGTCGAGGTCGAGGTCCGCGTGCATCGCGACGGCCCGGCCCCGTTTGCTGCCCCACCCCGAGAACTGTTTGCGTACCTGCCAGTTGAGGTTCACCCGCATGGAACCGGAGGTTCCGCCCTGTTTGGCCAGCGACACCGAGGGGCCTCTTTGGTGAGGGTGACCTTGGACAGACGCACCGGGGCCTGGGGCGGGGCGGGCGGCGGAGGCTGCGTGGGGGGCGTCATCGTGGCGGGCAAAGCGACCGGCGGGGGCGGACCGGCCACACGCGTGCCGGGCTCGGGCGGCCGGGAGGCGGCGGGTACTGGAGCAGCCGGCCGAGAGGGAGAGGGCAGCGGAGTGGGAGGCACCGCGGCGGGCGGCGCCGTGTGCTGCGGCTCGTCCACCGTGATCCCGTAGTCCGTGGCCAGGCCCTCCAGGCCGCTGCCGTACCCCTGCCCGACCGCGCGGAACTTCCAGGCGCCCTGACGCCGGTAGAACTCCCCCAGCACGAAGGCCGTTTCGACCGTCGCGTCCCTGCTGTCGAAGCGGGCGATCTCCGTGCCCCGGCCCGCGTCGAGCACCCGGACGTGCAGGCCGGGCACCTGCCCGAAGGTGCCGCCGTCGGCGGAGGCGGCCAGCACCACGGTCTCGATGGCGGGCTCCACGCGCGCGAGGTCGACGAGCAGCGTGTCGGTCACCTGGCCGCCCGCGTCACGCTTGCCTTCGTGCCGCACGGCGCCGGAGGAGTGCGCCGGCTGGTTGTAGAACACGAAGTCTCTGTCGGAACGCACCTTCCCGGAGACGAGCAGCAGCGCCGACGCGTCCGCGTCGGGCACCCCGGGGCCCGAACTCCAGCCCATTTCGACGCGCAGCGCACTCGTCGGCACCGGAACATTTGATCCTTTAGACATTGTCATGTCCGCCCCCATCACGTGTCACCGCGCCAGGCCGTGCCCCCGGGCCGCCTCTCCGACCCGTTGCCGACCAACCTATTCCCCCGGGGCCGGGAAGCGCCCGGACTGCCTCGGAAGACCCATGGTCAACCCCCGGTAACCCCTTGGGAACTCGGCCTTTACACGATCTGAACCCGGTTTGGCGCCCTTTTTTGCCGAGTTCGCTCGCATTGGGGATCCCGAGGTGTCGCCGACACGGAAAACAACCCTCTTATCGGTCTCCCCAACCAGCACATCGTGGGCTTAACTTATGTCCCATGACCTCCCCCCGCTCCACCTATGGCGGCGGTTACTACTCCGCGCCGTCCTTCCCGGACACCCCGATCTACGACTCGCTCGTCGCCGAGCGGGGCACCCCCCAGATCGCCCCGATCCGGGTTCCCGCCGCCTACGACACGAGCAGCAGCTACCTGCCCGCGCTCCCGTCGGCACTCCCGGCCCTGCCGGCCGGACCTTCCCACCAGGTCCCCGCCTACGGCGGCTACCCGCAGGCCCAGCAGCCGTCCCCGCTGCAGCAGGCCCCCGCTCCGTACATCCCGCAGCAGGCCGGCGCCCCGCGCGGCTACCCGGGCCCCCAGCAGCAGCCCCAGCGCCCGATGGCGGCTTAAGCACCGGCTACGAGGCGATGCGCCCCGCCTCTCCCCGCCCCGCCCCGGCTCCGTACCAGGACCCGTACAACAACCAGCAGTACCGCGGCTACTGAGGCCTTAGGGCGGGATGGTCGGCGCCTACTGGCACGATGGCGTCATGGGGAACGCGGAGCTGCACTCGATCCACGTCCATCCGGTCAAGGCGTTCCGTGGCCAGGCGCCACGGGACGCCGTGGTGGAGCCCTGGGGACTGGCCGGGGACCGGCGCTGGGCGCTGATCGACGACGGGGGAAAGGTCGTCACCCAGCGCCAGCAGCCACGCCTGGCGCAGGCCGCCGCCGAGCTGGTGCCCGGCGGCGTTCGGCTGTCCGCTCCCGGCCGTGCGTCACTCAGCGTCCCGGTGCCGGATCCGACCACCGCGGACAGGGCCACACTGGACCTCTTCGGCGACAAGGTCGAGGCGGTCCTCGCCGGCGCCGCCGCGCATGTCTGGTGCAGCGAGTACCTGGGGTCCGAGACGCGCCTCGTCCACATGGACGACCCCGCCACCCGCAGGCCCGTGGACCCGGAGCACGGACGTCCGGGCGAGACCGTCAGCTTCGCGGACGGCTATCCGCTGCTGCTCACCACCCTCGCCTCGCTGGACGCGCTCAACTCCTTGATCGCCCAAGGTGACCGCGCCCACGAGGGCCCGCTCCCGATGAACCGATTCCGGCCGAACGTGGTGGTGGCGGGTACCACGGCCTGGGCCGAGGACGACTGGACCCGCGTCACCATCGGTGAGGTCGCCTTCCGGGTAGCCAAGATGTGCGGCCGCTGCGTCGTGACCACCACCGACCAGGACACCGCCGAGCGCGGCCGGGAACCCCTGCGCACGCTCGGGCGTCATCGCCGCTTCGGGTCCCAGCTGATCTTCGGACAGAACCTGGTGCCGGAGTCCACCGGCATCGTGCGCGTCGGCGATCCGGTCACGGTCGTCTCCTGACCGGCGCGATCGGTTTCCGGTCACCCTTCCGATCCTGTCGCGCCCGAGCCCCGCACGCGGGAACCCGAGCCCCGGGCACGGTCGTTGAGGCTGTGTGAGAAGTTCATGAGAGGACCGCGGGAGGGGTGATGTCACTCTCTCCTTCCCCGGTCCACGGGTGAACGGCTCCGCCGGGGGTCATCACGGACGCGGAGGGCGGAAGGGGGTGCGCGGTCATGCGCACAATCGGCGGGCTCTGGCGCTGGCGGCGCAATCCGCTGCGCCGCAGGACCGATCTGGCCGAGGCCTGGCTGGCGCTGCTGGCCCTCCTGCTGATCGCCGTCGTCGCTCCCCTGACCGGCGTGGCCGCCGGAGCCGCCGCCGAGCACGCCCTCCAGCAGTCCGTCCGGGACCAGCACAGGGCCCGGCACGAGGTGGTGGCCACCGTGGTCAGGAAGCTGACGCGCGCCCCGCTTGAGCCCGACCCCGAGGCCTCGTCGGCGCAGGACCCGCGCAGCCGCGTCCTCGCCGGCTGGAGGGCCCCGGACGGCTCCGCGCACCAAGGCAAGGTGATCACGGTGCTCAGGTCCCCGCACCGGGGCGACCATTTCCCGATCTGGACCGACCGGCACGGCCGACTGGTCGGCCGCCCCCTGGACACTGTCACCGCGACGACGCACGCGGTGCTGGCGGGGGTCGCCGCGGCCCTCATGACCGTGGTGCTGCTGGAGGCCGCACGGCGTCTGATCGTCTGGCGCATGGTCCTTGGCCGGTACGCCCGTTGGGATCAGGCATGGGACCGGGCGGGCCCGGACTGGGGCAGGACGGGCACCGGCAGCTGACCGCCTTCCCGCTCCGGTCAACCCACTGTCCCCGCGCACGCTACGGTGGGACGGCCGGACTGTTCGGCATCGTCGTGAGAAGCTGTTCTTGATCGCGACGGCGTTTCAGCACGGCCTCGCAGGACCCGCGTACGACGAGGTGGGGGCAGAACAGCGCCATGGCACAGGGCACGGTCCAGGTGACGCACACCGGCACCTCGCGGTGGCGGCGCCGCACGGGAGAGTACGCATCACTGGCCGCGGCCCTGGAAGCGGCCGCCGACGGCGACGTACTCACCGTCGCCCCCGGTACGTACCGGGAGAACCTCGTCGTCCAGCGCGCGGTGACACTGCGCGGCCCCGAGGGCTCGCCCGGCTCCGTGCGCATCGCGCCCGTGGACGGCGTGCCGTTGACCGTCCGTGCCTCCGCCGTCGTCCAGGACCTGCACGTGGAGGGCCAGGACTCGGCCGCGCCCGCGCTGCTCGTCGAGGAGGGCACCCCGGAGCTGCTGGACATGCGGATCGTCACCCGGTCCTCGGCCGGCATCGAGGTACGCGGTGGCGCACGTCCGACCGTGCGCCGCTGCACGGTCGACAATCCGGCCGGCGTCGGCATCGCCGTACTCGACGGCGGCGGCGGGGTGTTCGAGGAGTGCGAGATCGTCGCGGCCGGGCAGTCGGGCATCGCGGTACGCGGCGGCGGCCGCCCCCGCCTGGAGCGCTGCCGGGTGCACCACACCTCCGGCGCGGGCCTGTCGGCGACCGGTGAGAACTCCTCGCTGGAGGCGGTCGGTTGCGAGGTCTACGAGGTCAAGGGCTCCGGCGTGCAGATCACCGGGCGGGCCGCCGCCCACCTCACCGACTGCGATGTGCACCGTACGACCTCGGACGGCGTCACGCTGGACACGGACGCGGTGCTCACGCTCGCCGACTGCCGCATCCACGACATCCCGGAGAACGCGGTCGATCTGCGCTCCCGCTCGGTCCTCACCCTCACCCGCACCACCGTCCGCAAGTTCGGGCGCAACGGCCTGTCGGTGTGGGACCCGGGCACCCGTGTGGACGCCAACCAGTGCGAGATCTTCGACAGTACGGGCGACTACCCCGCGGTCTGGGTCAGCGACGGCGCCACCGCCGTACTGGAGTCGTGCCGGGTGCACGACGTGCCGGACGCCCTGTTCGTCCTCGACCGCGGTTCACGCGTGGACGTCGTCGACAGCGACCTCTCCCAAGTACGCAACACGGCCGTCTCGGTGAGCGACGGCGCCACCGCGCAGCTCGACGACTGCCGCATCCGCGACGCCGCGACGGGCGCCTGGTTCCGTGACCACGGAAGCGGCGGAACGCTGTCCGGCTGCACCGTCGACGGCACCCAGACCGGTGTCATCGTCACCAAGGGCGCCGACCCCACCATCGAGCGCTGCACGGTCGACTCCCCCGCGGAAGCGGGCTTCTACGTGTCGGCGGGCGGGCGCGGCAGCTTCCACCACTGCCGCGTGACGGGCAGCGGGGGCTACGGCTTCCATGTCATCGACGGCTGCCGCGCGACGCTGAAGAAGTGCCGTACGGAGCGGTGCGCGCGCGGCGGCTACGAGTTCGCCGACGGCGGCAACACCGCGGGCGGCGGCCCGGTCGTCGAGGACTGCACGAGCGACGAAAGCGCCGGAGCGCGGTCCCCGGCCCCCGAGACGGCCGTACAGACGTCCGGTCCGTCCGCCGGTCTGCTGGGCGCGATCCCGGGCCAGCGCACCACCGAGCAGGAGTCGCCCACCGGTTCCCCCCAGCCCGAGGAGCCCGCCCGCTCCTCCAAGGCCGTCCTCGGCGAACTCGACACGCTGGTGGGCCTGGAGAGCGTCAAGCGCGAGGTGCGGGCCCTCACCGACATGATCGAGGTGGGCCGCCGGCGTCAGGAGGCGGGTCTCAAGGCGGCCTCGGCGCGGCGCCATCTGGTCTTCACGGGCTCCCCCGGCACCGGCAAGACGACGGTCGCCCGGCTGTACGGCGAGATCCTCGCCTCGCTCGGTGTCCTGGAGAAGGGACATCTGGTCGAGGTGTCCCGCGTGGACCTGGTCGGCGAGCACATCGGCTCCACGGCGATCCGCACCCAGGAAGCCTTCGACCGCGCGCGTGGCGGTGTGCTCTTCATCGACGAGGCGTACGCGCTGTCGCCGGAGGACTCAGGACGCGACTTCGGCCGCGAGGCCATCGACACCCTCGTCAAGCTGATGGAGGACCACCGGGACGCGGTCGTCGTGATCGTCGCGGGCTACACGGCCGAGATGGAGCGCTTCCTCACGGTCAACCCCGGTGTGGCGTCCCGCTTCTCGCGGACCATCACCTTCAGCGACTACCTCCCCGAGGAACTCCTGCGGATCGTGGAGCAGCAGGCCGAGGAGCACGAGTACAGCCTCGGGCCCGGCGCGTCCGAGGCACTGCTCAAGTACTTCACGGCCATCCCCAAGGGACCCGCTTTCGGCAACGGCCGCACCGCGCGGCAGACCTTCGAGGCGATGGTCGAGCGGCACGCGGGCCGGGTCGCCCAGCTCGACGAACCGAACACGGACGATCTGACCCTGCTCTACGCGGACGATCTTCCGGAGCTGCCCTGAGCGTCGCCGTCGGGACGCGGGCCCGGCACCTCGTGCCGCAACCGCGCCAGCAGGCGTTCCCGCTCCTCCGCGAAGGCCGGATCCGACTGGTAGTCGGAGTGTCCGAGGATCGGAGCCGGCAGAGGGTGCTCCAGGGTGCGTCCGTAGACGAGCGGGTCCTCCAGGGGCGCGCGGTCGACCTGGGGACCGCAGTCCCCGGGCAGGCGTACGGGGCCGCCGATGGGGTCGGTGAGCCGGTACAGATTGCGCCAGCAGTCGACCTCGCGGTGCAGCGAGGCGAGGGCCGCCGGCCCGAAGTGGGCGGGGAACCAGCGCCCGTAGAGCCGTTCCAGCGGTGAGCCGTAGGTGAGCAGGGCGACCCGTCCGCGGACCGAGGGCTTCAGCTGCCAGGCCGCGGCGGCCGCCAGAACGCTGCCCTGGGAGTGCCCGGACAGCACGAGGCGTCCGCCGGTGGCGCGGGTCCAGGTGACCATGCGCCAGGTCAGGTCCGGCACGGCGCGCTCGGCGTAGCAGGGCGGCGCGAAGGGGTGGGCGGCGCGCGGCCAGAAGGTGCCGACGTCCCAGAGGATGCCGATGGTACGGCGGGCCGCGGGGTCCTTGTAGGCGCGCCGGCCGGAGGTGACGAGCAGTATGAAGCCGAGGCCGATCAGCCAGGATCCGAGGGACTGCGCGGTTTCGGCGGCGCCGTGTACGAAGGCGTACGACCCTCGCGCCGCCCGGGTCGGCGTGTCGCCGGTCGTCAGCGCGCCCACCAGGGCTCCGGAGGCCAGGAGCAACGTCACGAGCGAGGTGACCCCGACGACAAGGGGTGCCTGGTCGGTGAGGGCGGCCACGGCGCGGGTGCCGGCGATGCGGCGGGTGCGGGCGCCGTCCTTGGGCTCTCCCCGGTAGTCGCGATCCACCGCGCGCATCTCGCGGGCGCGCAGACGCCAGGTCCGCAGGGCGAGTCGGCCGCAGAGCCCGAGGAGCACGAGCAGCGCCGGCGGGATCACGGAAGCCTGCCAGGTCAGCAGGACGGGCGGACCCGGCAGCGAACCCTGGGTGCCGTCCAGCCAGTCGGCGACGCGTTGGGCGACTCCGCCGGACATCACACCGCCCAGCGCGCAGGCCAGCATCGCGACGGCGGGTCCGGCCAGACCGCGCATGGCCGTGCGCGTGCCGTCGGGGGTGTCCCCTGTTCGCGCGGCACCGACGCCCCGCGGGAGGGCGCGGTACAGGACGCGGGCCACCACACCGAGCGCGATGACGAGCAGGCCCTGCGCGAGGGCGAGGCCGCCGAAGACCACGTCGCCGGGAAGCCGGCCCGTCGACTGCCAGCCGGGCCGTGACCACCCGGCGTACAGCAGCGTGAGGACGAGCAGGACGATCGCGCCCAAGGGCAGCGCCCGCACGAGTGTCGCGTCCAGTTCCCGGTCGAGCCGGTGCTCGCTGCGGCCGCGGCGGCAGACCACCCACAGCACGACGAACGCGCCGACGGCGAGGGCCGTGTACAGCAACTGGCCCAGGAAACCGAGCAGGACGGGCCCTCCGGCCTCGCTGTCGAAGCGGGCCGCGGGGCCGCCGACCGCCGCGCCGACCGTCAGCAGACCCGCGGCGGTGTGCGCGGCACGCAGCCGGGCCACCAGGCGGCGCCCGTACCAGAAGCCGGGGCGGGCGAGCGCGGTGGGGTCGGTCTCCTCCTCGGGTTCGGCCGCGCGGGACACCGGCTGCTGGGACTCGTACGCGCTCCAGGTGCGGTGGGACAGGTACCACAGCAGGCAGGTCAGGGCCGTGGGCACCAGGCAGGCCAGGGCGAGGCGGCGGCCGGGCCGGCTCCACCAGCCGTCGTGGGACAGGTCCGGGGAGAGGAAGGCCAGCCAGGAGTGTTCCTCGGCGCACGCGCGCGTGCCCGCGCACTGCCAGGCGGCCAGGTCGAGGGCGACCTCGCACGCCGCGGCGACCAGCAGCACGGTCAGGGTGAGCCCGGTCAGCCGGACGAGCAGACCGTACAGCCGGACCGCGCCGCGGCGGCCACGGCCGGCGGGGCGCATCCAGTGCGCGAGGTTGACGACCATGAAGGGCAGCAGCAACAGCCACAGGGCACGGGTGCCGTTGCCGGAGGTGAGGTTGCACCACACATAGGCCTCGGGGACCGGTCTGCCGCGGTAGTCGTCGGGACGCCGCTCCGCGTCGGCGTCTTCGCGGCGACGGTGGACGGCCGCGACCTCGTCGCCGCTGATCCGCACCGTGCGCGGGTCGTCCAGCATCTCCTCGGGTGTGGTGCCGCCGACTCCGTGGACCAGGAGTTCGAGGGCGGTGTCGGCCGCTTCGGGCCGTTGTGCGGGGCCGGTGAGCTCTCCCGCCGAGGTCTGTTCCCGTGCGTGCTCCACAGTCTCTGTTCTTCCCCCGTGCCGCGTCCGTCACCTGTGTCATGGGCAGGCACAAGGATCTCGACCGGGGACCGCGCCCGCACCGATGGTCACGGAATCTCCCCGATATGTGTGACAGCACCGCGCAGGGAGAGGAACGGAGACCTCACAGGGAGTGGCGCGACTGTCGGTGCCCCGTGCGAGGATGGGTCGTCCTGCAGGCCTCGGAGAGGGAGAATGGCCACGTGGGAGTGGGTTCGGACGGAGTGTCGGGCAGGTCGGACGAAAGGACCGGAGCGGACGTGAGTGAGAATCAGAACCTCCTCGCGGAGCAGCGTCGAGCCCTGATCCTCGACGAGGTGAGGCGCCGGGGCGGCGTCAGGGTGAACGAACTGACGCGCAAGCTCGGGGTCTCCGACATGACGGTCCGCCGCGATCTCGACGCTCTCGCGCGCCAGGGCGTGGTGGAGAAGGTGCACGGCGGTGCGGTGCCGGTGGCCGAGGCGAGTACGCACGAGCCGGGTTTCGAGGCCAAGTCGGGCCTGGAGCTGACCGCCAAGGAGGACATCGCGCGGGCCGCCGCCGAGTTGGTCGCGCCGGGCACCGCGATCGCGCTCTCGGGCGGTACGACGACGTACGCGCTGGCCCATCGGCTCCTGGACGTGCCGGATCTGACCGTGGTCACCAACTCGGTGCGGGTGGCCGACGTGTTCCATGCCGCGCAGCGCGTCTCCGGTCAGCGGCAGGGCGCGGCCACGGTCGTCCTGACCGGCGGGGTGCGTACACCGTCCGACTCGCTCGTCGGTCCGGTGGCCGACCAGGCCATCGCCGCGCTCCACTTCGACGTGCTGTTCCTGGGGGTGCACGGGATATCCGTGGAGGCGGGCCTGTCCACACCGAACCTGGCGGAGGCGGAGACCAACCGGCGGCTGGTGCAGTCCGCACGGCGTGTCGTGGTGGTCGCCGACCACACCAAGTGGGGCACGGTGGGGCTGAGTTCGTTCGCCGCGCTGGAGCAGGTCGACACGCTGGTGACGGACGCCGGGCTGTCGGCCGAGGCACGCGCGGAGATCGCCGAACACCCGACACACCTCGTGGTGGCCGGTGAGCCGGCGGACGGTACAGACATCTGACGGGCCGCCAGCTAAGGTGGCGCTGCTCGTGCGGCGGTCGGCGGTACGGGTGCGCTCCGGTCCCTGGCCGCCCGCGCCCGGGACTCCGTTCCCATCAGGGGGGTTTCGTCCATGGCACGCCGTCTGCGCCCGGTGGGTCCCGAATTCGCCGGGACCGCTCCCCTGCGTCTGGTCTTCGCCCGCGAGATGACCGCTCCCCCCGGGGCCGTCTTCCGGGCTCTGGCCGAGGACGTGTCCGGCTGGAGCGAGTGGTTCTCGGCCGTGACGCTCGCCCGGCCGAGCGGGGACGGCACCGGGCGTGAGGTCCGGCTCCGTGGCGGCACCCGCTTCCAGGAGACCGTGCTCGTGTCCAGGGCCCCCGAGGTGTACGCGTACCGGGTGGACGTCACGAACGCGCCCGGCGCCCGTGCCCTGGTCGAGGAGTGGCGGCTGACGCCGGCCGGGAGGGGCACGCGGGTCCAGTGGACCTTCGCCGCCGACGGGACGGCTCCCTTCCGGGTGGCTCTGAAGGTGGGCCGGGCGGGCCTCGGCCGGGCCTTCCGGGACGCGGTCACGGCGCTGGACCGGCGGCTGGCGCCGGCACCCCCGTAAATCCGGCGTGTACGTCGCCTGTTGCGCGTTGCCCGTTGCGCGTTGCCCGTTGCCCGTTGCCCGTTGCCCGTTGCCCGTTGCCCGTTGCCCGTTGCCCGTTGCCCGTTGCGACGGTACGCCCGGCCCGCGTACGCGACGCGGGTTCAGTCGGGCCAGACGCCCGTCTTCAGGAGTGACGCGATGGCGGCCGTGTAGGGCGTGATGTCCAGGCCCTGGTCGGCCAGCCACGTGTCCGAGTAGTACTTGTCCAGATACCGGTCCCCCGGGTCGCACAGCAGGGTCACGACGCTGCCGTTGCGTCCCTCGGTCACCATCTCGGCGACGATCTTCAGCGCACTCCACAGGCCGGTGCCGGTCGAACCGCCCGCCTTGCGTCCGATGGCCTGTTCCAATGCCCGTACGGCCGCCACGGTCGCGGCGTCGGGTACCTTCATCATCCGGTCGATGGCGCCGGGTACGAAACTCGGTTCCATCCGGGGTCTGCCGATGCCCTCGATCCGCGAGCCGCAGTCGCAGGTGACGTCCGGATCGCCGGTGGTCCAGCCCTCGAAGAAGCACGAGTTCTCCGGGTCGGCGACGCAGATGCGGGTGTCGTACTGCATGTAGTGGACGTAGCGCGCGAGGGTCGCCGAGGTGCCGCCGGTGCCGGCCGTGGCGACGATCCACGCGGGCTCCGGGAAACGTTCCAACTCCAGCTGCCGGAAGATGGATTCGGCGATGTTGTTGTTCCCGCGCCAGTCCGTGGCACGTTCCGCGTAGGTGAACTGGTCCATGTAGTGGCCGCCGGTCTCGATCGCGAGGGCGGCGGACTCCTCGTACATCCTGCGGGAGTCGTCCACGAAGTGGCACTGGCCGCCGTGGAACTCGATCAGGCGGCACTTCTCGGCGCTCGTCGTGCGCGGCATCACCGCGATGAAGGGCACTCCGACGAGCTTCGCGAAGTACGCCTCGGAGACGGCCGTCGAGCCGCTGGACGCCTCGATCACGGGACGGCCCGGACGGATCCAGCCGTTGCACAGGCCGTAGAGGAAGAGCGAACGGGCGAGCCGGTGCTTGAGGCTCCCGGTGGGGTGGGTCGACTCGTCCTTCAGATACAGGTCGATGCCCCACGCCTCGGGCAGCGGGAAGCGCA
Source organism: Streptomyces sp. RPA4-2 (assembly GCF_012273515.2). Classification (NCBI taxonomy): domain Bacteria; kingdom Bacillati; phylum Actinomycetota; class Actinomycetes; order Kitasatosporales; family Streptomycetaceae; genus Streptomyces; species Streptomyces sp. RPA4-2. The sequence continues at coordinate 1,320,523 of NZ_CP050975.2, forward strand.
GCAGGTGCGTGTCGGCCGAGCGGTTCGCGTCGGCGTGCACCTTGCGGACGGCCTCTTTGAGCCAGGTCCGGTACCGCGCGTCGCTGTGGTCGACGTCGAGGGTTTCGCCGGTCCGGATCTGCTGAGGGCTGCTCACGGCGGGGCTCCTTACGCATCGCGCCGACGCCGGTTCAGATGGTCGGACGCCCCGATCATAGACACCTTGCACACGCTTCTCACCTGCATAAACACGTCTTTGAGCGGCTCAAAGGCACCCCTGGGGCAGGATGTCCGAAGCGATGGGGGCGCACCCGGGCGAGTGCTCCCGTCCCCGCTGTCACCTCGTCGTGCGCACTGGTGCTCGCCGCTGCCTGCGGGCAGACTGCACCGCACGGGACGCTGCCCGCGTCCGACCGCACCGCACGGGACGACACTCCCGCACCGGGTGCGCACACCGGACCGCCGCCCGCGCGGGATCCGGGACAGGGCACAGCCGAGGCGCACAAGGGGGCGGGGCATCATGGCGGAGCCGGAGTTCACGGCCACGGGCGTGCGGATCGGGAAGAGGCTGCGCTCGCTCACCCGGGCCGGACAGGTCAGGATCAGCGACGGCAGGCTGGAGCTGCTCACCAGCTACGGCAGCGAGATCGACAGTGCCCCGGTGCAGGCGGTGCGGGCCTCACGGCCCTGGTTCGCGCCCGAGGACCGGGCGTTGGCGGACGTCAACGGCACGCGCTACTCGCTCACGCTCGGCGAGCACGATCCCGCGCCAGGAAAACCGGGTCCGCCTTCGGCTCGCCGGTTCATCGAGGCGGTACGCAGGGCGGCGGGGAGCAGCGGCTGACGTGGTGGCCGTGACGGGAGCCCCTTCGCTCCGGCCACGCGACGGCCCGGCGCGCGGGCCGTGTCCGCCGAACGTGCCGCGAGTTGCGGGACGGCACCCTCTGAGTCACGCTGTTCTCACATCACTCTGGGTTTACCGGCGATAACGCTGCGAACCAGCCGCCGGTCACCACAGCAGGCGGCTGCCCCACTCAGCCACTCTGCTGGATTCGATCTCCGCCTTCTTCCGGACCTCAATTCGGGGAGTCGCAGCCGTGATCAGCCAGCCGAACAGGCATTGCACGGTGGAGCTCCAAGCCCTGCCGTCGCGGATCGGCCAGGTCCGCAGAATCGTTTCTGCGCAATTGCGCTACTGGCATCTGGACCCCTTGATCGACCGGGCCGCGCTCGGCGTGACCGAACTGCTGACCAACGTTCACCTGCACGCCCAGCCGGACAAGGTGTGCACCGTGGAGATCGAGCTGCTGCTCGACCGGCTCACGGTCTCGGTGCACGACCACGACCCCCGCCTGCCCGAACTGCGGGACGCCGGCCCCACCGCCACCGGCGGGCGGGGCCTGGCGATGGTCGCCGCCGTCAGCGAGAGCTGGGGCGTGCGACCGGACGGGGAGTCGGGCAAGGTCGTGTGGTTCAGCCTTCCGGCGCCCTCGCCCGCGGTGGCGGCGCCCGTCCTCGCGCCGTACGACACGCTCCGCGAGCCCACCCTCCGGCACGCCGTCGACCCGTTGGACGGGCGCAGGACCGAACACGCTCCCGCCCGGTCGGCCGTTGTCGGCTGACCGGGCGGTGACCCTCTCCCCGCACGCCGCGGACTGGAGCGGGGGGCAGCACGGCCCCCGGCGGCTCACTCCGTGCCGATGGCCCGCAGCACGTCCAGGCGTGCCGCCCGTCGGGCCGGACGCAGGCCCGCGAGGGCTCCGGCCGCGAGGCCCACCAGCGCCACCACGACGAGTCGGGCGGGCGGGATCGCGAAGGCGAAGGCGCTGTCCGACGCGCCGTCGGAGGCCTTCACCAGGACCCAGCCGAGGAAGGCACCGAGGGCGAGGCCGCCCGCCGTGCCGAAGGCGGCGACGAGGACCGACTCCCAGCGGACCATGGCGCGCAGTTGCGCGCGGGTCTGACCGACCGCCCGCAACAGACCGAGTTCCCGGGTGCGTTCGTGGATCGCGAGGGTCAGGGTGTTGGCGATGCCGAGCAGGGCGATGAGCACCGCGAGCGCGAGCAGCGCGTAGACCAGGGTCAGCATCATGTCGATGCCGCCGGCCGAGGACCGTGCGTACTCGTCGCGGGTCTGCACCTCGGGGTCGCCGTACCGGGCGGCCACCCGCTTCACCGCGGCCTTGCCGTCGGCGGCGCCCACCCCGTCCCGGAAGGTGACGGCGACGAGCGTGTCGGCGTCCTGGGTGCGGTGCGGAGCCCATGCGGCGCGGGTGATGACGTAGTCGCCCGCGAGTTCCGAACGCCCGTACACCGCGCGGACGGTGAAATTCACCTGCTTGCCGTCGGTGAAGGCGAGCCGGGCGGTGTCACCGGTCCTGAGATGCTGCCTGACGGCCTCGCTCCTGGTGACGGCGATCCCGTCGGCACCGAGGTGGTCGAGCGAGCCGCGTACCGCGCCGAGATCGAAGACCCTGCCGAGCACCGCCGGATCGGTGACGGTCAGGGCGCGGCCCTTCCCGTCGACCTCGGCGACGCCACGGCCCAGCCCGACGGCGTACTTCACGGCGGGCTGCCGCGCGATCGCGGGGGCCAGCCCCGGGCTCAGCCCGCTGCCGCCCGCGCCGAACGACGGGGTGCTCACGGCCACGTCCCCGGCGAAGGACCGGGAGACCGTGCGGTCCATGGTGGCCTTCAACGAGGCGCCGAAGACCGTGAAGAGCGAGACGACGGCGACGCCGACCATCAGGGCGCTCGCGGTGGCCGCGGTCCGTCTGGGGCTGCGCAGCGCGTTGCGCCGGGCGAGTGAACCCGTGACGCCCCGCAACCGGTCGAGGGGGACGCCGATGACACGTACGGCCGTCGAGGACGCGACCGGGCCGAGGACCACGAAGGCGGCGAGCGCCAGTACGGCGCCGAGGCCCGCGAGCCACAGGGAGGGGCCGGCCAGTACGCCGGTCAGGGTGGCCCCCGCCGCGAGCACGGCAAGCGCCGCACCCACGGCGGCCCGTGCCCGTGAGGCCCCGGACCGGTCGACGGCCGTCTCGCGCAGCGCCGCCAGGGGCGCGGTGCGTCCGGCGCGTACGGCGGGCAGCAGCGCGGAGCCGAGACAGACCACCACGCCGACCGCGAGGGGCAGCAGCAGGGACAGCCCGCTGATCACCAGATCACCGGACGGGAAGGGGAAACCGATGGCCGGGAAGAGCGCCTGGAGTCCGGCCGCGATGCCGATACCGCCCCCGAGGCCGACGGCCGACGCGGTCACGGCGACGACGCTCGCCTCCGCCAGGGTCGAGACGGTCACCTGGCGGCGGGAGGCGCCGAGAGCACGCAACAGGGCGTTCTCGCGGGTGCGTTGGGCGACGACGATCGCGAAGGTGTTGTGGATGGAGAAGGTCGCGACGAGCAGGGCGACGCCGGAGAAGACGAGCAGGAAGGTGGTGAAGACGGTCAGGAACCGGCTGGAGATCATGTCGGTGTTCTCCCGCGCCGACGCCTGACCGGTGATCGCCTCGACACCCGCGGGCAGCTGCCGCGTCAGACCGGCCACGAGCTTCTCCTGGCCGACTCCGGGGGCCGCCCGTACCCGGATGCCCGCGGCCTCGCCGGGCTTCGCGGTGAGGTACTTCTCGGCGTCGGCCTGTGTCATGCCGGTGAAGGTCACCTGCGCCATGCCGTCCTCACCACCGAAGGTCGCGAGGCCCACGATCGTCACCCTCACGGGGTCGGGGGTGCGCAGCGTCGTGGTGTCGCCGATCCTCAGGCCGCCCTTCTTCGCGGCGCCTCGGTTGACCACCACCTCGCCGGACTTCGCGGGGGCGCGGCCTTCGGCGATCCGGTACGCGTTGAGCCCCGGGTCCTCGATCCAGTTGCCCGCGAGGGTGGGCGGGCCCTGGCCGCCGATGGGCTTGCCGTGCGCGTCGACGAGCTGGCCCGCGCCCTCGATGTCGGGCACGGCGGCGGCCACTCCGGGTGCCTTCTCGATCGTCCTCACCAGGGCGATGTCCACCGGCCGCCGGACGCCCTGGCTCTCGCCGGGCGTGGTGATGGTGTCGGCGCCGCGGACGACCGCGTCGGTGCCCTTGGCCGCGTTGCCGAACATGGTGTCGAAACTGGCCCGCAGGGTGTCGCCCATGACCAGCGTTCCGGTCAGGAAGGCGACGCCGAGGAACACCGCCACGAACGTACCGGCGAAGCGTCGTCCGTGGGCGCGCAGGGAGGCGACGCTGACGCGGAGCGAGGCGTTCACGCGGGCCCCCCCTTGGTGTCGAGGGCCTTCATGCGGTCCAGCACCTTGTCGGCGGTCGGGGACGCCAGCCGGTCCACGAGGCGGCCGTCCGCGAGGAAGACGACCTCGTCGGCGTGGGCCGCGGCCACCGGGTCGTGGGTGACCATGACGACCGTGCGGTTCATCCGGCGGACCGCGGTGCCCAGCAGGTCGAGGACCTCACCGCCGGCCCGCGAGTCGAGGTTCCCGGTGGGTTCGTCGGCGAAGACGACGTCGGGCCGACCGGCGAACGCCCGTGCCACGGCTACGCGTTGCTGCTGCCCGCCGGAGAGCTCGGAGGGGCGGTGGTGGAGCCGGTCGCGCAGGCCCACCACGTCGATGAGTCCGTCGATCCAATCGGGGGACCCCTTGGCCCCGGCGAGGTCCAGGGGCAGCGTGATGTTCTCCGCGACGGTGAGCGTCGGGACCAGGTTGAACGCCTGGAAGACGAAGCCCACGTGATCGCGGCGCAGCAGGGTGAGGCGCCGGTCGTCGAGCGTGCTCAACTCGGTGTCCCCGATGAAGGCGGTGCCGGCGGAGAGCGTGTCCAGGCCCGCCGCGCAGTGCATCAGGGTGGACTTGCCGGAGCCCGAGGGCCCCATGATCGCGGTGAAGCGGCCGGCCGGAAAGCCGACGCTCACCCCGTCGAGGGCCCGTACGGCGGTGTCGCCGCTGCCGTACACCTTCACGGCGTCGGTGACGCCCGCGGCCGGACGTGTCGCGGTCACCGTGCTCATGCCGCTCCGCCCTTGCCCGTGAGCCCGAACTGCTCGTCGAGCACGGAGAGCCGGCGCCAGTACTCGTCCTCATCGATCTCGCCGGACGCGAAGCGGCGGCCGAGCACGGCGACCGGCGAGTCGCCGGTCACCCGGGGGGCCGCGGCCGGACCGAGGTCGCCCCGCGCGCGCCACGGTCCGCGGTCACCGCGCCAGGCCGTACGGCGAAGGACGGTCACCACACCGATGACGGCGGCCGCCCACACCAGGGGAAGGAAGAGGATCCACGGCCCGGGGCCGCCGTCCCAGTTCGCCAGGGTCTGCATCTCGGGTCATCTCCTCGTCGGGGTCCGATGTGTCGCCTCGAGAGTCGCTCCTAAAGGGCCCCCGGGTCGTCGTACGGCCAGCGGCAGTTCGCGTACCTCCGCGGGAGTACGCGGGGCGGCCTCGGCTGCTTCCGCCGGTCCGGCCCGGGGCTTCCTCCTCGCCCGTCCAGGGTCTGTACCTACTGGTATGTACTTCTGTACTTACTGGTATGTACAGTGACGTCATGAGCACTCAGGAGCGGCTGATCGAGGCGACGCGCGAGCTGTTGTGGGACCGGGGTTACGTGGGCACCAGCCCGAAGGCGATCCAGCAGCACGCGGGCGCCGGACAGGGCAGCATGTACCACCACTTCACGGGCAAGCCCGACCTCGCCCTGGCCGCCATCCGCCGCACCGCCGAGGAGTTGTGGGCCGGCGCCGAGGAGGTACTGAGCGCACCCGGCTCACCGTACGAGCGCATCGAGGCGTATCTGCGGCGCGAACGCGACGTCCTGCGCGGCTGTCCGGTCGGACGGCTGACGATGGACCCGGACGTGATCGCCAGCGACGAGCTGCGCGCTCCTGTCGACGAGACTCTCGACCGGCTGCGCGAATGTCTGGCCGGCATCGTCGAAGAGGGCAAGGAGCAGGGGCAGTTCGCACCCTCGCTGGACGGCGAGGAGATCGCCGCGACGATCCTCGCGACCGTCCAGGGCGGCTATGTGCTGGCGCGCGCCTCCGGTTCACCCGCCGCCTTCGACTCGGGCGTCCGCGGTCTGCTCGCCCTGCTGACGCCGGGCTCCTCCGGCCGGTGAGACACCCGGCCAGGACCGACACCTCACGCACGGCGAAGGCCTGCGGAGACCCCACGCACGGCGAAGGCCTGCACAGGCCTCACACACGGCACCGCCTGCGCGGACCAGCGGACACATGACCCACGCGGAGCCCGCAATGCCCACTGAGCCCGATGAGCCCGCAGAGCCCTTCCGGAGGCGCCCGATGCACGCCCTGCAGTACGAGCTCACCTTCCCCGCCGACTACGACATGGGGATCATCCGTGCCCGCGTCTCCCGGATCGGGCACCTGCTCGACGGCTGGGAGGGGCTCGGCTTCAAGACGTATCTGATGCGCGAGCGCGGGGTGCACGGGTCGCCGGTCAACCAGTACGCGCCGTTCTACCTGTGGAACACCGTCGAGGGCATGAACTCCTTCCTCTGGGGCGGCGCCTTCCAGGGGCTCGTCGACGACTTCGGGAGGCCGGAGGTACAGCACTGGACGGGCCTCGCGTACGAGGAGGGCGCCGCCGCCGGTGCCCCGGCGCGGGTCGCGGTGCGGCGCCGGCGGCCCGTGCCGGAGGGAGCGGAGCTGTCCGAGGTGATGGCGGACGCGGCGGCCGAGGCCGGGCGGCTGGCCGGTCTCGACGGCGCGGTGTGCGCGGCCGCCGCCGTCGACCCACGTCATTGGGAGGTGGTGCACTTCTCGCTCTGGGACCACGACTCGCCCGAGGCATCGGGCGAGGTGTTCCAGGTGCTGCACGTGTCGGCGCCCGAGCGCGACCTGCTGCCCCGGGGCCACCAGTGGTGAACACGGTCCGTACGGTCCTCGGTGACGTGCCGCCCGGGGAACTCGGTGTGTGCGACGCGCACGACCACCTCTTCTTCGGCAGCCCCCTGCTTCCCGGCCAGGAACTGCGCGACGCGTCCGCCGCACGGGCCGAGTTGGAGGCGTTCCGCGAGTGGGGCGGCCGCAGCGTGGTGCAGTGGACGCCGTACGGGCTGGGCCGGCGCGCCGCCGACCTGCCGCTGCTCTCCCGTGCCACCGGTGTCCACGTGGTCGCCGCGACGGGACTGCACCAAGCGGCCCACTACGCGCCGGAGCTGCCGGCCGAACTCCGCGGCAGACCGGCCGAGGTGTTCGTGACCGAGCTGACGGAGGGCATCGGCGCCTCCGGGGTCCGGGCCGGGATCATCAAGGTCGCGGGCGGCTTCCACGGCCTGGACGCGCACGCCCGCTGGACGATGACCGCCGCGGCCGAGGCCCACCGGGCCACGGGGGCACCGGGCCACGGGGGCACCGATCGCCGTACACCTGGAACTGGGCACGGCCGGCCTCGACGTACTCGACCTGCTGTGCGGTGAGTTGGACGTTCCCCCGCACCGGGTGATCCTGGGCCACCTGAACCGTTCGCCGGACTTCGTGGTGCACCGTCAGGCCGCCGAGTCCGGCGCGTACCTGGCCTTCGACGGCCCTTCCCGGGCCAACCACGCCACCGACTGGCGCATGCCCGACGCCCTCCGGGCGCTCGCCGACGCGGGATTCGGGGACCGCCTGCTGCTGGGGGGCGACACGACCACCGCTGGGGCGCGCTCGGTCAACGGCGGTCCGGGGCTGCCGTATCTGCTGCGCCGCGTCCGGCCGAGACTCGAACTCGCCCTGGGCAGCGAGCTGGTGGAACGCATCCTCATCGAGAACCCCGGGCGCGCCTTCGCCGTGGAGTGGCGTCGGGGGTGAACCGGCGGCGCGGCAGGGCTGCGCAGGCGTGGACCGGTACCGCCTCGGGTCGTCTCAGGCGGGAGCCAGCGCCGAGGGCGGATCGTCCAGCACCGGCTGCCACGCCAACTCGGCGGCTCCCACCAGGCTGTTGTGGTCCAGTGTGCAGGCGAGGATCGGGACGCCGCCGCTCTGCCCCCACAGGCTGCGGTCGGCGACGACGGCGCGCAGTCGGTCCGGGTCGGCGTCGAGGAGGGTGCGGTGCAGCCCGCCGAGGATGATCCGGTCGGGATTGAGGATGTTGACCAGCCCCGCGAGTCCGAGGCCCAGCCGGTCGATCAGCGCCTCGGTGGCCGTGCGTACGGAGAGGTCGGTGTAGTGGTTGCGGATGAGGTCGTTGGACTCCTCGAGCAGTGACACCTCGGGGCCCGGGTCGCGGCCCGCCGCCGTGAGGAACGCCAGCGGGTCGGCCTCGACGTCCAGACAGCCGCGGCTGCCGCAGTGGCAGGGGCGGCCCTCGGGGTTGACGGTGAGATGTCCGACTTCGAGGGCGAGGCCCGAACTGCCGGTGTGCAGGCGGCCGTCGAGCACCAGCGCGCCACCGACGCCCCGGTGCCCGGTGGCGACGCAGAGCAGGTCGCGGGAGCCGCGGCCTGATCCGTGCCGGTGCTCGGCGAGGGCGGCGAGGTTGACGTCGTTGGCCGCGAAGGCCGGCCCCTGGATGCCCGCCGCGCGCACCCGCTCGGCGAAGATCTGACGTACCGGGGCGCCCGCGGGCCAGGCCAGGTGCAGCGGGTTGAGGGCGAGTCCGCCCGGTTCGGCGACCGCCGACGGCACGGCCAGTCCGGCGCCCACGCAGCGCCGTCCGGTCGCGCGCAGCAGTTCGGCGCCCGCCTCGACGACGGAGCCGAGCACCTTCGCCGGATCGGCGTCGACGGTCTCGCAGCCCGGCGCGGTGGCGACGATCCGGCCGCCGAGACCGACCAGCGCGGCCCGGAAGCCGTCGGCGTGCACCTGCGCGGCGAGCGCGACCGGCCCGTCCTCGGCGACTTCGAGACGGTGCGAGGGCCGCCCCTGCGAACCGGCCGCCGCCCCGGGACGCGCGTCGACCCGGATCAGCCCCAGCGCCTCCAGCTCCGCGGCCACCGCGCCCGCGGTCGCCCGGGTCACCCCCAGCTCGGCGGTGAGCACGGCACGCGTCGGCGCACGTCCGGTGTGCACGAGCTCGAGCGCCGGCCCGAGCGCGCCACGCCCCCGGTCCAGCCGCGTCCGCGTGTTCCCTTCCCCCGCCACCCGGGGGCCCGCCTTGCCGTTCATGAGGGCGAGTCTCCCATGATCCGCTCGAACGGTGACCCGCCCGGCCGTCCGGAAACCCTCACCGCCGGCGTGACGTTCCGCTCACCGGTCAGTCACCCGCGGTACCCGGGCCGGCCGGGAACCCGCTCACCCGGAGGGTGATGTTCAGGCGCCCGCCCAGCCCGAGTTCGGGCGGCGCCGTGCCCGCGTACACGCGGGGCACCCCGTGGTAGGCCAGCCGGGACGCCCCGCCGAACACGAAGAGGTCCCCGCTGCGCAGTTCCACGTCCGTGTAGGGCTTCGTCCGCGACTCGGCGTTCCCGAACCGGAAGACGCAGGTGTCGCCGAGGCTCAGCGAGACGACCGGCGCGTCCGACCGCTCGTCGCCGTCGCGGTGCATGCCCATACGGGCATCCGCGCCGTAGAAGTTGATCAGCGCGATGTCGTACGCCGCCGTCACCGCGCCGGCGCCGAGCGCGTCCGTCACCGCGCGCCGCCCCAGTTCGCCCAGCCACGCCGGGAAGGGCTTCACGGGGGTGCCGTCGCCGTCGACGGCCGTACGCGCGTACCGGTACGGATACCAGTGCCAGCCGAGGCACACCTGGCGTGAGGTCATCGTGCCGCCGCCGGGGGTGCGGACCGTGCGCAGTCCGGCCGGTGGACGGGCCCAGGACCGGCAGGCCTCCAGCAGCTCCCGCCGGAGGCCGGCGTCGAGCCAGTCGGGCAGGTGCACCGCGCCCGGCGCGACCTCCGTCCGGGTACGGGGAAACAGCTCGCCGTCCATGGACCCCATCATCACGCATCGTCCGGGCCTCCCCCTCTCCCCCGTCTCCCCCGTCTCCCCCGTCTCCCCCGTCCCGCCCGTCTCCCGGAATGGTCTCCGTCGGCCCGTGACGCTCCCCGGGCGGGGGCGGGGCCGTGCTCCGATAGCCTGGACCCACGATGAACGACCGGATGACGACACCCTGGGCCGAGTACGCGCTGACCCGCTTCCCCGAGGACCCCCGCGACCAGCTGCGTGCCTGGGACGCGGCCGACACGTATCTGCTGCGGCACCTCGCGGAGAGCGGCACCGAGCTGTCCGGGACGGTCGTGGTGGCCGGTGACCGCTGGGGCGCGCTCACCACGGCGCTGTCGGAGCACCGGACTACGCAGATCACCGACTCGTTCCTCACCCAGGAGGCGACCCGCGCGAACCTGGCCCGCAACGGCGCCACCGCGGACGCGGTACGCCTCCTCACCACCCAGGACGCGCCGCCGGACCGCATCGACGTGCTCATCGTCCGGGTACCGAGGAGCCTCGCCCTGCTGGAGGACCAGCTGCACCGGCTGGCACCGGGCGTGCACGAGGGAACCGTCGTCGTCGGCACGGGCATGGTCAAGGAGATCCACACCTCGACGCTGCGCCTCTTCGAGCGCGTCCTCGGCCCGACCCGCACCTCGCTGGCCGAGAAGAAGGCCCGGCTGATCTTCTGCACCCCGTTCCGGGGACTGGCGCGGGAAGCCAACCCGTGGCCGTACCGCTACCAGCTGCCCGAGGGCGTCGGCACCGTCTCCGGCCGCACCGTGACCAACCACGCGGGTGTGTTCTGCGCCGACCGTCTCGACATCGGCACCCGGTTCCTCCTCCAGCACCTGCCGCGCAGCCGCGGTGCCGAGCGTGTCGTGGATCTGGGCTGCGGCAACGGGGTCGTCGGTACGGCGATCGCGCTGGCCAATCCGGCGGCCGAGGTGCTGTTCGTGGACGAGTCGTACCAGGCCGTCGCCTCGGCGCGGGAGACGTACCGGGCGAACGCCGGGGACGGCGACGGCGCGGAGTTCCGGGTCGGTGACGGACTGACCGGGATCCCGGCGGAGAGCGTGGACCTCGTCGTGAACAACCCGCCGTTCCACTCGCACCAGGCGACGACGGACGCCACGGCCTGGCGGATGTTCGCGGAGGCGCGCCGCGCGCTGCGGCCCGGGGGCGAGCTGTGGGTGATCGGGAATCGTCACCTCGGCTATCACCTGAAGCTGCGCCGCCTGTTCGGCAACAGTGAACTCGTGGCCAGTGACGCGAAGTTCGTGGTGCTGCGGGCCGTCAGGAAGTAACGCCGCGCCACGTTCGGCCGCGCCGTCATCCGTTGCGTGGTGGAGGTGCGCCGACGACGCCGATGAGACGCGTCACCGCCCGTGCCATCGACTCCCGCCCCACACTGAGATAGCTGCGGGAGTCGACCGCCTCGGGGCGGCCCGCGAGGTACTCCCGGATGGCGCCGGTCATGGCGATGTTCAGGGCCGTTCCGATGTTGACCTTGGCGATGCCGCCCGCGACGGCGGCCGTGAGTTCGTCGTCCGGCACTCCGGAGGAGCCGTGCAGGACGAGCGGAACGTCGAGCGCCGCGGTCAGCCGTTCGAGCCGGTCGTGGTCGAGGGCAGCGGTGCGCGTGGTCATCGCGTGCGAGCTGCCGATCGCGACGGCCAGCGCGTCCACGCCTGAGTCGGTGACGAAGGCGCGGGCCTCGGCGGGGTCGGTGCGCGCGCCGGGCGCGTGGGCGTCGAGCGGTGGCTCGCCGTTCTTTCCGCCCACCTGTCCCAACTCGGCCTCGATCCATATCCCTCGGGCGTGCGCCCAGTCGGCCGCGGCCCGGGTCGCGACCAGGTTCTCCTCGTACGGGAGCCGCGCCGCGTCGTACATGACGGAACTGAACCCGGCGCCGGGTGCCTGCCGGAGCAGGTCGTCGCTCTGGACGTGGTCCAGGTGCAACGCCACCGGCACCACGGCCCGTTCGGCCGCGGCGGCGGCGGCGCGGGCCAGCGGCAGCAGCCGTCCGTAGCGGAACTTCACCGCGTTCTCGCTTACTTGGAGGACGACCGGGGCGTGCGCGGACTCGGCGCCCGCGATGACGGCCTCGACGTGCTCCAGGGTGATGACGTTGAAGGCGGCGACGGCGGTCCGCGCCCCGGCCGCGGCGGCGACCAGGTCACCAGTGGCTGCGAGTGGCACAACTCCTCCTTCTCAAGAAGCGGTGGGGCGGGCTCAGCGGGCCGGGGCGTCGAGGACGACCGAACGGGTGAGGTGGCGCGGCCGGTCGGGGTCGAGTCCGCGGGCCGCGGCCACGGCGACCGCCAGCCGCTGGGCGCGGACGAGTTCGGCGAGCGGGTCGAGTCCGCCGGCCACCCACCGTCCGCCGGTGGCCCGCACCTGTTCGGCCAGCCCTTCGGGCGCCTCGCCGAGCATCCAGGTGGCGGTGCCGTGGGTGGTGATGCTGATGGGGCCGTGCCGGTACTCCATCGCCGGGTAGGCCTCGGTCCAGGCGAGCGAGGCCTCGCGCATCTTCAGACCGGCCTCGTTGGCCAGCCCGACCGTCCAGCCGCGGCCCAGGAAGGTGAACTGCCCGCAGTCGACGAGGCCTTCGGGCAGCGGGGTCTCCAGCGCGGTGCGCGCGTCGGCGACGGCGGCGTCGGTGTGCAGTCCGAGGTGGGCGCGGAGCAGGGTGAGAGCGCTGGTCGCGAACCGGGTCTGCACGACGGAGCGCTCGTCCGCGAAGTCGAGCACGGCCACGTCGTCCGCCGCGGCCATCACGGGGGTCCGGGGGTCGGCGGTGACGGCGGTCGTACGGGTACGACCGCGCAGCCGCCCGAGGAGTTCGAGCACCTCGGTCGTGGTGCCGGACCGGGTCAGGGCGACCACCCGGTCGTACGCGCGGGTGTGCGGGAACTCCGACGCGGCGAAGGCGTCCGTCTCCCCCTGCCCGGAGTCCTCGCGCAGCGCGGCGGCGGACTGCGCCATGAAGAAGGAGGTCCCGCACCCCACGATCGCGACCCGCTCCCCCGCCACGGGCAGCGCGTCCCCGTGCGTCGCGGCCAGCTCGGCGGCACGTATCCAGCACTCGGGCTGACTGGTCAGTTCGTTCTCGACATGGGTCATGCCTGTCCCTCCCCCAAGGCCCGCTCCGGGCACCGATGCTCGTTTGTGCAAGATATAGCTGCCTTTCAAGCACAATCAAGCATTCGATGTCAGAAATGTGGTGCGCTAGGGTCGCTGAGGATCGAGGAACGGAGAGTGCGGATGTCGCGCGACGCCCGCTGGAAGGCGCTGCTGGAACTGCTCGTGGAGCGGGGCCGGCTGGAGGTCGAGCAGGCGGCGGGGGAGCTGGACGTGTCGGCGGCGACGATCCGCCGCGACTTCGACCAGCTCGCCGAGCAGCAGATGCTCGTCCGCACCCGGGGCGGCGCGATCGTGCACGGGGTGTCGTACGAACTGCCGCTGCGCTACAAGACCGCCCGCCGGGCCTCGGAGAAGCAGCGCATCGCGAAGGCGGTGGCCGGCCTCGTCGCCCCCGGTGAGGCGGTGGGCCTGACCGGGGGCACGACCACCACCGAGGTGGCCCGCGCGCTGGCCGTACGTCCCGACCTCGCCGCCGGGTCGCCCGCTCTGACCGTGGTGACGAACGCGCTCAACATCGCCAACGAGCTGGCCGTGCGCCCTCAGTTCAAGATCGTGGCGACGGGCGGGGTGGCCCGCCCGCAGTCGTACGAGCTGGTCGGCCCCCTCGCGAACGGCGTGCTCGGTCAGATCACCATGGACGTCGCCGTCCTCGGCGTGGTCGCCTTCGACGTGGTCCACGGCACGGCCGCCCATGACGAGGCCGAGGCCGCCGTCAACCGGCTGCTGTGCGAGCGCGCCGGGCGGGTGATCGTCGCGGCGGACTCCAGCAAGCTGGGGAAGCGCGCCTTCGCCCGGATCTGTCCGACCGACGCGGTGGACACGCTGGTCACGGACACGTCGGCCGATCAGGAGACGGTGCGCGGGTTCGAGGAGGCGGGGGTGCGGGTCCTCACCGTCTGAGGATCCAGTACCGCGGCGGACAACGTCTGCCCGTCAGGGAGCGGCGTCCGGTGCGTGCTCTCGGTGTGCCGGCCGGAAGTCCTCGTGGCGGGGCGGACGTTGCCCGGCGCGGCAGTGGGCCGCCTCGTCCGTCACAGGCCCTTGCGCGTGTCCGCCGTGCGGGTGAGCGTGCTCAGGTCGAGGGTGGTGGCCGAAGCCTCGGGCGCCTTGATCGCGATCTTGGGGCTGCCCGGTCGGTGCAGGGTGATGGTGGGGAAGAGGGGCTCCGCCAGGGCCAGTTGTCCGGTGCCGGGCGTCTGCGGGTACATGCCCAGGGCGGCCCAGACCGCCCAGGAGGACATCGCGCCGAGGTCGTCGTTGCCGACGAGCCCGTCCGGGCGGTCGGCGAACAGGCCGGCCAGGGCGCGGCGGACGGTGTCACGGGCACGGTCGGGGCGGCCCGCGTAGTCGTACGCCCAAGGGGTGTCGAAGGAGGGCTCGTTGCCCAGGTAGGCGTACGGCTCGGCGCCGCCCGCGTTGAGCCGGGTGAAGAAGGTGTCGAGGCGGCCGGTGACCGCGGCGCTGCCGCCCATCAGACGGAAGAGGCCGGGCAGGTCGTGCGGGACCATCCAGGTGTACTGGGCGGCGTTGCCCTCCACGTAGTCGGTGGTCTGCGCGGGGTGGAAGGCGGGCCAGCTGCCGTCGGCGGCACGTGGCTGGAGGTAGCCGGTGGCCGGGTTGAAGAGGTTGCGCCAGTTCCCGGAGGCCTTCGACAGGGTGCGGTACGCGGCGGCGTCGCCGAGCCGGTCGGCGAGCTGGGCCAACGCATAGTCGCAGACGGCGTATTCGAGCGTGGTGGCCGCCGGACCCCACACGCCCTTGGCGCCCGCGGGAACGTAGCCGAGGGTGTCGTACTGCTGGTGTCCGGGCCGCTGGCGCTCGTCCTCGCGGCCCGCCATGGCGGCGCGCAGCAGGCCACGGGCGTCGAAGTCGGTCGCGCCGAAGGCGTGCACGGCGGAGGCGATCACCGGCAGCGGATCGCCGACCATGACGCCGGTGCCGCCGTTCGCGACCGTCCAGCGGTCGAAGTAGCCCGCCTGGAGGCCTTGGTTGAGGACGGACTGCGCGATGTCGGAGGCCTCGCCCGGGGCCAGCAGGGCGAGCAGCTGGACTTGGGAGCGGTAGACGTCCCAGCCGGAGAAGTCGGCGTACTGGACATGTCCCGTGCGGGTGCGGTGCACGGCACCGTCCGTGCCGGGGTACCGGCCGTCGGTGTCGCTGAACGCGCTGGGGTGCAGGAGCGCGTGGTAGAGGGCGGTGTAGAAGACGCGGCGCTGGACCTCGGTGCCGCCGCCGACGGCGATACGGCCGAGCCAGTCGTTCCAGCGGGCGCGGGCGGCCCGCCGGACCTCGTCGTACGGGCGCCCCTGCTGCTCGGCCGTGACGTTGCGCAGCGCGCCCTCGGTGTCGACGAACGAGACGCCGACCCGCACGGTCACTGTGCGGACCTGAGGGCCGAAGGAGACCAGGGCCGCGCCGGGCCTGCCGTCCGGGTGGACGGCGTGGGCGAAGGGGTGGTCGAACGTGGCCTGGAAGTGGAGCCGGTAGCGGTTGTGCGACTTGCAGAAGCCTCCGCTGTCCGTGTACCCGGACAGGGTGTTGGTGCCGATCTCGACCGTTCCGGTGGCCGCGTTGAACGCCTTGCCCGCGTCGACGCTCAGCGCCGCGGGCCGGCCGGCGGTGGCCGGGTAGGTGAAGCGGGCGACACCGGAGCGCTGGGTGGCGGCGAGTTCGGTGCGGATGCCGTTGTCGAACGTGACCCGGTAACTGCCGGGCGACGCCTGCTCATGGGTGTGGGAGAAGGTGGCCTGCCCGGTCGTGTCGCCGTCGAGCAGGGGCATGAAGGGCACGTTGCCGTAGTCCTTGCACCCGGCTCCGGAGAGGTGCGTGAGGCTGAACCCTCTGATCCGGTTGTCCCCGTACGCGTAGCCGCCGTGCTGGTAGGTCACCGTGTCCGGGCTCCACTGCACTCCGCCGAGCGGCGCCGTCGCTCCGGGGAAGGTGTTCCCGGCACCCCCGCCGTGGCCGAAATCGGCTCCTCCGGGCGCGGTGCCGACGAAGGGGTTCACATACCGCGCCGGGTCGGCGACCGTGTCGTCCGCGACGGCGGGCGCGGTCGGAGCGGTCGTCGACACGACGAGGACGGCGGCGCCGGCCAGCGCGGCCCGGTGAAAGGGGATTCGCACGAGGTCTCTCCGGGCTGTGGCAGGGACTGCGTCCCCGGGCGGCGGGCGTGAGGGCGACAGTCTCACCGGGCACCCACGACCGCACGGCGCCGCCACGCCCGGAGGTCACCCGCCCGGTGGAGAGCGCGCCGGCCGCGGCCGCTCCCGTCGCGCGCTGCACTCCACCTGGGCATCACGCGACGGGGAACCCCCTGGGGTGACCGACCGTACGGGCCAACTGGCTAGACTACGCACCCTCGTGCACGTGATCCGGTCACGTCCGATCACAGCCGTTCCCGAAGGGTTTCGACGCTTGATAGCCATCGAAGATGTCAGCAAGCGATATGCCGACGGCACGGTGGCCGTCGATCGCCTGTCCCTAGAAATACCGAACCACTCCATCACCGTGCTCGTCGGACCGTCGGGGTGCGGCAAGACCACCACGCTGCGCATGATCAACCGCATGGTCGAGCCCAGCAGCGGCACGATCCGGGTCGACGGCGAAGACATCACGCGCCGGCCGGTCAACGCCCTGCGTCAGTCCATGGGTTACGTCATCCAGAACGCCGGGCTCTTCCAGCACCGTACGATCCTCGACAACATCGCCACGGTGCCGCGGCTGCTCGGCTGGTCCAAGGAGCGTGCCCGCGCCCGTGCGGCGGAGCTGATGGAACGGGTCGGGCTCGACCCGGGCATGGCCCGCCGCTACCCGTACCAGCTCTCCGGCGGCCAGCAGCAGCGCGTCGGCGTCGCCCGCGCGCTGGCGGCGGACCCGCCGATCCTGCTGATGGACGAACCCTTCTCCGCAGTCGACCCGGTCGTCCGCCGGGGGCTGCAGGAGGAGTTGCTGCGCATCCAGGGCGAACTGGGCAAGGCCATCGTGTTCGTCACCCACGACATGGACGAGGCCATCACCGTCGGCGACCGAGTGGCCGTGCTGCGCACCGGCGGCAAACTCGCCCAGTTCGCCGCCCCCGACGAACTGTTGTCGGCGCCCGCCGACGCGTTCGTGGAGGAGTTCCTCGGCGGCGACCGCGGCATCCGCGGTCTGTCGTTCCTGTCCACGCGCGACCTCGCGCTCGACCGCTCCCAGGTCTTCCCGGTCGGCACCGACTGGGAGCAGCTCGCCGGGCAGAAGACCGCTCAGGCACCGGTCCTGGTCACCGACGCCGACGGAAAGCCCCTGGGCTGGGCCGACTTGACGGTGTGGACGGGTGAGGTGCAGACCCTGGAGCCGTACGGGCAGGGCTTCGAGGTGGGACGCGACTCGCTGCGGGTCGCGCTGGACCGGGCGGTGCTGTCCCCCACGGGTCAGGCGGTCGGCGTGGACGCGTCCGGACGGGTGCTGGGGCTCGCCGGACAGGAGACGGTCGCCACGGCGATCCGCGCGGCCAGGCAGCGGCGCGCCGCCGACACCCCGCAGGAGTCCGCTCCCGCGAAGGCCGTTCGATGAACGGCTTCTTCGACATCCCGAGCGACCTCCAGAGCAGCTACGCCGGCCTGATCGGCGGGCACATGCTGGAGGCGCTGGTCCCCGTGCTCGTCGGTCTCCTGCTGGCGCTGCCGGTCGGACTGGCCTGCGTCCGTTTCGGCTGGATCTATCCGCCGGTGCTGTGGATCACCACGGTGCTGTACGCGATCCCGTCGATCGCCTTCTTCGTGGTGCTCATCGACTACACGGGGCTGAGCCGGACCACCGTCATGATCCCGCTGTGTCTGTACAGCCTCGTGGTGATCGTCCCGGCGGTCGTCGACGGCGTCCGCTCGGTCCCCGAGGAGACGAACGCGGCCGCGGCCGCGATGGGCATCGGCACCGTGCGCCGCTACCTCCAGGTCCAACTGCCCATCGCCGTACCGGCGATCATGGCCGGTCTGCGGGTGGCGACCGCCTCCAGCATCAGCCTGGTCAGCGTCGGGTCGCTGATCGGCAACCAGGGGGCGCTCGGCAATCTGCTGACCACCGCGATGCTCTACCACCGCCCGCTGCTCGCCGTGAACTCGGTGGTCACCACCGCCGTGCTCGCGGTGCTGGTCGACGCCCTGCTCGTGCTGCTCCAGCGGGTGCTCACCCCCTGGCAGCCGCCCTCGTCCCGCAGGGCCGGGCGCGGTACGTCCACGATCCCGGGCCCCACCCGCACACCGGAGAACGCCTCGTGAACGTACTGAACTTCATGCAGTCCTTCTTCACCGACGGGTCCCACTGGCACGGCTACGACGGGATCCCGCAGCGCGTGTGGGAGCACGTCCAGTACACGGCCGGGGCGCTCGCCATCGCCGCGGCCATCGGTCTGCCGATCGGCCTGGCCACCGGTCACACCGGCCGGGGTGGCAACGCGCTCGCCTTCGTGTCGGCGGGCGCCCGCGCGCTGCCCACCTTCGGACTGCTGGTGCTGATGTTCGTCTGGCTGGGCCTCGGCATCGTGCCGGTGATGATCCCGCTCGTGGTGCTGGCGATCCCCCCGATCCTCATCACCACCTACGAGGCGATCCGCACCGTGGACCCGTCACCCGTCGACGCCGCCCGGGGCATGGGCATGGCGGAGCGGAAGATCCTGTTCCAGGTCGAGGTGCCCGCGGCGCTGCCACTGATCCTCAGCGGCCTGCGTTCGGCCGCGATCCAGATCGTGTCGACGGCGACGATCGCGGCCTATGTGAGTCTGGGCGGGGTCGGCCGCTACATCCTGGACGGCCTGTACCAGCGCAACTACGAGAAGGTGGCGGGCGGTGCCGCGCTCACCGCGGTGCTGGCGCTGCTCGTGCTCGTCCTGTTCTGGGCCATCACCCGGGTGGCGGTGTCCCCCGGGGTGCGCAGGCGCCGAACGGCCTGACACGAAGCGGGAAGGACAGCGGGAAGGGGGACGGGCCGGGCCCGTCCCCCTTCCTTTCTTCCTCGTGCCGTCGGTCCCGGGCCGTCACTTCTCCGCGGTGGCCAGGGCGTGTTCGAGGACGACGAGGAGCGCGTCCCGCACCGATCCGCGCTCACGTGCGTCGAAGACGGTGAGCGGCACGTGCTCGCCGACGTCGAGCGCCCACCGTACGTCGTTCAGGTCGTGCTCGACCTTGCCGTCGAAGGCGTTGACCGCCACCGCGAAGGGGATCTCGCGGTGCTCGAAGTAGTCGACGGCCGCGTAGCAGTCGTCGAGCCGGCGGGTGTCGACGATGACGAGACCGCCGAGGGCACCCTCCACCAGGTCGTCCCACATGAACCCGAAGCGTTCCTGGCCGGGTGTGCCGAACAGGTAGAGCTTCAGGGTCGGGTCCAGCGTGACGCACCCGAAGTCCATGGCGACGGTGGTCGTCATCTTCTCGGGGGTGTGGGAGAGGTCGTCGATGCCCGCGGCGACCGAGGTGATGGACGCCTCGGTGGTGAGCGGCTCTATTTCGGAGATGGCGCCCACCGTGGTGGTCTTGCCGACGCCGAAGCCGCCCGCGATGACCATCTTGACCGGCATCGGCGGCCGGGACGCCTCGTTGTCAGCGCTCACGGATCGCGCCCCGGGAGTCGGGGATAGCTCGGAGACCATCGATAACCCTTCGCAATACGGTGGCGTCGCGGGCGGATTCGGCCTGCGGTGCGTACAAGGCCAGTTGACCGTCGGCGCGCAGATCGTCGGCGAGCACCCTGATCACATTCAAATGCATCCGCAGCTTCGCCGCGATCTCCGCCAGTGACTGAGGCTGGCGGCAGATCGTGATGATGTCGCGGTGCTGGTCGAAGACGAAGGCCTCCAGCGTGGCCAGACCGAGTTCGGTCGCGACGACCTGCGTCTCGATCGGGATCGGCGGCACCAGGCTGTCACCTCCGGCGATCCGTCCCGCGGTCAGCAGGAATGGCCGGACGACCGACGCGGGGGGTTCCACACCCCACGCGCCGTCGTCGGCGGCTGATGGCTCGCCGGCCGTCATCACGTCCTCACCCTTCACCTCGTGGGTCGTCGCGGCCTTCGCGACGCCCCCGCCGACCGTCAACGGGTCGGCGCGATCCCCACGGTGTTCTTGAGCTCCATGACCAGCTGCGGACTCAGGGCGGCGCCGGCGCGGTTGGCGAAGAGGGTCATCTCGTACGCGATGTTCCCGAGCTTCGCCTCCTTCGAGGCGACCACGCCGAGCACCGCGCCCGCGCCCAGTGCGGACACCAGGACGTGGCCTTCCTCCAGGTCGATGATGACCTTGTTGAGGCCGCCGAGACCGTAGTTGCCCGACGCGCCCATGGCGAGGCTGGTGATCCCCGAGACGATGGCCGCGAGCCGCTCCGAGTCCGCTTTGCCGCGCAGTTGGGACACCGCGATCAGCAGACCGTCGGAGGACACGCCGATCACGTCGACGACGCCGGCCGTCTCGGTGGCGAAACGATTGAGCAGCCAATTGAAGTCGGCAGCGGCGGTCTTGACGTCCGTCGCCGGTTCCACGGCCGCGGACTCGGGTCCACCTGTCCACATGGTCACTTGCTCATGCCTTCCGGGAATGAGGATCTGTTGTTCTCTGTGCTGTGTTCGGTCGAGGTGCCGGGCTTACCCCCCTGAACGAGCCGGCCCGCCGCCGCTCCCCCGGTACCCGGCAGCGCTCTCACGCTCGGCCCGCAGGACGGCTTCCTCGAACTCGTCGATCTCGGAGCGCGCCGCTTCCGCGTCGGCGGTCTGCCAAGCGGGGGGACGCGGGTTGGGGTTGGTGACGGCTTCCCTGGGCAGCCGGGTCGAGGCGGTGGTGGCCTGCAGGGTCGCGCCGCGAACGCGGCGTCGCAGCGGACTGGCACCGCCCTCGGCCGGTCGCGCCGGGCCACTGTCGGACGCCGCCGGGACCGGGCCCGAGCCGCGTCCCGGACTCCCGCCACGGGGTGGCTGTCCGAGGCCGTCCTGCGTGGCGCGGGGCGCCTGCCCGAGGCCGCCGCCCGCGCTACGGGGTGGCAGTCCGAGCCCGCCGACGGCGCCGGTGCCGCGCTGCCGTACCGGACCGGCGGCACCGCTCCCCGGTGCGCCGTGTCCCGCTGCCTCGCGGACTCCGGGTCCCGGGCGGGCCGGCGCTTCGGCTGCCGTGGCGCGGCCCGGCCTGGGCCGCGCCGCGCCGGGACCGCCGTAGCCCACGCCGCCCTCGGAGGCCGGTTCCTGACGGCCCGCGTGGCCCGGGGACTCCGTGCCACCGCCGCGGGCGGGAATCCTGCGGGGCAGGGCCGACGGCCCCGGCTCCGGGTCGACGGCGGCGGGGCGCGGTTCGGCGAGGCCCGAACGACGGGGCGGAGGCAGGATGTGCGGCGCCCTGGCCGCGGCTCCGGTGGGGTCGGCGAGCAGCAGGTGGGCCCCGGGAACAGCGACCGTGGCCGTGACACCGCCGCCCGGGGTGCGGGTCAGGACGACCTCGATGCCCCAGCGCCGGGAGAGACCACCGACCACGAACAGGCCGAGGACCTCGGTCGGGGCCAGGTCCAGCCGTTCACGGCGGATCAGGCGGGCGTTCTCCTCCTCCAGCCGCTCGGCGCTCATCCCCAGCCCGTGGTCGATGATCTCGATCAGGGCGCCGCCGCCGGCGCCGTGCCGGGGTCTCAGGACCACCTCGACGCTGCTGGACGCCGGGGAGAACGTCACGGCGTTCTCCAGGAGTTCGGCGAGCATCAGCGTCAGGTCGCCGACGATGTCGGGGGCGATGGTGACATCGCCCTCGGCGTGCGGCGTGACACGCTGATAGCCCTCGATCTGGCCGAGCGCGGCGCGGACGATGTTACTGAGCCGCATGGGACCGGAGTTGAGGCCCGTCTCACGGATGCCGGCGAGCAGCATCAGGCTGTCGGCGTTGCGCTGGAGACGTACGGCGATGTGGTCGATGCGGTAGAGCCGGTCCAGTACCTCGGGGTCGGTCTCACCGCGTTCCACGGAGTCGATCAGCGCGAGTTGCCGTGCGGTCAGGTTGCTGACGCGGTGGCCGACGTTGCCGAACATCTCGGCGATGTTGCGGCGGCTGACGACCTGGCGCTCCAGCAGGGCACTCGCGGTGACCTGCACCTGATTGAAGGCTTCGGCGAGTTCGCCGATCTCGTCGCGGACCGGCACGGGAACGGCTTCGAGCCGCGGCGGGCCCGTGTCCTCGGCGTCGTCGTCCGCGACCCTGGCTAGTTCCGTCTCTGCGGCGGCCGCCACGTGCTGGGCCGCCTGGGTGAGACTGCGCACGGTCCGCACCACGGAGCGGCGCACCAGCACCGAGAACAGGATCCACGCCGCGAAGGCGGCGAGGTTCGCGGCCACCAGCCAGAGCACCTGCCACCAGGCGTCGTCGGACGCCGACTGGGTGTCGGCGGCGATCTCGTTGATGAGCGACTCGGTGATCTTCAGCCGGTTCTGGGCCTGGCGCTCGTACGTCGGGTCGGCGGTCAGCGCGCCCTGGAGCGCGGTGCGCAACTGCGCCGGGCTCTCGGCGACCAGACCGCCGGGGTCGACCTGGAGCGCCGCGTAGTGCTGGGCGATGACGCTCTGGTAGGCGCTGTGCTCGATCGAGGCGAGTGCGGAGCCCTGCTCCTGGCTCGCCAACCGGGTGAAGCGATCGGCCTGGTAGGTGTACTGCTCGTAGTCGCCGACGGCTCCGGTGTACTCGATGAGCGCGTTGGCGTCGCGGGTGCGGGCCGCGAAGACGCTGGTCTCGAAGGACGCGTGGGCGGTGTCGGCACGCAACAGCGCGTCGAGCAGATTGCCCGCGGACTCCGAGGACTCACCGCCCGACTGGCCCAGTCCGAGGCCGTTGATGAGGCCTTCGATCACTGATCCGTACGCCGGGTCGATGTTGTCGGCGGGGATGGGGCCCTGCTCGATGGTCTTCCGGAGGCTGTCGAGGCCCTCCAGCTCCTTGAGCGCCTGGGCCTCGGCCTCGGGCAGCCGGTCGCCGTAGGTGGCCCGCACGGCCTCCGCCTGGGCGGTGACCTTCTGCTGCGCCTGGAGGAACGCGGAGGTGTCGGACGCCTTGTCACCGGGGCGGGCGGCCTCGTGGCGCAGGGAGACCAGGAGCGCCTGCCGGTGCTCGGTCTGCACTCCGTCGATGAGTTGGGTGACCTGCGCGCTGTCCCGTACGAGACGGGCGGTCGCGGCCGCGGAACGGGCCGAGTCCATCTCGGAGTAGACGATGTACGCGATCATCGCGGAAACGACGGCCAACGGAACAATGACCAGGACGTTGAGTTTCCGTCGGAAAGGCCAACGGTCGAGGAGGGAAGGCGTCCGGCTTATTCGGGGAGCCGTGGTCTGCGGCCCCCGGGCGGCTTTCCTGTGCGCGGGCACCAAACCTCCTTGACTTCATTCCCAATTGGAAGCCCGCGGCCCGGGCTGCGTGAACGGGTCGTGTCAGCACGCTCGGGCCGAGCAAGTGGAACCATGTCCCCCGACTCGGCCAACATTAGCGGTTGCCGCAAGAGTACGGCCATGATCAACCAAAAAGTGACACGGCGAAACGTCTGTTTCGCCGCCCTTTCGATCGAGTTGCGCACACGCGGTGAAGCCGCCTGGTCTCCATCGGTGATCTATTCGTGTCTTGACGGTGCGTTACTGCGCTCGATTGGATCGACTACACGCCACGCCTACCGACCGTCGACCCCCATGCACAAGTCTGGATGACCAACGTGACCCACGCCAGAAGCCCCCGAACGACCGCAACGTATGCTGTGTCCCTGCTGGTTGTGGCCGCGGCCGCCCTCACGGGCTGCGGTTCCTCCGACAACAACTCCGACGGCAAGGACCCGCTGAAGGGTGACACCGCCAAGGGCGGCACGGTCGTGGTCGGTTCCAACAACTTCCCCGAGAGCATCCTGATCGCCGACATCTACGGCGAAGCCCTGAAGGCCAAGGGCATCAAGGTCAGTTACAAGCTCAACATCGGAAGCCGTGAGACGACCTATGGTCTGATCAAGAACGGCACGATCACCGTTCTGCCCGAGTACAACGGCGCTCTGCTGGCCTATCTGGACGCCAAGGCGGCCCCGACGACGGTCGAGGACACCTCCAAGGCCATCACCGCCGGTCTCGACGCGAAGCTGACCCTGCTGGAGCCCTCCGAGGCCCAGGACAAGGACGCGGTCGCGGTGAACGAGGCCACCGCCAAGAAGTACAGTCTCACCGAGAAGTCGACCATCGCCGACCTCGCCGACGCGGCGAAGGACATGGTCATCGGCGGTTCCCCGGAGTTCCAGACCCGCAAGCAGGGACTGGTCGGCCTGAAGTCCGAATACGGCCTGAATTTCAAGTCGTTCAAGGCCCTGGACGCGGGTGGCCCGCTGACCGTCGCGGCTCTGAAGGGCAACAACATCCAGGCCGCGGATATCTTCTCGACCGACCCCGGAATCACCAAGAACAAGTTCGTCGTTCTCCAGGACTCGAAGAATCTCTTCGGTTTCGAGAACGTCACTCCGCTCGCCTACAAGAGCGGTCTCACCTCCGAGGGGGTCTCCGCCCTCAACGCCGTGTCGGCGAAGCTCGACACGGACGCCCTGGTGGACCTCAACGCCCAGGTGCAGAACGACAACAAGGACCCGCTGGACGTGGCCAAGAAGTGGCTGTCGTCCGCCGGACTGTCCTGACGGACGCGCGCCGGCCGGAGCGGGGATCCGCTCCGGCCCGCTGTCCGGCACCTCGGGGGTGGGGACGCCCGGGGCCGTGTGGGTGAGGAGACCGTCCGTCATGCTCGAGCGCACCGCCGAAACGCCCCCTGACGATCCGCGCACCGCTGGTGCGCGCGTGGCCGCCGTGCCCGCCGGGGTGGCGCTGACGGGCCACGGTCTGGACGCGCGCGCGGTCGCCCGGATCGCCGGCGGAGCCCCGCTCGCCACCGTGCGTCCGGCGGCACTGGAGGGGATGGAGCGTTCGCACCGGGCCGCCCAGGCGCTGGCGGCGGAGGGCACCCGGGCCTACGGGCGCACCACCGGTGTCGGAGCCCACCGCGGCGTCGCCGTCGAGGAACGCGACAGTGACGGCCATGACCTGCGCCTGCTGCTCAGCCACGCGGGCGGCATCGGGGAGCGGCTGCCGGTGCGCCAGGTCCGCGCGATGATGGCGGTCCGGGCCAACCAACTGCTCGCCGGAGGCTCGGGGTTGCGCCCCGCGATCGCCACGGCCGTGCTGGACGCCCTGCGGGCGGGTGTGCATCCACCGGTCAGCGAGTACGGGTCGGTGGGCACGGGGGATCTGACGGCGCTGGCCGAACTCGGACTCGCGTTGTTCGGACACGGGCCTTGGGAGCACGACCGGGCGGACGACGGTGAGCCGCTCCCCGAGCCGCTACGGATCGAACGCGGCGACGCCCTCTCCCTGTTGAGCAGCAACGCCCTCACCCTGGGGCAGTCCGCGCTCGCCTGTCACGACCTCGGCGCGTTGCTGCGCGCCGCGCACGTGGTGGCGGCCCTGTCCCTGTGCGCGATCGACGCGTCCCTGGAGGCGTACGCGCCCGAGGTCCACCACGCGCACCCGCATCCGCCCACACAGCGCGCCGCCGCGCGCGTACGACGGCTGCTCGGTGCGTCGCGGACGCCGTGGCCGCCGTCCCCGCGCGTCCAGGATCCCTTCGGCTTCCGCTGCTTCCCGCAGGCACACGGCCCGGCGACGGAGGCGTGGAGCACCCTGGACGCGGTGCTCGCCATCGACCTCAACTCCGCGGTGGAGAACCCCCTGATCGGCTGGGACGGGGCCGGTGGCGCCCCGAGCGCCCATCATCACGGCGGCTTCTTCGCCGCCCCGCTCACGCTGGCGCTCGACGGGGTGTGCCTCGCCGTCCTGGGCACGGCCAGGCTCTCCGCCGCCCGGCTCTCCGGACTCGGCCGCTCCGAACTGACCGGACTGCGTTCCTACTTGGCCGACGAGGCGTCCGCGGGGTCGGGGATGATGATCCTCGAGTACAGCGCGGCGGCCGCGGTCGCCGAGGTCCAGACGTGTGCCGCGCCGGCCGCTCTCGGGCACGTGGTGCTGTCGCAGGGGACGGAGGAGGCGGCGAGCTTCGCCACCCAGGCGGCCCGCAAGACGCTCCGGCTCGCAGACGCGTACCGGCTGGTCCTGGGCTGTGAACTGGTGGCCGCCGTACGGGCCTTGCGGCAACGCGGTACGGTTCCCGACCCGCTGACCGCCGCGGGGCGGGCCTACGCGCGGGCCGCGGCGGTGCTGAATCCGGCGATGGAGGACCGCTCCCTGACCAGCGACGTGGCGAGGGCCGCGGCGCTGCTTGCGGAGTTCGCGGAGTTCGCGGAGTTCGCGGAGTTCGCGGCGGCGGAGGGACACACCGCCGACACGCCGACCTCCGCATCGCTGTAGCGGTTTCCGGAGTGTGATCGCCCGACCTGCCCGGCGCCCCCCGGCGGCCGGGAGACGCTCGGCGCCCCGGGCCCGTTCGCTGCCTGCCGATACCGACCGGTACTGAAGCTCGCGCGGCGGCGACGGCCCCGACTGCCCATCCGGACGGCGTGGACGTCGTACCGTCGACCGGTCGCCCCACCGCAGTCACCGCAGTCACCGCAGTCACCGCAGTCACCGCAGTCACCGAGGAGAACGTTCCATGAACGTGTTGCCCGCCGTCGTCGGCCGGGACGAATTCGATGCGCTGGTCGTCAGGACGGACTATCACGACGACGTGTCCTGGCGGGCCGTGACGGCTGCCCTCGCGGAGCCCGGGGGCGACGACGGGGGCGACGGGCAGTACGCGGCGGGCCTCCATGTCGTGGACGACCCGGCCTGGGCGGAGGCCGGTGCCGACGACGTGGTCGCCGCGGTCCGCGCCGACGAGAACCTGTCGGTCGTCTTCCTGGCCGACGGGACCACCATGCGGGCCGCGCACCACGCGCTGCTGGCGGTCACCACGCTGAGGCGGGAGGAGTACGAGGACGACGAGGACCACCGGCGGCTCACCGAGTTCGGGCACTCCTTCCGCACCGTCCCCGCGGGGATCCGCGACATCCACGCGAACCTGAGCATCGGCAACCTCGGGTTCGAGGAGTACGCCGCCATGGCGCACGACGGACCCGAGGGGATCTACCGGATCTCCTGAACGGCCGCCGACCCACCTGGTCCTGGGGTCCGGCGGCTCACGGCCGGTCGGTCACGAACCCCTCGACGGCGGCGGTGAGTTCCGCCGGCTTCTCCACGGGCAGTTCGTGGCCGGCGTCCAGGATCCGCACCACCGCGTCCGGGTAGGCCTTCGCCATCCGGAGCATCTGCGCGACGGGCAGCTGGATGTCGTAGTAGCCGTGGACCAGGAGGGTCGGGGTGCGGATCTCGCCGAGCCGGTCGAGGACGTCGAAGGACCGCATGGCGCCGTACAGCGTCATGACCACCTCGCGCGGGGTGTCCGCCGAGGTGCGGACGTACTCCCGGATCTCCTCGCGCGGATAGCCCGGGGCGAAGGCGCGCTGGATGTTGGTGGCCACGAACAGCTTGAACGGGACCAGCGTCGACGCCGCCATGAGCAGGCCCCGTCCCCGGCTGTAGGTCATCCTGCTGATCGAGCTGACCAGGACCATGCGTTCGACCCGCTCGGGGTGGGCGAGGGCGATGGTCTGGGAGATCATCCCGCCCATGGAGTGACCGACCAGGACGAAGCGCTCGATCTTCAGGTGGTCGAGGACCGCGAGGACGTCCGTCGCCAGCTCCGCGATCGTACGCACCCCCGCCCCGCCGCTCTCGCCGTGCCCGCGCAGGTCCAGCCGGACCACTCGCCGGTTCTCGGCGAAGTGCGCCACCTGGTGGTCCCAGCGGCGCCGGTTGGCCGTCCAGCCGTGCAGGAACACCAGGGGGACGCCGCCGCCGTCACGGGGGCCCTCGTCGTCGTACGTCAGCGCGGCGCCGTCGACATCGAGCTGCGGCATGGGGCCTCCTGGGTGCGGTCCGGTTACTGACCGGTACGGTATCCGGCCGCACGGGCCGCCGTCACCGTCGTTCGCCGAGGAATTCGAGGATGTGCCCGAACACGTCGAGGGCTGCGCCCCGGCCCAGGAACGTGTCCAGGTGGCCGTAACCGGGGATCTCGGCGTACGAGACGTCCAGCTGGGGCTGCCGGTGTGCCAGTACCTCGTGGCACAGCCGCTGCGAGTCCAGCCACAGTCCGTTCTCGCTGCCCGCGAGCAGCAGTACCGGGGTGTCGATGCGGGCCGCCGCGTCCAGCGCGTTGGGCGGCAGCGCCCGGTAACGGTGGTCGGTGTCGTGCCAGCGCACGACGGTACGGGCCAGTTCGATGCGGCGCAGGTGCGGCAGGATCCACAGGGGCGCGGGCCCGAGGAGTTCGGCGAGCCGGTCGTGGGTGGCGTCGGACAGGTTCTCGTGCACGAAGAGCGAGGCACCCGAGCCCCAGGCCGAGTTGTGGAGGATCTGGCAGGTCGGGTCCGGGCAGGCCGCCCCGCGCGAAGCGAGGGCGAACAGCGGCGTGTACCTCGACCGCAGGCCCACCTTGCGGAAGTCGACCGGGATGTGGTCGATCCGGTTGCGCAGCAGTTCGCCCGCCACCGTCATGCGCAGCGAGGTGCGCCCCGCGAGCTTCGGCGTCAGGAACACGCCTTGGGAGACGACGCCCGCGAGCCCGGGCACCAGTCCCGCCGCCATGCTCAGCGACAGGGTGAGGGAGCCGACGCAGTGGGCGACCACGAACAGCGGCCGGTCGCCGACGCGTTCACGGACGCGGGTGACGGCTTCGGGGATGTCGTACAGGGCGACGTCGTCGTAGGTGTACCTCCGGCCGGTCTCGTTGTACGGGAAGCGGCGGCTGCCCCGCCAGTCGAGCAGCCAGGGCTCGTAGCCGTCGTCGAGCAGGACGTCGACGAGGTTGCGGGTCTCGGGGAGCAGGAACATGTCGGCGGACGCGGTGTGCCCGTGCAGGAGCAGCACGGCGGGCAGATCCCGCTCGCCGCTGTCGACACGGGTGAGCGCGAGACGTACGCCGTCCCGGGTACTGAAGGGGATCTCCTCGACCCGGGCCGGGTCGAGGCGGTGGCGGAGGGGGTGCGGGGCCGCGGTCGTGGTCGTGGCCGTCCGGACCTTGCGGACCGGCTGGCGGGTGCGGGAGGCGGCGGTTCTGAGGATCATAGGTGGCGCTCCGGGGAGGTCGGGGTGCGGCGCAGGTCGAGGAGGTCCGCGGCGGCACGGGCGAAGGGGCCGAGCAGCCCGCGGCCCATCTCCAGGCCGAACCAGGCGAGCCAGGTCAGCTTGGCGGCCCGCTGTTCCCGCGCGGTCAGGCGCGGATCGACCTTGATGCCGTCGATCTGGTCGCGTACATAGCTGTCCGCGGGCACGACCAACTCGCCGGTGAGTGCGGCAGGTTCGCCCTCCCGGCCGATGTCGACGCGCAGTGCGCGGGTCTGCCGCCACACGTCACGGCGGGCGCGGGCGTGCTTGTGCCCCTCCAGCCACCAGCGGCCGCCGTCGGCGTCACGCAACAGCAGCCGGTAGCGCAGGAGTCGATGGTGCTGTCCGTGCTCCCGCGGAATGCCCTCCTCGGGGCGGACCCAGACGTCCCCGTGTGCCACGACCAGCGGTTCGGGATGCACGGCGGAGCACACCAGCTCGCCACCGGCGTCCACCCGCCGCTCCCCCACCAGTTGGTACATGCTCGCGATGGAGAGGGTCAGCGCCATCGAGCAGGGGGTGTCGGCGGCGGTGCCGACGGGCCCCACGGAGCCTTCGGTCGTCTCGGGGAACCACAGATACGGCTGGTCGTCCTTGTGCGGGAGCCTGGCCAGGCCGTCCTCGGCGAGACGCTCGAACGTCCGCAGCTGCGCCCGTGAGTCGTAGCGGGCCGGGGGCCGAAGGCCGAGTGCCTCGACGAGCGCGGCGGTGCGTTCACCGGTGGCCGCGGGTCCCTTCAGGGTGGCCTCGCACAGTCTGAGGGCGGTGGGGCTGCGCAACACCCGGGTCAGGAAGTCCAGTTCGGGTACCGGGTCGGCCTCGAGGCGGGCCAGAGCGTCGGCGCGCCACTCGTCCCAGTCCTGTACGCGCACGTGCATGCCGCCGAACGCCATGTCCCGTACGACGTCGTCGAGGGTGTTGGGCACGCCGGTCAGGTTGTAGTCGTGGCCCCAGGCGTCCGGTTCGCAGACGACGGCGGCCGCGACCCGGCTCACCCAGTCCACCGGGGCCGAGTTCAGGTACTGGAAGGCGGGTACGGTGCGGAAGCGGGCGAAGGCCGAGATGAGTCCGCTGCTGAGGTCCTGTGGGTTGTAGGCACCGGTTCTCGTGTGACCTCCGATGCCTCCGGGACGCATCGCGGTGACGACCAGACCGTGGTCGCGCGCCCTGCGCAGCGCGACCTCGGCGGCCCACTTCGTCTGGTCGTAGCCCGCCACGAGACGGTCGGCATGGGCGAGTTGGTCGTCCTCCCCCATGGAGGCGATGCCGACCTCGTTGAAGACCGCGATGGAGGAGATGTGGTGCAGCGGCTTCGGCGGGCCGGTCGCCGCGAGTTCGGCCAGGGTCAGCGCGCCGATGACGTTGCTCTGCCGCAGCGACTGGTAACCGCGCAGGAAGTCCACGGCCGCCGCCACCCCGACCACGCTGTCCAGCTCGTGGGCGAGCGTGTTCCAGAGGTCGTCCGACAGGCCGAGGCGCGGCCGGCGGATGTCGCCGGGGAGGACCGTCACCCGGCGGCGGATCTCCGAGGACCAGGGCAGCCGGTGGGTCTTCAGCGCCGCGCCGAGGCGGGCCGAGGCCGCCTCCTCATCGGTGGCGCGGACGAGACAGTACACGTGGGCGTCGCTGTGTCTGAGCAGGTCGAGGAGCAGATGGCCGCCGAGGAAGCCGGTGGCGCCGGTGAGCAGGATCCGGCGGGGCGGCAGCGGCTCGGGCGAGCCGGTCCAGGGCAGACGGTCGGCGAGCGAGAGGTCGGCCAGGATCCGCTCCAGGTCTTCGGGCCGGGCCGAAGGGTCCGAGGAAGGCCGGGAGTACGCGGACGGCGGGGACGACGGGGAGAGGGGGGTGTCACCCACGGCCGTCCAAGAGGCGCCCGTCGTACTGGGCAGCGGCGTACGGGGAACCGTCCCGGGCGGAGCCGTGCGCGGTGCCGGAACCGGCGGGGCCGAACTCCACGCGGGTGCGGGCGTTTCCGACGTGCCAGGAGCGGCCGGGGCCGCGGCGGTACCGGCGGTCGCCAGCCAGCGGCGGGCGAGGCTGCGCGGCCGGGCGTCGGCGAACACCTCGTCGAGGTCCAACTCGACGCCCAGTGAGTCCTCCAGGGCCGCGACGAGTTCCACGGCACCGACGGAGGTTCCCCCGGCGTCGAAGAAGTCGCTGTCGGGTGACAGCCGTCCTTCGGGTACGAAGGGACCGGCCGCCTCGGCGATCGCGGAGGCCAGGCCGTCCACGTCGGGTGAGGTGGGGGGCGGAGCGGAGCCGTGCGAGGCGCCCGCGTCGTGCTCACCTTCGGTACCGGGACCGGAGGGGGCGACACCCGCGCCCTCACCCTCACCCTCACCCTCACCCGTGACGCTCGTGGTCGGATCCACCTCGCCCGCGCCCGGTCCCGTGCCGCTCACGACCGGCTCGGGTCCGGCGGCGAGACCTGCCCTGGACAGCAGGGCCGCCACGCTCAGCCCCCCGCCACCGCGCTCGATCGCCTCGCCGGCCGCCCGCTGTCCGGCGTACGACGACGTGTCCTCGTTCACTTCACGCATGAGAGCCCTTCCCCCTGTGCCCTGTCTCTTCCGCACCGCTGTCACGGACCGGGCCACCTGCCGTGGCCGTCCCGCTCACCGTCGCCGCCAGGAGCGGAAGGCCCGCAGCTGATCCGGCGTGACCACGCTCTCCAGGCGCTCGTCGTCCTGGTCGGCGCCGCCGAGCGCGGCCAGCAGACGCCGGGCCGGCAGGTTGCGCGCGGTGCGCTCCGCCGTCAGGCGGACCTTCGCGCAGCCCAGCCGGTCGGCGCGGTCGGCCAGCCACCGCAGCATCCGCTCCTCGACGCCCCGGCCGAGCGCCCGGCAGCTCATCGCCCAGGCGAGGACGTCGAGTCGGCCGCCTTCCGCGCGCAGGGCGAGCAGGCCGATCTGCCCGTAGTCGCCGAACCGGTCGCGCGCCGCGGCCGTCCACACCTCGCCGTGTTCCCGCCACCGCGCCAGATCGCCGCCGTCGGCCGACCGGGGGTGGAGGACGAACTGATTGGTGCGGCGGACCAGTTGCCCGGCCCGCTCGACGTCGTCCCCGGACAGGGCCCTGATGTCGACCTGAAGCTCCAGTTGGGCGAGGAACTCCTCGAATCCGGCCTGCTCGCGGGCCGCGTCCCGCTCCCGTTCCTGCGCGTAGAACCGTGCCCGCAGCCCGTCCTCGGCCGTCGCCGCCGCCGGGACGAGCGGCCACAACCGGCCGAGGAAGTCGTCGAGTTCGGCCGCCGGTGGGCAGGTCAGTGACAGAACCTGCGGCAGCGCCGACCGCATCGCCGCGATCTCGACCGGGTTGTCGTCGAGGTAGAGGAAGCTGTCGAGTCCCAGGCCGAGCGTGCGCGCCGCCCGGGAGAGCCGGTCCGGCTTCGGCCCCCAGGTGACGGAGAGCGCGCTGAAGTGCTCTGCCTTCAACAGGCTGTCCGGACGGTCCAGGACGGCTCGTACCGTGTCCTCGTCGTTGTTGCTGACCAGTGCCAGCAGTACGCCGGCCGCCCGCCATTCGAGCAGCCTGCGCGCGAGGTGGGCGCGCGGACCGGCCAGGTCCACCGCGTCCGGGCCGATCTCCCCGGCCACCCCGCCCCACAGGGTCTGGTCACCGTCCACCGCGATCACCTTCGGTGTGGGGCGCCGCACCGCTCGTACGACCTCGGCCACCCGCAGGGCCACCGCCGCCTGGAAGGGCGGTGTGAAGGGAAGATGGGCCAGCCGTTCGGTTCGTTCGTCGAAGCGTTCCGCGACGCTGTGGTGGCGTGTCCAGTCGTCCGGGCGGAGCACCGCGATGCCGGGGGAGCCGGTGAGTTCGGCGGCGAGGTCGTCCTCCCACCGCGTGAAGCGGTCCTCCTGACGCGCGGTGGGCAGGAAGCCCACGATCAGCGGCTTGCGGGTCCGCTCGGACAGGGCCTTCAGCGCGGCCGAGTACGCGGCGCGCAGTTCGTCGAGCACCGCGTCGGTGACCGGGCCGAACCGTTCCAGGTCCGCCGCCCGCAGCAGCACCACGCCCACCGCCGACGCGGGGTCGGCGAAGACGCCCGACGGGTCGCGCAGGGCGGCGAGCACCTGGTGGTACGGGGCTTCGGCGACCGTCGGGCCCGCGTCCCGCACCCGGTCGGGTGCCGCGTCGCGTACCCCGTCCGGTGTCCGCTCCCCCGCCGTCTCCTCCTCGGCCGCCGCCGCGCACAGCGACGGCAGATGGCCGAGCGCGAAGGTGGCGGCGAGAGCGAGCGAGCGGCGCGGGCGTGCGGCGGGCTCACCGGCGATCGGGACGCCCGTCGACGCCCCGCCGTTCCCTGTCGTCGCACTGGTCGTCTCCGCCTGCGCACGGACCGCCGCCGTCGGGTCGTCGGCCGCGTCCGCGAGCAGCCGCAGGAACTGTCGCGCCAGGTCTGCCGAGGTCTCCGCGTCCAGGATGTCGAGGTTGTGGTCGAGGCGGACACGGCCCGCGTCCGGGGTCATGGTGATCATGAGGTCGAGGTC
The DNA here is from genome assembly GCF_012273515.2 of Streptomyces sp. RPA4-2. Lineage (NCBI taxonomy): Bacteria > Bacillati > Actinomycetota > Actinomycetes > Kitasatosporales > Streptomycetaceae > Streptomyces > Streptomyces sp. RPA4-2. The sequence continues at coordinate 1,354,171 of NZ_CP050975.2, forward strand.
GGAGTAGCCCGTACCGGCGGGGAGCACCTCCAGCCGTTCGAGGCGGCCGGCGGAGGAACGTACGTAGTTGAAGTACACCTCCACCAGGGGCGCGTTCGCCCGGTGCAGCCCCTGTCCGGCGAGGGTCGGCAACACGTCCGAGAACATGGCGCCCTTGGCGAGGATCCGGTCCAGGCGCGCGTCCGTGCGGCGCAGCACGTCCTCGATCCGCTCCCCCGCCCCGGCCTGTGCCGGGAAGGGGACGGGCACCCCGAAGAAGCCCACCGCGTCGTACGCGTCGGCGTGGATCCGGGTGTCGACGGGCACGGCGAGTACGAAGCGCTCGCGTTCCCGCGCCCTGGCCAGCAGCACGGTCAGAGTGCCGAGGCAGAAGGCCGCGGGTGTGACGGCGAGCCGGCTCGCGGCCGCCGTCACCCGTTCCATGAGACCGTCGGGTATCTCCACGGTGACGCTCCCGGCCCGGTACGAACGGGTCGCCGGGCGGGGCCGGGCGAGGGTCAGGTCGAGGCGCGCGGCGCCGTGGAAGGCCTCGCGCCACTCGGCCGTGTCCTCACCGGGGGTGCCTCCGGTGCGCTGGGCCTCGATCAGCAGGTCGAGGTCGCGATTGCTGACCGTGTCGCCGAGTGGAGTGCCTGACAGTTCGGCGTCGATCTCCCCCGCGACGAGCAGCAGCGACCGCAGATCGCTCACGGCGTGGTGGGCGCCGAACACGAGGAGCTGGCCGCCCTCGCCCGCGTCCAGCAACTCGAAGCGCCACAGCGGCGCGTCCGCCAGGTCGAACGGTGGCTCCAGCAGTCGGCGCAGCTGGTCGGCGGCGTCGAGTCCGGCGTCGCCGCTCACGGCCGTCCAGTGCAGGAGCGGCGCGGCCAACTCCCTTTCCACGCGTATCTGCCGGCCCTGTCCGCCGCCGCCGGGCATCGCCGTGCGCAGCGCGGCATGCCGTCCGGCGAGCCGGGTGAGGATGCCGGCCAGGGCCTCACGGGTGGTCGGCGCGGTGAGCCGTGCGGCCAGGCCGATGGCGTGCGCCGCGTCCGGCATGTCCGGCCGGGCGCTGCGCAACAGCCGTACCATGTCGCGGGTCGCGGGCCGCAGTTCGTTTTCGGGTACCTCCGGTGCGCGCTCGGGCCGCCGTTCCTCCTCCCGTGCCCCGGTGCCGTGTGCGGGCAGCATCTCGCCCAGCGTTCGTGCCAGGCCCCGGATGTCGGACGCCGAGAACACGTCGGTGGTGGGGAGTTCGGCGCCGAGTTCGCGTGCGAAGGCGTTGCGCAGCCGGACGAGCATCAGGGAGTCCAGGCCCAGTTCCTTGAGGGGCGTGGTCGCGGACGCGTCGACCGCACCGCCGGAGACCTGGGCGACCTTGGCCCGTACGTACGCTTCGAGCCGTGCGGCGCGGTCCTGGTCCGTGGTCGCCGCGAACACCCCTGTGACGAGGCCGTCCGTGTCCGCCGAGGCCGCCGTGGTGGTGATCAGGTCGCCCAGGATCGGGCGGGTGCGGGCCGCGTCCAGGTCGAGCGCCAGGGCCTCCAAGTCTAGGGCGACAGGGGCGAGTTGGCGGCGGGAGGTGGGGAGCAGCCGCTCGAACAGGTCGCCGCCCTCCTGCGGGGAGAAGGCGATCAGACCCGACCGGCCGGTCTCGGCGGCCCGGGTCCCGGACCCGGCGACCATGCCCACCCCCGCCCAGGCGCCCCAGTCCAGGCTCAGCGCCCGGCGGTCGGTGCGGGACAGATGGTGCGCCCAGGCGTCGAGGAAGGCGTTCGCCGCCGCGTACGGGCCCTGCCCGGCCGAGCCGAGCAGACCGGCCGCCGAGGCGAAGAGCACGAACTGCCCCGCCTCCGGCACGAGTTCGGTGAGCAGGGCGGTGCCCAGGACCTTGGGTGCGAGGACGCTCAGGACGCGGTCGTCGGTCAGGGTGGCCACCGTGGCGTCGTCGAGGACACCTGCCGCGTGGACGACCCCGGCGATCGGTCCGGCCGCCTGCCGTACGGCGTCCAGCGCGGCCGTCAGGGCATCACGGTCGGCGACGTCCGCGCGGGCGGGACACACGGTGACACCGCGCGCTTCGAGCCCGGCGATCCAGCTCGCCGTGTCCGCGTCGGGTCCGCCGCGGCTCAGCAGGGCCAGCCTGCGGGCGCCCAGGCGCACCAGCCGCTCGGCGACCACCCGGCCGAGTCCGCCGAGACCGCCCGTGATCAGGTACACGCCGTCCGCGGTGATCCCGTCGTGCCCGCCGTCGTCGGGGCGGGTGCGGGTCAGCCTCGGTACCAGCCGGCCCGACTCCCGCAGTGCGACGAGCCGTTCGTCGTCCGCGTGCCGCAGTTGCGTCCACAGGGCGTCGCCGCCGTCCGTGGCCGGCAGGTCGATCAGCGTGGTCGACAGTTCCGGGTGCTCCTGGGCCACCGTGAGGCCGAAGCCCCACGCGAGCGCCTGCTGAGGGTGCGTCACCTGTGAGCTGCCACCGGCGGCCTGGGTGCCGCGTACGACCACGAACAGACGCGGGGCGCGGCCCCGCGGGTGGTCGGCGAGTGCCCGCACCAGGTGCAGGGTGCTGAGGCAGCACCGGCGTGCGGCCTCCTCCGCCGTGGCGGTGTTCTCGATCGAGGGCGCGCCGAGCGCGGACAACTGCACCACCCGTTCGGGCGGTCCGTCGGCGAAGGCCTCGTCGAGCAGCCGGGCCACCTGCCCCGGGTCGGCCGGATCGAGGACGTAGCGGCCGGGTCCCTCGGCGCCGAACGCCTCGCCGGTGCGGGCGATCACATGCGGTGTCGAGGCGGCGGCCAGCCGCTCCGCGAGCGCGGCAGCCACTCCGGTCCCGTCGGCGAGGAGCAGCCAGCCGCCCCGGCCGGCCGGCTCCTGTGCGTCGGAGCGTGGCTGCCAGCGGGTCTCGAAGAGCGCGGCGTCCGCCCGCGTGAGCGCGGTCAGTGCGAACTCCGTCGCCTCCAGGACCAGTTGGCCGTCCTCGTCCCAGAGCCTGAGATCCAGCAGCGCGGTGTCGCCCTCCACGGAACGCAGTCGGCAGGTCACCCACGCGGGAGTGCCACCGAGGTCGGTGAAGCGCAGCCGTCCGACACCGGCGGGCACGAACGCCCGGCCCTCGGGGGCGTTCGCCGGCAGTGCCGCCGTGTGGAAGGCGGCGTCGAGCACGGCGGGGTGCACGAGATGACCGGCGGCAGGACGCCGGGCGAGCCGGCCCACCGCTTCGGAATCCGTGCGGTGGCCCTGTTCCAGGCCCCGGAAGGCGGGGCCGTAGTCGATGCCGAGGGCGGTCAGCCCCGCGTAGACGGCCGACAGGCCGACCTCCTCCCCGCACCTCTCGCGCAGCGCCGCGAGCTCCTCACCCGCGTCCGGCGCCGGTTCGGCGGCGCCGGTCAGGACGCGTCCGGTGACATGCCGCTCCCACCGGGCCGGCCGCTCACCGGCGGGGGCCGAGGAGATGGTGAAGTCCCGTGAGCCGTCCTCGGCGGGCCGCAGGACCAGTTGCACCCGTACGGGCCGCTCGGCGTCGAGCGCCAGGGGCCGTACGAACCTCACGTCGGCGAGCCGCACCTCACCGCCGTTCCGCGCCTCGTCACCGTCCCGCACCGCCGAGGCGGCCTCCATCGCGAGGTCGAGGAACGCGGCGCCGGGCAGCCAGACCTCGCCGCCGACCCGGTGGTCGCCGAGGTAGGCGAAGCGGCTGTCGCGCAGGTCGATCTCGTTCTGGAAGAGGTGCCGGCCGGGTGTGTCGCTGGCCTCGACGTGCGTACCGAGGAGCGGTGAGCCTCCGGCCGTCGCGGCGGCCGGGGCGGGTGCGAGCCAGTGGCGTTCGCGGGCGAAGGCGTACGTGGGCAGATCGACGCGGCGGCCCCGGGGGAACAGCACCGGCCAGTCGGGCGTGTACCCGGCCTCGTACAACTCACCCAGTCCGCGCAGCAGTACGTCCTGTCCGTCCCGCTGCCGGCTCAGCGAGCCGACGGCCACCGCGTCGATCCCCGCCTCGGCCGCCACCGCCTCGACCGACGCCGTGAGCGACGGGTGAGGGCTGAGCTCGACGAAGTAGCGGTAGCCGTCGTCGAGCATCCGCCGGATCGTGTCCGCGAATCGGACCGGGCGGCCGAGGTTGGCGTACCAGTGGTCGGCGTCCAGCCGGTCACCGGGCACTGGCGCGGCCAGCACCGTCGAGTAGAGCGGGGTCGGGGTGCGGGTGCCCCTGATGCCGTCGAGCCGGTCGAGCAGGTCCTCGCGGACCGGGTCCATCAGGGGGGTGTGGGAGGCGAACGGGGTCGACAGCCGTCGTACGGGAACGCCCTGCGCGTCGAGTCGCCGGCGCAGCCCGTCCAGCGCCTCGGCGTCGCCGGACACGGCGGTGGAGGACGCGCTGTTGACGGCCGCGACGAACAGCCGGCCCCGGTGGGGCGCGAGCAGTTCCTCAGCCTCCGCGAGCGGGAGTTCCAGGGACAGCATGCCGCCCTGCCCGACCAGCGGGGCGACCGCGCCGGCACGTGCGGTCACCACGGCCGCGGCGTCGTCCAGGGTGAGGGCGCCCGCGGTGTACGCGGCGGCGATCTCGCCGAGGCTGTGCCCGACCACGGCGTCCGGGCGGACGCCGAGCGCTCGCCAGGCGGCGGCCAGGGACGCGTTCAGCGCGAACAGCACCGGCTGGAGGAACTCCGTCCGGTCGAGCGGGGTGAACTCCTCGGGGGCTCGCAGTACGTTGAGGACCGACCAGCCGACGCGGCGGTGCACCGCTTCGTCGATCCGGGACAGCTCCTCGTGGAAGGCCACCGACTCGGTGACCAACTCCGCGCCCATTCCAGGCCATTGGCCGCCGTGCCCGGCGAGGACGAAGGCCACCCCGCCCGTCCGTCCCTCGTGCGGCCGGCCCGGCGGTGTCCGTCCGCTCGCCAGCGCGTCGAGCCGGGCGCGCAGTTCGTCGCGGTCGCCCGCCACGATCCCCGCCCGCCGCTCGAAGTGGCCGCGGTGTCGCGCCAGGGTGTGGGCGACGTCCGGCAGAGCGACGTCCCGCGTGAGGTGACGGGACAGCCGCTCCGCCTGCCCGCGTACGGCGGACTCACTGCGCCCGGACAGCACGAACAGCCTTTTGCCGGTGCCGGTGCCTGCACCGCTGCCTGCGCCGGCTTCGGCCGTCGGCCGCGCCTCGGCCCGCGGGGCCTCCTCCACGACCAGGTGCGCGTTGGTCCCGCTGATCCCGAAGGCGCTCACGCCGGCCCGACGTACGCGCTCACCCGTGAACGGCCAGGGAGCCGTCTCCCGCAGCAGCCGCAACCCACTGCGGTCCCAGTCGACATGGCGACTGGGCGTGCCGGCGTGCAGGGTGCGGGGCAGCGAGTGGTGACGCAGGGACTGGACGACCTTGATCAGCCCGAGCACGCCCGAAGCGGCCTGCGCGTGACCGATGTTGGACTTGAGTGAGCCGAGATACAGGGGCCGGCCCTGCGGACGCGAGGCGCCGAAGACCTCCGCCAGGGCGTTCGCCTCGATCGGGTCGCCGAGCGTCGTCCCGGTCCCGTGCGCCTCGACGTGGTCGATGTCGGCGGGTGCCAGCCCGGACAGCTCCAGCGCACGCCGGACCACCTGCTCCTGGGCCGGGCCGTTGGGCGCGGACAGACCCTGACTGCGGCCGTCCTGGTTGACCGCGGTACCGCGCAGTACGGCGAGCACCTCGTCGCCGTCGCGGCGCGCGTCGCCGAGCCGCTTCAGTACGACCATGCCCGCCCCCTCGGCCCAGACGGCTCCGTCGGCGTCGTCGGAGAAGGAGCGGCAGCGGCCGGTCGGAGACAGCCCCCGCAGACGGCTGAACTCGACGAAGGTCCCCGGTGTCACCATCAGGGTCACGCCGCCGGCGAGCGCGAGGTCGCACTCCCCCGACCGGAGCGCCTGCGCCGCCAGGTGCAGCGCCACCAGCGACGAGGAGCAGGCCGTGTCCACGGTGAGCGCGGGTCCGTTCAGACCCAGCGTGTACGCGAGCCGTCCCGAGGCCACGCTCAGGGCCGACCCGGTGCCGACGTACCCGTCCAGCTGGTCGAGCCGGGAGCCCGCGAGGTAGTCGCTGCCGAACATGCCGACGTACACGCCGGTGGGGCTGCCCGCCAGGTCGGCGGGGACGATCCCGGCGCGCTCCAGCGCCTCCCACGCCGTCTCCAGCAGCACGCGCTGCTGCGGGTCCATGGCTGCCGCCTCCTTCGGCGTGATGCCGAAGAAGCCCGCGTCGAAGGAGTCCAGCTCGTCGAGGAATCCGCCCTCCCGGGCGTACGACTTGCCCAGGGCCTCCGGGTCGGGGTCGTACAGCGACCGCACGTCCCAGCGTGCCTCGGGGAACGGGCCGACCGCGTCGCGGCCCTCGGCCACCAGGTGCCACAGGCCCTCGGGGTCGTGCACGCCGCCGGGCAGCCGGCACGCCATGCCCACCAGCGCCAGTGGCTCGTCCGCGGCGGGCGTGGTGTCGCGGGCGTGCCGCGGACCGGGCGCGCTCCGCGGGGCCCTGGGGCCGCCGGCGCCGAGCGTGGTGGCCAGCAGATGCGCGGTGAGCCGGGCCGCGGTGGGGTGGTCGAAGAGCAGGGTGGCGGGCAGCCTGGCTCCGATCCGGGTGCCTATGCGGTTGCGCAGCTCCACCGCCGTCACCGAGTCCATGCCGAGGTCACGCAACGGCCGGTCGGGCCGCACGGATTCGGCCGAGCGCAGGCCGAGTGCTCGGGCGGCCTCCTCGCGGACCAGGCCCAGGACGCGGGCGGCGCGTTCGGTCTCCGGCAGCCGGGCCAGCCGGTCCGCCAGGGCTTCGCCCGCGTCCCGGTTGCCGCGCGGCGCGGGCAGCAACGCGCGCCACAGTGCCGTCGAGCGTTGGTCCGCGGCCGCCGTGTTCTCGCGCAGCCGGGGCAGGTCCAGGGACCAGGCGACCAGGTGTGGTGCGCCGTGGAGCAGGGCGAGTTCGACGAGTTCACGGCCCTGGTCCGGGGTGAGGGCCCGGTGGCCGGCACGGGCCATCCGGTCCAGGTCGGCGTGTTCGGCGGCGAAGCCCTCGCCCGCCCAGGCACCGAAGGAGACGGAGACGCCGGGCAGGCCCAGGGCGGTTCGGTGGTGGGCGAGTTGGTCGAGATAGACGTTGGCCGCCGCGTAGTTGGCCTGGCCCGCGGTGCCGACGACACCGGCCGCCGAGGAGATCAGCAGGAACAGGTCGAGGGGCAGATCGGCGGTGAGCCGGTGCAGATGGGCGGCGCCGTCGACCTTGGGACGCAGCACCCGCGCGAGGCGTTCGGGCGTCAGGTCGGCGATCACGCCGTCGGCCAGGACTCCGGCGCAGTGGACGACACCGCGCAGCGGCAACTCCGTTGTCACACGGGCGAGTACGCCGGCCAGGGCTTCGGCGTCCGCGACGTCGCACGCGGCGATCTCGACCTCGGCGCCGAGCGCGGTCAGTTCGGCAATGGCCTCGCCGGCGTGCGGGTCGTCCGGCCCCCGACGAGACATCAGAAGAAGACGGGGGACGCCCTGTTCCGCCAGAAGCCGGGCGATGTGGCGGCCGACCGCGCCGAGACCGCCGGTGATCAGCACCGTGCCGTCCGTGGGTACCGGGCCGGGACGCCCGGCCGGTGCCGGGGCAGGCACCGTTCCACTGGGCGTACTCGGGCTGTCGGCCGGCGCGGCGAAAGGGCGTGCCGGGCGTCGCGACGGGGCGAACGTTGCCTGCCTCGGCACCAGGTCGAGGACGACGGGCTCGCCGGACGCGGTCAGGCGCCGCAGTGCCTCGCGTGCGCCGGTGACGGGCAGGGCCCGGGGGCGGGCCGCACGTGTCGCACCGGTGAGGGCGGCGTGCAACGCCTCGGCCGGTTCTCCCGCGGCGCCCGCGCCACCGGCCGCGAGGGCCAGGGCTGCCGCCGTGGTGAACGGCACGTCGTCCGGGAGCACCGCGAGCCGCCGTGCGTCCGCGACCGCCTCGGAGCCGGGTGGCGTCTCGGCGAGGGCGCAGACCCGCAGACCGGGAGCCAGGTCCCCGGTATCGGCGCCGGCCTCGGTCAGCACACCGGCGCACGCGGTACGGGGCAGCGCGCCGCCGGGGCCGGGGACCGCGACGGCGTGCACCTGGATCCTGACCTGGCCGGCGGCCAGGACGTGGGAGGCGACCGCGCGCAGGGCGGGATCCGCCGGGAGCCCGGTCAGTTCGTACTGGTCCCCGGCCGGAATCCGCAAGGTGTCCGTCACGCGGGCGCGCACCAGCCGCGGTACGAGCAAAGTGCCTGCCCGGAGGGCGAGTTCGGGCTCGTCGGCGTGCGCGGCGGCAGCCGCGAGGACATCGCCGGAGGGGAGGCCGGAGGGTCCGGGGCCGTCGAGGTCCAGCAGGGTCAGTCCGAGGTGCGGGTGTTCGGTCCGGGCGCTGCGGGCCATGCCCCACAGCACGGACTGGGCCAGCCCGGGCACGGAGTCTCCGGCACCGGTCGCGATCGCGCCACGGGTCACCCACACGGTCCGGGCGGGCAGCCGGTCCTGCGCGAGCGCCGAGAGGTCACGCAGTCCGGCCAGCGCGTCGGCGGCCAATTCCTGTGCGGCGGCGGCCGGTTCCGCGCCAGGCGCCGGACGCGGCCAGAACCGTACGAGGATGTCGGCGTCCGTCTCCCGCACCTGGAGGCCCGCCGCCTCCAGGCCGCGTACGGCGGCGGCGACGTCCGGGTCCGAGCGGTCGCCGTGGACGGCCCACACGGCGCCCGGCGCTCCGGTCGGTTCTTCGGGCGCGGCCGTCCACGCCACTTCGTACAGGTGACGGCCGTTCTCCGAGGCGCCGTTCAGGTCCGCCGGGTCGGCAGCCCGCAGCCGTACGTCCTCCAGCCGGCCCGCCGGAAAGCCGTCCGCGTCCCACAGCGTCACGTCGAGGGTGAGGTCCGTCCCGGAGCCTCCCGACCTCCGGACCAGCGCCGTGAGGTCGCCGGTGCCGCCGGGCGGCAGGACGCATCGGCCCACCGCGACGGGCAGCAGCACCCGGCCGTCGGACGCGCCGCCCGTGTCCAGGGCGGCGGCCACGTGCAGCGCCGCGTCCAGCAGTGCCGGGTGGACCGGGTAGGCGTCGGTCGTCGCCCGGGCCACGGCGGGCAGGGAGAGCCGGGCCAGCAGTTCGCCGTCGACGGTGGTCGTGACCGCCGACCGGACGCCCTGGAAGGCCGGGCCGTAGCCGAGGCCCAGGTCGCTCAGCCGCTCGTACGTCCGCGTGTTCCAGACGGACTCGGCGGCCTCCGGCCACACCGGCGGCCGGCCGGGCGGCGCCGGGAGGGGCACGGCCGCCGAAGCGGTCGTGTGCAGGGTCCAGTCGGGGTTCGGCCGACCGCGCGGGCGACTGTGCACGGTGATCTCCGGGGCGGAGCCCGTGGTGACCACCTCGACGGACACCTCGACCGTGCCGGACTCCGGCAGGACGAGGGGCGCGAGCAGGAGCAGGTCGCTCACGTCGCCGGGAACGTCCGGGCGGGCCACGGCGAGGGCGGCCCGGCACAGCTCCATCAGGGTGGTGCCCGACACCACGGTTCGTCCGAACACGGTGTGGTCGGACAGCCAGTCGGCGGTGGCCGGGGACCACTCGTGGCGGAAGGTCCAGCGTGTCTCGTCCGCGGACTGCAGCTGAATGCCGAGCAGCGGGTGCGCGGCGCGGTCGAGGAGTCCGGGGGCTCCGGCCGCGGGCTCGGGTTCGATCCAGTAGGACTGCGTGTCCCAGGCGTACGTGGGAAGTTCGACGCTCTCCGTGTCGGGTACCAGCCGGTGCCAGTCGATCGGCCTTCCGTGGACGTGGAGTTCGGCGGCGGCCCGGTCCAGACACGCCGGTCCGTCCTCGTCACGACGCAGCGATCCGACGGCGACCAGGTCTTCGTGGCCGGAGTCCTCGGCGACCGTGCGCAGGGCGGTGACGAGGGAGGGGTGGGGGCTGAGTTCGACGAAGCAGCGGTAGCCGTCGGCCACCATGCGTTCCACGGTGGGCGCGAAGCGGACGGGTTCGCGCAGGTTCGTGTACCAGTAGTCGGCCTCGAGTTCCTCCGTGACCGGCTCGCCGGTGACCGTGGAGTACCAGGCGACGGGCGCCGGGCAGGTGGTGACGCCGTCGAGTTCGCCGAGGATCGTCGTGCGCAGCGGCTCGACCCGGGCGCTGTGGGAGGCGTAGTCGACGTCGAGGCGGCGGACGAACACCTGCTGCCGGTCGAGGTCGGCGAGCAGGGCTTCGAGCGGTTCCGTGTCACCGGCGATCACCGTCGAACGGCCGCTGTTCACGGCGGCGACGCAGACCCGTCCGCCCAGCCCGGCGAGGTGTGCCTCGACCTCGGCGTGCGGCAGGGCGACGACGGCCATGGTGCCGGTGCCGGACAGCGCGGTCAGGGCCTGGCTGCGCAGGGCGACCACCGCCGCCGCGTCGTTGAGGCTGAGCGCGCCGGCCACACAGGCCGCGGCGACCTCGCCCTGGCTGTGCCCGATCACCGCGTCCGGTCGTACGCCACGGGCCCGCCACAGCGCGGCCAGGGAGACCATCACGGCGAACAGGACCGGCTGGACGACATCCACGCGCTCCAGGGACGGGGCATCCTCGTCGCCGCGCAGGACGGCCGCCACCGACCAGACGGTGAACGGGCGCAGGGCCGCGTCGCACCGGTCGAGTTCGTCGGCGAACACCGGGGAGGTGTCCAGGAGTTCGCGGGCCATGCCGGACCACTGGGCACCCTGGCCGGGGAGGACGAACGCCAGCTTTCCCGGCGGACATGCCGGTAGGGGACCCACGAGGAGCTCGGTGTCGGGCCGTCCCGCGGCGAGTGCGCGCAGGGCCGCGAGCAGTTCGTCGCGGTCGGCCGCCCGGACGACGGCGCGGTGTTCGAAGTGCGTGCGGTGGTGGGCCAGGGTCGCGGCCACGGCGGGCAGCGCCACACCAGGGCGTGCGGTGAGCGCGTCGAGCAGGCGGGCGGCCTGTCCTCTGAGCGCCGGGAGGGTGCGGGCGGACAGCGGGAAGAGCGCTGCGGCGCGTCCCGTGCGGGGTTCCTCGGCGCGGGGTTCCTCGGTGCCGGGCTCCTCCATGCCCGGCTCCTCCATGCCCGGCTCCTCCATGCCCGGCTCCTCCATGCCCGGCTCCTCCATGCCCGGCTCGTCCGTGCCCGGCCGCCGGGCGGGCGTGGCAGTCACGGGCGCGGCCGGTCGTGCCACGTCCTGCGGTGCCTCCTCCAGGACCACGTGCGCGTTGGTTCCGCTGATTCCGAACGCGCTGACTCCGGCCCGCCGTACCCGGTCGCCGCGCCGCGGCCAGGCTCCGGCGTCGCTGTGCACCCGCAGGCCGCCGCCGGCCCAGTCGACGTGCTCGGTCGGGGTCTTCGCGTGCAAGGACGCGGGGAGCAGTTCGTGACCGAGGGACAGGACGGTCTTGATGACGCCGCCGATGCCCGCCGCGGCCTGAGTGTGACCGATGTTGGACTTCAGGGAGCCGACCGCGAGGGGCCGGTCCGCCGGACGTCCCGGTCCGAACACCGAAGCGAGCGCACGGCCTTCGATGGGGTCGCCGAGCCGCGTACCGGTGCCGTGCGCCTCGACGAAGTCCAGGTCTTCCGGCCGGAGTCCGGCGTCGGCGAGCGCGGCGCGCAACACCCGTTCCTGCGCCGGGCCGTTGGGGGCGCTCAGGCCCTGGCTTCGGCCGTCCTGGTTGACCGCCGAGCCCTTGACGACCGCGAGGACCCGGTCGCCGTCCCGGCGCGCGTCCGCGAGCCGCTTGAGCAGCACCAGACCACAGCCCTCTCCCCACACCACCCCGTCGGCTTCGGTGGAGAACGGGCTGCACCGCCCGGTCGGCGACAGTCCGCGCAGCCTGCTGAACTCGACGTGCCCGCGCGGTGTCACGAGGAGCGTGGCGCCCCCCGCAAGCGCGAGATCGCACTCACCGCTCGCCAGCGCCCGCGCCGCCAGGTGCAGGGCGACGAGGGAGGAGGAGCAGGCGGTGTCGACGGTCACGGCCGGACCCCGCAGACCGAGGGTGTACGCGATACGCCCGGACGCCACGCTGGGCGCCGAGCCGGTGCCCACGTGCCCGTCGAGCTGCTCCAGGCGGGCCCCGGAGAGGTATCCGCTGTCGTACAGGCCGACGTAGACGCCCGTGGAGCTGCCGTTCAGTGTCTCCGGGACGATCCCGGCGCGTTCGATCGCCTCCCAGCCGGTCCGCAGCAGAAGCCGCTGCTGCGGGTCCATGGCCGCGGCCTCGCGCGCCGAGATCCCGAAAAAGGGCGCGTCGAAGCGGTCGATGCCGGTCAGGAACCCGCCGCGCAGGGTGTACGCCTTGCCGGCGGCCTCCGGGTCGGGGTCCAGCAGCGCATGGGTGTCCCAACGGCCCTCGGGCACCTCGCCGACAGCGTCCTCGCCCTCGGCCAGCAGCCGCCACAGGGCCTCGGGGTCGTCGGCGCCGCCGGGGAAACGGCAGGCCATGGAGATGATCGCGATGTCGCCGTCCGCCGGTACGGGTGTGCCGGCCGGCGCCGAAGCCGCGACCGGGACCGGGCCGGCGGTCGGGGCGGGGCCTTCGCCGAGGACCGTTTCGGCGATCGCCGCGATCGTGGGGTGGTTGAAGACGAGGGAGGGCTCCAAGGGCCGGCCGAGCCGCTCGGACAGATCCGCCGCCAGCGTCACCAACTGTCGTGAGCCCAGGCCGAATTCCGCGATCGGACGTTCTGGGGCGACGGCCGACGGAGCGAGCCCGGCCGCCTCGGCGACGGCCGACGTCAACCACGCCCGCACGTCCTCGGAGGTGGTCGCGGGCGTCTCGGGGAACTGCTTCGGGGACTCGGTCGCAGGCATCTGGGCAGGTGTCCTCGTGAACTCGGGCTCAGGTGGATGCCGTACGGCCGCCACGGCGGAGCGCACGGGTACGGCTGATGCCGCCGACGTCCGGCAGACGGCAGACGGCAGACGGCAGACGGCAGACGGCAGACGGCAGACGGCAGACGGCAGACGGCAGACGGCAGACGGCAGACGGCAGACGGCAGACGGCGAACTCGGCTGGTTCTTGGTGGGTTTCGGGGCGTACGGGTGACGAACGACGCCACGTACGGACGGCGAATGCCCGCGCCCGGTACGCCCCTGGATGCGGGGACCGCGCACGGCGGAGCGACCAGGCGCACGTCACATGACGACCAGGGAACCCCCGACGGCGCGTGCGGGCACGCTGTCGGCGGCCGCCGTCATCCCGAAGTGGGCGCGCCCACTGGGGAGAGGGTGCCGTCGAGGTACGCCGTCCGGGTGGCGCGGCGCTGGATCTTCCCGCTGGACGTCTTCGGAATGGTGCCGGGGTGGACCAGCACCACATCGCGCACCGGCAGGCCGTGGGCCTCCCCGATCGCGCCGCGGATCAGGCCGACGATCTTCTCCGACTCGCCGAGCGCCTCCGGCGCCGTCTCCGCGACGACGACGGGCTGCTCGCCCTCCTCCTCCCCGGCGTCCACGGAGAAGGCGGCGGTACAGCCGGGCCGCAGCGACCAGTGGGACATCTCGGCGGACAGTTCCAGGTCCTGGGGGTAGTGGTTGCGGCCGCCGATGACCAGCAGGTCCTTCAGGCGGCCGGTGACGAAGAGTTCACCGTCCCGCAGGAAACCGAGGTCGCCGGTGCGCAGGAAGTGACCCTCGCGGTCCTTCAGGGTGGCCCGGAACGTCCGCCGGGTCGCGAGGGCGTTGCGCCAGTAGCCCTTGGCGACGCCCGCGCCGGCGACCCAGATCTCACCGACCTCGCCCTCGGGCAGTTCCTCCTGCCGCTCGGGGTCGGCGACGACCACGGTGGTGCCGGGGCCGGTCCGGCCGGAGCCGACCGCCGCCGCGTCCGCCGCGCCGGCGCGCGGCCCGGTCTCCGGGGACTCGACCAGGGTGGGCGGGGCCTGTACGGAGCCGCCGGTGACGATCAGGGTGGCCTCCGCCAGGCCGTAGCACGGGTAGAGGGCCTCCCGGCGGAGACCCGCGGCCGCGAAGGTCTCGGTGAACCGGCGCAGGGTGGCGGCCCGCACCGGTTCCGCGCCGTTGAAGGCGACCCGCCAACGGCTCAGGTCGAGCCCGTCGAGGAGTTCGGGCGTCGCGTGCTTCAGGCACAGCTCGTAGGCGAAGTTGGGGCCGCCGCTGGTGTGCGCGCGGTAGTGGCTGACGGCCTTCGGCCAGCGCTCGGGCCGGTGCAGGAAGTGCAGCGGCGAGAAGAACGTGGCGGTCACGCCGAGGTACACCGCGTTCAGGACCGGGCCGATGAGTCCCATGTCGTGGTAGACGGGAAGCCAGCTGACGAAGAGTTCGTGGCCGTATTCCTCGATCACCTCGGGGGTGTGACCCATCCGCTCCGTGATGACCCGCTCGTTGTCCAGCAGGTTCGCGTGGGTCACCATCACACCGCGCGGGGCGGAGGTGGATCCGGAGGTGTACTGGAGGAAGGCGACGGAGTCGGCGGTGAGATCGGGTTCGCGCCAGGAGCCGGCCGCTTCGTCGGGGATGTCCTCGGTCGCGACGCAGGTCATCCCGGCCAGTTCCGGCAGGTGCTCCGTCATGCCGGCCAGGGCGGCCATCACGTCACGGCTGCCCAGGATCACCTTGGCGTCCGCGTCGGCGATGAGGCGCTTGGTCCGGAGCAGGGCACGGTGGTTCTGCGACCGTCCCTGCGGAGGCACACCCGGCACGGCGACGACTCCGGCCGAAAGACAGCCCAGATAACCGGACATGAACTCGAGTCCGGGTGGATAGAGCAGCATCGCGCGGGAACCGGCCAGTCCGCGTTCCTGCAACCAGGCGGCGACGGCCCGGGACCGCTCGGCCAGCCGTCCGTAGGAGATGTCCTGGATCTCTCCGTCGCAGTCGCCCGTGACGAGATACCGGTAGGCGGTCCGGTCAGGCTGTCGGGAGGCGTGCGCGGTCAGTAAATCGACCAGGGAACGAGCCATATGAGGTGTCTCACCTGTTCGGATGAGTGAGCGAGAAAACTGGAGTTCGAAGGCCGCGTCACAGATACGCGCAGATGCCGTGTCCGCCTGGCCCCCTTGCCAGAACGTCCGTCTCGGCCAACCCGCCCGAGGAGCGACGGAACTGCCTCCGCCCGCTCCCCGCGACCCCCGTGCGACGTGCTACCAACGAGTAGGACGATAGCAAGAGTTATCGCTTCGACCGATGTAACCCCGAGTACAAATCGTGGAATTGCACGGTCCGCCCACCGAACACCGTTCCCGGACAGCTGAATTGGCTGGTGTGCGCCGGGAAGGATGTGAATATGTGTGTCGCGTCACCCACTTCGAACAATGTCCCGCTCATCGACAACGCGGGAATACGGCCGGTCCGCCACCCGGACACCACCCGGCCCGGCGTCGCGTCCAAGGCCGCGACCCGGGTTCCGGACAAGAGTGAGGCGGACCGCGCGATGCGCGGTCCGCCGAATACCCTCGCCCTCGAGGAATTACTGGCTGACGTTGATGGCCTGCCCTGCACCCGAGTCCGCCACCGACCACGAGGAGTGGTCGTTGAGCGCGGCCGACTCGTTGTGCGCGGAGATGTTGGCGACGTGCTTGGTGACGTTCACCGTCTTGCCGATGCTGAACTTCAGCCGGCCCAGAGCCTCACGGCCCGGCAGCAGCTCCGCCGACTCGGCGTCCAGTTCACGAGGATCCATCATGATCAATTCCCCCTAAGGAATCGGTGCTTTGTGCTCGTCGGGCGCGGTCAGGTTCCCCCCGGGCCGTGCCCAACTCCGTCGGACGAACTGTCCAACGAGATTGGACACTAGGGGACGGGGCGCCCGCGCCGCAAGGGATTCAAGAGGGACGACAGGGGCTGGATGGGAGTTCGAATAGACCACCCCCACCCCCGACCACCACCTCGATCCCCCCACCACTCCGCTCCCCCTCCCCCTCCCCTCCCTCGCGATTGCCCCGCGAACGGTCTTGCCGCAGCTCAACCACCCCCTTACCGTGAGTTTGTGCCGAACATAAACAAAACCCGAACGCGCAACGTCGCGCCGGACAACGGCAAGGACCTCACCCGCCTCCGTATAGCCCTGACCGCCTTCTTCGCCCTCGACGGGTTCGTCTTCGCCGGGTGGGTCGTCCGTATCCCCGCCATCAAGGAGCAGACCGGCGCCTCGGCGAGCACGCTCGGGCTCGCACTGCTCGGGGTCTCGGCCGGCGCGGTGATCACTATGACGCTCACCGGGAGGCTGTGCCGCCGGTTCGGCAACCACCCGGTGACCGTCGTCTGTGCCGTCATCCTGTCGCTGAGCGTGGCCCTGCCGCCGCTCACGCACTCCGCGGCGGCCCTGGGCGCCGTGCTCCTGGTGTTCGGCTCGGCCTACGGCGGGATCAACGTCGCGTTCAACAGCGCCGCCGTCGACCTGGTGGCCGCACTGCGACGGCCGATCATGCCCAGCTTCCACGCGGCGTTCAGTCTGGGCGGCATGATCGGCGCGGGCCTCGGCGGACTCGTCGCGGGATCGCTGTCCCCCACCCGTCATCTGCTGGGACTGACCTTCATCGGCCTGTTGGTGACCGCTGTGGCGGGACGCGTCCTGTTGCGTGAGGAGGCTCCGGCGGCACCGGACCACCGTCCGCACCACGACGACGCGCCCGCGGCACCGAACCGTACGCCCCACGACGACGCGGCACCGGGCAGCCGGCGCCCCGCCAAGGAGCGGGTACGCCGCCGCACGGACTCCCGTATCCGGGTCCTGGTACTCGTCTTCGGCGTGATCGCCCTGTGCACGGCGTACGGCGAGGGAGCCCTGGCCGACTGGGGGGCGCTCCACCTCGAACAGGACCTCGACGCCCATCCCGGGGTCGCGGCCGCCGGCTACTCCTGTTTCGCGCTCACCATGACGATCGGACGGCTCAGTGGGACGGCGCTGCTGGAGCGGCTCGGGCGGACCCGGATCCTGGTGGTGGGCGGTGCGACGGCCGCGGCCGGCATGCTGCTCGGGTCGCTCGCCCCCTCCGCGTGGGCCGCGCTCCTCGGATTCGCCGTCACGGGGCTCGGCCTCGCCAACATCTTCCCCGTCGCCATCGAACGCGCGGGCGCCCTGGCCGGACCCGGTGGAGTCGCCGCCGCGTCCACACTCGGCTACGGCGGCATGCTCCTCGGGCCGCCCGCCATCGGGTTCATGGCCGACTGGTTCTCCCTGCCCACGGCGCTCACCAGCGTGGCCGCCCTGGCCGCCGTGGCCGCCGCCATCGGCTTCACGACCCGACGGGTCGCGGTGGGCTGACGCCGGCCGCCGACCGTCCTCGGTCGGCGACCTCCCCGCCGCTTCGAGGCCATAACCCTGCCCGCCGACCCCGACCCCGGCCCGATCCGGCCCGACCCTCACCAGCTACAACGCCACCCCCGGCACCCCGTCCGCCCACCGCCTCGGCCGCCTGAGCCGCCGCCTGGGCCGCCGCCGAACGGACGCGGCGAACCGCCGATCGGACACCCTCGTGAACCTCTCCTCGCCGCGCGGTTCGTCCGGCAGACTCACCGCATGGACGTTCAGGAATTCGTGAAAGCCCTCGACGCGGAGGGCCGCTCGCTGGCGGCGGCGGCCGAGCGGGCGGGACCCGACGCCGAGGTGGCGACCTGTCCGGGCTGGCAGGTGCGGGACCTCGTACGGCACACGGGCATGGTGCACCGCTGGGCGAGGGCGTTCGTCACCGAGGGGCACACCGCGTATCTACGGGACGGCGGGCTGCCCGAACTCGACGGCGCCGAACTCCTGGCCTGGTTCCGCGACGGCCATCGCCGGCTCGTCGACAGCCTCGCCTCCGCGCCGTTGGACGTGGAGTGCTGGAGCTTTCTGCCCGCTCCCTCGCCGCTCGCCTTCTGGGCTCGGCGACAGGCGCACGAGACGACCGTGCACCGCGTCGACGCACAGTCCGCGCTCGACGGGACGCCGGATGCGGTCGCCCCGGACTTCGCGGTGGACGGGATCGACGAGTTGCTGCGCGGCTTCCACGGCCGGACGCGGAGCAAGGTACGCGCACAGGCGCCCTGCGTGCTGCGTGTGCGGGCCACGGACGCAGACGCGGTGTGGACCCTGCGGCTGTCACCCGAACCGCCCGTGAGCGAGCGGGGCCCGGCTCGGGGTGCGCGGCAGGACGAAGACCCTGACGTCGACTGCGAGGTGTCCGGCCCCGCCGCGCGGCTCTACCTGGCGCTGTGGAACCGGCTGCCGTTTCCGACGGTCACCGGCGACAGCTCACTCGTCGCGCTGTGGCGGGAGACGTCCGCGGTCACCTGGAGCTGAGCCGGGCGGTTCGGTCGTCCCCGGCGGTCGGGTCGCCCGCCAGCATCCGCGCGAGCACCGCGCGTTGCAGCGGCAGCACCTCACGGTGCAGGTCGAACCCCTTGGGCGTGAGGGACACCCGCACGCCCCGCCGGTCCTCCTGGCACATGCCCCGTGTCACGAGGCCGTCCTTCTCCAGTCGGGCCACCAGCCGGGACAGCGCGCTCTGGCTCAGATGCACGCGGTCGGAGATCTCCTGGACGCGGTAGGAGCAGGCGCCGTCCGCCTCGGCGTCACCGGCCAGCACGTCGAGCACCTCGAAGTCGCTCGCGCCCAGGCCGTGTCGGTGCAGCACGCGGTCGACCTCGCACAGGGTGCGCGCATGCACCGCGAGTATGTCGCGCCACTGGTCCACGAGCACCTGCTCGGCCTTCTCCGCCGCCATGGGCGCACGGTAGCAAAGAATCCTCTTTGTTGCATCGGCATTAAATGCATTTGCATTGAATGCATGTGCATGTACTCTCTCCGCATGACCTCCCCGCTCACCACCCCCGTGTCCCTGGGACGCTGGACCCCCCGACTGTGGGGCACCCTGCTGGTGCTCTGCGCCGCGATGTTCCTGGACGCGCTGGACGTGTCGATGGTCGGCGTCGCCCTGCCCTCCATCGGCTCCGAACTCGATCTCTCCACCTCGACGCTGCAATGGATCGTCAGCGGCTACATCCTGGGATACGGCGGACTGCTCCTGCTCGGCGGACGCACCGCCGACCTGTTGGGCCGCCGACAGGTCTTCCTCGTGGCCCTGGGAGTCTTCGCGCTCGCCTCACTGCTCGGCGGACTCGTCGACTCGGGCCCGCTGCTGATCGCCAGCCGCTTCATCAAGGGCCTCAGCGCGGCGTTCACCGCGCCGGCGGGCCTGTCGATCATCACCACGACCTTCCCCGAGGGCACGCTGCGCAACCGCGCCCTGTCGATCTACACCACCTGCGCCGCCACCGGCTTCTCGATGGGCCTCGTCCTGTCCGGCCTGCTCACCGAGGCCAGCTGGCGCCTGACCATGCTGCTGCCCGCGCCCATCGCGCTCCTCGCGCTCCTCGTCGGCATGAAGCTCCTGCCGCGCAGCGAACGGGAGAAGGACCACAACGGCTACGACATCCCGGGCGCGGTTCTCGGCACGGCATCGATGCTGCTGCTCGTGTTCACCGTCGTCCAGGCACCGCAAGCCGGCTGGGCCTCGGCCCGCACGCTGCTGTCCTTCCTCGCGGTCGCCGTCCTGCTCACGGTCTTCGTCCGGGTCGAGCGGCGCTCACCCGGACCTCTGATCCGGCTCGGGGTGCTGCGCTCCGGCAGCCAGATCAGGGCCCAGCTCGGCGC
Organism: Streptomyces sp. RPA4-2; assembly: GCF_012273515.2. Classification (NCBI taxonomy): domain Bacteria; kingdom Bacillati; phylum Actinomycetota; class Actinomycetes; order Kitasatosporales; family Streptomycetaceae; genus Streptomyces; species Streptomyces sp. RPA4-2. Next base: position 1,373,744 of record NZ_CP050975.2, read on the forward strand.
GATGGCGTTCTTCGGCTCGTACGTCGGCTTCCAGTTCCTGGTCACGCTCTATATGCAGTCGCTGCTCGGCTGGTCGGCGCTGCACACCGCGCTCGCCTTCCTTCCCGCGGGCGCGCTGGTCGCGCTCTCCTCGACCAAGGTCGGAGCCGTGGTGGACCGTTTCGGTACCCCGCGACTGATCGCCGCGGGCTTCGCGCTGATGGTTCTCGGCTACGCGCTGTTCACGCGCGTCAGCCTCGACCCGGTGTACGCGTCGGTGATCCTGCCCACGATGCTGCTGATCGGCGCGGCCTGCGCGCTGGTCTTCCCGTCGCTCAACATCCAGGCCACCAACGGCGTCGACGATCACGAACAGGGCATGGTCTCGGGCCTGCTCAACACCTCGGTCCAGGTGGGCGGCGCCATCTTCCTGGCGATCGTGACGGCGGTCGTCACCGCGAACTCCTCCGAGGGCTCCTCCCCGCAGGCCGTCCTCGACAGCTACCGGGCCGGCCTGCTCGTGGTCACGGGTATCGCCCTGGCGGGACTGCTGATCACCCTGCCGGGCCTGCGGACGCGGCGTCCGCGGGGGTCCGTCGTGGTCGCCAAGTCCGCGCGGCAGACGTCGCAGGAGACATCGCAGGAGCGGGTGCCGGTCCGCGACTGACCCGGTGGGCCGGGCCCACCCGGCCCACCGGCCCACCCGGCCCACCCGGCCCACCCGGCCCACCCGGCCCACCCGGGCCACCGGGCCACCGGGCCACCGGGCCACCGGGCCACCGGGCCACCGGGCACACCATCGCCCCGGCTCCACCGACCGACGAGCCCACAGTTCAACCCGATTCATCCCGTTCCGTACTCAACTCGACGCGCCCGGCCGGGCATTCCTTGCCCGCCGGGCGCGCCGCACGGACACTTGCCTGATGAGGCCAACACGTACGCAGGACCAACGGGACACGATCACCGTGGAAATCGGGTACGCGTTGCTCAGCGCGGCGTTCGTGGCGGCGCTCGCGTTGGGGGCGGTGTCCGGCCCCGCGCTGCTGTTCCATCTCCCCCTCGCCGTCGAGAAGTTCCTGATCACCTCGGGGATAATGCTGGCCGTGGCGCTCTTCGCCGTACGGGTGGTCACCGTGCTGATCCGCTTCGGCCGCGCGGCCGGCGCTCAGCCCAGCCACCCCGGCCGGACCAACCCCGACTCGTAGGCCATCACGACCAGTTGAGCCCGGTCGCGGGCTCCGAGCTTCACCATGGTCCGACTGACATGGGTCTTGGCGGTGAGCGGGCTGACGACAAGTCGCCTCGCGATCTCGTCGTTGGACAGACCGATGCCGACCAGCGCCATCACCTCCCGTTCCCGCTCCGTGAGCCGGCCGAGGAGGCCGGCCGCCGCGGGCTCCTTCGACCGGGCCGCGAACTCGGAGATGAGCCGCCGTGTCACCCCCGGCGACAACAGCGCGTCGCCCTCGACCACCGCCCGTACCGCGCGCAGGAGTTCGTCCGGCTCGGTGTCCTTGACAAGGAATCCGGAGGCGCCGGAGCGGATCGCCTCGAAGACGTACTCGTCCAGCTCGAAGGTGGTGAGCATGACCACCTTGACGTCCTTGAGCTCCTGGTCGCCGGTGATGCGACGGGTCGCGGCCAGCCCGTCCAGCACCGGCATGCGGATGTCCATCAGAACGACGTCGGGCCGCAGTGCGCGCACCTTGCGCAGCGCCTCGTCGCCGTCTGCCGCCTCACCGGCCACCTCCAGGTCTGCCTGTGCGTCGAGCAGCGCCTTGAAGCCTGCCCTGACCAGTGACTGGTCGTCGGCGAGCAGTACGCGGATCACCGGTCCTCCTTGACCTGCAGGGGCAGTACGGCCAGTACGCGGAAGCCACCGTCGTCGCGCGCGCCCGCCTCGATCGTGCCACCGAGGGCGACGGCCCGCTCCCGCATGCCGGCCAGCCCGTGCCCGCTGCCGCCCGCGTCGGCGCCGGTCCCGGGTCCGTCGTCGTCGATGCGCAGCCGCAGCGCGTCCCCCGCCGGCTCGATCCGCACACGCGCGTGCCGCGATCCCGAGTGCCGCACGACATTGGTGAGGGCCTCCTGGACGATCCGGAACGCGGCGAGGTCGATGCCCGGCGGAAGCTTCGGGGGGGTGCCCCGGACCTCAACGGCCAGGCCGGCGGCCGCCGCCTGCTCGACGAGCTCGGGGAGCCGGTCGAGTCCGGGAGCCGGAGCCCGCGGCGCGTCTCCGGGGGTACGCAGGGTTTCGAGTACCTGCCGGACCTCGCCGAGCGCCTCCTTGCTCGCCGCCTTGATGGTGGTGAGCGCCGAGCGTGCCTGCTCCGGGTCGGAGTCGAGCAGCGCGAGGCCGACACCCGCCTGGACATTGATCACCGAGATGCTGTGTGCCAGGACGTCGTGCAGTTCGCGGGCGATCCGCAGCCGCTCCTCGTCGGCGCGACGCGCCGCGGCCTGCGCGCGCTCGGCGCGGTCGCGGGCCCACTGCTCACGGCGGACGCGCACCAGCTCCGAGACGGCCACGATCGCCACGCCCCAGGTGGCGACGCCGATCTCCCGGGTCCAGGAGACCGCCCGGTCCCCCGCCGGCGGCAGCCAGTGATAGAGCCAGTGCGCCATGAGCAGATGGCCGAGCCAGAGCATGCCGATGGCCGCCCAGGCCGCTCGGCGGTGTCCCGCCACGACCGCGCCGAAGCAGCCGACGGCGGCCGTGACGAAGACGGGCCCGTACGGGTATCCGGCGGCCAGGTAGACCAGGGTCACCGTGGCCGTGCCGAAGGCGACGAGCACCGGACGCCGCTGCCGCCACAGCAGCAGACCGCACCCCACGAGCAGCAGAGCCCGCGCGAAGGGGTCGAGGGCCGCGCGATCTCCAACCTGGGCGTGCGCGGCGAACTGCGAGCCGACGAGCACGAGGACGGTCAGGAGCAGAGTGGAGCGCCAGGGCAGGCGGCCCGCGCGCCCCTCGGAGTCCCCGGGATCCCCGCCGGTCCACCCCTGCGGCCCGGTCCGACCCAGGGGCCCGTGCCGCCACCACGGCGGTCCACCGCCCCACCCCGGGGACCTGGGGGTTCGCTGCTCTTCCATGACGGTCACGCTAGACGGCACCGGCCGCCGACCGCGTCAGCCGGGCGAGGTGATCACACGTACTCCCCACGGAGTAGCGCCGCCCGCCGCACACCACCGGTCCGCACCCCCACACCACCGGGGTCCCATCGCGGCGCCGGGCCTTCCCATGGCCGTGGCTCAGGAGCCGGCCCGGCCACTCCGTCCGCCCGTCGCCCCCGCCGGCTCCGGGTACACCAGTCCCACAGCGTGGGCGAGCTGGTCCGCCGCGTGCCGGAAGAACTCCTCCCGGTCCTCGACGACCCTGTTGAACTGCCCGAAGACCTCGAACCCGATCAGGCCGTAGAGCTGCGACCAGGCGGCCACGAGTGCCACGACGGCCTCGGACGGGAGGTCGGGAGCGAGGTCGGCGGCCATCCGCCGCGCCTCCGCCCGCAGCCCGGCGGGCAGCGGGGTGCGGGCCACGCCCTTGCCCTGGTGGGCGTCGCGGACGATCCCGATCAGGAGCAGCCCCACGCGGGAGGCGGCCGGGACGGTGGTCTGCGGCGCGGTGTATCCGGGCACGGGCGAACCGTAGATGAGCGCGTACTCGTGCGGATGCTCCAGCGCCCAGTGGCGCGCCGCCACGCAGACCGCGATCCAGCGCTCGCGCGGGCCGGCTGTCACGACCTCGGCATGCGCCGTCTCCGCGCTCTCGCCGAGGGAGTCGTAGGCGTCGATGATGAGCGCGGTCAACAGGTCGTCGCGGCTGGGGAAATAGCGGTAGAGCGCGGAGGAGGCCATACCGAGTTCGCGGGCGACGGCGCGCAGCGAGAGCTTGGCGGCCCCCTCCTCGGCGAGTTGTCTGCGTGCCTCTTCCTTGATGGCCGCGGTGACCTCGATCCTGGCTCGGGCGCGTACTCCTCGTGCGGTCGTCATGGAAGGCAGTCTGCCACGTTTCCAGAGCACTGCACACAAACGAGAGCACCGCTCTTGCTTTGGATCACCGCTCTCGTGCAGACTGCTCTCAAGCGAGAGCAGTGCTCACAAAAGCGAGCGGCGCTCTCCCATTCGATAGGGGGCATCATGTCCACGCATGTCCAGAAGCCCGGCTGGTTCACCGTCAACGTCTTCAACCGCGCCGTGGCCTGGATGACCCGTCGCGGTCTCAGCGTCTGGGGATCCCGGGGCCTGGCCGTCCGCGGCCGCAAGAGCGGCGAATGGCGGACGACTCCGGTCAACCTGCTCACCGTGGACGGGCAGTACTACCTGGTCGCGCCGCGTGGCCACGTCCAGTGGACGCACAACATGCGGGCCGCGGGCGGTGGCGAACTGCGCCTCGGCAAGGAGGCCGACACGTTCACGGCGACCGAGGTCACCGACGACGACAAGGTCCCGCTGCTGCGCGCCTACCTCAAGCGCTGGAAGGCCGAGGTCGGCGTCTTCTTCAAGGGCGTCGGTCCCGACTCCTCCGACGAGGAGCTGCGCCGCATCGCCCCCGACCACCCGGTGTTCCGGGTCCTGATCAAGAACTGACCACGGCCGCCCGGGATCCGGCCGGCCCCCGCATCACCCGCGGCAAGGCTCGGCGCGACGCCCCGGCAACGGAAGCCCCGGCCGCCGAGGGACCGTCGGCTGACCGGCCCACGCCTCCCAGGCGTTCGGCCCGACACGCTCGGGCCACCGTCCGGCACGCACCGACCACCATCCCGGCCCACCCCGACCACCCGGACCGTACCCCACGCAGCCACCCGGCCCGACGAGCCGACGCCCGCCCATCATCGATCCGGCGTCCGCGGTCCGTCACGAGCCCGCCTCGCCGAGGCCTTCCCTGTCCGGTTCAGGCGACCCTCGACGTGCCTGGACCGCCGTCCGGTTCACTTGTCGAGTGCGGTGAGGGCACGCCCGGCCAGCGGGTGGGAGCGCACGAGTTCGCCCAGTGTGGTCGAGCCGCGCGTGATCCGCGCGAACGCGTTCCAGGCGGGCCGGAAGCCGGTCAGGACCGCGTGCAGGGTGCCCGGCCGCCGCTCGAAAGCGGTGAGCATGCGCTTGCCGACGCTCATCTCCACGCCGAGCCCGGCCTTGATGGCGAAGGCGTAGTTGAGCGCCTGGCGGCGGGTGTCCACCGCGTCGTGCGCCTCGGCGATCCGGACCGCCCACTCCCCCGCCAGCCGCCCGGAGCGCAGCGCGAAGGAAATGCCCTCGCGCGTCCACGGCTCCAGGAGTCCCGCCGCGTCCCCGCACACGAGCACCCGCCCGCGCGACAGCGGCGAGTCGTCGGCACGGCAGCGCGTCAGGTGACCCGAGGAGATGCTCGGCTCGAACCCGGCCAGCCCGAGCCGGGCGATGAAGTCCTCCAAGTACCGCTTGGTGGCCGCGCCTTCACCGCGGGCGGAGATCACACCGACGGTGAGGGTGTCGCCCTTGGGAAACACCCAGCCGTAACTGCCGGGCATGGGACCCCAGTCGATCAGGACCCGCCCCTGCCAGTCCTCGGCGACTGTCTCCGGCACCGGGATCTCCGCCTCGAGGCCGAGGTCGACCTGGTCGACCTTCACCCCGACGTGCGCCCCTATGCGGCTGGCGCTGCCGTCCGCGCCGACCACCGCCCGGGTCAGCACCGTCTCGCCTCCCTGCAGCACGACGGCGACGGTGCGCCGGTCCGGCACGGCCGACCCGTGCTGCTCGACCCGCGAGACCGTGACGCCCGTACGCAGCTCGGCGCCCGCCTTCTGCGCGTGCTCGACGAGCTGCTGGTCGAACTCGGGCCGGTTGATCAGCCCGAACAGCATCTGCTTCGAGCGCCGGGTACGGGTGAACTTGCCGTCCAGCGAGAACGTGACCGCGTGCACGCGGTCTCTCAGCGGCAGCTCGAAGCCGGGTGGCAGCGCGTCGCGCGAGGGGCCGATGATTCCGCCGCCGCACGTTTTGTAGCGCGGCAGCTCCGCCTTCTCCAGCAACAGGACGCTGCGTCCCGCGACCGCTGCCGCATAGGCGGCCGAGGCGCCCGCTGGCCCCGCGCCGACCACGACGACGTCCCACACCATCTGTCCGTCGTCCGCCGAAGAGTTCTCGCTGCTCACGATGGTCTACTGCTCCCAGTCCAGCCGTCTGCCGCACCTGTCTCCCGCATCCTACGGTGGACGTCGCCGCAGGCCACTGTGGGAGGATCGGCACCGTATGCGCCCTGCACACCAGTGCGCGTGTGCGCACCGCCCGGTCACCCGTACACAGAAGTACAACGTCGCACCCACAAGGAGCGTGCCCATGTCGTCGAATCCGGTCGCCGAGACCGTCGCCTCGCTGATGCCCGCGGCAAAGGCGGAGCTCACCGAACTGGTGGCCTTCAAATCGGTGGCGGACTTCGGCCAGTATCCGCGCGTCGAGAGCGAGGGCGCGGCCAACTGGATCGCCGACACCCTGCGTGCCGAGGGCTTCCAGGACGTGACACTGCTCGACACCCCGGACGGGACGCAGTCGGTGTACGGCTTCCTGCCCGGGCCCGAGGGCGCGCGGACCGTCCTGCTGTACGCGCACTACGACGTGCAGCCGCCGCTGGACGAGGCCGCCTGGACCACTCCGCCGTTCGAGCTGACGGAGCGGGACGGCCGTTGGTACGGGCGCGGGACCGCCGACTGCAAGGGCGGCCTGGTCATGCACCTCCTCGCGCTGCGCGCGCTGAAGGCGAACGGCGGCGTTCCGGTGAGCGTCAAGGTCATCGTCGAGGGTTCGGAGGAACAGGGCACGGGCGGACTCGAGCGGTACGCCGAGGAGCACCCGGAGCTGCTGGCCGCGGACACCATCGTCATCGGCGACGTCGGCAACTTCCGGCTCGGTCTGCCCACGGTCACCTCGACGCTGCGCGGAATGACCCTCGTACGTGTCCGGATCGACACCCTCGAAGGCAACCTGCACTCGGGGCAGTTCGGCGGCGCGGCACCGGACGCGCTCGGCGCGCTGATCCGGGTCCTGGACTCACTGCGCGCGAAGGACGGTTCGACGACGGTCGACGGACTGAGCGGTGACGCGCGCTGGGAGGGCCTGCAGTACGACGAGGAGGCGTTCCGCCAGGACGCCAAGGTGCTCGACGGGGTGGAGCTGATCGGCTCCGGTTCGGTCGCCGACCGCATCTGGGCCCGTCCGGCCGTCACGGTCCTCGGCATCGACTGCCCGCCCGTCGTCGGCGCCACTCCGTCCGTGCAGGCGGGTGCCCGTGCGCTGGTCAGCCTCCGGGTGCCGCCGGGCACGGACGCGGCCGAGGCGACCAAGCTGCTGCAGGCCCACCTGGAGGCGCACGCACCGTGGGGCGCGCGGGTGAGCACCGAGCAGATCGGGCAGGGCCAGCCCTTCCGCGCCGACACCTCCAGCCCCGCGTACACGGCGATGGCGGAGGCGATGGCGGTCGCGTACCCGGGCGAGAAGATGCAGTCGGCGGGCCAGGGCGGCTCCATCCCGCTGTGCAACACGCTGGCCTCGCTCTACCCGCGGGCGGAGATCCTCCTCATCGGGCTGAGCGAGCCGGAGGCACAGATCCACGCGGTGAACGAGAGCGTCTCGCCGGACGAGTTGGAGCGTCTGTCGGTCACGGAGGCGCTGTTCCTGCAGAAGTACGCGGCGAGCTGAGCAGCCCTGGGAGGGGGCCGCGCCTCACGACGAGGCGCGGCCCTCCACCACACGTCGGGCGAAGTCACGGCGCCGTGCGCGATGCGCGGGGTGGCGGGCATGTCTGCCGCACGCGGCGGCGGGAGCCCGTACCTTGAACTGATTCGCCGTCAACTCGCTTGGCGCGCACCGGACTCGGCCGGCTCAGCCGACCGGGACACCGGCCTCCAGATACAGTGCGGCGCCACGTTCCCGCGCCCGCAGCGCCCACCGCAGCCGCTCGTAGCGCACCGGGGGCAGCAGGTCGGCCGCCTCCTGTTCGGTGGCGAAGCGCCAGGCACGCAACTCCGGTCCCGGCAGCAGCAGTCGGCGGGCCTCGTCGGAGCCGAGCAGGCCGCCGTCGTAGAGGAGGCGCAGACCGCCGTAACCGGGCGGCGCGGGCGGTTCCCAGTCGACGACGAGCAGGCCGGGTACGTCGTCGAGCCGTATGCCGGTCTCCTCGGCGACCTCGCGCATGCCCGCACGGGCGGGGGCCTCGCCGGACTCGACGACGCCGCCGGGAAACTCCCAGCCGGCCTTGTACGTCGGGTCGACGAGCAGCACCCGGTCCTGCTCGTCGAAGAGGAGCACGCCCGCGGCGACGGTCTCGGAGGTGGGTTCGGGGGTCTGCACGATGTCGCAGGCGGCCACGCCGCCGGTGCGGACCGCCTCGGCGATGCGCAGTGCGGTGTCGTACGGGGTCAGGGCGCTGGTGTCGACGGGGTGGGCGTCGGCGGTGAGCCAGGAGGCGAGCGCCGTGCGGTAGGGCTCGATGTGGTCGTAGCACCACTGGCGCATCCGTATCTCGCCCTCTGGCAGGTCCTCGGGTATCTCCCGGCCCGCGATGCGCTCGCGCAGGATCGTTTCCGCCGGAGCGAGGAGGACATGGCGCACCTCGATCCGGCGCGAGGCGAGGCCGCCGAAGATCTCGTCGCGGTACTCCTGACGCAGGAGGGTCATGGGAACCACGAGGACGCCGCCGAGCTCCGCGAGCATGGCGGCCGCGGTGTCGACCACCAGGCGCCGCCAGATCGGCAGGTCCTGGAAGTCGCCGACCTCGGCGAGGTGCTTGGGCGGCAGCAGTTTCGTGAGTCCGCCGCCGATGACCTCGGGGTCGAAGAGCGTGCTGTTCGGGATCAGGTCGATCAGTTCCCGTGCGGTGGTGGTCTTCCCCGCACCGAACGCACCGTTGATCCAGACGATCACGGTTCCCCCTCTTCTGTTGGCCCCCTGTGGCTTGCCCGCTCCACCCTGCCACGGAAACCAGCCCCTGATGAGGGAGCCGAACGGCGCGTCGCCGACCCCCCGTCGCTGGGGCACCGGCGCCGCGCGCGTGCCGCTTCGGCTCAGGCGTTCCGGTCCGGCGCTCAGCCCTTCCGGTCCGGTGCGGAGTCGCCCGTGGCCAGGCTTTCGCTGCTGAGCGTGTGGTCGACGGAGCTGAGCGTGTCGTCGACGTGCAGGTCGCCGAGGGCACTGCCGTCGAGGGCATGGGACGGGGTGATCGCCGCGACGACGAACCCGGTGGCGAGGGAGGCGATGGCCAGCATGCTGCGCTTCTTCATGCCCGGTTCAACTCCCAAAACGGCGACGGGTCACGGTCCGGTGACGACAAGTCACGGCTCGGTCACGCAAACCCCGCTCGCCCCTTCCGGACACATGCGCGCCACTACCGTCATCCCACGCGAAACACCCCGAGGGGGACGACCGTGACCAATCCGTACAGCCCAGGACCCGCCGGCGCGCCTCCGGCCCCGAACGTCCGCACCGCGCCCGGCTGGGCGCGCAAACGCTACGTCGTGCCCGCGCTCGCCGTGACCCTGTTCGTCGGGGTCGGCATCGGCAACAGCGGTGGGGGCTCCACCGAGTCGGCCGCGGCCCGGACCCGCCCGACACCCACCGTCACCGCCACGGCTACGGCCACCGCCACGGAGACGGCGACCGAGACGGTCACCGCGACACCCTCCGCCACCGTGACCGTGCGGACGACGAAGACCGTACGCGCGACGGTCACCGCGCGGCCGGCCGCCGCGGGCGGCGGCAGCGACGACAGCGACGGAAGCGGCGGTGGAAGCGCCGTGTACTACGAGAACTGCACCGCCGCCCGTGCGGCGGGTGCCGCTCCCGTACACGTCGGGGACCCCGGCTACGGCCGCCATCTCGACCGTGACGGGGACGGGGTGGGCTGCGAATGAGGAGCTACGGCCTCAGGCGATCCCCGGAACCGCCCGTCCGCCATGGGTCGATGACAGTCGACCAGAAAACACGGCGTGCGCCGTTTCGTATCCTGTCAGTGCATTCCGTCCGCATCAGTACCACTTGGGGGAATACGTGCGCACCCGGATCATCAGTGCCGTCCTGCTCACGGTCGGCGTCGGCGGTGTCGCCGCCTGTCAGCCGACGGACGGCAGCAAGGCCGACGGCACTTCGGCCCCGACCGCCGCGGCTTCGACACCGAAGGACGACAAGCCGACCGCGGCCGAACGGAAAACGGTGCCCGACTTCGTCGGCATGGGCCTGCAGTCCGCTCAGGACAAGGCGCAGAAGCAGGGCTTCCGTTCGCTGAGGTCGCACGACTCGCTCGGCCGTGACCGCCACCAGATCCTCGACCGGGACTGGAAGGTCTGCTCACAGAACATGAGGGCCGGCACGACGGCCGGCACCGACACGACACTGGACTTCGGTTCGGCGAAGCTCGCCGAGACATGCCCGTCGAAGGATGTGGCGGCCCCGTCCACGGCGGGCGGGAAGATTCCGGACTTCTCGGGGAAGTCCGTGAAGGCGGCGCGGGCCGCGCTCGACCCGGGCACGTCCTTCACGGTCAAGGACGCTTCCGACGCGAGGCGTTGGATCCTGGTCGAGAGCAACTGGAAGGTGTGCACCCAGTCTCCGGCCGCCGGCACCGCACTCCGCGGCCGGCCGGTGGAACTCACAGCGGTCAAGTTCGACGAACCCTGCTAGTAAGGGCGGACAGGGGGCCGACGCTCGCATCCCTCGGCCGGCCACGAAGGACCGCGTCCGGCGAGGGGCTGCGGCGCGCCGGGGTCAAGGCGTCTGACTCAGCACGATTTTCGCCGGGACCTCCGATGTCCCGCCGCGCCTTCGGATACGGCACTGCCCTCCGGGCGCCGACTGCCCCGTGCACCCCTCCTCGGGACACCTTCCACCACAACCGAACGTACGGCTGGGGTCTCATCCCCATGCTGTCGCGTCGTCAAGGGTTCTGACGGGATATCGGACAGTTCTCGCCCCCCTCTTCCAACAGAGTCAGACACGTCCTACCGTAAACGCGCACACTTGTCGCGGACATGCAGACAGGCTCGTCTTTCGCGAGTTCGGAGGAACGTAACGATGCGTCACCTTCACACCCCCACAACCCGCAACAGATTGGTCGGAGCACTCGTCGCAGGACTGTTGTGTACGACCGGCCTCGCCGCGTAAGCCCCTGGCCACCCCCGCCACGGACCCGGTCGCCCCCGCCCTGGCCGACGGTCTCGCCCTCACCCCGCCGATGGGCTTCAACAACTGGAACTCCACGCACTGCCGCGAGGAGTTCAACGAGAGCATGGTCAAGGGGATCGCCGATCTCTTCGTCGAGAAGGGCCTCAAGGACGCCGGGTACCAGTACGTCAACCTGGACGACTGCTGGGCCCTGCCCTCCCGGGACGCGGACGGCAAACTGGTCCCGGACCCGGCCCGGTTCCCCGACGGGATCAAGGCGGTCGCCGACTACGTGCACGCCAAGGGTCTCAAGCTCGGCGTCTACACCAGCGCGGGCACGAAGACGTGCGACAGCGCGGGCTTCCCCGGCGCCCTTGGCCACGAGTACAGCGACGCCCGGCAGTTCGCGGACTGGGGCGTCGACTACCTCAAGTACGACAACTGCAACAACCAGGGCGTGGACGCCAAGTCGCGCTACACGACCATGCGGGACGCATTGCGGGCCGCTTCCCGGGAAACAGGGCGCCCCATCGTCTACAGCATCTGCGAGTGGGGAGAGAACAAGCCTTGGGAGTGGGCGTCGGACGTCGGGCATCTGTGGCGCACGACCGGGGACATCAGCGACAACTGGGGCTCGATGCTGTCGATCCTCAAACAGAACCTGCCCCTCGCCCCGTACGCCGGTCCCGGGCACTGGAACGACCCGGACATGCTGGAGGTCGGCAACGGCGGGATGACCGACACCGAGTACCGCTCGCACTTCTCCCTCTGGTCGGTCATGGCCGCACCCCTGCTCATCGGCTCCGACCTGCGCAAGGCGACCCCCGCCACCTTCGACATCCTCGCCAACAAGGAAGTCGTGGCGGTCGATCAGGACCCCCTCGGCAAACAGGGCACCGTGCTCTCCTCCGAGGGCGGACGCTGGGTGGTCGCCAAGGAGATGAAGGACGGCAGCCGGGCGGTGGCGCTGTTCAACGAGACCGGCGGCGCACAGCGCATCGCCACCACGGCGGCGGCCGTGGGACTCCCGGCGGCTCCCGCCTACACCCTGCGCGACCTGTGGCAGCACCGGAGCTACAACACCGCGGGCGGCATCTCCGCGACCGTCCCCGCGCACGGCACGGTGCTCGTCCGCGTCTCGGCCGGACGCGGCTGGGCCGCGCAGCCCCCCGCCGTCGAACTCGGCCTGGGCACAGCCCCGTTGGTCGAAGCAGGTGAGCCGGCGACCCTGACGACGACGGTCACCGACCTCGGCCGCACGACCGCACGACGCGTCGCCGTGAAGCTCAGCGGTCCCGCGGACTGGACGATCAGGGCGGCGTCACGGACCACCGCGCCGGCGGTGCCGACCGGCCGTTCGCTGCGCACGAAGTGGCGGCTCACCGTGCCCGAGGGCACCGCCACCGGATCGTACGACCTGACGCTGAAGGCGACGTACCGCTCACCGCGCGGCGTGCGCGTCGAGACCGTGCTGCCCGTGACGGCCTCCGTGGTCGTGCCTCCTCCCCCGGGCACCTCCTCCCTCGGCGACCTGCCGTGGATGTCGGCGGCCAACGGGTACGGGCCCGTCGAGCGCGACACCAGCAACGGCGAGAGCGCCGCGGGTGACGGTCATCCGATCACCCTCGGCGGTGTCGTCCATGCCAAGGGCCTCGGTGTGCACGCCGCGAGCGCCGTCGAGTACTACACCGGCAAGGAGTGCGAGACCGTCACCGCGGACGTCGGGGTCGACGACGAGAAGGGCGACAGGGGCACCGTCGCCTTCGAGATCTGGGCGGACGGCACCGAGGTCGCCTCGACCGGGGTGCTCACCAACGCGATGCCCGCGCAGCCCGTGTCGGCCGACGTGAGCGGCGCCGAGGTGGTCCGGCTGGTCGTCACCGACGGCGGTGACGGGATCGACTCGGACCACGCCGACTGGGCCGACGCGCGGCTTACCTGCTGAGCGGGCCGCCCCGGACGACGGGAGGGCCGGTCGGCCACCCGGCTGACTGAGCGGCTGAGCCGCTTGCCCGGGAGGGGGAGCCGCTCACCGGCCTCCCGACCGCGCGACCGACATGTCGACGCGACCAAACTGTCGACGCAACCGACATACCGACGTGACGGACACACCGCCGGACACACCGACGGGCACGCCGACCGGGCCGATCGACCGACCGGAAAGCCGAATGCCCGGGTGCCAGGGCGCCCGAATGCCCGGATGCCGTGACGACCGGGTGCCGTGACGACCGGGGTCCCGACCAGTCACGCCGCCCGTTACCCCGTCCCCGTCACCCGCCCCCGTCACCCGGCCGCAGCACTCAGCCGCCGACCCGCGCGGCCGTCTCGTTCGGCTGCCTGCTGAGCGCGGCCGCCGCCGCGCCGACCAGACCGGCGTCCGTGCCCATCAGCGCGGGCGCCACGGTCAGCCGCCGTACGAAGGACAACGTCGCGTAGTCGCCCAGCGCCTTGCGCAGCGGGTCGAGGAGCACGTCGCCCGCCTTGCCCACACCTCCGCCGATGACGGCGATGTCGATCTCGACGAGGGTCGCGGTGGCCGCGATGCCCGCCGCGAGCGCCCTGGCGGCCCGCTCGAAGGAGGCCACCGCCACCGGATCGCCCGCACGGGCGGCGTCGGCCACCGCGGCGGCCGACGTGTCGCCGTCGGGTCCGGGCAGCCAGCCGCCCTCCAGGGCACGTCGAGCGATGTTCGGGCCGCTCGCGATGCGCTCCACGCAGCCCCGGGAGCCGCACGGGCAGAGGTCGCCGTCGAGGTCCACGCTGATGTGCCCGATGTGGCCCGCGTTGCCGGTGGGGCCCGCGTGCAGCTGTCCGTTCAGGACCAGCCCGCCACCGACGCCCGTCGACACCACCATGCACAGCGCGTTGTCGTGACCACGGGCGGCACCCTGCCAGTGCTCGGCCGCCGTGATGGCCACGCCGTCGCCGATCAGCTCGACGGGCAGACCGCCCGTGGCCTCGCGGACCCGCTCGACCAGCGGGTAGTCACGCCAGCCCGGCACGTTCACGGGACTCACGGTGCCCGCGGAGGCGTCCACCGGGCCCGCGCTGCCGATGCCGACGGCCGCGGCCCTGCTCCACAGCGGGGAGAGGGTGAGTTCACCGACCACGGCCTCCACGGCCCCCATGACGGTGTCGCCGTCCTCCTGCGCGGGTGTCGCACGCTGCGCGCGCAGGAGGATCCGGCCACGGCCGTCCACGAGCGCTCCGGCGATCTTGGTGCCGCCGATGTCGAGCGCGGCCACGAGGTCGGTGTGCATCAGTGTCAGTTCTCCTGGTGAACCTTGCGAAACAGGGCAGACCGGTCTCGCGGTGGGGGGCGCAGGCCGGAGAATGCGGTGAACAGTGTCCCCCGCATCTGACAACGTTGTCCAGGCTCTATGCTCGACGCCACATCCTCATACATCCCCATGGACCATCGCATCACCGGGGACGACAGGAATGGTCGCATCACCGTGGACGACAGGACAGGACAGCGCATCGTGGCAGAGACCGCCCGCCGATCCGAGAACCGATACGGCAATCGCCCGACCATGAAGGACGTGGCGGCGCGCGCCGGCGTGGGTCTCAAGACGGTCTCACGCGTGGTCAACGGCGAGCCGGGCGTGACCCCGGACACCGAGCGCCGGGTGCAGGAGGCCATCGACGCGCTGGGCTTCCGGCGCAACGACAGCGCGCGGGTGCTGCGCAAGGGCCGCACCGCGAGCATCGGCCTCGTCCTGGAGGACCTCGCGGACCCGTTCTACGGCCCGCTCAGCCGCGCGGTGGAGGAGGTGGCCCGTGCCCACGGCGCGCTGCTCATCAACGGCTCCAGCGCCGAGGACCCCGAGCGTGAGCAGGAGCTGGTCCTCGCCCTGTGCGCGCGCCGTGTGGACGGGCTGGTCGTCATTCCGGCCGGCGACGACCACCGCTACCTCGAACCCGAGATCAAGGCCGGCGTCGCCACCGTCTTCGTGGACCGCCCGGCGGGACAGATCGACGCCGACGTGGTCCTCTCCGACAGCTTCGGCGGGGCCCGGGACGGCGTGACCCACCTGATCGACCACGGTCACCGCCGGATCGGCTTCATCGGTGACATGCCCCGCATCCACACCGCCGCCGAACGGCTGCGCGGCTATCGCGCGGCCATGGAGGACGCGGGCATAGCGGTCGCGCCCGCCTGGATGTCCCTGGGTGTCACGGATCCGCTGCGGGTCCGTGACGCCGCGGAGGAGATGCTCTCGGGCGACTCCCCGGTCACCGCGATCTTCGCGGGCAACAACCGTGTGACGGTCACGGTGGTCCGGGTCCTCGCCGAGCACGGACGTCCGGTCGCCCTGGTCGGCTTCGACGACATCGAGCTCGCCGACCTCCTCCAGCCGGGTGTCACCGTCGTCGCCCAGGACGCCGCCGCTCTCGGCCGCACCGCCGCCGACCGTCTCTTCCGCCAGCTCGACGGCACCCTCATCACCCCGGAACGCATAGAGCTGCCGACCCGTCTGATCACCCGCGGCTCGGGTGAACTGCCCCCCTCGGCCTGAGCCGTGGCCGCCCGGACCCACGCGGCCGCGCCGGACGTACGGGGACCCCGTGCCGGTCCTCACGGTCCGCCCCCCCACACCTGTCCCGCCCAACTCCGGTTCAAGGCAGCCCGGTACGGGGGGGACGGCATGGTCCCGATGGCGCGGGCACGCGTCGGGAACGCCGGGGTCGGCGTCTCGGGCCAGGTGAGCCGGGGGCGCAGGAGTCCACGTCGCCCGTCCACGCGCCGGGCGTGCTGCGCGAGTCGACGCCTTCCGCGCGGACGCTCACCGGGATGCGCACGGAACGTCCCCGAGCCGCCGTGCAGGACGCCGTGGTGGTCGACGCAGCCGGTCGGCCGGTCTTCGGGCAGGACACACCGCGGCGTCCAGGCTGGAAAGGTACGCGACGAGGAGGCCGCCGTCCGCGCCGGCCGGAGGGCGGCTCGTCGGCGGTCGCCCTTGATCCCCGCGTTGCCCGCGATCCCCGTGTTGCCCGCGATCTCTCCGCTGCCCGCGCCGCCCGCCGGACGCTCTACTGCGCCGAGGCGGTCAGGTCTCCGCGCCTCGGCGCGGCGAAACCCTCCAGGTCCGCCCGTGTCAGACCCGCCAGCCGGGCCACCTCCGCGATGTCGAGAGCGCCGCAGTCCAGGCCGCGCAGAAGATAGCCGCTGAGCGCCTTGGCGGTGGCGGGTTCGTCCATGACGTCGCCGTCGGTGCGGTTGGCGTAGCGGGCCAGACGCGCGGCGGCCTGCGCGAAGCCCTCGCGGTAGAAGGCGAACACGGCCGCGTAGCGGGTCGGGATGTGGCCGGGGTGCATGTCCCAGCCCTGGTAGTAGGCGCGGGCCAGGGCGCGGCGGGTGAGGCCGTAGTGCAGTCGCCAGGCGTCGTGCACCTTCTCGGTCGGTCCGACGGGCAGCACGTTCGTGGAGCCGTCGCAGACGCGTACGCCGGTGCCCGCGGCGGCGACCTGCATGATCGCCTTGGCGTGGTCGGCGGCCGGGTGGTCACTGGCCTGGTGGGCGGCGCTGACGCCGAGGCAGGCGCTGTAGTCGAAGGTGCCGTAGTGCAGGCCCGTGGCACGGCCCTCGGCGGCCTGGATCATCCGGGCGACGGTCGCGGTACCGTCGGTCGCGAGGATCGACTGGCTGGTCTCGATCTGGATCTCGAAGCCGATCCGCCCCGGCGCGAGACCGCGCGCCTTCTCGAACTCCTCCAGCAGACGCACCATCGCGGTGACCTGCTCCGCGTACGTCACCTTGGGGAGGGTGAGGACCAGCCCCTCGGGCAGACCGCCCGCGTCCATCAGGCCGGTGAGGAAGACGTCGAGCGTACGGATGCCCCGCCGGCGGACCGATGCCTCCATGCACTTCATGCGGATGCCCATGTACGGAGCCGCCGTGCCGTCGGCGTACGCCTGTGCGATCAGCCGGGCCGCGCGCGCCGCCGCCTCGTCCTCCTCGGCGTCCGGGCGCGGGCCGTAGCCGTCCTCGAAGTCGACACGCAGGTCCTCGACGGGCTCCCGCTCCAGTTTGGCCCGTACCCGGTCGTACACGGGTCCGGCGAGGTCGTCGGCGAGGCCGAGGACCGCGGCGAAGGAAGCGGCGTCGGGGGCGTGCTCGTCGAGGGCCGCGAGCGCCCGGTCGCCCCAGGAGCGGATGGTGTCGGCGGTGAACGCGTCCGCGGGGACGTACACGGTGTGGACGGGCTGCCGGGTGCCGGGGTCTCCGGGGTAGCGGCGCTCCAGTTCGGCGTCGACCGGGGCGAGAGAGGCGCTGATCTCCTCGCTGACGGCGCCCGCGAGGCTTGTCGCCACGTTCTCCTGCTGGCCCTTGCCCATCCCACACCCTCCTGTTTTCCGCTTGGCGGAATCAACAATCCGTAGAGCGAAGTTATCCAGGGCGCTTCCCGTGGTCAACACCTGTCCGCACCCTGGTCCGTCGAGTTCTCTCCTGCCCCATGCCTTCTTTCGCGCACCGCCCCGCACCCCTCATGCTGGCCGTGCGGGGAGGGGATGACATGTCGAACATCCGCCGGGTGACCCGGCGCCTGGGTCTGCGGACCGCGGTGGCCGCCGCGATGACCGTGCCCCTGCTCGGTACGGCGCCCGCGGCCGCCGGCCGCCGCGGCGGCGGACACCCACTGGACGTGATGACGTTCAACCTCCGCTTCGCGAGCACCGCCGGGCCGCACAGCTGGGCGGCGCGCCGTCCGGTGATGCGCGAGCTGCTGCGCCGGGCGGCCCCCGACGTCATCGGCACCCAGGAAGGCCTCTACCCGCAGCTGCGTGACATCGCGTCCGACCTCGGACGGCGTTACGACTGGATCGGCACCGGGCGCGCGGGCGGCAGCCGTGACGAGTTCACGGCGGTCTTCTACGACACCGATCGCCTCGCCCCGGCCGGGTACGACCACTTCTGGCTCTCCGACACCCCTGAGGTGATCGCCTCGAACACCTGGGGCGGCTCCCACATCCGCATGGTCACCTGGGTCCGCTTCCGTGATCTGCGCGCCGGCGGACGGGAGTTCTACATCCTCAACACCCATCTGGACAGCGGGAGTCAGTACGCACGCATGCGGGCCGCCGCGCTGATCGGGCAGCGGATCGCCGGGCTCGACCACGCCCTGCCGCTCGTGGTCACCGGCGACTTCAACAGCGCCGCCCACAAGAACCCGGTCTACGACGCGATGCTGGGCGCCGGTCTCGTCGACACCTGGGACACCGCGGCCGAGCGCGGCGCCCCGTACGCCACCTTCCACGGCTACGGCCCCCTGGTGCCCGGCGGCGACCGTATCGACTGGATCCTCGCCACGCCCGGGGTGCGCGCGGACCGGACGCTGGTCGACACCTTCTCCCCGAACGGGCGGTGTCCGAGCGACCACCTGCCCGTGCGGGCCGCTCTGCGCCTGGGATGAACCGAGGCCCCCGTGACCGCGCGGGCGGTCACGGGGGCCTCGTACGGCCGGACTCGGTCAGCCCTTGCGGGTCTTGATCTCGTCGGTGAGCTGCGGGACGACCTCGAAGAGGTCGCCGACCACGCCGTAGTCGACGAGGTCGAAGATCGGGGCCTCGGCGTCCTTGTTGATCGCGACGATCGTCTTCGACGTCTGCATACCCGCGCGGTGCTGGATGGCGCCGGAGATGCCGGAGGCGATGTACAGCTGCGGCGAGACGGACTTGCCGGTCTGGCCGACCTGGTTGGAGTGCGGGTACCAGCCGGCGTCCACCGCGGCGCGTGAGGCGCCCACGGCCGCGCCGAGGGAGTCGGCGAGGTTCTCGATGACCGAGAAGTTCTCGGCGCCGTTGACGCCGCGGCCGCCGGAGACCACGATCGCGGCCTCGGTGAGCTCGGGGCGGCCGGTCGCCTCGCGCGGGGTGCGCGCGGTGACCTTGGTGCCGGTGGCCTTCTCCGAGAAGGAGACCGTGAGGGCCTCGACCGCGCCGGCGGCCGGGGCGGCCTCGACGGCGGCGCTGTTGGGCTTGACCGTGATGACCGGGGTGCCCTTGGAGACACGGGACTTGGTGGTGAAGGAGGCGGCGAACGCGGACTGCGTCGCGACCGGGCCCTCGTCACCGGCCTCCAGGTCGACCGCGTCGGTGATGATGCCGGAGCCGATACGGACCGCGAGGCGGGCCGCGATCTCCTTGCCCTCGGCGGAGGACGGGACGAGCACGGCGGCCGGGGACACGGCCTCGTACGCGGCCTGCAGCGCGTCCACCTTCGGCACGACCAGGTAGTCGGCGTACTCGGCGGCATCGTGGGTGAGGACCTTCACCGCACCGTGCTCGGCGAGCGCGGCCGCGGTGTTCCCGGCACCGGGGCCGAGGGCGACGGCGACGGGCTCGCCGATACGGCGGGCCAGCGTCAGCAGCTCCAGGGTGGGCTTGCGGACGGCGCCGTCCACGTGGTCGACGTAGACGAGAACTTCAGCCATGGGACTTCTTCTCTCCTGCTTACGAAAGATGAGGGGCGGTCGGCGTGTCGGGGTTCAGCGAGCCTCGAACGGGACTCAGATGAACTTCTGGCCCGCGAGGAACTCGGCGAGCTGCTTGCCGCCCTCGCCCTCGTCCTTGACGATCGTGCCGGCGGTGCGCGCCGGGCGCTCGGCGGCGGAATCGACCTTGGTCCAGGAGCCCTCGAGACCGACCTCGTCCGCCTCGATCTCCAGGTCCTCCAGGTCCCAGGCCTCCACCGGCTTCTTCTTGGCGGCCATGATGCCCTTGAAGGAGGGGTAGCGCGCCTCGCCGGACTGGTCGGTCACCGACACGACGGCCGGCAGCGCGGCCTCCAGCTGCTCGGAGGCGGTGTCGCCGTCACGGCGGCCCTTGACGACGCCGTCCGCGACGGAGACCTCGGACAGCAGCGTGACCTGCGGGACACCCAGACGCTCCGCGAGGAGCGCCGGAACGATACCGGCGGTGCCGTCGGTGGACGCCATACCGGAGATGACCAGGTCGTAGCCGGCCTTCTCGATCGCCTTGGCGAGCACCAGCGAGGTGCCGATGGCGTCGGTGCCGTGCAGGCCGTCGTCCTCGACGTGGATGGCCTTGTCGGCACCCATCGACAGCGCCTTGCGCAGCGCGTCCTTGGCGTCCTCGGGACCGACGGTCAGCACGGTGATCTCGGCGTCGTCCGCTTCGTCGGCGATCTGCAGCGCCTGCTCCACCGCGTACTCGTCGAGCTCCGAGAGCAGACCGTCCACGTCGTCACGGTCGACGGTCAGGTCATCGGCGAAGTGCCGGTCGCCAGTGGCGTCGGGCACGTACTTCACAGTGACAACGATCCTCAAGCTCACGCCGGCTCTCCTACTGCATCGTCATTTCTGGGCTGCCTTCTTTCAGGCAGCATAGGCGCCTGAAGCGGCCGATCCCGGTCGGGGCGGCCCGCGCTCCGAACGAAATATTACTCGCCAGTACACCCAGTTCCTGCCCACTGAGCAAGCGCTTTGCACTGTGACCTTGGCAACGCTGTGTAACCGACGAGTAGGTTCGGAAAGGCCCGGGTCAGTCGCGCAGGCCGTTGAACCGGCCCTGGTGATAGAGGAGGGGGCTCCCGGCTCCCGAGGGGTCGCCGAGAACGACCTCGGCCAGCACGATGCGGTGGTCCCCCGCCGGGACCCGCGCCACGATCCGGCACACGAGCCAGGCCAGCACGTCGTCGAGAACCGGAACACTCTCGGGCCCCGCGCGCCACCGGGTGGGCGCGCCGAAACGGTCGGCGCCGCTCCTGGCGAAGGTGGCGGCCAACTCCCGCTGATGCTCGCCGAGTATGTGCACGCCGACGTGGTCGGACTCGGAGATCGCGGGCCAGCTCGACGCGCCGGAGCCGACACCGAAGGAGATGATCGGGGGTTCCGCGGAGACCGAGGTGAGCGAGGTGGCGGTGAAGCCGACCGGGCCCCCGCCGCCCTGGGCCGTGATCACGGCGACACCGGCGGCGTGCCGCCGGAAGACGGAGCGCAGCAGTTCGGGCGAGGCGAGCTGGTAGGTGCCGAGACCGGGCGTGGCCGTCATGGAGTCGTCCTCACTGCGAGAGGTGTCGTGGGCGTCCCCCGCCCGGGCGTCGCCGAGGGCGGGAGAGGGTCCGCGGGTGCTCAACAGACCGGACAGCACGCACTGGCGGTGCGGGCCAGGTCCACGTGGACACGCTCGAAGAGAAGGAGTTCCAGGGGCATACGGTCAGGCTGACGATAGGTGGACCGTGCAGTCAAGTGCGGCCCGGCCATTGGGAGCTGTCTCACCGTCGCCTCACGGATGGACGGAGTCGGTCCGGGCCGGCCGGATCCCGGCGGTCCGACGGGGTCACACGGCCTCGCCGAGCGCCGCGATCACGTCCGCCTTGCGCGGCTGGCCGGTCGCGCGGCGCACGATCCGTCCTTCGGCGTCCAGTACGAGCACGGTCGGCGTCTTGAGGATGTCCAGTTCGCGGACGAGGTCGAGGTGGTCCTCGGCGTCGATCTCGACATGGGACACGCCGGGCACCAGCACGGCGACCTCGGCGAGCACCCTCCGGGTGGCCCGGCAGGGGGCGCAGAAGGCGCTGGAGAACTGGACGAGCGTGGCCCGTTCGCCGAGCCCCTCCCCCAACTCCGCTGCGCCGAGCCGCTTTCCGCCGTCGCGTCCGCGCACTCTCACCCTCCCGCTCCGCCGCCGATGCAGCAGTCCGTATCCGCTCGCCGCGGCGAGCACCACCACGCACACCACAAGTCCGCTCATCATGTGCACAAGCATTCATGAGACCGCAAAGATTCCCGGGGCCGCGGACCGCCCCCGCTGCGGAATGCTTGATTCATGGACATCGATGTGAGGGGGCCGCGGTTCGGCGCGGCCGTGACGACCGTCGTACTGGCGGCCGTACTGGTCACCGGCAGCGCCTGGCTACTGGCCTGGCAGACACTGGCGTTCGCGCTGGGCGCGGCGGGAGGCGTGGCGCGCTCGCCGTACGGCCTGCTGTTCAAGACCGCGGTACGTCCCCGGATCGGGCCGCCGGCGGAGTTCGAGGCGCCGGAGCCACCGCGGTTCGCCCAGGCGGTCGGGCTGGCGTTCGCGGCGGTGGGGCTGATCGGGTACACGGTGGGGCCCGGCTGGCTGGGGCTCGCGGCGACCGGTTGCGCGTTGGCGGCCGCGTTTCTGAATGCGGCGTTCGGGTACTGCCTCGGGTGCGAGATGTACCTGCTCGTACGCCGGTTCTCCGTACGTGTTCAGTAAAGGTGAGTTAAAAGTCCGAGGTGGATCACGGGGACGACGTGACGAGGATCTCGCCGCCGCGAGGCACCAGGACTGGCCACTCGTCCGTTCTTCGGGCACGATCTGCGCAATGCCGTAAACCTACGGCTGCGTAACTTTTCCGCCGGGGGGACTCCTTCCCAGGCAGAGAGAAGGGTCCACCCCGTCCATGGCAGAGCTTGTCTACCGTCCCGTCGTCGGTCTCGCCCAAACGCTGTTCAGGGCCTGGGACCTCAAGATCGACTGCAAGGGATCGGAGAACATTCCGCGCTCGGGCGGCGCCGTGCTGGTCAGCAACCACATCAGCTACCTGGACTTCATCTTCGACGGTCTGGCCGCCCTGCCGCAGAAGCGCCTGGTGCGTTTCATGGCGAAGGAGTCGGTGTTCCGGCACCGGATCTCCGGTCCGCTGATGCGGGGCATGAAGCACATCCCGGTGGACCGGCAGCAGGGCGAGACCGCTTATCAGCACGCGCTGGAGTCGCTGCGCTCGGGCGAGATCGTCGGCGTCTTCCCCGAGGCGACCATCTCGCAGTCCTTCGCGCTGAAGAGCTTCAAGTCCGGTGCCGCGCGCATGGCTCAGGAGGCCGGCGTCCCGCTGATCCCGATGGCGTTGTGGGGTACCCAGCGACTGTGGACCAAGGGGCACCCGCGCAACTTCAAGCGCAGCCACACCCCGATCACGATCCGGGTGGGCGAGCCGGTGGAGGCCCCGCGGGACCAGTACGCGGGCGCCATCACCCGGCGACTGCGCGAGCGTGTCCAGGAGCTCCTGGAGGCCGCCCAGCGCGCCTATCCCGTCCGCCCCAAGGGACCGGACGACACCTGGTGGATGCCCGCACACCTCGGTGGTACGGCACCGACCCCCGAACAGGTCAAGGCGGCCGAGGCACACTGAACCGTCACTCCGGGGCGTGCACCGTGACGCGCGCCCCGGGGCTGAACTTCTCCAGCAGTTCGGCGAGTTCGGCGGCCGCCGCCTCGATCCCGGCCACCGGCACCGGTGCGAGACCTTCCAGTAGGAAGATCGCGGAGGTGGACTCCTCCGTGAGGCGGGTACGCGGTCCCTGGCGCCAGTTCCAGCGCCGGCAGGTCACGCCGGTCCCGTCGCGCCACACCACTTCGCCCGCGTCCGGGTGCTCGACGGTTTCGGCGCCGCCCGCGACGGTCACGAACTCCTCGTCGCCCGTGGCCCGTACGAGCCGCATCCCGCCGCTGACGTGCTCGATGTCCTCACCGCCGACCGGGATCAGGTGGGCGACGCTGATCGCGTTGTAGACGTCGACCAGCAGGTTGATCCGGGGCAGTCCGGTGTCCGACAGGGCACGTCTGGCGAGCGCCTCCGCCGAGTTGCGGGTGCGCGAGGGCTTGGACCCGAAGGCCGTGTAGACCTCCCGCCAGGCCGCCATGTGCGGGTCCTCGTGCGGGGCGCGGCCGTCCAGTCGCCCGGCCAGCCGGCGGGCCGCGTCGTCGAGCAGCGCCGAAGTCCCCTCGGTGCTCGGCCCGTTGGCGAGTCCGTACGCCTCGACGGCGACGTGGGTGAAGCCGGGTGCCAGGGCACGCACCTCGTCGGACACGGTGAGCGTGAGAGTCATGATCCGCGGTGCCTGCCTTGCCTCAGAGTGCGGTGGGGAGCGTCTTCCAGAGGTACGGCCGGTCGGGGGCGGCCCTGAGGGCGCTCAGCACGACCGGATGAGGTTCAGCGTACAGGACTGAGTAGTCCAGCTCATTGGACTCCGGATCAGGCGTGAAGGCGAGCCGTTCGCCGTCCAGGGAGAACTGCGCGTCCACCCCCGGCTTGTTGCCGCGGGGGTCCTGCCGGTACCACGCCCCGTGGAACCGGACGGCCACCAGTCCGTGCACCTCGTCGAACTTCTGATAGCAGAACGCCGTCGGGATGTCCTCGGCACGCAGCAGCGCGGCCAGGGCATGGGCCTTCGCGTAGCAGATGCCGGTACGCCGCTCCAGGACGTCGGAGGCACGCCAGGTGACCCGCGGATCACCGGAGTCGTGCGAGTGCGGGATGGTGTCGCGCACGAATTCGAAGGCTGCCCGCGCATAGGCATACGAGTCGGCGACTCCCGTCGCGAGCCGGGCGGCCGTCTCCCGCACCAGCGGATGACGGTGGTCGATCACCTCGTCGTCGGCCAAGTAGGCGGAGAGGTCGGGGTTTTCCTGGACGAGCTCCATACCCGCAGAGCATAGGAATACGGCCGACCATGAGTCAATGACTTTTCGGTCGACCGTATATCTATGCAGCATCCGATGAGAGGGACGCGCGGCACCCTAGTGGTGGGCCATCTCCTCCTTGAGCGCGGCCAGGAACCCGTCGACGTCGTCCTCGGTCGTGTCGAAGGAGCACATCCAGCGGACGTCGCCCGCGGCCTCGTCCCAGAAGTAGAAGCGGTACCGCTTCTGCAGCCGCTCGCTCACGTCGTGCGGGAGGCGGGCGAAGACCGCGTTGGCCTGGACCGGGTGCAGGATCTCCACGCCGTGCACCGAGCGCACGCCCTCGGCCAGCCGCTGGGCCATCCCGTTGGAGTGGCGGGCGTTGCGCAGCCACAGGTCCTTGGCGAGCAGCGCCTCCAACTGCACGGAGACGAAACGCATCTTGGAGGCCAGCTGCATCGAGAGCTTGCGCAGGTGCTTCATGTGCCGGACGGCGTCCTGGTTGAGGACGACGACCGCCTCCCCGAACAGCGCGCCGTTCTTGGTCCCGCCCAGGCTCAGGATGTCGACGCCGACCGCGTTCGTGAACGTCCGCATCGGGACGTCCAGCGAGGCGGCCGCGTTGGCTATCCGGGACCCGTCCAGATGCACCTTCATGCCGTGCGCGTGGGCGTGGTCGCAGATGTCACGGATCTCGTCGGGGGTGTAGAGCGTGCCCAGTTCGGTGCTCTGGGTGATCGAGACGACCTGCGGCATGGCGCGGTGCTCGTCGTCCCAGCCGTACGCCTGCCGGTCGATCAGCTCGGGGGTGAGCTTGCCGTCGGGCGTGGGGACGGTGAGCAGTTTGAGGCCGCCCATGCGTTCGGGCGCGCCGCCCTCGTCGACGTTGATGTGCGCGCTCTCGGCGCAGATCACCGCGCCCCAGCGGTCGGTGACCGCCTGGAGCGCGACCACGTTGGCGCCGGTGCCGTTGAAGACCGGGAAGGCCTCCGCGGTGGCACCGAAGTGGCTGCGGATGATCTTCTGGAGGTTCGCCGTGTAGTCGTCCTCGCCGTACGCGACCTGGTGTCCGCCGTTGGCCAGCGCCACCGCGGCGAGCACCTCGGGGTGGGCGCCCGCGTAGTTGTCGCTGGCGAAGCCGCGGACGGCCGGGTCGTGGTGACGCCGGGCGTCGGTCTTCGGAGGGTTCACGGCTTCTCGGTCAGCCACAGACGTTTTCCGTTCACTTCACCGGCGGGCAGGTCCCAGACGCCCGCGATGGACTCCGCCAGCGCGTCGACGTCCGTGAAGCCCGCGAACTTCGCGTTCGGGCGCTCGGCGCGCATCGCGTCGTGCACCAGTGCCTTGACCACCAGGATCGCAGCCGCGGAGGTCGGACCCTCCTCGCCCCCCGCCTTGCGGAAGAAGTCGGCCATGGCCAGCGTCCACGCCTCGGCGGCGGCCTTGCCCGCGGCGTAGGCGGCGTTGCTCGCGGTCGGCTTGCTCGCGGCCGCGGCGCTGATCAGGACGTACCGCCCGCGGTCGCTGCGCTGCAGCGCCTCGTGGAACGCGAGGGAGGTGTGCTGCACGGTGCGGACGAGCAGCAGCTCGAGGAAGTCCCAGTCGTCCAGAATCGTCTTGGTGAAGGTCTCGCTGCCGCGCCAGCCGCCGACGAGGTGGACCAGACCGTCGACACGGCCGAAGTCCTTCTCGATGCGGGTGGCCCAGTCGCGTGTCGACTGCAGGTCGAGCAGATCGACCGTGTCCCCGACTACCGTGGCGCCGCCGTGCCCGTAGCGGGCCGCGTCCACGGCCGTGGCGAGCCGCTCGGCGTCGTTGTCCGAGCCGACGACGGTCGCGCCCGCGTCGGCGAGCCGGGCCAGCGTCGCGCGCCCGGCGGGTCCACCCGCGCCGGCCACCGCGATCACTGCACCGCTGAGAGCTCCGTTCGCCATCTTCTTCGCCTCCTGAGCGTCCTCGGCGCGGGCGCTCACGCGGCGGCCCGCTCGGCGCCGGCCGCGGTGATGCCCTTGGTGGAGGCGATCACGTTCTTCAGCTTCTTGGAGAGCGCCTCATAGAACATGCTCAGCGGAAACTCGTCCGGAAGCACGTCGTCCACGAGCTTACGCGGGGGCAGGCTCAGATCGAGGGCGTCCGGGCCCTTGGCCCAGCGCGATCCCGG
Organism: Streptomyces sp. RPA4-2; assembly: GCF_012273515.2. NCBI lineage: Bacteria > Bacillati > Actinomycetota > Actinomycetes > Kitasatosporales > Streptomycetaceae > Streptomyces > Streptomyces sp. RPA4-2. The sequence goes on from NZ_CP050975.2 coordinate 1,400,409, forward strand.
GTGCGGCGCGAGGTAGGCCGCGACCAGCTCGTACGCCTTGAACCAGTGGACGAGCTTGGGACGGTCGATGCCGGCCCGGTAGAGGTCCTCGATCTCGGCGCACAGCTGGTTGGTGACCTGCGGGGCGCGCTGCCAGTCGATGTGCAGCTTGTTGTCGGTCCAGCGGACGACGTCGTGCTTGTGCAGGTAGGCGAAGAGAAGCTGGCCACCGAGGCCGTCGTAGTTGCGGACGCGGTCGCCGGTGACCGGGAAGCGGAACATCCGGTCGAAGAGCACCGCGTACTGCACGTCACGGCCGTGCTGGTGGCCCTCGGCCTCCAGCTTCACGGCCTCCTTGAAGGCGGTGAGGTCGCAGCGCAGCTCTTCGAGGCCGTACATCCAGAACGGCTGCCGCTGCTTGATCATGAAGGGGTCGAAGGGCAGGTCGCCATGGCTGTGGGTGCGGTCGTGGACCATGTCCCACAGCACGAAGGCCTGCTCGCAGCGCTCCTGGTCGTCCACCATCGCGGCGATGTCCTCGGGCAGCTGGAGGCCCAGGACGTCCACGGCGGCCTCCGTGACGGCGCGGAAGCGGGCGGCCTCGCGGTCGCAGAAGATGCCGCCCCAGCTGAAGCGCGCCGGTGCCTCGCGCACGGCGATGGTCTCCGGGAAGAGCACGGCCGAGTTGGTGTCGTAGCCGGCCGTGAAGTCCTCGAAGGTGATCCCGCAGAACAGCGGGTTGTCGTAGCGGGTGCGCTCCAGCTCGGCCAGCCAGTCCGGCCAGACCATCCGCAGCACGAGCGCCTCGAAGTTGCGGTCCGGGTTGCCGTTCTGCGTGTACATCGGGAAGACGACCAGGTGCTGGAGGCCGTCCGCACGGTTCGCGGCGGGCTGGAAGGCGAGCAGCGAGTCCAGGAAGTCGGGGACCTGGAAGCCCCCGTCGGCCCAGCCGCGCAGATCCCTCACGAGCGCCTCGTGGTAGGCCGCGTCGTGCGGCAGCAGCGGGGCGAGGCGCTCGATGGCGTCTATCGCCCGGCGTACGGCCAGATCGGCGTCGGCGGCGTCCGGGGCGCCCTCCGCCTCGAAGTCGATCGAGCCGTCCTTGGACTGCCATGGACGGATCTCCTCCACGGCATCCTTGAGCACGGGCCAAGCCGGGTGCTCCACCACCCTGCCCACGGGAGGAACTTGCTCCTCCGTACCCACCTGCACAAGAATTTCCGTCATGTCTCATCCTCCACGGGACAACCTCGCGTATGCACACCGTATGTAAATGAGGTTCCTTCTCGCAAGGGGAGACTCGATAGATTATCCTGCGCTACCCCCACCTTCACCGCTCTTTTTCCTGTCGTACACCGCGTGGGCGACCACTTCCACCAAGCGGTATCGAGCGTTCCGGGCGTCCCCGGAGAGGCCGCGAGGGCGGGCGGGACCGTCGTGCGGGCCGGGGCACCGGGTGCGTCAATCCGCACAGGACTCGCCCACCCCCGGGTGATCCGGACCGGCCGGGCAGGGCGTCCCCCGCCCGGCCGGGACACGCCCTGCCTGGCGTACGAGCGGGTACATCGCGGGGCCGGGCCATTAGGCTGCGGCCTTGCCGCGTGGACGCCGCCGGGACCACGCGCGCGCAGAGCCGCCGTCGACGGAAGCGAGTCGCGTCTTGAACTTCCTCACCATCGGTCATCGCGGAGTGATGGGTGTCGAGCCCGAGAACACCCTTCGTTCCTTCATCGCCGCCCAGAACGCGGGCCTCGACCTGATCGAACTCGATCTGCATCTGAGCAAGGACGGCGCACTCGTCGTCATGCACGACGCGGACGTGGACCGTACGACCGACGGTTCGGGACCGATCTCCGAGATGACGCTCGCGGAGCTGCGGGCGCTGGACGCCGGGTGCGGTGAGCGCGTACCCGTCTTCGAAGAGGTCCTGGACGCCGTCAGGGCGCCGTTGCAGGCCGAGATCAAGGACACGGCCGCGGCACGGGCGCTGGCCGACGTGATGCACCGGCGCGACCTCGTGGGGCGCGTCGAGGTGTCGTCGTTCCACGACGAGGCGATCGCCGAGGTCACCCGGCTCGTGCCGGGCGTCCGCACCGCGCTCATCGCGAGCCGCTACGGCGTCGACGTCGTGGACCGTGCCGTGGAGGCCGGTGCCGCGACCGTCTGTCTGAACATCCGCCGGCTGACCCTGGAGGTCGTCGAGCACGCCCGCACGTCCGGTCTGAGGATCATCGGGTGGGTGGTGAACACCCAGGACCAGCTGCGGCTGGTGCGCGCGCTGGAGCTGGACGGCGCGACCACCGACTACCCGGAGATCAAACGCACCGGCCGTTTCACGGCGTGACGCCCGCGCCGGCGCCCGGACGAGCGCCCGCGACGCGAGCGCCCACGGCCTCGTCGGACGTCAGGCCAGCGGCTTGACCAGCAGCTCGAACCGAAGGTCGTCGCGCTGCGGGACACCGAAGCGCTCGTCGCCGTACGGGAACGGGGTCATCCGTCCCGTACGGCGGTAGCCGCGCCGCTCGTACCAGGCGATGAGGTCGTCACGTACGGAGATCACGGTCATGTGCATCTCCACGACCCCCCAGGTCTCGCGCGCGTACCGCTCCGCCTCGGTGAGGATCACCTTGCCGAGGCCGCCGCCCTGGAGTGTCGGGCTGACCGCGAACATGCCGAAGTAGGCGTGGTCGCCACGGTGCTCCAACTGGCAGCAGGCGACGACGGAGCCGTCCCTCTCGACGGTCAGCAGCCGGCTGTCGGTCGCCTTGATGACGGCGAGCACACCCTCCGGGTCGGTCCGCCGTCCCTCGAGGATGTCCGCCTCCGTGGTCCAGCCGGCCCGGCTGGAGTCACCGCGGTACGCGGACTCGATCAGCGCGACGAGGACGTCCACGTCCGTGTCGACGGCGTCGCGGAAGGTCAGTCCGTGGGAGGCGGCGGTGTTCATGGAGCGATTCCCCAAATCTCTGGATCTCTGGTATCTCTGGCGCGGCTCGGGCACGGCCGAGCGTAACGCCCCGGCCAGGGGCCGTGCGGTGATCCACCGGGGATCGCCCGAGAGCCCCTAAGGGCTGTCCCGTAATCCCCGGCGGGCGCACGACGACAGCTACGGCACTCCCCCGAGCTCTTCGAGCAGGGGGGACCCCCACGCCGCGTTGTCGGATCGCCCGAATACACCCAGCATGAGGACGACCCTCCGCCTTGCGATGCACCGCATCTGACGCCGCGCGCTGATCCACCGGGGATTACGGGACAGCCCTTAGGCTCCGGGGGCATGGTGCATGTACTGAGCAGCCGGACCCTTCTGCGCCCCACCGACCCGGAGCGCTCCCGCGCGTTCTACGGCGGGCAACTGGGCCTCGCCGTCCACCGGGAGTTCGGTACGGGGCCCGAGCGTGGCACGGTCTACTTCCTCGGCGGCGGTTTCCTGGAGGTCTCCGGCCGTTCCGAGGTGCCGCCCTCCCCCGCCCTCAGGCTGTGGCTCCAGGTGGCCGACGCGGCCGCGGCGCACGAGGAACTGGCCGCCGCCGGCGTCGAGGTGCCGCGTCCGCCGGTGAAGGAGCCCTGGGGGCTGATCGAGATGTGGATCGCGGATCCGGACGGCACCGAGATCGTGCTGGTGGAGATCCCGGCGGATCATCCGCTGCGCTACCGGCCCGGTGTCTGAGCGCACCGGGCGGCCGGAGAGTGGATCGGATCATCGGTGTCGCCGCCGCCCGGCCGAGGAGCGGCGCGGCGACGGACCCCGCACCCGCCGAACACGGACGCCGGCCCCGAGGCGCCGGGCGAGGTCTCCGGGCGCGGCCCGGCCCCGCTCAGCCGCGCGGGACCCCCAGACGACCCTCCAGCTGACCGAGCAACTCCCCAAGAAGCGAAGCGAGTTCACGCTGGCGGGCGGGGTCGATACCGGACAGGGCCGTCGTCTCGTAGGCGAGCTGCTGGGGCAGGATGCCGTCGACGAGCTCGCGTCCCGCGTCGGTGAGCCGGACGTGCGCGACCCGGCGGTCACGGGTGTCGCCGCGGCGTTCGACCAGGCCGCGCTCGGTCAGCTGCTTGAGCCGCTTGGTGACGGCCGCGCCGGAGGAGAACGTCTCGCGGGCGATCTCGCTGGGGGTCAGTTCGTGCCCGGTACGGCGCAGCGTCCCGAGGACGTCGAACTCGGGACGGGTCAGCCCGGCGCGGCGCAGCGGGGCGTCCTCGGCCTGCTGGAGGAGTGCGGCCGAGCGGTTGATCCGGCCGATGATCTCCATCGGGCCGGTGTCGATGCCGGGATGCACGGCCCGCCACTGCTGCACGACCGCGGCCATCGTGTCGCCGGGCACCGCCGCCCGTCCGGCGCCGGTGTCCCCGCCCGCCGCCCGCCCGTTCGCTGCCGTCATGCCTGTGCGCCCTCCACGGAGTGCAGTCCCTGCCGTCGTACCGTCGCCGCGAGCGTACGGTGTCCGGACCGTTCCACCCGCATCACCCGCTCCTCCGGCAGGGCGCGTTGCCACCATTCGCCGGCCGCGGCGTCGGCGGTCGCACGCAGCTCGACGACGGCGCCGGCCAGGTCGCGGCGGGCGGACTCCAGGGCGCCGGGCGCGGGACGCTCGGAGTCGAGGAGCCGCACGGCGCGCTCGTCGGCGCGCTCGACCGCGTCGAGGGCGTCCTCGACGCGGTGACCGGCCCGCCGGTTGGTGACGGCGACCGCCGCGGCGAAGCCGACCAGCGCGCCCACCAGGGTGTCCACGACCCGGTCGGTCATCAGCTCGCCGGCCCGCTGGAGGTGGGCGAACTCGGTGATGAGCAGGGCCATGGGGGTGACACAGACGCTGCCGAGCCAGTAGTTGCGCCCGATCAGGGCCTCGGCCCCGAAGTTGAGGGCGAGACAGCACAGCACGAGGGCCGCCTGACCGAGATGGGCGAGCGGGACGAGGGCCGCGAAGACGAGTACGCCGACGAGGTTGCCGACCACGCGCTGCACACCCCGGCTCCAGGTCAGGGTGACATTGGTCTGGTAGAGCGAGGCGGCGGTGACGAGGGCCCAGTAGGGGCGGCCGACACCGAGGGCGAGCGAGGCACAGCCGGCCAGCGAGCAGCCGAGCGCGACGCGCAGCGCGATCGGGGCCAGTGGGCCGAGCCGTCGCAGCAACGACCGCTCCCCCAGGGCGAGTTCGGCCTCCACGCCCAGGAGTTCACCGGCGGCCTCCCCGAGGTCGTCCGGGTGCGGTACGGGGCCGGTGCCGCGCAGGTCGCGAGCCCAGCCGCGCAGCCGCTCGGGCTCCGTGTCCGCGGGCGCGGCGATCGCCACCTCGGCCCGTACGACGAGCCGTTCGAGGGCACGCCGGGGCGCGGAGCGGGCGCCGGTGGACAGCAGCGACTGCCAGGCCCCGTGCACGGCGGCGGCCGCGGCCGCACGGGAACGGGCGGATCCGGCACCGTCGCCCCGCGTCTCGGCGTACGCCGCAGCGGCGTTGAGCGCGTGCGCGGTGGCCCTGCGCTCCGGTCCGTGCGGGCGGAGGAGTCCCGGGGCCATGCCGACGGCCCAGGCCCAGACGCCCGCGGCGGCACCCAGCGCGAGATGACCGGGGACCTCGCCGAGCGTCTGCGGCACGAAGAGGGACGCCGAGCTGATGAAGGAGAGGACCACATGGCCGGGCGGCCCGACCCGAGTGGCGTCGCACAGCACCTTCTGCACGGCGGCGAGCAGGGCGCCGACCGTGACCAGCAGGACGGGGCTCGTGGTGAGGGAGGCGGCGGTCAGGGCCACGGCGAGTCCGGCGAGCATGCCGAGCACCACCCCGGCGAGGGTACGGGCCCGGGCGGCGTACGGGCGGTTGTGGGCGTAGAGCGCGCAGAGCGACCCGGCCATGGTGTACATCGCCAGGTCCAGCCGGCCGAGCGCCAGGAGGGCCAGGTTCGGCGGCGCCACCGAGACGACCACGCTCAGGGCGGGCTTGAACCAGATGTCGGAGGTAAGCCGAGGCGGAGCACCCCGGCCAGCGGGAGGCGCCGCGCGCCTGGAGGGGGACCGGGGCGGCGCGCCCGGGGGGTGTGGGGGTCGCGGTGCTCATACGGTGAAGAATAGCAGATATTTTACGAGTAAAACACCAGCGCAGCATATCGGGCCGCCACGCTTCCCCCTCCCACCTGCGGTGCTCCCCGCACGCTCCCCCGAATGCACCCTTGCGCCCGGCCTCCACCGGCTTGCGCACCGCCTCGCGCGGGCATGCCCGGTCCGACGTCCGACAGTGTCGAGCGGGGGAGGTGCACGGTGCACGGACCGGCTTCGCCCGGCTGGCTGCTCGTCGCGCTGTGCGCGGCGACCGGCGCCTACTGTCTGCTGCGGATGCGCAGCACGGTCGAGGAACAACGCCGCGCGGCCGGCGGCGAGGCGCTCATGGGGTTCGGCATGGCGGCGATGGCCGTGCCCGCGGCCGTGGCCGCTCCGCCGCACTGGGCCTGGCTCGGGTACGCCGCGGTGTTCGGTGCGGCCGCCCTGCGCGCCCTGTGGGCGGCCCGCGGCGGCGGGCACCATCTGCACCATGTGGTCGGTGCCTGCGCGATGGTCTACATGGCGGTCGTGATGGCCGCCTCCCCCGGACACCACCACGCCCACGAGGGTTCCGGGGTGCCGTTGGTGACCGGGGCGCTCCTTCTCTACTTCACCGCGTACGTGCTGCTGTCCGGGGTCCGGTTGCTGCCGGTCGCGGCCATGACCGGCAGCACCGGGAGCACCGGGAGCACCGGGAGCACCGGGAGCACCGGGGCGATGCTGCCGCGCCCCGCCCGGACCCCCGACTGGGGCGATCGTCCCGAGCTGTCGCGGGCGTGCCGGCTGTCGATGGGGATCGCGATGCTCGCCATGCTGGTCACGCTCTGACACGCGCGCCCGCCGCACCGGCGGGACCGCTCCCGCCATGCCCCACGAAACCGTGGTGTACGTCACTTTGCCGTCGCGGCCCGTATCCCTCGGCGACGCTCCGCTCATAGGCTTCACCCATGATGGTCCCCGCGGCACTGTTGCTGCTCGGCGCCCTGGCCGCCGTGGTCGCTCCACGGCTGCTCGCCCGGGCGGACTGGCCGGACCGCGAACCTGTGGTCGCCCTGTGGGTGTGGCAGTGCGTGGTGGCGGCCGTTCTGCTGTGCTGTGCGCTGTCGATGACGCTGAGTGCGGCCGCCGCCTGGGTGGCGGTGCGCGGCCATGTGTTCGCCCCCGCGCCCCACTCGGTCGTCAACGCCTACGCGTTGAGCACCGGAGGCACGTGGGCCGCGACGACCGCGGTGGCACTCGCGTGCGGCGGCGCCTGGACCGCGGCCATGCTGGTCCGCGAGGTGCTGGGCGCGCGGGCGCGCCACCGCCACAGCCGCGCCGAACTGCGCCTGCGCGCACCGCTGTTGCCCGGCGAGGAGCCGGGCAACGATCGACTGGTGGTGCTGGAGGGTGAGCGTCCGGACGCCTGGTTCCTGCCCGGCCCCGCTCCCCAACTCGTCATCACCACGGCCGCGTTGCGCCGCCTCAAGGGTCGTCGTCTGGATGCCGTGCTCGCCCATGAGCAGGGGCACGCGCGGGCCCGGCACGACTGGCTCCTGCACTGCTCGGCCGCCCTCGCCGTCGGCTTCCCGCAGGTCCCGGTCTTCGCCGCGTTCCGCGACGAGATGCACCGGCTGGTCGAACTGGCCGCCGACGACATGGCGTCCCGCCGTTTCGGCCGTCTCACGATCGCCCTCGCGCTGGTGGAGCTCAACGAGGACCGGGGTGTGTTCGGCCCCTGCCCGACCCCGCAGGCCCATCTCCCGGCGCGGGTGCGCCGCCTCCTCACTCCCCAGGACCGGCTGACGCCGTCGCGGCGGCTGCGCCTGACGGCGGCGGCCACGCTGGTGCCGGTCGTCCCGCTGCTGGTGACGTTCGTACCGGCGCTGCGGGCACTCGGCTGAGGCGTGCGACGCAGGTGGGCCGGCACCAGGTCAGGGGGTTGGTTCCAAGTGGCTCCAAGTGAAGTCGAGTGACGTCGAGTGGGTCGGCCTGTTTCCTGGTGGTTCCGCGCCCGTCCGGTCGTGCCACGAGCGCGAGACCGCGCCGACCGCGGTAGCCACGCTGAAGGCCTGACCGGCTGACCCGCTGACCAGGCGCGGCTCGGTTTGCGCCGTGTCCTCGGACGGCCTCGGCGGCAGGGGTGCGCCCGTGCCCCGGCAAGAGCACGGGCGGCGCGGGCCCGGGCCCGGCAGAGACACCGGTACGGCCCGGTGCGCCCTTGACCCGCACGGGCCGCGCCCCGAAGGATCGCCCTCATGATGATCAAGTGCGTGCTCTTCGACTTCTCCGGAACCCTGTTCCGTGTCGAGTCCACCGGGTCCTGGCTGCGTGCCGTGCTGACGGAGTCCGAAGTCACCCTCTCCGAAGCGGAGTTGACACGTAAGGCCGCCGACCTGGAGGCCGTCGGCGCGCTTGCCGGCGGTGCCGCCCCCGCACGGCCGCTGCCGACGGACCTTGCCGAGGTGTGGCGGCGGCGCGACGAGAGCGCCGCGTCGCACCGGGCCGCGTACACCGGCGCGTCCCGGCTGGTGCCGCTGCCCGATCCCGCGCTGCACGAAGCGTTGTACGACCGCCACATGAGGCCCGCCGCCTGGCACCCCTATCCCGACGCGGCGGAGGTGCTCGCCGCGCTGCGCGGACGCGGGGTCGCGGTGGGAGTGGTCAGCAACATCGGCTGGGATCTGCGGCCCGTCTTCCGCGAGCACGGCCTCGACCCGTACGTCGGCGCCTACGTCCTGTCGTACGAGCACGGCATCCAGAAACCGGACGCCCGGCTGTTCGCGACCGCCTGCGAAGCACTGGGGGCGGCACCCGAGGACACACTGATGGTCGGCGACGACCGCCGCGCCGACGGCGGCGCCGCGGCGCTGGGCTGCGCGGTGCACTTCGTGGACCACCTGTCGGCGGCGGCCCGGCCCGACGGACTGCGGCCGGTGCTCGACCTGGTCGGCTGACCGCCGGCCCTGCCCCCGCCTGTCAGCTCTGGTAGCCCTCGACCTGCGAGGACGGCCGTACGTGGGCCTCGTCCGGGTTCTCCCCGAACTCGGTCTTCGCGCGCCGCTGACGCAGCAGGTCCCAGCACTGGTCGAGCTCGCGCTCGAGCTGCCCGAGCCGCTGGTGTTCGGTGTCGGAGTCGATCTGCCCCGACGACAGGGCGTCGCGGAGCTGTCGCTCGTCGTCCACCATCGCCGTGATCTTCGCCAGGATCTGCTCTTGGTTCATGTCCGTAAGCCTCCTCGGGCCTCGTGCCCACTGTAAGGAGATCCTCCCCCGCACCGCACGTCCGCCTGAGACGTTCCCCCGCGACGCCCCAGGCGGACGGCAGCCCGAAGCGGACCCCTGAAGGGGTCGCGACCCGGACGGCCTGAGTATAGTTGGCTGGCAGCCAGTCAACACAGGAGTTACAGGATGTCCCCGCGCAGCCCGTCGGTCAACGAAGAGCTGCGGCGGCGTTCCCGGGAGCGGCTTCTACAGGCCGCGCTGGAGCTGGTGGGCGAGCGCGGATACGACGCGACGACGCTCGGGGACATAGCGGACCGCGCGGGATCGGCGCGCGGCCTGGTGTCGTACTACTTCCCCGGCAAGCGCCAGCTCGTCCAGTCCGCGGTGCACCGGCTGATGCACCGCACGCTGGAGGAGGGGCTGGAGCGCGAGCCGCGCACCGCGGACGGCCGGGAACGGATGGCGCGGGCCATCGACGCGGTCCTCGGCCTGGCCCGGGACAGGCCGGTCCTCATGCGTCAGCACATGGCCGGGATCCTGCAGGAAGAGGGGTTCGTGCAGTGCCCCGAGCAGCAGCGGCTGGCGCAGCTCCTGCGCGAGACCGTCGCCGGTCACGGCTCGCCGGACGCGGCCACCGACTACCCGATGCTGCGCGCGCTGCTGATGGGCGCGGTGTACGCGGCGCTGGTGCCGGGCGCGCCGATGGCGGTGCCGACGCTGCGGGCGGAGCTGTTCGAACGCTACGACCTCGACTGGGAGATGGGGGTCCCGCCGGACACCGAGGTGCCCGGCGGGACGTACGGGGCGGATCTGTCACGGTTCTTCGCGACCGGCCGCCTGCCGGACGATCAGTCGAAGTAGTCCGGCTGGGTCTGGACGTTGAGCTCGCCCAGACGGACCCGCTTGGCCGGGTCGGTGCGCCGGTCGCTGAGCTTCAGGACGTCGAAGCCCTTGGCGATGTCGTTCGAGTAGATGTAGCCGTTGTAGTAGTACGCCGACCAGGAGCCGCCGACCTGGAGCGTGTCGGTGCTCAGCGGGCCGCGCTCGAAGTAGGCGATCTCCTTCGGGTGGACGGAGTCGGTGAAGTCCCAGACGGAGACACCGCCCTGGTACCAGGCCTGGACCATGAGGTCCTTGCCCTTGACGGGGATCAGCGAGCCGTTGTGGGCCACGCAGTTCTCGGTGTCCGCCTGGTGGCGCGGGATCTTGTAGTAGCTCCGGAAGACCAGCTTGCGCCGGTCGCCCTTGCCGACGATGTCGTAGATGCCGTCGGCACCGCGGTTCGGACCGATGGCCGCGTTGCAGGTGGCCGCGCCGCCGCCGCCCAGCTCGTCGGTGAACACGACCTTGTCGGCCTTCTGGTTGAAGGTCGCCGAGTGCCAGAACGCGAAGTTGACGTTGTCCTCGACCTGGTCGATGACCTTGGGGTGTTCGGGGTCCTTGATGGAGAACAGGACGCCGTCGCCCATGCAGGCGCCCGCCGCGAGGTCCTTGGAGGGCAGCACGGTGATGTCGTGGCAGCCGGTGGTCTTGGAGACGCCCGGGTTGGTGGGCGAGCCCGGATTGCCGCCGCCGTCGGGTCCCTCACCGGGGAAGAGCACCGGGAAGTTCACCACCGCGGCCTTCTCGGGGGCGTGGCGCGGCACCTTGATGACCGAGATGCCGTCGTGCGGGGGTTGGCAGTCGGGGAACGTGGCGCTCGGCGAGTACGAGGACACGTAGATGTAGACGTTCTTGCGCTCCGGCACCAGTGAGTGGGTGTGCGAGCCGCAGGCGGTCTCGACGGCGGCGACGTACTTCGGGTTCGCCTTGTCGGAGATGTCGAAGACCTTCATTCCCTCCCACGAGGACTTCTCGGTCGCGGGCTGCGTGGTGCTGTTGCAGGAGTTGTCGCTGCGCGAGGAGTCGGTGGAGAGGAAGAGCAGGTTGCCGGAGACGGAGATGTCGTTCTGCGATCCCGGGCACAGCACCTGCGAGACCGTCTTCGGGGCCTTCGGGTTGCTGATGTCGAGGATGCGGAAGCCGTCGTAGTTGCCGGCGAAGGCGTACTTGCCCTGGAAGGCGAGATCCGAATTGATCCCGGGCAGGGCGTCCTTGGGGATGTTGGTGAGGTGCTGGACGTTGTCGGAGTGGACGATCTCGTCCTGTCCGGGTATCTCGCCGCTCGCCATCGCCGCCTTCAGCTCGGCGGCGTCGCTCCGGGAGACCTTCTCCCGTGCGGCGGGACCGTCCCCGGGGTCGGGGGTCGCGGCCGCCGGGCCGGCTGTGAGCAGCGCGGCCAGGAGTCCGGCCGCGACGGCGGCAACTCCCAGGCGTCTGTGCCGCGTTCGAGGGTCGTTCAACAGGGTCACTGCGTCCTCCCTTGTAGCCGTTCGCAGAGGAACGGTTCACGGACCCCAGAAGTATCGTCTGCCCCATGCGCTGATCAACAGATGGCAACGTACTCGTCATGAGAGTTTTTGCTCGGGCACGTTCGGAAGCGTGCTAGGACGGTCATGAACACCCGTGAGCTGTAAGCCGATCCGTGTGTCCCAGGAGGTCACTGTGCCCTTCCGCCGTCCGCCCCGTGCTTCCCTGGTCACGGCTTCGCTGGTGGCCGCCGTACTCGTGCTCGGGGCGTGCGACGACTCCGACACTGCGGCCAAGTCCGGTAAGGCGGGCGGACCTTCGGTGATCGCGCCCGGCAAGCCCGGCGAGGCGGCCGAGACACTCTCCGCCGACGATGCCGCGAGACAGCGCACCGAGGACGACTCCCCCAACTCGGCGGACTTCGCCTACGCGCGGATGATGATCGAACACCACACCCAGGCACTGGAGATGACCCGGCTCGCCCCGCGACAGGCCGAGTCCGGCCGGGTGAAGGCACTCGCGGCACGCATCGCGGCCGCGCAGGGACCCGAGATCAGCACGATGAAGGGCTGGCTCGACACACACGACGGCGACCGGCACGCCACGGGACACCGGCACGAGGCGATGCCCGGCATGGCGACCGACGCCCAGCTCAAGGCGTTGCGCGTGGCCCGGGGCAAGGTCTTCGACCGGCTCTTCCTGAGGCTGATGATCACGCACCACGACGGCGCGATCTCGATGGCCACGGACGTGAAGGCCCAGGGCAACAACATCCAGATCGAGGAGATGGCCGACGACGTGATCGCCCAGCAGACCAGCGAGATCAGCAGGATGCGCGCGATGTCGTGACGGTCCGCGGCTTTCGCGGGCACTCGCGGCCGGCCCGTTCAGCGACGCACATGACGGGGGGTCAGGAACCCCTCGTCGCGCGCCCCCGCGATCAGCCGCAGTGACCTGCGCCGACTGTGACCGGTGGCGCACATGACCGCCAGGACCGGATCCGCCCCGTCCCGCTGCGCGGCCCGGTACTCCTCGGCGATCAGCCGCCGCCCCTCGACGCCACGCGGCCACGCACCGCGGACACGGCCGGACAGCGGCCCCGCCGGACTCCCCGCCCGCGGCGCGGCACCCCCGCCACACGCCTCGACGAGGGGCTCCTCGATCCAGTCCGCGAGCGCCGTGAGGTCGTCCAGTGACAGCGGCGGCCGGGCTTGGACGTCCTCGATGGAGACCCCCTCACCGACCGTCACCGCGAGTACGTCGACCCGGGCGCCGTCGGCGAAGTCGATGCGGACGGAGAACCACCGCGTGACCCTGTCGTGCTCCCGCACCTCCCACGCGGGCCACACGGACACCGAGCCCTCCGGCCGATCGCGATCAGAAAGACTGAGAAAGGATGCTTCGAGCACTCGCAGAACGTAACCGCATGATCACACTCCATGGAACGGACACGCACACGTGTGCCGCGCGCCGCACCCTGTCAGCGGGCCATGAGTGGTGCGATGCTGGAGCCATCAGCGATCTCCTCGGGCTGTTCGGGTTTCGGGTTGGGAGTTCCGCCGTGCTGCATGTCGCCGTTGTCGGCTCGGGGCCCAGCGGGGTCTACACCGCCCAGAGCCTCGTCCAGAGCGGGCTGCCCGATATCAGGGTGGACGTCCTCGACAGGCTGCCGTGCCCCTACGGCCTGGTCCGCTACGGAGTGGCCCCCGACCACGAGAAGATCAAATCGCTCCAGAACAACCTGCGCACCGTCCTCGTGGACGAGCGGGTACGGTTCCTCGGCGGTGTCCAGGTGGGCCCCGGCGGCGTACCGGCCGCACGGCTGCGCGAGCTGTACCACGCGGTGGTGTACTGCGTGGGCGCCGCCACCGACCGTCACCTCGCGGTGCCCGGCGAGGAACTGACCGGCAGCTGGTCGGCGACCGAGTTCGTGTCCTGGTACAGCGCGCACCCGGACTCCGTGGCCGACGGAGCCGCCGGATTCGTGCACGGCACCCGCTCGGCCGTGGTCATCGGTGTCGGCAACGTCGCGGTCGACGTGACCCGGATCCTGGCGCGCGGCGCGGCCGAGCTGAGCCCCACCGACATGCCGCAGGCGGCGCTCACCGCGCTGGCCGCGAGCACGGTGACGGAGATCAGCATGGTCGGGCGGCGCGGTCCCTCGCAGGCCCGCTTCACCACCAAGGAACTGCGCGAGCTGGGCGGACTGCCGGACACCGACGTCGTGGTGGACCCCGAGGAGTTGGCGCTCGATCCGCAGTATGTCGACCCGTCGGCACTGCCGGCCGCCCAGCGCCGCAACGTCGAGGTACTGCGCGGGTGGGCCGCCGCCCCGGCGCGAGGCCGTCCGCGCCGGATCCGGCTCCGTTTCTTCCTGCGCCCCGTCGCGCTGCTCCCCCGCGACGGCGACCCCGACGGCGCCGGCGGCCGGGTGGGTGCCGTGCGCTTCGAACGGACGGTGCCCGACGGGCAGGGCGGGGTGACGGGCACGGGTCGCCACGAGGACATCGCGGCGCAACTGGTGCTGCGTTCGGTGGGCTATCGCGGGGTTCCGCTCGAAGGGCTGCCGTTCGACGCGGAGCACGGCACGGTGCCGCATCTCGCGGGGCGGGTGCTGCGGGACGGCGCGGTCGCTCCGGGCGAGTACGTGGCGGGCTGGATCAAGCGTGGTCCGACGGGTGTCATCGGCACCAACCGGCCGTGCGCGAAGGAGACGGTGACGTCGCTGCTGGAGGACGCGCCCGGTCTCGTACGGCGCGAGGTGACCGACGATCCGCTCGCGGCGCTGCGGGCGGACGGCCTCGCACCGGTCGAATGGGCCGGCTGGGAGGCGATCGAGCGGGCGGAGGCGGCGCTCGGGGCCTCCCTGGGGCGGGGTGTCGTGAAACTGCCCGACTGGACGTCACTGCTGGCGGCGGCGCGGACGGCGACTTCCTGAGGGCAGACTTCCTGAGGGCTCGCCCGTAATCCCCGCCGGGTACGGCGGAGTCGCTCGGGGTTCCGTGGGCATGACACACACCGGCAACAGACCGGACATCAACAAACTGTTCAAGCCCTCTACGGTCTCGTGCTGTTCGGAGGTTCCACGCCACCCTCCGGCCGCCCCGATCCGCCGCCGCCCCTGGAGTGCCCATGGCAACCACCGCACCCGTGCATCCCGTCGACGAGGTCCCGCCCGTACGCGACCTGGCCGCCTTCGGGCTGCAGCACGTGCTCGCGATGTACGCGGGAGCCGTCGCCGTTCCGCTGATCGTGGGCGGCGCGATGAAGCTCTCGCCGGCCGATCTGGCGTATCTGATCACCGCCGACCTGTTGGTCTGCGGTATCGCGACCCTCATCCAGTGCGTGGGATTCTGGCGCTTCGGCGTGCGGCTGCCGATCATGCAGGGGTGCACGTTCGCGGCGGTCTCACCGATGGTGCTCATCGGGACGACCGGCGGCGGACTGCCCGCGATCTACGGGTCGGTGATCGTCGCGGGCCTCGTGATCATGCTGTTGGCGCCGGTCTTCGGCCGGCTGCTGCGCTTCTTCCCGCCGCTCGTCACGGGCACCGTCATCCTGATCATCGGGGTCTCACTGCTGCCGGTGGCGGGCAACTGGGCCGCCGGCGGCGTGGGCGCCAAGGACTTCGGCGAGCCGAAGAACCTGGCGCTCGCGGGCTTCGTGCTGGCCGTCGTCGTGGCGGTGCAGCGGTTCGCGCCGCCCTTCCTGAGCCGGATCGCGGTGCTGATCGGCATCGCGGTGGGCGTCGCGGTGGCGGTGCCTTTCGGCTTCACGGACTTCGGCGGGGTCGATGACGCCGACTGGCTGGGGATCAGCACGCCCTTCCATTTCGGCGCCCCCGCCTTCCACGCCTCCGCGATCGTCTCGATGCTGGTGGTGGCGCTGGTGACGATGACGGAGACGACCGGCGACCTCATCGCGGTGGGTGAGATGACCGATCGCAGGGTCGAGCCGCGCACGCTGGCCGACGGGCTGCGCGCCGACGGCCTCTCCACGGTCCTCGGCGGTGTCTTCAACACCTTCCCGTACACGGCGTTCGCGCAGAATGTGGGCCTGGTCGGCATGACCCGGGTACGCAGCCGCTGGGTGGTCGCCGCCGCGGGCGGCATCCTCGTGCTGCTCGGTCTGCTGCCCAAGCTGGGCGCGGTGGTCGCGGCGGTACCCGCGCCGGTGCTGGGCGGCGCGGGTCTGGTGATGTTCGGGACGGTCGCCGCGAGCGGGCTGCGCACCCTGGCCGAGGTGGACTTCAAGGGCAACGACAACCTCACCGTCGTGGCCGTATCGGTCGCCGTGGGCGTCCTGCCGGTCGGGGTGCCGACGGTCTACGAGAAGTTCCCCGACTGGTTCCAGACGGTGATGAACAGCGGGATCAGCGCCGGATGCCTGACGGCGATCGTCCTGAACCTGATCTTCAACCATCTGCCGGGCAAGCCGGCTGGGCGGGACGGCGCCGCCACTCCGGGGGCACCCGCGGTCAGCGCCTAGACAGCTCCGGGGGCGCCCATGGTGACCGCCCGGGCGGAGGGGGCCTCAGCCGCCGTCCCGCTCCGACTCCTGGCGGGCCGCCGCCGCGAGGACGCAGCCGATGAGCCCCGGGAACAGCGTGTCGAGGTCGTCCGCGCGCAGCCCGTTCATCTTGGCCGTGCCGCGGTAGACCTGCCGGATCACCCCGCTCTCACGGAGCACCCGGAAGTGGTACGTGGTGGTGGACTTGGTGACAGGCAGGTCGAAGTGCGAACAGGACAGCTCGTCGCCGTCGGCGGCGAGCTCCCGCACGATCCGCAGCCGCATCGGATCGGACAGCGCGTGCAGCACGCCCTCCAGACGGATCTCCGCACACGCGGGGTGGGCGAGATCCCGGCTGCTGCCGGCGGGGGCGGCGGTCGTCACGGCGGCTCCAGTCCTCGGGGCGGGCTCTCGTCCGGCATCGTCTCCGGCCTGCTGGGCTCCACCGGTTCCCATTGTACGAGACCTCTCGTAGTTTGACACTTCCCGTACTACGATGTTTATCGTAGTAACCGCAGCCCGGTCCCGCGACGAATGGAGTCCTCCGTGAGCGCGCTCTTCGAGCCCATCACCCTGCGCGATCTGACCATCCCCAACCGGGTGTGGATGCCCCCGATGTGCCAGTACTCGGCCGCGCCGGAAGGGCCTTCGACGGGCGCCGCGAACGACTGGCACTTCGCCCACTACGCCGCCCGCGCCACCGGCGGCACGGGCCTGATCGTCGTCGAGGCCACCGCCGTCTCCCCCGAGGGCCGGATCAGCCCGTACGACCTCGGCATCTGGAACGACACGCAGGTGGAGGCGTTCCGCCGCATCACGGGCTTCCTGCGCGGCCAGGGCACCGTGCCCGGGATCCAGCTCGCGCACGCCGGGCGCAAGGCATCGACCGACCGCACCTGGACGGGCGGCGCGCCGGTCGGTGAGGACGCGTACGGATGGCAGCCGCTGGCCCCGAGCGCGCTGGCCTTCGACGAGCGCCATCCGGTGCCGACCGAGCTCACCGTGGACCGGATACGGGAGATTGTCGGCCAGTTCGCGGACGCGGCCCGGCGCGCCCTGGACGCCGGATTCGAGGTCGTGGAGATCCACGGCGCCCACGGCTACCTCGTCAACGAGTTCCTCTCCCCGCACTCCAACCGGCGCACCGACGAGTACGGCGGCTCCTACGAGAACCGCATCCGCTTCGCCCTCGAAGTGGTCGATGCCGTCCGTGCGGTCTGGCCCGAGGACAAGCCGCTGTTCTTCCGCGTCTCCGCCACCGACTGGCTGGACGAGGGCGGCTGGGGCGCCGACGACACCGTCCGCCTCGCCGCCCGGCTCCGGGAGCACGGCGTGGATCTGCTGGACGTCTCGACGGGCGGCAACGCCTCGGGCGTACGCATCCCGGTCGGGCCCGGTTACCAGGTCCCCTTCGCCGCACGGGTGAAGGCGGAGACCGGGCTGCCCGTCGCCGCCGTCGGCCTGATCACCGACGCCGAGCAGGCCGAGAAGATCGTCGCCAACGACGAGGCCGACGCGGTGCTGCTCGGCCGCGAGCTGCTGCGCAACCCGTCGTTCGCCCGCATCTCGGGACGCGAGCTCGGCGCGGACGTCCACGTGCCCGAGCAGTACCACCGCTCGGTCTAGTTCCGCGGGACTAGGGCGTGTTGCGAAAGTCCCGTCTGCCTCGCGACGCCTGGCACGCACTCTCGCCGCACCGGGCGAAAACCCGAGTACGTCCAGTACGCGGGCTTCCGCCCGGCCCACCGAGAGCACGCACCAGACGCCGCGAGGCCCGCCCTCCGGGCGGACGACGGGACTTTCGCAACACGCCCTAGGTCGCCGTCGTCTCCGCCCTCCCCGGGGAGACCGGCCTCCTGATCCGGTCACTGCCCCAGCAGTCGGCGCAGCCACCGCAGGCGGGCCGCCTTGGTGTCCTGGGAGAGGGCGGCCTGCGGCGCCATCTGGTCGTATCCGTGGAAGCCGCCCGGCCAGACGTGCAGTTCGGCGCGGCCGCCCGCCTGCCACATCCGGGTCGCGTACGCGACGGCCTCGTCACGGAAGGTCTCGGCCGAACCGACGTCGATGAACGCCGGGGGCAGTCCGGTGAGGTCCTCGGCGCGCGCGGGGGCGGCGTAGGGGGAGACGTCCGGGCCGCCGCGCGCGTCGCCGAGGAGGGCCGTCCATCCGGTGTTGTTCGCCGTGCGGTCCCACACGCCCAGACCGGCCATCTGGTGGCTGGACGGAGTGTCGTTGCGGTCGTCGAGCATCGGGCAGAGCAGTACCTGCCCCAGCAGCGCGGGGCCGCCGCGGTCCCGGGCGAGCAGGGCGACGGCCGCGGTCAGGCCGCCTCCGGCGCTGCCGCCGGCGACGATGATCCGGTCTGGGTCGAATCCCAGTTCCGCGGCGTGCTCGGCTGTCCACACCAGTCCCGCGTAGCAGTCCTCGACCGGCGCCGGGTGCGGGTTCTCGGGAGCGAGGCGGTACTCCACGGACACCACCCCCGCACCCAGTTCCCGTGCCCAGTCGAGGATCTCCGGGACCCCGGAGCGGCTGTCACCGACCACCATCCCGCCGCCGTGCGTGTGGTAGATGACCGGCGTCGCGGCATCGGTCCCCGTGGGCCTGCAGACGAGCAGGGAGACGTCGGGGGCGCCCCGCGGCCCGGGAACCGTGCGGTCCTCGACCTCGAAGGCCCCGTCCCCGCCCAGGTCCGGCTCCGCTCCCTCGAACGCCGCCATGCTCTCGCGCAGCGCCGGGATCATCTCGGGGTGCAGGGCGGGCGGCATCTCCTCGGCGATGGTTTCGAGGGCGGCGGCGAGTTCCGGGTCGAACGGCGGGGGCGGCCCCACCCGGAAGCGCTCGTTCCCGGCGGAGGGTGCGGAAGGTACGGCGGTCATCGGTTCTCCCTGCGTCACGGTCACGCCCCTGTGGCCACTGTCGTCATCGTGCCCTGGGCCGGCGGTTCGGCGGGAGCGCCATACGGCGGAGAACTCCCGCCGAACGGCGGGGCGCTCCACGGAACACGACGACGGTGTCCGCGTCCCTGGGCATGGCTGGTCGGTGGTGCCGGAGATCAGTGATGCGCGGCCGGCGGGGGTCGAGATCCAGGTCACCCCGGCGCCCTGTCACACATCACCCCGCCACCCCGGTCATACGTGTGTACCCACAACCCGTCGTCAATCGTCAGGAGATCACCGTGGAATCGCGTCTCAACTACTTCGGCCACCCCCTCGCCGGAAAGGTGCTGAAGCACATCAACACGGCCGGCAAGGTGGCTTCGGACACGACGCTGCCGCACGCGGTCCAGGAACTCGTGAAGATCCGCGCGAGCCAGATCAACGGCTGCGGCTTCTGCACCGACATGCACACCAAGGACGCCGTGGCGGCGGGCGAGACCGCGCAGCGGCTCCACCTGGTCGCTGCCTGGCGTGAGGCCACGGTCTTCACCGACGCCGAGCGCGCCGCGCTGGAACTGGCCGAGCAGGGCACCCGCATCGCCGACGCCGCCGGCGGTGTGACCGACGAGGCATGGGCCGCCGCGGTCAAGCACTACGACGAGGAGCAGCTCGTCGCGCTGATCTCCCTCATCGCCATCATCAACGCCTACAACCGCATCAACGTCATCAACCAGCAGCCCGCCGGGAGCTACCAGCCCGGCCAGTTCGGCTGATCGACGCCCGTCCGCCGGACACGACCGGTCCGTCTCCGCGCCGCCCCGACCCACGGCGGGGAGACGGACCACCGGCGTTGAGCGTCACCCGGCCGGGCGACCGAATTCGCCGCGATGACGACGTCCGGCGCGAACACGCCTTCTCACTCGACGGCACACGCGTCTTCGGACACTCGCTCGCCTTCCCTACGCACATCGAAAAGGGGAAAACCATGCCCAGTTCAACGACCCCGAGTTTCACGGACCGGGTCGCCATCGTGACAGGAGCGGGGTCGGGCATCGGCCGCGCCACCGCGATCGCCCTCGCCGAGGCAGGGGCACACGTCCTCGGTGTGGGACGCCGGAAGGACGCCCTGGAGGAGACGGCTCTCGCCCACTCCGGCATCGCGGTCCTGCCGCTCGACATCCGCGAGGAGAACGCCGCCGACAGGGTGGTGGCCACCGCGGTGGAGCGGTGGGGCCGGATCGACGTGCTGGTGAACAACGCCGGCGCCACGGCCGTGATGCCGCTCGCGGAGAGTGACCGGTCGGTCATCACCAGCCTGTTCGACCTCAACGTGACAGCGCCGAGCATGCTCGCCCACGCCGCCCTGCCGCACCTGCGGGACTCCTCCGGTTCCATCGTCAACGTCTCCAGCACCTACGGGCACCGCCCCCTGGCCGGCGGCGCCCATTACGCCGCCACCAAGAGCGCCCTCGAGCAACTGACCCGGAGCTGGGCCCTGGAGCTCGCGTCCGACGGCGTACGGGTGAACGCCATCGCCCCCGGACCCACCAAGACTGACGTCCTGGTCGCGGCGGGCCTCGCGCAGGACACCATCGACGAGCTGCGCGCCTACGAACGCGACCGCATCCCGACCGGCCGTCTCGGAGACGCGGAGGACGTCGCGGGCTGGATCCTGCGCGTCGCCGATCCCACGAGCACGCACCTGACCGGCCAAGTGCTGACGATCGACGGGGGACTTGAGCTCGTCTGACCACCGGCCGGCCCGGCCTCGGACCAGCTGGCGAGCTGTGCGGTCCGAGGCCGGGCCTGTGGTGCGGGAGGGTGACCGGTCTCAGCGGGTCTGGTCGGTGGGCCGGATCAGGATCTCGTTGACGGCGACGTGCTCGGGCTGGGAGAGCGCGTACAGAACGGCGCCGGCGATGTCCTCGGCCTGGAGCGTCCGCATGGACTCGGCCATGGTCTTCGCCATGGCCTGGATGGCCGGGTCGGTGATGTGGGTGGTCAGCTCGGTGGCCACGAAACCTGGTTCCACGACGACGACCCGCACGCCCTGCTCGGTGACCTCCTGGCGCAACGCCTCGGAGAAGGCGGTGACACCGAACTTGGTGGCCGCGTACACACCGCTCGCGGCCGATGACACGCGCCCCGACGTCGAGGAGATCTGCACCACCGCCCCCTTGCTCAGGAGCAGGTGCGGCAGGGCGGAGTGGACCGCGTACATCGATCCGAGCAGGTTGGTCTCGACCATGCGCGTCCACTCCGTGGTGTCCGCGCCCAGGATCTGCCCGCTGAGCATCACGCCCGCGTTGTTCACCAGCACGTCGAGGGTTCCGAAGCGCTCGACGGTCGCCTCGACGGCGTCGCGCACCGACTGCGGGTCGGTGACGTCCAGTTCGAGGGCCAGCACCTCGCCGGGGGCGTCCTCGGCGAGCGACCGCACCCGGTCGGCCCGCCGGGCGCCGGCCGCGACCCGGGCTCCCGCCTTCGACAGGGCGATCGCGATGGCCCGTCCGATGCCCGAGGACGCACCGGTGACGAGGACGACTCTGCCTTCCAGGGTGTTGCTCACAAGGATCTCCAAGAAGTTCGTGGTTCGAAGTACCGGACCCGGCGGGGGCCCTCAGGGCAGCCGGAAACAGGCGGTACCAGAAGGTGACCGCTGGGTCATGTTGACCGTAGCAGCTAATATGACCCTGCGGTCATGTTGATGGTAGGCTTCTCCTCGTGAGGAGGCACACATGACCGAGACGACGGCCGTCACCGGCCAGCGGGCGGACATGGTGCGCAATCGACGCCTGCTGCTGGAGGCCGCGACGGCGGCGTTCGCGGAGCGCGGGGTCGAGGTGTCGATCGGCGAGATCGCCCAACGCGCCGGCCTCGCCAAGGGCACGGTGTTCCGGCACTTCGCGTCCAAGGAGGAACTGCTCGCGGCGATCACGCTCCAGTTGCTCGACCAGCTCGTCCGCGCGGCAAAACGGCTGCTGGCGGCCGACGACGCGGAAGCGGCGCTACGGGAGTTCATGACCGACGGGGTCGAACTGCTCGCCGCCGACCGTGCGTTCTGCGAAGTGATCGGACGCCCCTCGCTCCAGCATTCCGGGGTGCGGGACACGATCGGCGTTCTCTGTGAGGCGGCCGAGGCACTCACCGCCAGGGCGCGCGAACAGGGCACCATCCGCGGCGATGTCACGGGAACGGACATCGTGCTGCTCCTCGGTGGCATCCACCAGACCGCGGCGCCGCTGCTGGCCACGCAGCCGCAGGTGTGGCGCCGCTACCTCGCGCTGGCTCTCGACGGCCTGCGCGCCGCCGACGCCGGCACGCTGCCACACCCGCCGCCCGGCCGCCCGCACCTCACCTGACCCCCACCGCACTTGTCACACACTCCGGTGGTGTCCGGTCTCTTCTGTGGACGGAGCGCAACCAACGTGGGAAAGGGATGGTCGGCATGTCGTACCCGAAGCAGGTGTACCTGGGCGATGACGGCGAGATCAACGCGGACTTCCGGCCGGCGAAGACTCCACCGGACGTCGGCACGGCCGGCGCTGACGCCATCCACTACCTGGCGACCACGACCACCACGCACGGCGAATTCGGGCTCTACCGAGTCGAGATGCGCCCGCACGCGGGTGGACCCAGGACCCACTTCCACAAGACCATCTCGGAGTCCTTCTTCATCCTCAACGGCACGGTCCGTCTGTTCGACGGCGGGCAGTGGATCGACGCCCGGCAGGGTGACTTCCTCCATGTGCCGCAGGGCGGACTGCACGCGTTCCGCAACGACTCCGACTCACCGGCCGACATGCTTCTGCTCTTCACTCCCGGAGCACCGCGTGAGGAGTACTTCGAGAAGCTCTCGCAGCTGGCGGACGCGACGGACGAGGAGCGCGCCGAGTTCCTCCTCAAGCACGACTCGTACTTCGTGGAGCAGTCGTAGGAGCACTCCCCCGGCCGTCTCCGCTCCGCCCGGATCAGCCCCCTGGGCGCGGAGCACGCAGATGAGCCCGGCGCGCCAGTTCCTCCTCGTCGACCAGTGTGAGCATCGGCGTGCCGGGTGCGCAGAGCATGGTCACGACGAACCGGCACGGCGCGTCCGCGCGGGCGTTTCCGTCCTGATAGTGGATGACGTCACCGCCCGGCTCCCAGAACGTCTCGCCGGCCTTGACGACGCGTTCCGGTTCGCCTTCGAGCTCGAAGCGCACCTCGCCCTCGAGCACGTAGCCGAAGGCCGGTCCCGAGTGGCGGTGCGGAGGGGTACCGGGGTCACCGGGCGGCCACTGGACGAGGATCGTCATCCCCGAGGCGCCCTCGGGGATGTGGGGCGGTTCGGCGTCCTGCAGGACCGTCACCGCCGTCTTCCACGCCTCGGAACGGGGCCTGTCCGACGTCCCGCCCGACGAGTCGTTGTTCGACACTGCGACTCCCTCCGTGCTGGTCCGCGGCGACGGTGTCCGTCGCTGATCAAGCGTGCACGGGTCCGATGGGGAGCACAACACGAGGCGTGCGCGGCGGGGCGGGACGCGTGCCCTCACCACGCGTCCCGCGGTGCCGGCCGGTAAAATGGGGGACCCAGACCTGAAGGAGATCCATGTCCGCCGGGGATGACGCAGACGCCCTCGACCAGGCAACGAGGGATTTCGTCGCGGCCCGTCCCCAGCTCTTCGGTATCGCGTACCGCGTGCTCGGCAGCGCCGTGGAAGCCGAGGACATCGTCCAGGAGGCCTGGCTGCGGTGGCAGAGCACCGACCGCACCGACATCCGCGAGCCCGCGGCGTTCCTCGCCACGGTCACCGCCCGCCTGGCCATCAACCTCGCGCAGTCCGCCAGAGTGCGGCGTGAGACATACATCGGACCCTGGCTCCCGGAACCGGTCGACACCAGCGTGGACCCGCAGTTGGGCGCGGAACGGGCCGAGGCACTCGACCTGGCCGTTCTCTTCATCCTGGAGAAGCTGAACCCCGTCGAACGGGCCGCCTACGTCCTGCGGGAAGCCTTCGACTACCCCTACGGACAGATCGCGGACATCCTCGAGACCAGCGAAGCCAACACGCGTCAGCTGGTGAGCCGCGCCCGCAAACACCTGTCGGCGGAGCGCAGGGAACCGGTCAGCCCCGACGCTCACCGCAGGCTGCTGGAAGTCTTCCTCGTCGCCGCCCAGACAGGCAGCCTGTCGGCCCTCGAGGAAGTACTCAGTGCCGATGTGGTCAGCTACGCCGACGGCGGAGGCATCCGCGGGGCATCGAAGATCCCGGTCGTCGGCCGTCCCCACGTCTCCAAGTACCTCGTCGCCTTCGCCCCCCGCTTCTGGCCGGAGACGGACATCCGCTGGGTCGAGAGCAACGGCAGCCCGGCCGTCCTCGTCTCGTCCCACGGAAACCCGATGGTCCTGCTCTCCGTGGACACCTCGGAACGCGGCATCGAACGCATCATGTGGGTCATGAACCCCGACAAACTCGGCCCCTACGTGGCTTCATTGAGCGCCTGAAGGTCTCTTCGGTCCGGACCGTGCCGCGTCGCCCGACAGTCGTCGGGACACAGGACACCGGCGCACGTGCCCGCGGCTGTCACGAGCCCGGCCCCGGCTGTCACAAGCGGGGTGGCCGGTCGGTCAACCAGCTGTCCGAGACCCGGGGCTTGCCCATGACACAAAGGCGCGGGACACATGGCACTTGGCGCATCCGGCTCGCTGGGCTCCACCCAGGGCCGGCCCTCTCGCATGGGCTGCCGGCACGAGGGGAACCCGGCCTGCCCCCGCCCTTCCACGACGGTGCCGGCTCCGCGGCCGACGGTGGCCGTCGACGGCGACGGCGACGGCAACGGAGCCGTGCGGTGACCGACGGCGTCCGGTCGCCCCCGCCGTCCACCGCCAAGGACTTCGACGCGGAGTCCTTCGTTCCCCTCTACCGCACGACGGTGACCGTGAGCGGGGGGACAGCACGTCACGGGCGGGCCTCGGGAAGGGCTCGCTCGGCCGACGGGGTCCTGGACCTCGACCTCGGTATGCCCGCCGAGCTGGGAGGAGACGGCCGGGGAACGAATCCCGAGCAGTTGTTCGCCGCGGGGTTCGCCGCCTGCTTCCACGGCGCGCTCAGCCTGGTGGCCCGCCAGGCTGCGTTCGACCCCGCCGTGATCTCCGTGGAGGTGACCGTCGCGCTCGGGCGGGACCCGGGGGACGTCGGCCATCTGCTGTGCGTCGACCTCGTGGTGAGGTGGCCCGGCGTCGACCCCGAGGCGGCCGCTCCGCTGCTGGCGGAGGCCGATTCGCTGTGTCCCTACGCGAAGATGGCCCGGCGGGGGACGCCGACGACCATCACGCTGTCGTCGTAGCCGGTCCACGGGACGGACGAGAAGAAGGTGTCACAAACACCAGGACGGCCTGGTCGTAGTGGTGACAACCCAGGCGATCGGAGCAAACCGTGGTCATCACCGAACGACGTCTCTCCACCATGGTGCTGGTGATCGGCACCGGAGGAGCCGGACTGCGAGCGGCCATCGAACTGGCCGAGGCCGGCGTCGACGTCCTCGCGGTCGGCAAACGGCCCAAGGAGGACACCCACACGGCACTTGCCGCCGGAGGGATCAACGCGGCGCTGTCCACGATGGATCCCGAGGACAGCTGGCAGCAGCACGCGGCGGACACCCTCAAGGAGAGTTACCTTCTCGCCGACCCCCGGACGACCCGGATCGTCACCCAGGGCGCCGCCCAGGGAATCGACGACCTGGAACGCTATGGCATGGCCTTCGCCAGAGAAGAGGACGGCCGGATCAGCCAGCGCTTCTTCGGCGCCCACAAGTTCCGGCGGACCGCCTTCGCCGGCGACTACACCGGTCTGGAGATTCAGCGCACCCTCATCAGGCGCGCCGACCAGCTCGGCATCCCCGTACTCGACGGCGTCTACATCACCCGGCTTCTGGTCCACGACGGCGCCGTCTTCGGTGCCTACGGATTCGACCTCACCGACGGAACGCGCTACCTGATCCACGCCGACGCCGTCATACTCGCCGCGGGTGGTCACACCCGCATCTGGCGACGCACGTCCTCACGCCGCGACGAGAACACGGGCGACTCCTTCCGTCTGGCGGTGGAGGCGGGCGCCCGTCTGCGCGACCCCGAGCTGGTCCAGTTCCATCCGTCCGGGATCATCGAGCCGGAGAACGCGGCCGGCACCCTGGTCAGCGAGGCCGCTCGGGGCGAGGGCGGAGTACTGCGCAACGCGCTCGGAGAGCGGTTCATGTCCCGCTACGACCCCGTCCGAATGGAGCTGTCCACCCGCGACCGTGTCGCCCTGGCCTCCTACACGGAGATCAAGGAAGGGCGAGGCACCCCCAGCGGGGGCGTGTGGCTCGACGTCTCCCATCTCTCCCGGCAGACGATCATGACGCGGCTCCCCCGCGTCTACCAGACCCTGCTGGATCTGCAGATGCTGGACATCACCCGGGAACCCATCGAGATCGCGCCCACGGCGCACTACTCGATGGGCGGGGTGTGGGTGCGCCCCGAGGACCACAGCACCGACGTCCGTGGCCTGTACGCCATCGGCGAGGCGTCGAGCGGGCTGCACGGCGCCAACCGCCTGGGCGGGAACAGTCTCATCGAGCTGCTGGTCTTCGGCCGCATCACGGGCCGGGCGGCCGCCGACTACTCGCGATCCCTCACCGCGCACACGCGGTCGGCGGCGGCCACCGCGCAGGCCCGTGCGGAGATCGACGACCTCCTCGCCGCCGACGGGCCGGAGAACGTCCGCGCCCTGCAGCGTGCCATCCGCAACACCATGACCGAGCACGCGGGAGTCGTACGCCACGAGGAGGGCCTGCGCGCCGGGCTGGCGGAACTCGCCGAGATCGAGAAGAGGATGGAGAAGGTGGGCGTCCACCCGGACATCGCCGGCTATCAGGACCTCGCGCACGCCTTCGATCTCCTGTCCGCCGCCCTGGCGGCCCGCGCCACCCTCGAAGCGGCACTGGAGCGTCGCGAGACCCGTGGTTGTCACAACCGCAGTGACTATCCCGACCTCGATCCCGCTCTGCAGGTCAATCTCGTGTGGTCGCCGACGGGCGGCATCACCCACGAGAGCATTCCGGCCATTCCTGAGGAGATCTCCTCCCTCATGGAGGATGTCTCCACCGAGGGAAAGCTCGCCGAATAGCGGGTGGCGGCCTGGCGGCGGCGCGGGAGGGCGCGGAGGTGATGATCGACGTGTCCGCCTCGCCCTTGGACACCGAGTTCAAGGAGGCCACGCTTCTGCCCGGGTCCGACCCGCACATCGCCGGGACCCCGTCCGTCGAACGGCCCGCGCACCAGCGGTGATTCCCGTGGGCCCCTGTCGACGAGACAGGGGCCCCTCCATTGCGGCGGCAGCCCCACCCCCACGGGTACGGACACCGTGGGGGACTTCCTTTTCCGAATCGCCCCCCTACGAGATCCCCGCGCGGAAGAATCGGCTCGACATGTTCCACCCCGAGGAAGCCACCGTTTCCCGTCCCGCTCCCCACGAGGAGCCGACCGGCGTCTACATCATCGACCCGGTCCGCAGCGCGATCGGCTTTTCCGCCCGACGCGCGATGATCGCCGACGTACGCGGGAACTTCACCGATTTCGAGGGGCTCCTCAAACTCGACGGAGCCCGTCCCACCCGGTCCGAGGTCTACCTCAGTGCCCAGACGGGCAGTGCGGACACGGGTTGCCGGGAGCGCGACGCGTACGTCACCGGCCCGGAGTTGCTGGACTCCGCGACGTTTCCTCTCCTGAGCTTCCGTTCCACCGGAGTCCTCGACGCCGGTGACGACCGGCTTCGCCTGGCGGGGTTCCTCCGGATCAAGGACGTCGAACTTCCCTTCCACCTCGGCCTCGAGTTGCGTGCGACGAGCCGGGACGCGTACGGACGCGACCGCGTCGGCTTCGCAGGTACGCTCACCGCGCGGCGGTCCGCCCCTGCCCCCGGCGAGAACCCGGCTCCGGGAGCAGGTGTTCTTCTGACCGGTGACAGGGTGAAGCTGACCCTCGACATCTGCGCCGTGCGGACGCGGCCGGGTCAGTCCCGGTGATCACCGGTGAGCGCCTTGTACTCCTGCTCCGTCGGCTTGGTGATCTGCGCGCCCTCGCCGTAGAAACGCCGGCTGAGCCGTGCACGCAGTCGCTGGGCGGGGTGCGATCCGGCACTCGGGTCTCCCCCGTCGCCCGTACCGCCCGGACCGATCGGCCGGTACTGCTCGTGCTGGGTGAGAACGTGCAGTCGTTCCTGGCTGAGCGGCTCGTGCACCTCGACGAACTCACCGTGCGGCAAACGCCTGATCCTGCCGGTCTCGCGCCCGTGCAGGACCGCGTCGCGGTCCGCGCGCTGGAGACCGAGCGCCCACCGACGCGCCACGGCGTAGGCGGCGGGAGGCACGACGAACAGAGCGACGCGCACCGCCCACGTCACTGATTCGACCCCGACGTGCAGGCGAATGGCGATGATGTCGTTCGCGGCTCCGATGAGGGCCACCAGATAGAAACCGATCCACGCCGCACCAAGGCCCAGCCGCACCGGCCGGTTGCGTGGCCTGTCGAGAACATGCTGGTCACGGCGATCGCCCGTCACCCAGGCCTCGATGAACGGGTACGCGCCCATGGCGAGGAAGAGTCCCGCTCCGGCCAGCAGCGGGATCAGGTTGTCGAGGGCCAGAGTGTGGCCCCAGAGGTCGACTTCCCAGCCGGGCATGACGCGCAGGAGTCCGTCCGCCACACCCATGTACCAGTCGGGTTGGGACCCCGCCGAGACCTGGTCGGCGCGGTGAGGCCCGTACTGCCAGACGGGATTGATCTGCGCGAACGCCCCCATGAGGAGGAGACCGCCGGCCACCAGGAAGAAGTATCCCGCGGACTTCACGGCGCGCGCTCTGCGCGGAAGGCCCACGACGTTGCGGTTGTTGCGCCCCGGACCCGGATACTGCGCGTGCCGGTGGCGGAGGGCCAGCACCACATGCGCGACGACAAGCCCCGCCATGAGGGCAGGGATGATCAGCACGTGAAGGGTGTTGAAACGCGCGACCAGGTCGTCGCCCGGGAACTCGCCCCCGAAAAGGAACATCGAGAGGTACGTGCCGACGATCGGAAGGGAGAGGATGGTTCCGTTCACGACCGCGAGGCCCGTCCCGGACAGCAGGTCGTCCGGAAGGTCGTAGCCCGTCAGGCCCGCGAACATTCCCAATACCAACAGCAGGAAACCGAAAACCCAGTTGAGCTCACGAGGCTTTCGGAACGCTCCGGTGAAGAACACGCGCATCATGTGGACCAGCATCGCGGCGACGAAGACCAGCGCCGCCCAGTGGTGGACCTGTCGGATGAGCAGGCCACCCCGTACATCGAAGGATATGTGCAGGGTCGAGTCGAAGGCCTCCGACACCCTCTGCCCCCGCAGCGGGGCGTAACTGCCCTGATACGTCACTTCCTTCATCGACGGATGGAAGAACAGCGTGAGATACACGCCGGTGACGACGATGACGAGAAAGCTGTAGAGACATATCTCGCCCAGCATGAACGACCAGTGGTCCGGGAACGCCCTTCGCGTTCTCTCCCTGACCCGCCCCCGCATACCCAGGCGTACGGAGGCCCAGTCGGCAATCCTCTCTCCCGCGGGACCTCGCCCCACAGGCTGTTCCTGACTCCCGCCGCTCATGCCTTCTACCACCGTCCACCAATCGTTCAGGAAAATCGCGTTCGACCGACAAGAACCCGGCCTGCTCCCACCCTTATGACCGGCCCAGAAGCATGGCTGTGACACCCCGAGGCGCATGTCACAAGAGCCGTGCCTGTCCGGTCTGAATGATTGAGCCGAGAAAAGGGAAATGGCGTGTCATTCGCCAGGACTTCACCGTCGGCCGCCGAAATCACTGTCCGGGCACGGGCGTGTACGTACCGGCCCCGTACCGTCGGGCCGGCGATACCGCTCAAGGCCCCCGGAACCGCGAGGAGAATTTCTGTACGGCCGTGTGAAACGGCCGTCCGTGAGGGAGAATGCCGTATGGATCGTGCTTCCGCGGTGCCGCTCGCGGAGTTGCTGGACGAGCGCCGCTATCTGCTGGACGTGGCCTGCTGGATGCTGGGCAGTGCCGGCGCGGCGGAGCGTGTGGTCGACGAGACGTACCGCCGGTGGTACGGGCTGCCGGAAGCGGCGCGGGGCCGTATCGAGGTGCCCCGGTCCTGGCTGGCGAAGACCGCGGGCGGTATCTGTCTCGGCCGGCTCACCGGATCCGGCCGGCTGGACACCCCTGGCACCGCGGGCTCGGCGGACGG
Organism: Streptomyces sp. RPA4-2; assembly: GCF_012273515.2. Taxonomy (NCBI): domain Bacteria; kingdom Bacillati; phylum Actinomycetota; class Actinomycetes; order Kitasatosporales; family Streptomycetaceae; genus Streptomyces; species Streptomyces sp. RPA4-2. Next base: position 1,430,638 of record NZ_CP050975.2, read on the forward strand.
GCTTCGGAACGCCGGACGTCCCGCGGCCACGCTCCTCGCCGACCGGGCGGCTCACGGCGTTCGCGTCCAACGCCCGCGGCCCGTCACGGCGTACCAGCACGATGTCCTCGCCCGAGCGGTCCGTGAGGCCTGTGCGGCGCAGGACGCCGGCCTGCTCGTGTCGCTCCTCGCCCCGGACGCCACGGCGCTCTTCGACGGCGGCGGCAAGGTCCGTGCACTGGCCAGGCCCGTGCACGGCAGCCGGCAGGTCGCGGCGAGCCTGCTGGCCCTCCTCGCCCTGCGCCCGCGCACCACGCTCACCGCCCACTCGGTCAACGGCCGCACGGGCCTGGTGGCCCGTTACGACCACCAGGTCGCCGCCGTCATCAGCCTCACCGTCGCCGACCGGCGGATCACGTGCGTCTTGATCGTCCTCAACCCCGACAAGCTCCGCCCCTGGAACCGCCCGCCCGGATCCCCCGGCTAAGGGCTGTCCCGTAATCCCCGGCGGGCGCACGACGACAGCTACGGCACTCCCCCGAGCTCTTCGAGCAGGGGGGACCCCCACGCCGCGTTGTCGGATCGCCCGAATACACCCAGCATGAGGACGACCCTCCGCCTTGCGATGCACCGCATCTGACGCCGCGCGCTGATCCACCGGGGATTACGGGACAGCCCTTAGGGCGCGTTGTGGCAGGAGGGTGGGTCAACGCGGAACGACGGCCGGCTCCGACCCTCCGCCGTCCCGTGGGGTCTCAGGCCGACGCCCCGACGACCAGCGCGACGCTGACCACGACCATCACCGCGGTGATGAGAGCCATCGCGGCCAGCGTTCCCCTGAGCCACCGCCCGAAGCGGACGTGGTGCTGCTTCTCCACCGCGCTGATGCTGTCGGCGATGTGCTCGGTCACCATCCGGGCGACGTGCTTCTGCTCCTCGACGTACCACTCCTCGATGTCGGTCCTCTGCTGCCGGGACAGGCCGGGTACGCGTGCGGTGAAATCCGCCGCGCGCTGGTGGGCCGCGCGCAGATGGGACTCCCGGTACAGGAAGTTCTCGATGTCGTTCAGGCCGCGCGCGGCCTCCTCACTCGCGTCCAAGGTGCCCTCCAGAGGAGTAGACGCTTCCCTGCCGCCGGGCACCGGCCGCACGATCCGGCCCGCTCAGGTGACCGTGTGCCCCGTTCACCTGGCCGTGCGCCCGGTCTCTCACCCGGCTCCTCCGCCGGAGCGTCGCGGCTCGCCACTCGCGAGGAACGCGTCCCGTGGGTGCTGGACGGAGGCGAGGGAGACGAGATCGCGGCCGAACAGCGCGGCGGTGAGCCAGACGGCGAGCACGCGGACCTTCCGCTCCCAGGTGGGCACGGCCAGGACGTGGTATCCGCGGTGCATCAGCCAGGCGGGAAGACCCTTGATGACGATGCTCTTGTACTGGAAGATTCCGCGTCCCAGACCCAGTGTCGCCACCACCCCCAGACTGCTGTGGCGGTAGTCCCGGACCCTGCCTCCGTGCAGGTCGGCCGCGATGTTCTTCGCGAGGCGCCTGCCCTGCCGCACGGCGTGCTGCGCGTTCGGCACCGTGTGCGCCCCCGGTACCGGCGAGGCCAGGTCCGGGACGGCCGCGTCGTCTCCCGCCGCCCACACGCCCGGCACGGGTTCGTCGGCGGTGCCCACCCGAAGGTCGGGGCGGACCACCACCAGACCCCGCTCGTCGACCGGCAGATCCGTGTGGTTGTGCACGACCGGGTTCGAGGCGTTGCCCGCGGTCCAGACGATCAGCGCCGAATCGAACTCCTCGCCGCTGGACAGCACGACGTGCCCGTCATCGGCGGACACGAGCTGCGTGTTCAGATGGACGTGCGCGCCACGGCGTTCCAGGTCGCGCACGACCCACGCGCCGGGCTTGTCGCCCACCTCGGGCAGGATGCGCCCCCGGGCCTCGACCAGGTGGAATGAGAGATCCTCGAAGCTCAGTTCCGGATACGACCTGAGCATCGCGGTCGCCAGCGACAGCAGCTCGCCGAAGCCCTCGACCCCGGAGAACCCGCCACCCACGAAGGTGACAGTGAGCAGTTTGCGCCGCTCGGCCCCGGGCGGCGTCGACGCCGCCTGGTCGAACGCGGTCATCAGCCGGTCGCGAATGGCGACGGCCTCCTCGACGTGCTTCAGGCCGATCGCCTGCTGTGCCAGGCCGGGTATGGGGAAGGTACGGGTCACGGCGCCGGCGGTGACCACGAGGGTGTCGTACCGGAGTTCGTGCTCGGTTCCGTCGGCGGACCGGACGGTGACCGTCCGGTCCGCGTTGCTGATCCCGGTCACGCTCCCCGCGATCAGCCGGGTGCCGCGCAGATGCCGCCGCAACGACACGGCGGCGTGCCGCGCCTCGACCGATCCGGCCGTCACCTCCGGAAGGAACGGCTGGTACGTCATATAGGGACGCGGGTCGACGACCGTCACCCGCGCCTCACCCGTACGCAGGGCCTTCTCCAGGCCCCACGCGGTGTAGAAGCCCGCGTATCCGCCACCGACGATCACAATCTCGCGCATGATTCCCTCTGTCCGTTGTTCGACATCGGAATAGACCGGGTGGGACGGGGTGGTGTGACACCCGCGGCAGCGGTAACGAGACAGGGGGCGCGTCGTGGTCCGGGGCCCACGCATCGTGGTCCGGGGCCCACGGGCCGCCGGCGAACGCAAACCCTACATACTGTAGGGTTTGCGTCATCATGAGTTCGTCATGAGCCTCTTACGTCTCGGGGGACCCCTGTGAAGGAACGTGACGCCGATCGGACGGCGACGGGTGACGGCTCCTTCGAGCGGGTCCTGGACCGGGCTCTGCACTCCCCCGAGATCATGGCAGCGATGGAGCACTCCGGCGCCGCGGACACGCGCGAGCGCCTGCGCGGCGAGGCACTGAAGGCACGCGCCACCCTCTCGCGGACCGCTGCCGCCGAGTACGGCCGCTACCTCGGACTGCGGGCCCCGACCGGCCGCCCGCCGCTCACGGATCGACCTGACGGTCCCTCAGAAACCGTCGTGTGTACGGAGGAGAGCTCCGCCTCCGTGTCCGCGCTGCTCCTGCCCAGCCTCGGTGTCGTCGCCGCCGGCGTCTACGTCCTGAGCGGGTTCGACCTGCACGCCCTGGACGTACGCCCCCATCTCAACGACGGCCTGATCATGGTGGTGGTGATCCTGGCCGCCGTGACGGCGGGGGCGGCGCTGGGTGATCTGGTCTGGTCGCTGGCGACCCGCCGCCGTCCCGCGCCGGAAGACCGTGAACCCGGTGACGCCGAGGCGAGACAGGCCCACCTGGACTGGCAACAGGCCCTTCTGGAGCGGGGGTTGCTCCCCTTCCTGCTCGGACGCCTGGACGGGCCGGAGCCGGTCCGGTCCTCCAGGACGGAACGGCCGAGCCGGTCCGAGCGGGCCATCACACCGGGCAGCGCGAAGAAGTAGCCGCCCGAACGCGGTCGAGGCGGTCGAAGCAGCCGAGCGGCGGCTCGTCGATCACGCTTCGATTCTTACCGCTCCCTTACCCCGCGACACCGCGCGGACCAGGCATTCTTACCGTGCGGGCCCTGTCGGCGGCCGGCCGTCAGGATCTCCGACGCCGATCCTCACCTTGGACACAACTCACCTTTCCTTACGGGATGTAGGGTTTCCCCGCTCTGCGATTCCCAGGAAACGCACAGGTTCGCCCGGCCCGTCCCCACGGCTCTCTTCCCACCCCCTCTTCCCAAGGTGATGCTGCACCGTGTCTGCACAACAGCCAGCGCTCGTCCCCGGACAGCGGAACTCGACATCGCGGCGGACCGCTCCCGCCGAAGGGTCCGCCGGCGCCGCGGGGCCACGACTGCGACTGCGGGCCGCCGCCGCCACCGTCTGGTATCTGCGGCTGCTCGCGCTGCTCAACCTGGTGGCCGTCGTCTCGCTGCCCTTCCGCGAAGAGGTGCACGAGCACAACGCGGGTCAGTTCTTCACTCCGTACCTCGCCACCGCCGGGTTGATCTCGGCAGCCCTGGCGCTGTTCCTCGCCCTGGTGATGAGGCGCCGCAAGCGGGCCGCGTGGATCTTCAACATGCTGCTGGCGGGACCGCTCTTCGGGCTGTACGCACTGGCCCTGACCCAGGCCCCGTACCGGCGCCACGGTTTCAACTGGTTCTCCACTCTGTTCACCGGACTGTTCGTGCTCGCGCTGCTGGTCGGGCGCACGGAGTTCCGGGCCGTCGGGGACCGCTCCAACCCCCGGCTGGCGCTGGCCGTCGGCGCCGGCGGCGTCCTCGTGAGCGGGACCCTCGGGACCCTGCTGGTGAGCGCCACCAACAAGGTGTCCGGGGCGCCGCTGAGCGACCGGATCGCGTACACCCTGCTGCGCGGGGTCAGCGTCGGCCCGCTCGCCGACCGCCTCGACTCCGTCGTCGCGCCCCGCTGGGTGGACGTCCTCGTCAACGTCCTGATCGCCGCCACCTTCCTGCTCGTTCTCTACGCGTGCTTCCGCGCCCCTCGCGGCAGTGAACTCCTCGGCGAGGACGACGAGAAGCGTCTGCGCGCGCTCCTGGCCAAGCACGGCGAGCGGGACTCGCTGGGCTACTTCTCGCTGCGCCGCGACAAGGCCGTCATGTGGTCGCCGAGCGGCAAGGCGGCGATCGCCTACCGCGTGGTCGGCGGAGTGACCCTGGCCTCGGGCGACCCGATCGGTGACCCGGAGGCCTGGCCCGGCGCGATCGAGGAGTGGCTGCGCGAGGCCCGTCGGCACGCGTGGACACCGGCCGTGATGGGCGCCGGTGAGGAGGCCGGCACCATCTACGCCCGGCACGGCCTCGACGCCCTCGAACTCGGCGACGAAGCCATCGTGGAGCGGGCGGAGTTCACCCTCGAAGGACGCGCGATGCGCGGAGTTCGTCAGGCGCACAACCGGATTCGCCGGGCCGGGTACACCGTCCGCGTCCGCCGCCACGCGGACATTCCCGAGGCCGAGATGGCCACTCTGATCGACAAGGCGGACCACTGGCGGGACGGCGAGACCGAACGCGGCTTCTCCATGGCGCTGGGACGGCTCGGCGACCCGGGCGACGGCCGCTGCGTCATGCTGGAGTGCCACGACAGCCGGGCCGAGCCCCGGGCGGTTCTGAGCTTCGTGCCCTGGGGCGAGAAGGGGCTGTCGCTCGACCTGATGCGCCGCGACCGGGACTCCGAGAACGGGCTGATGGAGTTCATGGTCATCGAACTCCTGCTGCGTGCACAGGAGTTCGGGGTGCAGCGGCTGTCGCTGAACTTCGCCATGTTCCGGGCGGTCTTCGACCGGGGTTCCCGACTCGGCGCCGGGCCCGTGCTCCGGCTGTGGTGCACCATGCTGACCTTCCTCTCCCGCTGGTGGCAGCTCGAGTCCCTCTACCGGGCCAACGCCAAGTACCGGCCGGTCTGGGAGCCGCGCTACCTGCTGTTCGAGAAGAGCAGTGACCTGCCCCGCATCGGGATCGCCACAGCCCGCGCGGAGGGCTTCCTCACCACGCCCGCGCTGCCCGCCCTCGGCCGTCGCGGACACCTGCGGACACCGGGGGGAAGGACCCGACCGCCCCACGACGGTGCGCCGTCGAGCCCGGCGTCCGGTTCCCCGTCCGGTTCGTAGTCCACTCCGTCGTCCGGTTCGTAGTCCACTCCGTCGTCCGCCGGGTGGCGCGACGTGCCCGGTGGGCACGGGACCGCCCGTGGGCTCCCGTGCCGGCCGGGCATCCGTCGCCACGTCCCGGTCACCGGGCGTTCACGTCTCCCGGCGACGATGCGGCCGACCGCCCGAGCCCGCTCCGGAGGAATCGACCACCCCATGAAACGCATCACGGCCGCCCCCGCCCTGGTCCTCGCGCTCACCGCCCTCCTCTCCTCCGCCCTCCCGGCGGCAGCGACGGGAGGACCGGCCGGTTCGTACGGGACGAAGACGCCCTACGCCCCGCAGCAGGACGCCCGTTCGTATCAGCGGGCGCCGAAGGGCTTCGCCCCGGTGTTCACGGAGAACGTGTCCCGGCACGGCTCCCGCGCGGCGACCAGCGGAGAGGACGCGGAGTTGATCCTGCGGCTGTGGGACGAGGCCGCGAACGAGGGTGAACTCACGCGTGCCGGTGAGAAGTTCGGCCCCCAGGTACGCTCCCTGACCGCCGCGATGGAGAAGGTCGGCTACGGCAGTCTCAGCGGCCGGGGTCAGCGGGAGATCCAGGGCGCCGCGGTCCGTATGGAGCGGCGGCTGCCCGGACTGTTCGCGCGGATCGCCCGGGACGGCGAACCGATCGACGTCGTCAGTTCGGGCCAGGGCCGCGCCGTCGACAGCGGCCGGCTGTTCGCCTCCGCCCTCACCGACGCCGACCCCGCGCTCGGCCCCCTGATCGGCCCGGCGCGGGCCGATGCCGACCTCCTGTACTTCCACAAGTCAGCGGGGGGCGCCGCCTATCGTGACTACATAGCCAACGACCAGCGACTGGCTACCACGCTCAGGAACATCACCGAACAGCCCGCCACCCGTCGCGCGGCCCGCGGCATCCTGAAGAAGATCTTCACCCCGGCCTTCGTCCGGCGGATCACGGCGGGCGAGTTCTCCTCGATCGGCTCCGAAGTCGACGCGGCACAGGCGGTCTACAACCTGTACAGCATCGCCCCGGCCATGAGCGACGAGGGCGACTGGCACCTGGAGCGCTACCTCGCCCCGCGCGACGCCGCCTGGTTCGCCTATCTCGGCGACGCCGAGGACTTCTACGAGAAGGGGCCCGGCTTCGCGGACAGCGACATCACGTACAAGATGGCGGACGTCCTGCTCGACGACTTCTTCGAGAAGGTCGAGGCCAAGCGCGCGGGAACCAGCGACCTGGGCGCGGAGCTGCGCTTCACCCACGCCGAGGAGATCATCCCGCTCGCCGCGCTGATGCGGCTGCCGGGCAGCACCGAGCCGGTGACGGAGAGCCGTCCCTACACCTACGCGGACAACTCCTGGCGGGGCGGGTCGGTCGCTCCGATGGCCGCGAACATCCAGTGGGACGTGTTCCGCAAGGGGAACACCTATCTGGTGCGGATGCTCTACAACGAGAAGGAGACCGCCTTCAAGCGTGGCTGTGAGCCCGTGCGGAAGGGCAGCTCGTTCTACGACCTGGACGAACTGGAACGCTGCTTCGACCGCGGGGTGTCGTGACCCCTGCCTCCGTCCAGGTGACCTGGGAACTTCTCCGCCCGCATGGTCAGTTCTGACGAGACCGGCCCGGCGCGCGAGCGTCGGGCCGGTTCGGAACGACGAGTGCGATCAGTGAAGGAGCCACAGCGGCATGGTGTTCAAGAGGCTGCTCGGGGCGATGGGCGCAGGCGGCCCCTCGGTGGACACGGTTCTCGACGGCGGCGCGGTGGCGCCCGGCGGAATCCTGTCGGGACAGGTCCATCTCCAAGGCGGCGGCGCGGACATGGAGATCGAGCACATCGGGCTCGATCTGATCGCCCGGGTCGAGGCGGAGCACGAGGACGGGGAGAGTGAAGGCGCCGTCGTCTTCGAGCGGTTCACCGTCGGCGGCGGTTTCCGCCTGGCCGAGGAGGAGCGGCGCAGCATCCCGTTCAGTGTGCAGCTGCCGTGGGAGACGCCGGTCAGTGAGTTGTACGGGCAGCCGCTGGGCATCGTGCTCGGGGTGCGGACCGAGCTCGCCGTGGCCGGCGCGAGGGACAAGGGAGACCTCGATCCGCTCACCGTCCGGCCGCTGCCGGTCCAGGAAGCGGTTCTGGAGGCGCTGGGACAGCTGGGGTTCGGCTTCCGCTCGGCCGACCTCGAGTACGGCCACATCGGGGGCACGGGGCAGCGGTTGCCCTTCTACCAGGAGATCGAGCTGGCCCCGGCGCCGCGGTACGCGCACGCGGTGAACGAGATCGAGCTGACCTTCCTCGCCACGCCGGCCGGCATGGAGGTCGTGCTGGAGGCCGACAAGCGCGGTGGTCTGTTCGAGTCCGGGCACGACGCCCTCACCCGTTTCACGGTGAGCCACCAGGACGCGCACACGCTCGACTGGAACAGCGAAGTCGACGGCTGGATCCGGGAGTTGGTCGAGCACCGGGCGTCCTACGGCTCGCACGCCTCGTACGGCCACGACGATCCGTACGCCGCCGGGAACACGTACGGGCACGCGCCCGGCCACGGCGGCCACGAGGGCGGTCACTCCGGGCCCGGCGTGGGGACCGCGATCGCGGCCGGCGCGGCGGGACTCGCGGTGGGTGTGGTGGGCGGCCTGGTCGCGGCCGAACTCGTCGACGAGGTGGGCGACTTCTTCGAGGGTGACGAGGACGAGGAGGGCGAGGAGGACTGAGTCACGAGCGGTGTCCGTACCGGGCGGCCGTGCGCGCCGACCCGGTACGGACACCGGGGGTGTCAGTGCGCGGAGCCCGGAACGTCGGCCGCCGTGAGCGGGGTGGAACCGGATGAGGGCTGGACGCAGTGAACCCGCGGGACATGCTGGACCGTCGCGGCACCTTTCAGGCGCCGAAGGCGCGCAGTCGCTCCGCGCCCTGGGCGGGCAGCCCGGACCGGTCTGCTCGTTCGGCCCGGTCGGCCCGGTCCGTCAGTTGTCCGACCATGAGGCGTACGACGGCCACCACGTCCGGGTCGTCGACCAAGTAGACCTGGCGCCGGCCCTCGCGCCGGGAGCGTACGAGGCCGGCGAGCTTCAGCTTGGTGAGGTGCTGGCTCACCGCGGGCAACGCCCCGCCGACCCGCTCGGCGAGTCCGGTCACGTCGCTCTCGCCCTGCGCGAGCGCCCACACGATGTGCAGCCGTGCCGACGACGCGAGCAGCCCGAAGGCCGCGGCCGCCTCCGCCAGCACTTCGGCGGACGGATCGTCGAAGCCGCCGACCTCTGTCGCCACCGTGTTTCCTCCCCCTCGCCGGGATCGTCTCGCGCGAACCGCCCCGGCCGCCATGTGAACCGCCCCAGTCTAGGGAGCCCGGCCGGCAGCGGAGGCGGGACGGGGCCCGACCGGGCCGGGACGGACGCGAACGGAGTCCTGACGGCCGGACGCCGACTGTCAGTGCCGTGGTGCACACTCGCGATCAGTTGCCGAACGTCCGGGGAGGACGCCGTGTTCACGGGGATCGACGAGGTCGACTGGGCCTCGATGGAGCATGCCTACGGATGCGCGGAGGAGGTACCGCGCCTGCTGCGGGGACTGGCCTCGCCCAGCCCCCAGGAGCGTGAGAGAGCGCTCGACGGAATGTACGGCGCCGTGCACCACCAGGGCGATGTGTACGACTCGACACTCGCGTGCGTCCCCTTCCTGCTCGCGCTCGTCACGCGGCCGGAACTCCCCGACCGGAGCGGCATCGTGGAACTGCTCGTCAGTATCGGCGGAGGCGCGACCCTCGACGAACAGCCGCCTGAGGACGCGGATCCCGCCGGGGAGCGACCGCTCGAAGGGGCGGATCCCGCCGACGACAACCACGCCATGGCCCGGACCGCGGTACGGGCGGGTGCCGCGGTCTTCGCCGGGCTGGCCGGGGACCGGGACCCGGAGGTGCGCCGGTCGGCGGCGACGGCCGTGACGCTCTTCCTCGACGAACCCGAGCGGGTGCTCGGGCTGTTGACGGGGCGGCTCGACGAGGAAGAGGAGGAGCGCGTCCGCCCGGCCCTCGCCGAGGCCCTCGGCCTCTTCGCGCGCCTGCGTCCGGCGGCCGGCGCCGCGGCGGTGGACCGTCTGGTCGCGCTCGGCGCCGCACCGCACGACCCGGGGCTTCGCCTCGCCGCGCTCGGCCAACTCGCCGGCTGCGCCCCGGATCGCCTGCCCGCCGACCTCGTGCCCACCGTGGTCGCCCTCCTCAGGGCGAGATCCCGGTGGCCCCGGGTCACGGACCTGCCCGAGCGGCCCGATACCGACACACTCATCGGTCAGTTGAGACGCCTGCGCCCGGCCGACGAGGAAGGCGCACAGCTCCTGCGGACGCTGCACACCGCGCTCGGCGGGCGGACGGCCGACCGGATCGCTCTGCTCAGGGGGCAGTTGACCAGCGACGCGGCCGCCGACCGGTGCAACGCCGTGTGGATGTCGGCGGGGCTCTTCTCCGAATGGCGCGGGTCGTACGAGGAGCCGGTGGCCCTGATCGGCGAGCAACTCGGCACGGACGATGCGCGGTTGCGCGACGCCGCCGTCTCGGTCCTGGAGGGTCTCTTCGCACTGGCCCGGCCGGCCGCCGACCGCCTCGCCGACCTGGTGGCCGCCGGTCCCGAGCACTCGATACGCCAGTGGGAGCGCGGGGCACCGACGTTGGGCGGACCGCTCAGGGCGCTGGCCAGAGCCGGGGACCGGCGAGCGGTACCCGCGCTCGCCGACGTGCTGGACGGACCGGTCGTGCCGCACGACTCCGGCTACGCGATCACGTACCTGGGCGCGGCGGCGGAGCCGCTCGGCCCGCTGCTGCGCGCGCGGCTCGGCGAGGTGCCCGTCGACGCGCCGGACGCGTACGACCGTGCCTCGCCGCTGCTGTACGCGCTCGGCGGGCTGCGGTACGCCGACGCGCTGCCGGAGGTGCTGCGGCTGTTGCACGGACTGCCGGCCGGACTACGCGGCCGGGACTGGCTGGTGCAGGCGGCCACGCGGACCGTCGGGGCATTCGGACCGGCGGCGCGGGAGGCGATACCGGTGCTGCGTGAGCTGCTTGACGGCGCGTACGCGGTGCGGGCGGCGGCCGCGCTCTGGTCGGTCGAGGGGGACGCCGGGGCCGTACTGCCGGCGCTGCTGCGGGAGTTGACGCGAGGGGAACATGCCCGCGCGAGCGCCGAAGCGCTGGGGCTGCTGGGTGCCTCGGCGGGCGCCGCGCTGCCCGACCTGCGTCGCATGGCCGCGTCGAGGGACGTGTGGGAACGGACGGCGGCCGCGGGGGCGCTGTGGGACATCGCCGGGAATCCGGATCCGGTTCTCACGGCGCTCCGTTCGGCCTGGGAACAGAACGTGCACACGCGTGGCACGCTGGCCGCGTGTCTGGGCCGAATGGGTGCCGCGGGTACACCCGCCCACGATCTGCTCCGTACGGAACTCGCCGCACCGCGACGGCACCGGGCGCGGTCCGCCGGGCACGGCAGCCACGACATCGTCGAGGACGAACAACTGCTGCGCGCCTGCCGGGCCGCCCTGGACGACGCTCGTGATCAATACACCTAGGGCGTGTTGCGAAAGTCCCGTCGTCCGCCCGGGGTGCGTGGCGGGGCGGGCGGGGTTCTCGCAGCACGCCCTAGGAGGACATCCGCCTCAGCCCGTCTTCCGCCCCCACAGTGGTCCGATCCGCTGCCACTCCTCGTCCCACTGCTCCATGCGGCGCCTTTCCATTCGCCCGCGCACGAGCCGCCCGCCCATGAACGGCACCCCCGCGGCGCTCACCCCCATCAGGATCCCGACCAGCGAGGCGCGCAGCCGGGCCTGGGAGGGCGAGGCGGGCCTGGTGACCAGCCGGCCGTCGTCGTCCGTCCACACGGTGACCGGGGTGCCCGCGTGACTGCCGACGGAGACCCGTGCCTGGCCGGCACGCGGCGAACCATCCGCCGCGGTCCAGCGGACCTTCGCCCAGACCATGTCGGCGCCGGTCGCCGACGCGGTCGACTTCGGCACGTCGTCGGCGAGCAGTGCCAGGACGGAGTGCCACTCGGCGCGCTGCCGGGCGAGGCCGTGCTCCACGGACTGCGTCGCCAGCAGGCCGGCGAGCACTCCGCCGAGCACGGTGAGTGCTCCGGCGACGAGCACGATCCAGGCCTCGAGGGCGTCACTGCGACGCCGCAGCGGATTGCGCCGCCATCTCCACAGCCACACGTTCGGAACCTTCGGACCACGGAATGCCGCCATCAACGGCGTCCTCCTCACGACCGCACGGACATGTCACGTCGCCCTCCCATACGGGCTCGGTCCCTCCGATGCTCACAACGAGCCCGTCGACACGTCCGTTCCGGCGCTCCCGTCACCGTCCGCTCTCCGTCCTCCGCCCCCGCCCCCGCCCTCCGCGGAGGGACCGTCGACGGACACCGCCGACCGACACGTGCCGTCATCCACTCCCGTGATGTCGTGATGTCGGCGAGGTGTGCTCGGTGATGGCCTCGAAGAGGAAGAGGCCCTGATCCACCAGGTCCTCCCTCGAGACGTCCAGGACTCCGCTGAACCAGCTCAGCGACATCTCGCCGATCGCCCCCACGACGGCCACGGACAGGGCGGCCGTGTCGATACGGGGGTCGAGAGGCCGCTCCCTCAGGAGGGAGTCCACGAGGCCGCTCATCCGCCGCAGGCCCAGACGCCGTTCGCGCGCCGTGACAGGGCCGGCACCCAGGGATTCGGTGAGTTTGACGCGCCCTTTTTCCGGGTCCTCCAGGGGAAGGCCGACGACGATGTCGATCATGTTCCGTGCCCGGTCGCGCAGCGGCTGGTCCGTGCGGATCGCCTCGGCACACCGGGCGATCTGCTCCTCGTAGATCTCCCGCACGAGTGCTGCCATGAGGTCGTCGAGGGACGAGAAGCTCTCCGCGAAATACCTGTCCTTCAGGCCGGCGTGGCGGAGCACCGCGCTGATGGAGGTGTGGGCGTATCCCCGGCCGGCGAAGAGTTCGAGGCCGCTTTCCATCAGGCGTCGCCGGCGGAGCGAAGCGCGCTGCTCCGCCGTTGCTCCGCCATATGTCCTCACGATGGGCCACCTCTCCTGAGGCGCTGTTCTGTGCGCACGTGCGTTGCCGCGCACGGGTCCGGTCGGCCCTCATCGGGGCTGCATACGAAGTTCTCCACCCTGTTTCTACCCATCTGGTGACGTTCTACCCCAGATGGGTGTAACGTCGCTTATATTCATCAATGAACCAGGAAGGCGCTCTTCACGAGGTGGATGTCCGCCGCAAGGAGCGTCCCAGTCGTCGCCCGTCCGCAGGTTCGACGCGCCGGGCGAGGACATGAAGGGCCAGGCCGGTATCAGGGCCTGTGTACCACGCTGAGCAGCGCGGTCCCGAGGCCATGCCGAGGGAAGAGTTCACCATGGATCCCCACCATCTGTTCATCGGCGGACACTGGGTGCGCGCATCCGGCGACCGCGTCATCGACGCCGTGTCCGCGAGTACCGGCGATCAGCTCGGCGCCGTACCGGACGGCTCCCAGGTCGACATCGACCGAGCGGTCGGAGCCGCGCGTGCCGCGTTCGACGACCCGTCCGGCTGGGCCTCTTGGGGCACCGAACGCCGCGCGGCCGCCATGATCCGTCTGGCGGACGCGCTCGATGCCAGGAGCGGGGCGACGTCCGACGCCGTCAGCGCGCAGAACGGCATGCCGATCACTGTCGCCCGGTCCTTCGAAGGCGTGGTGCCGTCAGCCCTGTTGCGCTATTACGCGGGCCTTGCCGACGAGACGGCGACGGAGGAACTCCGTACCGGGATGCCCCGTGGCACCACCTTGGTCCGCCGGGAACCCACGGGCGTCGTGGCCGCCGTCATGACCTGGAACTTCCCCCAGACCATCGCCTTCTTCAAGGTGGCCCCGGCCCTGGCGGCCGGTTGTGTGCTCGTCCTCAAGCCGGCGCCGGAGACGGTCCTCGACTCGGTGCTGCTGGCTCAGGCCGTCGAGGAGGCGGACATCCCCGACGGCGTGATCAACATCGTTCCCGGCGGCCGTGACACCGGCGCGTATCTGGTCTCCCACCCTGGCGTCGACCAGGTGTCGTTCACCGGCTCGACCAGAGCGGGCCGCCAAGTGGCCGCCGCCTGCGCCGAGTTGCTGCGGCCGGTGACCCTGGAACTGGGAGGCAGGTCCGCCGCCGTCGTCCTCGACGACGCCGACCTCGCCGCGGACCCCGAGCAGTTCTTCATGGCCAGCCTGCTGAACAACGGTCAGACCTGTTATGCGAGTTCCAGGATCCTGGCCCCCCGCGGCAGGTACGGCGAGGTGGTCGAGTTCTGCACGGCGATGGCGCGTGACGCCGTCGTCGGTGACGCGCTCGACCCTCGAACCCGGATCGGCCCGCTCGTCAGCTCACACCAGCGAGAACGTGTGCTGGGCTACGTCAGGACCGGCCTGGACGAAGGTGCCCGGCTCACCACCGGAGGCGGCCGGCCGCCCGGCCTCGACCGGGGCTGGTTCGTCGAACCGACCGTATTCGCCGACGTCGACAACTCATGGACCGTCGCGCAGGAGGAGATCTTCGGCCCGGTCCTCACCATCACGCCCTACGACGGCGAGGACGAGGCCGTGCGCCTGGCGAACGAGTCGGCCTACGGCCTGGCCGGAACCGTCTGGACCACCGACGTGGACCGTGGTGCCCGAGTGGCCCGCCGAATCCGGACCGGCACCGTCGGCCTCAACGGCTATCTGCCCGACCTGACCTCGCCCTACGGAGGCAGGAAGGCCAGTGGCCTCGGCAGCGAACTGGGGCCCGAGGGGCTTCAGGCCTACCAGCAACTCCAGTCGATCTACCATCCCTGATCCGACGGCCGGCCCACGGCGCCCGCTCCGGGTGGGTCCGGGGGCCGCGGCCGGGCGATGGAGCCATCATGACTTCCACCGGAACCGAAGGCTTCGACTACGTCGTCGTGGGCGCCGGCAGTGCCGGTTGCGTGCTCGCGGACCGCCTGAGCCGCGACGACCGTGTCCGCGTGCTGCTCCTCGAAGCGGGCGGCCCCGACACCGACGAACTCATCCACGCCCCGGCCGCGCTCGGAATGCTCTTCGGATCGCACGCCGACTGGAGCTACCGGACGGTCGGGCAGGCCACGCGGGGCCGCACCTTCTCCTGGCCGCGCGGCAAAGTACTGGGCGGCTCGTCGTCCACCAACGTGATGATCTACATCCGGGGCAACCGGCACGACTATGACGGCTGGCGGGACGAGCACGGGGCGAAGGGCTGGGGCTACGACGACGTCCTGCCGTATTTCATGAGGTCCGAGTCGAACAGCCGCCTCGGTCGGCCTTACCACGGATCGGACGGACCCCTGCACGTCGAGGACCGCGTCTACACCCACGACCTCTCACGGGCCTGGCTGAACGCCGCCGTGAAGTGGGGACTGGACCCCAACGACGACTTCGCGGGTGCGTCCCCCGTCGGCGCCGGCCCGTACCAGGTGACATGCCGTCACGGACGGCGGTGCTCGGCGGCCGACGCCTATCTGCGCCCCGCCCTCGGCCGACCCAATCTCACGGTACGCGTCGACGCCCTGGCGACAGGGATCACATGCGTCGGCTCACGCGCGACGGGTGTCACCTATCTCCTGGACGGTCAGGAGCGGGTGGCCAACGCCGACATGGAGACGCTGCTCTGTGGCGGAGCCGTCAACTCCCCCCAGCTGCTGCTCCTGTCGGGCATGGGCGATCCCGGCGAGCTGCGCGACGCGGGAATGGACGTCTGCGTTCCGCTTCCCGGGGTCGGACGGAATCTGCAGGACCATTTGATGGCCCCCCTCGTATGGGAGACCCGGAACTCCACCGACATCGCCCGGGACCTCCTCACCCCGGAGAATCTCGAACGATGGCGCGCCCACGGCGACGGGCCCTTCGCCTCCAACTACGGCGAGGTCGGCGCGTTCCTCAACGTGACGGACGGCGACAGCCGCCCCGACGTCCAACTGACCGGAGGCGCCACGGCACTCATCCTCAGCGGTGAGGTGGTACCGGACCGGCCGGTGTTCACGATGAACTGCGCCGGCCTGAACCCCCGGACCCGCGGCACCGTCCGCCTCGCGTCCGCCGATCCACAGGCCCCTCCGCTGATCGATCCCCGGTACTTCGACGAGCCGACGGATGTGAAGGTCATGGTCGCTGGACTCAGATCGGTCATGGGCATCGCCCACTGCGCACCGTTCGCCGAACACCTGGCACGGTCCTATCTGCCCGCCACGGGCGACCCGGCCTCCCTCGTCTCCCCGGACTCCCCGGACTCCCTGGACGACGCGGCTCTCGAAGAACATGTCCGCAGGTGGAGTGCCACGTCCTATCACCCGGTGGGGACCTGCGCCATGGGAACCGGAGAGGACTCCGTCGTCGGTCCGGACCTGGAGGTCCACGGGGTCGAGCGACTCCGTGTCGTCGACGCCTCGGTCATGCCCACCGTCCCCAGCGGAAACACCAACGCACCCACGATCATGATCGCCGAGAGGGCGGCTGACCTGATCCGGGAGCGGTCACGCTGACGTCGAAGGGGCGGAACCCCTGGCGCGAGGCGGGTACCCGCCTCGCGCAACGGGTCCGTGGCCTACGGCAGTTGCCAGTCCACCGGTTGGGCGCCCTGCCGCACCAGCAGGTCGTTGGCCCTGCTGAACGGCCGCGAACCGAAGAAGCCCCGGTCGGCCGACATCGGGGACGGGTGCGCGGACTCGATCGCCGGAAGATCCCCCAGCAACGGGCGGAGATTGCGCGCGTCACGCCCCCACAGGATCGACACCAGTGGCTTACCGCGCGCGGCGAGCGCCCGGATGGCCTGCTCCGTGACCTCCTCCCAGCCCTTGCCCCGGTGCGCGGCGGGCTGTCGCGGGGCCGTCGTCAGCGCCCTGTTGAGCAACAGCACGCCCTGCTGCGTCCACGGCGTCAGGTCGCCGTTCGACGGCCTGGGCAGCCCGAGGTCGGAGTGCATCTCCCGGAAGATGTTCTCCAGACTGCCGGGCAACGAACGGACCTCGGGCGAGACCGCGAAGCTCAACCCGATCGCCATGCCCGGCGTGGGATAGGGATCCTGACCCACGATCAGGACGCGCACGTCGTCGAAGGGCTGCTGGAAGGCCCTCAGGACGTTCGCCCCGGACGGCAGGTAGGTCCGGCCCGCCGCTATCTCGGCCCGGAGGAAGTCCCCCATGGCCGCGACGCCTCCGGCCACCGGCTCGAGAGCCTTCGCCCAGCCCGCTTCGACAAGTTCATACAAAGGTCGTGGTGCCACGGTGCGTCACTCTACTGGTACATGCAGGCGCCCTGCATACACACGGAAGCCTGCCGGACCAGCGCAGTTGACCCTCGTCCCGGCCGCCCCGGGGCACAGCACAGGCATGTCCGGCATTACTGATCATTTCTTATCCACGCGTAACTCATCCGACAAAAGCGGACGGATACCGCTCACCTGCACCCTCCCCGAACAGGGGAGCCCAGGAAACCAGTAACATGCGGCGCCATGAGCTCCCCCACTGGGCCCGCGTCCGGCCTGCCAGTACGAATGCCGCGACCCCGCCAGCCCGGGCGGCACCGCCGTCCGGAGCCCCTGGCGGCTCCCGAGGGCGCGCCCGCGCTCGTCCTCGCGGTGCCGGGCACCTCCAGCGCGGCCACGCGCAGCCTCGCCGAGGAGGTCGTGAGCATCGCGCGCTCCGAGCTGCCCGGCCTCGACGCACGCATCGGGTACCTCGACGGGGACGACGCCGAGTTCCCCACGCTGCAGTCCGTGCTCGCGCGCGCCGCCGAGGAGCGCACCGCCCGTTTCGAGCAGGCCCGTGCCGCCGGTTCCGACGTGTCACAGCCCGACGGCCCCGTCGCCGTCGTGGTGCCGCTGCTCGCCGGTCCGGACAACGCGCTGCTGCGCCGGATCCGCCAGGCCGTCATGGACAGCCGTGTCGCGGCCGACCTGACCGATGCCCTCGGTCCCCACCCACTGCTCGCGGAAGCGCTGCACGTGCGCCTGTCCGAGGCGGGTCTGGCACGCGCCGACCGCGCCCGGCTGTTCACTGTGGCCACCGCCGCCGACGGCATCATCCTCGCCTCCGTGGGCGGCGAGGAGGCCGTACAGGCCGCCGGTATCACCGGCATGCTGCTCGCCGCGCGCCTCGCCGTGCCGGTGATGGCGGCGGCGCTCGACGAGGAGGGCGCGATCGCGGCCACCGCCGAGCAGCTGCGCGGCTCCGGCTCCCAGCAGCTGGCGCTCGCGCCGTACCTGATCGGCCCGGAGGTCGACGCCGGCCTGCTGGACGAGGCCGCCAAGGAGGCGGGCTGCTCCGCCGCGGAGGCGCTCGGCCCGTACCCGGCGATCGGCAAGCTCGCGCTGGCCAAGTACACCGCGGCGCTGGGCATCGCCCCCCAGCAGCCGCAGGGAGCGCCGGTCCGCTGACCGGCCCCGTACCACCTCTCGCACTCCGAAGGGCCCGTTCCTGACCCCAGGAACGGGCCCTTCTCCCGTCGCCCGCACGGACAGCCGCCCGCGTCCTCGCCCCCGGTCAAGCGGGTCCCCGCGGGCGGCCGTACGGCCGGTGGCCCGCTCAGCCGAAGACCACGCAGGACGCCGCCGGAACCGGCACCGAGCCGCCCCGCCGCGGCACCCCCGTGTCCGGGTCGACGCCGAACCAGGTCACGTCGCCCGACCGCTCGTTGGCGACGTAGAGGAAGCGTCCCGAGGGGTCGACGGCCAGGGCGCGCGGCCAGACGCCCCCACAGGGCACCGTGGCGACCAGTCGCAGCCCCTCGCCCATCGCGTCGGGCGTCAGGACGGAGACGACGTCCTGCCCCCGCGTGGCCGTCCACACGAAGCGGCCGTCGGGCGACACCACGATGCCCGAGGGGTACGCGTCGCCGTCCGGAACACCAGGGAGCACCGGCGTCTCACCGACGGGCCGCAGCGAGCCCTCCAGGGCGTTCCAACGGCACACGGTGACGGTGGGCGCGAGCTCGTTGAGCACGTACGCGTGTTCGCCCCGGGGGTGGAAGGCGAGATGGCGGGGTCCGGAGCCGGGGCGCAGCGCGATCTCGCGGTGCAGCGCGAGCCTGCCGCCCTCCAGCGTGCACACCCGCACCGAGTCCGTACCGAGGTCGACGCTCACCGCCCAGCGCCCGCTCGGGTCGGACTGCACCTGATGGGCGTGCGGGTCCTTCTGGCGCCGGGTGTGCGGTCCGGAACCGGTGTGCTGGAGCACGCTCGTGGCGGCGCCGGCCAGCGTGCCGTCGGCGCGGACGGGCACGGCGGTGACGCTGCCGGAGCCGTAGTTGGCGGTGAGGACGTGTCCGGCGAAGACACTGAGGTGCGTGGGGCCGCTGCCGCCGACCGGCACCAGGGGCCCGGCGGGCTCCGGCTTGTCGCCGCCGACGCGGTACGCGGCCACCGCGCCGTCGGCCGTCTCGCTGACCGCGTAGAGCATGTCGCGGGTGGGCGAGAGAGCGAGGTACGAGGGATCGGGCACCCCGTCCACCGTGCTCAGGAGGGTCAGCGCACCGCTGTCGCGGTCCACGGCGGCGGTGAGGACTCCCGCGCCCCCCGCCGCCGTGAACGAGCCGATGAACGCCCGGTGTTCCCGCCTGCCGCCGTCTGCCACTGCCGACCCCTCTCGGTCCCCGCGTTGCTCGGGGCCGACGGTAGCAGCCGGCGGCCTGCGGTCTAGACCAGGACCTCCCCACCGTCGCCGCGCGCCCGTTCGTGCGCCTCGGGGTGGTGCACGTACGCGGGTCGCTGCTCCACCGTTTCGTAGGTGCGGTGGAAGACGGGTGTGGCGCTGCCGGAGATGGGCGGCACGATCCACGACCAGTCGGCGCCGACGCGACGGCCCTTGCGCTCCTCACGGCCGAGATGGGTGAGGAAGTGCCGGGACTCGGTGTGGTGGTCGGTGACGGTGACGCCCGCGCGGTCGAACGAGTACAGGACCGAGCGGTTGAGTTCGACGAGCGTCCGGTCCTTCCACAGAGAGCGGTCGGTGCGGGTGTCGAGGCCCAGGCGTTCGGCGAGGAACGGGAGCAGGTCGTAGCGGTCGGCGTCGGCGAGGTTGCGGGCGCCTATCTCGGTGCCCATGTACCAGCCGTTGAAGGGGGCCGTCGGGTAGCAGATGCCGCCGATCTCCAGGCACATGTTGGCCAGCGCGGGCACGGCGTGCCAGCGCAGTCCGAGCGAGCGCCACCAGGTGTACTCGGGGTGTTCCAGCGGTACTTCGAGCACCGCGTCGTCCGGCAGCGTGTACCAGCGGGGCCCCTCGCCGGCGCCCTGGACCACCAGGGGCAGGACGTCGAAGGGGGTGCCCGGACCGCCGGGCCAGCCAAGCCGCCGGGCGAGCGCGGTGAGCCCGGCGTTGCGCGGGTCGCCGGTCACGCTCCCGTCGGGGCGTGCGTAACCGGCGTACCGGATGAGCTGTTCGTTCCAGATCCGCGGGCCGGGGCGGCCCGGCTCGTCCGGCGCGAAGACCGTGATGAGCGCTCGGATGCGGCCGTCGCGGGTGGCCTCCCGCAGGTGGTCCGCGGAGGCGTCGGCGACGTCCTGCGCCGTCCGCACCTCCCTGCGGTCGCGGACCCGCAGCGAATGCCAGTACAGGCGCCCGATGCACCGGTTGGCGTTGCGCCAGGCGACACGTGCGCCGAAGACCAGTTCCTCGGTGGTGTGGCGGTACGTGCCGGTCCCGGCGATCTCCGCCCGTGCGGCGGCGATGCGGCGGGACGGGTCGCCGAGACGCTGCTCGGTGTGATGGAGGGTGAGGAACTCGGCGGCGGCGCGGAGCAGCTCGTACGCCGTCCGCCGCGGACTCGTGAGGGTCCGTTCCGTCGCGCCGGGTGTCCCGGGGCCGGTCCACGGCACGGTGCCGGGAGCCTCGGGGCCGGTCCACGGCGCGGTTCGGTCCGGGCGGGACGCCTGCCCGGGGCAGGAGCGCGCCTCGGCTGCCGGGCCTCCGGCCGGCCGGCCCTGGCGGTCCGGTACGGGCACCGGCACCGGGGCGGAGACCGGGATCGCGGCCGGCACCTGAGCCGTGACAGCCGGGTCCGGGCGGGTTTGAGGCTCCGTGCCGGCCCGCGCGCGGGCCGGACGGGCCTCCGCACGCTCCGTCCACTGACCGCCCGGAAGCTGCTCCCGGGGGCCGGGGCCGTCCAGGAGCTGATCCCGGTGGCTGCCGGAGAGCTGGTTCGGGCAGCCGCCCGGGGGCTGACCCCGCCGGGTGTCCCCGTGCCGGTCCCCTGGGCCGTCCCGACGCCGATCCTGGCGGTCGTCCCGACGCCGATCGCCGCGGCCGTCCCGACGCTGGTCCTCGCGGTCGTCGGGAAGCCGGTCCCGGTGGCCGTCGGTCTCGTCCCCGGGCTCGTCCTTCTCGTCGTCGTCCCGGCGAGGTCCGGCGACGAGCCGGTCCAGCCATCCGCCCGGCCCGCCGGGCCACGGCGCGCTCCCCTCGTCCGCGAAGCGCTCCCCGTGTCCGGTTCCGCGCGACATGTCCCGCATGGCGCCACCCCCAGCGGCTCCGTCCGCGGGCCGCTCCCGCACGGTCCGCGGCTTCCGTGCGTCTGATAGCCGCGGGGTTACCCGGCCCGCACGGTGATCCACCATCCACGTGGCACGTACATCCGTCCCGTCCACGGGGCTGTTTTGCCCCTGGCCCATGCCGGACGCACGCGCCCGCTGTCAGACACGCAGGGGCGGGGAACCGCGCAGCGGCGCGGCCAGCGCGTCGAGCGCCCGTTCCAGGCCGTGCAGGTGGGCGAGCGCCTGCTCGGCACCCGGGTGCCGGCCCGGCACACCCGGATCGGCCGTCAGGGCACGCTCCGGCACCGCTCCGACCAGGGACTCCACCGCTGTCTCCACGCGCCGGCAGGCAGCCGTCAGCCGGGCGTCGTGGGAGGCGTCCGGGTCCCCGGCGACGGCCACGAGACCGTGTGTCTCACGGGCGCAGTCGTCCAGCAGGGCGAGCACCTGACGGGCCCGCGCCTTGCGCGCCCGCATCGGGTTGAGGGGATGCACCAGGGGCGCGAGCGCCATCCGTACGCGCCCCAGGAGTGCTTCGAGCTCCCCCGCATGGGGTGCGGGGTCCGCGGTCTCGTCCCCCGCGAGCCGCGCGGTCGCCGCCGCGGTACAGCCGTGTACCGCGTGCAGGGCCCGCTCGACCCAGCGGTCGGTGACCGTGTGCGTGGTGAGGGGCAGGATCAGCGCGACGCCGAGCGCCGCGCCGAGCGCGCCGACGCCGGTCTCCGCGAGCCGCAGCACGATCAGACCCGGGTCCAGCACGCCGAGCAGACCGTAGAGCAACTCGGCCATCAGCGTCACCGCGAGCATCATCCAGGTGTACGAGACGGCGGCCGCGTAGAAGATCCCGAAGACGCACACCGCGACGAGAACGGCGCTGGGGACCGGCGCGCCGTGCAGGGGCACCGCGACGACGAGGCCCAGGGCCATGCCGAGCACCGTACCGAGCACCCGGCGGAAGCCGCGCACCAGCGTCTCGCCGCGCGAGGCGGTGTTCACGAAGATCCACCAGGTGGCGCCCACGGCCCAGTACCAGCGGTCCTGCGACAGCCACTGGCCCACCACCAGCGCGAAGGCGGCGCCCACGGTCGCCTGGAGCGCCTGGCGGGTGGTCGGCCTGGCCCAGCCCCTTCCATGCGGTGCGGGGGGCGTCGCGCCCGGCGGCAGCCGCCTCTC
This sequence comes from Streptomyces sp. RPA4-2, assembly GCF_012273515.2. NCBI lineage: Bacteria > Bacillati > Actinomycetota > Actinomycetes > Kitasatosporales > Streptomycetaceae > Streptomyces > Streptomyces sp. RPA4-2. The sequence goes on from NZ_CP050975.2 coordinate 1,452,916, forward strand.
GAAGCACCACAGGGCGAAGCGCACCAGCGAGGAGGCCAGGAGCGAGAGCAGCACCGCGACGTACAGGCCGGGCAACTGCCGGGGAACGGCGTGCAGGAACTGCGCCATGAAGAACGTCATGAACGCGAACACGCCCAGGGAATGACCCCGAGGTCCCCATCGCCGCGCGTACACGCCGGCGCCGACGACCGCCAGGAAGGCCAGGTCCCTCGCGACCGGGTGCTCGTGCAGCCCGGCGGCGAGGGCCAGGACGGGGAAGCCCACGGCGGGCAGCAGGGCCGTGGTGACGGCCTGCCCCCGCACGGTCGCGTCGGTCACCGTGAAGAGGGCGAGCAGCGCGGCGAGGCCACCGGCCACGGCCCCCACGAGTCCCCGGCCGGCAAGGCCGCACAGGGCCACCGCCAGACCGATGCCGAGGACCGACCGGGAGGCGTTGCGCAGCCGCAGCCGTCCTGGATCCGGCGCCATGAACACCCTCTTGAGCACTGCCCCGCCCTCTCACCACCGCCCGGCCGAACCGGCATGGAAAAGGCGCCGCGGGATTCCGCAGCGCCGTCGATGGGGACATCACACCATCCGCGGCCCACCTGGCTCAACAGAGGTCGGATCCGGTGGACCATTGGCCCACCCCGGCCGACCCACACCGTGCCAAGGATGAGCCAACGGATCACCCGGTGGACAGCACGTCACTCGACGGGCAGGTCCGGCCGCACGAGCGTGCCGGACCTGCCGTGGACGATCTCGTACGCCGCGTCCAGGGCGCCGATCGCGGCCGGTCCGCCGGTGCGCTCGACGAAGCGCGCGGCGGCCTCGGCCTTGGGGCCCATGGAGCCTCCGGTGAAGCCGCCCCGGCGCAGCTCGGCGGGCGTGGCGCCGGGCAGCGGCCGCTGCCCGGGGGTGCGGTAGCCGGCGTAGACGCAGGGCACGTCGGTGAGGATGAGCAGGAAGTCGGCCGCCAGGTCCTCGGCGAGCCGCGCCGCGGTGAGGTCCTTGTCGACGACGGCCTCCACGCCGGTCAGCGCGCCGGTGTCGTGGTCGGCGGTGACGGGGACGCCTCCGCCGCCGGCGCAGATGACGAGTGCGCCGCCCCGCAGCAGCTCGTGCACGGTGTCCGTCTCCCATACCCGCTCGGGCTCAGGGGAGGGCACGACGCGACGCCGGCCCGTGCCGGCCGCGGCGAAGTGCCAGCCGCGCCCGGCGGCGAGGGACGACGCCACGTCCCGTGGGTACACCTGGCCGACGGGCTTCGTGGGGTGGTCGAAGGCCGGGTCGTCGGCGCGCACGAGGGTGTGCGTGACCAGCGCGACGATCCGGCGGCCGGGCAGCGCGTCGTGCAGGCTGCGGGCCAGCAGGGACCCGATCATGCCCTGGGTCTGGGCGCCCAGGAGGTCCAGCGGGTAGGGGGCGCTCAGCGCGGGGTCGGCCGCGCTCTCGCCGGCGAGGAGGCCGAGCTGTGGCCCGTTGCCGTGCGTGATGACCATCTCGTGCTCGTGGGCGAGGGCGGCGAGCGCGGTGGTGACCCGGTCGACGTTGGCTTCCTGAACGGCCGCGTCGGGGCTTTCGCCCCGGTGCAGCAGGGCGTTGCCGCCGAGCGCCACGACGATGCGCATGGGTCGGTCCTTCTCGGGGGTCGGTCCTTCTCGGAATCGGTCCTTCTCGGGGGCAGGATTTGTGTGTGGGACGGCTGGGGTCGTCGGGGGTCGGTCCTTCTCGGAGGAGCAGGGTTCGCGGTCGGGCGGGAGGGTTCGTCGGGGCGGGGAGGTTCTCCGGGGGCGAGCGCGCTTCAGAGGGAGAGGTCGACTCCGTACGCCGTGCGTCCGCCGACCAGTTCACGGCCGGTCACCAGTTCGGGTTCGATGCGGATGAAGACGTCGCGGGGCGTGGCGACCCAGGAGCGGGGCCCGATGCGGGACAGCCTGCCGTGCTCGGCGGGGTCGGTCACCACCGTCGCGCGGCCGGTGACGACGACGCTCCAGCCGGAGTGCGCACGGGCGTCGACCTCGTCCGCCTCGAAGGCCACGACCACGCCGTCGACCGAGCGGGCCAGGTCCGAGTCCGCCGCGGTCCGCAGCAGCACGGCGGAGTCGGCGTCCAGACAGAAGGTGACCGGCAGCACCGCGGGCAGGGCGTGACGCGTGTGCACGATGCGGCCGACGGGCGCCCTGACCAGCAGGACGAGACACTCCTGCCGGCCGAGTTCACGGAAGCCGTCGTCGGAATACATCACAGGTCGACTTTGATCCGGCGTCCGGAGATGTCGGCGGTGTCGATGGAAAGCCACACCAGGCCCTCGCCGCCCACCCACGGCGCGCTGTACGCGAGCTCCTCCAGCCGTCGTACGGCGGCCGGGTCCGTCACGGTATGGGCCCGGCCGCGTACGAGCACGCTCCAGCCCTGGCTCAGCGCCTCGTCGATGTGGTCGACCTCGAAGGCGACCCGGGCTCCGTCGGCAGCGGCGGGTGTCGAGCCGGGTGCCGTCCTGCAGACCACCGCGCCGTCCACGACGCTGTAGTTCAGCGGGCCGATGTACGGGCCGCCGGGTGTGTCCACGGCCAGTCTTCCGACACCGTGCGTCGACAGCCGCGCCCGGCACTCCTCGGTGTCGAGCACCAGTAGTTCGGGGTGGCGGCCGGCCCGGCCGACGCCGGGCGGCAGGTCGGCGTCACCGCCGCGCAGGGCCGTCACGCTGGTCTCCAGGACGTCGGCGAGCCGGATGAGCAGGCCGACGCCCGGTGTGGCCGTGGGCTGGTCCTCGATGTACTGGATGTAGCCGGGAGCCGTGCCCGCCCGGGCGGCCGTCTCCTCCCTGGTCAGACCCAGTTCCTCACGTCGTCGGGCGATACGGCGCCCGATGTCGCCCTGTGCGCTGTGCGCTGCCGGGGACACCGTGTCCGGCCGGATCTGTCGGGACATGGCCTTCACTTCTTCCTGTCGGGAGGCACTGGTCGCCGTCCTGCCGGGAGGCCCTGATCGTCGTCCGCCGGGGGCGCTGGTCGCCGTCCTGCCGGGGGCTCTGATCGTCGTGGCCGGCCGTGCGGAGCAGTCGTACGAAGACGAAGCGGCCTCGTACGTCCAGCGTGACCGTGGTGGACGCGGTCCGCTTGGGCCGGTCGGACCCCTTCCCCGGCCGGACGGGGCAGGACGGCCACCCGCGGTCCGGGGCGCGCGGACGGGCCGTGGCTGCCGTCCCGTCCGATGCCATGCGGCCCGGTCCCCGGGGCCGGGTGGCCCCTGGCACCGGCCGCGGGACGGGGAGAGTGTGAATGCGGCAGGGCCACGCGTCAGGAAGAGACAGGGACATGAACGCTTCCCCCACATTCACCAGGCTGCGGGCACTGCCCGTCGAACACCGCGAGCACCTGATGCGTCTCGCTCGCGAGGTGTCGTTCCCCCAGGGAACCCGTCTGTTCGAGGAGGGCAGGCGCGCGGACCGGTTCTGGATCATCCGGACCGGCACCATCACGCTCGACCTGCGCGTACCGGGCCGTCGCGCGGCCGTCATCGAGACCCTCGGGCACAACGAACTCATCGGCTGGTCCTGGCTGTTCCAGCCCCACATCTGGCATCTCGGCGCCGAGACGACCAGCCCTGTGCGCGCGTTCGAGTTCGACGCCGAGGAAGTCAGGACCATGTGCCAGGACGACCCGGTGCTGGGAATGGCGGTGGCCGAGTGGGTGGGGGACACCGTGGCGCGACGGCTGCGGTCGGCCAGGACACGGCTGCTGGACCTGTACGCGCCCTACGGCAGCGGCCCGTTCGGCTGACGCCGGCGGCCCTCGTCGGCCGCGTCGCCCGGGTTGGACCGGTCGGCCCTGGTGCACCCGGGCCCGGAAGGCGATGATCGTCGTCACGACCGGCTCGCGGTCCGGGACGTAGGTCCGCCCGGGGAACGATCGGCGGTCCGCCAGGGAACATCCGCCAGGGAGCAACGGAACAAGGGGTCGTCATGGCCGAGGCGCGTGCCTTCACGGAAGAGAACCCGATCCGGGTCTTTCTGCTGGACGACCACGAGGTCGTACGCCGCGGCCTGACCGATCTGCTGGACACCGAGCCGGACATCTCGGTGGTCGGCGACGCGGGCAGCGTCGAACAGGCGCTGGTGCGCGGCCCGGCGCTGCGCCCGCACGTGGCCGTGCTCGACGTACGCCTGCCGGACGGCGACGGGATCGGCGTCTGCCGCGAGCTGCGCAGTCAGATGCCGGATCTGGCCTGTCTGATGCTGACGTCCTTCGACGACGAGGAGGCGCTGCTCGACGCGATCATGGCCGGGGCCGCGGGCTATGTGCTCAAGCAGATCAAGGGCTCCGACCTGGTCTCGGCGGTGCGCACGGTCGCCTCGGGCCAGTCGATGCTGGATCCGACCACGACCGCCCGGCTGATGCGGTCGCTGCGCGCCGACCCGGCCGGGGAGCTTACCCTCGCTCCCGAGCTCGTTTACTCGCCCCGCGAGCGCGACATCCTCGCGCTCATCGGGGACGGGCTCACCAACCGGGAGATCGGCAAGAAGCTGTACCTGTCCGAGAAGACGGTGAAGAACCACATCTCCCGGCTGCTGGCCAAACTCGGTGTCCAGCGGCGTGTGCAGGCGGCGGTCCTGGCCAGCCACCTGGAGAACCCGGACACGACGGGCCGCTCCGCACGCTGAGGCGCCGCGCCCCACAGCCCGCGTGCCCCGTACCCCGTGCCCCGTGCCCCGGCAGAGGGACGGCACCGCGACATCACCGGTCCGGGACGCCCGCTTAAGCCCCTCGCCCGGCACCACCCGGACCACCGTCTCGGACGCCCCCGGCCCCCCGGCCGCCCGCGGGTCGGCCGGGGCCACCGGCACCCGCCACACCAGCCGCGTACCGCCGCCCTCCGGCCTCTCGCCGACCGTCAGGGATCCGCCCAGGGCGACGGCACGCTCCTCCAGGTTCCGCAGCCCGCTGCGCCCGGCCCCGGGGGGCACCCCGCAGCCGTCGTCGGCCACCGTCAGCGTCAACTCGCCTCCGCCGCACCGAAGCCGGACGTCCACGGCCCGTGCCCCGGAGTGCCGGGCCGCGTTGCTCAGTGCCTCTCCGAGCACCGCGACGGCGTGGTCGGCGATCTCGCCGGGGACGTCGGTCTCCACGAGCCCCTCGATCCGCAGCGCGGGCGAGAACCCGAACGAGGTGGCCGAGGCCGTCACCGCCTGCGAGACCCGGCCGCGCAGCCCGCTGTCCTCCCCTGTACCGGCGCCGTGCGCCCGCAGACCGAAGATCGTGGACCGAATGATCTTGATGGTGTCGTCGAGGTCGTCGACGGTCCGCGTCAGTCGCTCCCTCCCCTCCGGATGCTCCATGAAGCGCTGCGCGCTCTGCAGGGTCATGCCCGCCGCGAAGAGCCGCTGGATGGCCAGGTCGTGGAGGTCGCGGGCGATGCGGTCACGGTCCTGGAGCAGCGCGATCTGTTCCGCGTCCCGGCGCCGTTCGGCCAGTTCCAGGGCCAGGGCGGCCTGGTCGGCGAACCCGAGCAGCGGACCGGTGTCCGCGTCACCGAACGGCACGCCGCCCGGTTCCCGCCCCAGCAGCAGCACTCCGCGCGCCTTTCCACTGGTCCCCAGCGGCACCGCCACCACGGGCCCGAGCCCGGCCCACAGGGCCGCGTCCGCGCCCGGCCGGGCGTCGTGCGCGAGGTCGTGAGCGATGTCGGTGCTGACCACCGGCTCGGCCGTGGCCAGCGCGGCTCCCACGAGGCCGTCCCGGGAGGACAGCACCAGGCCGCCGCGCTCGCGCGCACCGAGGCCGACCGCCAGTGCCGGACGCAGGGCCTCCTCGCCCGGCACCCGCTCCGCGATCATCCCCATGTCCGCGCAGACGATCTTCCGCGCCTCGTCGATGATCAGTTCCAGCACCTCTTCGCCGGGCGCGCCGGTCAGCAGCACGCTGGTGACCTTCCCGCTGGCCCGCTGCCACCGCTCGCGCAGGCGCGTCTCCTCGTACAGCCGCGCGTTCTCGATGGCGACCCCGGCCGCGACCGCGAGCGTCGACAGGACCGACTCGTCCTCGGCGTCGAACTGCGTGCCGCTGCGTTTCTCGGTGAGGTAGAGGTTCCCGAACACCTCGTCGCGCACTCGGATCGGGACCCCGAGGAACGAGTGCATCGGCGGGTGGTGGGCGGGGAAGCCGTACGACTCCGGGTGCCGCGAGAGCTCCGGCAGCCGCAGGGGCACCGGGTGCCGGATCAGCTCGCCGAGGAGCCCGTGCCCGCTGGGCAGCGTCCCGATCCGCGCGCGCCGCTCGTCGTCGATCCCGACGGTCAGGAACTCGGACAGCTTCCGGTCCCCGCCGATGACGCCGAGCGCCCCGTACTCGGCGTCCACGAGCACCACCGCGGCCTCCACGATGCTGCGCAGGACCTGCGGCAGGTCCAGCTCCCGCCCGACCGAGAGGACGGCCTCCAGCAGGCTGTGCAGGCGGTCCCTGGTGCCGCGCACCGCGTCGATACGCACCTGCAGCTCGCCCAGCAGCTCATCGAGCCGCAGTCGGGGCAGATGCTGCCCGGACCCCTGGCTCCCGTCCGCGTTCATCGCTTCCTCCGACCGGCAGGGCAGACAAGGCAGCTCGGACCAGCTCTCGTGTCTTCACGGTACTGGCCGGGAGCCCCGGTCTCATCACCAGGACGCCACGGGGCCCCCGGACGGGGCTCGCGCCGGAATCGACCCGTCGGTACCGAGGAACGCCGCCGCACCCCGGGGCGTACGGAGTTCGGCGGCGTTCCTCGGCCCGGTGCTCATCGGGCGCCGGAAGCCCGCTCGGGGTGTGCGGTCACGACGGCGGGCTCCTCCTCGACACCCACGGGGTGCCGGTCGTCAGCCGGTCCAGCTCCAGTCGGCGACCTCGGGCAGATCGGTGCCGTGTTCGCGGATCCAGGCGTGGTGGCGGGTACGGACGTCGGCCATCCGCTGGCGTACGGCGGCGGCGCGGACGCCGAGGCCGGGGACCCGGTCGATGACGTCCATGACGAGGCGGTAGCGGTCCAGGTCGTTGCGGACGACCATGTCGAAGGGGGTCGTGGTGGTGCCCATCTCCTTGTAGCCGCGGACGTGCAGGTGGGGGTGGCCGGTGCGGCGGTAGGCGAGGCGGTGGATGAGCCAGGGGTAGCCGTGGTACGCGAAGATCACCGGCTTGTCGGTGGTGAACAGACCGTCGTACTCGAGGTCGCTCATCCCGTGCGGGTGGTCCTCGTGCGGCATCAGACGGGTCATGTCGACGACGTTGACGACGCGTACGGCGAGTTCGGGCAGTTGGCGCCGGATGAGGTCGGCGGCGGCCAGAACCTCCTGGGTGGGGACGTCGCCCGCGCAGGCGAGGACGACGTCCGGTTCGCGGTCCGCGCCGACCGAGCCCGCCCACTCCCAGACGCCGGCGCCGCGGGCGCAGTGGGCGCGCGCCTCGTCCATGGAGAGCCAGTCGAAGCAGGGCTGCTTGCCCGCGACGACGACGTTGACGTAGTCGCGGCTGCGCAGCACGTGATCGGCCACGGACAGCAGGGTGTTGGCGTCCGGCGGCAGGTAGACCCGTACGACCTCCGGGCTCTTGCTGAGGACATGGTCGACGAAGCCGGGGTCCTGGTGGGAGAAGCCGTTGTGGTCCTGACGCCAGACGTGCGAGGTGAGCAGGTAGTTCAGGGAGGCGATCGGGGCACGCCACGACAACTCCCTCGACGTCCTGAGCCACTTGATGTGCTGGTTGACCATCGAGTCGACGACGTGGACGAAGGCCTCGTAGCAGGAGAACAGGCCGTGCCGGCCGGTGAGGAGATAGCCCTCCAGCCAGCCCTGGCAGATGTGCTCGGAGAGGATCTCCATGACCCGGCCGTGCCGGTCCAGGTGTTCGTCCACCTGGAGGGTCTGGGCCTGCCATGCCTTGCCGCTGGCGCCGTAGACGGCGTCCAGCCGGTTGGACGCGGTCTCGTCGGGGCCCACCAGCCGGAAGTCACGGCGGTGCGCACTGTCCCTCATGACCTGTTCGAGGAGGTCGCCGAGGACGCGGGTGGGCTCGTGCTGGGTCGCGCCCGGCTTGTCGACGGGTACGGCGAAGCGGTCCAGGGAGGGGACCGGCAGGTCGCGGACGAGCAGACCGCCGTTGGCGTGCGGGGTGGCGCCCAGCCGGCGCGCTCCCTCCGGGACACAGGTGAGGACCTCGGCGACGGGCCGGCCCTCCGCGTCGAAGAGCTCCTCGGGGCGGTAGGACCGCAGCCAGGACTCCAACTGGCGCAGATGTTCCGGGTTTTCGCGCACGGAGGCCAGCGGGACCTGGTGGGCGCGCCACGTCCCCGCGACGGGCAGGCCGTCCACCTCGGCCGGACCGGTCCAGCCCTTCGGCGTGCGCAACACGATCATGGGCCAGTGCACCCGTTCCGCCACGCCGTCCTCGCGGGCGGTGCGCTGCATCAGCGCGATGCGGTCCAGGGCCCGGTCGAAGGCGTCGGCCATGGCCCGGTGCACCTGGTGCGGGTCGTCACTGGTGACATGGATGGGGTCGTGGCCGTAGCCGCGCAGCAGCTCGTCGAGTTCGGGCTCGGGGATGCGGGCCAGCACGGTCGGGTTGGCGATCTTGTAGCCGTTGAGGTGCAGGATCGGCAGGACGGCCCCGTCGTGGACCGGGTCGAGGAACTTGTTGGAGTGCCAGGACGCGGCCAGCGGGCCGGTCTCCGCCTCGCCGTCCCCGATGACGCAGGCGACCAGCAGGTCCGGGTTGTCGAAGGCGGCGCCGTAGGCGTGGGCGAGTGAGTAGCCGAGCTCTCCGCCCTCGTGGATCGAGCCCGGTGTCTCGGGGGCGACATGGCTGGGCACGCCACCGGGGAAGGAGAACTGCCTGAACAGCCGCTCCATGCCGGCCGCGTCCCGCGACACGTTCGGGTAGGTCTCGCTGTAGCTGCCCTCCAGCCAGGAGTTGGCGAGCACGGCCGGCCCGCCGTGACCGGGTCCCCAGACGCACAGCGCGTCCAGGCCGCGGGCCCTGATCACCCGGTTGAGGTGGGTGTGGACGAGGTTGAGTCCGGGCGAGGTGCCCCAGTGGCCCAGCAGCCGCGGCTTGATGTGGGCGGGGGTCAGGGGCTCGGTCAGCAGTGGGTTGGCCAGCAGGTAGATCTGGCCCACGGCAAGGTAGTTGGCGGCCCGCCAGTGGGCGTCCAGGGTGCGCAGTTCCTCGTCGCTCAGTACGGTGGCGTCCTGTTGTTCCACCTTGGACGGTTGGACCTTGGGCATGGTGACTCCGAAGTCATCGGGGCAAGTCAGCGGGCGGAGGAGGCGGCATGGCCGGCAAGAGGACGGCGGCGTTGCCGGGGGCGGTGTACGAGCGGGAACTGCTGCGGCTCCAGACGGAACTGGTGAAGCTCCAGGAGTGGGTGCGCACCGAGGGCGCCCGGCTCGTGGTGGTCTTCGAGGGACGTGACGCGGCGGGCAAGGGCGGCACGATCAAAAGGGTCTCGGAGCACCTCAACCCGCGGGTCGCACGGACCGTGGCGCTGCCCAGGCCGACCGAGCGCGAGCGCACCCAGTGGTATTTCCAGCGGTACGTCGAGCATCTGCCGGCCGCCGGGGAGATCGTTCTGTTCGACCGCAGTTGGTACAACCGGGCCGGTGTCGAGCACGTCATGGGTTTCTGCACCAAGGAGGAGTACCAACTCTTCCTGCGTCAATGCCCGATCTTCGAGCGCATGCTCGTGGAGGAGGGGATCGTGCTGCGCAAGTACTGGTTCTCGGTGAGCGACGCGGTGCAACAGGACCGGTTCCGGCGCCGGCTGAAGGACCCGACGCGGCGCTGGAAGCTCTCTCCGATGGACCTGGAGTCGATCACCCGCTGGGAGGCGTACTCCCGGGCGAAGGACGAGATGCTGGTGCACACCGACATCTCGGAGGCTCCCTGGTTCGTGGTCGAGAGCGACGACAAGCGGCGCGCCCGGCTGAACATGATCGCCCATCTGCTCGACTCGGTGCCGTACTACGAGGTGCCCCCGCCGGTGCTCGAACTGCCGCCCCGGCCGCCGTCGACCGGGTACGAGCGGCCGCCACGCGATCTTCAGACGTACGTCCCCGACCACGCGGCGAGCCTCTGAGCCGGTCACGGTGTTCCCGCCCGGCCGGGGACGACGGCGACCGGGCAGTCGGACCCGTGCAGGACGGCGTGCGCGATCCGGCCGACCGGCAGACCGACGTGTCCGTGGTGCCGGTCGGCACCGACGACCAGCAGGTCCGCCTCGGCCGCGGCGGCCAGCAGCACGCCGCGGGCGGGCCCCTCGGCGGCCCGCAGGCGGAGTTCCACCGAGGGATGGTCCGCCGCGGGTCCGCCGAGCGCCGACTCCAGGATCTCCACCGCCTGCCGCTCGTTCCGTCGGGCGGGTTCCCCCTCGACGGGCGGCTGGTCCGTCGGCTCCCGGCCGGGCCACCGCCAGGCCCGTACCGCGTCCAGGGCGGCCCCGCGGGCCTGCGCCTCCTGGAGGGCGAAGCGCGCGGGTGCGGAGCTGTGCGGGCCGTCGCCGACCCCGAGGACGATCCGCCGGTGCTCCCCGGCCGCCGGGCGGCTCTCGTGGCCACCGCGCAGCACGATCACGGGGCAGTCGGCACGAGCGGCCACCGCGAGGCTCACCGAGCCGAGCAGCAGCTCGACGAGCCCGTTGCGCCCGCGCGAGCCGATGACCAGCGCGCAGGCGGCGTGCCCCTCGTGCAGCAGGACACTCACCGGGTCGTCGGGCAGGACGTCGGCGGACACGTTCACGCCGGGCCGCCGGTCACGGACACGCCGCGTGGCGGCTTCGACGACGTCCTCCACCATCACCTGCTCCGAGGGCCGGTCCGCTCCCGTGGCGCGGGAGACTCCCTCGTAGCGTTCCCACAGTGAGGCGTTCACCAGCCGCAGCGGAGCACCGCGCAGCGCCGCCTCGTCCGCCGCCCAGTCCACGGCGCGCAGACTCGGTTCCGAACCGTCGACGCCCACGACGAGGGGAAGCTCCAAGATCCTCACCTTCCCGTGCCGGGATCGAGGACGATCCCGGTCCTGGCCCGACCGCGCGGCACCTCGTCGGCGGGCTCGTCGGCGGACGCGAGCGGACGGGTCCCGTGGACGGCTCCGGTCCGGTCCACGGCGTGCGGCCGAAGGACCTCGGCGGCGTCGTGCCACGTCCCGGGGTCGGATCCCGTCACCGTGATGCCGTCTCGGACCGTGCCGTGGAGGGGGGCCCGGATCGTGCGGTACGCCGGCACGGCCACCCTCACGAGTTTCCCGCCGGGCCGCAACCCGGGGCGGGAAGGGGCGAAGGCGGCTTCGACCACCGTGGTGGTGATCCGCTCGCCGCGCGGCGTCCCCCCGCCGGACGGGCCCCGCTCGCACCGCCCGCGTGCCCGCCCCGGCCGGGGCACGGCCGTTCGCCGCCGCCGTGACGTCGGCCGCCGCGGAGCCGGACGGGTGACACCCCGGACCAGAACCTGCCCGTGGCCCGCCGCGGGAGCGGGACGCTCCTCGACGACCGGAAGCCCACCGAAGACGGCAACGCTGCGGGGCATGGTCTCCCTTTCCTGGGCCGGGCTGACGGTCCCTTCCCAGCCTCTGGTCCCGAAAGGCCGCGGTGCAGGGGCCGCAGGTCCCCGGCGGGGGCCGAACGGCCCTATGGACGGACGCGGGGGGACGGGGGCGGGAGTTCCGCCGTAGCTCATCTCGCGCCGTCCCCGCCCCCCGCCGTCGGACAGTCAGCGGTGGGTGCCGATGTACGGCAGTGATGAGGGCTGACGTCGTGCCAGGGACTGGCACGACGTCAGCGACACCGTTCATGAACCGACCCGCTGCCCCACCACGACCTGTCCCCCGGCGCCGCCGGCACCCGGAAGACCCGGACCCCGCGCCCGGAAGCAGCCGACGAAAGGGAAGTCACCGCAGGTGGGCCCGGTGCGCCGAGCCCGGGGGCCGTACCGACCTGTGGTGCCCGCCCGCCCGAGCGTCCACGCTGGAGGGAGCACCCTCGACCCGGTGCCCCCTCCGGTGAGCGACCGGACGGTCCTCGTACCGGTACGTACGCCCCAACGGCAGCGGAGGCCGGCCATGGACGACGTTCCCCTCCCCTATCAGGTGACCCAGGCCCGTGACGAGACGGCCGACACCGTCACCCTCACCCTCGCGCCGACCGGCACCGGACTGCTCGCGCCGTTCACGCCCGGCCGCTACGCCCTGGTGCACGCCCTCGGGGTGGGCCGGATCCCGGTACCGGTGTCCCGCATCGACCGCCACGAACTCGCCCTCACGATACGGTCGGCGGAGGCGGTCTCGGCCGCGCTGTGTGCCCTTCGGCCGGGCGGCCGGGTCGGTCTGCGCGGCCCGTTCGGCACCGGCTGGGAACTCGACAGGGCCGCCGGACAGGACCTGCTGGTCGTCGCGGACGGACTCGGCCCGGCGCCACTGCGGCCGCTCGTCCTCGACGCACTCGCCGCCCCGCAGCTGTACGGACACCTGAACGTCCTGGTCGGCGCCCGCACCCCGGACGACATCCTCTACGCCCAGCAGACACACGCCTGGTCGGCGGCGCACGGCCCACCGCACTGCGCGGTGACCGTCGAGTGCCCCGGCCCGGCCTGGGAGGGCCCCGTCGGCGCGGTCACGGCTCTCCTGGACGGGGCCCGGTTCGAACCCGCGAACACCACCGCCTACGTCTGCGGCCCCGTGGAGACGGTCCGGGCGGCCGCCCGTGCCCTGCTCGGACACGGCCTGCCCGCCGAGCGGATCCGGGTGGCCCTCGACGGCTTCCCGGACGGCGACGCCGGTCACGACGAGCGTGCCCGCCCAGAGGATGTCCTGCTGTCCCGGAACGGCGGCCCGGTGGTCGGCTGGGACCAGGTCGAGTCCCCGTCCTCCCCCGCGGGTCCCGGCACCTGACCTGGGGTCCTCACCGTCAGGGCCGGTCCGCCGCGCAAGGGGCCATCGGTCGCGCAAGGAGCCGTCGGTACAGTCGGTGAAGATCACTTCAGGCGGCAGGAAGGCCGGCGCACCATGGCCGTGGACGAGCTCGACACCCGGATCCTGCGGCTGCTCCTGGAGCAGCCTCGTACGAGTGTGCGTGAGTACGCCCGCACGCTCGGTGTCGCCCGCGGCACGCTGCAGGCCCGCCTGGACCGGCTGGAACGGGACGGGGTGATCACCGGCATGGGACCCTCGCTGTCCCCCGCGGCGCTCGGCCACCCCGTGCTGGCCTTCGTGCACATCGAGGTCACGCAGGGCCATCTCGACGAGGTGGGCGACGCGCTCGCCGCCGTACCGGAGATCATCGAGGCGTTCTCGATCACGGGCGGCGGCGATCTGCTCACCCGGGTGGTGGCGCGCGACAACGCCCACCTGGAGGATGTGATCCAGTCGCTCATCAGCATGCCCGGCGTCGTACGTACCCGCACCGAGGTGGCGCTGCGCGAACGTGTTCCGCACCGGGTGCTGCCGCTGGTGGAGTCGATCGGCCGGACGCCGAACGGCTGACGGGAGCGGGGACGGTCTTGGCATCCTGGACCCCATGAGCGCTTTCGGCCGCACCTCGGTCATCTTCGATCTCGACGGAACTCTCGTGGACAGCGAGCCGAACTACTTCGAAGCCGGGCGGCAGACGCTCGCCGAGCAGGGCATCACCGACTTCACCTGGGCCGACCACGAACAGTACGTAGGCATCAGCACCCGGGAGACGCTCGCCCTCTGGAAGGAGCGCTACGGTCTGCGGGCTCCGCTGGAGGTCCTGCTCGCCGACAAGAACCGCCGCTATCTGGAGCTGGCCCGTGCCTCCACGCATGTCTATCCGGAGATGCGGAGGTTCGTCGGACTGCTGGCCGACGAGGGCGTCCCGATGGCCGTGGCCTCGGGCTCCTCGGCCGCCGCCATCGAGGCGATCCTGACGGGGACCGGCCTGGCGGCCCGTCTGACGACCGTCGTCTCGGCCGACGAGGTGGCGCACGGCAAGCCCGCACCCGACGTCTTCCTGGAGGCGGCCGCCCGGCTGGGGGCCGCTCCGGCGGACTGCGTGGTCCTGGAGGACGCCGCCCCGGGCGCCGCGGCCGCGCACGCGGCCGGGATGCGCTGCCTCGCGATCCCGTACGTCACCGCGCAGGCCGACGACCCGGTGTTCGGCACGGCGGAACTGCTGCTGCGCGGCGGCCAGGCCGAGTTCACGGCGCGGGCCGCGTACGACTGGCTCGCACGCTCGGCCGGGTCCTCGGGCACCTCCGGCCCGTCCGGCCCGTCCGGCCCGTCCGGCTCGTCCGGCACATCCGGCCCCTCCGACACGTCCGGCTCCTCCGGCACGTCCTGAGCCGCGGGTAAGTCCCCCACCGCGTGAACCCACACCCGGCCGCCACCCGTCAGGCGGCCTCCCGCGTCCCGGTCGTACCGTCGGCCGGGCCGCCGCCCCCGTCGCGGTGGATCGGCGTCCGCGAGCCGGTCAGCGGAGCGCCGGTGCCGCCCTCCCGGGCCGCGACGATCTCCGCCGCGATGGACAGCGCGGTCTCCTCCGGCGTACGGGCGCCGAGGTCGAGCCCGATCGGGGACCTCAGCCGGGCCAGCTCCCGCTCGCTGAGACCGGCCTCGCGCAGCCGCCGCTCACGGTCCTCGTGGGTGCGGCGCGACCCCATGGCCCCGACGAAGGCCGCCGGCATCCGCAGGGCCGCCTCCAGCAGCGGTACGTCGAACTTGGCGTCGTGGGTGAGCACGCACAGGACCGTCCGCTCGTCGGTCCCGGTGCGCCGGAGATAGCGGTGCGGCCAGTCGACGACGATGTCGTCCGCCTCGGGGAAGCGGACCCGGGTGGCGAAGACGGGGCGGGCGTCGCACACGGTCACGTGGTAGCCGAGGAACTTGCCGACCCGTACCAGCGCCGTGGCGAAGTCGACGGCGCCGAAGACGATCAGACGGGGCGGCGGCACGCTGGACTCCACGAACAACGTCACGCCTCCGGGGCACCGCGAACCGTCCTCGGAGACCTCGACCGTGCCGGTACGCCCCGCCGTGAGCATGCCGCGGGCCTCCGCCGTCGCGGTGCCGTCCAGCGCCGGGGACCCGCTGAGACCTCCCTCGACCGGTGGCCCGTACGTCTCGTCGGGGCGGACGAGCAGCGCCCTGCCCAGCAGTTCGGCCGGTCCCCGGGCCACCCGGGCGACGGCGGCCGGCTCGCCGCGGGCCGCGGCCGCCAGCGCCGCCTCGAACACCTTTCGGTCCGGTGCGTCCGCGCGCACCGGAGTGACCAGGACATCGATGACACCGCCACAGGTCAGCCCCACCGCGAAGGCGTCCGCGTCGCTGTGCCCGAACCGTTCCAGCACCGTCCGGCCGTCCCGGAGCGCCTGGACGCACAGCTCGTACACGGCCCCCTCGACGCATCCCCCGGAGACCGAGCCGACGGCCGTGCCGTCGCCGTCCACGGCGAGGGCGGCGCCAGGACCGCGCGGCGCGCTGCCGCCGACGCCCACGACCGTGGCGACGGCGAAGTCCCGGCCCTCGTCGGCCCAGCGGTGCAGCTCGCCGGCGAGGTCAAGCACCGTGATCCCCTTCCGCCTCGATCCCCGCGAGCAGGACCCGGTCGGGGCGGATCGGCAGGTTCCGGTGGCGTACGCCGGTCGCGTGCCAGACCGCGTTGGCGATCGCCGCCGCGGCTCCGACGACCCCGATCTCACCGATGCCCTTGATGCCGACCGGGTCGTCCGGATCCGGATCGTCCACCCAGTCCGCCTCGATGTGCGGTACGTCGGCGTGCGCGGCGAAGTGGTAGCCGGCCAGGTCGGCGCCGACATGGCCGCCCGTGGCCCGGTCCCGGACCGCCTCCTCGTGCAGCGCCATGGACAGGCCCCAGACCATGCCGCCGACGAACTGCCCGCGCGCGGTCAGCGGGTTGACGATGCGGCCCGCGGCGAAGACGCCGAGCATCCGGCGCACCCGCACCTCCCCGCTGGTGACATCCACGGCGACCTCGGCGAACTGCGCCCCGAAGGTGTGCCGTTCCATCGGCGGCAGCGCGCCGACGGCCTGGGAGGTGTCCGAGCGTGCCGTGATCCCCTCCGGCGGGACGGCGCCGCCCAGGACCAGCCGCTCGCGCAGCTCGGCCGCGGCTACCCGGATCGCCCAGGCCCAGGAGCGGGTGCCCATCGAACCGCCGGCGATCATCGCCGGGCCGAAGTCGCTGTCCGCGATCCGCATCCGGATGCGCTCCGGCTCCGTCTCCAGCGCGTCCGCGGCGACCAGGGTGAGCGCGGTCCGCGCCCCGGTCCCGATGTCCGAGGCGGTGATCCGTACGGTGAACGTCCCGTCGGGCTCCGCCGTCACGGCCGCGGTGGACGGGGCGGACAGCATCGGGAAGGTGGCCGCGGCCGTGCCGGTGCCGAGCAGCCAGCGCCCTTCGCGGCGGACTCCGGGGCGCGGGTCACGGCCCGCCCAGCCGAACCTGCGCGCCCCCTCCTCGAAGCAGCCGACCAGATTGCGGCTGCTGAAGGGCAGCCCGGAGACGGGGCCCACGTCCGGCTCGTTGCGCAGACGCAGCTCGATCGGGTCGAGGCCGCACTTCTCGGCGAGTTCGTCGATCGCGGACTCCAGCGCGAAGGAACCCGGTGCCTCCCCCGGGGCCCGCATCCAGCTCGGCGTCGGCACGTCGAGCCGTACGACGCGGCTGACGGAGTGGTGCGCGTCGGAGCCGTACATCGCCCGCCCGTACTCGGCGCACCGCTCGACGAACTCGTGGACGGTAGAGGTGAGGCTCTCGGCCCGGTGCTCGACCGCGCGCAGCCGTCCGTCCGCGTCGGCGCCGAGCCTGACCCGCTGCGCCGTGGGGCTGCGGTAGCCGACGAGGGAGAACATCTGACGCCTGGTCATGACGACCCTGACCGGGCGGTGCAGCACGGTCGCGGCCATCGCGGCGGCGACGGAGTGGGGGCGGGTCCCCTTGGAACCGAAGCCGCCTCCCACGTGTTCGGACCGCACCCGAACCGACTCCGGGTCGAGCGAGAACAGTTTCGCCAGTTCGTCGGCCACGAACCTGCTGCCCTGGTTGGAGTCGATCACCTCGAGCCGGCCACCGTCCCACCGCGCGACCGCCGCATGCGGCTCCATGGGGCTGTGGTGCTCCTCCGGGGTGCTGTACTCGGCGTCCACGACGACGGCGGACGCGGCGAGTTCGGCCTCCAGGTCGCCCTTCGTCTCGGCGGGGGCGCTCTCCGGCGTGTACACACCGGGAAGCCCGGCGGCGAACACGACGTCGTGCGGCTCCGCGTCGTACTCGACGACGAGCGCCTCGGCGGCCTCCCTCGCCTGCTCGGGTGTCCCGGCGACGACGAGGGCCACCGGCCAGCCGGAGTACGGTACGTGGTCCCCCTGGAAGATCTGGGCGATCGGGTCGGGTACGCCGAAGGCGTTCGTGTAACCGCCGTTGAGGCGTGGGGCGTTCTCGTGGTGCAGGACGGCGAGGACACCCGGCATCGCGAGGACGGGCGCGGACCTCACGGCGCGGACACGGCCGCGGGCCACGGTGGACAGCACCAGCCAACCGTGGGCGAGTTCGGGATACGGCACCTCACCGGCGTAGCGAGCCGCTCCGGTCACCTTGGCCACGCCCTCCACCCGGGTGTGCGCGGTGCCGACGGCCGCGACCGCCGTGGTCGGCGTGGTCGTCGTGGTCATCGGGCGGCCTCCTCGGTGAGCTCGGTCAGCATCGCCACGACGAGATTGCGCATCAGGGGCACCTTGTATCCGTTGTGGGGCAGCGGCTTCGCCCCCGCCAGTCCGGCGTTCGCGGCGGCGGCGAAGGCAACGGCGTCCGCCGGTCCCCCCAGCAGCGCCCGCTCGGCCTCCCGGGCACGCCACGGCCGGGACGCCACCGCCCCGAAGGCGAGGCGCACCTCGCGCACGACACCGTCATGGACGTCGAGCGCGGCGGCGATCGAGCCGATCGCGAAGGCGTACGAGGCGCGCTCGCGCACCTTGCGGTAGCGGGAGCGGGCGGCGACCGGGGCGGCGGGCACCGTGACGCCGGTGATCAGCGCGCCGGACGGCAGGGCGGTCTCCCGGTGCGGAGTGTCGCCCACCGGAAGATAGAACTCCGCGAGGGGCAACTCGCCCGGCCCGTCGAGGGTTTCGTACGTGACGACGGCGTCGAAGGCGGTGAGGGCCACCGCCATGTCGGAGGGGTGCGTGGCGACGCAGTGCGCGGAGGCGCCCAGGACGGCGTGGTTGTGGTGCTCGCCCTCGATGGCGGGACAACCACTGCCGGGAACACGCTTGTTGCAGGGCTTCGCCAGGTCGGTGAAGTAGCCGCAGCGGGTGCGCTGGAGCAGGTTCCCGCCGACCGTGGCCATGTTGCGCAACTGCCCCGAGGCGCCGGCCAGGACGGCCTGCGCCAACGCCGGGTAGCGGCGCCGCACTTCGGGGTGCGCGGCGAGGTCGCTGTTGGTGACGGTCGCGCCGATGCGAAGCCCCTCGCCCGGAGTGAACTCGATCCGGTCCAGGGGAAGTTCACGCACGTCGACGAGGCGCGCGGGCCGTTCCACCCCGCTCTTCATCAGGTCGACGAGGTTGGTGCCGCCGCCGAGACAGCGCGCCTCGGGGTCGGCGCCCAGCAGGGCGACCGCGCCCGCCACGTCGAAGACTCGCTCGTAGCCGAACTCCCTCATGCCGCAGCCCCCTTGGCATCCGTTCCGGTCCCGCCGGGTTCCTCGGCCACGTCCGTCTCCATGGCAGCTGATTCCGCGGCACGGGATTGCCCGGCACCGGATTCCATGACGTCGGATTCCATGACGTCCGACCGCACGGCTCGGACGGGCGGGGTGACTTCCCCCGCGCGGGCCGCGCCGTCCCGTGCCGCCCGGGCGACGGCCCGGACGATCGACACGTAGGCGCCGCAGCGGCACAGGTTGCCGCTCATCCGCTCCCGGATCTCCTCCGCGGTGAGCGGCGGGACGCCCGCTTCGGGCCGAACGTCGGCGGTCACGGCGCTCGGCCAGCCCGCCGCGTGCTCCTCGATCACACCGAGGGCCGAGCAGATCTGGCCCGGTGTGCAGTAGCCGCACTGGTAGCCGTCGAGGTCGAGGAAGGCCTGCTGCACCGGATGCAGTCGTTCCCCGTCCGCCACACCTTCGATGGTGGTGATGTCGCGGCCCTCCGCGGCGACGGCGAGTTGCAGACAGGAGACGGCGCGGCGCCCGTCGAGCAGCACCGTGCAGGCGCCGCACTGGCCCTGATCGCAGCCCTTCTTGGTACCCGTCAGATCGAGATGCTCGCGCAGCGCGTCGAGCAGGGTGGTGCGGTGGTCGACGGGCAGCGTGTACTTCTCGCCATTGATGTTCAAAGTGATGGCGCTGGACGTCGATGGGGCCATGATCAGCCTTCTTTCGCCGAGTCGCGGGGTCGCGGGGGAAGGAATGGCGCGGTGCGCTGGTGGGTGGGGGGCGGATGGGCCGGGGCCGCCCGCGCAGGGCGCGGCGCGGGACCGGTTTCGAGGCGCGCCGAGCAGTCCACGGTGGCCGGATCTCACGCTATGGTGAACCTAAGTGGACAGCTGTCCACTAGCTCCGAACTTAGCGGACAGCTGTCCACTTATCAAGGCCCGGCCTCCGTCCCGAGTGCCACGGGCTTCCGGAAGGGGGACGAGTGCAGCAGAAGAAGGACACCCCGCTGCGTTCGGACGCGCAGCGCAACCGCGAGCGCATCCTCGAAGTGGCCCTGGCGGAACTGACCCGCTCCTCGGACACCCCGCTCAGCGCGATCGCCAAGAAGGCGTGCGTGGGACAGGGAACGTTCTACCGGAACTTCCCCAACCGCGAGGCGCTGGTCCTGGAGGTCTACCGCTACGAGGTGCAGCAGCTCGCCGACACCGCGGCCCAGCTGCTGGAGACCCGCGCTCCGGACCGGGCGCTGCGGGAGTGGATGGACCGGCTGGCGCAGTACGCCACGGCCAAGGCGGGACTGGCCGAGGCGTTGCGCGCGTCCACCGTGACCCGGGGCACCCTGACCAGGCTGGGGCACGGCGCGGTCTCCTCGGCCGTCTCGCTCCTTCTCGACGCCAACGAGCGGGCGGGCACCATCCGCCCGGGGGTGACCCCCGACGACTTCGTCCTCGCGATCGCCGGCCTCTGGCAGATGGACGCGCACGGGGACTGGCAGCCGCGCGCCGCACGTCTGCTGGACCTGGTGATGGACGGTCTGCGGGTGGGCGCACCGGGTCCACGCCCACCGGCGTCCGGTACAGCCTCCGCGGACGCGGGGTGAAGGGGTGCGCCGAGTCCGGACACACCGCATGAGACGCACGCCGAGGTCAGACGCACCGGCGTGAGACGCACGCCGTACTCGGACGCGCCGACGTGAGACCCGCGCCGCGCCGCGCCGATGGCGCCACCGGGTGTCCCGACCCCGGGCGGCGCACCACCGCGCGCCACGTGACGTCACGCGCGCGGTGCCGGGATCACGTCACCGGCTCGGCAGCCGGGCGGGGGTGACGGCCGGCGAGCTCACCAGCTCGGCGACACGGTAGCCGTCCACCCCGTCCCCGAGGTGGTCGAACGACGCTCACCTCGCCCGAGGAGCGCGGAACGATGTCCGGGTGCGGATCCGAACGGCAGACCCAAAGGGCTGTCCCGTAATCCCCGGTGGATCAGCGCGCGGCGTCGGATGCGGTGCATCGCAAGGCGGAGGGTCGTCCTCATACTGGGCGCATCAGGGCGATCCGACAACGCGGCGTGGGGGTCCCCCCTGCTCGAAGAGCTCGGGGGAGTGCCGTAGCTGTCGTCGTGCGCCCGCCGGGGATTACGGGACAGCCCTTAGGCCCCGCTGGCGTCGAGCATGTCCTCGCGCTCGACGAGCTTCACCCGCTCGCGGCCCTGCGGTTCGCCGAGTGCCTTCTCCGCGGCGTCGAGCCGGTGCCAGCCCTCCCACGTGGTGAAGCGGACGTCGCGCTCCTTCAGGAACGCGTCCACGGCCTCCGGTTCGGGTGCGGCGGGCGTGTGCAGACGGCCGCCCGCGTGGTCGGCGAGCAGGCTGGCGACGGTCTCGTTGGCGTCGCCCTTGGTGTGACCGATCAGGCCCACCGGCCCACGCCGGATCCAGCCGGTGACGTACGTCGACCGCAGGTGCTCGCCGGTCTCCTCGATCACCCGGCCCGCCGCGTCGGGGACCGTGCCGGACTCGACGTCCCAGGGCAGCTTGGGGAGCTTGTCGGACAGGTAGCCCACGGCGCGGTAGACGGCCGTGACGTCCCAGTCCTTGAAGGTGCCGGTGCCCTTGACGTTGCCGGTGCCGTCGAGGACGGTGCGCTCGGTGCGCAGGCCGGTGACCTCGCCGTCCTCACCGAGGATCTCGGTCGGCGACTCGAAGAAGTGCAGGAACAGCTTGTGCGGCCGGTCTCCGACGTCGCGGATGGCCCAGTTCTCCAGGGTCTTGGCGACCATGTCGGCCTGCTTGTTGCCGCGCCGGGTGGCGATCGAGCCGTCGTCGTAGTCGATGTCCTCGGGGTCGACGATGACCTCGATGTTCGGGGAGTGGTCCAGTTCCCGCAGCTCCATCGGGCTGAACTTGGCCTGCGCCGGGCCACGGCGGCCGAAGACGTGGACCTCCAGGGCCTTGTTGGCCTTGAGTCCCTCGTGGACGTTCGGCGGGATCTCGGTCGGCAGCAGCTCCTCGGCGGTCTTCGCCAGGATGCGCGCGACGTCGAGCGCGACGTTGCCGACGCCGAGGACGGCGACCTTCTCCGCTTCGAGGGGCCAGGTCCGGGGCACGTCCGGGTGCCCGTCGTACCAGGAGACGAAGTCCGCCGCGCCGTACGAGCCGTCGAGGCCGATGCCGGGTATGTCCAGGGCCCGGTCCGCCGTCGCGCCGGTGGAGAAGATCACCGCGTCGTAGAAGGCGCGCAGGTCGTCCAGGTTGATGTCCCCCGGGTAGTCGACATTGCCGAAGAGACGTATCTGCGGCTTGTCGAGCACCTGGTGCAGGGCCGTGATGATGCCCTTGATCCGCGGGTGGTCCGGGGCGACACCGTAGCGGATCAGCCCGAAGGGGGCCGGCATCCGCTCGAAGAGGTCGATGGACACACCGGGCTCGACGGCCACTGCGGACTTCAGCAGCGCGTCGGCGGCGTAGATGCCGGCGGGACCGGCTCCGACAATGGCTACCCGCAGAGGGCGAGGCATGATCAGATTCCCTTCGAAGGGGGCAGGGTGACTCGCCGGGAAGCCTAAGCTAAGGCATGCCTTAGTCAGTACTCGGGTTGGATCTATGACCCCATAAGGGCGACTTATGACCCCTGGTTTCTGAGGACATCCCTAGAGTCGGGCGAGATCCGGGCGGCCCGCACAGGACCCCCGACGGGACACCGGACAGGGCGCCAGGAAGCAGGTGCTCCGGCTCCGGGGGAAAATGGGGAGGTGAGCGTCCGGCGCATGTCAGTGGACCGCCTCGTGGAGCAGCCGTCAGGCCGCGGACTGGTGGCGATCCCCGTCGCGCTGATAGTAGTGATCACGGTGGTGGACATCCACTCACCGGCCGACATCCATCTCGGCCCCCTGCTGGTCATCGCGCCCGCGCTCACCGCCTCACTGGCCGGCCCACGGCTGACCGCCCTGGTCGGAGTGCTGGCCGTGACGGCCCAGGTGTTCATCGCGGTGCTGCACGGCGGCCTGACCACGGCCAACCACGTCGCGCAGATCATCGCCCTCAGCGTGCTCTCCGCGCTGGTGGTCTTCGTATGCCACCTACGGGAGCGGAGAGCACTGGAACTGAGCCGGTCACGTTCGGTGGCCGAGACGGCGCAGCGTGTTCTGTTGCGGCCCCCGCCCCGCCGGATCGGGCCGCTGCGGGTGGCCTGGCTGTATCTGGCGGCCGAGGACGAGGCCCGGATCGGGGGCGACCTCTTCGCGGTGGCCCGCTCCGCCCACGCGTCCACCCGGTTGGTCATCGGGGACGTCCGTGGCAAGGGCATGTCCTCGATCGGCGAGGCGTCGGTGGCGCTCGGCGCGTTCCGCGAGGGCGCCCAGCGGTACGCCACGCTGCCCGAACTGACGGCGGCGCTGGAGGCGAGCGTGTGCCGGGACCTCGACGAGGTGGCCGACACCGAGCACGATCCCGGCGAGCACTTCATCACCGCGCTCGTCCTCGACATCCCCGACCACGGCACTCAGGTCGACATGATCAACTGCGGCCATCCCCCGCCCCTGCTGCTGCACGACGACAAGATCGAGGTCCTGTACGCCCGGCACCCGGTACCCCCGCTGGGTCTGTGCGAAATGCCCGCCGCGCGCCACCGAACCGACCCGTTCGCCTTCGAGGTGGGCGACATCCTGCTGCTCTACACCGACGGCGTCATCGAGGCCCGGTCACCGGCGGGGGCCTTCTACCCGCTCGCCGAGCGGGCCGCCACGTTCCGGGGCGCCGGACCCGACGCCCTGCTGCGTCACATCCACGACGACCTCCTCACCCACGTCGGCGACCGGCCCTCCGACGACGCCGCCCTGCTGATCGTCGAACGGGTCGCCTCCGAGCATCCGCACCGCCCGCATCTCACGACCCACCCCGTCGACGGCCACCATCGGATCCGCCCCGGCGGTCCGCCGCCCAGCCCTGGCACACCGACCTGATCCCGCTCCTGGGCGGGAGACCGGCCGCCCACGGACCGCCGTGGTCACTCCCGGGCCATGTCCGACTCCGCCTTGCTCGCCGCCGAATCGGCGTCGTCGACCAGTTTCCGCAGGTGGCCGAGGTCCGTGGAGGACGAGGAAGCGGGCGCCGGCTGCCCGGCGTCCGCCCCGTGACCGCAGCCGGCCAGCAGCAGGACGGTCACGGCGGCCAGCCCGGCCGGTGCGACCCGGCGCGCGCCCCTCACTTCGCGCTCCCGTTGTCGTTGGCGCCACACCACTTCTCGACCTGGGACAGGTCCTTCTGGCGTGCCTCCAGGGTGGGGATCAGGGAGCGCCGGAAGGTGAGCCGGTCATTGAGATATGCCTCGATCTCCGTGTGTCCCGCCGACTTGGCGTTGGCGACGCGCTGTTCGAGGCGGGCGACGGAGCCGCGCCGGGACGCGTCCGCGTGCAGCCGGTCGAGGATCCGGTCGATCCGCTGGTCGGTCTTCGGCGCGCGCCGGCACAGCGCCGCCGCGCCGTCGCCCGTGGGCGCGCCGGACGGCGCGGGAGACCCGGTGTCCGCCGCGGCGACGCCCGCGGCGCCGAGCAGCGTACCCACGGCGACCAACGAGACGACGGTCTTCCTGGTGCTTGGCATGACGAACTCCTCCGTGTTCACGGGCGGTTGCCCGCACACCGGGGAAACTAGGAGTCGTCCTTGTGGAATTCTTGTGGCCGGTCGGCGGCCTCGATCATCCAGTTGCGCCGGAGCGGCAGCGTGCTCCCTTCGTCCGCAACGCCGTTGACGAGCGGCAGCGTGACCTCGATACGGGTGCCGGGCCCCGTCGGCCGGTCCAGGACCCGGATACGGCCCCGGTGCAGGGCGATCTGCTGGGCGACCAGGGTGAGCCCGAGGCCGGAGCCCGGACTGTCGGGCCGGCGTCTGAAGCGTTCGAAGACCTGCGCGCGCAGTTCGGGCGGGATGCCGGGGCCCTGGTCGTCGACGACCAGGATCACGTCGGTGCCGCTGGCGCGCAGGCTCACCTCCACCCGCGCGGGCCGCCCCTCCCCGTGCCCGTGCACCAGGGCGTTGACGAGGAGATTGTCCACCACGGTCCGCAGTCCCGGTTCCCAGCCGTGCACCCACAGGCCGGGCACGCAGTGTCCGGACAGCCGTGCGCGGGGATGGTGCCGCCGCTGCTCCTCCGTGCTCGCCTCGACGACGTCGGCCAGGTCCACGGGACCGAAGGCGTCGGCCTCGACGAGGTCCCCACGGCCGAGGTCGCGCAGCATCACCAGGAGGCCCAGCAGCCGGGCGTGCTCGCGGCGCAGGTCGTGCAGCACCTCGTCGCGGTCGGCTCCGGCGAGTTCGGGATGCCCGGCGAGGATCTCCAGGTTGGTCTGCATGCTCATCAGCGGAGTGCGCAGTTCGTGCGAGGCGGCGGAGGCGAAGGAGCGTGCGGTGGCCAGGGCCTCGGCCGTTCTGGCGGCCTGTTCGTCGTAGCGGGCCAGGACGGTCCGCAGGGTGTGCGCGAGATCGTCGACCTCGGCGATACGCGTCGGGGTGTGGTCCAGGCGGGCCGGGCTGGAACGCGGGTCCAGGCCGCTCGCGCGGCGTTGCAGACGGCGCAGCGGCCGGCTCGCCCGCGCGGCGACACCCCAGGCGAGCAGTCCGGACAGCGGCGCGGCGAGCAGCGCGACGGACACCACGCGCCGCCGGACCAGCCGCAGTTGGGTGTCGGCGGCGGTGTCCGACGCGAACAGCCACAGGGACCCGCGCACTCCGGGCCGGGCTCCGGTCACGCGGGTCGACAGGATCCGCCAGCTGTGGCCGTCGGCCCTGAGCGTGACCGGGACCGGCGCGCTCGCAGGCAGCGGTGCTCCGGCGTCCGGCTGCGGTCCGCCGGTGAAGGTCTCGTCCGGGCCGATCAGCCGGACGCCGACGTCCAGGGCCGAGGTGAACAGCCTTCGCTGCCGCGCCTGTTCCACCGCGGCCGACCGGTCGGCGGCACTCGCGCGCAGCAGTCCCCGGGCGTCCTTGGCCACGGTCGTCGCGCGCTCGCGCAGATGGGCGTCCTGCTGGTCATGGAGATCCGCCGCGACCAGCCGCAGCAGCAGCCAACCGGTGGCCAGGACCAGTACGGGCACGGTGACGCCGACGGCCAGCGCGATCCGCGTGGACAGCCTCACCGCTGCTCCCCCGCCCGGTCGTCCCGCAGGACGAAGCCCACGCCCCGTACGGTGTGGATGATCCGCGCGCGATTCGGGGTCTCCAGTTTGCGGCGCAGGTAGCTGACGAAGGTGTCCACCGCGTCGGTGCGCACGTCGAAGTCGTATCCCCATACGCGGTCGAGGAGTTGGTCCCTGCTGAGTACGAGGCCGGCGTTGCGCGCGAGAACGTGCAGGAGCTCGAACTCGCGCCGGGTCAGGTCCACCGGCCGGCCGTCGAGGGTGACCCTGCGGGCGGCGGGGTCCATCAGCAGGCCACCGACCCGTACGGTGTCGGTGTCGCGCGGCGGTCTGCGGCGCAACAGTGCCTCCAGGCGCAGCACGAGCTCCTGAAGGGCGAAGGGTTTGACGAGATAGTCGTCGCCGCCGGCCTGCAGTCCCGCGATCCGGTCGGCGGTCTCGTCGAGCGCGGAGAGCATCAGCACGGGTACGTCGTTGTCGTCGCCCCGCAGTGTCCTGCACACCTCGATGCCGTTGAGGTCCGGCATGGAGATGTCCAGCACGATCACGTCCGGTGGTCTCGTCCGGGCCACGGCCAGCGCCGGGCGGCCGCCGTCGGCCAGGTCCACGGTGAATCCGCCGAGCCGCAGGCCGCGCTCCAGCGAGCGGCGTATCGCCGCGTCGTCGTCGACGACCAGGACCCGGCCCCGGTCTGCGCTCATCGCCACTGTCCCTCCGCACCGCTGTCTCTTTGCTCCGGCGTCTCTTCGCACCGCTGCTGTCCCTGTGCGCGCCCGTTCCTTCGCGCGCCCTGCTCCTTCGCGCGCCTGCCTCTCCGCGCGCCCTGCTCCTTCGCGCGTCCGCCCCTCTGCGCGGCGGACCCGGCCGTGTCGCCGAGGCCTGCCGCCGCCCATCGTGCATCAGCCGCGCCGTTCCCGTTCCCCGGGGGTACCGACGGCTCCTCCCCGGCCACCGCCCGGCCGGCCCGCCCGGATCCCCTTCCCGGGTGACGGCCCGCGCCCGCACCGGGTCCTTGATCGCTCAGCGCGCCGTGTGTGGTGGAGTGGGCCGCACCGGCCCGGGCACCGTCGATCCGTGCTTCCGTGCTTCCGTGCTTCAACGCATCCCCGCACCGGCGCGTCGGCCGCATCTCTGGAGGAGCGATGACCGAGGACACGAGCGGCGCGACCCGCGGCGGGCAGCGATGGGCGGCCAGGGCCGCACTGGCCGCGGCGGCGCTGGCGGTGCTGCTGCCGCTGGCCAAGGGCGGTCTGAGCGGCGTACTGCTGCTCGCGATCGCGTTCGTCGGTGTGGTCGTCACGGCGGCCGCGGCATGGTGGACGCTGACCCGGCGCGGCCCGCTGCGCTGGGTGGCGGCGCTGCTGGCGATGGCCGCGCCCGCCGCCGTCGTCACCCTGTTCGCGGTCTCCCTGCTGTGGGCCGTCCCGGTGTCCCTGCTGCTGTGGGCCGTGGCCGTCGGGACGGGGCGCTACGCGCTGCGCGGCGACCACCCCCGCTCGCGGCCTGCCAGGGAACGCAGGACACCGCCCCCGCGCCGCCCCTTCCTCGTCATGAACCCGCGTTCCGGGGGCGGGAAGGTGGCGAGGTTCGGCCTGGTGGAGAAGGCCGAACGGCTCGGCGCGCGGGTCGTCCTCCTCGGCCCCGACGAACAGCGGGACGTCACCGCGCTGGCCCGCGCGGCCGTCGCCGACGGCGCCGATCTGCTGGGCGTCGCGGGCGGTGACGGGACCCAGGCGCTCGTCGCGGCCGTCGCCGCCGAGCACGGCCTGCCGTTCCTGGTCGTCTGCGCGGGTACCCGCAACCACTTCGCGATGGACCTCGGGCTCGACCGCGACGACCCCGCACGCTGCCTCGACGCACTCACCGACGGCGTCGAACTCAGGGTGGACCTCGGCTTCGCGGGAGGGCATCCGTTCGTCAACAACGCCTCCTTCGGCGCCTACGCGGCGGTCGTCCAGAGCCCGGCGTACCGCGACGACAAGATCGGCACCATCCTGGAGCTCCTGCCCGAGCTGCTCACCCGCCGGGTCGGGCCGCGGCTCACCGCCCGCACCGAAGGCGCGACGCTCGACGCCCCCCAGGCCGTGCTGGTGAGCAACAACCCCTACCGCACGAACGATCCGGCCGGGATCGGCCGCCGCGAGCGGCTCGACTCCGGGCTGCTCGGTGTCCTCGCAATCAAGGTCGACAGCGCGGCCGAGGCCGCGGCCCTGGTGCTGGACCGCGCCGCGGAGGGACTCGCGGTCCTCACCACCCGCGAGGTGGTCGTCGACGGGGACCAACCGGAGATCGAGGCCGGTGTCGACGGCGAGGCCCTGATGCTGCCCGCCCCGGTCCACTGCCGCGTCGACCCGGGCGCGCTGCGCGTCCGGGTCCCCAGGAAACGCCCCGGTGTGCCCGATTCCCAACCACCTCTGAACTGGCGCCGGTTGCGCGAACTCGCGACGACTGCGGGCCGGACGCCCGCCACCCGTCGGACCGGAAACGCCGAGGATACGGCCCGGCGCCCCTGAAAGCGGCCCGCCCGGGACACCGTTCCCCCGGAACCCGCGGACCGTCGGACAGGCGAACCGGCTCCGGTCACAGGCGGACCGGGCTCCCCGGTCGCACGCCCGCTGAGGGGCGAGCCGGGGCGGGAGCGGCTGTCGGCCGCCCCGCCCCGCCCCGTTGGTGTCAGGGGGTGCAGTTCAGCGTGCCGGCGCGCAGTGCGTGGCCGCCGTCGTTGGTGTCGTCGGACCACACGACCGGCTTGTGGCCGCCGACGCAGGCGGACTGAGGGGCGATGGCGAAGCCCTCGTTGTTGTAGTCGGCCATGCCGGTGGGCCGGTCATAGGTGTGGGTGACGGCGAACTTGCCCTGGGCGTTGATGTCGAGGGTCGAGGTCCGGCCCTGGCAGGTGTCGTCGCAGGCCGCCCACAGGTGTCCGGTGGCGGGCTCGAACTCCAGGTCCATCACGCCGGGGAAGCCGCTGGTGAGGGTGGCGATGCGGGTGTATCCGCCGCCGGACTGGTTGAGGGCGTAGGCGTAGACGGTGCCGTTGTCCTCGACGCCGGCGAAGAAGAGGCCGCTGCCGTGGCCGGGGTAACCGGCCGGGTCGTAGGCGGCACCGGTGTACTCGTCGCGGAATCCGTGCGCGGTCAGGAAGGTGTCCGGGATCCACGAGATGCCCTCGGGCCCGGCGTTGGCCGGCAGGGAGGGCAGATCGGAGGTGAGGTTCCACTCTGCGGTCGCGTTCAGCGACGAGGCGGTGGAGGAGGCGTCGAAGCGCAGGATCTTCGGCATGCTGGTGGATCCGTTGCCGTTGTCGCGCTCGGTGGCGACGAACATGCCGTCGGGGGTGACGACCACACCCTCGGCGTCGGGGTCGCCGCTGCCGCTCGCGTAGTGCAGAGCCTTGCCGGATCCCCAGCCACCGGCCGGATCGGGGCGCCATGTCGCGCCGTTGGGCACCAGCCGGTAGAGCTTGCCGGGGCCGTTGTCCACCGCCCAGAGCACGCCCTCGCTCTCGAAGGACAGCCCGCTGAGGTTCTCCCCGAACACGTTCGAAGCGTCCGCGACGGTGACCGCCGCGCCGCCCGGCCACGTGGTGCCGCCCCCGCCGCCGGTGGTGCCGCAGGCGTTCGCCGCACCCTTGGTCGGCGCGGTCGTGGTCGTGAACGCGCCGGTGCCGTCCGCGCACCGCCCGTACGTGGTACTGGCGTGGTCGGTCCAGGTGTAGGAGTCCACCAGGGTGGAGCCGTCCGCCTGGAACAGCCGCGCGGAGTCCGAACTCCCCAGCCCGTACGACGACTCGACGTCCAGCGCCAGGAACGCGCCCGGGGCGATCGACGTCTTCTTGCCGACCTTGTAGGAGTGGGAGTTGTCGTTGTCCTTGACGATCCACCCGGACACATCGACCGCGGCGGTCCCGGTGTTGACGAGTTCGATCCAGTCGCCGGGGCTGCCGCCGCTGGACTCGACCTCGTTGATCCGCACCGTGGACGGGTCCTGCGCCGAAGCCGGCGCACCCGACAGGCCGAGGGCGAGGAAGATCAGGGCGGCGGCGGTGATGGGGGCTTGTCTACGCCAGTGCGTACGCAAGGTGGCCGGTCCTCTTTTCAGGGGGTCGGGCAGACAAGGAGCGCGCTCACGCTCCCGGCGAAGCCTCGGACACACCGACGACCACGGACTGAACACACCGCGAACAGCGCGGGTACATGCCGGATGGACTTGATCAACCGGTGACCGCTGCCGCGACCGCGCCAAGGCGACATCCCTGGCGTCGAGTTGTGAACCCCTCGCCGTCGAAGTCGCCTCGACGCGCGCGGCCGTGTCGGGCAAGTCGGCTTCCGCGTAGGTCCGTTCGGCGAATCGGCGTGTGGACCGGGCGTGCCTGCCCGAGGCGGTGTGCGAGGCCTTGCCCGAGGCGGTGTCCGAGGCCTTGACCCAGGCGAGGAAGGAGGACGCCCGCGCCGAGTAGGCGCGGGCGTCGGGCAGGCGCGGGCGTCGGGCAGGCCGTGCGGGACCAGCCGCCCCGGCAACCCCTCTTCAAACTGCGCGACGGCAGTCGTGGGCAAGCCCTGCCGGCGCCCTACGCGGGCCGCGCGGCACTGTGGATCGCCGCCTGTCCGGCGTAGAAGATCGACTCTTCGCGTATGTACGCCCCCGGGCTCGGCGCGTGGATCATCATGCTGTCGCCGATGTAGAGGCCGACATGGCTGACGTCGTCGTAGAAGAAGATCAGGTCGCCGGCGCGGATGTCGGTGAGCGGGATCGCCGTGGTGGACGTCGCCTGGTCGCGCGCGGTACGCGGGAGCGCGACCCCGGCCACCGTCCACGCGGCCCGGGTGAGGCCCGCGCAGTCGTAGGAGCCCGGCCCGGCCGCGCCCCATACGCACGGCCTGCCGATCTGGGCACGCGCGAAGGCCAGCGCCTTGGCGGCCTTCATGTCGTACCCCGAGCCGGACGGGCCGCCACCGCCCATGATCATGCCCGCGGTGGTGGGTACCCCAGCGTTGGCAGGCGCGACCGCGGCGAAGGACGGGTCGGGAGCGACGGCCGGCGGGAACGGGGTGGACACGACCGGCGGAAAAGGCGCGGGAGCGAAGGTCATGGCGGGGATGTAGGCCGTCTCCGCGGCGACGGGCGGCTCCGGGGCGAAAGGCAGGTCCGGGGCAGGGAGCGGCTCCGGGGCTTGGAACTGGTCGGGGGCGTAGGCCATGTCCTGGGCGTAGGACAGCTCCGGAGCGTAGGCCGCACCCAGGGCGAACGCCGTGTCCGAGGTGAACGTCACGCCTGAGGCGAACGCCGTGTCCGAAGCGAACGTCACGCCGGAAGTGAAGGTCATGTCCGAGGTGTACGTCATGTCCGAGGCGAGGGGCATTCCCGCGCCGAGGGACGCGTCCATACCGGCGGGTGCGCCCATGCCCGCGGCCGTGTCCACGGGCGCGCCCATGCCCAGTCCGGCCGACTGCTGTCGCCGCCACCGCTCCTCGGCCTCGCGGCGGGTCCGCTCCTCCGGGGTGGGCCAGACCTCCTGGGCCGGCTGCGCCTCGATCGCCGCGATCGGGATGCTCCGCTGCCGGACGGCGTGCCGGGACAGCAGTTCACGGGCGAGTGCGAGCTTGCGCCGGTTCTGCTCCTTGCGATTCTTCAGCGAGGAGTGGTCGGAGTCGGCGGCCGGCGCGGGCAGCGCCTTGACGATCTCCTGCCGAACCCCGGTCCCGGCCGGCAGCGCGGCCACGGCCCTCCCGGGGGCGAGCTCCGCCACAGGCCCTGCCGCCGGTCCGGCGGTCAACTCGGCCACGGGGCCCGCTCCCGGTCCGGCGGTCAGCTCCGGAACGGGGCGGCCGGCGGTCTCCAGGGCACGGGCGGCGGGGCCGCCGTCCAGGCGCTGCGCGGAAGGCGCGGGACGCGCTTCGGCCGGGCGTTTCGGCATCCGGTCGGCCGGCAGCCGCGCCGGCGCACTCGGGCCCAACTGCGCACGGCCCACGTCGAGCCAGGGCCGGGACACGTCGTCGAGAGGGGCGTCGCCACCCCTGCGCCCGTTGTCCCGGGCCGGGTTGAGGCGATTACGCGAACCGGTGGTCATCGCGCGGGTCGCGTTGTAGTTCCCGGTGGCGGTCTCGGCCCGGTCGTAGAGAGAGCTGATCCGCTGCTGGACCTCTTCGCGGCTCGGACCGTCGTCTCC
Organism: Streptomyces sp. RPA4-2; assembly: GCF_012273515.2. Taxonomy (NCBI): domain Bacteria; kingdom Bacillati; phylum Actinomycetota; class Actinomycetes; order Kitasatosporales; family Streptomycetaceae; genus Streptomyces; species Streptomyces sp. RPA4-2. Next base: position 1,484,841 of record NZ_CP050975.2, read on the forward strand.
GCCGAGGGAGGCGGAGTTGGGGCTCTGCGGGACCAGGTCCGCCGAGGAGCGGGCCACCGTCGCGGGTGCGGAGCGGGGCATGCCGGGGAGGCTGCTGCCTCCAGGGCCCGGGGTGCGTTCCGGCGCCATGGCAGACGTACTCCTTCCGTGCTCCGCCTACCGAGTTAGCTGTCGGGTTCGGGCGGACAGATCCGGAAGGTATGCCCTACGGCCTTTGCCCCGTGGGGCAGTTGGGCCGATTCACCCCAGGGTTCGGTTGGGTCCCCGGCTCCGGTCGCCATGAGGCCGCACCGGATTAGGCGGAGGCCAAGCGACCCGGCGAGGTTCGCCGGAGGAAGTCGTGTGGCCTGTCGTCAACTTAGCCAACTTGTGTGCCTCGCGTGAAGATTGAAGTGCGAAGTGTCCGATATGTAATTGTGACCTTCGTCGTACTCGCGACCTCGGGTGAGTTCGCCCACCGGACGCCGGACGGGGTCGCCGGCGGCACACCCCCACTCGCCGTACGTCTGGCGTCACGTCCGGCGCCGTGCACCTGGCGTGGAACAGCCTTCGGCCCGTGTCAGCGGTGTCCGCACTGTCAGCGCAGTTGCGCCCGTGGCTCGTTGACACGATGCGCGGGGACCGGCGGGTCCGCCAGAGCCGGTGGCCGCGCGGCGGCCGGTGCTCCCGCCTGGGCCGGTGACTCCGCCGCGGCCGGTGGGGCCGGTGGTTCCGACAGGTCCGGGCCGCCGGTCGGCCGGTTCTCCGCGCGGCGCGAGTGGAGCAGGACCGTCAAGGCCCGCACCGGTCTTCGCCAGCGCCCGTGCAGCAGCCCCAGGACGATCGCGGCGGCCACGGCGATCAGGTGTTCCCGACCCGCCAGATTGGGTCTGACGATCGACTCCCACACCATCGAGCCGCCGGTGAGCGCGAACACGACGGGCGCCCGTCGGACGACCGCGAGGTAGGTGAACAGACCCACCACCGCGGCGGACGGACCGGTGTCCAGCACCTGCCCGGTCTCGGGCGGCAGCCCCAGACCCCACCAACCCGGCCCCATCGCGATCATCACGCGCACGGTGAGGGTGCCCGCCAGCGTGGTGACGTACGCGATGGCCAGGGTCCGGGCGCGGCCGAGAGCGAGTTCGGCGAGGGCGAACGCGAGGAACAGCTGGGTGATACCCGCCCACACCGGCAGGTCGAGGGCGGGGACGTACAGCGACACGGGGGTACGCAGCAGGGCCAGCGGCAGTGGCAGGGCCGCCTTGACCCCGCCGGTCAGCCGCACCACCGTGGCGCCCGTCGGATGCTGGGCGATCGCGTGGAAGAAGATGACCCCGAAGGCGGCCACGAACGCCAGCACGAGTCCGGACAGTCCGCGGCGCAGGAGTTGCCGGAACGGTTCGACGACCATGCCGTGCCACTCGCCGCGCAGGGTGCGCCCGACGAACGACACGATCCGGTACGGCGTGCCGCCCGGTCGCCGGCGTTCGTCGCCGCCCACGGCGGCCGGCGGTGGACCGTCACCGGGTCCCGCCGTCCGCCCATGACCTATGCCGACATCGCCGCGACGCTCTTCCATCGCCCTAAGCAATGCCCTCTCCCCCCACCACCCGCAGGACGTCTCCTCGTATAGAGGGACGAGATCTTCATTAGGTTGACTCAGGCCACGCCCTCTCCCTGTCGCGGGTCCGGCCCCCACGGCCCGCACGGATCAGGGCGAGCGGCGCGGGGGGCCCGTCGGCCTGCCCAGATAGGTCAGGGGGCCCGGTTCCGGCACGGGGATCTCGTGGAAGCCGAGACGGTCGTAGAAGACGCGTGCCGACGTGTTCGCGGTGACCATGCCGAGGTGGACGGCGGGGACACCACGGTCCGCGAGCGCGTCGAGGAAGGTGTCCATGAGCGCCCGGCCATGGCCCCTGCGCTGCCAGTCCGGGAGCAGGTCGATGTGCAGATGCGCGGGATAGGCGGTGAGCTCGGGCAGGATCATGCGTTCGGGGCGGTGCAGCAGGTCGATCATCGTGTCGCCCGGCGTGCGCGGTGGCGTCGTCCTCCGCGGGTAGCGCGTGGCGACACCCGGTATCCAGAGGTCGCGGAGCTCGCCGACGAACCGCGCGGTGTCGGCGGTGCCGAGGACGTAGCCGACCGCCCGGCCGGTCCCGTCGTCGAGCACGAAGGCCAGCTCCGGTTCGAGATGACAGTAGGGGTACGCGAACAGGGACGGCATCAGCTCCAGGTCGGGATAGAGGGCCCGTGAATCCCCTCCGTCGTGGGCCGTCATCACGCACACGTGCGCCACCGCCGCACGGTCTTCGGCCTGGTACGGGCGGATCGTCGGCTGATCGGTCATGAGCCGTATCCTCCCTGTATGGGAGCGCTCCCGCCACCGTCTGGACCGCTCGAACCGCCCCACGCGTCCGAACCGCCCCACCCGTCCGTCCGGCCCGCTCGAACCGCCCGACTCCCGAGCCTCGCCTCCCCGACTCCCGGCCCTCCGCCTCCTGGCTCCCGGCTCCTGGCTCCCGGCTCCCGGCTCCCGGCCACGGGACCGTACCGGCGGGTCATCGCTCCGCGGCACCGCCCGTCGTCAGCGCGCGCAGCGCCTCCCACTGCGCCGCGGCGCTGTCCAGCAACATCTCCAGCGCCGTGGGATAGGCGCTGTCGACCATGCGGGTCACCAGAAGGGGCGCCGCCTCCGCGATCCGGGGATGGGTGACGCGCGGCAGCCGGGCGTACGTCGAACGCCACATGTCCTCGTCGGCGCTGCGGCTCTCGCGCGGCAGCGCCAGCGAGGCGGCGTCGAGCGCGGCGAAGGCCAGCGTCTGGTCGATGAAGGCCTGGTAGATCCGTACCGTGTCCGGCAGCGGGAACCCCGCCGTGCGCAGGACATCGAGGATGGCCTCGTCGGCCGCCAGTTCGTGGGCCCGGCCGGTGACCCGGTTCGCGGTCAGCAGGGCCGCCTGCGGATGCCCGACGTACACCGCGTGGATACGCAGCCCGAGGCCGCGCAGATCCGACCGCCACTCCCCCGTGGCCCGCCACCCGTCCAAGGCCTGCCCGATCAGGGCGTCGCCGATCGCGAGGGTCAGGTCGTCCATACCGCGGAAGTACCGGTACAGGGTGCTGGGATCGGCGTCCAGGGCCAGGCCGAGACGGCGGGCGGAGAGTCCCGCGCTGCCGTGCTCCCGCAGCATCCGCAGGGCGGTCTCGACGATGAGCCGCTCGGACAGCACGGTGCCGCTCCTGGTGGGACGCCGACGCCGCCGCTTCTCCTCGGGCACCACCGCTTTCGGCACCGCCGCCTCCTCGCTCCTTATGCCAACACCATTGACCTTATCCGAGCGCCCGGCGTTGGATCTCCCGCCAGGGGCGCCGCGCTCCGGTCCGCGCGGGCACGCCCCTTCTCCGCAGAGAGGAAGTCCGTGTCATGCGTGTTCTGCTTGTGGGAGCCGGCGGTGTGGGCACCGCCATCACCCGGATCGCGGCCCGTCGCCCGTTCTTCGACGAGATGGTCGTGGCCGACTACGACCTGAGCCGCGCCGAGGCCGCGGTCGCCGCCCTCCCGGACGCCGCGGGCCGCTTCCGTGCCGAGCGCGTCGACGCCTCCGACCAGGGCGCGGTGACAGCGCTGCTGGGCCGGCACGGGTGCGACGTCCTGCTCAACGCCACCGATCCCCGGTTCGTGATGCCCCTCTTCCAGGCGGCGCGCGCGGCCGGCGCCACGTACCTCGACATGGCGATGTCCCTGTCGCGTCCCCATCCCGAGAGGCCGTACGACGAGTGCGGGGTCATGCTCGGCGACGCGCAGTTCGCGCAGGCCGCCGACTGGGAGAAGGCGGGCGCGCTGGCCCTCGTCGGCATGGGCGTGGAGCCGGGGCTGTCCGATGTCTTCGCGCGGTACGCGGCCGACGAACTCTTCGACGAGATCGAGGAGATCGGCATCCGTGACGGCGCGAACCTCACCGTCGACGGCTACGACTTCGCCCCGTCCTTCAGCATCTGGACCACCATCGAGGAGTGCCTCAACCCGCCGGTCGTCTACGAGGCGGACCGCGGCTGGTTCACCACCGCGCCGTTCAGCGAGCCTGAGGTCTTCGACTTCCCCGAGGGCATCGGCCCGGTGGAGTGCGTGAACGTGGAGCACGAGGAGGTGCTGCTCGTCCCGCGCTGGGTCGACGCGCGGCGCGTGACCTTCAAGTACGGCCTGGGCGAGGAGTTCATCCAGACCCTCAGGACGCTGCACCTGCTGGGCCTCGACCGTACGGATCCGGTGACCGTGCCGAGCGCCGCGGGCCCGGTGGCCGTGTCGCCCCGCGACGTCGTGGCCGCCTGTCTGCCGGACCCGGCGACGCTCGGCGAGCGCATGCACGGCAAGACCTGCGCGGGCACGTGGGTGCGCGGCACCAAGAACGGCGCGCCGCGCGAGGTCTACCTCTACCACGTGGTCGACAACCAGTGGTCGATGGCCGAGTACGGGTCCCAGGCGGTGGTGTGGCAGACGGCCGTCAACCCGGTCGTCGCCCTCGAACTCCTGGCCACGGGCGCGTGGACGGGCTCGGGAGTCCTCGGTCCGGAGGCGTTCCCCGCCCGCCCCTTCCTCGACCTGCTCACCGCGTACGGCTCGCCGTGGGGCATACGGGAGCAGTGACCGCCCCCGGCCGCCCGGCGGCCCCGTCCGACCCCGGAGCCCCGGTGCCCTGAAGTCCCGGGGTCCCGGAGCCGGCCGGGTGACGGCACGGTTCCGGGACCCGGGCGATCGCCCTCGCGGGGTCCGACGGGGTCCAGAGGTGTCCTGCGCTGTCCGACGACGCCTAGGCGATCACCATCAGGAGATCGCCCGCCTCGACCTGCTGGACGGAGGTGATGGCCAGACGCCCCACCGTTCCGGCGACCGGGGCGGTGATGGCCGCCTCCATCTTCATCGCCTCGATCGTCGCGACGGTCGCGCCCGCCTCGACGGCGTCCCCGGCCGCGACCGACAGCGTCACCACTCCGGCGAACGGCGCGGCGACGTGCTTCGGATCGGACTTGTCGGCCTTCTCCGCCGCCGGCAGGTCCGAGGCCACCGAGCGGTCACGCACCTGGATCGGCCGGAGTTGGCCGTTGAGCGTGGCCATCACGGTACGCATGCCGCGCTCGTCCGCTTCGCCGATCGCCTCCAGGACGATGAGGAGCCGCACCCCGGGGTCGAGGTCCACCTCGTGCTCCTCCCCCGGCCGCAGACCGTAGAAGAAGTCCTTGCTCGGCAGGACGCCGGTGTCGCCGTAGGCGTCGCGGTGCGCCTCGAACTCCTTCGCCGGGCCCGGGAACAGCAGCCGGTTGAGGGTGGCCCGCCGGTCCTTCTCCAGTCCGTCGCGGTCCTCGGCGGACAGTTCGACGACCGGCCTGGGCGCGGCGCGGCCCTTGAGTGCCTTGCTGCGGAACGGCTCCGGCCAGCCGCCGGGCGGGTCGCCCAACTCGCCGCGCAGGAAGCCGATCACGGAGTCCGGGATGTCGTACGCGCCGGGATCGGCCGCGAACCGCTCGTGCGGGACGCCCGCGCCGACGAGGTGCAGGGCGAGATCGCCGACCACCTTGCTCGACGGCGTGACCTTGACCAGGCGGCCGAGCATCCGGTCGGCGGCGGCGTACATCGCCTCGATGTCCTCGAAGCGGTCGCCGAGGCCCAGCTCCCGTGCCTGGACACGCAGGTTGGACAGCTGACCGCCGGGGATCTCGTGGTCGTAGACGCGTCCGGTGGGCGAGGCGAGACCGGCCTCGAACGGGGCGTAGATCCTGCGGACGATCTCCCAGTACGGTTCGAGGTCGCCGACCGCCCGCAGGCTCAGCCCGGTCGGTCGCTCCGAGTGGTCGGTGGCCGCGACGATCGCCGACAGCGACGGCTGCGAGGTGGTGCCCGCCATGGAGGCCACCGCTCCGTCCACGGCGTCGGCGCCCGCGTCGATCGCGGCAAGGTAGGTGGCCAGTTGGCCGCCTGCCGTGTCGTGGGTGTGAAGATGGACGGGCAGGTCGAACTCCCTGCGCAGCGCCGTCACCAGCTTCGCGGCGGCGGGTGCCCGGAGCAGTCCGGCCATGTCCTTGATCGCCAGGACGTGCGCGCCGGCGTCGACGATCTGCTCGGCGAGCCGGAGGTAGTAGTCGAGGGTGTAGAGCTTCTCGGCCGGGTCGGACAGGTCGGAGGTGTAGCACAGGGCAACCTCGGCGACGGCCGAACCGGTCTCGCGTACGGCGTCGATCGCGGGGCGCATCTGGCCGACGTCGTTGAGCGCGTCGAAGATGCGGAAGATGTCGATGCCGGTCCGGGTGGCCTCCTCGACGAAGGCGGTGGTGACTTCCGTGGGGTAGGGGGTGTAGCCGACCGTGTTGCGGCCGCGCAGCAGCATCTGCAGGCAGAGGTTGGGCACCGCCTCGCGCAGCCGGGCCAGACGGTCCCACGGGTCCTCGGACAGGAAGCGCAGGGCGACGTCGTAGGTGGCGCCGCCCCAGCACTCCAGGGACAGCAGCTGCGGCAGCGTCCGGGCCACGGCGGGGGCGACGGCCAGCAGGTCCTTCGTCCGCACCCGGGTGGCCAGCAGTGACTGGTGGGCGTCCCGGAAGGTGGTGTCGGTGACGGCCACCGAGGTCGACTCCCGCAGCCACCGCGCGAAGCCCTCGGGCCCCAGCTCGGTCAGCCGCTGCTTCGACCCGGCGGGCGGTTCGCCGGCCGGGACGTCCGGCAGTTTGGTCGTGGGGTCGATCAGGTGCGGGCGTTCCCCGTGCGGCTTGTTGACCGTGACGTCGGCGAGGTAGGTGAGCATGCGGGTGCCGCGGTCGGCGGAGTGACGCGCGGTCAGGAGATGCGGGCGTTCCTCGATGAACGAGGTGGTGACCCTGCCCTCCTGGAAGTCCGGGTCGTCGAGCACCGCCTGCAGGAACGGGATATTCGTGGCCACCCCGCGGATGCGGAACTCGGCCACCGCACGCCGGGCGCGGCGCACCGCGGTGGCGAAGTCGCGGCCCCGGCAGGTCAGTTTCACCAGCATGGAGTCGAAGTGGGCGCTGATCTCCGAGCCGACGAAGGCGGTGCCGCCGTCCAGCCGGATCCCGGAACCGCCGGGCGAGCGGTACGCGCTGATGGTGCCGGTGTCGGGCCGGAACCCGTTGGCCGGGTCCTCGCTGGTGATCCGGCACTGCAGTGCGGCGCCCCGCAGCTGGATCCGGTCCTGCGCGAGGCCGAGGTCGGCGAGGCTCTCGCCGGAGGCGATGCGCAGTTGCGCCTGGACCAGGTCGACGTCGGTGACCTCCTCGGTCACCGTGTGCTCGACCTGGATACGCGGGTTCATCTCGATGAAGACGTGGTTGCCGTCGCGGTCGAGGAGGAACTCGACGGTGCCGGCGTTGCGGTAGCCGATGCTCTGCGCGAAGGCGACAGCGTCGGCGCAGATGCGGTCCCGGAGCGCGGGGTCGAGGTTGGGCGCCGGGGCCAGTTCGACGACCTTCTGGTGGCGCCGCTGCACCGAGCAGTCCCGCTCGAAGAGGTGGATGACGTTGCCGTCTCCGTCGGCGAGGATCTGCACCTCGATGTGGCGGGGGTCCACGACGGCCTTCTCCAGGAACACCGTGGCGTCGCCGAAGGCGGACTCGGCCTCGCGGGACGCCGCCTCGATGGACTCGCGCAGGTGCGCCGGGTCGTCCACGCGCCGCATGCCACGTCCGCCGCCGCCGGCGACCGCCTTGACGAACAGCGGGAAGCCTACGTCCCGCGCGGCGGCCGTCAGCTCGTCCATGTCGTTCGACGGCTGCGACGACCCGAGGACCGGGACACCCGCCGCGCGGGCCGCGGCGACCGCGCGCGCCTTGTTCCCGGTCAGCTCCAGTACGTCGGCGCTGGGGCCGATGAACGTGATGCCGGCCTCTTCGCAGGCCTGGGCCAGCTCAGGATTCTCGGACAGGAATCCGTACCCGGGGTAGACGGCGTCCGCCCCGGCCCTGCGCGCCGCCCCCACGATCTCCTCGACCGACAGGTAGGCACGCACCGGGTGCCCTCTCCGGCCGATCTCGTAGGCCTCGTCGGCCTTGAGACGATGCAGCGAGCCGCGGTCCTCGTAGGGGAACACCGCCGCTGTTCCCGCGCCCAGTTCATAGGCGGCGCGGAACGCGCGGACGGCGATCTCACCACGGTTCGCGACAAGTACCTTCCGGAACATGCACAGTCCCTTCCTGACGTTCGCGACGGGCGCGCCCGACGGGCGCCCTCGTGACTGTTGCCCTGTCTACACCCGCTCAAGAACAGCACGGGCCGAATCACCACCGGCCGGTCGCTCATCCGCGGCATCGTGAAGATCATCATCGTGCGGTCGGCCGGCCCTCGGGCCGCCGCTGCCGGACGTCGCGTGCGGAGGTCTTCCCGGTACGGGCACGATCAGCCCAGAAAGCTCAGCCGCACCTGGCGTTCGGGGTTGGAGACGTTCGTGTCCACCAGGCACACCGACTGCCAGGTCCCCAGCTCCAGCCGCCCGCCGAGCACCGGCAGTGTCGCGTGGGGCGGGACGAAGGCGGGGAGCACATGGTCGCGGCCGTGACCGGGGCTGCCGTGGCGGTGCTGCCACCGGTCGTCGGAGGGGAGCAGCGTGTGCAGGGCGGCGAGGAGGTCGTCGTCACTTCCGGCGCCGGTCTCGATGACCGCGATCCCGGCCGTGGCGTGCGGCACGAAGACGTTCAGCAGGCCGTCGCGCCCGGCCGCCGCCTCCCGCAGGAAGGTCTCGCAGTCACGGGTGAGGTCGACGACCGTCTCCTCGGAACCGGTGGTGATGTTCAGGACTCGGGTGGTGAAGGCATCGGACATGCCCCGATTCTCGCCCGTGCGCCGGGCTGCGCCTACGACCGGCCGGCCGGCCCGTGGTACGAGGGGTCCATTCCGCGAGACACCATTGACCGGGCACCGGTGACCTGACTACTTTCTGCCGCATGTTGCGTTCAGCCCTGCTCACCACGCGCGGTCACATCGACCTGCTGCGGGTGGCCTCCGCCGCGTGTCGCCGCGGCTGCTGACGCCCTTTCACTCCTCGCCCGTACGGCTCCCGCCCCTCCCGGCGCGCCCGCGCTCCACCCCACCCGCACGTCACGAGCCCGCACCTGGTTCCTGACGCGGCGGAGTTCCGGCGCACCCCTCTCCGGCCGCTCTCCTCCCCGTGGAGCATCCATGACCATCAGCCATGCCCCGCCCGGTCCTTCCGAGTCCGATATTCCTGGAATATCCGCGGCCGTCGAGCACACCGCGCGGGCACCGGCGTCGCCCGAGCTCGTCCCGATCGTGCCGAGTTCCACGCGCCGTGCCCGCGTCCCCCGCTGGCTGCGCCGCACCTCCGGTCCCCTTCTGCTGCTCGCGCTCTGGCAACTCCTCAGCGGTACGGGCGTACTGGCCCCCGGCGTCCTCGCCCCGCCCGGCACCATCGCGCGGGTCGGCGCCGATCTGGTCACCGACGGCTCGCTGCCGAACGCGATGGGCGTCTCCTTGCAACGCGTCGCCGTCGGGCTCCTGTTGGGAACGGTCATCGGCACCGGTCTCGCCCTCGTGTCCGGGCTCTTCCGTATCGGCGAGGACCTGGTGGACGCGAGCGTGCAGATGCTGCGGACCGTGCCCTTCGTCGGACTGATCCCGCTGTTCATCATCTGGTTCGGGATCGGCGAGGCCCCGAAGATCGCCATCATCACGCTGGGCGTCTCCTTCCCGCTCTATCTGAACGTGTACGCCGGTATCCGCGGCGTCGACTCCCAGTTGATCGAGGCCGGGGAGTCGCTCGGGCTCTCCCGCTGGGGGCTCGTGCGGCACGTCGTGCTGCCGGGCGCGCTGCCCGGTGCCCTGACCGGGCTTCGCTACTCCCTCGGCATCGCCTGGCTGGCGCTGGTCTTCGCCGAACAGATCAACGCGGACGCCGGGATCGGCTTCCTGATGGTGCAGGCCCGCGACTTCCTGCGGACCGACGTGATCGTGGTCTGTCTGATCGTCTACGCCTTCCTCGGCCTGCTCGCCGACTTCGTCGTCCGCTCCCTCGAAAGGCTGCTGCTGCAATGGCGACCGACATTCACAGGCCGGTGACCGCGGAGAAGTCCGCGGCGGCGGCGCGCATACCCGCGCGGACGCAGACCCCCGCACACGTGCCCGCACAGACCCCGTCGCGCGCACAGGCGGAGGCATCCGCCCCCCTCCCGGCCGTACGTGTCCAGGGGCTCACCCGCGTCTTCGACGGCCGCGCCGTCATCCAGGACCTCCATCTCGACGTGCGGCCCGGGGAGTTCGTGGCGCTGCTCGGTCGCAGCGGCTGTGGCAAGTCCACGCTGCTGCGCATCCTCGCCGGGCTCGACCGTGACATCGAGGGCTCCGTCCTCGTCCCGCGCCGCAAGGCCGTCGCGTTCCAGGCGCCGCGGCTGATGCCGTGGAAGAAGGTGTGGCGCAACGTCCTGCTCGGACTGCCCGGCAAGCCCGAACGCTCTGTCGCCGAGCAGGCGTTGACCGAGGTCGGCCTCACCCACCGCTCCGACGCGTGGCCCAAGACGCTCTCCGGTGGCGAGGCCCAACGTGCCTCGCTGGCCCGCGCGTTGGTGCGCGAGCCCGATCTGCTGCTGCTCGACGAGCCGTTCGGCGCGCTCGACGCCCTCACCCGGATCACGGCGCAGCGGCTGGTCGGCGAGTTGTGGCGACGGCGCGGCTGCGCGGTCCTGCTGGTGACGCACGACGTGGAGGAGGCCGTGCTCCTCGCCGACCGGGTCCTGGTCATGGACGAGGGTGCGATCGCGTACGAGACCCAGGTCGGGCTGGACCGCCCGCGCGACATCGCCGACCCCCGTTTCGCCGCTCTGCGTGCCGGGCTCCTGGAGCGCCTGGGCGTCGACAGCGCGTCCTGAACTCCCCACGCCCCGGACCCACGTCCCTCCACCGAGCGTGCGACGCCCACGCCCGCCCCACCCCCGGACCGACCGAACGGAATTCGCCATGCGACGACGCCTCGTCCCCGCCGCTCTCCTCCCCCTCGCCCTGCTGCTCACCGCCTGCGGCGGCGCCTCGGTCGCCGACACCGCCGCGGGTGCCGGAACCGACGGCAAGGGTTCCCTCACACTCGACGTCGGTGACCAGAAAGGCGGTTCGGAGGCGGTGCTGCGGGCCGCCGGGGAGCTCAAGAACCTCGACTACAAGATCAAATGGTCGACGTTCACCTCAGGCCCGCCTCTCCTGGAGGCCGTCAACGCCAAGGCCGTCGACATCGGCGGGGTCGGCAACACCCCACCCGTCTTCGCGGCCGGCGCCGACTCGAAGATCTCGGTGGTGGCCGCCTGGCGCGGCACGTCCAAGGGCGAGGCCGTCCTCGTACCGAAGAACTCGTCGCTGAAGCGCCCCGAGGAGCTGAAGGGCAAGTCCATAGCCGTGGCGCAGGGTTCGTCCGCGCACTACCAGCTGATCGCCTCGCTCAAGAAGGCCGGTCTGAAGCTGGGCGACGTGAAGGTCAAGTACCTGCAGCCCGCCGACGCGCTGGCCGCGTTCACCGGCGGCAAGGTGGACGCGTGGGCGGTGTGGGACCCGTACACCTCACAGGTGGTCGAGGCGGGACAGGGCCGGATCCTGACGGACGGAGACGGGGTGGTCAACGGGCTCAACTTCCAGGTGGCCGCGCCCGGTGCGCTCAGGGACAGCCGGAAGGCGGCGGCGGTCAAGGACTACCTGGAGCGGCTGCGGCGCGCCCAGGACTGGGTCTACGACCACCCGGACGCCTGGGCGAAGGTGTGGGCGAAGGACACCGGGCTGCCGTACGCGGTGGCGCTCGCCTCGGTGAAGCGGACGAACGCCAGCCGTATCGCGGTCGCCGTCGACAAGCCGCTCATCGCCTCCGAGCAGCGCATCGCGGACACCTTCACCGGCCTCGGGCTCATCCCGCACAAGGTCGACTTCTCGGCGTTCGTCGACACCCGCTTCAACGGCGGGCTGCCGGCGTCCACCACCACTCCCCGCGTCTACAAGGAGTCGTGACATGACCGTCCATCTCCACTGGTTCCTGCCGACCGGCGGTGACGGCCGCACCCTGGTGGACCGGCACGCGTACGCGTCCAACCCCATCGGCCGCGCGCGGCAGGCCGACGGGGTCAGGGCACCCGACATCGAGTACCTGGCCCAGATCGCGAAGGCCGCGGAGCAGTTGGGCTTCGAGGCCGTGCTCACCCCCACCGGTACGTGGTGCGAGGACGCGTGGCTGACCACGGTGGCGCTGGCCCAGCACACCGAACGGCTGAAGTTCCTGGTGGCGTTCCGGCCCGGTGTCGTGTCGCCGACCCTCGCGGCGCAGATGGCCGCGACCTACCAGCGGATCACGCGGGGACGGCTGCTCCTCAATGTCGTCACCGGTGGCGACTCGGCCGAGCAGCGGCGCTTCGGCGACCATCTCGGCCACGATCAGCGGTACGCGCGTACGGACGAGTTCCTGTCCGTGGTGCGCGGCGTGTGGAGCGGGCAGCCGTACGACTTCGACGGGAGCCACTACCGGATCGAGGGTGGGCTGACGGCGCTGCCGCCCGAACCGCTGCCGGAGATCTTCTTCGGCGGTTCGTCGGCAGCCGCGGGGCCGGTCGCGGCCCGGCACGCGGACGTCTATCTCACCTGGGGCGAGCCTCCGGCCCAGGTGCGGGAGAAGATCGACTGGATTCGCTCGCTGGCCGAGCGCGAGGGGCGGACGGTCCGCTTCGGCATCCGGCTGCACTCCGTCTCGCGCGACTCGTCCGCCGCGGCCTGGTCGACCGCGAACCGGCTGCTCGACGACCTCGACGCGGACACGATCGCGGCCGCGCAGTCCGCGCTCGGGCGCAGTGAGTCGGTGGGCCAGCGGCGCATGCTGGCGCTGCACGGCGGTTCCCGCGACGAGCTGGAGATCTCCCCGAACCTGTGGGCGGGCGTGGGTCTCGTACGCGGTGGCGCGGGCACCGCTCTCGTCGGCAGCCACGCCGAGGTCGCCGACCGGATCGAGGAGTACCACGCTCTGGGCATCGAGCACTTCGTGCTCTCCGGGTATCCGCACCTGGAGGAGGCGTACTGGTTCGGGGAAGGCGTGATCCCGGTTCTGGCCGCCCGGGGGCTGCTGCCTCAGGTCCCGGAGCCGCTGCCGCGTACGGCGGCGGGAGGTGGTGCGCCGCTGCTGGTCGCGGGCGGCCGCTGAGGCGCTCCCGTCGGGTGGATCACACCTGGTCCACCCCGGGGAAGATCTCCGGCTCCGGCCGAGTTGGTAGAAGCGTGAACAACACTGGGGCGCAGGCGCGCGCGGTCGATGTCGTGGTGGTGGGTGCCGGTCAGGCTGGACTGTCCAGCGCCTACCACTTGCGGCGCACCGGTTTCGAGCCGGAGCGCGACTTCGTGGTGCTGGACCACGCGCCGCGGCCCGGCGGCGCGTGGCAGTTCCGCTGGCCGTCGCTGACCTACGGCAAGGTGCACGGAATGCACTCGCTGCCCGGCCTCGAGCTGGAGGGCGCGGACCCGGCGCGACCGTCCTCGGAGGTCATCGCCGAGTACTTCGACACTTATGAGCGCACGTTCGATCTGCGGGTGCGGCGGCCCGTCGAGGTGACGGCGGTCCGGGACGGCACCGAGGGACGACTGCTCGTCGAGACCTCCGACGGCACGTGGTCGGCGCGGGCGCTGATCAACGCGACGGGCACCTGGGACCGGCCGTTCTGGCCGCGCTGTCCGGGACAGGAGACCTTCCGCGGACGGCAGTTGCACACGGCGCAGTACCCCGGGCCCGAGGAGTTCGCCGGGCACCGTGTGGTCGTCGTGGGCGGTGGCGCGTCCGGCACCCAGCATCTGATGGAGATCGCTCCGTACGCGGCCGCGACCACCTGGGTGACACGGAAGCCGCCGGTCTTCCGCGAGGGGCCGTTCACCGAGGACTTCGGCCGGGCGGCCGTCGCGCTCGTCGAGGAACGGGTACGGCAGGGGCTGCCGCCCAAGAGCGTCGTCTCGGTGACGGGGCTGCCGTTGAACGACGCGATCCGCCAGGCCCTCGCCGACGGCGTGCTGGACCGGCAGCCGATGTTCGATCGCATCGTCCCGGACGGCGTGGAGTGGGCCGACGGACACCGCGTGGCCGCCGACGTCATCCTGTGGGCGACCGGCTTCCGCGCCGCCATCGACCATCTGGCGCCTCTGCGGCTGCGCGAGCCGGGCGGCGGCATCCGCGTCGAGGGCACCCGTGCCGCGGCCGATCCGCGGATCCATCTGGTCGGCTACGGGCCGTCGGCCAGCACCATCGGCGCCAACCGGGCCGGACGCGCGGCGGTACGGGACATCAGGCGGCTGCTGGCCGGAGTGCCGGCCGGCGCCTGACGCCCCGGACGGCCGCCGTTCAGCTGGACGACGACGGGGCCGAGGCCCCGCTCGCCCGGTTGTTCCGGTTGAACTCGGCGACGTTCCTCTGATGCTCCTCGAAACTGGCCGTGAAGCGGGTGTCACCCGGCTTGACGGTGACGAAGTACAGCCAGTCGCCCGGGGTCGGATTGATCGCGGCGCGCATCGCGTCCTCGCCGGGGTTGGCGATCGGTGTGGGCGGCAGACCCATGCGCTCGTAGGAGTTGTAGGGGCTCTTGAGCTTCGTGTCGCTCGCGGTCGTGTTCAGCGTGGACCGGTTCAACGCGTAGTTGAGCGTGGAGTCCATCTGCAGCGGCATGCCCTGCTGAAGCCGGTTGAAGATCACCCGGGCCACCTTGGCCATGTCGGCCTTGGTGGCGGCCTCCGCCTGGACGATGCTCGCGGTGGTGACCACCTGATAGACGTCCATCGCGTTGCGCTGGGCTCCCGCGGTGATCGGGTTCCCGTGGAATCTCTTGTCGGCCGTGTCGACCATGAAGCGCAGCAGCGACTCCGGCGTCGCCTTCTCGTCGACCGGGTACGTCGCCGGGTACAGGTACCCCTCGGGGTTGCCCGCCGCGTCGTCGGGCAGTTTCAGATGAGCTTTGGCCAGGGACTTCTTGGTGGCACCCGCGGGCAGGGCGAGCGCTTTGTCGACGGCCCGGTAGACCTGGCCCGCACGCCAGCCCTCCGGGATCACGAGGGAGGCGCGGGGCGCCTCCTCGCCTCCGACGATCAGCAGCGGCACCGCCACGGCGGTGACCGCCACGACGGCTCCGGTCGCGACGAGGGCGACCCGGCCCCGGCGCGTCAGTCGAATCGTGCTCCGTCGCGGAGTGTTCATCTGCATGCGGGCACGGTAACCCGCTAATCGCCACAAACCCGGCATATCGTCATCTTGTCGGCTCCAGTTGGGCGTCCCGGCGGACCAGGCCCGCATAGCGCCCGTCCCGCTCCAACAGCTCCTCGTGGGTGCCGCGTTCGACCGCTCGGCCGGAATCCAGGACCACGATCTGGTCCGCGCCCCGGATGGTGGACAGCCGGTGCGCGATGGTGAGCGTGGTCCGGTTGGCCGACAGCGCGTCGATCGCCTTCTGGACGGCGTGCTCCGTGCGGGTGTCCAGAGCGCTGGTCGCCTCGTCGAGGATGAGCACCGGCGGGTCGCGCAGGATGGTGCGCGCGATGGCCAGGCGCTGCTTCTCCCCGCCGGAGAAGCGGTGGCCGCGCTCGCCCACGACCGTGTCGTACCCGTCGGGCAACGACGCGATGTGGTCGTGGATCTGGGCCGCCCGCGCCGCCGCCCACAACTCCTCGTCGGTGGCGTCCGGCCTGGCGAAGCGCAGGTTGTCCGCGACCGAGGCGTGGAAGAGGTACGTCTCCTGGGAGACGACACCGATTCCCCGCGCGAGCGTGTCGAAGTCCAGGTCGCGCACGTCGATCCCGTCGAGCGTGACACGGCCGCCCGTGACGTCGTACAGCCTTGGCACCAGATAGCTGAGCGTGGACTTGCCGGAACCGGTCGGGCCGACGACGGCGAGGCTGCCGCCGGCGGGCACGGTGATGTCGATGCCGTCGAGGATCGGATTGCTCTTGTCGTCGTAGCGGAACTCGACGTCCTCGAAGCGGATCTCGCCCTTGACCTGGTCGAGGTGGACCGGCCGCTCCGGCTCGGTGATGTCGATGGGCAGGTCCAGGTACTCGAAGATGCGCTGGAAGAGCGCGAGCGAGGTCTGGATCTGGACACCGGTGGACAGCAGGCTCACCGCCGGGCGGAACAGGCCCTGTTGGAGCGAGACGAAGGCGACGAGCGTACCCAGCGAGACGGACGGACCGCCGAACTGGATGGCCATGCCCGCCGCCCAGTAGATGACGGCGGGCATGGCGGCCATCACGATGCCGATGACGGACATCCGCCAGCGCCCCGCCATGTTCGACTTCACCTCGAGGTCGACCAGGCTGTCCGACTCGGCCTCGAAGGCCTTGGTGAGCGAATCACCGCGGCCCATCGTGCGGCCGAGCAGGATGCCGCTGACGGAGAGCGACTCGGTGACGGTGGCGGCCATCGCGGCCATCTGCTTCTGCCGCTCGGTGGCGATCTTCTTGCGTTCGTTGCCCACCCGGCGGCTGATCCACACGAAGACCGGCAGCAGGAGCAGCGAGACGACGGTGAGCCGCCAGTCGAGGGCGATCATCGCGACGATCGTGGCGACGACGCTCGTGAGGTTCGAGACCAGCGAGGTGGCGGTGGAGGTCACCGTCGCCTGCATGCCGCCGATGTCGTTGGCGATGCGGGACTGGACCTCTCCCGTGCGGGTGCGGGTGAAGAAGGCGAGCGACATGCGCTGCAGCCGGCCGTAGACGGCGGTGCGCAGGTCGTGCATGACGCGCTGGCCGACCGTCGTGGAGATCAGGGTCTGCAGGACGCCGAAGATGCTGGTGACGACCGCGCTGAGGATCATGCCGAGCGCGAGCAGGCTCAGCAGACCCGTACGACCCTGAGGAATGGCGACGTCCAGGATCTCCTTCAGCAGGAAGGGTGTCGCGACCGTGACGAGGGACGAGGCGCCGACCAGCACACCGACGATCGCGAGGCGGCCGCGGTAGGGCCGGAAGAGCTTCAGGATGCGGCGCACCTGCCGCGGCTGTTCGCTCTCGGCGGGGGACGGGGTCCAGGTGGATCGCTCGGGGCGCATGGGCTCCTACGGAGGGTGAGGGAATGGTTACGGAGACGGAGACACGATGACTCACGGAGCTTAGCTCATTGTTACCTATACTCACAATGAACCGCATCCTGTTATTGTTCCCGTATGACCACCCCCGATGCCGACGGCCTCCTCGCCGAGCAGTTGCTGCGGCTGACCCGCCGCGTGCACCGCATCCAGAAGCGGCATCTGGAGCAGCGCGGGCTGGGCATCACTCCGGCCCAGTCCCGGCTGTTGCGCACACTCGCGCACTACGGCTCACCGCCGCGCATGGCCGATCTCGCCGAGCGGCTGGAGGTGGTCCCGCGGGCGGTGACCACACTGGTCGACGGCCTGGAGGCGAGCGGAAAGGTGCGCCGGGTCCCCGATCCCAGCAATCGGCGGGTGATCCGGATCGAGGTCACGGACCAGGGGCGCGCGGCACTGCAGGAGCTGCGGGGCGCGCGCCGGTCGGCCGCGGAGGAGATCCTCGCTCCGCTCTCGGACGAGCAACGCGAGGTGCTGGGCGGGCTGCTGGACACCCTCGTGGACGGGATGCCCCGGCTGGAAAAGCGCTGCTGAGGGGCAGCTGACGGGGCTCGGCACACACGACGGGCCCCGCGCACCGGCGCCGCGATGCCGGAGCAGGTGCGCGCCATCCCCTCGGACTCCTTCGCCGAACTCCTCGAGCCCTCCCTTCGGCCTCGACGGTTCCGGGAGACTTCAGCGGCCCCGAGCGACTTCAGCAGTATCGGTGATCCACCGTCAGCGCTCCTTGCTCAGTGACGAGAACGCGGTCATGGCAACCGTCGGATCCACGCAGGGCGTAGCGCTCGCTCGTCCTGCCGACCGCGTGCCGTTGATCGCGCGGCGCGTCGGCCGTGTACGTCGCGTCGCCGTCATAGGTGTCGTCGAGCCGTGACCACGCGGTCCGCCGCCCGCCGCGCAGTTCATCCACCGCCGCCCGGTCACCGAGCCGCATCACGGTCCGCAGCCGGCCGTCCGGGCCGAGCGTCGTCGCGCCGTCCATCGTGTACGTCCGGTGGGTGCGCGTCGTCCTCGCCGTCCCGCGCCCGTCGACGGTGACCGTCTGGTCGTCGCTCCAGGTGGCCCTCAGTCCGTCGGTGTCCTCCCCGTCGGTCCATTGGTGCACGGAGGTGTTCGCGAGCACGCGACGGACGGTGGTCGTCACCCGGCCGTGCGAGGTGTCGACGTAGCCGGAGACCGTCAACCGGTGGCCACCCACCGTGTCGAGGCGCTCCGGCGAACCGGGCGTGTACGAGGAGGTGTTGGCGAGGCCGTCCGCCGTGGCCTCGGTGAGCGCGCCGCTCACGTGGGCGCGCCGCGTGTCCTGCCAGACGAGGACGTTGACGGGGGCGCTCCAGCCGCTCTGCCCCTCCGGCACCCCCACGGCGGACACGTCGACGCGGTGCGGACGGCCGTCGTCGAGAAGCCCGGCGAAGGGCGAGAGGTCGTACTCGATGGGCTTGACGTCGAAGGCGCGCGGTCCCGGGATCACGTACCAGAGGAAGGGGTTGGACCAGCCGCCGGTCCACACGTTCGGGAACGGCTCGGCGATGCCGGCGAGCCGGCCGTCGACCTTGATCTGCACCTCACGGTACGGACCGCCCGGCGCCTTGCAGGAGTACGGGGCCGAGTCGGGCACCGTCAGGTACCAGAACTCCTCGCAGCCGCCGCCGGATCCGGTCGCGTAGACCTCGGCGACGATGCGCTCGCTGTTGCGCGGGGTGGTGAGCGTGCCGTTCTGGAGGGTGAGGACACGGCTGGGGGTGTCGGGGGTCGCGGCCGGCCGCGTGGCCCTCCCCTCCGCGTAGAAGGTCA
Source organism: Streptomyces sp. RPA4-2 (assembly GCF_012273515.2). Lineage (NCBI taxonomy): Bacteria > Bacillati > Actinomycetota > Actinomycetes > Kitasatosporales > Streptomycetaceae > Streptomyces > Streptomyces sp. RPA4-2. The sequence continues at coordinate 1,503,705 of NZ_CP050975.2, forward strand.
GCGTGACCTTCACGTCGAGGACGCCGGTGTACGTGTCGTCGACGACGTTCCCGATGAGCATCTCGACGTCGCCACCGCGCCGGAACGTGTCGCTGTAACGCGTCACGTCCTTCTCGACGGACCACTCGATGCCGTCGGGCGAGGGCTCGGGAGTGGACGTGCGGAAGATCTCCACGCCACCGACGTGCAGGTAGCCCAGTCGGTCGTACTGGCGGCCCTTGACCTTCCCGTCGAGCCGCAGGACGACCTTGCTCCAGCGGTCGCCGCAGCCGCCGGGCGGTGCGTACGTCCCCCGGTACGGCGTGAAGTCCCTGAACTGAGCCTCGGCGAGAGTCACTTCGCAGGACTTGGCGTGGGGCCTGGATGTCGCCGGGGCGGCGGTCAGGGGATCGTGCCAGTCGGTGCCGAACTCCGCGGGGGCCGCGACGGGCGCGTGGGGAGGGGTGACGGGACTGTCGGGGGGGTGTGACGGGGGCTGCCACGGGGGCGTGGAGCGCGGCGCCCGGTAAGGAGGCCGCGGAGACCGGGCCCGTCGCGAGGCAGGTGCTCGCCGCGAGGAACACTCCGGCGAGCATGGACATGACGATCCGTCTTCTCATGTGCGGTGTTCTACGGGGAGTCGGGACACCCCGCAATGGGCCCTCGGGGCCGCCAGGCCGCGGCGCGCCCAGGGCGGCCGGGGTGACTACGCCGCCAGATCCGTCCTGTCCCCCATCACCACGACGGGGTGCCGGCGCGGGTCGAGCGTGCGCAGCAGATGCTCCATGGCCGGCTTGGGCAGGCTCACGCAGGCCGACGTACCGCTGCCGTGGTCCAGGTGCAGCCAGATGCCGCCGCCCTTCGACTGGCCCTGCGGGCGGCTCGGGTCGTCGGGCGGGGTACCTGGGCGGCGGTTGAAGTTGATGGCGATGACATAGTCGAAGTCGTGCCAGTAGGACTTGGCCCAGCCGCGGGGGGCCTGGTAGGCCTGCGACCGGTCGTACGGGAGAAGCGCGCCCGGGTCGTGGAGCACTCCGCCGGCGTCGGTGAGTGTGAACACGCCGACGGGACTGCGCTTGTCGTCCTCGTGGTGGTCGGTGGTCCAGCCCTTCACCCCGTTGTGCGCCTTCCCCACGCGCTGTGTGTCCCAGGTGGATCCGGACTTCGTGTAGAGAACGACCGTCGAGTCGGCCGAGTTCCTGCCCGCGCCGTAGACGGCCACGACCTGACGGGAGTTGGACGGGATGTGCGACCGCAGCCCGTGGCCGACCCCCGGGATCCGTGTACCGTCGACGCCGCCCGCGGGAGCCCCTTCGGTCTTCCCGCCCGGCCCGCCCGGCCCCTTCGCCGAACCGCTTCCTCCGCCCGGACCACCGCATCCCGAAAGGGTCATCGCGAGGACTCCGCACGCGGCCACGGCGAGCCCCGTCCGCATCGCACCGTTTTTTCGCATGCGGTCCATCGTCGCACCACTTATCGGACGAACAGCCCCTTACCCCCGCCCCTTTGGACACATGGTGTCCTCCTGGGCCCGCGTCCGGCGGCCCGGAACGCGGGCGCGACCGGGGACGTCATCCCGCCCGGGGAAGGTCGCGGCGGGCATCCGCCGGAGGGGCCGAAACCTTGTCCCAAGGGAAAAAACCGCTTGCTTCGGACTGCGTCCTGCCGCGAACCTTTCACGGTTTGCTGCCGGCCTCCGCGACCGGCTTGGTCGCCGAAACGTTACGGCTTCCCCTCACCCCTGAACCCACCCCTTACACGAGCCACTGGGACGCCATGCAGATTCAAGACCTTCCCTATCCAGACCCGGGTGTGCCGGACGCCCGTTCCGGCCCCCGATTCCTGCGGTGGCTCGGCCGGAATCAGCTGGGCGGCCAGTTCAAGGCCCTGGCCTGGGGACTGCTGCACTTCGTCGCCGTCGCCGGGCTTCCGTTCTGTGTGGGCCTGGCCGTGCAGGCCGTCGTCGACAGATCCGGCACACGGCTGGCTCTGACCGGTGGGCTGATGGCGCTGTGCGGTGCGGGCATCGCGCTGGGCGAAACCATGCTGCACCGGGCCGCGGTCACCAACTGGATCACCGCCGCCGCACGCGTCCAGCAGTTGCTGGCGCACAAGACCGCCCAGCTCGGTTCGGCGCTGACCCAACGCGTCGCTGCCGGCGAGGTCGTCGCCGTCTCCACCGGCGACGTCGAGAAGATCGGCTGGTTCGTGGAGGCTCTGTCGCGGTTCGCGGCGGCCGCGCTGACCGTCGTCCTCGTCTGCGTCGGCCTGGTCGTCTACCAGCCGGACCTGGGCGTGATCGTCGCCGTGGGCGTGCCCGTCCTGGCGCTCGCCGTGCTGCCGCTGCTGCCCCGCGCCACCCGCCGCGCCGACTTCCAGCGGGAGAAGGCCGGACGCGCCACCGAACTGGCCTCGGACACCGTCGCGGGTCTGCGCGTGCTGCGCGGCATCGGTGGCGAGGAACTCTTCCTCGACCGCTACCGCCGCGCGTCCCAGGAGGTCCGCCGGGCAGCCGTGCGCAGCGCCCGGATGTGGTCGCTGATCTCGGCCGTCCAGGTGCTGCTGCCCGGCCTGCTCATGATCGCCGTCATCTGGCACGGCGTGCACCTGGCCCGCGACGGCCGGATCACGGTCGGCGAACTGGTCACCGTCTACAGCACGGTCATGCTGCTCACCTACCCGCTGCGGCACTTCGAGGAGATCGCCATGGCGTACTCCTTCTCCCGTCCGTCCGCCAAGCGCGCCGCCCGGGTGCTGGCCCTGGAACGGGCCACGGACAGTGGCGGGTCACGCTCGGCCGAGGTGCCGGGCGGCGACCTGTACGACCCCGTCACCGGGCTTCTCGCGCCCGCGGGGCGGCTCACCGCCGTGGTCTGCGGCGACCCGGACGTGGCGGGCGTGCTCGCCGAGCGCCTGGGTGGCCATCCCTCCGTGGAGGGCACCTCGGTGCTCCTGGGAGGTGTACCGCTCGACGACCTGCCGCTCGGCTCCGCGAGGACGGCCGTCCTCGTCCAGGACAAGGACCCGGTGCTGCTGTCCGGCTCGCTGCGCGAGCTGCTGGACGTGCCCTCCTCGGGTGGGGTGAGCGCCGCCGAGGCGCTGGCCGCCGCGCAGTGCGGCGACGTCCTGGACGCGCTGACGCAGGGCTCGCTGGACGCCGAGGACCCGATGGACGCCCGCATCACCGAGCGCGGACGCTCCCTGTCGGGCGGCCAGCGCCAGCGTCTGGCCCTGGCCCGGTCACTGGTCACCGACCCCGGCGTGCTGGTCCTGGACGAGCCGACCTCCGCGGTCGACTCGCACACCGAGGCCCGGATCGCCGACGGTGTCCGCGCTCTGCGCGCCGGACGCACAACGGTCGTCTTCACCTCCTCACCGCTGCTCCTGGACCACGCGGACCGGGTCGTACTCGTCCACGAGGGCTCGGTCGCGGCCGTCGGAGTACACCGCGAGCTGGTGCTCGGCGAACCGCGGTACAGGGCGGTGGTCACCCGCGAGACGGACGAGGAAGCCGCCTCCGACGGTGGACGGGCGGGCGTCGGGACAAGCGACGCGACGGCCGGGCTCGACAAGATCGACGAGCACGACGAGCACGACGAGCACGACGAGCTCGACACGCTCGACGGGCTCGGCAGGAACAGCGAGATCGACGCACTGGAAGAAATCGAGGAAACCGCATGATCGGCGTGGCGCCACCGGCGTACGACCCGGCGGCCCCGACGACGGCGAACACCCTGCCCGTCGGCGCCGCCGCGACCGTACGCGCCTACATCACCGAACTCTTCCAACGGCACCGCCGGGCCTTCCTGCTGCTCGTCACCGTCAACACGGTGGCCGTGGTGGCCTCGATGGCCGGGCCCTATCTGCTGGGCGCGATCGTCGAGCGGGTCTCGGACCATGCGCGGGATCTCCACCTGGTACGCACCTCCGCGCTGTTCCTCACCGCGCTCGTCATCCAGGCCGTGTTCGTGCGCGAGGTCCGGCTGCGCGGCGCCATGCTCGGCGAACGCATGCTCGCCGACCTGCGCGAGGACTTCCTCATCCGGTCGGTCGGGCTGCCGCCGGGCGTGCTGGAACGGGCCGGCACGGGCGACCTGCTGTCCCGTATCACCACCGACATCGACCGGCTCGCCAATGCCATGCGCGAAGCCGTGCCCCAGCTCGCCATCGGCGTGGTGTGGGTCGTGCTGCTCCTCGGCGGGCTGGCCGTCACCGCACCTCCCCTCGCGCCCGCGGTCCTGGTCGCCGTCCCCCTCCTGGTCGTCGGCTGCCGCTGGTACTTCAAGCGTGCCCCGGCCGCCTACCGCTCGGAGGCGGCCGGTTACGCCGCCGTCGCCGCCGCCCTCGCCGAGACGGTGGACGCCGGACGCACCGTCGAGGCGCACCGCCTGGGCCAGCGCCGCATCGACCTCTCCGAGCGCCGCATCAAGGAGTGGACGGCCTGGGAGCGCTACACCCTGTGGTTGCGCTCGGTGCTCTTCCCCATCGTCAACCTCACCCATGTCACGGTCCTCTGTTCGGTCCTCATGATCGGCGGGGTCTTCGTCCTCCAGGGCTGGATCGACGTGGGTCAGCTGACGACGGGCGCGCTCATCGCCCAGATGCTGGTCGACCCGGTGGGCCTGATCCTGCGCTGGTACGACGAGCTGCAGGTCGCCCAGGTCTCGCTCGCACGGCTGGTCGGCGTCCGCGACATCGAACCGGCCGCCGGCGATCCGGAGGTGAGGCCGGACGGGCGCGACGTGCACGCGGACGAGGTCCGGTTCGGCTACCGCGCCGGCGTGGACGTGCTGCGGAAGGTCTCCCTGGAGGTCGCGCCGGGCACCCGCCTCGCGCTGGTCGGCCCGTCCGGTGCGGGCAAGTCCACCCTGGGAAGGCTGCTCGCCGGGATCTACGCCCCCAGAGCCGGCCACGTCACGCTCGGCGGCGCCGAACTCTCGCGGATGCCCGCGGAGGCCGTCCGGACCCACGTGGCCCTGGTCAACCAGGAGCACCACGTCTTCGTGGGCTCCCTGCGTGACAATCTGCTGCTCGCCCGGACGGGAGCGGCCGACGCAGAACTGTGGGCGGCCCTGGGCGCGGTCGACGCCGAGGGCTGGGCACAGGCTCTGAGCGACGGTCTGGACACCGAGGTCGGTTCGGGCGGCCTGGCGCTCACCCCGGCGCAGGCCCAGCAGATCGCGCTGGCCCGGCTGGTCCTCGCCGATCCGCACACGCTGGTGCTGGACGAGGCGACCTCGCTCCTCGACCCGCGCGCGGCCCGCCATCTGGAACGCTCGCTGGCGCGCGTGCTCGACGGTCGCACCGTCGTCGCCATCGCCCACCGGCTGCACACCGCCCACGACGCGGATGTCATCGCCGTCGTGGAGAACGGCCGGATCAGTGAGCTGGGCAGCCACGACGACCTGGTCGCCGCGGACGGCGCCTACGCGGCTTTGTGGAGGTCCTGGCACGGATGAGGTGATCCCGACCGACCGGCGCGGCACGGATGCGCGGGCCGCGCCGGTCCGGTCAGGGGCGCAGGCGTGGACCCCGGTGGAGCGGCCGGCGCCGGTCCCGCGGGGCCCGCGCACCGGTGTCCTGGTCCTCGCCGCGTGCACGGGTCCGTCCCACGTCGGAGCCTGTGGCGTTGCGCGGTGCCGAACCGGGGTGGAAGGCTGGATGTCGGCACCGATTCGGGGAGCGACCGGGAACCACCCGGTTCGCGCGGGGCGGGGCCGGTGTCCAGTGACCGTGCCCGCCGTCGAGCGTGGTGGGACCGGGCTCACCCGCATTACCTGGAGGTACCCGTGGAGAGCGCCGACGGATGGGGAGACGACGTCTACCAGCCTGACGGATCGGAGGTGCAGGACGACGCGGGGCTGCTCGACGTCGAGGACACCCTGGACTCCGACGGTGTGGGTGACCCACTCGACCGTGGCTGGTCCCCGCCGGAGCGCCCGTGGGCGGTGGAGCACTCCGGGGTGACCGCCTCCGAGCGCAGGCACGGCGAGACCTTGGACCAGCGCCTCGCGGAAGAGCTGCCCGAGGTCACGGAGCCCGGCGGCGACGGTATCGGGGACTACCAGGACGGGGACGGCGAGCCCCTGGACAACGAGGTGGGCACCGCCCGCTCCGGCCGTCTCGTCGCCCCTGCCGAAGGAGCGCACGAGGACGGGGAGAGCGGGCTGATCGCCACCGACGTCGGCATCGACGGCGCCGCTTCCTCGGCCGAGGAAGCCGCGATGCACATCGTCGACGAGGACACCCTGTCCGGCTGAGCGGGCCCTCCCCGGCCCGCCCTTCCCACGCGAGGAGATCCCATGCAGCAGGAGAAGCAGCCCGACTACCACGCTGTGGTCTTCCGGGACCGGGCCGCCGGATTCGCCTTCCTCACCCGCTCCACGGCGACGAGCGAGCGGACCATCGAGTGGGACGACGGCGAGACCTACCCGGTCGTCGACGTCGAGATCTCCTCGGAGAGCCACCCCTTCTACACCGGCAAGGCCCGGACGGTGGACTCGGAGGGCAGGATCGCGCAGTTCGAGAAACGCTACGGAAGCTCGGGACCGGCCGGGGACGAGAAGGACACGGCGTGAGGCCCTGAGACCGTCGCCGCCGACCGCCCGCGCACCACATCCGACGGGTACGGGAGCACCGTGTCCACCGGGCACGGGACCGTCGCAACCCACGGGTACGGGAGCACCGCATCCGACGGGTGCGGGAGCGCCGTCGTCGCCGGACGCGGCGCACGCCCGGCCGGTCAGATGAAGTTGAGCGCCGCCGCGCAGCCCACCCCGCCCAGCAGCATGAACACCGGCATCAGCACCTTGAGCTCCACCCAGCTGCCGGCCCGGAAACGCATCACCTTGGGCGGCCCGATCGGGTACCACCGCTTGCGGCCGAGCGGGATCGGCCACAGGATCGGGCAGCCGGACACCGTCAGCGCGTCCCCGATGTCGTGCACCAGGGCGCCCAGCACGATCGGCAGGCCGAGCCACAGGTACTCCTGGCCGGGCGCGGTGAACAGCCAGTCCGAGCCGTTGCCCGGCTTGTCCAGGATCCCGGCGAGGATCCACGCGCTCGTCGCGGCCAGCAGCCAGACCAGGACGTCGCTGCTGGACCCGCGCGCGGCCCGCCACAGCAGCCCCTCGATCGCGAGCACCATGTGCACGAACAGGAGCGCCAGGACCGCCCAGCGCCCACCGGTGATCGCCAGCAGCGAGGACCCCGCACCGATGGCCACCGCCCACAGCCAGGTGTGCGTCAGCGTGCGATGGCCACCGGAGCGCCGCGGGTCGCCGGCCTTGCGTGTCGACTTGTAGACCGCGTACGAGAGCTTGTCGACGATCTCGCACAGACCTCGTGAGATCGGCCCGAAGGCCCGCGAGATGGTCGCCGCCTTGTGGTCCAGGTCGGGGGCGAGCGCGGCCCCCGCGCAGATCAGGGCCCCGACGAGGAGAACCGGCCAGGGCATGGTGTGACCGGTGGCCGCGGCCGCCGCCCCGACACCGAGCCAGGCCGCGGCCCCCGACAGTGAGTGTGCTGGTCCCATCATGGCCGTTCCCCGCCCCATTCCACTTGTACCGCTGTCCAGTTGCCCGCGTACGGTGACGCTTCGCCGGCGCCACAGCGTAACGTTCGTGATCTTCGGCCGGACATCCGATTCCCCCATCGGGCAGGTCGACAGGCAAGATGGGGGCGTGACCCTTATCGATCAGCTGCCGCAGACCGCAGATCCCGACGCCCTCTACGAAGCCTTCGAGTCGTGGGCCGGGGAACGCGGTCTCACGCTCTATCCCCACCAGGAGGAGGCGCTGATCGAGGTGGTCTCGGGGGCGAACGTGATCGTCTCGACCCCCACCGGCTCGGGGAAGAGCATGATCGCCGCGGGTGCGCACTTCGCCGCGCTCGCCCGGGACGAGGTCACCTTCTACACGGCACCGATCAAGGCGCTCGTGTCGGAGAAGTTCTTCGAGCTGTGCAAGATCTTCGGCACCGAGAACGTGGGCATGCTCACCGGTGACGCCTCCGTCAACGCCGACGCGCCCGTCATCTGCTGTACCGCCGAGGTGCTGGCGTCCATCGCGCTGCGGGACGGCAAGCACGCCGATGTCGGCCAGGTCGTGATGGACGAGTTCCACTTCTACGCGGAGGGCGACCGCGGCTGGGCGTGGCAGATCCCGATCCTGGAACTGCCCCAGGCGCAGTTCATCCTGATGTCGGCGACGCTCGGCGATATGTCGATGTTCGAGAAGGACCTCACCCGGCGCACCGGCCGCCCCACGTCGGTGGTCCGCTCGGCGACCCGGCCCGTGCCTCTCTCCTACGAGTACGTGCTGACTCCGCTGACGGAGACGCTCACCGAACTGCTCGCGACCAGGCAGGCCCCGGTCTACATCGTCCACTTCACCCAGGCGCAGGCCGTGGAGCGGGCGCAGGCGCTGATGAGCATCAACATGTGCACCCGGGAGGAGAAGGACCAGATCGCCGATCTGATCGGCAACTTCCGGTTCACCACCAAGTTCGGCCAGAACCTCTCCCGCTACGTACGCCACGGGATCGGTGTCCATCACGCCGGCATGCTGCCCAAGTACCGTCGGCTGGTCGAGAAGCTGGCCCAGGCCGGCCTGCTGAAGGTCATCTGCGGCACGGACACCCTTGGCGTGGGTGTCAACGTCCCCATCCGCACCGTGCTGTTCACCGCGCTGACGAAGTACGACGGCAATCGCGTACGTACGCTGCGCGCCCGCGAGTTCCACCAGATCGCGGGGCGCGCCGGACGGGCGGGCTTCGACACGGCGGGGTACGTCGTCGCTCAGGCCCCCGAGCACGTGATCGAGAACGAGAAGTCCCTCGCCAAGGCCGGCGACGACCCGAAGAAGCGTCGCAAGGTGGTGCGCAAGAAGGCTCCCGAGGGCTTCGTCGGGTGGACGGACAACACCTTCGAGAAGCTCATCTCCTCCGATCCCGAGCCGCTCACCTCCCGCTTCCGGGTGACCCACACGATGCTTCTGTCGGTCATCGCCCGGCCCGGGAACGCCTTCGAGGCGATGCGGCATCTGCTGGAGGACAACCACGAGCCGCGCAAGCAGCAGTTGCGGCACATCCGGCGGGCGATCGCGATCTACCGCTCGCTCCTCGACGGCGGCATCGTCGAGAAGCTGGACACGCCGGACTCCGAGGGCCGCATCGTGCGTCTCACCGTCGACCTGCAGCAGGACTTCGCGCTCAACCAGCCGCTGTCGACGTTCGCGCTCGCCGCGTTCGACCTCCTGGACCCCGAGTCCCCGTCCTACGCCCTGGACATGGTCTCCGTCGTGGAATCCACGCTGGACGACCCGCGGCAGATCCTCGCCGCCCAGCAGAACAAGGCGCGGGGCGAGGCCGTGGCCGCGATGAAGGCGGACGGCGTCGAGTACGAGGAGCGCATGGAGCGGCTCCAGGACGTCTCGTACCCCAAGCCGATGGAGGAGTTGCTCTTCCACGCCTACAACACCTACCGCAAGAGCCACCCGTGGGTTGGCGACCATCCGCTGTCGCCGAAGTCCGTGATCCGCGACATGTACGAACGCGCCATGTCCTTCACCGAGTTCGTCTCCTTCTACGAGCTCGCGCGCACCGAGGGCATCGTCCTGCGCTACCTGGCCAGCGCCTACAAGGCCCTGGAACACACCGTCCCGGACGACCTCAAGTCCGAGGACCTGGAGGATCTGATCGCCTGGCTGGGCGAGTTGGTGCGCCAGGTCGACTCCAGCCTGCTGGACGAGTGGGAGCAGCTCGCCAACCCGGAGGTGATGACGGCCGAGGAGGCTCAGGAGAAGGCCGACCAGGTCAAGCCGGTCACCGCGAACGCCCGCGCCTTCCGCGTCCTCGTCCGGAACGCGATGTTCCGCCGCGTCGAACTCGCCGCGCTCGACAACGTCCACGAGCTGGGCGCGCTGGATGCCGACGCCGGCTGGGACGCCGACGCCTGGGGTGAGGCGATGGACAAGTACTGGGACGAGTACGAGGACCTCGGCACCGGCCCCGACGCCCGCGGTCCCAAGCTGCTGTCCATCGTGGAGGAGCCGCAGAACAGCCTGTGGCGCGTCCGTCAGACCTTCGCCGACCCGAACGGCGACCACGACTGGGGCATCAGCGCGGAGGTCGACCTCACGGCGTCCGACGCGGAGGGCCGTGCCGTCGTCAAGGTCACCGACGTCGGCCAGTTGTGAGCACAGGAGAATCCCCCGCATGACGAACCCAGCCGAGAGACTCGTCGACCTGCTCGACCTCGAGAAGATCGAGGTCAACATCTTCCGCGGCCGCAGCCCGGACGAGTCGCTGCAGCGTGTCTTCGGTGGCCAGGTGGCGGGCCAGGCGCTGGTCGCCGCCGGGCGCACCACGGAGGGCGACCGACCGGTGCACTCGCTGCACGCGTACTTCCTGCGTCCGGGCAGGCCGGGCGTGCCGATCGTGTACCAGGTCGAACGGGTCCGGGACGGGCGCTCTTTCACCACGCGTCGTGTCACCGCCGTGCAGCAGGGACGCACGATCTTCAATCTGACCGCCTCCTTTCACAAGCCTGAGGAAGGGACCTTCGAGCACCAGCTGCCGCCGGCTCGCGAAGTCCCCGACCCCGAGTCCCTGCCGACGCTGCCGCAGGAGATCACCAGGCATCTGGGCACGCTTCCGGAGGCGTTGGAACGCATGGCACGCCGCCAGCCGTTCGACATCCGGTACGTGGACCGGCTGCGCTGGACGCCGAACGAGATCAAGGACGCGGAACCGCGCAGCGCGGTGTGGATGCGGGCCGTGGGACCGCTGGGCGACGATCCGCTCGTGCACACATGCGCCCTCACGTACGCGAGTGACATGACGCTCCTGGACGCCGTCCGCATCCCCGTGGAGCCGCTGTGGGGTCCGCGGGGCTTCGACATGGCCTCCCTCGACCACGCCATGTGGTTCCACCGGCCGTTCCGGGCGGACGAGTGGTTCCTGTATGACCAGGAGTCGCCCATCGCGACCGGCGGGCGAGGACTGGCCCGCGGACGCATCTACGACCTGAAGGGACGCCTGCTCGTCTCCGTCGTCCAGGAAGGCCTGTTCCGGGCGCTGTGACGATGTGCCGGGCCGCCAGGCTGTCAGGTGCTTCTGCGGCGCAGCCAGCCGACCAGCCCGCGTGGCCACCCGCGTTCCCCGGCCGCGGGCAGGTCTTCGGAGGTGGCTGTCTCCGGCCGCGAAGCCACTGCCGTGGAGACGACCGGCGCGGCTGCGGCCGACACCGGTGCGGCCGGAGCGAAGGCAGCCGGAGCGGGAACCACTGGTCGAGAGGCCACCGGGGATGAACGGGCCCGGGACGAATGGGCCGGGAACGAATGGGCCGGGGACGATCCGGCCGGTTCCGGGACGACGCCGGGCTCGGCCCTCTGCGTCGGACGCGGTGCGGGGTGCGTCTCTCGGGCCTCGGCGACGGCCTGACCCAGGTCGGCGCGGAGCCAGCTGATCTCGTCGGGGTCCTCGGCTGTCATGATCCGGGAGACGAGGTGCGCGGCGGGCGAGTCCGGCGCGCCGTGGGAGGGGCGTTCGGGGCGGAAGCGGTTCAGGCAGGCGCGCTCGTACGGATCCGTGATGACCTCCGCCACCTGCACGGGGTCGAGCAGGGAGGCCACGACCGCCGCCCTCGCCCAGGGGCCCTCGGTCTGGCGCAGCAGGAATCCCATGTGCCGTCCCCGCCAGTTGCGGGGCCGGAGGTCCAGGCCGGCCTCCAGTTGGTCCCGCAGTCCCTCGGGCGTACGGCCCCTGAGCAGCGGAGCGTTCTGCTTGTCGGCCGGGAAGCGGTACAGTTCCTCGGCCAGATAGAGCCAGACCACGGCTCGGTAGCGGTTCAGATAGAACTTGACCGGCACCACGAGGCCCAGGCGTGCGAGGCGTGTGAACCGGGCGGTGGAAATGCCCAGGAGGGCGGCACCCTCTGTCGTACCGACAGCCTTGACGCGCTCTCGCAGCGCCTCGGGAAAGCCCTCTTGGGAACGCACGCGGTCGGTCTCCGCACGGGTGACCCGGCGTCCCCCTCCCCCTTCGTCGAGAACTGTGCGTACGTATCCGAGGTGCACGGCCAGGTCGAACTCGCCGCGCCTGAGCTCCAGTTCCCGGGCGGCGCGGGCGAGCGACCAAGTAGCGGACTGCGTGTCCGACTGCGTGACGGTGTTACCGGACATGACGGTCTCCCCCGTGGAGTGCGGTGCTCGCGCCGGTGTGCGCTTGCCTCGAGAAAAACCGTAGCCGGTCCGGACGATCTCGCGGCGCGCCTGTGTATAACTCCGCCGCGTGACACGTCTGCGCAGGTCAGGAGTCCAGTGAGGGGGATCGTTCCGGCTGGCGTGTGTCCACCCGCAGGTGTTCGCCGACTCGGTTCACCAGCAGGGTCATCTCGTAGGCGACCTGGCCGATGTCGGCCTCCGCGGCACTGAGAACGCACAGGCAGCTGCCGTCTCCCGCGGCGGTGACGAAGAGCACCGCGTCGTCGAACTCGATCATCGTCTGCCGCACCTCGCCCGCGCCGAAGTGACGACCGGACCCCTTGGCCAGACTGTGCAGACCCGACGAGACCGCCGCCAGGTGTTCGGCGTCCTCGCGTCGAAGTCCCGTACTCGCGCCCGTCACCAGCCCGTCGTTGGAGAGCACCAACGCGTGCCGTACGTGTTCGACGCGCTCGGTCAGGTCGTCCAGCAGCCAGCCGAGCCGCGTGTTCTGCTCCATGTCCGTCTCCCCGTGTCGTTGTCTCCCCCTGACCGGAGGATTCGACCAGCCAGCCTTCCCCACGGCCGCCGTGCGAGCAAGGAGGATGGAGGCATGGCACAGAAGATGACCGACGAGCAATGGCGGGCCTTCGTCTCGCACGGCACCCGCACCGGGAAACTGTCGACCGTCCGGGCGGACGGGAGTCCGCATGTGGCGCCGATCTGGTTCCTGCTGGACGGCGACGACCTGATCTTCAACACCTCGAAGGAGACCGTGAAGGGGCGGAACCTCGCCCGTGACGGCCGAGTCGCCCTCTGCGTGGACGACGACCGGCCGCCGTTCGACTTCGTGGTGCTGGAAGGTCGGGCCGAACTGTCCGAGGACCCCGACGAGTTGCGTCTCTGGGCCGCCCGCATCGGTGGCCGCTACATGGGTGCGGATCGGGCGGAGGAGTTCGGGAAGCGCAACGGAGTCCCGGGCGAACTCGTCGTACGCGTGCGGATCGACAAGGTCCTCGCGTACTCCGCGGTGGCGGACTAGAGGGTGCCGTTCGGGTCAGCCGGCTGTGAGAAGCGGTGCCTTGCGGCCGAGTCGCCCCAGCGACGCCTGCATGTTCCGAACGGCACGCCCTGGATCCCTTCGCCCGTGGGCCTCCGGCGACTCGGCGCTCTCAGCCGACGGAGTCGAGCAGCCGGGCGGTGTGCACCCGCCCGGCGTACTCCACCAGTCGGATCAGCACCTCCTTCCCGGAGTCGCGGTCACGGGCGTCACAGAGCACCACCGGCGTGCCCCGGTCGAGGTCGAGGGCACGGGACACGTCCTGGGCTCCGTAGGCCCGGGCGCCCGCGAAGCAGTTGACGGCCACCACGAACGGGATGTGCCGGTGCTCGAAGTAGTCGACCGCGGGGAAGCAGTCCTCGAGTCGCCGGGTGTCCGCGAGGACGACGGCGCCGAGCGCGCCCAGCGACAACTCGTCCCAGAGGAACCAGAACCGGTCCTGGCCCGGGGTGCCGAACAGGTAGAGGGAGAGACCGGACCGGATGGTGATGCGGCCGAAGTCCATGGCGACGGTCGTCGTGGCCTTGCGGTCCACTCCCTCGGTGTCGTCCACCGACTGCCCTGCCTCGCTCAGCAGTTCCTCGGTGCGCAACGGGCGGATCTCGCTGACCGCGCCCACCAGGGTGGTCTTCCCCACGCCGAACCCACCGGCGACCAGTATCTTCAAAGCCAGCGCGGACGACTCGGCGGCCGAGGCGTCGGAGTTCTCGGAGACCATCGATCACTTCCCTCGGGAGTGCCGACCAGGGTCGGCATGGCCCGTCCGCACGCGCTGTGGTGGGACCCAGGTGCACGGCGGGCGCTTCGGTGCATTCGGTACATGTCTGCGGGTGCGCGAAGTCAGCATCATGGCAACTGCGCCTTCCCCGCGAGGGAACGGACCGCTACTGGACCGTTGCGACCGTCTCGCGGCTGTTCGGTGTCCGGAAGTGGGCGATGGCGGGTGCGGGTCGGGCCGACAACGTTCATCTAGAGCGCCCTCAACCCTTCGATCACCTCGTGGAGGATCCGCTCGTCGGGCAGTTGTGCGGGCGGCACCGGGCGGCTGACCGTGACGCGGCCGCGTTCCAGAAGGTCGCCCAGCAGGACTCTGACCACGCCCACCGGCAGGTCGGTGTCCGCGGCGAGTTCGGCCACCGACTGGGTCTCGACGCGGCACAGGTCGATGAGGTGGCGGTGTTCCGGCCCGAGCAGCGACTCGTCGTCCGCCCCGGATGCGGTCGTGTCGAGCGTGACCAGGGCGATCAGGTCGAAGCGGACCCCGGTGGGGCCGGATTGGGTGCGGCCGCCCGTCATCGCGTACGGGCGGACGAGGGGCCCGGCCTCGTTGTCGTACCACTGGCTGCCCACCGCGTCCTCGCTCATCCGTATCGGCCTTCCTCGGCCGATCCGGCGGCGGGCGGCTGCGCAGCGGCGCGCGGAGGTGCGTGGAGATGCTCGCCGACGCGCTTGACCAGCCGCGCCATCTCGTACGCCACCAACCCGATGTCGGCCGTCGCGGCGGTGAGAACGGCGAGACACGAGCCATCGCCCGCCGCCGCCACGAGCAGAAAGCCGTCGTCCATCTCGACCAGTGTCTGACGTACGCCTCCGGCACCGAAATGGCGGCCTGCGCCTTTCGCCAGGCTGTGGAAGCCGGAGGCGACGGCGGCCAGGTGTTCGGCGTCCGCGCGTCCGAGGCCGGTGGAGGCGCCGACCGCCAGCCCGTCGTTCGACAGCACCACCGCGTGCCGTACTTCGGCCACACGCAGCACCAGGTCGTCCAGCAGCCAGTCGAGCTCGCCGGATCTCTGGGCAGCCCGCAGGCTCGGGTCCTGAATCACGCGGGGTCTCCTTCGCCGCTGTCGCCACCCGCATCGGGGGCTGAGGTGCCGCCGTGACCGGATGTCCGGCCGCTACCGCGCGCCCAGCCGTCGCGATAGGCGGTCATTCGGTCCCGTACGAGTTCGGGGGTGCGGGTGTCCTCGCTCCTGGGACGGGGGACATGTGCCGGCTCCTCGGGGCGCTGTTCACGCAGTTGGGGTGCGAGGCTGGCCTGCCGTACGCGTCTGGGGAGGCCGTCGTCACCGTCGGAGGCTTCCGGAGGACGGTGCAGCCGCAAGGTGGTGACTCCAGGGGGCGGTGTTTCGGGTGAGGTCTTCCCGGGGGCTTCGACGGCGGCCTGCACGGGAGCCACGAGGACGGGCCGCTCGGCGGGCGCCTGGACGGCCTCCCTTTCGGGCGTGGCCGACACGCGCGCGTACTCGCGTTCCGCGGGCCCTTCGGTGTCCGCCTTGCGAGGGGCTCGTTCCGCCGGACCTGGCTGCAGCAGCGCCGTGGGAAGCAGGACGACCGCGGTGGTGCCTCCGTAGGGCGAGGTCCGCAGGTGCACCTTGATGTCATGCCGGGCGGCGAGCCTGCTGACCACGAAGAGACCGAGCCGGTCACTGTCGGACAGGTCGAGCGTCTCGGTCTCCTCGATCCGCCGATTGGCCTCGTCGAGCGTCTCCTTGCCCATCCCGAGCCCCCGGTCCTCGACCTCCAGCGCGTAGCCGTTGCCGACCGGCTCACCGGTGATACGGACATGGGTGTGCGGAGGTGAGAACTGCGCGGCGTTCTCGACGACTTCCGCCAGGAGGTGCGTGAGGTCCGCGACAGCGGCCCCGATGACGGACGTCTCCGGGAACTGCCGTACCTCCACGCGCGCGTAGTCCTCGACCTCGGACACGGCCGCACGGACCACGTTCGTCAGTGAGACCGGCATGCGCCAGGCCCGGCCGGGAGCCGAGCCCGAGAGAATGATCAGGTTCTCCGCGTGCCGCCGCATACGGGTGGTGAGGTGGTCGAGCCTGAAGAGGTCGCCCAGTTCGTCCGGATCCTCGGACCGGCGCTCCATGCTGTCCAGCAGGCTGAGTTGGCGATGCACCAGGACCTGGCTGCGCCGGGCGAGATTGACGAAGACTCCGGAGATTCCGCTCGCGAGTTCCGCGCGTTCGACCGCGGCGCGCAGGGCCGCCCGGTGGACGGTGGTCAGGGCCTCCGCGACCTGACCGGTCTCGTCCTCGGAGGGCGGTCCGGACGGGGCCTCGGCCCGCACGTCGATCTCCTCCCCCGCGCGCAGTTTGCGCATGGCGTCGGGGAGTTTGCGCCGGGCGATCTCGAGGGCCCTGTTGCGCAGGGCCACCAGTTCGACGACCAGGCCGCGGCCGATGCGTACGGAGATGACGAGTGACGCGGCGACGGCGGCGAGACCGAACACGACGGCGGCGCCGGCGGGCGTTCGCAGACCGCGGGTCAACGGGTAGTCCCGGCCCTCGGCACCTGGGCCCGCGTGGGCCTCGATCGTGCGCATGGCGTCACTCACCCGCGCGTGAGGCGCGTTCCAGTCGGCTTCCGGCGCGGCGGCCAGGGCGGTGGCGCCCGGCCGGGACGCGAGCGCGCTGTCCTCGACGGCACCCACGTCGGCGTACGCGCTCCCGTCCATGAGGTCGCGCCAGGACGCTTGTTCGGCCCCCCGCAGATCCGCGACGGACGCGTCGGTCAGCGCACGACGGGTGGCGACGGCTCCGGTGAACAGCCGCAGTCGTTCACCCTCCAGCGTGCCCGCGAGCCGCGCGCCGGCCAGCACCGTGTCCTCCTGCGCGAGCGCCTCCCTTGCCCGGGAGAACTCGATGAGCACGCGCGCCTCGGATCCGGGGCCCGGGTCCTGGACGCCGGTGAGCGCGCCGGTCACCGTGAAGGCGGCCGAAATGACCTTGGTGTACTGCTCGTAGACCTCGTTCCACCCCGTACGGCGCTCGCGTACGGCACTGCGCAGCGTTCGCAGGTCCTCCGCTGCGGTGACGAAGGAGTCGAGGCGGCCGGCCACCCCGGTAGGCAGGTCGGCGCCGTCGGCGACGGTGTTGCGGTCGCCGAGCCGAAGTTTCGCCACCGCGCGGTCGGTCCGTTCCGCGAACGTCCTGAGGTCGCTCTGCCGCTCGGACTCCGGATCGGTCGCGTAGCGGACGGTAGCCGTCCGCTCGGCCTGCAACGCGGTGACGGCGTTGTCGATCGGGACACGGATCATGGAGTCCACGCGTTGCAGTTGCCGCAGTCGCGCGACGTCCTGAGCCGTGGTCACCGTGGCATACGCCCACAGCGCGAACAGGGAGACGACCGGCACCATCAGCAGGCAGATGATCTTGGCCCGCACGGTGCGGGGGCGCGGGTTCCAACGACCCGCGCGACGCGGGATCGCCCCGGGACGCGGGCTCCCGACGGGTCCCGTCCCGTCGGCGTCCTCGTCGAGGCCGCCGTGCTCCTCGGCGGGCGGGCCGGCGTGGGCACGACGGCCGCGCGCCGGAGCCTGGGACGGCGACTCGGCGCCGGGTGCGGGGGTTGTACGGGGTGTACGCATGGCCTCCTCACTCAATGAATCGGGGGCGTTCCCGGCGGGTCGGTACCGAGCCGCGGCTAGCGGGCGGCGCTCTCGACCGGCCGCTGGGCCGCCGCGGACGCCTCACGCTCGCGGGCCGTGGGTGACAGTGCGACGAACGCCGAGGTCAGGAAGAGATAGGACCCGAGGCCGACGGCGAGGGGGAAGACGAACTGCATCACCGTGGCCCCGGGAAGAGCCTCACCGGAAGGGCTGACGCGGACGCTCACCGCCAGCATTCCGGTGTAGTGCATGCTGCTCACGGCGCCTCCCATGACGAGTGAGGCCCCGACGACCGCGAGGGGTGACTTGATGTTGAGCCCCGCCCACAGGGCCGCGGTCGCCGCCACCACGGCGATCACCACCGAGAGTCCGACGAGCATCGGGTCGTAGCGCACGGAGCCGTGCAGTCGCAGCGCGGCCATGCCGAGGTAGTGCATGCTCGCGACCCCGAGCCCCGTGGTGAGTCCGCCGAGGGCGAGCGCGCGTCCCCGGTCACGGCCGTACCCGACCGCGAAGACGCCCGCGCCCACGACGACCAGGGCCACGAGCAGACTCAGGATCGTCAACGGGACGTCGTAGCGGATCTCCGTGCCACTGACGCCGAACCCGAGCATCGCCACGAAGTGCATCGTCCAGATGCCGGTGGCGATCGCCGAGGCCGCCGCGAGGAGCCAGTTGCGGCGCGCGCGTCCGGTGGCGGCGAGCGCGCGGACGGTGCAGCGCAGCCCGAGAGCAGCGCCGGTACAGGCCATCGCGTACGACAGCACGGGGGTCAGCCAGCCGAAGGTGGCGTGGTCCAGGTGTCCCATGGCCCACGGACGCTAGCCCGGCCAGGGGCGCACGAAGGGGGCGCATTTCGAAAGGTGTTGCAATATGACACAGAAAGGCAGCCGAGCGATCGCGTCACGTTCGAACGTGTGCGCAGCGTCGCCCTTCGTGTCGGTGCGGGATCATGCGGAACATGAACGACGACCACACACACGTCCGGGAGTTCTTCTCACCGCGCGCCGCCGACTGGGACGCCAGATTTCCCGACGACGGGCCCGCCTACGCGGCGGCGGCGGCCGAACTCGGCCTGCGCGAGGGTGACCGGGTACTCGACGCGGGCTGCGGCACCGGGCGCGCCCTGCCGCCGCTACGAGCGGCCGTGGGGCCGTCCGGAGTGGTCATCGGGGCCGATCTGACCCCGGCGATGCTGGCGGCCGCCGTACGGGCCGGGCGGGACCGCGAGGGGCAACTGCTGCTCGCCGATGCCGCCACGCTGCCGCTGCGCACCGGGTCGCTCGACGCCGTGTTCGGCGCGGGCCTCATCGCCCATCTGCCGAACCCTCGGGCGGCTCTGCGGGAGTTGGCGCGCGTGGTGCGTCCCGGTGGCACGCTGGCCCTGTTCCATCCCATCGGGCGGGCGGCGCTCGCGGCCCGCCAGGGTCGCCGGATCACGCCGGACGATCTGCGAGCGGAGGCGAATCTGCGTCCTCTGCTGGCGGGTTCCGGATGGGTCATGACGTCGTACGCCGACGAGGACGAGCGCTTCCTGGCGCTTGCCGTACACCGGAGCTGAGACCTCACACCGTTGCGGCGATCTCGGCCACGAAGGCGTCGGGGTTGTCGAACATGATGTTGTGCCCCGCCCGGGGGACGCTCACCACGCGCACACCGGCGGCCTCCAGCCCTTTTCTGTCGTCCAGTTCGCCACTCAGTTCCCCTTGGAGGTAGACACGGGCCACCGGCGACCGCTCCAACAGGTGGCGCATGGTGGGCGTGGTGCCGCGCGCGAGCCCGGTCGCGGTCCGGTGGAGGGCGAGCGGGTCGGCGAGTCGCATGGTGGCGGCCCATGCGGGGCCGACCTTGTCGAGCACGCGCGCGTGGCCGCCGTTTTCGACGTACTCCCGCTCCGAGTAGGAGGCGATCCCGCTGCCGCCCGCCTCGCCCGGGGGGTACGGGTCGAGATTCGCTTCCACGAGGACGAGCCTGGACACGAGGTCGGGCCGGCGGTCCGCGAGCACGATGGCCACGGCGCCGCCCATGCTGTGGGCGACGAGTTCCGCCGCCGTGACACGGGCCTCGTCCAGAGCGGCGGCCAATGCGTCGGCGTGATCCTCCAGGGTGTAACCGAAGTCCACGGGCCGGTCACTGATGCCATGCCCCGGCAGATCGACGAACAGGGAGCGACGTCCTGCCAGTTCGGGCCGGGCGGCGATGTGGGCGTTGTAGACCGCCGAGGCCGATCCCAGGCCGTGCACATACACCCGGGCCGGCTCCGCGCCTGCGGCTTCCGTCCAGCGGATCCGACTTCCCCTGCCGTCGAACTCTGCCTGCTTCATCGCTTCTCCTCCTGGAGTCGCTTCGTCGTTCTCGACGTTCTCGACATCCCGTAGAGAATACATCGTCTCCGATGTATTACGAGTGCGATGCATCAAGTGCTCGATGACGATGGAGCGGGGATGGTGGAGCGGATCTACTGACGAGCCGGTGCACGGCGCCCGTGCGACACAATGCGACACATGCTGGAACTGGCCATCCTCGGCTTTCTGTACGACTCCCCCCTGCACGGCTACGAACTCCGCAAGCGCATCACCGCGCTGACCGGGCACGTGAAACCCGTCGCCGAGAGCACGCTGTATCCCGCGATCAAGCGGCTGGAGAAGGCGGGCATGCTGGCGCGGAC
This sequence comes from Streptomyces sp. RPA4-2, assembly GCF_012273515.2. Lineage (NCBI taxonomy): Bacteria > Bacillati > Actinomycetota > Actinomycetes > Kitasatosporales > Streptomycetaceae > Streptomyces > Streptomyces sp. RPA4-2. The sequence goes on from NZ_CP050975.2 coordinate 1,524,011, forward strand.
GACGGAGCCGGGCGCCGTGGCCGCCCCCCGCCATGTCCTGACACTCACCGAGGACGGCAAACGCACACTGCGCCGCCGACTCGCGGAACCCGCGCGGAGCGACATCACCGACGAGAACCGCTGGTTCACGGTGCTCGCCTTCCTGAGGCACCTCGATGACCCTGCGGCCCAGGCCTCGGTGCTGCGCCGCAGGCTCACCTTCCTGGAAGAGCCGGCGAGCTTCTTCTACGAAGGCGACCGGCCACTGCGTGCCGAGGAACTGGACGACCCCTTCAGGCGCGGCGTCCTCACCATCGCGCGGGCCACGAGTGTGGCCGAACTGTCCTGGCTGCGGGCCACGATCGCCTCACTCGACGCGAGTGACGGGTGAGGCGGGACAGCCGCGCACACCTGGCACCGGGCATGTCCCCAGTTCGGCGACGCGGTAGCCGTTCGGGTAACCCTTGATCTCCCGGTTCTGCCGTGCGTAGTGCGGGGCCCGACGGGGCGGCAGCAGCCGGACCAGACGGCCGCGCGCCCGTACCGCACGGCGCACCAGCACGCGGGTGGCGGCACCCGGTGGCTCGTACCGGAACGCCCGCAACAGCGGTTCGTCGAGCAGCGCGAGCGTCGAGGCACGCAGCAGGGGCGCCAGCGGGCGCGGGTACCAGGAGGCCATCAGGTCGAGGGTCGCGTCGGAGACGCGACGCCCACCCTCGTCCCACCCGAAATGAGCCTCTTCATAGGCGTCGAGGCATGCCTCGAACTCCTCGTACGTCTCCGGGATGTCCTCGATGCCCATGTGCCGTCCCAGAGTGCCGTAGTGGACGGCGGACGCGACGATCTCGTGCCGGGACATCCTGCGCCACCCGTAGGCGTCGATCCACCGTTTGGGCACGACCACGAAGGTGCAGAGCACGTACCGCATGTCCGCGTTGCCGATGTCGTAGCTGCGGTGCATCTGGTTGATGCGCCGGATCGCGGTGCGCCCCTCCTCGGAGTTGAAGCCGTGCTCGACGACGGTGTCCAGAAGCAGCGCGGTGTCGTCGTAACGCTTCTGCGTGCGGTCGGTGAGCTCCGCCGTCTCGGCGAGCAGCCGGCCGATGCCGGGGACGGCGTACGTGCGGTAGAGGGCCAGCTCCAGGGCGCGGGCGAGGTCCCAGGGGAATTCGTAGACGGAGCTGAGCCGGTAGATCTCCGACGCCTCTTCGCGCGGGTCCATCCGCCGAATCCGCTCGAGTCGCTCGTAGCGCTTCACCGAGCCGTCCCCCTTCTGCCGCCGAGGCTTCAACTCTACGTTGAGTAGCAGCATATGAACGGTCAGCGATGACGAGCCCGCAGGGGAAGGCGGTCCGATGTCCGGCATGTTCGCCAGATTCCGCAGGTTGTGGGGCCCCAGGACGGCCGAGGAGACCGGAGGGCGGCGGCCTGCGAAGCAGCGCCCCGAGAGGCGTGCGCGCAACCTGTTCGAGGCCGCCGCCGCATATGTGTCGGCGTGCGCGGAGGACGACCAGGAGCGGATCGACGAGGCCGCGACCTGGGTGTCGCCCGAGGCCCTGTCGTTCGGGGTGAACGAACTGGCCTGCCGCGCCGTCATCGCCCTGGCCCGCGAGCGCGACGAGTCACCCCGTACCGTGGCGCGGACGCTGCTCGGTCTGCCGACCGGCTGAAAGCCAGGGGCCGCGACGGTCGTTTCGCCCCTGTCCAGCCGGATAACTGCAGCTCCGCGTGGGCTTCGGGCCCGTGACAAGCACCTTCCGGTCGCACTAGGGTGCGCCGACGAACGTAGCGATGGGGAGGTTGGGATGGCCGGGACGGACGGTGACGCCGTCGCCACCGGGGACGACGACGCGCTGTATGTGCTGACGGCGGTGCTGCTGACGCCCGCGAAGTTCCCCAGCGTGCTGGGGGACGACTACCCGGAGGCCTGCGCGGCCCTGGATCTGGCGCCCCTGTCCGACGGATACGGGATCGTGCTCGGCCAGGACGGCGACGGCGCGCGGTGGACGGTCGTCATCGACGATGTCTCGTTGGTCGCCGTCGCCATCGCGTCCTGGGACTGCGGCATGGAGCACGAACTGTCCCCCGACGAGCGGACGGTCGTCTGCGCGCTGCCCGGCTGGCCCCTCGCGGTCGCTGTCGCGGCGCCGGGGGTTCCCGCCCCGCACGATCCCGCTCCCGATCTCGCGGAGCGGCCGCCGCTCACCCCTCCGGACACCACCGACTGGGGGCCGGCGCAACGGCGTCTCGGCGCCGACGAGATCGCCCTGCAGTGGTCGACATGGCGGGAACAGATCGACGACGACGAGTTCGTCACGGCGGAGAGCAAGGCTCAGGCGGAGGACAAGGCTCACGCGGAGGACAAGACTGAGGACGAGAACGCGCCTCAGGACGAGTCCGTGAGCGGCGGCAGGAGCCGTAGCGGTGTCCGCCGGGTGCTCGCGGAGGCGCGGTCCTACGTGGACACGCCGCCGCCACTCGGCCGTGTGCGCTCGTCGTTCGCCACCGGCGACGCCCGGACGCTGCGGGCCGACGGCCCGGGCTGGTCGATGGTCGCCCGAACCGACGACATCGCGTTCGTCCTCCTGGACGACGAACCCGGTGAGGTGCTGCCCGTCGGGCGCGGCCCCGAACTGCCCGGTCTTCTGGAAGCCCTCGACAAGATGGCCGTTCGCCCCAGCTGAGCGACCGCGCCGCGCGACCACCGCGGACGGTGCGTGCTGCCGCTCGCGGGCTGTACGGCCGTAAGGTCCGCGAGCGGCGGCGTGGCCGCCTCCCGCTACGCCGGGCGGAGCCGCGCCGGGCCGGGCCGCACCGGCCCGGCAGCGCTCAGCGTCCGAGCTCCTTGCGGGTGATGCGGCGCAGCCGGCGCCGCTGCGAGGGGTCCAGCGTCAGGTACGCGGCCGCGGGAACCCCCACCACGATCAGGAAGGCGGCCCACCAGGGCAGCCAGATCAGCAGGATGAGGCCGACCGCCACACCCCCTGCGGCGATCTTCGCGTTCTTCGACATGTGTCGCCTCCTTCGCGGCTACTGCCGCTCTCTGTCCTGAAAACGGGTCCGCGCCGTCCACGGTTCCAGTGCGCGACCCTGAGACATCCCTGAGTCGCTCCCTTACTCGCCCCTGAGTCCTTCCCGCACCCGCCCCCGAGTCCCTCCGCGACTACTCGGCCCTGAGCGGCTCACCGACCTCGTACATGTGACGCAGGGCCTGCCGGTAGGAGTCGACGAGCCCCGTTTCCGCATAGGGGATACCCAATTCCCGACAGTGTGCGCGTACCAGTGGCTGGGCGCGCCTCAGATGGGGCCGGGGCATGCTGGGGAACAAGTGGTGCTCGATCTGGTAATTGAGGCCGCCGAGGAACCAGTCGGTCAGGACGGCGCCGCGAACGTTGCGCGAGGTGAGCACCTGGCGTTGCAGATGGCCCCAGCGTTCACCGTCCGGGTCGGGCATCTCCATGCCCTTGTGGTTCGGTGCGAAGGCCATGCCCAGGTGCAGGCCGAACAGCGCCTGGTGCAGTGCGGCGAAGGCCAGCGCCTTGCCCAGGGACATCGAGGTGAGCAGCAGCGTCGCGTACGCCGCGACGTGCGCCACCAGCAGCAGCGCCTCCACCGCCCGCTCGCGCGGCGTCTGCCTCCGCAGATCCCGGAAGCCGTGGACCTTCAGAGCGACACCCTCCAGGAGGGTGAGCGGGAAGAAGAGCCAGGCCTGGTTGCGGGTGAGCCAGCGCCGGAAACCGGCCCGCTCCTTGGCCTGCTCACCGGTGAAGACCAGGACGTCGGCGACGACGTCGGGGTCCTTGTCGATGTGGTTGGGGTTGGCGTGGTGCCGGTTGTGCTTGTCGTTCCACCAGCCGTAGCTCATTCCCAGGAGCAGGTTGCCGTGGATCAGGCCGATCACGCGGCCGGTCCTCTTGCCGGCGGTGATCTGGGAGTGTCCCGCGTCGTGGCCTATGAAGGCCGTCCGGGCCGAGAACACGGCGAGCGGCGGGGCGAGGAGCGTCGTCCACCACGTGTCGCCGAGCAGGACGACGCCGGTCACGATCGCGGCCAGGAAGAGCGTGTTGACGGTGATCGTGAGCGCGTACCAGCCGCGGCGCCGCTCCAGGAGACCCTGATTTCTGACGACGCGCAGGAGAGGCGCGAACCCGCTTCCCGGGGACTGCCCGACGTCTACCCCCGGAGGGCGTTCCGCGACGGCTGCGGCGGTGTCGGGCATGGTTGGGTCTCCGGTTCTCTCAGGGTATGGGCTGACCTGATGAAACGTACGAATCGGGGCCCATCGGCAACCATGGCGCCATCACCCGGATACGTACGGAGGCTTCCCCCGCACGCGGAGGGGGGCTACCTGCACCCCCGGTGCGGGATGAGCCGTTTCAGTGCGGCGGCGTACCCGCCCGTGCCGGTGAAGTGCTGTACCCTCGGCGGCTCCGACCCCCAGTAGTCAAACTTGAGGAATGCGTCATCGCCGTGCAGAGAATTCCTGCGGCCACACCCGCCGAGATCTCCGAACTGGCCCGCTGTTGTGCCGTGTTCATGCCCGCCGAACCCGCCCGCACCGGGCGCGTCGCCTTCTGGCGGCCCGAGGGTGACATCCCTCCGGCGGTGGCGTCGGGAACCACGCGGGACCTGACCGTCGTACTTCCCGGCGACGGGGGTGTCGAGCTGGTGACCGTCGCGGCCGTCGAGCTTCCCGTCCGGGCCGCGCTGCCGGTCCTCACGCGCGCGCGTGCCGTCGCGCGGGCGCACCGGGCGACCACGTTCTGGGGCGCCGCCTCGGTGCTCGCCCTCCAGTTCGCCGCTCGGGGTCTGCTGCTGCCGGGGCTGACGGGCGACGGCCACGACGCATGGCGCGCGGGGCCGCTGCGCGCCGACGACCTGGAACGGACGCGCGAGCTCGCCGCCGCGATGCCACCGGAGGCGCACGCCGTACCGGTGAGTGATGTCGAGCCACCGCGGCTGCCCGACCCGGGGCGGTTGCTGCGCGCCTTCCTCGACGCGGTGGCCGACGCACTGCCCCGCTCCCCCGCCGCGACGCTCGCCGCCGGTGGTCCGGCCTTCGCGGCCCAGGAGCCGCAGCACGTGCCACAGCAGCGCGCCTGGACGGCCGACGTGGCCGCGGGACATGACACGGGAGTACGCGTCTCACTGCGCGTCGAGATCCCGGGCCTGGCGTCGGTCGAGGGGGATGTGACGCGGGCGCCCTTCCGCGGGGTGCTGCAGGTGCACAGCGTGAGCGATCCCGGCGTCGTCGCGGACGCCTCCGCGGTCTGGGCCGGTGCGCCGGGTTTCGGCCCGCGGGCGCGGATGGACGTCCTGCTCGCCCTGCGCCGCGCGGCCCACGCCTGGGCCCCGCTCACACCGCTGCTCTCGGCGACGGTTCCGGATGCCCTGGAACTCGCGGACGAGGAGGTGACCGAACTCCTCGGCGAGGGCGCCCGTCTGCTGGCGTTCGCCGGTGTCGACGTGCACTGGCCCAAGGAGCTCGCACGCGAGCTGACCACGCGCGCGGTCGTCGGTCCGTCCGAAGAGGGGCGGAGACTGAAGAAGGTCTCGTCGGACACACCGTCTTTTCTGTCCGCGGACGCCCTGCTCACGTTCAACTGGCGGTTCGCGCTGGGCGATCAGCAGCTCACCCGGCATGAGTTGGACCTGCTCGCCGAGGCGAACCGTCCGATGGTGCGGCTGCGCGACCAGTGGGTCCTCGTCGACCCTCACGCGGTGCGTCGCGCCCGGGCACGGCAGGACCGCGAGGTCACACCCATCGACGCGCTGAGCGCCGCTCTGACGGGCTCGGCGGAGGTCGACGGCCACCGGGTCGACGTACGGCCCTCGGGGTGGCTGGCGACGCTGCGGGAGCAGCTGGCGGACCCGGAGGCGCAGGAGCCGGTCGGCCCGCCGGTCGCGCTCAGCGGAACACTGCGGGACTACCAGCTGCGCGGTCTCAACTGGCTGGCCCGGATGACCTCCATGGGACTGGGCGGCTGTCTCGCGGACGACATGGGCCTGGGCAAGACGATCACCCTGATCGCGCTGCATCTGCACCGGCAGACCGAACCGTCGGCCGCGGGCCCCACACTCGTGGTCTGCCCGGCCTCCTTGATGGGCAACTGGCAGCGCGAGATCGAGAGGTTCGCCCCGGGTACGCCGGTGCGCCGGTTCCATGGCTCGCGGCGCAGCCTGGAAGGCCTGCGGGACGGGGAGTTCGTGCTCACCACGTACGGCACGATGCGGCTCGACGCCGTGCGGCTCGGCGAGGTGTCCTGGGGCATGGTCGTAGCCGACGAGGCCCAGCACGTGAAGAACCCCTACTCCGCGACGGCCCAGGCCTTGCGCACCATCGGCGCACGCTCGCGCGTGGCGCTGACCGGCACGCCGGTGGAGAACAGCCTCTCGGAGCTGTGGGCGATCCTGGACTGGACGACACCGGGTCTGCTCGGAAGCCTCGGCTCCTTCCGGACGCGGTACGCGCAGGCCGTCGAGGGCGGTCAGGATCCGGCGGCCTCCGAGCGGCTCGCCCGGCTGGTCCGGCCCTTCCTGCTGCGACGCCGCAAGTCGGATCCCGGTATCGCGCCCGAGCTGCCGCCCAAGACCGAGACCGACCGCGCCGTCTCGCTCACGGCGGAGCAGACGGGTCTGTACGAGGCGGTGGTGCGCGAGACGCTCGCGGAGATCTCGGGCGCGGACAGCATGGCGCGGCGCGGCCTGATCATGAAGCTGCTCACCGGACTGAAGCAGATCTGCAACCACCCGGCGCAGTACCTCAAGGAGGACCTGCCGAGGATCTCCGGCAGGTCCGGGAAACTGGAGCTGCTGGACGAACTGCTCGACACCATCCTCTCCGAGGGCGCGAGCGTTCTGGTCTTCACCCAGTACGTGCGGATGGCACGCCTCATCGAGCGCCATCTCGCGGCACGTGGCGTACCGACCCGGTTCCTGCACGGAGGGACACCCGTCAACGAGCGCGAGGCGATGGTGCGGCACTTCCAGGAGGGCGGGATCCCCGTCTTCCTGCTGTCGTTGAAGGCCGCGGGAACCGGCCTGAACCTGACGCGGGCCGAGCACGTCGTGCACTACGACCGCTGGTGGAACCCGGCGGTGGAGGCACAGGCCACCGACCGCGCGTACCGCATCGGCCAGAGCCGGCCCGTGCAGGTGCACCGGCTGATCGCCGAGGGGACCATCGAGGACCGCATCGCCGAGATGCTGCGGCGCAAACAACGGTTGGCCGACGCTGTCCTGGGTGCCGGGGAGGCCGCGCTCACGGAACTGACCGACGCCGAACTGGCCGAACTGGTGGAACTTCGCGGGGGCACACGATGACAGACGGTGACAAGGAGCGCACGTTCGCGGCGCTGCCTCCCTTGCGCGGGCGGGGCTTCGCGCACACGTGGTGGGGGCGCGCCTGGGTGAAGGCCCTGGAGGACGCCGCGCTGGACTCCGAGCAAATCAAAGCGGGACGCAGGCTCGCGCGCGCGGGAGCGGTGGGTTCCGTGTCGGTGCGTCCGGGACGCATCACGGCCGTCGTCCGGGATCGCGATCACACCACGCATCGGGCCGACGTCCTGGTTCAGGAACTGCCCGATGAGCGGTGGGACCGTTTCCTGGACATGGCCGTCGAACGGGCCGGACATGTCGCGGCGCTGCTCGACCGCGAGATGCCGCCGCACCTGGTCGAGGACGCGGCGGACGCGGGCGTCGAACTGCTCCCGGGGCTCGGCGACCTGGAAGCCGACTGCGACTGCGGGGCCTGGGACCACTGCGGGCACACCTCGGCGCTCTGCTATCAGATGGCGCGCCTGCTGGACCAGGACCCGTTCGTCCTGCTGCTCCTGCGCGGGCGCACCGAACGGACGCTGCTCGACGAACTCCAGCAGCGCGGTAGTACCGTCGGCGGCGCGAACGCACGGAGCCGGCATCCCCGGGCAGTGCCGGAAGCCCCTCCACAAGGCGTGGCCGCCGCCGAGGCGTACGCGGCCGGTGACATCCTGCCTCCCCTGCCCGTCCTTCCCGGACTGCCCGAAGGGCCCGGACTACCGCCTTCCTTGGACACGGGGGCCGCGCCCGCGCCCGGCGTCGACCCGCCCGCCCTGGAGTTCCTGGCCATGGCGACGGCGGCCGAGGCGTACCGACTGCTGGCCCGGGCGATCGGACCGGACCATGGGTCGCGGTCACCGGAGGAGGAGTTGACGCTCGAGCAGGACGCGGTCCGTCTCGCGGCGGCCCGTCCGGACACGCCGATCGCCCAGCGACTCGCCCGTGGATCGGGGCGGGACCGCCAGGAACTGACGCTCGCGGTACGTGCCTGGCAGTTCGGCGGAGCGGTGGCGCTGTCCGTGCTCGAGGACGAGTGGACCGTGGGGACGGAGGCACTCGCACGCGCGCGTGCCGCGCTGGCGTCCGCCTGGGACGAGGACGAGCGGCCGTCGCTGATCGCGTCCCACAACCACTGGACCATGGTCGGCGCGCCGGTCCAGCTGCGCCTGGGGCAGGACGGCCGGTGGTGGCCGTATCGCAAGGAGCACGGCCGTTGGACGCCTGCGGGACAGGCGGTCGGGGATCCGGCCACGGCTCTCGCGATGGCGGCGGGAGACCCGCGCGACGTCTCGACGAACGGATGAGGCCGCACGCCCGTCGCGTCGAGGCCGGGCGTACGCGCGACTGCCGTACCGAGTCCAGACCCCAGGATCGTGTGCGTACGGCACGCGTGCGTGCGGCGCGAACAGCAGCCACGCGTGCGTGCCGGTCACGCCAGTGGTGCGGTGAGCCTGCGCGTGCCGTCGCCGATGTCCGCGGCCAGACTGCAGGCCACCTTGTCGATGCCTGTCCTGTAGGTGCCGGAATCCGGGTACTGCACGAGGGTGCCGCGGACGGTGCCCGCCGGCTGCTGTGCCGCCTTGCGTTCCAGGGGTGCCGCGCAGAGGGCCGAGGCGGCCTTCTTGAGGGCGGCGTCCGTGGAGTAGGTGCCGTTGAGCTCGCCCACTTCGACGACTTCCGCGTCGTGCGGTGCGCCGCACGAGCGCTTGGCGGCCTGCCCGGTCCGGGCCGCGCTGGTGTCGAAACAGTCGCCTGTTCCCAACATGTAGTACGGCACTTCGTCGTCGGCCAGATCGGGGACGAGTGACTGGAGACCGCTCGGCAGATCGCTGAGCAGGCCGCTCGGCAGTTCCGACGGAAACTCCGAGGGCAGCCCTGAAGGCAGCTCACTGGGCAGTTCACTGGGCAGCTCGGACGGGATGCTCAGTGAGGGCGAGGGAGAACTCTCCGTGCCGCTACTGGTCTCGGTGGGCCCCTTCTTGTCGGGCTTGTCGCTGCCGCCGCCGGTCAACAGGATCACGGTGACGACGGCTGCGAGGGCCACGACCGCGACGAGCACCAGGAGCAGGGGGTTTCGGCGCCGCCCTCCACGATGCCCTCCAGGGCCACCGGGCGGCGCGGGAGGCGGTGGCGGGGGGTGCCAGCCGCCGCCACCGTCCTGTGACGGGGGGCCGTAACCTCCCGAAGGGGAGCCTTGGCCGCCGGACGAGGGCACGTAGCCTTCGGGCGGCGGACCGAAGCCACCGCCTCCTGAAGGCGGTGTGTTCTCCGGCGGCCGAGGGGGCTGGGGCGGTAAGGGCGGCGTGGCCATACCGTCCAGAGTCAGCTCGAACCGGTCACATGGCGACCCCCGCGCGGAAGTTGATACGGACTCATGCCACGGACCACATGATTCCGGGGAATTCCCGCAGAGATCCGCACCGGGAGGCGCGGGCCCGCAGCACCTCGAAGCGGGCCTCACGCCTCACCGACGCGTCGATCAGCCCCGCGCGCCGAGCAGGTGATCCATGGCGAGCTGGTCGAGCCGCTCGAAGGCCATGCCGCGCGCGGCTGCCGCCTCCACGTCGAACTCCTCGAAGGCCGCACGGTCCGCGAGCAGCGCCTGCAGGCCGTCAGCCGCGGTGGGCTGCGTGAGTTCGTCCAGGCGCGAGGCACGCAGCGCCTCCTGAACCTCGGGGTCGCCGCGGAAGGCGGCCGACCGCTCCCGCAGGATCAGGTAGTTGCGCATGCAGCCCGCCGCGGAGTCCCACACCCCGTCGAGGTCCTCGGTGCGCGGCGGCTTGAAGTCGAAGTGCTTGGGTCCCGCGTATCCGGCGCTCTCCAGGAGGTCGACCAGCCAGAACGCGGAGCGCAGGTCGCCGGCCCCGAAGCGCAGGTCCTGGTCGTACTTGATGCCGGTCTGGCCGTTGAGGTCGATGTGGAAGAGCTTGCCCGCCCACAGTGCCTGCGCGATGCCGTGCGGGAAGTTGAGCCCGGCCATCTGCTCGTGGCCGACCTCGGGGTTCACGCCGTACATCTCCGGGCGTTCCAGCCGCTCGATGAACGCGAGCGCGTGACCGACGGTGGGCAGCAGGATGTCACCACGGGGCTCGTTCGGCTTCGGCTCGATGGCGAACTTCAGGTCGTAACCCTGTGCGATCACGTACTCGCCGAGGAGGTCGAAGGCCTCCTTCATGCGGTCGAGGGCGACACGTACGTCCTTGGCGGCGCCCGACTCCGCGCCCTCACGGCCGCCCCAGGCGACGTACGTCTGGGCGCCCAGCTCGACCGCCAGGTCGATGTTGCGGATCGTCTTGCGCAGCGCGTAGCGGCGCACGTCCCGGTCGTTCGCGGTGAACGCGCCGTCCTTGAAGACGGGGTGCGTGAAGAGGTTGGTGGTGGCCATCGGCACCCGCATGCCGGTCGCGTCCAGGGCCTGGCGGAACCGCTTGATGTGCGACTCGCGCTCGCTGTCCGAGGACCCGAAGGGGATCAGGTCGTCGTCATGGAAGGTCACACCGTATGCACCCAGGTCGGCCAGGCGCTGCACCGACTCGACCGGGTCGAGGGCGCGCCGGGTGGCGTCGCCGAACGGGTCCCTTCCCTGCCAGCCGACGGTCCACAGGCCGAAGGTGAACCTGTCCTCGGGGGTGGGCTGGTAGTTCATGCCGCGGCTCCTTGTTAGCTCCGACTATTTCGTCATGGCAGTTAACAAATTAGTATGCGAAGGCGTCTCTGGGAAGAGACGAAGTGTGAAAGCTGGGCCGCGCCGGTCCAAAAGCCCACCATCAGGACAGATCCCGCGGAGCCGCGGAAGAGGGAGAGCCCGATGTCAGCAGCCGAGGGTCCGCTCGTCGTCGGGGTGGACACATCCACCCAGTCCACCAAGGCCCTGGTCGTCGACGCATCGACCGGACGGGTGGTGGCGAGCGGGCAGGCGCCGCACACGGTCTCTACCGGAGCGGGCCGCGAGAGCGATCCGCGGCAGTGGTGGGACGCGCTCCGCGAAGCACTGCACCAATGCGGTGACGCCGCCCACGAGGCCGCGGCGGTCTCGATCGGCGGCCAGCAGCACGGGCTCGTCACCCTGGACGCCCAGGGCGATCCGGTACGCCCGGCACTGCTGTGGAACGACGTGCGCTCGGCGCCCCAGGCCCGCCGGCTGATCGACGAGCTGGGCGGCCCGAAGGCCTGGGCCGAGCGCACCGGAACCGTGCCCGGCCCCTCCATCACGGTCACGAAGTGGGCCTGGCTGGCCGAGAACGAACCGGACGCCGTCCGCGCCACCGCCGCCGTACGGCTGCCGCACGACTACCTCACCGAACGCCTCACCGGAGAGGCCACGACCGACCGTGGCGACGCCTCAGGCACGGGCTGGTGGGCGTCCGGGTCCGAGGCGTACGACGAGGAGGTCCTCGCGCACATCGGCCTCGACCCCGCCCTGCTCCCCCGCGTCGTCCGGCCGGGCGAGGTGGCGGGAACCGTGCACGCCCACGACGAGCTGCCCTTTTCCAGGGGCACGCTGGTCGCCGCCGGCACCGGTGACAACGCGGCCGCCGCACTCGGCCTCGGGCTGCGACCTGGTACCGCGGTGCTGAGTCTCGGCACCTCGGGCACCGTGTACGCCATCTCGACGCGGCGCCCCGCGGATCCGACGGGTACCGTCGCGGGCTTCGCCGACGCGCGCGGCGACTGGCTTCCGCTGGCCTGTACCCTGAACTGCACCCTCGCCGTCGACCGCATCGCCGCCCTGCTGGGGCTCGACCGCGAGGCCGTGGAACCCGGCGCGGGCGTGACCCTGCTCCCCTACCTCGACGGCGAGCGCACCCCCGACCTGCCGCACGCCTCGGGCCTCCTGCACGGGCTGCGGCACGACACGACGGGCGGGCAGCTCCTCCAGGCGGCGTACGACGGCGCGGTCCACTCGCTGCTCGGCGCCCTGGACCTGGTGCTCGACGCGGACGCCGATCGTTCCGCACCGCTGCTTCTCATCGGCGGGGGTGCCCGGGGCACGGCCTGGCAGCAGACGGTACGCCGGCTGTCGGGACGTCCGGTCCAGGTGCCCGAGGCCAGGGAACTGGTCGCGCTGGGCGCCGCCGCGCAGGCCGCGGGTCTGTTGACCGGCGAGGATCCGGCCGCGGTCGCCCGGCGCTGGGGTACGGCCCACGGCCCGGTGCTCGATGCCGTGGAACGGGACGAGGAGACACTCGCGAGGATCGCCGGGGTACTCTCCGACGCGGCCCCGCTGCTGGAACGGGAGTCGAACAGGAACTGACCGCGCACAGACGAGGACAGCCCCATAGGGACCGGCCGGACGAGGACTGACGGAGGCATGAGCTCACCGCTGCACGAGGCCCACCCGGCCGGTTCCGGCCGTCGGCTGCCCGACACCCAGCAAGGCATGCGCCGTCGCAACCTCTCCCGGGTCATGCACACCGTGAGAGCCGAGGGGCCGCTGTCGCGTGCCGCCGTCGCCTCGCACATCGGTCTGACCCGGGCGGCCGTCTCCACGCTGGTCGACGAGCTGATCCGTACCGGACTCCTCGAAGAACTCGGCCCCGAGCGTCCCGGCCGGGTGGGGCGCCCCGGCTCGGCCCTCGCGGTCAGCGGACACGGACCCGCCGGGATCGGCGCCGAGGTGGGCGTTGACCATCTGGCGGCGTGCGCGGTCGATCTGCGCGGAGACGTACGGGCCCGTGCGGTGCGGCACGGCACGAACCGCGGTCGTCCCCCCGGCCCCGTGATCAGGGAGCTGACCGCGCTGGTCCGTCAGGTCGTCGCCGAGGCCGAGCGTGAGGGACTGTGGCCCGCGGGCCTCGCGGTCGCCGTGCCCGGCCTGGTGGCACGCGACGCCCGGACCGTGGTCCGCGCCCCCAACCTCGACTGGCACGACACGGACCTCGGAGCGCTGCTGCCCGCCGAACTGCCGCTGACCGTGGACAACGAGGCCAACTTCGGCGGCCTCGCAGAACTCTGGCTCGGCGAGGCGACCGCCCGCGACTTCCTGCATGTGTCGGCGGAGATCGGTATCGGCGCGGCGCTGCTCGTGGACGGGCACCTGCTGCGCGGGACACGCGGTTTCGCGGGCGAGCTGGGCCATGTCCCGGTGCGTCCGGACGGGCCGGAGTGTCCGTGCGGCGGACGAGGATGCCTCGAGCAGTACGCGGGTGAGGAGGCCGTCCTGCGCGCGGCCGGTCTGGAACCGGGCGGCGACCGCGTCGGGGTACTGGCCGAGCGTGCCGCCCAGGGCGACGAAGAGGTTCGACGTGCCCTGCGCGACGCCGGAACGGCGCTCGGCATCGCGCTGACCGGGGCGGTCAACCTGCTCGACCCGGAGACCGTCGTGCTGGGCGGAGGGCTGTCCGGCCTCGCGCCGTGGCTGCTGCCTTCGCTGGAGGACGAGTTGGCGCGACGCACGGCGGGACCCGCCTGTGCCGTGGCCGTCTCGCGGCTGGGTCCGCAAGGGCCGCTGCTGGGGGCCGCCCACTCGGCGGTGCGGGCCGTGCTCGACGATCCGTCGTCGGTCGCGGGGCGGTCGTAGGCACGGTCGCGGCGCCCGGCCGCAGCCGTCACCGCACGCGGCACGGGGCTCCCGTTCCCTCCTTCGGGTGGCCGGATTGTCCACAGTCCAGGACTTGTCCACCGACTCACGCCTCGCTCTTCCAGCCCAACCGGCAAGCGCCGTAACGTGATTCACGCGAGGCGCAGCCATCGGGCCGACGGCTCGATGTCCAGGCGGATCGGGGGATCACATGTCGGGGGAGACGGTTCCGGGACTGCGGCGCGACGCCATCGGGCTGCGCGAGGTCCTGTTCCAGAGTGTCACGGCCATGGCGCCGGCCGCTGCGGTCGCCGCGTCCATTCCGTCGGGCGCGGCGTTCGCGGGCGGCAGCCTGCCGCTGTCCGTACTGATCGCGCTCGTCGCGTGCCTGTTCACCGCGTCGTGTGTGGCCGAGCTCGCGCGGCAACTGCCCTCCGCGGGCTCGGTGTCCACGTACGCGGCGCAGGGACTGCACCCGGCCGTGGGGTTTCTGGTCGGCTGGGGCTATGTGTTCGTCGAAGCCCTGGTGCCCCCGCTGCTGCTTCTGCAGCTCGGGTTCACCACGGCGGGCACGCTGCACCAGGAGTGGTCCTCGTACCCCGACGACCTGTGGTGGCCGTGGTCGCTCGCCGGAGCCGCGGTCATCGCGGTGGCGGGCTACTTCGGAGTGCGTGCCTCGGCCCGCTTCGGGACCGTTCTCGGTGTCTTCGAGGTGCTGGTCTTCCTCGTCTTCGCCATCTGGCTGATCGTCAAGGCGGGCGGTGACAACACCCTGTCGGTGTTCGGGACGTCGCACACCGCCGAGGGGTACGAAGGCATCAGCGGCGTGTTCGCGGGATCGGTCTACACCGTGCTGGCCTTCGCGGGGTTCGAGGCGGCGGCCCCGCTCGCCGAGGAGACGAAAGATCCGCGCCGGACGATGCACCGCGCGGTCCTCGGTGCGGCGCTGGCGATCGGTCTTGTCTACGTCCTCACCACCTACGCCATGGCCGTGTACGTCGGCCCGGACCGATTCACGGGGTTCTCAGCCTCCGGAGCCGCGTCCTGGGAGGGCGTGGCCCGCGCCTCGTTCGGGCTGTTCTGGGTGCTCGTGTTCCTGGCCGTGGTCAACTCCACCATCGCCAACGCCAACGCCTGCGCGACCGTCTCCACCCGGACGGCCTTCGCCCTGGGCCGGATCAAGGTCTTCCCGGAGTTGTTCGCACGCTTGCATCCCCGGCACCGCTCCCCCGTCGCCGGAGTCGCCGTACAGTGCGCCGTGGCGATCGCGGCCATGCTCGGGCTCGGTTTCGCCTACGACCCGGTGACGGCCTTCCTGCTGCTCGCGACGGTGATCGTCACGGTCGTGATCGGTGTGTACATCGTGGTGAATCTCGCCTGCGCGGGCTACTTCCTGCGTCGCAGACGTGAGTTGTTCCGTCCCGTACGGCATCTGCTGTTCCCGCTGCTGGGCATCGTGGCCTTCGTCCCGGCCCTGTTGACCGCCGCGGGTCTGCCCGTCTTCGACTTCGTCTCCGAGCTGACCGCGCCCGTGTCGTACGCGGGACCGGTCGTCGGGGTGTGGATGATGACCGGGGTCGTGGTGCTGATCGTCCTCTCGCGCCGGCACCCCGGGCGCATAGCCGAGACCGCCCGTGTCCACCTCGACGAGACCTCGTCCCCCGATCCCCGGCAGAGCGGAGCCACACAGCCATGAGCGACCCTCACATCCTGACCGTACGGCCCGAACCCGGCGAGTACGCGTGGACGTTCGGCGGAGCGCCGCCGGTGGCGCGCGTCGCGCCGGGCACCATCCTCGATCTGTACACGGAGGACTGCTTCGCCGGACGGGTGCGCTCCGAGAAGGACCTGGTGTCCGAGGTGTGCGAGTTCCCGTTCCTCAATCCGCAGACCGGCCCCTTCCACGTGGAGGGCGCGGAGCCGGGCGACACCGTCGCGGTGCACTTCGTGTCGATCGAGCCGGCCCGCGACTGGGCGGCCTCGACGACGGTCCCGCTGTTCGGCGCGCTCACGTCCACGCACACCACGGCCACGCTGCAGCCGGCGCTGCCGGAGACGGTGTGGATCTGGCAGCTCGACCGGGAGCGGCGTACCGCCCTGTTCCGCGCGCGGGACAGCGACATCCGGATCGAGCTGCCCATGGATCCGATGCACGGCACCGTCGGGGTGGCGCCGGCGAATCTGGAGGTGCGCTCGGCGCTGGTGCCGGACGCCCACGGCGGGAACATGGACACGCCGGAGATGCGGGCCGGCGTCACCTGCTTTCTCGGGGTGAACGTCGAGGGGGCCCTGTTGAGCCTCGGTGACGGGCACGCGCGGCAGGGCGAGGGCGAGACGTGTGGCGTGGCGGTCGAGTGTGCGATGAACACGGTGGTGATCGTCGAGCTGCTCAAGGGAGTCGCCACCCCCTGGCCGCGCATCGAGTCCGACACGCACATCATCTCGACCGGTTCGGCACGCCCGTTGGAGGACGCGTTCCGCATCTCCCAGCTCGACCTGGTGCAGTGGCTGGTGCGTGACTACGGGTTCAGCGAACTGGACGCGTACCAGTTCGCGACCCAGGCGGTCGAATCGCCGCTCGCCAATGTCTGCGACACCAACTACACCTGCGTCGCGAAGCTCCGCAAGGAGTGGTTGCCCGCGCGCGAGACGCATCGTGGTCTGCACGCGCGGTTGCGCGAGACAGCCGCGGCGCTGCGCCTCTGAACGACGGACTGCCGACGCCCCTTTGCTCCTCCCTCCCTGCGCGTCACTTCCGGGCTCGCCTTGTCCCGACTACCGCCGCACCGTCACAGAGCTTGTCCGGATCCTCGCTGGACGTGACGATGGTCCCAGCCGCATCGCCTTTCCGGGAGGCCGAATGACCGATCCATGGGTTGCCCTGGAACCGGGTGCCGATCCCGTCGAACGAGTGCGGACCCTGCGCCGGGCGCACGAGGCGTTCACCGAGGCGGGCACGGTGCCCCGTCCGGTGCGTTCCGTGGTGGCCGAGTCGTGGCGGCGCTCGGCGCGGGCAGGTGTCGTACCCGACGGGACCGCGACGGTGGAGCTGACGGACGGGGATCTGGGTTCCTACCGGGCGGAGCATCCGCTGGCCGCGGTGATGCCGCTCTTCCGCGAGCTCATGGGGACGTTCGCGGCGGACGGCAAGCATCTTCTCGCGGTCTGTGACGCGCAGGGCAGGCTGTTGTGGGTCGAAGGCCATCCGACGACCCGACGCCAGGCGGGACGGATGAACTTCGTACCGGGCGCCCGATGGTCGGAGACGGCCGTCGGTACGAACGCGCCGGGGACCGCGGTCGCTGTGGACCGTCCGGTGCAGGTCTTCGCGGCCGAGCACTTCATACGGCGCGTCCAGCCGTGGACGTGTGCGGCGGCTCCGGTGCACGACCCGCGCACCGGCCGGGTGCTCGGTGCGATCGACATCACCGGCGGGGACGGACTCGCGCATCCGCACAGCCTCGGTTTCGTGCAGGCGGTGGCGCGTGCGGCGGAGTCCCAGTTGGCATTGTTCGCACCACCGAGAACGGCGGCGGACACGGTCGAGCTGACCGCGCTCGGCCGTGACGAGGCTCAACTGGTCGCGGGAGGGCGCAAGGTCGGGCTGAGCCGCAGACACAGCGAGATCCTGGTGCTGCTCTCCAGGCACCCGGAGGGCCTGACGGGCGACGAGTTGCTGTGCGCGCTGTACGAGGACGAGTCGGTGACGCCGGTGACGCTGCGCGCCGAACTGACCCGCCTGCGCCGTCTGCTGGATTCCGGCCTGCTGGCCTCGCGCCCCTACCGGCTCACGGCGCCGGTCGAGTCGGACGTCGCCGTCGTGGAGCGTCGGCTCGGCTCGGGCGCGATCACGGGGGCCATGACGGCGTACGCCGGTCCACTGCTCCCGGGTTCGGTGGCCCCGGCCGTCGTGCGCCTGCGGCGCCGGCTCGCCGACGGACTGCGTACGGCGCTCATCGCGCGCCGCGACCCCGACCTGCTGGCGGACTGGGCACGCGCCCCGTGGGGCGAGGACGATCTCGACGTCTGGCGAGCGCTGGCCGCCGTACGACCGACGGCCGCGGTACGCTCCCGGCTCGACGAGGTGGAGTCCGAACAGGCCGCACCCGCGGGATGGATGCCCCCGAGGCCCGGCGGACGAGGCCATGTGCACACGTCCGCAACGTCGTCGCAACGTCCGCGTTTCTAGCCTCGGGGCGAGAGCTGCCCAACGGCGGGCAGCGCTTCTCCGGGAGGCAGACCAGCATGACCCGTTACGCGGCGCCCGGCACCGAGGGCGCGATCGTCTCCTACCAGGCGCGTTACGACCACTTCATCGGCGGCGAGTACGTGCCGCCGGCTCGCGGGCAGTATTTCGAGAACCCGAGTCCGGTGAACGGGCAGCCGTTCACGGAGGTGGCGCGGGGTACCGCCGAGGACGTGGAGCGCGCCCTGGACGCCGCGCACGCGGCGGCGCCCGGCTGGGGCCGGACCTCCGTCGCGGCACGCGGCGACATCCTGCTCAAGATCGCCGACCGGATGGAAGCGAACCTGGAGAAGCTGGCGGTCGCCGAGAGCTGGGAGAACGGCAAGCCGGTCCGTGAGACCCTGGCCGCCGACATCCCGCTCGCCATCGACCACTTCCGGTACTTCGCGGGGGCGATCCGCGCCCAGGAGGGCTCGCTCGGCGAGGTCGACGACGACACCGTCGCGTACCACTTCCACGAGCCGCTCGGTGTCGTCGCGCAGATCATCCCCTGGAACTTCCCCATCCTGATGGCGGTCTGGAAGCTCGCGCCGGCGCTGGCGGCGGGCAACGCGGTCGTCATCAAGCCCGCCGAACAGACCCCGGCGTCCATCCACTACTGGATGAGTCTGATCGCGGATCTGCTGCCGCCGGGCGTCGTGAACATCGTCAACGGCTTCGGTGTGGAGGCGGGCAAGCCCCTCGCTTCCAGTCCGCGGGTGGCGAAGGTGGCGTTCACCGGCGAGACCACGACGGGCCGGCTGATCATGCAGTACGCCTCCGAGAACATCAAGCCGGTCACGTTGGAGCTGGGCGGCAAGTCGCCGAACATCTTCTTCGACGACGTCTGGTCCCAGAACGACGACTTCCGGGACAAGGCGCTCGAAGGCTTCACGATGTTCGCGCTCAACCAGGGCGAGGTGTGCACCTGTCCGTCGCGCGCGCTCGTACAGCGCGGGAACTACGGCGAGTTCATGGAGGCGGCGGTCGCCCGCACCGAGCTGATCAAGCCGGGGCACCCGCTCGACACCGACACGATGATCGGCGCGCAGGCCTCCAACGACCAGTTGGAGAAGATCCTCTCCTACCTGGACATCGGCCGACAGGAGGGCGCCACGATCCGCACCGGTGGCGAACGCGTCGAGTACGACGGTGAGTTGAAGGGCGGCTATTACGTCCAGCCGACCATCTTCGAGGGCGACAACCGTATGCGGATCTTCCAGGAGGAGATCTTCGGCCCGGTCGTCTCGGTCACGTCGTTCGACGACTTCGACGACGCCATCAAGATCGCCAACGACACCCTGTACGGCCTCGGGGCCGGCGTGTGGACACGCGACATCAACACCGCCTATCGCGCGGGCCGCGCGATCCAGGCGGGCCGGGTGTGGACGAACTGCTACCACGCCTACCCCGCGCACGCGGCGTTCGGCGGCTACAAGCAGTCCGGCATCGGCCGGGAGACGCACAAGATGATGCTGGAGCACTACCAGCAGACGAAGAACCTCCTGGTGTCGTACTCGCCGAAGAAGCTGGGCTTCTTCTAGACACGCGGCAAGGGCGCCTGACCAGGGCTAATGCCCGGCAGGCGCCCTTCTCGGCGCACATCTGAGCAGCGAGTCGAAACACGCCCCCACTCCCGATATCCCCCACCCGTACCCCGGCTCTGACCAGCGGTTCCGGGGCATTTCCGGGCCAAGGTCTCGCTAAGACGTTGCTTCGCTTGGTGACTCGGCGGCAGTTGATGAGGGTTGCGGCGATGCCGACGAAGGCGAGGAAGTGTTCGGCCTTGCGTTCGTAGCGGCGGTGCAGACGTCGGCATCCGGCGAGCCAGGACACGGTCCTCTCGACCACACCCAGCGGTGACGGCCCAGCCGTTGCGAGGACTCGATGCCTTTGCGGGCGATGCGATGGCGGACGCCACGCTTGCGCAGCCGTCGTCGCAGGTGGTCGTAGTCATGGCCGTTGTCCGCGTGGAGTTTGGCGGGCGGTCGGCGCCGCTGGATCTGATGTGCTCCGGTGGCTGGCATTCTCGGTAGCGTGACCATCCGCTGCATGGAGTGTCCATGTGTCCGGCTGGTCCGTGCGACGGTTTCCGACGGAACGTGATGAGGCTGCCATGAGTGAACCGACGAAGCCCGAGGTCGACGTCCCGGAGGGTGACGCTCCTACCGAGCTGATCATCCGGGACCTGGTCGTCGGGGTCGGGGCTGAGGTGAAGCCGGGCATGGTGGTCAGGGTCCACTATGTCGGGGTGACCTTCGAGTCCGGTAAGGAGTTCGATGCCTCCTGGGACCGGGGCCAGCCGTTCAAGTTCGCCCTGGGCAGCGGCAAGGCCATCAAGGGCTGGGACCGGGGGGTGAGGGGGATGAAGGTCGGCGGCCGGCGCGAGATCATCGTTCCCCCGCGTCTCGGCTACGGCAATCAGTCGCCCTCGCCGTTGATCCCGGCGGGCTCGACCCTGGTCTTCGTGGTGGACTTGCTGGACGCGTATTCCAGCACAACCGGGTGGAGCAACGCCTAGGGCCCCTGACCGCTCCTCCCCCACGACGTACTGCGAAGTCTCCCGGGGCCGACCCCGCCGTGCTCCTCGCTGCCAGTCCTGCTTCCGCCTCCGCAGCGTCCGAACGGTTCCGCTGCGATTCAGTGACCGCCGAAGGCCACAAGGCGGCCGACTGCCTCAACGGCCTGCCCAACGCCGCCGCCCGGACGTCTGAACCCGGCGGCCGCGCTCGGCACACGGGGGAGGTCGCCGGCGGAATCCAGCTCATCGCACTGCTGATCACAGCGCGGTCCGCGAAGGCCCCGCCGAGCAGCGGCACATTGCGCGAACCGATACGGACCAAGATCCGGACCATTTCCGGACCAGCCCCGCCAGAGAGCCACACCATCTGCTGTTTCCGCTGGTCAGATTGGGCGCAATCGCCGTACCACCAGCAGACGAAGAACCTTCTGGTGTCGTACCCGCCGAAGAAGCCGGGCTTCCGGTCCCCGGGCGGCATGGGTGAGGCCTCCGGTGAGTGCGGAGCGCCAGGGGCACGCCCCCCGCGTCCTGCGCCTGGGAAGATCGTTGTTACCGTTCGCCGATGTCCGACTCTTCACGCGACACCGCCCGGGGCGCCGGCTGGGGCAGCCCGGAACCCGGTGACTACAGAGGCCTGATGCCCGCCCGCGTCGAGAAGCTCTCGTGGCTCGACCCCAGGACGATGTGGCCCGCACGCAACGGCGTGCTGGCCTCGTGGTTCGGGGACCCCACGGGCCGTACCCGTGCCCGGTGGGTGGAGCAGCGCAGGAACGCGGGCGCGCCCGCCGACGCGGTGGTGCGGCGCGACGATCCCGACCGTTTCTCCTTCATGGTCATCGGGGACACCGGCGAGGGTGACGAACCTCAATACGCCGTGGTCCCCGGTTTCCTGAAGGCCAGTCAGGGGTCGAGTTTCGCGGTCCTCGCCAGTGACGTGATCTATCCGGTCGGCAGTCTCGACGACTACGGAACGAAGTTCCACCGGCCGTACCGCGACTACCAGGCCCCCATCTACGCCGTACCCGGCAACCACGACTGGTACGAGGATCTCCACGGGTTCATGCGGGTCTTCTGTGACGCGCCGGCCCTCGCGCCGGAAGTCGAATCGCGGCGTACGGCACGGGAGCGGCTGCGTTCGCTGCTGTGGCACAAGCCGAACAAGGGGGAGGGGCAACGGCTCGAAGAGGCGCGGCAGTTGCGGTCGGAGCCGGCCCAACAGGCGGTCCAGCCGGGGCCGTACTGGGCTGTCGACGCCGGTCCGGTGCGGATCATAGGCATCGACACCGGCCTCCTCGGCACGCTCGACGCCGAGCAGGGGCGCTGGCTGCGGGAAGTGTCCGCGGGCGACACCCCCAAGATCCTGATCACCGGTTCCCCCCTGTACGTGGACGGGGAGCACCACCCGTGCGGGATCGAGGGCGGCGGCACCGTCGACGACATCGTGCGCGACCCCGCGCATCACTACGTCGCGGCGATAGGGGGCGACATCCACAACTACCAGCGCTATCCCGTACGGGTCGGCGACCGCACCCTGCAGTACGTGGTCGCGGGTGGCGGTGGGGCATTCATGCACGCCACGCACACGATCCCGCGCGTCTCCGTCGCCGGGGTCACCGAGGCGGACTTCCGGTGCTACCCGCTCCGCGGCGACTCGCTGGCCTTCTACAGCGGGCTCTACGGGCGCCGGCTGTGGCTGCGCCGCTTGTTCACCCTGACCGAGGAGCAGTCCATGGCCGTCATGGCGGAGCGGCTCGGTATTCCGCCGATCCGATCCGCGGGGACCCCGGTCCGGGTCACCTGGCGGCATCGGCTGGTCGCGACGCTGCTGGGCGCGGGCAGGCGGCCCGACCGCGCCTCGCGCTGGCGTCTCCCGGTGCGCAAGACGTACACCGAGGTCTTCTCCCCGGGTTCGGCGACCTACAGTCCGCCGTTCTTCAAGTCGTTCCTGCGTCTGGACGTCACCCCGTCCTCGGTCCGGTTGCGCTGCTTCGCCGCCACCGGCAACCGGGAGCAGGAGATCGACCCGCCGGTCGAGGACGAGGTGGTCATCCCGCTGACGGGCGTGTCCGTGAAGCGGTCGGGGCGTTCCCCGGCTCGGGACGCGTCGTCGGCTCGGGACGCGTCGTCGGCTCGGGGCGCGTCGTCATGAGGTGATCTGTCAGGCGTGCGCGTCGATCGGGGTGTTGTCGGCTCCGGCCCCCGAAGGGTACGGGTGCGGGACCGTCGTCAGGTCGTCGGGAGGATTCTGTGGGAGCCGTCCACGGGATGCGACCCGACGACCCGCACCCGCTGAACGCCTCGGTCCGTGGAGGACGGCAGCGGTCCGCCCGGGGTCGTGCGACCCCGGACGGACCGTTCTTCATGCGCGCGCGATCCGCGGCTGTGCGTCAGCGCAGGCCGAACGCCCGGATCACCGTCTGGTGCACCGCGTTGCCCGCCGCGTCCTCGGCGCTCGCCCTGAGCGACACGTAGGACGCCTTCTTCGGCGCGTCCAGGCGGTACCGCCCGTCGTGATCACGCGTGGCCCGGTGCCACGTCGTGCCGCCGTCGTAGGACATCTCCAGGGTGACCGCGCCGACCCTGCCGGCGCCGACGGCCCCCGGCAGCTGAGCGGCGGTGACGGACAGGGTGTCCTGCCGTCCTGCCCGCCCGGCCGAGTCGGTGCCGACCTCGTAGTCGATCTGCACCAGCGGCAGCACCGCGTCGGAGCCGTCCGCCGTCGCCTTCGAGGTGAAGTCCCACTCCGTGCGCGTGCTGGAGGAGTACGGGGTGAACGCCACGTCGCGCTTGCTGGTGACGACCAGTCGGTACGGCAGCTTGCCGGCACCGGGTGCGTCGCCCGAGACGTTCGTGAAGGTTCCTGTGCCCAGCTCCGTGGTGCCCTGGTAGAGGGTCTGCCGCTGCTCCGCTACGCCGTCCATCTGGCTCATGCCGACGTGGTCGTGGCTGCCCCAGGCCGGGGCGTCGATGTACAGGTGGTCACCCTTGCGTGTGGGCATGCTGTAGACGTCGTTCAGGTAGGGCCGCTCGATCGGCTTGAACCACTCCTCGGACTGTGTACTGCCCGCCCGGTAGGAGGTCTTGGCCCCGGCTTCGAAGACCAGGCCGTCCGCGTACGCGCTCTGGCTCCAACTGTTGAAGCCCCCGGTGGAGACCCAGTCGGTGCGCTTCCCCCGCACCGGCTCCGGCATCATTCCGCCGATGGCCCAGTCGTTGTACGTGGGCCAGTCGAACCGGAACTCGCCGCCGGTGCTCCCCGGGGCCGGGCTGTCGAAGGTCTCGTCCACCCGGGCGAGGTTCTTGGAACTGCCCTGCACCACCATGTGGCTGGGGATCTCGTTGTGCCAGGCCTGGTCGAGGTCGTAGACGTACGGGCTCACGGGCGCGGAGCCGACCGTGACCGAAGCGCCCCGGCCCTGGGCCTGCCGGACGAGCTTCTCACCCTCGTCGGTGCTGAGCAGACCCACGTCGAGCGGGACGGGCGTCGAACTGAACGGTTCGTTGTAGCCGCGGAAGCCGCGGCCGTCCACGTTGTTCACGACCAGCATGAGCTTGGCGCCGGCGGTGATCGCGGCGGCCGCCTGGTCCCTGTCGGAGACGTCGTCGTTACGGCGTACCACCACGGCCTTGCCGTGCACGTCGAGGTGGGCGTAGTCGGTGCTCGCGCCCTGGCCGGCGAAGACCAGCGGGAGCTTGACGCTGCCCTTGGGCAGGGGGGTCACGCCGTCCTGGCGCAGCACATCGGTGAAGTCGGTGGTCCGGGTGGAGACGGCCAGCGCGGGCTGCTCCTTGCGCCAGCGGGCCGCCAGGTAGAAGTCGCCGTGGGTGACCTTGTGAGTGGTCGGCTGGGCCCACAGGCTGTCGTAGTTGGTCTGGGTCTCCATGTAGTCCCGCCAGTTCTGGCCACCCATCAGGCGGGTGTAGTCCAGTCGCTGGTAGGTCGTCTCGGTCCGCTGCGGGGTCGTCATGTCGATCCGGTCGATCTTGGACGCGTCGAGCGTGACGGTGGTGTCGCGGTCCAGGCGGACGTCGGGGTCGCCCAGCAGTGCCATGCCCCACGAGTGGGGACCGTGGACGCCCTGCACCGTCTTGAAGGACAGCACCGAGTACACGTCGTTGGGCAGGTACATCTGCGCCGTACCGGAGTCGTCGATCACGACGAACTGCGGGACGTCGTCACCGGACCTGAGCAGTTCGACCACGCCGGACATGGGCCGCCCCTGGGCGTCCTTGAACTCCATGGTCAGTTTGTGCTGGACGTCCCCGAGGGAGACGGCGGTGTGCGCCGCGACGTTGCCGGCCGCGGTCTTCGCGACGACCTGGCCGGTGTACCGGCCGTCGGCGGTGACGCCCGAACCGTCGATCGTCACGGTGACACCGGCGGTACCGTGCGCGGGCACGACCACCTGGGAGGCGGAGAGCCGGAACACCCCGGCGGGAGCGCGTGCCGCCTCGACGCTCAGCGCGAGGGTGACGGGCTTGTCCGTGGTGTTGGTGTACGTCACCGGGCGCCGCACGCCGTCGGCGGGATTCTGCGGAACCTGCGCGGCGTACGCGGTCGCCGTCGCGAAGACTCCGGCATGCGAGGCCGCGGCGACGTCGAGACGACCGCTGCCCGCCTGGAAGGCGTCGTACTGCGGGGTCTGCCGGGAGCTGCTGGACAGCAGATCCTTCAACTGGGTTCCGGTGAGGTCCGGATGAGCGGCGGCCATCAGCGCGGCGGCGCCCGTCACGTGGGGCGTGGCCATCGAGGTGCCGCTCATGGTCTGGTAGGCGCCCTCGCCGTTGCCGTCGAACTGGGAGTTGGCCGCGAGGATGTCGACGCCGGGCGCGGTGATCTCCGGCTTCAGTGCCCCGTCCACGCGGGGACCCTGGCTGGAGAACTCGGCCAGGGAGTCGCCGGAGTCG
Source organism: Streptomyces sp. RPA4-2 (assembly GCF_012273515.2). Lineage (NCBI taxonomy): Bacteria > Bacillati > Actinomycetota > Actinomycetes > Kitasatosporales > Streptomycetaceae > Streptomyces > Streptomyces sp. RPA4-2. The sequence goes on from NZ_CP050975.2 coordinate 1,549,481, forward strand.
ACGGCGCCCACGGTCAGCGCGGCGCTCGCCGCGCCTGGTGCGCCGATGGTGCCGGGTGCCCCCGCGTTGCCGGCGGCGACGACGAACAGCGCGCCGGTCTCGGCGCTGAGCCTGTCGACGGCCTGGCTGAGGGGGTCGGTCCCGTCGGACGTCTGACCGTCACCGAGGCTCATGTTGATGACCTTGGCGTGCTGGTCGACCGCGGCCCATTCCATGCCGGCCAGGACCCAGGAGGTCTGACCGGACCCGGTGTCGTCCAGCACCTTGCCTATGTCGAGGCGGGCGCCGGGCGCCACGCCCTTCTCCTTGCCGTCGGAGGCGGCGCCGGTACCGGCGATGATGGACGCGACATGCGTGCCGTGACCGACGTGGTCGTCCGTGTTCTCGTCCGGTACGAAGCTCTGCCGGCCCGCGACGCGGTCCGCGAGGTCGGGGTGTCCCGCGTCGACGCCGGTGTCGAGGACGGCCACGTCCACGCCCCGTCCGGTGTTGCCGTCCGCCCAGACCTGGGGGGCACCGATCTGCGTGGTGCTGTCGGCGAGGTCGGCGTGGACGAGGCCGTCCAGCCAGATGTGCGCGATCCCGCCGGCGAAGGCCGGTGCGGCGGCCTGCTTGCGGGCTCCGTCGGTCGTCGCCGTCCCGGCCACGGACTTCCAGAAGTCCGCGGCGTGCGAGCGGTCCGCGGTGAGGGCGGCGCCGTTGATGCCGTCGAGGGTACGGACCCGGGTCGCCCCGTCGGGCAGCGCGGCGGCCTTGCGGCGCGAGTCGGCGGACTGCGTGTAGGAGACGATGAGCGGCAGCCGGTCACGGTGCGCGTCGTCGTACCCGTCGGCGATCATGTCCGTGATGTTGAACAGCTGCCGGTCCAGGGTGCCCTTGGCCACGAAGGGCAGCACGGACTCGGGGAACACGTAGAGGTCGTCGCCCGACGTCAGGATGTGGGTCTGCACCGGGCGTCCGTCGGCGCCGCGGACGCTGACGGTGCCTCCGGTCCTGCCGTCGGTGCCGGGGCTCTGTCGGGTGGTCACCACGTCACCGGTGATCAGTGTGACGGAGTGGTCGCCGGCGGGCACCCGGTCGGACGCGGATGCGGTGGTCGGGGAGTCGGCGGCGTCGGAACGGGCTGCCGAGGCCGTCGCGTCGTAGGGGCCGGCCAGCGCGAGTACCAGAGCACCGGCGGCAACCGGCACACTCCAGCGTCTGCGGTGGTGCGCTTTCACAAGGTCTCTCCCGGCTCTGCAGTCGGACAGAGCACGGTCGTCCTCTGCCGTCCACGTGGCGCCCCCTGACCGCTCGTCGGCATCGAGGATGCTCGGAGCCCTTCCACAGGTGGCGTGAACGTTCAGAGTGAAAGCTTGTGAACGAGGAATGTCTAGATCAAACTCATGTCGTACATCGCCAGTTGGCGATTCGCGTCACGACCGTCCCGACTGCTCGCCGGGCGGTGACCGCTGGGAGGTCGTCCGGTGCTGAGCACCCTGGGGATCAGCGAGTTCGACGAACGGGTCTACCGCAGCTATCTGACCAAGTCGGACCGGACGGCTGCCGAGATCGCCGAGAGCCTGGGCACCACGCCCAGCCGGGTCAGGCGCACGGTCTCCCGGTTGGCGGAGCTGGGCATGCTGAGAAGGGAAGGGCACGGCCAGTACCGGCCGGTCAGCCCGCACACCGCGCTGAGGGCACTGCTCGCCAGACGCCGAGCCGAGACCGAGGCGGCGTTCACCGCGGTGTGGGGCACCGTCGACGACCTGGCGGACGAATACCGCGCCCGTCGGCTGCAGGAGGATCCGACCGGACTGGTGGAGGTGATCACCGGCGAGGCGGAGATCACACTGCGCGTCGCCGAGCTGATGCAGTCGGTCCGCACCCACTTCTGGGTCCTGGATCGACCCCCGTATCTCGGGCCCTACAGCACCGAGTTGGAGGAGGAGCTGACGATGGACCTGCTGGGCCGCGGGGTCGACATACGGTCGGTCTACACCCCGGAGGCGCTGGCGCAGCCGGAACGTTTCGAGCTGATCACCCACCTGGCCCGGATCGGCGAGCAGGCCCGCATCCTGCCGGCCCTGCCGTTCAGACTGCGCATCATGGACCGACGCGTCGCGCTGGTCGCGCTGGTCCCGGGCCGCTACGACAGGATCGCCGTCGTCCACCGGTCGGGCCTGCTCGACGCACTCCTCGAGTTGTTCGACTCCTACTGGCAGCGTGGGCAGTCCCTCGTCGCGACCGCTCCGGCGACACCCGACGGGCCGAGCGCGCAGGACCTCCTGCTGCTGAAGATGATGCAGGCGGGTTACAAGGACCAGGCGATCGCCCGGCAGTTGGGGACGAGCGCGCGCACCGTGACCCGCCGCATCGCGGCGATCGCGACCGGGCTCGGCCTCGACACGCGCTTCCAGGTGGGGGCCGAGGCGGCCAAGAGGGGCTGGATCTAGGGGTATTGACCCGCAGTCGCCTGCTCACGCGCCGACTCCGGCAACCGACTCACCGCTCCCCTCCTCCTCGCTCGCCCACCCCGCCTCACGTCCGTCTCTACAGTGGAGAGAAAGAGGTCTGGCCGCGGGTAGGGGCACGGCGGCCGAGTGTTGGCGGCGGGATCGTCTTCGAGGACGGGGCCGGCCAGTCGATGACGCCGCCGCGCGGGTTCTGTCCGTCGTCCCGACGCATGTGCCATCGCGAGCCACCCAGGGCCGCCCAGCGGGAGCTTTGGGGACTCTGCCACCGCCAAGAGCCCGACGGCGGGGACCGGATCACCTCCGTTCCGTTCGGCACAGCCCTGGACCGGCCGCGCGCAACACCGAGCCCGGGAAACACGAAGGACTGACTGTTTCCGGGTCCCGATCGAGAATCCCCCGCCGGACTGCCACCCTGGAACCGCCGACAACCTCCACACGCTCACCCACGGCCCGTCCTACCGGGCGCTGAACCGGCACACACAGGGGGACGACGAGTGAAGAACTTCTTCGGGAAAGTCCGCCTGGCCGAGCCGCAGGTGTCCGACGCCGAGCGCGAACTGTTCGGCGGGCCGCTGCGCTATGACATGGGCTGGTCCCAACACGAGCACGCGGGGCTGGACTTGACCATGGGGTCGGCGCTTCGCCAGATGCCCACCCTCGTCGGTGCCACCCTGCGCATGGCGTGGCGCGCGGACCGCCGTGCGCTCGTCGCCGTGGCGATCAGCGAAATCGCCCAAGGCGTCGCCGCTGCAGTCAGCCTGCTCGCCGTCAACGCGGTCATGCACGCCCTGCTCGGCACCGGAAGCGCCGTCGAGCGGCTGCACGCGCTGCTGCCTGGACTGCTCGCCGCCGCAGGCGTCGCTGTCGTCAACTCCGCCCTGGCCGGCTGGTCGACCTCCCGGGCCGGTCGCCTCGAACCGCTGGTCGAGCGGATCGCCACCACGCAGTACCTGGCAGCGGCGACCGCCGTCGAACTCGAAGCCATCGACGACCCGGACTTCCGTCGCCTGATCGACATCGCCCAGTACGGGCCGGCCTCCGCCCGCCGCATGATCGGTGCCTGTGTCTCGGCCCTGAACAGCACCATCTCGCTCGTCGCCACCGCCGGTGTCCTCACCGTCCTGCACCCTGCGCTGCTGCCCATGCTGCTGGCCATCGCGGCCCCCCGGGGCTGGGGCGCCATGCGGGTGGCCCAGGAACGCTACGTGTCGATGATGAGCTGGATCGAGCACCTGCGGGCCAGCCGCCTCATCGGCGGTCTCCTCACGGAGCGCACGGCGGCGCAGGAGGTCCGCATCCACGCGGTCGGGCCGTTTCTGCTCGACCGGTACGAGCGCATGGCCCACAGTGCCGAAGCCGAGCAGGAGCGGCTCGCCGCCGGCAAAGCCGTCACCGAGTGGGCCGCCTCCGCACTGTCGGGGCTGGCGATGGCCGCCACCTACGGCGTCATGATCTGGCTGATCGCGAGCGGACACATGAGTCTCGCGGTGGCCGGCACCGCGGTGATCGCCGTCCGATCGGGTTCCGCCAGCCTGGGCGCCCTGGTGATGAACGTGAACCAGTTGCACGAGGAATCCCTGTACGTCCGCGACCACGGACGCTTCCTGGAGGAGGCTGCCGAGCGGGCCATCCCCTCGGGCGGCGCGCCACTCCCGGAAAAGGTCGAGCGCATCGTCCTGGACCAGGTCACCTACCGTTACCCCGACCGCGAGAGCCCGGCGCTGGACAGCGTGTCGCTGACCCTCCCCATGGGGTCGGTCACCGCCGTGGTGGGCGAGAACGGCTCCGGCAAGAGCACTCTGATGAAGGTCCTTTCCGGGCTGTTGCTGCCCCAGGAAGGGACGGTCCGCTGGGACGAGGCCGATGTCGCGGACCTGCAACGCACCCAGGTCTTCGACCGTGTCTCGCTGCTCACTCAGGACTTCCAGCGCTGGCCTGTGACCGCGGCGATGAACATCCGCATCGGCCGCCCGGACCACGACGCGCGCCCGGACGACTTACAGCCCTCCATCGACTACGCGGGAGCCGGCCCCGTCATCACCAAACTCACCAACGGACTCCAGAGCCTGCTGGCACGCGTCTTCCGGGGAGCCGTCGAGCTGTCCGGCGGCGAATGGCAGAAGATCGGCCTGGCCCGTACGCACTGGCGCAGTTCAACCTGCTCTGCGGACAGCATCCTCATCGTCGACGAACCCACCTCGGCCCTCGATCCGGAAGCCGAGATCGAAGCCTTCGACCGGATCCGCCGTCTCGCGGCTCCGAACCGGGCCGTCGTCCTGGTCACCCACCGCATGTCCGGGGTCCGCCACGCGGACCGCATCTATGTCCTCAACCAAGGACATCTCGCCGAACACGGCACCCACGACGAACTCATCGCCTCCCGCGGGCGGTACGCCGCCATGTTCGCCGCCCAAGCCGCCCAGTACGCACCCAGCGCCGCCATCCCGAACCCCACCTCGCCCACCGTCGCGGATCACGCGTGACCAGGCCGTTCGAAGGACCGGCCATGACGACGCCTCCCACCGCCGACACCACCGGAACGAGCGCCCTGCGCCACCAGTTGACCGACCAGCTCACCGCGGCCGGTCACATCCGCGCTATCGGCATCGCCGTCGCCGTCGAGCACGCCTTCCGCACCGTTCGACGCCCTCGCCCTGAACCGGACCGGTGCACCGAGTGGCGCTGGTGGCCGCTCGACGCGCTGCCCGAACCGACCGTGGGTCACACCGGAGTCGCCTTGGAGGCGATCCCTTTCGGCACGCGCTGCACCGCAATGGGCTGGACCTGACACCGCTCCGTCCGCTGTCCCCTCAAGCCTGCCGTCTCCCGGGAAGGACGTGCCGTGCACATGTTCGCCACGCAAGACGAATGGGACCGTAGCTACGCCGACGGTCGCCGTTTCAGCCCACTCAGTGACCGTGAGCGGTCGCTGCTGGCCACGCACGCGCCTCCGCCGGCCGATGCCAGGGCCCTCGACATCGGCTGCGGAGTCGGTGAACTCGCGGCCCACTTGTCCACGCTGGGCTACGCCGTGGACGCCGTCGACTGGTCCGAGACCGCACTGGCCGAAGCCGCCGCCGAACACGGCACGGCCGTCCGGTGGCTACGCCTCGACATCGAGAGCGACGACGGGACACCACTGCACGCCGACGGCTACGACCTCATCACCCTCCGGTTCGTGGTTCCGTTACTCAACTCCCGCGCCCGGACCCTGCACGCCCTGGGCCGACGCCTGCGCCCCGGAGGCGCCATCGTGGTCGTCACACCGCACGCCGCCGACACCCCGGCCGAGCGGCGTCGCCTCGCGCTCGACGAGGACGAACTCGCCGAGCTGCGGACCGACTGGGCGAGCACGACGCTGCACGACGCCGGAGGCCTGGCCTTCGTGATCCTGCGTGACCCGTGCCGGACCGGCACGACCACGCCGCGGGACATTCCCAGGGCGGCCGGAACACAGGGCACGCCATCAGGCACGGGGAGCGTCGAACACACGGCGGCCGCCTCCCCGCGGCAGCATCGCTTCCCTCTCCTGGGGCGCTACTACCGCCAGGTCGAGTCCGGTCGGAAGACGGTCGAGGTGCGCGTCGCCACCCCTGACAAGGCAGCCGTCGAAGCCGGGGACGCGATCATCTTCCACGACGAGGACAGCGGTCGGGAACTCGACATCGTGGTGAAGCGGGCCACCCCGTACACCTCCTTCGAGGAACTCCTCGAAACGGAGGACCCGTCACGCATCGACCCGGACACGCCTCGCGGAGAACTGCTCATCAGGCTCCGCGGCATCTACCCGCCGGGCAAGGAAGCGCTCGGCCCGCTGGCCTTCGAGTTCGACCACCGCCCGGCGCTCCCCGGCCGCTCCATGCCGATGACGGCGTCGGAGTACGTACAGACCGTGCCCCACCACACGGTGTACGCCTGCCTGTACGTCCGCGACGAGCACGACCGACCCGTACAACTGCGCTCCGTCCACGGGTCCCGGCTCTGGCATTTCCCGGGCGGCAATCTCGACACGCGAGGGGAAGAACCTCTGCAGACCGCCCGCCGCGAAGCCGTCGAGGAAACGGGACTCGAACTCGGCTTGGAAGCCCCGAGGCTGCTCCTGACACATTTCCTGCACGCCGGGCCACCGCCGGCGCTGAACAAGGTCGGGTTCGTCTTCGACGGAGGGCGCCTCACCTCCGACCGGCTCCGCCGCATTCGTCTCGATCCCGCGGAGCACGACATGTGGGCCGTCCACGACCTCGCGGGGTGGCGGCAGTTGATGGCACCAGGGGCCTTCGCCCGTCTCGACGCCGTCGAACGGACCCGGCTCGGCGAAGGCCCCGCCTACCTCGTCACGCACACCTGACCCCGTCACGCCGCGTCCCGAGGAGACGCCCGTGCCCGTCGACGACATCAACAGCCGAGCCTCGGCCGTCACGACGCGCGCGTCACCGCAGCCGCCCGTCCGGCGCCCCTCGTCCGTCCGCCGTCAAGAACGCGGAGCCGTTCATGGCCGGAGCAGGAATTGGTCGGCCGTCAGCTGGGGGTCCTCGGTCACCGCCGTGCCCAGCACCAGTAGGGGAACGCCGTCGGACAACTCGCGATGCCGCAGGCGCACGAAGCTGTCGTAGACGCCGCTGCCGACCCGGAGTTCGGTGGGAAACAGGCCGACTTCCTCGAGCGCGAGCAGCCTGGCACCGGCATTGTCGAGTACCGAGCAGATCCATCCGTCCGTGTTCATCCGGCCGCCTTGGTCAAAGGTCGAGGACAAGACGCGTGCCTTTCGTGCCGGAACAGCAGATCATCATGGTGTCTCCGGCGGCCCGTTCCTCCGCTGACAGCACCGTGTCGCGGTGCTCCGGTTCGCCCGCGAGCACACGGGTGCGGCAGGAGCCACAGATTCCCTCCATGCAGGAGAAGTCGACGTCGACGCCGGCGTCGAGCACCGCGTCAAGAATCGTTGCGCCAGGGGCGATTCCCAGGGCTTTCCCTGATCGCGCGAGTTCGACCGTGAAGCCCCCGTCGACGGCCGGTGGCAGGTCTCCACGGAACCGTTCCAGGTGCACGCGATCCGGGCCGAGCCCGCGGGTCGCCTCCTCGAAGTCGGCCAGCATCGAAGCCGGTCCGCAGCAGTAGAGGTGGGGTTCGCCGGAGGTGTCGGCCACCAAGGAGGCGATCTTGAGCGAGCGTGGCCCGTCCTCGTCGGCGAAATACGTCCGCAAGCCGCCGGCACCCGAGTCGGCGAGAGCGGACAACTCGGGGAGGAACGCGGCGGCGTGGCGTGAACGTGCCGCGTAGTGGACCTCCCACGGCGCCTCGAGCTGTGTCAGCCGGCGTGCCATGCTCAGGATCGGCGTGATGCCGATACCGCCGGCGATCAGAACGCTGTGCGGGGCGGATTCCATGAGCCTGAAACCGCCGGCCGGTTCGCTGATCACGAGGCGGGAGCCGGTGTGGACGGACTCGTGGACAGCACGGGACCCTCCTCTGCTTTCCGGGTCGAGTGCCACCGCGATGCGATAGGACGACGGGTCCCGTTCGGGGGTGCCGACCAGTGAGTAACTGCGCGTCAGTCCAGGGGCCAGCGTGACGTCGATGTGGTCGCCCGCGCCGAACCCCGGCAGCGGGATGCCGTCGGCGGGGCCGAGTTCGAGCAAGCGCACTGATTCGGCTGCCCGGACCGTGTTCCGGACGAAGGTCTCGATCATGGGCGCGCCTTGTCCGTCATAGCGGTTCGGCCGGTCCGCAGGTTGCCCGGCACCAGGTCCTGCCAGCGGTCGTCCTGGGCGATCACGGTGTCCGGCAGCGACCGTACGTCGGCGAGGTCGAGGCCGTGGGCGATCGGAGCCTCGCCTTCCTCGTGGCGGCGGACCGATTCGAGCAGGCGGGCGCGGAGGTGGATCACCGCCCGGTCGGCGGCCACCATGTGTTCCCTGGTGCGGTCGAGGATCGGGCCCATGCTCATCGCGAGGACGGCGTCCTCCTGTTCGATGCCGTCGAAGCCGGTCCAGTTGTCCTTCATCCGGGACCGGTCCTGCCCGAGCCGGTTCGCCCAGTCGGCGCGGAAGTCGCAGTCCTCGTCGTTCCAGAACGGTTCCTTGAGTCCCATGATCCGGATGATCTCCGCTCGGTCGATGGGCTTCGGGCCGTGCGCGATGATGTACGTGCTGGTGACCGTGTCGCTCTGCGGGACTTCGAACACGAAGAACTGGAAGGCCGGAGCGGGGATGATGCGGGTGACCGGCAGGATCGCCGGGGTGACGCGGATGCTGGTGGCCGGTCTGCCGTCCGCGGCGGGCGGCCCCTGCCTTTTTGCGACGTAGTGAAAACCGAACGCGGTGTCTTCGATGTCCAGCGTGGGGGCGTTGTCCCCGCTGGCCAGGGCGCCCGGGTTGAAGTCCTCGTCCTCGCGAGCGGTGAACTCGTCGTTCATCCACGCCGGGTTGGCCTGGTTGCTGTGCAGGATGCCGACGTGTGAGCTGTCGACGCCGCCCTCGAACAGCTGGAGGTAGTTGACGGGGGTGTTCAGCCGGATCACGGCCCCATGCTCGGAGGGCCCGTCCATGAACGCGTAGTGCGGGAACTCCGGCTGCCGGCCTTTGGGGCCGATGTACGCCCAGACCAGTCCGCCGGCCTCGCGCACGAGGAAGGCCGGGGCCTTCATGCGCTCCCGGAAGCGCGCGTTGCAGTGGTTCGGGGTGTCCAGGATCGTACCGTCCGCACCGAATTTCCAGCCGTGGTAGAGGCAGCGGATACCGCCCTGTTCCACCCTGCCCAGGGCGAGCGACACACCACGGTGCATGCACAGCTCCTCGAGCACGCCCACCTGGCCGTCCGTGTCGCGGAACACCACGAACGGCTCACCGAGCAGGCTCATGCGCAGGGGGTCGCCGTCGGCTTCCGGTAGTTGCGCGGAGGTACAGATCGGAAGCCAGAACCGGCGCATCATCCGCCCCATCGGCGTCTGCGGTCCGACGCGGGTCAGGATCTCGTTTTCCTCGGCAGTCAGCATGCTCGGGCCCTCTCGTCGTTGATCGTCCCGGCCGTGTCGCTCACACAGCAGCTACTTCCACAGAAATTAACTTCCACAGAAGCGACCTTCCATGGAAGTTAAATGGGGGATCCTGCGGATGTCAACGGCCGCAGTGAGCGGGCCTCGTTTTCCACGTGGCGGAAACCATTGCTTGCCGAGTCCGGGGGCGGGGACGTTGACTGACGGGCCGAGCGCCGGAAGGTCCGATCGAGGAGGCACGGTGACTGGTCGGGGCCAAGACACGAGAGGTCCGGTTGCGGAGTCCGTCGAAATCGACGTGCGCGCCGGTCGGCTTCGAGGCCGTCGCACGGGAGCCGTCGACGAGTTCCTGGGAGTCCCGTACGCGGCGGCGCCAGTCGGGCCGCGGCGGCTTCGTCCTCCGGAGCCCGCCCCCGCCTGGGTCGGCGTCCGCGATGCCACCCGGTTCGGTGCGGCTTCCCCGCAGCCCGGGAGTGCCCGCGCTCGGGTGCTCCAGGGGGATCCCGGAGTCACCGGAGAGGACTGTCTGAGCCTCAATGTGTGGACACCGGCGGACGCGCCGCCGGATCTTCCGGTACTGGTCTGGGTGCACGGCGGGGCGTTCACGAACGGAGCGGGTTCCGTGCCCGCGTTGCACGGCCGGTTGCTCTCCGAAGCGGCGACGGCCGTGGTCGTCACCGTCAACTACCGTTTGGGAGCTCTGGGGTTCGCCTGTCACGATTCGCTGGGCGCCGGTACGGCCAACCTCGGACTGCGCGATCTCGTGGCCGCGCTCGAGTGGGTGCACGAGAACGTCGCCGTGTTCGGCGGTGACCCCGGCCGCGTCACGCTGGCCGGCGAATCCGCGGGCTCGATGTGCGTCGCCCTGCTGTCCTTGTCGCCCGCGTACCGGCACCTCTTCGCCCAGGTGGCGCTGCACAGCGGCGTCCCGTCCCTGCAGTCACCGGCGGCTTCGGAGCGAGCAGTCGAGGCGCTGGCGACCCGACTCGGCGTCAGGGTGTCCGCACTGCGGTCCGTGCCGGGCGCGCACATCCTCACCGCGACCCGGGACATCGCCCCGGATCATCGTTTCTGGCCGACCGCGACCGGGTGGCTGGCAAGTCCGCTCGCCGGTCTGCAGTCCGCCGCCCCCGCACGCCCGACCCTGATCTCCACCACGGCCGACGAAGGAACCTTCTTCTTCATCGACGACGAATGGCCCGAAGACGTCAGCCGCGACAAGGCGCTCTCCGTGGTCACCGCCATGCTGGGACCGGACGCCGCGAAGCGGTACGCGGAGGCGGCTCAGCCCGCGAGGCCGCTGAGCACCGCCGCGGCGGCCATCACCGAGCGCCTGTACACCGAGCCGGCCGACCGGTGGGCCGACCGTGCGGCAACGGCCGGTTCGACGGTGTTCCGCGCCGAGTACGCCCATCCCAGCCCGGCCTGGGAAGGTCGGCTCGGCGCGACGCATACCGTCGACGTCCCTTTGCTGTTCGGTACTTTCGCCGCGCCGGAGTTCGCGGTGCTCTACGAGTCCGATGTGCGGGCACCGGAACTGTCGTCCACGGTGCGGCGAGCGTGGTCCCGCTTCCTCCACACCGGCTCCCCCGCGACCGCCGGATACCCGTGGCGTCCCTGGTCCCCCGACGACTCCTGTCTTCGGCGGTTCCTGTGAGAGGTGAACGCCTTGGTGAGAGGCTGCAGTTGCGGGACCGGCCTGCCGGACGACGGTGCGGCGAGCGGTCCCGCCGAAGCCTGGACAGCCGGCTTCGCATCAGCACAGACCCGGCGACACGTCCGTTCAGTCACACGTCCGTTGAGCGGCACGCCCGTTGAGTGACACGTCCGTTGAGTGACACATCCGTGTCACTCCTGCGGGCGCGGGACCGTCACGGCAGCCGACATGGCGGCGGCGACCGCGCGCAGTGGGGGCAGCATCCGCGTGAGGTCGTGGTGGGGTGCGGGCGTCAGCACGGTCAGGGCCATGGGCAGGCGGTGCGGCCCGGTAGGAACCCCGACCGAAAGGGAGGCCTGCCCGATGACGGCTTCCTCGTGCGCGGTCGCGTATCCATGCCGACGAGCGCGTTCGAGCTGCGTCATCAGCAGTCTCGGTGCCACGAGGGTGTGCGGGGTCAGGCGCGGCAGCCGCTTGTTCAGCACGGCACCCAGCCGATCCCGTGCCGTGGTGGCCAGGAGCAGCTTTCCGGCGCTCGTGGCCGTCACGGGGAGTTCCTCGCCGGCACCGGCGAGCGCGAGGCCGTCACCGGGCGCGGCAACGGTGTCGAGGCATACCAGGCGCTCGCCACTGAGCGTGGCCAGGGCCACCGCCGAGCCGGTGCGGCGCGCCAGGTCGTGCAGGTGCGCCGCCGCGGCTCGGCGGAGCTCCCGCTCCCAGGGTGCGGCGACCCCGAGGCGCCAGATGCGCTCCCCGAGTTCGTAACGACCGGTCGCGGTGCGGACCAGCACACCGCAGTGAAGCAGCTCGCTCAGCAAGCGGTGTGCCGTGGAGACCGGGAGACCCGCGCCGCGGGCGATCTCGCTCAACGTCAGGGGTCGCGGGGACGCTCCGACGATGTCGAGCAAGCCGAAGATGCGTCGTGGCAGCGAACGTGCGTGCGTGTCCCCGGTCGCGGTCATCGCGCCCTGAGGCCTTCCCGGTCCGCCAGGATCTCGAGTGCCGCCGCGTGAGCCAGTTCGAAGGCTTCTCTCCCCTCGCGCAGAAAGCGTTCCGGCGGAATGGCCCAGTAGGAGTCCGGGAGGACCGTGCCGTAGGTTCCGTCGTCGGAGAAGATCTCGAGCTCCCACCATCCGCGATACCCGGCTTCCATGAGCGTGGCCATGATCTCCGGCGCGACTCCTCGTCCCTTTCCCGGCAGCTCACGGTCGAACGCGCAGCGTTCCGGGTCGCGGATGTCGCACACCTGGACGCTGTTGATCCGTGAGGCGTACCGGCGCAGGTCTTCGTGCAGCCCGGGATCCGACCAGCTGTGGAAGACGCTGAACATGATGCCCACGTTGTCCCGGCCCACGGCGTCGACGACGTCGACCAATTCGCGTATCGAGGGCACCGCCGAGCCCCGCCGCCGTGCCAGCAGTTCCAGTCCTATGCGGACGCCGCGGTCGGCTGCGGCGTCGGCGATGGCGGGCAGGACTTCGAGGACGGCGTCCAGCGGACCCGCAGGATTGGCCGGGTCTCCGGACGCGCCGGGTGCGATCGTGATCACCGCCGGGTCGAACGCGGCGAGCCGCTCGACGCTCGCGCAGATGAGATCGCGTCGGTCCAGGATGTCCTGGGGTGCCCCGGGAGGGTCGATCTGGGAGGGAAGGACGCAGTTCACGGTCGGCACGCAGAAGGTCGCGGTCAGTCCGGCGTCACGCATCCGCAGGGCGACCTCCGCGTCCGGGACGCCGGTCAGTTTGCGCTCCCAGAGCCCCAGGCCCCGCGTGCCGGTCATGGCGGCGTTCTCGATGTCCTCCCAGACGCTCGAATGCGGCATCGAGGTCGCGTTGACGGCGTAGGGAACGGACGGCGCCATCATGAACCTCCTGGGTTCACAGCTGTCCGCGGGCGAACCGGCCGTTCACCGCGCCGCCGCCGCACGCCGGTCACGCCCGCTCCGCGGTTTCGGCCGTGTCCATCGTCCGCTGCAAGAGGCCGAGCAGGTCGAGCGCGCGACCCGCCTCGGCGGCACTCAGGTTCTCCAGGCCGCAGAAGGACGTCGAAATCCGCCGCATCGCGTCCTCCGCGATCGTGCTCCCGGCCGGCTTCAGGCCGATCAGCACCCCGCGCAGGACGTCGGGGTCCGATACGCGTTCCACCAGCCCCAGTTCAGCGAGGCGGTCGACCTGTTTGCTGACCGCTCCCGAGGTGATCATCAGTCGCTTGAACAGGGCCGTCGGGCTCATGGCGTAATCCGGCGCGGACCTGCGAAGCGCCAGAAGCACGCGCAGATCACCTGGTCCGATTCCGCTGCTTCTCGCGACCGCGGTAAAGGCGCGCTCGACCTGCTGCGCCAGGCGCAGGATTCCGCCACTCACCAGGAAGGGCATGAGATCGAGACCGGGCAGCTCTCGCGCCCAGGCCTCGGCGATCCCGCTCGGTTCCGACACCTCGGCCGGGGAATGCCTGTCCGCCTGCAACGCCACGAGAACCACTCTCCGTCGACCGGACTCCGCGAGGTGATACCTTCCTCGGAAGTAGACTTCCATGGAAGTTAATCCGGGGAGTCTCCGTGTGTCAACCGGTCGCCCGGTCGCCCGCCCCAGCCGGTCCCCCGCCCCAGCCGACCGCTCGCCCCAGCAGGTCGGCTTACTGCCGTGGCCGCGCGCCGGGCTCAGCGGACACCGGCCGCCGCGTACGAACGGTCGCCGGCGAGCCACTGGTCGCCCTGCTGATCGACGCGGCCATCGCGCACACCAAGGCGGACCTGGGGCTGCTGGACAGCGCCGAGCGGCACCTGAGCCCGCTCGCCGCGGCACAGGGCGTCGGGCCAGGGCGATGAAGCGAGGCGAGCCGCCCGTCTTCGGCCCGACGCGGAGGTCATACCGATGGGGAGAGCCGGGCCGATGGGTCCGGCGTGGTCACGGTGCCGTCCGGGCGGACACCACGGGGAGCGGACGAGGTGACACCGCCGGGGCGCGCAGGTGCCATACGCGGGCCGGTGGAATGTTGCCCCACACGGTGCGGAAGTCGGCGCCATGGGCCTGTTGGAACGTGTCGAGCACATGGATGACGCCGCTGTGCCGGGCCAGACTCCGGGAGGTGCCCAGCAACGCGCGCAGGCGGCCCGTGCCGCGGTATCCGAAGTAGGTCAGATGGCCGCCGGGCTTGAGCGCGGACAGGTAGCGCGTGAGCAGCCCGGACACTTCGTCGGGAGGGAAGTTGGCGAACGGCAGCCCGGAGACGATCACGTCGTAGCGCGCCCCGGGGTCGAGCTCCGCGACCGGGCCGGCGATCAGCGAAACGCGTTCCCCGAGGACCGCAAGACGCGGATCGGCACGCAGGTCGGCCGCGAGCAGACGGGCGAAGCGGGGGTTGGCCTCGACCAGGTCCAGAGTGTCCTCGGGGCCGAGCAGGCCCGCCAGGACCCGGGAGACCGCACCGGTTCCGGCGCCCACCTCCAGCACGGCACGCGGCTGCCCCGTGCGGTGCGCCAGCGGCGCGGCCAGCGCCTCGGCGAGGTGACGGCCGCTGGGGGTCACGGCCCCGGTGGTACGGAAGGTCCGGAGGGTCTCGGCGAAGAACAGCCGGCGGTCGGCGAGGCGCCGGGCCGGGGTCCGCCGGACGGAAGAGGTGCGCCTCGGGAGGAAACTCATGGCATGGACGCTAGGCAGCTCCGGGTGCCATGGAATCGGCCGATGTGCGGCGCCGGCACCCGACGAAAGTCGGGGGTCGCGATGTCCCTTCGTCGGGGGTACGGGGGCAGGGCCGTCCCTAGGATGACGAGGTGAGATCCGGACCGGAACGTGGTGTACCGCTGTGGGTGGAGACACCGGCGGCGGTGCTGCTCGCCCTGATATCCACGCTGGAGGGCTTCCGTTCGGCCGGTGACACCCTGGCCGATCCCGCCCCGTGGGTGGGGGCCGCCGCGTCGTTCGGAGCGCTCGGTCGCCATCGGTTCCCGAGAGCGGTCGCGGGCCTGGCGCTGGTGTCGGTCTCCCTGGGCCCGGTGGCCCCCTTGCTGGTGACGCTGTATCACTTCGCCTCGCGGGGCCGGTTGCGGGCGGTGTGGGTGTGTCTGGGGATCGCGTTGGGCGCCGGACTGCCCTGGCTGGCCGTCGCGCTGGCGCTGGGCCGCCCGCTCTCCTGGATACGGCTGACCACCTGGGCGGGCTCCGGCGTCGGCAACGCCGTACTGGTGGCCCTGGCCCTGGCCCTCGGCATGTGGGCGGGCAGCCGGCGCAGACTGCTGGGCGCGCTGCGGGACCAGGTGGAACAGCTGCGCGTGGAGCACGAACTGCGCGCCGAGCAGGCACGATCGGCGGAGCGGGCCCGCATCGCCCGCGAGATGCACGACGTGCTCGCCCACCGGCTGAGCCTGCTGATGCTGCACTCCGGAGTGCTTCAGTTGCGCGAGGAGGGGATGTCGGCGGTCGGCCGCGACCGCCTGGCCCTGTTGCGCGACACGGCCGGGCAGGCGCTGGACGATCTGCGCGAGGTGCTGGGCGCGCTGCGCTCCGACCGGCCCGCCGGGGCCGACGGGGCGACACCTGTCGCGGTGCCGGCTCTGCAGGACCTGGACGAGCTGCTCGCCGAGGCCCGGGCCGCCGGTCAGGTCATCGAGTCAGTGGTCTCCGGTGATACGCGGGACGCGTCCACCAGTCACCGGCTGGCCGTGCACCGGCTCGTACGGGAGGCCCTGACCAATGCGCGCAAGCATGCCCATGACGCGCCCGTCGCGGTGAGCGTGCACTACGGGCCACCGGTCACCACGGTGGAAGTGGTCAACGGGCGCGCCGGGCGGGCCAGGACCACCGAAGGTGCCGCGTCCGCGTCTCCCCAAGGTTCCCCGCCTCCCGGCGGCTACGGCCTGATCGGCCTGGCGGAGCGGGTCACGGCG
This sequence comes from Streptomyces sp. RPA4-2, assembly GCF_012273515.2. Taxonomy (NCBI): domain Bacteria; kingdom Bacillati; phylum Actinomycetota; class Actinomycetes; order Kitasatosporales; family Streptomycetaceae; genus Streptomyces; species Streptomyces sp. RPA4-2. The sequence continues at coordinate 1,565,473 of NZ_CP050975.2, forward strand.
CTCGGCGGTCACCTGCACACCGGTGCCTACGGCGACGGCTGGCGGCTCTCCGCGCGTCTGCCCACGTCCACCTCCACCCCTCCTCCGGCGTTCCGCTCATGATCAATGTCCTGGTGGCCGACGACGACGCCCTGGTCCGGCTCGGTCTCGTCGACCTGCTCTCCACCGACGCGGAACTGAACGTCGTCGCCGAGGCGCCGGACGGCCTGGCCGCCGTCGAACAGGCAGGCCTCCACCGGGTCGACATCGCCCTGGTCGACGTGCGCATGCCCCGTATGGACGGCATCACCGCGACCCGCCGGCTGCGCGCGCTCCCCGACCCACCACGAGTGATCACCCTGACCACCTTCGACCTCGACGAGTACGTCTACGACGCGCTCGCCGCCGGCGCGGACGGCTTTCTGCTCAAGGACACCGCACCGCGCGACATCATCCGCGCGGTACACGTGGTGGCGGCCGGCCAGGGCATCCTGCATCCGGCCGCCGCCCGTCGCCTGATCGACCGCTTCCACCACGCCGGCCGCCCGGAAGTGCTCGAAGCACGCACCCGCGTCGGGGGCCTGACGCCTCGTGAGAGGGATGTCCTCGCACGGCTCGCACACGGTGATTCCAACGCGGAGATCGCGGGGGCGCTGGGAATGCGCGAGAGTACCGTCAAGGCACACGTCAGCCGGATCCTCGGCGCTCTGGGAGCGGGTAACCGCGTCCAGGCCGCCCTGCTGGCCCGCGACGCAGGGCTGGGCGGCGGCCACGCTTGACCGATTCTTCGTGGGCGGAGGCCGTCCCCGGGAGACGCCGTGACCGGCGACCGTGACGGGTACGGGTTCGCCACCGACGCCCGGATCACGCCGGGGTGTCGCGCCGCGCGCAGGGGGCCAGGATGGGGTCGAGGATGCAGGCACCCGCTCCGGCCATAGGGGTGCGCGTACCGCTGCGGCCCTCGGGACGCACGTACGGCTCCGGCCCTCGGGACGCACGACCGCTCGGCTATACGCGGTGTCCCCGGATCTCGGCACGGTCCCGGTAACCGCAACAGAGGACGTGCCGCTGGCGCCGGTGGTCCGTCGTGGCGGCTGTCGTGCCGGCTGGAGCGCGGTGCGCGGCACACAGCACACGCTTGGCGCCGTCGACCATCTCGTCGCTGTCGGACGCGGCGTCGGCCAGACTCACGAAGCACAGGGTCAGCAGCAGTGCGCCCGCCACGAAGGGCAGCGTCCGGCGCGGGGGAGGCGGGGCCAGCAGGGCCCGTACCCGCTGGGGAACGACCCCGCCGGTCGCCGCCAGGACGCTGGGGCGTGACACGCCGGCGGACGCCAGGGCGGCTCGCCCGACGGCGCGGGCGACGACCGCGCGGTCGCCGACCTGCGCGGCGGCCTCCTCGTCCGCCCAGCGTTCCAGCACGAACGCGCCGGCGTCGGCCAGGGGCCGCAGCAGCGGGTTCACCGCCGCCGTGAGCCGCCAGAGGGTCAGGAAGCGGTGGTGCCCGGCGTTCAAATGCGCCCGCTCGTGCGCCAGTAGGGCGCTGCGTTCGTGGTCGTCGAGGCACCGCAGCATGCCTCGGGACACCACGATCCGTCCGGGCGTACCCTCCAGCGCGAACGCCAGCGGTGCGTCGTCGTCGAGGACGGCCAGCTCGGTGTCCCCGGGCAGCCGGGCGCACTCCCGCCGGGCCCGGGCGACCTGGCGGACGTGCCGGAGGGCGGCCGCGGCCAACCGTACGAGGCTCACGGCCAGGAGCAGCGCACCGCCCGCCGCGACGGTGAGGTGCACCGGATCCTCCGCCCGCAGCGCCCGAACCGACCAGTGGCCCTCGGCGGCGACCTGGGGTATCTGCGCGATGCCGGTGAAGGCCAGGAGCGCCAGCGATCCCGTCCATCCGGCCGCCGTGACGAGCGCGGCGCAGGCCAGGGCCCATGCTGCGGGGCGCGGGGCCAGCCGCCGCGCCAGACGCGGCGCCGGCACCGTGAGCAGGGCGGATACGAGGAACGGAACGTAGACGCTGATCCGCACCGGCTCAGGGCCTTCCGTCGGACGTCTCGTCGCCGCCGCGCGCCTCGTGCTCGGACAGCAGGCTGTGCAGCAATTCCTCGTCCTGTTCGGACAGTTCGGAGACGAAGCGGGTCAGCACCGCCTCGCGGTCCGGTCCGCCCTCCAGGAGCGACCGCATGCGCCGGGCGGTGTGCGAGGCCTCGTCCCGAGCCGGCGTGTACGCGTATCCCCGTCCCTCTCGGTGCCGGACCAGCATGCCCTTGCCGTGGAGACGGGTCAGGATCGTCAGAACCGTGGTGTAGGCCAGGCCGGCGGCCAGACGCTCCCGTACCTGACGAGCGGTCATCGGGCCGTCCGCGGACCAGAGCGCGGCGAGTACGTCGCTCTCCAGCTCGCCGCGGGCCCGTCTGCCGGATCCGCCAGGGGGTTCCTGTCCCCTCTGTTCGCTCACGGTCCACCTCCCGCTCCCGCGTTCCGGACAGACTACCCGGCGATCTCCTACTAAACGTAGGAGGTATGCTCCGGGCTTCAAAGCGTGAACTACTACATGTTGTAGATCCCGCATGCCCTCTGACGGTGGAGGAACAGCCCATGCCCCACGCCGAACGCATGCTCCCCGGACCCGTGCCTCCCGGGCCCGAGGTCGCGAATGCCCTACCGGGCCCTCGCACGGCCATGACGCCGCATGCGGGCCGGATCGCGGTCTTCTCCGCGAGCGTCGGCGCCGGCCACGACGGCGCGGCGGCCGAACTGGCCCGCCGCCTCACGGCGGACGGGTTCACCGTGGACCGCCACGACCTGCTGGACCTGCTGCCCGCCGGACTCGGCCGGGCGGTCCGGACGGGCTACCACCGGATGCTCGTCCGCGCCCCGTGGGCCTACCAGCGGATCTACTCCAGCAGCGAGCGCGCCGGAGGCGGCGGCCCGGCCGCACGGGCGCTGCTGCGCGCGGCCGAACGCCGGGTGCTGCACGCCCTGCACCCGGGTACCGGCGCCGTCGTCTCCACCTACCCCGGGGCCAGCCAGGTGCTGGGCAGTCTGCGCCGGGACGGCAGGCTGGCCGTTCCCGTCCTGACCTACCTGACCGACTTCTCCGTACATCCACTGTGGGTGGCGGACGGTGTGGACGTGCATCTGGCCGCCCACCCGGTGACCGCTGCCCAGGCGCGTGCCGCCGGCGCCCGGACCGTGCGGGTGTGCGGGCCGGTCACCGATCCGCGTTTCCGGCCCTGCACCGGGGCGGAACGCGATCGGGCACGGGACAGGTTCGGCCTGCCTCAGAAGGCCCCGCTGGCACTGCTGGTCGCCGGATCGTGGGGCGTCGGGCCTGTCCGGCAGGTGGCCCTGGAACTGCGTGACTCGGGCGCGGTCGTACCGGTGGTCGTCTGCGGACGCAACGAGGCGCTGGCCGCGCGGTTGCGCGCGGAAGGCATCGAGTACGCCTACGGGTGGGTCGACGACATGCCCGCCCTGATGAACGCCGCCGACGTCCTGGTGCAGAACGCGGGCGGTCTGACCTCGCTGGAGGCGTTCGCGGCGGGGCTACCGGTCGCGAGCTACCGCTGCATACCGGGCCACGGCCTGACCAACGCCGCAGCGCTCCACGAGGCCGGGGTGGCCGTGTGGATCCGGGACCCGGCGGATCTGAAGGCCGTGCTCACCGATCTGACGGACGGCACACTCGGACTCCGGCAGCGCGAGGCCGCCTTCGCCCTCTTCACCCGAACTCCCGGCCAGGGCCCGGCGGCTGAGATCGCGCGGCGGCACCGGCGCGCCCCAGTGCCGCGGCAGGCGATGTCCGCCCCGTCGCGACGCCCGGCACGCCCTCTCGCCGCACCGGCCGAAAGCCCGGGTACACCCAGCGCGAGGACTTCCGGCCGGCACGCGGAGAGCACGCACCGAACACCGCTCCCTGACGGGCGAACGCGGCCTGCCGCGGCACCGGCGCGGAAAGACTCGGTCCCGGCCGGTCGGACACGCCCCGCACCCCGTCGGCTCGCCGCCACGGCCGCGGTCGCCTGCGCCGTATGGGCGTGCGCCGTGGTCACGGGAGGCGCCACGGCGCTCGACGGGCCCAGCCTGGTGCGGACCATCGGCCACAGCCTCGACCTGGACGACCTCCACCAAGGGGACGGCCACGGCGCCGGATCCGGAGGCCACCACTCATGACCGCCCGCCGCACACTCCGCACGGCCGCACTGGCCGCCCTGCCGGCTCTCGTCGCCGCCCACGCCGCACCGGTGGTCTCCACCTTCGGACCGCTGCGCAACCGCGCCATGCCCCGCCTCTCGGGCCGCGGCCGCCCCGACCACGTCGCCCTGACCTTCGACGACGGACCCGACCCGCGGTCCACCCCGCGCTTCCTGCGGCTGCTCGCGGAACGCGAGGTCCGTGCCACCTTCTTCCTGCTCGGCACAGAGGCCCAGCGCTTTCCGGACGTCGTACGGGAGATCGCCGCCGCCGGCCACGAGATCGGTGTCCACGGCTGGCTGCACCGCCCGCTCCTCCTCCGTGGCCCGCGCGCCACGTACGACGACTTCGCCCGAGCCCGCGACACCGTCGCCGCCCTCACCGGGCAACCGCCCACCCTCTTCCGGCCGCCGTACGGTGTCATGTCGACCGCGGCCCATCTCGCGGCACACCGCCTCGGCCTCACCCCGGTGCTGTGGACCTGCTGGGGAGAGGACTGGACGGCGCACGCCACCCCCGAGTCCGTCCACCGCGTCGTCACCGCCGACCTGGACGGCGGCGGCACCATCCTGCTCCACGACTCCGACCGCACCTCGGCACCCGAGGCCTGGCGCGCGACCCTGGGGGCCCTCCCCCGGATACTCGACACCTGCGCGAGTCGGGGCTTCCAGGTGGGCCGACTGCGCGACCACGGATGGCGGCACAACGCTTCCCGCCTTCCGCGCACTCGGGAACACCCGGGACCCGCCGATCGTCTACAGTTCGGTAGACCGTCTACTCGCTCGTAGTCGCTCGTTGTCGGTCACTCACTCACTTCAGGTCGCGGAGCAGGGGCGGGCGGTGTACGAACCGGAGGAGCCGGCGAGCGGTCGGCGCGCGGCCCACGTCGTGGCATGGCTCAGCGCACGCGAAGAGGTCGAGAACGTGTTGCGCGAGCCTCTCGGCGGCCTGCCGAGCCAGCAGGACGAGACGGCGTCGCGGATGGCCGGCGTGCTGCAGGCCACGGCACTGGGACTCGGCCCCGACGCGGCCGCGATATGGGCGGGAGTGCCCGACCGGGTCCTTCACGGCTGGCTGGAGAAGGACTCCGTCTTCGCCGCGGCCGTGAAGTCGGCCGGTGAACTGGCGGCCGCCCACGGACCGCACCTCCACGGCAAGGTGACGGCCGCGCAGCTCAGGGTGATGCTGATCGCCATCAGCCGGGGTGAGACCTGGCTGGTGGCCGCCCGGCTCGCCGGCATCTCGACGCACCAGTACCGCAAGCTGTGGGCCGCCTCGCCGGCCATGGTCGCCCTGGTGAACGCCGCACGCAGCGTACGGCCGCGGAAGTCGAAGCACCTCGCCGCCCCCGCACACCGCCGGCTGTGGCCGGCTTCCGCCGACCGCAAGAGCTACCGCCTCGTGCGGCGCGACGACCCCCAGGCGCCACCGGACACACCAAGGGCCGACTGAGCCCGCTCCCGCGGCCACTTGTGCGCGAGCCGCTTCCCCCGTCGCGCTCCACGGACGGGGCGCCGGCCCCTGAGCGGAAGGGGGCACGGCCGGGCCGGTGGTATCCGCCGTCACGGCGATCGGAAGATGACCCGGGTGGCGTCGGTCCCATCACCGCCCGTGCATGTCCCCCTGCCCTCAGGGCAGTTCCAGCCGGTAGCCGTGCCCTCGCAGGGTGGTGACGCGTGGAACGCGGTACGGCTGGGCCACCGGGCCCGTGAGCCGGCGTCGCAGCGCCGCCATGGTGACGTCGAGCGTCTTGGTCGACCCGAACCAGTTCTCGTCCCAGACCTCGGCCATCAGGGTTTCCCTGGACACGGCCTCGCCCGCGTGCCGGGCGAGCACCGCCGGCAGCTCGAACTCCTTCGGACGCAGCCTTACTTCGTGCTCGTGGAGCGTGCAACGGCGTGCCGTGACGTCGACGACCAGGTCGCCGAGCCGGATCGGCTCCCGCGGCGGCGAGGTGATCGTCCGGCGCCGCATGTGGGCGCGGAGCCGCGCCAGCAGCACGGTCAGGCTGAAGGGCTTGACCAGGTGGTCGTCGGCCCCCGCGTCGAGCCCCACGATGACGTCGATGTCGTCCGTGCGGGCGGTGAGGATCACGATCAGCAGGTCCGGGAAGCGGGCTCGCAGCGTACGGGCCACGTCGAGCCCGTCCATGTCCGGCAGCCCGAGGTCCAGCAGGAGCACGTCGTGGACGGATCGCGCGGCCTCGGCCAGCGCGCCCGACCCCGTCCTGCTCCGGGTGGGCGCGTAGCCGTTGCCGCGCAGGCCGGTGTCGAGGTTCCGGCCGATGGTCTCGTCGTCCTCGACGACGGGGAGACACCTCGCCGTCGCCCTGTCGGGTGGATTCACGGGGCCGAGCGGGATCGAGCACCTTCCGACGGGGACCTTTGAACCGGCGGCGGTGTGCGCTGTCCGCCATGAAGGGGTGGTGGGACGAGTTCAGCCGGACCTTGTCGGGGTCGGGCGGACGCCGACTCCCCCAGGCACGACGGGAGCACTCTCTTGACTTCGACGAATTCGGTGATGAAGAAGCTGCCTGAGGTCACTCTGGCGTTCTGGATCATGAAGATCGCCGCGACGACCCTGGGCGAGACGGCGGGCGACCTGTTCGCCCAGACTCTCAAACTCGGCTACTTCGTGACCACGATCGCCCTGTTCCTGATGTTCGTGGTGACACTGGTCGTCCAGCTCAGGTCCCGTCGCTACAACCCGTTCTTCTACTGGACCGTGATTCTCTCGACCAGCATGGCCGGCACCACCATGTCCGACTTCATGAACCGCGACGCCAGCGCCAAGTACCTCTCGGACGGGGCGACGTCGCTCGGCTGGGGCCCGCAGGGCCTCGGGCTGGGCTACCCCGAAGGCGCCGCCATCCTGGTCTCGATCCTTCTCGCGATCTTCCTCGCCTGGAAACTGAGCGGGATGACGTTCCAGATCCGCGACATCGTGACCTTCCGCGCCGAGGCCCTGTTCTGGTCGGCGATCCTCGTCTCGAACACGCTCGGTACGTCCATGGGCGACTTCCTCTCCGACAGTTCCGGCCTCGGCTACCTCGGCGGGGCGCTGCTCGTCTCCGGGGTGCTGGCGGTCCTCGTCGCGCTGATGAAGGTCCCGGTGGTGCCGAACGTCCTGCTGTTCTGGATCGCCTTCGTCCTCACACGGCCGCTCGGCGCCACCGCCGGTGACTTCCTCACCAAGCCGCACGCCAAGGGCGGCCTCGACCTCGGCACCGCGGGCTCGTCCGCCGTGCTGCTCGCCGCCCTGTTCGGCCTCATGGCCTACGCCCAGGTCCAGGAACGCCGCACGGCGTTGCCGGCCTGACGGCCGGAGCGGTCCGGCAGCAAGCCGGCGGTGCGTTCGGTGTTGCCTGCGTAGGGCCGTAGGCAGGCCCATTCGTCGGGCAGGGACTGATCCGCAGCTGAACCCCGTCGCCCCGCCACCGGCCGGCATCACGCCGGTCCGGCCGGGTCGCTCCCCCGGCCGGGAAGCGACAAGTCCCTTCGCCCGGCCGATGGTTGGGGGCTCGGCTGCCTCGACCGGTCGCGAGTCAGCCTCCTCGAACGGCGACGGCCGCGTACTCCACGTACTCGTGCAGCCCGTAGGCCGGCGCGAGTGCCGCCAGCGCCAGAGCGGCCGCAGTCGTCGCCAGACCCAGGGCACCCGCCTGCCGGGCTCCCCCCTGCGGTGCCGCGGGCGCCGGCCTGAGCAGCGCTTCGACCCGCCGGGGCACCGGCCCGGTCGTCACCGACAGCAGCGGATACCCGCCACCGGTACGCCGCTTCTGCGACGCTCCGGCCAGGGCCGCCCGGGCGATGGCCGCCGCCGCCACCTTCCGGTCACCGACGGCGGCCGCCGCCGATTCGTCCGCCCATCGCTCGAGGTGGAACCCCAGCGACTCCCGCAGGCTCCGCGCCGCGGGGTGAACGGTCGTGGACAGGTCGACCACGGCGGACAGCAGGTGATGGCGGCCGGACAGGTGGGCGCGCTCGTGGGCCAGCAGTACCTCGCGCTCCGTGGCCCTCAGGGCCCGCATCATGCCGGAGGTCACCACGATCCGGCCGCCGCGGCCTTGGTAGCCGGGCAGCGCGAAGGCGTCCACCTCGCTGCCCGGCACCACCAGCAGGTCCCCGGCGCCCGTCCCCTCGGCGGCCGATCGCCAGGCGCGCCTGAGCAGCGAACGGTGCTGGAACCACCGCCGCACCAGCAGCACCAGCTGGACGAGCATGACCGCGCCGGCCACGCAGGCCATCGGCACCGCGGCCGGCCACACCTCCAGCACACGCGCGAGCGGCACCTGCTCAAGTGCCGCGAGGAAGGGCACGTGGAACAGGCCGGTCAGTGCCGCGATCGTGCCGCAGGCCATGAGGACCGCCGCGGCCGTCAGCGTCCAGCACGCCTCCCGGGGCGGGAGAACACCGGCCAGACGGCGGGCCGCCACGGAGGCGCCCCACGGAAAAGCGAGGCCCAGCACGACCAGGGCCAGTACGTAGGTCACTCGGAGCCGTCCTCGGCTTCGAGGAGCAGGCACCGCAACGTGTCCTCGTCGCTCTCGGACAGGGGGGACACGAAGCGCCTCAGCGCCAGGTCACGACGGGGCTCACTCTCCAGCTCGCGACGCATGCGCCCGGCGACGAGCCCGGCCGCGTCCTGAGCCGGCTCGTGGGCGAAGCCACGGCCCGACGGGATCCGGCGCAACGTGCCCTTCTCGTGGAGCCGGGTCAGGATGGTGGCCATCGTCGGCCTCGCCGGCCCCCTGTCGAGCGCCGCGTCGACCTGCCGCGCTGTCATCGGCTCGCCGGCCTCCCACAGCGGGGCCGGCGCATCCGCGACGAGCCCGCCGTGCGGACGTCCCCCGTCCCGGCGCTTGTCCGACATCCCTCTCCCGTTCTCCGGCATCCTCGACCGGTGCGCCTCGCGCACCCGCCCCGCCGCGTCCACCTGAACCTGAGCCTGCGCGTTTCCAAGGATCGCCCAATCTACTGGTCGCGGTGTGAGACGCGTCCCGGCCGACGGCGTGGCCCACCCGGGTCCCGGGGCCTCGCGGGCGCCACCGCAACCCCCACCGCGGGGAGTTCACCGAACTGGTGCGTGCCCATGACGTGTGGCACGGAGTCGTTGCCGTGACGGCCACAACGGGTGGGGGCGTCGGCCGGTCGTACTCGGCGTACGGAAAAGCATCGGGCGGCCAGTGAGAACCGGGCCCCCGACGCCCACTCGACCGATGAAACGAACGGGGAACGACATGTCACGGATGACGCGTGTGGTGCAGGGCGCGGTGGCGGCGGCCGTGAGCGCCGTCGCCCTCACGGCTCTGGCACCGGTGGCGTCGGCGGCACCCGCCGCCGCGACCGCCGCCTACAACGGGGCCTGTGGCACCGGCTACAGGACCGTCAACTCCACGCCGATCGGCGGCATCGGCACGGCCTACCTCACCTACAACTCCGCCACCGGCAAGAACTGCGCGGTGGCCATCCGGAACGTCGCGGGTGACCCGGTCGCCATGGAGTTGTACATCCGGCGCGGCGGCGGTGAGATCTACGCCGACCAGGACGGCGGCGCCTTCCGTTCCTACGTCGGCCCGGTCTACGTCGCCGCCGCCGGCTCCTGCGTGGACTGGTGGGGCGCGATGGACGGAACGTCGTTCCAGAAGTACGGCACCAACTGCGGCTGACGCCGCGGCACCGACCCGCCTCGGTCCCGCCGCGGACGCGCACCCACCCGCGGCCGCGGCGGGTCGCGGGCCCGGTCGGGCCGGGCTTCGGCCAAGCCCGGTCCCCGCGCGGGGCGTCAGCCACCGCCTTCCCACGGGCGATCCCGCCACCGCCACCGCCACCGCCACCGCCACCGCCACCGCCACCCTGCGTCCCTTTCGCGAGAGACGACCGTTTGCTACGTTTACGCTAATTCAAATGACATATTGCACTAGTGCAATAGCGGTGAAATATCGCTCCCCAGGGACAGGGCGGCCCACCCGCCCCGTCCGCGAAAGGCCGACCGTGTACGTTCCGCGACACTTCTCCCCCACTGACGAGGACGTCCGGCAGTTGCTGAACCGCCATGGCGCCGCCGACCTGGTCACGGTGACCGAGGACGGCCTCCAGGCCACCCTGCTGCCCTTCGTCCACGACCCCGCGGCCGGTGAGCACGGCTCGCTCATCGGGCACATGGCCCGCAACAACGACCAGTGGAAGCTGCCCACGGTCGGCCAGGCCATGGTCATCGTGCGCGGCCCCGACGCCTACGTCACACCCACCTGGTACCCCTCCAAGGCCGAGCACCACCGACAGGTTCCGACCTGGAACTACATCACCGCGCACGTCCACGGGAACCTGCTCGTCCACGACGACCCCGCGTGGGTCGAGGACCAGGTACGCCGGCTGACCGACAAACACGAAGCCGCCGCCGCCGTCCCCTGGTCCGTCGACGACGCTCCGGCCCCCTACATCCAAGGCCAACTGCGAGCGATCGTCGGCGTCGAACTCTCCATCACCCGTATCGAAGCCAAGTTCAAACTCAGCCAGAACCGCTCCGACACCGACATCAGCGGTGTCGTCCACGGGCTCCGGAGCCGTGGCCAAGGCCAGGACGGCGCCGTGGCCGACGCCGTCCACGCCCACCGCCCCCGCCGGCCGGGCGACACCGGCGAGGGCGGCCTCCCCGTCCAGGACGGCTCCGGCAGGAAGCCGTAGGCCGACGCGCGCGGAGCCCATACGGTGGTGACGTCACCCAGGACGGGGGCCGTGCGGTGGCAGGGCGCACCCGGACCGGTGGGCCCCCAAGGCCCCGTGCTCCCCATGCCGTTGGGCGCCGCCTCCCCCCTCCCCCGGTCGACAGCTGCGCCCTCGTACCCGGACGGGCCTCGTCCCCGCCGCGCGTTCCCGCGGACTCGTCCGATAACTTCCTTGCTGAGTAGGCGAGTTGAAGCCCGGCGCAGCCTCTCGGCTTCTTCGGTGAAGGGCTGACCGCACAGCCGGGGTGGCACCACCGCATCGGGTGAGGCGAGGGTGTCGTCTCCCTCTACTATGTCGGTGTCCGGTCCAGACGTGGAGTCGACGGACTGGTACTCGCACCCCACTGGGCAACGGAGTTGGAGCCCGGCCGAGCCGACCTCACGGCGGATCCGGTGACTGTGGGTTCCACTTCAGGAGGACAGGTCCAGTGCATTCGCTCGATGGCTCCGATCCGTCACACATAGGCCGCTACCGGCTGGTCGGCAGACTCGGTGAGGGCGGCATGGGGAGGGTGTATCTCGCGCGTTCGCCGGGTGGCCGTCCGGTCGCCGTCAAAGTGATCAACGACCACCTCCGCCACGACGAGCACGCCCTCAGCAGGTTTCGGCGCGAGGTGGAGACCTTGGGCACGGTCCGCAGCGCGTACACGGCGTCACTCATCGACGCGGAGCTGGAGACACCCCCGTACTGGCTGGCCACCGAGTACGTGCCGGGGCCCACGCTCCACGCCGCGGTCATGACCCACGGACCCCTCCCCGCCGACCTGGCGCGGATCATGCTGGCCGCACTGGCCGAGGGTCTGGACGCCATCCACGTCCGCGGTGTGTGGCATCGGGACCTCAAGCCGCACAACGTCATCCTCTCCGCCACCGGCCCTCAGCTGATCGACTTCGGCATCGCCCGGAACAGCGGTCCGTCCGACCTGACCCAGGTCGGCGGCGCGATGGGCAGTCCCGGGTACATCGCACCGGAGACGATCACGGGCAGCGAGACCGGTCCGGGAGCCGACGTCTTCGCCCTGGGCGCCACTCTGGCGTTCGCCGTCACCGGCCGACCGCCCTACGGGGACGGGCCGTTCGCCGCCGTGTCCTACCGTTCGGTGCACGGGGAGATCGACCTGCGGGGCGTGGACCCCGGCGTCGTCGAGCTCATCTCGGCCTGCGTGCACAGTGATCCGGCCCGGCGCCCCCACCTGCAGCGCATCGTGGAACTCTGCCAGGCCGAGACCGATCTGGTCCAGCATCCCGCCTACCAGCGGGCACTCGCCATGGGTCCCGCGCCGGAACGGGAACGTGCCGCGACCGTCGCCGGCCAGGGAAGCGGCACGGGGAGCGGTATGGGGGGCCCTACGGGGAGCGGCGGTATGTCAGTCGGCCTCTCGGACGCGACGGCGCCGCTCGCCCCGCCGATGACGACGGCCACCGCGGTCGGCACCCGGGAAGCCGACGCCTTCACCCTCCTCGCGCCGGGAGCGGGCCCCGGCCCCCTCGCGCGCCCTCACGCGGCGGACACCTACGGCGCCTACCCGGACGACGCGTACCCGGTGACCGCTCCGACTGCGCGGCCGGACGGCGCAGGACGCCAGAACGGACGGCGCGGGCGGGCTGCCGCCATCGGCGCGGGCGCGCTGGTCGCCGTCGCCGCCGCCGCGCTGCTCCTGTTCCACGCCTTCGGCGACGAAGGCTCCGGGTCCGCGCGCGCCACACCGTCCGTCAGTGCCGACCGTGCCGCCGACAGGTCGGCCGGCCCCTCGCAAAGCGGGGCGAAGGCATCCCCGTCCGCCGCGGGCGCGGGCACGGACGCGACCACCGGGGCGGGCACGGACGCGACCTCCGGCTCGGACACGGGCACAGGCGCCGACGGTTCCGCGGACGGGAGCAACCTGCCCGACGCCCTGGTGCTGAAGCCCCCCTTCACGTTCGAGGTCGGGAAGTTCGTGAAGACCGTGCGCTCGCGGCTGATCATGCAGACGGACGGCAACCTGGTGCTCTACGACCAGTCCGGAAAGGCCCGTTGGGCGAGCCGGACCCAGGGCCCGGGGAACACCGCCGTGTTCCAGGCGGACGGCAACCTGGTCGTCTACGGCGCCCAGGCCAAGCCGTTGTGGGCCAGCAACACCCAAGGCGCCGATGGCGCGACGCTCAAGGTGCTGGAGGACGGGAACATGGTCATCGCGATCGACGACCGGATCGCCTGGCAGACCGGCACCGCCCACTGACGGGCGGCTTCGGCGCCGCGTCGACCCTGGGGGCTCGAACTCGGCGCCCGTCACCACCACCTCGCCGCGCGGATCCCGTTCCCGAGCGTAACTCGACCGACGCGGACGGTAGTCAGGTGCGTCGCCGAACCGGTCGCGGCGCCGGGTACGACGACTCGCCTCGCCGGACCTTGTCCAGTAAGCGACAATTGTGACGTCAGCCGGCCCGTCCGACGTCGACCGTGCCCCGCGGTTCCGCGAGGTCCGGGGACGCCGACGGTGAGACGTGAGTGAGGTGTTCCACGACGTACGCCTTCCCGGACGGTGACGGGATCCCGTACGACCGAGGAGGTTTCGTCATGGACGTCACCGCGTTGGCGGCACTCCTGAAGGAGACCGCGGAGCACCACGGATTCTATGAGGCGACCGCTCCGGAGCACGACTGGTGGGACTGGTACGCCGCCTACATGACCGCCCGTGAGCACGGCCGGGCTCCCGACGAGGCGGCCGCCGACGCCGCGCTCCACATGGACGCGCTGCGGCGGTAGACCGGCCATGACGCGGCAGTTCCTCCCTCTTGTCCTGACCGGGACGGTGTCCCCCGGTCGAAGGCACGGTGGCACTTCCCCGACGCGGTGTTCCCGCCCGGTCCCCGGCCCCCGTCCGTGCCACCGTCCCGGTGCGGCCCGCCGTCGTCCACTTCGCCGACCCGGACGCCCAAGTCACCAGGGCACACGCCCGTTCAGTCGCACGGGCGGGGCGGGCAGGAACCGAGGGAAGCGGAGGTGCTGTCGAATGTCCAGCGGTGACGTGCTCGTGCTCATCGATGAGAACGGCCGGATCGTCGAGTGGCGACGCCAGGCCGAGCAGCTGTTCGGCTGGTCCGCCGAGGAGGCCGTCGGTCGGGCGGTGACCGCGCTCGTGCGCGAGGCGACGGCTGACGGGGGAGGGCGGCGGGAAGGGTTCGCGGCTTAAGCACTCCGGTACTGGTCAAGCCGGTGCTGCGGGGCACTTCCGTGATGTGGCAGGTCCTCGCGGCGCCGGACGTGGTGTCGGGGCAGGACGTGGCGATCCTGGAGGCCATGTTCGCCCACTCCCCGGCGCGACTGCACGTCCTCGACCATCAGCTGCGGGTGGCCCGCGTGCCCGGCGCCACCCACGGTCCGCCCGGCACGCCGGTGGAAGACCTGACCGGCACGCACTTCGCCCAGGCCTACGACCTGGAAGACCCCGAAAAAGAGGCCGCGGTGGCGCAACAGGTCCTGGACGGCGGTGAGCCGGTGGTCAGCCGGCTCGTACGGGCCGTCGTCGACGCGCCGGGTGGGTTCGGACGACGTATCTACTCCGTCTCCTACGTCCGCCTCGAGAACTCCCACGGCGACGTGCTCGGCCTGGTGGCCTCCGCGCTCGACGTCACCGAGCGCGAGAACGCGCATCACCGGCTGGCGCTGCTGGAGGCCGTACGCACCCACGTCGGGCAGGGGCTGAACGTGGGCGCCGTGTGCGAGGAGCTGGTGGAGGCGGTCGTACCCGGGTTCGCGGGCATCACCGTGGTCGAGGTGATCGAGGACGTGGTCCACGGAGAGGAGCCTCCGCAGGCGCCCGTCCACGAGGACACCGTGCTGCGGCGGGCTGCCTTCCGCGGTCCGTTCTCGGCCTACCCGGTCGGAGACGTGCGCCCGCTGCCGAGGGACACCCCGTTCGCGCGTGTGCTGTCCGACCTGCGGCCACGCCTTCTCTCCATCGGGGAGGACACCGACTGGCTCACCGCCGACCCGCCCCGCGCCGAGGCCATCGAGCGATCCGGCGCCCACTCCCTGATCGTGGCCCCACTGGCGGTGCGCGGTCAGGCTCTGGGCGTGGTCAGCTTCTACCGCCACCGGCAGGAGGACCCCTTCACACAGGACGACGTCGCGGTGGCCTCGGCCGTGTGCGCGCACGCTTCGCTCTGCGTCGAGACCGCCCGTCGGTACATGCGTGAGTGGATCATCGCCGCCACGGTCCAACGCAGGCTTCTGCCCCAGCATTCGGGCACACCGAACACCCTGGAGATCGCCCGGTTGTTCCTTCCCGATCCGGACGGCGGCGGGGCCTGGTCCGACACGATCGCGCTGCCCGGCGCACGGACCGCGCTGGTCGTCGGTGACGTGGCGAAGCAGGGCATCGGCGCAGCCGTCACGGTGGGAATCCTGCGCACGGCCGTCCACACCCTCGCCGCCCTGGACCTGGAGCCCGACGATCTGCTGGCACGCCTGAGCGACACCGCCGGCCGTCTCGCCAAGGCCTGCGCCTCCCTGCCGCCCGGGGATCCCATGTGCCGCGAGTCGCTCACCGCCGGCTGCGCCGTCGCGGTCTACGACCCGGTCGAGCTCACCTGCACCCTCGCCCGAGCCGGTCTCCCGCAGCCCGTCGCCGTCCTCCCCGACGGCACCTCCAGCGAACTGCCCGTCCCACCGGGCCCCCTTCTCGCCGAAACGAGCAGCGCCCCCTTCCCCTCGACCACCGTCGACCTCCCCGAAGGCAGCACCCTGGCGATCGGTACGGCCACCGCGGCGGGCAGGGTCCTGGCACCCTCCGGTCCCCTGCGCCCGCTCCTGGACTCCGTCGGCGCCAGGCCCCTGCCGGAACTCTGCGACGACCTCGCGGCCGCGCTCGCGGATGACCGGCCCACCGGTGACACACTGATACTGCTCGCTCGTACGCATGCGCTGCCCGCGGACCGGGTACGGACGGTCCCCCTGCCGGACGACACCGAGGCCGCGCCCATCGCCCGTCGGGCGGCGCGCCACCAGTTGGAGGTCTGGGGGGTGGACGAGGAGACGGCCTTCACCACCGAACTCATCGTCAGCGAACTGGTCGGCAACGCGATCCGTCACGGCGCGCCGCCCCTGCGCCTACGTCTGATCCTCGACCGGATGCTGACCTGCGAGGTCAGCGACGGCGCGAGCAGCGCCCCCCACGTCAAACACGCCCGCACGGTCGACGAGACGGGCCGGGGACTGTTCATCGTCGCCAGCCTCGCCGGCCAGTGGGGCGCCCGCCATCACCAGCACGGAAAGACCGTCTGGGCGGAGCAGCCCCTGCCGGACGCGGGGTCCTCCGGATGAACCGGATCGCCCCCAGCGAGTCGAAGTGCCCGCGCGACAGGGAAGCAGGGTGGCGCGGACCACGCCCTCACCGCCGGGCCGCGCAAGGCCAGGCCGGACGGTTCGTCGACGGAAGGTGAACGGACGTGCGTCATTACGATCTCGTGGTTCTGGGAGCGGGCAGCGGCAACATGCTGCCCGACGAAGAACTCGCTCAACTCCGCACCGCCATCGTCGAACCCGACCTCTTCGGCGGCACGTGCCTGAACCGAGGCTGCATTCCGAGCAAGATGTTCGTCGTCGCCGCCGACGCGGTCGAGGACGCGCGAGCGGCGGCGCGTCTCGGTGTCCACGCGACCGTCGAGCACGTCGACTGGAAGGCCATCCGCGACCGGGTGTTCCACCGCATCGATCCGCTGCACGCGAGCGCGCTGAACTACCGCAGGGAGAACGGCATCGACGTGTACACCGAGGAGGGACGGTTCGTCGCGCCGAAGGTGTTGCAGGCGGGAGCCGAGCGGATCACCGCCGACACGTTCGTCGTCGCGGTCGGATCGCGGCCCGTGGTGCCGGACATCCCCGGTCTCGACACCGTCCGGTACCACACCTCGGACACCATCATGCGGATCGACGAGGTGCCCGCGTCCATGGTCGTCATCGGTGGCGGTTTCATCGCAGCCGAGTTCGGCCATGTCTTCGGCGCGTTCGGCTCCGACATCACGATCGTGCAGCGGGGGCCGCGCCTGCTGATGGCGGAGGACGAACAGGTGTCGGCACGCTTCACCGACCTGGCGTCGCGGCGCCATCGTGTGCTCCTCGACGCTGCCGTCACCTCCGTCGAAGGGCGTGAGGACGGCGTCACGGTCACCGTGTCCTGCCCGGACGGCGACCATGTCGTGCGCGCCGCGGCGCTGTTGGTGTGCGTCGGCCGCCGGCCCAACACCGACCGGCTGGACGCCGCCGCCGGCGGTCTGGACCTCGACCGGCACGGCCACATCGTGACCGACAGCGCCTACCGCACGTCGGTACCGGGGGTCTGGGCCCTCGGCGACACGGCGAATCACTTCCAGCTCAAGCACATGGCGAATGCCGAGGTCCGGCTCGTGCGGCACAACCTGCTCCACCCCGAGGACGTACGCGCACTGCCCCACAAGGTCGCCCCGCACGCGGTCTTCACCAGCCCGCAGATCGCCGGCATCGGGCTGACCGAGCAGGAGGCCCGCCGTCGCGGCATCGACCACCTCGTGAGTGTCCGCGACTACGGGGACGCCGCGTACGGATGGGCGTTGGAGGACACCACCAGCTTCGTGAAGATCCTGGCCGATCCTGTCGAGCGGACGATCCTCGGCGCGCACATCATCGGCCCCCAGGCCGCGACACTCATTCAGCAGTTGATCCAGGCCATGGAACTGGGTCTGACGGTGGACCGGATCGCCCGAGACCTGCTGTACATCCACCCGGCACTGACCGAAGTGGTCGAACAGGCCCTGCTGGCCCTGTAGTCCCCGCCGGGGAGGGGGCGGGCGCGCGGTCCCCGTCCCCGCCCGGGGGCGGGCGACGGGAGCGGGAATGGCCCGACGTACGGTGACCGCGTGCTCCGCCCTAACAGTTCCTCTCCCCATCCGCCCCCGGTGGTGCGCGTACCACTCGAGCTGGAGATCTCATGAATGACAAGATCGCCCTGTCGACATGGCCCACCCCCCTGGAGCGTGCGCCGCGGCTGGCGGCGGCGCTGGGGCTGGGCGGGGCCGACCTCTGGATCAAGCGGGACGACCTCATCGGCCTGGGAGGCGGCGGCAACAAGGCCCGCAAGCTGGAGTGGACCGTCGGCGCCGCCCTCGCGGCCGGCGCGGACACGCTGGTCACCACCGGTGCCGCGCAGAGCAACCACGCCCGTCTCACCGCGGCCGCCGGCGCTCGCCTCGGGCTCGACGTCGTGCTCGTGTTCCCCGGCACCCGCGACAGTGCCGTGAACGGCTCCGGCAACCTCGTTCTCGACAGTCTCTTCGGAGCCAGGATCTTCTGGGCCGGCGACAGCGACCCGAGCGCGATGGCCGACGTCACCGACGAGGTGTGCCGTCAGCTGCGCGACGACGGGGCGCGCCCCTTTGCGATCCCCTTCGGCGGTTCAAGTCCCCTCGGAGCACGGGGATATGTGGATGGCGGTGAGGAGTTGCTCTCCCAACTGCCCGACGTGGAGCACGTCGTGGTCGCCCTGGGTTCCGGGGGCACCATGGCGGGACTGATCGGCGCACTCGGGGAGCGGCGTGTCCTCGGC
This sequence comes from Streptomyces sp. RPA4-2, assembly GCF_012273515.2. NCBI lineage: Bacteria > Bacillati > Actinomycetota > Actinomycetes > Kitasatosporales > Streptomycetaceae > Streptomyces > Streptomyces sp. RPA4-2. Next base: position 1,583,941 of record NZ_CP050975.2, read on the forward strand.
GTTCACTGCGGGGCGGTGGCGGAGCCGGCCGTCACCGTCGCCGGCCTCGCGGGCGCGCTGACCGGCCGCGACATCGCCCCCGACGCCCTGCGGATCCGCACCGACCAGGTGGGCCCGGGATACGGGGTGCTGCACGAACCGGTCCTGGAGGCGATGCGAACGGCCGCGCTCACCGAGGGGCTCGTCCTCGACCCGGTATACAGCGGGCGCGCCATGGCCGGCCTGATCGCCGCGGTCCGGGACGGCGACATCCGCCCGGGGCAGCGCAGCGTCCTCCTGCACACCGGCGGGCTGCCGGGCCTTTTCGGGCATACGGAGACCGTGCACCGCGCCGTCGACGGCCTGCGCGCCTACGAGCCCGAGGGGACGTCGCCCCGCACGGAAGAGTAGAGTCACTGGTTCGAGCGGTGACGCTCCCCCGGGTTCAGGGGGATACGCGTGATCGGGGATACGCGGAATCAGGGGGTAAGCGTTGACGTCTAAGACGACCGGTCATATTGTCTTCGTAGCGCCTCCGCGGATCGTCCGCGGGCCCGGCCGCGCCGCCCGCAACCGCGAGGACCGGCAGGCCGATGGGGGTCCCCACGCGGGACCCGGACCGGGCGCCGCGCATCCCCCAGGAGAAACGTGTCCACGTACCAGGCATTCGAAGTCACCGGATCACGGCAGTTCGCATGGACCACCCGTGAGCTCGTCCCGCCCCGCGCGGGCCACGTACGGATCAGGGTGGAGAGCTGCGGGGTGTGCCACTCCGACGTGCTCGCCGTCGAAGGCCTCAGGCCCGATCCGTCGCGGCCCGTCGTCCCGGGTCACGAGGTCGTCGGGACCATCGACGCCGTCGGCGAGGGAGTGCGGGCGTGGCAGGTCGGCGAGCGGGTGGGCGTCGGATTCCTGGCCGGTCACTGCGGTGAGTGCGACCCGTGCCGACGCGGCGACTTCGTCAACTGCGCCGACCAGGAGCAGACGGGCACGAGCGTCGACGGCGGGTACGCCGAGGTGATGTACGCCAGGTCCAACGCGCTGGCCCGGATTCCGGAGGGCATCTCGTCGGCCGAGGCGGCCCCGCTGCTGTGCGCCGGTCTGACCAGCCTCAGTGCCCTGCGTCAGCTGGACAGCCGGCCCGGGTCGCTCGTGGCCGTACAGGGCATCGGGGGTCTCGGACATCTCGCGGTGCAGTACGCGGCCAGGCTCGGCCACCGGGTCGTGGCGATCGCCCGCGGGGCGGAGAAGGCGTCACTGGCGGCCTCACTCGGCGCGGACGACTACATCGACAGCGCCGCCGAGCACCCCGGGGAGGCGCTGGCGCGACTGGGCGGCGCCGACGGCATCGTCGCGACGGCGGCCAGCGGCAGCTCGATGACCCCCCTGCTCACCGGGCTCGCCCCACGCGGCCGCATGATCGTGGTCGGGGTCGGCACCGACCCGATATCGGTGTCCACGCCGGACCTCGTGCTCAGCACGCGGACCATCACCGGCAGCCTGACGGGAACCCCGATCGAGAACGAGGACAACCTGGCCTTCAGCGTGCGGCACGGGGTCCTTCCGCTGATCGAGCGGATGCCGCTGGCCGAGGCGCCGAAGGCCTACGAGCGCATGATGTCCGGCGAGGCGCGCTTCCGTGTCGTGCTCGACGCCGTACAGGCCTGACCGGGCCTGACCGCGGCCCCCGCCTCCAAGTCGCGCGCCGGGAAGTACCCGAGGCCTTCGCCGAAGCGGCCGTCGGAGCGGACCGGGTCGCTCGCCGACCACCCGGGCTCCCCGTTCCGCCCGGCCCGGCCCGGCCCGGCCGTCCGGGCCCGTCCGCGTCGCGGGCCGGCGCGCCCCGCACGGGTTGCGGGCGGCCACCCCCGGCCCAACGGTGGACGTGGAGAGGACCGGCTGACGTCGGCCGATGCCGGTCGATGTCGATCGACAGCAACGTATGCCCAAGGACAGGAGCAAGCCGTCATGGACATGAAACTCGAGGTCGTGGTGGTGCCGGTCGCCGACGTCGACCGGGCCAAGGCCTTCTACGAGAAGCTCGGATGGCGGCTCGACGCCGACGTCACCGACGGGGAGGACTTCCGGGTGGTGCAGGTCACCCCGCCCGGCTCACCCTGTTCGGTCATCTTCGGCACCGGGATCAGCGCGGCCTCGCCCGGCTCGTCGGAGGGCCTGCACCTCGTCGTCTCCGACATCGAGGCGGCCCGCGCCGAGCTCGCGGACCGGGGCGTCGAGGTGAGCGAGGTGTTCCACGACGCGGGCGGAGTCTTCCACCGCGCCGGAACCGAGGGCCGGGTCCCGGGCCCGGACCCGGAACGCCGGAGCTACTCCTCGTTCCTGTCGTTCAGCGATCCGGACGGCAACGGATGGGTGCTGCAGGAGATCACGACACGGCTCCCGGGCCGCTGACCGAACTCCCGGCGGTCTCCGTCCGGGCCGCCGGGGGCCCATGGCATCCGCGAGCCCGGTTCCGCGCAATCCGGACCTACGAAGCCGGCCGGGTGCCCCGCTCGGCGGGCAGCTCGGCGGGCACCTCGGCGGGCATCTCGTTGGGCATGTCGTGGGGGAAGCCGATCCGCAGGACGACCGCGGTGAGGGCGGCGGCGAGGACGACGGCCGAGGCCAGGATCAGGGCCTGGTGGTAACCGTGGTGGAGCAGTGGCGCGACGGCCAGGGGTCCGACGATCTGGCCGACGGAGTATCCCGCGGTCAGCAGAGCCACCGAGCGGGGGAACCGCAGATGGGCCCCGGTGGCCAGCGCGATGGTCCCGATCCCGAGGAACGTCGCGCCGAAGAGGAACGCGGAGATCAGGGCCGCCGCCACTCCTCCGACCAGAGCGGGCAGCGCGATGCCGACGGCCTGGATCACGAGCGCGGCGAACAGCAGGTCGGGGCGGGACCAGCGGCGACCCAGCCAGGCCCACAGCGCCGAGGACGGCACGGCAGCCAGGCCGACCAGCACCCAGGCGCCGCTGCCGATCCACCCCGGGGACGCCTGGTCGATCGCGGCGACCAGGAAGGTGCCGGCCACGATGTAGCCGACGCCCTCCAGGGTGTATCCGACGAACAGCGCGGTGAACCATCGATGCGTACGCGCGGACCGCGTCGGAGCCACGGCCCCGGGGCCCGTGACCTCGGCGCGCGGCAGTTCGACGCGCAGGTTCCACGACAGGGCGGCGAAGACCGCGGCGAGGCCCGCGGAGCTCCACCACGCGGCCTGCCAGTCGGCGATCGAGCGCAGGGCGAGGACCAGCAGGCCGGACAGGGCGATCCCCGCGCCGACTCCGCCGAAGGCCCAGCCGGGCAGGTGCGCGGGGTGGTCGTGCAGGTGACTGAGCAGCGAGCTGACGGCGATGACGAAGATCAGGGCGCTGGCCGCACCGGCCGTCAGCCTCAGCGCCATCCACCCGGCGGTGCTGTGCGTGAGGGGCATCGCCGCCAGCGTGCCGGTCAGCACGACGAGGGAGCCGCGCAGGACTCCGGGCGAGCGGACCAGCGCGGGACGCAGGATGCCGACGAGCGCGCCCATCAGGTAGCCGACGTAGTTGGCGGTGGCGAGGTGCGCGCCGGCCCCGGCGGACAGCCCCGCCTGCGCGTGCATCAGGGGAAGGATCGGTGTGTAGACGAAGCGCCCGACGCCCATGCCGACCGCCAGGGCCGCGGCCGCCTGCGCCACGTGGATCCAGGGGGAACCGAGCAGGCCGTCCGACCCGTCCGGCGGGCGTCGCAGGATGGTTGCGCTCATGAAGAAGTCCTTGTGGGTGCGTACGCGGTCCCTGTGAGGTGACGCGTCGGTCACGCGAGGGCGTCGGGTCCGGCCGGGTCATTGGGGTGGGACACGAGCGGGGTGACCCTGGCCGTCATCCACGCGCGCAGCGGCAGTGTGCCGATCACCTTCTCGTGCAGCTCGTACTCGTCCGCGGCGAGCCAGACACCGATGCTGCGCGGTTCACCGACCGGGCGCCACAGCCTGAACAGGTGCCCGGCGGCGGCCAGTTCAGCGGCCCGTACCGCTTCCGCGGCGCGACGTCGGTCGACCTCCGCGGGGTCGGTGCCCTCGGGAATGGTGGTGGTCAGCTCGACCAGGAACTCTCGCATGATGTCTTCTCCGTAGGGTGGGTGGCGCCGGGTGCGGACCGGAGCGCCGGAGCTAGGTCGGGTCCGCCCGAGCGGGTCGAGTCCCGTCGGTTCGGTCGGGTGCGGGTGGCGGTCGGCCGCTCCGCTCAGAGGGTCGTCGGCGTGCCGGGGACCAGCAGGAGCAGTCGGTCCTCGAGACCGTGATGGGCGAGCGCGGCGCGCTGGGTGCCGGGAGCCGTAGCGCAGAGCTCCCAGGCTTCGGGGTGGACCGGAATGACCGTGCGCGCACCGAGGATCTCGGCGGCTCGGGCCGTACGCAGGGCGGTGGGCATCGGCGGCCGGTCCGGCGGGACGGGGCAGGCGTCCCCCAGCACGGCCAGCTCGACGGGCCCGAAGCGGTCCGCGACTTCGCTCGCGATGTCCAGTGAGGGGGCGGCGTCACCACCGACGTAGATCGTGGGCACGTCCGGTCCGGTCAGTACGAAGCCGATGACGGCGCCGATGCCGCCCTCCGTCTTTCCCTCCTCGCGGCCGTCACGGCCATCGCTCCGCGACGCGGTCGCGGTGACCTTGAGGCAGCCGCCGTCCGGCCGGGCCAGGGTCAGGTGGTACCAGGGCCGCAGGCCGACGGCGGTGCCGCCCAGGCGGTCCGCGGCCCCGGTCGTGGTGAACGTCACCGGGACCGTCGCGAGCAGCCGCTCGCCGGCGACGCCGAGGCTGTCGGCGGACCCGCCGCGTGACAGGAGTACGGCGTGCAGCGGGCCCAGCGCCTCGACCGCCGCCACGGAGCAGTGGGGCCCGCCCGCCGTGCGGGTGCCGTCGGCGGCCGGACCGGGTGACCCGAAGGCGGGGTCGGTGAGCAGCCGCAGCCCCCCGATCTCGATGAGCGCGGTCGGTCCGCCGAGCAGCCGCACCGTGACCGGTTGCCGCACGTCGGCGGCGGCCGCCGCTCCGGGGGCGTGCTGTCGGGTGTCCATGTCCCCATCGTGTGGCTACGGCCGGGGCGGACGCCACGACCGGCTTCCTCCCCGGTGGAAGGCGCGGCCTCCCAACGACGGTGCGAGGGGCTCCTCGGCGACCGTGCGGACGTGACGCGGACGGCACGGCCGCCGACGCCCCGGCCACTGCGAGGCCGCACCTATCAGCAGGGAGGAAGGTGGTCGTGGCGTCGACCGTGTCGGAGGCCGCACCGTGGAGACGTGGAGGTACGCCGCCGTCCCGGCCGCGAGTACGGCGCGTCGGTGCCGGGCGCTCCCCCTATGTCGCCGCCGACCCGTGGCCGGTCACGACGGGCCGACCACGACCGGCCGGCCGACCGACCGGAAGCGTCACCGACGGTGTCACCGCGACCGTCGACGTCACCGCGACCGTCTACGTCAACGTCAGGAAGAAGGGCACAGCACCATGAACAGCCTGCTCGCGGCTCTCGGCGTCACCACGCCGGTTCTGGCCGCGCCCATGGCGGGTGGTGCCACGACCACCGCGCTGCTGGTGGCCGCGGCCCGCAGCGGTGGTCTCGGCTTCGTCCCGGCCGGTTACGCCACCGCGCGGACGCTGGCCGAGCGTGTCGCCGCGGCGCGTGCCGAGCGGATCCCGTTCGGCGTCAATGTGTTCGCACCCAATCCGCTGCCGGTGGACCGTGCGGCCTTCGACCGCTACGCCGCGCTCGTCCAGGGAACGGCCGACCGCCACCACATCGACCTGAGCGGGCACGTCCCGGTCGAGGACGACGACGCGTTCGCGGAGAAGATCGACCTGCTCGCCGAGGACCCCGTACCAGTGGTCAGCTTCACGTTCGGGATCCCCGAACGGGCCGTGGTGGCCAGGCTGCGTACGGCGGGAAGCCTGGTGGCCCAGACGGTCACGGGGGTGGACGAGGCGCGCGCCGGGGCCGAAGCGGGCGTGGACGTCCTCGTGGTGCAGGCCGCCGCCGCGGGCGGTCACTCCGGCACCCTGACACCGCGGCTGCCGCCGCCCGAGGTACCGGTCGACGACCTGATCGCCTTGATCCGCCAGGCTGTCGGCCTGCCGTTGATCGCGGCGGGCGGACTCGCCACGCCCGACGACGTCGCCCAGGTCATGGCGGCCGGCGCGCAGGCCGCCATGGTCGGCACCGTGCTCCTGCGCACCGGGGAAAGCGGGGCCTCCCCCGTCCATCAGGCGGCTCTCGCCGACCCCGAGGGCCGAGGCACCGTGCTGACCCGGGCCTTCACCGGCCGCCCCGCCCGCGCGCTGCGCAACCGTTTCACCGATCTGTACGGCGACCACGCCCCGTACGGGTATCCGGCGCTGCATCACCTCACGGGCCGGCTCCGCAAACTGGCGGCCGAAGCGGGGGACGCCGACGCTCTGCACCTGTGGGCGGGCACCGGTCACCGGCAGGCACGCCGCGAGGGTGCCGGCCAGACCTTGGCGCGCCTGGCCGCGGCTCTATGACCCGGTCGCTCTCTGTGCCGTCGCCCGCTCGGGGGCGGCGCCACCGCTGGTCCGTCGCCCGCTCAGGAGTTACTCCACCGTCTTTCCCGCAGCCCTTTCCCCGCCGACCGCCGACCAAGCCCTCGGCCCGCCCCCACCACCGCGTTTGGAACCTCTCATGAACGACTCCCTCCCCCGCACTCCCGTCGACTTCTGGTTCGACCCGGTGTGCCCGTGGACCTGGCTGACCTCCCGCTGGCTGCTGGAGGTCGGCAAGGCCCGGCCCCTCACCATCAGCTGGCACGTCATGAGCCTGGCCGTCCTCAACGAGGGCCGCCTCGACGAACTGCCCGAGCACCACCGCGTGCTGATGGGCCAGGCATGGGCACCGGTGCGCGTCCTGATCGCCGCCGCCCGGGCTCACGGCCCCGCCGTACTGGAGCCCCTCTACACCGCGCTCGGTACTCGCTTCCATCTGCGGGAGGAGCCCAGGACGCGCCCGACCATCGAGGCCGCGCTGCGCGACGCGGGACTGCCCACGAGCCTCGCCGACGCGGGTGACACCGACGCCTACGACCCGGAGCTGCGCGCCTCCCACCGCGAGGGCATCACCCTCGTCGGGTCCGACGTGGGCAGCCCGGTCATCGCGGTGCCCGGACCCGGCACGGGCAAGGTCGCCTTCTTCGGTCCCGTTGTCACCCCGGCTCCTCGGGGCGAGGAAGCCGTCCGCCTGTGGGACGCCACACTGACCGTCGCCTCCACACCCGGCTTCTACGAGATCAAGCGGACCAGGACGGTCGGCCCGCTGTTCGATTAGGCAGCCGGGCCACCCATGCCCGGGCCACCCACGCCCGAGCGGACCTCACCCGGCCACGGCCCACGCACGTCAGCGCTGGACCGCCTCGAAGGCCATGCGGAAGAACGTGTCGAAAGCGGCGGCCGACTTGGTGGCGCGAGCCTCGATCAGGGTTCCCTCCCAGGCGTTGACGAGGAAGCGAGCCGTGGCGTCAGGGTCGAGGTCCGCCCGTACGGCACCGTCGCGGCGGGCCTCCGTCAGGGCCGCCGCGATCGCGCTGTTCCACGTCCGCAGGCTGTCCGCGACGGCCGTGCGGATCTCCTCGCTGTGGTCGATCACGTCCGTGGCGAAGTTGCCGAACATGCAGCCTCGCGTGAAGTCCCGGTCGACGACCTCGTCCCGCAGGAACTCGAAGTGGCGGCGAATCCTCTCCAGCGGGGGCGAGGTGGTGTCGGCGAGCATGTCCAGGCGGCGCTCGGCTCCGTAGAGCCGCAGGGCCTCGATGGCACACTCCTCTTTGCTGGAGAAGTGGTTGTAGAACGACCCCTTGGGCGCTCCGGCGGCGTCGGCGATCTCCTTGATGCCGGTGCCGTGGAAACCGCGCGCGTGGAACGTCTCCAGCGCGGACGCCAGCAGGTCGTCACGCTTGGACGGCTTGGGCACGGCGCGACACCTCCTCTGTCCGGTGGACTCCCCAGGGACGCCCAGGCAGTCAATATGACCGGACACTTTACCTGGACAATACACCTCGGGCGAGGTGCCGCTCCCGGCGCCGCGGCAGCCGCACCGCGTCAGAAGATCTGCGCGAAACACCCGACCGAAATGACGACCACGGCCGCGATCGCCGTCAGGCCCTTGAGCATCCTCGATGCCTTCATGGGATTCCCCTCCACTTGGTCCACACCCCGGCTGCCCGGGGCTCCCCGTCTCGCGACCATCACCGGTTCGCCTGGTGACGATGCTCGCCGCCCACCTCGTCACCTGTCAAGGTGGTGACGCACATGGTTCGGCGCGACCACGGCGCGGGCCGCGCGATCTTGACGCAGCAGGGCGACGACCGACTCCGCCCCGCGACCCTGGACCCCTCCGATCGGGCGGGAGCCTCGTACGCGCGCACGGAGCCCCTACAAGCGTCCGGCACCCGACCGACCGGTGGCCCTGGCACGGCCGCGACCAAGCGTGACAGGGTCAGTGGTGATCGTGGACAGTCCGAGGACGAGGGTGAAGGGAAATTCGTGGAGACCCAGATGTGGAACGCGCTGGCCGACTCGATGAAGGGGGCCTACGCGGCGGGGCTGGCCGAAGGCGCCGTGCCACGGCCGGTCATCATGCCCCTGGTGCGGGGCCGGCTGGTCGGGCTGATCTGGGTGCGCCCGCTCAAGTCCGGCGAGGACGCGCTCACCGGCATCGCGCAGCTGTCGAACATCGCGGCGGCGGCAGGCGCGGACGAGGTCGTCCTCGCCTGGGAGAGTCATGACGTGGCCACCGCGTGCGAGCTGCCCCTCAGCGGCCCTGCCCCGTGCCTGAACATGGTCCACGCCACGCGGGACGGCCATGTACTGCACCGGTTCCCCTACGAGGAACGGGTCCTGGCCCGCGACCCCGAGGGCGTCGCCTCGATCGATCCCGACTGGCGGGACGCGCCCGCGCCGCAGCCCGGCGGCGAGCTCGTGCCCCCGATCCGGGCCGCGGTCGAGTTCTCCTTCGTCCCGATGGAGATGGACCATCCCAACCCGTTCGGCGTGACCGTCGTCCTCATGGAGGAGGACGGCTACAAGGTGCGCCTGACCGAGGCGTGATCCGCGCTTCACCGATCCGGCCGCGCAGGGCCGGGTCCGCGCCGCCACCGTCGCGGTGACCGCCCGGAAGCCAGGGCATGTCCAGGGCGACCTGGACCTTCGGTCACGGTCACGACGGTTGCCCCAAGAGCATGGTCACGACGGTTGCCCCAAGAAGGTGGGCTCGGCCGGAGCGCGCGAGCCGGCCGGGGTGGCGCTCGGCGCGCCGGCCGGGCCGCGGCCGGCCATGCGGCAGCCGAGGCAGTCGGGGTGGCCGCGCCGGGTAGGGGTGTCACGGACACGCCAGTGCTGTTCCGCCACGGGGCGCGGTCCGGTGGCCTTTCCCCAGCCCGCCAGGTGGAGAAGCCAGGTGGTGAGGGCGGCCAGGACGACGACGGCACCGCCCAGCCAGAGCCCGGTGGAGGATCCGGCCGCGAGGGCCACCGCCGTCACCGCGCAACCGGTGACGGCTATGGTGGTCCCGGCCCAGCCCGCGACCGTGTGACCCAGATCATGGTCTCCGTGCATGCCCACTTCTACTCCTCGGGAAGGCGGGTCGGGTGAACAGCTCGGCGGACACCCGACGCGAACTATCTTAGCTCGCGAGGTAAGTAACTTAGACACTAAGGGGATGCGTGGTGAAGGGCAAGCAGCGCCCGGCGGCGACGGCCGGCCAGGCGCTCTACGCGATGGACCGGATGATCGCGACCGCGCAGTTCGGCCAGCAGGACATCGCACGGCGGCTCGGCCTCAACGTCACCGACCTCACTTGCCTGGGCTTCATCATCGAGGCCGCCACCGCGGGCCGGACACCGGCAGCGGGCGACCTCGCCGAGCAGGCCCGCCTGACCACCGGAGCGATGACCGGCGTCCTCAACCGGCTGGAGAAGGCCGGCTACATCCGCCGCCAGGCCGACCCCCAGGACCGGCGCCGGGTCCATGTGGTCATGGAGGAATCCGCGCAGGAGCGCATCCTCCAGGTCTACGGCCCGTTCTACGAGCGTCTCGGCGCCCTGTTCGCCGACTACACCCCGGACGAGATCGCCGTACTGGCGGACTGGCTCACCCGTGCCAAGGCCCTGCTCGGCGACTCCCTGGACGAGATCGGCCGGGAGCCGTCCCAGGAGTCGTCCCAGCAGTAGTCCTTCTTGCCCCCGGCCGCTGAGCGCCCGGCTCGACGCGGTCAGACGTCCGCGACCGTCGCGGTGACCGGGGTGCCGATCTCGACCGTGCGGCTGACCGTGCAGAGCCGCTCGTGGGAGGCGGTGACCGCCCTCGGCAGAATGGCTCGCGCGCGGTCGCCGGGCGCGCCGTCGGGGAAACGGACGGTGAAGGTGACCGTGAGGTCGGTCATCCGGTTGCCCAGCTCGTCACTGATCTTGTCGCCGCTCACCGTGACGGTGAACTCGGTGGGCTCCTCGTGGCGGGCGGTGGCGACGTCGGCATCGGCCGCGGTGCATCCCCCGATCGCGGCGAGCAGCAACTCGACCGGGGTGAAGCCGGTGCCGTCCTCGGTGCCGGAACCGGTGCCGGAACCGGTGCCGGAACCGGTGCCGAAGCCGATCGTGCCGCCGCGGGCGTTCGTCGCGGTGAAATGGCCGGTACGGGTCCGCTCGATGCTGACGGAACGCAGGCTGTTGTCGGTCATGCCGTCGACAGTAGTGGCGGGTCCCGTCCTTCAGCCGTCCTTCACCCGTCGTCCCCGGGTACGTCGTAGGACGTCTCGGGCCGCGCCACGCACAGCGCCCAGATGATCAGCGCGGAGAAGGCCATCATCACGACGGACCAGACCGGGTAGTACGGCAGGGACAGGAAGTTGGCGACGATGATGAGTCCGGCGATGACCACGCCGAGGACACGCGCCCAGAACGCCGCCTGGAACAGTCCGAGGCTGACGACCACGGCGACCGCCCCCAGGACGAGGTGGATCCAGCCCCAGCCGGCGAGGTCGAACCGGAAGACGTAGCTCGGGGTCGAGACGAAGACGTCGTCGTCGGCGATCGCCATGACGCCGCGGAAGAGGTCGAGCAGCCCTGCGAGCATCAGCATCACGCCCGCGAAGACCGTCAGGCCCCCGGCCCATTGCTGCCTCGTCGAGCGTGTGTGTCCGTGCCCGGTGTGTGTCGCGGCCATCGTGCTCCCTCGTCTCCTGTCGCCGGGGCGTTCCGTGTCCTCCGGTGGATGTGGCGTCTGGCGTCCCGGTGGATGTGGCGTCGGCGTCTCAACGGTCCGACGGGCCGTGGCCGCTCAGGACCAGTTCCTTCGCCCTGCGGAACTCCTCGTCCGTGATGTCCCCGCGGGCGCGGATCTCGGACAGCCTGGCGAGTTCGTCGACGCTGCCGGACCGGGACGCACCGGCCGCGGTCTCCCGGATGTAGGAGTCGACGGCCTCCTGCTGCGCGCGTGCCTGCTTCATCTCCCGCGTGCCCATGTTCCTGCCACGGGCGATCACGTAGACGAGGACGCCCAGGAAGGGCAGCACGATGACGAACACCAGCCAGCCGGCCTTGGCCCACCCGCTCAGTGTGTCGTCGCGGAAGATGTCCACGATGACCCGGAAGAGCAGGACGAACCACATGATCCACAAGAAGAACCAGAGCATGGTCCAGAAGATGCTCAGCAGCGGATAGTCGTACGCGAGGTACATCGGCTCGCTCATGTCTCTTCTCCCTCCCGGGGCGGGTGCCCGGCAGTCGTTGCCGTCCTCAGCATGCGCACGGCCCGGACCGGGCGGCCTCACCCGAGGCGGGTGATCAGGCGGGTGAGCGGGGCGCCGCGGGCGCGCCCGCCGTCGGGCACCGGACCGACGACGCGCGGACCCGCGACGCGCGGACCGGCGACGCGTGGACCGGCGAACACGTGGACCGGCGAACACGTGGACCGGCGAATCGCGGGCCGCCGCGCGACGGCCGTGCTCACAACGGTGCGGCGATGCCGCCCTGGTGCGCGGCGGCCGCCCTGCGCAGTGCGGCCCGCCACGCGAAGGCGACGCCGAGTTCGACCAGACCGAGCAGCACGAGCCACAGGCCGAGCAGCCGGGTGAGGGCCCGGGCCGACTCGGTCGGCAGCGCCAGCACCACGACACCCGCGACGATGCCGAGCGCGGCGGCGGCGAGGACGACGCCGCGGTGCGGCAGGTCCCGGGTGGCGAGGGCCGTGTAGGCGGTCAGCATGCCGGACACCAGCCAGACGACCCCGACGATCAATGAGAGCGCGGCGATCGTCTGCATCGGGTTCCGCAGACAGAGCACGCCGGCCAGGACGAACAGCAGGGCTAGAAGCAGTCCGGGAAGCCGTTCACCCTGTTCGCGCCGGGAGAACGCCGCGACGAAGCGGAAGACCCCGATCACGAGCAGATACAGACCGATGAGAACCGCCAGGACATGCAGGCTCTCGTTCGGCCAGACCAGCACCAGGACGCCCGGCACCAGCGTCGCCACCGCCGAGCCCAGGATCCAGGTCCACGAGCCGCCCAGTGCCGCCAGCAGCTCCGCGGGGTCACCCGCCGGAGTGGGCGCCGGTCCGTCGGGCCGGTGTTCCGGTCCGGTCGGCGGCGCCGAACCACGCGGTACGGTCATGGCTCCTCCTCGCACGATCTTGCAGGTCACCGCCGGACCGCCGGCAGGCAGGCGCGCGGGAACCTCACCGGGCCAGCGTGCCCCGCGCCGGCGTCCCCCGGGTCACCCGCGGCGGGTGATCCCTTCCGGCCGCCAGGGCGATGAGGTGGGGGCTGGACGGGCCGACCGCCCACTCCCGGCGAACCGAAGAAGAGACACGCGATGAGCGATCCAGCGGCTGGCCGAACCGAACGCCTCCGGCCGCGGAAGGGCCCGTACCGGCGGGGCCGGCCGAAGCGCCGCACCCGGTGGACGAAGGTCGTGGTGGTGGCCCGTGCCTTCCTGATCGCGGCCGGACTCGTCACCGCCTACTACCTGCTGCCCCTGGACGGGTACAGCGCCCGCGGCACCTCGGTGCTGCTGCTGTCCGGTCTGCTGGCGGTGGTCCTGGTCTTCGTGTGGGAGCTGCGGACCATCATCCGCTCGCCCCACCCCCGGCTGAAGGCCGTCGAGGCCCTGGCCGCCACGCTGGTGCTGTTCCTGGTGCTCTTCGCCAGCGCCTACTACCTGCTGGACCGCTCCGCCCCGGGCTCGTTCACCGAGCCGCTGTCCAGGACGGACGCCCTGTACTTCACGCTGACCACGTTCAGCACTGTCGGTTTCGGCGACATCGCCGCCCGCTCCGAGACGGGCCGGGTGATGACGATGCTGCAGATGGCCGGAGGGCTGGTCCTGGTGGGCTTCGCCGCGCGCGTGCTGGCGAGCGCGGTCCAGGCGGGGTTGCGGCACAGGGGGCCCGTCGGGCAGGAGACCGGGGCGGACGCCGGGGACACCGGGGACGCCGGGGCGCCGAGGACTCCGAAGCTGAGCCGGAGACAGAGACGTAGGCGATCCGTCGATGAGGCCGGAACCGAGCGCCGACCCGCAGACCCGCAGACCCGCAGACCGGGCAGCCTGGGCACCGGACCGGCGCGGACGGCCACAGCCCTGCCGCCGGCGTTCACTCGGGCAGCTGACGCATCTCCAGGACGCGCAGTCCCAGCGACTGGCAGCGCGCCAGCAGACCGTACAGATGGGCCTCGTCGAGGACGGGCCCGAACAGGACGGTCTGACCGGACATCACCACGTGCTCCATGTCCGGGAAGGCCTGGGCCAGCGTCTCCGACATTTGTCCGTCGACACGGATCTCGTAGCGCATCAGCTGCTCTCCCGCGGGCGGCCCGGGGCGGACGGACGACGCCCTACCCGTGATCCTCCGCCTCGGCGCGCGGGCCGCCCTCACCCTCAGCAGGTGACCCGGCGCCCGGCCGGCCGTCCACCGGTGTCATCGCACCGGCCTTCGCACCGGACCGGTGTCGTCGCACCGGGCGCACCGGCCTCGCACGCGCATCGCCGCGGGTCACAGCAGTCCCAGTTCGCGCGCGCGGCGCACCGCCTCGTTGCGCCGGTTCACCGCGAGCTTCCGGTAGACGCTCTTGAGGTGGGTCTTCACCGTGTTCACGGACACGTAGAGGTCGGCCGCGATCTCCTGCGTGGACATCATCTCGGCCAGCCGCCGCAGAACGTCGAGTTCGCGTCCGCTCAGCTCCTCCACGACGAGCGCCGGAGGAAGGGACGGAAGCCGGGACGGATCGCCTCCGCGGGTCGGACCGGCCTGGAGCCAGCCCTCGGCCAGTGCCTGGAGCGGCGCCTCGCCCAGCGGTCGCCCGATCCAGGGTCTGGCGTCGAGAAAGGGACGCCGCAGCCGCTCGCGGCGGGCCTCGACGAGCGCCCGGGCGACGAGCCCGCGGGCGGTCACGGTGTCCCCCGCCTCTTCCGCGGCCTGGGCCCGTACCAGCGTGGCCCGCACGGTCAGGGCGGGACCCGTCCGGCCCGTCCGGCCCTCCAGGTGAATACGGTCGAGGATCCCGATCGCCTCGCCGGGGTGGCCCGCCGCGAGCCGGACGCGCGCGGCCTGCACCGCGCAGGCCGTCTGGCCGTCCGGTACCCGGCGCAGCGCCTCGGCGGCTCTCTCCGTACGTCCCTCGGCCAGGTGGACGGCGGCGGCGACCAGCGCCGCGTGGCCGGCCGCCCACGGTGAGACCACGGCGGCGGGGATCGCCGCGGAGGCTGCCGTCAGCGCGGCTCCCGCCCTGCCGCGGGCGAGCAGCAGCCCGGCCGCCGCGAGGGACCGGCCCGCCGCCGTCACCGGGTCCCGCGGCCCGCGCCCGGCGTCGGCCGTCTCGTCGAGCAGGGCTTGGGCCCGGTCCAGCTCGTCGCGGTCGACGGCCACGGCCGCCAGCACCAGCCGCCCGAGGTCGGAGCCTGACGACCGGCGCGGGCCGAGGCGCTCCGTCCCGGTCGTGGCCGCGAGGGCCTTGCTCTCCGCCCGGCCGAGCCAGCCGTCCAGGTAGTCCATGAGGGCGAGGTGCGCCAGGGACTCCTCCCGGGGCAGCCCGGCCGAGGCCGCGCCGCACGAGTCGGCCGCCGTGGACAGGGCGGCGCGCGCCTCCTCGAAGCGCCCCGCCCACAGCAGCGTCGAACCCAGATGCGTCAGGAGCAGGGCGGAGAGCTCGGGATGCCGCTCCAGGAGGTGGGCGGGGACCGCCTGCCGCAGCTCCTCGGCAGCCACCGCCGCCGTCTCCGCGTTCGCGGGGGAACCGGCCAGCCGGGCCGCCAGCGCCTCGAGCAGGGCGCAACTGAGCCGAGCCGGGCCGAGGTCGGGCCCGTTCCCGGCCGGACCCTCCTGGGCCGCGCCCTCCGCTGCCAGGCCCTCCTGGGCGTGACGCAGGTGGGCCAGGCCTCGGTCGAGGTCGTGGTGGGCGAGGTCGCGGGCAGCCCGCACGAGGTCGGTCGCGGGGCCCGTGGCCTCGGGCCCCATACGGGAGAACAGCTCGGTCAGGTCCTCGGAGCGCAGGCCGGTGAAGAGCTGCCCGATGGCCAGGTCGTCGACCAGGGCACCGGCGGTGAATTCCCAGTCGCCCGCCGCGGCCCCGTGCGCGAGTGTCTCCGGGAGCGATCCGGACCGCCGCAGCCAGCACGCGGCGCGCCGGTGGAGTTCGGGTTCGAGTCCGGGAGAGCGGACCCTGAGATGGGCGCGGAGGATCTCCCCGAACAACGGGTGGAGGCGGTACCAGGAGTGTCCGAGGCTCTCGACGAACGCGTTCTCGCGGTGCAGCCCGGCGAGGATGGGCTCGGCGTCGGCGCGCTCCGTCAGCGCGTTCGCCAGTTCCGGGCAGAAGCGTTCCAGGACGCTGACGCGCAGCAGGAGGTCCTGGGTCTCTGCCGTGCGCCGCTTCAGCACTTCGGCCAGGAGGTAGTCGGCGATCGTGCTCTGTCCTGCCTCGAACTCCTTGAGGTAGGTCTCCGGATCCGGGGCCTCCCGTGCGGCCAGGGCGCACAGACGCAGGCCGGCGGCCCAGCCCCGGGTGCGGTCCACGAGTGCGCGTACGCCGGCCGCGGACAGGTGCAGACCGTGCGTGTCCAGGAGGGCGGACGCCTCCTCGGGGGTGAAGGCCAGCTCGGCGTCGCGTATCTCCGTCAGGTCCCCGGCCGCGCGGTAGCGGTGCAGCGGCAGCAGCGGTTCGGTGCGTGTGACGAGGACCAGGCGCAGGCCCGGCCCGGCGTGGTGGAGCACGAACTCCAGTTGCTCGGCGATCTCTGGGGCGGTCACCCGGTCGTACTCGTCGAGCACGAGGATCGCGGGCCGGTCGCGGCCGCTCAGTTCGGCGGCGAGACGGGCCGGCAGTTCGTGGTCGACCCCGCTCGCGTCCGCGGGGCGGGGGATCTCGCGGGGCACCGGCACTCCGGAGGCGTCCAGGGCCCGGAGGAGGTACGCCCAGAACATCCCGGGGCCCTGACCCGCCGCGTCGGTGGTGAGCCAGGTGACCGGCTGCCCCAGGCCGGCCGCCCAGTCGGCGACCAGCAGGGTCTTGCCGGCCCCGGCCGCCCCGTTGACCATCGTCAGGGGTGTCAGGAGAGCCTCGTCGAGGTGTGCGGTGAGCCGCTCCCGGCGCAGGAAGGTGGCGGGTCTGGTGGGCAGGGCGAACCGCGTCCGCAGAAAGGGGTCGCCCAGGGGATCGACCTGCGCCGGGGCCGGACCCGTACCGTTCTCGTCGAGGGCAGCCACGGCGCGCACCACCGCTTTCGGTCAGGTCATGGGCAGCGTTCCCTCCCTCACGATCCCAGCTTTTCCGCAGGTACGCGGATCGGACGTGGTCCGGCGGTCCCTTCGTGAGGCACGCCCGACGGCCCCTTCGCGAGGCCGATGACCCGTCCGTGAGGCCGATGCCCCCTCCGTGAGGCCGGCCCGGCGGCCCTTGCGCGGAGCCGGACGGGTCCGGCCCGGTGGTCTCCTCGTGGGGTAAGCCCTCCCCGCCTCCCCGCCTCCCCGCCTCCCTGCCGTCGATGCGTGCAACCCTCTCGCAACCTGCGGGATGGTCGGATGCACGGTGGCCTGCCCCGCTCTCCGCCACGGCCGGCTCCCGCCCCTGTCACCGTTCGTCCCCGACCCGACGGAGAACCCCGATGGACGTCGTCCCGCGCGTAACGCTCACTCCGGCGGCCGCCGACCTGGTGCGGCGGTTGCGGGCGGTCCACGGCCCGCTGATGTTCCACCAGTCCGGCGGCTGCTGCGACGGCAGTGCGCCCATGTGCTTCCCGGCGGGTGAGTTCCGCACCGGCGGCTCCGACATCCTGCTCGCGGAGCTGGAGGTGGAGGGGGTCGACGAACCGGTGCCGTTCTGGATGTCGAAGAGCCAGTACGAGCTGTGGAGTCACACACGGCTGACCGTCGATGTCGTCCCGGGCCGGGGCAGCGGCTTCTCGCTGGAGGCTCCCGAGGGAGTGCGCTTCCTCATTCGCTCCCGCGTCGTCGGCTGAGGGCCGCCTCGCCGGGCATCGCCCTCCGGTTGACGCCCCTTGATCGCGGCGCAGTTGACGAGACATCAGGGGTTGCTGCCACACGTCGTGTCGGACGGTTCAGAACCGTACCGGCGGTTCTCACGGCGACGAGCTCCGCCGGCCGGTGCCCGCCCTGGCGGGAGGCGGCACCGGCCGGCGGAGCTCGGGCCATCTGCCCGACGGCGTCGGCGTCCTCTCACGGACCCGAGGTCAGGGATGGAGACTGCTCACGATGTCCGCCGTGGCCGTGAGCCCGTTCTGGATCGTCGGCGCCATGCTGCTGCCCGACAGGAAGAAGCCGAGCAGGACGCACACCACCGCGTGCGAGGGCTTCAGCGCGCCGTTGCGCAGGAACACCACCGCGAGGATCAGCAGCAGTACCACCACAGAGATGGAAATGGCCATCGTCAACCTCCTCCGCCACGTCGACACCGCGGCTTTCGGCGGCAAGTGTCGCGTAGCGGAGGGTTCGTCCGGGCGGCTGACGTGTCCTCCGAACGTGTGGTGTCTACGCCCGCTCGCGCGGCTGTTCGCGTGTCCGTTCGTGCGTGTCGAGGAACGTCTCGAGTCCGGCGAGGTCGTCGGTGTTGAAGTAGTCGACGTCGGCGGCCAGCAGTTCGCCCCACAGCGCGTCCCTGGCCGGTCCCGCGAGGTCGGGTGTGGCCCAGAACCGCACCTTCTGCCGGCGCGCGTGCGCCGCCGCGATGATCTCTCGCAGCTTCGCACGCTCCGCCTCGGGGAACGGGCCGTCCCCCAGCCAGGTGAAGTTGAGTGTCCAGTTGTCGCTGATGAGCGGGACGAAGGACGCGGTCGCCGCGCTGCCGAGGTCGGTGAGCCGGCCGTCGTAGAAGGCACGCCGCAGGCTCTGCGCCTCCATGGGGGTGCGGGCGGCGCGGTCGCCGGAGATGACGGCCGTGACCGGACCGGGGTGCACCCGGCCGTGCGCGTAGGTCGTGAACAGGTGCGGGTAGCGGCGCAGGTGACGGTCGAGCTCGAGGTACGTCGAGGCGCCCTCGGTCTTGATGTCGATCAGGAGTTGCAGCGGCCGGCGGTAACCCCGGTACACGGAGCCGTGGTTGGCCCTCACCCGGGAGACGAGCGGGTCGAGGTAGAGCGCTTCGAGGGTGCGGGTCGGGTCGAGATCGACGGGGTCGTGGGCGACGAGGAGCTGGTTGCCGACGAGGTAGATGTCGGCCTCGACACTCCCGAAGCGGTGGGCGAGGGCGTCGAACAGGGGGCGCTGGTGGTCGTAGTCGTTGTGGGCGTGGGCGCGCCACAGCGGGCGCCCACCGTGCCCCTGCTCGTCGGCTCGCGCGTGCACGGCGGGCAGTGCGACGGCGCCCGCGAGGGCGGCGCCGAGGGTGGTGAGGGCTCTGCGACGGGTGGTGTGGGCCATGCTCTGCCTCCCTGGAAGTCCCGTACCGGATACCGGCGAGTATGAGGCGCGCGAAAGCCAAGGTGCGGTGGGGCGTGGGGAGTTGGCCGGACTGCCGTCATGGGTTCACTTCTTCGCGGCGGCGCACACCGGGAAGCCCGCCCCAGGTGGGACGGGCTTCACATGAGCCGGGCGGTCAGGGCGCCTGGAGGTCGACCAGCCGCGCCAGTGCCTCACGGTGCGCGCCCGCCGTGCCGTAGGCGATCGAGTCCGCCTTCGCGCGCTTCAGGTACAGGTGGACCGGGTGCTCCCAGGTCATGCCGATGCCACCGTGCAGCTGGAGTGCCTCCTCGGCGGCGTGGACGGCGACCGGGGCGGCGTACGCCTGGGCGACGGCGACCGCCACGTCGGTGTCCGCGCTGCCTGCCGCGAGCGCGTCGGCGGCGTTGCGGGCGGCGGCCCGCGTGTTGACGACCTCGAGCCACAGCTGCGCGAGCCGGTGCTTGAGGGCCTGGAAGCCACCGACGGGCCGGTTGAACTGCTTGCGTTCCTTGAGGTGGCGGACCGTCTCCGTCAGGCACCAGTCGGCGAGGCCGAGCTGCTCGGAGGCGAGCAGTCCGGCGCCGGCCCGCAGGCCCCGTCGTACGGCGGGTCCGGCGTCGCCCAGCCGGCGGCCCCGCACCCCGTCGAGGGTGACCGTGGCGAGCGGCCGGGTGAGGTCGAGAGAGATCTGCGGTGTGACCGTGACGGCGCTCGCGTCCACCGCGTACAGGCCGCCGTCCGCCGCCGGGACCAGCAGCACGTGGACCGCCGTCGCGTCCGCGATCCCCGTCAACTCGCCGTACAGCAGGCCGCCTTCGTCGCGTACGGTCCGGTGGGCACCGTCCGGTGCCGCGGAGAGGGCGACGGCGAGCGCGCCGACGGTCCGTCCGGACGCCAGCTCCGTCAGCAGGGCATCGGCGTCCTCCCCCGTGCAGGCCAGCAGCGCCTCGGTCGCCACGACGGCGCTCGTGAGATAGGGCACGGGAGCGACGGCTCGGCCCAACTCCTCGAGTACCACGGCGACTTCACGGTGGGTGGCGCCCTGGCCACCCTGCTCCTCGGGCACCAGCAGACCCGCCAGGCCCATCCCGTCCGAGAGCGCCTTCCACAGCGCGGGGTCGTAGGGCGTGTCCGACTCCGTGCGGGTGATGACACGGCCGGCGTCGCAGTGGTCGGCGAGGAGGTCGCGCACGGCGGCCCGCAGCGCCTCTTCCTCCTCCGAGTACAGCAGATCGGGTTGCGTGCCCTGCGTTGTCATCGGGCGAGGTCCTTCCACGCGACGTCCTTGTCGGTGCGCGGCTCGGACGGCAGTCCCAGCACGCGTTCGGCGACGATGTTCAGCAGGACCTCGCTGGTCCCGCCCTCGATGCTGTTGCCCTTGGAACGGAGGTAGCGGTAGCCCGCGTCGCGGCCGGTGAAGTCGACCAGCTCGGGGCGGCGCATCGTCCAGTCCTCGTACAACAGGCCTTCCTCGCCGAGGAGTTCGACCTCCAGGCCGCTGATCTCCTGATTGAGCCGGGCGAAGCCGAGCTTCAGGCCTGAGCCCTCGGGGCCGGGCTGTCCCGCGACGAGCTGCTGGCGCAGCCGCTCGCCGGTGAGCCGGCCGACCTCGGCCTCGACCCAGAGCTTCAGCAGCCGCTGGTGCAGGTCGTGGGTGCGCAGTTCGGGCCGCTCGCGCCAGGTTTTCGCGACCGGGCCGATCATGCCGCCCTCGCGCGGGATGCGCATGCCGCCGATGGACACGCGCTCGTTCATGAGCGTGGTCTGCGCGACCCGCCAGCCGTCGCCGACCTCGCCGAGGCGGTGGCTGTCGGGGATGCGTACACCGGTGAGGAAGACCTCGTTGAACTCGGCCTCGCCGGTGATCTGACGCAGCGGCCGTACCTCGACGCCCGGGTCGGTCATGTCGCAGACGAAGTAGGTGATGCCGCGGTGCTTGGGGACGTCCGGGTCGGTGCGGGCGATGAGGATGGCCCAGCGGGCCAGATGGGCGCTGGACGTCCAGACCTTCTGGCCGTCGACCACCCAGTCGTCGCCCTCCCTGACCGCGCGCGTGCCCAGCGCGGCCAGGTCCGATCCGGCGCCGGGCTCGCTGAAGAGCTGGCACCAGACCTCCTCGCCGACCCACAGGGGCCGCAGGAAGCGCTCCTTCTGTTCCTGCGTGCCGAAGCCGAGGATCGTCGGCGCGGCCATGCCGAGGCCGATGCCGATGCGCCGGGGGTCGTTGTCGGGTGCGCCCGCGGCCTCCAGTTCGGCGTCCACGACGGCCTGGAGGGTGCGCGGGGCGCCGAGGCCGCCGAGGCCCTCGGGGTAGTGCACCCAGGCGAGTCCGGCGTCGAAGCGGGCCTCCAGGAAGGCCGTCCGCCCGGTCTCCAGGGGCGGGTGGGCGGCCAGCAACTCCCTGGTGCGGCGGCGCAGTTCGGTGGCGTCGGGCGCACCGCCCCGGTGTGCGGCGTCGGTCATGCCGAGGCTCCGTTCTCGAGTGAGGGCAGCACGGCGACCCGGCCCGTGGTGACACCGTCGGCGACGCGTTGCACGGCCGCGGCGGCACCGGCCAGCGGCACCCGCTCGCTGACCAGGGGTTTGATCGAACCCCGCGCGGCGAGTTCAGTGAGCCGCTCGTGGCAGTGCTGGATCAGCTTGGGGTTCTTGGTGCCGTACAGGCCCCAGTGCAGACCGAGGATCGAGTAGTTCTTCACGAGGGCGTGGTTCAGCGCCGGGCTGGGGATGGACCCGCTGGCGAAGCCGACGACGACGATCCGGCCCTCGAAGGCGACGACCTTGGTGGACTGGGTGAAGGCCTCGCCGCCGACGGGGTCGTAGATCACGTCGGCGCCCCGGCCGCCGGTGGCCTCCTTCACGGCGGCGATGACGTCCTGGCCGCGCCGGTCGATGACCACGTCGCAGCCCAGTTCCCGGGCGACGGGGACCTTGCCGGCTCCGCCGACGACACCGATGACGGTGGCCCCGGCCGCCTTGCCGAGCTGTACGGCGGCGCTGCCGACGCCGCCCGCGGCCGCGTGCACGAGCAGGGTCTCGCCCGCTTCGAGGCCGGCCCGCCGGTGCAGCCCGAACCACCCCGTCTGGTATCCGATGTGCAGGGCGGCCGCCTCGGCGTCGTCCAGGGCGTCGGGGGCGGGCAGCAGGGCGGCGGCGTCCGCGACGGCGTACTCGGCGAATCCGCCGTACGGCAGTGCGGGGTTCGCGAGCACGCGGCGCCCGTCCTCGGTCTCGCCGCAGATCTCGACACCGGGTGTGAACGGCAGCGGCGGCCTGACCTGGTAGTGCCCGCGGCACATCAGCGCGTCCGGGAAGTTGATGTTCGCCGCGCGCACCTTGAGCAGGACCTGTCCGTCACCGGGGACCGGCCGCTCCACGTCCTGGAGCCGCATCACCTCGCTCGGTTCGCCGAGCTGGTGCACTTGCCATGCCTGCATGCGGGGCCTCCACGGGACTGCTTCGTCTGACCGGGGTCGACCGCATACTAAGCGGTCGCTTGCCGATCAGGGAACAGTCTCGTGCGTCACGCACGCGAAAGGGCCCGTCTCACCGGCGGGTCGGCCGGGCCCGTACGTGCATCCGCTCCCCCTGTGGCCCGAACAGGCTCAGGAACTCCACCGGCCCCTCCCCCGTCGACCCGAACCAGTGCGGAACACGCGTGTCGAACTCGGCGGCCTCTCCGGCCCCCAGCACCACGTCGTGCTCGGCCAGCACGAGCCGCAGCCGCCCGGAGAGCACGTACAGCCACTCGTAGCCCTCATGCGTCCGCGGGTCCGGGTCGAGCTCGCGCTGCGGTTCGAGCACCTTGTAGGCCTGGAGCCCGCCGGGCTGCCGCGTCAGGGGCCAGTGCGTGCGGCCGTTGCGGACGATCGGTTCGGAGCGGACGCGCGGGTCGCCGACCGGCGGCGCGCCGACCAGCTCGTCGAGCGCCACCTGGTGGGCGCGGGCGATCGGCAGCAGCAGCTCCAGACTGGGCTTGCGCAGCCCGGACTCCAGACGGGAGAGGGTACTGACGGAGATCCCCGTCGCCTCCGAGAGCCCGGCCAGCGTGGCACCGCGCTCCTTCCTGATCCGGCGCAGCCGGGGTCCGACGTCGGCGAGGACTTCATCCGTGGTCATACGGGTATTGCAGTTTCGGCAAAGCCGTTTGTCAATCCGTGGACGGTCGGGCGACGGTCTCCTCGGAGGTGGTCACCATGACCCACAAGTACGAGGCCGTCGTGGTCGGAGGCGGCGCGGCCGGGCTGTCCGCGGCTCTGGTGCTGGGACGGGCACGGCGCCGGACGCTCGTCGTCGACGCGGGCGAGCCGCGCAACGCGCCCGCCGCGCACCTGCAGGGCTATCTGACCCGGGACGGCGTGCCGCCCGCCGAGTTCCTCGCCCTGGGGCGCGAGGAGGTCGCGCGCTACGGGGTCGAACTGGTCCGGGACCGGGCCGTCGACGTGACCCGGATCGGCTCCGGGGAGTTCCGGGTGACGCTCGCGTCCGGACGGACGGCGGACGCGCGACGGCTGGTCCTCGCCACCGGGCTTGCCGACGAGCTGCCGACGGTGCCGGGGGTCGCCGAGCGCTTCGGGCGGGACGTGCTGCACTGCCCGTACTGCCACGGCTGGGAGGTCCGCGACGAGGCCTTCGGGGTGCTGGCCAGTACGGCGATGGGTGTCCACCAGGCGCTGATGGTCTCCCAGTGGTCGAAGGACGTCACCCTCTTCCTGCACGAGGTCGCCGAGGAGGAGCTGTCGCGCGACGACCGGCGCCGGCTCGCCGCCGCCGGGGTCGCCGTGGTGCCGGGCGAGGTCGCCGCGCTCGTCGTCGAGGAGGACCGGCTCACCGGGGTCCGGCTCACGGACGGCTCGGCGCACGCCCGTTCGGCGCTGTTCGTGGCTCCGCGCGCCGTCCCCCGCAACGACCTCTTCGAGCGCCTGGGAGCCGAAACGCGCGAGACCCCGTTCGGTACGTATCCCGTGGTCGACGAGACCGGGCTGACGAGCGTGCCCGGTGTCTGGGCGGCGGGCAACGCGGCCGGCTTCGCCGAGCAGGTGGTGAACGCCGCGAGCGCCGGTTATCGCGCGGCCGCCACCCTCAACGGAGAGCTGCTCTTCGCCGACCTCGACGCCGTCCCGCGACGGGACTGAACGCCGGGGTGTGGACCGCCCGACCGCGTTGCACCATGGCTGCATGCTGCTGAGCAGGCTCGCCCATGTGTCCCAGGAGGTCGCCGCCACCTCCGCGCGGTCCCGGAAGATCGCTCTGCTCGCCGAGCTGTTCCGGGACGCCGACGCGGACGACGTGCCGATCGTGATCCCCTATCTCGCGGGGCGCCTCCCGCAGGGGCGGCTCGGCATCGGGTGGAAGCTGCTGAGCCGCCCGGTCCCGCCCGCCGCCGAGGCCACGCTCACCGTGCGGGACGTGGACGCCCGGCTGACGGAGATCGGCGCGGTGACGGGCACCGGCTCGCAGGCCGCCCGCGGACGTCTGGTGGACGCGTTGCGGGCGGCGGCCACCGAGAGCGAGCAGCGCTTCCTGTTCGGGCTGCTCACCGGCGAGGTGCGGCAGGGCGCGCTGGACGCGCTCGCGGTGGAGGGGCTCGCCGTGGCGACCGGCGCGCCCGCCGCCGACGTACGCCGGGCGGTGATGCTCGCCGGGTCGCTGCGAACGGTGGCGCGGGCACTGCTCGCCGAGGGCCCCGGGGCGCTGGACGGGTTCCGGCTCACCGTCGGCCGTCCGGTGCTGCCGATGCTCGCGCACAGCGCCTCGTCCGTGTCCGAGGCCGTCGACAAGCTGGGGGCGTGTGCCGTCGAGGAGAAGCTCGACGGCATCCGGGTACAGGTCCACCGCGACGGCGACGACGTACGGATCTACACCCGCACACTCGACGACATCACCGACCGGCTCCCCGAACTCACCTCAGCCGCGCTGGAGTTGAAGGACATCCGGTTCATCCTTGACGGCGAGGTCATCGCGCTGGACGAGGACGGGCGACCGCGTTCCTTCCAGGAGACCGCCGGGCGCGTGGGCTCACGGGTGGATGTGGCCACGGCCGCGCGGAGCGTACCCGTCTCGCCCGTCTTCTTCGACGCCCTCTTGGCGGACGGACAGGATCTGCTGGACCTGCCCTTCGCGGCACGGCACGCGGCGCTCGCGCGTCTGGTACCCGAGCCGATGCGGGTGCGGCGCGCGCTCGTCGAGGGCCCCGCGGACCTCGCCGCGGCAAAGGAGTTCCTCGCCGACACCCTGCGCCGCGGCCACGAGGGAGTCGTCGTCAAGGCCCTGGACGCGACGTACAGCGCGGGCCGCCGCGGCGCCTCCTGGCTGAAGGTCAAACCCGTGCACACCCTCGACCTGGTGGTCCTGGCCGCCGAGTGGGGCCATGGGCGGCGCACCGGAAAGCTCTCCAACCTGCACCTCGGCGCGCGTGCCGGGGACGGGGCGTTCGTGATGCTCGGCAAGACCTTCAAGGGCATGACGGACGCGATGCTGGCCTGGCAGACCGGGCGGCTCCAGGAGCTGGCCGTGGGGGACGACGGCCATGTCGTGACCGTACGCCCCGAACTCGTCGTCGAGATCGCGTACGACGGCCTCCAGAGGTCGACCCGGTACCCGGCCGGTGTCACGCTCCGCTTCGCCCGCGTGGTGCGCTATCGCGAGGACAAGACCCCCGCCGAGGCGGATACCGTCGCGGCACTGCTCGCCGCACATCCGGAGGTGGCCCCGTGACGGGGAAGCGCAGCGCGGGACTGCTGCTGTACCGACGCGCCGAGGACGGCCTGGAGGTACTGCTCGGCCACATGGGCGGCCCGTTCTTCGCCCGCCGCGACGCCGGGGCGTGGACCGTGCCCAAGGGTGAGTACGAGCCCGACGAGACCGCCTGGGACGCCGCGCGCCGCGAGTTCCGGGAGGAACTGGGACTGCCCCCGCCCGACGGGGAGGCGGTGCCGCTCGGCGAGGTCCGGCAGGCGGGCGGCAAGGTCGTCACGGCCTGGGCGATCGAGGCGGACCTCGACCCGGCGACCGTGGTCCCGGGCACCTTCGAGATGGAGTGGCCGCCGAGGTCGGGGCGCCGCCAGGAGTTCCCCGAGCTGGACCGGGTGGAGTGGTTCGGCCTGGACCGGGCGCGGGCCGTCGTGGTTACGGCGCAGGTGGCGTTTGTGGACCGGCTGGCGGAGCACCAGGACTGAGCAGCCCCCTTCGCGTTGCGCCGCGTCCCGGCGCGCGGGAGGGTCGAGGAACAGCCCGCTCCAGGAGGTCGGCCATGCCCATCGCGACGGTGAACCCGGCGAACGGTGAGACGCTCATGACGTACGACGCGCTCGGCGCCGAGGAGATCGAGCGCAAGCTCGCGACGGCCGAGGACACGTTCCGTACCTATCGCACCACGTCCTTCGCCGAACGGGCCCGCCTGATGCACCGGGCCGCCGACCTGCTCGACGCCGACCAGGACGCCATCGGCCGGGTGATGACCACGGAGATGGGCAAGCCGGTCAAGCAGGCCCGCGCGGAGGCCGCCAAGTGCGCGAAGTCGATGCGCTGGTACGCCGACCACGCGGCCGGACTGCTCGCCGACGAACTGCCCGCCGACTCCGACGTGAAGGACTCCGGCGCCTCCCGTGTGCTGGTGCGCTACCGCCCGCTGGGCCCGGTCCTGGCCGTCATGCCGTGGAACTTCCCGCTCTGGCAGGTGATCCGGTTCGCCGCGCCCGCGTTGATGGCGGGCAACGTCGGCCTGCTCAAGCACGCCTCCAACGTGCCGCAGACCGCCCTCTACCTGGAGGACCTGTTCCGCCGGGCGGGCTTCCCGGAGGGCTGTTTCCAGACGCTGCTGATCGGCTCGGGGGCCGTCGAGGACATCCTGCGCGACCCACGGGTCAGGGCGGCGACGCTCACCGGGAGCGAACCTGCCGGGCGCGCCGTGGCGTCGGTCGCCGGGGACGAGATCAAGAAGACGGTCCTTGAGCTCGGCGGCAGCGACCCGTACGTCGTGATGCCGTCCGCCGACGTCGACCGGGCGGCACGGACCGCCGTGACCGCCCGGGTGCAGAACAACGGGCAGTCGTGCATCGCCGCCAAGCGGTTCATCGTCCACACGGACGTGTTCGACGCCTTCGCCGAGCGCTTCACGGCGGGCATGGCGGCTTTGAAGGTCGGCGACCCGCTGGACGAGGACACGGACGTCGGTCCGCTCTCCAGCGAGCAGGGCCGTCGCGATCTGGAGGAACTCGTCGACGACGCGGTGGAGAACGGTGCGAGCGTCCTGTGCGGCGGTGAACGCCCCGAGGGGTTCGGCGAGCGCGGCTGGTACTACGCGCCGACCGTCCTCGCCGACATCACCCCCGAGATGCGCGTCCACCAGGAGGAGACCTTCGGTCCCGTCGCCACGCTGTACCGCGCCGCCGACCTGGACGAGGCGGTGACTCTCGCCAACGACTCGCCGTTCGGGCTGAGTTCGAACGTATGGACGCGCGACGAGAGCGAGATCGACCGGTTCGTACGGGATCTGGAGGCGGGGGCCGTGTACGTCAACGGGATGACGGCCTCGCACGCGGCGTTCCCGTTCGGCGGGGTCAAGCGGTCCGGCTACGGTCGTGAGCTGGCGGAGCACGGGATCCGCGAGTTCTGCAACATCACCACGGTATGGCACGGAGCGTGAGCGTTCCGCGGCTACGATCCCCTGTGTGAACCGCGAAGTTACCCTGCCTCTGATCGTCGACGACCGCGGCACGTTGCAGGTGGCGGCCGCCGACGTCAGCAAACTGCTGCGCACGCTGGGCGGCCGGTGGCTGCATCTGGTGGAGGCCGGCGAGGGCGGGCTCGACGAGGACACGGTGGCGGCGCTGACCATCGAACTCGCCAAGCTCGCCGACCGGATCGATGTGGCGTGCATCGCCCACAGCAGCGGGGGCGCCTCCGGCTAGGGTGGGAGGGGGTGGCGTTGTGGTGACAGGGGTGTCTTCTTCGGGTGCGGGTCCGTCGTGGCCGGGTGCGCAGGGTGTCTTCTTCGGGTGCGGGTCCGTCGTGGCCGGGTGCGCAGTTCCCCGCGCCCCCAAAAGCCTTGCCCGGCCCCGCGCCCCGAAAGCCCCGCCCCTGAAAGCCGGGGGCTTCGCCCCCCGGAACCCGCGACTCGACCCCGCACCCCCAAAGGCCGGAGCCCGACCCCCACGCCCCGAAGACCCAGGGCCCGCCCCGCGCCCCGAAAGAGCTGAGCCGGGCCCGGAGGGCGTGTCACGCGACGCGTTGGTCCTGTTCCCACAGGGCGTGCCAGAAGGCGGTCTCGTAGGCCTGGAGCAGACGGCCGTGGTGGTGTGCCCGGTCCTCGTCGATCCGGTCGGCCCCCAGCCCCTCCTGCACGGCGGCGAGCGCCCGCTGCCGCAGTTCCGGCGCGGGCTCGGCGAAGTGGTCGAAGAAGCCGCAGGCCTCGTCGTCGAAGCCGTAGTGGTGGCGCAGGGCCTCGGCGATCGTCCCGCAATAGGCGCCCCAGGCAGCGAAGTTGGCGGTCAGGGCCAGGACCACGTCGGCGGGTGAACCGTTCATGGCGAGCCAGGCGACGTACGCGGGATAGCTCTGACAGCCCGCGAGCGGCTCGTACGCCGCCCTTCTCCCCTCGTCCGCCCCGCAGGCGTCGGCGTAGGCGGCCAGCCGGTCCAGGGCGACGGCCTCACCCTCCGCGAGCTCGGTGAAGAAGGCCGCGCCGTCGGGTCCGGTGTCCGGCCGTTCGGCCAGATGCAGGAACGCCCGGCGGTCCGCGGGAATCACATGGCCCTGTTCCAGGGCGAGGGCGGTGAGCGTGGAGCGCTGCGCCGCGCCCCGGGCGATCAGCGGCAGCAGCCGGTTGGCATGGGGGTCCGGGGCGAGTTTCCCGGCCGTGCGTTCCAGCAGCTCCCTGGCCGTGCGCGCCATGACGTACTCCTTCGATTCGCCTGTCCGGGGGACCTTCCACCAGCATCCCACTTCGTCCCGAAATTCCCCGCAATGGAGTAGTCCGACGCGATATCCCCACGCTTCCGGGTGATCGTGGGTGGACCACCCTTCGCAACGTGGGTGATCCATCCTTCCGCCGGGGGACGCGAGTTCCCCGGAAGGCGAAAGAAGGCGCGCTCAATGGCGACTTTGTGCAAACCCTCGGTCTCCGTCCCGGAACACGTGATCACGATGGAGGAGACGCTGGAGCTGGCGAGCTCCCGCCACCCGGACCACCCCCAACTGCCGCTGGCACTGCGACTGATCGAGAACACCGGCGTCAAGACCCGGCACATCGTGCAGCCCATCGAAGAGACGCTCAAGCACCCCGGCTTCGAGGACCGCAACAAGGTCTACGAGAGTGAGGCGAAGGCCCGCGTCCCCGCGGTCGTGCAGCGTGCGCTGGACGACGCCGAACTCCTCACCACCGACATCGACATGATCATCTACGTGTCGTGCACCGGGTTCATGATGCCCTCGCTCACGGCCTGGCTGATCAACACGATGGACTTCAGCAGCGACACCCGGCAGATGCCCATAGCCCAGCTGGGCTGCGCCGCCGGCGGCGCCGCGATCAACCGGGCGCACGACTTCTGCACCGCCTACCCCGAGGGCAACGCCCTCATCGTGGCCTGCGAGTTCTGCTCGCTCTGCTACCAGCCGACCGACCTCGGCGTCGGCTCCCTGCTGTCCAACGGACTGTTCGGCGACGGCATCGCCGCGGCCGTCGTCCGGGGCCGCGGCGGCACCGGGATCAAGCTCGAACGCAACGGCTCGTACCTGATCCCCAAGACCGAAGAGTGGATCATGTACGACGTCCGGGCCACCGGTTTCCACTTCCTGCTGGACAAGCGGGTGCCGGGAACGATGGAGCCGCTCGCTCCCGCCCTCCACTCGCTCGCCCGACAGCACGGCTGGGACGCCTCCGACCTGGACTTCTACATCATCCACGCGGGCGGCCCGCGGATCCTCGACGACCTCAGCAAGTTCCTCGAGGTCCCGCCGGACGCCTTCCGGTTCAGCCGGGCCACGCTCACCGAGTACGGCAACATCGCCAGCGCCGTCGTCCTGGACGCCGCGCGCCGGCTGTTCGAGGAGGGCGGCGCCGAGCACGCCTCGCGCGGACTCCTCGCGGGCTTCGGTCCCGGCATCACCGCGGAGATGTCTCTGGGCCGCTGGCAGAACAACGACGGGGAGCCGGCATGAGCGGCATGACCGAAGAGACGATCACCGAGGCGGCCCCGGCCGTCCACGACTGGCCCGCCCTCGACCTGACCGGCGTGGAGTTCGACCCCGTGCTGGCCGAGCTGATGCGCGAGGGCCCGGTCACCCGGGTCAAGCTGCCCAACGGCGAGGGCTGGGCCTGGCTGGTGACCCGCCACGACGACGTGCGCATGGTCGCCAATGACCCCCGGTTCAGCCGTGAGGCGGTCATGGACCATCCGGTCACCCGGCTCGCCCCGCACTTCATCCCCGCCCGGGGAGCGGTGGGTTTCCTGGACCCGCCCGACCACACCCGGCTGCGCCGCTCGGTGGCCGCCGCCTTCACGGCGCACGGGGTGGAGCGGGTCCGCGAGAAGTCCCGGCGGGTGCTCGACGAGCTGATCGACGAGCTGCTCCAGGACGGTCCGCCCACCGATCTCACCGAGACGGTCCTCGGCCCCTTCCCCATCGCGGTCATCTGCGAGCTGATGGGTGTGCCGGCCATCGACCGGCACACCATGCACAGCTGGACCCAGTTCATCCTGTCCTCCTCGCACGGCGCCGACGTCAGCGAGAAGGCCAAGAACGAGATGGGGTCCTACTTCGCGAAGCTCATCGGCGACCGCCGGGGCAGTACCGA
Organism: Streptomyces sp. RPA4-2; assembly: GCF_012273515.2. NCBI lineage: Bacteria > Bacillati > Actinomycetota > Actinomycetes > Kitasatosporales > Streptomycetaceae > Streptomyces > Streptomyces sp. RPA4-2. Next base: position 1,614,641 of record NZ_CP050975.2, read on the forward strand.
CGAGGACGTCACCTCGCTGCTCGGCGCGGCCGTGGGCCAGGGCGAGATCACCCTGGAGGAGGCCGTCGGACTCGCCGTCCTCCTCCAGATCGGCGGCGAGGCGGTCACCAACAACTGCGGGCAGTTGTTCTTCCTCCTCCTGACCCGCCCGGACCTGACCGAACGGCTGCGGGCCGAGCCGGACATCCGCCCCCGGGCCATCGACGAACTGCTGCGCTACATCCCGCACCGCAGCGCGGTGGGCCTCTCCCGCATCGCGACCGAGGACGTCGACATCAAGGGCGTACGGATCCGGGCGGGCGAGGCGATCTACGTGTCGTACCTGGCCGCGAACCGCGACCCGGAGGTCTTCTCCGACCCGGAGACCATCGACTTCTCCCGCAGTCCCAACCCGCATGTGGCGTTCGGCTTCGGCCCGCACTACTGCCCGGGCGGCATGCTGGCGAGGCTGGAGTCGGAGCTCCTGGTCGACGCGTTCCTCGACCGGATGCCGGGCCTGCGGCTCGCCGTGGCCCCGGAACAGGTCCCGTTCAGAAAGGGAGCGCTGATCCGCGGCCCCGAGGCCCTGCCCGTCAGGTGGTGAGCGGACGATGACCGCGCCCGAAGGGCTCCTCGTACCGCCGGGTCACGGCCGGGTCGTGCGGACGCCCGCCCAGCACGTGACGTTCAAGGTCACCGGCTCGCACTCCCGCATGGCGTCCACCTTCGAGGTGCTGGTGCCGCCCGGGTTCGACGTGGGCGCTCATGTGCACACGCGCAGCGAGGAACTGTTCTACGTGCTCGAAGGCGAGCTGGACGTGCTCGCCTTCGAACCCCGGATCCGCACACCCGACAACTGGCAGAAGTGGGAGTCGAGTTCGGGCAGCCGGGTGGTCCGGGCGGCACCCGGCACGGTCATCGTCGTCCCGCCGGGCTGCCCGCACGCCTTCTCCAACCCCACCGAGACGCCGGCGAAGATGTTCTTCCAGGCGTCACCGCCGCCGGACCACGAGCGCTACTTCGAGGAACTGCTGGAGATCCTGGGCAACGGGGGCCCACCGGACCACGCGGCGATCGAGGCGCTGCGCAAGCGGTACGACATCGAGCAGCTCACCCCTCTGAAGCACCGGTGAGGGCAGCGTCCTTCGCTACCGGATCGGCATCCCGGAAAGCGTCCGGGCGATCACCAGCCGCTGGATCTCGCTCGTGCCCTCGAAGATGGTGTAGATGGCGGCGTCCCGGTGCATCCGCTCCACCGGGTACTCGCGGGTGTAGCCGTTGCCGCCCAGGATCTGGATCGCCTGTCCGGTGACCTTCTTCGCCGTCTCACTCGCGAACAGCTTGGACATCGATCCCTCGGCCGCCGTGAACGGCCTGCCGTTGACCGCCATCCACGAAGCACGCCACACCAGCAGACGCGCCGCGTCGATGGAGGTACGCATATCGGCGAGCTGGAACGCGACACCCTGGTTGTCGATGATCGGCCGCCCGAACTGCTCGCGGGTCATCGCATAGTCGAGGGCGACCTCGTACGCGGCGCGGGCGGTGCCCACCGCCATCGCGCCGACGGCCGGACGGGACGCCTCGAACGTGGCCATCGCGGCGTTCTTCACGCGCTCACCGCCACCCGCCCTGGCCCGCTCACGGGCGCGGGCGAGGCGCTCGTCCAGCTTCTCCTTGCCGCCCAGCAGGCAGGACCCGGGGACACGGACGTCCTCCAGGACGACCTCGGCGGTGTGCGAGGCGCGGATACCGTGCTTCTTGAACTTCTGGCCCTGCGAGAGACCGGGGGTGTTCGGCGGCACGATGAAGGAGGCGTGACCCTTGGAGCCGAGGTCCGCGTCGACGACCGCGACGACGACGTGGACGTTGGCGATACCGCCGTTGGTCGCCCAGGTCTTGGTGCCGTTGAGGACCCATTCGTCCTTGGCCTCGTCGTACACGGCCCGGGTGCGCATGGAGGCGACGTCGGAGCCGGCGTCGGGCTCGGAGGAGCAGAAGGCCGCGACCTTGACATCGTTGGCATCCCCGTACATCTGGGGAATCCAGGTACCGATCTGCTCCTCGGTGCCGTTGGCGAGGACGCCCACGGCGGCGAGACCGGTGCCGACGATGGAGAGCGCTATGCCCGCGTCGCCCCAGAACAGTTCCTCCATGGCCATCGGTATTCCGAGGCCGGTGGCGTCGAAGTACTGCTGGGCGTAGAAGTCCAGGGAATAGATACCGACCTTCGCGGCTTCCTGGATGACCGGCCAGGGAGTCTCCTCACGCTCGTCCCACTCGGCGGCCGCGGGGCGGATCACATCGGCGGCGAACCCGTGGAGCCAGTCGCGGACCTCCTTCTGTTCGTCGTTGAGCTCCATGGTGAACTCGGCCATGTCCCCTCCAGCGGTGCACTAAAATGTTACTTGCGGTAACTGGAGTCTGTTACTGACCAGTAGAGAAAGTCAACTCCCGAAGCCCGCTCGGCAGCCCGTTCGATGTGCATGGGCTGATGAGTGTTAGTTTGCGCAGGCGTCACCGAATCACCATGGGTGGGGAGAGATCATGGACACCACACAGCGGACCGATCAGCAGAGGTCCGCCGACCGCCGCCGGCGAGAGCTGCTCGAGGCCGCGGACAGAGTGGTGCTCCGCGACGGCCCCGGCGCCTCGATGAACGCCATCGCCGCCGAGGCGGGCATCACCAAGCCCATCCTGTACCGGCACTTCGGCGACAAGGGTGGTCTCTACGCGGCGCTCGCCAAGCGGCACACCGACGCCCTCCTCGGGGCGCTGCGGGCCGCGCTGGACGCGCCCGCCGAGCGCCGGGAGCGGGTGGAGGCGACCCTCGACACCTATCTGGCGGCCATCGAGGCCCGCCCCCAGGTGTACCGCTTCCTGATGCATCCCTCCGAGGGCGGACAGCCGGGTGACCCCGGCTTCGACGTGGGCAAGCACTCCGCGCCGCTGCTGCGGCGCATGGGCGAGGAACTGGCCGAGGTCATCGAGGAACGGGTGGATCTCGGGCCGGGCAGTCAGCAGCTGGCGCGCGTGTGGGGCCACGGGATCGTCGGCATGATGCATGCCGCCGGGGACTGGTGGCTGGGCGAGCGGCCGTGCACACGCGCCGAGTTGGTGCGGAGCCTGGCCGATCTGCTGTGGGGCCGGCTGGCCGCGGCGGGAGACCGTGTCGGAGGTCCCGGGTTCTGAGGCCGGCCGGCGAGGCTCATCCTCCCCAAGGCGCCCGCGCCGCCTGCCGCATCACCCGGTGCCGGCGCCACCCGCTCAGCCGGTCCACGTACAGGCCACCCTCCAGGTGGTCGTACTCGTGCTGCAGGCACCGGGCGAACCATCCCGTGCCGTGCACCCGCACCGGCTCCCCGTCCGCATTGAAACCCTCGACGACGGCGTGGTCGTACCGTTCCGTTCCCGCCTCCAGGCCCGGCAGCGAGAGACAGCCCTCAGGACCACGCAGGACCACACCATCCGCCTCGACAAGACGCGGGTTCACCACATGTCCCAGATGACGGACCTCGTCGTCGTCCGGGCAGTCGTACACGAACACCCGCAGGGCCACACCGACCTGGTTGGCGGCGAGGCCGACGCCCCGCGCCGCGTACATCGTCGCGAACATGTCCTCGACGAGCCGGGCCAGTTCGGGACCGAAGTCGGTGACCTCCTCGCACGCCGCGTGCAGGACGGGGTCGCCGAGCAGGGTCACCGGGCGGACGCGCCCTCGGGAGCCGGGGATGGAGCCGTGTCGCATGGCGGCAAGGGTACGGTCCTTACTGGCGCGCGAACGTCGCGCGGGCACCGTCGTGGTGCCGCGATTCGGGCACGTGAGTGGATCTCGATAGGCTGAGGCCCACACGGTGCCGGGGGCAGAGGCGCGGCGCGTACGCAAGGAGGATCGAGAAACGATGTCAGGCAACTCGGACCCGCTGACGCCGCGGGCCAAGCTGGCCGTGACGGCGGGCAAGGCGGCGGCGGCCGTCTCGCGGGCCGCCGGACGCGGCAGCGGATCGGTGATCGGCGGCCGGGTGGCACTCAAGCTCGACCCCGACCTGCTGGCCAGGCTCGCCACACACCTGGACGTGATCCTGGTGTCGGCGACCAACGGCAAGACCACGACCACCCGGCTGATCGCGGAGGCGCTGGGCGCCGCGGGCCCGGTCGTGTCCAACGCGCTCGGCGCCAACATGCCCGCGGGCATCACCTCGGCGCTGGCCGGCGGCTCGGACGCCAAGTTCGCGGTCATCGAGGTCGACGAGAAGTACCTCTCCGGTGTGGCGCGCGACACCGACCCGAAGTGCATCGCGCTGCTCAACCTCTCCCGCGACCAGCTCGACCGGGCCGCCGAGACCCGGATGATGGCCGAGCACTGGCGTGAGGGTCTTGCCGGTTCCAAGGCCGTCGTGGTCGCCAACGCCGACGACCCCCTGGTCGTGTGGGCTGCGTCCTCCTCGCCGAACGTCATGTGGGTGGCGGCCGGTCAGATGTGGAAGGACGACGCCTGGTCCTGCCCGTCCTGCGGCGGTGTGATGCAGCGCCCCGGCGACGACTGGTTCTGCGGCGACTGCGGGTTCCGCCGTCCGACGCCGACCTGGGCGCTCTCCGGCGACCACGTCCTCGACCCGCACGGCTCCGCCTGGCCGATCCACCTCCAGCTGCCCGGCCGCGCCAACAAGGCGAACGCCGCCTCGTCGGCCGCCGTCGCCGCCGTCTTCGGAGTGCCCCCGCAGGTCGCCCTGGAGCGCATGTACCAGGTGCAGGCGGTGGCCGGACGCTACGACGTGGTGCAGTTCATGCAGCGCGACCTGCGTCTGCTGCTCGCCAAGAACCCCGCGGGCTGGCTGGAGACGTTCTCCCTGATCGACCCGCCGCCCACCCCGGTCATCCTGTCCGTGAACGCGCGGGGCGCCGACGGCACCGACACCTCCTGGCTGTGGGACGTCGACTACACCCGGCTGACCGGGCACCCGATCTTCGTCCTCGGTGATCGAAAGCTCGACCTCGCGGTGCGCCTCGAGGTCGCCAACCAGTCCTTCCAGGTCTGCGAGACCCTCGACCAGGCCGTGCAGCTCGCACCGCCCGGTCGCATCGAGGTCATCGCGAACTACACCGCGTTCCAGGATTTGAGGCGTCGTGTCGGCAACTGAGCCACGGAGGACGAAGAGAATGAGTGACAACAGCCTGCGTCTGGTGTGGATCTACCCGGACCTGCTGAGCACCTACGGTGACCAGGGCAACGCGCTCGTCGTGGAGCGCCGGGCCCGCCAGCGCGGACTCGACGTCGCCCGCCTCGACGTGCGCAGCGACCAGCCGATCCCCACCTCCGGTGACATCTATCTGATCGGCGGCGGCGAGGACCGGCCGCAGCGGCTCGCCGCGGAGCGGCTGCGCCGCGACGGGGGCCTGCACCGCGCGGTCGGCAACGGCGCGATCGTCTTCTCGGTGTGCGCCGGCTACCAGATCCTCGGCCACGAGTTCATCAACGACCTCGGGCAGCGCGAGCCGGGCCTCGGCCTGCTCGACGTGGTCTCGACGCGCGGCGAGGGAGAGCGCTGCGTCGGTGACGTGCTCGGGGACATCGACCCGCGCCTGAACCTGCCGCAGCTGACCGGTTTCGAGAACCACCAGGGTGTCACCCACCTCGGCCCCACCGCGCGCCCGTTCGCGCAGGTGCGGCTCGGCAAGGGCAACGGCACGGGCGACGGCACCGAGGGCGCGTACAACGACACGGTCTTCGGTACGTACATGCACGGGCCCGTGCTCGCCCGTAACCCGCAGATCGCCGACCTGCTGCTGAAGCTGGCGCTCGACGTGAACGCGCTGCCGCCGATCGACGACCGCTGGTACGAGGCGCTCCGGGGCGAGCGCATCGCCTCTGCCCAGCAGCCGGCCTGAGCCGACACGCCACCACCGGGACGCGCCCCGCGTGAACCGGTGCACCGGCAGTCCGGCAGTCCGGCAGTCCGGCAGTCCGGGCACGACGTCCACAGGGCGCGCTCGAGGGAAACCTCAAGCGCGCCCAAGGTGTGTACGGCACGGTGTGCGCAAGAGCCCGCCTGACAGCTGGTCCGCTCACTTGTGCGGCCGAGTCCACCAGGCGGACGCCCGCTACGGCACGACCCCGTCCCGCCGGTAGGGTGATCGGGATTCCAGCCGGACAACGTGGTCCGGTCCCCGGCCCACGTTGAGAAGGTATTTCGGGCTATGCGCATTGGTGTCCTCACGTCCGGCGGCGACTGCCCCGGCCTGAACGCCGTCATCCGGTCCGTCGTGCACCGCGCCGTCGTCGACCACGGCGACGAGGTCATCGGCTTCCGGGACGGCTGGAAGGGTCTTCTGGAGTGCGACTACCTGAAGCTCGACCTCGACGCGGTGAGCGGCATCCTGGCCCGCGGCGGCACGATGCTCGGCTCCTCCCGGGTCCAGCCCGCGCATCTGCGTGACGGCGTGGAGCGGGCCAAGGGGCATGTCGAGGAGCTCGGCCTCGACGCGATCATCCCGATCGGCGGCGAGGGCACCCTCAAGGCGGCCCGGCTGCTCTCGGACAGCGGCCTGCCGATCGTCGGCGTACCGAAGACCATCGACAACGACATCGCCGTCACGGACGTGACCTTCGGCTTCGACACGGCCGTCGGCGTCGCGACCGAGGCCCTGGACCGGCTGAAGACCACCGCCGAGTCCCACCAGCGGGTGCTGATCGTGGAGGTCATGGGCCGCCACACCGGCTGGATCGCGCTGCACTCCGGCATGGCGGCCGGCGCCCACGCCATCGTCGTACCGGAGCGCCCGTTCGACATCGAGGAGCTGGCGGCCAAGGTGGGCGAGCGCTTCGAGGCGGGCAAGCGGTTCGCCATCGTCGTGGCCGCCGAGGGCGCCAAGCCGCGTACGGGCACGATGGCGTTCGACGAGGGCGTGAAGGACGTCTACGGGCACGAGCGGTTCGCCGGCATCGCCCGCCAGCTCTCCCTCGAACTGGAGGAGCGCCTCGGCAAGGAGGCCCGTCCGGTGATCCTCGGGCACGTTCAGCGCGGCGGCACGCCGACCGCGTACGACCGTGTGCTCGCGACACGGTTCGGCTGGCACGCCGTGGAGGCGGCGCACCGGGGTGAGTTCGGCATGATGACCGCGCTGCGCGGGACCGACATCGTGATGGTGTCCCTCGCGGAGGCGGTGGAGACGCTGAAGACGGTGCCCGAGGAGCGGTACGCCGAAGCGGAGTGCGTGCTCTGAGGCCCTGAGGCGGCCGTCCGGCCGCGGGTTCGTGGTGCCTTGTCCGCGGGTTCCCCGCGCCCCCCGCCGGGGCACGGATGCCGACCCCGGCCGGAGCGGTGACCGGGGCCGGTTCTACTCTGGTGCGGACAGACAGCACAACCCGTACTAATCAGGAGCCGGCGGATGGAACACAGCGGGCACGGCATGACCATGGATCTGCCGCCGTTCACGCTGGGGAGGGGGCTCGGGTGGTCCGCGGACCCCTTCTTCCTCGTGGCCTGTCTGGTGGGGCTCGGGCTGTACGGCTGGGGGGTCGTGCGCCTCGTCCGCCGCGGCGACAAGTGGTCGGCGGGACGGACCGTCTCCTTCGTCGTCGGTGTGCTGACCGTGCTGCTGATGATGTGCACGAGGCTGAACGACTACGGCATGGTCATGTTCAGCGTGCACATGGTGCAGCACATGGTGATCAGCATGCTGACGCCCATCCTGATCCTGCTCGGGGCACCGATCACGCTCGCGCTGCGGGCCCTCCCGGTGGCGGCCAGGCGGGGCACCAAGGGGCCGCGTGAACTGCTGCTGATGTTCCTGCACAGCCGATACATGCGGATCATCACGCACCCCGCGTTCACGATCCCGCTGTTCATCGCGAGCCTCTACGCCCTGTACTTCTCCCCCATCTTCGACTTCCTGATGGGGTCGCGGACGGGGCACACCGTGATGATGTGCCACTTCCTCGCCGTCGGCCTGGTCTTCTTCTGGCCGATCATGGGCGTGGACCCCGGACCGCACCGGCCGGGCTACCTGATGCGGATGCTGGAGCTGTTCGCCGGTATGCCGTTCCACGCGTTCTTCGGTATCGCCCTGATGATGGCGTCCACGCCGATGGTCGACACGTACAAGAACCCGCCCGCCTCGCTCGCCATCGACGCGCTCACCGACCAGAACGCGGCGGGCGGCATCGCCTGGGCCTTCAGCGAGATCCCCTCCGTCCTCGTGCTGCTCGCGCTGCTCTTCCAGTGGTACGGCTCCGAGCAGCGGCAGGCCCGCCGCACGGACCGGGCGGCGGACCGCGACGGCGACAAGGAACTCGAGGCGTACAACGCCTATCTGGCGTCACTCAACGCCCGCAGCAACTGAATCACCTCTCGACAGCTGAACCAGCCCTGGCGAACCTTCTCCCGCCGGGTGAAAATGGCCGCAGGCCACGGCCCGCGCAGCGGACCCGTCAGGAGAAGGGTGTGCCGCGATGCCCGGTTCGACGAAGACCATGGGGGTGCTCACCGTCGGTGGGCTGGTTGTCGTGACGGCCTATACGGTCGCGCTCGGCAGCAACGGCTGGCTGTGGTTCGGCTGGGTGGTGCTCGGCCTGATCACCATCGCGATGGTCGCCGCGCGCGGAGCGTGACGGGCGTCGCGCTCACTGCCGGGGGCGCCGGCCCGCCGAGTGGACGCCCGGCTGGTACTTGGGCAGCCGTGCGGTGATCTTCATACCGGCCCCGACGGCGGTCTCGATGACGAGGCCGTAGTCGTCCCCGTAGACCTGGCGCAGCCGGTCGTCGACGTTGGACAGACCGATGCCGTCCGAGGGGCTGACCTCGCCGGTGAGGATGCGGCGCAGTCGTTCGGGGTCCATTCCGGTGCCGTTGTCCTCGATGACGACCAGCGCCTCGGCGCCCGCGTCCTGCGCGGTGATGCTGATGTGGCTCTTGTTCGACTTGTCCGCCTTGCCCTCCAGGCCGTGTTTGACGGCGTTCTCCACCAGGGGCTGGAGACAGAGGAAGGGCAGCGCGACCGGCAGCACCTCGGGCGCGATCTGCAGGGTGACCGAGAGCCGGTCCCCGAAGCGGGCCCGCACGAGTGCCAGGTAGTGGTCGATGGCGTGCAGTTCGTCGGCGAGGGTGGTGAAGTCGCCGTGCCTGCGGAACGAGTAGCGGGTGAAGTCGGCGAACTCCAGGAGCAGTTCGCGGGCGCGCTCCGGGTCGGTGCGGACGAACGAGGCGATCACCGCGAGCGAGTTGAAGATGAAGTGCGGGGAGATCTGGGCGCGCAGGGCCTTGATCTCGGCCTCGATCAGGCGGGTACGGGACCGGTCGAGGTCGGCGAGTTCCAGCTGCACGGAGACCCAGCGGGCGACCTCGCCGGCGGCCCGGACGAGCACGGCGGACTCGCGGGGCGCGCAGGCCACGAGCGCTCCGTGCACCCGGTCGTCGACGGTGAGCGGTGCGACCACGGCCCAGCGCAGTACGCAGTCCGGCTCCTCGCACCGGAGCCGGAAGGCCTCACCGCGGCCGGTCTCCAGCGGGCCGCCGAGCCGGTCCATGATCTCGGTGCGGTGGTGCTCCCCGACGCCTTCCCAGGCCAGGACGGTGTCCTGGTCGGTGAGGCAGAGCGCGTCGGTGCCGAGCAGGGTGCGCAGCCGGCGCGCGGACCTGCGGGCGGTCTCGCCGGTGAGGCCCGCGCGCAGCGGGGGTGCGGCGAGCGAGGCGGTGTGCAGGGTCTCGAAGGTGGCGTGCTCGACGGCGGTGCCGAGCCCGCCGAGGTTCTCGGGCCGCGCGGTCCGCCTGCCGAGCCAGAACCCGGCGGCGAGCAGCGGGAGCACGGCCACGCACAGCCCGGCCAGGAATCCGCTCACGCCTCGGCCTCCTTGCTGTGCGCGGCCGCGCGCACCTGGCCGTCGGACAGTTCCTCGGGGAGGTGGAACCGGGCCAGGATCGCCGCCGTGCCCTGTGGTACCCGGCCCGGCGTCGCCAGCGACACCAGGATCATGGTGAGGAAGCCGAGGGGTACCGACCAGAGCGCGGGCCAGGCGAGCAGTGCGTGCAGCGTGCCGGAGCGCGGGTAGCCCGCCATGGTCGCGGCGACCGCCACGAAGGCCGCGCCGCCGCCGGTCAGCATGCCCGCGGCCGCGCCGGGCGGTGTCAGCCGCCGCCACCAGATGCCGAGGACGAGCAGGGGGCAGAAGGAGGAGGCGGACACGGCGAAGGCGAGTCCTACGGCGTCGGCGACGGGCAGCCCGCCCACGATCACGCTGGCGACGAGCGGCACCACCATGGCGAGCACCGTGCCGAGCCTGAAGTGGCGCACCCCGCGGGAGGGCAGCACGTCCTGGGTGAGGACCCCGGCCACCGCCATGGTCAGTCCGGACGCGGTGGACAGGAACGCCGCGAAGGCGCCGCCCGCCACCAGCGCGCCCAGGAGGTCCGCGCCGAGTCCGCCGATCACCCGGTCCGGGAGCAGCAGGACGGCGGCGTCCGCGTTCCCGGTGAGGCTGAGTTCGGGGGCGTACAGCCGGCCCAGCGCCCCGTAGACGGGCGGCAGGAGGTAGAAGGCGCCGATCAGGCCGAGGACGGCGACGGTGGTGCGGCGGGCGGCGACACCATGCGGGCTGGTGTAGAAGCGGACGACCACGTGCGGGAGTCCCATGGTGCCGAGGAAGGTGGCGAGGATCAGTCCGTAGGTGGCGTAGAGGGGGCGTTCCTCGCGGCCGGCCGCGAGCGAGGTCGACATGCCGCCGTCGCGGGCGCGGTCGGCGGCCGGTACCGGGTCCCCCTTCTCGAAGGTCAGCCGGGTGCCGCGCGCGATGCGGTGGACGCCGGCCGGGAGCCGGACCCGCTCGCTCTCGTAGCGGTGGCCGTCCACGGTTCCCGTCGCCGTGACGGCGAGCGGGTCCGGCAGTCTCAGGTCGAGGGTGTCGTCGATGCGGACGACCCGCTGCGCGCGGAAGGTCGCCGGTTCGTCGAAGGCGTCGCGTGGAGCGCCTTCACTCTGCCAGGCGAGGACCAGGAAGATCGCCGGGACCAGCAGGGCGGTGAGCTTCAGCCAGTACTGGAAGGCCTGGACGAAGGTGATGCTGCGCATGCCGCCGGCGGCGACCGTGGCGACCACGACGACGGCGACGAGCACGCCGCCGAACCAGTCGGGCGCGTCGGTCAGTACCGCCAGGGTGAGTCCCGCGCCCTGGAGCTGGGGCAGCAGGTAGAGCCAGCCCACGCCGACGACGAAGGCACCGGCGAGCCGTCGGACCGCCTGCGAGCCGAGCCGCGCCTCGGCGAAGTCGGGCAGCGTGTAGGCGCCGGAGCGGCGCAGCGGGGCGGCGACGAACAGGAGCAGTACCAGGTAGCCCGCGGTGTAACCGACGGGGTACCAGAGCATGTCGGGACCCTGGACGAGCACCAGGCCCGCGATGCCGAGGAAGGAGGCCGCGGAGAGGTACTCTCCGCTGATCGCCGCCGCGTTCAGCCGGGGGCCCACGGTGCGGGAGGCGACGTAGAAGTCGGAGGTGGTCCGGGATATGCGCAGGCCGAACGCCCCGACCAGGACGGTCGCGACGACGACGAGGGCGACGGCGGGGACGGCGTAGTTCTGGTTCACCGGGCGGGGCCCCCCGCGCCAGGACCGCCGGGAGCCGCTCTCCCGCGTCCCGCGAATCCCCTCACGCCTCGCCCCTCGCCGGTCGTCGGCGGCCGGTCAACGGTCCTCGACCAGACGCACGAAGTCCCTCTCGTTGCGCTCCGCGCGGCGCACGTACCAGCGGGCCAGCAGGACCAGGGGCGGGTAGACGCAGAATCCGAGCACGGCCCACTCCAGGCCCGCGCCGTCCGGGATCGCCGCGAAGACCAGGGGCAGCGGTCCGACCAGGAGTCCCAGGACGGCGAACCCCACGAGGGCGGCGCGGAGTTGACTGCGCATCAGCGAGCGCACATAGGTGTGGCCGAGCGTGGTCTGTTCGTCGATCTCGGTCCTGGGCCGGTAGTAGCCGGACGTCCTGCGGGTGCGCCGGGGCGCTCCGGTGACGACCACGCGGCGTTCGGTCGGATCCTGCGGCACGCCGTTCCCCCTCAGCTGGTGGTCCGGCGCATCAGCAGGTCACGCAGTTCGCGCGTGTGCCGACGGCTGACCTGGAGTTCGACGGAGTCCACGAGAACGCTCACCGTACCCGCGTCCAGGCGGAGTTCGCCTATGTGGCGCAGGGCGACCAGGTGGCGCCGGTGGATGCGGACGAAGCCGCGGGTCCGCCAGCGTTCCTCCAGGGTGGACAGCGGTATGCGGACCAGATGGCTGCCCTGCGCGGTGTGCAGGCGCGCGTAGTCGCCGTGCGCCTCGACGTGGGTGATGTCCTCCACGGCCACGAAGCGGGTCACGCCGCCGAGTTCGACGGAGATGTGGTCCGGGTCGGGTTCGTGCACGGGGATCAGCGGTGCGGTGCGCCGGAGTTGGTCGGCCCGGCGGACGGCCTCGGCGAGGCGCTCCCTGCGCACCGGCTTCAGTACGTAGTCGACGGCCTTGAGGTCGAAGGCCTGGACGGCGAATCCCTCGTGCGCCGTGACGAAGACGACGAGCGGCGGGTGGGCGAAACCGGTGAGCAGCCGGGCCAGGTCGAGTCCGTCGAGTCCGGGCATGTGGATGTCGAGGAAGACGACGTCGATCGCCTCGGGCCCGTCGGGTCCTGAGGCGAGGGCCCGGTTGATCCGGCGCAGCGCCTCGGTCGCGTCGCTCGCGCCCTCGGCGGCGGCGACCCGGGGATCGGCGTTGAGGAGATAGAGAAGCTCCTCCAGGGACGGTTGTTCGTCGTCGACGGCGAGCACGCGCAGCATGGAAGTGGAGTGTAAGAGCGATTCGTACGTCTGGACATGTGCGGGGCATGGACGTTCTCGCTGGATACAGTGCCGCCATGAACAGCAAGTCCGGGATGTTCGACGAACTCGACCGTAAGATCATCACAGCCCTGATGGCCAATGCCCGGACGAGCTTCGCCGAGATCGGCGCGGCGATCGGGCTGTCGGCGACCGCCGTCAAGCGGCGGGTGGACCGGCTCCGGGAGACCGGCGTGATCACCGGGTTCACGGCCACGGTGAAGCCGACGGCGCTCGGCTGGCGCACGGAGGCGTACGTCGAGGTGTACTGCGAGGGCGCGGCACCGCCCCGGCGGCTCGCGGAGGTGGTCCGCAACCATCCGGAGATCACCGCCGCCATGACCGTGACCGGGGGCGCGGACGCGCTGCTGCATGTGCGTGCCACCGATGTGGACCACTTCGAGGAGGTCCTGGAGCGGATCCGCACCGAGCCCTTCATCCGGAAGACGATCAGTTACATGGTGCTGTCCCATCTGCTGCCGGAGGCGCCCGAGGCGGGCGCGACCCATGCCGCCCCGGAAGAGGCTCAGGACGCAGCAAACGTGCGCTGACCACCATGATTGCGCAGCGATACTGCGTACATGCGCAGCTCTCCTCGCTTGTCGCCCGTATCCCCCGTTTCCTACCTTTGAGGCACCCCCGTCAACACCGCAGGAAGCGGAGGAACCTCTCTGTGCCTGACAGCCGTGTGCCGCGCCCCCGGCGCTTTCTCGTCTGCGAACCCAGACACTTCGCCGTGCAGTACGCGATCAACCCCTGGATGCACCCCGACACCCAGGTGGACGTCGATCTGGCCCATGGCCAGTGGAAGGCGCTGATCAGCGCCTATCGTGCCCATGGGCACACCGTGGACATCGTGGAGCCCGTGGCGGATCTCCCGGACATGGTGTTCGCGGCGAACTCCGCGCTCGTCCTCGCGGGCCGTGTCTTCGGTTCGCTCTTCCACGCGCCCCAGCGCCGTCCGGAGTCCAGCGCCTACGAGACCTGGTTCAAGGCCGCCGGCTTCGACGTCTACCGTCCCGAGTCCGTGTGCGAGGGCGAGGGCGACCTCGTCCCGGTGGGCCGCTACCTCCTGGCGGGCACCGGCTTCCGTACGACCCCGGAGGCGCACCGCGAGGTCCAGGAGTTCTTCGGTGTCCCGGTGATCAGCCTCCAGCTGGTGGACGCGCGCTTCTACCATCTGGACACGGCCCTGTTCGTCCTGGAGGAGGGGCCGGGGGCGAACATCGCCTACTACCCGGAGGCGTTCTCGCCCGGCAGCCGCGAGGTGCTGGCACGGCTCTTCCCGGACGCGGTGGTCGCGACCCGCGAGGACGCGATGACCTTCGGTCTGAACTCCGTCTCCGACGGCCGTCACGTCTTCATCTCGCCGCGTGCCGAGGCCCTCACCGGCCGGCTCGCCCGGCACGGATACGTCCCCGTCCCCGTCGACCTCTCCGAGTTCCACAAGGCCGGCGGCGGCATCAAGTGCTGCACCCAGGAGATCCGCTCATGACCGCTCCCGCCCGTACGCGCACGTCCGCCGACCTGATCCGCGCGGAGGGCCCCGTCCTCGCGCACAACTACCACCCGCTCCCCGTCGTCGTCGCCCGCGCCGAGGGCACCTGGGTCGAGGACGTCGAGGGCCGCCGTTACCTCGACATGCTGGCGGGCTATTCGGCCCTCAATTTCGGCCACCGCAACCCCGTGCTGATCGAGGCGGCGCACCGCCAGCTCGACCGGCTCACCCTGACCTCCCGCGCCTTCCACAACGACCAGCTGGCCCACTTCGCCGCGTCCCTGGCCCGGCTGACGGGCCTGGACATGGTCCTGCCGATGAACACCGGCGCCGAGGCGGTGGAGAGCGCCGTCAAGGTTGCCCGCAAGTGGGCGTACGAGGTGAAGGGCGTCGCCCCGGACCAGGCCACGATCGTCGTGGCCGCGGACAACTTCCACGGCCGTACGACGACGATCGTCAGCTTCTCCACGGACGAGACGGCCCGCAGCGGCTTCGGCCCCTTCACCCCGGGCTTCCGGATCGTTCCGTACAACGATCTCGCGGCGCTCGAAGCCGCCGTCGACGAGACGACCGCGGCCGTGCTGATCGAGCCCATCCAGGGCGAGGCGGGCGTCGTCATCCCCGACGACGGCTATCTGGCCGGTGTGCGCGAGCTGACCAGCCGGGCGAACTGCCTGTTCGTCGCGGACGAGATCCAGTCGGGTCTGGGGCGGACCGGCACCACCCTCGCCGTCGACCACGAGGGCGTCGTCCCGGACATGCTGCTGCTCGGCAAGGCGCTCGGCGGCGGCATCGTGCCGGTCTCGGCGGTGGTGGCGCGCCGTGACGTTCTCGACGTACTGCGGCCCGGCGAGCACGGCTCCACGTTCGGCGGCAACCCGCTCGCCGCGGCGGTCGGCTCGGCGGTCGTCGAGCTGCTGGAGACGGGGGAGTTCCAGCGCCGGGCGGCCGAGCTGGGCGTGGTCCTGCGAGGCGGCCTCAAGGCGCTCGTGGGCCGGGGAGTGGAGGGCTTCCGCTCGCGCGGGCTGTGGGCGGGCGTCGACATCGACCCGTCCATCGGCACCGGCCGCGAGATCAGCGAGGGCCTCATGCGCGAGGGGATCCTGGTCAAGGACACCCACGGTTCGACCATCCGGCTGGCCCCGCCGCTGACCATCACCGCCGACGAACTCCGGTCAGCTCTCGCGGCCCTCGAGAAGGTTCTGACGCAAGGGGTCTGATACCGGCCACGGGACCACAGAGAGTGACCCCCGAACGGTTACCCCCGGCGACGGGCACGCCTAAACTGATCGCTCCCCGGGGAGGACCCGGAGGAACAGAGGAGCGCCTCAGGTGTTTTATTACGTGCTCAAACATGTGCTTCTGGGTCCGCTGTTGAGGCTGGTGTTCCGGCCTCGGATCGAGGGCCTTGAGCACATACCGTCGTCGGGGGGCGCCATCGTGGCGGGCAACCACCTGTCCTTCTCGGACCACTTCCTGATGCCCGCGATCCTCAAGCGGCGGATCACCTTCCTCGCGAAGGCGGAGTACTTCACCGGGCCGGGTGTCAAGGGCCGTCTGACGGCCGCGTTCTTCCGCAGCGCGGGGCAGATCCCGGTGGACCGCTCAGGCAAGGAGGCGGGACAGGCCGCGATCCGGGAGGGGCTCGGCGTGCTGCGCCAGGGCGAGCTGCTCGGCATCTACCCGGAGGGCACCCGCTCGCACGACGGGCGCCTCTACAAGGGCAAGGTCGGCGTCGCGGCCATGGCCCTGAAGGCCCGGGTGCCGGTCGTCCCCTGCGCGATGATCGGCACCTTCGAGGCGCAGCCGCCGGGTCAGAAGATCCCGAACCTCCACCCCGTGGTGATCCGCTTCGGCGAGCCCCTCGACTTCTCCCGCTACGCCGGTATGGAGAACGAGAAGGCCATCCTGCGTGCCGTCACCGACGAGATCATGTACGCCATCCTCACCCTCTCCGGGCAGGAGTACGTCGACCGGTACGCGGCCGACGTCAAGGCCGAGGCGGCCGCCGAGAGCGCGGAGAGAGCGCGCAGGTTCCCGCGGATGCCATTGAGCTGACCGTCCGGTGGGACCGGTGGCGGGGCGGGGCGGGGCGGCAGGGGCACCGACGCGAAAGGGGCGGCCGGAGGACCGGCCGCCCCTTCGTGTGCGGTGTGCTACGGCGCCGGCGTGGCGTGCGGCGTGCACGTCACATCGGCCGCGTCCGTCCTGCCGGTGAGCAGGTAGGTGTCCACCCGCGTGTTGATGCACGGATTGACCAGGCCGGTCACACCGTGCGAGCCCGCGCCCTGCTCGGTGATGAGGCGGGAGCCCTTGAAGCGCTTGTGCAGTTCGACCGCGCCCGGGTACGGGGTCGCGGCGTCACGCGTGGACTGCACGATCAGGACGGACGGCAGCCCCTTGCCGGTCCTGACTTCGACCGGGGTCTGCTGCTTGACCGGCCAGGTGGCGCACGGCAGGTTCAACCACGCGTTGGCCCACGTCATGAACGGGTAGTCCTTGTTGAGCCGCGTGTTGTCCCTGTCCCACTTGTTCCAGCTGGTGGGCCACTTGGCGTCGGTGCACTCGACGGCGGTGTAGACGGCGTTGCCGTTCTCCGAGCTGATGTTGCCCGCCGTGTCGGACAGGTCCGGAGCGGCGGCGTCCACCATCGCCTGGGTGTCACCGGCGACGTACTTGCTGAACACCGTCGCGACCGGTACCCACGAGGAGTCGTAGTACGGAGCGCTCTGGAAGAAGGAGATCAGCTCGGCGGGTCCGACGACCCCGCCCAGCGGGCTCTTCTTCGCGGCGGCGCGCAGCTTCAGCCACTGGTTCTGCACCTTCGCGCGGGTGTCGCCGAGGTGGAAGGCCGCGTCGTTCTTGGCGACCCAGTCCTCCCAGTCCTTCCAGCGGCCCTCGAAGGCGACGTCCTGCTCCAGGTTGGCCTGGTACCAGATGTTGTCCCGAGACGGGTTGACGACGCTGTCCACGAGCATGCGGCGGACGTGTCCCGGGAAGAGCGTGCCGTAGACGGCGCCGAGGTAGGTGCCGTACGAGACGCCCAGGTAGTTGAGCTTCTTCTCACCGAGCCCGGCGCGGATGACGTCCAGGTCGCGCGCGGTGTTCGGCGTGGTCATCTGCGCCAGCACGGCCTTGCCGCTGCGCTCGGCGCAGCCGTCCGCGTACTCGGCCGCGAGCTTGCGCTGGGCGCGCTTGTCGGCCTGGGAGTCCGGGACCGGGTCGGCCTTGGGCGCCTTCACGAACTCCTGCGGGTCGATGCAGGAGATGGGCGCCGAGTGGCCGACACCGCGCGGGTCGAAGCCCACGAAGTCGTAGGCCTTCGCGGTGTTCGCCCAGATCGGGTTCTTGCCGGTGACACGAGTGGGGAAGCGCATGCCGGAGCCGCCCGGGCCGCCCGGGTTGTAGACGAGGGCGCCCTGGCGCTCCTCCTTCGTCCCGGTGTTCCCGATGCGGTCGACGGCGAGCTTGATCTGCTTGCCGTTCGGGTGCGCGTAGTCCAGCGGCACGCTGACCCAGCCGCACTGGATGGGCTTCACGAAGCCCCAGTCCGCCGGGCAGTCCTGCCAGTTGATACCGGCCTTCTCGGCCCGGGCGGCGGCGATCGCCGCACCACGGGCCTCGCGGTCCTGGCCGTGGCGCGAGGCGGCGGTGGCCGACGGCGCCGCCATGGCTCCGGCTATCAGGGTCGCCGTGACGAGCGCTCCGGCCGAGCCGAGCGCTGTCACTCGTCTCGTCGGTCTCAAAGCCCTCAAGTGGGACCTCCCCGTACATCGTTGCGATTGGTACGGGGATCCTTTCGGCTGTGAGGTCCCTGAGAACAGGGGGGACAGGGCTTCTTTACTAATCCGATAAGCGGTGTACGGCACCCCGTTGAGCGGATACTCAGCCGAAGGACCTCAACGCCTCGTCCAGAACCCGCCGCAGCCGCAGCGCGTCAGGTGCCAGCGCGCTCACCAGAACAGCCGGTCCGGCCAGGGGATTGACGGCCGCGCACTCCCCCAGCAGCCGTGCTCGCGGCATGTCCTTCTCGAACTCCGGTCGCACGATGAGCAGTTGTCCGAGGGCACGGTGTCCCCCGAGGACGGCGGGGCCGTCCCATCCGCCGGGCGCGCCGGGGCCGCACGACAACTCCTGGTCCAGCAGCGTCCGTCCGCCGAGTCGCAGGGTAAGTCGGCTGGTGAGCCGCCCCGGTTGCTCACCGACGCGACCGAGTACCTGCTCCTCGCGGAACACCAGCCGCGCGCCCGGCTCCAGCCCGATTCCCGAGGTGACGTGAAGATCACTCCCGTTCGCGGAGATCAACTGCTCCGGCAGCCAGTGCAGTTCGCCTCCGGTGGCGACGCGCAGCCGTACGTCGTAGCGGGCCTCTCCCTTGGCCTGCCCCGGCAGGGCGATGGTCGCGGCGGCCGAACCGACGTGCAGTCGCGCCCCTTCCGCGACGGTCGCCTCCACGGCGAATCGGTCGTTGCCGAGCGGGCCGCTCATGGCACCGACCAGCATCACCCGTGCCTCGTCGCCGTGTGCCCGGGTGCGGCGCGGCGCGATCGGGCCCTCGCCGTCCAGCACCGGCAGCGAGGTGCCGCCCCGGCCGTCGGCGCGTGCCTCGATCCGTGCGGTGGCCCGCACGCCCGCTGTCGTCACGCCGTCCACGCGGCGAGCCGTTCCCGCACCCAGTCCGCGACGGCCGTGACGCCGCCCTCGCTCCTCAACGACTGGAGGACGACGGGCAGTTCGGCCCGTTGGGCCTTGGCGTCGGCGGCCATCCGCGCCAGGTCGGATCCCACGTAGGGCGCGAGGTCGGTCTTGTTGACGACGAGAAGATCGGCGGTGGTGACCCCCGGTCCACCCTTGCGCGGGATGTCGTCCCCGCCCGCGACGTCGATCACGAAGATCTGCGCGTCGACCAGCCCCTTGGAGAAGGTGGCCGTGAGGTTGTCGCCCCCGGACTCGACCAGGATCAGGTCCAGCGGCCCGACCTCGTCCTCCAGGTCCTCCACCGCTTCGAGGTTCGCCGAGATGTCGTCCCGGATCGCGGTGTGCGGACAGGCCCCCGTCTCGACGGCGGTGATCCGCTCGGGCGGCAGCACCGCCTCCCGCAGCAGGAACTCGGCGTCCTCGCGCGTGTAGATGTCGTTCGTGACGACCGCGAGCGACCACTCGTCGCGCAGGGCCCGGCAGAGCGCGGCGACGGTCGCGGTCTTGCCGGATCCCACGGGCCCGCCGAGCCCGATCCGCAGGGCCCGGCGCGAGCCGTCGGGACGCCGCGCGTCGGCACTCACGGCGGACGTCCCGTCGTGACCGTGAAGATGGTCGAGATGCATGATTGCGGCTCCGTTCCCCGGCCGAGACCGGATTCTCCGACGATTTCGAACCTTCCGACGCCCTCGGCCGTCCCCTGTGCCCGGCCTTCCGGCTCCGGTAAGCCGCATCCAGCCCGTCCGGCGTTTGAGGACGAGCCCTTGGGGCGAACGGGGGTCCGGGGGCGGAGCCCCCGGGGCCAGACCACCAACGCCCACCCCGAACCCCCTACGACGCGAACAACCGCACAGCCCAAGCGGCATGCGCCTCCGCACTGATCTCCAGCAACGGAGCACCCCCCGCGGGCAACGCGTCGACGCCGTCGGCCACCACGCGCCGCGCCGCCTCGGCCGCCCGCTGAGCGACCCGGTCCAACTCCGGCGCCAGCCGGGCCAGTACCGCCGTGGCGTCGAAGGGGTCCAGGCTGAGCAGCCGCACGGTCGCCGTCGCCGGCCCGCTGACACTCTCGTACGCGGAGCAGTACGCGGCGTCCTCTGGCCCCAGTCCGGCGCCTCTGGCAGCCACCCCGAGCACCACGGGCTGGTGCGCTCCCTTGGGGAACTCCCTTGCCAGCGCGTCGAGTTCCTCGGACGGCCAGGCCGCTCGCGCCGCCCGCATCAACTGCCGTCCGAGCCGTCGCGCGGCCCCGCGCAGGGCGGGCGACGGCGTCCGGGCGTCCGCTGCCGCGTCCAGCGCCACCGGGTCGACGCCGAGCGCCGCCGCCGCGGCGAGGGCGGCCGACACCAGCCCCGTCGTGTGCAACCGCCCGCGGCAGAAGTCCTCCAGGCTCGCCGCCCCGCTGATCCGCCCGGCCTTGACGGCCGCCTCGGCCCCGCCGGAGTGGGCGTGCCCTCCGGCGGGGAAGCGGCCGTCCGCCAGGACGAGAAGTGCCGCGCGGGACATCAGAAGAGGAAGTAACGCTGGGCCATGGGCAGTTCCGCGGCCGGTGTCGCCTCGACCAGCTCTCCGTCGATGTGCACGGCGAAACTGTCGGGATCGACCCGTACGCGCGGCCGGGCGTCGTTCTCCCGCATGTCGGCCTTGGTCACCCCCCGGGTCGAGTCGATGGCCATGAACCTCTTGCTCAGCGAGAGCCGCTCCGGCAGCCCGTCCTCGATCGCGAGCGGTGCCACGAAGTTGAACGAGTTCGCGGCGGGCGCCCGTCCGATCGCCCCGAACATCGGCCGGGGCAGAATCGGCTGCGGCGTCGGAATGGACGCGTTGGCGTCGCCCATCTGCGCGTACGCGATCTGTCCGCCCTTGATGACGAGGTGCGGCTTGACGCCGAAGAACGCGGGCTCCCACAGCACGAGGTCGGCGAGCTTGCCGGTCTCGACGGAGCCGATCTCGCGGGCGAGTCCCTGCGCGAGCGCCGGGTTGATCGTGTATTTGGCGACATAGCGACGTACACGGTGGTTGTCCGCGTGTCCGTCGCCCGGCAGGGCCCCGCGCCGCCGCTTCATCACATGGGCCGTCTGCCAGGTCCGCAGGATGACCTCGCCGACCCGGCCCATCGCCTGCGAGTCGGAGGAGATGATCGAGATCGCGCCGAGATCGTGCAGGATGTCCTCGGCTCCGATGGTGGACGGCCGGATACGTGACTCGGCGAAGGCCAGGTCCTCGGGAACGGCCGCGTTGAGGTGGTGGCAGACCATCAGCATGTCGAGGTGTTCCTCGGCGGTGTTGACGGTGTACGGCCGGGTCGGGTTGGTGGAGCTGGGCAGCACGTGCGGCTCGGAGACCACCGTCATGATGTCCGGCGCGTGCCCGCCGCCGGCACCCTCGGTGTGGTACGCGTGGATGCCGCGCCCACCGATCGCGGCGAGCGTGTCACCGACGAACCCCGCCTCGTTCAGCGTGTCGGTGTGGATGGCGACCTGGATGCCGGTGCGGTCGGCCACGGTCAGCGCGGCGTCGATGACGGCGGGCGTGGAGCCCCAGTCCTCGTGCAGCTTCAGTCCGAGTGCGCCGCCGCGGATCTGCGAGAGCATCGCGTCGTGCGAGACGGTGTTGCCCTTGCCGAGCAGTCCGAAGTTGAGCGGATACCCCTCCATCGACTCCAGCATCCGGGCCAGATGCCAGGGGCCGGGAGTGACGGTGGTGGCCTTGGAACCCTCGGCGGGACCGGTGCCGCCGCCCACCAGGGTCGTGATGCCGGAGGCGAGTGCCTCGTCGGCGATCTGGGGGCAGATCAGGTGGACGTGCGCGTCGATGGCGCCCGCGGTGACGATCCGTCCGTTGCCCGCGATGATCTCGGTCTCAGGGCCGATGACGAGGTCGGGGTGGACGCCGTCCATGGTGTCGGGGTTGCCGGCCTTGCCGATGCCGGTGATCCGGCCGTCGCGGATGCCCAGGTCGGCCTTGACGATCCCCCAGTGGTCGATGATCACCGCGCCCGTGATGACGGTGTCCGGAGTGCCCTCCGCGCGCGTGGCGCGCGACTGGCCCATGGACTCCCGGATGACCTTGCCACCGCCGAACACGGCCTCGTCACCGGCGCGCCCCGGGCCGCCGGAGCGGTCCTCCTCGATCTCGACGAGCAGGTCGGTGTCGGCGAGGCGGATACGGTCGCCGGTGGTGGGGCCGAACAGATCGGCGTACGCGCCGCGGGAGAGATCAGGCATCGAGGGCACCTCCGGTCTCGCCGCGCAGGCCGGGTACGACACGGGCACCGGCGAGCGGTACGAGTTCGACGTCGACGGGGATCCCCGGCTCGAAGCGCACGGCGGTCCCGGCGGCGACGTTGAGCCGCTTGCCGCGCGCGGCGGCGCGGTCGAACTCCAGGCCGGGGTTGGCCTCGGCGAAGTGGTAGTGGGAGCCGACCTGGACGGGCCGGTCGGCGGCGTTGAGGACGGTCAGCCGGGTGACTTCGCGGCCTTCGTTGAAAGTGACGGGTCCCTCGGCGAAGAGGATCTCTCCGGGAATCACGGTGTTCGCTCCCCCGTCAGACGATCGGGTCGTGGACGGTGACGAGTTTGGTGCCGTCCGGGAAGGTCGCCTCGACCTGGACGTCGTGGATCATTTCGGGGATGCCCTCCATGACGTCGTCGCGGGTGAGGATCTTGCGTCCGGAGGACATCAGCTCGGCCACGGTGCGGCCGTCCCGGGCGCCTTCGAGGATGTGCGACGTGATGAGGGCGACGGCCTCGGG
Source organism: Streptomyces sp. RPA4-2 (assembly GCF_012273515.2). NCBI lineage: Bacteria > Bacillati > Actinomycetota > Actinomycetes > Kitasatosporales > Streptomycetaceae > Streptomyces > Streptomyces sp. RPA4-2. The sequence goes on from NZ_CP050975.2 coordinate 1,637,409, forward strand.
GTGGTTCAGTCTCAGTCCGCGGGCCCGGCGCTTCTCGGCCACGTCGGCGGCCACGTGGATCAGCAGCCTCTCTTGCTCGTGCGGGGTCAGTTGCACGGCGTCCCACCTCACAGTCCTCGCTCCGGACCGTGCGGGGTCCGGTGGCCGCAGCCACCAAAACCCCTGGTGGCATGGATGCGCACGCTAGTTGGCCGTCGTTTCGTGGACGTTAACCGGCCTGTGGTCCACATCCGCCGACGCGTGGGGCGACCCCCGGACCCTCCCGGGGTCCGGTGACCGGTGGACCCCGACGATCTTCACTCGAAGCGCGCGCACCTCGGCGGAGCGGCGCGCCGGGTCACGGCCGGCGCCGGGCCGCTCGGTATTCCGGGTTCCGGCCCGCCCCTCGACGAGCGGACGGCCGCCTCGGGGGCCCGCCCGGCCCGCCGCGGACATCCTCCGGAGCCGGGACCGTATACGGCGCGCCCCTCGGCCCGCACGGATCGACACCGCGTACGGCGCACGGTGTACGGCTGTCGGCCGGCGTGCGCCGCCGATCGCCCTTCCTCTACGAGAGGTTGGGTCCCTGGTGCTCCGCGGCGATACCGAAGCGCTGGCGCTCCCGCGGCGCGGACGTGGCCTCGCGGACGCGGGAGAGGGAGCTGACCACCTGCTCCCCGGCGGGCTCCCGGAGCTCTTCGAGCCGCTCCAGGTCGGCGGCGGAGACGAGGGCGACGAGAGGCTTCCCGTGACGCGTCACGACGACACGCTCGCCCCCGTACACCACCCGGTTGATCAGGTCGGCGAGCTCAGCCCTGGCTTGCGTCACCGGAATCTCGTAGGCCATGCCCACCAGCTTAGACCGGACCCCTGACACTCCCCCGAAACGGACGATGTCCACCGGTTCCGCCGAAAGCGACGTCCCGCACCGCCACGCCCCATCCCGCGTCCGGCCCGGATCGCCGGTTCCGCGTCCGGTCGGGATCGCCGGCGTCGTACCCACGGAGCATCTCCCTCCTCTTCTCCCCTGTTCTCCGCCGGGTTTTTCGCTGTCGGCCGATTCCCTCGACATGATCTGTACGTCCTGTACATTTTTTACAGAGAGCGACACACAGCGGAGTCGCCCGGAGGAGGCGCCAGGCATGTACGAACCGTCCGCCCACCACGTCCTGCCCGAGTTCACCGAACGCTCGACCACCGGACACCGGACCCTCGACCCGTACTCCAAACTGCTCGACGAGCGCATCGTGTTCCTCGGGACAGCGATCGACGACACGTCGGCGAACGACGTGATGGCCCAGTTCATGCACCTCGAACACGCGGCGCCGGAGCGGGACATCTCGCTCTACGTCAACTCCCCGGGCGGCTCGTTCACCGCGATGACGGCGATCTACGACACGATGCGGTTCGTCGCCTGCGACGTGGAGACCGTATGCCTGGGGCAAGCCACGTCGGTCGCCGCCGTCCTGCTGGCCGGCGGCACTCCGGGCAAGCGGTTCGCCCTGCCGGGCGCACGGGTGTTGATCCGTCAGCCCTCGCTGCCCGGACCGGTTCAGGGCCAGGCGAGCGATCTGGCCCTCCAGGCAGCGGAGTTGACCCGCACTCGGAAGCTGCTGGAGGACATGCTCGTACGGCACACGGGGCAAAATCCCGAACAAGTCGCCGCCGACATCGAGCGGGACACGATTCTGGACGCGCAGGCCGCGCTGGCTTACGGGCTGGTGGACGGGATCATCCCGAGCCGCAAGAACTCGCGCACCGCGCCCGGTGCGAGGAACGCCACACCCGACGCGAGGTGATCCGCCGATGGTGCCCGAACTGCCTCCACTGCCCGCACTGACGCACGCCGAGGCCGAGCTGATAGACCGCTACCTCGACGTGGTCGACCTGGTCGGCCGCATCAACCCGGCCCGGCCGGGAGACACCTATCGCGGGCTGCGCGCCGCCCAGGCACTCGTGGGCAAGGCGACCGCACTGCGCGACGCCCTGGCCCTGATGCACCAGCGGGGCGAGAGCGAGGTGCACGCGCCGACCCTGGCGCAGGCCCTGCGCGTCCTCGACGGCGAGCGGCGGGCCGCCCGCGTCACCCTGCCGCCCGACTCGCGCAGTTGAGGCATCCAGGGCCGGGCCGCCGCTCACGGCGATCCGCGGAGCGCTCGGCCCGGGTTTCAAACGGACCAGTCGACGTACCCCCCAACGGCGTAGACGCGCGTCCTTTCGGGTGGCCCCGAAAGTTGCGCAACACGCGTAGCCAAAAGGCGGAATGAAACCTTCCGGTGCTGGTAAGAGCGTTGCCGGCGTCCCCAACACCCCTCGAACAGAGGAGTGTCCACCCGAACGGGTGAGTGGTGAGTAACCCCACAAATCATCGGTTCCGCTCGGATTTTCCGACATCCATGCGTGAAGATCCCTTCCGACGACAAGCCCCCGCCACACCGGCGGGGCGGTCCGGGCGGACGCCGAGTCCTGCCGCCGCCCGGATGACCGGTCGACAGATGTGCATCGGCAGGAGTGGAGGACCCAGCAAGACGGGCCGCCGGAGAGATCCGGGCGGTCCTTGGGGTGAAGCCGCGCAAGCGGCCGGGCTACTTCGCCAGCCCGAATCCGACAGGTCATCCTTCACAGGCGGTTGACGAAGGGTTGCGCATGACTGCGCTCAATCGTGTCCCGTCGCTGCTGACCCGGGCCGGTACGGCCTCGGCTCTGACCATCGCCGCCGTGGGCGGCAGCCTGGTGGTCCCGGGCGTCGCAGCCGACGCCGAGGCGGCCACACCGGCGACGAGGGCACTCCAGGTCGCGGCATCCAAGAAGGGCGCTCCGTACAGTTACGGTGCCACCGGACCGCGCCGCTTCGACTGCTCCGGGCTCACGCTGTACTCGTACAAGAAGGCGGGCAAGAAGCTGCCTCGTACGGCCGCGGGGCAGTACAACAAGAGCCACCACATCTCCGCCTCGCACCGCAAGGCCGGTGACCTCGTGTTCTTCCACTCGGGCCGGAACGTGTACCACGTCGGCATCTACGCCGGGAAGGGAAAGATCTGGCACTCCCCGAAGAGCGGGGAGGTCGTGAAGCTCCAGAAGATCTGGACGAAGAGCGTCTGGTACGGCCGGGTGAGCTGACCCGACCGAGGGGCGGCGGCGCCGGGCCGCCGCCCCTCGCGGCACGAACCCTGGAGGCTCTCAGGCCGTCAGGGGCTCCAGGAGGAGCACCAGGCCGAGCACCGTGAGCGCGCTCCCGGTGACCGCCTCCACGGCGCGGGCGGCACGCGGCCTGCGCAGCCACCGGCCGAGCCGGTCGACCAGCAGGGCGACCGCCGGGAACCACACCAGGGCGACGGCCACCACGATCAGGGCCAGCACCAGGGTGCGGGGCATCGCGGGGCTGCCCGCGGGCACGAACTGCGGCAGCAGGCTCAGGAAGGTGATCGGCGCCTTCGGGTTGAGCGCGTTGGTGACGAAGCCCTGCCGCAGCGGACGGCTCCCGTCCCCAGGGCCGGCGGCCACGGCCTCGCCGGACAGCGTCCCGCCGGACACCACCGGGCGCTCCCGGCCCGGCTCCGGGTCCCGCTGCCGTCGCAGACCGTCCAGCGTCCGTACCCCCAGGTACAGCACGTAGGCGCCGCCGAGGAGCTGCAGCGTCCGGAACAGCGCGGGCACGGCCGCGAGGACGGCGGCCACACCGGCGACGGCCAGCGTCGTGTGCAGGAGAAGCCCGCCCGCGACCCCGAGCGCGCACGCCACCCCGGCCCGGCGGGAGACGAGCGCGTTGCGCACGACGACGGTGAAGTCCGCGCCGGGCATGGCGACCATTCCCGCGGCCACTCCGGTGAAGGCGATGAGCTGTGCGTCCATGCCCACCAGGGTGCCCGGGTCAGGCCTTCAGCAGGTATGTCGAATATCCTGGGTCTGCCTTAAGCAATCGTTTAGACCTGGGCTCCCCCGCGGCGCCCCGGACCTGGGGAGCCGTTCGATGTACGACCCGACACGGCTGGCGGCCCTGGTGGCGGTGGCCGAGGCGGGATCCATCACCCGGGCGGCCGAACGCCTCGGTTACAGCCCACCCGCCCTCTCCCAGCAGCTCGCCAAGCTGGAACGGGAGGCGGGCGCGTCCCTGCTGGTGCGGTCCCACCGCGGGGCGCGGCTCACGGACGCGGGCGAGCTGCTCGTGGCACGGGCCCGCCGGGTGCTCGACGAGATGGAGCGGGCCCGGCACGAACTGGCCCGCCTGACCGGCCTGTCGGGCGGTACCCTGCGGCTCGGCACCTTCCAGACGGCGGGCATCCATCTGCTGCCGCCGGTGCTCAGCGCCTTCCGCCGGGCCCACCCCGACGTGGAACTCACGGTCGCGAACTACGAGCCCCCGGACGGTGTCTCGGCGGTCGCGGCGGGCGAGGTGGATCTCGCGCTGACGCACACCTACGAGCCCGCGGACCCGGTGCCCCTCCCCTCGTCGGTACACGCGGAGCCGGTGCTGGTCGAGGAGCTGGTGCTCGTGACCGCTCCAGGACATGTCCTCGCGGACGGTGCGGCCCGGCTGCCGCTTTCCGGACTTGCCGGACAGCCGCTGATCAGCATGGCTCCGGACCATCCGCCCCGGCAGGGTGTGGAGGCCGCGCTGGCCCGGGTCGGGGCCACCCCGGCCGTGCGGGTCGAGAGCCCCGGGTACGCCCTGGTGTGCGCGCTGGTCAGTGCGGGGCTCGGGGTCGCGGTGGTGCCGGAGATGGTGGCCAGGACGGCGGCGACCCCGGTGGGGCTGCGGCTGCTGGAACCGGGAGATCTGCGCCGTACGATCTCCGTCGTCCACCGGACCGACCGGCAGGCACCCGCGGCCGAGGCCTTCCGGGCCCTGCTGCGCGGTGTGTTCGGGCGTGCCACGCGGTAGCGACGCGCGGCGGGGTGCGGCAACTGATCGTTTCCTCAGGGCTCTTGCGGGCCGCCGGCCACCACCGGCCGGGCCGGCACCGTCCACGGCAACTCGATGGAGACCGTCTTGCCGCCCTCCCGGGTGGGGCGTACGAGAACCCTGCCGCCGCACTCGGCGGTCAGCCAACGGATGATCACCATCCCGCGGCCGTTGTCCTGTTGGACGGCGGCGGGCAGACGTTTCGGGAAGCGCGGATGGCTGTCGGTGACGCCGATGCGCAGTTGTTCGTCCCGGTCGAGCCGGACGTCCACGGTGAAGGTGGGCGACTGACCGAAGGTGTGCTGGACGGCGTTGGTGGCTAGTTCGGACACGATCAGGCGTACGGAGTCCGCGACTTCGGCGTCGCACGGCAGGCCCCATTCGGCCAGCACGTCGATGACGAAATTCCGGGCCGCGGAGACCGAGGCGGGATCGCTCGGCAGAGTGACGGATGCTTCCTGGTGATCTGCCATGACGACGTCGTCCCTTTCCCACGGGACCGGAGTCCGACACGGAGCGGATGGTTCGAGTACGGTCCCGGACTGGTGCTTCGCGCCAGACTGCCATCACTGGGCCGGTCACGGGCACGATCCACCGAGATATGCATATATCTGTCGCTCGAAGCGGTGAACTCTGCGACGGCAGACCGTATTTGGGCGGCTCGGAAGGAGTAAGGAGTACGGCCATGCAGCACGGTCCCGCGGTACGCCGCCGCAAACTCGGTGCCGAACTGCGCGCGCTGCGCGCCGGTGCGGGCCTCACCAGTGGTGAGGCGGCCCGTCTCGTCGGCTGGCATCAGTCGAAGGTGAGCCGGATCGAGACGGGGATCAGCGGGGTGAAACCGGCCGACGTGGAGCGCCTCCTGGACGCGTACGGGGTGGGGGAACCCGGGTTACGGGAGCTCCTGCTCGGACTGGCCGGATCCGAGGGCAATGGGCGTCACCACTGGTGGCACGCCTATCGGGGGGTCCTGCCGCCCGCCTACCGGGACTTCATCAGTCTGGAGTCCCAGGCCAGCGGTATGCGCACGCTGGAGACGTCCGTGGTGCCGGGGCTGCTCCAGACGCCGGAGTACGCCCGCGCGGTGACGCGGGCGGCCGTGGGCGGACTCGAGGACGACAAACTGGACGCGCTCGTCGAGGTGCGCCTCGCCCGGCAGGACGTCCTGCGTTCGGATCCGCCGCTGGAGCTGACCGCGGTCCTTGACGAGGCCGTGCTGCGTCGCGAGGTCGGCGGACCCGAGGTCATGGCCCGGCAGCTGGCCCGGCTGCGGGAGGCTGCGGCTCTCCCCCAAGTACGCCTTCAAGTGCTGCCGTTCGGCGCCGGCGCGCACGCCGGAGTGACCGGACCTTTCGTTATTTTCTCATTTCCGAACACAACTGATCTGGACGTGGTTGTTCTCGACCACTTGACGAGTAGCCTCTACCTCGAGCGGAAAGAAGACCTTCAGGCCTACACCGAGGTCTTCAACACCCTTCGGTTCCACGCCCTTTCACCCGAGGACTCGTTGGACTACATCGCCGCGACAGGTGACGGCGCGTAAGGAGGCACCCCCATGACCGCACTGCCTCGGTACGTACCTCTCAGTACTTCACTCCCTGATGTCCGCTGGCTGCGCAGCAGTCGCAGTACAGGAATGAACAACTGCGTCGAGACCGCCCGACCGGGCCCGGGCCCCTGGGCCGGACTCGTCGCGGTGCGCGACTCCAAGAACGAGGCGGGCCCCGCCCTGCTGTTCACCCCTGCCAGCTGGGAGGGGTTCATCGCCGGACTGGACTGACCGCCGCCTCGTTCACCGGTTCTCCGAGACCACCCGTACGGCCTGCTCGATCTGGGCGTCGGTGAGATCCGCGCGGGCGGTCAGCCGCAGCCGGGAGATGCCGTCGGGCACGGACGGGGGGCGGAAGCAGCCGACGGCGAGCCCCGCCTCCCGGCAGTCCGCCGCCCACCTCACGGCCCGCTCGGGGGACGGCGCGCGCACGGAGACCACGGCGGCGTCCGGCCGTACGGCCTCCAGGCCCTCGGCGGTCAGCCGGGTGTGCAGCGCCGTCGCCACCGCGCGGGCCCGGTCGGCGCGCGCCGGCTCGCGGCGCAGCAGTCCGAGCGCCGCGAGGGCCGCGCCCGCCGCGGCCGGCGCCAGACCGGTGTCGAAGATGAAGGTGCGCGCCGCGTTGACCAGGTGGTCGATGACCGGTGCGGGCCCCAGGACGGCGCCGCCCTGGCTGCCGAACGACTTGGAGAGGGTGACGGTCACGACGACGTCCGGAGCGCCGGCGAGCCCCGCGGCGTGCGGAGCGCCCCGGCCGCCCCTGCCCAGCACCCCGAGGCCGTGCGCGTCGTCGACGAGCAGCGCCGCCCCGTGTGCGCGGCAGACCGTGGCCAGCCCGGCCAGCGGTGCCGCGTCGCCGTCCACCGAGAAGACCGTGTCGGAGACGACGACGGCGGGGCCCTCGTGCGTCCCGAGCGCCTTGCCCACGGCGTCGGGGTCGGCGTGGGCGACGACCTGCGTGGCGCCCCGGGCGAGCCGGCAGCCGTCGATGAGCGAGGCGTGGTTGCCCGCGTCCGAGACGACGAGCGAGCCGTGCGGCGCGAGCGCGGTGACCGCGGCGAGATTGGCCGCGTACCCGGAGGAGAAGACGAGCGCGGCCTCGAAACCACAGAAGTCGGCGAGTTCGCGTTCGAGTTCGGCGTGAAGTCCGGTAGTGCCGGACACGAGCCGCGATCCGGTGGCACCCGCTCCCCAGCGGTGGGCCGCGGCCGCGGCGGCGGCCGTGATCTCGGGGTGGCGGGCGAGTCCGAGATAGTCGTTGCTCGCCAGATCGAGCAGGGCCGAGTCGGCGGGGCGCGGGCGCAGGGTGCGGACGAGTCCGGCCTGTCGGCGCTGGTGCGCCTGCTCGTCGATCCATGCGAACGGCGATCCGGCCATGCTGGCGCCTCCGGGCCCTGAGGGTGGTGGTTTTGTAGGCAGTGCACAGACCCTAGCGGGACGGCCCGCCACCCAGGATGTGGCAATACCCACACGTCGAACCGACTCTGTTGTGCGATCTCTCCTTGGCCGCACCCGCTCGGATACGTCAGGATCGGATCTCATGGACCTGCTGAACACGCTGGTGGACAAGGGGCTTCGGCGCGAGCTGCCGACCCGTGACGAGGCGCTGGCCGTGCTGGCCACGTCCGACGACGACGTGCTCGACGTGGTGGCCGCGGCCGGCAAAGTCCGCCGGCACTGGTTCGGCCGTCGAGTGAAACTCAATTATCTGGTCAACCTGAAGTCCGGGCTGTGTCCCGAGGACTGCTCGTACTGCTCGCAGCGGCTCGGCTCCAAGGCCGAGATCCTCAAGTACAGCTGGCTCAAGCCCGACCAGGCCTCGCAGGCCGCGGCGGCGGGGCTGGCCGGGGGCGCCAAGCGGGTCTGTCTGGTGGCCAGCGGCCGCGGTCCGTCCGACCGCGACGTGGACCGGGTCTCCGACACCATCAAGGCGATCAAGGACCAGCACGAGAACGTCGAGGTGTGCGCCTGCCTGGGCCTGCTCTCCGACGGTCAGGCCGAGCGGCTGCGCGAGGCGGGCGCGGACGCCTACAACCACAACCTCAACACGTCCGAGGGGACGTACGGGGACATCACGACCACGCACACGTACGCCGACCGGGTGGACACCGTGCAGAAGGCGCACGCGGCCGGTCTGTCCGCCTGTTCCGGTCTGATCGCGGGCATGGGCGAGAGCGACGAGGACCTCGTGGACGTCGTCTACGCGCTGCGCGAGCTCGATCCCGACTCCGTTCCGGTGAACTTCCTGATCCCCTTCGAGGGAACCCCGCTCGCCAAGGAGTGGAACCTGACACCCCAGCGGTGTCTGCGCATCCTGGCGATGGTCCGCTTCGTCTGCCCGGACGCCGAGGTCCGTATCGCGGGCGGCCGTGAGGTCCATCTGCGCACGATGCAGCCGCTCGCCCTCAACCTGGCCAACTCGATCTTCCTCGGCGACTACCTGACGAGCGAGGGCCAGGCGGGCAAGGCCGACCTGGAGATGATCGCGGACGCCGGGTTCGAGGTGGAGGGCGCGGGCGAGGTGACGCTGCCGGAGCACCGGGCGACGGCGGGCGCGGGCTGCGGCGCGCACGCGGACTCCGGCTGCGGGTCCCACGAGGGCGGTGGCTGTGGGTCCCACGAGGGCGGTGGGTGCGGGTCGCACGCGGGGGGCGGTGTGTGCGGTTCGGCTCCGGTCGAGGTGCCCGCCGAGGCGCGTACGGATCTGGTCGCCGTGCGCCGCCGAGGTGCCGGAACGGATCTCGCGCCCAATGCCTGACCTGTCCCTGCGGGAACTGCTCGATCTGGACCGGCGCCACGTCTGGCATCCGTACGGGCCGATGCCGGGCCGGCAGGAACCGCTCGTCGTGGAGTCGGCGAGCGGGGTGCGGCTGCGGATGGCGGACGGCTCCGGCGATCTGGTCGACGGGATGTCGTCCTGGTGGTCGGCCATCCACGGCTACAACCACCCGGTGCTGAACGACGCGGCGCGCGGCCAGTTGGAGCGGATGAGCCATGTGATGTTCGGCGGGCTCACGCACGAGCCCGCCGTGCGGCTGGCCAAGCGTCTGGTCGACATCACCCCCGAGGGACTGGAGCACGTGTTCCTCGCCGACTCCGGTTCGGTCTCGGTCGAGGTCGCCGTCAAGATGTGCCTCCAGCACTGGCGTTCGCTCGGCCGCCCGGCCAAGCGGCGGCTGCTCACCTGGCGGGGTGGCTACCACGGGGACACCTGGCAGCCGATGTCGGTGTGCGACCCCGAGGGCGGGATGCACGAGCTGTGGCAGGGCGTGCTGCACCGCCAGGTGTTCGCCGACGCCCCGCCGGCCGGATACGAGGAGTCGTACGCCGCGCACCTGCGCGAGCTGATCGGGCGCCACGCAGACGAGCTGGCGGCGGTGATCGTGGAGCCGGTGGTGCAGGGAGCGGGCGGCATGCGCTTCCACTCCCCCGCGTATCTGCGGGTGCTCCGGGAGGCGTGCGACGCGCACGACGTGTTGCTGGTGTTCGACGAGATCGCGACCGGCTTCGGCCGTACGGGCACGCTCTTCGCGGCGGAACACGCGGGCGTGACGCCGGACGTGATGTGTGTGGGCAAGGCGCTGACCGGCGGTTACCTGACCATGGCGGCGACACTGTGCACGGCCCGGGTGGCCGAGGGCATCTCGCGCGGCGAGGTCCCGGTGCTCGCGCACGGCCCGACGTTCATGGGCAATCCGCTCGCCGCCGCGGTGGCCTGCGCCTCGATCGACCTGCTGCTCGGGCAGGACTGGCAGACCGAGGTCAAGCGGATCGAGGCGGGACTGCGGGAGGGGCTGGCGGAGGCCTCCTCGATGCCGGGGGTCCGGGACGTACGCGTGCTGGGCGCGATCGGTGTCGTCCAGCTCGACCACGAGGTGGACATGTCGGCGGCGACGGCCGCCGCCGTGCGCGAGGGCGTGTGGCTGCGGCCGTTCCGCGACCTCGTCTACACGATGCCGCCGTACGTCACCGGTGACGAGGACGTGACACGGATCGCCCGCGCGGTCCGCGCGGCGGCGCGGGAAGGATGACATGACGATCCTGGTGATCACGGGGACGGGCACGGAGGTGGGCAAGACGGTCACGACGGCCGCCGTCGCCGCCGCCGCCGTCGCCGCCGGACGGTCCGTGGCCGTCCTCAAGCCCGCGCAGACGGGGGTGGGTCCGCACGAGTGCGGGGACGCCGACGAGGTGGCCCGGCTCGCCGGGACCGTGACCACGCTCGAACTCGGCCGTTACCCCGAGCCCCTGGCCCCCGCCACGGCCGCGCGGCGGGCCCGGCTGGCTCCGGTGCGGCCCCGGGAGGTGGCGGAGGCGGCGGCCAAGCTGGCCACCGAGCACGACCTCGTGCTGATCGAGGGGGCGGGCGGTCTGCTCGTCCGCTTCGACGACGAGGGCGGCACGCTGGCGGACGTGGCGACGCTGCTGGACGCGCCGGTGCTGCTCGTCGTGGCGGCGGGGCTCGGCACACTCAACACGACCGAGCTGACCGCGCGTGAGATCCGGCGCCGGGGACTGGACCTGGCCGGGCTCGTCATCGGCAGCTGGCCCGACTCCGCGGACCTGGCGTCCCGTTGCAACCTCGCGGACCTGCCGGTGGTGGCCGAAGCGCCGCTGCTGGGCGCGCTGCCCGCGGGGGCCGGCGCCCGGCCGCCCGCCGAGTTCCGCGCCGGGGCGCCGGGTTGGCTGGCACCGGCACTGGGCGGCACCTGGGACGCGGACACCTTCGCCGGGTCCTGTTGAGAGGTCGCCGAAGGGTGTGACGGACCTCCTCGGGGGACAATCACGGTAGGTCCCGTCCTCCTGGGAGGTCCGTCATGGCGTTCAGGTCGGCCGACTCCGGCAAGGTGCCACGGGATCCGGTGCACCACCCGCTGTTCGCCCGCTACTACGCCCGCGTCAGCGTGGCCGCCGAGACCCGGATGGGCATGGGCGGCGTGCGCGACCGGCTGCTCTCGGGTCTCTCCGGCCGGGTCATCGAGATCGGCGCGGGCAACGGTCTGAACTTCGCGCACTATCCGGGTGCCGTCTCGGAGGTCGTCGCGATCGAACCGGAGCGGCGGCTGCGGCAGTCGGCCGTTCAGGCGGCGCTGCGCGCGGAGGTCCCGGTCGACGTGGCGCCGGGCGTGGCGGAGGCGCTGCCGGTCAAGAGCGAGGCCTTCGACGCGGCGGTGGTCTCGCTGGTGCTGTGCAGCGTGCGCGATGTGCCGCGGGCCCTGGCGGAGCTTCGGCGCGTGCTGCGGCCCGGTGGCACCCTGCGGTTCTTCGAGCACGGCACGGGTGGCGGACGCGTGATGGCGGCCGCCCAGCGCGGCCTGGACCGTACGGTGTGGCCGCGGCTCAACGGCGGCTGCCATCTGGCCCGTGACCCGGTCGCCGCGCTGCGGGCCGCCGGGTTCGAACTCGGCCCGTACCGGCGGCTGCTGATGCCCGAGAAGGGGCCGCGGCTGCCCACCTCGTACTGTGTGCTGGGCTCCGCGCGCCGGCCCGACGTCCTGGAGACCGGGACGTCATAGAGACCGGCGTGTACAGAGGCAGGCGTGTCACATCGGCCGGCACGTCACAGGCTCCACTGGCGCAGTTCCTGTGCGATGTCGTGCACGGTCGCCTCGCCGCCCTTCACCAGGCGGGCGAGTTCGCGCACCTGCTCGGGGGAGGTGACGACCTTGAGGCCGCTGGCGACGAGATAGGCGTACGCGACGGCGGAGGCGAACATCGCGTTGGAGCGTTCGAGCGCCGGGACGTGCAGCAGGAGCTGGAGCAGCGCGGCGGCGCGGGCGTGCGGACTGTCGTAGACGGGAATGCCGAATATCTCCGCCTCGTGCCGGCTGACGGCGGCGACGAGGGCTCCCCAGTCGGTGACCTGGGGGTCTCCGGGCGTCTTCTGTTCGGCGATCATGAGAAGCCAGGCAAGGTCGACTCTGAGACTGCTCAAGGGATCAACGACGACCTTCGCGGGAGCCTTGGCGGGTGCCTTCACGGGCGCCTTCGCGGTCCGCGCCGAATTCCTCGGCGAAGACGGATTCGTACTGCTTCATGAAGTCGGAGGCGGCGTCGACGAAGGTGTGACCCACCTCCCCGGTGTCCTGTCTGACCAGCTCCTCGATGTAGCGGTTCACGCTCATGCCGCGCGCCAGGGCCCGCTCGCGGGCGGCCCGGGCCGTGCCCTCGTCCACCCGCACGTTCAGTTGGGTCTTCGCCATACTTCGAAGCTAGCGCCGAAGTGCTAGCACCCGCAAGGGCCGGAGGACGGACGGCCCAATAATCCGGAGGGACACCCCCTGTGGGCGGGATCACATTACGCTCGGCCGGGACACGGATGCCGGGACATCGACCACCCAGGAGGCGGCCTTGCCCACATCAGCTGCGGAGCACGCCGTCGGCCAAGGGGACGCCGACGGGATCGCGGCCCGCGCGCGCGGCCTGACGAAGGCGTACGGCTCGGGTGAGACGACCGTCCTCGCCCTCGACTCGGTCGACGTGGCCATCGCGCGCGGCCGCTTCACCGCGGTCATGGGCCCCTCGGGCTCCGGGAAGTCGACGCTGATGCACTGTCTGGCGGGGCTCGACACCGTTTCCGCCGGACAGGTGTGGCTCGGCGACACCGAGATCACGGGGCTCAAGGACCGCGAGCTGACCCGGTTGCGCCGGGACCGGATCGGGTTCATGTTCCAGTCGTTCAACCTGATCCCGACGCTCAGCGCGGCCGAGAACATCACGCTGCCGATGGACATCGCGGGTCAGCGGCCCGACCGGAAGTGGCTCGACCAGGTCATCGACACACTCGGGCTGCGCGACCGGCTCAAGCACCGTCCCGCACAGCTCTCCGGTGGCCAGCAGCAGCGCGTCGCCTGCGCGCGGGCGCTCGCCTCGCGCCCCGAGCTGATCTTCGCGGACGAGCCGACCGGCAATCTCGACTCCCGCGCGGGTCTGGAGGTCCTCGGCTTCCTGCGTGAGGCGGTCGACGATCTCGGCCAGACCGTCGTCATGGTCACACACGATCCCGGCGCGGCGGCCCACTCCGACCTGGTGCTCTTCCTCGCGGACGGACGGATCGTGGACGAGATGGCGCGGCCGACGGCGGAAGCGGTGCTGGAGCGCATGAAACGCTTCGACACGGTCCGGGCGGGCTCCGCGGGCCCCGCACCCGGCGACGCGGACGCCCACCCCCGGAAGGGGGACGCGGGGGTCGTACCTCCCCAGGCGGGCGCCGACCGCGCGGCACCCCCCAAGACGGACTCCGGGGCGGACTCCGGGACGGACTCCGCGGCGGACTCCGGCGGGGTGACGGCCGACGGCGGCACCGGCCACGTATCCCACGACAAGGACTGAGGCGGCCGTGCTCAAGGCGACTCTGCGCAGCTTCCTCGCCCACAAGGGGCGGCTGCTCCTCTCCGCGCTGGCCGTCGTGCTGTCCGTGGCGTTCGTCGCCGGCAGCCTGATCTTCTCGGACACGGTCACCCGTACCTTCGACCGGCTCTTCGCCTCCACCTCGGCGGATGTGACCGTGTCGCCCAGGAACGACCTCGACTCACAGATCCCGACCGGCGCCACCCCGACCCTGCCCGCCTCGCTCGCGGACCGGCTGGCGAAGGTCGACGGCGTCGCGGCCGCCCATGTCGACGCGGCCGTCGAGAACCTCACCATCGTCGACCGCGGGAACGAGTCGGTCGGGCCGACCTCCGGCGCACCGACCATCGCCACCAACTGGCAGCCCAGCGAACGCAGTCCGGTGAAGCTGACCTCCGGCCACGCTCCGCACGGCGCCGACGAGGCGCTGCTCGACGCGGACACCGCCGACCGCAAGCACGTCCGCATGGGCGACACCCTGACGGTGCAGGCGCAACCCGGCACGTTCGAGGTGCGGATCGTCGGCATCGCCACCTTCACCACCACCAACCCCGGTGCCGCGCTGCTGTTCCTCGACACCCCGACCGCGCAGACCAGGCTGCTGGGCAGCACCGCCGCCGCCACGAGCATCTCGCTGGACGCGGCGCCCGGCGTCGACGACGCCGTGCTCAAGCAGCACGTCGCGGCCGAACTCGGCACGAAGACGTACGACTTGAAGACGGCCGACGAACAGGCCAAGGACGCCGCCGCACAACTCGGCGGCTTCCTGGACGTCATCAAGTACGTGATGCTCGGCTTCGCCGGGATCGCCGTGCTCGTCGGTGTCTTCCTCATCGTCAACACCTTCTCGATGCTCATCGCCCAACGCACGCGCGAGCTGGGCCTGTTGCGTGCGCTGGGCGCCGACCGGCGGCAGGTGCGGCGGTCCGTGCTGACCGAGGCGCTGCTGCTCGGACTGGTCGGCTCGACGCTCGGTCTGGCCGCGGGGATCGGGCTCGCCCTCGGGCTGATCAAACTGATGACCGCGTTCGGGATGAACCTGAAGTCGACCGAGATGGTGATCGGTTGGGGGACCCCCGTCGCGTCGTACGTCGTCGGGGTGGGCGTCACCTTCGTGGCGGCGTACCTCCCCGCCCGCCGCGCGGCCGGGGTCTCCCCGATGGCGGCCCTCGCGGACGCCGAGGTCGCGGGACTGGGAAGGCCGTTGCGCGTGCGGGGGGTCGCGGGCTCGGTCGTGGGGCTGGCGGGCGTCGCCGCGCTCGGCGGGTGCGTCGCGGCGTCGAAGACCTCGACGGCCGGCTCGCTGCTGGGACTCGGGGTCGTACTGACCCTCGTGGCGACGGTGATCGCGGGCCCGCTCCTGGTCCGACCGGTGATCAAGGTTCTGGGCGGGGCCTTCCCGGCGCTGTTCGGGTCGGTCGGCCGGATGAGCCAGCGCAACGCGCTGCGCAATCCCCGGCGCACCGGTGCCACCGCGTCCGCCCTGATGGTGGGCCTGGCCCTGGTCGGCGGGATGTCCGTGGCGAGCGCCTCCATGAGCAAGTCCTTCGACCAGCAGATCGACAAGACGCTGGGCGCCGACTTCGTCATCCAGAACAGCAACTTCGTGCCGTTCTCGCCGGAGGTCACCGACAGGGTGCGGGGCACGGACGGCGTCGCTCTCGTCGTCCGCCAGCGGTTCACCCCGGTCGCGGTGCGGCTGCCGGACGGCAAGCGGATCGAGACGACCGCCGCGGGCTACGATCCACAGCTCGACGACGTCGCCCATCTCACCTATGCCCAGGGGGACACCGCGGCGGCGCTGGGCGCGGGGCATCTCGCCATGGACGCGAAGTTCGCGCGCGAGCACGGCGTTCGGGTGGGCAGCACCGTCCCCGTCGAGTTCCCCGCCGGGCGGCACGCCGAGCTGACGGTGGCCGCGCTCACCGACCAGGAGTCCGCCGAGGGGTTCGGCATGCAGGGCGGGCTGTACGCCGGTTTCGGCACGATCGAGAAGTACGTGCCGGGCGGACAGGACTCCACGCTGTACGTGAACGCGGCTGCGGGCACGGGCGCCGACCGGCTGCGCCCCCTGCTGGAGAAGACGCTCGAGCCGTATCCGCAGGTACAGGTGCGCGACCAGGCCGACTACAAGAAGCTGGTCCACGACCAGATCGCGGTACTGCTCTACCTCGTGTACGCGCTGCTCGGACTCGCGATCGTCATCGCGGTGCTCGGTGTGGTCAACACCCTGGCCCTGTCGGTCGTCGAGCGCACCCGGGAGATCGGACTGCTGCGCGCCATCGGCCTCGGCCGCCGCCAGTTGCGCCGGATGATCCGCCTGGAGTCGGTGGTGATCGCCGTGTTCGGCGCGGTCCTCGGTCTCGTGCTGGGGCTGGTCTGGGGCGTCTGTGTACAGCAGGTGCTCGCGCTCCAGGGCCTGACGGCGTTCGCCGTTCCCTGGGCCACCGTCGTCGCGGTGGTGGTGGGTTCGGCCGTCGTGGGCGTCGTCGCGGCACTGCTGCCGGCGCTGCGGGCGTCGCGCATGAACGTGCTGGCGGCGATCGCGCACGAGTGAGATGCGCGGTCCGCTCCGCGCCCCCTTGAGGACAAGTCGCCCGTGAGTGAGGAGAGTTCGTGCCGTCGTCCGCGCGCCCCTTCCGTTTCGGTGTCAACCTGCTCTCCCCCGCGCCCGCCGACGCGTGGCGCGCGAAGTGCCGCCGGGCCGAGGAACTCGGCTACGACGTGATCCTGGTCCCCGACCATCTGGGCATGCCCGCCCCGTTCCCGTCCCTGGTGGCCGCGGCGGCGGCCACCGCACGCCCGCGCCTGGGCACCTTCGTGCTCAACTCCGGCTTCTGGAACCCCACGCTGCTGGCGCGCGAGGTGGCCGGCACGGACGCCCTCACGGGCGGCCGTCTCGAACTCGGGCTCGGTACCGGGTACATCCGGGCGGAACACGACGCGGCGGGCCTCCCCTGGGGCTCGGCGGGAGAGCGTGTCGACCGTCTCCTGCGCACGGTGGAGGAGCTCGACCGGCTCCTCGGTCCGGACGAACACCAGCCGCGGGCCGTGCAGCAGCCCCGCGTGCCTCTGCTGATCGGCGCGAACGGCGACCGGATGCTGCGGCTGGCCGCCGAGCACGCGGACATCGTCGCGTTCACCGGAGCGCGCACCACACCGGGCGGAACGCTGCAACCGCTCACCGCCGAGGAACTCGACGAACGCGTCGCCGTGTACCGGGAACACGCCGCGGGACGCGAGGCACCCGCCGAGTTCAACCTGCTGATCCAGATCGTCGCCGTCACCGACGACCCCCGCGCCGCGGTCCGGCCCTGGCTCCCCCGCCTACCGGGGCTGACCGAGGACCGGGTCCTGGAGCTGCCGATCGTCCTGGTGGGCACGTCGGGGCAGGTGGTGGAGCGGGTGCGGAGGCTGCGGGAGCGGTACGGGTTCTCCTACCTGACGGTGCTGGAGCCGAACATGGAGGTGTTCGCGCCCGTCGTGGAGGCGTTGCGCGGAACGTGACGCGGGCGATCGGCGCGCGGCCGGGGCGTGCCCGCGGCCGTGTTCCTGCGATCCGCCCTCAGGCGTGTCCTGTGACCTGTCCTCAGGCATGTCCCGCGACCTGTCCTCGAGGCGTGTGCAGCGACCTGCCCCCGGGGCCGTCCGGATCATGGCATCCCAGATCGTGGAATTCCGGGTCGCCCCTGGGGGCGCGTGATGGGATCGGCGCATGACCGACCTGATCATCCGGCCCGCGACGCCCGAGGACCTCGACACCGTGCTGGCCTTCTGGAAGGCCGCCGCCGAGGGCACGAGCATCAGTGACGACCGGGACGGCGTGGAGCGGCTGGTCGCCCGTGACCCCGAGGCGCTGATCCTCGCCGAGCGGGAGGGAGAACTCGTGGGGACGGTGATCGCGGGCTTCGACGGCTGGCGCTGCCATCTGTACCGGCTGGCGGTCCATCCCGGGCGGCGGCGGCTCGGGATCGGCTCGGCGCTGCTCGCCGCGGCCGAGGAACGGTTCGTACGGCTCGGGGGGCGGCGCGGGGACGCGATGGTGCTGCGCCGGAACGAGACCGCGCAGCATGCGTGGCGGGCGGCCGGGTACGCGCCGGAGGAGGCATGGCGACGGTGGGTGAAACCGCTCACCGGCTAGGCCCCGCCCCGCCGGAGACGGCTCTTTGCCCATCCTTTACCATTGGAGGATCGTCAGATCACCACTTCCTCCAATGGCTGCGTCGGCTCGGCCGACCCGGTCGGTTCAGTGAAAGGTGTGAGCGTCCGCCCATGGGCGAACCTCCCGGTACCCGACATCGCGCGATCCCCCCGACCCTGGCCGATCATGGGACGGAGGTGACCCGATGACCGAAGTACTCCTCCTGCTGGTGGCGGTACTGCTCTCGCTGGCCTGCGGCGCCTTCGTCGCGGCGGAGTTCTCGCTGACCACGGTCGAGCGCAGCGAGCTGGAGCGTGCCGTCGAACGCGGCGAGCGCGGCGCCGCGGGCGCCCTCAAGGCCGTGCGGAACCTCACCTTCCAGCTCTCCGGCGCCCAGCTCGGCATCACCGTCACCAATCTGGTCGTCGGCATGCTCTCCGAGTCGTCGATCGCCAAGCTCCTCGCCGGGCCTCTGAAGTCGGCCGGGATCTCCCCCTCCGCGTCGATGTCGGTGGCCCTGGTCATCGGTACGGCGCTGTCGACCCTCTTCCTGATGGTCGTCGGCGAACTGGTGCCCAAGAACTGGGCGATCTCCGCGCCGCTCGCCATGGCCAGGCGGGTGGCGACGCCACAGCGCTGGTTCAGCGCCGCGTTCCGTCCGTTCATCACGCACCTCAACAACACCGCGAACCGTGTCGTACGCCGTTTCGGCCTCGAACCCGCCGAGGAGCTGGCCTCCGCGCGCGGGCCCCAGGAGCTGGTGGCCCTCGCCCGGCACTCCGCCAAGCAGGGCGCCCTGGAGGCGGACACCGCGGAGCTGTTCGTGCGCACACTGAACCTCGCCGACCTGTCCGCGGAGAACGTGATGACCCCGCGCGTCCAGGTCATCGCGCTGGACATCCAGGCGACCTGCGAGGACGTGGCGAACGCGACGCGGGCGACCGGCCTGTCCCGCTTCCCGGTGCACCGCGGCAGTCTCGACGCCGTCGTCGGCATCGCGCACATCAAGGACGTCCTGGCACTGCCCGCCGAGCGCAGGGTCCGCACCCCCGTCTCCCAGATCATGCGCGAGCCGCTGTTCGTACCGGAGTCGCTGACCGTCGACCGGCTGCTCGACCGGCTCTCCGGCAAGCGCACCATGGCCGTCGTCATCGACGAGTACGGCGGCACGGCCGGGGTCGCCACCCTGGAGGACATCGTCGAGGAGGTCGTCGGCGAGGTCCGCGACGAGCACGACCCCCACGAGACCCCCGGCCTGGCCCCGGCCGACGCCGACAGCGAGGGGCGCAGCCTGTACTCGGCCGACGGGGCGGCCCGCACGGACCAGCTGGCCCGCCTCGGGCTGCGTGTCCCGGACGGCCCGTACGAGACGCTGGCCGGCTTCCTCGCGACCGAACTCGGCCGCATCCCGGCCGTCGGGGACAGCGTCGAGGTCGCCGGGTGGCAGCTCCAGGTGGTGGACGCCTCGGGGCGGCGGGCCGCACGGGTGCTGCTGCACGCACCGCTCGACCAGCACGAGGAAGGGACGCGATGACCGCCGTACAACTGCTGATCGGCCTGGCGACACTGGTCGTGAACGCCTTCTTCGTGGGCGCCGAGTTCGCGCTGATCTCGGTGCGCCGCAGCCAGATCGAGCCCCATGCCGAGCGGGGCGACCGCAGGGCGAGCAGTGTGCTGTGGGGTCTGGAGCACGTGTCCGCGCTGCTGGCGGCCGCGCAGCTGGGCATCACCCTGTGCACGCTGGTCCTCGGTATCGTGGCCGAGCCCGCGATCGCGCACCTGCTTGAGCCGGTGTTCCACGCCGCGGGTGTGTCGCAGGGCGCGGGTCACGCGGTCTCGTTCGTGATCGCGCTCACCCTGGCGACGTATCTGCACATGCTGTTCGGCGAGATGGTCCCGAAGAACATCGCGCTCGCGGAGCCGGTGCGCACCGCGCTGGTGCTCGGGCCGCCCCTGGTCGGGCTCTCCCGCGCCCTGCGCCCGGTGATCTTCACCGTCAACGCCTTCGCCAACGGCCTGCTGGCACTGCTGCGGGTCGAGACGAGGGACGAGGTCGCGGCGGCCTTCTCCGACGACGAACTGGCCCGGCTGGTCAAGGACTCCGGAGCGGCCGGGCTCATCGACGACCGTGCCCAGGAGCGGCTGCACGACGTCCTGGAGCTCGGGCGCCGGCCCGTGCGCGACGTCGTCCTCCCGCTGGAGGGCGTCGTGTACGCGAGTGTGGGCGTCACCCCCGAGGGGCTGGAGCGGCTGTCCGCCGAGTCCGGGTTCTCGCGCTTCCCGGTGGTGGACGAGGGGCGCCACATCGTCGGCTATCTGCACGTCAAGGACGCGCTGGACGCGGTACCGCGCGACGTGCCGTTCCAGGTGCGGGACATGCGGCCCATCGCGCGGGTCCGGGAGAGCACCCCGCTGGACGACGTGCTCACCGCGATGCGGCGCAGCCGGACGCATCTCGCGGCGGTCATGGGCGGCGACGGACGTCTCTCGGGGCTGGTGACGATGGAGGACGTGCTGCGGGAGCTGTTCGGTCAGGCGGTGTGACGCATCGGCCGGTCGGTGCGGGGCGGCCGAGGCGGGGGGCACGTCGTACGCCGGGCGCCGCGCGACGGACGCCGGCCGCTGCACGGCGGGCTCTCACGCCGGGCCCCGCACCGCGGAGGCCCGACCGACCGACGAGTATGCGCGCGGGTTAACATCTTTTCCGCCATGCAGACGAATGCCACCTACACCAGTCTTGTCGCGGTCGGCGACTCCTTCACCGAGGGCATGTCGGACCTGTTGCCCGACGGCACGTACCGCGGCTGGGCGGACATCCTGGCCGGCCGGATGGCCGCGCTGACCCCCGGCTTCCGCTATGCCAACCTCGCGGTGCGCGGCAAGCTCATCGGGCAGATCGTCGCCGAGCAGGTGGACGTGGCGGTCGCGATGCGGCCCGACGTGATCACCCTGGTCGGCGGCCTCAACGACACCCTGCGCCCCAAGGTCGACATGGGGCGGGTCCGCGGACTGCTGGAGGAGGCCGTGGAGCGGCTCGCCCCCGCCTGCGAGCAGCTCGTCCTGATGCGCAGCCCGGGCCGCAACGGCCCGGTGCTCGAACGGTTCCGGCCGCGCATGGAGGAGCTCTTCGGCTTCGTCGACGACCTGGCGAAGCGGCACGGTGCGCTCGTCGTCGACCTGTACGGGGCGCCGTCGCTCTCCGATCCCCGGATGTGGGACGTGGACCGGCTGCACCTGACGGCCGACGGGCACCGCAGGGTCGCCGAGGCCGTCTGGCAGACACTCGGCCTCGCGGCGGAGGACCCCGACTGGCACGCGCCGGTGCCGCCCACGGCGCCGCCCGGCTGGACGGCCCGCCGCACCGCCGACGTCCGCTTCGCCAGGCAGCACCTGCTGCCGTGGATAGGCCGACGGCTCACGGGCCGCTCGTCGGGCGACGGACGCCCGGCCAAACGGCCGGAGCTGCTGCCGTACGAGGGTCCGCTGGGGTAGGCGTTCCGTTCCGTCGCCGTACGGAGGTCCGCCGGCGCAGCGGTACCCGTGCCGGCCTCGCGGAGCCGGCCGACGCCGGCGACAGCACGCGGTCCGCGCGGCCCGGGGCGCTTTCGTAGCTTCCTCCGACAAACCCCCCGGCGCTGGCCTGCAGGAATCGCCAGTAGAATCCGTACACGTGACTGCCGCGCCCGCAAAGCCCCGTATCCCCAACGTCCTCGCCGGACGCTACGCCTCCGCCGAGCTCGCCACGCTCTGGTCCCCCGAGCAGAAGGTGAGGCTGGAGCGTCAGCTCTGGCTCGCCGTGCTGCGGGCGCAGAAGGACCTCGGGATCGAGGTGCCGGACGCCGCCATCGCCGACTACGAGCGGGTCCTCGACCAGGTCGACCTGGCCTCGATCGCCGAGCGCGAGAAGGTCACCCGGCACGACGTGAAGGCGCGGATCGAGGAGTTCAACGACCTCGCCGGGCACGAGCAGGTGCACAAGGGCATGACGTCCCGGGACCTCACCGAGAACGTCGAGCAGCTGCAGATCCGGCTCTCGCTCGAGCTGATGCGCGACCGCACGGTGTCCGTACTGGCGCGGCTCGGCAAGCTCGCGGGCGAGTACGCCGAGCTGGTCATGGCGGGCCGCTCGCACAACGTCGCGGCGCAGGCGACCACCCTCGGCAAGCGTTTCGCGACCGCCGCCGACGAGCTGCTCGTCGCGTACGGCCGGGTCGAGGAGCTGCTCGGCCGCTACCCGCTGCGCGGCATCAAGGGCCCGGTCGGCACGGCGCAGGACATGCTGGACCTGCTGGACGGGGACGCGGCGAAGCTCGCGGACCTGGAGCAGCGCGTCGCCGGACACCTCGGTTTCTCACAGGCCTTCACCTCCGTCGGCCAGGTCTATCCGCGGTCGCTGGACTACGAGGTCGTCACCGCGCTGGTGCAACTGGCGGCCGCCCCGTCGTCGCTGGCCAAGACGATCCGGCTGATGGCCGGGCACGAGCTGGTCACCGAGGGCTTCAAGCCGGGCCAGGTCGGCTCGTCCGCCATGCCGCACAAGATGAACACCCGCTCCTGCGAGCGCGTCAACGGTCTGATGGTCATCCTGCGCGGCTACGCCTCGATGACCGGCGAGCTGGCGGGCGACCAGTGGAACGAGGGCGACGTCTCCTGCTCGGTGGTGCGCCGGGTCGCGCTGCCCGACGCGTTCTTCGCGCTCGACGGTCTGCTGGAGACCTTCCTCACCGTTCTCGACGAGTTCGGCGCGTTCCCCGCCGTCGTCGCCCGCGAGCTCGACCGCTACCTGCCGTTCCTCGCCACCACCAAGGTCCTGATGGGGGCGGTGCGGGCCGGCGTCGGCCGCGAGGTCGCACACGAGGCGATCAAGGAGAACGCGGTCGCCTCCGCACTCGCGATGCGCGAGCAGGGCGCCGAACGCAACGAGCTGCTGGACAAACTCGCCGCGGACGAACGCATCCCGCTCGACCGCGCGCAGCTCGGCGACCTGATGGCCGACAAGCTGTCCTTCACGGGCGCCGCCGCCGACCAGGTCGCCGCCGTCGTCGCCCGTGTCGAGGAGATCGTGAAGCAGCACCCGGAGGCCGCGGGCTACACGCCGAGGGCGATCCTCTGACGCGGCTGACCCCCGCGGACCTGGAGGCCGCCCGCGACCGGCTCGTGCCGGATGTCGTCGCGGACGGCCTCGACGTTCTGTTCTGCGGTATCAACCCCGGTCTGATGACGGCCGCCACGGGCCATCATTTCGCGCGACCCGGCAACCGGTTCTGGCCGGTGCTCCACCTGTCGGGCTTCACACCCCGCCTGTTGAAGCCCTCGGAACAGGACGAACTGCTGTCGTACGGGCTCGGCATCACCAACGTGGTGGCGCGGGCGACGGCGCGGGCCGACGAGCTGACCCCGGACGAGTACCGGGAGGGCGGCCGGCTGCTCGTCGCGAAGGTGGAGCGGCTGCGGCCGCGCCGGCTCGCGGTGGTGGGGGTGACCGCGTACAGGTCGGCGTTCGGCGAACGCCGGGCGGCGATCGGCCCGCAGGAGCGCGTGATCGGGTCCAGCCGGGTGTGGGTGCTGCCGAATCCCAGTGGGCTCAACGCGCACTGGACGGCCGCGACGATGGCGGAGGAGTTCGGACGCCTGCGGTCGGCCGCCGCCGGGGACCGGCGCGGTTAGCTCGCCGGATCACGCGTCCCGGCGGCGTCAGCCCGCCGCGTCACGCGCCCCCGGGTCACGCGTCCCGGCGGCGCACGCTCCACACGCCCGCGAGCAGTGCGCCGGCGGCCCACAGCGCGGTCACCCCGAGCCCGGCCCAGGGTCCGAGGCCGCCGTCCGCCGATTCGTGCAGTACCGCCTGTCCCGCCTTGTCGGGCAGGAAGTCGGCCACGGTGCCCGAGGCTCCCCCGACGACGAAGGACACGATCAGGAGGAACGGGACGAGGATGCTCAGGGTGGCGACACCGCTGCGCAGAACGGCCGCGAGGCCCGCGGCGAACAGGGCCATCAGCGTCAGATAGACGGCACAGCCGACGACGCCGCGCAGTTCCTCCCCCGCGCTCAGCCCGCTCGCCCTGTCTCCCAGCACCGAGGTGCCCACGGCCAGGCTCGCACCTCCCGTGACCAGACCGGTCACCAGCGCCGGTCCGGCGATCGCCACCGCCTTGGCGAGGAACCATCGCACACGGTCGGGGACCGCGGTGAGCGAGACGCGCAGGGCGCCGCTCTGGAACTCGGCCGAGACCGCCTGCGCGCCGAAGGTGATCGCCGCGATCTGCCCGAAGCTGACGCCGAAGAACACCGAGAACAGCGGGTCGAAGTCCTGGTCCCCCGAGTCGTCGAGGCCCGCGAGCGCGGAGAAGGCCGTGGTGGCCAGGAGGACGGCGACCAGTCCCCCGACGAGCGACCGCAGCGTACGGATCTTGATCCACTCGGCGTGGAGTGCGGGGACGAACATCATGGTCAGGCCTCCTGAGGCCGCGTCGGGGCAGGCGTGCCGGCGAACTCGGTCTCGTTCGTCGTCAGATCCAGGTAGGCCTGTTCCAACGTCGCCTCCTCCGCCGCGAGTTCGAGGACGGGCAGGTTCGCGGCCGCCGCGAGGCGCCCGATGTCGTCCACGCGCGCGTCGAGGGCGGTCCAGCGTCCGTCCTCCCCCTGGACCGCGTCGATGCCGTGCCGGGCTAGCAGGTCGCCCAGCGCGGCCCCTTCCGTGGTGCGCACCCGCACCCGGGGCTGTACGCGCGCGTCGATGAACTCGCGCATGGGCGTGTCGGCGAGGAGTCTGCCCCGGCCGAGGACGACGAGGTGGTCGGCGAAGGACGCGGTCTCGTTCATGAGGTGGCTGGAGACGAGGACCGTGCGGCCCTCCCGGGCCAGCCCGCGCATCAACTCCCGGATCCAGATGATGCCTTCGGGGTCGAGCCCGTTCGACGGCTCGTCCAGCAGCACCACGGGCGGGTCGCCGAGGAGCGCGGCGGCGATGCCCAGACGCTGGCGCATGCCCAGTGAGTACGTCTTCACCCGGCGCCGCGCGACCGACGCGAGTCCCGCCTCCTCGAGGACCTCGTCCACACGCCGTTCGGGTACGCGGTTGCTCGCGGCGAGCGCGCGCAGATGGTCGCGGGCGGTCCGCGATCCGTGCGCGGCCCCCGCGTCGAGCAGGGCACCCACGCGCCGCAGCGGCTCGTGGAGGCCGGCGTAGGCGCGGCCCCCGATGCGGGCGCTGCCGGACGTGGGCCGGTCCAGGCCCAGGACGAGCCGCATGGTGGTCGACTTCCCGGCGCCGTTGGGGCCGAGGAATCCGGTGACGCGGCCCGGGAGAACACGGAAGGTGAGGTGGTCCACGGCGCGCCTGCCGCCGTACTCCTTGGTCAGGTCTTGGACGTCGATGCTGGTCATGTGCTCAGCGTGGCCGTCGCCGACCGGTCGTCACCTCCCCCGCGGGTGGAGATCGTCTCCCCCGCCCGGGGGAGGCCGACCGCCGGTGCCGCCTGACACGATGGCGCGATGGCCCGCCTTCTGCGCCCGCTGTGCCGGGGGACGACGTACACACGCCTGCTGCATCTGTGGGTGCCCATGCTGTTCGTCAGCGTGTGGCTGTTCATCGACATGTCGAAGCCCTGGGTGCCCGCGGCGCTGCTGATCCCGCTGGGGCTGATCCCGGCCGTACGGCGCGGCGAGGGGGTGCAGGCGCGCCACATGCTGGCGCGCGACAGCGAGGACGCGGCGCTCTCGGTCACGCCCTCGGCCACGTGGCGGGACAGATGGCGGACCGTGCTCTGGCTGGAGTCGCGGATGGTGTTGGGCGCGGCGGCCTGCGTGCTCACCGTCTGGCTGCCGGCGACCGCCGTCGACGCGCTCAGGGCGACGTGGAGCCCGGTCGACGGCCCGGTCGTGTCGGTGTCCCATCCGCACTGGGCCTACGCGCTCCTCGTCCCGTTCCCGCTGCTCGCCCTCTACGGAGGGGTGGTCGGCCTCGGCGAGCTGACCACGGCCGTCGCGCGCCGTCTTCTCGGTCCGTCCCCCGCCGAGCGGCTCTCCGCCCTGGAGGAGCGCACCGAGCAGCTTCTGGAGCGCACGCGCATCGCCCGTGAACTGCACGACTCGATCGGTCACGCGCTGACGGTGGCGGTGGTGCAGGCGGGCGCCGCGCGGGCGGCCGGCGACCCCGCGTTCACCGACCGGGCCCTCGGCGCCATCGAGGACACCGGCCGGGCCGCCCTGGAGGATCTCGAACGGGTGCTCGGTGTGCTGCGCGAGCCGGGGCGGCCGGCGAGCGGCAGACCGACGCTGACCGAGGCCGACCGGCTCCTGGACTCGGCGCGCGCCTCGGGGGCGGCGGTGGACGCCGAGGTGACGGGTCCACTGGAGACCGTGCCGGGGCCGGTGTCCCGCGAGGGGTACCGCATCCTGCAGGAGTCGCTCACCAATGTGCTGCGGCACGCGGGCGGTGTGCCGGTCCGGGTGCGCATCGCGGTCGACGGCGGCAGCCTCGGCCTGGAGGTCCGCAGCCCGCTGAACGGGGAGGTACCGGGGCCGGGCCGCGGCAGCGGTCTGCGCGGGATACGGGAGCGGGCGGCGCTGCTCGGCGGACGGGCGCGAACCGGACCCGACGAGGGCGACTGGCAGGTGCGCGTGGACCTACCGCTGCGCTGATCCCCGCCGGGCGGCACCCACGGAACCGTGCCGGACGGCACCGGTTGACCCATGCCGCCGGCACCGGCCGCGCACAGTGGTCCGGACGGGTGCCGGGCCGCGCCCCTGACGGTCCGTAGGACGTGATCTACGCTGGCCCGATGCCGGTCACCGTTCTCCTCGTCGACGACGAACCCCTCGTACGGGCCGGGCTGCGTGCCGTCCTGGAGTCGCAGCCGGACATCGAGGTCGTCGGGGAGGCGGCCGACGGCGCCGCGGTGATCCCCCTGGTACGGCGGCTGCGGCCGGACGTGGTCGCCATGGACGTCCGCATGCCCCTCATGGACGGCATCGAGGCCACCCGCGCGGTGCTGCGGACCGTCAGCGATCCACCGAAGATCCTCGTGGTGACGACGTTCGAGAACGACGAGTACGTCTACGAGGCGCTGCGCGCGGGTGCCGACGGATTCCTGCTGAAGCGGGCACGGCCCGCCGAGATCGTGCACGCCGTACGGCTGGTCGCCGAGGGCGAGTCCCTGCTCTTCCCCGCGTCCTTACGGCAGTTGGCCGCCGCGTACGGAAACGACGCGGGCAGTCCCGTGGCACGGGCGGCCATGGAGCGGGCCGCGCTGACCGAGCGGGAGACGGACGTGCTGCGGCTGATGGCGCGGGGGCTGTCGAACGCGGAGATCGCGGCGCGGCTGGTGGTCGGCACGGAGACGGTGAAGTCACACGTCAGCGCCGTACTGGCGAAACTGGGCGCCCGGGACCGCACTCAAGCGGTGATCGCGGCGTACGAGTCGGGGTTCGTGGCTCCGGGCTGAGAACGACCCGCCGGTGAAGAAGGGGTCCCCGGCCCTCGCCGGAGCGCTCCGCGGCGAGTACGATCCGGCCAACACGCGCGCTAGCTGGGAGGACGGACGTTGGGGCGGTTGACCGGCGGGGACCCTTCTCTGCTGCGAAGGATCAATTCCGCGGTGGTGCTGCACGCGCTGCGGGCCACTGAGTGCGCGACCCTCACCGAGGTCACCCGGGTGACCGGGCTGTCGCGGCCCACGGTCGAGGGTGTCGTCGAAGGGCTGATCGAGGCCGGACTCGTGGTCGAGAAGGCGGCCGAGGAGGGCGCCGCACGGCGCCAGGGGCGCCCGGCACGCCGGTTCAGGTTCCGGGCCGAGGCGGGCCATCTGCTGGGTCTCGAGATCGGTCCGCACCGCGTCAGCGTGCTCCTGGCCGATCTGGACGGACGTGTCCTGGGCGCGCTCTCCAAGGAGGTCGACGAGGCGGCGCCGGCGGACGAGCGGCTCGACCGGCTGCGCACGGCGGTCGCCGAGCTGCTGCGCCGGGCCGGCGTCGCCCGCAGCTCGCTGCGCGCGGTGGGCGTGGGAAGCCCCGGGATCGTCGAGGCGGACGGCACCGTACGGCTGGGCACGGCGTTGCCGGAGTGGACGGGGCTGCGGCTGGGCGAGCGGCTGAGCCGTTCCTTCAAGTGCCCGGTGCTGGTGGAGAACGACGCCAACGCGGCGGCGGTCGCCGAGCACTGGAAGGGTTCGGCGACCGAGTCGGACGACGTGGTGTTCGTGCTGGCCGGGCTGAGCCCCGGCGCGGGTTCGCTGATCGGCGGGCGGCTGCACCGGGGATACGGGGGCGCCGCCGGAGAGATCGGGGCGCTGCATCTGCTGGGCAGCGAGGCGACCCCCGAGACGCTGCTGTCGACCACGGACGAGCCGCTGCACCCGCTCGACGAGCAGGCCGTCGCCGAGGTCTTCGCGCTCGCCAAGGGCGGCGACCAGCGGGCCCGCGCGGCGGTCGACCGCTTCATCCAGCGGCTCGTGCACGACGTGGCGGCGCTGGCCCTCGCCCTCGATCCCGAACTCGTCGTGATCGGCGGCTGGGCGGCCGGTCTGGACGGCGTACTGGAGCCGCTGCGGCGCGAGTTGGCCCGCTACTGTCTGCGGCCGCCCAAGGTGACGCTCTCCCTCCTGGGCGAGGCCGCCATCGCGACGGGTGCCCTGCGGCTGGCCCTCGACCATGTGGAGGAGGAGCTGTTCGCGGTGGAGGGGACCGTGACGGCGCGCCACTGAAGGTCGCTCGGCGGGGCCCGGCTCGACGCCGGGGACCGCACGCCGGGCCCTACGACGAAGACCGCACACCGGGCCGTACGCCGGTCCTTACGACGTGGGCCCCACGCCAAAGAGCGGCCGGCGAGGGCCGGTTGGCGAAAAGCCGTCGCGCCCCGGAGTGTCCGGGGCGCGACGGCTGCGGCTCGGCGGCAGCCCGAGCTTCAGGGTTCAGGAGGCTTGGCGCTCCGGGTCGTGGTGGATCTCCACGCCGCCGGAGTCCCCGAAGGTCAGCCGGCAGGTGTCCGCGCGGTACGTGGCCACGGAGACCGCCGCGGTACGACCCCGCGCGTGGAACCGGGTCGTGACGACGAGGACGGGTGCTCCGGGCAGCCGGTCCAGCTCCTTGGCGTCGTCCGCGCGGGCCGAGCCGAGCTCGACGGCGCGGTCCTGGCCGTCCAGGTCGAGGCGCTGCAGTTCGCGCAGCACGGCACGCGCGCGTGCCGCCCCCGCGGGCGCGTCTATCGCCGAGAGGTCGGGCACCGAGGACGCCGGGACGTAGAGCAGCTCGGCGGCCACCGGCTGGCCGTGCGTACCCCGGGAACGGCGGACGGTGTGCACCGCGACGTCGTGGCCCGTCTCCAGGGCGTCGGCCACCGAGGCGGGCGGAACCGCCGTCGCGCAGTCCGTGGGCTGCCAGGCGTCGCCGACCGCACCCGGCCACACGTGCTGCTCGGATCCGACGGCCACGCCCACGCGCGGCGGGGCCACCGTGGTGCCCACTCCGCGGCGCCGCTGCAGACGCCCTTCCAGCTCAAGCTGTTCGAGTGCCTGGCGCAGAGTGGCCCGGGCGACCCCGAACCTGGCCGCGAGGTCGCGCTCGTTCGGCAGGATCTCCCCCACCGAGAACTCGGAGTCCAGTGCCTCGGTGAGCACTGTCCTGAGATGCCAGTACTTAGGCTCCGGCACCGTTTCCAGCTGCGTGGTCCCCACCCTGTCCTCCGCAATCGCCGTGGCCCGGCGGCGTTTAGCGCCCTTGTTTATTAAAGGTTCCTGCACTATCTCTGCGACCATAAAGCCGCCCTCACCCTTGGTCAAGACCAATCCTCGATCCCTTACGCATTGCATAGGCGGGTGCCGCGGAGCGTTCACGGACCGTTCGCGCTGGGCGATGTTCGTGACATGACGCCGAAAGCCCCCGTCCTCAGGACGGGGGCTTTCGGCTGGTAAGGGGCCGGTGCGACTACTGGTTGCCCAGGGACACCAGCTTCTCCGGGTTGCGCACGATGTAGACGCACTGGATCCGGCCGTCCACGACATCGAGTTGGAAGACGCTGTCGGGCTTGTCCCCGGACAGCGCCAGCAGCGCCGCGCCGCCGTTGAGCTCCAGGAGGCGGAAGGAGAGGTCGGGGGCGCCCTTCCGCGCGGCGCCGAGGAGGAAGCGGCCCACCTTGTCGGCCGTTTCGATGACCCGCAGCGGCGCCTTGGACAGACCGCCGCTGTCGCCGACCAGCCGGACGTCCGGGGCCAGCAGGGACATGAGCCCCGCCAGGTCCCCCTCCGCCGCCGCGGCGAGGAACCGTTCGGTCAGATCACGGCGTTCGGCCGGGTCGACCTCGTAGCGCGGGCGCCTTTCCCCGACGTGCTTGCGGGCCCGCCCGGCGAGCTGGCGCACCGCCGGCTCGCCGCGGTCCAGAACGGCGGCGATCTCCGCGTACGGGAAGCCGAAGGCCTCCCTGAGCACGAACACCGCGCGTTCCAGGGGGGACAAGGATTCCAGGACGACGAGGACGGCGAGCGAAACGGAGTCGGCGAGCACGGCCCGCTCGGCGGTGTCCGCGACGGTGTCCCCGAAGTCGGTGACGTACGGCTCGGGGAGCCACGGGCCCACGTAGGCCTCGTTGCGCGACTGCACCTGGCGCAGCCGGTCGATGGCGAGCCGGGTGGTGACGCGCACCAGATAGCCGCGCGGTTCGCGGACCTCGCTCCGGTCCGCGCCCGACCAGCGGAGCCAGGCCTCCTGGACCACGTCCTCCGCGTCGGCCACCCGCCCCAGCATGCGGTAGGCGACGCCCATGAGGACGGAGCGGTGTTCTTCGAAGACCTCGGTCGCGGTGTCGGTGGTCACGGCTCCATCCCAGCCGACGCGTCCCGTCCTGTCCAGGCGGCACGTGCTCCGCCCCGCGCGGAGCGACGGGAGGTCGATCCGAGGGCATGCGGGGCGAGTTGACGGGCGTACGGGGCGGGCGCGGCGTGCGGGCCGGGCACGCGCGTGGACGTCGCGCGGTTCCCGGCCACCGGGGGCTACCCGTCGGTAGCGGTTGCTGACAAGCTGTCTACGACGTTGGTTCCGACAGCGTGCCACCAGACGAGGAGCAGCATCATGTCCGCCACGGTCTCCTTCAGCCTCCCCTCCGCGCACGGCCCGAAGACCGTGACCATGTCCTACGCGCGCGTGGGCACCGGCGAACCGCTGCTCCTGCTGCACGGCATCGGTCACCACCGGCAGGCCTGGGACCCGGTCGTCCACATCCTGGCCGCCGAGCGCGAGGTGATAGCCGTCGACCTGCCCGGATTCGGCGCGTCCCCGGCGCTGCCCGACGGGCTCACGCACGACCTCGGCACGGTGGTGCCCGTGCTCGGCGCGCTGTGCGAGGCGCTGGAGCTCGACCGGCCGCATGTGGCGGGCAACTCGCTGGGCGGACTCCTGGCCCTGGAACTGGGCCGCGAGAAGCTCGTACGGTCCGTCACCGCGCTGTCGCCCGCGGGATTCTGGACGACGGCCGAGCGACGGTACGCGTTCGGAGTGCTGCTGGCGATGCGGCAGGGCGCGCGACGCCTGCCGCTTCCCGCGGTCGAACGTCTCTCGCGCACCATGGTCGGACGGGCCGCTCTGACCAGCACCATCTACGCCCGGCCCGGCCGTCGTTCACCCGAGGCCGTCGTCGCCGAGACCCTCGCGCTGGCCCACGCCGAGGGATTCGCCGAGACGCTGCGGGCCGGTATCAACGTCCAGTTCACGGACGACGTCCCGGGACTGCCCGTCACCGTGGCCTGGGGCACCCGGGACCGGCTGCTGGTGCGCCGTCAGGGCATCCGCGCCAAGCAGATCATTCCGCGGGCCCGGCTGGTGCGGCTGCCCGGCTGCGGGCACGTCCCGATGAACGACGACCCCGCGCTCGTCGCCCGCGTCATCCTGGACGGCAGCCGCTGAACACGGCGCGCCGGCGGCAGGGGCGCGTTTCGCGGCACGGAGCCCTCGTGCTCCGGAGCCGAGGGCCACTCCCGTACCGACCAGCACACTGCCGACGGCCTGCGCGGCGCCGTACGTGCCCGTGCCGACGAGCGGCGCCGTCCAGGCCGCCGCGACGGGGATGAGGCCGGAGAAGAGCGTGGCGCGCTCCGCGCCGATGCGCTGCACGCCCATGTACCAGGCCACGAAGCCGACCACCGTGACCACCACCGCCTGCCACAGCAGCGCGGTGGCCTCGGCGGCGTCCGGCGTCCGCAGCCATCCGCGGCCGTCGGCGAGGATCCCGGCCGCCGCGGACTCGAGCGCGGCGATCCCGCACACGGTGGCCGACAGGAGCCGTGGGCCCAGGGGGCGCAGCACCGGCACGGCGAGGACCGCGAAGCCCACCTCGCCGGCCAGCGCGCACACGGAGCACACGATGCCCGCCCCGTCGGTGCGGCCCCAGCCCTGGACGGTGCAGGCGCCCAGCGCGACGAGCGTCGCCCCGTACAGGACCCGGCGCCGCGGGCGGCGCCCCTCGGTGAGGGGGAGGAACACGGCCACGACGACCGGCGCACAGCCCACGAAGACCCCTGGGACGGCCGGTTCCGCCGTGCGTTCCGCCGCGAGCACGGCGAGGTTGAACCCGACCATGCCCACGGCCGCGAGCAGCGCGAGCCGCGCCCACTGGCGGGGCGCGAGCCGGCGCAGCGGTGCCGCGCCGTCGCGGCCGGCCAGCGGCAGCAGCAGCGCGCAGGCGAGGCCGTAGCGCAGGAACTGGCCCCCCGCGTACGGGTAGTGGCCCAGGACACTGTTGGCGGTGAAGGAGCCTCCGACGAGAACACAGGCGAGGGCGGCGAGCAGCGACCCCCGGGTGGTGGCGTTCATGACGGTGACGCTACGAAGCGCCGCCGTCCGGTTTAAGGTCCACTTCCATGACGTCATCGGGGACCAGTCACGGCGAGCCGGACGACGCCGCCCCGGGTCCCCCGGCCGCAAGCGACGCGAGCGGTCCCGGCCCGGCGGGCCCCGCTCTGTGGAGCGCGGCCTGGGAACTGCTCCTGCCGGCCGCTTCGGCGCCGGCTCGCGCGCGTGGCCGCGCGCTTCAGGCCGCGCTGCGGGAGGCGGTCCGTACGGGCCGGCTGGCGCCGGGCACCCGGCTGCCGTCCAGCCGCGAACTGGCCGTCGATCTCGGTGTGTCGCGGGGGCTGGTCACCGAGACGTACGAGCAGTTGACCGCTGAGGGGTATCTGCGCAGCGACCGGGGTGCGGGGACCTGGGTCGGCGACGCCGTTCGAGCGGGCCGCCCGGCCGCCCGCGATCTCGCCCCGCGGCCGACCGGGGCCGGCGCCGACTTCCTTCCCGGGACACCGGACCTGTCCCTGTTCCCGCGCGCCGCCTGGGCCGCCACCCAGCGCGGGGTGCTCGCCGAACTGCCGCACCACGCACTGGGTTACCCGGATCCGCGTGGTCTGCCCCGGCTGCGCACCGCTGTGGCGGAACTGCTCGTGCGACGCCGTGGCGTGGTCGCGGAACCGGAGCGCGTGGTCGTGGTCTCCGGGGTCGCGCAGGCGATGACGCTGCTCGGATTCGTGCTCCGCGCGCGCGGGATGCGCGCCGTCGGCGTCGAGGACCCCGGCAGTCCGGAGCACGAGGCCCTGTACGCCTCGGCCGCGGTCGGCACCGTACCGCTGCCCCTGGACGGGGAGGGGCTCGCCATGGGACCGCTGCTGGAGTCAGGCGTACGGGCGGTGGTGACGACGCCCGCCCATCAGTTCCCTTCGGGGATCGCGTACTCCGCGCGGCGCCGCACCGAACTCCTCGACTGGGCACGCTCGGTGGACGGGCTGGTGATCGAGGACGACTACGACGGGGACTTCCGCTACGACCGGGCTCCCGTAGGGGCGCTTCAGGGGCTCGATCCCGAGTGCGTCGCCTACACGGGGTCGGTCAGCAAGTCGCTCGCGCCCGGTCTGCGGCTCGGCTGGCTGCTCGTACCGGCGTCACTCGCCCCGGAGGTCGTCGCGCGCAAGCGGACCATGGATCTGGGGAACCCCGTCGTCGACCAGGCGCTCCTGGCGCGTTTCGTGGAACGGGGCGACTACGACCGGCAGTTGCGCCGTTGCCGGCGCGCCTACCGGGAACGGCGGGACGCCCTCGTCGCCGCCCTCGCGGAGTACTTCCCCGGCACGGAGGTGTCCGGGATCGCGGCGGGTCTGCACGTCATCGCCACGCTGCCCGAACGGTATGGGCCTCGGGACGACTTCCTGCTGCGGGCCACCGCGGCCGGGGTGACGGTGCGTCCGCTGACGGACTACGAGCGGGCCGTAAGCGCGGGCGGCGTGCGTCTGGTCCTCGGATACGCGCACCGGTCGCCCGCGCGGATCCGCGAAGGGGTACGGCTGCTGGCGGAGGCGGTACGGGCCGAGCCGGCCGGGTGAGCGGCCCGGGTGAGGAACCTACCGGGGAGCGCGTGAGACGCCCGGCTCACCCACCCGTGCGGGCGCGGGAGGACGCACGTGACTCGGGAGGTGGCCGCCGATTCCGCTGCCCGCGGGGCCAGTTGTTCACTTTCGGTTTCCGTACGCGCTGCGGCGCACCAGTAGTTGTGGCCTTGCACACCGGCCGGATCCGTCCCTGGAGGCGCATTCATGTCACACCGTCCGCAAGGCCCCCTCCCGCTCCCCGGCCGCCGCGGCGTGCTGCGCGGCACGCTGGCCGCCTCGGCCGCGCTGGCGCTGCCCACCGCGCTCGGGGCCGCCCCGGCGCTGGCCCTGTCCGGACGGCCGAAGGCCGGCTGGGGCGTCCAGGCCGGCGACGTGACCGCGGACTCCGGTCTGGTGTGGGTCCGTTCCGACCGTCCCGCCCGGATGATCGTCGAGACGTCCGCGACCGAGTCGTTCCGCAACCCGCGCAGGTGGCACGGACCGTTGCTCGGCGCGGACACGGACTTCACCGGTACGACACGGCTGCGCGGGCTGCCGGCGGGCGAGCAGATCCACTACCGCGTCCTGCTCG
This sequence comes from Streptomyces sp. RPA4-2, assembly GCF_012273515.2. Lineage (NCBI taxonomy): Bacteria > Bacillati > Actinomycetota > Actinomycetes > Kitasatosporales > Streptomycetaceae > Streptomyces > Streptomyces sp. RPA4-2. The sequence goes on from NZ_CP050975.2 coordinate 1,672,260, forward strand.
CCGACGCCGACGACCCCCGGCGTACCGGCGAGCCGGTGACGGGCACCTTCCGCACCGCGCCCGCGAAACGGCGTCGGGACGTGCGGTTCGTCTGGTCCGGTGACCTGGCCGGACAGGGCTGGGGCATCAACGAGTCGATCGGCGGCTACCGGATCTTCGACGCCATGGCGAAGGTGGACCCGGACTTCTTCCTGTGCAGCGGCGACAACATCTACGCCGACGGCCCGATCGCGGCCACCGCGTCGCTTCCGGACGGCGGCGTCTACCGGAGCCTCACCACCGAGGAGAAGTCGCACGTCGCGGTCACCCTGGCCGACTACCGGGGCAACTTCCGCTACAACCTGCTGGATTCCGCGCTGCGCCGGTTCAACGCCCAGGTGCCGAACATCATCCAGTGGGACGACCACGAGGTCCGCAACAACTGGTACCCCGGAGAGGTCATCGGGACCGGCACGCCCTACCCGGCCGGTACGGCACTCGACGACCTGGCGGTCCGCTCCCGGCGTGCCTTCTCCGAGTACTTCCCGATCTCCACGATCAGCGGGCGCCCGGACGGCAGGATCTACCGGACCGTCCACCACGGCCCGCTGCTGGACGTGTTCGTGCTGGACATGCGTACCTACCGGAACGCCAACTCGGCCGACGACCAGACCACCGACCCGCAGGGCATCCTCGGGCGTGAACAACTGGAGTGGCTCAAGCGCGAGTTGGCCGCGTCGCGCGCGGTGTGGAAGGTGATCGCCAACGACATGCCGCTCGGGCTGGTCGTGCCCGACCCGGGTGAGGGCAAGCCGAACTTCGAGGCCGTCGCCCAGGGCGACCCGGGCGCTCCGCTCGGCCGCGAACTGCAGATCGCGGAACTGCTGCGGTTCGTCAAGCACCGGAGGATCACCGGCACGGTGTGGCTGACGGCCGACGTGCACCACACCTCGGCACAGCACTACCACCCGTCGCGGGCCGCGTTCAAGGACTTCGAGCCCTTCTGGGAGTTCGTCTCCGGACCGCTCAACGCGGGTGCGTTCCCGGCGAGCGCCCTCGACGGCACCTTCGGACCGGACCGGGTCTTCGTCAAGGCGCCCACGGCCTCCAACGTCTCGCCGGCCGAGGGCTACCAGTTCTTCGGCGAGGTCGACATCGACGGCGACAGCGGGGAGTTGACGGTGCGTCTGCGGGAACAGGACGGCAGCGTGCTGTTCACCCAGGTGCTCCAGCCGGGACGTGTGGGTCAGTAGCTCCACGGCCTCTCCCGACTCCCGTACCCTCGACATGTCGGGTCGCGCACCGGAGTCATCCCCCGGTGCGCGCCCGCGTGGCCGCACGCGCCGACGCGTGCTTCGGCGGGCGGCCGAGCGGTCCGGGAGGCGTGGTGATCCCGTCCCTCTCGCGCGGACGGCTGACCGACGTAACTCGTCCAAAGTGGTGACACAGGCTCGTCGGCTCCGGACCGCACCGCCGCCGTGGGAGGGCGCCTGACCAGGCACGTAACTCAGGCGCTCCGAAGGAGGCAAAACAACCGCAAAAAGAACTACAAAAGGGATAGAAGGACACTTTACCGATCAGTCACAGACCGTTCGTGATCACGCAACACCACTCCTTCACAGTGGCTCCATGACTCCAGACATGTCTGATGTGACCCGTGCGAGGCACGGTCGTCCTGTTCATCACTGGCGGCGGGACCTCGTGGAGCTCGCCGCACTGTTCACAGCCGTCGCGGTCGCGGACGCCGTCGCCAACCTGATCGGGCACGGCCCGGACGGGGCGACTCTGCTGGTGATCTCGGCCGCCGTCCTGGTCGCCACGGCCGGATTCCACACATGGTGGGCACGCCGCCACGGTCACGCTCCCCCGCCGGACCATACCGGTGCCCGGACACTCGCCGACGGGCGGCAGTCCGGGCGGCCCGAGGAGACCGAGGAAACCGGGGAGACCGCCGCCGGGGCGACGGTGCTGTGGCGGATGCGGACGACGGTCAGGGACGAGCCGGGTTCGCTGGCCGCGCTGTGCACGGCGCTGGCGCACCTGCGGGTCGACATCCTCAGCCTGCAGACACACCCGCTCGCGGAGGGAACGGTGGACGAGTTCCTGCTCCGCGCACCCGCGGGGCTGGCCGCCTCCGGGATCACCCGCGCGCTCTCGCTGGCGGGCGGCTCCGGCACCTGGATCGAGCGGGCCGACGCCCACGACCTGGTGGACGCGCCCACCCGCGTCCTCGGCCTGGCCACGCGAACGGCTCTGGACGCGGCGGAACTTCCGCTGGCCCTCCGGCAGTTGCTCGGTCGGTGCACCATTCGTTCGCTGCCCGCCAGGTCCCCTGGATCGGGCCGGGCGGAAGAGGGCGCGCCGGTCGAAGGAGCGCTGGAAGACACGGTGATGCGGCTGCGCGCACCGGAGGGTGGAGTGATCACGGTGGAGCGGCCGTACCTGCCGTTCACGCCGACCGAGTTCGCGCGGGCGCGGGCCTTGGTCGAGCTGGACGCGCGCCTGGGTCCGCGCATCCCCCGGGGCCAGGACATGCTGACGCTGCCGGAGGGCAACGAGATCACCGTGCGCCGCGTCGACGTGTCCGACCTGCCGGCCGCGAAGGCGATGCACGAGCGCTGCTCGTCGCGCACGCTGAACATGCGGTACCACGGGCCGGTCGGGGACGCGGACCGCTATCTGAACCACCTGCTCAGTCCGCGCTTCGGCCGCACTCTCGCCGTCCGGACACCGTCGGGGCGCATGGTCGGGCTCGGCCACCTCCTCTGGGACGGTGACGAGACGGAGATCGCGCTGCTCGTCGAGGACGACTGGCAGCGGCGCGGTATCGGCGGCGAGCTGCTGGGCCGTCTGGTGGCGATGGCGGTCGAGGCGGGGTGCGAGAGCGTGTACGCCGTCACGCAGGCCTCCAACACCGGGATGGTCGCCGCGATGCGCGGCCTGGACCTCCCTCTCGACTACCAGATCGAGGAGGGCACCCTCGTGATCACCGCGCGCCTGGACACGACACCGGCGGCGTCCCCGCTCCCGTACGCCCAAGGGCAGGAGCAGGGCCGGCACGGGTCGCCGCGCGGTGAGCGGGTCAGGCGGGACTGAGGCCCCGACAAGGCCACGTACGTCACCGGTTCACGTCCGCCCCACGTCTCAGGAGGCCCTGGGCACCTTGCCCGGGGCCTCCCCCGGTCAGACGGTGGCCGAACCCGCGTGTTCCTCCCGCAGGTTCCGGCCCCCTCCCTCCGCCGCACGTACCTCCGTCGCGCGTCCCAGGGCGCCGTCCAGGTCGGCCCACAGGTCCTCGACGTCCTCCAGTCCCACCGACAGGCGCAGCAGGCGGTCGCTCACGCCCGCACCGCGACGGTCGCCCTCGGCGACGATGCGGTGGCTGATGGACGCCGGATGCTGGATCAGGCTGTCGACGCTGCCGAGACTGACCGCGGGGGTGATCAGACGGACTCCGGCGATGACCTCGTGCGGGTCCCCGTGCACCTCGAAGGCGATCATGGCGCCGCCGATCCGCGGGTAGTGGACGCGGGTGACGCGCGGGTCGGCGGCGAGCCGGCCGGCGAGTTCCGCGGCGCCCGCGGACGCGGCCGTCACCCGTACCGGCAGGGTCGACAGCCCCCGCAGCAGCAGATATCCGGCCAGCGGGTGCAGGACGCCACCGGTGGCGAACCGCACCTGGCGCAGCCGCCCGGCGAACTCCTCGTCGCAGGCGACCACTCCGGCCATGACGTCCCCGTGCCCGCCCAGGTACTTGGTGGCGCTGTGCAGGACCAGGCGCGCCCCCTGCTCCGCGGGGCGTTGCAGCACCGGCGTGGCGAAGGTGTTGTCGGCGAGCAGCGGTACGGAGCCGCAGGCGTGCGCGACGGCGCGCAGGTCGATCTCGGCGAGCGTCGGGTTGGCCGGGGACTCGACCATGACCAGTCCGGTGTCGGGGCGCAGGGCGTCCTCGATGCCCGCCGGGTCGACCCAGGTCACCTCGGAGCCGAGCAGCCCGGCGGTGAGCAGGTGGTCGCTGCATCCGTACAGGGGCCGCACGGCGACGACGTGACGCAGGCCCATCGCGTTGCGTACGAGCAGGACCGCGCTCAGCGCGGCCATACCGCTGGCGAACGCGACCGCGCTCTCGGTCCCTTCGAGCCGGGCGAGGGCGGTCTCGAAGCGCGCGACGGTCGGATTGCCGAGGCGCCCGTAGACGGGCGGGCCCTCCGGTTCGGCGCCGTCGGCCGCGAACGCGTCGATGCGGGCGGCTTCGCCCCGGCTGTCGTACGAGGGATAGGTGGTCGACAGGTCGATCGGTGCGGCGTGCAGCCCGCTGCGGGCGAGATCCTCCCGCCCCGCGTGCACGGCCTCGGTGGCGAGAGCGCGGGAACGGGATTCGCCCCGCGGGTCGGGGATCCTGGTGTCGGCGGTGCCGGTGAGACCGGTACCGCCGACACCGGCAGTACCGGGTGTACTCGCGGTACCAGGTGTACTCGCAGTACCGGCGTCCGGCCCGTAGCCGCCCGGGGCCGTCCGCCCGCGCTCGTTGCCGCTACCGCTGCCGCTGCCGCTGCCGCTGCCGGAACCGATACCGGTGTCGCGTGTGCCGCGTATGTCCGCGTCCATGTCATCTCCGCCGAAGTCCATGCACAGCAGCCTGAACACCGGCCGGGGTCATGGCACCAGAACCCGTGTTACGTTCGGGCCATGGCCGATTCCGTCGTACTCGATCCGGTGGATCTTCATCTGCTGCGACTGCTGCAGAACGACGCCCGGACGACGTACCGCGATCTCGCCGCGCAGGTCGGAGTCGCGCCCTCGACCTGCCTGGACCGGGTGACACGGCTGCGCCGCGCGGGAGTCATTCTCGGCCATCAGCTGCGGCTCGATCCGGCGAAGCTCGGCCGGGGCCTGGAGGCGCTGCTGTCCGTGCAGGTCAGGCCGCACCGCAGGGAGCTGGTGGGTCCGTTCGTGGACCGGATCAGGGCACTGCCGGAATCCCGGACGGTCTTCCATCTCACCGGCCCCGACGACTACCTCGTGCTGGTCGCGGTCGCGGACATGGCCGACCTCCAGCGGCTGGTTCTCGACGAGTTCACCTCCCAGCGTGAAGTGGCCCGTGTGGAGACCCGGTTGATCTTCCAGCAGTGGGACTGCGGTCCGCTCCTGCCCCCTGCCGGGCCGGGCGCGACGCCCACAGCGAAATCGGGCTGATGCGGGCCAAAAGCCCGCTTTGACGGGCTGACGCGGCACCTCTTCCCGTATGAGGATGTCGGCATGTCAGAGACGAAGAACCCGATGCCCCGCGAGGTCGCCGACGCGTACGTCGACGACCTCGTCGCCCTCGACCCGGTCCTCGGTACGTACCTCGGTGTGAAGGAGAGTGCCGGCAGGCTCCCGGACACCTCGCCCGCGGGACAGCAGGCCCTCGCGGAGCTGGCACGGGCGACCCTCGCCCGACTCGACGAGGCGGAGCGGCAGCCGGGCGCGGACAGCGACACCGAGCGCCGTTGCGCGCGACTGCTGCGCGAACGACTGACCGCCGAACTGGCCGTCCACGACGCCGAGGAGGGGCTGCGGGCCGTCGGCAACATGCACACCGCCGCGCACGCCGTCCGGCAGGTGTTCAGCATCGCGCCGACCGGGACGGACGAGGACTGGGCCGCGATCGCCGAGCGGCTGCGCGCCGTGCCGGCCGCGCTGGCGGGGTACCGCGAGTCCCTCGCCCTCGGCCTGGAGCGCAAGCTCTACGCGGGTCCACGCCCCACCGCGACCTTCGTCGACCAGCTCACCGAGTGGTCCGCCCCGGACGCGCACGGCCGCGCCTGGTTCGAGGACTTCGTGACCGCGGGCCCCGACTCCCGGCGCGACGAACTGGACACCGCCGCGCGGACGGCCACCCGGGCCCTGGTGGAGCTGCGCGACTGGATGCGCGACGTGTACGCGCCCACGATCCAGGGCGCGCCGAACACGGTGGGCCGGGAGCGGTACGCGCGCTGGGCGCGTTACTTCAACGGTACGGATCTCGATCTCGACGAGGCGTACGCGTACGGCTGGGCCGAGTACCACCGGCTGCTCGCCGAGATGAGGACCGAGGCCGAGAAGATCCTGCCCGGCGCCGAGACGCCCTGGGTGGCGCTCGCGTACCTGGACGAGCACGGCCGGCACATCGAGGGTGTCGACGAGGTCCAGACATGGTTGCAGGGTCTGATGGACCGGGCGATCGACGCCCTGGACGGCACGCACTTCGAACTCGCCGAGCCGGTACGGCGGGTGGAGTCCCGGATCGCGCCGCCGGGCGGTGCCGCGGCTCCCTACTACACCGCGCCGTCGTCGGACTTCTCCCGGCCCGGCCAGACCTGGCTGCCCACGATGGGGCAGACCAGGTTCCCCGTGTACGACCTCGTCTCGACCTGGTACCACGAGGGCGTTCCCGGGCATCACCTCCAGCTCGCGCAGTGGGTGCACGTCGTCGAGGACCTCTCCCGCTACCAGGCGACCGTGGGCCTCGTGAGCGCCAACTGCGAGGGCTGGGCGCTGTACGCGGAGCGGCTGATGGACGAGCTGGGCTTCCTCGCGGACGCCGAGCAGCGACTCGGCTACCTGGACGCGCAGATGATGCGCGCCGCCCGGGTGATCGTCGACATCGGTATGCACCTCGAGCTGGAGATCCCGGCGGACTCGCCCTTCCACCCCGGCGAGCGCTGGACGCCCGAACTGGCGGAGGAGTTCTTCGGCGCGCACAGCAGCCGGCCCGCGGACTTCGTCGAGAGCGAGCTGACCCGCTATCTCTCGATCCCCGGTCAGGCCATCGGCTACAAGCTCGGTGAGCGGGCCTGGCTGCAGGGTCGCGCGAACGCGCAGCGGCGTCACGGGGACGGCTTCGACGCGAAGGCGTGGCACATGGCGGCTCTGTCGCAGGGTTCCCTGGGCCTGGACGACCTGGTGGACGAGTTGTCCCGGCTCTGACCGCCCCCGACGGCAGCCGGGTCCCGCCGCCGGGGCCCGGCCGCCGTCGGCGGTCCCCCGCGGGCCTGGCGGATCCGCCCCCCGCTCAGCAGCCGCAGTCCTCCGCGTTCACGGGCGCTGTCAACGGGTCCGGCCCGCGCCGCTCCCGCCCCTCCCAGGTCTCGAACTCGAAGCCCTCACGCACCCAGTACTCGAAGCCGCCGAGCATCTCCTTGACTCGGAAGCCGAGTTCGGCGAGGGCGAGTGCGGCGCGGGTCGCGCCGTTGCAGCCGGGTCCCCAGCAGTAGGTGACGACCGGCACCGACCTGTCGAGGAGCCGCTCGGCCTGTTCGGCGACGAGCGCGGTCGGCAGATGGATCGCACCGGGCACGTGCCCCTGGTCCCACGACTGGGTGGAACGGGAGTCGAGGACGACGAATCCGGGGTCCCCGCCGGCCGCGAGCGCGGCGGCGACGTCGGACACGTCGGCGTGGAAGGCGAGGCTCGCGCCGAAGTGGGCGACGGCCGCGGCCGGAGAGGCCGGGGCGACACGCAGTACGGCGTTCGTCACGGCCGGCGGGTCACTCGTCATGGATGCCATGGGTGCCGCGGGCGTTATGGGCTTCATAGGCGTCATGGGTGTCATGGGTGTCATGGGTGTCATGGCCGAAAATCTACGGGCGGTGGTCCCGCTCCTGAAGGGGCGATCCACGGCTTCCCTCTTGATCCGCCGGGGAATTCCCTGCTATTCCTCGCCCATGACCACGTATTCCCCGGACACCACCGACTGGCGCATCCTCGACGTCCTCCAGCGCGAGGGGAGGGTCAGTTTCGCCGAGCTGGCCCGCGCCGTCTCGATGTCCGCGAGCGCGGTCACCGAGCGGGTGCGGCGGCTGGAGGAGGCCGGCGTCATCCAGGGGTACGCGGCCGTCGTCGCCCCGGAGAACATCGGCCTGCCGATCCTCGCCTTCGTCCGGCTGCGCTACCCGAACGGCAACTACAAGCCGTTCCATGATCTCGTCGACGCGACGCCCCAGATTCTGGAGGCCCACCACGTCACCGGCGACGACTGCTTCGTCATCAAGGTCGCGGCCCGCTCGATGCGTCACCTGGAGGAGATCTCGGGCAGGATCGGCACGCTGGGCTCCGTGACGACGAGCGTCGTCTACTCCTCGCCGCTGCCCCGGCGCCCTCTGGGGCACTGACCCGGCGTCTCAGTCCGGGACGCCCCGCTGCCGTACGACCGATCCCGTTCTCCCCTTCACGACCTCCAACTGGGCGTGGATACGGCGCCGCAGGTCGGCGACATGACTGACGATGCCGACGCTGCGGTCACGCTCCCGCAGCGAGTCGAGCACGTCGAGGACCTCGTCGAGGGTCTGGTCGTCGAGGCTGCCGAAGCCCTCGTCGATGAAGAGCGTGTCGAGCCGCACCCCGCCGGCCTCGTCCGTGACGACGTCCGCGAGGCCGAGGGCCAGCGCCAGCGAGGCGAAGAACGTCTCGCCCCCGGAGAGCGTCGCCGTGTCCCGCTCCCGGCCGGTCCAGGCGTCCACGACGTGCAGTCCGAGCCCGCTGCGGCCGCGGCCCGCTCGGTCGTCGGAGTGGACGAGGGTGTAGCGCCCGGAGGACATGCGCTCGAGCCGTACCGTCGCGGCGGCGGCGACCTGTTCCAGGCGGGCGGCGAGGACGTACGACTCCAGGCGCATCCTGCGTTCGTTCTCCGCCGAGGTGCCCGCCGCGAGCCCCGCCATGCGCGCCACCCGGTCGTACTCCTCGCGCAGCGGTCCCAGGCGGCGTACGGACGTGGTCGCGCGCGCGGAGAGCCGGTCCAGTTCGGCGCAGCGCCGGGCGGCCGCGTCCTGGGCGGAGGCTGCGTCCCGCAGCCGCCGGGCGCCGGACTCGGCGGACTGTTCGGCCGCCCGCAGATCGACGGCCGGCCGCTGGGCCGCGGCGGTCGTGTCCGCCTCGGCGAGCACGGCGCGGACCGCGGCCTCCTCCGACTGCCAGGCGTCGAGGTGGCGTTGCAGCTCACGGTGGGCCGCGTTGTCGAGCAGCGCGGCGGCCGCGGCCTGCGGTGTGGAGAACCCGGCGCGGAAGGCCGCGTCGGCCAGTCGCGCGTCGGCGTCCTTGAGCCGCTGCGCGGCGTCCTCGGCCACCCGGACGGCGTCCGCGGCCTCGGTGAGCAGGGCGGCCCGTCGCTCCAGTTGCGCGGCGCGCGCGGCGACACTCTCGGCGGCGCCCCGGGCCTGCGTCAACTCCTCCTCCAGCAGGGCCCTTTCGCGGTCGAGGGTGTCACGGTGGGAGACCCGGGCCGCGGCCCGTAGTTCGGCCTTCTGCCGGGCGGCGACCCGTCGTTCGTGTTCGAGTTCGGCCTGGGCGAGACGCTCGCGGGCGGCGTGCAGCCCGGAAGCGGCGGCGTGGGCCTCGCCGTGCTCCCGCTCCAGTTCCGCTTCCTGCTCGGCGAGTCGGTCGGTCGGTGTGTCGCCCGCCTCGGCGGAGGCTGCGGCGAGCGCCTCGCGTACGACACCGAGGCGGCGCTCGTCCTCGGTCGCCTTCGCGTCGGCGCGCTGGTGGACGGCGAGGGCGCGCTCCTCCGTCTCCCGGTCGACGTGTCCGGCGATCTTCCGTGCGGGCGCCGGGTGTTCGGTGGCGCCGCAGACGGCGCAGGGATCTCCGTCGACGAGTCCGGCGGCGAGTTCCGCGGCGATGCCGTTGAGTCGCTGTTCCTTCAGGTCGAGCCAGCGAGCGCGTGTGTCCGTCGCGTGCGCGCGGGAGGCGAGGGCGCGCTCGTGGGCGTCGTCCGTGTCCCGGGCGAACTGGTCGCGCTCGCGGGCGGCCCGCAGCCGGGCCCGCGCGGGGTCGCGCCGCACGGCCAGCTGCTCGGCGCGGGTCGCGGCCTCCTGCGCGGTCCCGATGCGCTCCTGGAGACCGGTGCGGGTGGTCTCCCAGGTGGCGAGCCAGCTCTCGGCGTCCTGCAGGACGTCCTCGTCGGCGCGCTCCTGGCGGTCCAGGCCGGCGCGCTCCTCGGTGAGTTCACCGAGCCGGCGCTCGGCCCGGCGGGCCGAGGCCAGGCCGCCCAGTTCCTCGGCCGCCCTGCGCGCGTCCGCCGCGAGCCCGGGTGCGCCGGCGTCGGCGAAGGACGCCGGGAGGGCGGCACGCGCGTGCGCCTCGGCCATGACAGCACGCCGGTGCTCGGCCTCGCCGGCGTCGCGCAGGTCGAGTGCGGGTGCCACCGCCTCGGCCTTGCGGCCCCGCTCCATGCGGGTCAGTGCCTCGCGGTGGGAGTCCGAGCGCTCCTCCAGCCGCGCGGCGCGCTCCCGCGCCTCGGTGAACCTGCGCTGCAGCCGGGCCACTTCCCGTACGTCGTCGAGTTCGCGGTCGGCGGCGGCCTGCGCGGACTCGGCGGCCGAGACCGCGCTGTGCGCGACGGTCAGCCGCTCGCGGGCCGTGCCGCGGGCGACGGCGGCCCAGGCCAGGACGGCCTCGGCGAGGCCCGGGTCGCCGGGCGCGAGGTCGGGCAGCGGCACCTCGGCGATGTCCCCGGCGGCCTGCTGCATGCGGTGGGCGTCGGCGAGCAGCGCGGCGTCCCCGTCGCGCACCTCGGCCTCGGCTGCGCGCCGGCGTTCGCTGAGGCGCTTCTCGACCTCGGCGAAGCGGTGGGTGTCGAAGAGGCGCCCGAGGAGCTTGCCGCGGGCCTCGGCGTCGGCCCGCAGGAAGCGGGCGAAGTCGCCCTGAGGCAGCAGTACGACCTGACAGAACTGTTCACGGCTCATGCCGAGCAGCTGGGTGATCTCCTCGCCGATCTCCTGGTGGGAACGGCTGAGGTCCTTCCAGGAGCCCGCCGGACCCTCGTACTCGCGCAGCCAGCTCTGGGCCTTTTCGGTGGTCGTGCCCGTGCCGCGCTTCTTCGGACGGGCCCAGGGGGGCTGCCGGGTGATCTCCAGCCGGCGTCCGGCGACGGTGAGTTCGAGGCGGATCTCGGTGCGGGTGGCGGGGGCCGCGTGGTCGCTGCGCAGGGTGAGACCCTGGCCGCTCTGGCGGGCGCCCGGGACCGCTCCGTACAGCGCGTAGCAGACGGCGTCGAGGACGGACGTCTTGCCCGCGCCCGTCGGTCCGTGCAGCAGGAAGAGTCCGGCGGCCGACAGCTCGTCGAAGTCGACCTTCTGGGTGGTCCCGAAGGGCCCGAAGGCGGTGATGTCCAGACGGTGCAGCCTCATCGGCCCCCCTCGCTGTCGTCGAAGCGGTCCACGTCGTGGCAGTCCACGTCGCGGCAGTTCCCCTCAGGACAGTTCCCGTCGAAGCGGTCCCCGCCGAAGTCGTCCCGGCCGGTGCGGACGGTGGTGGGGCGGGCGGCGGTGAGACGGGCGGCGGCGCCGGGCCCGCGTGCCGGTGGTGTCACCGGGCGACCTCCCGTACGGCCTCGTCGGCGTGGACGGCGTCGAACGCCTCCCGCAGCACGGCCTGTTCCCGGGCGTCGGGACCCGTGCCGCGCACATGGGCCACGAAGTCCTCGGCGATCTGCTGTTCGCTGCGGCCCGCCAGCCGTCGGGCGTACGACACGTCCGGGTCCTCGGGAGTCCGCTCGGGGTCGAAGACCAGGCTGAGGGTGTGCGGGAAGCGCTCGGTCAGCCGGGCCATCGGCTCGGCCGGGCGCACCGGATCGGTGAGGGTGGCCTCGACCCACGCCTCCTCGTGACGCGTCAGCTCCGGGTCGGCGAGCAGGTCCTCCAGCCGCCCCCGGACGCGGGCGAGTGCCCGGGGTACGGGGCAGTCGACCCGCTCGGCGTCGAGCGAGCCGTCCGGGCCCAGGTCGACCAGCCACATGCTCTTGCGGTGGTCCGCCTCGGAGAAGGAGTACGGCAGCGGCGAGCCGGAGTAGCGGACCCGCTCGGTGATGGTCTGGCTGCCGTGCAGATGGCCCAGCGCCACGTAGTCGACTCCGTCGAAGACCCCGGCCGGGACGGCGGCGACACCACCGACGGTGATGTCCCGCTCGCTGTCGCTGGCCGCTCCTCCGGTGACGAAGGCGTGGGCGAGGACCACGGAGCGGGTGCCTGGCGGCCGCGCGGCGAGGTCGGCGCGGACCCGGTCCATGGCGGCGGCGAGCACGGACTCGTGTCCCGCCCTGTCCACTGCGAACTCGTCCTTCACCAGGGCCGGTTCGAGGTAGGGCAGGCCGTAGAGGGCGACGTCGCCGTGCGCGTCGGCGAGGACCACGGGCGTGCCGGACGCCGAGGGCTCGGTCCGCAGGTGGATTCCGGCCCGCCCGATCAGCCCGGCCCCGACGCCGAGTCGGCGCGCCGAGTCGTGGTTCCCGGAGATCATCACCGTGGGCACCCCGAGGTCGGCCAGCCGGTGCAGGGCGTCGTCGAAGAGCTCGACGGCCGCGAGCGGCGGGACCGCACGGTCGTACACGTCCCCGGACACGACCACCGCGTCGACACCGCGCTCGCGCACGGTCGTGACGAGATGGCCGATGAACTCGGCCTGGGCCCCGAGCATCGTCACCCGGTGGAATGCCCGGCCGAGGTGCCAGTCGGACGTGTGCAGAAGCCTCATAATCCCCGAGACTAACGGGCGGGTCGGACATCACGGGCGGCTACTCCCGTATCGGCCCGCACCGCCCGCCTATGCGTCCCCGTACGCCTCTCCGCCCAGTTCGAACCCGGCCGTCCCCGCCGTCGCGTCCGCGAGCCAGGCCCGGAACGCCGTCACGTCGGCGTCCGGCAGTCCGATCTCGATCGTGACGGCCTCGCCGTAGCGCACGTCGCGCACCTCGCGCCCGGTGGCGCGCAGGTCGTTCTGTACTTTGCCCGCGCGCTGGTGGTCCACGGTGACGGTGGCCAGCCGGAAGCGTCTGCGCGTCAGGGTGCCGAGCGCGTCCAGCGCCTCGCCCACCGATCCGCCGTACGCCCTGATCAGTCCGCCCGCGCCGAGCTTGACCCCGCCGTAGTAGCGGGTGACGACGGCGACGACGTACCGCATGTCGCGGCGCAGCAGCATCTGGAGCATGGGGACGCCCGCGGTGCCGCCGGGTTCGCCGTCGTCGCTCGCCCGCTGGACGGCGGCGTCGGCTCCGATGACGTACGCGAAACAGTTGTGGGTGGCGTCCGTGTGCTGTCTGCGGACGCTCGCGACGAAGTCCTGGGCCTCCTGCTCGGTGGCCGCCGGGGCGAGGGCGCACAGGAAGCGGGAGCGGTTGATCTCGGTCTCGTGCACACCCGCGCGGGCCACTGTGCGGTACTCGTCCTGCATCCGGCCAGCGTATGCGCTGCGGGCGCGCGCGGCGGACGGCGGAGCCCGGAGGCGCCGCCTTCCGGCGCGGTCGCCCCGGCGCGGGCCCTCGCGACGCCGTGGTGGATACTCGCTCCTCGTTGCCCGAAGCCGGACCGCCGGCCCGATCGATCGCAGGGAGATCGCAGCATGACCGGCACCCAGGTGGACAACGCAAACAACGCAGACCCTGCCCAACCCGCGGATCGCGGGCCCTCCGTCGCCGCGCCCCGCTGGCGGGCGTGGCTCCTGGAGGGCCTCAGTGCGCAGTCGGCCCGGCACCCGGGCCCGCACGCCACCCCGGACAGCGAACACCAGGGCCACACCTGGTGGCGGGTGATGTGTCTCACCGGCGTCGACTACTTCTCCACGCTCGGCTACCAGCCGGGCATCGCCGCCCTCGCGGCCGGACTGCTCTCCCCGCTCGCCACGCTCGTCCTGATCGCGCTGACCCTGCTCGGCGCGCTGCCGGTCTACCGCCGCGTCGCCAAGGAGAGCCCGCACGGCGAGGGCTCGATCGCGATGCTGGAACGGCTGCTTCCCTGGTGGGCGGGGAAGGTCTTCGTCCTGGTGCTGCTCGGTTTCGCGGCCACCGACTTCCTGATCACGATCACCCTGTCCGCGGCGGACGCCTCCGCGCACGTCGTGGAGAACCCCTTCGCCCCGCACTGGACGCACGGCGCGAACGTGTGGATCACCCTTCTGCTGGTGGCCGCGCTGGGCGCGGTCTTCCTGAAGGGCTTCAAGGAGGCCATGGGTATCGCCGTGGCGCTCGTGGCCACGTATCTCACGCTCAACGTCGTCGTCCTGGTCACCGCCGCCTGGCAGGTGCTGAGTCACCCGCACAAGGTCGGCGACTGGACCGACGCGATGACGACGGAGCACTCCTCGCCGCTCGCGATGGTCGGTGTGGCGCTTCTGGTCTTCCCCAAGCTGGCGCTCGGCATGTCCGGCTTCGAGACCGGTGTGGCGGTGATGCCGCAGGTCAAGGGCGATCCCACGGACACGTACGCGAAGCCGGCGGGCCGGATCCGTGAGACCCGCCGACTGCTCACCACGGCCGCCGTGATCATGAGCTGTTTCCTGCTGCTGTCCAGCCTGGCGACGACGATCCTGATCCCGCAGGGCGAGTTCGAGAGCGGCGGCTCGGCGAACGGCCGCGCGCTCGCCTACCTCGCGCACCAGTACCTGGGCGAGGGCTTCGGCACGGTCTACGACATATCGACCATCGCGATCCTGTGGTTCGCCGGAGCCTCCGCGCTGGCCGGCCTCCTCAACCTCGTCCCGCGCTATCTGCCCCGTTACGGCATGGCTCCCGAGTGGACGCGCGCCGTCCGTCCCCTGGTGCTCGTCTTCATGGCGGCCGCGGTGCTCATCACCCTCTGGTTCGACGCGAACGTCGACGACCAGAGCGGCGCGTACGCGACCGGTGTGCTGGTCCTGATGCTCTCCGCGTCGTTCGCCTCGGCGGTCGCCGTGCACCAGCGCGGCCACCGCGCCGCGGCGATCGGCTTCGGCGCGATCACCGCGGTGTTCGGCTACACGCTGGTCACCAACGTCATCGAGCGGCCCGACGGCATCAAGATCGCGCTGATCTTCATCCTGGCGATCCTGCTCACCTCGTTCGCCTCCCGCGTGCGCCGCGCCTTCGAACTCCGCGCCGCCGAGGTCACCTTCGACGAGGCGGCGGCGCGGTTCGTCGACGAGGCCGCGGCGAGCGGGCCGCTGCTGCTGATAGCGAACGAACCGCACGAGCACAGCACGCGGGAGTACCGCGCCAAGGAGTACAGCCAGCGCGAGCAGACGCACATACCGGACGGCCGTCCCGTGCTGTTCCTCGAGATCTTCGTGACCGACTCCTCGGACTTCACGGCCGACGTCGCCGTGCACGGCGACGAGAAGCACGGGGTGCGCAGGCTGCGCGTCGAGGGCGCCACGGTGCCCAACACCATCGCGGCCGTCATGATGCGGTTGCGCGACCGCACCGGCCAGGTCCCGCACGCCTACTTCAACTGGACCGAGGGCAACCCGCTGAGCCACCTGGTCCGTTTCCTCGTCTTCGGCGACGGCGAGGTCGCCCCCGTCACCCGCGAAGTGCTCCGCCGCGCCGAGCCCGACCCGGAACGGCGGCCGCGCGTCCACGTGGGCTGATCCTCAGGACTTTCAGGGCTTCTTCCGGCCCCGCGGCACGATCATGTCCGTCAGCAGGGCCACGCCCGGGGTGAGCGCTTCCCAGGAAGCTCCGTGCCAGGCCAGGACGGCCATGGCGGAGGTCGGGAACTTGGTCCGTACGTCGTCCAGCGCGTCGTCGAGACTGTCCTCGGCCAGTTCGAGGACCAGTTCCTGAAGCCCCGGATTGTGCCCGATCAGGAGCAACGTCATCATCTGGTCGGGGACTTCGTGCACGGCCGCGAGCAACTCCGGTGCGCCTGCGCCGTACAGGCGCCGGTCGAACCGCGCGGGCGGCGGGGTGCCCCACTGCTGCGCCGCCAGCTCCCATGTCTGGCGGGCGCGCACGGCGGTGGAGCACAGGGCGAGGTCGGGCAGGCAGTCGGCGTCCGCGAGGGCCCGCCCGGCCGCTGGCGCGTCGCGGCGGCCACGAGGGGCGAGGGGCCGGTCGTGGTCGCCGATGCCCGTGGGCCAGGCGGACTTGGCGTGTCTGAGCACGACCAGTCTGCGCAGCGGGCCGGCTCCGGCGCGTGCGATCACCACTGCGTCCCGATGTCCCGGGTGAGTTCGAGTCCGAGCAACCGGTCCGCGTAGGCGTACGTCTCGAAGCGGGCGCCGTCCGGCACGTCCTCGGCATGCTCGACGCGCCGCAGCACCTCCAGCACGGCGGGTACGTCGAGGTCGTCCTCCCATGCGGCGCGCAGCTCCTGGCGTACGTGCTCGGGAACGGGCTTGGACGGCCGGGTGGCCCAGCCGGCGACGGCCTCGCGCCAGCGGCCGAGCGTCTCGCGGGCGCCGTCGAGGTCGGCGGCGGCGAGGTCGAGGGACTGCCGGCGCGGGGCCGCGAGCAGGATCATCCGCAGCAGCGAGGGATCGGCGGTGCCGCTCACCGGGGCGACCTCGATACGGACGCCGTCGAGGTCGGCGTCCGAAGGCGCCGGGATCACGGGGCCCTGGCCGGCGGGGGCCGTGTCCGTGGGCGTCGGGTCCGTGGACGTCGGGTCGGTGGAGTTCTCGCCCATGGAGGTCGAACCCATGGAGGTCGCGCCCATGGTGGTCGCGTCCATAGGGGCCGCCTCCTCGGAGGCCGAGCGTCCTGGGGCCGGGCCCTCGGGGGCTCCGCTCGCGGAGGCGAGCACGTGCAGGGCCGGACCCGCGCCGCCCCGCTCGCCCTCGGCCCGGCGGATGCCGAGCGCATCCGCGCGCGCCCTGAGCGCCGCTGGCGGGTCGGCCACCGTGGCGACGGGGGTGCCGCCGAGTTCCAGGGCTCTGGCGAGCACGTCGGCGACCAGCAGGACCCGCAGCGCGGACAGGTCGTCACGCTCCACGTGCGCCTCGACGCGGGTCAGGCCCCGGCGGGCGCGGACGGCGTCGACGGTCTCGCCCGTTCGGGCGTCGGTGATACGCAGCACGAGGTGAGCGTAGGCGGCCGGAGGGCCGGGCGCAGGAAGGTGGCCCGCATTCCGGACAGTCGGCACGCTGAGCGCCGGGCGCATCGGGAGGACGGCGGTGGGCGGGGAGGGCGCCCCCCGGCCGGGCGAGGCGCCGGGTCAGGCGTCGAGGTCGTCGGCGAAGTGCCGGTATCCGTGCCGGTCCCGGTGGATGGTCCACAGGGCCTCCGCGAGGGCGTCGGGGTCCTTCCTCGGGTGCCCGGGGATGATCGCGCCGGGGATGACGAACTGCGCGACGTGAATGCCGTCGGGGGCGAGCGCCTCGTGCAGCAGATGGCCGTAGGCGCTTTCGGCGGCGAAGGCGATGGAGGTGCCGGCGCGTTCGGTGTGCGGAATCGCGGCGGTGCCGCCGTTCACGAACAGGACGGTGCCACGGCCGAGTTCCCGCATGCCGGGCAGCACCTGGCGCACGGCGACGACGGGACCGTACACCGAGAACTCGATCGGGCCGACGAGGTCGGCGACGTCGGTCTCCAGGACGGGCCGCATGAAGTCCCGGTGCGGGACCGGGCTGTACTGCAGGACCTCGATGGGTCCCAGCGTCGCGGTGGCGGCGTCGAGAGCCGCCTCCAGGGCGGCCGGGTCGCGGACGTCGGCGGCGAAACCACTCGCCGTCAGACCCTCGCCGGCCAGCTCGGCGGCGAACGCACGCGTCCGGTCCGCGTCGCGCGAGATGAGGGCGACGTCGAAGCCCGCGCGGCCGAACCGCCGCGCGACCGCGGCTCCGAGGCCCGGTCCGGCTCCGACGATGGCGATGGTGGTCATGGTCTTCCTCGGGTGGTTGCGGTTTCGGGGCGGGCGTACCGATCCGGGCGGGCGATCAGCCCAGTGTGTCGATGACGAACCGGTAGCGCATCCCGGCGGACCCCGCTGCACCAGGAAGGGCGTACGGGGGGTGACACGGTCCCCCGCTCTCCTGCCGTGCAGGTCACAGGGCTGCCACACTGGTGCCCATGGCACGCGAGCGGCAGAACGGCAGCAGCGGCGGCACGGATCTGGGGAGCTTCCTGCGCGCCCGCCGTACCCATGTGTCCCCGGAGGAGGCCGGTCTCAGGATCGGCCCCGCCCTGCGCCGCGCGCCCGGTCTGCGCCGCGAGGAGCTGGCCTCGCTCGCCGGGGTGAGCATCGACTACTACACACGCCTGGAGCGCGGCCGGGAGACCCGTCCCAGCCCCGCGGTCGTGGACGCCCTCGCCGGTGCCCTCCGTCTGGACGCGCAGGAGCACGAGCACCTGCGCGACCTCGTCGCGGGCGCCGTCCGTGGTGCGCCCCGGGCACCGGTGACCCCCAGCCGGTCCGTGCGGCCCGGTGTCAGGCTGCTCCTGGAGAACCTGCGGCCCAACCCCGCGCACGTGATCAGCCGTACGGCGGACGTGCTCGCCTGCAACCCGGGCGGGATGCGGCTCCTCGCCGGCCTGGACAAGTGGCCGGTGCGCGAGCGCAACGTGGCACGCTATGTGCTCCTGCACCCGGACGCGCCCTCACTGTTCGACGACTGGGACGAACAGGTCCGTGCCTGCGTCGGCCGGATGCGCGCCCTCGCCGGCACCGACCCGGACGCTCCCGACCTGGCGGAACTCGTGGACGAACTCCTCGTCAAGAGTCCCGATTTCGCACGCCTGTGGGACCACTACGACGTACGGCTGCGCTCTCACGGGCACAGGACGTTCCACCATCCGGAGGTGGGCGACCTGACCCTGGGCTACCAGTCCATGCACCTCGAAGGCACCCCCGGCCACCGGCTCGTCGCGTACTACGCCGAGCCCGGCACTCCCGGGTACGACGCGATGACCCTGCTCGACACGAGGGCGGACCGGCGCGGTCCGCGGACCGTGAGCGGCTGAGGCGGCAGCAGGCGGCTGCCGGCGGGGATCGGTACCGGCCGACCCCGGGCCGACGTCTGCGCACTTCACCGGGGAACCAGAGAATCGGGGAATCGGGGAATCGGGGAATCACCGTGTGCCGTCCGCTGTTCCCCGGCTGAACACCGATGACATTCCCCGACAGGCACCCCGGAGGACGACCGTGTACGGCGACCCTGCGACGATCCGCAAGATCCTGAACGAACTCGGCGACACCTGGGCGATCGTCGGCCTCTCGTCGAACGAGGGGCGTGCGGCGTACGGAGTCGCCGACGTCCTGCGGCGTCACGGCAAGCGGATCGTCCCCGTGCACCCGAAGGCCGAGACCGTCCACGGCGAGAAGGGCTATCCGTCGCTCGACGCGATCCCGTTCGACGTCGATGTCGTCGACGTCTTCGTCAACAGCGACCTCGCCGGGACGGTGGCCGACGAAGCCGTCGCGATCGGCGCCAAGGCCGTCTGGTTCCAGCTCGGCGTCGTCGACGAGGCCGCGTACGACCGTACGCGCGCCGCCGGGCTCGACATGGTCATGGACCGCTGCCCCGCCATCGAGATCCCCCGCCTGGGCTGACCGGGTCCCCCGCACCGCCGCGGACCCGTGCGCCCCACTTGGTTGACGCCGCGCGCGTCGGCCGGGTTTGCTGCTGCGGTGTCGACTCTTCTCTTCCGGCGGCCGGCCGACGAACCCGGCCTCGAAGCCTGGCGTCACGTCCACAACGTGATCGTCCCTCCCGCCGCCCTGTCGCTCGACGAGGTCCGGGAGCGGGCCGGCCGCAACCTCCTGGAGGTCGTCCACCTCGGCGACGTCCTGGTGGGCTGCACGACCGTGCGCCCGCCGAAGGAGGACTCCTCGACGGCGACGGTGATCGCCCGGGTGCTGCCCGAGCACCGGGGGCGGGGATTCGGCGGGGAGCTGTACGAGCGTGGGCTGGAGCAGGCGCGAACGCTGGGCGCCGAGGTGATCGAGACGGTCGTCCTCGCCTCGAACGCGGACGGGCTGCGCTTCGCCCTGAAGCACGGATTCGCCGAGACCGAGCGCTACGTCCTGCCGGGCGACACCGCGGAGTGGGTCGACCTGCGGCTGACCTGATCCGACGGGCCGGCCGGCAAATCCTTCGGACGTCACCGCTCCTGGTCGAGAAAGGCCACGACGGTCTCCGTGAAGAACCGCGGGTCGTCGAGCCACGGGAAGTGCCCGGCACCCGGCTGGACGACCAGGCGGGCCCCGGGGATCAGCTCCGCGACGCCGGCGGCGACCCGCGGCAGTGGTCCGCCGTCCAGTTCCCCCGCGAGCAGCAGGACCCTGCCGGTCGGCGGGGCGACGGCGGCGCGGGCCGCGACGGGCTGGAAGGCACCGGCCGAGGCGTACAGGTCCGCGGCCTCCTCATTGGTCTGTCCGACCTCGGCCGCCGAGTGCGCCCGCGCGGTGGCGTCCCAGCGGCCGTAGAAGAAGGGGGCGGCGGCGTCCCAGTCGGCGTCGGCCACCGACCCGGCCCAGATCCTCTCGAAGGCCTCGTACGCCTCCTCGAACCACGGCTCCGCCCCGCGCAGCGCGGCCGCCTCCCGGCGGTGTTCCAGGGTGAAGTCGACACCGAGGGCTCGCGCACGGGCGGTCACCAGGGTGAGGGTGCGCACCCGGTGCGGATGCGCGGCCGCGTGGAGCAGCGCGAGGTCGCCGGCCGCCGAGTGGGCGAGGAGATCGACGCGGTCCAGCCCGAGATGTGCGCGGAGGGCCTCGACGTCCCCGACCTGCCGGTCGCAGCGGTACGTCGCCGGGTCGGCCGGGACGGCGGAGTCGCCGGTTCCGCGCGGATCGAGCAGGTACAGCCGGCGGTGCCGTGCCAGCCCGCCGAGATCACCGAGGTAGGCGGAGGCCCGCATGGGGCCGCCGGGCAGACAGACCAGCGGCTCGCCCTCCCCCACGACGTGGTAGGCGAGCGTGGTTCCGTCGGGGGCGGTGAAGGTCGGCATGACGACATCCTCGTGACCGCACGCGGACCACCACAACCGGTTGACCGATCTACACCCCCGGGGGTCCGACCCGTCAGGCGACTCCGAGCCCCTCGATCACCACGGCGTTCGGCAGTTCCCCGAACGCCTTGCCCGGCACCAGCAGTTTGCCGCGCCGCCGGCCGCTGCCGACGAGGACGTACGGCAGTTCGACGACCGCCTGGTCCACCAACACGGGCCAGTCACCGGGCAGTCCGACGGGTGTGATGCCGCCGTACTCCATGCCGGTCTCCCCGGTCGCCGTGTCCATGGAGGCGAACGAGGCCTTGCGGGCACCGAGTTGGCGACGGACGACTCCGTTGACGTCGACCCGGGTGGTGGAGAGGACCAGACACGCGGCGAGCGTGTTCTCCCCGCCACGCCTGCCCGCGACGACCACGCAGTTGGCGGACTGTTCGAGCAGTTCCTTGCCGTAGTGCTCGACGAAGGTCGCGGTGTCGGCCCAGGCGGGGTCCGTGTCGACGTACACGATCCGCTCGGCGGGGACGGTGCCTCGCCAGGCGCGTACGGCGTCGGCGACCGGGCCGACGAGTTCGCCGAGGCACTCGGGAGCGGGCGTGGCGTGGTCGAAGTGTCCGATGGGAGCGCGCATGGCCGCACGGTAACAGCCGCTCAGGGGCGCCCGGTCGGGCGTCTCAGTGCACGAGCGGGACCGATACCGCCATGACCATTTCCACGGGTACGTCGCCGTCATTGCCGTACCGGTGCGCGGTGTTGGCCTCGAAGGAGGCGCTCGCCCCCGCCGGCACACGGTGGGCCACACCGTCGACAGTGAGGGTCAGATCGCCCACCATGACATGGACGAGCTCCACGGTGCCCGTGGGGTGCGGGTCGGAGGGGCTGCCCTCGCCCGGCATCAGGCGCCAGTCCCACATCTCCAGCGGGCCGGGGGCCTCGGTGCCCGCGAGCAAGCGGTTGTAGCTGCCCGCGTCGGTGTGCCACAGCCGTACGGCCTGCTCCGCCGGGACGATACGGACCTTGGGGCCCTGTTCGTAGTCGAGGAGCGTGGTGATGCTGACACCCAGGGCGTCGCCGATCTTGACGACGGTTCCGAGGCTGGGGTTGGTCCTGGCCTGCTCGATCTGGATGAGCATGCCGCGGCTGACTCCGGCGCGGCCCGCGAGCGCTTCCAGGGTGAAGCCGCGCTCGGTGCGCCAGCGCTTCACGTTGCGCGCCAGGGACTGGGTCAGCAGGTCGAGATCCGACACGTTCCGTCCAATATTATGAATGACAGAGTTCAATAAAGTGAACTATGGTGTGGTGCACCCGATCGTTCACCGAACTGTACTGCGAGGCGACTCATGACAGCGCTCTTCGCCCTGGCCACCAGCCTCCTGTGGGGCCTGGCCGACTTCGGCGGGGGCCTGCTGACCCGGCGGACCCCCGCCCTCACCGTGGTCGTCGTCTCGCAGGCGGTCGCGGCCGCCGTTCTCGGCGTGATCGTGGTCGCGACCGGCGCCTGGAGCGAGGCGGGACCACGGCTGTGGTTCGCGGCCGCCGCCGGCCTGGTGGGACCGGTCGCGCTGTTCTCGTTCTACAAGGCCCTCGCCCTGGGTCCGATGGGCGTGGTCTCACCCCTCGGCTCCCTGGGCGTCGCCGTCCCGCTCACCGTGGGCCTCGCCCTCGGTGAGCGGCCCGGCCCGCTGCAGTTCGCGGGCATCGCGGTCGCCGTCGCCGGTGTGGTCCTCGCGGGCGGTCCGCAGTTCAGGGGCGCCCCCGTGCAGCGGCAGGCGATCCTGCTGACGCTGCTCGCGGCGCTCGGTTTCGGCACGGTGTTCGTCCTGATCGCGGAGGCGTCCTCGTCGGTCACGGGACTGTTCCTCGCCCTGTTCGTGCAGCGGGTGACCAACGTGGTCGCGGGCGGCACGGCGCTGTGGGCCTCGGTGCGGCACGGCTCCGCCGAGCTTCCCGACGGCGGCTTCCCCTGGCGCGCTCTCCCGGCGTTCGCCTTCGTCGGCCTCGCCGACGTGGCGGCCAACGGCACCTACTCCGTCGCCGCCCACCACGGTCCGGTGACGGTGGCCGCCGTGCTCGCCTCCCTCTACCCGGTGGTCACGGCCCTGGCCGCGCGCGGCTTCCTCAGCGAGCGGCTCCGCGGAGTCCAGGCGGCGGGCGCGGGCCTGGCGCTGGTCGGCTCGGTCATGCTCGCGACGGGTTGAGTCGGCACGGTCACGCTCACGACGGGTCGGGTCGGGTCAGGACTCGGCGCGTACGTCCGCGGCCGGTTCTCCGGCCGCGAGGTCCAGCTCCGCGAGCCGGGCCACGGCCTCCTCGTCCAGCCCCGACAGCGCGAGCAACTGCTCCGGGGTGACACCGTCGGGGATCGGCACGGGCGCCGGCGTCCGCAACGGCGGCTGCCATCCGGCCGCCGGATCCCAGCGCCGTACGACCCGGGCCGGAGCGCCCGCCACGACCGCGTGGTCGGGCACCGCGCCACGCACCACCGCGCCGGCCGCCACCACGACGTTCCGTCCGATCCGCGCCCCCGGCAGGATCACCGCCCCGGTGCCGATCCAGCAGCCGGGACCGATCTCCACCGGCTCCATCCGGGGCCACTGCTTGCCGATGGGCTCGTGCGGATCGTCGTAGGAGTGGTTGGTGGACGTCACGTACACGTACGGCCCGAAGTAGCAGTCGCTGCCGATGGTGACCGTCGTGTCGGCGATGACGTGGCTGCCGCGGCCGAGCACCACGCCGTCGCCGAGGCGCAGGATCGGGTCGGGGCCGAGGTCGAGGTCGGGCATCAGTCCCGCGGTGAGGGTGACCTGCTCGCCGACGATGCAGTGGTCGCCGAGGTGGATCCAGGGTTCGCCGAAGACGGTGCCGAGCGGGAAGGCGAGTCTGGTACCTGTTCCGATCGCCCCGAAGCGCAGCCGCCCCGGGTGCTCGGCCGTGACCGAGGCCGTGCGCTGCACCCAGGCCCAGCCCGCGTGGACGGCGCGCTGCACGAGACGGCGCCGCCATGACGAGAACGCGTTCCTGTTGCTGGGCACTCGCTCACGGTACTCAGGGGAAGAAGGGGCCAGCAGAGAACCCGGCTGTGATCTTCGCCCCACCGGGTCGCGGATCATGGCATACGGTGCCGGTGTACCGACGACGAGGAGGCGGCGATGACGCAGCAGGCGCTGATCATGGGGATCGGCGGCAAGGATCCGCGGGTGGACCCGGAGGCGTTCACGGCGCGCACGGCGGTACTCGTCGGGGACGTCACCCTGCGGGCGGGCGCGAGCGTCTGGTACGGCGCGGTGCTGCGGGCCGACTGCGGGCCGATCGTCATCGGCGCCGACAGCAACATCCAGGACAACTGCACCCTGCACGTGGATCCCGGCTTCGCCGTCACCGTGGGCGAGCGGGTCTCGGTCGGGCACAACGCCGTGCTGCACGGGGCCACCGTCGAGGACGACTGCCTGATCGGGATGGGGGCCACCGTCCTCAACGGGGCGGTGATCGGCGCCGGTTCGCTGGTCGCGGCCCAGGCCCTGGTCCCGCAGGGGATGCGGGTCCCGCCCGGCTCGCTGGTGGCGGGCGTACCCGCGAAGGTCAAGCGCCCGCTGACGGAGGAGGAGCGCCAGGGCCTCACGCTCAACGGCACCTTCTACGTGGAGCTGGCGAAGGCCCACAAGGACGCGACGGAGAACGCCGGGAGCTGAAATCCCCTCGGAGGTGCACGGAACCGCGTGACCGGTCGCGGCCGGCCCGCCGATGCCGCGGCACCGGTCCCGCTGACGGGTCCTACTCGGCGGCGACCGGCTCCGGCTGTGCCTCGTCCACCTCGGCGGACACCCGCTTCGCCCGGCGCCTGACGACCAGCATCGAGGCGAGCCCGATGAGCACCGCCAGCGCCAGTCCGACCCACGAGAACCGCTTCAGCCAGGACTCGGCGACGACACCGACGTAGTAGATGACCGCCGTGGTGCCCCCGGCCCAGATGATCCCGCCGAGCACGTTGGCGATCAGGAACTTCCAGTACGGCATCTTCAGCACACCGGCGAGCGGCCCCGCGAAGATGCGCAGTAGGGCGATGAAGCGGCCGAAGAAGACGGCCCACATGCCCCATTTCTGGAAGGACCGCTCGGCCGTCGCGATGTGTCCCGGACCGAAGTGCCGGGGGAACTTCCGGCCGAGCCAGGCCAGCAGGGGCCGTCCGCCCTTGCGGCCGATCGCGTAGCCGATCGAGTCGCCGACGACCGCGCCGAGGCTGGCGCACGCCCCGAGGATGACGGGGTTGATCCCCGAGTGCTGCGAGGACAACAGCGCCGCCGAGACCAGGACGATCTCGCCGGGCAGGGGTATACCCAGGCTCTCCAGGCCGATGACGAGGGCCACCAGCGCGTAGATGCTGACCGCGGGCACCGTCTCGAGCCAATCCTGGACGTGCAACGCCGGTTCCTCCCCGTCATGTGTCTCCCGGCATGCGCTCGTGCGAGCGCATGCCGGGAAGCCTACCGCTCGGCCGAGCGCGGCGGAGTCCGACAGTTGGCACCGGTGTTCCCGCTGTACAGCCGCGCTCCCCCGGCAGCGGGCTCGCTACCACTGATAGGGCAGGTACTTCCCGTCGAGGGTGATGACGACCCGGTCACCCTGGGGGTCGGGCACGCGCCGCACGTCGAGGCGGAAGTTGATCGCGCTCATGATGCCGTCACCACACTGCTCGTGGATCAGCTCCTTGATCGTCGGACCGTAGACCTGGACGACTTCGTAGAGCCGGTAGATCGTGGGGTCCACGGGGACCGCGGTGTCCAGGGCGCCGCGGGTCGGCTGGAGCTGGAAGGCGAGGACGGCGTCGTCGCCGAGTTCGAGAAGCGCCGCGGCCGTCGCCGCCTCCTCCTCGCGCATGGGGTGCTGCCCGAGCAGCGCGGCCGTCGTCCACGCGAGCGGTTTGCCGACCGCTTCGGCCAACTGTGCCCAGGTGACCCCTGTATTCACCTTGGCCTGACGGACGGCTTCGGCGGCTTCACGCTTGCTGAGCATGCACATCTCCGTTCCTGGAGAACGACGTCGACACGTCGGGCCAGCCTAGGAGAACGCTCATTCTCTGACAATGGTGCCGAGAACGGCGGACGGCCCCGTCCGGTCAGGTGCCGGAGGGGCCGTCCGCCGTTGCGAGTGATTCGCTCAGCCGTTCGGCCGCAGGGTCCACACGACGGTCATCTCTCCGGTGACGGCGCCGTCCGCGCGCTGGATCGCGATGGAGACGGGGAACTCGGGGCGCTGCCCCGCGTCGAGTTCGGCCACGACGTCGGCGGCCGGGCGGCCGAGGGTCGCGGTGGCGGTGACCGGCCCCATCGCCAGCTTCTTGTAGGCGATCTCCGCCCTCACCGCGAGCGGCACGGCACGCGAGAGCTGCTCCCCGAAGGCGGCGAGGACGATCGCCCCGCTCGCCGACTCGCCGAGGGTGAACATCGCTCCGGCGTGCGGGCCGCCGACGTGGTTGTGATAGTCGCTCTGGTCCGGGAGGCTCACCACGGCCTTCTCCGGCGTGGTCTCCACGAACTCGAGATTGAGGGTCCGGGCCATCGGGACCGTGGCGGCGAGCATCTCGCCGATCGTCATCTGGTCTGCGCTCATACCCGAATGTTACCCATGAGTAGAAAATCTTGGCCAGCACCCGGGCATGTGAAGAAAACGAAAAAATCCGGACCCGATCTCTGACCGGTACATGCCTGAAGAGGAGCAGTGACCGAAACGTGTCACAGCCACTACTAGGGTTACTGCCCATGTGGCCAGGACAGCAGCCGCCCGGGGGCGAGCAGAACCCGCAGAACCAGAATCCTCAGCAGCCCAACCCGTATCAGCAGCCGGGGTACCAGCAGCCGAATCCGTATCAGCAGCCCGGATACCAGCAGTCCAATCCGTACGGGCAGCCGCAGTGGGGGACCGTCCCGGAGTCGCCCGGGGCGCCTCAGGTGCCCGGCGGTCCGGGGGGAGGGAAGGGGGCGGCGGCAACAGGACGAAGATCACCGCCATCGTCGCGGCCTCGGCCGTCGTGATCGCGGCGGGCGTCACCGGCTTCCTCGTCCTGGGCGGCAAGGACAAGGACGACAAGGCGGGCGGCGATCCGTCCACGTCCCCGAAAGCGTCCGCCTCGACGTCCCCGAGCGCGAGCGGGAGCGGCGACAACCCGCGCGGCACCGACGACGAGAAGGCGACCGTCGCGGGCTGGAAGGTCGTCGTCAACCCCAAGTGGGGCACCGCGTTCGACGTCCCGGCGGACTGGAACGTCAGCACGCCCGGCACCTTCATCGGCTTCGAGGACGAGAAGAAGGGCGACGGTTCCGCGATCATCGGCATGTCCGCGCCCGCCTTCCTCAAGGAGAAGTGGTGCACGTCCGACGACGACAAGGACGGTCGTACGGACGACACGGCGCTGGCCGCCGCGGGCACCAAGGGGCAGAGCGGCGCCAAGAACACCGGCGACGTAGCCCGCAACGACTCGGCCTGGTGGGTCTTCGGCGGCTACACCGACCAGAAGGACGCGTCGAAGAAGCTGCTCAGGATCGGCAAACCGACGGCGTACACGACGGCTTCCGGCATCACGGGCAGCGTCGCCAAGACGTATTCGAGCGGCGTCCCGAAGAAGGGCAAGTGCGACTCGGACGGCAAGGCGACCACGTTCGCCTTCAAGAACTCGGCGGGCGACTTCGTGTCCTGGACGCTCTACGGCGCGAAGGGGGTCGGCGAGGAGGTGCCGGACGCCACGGTCCAGAAGATATTGAGCACGGTCCGGTTGCACGGTGAGCCGACGGGGTCCTGAGCGGTGCGCGGTGAGCCGACGGGCTCGTGAGCGACCCCGGGGAGTCCTGAGCCGCCGTTCGGAGACGTGAGCGGTGCGCGGAGGGCGCGCACCGGGTTTGGCAAGTCGGGCACCGGGCGGCGAAAGTGGCCCGGTGACCTCTGCCGCCGACCTCCGTCGACACCCGCGCCGTCCTTCCTGGGCGGGCCGGAACTACACCTTGCTGACCGCCGCCGCGGTCGTCACCAACCTGGGCAGCCAGGGCGCGCTGATCGCCGCGGCGTTCGCGGTGCTCGAAACGGGCGGCGACGGAGGCGACGTCGGCCTGGTGGCGGCGGCGCGGACACTGCCGCTGGTCCTCTTCCTGCTGATCGGCGGCGCGGTCGCGGACCGGCTGCCGCGCCATCGGGTGATGGTCGCGGCCAACGCCCTCAACTGCGTCTCGCAGGCGGCGTTCGCGCTTCTGGTGCTGTCCGGCGAACCGCGGCTGTGGCAGATGCTGCTGCTGTCCGCGCTCGGCGGTACCGGTCAGGCGTTCTTCAGTCCGGCCGCCGAGGGCATGCTGATGTCCTCGGTCGACGGAGAGCAGGCGAGTCGCGCCTTCGCCATGTTCCGGATGGCGATGCAGGGCGCGGGACTCGGCGGGGCGGCCCTCGGCGGGGCGATGGTGGCGGTGATCGGGCCGGGCTGGGTGCTCGCGGTGGACGCGGTGGCGTTCGCCGTCGCCGGGGCGCTGCGCTCGTTCCTGGACGTGAGCCACATACCGCCGCGCCGGCCCGGCGGCGGGCTGCTCGCCGATCTCCGCGAGGGCTGGCAGGAGTTCGTCGCACGGCCCTGGCTGTGGACGGTCGTCGCCCAGTTCTCCGTGGTGGTCGCGGTCGTGGGCGCCGCCGACGCGGTCTACGGTCCGCTGGTCGCCCGGGACAGCCTCGGCGGGCCCGGGCCCTGGGGTCTGGCCCTCGGCGCGTTCGGTGCGGGCACGGTCGGCGGCGCGCTGCTGATGACCCGCTGGAAGCCGCGCCGACTGCTGCTCGCCGGCACCCTCTGTGTGTTCCCGCTCGCCGCGCCGGCCGCCGCGCTCGCGGTGCCGGTGGCGGTGGTGCCGCTGTGCGCCGTGATGTTCGTCAGCGGGGCGGCGATAGAGGTGTTCGGCGTCTCGTGGATGACCGCGCTGCACCAGGAGATCCCCGAGGACAAACTCTCGCGCGTCTCGGCGTACGACTGGTTCGGCTCGATCGCGATGGTCCCGCTCGCCACGGCCCTGGCGGGCCCGGCGGAGCAGGCCTTCGGCCGGACGGCCGCCCTGTGGAGCTGTTCGGCGCTGGTCGTCCTGGTCACCGCGGCGGTGCTGTTCGTACCGGACGTACGGAATCTGACCCGGCGGACCAAGCCCGTGGCACAGGGATCGCCGTCGGCGGACGTACGGCGCGCGTCATCGCCTCCGGCGGACGTCCTGCGTGCGTCAGCCGATGCCGAAGGCTCCGCCGGGCGGCTCGGGTGAGGGGACCGCGTCCTCGTCGCGGACGGGTACGGCACCGCCGATGAACCTGCGCAGCGCGGGACCGTGTTCCACCCGCGCCGGGAACGCGTCGGAGGCGGTACGACGGGCGAGGGCGGCCGTGTCGAACGGGTGGTGGGAGGCCACCAGCACCGCGTTGCCGAAACGCCGTCCGCGCAGCACGCCAGGTTCGGCGATCACCGCCAGTTCCTCGAACACCGTCGAGAACGTGGCGAGTTGGGAGCGCAGGAAGGTGAAGGGGGCGGAGTCGGCGAGGTTGGCCAGGTAGACGCCGTCGTCGCGCAGGACCCGCCCGGCGGCATGGGCGTACGCCGTGGACGTCAGGTGCGCGGGGACACGCGAGCCGCCGAAGACATCCGCGATCACGATGTCGACGGAGGCGGGCGCCGCGGCTTCGAGCCACTCCCGGGCGTCCGCGCCGTGCACGGTGACACCGGCGCCGTCGGCCATGGGCAGGTGCTCGCCGATCAGGGCCAGCAGACCCAGGTCGGCCTCGACCACGTCCTGACGTGCGCCCGGCCGGGTCGCGGCCACATAGCGGGGCAGTGTCAGCGCGCCGCCGCCGAGGTGCAGCACGTCCGGTCTCCGTCCCGGCGCGACGACCGTGTCCAGTACGTGCCCGAGCCGTCGCGCGTACTCGAACTCCAGATGCGTGGGCTCGTCGAGGTCCACGTACGACTGCGGTGCCCCGTCGACCGTCAAGAGCCAGGCCCGCTTCCGGTCGACGTCCGGCATCAGCTTGGCGGTCCCGTGATCCACGGCCCGCATCACGGGTATCGGCTCGTCCACGCGTCCATTGTGCCGCCCCGGCCTCGCGCAGGGCGCCGGACGAACGGGTGCCCGCCGCTTTCGCGACGGGCACCCGTGTCCCCCGTACCGCTCCCCCGGCCGTCAGCCGACCGAGGTCACCGTGCCCGCGCCGACCGTCCGGCCGCCCTCACGGATGGCGAACCCCAGGCCGGGCTCCAGTGGCACCTCGCGTCCCAGCTCGACCGTCATCGTGACGGTGTCGCCGGGCCGGGCGACCGCCCGCTCGCCGAGGTCGACGTCGCCGACCACGTCCGCGGTGCGGATGTAGAACTGCGGCCGGTACCCGGTGGCGACGGGCGTCGACCGTCCGCCCTCGCCGGACGACAGGACGTACACCTGCGCCGAGAAGCGGCGGCTGGGCACGACGCTGCCGGGCGCGGCGACGATGTGCCCGCGTCGTACGGCGTCCCGGGGCACCCCGCGCAGCAGCAGCGCCACATTGTCCCCGGCCTGTGCCTCCGCCATGGGCTTGCCGAAGGTCTCCAGACCCGTGACCACCGTGTCGACGGTGGCGCCGAGCACGTCGACACGGTCGCCGACCCGGATCGTGCCGCGCTCGATGGCGCCCGTGACGACGGTCCCGCGCCCGGTGATGGTGAGCACGTTCTCGACCGGCAGCAGGAACGGCGCGTCGATGTACCGCTCGGGCATCGGCACGTACGTGTCCACCGCGTCGAGCAACGCGTCGATCGCCGCGGTCCAGCGGGGGTCCCCCTCCAGCGCCTTGAGACCGGACACCCGGACGACGGGGACGGACTCGCCTCCGTAGCCGTGCGCGGAGAGCAGGTCGCGGACCTCCAGCTCCACGAGGTCGGTGAGCTCCTCGTCCCCCGCGTCGGCCTTGTTCAGGGCGACGACGATGTGGTCGACGCCCACCTGCCGGGCGAGCAGCACGTGCTCGGCGGTCTGCGGCATGATCCCGTCGAGCGCGGAGACGACGAGGATCGCCCCGTCGAGCTGCGCCGCGCCGGTGACCATGTTCTTGACGTAGTCGGCGTGGCCCGGCATGTCGACATGCGCGTAGTGCCGGGTGTCGGTCTCGTACTCGACGTGCGCGATGTTGATGGTGATGCCGCGCGCGGCCTCCTCCGGGGCGCGGTCGATGCGGTCGAAGGGCACGAACGTGCCGGAGCCGCGCTCGGCGAGAACCTTCGTGATGGCGGCGGTCAGGGTGGTCTTGCCGTGGTCGACGTGACCCATGGTGCCGATGTTCAGGTGCGGCTTGGTGCGCACGTAAGCCGTCTTGGGCATGGCTGTACCTCGAAGCCTCTTGGATGTCAGCGGAGCTGAGTGAGGGTCCCGGCGCTCATGGCCGGGACGGGGACCCCGAGGATCTGCCGACCCTCCCCCTGCGGGGTCCGCCGGACAATCCGGGAAGGGTCAGCTTCGGGCGCCGTCGACGGCTGCCACGATGATCGGGACGGCAGCCTTCGGCGCATCCGCGACTGCGGATGCTGCGAGGAGGAAGGCGTGCCGGAACATGAGGCGATCATCGCCGACATGTCCGGCCACGTCGAATGGTTTTCCGCGCCACCGGACCGCCCGACGGCGCGTGCTGCTGCCGGTGCGTCAGGGGCGCACGCCCCAGGGGCCGGTGCGGGGGCGAGGGGCCACCGGCGGGCGTCCGGAGGAGAGTTGCCTCACACGGCGGCAGGGCCGGTCACCGGCGTGGCGCGGGAACCGATGCTCCGGCCGACGGCCGGCGGCGCGGGTCCACGGTGGTGCGGTCCGCGTCCACCGGGGCCGCGGTTCAGGGAAGGACGGTGCGGGACGGCACGTGGCGATCGGGCGTGGTCAGACCGCGGAAGGGACGGTGTCGTTCCTGTACGGTCCCTTGACCGCGGCC
Source organism: Streptomyces sp. RPA4-2 (assembly GCF_012273515.2). Lineage (NCBI taxonomy): Bacteria > Bacillati > Actinomycetota > Actinomycetes > Kitasatosporales > Streptomycetaceae > Streptomyces > Streptomyces sp. RPA4-2. The sequence goes on from NZ_CP050975.2 coordinate 1,703,842, forward strand.
TGTTGCGGATCGGCCGCCGCGGAGCTCCCTGGCGGTGAGCCGTACCGGGCCCGTGTCTTCGAGGGCGCCGTCCGGCATCTCGAACCGGGCGGGCGGCGTTCCGGAAGCTGTGACGCCCATGAGACGAACCATACGGCGATCACACACACGGGTCGGTTACTGTCGCCGAATGCTCGATGCCACCACCCGCTCTGGGGGCACCGCCACGGCCGTCCCCGCGGCCCCCGCCACGGAGCTCTCCCTCGCCGCGGAGCTCGCCGTCTCCACTCCCACGGGCCTCACCGCCCGGTGCACGAGAGTGATGCTCTCGCCCTGGTCCCGGCTCTCCCTGTTGCTGGTGCTGCTCGCGGCGTCCGCGGCGAGCGTCCTGCTCTTCGAACCGCAGCGACTGCTCTCGGACGGCTGGCCACCACAGCTCAGCGGTGCCGCGGCCGCCATGGTCTTCGGGCTGGCGTACGGGCTGTGCACGGTCGCGTTCGTGCCCCGGCCGCTCCTCAACCTCGCCGCCGGCGCCCTGTTCGGCTCCCAGCTCGGTCTCACCACGGCGCTCGCGGGTACGGTGCTCGGCGCCGGGATCGCCTTCGGGCTCGGCCGGATCCTCGGACAGGACGCGCTGCGCCCGCTGCTGCGCGCCCGCTGGCTGAAGGCGGCCGACGGGCAGCTCAGCCGGCACGGCTTCCGCACGATGATGATGGCCCGCCTGTTCCCCGGAGTGCCCTTCTGGGCGGCGAACTACTGCGCTGCCGTGTCCCGTATGGGCTGGCTGCCGTTCCTCCTCGCCACGGCCCTGGGCTCGATCCCGAACACCGCCGCGTACGCCGTCGCCGGCGCCCGGGCCTCGGCACCGACCTCGCCCGCCTTCCTGATCGCGATGGGCTTCATCGCGCTGCCCGCGCTGGCCGGCGCCGTCGTGGCCTGGCGCAAGCGTCACCACCTGCGCGGACGCTGACACCACGGTCCCGGGACGTCCGCGGACACCGCCGACCGCCCGGGATCCAGGACCTGCACGGACAGCGCCGACCGGCCCTGGATACGGGACCTGCACGGACAGCACCGACCGGCCAGGATCCCGCGGTCTGTACCCAGCCGAGCCGGCCCCTCCGTGCTACGCCGTCCGCTCCGCGCTACATCGCCTCCAGCACCATCGCGTTGGCGAGGCCGCCCGCCTCGCACATCGTCTGCAGTCCGTAGCGGGCGCCGCGGGCGCGCAGGGCGTGCACGAGGGTGGTCGTCAGCCGGGTGCCGCTCGCGCCGAGCGGGTGTCCGAGCGCGATCGCCCCGCCGTGCACGTTGACCCGGGAGAGGTCGGCGCCCGTCTCCTGCTGCCAGGCCAGGACGACGCTCGCGAAGGCCTCGTTGACCTCGAAGAGGTCGATGTCACCGAGTGAGAGCCCAGCCCTGCGGAGCACCTTCTCGGTGGCCGGAATGACGCCCGTGAGCATCAGCAGGGGGTCGGATCCGGTGACCGCGAAGCTGTGCAGGCGCGCCAGCGGGCGCAGGCCGAGACGGGCGGCGGTCTCGCTCGACATGATGAGCACGGCCGACGCGCCGTCGTTGATGGGGCTCGCGTTGCCCGCCGTGACGGACCAGTCGATCTGCGGGAAGCGCTCGGCGACGGCCGGGTGGTAGTAGGCGGGCTTGAGCCCGGCGAGTGTCTCCGTGGTGCTGGCGGGGCGGACGCTCTCGTCGCGGGTCACACCCAGAAGGGGAGCGACCTCCGCGTCGAAGAGGCCGTTGGCCCAGGCCGCGGCCGCCTTCTGGTGCGAACCCACCGCGTACGTGTCCAGCTGCTCGCGCGACAGGCCCCACTTCGCGTTGATCAGTTCGGCACTGATGCCCTGCGGCACCAGGCCCTCGGGGTAGCGCTCGGCGATCCCGGGGCCGAACGGCCCTTCGGTACCGCGGACGTTCGACCCCATCGGTACACGGCTCATGGATTCCACTCCGCACGCCACCGCGATGTCGTACGCCCCCGACAGAACCCCCTGCGCCGCGAAGTGCACGGCCTGCTGGGAGGAGCCGCACTGCCGGTCCACGGTGGTCGCGGGCACCGTCTCCGGGAAGCCGGCCGAGAGCACCGCGTACCGCGTGAGGTTCGCGGCCTGCTCCCCGACCTGGGTGACGGTGCCGCCGATGACGTCGTCGATCAGCGCCGGGTCGATCCCGGAACGTTCGACGAGGGTCCGAAGCGTGTGGGCGAGGAGTTCCACCGGGTGGACATGGGCGAGAGAGCCGTTCGGCTTGCCCTTGCCGACGGGCGTGCGGACGGCTTCGACGATCACGGCATCACGCATGTCTGCTCTCCGAGGTCAAGGAGTTTGCTTTCCAAACTCGCTAAGTGACTCAAGAGTAACCGAGTCAGTTGGACATTCCAACCCACCCGTTAGACTGAGGGCATGAAGGACGCCCGCCCCTGCTCGATCGCCGAGACCCTGGCCCTCGTCGGCGAGAAGTACTCCCTGCTGGTCATGCGGGAGGTGATGCTCGGCGCCACCCGCTTCGACCAGCTCGCCCGCAACATCGGCGCACCGCGCGATGTGCTCACCGCGCGTCTGAAGCGACTCGTCGACATCGGTGTGCTGGAGAAGGCCGAGTACAGCGACCGCCCGAAGCGCTACGAGTACCGGCCCACGCGGGCCGGGCTGGAGCTGCAACCGGTGCTGCTGACGCTGATGGCGTGGGGCGACCGTCATCTCCAGGAGGACGGTTTCCGCCCGATGGTGATGGAGCACACGTGCGGCCATGAGCTGGTCCCGCGGGTGGTCTGCTGGGAGTGCGGCCATGAGATCGAGCACGGCGACCTGACGGCCCACCCGCAGTCCCCGGGCTGGACGGTGACGGGACCCTCGGGGGCGTAGACACGGGACCCCTCGGGGACGTGGACACAGGGCCCGCGGTGGCGCGGGCGCAGGACCCGCGGTGACGCAGACGCGCGACCCGCGGTCGCCCAGGCGCGGGTTCCCTCGCGATGCGGGGCCCTTGCTCCTACCTGCTCCCTACTCCCTGCGCTCTGCCTCCCTCTCCCCTCCCCGCCTACTCGTTCCCCCTGTAGACCTCCAGGCGTCCGCACATGCCGAACCGACCGTACGCGGCGGGCTGTTCGGCCCGTACGAGGGCCTCGCCGAGGTGGGCCGTGTCGCCCCGCTCCAGCCGGGCGAGCTGCTCACCCGTGACCGCGGCGGCGGCCTCGGCACCGCGCCGCCACCGCTCGCGCCACTCGGCGAGCCGGGGCCGCACCAGCGCGGCCGCCGCCCGGTGGAACGCGGCGAGCCGCTCGGGGCCGTCCGCGGCGCGCAGCGTGCGGTAGCCCTCGACGGCCAGATCGCGCCGGGCCCGGACGATCCGCTCGCGCTCCTCCTCGGGCGCGTCGCCGGGGACGGCCGTCGCGGCGGCGTACGTGTCGGGGTCGGTCAGATACTCCGGGGGCAGGGTGAGCACGGCGTCGCCCGCCTCCGGAAGCCCGCTGTTCTGCATCAGGACGGTGATGCGCAGACCGTCTTCGTCGACGAGCCGGTGGACGGTGCCGGGCGTGAACCAGGCGACCGTGCCCGGCGTGAGCGGCGTGACCTCGTACCCGGACGCCGTCAGCGTCTGGACGGCGCCCCGGCCGCCGGTGACGACATACGCCTCCGAGCAGGTGAGGTGCATGTGCGGGGTTCCGCCGGACACGCCGTCGGCGGCGGGCCAGTCGTAGACACGGAGGTGCGAGACCGCGACGGCACCGGGCAGCCCGGTGAAGCCCGGCGTCTCCTGGGAGCCGTTCACCACGGGTGCTCGTCCAGGTACTCGGCGATCTCCTCGCGTTCCCAGGCCCCGTCCGCCACGACGACCCGGTAGCGCCGGGTGAGGGTGTCCCCGGGGGCGAGTTCCAGTTCGTCGAAGAAGGCGAACGACGGGGCGACGGCGGCGAACGGCTCGTCACGGACGAACCAGTGGGCCGGGTGGCCGCCGGACTCCCCCGCGTGGTCGTTCTCCGGGGCGTGCGCGAAGACGAGGGTCGCGTGGCCGTCGGCCCCGTCGTGCTCGCCCGAGTACGCGAGCCAGGGCGCCTGCCGTCCCATCAGTCCGGGCCCTTCGGAGTCGGGCCCGACGATCCGTCCGTTGCGGAAGGCGCGGGGTCCGCGCCAGAACAGCCCCGTGTAGCCGGCCATCTCCCGCCCCGCGGTGGTCGGGCTGCCGAAGCGCAGCGGTTCGTTCCGCCGGTTGGTGACCGCGGTGGTCCAGGTGAGCGCCCAGGAGCCCGACACGGGGTCGAGGTCGTGCGCCTCGACCCGGCGCTCCTCCTCGGCCCACAGTTCGCCGTCGTGCGGATGCCAGGTGAGGCGCTCCGCGATGACCGCGCGGGCGCCGTCGGACCCGACCTCGTCGAAGCCCGCGTGCGCCATCGACCCGACCCGTCCGGGGAGTTCGAGGTATCCCCGCCCGTGGACGTAGGTGTTGCCGCCCCACAGGTTCTGGCCGGACAGGTGCGAGGCCGTCATCTGCAGGCCCTTGTGCCAACGGTGGTCGTTGGGGCGGTAGTCCGTGACGACGGCGCCCGACGGCGTCCTGAGCGGGTGCAGATACGGTTTCGGAGCCTCCCACGCCGCCTCGGCACGGTAGACGTAGCTCAGCAGCTCGACTCCGGTGGTGGCGTCGGCGATCGTGACGCGGTCGCCGTGCGCGTGGACGATCCGCAGGCCCTCCCGTACGGACGTGGTCATGCCGTTGCCTCCTGGCTCGCGGTGGGCACGGACGCCCCGGTGGACGGCGAGGCAGCCGCCGCGTCGGGCGGCGCCCAGCCGGGGGCGCCGCCGTGCAGCGCCCTGTAGTAGGGATCGCCGGGCCCGACCTCGCCCGCGCGGACGGTCGTGTCCGTGAACGCCGACTTGTAGAGCGCGGTGATCAGCTCCAGGCAGGCGCGTCCGTCGGTGCCGCTGCCGCGCGGCCGCTCGCCCGCGCGCATGCTCGCGACCAGGTCACGCAGCTGGGCGAGATGCGAACTCGGCACGTCCGCCCCGAAGTCCCGCCAGACCGCCACGTCGTCCCGCGGCACGTCCGGCGCCGGGGTGATGCGCCAGTCGGCGTTGCCGTGCCCGTACAGATGGGTGAGTTCGACGGTGGCGCGCTCGCAGTCGATACGGATGCGGCTCACTTCGTCCGGGCTCAGGACACTGTTGACGACGGTGGCCAGGGCGCCGCTCCCGAAACGGACGAGTGCGGTCGAGACGTCCTCGGTCTCCACGTCGTGCACCAGGCGGCCGGCCATCGCCCGCACCTCGCTCCACGGCCCCAGGAGATGGAGCAGCAGGTCCATCTGATGGATACCGTGCCCCATCGCGGGGCCGCCGCCCTCCGTCCCCCAGCGGCCGCGCCAGGGCACCGCGTAGTAGCCGGCGTCGCGGTACCACGTGGTCTGGCAGTGCGCGACCAGTGGGCGGCCCATGGCCCGCTCGCCTACACGCGCTAGCAGCCGCTTCACGTGCCGGGCGCCGGAGCCGAACCGGTGCTGGAAGACGACGGCCGCGTACGGACCGCCGTCCCCGCCCTCCGCCGCCTCGACGGCGTCGAAGTCGGCCAGGCTGAGCACCGGCGGCTTCTCGCACCAGACCCAGGCCCCCGCGCGCAGCGCGGCGACGGTCTGGTCGCGGTGCAGGGCCGGCGGGGTGCAGACGGCGACCAGGTCGGGCCGTTGCTCGGCGAGCATCCGGTCAGCGTCGGTGTACGCGTGCGGGATGCCGGCCTCGGCACAGAACTCCCGGACGGAGTCCTCGGCGATGTCGGCCGCGGCCACCAGCTCCGTCTCCCCCTCCTCGGCGAGCCGGGCGAGCGCGGGCACATGACTCCCGCGGGCGATGGCGCCCGTACCGATGACGGCGACCCTGATTCGGCGGCCGTCGAGCGGGGTCGCGGGGCGGTTCGGGGAGGCTTCGGGCCCGTTCGAGGAGGTCTCGGGGCCGGCGGTCGCGTGGCGGGATGTGCTCATGTACCTGATCAGCGCTCCATCGGACGTGCCGTCGGACGATGGCCAACGCGTGGTGTCACCCGGGCGGAACGGGGCGACGGCAAGCGCTTTCCCCTCCGAGGAAACGTAGGCGGCGGCGCGGCGGCCGGTCAACACCCCGGCCACCGGGACCGGCGAGGTCACCTCGCGCCCGGGACCCTCCCACGTTCGTACGACCAATCGAACAGTTCCTCTAGTAAAGGCAAACCCCCGTGGCCGGACGGTCCCTGTGGGGCGCTACGCTGCCTGCAACACCCGTGATCAGCGCGCACCGCGAACCGCGGCACGGCGTGTCCCTCGGCCCGTCCTCGATCAGCGCTTGGACCACCTCACTTCATGTCTTGGTTTGAATCCCTCATCCTCGGACTCGTCCAGGGGCTGACCGAGTTCCTCCCCGTCTCCTCCAGCGCGCATCTGCGCCTGACCGCGGCGTTCTCCGGCTGGCACGATCCCGGAGCGGCCTTCACCGCGATCACGCAGCTCGGCACGGAGGCCGCGGTGCTGATCTACTTCCGCAAGGACGTGGGCCGGATCCTCGCGGCGTGGTTCCGCTCGCTCACGAGCAAGGCGATGCGCCAGAACCACGACGCCCAGATGGGCTGGCTCGTCATCGTCGGCTCCATACCGATCGGCGTGCTCGGAGTGACCCTCAAGGACCAGATCGAGGGTCCGTTCCGCGACCTGCGGGTCACCGCGACCATGCTGATCGTGGTGGGCGTGGTCATCGGTGTCGCGGACCGGCTCGCGGCGCGCGACGAGTCGGGCGGCAAGCACCGGGCTCCCAAGCAGCGCAAGACCATCGAGAACCTGAACACCAAGGACGGCCTGCTCTTCGGCCTCTGCCAGGCGATGGCCCTGGTCCCCGGTGTCTCCCGGTCCGGAGCGACCATCAGCGGCGGCCTCTTCATGGGCTACACCCGCGAGGCGGCGGCCCGTTACTCCTTCCTCCTCGCCATGCCGGCCGTGCTCGCCTCGGGAACCTTCGAGGTGAAGGACGCCACCGAGAGCGGTCACGTCTCCTGGGGGCCGACCCTCTTCGCGACGGTCATCGCGTTCGTGGTCGGGTACGCCGTGATCGCGTGGTTCATGAAGTTCATCTCCCACAAGAGCTTCATGCCGTTCGTCTGGTACCGGATCGCGCTCGGCGTCGTCATCATCGCCCTGGTCGGCGCGGATGTCCTCAGCCCTCATGCGGCGGAGTCCGCGGGCTGAGGCGGTCGTTCCGTCGGCGCTTTCGAGGGTGACGGACGCACGGATGTGAAGGTCGCGCCGGGCGAGCCCGGGAAGCTCCCGCACCCGCGGTGACGTGCGCCGAAGCAGCCCGTCCCGACTCACCCGCCGGGCCGTGAACGGTCACAACTGTGTCACCGCCCCCGCAGGACACTCACATTTTCTTCACACCTCCCGTTACGGTCGCCCCACCACGAACCGTCCTTGGGGGGACCATGTCGTACCACCAGCCTCCGCCGCCGCCCGGATACGGGCCGCCCGCGCCGTTCACACCCGCCCCGCAGCCGGCCAGACCGAAGTGGGCCCGGAAGCGGTACGTGCTGCCCGCCATCGGCCTCGCCTTCGCCCTCGGCACCGCCGCCGGCGGGGGCGGTCAGGACGGCACTACCACCAAGGCCGCGGCCGACAAGGTCCGGCCCGCCGCCACCGTCACCGCGACAGCCACAGCGACGGAGACCGCGACACCGGAACCCGCGCCCACGGTGACCGCCACGAAGACGGTCAAGGTGAAGGTGACCGTCACCGCGAAAGCCGCCTCCGTCAGCGGCTCCGGCAGCGGTTCGTCCGGCGGATCGTCCGGGAGCGGCGACTCAAGTTCCTCCGGCGGCTCAGCCGTTGCCGGGAACGGCGCCACCGCTCGCTGCAATGACGGCACTTACTCCTTCGCCGCGCACCATCAGGGCGCCTGCTCGCACCATGGCGGCGTGGCCGTCTTCTACAAGTAGGCCGGGTCGCGCGGGCATCCATCAGGAACGCGCTGCCGGACGCGCCAGTGCCCGCCCCGGCTCGGGGCGGGCGCAAGGCGGGACGCCGGGCCGGCCGGACCAGCGCGACGGCGGCCCGTCGGACGGCACCCCGCGAGTGCCACCACCACGGCCGCCCGGCTGTCCACCGACAATGTCTCGGGCGCCCCGGTCTCCCGCGAGCGGACGAGCGTGGCCCGCCAGCGGTCCGGCACGATCAGGGAACCTCAGCCGGCGAGCGCCCCGGGCTCCTCGCGATGCGCGCCTCCCAGCCGAGCGGGTCCGTCCGTCGGGGTCGTCCAGGAGCAGGGTCGGCCCGGTTCTCGCCCCAGCCCGGCGGCGGCGCGTCGGGGCCCGTGACGAACCGCATACGGCGCGCGTAGCCGACCGGTAGCGCAGTGTCAGCCCATGCCCCTAGGCTGGTGCGCATGTCCCCCGACTTCACGTTCTCTGGTTCCGTGCGGTCCGCTGCCGCGTTAAACGAGCAGATCCGCGCCCTGTGGATGCGCTCGGGCGGCTCCCTGTCCGCCCAGGAGCGTGCGGAGTACGAGCTGCTCGTCGTGAAATGGGCGGAAGCGATCCGCGGAGAGGTCATCGAGGCGGCCTGACCCGCTCCACTCCGCGGGACGTCGTGCTGGTCGGCTCGCACTGTCCGCGGATGCAACAGGAGCGGCACGCGCATCTTGCTGCGCTTCTGAGGTTCCCGCTGCCGCGACACGGCGACGGAACTCACATTCCACGGCCGGACCATCAGTCCTGGAACACCGACCTCTTGTACCCGAGAATCTTCATGGCCTCGTCCTTCTTCTTTCCCCCCTCGAACTGACTCATATGGGCCGCCATTGCGGCCGGGTCCTGAACCTCGAGCAGATACTCGGCCATTTCCTCTTTCTTGACCGCTTCGCGGAACTCATTCTCGGTCAGCGGGGCCACCCCCTCCGCCAACGAATCCTTTCGCTCGATCCCGACGATGTCGTAGGGTGCGCCCTGCTTCGCGATCCAGCCGTGCTCGGAGCCGGTAGCGCCCTTCGCCAGGTACTTTCTCTTGATCCGGATGGTGAGCACGTATCCGAACCGGGCCTCCGACGCGAATTTGTTAGCTATTTCAGCATCCGTGGAAAATTCGATCAGGCTCGCGGTCTCCTCGTTACGGTGCTGACTCACGTATCCCTCGACGTGCTCACGCTCGGGCTTCGTAGCGTGCTCGTCAGGTTTCCGGACCATCTTCGGGAGGCTGACGAAGGAGCCGCGAATCACCTCCTTCTGGAGATGCTTCCTCTGCGTGGGCGTCACACCGCGCTTCAGAAGAACTTCCTGCTCGCTGTCTTCGGGCAGCGCCGCGATGTGGTCTTCGGCGCTGAGTTCCAGAGGCTGATCCTGCAGAGCGATCCGCCTCCCCGCCTGCGAGCCCTCCGACTGTTCCCCCGTTTCCATCATCCGCTGGACGGGTTCGTGCATCCGCTGGACGGGTTCGTGCGAGCCGTTCGCCGCGTCGCGCGGGACGGTGACGGAGGGGGCCGTCGTCTCACCCGCGGCGAAGGCGTGGCCGTCCTTCTCCGCCGCTCGTTCGGAGTCCTGCTTCGGGTCGGTGACGGTGACTCCGGCGCCGTTGCCGTGGCCCGTCTCGGGCAGGCCTCTGAGGTTCTTGTCGACGTGGCTGAGCTCGTGGCCGATCAGCTTCTCGTCGCCCACTGTCCCGGCAGAGAGGAAGATGTGGTTACCGACGGTCATGGCCTGGGCCCCCAGCGCCGCCGTGGCACGTTGGGCCACCGCGCCACGGTGGACGCGGGTGGAGGCGAGCCCCTCGTTCCGATAGAACGCCCCGGCCTTCGCCACCACCGACGAAGGCAACGACTCGCTCGACGAGTTCATGGCGGCGGCCAGCAGGGCGGCCTGCCCTTCCGGGCCGGCGTCCCGCGCCCCGCCCCGGACGTGTCCGTCCTCCTCCTCGGCGCGCGCGACGGTGGCACCGTCCGAGGACCGCTGTACCGGAGGTTCCTGCGACTGGTGCCCGCAGCCAAGACCGTGCTGATGCTGGTCCTGCGCTCCCGGGTGCCCGGCCCGCCGCAGCATCTCGGCAACGGCCTTGTTCCCGGTACGGCTCTGCAGAGCGAGCATCCGTTGCACGGCCGTTCCGGCGAATGCCGGACTCGCTCGCGGGCGCCGAGGTGCCAGCCCATTCCCCGTCGTGGTGTTCTCGTCGCGGGCCAGTCCCATACGTCTTCCTCCGGCATCAAAGACGACCAAGCCCCACACCGTCGCACGGAGGACGGCCACGTTCCCAGGGCCGCAGGGGCAGAGTTGCGGCCCCAAGGGCTGTGGTCACCCCGTCCGTACGGTCTTCATCCGGTCTTCGGTCACCGCTTCCCCACGACTCGGCGCCCACGACTGTGCGTCGCAGGGCGGACGATCAACCCTTCGGACGGCCCCTGAAGACGGCGGCGGCGACTGACGCCCGAACGCCCTCCGCGCGGCCGACCCGGCGCAGCGGAATCGAGGAGGCGGCGCGCTCGGCGCGGCCCGGGTCGCCCATGGCCGCGTGCATCTCGGTGTCGATCATGCCGGGCGCGACCGCGTTGACCCGGATGCCGTCCGGGCCGAGTTCCTTGGCGAGGCCCACCGTCAGGGCGTCGACGGCGGCCTTCGTGGCCGCGTAGTGGACGAACTCCCCGGGGCTGCCCAGCGTCGCCGCCGCCGAGGACACGTTCACGATGACGCCGCTCCCCCGGGCCGCCATGGACCGGGCGGCCCGCCGCGAACACAGCAGCGTACCCAACAGGTTGACGTCCACCACGCGCCGCAGGTCGGCGGGGTCGGTGTCCGCGAGCCGCCCGACCGGACCGGTCACACCGGCGTTGTTCACCAGCCCGCTGACGGGCCCGAGACGGTCCGCCGCCGTGTCGAAGAGGCGCTCCACGTCGTCCGCGTCGGAGGTGTCCACCCGTACCGTCACACAGCGCGACCCCGCCGCGCGGACGGCCGCCGCGGTCGACTCCGCCGCCGTGCCGTCCCGCACGTAGCCCACCACCACATCGTGTCCGTCCGCCGCCAGGCGGGCACAGATCGCGGCGCCGATCCCCCGGCTGCCGCCCGTGACCACAGTGACCGGGCGTGTCATGCGTGCCTCCTTCCGGCGGGCAGTTCCCGCTCCGCGCTCGCTCTCGATCATGACTCCTGCCTTCGTATCCCTTCGCGACCCCGGCCGTACACCCCCTGGATGATCAAAACGACGCTCGGGTTACCATATGAGCGCCGCCTAGCTCGAAAGATAGACCTGTGACTGTCAATGACGACGCGTTCACCAACTGGAAGACCCGCGAGGAGATCGCGGAGTCGATGATCCCGATCATCGGGAAGCTGCACCGGGAGCGGGACGTCACGGTCCTCCTCCACAGCCGCTCCTTGGTGAACAAGTCGGTGGTCAGCCTTCTCAAGACCCACCGGTTCGCCCGGCAGATCGCCGGTGCGGAGCTCTCCGTCACCGAGACACTGCCGTTCCTCCAGGCGCTGACCACGCTCGATCTCGGGCCCTCCCAGATCGACCTCGGCATGCTCGCCGCGACGTACCGGAGCGACGACCTCGGGCTCTCCGTACAGGAGTTCACCGCCAGGGCCGTCGCCGGCGCCACGGGCGCGGACAAGATCGAGCGCCGCGAGCCGCGCGACGTCGTCCTCTACGGTTTCGGCCGCATCGGCAGGCTCGTCGCCCGCCTGCTGATCGAGAAGGCCGGCTCCGGCAACGGACTGCGGCTGCGCGCCGTCGTCGTCCGCCAGGGCGGGGAACAGGACATCGTCAAGCGCGCCTCGCTGCTGCGCCGCGACTCCATCCACGGCCAGTTCCAGGGCACGATCACCGTCGACGAGGCGAACAGCACGATCATCGCCAACGGCAACGCGATCAAGGTGATCTACGCCGGCGACCCGAGCGAGGTCGACTACACGGCGTACGGCATCAAGGACGCCATCCTCATCGACAACACCGGCAAGTGGCGTGACCGCGAGGGACTCTCGAAGCACCTGCGCCCCGGGATCGACAAGGTGGTGCTCACCGCGCCCGGCAAGGGCGACGTCCCCAACATCGTGCACGGCGTCAACCACGACACGATCAAGCCGGACGAGCAGATCCTGTCCTGCGCCTCCTGTACCACCAACGCGATCGTCCCGCCGCTGAAGGCGATGGCCGACGAGTACGGCGTCCTGCGCGGTCATGTGGAGACCGTCCACTCGTTCACCAACGACCAGAACCTGCTGGACAATTACCACAGCTCCGACCGCCGGGGCCGCTCCGCGCCGCTCAACATGGTCATCACCGAGACGGGGGCCGCCTCCGCCGTCGCCAAGGCCCTGCCCGACCTCAAGGCCCCGATCACCGGCAGCTCGATCCGAGTCCCGGTGCCGGACGTCTCGATCGCCATCCTCAGCCTGCGGCTGGGCCGCGAGACCACCCGCGAGGAGGTCCTCGACCACCTCCGCGAGGTGTCGCTGACCTCGCCGCTCAAGCGTCAGATCGACTTCACCACCGCCCCCGACGCGGTGTCGAGCGACTTCATCGGTTCACGCCACGCCTCGATCGTCGACGCCGGCGCCACCAAGGTCGACGGGGACAACGCGATCCTCTACCTCTGGTACGACAACGAGTTCGGCTACTCCTGCCAGGTCATCCGGGTCGTCCAGCACGTCTCCGGGGTCGAGTACCCGACCTACCCGGTACCGGCCGTCTGATCCGGGGTCAGGACCGGTCGTCCGTACCCGACGTCCAGGTCCCGCACCTCACCCGAGCCACGGGGCGGCCGCGTACGAACGCGGCCGCCCCCGGCGCCCGTTCGGCCCCGGCGGGCCCGGGGCGGACGCCGGCCGGGGCCGGTGGCCGCACGTGACCGCTTTCTATACTGGGCGGATGATCACTGTGCCGCTCAGCGCGCTGGAAGTAGCCATGGTCCAAGCGGGCGCCCCGGCCGCGGACACGTTACGCGACACCACCGAGTTCGCCCGGCGGATCGAAGACCTCGGATACCAGCGGCTCTGGTACGCCGAGCACCATCACTCCCCCGCCATCGGAGCGTTCCCGCCCGTCGTCCTGACCGCCCACACGGCCGCGTCCACCTCGTCCATCCGTCTCGGATCCGGTGGCGTCCTCGCCCCCAACCACGCTCCGATCATGCTCGCGGAGCAGTTCGGCACGCTGGCCGCACTGCACGCGGGCCGGATCGACCTGGGCATCGGCCGCGGTCCGGGCACCTTCGACGAGTCCACGGCGCGGGCCCTGCGGCGTGGGGCGGGACCGACGACGGACGACGAGTACCGCGACGACGTGTCGGAGACCCTGCGGTTCCTGGTGGAGGAGGTCGCGCTCGACCCGCTCCCGGAGCCGTGGCTGCTGTCCTCGAGCACGGCCGGTGCCACGCTCGCGGCGGAACTCGGGCTGCCGATCGCCTTCGCCCATCACATCCGTCCCGACAACACCCTCGCCGCGCTCCACCACTACCGGGAGCACTTCTCCCCCTCCCGCTGGTGCGACCGCCCCCGCGTGCTGGTCTGCGTGGAGACGGTGTGCGCCGAGACGCGGGAGGAGGCCGCCCGGCTCTCGGGCCCGATGGATGTCGTCAAGGCCGGACTGCTCAAAGGGCAGGGCGACATCCCCTTCCCCACGCCCGAGCAGGCAGCCGCCCACTCCTTCACCCCCCAGGAGGCGCGGGCCCTGACGGCCTTCCGCATCCACCAGGCACACGGCACACCCGACACCGTCGCGGCGCACCTGACGGACCTGGCGGACGCGACCGGCGCGGACGAACTCATGCTGGTGACACCCGTCTACGCGCTGACCGACCGTCTGAAGTCCTACGCACTCGTCCGACAGCACGTCATGACGCCGGCGGAGCGGCTCCCGCGGTAGATCGCGAGGCCCGCCCCGGACACCTCACGGTCCGGGCGACGAATGTCGCTGCACGCCCCTTGGCTGCGCAGGCCCCGTGGCCAACACTGAGCCGATGACGCAGCGTGTGGAGCTCGCGACCCTGATGGACCGGTTCGCAGTGGACGGACTCGTCACCGAGTACGCGGTGGCGGTCGACGACGGCGACTGGGAGGCCTACCGGCGGCTGTTCGCGCCGGACGGCCGCGCGGACTACCGCTCCGCCGGCGGTATCGAGGGGGACGCCGGCCAGGTCGCGGGGTGGCTCGCGCGGAGCATGGAGCTGTTCCCCATGCGCCAGCATCTGATCGTCAACCGACGCCTGCGGTTCGGCGTACTGGACCAGGACAGGGGCGACACCGCCCGGGTGCAGGCCGACTACATCAATCCGATGCGCTTCGCGGGCGACGACGACGGATCCACCGCACCGGACTTCGTGTGCGGCGGGCGGTACGCCTTCGCGCTGGTGCGTACGGACCTCGGCTGGCGTCTGCGCGAGGTGGTCGTCCAGGAGAAATGGCGCCGCATGCCGCAGCCGCGTCAGGAACCCGCCGTCACCTGACCGGACGCCCCCTGTCGGAGATCGTCCCCGCAGCGCACACTGGAGGGACCACCGGGGAGGGAGGCGCCCATGACGAGGTTCGACCGCTGGCTCACCTCTCCCTGGCGGCGGGCGATCGTCGCCGCGCCGGCGGGTGCGCTGCCGGTGTTCGCCTTCCCCGCCCCGTCGTGGTGGTGGTTCGCCTACGTCGCCCTCGTGCCTTGGATCCTGCTGGCCCGCACCGCCCCGACGGGCAAACGCGCCGCGTACGACGGCTGGTTCGGCGGCCTGGGTTTCATGCTGGCCGTGCACCACTGGCTGCTGCCGAGCCTCAATGTCTTCACGGTCGTCATCGCGGGACTGCTCGGGACGCTGTGGGCGCCCTGGGGCTGGCTGGTACGACGGTTCCTCGGCGGTGTGCCCTCGGCCGGGCAGGTCGGAGCCGCGCTCGTGGTGCTGCCGTCGAGCTGGCTGGGTGTCGAACTCGTCCGGTCCTGGCAGGGATTGGGTGGACCGTGGGGTCTGCTCGGGTCGAGCCAGTGGCAGGTGACGCCCGCGCTGCGGCTCGCCTCGGTCGGCGGGGTGTGGCTGCTGAGCTTCCTGGTGGTGGCCGTCAACGTCGCCGTCGCGGTCCTGATGGCCGTGCGCCGGTCGCGCAGGCCGGCCGTCGCCACCGCCGTCACCGGACTCGTCGCCACCGCCGCCGCCACCTCGGCGGCCTGGGTCTGGTCCCCGCGCCCGGACACCGACGGCCAGGTGCGCGTCGCCGTCGTACAGCCCGGCGTCATGGGCGGCGGTGCCGGAGCCGGCGCGGAGAAGCGCTTCGCACGCGAGGAGGCGCTCACCCGCACGCTCGCCGGACGCCACGTCGACCTCGTCGTCTGGGGCGAGAGCAGCGTCGGCGTCGACCTGGCCGGCCGCCCCGACCTGGCGGACCGGATCACCGCGCTGTCCCGCGAGACCGGCGCCGACATCCTCGTGAACGTCGACGCGCGGCGCTCCGACCGGCCGGGGATATACAAGAGTTCGGTGCTGGTGGGACCGCACGGACCGACCGGCGCCCGCTACGACAAGATGCGTCTCGTCCCCTTCGGTGAGTACATACCGGCGCGTTCCCTTCTCGGCTGGGCGACCTCGGTCGGCAAGGCGGCGGGCGAGGACCGCAGGCGCGGCACCGAGCAGGTGGTGATGGACGCCGGGCACGGACTGCGGGTCGGACCGATGATCTGCTTCGAGACGGCGTTCCCGGACATGAGCCGGCATCTCGCGCAGGACGGAGCCGAAGTGCTGCTCGCCCAGTCGTCGACCTCGTCGTTCCAGGACAGCTGGGCGCCCGAGCAGCATGCCTCGCTGGCCGCGCTGCGGGCCGCCGAGACCGGCCGTCCGATGGTGCACGCGACCCTGACCGGTGTGTCCGCCGTCTACGGGCCGAGCGGCGAGCGGCTCGGCTCCTGGCTCGGCACGGACGCGAGCGAGGCGGCGGTGTACGAGGTGCCGCTGGCGCGGGGGGTCACCCCGTACGTCCGGTTCGGCGACTGGCCGGTGCACGTGGCGCTGCTGGTACTGGCGGCCCTGTGCGCCACCGAGGGCGTCCGCGCGCTCAGGCTGCGGCGGACCGCTCCTGGACCGCTCGCACCACCCGCTCGCACAGTTCATGAGTCGCCAGTGCGTCCTGGGCGCTGAGCACCTTGCCCGCGCGTACGGCGTCGAGGAAGACGAGCACGCCCTGCTCTATGCCGCGCTGGCGGGCCACCGGCACCCAGTCCCCGCGCCGTCGCACGCTGGGCTGGCCCTTGTGGTCGATCACCTCGGCGAGGTTGAGCACCTGACGCTTGGTGTCCTGGCCGGAGACCTCGAGGATCTCCTCGGCCGAGCCGCTGAGCCGGTTCATCACACCGAGCGCCGTGAAGCCGTCGCCCGCGAGCTGGAGTACGACGTGGTGGAGCAGTCCGCCCTCGACACGGGCCCGCACCGTCACGTCGTCGACCGGCCCCGGCACCAGGAACCGCAGGGTGTCCACGACGTGGATGAAGTCGTCGAGGATCATCGTGCGCGGCACCTCGGGCAGCCCTGTGCGGTTCTTCTGCATCAGGATCAGCTCACGCGGATGTTCGAGGCACTGCGCGTACCCGGGTGCGTGGCGCCGGTTGAAGCCGACGGCGAGGCTGACGTCGCGTTCCTCCGCGAGCCGGACCAGCTCCTGCGACGCGGAGAGTTCGTAGGCGAGCGGCTTGTCGACGAACGTCGGTACGCCCGCTTCCAGGAGCCGCGCGACGATCTCGGGGTGCGCCACGGTGGCCGCGTGCACGAAGGCCGCGTCGAGATCCTGGGCCAGCAGCTCCGTCAGGTCGGTGTGCCGCTGCCCCTGCGGAAGGCGGAGGCTGTCCGCGACCCGGGCGAGCGTCGCGGGCGTCCGGGTCTGCAGATGCAGCTCGACCCCCGGCTGAACCCCGAGCACCGGCAGATACGCCTTCTGCGCGATGTCGCCGAGTCCGATGCAGCCGACCTTCACGAGGTCTCCTTCGTTCGCCGATGCTGGCCTGGTCGGAAGCATACGGGCGTCACGGCGGCCCCCGTCCGGCGGTGCCGGACCCCGTGCCCGGCTTCGACGCGCGGCCCGGACCCGCCTCGTTCGAGCCGTCCGAGCGCCGCTGCTCGGTCCGGTGCGGCACATGGCGGGGGACGGTACGAGCCGGCGGCCGCGGGTCATCCTGTGTCCGCCGGCACCCGCCGGAGGAGCGGAAGGATCACCCGTGCGGGGCATCCTGCGCTCGCCGGCTCCCCAAAGCCGTCCGGACACAGCAGAGTTGCCCGCGTGTATCGAACGACGACGACGGCCGCGACGCTCCTGGTCACCGTGGCGGTCACCGCCCTAGCCGGCTGTGTGACCGTCCAGCGGCCATCCGCTCCCGGCCCGCTCCCCGCTCCCGCCCTGCCGTCGCCGCGTCCGGACGGCACGGCCGGTGAGCGCGTCGTGCAGGCTCCGGCGCGGGAGGCGCTGGAACTCGTCGGGCCGTCACGGGAGCCTTCACCGGGATCGTCCCGTACGACGGCGCGGCCTCACCCCGCTCCGCCCGCGCAGCCCGCACCGCAGGCGCACCCCCACGTCACGCCCCCGGCGCGCCGCACCCCAGGCCGAAGCCGCACCGACCTGCCCACCACGCCGCCGCACCACCCCCCTGCGACGAAGCCACCGAAGGCCCAGGACGTGTGCGCCCTCGGCAGGAAGTACGGCGGCTGGAAGCCAGGCAGCCCCGAGGCGGTCATCTGCAAGGGAACGTACGGGCATTGACCCGCCCGGCGCCTCGCCCGGGGCCTCGAGGTCCCGGACCGCCCGGACACGCCCCGTACGAGGACGTCGCATCGCCCCTCCGGCCCTCCGCCTCGCGGCACACCCGCGTCCGGTGCCACGCGCTGATCCGGCGGGGAGTACGGGACAGCCCTCAGGGCCGCTGTCTCGGCGGCCCCAGCGTCTCCCCCTCCCGGCCCGCCGAACCGGCCGGGGCCCTCCCCGGTGACCCCTCCGACGGTCCGTCCCCGTCGAGCCTCAGCTCCAGTCGGCCGATCGCCGCGCGTACCCCGTCTCCGTAGCGGTCGTCGCCGAGGAAACCGACCGCGCCGCGGGCCCGGCGCAGATGGCTGCGGGCTGCGTCGGAGCGGCCGAGTTTCACGTAGTCGGCCGCCAGGTTCAGGTGCAGCGACGGGTAGAACGCCCGGACCGCGAGCGACTGGTGGTGCTCCGCGACCCTGTCGTCCCCGAGTTCGTCGGCCGCCGACAGGGCGCGCAGATCCCACGCCAGCTCGTCCGAGGGGTCGTCCTGGGTGTCCGCCATGTAGTGCGCCAGGGTGCAGCGGTGCAGCGGGTCACCGTCCTCGCCGATCTCCGACCAGAGGTCCAGGAAACGGCCCCTGGCCTCCTCGCGGTCGCCTCCGTGGTGCAGCATGACGGCCTGGCCGATCCGGGTCATCATGGCGTCCGGCGCCGTCTGCTCCTGCTGCTCCGCCACCGCGTCCTCCAGGCTCGTCACTGTCGCTTCCGACGCTAACCGCAGCCACTGCCAAACCGGCTCAGGCGCCCCCGTACGCCGCCGGACCGGGCCGGGGAGGGCAGGACCTGGCCCCCGCCCGGCCCAGCCGTCCCCCACCCCCGGGTCAGCCGAGGTCCGGAATCCGCCAGTCGATCGGGTCATGGCCCTGCTGCGCCACGGCCTCGTTGATCTGTGTGAACGGCCGGGAGCCGAAGAACTTCTTGGCGGAGAGCGGCGAGGGGTGCGCGCCCTTCACCACGATGTGCCGGTCCTCGTCGATGAGCGGGAGCTTCTTCTGCGCGTAGTTCCCCCAGAGTACGAAGACCGCCGGGTCGGGCCGGTCGGCCACGGAGCGGATCACCGCGTCCGTGAACCTCTCCCAGCCCTTGCCCTTGTGGGAGTTGGCCTCACCGGAGCGCACGGTCAGCACCGCGTTGAGCAGCAGGACGCCCTGCTCGGCCCACGGCATCAGATAGCCGTTGTCCGGGATCGGGGTGCCGAGCTCCTCCTTCATCTCCTTGTAGATGTTCCGCAGGGAGGGCGGAGTCCTCACTCCGGGGCGCACCGAGAAACACAGGCCGTGTCCCTGGCCCTCGCCGTGGTACGGGTCCTGGCCGAGGACCAGCACCTTCACCCGCTCGTACGGTGTCGCGTCCAGCGCGGCGAAGACCTCTTCGCGCGGAGGGTAGACGGGACCCTTGGCTCGCTCCTCCTCGACGAACTCGGTGAGTTCCTTGAAGTAGGGCTGCTGCAGTTCGTCGCCCAGGACGCCGCGCCAGGACTCGGGCAGCATGGCGGTGTCGGTCACGTCAACTTCCTCCGATGTACGGTCACTTCCAGGCCTCAGAACCTACAGGCGACCACTGACACCCGGCCCCGTACCCCTTGCCACCAGCGGATCCTCCGCTGTCACCCGGCGGATCCCGTCCCCGCGGCCGCTGGCCCCGGTCCCTTCCCGCCACCGTCACCGCTTCCGCCTCCACCCCGCCACCGGGCTGGTCCCGCGCCTCGGCTCGCCCGTCATCATGATCGTCGACGACGATCCGCGGGGCCTCCGAGAACCGCTCGGCCACAGCCCCTCGGCGGTCCCCGAGATGCCCCGGGCGAGCAGGCGCCGCACCCTGGAATAGAGCCGTCTCACCTAGCTTCTCCCCCGACCTGGCGTGGCGGGGCGGGTGCTTCTAAGCGGCCCGGCCGACAGGCCGGGCCGTACAGCCGGTCCGTCCGCGCACCGTCGTCGCCCGCGCGGCCCGCGCCGTCCCCGGCCCGCCCGGCACCTCAGGTGCGACGAGGAGCGACCAAGAGCAACGAGGAGCCATGAACGCACACGGACCCGTCCATCGCGTAGCGATCGTCGGCACCGGCACCATCGGTGCGAGCTGGGCGACGCACTATCTCGCCCGGGGCTTCGAGGTCACGGCGACCGACCCCGCCCCCGCCGCGGAGGAGGCGCTCAGGGCGTACGTGGCCGAAGCATGGGACGCGGCGGCCGCGCTCGGCGCCGAACCCGGAACCTCACCCGACCGTCTCCGATTCACCACCGACATGCGAGAGGCCGTCGCGGACGCCGATTTCGTCCAGGAGAACGCGCCGGAGCGCCCGGAGCTGAAGGTCAGGCTGTTCGCCGACATCGACGACGCGACGCCGCCGGACGCGATCATCGCGTCGAGCTCGTCGGGCATCACGATGAGCGTCATCCAGGCCGAGTGCCGGAATCCGCAGCGCACCCTCATCGGGCATCCCTTCAACCCCCCGCACATCATCCCGCTCGTCGAGGTCGTCGGCGGAACGAAGACCGCCCCGGAGACCGTCCGGGACGCCATGTCCTTCTACACGGCGATCGGCAAGAAGCCGATCCATCTCAAGAAGGAGCTCCCTGGACACGTCGCCAACCGCCTCCAGGCCGCTTTGTACCGCGAGGTCGTCCACCTGATCGATCAAGGGGTGCTGGACGTCGCGGACTCCGACGACGCGGTGTCCTGGGGCCCAGGACTCAGGTGGGGTGTGATGGGCCCCAACCTGCTGTGGCATCTCGGCGGAGGCGAGGGCGGCATCCAGCACTTCATGGAGACCCTCATGCCGGGGATGGCCGGGATGTGGCACGAACTGGGCGACCCGGAACTCACGCCCGAACTCAAGGAGAAGATCGTCGGCGGGGTCCTGGAGGAGGCGGACGGCCACTCCGTCGGCGAACTGGCCGCCCGGCGTGACGCGTTGCTGCTCAGCCTGCTGGCCGTACGGGGATCCGGCCCACGCGACGACACTACCGGCCGGCCGGCATGAGACGGCACAGGTCACCCCTGGGGCACAGGTCACCCCTGGGGCACCGGCCGGCCCGGGGGCAGCGGGCCCTCGCCCGGGAGGAGGAACCGTGACGGAGCGGCGGCAGAGACTGTTCGTGCTCGAAATCAGCGGTGGCGGTCGCGTGTTCTCGGTGAACCCCGACGGCACCGACAAGCGGTTCCTCGTCTCGGGATGCAGGTTCCCCGACGGTGTCGCCGTCGACGCCGAGGCGGGGCACATCTACTGGACGAACATGGGTTCCCCGCCACTCGACGACGGCTCGATCGAGCGTGTCGACCTGGACGGAGGCAACCGGACGACGATCGTTCCCGACGGCGGCACGCACACGCCGAAACAACTGCACCTCGAAGCCGTCGGCCGCAAGCTGTACTGGGGTGACCGCGAAGGGATGCGCGTCATGCGCTGCGACCTCGACGGCACGAACATCGAGACACTCGTCCGGACGGGACGGACGGACAGCGACCGCCGCGATGAGACCAGATGGTGCGTCGGAGTCGCCGTGGATCCCGACGCCGGCCACCTGTACTGGTCGCAGAAGGGACCGAGCGACGCGGGACTGGGGAAGATCCTCCGGGCCGGCATCGATCTGCCCGCAGGCGAATCCGCTGACGGCCGGAGCGACGTCGAGGTGCTGCTCCAGGGGCTCCCGGAGCCGATCGACCTGCAGTTGGACCTGACGGAGCGCACGCTGTACTGGACCGACCGCGGGGATCCGCCGCGGGGCAACTCCGTGAACCGCACACCGGTGGATCCGCCCGGCGGGCGGCGGGAGCCCGAGATCCTGTGGACGCACCTGATGGAGGGCATCGGCATCGCTCTCGATCTCGACGACGGCCGCCTGTTCGTCACCGACATGGCCGGGACCGTCTACGCGGCGGACCTCGACGGGTCGAACCGCCGGGAGATCCTCATCGTGCAGGGCAACCTCACCGGGATCGCCCATGCCCTGGTTCCCGCCGAGGAGCCCTAGGGCGTGTTGCGCCCGGCTGTGGACGGCCGGCGCCGCCATCGCGGTCCCGGGAGGTTCGCCACGAGCGCCCCGGGCCGTCAACGGTCGACCGCCCGGCACGGGCGGTGAGACAAGGGACATCCGACATGAACACCGAACCCACCACCGGCACCCCGGCCGACACTCCCACCGTGCACACCGAGGAGCTCGACGCGGTCCTCGTGATCACGATGGACCGGCCGAGGGTACGCAACGCTGTCGACGGCGCCACCGCGCGGGCCCTGGCCGATGCCTTCGACCGGCTCGACGCCCGCGACGACCTGCTGGTCGGTGTGCTCACCGGGGCCGGCGGCACCTTCAGCGCGGGCATGGACCTCAAGGCGTACGCGGCCGGAGACACCCCGATCATCCCCGGGCGGGGCTTCGCGGGACTCACCCGGACCCGACTCCACACCCCCCTCATCGCCGCCGTCGAGGGCTGGGCGCTGGGCGGCGGCACCGAGATGGCCCTCGCCTGCGACATGATCGTCGCGGCCCAGGACGCCACCTTCGGTCTCACCGAGGTGACGGTCGGCCTGGTCCCCCCTGAAGGGGGCATCGTGCGCCTGCCCGAACGCATCCCCCGCAACATCGCCGTCGAGGTCCTACTCACCGGCGATCCCCTGCCCGCCGAACGGGCTCATCAACTCGGCCTCGTCAACCACCTCACCCCCTCCGGCCACGCGCTCGCCAAGGCCGTGGAGGTGGCTCGCCGCATCGCGCGCAACGCGCCGCTGTCCATCGCTGCCGTCAAACGCGCGGTCAACGAGCGGACCGCGTACGGCGACCAGGAGGCGTTCCGCCAGCAGGACCGGCTCGTCGCACCGGTCCTCGCGTCCCACGACGCGCAGGAAGGCGCCCACGCCTTCGCCGAAAAGCGCTCACCCCACTGGGAAGGCCGCTGACCCCAGTCCGTTCCCCGGGCCTCGCCCCGCCCTCACCGAGGGCCGGCGGATCGTACGGCGATGCCCCGCCGGGAACCCATGGTCCCGGCGGGGCACTTGATCAACGCGTCGGTGACCGCGCGGGCACGACGGCGGGCGTCCGTGGCACCTGGACGCGGGCGCCGCGCGGGTCCGTCCGCGGCAGCGACGAGGCGTCCGTCAGCCCACGCCGGCGTTCAGGAAGATGCCGCCGTCGACCACGAGCGTCTGCCCGGTGATCCAGTCCGACTGTGCCGAGGTGAGGAACGCGGCGGCGCCTCCGATGTCGGAGGGCACGCCGAGCCGGCCGAGCGGGTAGGACGCGGCCGCCTCCGCCTCACGGCCCTCGTACAGAGCCTGCGCGAACTTGGTCTTGACGACGGCGGGCGCGATCGCGTTGACCCGCACCTTGGGCGCGAACTCGTGCGCCAGCTGCACGGTCAGGTTGATCATGGCGGCCTTGCTCATGCCGTACGCGCCGATGAACGGCGAGGGAGAGATGCCGGCGACGGACGCGATGTTGACGATCGCGCCGCCGTTCTCGCTCTGCCAGGCCTTCCAGGTCAGCTGGGCGAAGCCGAGCGCCGAGACGACGTTGGTCTCGAAGACCTTGCGCGCCACATTGAGGTCCAGGTCGGCCATGGGGCCGAACACCGGGTTCGTGCCCGCGTTGTTGACCAGGTAGTCGACGCGGCCGAAGGCCTCCATGGTGCGCTCGACGGCGACGGCCTGGTGGGCCTCGTCGTGCGCCTTGCCCGCGACACCGATGACGCGGTCGGCACCGAGTGTCTCGACGGCCTCCTTGAGAGCGTCCTCGTTGCGGCCGGTGATGCACACGCGGTCACCGCGGGCGATGAGGGCCTCCGCGACGCCGTAGCCGATGCCACGGCTCGCGCCGGTGACGAGGGCGACCTTGCCGGAGAGTTCGG
This sequence comes from Streptomyces sp. RPA4-2, assembly GCF_012273515.2. Classification (NCBI taxonomy): domain Bacteria; kingdom Bacillati; phylum Actinomycetota; class Actinomycetes; order Kitasatosporales; family Streptomycetaceae; genus Streptomyces; species Streptomyces sp. RPA4-2. The sequence continues at coordinate 1,727,422 of NZ_CP050975.2, forward strand.
GAAGTGCGGTCATGTCTGTGTCCCCGGCCTTAGTTGAGCGGTCCGCCGGCCACGTACAGCACCTGGCCGGAGACGAATCCGGCGGCCTCGCCGGTGAAGAAGGCGATGGCGTTGGCGATGTCGTCGGGGTTGCCGACGCGCTGCACGGGGATCTGGGTGGCGGCGGCGGCCTGGAAGTCCTCGAAGCCCATGCCGACGCGGGCGGCCGTGGCGGCGGTCATGTCGGTGGCGATGAAGCCGGGGGCGACGGCGTTCGCGGTGACGCCGAACTTGCCGAGTTCGATGGCGAGCGTCTTGGTCAGGCCCTGGAGACCGGCCTTGGCGGCGGAGTAGTTGGCCTGGCCGCGATTGCCGAGAGCGGAGGAGGACGACAGGTTGACGATCCGGCCGAACTTCGCTTCCACCATGTACTTCTGACAGGCCTTGGCCATCAGGAAGGCACCGCGCAGGTGCACGTTCATGACGGTGTCCCAGTCGGACGCGGCCATCTTGAACAGCAGGTTGTCGCGGAGCACGCCCGCGTTGTTCACCAGGATCGTCGGCGCGCCGAGCTCCTCGGCGATCCGCGCGATCGCGGACTCGACCTGGGCCTCGTCGGAGACGTCGCAGCCGACCGCGATGGCCTTGCCGCCGGCGGAGGTGATCTTCTCCACGGTGTCCTTGCACGCGGCCTCGTCGAGGTCGATCACCGCGACGGCGCGGCCCTCGGCGGCCAGTCGTACGGCGGTCGCGGCGCCGATGCCGCGCGCGGCACCGGTGACTACGGCGACGCGCTGCTCAGTGGTGGACATTGCTGGTTCTCCTCGCCCTTGAAAAGCCCTGCGGCCTGACATGTCCTGCGGCTCACACGGTACGCCCGTCCGGTGAGCGACCGCTTAGTACCTTCAGCAGACGTGACGCTAGAAGCCCTGGCACCCGGTGTCAACGGCACACGGCGCGGGTGTGATCCATTACCTGACCAGCAGCGCGAGCAACCGCTCCGTCTCCGCCTCCGGATCGGCGGTGAGCCCCGTGTGCACGGGCCCTGGCTGCAGCACCGTCGAGCGCGGCGCGATCAGCCAGCGAAAACGCCGGCCCGCATCGTCCCCCGCGGCCTGACCTGCCGCTTTCCCACCCGCGCAGACTCCTTCCACGGCGCGCAGCGCGGCCCGTACGCCCGCCACGTCGGCCTCCGGGTCCAGTACCCGCAGTTTCGTCTCATCCAGATGGGTGCGCGCCGCCACGAAGGACTTGGCGCGGCAGTACACCAGTACGCCCGCGTTGAAGCACTCACCGCGTTCGACGCGCGGCACCACCCGCAGCAGCGCGTACTCGAAGACGTCCCGCTCGCTCACGCGTCCCCCTCGGTGACCCTGGTGCCCTTGACTCCTTCGCCGCCACCGGGACCCTCGCCGCTCGTGCGGGCCGCCCCGGCTTCGGGGCCCTCGATGCCCCTGACCCGCTCGTGGATGACGGCGGCGCGGGCGAGGAGCGGCTCCGCGTAGGCGCGCCGCAGCGCCTCGGTGGACTCGAAGCCCGGCTCGTTCGCCAGCCACTCCTCCGGGATCGCGGCGGTCACCTCGGCGAGCAGTTCCGCGGTCACCAGCGGCGCCAGCTCGGCCGCGGCCGAGGCGATGTCCGGGCCGAAGGGCGCGAGCGCGTGGTCGGAGGCGTCGTACGGCTTGGCGGCGGAGGCTCGGGCACCGGGCCAGTGGTGGTGCCAGATCATGGTGGCGCCGTGGTCGATGAGCCACAGCTCGCCGTGCCACATCAGCAGGTTGGGGTTGCGCCAGGAGCGGTCGACGTTGTTGACCAGCGCGTCGAACCAGACGACGCGCCCGGCCTCCCGCGCACTCACCTCGAAGGCGAGGGAGTCGAAGCCGACGGCGCGCGAGAGGAAGTCCATGCCGAGGTTCAGCCCACCGCTCGACTTGAGCAGTTCCTGGACCTCCTGGTCGGGTTCGCCGAGCCCCAGGACCGGGTCGAGGCCGATCGTCACCAGTCCGGGGACGCGCAGGCCCAGCCGACGGGCGAGTTCACCGCAGACGACCTCCGCGACGAGCGTCTTGCGCCCCTGCCCCGCGCCGGTGAACTTCATGACATACGTCCCGAGATCGTCGGCCTCGACGAGCCCCGGCAGCGAACCGCCCTCACGCAGCGGGGTGATGTAGCGGGTGGCGGCGACTTCTTTGAGCAATGTTCCCGGCTCCCTCGTTCTCTGGCCGTACCAATCTACGGTCAGGCCCGCGTCCTCCGGGAAGCGGAGTGCCCCGTCCGGTCACCGCTCGTAGGTGCCGCGCATGGTTGCCCGCGCGATCGCGTGGGTGAACAGGAGGAAGTCCATGAGGGCGGGGGCCGTCGCCTCCGACACCTCCAGTTCTTCCACGTCGACGGCATGGACCACGAGGAAGTAGCGGTCCGGGCCGTTGCCCGGCGGTGTCGCCGGCCCGAGGTACCTCCTGTGGCCGGCGTCGTTGGTCAGGGTCACCGCGCCGCCGGGCAGATCGCCACCGTCTCCCGCCCCGGCCGGAAGGCCGGTCACGGAGGCGGGAAGGTTGGCGACGGCCCAGTGCCAGAAGCCCGAGGCGGTGGGCACGTCGGGGTCGAACATCGCGACCGTGAAACTTCGTGTCTCCTCGGGAAAGCCGGACCAGCTCAGCTGCGGCGAGATGCCGATCCGCCCGCTCCCAGGATGCCGCTCACCTGCGCACGGGCCAGTGGCTCGCCGTCGGCGACGGACTCCGAGGTCAACGTGAAGGTCCTGATCGGCGGCATGAAGTCGTACGGACCAAAGGGTTTGATCATGACAATCCCTCACTCCAGGGCGACGTCGTCGTTCCCGTCGCCGCTCGTGGCGTGCGAGCCGCGCCGATCGCCCGCTGCAGACTCGCGAGCCAGATGGCCGCGTCCACCGCGTAGTACAGCAGGGGGTCGGGGTCCCGGCCCGCGGAGGCGGCACAGACGTCGCGGATCACCGTGCTGTCGGCCGGCGCGTCGTCGGTGGCGCCGTCCACGGGAGCGGGCCGGCCCTGTCCCGAGCGCAGGTCGTGGCTGAACTCCAGCGTACTGAGCCGTAGTCGGTGAGCGGCGTCGCGCAGGTGCGCGGCGCTCAGCGGCCACGCGGCCAGCGCGCCCGGCGGGCAGTTGTCCAGCAGGATCTGGCCCATCGTGATGACCCGGTTGCCCACCAGCATGATCACCTGGAAGTCGGTGTCCGAGGCCACCCCTTCCGGCCGCCGTACGTGCCGCTCGATGGCGAACTCCGCGTAACTCGCCTCCGCGATCCGCTGGGCGAGCCTCGCCCCGGGCAGGGCGTCGGTCACCCGCGCACCCTCGGTGATGGTGTCGGTGACATCGGTGACCGCGCGGGTGCCCTGGTCGAGCACGCCCGCGCAGGCCCGCCGCAACTCGCCCGTGCCGCCGTGCGGCCACGCGAGCAGCCCGACGAAGGCCCCGATGAACGCACCGGCCAGCACGTCCAGCACCCGCGCGGCCGCCAACTCGGGCCCGCTGCGGGCCACCTGCGAAAAGGCGGCCGCCACGGTCAGGGTGAAGAACGCCTGCCCCCAGCCCGGCCCCAGCACGGAGCCCGATGCGAACGCCAGGAACATGCAGGGCGGAAGCATCACCGCGTACACCACCGGCGCGTCCACGGCGAAGTGCAGGATCAGCGCGGCCACGACCGCCCCCGCGAGCGTCCCGCGCAACGCGGGCCGCAGAGCGGTGCGGGTGTCGGCGGCGCTCGTACGCATCACGGTCAACGTCGTGAGCAGCGCCCAGAATCCGTGTGCCAGGCTCAGCTCGCCCACCACCAGCCGCACCGCCGACAGCGCCACCGCGGTGCGCACCGCGTTCTGGAAGCACACCGACCGCGGAGTCAGATGCGCGCGCACCCGCCAGTAGTACAGCTCCGCGGTCGACCTGCCCGCGTACCAGAACGCGCCGTGCACCTCCGGCGACGCCGTCCCGGCCGGCACGGGGGCGCCCAGCGCGATCCGGGCCGCTGTCACCACCAGATCCGCCGTGTGCGTGATGTCCAGGGCGATCGCACCGTCACGCACCGTCGTGGCGGAGTACGTGCCCGCCTCGCGCGGCCGCACACGATACGACTCGAACGCACGGACCGCCGCCCGGCACCACGACCGCGTCGGCGGCGGCGCCTTCCCGCTCAGAGCCCGTGCGGCGTCTTCGCAGGCTGCGGCCGAGGCCATCAGCAACCCCTGCGCGGCCGGTCCGGGCGGGGCCGCCCCCCTCTCCAACGACTCGGCCAACTGCCGCGTCTGCGCCAGGAGATGCCGCATGTGCCCGGCGCCCTCGGACAGCGCCCGGTCCCGCGCCGACGCCGACACGGGACGTTCGTCAGGCGGCACCTGGCTCATGCGCAGCGCCTGCGACGCCTCCAGCAACGACGCCGGATCGGAGCGCCGGGGTGGATCCGCCGCCAGCCCGTGCAGCGCGTCGGCCGCCACCCGTCCCGCCCGTGCGAGCCGGTCCTCGTACCGGCCCGGGCACGGCGCCGGCCAGAGCCACACCTCCGCCGCGGCCATGAGCAGCACTCCGGCCGCCAGGCCCGCGAGCCGCAACCCGAGCGTCGACGGGGCGTAGGGCGGGAAACACGGAAGGATGTAGAACAGCTGCAGCCCGTTGGCCAGCCCGACCATTTTCGGGCCGCCGACCCCGCTGTACGTCACCAGGAACCCCACGACGAGCATCCCCAGGGCCGCCGCCCACCCGTACACCGCCAGCCACGTACCGAGCGTCACCAACGCCATCGCGAGCGGCAGCACCACGAGCAGCGTCCGCGCCCGCTGACGCGGCGTCCCCGGCACCGACGACAGCCCGCCCGCCGCGACAGCACCGAACAGGGCGTAGATCGCGACGGTCCGGTCTCCCAGCCCGTACCGCGCGGCGTAGAACCCGGCGCACGCCACCACGGTGACCCGCGCCGAACGCCGCGCCGCGGCGAGACCCGCGTCCCGGGTCCGCGGCCACTCCGTCCAGCGCAGCACTCCCACCGATCAACCGTAGGCTCCCACCGGTGGCCGGACCACCGCGCGGGCGTCCGCGCGGTGGGTTCCGGATGCGCGGGCGGGACAGGCGCAGGAACCTGGTGATGCCGGAAGCGGCGGCCGCGATGACCGGCGACGGAATCCGGGTCCCGTCACGCGCACCCGCCCCCTTGTCCGCCGGCGGAAGCGAGGCCACCCATGCGGATGCGAGCAGCCCGGATGCACGGGTACAACGAGCCCCTCCGGATCGAAGAGGTTCCCGTACCCGAACCCGCGCCGGACGAGATTCTGCTGAAGGTCGCCGCGACCGGCATGTGCCGAAGCGACTACCAGCTCGTCGACGGCTACTTCAAGGGCCCGTTCCCCGTGGATTTTCCCTACATCCCGGGCCACGAGGTCACAGGCCGGGTGGCGGGACTGGGCAGCGGCGTACCGGAATCGGTCGGCTACTCGGAGGGGGACATGGTCGTGGTCAACCCCAGCTGGGGTGACGGCACATGCCGTCAGTGCCGCGAGGGCAACGAACAGCTGTGCAGCGGCAACGGCAGGTGGGTGGGCTTCGGCCCTCCGGGAGGCTTCGCCGAGTACATGACCGTGCAGTACCGGCACGCCGTTCCGGTCTCGGAGGAGGCCGCGAGGACGCCCGAACTCCTCGCTCCCATGACCGACGCGGGCATGACCCCGTACCGGGGAATGAGGAAGCTGCGGGACGCGGGCAAGCTCGGACCCGCCCGCACCGTCGCCGTCACGGGCATCGGCGGTCTGGGCAGCTACGCGGTCCAGTACGCGAAGCTGCTCGGAAGCGGAGCGACCGTGGTGGCCCTCGCGCGCACGGACAGCAAGCTGGACGTGGCGAAGGAGAACGGCGCGGACCACGGGGTCAACGTCAGGGACAAGTCCACCGAGGCCGTCCAGGACGAACTGGAGGGGCTCACGGGCCGCAGGACGATCGACGCCATCCTGGACTGCGTCGGCGGCGAGGCGTCCATCTCGATGGGGTTCGACCTGCTGGGCCCCGAGGGCGCGCTGGCGGCCGTCGGCCTCATGAGCCACCGTGTGGAGCACAACCAGTTCCCCTTCGTGGGGACGGAGCTGTCCTATCTCGGTTCCTTCTGGGGCAACCACAGACCTCGTCGAGGTGCTCTCCCTCTCCGAAGCGGGCCTGGTCAAGCACAACGTCACCAAGGTCGCGCTCGAGGACGTCAACGAGAACCTGGAGGCCCTGGGGCGCGGCGAGATCGTCGGGCGGCAGGTCGTCGTCTTCGACTGAGTGGGCACCGCGGACGCCCGCTGATCTCCAGCGGGCCGTCCGGGTGTGCGCGCTGATCTCCGGCGGGGCGCCCGGGTGTACGCGCTCAGATGATGTCGAGGCAGTCGAGGAACGGCGTCGCGGCGAACGTGTCTCCGGTGATGCGGCAATGGTCGCGCCAGGGTGTGCGGGTGGTGCCCCATGCGATGAAGTCGGATGCCGTGCTGCTGATCCTGGTGGCGCCAAGGGCCCCCGGTCGCACGGTCAGGGGTCCGTCCTGCCGGGCGGCGGGGAGGACGGTGACGGTGGTGGCGCCCGGTCCCGTCAGGTCGAGGACGAGGGGTTCGGCCACGGTGGCGGCGAGTTCGGGCCCCTGCATCTGGGGCAGGCCGGCGAGCATGAACGCGACGGCGGGTGCGACCAGGCCGTCGGTCTCCTCGGGCACGGCGAACGGGAGCGGACCGTCCGGGGCGAGCATGTCGTGGCGCAGGTGGCACAGGACGTTGAACGCCACGGTGTTCGCCAGGAGATGTCGCGGGTAGGTCCCCAGGCCCGGCACCTCGACCGGCTGCCCGGCTCGCGCGGGCTCCTGGGCCGACTCCAGGATCTCCAGCTGCCTGGGGGTGAAGTCGCGCCACTCGTCCACGACTTCGGCGTGGCTCCAGCCGCGGCGCTCGTCGACCCGCAGGTCGTGGTAGCGCTCGCGGTTCTTGGGCAGGGTGGGGTCCGGGGCGGGGGTTCGACCGCTTCGTGGGCGAGGGCCCCCAGGTGGGCGATCACGTCGATGACGCGCCAGCCCGCACAGGCGGACGGCAGTTCCCACTGCTCGTCGTCCACCAGGGACACGACGTCCGCCAGGTGCTCGCTGCTCAGGCGCGCGGAGGACAGTCCGGCACCGGTCATCGGTTCCTCCCTCCAGGACCGGCCCGAGGACCCGCCCCGAGGACCGGGAACCGGGCCGGACGGGCGTCGGGCAGAAGTGGTCACATGGGGGTTCGGCGGGACGTGCGGTAGGTGGCGGCCACGTCGGCACGGCCGGGTCCGTCGTCCGCGGCGAGTACGCCACTGATCGAATTCAGTCCGTCACTGTCGAAGGAGTCACGGGATCTTCGGCTCTGTCGAACTCCGGTTCGCCTGTTGGCGGAGGTAGTCGTCGGCGGCGGCGACGATCAGGCCCGCGACGGCCTGCGGGTGAGAGACGAGGGAGACGTGGGAGGAATCGATCTCCCATGTCCTGCGCGCGTGGGAACGCTTCGCCTCAAAGCGTTCGAGACGGGGATCGATGGCCCGGTCCTGCTTTCCGACGAGTACATAGACAGGCTTTTCCCGCCACGCCACAGCGCCGACTTTGTCCGTGAACGCCGACAGTGCGAGGGGGCGTTGCGTGGCCGCCATGATCCTGGTCTGCCTCTCGGGGAGGTCCTGAGCGAAAACGGACCGGATCTTGTCGGCTCGAATGTACACGTCCGTACCGGTACTGCCGTCGCCATTGCGGAACGGAACCTGTCGGAACGAACCCGTGATCTTGGTCGGCGGGAATTTGGCGGACAGGCTGGAAAAGGACTCACCTTTGTCGGGCATGATCGCATCGACGTAGACGAGCGCCTTGACCTGGTCCACGCCCTCCGCGGCCTGTGATATCGCTTCGCCGCCGTAGGAGTGGCCCACGAGGACGATCGGGCCCTTGACGGACTTCAGGAGGCTGTTCAGGTACGTCGAGTCCTGGGGCATGCCGCGCAACGGATTGGCCGGAGCGATGACCTGGTAGCCGTCGCGCTGGAGACGCTCCACCACCCCGTTCCAGCTGCTGCCGTCGGCGAAGGCCCCGTGCACGAGCACCACGGTCGGCTTACTGCCGGGGATGGTACCGACGGGGCCATGGGGCGCATGGGCCGGAACCACGGCCAGCCCGGCGAGGACGGCGACGGCGGCCACCCCTGTTTTCCTGCCGGACATCATGAAGTGACGGGCTTTCATATGCTTGCCGTTCCTTCAGGATTCGAATATCGAAGGGGCTTGCGCACGAGCCGACAAACAGGTTCGGCGAGCCAAGTCGCGCCTGATCGCGAGAGGGTTTAAACATTCTCATGCAAAAATACCGCTCACCGAGATCCGGGGCAACCGCAGTCACCGCCCGACCCTGCCGGGCCGACAGCAGCGCCGAAGGGATTTCACGCCGCCCCCCGAATGATGAGGACTCGAATATCAGAATTCCACTATCCGAATTCCACTTCATCACCCGGAACGGAATGGGACCCTTTTGATCGGCCCGCACACCGGCGCGGGCAACGGGCACGGAAGTTTCACGAAGCTCGAACGCGAATTCCAGCACGCACCAGGGAGCACGCACCAGGGGCTCGTCACGCGGCCCTGTCGGCGTGCCGTGCCGCAGGATCTCAGCGGTGGGGCAGGCTGTCGACAGCGGGCGGACAAGCTGTCGGCCCGCTGTCGATCAGGTCAAGAAGTCGCCACCCCCTGAACAGGTCACGGCGGTGGAGCGTACTTCTGTACGGATCAACCCATCACATCCATCGGAGGGAAAGTCAGCATGACCAGCGAATCGCTTCACCCCGCCCCGGCCCCGGCACGCCGCACCGTCGTGGCGGCGGTCGGCGCGGCGGGACTCGCCGTCGCGCTGACCGCGTGCGGGTCGGAGGACAAGTCCTCCGTCTCCTCCTCCAGCGCGAGCAGCGGCAGTTCGGGCGGCGGCGACAACGGCGCGGCCAGGAACGCGGGCGGCACGGTCCTCGCCAAGACCGCCGACATCCCGGAGGGCGGCGGCAAGGTCTTCGCCGACCAGGGCGTGGTGGTCACGCAGCCGACGGCGGGCACCTTCAAGGCCTTCTCGTCCAAGTGCACCCACCAGGGCTGCGCCGTGAAGGACATCTCGAACGGCGTGATCACCTGCCCCTGCCACAACAGCCAGTTCTCCGCCACGGACGGCAGCGTGAAGAAGGGGCCCGCGACGCAGGCCCTGGCGGCCGCCGACATCAGCGTGGACGGGGACTCGATCAAGCTCGCGTGACCCCGGCGGGCGTCAGCGGCGCGGTCGCGCGAAACAGGCCAGCACGTCTTCGGTGGTGGTGACGGTGGCGACGAGGGCGAGCGTGTTGCGGATCATCGCGGGGGTGTAGTCGGAGGGCACTCCCGCGATGGCGTCCGCGGGCACCACGACGGTGTAGCCGCGGTTCACGGCATCGAACACGGCATTCGGGACGGCGACGTTGGCGGAGACACCGGTCACCACGAGGGTGCGGCAGCCCAGGTTGCGCAGCAGCGCGTCGACATCCGTCCCCGCGATCGGCGACAGCCCGTGCAGACGGCGTACGACGAGGTCCTCCTCGGCGACCTCGATCGGGGCGGCGACCCGGACCGCCGCCGTCCCCGGCAGCTGGCGCACGGGAAGCCGTTCGGCGGCGCGGAAGAGCCGGGCGTTGCGGTTGGCGCCGCGCCCGTCGGCGCGCCGCTCCGCGACCGCGTGGATCACCTGCACCCCGCCCTCATGGGCCGCGGACACCAGCCGGGCCACCTGCGCCAACGCCCCGGAGGAGCGGGCCTCGTCGGCGAGTTCGGGCAGTGCGCTGCCAGGACCCACCACGCCCTGCTGGCACTCGACGGTGAGCAGCACGGTGGTGGCGGGATCGAGGAGTTCACGGAGCTGTTCGTACGACGGCACGGTTCCCCCTTGTCGTCGAGGGTCGGGGCGGGGGAGCGTAACGACCATTGCGTGGGGACGGAAGACGCCTCATGCTTTTTCTGACGCAACGTCAGAGGATCTCTGTCGACGTACCAGGCCGACGTGGAAGAAGAGGTGACCGTATGACCGTCACTCAGCGCAGGGGTCGGAAGATCATGATGACTCCCGGCGAACTGGACGAGTTCCTCACCACCCAGCGCACGTGCCGCGTCGCGACGGTGTCGCAGGACGGCGTCCCGCATGTGAGCGCCCTCTGGTTCGCCTGGGACGGCACCTCGTTGTGGCTCTACTCCGTGGTCCGCAGCAAGCGGTGGGCCCAGTTGCGGCGTGACCCGCGGGTCGCGGTGGTGGTCGACTCCGGGGAGGAGTACGACCAGTTGCGGGGCGTCGAGCTGTCCGGGACGGTGGAGTTCGTGGGCGAGGTCCCGCGCACCGGGGAGCTCCGCGCCGAACTCGACGTCCCGGAGACCCTGTTCGCCCGCAAGAACTTCGGTCTGGAGGAGATGCCGCACGACGGCCGCCACGCGTGGGCGCGGCTGACTCCGACGGCGATCGCCTCCTGGGACTTCCGGAAGCTGCCGCCGCTGTAGAAACGCGGGGCGGCGGCACGCAGGCCGGTGCGCCACCGGTCGGTCAGGTCGACCAGGCGTCACACCGGTTGGCCAAGTCGGTCAGGTGAACCAGGCGTCACACCGGTCGGCCAAGTCGCTCAGGTCGGCCGGGCGCGGCGCCAAGGACAGGAGGGTCGGGTCAGTGGACCCCTTCCCCGGCCGCCCGCAGTGCCTCCACCGCCGCCCTGATCGACGGGCGGCGGTCGGCGTCCGCCCGCCAGACGACGTACACATGGCGCCGTACACGCTGGCGCAGCGGCACCGTGACGACCCCCTCCGCCATCGGACGACGCCCGAGCACCGGCGCGATGCAGACGCCGAGCCCCGCGGCGACCATGCTGAGCTGGGTGTGCGTCTCGGCGGCGCGATGGCCGACGTGTGGCTCGACGCCCTTGGAGCGCAGCGTGAACATCAGCCACTCGTGGCAGAACTCGCCCTCGCCCCAGGTGATCCACTCGTCCTCGGCGAACTCGGCCAGGTCGACCTCCGCGCGGTCAGCGAGCCGGTGGCCGACCGGCATCGCCACCTCGGCCGGGTCGTCGAGGATCGACGCCTTCACCAGGCCGTCGGGCAGCGGCATCGGCTTGTTGTACCAGTCGAGCACCACCGCCAGGTCGAGGTCGCCGCGCACCACTCCCGCGACCCCGGCCTCCGGCTCCAGCTCGCACGAGCGCACCCGCAGCCCGGGGTGGTCGGCGCGCAGTGCGGCGAGCGCGGTGGGGAACAGCCCGCGGGCGGCGGTCGGGAACGCCGAGAGCCGCAGCTCGCCGACGACCTGGCCGCGCTGTGCCTCCAGGTCGGACTGGGCGAGTTCGACCTGCGAGAGGATGCGCGCCGCGTGGTCGGCGAGGAGCCGGCCCGCGTCCGTGAGCCTCACGCCTCGCCCGTTCTTGGCGAGCAGCTGCTGCCCCACCTCGCGCTCCAGCTTGGACATCTGCTGGGAGACGGCCGAGGTCGTCACGTGCAGCCCGTCAGCCGCGCCGCTCACCGAGCCGTGCCGGGCCAGGGCGTCGAGGGTGCGCAGGCGCTCCAGATTCAACATGTAAGCAATGCTACGAGATACCGGTCGAGAAATCTCGCTTGTGCTACGAGATCGTTCTGCTTCATCGTTACGACCATGACCACCGTCGCCGCACCGGGCACCCCCTCCCCCGAACCGACCGCCCCAGAATCGACCGCCCCTGAATCGACTTCCCCCGAGCCGGTCCCCGCCGAGCCGATCCCCACGGAGCTTAAGCCTCCGCCTCCCAGGCCTCCGCCGCCCGTGCGTCCACCGACCACGGGCCGAGCCGCCGCGCCGCGCTCGACTGGCGGATCCGCTTCGGCGCGCTCTCGCTCATCTGGGGGTTCAGCTTCCTGCTCATCAAGGTCGGCACGGAGAGCTACGCGCCGTTCCAGGTCACCCTCGGGCGGCTGGTGTTCGGAACCGCGGTGCTCGCGGCCGCGATGGCGGTGAAGCGGGAGCGGCTGCCGCGCGGAGCCCGCACCTGGGGACATCTCGCGGTCGCGGCCCTCCTGTTGAACGCGCTGCCGTTCTCGCTCTTCGCCTACGCGGAGCTGACGATCCCCTCCACGCTCGCGGGTATCTGCAACGCGACCTCGCCCCTGTGGGGCATGGGCCTGTCCATGGTCGCCCTGTCCGAGGACCGGCCGACCCGGCGCAGAGTCGCGGGTCTGGGCCTCGGCTTCCTCGGCGTCCTGACGGTCCTGGGCGCCTGGCAGGGTTTCCACGGCCTGGACGCCACGGGTACGGCGATGGCCCTGCTGGCCTCGCTGAGCTACCCGGTCGGCTGGATATACGTCCGTCGCACCCTGGCCGGCTCCGACCACTCGCACCTGTCCATGACCGGCGCCCAGCTGCTCCTGGCCACCGCCCAACTGGCCCTGGTCACCCCGCTGTTCACCACCGTGCCGAGCCACTTCCCGCTCGTCCCGCTGCTGGCCACGGCCGCCCTGGGCGCCCTCGGCACGGGCTTGGCCGTCCTCGTCCAGTACGGCCTGGTCGCCGAGGTGGGCCCGACCACCGCGCAGATGGTCACGTACTTCATCCCGGTCATCGCCACCGCGGCGGGGGTCGCCGTCCTCGGCGAGTCGCTGACCTGGTCGACACCGGTCGGCGCGGTGATCGTCCTGGCCGGCGCGGCGCTCACCCGGACCAGGAGCCGTCGATGACTCACACGTAACGGCGGGCGGGCGCGGGACCCGCGGCGGAGGCGACGGCGTCCGCCAACGGTCCGATGTCGTCCGGCGTGAGCGTCGAGACGGTGATCCGGATGCCGGGCGGCGCGCTCATCCGGAAGCGTGCCCCCGGCGCGACCGCCCAGCCCGCGTGCAGCAGCCGCGCGACCGCTCCGGTCTCGTCCGGGACGGGAATCCAGACGTTCATCCCGCTGCGCCCGTGGGCCTCGATGCCACGCTCCGCGAGCGCGGTGATCAGTGCGTCCCGGCGCCGCCCGTACGCGGCCGCCACCGCCGGCACTTCCACCGCACCGCTCGCCCACAGATGTGCGACCGCCCGCTGCAGCAGCCGGCTCACCCAGCCGGGGCCGAGCCGCTGCCGCCCGTGCACACGGTCCATGGTGACGGCGTCCCCCGTGAGCACGGCGAGCCGCAGGTCGGGGCCGTACGCCTTGGCGACGGAGCGCACCAGGGCCCAGTGGTCGGTCACTCCGGCCAGCGGATGCAGGGGCAGATCGACGATCCGGTGTCCGTGGTCGTCCTCGACGAGCAGGGTGCGCGGGTACCGCGCCAGCACGGAACGCAGGGCACGCGCGCGTGTGGCGGTCACGGCGGCGCCGGTCGGGTTCTGCGCCCGGTCCGTGACGATCAGCGCGCGGGCGCCCCCCTCCAGCGCACGTCGTACGTCGTCGGGCAGCGGGCCCTCGTCGTCGACGCGCACCGGGACCGTGCGCAGTCCCAGCGCCGGCGCGAGATCGAACACGCTGCCCCACCCCGGGTCCTCCACGGCGACGGCGTCACCCGGCTTGAGATGGGCCGCCAGGACGCGCTCGATGCCGTCGAGGGACCCGGACGTGACGACGACGGGACCCTCCGGCACCCCGTCCGCGTCGAGATCGGCGCGTGCGAGCCGCCACAGTTCCGGTTCCACGGCGGCGTCCCCGTACAGCACGGGGTCCCGGTCCGACTGTCCCGCCGCCGCGGCGAACGCCTCCGCGAGGCCGGGCAGCAGAGCGCGGTCCGGGTTGCCGTCCACCAGGTTCCGTACACCGTCCGGCACCTCGACCCGGATGTACTCGCGCCCCGTGGTGACGGGCTTGGAGCGGACACGGCTGCCTCGGCGGCCATCCGTCTCGATCACCCCGCGTTCCCGCAGCACGCGGTACGCGGCGGCCACGGTATTGGGATTCACCCCCAGCCGCGCGGCCAACTCCCGCATCGGGGGCAGTGGCTGTCCCGGTTCGAGCGCTCCGGCGCCCACCGCACGCTCGACGCTCGACGCGATGTCGGCTGCGCGGCGCCCTTCGATCGGATACTCTCCTAGCACAAAGAAGATTATGCACTAGTGCAATGGGGAGCGCAATGTCGGAGACGAGCACACAGCCAGAGACGGCGCGGGCCGCCGCCTACACCCCGACCGGCCGCACCGTCCCCACGCGTTCCAAGGAGCGCGCCGCGTACGACCACGAACTGGTCCACGCGATACTCGACGAGGGCTACGTCTGCCACCTCGGCTTCGTCCGGGACGGCGCGCCGGTGGTGCTGCCCACCCTCTACGCGCGGGTCGGCCGACGCCTCTACCTGCACGGGTCGACGGGCTCGCGGCCCCTGCGGATGGCCGGCGGGACCGACCCCGGTCTGCCGGTCTGTGTGACCGTCACCCATGTCGACGGACTGGTCCTGGCCCGGTCCGCCTTCCACCACTCGATCAACTACCGCTCCGTGGTGGTGCACGGCATCGCCCACCAGGTGACGGATCCGGACGAGAAGCGGGAGGCCCTGGACGCACTGGTCGACCAGGTCGTCCCCGGCCGCTCCTGCGACTCCCGCGCGGCCAACGCCAAGGAACTGGCCGCCACCGCGGTGATCGGCCTCGACCTGCGCGAGGTCTCCGCCAAGCTGCGCACCGGCGGCCCGAACGACGACCCCGAGGACCTGGCCCTCCCCCACTGGACCGGCGTCGTTCCCGTCACCAAGGGACACGGCACCCCGATCCCCGCCGCCGACCTCGCCCCCGGCATCGACGTCCCCGACTACCTGACGGCCCGGTAGCGAGGAACAGCGAGGGACGAGGCCGGGAATCCGACCCGTCCGACCCGTCCGTGACGTCCGTCAGCTCCGGACCTGGGCCGTGCCGCCCCGGGCGGACAACTCCCTTGCGGGATCGCCCGCTTCGACACCGGCCGCACCGCCCAGGAACGGCCCCTCCGAAGGTTTCACCGGCGCCGACGACTGCGCGATGAAGGCGCCGGCCAGCACGACGGCACCGCCGACGATCTGCGGAGCGGACAGGTGCTCACCGAGCAGGACCCAGGCGAGCACGGTGGCGATGACCGCCTCCAGACAGGCCACGACGCCCGCGACCTGCGGGGAGAGCCTGCGCACGGAGAGCACGCCGGTGACGTACGCGACGACGGTCGCGATCAGCACGATCCAGCCCAGGAGCAGGGCGGCCGGAACGGACGTCCCGTTCATGTCCGCGCCGCCGCCGAGGACCGACCAGTCCATCGTCCAGGGCCGTGCGACGAGCGTCAGCAGGAGCGAGCCGACGAGCAGTCCGTACGCGATGACGCCGAGCGGGTCCGGTGCCTCGTCCCCCGCGTCGCTGCCCTGGTCGGACAGTACGAAGTAGCCGACCTGGCAGCAGGCGGCGCCCAGCGCGAGCAGCAGCCCGAGGGCGTCGAAGCCGAGCCCGGACCACACCTCGACGACACAGGCGAGTCCGCCCGCCGCGAGGACGACACCGAGTGCCGCGGCACGCGTCACGGGCCTGCGCTGCACGAACCGCACCCAGCCGAGCACGAGCGCCGGCGCGAGGTACTCGACGAGCAGGGCGACGCCGACGGGTATGCGGGAGATCGCCGCGAAGTAGCAGGCCTGGACACCGGCCACGGCGAGCAGACCGAACCCGGCCAGCAGCGCGGGACGCCGCCGAAGCAGCGCGCGATGGCGTACGGCCAGCGGCAGCATCACCAAAGCGGCGCCCGTGACCCTCAGCCACACCACGTGGAGCGGGTCCAGACCTGCCTCGATCAGCGGTTTCGCCGCGACACCCGATCCGCCGAAGGCGACCGCCGACACGAGGGCGAGGCCCAGGCCGACGCCCTTTCCACGATTGCCCTGACTGCCCTGAGACGTATGCACCGGCACATGATGACAGGCGACGACATGAGCGTCACCCCCGATGACTCCTGTCTCATCGGCTGGACTCCGCGCCCGGGACCGTCCGGTACCCGCCTGCGGACCTGCCTGCGGACCCGTCTGCCTGTTCGCCCGCGCATTCGTCCGCACATTCGTCCGCGCATTCATTGCGCAGCGCGCTCTCGATCCGCGGGAGCAGCACTCTGGCGTCCGCGCCCGCGCGCCGGAGTACCTCGACGGCCCGCGCCTGCGGATCGGCGACGATCGCGGCGAGCAGGTCGAGACAGCGGGCCCGCGCCTCACCGCGCAGTCCGGCGCGTGCGCACGCGCCCTCCATGGCACCCGCCGCCACCGGGGACCAGCCCGCCTCGACCACCACCGGCACGGCACCCGAGTCCTCCACGGCGCTCTGCCAGCGCAGCCCGTAGCCGATGCTGCGCTGGACGAGATAGCCGAGCAGCCGGGCGACCTGTGGGGCACCGTCGAAGACGGCGCGCACCCCCTGGTCGGACTCCAACAGCGAGTGCAGCAGGTGGGCCGTGTCGATCTGCCGGTCCCCGTCCCGCAGCGCCCGTCTGCGCGCGGCGGAGACCACCGAGGCGAGCTCGTCACTGAGCCCGGCCTCGAGTTCCGTACGGTGGGGACCGCTCTCGGCGGCCGACTGCGAGGGGATACGGGGTGGCACATCTCCCACCCCATCAGCCCCCGGGATCCGGGTCATCCCCGGAGGGCAGCATTTCCACGTCCCACACAGGGTGGGCAGGCGCGAGCGAGTTCTCCTCCTCAGGGATGACTTCGCACGGATTTCTCCCCCGGGCGCGCGCCGCCTTGCGTCGCGCCCCGCACGCGACCGCGCCACGGACGAGTGACCGGCCCCGGTCCACCGCCGCTCCCCCGGCCGCCGGGCCTTCCCGACACCGCAATTCCTGACGGTTCATCAGTCTTGAATCTTCCAGGGCCTGCGGCTACCTTCCGCGACACCGTAGCTGCGCCGAGCGCAGCGCCCGACACGAAGGGGTGGCCGCATGGCCGAAGTCAGCGCGGAAGCACGCATCGAGGCACCGGCCGAGAAGGTGTGGGCGCAGCTCACGGACTTCTCCTCGTACGGCGAGTGGAACTCGACCCACACCAGCTTCCCCAAGGGCGGCCCCGCCTCACTCGAGGTGGGCGGGACGTTCGAGGAGAACATGAAGCTCATGGGGTTCCCGGCCGAGGTCGGCTGGACCATCGAGGAACTGGAGCCCGCCCGCGTCCTGGCCATCCGCGGAAAGGGACCGATGGCCGTCACCGTCGCCACCCGCTACACGCTGACCCCCGACGGCGACGCCACCTCGGTGCGCATCGACGGGGAGTTCATCGGCGCCGCCGTCTCGCTGATGGCCGGCAAGCTCAAGGACTCGGCGACGGCCGCCCTCAACGAGTCGTTGCGCAAGCTGGGCGGACTGGTGACCTGAGTCCCGCACCTGCGCCGAGGCCCGCACCCAGCCGCCGTAGGCGGAAAGGCGCCCCGCGAAGACACTTCCACGGGGCGCCGTCAGGTACCACAGCATGCCCGTCAGTCCTCGTCGGCGAGGATCAGGTACAGCTTCTTACGGGCTTCGTTGATGACCGCCAGGGCCTTGTCGCGCTGGTCCTTGCTGCCGGTCTTCCAGACCTGACCGAAGGCCTCCATGAGGCCGAAGCCGGCCTGCCGGATCTCGTGCAGCGTCTCCCAGTCGACTCCGCGCCCGGCCTCTTCCCAGGGAGCGTCGGGCCCCTCCTCGGCCGCGCCGCGGCCTTCCTCGGTGAGCGAGAACAGCTTCTTGCCGCCCTCGGCCGTGTTCGTGATGAGACCTTCGTCCTCCAGCAACTGGAGGGTCGGGTAGACCGAACCAGGGCTGGGCTTCCACGCCCCGCCACTGCGCTCGGCGATCTCCTGGATCATCTCGTAGCCGTGCATGGGCCGGTCCTTGAGCAGCGCCAGGATCGACGCGCGTACGTCACCGCGCCGCGCCCTGCCCCGGGGGCCGCCCCGGCCTCCGCGCCCGCCACCCCAGGGGCCCGGGCCGAAGCCCGGTCCGCCGAAGCCGCCGGGACCACCGGGGCCGAAGGGCCCGAAAGCCCCGCGCCGCCCCTCGAAGCGGCCCCTGCCCCGCGGGCCGGGTCCGCCGTGCCGGCCGTGTCCACGTTCGAATCCGAATTCCTGTCCTTCGGAACGCATCGCCATCACTCCATCCGTCTTTCCGTTGATCGACCCATCTTTCGTTGATCGGTCGCGATGCGTCAACGATATATCGGAACAGCTCGCTGAGCAACCCTCGGAGGCCGGGCAACCCTCGGATGCCGGATGCCGGGCAACCCTCGGATGCCGGATGCCGGGCGGCTCTCGGATGCCGGGCCTGCCGAAGACTCGGTGGAAGGAAGCCGCCTGCCGCGTACAGCCGGGTCGAAGGGGGCCGGGGTCACGACGCGGGAGCGACGGCCGGCGGGGCCAGAGCGCCGGAACCCGGGCGAGACGGGCTGGAACCCGCACGCGGGGGCCGGAACCCGGGCGAGGCGCGCCGGTATCAGGGCGAGACGGCTGGGAACCCGCGAGGGGCGGCCCGAAAGCGGGCCAGAACCCCGGAATTGGCCTTGTCCCCCGGCTCCCTGGGGCCGCTAGCGTCGGGACATGCGGATTCGAATCGTCGACGCCTTCACCGATCGCCCCTTCTCAGGCAACCCGGCCGGGGTCCTCCTCCTCGGCCCCGACGGCTTCCCCGAGGACGACTGGCTGCGGAACGTGGCTCTGGAGGTCAACCACGCGGAGACGGCGTTCGCGCACCCCTTGCCCGAGGGCGGTGACGCCGACTGGGCGCTGCGCTGGTTCACTCCCGCGAGCGAGGTCGCGATGTGCGGGCACGCGACCCTGGCCACCGCACACGTCCTGCGCACGACGGGCACCCACACGGGACCGGTGCGGTTCGCCACCCACAGCGGCGTACTCCACGCCACGCCCCAGGAGGACGGCACCCTCACACTGGACTTCCCGACCGCGCCGCTGACCCCCGTCGGCGTACCCGACGGCGTCGCGGAGGCGCTCGGCGCCGAGCCGCTCACGGCCTTCGACACGGGCCCGAACACCGGAGACCTGCTGATCGAGGTCGCCGACGAGAAGACGGTGCGCGGGCTGGCTCCCGACCTCGGGGCCCTGGCCCGGTACTCCGAGCGCGGCATCATCGCGACGGCCCGCTCGACGGACCCCGCCCGGGGCTACGACTTCGTCTCGCGGTGTTTCTTCCCGAACATCGGCATCGACGAGGACCCGGTCACCGGCAGCGCCCACACGGCCCTCGCGCCCTACTGGTCCGAGCGTCTCGGCCGCCCCGACCTGACCGGTCTGCAGGCCTCCGCGCGCTCCGGTCTCGTCCGCACCGGGCTGCGCGGGGACCGTACCCTCCTGACCGGCAGCGCGGTCACGGTCATCGAGGGCGAGCTGCTCGTGTGACGGCGGACGGACGGCGGCGTACGAACGTACGGACTGAGCCGTCGCGGCACGCCGGCGCGCTCGGCGGCGAGGCGCCCGGCGGCGGGGCGATCACGCCGTGGGCAGCCACCCCACCTTCCCCGCCAACACCGCGTACCCGACGAACGCCCCGATGTCGAGCAGCGAGTGCGCGACCACGAGGGGCCCGACCCGGCCCCACCGCCGGTACAGGTAGACGAAGACGACGCCCATCACCATGTTGCCGACGAAGCCGCCGATGCCCTGGTAGAGGTGGTACGAGCCGCGCAGCACCGCGCTCGCGACCAGGGCGGTGCCCGGAGTCCAGCCCAACTGGCCCAGCCGGCGCAGCAGATAGCCGACGACGATGACCTCTTCCAGCACGGCGTTCTGCACGGCTGACAGGATCAGCACCGGGTACTTCCACCACACGTCGGGCAGCGCCTCCGGCACGACCGTGAGGTTGGCGCCGAACCCGCGCGCCAGCAGATAGAAGGCGATGCCCGTGCTGCCGATCACCGCCGCGACGGCGGCCCCGCGTCCGAGGTCGGGCCAGGGCCGCGTGCGGTCGAACCCGATCACGCGCAGCCCCTGACCCTCCCGCAGCAGCAGGTGCGCGACCAGCGCGACCGGCACCAGGGCCGACGCGATGCCGAACAGCTGCCACGCCAGATCCAGCCAGGGCCGGCCCGGCGCGGCCGAGGCGTTCAGCGTGGCGGCCTGGTCCTTGAGACCACCCGGTTTGGTGACCGATCCGACAAAGCTGATCAGCGCGGACACCCCGCTGGCCCCGAGCGAGAGCCCCAGGACGAGCAGTGTCTCGTCCCGGAAAATCCTTCGCGTCAGCCGCTCCCCAGGAAAAGAACCGGCCGGTGACCCCGCCTCCACCTGCACTCCCGCCTCCAGTTGAGTAATCCCGCCTCATCCCCATCTTCGCCCCGCTAGGGTCTCGAAAGAAGTTGCGAAGATCGTGCGCGACAGGCCGTTGGGGGACGGACGCCGTACGGGCGTGCCTCCCCTTTTCGCCCTCTCCCGGCTTTCATACGTCTGCCTCGCGGCACCGGCTCACCCACGGAGGGCACCACCGTCATGGGACGTCACAGCTTGCCCCACCAGTCCGGGGCGGGCACGGCCGACCCCCGTCCGCGCCCGCGCCGCCGCACGGTGGCCCTCGCGACGGCACTGGTGGTGACGGTCGCCGCGGGCGCGGCGGCCGCGGTCAACGGCGGCCTGTTCGCCATCGGTTCGTCCTGCCGGGACAGCGCCGTGCACATCACGGTCGCCGCGTCACCCGACGTGGCGCCCGCTCTGAAGGCGCTCGCCGACCATGCCCGAGAGCGCGACATCACGTCCGACGGGCGCTGCATCGACGTCACCGTGACCGCCCGCGAGTCGTACCAGGTCGCCCAGTCGCTGGGGTCGGGCAAGAGGGCCGGCTTCCAGGCGTGGGTGCCGGACTCCGACGTGTGGGTGGACGGGGTCACCACACGCAGCGGGGCGCTCCAGGTCACCAAGGCGGGCAACGTCGCGTCCTCACCGGTCGGTGTCGCGATGGTCCCGTCCGCCGCCACGTCGCTCGGGTGGCCCGCCAAGACGTACACCTGGGCCGAACTGGCCGACGCCTCGATGCGGGACGACCGGTTCAGGCTGGGCGCGGCCGACCCGGCGCGCAGCGCGACCGGCCTGCTCGCGCTGACCCGGCTCAGCGGAACGGCGGACGGGACCGAGGGCGGCGGCATCCGGGCCGCGGCGCTGGCCAAGACGCTCTCGCCGCGCACGTCCGACAGCGACCGCCAGGTCCTCGACACCCTCCCCCGCGACGCCTCCGGTGCCGAGCGGAGCGACCCGAGGCGCAACCAGGCGCTGTTCCTCTCCGAGCAGTCGGCGTTCGTTCACAACTCCTCGTCCGGCCGCGGGCTCGGGCTCGACCTGTTCTATCCCAAGGACGGATCACCGCGGCTCGACTACCCCTTCGCCCTCGTCGACCGGCCGCGGCTGAGCACCGACGAGAGCCGGGCCGCGCTGCGCTTCATGACGCTCTCGGGCGAGCCGGAGGGGCGGCGGATCCTTCAGCGGTCCGGGTTCCGCACGGACGACGACGAGGTGTCCGGCGCGCTGGTCGCCAAGGCCGGCGGCCGTGCCCCGCAGCCCTTCGACCGCGCCGCGACCGAACCCCTCCCGGAGAAGGCGGTCGAAGAGGCGCTGGGCACGTGGACGATCACGGTACAGAGCGCCCGGATCACCGCCGTCGTCGACGCCTCCGCGTCCATGTCGCAGCCGGTGCCGGGCACCGGCCGGACCCGTATGGACGTCACCAAGGCGGCCCTGCTCCAAGCGCTCGCCACCTTCACCACGGAGGACGAGATCGGGCTGTGGAAGTTCTCCACCCGGCTCGACGGCGACCGCGACTACCGGGTGCTCGTGCCGACGCAGCGCCTCGGTGACCGGGAGGGCGGCAACGCCCAGCGGGCGAGACTGGCGGGGGCCTTCAACGCCCTGAAGCCCGTGCCGAACGGGGCGACGGGCCTGTACGACACCACCCTCGCCGCGTACAAGGCGGTCACCTCCGGCTACGCGAAGGGCAGGTTCAACGCGCTGGTCCTGCTGACCGACGGTGTCAACGAGGACCCGGGAAGCATCTCGCGCGCCGCTCTCGTCTCCCGGCTGCGGCAGCTCGCCGACCCGCGGCACCCGGTGCCGCTGATCGCCATCGCGGTGGGCCCGGACGCGGACAAGGCGGAGGTCGAGGAGATCGCCAAGGCGACCGGCGGCTCCGGCCAGGAGGTCAGCGATCCCTCGCAGATCCACTCGGTGATCCTCAGGGCCATCGTGCGAGCGGCCGCCCGCAGCCGGGGCTGAGGACGGCACCCACGCCTGCGGCGAGGCCGACGCGGCGCTCACACCCGCGGCCGGGGGTACTCACACCCGGAGCGGTGGTCACACCCACGGCCGGGACCCGGGCGGTGCTCACCCGAGGGGTACGGGCTCCGGCAGCCCCACCGGCCAGGTGTGCACCGGCTCCCCGAGGT
The DNA here is from genome assembly GCF_012273515.2 of Streptomyces sp. RPA4-2. Taxonomy (NCBI): domain Bacteria; kingdom Bacillati; phylum Actinomycetota; class Actinomycetes; order Kitasatosporales; family Streptomycetaceae; genus Streptomyces; species Streptomyces sp. RPA4-2. The sequence goes on from NZ_CP050975.2 coordinate 1,749,778, forward strand.
GCATCAACTCGCCGTAGCGCCGGGTGGTCGCGGCCAGCGCGGCGTCCCGGCCCAGTCCCTTCTCCAGGGCCTGGTGGAAGGTGGCCGCCTGCCAGGTCGCCCCATTGACGCGCAGCCGGCACCGGTCCTCGATCACCCCGAGGTAGAAGTCGCGGTCGACGGGCTCCACCCCCCAGGCGTCCAGTCCCACGGCGGCGAGCGGCAGCAGTTCGTCACGGATCAGGTGGACCGCGTCCACCTCCGCGACGCCCCCGTACCGGCCCCGTCGCGGCCACTCCAGGCGCGCGTCGATGCCGTGGCGGCAGGCGGCGTCGAAGTTCGCGGCGGCGGACGCGAACGGCAGCCGTGTCCACACCGGCCGCGCCTCCTCGGCGAGGGCGCGGACGAGCCCGTAGTAGAAGGCCGCGTTGGCGACGACATCGGTGACGCTGGGCCCCGCGGGCAGCACACGGTTCTCCACGCGCAGATGCGGGACCCCGTCGGCGATGCCGTACACGGGCCGGTTCCAGCGGTACACCGTGCCGTTGTGCAGGACGAGTTCGGCGAGCTTGGGAACGCCTCCGGCGTCGAGGACCTCGAGAGGGTCCTCGTCGTCGCAGATCGGCAGCAGGGGCGGGAAGAACCGCAGGTTCTCCTCGAAGAGGTCGTACGCCGACGAGACCCACCGCTCGCCGAACCAGGTGCGCGGCCGCACCCCCTGGGCCTGCAGTTCGGGCGGCCGGGTGTCGGTGGACTGCTGGAACAGCGGCGGCCGCGACTCGCGCCACAGCTCACGGCCGAACAGGAAGGGCGAGTTGGCGCCGACCACGACCTGCGCGGCGGCCACCGCCTGCGCCGCGTTCCACACGTCCGCGAAGCGTGCCGGGGTGACCTGGAGGTGCAACTGCACCGAGGTGCAGGCGGCTTCGGGCGCGATGGACTTCGACGTGCACACCAGATGCTCCACGCCCTCGATGTCGAGCACGAAGTCCTCACCGCGGGCGGCCACGATCTGGTCGTTGAGCAGGGTGTAGCGGTCGCCGTCCGACAGGTTCGACGACACCAGGTCGTCACGGTCGATCGTCGGCAGAATCCCGATCATCACGATTCCGGCATCGACCTCGGCGGCTTTCCGGTGCGCATATGCCAGTGAAGTACCTAGCTCCTCGGCGAGCTGGTCGAATACCCTGCCGGCCAATCGATGTGGAGCTATGTTGACTTCCAGATTGAACATGGCAAGTTCTGTTTGGAAATCGTGACTCGCAATCCTTTCGAGTACTTGCGCATTCATCATCCTGGGCATGCCGTCGGGTCCGGCGAGATTCAGCTCGATCTCCAGGCCCATGAGATTCTTCGGGCGATCGAACCGCTTCTCCTCCAGCAGTCGCGCCAGCCCCGCCAGACACTCCCGGAGCTTGCCGCGGTAGCGCTGGCGATCGGACAGGTCGAACGACCCTGCCACGACCTTCTCTCCCATCGAAGTGTCCCTCCTCGAAGGGCGGGCCGATCCTCGGGCCCCCGCCGTCCCGGTGGATGATGCCCAGGCAAGCCGATCGATAACGCCTTGGAGGGCGCCGTCGGCCGCTACGCTGTGAGCAGGTGTCCAGCGGCACATTCACGAGGCATGGACCACGGCCTGTTTTCAGCCTGACATGATCTCGTGAAAAACGCCGACGAGAATCGGCCGACCGCTCGCGTGGAGTATTCCGAGGTCATCGTCGCACATCGCCGTGGAACCGGGATGAACCTCTCCTTTCGTCGACCGAATACCGCCTTGCTCTTCATATTCGGACCGACTAGACGAAACACCGTCTGAACACCTGTCGTATAAACTCCGCAAACGAGGCAGAGAGTTGGCGCTCGCGGTCCCAGGTCCTGCCGTCGAGGTGACACGCGGCAGGCGACACCCCCGTCGGCAGATCCAGACCCCCGCCCCTCCGACCCCGAGAGCTGACAGCGCCGTCCGCCCCCGCCCCCTCGCGCCACTGTGCCTGTCGAATGAGAGGCGACCCACCATGCCGCTGCACGTACCCCCGGCTCCCGCGCCCGCCCTGCGCACCGTTCTCACGGCACTCGGTTCCCCCACCGCAGTCCGCGAGGCCCGCACCCCGACCCTGCGGATGGCCGAGGGCCGGTCACCCCGAACTCCCGCTGCCCGTACACGTCCTGGACCGGAGCGATCCGGCCGGCCCGTCCGCCACACGACTCGTCGCGTGGCGTTTCCTGATCCGCTGCGGCGAGCGCTCGGTGGCCGCGGCCGACACCATGCTCACCCCGGACGGCTGGGCCTTCTCGCACTTCTTCGAAGGCCCCTACATCACCGCCACCGAGCGCGCCCTGCGCCAGGCCGAGAACATGAAGCAGTCGTTCCAGGCACGCCTGCTGTCGGTGCCCGAGCTCTACATGCTCACCCTCTGGCTGCACGGGGACTGCGCCGCCGACGGCGCCACCGGTCACCCGGCCGCCACCGACCTCCTGGTGCCACTGGCGCCCGCGCCGCCCGGTATCGCCGCCCACCGCCCGCACCGCGTCGCCGAGTTCCTGCCGGTCCTCACCCACCGTCTGACCGCCGCCCCGCTGCTCAGCTCCCCCGCATAGCCACCCGCACCCGGTCACCCGCACCCGTCCATGTGCCCCGCAGCCGTTCCTCCGGCCGCGGGGCACGTCGTCGCGCCGCGCGGGTGGCCCGCCAGGACTCGCGTGAACCGGCTCGGAACCGGATCGGAACCGGCTCCGAACCGGCCCGCTCGTTCGGGCCCATCCCTGCTCGTACGAGGGGAAACGCGCCCCTGACCGCGCCGGACTAGCCCCATCCGACCACCGCGAACCCCCCGAAGGGACCGTGCGGTTGCGATGAACCGTCCGCGAGGGTGACGCGTCTCCAACCTGTGAGGAGCGCTGCTGCCAAATCCCTGCGGATTGACGCCCGTAGGGCAACACTGGGTTCCAAACACACACCACGGGGGGCGGCCATGAGCAGTTCGAGCCGCGAATCAGACACCACGACCAGCACACACCTCTCAACCCAGCGAAAGATCCCATCCATGTGCCAGCACCAGCCACCCTGTCCGTCAGCCGAATCAGCCGACCGGGAGTCCGCGCGTCTCGTGGCGCACCACCCGGAACAGGGATGGAGCCTGCTGTGCAACGGCGTTCTGCTCTTCGAGGACACCGGTGAGCTCCTGCCGGACGGCCAGATCATCGCGCCGCACCGCCCGCTGGGCAGCGAGCACGTGATGACGGCCGCCTGAGCCGCACGCACCACGGGCGCCAGCCCGGACAGAACGAGGGGCCGGCCGGAGAGACACTCTCCGCACCGGCCCCGACGCATGTCCGCACGTGATCACTCCGCGTAACTTCCCGAGGACCCTCCGACCCCGACTCCCCACTCGGCGCAACACCCCCATACCCGCCCGCCTACCTGCCTACCTGCCTACCTGCCTACTACGGTCTGCCCGAACGGACATTCCCCTCTGCCTCTCCACCTCCTGAAGTCCCGCGGACGAAACGCTAGCGTCCCTTCGTGAGCCTCCGGGCGTCCGGGGAACCGTTGCCGGACCCGGCCCCGACGGCATCCGGTTCACCTCTACGGACCTCCCCCGAAGCGAGCAAGGCGGTCATGGGACTCCTGCACTCCCCCGATCGTGGGCGGCACCACCCGACGCCCGGTGACCGCACGGCCCAGGAGGATCCCGCGGCGCGCGAGGGACCGCCGAACGATCCGACGCCGGACGCACCTCTGACGGGCGCGCAGCCGGTCGGCGTGGAGCCCGTCGGGGTCGACGCGGTGGACCCGGCGCCGTCGGACGAGCGCCCCGAGCACACGCGCCGCCGTCGCCGCCCCGGACCGTTCACCCTGCTGGCCCTGCCAGGGCTGACCGTCGTGCTGGGCTTCGCGGGGGTCATGGCCGCGACGGGCCGTCTGCCCTCGCCCTGGTCGGAGGACTCGGACGCGCACCCGGCGACCGCGGGCAGCAGCGCGACGGACCGTGTCGACGCCTCGTACGTCCCATGGCTGCGCGAGGCGGCCAGGACCTGCTCCCTCCTGAAACCGTCCGTCCTCGCCGCCCAGATCGACCGGAGTTCCGGATGGAACACCGACCCAGCCACACTCTCGGGCACGGTGGGGATCGCCGGGTTCACCAAGAGCCAGTGGCGGACCTGGGGCAAGGACGCCGACGGCAACGGGAAGTCCTCGCCGCGCGACCCGGTGGACGCCATCATGGCGCTCGCCCGGCAGGACTGCGCTCTCGCCGAGGACGTCACCCGGCTCAGGACCCGTGGCACCGTGTCGGGCGACCTCCTCGACCTCACCCTGGCCGCCTACACGGTGGGCACGGACTCCGTGACGCGGGCGGGACGCGTACCGGCGACGGCGCGGACGTATCTCACCGAGGTCAAGGACCTGTCGGCGCGGTACAGGACCTTCGACCATGAGGAGAACGCGAAACCCGGCACCGGCAAGGCGAGCGGGGTACTGGCCCCACCGGTGACCACCCTGGTGATCAGCTCCCCCTTCGGATCACGCAAACACCCCCTCACGGGCGTCACCAAACTGCACACGGGCGTCGACTTCGCCGCTCCCCGGAACGCGCCGGTGTCCGCCGCACGGCAGGGGCAGGTCGTGTTCGCGGGAATGACCAAGGCGTACGGCAACCGCGTCGTGATCGATCACGGCACGATCGGCGGCAGGCGGCTGGAGACCACCTACAGCCACATGTCGTCCCTGCTGGTCACGGCCGGTCAGAGCGTCGAGACCGGAACCGCGGTCGGGTTCGTCGGTTCCACGGGCCTGTCGACGGGCCCGCACCTGCACTTCGAGGTGCTCGTCGACGGCGCGTACACCGATCCGATGCCGTGGCTCGCCGTCGCCCGCTGACGGCGCCGGGAGGTACGGCCGACGAAAGCGGCTCCAGGCGACCGGTAATGCCGGCCGCCGCCCTGTCCCAGGGCTCGTCACCGGCCCCCGCACCCCGAAAAGGGGCCGAGCACGGATATGCGGAAGAGGGGACGTGCCCCGGCTCTTGCCGGGGCACGTCCCCTCTTCCGATCCCTCACGTCACCGGGCGGGCCCTCACGTCACCGGGCCTGCCCGCCGGCCCTCCCCGGCCTCAGTCCTCGTAGGCGTCCAGCGGCGGGCAGGAGCAGACGAGGTTCCGGTCGCCGTACGCCTGGTCGATCCGGCGCACCGGCGGCCAGTACTTGTCCGCGGCCGCGACACCCGCCGGGAAGACCGCCTCCTCACGCGTGTACGCGTGCTTCCACTCACCGCCGAGCGCGGCGGCGGTGTGCGGCGCGCCGCACAGCGGGTTGTCCTCCACCGGCCAGTCGCCCGAACCGACCTTCTCGATCTCCGCGCGGATGGCGATCATCGCGTCGCAGAACCGGTCGATCTCGACGAGGTCCTCGGACTCGGTCGGCTCGATCATCAGCGTGCCCGCGACCGGGAAGGACATGGTGGGCGCGTGGAAGCCGTAGTCGATGAGCCGCTTGGCGACGTCGTCGACGCTGACGCCGGTCGCCTTCGTCAGCGGACGCAGGTCGATGATGCACTCGTGGGCGACGAGCCCGCCGGGGCCGGTGTACAGCACCGGGTAGTGCGGCTCCAGACGCTTGGCGATGTAGTTCGCCGACAGCACGGCGACCTGCGTGGCCCGCTTGAGGCCCTCGCCGCCCATCAGCCGGACGTAGGCCCACGAGATGGGCAGGATGCCCGCGGAGCCCCAGGGTGCGGCCGAGATCGGGCCGACACCGGTCTCGGGACCGGCGGCGGGCTGCAGCGGGTGGTTCGGCAGGTACGGCGCCAGGTGCGCGCGCACACCTACCGGGCCGACGCCCGGACCGCCGCCGCCGTGCGGGATGCAGAACGTCTTGTGCAGGTTGAGGTGCGAGACGTCACCGCCGAAGTGGCCCGGCTTGGCGAGGCCCACCAGCGCGTTGAGGTTGGCGCCGTCGACGTACACCTGCCCGCCCGCCTCGTGCACCTGGGCGCAGATGTCGGCGACATGCTCCTCGAACACACCGTGCGTCGAGGGGTACGTGATCATCAGCACGGCCAGCTCGTCGCGGTGCTGCTCGATCTTGGCACGCAGGTCCGTGATGTCGATCTCGCCGTCCTCGGCGGTCTTCACGACGACGACCTTCATGCCGGCCATCACGGCGCTCGCGGCGTTCGTGCCGTGCGCGGAGGACGGGATCAGGCAGATGGTGCGCTGCTCGTCCCCGTTGGCCCGGTGGTAGCCGCGGACGGCGAGCAGACCGGCCAGCTCGCCCTGCGAACCGGCGTTGGGCTGGAGCGACACCTTGTCGTATCCGGTGACCTCGGCGAGCCGCGTCTCCAGCTCCTCGATGAGCGTGAGGTAGCCCTGCGCCTGCTCGGCGGGTACGAAGGGGTGCAGCTGGCCGAACTCGGGCCAGGTGACCGGCTCCATCTCGGTGGTCGCGTTGAGCTTCATGGTGCAGGAACCCAGCGGGATCATGCCGCGGTCCAGCGCGTAGTCACGGTCGGAGAGCCGGCGCAGGTAGCGCAGCATCGCGGTCTCGGAGCGGTACTGGTGGAACACCGGGTGCGTGAGGTAGTCGTCGGTGCGCAGCAGCGCCTCGGGAAGCGTGTCCTCGGTGCTCGCGTCCAGCGCCTCGATGTCGCTCTCGATGCCGAACGCGGCCCATACGGCGCCCAGTTGCCTGCGCGCGGTGGTCTCGTCACAGGCGATCGACACGTGGTCGGCGTCGACGAGGTGGAGGTTGACGCCCTGGTCGCGCGCGCCCGTCACGATGTCGGCGGCCCGGCCCGGCACCCGGACGGTCAGCGTGTCGAAGTACGCGCCGTGCACGACCTCGGTGCCGCCGGCCCTCAGCCCCTCGGCGAGGAGCGTGGCGTAGCGGTGGGTGCGGCGGGCGATCGTCCTCAGCCCGTCCGGCCCGTGGTAGACCGCGTACATGCCCGCCATCACGGCGAGCAGCACCTGCGCGGTGCAGATGTTGCTGGTCGCCTTCTCACGGCGGATGTGCTGCTCGCGCGTCTGCAGGGCGAGCCGGTACGCCTTGTGTCCGTCCGCGTCGACGGAGACGCCGACCAGCCGGCCGGGCAGGCTGCGCGCGAACTTCTCGCGCACCGCCATGTATCCGGCGTGCGGACCGCCGAAGCCCATCGGGACGCCGAACCGCTGGGTCGTGCCGACCGCGATGTCGGCGCCGAGCTCGCCGGGCGAGGTGAGCAGGGTCAGGGCGAGCAGGTCGGCCGCGACGGTGACGACCGCGCCGAGCTCGTGCGCCTGCTCGATGACGGGCCTGAGGTCGCGTACGGCACCGGAGGCGCCCGGGTACTGGACGAGCACGCCGTTGATCTCGCGCTCGGCGATCGCGGCCGGGATGCCCTCGCTCAGGTCGGCGACGACGACCTCGACGCCGGTGGGCTCGGCGCGGGTCTCGATGACGGCGACGGTCTGCGGCAGGGCGTCCGCGTCGATCAGGAAGAGGCCCTTCTTGTTCTTGCCCATGCGCCGGGACAGCGCCATCGCCTCGGCGGCTGCGGTGCCCTCGTCCAGCAGCGAGGCGCCGGAGGTGGGCAGTCCGGTCAGCTCGGCGACCACGGTCTGGAAGTTGAGCAGCGCCTCCAGGCGGCCCTGGGAGATCTCCGGCTGGTAGGGCGTGTAGGCGGTGTACCAGGCCGGGTTCTCCATGACGTTGCGGAGGATCACCGGCGGCGTGAAGGTGCCGTAGTAACCGAGGCCGATCATCGGGTCGAGGACCTGATTGCGGTCCGCGAGGGAGCGCAGCTCGGCCAGGACCTCGGCCTCGGTGCGCGCGCCCGGGAGCTCGAGCGCCTCGGCGTTCTTGATCACGTCCGGCACGGCGGCGGCCGTCAGCTCGTCCAGCGAGCCGTACCCGACCTGCGCGAGCATCTTGGCCCGTGCTTCCGGGGCGGGCCCGATGTGGCGCTGCTCGAAGGGGATTCCCTGCTCGAGCTCGGAGAGCGGAATGCGATGGGCGGTCATTGCGGAGGCCTCCTGGTCACACACGACCTTCGAGGGGCACCACGGCGCGGGTGCCCCGACGGCCTCCCCCTCTGTCATCTGACCTGAGAGCTTCACCGGCCCGCCCGCCCGCTGCGACCCGGCTTTCACCGTCGGTGAGAGCGGAAGGCGTCAGCCCCGCCCTGCTTTCCAGAGTGACCTCGTCCGTGCGGTACGTGAGCCTGAGAGATTCCGGGGAGGATTTGCTCCTTCGGCGCCTCCGATGGTGTCTGGAGGACTCTCCCGCACGGGATCAGCAGCCGTTTGCCAGGGTACCAGCGTGAACAACGCACGGGCTTTCGAGTGGCCACCGTCACGAATGTGCTCTTTCGTAGTGCCTACGGATGAGTTGCAATCGAGTGGAGGGCCAGTGCAGACCGACATCGATCCGCGCAATCTGATCGGCCGCAAGGCGCTCGACCGCAATGGCGCCAAGATCGGCACGGTCGACGAGGTCTATCTGGACGACGCGACCGGCATACCGGAGTGGGCCGCCATACGTACGGGCCTGTTCAGCAGGGACGCCTTCGTGCCCCTGGAGCCCAGCGAACTCGTCGAGGGCAGTCTGCGCGTCCCCTTCGACCGCGCCCTGATCAAGGACGCCCCCGACTTCGGCGTGGGCCGCCACCTCTCTCCGGAGCAGGAGCTCCAGCTCTACCACCACTACGGTCTCGACGTGACGCCCCCGGGCCTCCCGCCGGACCGCGACTTCGGCCGTCTGGCGGGAACGGACGAGACCTGAGACAACCTGGCGGAGGCGCGGGAGAACGCGTCCGGGATACGGCGAACCAGGCGACCGGCCGGCCCGCACGGCCTCCGGTGCCCTGCCCAGCCCTTGCTGTCATCCGCACGGCCTCCGGTGCCCAGCCCTTCCTGTGTCGGCCGGCCCGGACGGGGCTCAGGCCCTCCCGGGCGCACCGGCGGACACACCGGTCGAATCCTCGGGTCTTCGGGGCACCAACGGCAGCGGGTCCGCGGGCTCCAAGGCCCGGTCGTCCGTACGGAACGTCCGCACCCGCCCCGGTTCCGAGTCGGGCGTCTCGAAACGCACCGTCACCCTCCCCAGCCCACTGCCCTGCACCCACCCGTGCCCGTACTCGGCATGGTGCACGTCGTGCCCCGCGGGCCAGCGCCGCTCGGCCGCCGGCACCTGTTCGGCGGCCGGCTCCTCCGCCCCCTCCTCCCCCTGCCCATCGGAATGCTCCTGCGCCGCCGTCTCCTCCACAGCGGCCCGGGCCTGCGCCGTGGCCTGGGCCTGGGCCTGCGCGAAGAGGTCCTCCTGCGTGTAGTCGGCGAGCCCTGACACACCGACGCCCAGCAGGCGAACACCCCCCGTCGTGTCCACCGCTTCCAGGAGCCGCCCGGCCGCCTCTTGTACGACCGCGGGGTCGTCCGTGGGCCCCCGGAGCGTCTCGGACCGGGTCAGCGTCGAGAAGTCGTACCTGCGCACCTTCAGCACGATGGTCCGTCCCGACAACCCCGCCCTGCGCAGCCGCTGCACACACCGGTCGGCGAGCCGCTGCACCTCGAGCCCGACCCGCACCCGGTCATGGATGTCCACGTCATAGGTGTCCTCGACCGACACGGACTTCGTCTCCCGCTCGGCCACCACGGGCCGCTCGTCGCGCGCCAGCGCCATCGCGTACAGCGCGTGCCCGTGGGCCTTGCCCAGCAGCCGTACGAGCTCGTCCTCGCCCGCCTCGGCGATCTCGTCGACCGTGTTGATCCCGCCCCGTCGCAGATGGTCCCCGGTGGCAGGCCCCACGCCCGGCAGGGTCCGCACCGGCATCGGCCCGAGCAGCGCGCGCTCCGTCCCCGGCTCGATCACCACCAGGCCGTCGGGTTTGGCCTGCTCGGAGGCGATCTTGGCGAGCATCTTGGAGGCCGCGAGCCCCACGGATCCGGTCAGGCCCGTGACAGCCCTGATGTCCGCGCGCAGCTTCACCCCGGCCAGCCGCGCCGAGGCGTCGTCCCAGGCGGTTCCCCCGGCCTCCAGGTCGACGAACGCCTCGTCCAGGCTCAGCGGCTCCACCAGGGGGGACAGCGTCCGCAGCAGCCCCATCACCTGGTCACTGATCTCCCGGTAGAGCTCGAAACGCGGCACGAGATACGCGGCGTTCGGCGCGAGCCTGCGCGCCTGGGCCATCGGCATCGCCGAGTGCACCCCGAAGACACGGGCCTCGTACGAGGCGGTGGCGACCACGCCGCGCAGCCCGAGGCCGCCCACGACGACGGCCTTCCCCCGCAGGCTCGGCTTGGATGCCTGCTCCGCCGAGGCGAAGAAGGCATCCATGTCGAGATGCAGGATCGTGGGCGCGTTTCTCACACCCCCGATGCTGCCCTACGCCACTGACATCGCCCCCGGACTCCGGCCGTAGGGCCGAACCGCGCCGTCCGCCGAGTCGGACCCCCATTCCGGACCGCGCCACGACGCCGGTCCGCACGGCCCTCCAGGCCGCGCGGACCGTCGGATCGCGCCGCCGCCCGTCAGACCGCGCGGTTGCGCCGTCGTGCCAGCTCGTCCGCGGGGTTGTGGCCGACGAGCGTCTCGCCCGTGTCCACCCGCTCCCCGTGCAGCTGTGAGAGGGCGTTCTCGACGTCCCGCCACACCACGCCGACGGCGATCCCGAAAACGCCCTGGCCGCCCTGGAGCAGGGCGTGGACCTCGTCGGGCGAGGAACACTCGTAGACGGTCGCGCCGTCGCTCATCAGCGTCATCCGCTCCAGGTCCCGGAAGCCACGCTCCCTGAGGTGCTGGACCGTGGTGCGGATGTTCTGCAGCGACACACCCGTGTCGAGGAAGCGCTTCACGATCTTCAGGACCACCACGTCCCGGAAGCTGTACAACCGCTGCGTCCCCGACCCGTAGGCGGGCCGCACGCTCGGCTCGACCAGCCCCGTCCTGGCCCAGTAGTCGAGCTGCCGGTAGGTGATGCCCGCGGCGGCACACGCCGTGGGCCCTCGGTAGCCGATCTCCTCGGCGTCCGTCCCGCCCTCGCCCGGCACCGCTGTCGGCCGCTGTGGAACATGGTCGGCCGCGCTGTCGTGATGGGGGTACCCCCTGCTCGAGCCGAGCCGAGAGCTTGGGGGAGGGTACGGGCCGCTCTCCCCCAGACCGCGTCCGGGGGCACCCCCAGCCGTACCGTCGCCGCTGCTTCTCACGCCGACCTCCGTCCTTGACCTGCCTTCTCGACGGTAGGCAGTCACCAGGGGTGCGTCAACGATCGCCACACTCGGCACGCCGAGTGATAATCACCCAAGGAGTGGTTTCCCGTGTCCCACCGCGGGGAAAGGCTAGCCGAATGCTCTCGGAGTGAGCCGCAGCGCGCCACAGTCGCCACGGGCAATTGCCGCCGGGAGTACTCCGATCCCGTGACGCGGCACAGCTGCGGGGAACGGGTGTCCGGACGCCCGCCGGGGACGCCCGGCCCCTCACTGGCTGTTGGTCCCGAAGTCCTCGGGAGAGATCTGGTCGAGGAACTCCCGGAACTTCTCCACCTCGTCCTCCTGCTCGTCCGGAATCGCGATCCCCGCGTCGTCGAGCACCCCGTCACTGCCGTAGATCGGCGTTCCGGTGCGCAGCGCCAGCGCTATGGCATCGGACGGACGGGCGCTGACCTCGACCCCGCTGGCGAACACCAGCTCCGCGTAGAAGACCCCCTCGCGCAGATCGGTGATGCGCACCTCGGTGAGCTCCTGGCCGACGGCTTCCAGCACGTCCTTGAACAGGTCGTGGGTCAGCGGTCGTGCGGGGGCCATGCCCTGCTGGGCGAAGGCGATCGCCGTCGCCTCCCCCGGTCCGATCCAGATGGGGAGGTAGCGATCGCCTCCCACTTCACGCAGGAGCACGATCGGTTGGTTGGAGGGCATTTCGACCCGGACACCTACGACATCGAGCTCGTTCACACAGCAACCCTAGGCCGTGCCCGGGACGTTTGGGTAGTCGAGCACAGGACGGGTGGCCGATCCGGACAGCCGGCAGGGCCCCGAGGTCAGGGCAGCCTTACGCCCAGCGCGGTCTGCACCAGTGCGGCGTGCAGCCTCACCGTGAGCCCCGCCAGCTCCTTCGTACGCGCCTCCGCGTGCGCCCTCGTCTGCGGATTGCGGTGGCGCCTCAGCGGGGCCACCACCTGGTCCACCAGCCCCGCGTCCCGTTCGGCCGCGGCCTTCATCGCCCGCAGATGGCGCGGCTCGATACCGAACCGCCCCAGCTCGACGACGAGCGCGGCGACCGTCACCGCCTCGGCGTCGTACGTCCCCTCCGCCAGTGGGGCGATGAGCCCGTACGACTCCCACTCCTGGAGCTCCTGCTCGCCGATCTCGGCGGCGGCCAGCAGCTCCGAACGGCCCACCCGGACCGCCGCGGGCGCGTCGGGCTCCAGCGGCTCCCCGTCACCCCCGTCGCGCTGACGCCCCAGGGACGGCAGCCGTACGGGCTCGCCCCGCTCCAGGGCGTCCAGATGCTCGCGGATGACCTTCAGTGGAAGATAGTGGTCCCGCTGCATCCTCAGGACGTGCCCGAGGCGCTCGACGTCGTCCGCGCTGAACTTGCGATACCCCGAGGGTGTCCGCCGAGGCTCGATGAGCCCCTCCGACTCCAGGAACCGGATCTTGGAGATGGTGACCTCGGGGAACTCGTCCCGCAGCGCGTTCAGCACCGCGCCGATACTCATCAGCCCACTGTCCGTTGCGGCGGTACCGCTGCCGGCACCGCCGCTCGGTGTTCGAAGCATGGACCTTCCTGGGGGTCCCCCCGGACGGAGTCTGGGGAAGGGTCAGATACCTCGCTGGCTCGCGTAGAAGACCAGCCGGTACTTACCGATCTGCACCTCGTCGCCGTTCGACAGCGGAACCGAGTCGATCCGCTCCCGGTTGACGTACGTACCGTTCAGGCTGCCCACGTCGGCGACCGTGAACGAACCGTCCGCGGCGCGACGGAACTCCACATGCCGGCGCGACACGGTCACGTCGTCGAGGAAGATGTCGCTCTGCGGATGGCGCCCGGCCGTGGTCAGCTCACCGTCCAGGAGGAAGCGGCTGCCCGAGTTCGGACCGCGGCGGACCACCAGGAGCGCCGAGCCGAGCGGCAGTGCGTCGACGGCGGCCTGCGCCTCCGGGGAGAGCGTGGGCATCTGCGTCTGACCGGTGACCTCGGCGTCGTAGGCCTCGAGGCCAGAGATGGAGATCGTCGACGTCGTCTCGGACGGGCGCTCCGGGACCGCCCCGGGCCGCAGCGGCGCACCGCAGTTCGAACAGAAGCGGCTGTTTTCCGCGTTGCGGTTACCGCACCTCGTACACACCAGGGCCGACATCGGATCCTCCTGCCGCGGCTGCCCCCCAGGGACATGAGACGCGTACGGGTCGGCGGCGAACCCTCCACCCGTACTTGAGGCTGACGGTTCCCCGAAACCTATGCGGCCGGACTGGGCAGGGTCAACAGACGGCGCGCCCTGACCACCGGAAATGTCGCCGCCCGGACCAGCCACCTGGTCCCGGAACAGCGGGCGCTCGCCACCCTGGCCCTCCACGTCTCCATGGCGTGGTGCACGGTGCCGGGCGTTGTCGCCGCCCTCGCGTGCGCTCTTGCCGAACAACTTCGCAAACAACTTCACGGGCGATTCCCCTTGACCGAAACAGACCCGCCCGTGGGGCAGGACGAACCCTGATTGCACACACCGGTCGACCCGGACATCCTCACAACGTCCGTATCCACCAGACAGTTTCCACCACGCACCACCCATTCGGTGCGCCGACCCCCCGCAACCTCATGCCCTCGCCGCACCACCCCCATGCGCCCCCGGCTCACTGGGAGGAGGACCGAGCGTAGTCAGGCAGCTTCGCGGCCCGCAAGGCGTCCACAACGATCTTCGTCGCGCGCTCCACCGTGACGGTGGCCTGCTCCTTCTCCAGAGTCTGCACCACGCCTCCGGGAATGTTGAGCGCCGGCTCGAGGTCCTGCGGTTTGCCGATGACCTTGAAACGATAGGGCTGGGTGATCTTGTTCCCGTCCACGCTCACACCCTTGCCGGAGTCGCTCAGATAGGTGCTGGCGACGACGCGCACACCGTTCACCTGAATCGCCTCCGCGCCGGCGGCGCGCAGCTCCTGGATCGCGTCAAGCAGCATGTCCGCCTTGACCGTCCCCTTCGTATCGTCGATGGTCAGCGTGATGCCGGGTCCCTGCGCCGCCACCGTGCCCGCCAGAATGCCGAGTTGCTTCTCCTTCTCGGCCGTCTGCTTGCGCGCCTCGGCAGCCTGGTTCGAGCTGTTCTCCAGCTCGGTGCGCTGATCCTCGAGACCCTGCTTCTCGTCCTCAAGACGCTGAGTCCGGTTGTCGAGTTCATCGAGGATACGTACGAGATCTTCTTGACGTGCGCCACGCAGTGCGCTGCCGCTGTCGCTGTTGGACGCCACCTGGACGGCCAGACCGAAGCCGAGGCCGAACAGCAGCACCGCGACGATGAGTTGCGCACGGGACACTCTGGGCGGCCACACCCCCTTCACCAGCCGCTGGCGGCCGGTCAGCGCCGGGACGGCGTTCGTGTCGTCCGGCGGGGGCGTTCCGTCCTGCCGGGGCGCGGAACTCTCGGCGGCGGCCGGAACCTCTTCGGGAAGTTCCCGGCGCAGCCGGTTGTCGGGGGTCTCACCCTCGTTGCTCATCGGCCTCACGCCCGGAACACGTGCCGACGGATCGCCGCGGCGTTGGAGAAGATACGGATACCGAGGACGACCACGACCCCGGTGGAGAGCTGGGCACCGACGCCCAACTTGTCGCCCAGGAAGACGATCAGCGCGGCGACGACCACGTTCGACAGGAACGAGACCACGAAGACCTTGTCGTCGAAGATGCCGTCGAGCATCGCGCGCAAGCCTCCGAAGACGGCGTCGAGCGCCGCCACGACGGCGATCGGAAGGTAGGGTTCCACGATCACCGGAACCTCGGGCCGGACCAACAATCCGGCCACGACTCCCACGACGAGGCCCAGTACGGCGATCACGATGTGCCCTTCTCTGTGCTCGGCTGTGCTGTACGTACGATCACACTTGGTGCGGCGGACAACCGGACGTCGTCGTCGACGGAGATGCTGGTCCGGATGCCGTAGTTCTCCTGAAGGGCGTGAAGATACAGCCCGTCGGCACTGTTCTGGAACCTGGTGCTGAGCCGCTCGCCGTCGCCCACCGCGAGCACCGTGTAGGGCGGTACCAGCGGCTTGTTGTCGACCAGTATCGCGTCTCCCGCGGCCCGGATCGCCGAGAGCGCCGTCAGCCGCTGTCCGTTGATCGACACGGCCTCCGCGCCGGACTCCCAGAGCCCGTTGACGACCCGCTGCATGTCGCGGTCGCGGACCCGGCCGGTGTCCGAGAAGCCATCGGTCTCCCGCGGATCACCGTCGCCGCCCTGGGTGGCTTCCTTGGCGTCGTTCACGACCAGCTTCACGCCGGGGCCGTGCACCGCGACGGCACCCGACAGGATGCCGACCAGGTCGGCCTGGTCGCCGCCGCCCTGCTTCTTCAGTGCCTCGCGCTGCCGGGCGCTCACGTCGTCGCGCAGGGTGTCGACACTGCCCTCGAGTTTGTCCGCGGACGAGGTCTCGCGCTGGATCCGGTCGATGAGCTCCTGGCGCTCCTTGGCCACGACCGGCGCGGCGATCCGCGCGTTGGCCGCTCCCACGGTCACGACCAGGGCGGCGAGCACGAGACCGGCGGCGAGACCGAGCTTCGCCCGTACCGTCTTCGGCATGCCGCCGGCGCCCTCGGTCTTCTTGCGGGCGGCCGCCTCGGCGTATCCGTCGTCGAGGCTGTGGTCCATGACGTTGGTGAGCAGCGACATGGAGGCGTCCGGGCGCGAGGGGCGCGGAGGTGTGCTCCGAACGGGGGGCTGCTGCGGCATGCCGCACATCGTCGCACGTCGTGGGTGCTACCTCCGAATGGCCCCACCCGCGTACCGGACAGGCCCCCTTGGGGACACCTGTCCGGCACGCACGCGTGCAGGTCCCGGGACAGCCGACGTTCGCGCGTGGGGGCGAACGTCGCCTGTCGCGGCGCTAGCGACCGGCGCTGTCCACGACGGCCGCCCACTCGTCGAGCAGGGCCTCCGCCGACGCGACGTCGGGGCCCTCGGCCCACAGATGCGTCACGGCCTCGGCGGGGTCGGGCAGCACCATCACCCAGCGCCCGTCGGTCTCCACGACCCGAACACCGTCGGTGGTGTCCACGAACCGGTCCCCCGCCTCCTCCACGACCCGGCGCATCACGAGCCCCTTGACCGCCCAAGGAGTCGCGAGGTCCCGCTTGAGGACATGCGCCCGCGGAATCCGCGCGTCGATCTGGCTGAGCGTGAGCTGCGTCCGCGCCACCAGCCCGATGAGGCGTACGAAAGCGGCCGCGCCGTCGAACACACTGCTGAACTCCGGAATGATGAAGCCGCCGCGGCCGTCACCACCGAAGATCGTCGACTCGTCCCGTCCGACCCGGGTCAGGTCGTCCGGGGACGTGGTCGTCCACTCCACCTGCGTCCCGTGGTAGGCCGCCACCTGCTCGGCGATCCGCGTGGTGGTCACCGGCAACGCCACACGCCCACTGCGCCGCTCCGCGGCCACCAGGTCGAGCATCACGAGGAGAGCCCGGTCGTCCTCGACGATCCGCCCCTTCTCGTCGACCAGCGAGAGCCGCTCGCCCACCGGGTCGAAGCGCACGCCGAACGCGGCCCGCGCGGACGCGACGATCTCGCCGAGCCGCACCAGTCCGGCCCGCCGTGTGTCGGCGGTCTCCGTCGGCCTGGACTCGTCCAGACCGGGGTTGATGGTCAGGGAGTCGACACCGAGCTTGCCCAGGAGGCTGGGAAGCACCAGACCGGCACTGCCGTTCGAGGCGTCCACCACCACCTTCAGCCCGGACTCGGCGATACCCGTCGTGTCCACATTCCTGAGCAGCGAACCCGTGTACGAGTCGAAGACGCTGGCCGGGAAGTACAGATCCCCGATCTCACCCGGGAACGCGCGCCGGTACTCCTGTCGCGCGAACACCCGGTCGAGCTTCCGCTGTCCACCCTGCGACAGGTCGGCGCCCTCCCCGTCGAAGAACATGATGTCGACGGAGTCCGGCACCCCGGGCGTCGTGCGGATCATGATCCCGCCCGCACTGCCTCGCGCCGTCTGCTGCCTGGCCACCGGCAGCGGTACGTTCTCCAGGTCGCGTACGTCGATGGCGCTGGCCTGCAACGCCGAGATGACCGCCCTTTTCAGCGCCCGCGCGCCTCGGGAGTGGTCACGGGCCGTGGTGACCGTGGAGCCCTTCTTGAGAGTCGTCGCGTACGCCCCGGCGAGGCGCACCGCCAACTCCGGAGTGATCTCCACGTTCAGGATGCCGGACACACCGCGTGCTCCGAAGAGGTGCGCCTGACCGCGCGACTCCCAGATCACCGAGGTGTTGACGAAGGCGCCGGCCTCGATGGTCTTGAACGGGTAGACGCGTACGTTTCCCTGAATGATCGATTCTTCACCGACGAGGCATTCGTCGCCGATGACGGCGCCGTCCTCGATGCGGGCGGCCCGCATGATGTCGGTGTTCTTGCCGATGACACAGCCCCGAAGGTTGCTGTGCTGGCCGACGTACACGTTGTCGTGCACGACGGCTCTGTGCAGGAAGGCACCGCTCTTGACGACGACGTTGGACCCGATGACCGTGTGTTCGCGGATTTCGGCGTCCGCCTCGACCTTCGCGTAGTCCCCGATGTAGAGCGGGCCGCGCAGCACGGCGTCGGGGTGCACTTCGGCGCCCTCGGCGACCCATACGCCCGGGGAGATCTCGAAGCCGTCGATCTCGACGTCGACCTTGCCCTCCAGGACGTCGGCCTGCGCCTTCACGTAGCTCTCGTGGGTGCCCACGTCCTCCCAGTAGCCCTCGGCGATGTATCCGAAGACAGGCTTTCCTTCCTTCATCAGCTGAGGGAAGACGTCGCCCGACCAGTCGACCGAGACATCCGCCTCGACGTAGTCGAAGACTTCGGGCTCCATGACGTAGATACCCGTGTTCACGGTGTCCGAGAAGACCTGACCCCAGGTCGGCTTCTCCAGGAAGCGCTCGACCTTGCCCTCTTCGTCCACGATGGTGATGCCGAATTCGAGGGGGTTGGGGACACGCGTCAGGCAGACGGTGACCAGCGCACCCTTTTCCTTGTGGAAATTGATGAGATCGGTGAGATCGAAGTCGGTCAGGGCATCGCCGGAGATCACCAGGAAGGTGTCGTCCTTCAACGCCTCCTCGGCGTTCTTGACGCTACCGGCAGTACCGAGTGGCTTCTCCTCATTGGCATAGGTGAGCTCCATGCCGAGCTCCTCGCCGTCACCGAAGTAGTTCTTGACCAAAGAGGCCAAGAACTGAACAGTCACGACGGTCTCGTTGAGCCCATGCCTTTTGAGCAGCCTGAGCACGTGCTCCATGATCGGGCGATTCGCCACGGGCAGGAGCGGCTTGGGCATGCTTGAGGTCATGGGACGAAGGCGAGTACCTTCGCCTCCGGCCATCACTACGGCCTTCATGTCGGAAGCGTCCTCCTTTAAGAGACGACGGACTAGCCGACTTCACCCGTCCAGATTGTCCCGCAGTTTTCGAGCGCGGGCCATCGGGGCGCTTCAACTGCCCCTGCGGGCCGAGCTCAATCGGCCGTGGTGTCCGCCCGGACAAGCCGGCGGACCTGCACCACGTACAGGACTCCTGCCCACCAGTACAGGGTTGTACCCCACCCGGCGAACGCCCATCCGAAAATCGCACCGAAGGACGCGAGCCATCCGTGTCCGTCGCTGAGCAGCAACAACGGGAAGGCGTACATCAGGTTGAAGGTGGCGGCCTTCCCCAGGAAGTTCACCTGCGGCGGCGGATAGCCGTGGCGCCGGAGGATGCCCACCATGACCAGCAGCACCAGTTCACGCGCGACAAGCGCCGCGGTCAGCCAGATCGGCAGAATCTCGCGCCAGGTGAGGCCCACGAGAGTCGACAGGATGTAGAGGCGGTCGGCCGCGGGATCCAGCAGCCGGCCGAGGCTGCTGATCTGGTTCCAGCGGCGTGCGAGCTTCCCGTCGAGATAGTCGCTGATGCCGCTCAGCATCAACACGAGCAGCGCCCAGCCGTCGCTCTTGGGGCCTCCGAACTCGGGCCTGAGGATCAGCCACAGGAAGATGGGTACGCCTACCAGGCGTGCCATGCTGAGGATGTTCGGGATGGTGAGGACCCGGTCCGTCTGAACGCGAGTCTCCTGGACCTCCACCCGGGGGCCTCCTGTGGGAAATGTGCCAACGATGCCCCCTGACCTTACCCGCAGCCCTGACAGCGCGACGCGGCGGGTGTCGCCCCGCCGAAAACCAACCATGCCGGGCGGCTCGGAAAGCCCGGAAAACAAAAAAGCTCCGGCTCTCAGGCATAATGCCTGAGAGCCGGAGCTCTAAAATTTGTTCGGCGGCGTCCTACTCTCCCACAGGGTCCCCCCTGCAGTACCATCGGCGCTGTGAGGCTTAGCTTCCGGGTTCGGAATGTAACCGGGCGTTTCCCTCACGCTATGACCACCGAAACACTATGAAACTTTCAACCGGAGCCGTGGCATAGCTACGACGGTTGTTCGTGGTTTCAGAACCAACACAGTGGACGCGAGCAACTGAGGACAAGCCCTCGGCCTATTAGTACCGGTCACCTCCAGCGGTTGCCCGCCTTCCAGATCCGGCCTATCAACCCAGTCGTCTACTGGGAGCCTTAACCCCTCAAAGGGGGTGGGAATACTCATCTCGAAGCAGGCTTCCCGCTTAGATGCTTTCAGCGGTTATCCCTCCCGAACGTAGCCAACCAGCCATGCCCTTGGCAGGACAACTGGCACACCAGAGGTTCGTCCGTCCCGGTCCTCTCGTACTAGGGACAGCCCTTCTCAATATTCCTACGCGCACAGCGGATAGGGACCGAACTGTCTCACGACGTTCTAAACCCAGCTCGCGTACCGCTTTAATGGGCGAACAGCCCAACCCTTGGGACCGACTCCAGCCCCAGGATGCGACGAGCCGACATCGAGGTGCCAAACCATCCCGTCGATATGGACTCTTGGGGAAGATCAGCCTGTTATCCCCGGGGTACCTTTTATCCGTTGAGCGACGGCGCTTCCACAAGCCACCGCCGGATCACTAGTCCCGACTTTCGTCCCTGCTCGACCCGTCGGTCTCACAGTCAAGCTCCCTTGTGCACTTACACTCAACACCTGATTACCAACCAGGCTGAGGGAACCTTTGGGCGCCTCCGTTACTCTTTAGGAGGCAACCGCCCCAGTTAAACTACCCATCAGACACTGTCCCTGATCCGGATCACGGACCCAGGTTAGACATCCAGCACGACCAGACTGGTATTTCAACGACGACTCCACCATGGCTGGCGCCATGACTTCAAAGTCTCCCAGCTATCCTACACAAGCCGAACCGAACACCAATATCAAACTGTAGTAAAGGTCCCGGGGTCTTTCCGTCCTGCTGCGCGAAACGAGCATCTTTACTCGTAGTGCAATTTCACCGGGCCTATGGTTGAGACAGTCGAGAAGTCGTTACGCCATTCGTGCAGGTCGGAACTTACCCGACAAGGAATTTCGCTACCTTAGGATGGTTATAGTTACCACCGCCGTTTACTGGCGCTTAAGTTCTCAGCTTCGCCACCCCGAAGAGTGACTAACCGGTCCCCTTAACGTTCCAGCACCGGGCAGGCGTCAGTCCGTATACATCGCCTTACGGCTTCGCACGGACCTGTGTTTTTAGTAAACAGTCGCTTCTCGCTGGTCTCTGCGGCCACCCCCAGCTCACCGAGTAAATCGGATCACCAGTGATGGCCCCCCTTCTCCCGAAGTTACGGGGGCATTTTGCCGAGTTCCTTAACCATAGTTCACCCGAACGCCTCGGTATTCTCTACCTGACCACCTGAGTCGGATTAGGGTACGGGCCGCCATGAAACTCGCTAGAGGCTTTTCTCGACAGCATAGGATCATCCACTTCACCACAATCGGCTCGGCATCAGGTCTCAGCCTTGATGTGCGACGGATTTACCTATCACACGGCCTACACCCTTACCCCGGGACAACCACCGCCCGGGATGGACTACCTTCCTGCGTCACCCCATCACTCACCTACTACAGGTCTGGTCCGTCGGCTCCACCACTCCCCTTTGCCCGAAGGCTCCGGGGCGGCTTCACGGACTTAGCATCGCCTGGTTCAATGTTTGACGCTTCACAGCGGGTACCGGAATATCAACCGGTTATCCATCGACTACGCCTGTCGGCCTCGCCTTAGGTCCCGACTTACCCTGGGCAGATCAGCTTGACCCAGGAACCCTTAGTCAATCGGCGCACACGTTTCTCACGTGTGTATCGCTACTCATGCCTGCATTCTCACTCGTGAACCGTCCACCACTGCCTTCCGGCGCGGCTTCACCCGGCACACGACGCTCCCCTACCCATCACAGCGGGCGTTGGCCCTATTGCTGCAATGACACGACTTCGGCGGTACGCTTGAGCCCCGCTACATTGTCGGCGCGGAATCACTAGACCAGTGAGCTATTACGCACTCTTTCAAGGGTGGCTGCTTCTAAGCCAACCTCCTGGTTGTCTGTGCGACTCCACATCCTTTCCCACTTAGCGTACGCTTAGGGGCCTTAGTCGATGCTCTGGGCTGTTTCCTCTCGACCATGGAGCTTATCCCCCACAGTCTCACTGCCGCGCTCTCACTTACCGGCATTCGGAGTTTGGCTAAGGTCAGTAACCCGGTAGGGCCCATCGCCTATCCAGTGCTCTACCTCCGGCAAGAAACACACGACGCTGCACCTAAATGCATTTCGGGGAGAACCAGCTATCACGGAGTTTGATTGGCCTTTCACCCCTAACCACAGGTCATCCCCCAGGTTTTCAACCCTGGTGGGTTCGGTCCTCCACGACCTCTTACAGCCGCTTCAACCTGCCCATGGCTAGATCACTCCGCTTCGGGTCTTGAGCGCGCTACTAAATCGCCCTATTCGGACTCGCTTTCGCTACGGCTTCCCCACACGGGTTAACCTCGCAACACACCGCAAACTCGCAGGCTCATTCTTCAAAAGGCACGCAGTCACGAGATATGTGCAAGCACATATCCGACGCTCCCACGGCTTGTAGGCACACGGTTTCAGGTACTATTTCACTCCGCTCCCGCGGTACTTTTCACCATTCCCTCACGGTACTATCCGCTATCGGTCACCAGGGAATATTTAGGCTTAGCGGGTGGTCCCGCCAGATTCACACGGGATTTCTCGGGCCCCGTGCTACTTGGGTGTTTCTCAAACGAGCCGTTGATGTTTCGACTACGGGGGTCTTACCCTCTACGCCGGACCTTTCGCATGTCCTTCGCCTACATCAACGGTTTCTGACTCGTCTCACGGCCGGCAGACCGTGAAAGAGAAATCCCACAACCCCACATACGCAACCCCTGCCGGGTCTCACACGTATATGGTTTGGCCTCATCCAGTTTCGCTCGCCACTACTCCCGGAATCACGGTTGTTTTCTCTTCCTGCGGGTACTGAGATGTTTCACTTCCCCGCGTTCCCTCCACTTGCCCTATGTGTTCAGGCAAGGGTGACAGCCCATGACGACTGCCGGGTTTCCCCATTCGGAAACCCCCGGATCAAAGCCTGGTTGACGACTCCCCGGGGACTATCGTGGCCTCCCACGTCCTTCATCGGTTCCTGGTGCCAAGGCATCCACCGTGCGCCCTTAAAAACTTGGCCACAGATGCTCGCGTCCACTGTGCAGTTCTCAAACAACGACCAACCACCCATCACCCCCGGTTCACACCGGAGTTCACTGGGGCCGGCACTGAAGGCAGCCAACGATCGGCCGTACCTTCAGACACCCAACAGCGTGCCCGACCAGATCCCGTCCGGAGATCATGCTTTCCACGCTCCTCTCAGAGCAGTACTCGCAAGCCTCCGACCCGTGAAACCGGCCGAATAATCAACGTTCCACCCATGAGCAACCATCGTCGAACGTTTGCCGACGTAATGGCCCTGGACCACCAGGCAAGCCTGGCAGCCTAGATGCTCCTTAGAAAGGAGGTGATCCAGCCGCACCTTCCGGTACGGCTACCTTGTTACGACTTCGTCCCAATCGCCAGTCCCACCTTCGACAGCTCCCTCCCACAAGGGGTTGGGCCACCGGCTTCGGGTGTTACCGACTTTCGTGACGTGACGGGCGGTGTGTACAAGGCCCGGGAACGTATTCACCGCAGCAATGCTGATCTGCGATTACTAGCAACTCCGACTTCATGGGGTCGAGTTGCAGACCCCAATCCGAACTGAGACAGGCTTTTTGAGATTCGCTCCGCCTCACGGCTTCGCAGCTCATTGTACCTGCCATTGTAGCACGTGTGCAGCCCAAGACATAAGGGGCATGATGACTTGACGTCGTCCCCACCTTCCTCCGAGTTGACCCCGGCAGTCTCCTGTGAGTCCCCATCACCCCGAAGGGCATGCTGGCAACACAGAACAAGGGTTGCGCTCGTTGCGGGACTTAACCCAACATCTCACGACACGAGCTGACGACAGCCATGCACCACCTGTACACCGACCACAAGGGGGCGACCATCTCTGGCCGTTTCCGGTGTATGTCAAGCCTTGGTAAGGTTCTTCGCGTTGCGTCGAATTAAGCCACATGCTCCGCTGCTTGTGCGGGCCCCCGTCAATTCCTTTGAGTTTTAGCCTTGCGGCCGTACTCCCCAGGCGGGGAACTTAATGCGTTAGCTGCGGCACCGACGACGTGGAATGTCGCCAACACCTAGTTCCCACCGTTTACGGCGTGGACTACCAGGGTATCTAATCCTGTTCGCTCCCCACGCTTTCGCTCCTCAGCGTCAGTAATGGCCCAGAGATCCGCCTTCGCCACCGGTGTTCCTCCTGATATCTGCGCATTTCACCGCTACACCAGGAATTCCGATCTCCCCTACCACACTCTAGCTAGCCCGTATCGAATGCAGACCCGGGGTTAAGCCCCGGGCTTTCACACCGACGTGACAAGCCGCCTACGAGCTCTTTACGCCCAATAATTCCGGACAACGCTTGCGCCCTACGTATTACCGCGGCTGCTGGCACGTAGTTAGCCGGCGCTTCTTCTGCAGGTACCGTCACTTTCGCTTCTTCCCTGCTGAAAGAGGTTTACAACCCGAAGGCCGTCATCCCTCACGCGGCGTCGCTGCATCAGGCTTTCGCCCATTGTGCAATATTCCCCACTGCTGCCTCCCGTAGGAGTCTGGGCCGTGTCTCAGTCCCAGTGTGGCCGGTCGCCCTCTCAGGCCGGCTACCCGTCGTCGCCTTGGTGAGCCACTACCTCACCAACAAGCTGATAGGCCGCGGGCTCATCCTTCACCGCCGGAGCTTTCAACCCACCCAGATGCCCAGGCAGGTATTATCCGGTATTAGACCCCGTTTCCAGGGCTTGTCCCAGAGTGAAGGGCAGATTGCCCACGTGTTACTCACCCGTTCGCCACTAATCCACCCCGAAGGGCTTCATCGTTCGACTTGCATGTGTTAAGCACGCCGCCAGCGTTCGTCCTGAGCCAGGATCAAACTCTCCGTGAATGTTTTCCCGTAATCGGGACGACACCACGAGAGCGGAACAAGGAAGAGGAATAATCCTCCCGGTTCACAGCGTCCTCGCTGTGCGCCTACCCCAAGGGGCAGGACTTTTTCAAAGGAACCTCGTCCCGGCCGATCGGCCGGAGACGGGGTATCAACATATCTGGCGTTGATTTTTGGCACGCTGTTGAGTTCTCAAGGAACGGACGCTTCCTTTGTACTCACCCTCTCGGGCTTTCCTCCGGGCGCTTCCCTTCGGTCTTGCGTTTCCGACTCTATCAGACCGTTTCCGTATCCGATTTCCTCGGTGCTTTCCAGGTTTCCGCTCTCGCGTTTCCCTTTCCGGCGGTTCCAAACTCTATCAGTGATTTTCCGTCTCTCTGACCACCCTCCTGCAGACATGCAGAAGGAGACCCCGAGATAGGATCTGACAAGTTGGGTGCTGCCAGGCAACGACGCTTGGACGCGCCGCTCAGCCTCAAGCAGGAGTACGACTGTACAGGGGGCCTCGGAGCGGGCGCAAATCGTTTGCGCCGTGCTCTACGTCTGTCAACCGGAACCTCTCGTGCAGAACCGGCACTTCATATGACATACCCTGCTCAAACAGTGCGCCGTCCCGGACAGGCAGTGACGGCCCCTCATGAATCTCCACCTCTGGGAGGCTTCCCATGACCACCGTTACGTCCCCTCTTGCAGGACGCGCCATCGGACTCGCCGCGGTACCGGATCCCGTGTTCTCCGGGGCGATGGTCGGCCCCGGCACGGCGATCGATCCCGTGCGTGAGCCCTCGGAGGCTGTCGCTCCCGTGGACGGAGTAATTGTCTCCCTCCACCCGCACGCCTTCGTCGTCGTCGACGAACAGGGTCACGGCGTGCTCACGCACCTGGGCATCGACACCGTGCAGCTCAACGGCGAGGGCTTCGAGCTGCTCGTCAACAAGGGAGACACCGTCACGCGCGGTCAGGCCGTGTTGCGCTGGAACCCGGCTGCCGTGGAGCAGGCCGGCAAGTCGCCGATCTGCCCGGTCGTGGCGCTCGAGGCCACGGCCGATTCCCTCTCCGAGGTCCGCGAGGACGGCGACGTGAAGTCCGGCGACACTCTCTTCGCCTGGCAGTGACCTCCGTGCCGTCCTCGACGGCACATCGCACAACCACCGCGGCGGCGGGACCCGCCGCACTATCGGAGACGGGTGAGATGGAGACAACGCTGCGAGGCGTCGGCGTGAGCCACGGTGTGGCGATCGGCGAGGTTCGGCACATGGGAACGGCGGTCCTCGAACCGCCTGCCAAGCAGATCCCCGCGGAGGACGCGGAGCGCGAACAGGGGCGCGCCCGCAAGGCCGTCGAGGCGGTGGCGGCCGACCTGATTGCGCGCGGCAATCTGGCGGGTGGCGAGGCCCAGCACGTGCTCGAGGCGCAGGCCATGATGGCCCAGGACCCCGAATTGATGGCGGACGTCGACCGGCGGATCGCCGTCGGCAGCACGGCCGAGCGCGCGGTCTACGACGCATTCGCCTCGTACCGGGCTCTGTTGGCGGGTGCCGGTGAGTACCTCGCCGGCCGTGTGGCCGACCTCGACGACGTGCGGAACCGTATCGTCGCGCGGCTGCTCGGCGTGCCCATGCCGGGTGTACCGGACAGTGACGAGCCCTACGTTCTCATCGCCCGTGACCTCGCCCCCGCGGACACGGCGCTGCTCGACCCCACCCTCGTGCTCGGCTTCGTCACCGAGGAGGGCGGGCCGACCAGCCACAGCGCGATCCTGGCGCGGGCGCTCGGCGTACCCGCCGTGGTCGCGCTGCCCGGCGCCGGCGAACTCGCCGAGGGCACCGTGATCGCCGTGGACGGCAGCAGCGGTGAGATCTTCGTGGAGCCGAGCGCAGAGAAGAAGGCACAGCTGCAAGCCGCGGCCGCGGAGCGCAAGGCGGCACTGTCCGTGTCGACCGGTCCCGGCGCCACCTCCGACGGGCACAAGGTGCCGCTGCTGGCCAACGTCGGTGGACCGTCCGACGTGCCGGCCGCTGTGGAGGCCGGAGCCGAAGGTGTCGGTCTGTTCCGTACCGAGTTCCTCTTCCTGGACGACAGCAAGCAGGCGCCCTCGGAGGTGAAGCAGGTCGAGGCGTACCGGCAGGTGCTCGAGGCGTTCCCCGAGGGACGTGTCGTGGTGCGTGTGCTGGACGCGGGCGCGGACAAGCCGCTCGAGTTCCTGACTCCTGCCGACGAGCCGAACCCGGCGCTGGGAGTGCGGGGTCTGCGTACGTTGCTCGACCACCCCGACGTGCTGCGCACGCAGCTGACGGCGCTGGCGAAGGCTTCGGAAGGGCTGCCGGTCCACCTCGAAGTGATGGCTCCGATGGTCGCGGACCGCATCGACGCCAAGGCGTTCGCCGACGCGTGCCGTGCCGCCGGACTGCGGGCGAAGTTCGGTGCCATGGTGGAGATCCCGTCGGCCGCCCTGCGGGCGCGGTCGATCCTCCAGGAGGTCGAGTTCCTGTCCCTGGGCACGAACGACCTCGCGCAGTACACCTTCGCCGCGGACCGGCAGGTGGGCGCGGTGTCCCGGCTGCAGGACCCGTGGCAGCCCGCGTTGCTCGACCTGGTCGCGCTGTCCGCCGAGGCGGCGAAGGCCGAGGGCAAGAGCTGTGGCGTCTGCGGTGAGGCCGCGTCCGACCCGCTGCTCGCGTGTGTGCTGACCGGTCTGGGGATCACCTCCCTGTCGATGGGTGCCGCGTCGATTCCCTATGTCCGGGCGGCGCTCGCCAAGTACACGCTCGCGCAGTGCGAACGTGCGGCCGCGGCCGCACGTGCCGCGGACACGGCCGAGGAGGCGCGCACGGCGGCTCAGGCGGTGCTCTCCGGCGAGTGACGTGGCTCCTCGCCGAGCGAGGGCCGCCTGCTGAGGGGCGCTCCACCTGCGGGTGGGGCGCCCCTTCGCCTTCAGTGGGTGTGGTCCGTCGTCCCTGCTTCGGGTCCGAGGTCGGGCGGTACGCAGTAGTCGACGCCCGATTCCGGGGAGACCAGGTCACCGGACGCGACGTCGGTGCAGTAGGCGTCGAAGACCTCGCCGGCGGTGAGGGGTTCCAGTCCGTCGGCGCGCAGGCGCCATCCGTAGACGCGGTCGGTCGTGCCGGGGGCGGCGGTGCGCATGACGAGGCCGCCGGCGCTTCGGGTGGCGATGCCCAGGGCGAGGACCGTGGTGAATTCCAGGGCTTCGGCTTCGTCGAGGCGGGCGGTGCCCCCGGCGTCGTCGTGGGCCCGGAGCGCGGCGACGAGTGGTTCGGGTGGCGTCGAGACACTGCAGACGAGGTGGCGCTCGCCGGGACCCGCGGTGTCGAGGACCCGGGCGAGGAGGCGGGAGGCCCGGGCGAAGGACGCGCGTCCGATGTCCTCGCCGCAGGACGCGCAGTTGCCGACGCGGGCCAGGAGCGTCGTCGCGTACTCCCAGGTCGCTTTGCGGACGGCTTCGTCGATCAGGTCCGGAACGAGGTCGGCGAGGGGCTGGCCCTGGTACGGAACGGTGGAGCCGGTGGCGGCCAGTTCGGCGGTGAAACGGGTGCGGCTGGCGGCGGCGTCGGGTTCCAGTCCGTTGTGGACGCAGAACTCCGCGTACTCCTCGGGGTCGAAGAGCGCCACCGTGGTGTGGCTGCCCTGGGCGGCGAGGGTCCGCAGCAGGGATTCCACCTGCTGGAGGTAGGCCGTGTGGTCGTCGAAGGTGAAGGTGCGGTAGCGCCGCATCGCTGTGAAGTCGTGGGCGTCGGTCAGCAGACCGATCGTGCCGGCGATTTCACGGCGCAGGACGCGTCGCATGGTCTGGTGTTCGGTGTGCGCCATTGTTTCCCCCTGCGCACAGTCGATCAATGCTCACTCACAGTAACCGGCGGCACTGACAACGGCCTGCGGGCGAGGTGCTCGCGGACCGCTCTGCGAGGGAACGAGCAGGTCACAGGGGTGGACGCGCCCGGGACGGTCCAGCCGCCGGCGCGGCTCGACCGTCGCGGTGACGGCGCGTGGATCGGTGCCGCCCCGGGCGGACGGTGCGAGTCCGAGGCCGCCCGAGCGGGTTGGCCGCGGAGGCTGGTCAGCCGCGCTTGCGGGCCAGGTCCTCGTAGAACCTCAGCAGTTCGACGTTGTCCACGGAGCCGACGTTGACCGCCTTGTCCAGAGGAGTGCCCTGCAGCAGGCGCTTGACCGGGACCTCGATGCGTTTGCCCGTGAGCGTGTGCGGGACGCCGGGGACCTCGATGACCTCGTCGGGGACATGGCGCGGCGAGAGCTGTTCGCGGATGGTCTGCTTGATGCGGTTCAGCAGGGCTTCGTCGAGTGCGGCTCCGGGGGCGAGCTGGACGAAGAGGGGCATCCAGTAGCCGCCGTCGGGCTGTTCGATGCCGATGACGAGCGACTCCTTGATCTCGGGGAGGCGTTCGACGGCTTCGTAGATGTCGGCCGAGCCCATGCGCACGCCCTGGCGGTTGAGCGTGGAGTCGGAGCGGCCATGGATGACCACGGAGTCCCGCGAGGTGACGGTGATCCAGTCACCGTGACGCCATACTCCGGGGTAGGTGTCGAAGTAACTGTCGTGGTACCGGCTGCCGTCGGGGTCGTTCCAGAAGCGGATGGGCATGGACGGCATCGGGTTGGTGACCACGAGTTCACCGACTTCGTCGATGAGGGGTTTGCCGCTCGGGTCCCAGGACTGGAGGTCGGTGCCGAGTCCCGCCGCCTGGAGCTCGCCGATGTACACCGGGAGGGTGGGCACGGCTCCCGCGAAGCAGGAGCACACGTCGGTCCCTCCGCTGACCGAGGCGATCCACAGGTCCTCGCCCACCTCGTCGTGCAGCCAGCGGAATCCGTCGGGCGGCAGCGGCGAGCCGGTGGTCGCGACGCACCGCACGCGCGTGAGGTCGAAGTCGCGTGCGGGGTGCACCTCCGCCTTGCGGCACGCCATGACGTACGCGGCGGACGTACCGAAGAGGGTCGCTCCCGTACGTTCGGCGATACGCCACTGGGCACCGGTGTCCGGGTAGCCGGGACTGCCGTCGTACAGGACGATCGTGGTGCCCGTGAGCAGGCCCGACACGAGGAAGTTCCACATCATCCAGCCGGTGGACGTGTACCAGAAGAAGCGGTCCTCGGTGCTCAGGTCGCAGTGCAGCCCGAGCTGCTTGAGGTGCTCGACGAGGATGCCGCCCTGGGACTGGACGATCGCCTTGGGCAGTCCGGTCGTTCCCGACGAATAGAGCACCCACAGGGGGTGGTCGAACGGCACCGGTTCGAAGACCGGCTCCACATCGGCTGAGGTCAGCGTGGACCAGTCCAGGGCGCCTTCGGGGGCGTCCGTGCCGAGCAGCGGGATGTGGACGACGGCGCGCAGGGTGGGCAGTTCGTCACGCAGTTCGGCGACCACGTCGCGGCGGTCGTGCTCCTTGCCGCCGTAGCGGTAGCCGTCGACCGTGAAGAGCACGACGGGCTCGACCTGCTGGAAGCGGTCGAGGACGCTGCGGGCTCCGAAGTCGGGGGCGCAGGAGGTCCACACGGCCCCCACGGCGGCCGTGGCGAGCAGGGCGACCACGGCCTGCGGAACGTTCGGGAGATAGCCGCTGACGCGGTCGCCCGGGTGTACGCCGAGGGCGCGCAGCTCGGCGGCCAGGGAGCCGACCTGGCGGCGCAGCTCGGACCAGCTCACGGGGGTCGGCTCGTGGGTCTCGTCGACGTAGAGGAGCGCCGGTTCGTCGGCGCGGGTTCCGGCCGCGCGCAGAGCGTGCTCGGCGTAGTTGAGGGTCGCTCCGGGGAACCATTCGGCGCCGGGCATCGACCGGTCGCCGAGCACGCGCGCGTAGGGGGTCGAGAAGCCTACGTCGAACCACTCGGTGACGGCTTTCCAGAACGTGTCCAGTTCGTCCACCGACCAGCGGTGCAGTGCCGCGTAGCCGCCGTGGGACGGGGCTCCGTGGTGCTCGGCCGCCCAGGCCTGGAATTTCGTGATCTGTGCCTGGGCGATGCGCTCTGGAGCGGGCTGCCAGAGCGGTGAGGGGTTCGCGGTGGACATGGGGCGGCTCCCGGACTGTGCGCGTCGTGTGCGTCGGTCGCGCACGCGCTGGGGTGTGCGCGTCGCGCGGCTGACACGGACGATGCCATGTGATCGACTTCAGCACCAGGGCGCGCCACACATAGTCGGCGACATGAAGATGTGCCCTCACCACGGGTGAACGGAAGTTGAACGACTCACCCGTTCGATGGAGGCAATGGCAGGGTGAGCAGCATGGATGGTCGTGACCTGGTGCGTTCGGTGAAGGCGGTCGGTTCGACGGGGGCGGCCCAAGGGTTGCGGACCGTGCGTGCCGCATGGCGCAGGCGGCGTGCCGATGCCGCCGGGCTGCCGCGACGGGGGGCCGAGCGTGCACGGGTGCCGGGCCCGGTGCAGGCCGTGGAACCGGGGCCCGGCGGTGGTGTCGTCCGGTTCAGCCGATCGGAACTGCGGATCATGGTCGCGGTGAGCGGCGCGGTGTTCTGGGGCTGGGACGGCGTCGGTCCGGAGCCGTCGTACGGGCTCGCCGGCCGTTGTCCGGAACCTGACCCGCGGGCCGTCCTGGAGCCCGACAAGGACGGCGGGTGGCGGGTGGTGGCCGAACGGGTGACGGTCGTCGTCTCGCGGCACGGCGCCGTCGAGGTGCGCACCCCTGGTGGGGTGATCCTACGCCGCGATCTGCCGCCCCGCTGGTGGGAGCCGGTCGGCGGGGGCACGGCGCGCTGGATGCAGCGTTCGGAAGTGGCCGCCGACGCTCGGTTCTTCGGTCTTGGCGGGCGGGCGGCGGGTCCTCGGTTGCGCGACGGCACGTACCGGTTGTGGAACACCGATCCGGGGCATGCCTTCGCGCCCGGCGACGACCCGCTGTACATCACCATGCCCGTGCAGATGGTGGTCGCCGACGCGGCCACCCATCTCGTGTTCCACGACTCCTCGTGGGACGGCACGGTGGTTCTGCGCGAGGGTGAGGAGGGCGCGGGCTCCGGACACGACCGGGCCGGGACGTGCGAGCTGCGGATGGACGGCGGACCACTGCGCTGCTGGGTCATAGTGGGCACTCCCGCGCGCGTGCTGCACGCCTGGGTGTCGCTGACCGGGGCCCCCGCGCTGCCGCCCGCCTGGGCGCTGGGCCACCATCACGCGCGCTGGGGCTTCGGCAGTGAGCAGGAGGTGCGGCGGATCGTCGCGGGCTACCAGGAGCGTGATCTGCCGCTCGACGCGGTTCATCTGGACATCGACCACTACGACGCGCACCAGGTGTTCACCGTCGACCGGGAGCGCTTCCCGAAACTGCCGGCGCTCGCCGGGGATCTGCGTCGTGACGGTATCCGGCTGGTGTCCATCGTCGACGCGGCCGTCAAGGCCGAGCCGGGCAACGCGGTGTACGACAGTGGCGTCGCCGAGAACGCCTTCGTGAGGGATGCCTCGGGCCGGCCCGTACGCGGTGTGGTGTGGCCCGGGGACTCGGTCCATCCGGACTTCACGGACGCGCGCGTGCGGCAGTGGTGGGGCGGTCTCTACGAGGAGCGGCTCGCGCAGGGGTTCGCGGGGTTCTGGCACGACATGAACGAACCCACGTCGTTCACGGCCTTCGGGGAGTCGACGCTGCCGCGGTCGGCGCGGCATTCCCTGGAGGGGCGCGGGGGTGACCATCGTGAGGCGCACAATGTGTACGCCCTGGGGATGGCCGGGGCCGCGTACGAGGGTCTGCGCCAACTGGTCCCCCAGGAGCGGCCGTTCCTCTTCTCGCGCTCGGGGTGGGCCGGAATGCAGCGCTACGGGGGGACCTGGTCCGGGGACGTGGCCACCGGCTGGCCCGGGTTGCGGGCGTCGCTGTCGTTGGTGCTGGGACTCGGTCTGTGCGGGGTGCCGTACTCGGGTCCCGACGTGGGCGGCTTCGACGGGAGTCCGTCGCCGGAGCTGTATCTGCGGTGGTTCCAGCTCGGCGCGTATCTCCCGCTGTTCCGTACGCACGCGAGTCTGCGGGCGGGGCGCCGGGAGCCCTGGGAGTTCGGTGCCGACGTTCTGGAGCACGCGCGCGTGGCGCTCGTCGAGCGGCGGCGGCTGTTGCCGTACTTCGTGACGCTCGCGCATCTGGCGGCCCGTACCGGAGCGCCGTACGTGCGTCCGGTGTGGTGGGGCGCGCCCGAGGACCGGGCGCTGCGCGACTGCGAGGACACCTTCCTGCTCGGCGACTGTCTCCTCGTGGCGCCGGTGCTGGACCACGGGGCGGACCGGCGTGCGGTCCAGCTGCCGCGGGGGCGCTGGTACGACACCGTCACCGAAGAGGCCTACGAGGGGCCGGCCCAGGTGCTGCTCGACGCCCCCTTGTCGCGGATTCCGGTCCTGGCGCGCGCGGGTGCCGTTCTGCCCGTCCGGGGCGATGACGGCGCTCTGGAGCTGGAGGTGTGGGCTCCCGCGCGCGGGCGGGCCGGTGGTGGCCTCGTGGTGCCCGACGAGGGCGACGGCTGGGACGAGCCCGAGGTGGAACGCTATGTGACGCGTTGGGAGGGGGAGCACGTGGTCGTCCGGCGGGAGGGGGACAACGGCGCGAGCGAGCCGGAGCGTCCCGTTCGGATGCGGGGTCTCGGGACGCTCTGAAGGGCCCCGTGGGGCCCCAGGAGTCCCTTCAGTACCGTCCCTCGAACCATGCCCCGGCCGCCAGGGTGTGCAGCGGGAAGGCGAGTTCGGCCGGTCTGCGCAGCAGGTGCCAGCCCTCGGTCTCGTCCGTGGCGGCGGAGACCGGCAGGTCGGCCGCCGGGCGCTCCGGGAGGAGGCCGAAGAGCAGCAGGTGGCCCGCGGGGGAGCTCATCGCGTCCGCGAGGCGTACCTCGCGGCCGGCGGCGTCGATGCCCGTCTCTTCCCTGAGCTCCCGGACGACGGCGTGCCGCCAGTCCTCCCGGTCGTCGATGAAGCCTCCGGGCAATGCGATGCCCCCGCGCGCGGGGGCGATGGTCCGGGTGATGACGACCAGGGCGGTGCCCGCGGCGTCGTAGACGGGCTGCAGGGCCACCGCGACCGGCAAGGGGTTGCGGTAGGCGACGGTGCCACAGGCCGCGCAGGTGCGGGGCCAGCCGGAGATGCCCTCTCCGTAGGGTGCTCCGCAACTCGAACAGTGCGAGTCCGGGGCGAAGTCGGCAGGCGGGTGCGGGGTTTCGGACACGCCGGGACTGTAGCCGATCACCCGGCCCCGGCTTCCGGCGCCTCCGTCCTCGGTCCGTATTCCGCCGCGATGCCGCCACTCGTCGGCGAGGTTGGTGCCGCCGCTCCTCGGCGAGGTTGATGAGCCCGAGGCCTTCGAGGCCGGTGTCGAGCGACCGGTTCGCTGCGGGACGAGCGTCACTGCCGGAAGGACGGCCGGAACCACCCCCGTGGGCCCCGGCCGCCCCTCCTGTACTCCGACGCCCCGGAGGCCTGCGTGGTTCTCTTCCGAAGCTGCCCATTTTCCGTTGCCCGTGACACACTTCTGACGTTCCGTCAGATCCATGCCATGGAGGGGTCTTGTCGCGTACGCACACACCTGTGGTCGCCGGATGGTTCGCCGGAGACGGGGACGGGTTCCATCTGCTCGGCACGCGCTGCTCGGCGTGCGCCTCGGTCTTCTTCCCCCGCGAGGACGGCTTCTGCCGCAATCCCGGCTGCCCCGGCGGAGACCTGAACGAGGTCCCGCTCTCCCGGCGCGGTCGCATCTGGTCCTACACGGACAGCCGGTACCGGCCACCGTCACCGTATGTGACCGATCCGGAACTCTCGTGGGAGCCCTACGCGTTGATCGCTGTGGAGCTGGAATCCGAGCGGATCGTCGTACTCGGCCAGACGGTTCCCGGTGTCTCCACCGTCGATCTGGCGGTGGGCATGGAGGTGGAGGTCGTCCCCGGTGTCCTGAACGAGGACGAGGAGACGACGTGGACGACGTGGCACTGGCGGCCGACGGGGGTGACGGCATGAGGAGCATGCGGGGCACGGGGGTGACGGCATGAGCGGCGAGGTGGCGGTGCTCGGCGCGGGCATGCACCCCTGGGGCAAGTGGGGACACGGCTTCGTCGAGTACGGGGTCGCGGCGGCCCGCGCGGCGCTGGCCGACGCGGGGGTCGACTGGCGTGACGTCGACTCGGTCGTGGGCGCGGACACCGTGCGCGGTGGCTATCCCGGACACGTGGCGGGCGCGACCTTCGCGAAGGCGCTCGGCTGGCAGGGAGCACGGGTGACGAGCGTGTACGCGGCGTGCGCCTCCGGGGCGCAGGCCGTCGGCACCGCGCGGGCGCAGATCCTGTCGGGTCTCGCGGACCTGGTGCTCGTAGTGGGCGCGGACGCGGCGCCCAAGGGGTTCTTCCGTCCGGCGGGCGGGGACCGGCCGGACGATCCCGACTGGTTGCGGTTCCGTGTCCTCGGGGCGACGAATCCGACGTACTTCGGGCTGTACGCGCGCAGGCGGATGGCCGTGCACGGAGACACCCTGGAGGACTTCGCGCAGGTCAAGGTGAAGAACGCCGCCTTCGGGGCACTGAACCCGAACGCGCGGTACCGCAAGAGGGTCACCGCCGAGGAGGTGGCCGGCTCCGCGGTCGTCGCCGATCCGCTGCGGCTGCTCGACATCTGCGCGACCTCCGACGGAGGAGCCGCTCTGGTGCTGTCGAGCATGGAGTTCGCACGACGGCACGGGACAGCCGACCCCGTGCGGATCCGCGCGGTGTCGACGGTGACGCCGCGCTATCCCCACACCGTGCTGGATCTGCCGGACATCGCCACGGACTCCGCGGCCGCGGTGGAGCCCGCTGCGGACACCTTCCGCGCCTCGATCGCACGGGCGGCTTACGAGGAGGCGGGTATCGGCCCGGAGGATCTGTCGCTGGCCGAGGTGTACGACCTGTCCACGGCGCTTGAGTTGCAGTGGTACGAGGATCTCGGGTTGTGCACGGAGGGCGAGGCGGCGAAGTTGTTGTGGGAAGGGGCCACGGCGCTCGGTGGCCGGATACCGGTCAACGCCAGCGGCGGCCTGGCCTCCTTCGGTGAAGCCGTACCGGCACAGGCCATAGCCCAGGTGTGCGAGCTGACCTGGCAGTTGCGGGGCCACGCGGGCGACCGGCAGGTCGGGGGAGCACGCGTGGGGATCACCGCGAACCAAGGGCTGTTCGGACACGGGTCGTCGGTGGTCGCCGTCCGCTGAGCCGCCAGATCTGCGCACTCTCTGTGATGAGTCGGGAATCCCGCGTGAACAGCTCGTGAATCACGCCCGGGTGTGCGCGGACGGCGCCAGTATGCTTCCGTGCCCTCCTGGACGGATACTGTCCGCTTCGCCTTCCAGCCGGTCGTCAACCTGACGACCGGAGGGGTCGCGGCGCTGGAGATACTCGCCCGTCCGGAGGCCGGAGACATCCTCGCGCAGGCCCGTCGCGATCCCGAACTCGACGGCCGGCTGGCCGCGGTGGCGATCCAGTCGGCGGCCCGCAAAGGAACCGCTCTGCCGCTGCACGTCAACGTGTTCGCCGGGACCCTGGCCGATCTCGGCGGACTCGCGGCGCTGCGCGAGGCGGTCCGCGCGGCCGGGCGGCTGCCGTGGGAGGTCACGGTCGACATCGGTCCTCCGTACACGCATGTGCCGCAGCACGCCCTGCTGGAGGCGGTCGCCACGCTGCGCGGCGACGGCTTTCGGATCTGCGCTGACGGCGTGGGTGACGGCGACGTACCGCTGCGCCTGCTCACGGATCTCGCACCCGAGCTGGTGAAGCTCGACGTGTCACTGCTGGCGCGCCCCGCGGCCGTGCGGGCGATGCGGACGCTGTGCGAACAGTTGGGCGCGTTGTTGTCCGTGGAGGGCGTCGAGACGGAGCTGCAGTGCGCGGCCGCGGTGTCGGCGGGCGCTCAACTGGCGCAGGGCGACCTGTTCGCGCCGCCCGCCCGGCTGCCCGCGGCGGACGTATACGTTCCGGCCCTCTCCCCCGGCGTCGCCCCGACGCCCCCGTCCGGGCCTTCGGTGCTGCAGTTCGTGCGGCCCGCCGCACTGTTGCCCGCGACGGCCTCCGCGGGGCGGGTACGCGCGCTGCTCACCGGGTCGCCCGACGTGTCCGGGGTGCTGCTCGTGGACTCCGCGGGGATCCCGGTCCGCTCGGTGCACCGGTCACGATTCCTGCTGTCCATGTCGGGTCCCTACGGGCACGCGCTGTACGCCGACCGCCCGGCCGCCAAGCTCGGTGATCCGCCACGCACGGTCGGCGTGGACGCCACCGCGTGGGAGGTCCTCGACGTGGTGGCGGACGGGGAACGGGACCGTACGTCCGACGACGTGGCGGTCGTCGACCGCTACGGGCGGTGCGTGGGAGTCGTACGCCTGGCCGATCTCGTACGAGCGCTCTCCGAGAGCCGGGTCGAGGAGGCGGCGGGGCTCAACCCGCTGACACGGCTGCCCGGTTCGGACGTGATCACCACGGAGGTGGACCGGCGGATCGCGCACGGCCGCGTGTTCGCGCTCAGCTGGCTCGATGTCGACCATTTCAAGCAGGTCAACGACGGAGCGGGATTCGCGGCGGGCGACGAACTGATCCGCGCGGTCGGGCGGGCTCTGCAGCTCGCGGCGTCCGAGGCGACCCGGGTGGGGCACATCGGTGGCGACGACTTCCTGGTCCTGGCGGACCCGGACACGCTCGACCCACTGGCCAGTTCCGTGCTCGACGCGCCCTGGTCGGCGGGCGGCCGGCCCGTCACGCTGTCGCTGGCCACGATCCTCTGCGCGCCGGGAAGCGTGAGCGACCACCGACAGGCGGCGGCCTGTCTGGCACCGCTGAAGCAGGCGGCGAAGTCACTGAGCGGGGCGAGCTGGGTGCTGGGGCGTGCGGGTCTACCGGGCCATGAGGTCCGCCGCGGCTCGGGCGCGGCACAGGCGCAGGCTCAGGCGGGCTGAGCGGCATGGGGCGGGTATCTGTCGATTCCCGTAGGTGGGTGCGGCGGCGGGGTACCGGGTGACTTGCGGGGACACGGGAGCCGCATGGAGCGTGGGTGCACCGGAACCGAGTGGACGGGCGGGGACACCGGAGCCGCGTGCCGCGGGGAGACACGGGAGCCCTGCGACGGGCGGTGCTCAGGGGGCGGTCGCCCCCGAACGAGGGGGCCGGGAGGCCCGTGCCGTGTGTCGATCTTGGCTCGTTCACGGCCCTCAACCGTTCCCGTCACCGACCTTGACGCCCCCTGGGCACCGGTGAACACTTCCGGGTGTCAGTCGGCATCGCCGCATTCGGGCGTCTCCAGGCACCGCGCCGCTCGGGTTCCCGACCTGTTCCAAAGGCCGTCCCCCACGGGCGATTCCGCTGCGACGGCACGCTCGTCACGGACGCCGGGCGGGGCGCGGGACCTCCCTGCCCTCGGCTGAAGTGGCCATGGGAAACGCACCCTGCACGGTGGCCCGGGGCGGTCCGCTCCGGGCGAGGCCTAGGAGCCGCCATGAGCAACGGCGACATATTCGTCGGCGAGTTGATCGGCACTGCGATTCTGATTCTGTTCGGCGCGGGCGTCTGCGCCGCTGTCACACTCGACAAGTCCAAGGCGCAGGGCGCCGGCTGGGTCGTCATCGCCTTCGGATGGGGATTCGGCGTGCTCGCCGGCGCGTACACCGCCGCACCGCTGTCCGGAGGACAGCTCAACCCGGCCGTGACCATCGGTTTCGCCATCGAGGGCACGACCAAGTGGGAGGACGTGCCCTTCTACGTCCTGGGGCAGTTCGCCGGCGCCGCGATCGGCGCCACTCTCTGCTGGCTGCTCTACCTCGGCCAGTTCAACCTCAACGCGGACGAGGACAACGCCATCGAGACGCTGGGCATCTTCTCGACCCGGCCCGAGATCGACAACCCGGTGCAGAACCTCATCACCGAGACCATCGCCACCGCCGGCCTGATGCTGCCCATTCTGGCCATGGTCGGCGGGCAGAAGCACGTGGCGGGGATCGGCGACGCGGGACTACCGGTGCAGCTCATCGCGTTCCTGGTCGTCGGTATCGGCCTCTCGCTGGGCGGCCCCACCGGGTACGCCATCAACCCGGCACGCGACCTGGGACCACGCCTCATCCACGCACTGCTGCCGATTCCCAACAAGGGCACCTCGCAGTGGAGCTACTCCTGGATCCCGGTGGTCGGCCCGATCGCGGGTGCCGCCATCGGGGCCGCGATCTACAACGCAGCCTTCTGACGAAGGGGACGTCATGACGGACAACGCCGAGAAGTACGTCGCCGCAATCGACCAGGGCACCACATCGAGCCGCTGCATCATCTTCGACCGGGGCGGCGCGATCGTCGCCGTCGACCAGCGCGAGCACCGCCAGATCTTCCCCAAGCCGGGGTGGGTGGAACACGACGCCACCGAGATCTGGTCCAAGGTGCAGGCGGTGGTGGCCGGCGCGATCGCCAAGGCCGGTCTGCGCGCCGACCAGCTGAGCGCGCTCGGCATCACCAACCAGCGCGAGACGACGGTCCTGTGGGACCGCGCCACCGGCAAACCCGTGCACAACGCGATCGTCTGGCAGGACACCCGGACCTCCGCGCTCTGCCACGAACTGGGCGGGACGGACGGCCAGGACCGCTTCCGCGACCAGACCGGCCTGCCGCTGGCCAGCTACTTCTCCGGGCCCAAGGCGGCCTGGCTGCTGGACAACGTGCCGGGCCTGCGCGCGCGTGCCGAACGCGGCGAGATCGCCTTCGGCACCATCGACTCCTGGCTGATCTGGAACCTGACGGGCGGCACGGACGGCGGACGGCACGTCACGGACGTCACCAACGCCGGGCGCACCATGCTGATGAACCTGGAGACCCTCCAGTGGGACCCGTCCATCCTCTCCGCGATGAACGTCCCCGAAGCGGTGCTGCCCGAGATCAGGTCCTCCGCCGAGGTGTACGGCACCGCCGTGGGCCAGCTCGCGGGCGTCCCCGTCGCGTCGGCGCTCGGCGACCAGCAGGCGGCGATCTTCGGGCAGGCCTGCTACGACGTGGGGACGGCCAAGAACACGTACGGCACGGGCAGTTTCCTGCTGCTCAACACCGGCAACCGGCCCGTCCCCTCGAAGAACGGGCTGCTCACCACCATGGGCTACAAGATCGGCGGTGAGGCGCCCGTCTACTGCCTCGAGGGGTCGATCGCGATCACCGGCGCCCTGGTGCAGTGGTTCCGCGACCAGCTCGGCATCATCCGCAGCGCCGACGAGATCGAGCCGTTGGCGGCGAGCGTCGAGGACAACGGCGGCGCCTACATCGTGCCCGCGTTCTCCGGCCTGTTCGCCCCGTACTGGCGCTCCGACGCCCGCGGTGTCGTCACCGGCCTCACCCGGTACGTCACCAAGGCGCACCTCGCCCGCGCGGTCCTGGAGGCGACGAGCTGGCAGACCCGGGAGGTCGTGGACGCCATGTTCCAGGACTCCGGCGTGCAGATCACCACCTTGAAGGTGGACGGCGGCATGACCAAGAACAATCTGCTGATGCAGCACCAGGCGGATGTCCTCGGCGTGCCGGTGATCCGCCCGAAGGTCTCCGAGACGACGTGCCTGGGAGCGGCCTACGCGGCCGGGCTCGCCACCGGCGTGTGGAACGACCTCGACGAGCTGAAGTCGCACTGGCAGAAGGACGTCGAGTGGACACCGGCCATGGAGGCCTCCGTACGCGACCGCGAGTACCACAACTGGCGCAAGGCTGTGGAGAAGAGCTTCGGCTGGCACACGGACGACGTCGGCTGAGAACGAGGTCCACGCGCGCGTGGCCCGCGTGAGGCGTACGCGCGCGTGCGGAGCTGCGGCCCGTACCCCGGTCGGCGGGGGTACGGGCCGTATCCACCGCGCCGCCCAGGGGCCCGGGTCAGGTCGCGACGGGTTCGCGCCGGGCGGCGGTGGTCGCCAGCGCGTGCTGGACGACCTCGATGAGGACCTCCTTGGCCGACTCCCGGTCCCGTGCGTCGCACAGGACGAGCGGCACGTCCTCGTCGAGGTCCAGGGCCTGACGCACCTCCTCGACCGGGTGGCGGGCCACTCCTTCGAAGCAGTTGACCCCCATCACGAACGGAATGGAGCGCCGCTCGAAGTAGTCGACGGCGGCGAAGCAGTCCTCCAGCCGCCGGGTGTCGGCGAGCACGATCGCACCGAGCGAACCGGTGGCCAGTTCGTCCCACAGGAACCAGAAGCGGTCCTGTCCGGGCGTCCCGAAGAGGTACAGCACCAGGTCCTCGCGGAGGGTGATGCGGCCGAAGTCCATGGCGACGGTGGTGGTGTTCTTGCCCTCCACACCGCTGGTGTCGTCCACGGGCCGGCCCGCCTCGGTGAGCACCTCCTCGGTGCGGAGCGGCTTGATCTCACTGACCGCGCCGACCAGGGTCGTCTTGCCCACGCCGAAGCCGCCGGCCACCAGGATCTTGAGCGTGACGGGCTCGACCGGAGGCTTGCCGCGCTCAGTACGCCCGAAGATCATTGGTCTCTACTCCTGCTTGCTGGGGGGTCGTGCGGCGGTGGGCCGTAGCCTCCGCCGCCGGGGGTTTCGATGACGAGTACGTCGCCGGGGCCGACATCCGTCGTAGCACTTCCGCCAAGTTCGGTGACCGTGCCGTCGGCGCGCTCCACCCGGCCCGCCCCGAGTGCCCCCGGCCCGCCGCCCGCCATGCCGTAGGGCGGCATCCGGCGGTGCTGGGAGAGCGTGGAGACGGTCATCGGCTCGAGGAAACGGATCCGGCGCACGGCGCCGTCCCCGCCGTTCCAGCGTCCCCGGCCTCCGCTGCCGTGCCGGACCGCGAACTCGTCGAGCCGGACCGGCAGCCGCCATTCCAGCACCTCGGGGTCGGTGAGCCGCGAGTTGGTCATGTGGGTCTGCACGACGGACGCGCCGGGGAAGCCGTCCCCGGCGC
The DNA here is from genome assembly GCF_012273515.2 of Streptomyces sp. RPA4-2. Taxonomy (NCBI): domain Bacteria; kingdom Bacillati; phylum Actinomycetota; class Actinomycetes; order Kitasatosporales; family Streptomycetaceae; genus Streptomyces; species Streptomyces sp. RPA4-2. The sequence goes on from NZ_CP050975.2 coordinate 1,791,275, forward strand.
CCGATCCGGAGGCCACGGTCTCGTAGTACTGGCAGCGCTCATTGCCGAACGTGACGTTGTTCATCGTGCCGGAGCCCTCGGCCTGTACACCCAGGGCTCCGTACAGCGCTCCGGTGATCGCCTGGGACGTCTCCACGTTGCCGGCGACCACGGCGGCCGGGGGCTCCGGGGCGAGCATCGAGCCGGGCGGCACCACGATGTCCAAAGGACGCAGGCAGCCTTCGTTGAGCGGGATGTCGTCGTCGACCAGGGTGCGGAAGACGTACAGGACCGCGGCGTCGACCACGGAGAGGGGCGCGTTGAAGTTGGTGGTGAGCTGCGCGGACGTACCCGTGAAGTCGATGGTCGCGGAGCGCTCGCGGCGGTCCACCCGCACGCTGACCCGGATGACGGCCCCCGAGTCGGTCTCGTAGGCGAACTCGCCGTCCTCCAGGGCGTCGATGACGCGTCGCACGGCTTCCTCGGCATTGTCCTGCACATGGCGCATATAGGCCTGTACGACGTCGAACCCGAAGTCCTCGATCATGCGGGCGACTTCGTCCACGCCCTTCTGGTTGGCGGCGATCTGGGCGCGCAGGTCGGCGAGGTTGGTCTCCGGATCGCGCGAGGGGTAGGGCGCCTCGGTGAGCAGGGCCCGTGTCTCCGGCTCGCGGAACCGGCCGTTCTCGGCGAGCAGCCAGTTGTCGAACAGGACGCCTTCCTCGTCGATGGTGCGGCTGTCCGCGGGCATGGAACCCGGCGCGATGCCGCCGATCTCGGCGTGGTGGCCGCGTGAGGCGACGTAGAAGAGGATCCGGTCACCCTCCGTGTCGAACACCGGGGTGATCACGGTGACGTCCGGCAGGTGGGTACCACCGTGGTACGGGTCGTTGACCGCGTACGTGTCGCCGGGCCGCATGCTGTCGCCGCGCCGCCGGACGACCTCCTGCACGCTGGTGCCCATGGAGCCCAAGTGCACCGGGATGTGGGGTGCGTTGGCCACCAGGCTGCCGTCGGGGTCGAAGAGGGCGCAGGAGAAGTCCAGGCGCTCCTTGATGTTGACCGACTGGGCGGTGGACTCCAGGCGGGCGCCCATCTGCTCGGCGATGGACATGAAGAGGTTGTTGAAGACCTCCAGGAGGACCGGGTCCGCTTCCGTGCCGAGATCGGAACTCTGCGTGACCGCCACGCGTTCCATGAGCAGATGCCCGTCGTCGGTCGCCGCGGCCCGCCAGCCGTCGTCGACGACGGTCGTCGCGCTGGACTCCGTGATGATCGCGGGTCCGGTGACGGTCTGCCCGGGGGGCAGTTGCTCGCGGCGGTGCAGGGGCACGTCGCGACGGGCACCCCCGGTGTGGAGGCTGACCGTCTCCCGGCGCACCGGGGGCGGACGAGGGGGTGACGAGGGCGGAGAGATCGGGGGGTTCGGTGAGACCGGTGGCTTCCACGGACAGGGCTTCCACGACGACCGGACGATCGAGGGTGAAGGAGTAGGTGGCGCGATGGAGTTCTTCGAAGGCCCGGGTCATGGCGTCGGGCCGCGTCAGCTCGACGGTGAGCGCCGTGTCCGTGCCGTCGTAGCGGAGTTGGGCGCGGCGGGTGACGCGGATGCGGTGCCCCGGCACGTCCTCGGCGAGGAGTTCGGCACGCGCCGCGCCCTCCAGGTCGTCGGCGGTCTTGAGCACGCCGGGCATCGAGGAGAGCTCCAGGGGTGCCTCCACGGACTGCTCGCGCATGGCCGTGGTGTCGGCCAGCCCGATGCCGAGGGCGGAGAGGACACCGGCCATGGGCGGCACGAGGACCGTGCGGATGCCGAGCGAGTCGGCCACCATGCACGCGTGCTGACCGCCCGCGCCGCCGAAGGTGGTGAGTGCGTACCGGGTGACGTCGTGGCCCTTCTGGACCGAGATCCGCTTGACGGCGTTGGCGATGTTGGCCACGGCGATCTGCAGGTATCCCTCGGCCACCTGCTCCGGGGTGCGGTCGTCGCCGGTCTTCTCGCGGATCTCGCGCGCGAGAGCGGCGAACCGGCCGCGGACGAGGGTGTCGTCGAGGGCCTGGTCGCCGTCGGGGCCGAACACCTGGGGGAAGTACGCGGGCTGGATGCGGCCGAGCACCACATTGGCGTCGGTGACCGTGAGCGGGCCGCCACCGCGGTAGGAGGCGGGTCCTGGAGTGGCGCCGGCCGAGTCGGGTCCCACGCGGTAGCGGGAGCCGTCGAAGTGAAGCACCGAGCCGCCCCCGGCGGCGACGGTGTGGATGTCCAGCATGGGCGCGCGCAGCCGGACCCCGGCGATCCGCGTGGTGAAGACGCGTTCGTACTCGCCCGCGAAGTGCGAGACGTCCGTGGAGGTGCCGCCCATGTCGAAGCCGATGACGCGGTCGAAGCCGGCGAGCTGCGACATCCGGGCCATGCCGACGATGCCGCCCGCGGGCCCGGACAGGACGGCGTCCTTGCCGCGGAACTGGCCGGCTTCGGTGAGTCCTCCGTTGGACTGCATGAACATCAGCCGCACGCCGCGGAGTTCGTCGGCGACATGCTGGACGTAGCGGCGCAGCACCGGCGACAGGTACGCGTCCACGACCGCCGTGTCGCCCCGCGGGACCAGCCTCATCAACGGGCTGACCTCGCTGGAGAGCGAGATCTGCGGGAATCCGACCGTGGCCGCGAGTTCGCCGACGGCCTGTTCGTGGGTGGGGTGGAGGTGACTGTGCATGCAGACGACGGCGACGGCGCGGATGCCGGAGTCGTACGCCTCCTGGAGGGGCACGGCGAGGGCGTCGAGGTCGGGGGCGCGCAGGACGGTGCCGTCGGCGGCGATCCGCTCGTCGACCTCGACCACGCGCTCGTACAGCAGCTCGGGCAGTTCGATGGCGCGGGCGAAGATGCGGGGGCGGTTCTGGTAGGCGATGCGCAGGGCGTCCCGGAAGCCGCGGGTGATGACGAGAAGGGTGCGTTCTCCCTTGCGTTCCAGGAGGGCGTTGGTGGCGACGGTGGTGCCCATGCGGACGGCGTCGACGGGCGTGTCCTGGGGATCCCGGCCGTCGTCGCCAAGGAGTTGGCGTACGCCCGCTACCGCCGCGTCGGTGTACCGGGCGGGATTGTCGGACAGCAGTTTGTGCGTGAGCAGACGGCCGTCCGGGCGTCGCGCGACGATGTCGGTGAAAGTGCCGCCCCGGTCGACCCAGAACTGCCAGCCAGTCACTTTTGTTCCCCGCTTCCGCCCAGCTCAGAGCGCTCGGAGGCCGTTGATCACGTCGCGCAGAATACTCTCGTCCGGCAGCTCGGCCGGGGGTACGGGACGTGTCACATGGACCATTTCCTCGTGCACGAGGTCACCGATCAGGACCCGTACCACTCCGATGGGCAGGTCGAGCTCGGCGGCGAGTTCGGCGACCGACTGGGGCGTGTCGCGGCAGAGTTCCACGATGTCCACGTGTTCCGGGGACAGGCTGTGGTCCGCTTCGGGGTCGTCCGCGTGCGGTTCGGCGACGACCACGGCGATCAGGTCGAGGCGATGCTGGGCCGGGCTGGTGGTGCGGCCGCGCGTCATGGCATAGGGCCGGACCACCGGTCCGGCGTCGTCGTCGAACCAGTGGCTTGTTCCCTGACCGTCTCCGCTCATGCCATCCCACTACCCGCCGGAGGGCAGATCGGTGCGCGGAGCGGCGGCCAGATGTGCGCCGACCCGCTTCACCAGGAGTGTCATTTCGTAGGCGACCTGCCCGACGTCGGAGTCGGCGTCCGAGAACACGGCGAGGCAGCTGCCGTCACCGGCGGCCGTGACGAAGAGGAAGGCGTTCTCGAGTTCGACGACGGTCTGCCGGACGCCGCCCGCCTCGAAGTGTCGTCCGACCCCCTTGGCCAGGCTGTGGAAGCCGGAGGCGACGGCGGCCAGGTGCTCGCTGTCCTCCCGGGTCAGGTCCTTGGACGCCCCGGTGGGCAGGCCGTCGCCGGAGAGCACGATCGCCTTGCGGATACTGGCGACGCGGTCCACCAGATCGTCGAGGAGCCAGTTCAGCTCTCCCGACGCCGTGCCGGTCTCGGTGGGCCCTGTTGTCTTCGGCGCGGTCATCGGCCGTCCCCCTCTGTGGTTCCTGGTGCTGTGCCGTCCTGGGCCTGGTCGCCCACGGCGTTCTCCTCGCGGCCGCGCCGCCAGCCGCGCTGGAGCGAGGCCATCCGGTTGCGAACCTCTTCGGCGTCACGTTCGGCGGGATCCGGCCCGCGGACCGCGCCGGCCCCCTCGCGCTCCCCGCGCCGCTCGGGGCCGTCCTTCAACTGCGGGGCCAGATGGGCCTGCCGGACGCGGCGGGGCAGGGGGCTCGTACCCGGTTCCGCCCCTTCGGCCGTGGTGTCGGGGCTCGGGCCGGTCCCGGTCGTACCCGGCGGGGACGTGCGACGGGTGCGTCTCGGCAGCGCGGAGGCCGCCTGGTTGGGGCCGGGCGTCTCGGACCGGGGGCCCGGAACGCCGGAGCGGGGGGTCGCGCCCTGGGCGCGTTCGCCGTTGCGACGCGCGGAGGTGTCGGTGCGTTCGGCGCGCCGGACGGCCGACGGCTTCGCGCTCTCGCGCTCGGCCAGGCCGGCGACACCGAGCAGTTCCACCGGCTCCAGGCCCTTGGCCGGCTCCGGAGCCTCGGCGGTGCGCTCGTCCGTCTCGCCGCGCCGGGGCCGTGTCCGGGTCACGGGACGACCGTGCGAGCTGACGAGTTTGGGGGACCTGCGCCGCGGCAGCGGCACCGGGGCGCCCGGACCGTCGTCACCGGCGCGGGCCGTCTCGTCCTGCCCCTCACGGCCCGGCTGGTGGTGCTCGACCGGTCCGCCGGCGATGGAGCGGCGCGGACCGAACAGACCATCCTGCTCGGTGTCCTCGTCGAGGGCGTCCGGGAATCCGCCGAGGGCGTCCAGCTCCACCGGGGCCTCCAGTTCGACCGGGCCGTCCAGGATCGAGGCGGGCAGACCGGGGAGGCGCACCGGGACCTCGGACAGCGCCGCCTTGCGGTCCGCCTCGACCTTGCCCTCCTTCGAGGGCAGTGTGCGGTCGAGGCGGAAGCCGATGCCGTTGGTGTCCGGGACGTCGTCCGTGAGCAGCGCGTCGGAGAGGAAGACGATGGCGGTCGTGCCGCCATACGGGGAGGGCTGGAGGGAGACGCGTACGTTCTGCCGCTGGGCGAGCCTGCTGACGACGAAAAGACCGAGCCGGTCGGTGTCGGAGAGCTCGAACTCGGGGGTTTCGGCGAGCCGCAGATTGGCGTCGAGGAGTGCTTCGGCCGCCATGCCGAGGCCGCGGTCGTGGATCTCCAGGGTGAAGCCGTTGGCGACGCGTTCGCCGATGACCTGCACGGCGGTGTGCGGGGGCGAGAACACCGTGGCGTTCTCGAGGAGTTCGGCCACGAGGTGGGTGATGTCGGCCACCGCCGGCCCGGTGACGGCGACGCGGGGCAGCCGGCGCACCTCGATGCGCTCGTAGTCCTCCACCTCGGCGACGGCAGCGCGGACGATGTCCATGAGCTGAACGGGCTTGCGCCACTGCCGGGAGGGGGCGGCGCCGGAGAGGATGACGAGCCCCTCGGCGTGCCGGCGCATACGCGTGGTCAGGTGGTCCAGGCGGAACAGGTCGGCGAGTTCGTCGGTGTCCTCGGTCCTGCGTTCCATGGTGTCGAGGAGGGTGAGCTGTTTGTGGAGCAGGACCTGGCTGCGGCGGGCGAGGTTGACGAAGACCTCGGAGACACCGTCGCGGAGTTCGGACTGCTTGACCGCGGCCTCGACAGCGGCGCGCTGGAGGGTGTTGAGGGCCTGGCCGACCTCGCCGATCTCGTTCCTGTCGTACTCCAGGCGCGGTGCTTCGGTCTCGACGTCGACCTGTTCACCCGCCGAGAGCCGGCGCATCACGCTGGGCAGCCGGACGCCGGAGGCCTCGTGGGCCTCCAGACGCAGTCGGCCCAGGTCGCGGATGAGGCTCCGGCCGATGCGGACGGACATGATGAGCGAGACCAGCACGGCGACGAGCCCGAGGACGCCCGCGATGGCCGCCTTGACGACGACTCCCGTGGCCACGGGCCGGATCCGGTCGTGGTAGCGGTCGGTCGCCCTGTTGTCGAGGTCGCCGAGTTCGTCGAGCACATGGCCGGCGGCCCGGTCCCAGCTCTTCGCGGTGACGCCGTGGGGCGAACCGGCCGGGGAGGTGACGACGGCTTGCTCGGCGACACGCAGGGGCGCCGTGTCGGCGTTCTTCCAGTAGCTCTCGTAGCGCTCGCTCTCCGAGTCGGGCAGCAGCGGCAGACTGACGTCGTAGAGCAGCGTGCGCTGGGCCACGAGATCGGAGATGTCACGGATGTCGTCACCGGTGACGCGGCCCGCGACCAGCGCGGAGCCGAGGAGGGCGTCCTCGCGGGAGAGCAGCTCGCGCGCGATGTCGATGTTGACGAGGGCGCGGCCCTGCTTGTCCATCTCGACGTTGTCGACGAGATGGAGGTTGGAGACCAGGGTGTAGCAGGGGTCGACGAGACGGTTGTAGAGGTCGAGGGCCTGGGCCCGGTCGACGGTGCCCTCCTCGACGCTGCGGCGCAGCGAGTCGATGCCGTCGAGGGCGTCCAGCATGATGGTGAGGCGCTCCGCGGTGCCCGCGCCCATCTCCTCGGCCATGCCGTCACTCTTGGCGTTCCCGCGGACCTTCGCCACGGCCCGGTCGGTGGCGCTCCGGCTGTGCCGCAGCGCCGCGAGCGCGTCGGACGCGCGGGGATCGGCGAGATAGACGAGGGTCTGGCGGCGCTCCTGCTGGAGGACGCCGACGGCGTCCTCGGTGGGGTAGCCGATCTTCTCGACGACGTCGGACACGTGGAACAACTGGTTCGCCTCGCGCCCGGTGATGACCGTCGCGAAGGCCCAGATACCCGTCAGGGAGAGGAGTGGCACGAGGAGCAGCGCCACGATCTTCCGGCGGATGGACTTCCCGCGAAAGCGCATGGCCTCCCCCAGCTCGGCCCCCTCCGGCCCGGGGGCACACCTGTGCGTCAACAAACGGCGTGAGCCTACTACTGACTCACAGGTAACTCGAAGGGCTGTCCGGGCGGCCGCCCGGCGCGAAGGTCGCGGAACCTACGCGCTTCCGGGAACCGGGGATGGGCAGTTGTCCGTCCATTGGGGGAGATTGCCTCCCTGATTCCGGCACGCGTGAGCGAATCGCATCGGACCGGCGGACTTGGTCAGTTGGCCGGATTTTTTCGCTGGTCGGGAATCTTCGGGGCACTCCGTTCGTCTTTCTGTGTGGGATATGGGGGCGGAATCGGCCACAGGGGTCGCATGACGCGTCCAGGCGGCGTAAAGCAGCGCAAGCCGGGCAGCCACTGGGGAGCAGGTGCCGTACGGCACCCGTGCGAGAGGTCTGCTGGGCGGTGGGGAGTGACGAGTTGATGGGCACGGCGGAGCGGCACGGGGCGTCCGGGAGCGGTGTTGCGGCACCGGTGGCGGAGCGCGGAACCGCACAGGCATCGGATCGCGACAGCCCGGTGGACGGGCGCGATCGAGGGGACGGGCGGCACGCCGCGGCGGGCGGACCCGGCGAAGTGGGCGGACAGAGAGCTGTCACGGCCGAGCGCGAGCGGTCGGGCGGGCGGGGCGCCTCGCATCAGGAGCAGGACCCCGTGATCGGGCGGCAGGCCGCCGCCCGGGACGGAGGCGCCCGCACCAGCGTGGGGAGTCGATACGTACGACGGAGCGGCTCTGCCGCGGCATCCCGTGAGCACGAGCACGCGGGCAGGCCGGGCGGTGCGTCCGACGGGCACCGGCATGTGGAGGGGACGGGAGTGGCCGCCGGTGCGCAGGGGGCGGCGAGCCGGGGCGGTGCGGTCGGCCGGGGCGTCGCCGCGCACGAAGAGCAGGCGTACTACCGGCCGTTGTGGATCGAGGAGCCGGCGCGGCGTCGGCGGTTGCCCGACCCGGTGCGGACGTCGGCCGTGCGGGCGGTCCTCATCATCTCCGTGACACTGATCCAGGCGGTGACCGCCTTCCTGGCCACGATGGCGGCGTCCTGGCTGGCCTTCCCCATGGTCCTGAGCAGCGTGGCCAGCACGGTCGTGGCGACCTGGGCCGTCCTCGACGTCTGGGTCACACGGCAGGTGTGGAATCAGCGCAACGGGGTGGTGTCGGAGCCGAGCAGCACCGCCCGGGCCCTGCGGCGGGAGCGCCGTCGGGCGCGACGCCAGGCGCGCACGACGGAGCGGGCGCAGGAGCGGATACAACGGCGGGGCGGCGCCGGGCGGTTGTCGCACCCGTGAGGCCGAAGGCCTGAGGTCGGCATCGTCGACCATTTCTGAGGGCGACGCCCCGAGATCAGCGTCGTCGACGCCTCTCAGTGCGGTGCTTCGAGGCCGACTGTCCCGACGCCGGGCTCCGGGGGTTCACCCTCCCGGAGCCGCGTTCGGGAAGCCGTCCGGGCCCAGCACGTCGGGCCGCCTCGCGCCTCGCGCTCATCGGGTCGCCCTCAGAGGCGGCGTCAGAGGTTCGCGACGGCGGCTTCGTCTTGTTCCACCGGGCCCTGGCTGGAGGCGAGTTGACGCCTCGCCTTCATGAACGGGCGCGGGCGGTCGACGGAGAGCACGGCGGTGGTGCGGCCATCTCGCTCGTACAGGGCGAGGAGGCCGCCCTCTCCCGGTGCGCCGTCCTCGATGGTGCCCTCGGCGATCCGGACGGTGTCCGCCTTCTGGCGACGTCCCGCGAACTGGATGCGCGCGCCGTACTGATCGGACCAGAAGTAGGGCACGGCGCGTACGGTCCCGATGGTGCGGCCGGCGAGCAGGTTGCCCACCGCGACGCGGGGTTGTTCCGTGGCGGAGGTCCAGTGCTCGGCCCGGGTGCCACCGACGCGGGCGACGTCGCCGACGGCGACCACCTGGGGCAGCCCGGTGACACATCCGTCGTCGCACAGGACGCCGTCGTGCAGGGCGAGTGTCGAACCGGCCAGCCAGCCGGTGTTGGGGGTGGCGCCGATACCGACGATCACGACGTCGGCGGGCAGGATCCGGCCGTCGGAGAGCTCCACTCCGGTGACAGCGGGACCCGCAGGCCCGTGGGCGCGCTCCGGACCCCTCGCGTCGCGATCCCGGCTCGCGCCGGCCCCGCTGCCCCGCAGCGCGGCGACCCCGGTGCCGGTCACCAGCTCGACGCCGCCACGTCGGTGCAACGCGGCGCACACGGCGGCCATTTCGGGGCCGAGGGGGAGGACGAGAGGCAGTGGGGCGGCCTCGACGACGGTGACGTCGTGACCGAGTCCGGCACAGGAGGAAGCGGTCTCGGCGCCGATGAAGCCGCCGCCGATGACGACGACGCGGCGCGGTCCGTGGACGAGTTCCGCGCGCAGGGCACGGGCGTCGTCGAGGGTGCGCAGGGTGTGCACACCGGTGAGGCCGTCACCCGGAAGCCTCCGGGCCGAGGCACCGGTGGCGATGACCACGCCGTCCGTGGAGACGGTACGGCCGTCGTCGAGGAGGACGGTGCGGTCACGGGTGTCGAGGCCACGGGCGCGTACGCCGAGCAGCCACTCGGCGTCGAGTCCGGCTCTCTCCTCGGCGTCGGTCAGGGCGAGTCGGGACTCGTCGGCGCGGCCGGTGAGGAAGTCCTTGGACAGGGGCGGGCGGTCGTACGGCTCATGGATCTCGTCGCCGACGATCACCAGGCGGCCGTCGAAGCCCTGGGACCGTAGTTCCCGGGCGGCGTACAGACCGGAGAGCGAGGCACCGACGACGGTCACGGTCCTCATGCGGCGGTGCCCTCCTCCACGGCCAGGTGCACATGGATGATTCCGTCGTCCACGGTGACGCGGTGCGTGCGGACGGGGCGCCGCGCCGGAAGACATGTCGGCTGCCCCGTACGGAGATCGAAGGAGGCGGCGTGCAAGGGGCACTCGACCAGACAGCCCTCCAGCCAGCCCTCCGAGAGGGAGGCGTCCTGGTGGGTGCAGGTGTCGTCGACGGCGTAGAGCTCGCCGTCGGCGTTGAACACGGCGATGGGCGGGGTGATGTCGACACGGACGGACGCGCCCGCGGGGAGGTCGGCAAGGCGGCAGACGGGAATCATGGGCCCCCCTCTCGGTCCGGGACTCTCCGTCCGGGACCTCCTGGTCCAGGTGGTCCGGACACCTTTCCGGTTCCGGACGCTTCGGTAACATGATGTTTCGCATGGCGCACGAGGGAGCGCTATGCGCAACAGAATCCGTGCGGGGGTCCCGTCACGTCAAGGGCTTCCCGCAGATGCGGCCCAAACAGGGCTGCCAGGTGGTGAGAGTTGAGCTATGACCCGCACGCAGAAGCAGGCTGAGCACTCCGAGGGCTTTCCCGAGAAGCGGAACGGCAGGGGCGCGGGCAGTGCCGTCCAGTCGGTGGACCGCGCCGTGAGCGTGCTGGAGATCCTCGCCCGGCTCGGCGAGGCCGGGGTCACCGAGATCGCCGAGGAGCTGGACGTGCACAAGTCCACCGCCTTCCGCCTCCTCGGCGTCCTGGAGAACCGCGGTCTGGTGGCCCAGGCCAAGGACCGCGGGAAGTACTACCTGGGGGCCGCCGTACTGCGCCTGGCGGGAGCGGCGGCGGTGCGCCTGGACATCTCCCAGGAGGGCGTCCCGGTCTGCCGCGAACTCGCCGACGAGCTGGGCGAGACGGTCAACATCGCGGTCCTCGACGACGACGCGGCGGTCAACATCATGCAGGCCCGCGGCACCGCCTCGGTCACCGCGCAGAACTGGCTCGGCAGACGCACCCCGCTGCACGCCACCTCCAGTGGCAAGGTGCTGTTCGCGCACATGCCGCCCACGCTGCGCGAAGGCCTGCTCGCGAGGCCGCTGCCGCGCTTCACGGAGCGGACGGTCACGGGCCCCTCCACCCTGCGCGCGGAGCTGGATGCCGTGATCGAGCAGGGCTACGGCATCACCGTCGAGGAGCTGGAACTCGGCCTTGCCGCCGTGGCCGCGCCGGTCCGCGCGCACGACGGCAAGGTGATCGCGGCGATCAGCGTGTCGGGGCCGGTCTACCGGCTGAACGCCGACCGCCTCCCGGAGCTGTCCAAGCGGACGGTGGCTGCGGGGGCCGAGTTGTCACGGCGGATGGGGTACGGCTTCTGAGAGCCGCCGCGGACGCCGGCGGGACCGCCGCGAAGACGGGGTCACCGGCTGCGGCGACGGCGGCAAGGGCCGGTTCCGACGCCCCCTCAACTGCCTTTCCTCACCCGCCTTTCCTCACCCGGACGAGGCCCGCACGCGCCCCCACGGGGTGCGCGCCGCGGCGGAATCGAGCCGATTCGTCGCCTCACCACGACGCGGGGCCCGGGACGATCCCGGGCCCCGCCGCCTTGTGTGTCCGTCAGGTTTCGGGCACCCCGTTCCTTTTGCCAAGGGTTAACTCCCACCCCTTGACGGCTCGCTGACGGCGTTCTCAAGATGTTCCTCATCGCGCAACCCATAGTGCAATGCGCAACAGCAGAGGAGCTTGTCGTGCCACACGAGGTCCGTGCCGTAGTCGCTGTCAAGAAGGGCGCACCGGTGGAGGTGCGGACCGTCGTCGTCCCCGACCCGGGCCCCGGCGAGGTGCTCGTCGACGTCCAGGCCTGCGGGGTCTGCCACACGGACTTGCACTACCGGGAGGGCGCGATCACCGACGACTTCCCCTTCCTCCTCGGCCATGAGGCGGCCGGCACGATCGAGGCGGTCGGGGAGGGCGTCACCGACCTCGTCCCCGGCGACTACGTCGTCCTCGCCTGGCGGGCACCCTGCGGGACCTGTCGCTCCTGTCGCCGTGGCCGCCCCTGGTACTGCTTCGACTCCCGCAACGCCACCCAACCCATGACGCTCCTCGACGGCACCGCGCTCAGCAACGCCCTCGGCATCGGTGCGTTCGCCGAGAAGACCCTGGTGGCGGCCGGGCAGGCGGTGAAGATCGACCCGGCCGCCCGCCCGGAGGCCGCGGGCCTGATCGGCTGCGGTGTGATGGCCGGATACGGCGCCGCGGTCAACACCGGCAACGTGGGCCGCGGCGACACCGTCGCCGTCATCGGATGCGGCGGTGTCGGCAACGCCGCGATCGCCGGCGCCTGTCTCAACGGCGCCATGAAGGTGATCGCCGTGGACATCGACGACAAGAAGCTCGACCAGGCGGAGAAGTTCGGCGCGACCCACACGGTGAACTCGCGCGGCACGGACCCGGTCGAGGCCGTGCGGGCCCTCACCGGGGGCTTCGGGGTCGACATCGCCATCGACGCGGTGGGCCGCCCGGAGACGTACAGACAGGCTTTCTACATGCGCGACCACGCCGGTGTGCTCGTCCAGGTCGGCGTCCCCGATCCCGAGATGAAGATCGACCTTCCGCTGATCGACCTGTTCTCGCGCGGCGGCGCGCTGAAGTCGTCCTGGTACGGGGACTGTCTGCCCAGCCGGGACTTCCCGTACCTCATCGACCAGTACCTGTACGGACTGCTGGACCTCAACGCGTTCGTCTCCGAGACCATCGCACTCGACCAGGTGGAGGAGGCGTTCGCGAAGATGCGGCGGCGTGAGGTGCTGCGCTCGGTGGTGGTCCTGTGACCGCCGCGACCGCCGAACGGTCCGACGCCCTCGCTTCGTAGGTCCCGCTCGGTCCCACCCCCGACTGCTCCCACATCCCACCCGTTCCCGCCTCCCCGCCCGCTCCCACATCCACGCCGCTTCCCGGTCCGCGCCCGCTCCAGCAGGGCGCGCCCCGCCCGCACCCTCAGCGCGTTCGCTCCCCACCCCGGCAAGGAGGGGCATGTCCAGCACACCCGCAACCCGTCCCCGTGTGGTCGTCATCGGCGCCGGCATCGTCGGCTGCTCCCTCGCCGACGAACTGACCGCCCGCGGCTGGACCGACGTCACCGTTCTCGAACAGGGGCCGCTGCCCGCCCCGGGCGGCTCCACCTCGCACGCGCCGGGCCTGGTGTTCCAGACCAGCCCGTCCAGGACCCTCACGGCGTTCGCCCGCTACACCGTGGAGAAGTTCACCTCCCTCCAGGTCGACGGTGTCCCCTGTTTCGACCCGGTCGGCGGTCTGGAGCTCGCGACCACGCCCGAGCGCCTCGCCGATCTGCACCGCAGGGCCGGTTACGCCGCCGCCTGGGGCGTCCGCGGCGAGATCGTCAGCGCGGCGCGCTGCGCGGAACTGTGGCCGCTCATCGACCGTTCGGCGGTGCTCGGGGGCTTCCACACGCCCGACGACGGCCTGGCCCGCGCGTTGCTCGCGGCCCGCGCCCAGCTGGCGCGCGCCACCGCGCGAGGCGCCCGCTTCCTGGACCGCCATACGGTCGTCGGCATCGAACGGGAGGAGGGCAGGGTCACCGCCGTCGTCACCGACCGCGGCGTCTTCCCCGCCGACCACGTCGTCTCGGCGGCCGGATTCTGGGGACCGGTCATCGGACGCATGGCCGGTGTCGACGTACCCCTGCAGCCGCTCGCACACCAATACGCGAAGACCAAGCGGCTCCCCGAGCTGGCCGACGCCACCGCCGAGGCCTCGAGGCCCATCCTCCGTTTCCAGGACCGCGACCTCTACTTCCGCGAGCACACCGACCGCATCGGCATCGGCAGCTACGCCCACAAGCCGCTGCCCGTCGACCCGTTCGGGGTCCTGCCCTACGACGAGGCGCGCGCGAACGACATGGCGATGCCGTCCTCGTACCCCTTCACCGAGGAGGACTGGGCGCCGAGCTGGGAGGACTGCCGCCGGTTGCTGCCCGCCCTGCGCGGGACGGAGATCGAGGAGGGCTTCAACGGCGTCTTCTCCTTCACTCCGGACGGCATGCCGGTGCTCGGCGAATCGCGCGCCCTGCGCGGCTTCTGGCTGGCCGAGGCCGTCTGGGTCACCCACTCCGCGGGGGTGGCCAAGGCCGTCGCCGAGTGGATGGTCGACGGTCGTGCCTCGCTCGACCTCCACGAATGCGACCTCACGCGCTTCGAGGACGCGCAGCGCTCACCGTCGTACGTCCGCGAGCGCGGTGCGCGGCAGTTCGTCGAGGTGTACGACGTCCTGCACCCGCTCCAGCCGATGGAGGACCCCCGCCCGCTGCGCGTCAGCCCGTTCCACGCGAGGCAGCGCGAGCTCGGCGCGTACTTCCTGGAGGGCGGCGGCTGGGAGCGCCCGCACTGGTACGAGACGAACGCCCCCCTGCTGGACGGCCTGGAACTCCCCGCGCGGGACGCCTGGTCGTCGCGCTTCTGGTCGCCGATCGCGGCGGCCGAGGCGAGGGCGACCCGCGAGAGGGTCGCGCTGTACGACATGACCCCGCTGCGCCGCCTCGAAGTCACCGGCGCCGGTGCCCTCGACTTCCTCCAGCGCATGACCAGCAACAACCTCCGCAAGAAGCCCGGCGCGGTCACCTACACCCTGCTCCTCGACGGGACGGGCGGCATACGCTCCGACCTCACCGTCGCGCGTCTCGCCCCCGACCGCTTCCAGGTGGGCGCCAACTCCCCCGCCGACCTGGACTGGCTGACCCGGCACGCCCCCCGCGACGTGCACATCCGGGACATCACCTCCGGCACCTGCTGCGTCGGCGTCTGGGGTCCGCTCGCCAGGGACCTCGTCCAGCCACTGACGCGCGACGACTTCTCGCACGAGGGCTTCGGCTACTTCCGCGCGAAGGAGACGTATCTGGGGCACGTCCCGGTGACGGCGATGCGGCTGTCGTACGTGGGTGAGCTGGGCTGGGAGCTGTACACCACCGCCGATCTGGGGCTCAGGCTCTGGGACACCCTGTGGGAGGCGGGGCAGCCGCACGGTGTGGTCGCGGCCGGCCGGTCGGCCTTCAACAGTCTCCGGCTGGAGAAGGGTTACCGCGCCTGGGGCACCGACATGACCGACGAGCACAACCCGTTCGAGGCGGGCGTCGGCTTCGCGGTCCGTATGGACAAGGACGGTTTCGTCGGCCAGGAGGCGCTGCACGGCCTCGCGGCGGCGGAGCCGGCCCGCAGACTGACCGCGCTGCTCCTGGACGACCCGGCGTCCGTCGTGCTCGGCAAGGAGCCCGTCCACGTCGACGGCGCCCCCGCGGGGTACGTGACCAGCGCCTCCTACGGCTACACGCTGGGCCGCTGTGTCGCCTACGCCTGGCTGCCGGCGCTCCCGGCCGGCACGGGCGTGCACATCGAGTACTTCGGCGAGAAGATCCCGGCCACCGTCGCCGACGAGCCGCTCTTCGACCCGGGGATGACCCGCATCCGCCGCTGAGAAACCCGGACACGCCCCAACACGCCCAGGAGGTCCCGGTGTCCCCCACCTACGACGTGATCGTGATCGGTCTCGGCGGCATGGGCAGTGCCGCCGCCCACCATCTGTCGGCCCGCGGCGCCCGCGTGCTCGGCCTGGAGAAGTTCGGCCCGGTCCACAACCGCGGCTCCAGCCACGGCGGTTCGCGCATCACCCGGCAGTCCTACTTCGAGGACCCGGCGTACGTACCCCTGCTGCTGCGCTCCTACGAGCTGTACGAGGAGCTGGAGAGGGCGACGGGCCGTGAGATCGCCACCCTCTGCGGCGGTGTGATGATCGGCCGTCCCGACTCGCGGACGGTCTCCGGTTCGCTGCTCTCCGCCGAGCGGTGGGACCTGCCCCACGAGATGCTGGACGCCCCGGAGATCCGCCGTCGCTTCCCGACCCTGAACCCGGACGACGACGAGGTCGCGCTGTACGAGGCACGGGCCGGGCTCGTCCGCCCCGAGAACACCGTCGCCGCGCACCTCCAGCTCGCCACCCGGCAGGGCGCCGACCTGCACTTCGAAGAACCGATGACGCGCTGGGAGCCCTACCGGGACGGGGTGCGTGTCCACACCGCCGAGAACACGTACACCGCGGGCCGGCTGGTGATCTGCCCGGGTGCCTGGGCGCCGCGGCTGCTGACCGACCTCGGGGTGCCGTTCACCATCGAGCGCCAGGTCATGTACTGGTTCCAGCCGAAGGGCGGGGTCCGGCCGTTCCTGCCCGGGGAGCATCCCGTCTACATCTGGGAGGACGGCGCCGGAGTCCAGGTGTACGGCTTCCCGTCCATCGACGGGCCGGAGCTGGGCGCCAAGGTCGCCTTCTTCCGCAAGGGCGTCGTGACCACCCCGGAGACCATCGACCGGACGGTCCACGAGGACGAGATCCAGGCCATGGCGGATCACATGTCCCGTTGCATCCCCGACCTGCCCGGCACCTTCCTCAAGGCCGCCACCTGCATGTACTCCAACACCCCCGACGAGCACTTCGTCATCGCCCGCCATCCGGCGCATCCGGAGACCGTGACCGTGGCCTGCGGTTTCTCCGGGCACGGCTTCAAGTTCGTGCCGGTCGTCGGCGAGATCCTGGCCGACCTCGCGCTGACCGGCACCACCGATCACCCGATCGGGTTGTTCGACCCCCACCGCCTCACCGCCGCGCCCGCCTGAGGAGTACGCACGTGACGACGATCCCCGTCTCCCGGTCCCCCCTCTCCCCCAGCCTGATCGCCACCCTGCCCGGCCACTACTACACCGACCCGGAGATCTTCCGGCAGGAACAGGAATCCCTGTTCGAGTCGATGTGGTTCTGTGCCGTCCGCTCCGCGGATCTCGCCCGGCCCGGTGCCTTCCGTACCGTGCAGGTCGGCCGGGAGAACGTCCTGATCACCCGCTCACGCACGGGTGAACTGCGGGCCTTCCTGAACGTCTGCCGGCACCGCGGGGCCCGGCTGTGCACGCAGGAGTCGGGCGAGGTCCGCCGCAATCTCCAGTGCCCGTACCACGCCTGGACCTACGGCCTCGACGGGAAGCTGGTCGCCGCGCCGAACCTGGTGAAGATGCCGGACATCGACCGCGTCGCGTACGGCCTGATCGGGGTGGCGCTGCGCGAGTGGCTCGGCTACGCCTGGGTGTGCCTGGCCGACGAGCCGCCCTCCTTCGAGGAGACGGTGCTGGGCGCGGCCGTGGAGCGGCTGGGCGACGCGGCCGCGATCGAGCACTACGGCACCGAGAAGCTGGCGCTCGGCAGGCGCGTCAGGTACGACGTGACGGCGAACTGGAAACTGATCGTCGAGAACTTCATGGAGTGCTACCACTGCGCCACGATCCACCCCGAGCTCACCGACGTGCTCCCGGAGTTCGCCGAGGGGTACGCCGCCCAGTACTACGTGGGGCACGGCGCCGAGTTCGGTGCGGACGTCCGGGGGTTCACGGTCGACGGCAGCGAGGGCTTCGGCCGGCTGCCGGACCTGGCGGACGACCAGGACCGCCGCTACTACGCGATCACGGTGAAACCGACGGTCTTCGTCAATCTGGTCCCGGACCATGTCATCCTGCACCGCATGTTCCCGCTCGCCGAGGACCGCACGGTCGTCGAGTGCGACTGGCTCTACGCGCCGGAGGTCGTGGAGTCCGGCGCCGACGTGTCCAGGTCGGTCGAGCTCTTCCACCGGGTCAACGAACAGGATTTCGAGGCCTGCGAGCGTACGCAGCCGGCGATGGCGTCGCGGGCGTACCGGAAGGGTGGTGTCCTGGTGCCCACCGAGCATCACATCGGGATCTTCCACGAGTGGCTGATCCGGCAATTGGGAGGCCCCAGTGCCTGACCTGTTCATCGACGGTACGTGGCGGGGCGCTCTCGACGAGCGCACCCGCGAGATCCGCTGCCCCGCCGACGGCTCCCTGGTCGGGGTCGTCGACGAGGCGGGCGGCAAGGACACGGTGGAGGCGATCGCCGCGGCACGCCGTGCCTTCGACGAGGGTCCCTGGCCCTCGACCCCGGCCGCGGACCGCGGCGACCTGCTGCTGCGCGTCGCCGACCTCCTCGTACGGGACAAGGACGCGCTCGCCCGCGCCGAATCGCTCGACACCGGCAAACGGCTCGTCGAGAGCGAGTACGACATCGACGACATCGCGAACTGCTTCCGCTACTTCGGCCGGGCCGCTTCCGCCGAGACCGGCCGGGTCGTGGACACGGGCACGGCCAGCGTGGACAGCCGGGTCGTGTACGAGCCCGTCGGGGTCTGCGCGCTGATCACGCCCTGGAACTATCCGCTGCTGCAGACAGCCTGGAAGGTCGCTCCGGCGCTCGCGGCGGGCAACACCTTCGTGCTGAAGCCGAGCGAGCTCACCCCGCACACGGCGATCCATCTGATGCGGCTTCTCGAAGAGGCCGGGCTGCCGGCCGGAGCGGCCAACCTCGTGCTGGGCGCGGGACCCGAGGCGGGCGCGCCGCTCGCCGACCACCCGGACGTGGACCTCGTCTCGTTCACCGGCGGCCTGCACACCGGGCGGCGGCTGATGGCCGCGGCGGCCGGGACGGTGAAGAAGGTCGCCCTGGAGCTCGGCGGCAAGAACCCCAACATCGTCTTCGCCGACGCCGACTTCGAGACCGCGGTCGACCTGGCGCTGACCGCGGTCTTCCTGCACTCCGGGCAGGTCTGTTCGGCGGGGGCCCGGCTGCTGGTCGAGGACCCGCTGCACGACCGGTTCGTCGACGAGCTCGTCCGCCGGGCCGAACTGATCCGGCTCGGTGGACCGTTCGACGAGCAGGCGCAGACCGGGCCGCTGGTCTCGGCGGCGCATCGCGCCAAGGTCGAGGCGTACGTCGAGCGGGGCGTCGCCGAGGGCGCGGTGCTGCGCTGCGGCGGCAGGCGTCCCGAGGGGCTCGACGAGGGGTTCTACTATCTGCCCACCGTGCTCGACGAGTGCACGGGCGACATGTCCGTGGTCCAGGACGAGTCCTTCGGTCCGGTGCTGACCGTGGAACGCTTCCGTGACGAGGCGGACGCCGTGCGGCTCGCCAACGACACCGTCTACGGCCTGGCGGGCGCCGTGTTCACCACGGGCGAGGCCAAGGCACAGCGGGTGGCGGCGCGGCTGCGGCTCGGCACGGTCTGGATCAACGACTACCACCCCTATGTCCCGCAGGCCGAATGGGGTGGTTTCAAGCAGTCCGGTTTCGGGCGCGAGCTCGGACCGGCCGGCCTCGCCGAGTACCGCGAGGCGAAGCACATCTGGCGCAACACCGATCCGTCCCCGCAGGGCTGGTTCGCTTGATCACCCGGTGATCGCCGGGTGATACCTCGTAATCCCCGGGTGATCCCTGGTAATCCCCGGTGATTACAGGTAATCCCCGGTCATCCCTTGACGGTTGCCTGAGCCACCTCCCGAATTTCCCGCCCGACCGCCGCCACCCCCCGACTCCACCCGCACGAGCCGCGCCCCTCTCCCCGATCCAGGAGGCCGCTCATGACCACCCGTCCACCGACCGTCGACCAGAACGACGACGCCGAACTCTCCGAGTTCGGCTACAAACCGGAACTGAAGCGCACCCTCGGCAACTTCCATACCTTCGCCGCGGGCATCAGCTACATCTCCATCCTCACCGGCACCTTCCAGCTCTTCTACTTCGGCTACGGCAGCGGCGGTCCCGCCTACTGGTGGTCCTGGCCGATGGTGTTCATAGGCCAGTTCATGGTCGCGCTCTGCTTCGCCGAACTCGCCGCCCGCTACCCGGTGGCCGGTTCCGTCTACAACTGGTCGAAGAAGGTGGGCAATCCACACATAGGCTGGCTCGCGGGCTGGATGATGCTGCTCGCGTCGATCGTGTCGATCGCGGCCGTCGCACTCGCCTATCAGTTGACCCTTCCGCAGATCTCCTCCACCTTCCAGTTCGTGGGCGACGGCACGGGCAAGTACGACGTCGCCACCAACGCGGTGCTGCTGGCGGCCGTACTGATCCTGTTCACCACCCTGGTCAACGCCTTCGGCGTGAAGCTGATGGCCACCATCAACACCGCGGGTGTCTTCATCGAACTGATCGCCACCGTCGTGCTGATCGTCCTGTTCGCGGTGCACATCACGCGTGGCCCCCAGGTGGTGATGGACACCCAGGGCACCGGCGACGGTCAGTCGTTCGGCTATCTCGGCGCGTTCCTGGTGGCCTCGCTGGCGTCCGCCTACGTGATGTACGGATTCGACACGGCCTCGTCGCTCGGTGAGGAGTGCCTCGACCCCTCGCGGAACGCGCCGCGCGCCATCATCCGCGCCATCGTCGCCTCCTTCGTCCTGGGCGGGCTCGTCCTGCTCCTCGCGCTGATGAGCGTCTCCAGCCTGAAGGGCGAGAAGCTCTCCACGGACGGGCTGCAGTACATCGTCCTCGACGTGCTCGGCCCCACGGCCGGCAAGGCGATGCTGTGGTGTGTGCTGATCGCGGTCACGGTGTGCGCGCTGGCCGTGCACACGGCGGCGGTCCGGCTGGCCTTCGCGATGGCCCGCGACAACAACCTGCCCGCCTCCTCGAAGCTGGCCAAGGTCAACGCGCGGTTCCGGACACCGGTGCTGCCGACGGTGATCATCGGTGTCCTCGCGCTGGCGATCCTGGTGGTCAACATCCGCCAGCCGCAGATCTTCACCGTGGTCACCAGCATCGGCATCATCATGATCTACCTGGCGTACCTCATGGTCACCGGACCCATGCTGGTCGCCCGGCTGCGCGGCAGGTGGCAGCCCGCGGGTGACGGCAAGTTCTCGCTGGGGCGCTGGGGGCTGCTCGTCAACGTCGTCGCCGTCGTCTGGGGCGCGGCCATGACGGTCAACCTCATCTGGCCGCGTTCCGCGGTCTACAACGCGGCCGCCCCGTACCACTGGTACCTGCGCTGGGGCGCCGTCCTGTTCGTGGCCGTCGTCGCCGGCGGCGGCTTCGCCTACTACTGGTTCGTGCAGCGGCACCGCACCGGGGTGCTCGCCGAGCACCAGCTCCGGTCCGACACGTCCGTCGCCTCTCCCCTGATCGCCCCCGCCGCCGAGTGAGGACCGGCGGACAACCGGCCGAAGAGCAACCCGAGGAGGTCAACTCTCCATGAATGGCGATGAGTTCGACTATGTAGTGGTCGGCGGCGGTACGGCGGGCAACGTGGTGGCGGCCCGGCTCTCCGAGGATCCCTCCGTCACCGTGTGCGTGCTGGAGGCGGGCCCCAGCGACGTCGGCGACGAGAACGTCCTGAAACTGGAACGCTGGATGGGACTGCTGGAGTCCGGCTACGACTGGGACTACCCGGTCGAGCCGCAGGCCAGCGGCAACAGCTTCATGCGGCACGCCCGCGCCAAGGTGCTCGGGGGCTGCTCCTCGCACAACTCCTGCATCGCGTTCTGGGCCCCCGCCGAGGACCTGGACGACTGGGCCGCGGCGGGCTGTACGGGGTGGAGTGCGGCCGAACTCTTCCCGCTCTACCGGCGGCTGGAGTCCAACGACGCTCCCGGCGACCACCACGGCCGCACCGGCCCGGTGAAACTGCGCACGCTCAAGGGCGAGGACCCCTGCGGCACCGCACTCCTCGAGGCGTGCGCGCAGGCGGGCATCGCGACCACGGCCTTCAACACCGGCACGACCGTGGTCCGCGGCGCCAACTGGTTCCAGATCAACTCCGACGAGAACAACGTCCGCCAGTCCTCGTCGGTCGCGTATCTGCACCCGGTCATGGGCAAGCGGCCGAACCTCTCGGTACGGACGGGGGTGCGCGCCAAGAAGCTCGTCCTCGAGGGGCGGCGGTGCGTGGGCGCCGAGTACCTCGACCCGGACCTGATCCACACGCGGACGGTACGCGCCCGCCGCGAGGTGATCGTGTCCTGCGGGTCCATCGACACACCCAAGCTGCTGATGCTGTCGGGCATCGGGCCCGCGGCGCACCTGCGCGAGGTCGGCGTCGACGTCGTGGTGGACTCGGCGGGTGTCGGCGAGAACCTCCAGGACCATCCCGAGGGCGTCATCATGTGGGAGGCCCGGCAGCCGATGACCACCACGTCCAGCCAGTGGTGGGAGGCCGGCATCTTCTACGACACCGAACCGGGCCTGGACCGGCCGGACCTGATGTACCACTACGGCTCGGTGCCGTTCGACATGAACACCGCGCGACACGGCTTCCCCACGACCGAGAACGCCTTCTGCCTCACCCCGAACGTCACCCGCGCGAAGTCACGCGGCACCGTGCGGCTGCGCACCCGCGACTACCGGGACAAGCCGAGGGTCGATCCGCGCTACTTCACCCACGAGCACGACGTGCGCGTGATGACGTACGGGCTGAAGCTGGCCCGGGAGATCGTGGCGCAGCCCGCGCTGAGCGGCTGGGCGGGGGCCGAACTGGCTCCCGGCCCGGACGTCCGGACGGACGACGAACTGCTCGACTACATCCACAAGACCCACAACACCGTCTACCACCCGTCCTGCACCGTGAAGATGGGCGCGGACGACGACACCTCGGCCCCGCTCGACGCGCGGCTGCGGGTCAAGGGCGTCGAGGGTCTGCGGGTCGCGGACGGCTCGGTGATGCCGGATCTCATCTCCGTCAATCCCTGCGTCACGACGATGATGATCGGCGAGAAGTGCGCGGACCTGGTGAAGGAGGACGTGTAGGAGCACTCCATAAGGCGCGCGGGGCCGTGACGGCATGCGGCCCCGCCGGGTGGGCACGGCCGGCCCCGAGCAGCACGCGGCTCCCCAGGGCCGTCCGTCCTACGGGGCGGTCGGCGCCGGGCGCTTGAACATCCGTGTCGCCGTGATCTCCGTGTGCACGGCCTCCCCGGCGGGAGCCTCGCGCGGCAGTCCTGGTCGGAGATGTTCCTCGACGCTGATGTACTTCAGCCCGGCGCGCAGGTCGGCGTCGTTGCGCAGCCGGATGACGAGGGGGAACTCCGCGAGCGCGGTCGTGTCGAACAGGCCCGTGGTGTACAGGAGTTGGACGCCGAGCGCGTCCGAGACGGCCCTCTGCAGCTCCAGCAGGTACGTCGCGTTGGCGCGGCCGATCGGGTTGTCGAGGAAGAGCGTGCCGGCGTGCCGGTGCTTGTCGCGGCCCCGGTCGTTGCTGCGCAGCGCGGCCATCGTGCAGTAGAGCGCGATGGCGGCGGTCAGCAGCTGCCCGCCGGAGAACACGTCACCCATCTGTCCTACGGGAACACGCTCGGCTCGCAGCACGGCGTCCGGCTTCAGGATCTCGACCGCGACACCCTTGGGCCGGAGTGCGGCGCCGACGCCCCTGAGCAGCAGCGACATGCCGTCGCGGCGCATGTCGGAGTTCTTCTTGACCGCCGCGCGGGTGGCCTCGTCGACGACCTCACCGAGCCGTTCGGTCAGCGTGGCCTGGTCGGGCTCCTCGAAACGGATCCGCAGGAATTCCTGTCCTGACCACTCGCCGAGCCCCTCGGGCAGCCGGGACAGCCGCTGGGCGGAGCGCAGTGTGGCGAGGGAGGACTCCACGAGCCCGCGCAGCCTGTCGACGATCGAGTCCCGGTTGCGCTCCAGCTGCTCCAACTCGTCGGTGAGGACCCGCAGTCGGGGCGCGAAGGCGTCCGCCCACTTCTGGGCGTGCTCGGGCAGCGCGGACGCGGGCAGCTCGCGGATCTGCTGGCGGGCCGGGGTGCGCACCTGCTCGTAGCGCGTGGAGTTGGCGTGGCGTACGAGGATGTCGCCGGCCTCGCGGACGGCGCCCTCGGCGGCGGAGAGGTCGGCGGAGCAGCCGCGCAGGGAGCGGCGGGTCTCGGCGGCGGCGTGCCGTGCCTCTTCGAGGCTGCCGGGGTAGGGCTCCTGCTCCTCCTGCTCCTCGTCGGAGTGCTCGCGCAGCAGGTCCCGCAGGAGGGCCGCCGTCTCGTCGAAGCCGCCTGCCGCGTCCTCGGCGGTGCGGTGGGCGTCGAGCAGTTCGGTGTGCGCCGCCCGGGTCCGGTTCAACGCCTCGGCACGGGAGGCGAGTTCACCGGTGGCCGTGCGCAGCAGGGTCTGGGCGTGCTCGGCGTCGCGCGGGACCAGTTCCTCCGACAGTTCCGTGTGGACCCCGCCGTCCTCCGGGGCGTGCCGCTCGGCCTCGCCCCGCAGCCGCCCGAGCTGCTCGCTCGCGGTCGACATCCGGGTCTCCAGGAGCTGTACGAGTTCCTCGGCACGGGCGACGGCGGCCTGCCGGGACGGCCCGTCGGACCCGTCCGGGGACTCCAGCAGCTGCGCGGCGCGGGTGCGCACCTTGTTGCTGAGCCGGTCCAGCTCGGCCAGCGCCGCGCTCTCGTCGCTCTCGGCCCGCGCCTGCTCGGCCCGCAGATCGGCGCCGACGCCGACCTTCTCGTACAGCTGCGAGGCGGCTCGGTAGGCCTCGCGCAGGGCGGGCAGCGACGCCTTCGCGGTGTCCGGCGCGTCCTGCGGTACGTCGTCGGGGGCGCCGGCGATCTCCGCGCGCTCGGCGCGCAGTGCGCGGGCCGTGCGGCGGGCGTCGTCGGCGGCACGCTGGGTGGCGCGGCGGTCCTCGTCGGCGGCTCGGGCGCGCTCCAGGCAGGTCTGGGCGCGGGCCTCCGACTCCGTCGCCTCGTCGGCGAGTTCGCGCAGTTTCACCTGCCAGCCGGCGCGTTCGCGCAGCCGGAAGGCGAGGCCGGCGAGCGCGTCGGCGGCGCGCCGGGCACGCTGGGCGGTGTCCTGGCGTTCGTCGCGTACGAGGGCCGCCTCGGCGGCGGTCTCGTCGGCCTCGGCCCGTACCGTGCGCGCCTCGGCGAGTTCGGCCTCGGCCTCCTCGGCGAAGGCGCGGGCTTCCTGGGCGGCCCCGGCCAGCTCGACGAGCCGGCCGGACGGACATCCGGTGCGCCAGGACGCGAGCCGCGCCGCCAGTTCCCGGTCCTTGGCGAGCCGGCCGGCCAGGGCGCGGATCTCCTCGTCCCGGCCGGTGGCGCGGGCGCGCAGCGTCTGCCGTTCCTCGTCGGCGGCGTGCTCGTCGTGCATGGCCGGGTTCGGGGGGACGAGGAACACCCCGCTGTCTCCCTCGTCGGTGGCGGGGGTCGGGGCGAGCAGCGCGGCGGCGGTGCCGACGGCGACGGCGGAGCGGGGCAGCAGCGCCGCCTCGGCGAGTGCCTCGCGGGCCCGTGCGTGTGTGTCCGGGTCGGTGATGATCACGCCGTCGACGAGCTCCGGGCGGGCGGCCAGTACCCGCGCGTGGTCGACCGGGTCGACGGCCTGGGCGAGATAGCGCCAGCCGGGCAGCGCCGGGATGCCGTGCTCGCCGAGGTACTCGACGGTGGCCAGCACGTCCGGGCCGGGCGGCAGCAGCCCGCCGTCGCCGAGGGCGCCGAGGATGCGTGCGTCGTCGGCCGCGGCGGTCCGCAGCTCGAACAGCTGGCGTTCGGCGGAGGAGACACCGTCGTCGAGGAGCGTGCGCAGCTCGTCGGCGTACTGGTCCAGCTCCTCGGGGGTGAGGGCGCCTTCGGCCGCGGTCCAGAGGTCGGCGGAGGTGTCGCCGCCGGCTCCGCCGTGGCCGCCGGACACGGAGTTCCCGGTGCGCCCGACCGTGTCGTCGCCCGCGCCCGCCTGCCGGCCGAGGCGGCCGGCCGTCACGCCGGTGGTGTCCGCGCCCGCCCGGGGCAGTGGCACCCCGCCGCGCGCCCTGGCCCCGGCGCTCGGCAGGCTGAGCAGTTCGGCGAGCCGCTCCTCGCCCGCCAGCCCCTCCGCGGTGTGGCGCTCCCCGTCGTACGCCCGGTCGGCCGCCGCCGCCGCGTCCGACGCGCGGGCGGCCGTCAGCTCGGCGCGGGACTCGGTGGACGCCGCCTCCCTTGCGTGCTCCGTGGCCCGTCGTGAGGCCTCACGGGCGGTGTCCCAGGCCGCGACGGCGGTCTTCTCGGCGTCACTGGCGGCGAGCGCGGCGCGGGCCGGGTCGGCGTCGGGGGCGGTGTCGTCGAGCCAGCCCGCGCGGACCGCCTCGGCGGTCTCCTGTTCGACCTCGCTGAGCCGCTGGCGCAGGTGTCCGATCTCGCTGCGGGCACGCTGGGCGGCGGTGGCCGCGGCGGTGGAGTCGGCGTACGCGGTCTCGCCGACGTCCTGCAGTCCGGCGGAGCGCTCCTCCTCCTCGTTGGCGAGTGCCTCGGCGCCCTCGGCGGCGCGGTGCAGGGCGCGGACGAGGTCGACGGCGGCCCGGGCGCGGGCGGCGAGCGCGGGTGCGGCGTCCCTCTCGGCCTCGAGGATCGCGGCGGCCACGCGCGCGGAGCGGTCGGCGGCGGCCCGGTGGCGCAGGACGAGCTCGGCGGCCTGCCAGGAGGCGTGCAGCGTGCGCGCGTCGGCGAGCTCGCGCTTCTGCGCGGCCGCCGACTTCTCGGCCCCGGCGAGCGCCAACGAGGCGTGCCGGTAGGCGAGTTCCGCGGCGATCAGCGCACTGCGCTCCCGGGCGCCCTCGGCATGGGTGACGGCGTACGCGGCGGCGGTGACGCGCTGCGCGAGCTCTCCGGCGCGCACCCGCTCCCGCACGGCCCGTGCGGACAGGCGCCGGGCCAGTGTCCGGGTGCGCCGCTCGGCGGCCGCGTGGATGTCACGGGCGCGGGAGCGGGCGTCGGCGGCCTCGACGATGCGTCCGAGCAGGTCCGCGGAGCCGGCCGTGAAGTCCCGCTCCGCGATCAGCTCGGAGCGCCGGCCCAGCTTGTTGCCGAAGCCGCCGACCAGGTCGGCGAGGCCGTCCGTGTCGCGGGTGTCGGTGACCGCGCGCAGCAGCAGGTCGGTGAAGTCGGAGTCCTTCTTGACGGCGAAGAGACCGGCGGCCTCGCCTTCGTCGGCGTTCATCTCCCGCTGGTAGCGGAAGAGTTCGGGGTCGAGGCCGAGGTCGCCGAGGTGCTCGTTCCAGCGGTCGTGGATCTCCTCCCAGTGCACCTCCAGGTGCGGGTAGGCCTTGCCCGCCTCGGTGATGGCGTCCCGGAAGCCCTTCATGGTGCGGCGCCGTCCCTGCGCGCCGGACGCCCCCTCGACGGCCGGGCGGACGGTCGTGGCCTCGGCGACGGGCAGGCTGTCCAGGCTCAGGCCCGGTCCGGGGCGGAAGGAGTACCAGGCCTCCGCGAACTTCCGCGGGTCGTTCGAGACCTGCCGTCCACGCCACTCACTGGCCTTGCCGACCACGACGCACTCGCCGGTCAGGGTGTGCTGCCACTCCAGCGCGACATGGCCGCAGTCGTCGGCGAGCAGGAACTTGCGCAGCACACCGGAGCTGGCGCCGCCCAGTGTGTTGCGGTGCCCCGGCAGCATCACCGAGAAGATCAGCTTGAGCAGTACGGACTTGCCGCCGCCGTTCTCCAGGAAGAGCACGCCCGCGGGCGCGGGCCGGCGCGGCGGCCCGACGGGCTCGTCCGCGAAGAACTCCGCCTGGATGGGCGCGGGGTCGGGCACGGGCTCACCGACACCCCGCAGGTCCAGCACGGTGTCGGCGTAGCGCGCACCGGCCGGCCCGATGGAGTAGAGGCGGACCCGGGACAGCTCGTACATGGCGGCGGACTCTCGTCGTCAGACTTCGGATACGTGAGGAGGTTCTTCGGATGCGGGGTCAGGAGTGGAACGGCAGGCCGGCGCCGGCCACCGGCTCCAGATCGTCGCCGTCCTCGGCGGGCAGCAGACTCGCGGAGCCGTCGGTCACCGGGACGACGCCCAGTTCCAGTAGCTCGGCCATCGCGGCGCTGCCCGCCATGTCCCGGACCTGGAGCTGGTAGCGGGCCGTCGTCCGGTACGTGCCGCCCGCGTCGTCGCCCGTGCGCTGCAGGAAGCCGGAGTCGGTGAGGAACACGACGGCCTTGCCGACGATGCCGGTGGTCGAGCCGGCGAGTCTTCGCGCGTCCTTGGTGGCGCCGGTGGAGCTGCGCCGGGCCCAGGTCCGCCAGGCCGCCTCCAGCCCCGGGGCCTCGGTCGCCGGATCGGTGTTCTCGCCCAGCTCCTCGGCCCGCTCCTCCAGACGGCGGCAGGCCTGGCGTACGAACGCGTCGACGCCGTTGACCGAGACGCGTCCGATGTATCCGTCGTCGGCCAGGTCCTCCGGCCGTGGGAAGGCCAGGGCGGCCACGGCGAGGTGGGCGAGGCCGTGCAGGAAGCGGTCCACGGAGTCGGCGGAGGTACGGCGCGCGTAGTCGCCCATGCGGACGGCGAAGACGGAGTCCTCGGCGGCCGTGACCGCCATCCCGGCGCGTGCGGACACCTCCAGGACGACCAGTCCGAGCCCGGCGGCCACGGCGTCGGTGAGGCGCGCGAAGGGCGGGTCCTCGCGGTAGCGCCGCAGCAGCTCCGCGTACTCCTGGTCGCGCGCGGGCTGCAGTTTGGGCTGCAGTCCGAAGGCGACGAGCCGCGCCGCGTCGGCGGCGTCGGCGGGCGTGACGGGGGCGCTCGCCGGCGCGGCGACGACGTCCGGCTCGCTCCACTCGACGTGCTGCTCGGTCACGGAAGGGGCTCCTTGTTCAGAGGTACGGGGGCGGGGGCGCCCCGGTGCGGGGTGCGGCGGGCCGCGTGGCTTACCAGGGCCGACCGGCGGGCCGTGGACGGCTCGCGGCTCCCCGGTGCGTGCGACGAGGCGTTCACTTCCGGTCCGCCGCCATCCCCGCCGCGTCCAGCAGGGCCATCCCGACGATGAGATCGGCGCCGCCGAACTCCGGATCGTCCAGTTCGGTGCCGTCGTCCACGGCGAAGAGCAGCTTCTCCTCGCCCTGCCGGTAGGCGGTACCGACCGGCGGGCTGGCCGCGTGGATGGCCAACAGCGCTACGAGATAGGGCAGTTCGCAATCGCGGTCGCGTGCCTCCGCCAGCAGTCCGGAGAGCCGCCGAGGCGCGTCGGCGGGCAGGTCGAGCAGCTCCATGGCGCTCGCGAGCTGCTCGTCGCTGAAGCGGCTGTCGTCCGGGGTGGCGATCAGGTCCGGCTCGGGCATCTCGGCGCCGAGGTGCTCCCGCTCCACGGGCGGGGTCAGCAGGAGGTCGACGAGATCCGTGACGCGGACGGACACGGGGGTGCGCAGACCGGTTCCGCGTGCGAAGAAGGCGTCGGTCACGCGCCGCGCCTGCTCGACGGGCAGCGGCAGCAGGGGGGCGACGAGATGGCCGTAGAGGTCGATGCCGGCGGTCGTCATGGGGGTGGCGAAGGCCTGTCGGTCCTGCTCGGCGCGGAACAGCGGGCCGGCCTCCAGGAGCCTGGACTGCAGCTGTGTGTGCCGGCGGATGCAGTCCTTGACGATGTCGACGAGCTCGGCGGCGCGGCGCTTCTGCTCGGGGTCCTCGGACTCGTCGCGGGCCTTGCGGATGTTGGTGAGGATCGCATTCTCGTGGCGATAGCGGTCCGCGACGTGGTCGAGGGCCTCGGCGATCATGTCGGGCACGGCCTGGAGCCAGTCGACGGCCCGCACATTGCGCCGGGTGGCGTCGAGCGCCCTGCGGAGCGTCTCCGCGTACTGCACGGTCCGGTAGCGGGCCTGCTCGGCGGCGAGCTGGGCGTCCGCGAGCCGGCCACGGCTGATCAGCACCTCCAGCTTGACCTCGGCGGCAATCTGCGCGCTGGTGACGTCGGTGTCGAGGGCGCCGACGAGGACGTTGACCGCCTCGTCCGTCGTACGGAGGTAGACGGTGCCCCCGTAGCCGGGGACCTCTTCGATCAGCTTGAAGTCGTAGTCGCGGCGCACATAGGAGCCGTCGGGCGCGAACGTGCCGTACACGGCCCGGAAGCCGCGGTCGACGCTGCCGACGTTGATCAGGTTCTCCAGGACCCAGCGGGCCACCCGCTCGTGCTCGGCGACGGGGCGCCGGGGTGCCTGCGCGGCGATGCGCGGGAGGAGCCGGGCCACTATCTGGTCGTGGTCGGCTCCGGTGTCGAAGTCCATGTTCAGGGTGACGAGGTCGATGACGGCGAGGGCCACCTCGGCCATGCCGTAGACCGTGTACTCGCCCGCGAGATTCGCCTTGCGCACGTCCAGGTCGTGCAGCGGCG
Source organism: Streptomyces sp. RPA4-2 (assembly GCF_012273515.2). Lineage (NCBI taxonomy): Bacteria > Bacillati > Actinomycetota > Actinomycetes > Kitasatosporales > Streptomycetaceae > Streptomyces > Streptomyces sp. RPA4-2. Next base: position 1,820,952 of record NZ_CP050975.2, read on the forward strand.
CGGTGCAGGCGAGCGCGCGCAGCCGCCGCGCCAGGCCCTCGTCGGCGGCCGGGCCCGGAGCAAGGCGCGGCGCCGCGCTGAGCTGGGGCGGAACACGGTCCGTCGGTACAGGCGAAGTCACGGTGCACAGACTAGGTCCTCGGTCCGACAACGGTCGAAACGGCGCAGAAGCGACCGCCCGTCACCGGGTTCGCGGTGCGCTCCCGCCCGCCGTGCGCCGACGGCCCGCCCGCGCCTCAGCCGATGCCCTGCGCGCCGTCCGCCACCCGTCGCGCGTAGACCTCCACAACCCTTTCGAGCGAGTCGCCGAGATAGACCGAGAGCAGGTGCTCGGCCCCGTCGCGGTCGCCCGCCCGGAGCGTCTCGAGGATCTCACGGTTCCGGGTGAGGTACGGCTCGTGCAGCCGCCGCGGGTCGTCCACCACATGGAAGGCCAGCCGCAGTTCGGCGAAGACACTGCGCATCACCTCGTCGGTGCGGGAGCTCCCGGCGAGTGCGACGAGCTCCCGGTGGAAGTGGATGTTGGCCGTACCCACGGCTTTCCAGTCGCCTTCGCGGGCCGCCCGCTGCCCCTCCCCGACGGCGTGGGCGAGGTCGTCGAGAGCGTACGGCGGCTCGCCGAGCCCTCGGACCACGGCGCACTCGACGAGGGTGCGGGTGCGGTAGATGTCCTCGACGTCCTCGACCGTCAGTACCCGTACGAAGACCCCGCGGTTGAGCTCGTGGACGAGCAGGCGTTCGTGCGTGAGCAGCCGGAACGCCTCGCGCAGTGTGTTGCGTGACACACCGAGCGCCCCGCCGATGCTGTCCTCGGACAGCCGCGTCCCGGGCAGGAAGTACCCCTCGGCGACCCGGCTCCTGAGGATGTCCGCCACCCGCTCGGCGGTGCTGGTGCGGCCCAGCAGGGCGCGGTCGTCGGCCAGTCCGGTCAGCTCTGCCATACCCGGAATTCAATCGTAGATACAGGAACGAAACAACACGGGTATTGAAGGATCGTTCAACGATCCTCTACCTTGGCGGTCAGGCGGCGCCGCACAGTCCCCACCGCCCGCTCGAACGCGGCGCCCGTCCCTTCCGCACGGCACGGCACGGCACGGCACGGCTCAGTCCACACGCACCCTTCGTCCCTCACTGCGAGGTGCCCATGAGCACGACCCCTCCCCCACAGGCCCTGACCACCGACCCCCATCGGGGCGCGGGTGAACCCGGCTCCCAGGAAGGCGCGTTCGCCTGGCTGCGCGCCCTCGGTCCACGGGGCCGCCGGGCCTTCGCCGGCGCGTTCGGCGGCTACGCCCTCGACTCGTACGACTACTTCACCCTGCCGCTGAGCATGGTCACCCTGGCGGCGTACTTCGGTCTGGACAGCGGCCAGACCGGTCTGTTCACCACCGTCACCCTGGTCGTCTCGGCGGTCGGCGGAGCGATCGCCGGCGTGGTCGCGGACCGGATCGGGCGCGTCAAGGCACTCATGATCACCGTGATCACGTACGCGGTGTTCACCGTGGCCTGCGGATTCGCGCCCAACTACGAGACGCTGCTGGTCTTCCGCGCCCTTCAGGGCCTCGGGTTCGGCGGCGAGTGGGCGGTCGGCGCGATCCTGGTCGCCGAGTACGCGAGCCCGAAGCACCGCGGTCGCACACTCGGCGCGATCCAGAGCTCCTGGGCCGTCGGCTGGGGACTGGCGGTGCTCGTGTACACCCTCGTCTTCCAGTTCCTCGGCGACGACCTCGCGTGGCGCGTGATGTTCTGGACCGGCGCGCTGCCCGCGCTGCTGGTCATCTGGGTGCGCCGCCGGGTGCAGGACGCCCCCGAGGCGGCCGCCGAGCGCGAGAGGAGCGCGGACAAGGGCTCGTTCACAGCGATCTTCAAGCCGGCCACGGCCGAAAACCCCGGTCTGCTGCGCACCACGTTCTTCGCGGTACTGCTCTCCACCGGAGTCCAGGGCGGCTACTACACGCTGGCCACCTGGGTACCCACGTACCTGAAGACGGAGCGGGGCCTGTCCGTGGTCGGCACCGGCAGCTACCTCACGTTCCTGATCTCCGGGGCCTTCATCGGCTACCTCACCGGCGGGTACCTCACCGACAGGCTGGGCCGCAAGCGGAACATCCTGCTCTTCGCGATCCTCTCCGCGGTCTGCGTCCTCATCTACGCCAACCTCCCGAGCGGCGCCAACACGCTTCTCCTCGTGCTCGGTTTCCCGCTCGGCTTCTGCATGTCGGCGATCTTCAGCGGCTTCGGCTCGTTCCTCAGCGAGCTGTATCCCTCGGCGGTGCGCGGCACCGGGCAGGGCTTCACGTACAACACCGGGCGCGCCGTGGGCGCCGTCTTCCCCACCCTGGTCGGCTTCCTGGCCGACAGCTGGGGCGTGGGCGGCGCCCTGGTCTTCGGCGCGATCGGCTACGCACTCGCCGCCCTGGCGCTGATCGGCCTCCCCGAGACCCGTGGAAAGGAACTCCTGTGACGTCCGTGGCTTCCCCGCCCTCCCCGGCCCCCCTGTCCGCCTCGGCCTCCGCGGCTGCCACAGGATCGGCACCTCCCGTGACTCCCACGGCCTCCGCACAACGCCCCTCCAAGGAGCGCCCGTTGCACCCGCTCGGCGAGCACGCACGCGCGTGGACCCCCAAAAAGGCACGGGCCTGGTTCCGTTCGGGCGTGTCGGGCCCGACGGCCGGGATCGCCGCGGGGCACACCCAGGCCAACCTGATCTCGGTGCCCGCCGACTGGGCGTACGACATGCTGCTGTTCTGCCAGCGCAACCCAGGACCCTGTCCGGTCCTCGACGTCACCGACGCCGGCTCCTGGACCACCCCGCTCGCCGACGGCGCGGACCTGCGCACCGATCTGCCCCGCTACCGGGTCTGGGAGAACGGCGAGTTGGTGGACGAGCCCACCGACGTCGTCGGCCGCTGGCGCGACGACCTGGTCTCGTTCCTGATCGGGTGCAGTTTCACCTTCGAGTGGGCGCTCACCGAGGCGGGCGTCCCCCTGCGCCACATCGAACAGGGCCGCAACGTCTCCATGTACGTGACCGCGCGCCGCTGCCGGCCGGCCGGGCGGCTGCACGGCCCCATGGTGGTGTCGATGCGTCCGGTCCCGCCCGAACACCTGGCCGCGGCGATCCGGGAGACCAGCCTCATGCCCGCGGTGCACGGCAGCCCCGTGCACTGCGGGGAACCCTCGGGGCTGGGCATCCGCAGTCTCGCGCACCCCGACTTCGGTGACGCGGTGGACACCGAACCGGACGACATCCCCGTCTTCTGGGCCTGCGGAGTGACTCCCCAGGCGGCCGTGATGGCGTCCCGCCCACCGTTCGCGATCACCCACGCACCCGGGCAGATGTTCCTCACCGACGCCCGTGACGAGCAGTACCGCGTGGCCTGAAGCGGCCCGGAAAGGAGAGACTGCGCCTCATGACCCCGATCGATCTCAACGCCGACCTCGGCGAGGGTTTCGGCCGCTGGCGGCTGACCGACGACGAGCAGTTGCTGTCCGTCGTCACCAGCGCCAATGTGGCCTGCGGATTCCACGCCGGGGACGCGGTCACCATGCGGCGGGTGTGCGAGCTGGCGGCCGAACGGGGCGTACGGATCGGCGCCCAGGTCTCCTACCGCGACCTGGCGGGTTTCGGGCGGCGCGCGATGGACGTGCCGCCCGACGAACTGACGGCCGAAGTGGCCTACCAGATCGGCGCCCTGGAGGTCTTCGCGCGTGCGGCGGGCGCGCGCGTGGCGTACGTGAAGCCGCACGGGGCGCTCTACAACCGCGTCGTGCGCGACGAGGAGCAGGCGGCAGCGGTCGTCGACGGCGTCCTGCTCGCGGACGCCGCACTGCCCGTCCTCGGTCTGCCGTCCTCCCGCTTCCTGAAGCTGGCGGAGCGGGCCGGACTGCCCACGGTCACCGAGGCGTTCGCGGACCGCGCCTACACCGCGGAGGGAACCCTCGTGCCGCGCACCCTGGAGGGCGCGGTGATCACGGACGCCGAGGAGGTCGTCGAACGCTCCCTGGGCCTGGCCCGGTTCGGCACGGTGACGTCCCACACCGGGGAGCCCGTCCCGGTCCGCGCCCGCTCGCTGTGCCTGCACGGGGACACCCCGGGCGCGGTGGAGCTGGCGCGCCGGGTCCGCGCCCGTCTGGAGTCCTCGGGCGTCCGCGTGGAGGCCTTCGTATGAGGGTGTTGCCGGTCGGGGAACGTGCCCTGCTCGTCGAGGTCGCCTCCGGCGAGGCGGCCCAGTCCCTGCACGCCGAGCTGCTGCGCCGCCGCGCCGACGGTTCCCTGTCCGTCCGGGAGATCGTCCCGGCGGCCCGTACGGTCCTGCTGGACGGCGTGGACGACCCGGTGCGTCTGGCGTCACGGCTCCCCGCCTGGGACATCCCGCCGCTGCCCGCGCGCGCGAAGGACGCGGTAGAGATCCCCGTACGCTACGACGGCCCCGACCTGGCCGACGTGGCGGCGCGGTGGGGGGTGCCGGAACACGAGGTGCCGGAGATCCACGCGGCGGCCGAGTTCCGGGTCGCCTTCTGCGGGTTCGCACCCGGATTCGGCTACCTCACCGGACTGCCCTCCCGGTACGACGTGCCGCGCCGGCCGACTCCGCGTACCTCGGTCCCGGCGGGTTCCGTGGCCCTCGCGGGTCCGTACACGGGCGTGTACCCGCGCTCGTCGCCGGGCGGCTGGCAGCTGATCGGCACGACGGACGCGGTGCTGTGGGACCACGCGCGCGTGCCGGCCGCGCTGCTCGCCCCGGGCACCCGGGTCCGGTTCGTAGCGGCGGGGTGCTGATGACCGACCGGGCCCTGTCCGTCGTGCGCGCCGGGGCCCTGACCACCGTCCAGGACCAGGGCCGCCCCGGCCACGCGCACCTCGGTGTCCCCCGCTCCGGCGCGCTGGACGCGCCCGCGGCGGCGCTGGCCAACCGTCTCGTCGGCAACCCCGTCGAGGCGGCCGTCCTGGAGACGACCCTCAACGGCTGCGGCCTGCGCCCGCGTTCGGCGGTCACGGTGGCGGTCGCGGGCGCGCCCTGCCCGGTCGCGGTGGACGGACGCCCGGCTCCCTGGGGTGCGCCGGTACGTGTCCCCGCCGGGGCGCTGCTCGACGTCGGCGCCGCTCGCGCGGGACTGCGCAGCTATGTGGCCGTGTCCGGCGGAATCGCCGTGGACCCGGTCCTCGGCAGCCGCTCCACCGACCTCCTCTCGGGCCTGGGTCCGCCGCCCCTCACGGACGGTACGGTGCTGCCGCTGGGGCACCCCGACGACGTCCCCGCGCGCGTGGACGTGGTTCCGCACCCGGGTCCGCCCACCGAGCTCGTCCTGCGGGTGACGCCGGGTCCGCGCGACGACTGGTTCACCGCCTCCGCCCTGCGCACCCTGGCGACGGCCGCCTACCGGGTGTCCTCGGCGAGCAACCGCATCGGGCTGCGTACGGAAGGGCCCCCACTGGAGAGGGCCGTTTCCGGCGAACTCCCCAGTGAGGGCATGGTGCTGGGCTCCGTGCAGGTGCCGCCCGACGGCAGACCGGTGGTGTTCCTCGCCGACCATCCCACCACCGGGGGCTACCCGGTGATCGCGGTGGTCCGTACGGCCGACCTCTCGGCGGCCGCTCAGGCGGTCCCGGGCACGCCGGTCCGTTTCCTGGTCGTACGCCGACGCTGAGGCGCCGGCGGTCCGCCCCGCTTCCTCATGCGGCGTCCGGCTGTTCGCCCCCGGACAGGGCGGCCAGCGCGGACGCCACGGCGTGCGAGGCACCGAGGTCGAGCCGGGCGCTGGTGCCGCGCGCCCGGTGGCGGATCTCGGCGGCGGCCAGGGTGAGCAGTTGCGGCAACAGGTCGGTGCACCGCCGGGCCACCCATCCCGTCCCGGCGGTGGCCAGCCACCACAGGCTCGCCGAACGGGTGGGCGCGGGGAACTCGGGCTCGGCCGACGGCGCGGGCCCGGTGGCGACGCCCCGCTGTGCGAGGGACATGTGGAAGCGCAGGGCGAGCTGCCGGTGCCCGCGCTCCCCCGGGTGCAGCCGGTCCGCGCTCCACAACGCGCGGTCCGTCAGCCAGGCGCCCTCCGCCGCGTGCACGTGCACCGCGCCGTAGCGCTCGGACAGCGCGTGCACGACCGCGTTGACGGCCCGCTGGCGCCGGGCCAGCGGACGTGCGAGCGCCCCCGGCAGCCCGAGCATCGCACCGGGATCCGGCAGACAGGCGGTCAGGAGCACGGCGCCCTGGTCCCGGAAGGCCGCGTACACCTGGTCGAGCCGGGCGGCCACGGCGTGGATGTCGAAGGTGCACCGCAGAGTGTCGTTCACCCCGATCACGACGGACACCACGTCCGGGCGCAGGGCCAGCGCCTGCGGCGTCTGCCGTTCCAGGACGTCGCGCGTCTGGGCGCCGCTCACCGCGAGGTTGGTGAACTCCACGGACGCCACGGGCCGATCGGACGGTCCGCCGACGGGCCGTCCCGAGGACCCACCGGCCGGCCCACCGGACGACTCGACGGCCGCCCCGTCGGCAACCGCACCCGACGGCTCACCGGCCGCCCCGTGGGCGAACCCGCCAACCACCCCGTGGGCGAACCCGCCAACCGGCCCGCGGCCGAACCCGGCGGCGGCCCCGACCGGCACCGCCTCGGGCACCGCCTCGGGAACCGCCTCCGGCACCCCGCCGGACAACCCGTCGGCGAGCAGCGCCGCCCAGCCCCGCCAGGCCTCTCCCACGGGGTCGCCCACGCCCTCGGTCAGTGAGTCCCCGAGAGCCACGAACCGAAGGGGTCTCATCCGACGCCCTCCTGGAGCCGGGGCCGCACCTCGACGGTCGCGTCGTGCGCCGCGAGGAAGGCCTTCACGGCGGTGTCCCAGCCGAAGCACTCGGCACGCGCGCGTGCCGCTTCCCGGCGCTCGGTCTCGGTACGCCCCAGGAGCAGCCGCACCGCGTCCGCGAAGGAGTCACCGCTGTCCCCGGCGGTGGCCCCGGCGGACCCGACGATCTCGGGCAGCGCGGACAGCGCGCTGGCCACCACGGGGGTACCGCAGGCCATCGCCTCCAGGGCGGCGAGCCCGAACGTCTCGGCGGGGCCCGGCGCCAGACACACGTCCGCCGAGGCCTGCAGCGCGCCCAGCAGCGCACGGTCGGCGACATGCCCGAGGAACGTGACGGGCAGCCGCCGTTCGGCGGCCCGCTGTTCGAGCCGGGCCCGCAGCGGTCCGTCCCCCGCGACGACCAGCACGGCCCGCTCGCCGCGCCGCAGCAGTGCCTCCAGCGCGTCGAGCGCCGTGCCCGGCCGCTTCTCGACGGACAGCCGGGAGCACATCACCAGCAGGACCTGGTCGGCGCGCGCGTACCGGTCGCGCACCGCGGGATCCCGCAGCGTGGGGTGCCGGCCGGCCAGATCGACGCCCAGCGGGGCCCGTACGACGTTACGGGCGCCGATACGGACGAACTCGCGCTCCGCGAACTCCGTCGTGCACACGACCCGTGCGTAGGAGTGCGCCGTACGGATGTTGAGGGCGTCGGCGGTCCTGCGGGCCATCGCCTCGGAGAGCCCCCAGGTCCGCAGCACGCCGTCGGCGGTCTCGTGGGAGACCATCACCGCGGGCACCCGGGCCCGTCGCGCCCACACTCCGGTCCAGCGCAGGGTGGTCCGGTCGGAGACCTCCAGGCGGTCGGGGGCGAGCGACTCCAGGAGGCGGGCGACGCGCCGCTTGTCCGTGAGCACGCGATAGCCGCCGGTTCCGGGCAGCAGCGGACCGGGCACCGTGATCACCCGTCCCTGCTCGGTGTCGGTGTCGCTGACCCGCTCTCCGGGGACGACCAGCACCGGCTCGTGCCCGGCGGCCAGGTAGCCGGCGCCGAGCTCCCGCAGGGCGGTGCGCAGGCCTCCGGAGGAGGGGGCCACGAAGTTGGCCAGCCGTACGATGCGCAGACTCATGCCGCCACCACCGTCCGTGCCGAGAGCACGTCGGCGTAGTGATCGATGAGCTGGTCACCCACGGCCGCCCAGGTGCGGCCCTCGACGGTGGCGCGCCCGGCGGCGCCGTAGTCGGCCCGGCGGGCCGGATCGGCCGCCAGGGCCGCCACGGCGTCGCGTACGGCGGTCGCGTCGCGGGGCGGCACCAGCAGCCCCGTACGGCCGTGTGCCACCAGGTCCAGCGGTCCGCCCGCGGCGGGCGCGACGACGGGGACCCCGCTGGCCATGGCCTCCTGCACGGTCTGGCAGAAGGTCTCGAAGGGGCCGGTGTGCGCGAAGACGTCCAGCGAGGCGAAGATCCGGGCGAGTTCGTCGCCGGTGCGCCGCCCGAGGAAGACGGCGCCGGGCAGCGCCTCGCGCAGCGAGGTCTCGCTGGGCCCGTCGCCCACGATCACGACGCGTACGCCGTCCAGGCCGCAGACCCCGGCGAGCAGTTCGACCTGCTTCTCGGGGGCGAGCCGGCCGACGTAGCCGACGATCAGCTCGCCGTTCGGCGCCAGTTCACGCCGGAGCGCCTCGTCCCGGAGGTCGGGACGGAAGCGGACGGTGTCCACACCGCGCGGCCACAGCCGTACCCGGGGCACACCGTGTGCCTCCAGGTCGTGCAGGGCCGCGCTGGAGGGCGCGAGCGTCCGGTCGGCGGCGGTGTGGACGGAGCGGATCCGCCGCCAGGCGGTGGCTTCGCCGGCACCCATGTACGTACGGGCGTATCCGGCCAGGTCGGTCTGGTAGACGGCCACGGCGGGGATGCCGAGCTTGGCGGCGGCCGCCATGCCGCGCACGCCGAGGATGAAGGGGCTGGCCAGGTGGACGACGTCCGCGCGGTGTTCGGCGAGGGCGGCGGCGACGCGTCGGCTGGGGAGGGCGACGCGGACCTGGGGATAGCCCGGGAGCGGAATGGAGGGGACACGGACGACGGGACACGGCGAGAGGGCGTCGGGCCCGCCCCCGACGGGGGCACCACCCTCTTCGAACGAAGCCGCGAACTTGGGGGAGGTGGCCGGAGCGACGACAAGGGGAGCGTGACCGCGATCGACGAGGTGCCGGGCGGTCTGGAGCGCGCAGTGGGCCACGCCGTTCACATCGGGGGGAAAGGATTCGGTCACGATGACGACACGCATACCGGTGTTCTCGCCGTGCTGGACGTGGTCGCGTCAACGTGGATCTTTCCTGCCGGGGAACGGCCCGTGAGCGTTGTCTCGCACACCTGTCCAGGTCAGCCCGCGGCCATGCCCTCACGCCCCCCGAGTCACCTCTCGTTCATACGGCGGGTGCGTCGGGCCCGATCCGGCTGCGGACGGCCGTCTGGACCTCCGCCTCCTCGGCCGGATCCGACGCGAGCCGGCGCAGCTGATCCACGACGCGGGCGTCACCCGTCTCGGCGTGTCGCGCGGCCACTTCCCGGGTCGACTCCTCGCAGTCCCACAGGCACTCGACGGCGAAGCCCGCGGGGAAGGAGGGATCGGTGGCGGCGAGCGCCCGGGCGGCTCGCCCGCGCAGATGGGACGAGGCGGTCTCGCGGTAGATGTGCCGCAGTACGGGGGCGGCGCAGACGATGCCGAGGCGCCCGGCGCCGTCCACCAGGGTCCACAGCGTCGGCGCGTCGGGGCCTTCGCCGCGTACGGCCTCCCGCAGCGCGCCCAGGACCAGTTCGCTGTCCTTGGTGCCGCCGCGGCAGGCGAGCATCCGGCCCGCGGCGGCGCCCAGGGCGTCGGGCCGGTGCGCCCAGCCGCGCGCCCGGTCGACGGCGGCGACACTGCGCATGCGTTCGAACGCGTCGACGGCGGCCTCCGCGACCGCCGCCGTGCCGTCGCCCACGGCGGCCTCGATCAGCGCCAGGGCGTCCGGATCGTTGCTGTCGGCGAGATAGCGCAGGGCCGTACACCGGGCTCCGTCGCCGCCGCCACGGGCGGCCTCGACGATCTCGGGCCGGTCCTCGGGGGCCGCGACGGCCGTCAGACAGCGCGCGGCCGGCACATGGAGTGCGGCTCCGCGGTCCAGGCCCTGCTGCGCCCACTCGAACACCGCTCGTACGCTCCACCCCGGGCGGGGGCCGGCCGGCCGCATCTGCCGCTGCCATCGGTCGAAGGAGCCCTGTTCCTGGGCCGCGCGCACGCGTGCGGCGATCGCCGGGCGGGGATCGTCGGCCCACAGCCGCCAGGGCCGGGGTTCGAAGGCGTCGCGCACCTGGGCGGTGAGAGCCGCCTCGCCCTCCGGGTCGGCCGGGAAGCGGGCGAGCACGGGCTCGGCGAGGGCCCGCAGGCCCGCGTCGTCGTCGCGCAGGGCCAGCTCGTCCAGGGCCCACGCCCAGTTGGTACCCGAGGCGGCGTACCCGCGCAGCAGCTCCAGGGCGTCCCGCCGGCCGTACGAGGCGAGGTGCCCGAGCACCGCGAGGGCGAGCCCCGTGCGTGACTCGCAGTCGTCGAGGACGTCCTCGGCGTCGAAGAGGTGCCGCTCGATCTCGTCGAGCCCACCGCTCAGATCGAGGTAGAGACGGGCGTAGTACAGGGAGCGGTTCTCCACCTGCCAGTCGTGGCGGGGATCACTCAGCACACAGTGGTTCAGTGCCGCGAGCGCCTCGGCCCGCGGTGCGGTGAGCGCGTGCAGCGTGCCGTCGCCGCGGCCCCTCTGGAGCAGGCCGAGCAGCGTTCCGCTGGGCGCTATGACCGGATCGAACATGGGAAACAGCCTCACATCAAGCGTCGACGCAACCGGGATCCTGCATTACCTGGCCGCGTGACAACACGTCGGAGCGTCCGCCGTTTCTTGCTTGCTGTAGACCATCTTCCTCTGCCTCTCGTCGGTGGCCCATGCGGGCCGCGTCACGGCCCGCGCGGTGCGGCAACACCTGCCCAGCCATCGCGTCCGTGAATCACGACGTCATGATGACTCGGCAGTTCTTCCTGCCGCGACCGTATTTCCGGCGGCCCCGTACCGCCTCCCCCGTTTTCCTTGTCGTGCCTGGTCAGCGTGGTCGGATCAGTGTGCGCCGAACAGTTCGAGCAGTTCCGTCCTGCCGAACATCCGGGCCGTGTCGACGGCCGAGGGGGTGCCCGCGGCCGGATCGGCACCGCTGTCGAGGAGGGCGCGGATGACCGCTTCCTCGCCCTTGAAGACGGCCCCGGCGAGCGGTGTCTGACCCCGGTCGTTGATCCGGTCCGCCTCGGCGCCGCGCTCCAGGAGGGCGCGCACCGCCCCGGCGTGACCGTGGTACGCGGCGAGCATCAGGAGGGAGTCGCCACGGTCGTTGGTGAGGTTGGCCGGAACGCCCGCGTCTACGTACGCCACGAGCGCCTCGGTCTCGCCCCGGCGTGCCAGATCGAAGATCTTGGTCGCCAACTCCACGACCTCGGGGTCGGGGACTTCACTCATCGGCCGGACCACCTCTCACAACGGCGACAACGACAGGAACCACAACAAACGACTGACAACGACTGACAACGACTGACAACGACTGCCCGGCGACCGGCTGACCGACGACCGACCACGGACTGCGGGAGCCTACGACAACGCGCGGAGTGTCATGCGCAGGTTCGTACGACAGCGGGATGTGCGGCCGTACGGGTGAATCGTCAGCGTACTGGCTCCGGCGGCACATGACCGGCCGCCACCGAGGCAAGGATCACCACGATTCCACCAGGAGATACCGGGAGACAACGGGAGTCGGCAGACCCCCTTCGTCCCACCGGAACAGCTCAGTCGAACGAGTGAAATCACAAGAAATCGACCCATTTGCACCTTTTATCGTATGGATACATCCTGTGATCCTGGAACAACTCATGGTGACTGTCCCCGCGAACCAGGAGAGCACAAATGATTCTGTCCATGTCAGGCGTCGTCCTGCTCGGCATCATCGTCTTCCTCTTTTTCCGCAAGGACGGGCTCAAGGCGTCGCACGCCATGACGTCCGCGCTCTTCGGCTTCTATCTCGCCAGCACGGCCATCGCGCCGAGCATCAAGGCCGGCGGCGAGAGCCTGGCGAGCCTCCTGGGCGGGATCAAGTTCTGACGTCCCCGCCCATCGCACGCACCTTCAGGAGACAGCAGTGGCCCGGCGCCCCCTCCCCCGCATCCTCAGCAACGGCAGCGCACAGATCGCCCGAAGCCGGGAGCTGGCCCGGACGGCAGCCGACAGCGCCACCGACGTTCTCCAGCCGCTGATCACGGTCGCCCGTGGACTGCGCCGCCTGGCAGGTGCCGGGCAGCGCAAGTGGGCCGAGACCCCCAAGGACGGGCGCGGGCCGCTGCTGTTCCTGGTGGCCTCGGTGATCCTGGTCGTGGCACTGGTGTCGTACGGACCGCTGCTCGCCGCCATCACCCTGATGGCGGCGGCAGCCTGGTACGGCCGCGACCGCACCCCGCCGGCGCCCTCGGGCCCCGACGAGGCTCAGGTCAAACGCCTCCAATCGCTCTACGAGGCACTCGTCCCGTACTTCTCCGTGGCCGAGGACCCCGCTCCCCTCTACGCCCACGGCGGCGACTGGGAGAAGGCCTTCCCCACCCACGACTTCGACGGCGACGGACGCGTGTCCCGCCTCCTCGTCCGTTATCCGGCGTACTTCACGGACGGGGAGGCGATCTCCCGGGCCCGGATCGAACAGCTGCTGCAGGCCAAGTCGGGCCGTGGCCGCGAATACCACTTCGCGTGGGAGCAGGAGGGCAACGAACTCACGGTCACCGTGCTGCCGCCGCTGCCCACCGACATCGCCGCCCAGCGCTTCGTCACCGCGCCCGGTGAGACGGTCCTCGGCTTCACCGACCCGGCCGACGTCCAGCGCACGCTCCCCCTCGGCTTCGGCGAGGCCCAGCGCGACGTCCCGCCGGTCGTCTGGCGCACCGGCGCCCGCTCGACGGAACCGCACCTGCTGGTCGCGGGCGAGCCGGGCAGCGGTCTGTCCACGCTGGTGCGCTCCATCGCCCTGCAGGCCCTCGAGTACGGTGACGTCGTCATCGTCGACGGCGGCGGCACCGGCGAGTACGCGTGCCTGACCGGCCGGGACGGTGTGCTCGCCGTCGAGTCCGGCCTCGCCGGAGCGCTCGCCAGTCTGGAATGGGCGGCGCACGAGACGGAGCGGCGCCTGCTTTCCGCGAACCACGCCCGGCAGGCCGGGCATCCCGCCCCGGAGGACATCAAGAACCCGCTCTGGATCCTGCTGGACCGTCCGGGCACGCTCGGGCACCTCGCCGCCGCCGACGGCCACCGGGATCCCCAGGACCTTCTCGAGGTGCCGCTGCGGCACGGGCGCGCGGCGGGCGTCACGGTCGTCGTGGCCGAGCAGTTCGACAGCCTCGACTCCCTCGGCGAGGCAGTCCGCCAGCACACCCGCGCGCGTGTGGTGCTCGGTTCCGCGACGGCCCCGCAACTGGAGGCCGTGCTCGGGGCGCCGCCGCACACCACTCCGCCCCAGAGCGTGCCGCCCGGCCGCGGATACGCCCGGCTCGGCGCCGGCCCCGTCCTGCGCCTCCAGGTCCCGGCCACCCCGGACCCCTACGACGACGCGACGAGCGAGACGCAGCGCCGCGCGGTACTGGACCTCCTGCCGGTCCGGACGGCCCCGGCCGACCCGGAGCCGGTCCCGGCCGCGGCGGAACCGGCGGCGGCGGAAGGCTGACCCTCGCCCTCGGACACCGGGCGGGCCGGCCACGCCGACCCGCCCGGATCGAGCTAGGGCGTGTTGCGAAAGTCCCGCCTGCCTCGCGACGCCTGGCACGCACTCTCGCCGCACCGGGCGAAAACCCGAGTACGTCCAGTACGCGGGCTTCCGCCCGGCCCACCGAGAGACGCACCCGCCCTCCGGGCGGACGACGGGACTTATCGCAACACGCCCTAGGCCACGAACGTGCGAGGACCCTCGTTCCCCGCGCTCGCCCCCGTCTCCACCAACCGCGCCGCCGCGGCCAACCGCACCGCCGCCTCGTCCGCGACCGCGCCCCCGACCGTGAACGGCAGCCGCACATACCCCTCGAACGCCCCGTCGACCCCGAAGCGCGGTCCTGACGGCACCCGTACGCCCACCCGCTCGCCCACCTCGGCGAGCCGCGACCCCGACAGCCCCCCGGTGCGCACCCACAGCGTCAGCCCGCCCCGCGGGACGGAGAACTCCCAGTCGGGCAGCTCCCGGCGTACGGCGGTGACGAGCGCGTCCCGGTTCTCCCGGGCCTGTTCCCGCCGGATGGCCACCGCCTGTTCCCAACCTCCCGTACTGAACAGCCAGTTCACGGCCAGCTGCTCCAGCACGGGCGTGCCGAGGTCGGCGTACGCGCGCGCGGCGACGAGACTGCGGATCACGTCGGGGGCCGCCCGCACCCAGCCGATGCGCATCCCCGCCCAGAACGCCTTGCTGGCCGATCCGACCGTGATGACCGTGGACCCGGCGGGATCGAAGCCGCACACGGGACGGGGCATGGACAGCCCGTCCTCCAGGTACAGCTCGCTCATCGTCTCGTCGACCACCAGGACGGTCCCGGCGGAACGGGCCGCGTCCACCAGCCTGCGCCGCTGGTCCTCGTCCGCGAGGGCCCCCGTCGGATTGTGGAAGTCGGCGACGACATAGGCGAGCCGGGGCGCCGCGTCGCGCAGGACCTGCCGCCAGCGGTCCATGTCCCACCCGGCGAGCCCCTCGGCCATGGCGACGGGCACGAGCCGAGCGCCGGCCTCCCGCATCAACTGGAGGATGTTGGCGTACGAGGGCGACTCGACGGCGATGCGCTCGCCGCGCCCGGCGAAGAGATGACAGATGGCGTCGATCGCGCCCATCGCACCCGTGGTCACCATGACCTGCTCGGGCATGGTCGGAATGCCGCGCCTCGTGTACCCCTCGGCGATCATCGCGCGCAGCGCGGGCAGCCCCGCCGGATAGTCGCCGTGCGTGTGCGCGTACGGGGGCAGTTCCTCCAGGGCGCCCTGCACGGCGCGGGTGAGCCACGGCTCGGGCGCCGGCAGCGACGCGCAGCCGAGGTCGATCATGGACCCGAGGGCCTCGGGGGGCAGCGGCTCCAGCCCGCGCGCGGGCAGCGGGTTCCCGGCGGGGACGGCGGTCCAGCTGCCGGCTCCCCTGCGCGACTCCAGGAATCCTTCGCCGCGCAGGGCCTCGTAGGCCGCCGCGACCGTCGTACGGCTGACGGACAGGGCCAACGCGAGTTCCCGCTCGGCGGGCAGCCGCGCGGCGACCGGTACCCGGCCCTCCAGCACGAGCAGCCGCACGCCGTCGGCGAGCGCGCGATAGGCGGGCGGCCGCCGGGCGCCCGGCCCCGGGGGGCGTTCCTGCTGGGAGTTGAGCAGCCGGGCGAGCTGCGCGGCACCCATCGCCGATGTCCACTGCGCCATGATGTCCAGTCCACCTTCCCCGGATTGGCCTTGGATGGCGTCCTCCATCAAGCCACAGAATGGCACGAGCCAGGCCACTGGCACCACCACAGGCACCACCCAGGGGGGCACGTCATGTCCACATCCGCCGACTCCGCGCCGGCCGACGCCGCACCGGTCGACCACGCGCTTAAGCCGATCCGCCGCCATCCCGCACCACCCGCCTCGGCACCACCCGCCTCCCCGCCACACGGCTCGACCCCCGCCGCATCCCCGCGCGCCCAGCCCGCGCACACCGAGCCCACCCGCCCCGAAACCGGACGGCACCTCCCGCGACGTCTCGTCCAGCTGTACGCGGGCCTCGCGCTGTACGGCGCGAGTTCGGCCCTGCTCGTGGAGGCGGGGCTCGGCCTGGAGCCCTGGAACGTGCTGCACCAGGGGCTCGCCGAGCTGACCGGTCTGACGATCGGCGTGGTGTCGATCTTCGTGGGCGCGGCGGTGTTGCTCCTGTGGATCCCCCTGCGTCAGCGGCCGGGCCTCGGCACGATCTCGAACGTGTTCGTGGTGGGCATCGCGATGGACGGCACGCTCGCCCTGGTACCCGACACGCACTCGCTGGCCGTACGCGTCCCCCTGATGCTGGCGGGCATCGTGCTGAACGGCCTCGCGACGGGCCTCTACATCTCCGCCCGTTTCGGTCCGGGTCCGCGCGACGGTCTGATGACGGGTCTGCACCGGCGTACGGACCGCTCGATCCGCCTGGTCCGCACGGTCCTCGAAGTCGCCGTGGTCGCGGCCGGATTCGCGCTCGGCGGCACCGTCGGCATCGGCACCGTGCTGTACGCCGTCGCGATCGGCCCCCTCGCCCAGCTCTTCCTGCGGGCGTTCGCCGTCCGCCGGGCACCGACCGGCAGCACGGTCGTTGCCACCGGTCAACCGGAGGGCGCGATACTTCCAGGGTGAGCACGCGCATACGCCATCCGTACCTGGACCACCCCGGCCCGATCGCCTTCGCCCACCGCGGCGGGGCGGCGGACGGCCTGGAGAACACCGTCGCCCAGTTCCGGCGGGCGGTGGCGACGGGCTACCGCTACATCGAGACGGATGTGCACGCGACGGCGGACGGCAAGCTCGTCGCCTTCCACGACACGACCCTCGACCGGGTGACGGACGGCGCGGGCCGCATCGCGGACCTCCCGTGGGAGGACGTGAGCCACGCGCGTGTGGCGGGCAAGGAGCCAGTACCCCTCTTCGAGGAACTCCTCGAGATCTTTCCCGAGGTGCGCTGGAACGTGGACGTCAAGGCGGAGCCCGCCCTCCATCCCCTGCTCAACCTCATCGGCCGCACCGACGCCTGGGACCGCGTCTGCGTCGGCTCCTTCTCCGAGGCGCGCGTCTTCCGCGCCCAGCGCCTGGCGGGTCCCCGCCTGGCCACCTCGTACGGCACCAAGGGCGTCCTGGGGCTGCGGCTGCGGTCGTACGGCATACCGGCCGCGCTGCGCGACTCGGCGATCGCCGCCCAGGTGCCCGAGTCCCAGTCGGGCGTGCCGGTGGTCGACCGGCGCTTCGTGCGCGCCGCCCACGCGCGCGGCCTGCAGGTCCACGTGTGGACGGTGAACGATCCGGATCGCATGCACCGGCTCCTGGACCTGGGAGTCGATGGCATCATGACCGATCACATCGACACGCTGCGCGGGGTCCTTGAGGACCGGGGCACCTGGGTCTAGCCCTCTCGCGCGGTCCGTTCGGTCCATTCGGTCCATTCGGTCCGTTCAAGGTTGGTTCAGGGTCAGTTCAGCCGGAAGCGAGGGGCACGGGTGGGCACCGACACCGTGCGGGCACGGGCGACCGACGAGGTCGCCGAGCGACGCCGTGAGCAACACGGCTGGTACTTCTACGACTGGGCCTGCTCCGTCTACTCGACGAGCGTGCTCACCGTGTTCCTGGGTCCCTATCTCACGGCGGTCGCCAAGCACGCGGCGGACGCGGACGGATTCGTGCACCCGCTGGGGATCCCGATCCGGGCCGGCTCCTTCTTCGCCTACGCGGTCTCCGCCTCCGTCATCCTGTCGATCTTCGTGATGCCGATGGCCGGCGCGGCGGCCGACCGCACCGGACGCAAGAAGCCGCTACTCGCCGCGTCCGCGTACCTCGGCGCCGCGGCCACGACGGGCATGTTCTTCCTGGGCGGGGACCGCTACCTGCTCGGCGGTGTGCTGCTGGTCGTCGCCAACGCCTCGGTGGCCGTGTCGATGGTGCTCTACAACTCCTACCTGCCGCAGATCGCGCCACCCGAGGAGCGCGACGCGGTCTCGTCCCGCGGCTGGGCCTTCGGCTACGCGGCGGGCTCGCTGGTCCTGATCGCCAACCTCGTGCTGTTCACGGCCCACGACTCCTTCGGCGTCTCCGAGTCGACGGCCGTCCGCATCTGCCTGGCCTCGGCCGGCGTCTGGTGGGGCGCCTTCACGCTCGTACCGCTCAAGCGGCTGCGCGACCGCCCTACGGCCGCCGACGGGAGGTCGCCGGCGCACGGTTGGCGGCAGCTGGCGGCCACCGTGCGCGACATGCGCGGCAAACCGCTCACCCTCTCCTTCCTGTTCGCCTACCTGGTCTACAACGACGGCATCCAGACGGTGATCTCGCAGGCGTCGGTGTACGGGTCCGAGGAGCTGGGCCTGAGCCAGTCGACGCTGATCGTCGCCGTGCTGCTGGTGCAGGTGCTCGCGGTCGGAGGCGCACTGGGCATGGGACGGCTGGCACGCGTGTACGGGGCCAAACGGACCATCCTCGGTTCACTCGTCGCCTGGACGGTGACACTCGCCGCCGGGTACTTCCTGCCCGCCGGCGCGCCGGTGTGGTTCTTCGTCCTCGCCGCCGGCATCGGCCTCGTCCTGGGCGGCAGCCAGGCCCTGTCGCGCTCCCTGTTCTCGCACCTCGTACCGAGCGGTAAGGAGGCCGAGTACTTCTCCGCGTACGAGATGAGCGACCGGGGGATGAGCTGGTTGGGCCCGCTTCTGTTCGGTTTGACCTACCAACTGACGGGAAGTTATCGGGACGCGATCATCTCGCTCGTGGCCTTCTTCGTCATCGGATTCGCGCTGCTCGCGAGGGTTCCGGTGGGGCAGGCGATCCGCGACGCGGGAAATCCCGTACCGGACAGGATTTAGCACCAGAGGCCAAAGGACGGTAGTGTACGCGTTTGGCCTGCCAGGCGTACCGTTACTGCGCGTCAAAGATACTGAAGCGTTGGGTGACATCTGCTGCCAGATGTGACAAACCGGGTGCCGGTGGGTACAACAAGGGGCGGCTACGACGGCGACGCATGACCCGGAACGGGAATCTTTACCGCCGACCGGACGTTGACCGGATGACGACGACAGCGACACCTGTCCTGTGGGCGACAAGCCCGGGAGGCACGATTCATGAGTGAGCGAGCTCTTCGCGGCACGCGCCTCGTGGTGACCAGCTACGAGACGGACCGCGGCATCGACCTGGCCCCGCGCCAGGCCGTGGAGTACGCATGCGAGAAGGGGCACCGGTTTGAGATGCCCTTCTCGGTCGAGGCGGAGATTCCGCCGGAGTGGGAGTGCAAGGTCTGCGGGGCCCAGGCACTCCTGGTGGACGGCGACGGCCCTGAGGAAAAGAAGGCCAAGCCCGCGCGTACGCATTGGGACATGCTGATGGAGCGGCGCACCCGAGAGGAACTCGAAGAGGTCCTCGAGGAGCGCCTGGCCGTTCTGCGCTCCGGCGCGATGAACATCGCGGTGCATCCGCGGGACAGCCGCAAGTCCGCGTAGCCCCTCCGGGGGCTGGGTGGCATACACCGCACGCCGAGACCGCGAGCGCCGTACGTTCTCCGTACGGGGCCCGCGGTCTCGTGCGTTGCGCTCCGCGGGTGACGTGGGGCGGGCGATGGGCCCGGCGTCCACTGCGGGGTGCCCTTCGGGAGCCCGGTACTCCGGGGTGCCCGGCGGATTGGGGCGGCCCCCGACGGAAGCCCGGCCGCGTATGTCGCGCGGTGCCCGGCGGAGCGGACTGCCCCGGGTGACAGGCCCGCGTGACGCCTCTCCGGGGTCCCCGGCCAGATTGGGCCGGCCCCAGACGGAATTCCGGCCCTTTACCCCGCAGCGCCCTGCGGAGCGGACGGTCCCTGGCGGGAGACCGGCCGGGGCGCACAGTGCCGAACGGCCGCAGGTCACTGTCACCCGGAAGAGTTCACTCTCAAGCGCCGGACGGACAGGAGTACGTCCGCCGGCACCTGGAGGAACAGGTTGACCGGCACGCGCCGCGCGGCCGACTGCCCCGCCCGTCAGCCCGTCAGCCCGTCAGCCCGTCAGCCCGTCAGCCCGTCAGTGGAGGATGCGGTCCGGGGCGGGAAGCCGGGCCAGGTTCCCGGGGGGTGTCGTCCCTGATGACCTCGCCCTGGACCACCTTGCCGTCCGGGCGATGGATGCGGGCCTGCTGGAAGGCGTCACCGACGCTGCCGGGGACGGCCTCGCGGATCTTGCGTTCGATGGCGCGCTCGGCGTACCGGCTCAGGGCCTTCTGGACGGGCGGGATCAGCAGAAGCAGGCCCACGGCGTCCGAGATGAGGCCCGGCAGCATCAGGAGCAGGCCGCCGAGCATCATCAGCCCGTTGCCGTCGCCGCCCCCGCCCGTGGGGGCCGCGCCGCTCTGCTGCTGTTGCAGCGTCTCGCTGAGGTTGCGGAAGGCACGGCGGCCGGCCCGTTTGACGATCACGGAACCGAGCACGAAACCGGCGACCAGCAGCAGGAGGACCGTGAAGCCGCTCGCCGCACCCGCGACCACGGTCAACAGCCAGATCTCCAGCACCAGCCAGACGGCGATGCCGAGCGGCAGGAACGTACGCAGCCGGGATCGCCGCGGCCGGGCGGGGTGCGTGGGAGTCGGTACGCCAGTCGTCATGCACCCAGTGTGCCTGGGCACGGCTCAGTACGGGATAAGCGGATGATCAGCCCCGACCGTGGGGCGGAACGCGGGTCCGCGAAGCCCCGGGAACCGCCCGGAAGGCCCTACGCGGACGGCTTGCGTCCGGTGATCCGGCCGACCCGCTCCCCCACACCCCACGTGGTGACCCGCCACAGGGCCTCCACGAGGATGTCGCGGCTCATCTTGGAGTCACCGAGTTCCCGCTCGACGAAGGTGATGGGCACCTCCACGACGTGGTACCCCGCCTTGACGGCACGCCGGGCCAGGTCCACCTGGAAGCAGTACCCCTGGGACGCGACCTCGCCGAGTCCGAGGCCCTCCAGGGTCTCCCGCCGGAAGGCCCGGTAGCCGCCGGTGACGTCCCGGATGGGCACGTCGAGCAAGAGCCGGGAGTACATGCTGCCGCCGCGCGAGATGAACTCGCGGGACTTGGGCCAGTTCACCACCCGTCCGCCCGGCACCCAGCGCGAGCCGAGAACGAGGTCGGCGCCCTTCAGCGCGGTGAGCAGCCGGGGCAGCTCCTCCGGCTGGTGCGAACCGTCCGCGTCCATCTCGACCAGGACGCCGTAGCCGTGCTCCAGGCCCCAGCGGAAGCCGGCGAGATAGGCGGCACCCAGGCCTTCCTTGCCCTTGCGGTGCAGAACCTGGACGTGGTCGTCGTCAGCGGCCAGCTCGTCGGCGAACTTGCCCGTGCCGTCAGGGCTGTTGTCGTCCGCCACCAGGACGTGCGCATCGGGCACCGAGGCGCGCACCCGGCCGACGATCTTCTTGATGTTCTCCGCCTCGTTGTAGGTCGGAATGATCACCAAGGCTGTGCCGAGCGGGCCGAACCGCCTCGCCTGGGCTCCTGTCGCGGGGGTCCCGTCGCCGTCGTTCACTACTGCCCCTTCAAGTCCGTACGCAGGGGTCCACCATAGTGGCCACAGCCTGCACTGACGCGCCGGTGCGTCAGGACAGGGGTGTCGATTCGACAAGAGCCGGGTAAGAGCGCCCTTCCCGCGCCGGAGCACCGCGCCTGCGGATGGGGGCCCGGCGCCCTTCGGGCCGACCAGGGACCCGCTGGCTGCGGGTCGACCGAAAGCCGTTGTCTACTGGACGTCCGGGCCCCACCCGGGTCACACCCTGCCGACAGGCGTGAACGTTCCCTCGCCGTGGCGCCGCCGCTGAGCCTGGCTCCCAGTGGTGGTGCGCCGGTGCGGCACACCGCCCCTGACCCAGCGGCGCTCCGGCGACTGTCTGGAAGTTCTCCGGTCGGACGTCCGGTGGTGGACCCGGCCGAACCTACCGGCCCGCTGCGGCCAGCTGTCAACACTCGCCTGAACTGCGGGCTTTCCCTCTCTGACCAGGTCAGCGAGGAGGATTCGCAGGTCGCGCGACGGGACGGCGGGGGGCGATCACCACCCCGCCGCCCCAGGAGATCACTCGCCCGGCCGTACGAAGACCGTCCGGCCGCCGACGACGGTGCGCAGACAGACGGGCAGGTCACCGCCGGGGCTCAGGTCCGGCAGTCCGGGGGTGCCGGAACGGGGGTCGGTGGACCAGCGGGCGACCCGGTCGTCGGGGGCCTGCACCACCAGTTCCCCGGTGCCCCACACGGCGTAGTCCGCGGGCGCGCCCGGCACCAGGACACCCGCGTCGTCGCGTCCGATCGCGCGCCATCCGCCCCGTGTGTGCGCCGTGAAGGCGGCGCGCACCGACACCCGGTGCTCCGGGGTGCGATGAAAGGCCGCGGCCCGGACGGTGCCCCACGGGTCGAGGGGGGTGACCGGACTGTCGGAGCCGAAGGCGAGGGGGACGCCGGTGCGCAGCAGGGCCGCCAGCGGGTTGAGGGAGCGGGCCCGCTCCGCGCCGAGGCGCTGGGCGTACATGCCGTCCTCCCCGCCCCACAGCGCGTCGAAGGCGGGCTGCACGGACGCGGTGAGACCGAACTCGGCGAAGGAGGCGATCGTCTCCGGCGTCAGCATCTCGGCATGCTCGACGCGGTGCCGGGCGGCCCGGACGCGAGCCAGGCCGACATTCTCGGCGGCCGCGCGCACGCCCTCGACCACCGAGGTCACGGCGGCGTCCCCGATGGCGTGGAAGCCCGCTTGGAGGCCCGCCTCGGTGCAGGCGATCACATGGGCGGCCACGGCGGCGTCGTCGAGGTACGCGGTGCCGCTGTGCCCGGCGTCGGCGTAGGGCTGGTGCAGGCAGGCGGTGTACGAGCCGAGGGAGCCGTCGACGAAGAGGTCGCCGGCGGCGCCGATCGCGCCCAGTTCGCGGGCCTTCGCCACGCCCTCCTCGCCCTGCTCGGCCCAGTAGCCGACGACCCGGGGGCCGCGCTCCTCGGCGGCGAGCCGCAGCAGTCCGGTGAGGTCGTCCTCGGAGGAGATGTCCGGGCCCGCGCACTCGTGCACGGAGCCGATGCCGAGAGAGGCGGCGTGGGCGAGGGCCGCGCGCTGGGCCGCGGTGCGCTGCCGTGCGGTGACGGCGCCGAGGGCGGCGGCGCGGACGGCGTGGTGGGCGTCCCGGGTCAGCGGGCCGTCCTGGTAGCCGGTGCGTCCGGTGACGCCGGGGACCAGGTCCAGGAGCGCGGTGGTGGCCACGGCGGAGTGCACGTCGATGCGGGAGAGGTAGAGCGGACGGCCGCCGGCGGCTTCGTCGAGCTCGGCGCGCGTCGGGGGGCGGCCGCCGGGCCACCGGGCCGCGTCCCAGCCGTGGCCGAGCAGGACCCGGTCGGCGGGGCGGGCGGCGGCGAAGTCGCGTACGAGGGCGAGGGCCGCGTCCAGGGAGGGCGCGTCGCTGAGGTCGAGGCCGGTGAGCGCGAGGCCGGTGGCGGTGGTGTGCACATGGGCGTCGGTGAAGGCCGGGGTGACGAGCGCGCCTTCCAGGTCCACGACCTCGGCGACCCCGTCGGCGAAGGCGTCGGCGGCGCCCTCCGAGCCGACCCAGGCGATCTGACCGCGTTCGACGACCATCGCGGTGGCGAAGGGGTCGGCGGGGCTGTGGACTTCTCCACCGCGCAGCAGCACGGTGTCGGACGGGGCGGTGCTCTCACTCATGGGGAACAGTCTCGCGCCTGCCGGGTGCCGGTCATCGCCCGGGTGGCCACCCGTCGTCGCCCGGACGGGTCAGATGCGGGGCGGCCGTGCCTCGTACGGCGTCGACAGGACCACCGTCGTACGGGTCGACACACCCGCGAGGGTGCGCAGCCGGGCCAGCAGCTCCTCCAGTTCGTGCGGGGTCGAGACCCGCACCTTGAGGATGTAGTTCTCGTCGCCCGCGACGCTGTGGCAGGCCTCCAGCTCCGGTACGTCCGCGAGGCGTTCCGCGATGTCGTCCGGGGCGCTCGGGTCGAACGGTTTCACCGAGATGAAGGCGGTCAGGGGCAGCCCGACGGCCTCCGGGTCCACGACCGCCGCGTAGCCGCGGATCACGCCGCGCTGCTCGAGCCGGCGCACCCGCTGGTGCACGGCGGACGTGGAAAGGCCCGTGGCCTTGCCCAGGTCGGTGTAACTCATCCGCCCGTCTGCGACGAGCAGCTGCACGATCTGTCGGTCCAGCTCCTCCATGGCGCAAGAACCTACAGTGCGCTTGATCCCGTCGGATACCTCAGGAGTGCAGGTCATACCCGGTTTGTGATGTGCGGGGGAGCGGTCAGCGGGCCGCTCGGGGGGACAAATCCACCGTGCGAGGCGTCTGCGGGGCGGCTTGTGACGAACGACACAGTGCCACAACCGGGTCCGTGATGTTCTCGTGATTACCACGGAGACAGGACGGGAAATGCTTGCTGTGGTCGAGGTCGCAGCGCCTTGTCGGCCCACCCGAGGGGGAGAAACCCATGCAGAGTCTCAAGCGCCCAGGTCGTACCGCGTTCAAGCGGCAGCAGGCCACCGTCGATCCGGAGCCGGAGGGCGTCGACGCGGACGCCGTCGACGGCGAGGACTTCGACGCGTACGACACCTTCGAGATGGTCCGGGTGATCTGCCCGGACTGCGCGCAGCCCATCGCGCTCCTGGCGGACGAGGAGGTCCTGCCGGAGCACGCGCTGTGTGCCTCGCCGTGGAACCCGTTCGGGCTCACGGTCTGCGCCGGTACGGGCCGCGCCGCGGCGGACGCCCGGTCCGCCGACGAGTCCATGGAGCTTCAGGAGCAGGACACCGCGCTGCTGTTGACGCTCCCTCAGGGCCTCGACTGGCGGACGCAGCCGTTCTCGCACGTCGGCGGACCGGGCTCGCGCCCGATGCGGGTCCCAGAGATGCGGCGTCAGGCCGCCTGAGCCGCGCCAGCGTTCAGCGGCCGGCCTCCGGGCCCTGCCAGTAGCCGCCCTGCACCATGGCCCGCAGGCTGTCGTGGTGCAGGATCAGGGTGTCAGCGTCCGGGGGGACGGCGATCTCGCCGAAGTGCACCTGGCGGTAGGCGATGCGCAGCATGACGATGGCGTGCCGCAGGGCCGCGTACAGCGTGTAGAAGTCCATGTCGCGCGGTGGGTGGCCGGTGAGTTCGGCATAACGTCGCTCCACCCGGTCGCGGCGCAGGAACCCGGGCAGTCCGCGCTGGCCGAAGCTCACCGTGAGGTCCTGGAAGAAGCGGTGCAGATAGACGGTCCAGCCGAGGTCGACCTCGCGAGGGGCGGGCGCCGCCATCTCCCAGTCGAGGACGGCCGCGGGTTCGAAGCCGTCGTAGACGACGTTCCCGATGCGCGCGTCGCCCCAGTTGAGCACCGTCTCGCCCTCGTCGCGCGGCCACAGCTCGTCGAGCCGGTCGAAGGCGCTCTCGATGAGGGGTGAGCGCGCGCGTCCGTCGACGACCCAGGTGTAGTAGGCGCGTTGGGCCACGACGTGGCGGCGCAGGGAGCTGCCGTCGCCGGGAAGTGCCAGGAACTCCGCGGCGGCGATGGGTACTTGGTCGTGGAGCCGGGCGAGCAGCGAGACCGAGGCGGCTTCCAGCCGCGCCCGCTCCCGGTCGCTCGCCGCGTGCAGCCAGTTCCCTTCGTACGTGTAGGGCATGACGTCGGGCGGTACGCGCCCCTCGACCCGTTCCATGACGAAGAAGGGCGCGCCGAGCGGTCCGGGGTCCTCCTCCAGCCACAGCACCCGGGGCACGGGGAGGTCGGTGTGCTCGGCGACCAGCCGCATCGTGCGGTACTGGCGGGGCAGGTCGTACACGGGGAAGACGGTGTACGCCGCCGGGTCCGCCGCCAGTCTCAACGCACAGGCGACCAGGGGCGGTTCGGGGTGATCGATGTCGAACAGCAGGGTCTCGCTGGACATGCCGTTGGACGCGGGGGCGGTGACGCGCACCGCCTTGGCGCCGGGGAGGCGTGCGCCGAGCCAGGCGGTCAGTCGCCGGGCGAGTTCGTCCCGGTCGCGGGTGGTCGTGCGCGGGCGGGGTGCCGTGGCCATGTCCACTCCCTTCGGGGCGCGTCCGGGCGTCAGGGCGCGACCGCGTCGTATCCGGTGAAGCCGCTCGGGTCGTGCCGGCCGAACGAGCCGTGTTCGAAGATCCCGTGTCCGACCTGCCCGTCCAGCGTGCAGCGGGCGGCGTGGTCGACGACCCCGTACGCGGCGCGCGGGTGCGCGGCCGGGTCGGAGAGGTCGTAGGTGCGGCGGTCGGTCCAGCCGCGCCCGCGCCAGGTGCCGTGCTGCCAGTCGTCGGCGGGCGGATAGCCCGCTCCCACGGCGAGCGGCGAGGAGGTGAGGACCTCGACGTCCAGCCGCAGCGGTGCCCGGTCCCGCGGGCGGCTGAGGTGGATGACGGCGGAGGTGGGCCGGCGGGTGCCGGACCGGTAGGTGATGTCGGTCTGCGGCCAGCCGAGTTGGAGGTCGCGCGCGCCGTCGCGTACGAGCGTCGCGTCGTTCAGCGACCGATGGCCGTCGGCGTCCTCCTGGACGACGACCATCAGGAAGCGGTCCTCGAACCGGACCGGGCACCACACCCAGTGGAAGCCCTCCGCCGGATTCTCCTCCGCGAACCTGCCGCCCTCCTCCCCCGGGACCGGGCGCACGCCCCAGCTGCGGTCGCGGGTGCCGGTCCACCGGCCCGGGGACAGGAGGATCTCCTCGCCGCCGCGGCGGATCCAGCCCTCGCAGTGGCCCGCCTGCACGAAGCGCCTCCCCTCCAGGGTGAGCCGGCCGCCACGCCGCTGGAGGTGGTGCGGCTCCCAGAGCGCGGGGAAGTCCGCCGTCCAGGTGATCTCGTACGACAGCCCGTCGGGATCGCCGGGATCGGCCGCACAGCTCAGCACGAACTCCTTCAGAGGGCGCTCGACGCGGATCCGGAGCGGACCGACGGCCAGTTCCGTCCGGTCGTCCCCGAGCGCGTCCGACGCCCGCACCGCGTGCAGGAGGTCACCCCGCCGCAGGGTGGCGTACGCGTCGATCACCCCGAGGTTCGGATAGACACCGAGTCCCAGGATGAGCAACGCCCTTCCCTGGTGGTCGAAGACGTGGAAGATGCAGCGGTCGTAGGCGTTCCGGTCGCCGGTCGCGACGTGCTTCATGGACAGGGGCACCTGGTGCACGGGGTACTCGTCGAGGGCGACGGGGCGGTCGTCGGACATGTCAGGCCTCCCTGGGGGCACGGCAGTCGACCTCCGCACGGAGGGGTGCGGTCCCCGGGCGGAGAAATTGACGGTACGTCAGATATCGCGCGGGGGCCAGACGCCGTACCCCGGCCCGAAGACCCCCGCCGGCGGGCGGTGCCCCTCGCGCCGACCGGTCGTGGCACCCCGTACGAGCCGGTCGCGAACTCACGCCCGATTGCGTGGGCCGGTGACCTGTCCGGCCACCCGAACGTTGCCCCGGCATGACCCTCACCTATACGGCGACCGGGCGTGGGCGCCAGATCTTCGCCCCCGTGTCGGCGGAATCGGTTCGGCAGGTCCCCCGCCCCCACCGGTCCCGGATCCCCCCATCTACCGTGCCCTGCTCCGCACATGGGCCGATCGCGGCCGCACGCTGCCGGGACTGCACGACCCGGAGTGGGTCCGGCTGGCGACGCCTCCGGTAAGCCCGTACCAGTTCGGCGCGGGGCGGGACCCCCGGGATGACGGGCGATGACCGTCCGCCGGATCCGACGGGCGCCCTCGACGATCTGCAGCCCCTTGTCCTCGCACCGACGGCGTGCGGCCGGATCCGCCGAGCACCTGGGCAGCGTCCGTGGTGATCCGCACGGCGCCGTCCGGGCGGATCACGTACGGGAACCAGCAGGGTCCGGGCGGCACGTTCTCCCGGGAGCGCGACAGCGGCGCCAGGAACGGTGAGCCGCCCGAGTCGCTCAACCGGCCGCCGGGGTACGGCACTCGGGGCGGGAGCCACCGGCCCCCGCCCCTCTGTTCAGGAGTCCCGGCGGGCGGACTGCGGAGCCCGGTAGGAGGGGTCGATCTCCTCGACCGCCCGCATCGCGCCGCCCAGCGTCTTCACCAGCAGCTCGCGCATGGTGTCGCGGGGCAGGGTCGGGTGGCCGATCCAGTCGAGGGTCGCGCCCTCGACGCTGTAGAGCCAGGCGAGCAGCGCCATCCGGGGCAGCGGCGCGATCTCGCGCCTGCCGTAGGCCCCTTCGGCGATGGTCTCGACGATGACCTCGCGCACGCCCTCGCGGATGGCCTGCACCTCGGTGTCGAAGCCGACCCCGCCCGTGATGATCGTGCGGTACGAGGCCTGGTTGTGCTCGGCGTAGCGGAGATAGCCGTCGATGGTGCGGTGCACCCGCTCGGCCGGGGGCAGTTCGAGGCCGCCCGCCGCCCGGGAGACCAGGTCCGCGACGGAGTCCTCGACGATGGCGAGGTAGTAGCCGCGCTTGGACTTGAAGTAGTAGTAGATCAGCCCTTTGGCGACGTGCGCCTGCCGCGCGATGTCGTCCATCGACAGGGCGTCGTAGGACGTGTCCGCGAACAACTTCCGCCCGATGGCGATCAGTTCGGTGCGGCGCGCCAGCGAACGATCGGTGCCGCGCGCCCGGGGGCGGTCGACAGCACGCTGTTGACTATGATTCAATTCCGGCCCTAGTCTCCGACTGCCAGCGGGACGTTGGCAGTATGACAGAACGATGCCACCTGCTCGTTCGACTCGGATCGACTGGCCGGACCCGCTTTCGGCGGGGCGCCGGAGCGATCAGCTCACAGCAGGCCGAGCTGCGTGACGAGCATCGCCAGGACCACGACAAAGATCCAGCCCACGACGTGTTCGAGGATCTTGGGACCGTCGTCCTTGGGGCCGCCGGTGCGGGCGCGGACACGGGGGTCGGTGGCGGAGGTCGCGGTCATGGCTTCTCGCAGACGTAGGGGTGCGGTCGGGTCCCCGCCCCTCACCGGCTCCCCACCGACCCGACCACCTTGCCACCGGAACGGGTTCCAGCGGTAGAGACCTTGGTCACCCCTCGCCACTCCGGACACTTCGACCACCGTCGAATCGCTCCGATTTCCGCAACGGTGTGCCACAGGTGTGGGTCTCCTCACAGGACAGTGGTCAGCCAACCGAAAGGTCCTCGATGAGCACGTTACGGACGCCTCGCCGCAGAGCCCGCCTCGCTCTGGCGGCGGCGATCACGGTGGCAGCCGCCCTGACGGGGCCGGTCTCACAGGCCGCGACCTCCTCGTCCGCCGTCTCCTCCCCCTCCGCCGCACCCTCCCCGGGTGCCGCGGGCCTCGGCGACCCGGTCTTCCCGCTCGACGGCAACGGCGGCTACCGGGTCAGCCGCTATCTCCTCGACTTCGACTGGCGGGCACCCGGGACGCCCTTCGAGGCGGCCACGACGGTCAAGGCGACCGCCACCCAGGCCCTGTCCCGCTTCGACCTGGACTTCGCCGGCAACACCCTGCACACGGTGACCGTGAACGGGACGCCGGCCACGGCCGTGCGCGACGGCGACGAGCTGGTGATCACCCCGGCCGAGCCGCTCGCGCAGGGCAAGCCGTTCACGGTCAAGGTCACCTACACCGCCGATCCGACCCAGCTGCGCCACCGCGACGACGCCATCGAGGACTACGGCTGGATTCCCACGCCCGACGGCACCGTGCTCTATCCGCAGCCCGACGGCGCCAAGATGATCTTCCCTTCGAACGACCACCCGAGCCAGCGCGCCCCGATCACCTTCCACATCACCACCCCGCCCGGTCTGACCGCCGTGGCCAACGGGAAGCTCACCGGCCGCACCGAACAGGCGGACGGGCGCGTGCGGTGGACGTACGACTCCGGACAGCCGCTCGCGACCCAGCTCGCGCAGCTCGCGATCGGCAGGTTCACCTTCGTCGACAGCACCGGCCCGCACGGGCTGCCCCTGCGCGACGTGGTCCCGGACGGTCTGGTCGCGGCCACCGAGCAGTACCGCAAGCTCACCGCGGACCACATCGCGTGGCTGGAGGAGCGGCTCGGCCCCTACCCCTTCGACCGGTACGGCCTGCTCGTCGGCGACACCGACCTGGGGGTCGCCCTGGAGACCCAGACGCTCTCCCTGATCCCGAAGGCCGACCTGCTCGGCGACCGGGTGAGCGCCGAACGCAACCTGGTGCACGAGCTCACCCACCAGTGGACCGGCGACAGCGTCGGCATCAGGACCTGGTCCGACCTGTGGCTGAGCGAGGGACACGCCCGCTTCTACGAACGCCTGTACTCGGAGGCGCACGGCGGCGACAGCTTCGAGGCCACGATGAGGACGGCGTACGCCGCCCACGACCAGTGGCGGCACGACTACGGCGCCCCGGCCGAGCCGACCGAACCGAACCTCTTCAAGCGGATGCGGTACGACGGCTCGACCCTCGTCCTGTACGCCCTGAGGGAGAAGGTCGGCCAGACGGTCTTCGGGAAGATCGAGCGGGCCTGGGTCACCCAGTACCGCGGAAGGATCGCCGGCACGCAGGACTACATCGACCTGGCCTCGAAGGTCGCGGGCCAGGACCTGGACGGATTCCTGCACCCGTGGCTCCACGGCGCGAAGACCCCGCCGATGCCGAACCACCCGGACTGGGTGGTCGACCCGGTACAGGGCTGAACCGGGGGGCGGCCCGCTTCGGGGGCCGCCCCCTCCTCACCGGACGCCGACCGCCGCGAGCGCCCGGCGCTGCCGCTCCGTCGGCTGCGCGGGGAAGTACAGGTAGCAGACCCCACCGGTACCGGAGGCGACGTTCCCGGAGGCGTTGTACCGCTTGGTGCGCAGCCAGATCGTCTCCCACTCGGACCGCCGGTAGACGCGGCGCACCGCTGCGTCGTCGGGCGAGGCCGGGTCGTTGGCGATCACGTCCCCGTCCGCGGTGAAGCCGACGACGGTCATGAGATGGCCCGAGGTGCCGTAACCCGCTCCGGTCAGCTCCGACTTGAGGAAGGACTGGGACGTTATGGCCGGGATGCCCGCCGCGATCAGGGTCTCCAGGTCGGTGAGCGAGCCGAGGCGCGTCACCACGCCCTGCAGGTCCTTGTACGTCGCCGCGTAGGCGGCGTTGAAGGGCCAGTTGCCGCAGCCGTCGTACTGGTAGTCGTAGGTCGAGCGGGCCGCGTGGCACACCTGCGGGTCGGCCAGACCCGGTTCGATCCAGGCCAGTTGTTCCGCCGTCGGCTTGCGCCCCCAGTATTCGATGATCATCTGTGAGGAGGTGGGACTGCACCACGCCTCGCCGCCGTTGTCGTACTCGGGGTACTGGCCGGCGTGGATCTCCTGCGAGTAGCGCGGCACCGCCAGCTCACGGGCGAGCCCGGGAGCGGAGGCCGGGACGGTGAAGCGGTCGGGGATGTCGGAGCCCATCGCGCCGAGCCGCCACACGGTGGGCGTGGCTCCGGAACCCGGGGCGCGGTACAGCGTCAGGCGCAGCCGGTACGAGACGAGCCGCAGGCCCGAGGCCGCGTCGTCGATGGCGAAGGTGTCCGTCCAGACGCTGCTTCTGCCGTCCTTCTGGCCGTCGACGGAGGTCCGCCTGATGTCCTGGTCGCCGGCCGCCCAGCGTCCCATCACGTACCAGGGCGTGGCGGTGCCGTCGGAGTAGGTACCGGTGAGCTCGACCTGGAGCCAGGTGCCCGCGGGGGTGCGCGCGTTCCAGGAGGCGATGGCCTCGGTGGCGGGGACGGCGAGCCGGTGGACCGGGGAGGTCCAGGTCGCGTACTCCCAGGTGGCCGTCCTGCCGGTGTGCGGATCCGTGTACGCGACGGTGCCGGCCGGGGAGGCGATCACGAGACCCGGCCGGGCGCCCGACACGGCCCGCGTGCCCTTCGCGGTACCGGAGCGCCAGTCCGCGTACGAGGTCCAGGCGCGGTTGTCCACGGCGCGCGCGGGCGCGTGCCCCCGGCGTGCCTCCCGGGAGCGTGCTTCCGCCGCCTCGGCCGGAGTGGCCGCGGCACCGGTCGCCGCCGCGGCCACCGCCGCGGCCAGAATGGTTCTGCGGGACGGCTCTGAAGCTCTGGTCATGGGTGGGTGACCCCCGTTCGTCCGGAAGCGGCAATTCCCAACTATGGACAGGGTGAGGCGACTTCTGCCAGCACTTCGGGCCGTGCCACGCCCACCAATATTGGTCGGTACCACTGGCGTGACCTGCGAGGCCGACGGACGATTCGACGCCGGTCATACCGAACGGCCGGGAATCGGCCCTGTCGGCGCGGATTTCCGACCGCTTTTCCTGGGCACCTTCGGGACTTTCACGACGGCTCCCCTCGTCTTTGTCCGCCTGTTCTCCGCCTCTTCCACGCCCGTCCCCCGAGTTTCCCGGCAACCGCTCCCGTGCGCCTTTCTCCACGCGTTTCCCGCCCACTGATCCGGAAGAAATCGACCCGACCTAAAATGATCCCGGATATACCCGCACACACCTCACCGGACCCCGGGACCCCCCATTCACGACCTCGCCTCGCACCTGCGCCGGCTGCCCCCCTCCGCCGGCCCCGTCCGCCTGATCGGCGTCGACGGGCACGCGGGCTCCGGGAAGACCACGTTCACCGGACGGCTGGCCGCGGCACTGGGCGGCGCGCCCGTACTGCACCTCGACGACATCGCCACGCACGAGGAACTCTTCGACTGGACGGCGCGCCTGCTGGACCAGGTGATCGAGCCGCTGGGCCGGGGCGCGGCGGCGCGCTACGCCCCGTACGACTGGACGGCCAGGGTCTTCGGGCCGGTGTGTGAACTGTCGCCCGCGCCCGTGATCCTCCTGGAGGGCGTCGGCGCCGGACGCCGTGCGCTGCGCCCGCATCTCGCGCGGCTGCTGTGGATGGAACTGCCTCACGACGAGGCCTGGACGCGCGGGCGCCGGCGGGACGGAGACGCGCAGAGCGCGTTCTGGGCCGAGTGGGTCGCCGCGGAACGTCGGCATTTCGCCGAGGATCCCTCAAGGCCCTTCGCGGATCTTCTGGTGCGGCAGTGTTCCGAGGGATACGAGGTGTTTTCGGGGCCTGCCGGGACTCTTGGACCGGACCAGTTCCTCACGCACGGTGACGGACCATCCGCAATGTGCTGAAGTCGTGAAGACCCTTGCGGGAGAAGTTCCGCCAGTGCCTCAACTCGGCTTGACCGGGGGGCCGTACAGGACTTACGTTCTGAATGTGCGGCCCCCCGGGGTCGCCCCGCAGACGCGAAGCCCCCGGTTGTTCCCCCGTGATCGGGGGCTTCGTTCTGCCCACACCCTTTCTTTTCGGGCGCCGCGCGCCGCGATTCGCTCACCCTGGGTCACCGAGTGAAGTGCGCCCCGTCTGCTCCCACCTCGTGCAACGGTGCTGTCGCCACCCTTCGGCAGGCCCATGCGGCGCAGGTACCATGCCTCTCGGTGCGACCTTCGGACGGCTTGCTCTGCGCACCGGTGCAACTCCCGTCCGCGGCACAGCGGTTCGACCAAGCTGCCGACGGGCACCGGCCCGCTCGGAGAACCATCGGGGGCACGGTTTGTGGGGGACGTGATGGACTTCGGCACGCAGGGCCCGGAGGCCCCGGCCGACCTCGCCTGGATGCGAGGTGTGGACGCCTACACGATGGGCGCCTATCCGCAGGCGGAGGAGGAGTTCCGCACCGCGGTCCGGATGGACCCCGGCATGGCGGACGGCTGGCTCGGACTGCACGCGCTGCGCGTGGACACGACGACCGCGCTGTTGCGCATGTTCCGGCACCGGGACCGCTTCGGCGAACAGCGCTCCCGGCACCGACGCACTCTGAACTCCTGGTACTGGCTGGGCTGGTGGGTGCAACCGGTGCTCGAAAGCCCGCGCGATCTGCTGCTCGCGCACGCCTCGCACTGGCTGGACGGCCGCCATGTCCCCGAGCTGGACCGGGCGTTGGCCGGGCTGCCGCCGGTGGACGCGGATCCGCAGGTGCGCTTCCTGCATGCCTGCCGGGCCTATCTCGTCAAGGACTGGGAGCAGTTGGTCCGGCACACGGACCCGCTGATCGACGATCCGATGCTGGGCATAGAGGCCGGTCTCTTCGGCGGCATGGCCCGGGTCCGTCTGGAGATGTTCGGGCAGGCGGAGCCGTTGCTGTCGTCGGCGCTGATGCGCTGCCGCAGCGAACAGCCCCAGCGCAAGGAGCTGCGGTACTGGCTGGCCCGGGCACACGAGGGCACCGGCCGGTCGGCCGCCGCGCTGCCGCTGTACCGGGCCGTGCACCGCGTCGACCCCGCCTTCATGGACACCTCCGCGCGGCTCGCCGCGATCTCCGAGGGCGACGGGTACGACGATGCCGCCGCCGACCTGGCGGCGATCACGCTCACCGGGATCGGGCAGGACGTCATGGACGGCCCGGACGGCCTGGATCCGCTGTGGGGAGGGGAGGGCCGTGACCTCCGGCTCCCCGAGGCGGACCCGCTGCCGCCCGGCGCGGTGTCGCCCGAGACCGACATGGTGCGGGAGAAGGCCGTGGTGCCGGTCAGGCCGCTGCCCGCCGGACCGACCGACCCGGCACTGCTCGATGAGGCGCTCGCCGAGCTGGAGCGCATGGTGGGTCTTGAGCCCGTGAAGCGCCAGGTCAAGGCGTTGTCGGCGCAGTTGAACATGGCGCGGCTGCGGACCGGGCAGGGGCTGCCGGTCCAGCCGCCGAAGCGGCACTTCGTCTTCTCCGGCCCCTCGGGCACCGGCAAGACCACCGTGGCCCGCATTCTCGGCCGGGTCTTCTACGCGCTCGGCCTGCTCGGCGGCGACCACCTCGTGGAGGCGCAGCGGGCGGATCTGGTGGGCGAGTATCTGGGCCAGACCGCCGTCAAGGCCAATGAGCTGATCGACTCCGCGATCGGCGGGGTTCTCTTCGTGGACGAGGCGTACTCGCTGTCCAACTCGGGATACGGCAAGGGCGACGCGTACGGCGACGAGGCCCTGCAGGTGCTCCTGAAGCGGGCCGAGGACAACCGCGACCACCTGGTCGTCATCCTCGCCGGATACCCGGAGGGCATGGACCGTCTGCTCGCCGCCAACCCCGGGCTGTCCTCGCGCTTCACCACCCGCGTCGACTTCCCGTCCTACCGCCCCCTCGAACTCACCTCCATCGGCGAGGTGCTGGCCGCGGAGAACGGTGACATCTGGGACGAGGAGGCGCTGGACGAGCTGCGCTCGATCGCCGGGCACGTCGTCGATCAGGGGTGGATCGACGAGCTCGGCAACGGGCGGTTCCTGCGGACGCTGTACGAGAAGAGCTGCGCGTACCGGGATCTGCGGTTGTCCGGGTATCCGAACACGCCGTCGCGGGACGATCTGTCCACGCTTCGGCTGCCGGATCTCATGCAGGCGTACGGGGAGGTGTTGTCGGGGCGGGGGCCCCAGGACCCCTCGGCCCTGTGAACCGGCTTTCGCCCCCGCCGCCCCTGGACCCCCGCTTCGCCCGAAGGGCTCGTCCTCAAACGCCGGATGGGCTGGAGATGCGCGCCCGCGCTGGAAGGTTCCGGCCGAGGCCGGGCCTTTCAGCCCGTCCGGCGTTTGAGGACGAGGCCGTCCAGGCCGATACGGGGGTCTGGGGGCGGAGCCCCCAGGGACGGCCCCTCAGGTCGCCAGCGCCTCCTCCGAAGGAGCCTCGCTGAGCGTCGTACGCAGCGTCGCGGCCACCACGGTGACGTCTCGATGCGCCGGATCCCGTACCTCGCCGACCAGCAGCTCCAGTACGTCCTCCAGCGCCACGAGCCCGAGCACCTTCCCCGACGCGTCGGCGACCTGCGCGAGGTGCGTGGCGGCGCGGCGCATCACGGTCAGGGCGTCGTCGAGGGGGAGCTCCGACCGCAGGGTGGTCATGTGCCGCCAGATCTGCTGGGGCACCGCACGCTCGGACTCCTCCACGTCGAGGACGTCCTTCACATGCAGGTAGCCCATGAAGGCGCCGTTCTCCGCGACCACCGGGAAACGGGAGTACCCGGTGCGCGCGGTGAGGGCGACGACCTGGCCCGGGGTGACCGAGGCGCCCACGGTGACCAGGGACTCGCGGTCCAGGAGGACGTCCGTCACCGGTCGGGAACCCAGCTCCAGGGCGTCCTCGAGTCGCTCCTGCTCCTCCGGGTCCAGCAGGCCTGCCTGCCCCGAGTCCTCGACCAGGCGGTTGAGCTGCTCGCTCGTGAAGACCGCCTCGACCTCGTCCTTGGGCTCCACCCGGAACAGCTTCAGGATCAGTCGCGCGCACGCGCCGAGGGCCACCGTGACCGGCCGGCACAGGCGGGCGAAGGCGACCAGCCCCGGGCTCAGCCACAGCGCGGTCTTCTCCGGCGCGGCCATCGCCAGGTTCTTCGGGACCATCTCGCCGATGACGAGGTGGAAGAAGACCACGAGGGCGAGCGCGATGACGTATCCGAGGGGGTGGATCACGCCGTCCGGCAGATGGACCGCCTCGAAGACGGGCTCCAGCAGATGGGCGACGGTCGGCTCGGCGACCGCGCCGAGCGTCAGTGAGCAGATGGTGATGCCGAACTGGGCCGCGGCCATCATCTGCGGCAGCCGCTCCAGCCCGTACAGGACCTGGCGGGCCCGGGCGGACTCCAGCGGCTCGATCTGGCTGCGGCGCACGGAGACGAGCGCGAACTCGGCGCCGACGAAGAAGCCGTTGGCGAGCACCAGGAGAACGGCGAAGAGGAGTTGGAGCACGCTCATCGGACGGCCTCCGGGGCGAGGGCCGCGTCGGCGATCCTGACCAGCCGGACCCGCTCGGCGCGGTAGTGCCCGACCTGGCGCACCGAAAGGCGCCAGCCCGGAAGCTCCGCCCTGTCACCGGGTGCCGGGATGCGGCCGAGCAGATCGGCGACGAGACCCGCCACGGTCTCGTACGGCCCCTCGGGCACATCCAGTCCTATGCGCTGTAGGACGTCGACACGGCAGCTGCCGTCGGCGTCCCAGGCGGGCCGTCCCTCCTCGGGCGGCGCCACGGCGAGCTCCGGCAGGTCCTGTCCGTCGTGCTCGTCGCGGACCTCACCGACGAGTTCCTCGACGATGTCCTCCAGGGTGACGACGCCCGCCGTACCGCCGTACTCGTCGACGACGACGGCGATGGGCTGTTCGCTGCGCAGCCGTTCCAGGAGCGGCTGCACGGGCAGCGTCTCCGGGACGAGCAGCGGGGGCTGGGCGATCCGGCCGACGGGGGTGCGCAGCCGGTCGCGCGAGGGCACCGCGAGGGCGTCCTTGAGATGGACCATGCCGACCACCTCGTCGATCCGCTCCCGGTAGACGGGGAAGCGGGACAGCCCGGTGGCCCGGGTGAGGTTGACGACGTCCTCCGCCGTGGCCGTCGACTGGAGGGCGCTGACCCTCACCCGCGGTGTCATGACGTGCTGCGCGGTGAGGTCGGCCAGCGAGATGGTCCGTACGAAGAGATCCGCGGTGTCCTGCTCCAGGGCGCCGGCCTGGGCCGAGTGCCGGGCCAGGGAGACGAGCTCGCCGGGGGTGCGGGCGGAGGCCAGCTCCTCGGCGGGTTCGACGCCGAGTGCCCGTACCAGCCGGTTGGCGACCGTGTTGAGCGCGGCGATCACCGGCCGGAACAGGCTGGAGAAGGCGTGCTGCGGGCCCGCGACGAAGCGGGCGACCTGCAGCGGCTTGGAGACCGCCCAGTTCTTCGGCACGAGTTCGCCGACGACCATCTGCACGGCCGCGGCGAGCAGCATGCCGGTCACCACGGCCACGCCGGACACGACGCCCTCGGGCAGGCCGAGCGCGGTGAAGGGTCCGTGGAGCAGCTCGGCGAGCGCCGGTTCGGCGAGCATGCCGACGACGAGCGAGGTGATGGTGATGCCGAGCTGGGTGCCGGAGAGCTGGAAGGACAGCTCCTTGAGCGAGTTGACGACGGTACGGGCCCGTCGGTCGCCTTCGGCCGCGGCCTTCTCGGCGTCCGGCCGCTCGACCGTGACGAGGCCGAACTCCGCCGCCACGAAGAAACCGTTGGCGAGGATCAGCAGGAACGCCGCCGCGAGAAGCAGCAGGGGGATGGTCATGCCGCCGCCTCGATGGGTCGGGAGGGGGCGGCGCAGGTACTACAGGACGATCCGTCCATCGCTGGAGGGAGTCACTCCTCGGGTAGCAGGGGGCCTCTGAGTACCGGGTGGCACGTCAGTGACGGAGGCGCAACGAAAACGCCTCCGCCAACAGGTTAATCAAGACATGGGCCCGCCGGGCAGGGTGGAAGGCCGAGAGTCAGCCGTGATGTTGCTCGGGGTCGCCGATGGAGCGGGCTTCGGCCAGTGCCCGCAGGGTGCGGGCGTCGTCGATCGCGCGCTGTCGGGCGATGCCCGGCTGGATGCCGAGCGCCGGAAGACTGGTGCCGTCACTGAGGTTGAGGAACACCCAGGGGTCGCCGGGGCGCAGGTTGACCTGGAGGATCTCCGCCCAGTCCAGGTGCCGGCTGCTGGCGATGTTGACGACTGTGACTCCGCTCTCATCGGCGACGACCTTGGGCCGGGACAGGAGCAGGAGGACGCCGAGGAGCAGCGCGGCGGTGAAGACGAAGCTGACGCGCTCCCCCGGGCTGAGCTGCTCCAGGAGCATCGCGACCGTCGTGATGACCACGAAGATGGCGACGCCCGCGGTGAGCAGGACGGCCCGGGTCCGGGACGGCCGGAACGTGACGGGGAGTTCGGGAAGGTCGGGCATGGTTCGGGCGGTCCTCAGAGGCGGCAGGCGTGGATGGCCGTGGTCAGGATGGCCCGCGCGCCGAGCGCGTACAGGTCGTCCATGATCCGCTGCGCCTCTTTGGCGGGCACCATCGCGCGGACGGCCACCCAGCCCTCGTTGTGCAGCGGCGAGATGGTCGGCGACTCCAGGCCGGGGGTGAGCGCGACGGCCTGCTCCAGGTGCTCGGCGCGGCAGTCGTAGTCCATCATCACGTACGTGCGTGCGACCAGGACGCCCTGAAGGCGGCGCAGGAACTGCTGGACCTTGGGCTCGGCGTCCTCGGCGGTGTCGGCTTCGACACGGCGGATGACGACGGCCTCGGACTTCATGATCGGCTCACCGAAGACCTCGAGGCCCGCGTTGCGCAGCGAGGTGCCGGTCTCGACGACGTCCGCGATGACCTCGGCGACACCGAGTTCGATCGCGGTCT
The DNA here is from genome assembly GCF_012273515.2 of Streptomyces sp. RPA4-2. Lineage (NCBI taxonomy): Bacteria > Bacillati > Actinomycetota > Actinomycetes > Kitasatosporales > Streptomycetaceae > Streptomyces > Streptomyces sp. RPA4-2. The sequence continues at coordinate 1,859,601 of NZ_CP050975.2, forward strand.
CGACGGCGCCGTCGAGGTGGACGACGGAGGCGTCGATGCCGTTGTCGGCGAGGTGGCCCGCGACGATGCCCTCGTAGGAGGTGGCGACGGTCAGGCCGGCGAGGTCGTCGACGCTCTTGGCGGTGCCGGGCTTGCCGGCGAAACGGAACGTGGAGCGGGCGAAGCCGAGCGGGAGGATCTCCTCGGCCTTGGCTCCGGAGTCGATGAGCAGGTCGCGTCCTGTGATGCCGATGTCGAGGCGGCCCGAGGAGACGTAGATCGCGATGTCGCGGGGGCGGAGGTAGAAGAACTCGACCTCGTTGCCCGGATCGACGATCCGGAGCTCCTTGGACTCCCGGCGCTGCCGGTAGCCGGCCTCATGCAGCATCTCCGCCGCAGGTCCTGACAGGGAACCCTTGTTGGGGACGGCGATGCGCAGCATGAGGTCGGCTTCCTTTGTTAGTGCGTACGTCTGTTGGTTCGTACGTCGGCGGAGTGAGGGACGCGGCTCAGAGGTGGGCGTACACGTCGTCGAGGGAGATTCCGCGCGCCACCATCATCACCTGGACGTGGTACAGGAGCTGGGAGATCTCCTCGGCGGCGGCGTCCTTGCCCTCGTACTCGGCGGCCATCCAGACCTCGGCGGCCTCTTCGACGACCTTCTTGCCGATGGCATGGACGCCCTTGCCCACCAGCTCGGCGGTGCGGGAGGTGGTGGGGTCGCCGTCGGCGGCCTTCTGCTGGAGCTCGGTGAAGAGCTCCTCGAACGTCTTCTTGGACATGGTGCTGCCCACCCTACGCGCCCGAGCCGGTGCCTCAGTGCCAGGGTTCGGATACTGAGCGCAGTGTGGCCGCGGTCGCCACGGCGGCCGTCACCGCCTCGTGCCCCTTGTCCTCGCGGGAGCCCTCGATGCCCGCCCGGTCCAGGGCCTGCTCCTCGGTGTCACAGGTCAGTACGCCGAAGCCGATGGGGACGCCGGTGTCGATGGAGACCTGGGTGAGGCCCTGGGTGACGCCCTGGCACACATATTCGAAGTGGGGTGTGCCGCCGCGGATGACGACGCCGAGCGCGACGATGGCGTCGTAGCCGCGGCCCGCCAGGACCTTGGCGACGACCGGGAGCTCGAAGCTGCCCGGGACCCTCAGCAGGGTCGGCTCGTCGATTCCCAGCTCGCGCAGGGCGCGCAGCGCGCCGTCCACGAGGCCGTCCATCACCTTTTCGTGCCACTGTGCCGCGATGACCGCGACGCGCAGGTCGCCGCAGTTGCGTACGGACAGTTCGGGTGCACCCTTGCCGCTCACGTCTCTCCTCAGTGCTTTTGTGCCGTGTTGCCGGTTGTGCCGTCGTTACTGGATCTGGCTGTTACTGGATCTGGTTGTTACTGGATTCCGCGGGTGTTGCCTCCCGCGGGTGTCACTGGTTGCCGCAGGCGGACGCGGTGGGCGTCTCCAGCCAGGGCAGGTCGTGCCCCATCCGGTCCCGCTTGGTGCGCAGGTAGCGGAGGTTGTGTTCGCCCGCCTGGACGGGCATCGGCTCCCGCCGGGTGACCCGCAGGCCGTACCGGACGAGCGCGTCGGTCTTGTCGGGGTTGTTGGTCAGCAGACGCAGGCTGTGGACGCCGAGGTCCTCCAGGATCCGCGCGCTCGCGCCGTAGTCGCGGGCGTCGGCGGGCAGGCCGAGTTCGAGGTTGGCGTCGAGGGTGTCCCGGCCGCGTTCCTGGAGCTCGTAGGCGCGCAGCTTGGACAGCAGTCCGATGCCCCGCCCCTCGTGTCCGCGCAGATAGACGACGACGCCGCGGCCCTCGGCCTGGATGCGCTGGAGGGAGGTCTGCAGCTGGGGGCCGCAGTCGCAGCGCAGCGAGTGGAAGACATCGCCGGTCAGGCACTCGGAGTGGACGCGGACGAGGACGTCCTCGCCGTCGCCGATCTCGCCGTGGACGAGGGCGACGTGCTCGACCCCGTCGGCGGTGGAGCGGTAGCCGTACGCCGTGAACTCGCCGAAGGCGGTGGGCAGCTGCGTCCTGGCCTCGCGGCGGACCGCGGGTTCGGCCGGGGGTGCCCCCTGGTCGAGCGGGGTCGGCACCTGGGGCGAGCGGCGGTAGGCGATCAGGTCCTCGATGGAGATGATGGTCAGGCCGTGCTTGCGGGCGAACGGGATCAGTTCGGGAAGGCGCAGCATGCGGCCGTCCTCCCCGGCGATCTCCACGATGGCGCCCGCGGGGCGCAGGCCGGCGAGCCGGGCCAGGTCGACGGCCGCCTCGGTGTGGCCGTTGCGGACGAGGACGCCGCCGGGCCTGGCGCGCAGCGGGAAGATGTGGCCCGGCCGGACGAAGTCGCCCGCCCCGGCCTGGCCCCCGGCCAGCAGCCGGAGTGTGGTGGCGCGGTCGGCGGCCGAGATGCCGGTGGTCACGCCGTGGGCGCCGGAGGCGTCCACCGAGACCGTGAACGCCGTCCTCATCGACTCGGTGTTGTTCTCGACCATCTGGGGGAGCTGGAGGCGGTCGAGTTCGTCGCCTTCCATGGGTGCGCAGATCAGTCCGCGGCACTCGCTCATCATGAACGCGATGATCTCGGGGGTCGCCTTCTCTGCGGCGATGACGAGGTCGCCCTCGTTCTCCCGGTCCTCGTCGTCGACGACGACGATCGGCCGGCCGGCCGCGATGTCGGCGATGGCCTTCTCGACCGGGTCGAGCGCGAAGTCCGAGACGTCCTGCTCGTGGCCGGTGCTGTACCAGACGGGGGCGGCGGTCATGCCGGGACTCCTTCCAGGAGGGGCTGCCCGGCCTTGCGGGAGCGCAGCCACCAGTCGCGCATGCCCCACAGGACGAGCGCGCCATAGACGACGTAGACGAAACCGGAGAAGGCGAAGCCGTTGGCGAAGTTGAGCGGGACGCCCACCACGTCGACCAGCAGCCAGGCGAACCAGAACTCGACCATGCCGCGCGCCTGGGCGTACATGGCGATGACCGTGCCGACGAAGATGTAGGCGTCCGGCCAGGGGTCCCAGGACAGCGACGGGTACGCGTGGAACAGGGCGCTCACCGCGAGGGTGCCGACGGCCGCGGCGGCCGCCAGGCAGGCGCGTTCGCGCCAGGTGGCGAACCGTACAGCGATGGAACCGTCCTGGCCCTGGCCCCGGCCGCGGTTCCACTGCCACCAGCCCCACAGGGCGACGACGATGACCACGAGCTGCTTCCCGGCACTGCCGGAGAGATGGGCCGAGGCGAAGGCCGTGAGCAGGATGACGCCGGACAGGAGCTGTACGGGCCAGCTCCAGATGGAGCGCCGCCAGCCGAGCGCGAGACCGATCAGACCGATCACGTTGCCGATCATGTCCGACCATTTGATGTGCTGTCCGAAGAGTGTGAACGCCTCGGAGTTGAGCCAGTTCACGGCCGGCTCCCGGAGGTGTCCGGCAGCGCGACCGGCTGCTCGCCCCGGGCACCGAGCAGCCGCTCGACGTACTTGGCGATGACGTCCACCTCGAGGTTGACCGGGTCGCCGGGCTGCTTGCGGCCGAGCGTGGTCAGGTCGAGGGTGGTGGGGATGAGGCTGACGGTGAAGTGGTCCGGGGCCGCGTCGACCACCGTCAGGCTGATGCCGTCGACGGTGATGGAACCCTTCTCGACCACGTACCGGGTGAGGTCCGCGGGCAGCGAGATCTTCACGATCTCCCAGTGCTCGGACGGCTTGCGCTCGAGGACCGTGCCGGTGCCGTCGACATGGCCCTGGACGATGTGTCCGCCGAGGCGGTCACCCACGGCCATGGGGCGTTCGAGGTTGACGCGGGAGCCGACGGTGAGGGCACCGAGGCTGGAACGGTTCAGGGTCTCCGCCATGACGTCGGCGGTGAATTCGTCGCCCTCGTGGTCGACGACGGTGAGACAGACTCCGTTCACGGCGATGGAGTCGCCGTGCCGTGCGCCCTGCGTGACGACGGGTCCGCGCAGACGGAAGCGGGAGGCCTCGTCGAGATTCTCGACGGCGGTGACCTCACCCAGCTCTTCGACGATTCCGGTGAACACTTCCCGGGTCCTCCTGCCTCATGGGGCACGGACTCCGGGGCCTGTCGATGACGACAGAATGAAACGGACTACGGCACCGGGAACGATGCCGAAGGGGACCCGTCCCGAAGGACACGTCACGACAACCGGCAGCGCGCACGAATGCCCGCCCGCCGCGCACTGCCTCCCATCCGGACTTTAACCGTCGGTCCAGGAATTTCACCTGGTCAACCGGCCGCTGGAAGCGGCCGGGTCGCGGACTGTAACCGCCGGTTCGGACTTTCACCGACCCCGGAGTGCGCTGCTTCTGGTACAGCATCAGTGTGCCATGCCCTGTCCATGCCCATGCGCGTGAAGTTCTGTGGGGTGCCTCACAGGTTGTCCGAATGGACTTCTGGCGCGGCGCAGGGGCGCTCAACTCCCGCGATGGCGCGCATACTTGACGACGATACGGATATTGGTCCATACCTATTGACGCTCTGGTCTAGTCCTCTTAGTGTCGGCGATCAAGGTTTGCAGAAGCCGAGGTGGCCTACTCGCCCCCTGAGCGACCCGGCGGCGGTGACGGAGGCCCTTGCCCCGCCGCCGGGTCTCCCCACCGGGGAGAGACACTCCGCCGAGCGCCTACGGGAACTCCGCTCCCGGGCCCCCGACTTCCCCCTCCCGGCCGCGCGCCCGGGACGAGCGGGGCGGCGCGGTGGATCACCGCGGATGCGGTGCGAACAGATCGTCCTGGGCCGACTCCCGGGCCGTCAGGAGGGCGCCACGCAGCACCGCGCCTCCGCCCAGCGAGCTTACCCGCACCTCGGCTTAAGCGGGGACATCCGGGCCAGCCTCTCGCCGACCCGCCCGGCCAGCGCCTCCCCGCCCGCCTGCCCCACCTCACCGCCGAGCACCACGCAGCCGGGGTCGAGGACGGCCACGACGGACGCGGCGCCGACGGCGAGGCGGTCGGCGAGGGCGGCGAGAACCGGTCCGCGAGGTCGTACAGGAAGCGGTCGGTGCCGGCGGAGGACACGGCCGCCACCGCCGCGCGCACCAGTGCCGCCGCCCGTGGTTCACCGGGTGACTCCGCCGCCTCCAGCCCGAATCCCGCCGCGAGTTCGGCGATCGCGGCGGCCCCGGCCAGCGAGTGGAAGCCTCCCTCGCAGTCCGTCGCGGACGGCAGCGTGGTGGTGCCCGGCACCGGCAGGAACCCGATCTCGCCGGTGCCGCCCGAGGCACCGCGGCGGAGTCTGCCGTCGAGGACGACGGCCGCACCGGTGCCGTGGCCGAGCCAGAGGAGGACGAAGGTGTCCCGGTCCCGGGCCGCGCCCTCGCGCTGCTCGGCGAGGGCCGCGAGGTTCGTCTCGTTCTCGACGATGACCCGGGCGGGCAGGCGCTCCTGGAGGGCCGCGACCAGGCGGCGGTGCCATTCGGGGAGGCCGGAGGAGTCCCGGAGTTCACCGGTGGCGGGGTCGATGAGACCGGGCGCCCCGATGCCGACGGTGTGCAGCCGCTCGGCTCCGGCCTCCTTCGCGGCCCGCTCCACCAGGGCGACCGCCTGCTCGACGGCGGGCCCCGTGCCGGCGTCGTCCGCGATGGGCACCGACGCCCGCGCGAGCTCCGCGCCGAGCAGGTCGGCGACGACGACCGTGACGCCCTCGGTGCGCACGTCCAGGGCGGCCAGCTGCGCCCGGTCCGCGACGATCCCGTACAGCCGGGCGTTCGGGCCGCGCCGCTGCTCCCCCGACTCCCCCACGACCGAGATCAGTCCGGCGATGGTCAGGCGTTCGACGAGGTCGGCGACGGTGGGCCGGGACAGGCCCGTGAGCTGCTTCAGCTGTCCGGCCGTCAGCGGGCCCTCCTGCTGCAGCAGCCGCAGGGCGAGCCGGTCGTTGATGGCCCGGGCCGTGCTCGGAGATGCGGGCATGCCGGGATCTTCCCAGATCACGGAGTCCTCCCAGATCGGCGGGGCCCGCCGGCGCGGGACCCGGGGCGTACGGCTGCCGGCTCGGACGGCCGGGAAGTCACCTATCTATCAGGCAGGGTCCCTGATAGTTTACGGCGGCAGCATGGGGAGCGGAGCCGGGAGGACGGGAATGACAGGTCCGACGGGGAGCACGGGGATGACGGGAAAGCCGGCATGACGGGAACACCGAGTGACGTGGTCCAGGACGCGGCCGAGGTGAAGCGGGCCCGGTACGCCGTGGCCGCCGTGTTCGCGGTGCACGGAGCGGTGACGGGCTCGTTCGCCACCCGCGTGCCCTGGATCCAGGACCACGCGTCCGTCAGCACGGGCCAGCTCGGACTGGCCCTGGCGTTCCCGGCCGTCGGCGCCTCCCTCGCGATGCCGCTGGCGGGCCGGATCAGCCACCGCTTCGGCGCACGCACCGCGCTGCGCGGGCTGATCTCCCTGTGGACGCTGGCGCTGGTCCTCCCGTCCGTCGCGCCGAACCTCTACACCCTGTGCCTGGCCCTCTTCGTCTACGGCGCGACGGCGGGCATGGCGGACGTGGCGATGAACGCGCTCGGCGTCGAGATCGAGAACCGCCTCGGCAGGTCGATCATGTCGGGGCTGCACGGCATGTGGAGCGCGGGCGCGCTGGTCGGATCGGCGGGCGGCACCCTCGCCGCGCATCTCGGTTCGGACGCGCGTGTGCACCACGTTCTGGCCGCCGGGGTCCTGACGGTCCTGGGGCTCACCGCGTGCCGATGGGTCCTGGACCTGCGGCCGACCGAGGACGAGGTCCCCCCGCCGCGCTTCGCGCTGCCGCCGAAGTCGGCGCTGCTCATCGGCGCGATCGGCTTCTGCGCCGTGTTCGCCGAGGGCGCGAGCCTGGACTGGTCGGCGGTCTACCTCAAGGACGAACTCGGCACCTCGGCCGGGCTCGCGGCGGCGTCGACGACCGGCTTCATGCTGACCATGGCGCTGGCCCGGCTCGTGGGGGACGCCGTGGTGAACCGGTTCGGCGCGGTGCGCACCGTGCGGGCGGGCGGTGCGCTGGCCGTGTTCGGCGGCCTGCTCGTCGTCGTCGCGGGCAACCCCGCGGTCGCGATGGGCGGCTTCGCCCTGCTGGGCCTCGGGATCGCGGTCGTCGTCCCGCTCTGCTTCGCCGCGGCGGGTCACGCCGGCCCCAACCCCAGCCAGGCCATCGCGGGCGTCGCCACCATCACGTACACCTCGGGTCTGGTCGCGCCGAGCGCGATCGGCTCGCTGGCCCAGGCGACCAGTCTGGTGGTGTCGTTCGGACTGGTCACGGTCCTGGCGAGCGGACTCGCCGTGTTCGCGGGTGTGCTGCGCGCGGGCGAGCGCGACCGTCCGAAGGTCAGCCGCCCGAACGCAGCAGTTCCCGGCCCACGGCCCTGAAGCGGTCGCTCCACGACGTCGGGCGCAGCGTGCCGGCGTCGAGCCGGACCAGGACCCGGGTGCCGCGCGCGTAGGTGACCGCGCCGTCGGCCGAGCAGAAGCGGAAGCCGTACGTCAGCCCGGTGTTGCCGAGCCGCTCCAGCCACAGGTGGACGGCGTACGCGCCGGGCCGGTCGACCGGCGCGTCGTAGCTGATCCGGAGTTCCCTGACCGCGTTGCAGAAGTCGCCCGCGGCCTCCCAGTCCCCCTCGAAGCCGAAGCCGTTCTCGTTCCAGAGCGCGGTCCACGCGCGTTCGACGAGCACGGGATAGCGGGCGTTGTGGAGCAGCCCCAGCGCGTCGAGGTCGTCGAAGTGGACGGTGACGGGGAGCAGTCTCCCGTACGGGAGGGCGGGGGCGACGGGGGCTTCGGCGGTCACGGGCGGGACTCCTGAGGGTGCCGGGAGGGGCGGTGGGGGCACCCCATCCTAAGCAGCCGCTCAGGAGCCCCTGATCAGGGTGTTCGTACGCCGCCGGGTCAGCCCGCGATCGAGTCGAGCTGCTCCGCGGCCGGCCGCAGCGCCCAGAGGTCGCCGCCGGGCGGTGCCTCCAGCCGCGGCACGGCGGCGCGCGCCGCCCGGTCCCCCGCGTCGGCCGCCGCGTGCACGACGTCGCTCGCCGCGAAGCGGTGGAACTCCAGTTCCGGGTAGGGCCACGGGGCGGCTCCCGTGGCGGCCGGCAGCAGTTGGTCGACCGCCTTGAACAGGCTCTGCCCGTCCGGCCCCCGGTACGCCCACAGGTCCACCCCGACGTGCCGGCCGATGGCCGCGAGGCGGGTGTACGCGACGAGGTCGAAGGTCGAGTAGTGCCAGCTGCGGGTGCGGGCGAGTTCCTGGGGCTGGGTGCCGTCGGCGGCGATCTGCGGGTCGATGCGCCTGGACCGCGCGTCGAGCACGGTCCGCCGGGCCAGGTCCCTGTCGCCGGTCGCGTACGCCAGGGCGGCGAGCTGCATGTCGTAGAAGGTGCCGTGGTTGTTCGCGGCGGCACCCTCCTCGACACCGAAGGGGCTGTCCACCAGCCAGTCGCGGAAGTCGGTGTTCCAGGAGCGCATGGCCGTGCGGTCGGTCCTCGACCAGCCGGGGGCGCCGGTGTCGAGGATCGCGACGGCGTCCAGGACGCTGGTGTAGGACTGCGAGAAGTCGATGATGCCGATGGCCCGGCCGTCGTACTTGCAGGGGATGAACTGCCCGTGGTCCAGGTTCGGGTTCATCCGGGTGGACGGGGCGAGGAACCAGGTGCGCAGGACGGTGGCGGCCTTCTGGGCGTACTGCTTCCTGCCGGTGTAGTACCAGGCGAGTGCCAGGTCGTACGTCGAGTCGAAGACCTTCTCGACGTCCTGGCGGTCGGTGCCGGTGTCGACCTCGGGGTTGCGCTGCCCGTCGCGCTGGACATAGGGGCAGCCCCAGGGGTTGTCGGCGGTCGCGGGCTGCGAGGGCCACCAGTACGGGGCCTGGCTGAGGTAGTCGTGGACGTCGCCGCCGGGGGCGGGCTTCGGCTTGTCGACGACCGTCCAGGGGCCCTGGTCCAGCCAGCCGTCGGCGCGGGCCGTGAGGTTCGCGACCGCGTGCCGGAGTCCGGCGTCGCCATGGTCCAGACGGATCTTCGTCCGTTGCAGCCGGGCGCCGTCGAGGACCGCGGTGGCGGGGGCCTTCGGTGTCGAACGGCCCGCGTGGGCCGAGGCGGTGGTCGGGACGACGGCGGCCGCGAGGGCGACCACGGCCGCCAGGACCACGCCCGCACGGGGTCTTCTACCCATCGAACACTCCGATCAGACATGTGAACGTTGTTCATGAGTGGGACCGTGCGAGCGTAGAACCGCCAGTTAGCCATGACAATGGTCCGGACCGATTCACGTACAGAGAAAGCGAAGTCGCACCATGGATCTCGGCGTGCGCTGGAAACTGCACGGCGACGGGCGCAACCCCGCGCCCGGGGCCGTCGTCCGCCCCGATGAACGCCTCTCCTGGCCGCGCACCGTCGGGCTCGGCGCCCAGCACGTGGTGGCGATGTTCGGGGCGTCCTTCGTGGCGCCCGTGCTGATGGGGCTCGACCCGAACCTCGCGATCATGATGTCCGGCGTCGCGACGGTCATCTTCCTGCTCGCCACGCGTGGCCGGGTGCCCAGCTATCTCGGCTGTTCGCTCTCGTTCGTGGGCGTCGCCGCGATCATCCGCGCGCAGGGCGGCACGAGCGCGACGGTGACCGGCGCGGTGTTCGTCGTGGGCGTCGTCCTGTTCCTGGTGGGGCTCGCCGTGCAGCGGTTCGGGGCGCGGATCATCCACGCCGCGATGCCGCCGGTCGTCACCGGCGCCGTCGTCATGCTGATCGGCTTCAACCTGGCTCCGGTGACCGCCTCCACGTACTGGCCGCAGGACCAGTGGACGGCGCTGCTCGTGATGCTGTTCACGGGGCTGTCCGTAGTCTGCCTGCGCGGCTTCTGGTCCCGGATCGCGATCTTCCTCGGCCTGGTGTTCGGATACGTGCTCTCCTGGGCCTGCGACCGGATCTTCGGGAAGATCCACTCGGTCGACGCGGGCGGCAAGGTCACCGACCACTGGCGACTGGACCTCTCCGGTGTCGGCAGGGCGGACTGGATCGGGCTGCCGCACTTCCACGGCCCCTCGTTCCAGTGGTCGGCGATCCTCGTCGCGCTGCCGGTCGTGATCGCGCTGGTCGCCGAGAACGCGGGCCACGTCAAGGCCGTGGGCGAGATGACCGGCGACTCGCTGGACGACAGGCTGGGCACCGCGATCTCCGCGGACGGCGCCGCCTCGATGCTCTCCACGGCGGTGGGCGGGCCGCCCAACACCACGTACTCCGAGAACATCGGCGTGATGGCCGCGACACGCGTCTACTCGACCGCCGCCTACTGGGCCGCCGCGGGATTCGCCCTGCTGTTCGGCGTCTGCCCCAAGTTCGGCGCGGTCGTCGCCGCGATCCCGGGCGGCGTCCTCGGCGGCATCACCGTCATCCTGTACGGCATGATCGGCCTGCTCGGCGCCCAGATCTGGCTGCACGGCCGGGTCGACCTGCGCAATCCGCTGAACCTGGTGCCGGCCGCGGCGGGCATCATCATCGGCGTCGGCGGCGTCACGCTGAAGTTCACGGACACCTTCTCGCTCAGCGGCATCGCGCTCGGCACCCTCGTCGTGATCACCGGGTACCACGTGCTGCGGGCGATGGCGCCGGCCCATCTCAAGACCCAGCAGCCGCTGCTCGACTCCGGTACGTCGGCCTACGACGACGAGGACAGTTCCTCCGAGGACCCGGACCAGCGCGCCGGCTCATAGGCGGCGGCGATTCGGGCCGCCGCCACCACGGCACGCGCCGGGCCGTACGTACCCGCTCCCCCTGTGCGCGGCCCGGCGCGGGGCACGTACGCCTGACACCCGTCGCTCTCCCGCTCGCGACACTCCCGGCGGGGGCGTATTCCCCCGTTCTGGGGACGCGCCCGGCCAGGCGGCACGCCCACCGGCCTACGACTGGGACCCTTCCCCCATGGCGCAGTTGGAGCAGTTCACCACTCCCGTGCACACGGTCGTCTCCCGGATGCGGGCGCTGGAGGCGACCCTGCCGGAGCGGGACGGGGTCGCGGTCTTCAACCGTGTCTACCTCACCGTCACCGAGGAGATCGACCGGCGTCTGGACGCCGGGGAGTTCCCGGATCCCGGGGCCGCGGTCACCCTGGACGTCCGTTTCGCCGAGCGGTATCTGACGGTGGCCGAGGAGGGCTGCCCGCCCGCCTGCTGGCGGCCGCTGCTGCAGTTCCGGCGCCATCCCGGAGTACTCCCCCTGCAGTTCGCGCTCGCGGGCGTCAACGCGCACGTCGGACACGATCTGGCGCTGGCCGTCGTGGACACCTGTCGCGCGCTCGGCTGCGAACCGGCCGACCTGGAGGACGAATTCGAGCGCGTGGGCGACCTCCTCGTGTCGATGGAGGAGCGCGTCCGCGAGGATCTGATGCCGGGGCCCGACCTCCTGGAGGTCGCCGACCCGCTCACCCATCTGCTGGGCGCGTGGAGCCTGGAACGGGCGCGCGACGCCGGCTGGTCGGCGGCACGGGCGCTGTGGGCGCTGCGCGGACTCTCCGGCCTCGCCCGCGAGTTCGAGGACCGTCTCGACGCGGCGGTGGGCCTGACCGGACGGATGATGCTGACCCCTCTGGGGGACCGAACCGGCCACTGTGGAAGGTAAGCCGGTGAACCTCGCGGTGATCGCTGTACGTTGACCGGACGGCTCACCGATGTGCAAAGGGGCGACTGGTATGGCGATCCGGCTCGGACTCGGCCTTCCGCAGATGAAGCAGTACGACATCGGGCGCGATGTGCCGGCGGTGGCCCGCGCGGCGGAGGAGACCGGCTACGAGAGCCTGTGGGTGTTCGAGCGGGTGCTCTTCCCCGAACCCGCCACCCAAGGGCTGTACGGGATTCCGGGGCTGCCCTGGCCAGACACCTACCGCTCGGTCGCCGACCCGCTGGTGACCCTGACCCTGGCGGCCGCGTCGACCGGGCGGGCGCGGCTCGGCACGAGCGTCCTCGTGGCGCCGCTGCACGTCCCCTTCCAGCTGGCCCGCTCGCTCGCCACGCTGGACGCTGCCAGTGGCGGCCGGGTGGTGGCGGGCCTCGGCACGGGCTGGTCCCACGACGAGTACGCGGCGGCGGGCGTGGCGCCCTTCGACAAGCGCGGCAAGGTCCTCGACGAGATCCTGGACGTCTGCGCGGCGGTCTGGGGACCGGACCCGGTGTCGTACGAGGGCGAGATCACCACCATCGCCCCGTCCGTGGTCGGGCCGAAGCCCGCGCGTCCGATCCCGGTGTACCTGCCGGCGAACAGCCCGCGGGCGCTGCGTCGGCTGGTCGACCGCGCCGACGGCTGGATGCCGGTCGCCCAGGGCGTCGCCCAGCTCACCGAGGAGTGGACCCGGCTCAAGGAACTGGCCGCCGAGCGCGGCAGGCAACGGCCGATCGAGGTCTGCGTCCGGGTCAACGCGCAGTACTCGGCCAAGCCCTACGAGGGCGCCGAGCGTCCGCTGTTCACGGGCAGCGCGGCACAGATCGCCGAGGACCTGGCCGCACACAGGGTGGAGGGGGTAGGGGAGTTCCTGCTCGATCTCCAGGCACCGCTCCGCGACGCCTCGGAACTCGTGGACGTCGCTGCGGAGGTGTACGGGCTGGCCCGCGCGGCCGGGGTCTGAGCACCGCCGCCGAAGCCCGGGAACCGCCGCCGAGGTCCGAGCACCGCGGCCGGGGTCCGAGAACCCCGGTCGCCCCGCCCGGCCCGCAGCCGTGGACCCTCAGTCCTCGGGCAGCTCCACCGGCGCGATCTCGTCGTAGACGTCGCCGGGCCCGGGGTTGGTCGGGTCGGTCGCTCCGCCCAGCTGGTGCATGACGCCCCAGACCGCGTTCAGCGCGGTCTGCACGGCGCCCTCGGCCCAGCCGGCCGTCCAGGAGATGTCGTCGCCGGCGAGGAAGATGCCCCGCTTGTCCTCGGGCAGCGCGTCCTGCACGAAGTGCGTGAACAGACGCCGCTGGTAGCGGTAATGGCCGGGCAGGTTGGCCTTGAACGCCCCCATGAAGTAGGGCTCGTTCTCCCAGGAGACGGTCACCGGGTTGCCGATGATGTGCTTCCGGATGTCGACCTTCGGGTAGATCTCGCCGAGCGACTTCAGCATGACCTCCATCCGCTCGTTCGCGGACAGCGGCAGCCACTTCAGGCTGTCGTCGCACCACGTGTACGAGAGGCAGATGACGGCGGGCTTGTCCGGGCCCTCGTCCAGGAGGTAGGTGCCGCGGGTCATCCGGTCGGTGAGCGTCATCGACATGACGTCACGCCCGGTCGTCTCGTCCTTGTCGAGCCAGAACGGACGGTCGACGGGCACGAAGAGCTTGCTCGACTCCATGTAGTGGGTCCGCTCCATCGCCGTCCAGTGGTCGATCGGGAAGAGCGAGTCGTCGCAGGCGATCTTCGAGAGCAGCAGCCAGGACTGCGCGGTGAAGATCGCCGCCTGGTAGGTGCGGATGTCGCCGTTCGCGTCCGTCACGGTGATCCGGTTGCCCGACGTACGGTTCAGCCGGGTCACCGCCGGACGCGGGGCGCCGTCGTGCAGCGAGGCCAGCGAGGTCCCGGGCGCCCAGTGGACGATCTTCACCGGCTCGCGCTCCCACAGCCTCAGCGGCAGCTGCTGGGAGCCGCCGACGATGCCGCGGTGGTGGTCGTCGGCCTCGGTGTAGACGACGCGCAGGATCTCGAGGATCGAGTTCGGGAAGTCGGTGTCCCAGCCACCCGTGCCGAAGCCGACCTGGCCGAAGATCTCGCGGTGCCGGAAGGACTTGAAGGAGTCCGAGTCGCAGAGGAAACCGTAGAAGGTCTGGTTGTCGAGCTTCTCCACGAGCTTCGCCCAGATCTCACGGATGCGCGGGACGTCGCGCTCGCGCATGGCCCGGTTCATGTCGGAGAAGTCGGCGCCCTCTTCGAGACAGGCGTTCCAGGCGTTCATCACGTCGCGGTAGACCTGCGGCAGGTCGTCGACGGTGGTCGCGTAGTGCGACTCGCCCTTGAGGTCGACGACCGTCGAGGGCGTGGTCTCCGCGAGCGGGTTGGGGAACGGCCGGGTCTCCAGTCCCACCAGGTCGATGTAGTGCTGGAGGGCGGTCGAGGACGGCGGGAAGCGCATGGCGCCCATCTCGGCCGTCAGTGCGGGGTCGCACCCCTCGAAGCCCACCGTGCGCAGCCGGCCGCCGATCTCGTCGGCCTCGTACACGACGGGCTTGAGGCCCATCTTCATCAGTTCGTAGGCGGCCACGATCCCGGAGAGGCCGCCGCCGATGACCGCGACCTCGGTGCCGTGCGCGGTCGCGGGTATCTGGCCGAGGCCCGCGGGATGCGCCAGGAAGTCGTCGTAGGCGTACGGGAAGTCCGGGCCGAACATGGTGATCGGCGGCTGCTGCGCGTCGGTGTGCTGGACGGCGGTGGGCACCGTGGACGTCATGGGGTACGGACTCCTTGCGACAAAGCTTCGGGGGGAGGGCTGAGGGTTCAGACGAGCGACCCGTAGAGGCCGGGGCGGCGGTCCTTCAGATACGGGTTCGCCTCGCGCGAGGCCGCGAGGAAGGCGGGGTCGGCCTCGGCCAGGACCAGTTCCTCGGCGCGCCCGGCGCGGGTGCGGGCGACTCCGTCGGGCCCGGCCAGCGTGGACAGCCCGACGAACTCGAACTCCCCCTCCACGCCGACCCGGTTGACGTAGGCGACGTACATCTGGTTCTCGAAGGCGCGTACCGGCACGACGGACTCGGCGACGAACTGGAAGGGGTGCATCTGCGCGGTCGGCACGACGAGGAGGTCGGTGCCGGCGAGGGCGTGCGCCCGGACGTTCTCCGGGAACTCCACGTCGTAGCAGATCATCAGGCCGACGCGGAGGCCGTTCAGCTCGGCCTGGACCACCGGCTGGTCGCCCGGGGTGAAGTGGTCGCGCTCGAAGCAGCCGAAGAGGTGGGTCTTGCGGTAGTTCGCGAGCCGGGTGCCGTCGGCGGAGATCAGCTGCGCGGAGTTGTGGACCCGCTCACCGGAGCGCTCGGGGTAGCCGTAGGCGACGGCCACGCCGTGCCGGGTGGCGATCTCGGCGATCGCGTCGGCGGCGTCGCCGTCGGCGGGCTCGGCCAGACGCCCGATGTCGTCGCCGATCGCGTAGCCCGTGAGGAACATCTCGGGTGCGGCCAGCAGCCCGGCACCGGCGGCGGCGGCGTGGCCCGCGGCGGCGTCGAGGACCTTGAGGTTCTCGACGACGGAGCCGGGTCGGCCGGAGCTCTGGAGCAGGGCTGTGCGCATGCGTGTTCCTCACCGGTACGGACGGGTTTGGGGGCCAGGTAGACGGTACGGTCGCCGGGCCGGCGTGGACAAGGAGGAGCCGTTGCGTGCCGGTGAACGAATCGTTGCGTGCGGGGGCCGTCCGGCGGTGATTTGTTGCGGGGGGGCCTCCGGGGGGCCTCGGGTGCCGGTTCCGGGGCTTCGCCCCGGGTCCCGGGGGTGCGGTGTCGGGTGCGGGTGCGTGGGGGCTGGGCGCGCAGTTCCCCGCGCCCCTGGGAGGCTGGTCCCCGCGACCCCGAAGAGGGCCTCCGGCGCGCGGGGAGCCGGGGCTCGGTGGGGGCGTCCAGGGCGTGTTGCGAAAGTCCCGTCGTCCGCCCGGAGCGGGGCAGACGGGACTTTCGCAACACGCCCTAGTCGAGGGTGAACGTGGTGAGTACTGCCGCGTGGTCCGAGGGCCAGGCGTTGGCTGCTACGTCGGGCCACGTGCGCGGGGTGCCGGTGACGACGGTGCGGGAGTCTCGTACGTGCAGGCCGCGGCCGTCGTGGAGGACGAAGTCGATGCGGTCCTGCGGCTCGGGGCGTCCGCTGCCGTCCTCGTGGAGGGCGTGGATCGGCGACCAGGTGTGGCCCGGGTCCCGCACCGGGTCGGGGTGCGCCTCGCGGTAGGAGTCGCGCAGGCCGGCCTCCTCGGCCGCCCGGGTCACCGGCCACTCCACGTCCGGCCAGTCCAGGTGCGAGGGGCTGTTGAAGTCGCCGACCAGGATCACGGGGACGGCGGGGTCGGCCGCGGCGTCGATCTCGCGCAGGATCTCCCGCATCTGTCCCAGCCGGCCGTCCTCGTGGGCGATCAGTGCGGCCGCGGGAAGCCCGTCGAAGCGGGCCTCGTACGGTCCGTACGGCGTGTAGTCGAGGTGGGTGCTCCAGACGGCCACCTCCTGGCCGCCGTCCAACCGGATCCGCACCCCGGTCCCGCCGTAGAAGCCGACCTCGGGGTCGCCGAGGCGGGCGGTGATCGGGTGGCGGCTGATGATCCCGAGGTTGTCCCCGGCCCGGTGGTGGTGCCAGCCGAGGGCCTCGGCCAGTTCCGGTGCCGCGTTCCCGTACGTCTCCTGGAGGCCGACCACGTCCGCGCCGCTCTCCGTGATGACCTTGAGCTGCTTCTCCCGGTGGTCGTCGACCTTGGTCCCGCCGTACCAGAGGTTCCAGCTCATCACGCGCAGCTCACGGGGCGCCAGCATGCCCCGCAGCCGGTCCGGCGTCACCTCCTCCAGACTGGTGAGCACCGTGCGTCCGGGGGCGGGGTCGATCGGCGCGAGCGAGGGCACGGCGAGCACCGCGCACCCCGCGGCCTCGGCAGAGGCCACCCCGGTCTCGGTGTCCTCGACGGCCACGCAGAGGGCGGGGTCGACGCCGAGCGCGCGGCAGGCGGCGAGGTACGGATCGGGGGCGGGCTTGGTGCGCTCGGTGTCGTCGGCGGTCACGGAGGTGGCGAAGTGCGCGGCACCGAGCGCGTCCAGGACGGTGTCGGCGACGGCCCGGGGCGAGGCGGTCACCAGGGCGGTGGGGACGCCCTCGCGCGCCAGATCCCCGAGGAGCCGCAGCGCGCCCGGGCGGGGCACGATCCCGGTCCGGACGCGGTCCGCGAACTCCCGGTGCAGCGCGGCGGCGATGCCCTCCGCCGGGGTCCCCGTGACCGCGCCCAGCCAGTCGGCGGTGTACTCGACGGGCCGCCCGAGAACCTCCGGCTGATCCTCCCCGGTGAGCGGGCGCCCGAGCCCGACGGCCACCTGTTCCACCGCCTCCCACCACAGTCGCTCGGTGTCCACGAGCGTGCCGTCCATGTCGAACAGGACGGCCTGGAGCGGGAGTCGGGGGGTGGCGCGGTGGGTCACGGTGTTCTCTTTCATCAGTGGGGGGAGGTCCGGTGGGGCGAGGTCCGGTGGGGAAGACGCCGGCAGCGGAGCCGGTCAGTGCGCGCGCTCGGCGACCAGTACCGGCCGCTCCGGCAGGCGTACGGTGACGGCCGCGCCCGGCCCGATCGTGGCGGCCTCGTGCGTGGGCAGGTCGGCCTTCACCTCGGTGCCGTCCGCGAGCCGCACGGTGACACGGGTCGCGGCCCCGAGGAACGCGCTGGCCACGAGCCGGGCGTCACCGGCCTCGTCGGCCTCCACCCGTACCGCCTCGGGCCGTACCAGTACGTCCACCTCCCGCGCGTCGGGGGCGTCCCCGTCGATGGGCAGCCGCTGTCCGAGCACCTCGACCGTCGTGGCCTCAAGGCGCCCCGGGATACGGCTCATCGTGCCCACGAACTCCGCGACGAACGCGGTGGCGGGCCGCCCGTACAACTCGGCGGGAGCCGCGCACTGTTCGAGCCGCCCGGACCGCATCACGGCGACACGGTCGGCCATGGACAGCGCCTCCTCCTGGTCGTGCGTCACGAACAGGGTGGTGATGCCGAGTTCCTGCTGCAGCCCGCGGATCTCCTCGCGCAGGCTGAGCCGCACCTTCGCGTCGAGCGCCGAGAGCGGTTCGTCGAGGAGCAGGACACGCGGGCGCAGGGCGAGCGCGCGGGCCAGCGCGATGCGCTGCTGCTGGCCGCCGGAGAGCTGGTGGGGGAAGCGCTCGCCCTTGTCGGCCAGGCCCACGAGGTCGAGCAGTTCGGCGGCGCGGGTGCGGCGCTCCGCCGTCCGCACCTTGCGCATACGCAGCCCGAAGGCCACGTTGTCGAGGGCGCTGAGGTGCGGGAAGAGGCTGTACGACTGGAAGACCATGCCGGCGTCGCGGCGGTGGGCGGGGACGCGGGTGACGTCCTCGCCGTCGACCAGCACCTCGCCGGAGTCGGGGTGTTCGAAGCCGGCGAGCATCCGCAGCGCGGTGGTCTTGCCGCAGCCGGACGGGCCGAGCAGGGCGAGGAGTTCGCCGGGCCGGGCGGTCAGGTCGAGCCCGTCGAGGGCCACGGTCGTGCCGAACGCCCTGCGCAGGCCTCGGAATTCGACGGTGGCGGCCTTCTCCACCGCCGGGGCGGTCTTGTGCGTGGTGAGGGTCATGGTCATCCCCGGGAAGCGGTACGGGAGCGCCCGCCGAGTCCGGCGAGCGAGAGGAGCAGTGCCCAGGTGACGAGCAGGCTGAGCACGGAGACGGCGACGGAGAGCTGGGCCTGCGAGCCGCCGATGCTGTAGATCCACACGGCGAACGGCTGGAAGCCGAGCAGCTGGGCGACGGTGAACTCGCCGAGCACCAGCGCCAGGGTGAGGAAGGAGGCGTTGAGCAGTGCCCCACGCAGATTGGGCAGCACGACCCGCACCAGCGCCTGCGGCCAGTTCGCCCCGCAGCTGCGGGCGGCCTCGACGAGGGTGCGTACGTCGACGGCGCGCAGTCCGGCGTCCAGGGCCCGGTACACGAAGGGCAGCGCCATCACGACGTAGGCGAGGACGAGCACGAACGGGAAGTCGGGGTTCTGCAGCGCCACGAACGTCTGGAAGAGCGGGGTGTGGGAGAGGTGTTCGGGACCCCACTTGAGGACGGTGGAGATCCCGGCCACGAACGCGATCGGCGGGACGACCAGCGGCAGCGAGCAGATCACTTCGACCACGGGCCGCAGCTTCGGGGCGCTCAGCCGCAGGGCGACCATCGCCGGCACCATCAGCAGCAGGACCACGGCGATGGTGGCGGCGGCCAGTTCCAGCGAGAGCAGCAGGCTGGAGGTGAAGCCGTCGGCGCCGACGATCTGGCTGTAGGCGTCGAAGGTGATTCCCTGGTTCGGCACGTCGACCGTGAAGACCAGGGACGCGGCGAGCGGGATCAGGAAGTAGAGCCCGGCGAAGGCCAGGACGACGCCGCGCCAGGGGCGCGGACGCGGGGACTTGTTCACGCTTCCAGCCATCGCGCGCTCCGTCGTTGCAGGGGCAGGTACACGGCCATGACCAGGCCCGCGACGAGGACCATGTCGAGGCTGAGGGCGAGGGCCACGTTCTCCTGGCCCACCAGGACGTTCCCGGAGATGGCGTCGGCGATCTGCAGGGTGACCAGCGGGACCGCGCTGCCCACCATGGCCGCGGCGGTGGCGTACGCCGCGAAGGCGCTGCCGAAGAGCAGCACCAGGCCGCCGAGCAGTGAGGGCGCGAGGACGGGGAGAGCGACATGGCGCCAGTACTGGACCCCGGTGGCGCCGTTGTTCTGCGCGGCCTCGCGCCACTGGGAGCGCAGTCCGTCCAGGGCGGGCGTGATGGTGAGGACCATCAGCGGGATCAGGAAGTAGAGGTAGACGATGACCAGTCCCCAGAAGCTGTAGAGGTTCCAGCCCTTGTCGGTCAGGCCCAGGTGCCGGGTCAGGACGCCCGCGTTGCCGAGGGTGGCGACGAAGGCGAAGGCCAGGGGTACACCGCCGAAGTTGGCGAGGACACCGGACGCGGTCAGCACGGCCTCGCGCAGCGCGCGGAAGCGGGAGGTGACGACGGCCTGGGCGAGCAGCAGTCCGAACACGGTCGCGAGGGCGGCCGAGACGGCGGACAGCTTGACGCTGCCGACCAGGGCGGTGAGGTACGCGCCCTGGAGCGAGGCGGTCAGGTTGGCCGTGGTGTACGAAGTGGCACCGGTGGCCTGGTCCTTGAGCGTGAAGGCGCCGTTCAGCATGGCCAGGGCCGGGACCCCGAAGGCGATGGCGACGAAGGCGAGCAGCGGCAGGACGGCGAGCGGGCCGACGGCGCGGCGCCGCCGCTGCCGTGGGGCAGCGGCGGGCACCGTGTCGGCCTCGGTGAGGGCGACGGTCATCCGGAGACGGCCTTGCCCCAGCCCTGGGCGAGGATGCCCTTGGCCTTGTTCTGCTGGTCCTCGGTCGGGAAGCTCGGCGTGCCCGTGACCTTGGGGAGCCGGGCGGCGGCGGTCTTGTCGAGCGTGCCGGCCTTGTCCATGGCCGGCATCAGGGCCGGGCGGGCGTATCCCTTGACCCAGAGGTTCTGGCCCTCGGTGCTGTAGAGGTACTCCTGCCACAGGCGGGCGGCCGCCGGGTGCGGGGCGTCCTTGTTGATGGCCTGCGAGTAGTACTGGGAGAACTGACCGTCGGAGGGGACAGTGACCGTCCAGTCGAGGCCCTTGGAGTTGAACTCGTCGGCGTAGCCGGCGTTCAGGTAGTCCCAGTCGATGCTGATCGGCGTCTCGCCCTTCTCGACGGTGGCCGGGGTCGACTCGACGGGCGTGTAGTTGCCGCTCTTCTTCAGCTTGCCGAAGAAGTCGATGCCGGGCTGGATGTCGTCGAAGGAGCCGCCGTTGGCGAGGGCGGCCGCGTACACGCCGGCGAACGCCGAACCGGACTTGGTGGGGTTGCCGTTGAGGGCGACCTGGCCCTTGTACTGCGGCTTGAGCAGGTCGGCGAAGGTCTTGGGGCACTCCTTGACCTTCTTGGCGTCGCAGCCGATGGAGACGTAGCCGCCGTAGTCGTTGAACCACTGCCCCTTCGGGTCCTTCTGGGCCTCGGGGATGTCGGCGAACGAGGTGACCTGGTAGGGGGCGAGCAGGCCCTGCTGGGCGGCGCTCAGCGCGAACGAGCTGCCCAGGTCGAGGACGTCGGGGGCGCGGTCCTGGCCCTTGCGCGAGGTGACGGCGTTGATCTCGTCCTGGCTGGAGCCGGCCGGGTTCTCCACGTCGATCTTGATGCCGTACTTCTTGGTGAAGCCGTCGATCAGCGCGCCGTAGTTGGCCCAGTCACGGGGCAGCGCGATCGCGTGCAGCGTGCCCTCCTTCTTCGCCGCCTTCACGAGGGCGTCGAGACCACCGAAGTCCGCGGCGGAGGTCGCGGTGGCCGCGCTCTTGCCGTCGGCGGTGGTCGCCTTGTCGTCGGGGGCCGCGCCACAGGCGCTGAGGGCGAGGGCGGCGGCGACGGCGAGGCCGCCGGTGAGGACGGCGGTCCTCGGCAGGAACACGGTCACGGTCTCTCCAGGATTACGCACGAGGGTGTGATGGAGCGGAGAACTTGTCTGAACAAGTTGACCCCAGTAGGCCCGGCGCTGATGTCCTGTTCGTAAACTCTGGCGAAACCCTGAACCCCGATTCCCTGCACAATCCCGAGCTGCTCAGATCACCGTCAGATCTCGATTACGCTGGTCACGCTGTGCACAGCAGCCGGATCAGAGGGGAAGCATGGGGGCGCGACACGAGGAGATCGCCGACGAGCTGCGGCAGGCGATCGACCGCGAGGAGTACACGGTGGGCAGTCTGCTGCCCCCGGAGACGGACCTCGCGGCGCAGTACGGCGTGGCGCGCGGCACGGTCCGCCAGGCCGTCGCGGCCCTGACCGCCGAGGGCCTGATCGGGTCCCGCCAGGGCGCGCGCCGGGTGGTGCTGGCCAGCCGCCGCAGCCAGAGCTTCGCCGAACTGCGCAGCTTCGCCGAGTGGGCACGCACGATGGGGCGGGAGGCGACGGGACACGTGGTCGAGCAGACCTACCGTCCGGCGACCGCCGAGGATGCCGTGCGCCTCCAACTGCCCGAAGGCACCGCCGTGTTGCACGTACTGCGGGTGCGCGGCCTGGACGGTGAGCCGGTACTCCTGGAACGGACCGTGTACGCCGACTGGATCTCCCCCGCCGTCGAGCCCATCGAGCCCGACTGCCCCTCGGTGACCCAGCGGCTCTTCGAGGACACGGGCCTGGTCTTCGCCTATGGCGAGCACGTCATCGACGCGGTGGCGGCGGGTGCCCAGGACGCCGACCTCCTCGGCATCCGGCGCACCAGCCCCCTGCTCCGCGTCCGCCGCGTCACCACGACCCGCGAAGGACGCCCGGTGGAGTGGTCGGACGACCGCTACCGCTCGGACGCCGTGAGCTTCAGCGTGCACAACTCGATAGGGAACAACGCCATGGCGAGGAAGACGGCGGAGTAGAGGCGGAGTTGAGACGGACTCCCCGCGTCCTTCAGGGGCGCAGGCAACCCGCGCCCTTCAGGGGCGCGGGGAACTGCGCGACCAGCCACGGACCACCCGCAGCCGCCGCCCCGCCCCGGCCCCGCCCCTGGTCCCGGCCACAGGCCCTACGTGGGCGACCCCGAAGAGAACCTCCGCAGCAACGGCGAAAGCACCAGCACGGACTTCGTCCGCTCCACGAACGACTCCCCCGCGATCCGCTCCAGCACGCGCTCGAAGTGCCGCATGTCGGACGCGAAGACCTGGACGACCGCGTCCGCCTCCCCGGTGACCGTGGACGCGGCCACGACCTCCTGGTAGCGCTCCAGCCCACGCTGGATGGTCTCCGGCGAGGTGTTGCGCCGGCAGTAGATCTCGACGAAACCCTCCGTCTCCCAGCCGAGCGCGGCCGGGTCCACCCGTACGGTGAACCCCGTGATGGCCCCGGTCGCCCGCAACCGGTCCACCCTGCGTTTCACGGCCGGGGCGGACAGCCCGACCAGTTGGCCGATATCCGCGTAGGAGCGGCGGGCGTCCTCGGCGAGGGCGTGCACGATGCGTTCGTCGAGATCGTTCAGCACTGCGGGTGGTTCACTTCTCTACGGTGGCGATACGGGAGCGGCGGTAGCCGTAACTGAAGTAGAACACGAGCCCGGCGGCCATCCAGACTCCGAAGACCACCCAGGTGACGGCCGAGAGGCTGCCCATCATCCAGACGCAGAGCGCGAAGCCGATCGCGGGCAGCACCGGCGACAGCGGTACCCGGAAAGTGCGCCGCATGTCCGGGCGCGTCCGGCGCAGCACGACGACGGCGACGTTGACCAGCGCGAAGGCGAAGAGCGTTCCGATGCTGGTGGCGTCGGCCAGCCGGCCGAGCGGGATCGCGGCGGCCAGGACACCGCAGAACAGCGAGACGATCACGGTGTTGGCGCGGGGCGCGCCGGTCTTCGGGTGGACCCGTGAGAACACCTTGGGCACGAGTCCGTCGCGGGACATGGCGAAGAGGATGCGGGTCTGGCCGTAGAGCACGGTCAGGACGACGCTGGCGATCGCGATGACCGCGCCGGCCGCGAGCAGGGTGCCCCAGAAGGTCTGCCCGGTGACGTTCTTCATGATCTCGGCGAGGGCGGCCTCCGAGTCGTTGAACCGCCGCCAGGGCTTCGCGCCCACGGCGACGGCCGCGACGACGACGTACAGCGCCGTGACGATGACCAGCGAGAGCATGATCGCGCGGGGCAGGTCGCGCTGCGCGTTCTTCGCCTCCTCACCGGCCGTGGAGGCGGCGTCGAAGCCGATGTACGAGAAGAAGAGCGTGGCCCCGGCCGCGCTGACGCCCGCCATGCCGAGCGGCATGAAGTGTTCGTAGTTGCCGGACTTGAAGCCCTGGATGCCGATGGCGCAGAACAGCAGCAGCGCGACGATCTTCACGGCCACCATGACCGTGTTGGCGCGCGCGGACTCCTTGGCGCCGCCGAGCAGGAAGGCCATGGCGAGCAGGACGACGATCAGCGCGGGCAGGTTGAAGAGTCCGCCGTCCCCGGGCGGCGCGGAGAACGCGTCCGGGATGGTGACGCCGATGGTGCCGTCGAGCAGCTCGTTCAGGTACTCGCCCCAGCCGACCGCGACGGCGGCCACCGAGACGCCGTACTCCAGGACCAGGCACCAGCCGCAGATCCAGGCGATCAGTTCGCCCATCGTTGCGTACGCGTACGAGTACGAGGACCCGGCGACCGGGATGGTGCCCGCCAGTTCCGCGTACGAGAGGGCGGAGAAGAGCGCCGTGAGGCCCGCGATCACGAAGGAGAGGGTGACCGCGGGTCCGGCCTTGGGGACGGCCTCGCCGAGGACCACGAAGATCCCGGTGCCGAGCGTGGCACCGATGCTGATCATCGTCAGCTGCCAGAGGCCGAGGGAACGCCGCAGGCTGCCGCCTTCTCCCTGGCCTCCCTCGGCGACCAGGCGTTCCACGGGCTTGCGGCGCATCAGACGCGCGCCGACACCCGGGGACGGTGGGGCGGCCTGTGTACGGGACTGCGGGGGTGCGCCGGGATCGAGCACGCGCTGGCTCCTTCATCGCTGCCGGTCGGGAAGGCGGGGACCGGCGGCACCCCTGACAGGAGGGACCCACCGAGCGGGGTCCCCGCCACGCCATGTACAGCGCTCGACCCTATGAGCCAGGCCTTCACCGGCGTAATGCAGCAACCTTGCGCGTCTCCGCAAGATCATTGCGTTCATCCGGGCTGCGCGCGTGTTCGTTGCGCGGGCCCTTTCGATGGTCGTGCGCGCCGTCCCCGGCCCGTCGGAACGAGCCGGTGGCGGTCCCGGTCGGCCGCGCCGCCGGCCGGTGCGCGAACGCCGAACGGCCCGCGCGGGCGCACCGCGGGGCCGTTCGGAAGGGGTGCGGGTCAGCTCCAGCTGGCGTGCAGCGGCTTGCCCTCGGCGTACCCGGCGGCGCTCTGGATGCCGACGATGGCCTTCTCGCTGAACTCCTCCAGTGAGTTGGCGCCGGCGTAGGTGCAGGAGGAACGGACGCCCGCGATGATCGAGTCGATCAGGTCCTCGACACCCGGGCGGGCCGGGTCGAGGAACATCCGCGAGGTGGAGATGCCTTCCTCGAACAGGGCCTTGCGGGCGCGGTCGTAGGCCGACTCCTCGCTGGTGCGGTTGCGGACCGCGCGGGCGGAGGCCATGCCGAACGACTCCTTGTACAGCCGCCCGTTGGCATCCTGCTGGAGGTCGCCCGGGGACTCGTACGTCCCGGCGAACCAGGAGCCGATCATGACGTTGGACGCGCCGGCGGCCAGTGCCATGGCGACGTCGCGCGGGTGGCGGACCCCGCCGTCGGCCCACACGTGCTTGCCGTACTTCTTCGCCTCGGCGGCGCATTCCAGGACGGCGGAGAACTGGGGCCGGCCGACGCCGGTCATCATCCGGGTGGTGCACATGGCGCCGGGGCCGACACCCACCTTGATGATGTCCGCGCCCGCCTCGACGAGGTCCTTGACGCCCTCGGCGGCGACGATGTTGCCCGCCGCGATCGGGACGTGCGGGTCGAGCGCGCGCACGGTCCTGATCGCGCTGATCATCGACTCCTGGTGGCCGTGCGCCGTGTCGATGACGAGGGTGTCGACGCCCGCGTCGAGGAGCTGCTTGGCCTTGCCCGCGACGTCGCCGTTGATGCCGACGGCGGCGGCGATGCGCAGCCTGCCGTTCGCGTCGGTGGCCGGGGTGTAGAGCGTGGCGCGCAGGGCGCCCTTGCGGGTGAGGATGCCGGCGAGCCTGCCGTCCCGGTCGACGGCGGGGGCGTAGCGGCGGTTGGCCCCGTCCAGCTTGTTGAACGCCTCGCGCGGCTCGATGTCGGCGTCGAGCAGCAGCAGGTCCCGGGACATGACCTCGGAGAGCTGGGTGAAGCGGTCCACGCCGGTCAGGTCGGTGTCGGTGACCACGCCGACCGGGCGGCCGTCCTCGTCCACGACGACGCCCGCGTTGTGCGCGCGCTTGGGCAGCAGCGCGAGGGCGTCGGCGACCGTCTGGTGAGGGGCGAGGATGATCGGGGTGTCGAGCACCAGGTGGCGTCCCTTGACCCAGGTGACGACCTCGGTGACGACCTCGATCGGGATGTCCTGCGGGATGACGACGAGGCCGCCGCGGCGGGCGACGGTCTCGGCCATCCGGCGGCCGGCGATGGCGGTCATGTTGGCCACGACCAGCGGGATCGTGGTGCCCGTCCCGTCCGGGGCGGCGAGGTCCACGCCCTGTCGGGAGCCGACCGCCGAGCGGCTGGGCACCATGAAGACGTCGTCGTACGTCAGGTCGTACGGGGGCTGGATGTCGTTGAGGAAACGCACGTGCTGCACATCCCGGTCGATCAGAGGTGGCCCCCGGACAGGTCAGCCAGGGGGAAAGCACGTACTTCATTGTCCCATGGCGGCCCTGGTGAGATACCCAGACACATCATCCAGGCCGGCCGGTGGGGCCGTCGTCGGATCCTCCAAGAGCGAGGACGACCTGGAGCGCCCCCGCGGTGCCCCGCCCGTGGTCGGTGGCCTCGGAGAACACCTCCTGCGCGATGCCCCAGTCCCGTGGCGCCGCTCGGGCGAATTCCCGCCAGCCGGTGACGACGAGCAGCCGTCCACGGGCGGGCGGGGCCCAGGACAGGTCTCCGAGGCAGTCGGCGAGGGCGTCCCAGTTCCGCCCGAACCAGTCCGGCAGGTCGAGGGCGCGGGCGCAACGGTCCATGAACGCGGCTTTGCCGGTGACCCCGGTGAGGTCGAGCCGGACATGGGCCCAGCCGGCGGCGGCCAGGACGTCCGCGAGGGTTCCGTCGGTCATCTCAACACCGCCCGGAAGGACTCGTAGTGATCATCGGTGTAGTAGATCTCACCGGCCTGCCCGGTGACAATGCGCCGGGCTCCCCGGTCCCGTTCGCCGGGCGTCCGGACGGTGTACTCGTGGTAGTAGCCACGCTGGTGGAGCGGCAGCATCCGCTCGAAGTTGCCGAAGACGACGCCGTCCCTGGCGTACGGGAAGGGGCCGCCGCGGTCGATGAGGGCGAGGGTCGCGCGGGCCTCGGCGGGGAGCCTGGCCTCCCGCACGGTGCCCATGCCCCGGGCCCAGCCGGGCGCCGCGGAGGCGCCGGGGGCGGTGTCCGCCGGGGAAGCGGACGGGGGTGCGGAGGAGCACCCCGTGAGCAGGACCGCCAGGCAGAGGAGGAGACCCGCGACGAGCCGGGGCACGGACCGCGACAGCATGGCGTCGACGCCGCCACGGCCGGCCGCGCGCGGCGCGCGTAAGGGGCCCGGTGAGCCCCTCACGGGCCCTCTGCCGTCCGTGGGGCACGACGGGGCACCCGAGGGGACACGGCGGGGTCCGAGGGCGCGGTGAGCCCGCGTGGGGTCACGGCCCGTCCGGGTCCTGGCGGGTCAGCGCCGGGCGCGGTGCCGGGCCCGCCGTCATCAGGTAGTCCGCGGCCGAGGTGTCCGTCACCAGGCTGGTGACGAGTCCGGAGCGCAGCACGGCGTCGATCGCGGCCGCCTTGCGCTGTCCGCCCGCGATCGCGACGACCTCGGGGATACGGCGCAGCCGGTCGGTCTCGACGGTGATGCACCGCTCGCCCAGGTCCCGGCCGACCCGCCGGCCCTCGGAGTCGAACAGGTGCGCGGACATCTCGGCGGCGACGCCGAGGGACGCGTAGTGGGCGCGTTCCTCGTCGCTGAGCATGTCGTGCACCGTCGAGATGCCGGGCTCCCAGGAGCCGATCGAGACACAGGCGACGGTGACCTTGTCGAAGTACTCGAAGGCGCGCGCGATCCCCGTCTGGTTGCGCAGCGCGGCCGCGGTCGCCGCGTCGGGCAGCAGCATCGGCGCGTAGATGGGGTGGGCGTCCCCGCCCGACACCTGGGCGGCGCGGCGCACCGCCTCCACCGAACCGCGCTCGGCGGTCCCCGCGTCGTACACGCCCGTCAGCTGCACCACCGTGCACGGCGGCAGCCGGTCGAGCGCCGCGGCCATGTGAATGGTGGAGCGGCCCCACGCGAGGCCGAGGACATCGCCCTCGTTGACGAGCTCACCGAGCAGGTCGGCGGCCACCTCTCCGAGGTTCTCGGGGTCGGGCGACTCCTCGGCGTCGGCCGGGGACTCGACCACCACGGCGTGCCGGAGGCCGTAGCGGGCGCGCAGCGCGTCGGAGCGCTCCGCGTCCAGCTCGGCCGGCACGCGGATCTCGATCCGCACGAGATCCCGTTCGAGAGCGGTCTCCAGGACCCTGGCCACCTTGAAGCGGCTGACGCCGAACTCCTCGGCGATCTGGATCTTGGATTTGCCCTCGAGGTAGAAGCGGCGGGCCATGGCCGCCGCCTGGACCAGCTCAGCGGGTCCCATCCGCATCGCTGACCGGCCCGCCGACATACCCGACACGGCGATCTCCTCACTGCTGTTCACACTCTGGATTCGCCGTTCATCCTTGCAGATCCGGCGTACTTGATCAGCCCAGATGGGCGGCGTTCACGTTCCCTTGGTTCAGTGGTCGCACGCCCACGCCGCATGAGCCGTCGCCTCCTGCGCCTGGGTGCGCAATGCACGTACCGCCTGGGCCGGGTCCGATGCCCCGTAGACCGCCGATCCGGCCACGAAAACGTCCGCGCCCGCCTCCGCGCACCGCTCGATGGTGGAGGCCGAGACCCCGCCGTCGACCTGGAGCCAGAGTTCGAGTCCGTGCTTGCTGATCAGCTCACGGGTGCGGCGGATCTTCGGAAGCATGATGTCCAGGAACGCCTGGCCCCCGAAGCCCGGCTCCACCGTCATGATCAGCAGCATGTCGAGCTCGGGCAGCAGATCCTCGTACGGCTCGATGGGGGTCGCGGGCTTGAGCGCCATGGAGGCGCGGGCGCCCATGGCCCGGATCTCGCGGGCGAGCCGCACCGGCGCCGCGGCCGCCTCGACGTGGAAGGTGACGGAACCCGCACCCGCTTCGACGTACTGGGGCGCCCACCGATCGACGTCCTCGATCATCAGATGGCAGTCCAGCGGCGTGTCCGTCGCACGGACCAGGGATTCCACGACCGGCACCCCGAGCGTGAGGTTCGGTACGAAGTGGTTGTCCATGACGTCGACATGGAGCCAGTCCGCTCCCTGTACCGCCTGTGCCTCCTGGGCGAGGCGGGCGAAGTCGGCGGAGAGAATGCTGGGGTTGATCTGCACGGCCATGCCCCAAGACTGCCATGCTCGGCACCGGTTGCTCTCCCCGGTCCGGAACGGGGCCGTCGCGGAGCTGCCGCACGGTGGTCCGCCCTGCCGTTCCGGGCCGCCCGCGGGTCCCGTCCGTCATGGCCTCGAGGG
Source organism: Streptomyces sp. RPA4-2 (assembly GCF_012273515.2). Taxonomy (NCBI): domain Bacteria; kingdom Bacillati; phylum Actinomycetota; class Actinomycetes; order Kitasatosporales; family Streptomycetaceae; genus Streptomyces; species Streptomyces sp. RPA4-2. Next base: position 1,888,505 of record NZ_CP050975.2, read on the forward strand.
CAGCCATGACGGCCGGGACAGGGTCGGCGGGTCAGCGGGACGGGGCTCAGGAGGTCCGTCTGATCAGCGCCAGGTACATCGCGTCCGTCCCGTGCAGATGCGGCCACAGCTGGATGTCGGGGCCGTCGCCGAGCGCCGGTACGTCCGGGAGCAGCGGACGGGCGTCGAGCAGTTCGGCGGAGCCGTTCTCGTAGTGCTTGAGCACGTCGTCAACGACCGCGCGGGTCTCCGCGAGGTGCGGCGAGCAGGTCGCGTATCCGACGACGCCGCCGATCCGGACGGAGTCGAGCGCGGTGCGCAGCAGCCCGCGCTGCAACGACGCGAAACCGTCGAGGTCCTCCGGGCGGCGCCGCCAGCGCGCCTCGGGACGGCGCCGCAGGGCACCGAGGCCGGTGCAGGGCACGTCCATGAGGACACGGTCGAACGTGCCGGGCAGCCACGGCGGACGGGTGCCGTCGGCGGCGATCACCTGGTACGGGCCGGGGTTCCCGGCCAGCGCCTTGGCGACGAGCCCGGCCCGGTGCGGCTGCTTCTCCGAGGCGAGCAGCACGGCGCCGCGCTCGGCGGCGAGCCCGGCGAGCATGGCGGCCTTGCCGCCGGGGCCCGCGCAGCCGTCCAGCCAGGCCCTGTCGGGTCCGTCGAGCGGCGCGTTCGCGAGGGCGAGGGCCACCAGCTGGCTGCCCTCGTCCTGGACACCCGCACGACCCTCCCGTACGGCGTCGATGGCACCCGGTTCGCCGCCCTCGCTGAGCCGCACGGCGTACGGCGACCAGCGCCCCGGCAGGGCGGACTCCTCACCCAGGGCACCGAGGAGTTCGCCCGCGGTGGAGCGGCCGGGCCGGGCGACGAGGGTCACCTCGGGCCGCTCGTTGTCGGCCTCCAGCAGATCCTCGATGCCGGCCCGCCCGCCGCCGAGCGAGTCCCACAGTGCGGAGACGACCCAGCGCGGGTGCGAGTGCACGACGGCCAGATGGTCCTCGGGGTCGTCGTCGTAGGGCGGCGCGACCTGCTCCAGCCAGCCGTCGAGATCCTGCCGCGCGACCTTGCGCAGCACCGCGTTGACGAACTTGGCGCGCCCGTCGCCGAGCACGACGCGGGCGAGTTCGACCGAGGCGGACACGGCGGCGTGCGTCGGGATGCGTGTCCCGAGCAGCTGGTGGACGCCGAGGCTGAGGACGTCCAGCACCGGCGGGTCGACCTCGCGCAGCGGCCGGTCGACACAGGCCGAGATGACGGCGTCGTACGTGCCCTGCCGACGCAGCGTCCCGTACACGAGTTCGGTCGCCAGGGCCGCGTCCCGCCCGTCGAAGTCGCCCTTCTCCCGCGCCTTGCGCAGCAGCGGGGGCAGGACGAGGTTGGCGTACGCGTCCCGCTCGTCCACGGCCCGCAGCGCCTCGAAGGCGAGGAAGCGGACCGGGTCCTTCTGGGGGCGGCGGTAGGGCTTGCCGGGCTTGCTCGGCCGACGGGACTGCTCACTCACGAAAAAGGTGCTCCGGATCCAGGAAAGGTGCGTCCGTCCAGCGTACGCCGCGGGGTGAAACCCGGCGCCGGGCGCTCCGCGTGACCGGGGGGCGCTCGCCGTGGCCGGGGCCGTGCGCACCACGTGGCCGGGGGCCGGGAGCTCCGCGTGGCCGGGGCTGTGGGAGTGCCGGGTGTACCAGGCCTGGCGGGGGCCGGGCGGGACGAGGACAGGCTCTGGGCAGGCCCGACCGGGCGGGACCGGGGCGAGTCCGGCCGGGCGAGCCGGCCGGGGGCGCAACAACCGGGCCGATGCCGCACCCCAGTGCGACGCCGAGCGCCGGCCGACGAACGGGCCCATCGGCGGCGCCAAGCCCCTCCGCGACAACCTGGCCCAGTGCGACGGCAAGCCCCGGCCGCAACCAGATCCGGTGCGGTGCCGAGCTCCGGTCGGGCGACGGGCTCCGGCGCGATCGCCCCGACGGCGCTCAGACCCCGAGTGCCTCTCCGGAGGAGATACGCACGCCACGTGCCCAGTCCGCCGCGCGCATCGGCTTCTTGCCCTGGGCCTGGACCCAGAGCAGTTCGACGGCGTACGAACCGGTTCCGACGTACACGTTGTTCTTCCCGACGGACAGCTCGCCCGGGGCGAGGTCGGCACGCTCGGGCACCGGCGCGGCCTGTACGAGCTTGAGCCGCTCGCCGCGGAAGACGGTCCACGCACCCGGCGCCGGGGTGCAGCCGCGGACCACCCGGTCCACGCGCAGCGCCGGTGCGGACCAGTCGACGTGGGCGTTCTCGACGGAGATCTTCGGCGCCAGGGTGATGCCGTCGGCCGGCTGCGGTACCGCCTTCAGGGTGCCGTCCTCGATACCGTCCATGGTCGCGAGGAGCAGCCCGGAACCGGCGAAGGCCAGCCGGGTCAGCAGGTCCCCGCTGGTGTCGGTGGGCCGGACCTCCTCGGTGACGGTCCCGTACACGGGGCCCGAGTCGAGCCCCTCCTCGATGAGGAAGGTGGACGCACCGGTGATCTCGTCGCCCGCCATCACCGCGTGCTGCACCGGGGCGGCGCCGCGCCAGGCGGGCAGCAGCGAGAAGTGCAGGTTGACCCAGCCGTGGGCGGGGACGTCGAGGGCGACCCGGGGCAGCAACGCCCCGTAGGCCACCACGGGACAGCAGTCGGGTCCGATCTCCCGAAGACGCGCCAGGAACCCCTCGTCCCGCGGCCTGGCCGGCTTCAGCACCTCGATCCCGGCCTCCGCCGCGCGCTCGGCGACCGGGCTCGCGACGAGCCGGCGCCCCCGCCCGGCGGGCGCGTCGGGCCGCGTGACGACGGCGGCCACCTCGTGCCGCCCAGAGGCGATCAGGGCGTCCAGTGCGGGAACGGCGACCTCGGGGGTACCTGCGAAGACGAGCTTCATGGGTGGCGGTTGGCCTCTCGGGCGGGAACTCTTCAGACCCCGCGAGCACGCCGGCGGGGCCGAGGTACGGGGCGGCGCACCAGTCTATGCGTCGCGGGGTCACCGGGCTCGGGCGCTGTCCGGACATCCCGCGCCCCGACGCCGGCTCCAACGCCCGTACCGCCGGGACCCGCACCGTCGGCGGTCCCACGTCCCGCACAGGACGTGCGGGCCGTGATCGCCGCCGTACGGGCCATGCGGGCCGTGCGCACCGGGGGCGTACGCCCCCCGACGCGCCCTCTGCATATGCCCCTACGCCCCCGCAGCGTGACCACTCACCCAAAAACGCGTTGGTCAAGAGAGAGTTGACCACCCACGGGCCGTGATCGCGGCCCGATCCTTTTCAACGCCGGTTCGAGAGGCTTGTTCATGGCCGACCACGCAACCCACGACGCCCAGGCTCGGGCCAGCCTGCACTTGCTGGTGCGGGACATCGAGCGGGTCCGCCGGCAGGTGGACGCACTGCGCACGCTCACCGCCCAACTGGGCAACGTCTACCGCCCGCGCCGCTCCGGCCCCGCCACGGGCTTCGTCGTCTACGGGCGCGCCCCCGCCCCGACCGTCCGCCTCGCCCAGGAGCTGCGCGACAGCGTCGAGACACTGGTCACGGCCGCCGTGGACTTCGACCGCTCGCTGGGCTTCTCGTGGGACGCGGTGGGCTCGGCCCTCGGGGTCACCAAGCAGGCGGTGCACCGCCGTTACGGCGCCCGTCGCGCCGCCGCCCAGGCCGCCGCGGAGGCCGAGCGCGCCACCGAGACCGCTAGTGCCCGCACGGTCGCGGTCACCACCGGCGTCCCCGCGGTGCCTACGGTCCCCGCCGCCCGCTCCATGCCGACGCAGCCGACAGCGGGCAGCCCCACACTCCGCGAAGAGGTGCGGCCCACCGCGTTCCCGGGCCCGCGCAACGGCTGAACCCGGCTCCCCCGTCCGTCCTGCTCCGCCCTGCCTCCCGGCGCCGCCGCCCCGGGAGGCAGCCCTGCGGCCACCCGTCACCCGATGTCCGGCGGATCGATCCGAATCCGTACGGGTTCGCTCCCCCGCGCGCCATCCGCGCCGCCTGCGCGGCCTTCAGCGCGGCCGCCAGTGCGGCACCGCTCCCCGGCGGTACCCGGACGAGCGCCCGCTCCCACCGCTCCCCCCGGAGGCGGCGCCCCCACCCGGCGCGGTCGCCCGGCATCGGTGACGGGCAGCGGCACCGGCCCCAACACCTCGGCGTCGCCGGGCAGTTCGACCACCGCGAGAAAACCGGCGAGCGCCTCCGCCGTACCCGACACCGCCGCCATCCGTGACACCGGTGGAAAGCCCAGCTCGGCGCGCTCGGCGAGCTCACGCACCGCGTGCCCGACGGGGTCCCACCGTACGAGCGCCTGCACAGGCCGCAGGGTCGGCTCCGCCACGACCACCACGGTGCCGCCCGCTCCCTGCCCGCGCACCAGCGCCGAGGCCCCGATCCAGCGCCGCAGGGCCTCCTCACCGGCGCGCAGATCGGGCCGCGACAGCATCGCCCAGCCGTCGAGCAGCAGCGCGGCCGCGTACCCGCCCTCCGCGACGGGTTCGGCGCCCGGCGTGGACACGACGAGCGCGGGTGCCCCCGGCACCGTGTCGAGCACCTGCTCGCGCCCCGACGTCCGTACCGGCACCGCGGGAAAGGCCCGTCCCAGCTCCTCGGCGGTCCGCCGGGCGCCCACGACCTGCGCCCGCAGCCGGAACCCACCGCACTCGGGACAGTGCCAGGCCGCCTCGTCCCGCCCGCACCACGTGCACCGCAGCGCGCCGGCGTCCTGCGCCTCCAAGGGGCCGGCGCAGTGCCGGCAGCGGGCCGGAGCCCGGCACTGCGCGCAGGCCATCCGCGGTACGTACCCGCGCCTCGGCACCTGCACCAGCACAGGCCCGTGCCGCAGCCCCTCCCTGACCACCTGCCAGGCCAGAGTGGGCAGCCGGGCGGCCCGCGCCGCCTCGTCCCGCGCGAGATCGCCGTCCCCCACGGTCCGTACGAGCGGCGCGCTCGCCCTCACCTGGTCCCGCTCGGCGGCCAGCGGCAACGCCCAGCCGCTCTCGACCAGCTGCGCGGCCTCGACCGTGCAGCTCCAACTCCCCAGCAGAAAGGCACATTTGTCATGGGCGGCCCGCAGCAGCAGGACCTCTCGCGCATGCGGCTGCGGTGCGTGCGGCTCGCTGTGGCTGCCGTCCCCGTCGTCCCAGAGAACGACGAGTCCCAGATCGCGCACCGGCGCGAACATGGCGGCGCGGGTCCCCACGACGGCCCGTACGGACCCGCGCCGCACGGCGAGCCACTCCCGGTACCGCTTCTCGGGTCCGGCCTCGGCCGTGAGGACCGCGTGCCGCCCCTCCCCCAGCAACGAGGTCAGCGCCGCGTCCACACGGGAGACGGTCCTGCCGTCCGGTACGACGACGAGCGCGCCGCGTCCCGAGGCGAGCGTCGCGCCCACCGCCCGCGCGAGCTCGTCGGCCCATTCGGGCCCCGGCAACGCGTTCCACACGGCCCGCGGGGAGCCGCCGCGGGCGAGCGACTCCAAAAAGGCGGCCCCCCGCGCATACCGCGTCCAGGACTCCGCCGCGGGCGCGTCGGGAGCGGGCAGGGGTGCCGCGGAGGGCTTCGCCTCGGCCCGGGCGTTGCGCGGCGGCACGGCGAGTTGCAGCACATCGGCGAGGCTGCCCGCGTACCGGTCGGCGACGGCCCGGGTCAGCCCCAGCAGCTCGGGGCCGAGGACCGGTTCGGGGGACACCACCTGGGCCAGCGCGGCGAGCGGTCCTGAGTAGTCGGACTCGGCCAGCCGCTCGACGAGGAAGCCGTCGATGAGGCCCCCGCCCTCGCGCCGCCCGTCCCGCACCCGGTGCCGCCCGGCCCCGAACCGCACCCGGACCCGGACACCGGGCTGCGCCTGGGCGTCGAGCTCCTCGGGCACGGCGTAGTCGAAGTACCGGTCCAGATGCAGCACGCCCTTGTCGACGAGCACCCGCGCGACGGGCAGCTCCTTGGCGAGCGCGGCGCCGCGCCAGGTCCGCGGCTTCGCCTTCGGTGCCCTGGCCTGCCGCACACCTTCGCGGATCAGCGCAAGCTGCTCGGGCGGCGCGCCCTCCGCGTCACCCTCACCCCGCCCGTTCGCGCTGCTCACAGCAGTATTCCTACCAGACCGCACCGACACCGCCGCCCGCCCGGAAGCGGGCCGCCGACGGATCGCGAACGCCCCGGGCCGTGCCCTCGCCCTAGCCCTAGCCCTCGCCCTCGCCCTCGCCCTCGCGGCGAACGACCGGCGGGCAAGGGCGGCCGCGACGTCGGCTCTCCCGAGGTCCAGGCGGCAGCGGCTTCATGATGCATCCAGTTTCACCGCACGCCCGAAGGGCGCACTCCGCCGAAGTAGCCGCGGCCATCGCACCGGGAGATCGTCAGCCTACGAACGGCGGCCGTTCCCCGCCAGGCGTTTTCCGGCCCGGCCCGTCGGCGGCATCAGGGCCGCGTGCTTAAGCATCGGCACCGGGCAGAGACCGGCGGCACGGGAACGACCGGAAGGGCGGGAAGGGCAGGAACAACGCCGAGGCCCGGCACCCCTCGGGGGCACCGGGCCTCGGCAGGACGTGGCGAGCCGCGGGTGGTCTACAGACCGACGGCCCTGCGGAGCGCGTCCACACGGTCCGTCCGCTCCCACGTGAAGTCGGGCAGCTCCCGGCCGAAGTGACCGTACGCGGCCGTCTGGGAGTAGATCGGGCGCAGCAGGTCGAGGTCGCGGATGATGGCCGCCGGGCGGAGGTCGAAGACCTCGGTGATGGCGGTCTCGATCTTCTCCGCGTCGACCTTCGCGGTCCCGAAGGTCTCCACGAAGAGACCGACGGGCTCGGCCTTGCCGATGGCGTAGGCGACCTGGACCTCGCAGCGCGAGGCGAGACCCGCGGCGACGACGTTCTTGGCGACCCAGCGCATCGCGTACGCGGCCGAGCGGTCGACCTTGGACGGGTCCTTGCCGGAGAAGGCGCCGCCGCCGTGGCGGGCCATGCCGCCGTACGTGTCGATGATGATCTTGCGGCCGGTCAGGCCGGCGTCGCCCATCGGGCCGCCGATCTCGAAGCGGCCGGTCGGGTTGACCAGCAGGCGGTAGCCCTCGGTCTCCAGCTTGATGCCGTCGTCGAGGAGGGCCTTCAGCTCCGGCTCCACCACGAACTCGCGGATGTCGGGCGCGAGCAGCGAGTCCAGGTCGATGTCGCTCGCGTGCTGCGAGGAGACCACGACCGTGTCCAGCCGGACCGCCTTGTCACCGTCGTACTCGATGGTGACCTGGGTCTTTCCGTCGGGACGGAGGTAGGGGATCGTGCCGTTCTTGCGGACCTCGGACAGCCGACGGGAGAGCCGGTGCGCCAGGTGGATCGGCAGCGGCATCAGGTTGGGCGTCTCGTCGGTCGCGTACCCGAACATCAGGCCCTGGTCGCCGGCGCCCTGCTTGTCGAGCTCGTCCTCGTCACCCTCGACGCGGGACTCGTACGCCGTGTCTACGCCCTGCGCGATGTCCGGGGACTGGGAGCCGATCGACACCGAGACACCACACGAAGCGCCGTCGAAGCCCTTCTTCGACGAGTCGTAGCCGATCTCCAGGATCTTGTCCCGGACCAGCTGGGCGATCGGCGCGTACGCCTTGGTCGTGACCTCTCCGGCCACGTGCACCAGGCCGGTCGTGATCAACGTCTCCACGGCGACCCGGGACGTCGGGTCCTCCCGCAGAAGCGCGTCGAGAATGGTGTCGCTGATCTGGTCAGCGATCTTGTCGGGGTGACCCTCGGTCACGGACTCCGAGGTGAACAGGCGACGGGACACAACGCTCCCTGTGGTTGCAGCGGCTGCTGGCTGATCATTGGCGGACGGGACGGGAGCTGCGCCCGGCGTCGTCCGAGAACAGTTTATCGGTCGCGCTCGCCGGCAGGCCCCCCTGTCTCGCTTCTCGGAAGCCCTGTGACCTGCGGCACGGGCATTCTGCGCCCTGGAGATCGCTCTCCACCAGGGTTGCCGCGAGCGAATTCCGCACGGCCGCAGTCACCTGTTGAGGTGACGGGGACCTCTACGGCAGACGGCGTGTCACCAGATCCCACACGGTCTCGGCCAGGGCTTCCTTGGGTCCGTGGGGCACCGCGGTCTCACTGCCGTCGGCGCCCAGCACCACGGCCTCGTTCTCCTCGGATCCGAAGGTCCTGCGCTCCCCCACCTCGTTCACCACGAGGAGATCGCACCCCTTGCGCTCCAGTTTCGCGCGGCCGTTGGCGAGGACGTCGTCCGTCTCGGCGGCGAAACCGACCACGATCTGGCCGGGGCGCGGACGGTCCGCCGAGATCTCGGCGAGGATGTCCGGATTTCGGACCAGAACGATCGGCTCCGGTTCCTGGCCGTCCTTCTTCTTGATCTTCCCCGTCGCGTAGGCGGCGGGGCGGAAGTCCGCCACGGCCGCGGCCATCACCACGGCGTCGGCGTCCGGGGTCGCCTTGAGCACCGCCTCGCGCAGCTGCACGGCCGTGCCGACCCGCACCACGTCGACGCCCGCCGGGTCCGGCAGTCCGGTGTTCGCGGCGATCAGCGTCACCCGGGCCCCTCGTGCGGCCGCGGTGCGGGCGAGGGCGTACCCCTGTTTGCCGGAGGAACGGTTGCCGAGGAAGCGGACGGGGTCGAGCGGTTCCCGGGTACCGCCGGCGCTGACGACGACATGGCGGCCCGCGAGGTCGGGTTCGCGCACGCCCCGGGCCAGCACCCGGCGGCAGACCTCGAAGATCTCCGTGGGGTCGGGGAGCCGGCCCTTGCCGGTGTCCACGCCGGTCAGGCGGCCCACGGCGGGCTCGATGACGACGGCGCCGCGGCGGCGGAGCGTCGCCACGTTCTCCTGGGTGGCCGGGTGCTCCCACATCTCGGTGTGCATGGCGGGCGCGAAGACGACCGGGCAGCGGGCGGTGAGCAGGGTGTTGGTGAGGAGGTCGTCGGCCAGCCCGTGGGCGGCCTTGGCGAGCATGTCCGCCGTCGCGGGGGCCACCACCACCAGGTCCGCGTGCTGCCCGATGCGGACGTGCGGGACCTCGTGGACGTCCGACCAGACCTCGGTGGAGACCGGGTGGCCGGAGAGCGCGGACCAGGTGGCGGCACCCACGAAGTGCAGGGCGGACGCGGTCGGCACGACCCGCACGTCGTGCCCCGACTCCGTCAGCCTGCGCAGCAGCTCGCACGCCTTGTACGCGGCGATGCCACCGCTGACCCCCAGCACGACCTTCGGCTTGTCCACCGGGCCTCCCCACACTCGACACCCGTACGCCCCGGCTCGAAGACGTACGACTCCATGACACACCACGGGCCCGGCAGTCGTACTGCCGGGCCCGGGATGAAGTGAAACAGCGGACTACTGCGCGGGGCCCTCAACGGCCTCGGACGTGAGCAGACCCGCGTTGATCTCGCGCAGGGCGATGGAGAGCGGCTTCTCGTGGACGTGGGTGTCGACGAGCGGACCGACGTACTCGAGGAGGCCCTCGCCGAGCTGCGAGTAGTACGCGTTGATCTGACGGGCGCGCTTGGCCGCGTAGATCACGAGGCTGTACTTCGAGTCGGTGGCCTCGAGGAGCTCGTCGATCGGAGGGTTGATGATGCCCTCGGGAGCGGTGATGGAAGAGGACACGCTCTGCCTTCCGAAAGGTGGAAATTGACCTGGAATATCAAACAACTTCCATCAAGGCTAGCAGCTCACGCGCCACGTCCTCGACGGAGGTGTTGACCAGGGTGACGTCGAACTCCGGCTCGGCGGCCAGTTCGATCTTGGCGGCCTCCAGACGGCGCTCGATCACCTCGGGTGGTTCGGTGCCCCGCCCGGTGAGCCTGCGCACCAGCTCGTCCCAGGAGGGCGGAGCCAGGAACACGAGCAGCGCCTCGGGCATGGACTCGCGCACCTGCCGGGCGCCCTGGAGGTCGATCTCCAGAAGAACCGGCACACCCGTCTCGAGGTGCTCGAGGACGGCCGCGCGGGGTGTCCCGTAGCGGTTGCCGGCGAATTCGGCCCACTCCAGGAGCTCGCCGTTGGCGATCAGCTTGTCCATCTCCTCGTCCGAGACGAAGAAGTAGTGGACCCCGTGCTTCTCACCGGGGCGCGGCTTGCGGGTCGTCGCCGACACCGAGAGCCAGACCTCGGGGTGTTCCTTGCGCATATGAGCGACGACCGTGCTCTTGCCGACCCCTGAGGGGCCGGAGAGCACGGTCAGCCGCGGACGTTCACTCATGCAGCGATTATTCCAGCAATCCCGGGGTGCCCAGGACTCAGGCGCCGGAACCGCCGAACTCACGCTCCAAGGAGGCGATCTGGTTCGAGCCGAGACCGCGCACGCGGCGGCTCTCGGAGATCCCGAGTCGCTCCATGATCTGCTTGGCGCGGACCTTGCCCACGCCCGGCAGGGACTCGAGGAGAGCGGAGACCTTCATCTTGCCGATGACGTCGTTCTCCTGGCCCTGCTTGATGACCTCGTGAAGGGAGGCGCCGGAGTGCTTGAGTCGATTCTTGACCTCGGCCCGCTCCCGGCGAGCCGCGGCGGCCTTTTCGAGCGCGGCTGCGCGCTGTTCAGGGGTAAGGGGCGGAAGAGCCACGCCTACGTCACCTCGGATGTCGAACTGTCGGATACGGACCGGTGAGGAACCTAGTCGCCCCACACCTGGGGAGCTACGAGCAACACGCTTGCCCGTTCTCCCCCACTACCTAGAGGGCGTGGGAGGTGCCCCCACTCGACGGAGACTAGCGGGCAAGTCCGCCAGAGTCAGCGAGAACAGCGGAAAAGTCCTGGTCAGCCTCCCTGGAGCCGGACATTTGCGACATACTGCCCAGGATTTGAGGATGTATTCAGACTCCGGCCGCTCCGGACGCACTCATCGGAGGACCGCCGAAGGACTTCCGGGGACCCGCGGGATGTCGGCCCGAGGTCCCGAAGGCCCCGATAGGACCCGGAAAGGGCGCTCAGGCGGCCTCGACCGCGGACCTGATCTCCTCCGCGAAGCGGTCCGCGGACTCCCGCAGCGCGCGAACGTCGGGACCGTGACGAAGAACACTCCGGCTCACGTTCGGGACGACGTTGCGCACCGCCGCCCCGAAGACTCCCGCGAGATCGGCCGCGGTGGCCCCCTGGGCGCCGATTCCCGGAGCCAGGAGCGGCCCGTTGATGTCCAGGTCGTAGGAGGAGAGATCGCCCAGGGTGGCGCCGACGACCGCGCCGAAGGACCCCAGGGGCGCCTCAGCGGCGTTCTCGGCGGCGAGATGGGCCAGGATGGTCGCCCCGACGGTACGGCCGTCCCCACGGACCGCGTGCTGCACCTCGCCGCCCTCCGGGTTGGAGGTCAGCGCGAGCACGAAGAGCCCGGCACCGCTCTCGCGCGCCAGCTCCACCGCGGGCCTCAGCGAGCCGTAGCCCAGGTAGGGCGACACGGTCAGCGCGTCCGAGAACAGCGGCGCGCCCTTGTGCAGGAAGGTCTCCGCGTACGCGGCCATGGTCGAACCGATGTCGCCCCGCTTGGCGTCCATGACGACCAGCGCCCCGGCCGCCCGCGCCTGCTCGACCGACTTCTCCAGGACGGCGATCCCGCGGGAGCCGAAGCGCTCGAAGAACGCGCTCTGCGGCTTGAGGACCGCGACCCGCTCGGCCAGCGCCTCGACGACGGTGCGGCTGAAGCGCTCCAGTCCGGCGATGTCGTCGGTCAGGCCCCAGTCGGCGAGCAGGGAGGCGTGCGGGTCGATGCCGACGCACAGGGGGCCGCGCTCGTCCATGGCGCGGCGCAGGCGTGCTCCGAAGGGTTCCAGGCTCATGCGGGCTTCCTCACGTCGGCGCCGACCGCGTCGGCGAGGGTGGCATACGGGCTCGTCCGCAGACGGGCGGCGAGGCCCTTGTGGATCGCGCGGCCCCAGAAGGGACCCTCGTAGACGAAGGCGCTGTACCCCTGGACCAGCGTGGCGCCGGCCAGGATGCGCTGCCAGGCGTCCTCGGCGTTCCCGATGCCGCCCACGCCCACCAGGGTGATCCGGTCGCCCACGCGCGCGTAGAGGCGGCGCAGCACCTCCAGGGAGCGTGCCTTCAGCGGCGCGCCGGAGAGCCCGCCGGTCTCCTCGACGAGGGAGGGTTCGGACCTCAGACCGAGGCCCTCGCGCGCGATGGTGGTGTTCGTGGCGATGATCCCGTCCAGGCCGAGTTCGACGGCGAGGTCGGCGACCGCGTCGATGTCCTCGTCGGCGAGGTCGGGGGCGATCTTGACGAGGAGCGGCACACGCCGGTCGGTCACGGCACGGTCGGCGGCGTCGCGGACGGCGCTCAGCAGGGGCCGCAGCGCCTCCGTGGCCTGCAGGTCGCGCAGACCGGGGGTGTTCGGGGAGCTGACGTTGACCACGAGGTAGTCGGCGTGCCGGGCGAGCCGCTCGGCCGACTTCACGTAGTCGCCGACGGCCTCGGCCTCGGGGACGGCCTTGGTCTTGCCGATGTTGACGCCGACGACGGTCCTGAAGACGGGTGTACGGGCCGCCAGGCGCTCGGAGACGGCCGCGGAGCCCTCGTTGTTGAACCCCATGCGGTTGATCAGCGCCCGGTCCGGCACCAGCCGGAAGAGCCGCTTCCTGGGGTTGCCCGGCTGCGGCTCCCCCGTCACCGTACCGATCTCGATGTGGTCGAAGCCGAGCATCGACATCCCGTCGATGGCGACGGCGTTCTTGTCGAAGCCGGCCGCGAGCCCGAAGGGGCCGTGCATGCGCAGCCCGAACGCCTCGGTGCGCAGCTCCGCGAAGCGGGGGGCGAGCGCGGCGGCGACGAAGGTGCGCAGGACGGGGACGCGGGCGGCGAGCCGGATCCAGCGGAAGGCGAGGTGGTGGGCCCGCTCGGGGTCCATCCGCTTGAAGACGAGGTTGAAGAAGATCTTGTACATGTGTCCTCACGAAGACGTGGAACCCTCACGGAGAGGGGGACACCGTTTCCGGTGTCCCCCTCTCCGGGCTCTGCGGGCTGCTAGTCGCGGGCCGCGGTCAGATGCTCGGCGTGTTCCTGGAGGGAGCGCACGCCCACGTCGCCGTGGTTGAGCGCGTCGATGCCCTGGACGGCGGCGGCCAGCGCCTGGACCGTCGTCAGGCACGGCACGGACCGCGCCACGGCGGCCGTACGGATCTCGTAGCCGTCGAGGCGGCCACCGGTGCCGTACGGGGTGTTGACGATGAGGTCGACCTCGCCGTCGTGGATGAGCTGGACGATGGTCCGCTCGCCGTTCGGGCCGGTGCCCTCGGACTGCTTGCGCACGACCGCGGCGTTGATGCCGTTGCGCTTGAGCACCTCGGCCGTGCCGGAGGTGGCGAGGAGCTCGAAGCCGTGGGCGACGAGCTCGCGCGCCGGGAAGATCATCGATCGCTTGTCCCGGTTGGCGACCGAGATGAAGGCGCGGCCCTTGGTCGGCAGCGGACCGTAGGCGCCCGCCTGCGACTTGGCGTAGGCGGTGCCGAACACCGAGTCGATGCCCATGACCTCACCCGTGGAGCGCATCTCCGGGCCGAGGACGGTGTCCACGCCGCGCCCGTGGATGTCGCGGAAGCGCGACCACGGCATGACGGCCTCCTTGACGGAGATCGGCGCGTCGAGGGGCAGTTCGCCGCCGTCGCCGTGGGCCGGGAGCAGCCCTTCGGCCCGCAGCTCCGCCACGGTCGCGCCCAGCGAGATCCGGGCGGCGGCCTTCGCCAGCGGCACCGCGGTCGCCTTCGAGGTGAAGGGGACGGTGCGCGAGGCGCGCGGGTTGGCCTCCAGGACGTACAGGATGTCGCCCGCCATGGCGAACTGGATGTTGATCAGGCCGCGGACGCCGACACCCTTGGCGATGGCCTCCGTGGAGGCCCGCAGGCGCTTGATGTCGAACCCGCCGAGGGTGATCGGCGGCAGTGCGCACGCGGAGTCGCCGGAGTGGATGCCGGCCTCCTCGATGTGCTCCATGACGCCGCCGAGGTAGAGCTCCTCGCCGTCGTAGAGCGCGTCCACGTCGATCTCGATCGCGTCGTCGAGGAAGCGGTCGACCAGGACCGGCCGGGAGGGGCTGATCTCGGTCGACTCGGCGATGTACGAGGACAGCCGCGTCTCGTCGTAGACGATCTCCATGCCGCGTCCGCCGAGGACGTACGAGGGCCGTACGAGGACGGGGTAGCCGATCTCGTCGGCGATGGCCTTGGCCTCGACGAAGGTGGTGGCGGTGCCGTGCTTGGGGGCCGGCAGTCCCGCCTCCGCGAGGACGCGTCCGAAGGCGCCGCGGTCCTCGGCGGCGTGGATCGCCTCCGGGGAGGTGCCCACGACCGGCACGCCGTTGTCCTTGAGCGCCTGCGCCAGACCGAGCGGGGTCTGGCCGCCGAGCTGCACGATCACACCCGCGAGGGGACCGGCCAGCGACTCCGCGTGCACGATCTCCAGCACGTCCTCGAGCGTCAGCGGCTCGAAGTACAGACGGTCGGAGGTGTCGTAGTCGGTGGAGACGGTCTCGGGGTTGCAGTTGACCATCACGGTCTCGTAGCCCGCGTCGCTGAGCGCGAAGGAGGCGTGGACGCAGGAGTAGTCGAACTCGATGCCCTGGCCGATGCGGTTCGGACCGGAGCCCAGGATGATGACCGCCGGCTTCTCGCGCGGGGCGACCTCGGTCTCCTCGTCGTAGGAGGAGTAGAAGTACGGCGTCTTCGCCGCGAACTCGGCGGCACAGGTGTCGACCGTCTTGTACACCGGGCGCACGCCCAGCGCGTGCCGCACCTCGCGCACGACGTCCTCGCGCAGGCCGCGGATCTCGGCGATCTGGACGTCGGAGAAGCCGTGCCGCTTGGCCTCGGCGAGCAGTTCGGGGTGCAGCTTGTCGGCGCCGGCCAGCTCGTCCGCGATCTCCTTGATCAGGAAGAGCTGGTCCACGAACCACGGGTCGATCTTCGTCGACTCGAAGACCTCCTCGGGCGTGGCGCCCGCGCGGATGGCCTGCATGACGCAGTTGATGCGCCCGTCGGTCGGCCGTACGGCCTCCGCCAGCAGTTCGGCCTTGTCGCCCGGCTCGCCCACGAAGGTGAACTGCGAGCCCTTCTTCTCCAGCGACCGCAGCGCCTTCTGCAGCGCCTCGGTGAAGTTGCGGCCGATCGCCATGGCCTCGCCGACCGACTTCATGGTCGTGGTGAGGGTGGAGTCGGCGCTCGGGAACTTCTCGAAGGCGAAGCGCGGGGCCTTGACCACCACGTAGTCGAGCGTCGGTTCGAAGGAGGCCGGCGTCTTCTCGGTGATGTCGTTCGGGATCTCGTCGAGCGTGTACCCGACGGCGAGCTTCGCGGCGATCTTGGCGATCGGGAAGCCGGTCGCCTTGGAGGCGAGCGCCGAGGAGCGGGAGACGCGCGGGTTCATCTCGATGACGATCACCCGGCCGTCCTCGGGGTTCACCGCGAACTGGATGTTGCAGCCGCCGGTGTCGACGCCGACCTCGCGGATGACGGCGATGCCGATGTCGCGCAGGAGCTGGTACTCGCGGTCGGTGAGCGTCATCGCCGGGGCGACGGTGATCGAGTCACCGGTGTGCACGCCCATGGGGTCGAAGTTCTCGATGGAGCAGACGACCACGACGTTGTCGTGCTTGTCGCGCATCAGCTCCAGTTCGTACTCCTTCCAGCCGAGGATCGACTCCTCCAGGAGCACCTCGGTGGTCGGGGAGAGCGTCAGGCCCTGGCCGGCGATGCGGCGCAGCTCCTCCTCGTCGTGCGCGAAGCCGGAGCCGGCGCCGCCCATGGTGAAGGAGGGGCGGACGACGACGGGGTAGCCGCCGAGCGTCTCGACGCCCGCGATCACGTCGTCCATGGAGTGGCAGATGACGGAGCGGGCGGACTCGCCGTGCCCGATCTTCTCGCGCACGGCCTCGACCACGCCCTTGAAGAGTTCGCGGTCCTCGCCCTTGTTGATCGCCTCGACGTTGGCGCCGATCAGCTCGACGCCGTACTTGTCGAGGGTTCCGGCGCCGTGCAGCGAGATGGCCGTGTTGAGGGCCGTCTGACCGCCGAGGGTGGGCAGGAGCGCGTCCGGCCGCTCCTTGGCGATGATCTTCTCGACGAACTCCGGGGTGATCGGCTCGACGTAGGTGGCGTCGGCGATCTCCGGGTCGGTCATGATCGTCGCCGGGTTGGAGTTGACCAGGATGACCCTGAGGCCCTCGGCGCGCAGGACGCGGCACGCCTGGGTGCCGGAGTAGTCGAACTCGGCGGCCTGGCCGATGACGATCGGGCCGGAGCCGATGACCAGGACGGACTGGATATCGGTGCGCTTAGGCACGCTGGCCCTCCATCAGGGATACGAAGCGGTCGAACAGGTAGGCGGCGTCGTGCGGGCCGGCTGCCGCTTCGGGGTGGTACTGGACGCTGAAGGCCGGCTGGTCGAGGAGGTGGAGCCCCTCGACGACCTGGTCGTTCAGGCAGACGTGGGAGACCTCGGCGCGGCCGTAGGGGGTCTCGGAGACCCCGTCGAGCGGCGCGTCGACGGCGAAGCCGTGGTTGTGCGCGGTGACCTCGACCTTGCCGGTCGTACGGTCCTGCACGGGCTGGTTGATGCCCCGGTGGCCGTACTTCAGCTTGTAGGTGCCGAAGCCGAGCGCGCGGCCGAGGATCTGGTTGCCGAAGCAGATGCCGAACAGGGGCGTCCTGCGGGCGAGCACCTCCCGCATCACGGAGACCGGGCCGTCGGCGGTGGCCGGGTCGCCGGGACCGTTGGAGAAGAACACTCCGTCGGGGTTCACGGCGTAGACGTCCTCGGCCGTGGCCGTGGCGGGAAGTACGTGCACCTCGATGCCGCGTTCGGCCATCCGGCGCGGGGTCATGCCCTTGATGCCCAGGTCGACGGCGGCGACGGTGAACCGCTTCTCGCCGATCGCCGGGACGACGTACGCCTCCTTGGTGGCGACCTGCGCGGCGAGGTTCGCGCCCTGCATCTCGGGCGCCTGGCGCACCTCGCCGAGCATGGTGCCCTCGTCGGGCAGCGCGTTGCCGGAGAAGATGCCGACGCGCATGGCGCCGCGCTCACGCAGGTGGCGGGTGAGGGCGCGGGTGTCGACACCGCTGATGCCGACGACGCCCTGGTCGCGCAGCTCCTGGTCGAGCGAGCGGCGGGCGCGCCAGTTGGAGGGCACGCGCGCGGGGTCGCGGACGACGTACCCGGCGACCCAGATCCGCCCCGACTCGGGGTCCTCGTCGTTGACACCGGTGTTGCCGACGTGCGGGGCGGTCATGACGACGACCTGGCGGTGGTACGACGGGTCGGTGAGGGTCTCCTGGTAGCCGGTCATCCCGGTGGAGAACACGGCCTCGCCGAAGGTCACCCCCACGGCCCCGTAGGCGCGGCCGCGGAAGATCCGGCCGTCCTCCAGGACGAGTACGGCGGGAGCCGCCTTGTGCCTCTGCGAGGCGGCTCCCTGGATGGAGGTCGTCATCGTGCGCCTTCCGTGTCGGTGCTCTTGCTGATCATGCTGTTCAGGGTGTCGACCCACTCGCCGTGCTCGGCCGCGCGGTCGGAGCGGAAGCCGGAGTCGATCAGCCGGTCGCCGTGTGCCCAGGTGACGACGAGCAGGCCGCCCTCGGTGAGGACCTTGCCGGCGATCCCCTTGTCGAGCCGGGCCTCGCGCAGCGCCTCGGCGGGGACGAAGAAGTCCGTCGCGCCGGGGCGTACGACGTCCAGTCCCGCGTCCGTCAGCGTGAGCTCGACCCGGCTGCGGGTGCCCAGGCCGTGCGCGACGATGCGGTCGAGCCACTGCCCGGCGGTGGTGGAGCCGTGGTAGCGGCCGCTCATGCCCAGTCTCGCCGGGCCGGGGTCGTCCGGCGCGGTGAGCAGCTCCGGCAGGTCGCCCTGGAGGGTGCCGCGCCACTTCCAGCCCTCACGCATCAGCCAGTAGACGAGGGCGACGAAGAGGACGAGTCCGACGAGCCAGCCGATCCGGGCGGCCCAGTCGGTCACTTCGGCCGACTTCTGTTCGGTGGCCAGGGAGGCGGCCATCGGGATGAGAGGTGTCACGCGAGCTTCCCGTCGACGAGGGTGGCCTTGCCCCGCAGCCAGGTGTGGGTGACCCGGCCCGGCAGCTCACGGCCCTCGTAGGGGGTGTTGCGGCTGCGCGAGGCGAAGCCCGCGGGGTCCACGGACCCACGGTATGCGGTGTCGACGAGCGTGAGGTTGGCGGGCTCGCCCGCCGAGACGGGACGGCCGTGCCCGTCGGCCCGCCCGATGCGCGCGGGGGCCGAGGCCATCCGGTCGGCGACGCCGGTCCAGTCGAGCAGCCCGGTCTCGACCATCGTCTGCTGCACGACGGACAGCGCGGTCTCGAGGCCCACCATGCCCATGGCGGCGGCGGCCCACTCGCAGTCCTTGTCCTCGTGCGGGTGCGGCGCGTGGTCGGTGGCGACGATGTCGATCGTGCCGTCGGCGAGCGCCTCGCGCAGGGCCATCACGTCACGCTCGGTCCGCAGCGGCGGGTTGACCTTGTAGACCGGGTCGTAGGTGCGGACCAGCTCGTCGGTGAGGAGGAGGTGGTGCGGGGTGACCTCGGCGGTCACGTCGATGCCGCGGGACTTGGCCCAGCGCACGATCTCGACGCTGCCGGCGGTCGACAGGTGGCAGATGTGGACGCGCGAGCCGACGTGCTCGGCGAGCAGGACGTCCCGGGCGATGATCGATTCCTCGGCCACCGCCGGCCAGCCTCCGAGGCCCAGTTCGGCGGAGACGACGCCCTCGTTCATCTGGGCGCCCTCGGTGAGGCGGGGCTCCTGGGCGTGCTGGGCGACGACGCCGCCGAAGGCCTTCACGTACTCCAGCGCCCGGCGCATGATCACCGCGTCGTCCACGCACTTGCCGTCGTCCGAGAAGACCGTGACGCCGGCGGCGGACTCGTGCATGGCGCCGAGTTCGGCGAGCTTCCTGCCCTCCAGGCCGACCGTCACGGCGCCGATGGGCTGCACGTCGCAGTAGCCGTGCTCCTGGCCGAGCCGGTAGACCTGCTCGACGACACCGGCGGTGTCGGCGACCGGGAAGGTGTTGGCCATGGCGAACACGGCGGTGTAGCCGCCGCTCGCCGCCGCCCGTGTGCCGGTCAGGACGGTCTCGGAGTCCTCACGGCCGGGCTCGCGCAGATGGGTGTGCAGGTCGACGAGGCCCGGCAGGAGGACCTTGCCGTCCGCCTCGACGATCTCGGCGCCCTCGGCCGGCAGTCCGGTGCCGACCGCGGCGATCGTGTCGCCGTCGATCAGGACGTCCTGGGGCTCGCCGCCGAGCACCTTCGCACCACGGATCAGGATCTTGCTCATTCTTCTTACTTCTCCTCGGTGCGGGTGTGGGTGACGGCGGGCTCGTTGCCGCCCAGCAGGAGGTACAGGACGGCCATGCGGATGGAGACGCCGTTGGCGACCTGCTCCACGACGGTGCAGCGGTCGGAGTCGGCCACCTCGGCGGTGATCTCCATGCCGCGGACCATCGGGCCGGGGTGCATCACGATGGCGTGCTCGGGCATCTTCGCCATGCGGTCGCCGTCGAGCCCGTAGCGCCGTGAGTACTCGCGCTCGGTCGGGAAGAAGGCCGCGTTCATGCGTTCGCGCTGGACGCGCAGCATCATCACCGCGTCGGACTTGGCGAGCGTGCTGTCGAGGTCGTACGAGATCTCGCAGGGCCACGACCCGACGCCGACCGGCACCAGGGTCGGCGGCGCGACGAGGGTGACCTCGGCTCCGAGGGTGTGCAGCAGGTCGACGTTGGAGCGGGCGACGCGGCTGTGCAGGACGTCACCGACGATCGTGATGCGCTTGCCGGCCAGGTCCTGGCCGATCCCGGCGTCACGGCCGACCAGGCGGCGGCGCATGGTGAAGGCGTCCAGCAGGGCCTGCGTGGGGTGCTGGTGGGTGCCGTCACCGGCGTTGATGACGACGGCGTCGATCCAGCCGGAGGTGGCGAGCCGGTACGGGGCTCCGGAGGCGCCGTGCCGGATGACGACGGCGTCGACGCCCATGGCCTCGAGGGTCTGGGCGGTGTCCTTGAGGGACTCGCCCTTGGAGACGCTCGATCCCTTGGCGGTGAAGTTGATGACGTCCGCGGAGAGGCGCTTCTCGGCGGCCTCGAAGGAGATCCGGGTGCGGGTCGAGTCCTCGAAGAAGAGGTTGACGACGGTGCGGCCGCGCAGGGTCGGCAGCTTCTTGATCGGCCGGTCGGCGACCCGGGCCATCTCCTCGGCGGTGTCGAGGATCAGGACGGCGTCGTCGCGGGTGAGGTCGGCGGCCGAGATGAGATGACGCTGCATCTGTCAGGCTCCGTAAGGCAGTTCAGTTCGGGAGGCGGGCGCCACGGGGGTGTGCCCCGAAAGCGCCGCGGCGGGGGTGCGGGCGCGCAGGCGCGCTCGGAGGACGTACCGCGGTGAACGGACGCCGGAGTGCTACTGCTGTGCGTCCGGGGAGATCCGCTTCGCACCGAGCAGCACGGTGTCGCGACCGTCCTCCTCGGCGAGCTGGACCTTGACCGTCTCCCGCAGCGACGTGGGGAGGTTCTTGCCGACGTAGTCGGCGCGGATGGGCAGTTCGCGGTGACCGCGGTCGACGAGGACCGCGAGCTGCACGGCGCGCGGGCGGCCGATGTCGTTCAGCGCGTCCAGCGCGGCGCGGATCGTGCGCCCCGAGAAGAGCACGTCGTCCACGAGGACGACCAGCCGGCCGTCGATGCCGTCGCCGGGGATCTCGGTACGGGCCAGCGCTCGCGGCGGATGCATGCGCAGGTCGTCGCGGTACATGGTGATGTCGAGCGAGCCCACCGGGATCTTGCGGCCGGTGATCTCCGCGAGCTTGTCGGCCAGCCTGCGGGCCAGGAAGACGCCCCGGGTCGGGATGCCGAGGAGCACCACGTCGTCGGCACCCTTGGCGCGCTCGACGATCTCGTGGGCGATGCGGGTCAGCACCCGCGCGATGTCGGGGCCTTCGAGAACGGGCCGTGCACCGGCCGCGTACTGCTGCTTGTCCTGCTCAGAGTCCATACGAAACGGACCTCCTTCTCCGCCTCACGGGACGGATCATTAAAGGACGTCGGATTTGCGCCATCCACGGTACCAGGCCGGCAACGCGCCTGATCACCCCCCTTCGAGCCACCCCGGGTGACCCCCGTGGAGCGGTGGGTCCGGACCATTCCGCTTGACGGGGGAGAGTAACGCTGCGTAACCTCACAGTGAGTCACCAGAGTCACCAGCCGCGCGGCCGAGCCGCACGTTGATACAGCGTCCGGGGAGCTATATGTCCAGCGAATACGCCAAACAGCTCGGGGCCAAGCTCCGGGCCATCCGCACCCAGCAGGGCCTTTCCCTCCACGGAGTCGAGGAGAAGTCCCAGGGACGCTGGAAGGCGGTCGTGGTCGGTTCCTACGAGCGAGGCGACCGCGCCGTGACCGTGCAGCGTCTTGCCGAACTGGCCGATTTCTACGGGGTCCCCGTGCAGGAGCTGCTGCCCGGCACCACTCCGGGCGGGGCCGCCGAGCCGCCGCCGAAGCTCGTCCTCGACCTGGAGCGCCTGGCCCATGTGCCGGCCGAGAAGGCGGGACCCCTGCAGCGCTACGCCGCGACGATCCAGTCGCAGCGCGGTGACTACAACGGCAAGGTGCTCTCGATCCGCCAGGACGACCTGCGCACCCTCGCCGTCATCTATGACCAGTCCCCCTCGGTCCTCACCGAGCAGCTGATCAGCTGGGGCGTGCTGGACGCGGACGCGCGCCGCGCCGTCGCCCACGAAGAGGTCTGACCCCTTCGGACAGCTCAGCAGAAACGTGCCGCCGGGGTGGCCGGGACCATGAGGTTCCGGCCACCCCGGCGGCTTTCTGCGGGCCTCGGGGCCCTCGTGGGCACAGGAACGCCGGAGGGCCCGCAGCGAACGCGCTGCGGGCCCTCCGGCGATTTCCCACCTGTGTCCAGGCTGTACGGACGAGCCTCGGTCAGGCCTCGTCCCGGCGGAGCGACGGCTTGAGGTCCTTGAGCCGGCCCAGCAGTCCGTTGACGAACGAGGGCGACTCGTCCGTCGAGAACTCCTTGGCGAGCTGCACCGCCTCGTCGAGCACCACCGCGTCGGGGGTCCCGTCGACCCAGATCAGCTCGTAGGCGCCGAGGCGCAGGATGTTGCGGTCGACGACCGGCATCCTGTCCAGCGTCCAGTCGACGGCGTACGTCGCGATGAGCTCGTCGATCCGCTTCGCCTTGGTGGCGTAGCCCTCGACCAGCTCCATCGTGTACTCGCTGACCGGTGGCTGCCGGGTGTCGTTCCGGGAGTGCCGGATCCAGTCCGCGAGGACCGTCAGGACGTCCACGCCGCGCTGGTCGCCCTCGAAGAGGATCTGGAAGGCGCGCTTGCGGGCCGTGTTGCGGGCAGCCACGGTTAGCTGTTCACCCGGCCGAGGTAGTCGCTCGTGCGGGTGTCGACCTTGATCTTCTCACCGGTGGTGATGAAGAGCGGGACCTGGATCTGGTGGCCGGTCTCCAGGGTGGCGGGCTTGGTGCCACCGGTGGAGCGGTCGCCCTGGACACCCGGCTCGGTCTCCTGGATGACGAGCTCGACGGCGGCGGGCAGCTCGACGAAGAGCACCTCGCCCTCGTGCTGCGCCACGGTGGCCGTGAAGCCCTCGATCAGGAAGTTGGCGGCGTCACCGACGGACTTGCGGTCGACCATGAGCTGGTCGTACGTGTCCATGTCCATGAAGACGAAGTACTCGCCGTCCATGTACGAGAACTGCATGTCGCGCTTGTCGATCGTGGCCGTCTCGACCTTGACGCCGGCGTTGAACGTCTTGTCGACGACCTTGCCGGAGAGCACGTTCTTCAGCTTGGTGCGCACGAAGGCCGGGCCCTTGCCGGGCTTGACGTGCTGGAACTCGACGACGGACCAGAGCTGGCCTCCGTCGAGCTTGAGCACCAGGCCGTTCTTGAGGTCGTTCGTGGAAGCCACGGTTGCGGAATCTCCTGGACTGACGTGGACGACCCCGGGACACGCGCACAGCCGGGGGCTAGAGCGCGAGCAGTTCCTTGGTCGTGATGGTGAGTAGCTCGGGTCCGCCGTCCGCCTCGGGGCGTACGACGAGCGTGTCATCGATCCGGACACCGCCCCGGCCCGGGAGGTGGACCCCCGGTTCGACGGTGACCGGCACGCAAGCGTCCAGTTTACCCATGGCCGCGGGGGCCAACTGCGGGTCCTCGTCGATTTCGAGCCCGACACCGTGTCCCGTCAGTGTGGGAAGGGCCTCCGCGTACCCCGCGGAGTCGAGCACCTGACGGGCCGCGCGGTCCACGTCACGGTAGGCGACGCCGGGCACCAGCGCCTCGCGTCCGGCCCGCTGGGCGGCGAAGACGAGGTCGTAGAGGGCGATCTGCCAGTCCGCGGGCGAGGTGCCGATCACGAAGGTGCGGCCGACCTCGCAGCGGTAGCCGCGATAGGTCGCGCCGAGACAGACGGACAGGAAATCGCCCTCCTCGACCCGCCGGTCCGTGGGCCGGTGCCCGCATCTCCCGGAGTTCGGCCCGGTGCCCACCGAGGTCGCGAAGGCCGGTCCGTCGGCGCCGTGGTCGACCAGCCGGCGCTCCAGTTCGAGGGCGAGATGACGCTCCGTCCGGCCGACGAGGATGGATTCGAGGAGTTCCCCGAGCGCCTGGTCGGCGATCTCGGCGCCGACCCGCAGACAGGAGATCTCCTCCTCGTCCTTGATCACCCGCAGTTGTTCGACCGCGGCGCCCAGGTCGCTCAGACGCAGTCGCGGCGCCACCGACCCGATGGCCCGGTGCCGGGTCACGGTCAGGTGGTGTTCCTCCACGGCCAGCGAGTCGGCTCCCTGAGCGGTGGCGACATCGGCCGCGGCGACGGCCGGGTCACCGCCCGGACCCGACAGCGCCTGTACGCGCAGCGCCTCGTCCGGACGTCCCGCGCCGGCCTCGTCGGCCGGCGGACCCGCGCAGAGCAACAGGTCCTCTCCCCTGCCCAGCAGGAGGACGGCACCGCGCGGGGCCGCCCCCGCGAGATACCTCACGTTGGCGGGGCGCGTGACGAGCGCGGTCGCGCTGCCGCCCGCCGTACAGCGCTCCCTCAGCCGCTCGCGGCGAGCCGCGTACACCTCTGACATGAATCGAGCCTACGAGCGCCGACCCGATACCGCCGGTTCAGCGGGGCCGGACGGGCGCGTGGGGGTACGGGGCCCCAGGGTGTCGTCCCGTCAGGGCCGGGCTACCACTGCGGGGGGCTGGCGATCGAACGGGCGAGTACGTCGTCCAGGACCCGGGCCGTGGCCGGTACGTCGAGCTGCGAGTTGTCGATGATGGGCAGCCCGGAGCCGTACCAGCCGGCCATCCGGCCGTGGATGCGGGCGACTTCCTCGTCGGTGAGACGGCGGTTTCCGGAGCGCTCCGCGTTGCGCTCCAGGACTATCTCCAGGCCCGGCAGCAGGACGACGGGCAGCAGGCCCGGCCCGACGTGCCGCTTCCAGCCGCCGAGGCCGACGACCGGGCGGTCCGGGAAGACGGCGTCGTCGAGGATGCAGGAGATGCCGTTCGCCAGGAAGTTCCGTGCGGCGAAGCCGCAGGTGCGGCGGGCCAGGCGGTACTGCGCCTCCGAGTGGTCGTTCCACCCCGACTGGGGGTCGGCGAACCCGGAGCGCACCCATTCGCGTACGTCGTCGAGGCTGATGTGGGCCGTCGGCACGCGGCGGTGGTCCGCCCAGTACTTGGCGACGCTGGTCTTGCCCGCGCCCGCGGGGCCGATGAGCAGCACGGCGAGCGTGGTCGCCGTGGGATCGGGGGCACCCGTGGCGGGGGGTGCGCTCGGCATGCCGACCGGGCCGCCCGGGGGCAGCTGCACATGTCCCGTGCTGTCGGGCACGGGCGGTACGGGGACGTGCTGCGGGGGCGCGGGGTGCGGCAGGTGCGACGGCGGCGCCGGGGGTCCCGGCGGCGGGCCCGCGAAACCGGGAGCGGGTGCGCTCGTGGGTGCCGGACCGGGGTGTCCGCCGGGGTGCCCCGGGTGGTGCGCGGTAAGCGACCAGCCGGCGCCCGGTCCGTGCCCCGGCTGGTGGGGCGGCGGCAGCGGAGCCCCCACTGCGTGCTGCATCCGGTGCCACTCCGTCTCGTACAGGCGATGGGCGCTGGCGAGCGGAGCCTCGGTCCCGACCCGCTCTCCCCCACCCTAGAGGGCGCGGGAGGCGCCCCTACCGAACGGTACCTTCCCCGGCCGCCGTTGTGTGAACGGCCGGGGAAGGCGGGAAGTGCCCGTGACGCGAGGGCAAACCTGCCCAAGTGAGGGCCCGTTGGGTGTTACTCCCCGACTTCGCCGTACGCGGCGAGGAGCACGGCCGGGTCGGGGCCCTCCAGGACGGTCGGCTTGGCCAGCCCGTCCAGGACGATGAAGCGCAGCAGGTCGCCGCGCGACTTCTTGTCGACCTTCATGTTCTCCAGGAGCTTGGGCCACTGGTCGTGGCGGTAGCTCAGCGGGAGACCCACGGATTCGAGGATCGTGCGGTGCCGGTCGGCGGTGGCGTCGTCCAGCCGGCCCGCGAGCCGGCCGAGTTCGGCGGCGAAGTGCATGCCGACGGCGACGGCGGCGCCGTGCCGCCACTTGTAGCGCTCGTTCTTCTCGATGGCGTGCGCGAGGGTGTGCCCGTAGTTGAGGATCTCGCGCAGCCCCGACTCCTTGAGGTCGCCGGAGACGACCTCGGCCTTGACCTTGATGGAGCGCTCGATCAGCTCGGCGGTGTGCGGGCCCGCGGGTGTGCGGGCCGCCTGAGGGTCGGACTCGATGAGCTCCAGGATCGCCGGGTCGGCGATGAAACCGGCCTTGATGATCTCGGCGAGGCCGGAGACGAAGTCGTTGACCGGCAGCGAGTCGAGCGCGGCCAGGTCGCAGAGCACGCCCGCCGGCGGGTGGAAGGCGCCGACGAGGTTCTTGCCCTCGGCGGTGTTGATCCCGGTCTTGCCGCCGACCGCCGCGTCCACCATGCCGAGCACGGTGGTGGGGACGGCGATCCAGCGCACCCCGCGCAGCCAGGTCGCCGCGACGAAACCGGCCAGGTCGGTGGTGGCGCCGCCGCCCACGCCGACGATCACGTCGGTGCGGGTGAAGCCGGACTGGCCCAGCGCCTTCCAGCAGTAGGCGGCGACCTCGGCGGTCTTGGCCTCCTCCGCGTTCGGCACCTGGATGGCGACGGCCTCGAACCCCTGCCCGGCCAGGTCGGCGCGCAGTGCCTCGCCGGTCTCGGCGAGCGCCTCGGGGTGGACGACCGCGACGCGCTTGGCCCGGTCGCCGATCAGCCCGCCGAGCTCACCGAGCAGCTGACGGCCGACCAGGACCTCGTAGGGGTCGGTGCCCGCGGTGCCGCCGACCTGGATACGCGTCACTGCCTCGCTCATGCTTCCTTCAACTCCAGTGCGTCGAGGACGGCTTGGGCGACCTCTTCGGGGGTGCGGCCGTCGGTGGGCACGACCGCGCTGGCGACTTCGGTGTACAGGTGGCGCCGTGCCTCCATCAGGTCGCGCCACTGCCGTCGCGGGTTGACGGCGAGCAGCGGCCGGGCCACGTTCAGGCCGGTGCGCTGGACCGCCTCGTCGACCTCCATCGAGAGGTAGACGACCCGGTGCCCGGTGAGCAGCGCGCGGGTGTCCTCGTCGAGGATCGAGCCGCCGCCGAGCGCCAGGACGCCGTCGTGGCCGGCCAGCGCGCGGCCGACCGCGCTCTTCTCGACGGCGCGGAAGACCGGCTCGCCGTCGTCGACGAAGATGTCGGCGATGGTGCGGCCCTGTTCGGCCACGATGTCGTCGTCGGTGTCCCGGTAGGCGCAGCCGAGCCGCTCGGCGAGCAGCGCGCCCACCGTGGTCTTGCCGACCCCCATCGGGCCGACCAGCACGACCAGCGGTGCCGCGGTCACCGTACGACCAGGTTCTCGAGGTACGACTCGACGTTGCGCCGCGTCTCGGGGACGCTGTCACCGCCGAACTTCTCCGCCACCGCGTCCGCGAGGACCAGGGCGACCATGGCCTCGGCGACGATGCCCGCGGCCGGGACCGCGCACACGTCGGAGCGCTGGTGGTGGGCCTTGGCGGCCTCTCCGGTGGCCACGTCGATGGTGGCCAGCGCGCGCGGCACGGTCGCGATCGGCTTCATGGCGGCGCGGACGCGCAGCAGCTCGCCGGTGGTCAGACCGCCCTCGGTGCCGCCGGAGCGGCCGGTGGTGCGGCGGATGCCCTGCTCGCTGTGGACGATCTCGTCGTGGGCCTGGGAGCCGGGTACCCGGGCCAGTTCGAAGCCGTCTCCGACCTCGACGCCCTTGATGGCCTGGATGCCCATGAGCGCGGCGGCGAGCCGGGCGTCGAGCCGCCGGTCCCAGTGGACGTGCGAGCCGAGGCCCACGGGCACGCCGTACGCGAGCACCTCGACGACGCCGCCGAGCGTGTCGCCGTCCTTGTGGGCCTGGTCGATCTCCGCGACCATCGCCTTCGACGCGTCGCTGTCGAGGCAGCGCACCGGGTCGGCGTCGAGCTTCTCGACGTCCGAGGGCCTGGGGTAGACGCCGTACGGTGCCTTCGCCGCGGCGAGCTCGACGACGTGCGAGACGATCTCGATCCCGGCCGTCTCCTTGAGGTACGAGCGGGCCACCGCGCCCAGGGCCACGCGGGCGGCGGTCTCACGGGCTGAGGCGCGCTCCAGGATCGGCCGGGCCTCGTCGAAGCCGTACTTCTGCATGCCCGCGAGGTCGGCGTGGCCGGGCCGGGGCCGGGTCAGCGGGGCGTTGCGGGCGAGTTCGGCGAGGATCTCCGGGGCGACCGGGTCGGCCGCCATGACCTGCTCCCACTTGGGCCACTCGGTGTTGCCGACCATGACGGCCACCGGCGAGCCGAGGGTGAGGCCGTGCCGGACTCCGCCCAGGAAGGTGACCTCGTCACGCTCGAACTTCATCCGGGCACCGCGTCCATAGCCCAGGCGCCGCCGGGCGAGGTGGTCCGCCACCATGTCCGTGGTGATCGGAACGCCGGCGGGAAGACCCTCCAGCGTCGCGACAAGTGCGGGACCGTGGGACTCCCCCGCGGTCAGCCAGCGCAACCTGCTCAACGGTGCTCCTCATGCTCGCGCCCTGGTACTGCTGCTGCGTACACGCGTCCTCGCGTACGGCGACGGCGCGACCGGGTGCGCGGCCCGGGCCCGCCACCCCCGATCCTCCCATGGCCGGACCCCCCGTCCGGCCTCAGGTCCATCAGGCGGACGTGTCCGGTCGGGCCGGGGGATGCCCGACGGGACCGGCGGGAGGGTGCTTCAGCGTCCGGCGAGCGCGTGCTCGCCCGCGGTGCGCATGGCGCCCAGGGGGGCCGGGGAGCGTCCGGTCATCTTCTCGACCTGCAGCACGGCCTGGTGCACGAGCAGGTCGAGGCCGCCGACGACGGCGCCGCCGTACGCCGACCAGCGGGCGGCCAGCTCGGTGGGCCACGGGTCGTAGAGCACGTCGAAGAGGGTCGCCGGCCGCTCCGGGACCGCGGCGGCCAGCGCGTCCGTGGCGCCCGCCGGGGTCGTGGCGATCACCAGCGGGGCGCGCAGGGCCCGCTCGGCGTCCGCCCAGTCGGCGGTACGGACGGTCACGTCGAGCCGTTCGCCCCACTGCCGCATCTCGGCGGCGCGCTCGGCGCTGCGGACGTAGGCGACGACTTCTCCGGTGCAGACGCGGGCCAGGGCGGCCAGCGCGGACGAGGCGGTGGCCCCGGCGCCCAGGACGGCGGCGGACTCCACCTGCTCGATGCCGTGCTCGCGCAGCGCGGCGACCATCCCGGGGATGTCCGTGTTGTCGCCGACGCGACGTCCGTCGTCGGTGAGGACGACGGTGTTGACCGCCTCGACGGAGGCCGCCGTCCCGCTGATCCCGTCGAGCAGCGGGATGACGGCCCGCTTGAGGGGCATGGTCAGCGAGAGGCCCGCCCACTCACTGCCGAGATCCTCCAGGAATCCCGGCAGCGCCTCCTCGTCGACCTCGAAGCGGTCGTAGGACCAGTCGTCGAGTCCCAGTTCCCGGTACGCGGCACGGTGCAGCACCGGCGAGAGGGAATGGGCGATCGGCGAACCGAGGACCGCCGCCCGCCGGGCGTCAGTGGCCCGAACTCTCATTGAACTTGTCCTTGAGCCTCTGGAATTCGGCGTAGGTCTTGGCGAATTCGGTGTTGTTCTGGCCATCGGTCGCCACGAAGTAGAGCCAGCCGTCGTCGGTCGGGTTCAGCGCCGCCTTGAACGCGTCGTCACCGGGGTTTCCGATGGGACCGGGCGGCAGACCGCTGTTCGTATAGGTGTTGTACGGGTCCTTGTTGCGGTTGATCTCGGACTCGCTGATGTGGATTTTGCTCTGGCCCTTCAGGTAATTGAAGGTCGAGTCGAACTGGAGCAGTCGGTTGGTCTGAGTGTTCGTGGACTTGAGGCGGTTGTAGATCACCTCTGCCATCTTGCGGAAGTCGTCGTGGGTCTTGCCCTCGGCCTGGACCATGCTGGCGACCGTGACGAGCTGCAGCGGGTCGGCGAGGTCGAACTCCTTGGCCTTCGCCTCGAGGTTCAGCTTCTTGTAGTTCTCCACGGCCTGCGTGACCATCTGCTTCAGGACGGCTTCCGGCTTCATCCCCTTGGCGGCGGGATAGGTCGCCGGGTAGAGGAATCCTTCCAGCGGTTCCTTGATGTCCTTGTTGTTGTTCGCCCAGCTGGGCAGTCCGAAGGTCTTGTATTCCTTCTTGGCGACCTTGGCGGTGGTGCCGTCGGGAAGCGAGAGCTTCTCGTCGATCTTCTTGTAGACGAGGATGTTGCGCTCGCCCGGAACGACGACCACGTTGTTCTGGCTCTTGGGGTCGAGCATGAGCTTGACGGCGCTGGCGGCCGACATCTCTTTCTTCAGCAGATAGGCACCGGCCTGGATCTTCGTCCCGTCGGGGTTGGTCTGCTGCGCGGACACGAAGGCGTCGACGCTCTTGATGACGCCGGCCTGCTTCAGTGCCTGCGCGATCGCGAAACCGCCCGCGCCCTTGGGGATGTTGACCGTCACCTCTCCGGTGCCGCCACCCACGTAGTCCGGAGCCGGGCCGAAACGTTTTTGGTAGAACTGATACCCGAAGTAACCGACACCGCCGACACCGCCGCCGAAGACGAGTACGACCACCAGGCAGGCGCAGCCGCTGCGGCGCTTCTTGGTCGTGCCGCCTTTGCCGCCCCGGCCCTTCCGGTCGCCGCGGCCGCCTTTCGGATCGTCGTCGTCGGAGTCGTCGTCATCATCGCCCTCCGCGAAGAAGGCGTGCTCGCCCTGGTCCGGACCCGGGTCCCAGTCGGTCGGGGCCGGTTCGGGCTCGGCGCGGCGGCGCGCGGGCGGTTCCGGCGGCGGGTACGCGTCGGGGGCGTTGTAGAAGTCGGGCTGCTGACCGCCGTAGGCGGCGGCCTGGTTCGCGTACGGGTCGGTCGGGTCGGCCGCGTAGGCGACCTGGTGCTGTGTCCCGTTGTCCCAGCCGCCGTCGTGGTACTGCTGCTGGTCCTGACCCTGGTACTGCTGCTGGTCCTGACCCTGGTACTGCTGCTGCCCCGGGTCGGCGTACTGCTGCTGGTCGTGGCCGGGGTACTGCCCCCCGTACTGCTGCTGTCCCTGACCGCCGTAGTGCTGCTGTCCCTGACCGTGGTACGGCTGCTGACCCGGATGCTGCGGGCCCTGGTGCTGCTGACCCGCGGCATCGAACTGCTGCTGGCCGTAGCCGCCCTGCTGACCGTCGCTCCAGTCGCCGTACTGCGCCTGCTGCTGTTGCGGCTGCTGCGGATAGTGCTGCGGCTGGCCGCCGTAGGGGGGCTGGCCGTCGGCGGCCTGCCCTCCCCATCCGCCGTCCCCGTACAACGGGTCCTCCGGATGCCACGGTTCGGAGCCTGGGCCCCGGCCATACTCAGTCATCGATCCCCTAGAGCCGCGAGGCGGTGGCCGCTGGCGTGGTGGCTCGGCTCCCGTTCGCCTCATTTGCTGTGCGGTGGCTGTTCGAACACCACCACATCGCGCGGAACGTTACCGTATCGCGATCAGATGACCACTTCGACGCCCTCGCCAGGTGGATTACCTGACACCCGTTCGGATTCCAAGGCCTGTTGAAGGATGATCACAGCGGCCGCCTGATCGATGACCGACCTGCCCTTCTTCGACTTCACGCCCGAGGCGCGCAGTCCCTGACTGGCCGACACCGTGGTCATTCTCTCGTCGAGGAGTCTCACCGCGACCGGCGCGATCGACCGGGCGAGCTCCTGGGCGAAACCACGGACCTTCACGGCGGCCGGGCCCTCGCCCCCCTTGAGGGAGCGAGGCAGTCCGACGACGACCTCGATCGGCTCGTACTCCTCGACCAGCTGCCGCAGCCGGCGCTGGGCGGCGGGCACGTCCCGTCCCGGCACGGTCTCGACCGGAGTCGCGAGGATCCCGTCGGGGTCGCACGAGGCGACCCCGATCCGCGCGTCCCCGACGTCGATCGCGAGCCGGCGGCCGCGGCGCATGCCCCGGCCGTCCTGGCCGCCCGGACCGTCCGTGCCCACGGGCCCGTCCACGCTCACTTGGCCGTCTCGCCGACCAGGCGTTCGACGGCGTCCATGGCCTCGCCGATGGCGGCCGGGTTCTGGCCGCCGCCCTGCGCGACGTCCGGCTTGCCGCCACCGCCGCCGCCGAGGGTCTTGGCGGCCGTACGGACCAGGTCGCCGGCCTTGAGACCGCGCTCGCGGGCCGCTTCGTTGGTGGCGATGACCGTGAGCGGCTTGCCGCCCGAGGTGGTGAACAGGGCCACGACGACGGCCCGGCCGCCCTGGATGCGGCCGCGTACGTCGAGGACCAGCTTGCGCAGGTCGTCCGCGCCCGTGCCGTCCGGTACCTGGCCGGTGACCAGAGCGACACCGCGGACGTCCTTGGCGGACCCGGCGAGACCGGCGGCGGCCTGCAGGACCTTCTCCGCGCGGAACTTCTCGATCTCCTTCTCGGCGTCCTTCAGCTTGCCGAGCATGGCGGAGACCTTCTCCGGGAGCTCCTCCGAGCGGCCCTTGATCAGCTCCTGGAGCTGAGCGACGACCGTGTGCTCCTTGGCGAGGAAGTTGTAGGCGTCGACGCCGACCAGGGCCTCGATACGGCGCACACCGGAGCCGATCGACGACTCGCCGAGCAGCTTGACCAGGCCGAGCTGGGCGGTGTTGTGGACGTGCGTACCGCCGCACAGCTCCTTGGAGAAGTCGCCGATCGTCACGACGCGCACGCGCTCGCCGTACTTCTCGCCGAACTCGGCGATGGCGCCCTGCTTCTTGGCCTCGTCGAGACTCAGGACCTCGGCGTGCACGTCCAGGTCCCGGGCGAGCACCTCGTTGATCTTCTGCTCGACGTCGGTCATGACGGCCGTGGGGACGGCCGAAGGCGAACCGAAGTCGAAGCGGAAGCGGCCCGGCTGGTTCTCGGAACCGGCCTGGGCGGCCGTCGGGCCGAGGGCGTCGCGCAGGGCCTGGTGGGTGAGGTGCGTGGCCGAGTGGGCGCGGGCGATGGCCGTCCGGCGACGGGTGTCGATGGTGGCCTGGGCCTGGGCGCCGACGGTGACCTCGCCGACCTGGACGACGCCCTTGTGGACGTACACGCCCGGGACGGGCTTCTGGCAGTCGCGGACCTCGACGATCGCGCCGCTGTCCACCCTGATGCGCCCGGTGTCGCCGATCTGGCCGCCGCCCTCGGCGTAGAACGGGGTGCGGTCGAGGACGATCTCGACCTCGTCGCCCTCGGTGGCGGCGGGCGACGACACACCGTCGACCAGGATGCCGACGATCGTCGACTCTCCCTCGGTCCGGTCGTATCCGATGAAGTCGGTCTCACCGGCGGCGTCGGCGATCTGCCGGTAGGCACCGAGGTCGGCGTGGCCGGTCTTCTTGGCCCGGGCGTCGGCCTTGGCCTTGTCCCGCTGCTCCTTCATCAGGCGGCGGAAGCCGTCCTCGTCCACGGAGAGGCCCTGTTCGGCGGCCATTTCGAGGGTGAGGTCGATCGGGAAGCCCCAGGTGTCGTGGAGCAGGAAGGCCTTGTCGCCGGCGAGAACCGTGCCGCCGGAGTCCTTGGTGTCCGTGATGGCCGTGTCGAGGATGTTCGTGCCGGCCTTCAGCGTCTTGAGGAAGGCGGCCTCCTCGGCGAGGGCCACGGTCTCGATGCGCCGACGGTCGCCGACCAGCTCCGGGTACTGCTGGCCCATCATCTCGATCACGACGTCGATGAGGTCCTTGACGACGGGACCGGTGGCGCCGAGCAGCCGCATGTTGCGGATGGCGCGGCGCATGATGCGGCGCAGGACGTATCCGCGGCCCTCGTTGCCGGGGCTCACACCGTCGCCGATGAGCATCACGGACGTCCGCATGTGGTCGGTGACCACCCGCAGCGAGACGTCGGATTCGTGGGCGGCGCCGTACTCGACGCCCGTCAGCTCGGTGGCCTTCCTGATGACGGCCATGGAGGTGTCGATCTCGTACATGTTCTGCACGTCCTGCAGAATCATGGCGAGGCGTTCCAGGCCGAGGCCGGTGTCGATGTTCTTGCTGGGCAGCTCACCGAGGATCTCGAAGTCCTCCTTCGAGGTGCCCTCGCCGCGCTCGTACTGCATGAAGACCAGGTTCCAGATCTCCACGTACCGCTCGTCGTTGACGGCCGGGCCGCCCTCGACCCCGAACTCGGGACCGCGGTCGTAGTTGATCTCGGAGCACGGTCCGCAGGGCCCCGGGACGCCCATGGACCAGTAGTTGTCCTTCTTGCCGAGGCGCTGGATGCGCTCGACGGGGACACCGATCTTGTCGCGCCAGATGGACTCGGCCTCGTCGTCGTCGAGGTAGACCGTGATCCACAGCCGCTCGGGGTCGAGCCCGTATCCCCCCTTGTCCTGGGGCGAGGTGAGCAGCTCCCAGGCGTAGGTGATGGCGCCTTCCTTGAAGTAGTCGCCGAAGGAGAAGTTGCCGCACATCTGGAAGAACGTGCCGTGGCGGGTGGTCTTGCCGACCTCTTCGATGTCGGGCGTGCGCACGCACTTCTGCACGCTGGTGGCGCGCGGCCACGGCGGCTTGACCTCGCCGAGGAAGTACGGCTTGAAGGGGACCATGCCCGCGGGGACCAGGAGCAGAGTCGGGTCGTCCGCGATGAGCGACGCCGAGGGAACGACGGTGTGACCGCGCTCCTCGTAGAAGCTCAACCAGCGGCGGCGAATCTCGGCCGACTCCATCAGTGGTCCTCATTCCGGTTGTGCGAGTACGTCGACCTCTCGACATACCTCGGATCGTTACGGTTCTCGATGGCGGCGTACCGCCGGGGTGCGGGGAGTTCGTGCTCGACGGACGCGCCCAGCCCGAGCGCCTCGTCGAGTTCGGCCTCCCGCTGGGCCATGCCCTCGCGGACGTCGAGCGCGAACTCCTTGAGCCGGTGCCCTGCCTCGATCGCCTTGTTCGCGGCCTGGGCGGCGAGGCTCTCGGGAGTCAGCTGCTTGAGCTTGCGGTTGACCTTGGTGGTGGCCCACACGCCAGCGGCTGCGCCGGCGGTGAACCAGAAGGTACGGCGGAACATCGCTGCGTCAGTCCTTCTTCCGCTTTCCCCGTCGCGCGGACGGGACGGTGCGGCCCACGATCACGGTACGACGGGAGGCCTTGGGGGGCACATTGTCCTTGCGGCCGCCGATGGCGCGGCGGACGCCGTAGCCGAACGCCGCGACCTTGACCAGCGGGCCGCCGAAGGTGGAGGCGACGGTCGTGGAGAGCGCCGACGCGTTCGACGTGACCTCCTGGACGTCCGACGCGATGGCGTCGACCCGGTCGATCTGGGTCTGTGCGGAGCGCACCGCCTCCGAGGCGTCGGCCAGCAGCGGGACGGCCTGGTCGGTCACGTCCGCCACGAGCTTGGTGGTCGCCTTGAGCGTCTGGGCCAGTCTCGCCAGCGCGACGGCGAGGAACGAGACCAGGATCGCCCAGAAGACGGCCACCAGGATCCCGGCCACCTCGCCACCGGACACTGTCGCACCCGCTCCCTAGTACGTGCCTGAACATCGAAAAGTCGTCCCCCGAGCCTATCGCGCCGGGGCCGTCGCCCCGTACCGCATTAACGGCCGAGGGGGCCGGAGTTGTGCGAAGCGATTGTACGGAACGCATACAGGTCAGTACTCTCCGTGTCCTATGCAGCATTTTGACCGGCCCCGGCCCACCGACGGCACGCCGCGCGGCAATCTGCCCCTGGAACTCGACGCGTTCGTCGGCCGCTCGGCCGAACTCGCGCGGCTGGCCGAGGCGCTGGAGGGGTCCCGGCTGGTCACGGTGACCGGCGTGGGCGGCGTCGGCAAGTCGCGCCTCGCCGCGCGGACGGCGGCGCGCGCGGACGCGCGGGACGGCACGTGGCGGGCGGAGCTGGCCGCCGTACGGGATCCGGACCTCGTCGCGTACGCGGTCGTGGAGGCCCTCGGCCTGACGGACCAGACGTCGCGGGCACCGCGCGAGCTCCTGCTCGACCGTCTCGCCGGGCGCCAACTCCTCCTCGTCGTCGACGGGTTCGAGCATCTGGTGGACGCGTGTGCCGCACTGGTGGGCGAGCTGCTGCGGCACACACCGGGGCTGCGGGTGCTCGCGGTCGGACGCAGGCCGCTGGAGATCGAGGGCGAACGGCTGTTCCCGCTGGCGCCGCTGGGCGACGCGGAGGCCGTGGAACTGTTCGAGGAGCGGGCGGCGGCCCGGGTTCCCGGGTTCGAGCTGGACGACGGCAACCGGTCGGACGTACAGGAGCTGTGCCGCCGTCTCGACGGGATCCCGCTCGCCGTCGAGCTGGCCGCGGGCCGGCTGAGCGCCCTCTCCCCCGCCCAGTTGCTCTCCCGTCTCGAGGACCGCTTCCGGCTGCTGACGGGCGGCGGACGGGACGCTCTGCCGCGGCACCGGACGCTGCGTACGGCGATCGGCTGGAGCCATGAACTGTGCACGTCCGAGGAGCGGCTGCTGTGGTCGCGGCTCTCGGTGTTCGCCGGCCGGTTCGATCTGGAGGCCGCCGAGTACGTGTGCGGCGGCGACGGGCTGCACGCCGACCGCGTCCTCGACGTGCTCGGCGCGCTGCTCGCGCAGTCCGTGCTGGCCCGCGAGGAGACGCCCGCGGGTCCGCGCTACCGGATGTTGGACTCGGTCCGGGCGTACGGGGCGGACTGGCTGGCGGCGTCGGGGGACGCGGACCGGCTGCGCCGCCGCCACCGCGACTGGTACATGGGCCTGGCGACCTGGTGCGAGCTGGACTGGTTCTCGCCGCGGCAGGCCGAGGTGGCCGCGCGGATCGAGGCGGAGCTGCCGAATCTGCGCCGCGCCCTGGAGTACTGCCTGACCGAGCCGGGTGAGACGCATCTGGGCCAGTACCTCGCGGGCAGTCTGTGGTTCTACTGGGTGGGCTGCGGGCGGCTGGCGGAGGGCCGGCACTGGCTGGAACGCGGCGTGGAACTCGACAGCGACCGTGACCAGTCGCGGCTCAAGGCCCTGTGGGTGCTCGGCTACGTGGCGATCCTGCAGGGCGACACGGTGTCCGCGCTGACCGCGCTCCAGGAGTGCCGCGAGGAGGCGCTGCGCACCGGTAACCCCACCGCCCTCGCCTACGCCGAGCACCGTGCCGGCTGTCTCGCGCTGGTCAGCGACGACATGCGGCGCGCGGAGACCCTGCTGCGCTCGGCGCTCGACCGCTATCACGAGATCGGTGAGCTCAACAGCAACGTGCTGATGGGGCAGGTCGAGCTGGCGATGGCGCTGGCGTTCCAGGGCGATCTGCCGGCCGCGGTGAAGCTGTGCGAGGACGTCCGCCGCGTGTGCGAGGACCACGGGGAGCGCTGGGCGCTGGCGTACGCGCTGTACGTGCTGGCGTACGAGGCCCTCGCCGCCGGCGATCCGGCACGGGCCCGGGACCTTCTGGTCCGGTGCCTGGACATCGCGCACACCTTCCACGACCTGCTCGGCACGGTCCTCGCGCTGGAGCTGCTCGCCCTGGTCACGACGGTGCAGGGTGATCCGGCGGAGGCCGCGGTGCTGCAGGGCGCGGCGGCCCGGCTGTGGCCGTCGGTGGGGCTCCCGCTGTTCGGCTCGGCGTACTACAACGTGCCGCACGAGCGGTGCGAGGCGGGCGCCCGGGAGCGGCTGGGCGACGAGCGCTACGAGGAGTGCGTACGGGCCGGGGAGCGGCTCGGGCGGGAGGCGGCGGTGGAGCGGGCGCTGCGGCGGGCCGGACAGCGACCGCCGGGCGCGGTGCCCGCACCGCGCAGGCCGGCCCCGGACACGCAGGAGCCCGCCGTCTCGCGCACCTCGAAGGGCGGCGGGACGACGGGCTGACGCGCAGGTGGTGCTACGTCCGCAGGATGAGGATCAGCGGGCGTAGTACTCGACGACGAGCTGCTCGTCGCAGATCACCGGGATCTCCTTGCGGTTCGGCTCGCGGTCCAGGCGGAACGCCAGGGCGCCGAGGTTCACCTGGAGGTAGCGCGGGGTCTCGCCGTCGGGGGCGAAGCCACCGGCACGGGAGACCTCGAACAGCGTCTTGCTGCGGCTGCGCTCGCGGACCATCACGACGTCGTCGGGACGGACGCGGAACGAGGGCTTGTCGACCTTCTGGCCGTTGACCTCGATGTGGCCGTGGACGACCATCTGGCGGGCCTGGTAGATCGTGCGGGCGATGCCCGAACGCAGGACCAGCGCGTCGAGACGGCGCTCGAGCTCGATGATCAGGGCCTCACCGGTCTTGCCCTGGACCTTGGAGGCACGCTCGTAGGCGCGGACGAGCTGGCGCTCGGACACGTCGTACTGCGCGCGCAGACGCTGCTTCTCGAGCAGACGGACCTTGTAGTCCGAGTTCTGCTTGCGGCCGCGGCCGTGCTCACCCGGCGGGTAGGGGCGGGCCTCGAAGTACTTGACGGCCTTCGGGGTCAGCGCGATGCCGAGGGCACGCGACTTCTTGACCTTGGGGCGGGACTGGTTCGCCATGAACCAAACACCTCATGTTTCCGATGCGAATACGGCTTCACCAGGGTTAGGGGAGGTCGCAATCCGCAGCCCGGGAAACCCTCCTCGCCACTGTGGGGATCCACGTGGGCGGGGCGGGCAGCCGCTCCTGGGTCTGGGCACATACGTGCAGCACGCGAGTGGCCCACCGACCTGTCCCGGAAGTCCGGGTGGTGGTGGGCTGCCCGCGACACCTTCGACGGTGCGCGACGCTCCTGGAATCCCCCCGTGGAGGCGGGGGCTCCGGCTGGATGTCCCGTTCTGGTGGTGCCGACCGGAGCCGGACACGGGACGCAGCGCTTCGCGTCATCCTACAGGGTGGTCAGGAGCGTCCTCGACCGAGGTGCTTGCGGGTCCACTCCACCGCGTCCGCGTAGCGCGCCTCCGTGCCGTGCCGGGTCGGCGTGTAGTACTCCCGGTCCCTGAGCTCCTCCGGGGCGTACTGCTGGGCGGCGATGCCCTCGGGCAGGTCGTGCGGGTACACGTACCCCTGGGCGTGCCCGAGCTTGGCCGCGCCCTTGTAGTGCCCGTCGCGCAGGTGCATCGGCACCGGGCCCGCGTGGCCCTTGCGCACGTCCTCCATGGCGGCGCCGATCGCCGTCGTCGCGGCGTTGGACTTCGGCGCCAGGGCCAGGGCGATGGTGGCGTGGCTGAGCGTGAGCGCGGCCTCGGGGAAGCCGATCATGGCGACGGCCTGGGCGGCGGCGACGGCTGTCGGCAGCGCGTGCGGATCGGCCAGGCCGATGTCCTCGCTGGCGGAGATCATCAGCCGGCGGGCGATGAAGCGCGGGTCCTCGCCGGCCTCGATCATCCGCGCCAGGTAGTGCAGCGCGGCGTCCACGTCCGAGCCGCGGATGGACTTGATGAGGGCGCTCGCCACGTCGTAGTGCTGGTCGCCGTCGCGGTCGTACTTCACCGCGGCGCGGTCGACGGTCTCCTCCAGGGTCTGGAGGGTGATCTCCGCCTCGCCCTTGTCCAGCGCGGAGCCCGCCGCCGCCTCCAGGGCGGTCAGGGCGCGGCGGGCGTCACCGCCGGCGATCCGCATCAGGTGCTGCTCGGTGTCCTCGGGGAGGGTGACGGATTCCTTGAGGCCCCGCTCGTCACTGAGCGCCCGGCGCAGCAGTCCGCGCAGGTCGTCGTCGGTGAGCGGTTCGAGGGTGAGCAGGAGGGAGCGGGAGAGCAGGGGGGAGATCACCGAGAAGTAGGGGTTCTCGGTGGTCGCCGCGATGAGGGTCACCCAGCGGTTCTCGACGGCCGGGAGCAGGGAGTCCTGCTGGGCCTTGCTGAAGCGGTGGATCTCGTCCAGGAAGAGGACGGTCTCCTTGCCGAAGCCGCCGGTGGCGCGGCGGGCGCTCTCGATGACCGCGCGCACTTCCTTGACGCCCGCGGTGATCGCGGAGAGCTCCACGAAGCGCTTGTCGGTGGCCTTGGAGACCACGTACGCCAGGGTCGTCTTGCCGGTGCCGGGCGGGCCCCAGAGGATCACGGAGGACGGTCCTGCGGGGCCGCCGCCGCTCTCGCCGACCAGTCTGCGCAGGGGTGAGCCCGGCTTCAGCAGATGCTGCTGGCCCACGACCTCGTCGAGGGTGCGCGGGCGCATCCGGACGGCCAGGGGGCTCCCGGAGGGGTCCTTCTCCTGGCGTTCTTCGGCTGCGGCGGTGAACAGGTCGGGCTCCACGGACGAAACCCTATGTCACCCCACTGACAATCCCCTCGGGCTGTCAGCTCGTCCAGAAGTCCCACCAGCGGGTCAGGATCAGCATGCCGATGATGCCGATGTGCACGACCGGCAGGACCCAGGTGAACTCGCCGAAGAAGCTCTTCAGCCAGCGCGGGGCGGGCAGGAAGCTGTTGCGTACGTTGAATGACGTCACGTACCAGAACATGATGATCGTGGCGACCCAGGCCAGCGAGCACCACAGGCACAGCGAGTTGATGCGGTACAGCGACTGGAACTGCAGCCAGGTGCAGAAGCCGACGCCGAAGAGGGTGCCGGCGTTGAAGGTCAGCCAGTACCAGCGTGGGAAGGTGGCCCGCGCCAGCAGGCTCACGCCGACGCAGATCACGATGCCGTACGCCACCAGGCCCAGCATCGGGTTGGGGAACCCGAAGGCCGAGGCCTGCTCGCTCTTCATGATGTTGCCGCAGGAGACGACCGGGTTCAGGCTGCACCCCGGCACGAAGTTCGGGTTCTCCAGCAGCTTGAACTTGTCGATCGTGATGACCCACGCGGCGAGCAGACCGGCCGCACCGGTGATCACCAGCAACAGGGCGAGCGCACGGCTGCCGCCGGCCGTCCGGGGACCGTCGACGCGTTCCGGGTCGGTGGAGACGTCCTTGACTGTCGTCTTGCTCATCACGCCGTTTCCGTAGCTTCGAAGGGCCTGCGGGCACCGACATTGTGCCGTACCCGCGGGTGTGTCCACCGTTCGATGGACATAAGGAGGTACGTGCGGTCGTCCCGGAGCGTTCGGTTCGGCGGAAGGCCCGGGGCCATGGCGACACCGGTGGAAGGGCTCGCGTTGGACGTACGCGAGGGCTGCGCAACCGGTGCGGGGACGGGAGCGCCGTCGACGGCATCGATCCCGGAATCCGCCGGGGCGTGGTGTTCGGCCTGCTCGGACCCGGCGACGGGAGCACGCCCGTGGCGCTCTCGGATCGGCATCGTCCGACAGGACGAATCCGCGCCCGCCGGGTTGACGCACCG
Organism: Streptomyces sp. RPA4-2; assembly: GCF_012273515.2. Lineage (NCBI taxonomy): Bacteria > Bacillati > Actinomycetota > Actinomycetes > Kitasatosporales > Streptomycetaceae > Streptomyces > Streptomyces sp. RPA4-2. The sequence goes on from NZ_CP050975.2 coordinate 1,929,172, forward strand.
CCCCGCCGCCCGTGCCCCGGGAATCACCTCAGGGGCAGGACGGACGGGGCGGAGCACCGCGGGCTCAGCCGAGCCGGACCTCGAGTTCCGCCACGATCTCGTTGACGCCGACGGCGGTCTGCTCGCCGGACTCCATGTCCTTGAGCTGCACCACGCCCTCGGCGAGATCCCGCTCGCCGGCGACGATCGTGTAGCGCGCCCCGGACCGGTTCGCGTTCTTCATCGCGCCCTTGAGCCCCTTGCCGCCGTACGAGAAGTCGGCGGCGATCCCCAGCTTGCGCAGCTCCGTGACCTTGGCGAAGAGCACCCGGCGGGCCTCCTCGCCCAGCGGCACCGCGAACACACTGGTGGACGCGGGGATTTCGAGCTCCACGCCCTCCGCCTCCAGCGCCAGCACCGTACGGTCGACGCCCAGCGCCCAGCCGACCGACGGCAGTTCGGGGCCGCCGATCATCTCGGAGAGACCGTCGTAGCGGCCGCCGCCGCCCACCGCGGACTGCGAGCCGAGACCGTCGTGGACGAACTCGAAGGTGGTGCGGGTGTAGTAGTCCAGACCGCGCACCAGCTTGCCGTCGTCCTCGAAGGCCACGCCCGCGGCCGTGAGCAGCTCGCGCACCTCCTCGTGGTACGCCTTGCACGCGTCGCACAGGAAGTCGCGCAGGAGCGGCGCGCCGACCAGCTGCTTCTGCACGTCGTCGCGCTTGTCGTCGAGGACCCGCAGGGGGTTGATCTCGGCCCGCCGGAGGGTGTCCTCGTCGAGTGCGAGACCGCGCAGGAAGTCCTGGAGCGCGGCCCGGTACACGGGACGGCACTCCTTGTCGCCGAGCGAGTTGAGGAGGATCCGGAAGTTCCTCAGTCCCAGCGACCGGTACGCCTGGTCCGCCAGGATGATCAGCTCGGCGTCGAGCGCCGGGTCCTCCGCGCCGATGGCCTCGGCACCGACCTGCGAGAAGTGGCGGTACCGGCCCTTCTGGGGGCGCTCGTAGCGGTAGTACGAGCCGGAGTACCAGAGCTTCACGGGCAGGTTGCCGAGCTTGTGCAGGTTCGCCTCCAGCGCGGCGCGCAGCACGGACGCGGTGCCCTCGGGGCGCAGCGCCAGCCGGTCGCCGCCCTTGGTCTCGAAGGCGTACATCTCCTTGGTCACGATGTCGGTGGACTCACCCACCCCGCGCGCGAACAGTTCGACGCTCTCGAAGCCGGGCGTCTCGATGTAGCCGTAGCCGGAGTTGCGCAGCGGCGCCGCGATGGCCTCGCGGACCGCGAGGTACTTCGCGCTGTCCGGCGGGATCAGGTCGTAGGTGCCCTTGGGGGCCTTGAAGGTGCTCACGAAGGTCTCTCGTCACATTCCTCGTCGGGGAGCCGGCCGCGGGCCGGACTCTTGACGGTCTGCCGCCACCTGCCGCAGGTACGGGTTGGTGGCGCGCTCCTGGCCGATGGTGGTCTGGGGACCGTGCCCCGACAGCACCACGGTCGAGTCGTCGAGCGGCAGGCACACGCGGGCCAGCGAGCCGAGCATCTCGTCCATGTCACCGCCGGGCAGGTCGGTGCGTCCGATGGAGCCGGCGAACAGCAGATCCCCGGAGAAGAACACGGACGGGACGTCCGCGCTCTCGGGCATCCGGAAGGTCACCGACCCCTTGGTATGACCGGGCGCGTGCGCGACGGACAGCTCCAGACCGGCCAGTTCGAGTCCGGCACCGTCGGCCAGCTCCTTGACGTCGTCCGGCTCACCCACCGTCAGCTCGCCCATCAGCGGCATGCCGATGGACCGGCCGAGCGCCTTCTCGGGGTCGCTCATCATGTACCGGTCCTCGGGGTGGATCCACGCCGGTACCCCGTGCGCTCCGCACACCGGGACGACCGAGGCGACATGGTCGATGTGGCCGTGGGTGAGGATGACCGCGACGGGCTTGAGCCGATGCTTCTTGAGTGCTTCCTCGACTCCCTGGGCGGCCTGGTGGCCCGGGTCGATGATCACGCACTCCTCACCCGCGGCGGGGGCGACCAGGTAACAGTTGGTCCCCCAGGCCCCGGCGGGGAACCCGGCAATGAGCACGATCGTCCTTCGGGATGGGTACGCGCTGTGTCGTACGGGGCGGGCGGCTGTGGCTCAGAGCCTACCGGCGCTGCCGAATCCTCAGCCAACCCATATACGGTACGGGGCACACGCGGGCGATCGGCTCACCAGACGCACGCGTCACACCTGACGTACGAGACGCACGAGGAGATAACCCGGTGGTCACCCAGGAACAGCGGCGGCGTCAGCTCGCCCGGGAGAAGTTCTTGCGGCAGCAGCAGCGGCGCACGGCCGCGCGGCGCAAGTCACACACGCGCAACACGGTGGTCGCGTCGGTCCTCGGCGTGGTCGTCGTCGTCGGTGTGGTGTCGTACGCGACCGGGGTCTTCAAGAACGACGACAAGAAGGCCAACGCCGGCGCGGAGGTCACGCCGAGCGCCGCCCCGACCAGCAAGGCGCCGGATCCGTGCAACAAGCCGGCCGAGGGCGCGGTGAAGTCGCTGAGCTGGAAGAAGGAGCCGGCGATGACCATCGACAAGTCCGCGGACTACACCATGAAGATGGCCACGACCTGCGGAGACGTGGACATCGCGCTCAACGCGGCGGCGGCTCCGCACACCGTGAACTCGTTCGGCTTCCTCGCGGGCAAGGGCTTCTTCGACCACACGAAGTGCCACCGGCTCACCACGAACGGCATCTACGTGCTGCAGTGCGGTGACCCGAAGGGCACCGGCAGCGGCGGTCCCGGGTACACGATCCCGGACGAGAACCTGAAGGACAAATCCCTCAAGGGCGGCGTCTACCCGGCGGGCACGGTCGCCATGGCCAACACCGGCCAGAAGCACACCGGCGGCAGCCAGTTCTTCCTGGTCTACCAGGACAGTCAGCTGCCGCCCAGTTACACACCGTTCGGAACTATTTCCAAGTCCGGTCTGACGGTCCTCAAGAAGATCGCCGCGGCCGGCGAGAGCACGGGCCAGGGCGACGGGGCGCCGAACGCGACGGTCGTGGTCAACAAGATGACCGTGACGAAATCCTGACCGTCAACTGCGAAATTTCGGTCGCGCTGGATGCGGACAGCCGCCGTGCTGGTCGCCTATGTTGGCCGTGACGAAACTGTGGACGATGCCCGGGGGCGCTGAAGGCCCTCGCAGGCATCATGTGGAGGAGGCGCTGTGAGCAGCGACCCGTGGGGCCGCGTCGACGAGACGGGGACCGTGTACGTGCGTACGGCCGACGGCGAGCAGGTCGTCGGTTCCTGGCAGGCCGGCTCCCCTGACGAGGCGCTGGCCTACTTCGAGCGCAAGTACGAAGGCCTGGTTGTGGAGATCGGCCTCCTCGAGAAGCGAGTGAAGACCACCGACCTGTCGGCGAAGGACGCCCAGACCGCCATCGACCACATCCGCTCGCAGGTGGACGCCCACCACGCGGTCGGCGATCTGGCGGCGTTGAAGGTACGGCTGGACAAGCTCGTCGAGACGGTGGACTCGCGCCGCGAGGAGCGCAAGGTCCAGCGGGCGAAGCAGTCCGACGAGGCGCGGCACTCCAAGGAGGCGCTGGTCGTCGAGGCGGAGGAGCTGGCGCAGAGCGACCAGTGGCGGGCGGCCGGTGAGCGGCTGCGCTCCCTGGTGGACACGTGGAAGGGGCTGCCGCGGCTCGACCGCAAGTCGGACGACGAGCTGTGGCACCGCTTCTCGCACGCGCGCTCGGCGTTCTCCAAGCGCCGCAAGGCGCACTTCGCCTCGCTGGACGCGCAGCGCGAGGACGCCCGCAAGACCAAGGAGAAGCTGGTCGCGGAGGCCGAGTCGCTGTCCGCCTCGTCGGACTGGGGTCCGACGGCGGCGCGCTACCGCGAGCTGATGGCGGACTGGAAGGCCGCGGGCCGCGCCCAGCGCGAGCACGAGGACGACCTGTGGAACCGCTTCCGCGGCGCCCAGGACGTGTTCTTCGCGGCGCGCGGTTCGGTCTTCGCCGAGCGGGACGCGGAGCAGTCGGAGAACCTGAAGCTCAAGGAGGAGCTGGCCGAGGAGGCCGAGAAGCTCGTCCCGGTGCAGGAACTGAAGGCCGCCCGTGCCGCCTTCCGCTCGATCAACGAGCGCTGGGAGGCCATCGGCCATGTGCCGCGCGACGCCCGGCCGAAGGTCGAGGGCCGGATGCACGCGGTGGAGCGGGCCCTGCAGGAGTCCGAGGAGGCGGAGTGGCGCCGGACCAACCCGGAGGCGCGCGCGCGTGCCGAGGGGCTGACCGGTCAGCTGCAGGCCGCCGTGGACAAGCTCCAGGGCCAGATCGAGACCGCGCGCTCCGCGGGCAACGCCTCGAAGGCCGACAAGCTCCAGCGGGAGCTCGACGGCCGTCAGGCGCTGCTCGAGCAGGCGCTGAAGGGGCTGCAGGAGTTCGGCGGCTGACCAGCCGTCGCCCTCCGCGCCAGGGCATACGAGAGGGGCTCCCGTACATCGGTACGGGAGCCCCTCTCGTATGCCGGCGAGCGACTAGGGCCTGCGTGCCGATGTCACCCGGTACACGTCGTACACGCCCTCCACGCCCCGTACCGCCTTCAGGACGTGCCCCAGGTGCTTGGGGTCGCCCATCTCGAAGGTGAAGCGCGAGGTCGCCACCCGGTCGCGGGAGGTCTGGACGGCCGCGGACAGGATGTTGACGTGCTGGTCGGACAGGACGCGGGTCACGTCGGAGAGCAGCCGGGAGCGGTCCAGGGCCTCCACCTGGATGGCGACCAGGAAGACCGAGGACTGGGTGGGCGCCCACTCCACGTCGAGGATGCGCTCGGGCTCGCGCGACAGGGACTCCACGTTGACGCAGTCGTTGCGGTGGACCGAGACACCGCTGCCCCGGGTGACGAAGCCGATGATGGGGTCGCCGGGAACCGGGGTGCAGCAGCGCGCGAGCTTGACCCACACGTCGTCGACGCCCTTGACGACCACACCCGGGTCGGCGTTGGAGCGCCGCTTGCGGCCGCGGCCGCGGGCGGGCGGGACGCTCTCGTCGATCTCCTCGGTGGCCGCCTCCTCGCCACCGAGGGCCTGCACCAGCTTCTGCACGACGCTCTGCGCGGCGACATGGCCCTCGCCGATGGCCGCGTACAGCGAGGAGATGTCGGGGTAGCGCATCTCGTGCGCGAGCGTCACCAGGGAGTCGCCGGTCAGGATGCGCTGGATCGGCAGGTTCTGCTTGCGCATCGCGCGGGCGATGGCGTCCTTGCCCTGCTCGATCGCCTCGTCGCGGCGCTCCTTGGAGAACCAGGCGCGGATCTTGTTGCGGGCGCGCGGGGACTTGACGAAGCCGAGCCAGTCGCGGGAGGGTCCGGCGCCGGCCGCCTTGGAGGTGAAGACCTCCACCAGGTCGCCGTTGTCCAGGGTCGATTCGAGGGGGACGAGGCGTCCGTTGACCCGGGCGCCTATCGTGCGGTGGCCGACCTCCGTGTGGACCGCGTACGCGAAGTCCACGGGGGTCGCGCCCGCCGGGAGCGCTATGACGTCACCCTTGGGCGTGAAGACGAATACCTCGTTGCGGGACAGGTCGAAGCGCAGCGACTCCAGGAACTCGCTGGGGTCCTCGGTCTCCTTCTGCCAGTCGAGCAACTGGCGCAGCCACGCCATGTCGTTGACAGCGTCCTTGTCCTTGCTGACGCTCTTCGGGGCGTCGGTGCGGACCTTGGAGGCGCCGGCGGAGGGCTCCTGCTTGTACTTCCAGTGCGCGGCGATGCCGTACTCGGCACGGCGGTGCATGTCGAACGTACGGATCTGGAGTTCGACCGGCTTGCCGTTGGGCCCGATGACCGTCGTGTGCAGCGACTGGTACATGTTGAACTTGGGCATCGCGATGTAGTCCTTGAACCGGCCGGGTACCGGGTTCCATCGCGCGTGCACGGTGCCGAGGGCCGCGTAGCAGTCCCTGACGGTGTCCACGAGGACACGGATGCCCACCAGGTCGTAGATCTCCGCGAAGTCACGGCCGCGGACGATCATCTTCTGGTAGACGCTGTAGTAGTGCTTCGGGCGGCCGGTGACGGTCGCCTTGATCCGGGCCGCGCGCAGGTCGGACTGGACCTCGTCGGTCACTATGGCGAGGTATTCGTCGCGCTTGGGGGCGCGCTCGGCGACCAGGCGCACGATCTCGTCGTACATCTTGGGGTAGAGGATCGCGAAGGCGAGGTCCTCCAGCTCCCACTTGATGGTGTTCATGCCCAGGCGGTGGGCGAGCGGCGCGTAGATCTCCAGGGTCTCGCGCGCCTTCTTCTCCTGCTTCTCGCGCTTGAGGTAGCGCATCGTGCGCATGTTGTGCAGGCGGTCGGCGAGCTTGATGACCAGGACGCGCGGGTCCTTGGCCATGGCGACGACCATCTTGCGCACGGTCTCGGCCTGCGCGGCCTCACCGAACTTGACCTTGTCCAGCTTGGTGACGCCGTCGACGAGCAGGGCGACCTGGTCGCCGAAGTCGCGCTTGAGGGTGTCCAGGCCGTACTCGGTGTCCTCGACGGTGTCGTGCAGCAGACCCGCCATCAGGGTGGCCGGGTCCATGCCCAGCTCGGCCAGGATGGTGGTGACGGCGAGCGGGTGCGTGATGTACGGGTCGCCGCTCTTGCGCTTCTGGCCGCGGTGCCAGCGCTCGGCGACCTGGTAGGCCTTCTCGACCTGGCGGAGCGTGGCCGTCTCGATCTTGGGGTCGTTGCTGCGCACTGTCCGCAGCAGGGGCTCCAGGACCGGGTTGTACGGGTTCGAGCGCTGCACGCCGAGCCGGGCCAGGCGGGCGCGGACGCGGTTGGAGGAGCCACCGGTGCGCGCGGGCTGGCTCGGGGCCGAACGGACCGCCGGGGTGCTCGCCACGCGCTCGGCAGGGGCCGGCTTGGGGCGGGGCTGCTCGGCCGCCTTGTCGTCGGGCGCGGACTGGGCGTGCTCGACCGGCCCGGGAGCGGCGCTCTTCGCGGGCGTGTCCGTGCCGCCCGGGGCGGGCTCGGGCTTGGCGGCGGTGAGTGGCTGGGCCTCGTCTGGCAAGAGGGCTCCTCGTGCGCGTTCCGGGTCCCCCGGTCAGGCTCCGGAGACCCCATGGTAGCGATCCTGGGCGCCGGGCTCGCTCTGGGCCGTGGGGACGGCCCGTACAGGGGGAACGCGAGAGGCGGGCACCGGATTCCTCCGGGCCCGCCTCCGACGGTGTCCCACGGGTGTCCCAGGCCTTTCCTGAAGCTTTCCTGGGTCTTTCCCGAGCTGTTCCGAGCTGTTCCGAGCTGTCGGGGGTTGCTCAGATCTGGAGGAGTGCCTCCAGCGGAGCGCCCGCGAGAGCGGGCTCCAGGCGGCCTCGGCCGCCGAGGAAGCCGAGCTCCATCAGCACGGCGACGCCCGCGACCTCGGCGCCCGCCCTGCGGACGAGCTGGAGCGAGGCCTCGGCGGTGCCGCCGGTGGCGAGGACGTCGTCGACGACCAGGATGCGGTCGCCCGCGTCCAGGTCCTCGGCGTGCACCTCGATCTCGGCGGAGCCGTACTCCAGGTCGTACGTCTGCGACAGGGTCGCTCCGGGGAGCTTGCCCGCCTTGCGTACGGGGATGAAGCCGAGCCCGGCGCGGACGGCGACCGGGGCACCGAGGATGAAGCCGCGGGCCTCCAGGCCGACGATCTTCGTCGCCCCGGTGCGGACGGCGATCTCCGCGAACGCGCCGGTGAGCGCCTCGAAGGCGACCGGGTCGGCCAGCAGCGGCGTGATGTCCTTGAACACCACGCCCGGCTCCGGATAGTCGGCCACGTCGCGGATACGGCTGAGCAGCAGCGTGGAGACGTCCGTCAGCTCGGTCATCGGCGCTTCCCCGAAGGTCGGCCGCGGCCCCGGTTGCGGGACGCGGGCTGATTGCGCGGGCCGACGACCGCCGGTGTGGCGTCCTCCGGCTCGTCATCGTCGTCGAACGGGACGGCCGAGGCCGGCTCGTCCAGGGGTTCGCCCTTCGCGGCCGCCTGGGCGCGCTTGGCGAGGACGCGCTTCCTGAGCGCCTTCATCTGCGGCTCGCGCTCCTTGAGGTCGGCGACGAGCGGCGTGGCGATGAAGATCGAGGAGTACGCGCCGGCGGCGAGGCCGACGAACAGCGAGAGCGAGATGTCGTTGAGCATGCCCGCGCCGAGCACGCCGCCACCGATGAAGAGCAGGCCGGCGACGGGCAGCAGCGCGACCACCGTGGTGTTGATCGAACGGACCAGGGTGCCGTTGATCGAGCGGTCGGCGACCTCGCTGTACGTGTACCGGGTCTGCTTGGTGATGTCCTTCGTCTGCTCCTTGAGGCTGTCGAAGACGACCACCGTGTCGTAGAGCGAGTAACCGAGGATCGTCAGCAGACCGATCACGGTGCCCGGGGTGACCTCGAAGCCGACCAGGGCGTAGATGCCGACCGTGATGGTGATGTCGTGGATCAGGGCGACCAGCGCGGCGATGGCCATGCGCCACTCGAACGCGATGGCCAGGTAGATCACCACGAGGACCATGAAGATCGCCAGGCCCTCCCAGGCCTTGTTGGCGATCTGGTCACCCCAGCTGGGACCGACCAGGTCGGCGTTGATCTGCTCCGAGTCGACCTTCAGGTCCTTGGAGAGCTGGTCCTTGATCTGGTCCGACTTGTCGGTGTCGATGCCCGCGATCTGGATGCGCAGGCTGCCGTCGCCCAGCTTCTGGACGATGGCGTCGTGACCGGAGGCGTCCTGCGCGTACGTCTCGGCCTGGTTCACCGAGGACGTCATGTGCTTCGGCGTCGTGAAGACGGCTCCGCCCTGGAACTCGATGCCCATGTTCAGGCCGCGCACCGTCAGACCGAGGATGGCCGTGATGGTGATCAGGATCGAGATGGCGTACCAGATCTTGCGCTTGCCGACGAAGTCGTAGCCGATCTCACCGCGGTGGAGCCGGGCGCCGAGGGTGCCGAGTTTCGACATCTCACGCCTCCTTCGTGTCGACGGGGGCGGACGCGCGACGGGTGCGGCGCAGCGGCGGCTGGGCGCCCAGTCGCTTCGGGTCGAGTCCGGACCAGCTGTGGCCGCTCGCGAAGAACTTCTTGCGGGCGAGGAGCGTCATCAGCGGCTTGGTGAAGAGGAAGACGACGACCACGTCGAGCAGGGTGGTCAGACCGAGGGTGAACGCGAAGCCCTGGACCTTGCCGACGGTGACGATGAAGAGCACCGCGGCGGCGAGGAACGACACGAAGTCGGAGACCAGGATGGTGCGCCGGGCGCGCGGCCAGGCACGCTCGACGGCCGGGCGCAGGCTGCGGCCCTCGCGGATCTCGTCCCGGATGCGTTCGAAGAACACGATGAACGAGTCCGCCGTGATGCCGATGGCGACGATCGCGCCACAGACCGCCGGCAGGTTCAGCGCGAACCCGATGGCGGGGCCGAGCAACGCCATGATCACGTACGTGAGGATGGCGGAGACCATCAGGGAGGCGATGGCGATGACCGACAGGCCCCGGTAGTAGACCACCAGGTAGATGATGACCAGGCCCAGGCCGATCGCGCCCGCGATCAGACCGGCGTGCAGCTGCTCGCCGCCGAGGGCGGCCGTCACGGTGTTGACGCTCGCCTCCTTGAAGGTGAGCGGCAGCGCGCCGTACTTCAGCATGTTGGCCAGGTCCTGCGCCTCGGTCTGCGTGAAGCTGCCGGAGATCTCCGCGTTGCCGCCGGTCAGCGCCTGGCTGACGTACGGGTCGGAGACGACCTCACCGTCGAGGACGATGGCGAACTGGTTCTGCGGGGACTGGTTCTTCGCGAGCTTGCCGGTGATGTCGGCGAACTTCTTGGAGCCACCGGACGTGAAGTCCATGGTGACCTTCCAGCCCGCGGCGCTCTGGGTGTCGAAGACGGCCGCGGCGCTCTTGATGTCCGTGCCGGAGACCTCGGCGGCGCCGAGCACGTACTTCTGCCACTGGCCCGAGGAGTTCTTGCCGCAGGCGACCGTGGGGTCGGTGGGCTTGACGCCGTCACCGGCCGTGGCACGGACCGCCTTGTCGGTGCAGTCGAGCGCGGCGTACTGGGCCTGGAGCTTGGCGGTCGCGGGGTCGACGCTGCCGCTCGGCGACGGCGTGGCGGCGGTGGAGGCCGACGACTTCGCCGAGGCGCTCGCGGACGGCGTGCTGTCGGCCTTCAGAGCGTCGGTGACCGCACGGCCCTGGGAGGTGGCCGTGGCCGACGGAGTCGCGGAGCTCGACGACGTCGCCTTGTCGGTCGCCTTGCCGGTCGCCTTGTCCTTCGAGGAGTCGCTGCTGGAGGCGCTCGGCGAGGGACTGGCCGTCGCGGCGTTCCCGGCGACCTCGGTGGCCAGCACCGGGCGGAAGTAGAGCTTGGCGGTGGTGCCGACCTGCTCCCGGGCCTGCTTGGAGTTCGTGCCCTTGGGGATGTTGACGATGATGTTGCGATCGCCCTGGGTCTGGACCTCTGCCTCGGAGACACCAAGACCATTGACACGGCGGTTCATGATGTCGACCGCGGTGTTCATGTTGGTCTTGTTGATCGCGTTCGGCTGGCCCGGCTCGTTCTTCGCCTCCAGCGTGATGCTGGTGCCGCCGGCGAGGTCGATGCCGAGACGCGGGGTGGAATGCCCGGAGAGGAACATCCCCCCGGTGAGCGCCACGATGGCGATCAGGATGAGGGCAAGCGAGCGCCCCGGCCTGCTCTGGGCACTCGCGCTCCGGCCCTTCTTCGGTGCTGCCACCTTCTCGTACTCCCTCTCGGGCCGCCTCGCGCGGGGTCAGCGCGTGGGCGGCCATGGCATGGTGTCGGGACTCCGTGCGACAGAGGCACATCCCTGGGGTTCACGGGGCGCGAGCGGATCGCGCCGTGTTCCCCGGGGGATGCTACTTCGCGCCGGACTCGCCGTCGGTCTTCTTCGGCTCTGCTTCGTCGCCCTCGGCCGCCTTCGCGTCGGCGGGCTCGTCCGCGGCGTCCTTCTTGCCGAGGTCGATGGGCTTGTCGTCGGAGGCGTCGGAAGAGGCGTCGGCGGCGGGCTCGTCGGTCTCGGTGAGGGAGGAGGCGTCGTCCGGGACAACCGGGCCGTCGGCCTCGAGGTCGTGCTCGATGCCGTGCACGATGCGGTTGTACTCGTCGTCGGTGAGGACGGCGCCGATCGAGTTCTTCGCGAAGAGCAGGTCCACGCCGGGACCCGCGTCAAGAAGGACCGAGTCCTCGTTGACCTCCTTGACGGTGGCGTACATGCCACCGATCGTGCGCACGCCGGAGCCGGGCTGCATGTCGTTGCGCATGGAAGCAGCCTGCTGCTGCTTCTTCTTGGCAGACCGGGTCATCAGGAACATGGCCCCGATGAGCACGATGAACGGGAGGAGGGTCACGAGACTCACGGGTCGGAACTTCCTTCTTCGACCGCGATGGTGAGCGGCCTGCTGGATGGGGGTATGTATGTCGCCTACAAGGGCGGCATCGGCGGAGTCTAAGCGAGTCCGCGCTCAGGGAACAACGCTCAGCATGGCACCGGGGTTCCTGACCCCGCGAGTGCCCGCGCCGTCACGCCCCGAACAGGTCCCCTTGTCCGTTTCCCCCCATGGCCCGCTGGGGCGGGGTGAGACCGAGATGTGCCCATGCCGCCGGAGTCGCGACGCGACCACGGGGCGTACGGGCGAGCAGTCCCTCGCGCACCAGGAAGGGCTCGGCGACCTCCTCCACGGTCTCCCGCTCCTCCCCCACGGCGACCGCGAGCGTGGACAGCCCCACCGGGCCGCCGCCGAAGAGCTTGAGCAGGGCTTCCAGGACACCTCGGTCGAGGCGGTCGAGGCCGCGGGCGTCGACCTCGTAGACCTTCAGCGCCGCGGCGGCGATCTCGCGGGTGATGATGCCGTCGGCCTTGACCTGCGCGTAGTCCCGGACCCGGCGCAGCAGACGGTTGGCGATACGGGGGGTGCCGCGGGAGCGGCCGGCGATCTCGGCGGCGCCCTCGGTGCCGATCTCGACGTCGAGGAGGTTCGCGGAGCGGTGGATGACGCGCTGCAGCTCGGCGGGCTCGTAGAACTCCATGTGTGCGGTGAAGCCGAAGCGGTCGCGCAGCGGGGGCGGCAGCAGTCCTGCCCGGGTGGTGGCGCCGACCAGGGTGAAGGGCGGCAGCTCCAGGGGGATCGCGGTGGCTCCCGGGCCCTTGCCGACGATCACGTCGACCCGGAAGTCCTCCATCGCCATGTAGAGCATCTCTTCGGCGGGCCGGGACATGCGGTGGATCTCGTCCAGGAAGAGCACCTCGCCCTCCTGGAGCGAGGAGAGGATCGCGGCGAGGTCGCCTGCGTGCTGGATGGCGGGGCCGCTGGTGATGCGGATGGGGGCGCCCATCTCGGCCGCGATGATCATCGAGAGAGTGGTCTTGCCCAGACCGGGGGCGCCGGAGAGCAGCACGTGGTCGGCGGTGGCGCCGCGGGCGCGGGCGGCGCGCAGCACGAGGTCGAGCTGCTCGCGGACCTTCTCCTGGCCGATGAACTCGTCCAGGTCCTTGGGGCGCAGGGCCGCCTCGACGGCCTGGTCCTCACGGTCGGCGGACGCGCCGACGAGCCGGTCGGCGGCGGTCTCGTCGGTCGTGTCGTCCCAGTTCATTGCGTGTGCCTCGCGGTGTGGTGGTGGGGCGGCCGGTGGGTCGGCGGGCGCCGGTCGGGTCGGGCGGCGGGCCGCCGGGTCAGCGGGCGCGGTTGAGAGTCTGCAGGGCGGCCTTCAGGAGCCGGCCCACCTGGGGTGCCCCCTCCTCTGCCTCGGCTTGCGGGGCGACCGCGGAGACCGCCTCGTCGGCCTCCCTGGTGGCGTACCCGAGGCCGATCAGCGCGGCGTGCAGCTGCTCGCGCCAGCCGGTGCTGACCGGGGTGCCGATCCCGGTGCCCGTGCCGAGCGGCTCGCCGAGCCGGTCCTTGAGCTCCAGCAGGAGTTTCTGGGCTCCCCGCTTGCCGATGCCGGGTACGGCCGTGAGGGCCTTCTCGTCACCCGTGGCGATCGCCCGGCGCAGGGCGTCTGGGGTGTGCACGGCGAGCATGGCCTGGGCGAGGCGCGGGCCGACACCGCTCGCGGTCTGCAGCAGCACGAAGGTCCCGCGCTCGTCGTCGTCCGCGAAGCCGTACAGGGTCAAGGAGTCCTCGCGGACGACCAGGGAGGTGGCGAGCCTGGCCGGCTGTCCCATGCGGAGCGCGGCGAGGGTGCCCGGCGTGCACTGGACGGAGATTCCGATGCCGCCGACCTCCACCACCGCTGAGTCGGGGGCGAGAGCGGCGACCGGGCCGCTGACGAAGGCGATCATGCGGTACGGCCTTTCGATGCGTGGTGCGGTGCGGCCTGCGACGCCGCTTGCGCCGCGTGCAGGGCGGCCGCCTGTTGGAGTCGGTTCTGCGCGACGGCCTGCTGGAGCCGGTTCTGGGCGGGTGCGCGCCAGATGTGACAGATCGCCAGCGCGAGGGCGTCGGCGGCGTCGGCGGGTTTGGGCGGCGCGTCCAGCCTGAGCAGCCGGGTGACCATCGCGCCGACCTGGGCCTTGTCCGCGCGTCCGCTGCCGGTGACGGCGGCCTTGACCTCGCTCGGGGTGTGCAGGGCGACGGGGATGCCGCGACGGGCGGCACAGAGCATGGCGACGGCGCTGGCCTGGGCGGTGCCCATCACCGTGCGGACGTTGTGCTGGCTGAACACCCGCTCCACCGCGACGTATTCGGGCGCGTACTCGTCGAGCCACCGCTCGATGCCCTGCTCGACGGCGACGAGGCGCAGGCCCAACTCGGCGTCCGCCGGGGTGCGTACGACACCGACCCCGCGCATGGTCAGGGGCCGGCCCGCGACTCCCTCGACCACGCCGACACCGCATCGGGTCAGCCCGGGGTCGACACCCAGTACCCGCACCCCGGTCCCCCTTCGTCGATCTCCCCCGGTCACCCACCGGTGACAGCTGTTCGTGCAGGCTATCGGGTGCCACTGACAAAGCGACGGGCCGACGGGGTGTGTCCCGTCGGCCCGTTCGGCTGTCGGCGCTCAGGCGTCGACCTTCTCCATGACCTCGTCGCTGACGTCGAAGTTGGCGAAGACGTTCTGCACGTCGTCGCTGTCCTCGAGCGCGTCGATCAGCTTGAAGATCTTCCGGGCGCCCTCCTCGTCGAGCTCGACCTGCATGGTCGGGACGAAGTTGGCGTCGGCGGAGTCGTAGTCGATCCCGGCGTCCTGCAGCGCGGTGCGCACGGCGACCAGGTCGGTCGCCTCGGAGATGACCTCGTAGGACTCACCGAGGTCGTTGACCTCCTCGGCGCCCGCGTCGAGCACGGCACCCAGGACGTCGTCCTCGGTCAGCTCACCCTTGGGAACGATGACGACGCCCTTGCGGTTGAAGAGGTACGAGACCGAACCCGGGTCGGCCATGTTGCCGCCGTTGCGGGTCATGGCGACGCGGACGTCCGAGGCGGCGCGGTTACGGTTGTCGGTGAGGCACTCGATGAGCACCGCGACGCCGTTCGGGCCGTAACCCTCGTACATGATCGTCTCGTAGTCGGCGCCACCGGCTTCGAGGCCGGCGCCGCGCTTGACCGCCGAGTCGATGTTCTTGTTCGGGACCGAGCTCTTCTTGGCCTTCTGGATGGCGTCGAAGAGCGTCGGGTTGCCGGACACGTCGGCGCCGCCCGTGCGGGCCGCCACCTCGATGTTCTTGATCATCTTCGCGAAGAGCTTGCCGCGCTTGGCGTCGATCACGGCCTTCTTGTGCTTCGTCGTAGCCCATTTAGAGTGGCCGGACATCTGCCTGTCTCCTTCGCGTAACCCATCCTGTACGAACTCCCCCGCGCTGCGAGAGCCTGGGGGACCCCCAGATCCTACTAGGAGCCGGGTGTCCGGTTCGCGCGCACCATGTCGACGAACAGGCCGTGCACGCGGTGGTCTCCGGTCAGTTCGGGGTGGAACGAGGTGGCGAGCGCGTTGCCCTGGCGCACGGCGACGATGTGGCCCTCGTGGGTGGCCAGCACTTCGGCCTCCGCCCCCACGGACTCGACCCAGGGCGCGCGGATGAAGACGCCCTCCACGGGATCGCCCTCGACGCCCTCGACGGCGACCGCCGCTTCGAAGGACTCGTTCTGGCGTCCGAAGGCGTTGCGGCGCACGATCATGTCGATGCCGCCGATCGTCTCCTGCCCCGAGCGCGGGTCGAGGATCTTGTCGGCGAGCATGATCATGCCGGCGCAGGTGCCGTACACGGGCATCCCTTCACGCACGCGCGCGCGGAGGGGCTCCATCATGCCGAAGAGGTGGGCCAGTTTGGAGATGGTGGTGGACTCACCGCCGGGGATGACCAGGCCATCCACCTCGGCGAGTTCCTCGGGGCGCCGTACCGCCCTGGCCACGGCGTCCGCCGCGGCCAGGGCGATGAGGTGCTCCCGTACGTCACCCTGGAGGGCCAGGACGCCTATGACGGGGGTGCTCATGAGTGGTGTGTCCTACCAGCCGCGGTTGGCGTAGCGCTCGGCCTCGGGGAGGGTGTCGCAGTTGATGCCGACCATGGCCTCGCCGAGGTTGCGGGACGCGTCCGCGATGATCTTCGGGTCGTCGTAGAAGGTGGTGGCCTTCACGATGGCGGCGGCGCGCTTGGCCGGGTCGCCGGACTTGAAGATGCCGGAGCCGACGAAGACGCCCTCGGCGCCGAGCTGGCGCATCAGCGCCGCGTCGGCGGGAGTGGCGACGCCGCCCGCGGAGAACAGCACCACCGGGAGCTTGCCGAGCTCGGCGACCTCCTTGACGATCTCGTACGGGGCGCGCAGTTCCTTGGCCGCGGCGTACAGCTCGTTGTTGTCGTAGCCGCGCAGCCTGGCGATCTCGTTCTTGATCTGACGCAGGTGACGGACGGCCTCGACGACGTTGCCGGTGCCGGCCTCGCCCTTGGAGCGGATCATCGCGGCGCCCTCGGCGATACGGCGCAGGGCCTCGCCCAGGTTGGTGGCACCGCAGACGAAGGGGGTGGTGAACGCCCACTTGTCGGAGTGGTTGACCTCGTCGGCCGGGGTGAGGACCTCGGACTCGTCGATGTAGTCGACGCCGAGGGACTGCAGGACCTGGGCCTCGACGAAGTGGCCGATGCGGGACTTGGCCATCACCGGGATCGAGACGGCGTCGATGATGCCCTCGATCATGTCCGGGTCGGACATCCGGGCCACGCCGCCGTCCTTGCGGATGTCGGCCGGGACCCGCTCCAGGGCCATGACGGCGACGGCGCCCGCGTCCTCGGCGATCTTCGCCTGGTCGGGGGTGACGACGTCCATGATCACGCCGCCCTTGAGCTGCTCGGCCATGCCGCGCTTCACTCGGGCGGTGCCGGTCGCCGCGTTGTCTTCGGGGCGGGCGGGGGTGGGGAGCGTGCTGGACACGGGTTGACCTCACTCGGTGAAAGAGGGTTTCTGCAGTACCGAGGAAACGGGAGTGGACCAGGCCACTGCAAGGGCCAATGGGGACCCGGTGGCTCGTTTTCCGGCCCCCGCCGCCCCTGCCCGACCCGTCCCCGGGGACTCCGCCCCGGACCCCGCCAGGGGCGCTGCGCCCCTGGACCCCCGCATCGCCCGAAGGGCTCGTCCTCAAACGCCGGACGGGCTGAAAATATCCAGCACAGGTAAGCACCATCAGCCCGTCCGGCGATTGAGGACAAGGCCCTCAAGGCCGGAGCGGGGGTCTGGGGGCGGCAGCCCCCAGGGACGGCCAGGCAGCAGACGGCTCAGCTCGTAGGCCGGTCAGCCAACGCGGTAGGTGGCTCGTCGTCCATTTCGAAGGCCATCGGGAAGGGCGCGTGACCGGCCAGCCGGAACCACCGCACCTTGCGGTGCCTGCGCAACGCCCGCGCCGCCCGCACGGCGTCGTTGTGGAACCGCCGGGCCATCGGCACCCGCCGCACCGCCTGCGCCAGCTCACTCGCCGCCGCGTCCCCGCCGGGTGCCTCCCGCACCGCCTCCATCTGCTGCACCTCTCCGAAGACGGCCCGCAGAGCCTGGCTCAGCTCACTCTCGGCGACCTCGCGCTGCTCCTCCTCCGCCTGTCTGGCGGCGTGCGCCGCCTCGTAGAGCACGATCGAGGCGGCCGGGTCGAGCACCCCGGAGGTCGCCAGTTCCTGGGCGACCGAGGCCCGGCGCAACAGCTGCGCGTCGAGCGCGGCGCGCGCGGCGTCGATCCGGGCGTGCAGCCGGTCGAGACGCCCCGCGGTCCAGCTCAGGTAGAGGCCGATCGCGGCGAGGCCGACGAGGATCCAGATCAAGGTTGCGGTCACGGGCCGCAAGGCTACTCGGGCGTGGTCACCCGCCCCTCACGTCCCCCGCGCGGGCGTCCCGCCCCGCAGGAGGGCGTCAACGCCCTCCTGCCGCTCCCCCGCGCTCGTCCCGCGCCAGCCCGAACCGTGCCCGCAGCCCCGTCCGTTCGTCCGCCGCCACCGCCGCCGCCCCGTCCGTCACCGTCTCGTACACGGACAGGATGTCGGCGCCGACCGTGGACCAGTCGAAGCGCCGTACGTGAGCGCTGCCCCGCGCACGCAGTTCGGCGCGGCGCTCGGGGTCGCCCAGCAGGCGTACGGCGGAGGCGGCCAGCGCGTCCGCGTCCTCGTTGGCGAACAGTTCCCCGGCCCCTCCCTGGTCGAGCACCTGGGCGAAGGCGTCGAGGTCGGAGGCCAGTACCGGCGCCCCCGCGGACATGGCCTCCACCAGGATGATCCCGAAGCTCTCGCCGCCGGTGTTGGGTGCCACGTACACGTCGACGCTGCGCAGGAAGCGGGCCTTGTCCTCGTCACTGATCATGCCGAGGAACTCCACGCGTGAGCGCATCTCGGCGGGCAGTGACTCGACGGCCTCCTCCTCGTCACCCCGGCCGGCGACCAGGAGCCTGGTCCTGGGGCGTTCGGCGAGGATCTTCGGGAGTGCCTTCATCAGGACGGGCAGACCCTTGCGGGGCTCGTCGATGCGGCCGATGAACCCGAGTGTGTCGCCCTGCCACTCCTGCTGGGGCTTGGCGCGGGCGAAGAAGTCGACGTCGACGCCGTTCGGGATGACGACCGCGTCACCGCCCAGATGCTCGACGAGCGTGCGCCGCGCGTACTCGCTCACCGCGATCCGCGCGCTGATCTTCTCCAGCGCGGGCTGCAGGATCGGGTACGCCGCGATCATCGCCCGGGAGCGCGGGTTGGAGGTGTGGAAGGTGGCGACGATGGGCCCCTGCGCGGCCCAGCACGCGAGCAGTCCCAGGGACGGCGAGGTCGGTTCGTGGATGTGGATCACGTCGAAGGTGCCGTCGTGCAGCCAGCGCCGCACCCTGGCCGCCGACAGGAAGCCGAAGTTCAGGCGCGCCACCGAGCCGTTGTAGGGCACCGGGACCGCGCGGCCGGCCGAGACGACGTACGGCGGCAGAGGGGTCTCGTCGTCCGCGGGGGCGAGGACGGAGACCTCGTGCCCGAGGCGGATGAGATGTTCGGCGAGGTCACGGATGTGGAACTGGACGCCGCCCGGTACGTCCCACGAGTACGGGCAGACGATGCCGATCTTCACGGCCGCTCCCCGTCGGACGGTGCGGGGCGGGGCTCCAGGTCGGCGAGCCACAGGCGCTGCAGCATGTGCCAGTCCTCCGGATGGTCGGAAATACCCGTGGCGAAGGCGTCGGCCAGCGCCTGTGTCATGACAGACGTCTTCTCGGCCCGGGTACCTGTCTCGGGGACCTCGACGGGGGGATGCACACGGCCCTGCATCACGGGTGAGTCGTCGTACCAGAGCGTCACCGGGAGGAGCAGCGCGCCGGTCTGCTGGGCCAGCAGCGCCGGGCCCGCGGGCATCCGGGTCGCCTCTCCGAAGAACTTGACCTCGACGCCGGACGCGGACAGATCGCGTTCGGCGACCAGGCAGACCAGGCCCCCGTCGCGCAGCCGCCGGGCCAGGGTGCCGAACGCGGTGCCGCCGCTGTGCGGGAGGACCTCCATGCCGAGGCCCTCGCGGTAGGCGACGAAGCGGTCGTACAGCGATTCCGGCTTGAGGCGCTCGGCCACGGTGGTGAACGGCGTCTCCAGCTTGGTGGTGACCCACGCGCCGGCGAGGTCCCAGTTGCCCATGTGCGGGAGGGCGAGGATGACACCCCGGTCGGAGGCGATGCCGTCGGTCAGGTAATGCGCGTCCCTGGGGTCGAAGCCCGTCCGCACGCGCTCCCGGCTCCAGGCGGGAAGGCGGAAGGACTCCATCCAGTAGCGCAGGTACGAGCGCATGCCCGCACGGGAGAGCTCCGCGAGCCGTTCCGGGCCCGCGTCGGGCACCACGCGCGCGTAGTTGCTCTCCAGGCGCAGTACGCCCTTGCCGCGTTTCCTCCAGGCGATGTCCGCGATGGTGCGGCCGAGACGTACGGCGACCGGCTCCGGGAGCGTCTTGACGGTGCTCCAGCCGAGCGCGTACGCCCCGTCCACCAGTCTGTCCTGGAGGCTGGTCACGACGTGGCCCCGCTGCTGTGCGCGGCGGCCGCGTCGGCCTCGGCGGACTCCCGGCGTACCGTGACGACGCGCTGGACGAGCGTCACGAGGCTGCCGACGGCGACGATCCACAGCGCGACGGGCAGCAGCCACTGGATGCCGGGAACCCCGAACTCGTGCAGCCCCGCGAGGCCCGCCGCGACCAGTGAGATCACCAGGCGTTCGGCGCGCTCCACCAGACCGTTGACGGCGACCGGCAGACCGATCGACTCGCCGCGGGCCTTGGTGTACGAGACCACCTGCCCGCTGGCCAGACAGAAGATCGAGACGGCGCAGAGCACGTTGTTGTCGCCGTTGCCCGCGTACCAGAGCGCGAAGCCGCCGAAGATGGCCCCGTCGGCGACCCGGTCGAGCGTGGAGTCCAGGAAGGCCCCCCACCGGCTGGAGCGGCCGAGCTGGCGCGCCATGTTGCCGTCGACGAGGTCGGAGAAGACGAAGAGCGTGATGACGATCGTGCCCCAGAAGAACTCTCCCCGGGGGTAGAAGACCAGCGCGCCCGCCATCACTCCGGCCGTGCCCAGGAGGGTGACCGTGTCGGGGCTTACCCCCCGGCGGATGAGAAACGCGGCGAACGGTGTGAGGACACGCGTGAAGAATGCACGCGCGTACTTGTTCAGCATGGCCTTCCCGACGGTCGGTGTCGCCGGGCGGCCCCTGCTGGCCCCCGGCTGGCCCATCGTAGTCACGCGCGCGCATGTGCGACGGTCGGGCACCCGCACCCCGTGTCACGCGGGGACTCCGCGGGTGGCACGGCGCGATCGCGTCCTCCGTATGGACGCACCGTGACGCGAGTGCAAAGCTCGAAGTCACCGCGGGCGTCATCGGAGCCGTACCGCTGGGGGTACCCCTGGACCCGGTCCGGGGAAGGATCCGTCGTGCCCGCGCCCACAGAGACCTCACCGTGCACGGGAGGCAAGGCCATGGGCGACAAGGCGAACGCACACCCCGGAGCCGCCGGCAGGGCTACGGCGGCCGACCACCCCGCGTCCGTACGGAATGTGGTGCTGGTCGGCCACAGCGGATCGGGCAAGACGACGTTGGTGGAGGCTCTCGCGCTGACGGCGGGAGCCGTGAACCGGGCGGGCCGGGTGGAGGACGGCACCGCCGTGTCCGACTACGACGAGATCGAGCACCGGCAGCAGCGCTCGGTGCAGCTCTCCCTGGTACCCGTCACCTGGGACGGATACAAGATCAACATTCTCGACACCCCCGGATACGCCGACTTCGTCGGAGAACTCAGGGCCGGTCTGCGCGCCGCGGACGCGGCCCTCTTCGTGGTCTCGGCCTCGGACGGCGTGGACGGCTCGACCCGGATGGTCTGGGAGGAGTGCGCGGCGGTCGGCATGCCGCGGGCCATCGTGGTCACCCACCTCGAATCGGCCCGCGCCGACTTCGACACGATGACCAGGATCTGCGCGGAGGCCTTCGGCGCCGACGACCCGGACGCCGTACTGCCGCTCTATCTGCCGCTGCACGGAGAGCCGGGCCCGGACGGGCACGCGCCGGTGACCGGGTTGATCGGGCTGCTGTCGCAACGGCTGTTCGACTACTCGTCCGGTGCGCGCGAGGAGGCCGAGCCGGTGGACGGGCAGCTGCCGCTGATCGAGGAGGCGCGCAACCGGCTGATCGAGGGGATCATCGCCGAGAGCGAGGACGAGAGCCTCATGGACCGCTATCTGGGCGGCGAGGAGATCGATTTCAAGACATTGGTGCAGGATCTGGAGCGGGCCGTGGCGCGCGGGGCGTTCTTCCCCGTGCTGGCCGCCGCGCCCGCCGCCGAGGGCGCCCGGCAGGGACTCGGCACGGTCGAGCTCCTGGAGCTCGTCACCGGCGGCTTCCCGACCCCGCTGGAGCGCGCGGCACCCGCGGTGACGACGCCGGACGGCGCGGCGCGCGAGGTCAGGGCCTGCGACCCGGACGGGCCGCTGGTGGCGGAGGTCGTGAAGACGGCCAGCGACCCCTATGTCGGCCGGGTCTCGCTCGTCCGCGTCTTCTCCGGCACCCTGCGCCCCGACGAGACGGTGCACGTCTCGGGGCACGGGCTCACCGACCGCGGCCACGAGGATCACGACGTCGACGAGCGCGTCGGCGCGCTGTCCGCGCCGTTCGGCAAACAGCAGCGCGCCCTCACCCACTGCATCGCGGGCGACCTGGCGTGCGTGGCGAAACTCAACCGGGCGGAGACCGGCGACACGCTCTCGGCCAAGGACGACCCGCTGCTGATGGAACCGTGGCAGATGCCCGACCCGCTGCTGCCGCTCGCCATCCAGGCGCACAGCAAGGCCGACGAGGACAAGCTCTCACAGGGGCTCGGCCGGCTGGTCGCCGAGGACCCCACCATGCGCCTGGAACAGAACCAGCACACCCACCAGGTGGTCCTGTGGTGTCTGGGCGAGGCGCACGCGGACGTCGCCCTGGAGCGGCTGCGCAGCCGGTACGGCGTCCAGGTCGACGTGGTACCGCACCAGGTTTCGCTGCGGGAGACGTTCGCGGCCAGGTCCGCGGGGCGCGGGCGCCATGTGAAGCAGTCCGGCGGCCACGGCCAGTACGCGATCTGCGAGATCGAGGTCGAACCCCTCCCGAACGGCTCGGGCATCGAGTTCGTGGACAAGGTCGTCGGCGGGGCGGTGCCCCGGCAGTTCATCCCGTCCGTCGAGAAGGGCGTGCGCGCCCAGGCGGCCAGGGGCGTGGCCGCGGGCCATCCGCTCATCGACGTGCGGATCACCCTGCTCGACGGCAAGGCGCACTCGGTGGACTCCTCCGACGCCGCCTTCCAGACCGCGGGCGCGCTGGCGCTGCGCGAGGCCGCCGCCGAGGCGAGGATCCATCTCCTGGAGCCGGTCGCCGAGGTGACCGTCATGGTCGGCGACGACTACGTGGGCGCCGTGATGAGCGACCTCTCGGGCCGGCGTGGCCGGGTCGTCGGCACGGAGCAGACGAGCGGCGGACGCACGCTCGTACGGGCCGAGGTGCCGGAGATGGAGATCGGCCGGTACGCCGTCGATCTGCGCTCGCTCTCGCACGGCACCGCACGTTTCCAGCGCAGTTACGCGCGGCACGAGCCGATGCCGCCGCAGATCGCCGAAAGGATGCGCGAACGGACGCGGGAGGCCTCGTAGTTCACACCGGACGCGCTCCGGTTCACCCTCGGCGGGCGGCTTCGGCCGTCCGCCGACGAAGCCCGCCGCCTGCCGATACGCTGATGACCTGATCAAGCTGATGGCTGATGACGTGGTGACTCGATCACCATGACTGACTGATCAACAGGTGTGCGGGGCAGGGAAGTCGGGAAAAGCCGCAGAAGCGACACCGGCGGCGATGGGGGCGGGAATGACGGTTCCAACCGGTTTCGAGGACATGTTCGGGCCACAGGTGCCACGCTCGGGTTCGGACGAGATGGCGACGTACGCCCTGGCCTCGGCCGCGTACCGGGACGACGAGGTCGGGAAGATCCTCGAGGCCAACAACGAGTGGCACGAGTCGAAGGTCAATCCGGGCCGCAAGTGGGCGACGATCCTGCGGCCCAACCTCGGCGAGGCCTTCGCCCAGGCGGTGGTGACCCGCATGCTGGGCGTCGGCCGCAGTCCGGTCGTCCAGTCCTTCGGCATCGAGCCGCAGGCGGTGGTCGAGCACTGTCTGGCGGCCAACCGCCTGCGCAAGGAGCGCGACACCCGCCTGACGGTCGTGATGACGCTCTGCGGTCTGCTCTTCCTGCCGGGGCTCCTGCTGTGGCTGCTGGTCTTCCAGATACGGACCGCCGTCTCCAAGCGCGAGGACAAGCGGGCCTCCGCCCTCGCCACCGCGCTCCTCGTCGCCGTGGGCGTCGTCGCCGTGATCGCCATGATCCGGCTGCCCTTCACCGGTCCCCTGGCCTGGTACGTGCGGGGCGCGATCGTCGCCCCGGTCGTCGGCTGGCTGCTGGCGAAGCAGATCTGCGAGCGCACCGCGAAGGACCTGCGCACCCGCTGGAACAACCTCCTCTCCGGCAGCACCGTGGGCGCCCGGGTCCCCGAGTCCGTCCCCAGCAGCCCCGGCGACACCCGGGCCGAGCGGCTGCGCCAGGCGTTCGGCGAGCTGCGCGACGAGCAGCGGTCGAACTCGGTCTTCTACGCCGGCCCCAAGGGCATCCTCGGCATGGGCACGCGCTGGGGGCACTGGCACCTCGCCGAGGAACTGGTGCCGGTCGTCTCGGACCAGATGCAGAAGGTGGGGTCGCTGAGCGCGGAGCTGGCCAAGCACCTGGTGCCGGCCCCGGAGATCAACAGGTTCCAGAGCTTCGACGTCGTCAGCGCCGTCGAGCGGGCGCTGGAGCGGCTCCACACGAGCCCACTGACCACGGGCGGCTTCCCCAAGCCGGAGATCCGGCACTGGGTCGTCACGCACATCCCGGCGAGCGCCAAGGCCGTCACCCGCCCGAGCGGCAGCACGGCCCACCAGGTCAACCTCCAGCAGATCCGGGACATCTGCAACAAGCAGCAGTACAACAACGGCGAGCGGCACTACCTCGGGGTCCAGTGGACCCTCTACGACGGCCAGTTGGTGATCAGCATGCTCGTCTCGGTGACCGTGCTGCACAAGACCCTGCGCATCGAGCTCACGGGTCATGCCCTGGGGCCGGTGAACGGCCTGTTCATGGGGAAGCCGGCGGCCAAGGAGAAGAAGGTCGCCAAGACGGTCAAGTTCTGGGAGACCCGCACGGTGAAGCTCCCGCTGGTAGGAAACGACGAGGTCGTACGGCTCGCGGCCCGCGCCCCCTTCACCTGGTACCCGCCGCTCCTGAACTGGCTCGGCGGCTCGCTGACCCTTCCCGAGCCCTTCGGACTGCGGCACGCCTGGGCCGACCAGCCCTGGAAGAACCGCTTCATGACCGACGACGTACTGCGCTCCGCGACCCCTGTGCTGCGTGTGGTGCACGAGGCGGTCATCGAGTTCCTCAAGGGCCACAACGTGGACACCGCGAAGTTCGACGGCCGCACCTCCGTGCTCAGCGGCGCGGTGCAGGACCCGACACCGAAGAAGGACGACGTCTACGACGCGTAGGCCTCCGACGGATCAGCCGGAGGCGGCGGCCCGTGGGAGAGGCCGGCCGGTGGCATGGATTCCCACGCCCCCATTTCGCGCCCCTTCCGGGGTCCGGCCGGGCTACGGTCTGGGCCACGCCTCGGCGAGCATCTCGCGGGTGTCCGCGAGCAGTTGGGGCAGGACCTTGGTGTGGCCGACGACCGGCATGAAGTTGGTGTCGCCGCCCCAGCGGGGCACGATGTGCTGGTGGAGGTGGGCGGCGATGCCCGCCCCGGCCACCGTGCCCTGGTTCATGCCGATGTTGAAGCCGTGCGCGCCGGACGCGGCCCGCAGCGCGGTCATGGCCTGCTTGGTCAGCTCGCCGAGCTCGGCGGTCTCCGGACCGGTCAGGTCGGTGTAGTCCGCGACATGGCGGTAGGGCACGACCATGAGATGGCCGCCGTTGTACGGGTAGAGGTTGAGCACCGCGTACACCTGCTCACCGCGCCTGACGATGAGCCCGTCCTCGTCGGACTTGGCGGGGATCGAGCAGAACGGACAGCCGTCGTCGGCCCCCGGGCCGGTGGGCTTGTTCTCGCCCTGGATGTAAGCCATCCGGTGGGGCGTCCACAAGCGCTGGAACGCGTCCTGCGTCCCCACTCCGATCTGCTGCTCCGGCTCACTCGTCATGTGGTGCAGCATATTGCTTCGCCCGTTCGCGGCGTGTCGGCGGGGCTCTCCCGGATACGCCCCGGGCCAAGCTGGGCCGGTGGACGACGACAGCCCGCAGGCCCGCTGGGAACGGCACACCGAGGTCCCGCTCGGTCTCTGCGCGCTGCTGTTTCTCACCGCCTACGCGGTGCTGGTCCTGGGCGACGGTCTGCCGCCCGCCGCACGGGACGCGTGCCTGGCCGCGCTGCTGGCCGCCTGGGGTCTGTTCCTGGTCGACTACGGAGTGCGCTGGCGGCTCAGCGGCCAGGGTCCCCGCTTCGTACCGGCCCACTGGCTGGACATACTGATGCTCGTCCTGCCCCTGCTGCGCCCGCTGCGCGTCGTCAAGGTGTACGAGGCGGTGCAGCGCCGTCGCGGACGACCCCGTCTCGCCCTGTACGCGCGCGTGGCCTTCTACGCGGGTCTGTCGGTGCTGCTGCTCGGCTTCGCCGGCGCTCTCGCCGTCTACCAGCAGGAGCACTCGGCACCGCACGCGACGATCCGCACCTTCGGTGACTCGGTGTGGTGGACCTGCTCCACCCTCGCGACGGTGGGCTACGGGGACGTCGTCCCGGTGACCCGGCTCGGACGCACGATCGCGGTGGGTCTGATGGCGTGCGGTCTGGCGCTGCTCGGCGCGGTCACGGGGTCGTTCTCGTCGTACGTGTCGGATCACTCCACGCGCCGGATCACTCCGCGCGTCAGACCTGCCCGCCTCAGACCTGCGTGCGCTCCTCGACGATCTTCGCGATCTTGGCGATCGCCTCGTCGACGGGGATGCCGTTCTCCTGCGAGCCGTCGCGGTAGCGGAAGGAGACGGCGCCGGCCGCCATGTCCTCGTCGCCCGCGATGACCATGAAGGGCACCTTCTGCTTCTGCGCGTTGCGGATCTTCTTCTGCATGCGGTCGGAGGAGGAGTCGACCTCGACGCGCAGGCCCTTCTTCTTCGCCTCGGCGGCGAACGCGTCGAGATACTCCACGTGCGCGTCGCCGATCGGGATGCCGACCGCCTGGACGGGCGCCAGCCAGGCCGGGAACGCGCCCGCGTAGTGCTCCAGGAGCACCGCGAAGAAGCGCTCGATGGAACCGAAGAGCGCGCGGTGGATCATCACCGGACGCTGCTTGGTGCCGTCGGGACCGGTGTACTCCAGGTCGAAGCGCTCGGGCAGGTTGAAGTCGAGCTGCACGGTCGACATCTGCCAGGTCCGGCCGATGGCGTCCTTGGTCTGGACGGAGATCTTCGGGCCGTAGAACGCGGCGCCGCCCGGGTCCGGGACGAGCGGGAGGCCCTGCTTCTCGGCCACCTGCCGCAGCGTCTCGGTGGCCTCCTCCCAGACCTCGTCGGAGCCGACGAACTTCTCCGGGTCCTTGGTGGACAGCTCGAGGTAGAAGTCGGTGAGGCCGTAGTCGCGCAGCAGGTTCAGGACGAAGGTGAGCGTCTTGTCGAGCTCGTCCGCCATCTGCTCCTTGGTGCAGTAGATGTGCGCGTCGTCCTGCGTGAAGCCGCGGGCGCGGGTCAGGCCGTGCACGACGCCCGACTTCTCGTATCGGTACACGGTCCCGAACTCGAAGAGACGCAGGGGCAGTTCGCGGTACGAGCGGCCGCGCGCGTCGAAGATCAGGTTGTGCATCGGGCAGTTCATGGGCTTGAGGTAGTAGTCCACGCCCTCGTCGAGCTGCATGGGCGGGTACATGCCGTCGGCGTACCAGTCCAGGTGGCCCGAGGTCTCGAAGAGCTTCCCCTTGGTCGCGTGCGGGGTGTAGACGAACTCGTAGCCCTCCTCCTCGTGGCGCCGGCGCGAGTAGTCCTCCATGACCCGGCGGATGATGCCGCCCTTGGGGTGGAAGACGGCGAGGCCGGAGCCGATCTGGTCCGGGATGGAGAAGAGGTCCAGCTCGTTGCCCAGCTTGCGGTGGTCGCGCTTCTCGGCCTCGGCGAGGAAGTCCAGGTGCGCCTTCAACTCGTCCTTGGACGGCCAGGCGGTGCCGTAGATGCGCTGGAGCATCGGGTTCTTCTCGCTGCCGCGCCAGTACGCGCCGGCGTTGCGCATGAGCTTGAACGCCGGGATGTTGCGGGTGGTGGGCAGGTGAGGACCGCGGCAGAGGTCCTTCCAGCACAGCTCGCCGGTCTTGGCGTCGAGGTTGTCGTAGATCGTCAGCTCGCCGCCGCCGACCTCGACGTCCGCGCCGTCGGCCCCGTCCTGGGCGGCCGCGGAGCCCTTGATGCCGATGAGCTCCAGCTTGTACGGCTCCGCCGCGAGCTCCTCGCGGGCGTCCTCGTCGCTGACCACGCGGCGGGAGAAGCGCTGGCCGCGCTTCTGGATCTCCTGCATCTTCTTCTCGACGGCCTTGAGGTCCTCGGGCGTGAACGGCTTCTCCACGTCGAAGTCGTAGTAGAAGCCGTCCTTGACGGGCGGGCCGATGCCGAGCTTGGCGTCCGGGAAGAGCTCCTGCACGGCCTGGGCCATGACGTGCGCGGTGGAGTGGCGCAGGATGTTGAGGCCGTCCGGTGAGGAGATCTCGACGGGCTCGACCTCCTCGCCGTCCTTCACCTCGTACGCGAGGTCCCTCAGCTCGCCGGCCACGCGCGCCGCGACGACGGTGCGCTCGCCGGCGAAGAGATCGGCGGCCGTTGTGCCCGTCGTCACCACGCGCTCTTCCCGCTCGGAATCGCGTTGGATGATCACACGGACGTCTGACACCGGACTCTCCTGCCTGAAGGTGGGCGCGCCGCTACGCGCGGGCGCAGACAGGAATCGTACCGAGCCGAGGCCTCCCTCCGCGAAACGGTTCTCGCCGGTCCGGGCTCAGTCCCCGCTGCACGCCTCCTCGAAGAAGTCCAGATTCTCCTGGAGCGACTTCATCAGCCGGTCGCGTTCGGCCTCGTCGACCTGCACGGGTACGACTCCGGAGGCGTCCGTGAGCCTGCGGAAGCCGCCGCGGCTCTCCAGCCGCCCGTGCACCCGCACCGGCAGCCCGACGAGATGGGCCTGCCCGGCTATCCGGTACGCCTCCTCGTCGAGGGTCACGCGCACGTACGGGACCTCCGCGCCCGCGATGACCCGCAGTCGTACGGTGCCCTCACCGCGCGGCTCCGACCTGCGTATCCGCACCACGGCGCCGGTGATCCGGACCGGCACGGACGGCTCCTCGCGCAGATAACGGGCCGCGGCCTCGCGCAACACGGGCACGTCGCCGGGCGAGAACTCGACGGCCTCGTCGGGCGCCGCGCAGCCCTCGGGGACGCCGGCCGCGGGCGCCCACTCGACGGCGACGCGGGCGCCCTCGGTGCCGCGTACGAGGGCGACGACGGCCTCGGTGAGTTCGTGGCTGACGCCCGCCTCGACGGCCGCGTCGAAGGCGTCCATGCCGCCGGTGGCCCGCTGGTAGTCGATGGCCTCGCGGGCGGCGTACAGCGCCTGGTGCAGGCGTACGGCCAGCGACCGGCCGGTGTCCACGGGCACGAAGGCGGTGAGCCGGCGTCCGCCCGGTTCGGCGCCGACGAGGACGTTCTCCAGGGACGCGGCGGCGGGCCTGCGGTACCGGGCGCCGTAGTAGCCGGCCCGCGCGCGGGTGGCGAGGGCGGCCGCGAGCAGCATCTGGCGGGCGGCCGAGCGCAGCCGCTCCTCGACGCTCCAGGGTGTGACGCCGACGGGACCGGCCGGGACGTCGCGCCACCAGCGGATCTCGTCGCTGGGCACGGCGAGGGCGACCAGCACGTCGCGCGCGGAGGGGGAGCCGCTGCGGGAGAGCGCGTCGAGGGCCTCGCCGAGAAGGTCGTCGCTGTCGGGGAAGGCCCGGTTCTCCGGCACGAGCAGGCTGGTGCCCGAGCCGCCGGGCCCGGGTGGGGTCCACCTGCCGTACCGTCCCGCGGCGCCGCCGCGACGTTGCCAGCCGTGCCGGTGCAGCAGGGCGCTGAGCACGGCGGGGTCGACCTGGCCGGGCTCGGGCGGCTCGGTCCAGTGGGCCTCGGCGGGGTGCGGCCTGACCGGTCGGAGGGGTTCGTCGATCGGGCGGTGCGTCATGGCCTGCCTCCCGTCCCGACCCGCGTCATGATCTCGCACAGGGCCCGGTCGTCGAATATGCGCGAGGTCGGTATGCGGACGGTGGTTCTGCGCCGGCCCGTGACGGGCTGCCCGGCGAGGTTGGTCCAGTAGCAGCAGTGCCGCAGGTCGAGGCGGTCGTGGCTGGCGCGCAGCCAGTCGTCCTGGGACCGGGGCACGAGCATCACGACCAGGATCTTGTGCACGGAGACCGGGGTGCGGGCGAGCTTCGCCAGGTGCTCGTTGTCGAGCGTGAAGGAGAAGGCGGGGCCCGGGGGGTTCGGCGGGATCTGGTACGTGCACTTGAGCTGCACCTTGATGGTGACTTCGTCGTCGACCGTGTGTCCCGGGCCGCTGTGACTGACGTGCCAGTCGATCCCGTTGTCCGGAAAGGGCTGGGACAGGGAGCAGCCCGCCGCCGCGGCGACGGCGTGCAGGTAGCCGACCTGCAGTGTCTCCATGCAGGCGGTGGTGGCGAGCGTGCCGCGATGGGGTGCCGTCCGCTGGGGCAGCAGCCCACCCCGCTCGGGCTGCGCGATTGCCATGAGTCCAACAGCCTTCCAAGCCAAGAGAATCCCCGCGACGGGCCGCTGAACTGCAAAGACCCGTACCTCTGTTGTCTCCTTCCGGCGTACGGCGCAAACAGCCCGGGTATCACCAAACGGGCAGAAGACGGTGCGTCAGCTGCCGTGGGTGAACGAGGAGTTGTGTGCGTATGACGTGCTGGTACGAGGGCCCCTTGGCCGCGTTCGACACGGAGACCACGGGCGTGGACGTCGAGACCGACCGGATCGTGTCGGCCGCCGTCGTCGTCCAGGACGCCGCGGGTTCCCGCCCCCGGGTGACCCGGTGGCTGGTGAACCCGGGGGTGCCGGTGCCCGAGGGCGCGACGGCGGTGCACGGGCTGACGGAGGAACATCTGCAGCGCAACGGTCGCTGGCCGTCCCCGGTGATGGACGAGATAGTCCGGGTGCTGGGCGAGCAGGCCGCGGTGGGCCGCCCGCTGGTGGTGATGAACGCGCCGTTCGATCTGACGCTGCTGGACCGGGAGTTGCGCCGGCATCGGGCGTCCTGCCTCGACCGCTGGTTCGAGTCGGCGCCGCTGCGCGTGCTCGATCCACGGGTCCTGGACAAACATCTGGACCGCTACCGCAAAGGCCGGCGCACGCTCACCGACCTGTGCGCGCACTACGGCGTCGCGCTGGAGGGCGCGCATGACGCGGGGGCGGACGCGCTGGCCGCGATGGAGGTGGTACGGGCGCTGGGGCGCCGGTTCGCGCCCCGGCTGGAGCGGCTCTCCCCCGCCGAGCTGCACACCTTGCAGTCGGTGTGGCACGCGGCGCAGGCACGTGGGCTGCAGGCCTGGTTCGCGCGCAGCGGTTCGCAGGAGTCGGTCGATCCGTCGTGGCCCCTGCGGCCGGAGCTGTCCGCGGCGGCTTGAGCGGGGGTGCGGCGGCCCACGCGAGGGTGTGGTGCGGCCCGCGTGGACACCGGCGCCGGCCGCCCGGGTATGCAAGAAGGCCGGTCCGTCTGTGACGGACCGGCCTTTCCCGGTGGGCGATACTGGGTTCGAACCAGTGACCTCTTCGGTGTGAACGAAGCGCTCTCCCACTGAGCTAATCGCCCGGGAACGCACTGAACGATACAGGTTCTGGCGGGTGTCGTTCAAACCGCTCGCAGCGAGGTCCTCAGTCCGTGCTGCCCCGCACGCATCATCAGCGCGTGGTTGAGCCGGAACAGAGGCCGTCCCGGCAGGGCGAGCCGCCGCAGCAGGGGCTTGCGCACGTCGACCTCCTGGTCGTACCGGGCACGGGTGCCCGGCCCGTCGGGGCACAGGGTCCAGCGGGCCCAGCCCTCGATGTCGCCCGACATCGCGATCTCCAGCACCCCGGCGACCGGGTCGCTCCGCACCTCCTGTGCGGTGAACACGAGGTCGTACGGCAGGAACGAGCGGATACGGATGGTGCCGCTCCGTTCGCCGGCCGGGCGCACCTCGCGGACCTGGGGCCACCAGCGCGGGTAGTCCTCGGCCTGTTCGAGAGCGCGGTAGACGTCGGCGGGCGGCGCGGGCAGGGCCCACAGGCTGCGGAAGCGGTAGTGACACCAGTCCATGGACCGAGTGTGCCGGTCCGGGGTCGCGCGTACGAGACGGGTACGTGCCGGCTTGTGTCACCGGGGATCACGGACTCGGTTTCGACGGGGCCGGTCTGACGGAGTGGTGGACGGACGGCCACCGGCCCGTCGACGATGCCGACACGGTCCGCGCCGCCGGACACCTACCGGGCGCCGTGGATCTGCTTCGGAGCGGCGAGGTATCCGTCGCGGGTCCAGCCCCGCTACGGCGCGGCGACCGACTTCTCAAATACCCTCTCGTCGGGGACAAGTGACATCGTGTTGGATCCGGCCGGAATAACCCGATTGCTTTCCGCCGACTTGGCCGACCTTCTCGACTCCAGCATTTCCGGCGCCTATCCGCGGCCCGAGGCCGAGCAGCACACCTCTTTTGTCGTACTTGCGCAACAAGCCGACCGCGTTCCGGAATAGGTCCTGCCGATTTCCACAGGCGGTCCGGGTCCGGGACTTATCCCAAAAGGCCACATAATCCTGGAAGTCCCTCTCCCCCTTGATCCTCGGGCGCGGGAGAGGGCACCCGGAGGCGGTGTGCGGAGGTGACGCGAGTGCCGACGCGAGTGCTGACGGCGGGTCACCCGAGGCTGGCGTGCTCAGTGGGGCGCCGCCGGCTGTTGGCGACGTCGCCCACTCCGGCCGAGGCGCCCTCACCCCGCCGGTACAACCCGCACGCGGCCGACCCTGCCGCGGAGACCGGGGCCTGCACCCAGACCCAGCACCGAGCACCGAGCACCGAGCACCGAGCACCGAGCACCGAGGCCATCCTCGTTCACCCTCGACGCGCTCTCCGGCCACGCGGCCCCCATGGCCGAGATCACGCGCTACGCGCCATCGCCGCGCTACACAGAGTGACGCGCCCCGTTGTGACCTGGCGCGGAAACGACGAAGGCGGCCCAGCTCCACGTATCCGTGGAGCTGGGCCGCCAACCGTGCTTGTGGGCGATACTGGGATCGAACCAGTGACCTCTTCGGTGTGAACGAAGCGCTCTCCCGCTGAGCTAATCGCCCGGGCGCAGGGAGAACATTACCCCATGTCAGGGGGTGACTCCGACCGGCAGGGGGCACTGCGGGGACGTCCCGCGGACGTCCCTCCGCCACCCCTTGCCACCCTTTGTCACTCTTTGATGTTCCAGGGCATCTGGAAGCCGAACTTCCAGAGGTAGACGGCGCAGAGTGCCGCGATGATCACGAGGCCGACGGTCGTCAGGATGATGTTGCGACGGCGGACCGCGGGGTCGAGAGCCCGCTGCGTCGCCTCCGTGACCTTGCGCTTCGTCCAGCGGAGCACCAACTGCGCCCAGACGAACTCGGTCGCCCAGATCGCCATGCCGCCGAAGATCACCAGCCAGCCCGGACCGGGCAGCGGAAGCATGATCACGCCCGCGACGACCACCGCGAGCCCCACGACGAAAACGCCCACCTGCCAGCTCAGGTGCAGCGCACGACGCGCCTTGATGAATTCCGGCGCCCGCGAACCGAGCGGCTGCTCGGCCTTCTTCTCGCCATCGGCCACGGCACCCTCGCCCGGCTCGTCACTCCCCGTATTCATACGACCAAACCCTACCGGAGAGAAACCAGTCACCGGAATGGCCCTATCCGGCGAAGGCACCCTCGGCCGGATGAGTTACGTAAAGGCACGCAAAACACTCAGAGGGGTTTACAACGGCACCGTAGGTGGCATGTCGATTTCGCCGACGTGCGAATCCCCGAGCGCACACTGAGCGAAAGGCCCTGGCGCTTATGAACACCACGGTCAGCTGCGAGCTGCACCTGCGCCTCGTTGTGTCGAGCGAGTCCTCACTGCCTGTTCCCGCAGGACTGCGGTATGACACGGCCGATCCCTACGCCGTGCACGCCACCTTCCACACCGGAGCCGAGGAAACCGTCGAGTGGGTGTTCGCCCGCGACCTCCTCGCGGAGGGCCTCCATCGGCCCACCGGTACCGGCGACGTCCGAGTCTGGCCGTCCCGAAGTCATGGTCAGGGCGTCGTATGCATCGCCCTGAGCTCCCCGGAGGGCGAGGCTCTGCTCGAGGCCCCGGCGCGGGCCTTGGAGTCCTTCCTGAAGCGAACGGACGCCGCCGTGCCCCCAGGCACGGAACACCGGCACTTCGATCTCGACACGGAGCTCTCACACATCCTGGCCGAGAGCTAGCGACGCCACAGAGCCGCCCGGCGCCGTCCACTCGGGGAGACGGCTCGGGCTAACACAACCGCATAGGGCACAACCGAGTTAGGCACAACAGCATGTGGCACAACCGCACAGATCACGAACACCGGCGCCGTCGCCGCGGACTTCCGCGGCGACGGCGTCGGTGCGTGTAGCGCCGCGCACCCTGGGTCCCGCGACCGTGACTCGGGGTGACGCGTGGCGACACCGGACCGAAGGCGACGCGGATCGGGGCGGCGCGGCGCGGCCGGACAGGGACCCGGCACCGTCGGCACCTCACGACGTCCGTCCGGTTCCTCCGCCCTTCCGCGCCATGCGCCCGGTCACCCAGCGCACACACGCCCGCCCCGGGCACCACAGAGCCGTCCGCGCTCCCCCGCCGCCGGGAAGCACTACCATCGGCCAGCATCGGCGGGCGGCCGCCCGACCCTCAGGCCAGGGAGCGAAACGTGCTGATCACCCACGACACCCGGTGCGCCCTCGACACCGTGGTGGATCTGGTGAACACCGCGCCGGAGGACGACACGGCGGACGGACTCGCGGATGTCCCGTCCCTCGCCGATTTCGTACGAAAGCACGACATCAGCGATGTCGGTGTGCTGTCGGAGCGGGATCTCGCGGCCGTGCGCGGGGTCCGCGGCCGGTTCGCCGGGGTCTTCGCCGCCGACGAGCCGCGGATCGCCGCCGGGCTCATCAACGAGCTGGTCGCCGCCGCGGGCACCACGCCCCGTCTCACCGACCACGACGGCTACGACTGGCACGTGCACTACTTCGCGCCCGGCGCCTCGGTCGCCGACCACCTCGCGGCCGACTGCGGGATGGCGCTGGCGTTCTTCGTGGTCGCCGGGGAACAGGACCGGCTGCGCCGGTGCGAGGCACCGGACTGCCGGCGGGCCTTCGTGGATCTCTCGCGCAACCGCTCGCGCCGCTACTGCGACAGCCGGACGTGCGGAAACCGGCTCCACGTGGCCGCGTACCGGGCACGCCGCAAGGAAGCCGCGGGCTGAGGGGTTCGCCGGGAGGCCGGCGACGAACGGCCCGCCGTGTGACGGGGCCGGACTGTGACGGGGCCGGACTGTGGCGGGCCGGACTGTGGCGGACTGACGTGCGACGGACTGGACGGCGGCGGGCTACGGAGCCCTCGACGGGTGACGCCAGGGGCTCCGTGTACGGCTCAGAGCAGCAGCAGGTCGTGCAGCGAAGCCATGAGCAGGAGACAGCCGATCACCGCCAGGAAGATCATCAGCGGTGGCTGGGAAAGTGCGAAGAGACAACCTCGCCGCTCCTCGGACGGCGCGGCGGGGTCGCTCTGTGTTGTGTCCAGCATCTCGCGGCGATGATGACGCAGCCACCACCCGCCGCGCGATCAACACGCCCGGGATGACAGCGAGTTCGCCAATATCCTCAATATCCGCGATGAGCAGGAACGAACGTGATCGTTTCCGCGACCCGCATGATCCGCCGTGTCGCTTCAGACCGCGCGGGGCGTCATATGCCGTGCTTCTTCAGGATGGCCTCGATGTCGCTGAAGTCGTCCCCCGCGCCGGAGGCCCGGGGAGCCGTCGCGGGGCGCGCGGCCGGGCGGGGGCCCTGGCTCAGCGAGGGCGCCGAGGCGGTGGGGGCCACGGCCTCACGCTGGGCGGCCCGGGCGGCCGCTTTGCGTTCCTTGCGCGTTCCGCCGCCGCGACGCTCCACGGCCCGCACCGTCATGAACAGCAGCCAGGCCGCGGCGAGCACGGCGAAACCCGCCCACGCGGTCGGGCTGAACGCGGTGTCGGCCAGCCAGCCGACGACCCCGGTCATCACCAGTCCGACCGGCACCAGTGCGTAGGCGGCGATGCGGGCGGCGGCGAGGAAACGCTTGCGGTAGGCCGTGACCGCCGCGATGCCCAGGCCGGCGGCGGAGACGGCGGAACAGACGGTCTCGGCAATCATCCGGTCCTCCAGGGCACGGCTCGACGGGGCGGGGCGGTTCGTCCCTTCCATCCTGCACCGCCCCGCGCCCGATATGCCATGCTCCGGGCACACCTCAGGGACATCTCCGGGTCAGGGTCCTCCCCAGGTCCCGGTCCGCGGGTCACCGGCCCGTGCCCCCTCGGTCCCCTGTGGGCCGGCGGACCCGGGACTGCGAGACTGGGGCCATGAACGACTCCTCCGCACCCACCACCGCCGTCCTGGACGTCTGGTGCGAACTCCAGTGCCCCGACTGCCGCGACGCCCTCGACGACCTGCGCGCGCTGCGCGCTCGCTACGGCGACCGGCTGGAGCTGCGCCTGCGGCACTTCCCGCTGGAGAAGCACCGGCACGCCTTCGCCGCCGCGCAGGCCGCCGAGGAGGCCGCGGAGCAGGGCCGGTCCTGGGAGTACGTCGAGGCGGTGCTCGGCCGTGTCGAGGAGCTGGACCGCGAGGGCGAGCCCTTCCTGATCGAGGTCGCCCGTGAACTCGGCCTGGACGCTGAGGAGTTCGACACCGCCCTGGTCGACGGTCGGCACATCCTGATCGTCGACGCCGACCAGGCCGAGGGCAAGGCCATCGGGGTGACCGGCACCCCGACGTACGTCATCGGCGGCGAACGGCTCGACGGCGGCAAGAGCCGGCAGGGCCTGCGCGAGCGCGTCGAGGAGATCGCCGACCGGCTGCTGGCCGGGAGCGAGTAGCGCCCTTGGAGCGGGTCCGCCCTCAGAGCAGGTTCTTGTAGAGGTGGTACGAGCTCGTCGTGTAGCCGAGCGACTCGTAGAGCTTCTCGGCCGGGGTGTTGCCCGCGAACACGTTCAGGCCGATGCGGTCCCGCCCGCCGGTGACGGCCTGGGCCTCGGCGAGCAGCATCAGGGTGCGCCCGTGACCGCGGCCCCGGTGCGCCGCGTCGGCCTCGACGTCGAGCACGTACGCCGTGTCGGGCCACAGCCCCACCCACAGGGTGCCGACCGGGATTCCGTCCTGCTCCAGGACGCTGATCAGCGTGTTCTCGCTGGCCAGGCCGTCCGGCATGAACCTGGCATGCCCCTGGTCGGTCTTGGAGTACGCCTCCGCCTCCGGCACGCCCCGCTCGATCAGGGTGCGGGCGAACGCCTCGCGCTCGGCGGCCAGCCAGGGAACGTACTCGGCCTCGGTCATGGGCCGCCCGACGCTCCCGGCGGGCAGTCCGGGCGGCGGCCCGTCCAGGCGCTTGGTCATGTTGCGGTTGCTGAGGACGTATCCGAGTGTCGTGGCGAGCCGGAGCGCGGCCTCCGCGTCCCCGGGCACCGAGGTCTCGACGCGTCGGCAGCCCCAGCCGCGCGCCACCTCCTCGGCCGCGAGCGCGGCCACCGTGCCCCGGCCCCGTCCGCGGTCCGGCTCGTCGATGCCCAGCTCCCCGATCACGCCCACGGTGGGCCCGTACTCGGGATGGGTGGAGAGACGGACGCCGCCCACGGGGCGGCTGTTCACGCACACCTGGTAGTGGCGGGACAGCGCCCCGCCGGCTCCGCGCTGAAGCGGCTCGGTCGGCCGCAGAGTGGTGGTCATCAGGGGTGTTCTACCCGCCCCGCGGTCCCTCGTCATCCCGATTTACGTCCGCCCGCGGACCGTTCACCGCTGACGACGGACCGGGCCCGGGGCTCCGGGCCGTGGCACGCGTGGTCGGGGCGGGCCGTCCTACGGATCGAGGTCGTGTCCGGCCCGCTCGTCGAAGATCCGCATCGCCTTGGCCGTCACCGGTCCGGGCGCGCCCGGGAGTTCACGTCCGTCGACCCGGTGCACGCCCTGCACGTCCCGCAGGGTGGAGGTCAGGAAGATCTCGTCGGCGCGCTCCAGGACGTCCAGCGGCAGGTCGGACTCCTTGGCGCCGGTCCACTCGACGGCGAGCGCGCGGGTGATGCCGGCGAGGCAGCCGGAGGCCACCGGCGGGGTGTGGATCTCGCCGTCGAGCACGACGAAGACGTTCGACCCGGTGCCCTCGCACAGCTGCCCGACCGTGTTGGCGAACAGCGCCTCGGACGCGCCCTGTTCGCGCGCTCGGGCCAGCGCGACCACGTTCTCGGCGTAGGAGGTGGTCTTGAGGCCGGTGACGGCGCCGCGCTCGTTGCGGGTCCACGGCACGGTGATCACGGCGGTGGAGTCGGGGCGCCGCGCGGACTCGCCCAGGGCGACGACCAGGGTCGGACCGCGGTCTCCCCGGTCCGAGCCGAGCGGGCCGTGGCCGCCGGTGTACGTGATGCGCAGGCGGCCGAGCGGCATCGGGTCGGCGTCCAGGACGGCCGCGCAGGCGCGGCGCACCTCGTCGCGATCGGGGTCGGGCAGCCCGAGGCCGCGCGCGGAGCGGGCCAGTCGGTCGAGGTGCCGGGTCAGCGCGAACGGCCGCCCTTCCACCGCCTTCACGGTCTCGAAGATGCCGTCGCCCACGGTCAGTCCGTGATCGAAGACGGAGACACGGGCGGACTCGCTGTCCTGCAGCCCGCCGTCGAGCCAGATCTTCACGTCAGGATCCCTTCACTCACCTCGAATGCTCCCGACGCTACAGCGAGCAGTCGGGACGCCTTCAGCTCGGTCTCGCGCCATTCGCCCTCGGGGTCGGAGCCCCAGGTGATGCCCGCCCCGGTGCCGAACCGCAGGACGCCCTCCTCACGGTCGGCCCAGAAGGTGCGGATGCCGACGGCGAGTTCCGCGGTGCCGCGGTCCGCGTCGACCCATCCGATGCCCCCGCAGTAGGGGCCGCGCGGGGCGGTCTCCAGCGCGTCGATGATGTGCAGGGCACTGGCCTTGGGGGCGCCGGTGACCGAGCCGGGCGGGAAGGCGGCGGCGAGCAGCTCGGGCCAGCCGGCGTCCTCGCGCAGCTCGCCGCGGACGGTGGAGACGAGGTGGACGAGCCCGGGATGCTTCTCGACGGCGCACAGGTCGGGCACGGTCACAGTGCCGGTGGCACAGACCCGTCCGAGGTCGTTGCGGACCAGGTCGACGATCATCACGTTCTCGGCGTAGTCCTTCTGCAGCAGGTCGGCCTCGGTGCGGCCGGTGCCCTTGATGGGGCCGGACTCGACCGTGCGGCCGGTGCGGCGCAGGAAGAGCTCGGGTGAGGCGGTGGCGATCTCGACGCCCTGCCGGGGCAGCCGGACGGTTCCGGCGTACGGGGCGGGGTTGCCGCGGGCCAGCAGGGCGGTCAGCGCGTCCAGGTCGGCGTCGGGGGCGAGCGGCGCGGACAGGACGCGGCAGAGGTTGGTCTGGTAGACCTCGCCGGCGGCTATGTCGTCGCGGATGCGGCGGACACCCCGTGTGTACGCGGCGCGGTCGAGGGACGACGTCCAGTCACCGGCGGCCGGACCGCGCCACCGGCCGGGCACGGGGGCGGGCACCGGCTCGCGCCGTACGTCGGCGAAACGGGCGCAGACCAGACGCCCCTCGAAGTCGGCCGAGACGGCCCAGAAGCCGGTGGAGTCCAGGGCCGCGGGGTCGCCGGTGACATCGAGGAGACCGGTCGCGACGAGGCCACCGAAGCGGGCGAGAGGAGGGAGGTCGAGCACGCAGTCGAGTCTAGGGCGGGTGACCTGCGGGTGCCCCGACCGTGTCCTCGGGCGGACAGACCGCAGCACGCTGCGCAAACGCGTTTTTGTACTGGCCGGGGAATCCGCTAGAGTTCAACACGTCGCCGGGACGCGCAAGCCGACCGGAAACGACAAGCGGACGTAGCTCAGTTGGTAGAGCGCAACCTTGCCAAGGTTGAGGTCGCCAGTTCGAACCTGGTCGTCCGCTCGCAGGACAGTGGGGGATCCACCCGAACCCCCGCGCTCCTGGTGGAGTGGCCGAGAGGCGAGGCAACGGCCTGCAAAGCCGTCTACACGGGTTCAAATCCCGTCTCCACCTCCAAGGACGATTAGCTCAGCGGGAGAGCGCTTCCCTGACACGGAAGAGGTCACTGGTTCAATCCCAGTATCGTCCACTGGATCACCCCGCACTGGTGTGCGAGATCCGAACCCGCGCGATTAGCTCAGCGGGAGAGCGCTTCCCTGACACGGAAGAGGTCACTGGTTCAATCCCAGTATCGCGCACGCAGTACGCCGCGGATCCTGTACCTTGAGGTCCGTCCCGCGCGATTAGCTCAGCGGGAGAGCGCTTCCCTGACACGGAAGAGGTCACTGGTTCAATCCCAGTATCGCGCACCAGCCAGAAGCCCCCGGCCGTCTCGTACGGTCGGGGGCTTCGTCGTGTGCGCCACGCCCGGCCGGGGACACCCCGGCCGGCACGGTCACGACGAGAAGAGCATGTGCCCGAAGCTCTTGTGACGGTGGTGGCCGCCGTGGCCGCCGCCGTAGTGACCGCCACCGTGGCCACCGCCGCCGTGCGGGGCACCCCAGGCGGGCGCGGGAGCGGACGGGTACGCCTGCGGGGCGGCCGGGGGCGGCGGCGCGGGCTGCGACCACTGCGACTCCACGCGGGTCAGCGCCTCCAGCTCGCCGTAGTCGAGAAAGATCCCGCGGCAGCCGCTGCACTGCTCGATCTGGACACCGTTGCGGTTGTACGTGTGCATCGGCGCATGGCACTTCGGACACTGCATGCTCGGCTCAACTCCTCGCCGGTCGGTACTGCTTCCGCCAGGACAGACACTGTCCGGCTTCGATCGGTTGCACCCTACGTCGTCGGACCAGGTGCCAACTGCGGCGGGACGGCTCCCATTCGGGCGCACGCGTCGATCACGGCCTGCTGCACCTCGTCCAACGGGCGGTCCGCCGCGACGGACTTGGCGATCGCCAGGGCCGCGGTCTGCACCGTGAGGGCGCGGGCCGCCACGTCCAGGGCGGGCCACGGGTCGCCGTCGGCGGGGACCGCCGGGCCTGCCGCGCCCCGGTAGGCGGTCAGGAAGCGGGTCCAGTCGTCGGGCGGGAGAAGGCCGCAGGCGTACCAGGCGGCCGGGCGGGCCAGGTCCCAGGACGGGACGCCCGCACCGAGGTCGTCCACGTCGATGAGGAGCCAGTGGCCGGCGGGTGCGGGGTGACGGACGAGCTGGCCGAGGTGCAGGTCTCCGTGGCACAGGGTGGCCGGGCCCGGCATGGCCGCCTCGGCGCGGGCCCAGGCGGGGAGGCCCGCCCAGGCGCGCAGGACCGGAGCGGTGGCCGGGTGCGGACCCGCCGACCGGAGCCGCGCGATCGCCCGGGCCGCCTTGACGGGGCCCCGCATGGGCGGCAGGCCGGCCGGAACGGGGGTTCGGTGGAGACGGGCCAGCAGGATCGCGGCCGCCTCCCAGGGGGCCGCCTCGGGAACCTCGGGGTCGACGGGGATGCCGTACGGCCAGAAGCTGACCGGCCGCCCGTGGAGGTCGGCGGGCTCCGGACGGAGCGGGGCGAGGAGGATGCCGGCCAGGGCGGGGTGCGCGGCGACCGCGAGGCGGCGGGAGAGGCCGGCGGCGTCCGTGCCGGACGCGTGGGCCTTGGCCACGGTGTCGCCGTGGCGTACGACGGTGCCGTCGGGCCGGTCGGCGAGGACACTGTCCCGGTGCGCGCAGGCGCCGGCGGTGGGGTGGGCCGCGCTCCGCGCCCCGGTGGTCAGGGCGGGCAGCACATCTGCGGTCACGGGTCCCCCTGGGTGCGTTCGGTACCGGGCGAGCGTACGCAGCGGGGCGCGCCGCGAGAATCCCGCGTCCCCCGGTCCTCCGTCCCCCGGTCTCTCGGCCGTCCCCCGCGCCCGCTGTCGCGCTCTCCTCCCCGGGCCGCCACGGCGGCGGACGGCGACGCGGGAGCGGCACGGGTTCGGGGTTGCCGGAACACCGGAACACATGAATCCCGACCTGCGGGCTCATCATCGGCCCGAGGACCCGCCGGCCTCACCGGGCCACCGCACAAGGGGCGGACCCGCCCGGCCACCGGAAAACCGGATCCGTCGGGACAAAAACAATGCCCGCGCAGCTCCCCAGCTGCGCGGGCATCTTTTTGCCGTCCGCCGCACCCCCGTCCCCACGGGGTTTCATGGCCGGATGTCCCCGCCCGGACCGCTCATCCGGGCCTGGGGCGCCGCTCAGCGCCCCAGCATCACGCCCACGGACGACGCTTGTGTGACCACTGACTCCCAGCCGCCGAAGACGACCACGAGCAGGGCCGCCAGAGGAAGGACCATCGCTGTCGCCACCAAGGGGTGGCGCTGACCCTGACGACGTGGGCGGAACGCGGCGCTGTATGCCCTGCGTCCCTGCGTGCGGATCGCCGTCCGCGGTGCCGTGTGGGCCATGGTCCCTCTCCTGACCGAGCATCTGTGTGGTTGGCAGCGGCGGGTGTCTGACCTCGGGGGACGAGTGCTGCACCCGCCGCTTGACCTCAAATCTATGGGCGCGGCGACACCGGGTCGTCATGCCCTCGTACCGATTGCCGGGCCTCCCGGAGGATGAGCGATGACCTGCGGTGTACTCCCCTGGGTGGAGACGGGGACCTAGGTCTCAGGGTCTTCCCGGAGGGGGCGGCCGGTGTGCCCCTACTGTTCCGAGCTGTCCTCCCTGGGCACCGGCTGCTCGACCAGCGCCAGCACCCGCGTCGCCATGAAGCGCGCGGTGCGCACGACTGATCCACTTCGGGTGACTTCGCTCACTTCCACGACACCTCGGCGTACCGCTGTCTCCACCCTGCGGCCCGCCCTGCTCGCCACCACCTCGTACGTACGCGTCGTGTCCCCGGCGTCCACGACTATCTCCACGCGATCACCCTTCACGGGCTCAATCCCCCTTCTGCGACGGATGGTTGGGATCACAGCCGGCCCAAGGCCGCGCTGTTCGCGCCTTCCCTGACCACCTCTCAAGTTTCCCACCCGGCACTGACAATCGATCGGGCCGCGAGGGCGCGGCCTCTGCGCGCTCCCGGCCGCGGAAACGTAAGCTGTGGCTCGTCAAACGGACCGGGCAGCGGGGATGGACATGGCGATGATGCGCCTGAGGCGCGAGGACCCGCGTGTCGTCGGCTCGTTCAGGCTTCACAGACGGCTCGGCGCGGGTGGGATGGGCGTGGTCTACCTGGGCTCCGACCGTCGTGGGCAGCGGGTCGCGCTCAAGGTGATCCGGCCGGATCTGGCGGAGGATCAGGAGTTCCGGTCACGGTTCGCGCGCGAGGTCTCGGCGGCCCGGCGGATCAGGGGCGGCTGCACGGCCCGGCTCGTCGCCGCCGATCTCGACGCGGAGCGGCCCTGGTTCGCCACGCAGTACGTGCCGGGGCCCTCGCTGCACGACAAGGTCGCCGAGGAGGGCCCGATGGCGGCCGCCGACGTGGCCGCCGTGGGCGCCGCGCTCTCCGAGGGACTCGTGGCGGTGCACGAGGCCGGGGTCGTGCACCGCGACCTCAAGCCGTCCAACATCCTGCTGTCCCCGAAGGGGCCGCGGATCATCGACTTCGGTATCGCCTGGGCGACGGGCGCCTCCACTCTCACCCACGTCGGTACGGCCGTCGGCTCGCCCGGCTTCCTGGCGCCCGAGCAGGTGCGCGGCGCCGCCGTCACCCCGGCCACGGACGTCTTCGCGCTGGGGGCCACCCTGGCGTACGCGGCGACCTCCGACTCGCCCTTCGGACACGGCAGTTCCGAAGTGATGCTCTATCGGGTGGTGCACGAGGAACCGCAGCTGCACGGCGTGCCCGACGCACTGGCTCCGCTCGTCCGGGCCTGTCTCGCCAAGGACCCCGAGGAGCGCCCCAGCACGCTCCAACTGTCCTTGCGGCTCAAGGAGATCGCGGCTCGCGAGGCACAGGGCATGACGGACGTCCGGCCGCCCGCGCAGCGCAACGACCCCGACCGGCCCACGGGGCGCCTCGCCGAGCAGTACGCCGAGCAGCCCACCCAGCGCCGCCCGCAGGGCACTCCCCCGCCGCGCACCGGCGGGACGAACGGCGGCGGTTCCCGGCCCGCGCCGTCGGGTTCGCGCCCCACGCCCTCCCGGAACACCGGGCGCTCCGGCAGCCGGCCCGCGCCCCGCAGCGGTGCCGGGCGGCAGGGGCCGCGGACCACCGGGACCGGGCGCCGGCCCGCCAACCCGCGGCTGCTGCGGCAGCGCCTGTTCGTGTTCGTCGTGGTGACGCTGCTCGTCGCCCTGGGCATCGCGGTGGCGCAGGGCTGCCAGGGTCCGGCGCGGGGGCTCGACGACGGGGAGGGGCGCCAGGTCGTACGGGTCCTCCGGCAGGAGCGGCCGTCGTCCTGGCCCGCGCCCACCGGGGACACCAGGGCCGCGCGGTACGGGGGCTTCAGCGGGACGGCCGGCTAGCCCGAAGCGCGAGGCCGTACGGAGATCTGGACGACCGGGAGACGTCCGCGCCTCCGGGACCGAGCCCGGAACAGCTCACGCCCCCTGCGACCGGACAACCGCCGGTCAGACGCCGGGGCGTCCCGTCGCCACCGCGTAGAACGCGACCGCGGCCGCCGCACCCACGTTGAGGGAGTCGACGCCGCGCGCCATCGGGATGCGGACCCATTCGTCCGCCGCCATCAGGGCCTTCGTGGACAGGCCGTCGCCCTCCGCGCCGAGCATCAGCGCGACCCGTTCCATCCGGTGCGGGGCCGCCTCGTCGAGGGAACGCGCCTTCTCGTCCGGGGTGAGGGCGAGCAGCGTGAAGCCGGCCTCACGGACCGACTCCAGGCCCCTGGGCCAGCTGTCGAGACGCGCGTACGGGACGGAGAAGACCGCGCCCATGGAGACCTTCACGGAGCGGCGGTAGAGCGGGTCGGCGCAGTCCGGGGAGAGGAGGACCGCGTCCATGCCGAGGGCGGCGGCGGAGCGGAAGATCGCGCCGATGTTGGTGTGGTCGTTGACCGCCTCCATGACGACCACCCGCCGGGCGGACCCCAGGAGTTCGTCCGCCGTCGGCAATGGTTTGCGCTGCATGGAGGCGAGCGCGCCGCGGTGCACGTGGTAGCCGGTGACCTGCTCGGCGAGCTCCGGGCTGACCGCGTAGACCGGGGCCGGCAGTTCGTCGATGACATCGCGCATGACGTCGACCCACTTGGCGGACAGGAGCATGGAGCGCATCTCGTATCCGGCGTCCTTGGCCCGTCTGATGACCTTCTCGCCCTCGGCGATGAACAGGCCTTCGGCGGGTTCGCGCTTTCGGCGCAGTTCCACGTCGGTCAGGCCCGTGTAGTCGCGCAGACGAGGGTCGTCGGGGTTCTCGATGGTGATGAGATCGGCCACAGGGTGATACTGCCTTGTCCTGGGTGCGGTGCCAACGGCTGGGAAGAGGTCGGGTTACCCCGGGTTACTCGGATACGTCCGGAGCCGGCCGTACCGGTTCTCCCGGGCCCACGTTCACGACCTCGCCGACGACGATCACCGCGGGCGGCTTCACGTCCTGCGCGACGACGGTCTCGGCGACCGTCGCCAGGGTCGCGTCGACCCTGCGCTGCGCGGCGGTCGTGCCCTCCTGGACCAGGGCGACGGGGGTGTC
This sequence comes from Streptomyces sp. RPA4-2, assembly GCF_012273515.2. Taxonomy (NCBI): domain Bacteria; kingdom Bacillati; phylum Actinomycetota; class Actinomycetes; order Kitasatosporales; family Streptomycetaceae; genus Streptomyces; species Streptomyces sp. RPA4-2. Next base: position 1,974,078 of record NZ_CP050975.2, read on the forward strand.
GGCCGGCTTGCCGTGGGCCATCAGGGTCTCGGCGATCCGGCCGATCTTGTCGACGCCCATGAGGACGACGAGTGTGCCCCGCAGGGCGGCGAGGGCCGGCCAGTCGACGAGGGAGCGTGCGTCGCCGGGGGCGACATGACCGCTCACCACGGTGAACTCATGCGCGACACCCCGGTGGGTGACCGGGATACCGGCCGCACCGGGCACGGAGATCGAGCTGGAGATGCCGGGGACCACGGTGCAGGCGATGCCCGCCGCCGCGAGCGCCTGGGCCTCCTCCATGCCACGGCCGAAGACGAAGGGGTCGCCGCCCTTGAGACGGACGACGGACTTGCCCTGTTTCGCGTGCTCGATCAACGCGTTGTTGATCGCTTCCTGGGCCATGTACCGGCCGTACGGGATCTTCGCCGCGTCGATGACCTCGACATGCGGCGGGAGTTCGGCCAGCAGGTCGCGCGGGCCGAGGCGGTCGGCGATGACCACGTCGGCCTCGGCGAGCAGACGGCGGCCGCGGACCGTGATCAGGTCCGGGTCACCGGGGCCGCCACCGACCAGGGCGACACCCGGGGCACGGGTGCGGTGGTGCGGCGCCACCAGGGTCCCGTCGCGGAGTCCCTCGACCACCGCGTCGCGGATCGCCGCCGTGTGCCGGGGATCGCGGCCCCGCGCGTCCGTCGTGAGGACCGCGACCGTCACGCCCTCGCTGTGCCCCGTCGCCGGGGTCCAGGCCGTCGCCGCGTCGGCGTCGTCGGAGCGGACGCACCAGACGCGGTGCCGTTCCGCCTCGGCGGAGGCCGCCGCGCTCGCCCCGGGATCGCTGGTGGCGATCAGGGCGTACCAGGCACCGGCGAGGTCGCCGTCCTCGTAGCGACGCCTGGTCCAGGTGATCTCGCCCGCGTCCGCCATCGCCTCGACGGAGGGCGTCGCCTCCGGTGACACGAGGTGGACGTCCGCGCCCGCGGCGATGAGCGCGGGGAGACGGCGCTGGGCCACCTGGCCGCCGCCGAGGACGACCACGCGGCGGCCGGTGAGGCGGAGACCTACGGGGTAGGCGGGGTGTTCGGCCATGGCGGTGCGGCTCCTCGTACGGACGGTGCGGTGGGGCGCGCCGCGGCTGTGGAGCGGCCCTGACGTGGGGATTTTAGGCGCCGGTCCGGTGAACGGGCCGGGTGGGGGTTCCTTCCCGGGCCCGCCTCCTCCCGAAACCGGGGCGGTGCCCGGCCCGGCGTGCGGGCGCGTCCGCGGTGGTGGGCGGTGGTCCGCACCGCGGAACACCTGCCCACCACGCCCGGCCGCTACTTCTCGGTGACCCCCGCGGAATCGAACGTCGCCACCTCGTGCATGGCGCGCGCCGCGCTCTGCACCACGGGCAGGGCCAGCAGGGCGCCGGTGCCCTCGCCGAGGCGGAGGTCGAGGTCGATCAGCGGGCGCAGGCCCAGCTTGTTCAGGGCCGCCACATGGCCCGGTTCCGCGCTGCGGTGGCCCGCGATGCAGGCCGCGAGCACCTCGGGAGCGACGGCGCGGGCCACCAGGGCCGCCGCGCCGGCGCTGACACCGTCCAGGATCACCGGCGTACGGAGCGAGGCACCGCCCAGCAACAGGCCGACCATCGCCGCGTGTTCGAGGCCGCCGATGGCCGCGAGGACGCCGATGGGGTCGGCCGGGTCCGGCTGATGGAGTTCGATGGCGCGCCGCACGACCTCGGTCTTGCGGGCCAGGGTCTCGTCGTTGATGCCGGTGCCCCGGCCCGTCACCTCGGACGGGTCGGCACCGGTGAAGACCGAGATCAGGGCGGCGGACGCGGTGGTGTTGGCGATGCCCATCTCACCGGTCAGCAGTGCCTTGTTGCCGGCCGCCACCAGGTCGCGGGCCGTCTCGATGCCCACCTCGATCGCCGCGGTGACCTCCTCGCGGGTCATCGCGGGACCGGTGGTCATGTCGGCGGTGCCCGCGCGGACCTTGCGCGGCAGGAGCCCCGGCGTCGCGGGGAGGTCGGAGGCGACGCCCACGTCGACGACGCAGACCTCCGCCCCGACCTGGTTGGCGAACGCGTTGCAGACCGCGCCGCCGCCCAGGAAGTTGGCCACCATCTGGGCGGTGACCTCCTGCGGCCACGGGGTGACGCCCTGGGCGTGCACACCGTGGTCGCCGGCGAAGATCGCGACGGCGGCGGGCTCCGGGATCGGCGGCGGGCACATCCGGGACAGACCCGACAGCTGCGCGGAGATGATCTCCAGCATGCCGAGCGCGCCCGCGGGCTTGGTCATCCGCTTCTGCCGCTCCCAGGCCTCGCCGAGCGCCTTGGCGTCCAGCGGGCGGATGTTGGAGACGGTCTCGGCGAGCAGGTCGTGCGGCTCCTCGCCGGGCAGCGCGCGTCGGCCGTACGTCTCCTCGTGCACGACCCAGGACAGCGGACGGCGCTTGGACCAGCCCGCCTGCATGAGCTCGGGCTCCTCCGGGAACTCGTCGACGTAGCCGACGCAGAGATACGCCACGACGTCCAGGTGTTCGGGCAGTCCGAGGGCGCGGACCATCTCGCGCTCGTCGAAGAAACTGACCCAGCCGACACCGAGGCCCTCGGCGCGCGCCGCGAGCCACAGGTTCTGGACGGCGAGCGCGGACGAGTAGGGGGCCATCTGCGGCTGGGTGTGCCGGCCCAGGGTGTGGCGGCCGCCGCGGGTCGGGTCGGCGGTGACGACGATGTTCACCGGGGTGTCGAGGATCGCCTCGATCTTCAGTTCCTTGAACTGCTTGGCACGGCCCTTGGGCAGCGACTTGGCGTACGCCTCGCGCTGGCGGGCCGCCAGTTCGTGCATCGTGCGGCGGGTCTCGGCGGAACGGATGACGACGAAGTCCCAGGGCTGGGAGTGGCCCACGGACGGCGCGGTGTGCGCGGCCTCCAGGACCCGCAGCAGGACGTCGTGCGGGATCGGGTCGTTGCGGAAGCCGTTGCGGATGTCGCGGCGCTCGCGCATCACGCGCAGGACCGCCTCGCGTTCCGCGTCGTCGTAGCCGGGGGCCGCCGGGCCGGTGGACTCTCGTACGTCTTCCACTGCGGCCGTGCTCTCTTCCTGGTCGGCGACCTGGGTGTCCAGGTCCTCCGCTTGCTGTGCGACTACGGGCTCCGGGTCCGCGTCGAGCGGCTCCGGCACGGGGGGCGCCTCCGCCTCGCGGGGTGCGGGCACCGGGGCCGCGTGCTCCTCCTGGTGGGCGGGAGCCTCCGTGATCCCTCCGGGCGCGGCCTCCGGCGGGCCGTCGAAGGCCGGGGCCTGCTCGTGGGCGGGCGCGTCGGCCGGGAGCCACTCCTGCGTGGGCAGCGGCGGCACGGTCATGGCGTGCGGCGGGGTCGGGGCGAGGTGCGGGGTCGTCGGCACCTGTCCGTCGACGGGCACGAACCGGCCGAGCGAGTCGTCCGCCGAGGGGTCCGTGGAAACGTTCCGGAAGCCGGCCTCGTCCCGCGCCTCGCCGTGGAGGTCCTCGTCGTGCGACGGGTTCGCCGCGTGGGACGCCCCGTCGTGCGGCTGGTTCGCGGGCGGGTGGGACGCCTCGCCGTGCGCGGCGACGCCGCCCGGGACGCCGGGGGCGGCCTCGGCGAACGCGGCGTGCGCCTCGGCGGGGGGCGCGAACTGGGCGGCCTGGACCGGGAAGGCGCCGGCACCGGGCACCGCCCGGCCGTACGAGTCGTCCGCGGCCGGTGTCCGCGCTTCGGCGGGCTCGGGTGCCAGGGAGGGAACCTGGGGGTGCGGGGCGGACGCGGGCTGCGCGGCCTCCGCGAATCCGCCCTCCGCCCCGCCCGCTCGGCCACCTGCCGCGACGTGCGCGAACCGGTCCGCCGATTCCGGGATGTGGACACCGGCGTCGACGAACCGGACGGCGCGGTCCGGGAACCGCGCCGCCTGCTCGGCCGCGTGGGCGGCCTGCTCGACGAAGGGGACGGCTTGGCCCGCGAAGTGCACGCCCTGATCGGTGAGGTGGCCCGCCGGGTCGGCGAGATGGACGGACGGGTCACCGCCGGCCGGGGCGACCGGGTGAGCCGCCTGGTCCTGGTGGGCGGCCTCGTCCTGAGCGAGGCGGTCCTGCGCGGCCTCGTCCTGGACGGACTGGAACGCCTGCTCGGGCGTCAGGTCCCCTTCGTCCACGGGAACCCCTGCCGGAGCGGCCACGGGTCCGGACACGTGGGCGTCGGGCACCTGCTCGGCGGCATCGTCGTCCGCCGTCGGCTCCGTGTGCGAAGCGTCGCCGGCCGCCGCGAACGCGTCGGCGTCGGGGGTCTCCGGGACCCGGGGGTCCGGCGTGTGGGTGGCCTCGGGGCCCTGCGCGGCCTCCGGACCCGCCTGCGCGAGGTGCTCCTGTGCCGGCTCGGCCGTGCGGTCGGCCTCCGGTGCCGCGAGAGCCGCGTCCGCGGCCGCCAGGTCGACGTCGGCGTCTGCGTCTGCGTCGAGAGGCGACGCGAGTCCTGTGTGCCTGTGCCCGGCCTCTTCGACGGCCTGGTGCGCCAGGGGGGACTCCGCGGTACCCGACGCTTCGTCATACGTCGGCGCCGCCCCGAACGCCGTCTCCGGTCCGGCGGTGAAGCCGGCCTCGGAGCCCTGCCCCGCGCCCGGGACGACCGTTTCTTCAGCCGTCGGCCCGGGACCGGCGGGCGGCGCCCCCCAGGGCACCGCGCCCTGCGGCGGGATCTCGGAGAGCTGCGGCACGTCGAGGTACTCGGGACCCACCGTCGCAGGACCGGCGTGCCGGACCGGGGTCGCGGGGTTCATCGCGTGGGCGGGGGTGGCGAGCGGTGCGGAGGCGGGTCCGCGGTCGGCGAGCGAGCGCACCGGTCCGGCGGAGACGTCCGGGGTCGGCGGGCCGAGGTGCAGTGGGCGGCGCGGCACGACCGGCTGCGCGGCGGGTACGGACCCGGCCCCGCGGACGGCGCTGAGGTCGACCGAACCGCTGTCCCGGCCGGCGGTCTCGTGCGGACCCGGTTCGTGGACGAGGGGCTGGGGGGCCGGCGGGCCCACCTCGTTGCCCCAGGCGCCCTGGGCACCCGGCATGAGGAGCAGGTCGTCGTCCTCGGCGTGGTTCTCGGAGGGGTCGAGGAAGGTGTACGCGTCCGGGGCGGGGGCGCCCGGCTGCTCCACCATGCCTGCGTTCTCCGGCAGTCCCTCGCCCGGGACCTGGCCGGTGTCGGTCATGCGTACCCCTCGCCCATCGGTTAGTGCTTCCAAGTCCTGCTCGCCCGGAACGGCGCACCGACCGCCCCACAGTGAAGAACGAGCGTGCGTGCCCAGCGGCACGAACGACCGGCCAACAAAGACGACAAAGCCATTAACTGGCATTGTCCCGGTCGTCCGACCCTCGCGACAGCTTGATCCGCGACGGCCCGCTGTGGACTGCGCCACGTTGCGCGTCCTCCGGTTCTGCCGTACCACACTCGCCTCAAAACGGGCGCGTTTTCCGGACATTGGCCCACGAAAGGCCGATCATCCGGGCGCGGTACAACGATCGGCCAGCCTACCGCGCGCGGTACGACAACAGGATCACGGGTTGCGGTCGGGGAGTAGGCCCGTGAGCAGGAACGCGACGCTCCGCTCCGTCTCCGTCCAGGCCCTCGTGTCGAGTTCGACGGACTGGATGAGGGCGCACTCGACCTGGTAGCCGTGCTCGGTGAGGTTGCGGCCGACGAGTTCGGCCGCGTCACGGGTCGCCGCGTGCGTCACGATGCGCTGCGGACGGCGGTCGGCGACCGCGGAGACGACCTCCGCTCCCCCGCCGCCCACCCGCACGACGTCGGGTTCGGGGAGGTTCTCCAGGACGTGCGGGGCGTCGCCGTGCACGATCTGCATCTGGACGCCGTAGCGGCGGGCGGAGTCATCGGTGCGGGTACAGGCCACCAGATCGCGGTCCACCGCGATGACCGCGGCGCCGGTGCGGGCGGCCTCGGTGGCGAAGGCCCCGCTGCCGGACCCGATGTCCCACACCAGGTCACCCGCGCGCGGACCCAGGCGGGCGAGTTGCGCCGCGCGCAGCAGATCCGTTTCGCCTTCTCCGAGCGCGCCGCCGTACGCCTCGGCGGGCAGCGCCCAGCCGCGCGGTTCGGTGGCCGGGTCGCGTCCGGCGATCCAGCCGCCGTCCTCGGCCGCGGCGACGAAGCCGCCGATGACGATGACGACGTTGGGGTCGCGCCAGGTGTGGTCGGCGGCCTTGTCGGAGGTGAGGATCGTGACCCGCTCGCGCGCGGTGCCGAGTTCCTCGCAGATGACGAAGGTGCGGTGGACGCCTTCGAGGAGCAGGCCGAGTTCGGCGGGGCCCGCACCGGGCGAGGTGAGGACGGCCACCTTGGTATGGGCTCGACATACATTCACTGCGCGTCGCAGCGAGCGGCGGTGTGCGACGACCACGTGTGCGTCGTCCCAGGGCATTCCGGCGCGGGCGAATGCGGCGGCGACCGAGGAGACGGCGGGCACGACCTCGACCTCGAGGCCGAACTCGGGAGCGCGCAGGGTGCGGACGACGCCGAAGAAGCCGGGGTCCCCGTCGGCGAGGACGACGGCGCTGCCGCGGTGGCCCGCGATGCGGCGGGCGGCGAGGGCGACGCTGCCGAGCCGGATGCGCTCGGCGCCCCCGGGCACCTCGGGGAGCGTCAGATGGTGTGCCGCTCCGGCCACCAGGGTGGCCGCGCCGAGGGCGGAGCGCGCCGCCGCGGTCAGGGGGGAGCCGTCCCAGCCGATCACCGTGACGCGGTCGGCCATCGTCGTCAGTCTCCAGAGGGTCTTCGCAGGTCGTCAGGGGGCAGCCCGTGGGTGGGCTCCGTGAGGGTACCTGGCGTTGCCGGACGGGGCCGCGCGCGGGTCCCACCGGGTGCGAGCGGTTCCGGCGGGCCTCAGCGGTGCCGTCGGGCGTGAGCGGTGCCGAGGGGCGTGCGCGGTTGTCCGGGTCCGGTCGCGGGTGCCCCCGGGTTCCGGGTCCGGGTCGCCCTTGCGCTCGGTTCCGTGCCCGGTTCCGTGTTCAGTTCTGTGTGCCGTCCCGGGTTCAGTTCCAGTCGGAGAACGACGTGAAACCGCTGGAGTCGGCGAGTTGGTCGCCGACGCCTTCGAGGTCCTCCGGGAGGAGGCTCCAGACGATGAAGTCGGTGCGGTGGTCGACCCAACGGCCGTCCTCGGTGCGGCTGTGCGCTATGCACGCGTTGCGCAGGACGCCCTCGCTGATGCAGCCGATCTTCTGGGCGACCTGCTGGGAGGCGGTGTTGTCGGCCGCCGTGCGCACCTCGATGCGCTCGAACTTCTGGTCCCGGAAGAGCCATTGGGCGGTGGCGAGCGACGCCTCGGAGGCGTAGCCCTCGCCGCGGGCCCAGGGGGCGATGACGTAGGAGAGTTCGGTGGAGCGGATGTGCCAGTTCGTCTTGCCGAGCTGGATGATGCCGACCAGCCGCTGGGTGAGGAACTCGGTGACGGCGAGGTCGAGGCCGCGGCCCGCGTGGCGTTCCGCGGGCGCGTACTCACTGATCCAGGTGCGGGCGCCCTCTTCGGTGAAGGGCTGGGGCACGTCGGTCCAGGCCGCGACCTGCTCGTCGTTCATCATTTCGGACAGGGCGGGGACGTCGTCCTCGTCGAGCGCGCGCAGGACCAACCGCTCCGTGCTGATGGAGATGTCGGGGAAGGTGCTAGTCATGCGCCGCTCCGTAACCGTCGGGGACATCGGGCCGTCGGAACCTGCGGGCCCGCTGAACTGCCCAGCATGCAGCATGAAAGCACCCGACCGCACCACGGGGTCCTCCCCCAACTGCCCGAAGGGGAACAGGGAAGGACCACCGGATGCGGATGTGGGCCCCGTGCGGCGGCACGGATCGTGGGAACGGATCAGAACGAGGGGATGACCGAGCCGGCGTACTTGTCCTCGATGAACTTCTTGACCTCGGGCGAGGTGAGGAGCTTGGCGAGCTTCTTCACCCGCGGGTCGTTCTCGTTGCCCTTCTTGACGGCGAGGAAGTTGCCGTACGGGTTGTTGTTCGGCGACTCCAGGACGAGGGCGTCCTTGGCGGGCTTGAGGCCCGCGGATATGGCGTAGTTGCCGTTGACGACCGCGGCGTCCACGTCGTCCAGGGAGCGCGGGGTCTGGGCCGCCTCGACCTCCTTGAACTTGAGGTTCTTCGGGTTCTTGGAGATGTCCCGCGGGGTCGCCTCGTTGCCGGCGCCGTCCTTGAGGGTGATGAGCCCCTTGGAGGCGAGCAGCTTCAGGGCGCGCGCCTCGTTGACGGCGTCGTTCGGGACCGCGACGGTCGCGCCGCTCTTGAGGGCGTCGGCGCTCTTCACCTTGTGGGAGTACAGGCCGAGCGGCTCCAGGTGCACGGTGACGACAGGCACGATGTGAGTGCCGCGCTTCTTGTTGAAGTCGTCCAGGTACGGCTGGTTCTGGAAGTAGTTGGCATCCACCGAGCCGTCCTCGGTCGCCGTGTTCGGGACGATGTAGTCCTGGAACTCCTTGACCTCGAGGTCGAGGCCCGCCTTCTTCGCCAGGTTCTTCTTGACGAAGTTGAGGATCTCGGCGTGCGGGGTCGGGCTCGCGGCGACGATCAGCGGGCCGCTCGTGTCGGAGGCGGAGTCCTTGCCCGAGCCGCAGGCGGAGAGACCGAGGGTGAGGGCTCCGGCGGCGAGGACGGCGGTGGTGATCTTGGCAGTGTTACGCACGAAAAGTGCCTTTCCTGAGGGGTGGAGCGTCCCCGTGTTCGGGTGGGACGGGGAAGACCGCGGGTGGGGGTGGGGTATTCGGGCGGCCGGGCTCAGACGGCCTTGCCGACGTCGGCCGTGGTGGCCTCCGCGGTGGCGCTTACCTCCGCGGTCGTGGGCGTTCCGGCCTTCAGCAGCCGGAGCCTCGGCGCGGCGCCGGAGTGTCCGCCGCGTCGGTGCAGGCCGCGGGCGGCGTAGTCGCCGGCGAACTGGATGAGGGAGATGACCACGGCGAGGATCGCCACGGTGATCCACATCAGCCCGGTCTCGAAACGCTGGTAGCCGTAGCGGATGGCGATGTCGCCGAGGCCTCCGGCGCCGACGGTGCCCGCCATGGCCGAGTAGCCGATGAGGGCGACGAGGGTGGTGGTCGCCGAGGAGATCAGCGAGGGCAGCGACTCCGGTACGAGCACCCTGCGCACGACGGTCCAGGTGTTGCCGCCCATCGACTGCACGGCCTCGACGAGCCCGCCGTCCACTTCACGGACAGCCGTCTCGACGAGCCGCGCGAAGAACGGGATCGCGCCGATGGCGAGCGGCACGATCGCCGCCTCGCGACCGATCGTCGTACCCGTGATCGTGCGCGTGAAGTTCATCAGCGCGACCATCAGGATGATGAACGGCATCGAGCGGGCGATGTTCACGACCTGCCCGATGACCTTGTTCGCGGCGACGTTCTGCAGGAGTCCGCCGCGGTCGGTGAGGACGAGCAGGATGCCGAGCGGCAGACCCCCGACGACGGCGATCAGCGTGGACCAGCCGACCATGTAGAGGGTGTCCCAACACGCCTGGGACAGCAGCGGCTGCATCTCCGACCAGGTCACTTGGCACCGTCCTTCACGAGTGCGGGCTCCTGGCCCTGGATGTCGATCTGCAGGCCCTGCTCGCGCAGGAATCCGATCGGCACGACGTTCTCGTCGTAACGGCCGGGCAGTTCGATGCGCATCCGGCCGACCTGCTTGCCGCCGACGGTGTCCATCGCGGCGCCGAGGATCGAGATGTCGATGTTGTAGGTGCGGGAGAGCTGCGAGATGACGGGCTGCGTCGCGGCCTCTCCGTGGAAGGTGACGTCGATGACCGTGCGGTCGTCGCCGGAGGCGTCGCCGCTGACCGGGAAGAGCGCGGAGGCCAGCTCGGAGCCGGGGGTCGCGAGCAGTTCGGCGACCGTGCCCGACTCGACGATGCGGCCGTTCTCCATGAGTGCGGCCGAGTCGCAGACGGTCTTGACGACGTCCATCTCGTGGGTGATGAGCAGGACGGTGAGACCCAGTTGCCGGTTCAGGTCACGGATCAGCTGGAGGATGGAGCGGGTGGTCTCGGGGTCGAGGGCGCTGGTGGCCTCGTCGGAGAGCAGCACCTTGGGGTCGCCGGCCAGGGCACGGGCGATGCCGACGCGCTGCTTCTGGCCGCCGGAGAGCTGTGCGGGGTAGGCCTTCGCCTTGTCGGACAGGCCGACCAGGTCGAGCAGACCGAGCGCCTTGGTGGAACGCTCCTTCCCCGAGATGCCGAGGATCTCGAGCGGCAGCTCGACGTTCTCCTGCACGGTGCGCGAGGACAGCAGGTTGAAGTGCTGGAAGACCATGCCGATACGGCTGCGCGCCTGGCGGAGCTCCTTGCCGGCGCGCGGTCCGCGTCCGGCGAGGGCGGTGAGGTCCTGTCCGGCGACGGTGACCGTGCCGGCGGTAGGACGCTCCAGGAGGTTGACGCAGCGGATGAGCGAGGACTTGCCGGCGCCGGACTGGCCGATGACGCCGTACACCTCGCCTTCGCGGACATGCAGATCGACGCCGTCGAGGGCGGTCACTTCACGGCCGCGCGAGCGGTAGACCTTGCTGAGGCCCGTTGTCGTGATCACTGGGGATTCCGTCACTGTCGAGTGCGGGGCGTGGGTGTGCGCCGGCACGGGTGCATTCGGTCTTGAACGCGGCACGGTTCTCGCGATGGCGATGGAACCGGAGGGAACCGGGAGGAGAACGTGTGCGCGGGGCAGCCCCTGTCACGTACGCGGTACGGACTCAGGGCGCGGCGGTCCCGCTTCGGGGCGCGGGATCAGGCGGTGGTGCGGGGGCCCTCTAGAAGGCGCACATTCGACACATACAACGAGCACCGGGCGTCATGGTCGCCTCGGTCGCAAGGGTGCGGCTGCTCGTCGTGGTCATGGAGTGAAGTAAAGCAGACGGAGTGGCTCGGCCCGGAACCGCTGTCCGCATCGTGGACAGCGGTGGACACTTCTCAGCCGCGGACGGAGATCTCCACTCCCCCGTCCGTGACCAGCGCGGACAGGGCCGAGAGGTCCTTCACCACCAGGTCCGCGACCAGCTCGGAGGCCGCGTGGGTTGTGGCCAACGCCACGGTGGTCATGCCGGCGGCGCGGCCCGCCTGGAGGCCGGCCGGGGCGTCCTCGAAGACGACACAGCGGGCCGGGTCGACTCCCAGCTCACGGGCGGCGAGGAGGTAGGGCTCGGGGTCGGGCTTGCCGCGGGTGACGTCGTCGGCGGAGACCAGGGTCTTGGGCCGGATGCCGACCTCGTCGAGCCGGGCCTCGGCCAGCCGCCGGGTGGCGGAGGTGACGACGGCCCAGCGCTCGGCGGGCAGCGAGCCGAGGAAGGCGGCGGTTCCGGGCAGCAGCAGGACGCCGCCAGGAACGTCCTCGACCTCCAGCTGCTCGATGCGCGCGAGGGCCTCGGGGACGATGTGGGCGGGCAGCAGGTCGGCGGCTATCTCGACGGCGGGGCGGCCATGCAGTTCGATCCGGGCGAAGTCGTCGGCGGTGATCCCGTACTCCCGCGCCCAGCGGGTCCAGCAGCGGTTCACCGACTCCAGGGACGAGACGAGGGTTCCGTCGTTGTCGAACAGCAGGGCGTCAGCGTGGATCTTCATGTCCCCGACCCTACGGGGCGGCCGGGGGCGAGGGCATCGGGCCTTTTGGCCCGTAATAGGGTCACGGCATGCTTGATGCCCTGACGGTCGCGACCGCCGTCGCCGCGCTCGTGCTCGCCGCCTGGTGCGGCTGGGCCGCCTACCGTGATCAGCCCACCAAGGACTGGCACTTCATCGGCATGGCCGTGGTGTCCCTGCTCGCCGCGGTCCAGCTGGTGATCGGCATCGTCCAGCTGGCACGTGGCGAGAAGGCGGAGCAGGGCACGACGATCTTCGTGGCCTATCTGCTCGGGGCCTTCGTGTGCGTACCGGCCGTGGCCTTCATGTCGCTGGCGGAGCGCACCCGCTGGGGTTCGATCACGGTGGCGGCCGGCGGCGTGGTGCTCGCCGTCCTCGAAGTGCGCCTGTACGACATCTGGGGAGGCTGACGTGACGAAGGCCGAGGTCACCGTGACCGAGGAAGAAGCGACCGGGCGGAAACGGACGCGGCTCATCAGCGGTCCGGGCATGCTGCTGGTCTGGCTGTACGGAGTGATGGTCGTCGGCGCCGTGTCGCGCTCCGCCGTGCAGATCTCGACGGAGTTCGGCAAGGCCCCGCTCGCCTACTCGCTGTCGGCGGTCGCCGGCCTCGTCTACGGCTTCATCACGTACTCGCTCGTCCGGGGCGGCGAGAAGGCCCGCAGGGCGGCGCTGGTGTGCTGCGCCGCCGAGCTCGCGGGTGTCCTGATCGTGGGTACCTGGACGCTGGTGGAGCCGTCCGCCTTCCCCGACGCCACAGTGTGGTCGGACTACGGCATGGGGTACCTGTTCATTCCGGTGCTGCTGCCGCTGTCGGCCATGTACTGGCTGCGCGGGCGCTCCGCGGGGAGCCGGTAGTCCGACCGCGGGCCGGCGGGAGGTGCGGGCCACCGGCCGCCGGTCGCGTGTCCCCCGGCGGCCTGTCGTGCCGCGTCCGCCGGGCCGGCGTGGCTACGCCGTCGTCGCGTAGGTCTCCGCGGGCTTTTCCAGCACGATGACGGTGACGCCGTCGTCGCCCTTCGACGTGCCGACCGTCTCGTAGCCCACGCTTCGGTACAGCCGTAGGTTGCCGCCGCCGCGCTGGCCGGTGTGGAGCTGGATCCTCTTGGCGCCGCGCTCTCCCACCAGGGCCGCTTCGGCGGCGCGCAGGAGCCGGGCGCCGATCCCGTGGCGCTGCATGCGCGGGTGGACGATGAGCTTGTTGATCCTGGCCGTGCCGTCGGGGTCCACGGTTCCGCGGACCGAGGCCACCACCTCCTGCCCCAGCCGGGCCACCAGGACCGTACCGTCAGCCAGCTCCGCCCTGAGGGAGTCGAGCGGCTGCGTGAGCGGCTCGATGCCGTAGTCGCCGGACAGCTCGGCCTCGCTCTGGTAGCAGAGGTACTGCAGCTTGAGGATCTGCTCTGCGTCCTGCTCGGTCGCCCCCGAGATGGTCACGCTCATGCCCATGTGTGCATGCCTCCCGCTCACTTGTTCCACCGGTGTTCCCCACTCCTATCCCCGTGGTCCGCGGGCCGCAACCACCGGCGCCAGCAATCGCCGTAGACATCCAAGACATCTGGAACGTTCCGGACCAAGACTGCCCTGTGAGATACCCAACTCACCCGCGATCTCACGGTAGGTGAGGTCCCGAGGGGAGAGCAGCGCCGCCATGAGGCGCGGGCAGCGGCCGGGCAGCCGGCGTACGGCGGCGTGCAGGGCGCGGCGGGAGTCGGCGGTCATCGCCCACAGCTCGGGGCCGGGCCCGCCCGGGTCGGCGGGTTCGGAGCCGTACGGCTGTTCCCGGCGGGCCGTGCGGCGGGCGCGGCGGGCCTCGGAGCGCACCGCGCGACGCAGCCATTCCGGCGGGTCGGCGGGCGGCCCGGCCGAGTCGAGGCGCTCCAGGAGGCGCAGCCAGACGGCTTGTTCGAGGTCGCTCTGTTCGGTCCCGGTCGCGTGCGCCTCCGCCGAGGCCTCGGCGGCGAGCAGCGGACGCAGCGCGGAAACCATCTCGTGGGTCATGTGCGGCGGGACGCGGCCGCCCCGGCGGGAGGTTGCCGGGGCGGCCGGGTGTCACCCCATCCGGGGTGGCGGGGTCATCAGTTGACGAAGTCCTCGCGCGCGAGGAGCGCGGTGTCCGCGTTGTCGGAGAAGACGCCGTCGATGCCGGTGGCGAAGTAGGTCCGGAAGGCGCCGAACGCGTCGCCGTAGGCGTTCGGGTCGGTGCCCCGGCGGAAGTCGGCCGGCAGGAAGACGTTCTCGTTGCGCATGGTGTACGGGTGCAGGATCAGGCCCGCGCGGTGCGCGTCGGCGACCAGGGTGGTCGGCGTGGTGAGGGCGCCGCCGGCGTCCTTGGGGATGACCAGGTCGAGCGTGGGGCCGATGCCCTGGGCGTACGAGGCCATCCACTTCAGGCCCGCGGGCTTGACGAGGTCCGCGACCGTGCGCGGGTCGCCGGTCGCGACGAAGTCCCAGGGCCGGGTGTTCGCCGCGGAGAGCAGGACGACGAGCGCGTTGTCGACGAGCTTGTCGAGGCGCTGGATGCTGGTCGGCTCGAAGGACTGGATGATGACGGGCGAGTTCTTCCCGTCCTTGCCGTGTTTGCGCAGCACCTTGGCGAGGCGCTCCTCGAGGCCCAGACCGAGCGCCCGGAAGTAGGTGGGGTGCTTGGTCTCGGGGTAGATCCAGACCTGCTTGCCGCGCTTTCGGGTCTGCTCGTCCTGCCAGTGGAGGACCTCTTCGAAGGTGGGGATCTCCCAGCGGCCGTTGTAGAGGGTGTTGTTCGGGCGATTGGCGGGGATGCGCTCGACGGCCCGCAGGGTCTTCAGCTCGGCGAGCGTGAAGTCCTCCGTGAACCAGCCGGTGGTGGGGACGCCGTCCAGGGTCTTGGTGGTCTTGCGGCCGGCGAACTCCGGGTGCGCCGACACATCGGTCGTTCCGCCGATCTCGGGCTCGTGCCGGCAGACCAGGTGACCGTCCTTGGTGGGGACCAGGTCGCCCGCCTCGACGACGTCGGCCCCCATGTCGAGCGCCAGCTGATAGGAGCCGAAGGTGTGTTCGGGCCGGTAGCCGCTGGCACCGCGGTGTCCGATCACGGTCGGCTTCGGCAGACTCCGGTACCCGCCGCCGTGACCGCCGCCCCCGTGACGCTCGTCGGCCCGCGCCGCGCCGGACAGTCCGAGGACCGCTCCGCCCGCGCCGAGCACGGCGGCCCCGAGCAGTGCCCGCCGCCCCGTGCCCCGGCCCTGCCCGTTCGACTCCTGCGACTCCTGCGTCCCCATGTGCGCTCCTCCTGCGTACCCGCCCTGCACCTGTCAAAGCGGGTCGATCGTAGGGGCCCTTGCGTGACGGGAGGGAGACCCGCGGCGGAACAGCTGGGCTCCGCCTGATGGCGTACGGGAGGCGGGTGATGACGGATCGTCGGGTGGGGGCGGCCGACCGGGGGAACCTTGCGCCGTCCGGGGGCGACTTCCGTCACATCGTGTCGAACGGGTGACACATGCTCGATCGCAGGCCACGGCAGGTAAACATTGGTCAACAGTGCGTGTCCGGGCGGTGAACCCGATGTGCAATCACCCGGGACCCGCGAGTATCGTCCTCACCTGCACAGACTCATACCGAATCCCTTGACACCGGAGGGCCCGTTGTCCCGCTTCGTGCTCATCAAGGCAGTGCTCGGACCGATCATGCGCCTGATGTTCCGCCCACGGGTGGAGGGCGTGGAGCACATCCCGGGCGACGGTCCGGTCATCCTGGCCGGCAACCACCTCACGTTCATCGACTCGATGATCCTGCCCCTGGTCTGCGACCGGCAGGTGCTCTTCATCGGCAAGGACGAGTACGTCACCGGCAAGGGGTTCAAGGGCCGCCTCATGGCCTGGTTCTTCACCGGCGTCGGCATGATCCCCGTCGACCGCGACGGCGCCAACGGCGGTGTCGCGGCGCTGATGACCGGCCGTCGCATCCTGGAGGAGGGCAAGGTCTTCGGCATCTACCCGGAGGGCACCCGCTCCCCCGACGGGCGTCTTTACCGCGGCCGCACCGGCATCGCCCGGCTCACCCTGATGACCGGCGCGCCGGTCGTCCCGTTCGCGATGATCGGCACCGACAAACTGCAGCCCGGCGGTTCCGGGATGCCGCGTCCCGGCCGGGTCACGGTCCGGTTCGGCGAGGCCATGGAGTTCTCGCGGTACGAGGGCATGGACCGTGACCGCTATGTCCTGCGCGCCGTGACCGACTCGGTGATGACCGAGGTCATGCGGCTGTCGGGCCAGGAGTACGTGGACATGTACGCCACGAAGGCGAAGGCGGCGTAGGCACGTAGGCACGTAGGCGGCCGAACCGGCGAAGGGTCGTCCGTCGGCGCCGCGACAGGCGACGTTCACTCGGGTGAACGTCGCCTGTTGTCGTTCCAGGACGTGCCGGGCGTCGCGAGACAGGCGCGACGTGCGCAACCCGTCCTAGACCCCGGTCTCCAATTTCTGCCCCCTCAGCAGGAACCATGCCGCCACCGCGGTGGCGAGCAGTACCACCGCTCCGATGCCCGAGGCGAAGGCCAGGCCGTCCACGAAGGACGTACGGGCCGCGTCCAGCAGGGCCCCCGAGGTGTGGGCGGGGAGCTTGGCGGCCGCCTCCACCGCGCCGCCGAGGGACTCGTGAGCTCCGGCCGGGGTACCCGCGGGCCCGGTGAAGCCCGCGTACACACCCGTGACGATGGAGCCCAGCAGGGCGATGCCGAGGGCGGCGCCGAGTTCGTACGCCGTCTCGGAGACCGCGGAGGCCGCGCCGGCCTGCTCCTTGGGCACGCTGGAGAGGATCACGTCGGCGGTGACGGTGAACGAGAAGCCCGCGCCGACACCGACGGCCAGCAGCGCGGTGCCGAGCAGCGAGTAGCCGGTGGACCGGCTCAGCAGGGTGAGCGCGGCGAGCGCGAGGCCGACCGCGGCGAGCCCGCCGGAGACCACGGCACGCACCGAGTACCGCCGGGCGGCCGAGCCCGCGACCAGGCCCGCCCCCACGGCGCCTACGGCGGCGGGGAGTTCGGCCAGACCGGCCTCGAACGGCCCTCTGCCCTGCACCAGTTGCAGATACTGCGAGAGGAAGAAGACGAGTCCGGACATTCCGAAGACGGTCAGCAGGTCGGCGGCCACGGCCGCCGAGAAGCCCCGGTTGCGGAACAGCCGCATGTCCAGCAGCGGTATCGGCATGCCGAGCTGGCGCCGTACGAACCCGTACAGGGCCGCGGCGCCGAGCAGGCCCACGGCCACCGGTTGCCAGGCGAACCCGTGCATGGCCAGTTCCTTGACCGCGTACACGATGCCGATCATGCCGACGAGCGAGAGCGCGACACTGGCCAGGTCCCAGGGGCCGGGGTTCGGGTTGCGCGACTCGGGCAGCAGCTTGATGCCGACGGGCACCAGGACGAGCATCACGGGCACGTTGATCAGGAAGACCGAGCCCCACCAGAAGTGTTCGAGCAGGAAGCCGCCGACCACGGGCCCGACCGCGGTACCGGCGGACGCCGTGGCGCCCCAGATGCCGATGGCGAGGCTGCGTTCGCGCGGGTCGTGGAAGAGGTTGCGGATCAGGGCGAGCGTGGCGGGCATCAGGGTCGCGCCCGCGACACCGAGCAGCGCCCGCGCCAGGATCATCAACTCCGGTGTCGTGGCATAGGCGTTGAGCACGGATATCGCGCCGAACACGGTGGCGCCGATCAGCAGCAGCCGCTTGCGGCCGATGCGGTCACCGAGGCTGCCCATGGAGACGAGCAGGCCGGCGATGACGAAGGAGTAGACGTCGCCGATCCACAGGAGCTGGGTACCGGAGGGCTCCAGGTCCTCGCTGATGTAAGGGGTCGCGAGACCGAGCACGGTCGCGTCGACGGTCACCAGCAGCACGGCGAGTACGAGGACCGAGAGCGCGAGCCAGCGTCCCGGTCGCTTCTCCGCCTTCGCCGTGCACTCCCCCGCCTTCCCGGCTTCGTCCGTGCCGGGGACACCCCCGTGCCGCAGGGTGCTGGTCATGATCACTCTCTCCGTAGCGCGCCGCCGAGCAGCAGCTCGACGATCATGAAGGTGAAGTCCTTGGTGGCGACCCGCCCCTCCAGCACCGCCCAGGCGCCCGAGGCGATCAGCCCGTAGAGCGCCTCGGTGAGCCAGGCCGGGGTGAGGTCGATGCGGAATTCGCCGCTGTCCTGGCCGCGCCGGAACAGCGCGGCGAAACGGGCGTCGAGCCGGGCCCAGCCCTCGTGCTGCTCCTCGCCCTCGAACAGCTGGTTCTCGGTGTAGAGGAAGGAGAGGAGTCCGGCGGCCTTCTCCAGCTCGCGCACCAGACGGCGCAGCGCCTCCTGCGCGGTGCCGTCGTCGAGGCGGGCGGCGTCCAGGGCCGCCTCGCACTCCTCGATGCCGAGCGCTTCCAGCGCCCGCACGAGCGCGTCACGCCCGGCGAACTGGCGGTGCAGCGTGGCCCTGCTGATCCCGGCCGCTCGGGCGACCTCGTCCATGGTGGCGGTGGATCTGCGGGTGAGGAGGGCGGCCGCGCTGCGCAGCACATGGTCACGGTCGACAGCCATGAGACAAGAGTAGCCCACGTGAGACATCCGTGTCTCATTAGGAGCATCGACGTCTCACGTATCCCCGGTGCGGCGGGTTCTCAGTGCCAGGGAAGCCGCGCGCGGTGCTCCCAGTAGGCCCCCGGCTCCTCGGCGAGGGCGTCGAGGCGGGCCAGCCGGTCCTCGTCGAGATCGACGACCGCGGCGTGCAGGTTCGAGGCGAGCTGGTTGGCGGTGGCCGCGCCGGAGAGGACGACTCCGGCCCAGGGGCGGCACAGGACGAAGGCGAGGGCGACGGCGTCCGCGCCCAGCCCGGTCTGCGCGGCCACGGCGGCGACCGCGTCCGACGCGTGCCCGGTGGCGAGGCGGCCGTTGGCCATGGCCTCCTTGACGATCACCGTGAGTCCGGCGTCGTGCGCCTCGGCGAGCGCGGGCGCGGCCGAGGTCTCCAGGACGTTGTACGTGGACTGGACGGTACGGAAGAGGGGTGTGCCGTCGACCGTCACGGCGAGCGCGGCGCGGATCGCGTCGGCCTGCGCCGGCCCGCTCGTGGAGAAGCCGATGGACAGGCCCCCGGCTGCGGCTTCGGCGAGCTCGGCGTGCAGCTTCTTGTCGGTGAGGGCCGGACTGTCCGGGGTCACCGAGTGGATCTGGTAGAGGTCGAGCCGGTCACCGAGCAGCTCGGCGGTCTCGGCGCGCTGCCGCTCGTAGGTGGCGAGGCCGTGGTCCTTGACCTCGTGCGCCTCGGCGTCGGTGCGCCAGTCCGCCGTGTAGGTGTAACCCCACTTGCTGCCGACCACGACGTCGTCGACGTCGGGACGGGAGCGGAGCCAGTCGGCGAGGAACTCCTCGGAGCGGCCGTACGAGCGGGCCACGTCGTAGTAGCGCACGCCCTGGGCGTAGGCGGCGTCGAGGAGTTCGTGGGCGCGCTCACGCAGGGCGTCGACGCTGCGTACGGCCGGGAGGTCGTCCTCGCGGCCGAGGTTGATGTAGCCGGGGCGGCCCACCGCGGCCAGGCCGAGCCCGATGTGCGCGGTGGGAGTCGTGGCTGAGGCGAGGCGGGCGAAGGGCATCGCGGGCTCCGTTTCGATCGGCTCCGTACGGCTTCCGACCAACGTAACCCGCGATGCCCCCGCCCCACCGGACCCGCCGCTCCTTCTGCCCGGCGCCGCCACTTCCTGTCAGACACCGCCCGGATTCGTTTCGGATACCGACCGGACCTGTCCGGTGTCGCTCGTACGTGCCCGGCTCTGTCCGCTCCCGGCCGGGGGTTCCCTCACGTCCGGCGCCGGCCGCTCCCGGACGGTGTCACTTCTTCCGCTTCGCCGTGGCCCAGGTGTGCTGGGCGGTCACGTCGGACCTGATCTCCGCGAGCTGCACGGCGACCGCGCTCGGCGCCGTACCGCCACGGCCGTCGCGGGACGCGAGCGCGCCCGGCACGTTCAGCACGGACCGCACCTCGGGCGTCAGATGAGGGGAGATCTTCGCGAACTGCTCGTCGCTCAGACCGTCGAGTTCGATGCCCTCGGCCTCGGCGACCTTCACGCACTCGCCCGCGACCTCGTGCGCGACTCGGAACGGCACGCCCTGCCTGACCAGCCACTCGGCGATGTCGGTGGCGAGTGAGAAGCCGGCCGGGGCCAGTTCCTCCATCCGCTCGCGGTGGACGGTGAGGGTGGCCATCATGCCGGTGAAGGCGGGGAGCAGGACCTCCAGCTGGTCGCAGGAGTCGAAGACCGGCTCCTTGTCCTCCTGGAGGTCGCGGTTGTACGCGAGGGGCAGCGCCTTGAGCGTGGCCATCAGGCCCGTCAGGTTGCCGATGAGGCGCCCCGACTTGCCGCGCGCCAGCTCCGCGATGTCCGGGTTCTTCTTCTGCGGCATGATCGACGAGCCCGTGGAGAACGCGTCGTGGAGCGTGACGAAGGAGAACTCCTTCGTGTTCCAGATGATGACCTCTTCGGCGATCCGGGAGAGGTTCACACCGATCATCGCGGTGATGAAGGCGAACTCGGCGACGAAGTCGCGGGACGCCGTGCCGTCGATCGAGTTCGCGACCGAGCCGTGCTCGAAGCCGAGGTCCTTGGCGACCGACTCCGGGTCGAGGCCGAGCGAGGAACCGGCCAGCGCGCCCGACCCGTACGGCGAGACGGCCGTGCGCTCGTCCCACTGGCGCAGGCGCTCGGCGTCCCGGGACAGCGACTGGACGTGCGCGAGGACGTGGTGCGCGAAGAGCACGGGCTGCGCGTGCTGGAGGTGGGTGCGGCCGGGCATCGCGACGTCCGGGTGGGCCTCGGCGAGGCCGATCAGCGCGTCCTGGAGGTCGGCGACCAGGCTGCCGATGATCCGCGCGTGGTCGCGCAGGTACATCCGGAAGAGGGTCGCCACCTGGTC
This sequence comes from Streptomyces sp. RPA4-2, assembly GCF_012273515.2. Taxonomy (NCBI): domain Bacteria; kingdom Bacillati; phylum Actinomycetota; class Actinomycetes; order Kitasatosporales; family Streptomycetaceae; genus Streptomyces; species Streptomyces sp. RPA4-2. The sequence goes on from NZ_CP050975.2 coordinate 1,994,607, forward strand.
GTTGCGGGAGCGGCCCGCGCGCAGCTTGCCGCCGAGGTCCGGGCCGAGGCGCTCCAACAGGCCCCGCTCCAGGGCGGTGTGGACGTCCTCGTCGGCGATGGTGCCGACGAAGGAACCGTCCGCCACATCGGCTTCGAGCCGGTCCAGGCCTTCGAGCATCCGGGTCAGCTCGTCGTCCGTGAGGAGGTCCGCTTTGTGCAGCACGCGCGCGTGGGCACGCGATCCGGCGATGTCGTAGGGCGCGAGCCGCCAGTCGAAGTGGACGGACGCGGACAGCCTGGCCAGGGCCTCGGCGGGACCGTCGGCGAACCGGCCGCCCCAGAGCCGTACGTCACCGCTGTTGCTGCTCACTTGCGTTGCTCCTCAAAGATGGCGGTGTGCGACCGCCTCCGCACCCAGGAAAGTGAGGAGGCGGCCGTCAGGCTAGTGCGTGCGGGGTGGGCTTCGGTGTCACCCCAGGTCGCGCTTGGCGGCGATCTTCGACGACAGGCTGTAGATGTCGATGAAGCCCTTGGCGGCCGCCTGGTCGAAGGTGTCGCCCGTGTCGTAGGTCGCCAGGTCGAAGTCGTAGAGCGACGAGTCGGAGCGCCGGCCGGTGACGACCGCGCGGCCGCCGTGCAGGGTCATCCGGACGTCCCCGTCGACCTGCCGGTTGGCCTCGTCGATGAAGCCGTCCAGAGCGCGCTTGAGCGGGGAGAACCACTGGCCGTCGTAGACGAGTTCGCCCCAGCGCTGCTCGACCTGCCGCTTGTAGCGGGCCAGTTCGCGTTCGACGGTGACGTTCTCCAGCTCCTGGTGCGCGGTGATCAGCGCGATCGCGCCCGGAGCCTCGTACACCTCACGGGACTTGATGCCCACGAGCCGGTCCTCGACCATGTCGATCCGGCCGACGCCCTGGCCGCCGGCCCGCTCGTTGAGCTGCTGGATGGCCTGCAGGACGCTGACGGGCCTGCCGTCGAGGGCGACCGGTACACCCGCCTTGAAGGAGATGACCACCTCGTCGGCCTCGCGGGGCTCGGCCGGGTTCGCGGTGTACTCGTAGATGTCCTCGATCGGCGCGTTCCAGATGTCCTCGAGGAAGCCCGTCTCGACGGCCCGGCCGAACACGTTCTGGTCGATGGAGTACGGGGACTTCTTGCTGGTGGCGATCGGGAGCCGCTTCGCCTCGCAGAAGGCGATCGCCTTGTCGCGGGTCATCGCGTAGTCGCGGACCGGGGCGATGCACTTGAGGTCGGGGGCCAGGGCGACGATGCCGGCCTCGAACCGCACCTGGTCGTTGCCCTTGCCGGTGCAGCCGTGGGCGACCGTGGTGGCGCCGTGCTTGCGCGCGGCGGCGACGAGGTGCTTGACGATCGTCGGCCGGGAGAGCGCGGAGACCAGCGGATAGCGGTCCATGTAGAGGGCGTTGGCCTTGATCGCCGGGAGGCAGTACTCGTCGGCGAACTCGTCCTTCGCGTCCGCGACCTCGGCCTCGACGGCACCGCAGGCGAGCGCGCGCTTGCGGATGACGTCCAGGTCCTCGCCGCCCTGGCCGACGTCCACGGCGACGGCGACGACCTCGGCGCCCGTCTCCTCGGCGATCCAGCCGATGGCGACGGAGGTGTCCAGACCGCCGGAGTAGGCGAGTACGACGCGCTCGGTCACGGGATTCTCCTTCACAGTGCATCCGCTGGCATGCATGAGTATGCAGAACTCTGCATGATTCGTCAATCGAGACTCACTCTTCGGAGTGCCGAGCCATCCCGGAGCCAACACGCCGGGGAAATCCTTAGACAAGCGAAGGACCTTGCTCGATAATCGTTAGACATGGGAAAGACTTATGAACGCATCGACGGCCGGCTGCGCACGTTCATCGAGGCCCAGCCCCTCTTCTTCACCGCGACCGCGCCGCTGTCCCCGGACGGCACGATCAACCTCTCCCCCAAGGGCATCAGCGGTTCGTTCGCCGTGCTCGACGAACGAACCGTGGCCTACCTCGACTTCGCCGGCAGCAACGCGGAGACCATCGCGCACCTGCGGGAGAACGGCCGGATCACCCTCATGTGGTGCGCCTTCCAGGGGCCGCCCAACATCGTCCGGGTGCACGGCCACGGCGAACCCGTCTTCCGTGACGACCCCCGCTTCAAGGAACTGCTCGCGCGCTTCCCCGGCGTCGACCCCACCCCGCACGGCCTGCGCGCGGTCATCGTCGTGACGGCCGAGCTCGTCCGCGACACCTGCGGCTACGCGGTGCCCTTCATGTCGTACGACGAGGACCGCGACCTGCACGCCAAGCGCTTCGCCCGCGAGGACGACACCTCCCTGAACACCTACTTCACCAAGAAGGAGCACATCGCGACGAGCCTGGACGGCCTACCCGGGCTGCCGCTCCCGCTGCCGCCCACTACCGTCTGAGCCATGCGCCTCGGAGCCGTCGCACTCGCGTCCGCGTCCCTTCTCGCCCTCGCCCCGGGCGGCCCGCCGCCCCTGCCCGAGCAGCTCGCGGACACCGGCGGCGGCAGCCAGCTGATCACGGCACAGGCGCCGCGCGCCGACGCGACGTCGGGCACGCTCACCTGGTGGGACCGGCGCGACGGACACTGGGTGAAGACCGGGTCGGCGGTGGCTCGCTTCGGGGCCAAGGGGCTGGTCGAGGGCGGCTCACGCAGACAGAGCACGAACACGACACCCACGGGGCTGTACGGCCTCCCGTACGCGTTCGGCATCCGGAAGGCGCCGGACGGCACCCGGGCCCCCTACCGCCGGGTGCGCCAGGAGTCCTGGTGGTGCGAGGACAACGACTCCCGCTCCTACAACCGCTGGACCGAGCCCCGCCCCGCCGACTGCCGCGCCACCGAGTCCGAGCACCTGATCACGTACGACCCGCAGTACGCGTACGCCCTCGTCGTCGGCTTCAACTACGACAAGCCGGTACGGGGTCGCGGCGCCGGCATCTTCCTGCACGTCGACGGGCGCGGGGCGACCGCCGGCTGTGTGTCCGTGCCGGTGGAGGCCATGCGGCGGATCCTCGCCTGGGTCGATCCCGCGCGAGCGCCGCACATCGCGATCGGAACGACGGGAGGCGGCACCGCCCTGACCCGGTACTGAGTTGCCGGGGCGTCGAAGCGGATCTGCGGCTCGATGTCCGGCGCTCGGTGCCCGGCGCCACCAAGCGTGTGCCCACTCGCGTTGGCCCACACACGTGGGCCCACACACGTTCGCCGATTCGCAGTGCGCCGAATGCCCGGATCGGGCCCGTCCGCGCGGGCACCTGCCCGGCCGGCGGCCACCGGCACTCACGGAATCGGAACAGGACTCCGCAGCCACTGAACGCACAGCCGTCGGCGACCGTATCTCTGGGCCAGGGGACCCCTCCCCTCACCCCGTCCCCAACGGACGCCCACGGAGGAACCGTTGTCCACGATCGCCGGTGGCCGCGCCGCGCGGCGCCAGACGCTGCGCCGAATCCGCCCACGACGCTCCCCCGCCGTCCCCCTGCTGCTCGCCGTCTGGGCGGGCGCGGCCGGGGTCATCTGGCTGTGGTGGAGCAACACCCCGTCCATCGCGGACGACAACAGCAAGATCCTCAACGCGGGCCGCATCACGGGGCTGCTCGCCGGGTACCTGATGGCACTGGTGGTGCTGCAGATGGCCCGGGTGCCCGCCCTGGAGCGCCGGGTGGGCTCGGACCGCGTCGCGCGCTGGCACGCGATGAGCGGCCGGTACACGATCTGTCTGGTCCTCGCCCACCTCGTCCTGATCATGTGGGGCTACGCGCTGCAGGCGGGCAAGAGCTTCGGCGACATCGTCCAGCAGACCATCGACTCGATCGACCAGCTGCCCGACATGGGCAAGGCGGCGATCGGCACCGGTCTGCTGTTCCTCATCGGTCTGCTCTCCATCGGCCCGGTGCGCCGCAGGATGGGGTACGACACCTGGTACCACATCCACCTGCTCACCTACGCCGCCGTCTTCCTGACGTTCTGGCACCAGCTGTCCACGGGCAACGAGTTCGCCGTCGAGCCGACCGCGAAGACCGTCTGGTACGGGCTGTACGGGTCGGTCACGGCGCTGGTGCTCTGGTACCGGATCGTGGCCCCGATCCGGCTGAACCTGAAGCACCGGATGCGGGTCGAGGCGGTTGTCGAGGAGACGCCCGGCATCGTCTCGGTGCTGATCAGCGGCCGGAAACTGCACCGCATGGGTGCCGAGGCCGGGCAGTTCTTCCGCTGGCGCTTCCTGGCACCGGGCATGCGGCTCAGCTCGCACCCGTACTCGCTGTCGGCGGCGCCGCGCCCCACCATGCTGCGCATCACGGTGAAGGCGATCGGCGACCACAGCTCCGCGCTGCGCGACCTGCGGCCCGGCACCCGGGTCTGGGCCGAGGGCCCCTACGGGGCGTTGACGGCGGCCAAGCGCAGCCGCGGCAAGGTCCTGCTGGTGGCCGGCGGTGTGGGCATCACGCCGATGCGGGCCCTGTTCGAGACACTGCCCGGCTCAGCGGGCGATCTGACCCTGCTCTACCGGGCCAACACCACCCAGGACCTCGCCCTGTGGGACGAGCTGGCCTCGATCGCCGAGGAACGCGGGGCCCGGCTGATGTACGCGGTGAACAGTCCCGAGGGCGAGCGCCCGGACATCTCGGCGGAGACCCTGAGCCGGAAACTTCCCGACATCGACCGCCACGACGTCTTCATGTGCGGGCCGCCCGGCTTCGCGCAGCAGGTCTACGAGGCACTGCGCGGCGCGGGGGTTCCCGCCCGCCGCATCCATCACGAGTCGTTCGAGATGTGAGCGACGGGAGTCAGGAGCGATGAAGAAGAGCCACCCCATTCGACGTGCCGTGCTGGCCGGCGCCGCCACCGTGTCCGGGATCGTCCTGCTGCTGTCGCTGAAGCCCGCCTCCGATCCGGCGTCCGCGTCGGCGCAGGGCGCGGCGGCACCGCAGCAGTCGGCGGCGGCGCAGGAGTCGCCCCAGGGCGGCAGCGCGCAGCAGTCGTCCTCGGGTGCCCGGACCGTCACCGGCGACGTCGCCCAGACCCAGTACGGTCCTGTCCAGGTCCGTGTCACCGTCAGCGGCGGCAAGGTCACCAAGTCCGAGGTCGTCCAGATCCCCACCGGTGGCCGCAGTACCGAGGTGAGCAACAGCTCGGTGCCCAGGCTCAACCAGGAGGCCGTCGCCGCGGGCAGCGCCGACATCGACGCCGTGTCCGGTGCCACGTACACGAGCGCCGGGTACAAGAAGTCGCTGCAGTCGGCGCTCGACAAGGCGAAGGCCCAGGGCGGCGGGGCGTCGGGGTCGGCGGGGTCCACCGGTGCCGCGGGCTCGTCGGGCTCGGCGGGCTCGTCCGGTTCCTCCGCGGCGCCCCAGGCTCCCGCCGCGCAGGCCCGCACCGTCACCGGAAGCGTGGCCCAGACCCAGTACGGCGCCGTCCAGGTCCGTGTCACCGTCAGCGGTGGCAAGATCACCAAGGCCGAGGCCGTCCAGGCGCCCAAGGGCGGTCTGAGCGACCAGAAGACCGCGATGGCCGTTCCCAAGCTCAACCAGGAGGCCGTCGCGGCCGGAAGTGCCGACATCGACGCCGTGTCCGGTGCGACCTACACCAGCACGGGATACAAGCAGTCCCTGCAGTCGGCCCTGGACAAGGCCGGTGGCTGACCCCTCCCAGGAGCCGCACGCGCTGCGGCACGCCGAAGAAGTCATGGGTACCGTCTTCTCGTTCGACGTGCGCGGCGGCGAACCCGGTCTCGTCCGGGCTGCCTTGGATGAGGCGGTGGCCGAACTCCACCGGGTGGACGAGGTGTTCAGCACCTATCGCGAGGACAGTCAGCTCTCCCGTCTGGCACGTGGTGAGCTGAGCGTCGAGGAGTGCGATCCGGAGGTCGGCGAGGTGCTGGACCTGTGCGCCGAGGCGGAGCGGCTGAGCGCGGGCTGGTTCAGCACGAGGTACGGGGGACGGCTCGACCCGACCGGCCTGGTGAAGGGCTGGGCGACCGAGCGTGCGGCCCGCCGTATGGCGGCGGCCGGTGCGAGCGGGGTGAGTGTGAACGGGGGCGGTGACGTCCAGTTGTTCGGGGTTCCCGGTTCCCACCGTCCCTGGCGGGTCGGCGTCTCGGATCCGCTGCGTCCCGGTGGGCTCGCGGCCGTGGTCTCCGCCGCCGGTGTGGACGAGCTGGCGGTGGCCACCTCCGGGACCGCCGAGCGCGGCGCCCACATCGTCGACCCGAGCACCGGCCGCTCCGCGGTCACCGACCTGGTCGCCGTGACCGTGGTGGGTCCCCGCCTGACCTGGGTGGACGCCTGGGCGACGGCCGCCTTCGCGATGGGTTCCCGTGAGGCCCTGAGCTGGCTGGAGTCCCTTCCGGACATCGAGGCCCTCCTCATCACGGCGGGCGACGAGGTGCGATGCACCGGTGGTCTCGCCCAGCGCCTGGGATGACCGGAGCGGCCCCGTCAGGGACGCGGGGAACTGCGCGACCAGCCCCGTGCGGCCCGCAGCCGAACGCGGACATACGGAAGGGGAGGGGCACCCCCGGTCGGGGGTGCCCCTCCCCTTCCGTACTCCTCAGTGGTCGTTCTGCGCCAGCCGCAGCAGATGGTCGGCCAGCGCCTGCCCACCCGTCGCGTCCCGGCTGATCAGCATCAGTGTGTCGTCGCCGGCGATCGTCCCGAGGATGTCGTGCAGCTCCGCCTGGTCGATCGCCGAGGCGAGGAACTGCGCGGCCCCCGGAGGGGTGCGCAGGACCACGAGGTTCGCGGACGCCTCCGCGGAGATCAGCAGTTCCGAGGAGAGCCGGCGCATCCGCTCCTCCTTCGCCGACTCCCCCAGGGGCACGCGCGGGGTGCGGAAGCCGCCCTCGCTCGGTACCGCGTAGATGAGGTCGCCGTCGTTGTTGCGGATCTTCACCGCGTTCAGCTCGTCCAGGTCCCGGGAGAGCGTCGCCTGGGTGACGTTCAGCCCGTCGTCGGCGAGGAGCTTCGCCAACTGGCTCTGCGAGCGCACCGGTTGCCGGTTGAGGATGTCCACGATCCGGCGGTGGCGTGCGGTACGGGTCTGCGGCACGGCAGGCCCGGCATGCTCGTGGTCCTGCGCCTGGCTCATCGTCGTCGTCCCATTTCTCAGGATCCATCCCCGTTGACTGCGTCGAGGACGCCGGGAAGGGCTCCGAGCAGGACGTCCACCTCGTCGTCGCTCAGGTTCAGCGGGGGCATCAGCCGTACGACATCGGGGGCGGGCGCGTTCACCAGGAGACCGGCGTCCTGAGCCGCCTGCTGCACCTGGGGCGCGAGCGGCTCGGTGAGCACGATACCCAGGAGCAGGCCGGCGCCCCGGACGTGGTCGACCAGGGGGTGCCCGAGTGACTCGATCCCGTCCCGCAGCCGTGCGCTCGTACGCTTCACGTTCTCGAGGAGCCCCTCGGACGCGATGGTGTCGAGAACGGCGAGTCCGGCGGCGCAGACGACCGGGTTACCGCCGAAGGTCGTCCCGTGCTGGCCGGGTCCCAGCAAGCCGGCGGCCCGGCCGAACGCGACGGTCGCACCCAGGGGCAGTCCGCCGCCGAGGCCCTTGGCGAGCGTGACGATGTCCGGCAGGACGCCCTCGTGTGCCTGGTACTCGAACCAGTGGCCGGTGCGGCCGATTCCGGTCTGCACCTCGTCGAGGACCAGCAGCGAACCGGTGGCGGCGGTGATCGCGCGGGCCGCCTTGAGGTAGCCGGCCGGCGGCACGACCACACCGTTCTCGCCCTGGATCGGCTCGATGACGACGAGCGCCGTGTCGTCGGTGACGGCCGCGGCCAGCGCCTGGGCGTCGCCGTACGGAACGTGGGTGACGTCACCGGGCAGCGGCAGGAAGGGCTCCTGCTTGCCGGGCTGGCCGGTGAGCGCGAGGGCGCCCATGGTCCGGCCGTGGAAACCGCCCCGGGTCGCCACCATGTGGCCGCGGCCGGTCAGCCGGCCGATCTTGAAGGCGCCCTCGTTCGCCTCGGCGCCCGAGTTGCAGAAGTACACCCGGCCGGCGCGGCCGAAGAGCTGGAGCAGCCGTTCGGCGAGCGCGACGGGCGGCTCGGCGACGAAGAGGTTGGAGACATGGCCGAGCGAGGCGACCTGCGTGCTGACGGCCTCGACGATCGCCGGGTGGGCGTGGCCGAGCGCGTTGACCGCGATACCGCCGACGAAGTCGAGGTACTCGTTGCCGTCGGCGTCCCACAGCCGGGTGCCCGCGCCGCGGACCAGGGGCAGCCGCGGGGTGCCGTAGTTGTCCATGAGCGAGCCCTGCCACCGCTCGGTCAGTTCCTGGTTGGCGGTCATACGGCGTCCCCCTCCCGCGCGTCCGGCACGACCATCGTGCCGATCCCCTCGTCGGTGAAGATCTCCAGCAGGATCGAGTGCTGGACCCTGCCGTCGATGACGCGGGCCGTGGTGACGCCGTTGCGCACGGCGTGCAGACAGCCCCGCATCTTCGGCACCATGCCGCTGGCCAGTTCGGGCAGCAGCTTCTCCAGTTCGGAGGCGGTCAGCCGGCTGATCACCTCGTCGCTGTGGGGCCAGTCCTCGTAGAGGCCCTCGACGTCCGTGAGGACCATGAGGGTTTCGGCGCCAAGTGCCGCAGCGAGTGCCGCAGCCGCCGTATCAGCATTGACGTTGTAGACATGTCCGTCGTCCTGGGAGCGGGCGATCGAGGAGACGACCGGGATCCGGCCGTCGACGAGCAGCGCCTCGATGGCACCCGTGTCGATGGCGGTGATCTCGCCGACCCGGCCGATGTCGACCAGTTCGCCGTCGATCTCGGGCAGATGCTTGGTGGCGGTGATGGTGTGCGCGTCCTCGCCGGTCATGCCGACGGCGAGTGGTCCGTGCTGGTTGAGCAGTCCGACGAGCTCGCGCTGGACCTGTCCGGCCAGCACCATCCGTACGACGTCCATGGCGTCCTCGGTGGTCACCCTGAGGCCCGCCTTGAACTCGCTGACGATGCCGTGCCGGTCGAGCTGTGCGCTGATCTGCGGACCGCCGCCGTGCACGACGACGGGCTTGAGCCCGGCGTGGTGCAGGAAGACGACGTCCTGTGCGAAGGCGGCCTTCAGCTCCTCGTCGATCATGGCGTTGCCGCCGAACTTGATGACGACGGTCTTGCCGCGGTGCCGGGTCAGCCAGGGCAGCGCCTCGATGAGGATCTGGGCCTTGGGGAGTGCGGTGTGCTTCCGCGTGATGTGGCTCATGAGGAGTAGGCGCTGTTCTCGTGGACGTAGTCGGCGGTGAGGTCGTTGGTCCAGATGGTGGCGGTGGCGGCGCCCGCGGCGAGGTCGGCGACGATGTGGACCTCGCGGTAGCGCATGTCGACGAGTTCGCGGTCCTCGCCGACGCCGCCGTTCTTGCAGACCCACACGCCGTTGATGGCGACGTTCAGCTGGTCCGGCTCGAAGGCGGCCCCGGTGGTGCCGATGGCGGACAGGACGCGTCCCCAGTTGGGGTCCTCACCGTGGATCGCGCACTTGAGGAGGTTGTTGCGGGCGATGGAACGGCCCACCTCGACGGCGTCCTCCTCGGTCGCGGCGCCGACGACCTCGACCTTGATGTCCTTGCTGGCGCCCTCGGCGTCCCGGATGAGCTGCTGTCCGAGGTCGTCGCAGACCGCTCGTACCGCCTCGGCGAACTCCGCCCGGTCGGGGGTGACCTCCGAGGCGCCGGAGGCGAGCAGCAGCACGGTGTCGTTGGTCGACATGCAGCCGTCCGAGTCGACCCGGTCGAAGGTGGTGCGGGTGGCGGCGCGCAGCGCGCTGTCGAGGGTCCCGGTGTCCACGTCCGCGTCCGTCGTGAGGACGACGAGCATGGTGGCGAGGCCCGGTGCGAGCATGCCCGCGCCCTTGGCCATGCCGCCCACGGTCCAGCCGTCGCCGGCGCGCACCGACGTCTTGTGCACGGTGTCGGTGGTCTTGATGGCGATGGCGGCCTTCTCGCCGCCGTGCGGGCCGAGCTGGGCGGCGGCCGTCTCCACGCCGGCCAGCAGCTTGTCCATCGGCAGGAGGACGCCGATGAGTCCGGTGGAGGCCACCGCGACCTCGCCGGCGTCGAGGTCCAGCACCGCCGCGGCCTTCTCCGCGGTGGCGTGGGTGTCCTGGAAGCCCTTGGGGCCCGTACAGGCGTTGGCGCCGCCGGAGTTGAGGACGACGGCGGAGACCTGACCGCCCTTGAGGACCTGCTCGGACCAGAGCACCGGCGCGGCCTTCACGCGGTTGGAGGTGAAGACGCCCGCGGCGGCCAGACGGGGCCCGTTGTTGACCACGAGGGCCAGGTCCGGGTTGCCGTTCTCCTTGATGCCTGCGGCGATGCCGGAGGCGGTGAAGCCCTTGGCGGCGGTGACGCTCACGGTGCCACTCCGATCGTGGTGAGACCCAGCTCCTCGGGGAGCCCGAGGGCGATGTTCATGCTCTGGACGGCCCCGCCGGCCGTGCCCTTGGTCAGGTTGTCGATGGCGCTGATCGCGATGATGCGGTGCGTGGCTTCGTCGTGTGCGACCTGGATCTGAACAGCGTTGGAACCGTAGACGGACGCGGTGGCGGGCCACTGCCCCTCGGGCAGCAGCCGGACGAACGGCTCGTCCGCGAACGCCTTCTCGTACGCGGCCCGTACGGACTCGGCGGTGACCCCGGCCCTGGCCCGGGCGCTGCACGTGGCGAGGATGCCGCGGGGCATCGGGGCGAGGGTCGGGGTGAAGGAGACGGCGACGGGCTCGCCCGCGGCACCGCTCAGGTTCTGGATCATCTCTGGGGTGTGCCGGTGGCCGCCGCCGACGCCGTACGGGGACATGGAGCCCATGACCTCGCTGCCGAGCAGGTGGGGCTTGGCCGCCTTGCCCGCGCCGGAGGTTCCGGAGGCGGCGACGATCACGGCCTCGGGCTCGGCGAGTCCGGCCGTGTACGCCGGGAAGAGCGCGAGGGAGACGGCCGTCGGGTAGCAGCCGGGTACCGCGATGCGCTTGGACCCCTCCAGCGCGGCGCGGCCACCCGGCAGTTCGGGAAGGCCGTAGGGCCAGGTGCCGGCGTGCGGCGAGCCGTAGAACCGCTCCCAGTCGGCCGGGTTCACGAGCCGGAAGTCGGCGCCCATGTCGACGACGAGGACGTCCGGTCCGAGCTGCTCGGCGACGGCCGCGGACTGCCCGTGGGGCAGCGCGAGGAACACGACGTCGTGCCCGGCGAGCACCTCGGCGGTCGTCGGCTCCAGGACGCGGTCGGCGAGCGGCAGCAGATGCGGCTGCAGCGCGCCCAGTCGCTGGCCCGCGTTGGAGTTGCCGGTCAGGGCGCCGATCTCGACCTCGGGGTGCGCCAGGAGCAGACGCAGCGCCTCGCCGCCCGCGTACCCACTCGCTCCCGCCACCGCTGCGCGTACCGCCATGGAACCCTCCTCCTAGATGGCATGACTATACGTATCGATGCACGTTTATGCAATGAGGTCATGGGGAGACCACGACGCGGGTCACAGGTCGGCGGCGCGTGCGCGAGGTGCGCGGCGCGCGAGGGGCGCGCGGAGTTCGGCAGCGTCGGGGGAGCCCGGATCGGCGGTCATCGGACGCGCGGGGCTCGGTACCGTCACCCACCACGTGGTCCCACCCATGCGCACAGCGTAGGCCGTGGCACGGGTGGCCCGGTGGTTCCCTGCCCGGGGAAGGAAAAGCGGGAGGCGGGAAGCGGAGCTCGGGAGGTGGCGGAGGTCAGGAGCGTGAGTCGCGGGGCTGGGCCGCGCGCTGCGCGTCCCGCTCCTTGATGCGCTCCTCTTCCTTGCGGACCTCGGCCTGGGTGGCGCGCTCCCGGCGCAGCCACCCGGGGTCGTCCTGCTTCAGCGCGTCGATCTGCTCCGTGGTGAGGGGCTCGGTGACCCCGCCGCGCGCGAGCCCGGCGATGGAGATCCCCAGGCGCGCGGCGACCACGGGCCGGGGGTGCGGGCCGTTGCGTCGCAGTTCCTGCAGCCACGCGGGCGGGTCGGTCTGCAGCGCGTTCAGCTCGGCGCGCGAGACGACGCCCTCCTGGAACTCGGCGGGGGTGGCTTCGAGGTACACACCCAGCTTCTTCGCCGCGGTGGCGGGCTTCATGGTCTGGGTGGTCTGGTGCGACGTCATGGTGTCAAGGGTATCGAGCGTGTGCGCGACCTCCGACCACGACCGATAACCTGGCGAGGTGACAGGCTCGGAAGTACCTCCTTCGTTCCGGCTCGCCTATGTCCCGGGAGTGACGCCCACGAAGTGGGTGCGGATCTGGAACGAGCGGCTGCCGGACGTCCCCCTGACCCTCGTCGCGGTGTCCGCCACCGAGGCGTTCGACGTGCTGCGGGACCGTGGCGCCGACGCCGGATTCGTACGGTTGCCGGTCGACCGGGAGGATCTCAGCGCGATCCCGCTCTACACCGAGACGACGGTCGTCGTGGTCCCCAGGGATCACGTCGTGGCGGCAGTCGACGAGGTGAGCGCCGAGGACCTGGCCGACGACATCGTGCTGCACCCGCTCGACGACACCCTCGGCTGGGAGCGGCCGCCGGGCCGGCCCGCGTTCGAGCGTCCCGCCACCACGGAGGACGCCATCGAGCTCGTGGCGGCGGGCGTCGGGCTGCTCGTCGTGCCCCAGTCGCTCGCGCGCCTGCACCACCGCAAGGATCTCACCTACCGGCCGCTCACGGACGCCCCCGAGTCGCGCGTCGCGCTGTCCTGGCCCGAGGAGGCGACCACCGATCTGGTGGAGGACTTCATCGGGATCGTCCGGGGCCGGACCGTCAACAGCTCACGAGGACGCTCGCAGACGTCGGCGTCCCCTTCGGGCGCGGCATCAGGTGCGGATTCGGGTTCGGGCAGGAGCAAGCGTCCCGAGGCGGGTGGCGGGCGGAAGAAGCCCGTGGGTGGCAGGGCAAGCGGCACGGCGGGCGGCCGGGCGGGCGGCAAGGGCACCCGCGGCGGATCCGGCGGCGGCGCCAAGAGCGGTCGGCGCGGCAAGCCCCGCCGGCAGTCCTGAGCAGCCCATGGGTGAGTTCTGGCCGGTGGCCGACGTCCTGGCGTACCTGACCGGGAACTGGCGGGTGGAGCGTTCGGTACGGGATCGCGCGAGCGGCGCGGAGGGCCGTTTCACCGGGACGACCGCGTTCTCACCGCTCGACGACGGCGGCGACGGGCTGCTGCATCACGAGTCCGGCCTCTTCACCTGGCAGGGCACGTCCAGGCCCGCGGAGCGCACGCTGTGGTTCCTGCCAGGACAGCGCGCGGGCACCGCGGCCGTCCGGTTCTCCGACGGCCGCCCCTTCCACGACCTGGACCTGACCACCGGCTTCAAGACGTCGCCGACCACCCGTGCGCGGCGGACCTCTACCGGGGCGAGTTCACGGTGTCCGACGCGGACCGCTGGCGCACGCAGTGGCGGGTGGGCGGGCCCGCCAAGGACCTGCTCTCACCACCGCGTACACGCGGACACGCTGAGAACGCCGCCGAGAAGACGGACAGACCTGCTGGTGCCGCGGCCGTGGCGCTAGCCACGCTGTGCCGACGCCTCGAGGCGCAGGTTCCAGCGGCCGTTGTGCCCGGTGAGGGTCATCGTCGACAAGGGGCGCACGTCGATGTTCCAGTACGTCGTCGGCTGGGCCCGCAGCGCGTAGACGAGCGCGGCCCGCACCACGGAGGGTTCCGCGACCGCGATGATCCGGCCGCCGTCGTCCGCCGGGCGGGTGTCGAGCCAGCCGCCGACACGGGAGATGAAGGACATCAGGGACTCGCCGCCGTGCGGGGCGGAGCGCGGGTCGGCGAGCCAGGCGTCCACGGCCGAGGGCTCGCGGGCCATCGCCTCGCCCAGGGTGAACCCGCGCCAGCGGCCCATGTCGCAGTCGCGCAGCGCGGGTTGGACCAGCGGCGCGTAGCCGAGCGCGTCACCGGTGGCGCGGCTGCGCGGGGTCGGTGAGCAGTAGCGCAGCTCGGCCGCCGCCAGCGGCACCAGTTCGGGGGCGGCGCGCTGCACCTCCTCCCAGCCGGCCTGGTCCAGCGGCCGGTCGTCCTCGAAGCGCTCGGCGAGCAGCGACGAACTGCGCGCGGCAGCGACGAACGTGACCCGAAGATGCATGGGCAGATCGTGGAGCGCGGGACTCCGCAGGTCAAGGGGGGCTACGCAGGGTGTTCGCGGGCTTACCGCGGTACGAGTGCCATCCACTGGCCGGGGCGGTCCAGCGGTCTGAAGCCGAGCTTCTCGTAGACGCCGTGCGCGTCGTGCGTGGCGAGCAGGACCCGGCGCAGACCGAAGGGTTCGAGGTGGTCGCGGACGGCTGCCACCAGGGCGGAGCCCAGCCCCTTGCCGCGCACGGACGGGGCGACGTAGACGTCGCAGAGCCAGGCGAAGGTCGCCTCGTCGGTGACCACTCGGGCGTACGCCACCTGCTCTCCCGACGGGCCGTCGTACACCCCGAAATTGAGCGAGCCGGCGATCGCGCGTTCCTGCTTCTCGCGGGGAAGGCCCAGGGCCCAGTACGCGTCCGTGGAGAGCCAGTGGTGCACGCGGGCGACGTCGATGCGGGCCGGGTCGGCGGAGATCTCGTAGCCGCCGGGGAGCTGCTGTGGGTCGGTCATGCGGGGAGGCTCGCAGGTCGGGGCGGCCGGGTCGAGCGGTTTTCGTTCCGCGCGAGAAGCAGGGGGCAGGATGCGCGGTACGTCGTCGGGGACGGCCCCAGGCCCAGCGCGGGGTCTCACCTCCGGCAACAGAAGTCGGCGCGGCGTCTCGCCCCCCGCGGGCCGAAGGCTCAGCGCAGCGTCTCGTACCCGGCGACACAAGGCGGCGCGGCGTCTCACCCCCGGCGGCACAGGTCAGGCCGGCGTCTCGTCCCGGGCGGTGCGCAGCCGTCGTACGCCCTCCGTGATCTCCTCCGTGCCGGCGACCGCCGCGAAACTCAGGCGGAGGTGGGCGGCCGGGGGTTCGGCGCTGAAGTAGGGGCGGCCGGGGGTGACGGCCACGCCCGCCCGCAGGGCCGCGGCGGCCAGGGCGGACTCGTCGGTGCCGTCGGGCAGCCGGAGCCACAGGTGGTATCCGCCGTACGGGATGTGCGGCAGGGCCAGTTCGGGGAGCCGCAGCCGCAACGCGGCGGTCATGGTGTCCCGCCGGTTCCTCAACTCGGCGGAGACGGACCGCAGATGACGGGGCCAGGCCGGTGATCCGACGAGTTCGAGCGCGGCCTCCTGAAGCGGACGCGGCACGAAGAAGGTCTCGACGACCTGGATGGCGCGCAGCCGTTCCAGGACCGGTCCGCGCGCGGCCAGCACGCCGACCCGGAAGCTCGG
Organism: Streptomyces sp. RPA4-2; assembly: GCF_012273515.2. Classification (NCBI taxonomy): domain Bacteria; kingdom Bacillati; phylum Actinomycetota; class Actinomycetes; order Kitasatosporales; family Streptomycetaceae; genus Streptomyces; species Streptomyces sp. RPA4-2. Next base: position 2,009,879 of record NZ_CP050975.2, read on the forward strand.
CGAGGTCGCCTTGGTCAGGGACCCGACGTGCACCACCACACCGTCGGGGTCCTCGGCGGCCAGCGGGCGCGGCAGTGGGCCCGCGTCCTCGTGCACGAGACGGCGTACGAAGTCGTCCTCGACCACGAACGCGCCGGCCTCGCGCGCGATCCGCAGCACCGCGCCCCGGCGCTCGGGGGCGAGCACGGCGCCGGTGGGGTTCTGGAACAGCGGCTGGCAGACGAAGACCCGCGCGCCGGTGGCTCTGAAGGCGTCGGCGAGCAGGTCCGGCTTCACCCCGTCGGGGTCCACCGGCACCGGCACCGGACGCAGTCCGGCCGCGCGGGCGATGGCCAGCATGCCCGGGTAGGTGGGTGACTCGACGAGGACCGGTGCGCCGGGCGGGGCGAGCGCGCGCAGGGTGGTGGTGAGTGCCGACTGGCCGCCCGCCGTGACGAGCACCTCCGCGGCGGTGATCGCGCCGCCGATCCCGCGCGCGAACCACTCGCGCAGCTCCGCGAGCCCCTCCACCGGGGGCCGGGACCAGGCGCCGGGGCGGCGGCCCGCCCGGGACAGGGCCGCGCCCATGGCCCGCTCGGGCTGGAGCGAGGGGTGCAGATAGCCACCGTTGAACTCGACGACGCCGGCGGGCGGGGCGGCCAGCGTGGCCAGGACTCCGGAGGCGTCCACCGTGCGCGGAACGAGTTCGGCCGCGGCGTCCGCGCTCAGCGCGACCTCCTGCCAGGAGGTGTCCCCGGCCGGTGCGGCGGGGGTCCGGGGTCGTGCCCGGAAGGCGCCGGCGCCTGGTCTGGTGACCACCAGTCCCTCGGCGGCGAGCTGTGCCAGTGCTCGCGACACGGTCACCGGGCTCACCCTGAACCGCTCCACGAGTGCTCTGCTCGACGGCAGCTTTCCACCAGGTGAGTAGCGGTTGACTTCCTGCCGCAGCTTCTTCACCAGTTCCGCCACACTGCTACTCTCCTGCATGAGAGCACAGAGTAGCGCTATCGCGAGGTCGGAGATAGCGGTCGCCACCCCCGAGGTGGACACCCGGGCCGCCCGACGCTCCGGAACCCTCCAGGCAGCCCTCGGCGTCACCGCCTTCTCCCTCACCTTCCCCGCCACCGCCTGGGGCCTGGAGGGCTTCGGCCCCTGGTCCCTGGTCGCCGTGCGCAGCGCCCTCGCGGCCGTCGTCGCGGGCGGCTGTCTGCTGGCGCTGCGTGTGCCCGTACCGGCGCGGGAGTACCGGGCGGGGCTCGCCGTGGTCGCCGCGGGCGTCGTGCTGGGCTTCCCGTTGCTGACGACGCTCGCGCTGCGGACGTCCACCACCGCGCACGCGGCCGTGGTCGTCGGCCTGCTGCCGCTGACGACGGCGCTGTTCTCGGCGCTGCGCACGGGCGCGCGGCCGTCCCGGCTGTTCTGGGGCGCCGCGCTGGCGGGCGCGGCCGCCGTGATCGCGTTCACCGTGCAGCAGAGCGGCGGAGCGCTGACCAGGGCGGACGCCTATCTCTTCGGCGCGCTGCTGATCTGCGCGGCGGGCTACACCGAGGGCGGCAGACTGGCCCGGTCGATGCCGGGGTGGCAGGTGATCGGCTGGGCGCTGGTCCTGTGTCTGCCGCTCTCGCTGCCGGGCGCGCTCGTGGCCCTGTCGTACGAGCCCGCGCGGCTGTCGGCGCACAGTGTGGCGGGGCTGCTGTGGGTGGCGGTCGGGTCGCAGTTCCTGGGGCTGGTCGTCTGGTACCGCGGCATGGCGGCGATCGGGATTCCGAAGGCCAGCCAGTTGCAGCTCGCCCAACCGCTGCTCACACTGGTGTGGTCGGTACTGCTCCTCGGCGAGCGGCTCACACCGGCCGCGCCCCTGACGGCGGCGGCCGTGCTGATCTGTATCGCCCTCACCCAGCGAGCGCGGGGCTGAGCAGCACAACGGTGCCGGGATCGACCGGCACCACCACCGTGGGCTCACGGCCACGGTCCACCACTCCCGCAACTGGCGAGGGAGACCTCAGATGCGCGCAACCGAGGGCGACCAGCTCGTGCAGCACGGCAGGGTTGTCGGACAGCACGACAAGGTCGCGGAGATCACCCAGGTCATGGGCAAGGAGGGGACTCCCCCGTATCGCGTCCGGTTCCCGGACGGGCACGAGGCCGTCTGCTCGCCCGGCCCCGACTCCGAGATCCGGCACAAGGACCCCATGCGGTAGTCCCGCCGCGACGGCCGGCGACACCCGTGCGGTGGTTCACCGCACGGGTGTCGCCGGCTGCCGGTAGTGGTCGGCGACGACCCGCGTCATCGCGCCGAGGGGATCGGAGCCGACCCCCTTGGCGGAGAAGAAGACGTGGCCGCCCACCTGGGGGTAGGCCCGCGCGAAGGTGAGATGCCGGGAGAGTTCGGCCGGGTCCTGCCAGGCCGCGGGCTGCGCCGCGTCCCCGGCCTTGTAGAGCGCCTCACCCACGTACAGCCGCACGCCGGTGTCCTTGGCGACGGCCGCCCACCAGGGCACGAGCTTCGCGTAGTCGGCGGCGGCGAAGCCGAGATTCCAGTAGACCTGCGGGCAGATGTAGTCGATCCAGTGTTCACGGACCCACTTCCTGGTGTCGGCGTGCAGATCGTCGTACGTCTGCACGCCGGCCCGGGTGTCCGAGCCCTGCGGGTCGCTCGCGGCGTTGCGCCACACGCCGAACGGGCTGATGCCGAAGCGAGTGCCGGGGCGGATCTGCCGGACGCGGGTGCCCATCTCCCGCACCAGTCGGTCGATGTTGTCGCGCCGCCACGCGGCCCGGTCCGGGAAGCCCGCGCCGTGCGCCGCGTACGCCGCGCCGTCGTCGAAGGCCTGTCCGGCGACCGGGTACGGATAGAAGTAGTCGTCCCAGTGCACCGCGTCGACCGGGTACTTGCGCACCGCGTCGAGCATCGCGTCCTGCACGAACGTCCGCACGGCCGGCAGTCCGGGGTTGTAGTACATCTTCCCGCCGTACCGGACGACCCAGCCGGGGTGCGTACGCGCCGGATGGTTCGCCGCCAGCCTGCCCGGGTCGGTGTGCGTGGCGATCCGGTACGGGTTGAACCAGGCGTGCAGTTCCAGACCCCGCGCGTGGGCCTCGGTGACCGCGGTGCCGAGCGGGTCCCAGCCCGGGTCCCGGCCCTGGACGCCGGTGAGGTACTGCGACCACGGCTCGTACGCCGAGGGCCACAGGGCGTCGGCCGCGGGGCGCACCTGGAAGATCACGGCGTTGAGACGGCGGCGGACCGCGGTGTCGAGGTGGCCGACGAGTTCGGCGCGCTGCCGGTCCGGGGAGAGCCCGGCCCGCGAGGGCCAGTCGCGGTTCAGGACGGTCGTCAGCCACATGCCGCGCAGCTCCGCGGGGGCGCTGCGCCGGCCGGGCGGGCCGGGGGTGGCCACGATGACGGGTCTCGCCACCGAGTCGCCCGTGGCGACCGGTCCCGTGAGCGCCGCCGCCGTGGCCACCGTGAACGTCCGCCGTGACAGCAGCCCCATCCGCGCACTCCTCTTACCCTGTGGACCCGCCCGCTCACGGATCGTTCCGTCGTCGCCCAGCATGCCCGCCCCGGGCGATCGATCATCGATACTTCGGAGTAACGTGCACGATCGGAGCAGGCACCGAACAACGGGGGACCTGCGAGGCCCGTAGATCAGCGAAGGGGACGATGTGACCGACATCGAACGCGTCGGAGTGGTGGGCTGCGGCCAGATGGGAGCGGGCATCGCCGAGGTGTGCGCCCGTGCGGGTCTTGACGTCAAGGTCGCCGAGACCACGGGCGAGGCCCTGGAGATCGGCCGTACCCGGCTGTTCAACTCCCTCTCCAAGGCGGCCGAGCGCGGGAAGATCTCCGCCGACGAGCTCGCGGCCACCCAGGACCGGCTGAGCTTCACCACCGACCTCGGCGAGTTCGCCGACCGGGACCTCGTGATCGAGGCCGTCGTCGAGAACGAGCAGGTGAAGACCGAGATCTTCCAGGTGCTCGACCAGGTGGTGACCCGGCAGGACGCGATCCTCGCTTCGAACACCTCCTCGATTCCGTTGGTCCGGCTCGCCGTCGCCACCTCGCGCCCCGACCAGGTCGTCGGGATCCACTTCTTCAACCCCGCGCCGGTGCAGCAGCTCGTCGAGCTGATTCCGGCACTGACCACCTCCGAGGGCACCCTCGGCCGGGCGCAGCTGTTCGCCGAGAAGGCCCTCGGCAAGCACGCGATCCGCGCCCAGGACCGCTCGGGCTTCGTGGTCAACGCGCTGCTGATCCCGTATCTGCTCTCCGCGATCCGGATGTTCGAGTCGGGCATCGCCAGCCGTGAGGACATCGACAACGGCATGGAGATGGGCTGTGCCCACCCGATGGGGCCGCTCAAGCTCTCCGACCTGATCGGCCTGGACACGGTGGCCTCGGTCGCGTACTCGATGTACGAGGAGTACAAGGAGCCGCTGTACGCCGCGCCCCCGCTGCTCCAGCGCATGGTCGACGCGGGCCGGCTGGGCCGGAAGTCCGGCTCGGGCTTCTACACCTACTCCTGACCTGCGCGAACACCCTCGCCGCGAGCCCCCTCGTGACACACCGAAGGCCGCTCCCTCACCGTCCGGGGAGCGGCCTTCGGCAACTCGTCACAGGGGCAAGGGAGTTGTGAGGAGGTTCCGACCGGAACCCACGCAACTCCCTCGGACTCGCCTCCCCCGGACCCGACCGCGGGCCTCGCCGAACGGAGCGCGGCCGCCGTGTGCGGAACCGGGATCACCTCCCGCGCGCCGCGGCGGGGGCTCACGGCCGTCCGTCCTAAGCTCCGTCCCCGTGACAGACATCGAACGCCTGATCCCGCTGGAGCGCACCGCCGAGGAAGAGCGCGCCAAGCTCGCCGGTCTCTCCGGAGCGGAGTACGAGGACCAATGGCGGATGTGGCGACACGCGTCCGAGCGGGTACAGGCCGCGATCGCCGAGCACGCGGCCACGTCCGGGGAGAGTCAGCACGACGTGGAACAGGCCCTGAAGAAGGCGGCGCGGCACGCGGACGAGGATCCGTGCGAGTAGCCGTTCCTCCGCGCGGCAGGCCGTCGGCCCCCGGGGTGGTGCGCCTGATGCTCAGCAGGATTGCGACGCCGGCTTGTCGATACCCCAGCCGTCCGCGTCAAGGTACACATCGCTCACCCGGACGTTCTCGTTTCCGGTGCGCGCGTGGGCCCGGCACCCTTCGTGGTGCCGGGCCCACGCCATTCACACGCCGTGTGCGCGCCGGGCCCGCATATGCCGCTCGCACACGCTCCCCACGTACCCACCAGGCGAGTTGACTTTCCGTGCACATGTAAGGGATGTGACGACTACGGAAAGGAGCGGACACGTGACCGCCGACCCGGAGCATCCCGTGGTCCATGGAGAACTCGCAGAGTTACGCCGCAGACTCGACGTGGCACAGGCCCGCGTCGAGGGAGGACTGACCCTGCTCAGTCACCGCGCCGAACAGACCGCCAAGGACGTGGACGACCTGAGCACACGCGTCGTCGCGATGGAACACACCCGCTGGCCACTGCCCGCGGTCGCGGCCATCACGGCCGTGGGCGCACTCGCCGTGGCGGTCTGGCAGGCCCTGGGCCACTAGGTCCCCGGACGCCGTGGGGGGATCGATCAGGGCAAGGCGTCCTGCCCGAGCCTGAGGTGGTGCAGGAGGAGTAGCGCGGCAGCCATGTTGGCGGCCGGGACCTCGCCGCGGGCGACCATGTCGGGGACGAGCTTGAGGGGAACCCATTCCCGACGGTCGGACTCGAAGTCGTCCACGGGGTGTCCGATGTACGCGCCTTCGTCGGCCCAGAAGATGTGGTGCCGGGCGTCGGTGAGCCCGTTGGAGGGCTCGACGCTCATCAGATGGCGCAGAGGCCCCGGTCGCCAGCCGGTCTCCTCCTCCAGTTCGCGGGCCGCCGCGACGGCGATGTCCTCGCCGTCCTCGACGACGCCCGCCGCGAGTTCCCACCCCCAGCTGTCGGTGATGAACCGGTGCCGCCACAGGAGGAGCACCTCGTTGGCGTCGTTCACCACGGTGGCCACGGCCACGGGCCGCAGCCGTATCAGGAAGTGATCGAGATGCCGGCCGTCCGGCAACGCGACATCTGCGAGATTGACGCTGAACCAGCGATTTGCGTACACAGTTTGTTCGTTCAGTTTCGTCCACTGCACGGTTCTGCCACCTTCCGCTGAGTAGATGGCAATATCGCAGCAGAAGCGGTCTGACAGCAGGCGCACAGCGGCGCACGGTGCGGGGGCGGGCCCGGTGGTCTAGAGCGGTACGCGCAGTGCTCCGTCGATGAGTTCGGCCGCCTCGGCCGTGCCCGCGCAGCCGCTGCGCACCAGGTGTTCCCGTACCGCGCGCAGTCTGTCCCGCAGCCGCTGGGACTCCATTCCGCGCGCCTGCTCGGCCATCTGGACGGCGGTGGCCACCGCTTTGTCGGCATTGCCCTGGCGCAGTTCGATCTGGCTGAGCATGGCGAGCCGGTGCACCCTCCCCCGGTCGTGCGCCGGGGTGTCCACGGCCGCGGCGGCGTGCGCGGCCGCGGCCACCAGGTCGCCGAGGCTGAGCAGCGCCTCCGCCACTTGTACGTTGACCAGGCCGGGCTGGACATAGCCGGTCTCGTCCGGCTCGTAACCCCGCCGGATGCGCTCGGCGGCCTGCTCGGCACGCCGGATGCAGGACAACGCGCTGCTGCCGTCGCCGAGGTGGGCGTACGCCTTGGCCTGCATCGCGTAGAGGTCGGAGGCGAGCGCGGGGGTGATGTGGCGTCCGGCGGCGCGCAGCGCGGCCTCCGCGAAGGCGACGGACTGCCGGTACTCCCGCATGAACAGCGACTGGTTGACCAGCAGCGCTATGACGTAGGCGCCGAGCCCCCGGTCCCCGCTGGCCTTGGCCAGCCGCAGCGCCTGGTGGAAGTAGCGCTGGGCGAGCCCGTGCGCGTCGGAGTCGTAGGCGCAGATACCGGCGACGGCGACCAGACCGCCCGTAGCACGGTGCAGTTGGCGGCCGGTGGCGTCGGTGTAGCTGCCGCGCAGCAGGGGCGCGGTCTCGGCGTTGAGGAAGCCGACGATCCGGGTGCGGGTCGCGACGCCGCCGGCCTTGCGGTACATCTGCTCGTAGTGCGCGCGGGCCGAGCGCAGCATCTCGATGTCGGCCATGCTCACGTGATGGCGTCCGCCCCGCGAGACGTCCACGTCCTCGGGCGGGTTCTCCCACTCCCACACGGGCATCACGGCGGGCGTGCCGGTGACGGCCGGTGCGCCGAGGACGTGCGGGCGCTGCTGTTCGTCGGAGCGCCACAGGGCGGTGGCCCTTTCGACGAAACCGGAGAGGGACGTGCCGTGCGGAGCGGACGGCTCGCCCGGCATGCCGAGTCCGATGTCGTCGAGCGTCACGGGCCGGTGCAGGCGTGCCGCGAGCACTTCACAGATCAGGTCGGGCACCTGGCCGCGCGGGCGCTGGCCCTTCAACCACCGTGCCACGGCCGTGTGTTCGTACCTGAGGGCGAGACCGCGCGCCCTCCCCGCCTGGTTGACATGGGCCGCCAGCCCCGCGTGCGAGATGCCGGCCTCGTCGAGAATGGCGTCGAGGAGAGTGTTGGGCTGCATGAGGGCCCCCCGGGTGGCTCGGTGCCGTCGGCTCCGACAGTGCCGACGGTGCCGACACAGTAGTACGTCCCCCTTCACACGGGGTGTGAACGGAATGCCCGTATCCGTGCCGTGCGCGCGCTGTCGCGGAGCGTTCCGGGCCGGTTGACTGAAATGCCTCGCAAGAGGCCGGCCGGGCCGCCGGCTCCCCCTCGTACAGTGCGGCGGCCCGCCACCGCGCCGTCCGCCCAGCCGCCTGCCCGACACTCCGCGGCGGGGCGGACGGCTCCGCCGGCTGTACCGCGTCAGGGTGACGGTCCGTCGGCCGCGAGCACCGCGTGGCGCGTCCCGGTCCCGGTCCCGGTCCCCGCAAACCCCGTCAGCGGGGCACGTGTTGGGCCACGGGACGGTCCTGTTGCACGGAGGTGCGCGGCCGGTCGTTGCGCAGGACCAGGACGGCCACGTCGTCGGCGGGTCTTCCGCGCGTGTGGCGCAGCAGCCCCTTCAGGACGGTGTGCAGGACGAACTGGGGTGCCGCGGGCCTGATCCGGACGGCTTCGGTCAGCGCGCTCGGCAGCGGGAAGAACCGGCCGTGGCCGTCGCGCGCGTCCTCCACGCCATCGGTGTGCAGGAACAGCGCCTCGCCCGGCCGCAGTTGACCGCAGTGGACGAGGGGCAGCTCGGCCGGGAGCGGGAACGGCCCGAGCGGCGGCAGGGGTTCGCCGGCCGACAGCCGCTCGACACGGCCGTGGCCGGCCGCCGGTGCGGCGTGGCCGGGCAGCCGATACGGCCAGGGGTGGCCGCAGTTCAGCGCGTACACCTCGCCGTCCCGGCGGATCTCCAGCAGCAGTACGGTGACGAACTCCTCGGCGACCGGGCTCTCGGGGTCCGGGCCCGCCGCGGGGTGCTCGGCCTTCGCCCGCTCGCGCAGATGCCGGGCCAGGGCACGCTCCAGCCGTCCGAGCACGCGCTCGAGTGAGGGCTCGTCGTGGACCGCCTCGCGGAAGCTGCCGAGGACGGCGGCGACGGTCCCGAGCGCGCCGAGGCCGTGCCCGCGGACGTCACCCATGACGATCCGCACACCGTGCTCGGTGGCGATCACCTCGTAGAGATCACCGCCGATGTTCGCGCCGCGGTCCGCGGAGAGCTGGGCCGCGGCGACGTTCAGCCCGTCGATGCGCGGGGGCAGCGGGCGCAGCAGCACGTTCTGGGCGGCGCCCGCGACCTCGCGGACCTGTCTGAGCTCTCGCAGGAGCGTCCCCCTGACGTGGAGTATCAGCCCCGTTCCCACCACCAGGAAGACGGCGCTGGAGACCAGCCGGGGCCCCAGTCCGTCCTGCTGGCCCAGCGGACAGGTGATCCTGTATGTGATCGCGATCGCGCCCCACACGGTGGGCAGCCCCAGACTCAGCGCCCGCCGCAGGGGCGGCCGGTCGGCCCGCCGGACCGACCGCTCGAGGTCACCGTGCAGGCCGACGCCCGTCCGGGCCTGCCCTCGCGCATGCGTCCGGAGCCGCGCCCTGCCGGGGGCCCCAGCCTTGATACGGATCATGCCGATGGCCCCCCAATAGGCCCGACAGCGCAGACGGCCTCCGCGAGACCGGTCCGATTCTGTCGACCGCACGGCCCCATCGGGCCACATCACCCGAACTTCCCACCCGAACGAGTGAGACATCCCCAGCCGCATGCATTTATGCAGGTGAGGTGAGTGAAGGGAGCGGCATTTCGGGGTCGGGTGCGGGTGGTTCGTGGCTGATCGCGCAGTTTCCCGCGCCTCTTTCGGGGCGCGGTTCCCTGACGGGGACAGCCCGCGCGAAGCGGCCGGCAGGGGGTACGCCCCAGCGATGACGCCCCGGGCGCTGGACGCGCTCTTCGCGGGCGCGGGGAACTGCGCGACCAACCACCGATCACCCGCACCCGACCCCCGACAGGGAACAGCGCGGCCGGCCACGGACGAGCCGCGGCCGGCCAAGGACCCGCAGTCCCCCTGCTCCACCGGCGGAGCTACCCGCGCAGCACCGCCCCGGCCCGCTCGCCCGCGAGGGCCACCGCCGCGTCACGGGCGGCCGACGCCTCGTCGACGGTCAGGGTCCGGTCGGCCGCACGGAAGCGCAGCGCGTAGGCCAGGGACTTCTTGCCCTCGCCGAGCTGCTCGCTCTCGTAGACGTCGAACAGCCGGATGGACTCCAGGAGGCCACCGGCGCCCTCACGCAGCGCCGCCTCCACCTCCGCGTGCGGAACGCCTTGGTCGACGACCAGGGCGACGTCCTGCGTGGCGACCGGGAACCCGGAGATCCGCGGCGCCCGCAGTGCTCCGGCGCCCGCCTCCTCCAGACGGTCGAGGTCGAGCTCCATCGCACAGGTGCGTCCGGGCAGGTTCAGCGCCTTCAGCACGCGCGGGTGCAGCTCACCCGCGTGACCGATGACCTGCTCCGCGCCGTCGAGCACGACGGCCAGCTCGGCGCAGCGGCCCGGGTGCCACGGCCCGTGACGGCCCGCGCGGACGACGAGCTCGGCGCCCGCCTCACGGGCGACGGTCCGTGCCGCCTCCACCGCGTCGGCCCAGTCGGCCGGGCGGCCCTTGCCCCACCAGCCGGCCTGCTCACGGGCGCCCGTGAGGACGACCGCGACGTGCCGGGGCTGGGCGGGGAGGGTGGCGGTGAGCGCCGCGATCTCCTCGTCCGTGGGACGGCGGTCCACCGGGAGCCGGGACGCGATGCGCTGCTCCCCACGGGGGTGGAAGACCAGTCCGGTCTCGAACAGCGCCAGGTCGTGCGAACCGCGGCCGTCGTTGCGGCGCAGCGCGCCGAGCAGGCCCGGCAGCAGCGTCGTACGGAGTGCGGGCTCCTCGTCGGACAGCGGGTTGACGAGGGTGACCACCCGCCGGTTCGGGTCGTCCGCGGCCAGACCGAGCTGGTCGAAGACGTCCTCGCTGAGGAACGGGTAGTTCAGCGTCTCGACGAGTCCGGCCCCGGCCAGCGCGCGGCCGACCCTGCGGTGCAGCCGCTGGCGCTCGGTCAGACCGCGGCCGGCGGGGGGCCGCGGCAGCGTGGAGGGCAGGTTCTCGTAGCCCTCCAGGCGGATGACCTCTTCGGCCAGGTCGTTCGGCGCCACCAGGTCGGGCCGCCAGGACGGCACGGTGACGATCAGTTCGTCCTGCCCGTAGACGTCGCAGCCGACCTGCTGGAGACGGCGTACGACGGTCTCGCGGCCGTAGGCGACACCGGCCACCTTGTCCGGGTGGTTCGCCGGGGCGGTGATGGTGTGCGGCGCGGACGGCGTGATGACCTCGGTGACCCCGGCCTCGGCGCTGCCGCCCGCGAGGAGGACCAGCAGGTCGACGGTGCGCTGCGCGGCGGCGGAGGAGGCCTGCGGGTCGACGCCCCGCTCGAAGCGCTTGGACGCCTCGGAGGCCAGCTTGTGACGGCGTGCGGTGCGGGCGATGGAGACCGGGTCGAAGTGCGCGGCCTCGATCACGACGTCGCTGGTGGCACGCGTGGTGTCTTCGTGGTCGGCGATCTCCGTGTCGGCACCGCCCATGACGCCCGCCAGGCCGATGGGCCCGCGGTCGTCGGTGATCACCAGGTCCTCGGCGTCGAGGACCCGCTTGGTGCCGTCCAGCGTGGTGAGGCGCTCGCCCCGCTCCGCCCTGCGCACGCCGATCGTCCCCTGGATGAGGGAGCGGTCGTACGCGTGCAGGGGCTGGCCGAGCTCCAGCATCACATAGTTGGTGACGTCGACGGCGAGCGAGACGGGACGCATCCCGGCCTTCTGCAGCCGGCGCCGCAGCCAGATCGGGGAGCGTGCCTCGGAGGACAGTCCGGTCACGGTGCGCGCCGTGAAGCGGTCGCAGCCGAGCGGCTCGGAGACCCGCACCGGGTAGCCGAACGCGTTCGGGGCCGGTACGTCGAGCAGCGCCGGGTCGCGCAGCGGCAGCCCGTACGCGATGGCGGTCTCGCGGGCGACGCCGCGCATCGACAGGCAGTCGCCGCGGTTGGCGGTGACGGCGATGTCCAGGACCTCGTCGACGAGTTCCAGGAGCTCGATGGCGTCGCTGCCGACCTCGTGCTCGGGCGGCAGGACGATGATGCCGCCGCTGCCGTCGTCGCCCATGCCCAGCTCGTCACCGGAGCAGATCATGCCGTGCGAGGTCCGGCCGTACGTCTGGCGCGCGGCGATCGCGAAGTCGCCGGGCAGGACGGCGCCCGGCAGGACCACGACGACCTTGTCGCCGACGGCGAAGTTGCGGGCGCCGCAGACGATCTCCTGGGGCTCACCGGTGCCGTTGGCGGTGCCGACGTCGACGGTGCAGAACCGGATGGGCTTCTTGAAGCCCTCGAGCTCCTCGATGGTCAGCACCTCGCCGACGACGAGGGGGCCCTTGAGGCCCGCGCCGAGCTGCTCGACGGTCTCGACCTCGAGGCCCGAAGAGATGAGCTTGGCCTGGACGTCGCGCCCGGTCTCCGTCGCCGGCAGGTCGACGTACTCCCGCAGCCAAGAAAGCGGGACCCGCATCAGATCTCCATCCCGAACGGCCGGGTGAACCGGACGTCACCCTCGACCATGTCTCGCATGTCTTCGACGTTGTGGCGGAACATCAGCATCCGTTCGATGCCGAACCCGAAGGCGAATCCGCTGTACTTCTCGGGGTCGACGCCCGCGGCGACCAGCACGCGGGGGTTGACCATGCCGCAGCCGCCGAGTTCGATCCAGCCCTCGGAGGAGCAGGTGCGGCAGGGCCGGTCGGGGTTGCCGACGGAGTCCCCGCGGCAGACGTAGCACACCATGTCCATCTCGGCGGACGGCTCGGTGAACGGGAAGAAGTTCGGGCGCAGCCGGGTCTTCATGTCCGGGCCGAAGAGCGACTGGACCATGTGGTCGAGGGTGCCCTTGAGATCGGCCATCGTCAGGCCCTCGTCGATGGCCAGCAGCTCGACCTGGGTGAAGACGGGGGTGTGCGTGGCGTCCAGCTCGTCCGAGCGGTACACACGGCCCGGACAGATCACGTAGACCGGCGGCTCGCGGTCGAGCATCGAGCGGATCTGCACCGGCGAGGTGTGGGTGCGCAGCACGATGTTCGACTCCTCTTCGTGGCCCTTGGGGCCCTTCACGAAGAAGGTGTCCTGCATACCGCGCGCCGGGTGGTCCGGGCCGATGTTCAGGGCGTCGAAGTTGAACCACTCCGCCTCGACCTCGGGGCCCTCGGCGACCTCGTAGCCCATGGCCACGAAGACGTCCTCGATGCGCTCCGACAGGGTGGTCAGGGGGTGGCGCGCTCCGGCCGGTACCCGGTCGTACGGCAGTGTGACGTCCACCGCCTCCTCGACCAGTACCCGGGCGTCGCGCTCGGCCTCCAGCTCGGTCTGGCGGCCGGCGAGGGCCTTGTTCACGGCGCCGCGGGCCTGGCCGACGAGCTTGCCGGCGGCGGCCTTGGCGTGCGGGGGCAGGGCGCCGATCTCGCGGTTGGCGAGGGCCAGCGGTGAGGTGCCGCCGGTGTGGGCGACCTTGGCCTCCTGGAGCGCGTCGAGGTCACCGGCGGCGGCGAAGGCGGCGAGCGCCTCGTCCCGCATGCGCTCGATCTCTTCCGGTTTCAAGGCCTCGACCTCTACAGGGTCGTACGACTTATTCGGTGCCGACATCTCTTCCCGTGCTTCCGGTTGGCTGGCGGATGGTCCCCGTCCCGACTCGTCCCGACTCGTCTGGTCTCGACTCGTCTCGACTCGGAGGACGCGCATCGTCCCTGAAACATGAAACGGGGACGCAAAGGTGCCAAAGGCCGAGTCTAACGGGGGTGGGAGGCCGCGCCGGACTGCGTGTCCCGGCCGGGGCTCCCCTGCGTGTGCGCCCGTGGGCCCTCGTCGGCGTTACAGCAGATACGCCGGGGTGCTCACGGGCAACGTAAATCGGAACTCGGCGCCGCCGCCGGGGGCGCGGCCGACCGTGATCGTCCCGCCGTGGGCTTCGACGATTCCCTTGACGATGTACAGCCCGAGGCCCGTGCCGCCGCGCTTGCTGCCCCGCCAGAAGCGGGTGAAGACGCGGTTCATGGATTCCTCCGGGATGCCGGTGCCCTCGTCGCTCACGGTCACCGAGGTGGCGGCGTGTGCGGCGCCCGCGGCGGTTGAGGCGGTTGCGTCGTCTCCCCGCTCCCGCGGGGACGCCGAGGGCGTGATGTCGATGGTGACGGTTCCCTCGCCGTGGCGCACCGCATTTTCCAGCAGGTTGCTGAGCACCTGGTCGATCTTGTCCGGGTCGGCCCACAGCGGGGGCAGCGGCTGTTCGAGCCGCAGCAGGAAACGGTCGGCGGGCTGGCCCGAGGTGACGTAGGCCTGGATGTGGCGGCCGACGGCTGCGCCGATGTCGACGGGCTGGCGGCGCACTTCGAGACGCCCGGAATCGATGCGGGAGATGTCGAGCAGTTCGGCGATGAGGCGGGTGACCCGGTCGGCGTCCGCGTCCACCGTCTCCAGCATCAGCTTCTTCTGGTCGTCGGTGAAGCGTTCCCACTTGGCTAGCAGCGTGGCCGTGAAGCCCTTGACCGAGGTGAGCGGGGAGCGGAGTTCGTGGGCGACCGTGGCGATCAGTTCGGCGTGGCTGCGCTCGGTGCGGCGGCGGGCCTCGGTGTCGCGCAGCGACACGACGACCCGGCGGACGGGCCCGGTGGGCCGGCCCCGGACGTACCGCGCGGAGACCAGGACCTCGCGTCCGCCGGGCAGCAGCAGGTTGCGTTCGGGCTGGCCGACGCGGATCGCGAGCCCGCCGTAGGGGTCGGTCAGCTGCCACCACCGGCGGCCTTCGAGGTCCTCGAGCGGGAGGGCGGCGTCCAGCTGTTGTCCGAGGGCCTCGGCGGCGGGGACCGCGGTGATGCGGGCGGCGGCGGCGTTGAAGGAGATCACCCGGCCGTGCTCGTCGGCGACGACGAGTCCGTCGGGCAGGTCGTCCGGATCGACACCGAGGTCGGCTCCGAGTTGCTCCTCGCCCCGGGGCGCGGGCGTGTCGCGCACGTCCCGTGCGCGCAGTGCGCTGTTCGCACCGCTCGTGCCGACACCCATCCCCGTATCCCACCTCTCGTCTGGCGGTGGGGCACCTCCCTGCTCGAGCGAAGCCGAGAGCTTTGGGGGAGGTCCCCCGAGCCCGTCACCCTACTAGCCGTCAGTGACGGAGCGGCACCCTCCGGAGGCACGCTGTGCACGGGCGGACGCGTAGAGACATACGGCGGCGGCGGTCGCCAGGTTCAGACTCTCGGCCTTTCCGTGGATGGGAACGCGCACGACGGCGTCGGCCAGCGCGCGCGTCTCCTCCGGGAGCCCCCACGCCTCGTTGCCGAACACCCAGGCGGTGGGGCCGCCCATGGTCCCCTGGTCCAGCTCGTCGTCGAGGTCGTCCTGCCCCGCGCCGTCCGCGGCGAGGATCCGCACACCGGCCGCCTTCAGACCCCGTACGGCGTCCTCGACCGGGACGCCGACGGCGACGGGCAGGTGGAACAGGGACCCCACGGAGGCCCGTACGGCCTTGGGGTTGTACAGGTCGACGGAGGCGTCGGTGAGGACGACGGCCTCGGCACCCGCGGCGTCCGCGCACCGCAGCACGGTGCCGGCGTTCCCGGGGTCGCGGACGTGGGCGAGGACGGCGACGAGCCTGGGCCGCGCCGCGAGGATCTCCTCGAACGGGGTGTCGAGGAACCGGCAGATGCCGACGAGGCCCTGCGGGGTGACGGTCGTCGAGATGTCGGCGATCACGTCCTCGTCGGCGAGGTGCACACGCGCGCCGACCTCACGGGCGTCCCCGACGATGTCGGCGTAGCGCTCCGCGGCTTCGGGGGTGGCGAACAGTTCGACGAGCGTGGGGGCCGCGTCGGCACGGTGCGCCGCCGCCTCGCGCACCGCCTGCGGGCCCTCGGCGAGGAACAGCCGCTCCTTGCCCCGGAAGTTCCGCCGGGCCAGCCGCCGCGCGGCGGAGACGCGGGGCGACCGCGGGAGATCAGCTCGACGGGGGCGGCGGGCATGGGGTCACCTCAGGGGGTCTGCGAAGGGTGGAACGACGGTCCGTGCTGCGGGCTCGCGGGCCGCGGGGTGGACGAGCTGCGGTAAGCACCGATGCGGGAGGGCGGGCGGCCGGGTGGCCCGACGGCGGGGTGACCGGACGACCGGCGACCCGGCGTCACCCCTGCGGCCTTCGGTCCCGGCCGCACGGGTCGGTACCTGTGACCGGTACCTGTGACCGGCCCCTGTGGCAGGTTCGCGTGCCCAAGAGCCGTGTGCCCAGGGGCCGCGTGCCCAGGGGCCTCGTGCATCCAGGGGACCGCGTGCGCAGGAGCCGCGTATCGAAGATCCACGCACGGAAGAAACGCACACCGAACCACGGCCACCGAAGAACCGGGGCACTCCGTGGGGCGGACGGCACGTCTCCCCCGCCGAACCCGCGGAGCGCGAACGCACAGGGACCCGCAAGCCATGAGGCAAGCGGGTCCACAGGTACGTCCGGCTCAGGCCAGTACGAGCGTCACGCGGCCTTCGGCGCGTTGACGTCCGACGGCAGCGCCTTCTGCGCGACCTCGACGAGCGCGGCGAACGCGCCGGCGTCGTTCACGGCCAGCTCCGCCAGGATCTTGCGGTCGACCTCGATGTTCGCGGCCTTCAGACCCTGGATGAAGCGGTTGTAGGTGATGCCGTTGGCGCGGGCAGCGGCGTTGATGCGCTGGATCCACAGCTGACGGAAGTCGCCCTTGCGCTTCTTGCGGTCGTTGTAGTTGTAGACCAGGGAGTGGGTGACCTGCTCCTTGGCCTTGCGGTACAGACGCGAACGCTGACCGCGGTAGCCGCTGGCGGCCTCGAGGATCGCCCGGCGCTTCTTGTGGGCGTTGACTGCCCGCTTGACGCGTGCCACTTGTTAACTCCTTGTAGCGGGGCCGCGGTGGTGGTCACACGGCCCGAATTCGATTGGGTCCCGGTCCTGACGTACGGCGGCGAGGCGCCGGTACGTCACTTGCCGAGAAGCTTCTTGATCTTCTTGGCGTCGCCCGGGGCCATCTCGGCGTTGCCGGTCAGGCGCCGCGTCAGACGGGACGACTTGTGCTCGAGCAGGTGGCGCTTGCCGGCGCGCTCACGGAGCACCTTGCCGGAGCCGGTGATCTTGAAGCGCTTGCTGGCACCGCTGTGCGACTTGTTCTTCGGCATAGCGCCGTTCTCTCCTCGTCAGTGGCGTTCCGGTGCCCGGTCGCGAAACCGGGCACGGTGGAACGTCATGTGTGTATCGGTTGGCATCCCCTGACTCGTCTCCCAGGAGGTCCTGGACTCTCGTCCCGGACTCCCCGGAGCCTTCGCCCTGGGATCAGGCCTCGGCGGAAGCCTCGGCCGGGGCCTCGGCGGTCTCGGCCTCGGTGATCTCACCTTCGGCGATCTCGCCCTCGGCGATCTCGCCCTCGGTGGTCTCGCCCTCGAGGTCGTCGATCTCACCGTCGGCGGCGTTCTGCGAGCGACCGGGGTTGGCCTTCGCTTCGGCCTTGCG
Source organism: Streptomyces sp. RPA4-2 (assembly GCF_012273515.2). Taxonomy (NCBI): domain Bacteria; kingdom Bacillati; phylum Actinomycetota; class Actinomycetes; order Kitasatosporales; family Streptomycetaceae; genus Streptomyces; species Streptomyces sp. RPA4-2. Next base: position 2,026,959 of record NZ_CP050975.2, read on the forward strand.
AGCCGCCTGGGCCTCACGGGCCTCGGCCATCGCCTCGGTCTTCTTCTTGTGCGGACCGAGAACCATGATCATGTTTCGGCCGTCCTGCTTCGGGTTCGACTCGACGAACCCGAGGTCCTCGACGTCCGAAGCCAGACGCTGCAGCAGTCGGTAGCCGAGTTCCGGCCGGGACTGCTCGCGACCGCGGAACATGATCGTGATCTTGACCTTGTCGCCCTGCTTGAGGAACCGGACGACGTGACCCTTTTTGGTGTCGTAGTCGTGCGGGTCGATCTTCGGCCGGAGCTTCATTTCCTTGATGACCGTGTGCGCCTGGTTCTTGCGCGCCTCACGGGCCTTCATGGCCGACTCGTACTTGAACTTCCCGTAGTCCATGAGCTTGCAGACCGGCGGGCGTGCGCTCGCCGCCACCTCGACCAGGTCGAGGTCGTACTCCTGCGCAAGCTCCAGGGCCTTGGCAAGCGGAACAATCCCGACCTGCTCGCCGCTGGGACCGACAAGTCGCACTTCGGGAACGCGAATCCGGTCGTTGATGCGGGGCTCGGTGCTGATGGATCCTCCTCGGTAGCACCACACGGCGGTCTGGCGGACAGCCGCGTATGTCTCTGATGACAATGGACCAACCACCGCGGCACATGAAAAATGCCCCGGACGGGACACAGGCGGGGCTCCATGAGTTACCGGAGCACCGCCGCGGTCAACCGCGGGGCGCACTTTCGGACGACTCCACCGTCCGTACGGAACGGTGGTGGCCGTCTGACCGGGTGACCTGCCGTCCCGGAGGACAGTCAGGTGGGAGATCGGAGCCTCCACTTGTGGGCCGAGCACATACATGTCCGGCCGGTCGTTACACAAGGTTAGCAGCTTGGGCCGATATCGGCTAACCGAGGCCAACTGGGGCCGGGAACCGCGCGGGACCTATCGTGTGGGGCATGAGTGACACCCCTCCCCAGAACCCCGACTTCGACAGCATGACCCGCGACATCGCCGAGGTCCCCGCGGTCGAGGTCCTCGTGACGGTCGCGGTCAACCTGATGAGCGCCGCCGCCGTGAAGCTCGGTCTGACCGAGGAGGGCGACAAGTACAAGGACCTCGACGAGGCCCGCAAGCTGATCCACGCGCTGGCCGGGCTGCTCGACGCGAGCGCCACCGAGATCAGCTCCTTCCACGCGTCCCCGCTGCGCGACGGCCTGAAGTCGCTCCAGCTGGCGTTCCGTGAGGCGTCCCTGGTGCCGGACGAGCCCGGCCAGGGCCCGGGCGAGAAGTACACGGGGCCCGTCTACGGCTAGTCCGTCCCTACGCACGTACGTACAAGGGCTCGCCCGGTGGCGTCGTCCCGGCCGGCAGCAGTGCCAGGTCGAGGCCGCGCACCAGGCGGGCCCTCAGTGTCTCGTCGGCGGCGAGCCGCCCCGCGACCGCGTGGGCGGCCTCGGCCGGTGTCGCGGACGCGGCCAGGACGAGCGCGAGGGTGCCGTCCGCGCGGCCGGGGCCGAGGTGGGCGCGCACGACGGCGGGCTCGGCGGCCACCGCGGCGCGTACCGCCTCGACCACGGCGGGATCGGCGAGCGGGTCCGCCGTCGTGCGCCCCTCGGCGAGGGCCAGCAGCGCGGAGCCGGTCAGCTCGAAGGTGACGGGGCCGGCCAGGTCGAGGACGACCGTGTCGGCCTTCTCGTGCGCGGCGGCCTGCAGGGCCTGGTGCAGGGGTACGGCGACCGGGCGCGCCGCGGGGTCCCAGCGGGCCAGCGTCTCGGTGGACGTGAAGGCGGGCAGGGCCGTACGGCCTCCGGCCCTCAGGGTCGGCACCGCCATGTCGCTGGTCTTCTCGTGACGCAGTCCGTTCTCGTCCTCCTCCACCTCGCCGAGGACGGCCACGACGGGCACCAGCAGCCGCGCGCCCTCGAGCGCCTCCAGGACAGGACCCACGGCGGTGCGGTCCTCGGCCCAGGCCGCGAGCGCCGCGCTCAGCCGGGGATCGGCGGAGCCGTCGTCGTCGGGGAAGCCGGAGTCGGGAATGTTCTTGTTCGCCACGGTCCCCGACCCTATCGGGGGGATGCTGCTGCGCTTGTGCGGCCCCGGAAACCCGGTGGTGACAGGTCTCACCGGATTCTCAGCTCGCGCTGACACAGCTTTCACGTGCACCTAACGCCGGACACAGTCGAGGCCCCGAGCATCGCGGGATGGCCCCTCACCGAGCTCGTCGGCGGCGCACCCGCCCCTCCGGACACAGGACCCTCCTCTGCACGGCGGTCGCCTCCGCCGTGCTGGTGGGCGGTACGGCGGCCGGGACCGTCTACGTGAAGGCACAGGCGCACGACGGCGGTGGCCTCGTATCCTCCTCCTCGGCGGCGTCCGGCGCGTCGCCGGCCGCATCGCAACCGACCAGCGGGGAGACATCGGTGGAACCCGTCACGGAGCCCTCGGTGGACCGGGCCGCGCTGCTCGCCAAGGGGATGCGGGCCGTAACCGTGGCGCCCGGCGCCAAGGTGTCGGTCGCTGTGCTCGACCTGGACTCCGGCGAGAGCACCGCGTACGGCGGCGGAAGCTTCGACACCGCGAGCATCGTCAAGGTCGACATCCTGGCGACGCTGTTGCTCCAGGCGCAGGACGCGGACCGGCGTCTGACGGCTCAGGAGAAGACGTACGCCACCGCGATGATCGCGAACAGTGACAACGCGTCCGCGTCCGCCCTGTGGGACGCCATCGGGAGGGCGGACGGTCTCGACGCGGCGAACGACCGCTTCGGCCTGCACGGCACCACGGGCGGGGACGGCGCGCTGTGGGGGCTGACCCGGACCACGGCCGCCGATCAACTGGCCCTGCTCCAGCAGGTGTTCGAGGACGACTCGCAGCTCACCAAGGCTTCACGGACGTATCTCCAGGGGCTCATGGGCGAGATCGCCGCCGACCAGCGGTGGGGGGTCTCGGCCGCGGCCGACGGCTCCGGGTGGGCCCTGAAGAACGGGTGGCTGCCGCGCAGCACGACCGGGCTGTGGGACGTCAACAGCATCGGGCGGATCACCGCCGACGGCCACGACTATCTGGTGGCAGCCCTGTCCGACGGCAACTCGACCAAGGCGCGGGGGATCTCGCTGGTGGAGGCGGCGGCGCGGGCGGCGGTCTCCGTGTTCTCCGCCACCTGAGTCCGCGGAGCGGCGCTCTCCCCGCAGGGGCGCCTCAGCCCCGGCCCATGGAGCGGCGCCTCAGTCCCCGGAGCGGTGCCTCGGTCCCGCGGCCTCTCCACAACAGCACCGCCGCGGCCAGCAGGACCACGCCGGCGCCGCCCGCGACCGGGCCCACCCAGCCGGAGGCATCGTGGTCCTCCCGGGGTGCGTCGGGGCCCGCGCCGAAGTACTTCCCGCCGTACGCCGCGGCGTGCAGGTCCTCCCCCTTGAGCCGCCCGGCCGCCCGGATGGCGGCCGCGGGGTCGATGAAGCCGAAGCCGCGGGAGTCGTCACGGCCGCCGCTGGGAGCGTTGCGGGCGGTGTCCTCCAGGAGCTTCTTGATCTGCGCCGGGGACAGGCCCGGGTGGGCCGCCTTGACGAGCGCGACCGCGCCGGAGACGAAGGCGGAGGCGGCGCTGGTGCCCCAGCCCTCGTAGTACCTGTCGTCCGGGTCGGCGATGACGACGTCGACACCGGGAGCGCTGACGGTGGCGTACCAGCGGCGGGTGGAGAACGAGGCGTGGGTGCCGTACCGGTCGACGGCCGCGGCGGCGATCACGCCCGGGTAGGCCGCCGGGTAGGAGATGTGGTCGCCCTTCTCGCCGCCGTTGCCCGCCGAGGCGACCACGACGGCGCCCTTCTTCAGGGCGTACTGGACGGCCGCGTCCTCGGCGGGCTCGGGGTGGGCGGACTTGGAGTCGTCGCCGAGGGAGAGGTTGATGACGTCGGCGCCGTGGTCGGCGGCCCAGCGGATGCCCTCGGCGAGGGCGTTGCCGCGGGTGCTGCGTGCTCTCGTACGGGAGGAGTCGCCGTCCTCGAGGATGACGCGGACGGGGAGGATCTTCGCCTCGGGGGCGATGCCGAGGACGCCGTCGTCCCTGCCCGCGCCGTGTCCGTGGCCCGCGATGATCCCCGCCATGGCGGTGCCGTGCCGGGCCCACGCGCGCTCCCCGCGGTGCGCTCCGAAGCCGACCATGTCCTTGCCGGGGAGGATGTTGCCGACCAGGTCCGGGTGCTGGTCGTCGACGCCCGTGTCGAGGACCGCGACGGTGATGCCGCTGCCCTTCGTCGTGCGCCAGGCCTGCTGGGTGTGCATGGCGTCGAGGGCCCACTGCTGGGCCCGTATGCCGTCGGCGTACGCGGTGGTGGACGGGGACAGCGTGAGGGAGCCGGCCAGCAGGACACCGAGGAGTGCGGTCCTGCGGGTGGGGGTGCGGGTCATGACGGCTTCTCCGAGGCCGAGCCGACGGTTCTGCGCAGGCTTCGCTCGACGCGGTCGGCGAGGCCCTGCGCGTCGTTGCCGAGACCGGCCTGGGCCGGAGCCGTCGTCACACCGGGCTTCACGGCGTCCGCGGCGGGCTGCGGGGCGGTGACGACACGTCCGTCGGCGAAGCCGGAGACGGCGTAGACGACGACGGGGGCATCGGTGAGGACGGACACCGTCCAGGACGCGCGCTGGGCGTCGCCGAACCCGGCGGCGACGGTGCCCTTGACGGCGTACGGACGGGGCATCAGGTCGGTGCGCCGGTCGAGTCCCCGCTGCTGGAAGCGGGCCTTCAGGGAGGTCATGGCCGCCGCGTCCGCGTTGGTGAACAGCAGTCCCACGGTGGTGACCTGACTGCGCGTCACATCGGTGTAGGTGGCGCGCAGCAGCCGCAGGCAGCCGACCGGAGCCAGGACCTGGCGCAGGAGCGGGTCGAAGGCGTTGGCGCAGCCGCTGTCCGGGGCGACGGCGATACGGGTCCAGGTGCGGTCGGCGCCGCCGGGCCCGGCGCCCTGGCCGTCGACGGTGGGCGGGAAGAGCTGGTCCACGGGCACGCTGTGCCACAGGCCGCCCGCCGCTTCGAACGAACTGAGCGCGCCGTCCGCGCCCGCGCTGTCCCCGGTGAGCCAACTCCCGGTCACCGCACCGCCGATGAGCCCGAGGCCCAGCACGAGGCAGGCCGCGGCCGCGACGAGCCGGGGCCGGGTACGAGCGCGGGCGGGGACGGTGCGCAAGCGCGTGGTGGCCTGGTCGAGGGGGTCATAGGTGTCGAAGGAGTCGAAGGTGTCGAAGCCGTTGTCGGTATCGGGTTCCGCGAACGACACGTACGGGCGTCCGGTGCCCGGTGCGGGGCCCGCGGGGGTGGGGGGTTCGGTGGGCACACCCCCCGGGTTGGGGCGCGGCCGCACGGTCGTCTCCGAGATCCCGTCGTCGGGCACGGCGGACCGCCGGGCGGCGGGTGGCGCGTCGGGGAAACGGGCGGAGGCCGGGGGCGGGGGCGGGCTCGTGGGAGCGGTACGGCGGCCGGGGACGCGCGGGTGGGCCGTCTCGTGGTGCGGGGCCGGGGCGCGCGGCGGTTCGGGGGTACGGGGGACGCTCGGCGCGGACGCGGGCGGGGTCTCCGCCGGGAAGGACTCGGTGGGCCTCGCGACTCCCGTGGTCCCGTCGGAGGCCAAGGACCCTGAGAACCCCGCAGACCCGGAGGACCCAGCGGACCCCGGGGTCGCCGAGGTCGCCGAGGTCGCGGAGGTCGCGGAGGTCGCGGAGGTCGCCGAGGAGGGTTTCGTCTCCTGGAAGCGCCGGAAGGGGCGTGACGGCACACGGGATCCGCCGTCCGCGTGCGGAGCGGTGTCCTGGGAGACGTCGGGCGCCTTGTCGACGGCGGAGCCGCCCGGCGTCTGCCCCCGGGGGTCCCCGCCGGGGCGCGGGACGGTCGCCGGAGGCGGTTCCCCGGGGCTGGGCAGCGACCAGGGCTCACCGCCGACGGGTTCCACCGGACGGGGTCGCCAAGTGGCGCCCGTGGGAGGGTGATCGGGGCGGGGCGGCACCGCGGGCCCCGTCTCGGGAGACCGCTCGGGCCACGGCGGGGTCGCCGGAGGCCGCGGCATCGTTTCCCCTCCGGTGGGAGAGGTCACGGACCCGTGCGGGGCCACCGGACGGCCGGGCCCCGCGTCCCCCCGCGCGTCGGGCGCCACGGGACGAGGGGGCGTCGCCGGCCGGGGCGGCGCCGTGTCCGCCCGCGCCGGGAACCGCTCGGTCCGGAACGGGGCGTCGTCCTGGCTCTCGGAGGCACGCTCGGAGCGTCCCGGTCGCGCGGGCCGGAAGAACCCCGCGTCACCTCGCTCCGGCGACCGCTGCGAGCCGGGCGGGACGGTACCGCGGTTCTCGGGCGGGGTTCCCGGACGTGCCGGAGTCCCCGGCGGGACGGACCCCGCGTCACCCTGTTCGGGCGACCACTGCGGACGGGACGGCCCGGCGTCCCCGCTCCCGGTGCTCTCGGGGCGCGCGGAGCTCTCGGGGTCGTGCTCGGGGCGGCGGTCCCGGGGCGTGCGTCGGAAGAACCCCGCGTCACCCGGCCCGGACGACCTCTCCGGGCGGGAGGCCGGAGCGCCCGGCGGGCGGTGGGCCGCGGTGCCGTCGGCCGCGCGGGACCCCGCCTCTCGGTGAGGCACTGTGCCTTCGTCCGTCGCTGTCCCCTCGGAAGACCCCGTCCCCTCGGGAGTCCGGTCCCCCTCGGAGGACCGGCCCGTGGCGGGCGGCTGTTCCGGGCGGGGTGGGACGGCCGGGCGCGGCGGGATGGAGGCACGACGCGCTTCCGTGCTCATGCACCCCCCGTTTCCTCGTGCCCGGGCGACCGATCCGGCCCGGAGTCCGCCGGGCCGTCCACCTGTACGTAAGGGACCACCCCGGCGACTCATCCGTCACGGGACACGCATACCCGCACCGACGGACCGTCATCCCGGGCAGGCGCCGCCCGGACAAGGTCGTTCGCCCCTCGTTCGCGTCACTCTACGGGTTGACGTGGGCCTGGAGGGAACCAGTCCGAGACCCCGGGGCATCTGCCCGGAACGTCCCCCTACCCTGCGGTAATCGAGTCTGGCAGGCTTCGGTCATGACTGCCCGCGCCGCAGACCGGGCCCGCTACGACCGGGCCACCGCTCACCTCGACGCCCCCCTCGCGATCGTGGACCTGGAGGCCTTCGACGCGAACGCGGACGACCTCGTCCGCAGGGCCGGCGGAAAGCCGATCCGGGTCGCCAGCAAGTCCGTTCGCTGCCGCGCCCTGCTCGAACGCGTCCTCGCCCGGGACGGCTTCGCGGGAATCATGTCCTTCACCCTCGCCGAGTCGATCTGGCTGGCCCGCTCCGGTTTCGAAGACGTCCTGCTCGCCTATCCGTCGGTGGACACGGCGGGGTACGCGGAGCTGACCGGCGACCCCAAGCTCGCCGCCGCCGTCACCGTCATGGTCGACGACCCCGCGCAGCTCCGTCTCATCGACGAGGCCCGCCGGGGCGGCACCGAGACCGTGCGGGTCTGCCTGGAGTTGGACACCTCGCTCAAGCTGCTCGGCGGCCGGGTCCGGGTCGGGGCGCTGCGCTCGCCGCTGCACTCCGCCGAGCAGGTCGCCGGGATGGCGCGGGCGGTCGTCGGCCGGCCCGGCTTCGAACTGGTGGGGATCATGGCGTACGAGGGCCACATCGCGGGCGTCGGCGACGCCGTCGCGGGGCGGCCCTTCCGCTCACGCGCCGTCAGGCTCATGCAGGCCACCGCCCGCAAGGAGCTCACGCGGCGGCGCGCCGAGGTCGTCCGCGCGGTGCGGGCGGTGGCGCCCGACCTGGAGTTCGTCAACGGCGGGGGCACCGGCAGTGTGCAGCAGACGGCCGCCGAGGACGCGGTGACCGAGATCGCGGCGGGCTCCGGGCTCTACGTGCCTCGCCTGTTCGACAACTACACGTCCTTCAGCGGACGTCCGGCCGCGCTCTTCGCGCAGCCCGTCGTACGCCGTCCGGGCGTCGGGGTCGTCACGGTGCTGGGCGGCGGCTATCCGGCCTCGGGGGCACCGGGCGCCGACCGGCTCCCGGTCCCCTACCTTCCGGAAGGGCTGCGGTACGACCCCCAGGAGGGGCCGGGCGAGGTGCAGACCCCGCTGCTCGGCTCCCCCGCGGACGACCTGCTCCTGGGTGACAAGGTGTGGTTCCGGCACGCCAAGGCCGGGGAGCTGTGCGAGCGGTTCGACGCGCTGCACCTGGTGGAGGGCGACGAGGTGACGGCGACCGTCCCGACGTACCGCGGAGAGGGCCGGACCTTCCTCTGAGGCGCGCGGCGCGGTCCGCTACCGGGAGGGGCCGATGCTGCTGCCCACTCCTCCGCCGGTGTCCGTGTCGCCCGTCGGCCGGATCCCCTCGGTGATGCGGTCCATGTCGGTGAGCGGCGGTCCCTCGGCGCCGGCGTCGAAGGCGAAGCGGACGATGACGGGAGACTCCGAGCCCACGCTGGAGGCGAACGCCAGCGACTCGACGTATCCGCCCGGTCCCGCCCCGGTCCTGACCCGCCAGCGCACCAGGTACCCGGCGCGGCCCGCGACGGCGACGGAGCCGGCCTTCAGCAGCCGGTGGGACGTGATGCCCCGGTAGGGGCGGCCGCCGAGGACGTCACGGTCGTAGGCGGTGTTCGCGGCGTCGTCGATGTCCTGCTCGGCGAGGGCCTTCGGGGAGCGTTCGGCGTTCGCCGTGACGGTGCGCGAGGCGACCCTGCCGTGGCGGCACAGGCCGGGGTCGCCGGGGCAGTCGTACGTTCCGGGGGTGGTCATCACGAGGTCGTCCTCGGCGACGTCGCCGGGTGCGACCCAGCCCTTGGGCAGCGAGAGGGTGATGCCGTTGAGCTCGTCCACGACGACGGACGCGGCGCCGGAGTGCGGTGCGGCGGTGGAGGAGCCGGTCGGGGCGGCCGCCCCCGAAGGTGCGGAGGGGGTGGCGGGCGGTGTGGTCCGTACCGCCGCCGCGTCCCCTCCGTCGTCGTTGCGGCCGAGGACCAAGACGCCCGTGACGATCGAGGTGACGAGTACGGCTCCGGCGGCGACGAGCGCCACGGCCCTGGCGCGGTCGGGGCCGTGGCCGGCTGGTTCCGGTGGGGCGAGGGGCACCGGGACGGACCCCGGCTGTCGCCGGTGATCGGTCCACGCGGTGCCGTCCCACCAGCGCTCGACGAGCGGGTACGACGGGTCGCGGTACCAGCCGGGCGGGGGCGTCATGCTCATCCCGGCACTCTAGGACGCACTCCGAACGTCAGTACATGGTGCTCAATGGACGGTGTCCTTCTGGTCGGGTACGACCGAACCGTCGCCCCTCCGGACGGGTTCCCCGCCGCCGTCGGTCGCGTTGTAGGCGCTCGTCGAGCAGGGGTAGGGCTCCGGCCTGCGCGGCAGCGGCTCGATGAACATGGGGTTGATCAGCCAGCGGCCGTCGGCATCGTCGTAGGCCCGGCACATGAGTTCGCTCTTGTTGCGGTTGAGCACGAGGTGCGCGCCGGTCGCGTCCCCGACGAAGGTGACGTCGGTGTCGGCGTCGCCGGCCGCGAGCGCGACGCGGTGGCGCGGGTCCTGCCGCTGCCACGCGGCGGCACCGTGGACACCGTAAATCTCCTGGTTGATCCAGCAGCGCTTGCCGTCGATGTAGGGGATGGCCTCGCCCCGGGTCGCCGGTACGCCGCCGCAGCCCTGGTTCCAGGGGGTGGTCCGCCCGTGCCGGTCGAGGACCGACCGGATGGCGATCGTGTGCCGTGCGTCGACGCCGACGCCGCGCGACCAGACCTCGGTGACCGGTTCGGAGCCCGCCGAGACGATGTAGACCTCGAATCCGGCCCGTTGGAGGGTACGGATCAGGTCACGCTGCCGGGTGTAGTACCGGACGTACGCCGGCAGGGTGTGCGTGCCCACGGCGCGGGTCGAACCGACGGGCGCGGCCAGTGCCTCGGTACGGGCACGGCGGGCGTAGGAGGTCAGTTCGGCGACGGTGTGGCCGGCGAGGAGCTGGGGCACCCAGGTGTACTGGGGGACGGTGCGTAAGCCGGTTCCAGTCCCCGGCGAAGGCGGCGGCGCCGCTCATGGTCCGCCCGCTCTCACGGATCTCCAGGATCTCGTCGGCGCAGCGGGGGGCGGCCGAGGTGGGGAGGGGGGCGCCCACGGGGTGGCGGTGCCGCAGGCCGTGGTCAGGGCCCGGTCGGCCGCGTCGGTGAGCCACTCGCTGGTGTCCCTCCAGCTCGCCGGGCGCAGGATCCGCTCGTGCCGCAGGATCCAGACGAGGGTGGCGTCGGTGACGTCGTTCTTGGTGACCGTGTTGTCCCAGTCGAACGCGGCGACGGGGGTGTTCCCGCTCCCGGAGCAGGTGCCCCGCGTGTCGATCAGACGTTGCAGGCGGGCGCGGTTGTCGCCGTACCAGCTCCCCGAGAGCCGCGGGCAGTCGGAGCGGGGCCGGGCGGGGACGGGGTCGCGGCCGCCGGGGTGGCGGCCGCGACCAGGGCCCATACGAGAGCGGCACGGACGGATCGGAATCGCATGGGTCGTGCATACACCGGCGTGGTCTACAGGGGCGTGACGTACGCGCCCGAGATCCCTCCGTCCACCAGGAAGTCGGAGGCGTTCACGAAGGAGGAGTCGTCGCTGGCGAGGAAGGCGACCGCCGCGGCGATCTCCTCGGCCTCGGCGAACCGGCCGACGGGGATGTGGACGAGACGGCGTGCGGCGCGCTCGGGGTCCTTGGCGAACAGCTCCTGGAGGAGCGGGGTGTTGACCGGTCCGGGGCACAGGGCGTTGACCCTGATGCCTTCGCGGGCGAACTGCACACCCAGCTCGCGGGACATGGCCAGTACGCCGCCCTTGGAGGCCGTGTACGAGATCTGGGAGGTCGCCGCTCCCATCCGGGCCACGAAGGACGCCGTGTTGATGATGGAGCCCCTGCCCTGGCGGCGCATGTAGGGGATCGCGGCCTTGCAGCACAGGTAGACGGAGGTGAGGTTGACCTCCTGGACGCGCTTCCAGGCCTCCAGGCCGGTGTCCAGGATGGAGTCGTCGTCGGGCGGCGAGATGCCCGCGTTGTTGAAGGCGATGTCGACCGAGCCGTACGTGTCGTGCGCCGTCTTGAAGAGCGCCTCGACCTGCTCGGGGTCGGTGACGTCGACCTTGACGAAGATCCCGCCGACCTCGTCGGCGGCGGCCTTGCCGCGGACCTCGTCGACGTCTGCGCAGACGACGTGGGCGCCCTCGGAGGCGAGCCGGCGGGCGGTGGCGAGTCCGATGCCGCTGCCGGCGCCGGTGATGACGGCGGTGCGGCCGACCAGGCGGCGGCAGATGTTCCCTGCGGTGGCTTCGGTCGCTCGGGTACCTGTGGTGGCTTCGGTACCTGCGGTGGCTTCGGTCACTGTGCGGGGCCCTCCGTGCTGATGAAGACGTTCTTGGTTTCGGTGAAGGCGGTGAGCGCGTCCGGGCCGAGCTCGCGGCCGATCCCCGACTGTTTGAAGCCGCCGAAGGGGGTCCAGTAGCGGACGCTGGAGTGGGAGTTGACGGAGAGGTTGCCGGCCCGGACGGCTCCCGAGACGCGCAGCGCCCGCCCGACGTCACGGGTCCAGACGGAGCCGGCGAGGCCGTAGTCGGTGGCGTTGGCGAGCCGGACAGCGTCCGCCTCGTCCTCGAAGGGCAGGACCACGGCGACCGGACCGAAGACCTCCTCGACGGCCACCCGCGCGTGCGGTTCGACATCGGTGAGGACGGTGGGCGGGAACCAGAAGCCGGGGCCTTCGGGGGCCTTGCCGCGGATGCCGGGGAGGCCGGCGGGAACGTACGACCGGACGCGCTCCAGCTGCGCCCGCGAGATCAGCGGGCCCATCTGCGTCGCCTCGTCGGACGGGTCGCCCACGACGACGGACTCGATCGCCGGGGCGAGGAGCCCGAGGAAGCGCTCGTACACGGAGCGCTGGACGAGGATGCGGGTGCGGGCGCAGCAGTCCTGACCGGAGTTGTCGAGGAAGGACATGGGGGCGGCGGCCGCGGCGGCCTCGATGTCGGCGTCGGCGAAGACGATGTTGGGGCTCTTGCCGCCGAGCTCCAGGGTGACGCGTTTGAGGAGGGCCGCGCCCTTCGCCAACACCTGTTTGCCCACGCTCGTGGACCCCGTGAAGACGATCTTCGCGACGCCGGGGTGTTCGACCAGCGCGTTGCCCGCGACGGGACCCGCTCCGGGGAGCACCTGCAGGAGGTGCTCCGGAAGACCTGCTTCCAGGGCGAGTTCGGCCAGCCGCAGCGCGGTCAGAGGGGTCGTCTCGGCGGGCTTGAGAACGACCGCGTTGCCGGCCGCGAGCGCGGGGGCGGTGCCCCAGGCCGCGATCGGCATCGGGAAGTTCCAGGGCGCGATGACACCCACGACCCCGAGGGGTTCGAGGAGGGTGATGTCGAGACCGCCCGGGACCGGGATCTGACGGCCGGTCAGCCGCTCCACCCCGCCGGCCGCGTAGTCGAGCAGATCGCGGACGTTGCCCGCTTCCCAGCGGGCGTTGCCGACGGTGTGCCCGGCCTCGCGGACCTCCAGCCGGGCGAGTTCCTCACGGTGTTCGTCGACGACGACGGCGAACCGGCGCAGAAGCCGGGCCCGGTCGCCGGGCGCCAGCGCGGCCCACCGGAGCTGCGCCCGGCCCGCCCGCAGGACGGCGGCGTCCACATCGGCCGCGGTGGCGGCCGGGACGGTGGCGACGACCTCCTCGGTGGCCGGGTCGAGCACGTGGAGCTCGTGGACGGCGGGGAGTTGCGACTCGTGCGACTCGTGCGACAAGAAGGACCTCACATGCGTTCGAAGGAGCGGCGCAGCTCCCAGTCGGTCACCGCGGCGTCGAAGGCCTCCAGCTCGACGCGTGCCATGTTGCGATAGTGCGCGACCACCTCGTCACCGAAGGCGGCCCGCGCGATGGGACTGTTCTCCCAGAGCTCGGCGGCCTCGCGCAGGGTGGTCGGCACGTGCTCGTACGCCGAGGTGTACGCGTTCCCCGTGCACGGCTCGGGCAGTTCGAGTTTGTGCTCGATGCCGTACAGGCCGGCCGCGACGAGTCCGGCGACGGCCAGGTGCGGGTTGACGTCACCGCCGGGCAGCCGGTTCTCGAAGCGCATCGAACGGCCGTGCCCGACGACGCGCAGGGAGCAGGTGCGGTTGTCGTACCCCCAGGCGACGGCGGTCGGCGCGAAGGAGCCGGGCTGGAAGCGCTTGTACGAGTTGATGTTGGGCGCGTAGAGGAGGGAGAAGTCCCTGAGCGCGGCGAGCTGTCCGGCGAGGAACCGGCGCATGGTCTCGGACATGCCGCCGGGGTCCTGGGCCGAGCCCGCCATCACGTTCGTCCCGTCGGCGTCCGCGAGCGAGAGGTGGATGTGGCAGGAGTTGCCCTCGCGCTCGTCGTACTTCGCCATGAAGGTGAGCGAGACGCCCTCCTGCGAGGCGATCTCCTTGGCGCCCGTCTTGTAGACGGCGTGCTGGTCGCAGGTGACGAGGGCCTCGTCGTACTTGAAGGCGATCTCGTGCTGGCCCGGGTTGCACTCGCCCTTGGCGGACTCGACGGTGAGGCCCGCGGCCTGCATCTCGTTGCGGATGCGGCGCAGCAGCGGCTCGATGCGTCCGGTCCCCAGCACCGAGTAGTCGATGTTGTACTGGTTCGCCGGGGTGAGGCCCCGGTAGCGCGCGTCCCAGGCCTGCTCGTAGGTGTCCTTGAAGACGATGAACTCGAGTTCGGTGCCGACCTGGGCGGTCAGGCCCCGTTCGGCGAGCCGGTCGAGCTGGCGGCGCAGGATCTGCCGGGGGGCCGCCACCACCGGCGAACCGTCGTTCCAGGCGAGGTCGGCGATGAGCAGGGCGGTGCCCGCGTTCCAGGGGACGCGCCGCAGGGTGCCGGGGTCGGGGTGCATGGCGAAGTCACCGTAGCCCCGCTCCCACGAGGACATGGCGTAGCCGTCGACGGTGTTCATCTCGGTGTCGACGGCGAGGAGGTAGTTGCAGCCCTCGGTGCCGTGTTCGAGGACCTCCTCCAGGAAGAAGCGCGCGGCGAACCGCTTGCCCTGGAGGCGTCCCTGCATGTCGGGGAAGGCCAGGACGACGGTGTCGATCTCGCCGCCCGCGACGAGGGCGCGCAGTTCCTCGACAGCGAGCGGGGGTGTGCGGTCTGCCACCGGAAAAGCCTCCTTGGGTCAGCCGAGAGCCATAAGGTATTGCCGCATACCATTGCTTGGGAAGGGGGCACGACCAGATGACGCAGGCGGGTCCTGACCGTGGTCCGGGAAGCGCGGGGGACGGGCTGGCGCCGGTGCTGCGCCCGGTGCGGGCGGGCAACGGTTTCGAGGAGGCGCTGGAGCAGATCCTCCAGGTGGTCCGGCTCGGCCTGGTGCCGGGCGGCGAACGGCTGCCCTCCGAACGGGAGTTGGCGGAGCGGCTCGGGATCAGCCGGGTGACCCTGCGCGAGGTGCTGAAGGTGCTGCAGGACCAGGGTCTCGTCGAGTCGCGGCGCGGCCGGTACGGCGGCACGTTCGTCCGGCCGAAGGACACGGCACCCGGCCAGGACGAACTGCGGCGCCGGATCGCCGGGGTCGACATCGAGGACGTACTGCGCTTCCGGGAGGTGCTGGAGGTGGGGGCGGCCGGACTGTGCGCCGCGCACGGGCTCGACGACGAGCGGGCCGGCCGGCTGCGCGAGGCGCTCGCCCGCACGCATGACGCGCCGCTCGCCGACTACCGCCGCCTGGACACGATGCTCCATCTCACCCTCGCGGAGCTGGCCGGCTCCCCGTCGCTGACGGCCCAGTACGCGGCCGTCCGCGCGTCCGTCAACGACCTGCTCGACTGCATCCCGCTCCTGGTACGGAACCTGGAGCATTCCCAGCGTCAGCACACCGCGCTGGTCGAGGCGGTGCTCGACGGGGACGCGGACGGGGCGCGGGAGATGATGCGCGAGCACTGTGCGGGGACGGCCGCGCTGCTGCGGGGCTTCCTGGCGTGAGCGCTGGTGGCGTGATGCCCCGCCGCCCGCCCCGCGAGGTGAGAGCATCCTCCAAAGGCATGATTCCGTTCCATTGGATCCGACAGGGAGCGCAGAGTGGGCAGCAGACCGCTGATCGGCGTGAGCACGTATCTGGAGTCCGGGGCGCGCTGGGGCGTGTGGGAGCTGGAGGCCGTGCTGCTGCCGGCCGGCTATCCGCGGCTGGTCCAGCGGTCCGGGGGGCTCGCCGCGCTGCTGCCGCCGGACGAGCCCTCGCTGGCGGCCTCGGCGGTCGCGCGTCTCGACGCGCTCGTGGTCGCGGGCGGCCCGGACGTCGACCCGGTCCACTACGACGCCGAGCGCTCCCCGCGGACGGGTCCGCCGGCTCACCGGCGCGACGCCTGGGAACTCGCCCTGATCCGGGCCGCGCTGGACGCCGGAACTCCGCTCCTGGGCATCTGCCGGGGCATGCAGCTCCTGAACGTCGCCCTCGGCGGCACACTCGTCCAGCACATCGAGGGCCATGTGAAGGACGTCGGGGTCTTCGGCCGGCACGACGTGAGACCCGTGCCGGGCACGCTGTACGCGGAGATCGCGCCGGAGTCCTGCGCCGTGCCGACCTACCACCACCAGGCGGTGGAGCGTCTGGGCCAGGGCCTGACAGCGTCGGCGCACGCCGCGGACGGCACGGTCGAGGCGGTCGAACTCCCCCGCCCCGACTGGGTGCTGGGCGTGCAGTGGCACCCGGAGATGGGTGAGGACCTCCGGGTCGTACGAGCACTGGTGCGAGCCGCGTCCTGAACCGCGGTCGTACGGGCGCGGGGGCGCGAGCCGCGTCCTGAGCCGCCGTCGTACGGGCGCGCTGGCGCGAGCCGCCTCCTGAACCGAGGTCGTTCGGGCGTTGGTGCGCACCGCCTACCCGAACCGACGCCGCACGGGCGCTGATGCGCACCATGTCCCCGAGCCGACGCCGTGCGGGCGCGGTGGTGCGAGCCGCCTCCCTGAGCCGCCGCCGTACGGGCGTTGGTGCGCACCGCCTACCCGACTGACCCTGCACGGGCGGCGCGCCGGTGCGAGCCGCCTCCCCGAACCGACCCCGCACGGGCGCTCCCCCGAACCCGCCTCCCCGAGCCGCCCGGGGCCGGTGGCGTCCTCGTACCGCCACCGTCCAACGCGCGCTTCCGCCCCCACCCCGCACCCTGCCGGCGGCCCCGCGCGGTAGCCGGGGGCTACACCCCGCGCGTCAGCGACAGCAGGTCGCGTGCCGGGCCCGTGGGGCGGTGACCCGTGGGCCAGACCGCCCGCAGGTCCCGCCGGAGCTCGACACCGGAGAGCGGGATGCTCACCAGACGGTGGGTGGATAGTTCCTCGCCGAGGGCCAGTTCGCTCAGGACGGCGGGG
This sequence comes from Streptomyces sp. RPA4-2, assembly GCF_012273515.2. Taxonomy (NCBI): domain Bacteria; kingdom Bacillati; phylum Actinomycetota; class Actinomycetes; order Kitasatosporales; family Streptomycetaceae; genus Streptomyces; species Streptomyces sp. RPA4-2. Next base: position 2,043,285 of record NZ_CP050975.2, read on the forward strand.
CCCGCGCCGCTCACCGCGGCGGCCTTGACCGCCGTCGTCGAGGACAGCTCGATCAGGGGCCGGGCCAGACCCCCCAGCGCCGCGTCGAGCACCTGGCGCGTGCCCGAGCCCTCCTCCCGCAGGATCAACGGGGTCGCCGCGAGCTCCGGCCCCTCCAGCGGCTTCCGGCGCCGTGCCCACGGGTGTCCCGGCGCCGTCACCACGATCAGCCGGTCGTGCGCGATGACCGCGGAGTCCAGCCCGGCGGGAACCGAGAGCCCCTCCACGAAACCCAGGTCCGCCTCGCCCGTGAGGAGGCGTTCGGCGACGGCGGTGGAATTGCCCGCGAGCAGGGAGACCGCCGTGTCCGGGCGCTGCCCGCGCAGCGCGATCAGCCAGCCCGGCAGCAGGTACTCGGCGATCGTCATGCTCGCCGCCACCCGCAGCCGCGAGTCGCGCCGGTCCCGCAGCGCCTGCGCCCCCGCGTCGAACGCCTCGGCCGCCTCCACGACCCGCCGCGCCCAGTCCGTGACCAGCGCGCCGGCGTCCGTGAGACGCGAACCCCGGGGTGAGCGGTCGACGAGCGCCACGCCCAGCTGCCGTTCCATGGAACGGATCCGGCTGCTGGCCGCGGGCTGCGTGATCCCCAGCTCCCGCGCGGCCCGTCCGAGGCTCCCGAGCCGGGCCACCGCGAGCAGCAGCTCCAGCGCCCCGAGATCGGGCACCCGGTGCGCGATCCCGACCGCGGCAGGCTCACCGGCGCCCCGGCCCCTGACCGGCTCACCGGCCTGCGCCGCCCTGTCGCCCGTCGGTTCCTCCGCGCTCGCACCCATAAAGCCAGCTTATGCCCCCATAGACCCGTACTCCCTGGCGGGGAACCCGTACCGGCGGGACCGTGGAGCCATGGTCACCGCAGCCCATCCCGTCCTCCCGCTCACCGCCGCCGGAACCCGGCGTCCGCGCGCCGCCGCCGTCCGCCATCTCGGCCCGAACTGGTACGCCTCGGTCATGGGCACGGCGATCGTGGCCACCGCGGGAGCCGGCCTCCCCGGCACCGTCCCGGGCCTGCGGACCTTCTGCCTCGCCGTCTGGGCGCTCTCGGCCGTCCTGCTCATCACCCTGCTCGGCGCCCGCGCCCTGCACTGGACGCACCATCGCGACCAGGCCCGCGCCCACCTCCTCGACCCGGCCATGGCCCCCTTCTACGGCTGCCTCGCGATGGCTCTGCTGGCGGTGGGCGGCGCCACCCTCGTCGTCGGCCGGGACTGGATCGGCACCCCCGCCGCGGTCGCCGTGGACGCCGTGCTGTTCGCAGTGGGGACGGTGACCGCCCTCGCCGCCGCCCTGGCCGTCCCGTACCTGATGATCGTGCACCACCGCATCCGGCCCGACCAGGCCACTCCCGTCTGGCTGCTCCCCCTCGTCGCGCCCATGGTCTCCGCCGCCGTCGGACCGCTGCTGGTCCCGCACCTCCCGCCGGGGCAGGCCCGCGAGGCCCTGCTCCTCGGCTGCTTCGCGCTCTTCGGGCTGAGCCTGCTGGCCACCTTCGTGATGCTGCCGGTGATCTTCGCCCGGCTGCTCACCGGGGGGCCGCTGCCGCTCGCCCTCACCCCCACGCTGTTCCTCGTCCTCGGTCCGCTCGGCCAGTCCACGACCGCCACCGGCAAGTTCGGCGACTTCGCGCCGGGGGTCGTGCCGGCCCCGTACGACCAGGGCTTCGCCCTCCTGGCGGTGCTCTACGGGGTCCCCGTGATGGGCTTCGCGCTGCTGTGGCTCGGACTGGCGGCCGCGATGGTGGCACGGGCCCGCCGCCGGGGCATGGGGTTCTCGATGACGTGGTGGGCGTTCACCTTCCCGGTGGGGACCTGCGTCACCGGCGCCGAGTCGCTGGCCCGGCACACCGGTCTCCTCATCTTCGACTGGCTGGCCGTCGCCCTGTACGCGCTCCTGATCGCCGCCTGGGCCGTGGCCACCGTCCGCACCCTGCAGGGCGTGATCAGCGGGGCGCTGCTCGCAGCGCGGCAGCCGGCCAAGTCCGCTGGTACTGACCCGGCCGAACACCCGCGCGTGCCCCGACGCCCTGGGCCTGTCGGGTACGTGCTCCACCTGGGCGGAGCTGAGCCCACTCACGTGGAACCGGTCAAGGACTGAACCGGGAGATACCGGGTTCCAGTACCACCCGGACCGGCACCTTCCACCCGGCGTGATCCCCGGACGAGGCGCACCGACGGTGTGGGAACGCCGCGACCTCATGGTGCGAGCTGTGACTCCCTGCTCGTATCGTGAAGAGGCAGACAGCGGCTTGGTGAGCAGGAAAATCATGGCAGAACCGGCGGTCGACTACGCGGCGGTGTTCCAGGCGCTTCCCGGAGCGGTGGCGCTGGTGACTCCGCAGCTGATCTTCGCGGACGCCAACGCGGAGTTCCTGCGCCTCCGGGGCCTCCCGCGCGAGCAAGTGGTCGGTCGCTTCCTTCCCGAGGAGCCGCCCGACAACGACGCCGCCGAGCCTCTCCTGCTCAGAGTTCTGGCCTCACTGCGCCGGGCCGTGGAGACAGGCGAGCGCAGTGTCGTGGCACTGCAGCGCTACGACATGGAGGACCACGAGCAGCCCGGGGTATGGCACGAGCGGTATTTCAACGTGACCAACGTTCCCGTGTTCGGACCTGATGGGCGGATGACGCTGCTGCTCCAGCGGCTGGAGGACGTCACCGAGCTCATCCGCGCCCGTGAAGTCGCTCTGACCTTGCAAGAAGCCATGTTGCCCGCTCCTCGCCCGGTCGGCAGGCACCCGGCGGCCGTTCGCTACCGGCCCGCCGCCGAAGCGCTGAACGTGGCCGGTGACTGGTACGACCTGGTCGACCTGCCCGGCGATCGCATCGCCGTCGCCGTCGGCGACGTCGTCGGCCACGGTCTCTACGCGGCCGGTGTCATGGGACAACTGCGCAGCGCCCTCACCGCGGCCTCTCTCGTCCCCGAAGGCCCCGCCCGCGCCCTGGAAGTTCTCGGGCTGTACGCCCGCACCGTCGACGGCGCCGAGAACACCACCGTGGCCACGGCATTCGTCGACTGGGAGAACCACTCCATCACCTACAGCAGTGCCGGCCATCCCCCACCAGCGCTCCTGCGCACGGACGGAACCGTCGAGTTCCTGGACCAGGCCACCGACCCGCCACTGGCCGCCCGTCCTGAACACGGCCCCCGGACCCAGGCCGTCACGGCCTTCCGCGAGGGCGCCGTCCTCGTGCTGTACACCGACGGTCTGATCGAACGCCGCGGCGAAGACATCGACAAGGGCCTCGCCCGGCTCGCCGACTCCCTGGCCCGCCACCAGGCGGACGACCCCGAAACCCTCGCCGACGCCGTGCTCACCGACCTGATCCCGCCCGGTGACGCCACCGACGACACCGCCCTGGTCATCGTCCGGCTCTGAACACGGGCCGCCGCGTTCGCCCGCCCGCCCACCTCGGCCGAAGGTGGCCGTCCTGCCGCTGCCTCGGCATCTACCCTGCTCGCAGCGCCCGGCCGAGCACCTCCGGCGCCCGCGCCAGCGACGGTCCGTACCAGGTCAGGTGTCGTCCGTCGACGAGTGCGCAGGGCACGTCCCCGAAGGCTTCGGGTCCGTCGTCGGCGGTGAAGCGGTACGGCTCGTCGGGCAGCACCACCAGCTCCGGGGCCGCCGCGCGGAGCTCGGCGAGAGGGATACGGGGATAGCGGTCCTCGTGCCCCGCGTACACGTTGTCGACGCCCAGGCGCGCCAGGACGTCCCCGGCGAAGGTGTCGCGGCCGAGGACCATCCAGGGGCGCCGCCAGATCGGCACGATCGCGGCCGTCCGGTGCTCCGGGTCGGGCAGTCCGGCCCACGCCGACTCCGCCTCGTCGAGCCAGCGGGGCCGGGTCCGCGCCCCGCACGCCGTCAGCACCCGGTCGAGTTCCCGGAGGGCTCCCGGCACGTCCCTGACCTCCGTGACCAGCACCTCGATCCCCGCCGCGCGCAGGGCGTCCAGATCGGGGCCGCGGTTCTCCTCCTCGTTGGCCACCACCAGGTCGGGGCCGATCCCTACGATCCGCTCGACCCGGGGGTTCTTGGTGCCGCCGACCCGGACGACGTCGAGGTCCGGCGGATGGCTGCACCAGTCCGTCGCGCCGGCCAGGGCGCCGGGGACGGTGACCGCGACGGCCTCGGTGAGCGAGGGCACGAGCGACACGACCCGTGGTCCGCCGGTGCTCGTCCTCCCGCTCATGGGCGCGTCCCCGCTGTCGTGATCAGCGGGGACGAGGTGACCGCGGCGCTTTCGAAGACGTGACGGGAGGTTCCGGACATGGCGCCAGTATCGCAGTGCCACCCGGCCCGGATCCGCGCGGAAGGGTCAGCGCCTGCCGAAGCCGTGGCGCTCCTCCACCGCCTCGATGTGGTCGGCGACCTCGACCACGATCACCCGGGTGTCCGGCACGGTGGCGCGCCACCGATGGCGCACTCCGCCCGTGAGGTACAGCGTGTCGCCGCGCCCCAGACGGTGCGCGCGGCCCTCGGCCTCGACCTCGACGGCGCCGTCGGCGACGTACATCAACTTGTCGTTGCGGTGCTGGAGTTCGCGGCCCTCCTCGTGGTCACCGACGAACTCCGTGGCGTGCAACTGGTGGTGACCGCGCACCAGGGGGCGCGTGCGGGCTTCGGAAGCGCAGCCGGCACCGTCGTCGGCGCGCACGACATCGACGCTGCACGCCGGGTCGGCCGCGGCGAGCAACTCGACGGCCGTGGTGCCCAGCGCGTCGGCGACCCTCTCCAGGGAGCTACGGCTCGGTCTGGCCCGCTCGTTCTCCACCTGGCTGAGGAACGGGACCGACAGGCCGCTGCGCGCGGCCACGACGGCGAGGGTGAGCTCCAGCGCCCGGCGCCGCCGCCGGACGGCCGCGCCCACCCGAAGGGGTTGTTCTTTGTGGTCGCCCATCGCTCCGGCTCCCTCCCACGCGTCGTCGGTCCACTGCTTCGGTCCACGCCTCGGGTCCCTTGCCCCTGAAGAGTTGTTTGCACCCTACGCATGTTCGGCAAACCGTTTCACGCGGCCGTCATATCGCTGTCATGTCAGGGGAGGGCGAGGGTCACAATTCGCGCCAACAGCCGAGTTGCCCCGTCTCTCCGGGCACCGCGGCCGCCCTCCGGACGAAAGGGCTGACCAGGAGGGCCGGACGTCCTGCCGAGTTGCCCCGGGTCGCTGCTGACCCCACGTCAGGGTCAACTGCCCGCGGCGGTGTTCCGAGGACGGTAGCGGTCATCTCCGCCACCACGCGCCCCCCAGGACTCCAGGACCCGGTCCGGCCCCCGGCGGCGGACCACACCGGGATGTGAAGTCAGCGCGCACTACGTGGAGTTGGCGTCCGGTGTCGCACCGTACACGGTCGTGGCCGGTCAGCTCGGCCGTGCCGTCGTGCGGGGCGGTGAGGTGCGGTGTGCCCTCGGCACCGCGCGAGGGGCCGCGGGACGCGTCGCGGCCGTGCGGCGCCTCCGGGCCGGCCGGGGTCCGGGGCCGGGCCGGCCGCGGACGGCGCCGTGGTTGTCCGGATCCGGTGCGTACGCGTCGACATACCCGTCCTGGCCGTCCACCGGCGGCGGCACCCGCGGCGGGTCGCGGCGGGTCCGGACGCGCGGACCCGTGGGGTGGCGGCCGCGGCGCGGAATCGACCGTCACCGAGGGCCGTGCGACGGGCGACGGACGGAGCAAGGGGTGGGCCCCGCCGCCCGGCATCTCACGGATGCCGGGCGGCGGGGCCCACCCCTCGGTCGGCCGGGTCCGGTCGGGCTACCGCGGCGCCATCCGGTCCGCCACGTCCGGGCGTCCCTTCAGCCAGGCCGCGACGGCGTCCTCCTCGTGACCCTGGCCGCGCTGCTTGATCTCGCTCTCCAGGGAACCGAGTTCACCCTCGCTCATCTTGAAGTTCTTGATCCACCGGGTGAGTTGCGGGTACTGCTCCGGGAACTTCTCGCTGGAGATGGTCCGGATCGTGTTGCCCTCACCGAAGGCCTTCTTGTCGTCCGCGAGCTTGGTGAGCTTGTACTCGCTGTAGGCCCAGTGCGGCGACCACAGGGCGACGGCGACGGGCTGCTTCTTGGCGTACGCGCGCTTCAGCTCGGCCAGCATGGCGGGCGTGGAGCCGTCGACGACCTTGTACTCCTTGTCCAGGCCGTAGCCCGGGAGCACCTTCTTCTTGAGCAGGTTCATCTCACCGGTGCCGGGCTCGATACCGATGATCTTCCCGTCGAAGGTGCCCGCCTTGCCCTTCAGGTCCGCGAGTGACTTGACGCCCTTCACGTAGGAGGGCACGGCGATCTCCAGCGAGGTCGGCGCATACCAGGTGCCCAGGTCCTTCAGGTCGTTCTTGTGCTGGTCCCAGTAGTTCGACTGGGCGTAGGGCAGCCAGGCGTCGAAGTTGAGGTCGAGGTCGCCGGAGGCCAGTCCCGTGTAGACGGGGCCGACGTCCATCTGCTTGAGGTTCAGCTGGTAGCCGCGCCGTGCCAGCACGTTCTTCCAGAGGTAGGTGACGGCGACGTCCTCGTCCCAGGGGAACCAGGCGACGTCCACCGGGCGCTTCGCCTCGGCCGGGGCGGCGGACGCCTTCCCCGCCGGGGCCAGCTTGTCGACGACGCCGGGGTTCTTCTTCAGCCAGGCGCGCACGGCGTCCTGCTGCTTGCCCTTGCCGACCTTGTTGATCTCGGCCTCGAGGTCGGTCAGCTGCTTCTCGGTCATCTTGAAGTTCTTCAGCCACTTGCCGACGACCGGGTTGTCCTGCGCGAAGCCCTTGCGGGACAGCGTGTGCACGCCGTCGCCCTTGCCCCAGGCGCCCTTCGGGTCCTTGAGCTTCTTCAGCTCGTAGTCGCTGTAGGCCCAGTGCGGCGACCAGAGCGTGGCGACGATCGGCTTCTTCGCGGCGTACGCGCGCTTCAGCTCGGCCAGCATCGCCGGCGTGGAGCTGTCGACGACCTTGTACTCCTTGTCGAGCCCGTACGCCTTGAGCACCTTGCTCTTGAGCAGGCCCATCATCCCGGCGCTGGACTCGATGCCGGTGATCTTGCCGCCGAAGGTGCCGGCCTTGCCCTTGAGGTCCTCCAGGGAGTCGATGCCCTTCATGTAGGCGGGCACCGACAGCTCCAGGGACGTCCGGCCGTACCAGGAGCCCAGGTCGTCGAGCTGCTTGCCGTACTTCTTCCAGTACTGCGCGTGCGTGGTCGGCAGCCAGGAGTCGGTCTCGAAGTCGACGTCGCCCTGGGCGAGCGAGGTGTAGAGCGGGCCGGCGTCGAACTGCTTGACGTCGACCTGGTAGCCGCGCTCCTCCAGGATCTCCTTCCACAGGAAGGTGGAGGCGACGCCCTCGTCCCACGGGATGTAGCCGATGCTGATCTTCTTGCCCTGGCCGACGTTCTCGCCGTCGGCCGCGGTGGACGTCGCGTTCGTACCGCCGAAGACGCCCATGCCGCCCGCGACCAGCGCGAGGACGACGACGCCCACCACCGCGACGGCGGGACGGGGCCGGTAGGACCAGATCCGCAGGCCCTGCGCGGCACGCAGCTTGGCGGCGGCGCGGCGGCCGAGCGGGGAGACCTGGGTGCCGAGGGCGCCGGTCATCCGGTCGAGGTAGATCGCCAGGATGACGATGGCCACGCCCGCCTCGGAGCCCAGGCCGACGTTCAGCTGGCCGATGGCCTCGTTCACGTCGCCGCCGAGGCCTCCGGTGCCGACCATGCCCGCGATGGCGGCCATGGACAGACCCAGCATGATGACCTGGTTGACGCCCGCCATGACGGTGGGCAGGGCCAGCGGCAGCTGGATGCGCAGCAGGGTGTCGCGGGGGGTGGTGCCGAACGCGTCGGCGGCTTCGACGAGTTCCTTGTCGACCTGCCGGATGCCCAGTTCGGTCATGCGGACGCCGGGCGCCAGCGCGAAGATCAGGGTGGCCACGATGCCGGCGGGGGCGCCGGTGCCGAAGAACAGGATCGCCGGGATGAGGTAGATCATCGCGGGCAGGGTCTGCATGAAGTCGAGGACCGGGCGGACGATGCCGCTGACCCGGTCGGAGCGCGCCGCCCAGATGCCCACGGGGACGGAGACGACGAGCGCGATCAGTGTCGCCACGAGGACGAGCGAGAGGGTCACCATCGCGTCCTCCCACAGTTCGAGGGAGTCGATGAAGGCGAATCCCACGAAGGTGAGAACACCCGCGGAGGTGCCGCGCAGCCAGAACGCGATCACCGCGAAGATGCCCGCGAGCAGGAGCGGCTGCGGGGCCTGGAGGACGGCGTTGATGCCGTCGTAGGTGCCCGAGAAGACGGTCTTGAGGAAGTCGAAGAGCCACGCCATGTGGTTCAGCAGCCAGTCGACGACGTCGTTGACCCAGTCACCGAAGGGAATCCTAGGCATCGGCCGTCACCGCCTCGGTCCGGGGCTGCGCACAGCGGCCGGGTTCGTCCTGTTCGTCGCCGAGGAAGGCGACGAGCCGGCGACGCGGCACGACGCCGACCAGTTCGCCCTGGGGGTCGAGCACCGCGACCGGGTGCGTGAGGCGCGCGCTGATCGCGCACAGATCCACGAACGAGGTGTCGGGCAACGCGGTCTCGCAGTCGCAGTCGGCCTCGTCGCCGCGTACGTCGGTGTCCATGACGGCGCCCGCCGTCAGCACCCGGGAGCGGTCGACGTCCTGGGTGAAGGAGGCGACGTAGTCGTCGGCGGGGCGCACGAGGATGTCCTCGGCGCTGCCGATCTGGACGATGCGGCCGTCGCGCATGACGGCGATCCGGTCGCCGAGCCGCATGGCCTCGTTGAGGTCGTGGGTGATGAACACGATGGTCTTCTTGAGCTTCTTCTGGAGCTCGATGAGCTGGTCCTGCATGTCACGGCGGATCAGCGGGTCGAGCGCGCTGAACGACTCGTCCATCAGCAGCAGATCGGCGTCGGTGGCGAGCGCGCGGGCGAGACCGACGCGCTGCTGCATCCCGCCGGACAGCTCGTCGGGCCAGGACTTCTCCCAGCCCGCGAGCCCGGCCAGCTCCAGGGCCTCGGTGGCGCGCTTCCTGCGCTCGGCGGCCGGTACGCCCTGGACCTCCAGGCCGTACGCCGCGTTCTCCAGGACACTGCGGTGCGGGAAGAGCGCGAAGTGCTGGAAGACCATGCTGATCTTCTTCGAGCGGACCTCGCGCAGGTCGCGGGCGCTGAGCGCGGTGAGGTCCTCACCGTCGAAGCGCACCTGTCCCGCGGTCGGTTCCAGAAGCCCGTTGAGCATGCGCAGCAGGGTGGACTTGCCGGATCCGGACAGGCCCATGACGACGAAGATCTGGCCCGGGTCGACCGTGAAGGACGCGTCGATCACCGCGGCGGTGGTGCCGTCGGCGCGCAGTTCCTCCCGGTCGGTTCCCTGGCGGAGTCGTTCCACCGCCTCTTCCGGTCGTCTCCCGAACACCTTGTACAGGTGCTCGGCCTCAAGCCTGGATGACACGTGTGCCTCTCGTTCGGACGCCTCGATCGGTCGGATCGGTGCGACGGGTCAGATCGGTGCGATCGCTGTGATCGCCGTGATCGGTTGAAAAAGCAACCGGGCGCTTCCCGATGCCGCGCCTGCCCTCGCTTACACGGAGCAAACACGAGAGTGGTCCAGGTCACTGTCAGTGGCGTACGGCATGATGCGAGGCGTGACCAGACGCCTGATGCTGCTCGACACCGCCTCCCTGTACTTCCGGGCCTACTTCGGGGTCCCCGACTCGGTGAGGGCCCCGGACGGCACGCCCGTGAACGCCGTGCGCGGGCTGCTCGACTTCATCGACCGCCTGGTCAAGGACCACCACCCGGACGACCTGGTGGCCTGTATGGACGCGGACTGGCGCCCGCAGTGGCGGGTCGACCTGATCCCCTCGTACAAGGCGCACCGAGTGGCCGTGGAGACCGAGACGGGCCCGGACGAGGAGGAGGTGCCGGACACGCTCTCCCCGCAGGTGCCCGTCATCGAGGACGTCCTGGACGCGCTGGGCATCGCGCGCGTGGGGGTCGAGGGGTACGAGGCGGACGACGTGATCGGCACCTTCACCGGGCGCGCCACCGGCCCGGTCGACATCGTCACCGGCGACCGCGACCTCTACCAACTCGTCGACGACGAGCGGGGAGTGCGCGTCCTGTACCCCCTCAAGGGCGTCGGCACCCTCCAGCTCACCGACGAGACGTGGCTGCGCGAGAAGTACGGTGTCGACGGCTCGGGATACGCGGACCTGGCGCTGCTGCGCGGCGACCCGAGCGACGGCCTTCCGGGGGTGCCCGGGATCGGCGAGAAGACGGCGGCCAAGCTGCTCGACGCCTTCGGCGACCTGGCCGGGATCATGACCGCCGTGGACGACCCGAAGTCCGCGCTGACGCCCTCTCAGCGCAAGCGGCTCGACGAGTCCCGCCCCTACGTCGCCCTGGCACCCGAGGTCGTACGGGTCGCCGGTGACGTCCCGCTGCCCGACGTCGACACGGCGCTGCCGCACACCCCGCGCGACCCGGCCGCCCTGGACGCGCTCGCGGCCCGCTGGGGCCTGGGCGGATCGCTGCAGCGCCTGCTCACGACGCTCGGCACCTGAGAAGCATCGTTCTCCGCCTGAGAGCATCATTCTCGCCGGCGGGAACGGGATCTCCGGGTGAGGGCATCGTCACTGTTTGGAGGGTGGCTCGAGCCTTACCACGGGGGTACTCGAATCCCGGTGGCAGGAGCACGAAGTCCGTCCCTGCGAAGGGTGTCAACCGGGACGGAGATGCTAACTTAGGGGAGCCTAAGTCATTGAACGAGGAGGCCGTCATGGCAGAGCGTCCGGCACGCAGGCCCAGGAAGCCCCACTCCGCGCGCGTCGTGCGGACCGAACGGCTCACTCCCCATATGCAGCGCGTCGTCCTGGGCGGCGAGGGCCTCGCCGAGTTCACCGCGGGCACCTGTACCGACCATTACGTGAAGTTGCTCTTCGCCGCGGAGGGCGTCACCTATCCCGAGCCGTTCGACCTGGAGCGGATCCGCGAGGAGTTCCCGCGCGAGCAGTGGCCCGTGACCCGGACGTACACCGTGCGGGCCTGGGACCCCGAACTGCGCGAGCTCTCGCTCGACTTCGTGGTCCACGGCGACGAGGGCCTGGCCGGCCCCTGGGCGGCCCGCGTCCAACCGGGCGAGACCGTACGGTTCATGGGCCCCGGCGGCGCGTACGCGCCCGACGCGAGCGCCGACTGGCATCTGCTCGCCGGTGACGAGAGCGCGCTGCCCGCGATCGCCGCCGCCCTGGAGGCGCTGCCGGACGGCGCCGTGGCCCACGCCTTCCTGGAGGTCTCGGGCCGCGACGAGGAGCAGAAGATCGACTCCGACGTGAACGTGGTGTGGCTGCACCGCGGGGACCGGCCCGTCGGCGAGGCCCTGGTGGAGGCCGTGCGCGCGCTCGACTTCCCGGAGGGCCGGATGCAGGCGTTCGTGCACGGCGAGGCGGCCTTCGTGAAGGAGCTGCGCCGGCTGCTGCGGGTGGAGCGGGAGGTCCCGCGCGAGGATCTGTCGATCTCCGGCTACTGGCGGCTGGGGCACAACGAGGACGGCTGGCAGGCGGCCAAGCGGGAGTGGAACGCGCAGGTGGAGGCGGAGCAGGAGGCGAGCTCGGCGGCCGCTTCCTGAACCTCCCCGGGCCGGGTTCCTCGGAGCGCTGCTGGTAGGACCTGAACACACGGATCGGCGGCCGCACCGCCGCCACGGTCCGCGCGGGCGGCCCGCCCGAACGGCCGTGCACGGCACTACGGCACCCCTGTCGGGGTGCCCGGACATCGCCGGACGCCCCCGCCGTCCTCGCCCGGCCGAGCGGGTCGAAACCGGCGCCGCGCCACGTCCGGACGGGCCTGCCCGGACGGGCCTGCCCGGACGACGCCACGCTCCTCGCGTCCAGCCGGGCCGTCCGGACGGCGCCACGCCCTTCGCGTCCAGCCGGGCCAGTCGGAGGGCGCCACCTTTCCGAAGAGGCCGCCGAGCAGGCACAGTCGGACCTGCGGCTGGATCAGGGTGATCGGCGGGGACACGGATCCCCGCACGAGCGGCGCGAGTTGACGGCACGTCATGCGCGAGGCCGGGGAAGCGGTCACGCCCATCGCGCGGCCCCGGTGAGGGCGATGCCACCGGCGCCTCCCACCCCCTCCCCGGTCTCCGGGTGACGGCGGCCCTCGGACCGCGACGCACGTACGTCCCGCCAGCCCGGCGGGGGCGCCGTCCAGCAGCGTACGGCCGGCCTCCCCGAACGCCTCCCACGGCGTCAGGCGTGCGACCTGGCCCCGGAGTTCGCCCTCGAGGACCCCCGCGCCGGCACCGTACACACGGTCCGTACCGTCGCTCGCGACCCGCACGGCGCGAGCGCGGCTTCCTCCGGGCAGTGCGTGGTGAGCGGGTGAACGGACCCCCGTCACCGGCGAGGCGGGCGCTCCCGCCCCCCGTCGCCGGTGCGCGTCCCGGGCCCGGGACAGGGGCGTGAGCACTTCGGCGCGACGCGGACACGGCCGCGACACGCGAGCGAAACAGGGTCTCCCTAATTTCTGTCACCCGACAGAATTCCGCGCCGAAGGCAGGTGCCACCGTGACCACCACCGCCCCCTCCGACGTACGCCCCGATCCGCCCCGGTCCCCCGACGACGGCTCGCTCACCCCGTTCGGCTACCGCCAGGAACTGCGGCGCAGCCTCGGCCGATACGCCTCGTTCGCCGCCGGTTTCTCATTCATCTCGGTGCTGACGACCGTCTTCCAATTCTTCGCCTTCGGGTACGCGTTCGGCGGCCCGGTCTTCTTCTGGACCTGGCCGGCCGTCCTGGTGGGCCAGCTGACGGTCGCCGCCTGCTTCGCCGAACTGGCCGCGCGCTACCCGCTCTCGGGCGCGATCTACCAGTGGTCCTCGCGCCTTTCGAACCTCTCCTTCGGCTGGTTCGCCGGCTGGATCATGGTGATCGGGCAGATCGTGGTGGTCGCGGCGGCCGCCCTCGCTCTGCAGATGGTGCTGCCCGCGATCTGGTCGGGCTTCCAGCTGGTGGGCGACGATCCGGCGCCCACCAGCCCCGACGGCGCGGCGAACGCGGCGGTCCTCGGTGTCGTCCTGCTCGTCCTGACCACGCTGGTGAACGTCGTCGACAACCGGGTGATGTCGGTGATCAACCGCGTCGGCGTCACCGCCGAGATCATCGGCGCCGTCCTGATCATCGTCCTGCTGTTCACCCACTCCGAGCGCTCCCCCGGCATCACCTTCCACACCGGTGGGGGCGGATCGGGCCTGTTCGGGGCGCTGATGGTGGGCTCCTTCACGGCGGCCTACGTGATGATCGGCTTCGACAGCGCGGGCGAGATGAGCGAGGAGACGCACAACCCACGGCGCACCGCGCCCCGCACGATCCTCACCGCGCTCGGCGCGGCGGGTCTGCTCGGCGGACTGATCGTGCTGGGCGGCCTGCTGGCCGCGCCCAGCCTCACCGACGGGCACCTGGGCGTGGACGGCCTGAGCTACGTGCTGACCAGCAGCCTCGGGGACGGGGTGGGCCGGGCGCTGCTCGCCGACGTGGTGGTGGCCGTCGCGGTGGCGACGCTGGCGATCCAGACGGCCGCCTGCCGCATGCTCTTCTCGATGGCCCGGGACGGCCGGCTCCCCTTCTCCCGCCGGCTCGCGAGGGTCAACCCGCGCACCGGCATGCCGAGCGTGCCCGCGCTCACCGTCGGTGTCCTCGCCGCCGCCCTGCTGCTGCTCGACTTCGCCTCCCCGGAGGCCTTTCTGGCGATCGGTACCACCTGCATCGTGATGCTGTACCTGGCGTACGCGATGGTGACCGGACCGATGCTGGTGCGCCGGCTGCGCGGCGAGTTCACCGCCGGCGGGACCGACGAGACGGGCGCCCCGCTCTTCTCGCTGGGCCGCTGGGGCGTCCCGGTCAACGCGATCGCCCTCGTCTACGGTCTGCTCATGAGCGTCGACCTCGCCTGGCCGCGCGCCGCGGTGTACGACCCGGCGGGCGGACACTGGTACTTCCAGTGGTTCACCGTGCTGTTCCTGGGGTCGACGCTGCTCGCGGGTGCGGCCTACCGGGCGTACCGGGCCCGGACGACGGTGGCGGAGGCCGAGGCTCTGGAGGCGGCCCCGGCCTCGTACACCTGAGCCCGGAGCAACCGACCCGGCAGCCGCCTCTCACATCCGGGCGGGGAGCACCCTGCCCCGCTCCGCCGCCCGTAGGCTTGAGCGGGTGAGACGCAAGCCCAGGATCCCGCCCTCCCCCCTGCCGCAGCGCGACGGCGTCGACCCCGTGCGCGTCAGACTGCCGCAGGCCGGGGGGTGGGCCACGGTACGGGAGCATCTGGTGGAGCGGCTCGCGGCGGGGACCGGGGTGATCGACACGATGCTCGCGGACGGGCTGATCGTGCGCGCGGACGGGCGGCCGGTGGATCCCGCCACGGCGTACGAGCCGGGGATGTTCGTGTGGTTCCACCGGGAGCTGCCCGACGAGGAGCGGGTGCCGTTCGCCGTCGACGTCGTGTACCGCGACGCCCATGTCGTGGTGGCCGACAAACCCCACTTCCTGGCCACCACACCGCGTGGCAGCCATGTCGCGGAGACCGTGCTGGCGCGGCTGCGGCGGGAGCTGGACATCCCGGCGCTGGGCGCCGCACACCGCCTCGACCGGCTCACCGCCGGGCTCGTGCTGTTCACCGTGCGGCCCGAGGAGCGCGGCGCCTACCAGTCGTTGTTCCGGGACCGTCTCGTCGCCAAGGAGTACGAGGCGGTGGCCCCGTACGACGCGGGGCTCGCGCTGCCGCGCACGGTCCGCAGCCGGATCGTGAAGGAGCGGGGGGTGATGGCCGCGCAGGAGGTGGCGGGTGAACCGAACGCCGTGAGCCGGGTCGAACTCCGCGACCACCGTGACGGGTTGGGACGCTACCGGCTGATGCCGAGCACCGGGCAGACCCATCAGCTACGGGTGCACATGAACGCGCTGGGCGTCCCCATCCTCGGCGACCCGCTCTACCCGGTGGTGACCGGCCCCGTGCCGGCCGGCGACTTCCGGCGTCCACTCCAACTGCTCGCGCGGAAACTGGAGTTCACCGATCCGGTCACGGGGCGGGCACACCGGTTCGTCAGCGGGCGGGAGCTCCAGGCCTGGTCCGCGCACGACGACTGGGCGCGGTAGCCGGGAGCCCCGGCACGCCTGGCCGTTCAGTATCCGCGCCACCAGGCCAGGAAGCGCTGCCAGGCCCCGGCCGGGCGGACGGGCGCGGGTACGGGGGCCTGTGCCGGCGCTGGTGGCGTCACCATCGGCGCGGGCGTCGACATCGGCAGGGACGGCTCGCGCCGCGGCGCGGACGCCGCCGACTGGTCGGTGCCGATCTGCCAGGGCTGCCGCTGCGGTGGGACCGGCCAAGCGGGCGGCACGTCCTCGACCTCCTCCGGCGGCTGCGGCTCGAAGTAGACAGGGAGCTCCACCAGGTGCCGCGACGACATCGACGAGCGCCAGCGCAACTCGTCCTCGTCGCCCTCGAGTTCGACGTCGGGCAGTCGCATCAGCAGCGCCTCGACACCGACGTCGGCGATGGCACGGCCGATGTCCTGCCCCGGACACTCGTGGGGTCCGCCGCCGAAGGCCAGGTGGGACCGGTTGCCCATCATGTCGGCCTTGAGATCGGGCCGCACCCGGGGGTCGATGTTGCCCGGCGCGATGCCGAGGATCAGACCGTCGCCCCGGCGGATGGTCCGGCCGCCCAACTCCGTGTCCTGCTTGGCGAAGTAGCCGAGGACCGCGCTGAACGGCGGCTCGTCCCACAGCGACTGCTCTACCGCCTCGGGGACCGTCATCTGTCCGCCGTTCAGCCGGGCGCGGAAACGCGGGTCGATGAGCACCACGCGCAACACGTTGGCGAGCAGGTTGGCCGTGGCCTCGTAGGCGGCCAGCAGCACCAGGCGCAGATGCTGGGCGACCTCGTCGTCGGTGAGTCCGGCCGGGTGGTTGATGAGATGGCCGGTGAAGTCGTCGCCCGGCTGGTCACGGCGGCGGGCGGTGTGCCGGATCAGGATGTTCATGACGTACTCGTTGCTGGCGATCGCGGTCTCGGTGCCCTTGAGCAGGTCGCGGGTGGCCTGCACCAGTCGGTCGTCGTACTCGTCGGGCATACCGAGGATCTGGCACAGCACGGCCATCGGGAGGTGCTCGGCGAACTGACTGACGAGATCCGCCCGGCCCTTCTCGCAGAAGCGGTTGACCAGGATCTGGGTCGCCCGGTTGATGTGCCGGCGGATGGTGCGGTGGTTGATGGTCGACATGGCGCCCATGACCGCGCCGCGCAGCCGCAGGTGCTCGTCGCCCTCGGCGTGGGAGCAGATGGGCTGCCAGGCGATGTGCGGCGCGAGCGGGTGTTCGGGCCCGGCCGTGCCGTCCTTGACGGCGGTCCACAGCCGGCTGTCCCGGGAGAAGTGGGTGGGCGTGCTCACCATGTGCAGGTTCTCCGCGTGGCCGAGCACCACCCAGATCGGCACGTCGTGGTGGAGCAGCACGGGGGCGACCGCACCGTGCTCGTCGCGGAGTTCCTCGTACAGGGCTCCCAGGTCCTCCGCCTCGGGGCCGTGGAGCCGGTGGAGCCCGCCGGGACCTCGGCCGTGGGCGGGGCAACCCGGCGGCGGGTCGAGGGCGAGGTCGTCCGTACCGGCCGGTGAGTGGGGTTCAGGCGTCACGATGATCGCTCCGAAACTGAAGTGGGTCCGGTGTCTTGGGGGGTGGGAGTGGGGGTGTGGGTCTCGCGGCCACCGGCGGGCGTCAGGCCCGCGAGGAGGACATCGCCAGCGAGTGCAGGAAGCGCATCAGCGTCATCAGGACGTCACGGCTGGAGGCCCGGCGGCGCGCGTCGCACTTCACGATCGGGATCTCCTCCGCGAGGTCGAGCGCGGTGCGCAGGTCCTCGATCGGATAGCTGGGCGCGTCCGGGAAGTCGTTCAGGGCGACGACGAACGGCACGCCGCGTTCCTCCAGGCGGCCGATCACGTCGAAGCTGACTTCCAGACGGCGGGTGTCGATCAGCACGACCGCGCCGAGCGCGCCCTCGAAGAGGCCGTTCCACAGGAACCAGAAGCGTTCCTGGCCGGGGGTGCCGAAGAGGTACAGCACCAGTTGTTCGGTGATGCTGATCCGGCCGAAGTCCATGGCCACGGTGGTGGCCGTCTTGGTCTCGGAGCCGTAGTTGTCGTCGATGCCGATGCCGGCCTGCGTCATGGTCTCCTCGGTGGTCAGCGGCTTGATCTCGCTGACGGCACCCACCATGGTCGTCTTGCCGACCCCGAAACCGCCCACGATCACGATCTTCACCGCGGCGGTCGCCGTGTGCGGCAGGTGGTCCTCGGCGCGCGGGCCGGTGATCGTGTCAGAGCTTTTGAAGTCCATGCATCACCGCTTCGAGGAGGGAACGGTCGGGGAGCGCCGAGCGGACGATCGGGGCGCGCGCCTGTACCAGTTCGGCCGTCAGCAGCTCGGTGAGCAGGACGGTCACCACGCTGAACGGCAGATTGAGATAGGCCGAGAGCTCGGCCACGGACAGAGGGGCCTTGCACAGCCGCAACAGCACCGACTGCTCGGGCTGCGTGGTGGGCGCCGGAGGGTCGGCACGCGCCACGATCAGGGTGACCAGGTCGAGGTCGGCCCGGTCGCCGCCCTCGCCCCCGCCGGTGAGCACATACAGGCGCCCAGGGATCTTGGGGTCCTGTTCCTGGCCCTCCTGGGGGGTCCCCTCCGGGGAGGCTCCCTCGTGCGGCGGGCCTCCCTGGGGGACTTCCCGGGGCTCCGCGGTGGGGTGGCGCCGGCGGCGTTGCGGAGGAGTCATACGGTCTGCCCGTTGCGGCGCGGCGGGCTGGTGAGGTGCGCGCCGATCCGTGCGACGAGGTCGCGCATGCGGTTGCTCATCAGGCCGGGCTCCGCGGTCTGGTTGGCGAGGACCGCGAGATAGGCGTTGGCCCCGGCGGACATGAGGTAGAAGTAGCCGCCGTTGATCTCGATGATGACCATCCGCATCGTGCCGTCGCTGCGGGGGATCTCGCCCGCGACGGCTCCGGCCAGGCTCTGGAGTCCCGCGCAGGCGGCGGCGACGCGGTCGGCGGCGTCGGGGTCGCCGCCGTAGCGGGCGATGCGCAGCCCGTCGGCGGAGAGCACCACGATCTGCTGGATGCCCGGGACGCCGTCGGCGAGGTCTTTGAGCATCCAGTCGAAGTTGCCTCGCTGCTGGATCACTTGAGGTCCCCCTCGTCGTCGGCCTCGGCAGGGGCCGGCTGATGGCTACGGGTGAATGCGGTCGGGTCCGGGTCGCCCTTGAGGCCTTCCATGAACGCCTCGACCCACAGCCCCGGCGGGGGCTCCTCCTCCTTGGTGGCGGGCGTGGCCTCCCAGGGCGCCGCGGCGGCCGCGGCCTCGGCGGCCACCTCGGCGGCCCGGGCTTCCGCGATCCGCTGACTGAGCGGGACCTTGACCCTGCTGCGCCGCTGCGGCAGACCGTTGGCCGTCCACTCGGTGACCAGCGGCGCGTCGTCGTCCTGGGAGCCGTCGTGCGGCGACGGGACACGGGGTCCGGTGGTCGGACGGCGCTTCTTCGGCTTGCGCTTGGGGCCCTCGACTCCGTCGGTGTCCATCGTCGGCACCGCGTTCACGCCGATGCCGTGCGCGAGACCGGGGGCGGGGTCCTTGGTGAGCATGTTGCTCGGCACGACGATGACGGCGCGGACGCCGCCGTAAGCGGACTGGCGGAGCGAGATCTTCATGTCGTACATCTTCGAGAGCCGCCCGACGACGGCCATGCCGAGCCGGGGGGCCTCGCCGAGGATGTTGAGGTCGACGCCAGCCGCGGCCTGCCGGAGCAGTTCCTCGATCTTTCCGCGGGCCTCGTCGCTGAAGCTGACGCCGGAGTCCTCGATCTCGATGGCGACACCGGTCTGCACGACGAGGGCGGTGAGGTGCACCTTGGTGGTCGGCGGCGAGTAGCGCGTCGCGTTGTCGAGCAGTTCGGCGACGGCGTGGATGACCGGTTCGACGTGGATGCCGTTGACGTTGACGTCGGCGATCGAGTGCAGCTCGATGCGGCGGTACTCCAGGATCCGGGACATGGCGCCGCGCATCACGCTGAACAGCGGGACGGGCTCGGGCCAGTTGCGCCCCGGACGGCCGCCGCCGAGCACGGCGATGGAGTCGGCGAGGCGGCCGATCAGCGCGGTGCCGTGGTCGATGCGCAGCAGGTCGTCGAAGACCTCGGGGTTGCGCCCGTGGTCCTCCTCCATCTCGCGGAGTTCCTTGTTCTGCTGGTGGACGATCGCCTGGACGCGCCGGGCGATGTTGACGAAGGAGCGCTGGGAGGAGTCGCGCAGCAGGTCCTCGTCGTCCACGACCTTGAGTACGGTGCCGAGCAGATCCCGCTGCACGGCGGTGAGTTCGCACGGGTCGCTCGCGCCTTGGCCGAAGGTACGGGCCACGTTCTCGGGGTTGACGCCGCCCCGCATGCGGCGGAGCCCGATCGGCAGGACCTCTGTGCGCAGGCGCACGAACTCCTGGTCGTGGGCGGCGATGCGCTGTTCGAAGTACGTGGTGCTGCGGGCGAGTTCGGCGCGCAGGTCACGGGCGTGGCGGCCGCGGCGTACGGCTTCCGCCGCGACGGTGACGACCAGCAGCGTCGCGATGGCGCCGCACCAGCCGACGGCGGTCCTGGCCGGGCTCGTCACCACGGCGACGGCGGCCCCGGTCACCGCGGCCATCAGTATGGCCGGCAGCAACAGGACGCGCGCGTAGGGAAGTTCACGGCCACCGGGAGGCGATTGAACACTCACCATGTATGCCCTCTGAGACAGATCGGCGGGGGGTCGGGGGGGGAGTTCGTGGGGAAACTGCATGGTCAAACAGAATCTTCGGAACTTTTGGGAACAAGCGCACGATTACATCTCAACTCGGTGCGCTGCGGGCGAGCTTAGTCCGACCGGATCATCGCCGTGTCATATTCGGCAAGCGCCTGAAATCGCCCAGGGGACAGGAGTACCCTCGGCCCATTTATACGCTCAGGCTTCACTCGCACACCCTCAGTAACGGCGTACGAGTAGCCGAAATCCCCTGCTCCACCGGGCGGTATGTCAGATTCCGGCGATCCGCAGCGCCGCGTCGGCGGTGGCCTCGGCGAACGCGGACACGGGCCGGTCCGGGTCGGAGCGGTGCACGAGAATCACCCCTTCGATGAGGCCGAACAACAGATCCGTCCGCAGGTCGAGTTCACTCTTGGCGAGAGCGCCGCCCGCGGCCGTCGCTGCCAGCAACTGCCGGTAGGTGCCCTTGAGTTCGGCCCGTACGGCGTGGAAGCCCGCGAAGCGCTCGGCGCGCACCTCGGGCAGCAGGTACAGCCCGCCGAGGTTGTGCGGGCCGCCGCAGAGCAGTTCCACGTCGGTCCGGCACAGCTCCCACAACCGGCCCTCGGGCGCGGCCGCGTCGTCCGCCAGGAGCCGGCGGGCGAAGGCCAGCGAGGGCGTGACCGTGGACTCCAGGAGCTCGGCGAGCAGCTCCTCCTTGCCGGAGACGTAGTGGTACATGGACGCCTGGCGCATGCCCGCCCGCTCGGCGACGGCCCGGGTGGTCGTCGCCGCGTACCCGCGTGTCGTGAACAACTCGGCCGCCGCGTCGAGCAGTTCGTCGCGCGGCGAC
Source organism: Streptomyces sp. RPA4-2 (assembly GCF_012273515.2). Taxonomy (NCBI): domain Bacteria; kingdom Bacillati; phylum Actinomycetota; class Actinomycetes; order Kitasatosporales; family Streptomycetaceae; genus Streptomyces; species Streptomyces sp. RPA4-2. Next base: position 2,063,969 of record NZ_CP050975.2, read on the forward strand.
AGGCCGCTGTCCGGCCGCTGCGTCGCGCGCGGCCGGCCCACCCGTCGTCCGCCCCCGGCTCCCATGCGTTCGATCCTCGCACATGACGCCGGTGGCCGATCGCACCCCGGAGGAGTCTCGAAGCCGCGTGACCAGCCGTGTCACCACCGGCCTTCGCCGCACCGCGGGCACGGGTGAGGGATCGGTAACCGGACGGCAACGCGCGAGACACGGCGTCGAACCCCGGCGCTCCTAATTTCTGTCGGGCGACAGAAATCACCCGGAGCCGGAGGAACCGCGATGGCGACAGCGACCACGCACGGAGCACGCGATCACGCCCGCGCCCAGGAGGGCACCCGCGCCGAGGCCATGCCCGTCGTTCCGGCGAGCTCCTGGCCCGCGCCCCCCTGCGAGGCGGGCCACCTGGTGTGGGCGGAGACGGTGGCGGGCGGCAACTACACGCACCGGGTGCTGGCCCGCGGCACGGAACTCAGGCTGACCGACCTGAGCGGCGACGCCTGCGCCCACCTCCTCCTGTACGCCGCCGACCGTCCCTGGGAGCGCCTGAACGTGGCGGACACGGTCAAGGTCCAGTGGAACGCGTACCTGGGCGAGGGGCAGTTGCTCCTCTCCGACCAGGGCCGCGTGCTCGCCTCGCTCACCGCCGACACCTCCGGGCGCCACGACGCCCTGTGCGGCACCTCCACGCTCGTACGCAACACACAGCGCTACGGGGACGGCGTGCCGCAGTCCGCCTCCCCCGCGGGACGCGAGCTGTTCAAGCTGGCCGCCGCCAAGAACGGCCTCGGACCACGTGATCTGCCGCCCTCGCTCTCCTTCTTCCAGGGCGTGGCGATAGGCGACGACGGCTCCCTGGACTTCACCGGTTCGGCGGGTCCTGGCGGCAGTGTGACGTTGCGCGCCGAGCAGGACGTCACCGTGCTGATCGTGAACGTGCCGCACCCGGTCGACCCGCGCCCCGCCTACACCAGCACCGCCCTCGAGGTGCTCGCCTGGCGGTCGGCGGCGACGAAGCCGGGCGACCCGTTGTGGGAGGCGACGCCCGAGGGCCGCCGTGCCTTCCAGAACACCGTCGAGTTCCTGGCCGCGAGGGGGCTCGCATGACCACGGGCACGAGCGCCGCCACGACGGTGGTTCCCGCACGCGCCGCCTGGTCGTCGGTCATCCGCGCGGGCGGCACACTCACCATCACCGACCTGCACGGCAACCAGGCCGTCGACTTCCTCGCGTACGACGCCCACGACCCGTCCGTCCGCTACAGCGCGCCCGACACGATCCAGGCGCAGGGCAACATCTTCCTGACGGCCGGCAGCGTGCTGATGTCCAACGAGCACACCCCCCTGATGACCGTGGTGTCCGACGACGTCGGCCGGCACGACACGGTCGGCGGCGCCTGCTCCAAGGAGTCGAACACGCTGCGGTACGGCCACCACACCTGGTCGCAGCACGCCTGCGTGGACAACTTCCTCGCGCGCGGCGCCCGGCACGGCCTCGGCAAGCGCGACCTCGTCTCGAACATCAACTGGTACATGAACGTGCCGGTCGAGAAGGACGGCACCCTCGGCATCGTCGACGGCCTCTCGGCCCCGGGCCTCGCCCTGACCCTGCGCGCCGCACGCGATGTCCTCGTCCTGGTCTCCAACTGCCCCCAGATCAACAACCCCTGCAACGGCTTCGAACCGACCGCCGTGCGGATGAGCGTAGGGACGGCGGAATGAGCTTCGACACGCTGCTGGTCGCCAACCGGGGCGAGATCGCGGTCCGGATCATCCGCACCGCGCGCGAACTCGGCCTCCGCACGGTCGCGGTGTACTCCGACCCCGACCGCTCGGCACCGCACGTCCGGCTCGCCGACGAGGCCGTCCGGCTGGGCCCGGCCCCCGCGAAGGACTCGTACCTCGACGCCGACCTGGTCCTGAAGGCGGCCAAGGACACCGGCGCCGGGGCGATCCACCCCGGCTACGGCTTCCTGTCCGAGGACGCGGCCTTCGCGCGGCGCTGCGAGGACGCCGGGATCGTCTTCGTGGGACCGACGCCCCGGCAGCTGGAGCTGTTCGGGGCGAAGCACACCGCGCGGGCGGCGGCCCGGTCGGCCGGTGTGCCGCTGGCCCCGGGCACGGGGCTGCTGCCCGGCCTCCCGGATGCCCTGGAGGCGGCCGAGGACATCGGCTACCCCGTGATGCTCAAGGCCACCGGCGGCGGGGGCGGCATCGGTATGGCGGCCTGCGGCTCCGCGGGTGAACTGGCCGAGGCCTGGGAGCGCGTACAGCGCGTCGCCGCCGCGTCCTTCGCCTCCGCCGGGGTCTTCCTGGAGCGCCTGGTGGAGCACGCCCGCCATGTCGAGGTGCAGGTCTTCGGCGACGGCCGGGGCCGCGTCGTCACCTTCGGCGACCGCGACTGCTCGCTCCAGCGCCGCAACCAGAAGGTCGTGGAGGAGGCCCCGGCCCCCGGGCTCCCGCCTCACGTGCGGGCCCGACTCGCCTCCTGCGCACGTGACCTGTGCGCGAGTGTCGGATACCGCTCGGCCGGCACGGTCGAGTTCGTGTACGACGCCGCGCACGAGGAGGCGTACTTCCTGGAGGTCAACACCCGTCTCCAGGTGGAGCATCCGGTCACCGAGGAGATCTACGGGGTCGACCTCGTCGCCTGGATGCTGCGGCTCGCGCGCGGTGAGTCGGAGGTCGTGCGGGACCCGGGGGCGCCGCGCGGTCACGCCGTGGAGGCCCGGCTGTACGCCGAGGACCCCTCGCGCGAGCACCGGCCGAGCGCGGGGCTGCTGACCCGGGTCGAGTTCCCCGGCGGCGTCCGGGTGGACGGCTGGGTGGAGACGGGCACCGAGGTGACCACCGCGTACGACCCCATGCTCGCGAAGATCGTCGCGTACGGCCCGGACCGCGCGCACGCCCTGGAGCGGCTGGACGAGGCGCTGGCCAGGACTCGGGTCGACGGCGTCGAGACGAACCTGGGGCTGGTGCGGGCCGCGCTCGCCGACCCGTCCTTCCGGCGGGCCGCGCACTCGACGGCGACGCTGGCCGGGGTCACCGATCCCACGGCCCGCGTCGAGGTGGTCTCCGGCGGCACGCTCACCACGGTCCAGGACTGGCCGGGCCGCACCGGCTACTGGCAGGTGGGCGTGCCGCCGTGCGGACCGATGGACGACCTGTCCTTCCGGCTGGGCAACCGCGCCCTCGGCAACGACGAGGGGGCACCCGGTCTGGAGTGCACCCTGCGGGGGCCGGCCCTGCGCTTCACGCACGCCGTCACGGTCTGCGTCACCGGCGCCCCGGCGCCGGTGACCGTGGACGGCACGGCAATCGCCCAGTGGGAGCCGGTGACGGTGCCCGCGGGAGCGGTGCTGGACGTCGGCGCACCCGGCGGACACGGCCTGCGCACCTACGTCCTCTTCGCCGGCGGAGGCCTGGACGTCCCGGCGTTCCTCGGCAGCGCCGCCACCTTCACCCTGGGCCGGTTCGGCGGGCACGGCGGCCGGGCGCTGCGGACCGGGGACGTGCTGCACGGCGGATCGGTCACCTCCGTGTCGGCGCCCGTACCGCCCGCCGACCGACCCGTGCTCACGTCCGGGTGGCGGGTCGGCGCGCTCGAAGGCCCGCACGCCGCACCGGAGTTCTTCACCGAGGACGACATCCACGACTTCTACGCGGCCGACTGGAAGGTCCACTTCAACTCGGCGCGCACCGGCGTACGACTGGTCGGTCCCAAGCCCCGCTGGGCGCGTACGGACGGCGGCGAGGCGGGCCTGCACCCCTCCAACATCCACGACACGCCGTACTCCGTCGGTGCCGTCGACTACACCGGTGACATGCCGGTGCTGCTCGGCCCGGACGGCCCCTCGCTCGGCGGCTTCGTCTGCCCCGCGACGGTCGTCAGCACGGAGCGCTGGAAACTCGGCCAGCTCCGCCCCGGCGACACCGTGCGCTTCACGCCGCTCGCCGACGACGGCTCGGCGCGGGCCGCCGTCGTGGACGGCGGGGTACTGGCCCGGGACGGCGACGTGACGTTCCGCCGCAGCGGCGACGACAACCTGCTGGTCGAGTTCGGGCCCATGCAGCTGGACCTGGCGCTGCGCATGCGGGTCCACGCGCTGATGGAGGCGGTGGCCGCGGCGGACCTCGACGGCGTCACGGACCTGACCCCCGGCATCCGCTCCCTGCAGATCCAGGCGGATCCGCGCAGACTCCCGCAGCGCGCACTGCTCGCCGCCGTGCGGGAGACGGTCCGCGCGCTCCCTCCCACCGACCGGCTCGTGGTCCCCTCCCGTACCGTGCACCTCCCGCTGTCCTGGGACGACCCGGCGACCCGCGAGGCCATCGACCGGTACATGGCGGGGGTCCGCGACGACGCACCCTGGTGCCCGTGGAACATCGAGTTCATCCGCCGGGTGAACGGCCTGGACTCGGTGGACGACGTGTACCGCACCGTCTTCGACGCCGAGTACCTCGTACTGGGCCTGGGCGACGTGTACCTGGGCGCGCCGGTCGCGACTCCGCTGGACCCGCGGCACCGTCTGGTCACCACCAAGTACAACCCGGCCCGCACCTGGACCGCAGAGAACTCCGTCGGCATCGGCGGCGCCTATCTCTGCGTCTACGGCATGGAGGGTCCCGGCGGCTACCAGTTCGTGGGCCGGACCACCCAGGTGTGGTCGGGGTGGCAGCAACGCGGTGCCTTCGAGCCGGGCTCGCCCTGGCTGCTGCGCTTCTTCGACCGCATCAAGTGGTACGCCGTGGAGCCCGACGAACTCCTCGGTCTGCGCGCCGACATCGTCTCGGGGCGGTTCGTGCCACGGATCGAGGAGGGCGAGTTCTCGCTGGCGCGCTACGAGGACTTCCTCGCCGACCACGCCGAGTCGATCGCGCGGTTCCGGGCCCGGCAGGGCGCCGCGTTCGGCGCGGAGCGGGATGCCTGGGAGGCGGCGGGCGAGTTTGCCCGCGCGGACGCCGCAACCGCGCCCGCGCCCGCGGCAGCAGAGGTGACCGTCCCGGCGGGCGGCCGGCTCGTCGAGGCCGAGTTCGCCGCGTCCGTGTGGCAGGTGAACGTCGAGCCGGGCGACCATGTCACCGCCGGCCAGCCCCTGCTGGCGCTGGAGGCGATGAAGATGGAGTCCCGGGTGGCCGCCCCGGCGGACGGAGTCGTGCGGCAGGTCCTCACCAGGCCCGGCGCCCAGGTGGAAGCGGGCACGGCACTCGTGGTCCTGGCACCCGCCACCTGACCGCACGGCCGTGGTCCGTGGACTAGCCGGTGGGCACCCCTCACCCCTCACCCCTCACCCCTCACCCGTCGGATCGCGCCCATCGGATCGTGCCCTGCGAAACCTGGTGAACTTCTCCCCACTCCGCTGAAATCCGGCTGACTCCGACGAACAAGGAGCACCCCATGACCGCCCTCGCCCGAGTGCAGTCGGCCTACGCCCGCGTCGAGGCGGTCGACCGCCCCGAGATCTGGATCGACCTGCGCCCTCGGGCAGCGGTCGAGAAGGAGGCCGAGGCTCTCGACGCCCGCGTCGCCGCGGGCGAACACCTCCCCCTCGCCGGCCGGCTCCTCGCCGCGAAGGGCAACATCGACGTGGCGGGCCTGCCGACCACCGCGGGCTGCCCGGCGTACGCGTACACCCCGAAGGAGGACGCCCCCGCGGTCGCCCGCCTGCGAGCGGCCGGCGCGCTCGTCCTGGGCACCACGAACCTGGACCAGTTCGCGACCGGCCTGGTCGGTACCCGTTCCCCGTACGGCGCGGTGCGCGGGGCCCTCGACCCGGCCCGCGTCAGTGGTGGCTCCAGCTCCGGATCGGCCGTGGCGGTGGCTCTGGGCCTGGTCGACCTCGCCCTCGGCACCGACACGGCCGGTTCCGGCCGTGTTCCCGCCGCCTTCAACGGCATCGTGGGCCTGAAGCCGACCCGCGGCCTGGTCCCGACCACCGGCGTCGTCCCGGCCTGCGCCTCACTGGACTGCGTGACCGTCTTCGCCCGTACGCTCCCGGAGGCCGAACACGCCCTCGCGCACCTGGCCCGCCCGTCCGGACGCGCGCTGCTTAAGCCCTCCCCCAGCGCGCCCCCGGTCCCTGGCGCGTCGCCGTCCCCCGACGGCACAGCTCGGCGAGCTGGACGCGGGTTGGGCGCGGGCGTACGAGGCCGCCGTGGCGCAGCTCGTCGCGGCGGGGGCCGAGGTGCGACCACTCGATCTCACCCCGTTCACCGAGGCGGCGGCGATGCTCTACGAGGGCGCGTTCGTCGCCGAGCGCTACACCGCGGTGGGGAGTTTTGTCGACAAGTTGCTCAGCGAGGGGGGCGCGGGTCTCGACCCGACCGTCGCGGGGATCATCACTCGCGCCCGGGACATCCCGGCCCACCGTCTCTTCGCCGACCAGGACCGGCTGGCCGACTTGCGTCTGCGGGCCCTCGCCGGGCTCGGCGACGCGGACGCCCTGCTGCTGCCGACCGCGCCGGGTCACCCCACGCTCGCGGAGGTCGCCGCCGACCCGCTGGGCGCCAACGCCCGCCTGGGGCGTTTCACCAACTCAACGAACCTCTTCGACCTCGCCGCGGTCGCCGTTCCGGCGGGCACCGTGGACGGACTGTCCTTCGGCGTCATGCTGATCGGCCGCGCGTTCACCGACGAGCGCCTGGCCCGGATCGCCGCCCTGCTCCGGCCTCGGACACGGGTCGCCGTGTTCGGCGCCCATCTGTCGGGCCAGCCCCTGAACCCGCAGCTCCTCGCCCTGGGCGCCGAGTGGGAGCGTACGACGGCGACGGCGGCCTCCTACCGGCTGTACGCCCTGGCCACCACACCTCCCAAGCCGGGTCTGGTCCGCACCGGCGCGGGCGGGGCCGCCGTCGAGACGGAGGTGTGGCGGCTGCCCGCCGAGGGCCTCGGCCGCCTGCTCGCCGAACTGCCCCGTCCGATGGCGCTCGGCCGGGTCGAACTGGCCGACGGCACCCACGTGCCCGGCTTCCTGTGCGAGCCCCGCGCGCTCGAGGGCGCGGAGGACATCACGGAGTACGGCGGCTGGCGCGGCTACCTGCGGGCGCGCGACTGAGCCGCTGACGCCGCGGTCCGGGTGACCGGCGTACCGGACGTACCCATGTGCCGAAGTACCCACGTACCGGCCTATTCACGTAGCGACGTATCGATGAATTCACCTACCGACGTACCCACGTACCGGAGTACCGGCGACGCACCGGAGGGCCGGAGTACGGAAGTGCGCCGCCCCCGCATCGGGACGGCGCACCACGAGCGAACGGGCCCGGCTCAGCCCACCGACGAGTAGGCGACCACCCCGCGCAGCAGCCCGTCGACCGCCTTGCGCGCGTTCTTCGCGACCGTCGAGCCCTCTCCGCCGGACACGGGCGCGGCGGCCGAGATCTGGCCCAGCACGTCGATGACCTGCTTGCACCAGCGGACGAAGTCGCCGGCCGGCATCTCCGCCTCGCGCAGCACCTCGTCGAGGCCCTTGCCGGAAGCCCACTCGTAGGCCGCCCAGGCGAAGCCCAGATCCGGCTCGCGCTGGCCCACGCCCTCGGACTGGGTGATCCTGAAGTCCTCCTCCAGGGCGTCCAGACGGCCCCAGATGCGGACCATCTCGCCCAGCGCGGCCTTGGCCTTGCCGGAGGGCAGCTTCGGCGCCATCGCGTCGTCGCCGACCCGCGACTCGTAGACCAACGCCGAGACGCACGCGGCGAGTTCGGCCGGGTTCAGTCCCTCCCAGACGCCGGCCCGCAGGCATTCGCTGGCCAGCAGGTCGAGTTCGCCGTACAGCCGGGCCAGCCGCCTGCCGTGTTCGGTGGCCTCGTCGCCGCGCAGGTAGTCCAGCTCGGTGAGCAGGGCGACGATACGGTCGAAGGTGCGGGCGATGGTGTTCGTCCGGCCCTCGATGCGGCGCTCCAGCTGCGAGGTGTCGCGCAGCAGCCGGTGGTAGCGCTCGGCCCAACGGGCGTGGTCCTCGCGGTCGTTGCACCCGTGGCAGGGGTGGGCGCGGATCGCCGTGCGCAGCCGGGCGATCTCGCGGTCGTCGGCGGCCTCGGAGCGCTTCTTGCGCAGCCGGTCGGGGACGATGTGCCCGGCCTTGGTGCGCAAGGCGGACGCGAGGTCGCGACGGGACTGCGGGGAACGCGGGTTGAAGGACTTCGGGATGCGCATCCGCTCCAGCGCCTCCACCGGCACCGGGAAGTCCATCGAGGCCAGCCGCTTGACCTGGCGCTCGGCGGTGAGCACCAGCGGGCGCGGGCCGTCGTGCTGCTCGAAACCGCGGTGGCCGTTGGACCGGCCCGCGGGCAGACCGGGGTCCAGCACCAGCGCCAGACCGGCGAACTTGCCGGTCGGGACATGGATGATGTCACCCGGCTTGAGCTTCTCCAGTGCGACGGCCGCCTCCGCGCGACGTTGCGCCACGCCCTGCTTGGCGAGGTCGGTCTCGCGGTCCTTGAGCTCGCGCCGCAGCCGCGCGTACTCCTCGAAGTCCCCGAGGTGGCAGGTCATGGACTCCTTGTAACCCTCGAGTCCCTCCTCGTTGCGCTGCACCTGCCGGGAGATCCCGACGACCGACTTGTCGGCCTGGAACTGCGCGAAGGAGGTCTCCAGGAGTTCGCGCGAGCGGTGCCGCCCGAACTGCTCGACCAGGTTCACCGCCATGTTGTACGACGGCTTGAAGCTGGAACGCAGCGGGTAGGTGCGGGTGCCCGCGAGTCCGGCCAGGTGGTCGGGGCTGAAGCCGCGCTGCCACAGCACGACGGCATGGCCCTCGACGTCGATGCCGCGGCGCCCCGCCCGGCCGGTCAGCTGGGTGTACTCACCGGGAGTGATGTCGGCGTGCTGTTCGCCGTTCCACTTGACGAGCTTCTCCAGCACCACCGAGCGGGCGGGCATGTTGATACCGAGCGCGAGGGTCTCGGTGGCGAACACGGCCTTCACCAGGCCGCGTACGAAGAGCTCCTCGACGACCTCCTTGAACGTCGGCAGCATGCCGGCGTGGTGGGCCGCGATGCCCCGCTCCAGGCCTTCCAGCCACTCGTAGTACCCGAGGACGTGCAGGTCCTCCGGCGGGATGGAATCGGTGCGCCGCTCGACGATCTCGCGCACCTTCACCCGCGCCTCCTCGTCGTTGAGGCGGAGTCCCGCGTACATGCACTGCTGGACGGCGGCCTCGCAGGCGGCGCGGCTGAAGATGAAGGTGATGGCGGGCAGCAGGCCCTCGGCGTCGAGCCGTTCGATGACCTCGGGGCGGCCCGGCGTCCAGATCCGCGAGCGCTGCCGGCGCTCGCGCTCCCGGTCGGCCTCGCGCATGGCGCGCCCACGCCGGCGGTCCTGGTACGACGGACGGCTCGCCTCCATGCGGGCCAGCCGCGTGAGGTCGGGGTTGACCGCCTTCTTGTGGCCCTCGCCCTCCTCGAAGAGGTCGTACATCCGGCGTCCGGCGAGCACGTGCTGGAACAGCGGCACCGGTCGGTGCTCGGAGACGATCACCTCGGTGTCACCGCGCACGGTGTCCAGCCAGTCCCCGAACTCCTCCGCGTTCGACACGGTCGCCGAGAGCGAGACGAGGGTGACCGACTCGGGAAGATGGATGATCACTTCCTCCCACACGGCGCCGCGGAAGCGGTCGGAGAGGTAGTGCACCTCGTCCATGACCACGTGGCCGAGGCCGAGAAGGGTCTGCGAACCCGCGTACAGCATGTTGCGCAGCACCTCGGTGGTCATGACGACCACCGGGGCGTCGGAGTTGACGCTGTTGTCCCCGGTGAGGAGACCGACCTTGTCCGCGCCGTAACGGCGGGAGAGGTCGGCGTACTTCTGGTTCGACAGCGCCTTGATCGGCGTGGTGTAGAAGCACTTCTTGCCCTGCTCGAGGGCCAGGTGGACGGCGAACTCGCCGACGATCGTCTTGCCCGAGCCGGTGGGCGCGGCCACGAGCACACCCTTGCCCGCCTCGAGCGCCTTGCAGGCCTCGATCTGGAAGGGGTCGAGGCCGAAGTCGTACATCTCGCGGAAGGAGGCGAGCGCGGTGGCCTGCTCGACAGCGCGCTTCCGTGCTGCCGCGTACCGCTCGGCCGGTGAGAGGTCCTCTGTCATCGTGCCTTCGAGACTACCGGCAGCCACTGACAACAGGACGATCAATATCCGGATCCGTACCGGTGAAGCCCCGGATCCCCGCAGCTCAGGGAATCGCCACCCGCACCGCACCCGGCACGCACCGCGCCGTGAGCGGCAGCGGCCCCAGCGGCTCACCGTCCGCGTACCCGGTGAGGCCGTCGGCGACGAGCTCCACGCCGGCCGCCCGGTGCACGCTCACCACGGGATGGGAGAGATGGGTGCCCCGGTACACCTTCGGGAACACCCTGAGCAGCGTCCTGCGGGTGCACGGCCCGACGACCGTGATGTCGAACAGTCCGTCGCCGAGGTCCGCGCCCGCGCAGATCTTCATGCCGCCGCCGTACGACGAGCCGTTGCCGACCGCGATGAGAGTCGCCTCGATCTCGCGGGTCTCGCCGTCGTCCAGGGTCATCCGGTACCGGACCGGCCGGAAGGCCGCCAGCTCGGCGAGCATCGCCAGGTCGTACTTGACGCGTCCGGAGGGCCGGCGCATGCGGTTGCCGCGGTCGTTGACCCGGGAGTCGAAGCCGGAGGCGAGGACGGTGCCGAACCAGGTGCCGTTCACGTGGCCCAGGTCGACGTCCCGGAGCCGGGCGCCCTTGAGGGACTCGGCGATCTGCCGCCCCGCGGCGGCCGGATCACCGAGGGGCAGGCCCAGGGCGCGCGCGAAGTCGTTCCCGGTGCCGGCGGCGACCAGGCCGAGCGGGGTGCGGGTCCCGGCGACGGCTTGCAGGGCCAGATGTGCCATGCCGTCGCCGCCGACGGCTATCAGGGCGCCCGTTCCGCTCGCGACCGCGTCGCGCGCGCGGGTCAGGGCGTCGGCGGCGTTCTCGCCGAGAACCGTCCGCACGGAGAATCCCGCCGCCCGCAGAGCGGAAGCGGCCGGCTGCGCCGCACGGGCGCCCCGGCCGCGCCCTGCGGTGGGATTGACGAAGAGGGTGATCTCGCTGGTCACGGCCCTGACCCTACGAGATCTTCGCTCCTTGTCAGGTCACGTCGTCATAACCGTTGACCCGGTCCGGGGCCGCCTGCCCGGGCAGCGCCCCGCCGGCCGACACCGTCTCGACCTCCCCGATGTCCTCGGGTGTGAGGTCCAGCTCGGAGGCCTCGTCGTCGTCGGGTCCCTCGGCCTCGCGGCGGCGCTTGCGCCGGTCGTTCAGCAGCGAGAAGGCGGTCGCCACGAAGTACAGCACCCAGATCGGCCCGGCCAGCGCCAGCATGGTCAGCGGGTCGGTGCTGGGCGTGGCCACGGCCGCGAAGACCGTGATGCCCATGATCATGCCGCGCCACCAGCCGAGCATGCGCCGGCCGGTGAGCACTCCGGTCAGGTTCAGCATGACCAGCAGCAGGGGCAGCTCGAAGGAGAGCCCGAAGACGAGCACCATCCGGACGATGAGGTCCAGCAGGTCGTCCAGTGGCAGCTGGTTGTCGAGGTCCGCGGGCGAGAAGCCGAGGAGGACCGTCGCCATCGTCGGCAGCGTCTTGTACGCGAAGAAGGCGCCGCCCAGGAACAGCGGGACGCCCGTGCCCACGAACGCCAGCGCGTACTTCTTCTCGTGCCGGTGCAGGCCCGGAACGATGAAGGCCCACAGCTGGTAGAGCCAGATCGGCGACGCGAAGATCACACCGGCCATCAGCGAGACCTTGAGCGCGAGCGTGAACGGCGTCAGCAGGCCGTTCAGCACGATGCGGGCGCAGGTGCCGCTCCGCTGCTGCGCGAGCTCCGACAGGGTGGACTGGCAGCCCACCGCGTCCAGGATCGGGTTCGTGAAGAACTCGATGATGTTCTTGTAGTAGAAGGCGGCCACGACGGTGACGACGACGATGGCCAGAACGGCCTTCGCGAGCCGGTTGCGGAGCTCACGAAGGTGCTCCGCGAGGGGCATCCGCCCCTCGGGGTCCTTCTCCTTCTTGCGGGCAGGCTTGAGCAACCCACGTCCTCATCTCGTGCGGCGGGCCGGAGAGGTCCGGCCCTGCGTCAGCGCTTGGTCGTGTCCGTGGGCTCGCTGACCGGACGGGCGCTGGTCACGTCGCCGGGCGCGGCCTGGATGGTGCGCTGGGCCGGGGTCTGCTCGTCGGTGCTGGGCGGGCTTAAGCCGGGGCGGGGTTGCTGCCCTCGTCCTTCATGGCCTTGGCCTCGCTCTTCAGAATGCGGGCGGACTTGCCGAGGGAGCGCGCCATGTCCGGAAGCTTCTTCGCGCCGAACAGCAGGATGATGACGACGAGGATGAGAATGATCTCGGGAGCTCCGAGCCTTCCGAACATAAGTCTTTACCTTCTCACCGAGGCTGCATGGGCGGGGTACTGCCCGATCGGTCGGACGTGTGTCCGGTCGTCGTGTTGACAGCGATCGTAACGCTCAGGGGTGAACGCGGGGCAATCCCTGTGCGTACTCCCGGTCGCGACCCGCGCCTCGTTCTTCGGGCCGCGATCAGAAGCGTACCTGCCCGCACCGGCAAGTTGACAGGCCAGAGTGACGCATTGCGCAACCCTGGGACGACTCTTACCGGGACTCCCGCGAGGTCACAGGCCGTCCACGGAGCGCGCGGCCCCGACCGTCGCCCGCTCCAGGTCGTCGGCCGCCCTGTTGATACGGCGTGCGGAATCCGTCACCTGCCGTCCCAGACGTTCCGCCTCCAGGAAGACCCGGACGGCGAGCACGCCGAGAACGGCCATTCCCAGAAAACCCACAGCGATCGCGCACATCGGCCAGAACATGGGGCGAGCCTAGAGCGTCGAGTGCAGGCGCAGCGTCCGCACCCCGCCTCCGGTGAGGAGCTCGACGATCCGCTCGCCCGCGGGCTTGCGGACGGCGGCGCCGCACTCGGTGCAGGTGAAGGAGTAGAAGGTGGTCCGGCTCGACGCGCCGATCGCCAGCATCAGGGCGTTCGCCCGGAGCTCCAGCCGGGCCCGGCAGTCGGGGCAGCCGGCCCTGAACAGCACGTCGGCCACTCTGCGCATCCCGGCGAACGCGCTGATCACCGTCATCTCGGCGGCGCTGGGGGACGCACCGGCCTTCACCGCTCCCCCGGCTATTTCGGGCCTCCCGGCCCGCTCCGTGACACCGGCCTTCTCCGACCCACCAGACATCGCCGACGTGGTCAAAGCCCCTGCTCCTGCCTGTCGAACGGTCGGTCCTGGACTCCGTCGCCGTCGCCGTCGCCGTCGAGCCCGTCGTAGGCCGCCAGCGCCTCACGGGCCGCCTGTCGCGCGCTGTCCGCCAGCTCCGGCGGCGACACGATCCGGCCGTCGCGGCCGAGGCGCAGAGCCAGCCGCCGCAGCGACGTGGGGTCGGGGGTCCGCAGAGTGATACGCAGCCCGCCGTCCGGCAGTTCATCCGCGCTGTCGTGCGGGTAGTACTCCGCGACCCAGCGCCCGCCCGGTCCGACCTCGACCACCACCTCGGGATCCTCGGCGGCGGGCTGCACGAGCCCCTCGGACAGGTCCCTCAGCTCGACCTCCGGCGGCGCGGACGGCTCGTCGAGAATGCGGATCTCGGCGACCCGGTCGAGCCGGAAGGTACGGCGCGCCTCGGAGCGGCGGCACCAGGCCTCCACATAGGTGTGCCCGACGCTGACCAGGCGGATCGGGTCGATCTCGCGCTCGGTGAGCTCGTCGCGCGAGGGCGAGTAGTAGCGGATCCACAGCCGGCGGCGCTCGGAGATCGCCCGGTCGACGTCCGCGAAGACCCCGCCCTCGGACTCGAAGGTCACCGAGAGCCGGGAGCTGGCCCCCGCCGCCTCTCCCGAGGCGGCCTCCACCTTCGCGGTGGCGCGCAGCAGCGCCTGCCGGTCGCCCTCACGCAACCCGGGCAGCGTGGAGACCGCGCGGGCGGCCACCAGCAGCGCGGTCGCCTCGTCGGCGGCGATACGGAGCGGCGCCGCGACGTCGTCCGGGTTGTGCCACCAGATGCGGTCGCCGTCGGTGTCGATGTCGAGCAGGTCGCCGCCGCGGAAACTCGTCCCGCACAGCGGCAGCACGTCGAGGTCGGAGATCAACTCGTCCTCGGTGATCCCGAAGGCCCGGGCGACGTCACCGACGCGCGCGCCGGGGCGCTCCCGCAGATAGGTCACCAGGGAGAGCATCCGCCGGGTCTGGTCGATCGCGTTCGTGGGCCTGGCCGGTTTTCCTGCCACTTTCCTACGTTCCCCCTCAGCCCTTGGCCACGGCGCGCAGCCGGTCCACCACGTCGGCCCGCAGCTCGGCGGGTTCCAGGACCACGACATCGGGCCCGAACTCGACGAGCCACGCCTCCAGGCCGTGCCCGTACGGAATCTCCAACTCGTCCCAGCCGTCTTCCCGTTCCCGGATCGAGACGGCCTTGGCCCGCAGCGGGTAACCGGAGCCGCTGCGCAGCCGGATCCGCGCGGAGCGGTCGGCGATCTCGCCCGCCCAGCCCGCGACCGTCTCCCGCACGGTGACGACGTCGGGCACCTCGGCCGTGTACCGGCCGGCCCGGGCGCGGACCTTGCCGGTGATCCGTGAGAGCCGGAAGACGCGCTCGGCCCCGCGGTCGCGGTCCCAGCCCGCCAGGTACCAGTGGCCGCGCCAGCACTCCAGGGCCCAGGGCTCGACCTGCCGGGTCTCGGGGTGCGCGGCCGTCGCCTTGCGGTAGTCGAAGACGACCGGGCGGCGGTCGCGGCAGGCCAGCATCAGCGGCTCGAAGGCCGCCTCGTGCACGGGGATGTGCGGCTCCAGGGCGCCGTGGGCCTCGTACGGGTCCACGTCCTCGGGCAGGCCGGCGGCACGCAGTTTCTGCAGGGCGCCGCTCGCCGCGCCGGCCAGCCGCGCCTGCTGCCAGACCTTGGCGGCGAGGCCGAGGGCGGCGGCCTCCTCGGCGTCCAGGGTGATGGCCGGCAGGCGGTTGCTGTCGCGGCGGGCGAGGTAGCCGACCTCGCCGTCGAGGTTCTCCACGGTCTCGATGACCAGGCCGAGCTCGCGCAGGTCGTCCTTGTCGCGTTCGAACATCCGGTTGAAGGAGTCGTCGGACGAGGCCGCTCCCCTGCCCGGCCTGAACGCCTCCACATAGGCCTCGATGGAATCGCGCAGTTCGCGCTTGCTGAGCGGCCGCCGTGTCCCGAGCAGACACAGCGCCAGGTTCATCAGCCGCTCGGCCTTGGCAATGGCCATCGACGCCCTTCCCTATGGTGCTTCCGACCGATGACCGTACCGCTCCGGAGTGTCGTGGCAAAAGCCGAGGGCCCATGCCCGGACAGGCATGGGCCCCAGGTGATCGAATCCGGTCGAATCCCGATCACACGGTGTACGAAGATCGGACCAGAGTGCGACCTTCCCGATGATCGGACCGGAGTCACCGATTTCCCGGTCGCCGAACCGGGAACAGCGCTCCCCGGGCCCGGACGACCGGTCCCGGGCGCCGGGGAACCGTGGGCTCCCCGGACCGAGGTCAGACCGCGACCAGGTCGCAGACGAAGATCAGCGTCTCGCCGGGGGCGATCCGGCCGCCGGCGCCGCGGTCCCCGTAGGCGAGGTGCGCCGGGATGGTCAGCTGGCGGCGGCCGCCGACCTTCATGCCCTGCACGCCCTGGTCCCACCCGCTGATGACCTGGCCGACGCCGAGCTGGAACTCCAGCGGGTTGCCGCGGTTCCAGGAGGCGTCGAACTCCTCGCCGGTGGAGAAGGCCACGCCCACATAGTGGACCTTGACGAAGTCTCCGGCCTTGGCGACCTGGCCGTCGCCCTCCCAGATTTCCTTGATCTCGAGGTCCGCCGGGGGCTCGCCGCCCGGGAAGTCGATCTCGGGCTTCTCGATGCTCACGTCTCTCGCTCCTGCTTGTTCGCGTGGGTTCGCGTGGTGCCCTTGAGGCACCACCGACAGTCTCACATCCCTGACGGGCTCACATCTTCGCCAGGATGTCGACCGTGAAGACCAGCGTGGAGTCCTTCTTGATGCCGCTGCCGCTCGGCGGGTTGTCGCCGTAGCCCAGGGCCGGCGGGACGACGATGAGGACGCGGCTGCCGACCTTCTTGCCCGTCAGGCCCTGCCCCCAGCCCTTGACGACCTGCTGGAGCGAGAACGACGTCAGCTGACCGCGGCTGTACGTGGAGTCGAACTCCTTGCCGCCGTCCCACAGGACGCCCTTGTACTGCACCAGGACGCTGCTGTCCGCCTTGACCTCCTCGCCGTCGCCCTCGATGACGTAGTCCGCCACGAGCTTCGTGGGCGCCGCCGCCTTGGGCACGTCGATGGAGGGGGCCTTGCCGTCGGTGTTCGTGCCGACCTTCGGGAGGGCCTTGTCGTTCTGCGCGACGTCCTTGCCCTTGGCGGAGCTCTTCGCGTTGAAGGTGTTCTCGATGTCGACGACGAACACCAGCGTGTCGGTGCCCTTGATACCCGCCTGCGTGTTGCCCCGCGTGCCGTAGCCCCAGGTCGGCGGGACGGCCATCTCGACGCGGCTGCCGACCTTCTTGCCCACGAGGCCGTAGCGCCAGCCGTCGATGATGCCGCCCTGCGCGAGCTGGATGACCAGCGACGTCTTGCGGTCGTAGGAGTTGTCGAAGACCTTCGCGGTGTCCCAGACCTGGCCGAGGTAGCTCGCCTGGATGTAGTCGTTCTCCGCGACCGTCCCGCCGTTGCCCGCGATGACCGTCCTGACCGCCAGGTCCTTCGACGGGGCGCCGCTTCCCTTGGCCACGGTCGGCTTCTCACCGAACTTCGTCCCGGCCGTGATGGCGGGCAGCGGACCGTCGACGATCTTCGGCGGCGGTGCCGACGAGGCGGACGCCGAAGGCGACGGACTGCTGCTGGACTTGGCCTTCTCCGACTTGTTGTCGTCACCGCATCCGGCGAGAGTGACCAGTCCTGCGGGTACGGCGAGGAGAAGTGAGCGTCGGCGCACGGTGGGGGCCTCGTATCGATCGATCTTGGTTGATGGCGTGCGCGCAACTCTACGACGTGAGAAGGGCGCCGTACGGAAAACGTACGGCGCCCCGCGTTGCGTTCCGCGTCACTCGCGGAACGCCCGGCTCACATTCCGGCGATCAGCTTCTCCACCCGGTCGTCGACCGAACGGAACGGGTCCTTGCACAACACGGTGCGCTGTGCCTGGTCGTTGAGCTTGAGGTGAACCCAGTCGACGGTGAAATCGCGGCGCTGTTCCTGGGCTCGCCGGATGAAGTCCCCGCGCAGCCGCGCCCGAGTGGTCTGGGGCGGCACGGACTTGCCCTCGAAGATCTTCAAGTCATTGCAGATCCGAGCGGCTTGTCCCTTCCTCTCCAGCAGGTAGTACAGGCCACGACGACGGTGGATGTCGTGGTAGGCGAGGTCTATCTGAGCGACCCTCGGGTGCGACATCGTCATGTTGTGCTTGGCCCGGTACCGCTCGATGAGCTTGTACTTCATGACCCAGTCGATCTCGGTACCGATCCGGTCGAGGTCCTCCGCCTCGATCGAGTCGAGCACCCGGCCCCACAGTTCGAGGACCTGTTCGACGGTCCCGGTGCGGATGCCGCGGCGCTCGCAGAAGTCCACGGCCTTCTCGTAGTACTCGCGCTGCACCTCGAGGGCGGAGGCCTCACGGCCACTGGCCAGCCGCACCTTGCGGCGGCCCGTGATGTCGTGGCTCACCTCGCGGATCGCCCGGATCGGGTTCTCCAGGGTGAGGTCGCGCATCACCGTGCCGGCCTCGATCATGCGCAGTACCAGGTCGGTGGCGCCGACCTTCAGGAGCATGGTCGTCTCGGACATGTTCGAATCGCCGACGATGACGTGCAGCCGGCGGTAGCGCTCGGCGTCGGCGTGTGGTTCGTCGCGGGTGTTGATGATGGGCCGGGAGCGGGTCGTCGCGGAGCTGACGCCCTCCCAGATGTGCTCGGCACGCTGGCTGACGCAGTACACGGCGCCGCGCGGAGTCTGCAGCACCTTGCCGGCGCCGCACAGCAGCTGCCGCGTGACCAGGAACGGAATGAGGATGTCCGCGAGTCGGGAGAACTCCCCGTGGCGAGCCACCAGGTAGTTCTCGTGGCACCCGTACGAGTTGCCGGCCGAGTCGGTGTTGTTCTTGAACAGGTAGACGTCGCCCGCGATTCCTTCCTCGTGCAGGCGTCGTTCTGCGTCCACCAGGAGTCCTTCGAGAATGCGCTCGCCGGCTTTGTCGTGGGTGACGAGTTCCGTCACGTTGTCACATTCGGGTGTCGCGTATTCCGGATGTGATCCCACGTCGAGATAGAGGCGGGCACCGTTCCGCAGAAAGACATTGCTGCTGCGGCCCCATGACACGACACGGCGGAAGAGGTACCGCGCCACCTCGTCGGGAGACAGGCGCCGCTGTCCCCTGAACGTACACGTGACGCCGTACTCGTTCTCCAGCCCGAAAATGCGGCGGTCCATGACTGAACATTACGCCCGATCCCCCGAGCTGAAACGGGGTTCGACGGCACGGTTTGGATCATTTTCCGATGAGACCGCAACTACCGCACCGTCCCCGGTAGCTGCGAGGACCCGCCCCGTGGCCAGCAGAACCACCAGCGCGGCGGCTCCCGCGGCGCCCGGAACGGCGAAGCCCCACACGGCCCCGCCCCACTCCACGACCGGGCCCGCGAGGCCCGTTCCGACCGACGCGCCCACGGTGAACGTGGTCACAAGCCAGGAGAACGCCTCGGTGACGGTGCCCTTCGGGGCATGCCGGTCCACGATGATGAACGCGCAGGCGATGCAGGGTGCCAGGAACACACCGGCGAGGGCCGTGAGGGCCGTCATGGCGACCGCTCCCGGCATCAGGAGGAGCGGCAGGTAACACACCGCCAGAAACGCCACCAGCACGCGCAGTCGCCGCTCGGGCGTGCCGCTCCACTGCCGCGCCCCGTACACCGTGCCGCCGACGAGCGCGCCGAGGCCGAGGGCCGCCATCAGCCAGCCGTACACCGCGTCCCCGCCGTGGTCGTCGGCGTACGACACGGCGGCGACCGTGATCGAGCCGAGCGCGTTCCCCACGAACAGGAACGCGCCGAGCAGGGCCAGCAGCCCGGGTGAGCGCAGCGCGCCGAGCCAGTGCGCCTCGCGCGGCGCCGAGCGCCACGCGCGCGAGGGCGGCGAGACGACCACCCAGAGGGCGCCCAGCACCCCGATGCCGTTCAGGATCAGCAGCGCGGCCTGCGCGGACCAGAGCGACACGAACAGCGTCACCAGCAGGGGTCCGACGGTGAACATGACTTCCTGGGCCACGGCGTCCATCGCGTACGCGGTGTGCACCTGGTCCTCGCGGCGCAGCACGGACGGCCACAGGGCACGCAGGCCGCCTTCCAGCGGTGGCGTGAAGAGTCCGGCGACCACCATGGCGGCGTAGGCGACGGGCAGCGGGTCGGTGCCCGAGAGGGCGAAGACGGCCATGCCGAGGGCCGAGACCAGCGCGGCGGGCAACTGGACGCGCGGCTGCCCGTAGAGGTCCACGAGCCGCCCGAGCAGCGGCTGTCCCACGGCGTTGGCCACCCCGTACACGGCGGCGAGCGCCCCGGCCAGACCGTACGTGCCGCCCTCGGCCCGGATGAACAGGACGACCGCGATGGCGGCGGTCGCGTTCGGCAGCCGCCCGGTGAGCGTGCCGGCGAGCAGCCGGGCGGCATGCCTCGCCCTGAGGATCTCCAGGTATCCCGCGGCCATGTTCCCGCCTTCTCCGCCGAGCGCCCGAGGCGACCCGGAGCTGCCAGTGTTACGTATAACGTCCCTCTTCATACGTACCATGTGCCCAGTCCGCGAGTCCAGACGAAGGAGCAGGTCGCCGGTGGCACGAGCCAGCACGCGCCCCACGAGCCGGGACGTCGCCCAGGCCGCGGGGGTCTCCCAGGCCGCGGTCTCCCTCGTGCTGGGCGAGAAGTGGCGCGGCCGGGTCTCCGAGGCGACGGCGGACCGCGTCCGGGAGGCTGCCCGGGAGCTCGGCTACCGCCCGAACCTGGCCGCCCGCAACCTCCGCCTCGGCCGCACCCGCACGGTCCTTCTGGTGGTCCCGGCGCTCACCACGGAGTTCTTCGCCGGCGTCTACACCGGCGCGGCGCGGGTGGCCTCCGCCCATGGCTTCGGTGTGGTCCTCTACCCCTCACCCGAGGGCATCGGCCCCGCCCGTGACCCGTTCGGCTCCGCACGGGCGGCCCTGGACGGCGTCATCGCCTCCTCCATGGCCGCGGACGCCCTCACGGCGATCCGGGGCGACCAACTGCCCCTCGTGATGCTGGACAGCGACCCGGCGGGCAGCCTGGGCGCGGCCACCGTCAACCTCGACATCAGGGACGGCGTGCGCCAGGTGGCGGACCATCTCCTGGCCCTCGGGCACCGTCATTTCCTGCACCTGGGGGCGGACATCGCGTCCTGGACCTTCGAGGTGCGCGCCCGCGAACTGGCCGCCCGGCTGGAGAGCGTCCCGGGTACGCGGCTGCGCACGGCCCGCGCCCCGATCTCCATCGAGCCCTCCCGTGCCGCCGCGGAGACGGCCCTGTCCGCGCCAGGGCCCCGGCCCACGGCCCTGGTCTGCGACGACGACAACCTCGCGGCCGGCGCCTACAAGGCGGCCCGCCGCCTTGGACTGCGGGTCCCCGACGACCTCTCGATCACGGGTCTCGACGACCTTGCCCTCGCCCGCGCCATCGACCCCGAGCTGACCACGGTCCGCCTGGACGCCGAGCTGTTCGGGGAACGGGGCATGGAGGCCCTCCTCGCCGTCCTGGACGGCCGCACACCGCCGGAGGGGGACATCCCGGTCGAGCTGGTCGTACGGGGCTCCACGGCGCCGCCCCGCTAGGTCGCCTCCGCCCCTTCGCGCAGGGCCTGTGGGTGGCCTCCGGCTGGGTGCGCCGCCCGGCTGCGGACCGCCCGTTCACGGGGGCGTATCCGGGTGCTGGACGATCCGGGTGATCCGACGCCGCCGCGCGGCACCGTGCCGGGCGCCGGGCGCCCGACGGGCAGGGGTACATGCCCGCGGCGCGGCCCGGCGGTCCGACGCGCTCCGCGGCGCCATGGAGCGCCCCTTGAAGGCCCGAAGCCGCCCGGACATGGCTGCGCCCCGCCCACCGGACGACCGGTGCGCGGGGCGCGAGCGGGGTCACTCGTCGTCTTCGGGATCCTCGGCCTCGGTGGCGGTGGACGCGCCGCCCTCCTCCAGCAAGCGGGCCAGCTGACGCCCGACGATGCGCTTGAACTTGCGCTGCTGCGGGCGCGTACGGTCCAGGATCGCCACCTCCAGGCGCTCGGCGGGAATCTCCCGCTCGCCGCCGTTCGGCTCCCGCGACAGCGACTGCACGGCCAGCTTCAGCGCCTCGGCCAGCGACATGCCGTCCTGGTGGCGCTGGTCCAGATAGCTGCTGATCTGCTCCGCGTTGCCGCCGACCGCGACCGACCCGTGCTCGTCCACGATCGATCCGTCGTGCGGCAGCCGGTAGATCTGGTCCCCGTCGGGGGTCTCCCCCACCTCGGCGACCACGAGCTCCACCTCGTACGGCTTCTCGGCCGCGCTGGAGAAGATCGTGCCCAGCGTCTGGGCGTACACGTTGGCCAGACCGCGCGCGGTCACGTCGTCACGGTCGTACGTGTAACCGCGCAGATCGGCGTAGCGCACACCGCCGATCCGCAGGTTCTCGTACTCGTTGTACTTGCCGGCGGCCGCGAAGCCGATCCGGTCGTAGATCTCGCTGAACTTGTGCAGCGCGCGGGACGGGTTCTCGCCGACGAACACGATGCCGTCGGCGTACTGCAGCACGACGAGGCTGCGACCGCGGGCGATGCCCTTGCGGGCGTACTCCGCACGGTCGGCCATGGCCTGCTGGGGTGAGACATAGAACGGCGTCGACACCGGTTATCCGTCCCTTTCTGTCGAAGTCACAGGGTCACCTGGGTAAAGAGGCCGGACTCAGAGCAGCGCGGCCCGGGGGCCGTCCGGCTGCTCCAGGCGCCGCTCCAGGATCGCGCGGGCGATCTCCGAGGACTCCTCCTCGGTGAGACGGCGGAATCCCTCTTCGGTGATCACGGTGACGATCGGGTAGATCCGGCGGGCGACATCGGGACCGCCCGTCGCCGAGTCGTCGTCGGCCGCGTCGTACAGCGCCTGGATGACCAGGGTGGTGGCCTGCTGTTCGGTCAGGTCGTTGCTGTAGAGCTTCTTCATGGCACCGCGCGCGAAGATCGAGCCGGAGCCGGTGGCGGCGTAACCGTGCTCCTCGGAGCGGCCGCCGGTGACGTCGTAGGAGAAGATGCGGCCCTTCTCGCGGTCCACGTCGTAGCCCGCGAAGAGGGGGACCACGGCGAGGCCCTGCATGGCCATGCCGAGGTTGGAACGGATCATGGTGGAGAGACGGTTGGCCTTGCCCTCCAGGGAGAGCGTGGCGCCCTCGACCTTCTCGAAGTGCTCCAGCTCCAGCTGGAACAGCTTGACCATCTCGACGGCCAGGCCCGCCGTACCGGCGATGCCCACCGCCGAGTACTCGTCGGCGGGGAAGACCTTCTCGATGTCGCGCTGAGCGATCATGTTGCCCATGGTGGCCCGCCGGTCGCCGGCGAGGACGACTCCGCCGGGGAACGTGACGGCGACGATGGTCGTGCCGTGCGGGGCCTCGATCACGCCCTGTACGGGCGGCAGCTGCCGCCTGCCCGGGAGCATCTCCGGCTGATGCTCGCCCAGGAAGTCCATGAAGGACGACGACCCGGGCGTCAGGAAGGCAGCCGGTAGACGCCCGGTGCTACGAGTGTTGGCTTCCACGGGGATCCTTCCAAGTAGGCGGCAGCCCGACGAACAGCGTCGGGATCATCTCCCAACTTGCCGATGGCCGAATTGCAGTTGAAGCACAGTACGCCACGGACCCTACCCGTCTCGTGGCAGTGATCCACGTGAACTGCGGGAGCTTTCGAACAGATCACGCAGGGCCCCTTTTGAGGGGCCACCAGCTCGTCACGCTCGGCTTCGGTCATGCCGTACCGGCACCACAGGAGGCCTGCGCGCGCCCCTCAACGGCTCGGCACGTCTCGCAGCGCGTGGACGGCCCGTGCGAGGCCGTCGCCTTGAGGCGCCACTCAGTTCACAGCTCGACCATCCGGATCGGACCGCCTGCGAACGAAGGCTGCGTACGGCTTGTGCTCGCCGCACCGCACGCAGCACTTCACTTCTTCTTCGTTCACCGAGCCGAAAGCCCCCGTAACCTTCGATCCGAAGGTTACTCGCCGCCCTTCTGAACGAAACTTCGCACGAAGTCCTCCGCGTTCTCCTCGAGGACATCGTCGATCTCGTCCAGTACGGAGTCGACGTCGTCCGACAGCTTCTCCTGGCGTTCCTTGAGGTCGTCCGTCGCCTGCGCGTCCTGCGCCTGCTCCTCGACCTCCTCGGTGGAACGCGTCGCCTTCTGCTGTCCGCCGCCGGTGTCCTTGGTCGCCATAACCCTCACCCCGCTCGGTTCGACGTTCTTGATCAGACCCTACAAGCAGGGTCCGACATCGGCCCCGCAGTTGCCACAACGTCCGGGGGCCACCTCCATGATTCCCGGGCGTCGCCCTTTTCCACCCCGATGCGCCGTACGGGGCCCCAGGACCCCGTACGGCCGGCTCAGCCGCCCGAGAGGACCTTGACCAGGTCTTCCGCCGTGCGACAGCGATCGAGGAGCTCCTTGACGTGATTACGCGTTCCGCGAAGCGGCTCCAGGGTTGGAACGCGCTGGAGCGAGTCCCTGCCGGGCAGATCGAAGATCACCGAGTCCCAGGAGGCCGCCGCCACGTCGTCCGCGTACTGTTCGAGACACCGGCCGCGGAAGTACGCGCGGGTGTCCTCCGGCGGCTTCGTCCGGGCCCGCTCGACGTCCGACTCGTCCAGCAGGCGCTTCATCTTGCCGCGGGCGGCCAGACGGTTGTACAGGCCCTTCTCGGCGCGTACGTCGGCGTACTGGAGGTCGACCAGGTGCAGCCGGGCGGCGTCCCAGTCGAGGTCGTCCCGGCGCCGGTAGCCCTCCATGAGCTCCCGCTTGGCGACCCAGTCGAGCTCGCCGGCCAGGCTCATCGGATCGTTCTCCAGACGGTTCAGGGTGTCCTCCCAGCGGACCAGTACGTCCTTGGTCTGGTCGTCGGCGTCCGCCCCCAACCGCTCCTCCACGTATTTGCGCGACAGCTCGAAGTACTCCATCTGGAGCTGCACCGCGGTCAGCGTGCGTCCGCTGCGCAGCGTGACGAGCCGCTTCAGGGTCGGGTCGTGCGACACCTGGTGCAGCGTGCGCACCGGCTGGTCCACCGCGAGGTCGACGGCGATGAAACCGTCCTCGATCATGGACAGGACCAGGGCGGTCGTGCCCAGCTTCAGATAGGTCGAGATCTCCGACAGGTTCGCGTCGCCGATGATCACGTGCAGCCTGCGGTACTTCTCGGCGTCCGCGTGCGGCTCGTCACGGGTGTTGATGATGGGGCGCTTCAGCGTGGTCTCGAGGCCCACCTCGACCTCGAAGTAGTCGGCCCGCTGACTGAGCTGGAAGCCGTGCTCGTGGCCGTCCTGGCCGATGCCGACGCGGCCCGCTCCGGTGACGACCTGACGGGACACGAAGAACGGCGTGAGGTGGCGCACGATGTCCGAGAAGGGGGTCTCCCGCTTCATCAGGTAGTTCTCGTGCGTGCCGTACGAGGCGCCCTTGTTGTCGGTGTTGTTCTTGTAGAGGTGGATCGGCTGGGCGCCGGGGAGCTGGGCCGCCCGTTCCGCGGCCTCCGCCATGATGCGCTCGCCGGCCTTGTCCCACAGGACCGCGTCCCACGGGTTGGTGACCTCGGGCGAGCTGTACTCCGGGTGCGCGTGGTCCACGTACAGCCGTGCGCCGTTGGTGAGGATGACATTGGCCAGGCCGATGTCCTCGTCGGTGAGCTGGCTGGAGTCGGCGGCCTCGCGGGCGAGGTCGAAGCCTCGCGCGTCCCGCAGCGGGTTCTCCTCCTCGAAGTCCCAGCGGGCGCGGCGCGCCCGGTGCATCGCCGCGGCGTACGCGTTGACGATCTGGGACGAGGTGAGCATGGCATTGGCGTTGGGGTGGCCGGCGACGGAGATCCCGTACTCCGTCTCGATGCCCATTACTCGCCGTACGGTCATGCGGCCCTCCTTGCCCGGCGGCGCCCTCGGTCGGGGGCGCTGCTCAAGTACCGCTGGTGCTCCGGTGCGTGTGCGGTGCCCGTCCCCGCAACGCGCGACTCGGCGGTACGAAAGAGCCTAGAACGCCTCTGCGCTGGTGGGGAGATCATTTGCGTCATTGCTGTGCTCCAGCCGTGCCCCGGAAAGCAGTCGGCTGCGGGTACCCGTGGAGGGCACCCGCAGCCGCCCTGGCTTTTACAGGTACTGACCGGTGTTGGCCACCGTGTCGATGGAGCGTCCGGTGTCCGCGCCCTGCTTTCCGGTGACGAGCGTACGGATGTAAACGATCCGTTCGCCCTTCTTTCCGGAGATCCGGGCCCAGTCGTCCGGGTTGGTGGTGTTCGGCAGGTCCTCGTTCTCCTTGAACTCGTCCACGCACGCCTGGAGGAGGTGGGAGACCCGGAGGCCCTTCTGGTTCTGTTCGAGGAAGGCCTTGATGGCCGCCTTCTTGGCGCGGCCCACGATGTTCTCGATCATGGCGCCGGAATTGAAGTCCTTGAAGTACAGGACTTCCTTGTCGCCGTTGGCGTAGGTGACCTCGAGGAAGCGGTTCTCCTCGGATTCGGCGTACATCTGCTCCACGGCGGTCTGGATCATGCCGTGGACGGTGGCTGCCCGGTCCCCGCCGTGCTCTCCGAGGTCGTCGGAGTGCAGCGGAAGGCGCTGGGTGAGGTACTTCGCGAAGATGTCCTTGGCGGCCTCGGCGTCCGGGCGCTCGATCTTGATCTTCACATCGAGTCGTCCGGGGCGCAGGATCGCGGGGTCGATCATGTCCTCACGGTTCGAGGCACCGATCACGACCACGTTCTCCAGGCCCTCCACGCCGTCGATCTCGGCGAGCAGCTGGGGGACGATGGTGTTCTCCACGTCCGAGCTGACGCCCGATCCACGGGTGCGGAAGAGGGACTCCATCTCGTCGAAGAAGACGATGACGGGGGTGCCCTCGCTGGCCTTCTCACGAGCACGCTGGAAGACGAGGCGGATCTGCCGCTCGGTCTCGCCGACGTACTTGTTCAGGAGCTCGGGGCCCTTGATGTTGAGGAAGAAGCTCTTGCCGGTGGCCTGGCCGGTGACCTCGGCGACCTTCTTGGCCAGCGAGTTGGCGACCGCCTTGGCGATGAGCGTCTTGCCGCATCCGGGGGGCCCGTAGAGCAGCACACCCTTGGGCGGCCGCAGTTCGTGCTCCTTGAAGAGGTCGGGGTAGAGGTACGGGAGCTCGACCGCGTCGCGGATCATTTCGATCTGGTTCCCCAGGCCGCCGATCTGCTCGTAGCCGATGTCCGGGACCTCTTCGAGGACGAGTTCCTCGACCTCGCTCTTGGGAACGACCTCGTAGACATAGCCGGAACGGGGTTCGAGAAGCAGGGCGTCGCCGGGACGGATGGTGACGTCCAGCAGCGGCTCGGCGAGCCGTACCACCCGTTCCTCGTCGGTGTGCCCCACCACGAGGGCGCGCTCGCCGTCCTCCAGGATCTCCTTGAGGGTGACGATGTCGCCGACGCTCTCGTACTCCATGGCCTCGACCACGTTGAGGGCTTCGTTGAGCATCACTTCCTGGCCGCGCCTGAGCTCTTCGAGCTCCACGCTGGGGCTGACGTTCACCCGGAGCTTGCGGCCCCCGGTGAAGATGTCCGCCGTGCCGTCCTCGTTCGCCACGAGGAAGACACCGAAGCCCGCCGGCGGCTGCGCGAGCCGGTCGACCTCTTCCTTGAGGGCCACGATCTGGTCGCGGGCCTCACGGAGCGTGTTGGCGAGCCGCTCGTTCTGCGCGGACACGCCGGCCAGGTTGGTCTGCAGCTCGACGATCCGCTCCTCGAGAATCCTCGTGTGCCGCGGAGAGTCGGCGAGCTTGCGTCGCAGGACGGCGATCTCCTGCTCAAGGTAGGCAACCTGCCCGGCAGGGTCATCGGACCCTCGTCCCGGGCGGATGCCGCGGTTCATGTCGTCGTCGTGGGCTGCCACGGTCCTCACCTCCTCCAAGGGGAGCTGGACGCTTCCAGACCCTACCTGGGTGGGTGTCGATTGAAACCCCTAGATCACAAAGACTGTCGAGGCGTGTCCGATCTTCACCCTTGCGCTCTCCCTCACGCCAGGGGAATACCCACCCAACATGATTGGGAAGCCGACGGAGGTAGGCTCAAAGTGTTCAACACCCGTCAGAGCTGGCCCGATTCCCCAGTCTTCGGATCGCTCGACGCAGGAAACGGCAGGAGAAATGACCGTGCAGCAGGAGGCCGGAGCAAGCGGCGAGGCGCTCGAGGTATGGATCGACCAGGACCTCTGTACCGGAGACGGGATCTGCGCCCAGTACGCGCCGGAGGTCTTCGAGCTGGACATCGACGGCCTGGCCTACGTGAAGAGCGCCGACGACGAGCTGCTGCAGGCCCCGGGCGCCACAACGCCCGTACCGCTGACGCTTCTGCGTGACGTGACCGACTCGGCCAAGGAGTGCCCGGGCGACTGCATCCACGTACGTCGGGTTTCGGACAGGGTCGAGGTCTACGGACCCGACGTGGAGTGATCCGGAAGCCACTCCACGTGACGGATTGTCTCTTTTCTCACATTCTTCTCATACGCTCTGGGCGTCGGAAGGCGTCGAGCGGATGAACGCTCCGTTCTTCCACTGCCACTTGGCCCGGTCCTTCACGTCCGGACAGCAACTCGGCACGTCGGCCGACGAGTAGCCGAGCAGGGTCGCGGTGACGGCGCCGTCACGTACGGCGAAGCCCGTGACGCTCAGCCGGTCCTTCGGATCGACCAGGGTGGCGACGATCCGGGGTTTCTTCGCCGCCCCGCCCTGGGTGAGGACGTAGACACCGTTGGGCGGGGTGCCGGAGCCCGCGTCGCAGCGGACCACGGCGACCGTCTCCGGGCTGCCGTCGCCGTCGAGGTCTCCCGAAGCCTTCTTCTGCACGACGACCTCGGTGGGCCCGCAATCGAGGGGGAAGGTGACGGCCGCGGGGTCCGGGGGCGCGATCGCGGCCGGAGCGGCCTTCGCCCCGGGGCCGGGCTGGGCCGCCGTGGCCGATCCGGGCTGGACGACCGAGGACAGGGCGACGACCCCGGCCACGGCGGTGGCCGTCGCCAGCCAGTGGATGGGACGGGTGTGCGTGTGTGCCAGTTCCGGGACGACGGATTGCTGCACTGGGAGCGTCTCCTGGGAGGGCTGTGCCGGTGTGGGGGTGGAGTGGCCAGCATGGTGCCACACGTCACAGTCGGGCGGAACGGCGGGGTCCGGACTTCTGGCGGCGCGTCAACAGAAACGCGCCCTGCCCCAGTTGCGGAAAGGCCTGTGGCCGGGTCCCCGGGTGTCTCCGGGAACTCGGCCACAGGGGTGGAGCGTTGGGTACGCGCGCGGCGGGGACGCCGGCCGGATCAGCGGGCGGTGCCGCCGTCGGCGTTGGGACCGGCGTAGTCCTCGCCGTAGGCGCCCTTGGCGGGGCGGCGCCGGCGCATGGGCGGCTCGACGCCGTCCGCGAGGCGGCGGGCGGTGAGCAGGAAGCCGGTGTGCCCGATCATCCGGTGGTCCGGGCGGACGGCGAGGCCCTCGATGTGCCAGTTGCGGATCATCGACTCCCAGGCGGTCGGCTCGTTGAAGGAGCCGATCTCGCGGATGGACTCGACGGTCCGCGCGAGCTGGGTGGTCGTCGCCACGTAGCAGCACAGGATGCCGCCGGGGACGAGTGCCTTGGAGACGGCCTCCAGGCACTCCCAGGGGGCGAGCATGTCGAGGATGACGCGGTCGACCTCGGTGTCGCTCAGGTTGTCCTGGAGGTCGCCCACGGTGAGCTGCCAGGCGGGGTGCGGGCCGCCGAAGTAGCGCTCCACGTTCTGCTGGGCGATCTCCGCGAAGTCCTCGCGGCGCTCGTAGGAGTGCAGCATGCCCTGGTCGCCGATGGCGCGCAGCAGGAAGCTGCTGAGCGAGCCGGAGCCGACGCCCGCCTCCACGACGCGTGCGCCGGGGAAGATGTCCGCGAAGGCCAGGATCTGCCCCGCGTCCTTGGGGTAGACCACGGCGGCACCGCGGGGCATGGACAGGACGTAGTCGGGGAGCAGGGGGCGCAGCGCGAGATAGGCGACGTTCCCCGTGGTGCGGACAACGCTGCCCTCGGGAGCACCGATCAGCTCGTCGTGCGGGAAGGAACCCTTGTGGGTGTGGAAATTCTTCCCGGCCTCGAGCGTGAACGTGTAGTGGCGGCCCTTGGGGTCGGTCAGCTGAACCTGGTCCCCGACCTTGAAGGGCCCGCGCCTGCGGGCGGCACCGGTCGGTTCGGACATGTGAACAGCCTACCGGTCCCCGCGCGGGGCGCCGACCATGGCCGATGCGCGGTTCAGGAGGGCCTGGCCATCGCCTTGACGAAGGCCCGCTCGACGTCCGCCGCCGAGAGGACCCCGTAGATCTCACCCGAGTCCTCCACCACCAGGTACTCGGTCGCGGGGGTCGCGCGCAGGACGTCGAGGAGTGGCTCGCCCGCGAGCTCGGCGGAGACCCGCATGCCGTCGGTGATGTCCTGGGCGAGGCCGCTGACGGCCACCCAGGGGCGGCGGTGTTCCGGTACGCCGACGATGGCGGCCTCGCGCACCAGGGAGAGGGGCTCGCCGTTGGCGTCGACGACGACCAGGGCGCGGGCGCCCGCGTCGTTGGCGCGGCGCAGCGCCTCGGAGAGAGGGGTGCTGGTCTCGACCGGGACCGCTCGCCGGGTGAGCGAGCGGGCCCGCAGTTCGGGCAGGTGTTCGCGCAGACGGGCCATGCGCAGGCTGTTGCCGGCGCCGGTCCAGATGATGGCGGCGAGGATCGCGGCCAGCAGGGCGTCGGTGACCGTGTCCATGCCGCCGATGTTGTCCTGGGTCTCGCCGAGCGCTCCGGACTGGGTGAGCAGGGGCAGGCCGATCAGGACGGAGACGGCGAGCGCGCGGCCGACCCAGGCCGCCGCGACGGTGCCGGTCATCGGCCTGCCGGTGATCTTCCAGACGACGGCGCGGAGCATCCGGCCGCCGTCCAGGGGAAGACCGGGGAGCAGGTTGAAGGCGGCCACGATCAGGTTGGAGATCATCAGACCGGCGAGCAGGACACCGGGGACCGTGCCGGGCTCGACGGCGAGCATGGCGAGGTAGAAGAGGCCGGAGAGGACCAGTGAGAGCAGCGGTCCGACGAAGGACAGCACGAACTCCCGGCCCGGGGTCTCGGCCTCCTTCTCGATCTCGGACACCCCGCCGAAGAACTGCAGCTGGATCCGGCGCACCGGCAGCTTGAAGCGCAGGGCGGCGACCGTGTGGGCCAGCTCGTGGACCAGCACGGAGGCGTAGAAGGCGACCGCGAAGAAGAGGGAGACGAGGTAGCGCAGGGCGCCGAGTTCGGGCAGCACGCGGTCGAGCTGGCCGCCGAACACCCAGGTGATCAGCGCGGCGACGAGGAACCAGCTGGGCGCCACGTAGACCGGTACGCCGAACGGACGCCCCATCAGCAGTCCGCCACCGGGCTCCCGGCGGCGGCGTGGGGGCCTCGGCCCGCGACCACCGCCGGCGCCGTCCGTACCGGTGCCGGTACCGGACTGGGCGAGGGTGCGGTGGTGCGCGGTGGTGTCCGTGCCGGTGGGCCGGTCGGGTTCGTGGGACTCCGGGGACGGGCGTCCTGCGTCCGGGGCGGGGGCGGCGTGGTCGTCGGCGGTCACCGTCCGTCCCGGGTCCGTTCGCGGAGGTCTCGTGCGGCTCGCCGTGGAGGGGCGTCCGGGTCGTCGCGCGGCTCGGGTCGGGGGCTCCGGGTGCGCGCGGGTCGGGTCGGCGGTGTTCGGGTCGGCGGCTGCCCGCGGGCGCTCGTGCCGGTCCGGTCCGGGTCGCGTGGCGTCCGCGGCCGGCCCGGCGGGGGCCTGGGGCCCCTCGTGGCGCTCGGTCGCTTCGTCGGTGCCGGATCGCGGCTGCCCGCTCCCGCCGCTCTCGTCCACGATGTCCCCTCGTTCGAAGCGTCTCCCGCTCCCGATCATGCGAAGCAGGGTCTGTGGTCGATGGTATGCGTCGGTCGCGACACGTTCCGCCCCGGCACCCCCTCTGTTTTCCGTGCCGTCGCACCAGTCCCTCGCGTGCACTCACTGTCAGTGGCGGGCCGTAAGGTCTTGGGACATGGAGACCAGCACCGAGGGCGCCGTCCCGCCCGAGCCGACCGCGGCTGTCACGGCCGCGCCGCCGGCGTCCCTGTCGCCCTCGCGCGCCAGCGACTTCATGCAGTGCCCGCTGCTCTACCGGTTCCGGGTGATCGACAAGCTCCCCGAGAAGCCGAGCGAGGCGGCCACCCGCGGCACGCTGGTGCACGCGGTGCTGGAGCGGCTCTTCGACTCCCCGGCGACGGAGCGGACGGCCCCGCGTGCCAAGTCCCTCATCCCCGGCCAGTGGGACCGGCTGCGCGAGACACGGCCCGAGGTCGTGGAGCTGTTCGCCGACGACCCCGAGGGTGAGCGGCTGGCGCGTTGGCTCGGCGAGGCGGAGCGGCTGGTGGAGCGCTGGTTCAGCCTGGAGGACCCGACCCGGCTCGAGCCCGCCGAGCGCGAGCTTTTCATCGAGGCCCGGCTCGACTCCGGGCTGAAGCTGCGCGGCATCATCGACCGCGTCGACGTGGCGCCGACGGGCGAGGTCAGGATCGTCGACTACAAGACGGGCAAGGCCCCCCGGCCCGAGTACGCCGAGGGCGCGCTGTTCCAGATGAAGTTCTACGCCCTGGTGGTGTGGCGGCTGAAGCAGGTGGTCCCGCGCCGTCTCCAGCTCGTCTATCTCGGCAGCGGCGACGTGCTGACGTACGACCCGGCGATCGCGGACCTGGAGCGGGTCGAGCGCAAGCTGCTCGCGCTGTGGGAGGCGATCCGGGAGGCCACCGAGACGGGCGACTGGCGGCCGCGTCCCACCAAACTCTGCGGCTGGTGCGACCACCAGGCGGTGTGTCCGGAATTCGGCGGTACTCCCCCGCCGTATCCACTCCCGGTCAGGGCGCCCGAGTCGGGCGGTACCGAGCAGGGCAGAATGGGGCCGGACTAGCGAAGGAGACTTACGTGGCCATCCGCGTCCTACTGGTCGACGACCAGCCGCTGCTGCGCACCGGCTTCCGGATGATTCTGGAGGCCGAGCAGGATCTGGCGGTCGTCGGCGAGGCCGGTGACGGTCTCCAGGCACTGGATCAGGTGCGTGCCCTGCAGCCCGATGTGGTTCTGATGGACATCCGCATGCCGCGGATGGACGGGGTGGAGGCGACCCGGCAGATCACCGGCCCGGGGCGCGACGGCCCGGCCAAGGTGCTCGTCCTGACGACCTTCGACCTCGACGAGTACGTGGTGGAGGCGCTGCGGGCGGGCGCCAGCGGTTTCCTCCTGAAGGACGCTCCGGCCAACGAGCTGGTGCAGGCGATCCGGGTGGTCGCCGCGGGCGAGGCGATGCTCGCCCCGAGCATCACACGCCGGCTCCTGGACAAGTACGCGAGTCACCTGCCGTCCGGCGACGAGCCCGTGCCCGACACCCTGCACACCCTCACCGAGCGCGAGGTGGAGGTGCTGAAGCTGGTGGCGCGCGGTCTGTCGAACGCGGAGGTCGCCGCCGACCTGTTCGTCAGCGAGACCACCGTCAAGACGCATGTGGGCCACGTCCTCACCAAGCTGGGTCTGCGCGACCGGGTGCAGGCCGCGGTGTACGCGTACGAGAGCGGGTTGGTGCGCCCCGGCGCGCAGTGACCCCACCGGCGGTGCGACCGTGGGCGCCTTCCTCCCGTACGTCCTGGAGGAAGGCGCCCACGGTCGTGTACGGGCGGGTGTGTTCGGGCCCGCTCAGTCCTTGCTGATCTCCCAGAACCGGAACACGGTCGAGGAGTCGAGGCAGTTCTCCAGGCCGTAGACGTTGTCCCGCACGACCGCGTACTGCTTGGCCTGCCAGACGGGGATGACCGGGAGCTGCTCGGCCACGATGTCCTGGATCTTGCCGTACTCGGCTTCGGTGGAGGAGCGGTTGCTCTGGGCGGCCGTCTTCGGGATGAGACGACCGGTGACGGTGCTGTTGGTGTAGTTGTTCTGCAGCACGTTGCCCTTGCCGAAGAAGGGGGCCGTGAAGTTGTCGGGGTCCGGGTAGTCGGGCACCCAGCCCTTCACGTAGACGCCGTACTTGCCGCGGGCGACGTCCTTCTCGTACCGGTCGTAGGCGACGGACTTCACGGTCGCGTGGAACAGCCCGCTGGCGTTGAGCTGCTGGGCGATCGCTCTGAACTCCTGGTCGGTGGCGGGGCCGTAGCGCGACGGGGTCGACCAGAGCGTCAGGGCGACCTTGCCGGTGACGCCCTCGTCCTTGAGCGCCGCGGCGGCCTTCTCCTTGGACGGGCGGTCACCGTAGGTGTCGGAGAAGGCCGTGTCGTGGCCCGTGATCCCGGCCGGGATGATCGAGTAGAGCGGCGTCGCCGTGCCCTGGTAGACCTCGTTGACGAGGGCCGCGCGGTCGAGCAGATAGGCGATGGCCTTGCGCACGCCGAGCTTGCCGGCCACCGGGTCGTCCATGTTGAAGACCAGGTGCTGCACCTCGGCGCTGCTGCCCTCGACGATGCTGACGCCCCTGCCGGTGGAGGTGTCGTTGGTGATGTCCGCGATGCCGTCGGCGGCCAGACCCCGGTAGGCGACGTCGACCCGGTGGTCCAGCACCGCCGTCCTCAGGGCGTCCTGGGCGCCGTGGAAGAACCTCAGCGTGACACCGGAGTTCTTCACCTTGGCGGTGCCCCGGTAGCTGTCGTTGACCGAGAAGACGGCCTGGTCCTTGTCGAAGGAGTCCAGCTTGTACGGGCCCGAGCCGACCGCCTGGTGGTCCGCGCGCAGCCCGTTCCCGGCGTACTGCCGGTGGTCCACGATCGAGCCGGCGCCGGAGGCTATCTTGCTCGGGAAGGTGGCGTCGGCGTACTTGAGCTTGAAGACCACCGTCCTGGCGTCCGGGGCCCGCACGGTGTCGAGCATGGGGAACATGACCGCGGGGCCTGCGGGGTCCGCGATGTTCAGCATGCGGTCGAAGGAGAACTTGACGTCCTTCGAGGTGAGCGGGTCACCGTTGCTGAACTTCAGGCCGTCCTTGAGGGTGCAGGTGTAGACCGTGGTCCCGGTGCCCGAGAACGAGCACTCCTTGGCGGCTTCGGGCGACGGCTCCGTGGCGCCGTTGGAGAAGCTCAGCAGGGACTGGAAGACGTTGTTGAACAACAGCCAGGATCCCGAGTCGTACCCGGACGCCGGGTCGGTGGCCAGGACGTCGTCGGACATCCCGATCACGACGGAGGAGCCGGTGCTCCCGGTGCCGCCCGTTTCCGAGCCGCAGCCTGCGAGCAGGCCGATGGCCAGCCCCGTCGCGACGGACAGGACCGGCCATTGGTTGCGCATGTTCACGAGGAGGTGCCTTGTCATTGGTTCTCTGGAGCGCCGGTCCGGCGGACGCCGGTCCGGGGCGGCCGACGCCCCTGGAGGACCGGTCAGCCGCCCACGCCGCGACCGAGCTCCCACAGCTGGAGCGTCGAGGAGGAGTTGAGGGCCCATTCGGCACCCGTGATGTCGTCCCGCGCGGCGATGTACTGCTTACCCTGCCACAGCGGCAGGATCGGCACGTCATCGGCCACTATGTTCTGGATCTCCGTAAGGCTCCTCGACGCGGTGAGGCGGTCGGCCTCGCGACGCGAGTCCGGGATCAGCGTGCCGCGGATCTTGGTGTTCACGTACGGGGAGCCGAGGGTGTTGTCCTTGTCGAGGAACGGCGCCAGGTAGTTGTCGGCGTCCGGGAAGTCGGGGAACCAGCCCATGCCGTAGACCTGGTACTTGCCCTTCTGCTCGGCCGGGCGGAACGTCTCCCAGGGCGTGCCCTTGACGTCGACCTGGAACAGGCCGGTGGCGTTGAGCTGCTGCTTCAGCACCTCGAACTCCTGCTTGGTGGCCGTACCGTAGTGGTCGGTCGTGTAGTGCAGGGTGAGCTTCACCGGCGTGGTGATGCCGGCCTTGGACAGCGTCGTGGTGGCCCTGGCCACGCTCGGGTCGCCGTACTTGTTGAAGAACGAGTTCGAGTGGCCGGTGATGGTGGCCGGGACGAGCGAGTACAGCGGCTCGGCCTGCGAGCCGTACACCTTGGAGACCAGATCGCCGCGGTTGATGACCTCGGCCATCGCCTGACGGACGGCCTTGCTCTTCACCGACGGGTCGTCGGTGTTGAAGCCGAGGTAGCGGATCTCGAGACCGGGCATCTCGACGAGGTCGATGTTGCCGTCCGTGCCGAGGTTGCCGAGCTTCTTGATCTGCTCCGGCGTCATCGAACGGGTCATCAGGTCGATGTCGCCCTTGTCGAGCGCGGCGCCCATGGCGTCCGCGCTGGCGAAGGACCGCATCTCGACCTTGTCGTTCTTCGGCTTCAGCAGACCCTTGTAGTTCGGGTTCTTGGTGAAGACCATCTTGACCGCCGCGTCGTTCTTGACATCGGCCTCAAGGGTGTACGGGCCGGAGCCGTCGACCTGGAACCCGTCGCGCAGCTTGCCCTTGTCGTAGTCCTTGGGGTTCACGATGCCGGCGACCGGGGTCGACAGCTTGAACGGGAAGGTCGCGTCCGCGCTCTTGAGGTGGAAGATCACCTCGCGGTCGCCCTGCGCCTCGACGGTGTCGACGGTGGACAGCAGCGCGAACACACCACTGTCGGCCTTGATCGCCATCGCGCGGTCGATCGAGAACTTCACGTCCTTGGCGGTGATCGGGTCACCGCTCGCGAACTTCAGGCCCTCACGCAGCTTGCACGCGTAGCGCTCGTTGCCGGAGTCGGTGAAACCGCAGCTCTCGGCGGCCTCGGGCTGGGGATCGCCGTCACCACGGGGCTGGACCATCAGCGTCTGCACCGTCTGACGCAGGACGTTCCAGGTACCGACGTCGTACGCGTACGCCGGGTCAAAAGGAGCCGGGGCATCCTTCGATGCGGTGAACCCGTCCGTGGTGCCGACGACGATCGCATCGCCGCTGTTGCCCCCGCTGCCGGAACCGCCACACGCGGCGAGCACCGGGGCGAGCAGACCCACAACGGCCGGCAGCACCAAAGTCTTGCGGTTCATGCTCGAGTTTCTCCAGAGCTGTCGTGTCCATGTACACGCCATACAGGGGTGGTGCGGGCGAGTCACGGGGGTTATGGCGAGGTTCTCGCGATGACATTAGTCCGCACCGCCAGGACAGCTCACAGAGACCGGAGTTGAGTTCCCATCACGCTGCGAAACCGGGCGCGGACGCACCGATAACCCGACAGCGGAAGGATTCGTGCAGCGTTCCACCAATCGGGACACAAGGACGTCCCGATCACCCCCGAAAAGGGGATAACGGCACACGGCGAGCCCCCTGTCGACCCTCTGTCACGTGACGAACATCACATGGTCAACTTGGCCCGGGCGTACCGGAATTCGGCCGTCCGCCCACAGATCGAATTACCCGCGGCGGCTCCGTTCCACTTACCCCCGGATACGCCACGACAATCCGATCTTTCGGATACGCACGCTGGGTGAACGCCTAGCGCATTTCCGTCATCAGGCCGCGCAGAAAAGCCAGGTCGACCTCTTCCAGCGAGGTCACGACCGTGCGCCGGGCCGCGGGGGCGATGGGCGCGACCGAGGGTACGGCAACCACCTGGCAGCCCGCCGCCTCGGCGGCCGCGACGCCGGTGGCGGTGTCCTCGATGACCGCGCACCTGGCCGGATCCACGCCGAGACCGGCGGCGGCCAGCAGATACGGGTCGGGGAACGGCTTCGTCCGCTCCACCTCGTCGCCCGCGACGGTCAGCGTGAAGTACTGGGGTCCGAGCGAGGCCAGGATCCGGTCGATGATGCGCCGGTGCGAGGCGGAGACCAGTGCGGTGGGAATCTCGTGCGCCGCGAGTTCCGCGAGGAGCCGGGTCGCGCCCGGCATCAGCGGCAGGGCCACGCCGATACGGCGCTCGAAGCCGTCGTTCAGCAGCACCGAGAGCTCGTCGAAGGTGATGTCGGCTCCGGTGGCCTCGATCAGGAAGTTGGCGCTGCGGGTCATGGGGCCGCCGACGACCACCTGGCGCCAGGAGTCGTCGAGGGCGTGCCCGAGGGTCCTGAAGATCTCGACCTCGACGTCCCACCAGAAGCCCTCGGTGTCCACCAGGGTGCCGTCCATGTCGAGGAGTACGGCTTGCAGTGCGGAGCCTTCGGCCGTACGGGTACCGAGCGCGGGGACCGTGCTGGTCATCCTGGCGCACCTCCTTGGGGGACGATCAGGCCGGTCACCCTTCGGAGAGCAAGGGGCGACCGGCCTGCGGTGGACCGACCAGTGTACGTCTCCCGTGGCCAGAGTGCCTCTCGACACCCGCGCGACGCGTGACAGGGCCCAGGGCCGTCCGGCGGCTCGCGCCGGACGGAGGCGCGAGGGGACCCCCCTCGTGCCGCGGCAGGGATGTTCGAGCGACGGGGCGGACGCCGCCTGTCGCGGCACGAGGCGGGCGGGAATTGCGCCACACGCCTCAGCGCGCGTTGAAGTACTTCGCCTCCGGGTGGTGGATCACGATGGCGTCCGTGGACTGCTCGGGGTGCAGCTGGAACTCCTCCGAGAGGTGCACGCCGATGCGCTCGGGCTCCAGGAGTTCGGCGATCTTCGCGCGGTCCTCCAGGTCGGGGCAGGCGCCGTAGCCGAGGGAGAAGCGGGCGCCCCGGTACTTGAGGGCGAACATGTCCTCGACGACCGCCGGGTCCTCCCCCGCGAAGCCGAGCTCCGAACGGACGCGGGCGTGCCAGTACTCGGCGAGCGCCTCCGCCAACTGCACGGACAGGCCGTGCAGTTCGAGGTAGTCGCGGTAGGAGTTGGACTCGAAGAGCTTGGCGGTCTCCTCGCCGATCCGGGAGCCGACGGTGACGACCTGGAGGCCGACGACATCCGTCTCACCGGACTCCTCGGGCCGGAAGAAGTCGGCCAGGCACAGCCGGCGTCCGCGGCGCTGGCGCGGGAAGGTGAACCGGGTGCGCTCGTTGCCCTGCTCGTCCAGCAGGATCAGGTCGTCGTCCTTGGACACGCACGGGAAGTAGCCGTAGACGACGGCCGCTTCGAGCAGGTTGTCGGTCTGCAGCTTGTCCAGCAGCCCGCGCAGCCGCGGCCGGCCCTCCGTCTCGACGAGCTCCTCGTACGTCGGTCCCTCGCCCGTACGGGCCTGCTTCAGACCCCACTGGCCCTTGAACAGCGCGCCCTCGTCCAGCCAGGACGCGTACTCCTTGAGCTGGATGCCCTTGATGACGCGGGTGCCCCAGAACGGCGGAGTGGGCACGGGGTTGTCGACGGCGACGTCGGAGCGGATGTGCCCCTCCTCCGGGCGCTCCTCGACCACGGTCTGCGCGGCGGCCGCCCGCACCCGGCGCTGCTTCAGTTCGGGCAGCACGGCCCCGGGCACGCCCCGCTTGACCCCGATCAGCGCGTCCATCAGGCGCAGGCCCTCGAACGCGTCGCGGGCGTAGCGGACCTCGCCCTCGTAGATCTCGTACAGGTCCTGTTCCACGTACGCCCTGGTCAGGGCCGCACCGCCGAGGATGACCGGATAGTCGGCGGACAGCCCGCGCTGGTTGAGCTCCTCCAGGTTCTCCTTCATGATCACCGTGGACTTGACCAGCAGCCCGGACATGCCGATCACGTCGGCCCGGTGCTCCTCGGCGGCGTCCAGGATCGCGGAGACCGGCTGCTTGATGCCGAGGTTGACGACGTTGTAGCCGTTGTTGGACAGGATGATGTCGACGAGGTTCTTGCCGATGTCGTGGACGTCTCCGCGCACGGTGGCCAGGACGATGGTGCCCTTGCCCTCGGAGTCCGACTTCTCCATGTGCGGTTCGAGGTAGGCCACCGCGGACTTCATGACCTCGGCGGACTGGAGCACGAACGGCAGCTGCATCTGGCCGGAGCCGAACAGTTCGCCGACCACCTTCATGCCGTCGAGGAGCGTCTCGTTGACGATGTCGAGGGCGGGGCGGTCCTGGAGGGCCTCGGCGAGGTCGTCCTCCAGGCCGTTCTTCTCGCCGTCGATGATGCGCCGCTTGAGCCGTTCGTCCAGGGGCAGCGCGGCGAGTTCCTCGGCCCTGCCCGCCTTCAGCGACTTGGTGGTGGCGCCCTCGAACAGCGCCATCAGCTTCTGCAGCGGGTCGTATCCCTCGGCGCGCCGGTCGTGGATGAGGTCGAGGGCGGTGGTGACCTGCTCCTCGTCGAAGCGCGCGATGGGCAGGATCTTGCTCGCGTGCACGATCGCGGAGTCGAGGCCCGCCTTGACGCACTCGTCGAGGAAGACCGAGTTGAGCAGGACGCGGGCCGCCGGGTTGAGGCCGAAGGAGATGTTCGACAGGCCCAGCGTGGTCTGGACGTCCGGGCGGCGCCGCTTCAGCTCGCGGATCGCCTCGATCGTCGCGATGCCGTCCTTCCGGGACTCCTCCTGACCGGTGCAGATGGTGAAGGTCAGGGTGTCGATGAGGATGTCCGACTCGTGGATGCCCCAGTTGCCCGTCAGGTCCTCGATCAGCCGTTCGGCGATGGCGACCTTGGTCTCGACGGTGCGGGCCTGGCCCTCCTCGTCGATGGTCAGCGCGATCAGTGCGGCGCCGTGCTCCCGGGCGAGCCCGGTCACCTTCGCGAAGCGCGACTCGGGGCCGTCGCCGTCCTCGTAGTTGACGGAGTTGATGACGGCCCGGCCGCCGAGCTTCTCCAGGCCCGCGCGGATGACCTCGACCTCGGTCGAGTCGAGGACGATCGGCAGCGTCGAGGCGGTGGCGAAGCGTCCGGCGAGCTCCTCCATGTCCGCGACGCCGTCCCGGCCGACGTAGTCGACGCAGAGGTCGAGCATGTGGGCGCCCTCGCGGATCTGGTCGCGGGCCATCTCCACGCAGTCGTCCCAGCGGGCCGCCAGCATCGCATCACGGAACTTCTTCGAACCGTTGGCGTTGGTGCGCTCGCCGATCGCCATGTACGCGGTGTCCTGGCGGAACGGCACGGTCTGGTAGAGCGACGCGGCGCCGGGTTCGGGCTGCGGGTGACGTTCGGTGGGTTCGACCCCCCGTACCCGCTCGACGAGCCGGCGCAGGTGCTCGGGCGTCGTACCGCAGCAGCCGCCGACCAGGGACAGGCCGTAGTCGCGGACGAAGTTCTCCTGCGCGTCGGCGAGGCCCTCGGGGTCGAGCGGGAAGTGCGCGCCGTCCTTGGTCAGGACCGGCAGGCCGGCGTTCGGCATACAGAGCAGCGGGATACGGGAGTGCCGGGTGAGGTAGCGCAGGTGTTCGCTCATCTCGGCGGGGCCGGTCGAGCAGTTCAGGCCGATCATGTCGATGCCGAGCGGCTCCAGCGCGGTGAGCGCGGCGCCGATCTCGGAGCCCAGCAGCATGGTGCCGGTCGTCTCGAACGCCATCGAGCACAGCAGCGGGAGGTCGAGTCCGAGTGCCTCCATGGCGCGGCGGGCGCCCAGCAGGGAGGCCTTGGTCTGCAGCAGGTCCTGGGTGGTCTCGACGATCAGGGCGTCGGCGCCGCCGGCGATCAGTCCCTCGGCGTTGGCCTGGAAGCCGTCGCGCAGTGTGCCGTAGGCGACGTGGCCGAGGGTCGGCAGCTTGGTGCCGGGGCCGATGGAGCCGAGGACCCAGCGCCGGCGGCCGTCGCGGGAGGCGAAGCCGTCCGCGACCTCGCGGGCGATCCGGGCTCCCGCCTCGGACAGTTCGAGGACACGGTCGGCGATGTCGTACTCGGCCATGGCCGAGTGGTTCGCACCGAAGGTGTTCGTCTCGACGCAGTCGACGCCCACATCGAAATAGGCCTCGTGGACCGAACGGACGATGTCGGGCCGGGTGAGGTTCAGGATCTCGTTGCAGCCTTCGAGGTTCTCGAAGTCCTCCAGCGTCGGATCCTGCGCCTGCAGCATCGTGCCCATCGCGCCGTCGGCCACCACGACACGGCCGGCGAGGGCCTCGCGCAGTGCGGCGATACGGGTCCGGTTCTCGGCGAGCTCGGACGAAGGGGACGGGTTCGGCAACGAAGCCATGAAGGTGCTCCCTGGAGTGCGACGGCTGTCGGCTTTGCGCTTCCCATGGAAGGCGCACGCCGTCAGGGTAGCCCGGAGCACCACCGGAGGGTCGGCGGCGTCCAGAGGACGGACGCGCGTGGCGGAGGCGACCGGGGTGTTAAGAACAGACGAGACATCTTGCGACCACCTATTAGCGAGAGCTCGTCGACGAACGGTAGTGTTCGACATTGCCGAACGGCGGCAGCGCAGGGGCCCGCCAACGGCCCAAGGGGAACGGAGGCAGCACGGCGATGGCACGGAACATCCAGTCGCTCGAACGGGCGGCGGCGATGCTGCGCCTGCTCGCGGGCGGCGAGCGACAGCTCGGCCTGTCCGACATCGCCTCGTCGCTGGGCCTGGCCAAAGGCACGGCTCACGGCATACTGCGCACCCTTCAGCAGGAGGGCTTCGTCGAACAGGACACCGTCTCCGGGCGCTACCAGCTCGGCGCCGAACTGCTGCGCCTCGGGACCACCTATCTGGACGTGCACGAACTGCGGGCGCGGGCGCTGGTGTGGACCGACGACCTGGCCCGTTCCAGCGGGGAGAGCGTCTACCTGGGGGTCCTGCACCAACAGGGGGTGCTGATCGTGCACCACGTGTTCCGGCCCGACGACAGCCGCCAGGTGCTGGAGGTCGGGGCCATGCAGCCGCTGCACTCCACGGCGCTGGGCAAGGTCCTGTCGGCGTACGACCCGGTGGCGCACAGCGAGGTCCTGGAGGCCGAGCGCAACGAGTTCACGGCCCGGACGGTCAGTGCGCTGGAGCAGTTCGAAGGGGTTCTCGACCTGACCCGGGCGCGCGGGTACGCGGACGACGTCGAGGAGACCTGGACGGGCGTCGCCTCGGTCGCGGCCCCGATCCACAACCGGCGGCGCATGCCGGTCGGCGCGGTGGGCATCACCGGGGCCGTGGAGCGGGTCTGCAAGGACGGGGAGCTGCGCCCCGAGCTGATCGCGGCGGTGCGGGACTGCGCCCGCGCGGTGTCGCGGGACCTGGGGGCCGGGCGGTTCTGACGCCCGCCGGCGGCGCGCGGACGCCCGCGCGCGGCGGCTCGCGTGTCCGGGTGCGCCCGCCCCCGGCATGCCCGCGCGATCCCCTCGGCCAACAGGCCGGTACGTCACCGACGTGCCGGCCTTTCGCGTGTCGCGCGTCTCCGCGTGACATGCCTGGAGCCGCACGGGGAACGTGCCCCGCAACCCCCCGCGGAACGCGCCCGGCATCCCCGCGGATCACACCCCGCATCCCCGCGGGACGCGCCCGGCGCACACACGACGTACCCGTTCGCGTGCGGTGCGCTCCCGCCAGAAGATCGATAGCTCACAGCAATCAATAACGATCGTGTTTTCGATAACGGAACCCTTGACGAGCTGGTAACACCGGAGCAAGACTCCCGTCCATCGGTCGACATTGTCGAACACCTGACGGCAAAAGCGTTAGGGTGTGGCAGTGCCAGCGGCCGTCATCGCCCTCACCCCCGAGGGCGCGAACCACCGGAGGGACCCGGGGTTCGGCTTCCTGGACGAAGGACAAAGGAGTCGCGGGTGTCCAGCTCCGACATCTTCATCGGCGAGACCATAGGTACCGCCATACTCATCCTGCTCGGTGGTGGCGTCTGCGCCGCCGTCACGCTGAAGGCCTCGAAGGCCCGTAACGCCGGCTGGCTCGCCATCGCCTTCGGGTGGGGTTTCGCGGTCCTCACGGCCGTCTACACCTCCGCGCCGCTGTCCGGCGCGCACCTGAACCCGGCCGTGACGCTGGCGCTCACCATCAAGGACGGCGGCTGGAACAACCTGCCGGTGTACTGGGGCGGCCAGTTGCTCGGCGCCATGATCGGTGCCACGCTGGTCTGGGTCGTGTACTACGGGCAGTTCCGGGCGCACCTGACCGACCCCGAGATCGTCGGCGCGGCCGAGGAGCCGGCCGCCAAGGCCGTCGAGGCCGAGGAGCCGGCCGCCGGCCCGGTGCTCGGCATCTTCTCCACCGGCCCCGAGATCCGCAACGCGGTGCAGAACCTCGCCACGGAGATCATCGGCACCGTGGTTCTGGTGCTCGCGGTCCTCACCCAGGGTCTGAACGACAAGGGCAACGGCCTCGGCCCCCTCGGCGCCCTGATCACCGCCCTCGTGGTCGTGTCGATCGGTCTCTCCCTCGGTGGCCCCACCGGCTACGCGATCAACCCGGCCCGTGACCTCGGTCCGCGCATCGTGCATGCCCTGCTCCCCCTGCCGAACAAGGGTGGTTCCGACTGGAGCTACGCCTGGGTCCCGGTCGTCGGTCCGCTGATCGGCGGCGCGATCGCCGCAGGCCTCTACAACGTCGCCTTCGCTTAGGAGCATCGCCGAAGCACCGCTCGGGAACACCGCCCAGGAGCACCGCCGAAGAGCCGAACGCCTCGAGGCACGCCCGGAGCACCGCTTACCGCACCTCCAGAGCAGCGCGACGTAAACACGTAGACACCGCCCTTCCATTCGGAACCTTCAGGAGCACACCGTGACCGACGCACACACCGCCGGCCCCTTCATCGCCGCGATCGACCAGGGCACCACCTCGTCCCGCTGCATCGTCTTCGACCGCGACGGCCGCATCGTCTCCGTCGACCAGAAGGAGCACGAGCAGATCTTCCCGAAGCCGGGCTGGGTCGAGCACGACGCCACCGAGATCTGGACCAACGTCCAGGAAGTCGTGGCCGGGGCCATCGAGAAGGCCGGCATCACCCGCGACGACATCAAGGCGATCGGCATCACCAACCAGCGTGAGACGACGCTGCTCTGGGACAAGAACACCGGCGAGCCCGTCCACAACGCCATCGTCTGGCAGGACACCCGCACCGACGCGCTCTGCAGGGAGCTCGGCCGCAACGTCGGCCAGGACCGCTTCCGCCGCGAGACCGGCCTGCCGC
Organism: Streptomyces sp. RPA4-2; assembly: GCF_012273515.2. Classification (NCBI taxonomy): domain Bacteria; kingdom Bacillati; phylum Actinomycetota; class Actinomycetes; order Kitasatosporales; family Streptomycetaceae; genus Streptomyces; species Streptomyces sp. RPA4-2. The sequence goes on from NZ_CP050975.2 coordinate 2,108,108, forward strand.
TCGCGTCGTACTTCGCCGGCCCCAAGGCCCGCTGGCTGCTCGACAACGTCGAGGGCCTGCGCGAGCGCGCCGAGGCCGGGGACATCCTCTTCGGCACGATGGACACCTGGGTCATCTGGAACCTGACGGGTGGTGTCGACGGCGGCCGCCACGTGACCGACGTCACCAACGCCTCCCGCACCATGCTGATGAACCTGCACACCCTGGAGTGGGACGAGAAGATCGCCGAGTCCATCGGCGTCCCGCTGGCGATGCTCCCCGAGATCCGCTCCTCCGCCGAGGTCTACGGCGAGGTCACCGGAGGCCCGCTCGGCGAGCTGCTCGGCGGCATCCCGGTCGCCTCCGCGCTCGGCGACCAGCAGGCGGCCCTGTTCGGCCAGACCTGCTTCTCCGAGGGTGAGGCCAAGTCCACCTACGGCACCGGCACGTTCATGCTGATGAACACCGGCGACAAGATCATCAACTCGTACTCGGGTCTGCTGACCACCGTCGGCTACCGCATCGGCGACCAGGCTCCGGTGTACGCCCTCGAGGGCTCCATCGCCGTCACCGGTTCGCTGGTGCAGTGGATGCGCGACCAGATGGGCCTGATCAAGTCCGCCGCCGAGATCGAGACGCTCGCGTCGTCGGTCGAGGACAACGGCGGCGCCTACTTCGTACCGGCCTTCTCCGGCCTGTTCGCCCCGTACTGGCGCTCCGACGCCCGCGGTGTGATCGCCGGCCTGACCCGGTACGTCACCAAGGCGCACATCGCGCGCGCCGTCCTGGAGGCGACCGCCTGGCAGACCCGCGAGATCACCGACGCCATGACGAAGGACTCCGGCGTCGAGCTCACGGCCCTCAAGGTCGACGGCGGCATGACCTCCAACAACCTGCTGATGCAGACCCTCGCCGACTTCCTGGACGCCCCCGTGGTGCGCCCGATGGTCGCCGAGACCACCTGCCTCGGCGCCGCCTACGCCGCCGGCCTCGCCGTCGGCTTCTGGTCCAACACCGAGGACCTGCGCGCCAACTGGCGCCGGGCCGCGGAGTGGACCCCCAACATGGACGCGGACATCCGCGACCGTGAGTACAAGAGCTGGCTCAAGGCCGTCGAGCGGACCATGGGCTGGATCGAAGACGAGAACTGACGAGGAGTAAGAACCCGCAATGACCAGCCAGTCCACCCTGCAGTCCGTGCCTGCCCTCGGTACGCACCCGGCCTCCGGCTCGAACCCGAGCCGCGCCGAGACCCGGGAGCAACTCTCCAAGGCGACGTACGACCTTCTCGTGATCGGCGGCGGCATCCTGGGCATCTCCACCGCCTGGCACGCCGCGCAGTCCGGTCTGCGGGTGGCCCTGGTCGACGCCGGTGACTTCGCCGGCGCCACCTCCTCCGCCTCCTCCAAGCTTCTCCACGGCGGTCTGCGCTACCTGCAGACCGGCGCGGTGAAGCTGGTGGCGGAGAACCACTTCGAGCGCCGTGCGGTCTCCCGCCAGGTGGCCCCCCACCTGGCGAACCCGCTCACGTTCTACCTCCCCGTGTACAAGGGCGGGCCGCACGGCGCGGCGAAGCTCGGAGCCGGTGTGTTCGCGTACTCGGCGCTCTCCGCGTTCGGTGACGGCGTGGGGCACCTGCTCAGCCCCTCGAAGGCGGCGCAGGACGTGCCGGAACTGCGCACCGACAACCTGAAGGCCGTCGCGGTGTACGGCGACGACCAGATGAACGACTCCCGGATGGCCCTGATGACCGTCCGCGCGGCCGTCGAGTCGGGTGCGGTGGTCCTCAACCACGCCGAGGTGACCGGTCTGCGCTTCACCCGGGGCCGGGTCACGGGAGCGGAGCTGAAGGACCGCACGGACGGTGCCGAGTTCGGCGTCGACGCGCGCCTCGTCCTCAACGCCACCGGCCCCTGGGTCGACCACCTGCGCCGGATGGAGGACGCGAACGCCGCGCCGTCCATCCGCCTGTCCAAGGGCGCGCACCTGGTCCTCAAGCGCACCTCCCCCTGGAAGGCCGCGCTCGCGACCCCGATCGACAAGTACCGCATCACCTTCGCCCTCCCCTGGGAGGACATGCTGCTGCTCGGCACCACCGACGAGGAGTACGAGGGGGACCCGGGCGAGGTCGCGGTCAACGAGAAGGACATAGCCCAGATCCTCGACGAGGCCGCGTTCTCCATCCGCGACCAGCAGCTCTCCCGCGATCTGATCACGTACTCCTTCGCCGGTCTGCGGGTGCTGCCCGGCGGTCCCGGCGACACCTCGAAGGCGAAGCGCGAGACGGTCGTCACCGAAGGCCGTGGCGGCATGCTCTCGGTCGCGGGCGGCAAGTGGACCACGTTCCGGCACATCGGCCGTACGGTCATGAAGAAGCTGGAGTCGCTGCCCGGCCACCCGCTGGGCGAGGACTTCGAGCCGATCTCCGCGCTGCCGAAGAAGCTGCCGCTGCCCGGTGTCGCCAACCCGCGCGCGGTCGCCCACCGGCTGCTCGTCGACGGCCCGGCACCCGGCCCGCGGATGGGCGCCGACACCGCCAGGCACCTCGCGACGCACTACGGCTCGCTGGCCTTCGACATCGCGCGCCTGGCGAACGAGGACGCGGCACTCGGCGAGCGCGTCCACCCGGACGCCCCCGAGATCTGGGCGCAGGTCGTGTGGGCCCGGGACCACGAGTGGGCCGAGACGACGGACGACGTGCTGCGCCGCCGTACGACGCTGACGATCCGCGGTCTGGCCACGGACGAGGTGCGCGCCAAGGTGCAGGACGTGCTCGACAAGAAGTAGACCGGGCACACCAGTCCCAGGCAACCAGCGGTTCGAGAAATGGATCGAACCGTGCGGAGGGGGCGGCTCCCACGGGGGGAGCCGCCCCCTCCGCACGCCACGGCACGGCACGGCGTGCCGTGCCTCTGTGGGCCTGGTCACGGGTGAACCTCCGTCAGCCCCCCGTCGCCTCACGCACGATCACCGGTATGAGGAGTCACACCGATGCCCTCGGGGCCCTCGATCCAGGGGCGCTCGCCCGATCCGGCCAGGGATTCCGTGTCCGGACAACCCGCTGACCCCACATAATGGCCTGAGACATCGGAGGTCTGAGAGACATCCGGAGCGACAGGGGGGTCCGCCATGGCAGTCACCGACGAGGCGATCGAGAAGATCAAGGGCATGATCGTCTCCGGCACACTGCGCCCCGGCGACCGGCTTCCCAAGGAGAGCGAGCTCGCCGCGGATCTCGGGCTCTCCCGCAACTCCCTGCGGGAGGCGGTGCGGGCACTCTCCCTGATCCGCATCCTGGACGTGCGCCAGGGCGACGGCACGTACGTGACCAGCCTGGATCCCCAGCTCCTCCTGGAGGCGCTGAGTTTCGTCGTCGACTTCCACCGTGACGACACGGTGCTGGAATTCCTCGCGGTGCGCCGCATCCTGGAGCCCGCGGCGACCGCGATGGCCGCCTCCAGGATCAGCGAGCAGCAGCTGGACGCGCTGACCTCCCAACTGGACGCGCTCGGCACCGCGCCCTCGGTGGAGGAACTCGTCGCCTGCGACCTGGAGTTCCACCGGGGAATCGTGCAGACCTCCGGGAACTCGGTCCTGTGCTCCCTGCTGGACGGCCTCTCCGGCCCCACCACCCGGGCGCGGGTCTGGCGCGGTCTGACCCAGGAGGACGCGGTCAGCCGCACCCTCCACGAGCACCGGGCCATCCTGACCGCGCTGCGCGACCGTGATGCGGAGGCGGCCCGCTCCTGGGCGACGGTGCACATCGCGAGCGTGGAGCAGTGGCTGCGCAGCACGCTCTGACCGGCCGCCGCACGGAGGCCGCGGCACGGAGGCCGCCGCCGGACCGGCCGGCGGTGGCGCACCCCTGCCCGTCCTTTCCCGCAGGCCCCGGGCGCCGACTTCCCGCAGGCCCCCGGGCGCCCCTTTCCCCAGGTCCGGGGCGTTCGCGGCCGGCAGCCGGCGGGCGGCGTCCGGGTGTCGTACCCGCCACTCCCCCGGTCATCGGACGTATCACCCGCCCGCGGGGCGACGCCCCAGGTCGCCGGTGAGGTTGACCAAGAACAGCTCGGATGACTGGAGGGTGTTTCAGGGGGAGGAACGGGGCAGTGATCCGTTCACTCCCCTGTGCAAGGGGGCTGCGGAGGCACCCTCGGCACGCCGTAAGGTTGGGACGTACGCGAGGGCACGTCGGAAGGAGGCGCTGGGTGATCGAGCTGGAGGGGGTTCCCGAGCTGATCGACCCAGTCATGGTGGCCGCGTTCGAAGGCTGGAACGATGCCGGCGACGCCGCCTCCACCGCGGTCGCGCACCTGGACAGGGAGTGGAAGGGCGAGGTCTTCGCGGCACTCGACGCCGAGGACTACTACGACTTCCAGGTGAACCGCCCCACGGTGTGGCTGGACGGCGGCGTGCGCAAGATCACCTGGCCGACCACGCGTCTGTCGGTGGTCCGGGTCGGCGGCGAGAAGCCGCGCGACCTCGTGCTGGTGAGGGGCATCGAACCGTCGATGCGGTGGCGCTCGTTCTGCAACGAGCTGCTCGGCTTCGCGCACGAGCTGGGTGTGGAGCTGGTGGTGATCCTGGGCGCGCTGCTCGGCGACACCCCGCACACCCGTCCGGTGCCGGTCAGCGGGGTCACCTCCGATTCCGACCTGGCCCGCACGATGGACCTGGAGGAGACCAAGTACGAGGGCCCCACCGGCATCGTCGGCATCCTCCAGGAGGCGTGCACGCACGCGGGTGTACCGGCGGTGTCGCTGTGGGCGGCCGTACCGCACTACGTCTCGCAGCCGCCGAACCCGAAGGCGACGCTCGCCCTCCTCAACCGCCTGGAGGACCTCATCGACCTGCGGATTCCGCTGGGCGAGCTGCCCGAGGACGCGCGGGCCTGGCAGCTGGGTGTCGACCAGCTGGCCGCCGAGGACAGCGAGGTCGCCGAGTACGTGCAGACACTGGAGGAGGCGCGGGACACCGCCGAGCTGCCGGAGGCGTCGGGCGAGGCCATCGCTCGCGAGTTCGAGCGGTATCTGCGGCGGCGGGACGGCGGGGGTCCGGCGGGCCCGGCTCCCGGCGGTCACGCCACGGCCGACGGCAGCGACAGCGCGTCCTATCTGCGGGACAACCCGGGCGCGCGCCCGAAGCCGCCCAAGCCCCCGAAGCCGGACACCGAGACCGAGACCGACAGCGGCACCGGCAGCAGCAGCAGCAGTAGCGGCGCCGAGGACGAGGACTCGTCGGAGGACTGAGCGGACGGCCGGGTCGAGCGGGCGGTTCAGACGGGCGATTCACGCGGGCGGGGCGGTGCGCACACGGCGCGCCGCCCCGCCGCACGTCCGGCACCGTGTCGAGGAGGGCGTACGACGCGCCGTATGGCATGCGGTTCCGGCCCGGGTTGCGCGGTGGTGGTCACGCCGTTCGGCGCCGACTGCCCCTGCCCGCACGCCCCATGACCCACACCCCGCAGCCTTTGGCCTGATTCCTGCGTGACATCTCTTTCAGGACGGATTGCACAGGTTTCCCCATTCAACTTGTTCTCAAACCCGGTTCGCGAAGGCGGGGTGGACGAGCCGCCGTGGGCGTGCCAGGTTGTGCCCCGAAGGCGCGGCCCCAGGACGGGAAGTGACACCGCGTCGTCCCGCGACACAGCACCCGCACGGACCGAGCGGCACCACCGCGGACACCCGACAGCGCGCCCGCGGGGACCGAAGGGAGCGGCACGCGATGACCGACCAGGGACAGCCGGCGCAGGGCCCGGGAACGACCGGGCCAGGGCCCGACGGAGCGGGATTCACCTATCGAGGGGCGGAAGAGGAGCTGATCGTCGTCGCCCGCCCCGAGGCACGGCTGCGCGCCCGGCCCGAGGGCGTCCACTCGGCGGCGGGTGCAGACGTCTCGGCCGTCAACATGTTCCTCAGCGACGAACACCTCACGCTGGAGCCGCTGTTCGGCAGTGAGGAGCGACTACGGCAGGCCGCCGCGGCGGGCGGCGACATCAGCCCCGACCTCACGCTCTTCCACCGGCTGCGCGGCGGCGGGAACCGCGCCCAGGAACTGCGCTCACGGATCGCCGCGCTGCCCGGGATCGACACGGCGTACGTGAAGCCCGGCGCCGTCCCCGCCTCGGCCGGGACCGCCGGACACACCGCGGAGGGCGCCGACGGCGGCCGGCGGGTGAAGGAGGGCGCGCCGGTCACGCCGGACTTCACCAGCCGCCAGGGCTATCTCCGGCCGGCGCCCGAGGGCATCGACGCGTACTGGGCCTGGCAGCGGCCGGGCGGCACGGGCCGGGGCGTGACGGTGATCGACGTGGAGGGGGCCTGGCAGCTCGGCCATGAGGACCTGGCGGCGAAGCTCACCGGTGTCGTCGTCGGCACCCCGCTCACGGACCTCGCCTGGCGCAACCACGGCACCGCGGTCATCGGGGTCATCGGCGCCGAACGCGACGAGTCCGGGATCACCGGCATCGCGCCGGACGCGGTGACCGCCGCCGCGTCCTTCCAGGGCATCGGCACGGCGGCCGCGATCCATGCGGCGGCCGACCGGCTGAGTCCCGGTGATCTCCTACTGGTCGAACTGCACGCGCCCGGCCCGCGGTTCGACTTCGAACAACGCGACGACCAGCGGGGATACATCGCGATCGAGTGGTGGCCCGACAACTTCGCGGCCATCCGGTACGCGACCGCCAAGGGCGTCCTCGTGGTCGCGGCGGCGGGCAACGGCGCCGACTCGCTCGACGACGCGGTGTACGAGCGCCGTCCCGCCGAGTTCCCCGAGTGGTGGCGCAACCCCTTCAACCCCTCCCACCCGTCCTCCGGCGCGGTGCTGGTCGGCGCGGGGGCGCCGCCGCCGGGCACGCACGGCCGCGACCACGGCCCGGACCGCTCGCGTCTGGCGTTCTCCAACTACGGCGCACGGGTGGACGCGCAGGGCTGGGGGCTCGAGGTCACGACCACCGGCGGATTCTGGGACCGGCCCGGCGATCTGCAGGGCGGCGCCGAGGAGACCGGCTGGTACACGGACACGTTCTCGGGGACCTCCTCCGCCTCCCCGGTGGTGGCCGGGGCGCTGGCCGCGCTGCAGGGCATGCTCAGGACGGCCGGGCGGGAGCCGATGTCACCGGAGCTCGCCCGCGCGGTGCTCCGGGCCGGCGGCTCCCCCCAGCAGGACGCGCCGGGCCGGCCCTCCTCCCAGCGGATCGGCAACCGGCCGGACATCAGGGCGGCGGTCACCCGACTGCTGCCGGAGGCGGTCGGCTCGGGCCGGGCCGAACGGTACTGGGACGAGCTGCTGCCGTACCCGCGCGAACTCCCGCCCCGGCTCCGGCTGTTCGTGGCCGGTGACTGGCGCAGCCTGAACAACCCGTCCCCCGAGATCCGCCAGGCGGTGCACTCCGCCTTCGCGGGCGCACGGCCCGACGTACGTGTCTGGTTCTCGGACGACGAGATCGTCGGCCTGGTGGTCACGGGCTGACGTACCCGCAGAGTCCACGATTCACGGAAGGTGGCACCCGTATGAGCACCACCCCGCAGATGAGTCAGCAGCAAGGACACCAGCACCACCCGTTGCAGGGCCCGAGCACGGCACCGCCGCAGCCCTTCGGGCAGCAGCCGCAGCAGCCCTTCGGACAGCAGTCCCCCGGACAGCAGCAGACGCCTCCGCAGATGTCGCCTCAGCAGATGTCCCATCAGGTCCCGCCGCACCTGCGCCAGCAGCTCCAGCAGATGGGGCAGCAGCAGCCCTTCCAGCAGCTGCTTCAGCAACTCGGCGGGCAGCAGCAGGGACAGGTGCCCGCACAACTGCCGGGGCAGATGCCCGGGCAGGGACAGATGCCGTGGCAGGGACAGTCGCCGGTGCCGATGAGCGCCGTCGCGTCGCAGTCGCTGGTGAGCGGGACCGCCCAGCACTTCTGGGACGTGGTCACCCCGCTCCCGGGCCAGCCGTCCGTCCTCTACCTGTTCATCGACAACGCCTGGCGTCCCCTGGTGAACCCCGGCCAGGTGACGCACGACGAGGTCCAGCGGGCCTTCGCCCACGGGCAGCAGGTCATCGGCGTCTACGACGGCGACAGCGGTACGGTGCAGGCCGTCATCGTGAACCAGTGACGGTCTGAGCGGACCACGGGGCGCCGGGCGGACACCACCGCCCGGCGCCCCTCACGTACGAAGCCGACGGGCTACAGGGCGACACCCAGCAGGGCGTCCACGGCGCGCGAGACCACACCGGGGGCGCCCTCGTCCGTGCCGCCCCGCTCGTGCTGGAGCGCCGCCCAGCGGTCGACCGCGGCGAGCGCGGCCGGCGCGTCCAGGTCGTTCGCCAGGGCGTCGCGGATCTCCTCGACGACCGCCTCGGCGGACGGGCCGTCGGGCCGGGACACGGCGGCGCGCCAGTTCTGCAGGCGGGCGACCGCGTCCACGAGGACGGTGTCCGTCCACTCCCAGTCGGTGCGGTAGTGGTGGGCGAGGAGCGCGAGCCGGATGGCGGCCGGGTCGACCCCGTCGCGCCGGAGGCCGGACACGAAGACGAGATTGCCCTTCGACTTCGACATCTTCTCGCCGTGCAGTCCGACCATGCCGGCGTGGACGTACGCCTTGGCCATCGGGAACTCGCCGGTGAGCACCTGGGCGTGCGAGGCGCCCATCTCGTGGTGCGGGAAGGCGAGGTCGGAGCCGCCGCCCTGGACGTCGAAGCCCATCCCCAGGTGATCCAGGGCGATGGCCACGCACTCGATGTGCCAGCCGGGCCTGCCGCGGCCGAGCGAGCCCCCGTCCCAGCTGGGCTCACCCTCCCTCGCGGTCATCCAGAGCATCGGGTCGAGCGGGTTCTTCTTGCCCGGACGGTCCGGGTCGCCGCCCCGCTCGGCGGACAGCAGACGCATCGCGGCGGCGTCCAGGCCGGACACGTTGCCGAAGTGGGGGTCGGACTCGACGGAGAAGTACACGTCCCCTTCGAGCTCGTACGCGGCCCCGGCGTCCCGCAGTCGCTCGACGAGCGGCACGATGCCGGGTATGGCCTCGACGGCGCCTATGTAGTGCCGCGGCGGAAGCATCCGCAGGGCGGTCATGTCCTCGCGGAAGAGGGCGGTCTCCTGCTCGGCGAGTCCCACCCAGTCGACGCCGTCGCGCTCCGCCCGCTCCAGGAGCGGGTCGTCGACGTCGGTCACGTTCTGGACGTAGTGAACCTGCCGCTTGGTGTCGAGCCACACGCGCTGAACGAGGTCGAACGCGTTGTAGGTCGCCGCGTGACCCATGTGGGTCGCGTCGTACGGCGTGATGCCGCAGACGTAGATACGGGCGACGGGACCGGGGTCGAGGGTGACAAGACCGCCGGTCGCGGTGTCGTGGATCCGGAGGTCGCGGCCCTCGCCGGGCAGGGCGGGGACCTCAGAAGCGGGCCAGGCATGCATGTCATGAGCCTAACCGGACGGAACTTCCGTATACGAACCGGACCAGGCCTGATGGCTCGGAAGGCCCTCTTGTGCGGGACATCTCACTGTGCATCGGCGCTCTTTCCGGCCGACGCGGGAGCGACGGGGGTCGGTCGCGGCGGAGTCGACCAGGCCACACGCCTGCACATATATAGGCATAAGCACGCAATGCCGGGTATGGCGTCGCACCTGTGTGCGCCACGGGCACCAGAAGAGCGGCGCTCCGGCGCGTACCGGGCGGGCGCACCCACCCGGTGGCATCCTCCGCGTCGGGTTCCTCACATCGGCGGCCACCGGGCCGGAGGTCGCCTCAGACCGGTGGCCAGGGAATCGCCGGCCACTCCCCGCCCGGTTCCGGATGTTTCCCCGAGGCGAGCATCGCCTCGACACGATCGCGTGTGGCGTCGATCTCGGCGGTGGTGATGAGTTCGGCCAGCCGGGTGGCGAGCGGCGCGCCGGACGCGAGGCCGTCCCGCAGCGAGGTGAGGACGTCGACCGCCTCCGGGGTCAGCGGCTCCCCGGCCCAGCCCCACAGCAGCGTGCGCAGCTTGTTGTCCGCGTTGAAGGTGACCCCGTGGTCGATGCCGTACAGCCGCCCCTCACCGGTGGGCAGCAGATGGCCGCCCTTGCGGTCGGCGTTGTTGATCACGGCGTCGAGGACGGCGAGCCGGCGCAGCCGCGTGTCGTCGGCGTGCACGAGCAGCGCCGTGCGCCCCTCGCCCACCTCGGCGAAGCCGATGGCCTTCCAGCCCTCCGCGGGCTCCTCGTCGTCCACCAGGGCGAGCAGACCGGCCCCGTCGTCCTCCGGGGACGCCTCGACCCACAGCTGGCACATGCCCTCGCCGTAGGGGCCGTCGCGCAGCACGGTGGTGGGCACCAGCCCCCACCCGGTCGCTTCGGAGACCTCGTACGCGGCGACCTCGCGCTGGGCCAGGGTGCCGTCCGGGAAGTCCCACAGGGGGCGCTCCCCTGCGACCGGTTTGTAGACGCAGTACGCGTCGCGGCCCTCGTAGGAGACGGTGCAGTACAGCACCGCGTTCGAGGCCTCACGGATCTGTCCGCGCACCTTCAGCTCGCCCTGGGCGAGCAGCTCGGCCGTGGTCACGCTCCGCGGCGGTATCCGTTCTGGCGCGGACATACGTGTCCTTCCGGGTCGAGCGGGAGGCTGCACAGCGGGCAGGGCGGCCGGCCCGCGTTGACGACGTCGAGGGCGCGCTTGGCGAAGGCACGGGCCTGCGCGCCGGTGAGCCGGACGCGGAGCATCGGCGGACCGTTCTCCTCGTCCTGGAGGAGCCGTTCCTCGGCCTCGGCGAGGTCCTCGTCGGAGTCGGCGTCGAGCTCCACGAGGGCCTGCGCCTCGACGATCATGCGCTGCTCGTCACCGTCCCAGGCCAGCGCCATGGTGCCGACCCGGAACTCCTCCTCGACGGGCGTGTCGAGGGGGGCGGTGTCGGACACCTCGGCCGAGGCGACGGCCGGGACCGGGGCGATACCGCCGGTGCGCCGTACGACCTCGTCGAGGAGCTCGTCCATGCGTTCGGCGAGTGCGGCGACCTGGGTCTTCTCCAGCGCCACGCTGGTCACCCGGGGGCCCGAGGAGGCCTGCAGGAAGAAGGTACGGCGCCCGGGCAACCCGACCGTACCGGCCACGAAACGGTCCGGGGGGTCGTAGAGGAACACCTGACGGGACACGTCCTGTCTCCATTGGATTCGGCATGCGGACCGGCTGACTGCGTCGGCCCGCATCGGTTGCTGACGACTTGCTGACAACTGATGCGCTGCTTCGACCGCTTCACCCTACTGCGGCCGACGATCACGGTGCGCCCGCACCGCCCCCGACCGGGGCGTCGCCGCTCGGGGGCTCTTCGCGCGGCGCCAGGGAGGCGAGATCGCCGGTGTCCCCGAGGCGGACGAGGAACGGACGCAGTCGTGTGTAGCGGATGGCGGTGATGGAACACGGTTCGACAGAGATCCGCTGGAAGAGGTCCAGGTGAAGTCCGAGTGCGTCGGCGACGAGCGACTTGATGATGTCGCCGTGCGAACACATGAGGTAGACGGCGTCGCTGCCGTGGTCGCGCTCCACGCGCGCGTTCCACTCGCGTACCGCCTCGGCGGCGCGGGTCTGCATGGCCCGCATCGACTCGCCGCCGGGGAAGGCCGCCGCGGAGGGATGCGCCTGGACGACCTCCATCAGCGGCTCGTCCCTCAGCTCGGCGAGCTTGCGGCCGGACCAGTCGCCGTAGTGCGCCTCGCCGATGCGCTCGTCGGTGTGCGCGCGCAGCTCGGGCCGGGCGTCGAGCAGCGGCTGCACGGTCTCCTGGCAGCGCTGCAGGGGGCTGGTGACGACTTCGGAGAGCGGCAGCGCGGCGAGCCGCCCGGGCAGCGCCGCGGCCTGCTGGGCCCCGCGCTCGTCGAGGGCGACGCCGGGGGTCCAGCCGGCGAGCAGACCCGCGGTGTTGGCGGTCGAGCGTCCGTGCCGGACGAGGATCAGGGTGGGCATGCGAACCAGCGTAAACGGGTGACGCCCGGACCCGTCCGGGCCTGTGGACGGCCGCGGCCGGCGTGCGCGCCGGCCTGGGCAGCGGGAGAATACGCTCCGTGATCGTCGACTGGGCCATCTACCGCGCCGGACACCGGACCGAGGGCCCCGAGGACCTCTCGGACGCCCTGGACACGGCGCGTGCCGAGGGCGACGCGTTCGTCTGGATCGGTCTGAACGAACCGACGGAGCAGGAGTTCGACCTCGTCAGCAGCGAGTTCGGACTGCATCCGCTGGCGGTGGAGGACGCGCTGAAGGCGCACCAGCGGCCCAAGCTGGAGGTCTACGACGACTCGCTGTTCATGGTCCTCAAGCCGGTCTGCTACGAACCGGAGAGTGATGTCGTCACCGCCGGCGAGGTCATGGTCTTCGTCGGCGATTCGTTCGTGGTGACCGTCCGGCACGGCGAGAGTTCACCGCTCGCGGCCGTACGGCGCCGTCTGGAGGCGGACCCCGAGTCGCTGCGGCGCGGGCCGACGACGGTGCTCTACTCGATCGCCGACGCGACGGTGGACCACTACCTGGAGGTGGCGACCGAGCTGGGGGCCGACCTGGAGGAACTGGAGGCGGAGGTCTTCTCACCGTCCGTCGGCGGCTCGCGGCACACCGCGTCCAGGATCTACGCCTTCAAGCGCCAGGTCATGGAGTTCCGCCGGGCGACGGGCCCGCTGGCCGTCCCGCTGACCCGGCTCGCCGGAACCGGCGCGACCGGTACCGCGGTGCCGTTCGTGAACGCCGCGGCGCAGCCCTTCTTCCGGGACGTCAACGACCATCTGGCGCGGGTGAACGAGTCGGTGGAGGGTCTGGACCGGCTGGTGTCGGACATCCTCTCGGCGCATCTCGCACAGATGAGCGTGCGGCAGAACGACGACATGCGGAAGATCTCCGCGTGGGCGGCGATGGCCGCGGTCCCCACGCTGATCGCCGGGATCTACGGCATGAACTTCGACCACATGCCCGAGCTGCACTGGCTGTGGTCGTACCCGGCGGTGGTACTGGGGATGGTCACGCTGGAGATCCTGCTGTACCGGCTCTTCAAGCGGCGGGGCTGGCTGTAGCGGCGGGTCCGCGCACGCCCGGGGCGCCGGCAGTCGGGGCACCGGCGGCCGGGGCACCCGAGGCCGGCCCGCCGTCAGCCGCGTGGACCGGCCGGGGCGTCCGGCCGCGGATCACGCGAACTCGTGCGCCGCGGCCGGGGGACCGCCCAGCGCGTCACGCCGTTCGGGCATCCTCAGGGAGGCCATGCGGCGCCAGCCGCCCGCCCGCTCGTAGGCGTAGACGGCGTGGATGCCCGCGGTGAGCGTCACCGCCTTGGCCCGGGGCCAGCCGAGGATGCGCCCCATGTGGGCCGTCACCGCGAGACTGACATCCCGGTAGACGCGGATCTCGGCGAGCGCGCAGGCGCGCAGCGTCCGCCGGATGGCGTGGTCGTGCCCGGCCGAGGCGAAGCGCAGCAGCTCCTCGTGGCAGTAGGCGAGATGGCCGTCCTCGTCGTCGGAGATCATCCGGACGGCGCGGCCGAGATCGGGATGGTCCGCGAAGTGCCTGCGCAACAGATCCATCTGCTCGGACGCGCGCTGCTCGGTGACCCGGCTGTGGGCGAGATACGTGACGATGTCCCGCACGCTGAGCCGCTGCTCGCTCCTGAGCTTCTCGTGGGCGAGGCCGATGCCCCGGCGTTCGAGGAGCATCGTGTAGTCCGCGTCGGCCGGGACGGCGACCGGGGCGAGGCCCCGCTTCTTCATCAGGGCGTTGAAGATCCGCCCGTGCTTGTCCTCGTCGGCGCCGTGCCGGGCGATCTTCGGCGCGAGCCCGCGTTCGTCCGGGGGGACGAGCGCGGCGATGCGCCCGTTCTCCCAGCCGCCCTGCGATTCCCCGCTGGCGGCGATGGAGCAGAAGAGCCGGAACGACTCGTCATTGTCGAGGATCTCCTGGAACAGACTCTTGGCCGAAAGCATGACTCGCACCTCTCCGCAGGTTCCGCAGAAAACGAGTCAAATCGGATGCCGGAGACCCGGCAACCGATGTGTCGGACAAATCCGCCGAACGAAGGAGGGACAGGGAGGCCAGGGCGCGTAACCGAGCGGGCTCCCGCGCGTTGTTCACGGTGACGGCCGTGGCGGGGAAGACCCCCGAGCCCCCACCACGGCCGCAGAACTCTTCTGTCGGACCAGGTCAAGGTATTCCGACGTAATCCTTCGCGTTACGCCAGACCGGCCCGCTCCAGGGCGTCGGTGCCGGCGCGCAGCGAGGCGATGCGATCGTCCAGCGTGAAGCCCGCGGGCGCCAGGGTGAGGGTGGTGACGCCGGCCGCCGCGTACGCGCGCATGCGGTCGGCGATGCGGTCGACGGAGCCGAGCAGCGTGGTCTGGTCGATCAGCGCGTGCGGGACGGCGGCCGCGGCGCCCTCCTTGTCGCCGGACAGGTACTTGTCCTGGATCTCCGCGGCCTCCTTCTCGTACCCCATGCGCTGGGCGAGCTGGTTGTAGAAGTTCTGCTTGCGGCTGCCCATCCCGCCGACGTACAGCGCGGTGTAGGGGCGGAACATGTCGGCGAGCGCCGTCACGTCCTTGTCGGCGCCGACGGAGAGCGGCAGCGTCGGGCAGACGTCGAAGCCCTCCATCGTCAGGCCGGCCTTCTCCCGGCCCGCGCGCAGGTACGTGATCGCGGTGTCCTCCAGGTGCTCGGCCGAGGGGAAGATCAGCAGCGCGCCGTCGGCGATCTCACCGGTCTGCTCCAGGTTCTTCGGGCCGATCGCGGCGACGTACAGCGGGATGTGCTCGCGCTCGGGGTGCACCGTCAGCTTGATCGGCTTGCCGGGCCCGCCCGGCAGCGGCAGCGTCCAGTGCTCGCCCTCGTACGAGAGCCGCTCCCGGGTCATCGCCTTCCGTACGATCTCCACGTACTCGCGGGTCCGTGCCAGCGGCTTGTCGAACTTGACGCCGTACCAGCCCTCCGAGACCTGCGGCCCGGAGACGCCGAGACCGAGGCGGAAGCGGCCGCCGGAGAGCGAGTCGAGGGTGGCGGCGGTCATCGCGGTCATCGCCGGCTGCCGGGCCGGGATCTGGAAGATGGCCGAGCCGACGTCGATGCGCTCGGTCTGTGCGGCGACCCAGCTGAGCACGGTCGCCGCGTCGGAGCCGTAGGCCTCGGCGGCCCAGCAGACGGCGTATCCGAGCCGGTCGGCCTCCTGGGCGACGGCCAGATTGTCCGCGTCCATTCCGGCACCCCAGTAGCCGAGGTTGATCCCGAGCTGCATGGCCGATCCCCTTACCGATCAGTAACGTCCCTTGTGCCGGAGACCCTAGCGCGCGGGCGGGCATCCTGGCAGGAACGGGTTCCGGCTCTGATCATCCGGGTTGTCCACAGGGCCACCACGAGGTGAGTTCTGGCCAGTAATCTCGGCGTCCATGGAGCAGAGGCATCTCGGCCGTACCGGCCTTCGCGTGTCCCGGATCGGGCTCGGCACCCTCACCTGGGGGCGGGACACCGACGAGCATGACGCCGCGGAGCTGTTGAAGGTGTTCTGGGAAGCGGGCGGGAACCTCGTCGACACCGCGGACGTGTACGGCGACGGGGAGGCCGAGTACGTGCTCGGACAACTCATAGAAGGGCTGGTGCCGCGCCGCGACCTGGTCATCTCCACCAAGGCGGGCAGTGTCCCCGACCCGGACCGGCGGTTCGACGGCTCGCGCGGACACCTCCTGTCGGCACTCGACGCCTCGCTCCAGCGTCTGGGCACCGACTACGTGGACCTGTGGCACGTGCACGCCTTCGACCCCGGCACCCCGCTGGACGAGACCCTCCAGGCACTCGACCTCGCGGTCAGCAGCGGACGCGCCCGGTACGCGGGCGTGTCGAACTTCTGCGGCTGGCAGCTCGCCAAGGCGGCGACCTGGCAGCTCGCCGCGCCCGGGACACGGACCCGGCTGGCCAGTACGCAGATGGAGTACTCCCTGCTCCAGCGCGGCGTCGAACGGGAGGTGCTGCCCGCGGCCCTCGACCTCGGCGTCGGGCTGCTGCCCTCCTCCCCGCTCGGCCGGGGCGTGCTCACCGGGAAGTACCGGGGCGGTACGCCGTCCGACTCCCGGGGCGGCTCGGAGCACCTCGCGCCCTTCGTCGCGCCGTACCTGGACGACACGGCGAGCAGCATCGTGGACGCGGTGACGACCGCCGCGGACGGCCTCGCGGTCACGCCGCTCCAGGTCGCGCTCGCCTGGATCCGCGACCGCCCCGGAGTCGCGGCCCCGATCGTCGGCGCGCGCAACGCGCAGCAGCTCATGGGCGCTTTGTCAGTGGAGGCCCTTAGTCTTCCTGACGAGATCCGCCGGGCGCTCGACGATGTGTCGGCACCGGTGCACCACTATCCCGATCACGACTGGAGCACGCTGTGAGCACGGAGCCCGAGACCACGGAGGAAGCGGAGCCGGGGGCCCTGGGCGCCGCGGCGGAGGGCGACACCACCCCCGGGCCCGGTGAGGTGACCGGGGCGGGTGACGCGTCCTCCACAAGCGTGGACACGGACGGGGACGTCGAGGGCGAGCCGGGGAGTGCCGAGGCCCTGACCGAGGAAGCCACGGACAAGACCGAGGACGCCGGAGCCGGGACCGAGGGGGGGGCCGCCCAGCTGTCCGAGGCCGCGGCCGAGTTGGCGGCCCAGCGGCTGGAGCGGGAGCGGATCGAGCGGCGGAAGGCCGAGAAGCGGGGTCCGATCGCCGCCGGTACCGGGCTCAGCGGGACGGCCGCCGACCTGCTGGCGGCGGTACGGGCCGTGGAGAGCGGCGAGAAGCCCGTGGCCACCGCCTTCCGCGAGCCCGAGCAGGCCCCGCGCGGTACCGCGCCCGAGCCCGCGCGACGCCCGCGACCGGTGTCCGCCCCGGCCGCGTCCCCGTCGGCTCCCGCCCCGCGGACCGTCGAGGCCGTTCGTGCCGTCCTGACCGGCGGCGGCGCTCCCGACGGTCTCGCACCGCAGGTCGTCGCCGCCCTGGGCGAGGGCGCGGACGGACAGCTGCGCGAGGACCCCTGGCAGTTGCTGCGGGTCACCGGGGTGCGGCCCGAGCAGGCCGACGGGTTCGCCCGGGCGCTGCTCGGCGCGGAGTGCGGTCCGGACGACGAGCGGCGCGGCCGCGCCCTCACCGTGTGGCTCCTCGAACAGGCGGCGCTCGCCGGGCACACCGCCCTCGACGCTCCGGCGCTCACCGCCGCGCTCTCCCAGCGCGCCGTCCCGGACCCGGACGAGGCCGTGCAGAGCACCCTCGCCGAGGGCGAGGCCCTGGTCTTCCAGGACGCGCTGGAGACGACGGCCCCCGTGGCGGCCCCCGCACGCGACGACGCCGAGGAGAGCGCCGAAGAAGGCGAGGAGCGCCCGGTGCGCGTCCTCGTGGGCCTGGAGCGGTACGCGCTGGCCGAGGAGAGCCTCGCCGACGGGCTGGCCCGGGTGATGAACTCCGCGCCGAAGGACGAGGGTTCGGCGGCCGGCTGGGAACAGGCCGCGGCCTCCGCCGGCCGCTCGGCCGCCGAACTGATCCGCACGGTCGCCGGCCACGGCCTGGTCCTGCACACCGGCGGGGACGCCTCCCGGGCCGAGGCGGCGGCCCTGTTGCACGCCGCGCGCGGTCTCGGCCTGCGCGCCTGGGCCGCCACGCACACCTCCGGCGGCCGTGACCTCCGCGCCTCCGGACCGGCCGGGAACGACCTGGCGGACGGGCCCGAGGGCGGCAAGGACACCACCGTCGTCACCGTCGCGGATCTGCTGTCCGGCGCCGAGGGCCCGGGCCGGGACGCGGACGGCGCCCTGGACCTGGACCTCCTCGTCGTCCTCGACGCACCCCAGCTCGACGTGGAGACGGCGGCCGTGCTCGCCGAGTCCCTGCCGGACGGCGCACGGCTGGTGCTGAGCGGGGACCCGGGGGTGCTGTGGTCCGCGGGCCCCGGCAGGGTCTTCGCGGACCTGCTCGCCGCCCGCGTGTGCCCGCAGGTCGCCTCGCGGACACCGGACCCGGGCCCCGTCGGGGAGCTGGTCTCCGGAGTCGGGATCGGCGAGCTGAACCAGGTCGAGGCTCCCGGCAAGGAGGTCGTGATCGTCCCGGTGCGCGACGCCGGTGAGGCGGTGCACCGCGCCGTGCAGCTGGTCGCGGACTCGGTGCCGCGCGCGATCGGCATCCCGGCCGAGCAGACGCAGGTGATCACTCCGGGGCACGGCGGCGCGGTGGGCACCCGCGCGCTCAACACCGCGCTCAAGGAACGGCTGAACCCGGGCCCCGGCCGCTTCGGGGGCTTCGACCCGGGTGACCGGATCGCCTACTCCCCCGCGCCGGGCCGGACGATGCCGGGGCACGTGGTGAGCGCCGACACCGACGGGCTGCACCTGGACTGCTCGGGTGCCCCCGTCGTCGTACCGAAGGAGCGGGTGGAACAGTCCGTTCGGCTCGGGTGGGCGCTCACCGCGCACCAGGCGGTCGGCCTGCGCTGGCCCGCCGCGGTCGTGGTGCTCCCGGGCGACGCCGCGGCCGCCCTGACCAGACCGTGGGTCTACACCGCCTTCGGCCGCGCCGAGCGCCATCTGTCCGTGGTCCACGGGGTGGAGCAGGCGCTGCAGCGGGCGGTGGCCGAGGTCCCGCAGAAGCCGCGCACCACGCGCCTGCCGGCCCTGCTCAGGGCACAGGTCCCGACCGCGGGCTGAGCCTCCGGGCAGGTCTCGGGGCGGGCCTCACACGCGGGCCTCACGGGGAGGGCCTCGCAGGCAAAAAGGAGGTGGCGGTCACCGGACTCCGGTGACCGCCACCTCCTCGCGCCGGGGTCAGCGATCGGCGTCCAGGGGCTCCAGGTCTCCGTCCTCGTCCAGCTCGGAGTCCGTGTCGAGGTCGTCGTCCTCTTCCTCGTCGTCCGACTCGTCGTCGAAGACCGCGCTGACGTCGAAACGGCAGACGACGCGCTGGGGGTCGATCGCCTCGAAGGGGGTCTCCAGCCACTCACCGGGGTCGGCCGGTTCGTCCGCGGCCGTGACCCAGAGCGTGGAGTCGCCCTCCTCCAGACCGAACTCCTTGTGCCGGGAGGCGATCTCGTCCGGTTCGAACTCGCCGAACAGGACACCGAGCGCCCCGTGGACCGTGCCGGACGCCGCGTCGAAGCCCGCCGCCGCGGTGGCGCCGTCCTCCTCCACCGCCTCCACCCGCTGGGCCTGTGCCAGAAGCCGCTGGGGCTCCACCACCGCGTAGTCCCGGCGGATCAGGACGCTCAGGGCGTTCGGCTCCTCGGGGCCCGTGTACGGCGGCAGTGTGTCGTCGCCGGCGGGGATCTCGAAGGGGGTGACCTCGTCGTAGCGGTCGTAGAGCAGCTCGTCGTACTCCTCGGCCGCGGCGGCCAGCTCGTTGAACGCCTCGTAGACGGCCGGGTCGTCGTCGCCCGACCTGTGCTCGACCGCGGCCAGGTGGCGGTCGAGTGCGGTCTTGACAGCCTCGGCGGCGGCGCGTACCTCGGCAGCGGTGGGCTGCACAGCATCAGACATAGTGCAGACGCTATCCGTACACGGCCTCTGCCCGCACAATAGATGCGATGCCGGAATACGAATTTGTCGACGTGTACGTACCGCGCGGGGTCTCCCGCAAGGACGCCACACGTCTGCTGACGGACCATGCGGAGTACGGACACTGGGAGTTGGACCGCCTCAGCCTGCATCGCGACGGCAGCCGCAGGGTGCGGCTGCGCCGGCGGATCATCCGCCAGGTGCGTGCCACGTGGTGAGCGGAAGCGGCTGAAACGGAGCGGGCCCCGCTGGTGCGGGGCCCGCCGGGTTCGCGGCGCCACCGGGGGACACGGGTGGTGTCGCGATGGCACATGTGCCGATGCCTGCGGCCGCGTGCGTACCTGTCCCCCGGCCTGCCCGTCGTGCCGGTTACGCGCTCGCGCGCGCCCGGCGGTAGAGCACCGCACCCGCCAGGAGCGCGCCCGCGCCCACCGGGATCACCGCGCCGAGCGGCAGCTCACTGCCGGTGTGGGCGAGCTGTGCGGCGCTGTGCGGCTGGGAGACGGACTGCGTCCCCGGGTGAGCGGGGTGCGCCGGCGTCACGGGCTGACCCGGGGTGCCGGGAGTTCCGGGCTGACCCGGGGTACCGGGGGTGCCGGGAGTGCCGGGAGTTCCAGGCTGACCCGGGGTGCCAGGAGTTCCGGGCTGGCCCGGATTCCCCGGCTGACCGGGGTGGCCAGGGTGGCCGGGATGCCCAGGGTGACCCGGATGTCCCGGGTGCCCAGGCTGGCCGGGGTGCCCAGGGTGACCCGGATGTCCGGGGTGACCAGGCTCACCCGGGTACCCCGGGTGGTGGTGGTCGGGAGGACAAGGGTGACCGGGCTCACCGGGCTGCCCCGGATGTCCGGGGTGCCCCGGGTGACCGGGATGTCCAGGGTGGCCGGGGTGCCCAGGCTGACCCGGGTGTCCCGGGTGTCCCGGGTGTCCCGGGTGTCCCGGAGGTGTCTGGTGGCCGCCGCCGTGTCCGCCGGTACCGTTCCCGCACGCGTTGCCCAGCGCCCCGTTGCCGATTCCGATCACGTTCACGCTGTTGCCACAGGCGTTGACCGGCACGTCGATCGGTACCTGGATGTGGTTGCCGGAGCCGACCCCCGGGGAGCCGACGGCGTGCCCGCCGGCGTGCGCACCACCACCGTGACCACCCCCGTAGCCGCCTCCGTGACCTCCGGAGGACGACGAACCGCCGCCCTGATTGACGCACGTGTTGCCCATCGCCGGGTTCAGCAACCCGACGACGTTCACGGTGTTTCCGCAGACATTGACCGGCACGTGCACCGGCGCCTGCACCGTGTTGCCCGACAGCACGCCGGGTGAGTTCGAACTGAAGCCGCTCGCACCCGAGTCGGCGTGCGCGTAGCCCCCGGTCGCGGCGATCACGCCGGTCGCGGCCGCCACGGTCATCAGGCCCTTGCGGGTGACCTGTCGCATAGCTGTTTTCCCTGCCTTAGCCCTCGGCTTGGACCATCCGGAAAGCGCGCGCACCCCTACCGGCGCGTGCGCGGAAGCCGGTCGGCCCCGGAGCGCATGGCGCGCGCTCCGGGGCCGACCGCTCAGCCCCTCGTGGGGTCGGGCCCCAGCGGAGCCGGACCCCAGGGGTGGGGCACAACGTCAGTGGTTGATGCAGGTGTTGCCGAAGGCGGGGTTCAGCAGCCCGATCACGGAGACCGTGTTGCCGCAGACGTTCACGGGGATGTGAACGGGCACCTGGATGACGTTGCCGGAGACGACGCCCGGGGAGTGCACGGCGGCACCCTGAGCACCGGAGTCGGCGACGGCCAGGCCCGCACCCGCGAGAACCAGACCACCAGTGGCAGCCGCAGCGGCGACGACCTTCTTGATCATTATTCCTCCTTGTAGGCAAATGCGATCCCAAGTAGCTGATCGCAACACCTGTAACGAGGAAGGAGTAGTAGAGCTACGAGCTGATGAGCACATTCACCCGTGCCGGGCGACCTTCGTACGGGCGGGCGAATGTCGGCGTCAACGTCACGACGCGTCGATGAAGCGGTCCAGCACGCGCACGCCGAACCGCAGCCCGTCGACCGGCACCCGCTCGTCCACGCCGTGGAACATGCCGGCGAAGTCCAGCTCCGGCGGCAGCTTCAGCGGGGCGAAGCCGAAGCAGCGGATGCCGAGGTCCGCGAAGGACTTGGCGTCAGTGCCCGCCGAGAGCATGTAGGGCACCGCGCGGGCGATCGGGTCCTCGGCGGAGAGAGCGGTCTGCATCGCGTCGACGAGGGCGCCGTCGAAGCTGGTCTCCAGGGCCTTGTCCGCGTGCACGTCCTCACGCTTCACGCGCGGGCCGAGGATGCGGTCGAGGTCGGCGAGGAACTCCTCCTCGTATCCCGGCAGGTAGCGGGCGTCGACGTGGGCGGTGGCCTGCCCGGGGATCACGTTCACCTTGTAGCCGGCGCCGAGCTGGGTCGGGTTGGCGGTGTTCTGCAGAGAGGCGCCGATGAGCTTGGCGATGCCGCCGAGCTTGGCCAGCGTCTCGTCCATGTTCTCCGGGTCGAGCTCGGTGCCGAGGGCGTCGCCGAGCTCGTCGAGGAAGTGCCGCAGGGTCTTGGTCACCCGCACCGGGAACTTGTGCCGGCCCAGCCGGCCGACGGCCTCGGACAGCTCGGTGATGGCGTTGTCCCGGTGGATCATCGAACCGTGCCCGGCGGTGCCGTCCACGGTCAGCTTCATCCAGTGCATGCCCTTCTGCGCGGTCTCGACGAGATACAGCCGCAGCTTCTCGTTGACCGTGAAGGAGAACCCGCCGACCTCGCCGATCGCCTCCGTGACGCCCTCGAAGAGGTCCGGGTGCTTGTCGACCAGGTGCCGGGCGCCCCAGGTGCCGCCGGCCTCCTCGTCCGCCAGGAAGGCGAGGACGATGTCACGGGGCGGCTTGCGGCCGGTGCGCAGCCGGTCCCGTACGACCGCCAGCGTCATGGCGTCCATGTCCTTCATGTCGACCGCGCCGCGGCCCCAGACCATCCCGTCCGCGATCTCGCCGGAGAACGGGTGGTGGGTCCAGTCCGCCGCGTTGGCCGGCACGACGTCCGTGTGCCCGTGGATGAGCAGCGCGGGGCGCGAGGGGTCCTCGCCCTCGATGCGGGCCACCGTGGAGGCGCGGCCCTGGTGGGACTCGAAGATCTGCGGTTCGAGCCCGACCTCGGCGAGCTTCTCGGCCACGTACTCCGCGGCCTTGCGCTCACCCGGCCCGGAGTGGTCGCCGTAGTTGCTGGTGTCGATCCGGATCAGGTCGCGACAGAGGTCCACGACCTCGTCCTCGCCGGAGACGCTCCTGGTCGTGTTGGACTCGCTCACGCTGCTTCCTCCCACTGTCACTGCTGGTGGTCCCCTCATCCTCTCCCCCACCCCCCGCCCGGCCCAAGGCCGGTCCCGGCCCGTCACGCGCCGTTCACGCGGCGACGGGGTGTGATCGGAGGCCCTCGAAAGCCTGGTAATGTTTCCTCTGTCGCCGCGAGGGAAACCCCGCGCGACAGACACCTTGTCCGGGTGGCGGAATGGCAGACGCGCTAGCTTGAGGTGCTAGTGCCCTTTATCGGGCGTGGGGGTTCAAGTCCCCCCTCGGACACATAGTGACGAGCGAGGGCCGCGACCATCAGGTCGCGGCCCTCGCTCATTGTGTTCGCCGCGTCACGGACGGATGTGGGGCAGATCTCGTCAGCCTGACATACCCCCACGTCAGAGCCTCGCCCGCACAGCGGAATGATCGGTTCCGATGGCTCGCGCGGCCGCCTCACATGGCTGATGACCAGGCACGGGGCTAGCGTCGTACTAAAATTCCACGCTTGTTTGGAGCTGGACCGGAATATCCCCAGGCATACCTGCGGGCCCACCAGCGCCCCGGACGCTCCGGGAACAACTCGTGAGGACCTGATGGCAGCCCTCGAGCAAGGCCCCGCTCTCGCACTGTTCGACGAGGAGGTGCGCGCGGAGTTCGGCGACCCGGCGCGCTTCTCCGCCTCCGCCGCCGCCTCTCCCCGCACCCTGGTCGACATCCTCGACGCCTCCGTCCGGGCGTACCCCGACGAGCCCGCCCTCGACGACGGACACCGCAGCCTCACCTACCGCGCCCTGTCCGTCGAGGTCGAGACCCTCCGCGCGCGGCTGAGCGACGCCGGGGTGGGCCTCGGCGACCGCGTCGGCGTCCGCGTCCCCTCGGGCACCAACGATCTGTACGTCGCCGTCCTCGCCGTACTGGCGGCCGGCGCGGCCTATGTGCCGGTGGACGCCGAGGACCCCGACGAGCGCGCCGAGCTGGTCTTCGGCGAAGCCGGGGTACGGGCGGTCGTGGGGGCCGGGCACCGGCTGGCCGTCAACGGCGTCTCCGACGTTCCCGCCGCGCGGCCCGGAGTCGATCACGACGCGTGGATCATCTTCACCTCGGGCTCCACCGGCCGCCCCAAGGGCGTGGCCGTCAGCCACCGCGGTGCCGCCGCCTTCGTCGACGCCGAGGCGGACCTCTTCCTCACCGAGGACCCGATCGGACCCGGCGACCGGGTCATGGCGGGCCTCTCCGTCGCCTTCGACGCCTCCTGCGAGGAGATGTGGCTGGCCTGGCGGTACGGCGCGTGCCTGGTGCCGGTGCCGCGCTCCCAGGTCCGCAGCGGCGCCGACCTGGGGCCCTGGCTGGTCGAGCAGGAGATCACCGTCGTCTCCACCGTGCCCACGCTGGCCGCCCTCTGGGAGCCGGAGACCCTCAACGAGGTCCGGCTGCTGATCTTCGGTGGTGAGGCCTGCCCGCCCGAGCTGGTGCAGCGTCTGGTGACCGAGGGCCGCGAGGTGTGGAACACCTACGGACCCACCGAGGCCACCGTCGTCGCCTGCGCCTCCCTCATGACCGGCGAGGAGCCGATCCGTATCGGCCTGCCCCTCAACGGCTGGGAGCTCGCCGTCGTCGACGAGGCCGGCGAGCCCGTCGCCATGGGCGACAGCGGCCAGCTGGTGATCGGCGGGGTCGGTCTCGCCCGGTATCTCGACGCCGAGAAGGACGCGGAGAAGTACGCGCCGCTTGCGTCGCTCGGCTGGCAGCGCGCCTACCGGAGCGGTGACCTGGTGAAGGCCGAACCCGAAGGGCTGGTCTTCCTCGGGCGGGCCGACGAGCAGATCAAGCTCGGCGGCCGCCGGATCGAGCTGGGCGAGGTGGACGCGGCCCTGCAGGCCCTGCCGGGCGTCGCCGGCGCCGCGGCCGCCGTCCGCACCGCCCGCGGCGGCAACCAGCTCCTCGTCGGCTATGTCGTCACCCAGGACGGCTGGGACCACGCGAGCGCCGTCGAGAAGCTGCGCGCCGCGCTGCCGGCCGCCCTCGTCCCGCTGCTCGCCCCGGTCGGGGACCTGCCCACCCGGACGTCCGGCAAGGTCGACCGCGCCGCGCTGCCCTGGCCGCTGGAGGGCCTGGGGACCGGCGGGGCGAAGGAACAGCTCTACGGCACCGAGGCCTGGCTCGCCGAGCAGTGGAGCGAGGTCCTCGGCATCCCCGTGGGCAGCGCCTCCGACGACTTCTTCGCGATCGGCGGCAGCAGTCTCGCCGCCGCCCAGCTCACCACCCGGCTGCGCGCCCGCCACCCCAGCGCCGCCGTGCTCGACATCTACCAGCAGCCGGTGCTGCGCAAGCTGGCCCGGCACCTGGAGAAGTCCGCGCAGGACGACGGCGCCGAGCGTGTCATCGCGCCCGTCCCGCTGCGGGCCAAGGTCGTCCAGCTGCTCGTCCTCGTCCCGCTCTTCACCCTGCTCGGGCTGCGCTGGACCGTGGCGCTGGCCGCGCTCGGGAACGTGCTGCACTGGTTCGGTCCCTATCCCTGGGCGCCGAGCACCTCGTGGTGGCTCGTCGGCGCCGGCGCCCTCGTCCTGTTCAGCCCGCCGGGGCGGCTCGCCATCGCGGCGGGCGGGGCCCGGCTGCTGATGCGCGGCGTCAGGCCCGGCCGCCATCCGCGCGGCGGCAGCGTGCACCTGCGGCTGTGGACGGCCGAGCGGCTGGCCGAGTTCAGCGGAGCGACCTCACTGACGGGTTCCTGGCTGGAGCGGTACGCACGCGCCCTGGGCGCCAAGGTCGGCACGGACGTGGATCTGCACTCCCTGCCGCCGGTGACCGGCCTGCTCAAGCTGGGCCGGGGTGCCGCCGTCGAGTCCGAGGTGGACCTGTCGGGGCACTGGCTGGACGGTGACCGCCTGGAGATCGGCCCGGTGAAGGTGGGCGCGCACGCCGTCGTCGGCACCCGCAGCATCCTCTTCCCCGGGGCACGCGTGGGCAAGCGGGCCGAGGTGGCTCCCGGCTCGGCCGTCGTCGGACAGGTCCCCACCGGGCAGCGCTGGGCCGGAGCGCCCGCCGTGAAGCTCGGGAAGGCGAAGCACGCCTGGCCCAAGGAGCGCCCGCGCCGTGGCACGTACTGGCGCGCGATGTACGGCGCGACGGGTTTCGCGCTGACCGCGCTGCCGCTGCTCGGCGGGCTGGCCGCGCTCCTCGTGGCGAGCCGGTTCGTCACCCCGGACGCCGGTCTCGGCGAGGCCCTGCGGGGCGCCGCGGTCGCGCTGGTGCCGGCCACGCTCGCCTTCGGTCTCACGTACGCGCTGCTGATCCTCGTGGGCGTACGGCTGTTCAGCCTCGGGCTGCGCGAGGGCACGTATCCGACGCACAGCCGGGTCGGCTGGCAGACCTGGACGGTCACCCAGCTGATGGACCGGTCCCGGGAGACGCTGTTCCCGCTGTACGCCGGACTGATCACACCGGTGTGGCTGCGGCTGCTCGGGATGAAGATCGGCCGGGGTGCCGAGGTCTCCACCGTGCTGGCGCTGCCGAGCCTGACCACGGTCGGTGAGGGAGCCTTCCTCGCGGACGACACCCTGACCGCTCCGTACGAGCTGGGCGGCGGCTGGATGCGCATCGGGCGGGCCGAGATCGGGCGCCGCGCGTTCCTCGGCAACTCCGGGATGACCGCGCCGGGCCGCAGCGTGCCGGACGGCGGTCTGGTCGGCGTGCTCTCCGCGACCCCGAAGAAGGCCAAGAAGGGCAGCTCCTACCTGGGGCTGCCGCCGGTGAAACTGCCGCGCGCGACGCAGGACGGCGACCAGAGCCGTACCTACGAGCCGCCCGCGCGGCTGCTGTGGGCCCGCGCTCTGGTGGAGCTGTGCAGGATCGTGCCGGTGTTCTGCTCGGCCGCGCTGGCCGTGCTCACCATCGCCGCGCTGAGCGCGCTGGGGGTGTGGGCCTGGGCGCTGAGCGGAGTGGTGCTGCTGGTCGCGGGCGCCGCCGCCGCGGTGCTCTCCATCGCCGCGAAGTGGCTGCTGGTGGGCCGTCACCGGGCCGGCGAGCACCCGCTGTGGAGCGGGTTCGTGTGGCGCAACGAGCTGGCGGACACGTTCGTCGAGGTGGTGGCCGTGCCGTGGCTGGCCGGATCCGTGCCCGGTACGCCGTTGATGACGGCGTGGCTGCGCGGCCTGGGCGCCCGGATCGGCAAGGGCGCCTGGATCGAGAGCTACTGGCTGCCCGAAACGGATCTCGTGACCCTGGGGGACGCCTCCACGGTCAACCGTGGCTGTGTGCTGCAGACCCACCTCTTCCACGACCGGATCTTGCGGACGGATAATGTGGTCCTCCGTGAGGGCGCCACCCTGGGCCCGGGCGGAATCGTCCTTCCCGGCAGCACAGTCGGGGCGCGCAGCACACTGGGACCCGCGTCGCTCGTCATGGCGGCGGAATCCGTTCCCGACGACACCCGCTGGCTGGGCAACCCGATCGAGGCATGGCGTTCCTAGGCGCGGCCCGTACGGCGTCCGGGGACGGTGCACCGGCACGTCGTACGAGCACAGCGCAGGGAGCAGACGCAGCAGTGACCGTTCAGCAGACAGTGGGATCGGACCCGTACTTCCCGGCCAACGGCGATTCCCGCTACCGGGTGCATCGGTACGAACTCGCGCTGGACTACCGCCCGGGCCCGAACCGGCTCTCCGGCACCGCGCGGATCAACGCGATAGCGGGCCGGGCCGCGCTCGCGGAGTTCCAGCTCAACCTGGCCGACTTCCGGATCGGCCGGATCCGGGTCGACGGCAAGGCACCGCACTACTCGCACCGTGGCGGCAAGCTGCGGGTCCGCCCGGCGAAGCCGATCCGGGCCGGGGCCGCCTTCACCGTGGAGGTGCACTGGGCGGGCAACCCCAAGCCGGTGAACAGCCCCTGGGGCGGGCTCGGCTGGGAGGAGCTGGAGGACGGGGCGCTGGTGGCGAGCCAGCCGGTGGGGGCGCCGTCCTGGTATCCGTGCAACGACCGGCCGGCCGACAAGGCCTCGTACCAGATCTCGGTCACGACGCCGTCGGCGTACGTGGTGGTGGCGGGCGGCAGGCTGCTGACCCGTACGACGAAGGCGTCGACGACCACCTGGGTGTACGAGCAGGCGGCGCCGACGTCCAGCTATCTGGTCGGGCTGTCGATCGGGAAGTACCAGACGGTGCTGCTGGGCGACCCGGGGCTCGGTGGTGTGCCGCAGTCCGGGCATCTGCCCGCGGATCTGCTCGCCGAGTTCTCCCGCGACTTCGCGCGGCAGCCCGCGATGATGGAGCTGTTCGAGGAGCTCTTCGGGCCGTATCCGTTCGGCGAGTACGCCGTGGTGGTGACCGAGGAGGAGCTCGACGTCCCGGTGGAGGCGCAGGGGCTGTCGCTGTTCGGCGCGAACCATGTGGACGGGGCGCGCGGTTCGGAGCGGCTGATCGCGCACGAACTGGCGCACCAGTGGTTCGGCAACAGTGTCTCCATCGCGGACTGGCGGCACATCTGGCTGAACGAGGGGTTCGCGAAGTACGCGGAGTGGCTGTGGTCGGAGCGGTCGGGCGGCCGTACGGCACAGCAGCTGGCCGCGGTGGCGCACCGGAAGCTGGCCGTGCGGCCGCAGGACCTGGTGCTGTCCGACCCGGGTCGCAAGCTGATGTTCGACGACCGGCTGTACGAGCGCGGCGGGCTCACGCTGCACGCCCTGCGCTGCGCGATGGGCGACACGGCCTTCTTCCGCATGCTGCGCGGGTGGGCCGCCCTGCACCGGGGTGGCGCCGTCAGCACGGCGGCGTTCATCGCGCATGCCGCCCGGTACGCGGAGGAACCGCTGGACGACCTCTTCACGGCGTGGCTGCAGACGTCGAAGCTGCCGGCGCTGCCCGTCCTGACGGCACCGATCCCGGCGCGGCCCTCGTACCCGCCGACGAACGCCGACTCGGCCTGAGGGCTGCCGGGTGATCCCCGCCGGTGCGACGCGCGGGGGCGGACGCGGGCTGGGGGACAATGGCGGTCATGACCAGTCGTACCTGTCCGTGCGGGCTGCCCGAGCCGTACGCGAAGTGCTGTGGGCGCTTCCACCGTGGTGAGGCGGCCGCGCCGACCGCCGAGGCGTTGATGCGGTCGCGGTACAGCGCGTTCGTCCAGCGGGACGAGGGGTATCTGCTGCGGACCTGGCATCCGCGCACGCGGCCGCCCCGGGTGGAGTTCGACCCCGGGACGCGGTGGACGGGTCTGGAGATCCTCGGGACGGGTCAGGGGTCGGCCTTCCACTCCACGGGGACCGTGACGTTCCGGGCGTCCTACCGGGGCGGCTCGCTGCACGAGCGGAGCCGTTTCGAGCGGGTCGACGGTGCCTGGGTGTACGTGGACGGCGACTTCGCCGAGTAGTCCCGGCAGGGCACGGCCGCGGGGCGGTCACGGCGCCAGGATGTCGAGTTCCTGGAGGGCGCCGACCGTGATCTCGCGGGTGAGCTGCTCGGCGCGGACCGCGTCGCCCTCGCGGACCGCCTCCGCGACCTGGACGTGCAGGGTGACGGCGGCGGGGTCGGGGTCCTCGAACATGATCTCGTGGTGGGTGCGGCCCGCCAGTACCTCGGCGACGACGTCGCCGAGGCGGGCGAACATCTCGTTGCCCGACGCGTTGAGGATCACCCGGTGGAAGGCGACGTCGTGGACGAGGTACGCCTCCAGCTGATGACCGCGTGAGGTGGCGACCATGCCGAGGGCGCACTCGGTGAGTTCGGCGCACTGCCCGGCGGTGGCGTGCCGGGCGGCCAGTCCCGCCGCGACGGGTTCGAGGGCGGAGCGCAGCACAGTGAGCGAGCGCAGCTGGTGGGGACGGTCGGCGCCGGCCAGCCGCCACCGGATGACCTGCGGATCGTAGACGTTCCACTCGGCCTTGGGACGGACGGTCACACCGACCCGGCGGCGGGACTCCACCAGGTGCATGGACTCCAGCACCCTGACCGCCTCGCGCATCACGGACCGTGACACCTCGAAGCGCTGGGCCAGCTCGTCCGTGCGCAGCACGCTCCCCGGGGGGTACTCGCCCGCCGTGATGGCCGGTCCGAGGGCGTCCAGTACCTGTCCGTGCAGCCCCCGGCCCCGTGTGCTCATGGGGTCAGGGTACGAGGCCCGGCTCAGGAACAAAAAGTCAGACTTATATGTCACACACTCTTGAATTAGTCGTACCTAATAGGTTTCAGTGTCGTCGACATCAGATGTCGACGAAGACGGTGAGGCAGCGATGAGCACCCCCCATGTCGTCGTGGTCATGGGCGTCGCAGGTACCGGCAAGACCACCATCGGTCCCCTGCTTGCGGCCCGGCTCGGCGTTCCGTACGCCGAGGGCGACGACTTCCACCCCCCGGCCAACATCGCCAAGATGACGGCCGGGACACCCCTGAGCGACGAGGACCGTTGGCCGTGGCTGGACGCCATCGGCCGCTGGGCGCACGAGCGCGACGGGCTCGGCGGGGTCGTCAGCAGTTCGGCGCTCAAGCGCGCCTACCGCGACCGGCTGCGGGCCGCGGCACCCGGGATCGTCTTCGTGCATCTGACCGGTGACCGCGCGCTCATCGAGGACCGGATGTCGCACCGTCAGGGGCACTTCATGCCGACGGCGCTGCTGGACTCGCAGTTCGCCACCCTCCAGCCGCTGGAAGCCGACGAGGCGGGCGTCCGCGTGGACGTCACCGGTGGCCCCGAAGAGATCACCGAACGGGCCGTGGCCGCGCTCCGGTCCCTCGCCCAGCCCTCGCGGTAACCCCGCGCACCCGTCCGAAGACCTTTCTCAGAGCAAGGGAAAACCGTGACCAGACTCAGCGTCGAGATGCTGGCAGCGGACGCCGTCGAGCCGATCACCTCCGCGGGCCATGCCCAGCTGGGGGTCGCCGTGCTGGCGGGCATCGCCGTCATCGTCCTGCTGATCACCCAGTTCAAGCTGCACGCCTTTCTGGCCCTGACCATCGGCTCGCTCGCGCTCGGCGCGGTCGCCGGGGCGCCGCTCGACAAGGTGATCGTCAGCTTCACCACCGGCCTCGGCTCCACCGTCGCCGGTGTGGGCGTCCTGATCGCGCTGGGCGCGATACTCGGCAAGCTGCTCGCCGACTCCGGCGGCGCCGATCAGATCGTCGACACGATCCTCGCGAAGGCGGGCGGTCGCGGCATGCCGTGGGCGATGGTGCTGATCGCGTCCGTGATCGGGCTGCCGCTGTTCTTCGAGGTCGGGATCGTGCTGCTGATCCCGGTCGTCCTGATGGTCGCCAAGCGCGGCAACTACTCCCTGATGCGCATCGGCATCCCGGCGCTGGCCGGCCTGTCCGTGATGCACGGCCTGATCCCGCCGCACCCCGGCCCGCTGGTCGCGATCGACGCGGTCAAGGCCAACCTCGGCGTCACGCTCGCGCTCGGCGTTCTGGTCGCCATCCCGACGGTGATCATCGCGGGCCCGGTCTTCTCCCGGTACGCGGCCCGCTGGGTGGACGTACCGGCGCCCGACCGCATGATCCCCGCCCGCGCCTCCGAGGAACTGGAGAAGCGTCCCGGTTTCGGCGCCACCCTCGCCACCATGCTGCTGCCGGTCGTGCTGATGCTGTCCAAGGCGCTGGTCGACATCGTCGTGGACGACCCGGCGCACAAGGTGCAGCGCGTCTTCGACGTCATCGGCTCGCCGCTGATCGCGCTGCTGGCGGCCGTGATCGTGGGCATGTTCACGCTGGGCCGCGCGGCCGGTTTCACCAAGGACCGTCTGTCCACCACGGTGGAGAAGTCCCTCGCGCCGATCGCGGGCATCCTGCTGATCGTGGGCGCGGGCGGCGGCTTCAAGCAGACCCTGATCGACGCCGGTGTGGGCCAGATGATCCTGGACATCTCCAAGGACTGGTCGATCCCCGCGCTGCTGCTCGCCTGGCTGATCGCGGTGGCCATCCGCCTCGCGACCGGTTCGGCGACCGTCGCCACCATCTCGGCGGCCGGCCTGGTCGCCCCTCTCGCCGCCGACATGTCGACCGCGCACACCTCACTCCTGGTGCTGGCGATCGGCGCGGGCTCGCTCTTCTTCAGCCATGTCAACGACGCCGGTTTCTGGCTGGTCAAGGAGTACTTCGGTCTGAGTGTCGGCCAGACGGTCAAGACCTGGTCGGTGATGGAGACGATCATCTCCGTGGTGGCCGGCGGACTGGTCCTCCTGCTGTCACTCGTGATCTAGGGGTACGGGGATGGGCCACCCTCTGTTCGACATCAGCGGCCGTACGGCCCTGGTCACCGGCTCCAGCCGGGGCATCGGACTGGCGCTCGCCCGCGGGCTCCTGGAAGCGGGCTGCACGGTCGTCCTCAACGGGCGCGACGCCGGCCGCCTCGGCCGGGCCGCCGCCGGACTGCCCGGCGACGTGCGCACGGCGGTGTTCGACGTCACCGACGGCCCCTCGGTGGCCGCCGGCATCGCGGACGTCGAACAGCGGGTGGGCCCGCTCGACATCCTGGTCAACAACGCGGGCATGCAACTGCGGGCCCCACTGCTGGAGTTCACGGACGCGGACTGGCACCGGATCCTGGACACCAACCTCACGAGCGCGTTCCTGGTCGGCCGGGAGGCCGCGCGCCGGATGACCGGACGCGGCCACGGCAAGATCATCAACATCTGCTCGCTGCAGAGCGAGGTCGCGCGTCCGGGCATCGCCCCGTACGCGGCCACCAAGGGCGCGCTGAAGATGCTCACCAAGGGCATGTGCGCGGACTGGGGGCCGCACGGGGTACAGGTGAACGGACTGGGTCCCGGATACATCGAGACCGAACTGACCCGGCCCCTCGTCGAGGACGAGGAGTTCAGCGACTGGGTGCGGCGCCGCACCCCGGCCGGACGGTGGGGCCGAACCGAGGACCTGGTCGGCGGGCTGCTCTTCCTCGCCTCGCCGGCGGCGGACTTCGTCGGCGGGCAGGTGCTGTACGTCGACGGCGGCATGACGAGTGTGCTCTGAGAGGTCCGAGAGGGACCCTGGATCCGAGGGATTCTGAGAGGGATACGGCGATGCTCGGTTGTGTGATCCACGGGCAGGGCGATCTACGGGTCGAGGATCTGCCCGTGCCCTCCGCCGGGCCCGGGCAGGCGCTGGTCGCCGTCCGGTACGGCGGGATCTGCGGGTCCGATCTGCACTACTGGCGGCACGGCGGCGTCGGGGACTTCCGGCTGCGGGAGCCGATGGTGCTGGGCCACGAGGTCGTCGCAACGGTGGTGTCGTACGGCGCCGGGGCCTCGGGCCCGCTACCGGGTACGGCCGTCGCCGTGCACCCGGCGACGGCGTGCGGAACGTGCCCCGAGTGCGCCGGCGGGCGGGCGAACGTGTGCCGGGAGACCCGCTACCTGGGCAGCGCGGCGCGTACGCCGCATGTCCAGGGCGGGTTCTCGGCCCTGCTGGCGGTACCCGCCGCGCAGCTGCGCGCGCTGCCCGCGGGGCTCTCCCCGCGGCGGGCCGCGCTCGCCGAACCGCTGTCGGTCGCCCTGCACGCCGTGCGCCGGGCCGGGGAGGTGCGGGGCCGGCATGTGCTGGTCACGGGGGCCGGGCCGATCGGCTGCCTCGTGGTGGCCGCCGCGAAGGCCGCGGGCGCGGCGCGGGTGACCGTCACCGATCCGCTGCCGCGGGCTCTGGAGTACGCGTCCCGGGCCGGGGCCGACGCCCTCGTACGGGCCGACGACCCGGCCGATCCCGGGTGGCCCTCGGAGATCGATGTGGCCGTCGAGGCGTCCGGGGTGGCCGCGGGGCTGGACACCTGCCTGCGCCTCGTACGGCGCGGCGGGGTCGTGGTCCAGCTCGGCATGCTGCCGCCCGGAAGCAGCGCGTTCGCGGCGAACCTGCTGGTGAGCCGCGAGATCGAGCTGCGGGGCGCGTTCCGTTTCGACGCGGAGTTCGACGAGGCGCCGGCCCTGCTCGCCGCCGAGCCCCGCTTCGACGCGCTGATCAGCGCGGTCGTGCCGGTGGCGGACGCCGCGTCGGCGTTCGCCCTGGCGGCGGACCGCAGCCGCTCGTGCAAGGTGCTGCTGGACTTCGGGGAGCCCGCCCGGTAGGTCCCCTGTCGGGGCTAGAGCCTGTCGTCGGGCCGCCACAGCGGGTGTTCGCGCTCCGCCCAGTCCCGGCTCACCGTGCCGGTGCGCATCCCCCGCCGGGCCTCCGGGTCGCCGAGGGCCATCCCGATGTGGCCCCCGAGGACGATGCCGATCGTCAGGGCCAGCCAGTCGTGGACGAACGTCGCCGAGGTCCGCCACATCAACGGGGTGAGGTGCGTGAACCACATGAGGAGCCCCGTGGCGAGCATGACCAGACTCGCGCCCGCGATCCAGGCCGCGTAGGTCTTCTGGCCCGCGTTGAACTTGGCCGCGGGCCGGGAGGAGAACCGGTCACGCCGCAGTGCCGCACGCATCCACCGGCGGTCGTGCGGGCCCCAGCGGTTCAGGCGGCCCAGGTCCGCGCGGAAGGCACGGGAGGCCAGGCCCGCCAGGACCGGCACCGGGAGCAGCAGGCCCGCGAACTCGTGGACCCTGACGACGAGTTCACGGCGGCCCACCAGCTCGGCGAAGAACGGGAGGTACAGGCACGCCGCCGTCGCCACGCACACGCCCATCAGCAGGGCCGTCAGGCGGTGCACCCAGCGTTCCGCCCGGCTGAAGCGACGTACGTGCGCGGAGGGCGCCGAGACGGCGGGGGTGTCGTCAACTCGTGGGTGCATCGTCGCGTCCGTTCGAACGGCCGACCCATGCGTCCGCGTCGTAGCCCCGGTCCTCCCAGTACCCGGGACGCACGTCCTCGGTGACGGTGATGCCGGAGAGCCACTTGGCGGACTTGTAGAAGTACATGGGGGCGACGTAGAGGCGGACGGGGCCGCCGTGGTCGTGGCCGAGGGCCTTGTCCTGCATCCGGTGGGCCACCAGGACATCGGGGCGCCGCGCCTGCCGCAGGGTGAGGCTCTCCGTGTACGCCCCGTCGAAACAGGTGAACCGGATCGCGCGGGCCATGGGGCGTACGCCCGCCGCGTCGAGGAGGTGCGAGAGGCGCACCCCCTCGAAGGGCGTGCCGGGCACCCGCCAGCCTGTGACGCACTGCACGTCGTGCACGAGCCGGGTCTGGGGCAGTGCCGTGAGGTCGGCCAGGGTGTAACTGCGGGGGTGGTCGACCAGGCCGTCGATGGTGAGGCGGTAGTCCGCGGGGCCCTTGTGCGGGACGGAGGAGGTCACGGAGTAGTAGCGGAAGCCGCCGCCGTTGGGGAGCAGGCCGGTCAGTCCCGTGGGGTCGCCGGCGAAGAGCGACTCCAGGCCACGCTGGAGCGGGGGCGCGGCCAGCACGCCGAGCGCGCCAAGTCCGAGGGTGCCGAGCAGGAGCCGGCGGCCGATGGGTGTGCCGGGCTCGTCGGGGCGCTCAGGTTCCCGTTCCGCCGGCCGCTCGGGCGAGCGCGCCGGCGGGGCCTGCGGAGCACGCCCCCGCTGCCGCTCCGGTCCCGGCTCTCGGGAATGTTCAGGGTTCACACACCTATACGAGCACTCGCGACCCCTTTCAGGCCAGCGGCAGCGGGTGTCCGTCAGAATTCCGTCACCATTTTCTCAGCTTTCTCAGACACCGGCCGGGCGTCCGGGGGCGCCGCGGGCCTGCCCGGCCCACGGCGCCTGCCCGTCTCCCGGCACCGCCGGGAGACCCCTCAGGCCCCGGCGCCGGCCCCGGAGTCGGAGTCGACCGCGGACCCGGACCTGGAATCCGCCGCCTTGTCCAGCTGGAAGGCCTCGTTGCCGAGTCCGATCCGGGCGTGTGCCTCGGGGGCGCGGGACCGCAGCACCAGGCCCTGGACCAGGCCGACGACCAGGGCGGCCGCGACGAGGGCGGGCAGCAGCCGGCTCAGTGCGGAGCCCGGGCCGGTGCCGACCAGGACGTCGAAGTCCTTGACGGTGTAGCCGGCGATCACGAGCAGGGCGACGCCCGAGACCGCCGCGGTGACCAGGCGCCAGGCCTGGGCCCGTGCGGCGCCTCGGCGGACGAAGAAGACGATGACGGAGAGCGAGGCCGCCGCCATCAGCAGGATGACGCCGAGCGCGCCGACGTTGCCGCCCCAGGTGAACAGGCGCAGCACCGGCGCGGTCGGGTCACCGTTCGGCTTGTCGTCGGTCACGGCGAAGGCGACCAGAACGATCAGGGAGATGGTGGTCTGCAGGAGCGAGCCGGTGCCGGGGGCGCCGCTGGCTCCGGTGGTCCGGCCGAAGGCCTTGGGCAGCAGCCCCTCGCGGCCCATGGCGAAGGCGTACCGCGCGACGACGTTGTGGAAGCTGAGCAGCGCCGCGAACATACCCGTCACGAAGAGGACGTGCAGGACGTCCGTGAAGGTCCCCCCGAGCCGTGACTCGGTGAGGAAGAACAGCAGTCCCGCGCTCTGCTTCCGGGAGGCGCCGACGATCCCGGCGGGTCCCGTGGCGACGGTCAGCGCCCAGGAGCTGATCGCGAAGAAGACGGCGACGAAGCCGATGGCCAGGAACATCACCCGGGGTACGAGGATGTGCGGGCGGCTCGTCTCCTCCGCGTACACCGGTGCCTGTTCGAAGCCGGTGAAGGCGGCGATGCAGAAGCACAGCGCGGTGCCGACCCCGGCCCCGGTGAGCGTGTCCGGGTTGAAGGCGTGCAGCGAGAGCCCTTCCTTGCCGGGATCGGCGACGGCCGCGACGTCGAAGATGACGACGAGCGCCACCTCGACGACCAGCAGGACGCCGAGCACCCGCGCGTTGACGTCGACCTTCAGCCAGGCGAGCGCGCCGACGACCAGCACGGCCACCAGGGCGGGTATCCACCAGGCCAGGTCGACGTCGAGGTACTTGGAGAACAGCCCGGACACCTCGAAGCCGAAGATGCCGTAGATGCCGACCTGGAGCGTGCTGTACGCGAGCAGCGCGACCGCGGCGGCGCCCGCGCCCGCGGTGCCGCCGAGCCCGCGGGCGACGTAGGCGTAGAAGGCGCCCGCGTTGTGGACGTGGCGGCTCATCTCGGCGTACCCGACGCTGAAGAGCACCAGCACCACGCCGAGGATGACGAAGAGCAGCGGCTGTCCGACGATGCCCATCACCGCGAATGTGGTGGGCATGACACCTGCGACCACCATGAGGGGGGCCGTCGCGGCGAGGACGGACAGGAGCAGCCCTCCGGTGCCCAGCCGGTTGGCCTTCAGGGCCCGGTCCTGCCCCTTGAAGGTGCTGATGCCGCCGTCGGCAGCGGCGGGTCTTCCCGTGTTCGCACTGCTCGATGTGCTCGAACTGCCCGTCGTCATCGCGGGGTGGTCCTTTCGGATGTCCGGTGGTCCGGTTCTCTGGAGCGGTCGTCGTTCACACCGTGCCGAGCGCGCTGGCGCGGGCGGTACGGAAGGCCTTGTACGGGTCGCGGTCCGGGTACGACCAGGGCACCGGGGTGGCGTGCGGGCCGATGCGGTGGAAGAGGGCGGCGGCCTCGGCGCCCCGGCCCTCGCAGGACTTCGCGTGGGCGAGGAAGTTGAGGTCGAGGAGACGGCGGGGGTGGTCGTCGTGCTCCCACTCCAGCCACCAGTCGAAGGCGGCCTTCATCACCTGGCGGGCCCGGCGCCCGACCCAGTGCCCGGAGGCGGCCGGGTCGGCTGATTCGCTGCCCGCGGTGGCGAGCACGCGGTAGCGCTCGGCGTGCGCGACGACGGGCAGGATCGCGAGCGGCGAGTCGGCGGGGGCCTGCTCGGCCGCCCAGTTGGCGAAGTCGTAGACCTCGTGGAGCGGGTCCTGGCCCGCCTGGGCGCGGCGCTCGGCGAGGCGGGCGACCATCAGGTGGTGGGCCTGGTGGTGCTCGGGATGGCGGTGGCGCACCTCGTCGAAGAGCCGGACCACGTCGGTCTCGGCGCCGAGCGTGCGCTCCAGTGTCAGCAGGCCGAGCCAGGGCGTGGGGTCGGCGGGCGCGAGCGCGGCGGCGGCGTGACAGGCCTCGCGGGCCCGTTCGGGACGGTCCTTGCCGTCCAGGGCACGCTGGACGGTGGCACAGGCGAGGAGCACCGAGGCGTCGGCGGACTCGGGTTCGGCGAGTCGCCAGTCGCGCGCCCAGGCGAGGGTGGTGGGCTCCTGCGCGAGGGCGGTGACGCGGTGTCCGCGACGGTCCCACTCGTCGCCGGTGACGGCGAGCAGCGAGCGGACCGCGGTCCAGCGGCCCTGTGCCAGCGCGGAGCGCGCGACGACGAGTTCGGCGTCGTCGAGTGCGGCGTCGAAGGACTGGGCCGTGCCCTTGCGGCCGCGGCCGAGGGGAGGAGGGGGTGGCGGGGGTGGCGGCACCGCGAGGTTTCCTCACAGACGCGGCTGGTCAGGTGGCGATCGCGGACAGCAAACCCTTGGCTGAGGGTTCACGTCAAGGCCCACCCGATGTCCTACACGTGTCAACTCCTCAGACTCGAGCACGAGTTGGTGGCAGGAACCGGGAGAAGCGGGTGGTGGAGAGACGTGCGGGCGGCTCACTCGCGTCCGCACGTCGGGCAACCGTGGAGGGGGCTCAGCCCACCGCCTCGGCCGCCGCGCGCCCCGCCGTGCGGCCGGAGAAGAGGCAGCCGCCCAGGAACGTACCTTCGAGGGACCGGTAGCCGTGCACGCCGCCGCCGCCGAAGCCGGCGACCTCCCCCGCCGCGTACACGCCCTCCAGCGGATCCCCGCCCTCGGTCAGGACCCGCGACGAGAGGTCCGTCTCCAGGCCGCCGAGCGACTTGCGGGTGAGGATGTGGAGGCGTACGGCGATGAGCGGACCCGCCTTCGGGTCGAGGATGCGATGCGGCGTGGCCGTACGGATCAGCTTGTCGCCGAGGTA
The DNA here is from genome assembly GCF_012273515.2 of Streptomyces sp. RPA4-2. Taxonomy (NCBI): domain Bacteria; kingdom Bacillati; phylum Actinomycetota; class Actinomycetes; order Kitasatosporales; family Streptomycetaceae; genus Streptomyces; species Streptomyces sp. RPA4-2. The sequence continues at coordinate 2,146,679 of NZ_CP050975.2, forward strand.
GGCGCGGGCCCCGCGGACCGCCGTCACCTGGAGGTCCTTGGTGAACGGGTTCGCGATCTCCCGGTCGCGCGCGACGATCTCGCGGCGCAGCGCGGCCTCGTCGATCAGCGGCTCCTTGGTGAGCGCGTTCATGCCGCGCACGAGCGCGCCGAGGTCCTTCTCGACGACGAAGTCGGCGCCGTTGTCCATGAACGCCTTGACCGGTCCGGGGACGTCGGCGCGCGCCCGCCCGATGACACCCCTGACCGACTTGCCGGTCAGATCGGGATTCTGTTCCGAGCCCGAGAGCGCGAACTCCTTGCCGATGATCTTCTGGTCGAGCACGAACCACGTGTAGTCGTACCCGGTCTTCATGATGTGTTCGAGCGTGCCGAGCGTGTCGAAGCCGGGGAAGAGCGGCACCGGCAGCCGGTTGCCACGCGCGTCCAGCCAGAGGGAGGAGGGGCCGGGCAGGATACGGATGCCGTGGTTCTCCCAGATGGGGTTCCAGTTCTGGATCCCCTCGGTGTAGTGCCACATGCGGTCGCGGTTGATGAGGCGCGCGCCGGTCTCCTCGGCGATCCCGAGCATCCTGCCGTCGACGTGGGCGGGCACACCGGAGATCATCCGCTCGGGCGGGGTGCCCAGCCGCTCGGGCCAGTTGGCGCGCACCAGGTCGTGGTCGCCGCCGATACCGCCCGAGGTGACGATCACCGCCTGCGCCTTCAGTTCGAACGCGCCGGTCACGGTCCGCCCGCTGGCCTGGCCGCGCTCGATCCCGGACGGTTCCAGGATCTCGCCGGTGACGGTGTCGACCGCGCCCGCGCTGCGGGACAGGCCGGTGACCCGGTGACGGAACCTGAGCTCGACGAGGCCGCGCGCGACCCCGGCGCGCACCCGCCGTTCGAAGGGGGCGACCAGTCCGGGCCCGGTCCCCCACGTGATGTGGAAGCGGGGTACGGAGTTGCCGTGGCCGTTGGCGTCGTAGCCGCCGCGCTCCGCCCAGCCCACCACCGGGAAGAAGCGCACCCCCTGCTGGTGCAGCCAGGACCGCTTCTCGCCGGCCGCGAAGTCCACGTACGCCTCGGCCCAGCGGCGCGGCCAGTGGTCCTCGGCGCGGTCGAAGCCCGCCGTGCCCATCCAGTCCTGGAGGGCGAGGGCATGACTGTCCTTGATGCGCATCCGGCGCTGCTCGGGCGAGTTCACGAAGAAGAGACCGCCGAAGGACCAGTGCGCCTGGCCGCCGATCGACTGCTCCGGCTCCTGGTCGAGGAGGATCACCTTGCGGCCCGCGTCGACGAGCTCCGCGGTCGCCGCGAGTCCCGCGAGACCCGCTCCGATCACGATCACATCTGCGTCGTAGGCCATGGGCCCGTCCTCTCGGCATGACGAGGCACGTGTCGGCTTCGTCACAAGTCGCCGTCGTCACGGCTGGTTGACAGGAAAGTGGCGGTCAGGACATCGGCGGCCGACCGGGACAGCCGGTGACCCGCCGTTGTTACTGATCGGTCAGATCCTTCGGCAAGAGGAGTGACCGAGTCAACCGCCCTGTCGCCGGTACTCCGTGGGCGGCGCCCGGCGGGTGGCACTACAGTCGGCGGGATACGCACCCGTGACCCGATCCGACTCCGGATGTATCGAGGTACCCAGCGTGTCGCTTCTCGTTCTGATTCTCTCGGTGAGCGCGGCCTGTTGCCTGGGTTTCGGCTTCGTGCTCCAGCAGAACGCCGCGTCCCGCGCCCCGCTGAACGACTTCCTGTCCCCCCGTCTGCTGCTGGACCTCATCCGGGTGCCCCGCTGGCTGGGCGGTATCGGGCTCATGGTGTGCGGCATGGTCCTCGGCGCGATCGCGCTGGGCAAGGGCGAGGTCTCCCAGGTGGAACCGCTCCTCGCGACCAACCTGCTGTTCGCGCTCGGCCTCTCCCGCCACCAGACGAAGAAGCCGCTGGGCCGTCAGGGCTGGTCCGGGCTCGCCCTGCTCGCGGGCGGGGTGACCGCGTTCATCCTGGCGGGCCGCCCCAAGGGCGGTGACGCGGTGTCCGATCCCCTGCGGCACTGGCTGATCATCGGCATCATGATCGGGCTCGCGCTGCTCCTCACCACGTACGCCAAGCGCTCCCGGCTGGGCGCCGCTCCGGTGCTGCTCGCCCTGGCCGCGGGGGTGCTGTACGGGGTGCAGGACGCGCTCACCCGGGTGAGCGGGGAGCGGTTCGGCGAGGGCGGCTGGGGCGAACTGCTCGTCAGCTGGCAGCCGTACGGGGTGCTGGTGCTCGGCGTGTCGGGGCTGGTGCTGGTGCAGAGCGCCTTCGAGACGGCGGAGCTGCGGATGTCGCTGCCCGCGCTCACCGCCGCCCAGCCGCTCGCCGGGATCCTCTGCGGGGTGGGGTTCCTCGGGGACCGGCTGCGGACCGACGTGGGCGCACTGACCTGGGAGGCGGCGGGACTCGCGGCGATCGTGACGGGCATCGTGCTGCTCGGGATGCACCCCGCGATGCCGGCCGGCGCGAAGGGGACGGAACCCGCGCTGGACCTCCAACGGCGCTGAGGGCCGGGGCAGGCTCCCGCCCCGGCCGAGCACGACGGCCCAGGCGGCCCGGTGAGCCGCGCGGCCTGCCCGGTCGAGCGGCACCGCCCACGCGGGGCACGGACACCCGATCGGCCCAACGGCACGCGCCGCCCCGGAAACACCCGGTCGGCGGAGCGGCACGTGCGCACCGCGCCTGAGAAACACCCCGGGGGCCGGGCGGCGGGCGGTGGCCGGGGGGCGGAAGCACGAGGACGCGGCAGCCGGCGCGGTCGGGACAGCGGCCGGTCGGGACAGCGGCCCGGGGCGGGGGCGCGATGCCCCGGGACCTCCGGGGCGGCCCGGCCGGTAAGCCGAACGGGGCTGGTTGGATGGAGGCATGAGCGCCGCTGACGAGATCCTCGACATCGTGGACGAGAACGACGTGGTCGTCGGAGAGTCCCCGCGCGGCGAGGCGTACGCGCGCGGACTCCGTCACCGGTGCGTGTTCGTCCAGGCCCGGGACGCGGACGGCCGGCTCTTCGTCCACCGCCGCACCGCCACCAAGCTCGTCTTCCCCTCCCTGTACGACATGTTCGTCGGCGGGGTCGTGGGCGCGGGCGAGTCGTACGACGCGGCGGCCCTGCGCGAGGCCGAGGAGGAACTGGGCGTCTCCGGACTCCCGAGCCCCGTCCCCGTCTTCAAGTTCCTGTACGACAACGGCGCCGGGCAGACCTGGTGGTCCGCCGTCTACGAGGTCCGCTGCGACCTCCCCGTGAACCCCCAGACGGAGGAGGTCGCCTGGCACGCCTTCCTCACCGAGGAGGAGGTGGAGCGGCGCCTGACGGAGTGGACGTGGGTGCCGGACGGGCTGGCGGCGTACGAACGCCTGCGGGAGCACCGGGCGACGGGCTGAGCCTTTCCCGCGCCCGCGCCCGGCCCGACGGTGGCGGCCGGCACCGCGGAGCGGCCGAGTAGGGTCCCCGTCGTGATCGAATTCGTACGGAACGTCCGGCTGTGGTTCGCGCCCGAGGAGGTCCGGAAGGAGGGCGGCACTCCCGACTACCGGTTCTCGCTGGCCAACGAGCGCACCTTCCTGGCCTGGCTGCGCACCGCGCTGGCGCTGATCGGGGGCGGGTTCGCCGTGGACCAGTTCCTGCCGGACCTGCGGTGGGCCTGGCGGGTCGGTCTCGCGCTGGCCCTGTTGGCGGCGGGCGTGCTCTGCTCGCTGCGGGCCGTCAACCACTGGGTGCGGTGCGAGCGGGCGATGCGGAGAGGGGAGGACCTCCCCGTGTCGCGCTTCCCGGCGCTGCTGGGCATCGCCGTCGCGGTGGTGGCGGTCGCGATGGTCGTCGTCGTCCTCGTCGGCTGGGAAGGATGACCGCGCCCGTCCCGGAACGCGACCCGGGGCTTCAGCCGGAGCGCACCCGGCTCGCGTGGCGACGTACGACCCTGTCGAGCACCGTCACCGCGGTCCTGGCGGCGAAGGCGGCGCTGCACGGCGGTCCGTCGGCGACCGGTGTCGTGGCCGGTGTCCTGTGCGGCGCGCTGTGGCTGGGGTTCCTGGCGCTCGCGCACCGCCGCATCCGGGTGCTGGCCGCGTCCCGCACCGCCGGCCCGCCCGCCCTCGCACCGCGCCACGCGACGGCCGCGACCCTGTGCACGCTCGCGCTGGCCGTCTGCGCGGCGGCACTGGTGTTCTGAGAACCCGAGGACCGAGCGGGGCCGCGACCCAACCGGGGCACCGGACGGCGCCGCGACCGACCCGGGGACCGGACGGCGCCGCGGCCCCCTCCCCCCTTCGCCCAGCCCTTCGTGCCCCCGGACGGCACGCATGCCCGAATGGTGGTGAATTGACAGAAATGTCACGCTTTCTGGCGCTAGCCTGAGCCGTCGCTTCCCGCCACGCACGAAGGTGAGCACCATGACCACCCTCCATCCGGAGCACTCGGCCCATCAGCACACCCACGGCCCGGCCTGCGGGCACACCGCGGTACCGCATGGGGACCACGTCGACTACGCGCACGATGGGCACCTGCACCGCGAGCACTCCGGGCACTGGGACGAGTGCGAGCCGGGCGGCCACACGGCGCACGGCGACCACGGGGGCCACCGGCACGGCGAGGGCTGCGGTCACCCGGCGGTCGAGCACGGCGACCATCTCGACTACCTGCACGACGGGCACCGGCACGCCGAGCACGACGGTCACTGGGACGACCACTAGGGGCGGCGGACACTGGGACGACCCTAGGGACGACGGCCACGGCGGACACCCCGGGCCCTCCCGCCGAACACCCCGGAACCCCCTCCGGCGTCTCTTCTCGACGCCCGCCCGACGTCTCCCCATGACGCCCGTTCGGCGTCTCCCCCACCCCCCGGAGGAGACGCCGATCACGTTTGGCGTACACCCTGGACGACATACCGACTGGTCGGCATCATGGTCACGTCCCGCTCCCTCGCGTGTAGGAGAAACGATGAGCCCCGACCACCCGCCAGGTCTCGATCTCGACCGGCTGCGCGGCCTGCTCGACGGCGAGCGGCCCGGCCTGACGCACGGCCCGCTGACCGGCCGGCTGATCGAGGGCGGACGGTCGAACCTCACGTACGCGGTCACGGACGGCACCACGCGATGGGTCGTACGGCGGCCTCCGCTCGGCCATGTGCTGGCCACCGCGCACGACATGAAGCGCGAACACCGGGTGATCAGCGCACTGCACCAGACGGCCGTCCCGGTGCCGCGCCCGGTGCTGCTGTGCGAGGACGTGGAGGTGCTGGGCGCGCCCTTCTACGTCATGGAGTTCGTGGACGGCACGCCGTACCGCACCGCCGATCAGCTCGCCCCGCTCGGCCCGCGGCGCACGCGGGACGCGGTGCTCGGACTGGTCGACACGCTCGTCGAACTGCACTCCGTGGATCCCGCCGAGGTGGGCCTCGCCGACTTCGGCCGGCCCGAAGGCTTCCTGGACCGTCAACTGCGGCGCTGGGGCAAGCAGTTGGACGCCTCCAGAAATCGTGAGCTGGTAGGGATCGACGAGCTGCAGGCGGCCCTGGGGCGCGCGCTGCCGCACTCTCCCGCGCCCACCGTCGTGCACGGCGACTACCGGCTCGACAACGTGCTGATCGGCGAGGACGACCGGATCAAGGCGATCCTGGACTGGGAGATGTCCACGCTCGGCGATCCGCTGACCGACCTGGGCCTGCTGGTCATGTACAGCGCGCCCCTCGATCTGCCCGACTCCCCCATCAGTACGACCGCTTCGGCCGCCGGACACCCGGACCCGGACGAGATCGTCGAACGGTACGCCGCGCGCTCGGGGCGCGACGCGTCCGACGTCGCCTGGTACACGGCGTTCGCCTGGTTCAAGCTCGCCGTGATCCTGGAGGGCATCCACTACCGCTACACGCTCGGCCAGACGGTCGGCGCGGGTTTCGACCGCATCGGTGACCTGGTGCCGTTCTTCATCGAGCACGGCCTGACCACTCTTCAGGAAGGCTGATCCGCCATGGACTTCGCATTCGACGCGCGCACCGAGGAACTGCGGGGCAGGCTGCTCGCCTTCATGGACGAGTACGTGTACCCGGCGGAGGCGGTGGCGGAGGAGCAGCGCGCCCTGCTGGCCTCCCCGTGGGACACGCCCGCCGTGGTCGGGGAGTTGAAGGCCGAGGCACGCAGGCAGGGGCTGTGGAACCTCTTCCTGCCCGACGCCGAGCACGGTGCCGGGCTCACCAACCTCCAGTACGCGCCGCTCGCCGAGATCACCGGCCGCAGCCCGCACCTGGCGCCGACCGCCCTGAACTGCGCGGCGCCGGACACCGGCAACATGGAGGTGCTCGCGCAGTTCGGCGACGAGCGGCAGAAGAAGCAGTGGCTGGAGCCGCTGCTCGCCGGTGAGATCCGCTCGGCGTTCGCGATGACCGAGCCGGAGGTGGCCTCCTCCGACGCGACCAACATCACCACCCACATCGAGCGGGACGGCGACGAGTACGTCGTCACCGGCCGCAAGTGGTACATCTCCGGGGCGATGAACCCGGACTGCCGGATCTTCATCGTGATGGGCAAGACGGACCCGGACGGGCCGGACATCCGCCGCCAGCAGTCCATGGTCCTGGTGCCGCGCGACACGCCGGGGGTCGAAGTCCGGCGCGCCATGCAGGTGTACGGCTACGAGGACCACTCCCACGGCGGCCACGCGGAGGTCGTCTTCCACGGGGCCCGCGTTCCCGTCACCAACCTGGTCGGCGAGGAGGGCGGCGGCTTCGCCATCGCCCAGGCGCGGCTCGGCCCCGGCCGTATCCACCACTGCATGCGGCTGATCGGCATGGCGGAGCGGGCGATCGAGCTGATGTGCCGGCGGGCGGTGGCCCGGACGGCGTTCGGCAAGCCGCTGGCACAGCAGGGCGTGGTCCAGAACTGGATCGCCGACGCGCGGGTCGCCGTCGAGCAGCTGCGGCTGCTGGTGCTGAAGACCGCGTGGATGATGGACACGGTCGGCAACCGGGGCGCCCACACCGAGATCCAGGCCATCAAGATCGCCACCCCGCGCACGGTCGTCGACATCCTCGACAAGGCGGTGCAGCTGCACGGTGCCGGGGGTGTGAGCCAGGACTTCCCGCTGGCGGAACTCTGGGCCGCCGCGCGCACCCTGAAGCTGGCGGACGGGCCGGACGAGGTGCACCAGCGGTCGCTGGCGCGGCGGGAGATCAAGAAGTACGTGTGACGCCGGGGGCGGTGGGGGTCTTCGCCCCCGCCGCCCCGTACCTGGGGGCTCCGCCCCCAGACCCCCGTACGGGCCTCAAGGGCCTTGTCCTCGAACGCCGGACGGGCTGGACATGCGGGCCCGCCCTGAAAGGCTGGCGCCCAGGCCGGGCACTTCAGCCCGTCCGGCGTTCGAGGACGAGCCCTTCGGGCGACAAGCGGGTGCCCAGGGCGGGCCCCGGGGACGGGGACTACGGTCGCAGCGCGCGCAGCAGCAGGTCGGCCAGATGGTCGGCGACCTCCTGGGGGTTGAGCGGGCCGTCCGGGCGGTACCACGTCGACAGGTGGTGGACCGAGCCGAAGTGGTAGTCGACGACCAGGTCCGCCGGGGTGGCCGTGGAGAAGACGCCCTTCTTCTGGCCCTCCTCGATCAGCGCGCGGAAGCGCTCGTGGTAGCGGCGCCGCTCGGACCGCACCTGCTTGAGCTTCTCCGGGCTGAGGTGGTGCATCGACCGGAAGAAGATCGAGGCGTCGTCGAGGTTGTCGATGGTCGTGACGACCACGTCGGCCGCCGCGCCCCGGACCCGCTCCTCCACCGGCGCGCCGGAGTCCGCGAACGCGTCCAGCCGCTCCTGCTGGATGCGCAGCACGCGTGCGTACACCTCGTGCAGGAGGTCGTCCTTCGAGCCGAAGTAGTGGTAGAGCGCGCCCTTGGTGACGCCCGCCGCCTCCACGATCTCCTGCACGGAGGTCCGGTCGTAGCCCTGCTCGGCGAAGAGCCGGGTGGCGGCGGCCAGGAGCCGCTGCGGGACGGGCGTACCGTCGCCGTCCGTCGTTCTGGGCACTGCCGCCACCTGCCTTCCGTGCGTGGTTCGATGAAAGCGCCGTCCGGTGGCGGACGCCGCTCGGCGAGGAGCGTCCACCACGGAGATTGTTGTCTACTCCGGGCCCTGCGAGCGCGTACGCAGTTCCCGACGGAGGATCTTCCCACTCGCCGTCTTCGGCAGGTCGGGCAGGATCTCCACGTACCGCGGATACTTGTAGGCGGCCAGTCTCTCCTTGCAGTACGCGGCGAGCGCGTCGGGGTCCTCCTCGGCGCCCGGTCGCAGGCTGATGTAGGCCTTGACGGTCTCGCCGCGGTAGCCGTCGGGGATGCCCACGACGGCGGCCTCGCGGACCGCCGGATGGGTGTAGAGCACGTCCTCGACCTCGCGGGGCCACACCTTGAAGCCGGACGCGTTGATCATGTCTTTCTTGCGGTCGACGACGTAGAGCCAGCCCTCCGGGTCCATGAATCCGATGTCGCCGGTGCGCAGCTCACCGTCCGGGAAGGTCTCTGCGGTGGCCTCGGGGCGCTGCCAGTAGCCCGGCACCACCTGCGGTCCCCTCACGAGGATCTCGCCCTGTTCCCCGAACGGGACCTCCAGGCCCTGCTCGTCGACGATCCGTACGACGCTGTCGGGTCCCGGCAGGCCGACGGCCAGCGTGCCCGAGACCGGGTCGACGGGGGCCTCCCGGCCCGGCGGCACGGAGGCGCAGGGCGCGGTGCACTCGGTGAGCCCGTAGCCGTTGCGGATGTAGGGCCCGAATCCGGCGCGGAACTTCTCCACCAGGGCGGGCGGCAGCGGCGCTCCGCCGGAGGAGATGTTCACGAAGGACGAGAAGTGGTCCGGAGTGACGGACGGATGGGCGGCCAGGGCCATGAAGGCGGTCGAGGGGCCGACGGTGTAGAGCGGCCGGTGCTCGGCGAACGCGTCGAGCACGACCCCCGCCTCGAAGCGGTAGGCGAGGACCAGCGTGCCCCCGCTGTTGAGGCAGGCGGCGAGCTGGCAGACCATGCCGGTGATGTGGAACAGGGGCGCCATCGCGAAGTACACCGGCGCCTCGGGCAGCGCGAGACCGGTCCGCTGCCGCTCGGCGTTGTACATGATGTTGCCGTGCGTGTTGGTGGCGCCCTTGGGGGTGCCGCTGGTGCCGGAGGTGTAGCTGATCAGCGCGATGTCGGAGGGGTCGGCGTCGCGGCCTTCGGGGGCCTTGTTCCGCTGAGCGGCGACCGTCCCGAGGTCGTCGGCGTCCGCGGCCGACGAAAGGCGCTCGAAGGTCAGGACGCGCGCGTCGTCGCGGGTCTGGAAGTCCAGTTCGCAGGCGGTGAGGACGATGCGCACGGCCGAGTCGGCCGCCGTCTCGCGCAGATACGACTCCCACGCGCGGTCGGAGCAGACCAGGGCGCGCACGTCCGCGTCGTGCAGGACGTGGCGGACCTCGCCCGACTTGTACATGGGGTTGACCGGCACGACTGTCGCGCCGGCCTTCCAGGCGCCGAGCAGCGCGAGCACGAAGTGCGGGGAGTTCTGCAGCAGGATCGCGACCCGGTCGCCGCGCTCCAGGCCGCGGGCGGCGAGATGCCCGGCGACCGAGTCGCTCAGCTCGTCCACCTCGCGGTAGCTCAGGCGGCCGTCGAAGTAGGTGAGCGCGGTGCGGTCCGGAACGTCCTCCACGGCCACGCGCAGGGCGTGCACCAGGGAGTCGGCGGGGCTCACCGGGGCGCTCTGCGCGTCGCTGAGGAGGGCCACCCAGGGGCGGTCCGCGTAGGTGGTCACCGGCCCGCCTCCCACTTCTGCTGGATGTGGTTCATGTTCGTCAGCCAGCGGTCCGGCTCGGTGGCCCGCACCTGGTAGTAACCGGCCACCTCGGGGTGCGGCAGGATCAGGAAGCGGTCCTCCTCGATCCCCGTGAAGAGGGCGTTCGCGACGTCCTCCGGCTCGATGGCGGTCGGCTGGAGCACCAGGTCGCCCGCGCTGCCGGTGGCGTCGAGCATGTCGGTGCGCACTCCCTGCGGACAGATCGCGTGCACCTTCAGGCCCCGGTGGCGGTAGGTCAGCGACAGCCACTCGGCGAAGGCGTACGCGCCGTGCTTGGTCACGCTGTAGGGCGCGGCGCCGATCATGGTGAGCAGTCCGGCGGCGGAGACGGTGGAGACGAAACGGCCGCTGCCACGCTCCAGCCAGGCCGGGAGCAGCTCGTGGGCGGCGCGGACGTGGGCCATCACGTTGACGTCCCAGGCCAGCTCCCAGACCTGCTCGCCGGCCGCCTCGGTGCCGCCCGAGGCGACGCCCGCGTTGGCGCAGTAGACGTCGATCGTGCCGCCGAGGGCGTCCCGGGCCTCGGTCACGATCGTGGACGCGTCGCCGGGGACCGCGATGCCGCCGATCTCCTCGGCCACGGCCCGAGCCTTGGCGGCGTCGAGGTCGTTGACGACGACTCTGGCTCCCTCGGCGGCGAAGCGGCGGGCCAGCGCGGCCCCGATGCCGCCTCCCGCACCGGTGACGACCACTCCCGCATCCTGCACGGCTTCCACCATCGGTCTCCTTCGACGCGACGCCAATCGGCTCTGCAAGCAGTCGGCTCTGCAAGCAGTCGGCTCTGCACGCAGCCGGCTCTGCTGCGACGCCAGACTAACCAGTCGGTATGTTGCAAGGGAAGAGGCGCAGGCTCCGCGTGGGCGCCCGGGAGTGTGACATTGCGCGGCGCCGCCGCGCGGGCCCGACCAGGCAACGGGCACCGGCGGCTTCCGCACGTCGGGCGGTTGCGCATAGCGTGCCGGTGCTCACCTTCCGCGATCACGGAGGTCCCCCCATGCGCCTCTCCCGGCGAGCCCTTCTCACGGCCACCGCGGCGGCCGGTCTGGCGACAGCCCCCGCCTCCCCCACCCCGGCCCCGGTCCCCGCGGCCGCCACCGGTGACCGTCCGCGCACCGGCTTCGACCGCCTTCGGAGCGCGGGTTACTCGCTCCTGCACGGCCACAGGGTCGGGATCGTGACGAACCCCACCGGCGTCACGACGGACGTGCGCCACATCGTCGATGTCATGCACGCCGACGCCCGGGTGAACCTCGTCGCCGTCTTCGGCCCGGAACACGGCTTCCGCGGCACCGCGCAGGCGGGCGGCTCGGAGGGCCGCTACGACGACCCGGCGACCGGTCTGCCCGTCTACGACACCTATCTCAAGAGCGGGCAGCCGCTCGCCGACGTCTTCACCGCCTCCGGCGTGGACACCGTGGTCTTCGACATCCAGGACGTGGGCGCGCGCTTCTACACGTACATCTGGACGCTGTACGACTGCATGGAGGCGGCCCGGCTCGCGGGCAAGCGTTTCGTGGTGCTGGACCGGCCGAACCCGGTGACCGGGCGGGCCGCCCTGGGGCCGGTGCTCCACAAGGAGTTCGCGAGCTTCGTCGGCCGGCAGCCGATCGCGCAGGCGCACGGGATGACGGTGGCGGAGCTGGCACGGCTGTTCAACAAGGAGTTCCTGACGAAGCCGGTGGCGCTGGAGACCGTCCTGATGTCGGGCTGGAAGCGGTCGGACTTCTACGACGCCTCCGGGCTCCCCTGGGTGCCGCCGAGTCCGAACATGCCGACGGCCGACACGGCTCTGGTGTACTCCGGCACCTGTCTCTTCGAGGGGACGAACCTGTCGGAGGGACGCGGCACCACACGGCCGTTCGAACTGCTCGGCGCGGAGGGCCTGGACGGCCGGTGGGCCGGGGCGGTCGGCGGCCTCGGGCTGCCCGGCGTGCACTTCAGGGAGGCCTATTTCGCCCCCACCTTCTCCAAGTTCGAGGGCACGACCATCGGCGGCGTGCAGATCCATGTGAACGACCGGGCCGCGTTCGACCCCGTACGGACCGGCATCGCGCTCCTGGTGACCGCCAAGAAGGTCTGGAGCGGCTTCGCCTGGCGCTCCGACCACTGGATCGACAAGCTGACCGGCTCCACCGGCGTGCGCACGATGATCGACGCGGGGGCGACGACCGACGAGGTGGTGGCGTCCTGGCGGGACGAACTGGCGGCCTTCCGGCGGACCCGGAAGGAGCATCTCCTCTACGGCTGACTAAGGGCTGTCCCGTAATCCCCGGTGGATCAGCGCGCGGCGTCAGATGCGGTGCATCGCAAGGCGGAGGGTCGTCCTCATACTGGGCGTATCAGGGCGATCCGACAACGCGGCGTGGGGGTCCCCCCTGCTCGAAGAGCTCGGGGGAGTGCCGTAGCTGTCGTCGTGCGCCCGCCGGGGATTACGGGACAGCCCTTAGGCGTACGGCCGATGCCCGGCGGCGGGTCGGGGGCTCCGATCCGCCGCCGGGCGGGAGTCGACGGCGCGACCGGGGTCAACGGTGCGACGTGTACTCCACGACCTGCTGGTACGTCGGCCGGTTCTGCCAGGTGATCCGGCCGTGCTTGATGCCGCCGAGCGCCCGCTGGACGATCGAGTCGGCGCACCACTGGTCACCCGCCGAGCACTGGTCGTCGCCGGGGTAGACCTGGGCGGCGGTCAGGCCCGCGGCCGTCTTGAGCGTGCTGATCAGGATGTCCCGGCAGGCGCTCAGGCTGCCGCCGCCGCAGTACTTCTGCGCCAGTCCGCCCTGCACCGGCTGACCCAGCACCGCCCTGATGTCCTTGTCGACATAGCTCCACCAGCCGTACTGGAAGGAGCTGCCCGCGTGCGCGCCGGTCGGGCCGTGCGCCGCGGACGGCGACTCGTCGATGGGCAGGTTGGCGGTGAAGGCGGTGTACAGGTCGGTGCCGAGGCCCGGCGCGAACTCGGCCTTGACCATCAGCGGCCACCAGGCGTCCAGGATGCGGATCGCGTCGGCGTTGGCGTAGGTCTTCGAGCCGGCCGAGGTCTCCTTGCGCCTGGCTCCGGCCGTCACCCAGTCGGACAGCTTGGTCACCGCCGCCGCGGCCGCGGTGTCCGTGACCGGCGAGCTCTTGACGACCTGGAGCAGCTTCGGCAGCACGTCCTCGGCGCGCAGGTCGGCCAGCGCCGCGTCGGCCATCGCCCGGGTCAGCGCGGACCTGGTCACCCCGCCCGCGGCGGCCAGCTTCTTCACCCGGTCCTCCAGGAGGTTGCCGCGGTGCACGGAGCCGTCGCCCCAGGGAGCCGAGGTGTAGTCCTTGGCCTGCTTGTTGTTCCAGGAGATGTAGTAGTCCTGGTCGACCGAGTTGGGGTGGGCGGACGCCGGGGTGTAGGCGGCGGTGTTCGTGGCCGGATCCCAGTTCTGCCACTCGTAGGCGGCCTGCGCCCAGACCGGGAACTCGGCGTCCACGCCACTCGCCCGCACCGGGTTGTCGCCACTGTTGTAGTACGCGGTGTGCGCGGAGTCGGCGTAGAACCAGTTGAAGGTGTAGTTGATGTGCTGCACCGCGCTCTGGAAGGTCCCCGGGCTCTTCACGTAGTCCGGGTCGTTGAGCATCTGGAAGCCGATGATCGAGTCGGCCTCGTGCATGTAGGAGGAGCGCAGGGTGGTGTAGGCGACCTTCTTGCCGCCGACCGTCGCGCGGTACTCCACCGGGCCGTACTTGGTCCGGTAGACCTGCATGCGGTACGAACCCGCCGCGGTGCCGTCCGCCGTGGTCGGCTTCCAGGAGTTGGTCCGCTCGACCTTGTCCATGGCGGTGCAGGTGCCGTGGTAGAGGTAGTGGTAGTCGTCCTGGCACAGCTCGACGGCGTAGGTGTCGATGATGTCCTGGCCGGACGTCGTCGCGCTCCACGAGTAGTCCTGGCCGCGGCCGAGCTCCACGTACATGCTCAGTCCCGCGAAGGAGGCGCCGCGTGCGCTGAGGCCCGGCCCCTGGATCTCCTGGAGCATGAGGAGCTGTGGCGCGAAGTAGCCGGTCTGCGGGCCGAAGACGGCGATCGGGTGGCCGCTGGCGGTGGCCTTGCCGCTCACCACGAGGGCGTTGGACATCCCGCGCTTGGCCGAGGTGAGCGTCGTCGCGGCCGCCGTGGCCGAGGCACCGGTGGCCTTGGCGGTGCCGGCGCTGCCGGCGCGGTCGTAGACGAGCGGCTCCTGGGCCACCGAGCCCGCGTCGGGCAGCGCCTCGCCCTGCGCGGTGTCGGGCTTGGTGGCGTACGGGAAGCTCTCGCCGTCGTGGACGGTGAGCGCGGCCTCGGGGTCGTTGCGTTCGCGGAAGGACTCCCAGACCTTGGTGCCCTCGGTCACGCCGTACTGGGACTGGGCGGCGAGCAGCGAGAGCGCGTTGTTGACCTCGCCGCCGCCTCCGGAACCGAACAGCGCGCCGATCACCGAGGCCAGGGCGACCAGGTCGGTGAGTTTGAAGTGGTCGATCGTGCCGGCGTTGGTGATGGCGTCCTTGTGGCCGGTCAGGACGTACTCGCCGGGGAAGTAGCGGCCGCTGTCGGAGGCGTCGATGTAGGAGTTGATGCCGTCGAGGTAGGCGTTGGCGTCCGCGAGGGCCTGGGCGCCGCGGGCGCCGGCGTTGGCGGTGGCGCTGTCGATCTGCGCCTGCAGATCGGCCTCGGTGTAGGGCGCGTTGCGCCAGAACTCCTGCTCCAGGCCCTGGTTGGAGGGGGCACCGCCGGCGAAGGAGGTCAGTTGGCCGCGGCCGACGTGCCGGAAGACGTCCATCAGCCAGAGCCGGTCCTGGGCCGCCGCATATCCGGCGCCGTACTCGGTCCCATAGCGGGTAGTACCAGTGATGTGGGGCACACCGGACTTCTTGTCGCGCACGATCGTCACGTCCGTGCGGCCGCCCGGCTTGGTGGTCGAGGCGACCTGGTCGGAGGCGACGCCGAAGGACGCGTCGTTGAAGAAGGTGTTGATCTTGTCGTCGGTGAGCGTGGAGTAGCCCGCGGCGAGGTTGCTGTACGGGCCGAGCTGGTCCTCGGCATGGTCGGGCTGGGTGCCGAAGACCTGGTTGAGGAGGATCTGGGCGAGGGTGGCGTTGCCGTTCTCGCCGGGCGGGAGGATGTCGGAACACTGACCGCCGCAGTAGTCGTTCGCGGCGAGCCCGGCCGTGCCGCCCGCGGCGGCGGCCTGGGTCAACGGGGACAGCAGACCGGCGACCAGGACGCAGATGGATGCGGCCTTCAGGAACTTGGGGAATCTGCGGGGAGTTCTCAGTCTGTCGAGGGTGGTACGTGGGGTGCACCGTGGCATGGCAGCTCCTCCCGACGGGGTGGGCCGGACGTTACCGCCGGTATCCCCGAGTTGGAAGATGAACATGCGTCAACTTTTAACGATCACAGGGTGGTTGAGGGACGAGGGGCCGCGCGGGAACCCCCGGTCGGCAGCCCTCGGGGATCACCGGGCCGCGGGAATCCTCCGGCGCCCCGGAGTCCCGACTCACAGCCGTTTCCACAGGTGAGAACAGCGAAGAGGGGTAGGCCGGGGGAGTTCGGCCGGTGACTTGTGGCCCTCGTCGGAAATCGGAGGGAGCCGAATCGCGTGTCGATACGTCTACTCGGCGACGTCCTTACGACGACGACGCCGAAGTGACCGAAGTACAGGTGCAGGTGTGACGGAGGTGCAGGGCGATGGCCGGTTTCCGGAGTCTGGCGAGACAGGTGCGAGATCCGAGGAGTGATCTGGCACTGCGACGCTATTCACTGCGCAAGTGCCTTGAGCGATTCGCCCCTTATGGGCATCGGGCGACCTGGGACCATCTGTGTTCCCGGGCCGGTTTCGGCCCGGAGGACCGGTCTCCCGACCCGGCGCGGCTCGTGGCCGCACTGGAGGAACTGGAGGAGGCCCGCTCCGTCTGGCTCGCCTACGAGGTCGGATTCGCCGAGCGTCGCAAGAAGGAGAAGCACGACGGGCTGCGCCGGCCGGGCAGCGTGGACGACTGGCACCGGCTGACCTGGGGCGGCTTCGGTGTCGCGTGGTGCGACGACCCCAGGATCCATCCCCGCGAGCCCATGGCCGAGGTGTTGCGCCGGCTGATCGCCGCGCTGGAGCGGGAGCCCGGGGCGGTCTGCCCCGTGTGCACCGGGGAGCGCCTCGCGTGGAAGTACGACCTGGCCCACGAACCGTCGTCGGGTCCGGTGTGCAGGGGCTGCGGGATCGTCGTGCCGCGGCCCGTCCTGACCCCCGCGGCGGTGGCGGAGGCGCGGCGCGGGCGGCTGCTCGTCTCGGCGTAGTCGCTCCGCTGGGTTGAGCGGTTGGGCGCGGTTGGGTTGGGGTGAGTTGTCCTGGTTGGGTGCGCTGGGGTGAGTGGCGGCGCGTGGGGGCTGCGGGTCAGTTGTCCGCCGCGGGTCGTTCGTGGCTGGGCGCGCAGTTCCCCGCGCCCCTCAAGACAGGCATGCCGCCCCGCCGTCCGCCGAGCGCTTCAGGTACGAGGGACTGCCGGTCAGGTGTCCACCGCCGGTCGTTCGTGGCTGGGCGCGCAGTTCCCCGCGCCCCTCAAGACAAGCATGCCGCCCCGCCGTCCGCCGAACGGTCCAGGTACGAGGGACTGCGGGTCAGGTGCCCACCGCCGGTCGTTCGTGGCTGGGCGCGCAGTTCCCCGCGCCCCTCAAGACAGGCATGCCGCCCCGCCGTCCGCCGAACGGTCCAGGTACGAGGGCTGCGGGTCAGTCCGGGTGGCAGGATCGGGGGTGTGGTGCAGGTTTGTCTGAATGGGGCGCGCGGGGCCGGTGACGGGGTCGGGGTGCCGTTGTCGCCCGGGGCGTTGGCCGAGTCCGCGGCCGGGGCGGTCGGGGCCGGGGCCACGGACGTTCATGTTCACCCCAAGACCCCCTGCGGGCAGGACACCTTGTCGCAGAGGGCGGTCGCGGCGGTCCTCGACGCGATCCGGGCCCGGGTCGACGTCCCGGTCGGTGTGACGACCGGCGCGTGGGCCGCGCCCGGTCCCGTCGCCCGCGTGGAGCGGGTCCGGTCCTGGACGGTGCTGCCCGACCACGCCTCGGTCAACTGGCACGAGCCGGGCGCCGAGGAGCTGGCGGCGGCGCTTCTCGACCGCGGCGTCGGTGTGGAGGCGGGCATCTGGTCCGGCACCGACGGCGCCGCCCGCTTCGCGGCGTCACCGCTCGGACCGCGCGTACTGCGGGTGCTGGCCGAGGTGACCGACCCCTCCCCGCGGACGGCCGAGCGGTCGGCCCTGGACCTCCTCGCCGGCCTCGGCACCGCGCACGGCGTCCCCGTCCTGCTGCACGGCGAGGAGGGCGGCACCTGGCCGGTGCTGCGGCTCGCGGGCCGGCTGGGGCTGGCCACCCGGATCGGGCTGGAGGACACCCTCGTCCTGCCGGACGGCGAGCGTGCGGAGTCCAACGCGCGATTGGTGGCCGAGGGACTGGTTCAGTACGGGGCCGCCCGGCGTCCGTCGTAGCGCGGGCCGGAAGGCGGGGCGGACGGCAGGCCGCGCGGCGCCGCGGGCCGACGTGCGCCGACGTGCGCCGACGTGCGCGGACGTGCGCGGACGTGCGCGGACGTGGGCCCCGGAAGCCGACGATAACAGCCGTAAATCCGCTCGCTCCACTCCTTTGCGGTCCGGACAGTTGGAGGCGATGAAACCGGGCTGAGAAACCCGCGGAACCCGAGGAGAGGCCGATGTCGACGCTGCGCGTCACCGCCGAAGTCCTGACCGTCCACGAGCACCCGAACGCCGACGCGCTCGAACTGGCCCAGGTAGGCCTCTATCGGGCCGTCGTCGCCAAGGGCACCTACCGCACCGGCGAGACCGCGCTCTATATCCCGGAGCAGTCCGTGCTCCCGCCCGGGCTGATCGAGGAGCTGGGGCTGACCGGACGGCTCGCGGGCAGCTCGTCGGACCGGGTCAGGGCCGTACGGCTGCGCGGAGAGCTGTCGCAGGGGATCGTCTGCCGCCCCAGGGCACTGGCGGACGTCGACCTGGCGCGCGCCGCCGCGGACGGCACCGACTTCGCCGAGACGCTCGGCATCGTCAAATGGGTGCCCCCGATCCCGCCCACCATGAGCGGCGAGGTCGAGTCCGCGCCCGGACTGCTGCCCTGGGTCGACATCGAGAACATCCAGCGGTACCCGGACATCTTCGCGCCGGGCGAGCCCGTCGTACTGACGGAGAAGCTGCACGGCTCGGCCTGCCTGGTGACCCACCTCGCGGACGAGGGGCGCGCGTACGTCTCCTCCAAGGGCTTCGGGGCCAAGTCGCTGGCGCTCAAGGAGGATCCGCGCAATCTGTACTGGCGCGCCGTGCACGGCCACGGGGTCGCGCGGGCCGCGGCCCGGCTCGCCGAGCGGCTCGGCGCGCGCCGGGTGGGCATCTTCGGCGAGGTGTACGGGGCGGGCGTACAGGACCTCTCCTACGGCGCCGACGGCCGCCGCGAGTCCCTCGGCTACGCCGTGTTCGACGTGTCCGCGGAGATCGACGGCGAGGTCCGCTGGCTGGACGCGGCGGCGCTGCTGGAGGGCGAACTGCCCCTGGTCCCACGGGTGTACGAGGGCCCGTACACCGTCGATCGCGTGCTGGACGCCGCCTCGGGCCGGGAGACGGTCTCCGGCCGCGGACTGCATCTGCGCGAAGGTGTGGTCATCAGGCCCGCGACCGAGCGGTACAGCCCGGTGACGGGCGGCCGGGCCATCGCGAAGGCGGTCAGCCCGGCGTATCTGACGCGCAAGGGCGGCACGGAGTACGAGTGAGCCGGACGGCGTCCGGCACGGCCTGGGAGCGCCGGGGTCAGCGACAGTCCTCGGACTCCCTGCGCCGCTCCGGCGCCGGCCGTGGCGCGGCACCCTGCTCGACCATGAGCCGGGAACCGGTCCGGCGCTCGCCGAAGACGTCGTCCGGGTTGGAGAGCACGCAGTTGTCCAGGGACAGACACCCGCATCCGATGCAGTCGGTCAGATGGTCCCTCAGCCTGCTCAACTGCTTGATGCGCTCGTCGAGTTCGGAACGCCATGCCTCCGAGAGCCGGGCCCAGTCCGCGCGCGTCGGGGTGCGCTCCTCGGGGAGCTCGGCGAGCGCCTCACGGATGGTGGCCAGCGGGATGCCGACCCGCTGGGCGGCGCGGACGAAGGCGACACGGCGCAGCGCGTCACGGTGGTAGCGGCGCTGGTTCCCGGTGGTGCGCCGACTGCTGATCAGGCCCTTGGACTCGTAGAAGTGCAGGGCGGAGACGGCGGCGCCACTGCGGGCCGACAGCTGCCCGACGGTCAGCTCGTGGATCTTCTCAGGGATCTGGGGCACCCCTCCAACCCTACCGACTTCGTCACCCGCCCGGTCCGTTGACATGCGCCCCGCACACGACCATGCTAAGCAGTCGCTTAGACATGGAGTTATGGGAGGTCAGCGAGATGGCAGAGCCGAGGACGTTCGCGACGGTCGACGAACTGCGTGCCGCCGTGGGCGAGCAGCTGGGATACAGCGACTGGGTCGAGATCGAGCAGAAGCGGATCGACCTCTTCGCGGAGGCGACCGGTGACCACCAGTGGATCCACGTCGACCCCGAGCGGGCCGCGTCGGGCCCCTTCGGCACGACGATCGCGCACGGCTACCTCACCCTGTCCCTGCTCCCGCTCTTCGGCCCGCAGCTGATCAGCGTCGAGGGCGTGCGGATGGGCGTCAACTACGGTACGAACAAGGTCCGTTTCCCCGCCCCCGTACCGGTCGGCTCACGGCTGCGCGCCACCGCGACGATCACCGGTGTCGACGACGTGCCCGGCGGCGTCCAGGTGTCCGTCGCCTTCGTCGTCGAGCGCGAGGGGGGCGACAAGCCGGTGTGCGTCGCGGAGTCCGTGTCGCGCTACTACGTCTGAACGGCGCGGGCCGCACGGCCCATGCCGGGACCGCTCCTCGGACCCGCTCCCCGGTCCTACTCCTCCTTGGACCCCACCATGCGCAGCACGAGGTCGGCGTAGAGCCCGCCGACCTCGTCGGGCGTGCGGGGACCGTCGACGTTGAACCAGCGGGCCACGTCGATGCAGAGCGAGAGCACCGCGAGCGTGGTGCCCGGGACGTCCGGCACGTCGAAGTCGCCGGCCGCGACACCGTCCTCGATGATCCCGCGCACGGCGGCGTCGGTCTGCCTGCGCAGCGCGATGATCTCGGCACGGGCCTCGGGGCCCAGCGCGTCGAGCTCGTACTGCACGACCCGCGCGGTGGTGTGCTGCCCGGCGTGCCACCGTACGAAGGACCGCACGGCGTCGGTGAGCCGCCCGGCGGCGTCGCCCTCGCCGTCCGCGGCGGTGCGCACGATGGCGAGGGCCTTGTCGTGCCCGATCCGGCTGATCCGGTGGAGCAGTTCTTCCTTGGTCTTGTAGTGGATGTAGAGCGCGGCCGGGCTCATGCCCGCCCGCCCGGCGATGTCCCGGGTCGTCGTCGCGTGGTACCCGCGCTCGGCGAAGGCCTCCACGGCGGCGATGAGCAGCCGCCGGGCCGCGTCCGGGGTGACCTCGGCCCACGGCTGCATCTCGCCGTCGGCCGTCTCCTGCGCCGTACTCATCGCTGGTTCGCCCCTTCCACTGGCAGGACGAACACCATACCTCTGATACTGAGCGAGCGCTTAGCGTGCCCGCTCAGGGCGGCCCGCCTCGCGCTCAGAGCTTCTCGAACGGACTGTACGAACGCTGCGTGAGATGTGCCTCCTGCCGGTCCCGGATCACCTTGGCCAGGGTGAAGCACGAGGTCACCAGATAGAGGACGGCGACGCCCAGGAAGGCGCGCACCCAGGTGTCGGCCTCCAGCTTGTAGATGCCGATGGCGGTCGCGACCATGGCGACGGCGAAGGAGGCGACCGCCTGGCCGTAGAAGGCGGCGGTGGACTGCTGCTTGACGGATGTGTCACTCATGCGGACCAGACTCGGCCGATTCGGTCCGGGCCGCATCCGCTCCCGTACTCACCCGCGTACTCAGAAGGCCGAAACCCCGGTCAGCGCGCGCCCGATGACCAGCTTCTGTATCTGACTGGTGCCCTCGTAGAGGGTCATCACCCGGGCGTCGCGCAGCAGTTTGCCCGCCGGGTACTCGTCGATGTAGCCATAGCCGCCGAAGACCTGGAGCGCGTTGTTCGCCGCGCGCACGGCGGCCTCCGAGGCGAAGAGCTTGGCCTTGGAGGACTCGGTGGCGAACGGCAGCCCGCGGTCGACGAGGTCGGCGACCCGCCAGGTCAGCAGGCGCGCCGCGTCCACGTCCACGGCGATGTCGCTGATCAGCTCCTGGACGAGCTGATGGTGGGCGATGGTCTTGCCGAACTGCTCCCGCTGGGTCGCGTACGTCACCGCGGCGTCCAGCGCGGCCTGGGCGATACCGACACAGCCGGCGGCCACCGACATCCGCCCCTTGGCCAGGGCGGCCATGGCCACGGAGAATCCCTTGCCCTCCGCCCCCAGCATGGCGCTCGCGGGGACTCGGACGTCCTCGAGGACGATTTCGGCGGTGGCCTGGCCGCGCAGGCCGAGCTTGCCGTGGACGGTGTGGCGCGTCAGCCCCGGCGTGTCCGTCGGCACCAGGAAGGCGGAGACGCCCCGGTGGCCGGGGGCGTCGGTCGACCGGGCGAACAGCAGCACCACATCGGCCCACGTCCCGTTGGTGATGAACATCTTGGTGCCGTTGATGACGTAGTCGTCGCCGTCACGCACGGCCCTGGTCGTCAGATGGCCGGCGTCCGAGCCGGTGCCGGGCTCGGTGAGGCCGAAGCAGCCCACCTGGGTGCCGGCGGTCAGCCCCGGCAGCCACCGCCGCTTCTGCTCCTCGCTCCCCCAGTGCGCGATCGTCTTGGCGACCAGGCCGAGCGAGACGGAGACGATGCCGCGCACGGACGAGTCCCCGCGCCCCAGCTCCTCCGTCACCAGGCAGTACGCGAGATGGTCGCCGCCGCTGCCGCCGTACTCCTCGTCGACCGTGAGACCGAGGAAACCGACCTCGCCGAGTTTCTTGACGAGGGACCGGTCGACTTCCTCCGCCCGGTCCCACTCGACCACGTGGGGGGCGATCTCACGGTCCACGAAGTCCTTGGCGAGCTGCCGGACGGCGGTCTGCTCCTCGCTGAGCTCCAGGTTCATGACGAACACCCCACGTGAAAGCCGTACATCCGAAAATGTAAATTAGCAGTGCTAGTTTAAGTCTGCAGCCCTACTATGTGCGCCATGGCCCGACCGCGCAAGCCCCTCCTCAGCACCGACCGGATCGTCGAGACGGCACGGGCCCTGGTGGACGCGGAGGGCCTGGCGACCCTCTCCACGCGCCGGCTCGCCGCCGAACTGGGAGTGAGCGGACCCTCCCTCTACAACCACTTCCGCACCAAGGACCAGATCCTGGAAGCGGTCGCGGACTCCGTGAGCGCACAGGTCGACCTCTCCATGTTCGAGGACGGACGGGACTGGCGCACCGCGCTGCACGACTGGGCCGTCTCCTACCGGACCGCCCTGCGCGACCACCCGAACATCGTCCCGGTCCTCGCGCGCGGCCCCGGCCGCCGGCCCGCCGGTCTGCGCCTGGCCGACGCGGTCTTCGGCGCGATGGTCGGCGCCGGCTGGCCGCCCGCGCAGGCCACCTCCATCGGCGCCCTGATGCGGTACTTCATCATGGGCTCCGCCCTCGGCTCGTTCGCCGGCGGCTTCGTCGACGACGAGACCGCGTACGACCCCGCCGACTACCCCCATCTGGGGCAGGCCCATCTGCTCGCCGAGCAGCAGGAGAAGATCGACGAGCGGGCGTTCGAGGTGGGTCTCACGGCGCTGCTGGACGGGCTGGTGCAGCAGTTCCAGCGGGTGACCGGGACGGAGTAGCCGGACCCGGCAAGGAGTGTGACCGGACCCGGGCCCGTGCGGGCCTCGCCCCCCATGGTTCGGCCGGCGCCGACATGTTCCTGACGCATCCTGGTCGTATGAGCAGACGGAAGGATCCGGTCGCGCCCGGTCTGGCGGCGCTGGCCGGGATGATCGCCGACGAGACCCGCGCCGTCTTCCTGCTCGCGCTGCTCGACGGCCGCGCCTGGACCGCCGGTGAGCTGGCCCGGCACGCCGAGGTCGCGCCGTCGACGGCCAGCGAACACCTCGGCAGACTGGTCGCGGGCGGCCTGCTCACCGAGGAGCGGCAGGGCCGCCACCGGTACGTACGCCTGGCCGACAGCCGTGTCGCACAACTGGTGGAGGACCTCGCCGCCCAGGTCGCCCCCGGCGCCGCCGGGCGTCCCCGCTCGCTGCGGGAGGCCGGCGCGGGTTCCGCGATGGCCCGCGGACGCACCTGCTACGACCATCTCGCCGGACGGCTCGGTATCGCCCTCACCGACGCCCTCACCCAGCGCGGGCTGCTGCGCCAGGACACCGGCTTCGCCCTCACGGACGCGGGCCTGCGCTGGTTCGACACGGCGGGCATCACCCTGGACCGCACCGGCCGGCGCCCTCTCAGCCGCGCCTGCCTCGACTGGACCGAGCGCCGCCCCCACCTCGCCGGCACGGCGGGCGCGGCCCTGTGCCGCCACGCCCTGGACGCCCACTGGTGCGTACGCATCGGATCGGAGCGCGCGGTCAAGGTCACGCCGGAGGGGGAGCGCGCCTTCACGGAACTCCTGGGCATCGAGGCGACGGCACTCCACTGAGCGATCCCGCCACACCCGCTCCTCGCCCCTCGCCCCTCGCCCCTCACCACGGCGTCCGGAATCCGCCAGACCCGCACCCCGCCCGTACCTAGTCTCAGGAGCATGATGAACGCCTCCTCCCCTGCCCCCGCCCGCCGCGCGGAGCTGCTCGCCGCGGGCGCGGCGACGGTCACCGTCGTGCTGTGGGCCTCCGCCTTCGTGTCGATCCGCAGCGCGGGCGCGGTGTACTCCCCGGGGGCGCTGGCGCTCGGCCGGCTGCTGGCGGGGGCCGTGGCGCTGGGCACGATCTGTCTGCTGCGGCGCGAGGGCCTGCCCCCGCGGGAGGCCTGGCGCGGGATCGCGCTGTCCGGCCTGCTGTGGTTCGGCTTCTACATGGTCGTGCTGAACTGGGGCGAGCAGCAGGTGGACGCCGGTACGGCAGCACTTGTCGTGAACACCGGCCCGATCCTGATCGCGCTGCTCGGCTCCCGGCTGCTGGGGGACACGATGCCGCCGCGGCTGCTCGCGGGGATGGCGGTGTCGTTCGCGGGCGCGGTCGCGGTCGGGCTGTCGATGTCCGGCGGGGGCGGTTCCTCGGTCCTGGGGGTGGTCCTGTGCCTGCTCGCGGCGATCGGCTACGCGGCGGGCGTCGTCGCCCAGAAGCCTGCCCTCGGCCGGGCGAGCGCCCTCCAGGTCACCACGTTCGGGTGTCTCGTCGGCGCCGTCGCCTGCCTGCCGTTCGCGGGGCAACTGGTCCACGAGGTGGCGGACGCACCCGCCTCCGCCACCCTCAACGTCCTTTACCTGGGCGTCTTCCCGACCGCACTGGCCTTCACGACCTGGGCGTACGCCCTGGCCCGGACCACCGCGAGCCGGATGGGGGCGACCACGTACGCGGTCCCCGCACTGGTCGTCGCGATGTCCTGGCTGTTCCTCGACGAGATACCGGGGCTGCTGACCCTGGCGGGCGGCGCCCTGTGCCTGGCCGGGGTCGCGGTGTCGCGGTCCCGGCCGGGAGCCACCGTTCCGGCGCGCGCGACGGCCTCACCTCGGCCGTCGGAGCGCGCCTGACAGAAGGGGGGCGCGACAACAAGGAGGGGCACGCCCGGGTAGAGGGCACGCGAGGTTCGGGGGCACGCCCCGGCCGGGGACCCGCCCGGGTTCGGGGGCACGCCCCGGCCGGGGACCCGCTCAGGTTCGCGGGCACGCCACGGTGGCAGCCGCCCGCTCCCCCCGCGATCCCACCGGCTAGAACACCACGAGCGCCCGTCCGCCCTTCCCGGCCACCATGTTCTCGAACGCCCCCGGGATCCCCTCCAGGCCGATCCGCTCGGTGACCAGCATCGCCAGGTCCAGTCGGCCCGCCCGGACGTGTTCGGCGAGCACCGGGAGGTCGCGCGCCGGGTCGCAGTTGCCGTACACACAGCCGGCCAGGGTCCGCCCCCAGTGGAAGATCTCCAGCGCGTTGAAGGTGACCTGCTGATCCTTGCCGCCGATGCCGACGACCGTGGTGCGGCCGCCGCGGCGGGTGGAGTCCCAGGCGGCGCGGATGGTCACCGCGCGGCCGACGCACTCGACGGCCACGTCGACGCCCTGCTTGCCGGTGAGGGCGCGGATGTCGCGGGCGGTGGTGTCGGAGGCGACGACGTAGTCCGTGGCGCCCGCGGCACGGGCCAGCGACTCCTTCTCGGCGGAGACGTCGACGGCGACGATCTTCGAGGCGCCCGCGATCCTGGCGGCCTGGAGCGCCGCGAGACCCACCCCGCCGACCCCGAACACGGCGACGCTCTCGCCGGGCTGGACCCCGGCGGAGTGGTGGACGGCGCCGTATCCGGTGAGGACGGCGCAGCCGAGCAGGGCGGCGTCGGTGAGCGGGACGCCGTCCGGGGCGGGGAGCACGCATCCGGCGGCCACCACCGTCTCCTCGGCGAACGCGGCCACGTTCAGGCCGGGGTGGAGGTCGCTCCCGTCGGACACGCGCCGTGCGTACACGTTCCCCGCGCCGGTCAGCGCGTTGGCGCACAGCCACACCTCCCCCAACGTGCAGGCATGGCAACTTCCGCAAGAGGGGGCCCAGTTGAGGACCACCGCCGCACCGGGGGCGATGTCCGTCACGCCCTCGCCCACGGCGACGACGGTCCCGGCGCCCTCGTGACCGAGGACGGCGGGGACGGGCACCCGCATGGTGCCGTCGGACAGCGAGAGGTCGGAGTGGCAGACTCCGGCGGCGGCCAGCCGGACGCGGACCTGGCCCGGGCCCGGCGCGGGGAGGTCGATCTCGGCGATCTCCAGCGGAGCGCCCACGGCGGGAAGGACGGCAGCGCGAACCATGTGCGTGCTCCTGGGGTCTAGAACTGCAGGGACTTGGTCTGGAGGTACTCGGACAGGCCGTGTGTGCCCAGCTCGCGTCCGACTCCGGACTGCTTGTACCCGCCGAACGGGGCGCGGGGGTTGAAGCGTCCGCCGTTGATGTCGACCTGCCCGGTGTCGAGCCGTCGCGCGAACGCCACCGCCTCCGCCTCGTCGCCCGCCCAGACGGCCCCGGCCAGCCCGTAGACCGTGCCGTTGGCGATCCGGACGGCGTCCTCCTCGTCCTCGTAGCGCAGGATCGACAGCACCGGCCCGAAGATCTCCTCCTGGGCGATCGTCATGCCGGGCTCGACATCGGCGAAGACGGTCGGGCTGACGAAGTACCCTTGGGGGCGCGGGGCTTCGGCACCGCCCACGACCAGCCGGGCGCCCTCGGAGACGCCCTTCTCGATGTAACTCCGCACCCTGGCCTGCTGCTTGGCGTTGACCACCGGGCCGATGCGGTCGCCGTACTTGAGGGCGGCCGCAGCGGCGAGCTCCACGGCCTCCTCGTACCGTGAGTCGTGCACCAGCATGCGGGTCCAGGCGCTGCACGTCTGGCCGGAGTTGGACATCACGTTCGCGACGCCGACGTTGACCGCCTTCGCGAGGTCCGCGCTCGGCAGGATCACGTTGGCGGACTTGCCGCCGAGTTCCAGGGCGACCCGCTTGACGGCGGCGCCGGCCGCGGCGCCGATCCGCCGGCCGACGGCCGTGGAGCCGGTGAAGGAGACCAGGTCCACGTCCGGGTGCTCGGCGAGGGCCTGGCCCGCCACCGGACCGAGCCCGGTGACGAGGTTGAAGACACCGGCCGGCACGCCCGCCTCCGCGACCGCCTCCGCGAAGAGCTGGGCGGTCAGGGGGGTGTCCTCGGCGGGCTTCAGGACGATCGTGCAGCCGGCCGCGAGCGCCGGGGCGACCTTGGCGACGATCTGGTGGAGCGGATAGTTCCAGGGTGTGATCGCTCCGACCACCCCGACGGGCTCCTGGTGGACGACCGAGTTGCCGACCCTCTCCTCGAAGGCGTACGTGGCCGCGAGTTCGGCGTAGGAGCCCGCGACCAGGATCGGTACGCCCGCGTGGACCGCCTGCGAGAACGGGAGCGGCGAGCCGAGCTCCGCCGTGACGGTCTCGGCGATCTCGTCCTTGCGGGCGTCGAGTACGTCACGCAGGGCGGCCAGCCGCGCGGCGCGCTCGGCGGGCGGGGTCGCGGCCCAGGCCGGGAAGGCGGCGCGGGCGGCTCGTACCGCGGCGTCGACGTCCTCGGCGGTGCCCGCCGGGACCCGGCCCACCACCTGCTCGTCGGCCGGGTTCACCACCTCGATGGTGTCGCTGCCGGCGGCGGGGCGCCAGGCCCCGTCGATGTACATGCCGTCATGTGCCTTCATCGTGTTCCTCCCGGGCGGGGCCGCGTCGGTCCGGACCCTAAACTAGCGATGATAGTTTTGTGGCGCCAGAGGGATCGGGAGGCGCGTACGGCCCGGACGTCCCCGCGGCCTCAGAAGTCCGCCCGGGTGCGCGCGTCGAGACGGGCCACGGACTCCTGCCCGAACGTCCTCTCGTACGCCGTCCGGATCCGTTCGATCCCCGCGGCCCGCGCGCCGGCCTGCGCCGCCGGATACAGCAGGACCAGTTCGTACGACCGCTCGCGCTCGATGACGCCGTGCGCGTCACGGTACTGTCCGCGGCCGTCCCGCACGGTGAGCCCCTCGGGGAAGGCGGGCGTCACCTCGCGGTCGACGAAGGCCATGAACTGCGGGTCGGTCACGGCCGGTCCGCCATCGGGCCGCTCGGTGCCGAACAGCAGCCGGGTCTCCTCGTAAGTCCTCGCCGTGGCCGGGGCGTTCGGGCCCGCGTCGTCGAACAGGGCGTACGCGGCCGGGGCGCCGGCGGCGAGCAGGGCGGTGGCGGTGGCGGCGCCCACCCGGGCGCGGATGCCGAGCACGGACATGCCCGCATGCCGGCGAACTCACTCGTCCAGGTCCGGCAGCCGCGCCGGAGCGGGGCAGATGCGTTCGCCGTGCTGGTCGAAGACGAACAGGTGGGCGAGGTCGACCAGGAGGGGGACCTGGAGGCCGTGCCGGAGTTCGAAGTCGGGGGTGGTGCGGACGACGAGGTCGCCGGGCAGGCGCCCCTCCGGCGGGACCTCGTCGGCGCGGGCGGGTTCCGTGTCGCCCGGGTGCTCCAGGACGACCACGGGCCCGACCCGCCGTCCTGCCGCCCGCTCCCGGAGGCGGCCCAGGACGGTGCCCTCACGGCGCCGACGGCGCACCGGACGGACCGGACGCGGCGCCTCCAACTCCGGTACGAAGGCGGGCCGCGAGCCGGTGTTGAAGTGGACGAGCACCTCGTGTCCCTGGAACTCCACGTGTTCGACCAGGCCGCTGATCGCCACCTCGCCGGGCCTCGCCTCGGACGGTCTGGCGATGCGGACCCCCTCGGAGCGCAGGCCGACGATGACCTCCCGGCCCTGCTGCACCCGTAGCAACTGGTGGTCGAGACAGAGGGGTTCGGGCAGCCGGAGGTACTGCCGGCCGAGGCTGATCGTCATGGCGCCGTCGAGCGGTGCCCGGACGAGGCCGCGCAGCAGATTGATACGGGGCGTGCCGATGAAGGCGGCGACGAAGACGTTCGCGGGCAGTGCGTAGACCGTGCGGGGCGTGCCCAGTTGCTGGAGCACGCCGCCGCGCAGGACGGCGACCCGGTCACCGAGCGAGAGCGCCTCGGCCTGGTCGTGGGTGACGTACACCGTGGTGACGCCCAGTTTTCTGGTGAGGGAGGCGATCTCGGCGCGCAGGTGGTTGCGGAGCTTGGCGTCGAGGTTGGACAGCGGCTCGTCCATCAGGAAGGCGGAGGGGTGCCGGGCGATGGCGCGGCCCATCGCGACGCGCTGGCGTTCGCCTCCCGACAGCTGATTGGGGAAGCGCTCGAGGAGGTCCTCGATGCCGAGCATCCGGGCGGTGGCGTCGACGCGCGGGCGGGGGTCCTCGCCGGGTGTCTCGATGCGCAGCGGGAAGCCGATGTTGTCGCGGCTGGTCATGCTCGGGTACAGGGCGAAGTTCTGGAAGACCATCGCCATGTCCCGTTCGGCCGGCGGCAGATCGTTGGCGAACTCGCCGTCGAGGCGCACCTCGCCCTCGGTCGGGTCCTCCAGCCCGGCGATCATCCTCAGCACGGTCGACTTTCCGCAGCCGGAGGGTCCGAGCAGGACCAGGAACTCTCCGGGCCTGATGTCCAGCGAGAGCCGCTCCACCACGCGGACGCCGCGCGCGTACGACTTGCTGACCTGGTGCAGGGAGATGGCGCGTGTCATGAAGGGTGCCCCCGGGGGCTCACAGGGCGCTGGTGCTCCGCGGTCGGACGTCCCGGGCGGGTCGCGGGGGACGTATGAGTCACGGAAGCTAACGGACCGCGCACGCCCGGGGGAAGACACCCGGCGGGATCGGTCGGCACGGTTCACCCCGGGAGGAAACGGACGATCGCCTACCGCTCGGGCGAACTTCCGAACAGCGGCGGACAGCGGCCGATGGCCGTCAGACGATGCCGCACACGGTCCCGGACGCCGAAGCAGAAACCGTCGTTGGACATGGAACAGGTGAGCGGGATGCTGAGGACACCGGTGACGAGGGCCATGTGCATCCCCGACGCGTCGGGGATGCAGGGATGGTCGGCATGGAGGAATACCTCACGTTCGCCCTTGAACTCCCGCCGGGGCCGGCGGTGCGACGACGTCAGGTCGGGCCGGAATCGGTTCACAAGATGTTGACGCGTGAGCAATAGGCGCAAAACTCCAGGTCACAGCCTCGTCTCGGCGAGCGCGAGCTCGACGGGGACGCCATTGAGCACCGCCGTGCCCGACAGCGGGTCGAGGAGCGAGCCGTCGAGGAGCTGGTTGACGTTCACGCCGGGGTCGAGAGCGGCGTGGCTCATCCGGGTGCCGGGACGGTCGTGTCCCCAACCGTGCGGCAGACTCACCACTCCGCGCCGCACGGCGTCGGTGACCTCCACGGGGGCGGTCACCTCTCCCCCGGCCCCCTTGATGCGTACGGCCGTCCCGTCGGCGAGGCCGAGACGCGCGGCGTCCTCGGGGTGGACGTGCAGGGTGCAGCGGTTGGAACCGCCGGTGAGCGCGGGCACGTTGTGCATCCAGCTGTTGTTGGAGCGCAGATGTCGGCGGCCGACGAGCACGATCGCGGCCGGGCGTTCGCGCAGGGCGTCCCGCAGCCGCGGCAGGTCGTCGGCGATGGGGGCCGGCAGCAGTTCGATCCTGCCGCTGCGGGTCTTCAGCGGCTGCGGCAGGCGGGGGCGCAGCGGCCCGAGGTCGATGCCGTGCGGACGCGCGAGGAGCCGGTCCAGGTTCAGACCGTCCGGGCGCGCGCCGAAACCGTCGCCGTAGGGGCCGAGGCGCAGCATCATGTCGAGGCGCCGCTCGGGTCCGGTCTCGCCGGTGAGCGCCGCGGCGAGTTCGCGGGGGTCGCGCCGGTGCACCGGTCCGTGCGCGTCCTTGCCCGCCTTGGCGAGGGTGGAGTCGACGACCATGGCGTCGACGGCGGACGGATCGGTCCCGTGCATACCGGTCGCGGCCAGCACCAGCCGGGCGAGGATCTCGGTCTCCGCCATCCGGCCGGGTTCGAGGGGGACGGCGGGACGGTTGTAGCGGACCTGGTTGCGCACGGCGAGGGTGTTGAAGGCGAAGTCGTGGTGGGCGCTCTGCGAGGGCGGGGGCGGCGGCAGGACGACGTGCGCGTGGCGGGAGGTCTCGTTGAGGTAGGGATCGACGCTGACCATGAAGTCGAGCGAGTCGAGGGCCTTGTCGAGGCGGTCGCCGTCGGGGGCGGACAGGACGGGGTTGGCGGCGACGGCGATGACGGCGCGGACCGGGGCCCCTTCGGGCGTGGCGGTGTCGATCTCCTCCGTCAGGGCGGACAGCGGCAGTTCGCCCTTGGCCTCGGGGTACCGGCTCACCCTGCTGTGCCAGCGGCCGAGCGCGAAGCCGTGACCGGGGCCGGCGGGCCGGGGTGTCCGGTCGGTGGCGGCGAGCGGGAAGAGGGCGCCGCCGGGCCGGTCCAGGTTGCCGGTGAGGATGTTGAGGACGTCGACGAGCCAGCTGGCGAGGGTGCCGTGCGGAACCGTGCAGCTGCCTATGCGTCCGTAGACGGCCGCGGTGGGGGCGGCGGCCAGTTCGCGGGCGAGGGCCCGGATGGTGTCGGCGGGTACGTCGCAGGCCTCGCTCGCGGCTTCGGGGGTGAAGTCCCCCACGGCGTCCGCGAGTTCCTCGATGCCCTGGAGGTGCGGCGTGAGCTCGCCCGGGTCGACGAGCTTCTCCTCGAAGAGGACGTGGGCCATCGCCGCGAGCAGCAGGGCGTCGGTGCCGGGCCGGACGGCCACGTGACGGTCGGCGAGTTTGGCCGTGCGGGTCCGGCGCGGGTCGATGACCGTGAGCGTGCCGCCGCGGGCCCGCAGCGCCTTGAGCTTGCCGGGGAAGTCGGGTGCGGTGCACAGACTCCCGTTGGATTCCAGGGGGTTGGCGCCGATCAGCAGGAGGTGGTCGGTGTGGTCGAGGTCCGGCACCGGGATGGCGTTGGCATCGCCGTAGAGCAGGCCGCTCGACACGTGTTTGGGCATCTGGTCGACGGTGGAGGCGGTGAAGACGCTGCGGGTGCCGAGGGAGCTGAGCAGGACGGTCGGGTAGAGGGCGCCGGCCATGGTGTGGACGTTGGGGTTGCCCAGGACGACGCCGACGGCGTGCGGGCCGTACCGGTCCACGACCGCGCGCAGTCCCGCCGCGACGGCGTCGAAGGCCTCCTCCCACGTGGCCTCGCGCAGGACGCCGTCCTCGCGCACGAGGGGGGTGCGCAGTCGGTCGGGATCGCCGTCGGCGGCCCCGAAGGACGCGCCCTTGGGGCAGAGGAACCCCTTGCTGAACACGTCGTCGCGGTCGCCGCGGGCGCCGGTCACCCGGGTGCCCTCGATGGTGAGCGTCAGCCCGCAGGTGGCCTCGCACAGGGGGCAGACGCGCAGGGCGGTGCGGGAGTCTCGGGTGGTGCCGGAGGTGCGGGACACGGATCCTCCCGGAGGACGGTGGCGGCGGTGGCACACGGACGCAGACGCGGACGAGCATACCGACCGGTACGGATGACCGGGAGGGGCTCTCGGGGGCGAGATCGGAAATCTCCGTATCGCCGCCCCGGCCGGCGCCCGGTTCGGAATTCCCCGTATCCCCGCCACGGCTCGCGCCCGGTTCGGAACTCTCCGTACCCCCGCCCCCGCCCGCGCCCCGTTCAGTCGAGGACCCGGCCCAGATAGGCGCGCAGCAGTTGCCGGGTCTCGTCGATGATCCGCTCGTCGCCCTCCGGTGCGACCCGGAAGGCGAGGTGGACCAGAGTGTCCGCGGCCTCCACGGCGACGAGGAAGGTGCGCCGCAGGTCCTCGTCGGGGGTGCGGTCGAGATAGCCGGAGAGCAGCTCGGTGAGCCGTTCGGCGACACGGGTGTTGGGCTCGGCGTAACCGGAGCCGACCGGGATCTGGTTGCCGAAGTCGACCAGGGTGAAGCCGGGCGCGGTGCGTTTCATGGCGAGGTACTCGTCGAGCACGGCGTCCATGGCGGCCCGCCAGCCTCCCTCGCCGTCCGACTCCCCGAGGCGTTCGGCGACACGTTCGGTGTAGTGCTCCAGGTTGCGCTGGGCCAGCGCGTCGGCCATGGCGCGCTTGTTGCCGAAGAAGCGGTAGACGGAACCGATCGGGACACCGGCGCGCTGGGCCACGGCCCGGGTGCTCAGGGCGTCGTAGCCGACCTCGTCGAGGAGTCCGGCACAGGCGTCGAGGATCCTCGTCAGTCTTTCGGCGCTGCGCCGCTGGACGGGCGCACGGCGGAGCGGGGTCGCGGGGGGCACGGGCTTCATGATGCCTTTCCGCCGGTGTCCGGTGAACCTCCCGTGTCGGTGCGGGCCGTGCCGCCGTTCCCGCTCGTCGCGGTCGTCCCCGTGCTGGGCAGGGTCGCCGTGGCCGCTCCCGTGGGGGTGACCGTGCGGGTCGGAGTCCGCGTCGGGGCGGGGCCGTGCGTCGGTCCGGCCACGGACGCCGTGATGTCGGCCGTGCTCTGCACCGGCTTGCCGTGCACGGCCCACACCGTCCGGTCGTCCGCGTAGAGGCGTGCGGTGACATGGTGGGTGCCCCGCGGCACCAGGCCGCCGGCGAGGTGGTGTTCGGCGGTGCGCAGCGTGGCGATGGCGCGGCCGTCGAGGTAGAGCAGGGCGACGCCGCGGCCGGTCACGGCCCGGGCCCTCGCCCCGGCGGGCGAGAAGTGGAAGTGGTGGACGCTCAGGCGCACGTCCCAGCCGTGGTCGAAGTCCGGCTGGACCTCGATCGCGACCTCGGGCGCGTTCTCCTTGCCGACCTCACGGTAGTGCCGTCCCCTCTCGTCCGTCCCGTCCAGGAGTCTGCCCACGGGCGAGGCCGACACCCGCTCCCCTCGCCCGTGCCCGTCACCGGAGCCGCAGCCCGCCGGTCCGCCGAGCAGGGCGCAGACCGCGAGCGCGGCGAGCGGTCCACGCTTCCACGACATGCCCGGGAGAGTAGAACAACGGTCCGACGGCCGGATCCCCCTGAAGTCGGGTTCTCGGTCCGTGCGGCAAGCCCTGGGGCGTACGTCGCGCCCGGACCCCGGCCGCGCGCCGTGGCCGTGGCCGGTCCCGAGCGGTGCTTCGAGCGCCCTCTTGCGCACGGTGACGTCGAATCCTACGGTGATGCATAGGAATCGGGCGCGAGGGAGCGATCATGAGCGGGGACGCGAGGAAGACGGCCGAGGGGCTGGCCTACCTCTCCGGATTCGGCAACGAACACAGCTCGGAGGCGGTCCCGGGGGCGCTGCCGCACGGCCGCAACACGCCGCAGCGCGCCCCGCTCGGGCTCTACGCGGAACAGTTGAGCGGTACGGCGTTCACCGAACCCAGAGCCCACAACCGGCGTTCGTGGCTGTACCGGATCCGCCCGTCGGCCGCGCATCCCGCGTTCGCGCGCACGGACAACGGCACGCTGCGCTCGGCTCCGTTCACCGAGACCGAGCCCGATCCCAACCGGCTGCGCTGGAACCCGCTGCCGGAGCCCCCCGCGGGCACGGACTTCCTCGCCGGCCTGTGGACGCTCGGCGGCAACGGCGACGCGACGCGGCGCACGGGTATGGCGGTGCACCTCTATCACGCCAACTCCTCGATGGAGCGGGTGTTCAGCGACGCCGACGGCGAGCTGCTGATCGTGCCGGAGCGCGGCGGACTGCTGCTGCGGACCGAGTTCGGACTGCTGCGGGTGGAGCCGGGCGGGGTCGCGCTGATCCCCCGAGGGGTCCGGTTCCGGGTGGAGCTGCTCGACGAAGCGTTCGACGGCGGGCCCGGCGCGTCCGCCCGTGGCTATGTGTGCGAGAACTACGGGGCGCCCTTCCAACTCCCCGATCTGGGCCCGATCGGTGCCAACGGACTCGCCAACGCCCGCGACTTCCTCGCACCCGTGGCCGCGTACGAGGACTCCGAGGGCCCGGTCGAGGTCGTCAACAAGTTCTGCGGCAACCTCTGGACGGCGACGTACGACCACTCTCCGCTGGATGTCGTCGCCTGGCACGGCAACCATCTGCCGTACGTCTACGACCTGCGCCGTTTCAACGTGATCGGCACCATCAGCTACGACCACCCGGACCCGTCGATCTTCACGGTGCTGACCTCGCCGAGCAACACCCCGGGGCTCGCCGGCGTCGACTTCGTCGTCTTCGCGCCGCGTTGGCTGGTGGGCGAGGACACCTTCCGGCCGCCGTACTTCCACCGGAACGTGATGAGCGAGTACATGGGACTCATCGAAGGGGCGTACGACGCGAAGGCCGAGGGTTTCGTGCCGGGAGGCGGCTCGCTGCACAACATGATGTCGGCGCACGGACCGGACCGGGAGACCTTCGACCGGGCGAGCGCCGCGGAACTGCGGCCCCAGAAGGTCGACGACGGGCTCGCGTTCATGTTCGAGACGCGCTGGCCGGTGACCGCCACGGCGCAGGCGGCGGGCGCGGAGCACCTGCAGCGCGGGTACGACGACGTGTGGCAGGGCCTCCAGCGGCACTTCCGCCCGTTGCGCTGAGCTGCGGCGACCGGTACGGATACCTTCGTGACCTCCTTCGCCCCGGATTCGATCGTCCTGAACCGCAAGTTGCCGCTCTGGTATCAGGTGTCGCAGTCCTTGCGCGCCTCGATACTCGGGCGGTCGCCCCAGGACCCGCTACGGCTCCCGACCGAGGAGCAGTTGGCCGGGCACTACGGGGTGAGCG
Organism: Streptomyces sp. RPA4-2; assembly: GCF_012273515.2. Classification (NCBI taxonomy): domain Bacteria; kingdom Bacillati; phylum Actinomycetota; class Actinomycetes; order Kitasatosporales; family Streptomycetaceae; genus Streptomyces; species Streptomyces sp. RPA4-2. The sequence goes on from NZ_CP050975.2 coordinate 2,181,800, forward strand.
TGCTCACCATGCGGCAGGCGCTCAAGGAGCTGGAGGACGAGGGGCTGATCAACCGCCATCGCCGGCGGGGCACGTTCATCGAGCCGAGTGCGCGGCGCGGTGCGCCCGTGCGGCTGCTCGGCTCGGTGGACACCATCGTGGCCCAGCAGTCGGGCATGACGACCGAGCTGCTCGGCCATGGACCGGCCCCGCTGCCCGCCGAACTCGCCGAGTACTTCCCGGATGTGGCCGAGGTGGGCACCTACCACCGGCTGCGCAGCGACGAGAAGACCGGTGAGCCGACGAACCACGCGCGCAACTACGTGCGTCCCGAACTGGCGGCGCTGATCGACCCGCAGGACCTGGTGCGCTGGCCCATGACCAAGGTGCTCCGGGACGTGGTGGGCCTGCGCATCAGCCGGATCACCGACACCGTGGAGGCCCGGCTGGCGGACCCGGAGACGGCACGGCTGCTCCAGGTCCCGCTGCTCAGCCCGATCCTGCACTACACGGGCATCGTGTACGGCGAGGACGGTGTCGCCCTGGACGTGGCCCGCATCCACTACCGCGGGGACCGCTTCTCCTTCACGGTCACCCTCGACGCCCACTGACGACGGCGTACGAGGACGGTGTGCGCGGCCCTCGTCGTACGATGCCCAGCGTGACGCACGACGACGACGCTCCGCTGCTCGCGGACCTCATGCCGTGGTCGGTCGCACCGCCGAGGCTGGGGCGGGGGTGGCCGGCCGCTCCCGACGCCGCGTCCCTCGGAGCGCGGTGGGACGCCCTGCTCAGGGCCGAAGGGCCGGACCGCGAGGCGCTGTTCGGCTCCACCCGCTCGCGCACTCCGCGGTCGGCGGTCCCGCAGCTTCCGGGGCAGTCCACCGGGACGGGGCGGCTGGCGCGCGAGTCGGGTCCCTGTCCGGAGCCGGTGCGCGTCCTGCACGGCCCCTTCGACGAGCAGTGGCTGATCCCGGACCACCGGCTGATCGACGCGGCGCGCCCCGAACTGTGGCGGGTGGCCGACGAGCGGCAGGCGTTCGTGGTCGAGCAGACGGTGGTGCCCGGCACGCCGGGGCCGGTCCTGCTCGCCACGTCCCTCCTCCCGCTCGGTGCCGGACGCGGCGGACGGATCCGTCCCCTCTACCGGCGTCCGGGCGGCCTCGAACCGAACCTGGCACCCGGCCTGACGGCACACCTGGGCGCCCGGCTCGGCCGCTCCCCCGACGCCCTGGACGTCCTGGCCTGGACGGTGGCGGTCGCACGGCCGGGCCGGGGTGGCCGCGTCGTCCCCCTCACCGCCGACCCGGAGGTCTGGGAGCGCGGGGTCGAACTGGGCCGCGGGATGCTGCGGCTGACGCGGCGCGACGGCGAGCGTCCCAAGCTGCCCGGAGGCCGCCGCCCGTACGTCCGCGCACCGCTTCCCGCCTCCCCCCTCGAACTGCGCTACGACCGGGACGAGGAGGCCCTGCGTCTCGGTGAGGGCCGGATCTCTCCCGTACCTCCGCATGCCTGGGACTTCGAGGTGGGCGGGGTGCGCGTCCTGGAACAGTGGTTCGCGGAACGCACCGGGACGGGCGGACCGGGCGTTCTGGAGGCGATCGGGCCGGCGACCTGGCCGCAGACCCGGACCTCCGAGCTGCTCGAACTCGTCACGGTGCTGGCGCTGCTCGGGGAACTGCGGCAGCGGCAGGCGGAGCTGACGGTGCGGGAGGCGCCGGTCGGCGCGAGCGAGCTGCGCGCGGCGGGAGTGCTGCCGGTGCCGGAGGCGGCACGACGGCCCGCGTCCGTCCTCGATCACCACGAGGAGGGCCCGGAGGGCCAGTTCGCCCTGCTCTAGTGCCACTGGTCCAGTGCCGCTGCTTCAGTGCCGGGCCGGGGACCGGTTGGTCCGGTTCTCGGCCGGGACCCAGGGGCCGGGAGAGTGTCCACTGGATCTGCGCGCTGCCGGGCGGGAGTCAGGGCGCGTACGAGAACGAGGATGTACCCGCGCCCGGGGACACACCGGGGCGACGCTGCGCGCCGTGGGGATGACGGGCGGCGAGAGCGCAGCGTGCGCGCCGGGGTGGTGTGGTCCCCTGAGCGCGGGTCGGGTACCGCGTGACCGGACTAGTGGCCGCCGAACAGGGAACGACGAAGTCGCTTCAGAGGTGCGAAGAGCGAGACCCGCCGAACGCGCGCGCCCCTGCTGTTGTTGTCCTGCGTGGTGTCACGCGCGGTGAGCTCACGCATCAGCGACGTCGCCTCGATCGTCTCGCGCTGCGGTATGGCAGGGCCACCCAGCACCGCCAGATGGCGGTCGAGTCGCGAACTGGTCGCGCTGCTCCCGCAGGTGATCGCAGGGACGCGTGCCCTGCTGCGCACTGTTATCTGTTCCATGTCTCTCCCCACCCGTACGAGTCCACCCGGCCCGGGCAGGCTAACCCTATCGCTCCCTCATGGCACTCGTGTATCGCGGTCACAGGATTCACCTTCCCCGTAAGGGTGTTGACGACTACTCTCCGAATCCGACCGATTTCAGGGTGAGTTGGACAACCGGCGCGGTTGTGGGCTGCACCGAGCCGCCGTGCGGCTCGACGGTCACAGCGAGTGACGTCGCCCGCGTGTTCAGTCCGGTGGCCATCAAGGGCGTGTCGCCCTCGAAGAGCCCGAGGGAGCGCGGTCGCGCATGGGGGCGCATCAGCCACAGTTGGTGCACGCGCGCCCCTGACGGAGTGCCGAGTCCGCTCAGTGTCACGACGGCGCGCCCTTCCGACGCGGAGGCGACGACACCGATCCCCCGGCCCTGCGCGTCCCGTTGACCGGACGCCCGGGCGTCGGGCGCGGCCAGAACGTGGGCGATCTCACGCGCCTGGGCCCGCTCCTGGTCCAGCTTGTCCTGGGTCTGCGTCGCCTGTACGGCGAACAGGGAAGCGACGACGAGAGCCGCGGCGGCGGTCGCGGTGGCGAACGGGGCGAGCAGTGGACGGAAGCGCGGGGCCCGCGCACGCGAGGGTCCGTGCGCCGCCCGCGGGCGCGGTGCGCCACCGGGCGACGCCGCTTCCTGCGGGGTCGTACGCACAGCGGTCAGAACCCGTTCGCGCAGCGCGGCCGGGGCCGGAGCCGCGGTGGACCAGGCGAGCCGCACCGCGTCCTCGCCCAGCGCCCGCACCTCGGCCTCGCACCGTGCGCAGCCACGCAGATGCCGCTCGAAGCGGTGCCGCTCGTCGGGCTCCAGCGCGTCGAGGGCGTAGGGCGCCGCGAGCGAGTGCGGATCGCGACGCAGCAGACGGTCGAGGACGCTCATGCGACGCCTCCCAGAAGATGCCGGGCGCTGCTGGGCAGGTCCAGAACGCGGGTACGGAGGAGGTGAGTACCGGTGGGGAGATGCCGGAAGGGGTGGCGGGGACGGGAGGAGAGCGGTCGGGAGCGGCCGGCGCGGCCACGGGGGTGCGCGCCACCGGCGATGCGGTGCCGGGTCGCGTCGTCGTGGCTCCGGGCGAGCCGGGCCCCGCTCACGCGGCACCCCCCAGGCAGTTGCGCAGCCGCGTCAGACCGTCACGCATGCGCGTCTTGACCGTCCCGAGCGGCAGGGAGAGTCGTTCGGCGACCTCACGATAGGTGTAGCCGTCGTAGTAGGCGAGGGTGACGGACTGGCGCTGGAGGGCGGTGAGCCGGTCCAGACAGCGTCGTACCCATTCCCGTTCGAGCCCGGCCTCCACCTCCTCGGCGACCTGGTCGAAAGCGGGGTGGTGGGCCCGCTGTCCCTCGCGCTGCTCGCGTTCGGTGGCCGCGCGGGCGCTGCGGACCCGGTCGACGGCCCGCCGGTGCGCGAGGGTGAGGATCCAGGACAGCGCGCTGCCCCGGCCGGGGTCGAACCGGGCGGCGGAGCGCCAGAGTTCGAGCAGCACCTCCTGCGACACCTCCTCCGACTGTGCGGCGTCCCGCACCACCCTGCGTACGAGTCCGAACACGGGTCCGGACACGATGCCGTACAGCTCCTCGAATGCCTTCTGGTCGCCTCCGGCCACGAGCACCAGAAGTTCGTCCGCCTCCACTCGTTCCCCCCTCTCCGGGCGCGCACGGCCCGTTCCTTCACCTACGTGTTCGCAGCGAGCGGTCCTTCGGATGGGTTACGGATCAGCGGACCGAAAAAGCGGGTCGGCCGCGAAAAGAAGCGAGCCCTCCGCTGAGACGAGTGGCGAAACCCGCCGTAAGAACGTTTGGGATTCGACCAATCCACCGCGGCGACCGCTCCGAATGGCGTGCGTCAGGCAATTGGGATCTGAGGACGGACGGCATGACACCTATCTCCAGGAGTGGCGTGGGACGCAGGAGTCTCGTGACTCTCATCTGTGGTGCGCTGGCCGCCGGTGGGCTCGCGGCCGCCGGCGTGACCGTGCTGGAACCGGGGGCGGCCTCCGCCTCCAGCCACCGGGAGGCCCCGCTGATCTCGGGGACGCCCCAGTACGACAACACCGACGTGTACGCCTTCGTGAGTCCGGACAAGCCGGACACGACGACGCTCATCGCGAACTTCATCCCCTTCGAGGAACCGGCCGGCGGACCGAACTTCTACACGTTCGCCGACGACGCCCAGTACGACATCCACATCGACAACAACGGTGACGCACAGGGCGAGTTGATCTACCGGTACACCTTCAAGACGCACCGGAAGAACGGCGACACCTTCCTCTACAACACGGGTCCGGTCAGCAGCCTGGACGACCCCGACCTGAACATCACGCAGACGTACGACATCGATCTGCTGCGGCTGCACAACCAGAAGCTGGTCTCCAAGACCAAGGTCGCGGACGACATCCCGGTCGCGCCGTCGAACGTCGGCAAGGCGTCGATGCCCGACTACACCAAACTGCGCAACCAGGCGGTGTACAAGCTCGCCGGCGACTCGACCACGTTCGCCGGCCAGGCGGACGACCCGTTCTTCCTGGATCTGCGGGTCTTCGACCTGCTGTACGGCGGCAACCTGTCCGAGGTCGGGCGGGACACCCTCAAGGGCTACAACGTCAACTCGATAGCCCTGCAGGTGCCCAACGACATGATCCGGGAGTCCGCCGGGCAGCCCATCGTGGGCATCTGGTCCACGGTCCAGCGCGCGGACGCCCGCGGCGACTGGACGCAGGTCTCGCGGCTGGGCAGCCCGCTGGTCAACGAGGTCGTCAACCCCCAGAAGGACAAGGACAAGTTCAACGCGTCCGCGCCGTGGGGCGACGCCCAGTTCCTGAAGAACGTGACCAACCCCGAGCTGCCCAAGCTCATCGAGGGGATCTACAAGATCAAGGCACCGGCCGAGCCGCGCAACGACCTGGTCGACGTGTTCCTGAAGGGCGTGAAGGGCCTCAACCAGCCCCCTCACGTGCGTCCTTCGGAGGAGCTGCGCCTCAACACCTCCATCAAGCCGAGCATGCATCCCAAGCGGCTCGGGGTGCTCGACGGTGACAACGCGGGCTTCCCGAACGGGCGTCGGCTCTCCGACGACGTGATCGACGCGTCGCTGCGGGTCGTCGAGGGCGAACTCCTCGGCCAGAAGACCGGCCTGACCGACGCGGTCGACAAGAATGACAAGAAGTTCGAGAAGTCCTTCCCGTACCTGGCCGAGCCGACCTCGGGTTCGCGCGGTGCGCTGGCGAAGGGCACCGGCAACAACGTCCGCAACCAGCTGGGGGACGCGCTCCAGTCGGGTTCGGGCGGCACGGACACCATGCTGATCGCGGGTTCCGCGGCGGCGGGCGTGGCCGGCGTCCTGCTGATCGGCGCCGGCGTGATGTGGTGGCGCCGGCGCATGTACCGGGCCTACTGACCGGCCCGGTCCACCGACTGGCGCGGCCCGTACCCCCACCCCCCCCACGGCGCGGGCCGCTCCCTCCCCCCACCTACAAAACGATCGTTCCCCCAGGACTTTGAGGAGTGGGCATGTCCCCGCGTACGAACGAGAGCGCGCCGGACGGCGACCACGGCGAGCGGTCGGTCGCCACGCCGGAGCCCGATCCGGCTCCGCCGATCCGCGCGGCGACGGACTCGCCCGGTCGGTCCGCGGCGCGGGCGCGGGTCGCGGCCGCCGGCCGGACGACATCCGCGCACGCTCCCTCCACGTCCGAGGACACGACCGTCGCCGCCGCCGAGGGGACGGTGGTCGACCGGGAGAACGAGAAGAACAGCACGGAGAACGACAAGGACGCAGCCGGCGACGAGCGCACGGACGCCGCGGACGGCGGCGGGCCGGGCACGGTGAGCGGCGAGGCCGGCGCGGGTCACGAACGGGCGGACGCTGGTGGCGGACAAACCGGCGTGAGTGACGAACCGGCGGTCGTGGGTGACGAACGGGGCGGCGCGGGCGATGAACGCGTCGACGCCGTCCGGCGGGTGTCCGCCTCGGCGCGCCGCTGGCGGACCGTGCAACTCGTCGCCTGCGCGGCGTCGTTGGCCGTCGCGCTCACCGCGGGGGCCGTGGTGGTCGGGGCCGTCAGGAGCGGCTCGGGCGCCACGGTCGCCGCCGCGCCGAGCGGCGTCTCCCCGCAGCTCCTCGCCAGTGGCGACCTGGACACGAGCATCACCGCGCTGCAGGCCCATCTCCGGGCCCAGCCCAAGGACTTCGGCGGCTGGGCGACGCTGGGACTGGCGTACGTGGAGCAGGCCCGCACCAAGGGCGACCCCTCCCGCTACCCCCAGGCGCAGCAGGCGCTGGACCGCTCCCTGAAGCTGCGCCCCGGCAATGAGCCGGCGCTCGCGGGACGGGCCGCCCTCGCCGCGGCACGCCACGACTTCACCGGCGCCCTGACCTACGCGGACACGGTGCTCAAGGAGAACCCGTACAGCGAGCGCGCCCTCTCCTCCCGTATCGACGCGCTCGTCGAGCTCGGCCGCTACACGGAGGCGTCGAAGGCCGCCGACCTGGCCGACGCGCGCCGCCCGGGGGTCCCCGTCTTCACGCGGTACGCCTATGTGCACGAGCTGCGCGGCGACGTGAGGACCGCCCGCCGAGTCCTCGAACAGGCACTCGGCACAGCGACCAGCCGGGGCGACATCTCGTACGTGGCCAGTGCGCTCGGCCAACTCGCCTGGAACCAGGGCGAGTACACGGACGCCCTCACGTACTACGCGCGGGCACTGGCCGCCGACGACACCTACCTCCCGGCGCTGGAGGGCCGCGCCCGCGCCCAGGCCGCCCGGGGCGACGAAGCGGCGGCGATCAAGGGCATGGAACAGGTGGTGGAGCGCTATCCGCTGCCCCAGCCCCTGGTGGAACTCGGTGAGTTGTACGAGGCACGGGGCAATCCGGGCGACGTGAGGAAGGCCCACGACCAGTACGCGCTGGTGGACGCGTGGATCGCGCTCGCCCACTCCTACGGCGTCGACGCCGACCTCGACACCGCCCTCGCCGCCGCCGACCACGGCGACCGCGGGGCGGCGCTGAAGGCGGCCCGTGACGAATGGGCCCGCCGCCACACCGTGCACACGGCGGACGCGCTCGCCTGGGCCCTGCATGTCAACGGCCGTGACGCGGAGGCCCTTCCGTACGCCCGCAGGGCCACGGCCACCGGCTACCGCAACGCGTCCTTCCTCTACCACCGCGGCATGATCGAGCGCGCGACCGGTCATGGGAAGGAGGCCCGCGCCTCGCTGAAGGCGGCCCTCGGCCTGAACGCGGGCTTCTCCCCCCTGGGCGCCCGCGCGGCCCGCAAGGCACTGGAGGACGACAAGTGACGCCGCGTCGACTGTTCGCCTCGTGCGCGGCCGTGCTCACCGCCGCCTGCGCCCTCGTTCTGGTGCCCGGCGGGGCCGCGAGCGCGCATCCGCTGGGCAACTTCACCGTGAACCGCTACGACGGACTCGTCGCCGCCCCCGGGCAGCTGCGCGTCGACCACGTCGAGGACCTCGCCGAGATCCCGGCCACCCAGGCGAAGCCCGACATCGAGAAGCTCGGTATGGCGGACTGGGCCCGGCAGCGCTGCGAGACGGCGGCGCACGGCAGCAGGGCCAGTGTCGACGGGCGGACGGTCCCGCTCACCGTCGCCGCGAGCCGGGCGAGGCCGCGGCCGGGCCAGGCCGGACTCGACACCCTGCGTGTCGAGTGCCGGCTGACGGCCGCGCTCCCCGAGGCGGCCACGGTGTCGCTGGGTTTCCGCGGCGCCGGGACCGACCGGGGACCGGGCTGGCGCGAGATCACCGCGCGCGGCGACCGGATGACGCTCACCGCGTCGGACGTACCGAGGAAGTCGGTGTCCCGGGAGCTGACCAGCTACCCCAAGGCGCTGCTCTCCTCCCCCGCCGACACCTCGACCGCCTCCCTGCGGATCCGCCCCGGCGGCCCCGCTCTGGCCGAGGAGGGACCGGCCGCGCCCGGTGCCTCCGTCCTCCCGCGCGGCGCCGACCGCTGGACCCGGGCCCTGGACAACCTGGTCGCCCGGCACGACCTCACCCTCGGCTTCGCCTCGCTGGCGCTGCTCGTCTCGGTCGGTCTGGGCGCGATGCACGCGCTCGCGCCGGGCCACGGCAAGACCTTGATGGCCGCGACGGCCGCGGCCCGGGGCGGCCGGGCGGGCCTGCGCGACGTGCTGCCGCTGGCCGCCTCGGTCACGGTCACCCACACCCTGGGTGTCGTCGCCCTCGGCCTCCTGGTGACGGCCGGCTCCGCCGCCGCGCCCTCCGTGATCGCGTGGCTGGGTATCGCGAGCGGCGTCCTGGTGACGTGTGCCGGTGTCACGCTCGTACGGCGCGCATGGCGCAACAGGGCACCTGGACACGGCCTCCCGCCGGGGCTCCGCCGAGGCCGCGCACACGGCCACGACCATGGCGGCGACCACCACCACGACCACGGCCATGAGCACGATCACGGCCTCGCCCACGAGCACGGCCACGCCCACGAGCATCCCCACAGCCCCACGCACGATCACGCCGACCACCCCCACGAGCACGCCGAGCGGCACGAGCGCCCGCTGGTCCTCGCGCACGCCCACGCGTCCGCCGTCGCGACGGTCCAGGACGGCGCGCACCACCCCCACAGTGCGCCGCGCGAGCACCCGCACCACCCCGATCAGCACCATCACGACAGTCACGAGGGTCACGACAGTCACGACCACGGTCACGACCACCCGCACGGCCGCGCCGTCCCCCCGGCCCTCGAACACACCCACGGCGGCTTCACCCACACCCACGCCGTGGCCCCGACGATCCGGGGCACGATCCTGCTCGGCTTCGCCGGCGGGCTCGTGCCCAGTCCGTCCGCCGTCGTCGTCCTGGTCGGCGCCGCGGCCCTGGGGCAGGCGTGGTTCGGCCTGCTCCTCGTGCTCGCGTACGGCGTAGGGCTGGCCCTGACACTGACCGCGGCCGGGTTCGCCGTCGTCAAGCTCGGCAGTGGCGTCAACCGGGCGCTGGCGAGGCGCCCGCGGTGGGCCGCGGGACCGGCCGCGGCTCTGATCCGCAGGACCGCGCCGCTGGGTTCGGCGTTCGTCGTCGTGGCCCTGGGAGCCGGATTGCTGTTCAAGGGGGCGGCATCCGCACTCGGTTGAGCTACTTTTGTGGAGAAATCACGCGGATGCGCGACGGATACGAATGGGGGGACACCCGTGTCCGAAGAGCCGGTCGGTGAACGTCTGATCGCGAACCGCTATCGCCTCCTCTCTCCTCTGGGCCAGGGCGGTATGGGGACCGTGTGGCGCGCCCGGGACGAGGTGCTGCACCGCGAGGTCGCGGTCAAGGAGGTCCGCGCGCCCGCCGGGCTCATGGGCCCCGAGGTCGAGCGGATGTACGCGCGCCTGGAGCGTGAGGCCTGGGCCGCGGCCCGGGTGCCGAACCGCAACGTGGTCACGGTGTACGACGTGGCGACGCAGGACGGTCGCCCCTGGATCGTCATGGAACTCGTCCGCGGGATCTCCCTCTCCGACCTCCTGGACGCCGAGGGGCCGCTCTCCCCGCAGCGCGCCGCGCACATCGGGGCCGAAGTGCTCTCCGCGCTGCGGGCCGCGCACGAGGCGGGGGTTCTGCACCGCGACGTGAAGCCGGCGAACGTCCTGTTGTCGAACGACGACCGGGTGGTCCTCACGGACTTCGGTATCGCGACGGTCGAGGGCAGTTCGGCGCTGACCATGACGGGCGAGGTCATCGGCTCGCCCGAGTTCCTCGCCCCGGAGCGGGCGCTCGGCCGTACGCCGGGGCCGGAGTCGGACCTGTGGTCGCTCGGGGTGCTGCTGTACGCGGCGGTCGAGGGCAACTCGCCCTTCCGGTACAACACCCCCCTGAACACGCTGCGCGCCATCGTCGACGAGCCGCTGCCACCGCCCCGCCGGGCGGGACCGCTGACCCCTGTGATCGAGGGGCTGCTGAGGAAGGACCCGGCCGAACGGACGAGCGCCGCGCGGGCGGAGAGCGATCTGCGGATCATCGGCGCGGGCGGCTCCCCGGCCGCGGGACCCTCGTCCGCGAGCCTGCGGACGCCGACGGTCTCCGCCTTCCCGCAGCCCGCGCAGGGTCCGCCGCGCTCGGACCACGACACGCCGTATCCGCAGGGTCCGACACAGGGCTATCCGTCGTTCCCGCCCGCGAGCGACACCCCGGCCTCGACGGAGCCCGTCCGCAACCGCCGGGCGGCCGCCGCCGTGATCGCGGGGGTGGCCGCACTCGCCCTCGCCCTGGGCGGACTGACGTACGCCCTGATGAACCACGACGGCGGCGGGGACGGCACCACCAGCTCCAGCGGCAAGGGCACCGGTGGCAGCACCGACAAGGGGGCGGGCGGCGGCAGTTCACCATCGGGAAGCAGCGCGAGCGGTGACCCGGCGTCCGGTGGCGCCTCCCCGGCCACCACCTCGCCCCGCGGGGACCGGACGAGTACGCCGCCCGCGCAGTCGGTGCGGGTGACGGTGGTGGGCGCGCACACCGACTACTCCGGTGCCTGTCCGCCGCCGCAGGCCCAGGCACCCGTCTTCACCGCGACGTTCACGGTGGGCCGGGTGCCGGCGCGGGTCGAGTACCGCTGGGTGACGGAGAGCGGCCAGGTTTCCGACCCGGGCTGGAAGACCCTGTCGTTCTCGGCGGGTGACGACAGGACCGCGCGGAGGTCGGTCGTCGTCACGGCGTACGACACGAGCGGGACGTACCGGAACGCGATCGGGGTGGAGGTCCGCAGCCCGGTGCACACCACGTCCGACTCGGTGCCGTTCTCGGTCACGTGCGTGACGGAGACCCCGTCGGACGGGGCCTCCGCTTCCGCCTCGCCGTAGGGACCGTCAGGCCACGCCGGTGAAGACCGGCAGATAGCCGCCGGAGTGGCCGGCCGCGGTCGGGTGGTACGACTCGGTGATGTTCAGCAGGTTGAGACTGTGCAGCCAGGCACTGCCGGAGCAGAGCTCGTGGCCGGTGAAGGTGGTCCGGACGTCGCCGAAGGTGAAGCCGTGGTCGGCGGCGCGCTTGGCGATGGCACTGTCCAGGTAGTCGGCGGCGCCGTTGATCGCGGCGCGCTTGGTGTCGGAGAGGCCGAGGCAGGTCGCGCCCAGCTTGTAGAACCGGGGGTACCCGAGCACCACCACGTGGGCGGCGGGTGCTCTGGCGCTGATCGCGGAGTAGACGGAGTCGAGTTGACCGGGGAGCGTCGAGTCGACGTACGCCTTGGCGGTGGCGATCCGGGACAGACAGCCGCTGTCGGAATTGAGTACGCAGGTGGTCATGACGTCGGCGAAGCCGGCGTCGTTGCCGCCGATACTGATCGAGACGAGGCCGGTGGAGGAGTTGAGCGGGCCGAGCTGGCCTGCGAGGACATCACCCGTACGAGCGCCCGAACAGGCCGTGAAGGCGAACGACGAAGGTGAATGAGCGGCGGCCCAGAGGTAGGGGTACGACTTCGTGCTGCGCAGACAGTCGCCGCTGGAGCTGATGTAGCTGTCGGCGCCGACCCCCGAGGAGTAGGAGTCACCGAGGGCCACATAACCGGTGGCGGCCGCGGTGGGGGACGCCTGCGCCGCCGCTGCCCCGGTAAGGGCACCGCCGACGGCGAGGAGGAGTGAGGCCACGTATGCCGTAATTCGGGAACGTCTCATGGAACCTCCCTTTAGCAGGATCTCTGCCACAACTTTGGTAGCAGCTACGCGTGTTGACAGGAAGTGTCCATGCCAAAGAATTCCGCAACAGTCGGAACCGTCGCACCGCGCTCACCGGCGGCATCGTGGTTGCATGTTCATGTCCGCAACCAACTCGGGGGCCACCGGGCGCAGTCCGTCCGGACCGGGCGGCGGCTTCGCGAATCGCCCGCGGAACAAGGCCGTCGCAGGTTTGAAGTCGCCCAAGAAGCCCGTGTCAGTGCCCACCGCATCTTGACGGCCGCCAGCCGCCTGCGCGACATTGAAGCCCGGCATCCGGCGCTTCGGGGGGCAAAGTCGCCAATGCAGACCATAGGCATCAAGTCACCTTCACCAGACAGTGACGAGCGGTCGGGACAGGATCCGGGAAAGGACCTGGTCCCCTTGCTCGCGGGCGTGGCGGTGGCCGTCGCGGGAGTCGGCGCGGTGCTCGCGCTCGCCGACGTGGACTCCTCGCTGCGCGGCCCGTTCACGCTGTTCTTCCTGCTCGCCGCGCCAGGAGCCGCCGTCTCGGCCGCGCTGCGCGGGCTGGATCCCTTCGCCCGCACGGTGGTGTCCGTCGCGGGAGCGATCGCCGTCGATCTCCTCGTCGCCCAGGGCATGCTGGCGGTGCACCGCTGGTCGGTCCCCGGCGGGATCGTGGCCGTGACCGCGATCAGCTCGCTCGTTCTCCTGCTGGTACTGGTACGGCGGCTGCGCGGCCGTACCACGAGAAGACGGACCTCCTGAAGTGGACATACGCGTGTACCGCCCCGGCGAGCTGAGCACCGCCGACCGGGCGGCCTGGACGGCTTTGCAGTCGAAGGCCCATCTGAACGGCTCGCCGGAGCTGGCGAATCCGTTCCTGTCCCCCGAGTTCACTCTCGCGGTGGGACGCTGCCGACGAGGCGTGCGGATCGCGGTGGTCCGCGAGGACGGCGAGCCCACGGCGTTCTTCCCGTTCCAGAGATCCACCACCGGTGTGGGACGGGCCGTCGGCCTCGGCGTCTCCGACTGCCAGGGACTGGTGCACCGCCCGGGGTTCGCCTGGGACGCCCAGGACCTGCTGCGGGAGTGCGGGCTCGCCGTATGGGAGTTCGACCATCTGGTGGAGGGCCAGCCGCCGTTCGAGGCGGGCGCCTCCGGCACCTTCCCGTCACCGGTCATGGACGTCGACCAGGGCTATGAAACGTATCTGCGCCAACTGCGCGCCCAGTCGCCGAAGTTCACCCGCACCACACTCGCCAAGGAGCGCAGGCTCGGCCGGGACGCCGGCGAGGTGCGCTACGTCCACGACGAGCGCGACCCCGCGGCCCTGCGCACCCTGATGGACTGGAAGTCCGCGCAGTACCGCAGGACCGGGCGCAGCGACCGCTTCGCGCACGCCTGGATCAACCATCTGGTGCTGCAGCTCTTCCACACCCGCTCCGAGTCGTTCGCGGGCATCCTGTCCGTGCTGTACGCCGACGGGAAACCGGTCGCCGCGCACTTCGGCCTGCGTACCGAGCGGGTCCTCGCCTGCTGGTTCCCGGCCTACGATCCGGCGTTCGCGAAGTATTCGCCGGGGCTGATCATGCATTTGCGGATGGCCGAGGCGGCGGCGGCCGACGGAATTGCCTATCTGGATCTAGGGCGGGGCCAGAAGGAATACAAGGACTCCCTGAAGACGCGGGAACTCTCCGTGTCCGAGGGGTGGGTGACCCGGCGTCATCCGGTCGCGGTCGGACACAGGGCGCGGCGCGCTCCGGTCCGGGCGCTGCGCAACATGGTGCTGTCGCGGCCGGAGCTCTTCGAGCCCGCCGACAGGATTCTCAAGCGGATGGGGAAAATCCGTTCGAGTCGTTAGGTAACGGCCAAACCAACAAAAACGTGGGAGCACGTTCCAGGCCTTGCCATAGAGACACAATCGTCAATATCGTCATACATCTCACCCGCATCGGACCGTCATGCGTATGCGATCTAGGGGAGGGCTCAAGATCGCGAAGAGGGTCGGACGCGGGGCGCGGTAGGGGGGTGCCGTGCTCGGTGACCACACTTGTACCGAGCCGTGCCGCGCGGTCGGCTTCCGATTTCCCGAGAGCCGGCCAGCTTTGCCAGCTCACCCGGCACGCACGGAGATCCATTTCGGCATGCCGTAAGTGAGAACCCCCCTTTCGAACCGGAAAAAGAGCCGGACCGCCCAGGGGCGGGCGGTCCACCGGACGAGAGGGACCAGACTCATGAGCTCAGTCCTGCGCCCAGCCATTTCGGGCGATGATCCGTTAGCGGTCGGCAAATACCGGCCGATCTCCTCTCACCTGGCCATTGCGCCACCGGTGAGTGTGGTGATTCCCGCCATGAATGAGGCGGAGAATCTCCCCTACGTCTTCAAGACACTTCCCGGCTGGATTCACGAAGTGGTTCTTGTGGACGGCAATTCCACCGACGACACCGTCCGGGTGGCCCGCGAACTGTGGCCCGACGTCAAGGTCGTCGAGCAGCGCGGCAAGGGCAAGGGCGACGCGCTGATCACCGGGTTCGAGGCGTGCACCGGCGACATCATCGTGATGGTCGACGCGGACGGCTCGGCCGACGGACACGAGATCGTGTCCTATGTGTCCGCGCTGGTGTCCGGGGCGGACTTCGCCAAGGGCTCGCGGTTCGCCAACGGCGGCGGCACGTCCGACATGACGCCCGTCCGCAAGCTCGGCAACAGGGTGCTGTGCGCGGTCGTCAACGCCAAGTTCGGCGCCCGCTACACCGATCTCTGCTACGGCTACAACGCGTTCTGGCGGCACTGCCTGGACGAGATCGACCTCGACTGCACCGGCTTCGAGGTCGAGACGCTGATGAACATCCGGGTGGTCAAGGCGGGTCTCAAGGTGCAGGAGATCCCCAGCCACGAGTACCTCCGTATCCACGGCGCGAGCAACCTGCGCGCGGTGCGGGACGGGTTGCGGGTCCTCAAGGTCATCCTCAAGGAGCGCTCCAACCGGCGTGCGCTGCGGCGCCGGCCGCACGCGTCCCAGCTCGACTCGGGTCAGGGAGAGGTGTCTTGAGCAGTCCCGACATCTCCGTGGTGGTCTGCGTCTACACCGAGGACCGCTGGGAGGACATCCTCGCGGCGGTCTCCTCGGTGCGGGCGCAGTCACTGCCCGCCCTGGAGACGCTCCTCGTCGTGGACCACAACCCCACGCTGCTGGAGCGGCTCGGCAGGGAGTACAAGGAGACCGACGCGGTGCGGGTGCTCGCCAACGCGGGCCCGCGCGGTCTGTCCGCGGGCCGCAACACCGGCATCGCCGCCGCGCGCGGCGGGATCATCGCGTTCCTCGACGACGACGCCGTGGCCGAGCGGGACTGGCTGCGGCACTTCGCCGCGGGGTACGCGGACCCGCGGGTCATGGCCGTCGGCGGCCGCACGATGCCGATCTGGGCGTCGGGCCGCCGTCCGGCCTGGTTCCCCGAGGAGTTCGACTGGGTGGTGGGCTGCACGTACAAGGGCCTGCCGCAGGGCAGGGTCCGGGTCCGCAACGTCCTCGGCGGAAACGCTTCCTTCCGCCGTACCGCGTTCGACGCGGCGGGCGGCTTCGCGACCGGCATCGGACGCGACGGCGACAAACGTCCGCTGGGCTGCGAGGAGACGGAGCTGTGCATCCGTCTCACCCGCGCCAGGCCGGACGCGATCCTGCTCATCGACGACCGCGCGGTGATCCACCACCGGGTGCCACGGGCGCGTGAGCACTTCGCGTACTTCCGCACCCGCACCTACGCGGAGGGCCTGTCGAAGGCCCTGGTGGCCCGCAGCGTCGGCGCCGCGAAGGGACTGGAGTCCGAGCGCCGGTACACCACCCGCGTCCTGCCCGCCGGAGTGGTGCGCGGCGTGCGCGACGCGGTACTGGCCCGACCGGGCGGCGCGGGCCGCGCGGGCGCCATCGTCGCCGGGGTGCTCACCGCGGCCGGCGGGTACGTACTCGGCAGTCTCCGGGCCCGCAGGGGCGGGGCGGTGTTCTCGGTGGTGGAGATCGGCGACGGTCCGGGGCGTGAGGGGGCGGCGGCATGAGAACAGGACCCGTGTCCGGCACGGGGTGCCACGGCGGGACGAGGCACGCGCGCGCCCGCGCGGAAGGCGGCGCCCCGTGAGCGACTCCCCCGTACCCATCCTCATGTACCACTCGATCGCCGCCGCGCCCAACGACGCGACGCGCGCCCTTTCCGTCGCGCCCGAGGCGTTCGCCGAGCAGATGGCGCTGCTCGGGGACCGGGGATTCACCCCGGTCGGCACGGCGGAGCTGGCGGCGGGGTGGCGCTTCGGCTCCGCCCTGCCCGCCCGGCCCGTCCTGATCACCTTCGACGACGGATACGAGGGCGTGCACCGGCACGCCCTGCCCGTGCTCGCCAAGCACGGCTTCGCCTCCACACTGTTCGTCTCGACGGGCTGGCTGCGCGGGGCGCACGACACCGGGGGCGGCCTCGACACGATGCTCAGCTGGGACCAGGTGCGCGAACTCGCCGCCGAGCAGGTCGAGATCGGCGGGCACAGCCACACGCACCCGCAGCTGGACCAGATCGACGACGACGCGCTCCGGTTCGAGGTGCGGCGCTGCCGGGAGATCGTCGCCGACGAACTGGGCACCCGGCCCGGCTCGTTCGCGTACCCCTACGGCTACTCGAGCCGCCGGGTGCGCCGCGCGGTTCGGGAGGCGGGCTTCGCCCAGTCCCTCGCCGTCGGCAACGCCCTGGCGCGCCGACGGCAGGGCCCGTACGCCCTGGAACGCGTCACCGTGCGCCGCAGCACCGGTGTCGAGGAGTTCGAGCGGCTCGTCGAGGGTCGTGCGATCGCTCGCAATTTCGCCCGGGACCGCGCCCTGACCAAGGGGTACGCCATGGTCCGAAGAGCACGACAGGTCCGCCGGAAGGCCATCCGTTCCCGTGTCTGACACGACGACCACAGCACAGGCTTCCTCGCCCACGACCGAAACGTCCGAACAGCGGCCGGGGCGCCGGTTCCGCCTGCCCGGCCGGGGCCGCAAGAGCGACGGCGGAGGCAACCAGCTGTTCCGCAACGCCTACGCCCTGATGCTCAACACCGGTATCTCCGCGGTGCTCGGGCTCGGCTACTGGCTGATCGCCGCCCACTACTACTCCGACTCGGCGGTGGGCCAGGGATCCGCCGCCATCGCCGCGATGAAGCTCCTCGCGGGGGTGACCGCGGTGACGCTGACGGGCGCCCTGGCCCGCTTCATCCCCGTCGCCGGGCGCGCCACCGGACGCCTCATCTTCCGGACCTACGCGGGCAGTTCGGTGGTCGTGGCGGTGGCCGCCGTCGTCTTCCTGCTCACCCTGAACCTGTGGGGTCCCTCGTACCGCTTCCTGCACGGACCGCTCAACGGCCTCGGGTTCATCCTCGCGGTCGTCGCCTGGTCGCTCCTGACGCTGCAGGACGGGGTACTGACCGGGCTGCGCAGCGCGCTGTGGGTGCCGGTGGGCAACACCGTGTTCTCCGCGGTCAAGCTGATCCTGCTCATCGGCCTCGCCGCCGCGATCCCCACCAGCGGTGTCTTCGTCTCCTGGGTCGCCGCGATCGCCCTGTCGGTCGTGCCGCTCGGACTGCTGGTCTTCCGGCGCCTGGTGCCCCGGCACATCAAGGCGACCGAGGCCCGTGCCAAGCCGCCCTCCCTCAGGGAGATCGGCCGCTTCCTCGCGGGCGACTACACCGGCTCGCTGTTCTCGCTCGCCGTGGTCTACCTCGTCCCGGTGATCGTCGCCTCGCAGGTCAGCTCCGCCGACAACGCGTACTTCTACATCACCACGACGATAGGCGGCACGGTCAACCTGCTCGCCATCAACATGGGTGCCTCGCTGACCGTCGAGGGTTCGCACGACCCGGCGCGGCTCGCAGCGAACACCCGGGCCGCCGTCAGGCGGATGGCCAGGATCATGCTGCCGGTGTGCGGACTGCTGTTCCTCGGCGCGCCGTTCATCCTGCACGTCTTCGGTGAGGGCTACGCGCACGCGGCGACGCCGCTGCTGCGCTGGTTCGCGGTCGGCGCGCTGCTGCGGGTCGTCATGGAGACCTACTTCGCGGTACTGCGCGCACAGAGCCGCACCTCCGGACTCGCCTATCTGCAGGGCCTGCTGTGCGTCCTCGTGCTCGGCCTGACCGTGATCCTGCTGCCCCGGATGGGGCTGACGGGGGCGGGCGTCGCGGAGATCTCCAGCCTCGCGGTCATCGTGTCGATCGCGGCGCCCCGGCTCTTCAAGATCGTGCGGCACGCGCCGCCCGCCGAACTGCCGCAGGGCGCGGCGCCGGACGGAGACCTCGCCGACCTCGGCGCGCGCGACGTGCCCGCGGCCGAGCCGAGCGAGCCGAAGCGGCCCGCCTGGGCCCTCGACTCCGACACCCTCGCCCTCGGCATCCACGTCGACTTCGACCATCAGGAGCGCCGCCCGGACGTACGGCCGGGGCCGGGCACTCCGCCCAGCGGGACACCCACCGCGCGCCCGGACCACCGTCCGACCTGGGCGCTGCGTCCACAGCACCTGCCGACGCCGGCCCTGGGACTGCCGGTCGAGTCGCGCGAGCCGGGCTCGGAGGCGTCCCTGGGCCCGGCGGAGGCCCCGGAGGTGGACGCTCCCTTCGAGACGCCCGCCCGCGAGCCGGCCTCCTCCTTCGAAACGGACGGCACGGACAGCGCCATCTCGGGGCCGCGGGGAACCGCGCGCACGGCCCCGGACGACCCGCGGCCGCCGGACGACACCGCACCACCCCTCCGCGACCGCCTACGGCACCCCTCCAAACCCGGCGTGCTCCTCGGCCTCCTCCTGATCTCCGCACTGCTCCTCTACTGGGTCCCGGCACTGAGCCTCGACGACGCCTCCCTCGACACGATGGGCGGCCTCGGCCTCGTCTCCGTCCTGCCGCTGCCCACCCTCGTGGGCGCCGCCCTGCTGATCGCGGTCTTCGCCTCGCTGCTCTGGATGAACAGCGAGCACAAGGGACTCCTGCTCGTCACCCTGCTCGCCACCGTGGTCTCGCTGCACGCGCTGCCCGCGGTGATCGAGACCGAACCGCGGTTCGCGACGGCCTGGCAGCACCTCGGGTTCCTCGACTACATCGGCCGGACCGGGTCGGCCGTGCCGGACCTCGACGCGCGCTGGAGCTGGCCGGGCTTCTTCGCGGCGGCCGCGTTCGTCGCCAGGGCCTGCGGTGTCGGCGACCTCACCGAGGTGATCCGCTGGTGGCCGCTGACCATGCAGGTCCTGTACCTGGCACCGATGTTCCTGCTCGTGCGCTCGCTGCGGGCGAGCTGGCGCGCCAAGTGGACCGGCATCTGGGTCTTCGTCCTGAGCGGCTGGGTCGGCCAGGACTACTTCTCCCCCCAGGGCTTCACCTATCTGCTCTACCTCGCCTTCGTGGCGATCCTCCTGGTGTGGTTCCGGGCACCGCGCGTGCTGTGGACGAAGGCACGGCCGGGCGAGGCGGAGGTCGAGCCGACCGACCGGCGTCAGCGGGCCGTGCTGCTCATGGTGCTGATCGGCCTGTTCGCGGCGAGCGTCCCGGCCCACCAGCTCACCCCGTTCGTGATGCTGGGTGTCCTCGCGGTCCTCGTCCTCGTCGGCCGCTCCGAACTGCGCGGCCTGCCCATCCTGTTCGCGGTGCTGGTCTCCGTCTGGATCGGCTTCATGGCCGAGCCGTACTGGTCGGGGCACTTCAACGAACTGTTCGGCGGGGTCGGCGGGGTCGGCAGCAACGTGTCGACGTCCGTCTCCGGCCGTATCCAGGGCGGCAGTTCGACCCACAAACTCGTCCTCTACGCGCGCGTGCTGCTGGCCGGCGGCGTGATGGCCTTCGCCTGCTGGGGCTGGTGGCGGAGGCGCGACCACAAGTACCGCGAGCGGTCACTGCTCGTCCTCACCTTCGTGCCGTTCCTCGGCTTCGGCATGCAGTCGTACGGCGGCGAAATGGCGCTGCGCGTCTTCATGTTCGCCCTTCCGGGCGCGGCGCTGCTCGCCGGGCTCGCCCTGTTCCCGCGCACCGGCGTCACCGCGAAGGAGCGGGAGAAGGACCGGGCGAGCCTCGCCCCGCTCGCCGCCCTCATGACGGGCCTGCTCCTGATGGGCGGCTTCCTGGTCGCCCGCTGGGGCAACGAGTCGTTCGAGCGGATCCGGCCGGGCGAGGTCGCGGCCATGAAGTACGTGTACGCGCACGACGACCCGACCGTCCGGCTGCTGTGGCTGAGCAATGACACCGTGAACAACGTGACGCCCGCGATGCCGTGGGGCACGAAGGACATGGAGAAGGTGCAGTACGTGCCCACCCTGGCGCCGACCGACCCGGTCCTGGTGTCGGGTCTGGTCAAGTCACTCAAGGACGCGGGCCCGAACTCGTACCTCATGATCAACCGCAGTCAGGTGGTCTACCTCCAGATGGACGTCGGCTACTCGGCGACCTGGCCCGCACGGCTCGTCCACAGCCTCGACGACCGGCAGGACCTCAGGAAGGTCCTCGTCAACGGCGACGCGACGGTGTACGCGCTGCGCGAGCAGCCCGCGGGGGACGTCCCGAAGGCCGAACCCGGGCCGATCGGCCCGCAGATCACCTGGACGCCGTGGTCGGTCGTCGGCGCCCTGGCGGCCGTGGCGCTCGTCGTGATGCTGACCGCGCGGGAGATCATCCGGGTGGCGGTGCGGCCGAGCGTGCGACAGCTGCGGTGGCTGCAGAGCAGCTTCTGGTTCTCGCTGCCGCTGCTGGCGGTGCTGCTGGCCTCGCTGGTGCAGCGGTTCCTGACCATGAAATAGCCGGGCCGTGGGGGGTGGAGCGGCTCACCGGGTGAGCCACTTCACCCCGTACGCCCCCAGGGCGAACCTCCGGCCGTCGACCTGTGCGCTGATCGGCCGGTTCTGGGTGTTCACCACGAGTACGGCCTTGTCCGTGGCGAGGACGCGCACGTTGGGCACGTCGTCGGCGGCGACGGACACCGTCTCGTACCTGGCCCCCGGTCCGAACGCCGCGCTGAAGCGGGATACCAGGTCGAACATGGGCAGGGCCGCGCCCCCCTCGGCGCCGTCGGTCGGCGTCCACAGGCAGCCCGCGCAGCCGGAGCCCTTCTCCTCCTCCGGGTTCCAGTAGAAACCCGAGGTGGCACCGCCTCGGGCCATCGCGATCATCCCGGCGGCCTGCACGGCGACACGGTGGGTCTCGGACCAGCCCTTGCGGTCGTCGTTGCCGTCGGCCGGCTCGACGTAGTACTCGGCCCACCACAGCGGCAGGCCGTGCGTCCGCGCCCGCACCCACTCGCTGACGGCCGTGAGCTTGTCGGTGGCCCCGAACTCGTCGGGCAGCAGGTCGTCGTCCTTGGTGTAACTGGAGCCGTCGACGACGACGAAGTCGGCGCCCGCCTTGTGCTTGTTCCAGTAGTCGAACGCGTCGAGGACACGCTGGTCCATGGCGCCCCAGGCGCCCTTCACGGTCGTGGACGCGTTCTCCTTCTGGCGCGGGTCGAAGCTGTCCATGACGAGATAGGGCCCGCCGACCATGATGTCCTTGTCGACCTTCTTCAGCGCCTTGTACACCAGGTTGTAGAGCTGCGTGTAGCCCTCGTAGTCCCAGCGGGCCTCGGCGTTGTTCCAGAAGCCCTTGAACTCGTTCCAGACGATGAAGTGACGTACGTCCGGGTAGCGCTTGGCGACGGTCGCGGCGAGCTCGGCGAAGTCCTCGTAGTGGGCGCGGTCCGGCGCGGTCTCCAGGGACGCCTGGCTCCAGTTCGTGTGGTTCGCGCCGGGCCTGCCGCCCTTCATCCAGTCCGGCGAGCAGCACAGGGTGACGACCGGGGTGCCGCCGGACTTGCGGACGAAGTCGATGCGGCGGTCCATCTCGGTGAAGTCGTAGCGGCCCTTGGAGGGTTCGGGATTGCCGGCGCCCCAGCCCATGATGTGCTGGTTCTGCGGCAGCGACCGCTTCTCCAGCAGTCCCTCGGCGCGCTCGGTCGCCGCGTCGCTGCCCTCGTCGGCGCTGAACTGGGTGTGGGTGAAGCCCCAGCCCACCGCCGGCTGCGGCGTCCCGGGCGGGGTGACCGGTGTGCCGTGCACCCTGTCCCCGTCACGGGTCGTGCCCGCGGTGCTCGCGCCGCCCCCGGGCAAGGTGTTGAGCAGGGTCACCACCAAGGCCAGAGCGGCCACTCCCACGCCGAGCAGCGCGGTCAGCCGCCACCGCTGTGCCCCCGAATTCCACCCATGACGTCCCATCATGGGCAACAGTAACGGCGCGGATCGGCCGCCGGACAGAGCTTGTGTAAGCATAGGATTGCCACATTTTCCGGGGGCGGCGGCTCCCGTGGCCCCGCGGCGGGCACCCGGCCGTGCGGCCGGAAGGCGGCTGAACTGGGGCGCGTCCAGGGGAACACCGGCAACAGGCTGCGGAAATCCCGTGCGCGGGTCCCCTTGGTGACGGATCATGGCGGCATGTCTGGCAACCCACACGACGCACTGCCGATCCGGCTCAACGTCGATGACAGCGACTCTCCGTCGGATGTCGTCGACGCGCTGTTCCTCGGCCGCTTCGCGACGGGCGAGCAACCTCACTCGCACGCGGCGAACATCGACCGGGTACGGTCCGGGGCGACCCTGCTGCCACCGGGTGCCCGTGTGCTGCGCTCGGCCCGCGACGACGACCGCAGCGCGACGCTGGCGGAGGGGGACGGCTGGACCCTCCTGGTGTCGCGCTGGAACCGGGGCGCGGACATCACGGTCACCGCGACCAGCGCCGAACTGGCCGAGAAGGTCCTCGACCAGGCCACGGACGGCGCGGCGGACGAACCCGAACCCCAGCCCGAGAACGTGACGATGGGCTTCTGGTACGTGTCCCCGCGCCGCGGCCCGCACCGCACCACGCGGCAGATCTCCGCGGGCACGTGGGAGGAGGTCCGGCCGAACTACACCGGCCCGGTCGCCGACGCGATGGACGGCCTGATGAAGACGACCCCCGAGGACATCGCGGGCCGGCTCCTGCTGCTGCACGGCCCGCCCGGCACCGGCAAGACGTCCGCGCTGCGGACCCTGGCCCGCTCCTGGCGGGACTGGTGCCAGGTGGACTGCGTCCTGGACCCCGAGCGGCTCTTCTCCGACGTCGGCTATCTGATGGACATCGCGATCGGCGAGGAGGACGGCACGGGCAAGGGCCGCTGGCGGCTGCTCCTGCTGGAGGACTGCGACGAACTGATCCGCGGCGAGGCGAAGCACACCGCGGGCCAGGCCCTCTCGCGCCTGCTCAACCTCACGGACGGCCTCCTCGGCCAGGGCCGCAACGTCCTGGTGGGGGTGACCACGAACGAGGACCTGGAGCGCCTCCACCCCGCCGTGGTCCGCCCCGGCCGCTGCCTCGCCCGGATCGAGGTCGGCCCGCTGACCCGCTCCGAGGCCGTCGGCTGGCTCGGCACGGAGGAGGGCGTCTCACGCGAGGGCGCCACACTGGCGGAGCTGTACGCGCTCCGCCGGGGCACCACCCCCACATCGGTCCCCGACCCACGGGACGGCGCGGACGCGGGGTTGTATCTGTAGGCCTTCAGACGTCGCGCGTCCGGGTGGTGGGGGCGCCGGGGGCACTCGGCGCATCCCGGGCACCCTGACTCGGGGCGTCGACAGCACCCCGGGCCTCGGGCTTCGGGACGCTCAGGGCGCGGGAAGACCCCGGGCGCCCTGAGCGCCAGGGCTCTCGCGAGGTCGAGACGCCCGCGGCACCTGGGGCTCTCGGGGGCGTAGCCCCTGGCTGTGGCTGCCCTGCCCGCACTGCCCTGCGAGGTCCGGCACGGCGGAGGGTTCCCCACATACGGACCTACCCGGACGGTCCGGCAACGCCGCGAGGTGCCGTGCCGCCCCCTAGACCCCGCCTCCGTAGGCCGCCCGCAGGGCATCCCGTACGGCGTCGAGCGCGGCGGACTCGGTCAGCGCGAGGCGGCGCACGCGCTCGGCGTAGGCCTGAGCGGCCGTCGCGGCCTCGCGCTCGGCCGCCGAACCGGCGGCGGCCACGAACGTACCGTTGCGGCCCCGCGTCTCGATCACCCCGTCCGACTCCAGTGCCCGGTACGCCTTGGCGACCGTGTTCGCGGCGAGGCCGAGCTCCTCGGCCAGCCCCCGTACCGTGGGCAGCTTGTAGCCGACCGGGAGCACCCCGGAACGGACCTGCCCGGAGATCTGGGCGCGCACCTGCTCGTAGGGCGCGGTCCCCTCATCGATGTGGATCTTCAGCGTCACGCGGCGATTGTCCCGTACCCGCGGGGTGATGTGAGGTACCGGAGCAGAGGCAGCGGAAAAAATGAGAGGTGACCGCACCCGCCCCGCGCGTAGCGTGCGAGTCCATGACCGTGATCGTCGACGACCTCCGCCCCGACGACCGGCGGCGGACCGAGGGCTTCGCCCGGGTCCGCAACCGGGCGCTCCCCCACATGCTGTACACCCCCGGCTCCCTCGCGTACGACGTCTCCCACGCACACCCCGAAGCCCACTACCGTCCGCTGGTCGCCGAACTGGACGGCGAGGTGGTCGGCACGGCCCAGGTCGGCATCGCGTACGACAGCCCGGAGCCCGGTCAGGGCTATCTCAACGTGTATGTCGACCCGGACCGTACGCGCCGGGGCGCGGGCTCGCTCCTGGTGCGCGCCGCCGAGCGGCACCTCGCGGCCCAGGGTGCGACCCGGCTCTTCGCCTGGGTCCTGGACGAGCCGGGCAACCGGGCGTTCGCCGAGCGGCACGGCTACCGCGCCGGCCGCTCCGCCCACTTCCTCCGGCTGGACCTGGCGGGCGCCGCCCTGCCGCCGCGTCAGGACCCGCCGCCGGGCGTGGAACTGCGCACTGCATCGGACTTCGCTGCCGACCCGCGCCCGCTGTTCGCCCTGGACGCGGAGACGTCGGCCGACGAACCCGGAGACATCCCGCATGAGTTCACGGACTACCAGGCCTGGCTGCGGGAGACCTGGCACCACCCCCTGTTCAGCGCGGAACTGACCACGGTCGCGCTCGTCGACGGCCGCCCGGCGGCCTTCAGCGCGGCCCGCACGGACGGCGGAACCCGCTACGGCACCGTGATGACGGGCACCGCCGCCGCCTTCCGCGGTCGCGGCCTCGCCAAGCTCGCCAAGAACGACTCCCTGCACCGCGCCCGCGCAGCCGGCTGCACCGAGGCGTTCACCGGCAACGACAGCGGCAACGGGCCGATGATCGCGATCAACAAGTGGTTCGGGTACGAGATCTGCGGCACGGAGGTGCGTCATGTCCGCGAACTCGGCTGACGGTCCCCGCCGTCTGGACGTCGTCCTCGTCAAGTCCGGCCGTACGAAGATCCGTTATCCGGCCGAGCTGCTCCACGACGACGGCACCCGGGTCACCGTCCGCGCGCCGTGGGCGGCCGACGGCGTCCGTGACTTCGGCTTCGTACGGTTCGAGCCGGGTGACGTCCTCACCGAGCACTACTGGCGGGACCGCTGGTACGCGGTGAAGGAGGTCCGGGACGCACGGGGGGTGCGCAAGGGCTGGTACTGCGACATCACCCGTCCGGCCACCGTCCGTGGCGGCGAGCTGATCGTCGAGGACCTCGACCTGGACCTGTGGCGCTCCGCGGACGGCGCGGACGTACGGCGCCTGGACGAGGACGAGTTCGCGGCGAGCGGCCTCGCGACCAGCGATCCGGCGGCCGCGGCCGCCGCGCTCGCCGCCCTCGACACCCTCGAGCTCCTGGCCCGCCGGGACGACTTCGAGACCCTGCTCGGCTGACCATGCCCGACCACCGACGCCGCACGGATGGTGTCTCCACGTCACCACGGGAGCACGACACGTCACGTCCGGCGAGTTCGCCACGGGAATTACCCCACGCCGCGCGTGGTTCCCTTTTCAACAGCGATCGACACCGCTCGGACCTGGATTCATGTCGCCGTAACCCGCGGTGCGGCCCAGGGTGACACCGGCCACTGACAGTCAATCGTGACACCCGCCACAGACAGATCGCGACCGATGAGGAACTCTCCCCGGAAGGGTCTACCTCCGTACAACGACGGAATCGGGTAGACGCAAGGAGGCAGCCATGCGCCGTGTGACCGTGCAGAAGCCCCTGAGCAGGTCGGACTCCCGCCGTGCGCGGGACAGGGCGGACGAACGTCCGGCCGAGCGCCCCGAAGTGCGGAAGGACATCCACCGCACGTGGTGGCCGGACGAATGAGCCGCCCCGGCACCGCGCCCCGGAACGCGGGCCGTCAGACGAGCCGCTTGCGGTAGTGGACACGGTCGTACGGGCCGTCCACGCGACGCTCGACGACCTCGTAGCCGTACTTCGGATAGATCTTCCGGTTCTCCCACATCATCGCGTTCGTGAAGAGCCTGACCTCGGGCAGCCCGAGCTCCCGCGCGTGGGCCTCCACGAACGCCAGCAGCCGTCGCCCGACGCCCTTTCCCCGGGCGTCGGGGTGGACGGCGATGCTGTCGAGGTACAGATGGTCCTCGTACGCCTCGACCACCACGAGCCCGGTCACGGACTCCCCTGGGCCACCGGTGACGAACACCCGCCCCGCGGCCACGTTCGCCGCGTGGTCCGCCTCCATGGGCTGCGGCACCACGCCGATGCGCGCGATGTAGGGGTGGTACGCCGCGTCGGTCACGGCCTTCACCGCGCCCACGTCCGAAGCGACGGCGCGACGGACCCCTTGTTCGTTCGAACCGTCTGTCACGACCCGAACGCTACCCGCGTCCAGACGCGTCGAAGGTGCCGGGGCGAACACGCCCGCGTACTTGGGCGCCCCACCAGTCCGAGGCGGATGCGTCAGCTGTGCCACAGGCCGCCGGGGTCGCCTGGTCCTCCTGGTCCTCCTGGTCCTCCTGGTCCTCCTGAGGCTCACCGAGTCTCTGGTCTCGCGGCTTGGCCAGGATCCGTCGAGCACCCTGCCCGGGAGCCAATCCGGGAGCCGGCCCAGGCGTCTCACGACTGACGGTCATGGACGACCACGGACGGTTCAGCGGCTCCGGCGCAGGTGGGAGGGCCCTCCCCAACCCCCCCATCCTGAGCCCCCCGTTAGCCCCGCCTTAACGCGGCCATAAGGATCTCCCGCACCCGTCTCCAGCAGGCGATTCCGCGGATTCTTGAGGCTAGTTTGCTGATCACCGCACGCAGTCCGGGCCGATCGCGCCCGCTCAGGACCGTTTCGATCGAGGAGCTCCCCCATGTCCGGTCGCCGCAGGGCCGCCAGCCTCGCCGCCGTCGGTGTCGCGCCACTCGCCCTGACCGCGCTCGCCGCCGCGCCCGCCTCGGCGCACGGTTCGATGGGAGACCCCGTCAGCCGGGTCTTCCAGTGCTACGCGGAGGGCCCCGAGAGTCCCCGGTCCGCCGCCTGCAAGGCGGCCGTCGCGGCGGGCGGCACCCAGGCGCTGTACGACTGGAACGGCATCCGGATCGGCGACGCGAACGGCCGGCACCAGCAGCGCGTTCCCGACGGGAAGCTGTGCAGCGCGGGCAACGCCGAGTTCAAGGGCCTGGACCTGGCCCGCGCCGACTGGCCGACGACGGCCGTGAGCGCGGGCGCGTACACCTTCAGGTACCGGGTGACCGCCCCGCACAAGGGCACCTTCAACGTCTACCTCAGCAAGGACGGTTACGACCCGTCGAAGCCGCTGGCCTGGGGGGATCTGGATCTGGCGCACCCGGTGGCGACCAAGACCGACCCCGTCGCGACGAACGGCTACTACACCTTCTCCGGCACCCTGCCGAAGCGCTCCGGCAAGCAGCTCCTCTACGCGGTCTGGCAGCGCTCGGACAGCCCGGAGGCGTTCTACTCCTGCTCCGACGTCACCTTCGGCGGAAGCGGTGGTTCGGGCAACAGCGGTTCGGGCAACGGCGGTTCAGGCGGCAGTGGCTCCGGCAGCAGCGGTTCCGCCGGTGGTGGTTCGGGGAGCGGCGGCACAGGAGGCGGCGCCTCCCCCGCGTCGAGCGCGCCCGCGCCGGCCGCCTCCGCTCCCTCCGAGGAGCAGATCGCCGACGGTGCCGACAAGTCGACGGTGCGGCACGGCCATCACGACGCCGCGGACACTCCGGCCGCGGGTTCCCCCGCCTCCGGCACGCCCGGCGACTCGGACGCGTCCGGCGCCTCCACCGCTTCGGCCGATCGGCCCGAGGCGGCCGGTGCCCCGGAGAACCTCGCCGAGACCGGCGGCGACTCCGACACCCCCTACCTCGCGATCGGGGGCGCGAGCGCGCTGGCACTGGGCGCGGCGGCGCTGTTCGCCTCGGTGCGCCGCCGCGCGGTGAACGGTGGCCGGCACGGTCGCTAGTGCCCGCCTCTTCCCGCCGGGCGGGAAGGATTCCGGGTCCTGTCCGGCGGCTCAGGCCGGACAGGACCCGGCACCGGGCCACGGATCAGCTGAACACCGAGGCGCAGTTGGTGGTGGTGGCGTGCGCGGGATCGAGGGCGTTCGCCGCCTCGTGGAAGGCGATCCGGTCGAGGAGGCCGATCGCCGCGTGCTCGGAGATGTCGACCGGGCACAGGTCCTGAAGCAGCACGTTGTGGACGTCGGATCCGGTGAGGAACTGCGAGCGGTAGGGAGTGACCACCTCGTCGTACCTGGTGGCGATCACCGTGTAGTGGACGCCCGGGACGGTGTCGCCGCCGGCGTTGAGTTTGGTCAGGAACGCGGACCCGGCGATCTGGTCCGCGAGCGCGGGCGTGGCCGCGGACAGCAGGTCCTCGGCACCGGGGAAGTACGGCAGCAGCTTGGTGAGGCCGTCGAGGGTGGTGCCGTGGTTGTCGGGCGCGATGCCGACGAACGTGTTCACCTTGGCGGCTCCGCCGAGGAACTTGAGGTAGTAGCGGGGCATCATGCCGCCCTGGGAGTGGCCGACGAGGTCGGCCTTGGCGGCGCCGGTCGCGGCGAGCACCTTGTCGACGAAGACCTGGAGCTGTCCGGCCGACTTGTCGATGGGGCCGAGGGCGTTGAAGATCGGGACGCCGGGCAGTTGCCCGTAGTCGAGCGAGTAGACGCAGTACCCGCGGGCCACCAGGTACGGGGCGAAGGACAGCCAGTTGTCGACGGAGTTCGCGAAGGTGCCGTGGACGAGGACGACGGGGCGGGGATGGCTGGCGGAGGGGCGGCAGGAGTAGTCGTTCCAGCCGCTGCTCGGCGCGGCGGCGTGGGCGGTGGCGGCGGGGACGACCGCGACGGCGGCGGCCAGCAGCAGTGCGACGAGGGGTCTGAGCAGGCGCTTCCAGGGCAGCATCGGGTGATCTCCTTGCGGCTCAAGGGAGTGACGGCGGCGTACGCCCTGTGATCCGGATCACGAGGATGCTGTTCACTCGTCAAGTTACGAGTGAGTAGCCCAACTGTGAAGTTACGCGTCAGTAAAAACTTCCAGTGATAGTCGGTGGTAGTGATAAGCGCCGCCGCGCCGTCACCAGGCGGGCCTGATCGGACCGTAGGGCGCGATCCGCAGCAATCGCTCACGCAACACGCCCACCTCACCCTCTCCGAGCAGCTCGACCCATGGCCGGACGGCCTCCGCCGCCGACTCCTCCGCGGCGCGCGTGCAGGCCCAGCCGCGCTCGGTCAGCACGACCAGGCGGGCGCGCGCGTCACCTGGATGCGGGTGCCGTTCCACGTATCCCTTGCGCACCAGTTCCTCGACGAGCTGGCTGGCGGCCTGCTTGGTGACCCCGAGGTGCGCCGCGAGTTCGGTGACCGTCGCGCCGTCCGGAGCGAGCCGCGTGAACGCGAAGCCGTGCGCGGGCCGCAGCCCCTCGAACCCGCGCGCGACGACCCCCTCATGGATGCGCTGCGTCAGGTCACCGGCGACGGCGAGCAGGGCGGCGGACAGGGCCATGGCCTCGGAGTTCTGCACGGGAGCATTGAAACACCCCTCACTCATCGGTCAAGCGGCTTGACTATTCAGTCAAGCAGCTTGACTATATTCACGCGGTCAAGCCACTTGACCACTTTCGCCCATGCGCCACGGAGGCCAGCCATGCCCGTCGTCCGCCCGTCCGACGCCGTCGTCCACGAGATCCACGGCGCCCGTTTCGTCTCGTACGCCACTCCCCTCAGCGGCAGCAAGGAGTTGTGTGCCTGGCGGGGTGAGATCCCCGCCGGGACGAAGGCCCCTGTGCACACGGTCAACCGTGAGGAGATCTTCCATCTCCTCACCGGGGAACTGCTGATCACCCTCGACGGCCGCGCCGACCGCATCACCGCGGGCGACACGGTGATCATCAACCCCGGCACGGCCTTCGGCGTCGAGAACCCGACCCGGCGGACCGCGACCTCCTGGGTCACCACGTCCATCGGCCTCCGCGCGGAGCTGGCCGACGGCTCGGTCATCACTCCGCCCTGGGCCAACTGACCCTGCGGGAAGTTCGGTTCGGGTCGCGGGACGGGCGAGGATCCGCGCGGCGGGCGTCCCCGGCACGGTCGTATACGGCCCGCACCTCGCCCTCCTCCTCGCCCTCCTCCTCGCCCTCCTCCTCGCCCTCCTCCTCGCCCTCGCCCTCGCCCTCGCCCGGGGCCGCGCCCGGTTCACGGCCTCCTCGACCCGGCGGATCCTGTCGCCCCCGGGGCCAAGGGGCCACGGCAGGCAGGCCACCTGCCGCCGATTGGCCCTCCATCCGGAACGCGGCGCCGGGGACACTGACGCTCGGATGACGTCCTTGGAGGAGTCGTGATGCAGGTAGCCGTGGTCACTTTCGACGGGTTCAACGAGCTCGACAGCTTCATCGCTTCCGCGCTGATCAACCGGTGCCGCAAGGACGGCTTGGAAGCCTTCATCACGACACCGACGCCGGTGGTCACGTCGATGAACGGCGTCGAGGTGACCGGGCAGCGCCCGATGGAGTTCGTGACCGAGGCCGATGTCGTACTGATCGGCAGCGGGGTGAAGGCGCGAGACGTGGTCGCCGACGACCAGCTGATCTCCAGACTCCGGCTCGACCCGTCGCGACAGCTGATCGGGTCACAGTGCTCCGGCGCGCTGGTGCTGGCCCGGCTCGGGTTGGTGGGTGGCATGCCGGTGTGCACGGACATGAAGAGCCGGCCCTTCGTCGAGGCGTGCGACGTCACCGTGCTGGACGTCCCGTTCCACGCCGAGGGCAACATCGCCACGGCGGGTGGCTGCCTGGCGTCCCAGTACCTGGCCACGTGGGTGATCACCCGCACCCTCGGGGAGGACGCCGCGCGCGGTGTCCTCGACTACGTGGCTCCGGTCGGCGAGAACGAGGAGACCGTCGAGCGCGCCCTGCGCGCCGTCCACACGGGCGAGGCCGCACTGCGCTGACGGTCCGCGCTCGGCCTTGGGACGGTGACGGTGACAACTGCCGTCCCCCTGGGGGCTCGCACGGCGCTGAGGGCGCACCCTGTGACAGGGGACGCCTTCGGCGTGTCGTTCATCGGCCGACCGCGAACACGCTCGCCGCGACCCCGGACGCCGGGACTTCGGACGACCGTGGTGAGTACCGCGATGGTCCTCACTGCATGTCGGCGAGATCGTGCACGATGTGGAGCGTGGCCGGGTAGAGCGCCGTGTACGACGCGTACAGGCGGTCGTAGATCTCACGCGTGTGGGCCTGGGGCCGCACCGTCTTCTCGACCACTGCCCAGTCCGTGTCGCGCGGTACGAGTCCGAGCCCGACCGCGGAGAGCAGGGCGTCGCCGTAGCAGGCCCCGATGGTCTGTGCCGGTACCTGCTGTTCCCGGCCGGTGACGTCGCTGACGATCTGGGTCCACAGTCCGCCCTTGGTGCCGCCCCCGACCGCCACGATGCGCCGGACCGGGTCGTCGGGGTCTTCCAGGAAGTCGAGGATCTGGCGGGCGCCGAACGCGATGCCCTCGTAGGCGGCCCGGAACAGGTGCCCACGTGTGTGGCGCAGCGTGAGGCCCGCCACCACGCCTCTGGCGTGCGGGTCGAAGATCGGGGTCCGCTCACCGGCGAAGTACGGGAGCATCAGCAGGCCGTCCGAACCGGCCGGCACCGCTTCGGCCTCGGTGACCAGGGTGTCGAAGGACTCTCCTCCGGTGACGTCCTGGAGCCACCGCGTCAGGGACCCCGAGGTGGACATCCCCGCGGCGATGGTTCGTCGGCCCGGCTCCACCCCTGCCGTCGTCCACAGTTTGGGGTGTGCCCGGTACGTACCCAGGACCTGGACGAAGAACAGCGTGGAGCCGTACATGAGCATGAGGTCGCCGGGATGCCGTACGCCGACGGAATGGGCCTCGGCCCAGGCATCGATCGTCCCGGCGGAGACAGGGGTGCCGACCGGGATCTTCGTGGCCTGCGACGCCTCGGCGGTCACCGTTCCCACGACCTCGTGAGGGTGGACGAGTCGCGGCATCTCCAGGTGGCCCACGATGTCCGGGAGCCAGTCCTGCGCCCAGGATCCGGCATGGATGTCGTACAGCGGGTCGCATTGGCTGGCCGTGTGATGGTCGAGTACGTAGGCACCGGTGAGCTTGGCGGAGAGATAGGAGTGGGAGTTGTACCACCTCGTTCCGCGAGCCCATTCCCGTGGCTCGTTGCGCTGCATCCACAGCATCTTCGGGCCCACGGCCTGGGTGCTGAGCGCCTTGCCGCAGCGTTCGAGGACGGTGTCGGCGCCGAGCCGCTCGGTGAGGTCGCGGATCTCCCGCTCGGCCCGGCCGTCGATGCCGTAGAGGATGGCCGGCCGCACGGGCTCCACGTCGCTGTCGCAGACCAGCAGGCAGGGGCCGACACCGCTGACGCAGAGTCCGGCGAGGGTGTGGGAGCCGATCCGGTCCATCAGCTCACGGGCCACCGCGGTGAAGTCGCCCCACCAGACCGCGGCGGCGTCCACTTCGGCCCAGGACGGTCTGGGCAACGACATGGTGTGATGGCGGACGGATGTCGCGACCACGGATCCGTCCAGGGTGGTGAGTACGCCCTTGGTGCCGGCGGTGCCCGTGTCGATACCCAGCACGAGTTCACTCATGGCAGTGTGTCCGTTCCGTCGTCGAAACCGTGGGAGGAATCCTGCGAGGACAGGATGCGGGCGTGGACCGACGAGCGCTCGGAACGCGGGACCGAAGCCGTTCAGGTCCTCGCCACGCGTGGTGAACGACGTCGGAGCGTCTCCAGGTTCTCGGCCGAGGAGAAGGCCGCGCGGGCGAGACCCTCGAAATCAACGCGCAGCCCATGAGACGGTCAGAACAGGCCGCAGCGGTCCGTGGTCATGGGTTGGCCGTCGCGGTGGAACCCACGCCGGTCGTTGGAGAGGCGGACGGCGGACGATAATTCGGGTGCAGCGAAGGGGACAGCGGAGCCAGCGACTCGCACAGCGAGGACGGGAAGGCGGGCTCCTCGCGCCGCACGTCCCGGCAGCCTCCGGCCGAGGTCCGGATGATCGGCTCCCAGCCCGATTTCTTCGCCCGGAAGAACCAGCGGTCACCCAGCCGGGACGAGCAGGCGGGGTCCGTCGAGTCGCCGCAGGCCGGTCCCGTGCGCCAGGAGAAGTCCAGCACCAGCCACTTCCCGTCGCACTTCTCCGAGTCCCGGTACGTGTGCTCGGGCGCGCCGACCGCCATCAACGCCTGATCGTAGGAGGCGGCGGTGCAGCCGGTGGCCGGCGGTGTGCAGCCCAGCTTTCCGCACAACCGCAGCGCGGGCGGCTTGGCACCCTCGGCGGTGAAGCGGGTGTAGTGGTCGACGATCACGTCCCGGTCGCCCAGCGGCTCGGGCAGCGTGACCTCCGCCGTGGCCGTGCTCTCTTCGGTGCATCCGGAAGCCCTGTCCCCGGACGGCGAGGTGAAGGTGACCTGCACCCGCACGAGGTCCGTCATCGGGTCGGTGAGCACTGCCTCGAGCTTGCGCACGCACGCACGGGCGCCACTGGGCACCTGCGTGTCGAGGAACAGCGTGCGCCGGTCCCCGCCGAGGTGGACCCCGGTGACCGTGGAAGGCTGCATCGTGGTCCATGGGATCGGCCCGGTCACCGTCGACGAGGGTGACCTCCCGTCCCCCTGACCGGCCACCTGTGTCCCGCACGCGCCGAGGAACAGCACGGCAACGGCGCAGAGCAACACGGCCGCTCGACGCGTTCCACCCGATCGTCGCAAGAGTGCTCAATCCCCCCGGCAGGCACCGACGTTACCCGGACCAATATAGGACTGCGGCCGGGAGGAAGGAGCGGGACGGGGGCTGCCCAGCGCTCCCACGCCCGGCGAACCAGCCACGGCCACCCTTTCAGGACCAGCGCTCCTGGGCACTCGGGCCGAAGTTGAAAAACGCTCAGTGACATACCGCCGAGTTCATCGGGTTCTTGGCGCAAGCGGTCAGTTCGCCAGAGCCGCCGGCCGTACAGCCTCTGGCCCGAAGCGTCGACGGGCGCGGTCCGCGGCGGCTTCGGCTGCGCGGGCGCGGGCATCGCCGGGGTCCAGGGAGAGCTGCCGGCAGGCGCCGTCGGACGGCCGCAGCCCGTCGGCACGGATCGCGAAGGCGCGGACCCTTGCGCGCTGCAGCCCGAGGGAGGTCAACAGCCCCAGGGCTGTTGCGGCGAGGGCGGGTGAATGGTTGGTGGGTTCCGGCAGCGCACGCGTGCGCGTGGTGGCACTGCGGTCGGCGTACCGCACCGTGAGAGTGAGCCGGTCGGCGACCTGACTCTCACCGCGCAGGCGTTGGCCGATCCGGTCGGCGAGCCCCAGCACCGCGCGGTGATGCTGGGCAGGATCGAGGGAGTCCCGCTCCAGCACGAGGTCGGCCAGCAGATGCGCTGCCGGTTCCGAGGGGGTGACCGGCCGGGGGTCGCGGCCGCGGGCGCGCTCCGCCAGCAGCCGGGCGGGGCCCGCGCCGAGAAGTCGCTGCAGGGTCCCCGCCGGCAGGTCGACGATCTGGCCGATGGTGTGCAGCCCGTACCTGCGGAGCGTCTCCGCGGTGGTGCGGCCGATTCCGGGAAGAGCGGTGACCGGCCGGGGATACAGCCAGTCGGCCACGTCAGCGAGGGGAACCCAGGTGGTCTCGCCCGGCGCGGACGCGTCGGCCGCCATGGCCGCCAGCATGCGGTTGTTCGCGAGCCCGGCACTGCTGTCGATGTCGTAGAGGGCCTTCAGTCTGATCTTCGCCGTCTGGACCATGTCGTACGGAGACAGATCGAAGTACCGCAGCGCCGATGTCAGGTCGAGCTGGACGGCGTCGGGCGGCACGGCCTGGACGTGCGGCGTGATACCGGACATCAGTTCGATTACGTCGCCGTACTGAGCCTCGGTCAGTGCCGCGTGCAGGTGGAGGTGGGCGATGTGCCGCTGACGGATGGTCATCCCGCGCTCCCCGGGCTTCGGTGGCCGAACTTCTTCAGGTCGGCCGAGCGGGTGCCGGCGGGCTGCAGGTCGGCGTACGGGTGCAGCCGAGCGCCCGTGGTGCCGTTGGCCAGGGTGCGCCGCGGCTGGGCGGGCGCGGGGTGCGACCGTCCCGCGGCCGGCTGGGCCGGGGTCGGGTGCGGGTGGTCGGCGCCGAGGAGGGCGAGGGCGGCCTCGGGGCCGTTGTCGCGGCGGGCGGCGGCGATCTCGTCCAGGTCCCAGGCCATGGTGCCGACGACGGTACGGCGGGTGCCGCGCACCTGGACCGTGCCGCGCACCAGCAGCAGCCCGCTGTGGAAGACGGTGTACGCGCAGGCCGGGTGGGAGTCCTCGAAGAACGCCAGGTCGACCAGGCCGGAGCCGTCCTCCAGGGTGACGAAGATGACGCGCTTGCCGCTGGCGATCGGCGGGGTCTGGGTCGAGGCCCGCACACCGGCGACCAGCACCTGCTGACCGGCGCGCAGTCCGGCCAGGTGCGCCGCGTCGGTCGCGCCGATCTCCCGCAGCAGCCGGTGATGATGCTCCATCAGGTGCTTGGACACGTCGATGCCGAGCGTGCTCAACTCGGCGCTCAGAGCCTCTCGGCCGGTCATCTCCGGCAGACCACTCGGCTCGGCTCCCCCGACCGCGCCCGTGTCGAGAGGCAGTTGGCCCGAGGCCGCGGTCCGGTTGCGGGACTGCCGGTGCAACTCGGCGATCTGCAGCAGCAGGTCGCGGCGCGTGAGGCGGCCGTCGTGCAGGGAGTTCAGGGCGCCGATCTCGGCGAGGCGTTCGGCGACGGGTCTGCCGGGACGGCCCCGCTGCCAGAAGTCCGACAGGGATCCGTACGGCCGGCCCCCCTCGATCCGCGCGCACTCGTCCTCGCTGATGCCGTGCACCGCGGACAGCGCGAGCCGCACGCCCCACTGCTCTCCGTCGATCTTCTCCACGGTGTGCTTCACCTGGGAGCGGTTGACGTCGACGGGCAGCAGCGGCACGCCGCGGCGGCGGGCGTCGGAGACCAGGACACGCTTGGGCCACATGCCGGGGTCGTGTTCGAGCAGGCCGGCCAGCAGGAACGCCGGATAGTGCGCCTTGAGCCAGGCACTCTGCAGGGCCGGTACGGCGAAGGCGACCGCGTGGGCGCGGCAGAAGCCGTACGCGCCGAAGGCCTCGACGGTCTTCCAGACCTCGTCCCGGACCGCCGCACTGTACCCACGTGCGCGTGCCAGACCGTGGAACCAGTCCTTGATCTTCGGCAGCCGCTCCTTGTCGCCGAGCGCACGCCGGGCGATCTCGGCCATCGCGCGATCGCAGCCGGTCATCACATGCACCGTCTCGATGATCTGCTCGTGCCAGATGGTCACGCCGTAGGTGTCGGCGAGCACCGGCTCCAGGTCCGGGTGGGCGTAGGCCGGCGAGCCGCCGTGGCGGGCGGCGATGTACCGCTCGGGCATACCGCCGGCGACCGGTCCGGGACGGAAGAGACTGATGTCGGCGATGACGTCCTGCGGATCGCGGGGCTGCAGCCGGGACAGAAGGTCCTGCTGGCCGGGTGACTCGAGCTGGAACAGCCCCAGCGTCTGGCTCTCCTGGATGAGCTTGAACGCGAAGACGTCGTCGAGCGGCACCTGCTCGGGGTCGTCCAGGTCGATGTGGTTGCCGGTCACCCGTTTGATCTCGGTGACGGCGTGGGCCATCGCGGACTGCATCCGTACGCCCAGGACGTCGAGTTTGATGTTGCCCAGCGCTTCGATCTCCTCCTTCGCCGCCATCGCCATCGGGTAGTCGCCCTGAGGGGTGGGCTGTACGGGCAGGCGGTCCAGGAGCGTCGCGTCGCTGATGACCACGCCGCAGGGGTGCATGGCCATGCCGTGGACCAGGGAGTCGAGGCCTTCCGCGAGCTCCCACAGCGGCCCGTAGCGGTGCGCCTCGGCCGCCAGCCGACGCAGTTCGGGCAGTTCGGCGAGCGCGCCGGTGATGTCCGCGGCCCGCAGGTGCGGGAAGCTCTTGGCGATCCGGTCGACGTCCGCGGGCGCGATGCCGAGGGCGAGGCCGGTGTCCCGCAGGGCACGGCGTGCCCGGTAGGTCTCGGGCATGGCGGTGACCGCCACCCGTTCCTTGCCGAACCGGTCGAAGATCACGTCGTAGCACTCCAGCCGACGGGCGGACTCCACGTCGATGTCGATGTCGGGCAGCGAGGCGCGGCGCACGCTGAGGAAACGTTCGAACAGCAGGCGGTGGTCGAGCGGATTGGCCGTCGCGATATCCAGCGCGTGACAGACCATCGACCCGGCGCCCGAGCCGCGGGCCGCGACCCGGATGCCCTTGGCCCGGATGTCGGCCACGACCTGGCCGACGGCGAGGAAGTACGAGTCGTAGTTCAGCTCGGAGATCACGTCGAGCTCCTCGTCCAGCCGGCCGAGCACCGCACGGTCGTGGTCGAGGCCCCGCCGGGCCAAGCCGGCCTCGCACTGCCTGCGCAGCAGTTCCGCGGCTCCTCGTGCGACGGGCTCGGCGCCGAAGACCGAGGGTTCCGGGAAGTGCGCGACGCCCAGCCCGAGGTCCGCTCGGGGATCGACGGTGCACGCGGCCGCCGTGTCGGCGGTGTCCGCCATCAGCCGACGGGCCCGCCTGACGTCCGCTCCGGCGCATTCGGCGACCATGCGCGCGACGACCGCCATCGCCTGCTCGTCCTTCAGCCAGCGTTGCCCGCTGTCCAGGCGGCGCCGGTCGATCGGCCGCAACAGCCGGGCCGCGTCCAGGACGTCGGCGAGGCGGTGCTGGTCGGGGTCGGCGTAGCGGACGGCGTTGGAGAGCACGGCGGTGGTGCGGGTGCGGTCGGCCAGGGTGAGGGTGCGGGCGGCCAGCCGCAGGGATCCCGGGCCTGTGCCGAAACGTTTCTGCGCAACGACTTCCAACCGGACCTCCCTCCCGAAGATCTCCGTCCAGGGCGCCAGCAGCTTCATCGCGACGTCCTCCCGGCCCACCGACAGCGCCCGGACCGGCTCCGAGAGCGGCCCGAGCAACACCGTCAGCCCGGGGCCGCCGTACTCGCGCAGCGCCTCCCACGGCACCACCGGCGGCGTACCGGACACGGCACCGGCATGGGCGGCCGACGTGATGCGGCACAGCCGCGCCCATCCCGCCCGGTTCCGCGCGAGCAGCGTGAACCGCAGGGGCGGCTCGACGACGTGCACGCCGCCGCGCGCCGGCGTGCGACGGCGCTGGGCCGGCGGCGGGGGCCCCAGGGCCTCCACCGCGAGGTCGACACCGAAGACCGGCCGCACCCCCACTTCGGCGCACGCCCGAGCGAACCGGACGGCCCCGGTGACCGTGTCCCGGTCGGTGAGCGCGAGCGTCGTCATGCCTCGCTCGGCCGCCCGCCGGACGAGCTGCTCGGGATGGGCGGCGCCGTAGCGGATGGAGTAACCGGACGCGACGTGCAGATGGGCGAAGCCCGCCATGCCGCACCTCCCTCACTCCTACCCCCTTTTCAGCCATACGCCCGATACGTTCATCGCACGCTCGTTCGATTACTCTAACCCCATCAGCCCCGGTCAGCGATTAGATTCGAACACATCAGCGATTCTTTGGCGAGTGGAGCAGCGACCGGAGCAGGTGCCATCCCGCCACCTCCCCAGCGGGGAAGCGCAGTTGGGGAAAAACACCCCGCGGCACACTCCGCACCGCCGCCACCCAGTGGCCCGAGACCGGCGGACGGCGACGGCGCGCAGCACGGAGGTCACTCTCCGTGACATGCCGGGTCAGGCCGGTCACGGTGAGCGCGGCGGCCGCGATGGTCGCGGTCCCCGTCGGCGGCGGTCCCGCGCGGGCGGGGCGCGGCTCGAGGAAGCGGGCGGTGCCGATACCGAGGTCGCCCCCGGGCTCGACGAGACAGCCCTGCTCGTCGTGGGGGCACAAACGGCAGAGGTCCCGTCCCCGCGGGTGCGGGGACGGGACCTCTGCCGGAGAAGCGGGCGAGCGGTCAGCCGATCTGGGCGCCGAACGCCGAGAGTGCCTCGGTGACCGGCTGGAAGAAGGTCTCACCGCCCGAGGTGCAGTCGCCGCTGCCGCCGGAGGTGAGGCCGATGGCGCTGTCGCCGTCGAAGAGCGAACCGCCGCTGTCACCGGGCTCGGCGCAGACATCGGTCTGGATGAGCCCGTTGACGACGTCCCCGTTGCCGTAGTTCACGGTGGCGTCCAGGCCGGTGACCGTGCCGCTGTGCACCTGGGTCGTCGAGCCGCTGCGCGTGACCTTCTCGCCGACGGTCGCCTCGGCCGCCTTGGTGATGGGCTGTGAGGAACCGTTGTAGAGGTCCACCGCGCTCGGGTGCTCGGTGCTCCCGGTGTACTTGACCAGTCCGAAGTCGTTGTCCGGGAAGCTGGACTGCTCGTTCGTGCCGATCTGGTTGCCGCTGGAGTCCGACCAGGTGGAGATCGCCTCGGTGCAGTGTCCGGCGGTGATGAAGTACGGCTGGCCGCCCTTCACCACGTTGAAGCCGAGCGAGCAGCGGCCGCCGGAGCCGCTGATGGCGTCACCGCCCGCGATGAAGGGCTTGAACTCCCCCTTCGTCCGCTGGAGTTCGGCCTTGGAGCCGAGTGAGTCGACGACCTTGGCCAGCTTGGCCCATTGGGTCTTGGAGACCGTCCGGTCCGCGGTGACGACGACCTTGTTGGTCTGCGGGTCGGTCGCCCAGGACGTGCCCGGGATGGTCGCGTCGCTCTTGAGCGTCGTACGGGCGCTCCTCAGCTCGGCGAGGGAGTTCTGGACGACTCTGGCCCTGGCGCCGGCCGACGCCACGGCCTTGGCCGCGGTCTCGTCCAGCACGTTGACGACGAGGTGCCGGGACTTCGCGTCGTAATACGTTCCCGCCGCGTCGGCGCCGAGGTCCTCGCCGAGGGTCGAGGCGAGCTTTCCGGCCGCCGCGATCGACAGCGTGTGCGGCGTGGGGGCCTTCGGCGTCTCGCTCGCGTTCGCAGTCTGGAAAGTGGCTCCGGCGGCGACGAGTGCGGCGATGCCCGCACCCGCCATGACAGCACGCCTCGCGGGTATGCGTCGGTGCTTCAACTCACGTCCTCCTGTGGGGGGTCGGTCAGGGAGGTTGTGGGGACCTCCGGGACCGGAAGGCGTACGGACACACACCCGGCTCACAGCAAAATGCCGTGTCCATGCCCGTTGTTCGCCGCCCACTATTCCGAGACGCACAGGGAGCACACAAGGTCGACTTCAGGACGCGCGTACGGCAACGGGCCTGCGCCCCGCGCACCTTGACCGTACGTGGTCATAGCACGCGAGTTCCCACTGCAAATACTGTGTGCGAGTGGTCGACATGCGGCCTGTGAGGTCTAGTCCTGTCTTGATTTCGCCCCATCGGGACTCTGCCCCAAGGGGGTTTCGGGAAGCGACGGTTGCTCCCGCACCGATTGCGGGGTGGCTGGAGGTGCCGGTTCCGGCGCGATCGGCTTGCCTGGGATCGGTTCCGGTGCGATCGGCTTGCCTGCGCTCGGCTCCGGTGCGACCGGCTCTCCCGCGATCGGTTCCGGTCGCGACGCCGATGCCGGTGCGACCGGAACCGGGGCGGGTTCCGGTGCCGGGGCCGCCGGTTCGGGTGCCGGGGCCGCCGGTTCGGGTGCCGGCACGACCGGTACCGATGCCGGTGCCGCCGGCGCGGCCGGCTGCTGGGCCCGCTCCAGGAACCGCAGCAGTTCGACGGGGAAGGGCAGGACGAGCGTGGAGTTCTTCTCCGCCGCCACCGCCACCACCGTCTGCAGCAGCCTCAGCTGCAACGCGGCCGGCTGCTCGGACATCACCCCGGCGGCCTCCGCCAGCTTCTTCGACGCCTGCAGTTCCGCGTCCGCGTTGATGACCCGGGCCCGCCGCTCACGGTCCGCCTCCGCCTGCCGGGCCATCGACCGCTTCATGGTCTCCGGCAGCGAGACGTCCTTGATCTCCACCCGGTCGATCTGCACGCCCCAGCCCATGGCCGGGCTGTCGATCATCAGCTCCAGGCCCTGGTTGAGCTTCTCGCGGTTGGACAGCAGATCGTCGAGGTCGCTCTTGCCGATGATCGAGCGCAGTGACGTCTGCGCCATCTGCGAGACCGCGAAGCGGTAGTCCTCGACCTGGATGACCGCGTCGGCCGCGTCCACCACCTTGAAGTAGATGACCGCGTCCACACGCACCGTGACGTTGTCCCGGGTGATGCCGTCCTGCGCGGGCACCGGCATCGTGACGATCTGCATGTTGACCTTGCGCAGCTTGTCCACGAAGGGCACGACCATCGTGAACCCGGGTCCACGCGCCTCCGAGCGCAGCCGGCCCAGGCGCAACACCACTCCGCGTTCGTACTGTTTGACCACGCGGGCCCCGGCCATCACATAGACCAGGCCCACCGCCGCGACGGAGACTCCCGCCACCACCAGTTCCTCGACCATCACGGCCCCCCAGGGTCCGACGTGGCGCATCAGGCGTGTGCCAGACCCTTGTCGGGCCTGCCTCACGGGTTCACTTCGACGGTAACCCCGGCACCTGAACAAGGGCGAGCCCCCGCACGCCGGTTGCGTACGGGGGCTCGCCTTCTGCTGGCTGCAGGTCTGGCCGTGCGGGGCACTGTGGGGGATGTGCCGTGGGGGGAGTGGTGCTGTGGGGGGAATCAGTCGGTCAGCCGACGCTCACGCCGTAGTAGCTCAGCGCCTCGGTGACCGGCTGGAAGAAGGTCGTACCGCCGGAGGAGCAGTTGCCACTGCCGCCGGAGGTCAGACCGTAGGCGACGGAACCCCCGTAGAGCGGACCGCCGCTGTCGCCGCCCTCGGCGCAGACGGTGGTCTGGATCATCTGGTACACCACGTCGCCGCCGCCGTAGTTGACCGTCGCGTTCAGCGCGGTGACGCGGCCGCTGTGCGTGCCGGTGGTCGAGCCACGGCGGTAGACGGTCGTGCCCACGCTGGGCGTGGCCGCGCTGGTGATGGTCTGGCTGCCGACCGCGCTCGGGTGGGCGACCGAGGAGTTGGTGTAGCGGACCAGTGCGAAGTCGTTGGTCGGGAAGCTGTAGCCGACGTTCGTGCCCAGCGTGGTGGTGTGACCGGAGTTGGAGTACCAGGTGGAGGCGACCTCACCGCAGTGGCCCGCGGTCAGGAAGTAGTAGGTGCTCCCGCTGTGCACGTTGAAACCGAGCGAACAGCGGTAGGAACCGCCGTAGATGGCGTCGCCGCCGGTGATCAGCTTCTTGAACTTGCCCGGGGTGTGCTTGATCGTGAGGGCGGCGGAGTCGCCGCCCGCGTCCTTCTTGATCTTCGCGATCTCGGTCTGGGAGACCGTGCTGTCGACGGTGACGACGACACGGTTCGTCTTGGCGTCGACCGCCCAGGCGGTGCCCGCGACATCGGAGTTGAGAACCGACTTGTTCACCGTGCTCAGCTGGGTGGCGCTGAACGTGTGGACATCGGCCGCGTTCGCGGTGGGGGCGGCGAACGCCGCCGCGGCCACGAGTCCGGTGGTCACGGCGATCAGTTTGACGCGTCTCGCTATGCCGCTGCGAGGAGTGGGGGTGGTGCGCTTGATCCTCACTTTTCGTTCCTCCCGAGGGAAGTAGGGGGCCCGCGTGGGGTCGGGGCCCGTGAGGCGCAGCCGGGAGTCGCTCGTCCGGATTCCGGACAAGCCGTGCCCCTGACAAGCGCTGTGGGGGAGTATTCGGCCGCACGGCCGACCGGCGCAAGGGCGCCTTTCGGCCGTGCAGCGTTCAACTTGCGTACGACCAGGGGGTGTTGATCTCCCCGGCACGACGGTGCGGAATCCGTGCGGACCGGGGCGCTGCCCGCTCTCGCGCACCCGCTCCCCCATCCCCCGCTCCCCCGCTCAGCTCAGCGTGCGCTCCCCCGCCGCGACGGCCGCGCCCAGCGTATTCCCGGGAGGGGGGAAGGGGCAGACGAAGTGGTCGGCGAATGCGCACGGCGGAAGCACGGCGCGGTTGAAATCCACGGTCGTGCGCCCCTCGGCGTCGGGCGCCGCCGGGCGCAGGAACCGGAAGCGATGACTACTGTCCCCGCTGGTGGCGTCGGCGAACACGGCCCACAGCGAGCCGTCGCTCTCGACCGACACCTGGAGCGTGAGATCCGCGCCGTCCAGGGTGAAGGCGAGGATGCCGCCGAGTTCGAGTCCGCGGGTCTGCCCGTCCGCGTTCTCCACCCGTACGGTGCGCCTCTCGCCGTACGGCGTGAAGTGCCCCGGCACCGACCAGCGTGGATCGTACGGCGTCGCCTCGATGCCCTTGAACGCCGTCCGCGTCGAAGCGGCGGGGTCGAAGTCGCGTACGCCCCAGACTTCTTCGCGCACCAGGACGGCGAGGCGGCGCTCACCGGTCCCGACGCGGGCCCCGGCCGCCGGGCCCACGTCCGCCACCAGCCGGACCTCGCCGGTGAAGGGCGCGCCGTCCACGCTGAGACCGTCCTCGGGCGCGGCCGTCAGCACGACGCCCTCCTCCTCGGCGGTCCACCGCCCGGGGATGTCCGGAAGTCGCCCGTCCGGATCATCCTCCAGCCAGTACGTGCCGGTGAGCGCGAGCGGGCCGTAGGGCGCGGACACCGTCTCGATGCGGTGCTCGTGCCACTGCTTCCAGTCCTCGGATGCGTCCGTCGTCATGTGATCAACCTTTCCACAGCGGCCGCGCCGACCCGAGGTGTGAGCGCAGCGTCGTACCCGTGTATTCCGTGCGGAAGGCGCCCCGCTCCTGGAGCAGCGGGACCACCCGGTCGACGAACTCGTCGAGTCCACCGGGGGCCGGACGGGGGACGAGGACGAAGCCGTCGGCGGCGCCGGCGGTCACGAACGCGTCCAGCTCGGCGGCGACCGCCTCCGGGGTGCCGACGTACGAGGGCGGTCCGTACGCCTCGGGAAGAGGGCCGTCGGGGTCGTACGAGGAGAGGCCGGCGCCCCGGATCTCCTGCGGCGCGACGGTCAGGTCTCCCTCTGAAATCCCTTGACGGCGGATGTCGGCGGCCCGTTCCCTCGCCTCGGCGGTGGTGTCGCCGAGCACCACGGTCACCGCGGGCATGATCTTCAGGTCGCCGGGCGCGCGCCCGTACGTCGCGAGCCGCCTCTCCATGTCCGCGCGGAACTCCCGGCCCGCCTGCGGTGTCCGGTGCCGCGTGATGACGACCTCCGCGGTGGACGCGGCGAACTCCCGTCCCCCGCCCGAGCCGTCGGCGTGGATGATCACGGGGTGTCCCTGTGGCGAGCGCGGCACGCCGAACTCGCCCGCGACGTCGACACGCCGGCCCCGGCGGGCCGAGGCGCGCGGGACACCCTCCGGGGGACAGGATTCCCACAACTCCCGTGCCCTCTCGATGAATTCGGCGGAACGTGCGAGAGCGGCCTCCGTTGTCCGAGTGGGACGGGAGCCTCCTCGGCGACGGTCGGCCGGGTCCGGGGCGCCGTCGC
Source organism: Streptomyces sp. RPA4-2 (assembly GCF_012273515.2). Classification (NCBI taxonomy): domain Bacteria; kingdom Bacillati; phylum Actinomycetota; class Actinomycetes; order Kitasatosporales; family Streptomycetaceae; genus Streptomyces; species Streptomyces sp. RPA4-2. The sequence continues at coordinate 2,226,545 of NZ_CP050975.2, forward strand.
GCCGGAGGTCCTCGCCGGGCACTGTGTCGCGGGAGGTGACCGTGGCCCAGGCGGCCCGGCCGCCGCTGAGGTGATCCAGCGTGGCCAGTCTGCGGGCGAGTCCGTACGACTCGTCGGAGCCCGCGCCGACCGCCGCGGCGAGCCCGAGCCGCCCGGTGACGGCGGCGAGCCCGTGGAGAACGGTCAGCGGCTCCGGGTGCCCGACGACGCCCGGATCATGGGTCGTTCCCCGGTGCTCGCGCGGTCGCGGGCTCTCGGTGAGGAGAAGGAAGTCGAACAGGCCACGCTCGGCGGTGCGCGCGAGGTGTTCGAAGGAGGCGAAGTCGGTCCGCGGACCCTCGTACGGATCGTTCGGCGGGCCCTCGTACGAGCGGGTCCGCGGGCCCTCGTAGGAGCCGGTCCGCGGGCCCTCGTACGAGCCGGTCCGCGCGATGAGGCCTCCGCCGCCCGGCAGATGCGCCGCCAGGTGGATCCCCCCGCGCGTCCGTACGGTCATGACGCTCCCCCGGTCACGGCGTACCGGCTCGCGGGCCGGGCCAGTCGCAGGTGCTCCCTGAGCGTGCTTCCCGGATAGAAGGTGCGGAACAGACCGCGGTGCTGGAGCAGCGCCACCGTTCCGTTCACGAGCCGTTCCAGGTCACGGCGTGGCTCGAGCGGGGTCAGGTGGAAGCCGTCGACGGCCTCGGACTCGTGCCAGACGGCGATGAGTCGGGCGAGGCCGACGGGACCGCCCCGGTACAGGAGGCCCTGCGGGGTGTGCCGGGGACCGCCGCCGCCGTGGCCGGGCTCGGCCGCGCGTTCGCCGTCACCGAGGTCGACGGTGAGCGCGCCGAGGACTCTCAGCGTGTCGGGAGCGCGGCCGGACTCGGCCGCGGCATCGCGGAGTTCGGCCCTGAGGGCGCGGGCCTGCGCCGGACCGGTGACCCGCAGGAGTGCCACGTCGGCGTACCGGGCCGCGGTCCTGCGGGCGGAGCTCCCGGTGGCGTCCACGACCCGGACCGGGTGGCCCTGCGGGGGCCGCGGCTCGATCGAGGGACCCGTCACGGAGAACGTGCTGCCCCGGTAGTCGACGCGGTGCGGCCCGTCCCGGCCGGCGAAACCGCCGGTCACCCCGTCACCCGTGCCGGTGTCGCCTTCCCCGTCGGCCCGGAAGCGGGCCTCGTCCTCATCCTCGTCCTCCTTCTCGCCCCCGGCCGTCGGCCCATCGGACTGCCAGCCGGCCCGGCCGCGGCTGATCCAGTCGAGGGTCGCCACCGCCTCCTGGACGCGGCAGGCCTCGGTGCGGATGCCGGACACGGACGGCACCAGACCGATCCGGCGGGTGACGGGCGCCAGCCGGGCGAGCACTCCGAGCGCGTCGGGGCCGGGGCTCGCGAAGGGGCCGCCGAGCGTCACGAAGTCGAGCGCGCCACGCTCCGCGAGTTGCGCCGGCTCGACGTACGCGGCGGCTTCGAAGGACCCCCGCTGATCGACGGCGGCGGCCAGGTGCAGCAGCCCCCGGCCATGCGGTGCGGTCATATGAATGACACCTTCCCCTGTCCGAAATCCACGAACAGCCATGAAGAGACAAGGAGGCCTGAAGACAGACGTAGGGCCTCAAAGACATCGAGGGGCCTTGCGGCGGGGCGGGTTCAGAAGACGGCGCGACAGGCGAGGTCGCGCAGGAACACCAGCGCGGCCCGCGCCGTCGCGTCGTTCTGCCGGAAGGCCGGCCCGCCGGTACGCGGCCGGGTGAACGCGCCCGAACCCCGGGCGTCGGTGTGCGGGCCGAGCGCGAAGCGCCGGGGGTGCGGGACGCCGGAGCGGTCCAGAACCCTGCCGTCGGCGGGGTCGACGGCGAGCAGTCCCTCCGGGGTGGCGGCGGCCCCTCCGGCGTACAGCTCGCGCAGCAGGGTGTCGCGGGTCCGCTCGACCGTGGGGTGCGGCAGTCGCGCCTCGACGAGAGTCCGGGCCTCGACCGTCGCGCCGGGCACGGTGGCACTGCCCGCCCGGAAAACCCCCTCGGCGGCGGTGACGGTCATGTCCGCGCCCAGGAACCGCAGGATCCCGCCCCGTGAGAGGGCCCGCATCTGGCGCAGCCGCGGTCCGGGCGGCCCCGACGCGAGAAAGCTGAAGAAGCCGTGCCACCAGGAACCGATGTCACCGAGCCTGACCAACTGACCGTAGACCGAGAGCAGTCCGAGGAAGACCGCCGAGTCGGCGCTGTGGGACGCGTCGTGACGCCTGGTCAGGTCGTCCTCGATGTAGGCGCGCAGTCCGGTCTGGAGTTCCTCGTACGAGGTGTGACGCACCCCGTCCAGCGGGCGGTCCAGCGCGGCGAGGTCGAGCCGGTCGGCGGGGTCGGGTACGGCGGAGGCCACCAGTGCCTGGATCTCGGGGCCGTCCCCGGTCCCGTACTTCTCCTCGAAGTCGGTCCAGGCGATCCGCGTGCGCTCGGGGTGGGCGGTGAACAGCCGGTGGTAGTGCGCGAACCCCAGCTCCTTCTCGACCAGCGGCCACACATCCCGCCGGAAGTCGAACCCACCGGGCCGGGCGAGCAGTTCACCGACCTGGTCCGGCCCGAAGAACCGTGGCAGCGGCGGCCGTTCACCCGTCCAGGCGTAGCCGATCTTGGAGTGGTAGGGGACGCCGCGCCGGGAGCCGACGTACAGCACGGGCTCGCGTCCGGAGGGCAGGTAGGTCTCCCCTTCGTACCGTCCGCCGCGCCCCTCGGTGAGCAGCACCATCAGGTCGACGAAGGCGAGCCCGAAACCGCGGACGAGAACCGGTTCGCCCGGTCTCAGTGCCGCCAGGTCGCTGTCGGCGGTGAAGTCCGGCGGCAGGTGGACCAGGCCGTGCGCGCGGGCGTACGCGGCCAGTTCCCGCTGTTCGGCGTCGAGTTCGGCGTCGAGGTGGCCGAGGGTGAGGACGACGAGGTCGGCGCCGAGCGGGTGCGCGTGGCCCTCCAGCCACACCAGTTGACGCCCGTCGCGTCCTCCGTCGATCCGCAGGGCCCGGCACGGATGGTGGTGGACCGTGATGCCCGGCGGCAGGGCGGCCACCGTCCGCTCGTACACCCAGCGCAGGTACGCGCCCTGGCGCTGCCGGTCGGCGAAGAGGTGTCCGTCGAGGGCGGCCCACTCGTGCAGCGTGGGGCCTGCCAGGACCGGCCCCGCCATGTCCACCGTCTCGTCGGTGAACATCGTGACGTCCTGGGCCTCGGAGTTCATCCACAGCAGCGGTGACTGCTCCTCGCGCCAGATGCGGCCGCCGCCCGGCGGATACGGGTCGACGAGGTGGATGTCGAGGCCCGAACCGGCGTACAGCTCGGGCGCGTTGGCGGCTATCCGTTCCAGCAGCCCGGTCCCGCGGGGACCCGCGCCCACGATCACCAGCGCGGGACGCACGGCGTTGCCCGCGTGCGTGTTCCCCGGGTGCGTGCCGGCCGGACGCGCGCCGGCCGAGTCCACGGTCGCGGGGTGCGGGGTCGCGGGGTGCGCGGCGGACGGGGGCGTGGCGGACGGCTGCGCGGTCGCCGGACGCGTCGTCGCCGGACGCGTGCTCATCGGGTGCGCTCCGCACCGCGCGCGTAGTGCCTCTCGACGTGGAACCGGCCGGGACGGCGCCGCGGGACGACGCGCGGGGACGCCGTGTCGTCCGGTACGGCTTCGGTGATCTTGGTGAGGGTGTCCGAGGACATGCTGAGGCTCCGTGACGCATCGAGTCGAGCACGGGTGCCTTCACACAGGTCAACGCGGGTGACACTGGGCGCCGCGAGGCGCGCACGGCCGAGCCCCTCAGCAGGGCCGTGCACCGAGGGTACGGCGACGTTTCCCCTCACTGTCAAGGTTGTCCACACTGTGAGCCGTACGTCTCAGGTCAGTTGACGCGGAAACGGATGCCTGTTCCACTTGGACCATGCATTCGCAGCAGTGGCTGGTCACGCGCTCCCACATCGACTTCGGTCGAGTGTGGTCCTCTTCCTGTTGAGCTGACCTCCTGCGCGACCGCCCGAAACGGGCGCCCTCCGCGTTTCCCCGCTCCCCCTCAGGCCTTCACACACACGCACCCCTCCCCTCGCCGTACCCCTTCGCTCCCGCTTTCAGGAGACCTCCCGCCATGCGTACGTTCGCGCGTACCGCGACGGGCGTTCTACGCCCGTCGCCCCGCTCACCTCCGCGACTCCGCCGCTCACCACCGGAACAGAAGAACCGGAACACGCGGCGCCGCGGCCGACCCGGTCCGAACGACACCCACTAGATCCCGCAGTCGCAGCAACTGCAGCATTCACAGCACTCGCAGGCCTCGCAGCAGTCGCAGCAGGAGCAGTCGCAGTTGCCGCACCAGCCCTCGCGCCGCTGCCGGGACCACGGCCCCTCGAACTCGTCGGCGCAGCACACCTTGCAGGTGCAGCACAGTCCGATCGCGGCGGCGCACCCGGCCCAGAAGCCGCGCCTGCCGGGCCCGGACGGCTGGAAGGAGGGCCCGCCGCCGAAGGGGGCACCCCCACCGGCGTAGGGATTGGGCCCGTCGTACGGATGCGGCGGCTGCCGCGGGTCGTACGGGCCGCCCTGCCGCGGTGGCCCGAAGGCTGCGGCCGCGTCCGGACCACCGTGCTCCCCGTGCCCGCACCCCGACGTCCCGAAGGCCCGGTCCACGGAACGCGCCAGCTCGTGGGCGAGCAGGACGTGCGCCAGCCTGCCGTCCGTGAACGCGACCTCGCGCAGCGCCAGCCGTATCCCGTGCAGCGCGTCGTCGGCGAGCCGTCGTGCCTCGGCGAGCGGCGTCCCGGTGGCCGTCAGCGGGTTCCAGGCTCCCGACGCGGCGTCAGTTTCCCTGTCCTCCACGGCGTCCAGCAGATGCGCGAGCCGTCCGAAGAGCCGGCCGGCCTCGGCGAGCGGTGCGGCGTTGCCCGGCCGGCCGGCGAGGGCGGCGGTGTGCGCGAAGGCGGCCGCGGTCGCGGACTCGGTCGGCTCGGTGACGGTCAGCAGCGGCGTTCCGGGCCCGGCGAGCGTCTCGATGCCGATCTGCCGGTCCACGGCGTCGACCAGGACGGCGGTGTCGAAGCCGACCTCGGACCCGGTGCGGGCCCCGGCGCGCCCCCAGCTCGCGGCGACCCGGCGAGCGGCGAGCGCCACCGGCCTGCGGGCCAACAGCCCGTCCCCGTCGGCCACGTGGTCGCGCACCTTGGCGGAGGCCAGCACCAGCGAGACGGCGGCGGCGAGCCGGGCGCCGTCGCCCTGCGCGACGGACGCGGTCCGCATGCCGCGCAGGGGGCAGGGGCCCGCCGTACGCCGGCCTCCGTCGGCGCGCTCGACCTGAGCCTCCGTCAAAACCGATATCAGCAGACCGTCATAATTAGTGACGATCCGAGCGAACTGCCCGTGGTCCCCGCGCAACGCGAGGCAGAGCCCGCACAGATGCGCCATCCACTGCGCCTTGAGCCCTTCACCGAGCCGGTGGCTGCAGGGCCTCACGATTCCGAACACGACACTCCCCCGTGACTCGTCCGACGTTGAGCTGCGGCATCGTATCGACCACCTCGTTCACCCGTACGCCCCACGCGTCACCCGATCGCCGTCGAGAATCATATTTCACTCTTAGTCAGCAGCCGTATACGGCACGGCCCTTGGGAGGCGCGGGCTCTCGACGAATTCGCTGTGCACCAGTACCGTCACGAAACCCCCGCGCGGCGTCTATCCACTTGGCGCGACATCCGCATCATGGACGACCATGGGGATGCGGAAGCAAGAAAGACCGCTGTGAGAGGAGGCGTCCATGGGATCGGTGCGCAAGGCGAGTGCCTGGCTTGGCCTCGTCGACGACAACGATGACGAGCGTTACTACGACGACGACAACTACGCCGAGGGGCAGGAGCCCGGCGATGCCTGGGTCACCGACCCGCGCGTGAAGGTCGCGTCCGAGACGGCGGAGGAGAAGGGCCGCCGGATCGGCACGGTCACCCCGGACAGCTTCCGGGACGCACGCGGCATCGGTGAACTCTTCCGGGACGGTGTCCCGGTCATCATCAACCTCACGGCCATGGAGCCCTCCGACGCCAAGCGCGTGGTGGACTTCGCGGCCGGTCTGACCTTCGGCCTGCGCGGCACCATCGAGCGGGTCGCCACCCGGGTCTTCCTGCTGACCCCCGCCCACACGGAGATCGTCAGCGGCGAGGCCGCCGGCCGCCCCGCGGACGGCTTCTTCAACCAGAGCTGAGGCAGGGCCGCTCACCGGCCCCGCCCTGCGGTGCCCGGTTCACCGGAAGGCGTCGAGTCCGGTGAGCGCCTTGCCCAGTACCAGCTGATGCATCTCCACGGTGCCCTCGTAGGTGAGCACCGATTCGAGGTTCGTGGCGTGCCGCATCACGGGATATTCGAGCGAGATCCCGTTGGCGCCGAGAATGGTCCGGGCGGTCCGGCAGATCTCGATCGCCTCGCGCACGTTGTTGAGCTTGCCGAAACTGACCTGCTCGGGACGGAGCCGTCCCGCGTCCATGCGCCGGCCGAGATGGTGGGCGAGCAGAATTCCCTTGTGCAGTTCGACGGCCATGTCGGCGAGCTTGGCCTGGGTGAGCTGGAAGCCGCCGATGGGCCGGCCGAACTGCTCCCGGGTCTTCGCGTAGGAGACGGCGGCCTCGAAACTGGCCCGCGCGGCGCCCATCGCACCCCATACGATCCCGTAGCGCGCGTGTGAGAGGCAGCTGAGCGGCCCCTTGAGCCCGCGCACCCCGGGCAGTACGGCGTCGGCGGGCAGCCGCACGTCGTCGAGGATCAGCTCACTGGTGACGCTGGCCCGCAAGGACCACTTGTGCTTGATCTCGGGTGCGGAGAACCCGGGTGCGTCGGTGGGGACCACGAATCCCCTGATCCCGTCGTCGGTCTGCGCCCAGACGACGGCGACCCCGGCGACCGACCCGTTCGTGATCCACATCTTCCGCCCGTTGAGAATCCAGTCGCCGCCCGCGTCGCGCTTGGCGAAGGTCCGCATGGCACCGGGGTCCGAGCCGTGGTCGGGCTCGGTGAGCCCGAAGCACCCGATGACGTCGCCGGAGGCCATCGAGGGCAGCCAGCGCTGCTTCTGCTCCTCGGAACCGAAGCGGTGGACGGCGTACATGGCGAGCGATCCCTGTACCGAGACGAGGGAGCGGATCCCCGAGTCGGCGGCTTCCAGCTCCAGACAGGCGAGCCCGTACTGCACCGCGCTCGCCCCGGCGCACCCGTAGCCCTCCAGCGACATCCCGAGCGCCCCGATCCCGCCCAGCTCCCGTGCCAGCTCGCGGATTCCGGGGAGCTCCCCCTTCTCGTACCACTCGGCGACGTACGGCAGCACGCGGTCCGCGGCCCAGGTCCGGACCGTGTCGCGGATCGCGAGGTCCTCCGCGTCCAGCAGGTCGTCGACGCCCAGCGGATCGGCGGGGTCGAAGGGCGGCAGCTTCGAGGACGCGGACATGGCAGAACCTCCGGCACACTAAAACTAGCAGTGATAGTCACAACAGCTTCGGGGCCGACGCTACGACGCGGTGTCCCGTACGTCCAGGGCCCACCGGCACGCGAGCGGGGGAACCTGGCGAGACCCGGTGAAAACTGGTGAAACTACGCGGAGACCCGGGCCCCGGTCGCTTCCCGGGGCGCGGGAATCTCGGCCGCGCCCGTCACCGCGGGCACCTCGCAGTCCATCACCCGGGGCAGCCGCAGCGCCATCACCGCTCCCAGCACCAGCAATCCCGCGCTGACCAGCAGGGTCACATGCAGCCCGTGCACGAAGGAGTCGCGGGCCGCGTGCCGCAGGGCGGCCCCGCGGGCCCCGCCCAGCCGCGCGGCCACGTCGTACGCCTCGCCCAGCGAGTGCCCCGCCGCGGCCGAGTCGGCCGCCGGGACCCCCCGCACGGACGACAGCCCGGGGGCGTACGCCGCGTTCATCACACTCCCCAGGAGGGCTATGCCGATCCCGGCACCCAACTGGTACGAGGTCTCCCCTATCGCCGCGGCCCCGCCGGCCTGCGCGGGCGGCGCCTCGCTCAGCATCGACTCGTACGCCCCGAAGAGCGTCGTCTCCAGCCCGAACCCGAGCAGCACGAACCCGACGAGCAGCAGCCCCGCGTTGTCGTTCCCGCCCATCGCGGTGAGCGTGACCACCGCGGCCGCGGTGGCGCAGAACCCGGAGCAGACCATCACGCGCGGCCCGAACCGACGCAGCATCCGGGCCCCGACGAGCCCCGCGGCCATCGCCGCGAAGGTGAGCGGCAGCAGTCGCAGCCCGGTCTCCAGCGGGGAGAGCCCGAGCACCAGTTGCAGGTACTGGGCGGCGATCAGCTCCAGGCCGACCAGCGCGAGCATGGCGAGCACGATGCATCCCACCGAGGTGCTGAACGCGGGCCGCGAGAACATCCGCAGATCGACCAGCGGATACGCGCGCCGCCGCTGTCGCCGTACGAATCCGAACATCAGCGCGGCACCGAGGAGCAGTGGCGCCAGCGTGAACGGGCCGAAGGGCGCCTCGCCCCCCCCGAGCTGTTTCACCCCGAGGACCAGCCCGAAAAGTCCGGCGGCCGCCATCAGCGCGCCGGTCACGTCCCAGGGTCCGTTGCGTTCGCCGCGCGACTCGGGCAGCAGCAGCCGTCCGACCGGCAGGCTGACCAGCATCAGCGGGATGTTGATGAGGAATACGGATCCCCACCAGAAGTGTTCGAGCAGGAAGCCGCCCAGCAGCGGCCCTACGGCGGCGCCGACCGCGGCGACCGCGCTCCAGATGCCGATCGCGAGCGCCCGCTCGCGCCGGTCGGGGAAGACCTGGCGCAGGATCGACAGGGTGGCAGGCATGATCATCGCGCCGCCCACGCCGAGCAGGGCACGGGCCCCGATGAGGAGCTGCGCGCTGTCGGCGAGGGCGGCGACGCCCGAGGCGACGCCGAACAGCGCGTATCCCAGCAGGAGGACACGTCTGCGGCCGATCCGGTCGCCCAGCGTGCCGAAGAGAATGAGGAGCGAGGCACAGACGAGCGGGTAGACGTCGACGATCCAGAGCAGCTCTATCGCGCCGGGCTTGAGGTCCTCGGTGACGGCGGGGACCGCGACGTGCAGCACGGTGGCGTCGAGGGCCACGAGGAGCAGGCTGACGCACAGCACCACAAGGACGACCCAGCGGTTGGCACCGGCCCCGGTCTCCCGACGGCGACAGGTGTCGGCCGTGGTCGTCCCGGACATGTACGTACCTCCCAGATGTTCCCTCGCGTTCGGCGATCCGCTGGGTGGGGACTCCCTGCGGCTGCGGCGGGAGGAACGGTTTCCCGGGCGCACACGACCAAGGCGAGTGAGCGGCCAGCGTACGCGAGTTCCCCTTCCCTCCACGTGGCGGACCTCTCACGTTCCGCCGGCCGGGCATGTGGCGTACACCACGCCCGGCCTGTCCGCCCCTACCCCGGGAGGCCGGCCGGTTCCGCGGGCCGTCGATAATCGAGCCCGTGACCGATCTTGAGACGCCCGCCGCGACACCGCCCCGTACGGGCGCGCTGCGCCGCGCCGCACCAGCCCTTCTCGGGTACGCGGGCGTCCGCGCCCTGGGCCTGATCACCCTCTTCCTGTGGAGTGCCGCGAACGGCAAGAGCGCCCACACCCTGCTGACGGCGCGCTGGGACTCGCTCTGGTACACCCGGGTCGCCTCGTTCGGCTACGGCTGGCAGGTCCGGCTGCCCAACGGCGACGTGCACTCCAACCTCGCGTTCTTCCCGCTGCTGCCCTGGCTGGAGCGGCTCGTCGCGGCTCTGTCCCCCTTGTCGTACGCGGACGCGGGCCTGCTGGTGGGCACGCTCGCCTCGTTGGCCGCGGCCTGGGGGATCTTCGCGGTCGCGGACCACGTGTACGGACGGCGGGCCGGTGTCTGCGCCGCGCTCGTCTGGGCGGTACTGCCCGTCGGCATCGTGCAGTCGATGGCGTACAGCGAGTCCTTGTTCACGGCGCTGGCCGCCTGGTCGCTCTACGCGGTACTGACCGGCCGCTGGGTGACGGCGGGCCTGCTCGCCTCGCTCGCCGGGCTGACCCGTCCGGTGGGGGCGGCGGTGGTCGCGGCGCTCTGGGTGGCGGCGATCACCTCGTTCGTGCGGGAGCGGAGCACGCCTTCCGCGCGGGGCGCCTCCCGATGGCGACGCGCCCTCGGCATGCTCCTCGCGCCGCTCGGCGCCGCCGGATACGTCCTGTGGGTCGGCCACCGTACGGGCCGGGGTCCGCTGGGCTATCTCGACATCCAGGGGCAGTGGGGCAACGGATTCGACGGCGGATACGCGTTCGCGCGCTTCGTGGGCGCCAAGTTCACGTCATTCCCGTCGGCCCTCGCCGGTGTCGGGCTGATCGCCGGGGTCGCCCTGGTGATCTGGCTGTACGTCAGCTGTGTGCGACAGGGGCAGCCCCTCCCGCTGCTGGTGTACTCGGGGATCGTCACCGCACTCGCCCTGTGCGCTTCGGGCTACTTCGGCTCGAAACCACGCCTTCTGCTGCCCGCCTTCCCCCTGCTGCTGCCCCTGGCGGTGGCTCTGGCCAGGCTGCGTACGGCCAGGTCAGCGGCGGTTCTCGGCGCCGTGGCCGCGGCGTCGGCGGTCTACGGGGCCTTCTGGCTGAACGGCTCCGGACCGCCATGACCGGCCCCCGCACGGTCGGTGAGCAGCCGGAGAATTCCAGTCAAGCTTTCGGTGAACGAATTAATAAGCGCCATATAAGCGTGCCCAGAACCGATCAATGGAATTACGGGACCACCCCCCTCGAGGATTAGCGAATCATTAGAAATAAACATCGCCCTGAGAGGAATCCCACATCACATCGTCATCACAAAGCGAGTGATTCGGCCTGGAACGCAGCTCACTCGCTGTAGCGTCGATTGGGTGCGTACCGAACGAAACCTCACCCGTCTGGACCGGGTCTTCGCCCGGCTGGACCGTGAGCCGGAACGACCGGCCCACATCGATGTGCCGAAGATGAGCAGGCACAGGGTCGTGCTCTTCGGAGCCACCCTGGCCTTCTACGTGGCCATCGTGTGGGCCGTGGCGATCACTTCATGGCTGGTCCGGTTCGACTGGCAGGTCATGTTCTTCCGGCCGTACCAACAGTGGCCGGAGATCCACGCGTTCCTCGACTACTACGTGGTGCTCGGCCAACGCGGCCCCACCGCCGTGATGGTGGCGGCCTGGCTCGGCTGGCGCTCGTGGCGGCAGCACACCCTCCGCCCGCTGCTGACGCTGGGCGCGTCACTGCTGCTGCTGAACATCACGGTCGGCGCCGCCAAGCTCGGCATGGGCCGTCTCGGTCCGCACTACGCCATCACGATCGGCTCGAACGAGATGGGCCTGGGCGGCGATATATTTCCTTCGGGTCATACCGCGAACGCCGTGGTGACCTGGGGGATTCTGGCGTATCTGGCCTCGACCCCGGGCGCGCGGCGCTGGCTGTCCGCGGTGTCCGCCGTGACCTCGCTGGGGGTCGGCCTCACCACCGTCTACCTCGGTACGCACTGGCTGAGCGATGTACTGCTGGGCTGGGCCGCCGGCCTGCTGATCCTGCTGGCGCTGCCCTGGTGCGAGCCGCTGATCGCCCACGCCGAGACCGGGATCTTCACGCTGCGCGACGCCTGGCGTTCCCGTCGCGGCCGCGTGGCGCCCGCTCCGGCCGACGTTCCCGTCGGCGCCCCGGTCGGCGCGCCCGTCCTGGTCAAGCAGCACGGCCCCGTGGACGAAGAGGTGCCGGCCCGCGAGACCGTGGCCGCCGCGCGCTCGGCCCGGGGACCCGTCCACCTGGCCCCCGGACCGCACTTGGCCCGCTCGGAGCGCACCCCGGTCACCCCGGCCGGCAGCCGCCGGCCGCCGCACGCGGACCGCGCGGCACGCTCCGCGGCCACCACGGCGTCGGCCCGGCCCGCCACGGGCGGCTAGACCCGGAACACGGCGGGGCCGGTACGCACGACCTCCCCGCACGCGAAGGCCCCCGGCTCACACGAGCCGGGGGCCTTCGCGCGATCCGGTTCCCGGGCGCTTCGGCCGTTGGAATCCCCGGTCCTGTCGATCCCTCAAGTCCCATTTGACCCTTTTTGGGTCCTTCATCCCCTCAGGCCTCGAGGCTCGGATTCCGGACCTGCCGGCCCAGGGCCCCAAAGTCCCGGAACCCGGGACCCGGAACCCCGGATTCCCGGGCCCCTGATCCTCCGGAAACGTGACGCCCGCGGCGAAGGAGCCGGAACGGACCCGGTCTCAGCCCTTCCAACAGCGGGTCACCCGGCCGTGACCGACCTCGAAGTTCAGCCGCCCCACGCGGTACTCCATGGTGATGATCGCGCCGGGCGGAAGCGAGCGCACCGAGGACCAGCCCCGCTCACGGGCGCGGCGCTCGGCGCTGCTCGCCTCCATCCCGACATAGGTCTCCGGGCTGTCCTCGGGTTCCGCGGGCGGGGTGGGAATGGGTGCCATGACCGCCACGTTAGGCGGCCCGTCCCGGCCGGGGAAGTCCGAACCGGGGACCCTGTGTCACCCGTGCCCCTCCGGTCACACTTCTGTCACAGGATCACAACACGCGTTTCGGCCGAACTCCGTCACACGAACGAGCGGTTCGGTGGATGAGCCGCACGCCTTCGAACGTAATTCGGAACCTTCCCGACCCCGTTCCGAATAACGAGGGGGAAAGCGCGCGCACCAGCGCCGGAACCGCACTTTGCATTCCGATTCCGGCGCGTGTCACGGAAGCCGGTGGCGCATAGGAAATGCACGGTTCCGGCACAGAACCCCCGCACATCCTCGGTCCGTCACACCATCCCTGATCCGCCTCCGGTCCCCGGTGTTCGGCCCGTGCCGTCCCCCGTCCGGGGCGATTCCCCGGGAGTCCGCTCCAGTGCCCGGGCCAGTCGGCCGTGCGCCGCTCCGATCGCCTCGGTCAACGCGGCCGGTTCGAGCACCTCGAACTCGAAGCCCATGAGCATCACGTGGATCACCATCACGTCGAGGCTCGCGGCTCCGGTACGCAGGACGCAGCTGTCCTCGCCCTCGGCCTCCAGCGTCCCCGCCGAAGGTGAGATCCGCCCGGCCGCCTCCGCCAGGGGAACGAGCAGCCGCACCACCGCCTGTGCGGCGTACGCGCCCGTGGAGACTCCCCGGGAGACATAGGCGGCCAGGTCGTCCGCGGGCGGGGTACGCGGTGGGCAGCGCGGTCCGTGCGGCGGCCTGGGCGTGATGCGGTCCACCCGGAACGTACGCCAGTCGTCACGGTCGACGTCCCAGGCGACGAGGTACCAGCGGTGTTCGGTGCACACCAGGCGGTGCGGTTCGACGGTGCGGCGGGTCGGGGAGCCGCCGTGGTCGAGGTACTCGAAGCGCAGCCGCTCGGAGTCCCGGCAGGCGTTGGCGAGTTCCGTGAGCACGGCCGGGTCGACCGCGGAGGGCCCCGGGCCGCGCAGCATCGGCACGGTGAAGGCGTTGAGGGCGCTCACCCTGCGGCGCAGCCGGTTCGGCAGCACCTGTTCGAGCTTGGCGAGGGCCCGTACGGACGTCTCGCCGATGCCCTCGATGCCCTGTCCGGCGGCCGTGCGCAGTCCGACCGCGACGGCCACCGCCTCGTCGTCGTCCAGGAGCAGCGGCGGCAGTTCGGCGCCCGCGCCCAGCTGATAGCCGCCTCCGGTTCCGGGGCTGGCGTTCACGGGGTATCCCAGTTCGCGCAGCCGGTCCACGTCACGGCGCACCGTGCGGGGCGTCACGCCGAGGCGGTCCGCCAGGTCGGCACCCGACCAGTCGCGGTGGGCCTGCAGCAGCGAGAGCAGCCGCAGCAGTCGTGCCGATGTCTCCAGCATGGCGTCGAGTCTGCCAGCCGTCACGGACAGCCACTGTCCGTGGGGCGATGCCGGGGACGGGAGTTGGTGGCGTACGGGAGCCGGTGGCCTGTGCGGGAGGAGTTCAGTCCGCCGGGGTGACCGTCACGGAGAGGTCGTTGTCGCGCGTGTAGTAGGGGCCGGCCGTCAGCGGGCCGTGCGGCGTCCGCACGGTGGTCCTGGGGTGGAGGAGGACGGTCTTCTTGTCGGCGATGTCGTCGAGCAGCCGCGCGACGCGCACCCGGGGCCCGCTCTCCCCCGCCGGCCGCAGCCAGAGGTCCCAGACGCCGGGCCGCAGGGCGTCGTACGCCACCGTGAAGCCGAACTCGGTCTGGTCCACGGCCACTTCGGCACGCACCAGGGCACCGGGCACGTCCCGGTGGCACACCTCGGCATACGCGTCCGGTGCGAGCCCGACACCGTACACACGACCGCGTATCCCCAGGCCCCGCTCCCCGCGGCCCAGTTCGACCGCCTCCGCGTGCGGGGCGCGCAGCCAGCTGCGGACGGTGAGGCGGCCGGGCCGGGGCGAGGGTCTCTCCTGTCCGGGCGGAGCCGGGAACCCGGCGGCGTACGGGATGCGGACGGCGACGTGACCGAGCGCGCCACTGGGGACCCGGGCGACGAGTGAGCGCAGGTCGTTGACGCCGGGGGCGAGGCGGCGCGGTTCTCCGCCCGCCACCTGTGCGAACGCGTCCCAACGGCCCTCGGGCAGGGGGACGCTGCTGGGCAGGGCGGCACGCAGCCGACCGTCCCCGGCGGGGGTCAGCGGCAGCCTGACCTCCTCGTGAGCCCCGCGGCGGCGCAGCACGAGGAGCGCGGCACCCGGCTCGCCGGTGTCGGTGACGTCGAAGGTCAGCCCGCCCGCGGAGTCGGCGATGCAGTCGGCGCACGGGGGCACGGCGGTGTCCGCGTCGGCGCGCCGTCGCGCGGCCCGCGGGACCGGCGTCATCATGCGGGGCGTCCCTTGCTCGCGTGGACCTCTTGGGTGATGAGACCGCGGACCCGGCCGATTGGTTGCCTCCCACCGGCACATCAGGGCTCGTGGAACAGCCGCGGCATCACGAGAAGCAGCCGTCGCTCATGTCGCCCTCCCCCGAAAGCCCCACGCGTGGGACTCCCGTGGCCCCGGACCCGGTGGCGCCCGGGAACAGGACGGCCAGGCCTCCCGCTTCCGGGTGGCCTGGCGTCGGGCCCCGTCCGGGCCCCTCCGGCCTCTGAGCCGCGCCGCGCCCCGGCGGGGTCCCGTCCGGTCGGACGACCGGACGGGACCCTGTGCCCGGGGTCGGGTCAGGCGGTGCTCAGAGGTCGAGCCGCTGCCCGGGCACGATCAGGTCGGGATCACCGCCGATGACCGCCCGGTTGGCCGCGTAGATCTCCCGCCAGGTGGTCGCGTGCCGGGACGCGATGCCGCTGAGGGTGTCGCCGCCGCGGACCGTGTAGTCGCCGTGGCCGCCGCGCGACAGGTCGCGGTTCGTGTGGCCCGACGCGCGAGCGGGCGCCGTCGCCCGCTTCGACGGGGCCGCCTTGGACGCGGGGGCCGAAGGCGCCTGCCTGGACACCGACTTGGGTGTCGACTTCGTGGCGGCCGACCCTCCCGACCCGGCACCCGAGGACGCGGGCGCGCTTCCGTAGGCTCCGGCCCGGGCCGAACAGGTGGGCCAGGCGCCCCATCCCTGTGCGTTCTGGACCTTGGCGGCAATGGCGATCTGGGCACCCTTGGAGGCCTTGTCGGCGGTCGACCCGTAGGCCGTGCCGCCGTACGCGCGCCAGGTGCCGGCGGAGAACTGGAGTCCTCCGTAGTAGCCGTTGCCGGTGTTGATGTGCCAGTTCCCGCCGCTCTCGCACTTGGCGATGCGGTCCCACACTCCGTTGTCGGCCGCGGCGGCGTTGCCGGTCGCCGCGAGCAGTCCGAGCGGGGCGAGCAGAGCCGCCCCGGCGAGGACCGCCGTCGTACGAGTCGTCGTACGGGCCTTACGAGTGTTGTCGGCACATGCGGACATGTATTTCCCTCTCGAAACACCCGGGGTCCCCCAAGGCGGGGTGCGACTGCCTGCGCGTAGGACGCGGTCGTCGCACTCCTCCCCGTCCGCCGGCGGTGGTGCTCGAAGCTGACTGTGCTGACTGTGCGGTGCTGCCGGCGGACGTGCCCGAGTGGTGCTCGTTGCACTCGGAGGTGGAATCTAGGGAGCTGGTCGCCCCGATATCAACCAACTCCTTGTCATTCGAGGCCAGTTCATGGTTACCGCGGGTATCGGCGACTTTCAGCCACCCATTTCATTGCCTGATTTCCGGATATGTCGACCAGCCCTCCTCCCGCTCTGTGACCCACCTCACCGGATCAACTTCCATGGGGCTCAGCCAAGTTGGCTGGGAGTGACGGATTCCGCACCCGAGTTCACCCTGCGCGTCGGATGGTTCGATTCCGTTCGCTTCCGGGCGTGACTCCGGCCACAGATCGTCCGTTGTCATCTTCATGAGCCGGGGCCCCCGGCGTCATGGGCCGGGAGCCACCCGGCATCGCCACGCACCGCATCCCGAGGAGCCACCCGTGCCGCGCATGCTCGACGTCAGCGACGACGTACGCGCCGAGATCGGCGACGAAGAAGCCGACCGGCTGCTCGCCGGAGAGAACGCCCCGGGCAGTTACGACTGCACGTCCTGCCGCACACCGGGCGACTCGGAACAGGAGCGCACCAGCACCGTCCTGTTCATCGGCGACGAGACCGCCGTCCTCGCCTTCGCCCACGCCACCTGCCTGCCCTCACAGGTCGTACAGGTCACCGAGGAGCAACTGCAGGGCGCCGTCCGCTCGATCAACCCCGACGGCGCGCCCGGCCAGTCCGCCCCGGAGCAGGCCGTGCTCGGCGTCACCAGCGGACTCGTCCTGCTGGGCGGCGAGTTGCACCCGGCGCTCGTCGTCGAACCGACCGGCCCCATCGTGCGCCCCGGTTCGACGGACATCGGCGACGACTTCCTGCCGCTCCTGATCGAGCAGGGCTTCATGCCGGTGACCCAGCTGCACTCGGTGCCGCCCGTGCTGCACGGCTGGTCGGTCCTGCTCGCCATGGGCCAGCTGCACGCCGTGCTCCAGCCGGGGACCGGCGGCGGCTCGCCCGTCGCCTGGTGGCAGGCGCACCAGGCGCTCCAGGTCGCCGAGAGCTGGCGGGCGGCCGCCAACAAGCACCAGCAGGTGCTGCTGTTCGCCGCTCCGGTCGGCTCGATCGGCCGGCAGCCCCGTGAGGACCTGCTGCGCGACGCGCTGGACAAGGCCGCGGCCAACGGAAAGCTGGTGGCCGCGGCGATGCCGCTCGCCGGTACGTGAGCGCTCTCCCCGGGGGCGCGGGCCACCGCGCTCGTGCCGACCGCTCCGGTCACCCGGCCGACCCCGGCCGTCCCTGACCGAGCGCACGGTCGTCCGCACCCCCGAGGGCGTCGAGCGTCCCCCGGACGCCGGATCCGGGTCCCCGCTGACCTGCGAAAGCGACGCGGCGGCCGCATCCGTTGGGCGATGGGGTCGTTGGCACATACGTGCACACCTACGACGCCCCCCGCCGCCGCCAGTCCCTCCAGCCGGTCCCGCCCGCGCGACCGGCCCAGGATCACCAGGGCGACCCCTCGGCCACGCCGATCTACGACGCGCTCTACGCCGAGTGGGCCAGATGCTTCAGGGCGCTGCCCGGCGACCGGCACGGCGAGGAGGAGCTCGGCTTCACGGCTTTCGGGAATCTGGCGCACGGCACGGGCGGGTACGGATCGTCCTCGTACACCTCGTCGTTCAGCTCCTACAGCGCGGGGGCCTACTCCGCGCGCCACGGCGGTGTGACGCCGGGGCACACCACGACGGCGACGGCCGTCTGGCAGCCGGGCGGGCGGCAGCAGGGCACGGGCATGCACCACGTCCCGGCCGCCCTGCCGCCCGCGCCACGCCGGGGGCTCTGAGCGGAAACGATCGGTCGAACGGGTGAGGGGCGGCTCCCATGGGAGCCGCCCCTCACCCGTTGCCGCCGCTCTCGCGACTACTTCTTCTTGTTGACGCCGCGCTTCTCGCGCACCCGGACCGAGATGTGGATCGGCGTGCCCTCGAAGCTGAACTCCTCGCGCAGCCGGCGCTCGATGAAGCGCCGGTAGCCGTGCTCGATGAAGCCGGAGGCGAAGAGCACGAACCGCGGCGGCTTGGTGCCCGCCTGCGTGCCGAACAGGATGCGGGGCTGCTTGCCGCCGCGGACCGGGTGCGGGTGGGCGGCGACCAGCTCGCCCAGGAAGGCGTTCAGGCGGCCGGTCGGGACACGGGTCTCCCAGCCGTCCAGGGCCGTCTCGATCGCCGGGACGAGCTTCTCCATGTGCCGGCCGGTACGGGCCGAGACGTTCACCCGGGGCGCCCAGGCCACCTGGGCGAGCTCGGTCTCGATCTCCCGCTCCAGGTAGTAGCGGCGCTCCTCGTCGAGGGTGTCCCACTTGTTGAAGGCGAGGACGATCGCGCGGCCCGCGTCGACCGCCATGGTGACGATCCGCTGGTCCTGCACGGAGATGGTCTCGGACGCGTCGATCAGGATGACCGCGACCTCGGCCTTCTCGACGGCGGCGGCGGTGCGCAGCGAGGCGTAGTAGTCCGCGCCCTGCTGGAGGTGGACGCGCTTGCGGATGCCCGCCGTGTCGACGAACTTCCAGGTGATGCCGCCGAGTTCGATGAGCTCGTCGACCGGGTCACGGGTGGTGCCCGCGACCTCGTTGACGACCACGCGGTCCTCGCCCGCCACCTTGTTCAGCAGGGAGGACTTGCCGACGTTCGGGCGGCCGATGAGGGCGATGCGGCGGGGGCCGCCCACCGCGGTGCCGAAGGTCTGCGCCGGGGCCTCGGGCAGCGCCTCCAGGACGGCGTCGAGCATGTCGCCGGTGCCGCGGCCGTGCAGCGCGGAGACCGGGTGCGGCTCGCCGAGACCGAGGGCCCACAGGTACGAGGCGTCGGCCTCGCCGCTCATGCCGTCGACCTTGTTGGCGCACAGGACGACGGGCTTGCCGGCCTTGCGCAGCAGCCGTACGACCGCCTCGTCGGTGTCGGTCGCGCCGACCTTGGCGTCGACGACGAAGACGACCGCGTCGGCGGCCTCGATCGCGTACTCGGCCTGCGCGGCGACGGACGCGTCGATGCCGAGGACGTCCTGCTCCCAGCCGCCGGTGTCGACGAGCTTGAAGCGGCGGCCCGCCCACTCGGCCTCGTAGGTGACGCGGTCGCGGGTGACACCGGGCTTGTCCTCGACGACGGCCTCGCGGCGGCCGATGATCCGGTTCACCAGGGTCGACTTGCCGACGTTCGGGCGGCCGACGACGGCGAGGACGGGCAGCGGGCCGTGGCCCGCCTCGTCGATCGCGCCCTCGACGTCCTCGATGTCGAAGCCCTCTTCCGCGGCGAGCTCCATGAAGTCCGCGTACTCGGCATCGCCAAGCGCCCCGTGCTCGTGCTCGGCGGGGCCGGCCGAGCCGTCGGGCTGGATGTGGTCGTTCATGAAGTCCGTACCTCGTCGTTCATTCGTGGTGATCGGTGGACCGCCCGCACATCGGGTGATCCACTACTCAAGTGTCGCCTAGTGCCCGGTGGGGCGCCCGGCGGTTTCCGGGCGTCCGGTCAGACGCCTGGCATGGTCCAGGTGGGCGCTCAGCTGTTTCTGGATGCGCGTGGTCGCCTCGTCCAGCGCCTTGCGCGTACGTCGCCCGCTGCCGTCGCCCGCCTCGAAGGGGTCTCCGAAGACGACGTCGACCCGGCTGCGCAGCGGGGGGAGCCCCTTGGTCAGCCGGCTGCCCTTCCCGGAACTTCCCAGTACCGCCACCGGGACGATCGGGGCGCCGCTGCGGACCGCGAAATAGGCGAGCCCGGCGCGCAGCGAGGCGAAGTCGCCCTCGCCCCGGGTGCCCTCCGGGAAGATGCCGAGCACCCCGCCGGCCGACAGGACGCCGAGGGCCTGGGTGATCGCCGTGCGGTCGGTGGTCGTCCGGTCGACCTTGACCTGCCCGATACCGAGCAGGAAGGGGTCGAGAGGGCCGATGAACGCTTCCTTCTTGATCAGGAAGTGTGTGGGCCGGGGTGCCACGCCCATGACCATCGGACCGTCGATGTTGTGCGAGTGGTTCACGGCGAGGATCGCCGGGCCGGTCGCGGGGACCTTCCAGGCGCCGAGCACGCGCGGCTTCCACAAGCCGTACATCAGTCCGACGCCGATACGGCGCCCGATCTCGGCGCCTCTCTCGGAGGGTGGGGTCACTTGGCGGCCCGCTTCTCCTCGACGAGGGTGACGACGCACTCTATGACCTGCTGGAGCGTGAGGTCGGAGGTGTCCACCTCGACCGCGTCGTCCGCCTTGGCGAGCGGAGAGGTCTTGCGGCTGGAGTCGGCCGCGTCCCGCTTCAGCAGGGCCTCGCGCGTCGCCCGGACGTCGGCGCCCTTCAGCTCACCGCTGCGGCGGGCGGCACGCGCCTCCGGGGAGGCGGTGAGGAAGATCTTCAGGTCGGCGTCGGGCAGCACCGTGGTGCCGATGTCCCGTCCTTCGACGACGATGCCGTCCTCCGCGCCCGCGGCGATCGAACGCTGCAGCTCGGTGATCCGGGCGCGCACCTCGGGCACCGCGCTGACCGCGCTGACCTTGGAGGTGACCTCCTGGGTGCGGATCGGGCCCGCGACGTCGGTCCCGTCGACCGAGATGGCCGGCGCGGACGGGTCGGTGCCGGAGACGATCTCCGGCTTGCCCGCGACGGCGGCGATCGCCGTCGGGTCCGTGATGTCGATGCCGTTGCTCACCATCCACCAGGTGATCGCCCGGTACTGCGCGCCCGTGTCCAGGTAGCTGAGGCCCAGCTGCGCGGCCACCGCCTTGGAGGTGCTCGACTTGCCCGTGCCGGAGGGGCCGTCGATGGCGACAATCACTGCCGGGGCGGTCCGGGCGGCGCCGTTTTCCACGGTGGAGACACCTTCCTGGTGCGGGGTGGAGGTCTGTGCGGGACGCGAACGCGCCCCGCACAAGGTTACTGGTTCCCCAGGCCCCGTATTACTGGCCTTGTCGCCGCTCCCCCGCACCGGCTCTTCCCGGCCCGCGCGGCGAGGGCCCCGCACCCCCGGTCGCCCTACTGGCGCAGCGCCCAGCCCCGGTCCCGCAGCGCCGCACTCAGCACGGGCACGGCCTTCGGCTCGACCATCAGCTGGACCAGACCGGCCTGCCGGCCCGTCGCGTGCTCGATCCGTACGTCCTCGACGTTGACGCCGGCCGCCCCGGCGTCGGCGAAGATGCGGGCCAGCTGGCCCGGCTGGTCGTCGATGAGGACGGCGACCGTCTCGTACGTCAACGGAGCGGCGCCGTGCTTGCCGGGGACCCGTACCTGGCCCGCGTTGCCGCGCCGCAGCATCTCCTCGATGCCGCCGGCGCCCTCGCGGCGCTTGGCCTCGTCGGAGGACTGGAGGGCACGCAGCGCCAGGACCGTCTCGTCGAGGTCGGCGGAGACGTCCGCGAGGAGGTCGGCGACCGGTCCCGGGTTCGCGGAGAGGATGTCGATCCACATCCGGGGGTCCGAGGCCGCGATCCTGGTCACGTCGCGGATGCCCTGCCCGCAGAGCCGTACCGCCGCCTCCTCCGCGTGCTGCAGACGCGCGGCGACCATGCTGGACACCAGGTGCGGCATGTGCGAGACGAGCGCGACCGCCCGGTCGTGGGCGTCGGCGTCCATGACGACGGGGAGCGCGCGGCAGTGCGAGACCAGTTCCAGCGCGAGGTTCAGGACCTCGGTGTCCGTGTCCCGGGTGGGCGTCAGGACCCAGGGGCGGCCCTCGAAGAGGTCACCCGTCGCGGCCAGCGGGCCCGACTTCTCGCGCCCCGACATGGGGTGCGAGCCGATGTACGCGGAGAGGTCGAGGCCGAGGGCCTCCAGTTCACGGCGCGGGCCGCCCTTGACGCTCGCCACGTCGAGATAGCCGCGCGCGGCCCCGCGCCGCATGGCGTCCGCGAGGGTCGCCGCCACGTGCGCGGGCGGGGCCGCGATGATCGCGAGGTCCACGGGCCCGGTGGGCGGCTCCTCGGTGCCGGCGCCGAGCGCGGCCGCCGTGCGGGCCTGCTCCGGGTCGTGGTCGGTGAGGTGGACGACGACGCCCCGCTGGGCGAGCGCGAGCGCCGCCGAGGTGCCGATCAGGCCGGTTCCGATGACGAGTGCGGTTCTCACTGGGCGATGTCCTTGCGCAGGGCGCCCGCGGCGCCCAGGTAGACGTGCGCGATGTCGGCACGGGGCCGGTCGGACTCGATGTGCGCGAGGATCCGTACGACGCGGGGCATCGCGCCCTCGATGTCCAGCTCCTGCGCGCAGATCAGCGGTACGTCGACGATGCCCAGCTTGCGGGCCGCGGCCGCCGGGAAGTCGCTGTGCAGATCGGGCGTCGCGGTGAACCAGACGCTGATCAGGTCGTCCGTGGTGAGACCGTTCCGCTCCAGGACGGCGGTGAGCAGCTCGCCGACCCGCTCCTCCATGTGACCGGCCTCGTCCCGCTCCAGTTGGACGGCGCCCCGGACCGCTCGTACCGCCACGGCAATGCTCCTCGCTGATCTGCGTACACGTCTGCCACACCAGCGTAGTCAGCCCGCGGGCGCGCCGGTGCGCGGCGCCCGCCTGACGAGACGGGCACCGCGCTCCGGCCACCTGCCACGGTCAGAGCGACTGCTGTCTGATGAGGTCCTCCAGGGAGGCGCCGGACCGCGGCAGCTCGCCGCCCGGGGTCAGTTTGTCGACCGCCTGCGGCAGGTGCCGGGCGATCTGGTCCGCGGCCTTCTCCGAGCTGACCCCGGTCTGGGCGGCGACCTCCTGGAGGGTGTCGGCGGGCAGTGCCTGCGCGACCTGTTCGGCGGAGACGGGCTTGTTCTCGCCGGTGCCGATCCACGACTGCGCCTGGTCCGCCAGCCCCGACTTCGTGAGCATGTCCATCAGCCCGCCCAGCGGGTTGCCGCCGCCGCCCTGGCCGTTGGTCAGGGACCGGAGGAGCGAGCCCAGGATGTCGCCCCCGCCGGAGGCACCGCCCTGCCCGCCGCCGAGGAGACCGCCGAGCAGGCTGCCGAGATCGTTGTCCGCCATGGGGCGACGCCTTTCGAAGAGTGGGGCCGGGGTGGGTCACCCCCGGCCCGAGACCTAGCCAATGTCACTTGAATCACCCCATTCCGCCACTTGTAGTGAGAATGCACCCCGTGCGCCTCTGGACGCCGGGGCGCCGGTCCGCTCTGATGGCAGAAGACCGCCTCGGGGGAGGCCCGCATGAAGCGCCCAGGACCCTTGCTCACTCTGCTCGCCGGACTGCTTCTCGCCGTGTTCATGCTGTCGCTCAACGCGACGACGGGGGTGAGGAACGCGTCGTCGTCCCGCCCGCGGACGCCGGGCACCGCGCCGCCGGCGAGCGCGACACCCGGGAAGTCCACGTCACCGCCGAGCCCGTCACCGTCCGCGTCGCCGTCCGCGAGCCCCGTTCCGAACGCCGACTACGCGGGCCGCACCGACGACGACTCCTCGGCCGTCGCCGTCTCGCTGCGCGACGGCCGCGCGATCGCCTACTTCTGCGACGGCCATGACAAGGAGTCATGGCTCAAGGGCGACGTCAGGGACGACGGCACCCTGCGGCTCACCGGAAAGAACGGCGCGGGACTCGACGGCACGCTGCGGGACGGCAGGCGGATCCGCGGCACCGTCGAATTCGGCGGCCGGCACTACGCCTTCACCGCCGACAAGGCGGTCAAGCCGTCCGGGCTCTACCGCGCGACGGCCACGGTGCGCGGCGCCGAGCTGGACGGCGGCTGGATCGTGCTGCCCGGCGGCAGGCAGGTCGGCGTCCTCGACCGCGACGGCGAACCGTCCGCGGCACCCGTGATCGACCCGGAGACCGGCGCCGTCACGGTCGACGGGCAGAAGCTCACCGCACGCCCCGTCACTCCGTGACCCGCTCGCCCCTACCCGCTCGACGCCCTTTCCCCGGCCCTTCCCGACCAGGAACCCTTCCCCGGCCCTTTCCCGGCCCATTCCCGACCAGGGAGCCGATATGACCGCGGATCCGAACGCCGCCACGCAGGGCTACCCCGCCGACCCGCCCGCCCACCGCCGCCCGCATCCGGCCCGATATCTCGTCCCGGCCCTGGTGGCCGCGGCCGTCGCGGTCGGCCTCGGCGCGTACGGCAGGACGCACGACCCGACCGGGACCGCCTTCAATCTCGCGGGGTTCAGCAGTACGAGCGCGGTGAAGTCGTGGCTGGCCAGCACGGCGTTCGCCTTCGCGCTCGTCCAGTTGGTCTCGGCGTTCATGGTGTACGGGAGACTGCCGGGGCCGAGCTGGGCAGCGGCCCTGCACCGCTGGTCCGGGCGGGTCGCTTTCCTGGTCGCGGTCCCCGTCGCGGTGCACTGTCTCTACGCGCTGGGTTTCCAGACGTACGAGCCGCGCGTGCTGTGGCACTCGCTCCTGGGATGCTTCTTCTTCGGGGCATTCAGTGCCAAAATGCTCCTGCTCCGCTCGGAGCGACTGCCCGGCTGGCTGCTGCCCGTGGCCGGAGGACTCGTCTTCGTGGTCCTCACCTCCATCTGGCTGACGTCGGCTCTCTGGTTCTTCCGTACGTTCGGAGTGACGACATGACCAACCCCCCGGCGCGGCGCACCGTTCTCGGCACGGGCGCGGCCGCCGCCCTGCTCGTGGGGTGCAGCAAATACGGGGACAGCGGGGGCAGTTCGCAGGCGCCCGCCTCACCGCCCGCGTCCGGCGCGGCCGGCGGCGCCGAGCTCGCCACCAAGAGCGACATCCCGGTCGGCGGGGGCAAGATCTTCAAGGACCGCAAGATCGTGGTCACCCAGCCCACGAAGGACGAGTTCAAGGCCTTCTCGGCGGTCTGCACCCATCAGGGCTGCACCGTGAGCACCGTCGCCAACGGCACGATCGACTGCCCCTGCCACGGCAGCAAGTACCGCATCACCGACGCCTCGGTGGTGGCGGGCCCCGCTCCGAGGCCCCTGCCCGCCGAGCGGATCACCGTGGAGGGAAACTCGATTCGCCTGGCCTGAACCACCCCGTAGGCTCCCGGACATGCGATCCGAGGCCCTGGTGCGCGACCACACGATCTACTCCTGCGTGATGGGGTCGCGCGCCTTCGGCCTGGCCACCGACGACAGCGACACGGACCGCCGGGGCGTGTTCCTCGCCCCGGCCCCCCTGTTCTGGCGCTTCGAGAAGCCGCCGACACACGTCGAGGGCCCGGCCGAGGAGCAGTTCAGCTGGGAGCTGGAGCGGTTCTGCGTCCTCGCGCTGCGCGCCAATCCGAACATCCTGGAGTGCCTCCACTCCCCCCTCGTCGAGTACGCCGACGACACGGGCCGCGCGCTGCTCGCCCTGCGCGAGGCCTTCCTCTCCCGCCGGGTCCACGAGACGTTCGCCCGCTACGCGCAGGGCCAGCGCAAGAAGCTGGAAGCCGACGTCCGCCGGTACGGCGCCCCACGCTGGAAGCACGCGATGCACCTGCTCCGCCTCCTCATGTCCTCCCGCGACCTGCTGCGCACCGGCGCCCTGACCCTCGACGTCGGCGAGCAGCGCGAACCGCTGCTCGCCGTCAAGCGGGGCGAGGTCCCGTGGAGCCGGGTGGAGGCGTGGATGAGCCGCCTGGCCGCGGAGACCGACGAGGCCGACGCGCGCAGTCCGCTGCCGGCCGAGCCGGACCACGCCCGCGTCGAGGACTTCCTGGTCGGTGCGCGCCGCGCCTCAGCCCGTCGCGCCGACCCCGGCGTCCGCCAGACGCACCCGGACGACGAGCGCGTGCAGGGCGTCGTGCACGGACGGGGCGTCCGGCAGCGCTGAGGCCTGCTGGGCCGCGTCCAGCAGGGCGTGCAGCCGCGCCACGTCGTCCGCCACCCACGCGTGGTCGACGTCCGCGGCCCCGTGCTCCCGCTCCGTCTTCGCCGCCATCAGATCCGGCAGGTACGAGGGAGCGCCCGCCTCCTCGACGAGCGCGCGCAGATCGGCCTGCACCTCGCCGCTGCGCATCAGGTGGATGCCGGTGAGCAGCACCCGGAACGTGTAGAGCAGCGGCTTGAGTTCACCGGTCTTCCCGAAGAGCCGCCACTGCGTCGTGGCGAACCCCCGGTAGTGGTGGGCGTGATGACGGGTGAGAGTCCCCGGCGCGAGCGAGACCAGCTCGCGGTGGGCCTCACCGGTGTGCACGACCAGGGGCGAGAGCAGCTGCTCCAGCACGTAGCCGTTGCGCCGCAGCATCAGGCGTACGAACTTGCGCAGGTCGTGGGTGACGAGGTCCATCTCGACACCGTCCCGGTCCCACATCCGCGACCGGGTCTCCTCCGGTTCGCGCAGCCCGACCAGCTCGGCCGTCGGCAGCAGGTGAACGCCCCGCAGGTCGACGTCGGAGTCGCGCGAGGGGAAGCCGTACAGGTGTGCCCCGGAGATGGTGGCGAACAGCACCGGGTCGGGCTGCTCGGCCACCACCCCCGAGAGGTCGATGTCCAGGACGTCGTCGATCATCGGTCAAGCATCCCAGAGCGCCCCCAGCGACATGAGGTCGCTCTGGTATTCGATGCGGTCGGCCCACTCGGTCGGCCAGACGTCCGAGCCGTGGTGGGCACCCGCGAACGCGCCCGTCAGGCAGGCGATGGAGTCGGAGTCGCCGGAGGTGCAGGCCGCCCGGCGCAGCGCGGTGACGGGCTCGTCGACGAAGAGCAGGAAGCAGAGCAGGCCGGTGGTGAGCGCCTCCTCGGCGATCCAGCCCGCTCCGGTGGCGAGGCAGGGGTCGGTCTCGGGAGAGGGGGCGCGCAGGGCGTCCCTGAGCCGGTCCAGCGCGCCCAGGCACTCGTCCCAGCCGCGCTGGATGAAGTGCTCCGGCGTGGGGTCCTGGCTGCGGGTCCACAGGTCGCCGAGCCAACGGGAGTGGTACTGGCCGCGGTTCTCCTCGGCGTACGCGCGCAGCAGCCCGACCAGTTCCGCGGGCTCGGCACCCTGTACGAGGAGCCGGACGGCGTGGGCGGTGAGGTCGGAGGCGGCGAGCGCGGTGGGATGTCCGTGGGTGAGCGCCGCCTGCAACTGCGCCGCGCCCGCCCGCTGTTCGTCGCTCAGTCCCTGTACGAGACCCACCGGCGCCACCCGCATGTTGGCGCCGCATCCCTTGGAGCCGATCTGGCTGGCGTCCTGCCAGGGGCGGCTCTCGTCCTTCAGGAGGTTGCAGGCGACCAGGCAGGTGCGGCCGGGCGCGCGGTTGTTGTCCGGCGACAGGTACCAGTCCACGAACTCCTCGCGCACCGGCCGTTCCATCCGCAGCGGTCCGAGCAGACCGCGGTCCATGGCCGTGCGCAGGCCCCGCCCCAGCGCCAGTGTCATCTGGGTGTCGTCGGTGACGATCGCGGGCCTGGGCAGTGCCATCTCCCGCCAGGGGCCGCACTTGGCGAGGATCGCCGGTATGTCGTTGAACTCGGTCGGGAATCCCAGCGCGTCGCCGAGGGCGAGGCCCAGCAGGGACCCGGTGGCGGCGTGCTTCGCGAGCGTCGGGGTGGTGGTCATCAGGGCCGTCCTTCCGAAGGGGGACGCAACAGGGGCGGATGCAGGGCGGTGGCGCCGCCCGCGCGGTAGAGCGCGGCGGGTTTGCCGCGGCCTCCGGTGAGGCGAGCGGCCCCGGGAACCGGTTCGACGAAGCCCGGCGTGGCGAGGACCTTGCGCCGGAAGTTGGGCCGGTCGAGCTCGGTGCCCCACACCGTCTCGTAGACCCGCTGCAACTCGCCGAGGGTGAACTCGGGCGGGCAGAAGGAGGTGGCGAGACAGGTGTACTCGAGCTTGGCGCCGACGCGTTCGTGGGCGTCGGCGAGGATGCGGTCGTGGTCGAAGGCGAGCGGGCCGGGTGTGCGGTACGGCTGCCACCGGGCCTGCGCCGCGTCGCCGCCGCCGTGCGGCTCGGGAGGGTCGGGGAGCAGCGCGGCGAACGCGACGGAGACGACCCGCATCCTCGGGTCGCGGTCGGGGTCGCTGTAGGTCCGCAACTGCTCCAGGTGCAGGCGCGAGACGTCCGACAGACCGGTCTCCTCGGCGAGTTCGCGCCGGGCGGCCGTCTCCGCGGACTCGGCCGGCAGCACGAACCCGCCGGGCAGCGCCCAGTGGCCCGCGTACGGCTCCTGCCCCCGCTCGACGAGCAGCACCTCCAGCACGTCTGCGCGGATCGTCAGGACGGCCAGGTCCACGGTCACGGCGAAGGGTTCGAACGCGTACTTGTCGTAGCCCTCGGGCGCACTGCCGCCGGACGAGCGGTCCTGCCGCACGCGCACACCCACCCGGATCCGCCTCCACGTCCGCACGGCTCGCGGCCGACCCGATCGAGGGATCACCGGGAGCGGGGATCACCACGGGAGGTCGTCGGCGCGGCCATGAGTAATAGTCACTGAGACTATAAAGAGCGCGGGGGACGGCCACAACCCTCCGGACGCCGGAACCCCGCCCGTTCCGAGCCGGACGCACGACGGCGCGCGTCCGCGACGTCGCCGTGGCGGTCCCTGGGGCCCCGCTGACGGCCGTGGAGCCGGGGGATGAGGAATGGTGGCCGCGCGCCTCTCCGGAGCCGTGAGGGCGACCACAGCCGCGCCCGCACGGCCGCCGGACCGCTGCCCGGCGGCGGAAACGCGTCGGCCGGCCCCGGGGCACTCCCGGGACCGGCCGAAACGACGGAGATCGCGAACGAAGGGTGTCGCGAACCGGCGGGTGTCGCGAACGACGGACGCTCTAGAGGTCGACCTCGTTCATGAGCATGCCGACCTCGGTGTTCGACAGTCGGCGCAGCCAGCCCGACTTCTGGTCGCCGAGGGTGATCGGGCCGAAGGCGACGCGTACGAGCTTGTCCACCGGGAAGCCGGCCTCGGCGAGCATGCGGCGCACGATGTGCTTGCGGCCCTCGTGGAGGGTCACCTCGACCAGGTAGTTCTTGCCGGTCTGCTCGACGACGCGGAAGTGGTCCGCCTTCGCGTACCCGTCCTCCAGCTGGATGCCGTCCTTGAGCCGCTTGCCCAGGTCACGCGGGATCGGGCCGACGATGTGCGCGAGGTAGACCTTCTTCACGCCGTACTTCGGGTGGGTCAGCCGGTGCGCCAGCTCGCCGTGGTTGGTGAGCAGGATGACGCCCTCGGTCTCGGTGTCGAGCCGCCCGACGTGGAAGAGCCGCGTCTCGCGGTTCGTCACGTAGTCCCCGAGGCACTGCCGGCCCTCGGTGTCCTCCATGGTGGAGACGACACCGGCGGGCTTGTTCAGCGAGAAGAACTGGTACGACTGCGTGGCGACGGTCAGACCGTCGACCCGGATCTCGTCCTTCTCGGGGTCGACGCGCAGCCCCTGTTCGGTGACGATCTGGCCGTTGACCTCGACCCGGGCCTGCTCGACGAGCTCCTCACAGGCACGACGGGAGCCGTAGCCCGCCCGCGCGAGAACCTTCTGCAGACGCTCGCCCTCCTGCTCGGCGCCCGGGAAGGTCTTGGGCAGCTTGACCTCGGGCTTGCCCGCGTACCGGTCCCGGTTGCGCTCCTCGGCCCGCGTCTCGTACTCACGGGAGCGCGCGGGCTCCGTACGGCCGCCGCGCTGCTGGCCCTGCTTGGGGCCGCCCTTGGCGCCGCCGCGGGCCGCGTTGCCGCGCCCGGACTTCGGTCCCTCGTGGGTGGCGCCGGGGCCTACGTCGTAGCGGCGCTCCTCGGGACGGGGCTTGCTTAAGCGCGCTTCGGCCTGTCGTCGCCGCTCCCTCCGCCGCTCCGGGGCTGGGAGCCGCCCCCGCCGCTCCTCGACTGGGAACCGCCCCCGCCACTCCGGGGCTGAGAGCCGCCTCCGCCGCTCCGGGGCTGGGGACCGCCCCCGCCACTCCGGGGCTGAGAGCCGCCCCCGCCGGTCCCCCGGGGGTTGCCGCGTCCGCTGTTCCTGCCACTGCCACTGCTTCGCATCAAAGTTCCGTCGTCGTCGTGTCGTCTGCATCTGCGTCCGGTGCATCCGGATGGAACGACGGGACCCCTTCCAGCGTCTCGGCTTCGATCGCGTCCGCCTCGGGGAGGAAGGGCGCGAGCTCCGGGAGCTCGTCCAGACCGCGCAGGCCCATTCGCTCCAGGAAGTAGTTCGTCGTCGTGTACAGGATCGCACCTGTTTCGGGTTCCGTGCCCGCCTCCTCGACCAGACCGCGCTGCAAGAGGGTGCGCATCACCCCGTCACAGTTCACTCCGCGGACCGCCGAGACCCTGGAACGGCTGACCGGCTGGCGGTACGCGACGACCGCCAGGGTCTCCAGCGCGGCCTGGGTGAGACGGGCCTGCTGGCCGTCCAGGACGAAGCGTTCCACGGCCGCCGCGTACGCGGGCCGGGAGTAGAAGCGCCAGCCGCCGGCGATGAGCCGGAGCTCGAAGCCGCGGCCCTGGACGGTGTACTCGTCGGCCAGCTCCCGCAGCGCGTCCCTGACCTGCCGTTTCGGCCGCTCGAGGATCTTCGCGAGGTGCTCCTCGGTCGCGGGTTCGTCCACGACCATGAGGACGGCCTCCAGGGCGGGCCGGAGATCGAGGTCGGCGACGGTGCCCTGGTCCGCCGGGATCCCGCTGGTCTGCTCGCTCACGCCTTCTCCTTCCTGGCGTCTTCCTTCGCTGTCGCTGTCTCGGGCGGCCGGTCGAATTCGTCCGTCACCCTGGGCTCCTCGGCACTGTCCCCACCCGTCCAGCGCACCAGCAGGTCCCCCAGCGCCTCCTCCTGGTCGAGGGCGACCGCCTTCTCCCGGTAGAGCTCCAGCAGGGCCAGGAAACGGGCCACGACGGTGAGGGTGTCGGTGGTGTCCGCGACGAGGTCGCGGAAGCTGGCTTCCCCGTGTTCGCGCAGCAGCGCCACCACGATCTCCGCCTGTTCCCGCACGCTGACCAGCGGGGCATGGATGTGGTCGACGTACACCTGCGGCTTGGGCCTGGGCTGCATCGCCTTCACCGCGAGCCGGGCGAATCCCTCCGCCCCGATGCTGATGACGACCTCGGGCAGCAGTTCGGCGTGGTGGGGTTCGAGACCGACGGTACGGGGGTAGCGGCGGGCCTCCTCGTCGAGGCGGGCGTTGAAGATGTCCGCGATCCGTTTGTACGCGCGGTACTGCAGCAGCCGGGCGAAGAGGAGGTCCCGGGCCTCCAGCAGGGCCAGGTCGGCCTCGTCCTCGACCTCCGCGGCGGGCAGCAGCCGCGCGGCCTTGAGATCGAGCAGGGTCGCCGCGACGACCAGGAACTCGGTCGTCTGGTCGAGGTCCCAGTCCGGTCCCATGGCCCTGATGTGCGCCATGAACTCGTCGGTCACCCGTGACAGCGCCACTTCCGTGACGTCCATCTTGTGCTTCGAGATCAACTGGAGCAGCAGGTCGAA
This sequence comes from Streptomyces sp. RPA4-2, assembly GCF_012273515.2. Taxonomy (NCBI): domain Bacteria; kingdom Bacillati; phylum Actinomycetota; class Actinomycetes; order Kitasatosporales; family Streptomycetaceae; genus Streptomyces; species Streptomyces sp. RPA4-2. The sequence continues at coordinate 2,257,755 of NZ_CP050975.2, forward strand.
GGGGCCCTCGAAGTTGGCCAGCCGCACCTTGAAGACCCCGTCACCGGCTTCGGCTTCGGCTTCGGCTTCGGCTTCGGCTTCGGCTTCGGCTTCGGCTTCGGCTTCGGCTTCGGCTTCGGCTTCGGCTTCGGCGAGAATGCCCGGCTCGACGGCGGTCGTGGCTTCCGGACCGGCGGGCGACCCGGTCCCGGCGGGAGTTCCGAGTCCGGCGGATGCCCCAGGTGTGACCGACATCTCCGATCCGGCTCCGGCTTCCGGGCCGTCTGGAGCGGGAGAGGACTCCGAAGCGGGAGCGGACCCGGGGCCGTGATGCGGCGTCGGGCCGGTCGGCGGCTCGGGCTCCGCGGGAATCCCCGGCTCGGCGGACTCCTCGGCGGATTCGTCGGCCGGTTCCCCGGAGGGCGGTGCGGCGGGAGCCGGACCGGCCCCCGGTCCTCGGCCGAGCGCACGTCGGCGACCGGCGGAGCCGGCGGCGGGGGCGTCGTTCGAGGTCATAGCCGTCGCAGGCTACCGCTACCGCCCGCGGAGCCGTCGTACGAGAATGCTCGCGTCCCCACGGGATTCGAGATCGGCGAGCACGACCGCGACCGCCTCGCGGACGATCCGCCCGCGGTCGACCGCGAGCCCGTGCTCCCCGCGCAGCACCAGACGGGCGTGTTCGAGGTCCATGAGCTCCTCGGCGGACACGTACACCGTGATCTTCTCGTCGTGCCGCTCCCGCCCGCTGGGCCGCCGGTTGGCGGCGCGCTGACGCTTGCGGGACTGCTGCTGGGCGGCGGCGGAACCGCTGCCAGAACCTTCCTGCGTCGCCTGGCGCCGCGCCGAACGCTCCGGAGCCGTGCCCCGGCTGCGCGACTCCCCCGTGTCGGCGTCGGAGCCGGCCGCGACGTGTTCGTCGCCCTCGCCGTCGCCGCCCTGCACGGGCACCGAATGCGGCGCGTCCTCCGCCGAGGCGGCCGGATCGCTCTCGCCGGCCGGAGCCGGCACCCGGGCCTCACCGTTGGTCCGGCGAGTGGGAGTGGAGGACTGGAGTGCCATGCCCCCGGTGGTGCGGAACAGTTCGTCGGCCCCCGGCAGACTCACTCGGCGGGACACCGGGCGAGCACCTCCCTGGCGAGCTGGCGATAGGCGGCGGCACCGACGGAGTTGGAGGCGTACGTGGTGATCGGCTCACCGGCGACGGTGGTCTCCGGGAAGCGGACGGTCCGGCCGATCACCGTGTGGTACACGTGATCGTCGAAGGCCTCGACCACCCGGGCGAGCACCTCACGGCTGTGCACCGTGCGGGAGTCGTACATGGTCGCGAGGATGCCGTCGAGCTCCAGCTCGGGGTTGAGCCGCTCCTGGACCTTCTCGATGGTCTCGGTGAGCAGCGCGACACCACGCAGCGCGAAGAACTCGCACTCGAGCGGCACGATCACCTTGTGCGCCGCCGTCAGGGCGTTGACGGTGAGCAGGCCCAGCGAGGGCTGACAGTCGATCACGATGTAGTCGTAGTCGGCCATCAGCGGCTTCAGGGCGCGCTGCAGCGTGGACTCGCGCGCGACCTCGGAGACGAGCTGCACCTCGGCGGCGGACAGGTCGATGTTGCTGGGCAGCAGGTCCATGTTCGGGACCGCCGTCTTCAGGAGCACCTCGTCGGCCGCCATGCCCCGCTCCATGAGCAGGTTGTAGACGGTGAGGTCGAGCTCCATCGGGTTGACGCCGAGACCGACCGAGAGCGCGCCCTGCGGGTCGAAGTCGACGAGCAGGACCCGGCGTCCGTACTCCGCGAGCGCGGCACCCAGGTTGATGGTCGACGTCGTCTTGCCGACCCCGCCCTTCTGGTTGCACATCGCGATGATCTTCGCGGGGCCGTGGTCGGTCAGCGGGCCCGGGATCGGGAAGTACGGCAGCGGGCGTCCGGTCGGGCCCACGCGCTCACGGCGCTGGCGGGCCGCGTCGGGCGCGAGCGTGGCCGCGTACTCCGGATCGGGCTCGTACTCGGCATCGGGGTCGTAGAAGTGCCCCTCGGGCAGTTCGTCGTAGTCGGCGAAGTGGGTGCGGTTCTCGCCACTTCCGTTGCCGGCCATGGCGTTCACGTGATGGCCATCCATGCTCGGGTGTGCTGTCTGAGTCATCCGGGGACTCTGATGGGCTGCGAAGGTTCGGACAGCGACGGAGCCGACAGCCTCGAGCCCCGTGGGGCCCTGGCCCCGCGCCGGCATTCCTGGTTGACCACCCCCGGGAGTAAATGTCGACTCATTCACAAGTCGTCTTACCTCCTTGGTGACCAGGAAACTTCTCGATAGGTCAGCGTGGCACCATGCCGACGGTTGGCGACTCTATGGCGTGTCACCGCTCCGCAGCAACACAATCCGCCGGACCCGACCCGATGTGTCGGCAACCGAACACCCCTCTGTCAAGGGCGTAAGGCCGTCGCACAGCAGGTTTCACCGGTGTGCGAATCGGTCGAAGAGTTACGTTCGTGGCGAGTTGAACGAGTGTCGCAAAGTGACCCGACACACATCCGGCCGGACCTTGCTGGGCAAGGTCCGGCCGGATGCGGGACGTTGACGACCTGTGTTGACGTATCGCCTTTTGCTCGGCGGCCGGTCCGCGACCGCTGGTCGGCGGGCCGGCCGGGCGGGGTCAGCCGAGCAGGGACTCCAGCGCCACGTGCTCCAGACCGTGCGCCTCGGCGACCTCGCGGTAAACGACCTTGCCCTCATGCGTGTTGAGGCCCTTGGCCAGCGCGGGGTCGCGGCGCAGGGCCTCGGCCCAGCCGCGGTTGGCGAGCTCCACGATGTACGGCAGCGTCGCGTTGGTCAGCGCGTACGTCGAGGTGTTCGGCACGGCGCCGGGCATGTTGGCGACGCAGTAGAAGACCGAGTTGTGGACCGGGAAGGTCGGCTCGGCGTGCGTGGTCGGACGCGAGTCCTCGAAGCAGCCGCCCTGGTCGATCGCGATGTCGACAAGAACACTTCCCGGCTTCATCCGCGACACGAGTTCGTTGGTGACCAGCTTCGGGGCCTTGGCGCCCGGGATGAGGACGGCGCCGATGACGAGGTCGGCCTCGAGGCAGGCCTTCTCCAGCTCGAAGGCGTTGGAGACGACGGTCTGGATCTTCGTGCCGAAGATCTTGTCCGCCTCCTTGAGCTTGTTGATGTCGCGGTCGAGCAGGGTCACCTGGAACCCCATGCCGATGGCGATCTGCGCGGCGTTCCAGCCGGAGACGCCGCCGCCGATGACGACGACCTTGGCGGGCAGCACGCCGGGAACGCCGCCCGGCAGCACCCCGCGGCCGCCGTTGGCGCGCATCAGCTGGTAGGCGCCGACCTGCGGGGCGAGCCGGCCCGCGACCTCGGACATCGGGGCGAGCAGGGGCAGGGCGCGGTTGGGCAGCTCGACCGTTTCGTACGCGATGGCCGTGGTGCCGGACTCCAGGAGCGCGTCCGTGCACTCCTTGGAGGCGGCCAGGTGGAGGTACGTGAAGAGCGTCTGGTCCTTGCGGAGGCGGTGGTACTCCTCCGCGATGGGCTCCTTGACCTTCAGCAGCAGGTCGGCGGTGGCCCACACCTGGTCGGCGGTGGGGAGGATCTGCGCACCGGCGGAGACGTACTCGTCGTCCGTGATCGAGGAGCCGACACCGGCGTTCTGCTCGACGAAGACCTGGTGGCCGTGGCGCACCAGCTCGTGGACGCCGGCGGGGGTGATGGCCACCCGGAACTCGTTGTTCTTGACCTCGCGGGGGATACCGACCTTCACGTCGATCACGGTCCTTGACTCAGAGGGTTCTGGGCTATGCACGGCCGGGCGACGCAAGCCGGGGCGATGCATGTCATACCCGGATGCACGGGCGCGCCGGGAGACACCACGAAAGAACGCAGCGGAGCCAGTCTAATGAAGGGATTCTCTCTGTCTAGCCTTTCAATGCATCAATCTTCTGCGGATGTACTGCGGATTTCGCAGGCGTTAGCGTCCTGTTCCATGGCCATCGAGCTCTCCGGGAGCTCATCACCCAGCATGCGCTCGGCCGCCCCGCGGTGCAGCTGGGCCGCGGCGGGGTCGCCGAGCCGGTCCAGGGTGTCGGCCAGCCTGAGCTGCAGCGCGGCCTGCAGCCGCAGGTCCTCGGCGCGGCGGGCCCACTCGACGGCGTCCTGGCAGGTGCGCAGCGACTCCTCCGGCCGTCCCGCGTACTCCTGCACCCGCGCCAGCTCGCTCAACGCCCGTGCCTGGGACGCCACATCGCCGTTCCTGCGATGTCCGGTGACGGCGGCGCGCCAGTTGCGCAGCGCCTCGCCGTAGCGGCCCGCGTAGGTGTGCGCGGTGGCGATCCGGCCGTAGAGCCGGGCGGCGTCCAGCCGCTCGTCGCGGGCCAGGCGCTGGGCGAGCGCCCGGCCGTACCAGTCGGCGGCCCGGTCGAAGTCCCCGAGCTCCAGGTGGGCGCCGCCTACGGATTCCATCGCCCGGCCGATCGCGTACGGGTCGTTCGCCTCGCGCGCGGCGTCGAGCGCGGCCCGGTAGCGGGCCAGGGCCGCCACGGTGCGGCCGGTGCGTTCGTCCAGGTCGGCCAGGTTCAGCAGGGCCGCGGCCCGCTCCCGCGGCAGCCTGCGGCGCTCGGCGACGTCGAGGACGAGCCGGTGGATGCCGTAGAGCTCGGGTGCCGCGGCCCGGGTGCCGAAGTGGACGACCAGCGCCCGCACCAGGGCGGCCATCAGGCGGCGGGCCAGGGTGTCCAGCTCGCCGTCGGCGACCGCGAGCCGGGCGGCGGCCAGCAGCGCGGGCTGCCGGATCCGCAGCCAGTCCTCGGCCGCCCTGGGGTTCGGGAAGCGCAGCGCGCGGGGCATCCCGGCGAGCTTCTCGCGGGCCGGCGAGCTGTCGGTCTCGGTGATCGCGCGGCAGGACACCAGCAGCCGCACGGTCCGCTCCAGCATCCGGGCGCGGGCCAGCTGCAGCTCGGCCGGGCGGTCCTCGCTCTCGGTGAGGGTGCGCAGCAGCGGCAGCAGGAAGCCGGGGACCTCGTACTGCGGCAGCGGCGACTCGACCGGCCGCAGGAGCCCGAGCGCGGCGAAGTCGTCCAGCGCGCCGTGGGCGGCTCCGACCGAGCAGCCGGCGAGCGCGGACGCGGTGTGCGGGTCGACGAGCCCGGCCGGCGCGAGGGAGAGCAGTCGCAGGGTCCGCGCGGCGGCGGCGGGCAGCCCGGTGTACGTGAGCCGGAAGATCCGGGCGGACGCCGAGCCCTCCTCGCCGTCCGCGCGCAGCTGCTTGGCGAGGTCGGCGACGGCCGAGGTGGGACGGGCCGCGAGCCAGCCGCCCGCCAGCACCAGGGCGCCGGGCTGGCCCGCGCACTCCTCGACCAGCCCCTCGGCGGCGAGTGGGTCGACGGTGATACGGACCGAGCCCGCGAACCGTTCCAGGAGTTCCAGCGCGGACTTGGTGTCGAGGCCGCCCAGGGTGCAGGGGCGCACGTCCGCGATGCCGGTCAGCGGCCCTCCGGAGACGGCGACCACCAGGCATTCGGGGGTGTCGGGCAGCAGGACGTCGACCTGCTCGGCGTCGGCCGCGTCGTCGAGCAGGAGCAGGGCGCGCCGGGTGGCGAGGGCGTCGCGCACCGCCGCGCTCAGGTCCTCGGCGTCGGCTCCGGGCGGCGCGGGCAGTTCCAGGGCCGTGAGGAGTTCCCGCGCGGTGCGCTCGGTGGGCACCGGGGTGCCGTCGGGTTCGGCCAGCCGGGCCCGCAGCACCCCGTCCGGGTAACTCTCGGCGACCTGCCGGACGAGTTCCTCGGCGAGCGCGGTGCGGCCCGAGCCGGGCTTGCCGGCGATGAGCAGCACCCGCGCACGGGGGGCTTTGCGGCCCGCCAGGGTGTCCAGTCCGGCCCGTTCGATGTCGGCCCGGAGTTCCTTCAACTCTCTTGTACGGCCGAGGAACTGACCCTTGGTAGGAGCGGACCCGGCAGCCGGACGCCGCCCTGCCGACGGCGCTTTCGCGCCGTCCGTGTCCACCGCCTGATCTGTCACGGGCCACACTCCCGTCCCACTGCACGCGCAAGCCCGCCGGGACTCCGGTTCGGGCGTTTCCAGAGCCTAGTTCACGCTCTGCGACGAACCGTGCGGAGCACGGCGGGGACATCCCTCGATCGGATCAGCCGATCGTAGGACCGGATGGGCGTGCTGTGGGGCACCGGAGGACCGCGGAAGGCGCCGAGGGCGCCGAAGAGCCCAGGGAGGGGCGTCCAGGGCGCCGCGGCGGGCCTGTCAGGCCTCGAAGGGGCGCGCCGGCCAGGGCGCCTCGGCCGGACGCAGCGCGTCGAGTCCGTCCCCGGCGCGCGCGGCGAGCAGGGCGAGGACGCCGACCACGAGGCAGTCGTTGTGCAGGTCGCCGCCGAGGACCCCCCGGACGAGCTCGTCGAGGGGGACCCGTGCCAGCTCCATGTCGGCCTCCTCGTCCTCCACCTCGAAGCGCTCCCCCTCCGCCTCGGAGAGGTCACGCGCGAGGAAGACGCGTACGGCCTCGGAACTGCCGCCGGGGGTGGTGTAGACGTCGGTGAGCACGCGCCAGTTCTCGGCCTTGACGTGCGCCTCCTCGTACAGCTCGCGCTGGGCGGCGTGCAGCGGGTTCTCGCCGGGGACGTCGAGCAGGCCGGCCGGGATCTCCCAGAGCTTCTGACGCACGGGGTGCCGGTACTGGCGCAGCACCACCACCCGGTCCCGGTCGTCGAGGGCGACGACGGCCACGGAGCCGGGATGGACCTGGTAGTCGCGCCGGGCGACCGATCCGTCGGGCATGACCACGTCGTCGGTACGGACGGAGGTCTTGTTGCCGACGAAGGGGGTCGCGGTCGCCCTGACCTCCCATTCCTCGGCGGTGTCCTTGATCGTCATGCCCTGTCCTCCCACACGTGCAAAAGAAACCGGTCCCGGTGCCGAAAACGACCGAGACCGGGGTGCCTGCCCCGCAAGGCACACACCCCGGCCACCGTACAACCCTGGTGCTACTTGCCCGTCTTGCGCTGCACCGCGGCCTTCACCAGCCCGGCGAAGAGCGGGTGCGGGCGGGTCGGACGGGAGCGCAGCTCGGGGTGCGCCTGGGTCGCGACCAGGTAGGGGTGCACCTCGCGGGGGTACTCGACGTACTCCACGAGCTTGCCGTCCGGGGAGGTGCCGGAGAACTGCAGACCGGCCTTCTGTTCCAGCTCGCCGCGGTAGGCGTTGTTCACCTCGTAGCGGTGCCGGTGGCGCTCCTCGACGTACTCCTTGTCGTCGTACACCTCGCGCGCGATGGAACCCTCGGCGAGCTTGGCCGGGTACATGCCCAGGCGCATCGTCCCGCCCATGTCGCCCTCGCCGGCCACGATGTCGAGCTGCTCGGCCATGGTGGAGATGACCGGGTGGGCGGTGGCGGAGTCGAACTCGGTGGAGTTGGCGTCCTGGATGCCGGCCAGGTTGCGCGCGGCCTCGATCACGATGCACTGCAGGCCGAGGCAGAGGCCGAGCAGCGGGATCCTGTTCTCGCGGGCGTACTGGATCGCTCCGACCTTGCCCGACACACCGCGGTCGCCGAAGCCGCCGGGGATGCAGATCGCGTCGACGTCACCGAGCTGCTTCGCGGCGCCCGCCGGGGTCTTGCAGTCGTCCGAGGCGACCCACTTGATCTTCACGCGGGCCTTGTTCGCGAAGCCGCCCGCGCGAAGGGCCTCGGTGACCGAGAGATAGGCGTCGGGCAGGTCGATGTACTTGCCGACCAGCGCCATGTTGATCTCGTGCTCGGGGTTGTGCACGCGGTCGAGCAGGTCGTCCCAGGTCGTCCAGTCCACGTCACGGAACGGCAGGTCCAGCTTGCGGACGACGTACGCGTCCAGGCCCTCGGTGTGCAGGACCTTCGGGATGTCGTAGATCGACTTGGCGTCGATGGCCGCGACCACGGCCGCCTCGTCCACGTCGCACATCAGCGAGATCTTGCGCTTGATGGCGGTCGGCACCTCGCGGTCGGCGCGCAGCACGATCGCGTCCGGCTGGATACCGATGTTCCGCAGCGCCGCGACCGAGTGCTGGGTCGGCTTCGTCTTCAGCTCGCCGGACGGGCCGATGTACGGGAGGAGCGAGATGTGCACGACGAACACGTTGTCGCGGCCGACCTCGTGACGGACCTGGCGGACGGTCTCCAGGAACGGCAGCGACTCGATGTCGCCCACCGTGCCGCCGACCTCGGTGATCACGACGTCCACGTCGTCCGTGGCCATTCGGCGGATACGGTGCTTGATCTCGTTGGTGATGTGCGGGATGACCTGCACCGTGTCGCCCAGGTACTCGCCGCGCCGCTCCTTGGCGATGACCGTCGAGTACACCTGTCCTGTAGTGACATTGGCGGAGCCGTCCAAGTCGACGTCGAGGAAGCGCTCGTAGTGTCCGATGTCCAGGTCGGTCTCGGCGCCGTCGTTGGTGACGAACACCTCACCGTGCTGGAACGGGTTCATGGTGCCGGGGTCGACGTTCAGATACGGGTCGAGCTTCTGCATGGTGACCCGCAGCCCGCGCGCCTTGAGCAGGGCGCCCAGGCTGGAGGCGGTCAGACCCTTGCCGAGGGAGGAGGCGACACCCCCGGTGACGAAGATGTGCTTGGTCGTCGTGGCAGTGCTGCTTCGGAAAGCAGCGGGCGGCATGGCCAAGAGGGGGCTCCCGTGGTCGCGGTCTGGGGTGCGTACCGGCGTGGTGTCCGAGAATTCTTCGGAGGTGCCGTCGCTGCGGTTCGGGGGTTTCTTGCCCACCGGTCCACGGGCTACCAGGGTATCAGCGACCCGGCGAGGCCGCTTCCGGCCACGCTCCGCACACACGTCGACACGAACCCCGCACGCCACTCACTCGATCGGCCCACCCGGGATACCGGGAGCGGCACGCGGATCTTCCACGTGCGTCGTATCCTGCTCGGACACTCGCTGCCGAGCCCGGCCGACACACGGCACCATCCCCGCCCGTATCCCGGAACAACGAGGGCTCGTCAGTTCGTTTCGCAACGACAATCGGACCAATAATTGACGTTCCGCAGCGACGCTTCACCAACGTTCTTACATTCAACCTTCTAACGTTTTGAACGTTCCCTTGACCGCAGAGCGACCGCCCCTCGCGGGGGGCGACGTGGCCGTTCGACTGGAGATGCACGTGGCCGGGCGCATCGAGGACTACGCACTCATCGGAGACATGCAGACCGCAGCGCTGGTCTGCCGGGACGGCACAGTGGACTGGCTGTGCCTGCCCCGCTTCGACTCCCATGCCATCTTCGCGGGACTGCTCGGCACGGAGGAACACGGATTCTGGCGGCTCGGCCCGGCCCACGCGGCCGACGCCGAACCGCCGATGGCGGCACGCCGCTCGTACCGCGGCGACTCGCTGATCCTCGAATCCGAGTGGGACACCCCCCGCGGCACGGTCCGGGTGACCGATTTCATGCCGCCCCGTGACGGCGCGCCGCAGCTCATCCGCATCGTGGAAGGCGTCACGGGCCGCGTCCCGATGCGCTCCGCGCTGCGGATGCGGTTCAGCTACGGGCGGGTGGTGCCCTGGGTGCACAAGCACGAGGGGCGCACGGTCGCCGTGGCCGGACCGGACTCGGTGTGGTTCGACACCCCCTGCGAGACCTACGGCAAGGCGTTGACCACGTACGCCGACTTCACGGTGGCACCGGGTGACCGGATCGCGTTCACCATCTCGTGGGAGCCCTCGCACAAGCGGCCCCCGGCGCTGCCCGAGCCCGAGCAGGCCCTGGAGGCCACCGAGGAGTTCTGGCGCGACTGGGTCGACCAGTGCACGTACCACGGCCCCTATCGCGAGGCCGTCGTCCGCTCGCTGATCACCCTCAAGGCCCTGACGTACGCGCCCACGGGCGGCATCGTCGCGGCGCCCACCACCTCCCTGCCGGAGGAGATCGGCGGCGTACGCAACTGGGACTACCGCTACACCTGGCTGCGCGACGCCGCGATCACCCTCTCCTCCCTGCTGCGCACCGGCTACCGCGAGGAGGCACGGGCCTGGCGCGAGTGGCTGCTGCGCGCGGTCGCGGGCGACCCGGAGAACCTCCAGATCATGTACGGCATCGCGGGCGAACGGGAGTTGGGCGAGGCGGAACTCGACTGGCTTCCCGGATACGAGAATTCGGGCCCGGTACGGGTCGGCAACGGCGCCGCGCACCAGCTCCAGCTGGATGTGTACGGCGAGGTCACCGAGGCCCTGCACCTGGCCCACATGACGGGTCTGTCCCGCAACGACTACGCCTCGCTGCTCCAGTTGAAGCTGATCCGCTATCTGGAGGACCACTGGGACCAGCCGGACGAGGGCATCTGGGAGGTCCGCGGTCCGCGCCGGCACTTCGTGCACTCCAAGGTGATGGCCTGGGTCGCCGTCGACCGCACCATCAAGCTCATCGAGTCGGGCGACGCGGACGGCCCGCTGGAGAAGTGGCGCGAACTGCGCGACGACATCCACCGGGACGTGTGCGAGAAGGGCTACGACAAGGAGCGCAACACGTTCACGCAGTCGTACGGCTCCAGGGAGCTGGACGCCTCGCTGCTCCTCATCCCGCAGATGGGCTTCCTGCCGCCCGACGACAAGCGCGTCATCGGCACCATCGAGGCGATCCAGCGCGAGCTGTCCACCTCGGACGGCTTCATCCTGCGCTACCCGACCTCCGGCGAGGACGCGGGCGTGGACGGGCTGGAGGGCGACGAGGGCGCCTTCCTCGCGTGCTCGTTCTGGATGGCGGACGACCTGGCGATGATCGGCCGGGTCGACGAGGCCCGCAAGCTCTTCGAGCGGCTGCTGGCGCTCCGCAACGACCTGGGCCTGCTGGCCGAGGAGTGGGACCCGCGTCTGCAGCGCCAGGTGGGCAACTTCCCGCAGGCCTTCAGCCACGTGCCCCTGATCGACACGGCACTGAGGCTGACCGCGAGCGGGGCGTACGGCGGCTAGGGCACGCCAGGCGTCGCGAGGCGGGCGGGACTCTCGCAACCCGCCCCGGCACGACGACGCGACCTACGGCGGCCGCCGGACAGCGGCCACCGTGGGCGCCCCGCGAGGGGCGCGGCACCGACAGGCGCGGCCCGGACCGCGTGCCGGCGGGCACCCGGCGGCACCGGCCTCGGAGGTGCCCGCGCACGGGGTGCACGGGTAGCGTCCGCAGCATGGACAGCCGTACGGACAGCAGCTTCGACACCCAGGGCGCCGGAATCACCGTGCAGCGGGCGCTGGAGCTGCCCGGGCTGCGCAGCGGACTGCCGGAGATCCTCGCGGGAGCCGACCGGCTGCAGCGCACCGTGCGCTGGGTGCACGCGGGCGAGGTCCCGAACATCGCCTCACTGCTCAAGGGCGGCGAACTGCTCCTGACCACGGGCTACGGCCTCGGCACCCGCCCGGCCGACCAGCGCGCCTTCGTCCGGACGCTGGCCGAACGCGGCATCGCGGCGCTCGTCGTCGAACTCGGCCCGCGTTTCACCCGACTGCCCGCGGCCCTCGTCGAGACGGCCCGCTCGGCCGGCCTCCCCCTCGTCCAGCTCCACCGGGAAGTGCCCTTCGTGGCGGTCACGGAGGAGATCCACACAGAGATCGTCAACGGCCACTACGCGCTGCTCCAGCAGGCCGAGGAGGTGCACCGGCGCTGCACCGAGGCCCTCCTCGGCGGTGGCGGTGTCCCCCAGGTCCTGCGCATCCTGGCCGACTTCAGCGGCAACCCGGTCTTCCTGGAGACCGCCGACGGACAGCTCCTGTACGCCGCCGGATCCGGCTCCGCGGGCGCCGATCCGCTCCAGGTGTGGGAGGGCATGCGCGGCCAGCACAAGGACCAGCCGCCCGCCGGGACGACGCTCGTGGACGTGCCCGGCGGCGGCCCCGGTACCGGCGCGGTACGGGCCCGGCTGGTCCTGCTGCCGGTCGGCGCCCCGGTCATCCCCGTGCACCGGATCGCGGCGGAGCGGGCCGCCGGCATCCTGGCCGTCGTCCTGATGCAGGCCCGCCAGGAGGAGGAGCTCGCCGCGCGCGGACGCGGCGACTTCCTGACGGACCTCGCGGAGGGCCGTATCCAGGCGGAGGACGCTCCCGCCCAGGCCCGGGTGCTCGGTTTCAAGCCGGGCAGGAGCCCGCTCCTGCCCGTCGTGATGCGGCTCGCCGACGGTCTGTCCCCCGGCGGGGGCTGGGCGGTCCTGGCGCGGGCCGTCGCGGAGGAACTCGCTTCGGTGGGGGTACCGGTCCTGCTCGGCGTACGTCCCGTCGAGGGCCGTGTCCCGCTCCTGCTCGGCCTGCGTTCGGAGTCCGAGCGCCAGGCGGTCGCGGACCGGGTGGCACTGGCGCTGCGGGCGGGCGTGGAGCGCGCGGGGATGCAGCGGCCCGGTGCGCTGCCGCCGGTGGTGGTGGTCGGCGTCGCGGGCGGCTGGGCGGCGGCCTCGGCGGGCCTGCGGCACGCGGCGGAGACGGCGACCGCCGCGCAGGGCCTGTCGGACCGCCCCTGGTACGACGCCCGCCGCCTCGACATCGACCTCCTCCTGTGGCGCCTGCGCGACCACCCGGACCTCGCGGCCTTCGTGGACCGCGCCATCGGCCCCCTCCGCGACCACGACCACCGCTCCAGGCCTCCGCTGCTGCCCACCCTGGAGACGTATCTGGCGCACGCGGGCCGCAAGGCGGAGACGGCCCGCGAGCTGCATCTCAACCGGCAGACCCTCTACAACCGCCTCGCCAGGATCGGGGAGTTGCTGGGTACGGACCTGGACGACCCGCAGACGGTACTGGCGTTGAGCCTGGCGCTGCGCGCACGAAGGCATGTGTCCTGATCCCACGCGCAGGGCCGCGCACGGACTAGGGCGTGTTGCGAAAGTCCCGTCGTCCGCCCGGAGGGCGGGCCTCGCGGCGTCCGGTGCGTGCTCTGGGGGTCCCCCCGGCCGGAGGCTGGGGGAGTGCCGGGCGGAAGCCCGCGTACTGGACGTGCTCGGGTTTTCGCCCGGTGCGGCGAGAGTGCGTGCCAGGCGTCGCGAGGCAGGCGGGACTTTCGCAACACGCCCTAGTGCCACGGCACTAGACGAGGGGCCAGGCCTGGGTCAACTCGTCGTAGACGCTGAGCACTTGCGCCACCGTCTCGTCCTCGGTCGGCCAGCTCGCGGCCTGCCGTACGCCCCTCTCGCGGAGCAGCTCCCGGCGCGCCGGATCGCCGAGAAGGCGCGCCACGGCCGCGGCGAGCGCCTTCGCGTCCGCGTACGGGACGAGCTCGGCGGCGTCACCGACCAGTTCGGGGATGCCGCCGACCGCGCTCGCCACCAGCGGCACGCCCGCGCGCAGGGCCTCCTGGGCGAGGACGGAACGGGATTCCCAACCGCTCGGCAGCAGTGCGAGGTCGGCGGCGGGCAGCAACTCGCAGACGTCGTCGCGCCGGCCGAGCAGCCGGACCGGCAGTTCCTCGTCCTCGACACGCCCCTGGAGGACGGTACGCAGCGGTCCCTCGCCGGCGATCACGAGAAGCGGCACGGGGTCGAGGTCCCGCCACGCGCGCGCGGCGTCCAGCAGGGTGCCGTATCCGCGGTGCCGGTCGAGGGCGCCCACCACCATGAGCAACGGGCGTTCGGTGGCGCCCAGTTCGGCCCGCGCCTTGTGGCGCGACCGGTCGGGGTCCCCGTACTCGACGGCCTGGCGCGGCGCCGGGATCGCGACGGCGGAGAGCCGGGCGTCCCGGGCCCCGCGGCGGCGGGCACGATCCACCAGGTCCGAGGAGGTGGCGAGGACGACGGAGGCGGCCCTGGCGACGCGCCGCTCCAGCAGACGCAGCAGATGGGCCCGCGCCCCCTCGGCATGCGAGCGGGTGTGCCAGGTGACGACGAGCGGGGTGCGCAGCCCGCTGAGCGCGAGCGTGGCCCGCAGCGCGGCGTGCAGCCCGTGCGCGTGTACGAGGTCGGCGTCCGCGCAGGCGATCCGCAGCGCGGCCACGGAGGCGGGGTCACCGCTGCGGGGCACCGGGACGTGCTGGGCGCCCACACCCGTGAATCCGTACGCGCGGTCGGCCTCGGCGGGGGCACAGACGGTGACCCGCACGCCACGGGCGACGAGGCCCGAGGCCAGCGACCGCACATGGGCGCTGCTGCCCGCGCTTCCGCCGCCGAGCACCTGCACGGTGCGCAGCGGCGACTGGCCGGGCGGTGAGTGGCTGCTCACGTGGCTCACGTGGCCGGGGCTCCTGGTTCGGCGTCGGACGGTCACGGAGAAACGTACAGAAAGGTCTGCAGAGGGGGGTGTACCGCACGTCGTGCTCCGCGTACTACGCCAAGGATGCCAGGCCGTACGGGTGTTCCGGGACCGCCATCGGAGCGCGCTGCGCGGCACACCGGCCGACGCGACGGCACCTGTCACCCACACGGGTGAGTGGTCCCCCCTCCCCAGGCCGGGTCGGCGGGGCTCGGCGGGCCTTCGTGACCCCCGCCGGGGCGAGGGGGCGAGGGGCGGAGGTACTGGGGGGCGCGGGAGGCCCCGGCGGGCGCGGAGGCCCGGGTCGGGCGCGGGCGCCGTCCGGCTCGCGCCGCCGCGCTGACCTGCTCCCCGCACACCGTCGCGGCCACCAGCGCGACGGCGTGCGCGAGAAGTCCGGCCCGCCCGTTGCCCGCGACGACGGCGGTACCCAGCGCGGCGCCGAGCGCGTGGGCCCCGGTGTCGCCGATCATCGCGCGCTCACCGAGATCGTCGGGGAAGACGGCGGCCGCGGCTCCCGTCGCGGCGGCCGCGAGCCGCCCGGCGCGCCCGCCCCGCAGCAGTCCGGGCGCCCCCAGCACCAGCACCGCGCCGGCGGCCCGCCCGGGACGCACATCCACGAGGTTGACGAAGTGCGCGCTCCCGGCGATCACCACTCCCGCGAGCAGCCGGTCCAGGGGCCGCTCCTTCAGCAGCGCCCCCGCCACCAGCCCCGCGGCCGAGATCCCGAACAACTTGACGGCGCCACTGGTGACTTCGCCGTCCCGCAGTGCTCCGAGATGCGCCCGGAACCCACGACGTGGGTCACCGGCCCCGGCGATGTCGTCGTACGCGCCGCACGCGCCGGCGGCCAGCACGGCGAATCCGGCTCCACGGTGGGCCAGGCCGGCTCCGAGCGCCGCTCCCACGGCCACCGCGGGACCCGCGTACAGCTCGACGGCGCGGCCGGCGTGGTTCTCCCGCTCCCAGCGGCCGGGACCGCCCGGGGGTTTGGCCCGCAGGGCGGCGAGAAGCGCGCGGGTGGTCGCGGCGGCGGTACCGAACACGGAGATCATGCAGGCCACTCCAGGGACCCGCAAAGCGGGCCGGGACGGGGCGCGAAGCGCCGAGAGGGACGGGCGGGGAACTGCCGCGGAGCGACAAGGGGCAGAGCCGCCTCTCCGTCGCTCCGCGCGGAGCGACAAGGCCACGGACCGCGAACCGGTCGGGCCTGGCCGCGATGGCCGGAGCCCGGCCGGACCGCAGAGCGCCAGACCCTGGCCGGACCGCGAAGCAGACGGGACCCGGCCGGAACGGAGAGGGCCAGCCCCTGGCCGGACCGCGAAATAGTCGGAGCCCGGCCCGAACGCGGAGGGCCGGAGCCCGACCGGAACGCGAAGGAGACGGAGCCCGGTGGGGTCGCGGAGGATCAGAGCCCGAGCCCGGTCGGCTCGGGGAGCCGGCACGGCCCGGTGGGCTCGCGGGGGCCAGAGCCCTGCCGGGGCGGAGGCTGACAGGGCCCGGCCGAATCGCGAAGCGGCGGCGCACCGCCGCCGGACGGCTACGCGTCCGCCCGCGCGGTGGCCAACAACTCCTCCGCGTGGGCCCGAGCGGTCTGCGAGTCCTCCTGACCCGCCAGCATCCGGGACAGCTCCCTGATGCGGTCCTCCCCCTCCAGCACCTTCACACCGGACCGGGTCACCGACCCGTCGTTCGTCTTCTCGACCAGCAGCTGCCGGTCCGCGAACGCGGCCACCTGCGGAAGGTGCGTCACCACGACCACCTGCGCGCTCCTGGCGAGCCGCGCCAGCCGCCGCCCGATCTCGACCGCGGCCTTGCCGCCGACCCCCGCGTCGACCTCGTCGAAGAGATACGTCGGTACGGGATCGGTTCCCGCGAACACCACTTCCACCGCGAGCATCACCCGCGAGAGCTCGCCACCGGACGCCCCCTTGGCGATGGGCCTCGGCGGGGCGCCGGGGTGCGGCGCGAGCAGCAGCTCGACCTCGTCGACGCCCGCGGGCCCGTACGCGACCGTACGCCCGTCGAGTTCCACGCCCTCGGGGTCGTCGGTCTGCCGGATCTCGAACGAGACGCGCGCGTGCGGCATGGCGAGCGAGGCCAGCTCCGCGGTCACGGCCGCGGCGAACCGTTCCGCGGCCTCCGTCCGGGCGTCCGTCAACGCCTGGGCCAGCCCGCCCAGTTCGGCCCGCAGCACGTCCCGCTCGGCGGTCAGTTCGCCGATCCGCTCGTCGTCGCCCTCGAGTTCGAGGAGGCGCGCGGCGCCCTGCTCCGCCCAGGCCAGCACGGCGTCGACGTCCTCGCCGTACTTCCGGGTGAGCTGGGTGAGTGCGGCCCGGCGCTCCTCGACCGCCGCCAGCCGTAGCGGATCGGCGTCGAGGTCGTCGGCGTACCCGGCCAGTTCCCCCGCCACGTCCCGCAGCAGGATGTTGATCTCCCCGATCCGTCCGGACAGCCCGGCGAGCGCGGAGTCGTGCGCGCGGACGGCCTCCAGCGCCCGGTGGGCGCCCGCGACGAGGGTCGCCGCGTCGATGCCCTCGGGGTCCTCGGGATTGCCGGCGAGCGCGGCGTGCGCGGCGGTGGCGGCCGATGCCAGCGCCTCCGCGTGTCCGAGCCGCTCGGCCTCCGCCGACAGTTCCACGTCCTCGCCCGAGCGCGGCTCCACCGCCGCGATCTCGTCGAGCCCGAAGCGCAGCAGGTCGGCTTCCTGGGCCCGCTCACGCGCGCGGGTGGTGATCTCGTCCAGCTCGGTGGTGATCGCCCGCAGCCGGCGGTAGGCACCGGCGTACTTGGCGAGCGGCGCGGCGACCGCGTCCCCGGCGTACCGGTCGAGTGCCTGCCGCTGCCGGGACAGTTTGAGCAGCCCCTGCTGATCGGTCTGTCCGTGCACGGCGACCAGCTCGTCGGCGAGTTCGGCCAGTACTCCCACGGGTACCGAGCGTCCGCCGATGTGCGCCCGCGAGCGCCCTTCGGCCGACACGGTGCGGCTGATCAGCAGCGCGCCGTCGTCGAGTTCGGCCCCCGCCTCCTCGGCCCGCCGGATCGCCGTTCCTCCCGCGGGTACGGCGATCCGGCCCTCGACGACGGCGTTCTTGGCGCCGATCCGTACGAGGGCGGGGTCCGCGCGCCCGCCGAGCAGCAGCCCGAGGCTGGTGACCACCATCGTCTTGCCCGCACCGGTCTCACCCGTCACGGCGGTGAAGCCGGGCGACAATTCGACGACTGCGTCGTCGATGACTCCGAGCGACCGTATCCGCATCTCCTCCAACACGGACACGACCTTACGAGGTCAGGGACCCGATGTGCGACGGGCCCTGCCCTCCTTGTGCGAAGGCGCAGGTGGCGGGGGTCACCCGGGCACGTGTGTCACCCGCTGGGGTGGGGTTTGCCGACCACGGCCCCGCCATGCCCGTGCGAGGCCCCGGACGGGGCGCCCG
Organism: Streptomyces sp. RPA4-2; assembly: GCF_012273515.2. NCBI lineage: Bacteria > Bacillati > Actinomycetota > Actinomycetes > Kitasatosporales > Streptomycetaceae > Streptomyces > Streptomyces sp. RPA4-2. Next base: position 2,275,384 of record NZ_CP050975.2, read on the forward strand.
CGCGGCCGGGACCGACGTGTACGCCCCCGCCCCCGCCGGTTCCCGGGCTCTCCCCGGGCCGCACGGGCCCTCCGGCGCTTCCCGGGCCACCGGGGGCCCACAGGCCGTCACGGGCCTCCGTAGGCCTTCGTGGGCATCCTGACGGCCGTGGGGAACCCGCACGGGGTCCGCCGCGTTCGCCGCGAGCGCGCTGCCGTCGCGGCGAACGCCGCCATCGCTGCCTTCGCGGCGAACCCTCGCCCCGCTCTCCTTCGAGCGCCCGCCGGACGGCCCCGCCGCCCGGCCCGCGGCTCAGTGCGGCGCCCCGCGCCACCCCGCCACCGGCAGCGCGAACTTCGCGACCAGCCGGTCGGTGAACGACGCGTGGTGCAGCCGTGCGAGCCGTACCGGAACGGCACCGCGCCGTACCTCGACCCGCGCCCCCGGCGGCAGTTCCACCGTGCGCCGCCCGTCGCACCACAGCACGCCGGGCGGGATGTGCGGCAGCACCTCCACCGCGAGCACGGAGTCCGGCGAGGTCACCAGCGGCTTGGCGAACAGCGCGTGCGCGCTGATCGGCACCATGAGCAGTGCCTCGACCTCCGGCCACACCACGGGCCCGCCCGCGGAGAAGGCGTACGCCGTGGACCCGGTGGGGGTCGCGCAGACGATGCCGTCGCAGCCGAAGCCGGTGACCGGCCGGCCGTCGATCTCCAGGATGACCTCCAGGAGCTTCTCGGCGGACACCTTCTGCACGGCGGCCTCGTTCAACGCCCAGTCGGTGTGCACGATGTCGCCGTTGCGGTGCACGACGACGTCGACGGTCATCCGCTCCTCGACCTCGTACGCCCGGGTGACCACCCGGTCGACGACCTTGTCGAGGTCGTCCCGCTCGGCCTCGGCGAGGAACCCGACGCTGCCGAGGTTGACCCCGAGCATCGGGACGCCGGACGCGCGGGCGAACTCGGCGCCGCGCAGCAGCGTCCCGTCACCGCCGAGCACGATCAGCAGTTCGCACCCGTCGAGGCACTGCGGGGTGGCCTCCCTGACGAGTTCCACCTCGGGTGGCAGCGGCAGGTCCGCCGCCTCCGCCTCCAGGACCCGGACTCCGAGTCCGGAGCGCAGCAGCCCCTGGACGACGAGTTCGGCGCTGCGGATCGCAGCGGGCCGCCCGGTGTGGGCGAGCAGGAAAACAGTACGAGCTCGGGTCTGTGTCAACGCGGCCCCTCCGCCACTGCACGGTCAACGTCGGCCGGGTCGAGTTCGGGCGACCCGGCACGCAGCCACAGAAAGTACTCGACATTGCCCGAGGGTCCGGGCAGCGGACTGGCGGTCACGCCCTCCACCCCGAGCCCCAGTTCCGCGGCCCGTCCGGCCACGCCGCGCACCGCTTCGGCGCGCAGTTCCGGACTGCGTACGACTCCACCACTGCCCAGCCGTTCCTTCCCCACCTCGAACTGCGGCTTGACCATCATCACCAGATCGGCGTCGGGCGCCGCGCACCGCACGAGGGCGGGCAGCACCAGTCCGAGCGGGATGAAGGACAGATCCCCGACAACAAGGTCCACGGGCTCCCCATCGATCGCCTCCAACGTCAACTCGCGTACGTTCGTACGGTCCTTGACGGTGACGCGTTCATCGCTCTGCAGAGACCAGGCCAGTTGACCGTAGCCGACGTCGACGGCGACGACATGGGCGGCGCCCGCGCGCAGCAGGACGTCGGTGAAGCCTCCGGTGGACGCTCCGGCGTCCAGGGCCCGCCGCCCCTCGACCCGCAGGCCCCGGGGTACGAAGGCCGCCAGGGCGCCCGCGAGTTTGTGCCCGCCGCGCGAGACGTAGTCGGGGTCGTTGTCGTCCCGGGTGACCACGATCGCGGCCGCGGTCTCCACCTGGGTGGCGGGCTTGGTCGCCAGGGTCTTGCCGACGGTGACCCGGCCCGCGGCGATCAGCTGGCCTGCGTGTTCGCGCGAGCGGGCGAGTTTCCGGCGGACCAGCTCGGCGTCGAGGCGGCGGCGTGCCACTCCTGCCACGTTCGGTTCAGCTCCTGCGGTCGTACGGCCAATGAGAGGTGTGACCCGAAGGGTCTCATTGAGGGGCGGTGGTCGGGTGACGGGTGGGTACCGGAGGTCCCGGGCGGGCGTCGAGCTCGGTCAGCGCGTCACGCAGCCCCCGGTGCACATCCTCGTACACCTCCAGGTGTCCGTCCGTGGCGAGGTGGTCGGCGTCGCCCAGCCGGTCGAGCTGTGCGTCGACCTCGGCGCTTCCCGTGGGGACGCGTTCCACGTCCAGCGGGGCCGGCGCGGCAGGGTCGTACGAGAGTTCGATCGCGTCCCGCGCATCCTCCGGGAGCACCCCCGCCTCTGCCTCCGGCACGGCCCCGGACTCCGGCACTGACTCGTTCATGCCCCGACGCTACCTCGAAGCGCTGCGGTACGGTCGATCACGATGGCGACGACTGAGGAGTGCCGTGCGGCGCTCGACAAGCTCTCGGACAACCTGGCGGGTGCCGAAGGGGACGTACGCAGCGCGGCGGCCCTGGACCGTTCGCTGAGCTGCCGTATCACCGACCTCGACATCACCTTCGTGGGGCGTCTCGCGGACGGCCGGATCGAGGTGCTCGACACCGTCGCGGGCCCGCCCCGCGAGAAGGCCCAGATCCGTCTCACCATGAGCGGCGACGACCTGGTCGCGATGGTGAACGGGAATCTGCACTTCGCGAAGGCGTGGGGTTCGGGCCGGGTGAAACTGGAGGCGGGCCTGCTGGACCTGTTCCGCCTCAGGAGCCTTCTCTGAGCCCTCAGGAGCCCTCCGTCACCGCGACGCGTGCCCTGCGGGCCGCCGGGACCACCAGCGGCGTTCCGGTCTCCGGGTCGTCGATGACCTGGCAGCGCAGCCCGAAGACCTCCTCGACCAGCTCGGCCGTCACGATGTCCCGGGGCGCGCCCTCGGCGACGACCCGGCCCTCGCGCAGGGCGATGAGGTGGGTGGCGTACCGCGCGGCGTGATTGAGGTCGTGCAGGACCGCGACCAGTGTCCGCCCCCGCTCCTCGTGGAGTTCGGCGCAGAGGTCGAGCACGTCGATCTGGTGCTGGATGTCGAGGTAGGTGGTCGGCTCGTCGAGCAGCAGCAGCGGCGTCTGCTGGGCCAGGGCCATCGCGATCCAGACGCGCTGCCGCTGGCCGCCCGACAGTTCGTCGACGTAGCGGTCGGCCAGTTCGGCGACGCCGGTCGAGGCCATCGACTCCCGGACGACCCGCTCGTCCTGCGTCGACCACTGGCGCAGCAGCCCCTGGTGCGGATAGCGGCCACGGCCGACCAGATCGCCGACCGTGATCCCGTCCGGCGCGATCGACGACTGCGGGAGCAGCCCGAGCGTCCTGGCCACCTTCTTCGCGGGCATCGACTGGATGACCTGCCCGTCGAGCAGCACCCGCCCCTCGGAGGGCTTGAGCATCCGGGACAGGGCGCGCAGCAGGGTCGACTTGCCGCACGCGTTCGGGCCGACGATCACGGTGAAGGAGTGGTCGGGGATCTCCACCGACAGCTTCTCCGCGATGACACGCTGGTCGTAGCCGAGGGTGACGTTGTCGGCGGACAGGCGGTTCACAGTGCTCCTCTGGGGTTTCTCGTTCGCGGGGGCGCTCATATTCGGCCCGCTCATGTCCGACCCGCTCATATCCGGCCCGCCTTGCGCTCGGTGACGAGCAGCCACAGCAGATAGATGCCGCCGAGGACTCCGGTGACGACGCCCACGGGCAGCTGGTCGGCTCCGAAGGCGCGCTGCGAGGCCCAGTCCGCGACGATCAGCAGGGCGGCGCCCATGCACATCGACGGCACCAGATTGGGTCCCGGTGAGCGGGTCAGGCGCCGGGCGAGCTGCGGCGCGGTGAGCGCCACGAAGCCGACCGGGCCGGCCGCGGCGGTGGCGCCCGCGGTGAGCAGGACGGCGGACAGCATCAGCAGCAGGCGGACGCGCTCGACCCGCACACCGAGTGCGTACGACACGTCGTCACCCATCTCCATCATGCGCAGCCCCCGCGCGTTGCCGAGGACGAGCGGCACCAGCACGGCGCACATCGCCAGCAGCGGCCACACCTGCGCCCAGTCACGGCCGTTGAGGGAGCCGGTCATCCAGACGACCGCGCGGGCCGCGTCGACGAGGTCCGCCTTGGTCAGCAGGTAGCCGTTGACCGCGGTGACGATCGCGGAGACGCCGATCCCGACCAGGACCAGCCGGTATCCGTGCACGCCGCGCTTCCAGGCGAGCAGATAGATGGCGACTCCGGTCACCAGGCCGCCGACGAACGCCCCGAGAGCGACCTGGTTCGCGGTCCCCGAGAACAGCACGATCATGATCAGCGCGCCGGCCGTCGCCCCCTGCCCCAGGCCGAGGACGTCCGGACTGCCCAGCGGGTTGCGGGAGACGGACTGGAAGATCGCCCCGCCGAGCCCGAGCGAGGCCCCGACCAGGAGGCCGACGAGCACCCGGGGCAGCCGCAGCTCGTTGACGATGAACTCCTGGCCCGCGTTCCCGTCGCCGGCCAGCGTCCTGAGGACGTCGGCGGCCGGGATCGGGAAGTCGCCGGTGCCGATGAGCACCACGCTCGCGGCGAGCGCGGCCACCAGCAGCAGGACGACGACGACGAGCGCTCGCACGTCGAACCGGACCGACAGACCGCCGCGCGCGCGTAGGGATCGGGTACGTGTCGTGCTCACAGCTGGGCCGTCCTCCGCCGTCGTACGAGGTAGATGAAGACCGGGCCGCCGAGGACCGCGGTGACGATGCCGACCTGGAGTTCCGCGGGCCGGGCGATGATCCGCCCCAGCACGTCGGCGCCGAGCAGCAGCACCGGCGACAGCACGGTCGCGTACGGCAGGATCCAGCGCAGGTCCGGGCCGGTGAAGGACCGTACGACGTGCGGGACCATCAGCCCGACGAAGACGATCGGCCCGCAGGCGGCCGTCGCGGCGCCGCACAGCACGGTGGCGGCGGCCATGGACAGCGCACGGGTGCGGTTCAGGTTGGCGCCGAGCGCGCGGGCGGTGTCGTCGCCCATGGCCATGGCGTTCAGCGGCCGGGCGAGGCCCAGCGCGAGCACCGTGCCGGCCACCAGGAACGGCAGCACCTGCCTGATGGTCGAGTCCGTCGCCGAGGCCAGCGAACCGACCGTCCAGAAGCGCATCTTGCCCAGCGCCGCGTCATCCATGATCATCACGGCCTGGAGATAGCCGTAGAGGGCGGCGCTGATCGCGGTGCCGGCGAGCGCGAGCCGCACCGGGGTCGCTCCCCGGCTGCCGCCGAGGAACCAGACCAGGGCCCCGACCGCGGCGGCGCCGAAGAAGGCGAACCAGACGTATCCGCTCAGGCTGGTGACACCGAAGTACGTGATGGCGGTGACGACCGCGGCGGACGCGCCCGCGTTGATCCCGAGCAGTCCGGGATCGGCCAGCGGGTTGCGGGTGAGCGCCTGCAGGACGGCACCCGACAGCCCGAGCGCGGCGCCGACGAGCAGTCCGAGGACGGTACGCGAGAGCCGGTCGCCCACGACGACGTCGGCGTAGGTCCCCGAGTCGTGGAACAGGCCGTGCCAGACCTGGTCCAACGGCAGCGCTTTCGCACCGATCGCGATGCTCGCCAGCGCGACGAGCACGAGGACGGCCGCGGACACGACGAGCCCGACGGCACGAATCGCCCAGCGGTTCGGGGGCGCGGGGGCGGTTTCCGCGCGCTGTTGAGGGGGACTGTCGACCAACACGTGGTTAGGTTAGCCTACCCTCGCTGCCACTTGGTTCCCCGGCCACCGCTCAGCACCCCCTACGCCCTCGCATCCGCGCGACGACCTCGCGGGAACCGCCCCCGAGCCCGCAGGCGCCGCCACCGAGCCCGAGTGAGCCGCCGGCCGGCCCCGGGACGCGCCGTCAGAGTCCCAGCCGCGCCAGCGCCTTGGCGCCGTCCAGCGCGCACGTCCCGTCCCCGGCCGCCGTCCACGCCGCCGCGCACAGTGCCCGCAGCCCGTCCAGCGCCTCACCCTCGCCCGCCAGTTCAAGCCGCTCGCTCCCGGCCGTCGCCGTCCACCCTCCGCACCGGAACCCGTCACCCTCCTGGCCGATCGCGGGCTGACCGGTCAGCAGACCTCGCAGATCGGCGTCGACATACGTCGGCCGGTGCTGCGGCGGGGCGGCGAGGAGCTGCGCGCCGTCCGTCACACCGGTGAGCACGAGCAGCGAGTCCACCTCGCCGTTGAACGCGCCCTCGATGTCCGTGTCCAGGCGGTCGCCGACCACCAGCGGCCGCTTCGCCCCGGTCCGCAGGATCGTCTCGCGGTGCATCGGGGGCAGCGGCTTGCCCGCCACCTGCGGCTCGGCGCCGGTGGCGATCCGTACGACCTCCACCGCGGCGCCGTTGCCCGGCGCGATACCGCGGGCGCTCGGAATGGTCAGGTCGGTGTTGGACGCGAACCACGGCACACCCCGCGCGATGGCGTAACAGGCCTCCGCGAACCGTGCCCACCGCAGGTCGGGACCCCCGTAACCCTGCACCACCGCCACCGGATCGTCGTCGGCCGACTCGACCGGTTCGAGCCCGCGCTCGCGCAGCGCGACCCGCAGCCCCTCCCCGCCGATGACCAGCACACGCGCGCCGGCCGGCACCTGCTCGCTGATCAGCCGGGCCGCCGCCTGGGCGGAGGTGATGACGTCACCGGCGTCCGTCGGAATGCCCAGCTCGCCAAGGTGTTCGGCCACGGCGTCGGGCGTCCGCAGCGCGTTGTTGGTGACATACGCGAGGTGCATCCCGCCGGAGCGGGCGGTGCCGAGCGACTCCACGGCGTGGGCGATCGCGTTCCCGCCCGCGTACACCACCCCGTCCAGATCGAGCAGCGCCGTGTCGTACGCCTCACTCAGGGCCTGCTCGCTGCCCTCGGGGCGCGTCCTGGCGGTCTGGCTCATTGCACATCGCTCCTCGTTCTAGCTCTTTCCCTCGATCATCGCGCATGGCATCGGCACGTACTGACGATCACACTTACGATGCGTCAATGAACACTGCAGGTCCCGCGGAGGAAACCCCGGTGCGCAGCGGCCTCGAACTGGCCCCGTTCCGGGGCGTGCGCTATGACCCCGACCGGGTCGGCAGCCTCGCCGCCGTGACATCCCCGCCGTACGACGTCATCGTCCGGCCGGACGGTCTGCTGCACCTCGAATCGGCCGATCCGCACAACATCGTCCGGCTGATCCTCCCCCAGGACGCGACTCCCCACGCCCGCAACCGCCAGGCGGCGGACACCCTGCACGCCTGGCTGTCCAAGGGTGTCCTGACCACCGACCCCGAGCCGGGCCTGTACGTCTACGAGCAGCGCGACGACGACATGCTGCAGCGCGGCATCATCGGCACCCTGCGCCTGTCGGAGCCGGCCGACGGTGTCGTCCTTCCGCACGAGGACGTCATGCCCCACATCGTCGCGGACCGCGCGGCCCTGATGCGGGCGACCTCCGCCAACCTCGAACCCCTTCTGCTGACCTACCGGGGCACCGGTTCCCGGGTCGGCACGGCCGCGGTCATCGAGCGCACGGCGGAGCGCGAGCCACTGCTGTCCACCACCACGGAGGACGGTCTGAGCCACCGTCTCTGGGCGATCACCGATGCCGCCGATCTGGCCGAGATCCAGACGGACCTGGGCCACCACCAGGCGCTCATCGCGGACGGGCACCACCGCTGGGCGACCTATCTGCGTCTGCGCTCGGAGCACCCTTCGCCCAGCCCCTGGGACTTCGGTCTCGTCCTCCTGGTGGACACCGCGCGCTATCCGCTGCGCGTCCGCGCGATCCACCGTCTGCTGCACGGGCTGCCGGTCTCGGAGGCGCTGGCGGCGCTCACGGACTCGTTCCGGGTCCGCCACCTCGACGTTCCCCTCGCGAAGGCCCTGGAGGCCCTCGCCTCGGCGGCCGCGGAGAGCAACGCCTTCCTCCTCGCGGGCGACGGCTCGTTCCACCTGGTCGACCGCCCGGACCCGGACCTCCTCACCCGTACGATCCCGGCCGACCATCCCGAGGCCTGGCGCACCCTGGACGCGACCGTCCTGCACGCCACGCTCCTCGCGCACGTCTGGGGCATCCCGGAGGACTCGCCCGCCCACATCGCCTACATCCACGACACCGAGGCCACGGTCGCCAAGGCGGAGCTCGACGGCGGCACGGCGGTCCTCCTGCACCCGGTGCACGAGGAGGTCGTACGCGACCTCGCCCGTCAGGGCGTCACGATGCCCCGCAAGTCGACGTCGTTCGGCCCGAAGCCGGCGTCGGGACTGGTACTGCGGGCGCTCGCCGACTGAGACGCCGAGCGGCGGGACCCCTTCCGGAGTCCCGCCGCTCGTGTTCTCACCGCGTGGTTCAGGCGTCAGCCGCGAGGCGCGCCCTCGTCGTGGCCGTCGTCATCGTCACCTTCGTCCTCGCGCTCTTCGTTCCGCTCTTCGTCGCGCTCGTCCTCGGCGTCATCGAGGTCATCGTCGGCGAGGTCCTCGTCATCGACGTCGTCGATCTCGTCGACCTCATCGACCTCATCGATCTCGGCCTGGATCACCCGGTCGGCCTCACGTACGGACGTGGGCTCGGCCCCGGTCCCGGAGTCCGCCTCGGACTCGCTCTCGTCCTCGACCAGGGCGTCGACGAACTCGACACCGTCCAGCTCCGCGAGCCGGTCCGAGGCGTCCGTGCTGCCGTCCTTGTCGGACTCGACAGCCTTGGCGAACCACTCGCGCGCCTCGTCCTCACGACCGGCGGCGAGAAGCGCGTCAGCGTACGCGTAGCGCAGTCGCGGGGTCCAGGGCTGCACGGAGTGCGAGGCCAGCTCGGGGCTCTGGAGGGTCACGATGGCGGCGTCGAGCTGCCCCATGTCCCGCCGCGCCCCGGCGGCGACCAGCCGCATCTCGACCTGACCGGCCTTGTCCAGCTTCTGCACGTCGGGCGCGCCAGCCATGTCCAGCGCCTTCTCGGGCCGGCCCATACCCCGCTCGCAGTCCGCCATGACGGGCCACAGGTCGACGTTGCCGGTCATCCGACGCGCCGCACGGAACTCCGCGAGCGCCTCGCTGTACTTCTGGCTCGCGTAGGCGGCGAATCCGGCCGCCTCGCGCACGGCGGCGACCCGCGACGCCAGACGCAGCGCGATCCTGGAGTAGGCGTACGCGCCCTCGGGGTCCTCGTCGATGAGCCGGGCGACCATCACCAGGTTCCTCGAGACCTCCTCGGCAAGTCCCTTCGGCAGGCTCTGGAGCTCCTGCCGGACGTCCTTGTCGATCTCGTCGCCGGTGACGTCGTCCGGGATCGGCAGCCGCTTGATCGGCTCACGGTCCCGGTCGCGGTCACGGTCGTCGCGGCCACGGAAGCCGCCGCCCCGGCTGTCGCCACCCCGACGGTCGTCACGGCCCTGGAAGCCGCCGGGACGGCCGCCCCGGTCGTCACGACGGAAGCCGCCACCACTGCCGCCGCCGCGGTTGTCGTCGCGACGGAACCCACCACGGTCGTCATCACGACGCGGAGCACCGGAACGCTCATCACGCCGGAACGGAGGACGGTCTCCGTCACGCCGGGGTCCCCTGTTGTCGCCACCCCGGTCGTCACGGCGGAAGGGGGGACGGTCTCCCTCGCGACGGTCCCCACGGTCGTCACGCCGGAAGTCGTTGCGGTCGTCACGGCGGAACCCACCACGGTCGCCACCGCGGTCGTCCCGACGGTCGTCGCGACGGAAGTCACTGCCACCACGGCTGTCGTCGCGACGGAACCCACCGCGGTCACCGCCACGATCCCCACCGCGGTCATCACGACGGTCGTCGCGACGAAAACCGCCGCGGTCGTCATCGCGACGCGGGCCGCCCGTCGGACGGTCGTCACGGCGGAAGGCGGGACGGTCCCCGTCCCGACGGAAGCCACGGTCATCGCCCCGACGGTCGCCACCACGGTCGTCACGGCGGTCGTCACGGCGGAAACCACCGCGATCGCCGGCGCCGCCACGATTGTCATCGCGCCGGAAGTCGTTGCGGTCGTCGCGACGGAAACCACCGCCGGTACCACCACGGTTGTCGTCACGACGGAAACCACCGCCGGTACCACCACGGTTGTCGTCACGACGGAAACCACCGCCGGCGCCGCCACGGTTGTCGTCGCGACGGAAACCACCGCGATCCCCGCCGCGGTCATCACGACGGTCGTCACGACCGCGGAAGCCGCCGCGATCGCCGCCACCGCCACGGTTGTCATCACGTCGGAACCCACCGCGATCACCACCGCGATCACCACCGCGGTCGTCACGGCGGTCGTCGCGACGGTCGTCGTCACGACGCGGGCCGCTCGGCCGGTCGTCGCGGTTGAAGGAGGGACGGTCGCCGTCCCGGCGGAAGCCACCGCCGCGGTCGTCACGGCGCGGGCCGCTCGGCCGGTCGTCACGACGCGGGCCACCGGTGGGGCGGTCGTCACGCCGGAACGGCGGACGGCCACCACTGGCGCCACCGCGGTTGTCATCACGACGGAACCCACCACGATCGCCGGCGCCGCCACGGTTGTCATCACGACGGAACCCACCACGGTCACCGCCACGATCCCCACCGCGGTCGTCGCGGCGGTCGTCACGTCGGCCGGAGCCACCGCGGTCGTTGTCGCGCCGGTCGTTGTCACGGCGCGGGCCCCCGCGGTAGCCGCCGCGGTCACCACTGTCCTGGCGTCGCTGATCGCGCTCCGGTCGCTCATCGGGAGAGTTGGTGGACATGGGTGACTCCTGTCTTCGGTACCGCAAGTCATTCTCGCGCAGCCGGGTACCCGGCGCGCTTCCTAAAAACAAAAAAGGACCTCTGGTCCCAGCGAGTCGCTGGGACCAGAGGTCCTCAAAGATTGTTCGGCGGCGTCCTACTCTCCCACAGGGTCCCCCCTGCAGTACCATCGGCGCTGTGAGGCTTAGCTTCCGGGTTCGGAATGTAACCGGGCGTTTCCCTCACGCTATGACCACCGAAACCCTGTCAGACATCTCGTTTTTCAACGAGACCTCGAACGGGCAGCGAACAAGCACACTATTCAATTCATTAGTGAAACTGTTCAGCCAGCACAACCGTTCGTTGTCTGGGAACTACACAGTGGACGCGAGCAACTGAGGACAAGCCCTCGGCCTATTAGTACCGGTCACCTCCAGCGGTTGCCCGCCTTCCAGATCCGGCCTATCAACCCAGTCGTCTACTGGGAGCCTTAACCCCTCAAAGGGGGTGGGAATACTCATCTCGAAGCAGGCTTCCCGCTTAGATGCTTTCAGCGGTTATCCCTCCCGAACGTAGCCAACCAGCCATGCCCTTGGCAGGACAACTGGCACACCAGAGGTTCGTCCGTCCCGGTCCTCTCGTACTAGGGACAGCCCTTCTCAATATTCCTACGCGCACAGCGGATAGGGACCGAACTGTCTCACGACGTTCTAAACCCAGCTCGCGTACCGCTTTAATGGGCGAACAGCCCAACCCTTGGGACCGACTCCAGCCCCAGGATGCGACGAGCCGACATCGAGGTGCCAAACCATCCCGTCGATATGGACTCTTGGGGAAGATCAGCCTGTTATCCCCGGGGTACCTTTTATCCGTTGAGCGACGGCGCTTCCACAAGCCACCGCCGGATCACTAGTCCCGACTTTCGTCCCTGCTCGACCCGTCGGTCTCACAGTCAAGCTCCCTTGTGCACTTACACTCAACACCTGATTACCAACCAGGCTGAGGGAACCTTTGGGCGCCTCCGTTACTCTTTAGGAGGCAACCGCCCCAGTTAAACTACCCATCAGACACTGTCCCTGATCCGGATCACGGACCCAGGTTAGACATCCAGCACGACCAGACTGGTATTTCAACGACGACTCCACCATGGCTGGCGCCATGACTTCAAAGTCTCCCAGCTATCCTACACAAGCCGAACCGAACACCAATATCAAACTGTAGTAAAGGTCCCGGGGTCTTTCCGTCCTGCTGCGCGAAACGAGCATCTTTACTCGTAGTGCAATTTCACCGGGCCTATGGTTGAGACAGTCGAGAAGTCGTTACGCCATTCGTGCAGGTCGGAACTTACCCGACAAGGAATTTCGCTACCTTAGGATGGTTATAGTTACCACCGCCGTTTACTGGCGCTTAAGTTCTCAGCTTCGCCACCCCGAAGAGTGACTAACCGGTCCCCTTAACGTTCCAGCACCGGGCAGGCGTCAGTCCGTATACATCGCCTTACGGCTTCGCACGGACCTGTGTTTTTAGTAAACAGTCGCTTCTCGCTGGTCTCTGCGGCCACCCCCAGCTCACCGAGTAAATCGGATCACCAGTGATGGCCCCCCTTCTCCCGAAGTTACGGGGGCATTTTGCCGAGTTCCTTAACCATAGTTCACCCGAACGCCTCGGTATTCTCTACCTGACCACCTGAGTCGGTTTAGGGTACGGGCCGCCATGAAACTCGCTAGAGGCTTTTCTCGACAGCATAGGATCATCCACTTCACCACAATCGGCTCGGCATCAGGTCTCAGCCTTGATGTGCGACGGATTTACCTATCACACGGCCTACACCCTTACCCCGGGACAACCACCGCCCGGGATGGACTACCTTCCTGCGTCACCCCATCACTCACCTACTACAGGTCTGGTCCGTCGGCTCCACCACTCCCCTTTGCCCGAAGGCTCCGGGGCGGCTTCACGGACTTAGCATCGCCTGGTTCAATGTTTGACGCTTCACAGCGGGTACCGGAATATCAACCGGTTATCCATCGACTACGCCTGTCGGCCTCGCCTTAGGTCCCGACTTACCCTGGGCAGATCAGCTTGACCCAGGAACCCTTAGTCAATCGGCGCACACGTTTCTCACGTGTGTATCGCTACTCATGCCTGCATTCTCACTCGTGAACCGTCCACCACTGCCTTCCGGCGCGGCTTCACCCGGCACACGACGCTCCCCTACCCATCACAGCGGGCGTTGGCCCTATTGCTGCAATGACACGACTTCGGCGGTACGCTTGAGCCCCGCTACATTGTCGGCGCGGAATCACTAGACCAGTGAGCTATTACGCACTCTTTCAAGGGTGGCTGCTTCTAAGCCAACCTCCTGGTTGTCTGTGCGACTCCACATCCTTTCCCACTTAGCGTACGCTTAGGGGCCTTAGTCGATGCTCTGGGCTGTTTCCCTCTCGACCATGGAGCTTATCCCCCACAGTCTCACTGCCGCGCTCTCACTTACCGGCATTCGGAGTTTGGCTAAGGTCAGTAACCCGGTAGGGCCCATCGCCTATCCAGTGCTCTACCTCCGGCAAGAAACACACGACGCTGCACCTAAATGCATTTCGGGGAGAACCAGCTATCACGGAGTTTGATTGGCCTTTCACCCCTAACCACAGGTCATCCCCCAGGTTTTCAACCCTGGTGGGTTCGGTCCTCCACGACCTCTTACAGCCGCTTCAACCTGCCCATGGCTAGATCACTCCGCTTCGGGTCTTGAGCGCGCTACTAAATCGCCCTATTCGGACTCGCTTTCGCTACGGCTTCCCCACACGGGTTAACCTCGCAACACACCGCAAACTCGCAGGCTCATTCTTCAAAAGGCACGCAGTCACGACGCACTGAGTAAACTCAATGCGCGACGCTCCCACGGCTTGTAGGCACACGGTTTCAGGTACTATTTCACTCCGCTCCCGCGGTACTTTTCACCATTCCCTCACGGTACTATCCGCTATCGGTCACCAGGGAATATTTAGGCTTAGCGGGTGGTCCCGCCAGATTCACACGGGATTTCTCGGGCCCCGTGCTACTTGGGTGTTTCTCAAACGAGCCGTTGATGTTTCGACTACGGGGGTCTTACCCTCTACGCCGGACCTTTCGCATGTCCTTCGCCTACATCAACGGTTTCTGACTCGTCTCACGGCCGGCAGACCGTGAAAGAGAAATCCCACAACCCCACATACGCAACCCCTGCCGGGTCTCACACGTATATGGTTTGGCCTCATCCAGTTTCGCTCGCCACTACTCCCGGAATCACGGTTGTTTTCTCTTCCTGCGGGTACTGAGATGTTTCACTTCCCCGCGTTCCCTCCACTTGCCCTATGTGTTCAGGCAAGGGTGACAGCCCATGACGACTGCCGGGTTTCCCCATTCGGAAACCCCCGGATCAAAGCCTGGTTGACGACTCCCCGGGGACTATCGTGGCCTCCCACGTCCTTCATCGGTTCCTGGTGCCAAGGCATCCACCGTGCGCCCTTAAAAACTTGGCCACAGATGCTCGCGTCCACTGTGCAGTTCTCAAACAACGACCAACCACCCATCACCCCCGGTTCACACCGGAGTTCACTGGGGCCGGCACTGAAGGCAGCCAACAATCGGCCGTACCTTCAGACACCCAACAGCGTGCCCGACACACTCCCCGCTTCCCTCATTCTTTCCACGCCCCGAAGGACAGTACTCGAAGGAGAAGACGATCAAGTGTGCCGAATAATCAACGTTCCACCCATGAGCAACCACCGTCGAACATTTGCCGACGTAATGGCCCTGGACCACCAGGCAAGCCTGGCAGCCTAGATGCTCCTTAGAAAGGAGGTGATCCAGCCGCACCTTCCGGTACGGCTACCTTGTTACGACTTCGTCCCAATCGCCAGTCCCACCTTCGACAGCTCCCTCCCACAAGGGGTTGGGCCACCGGCTTCGGGTGTTACCGACTTTCGTGACGTGACGGGCGGTGTGTACAAGGCCCGGGAACGTATTCACCGCAGCAATGCTGATCTGCGATTACTAGCAACTCCGACTTCATGGGGTCGAGTTGCAGACCCCAATCCGAACTGAGACAGGCTTTTTGAGATTCGCTCCGCCTCACGGCTTCGCAGCTCATTGTACCTGCCATTGTAGCACGTGTGCAGCCCAAGACATAAGGGGCATGATGACTTGACGTCGTCCCCACCTTCCTCCGAGTTGACCCCGGCAGTCTCCTGTGAGTCCCCATCACCCCGAAGGGCATGCTGGCAACACAGAACAAGGGTTGCGCTCGTTGCGGGACTTAACCCAACATCTCACGACACGAGCTGACGACAGCCATGCACCACCTGTACACCGACCACAAGGGGGCGACCATCTCTGGCCGTTTCCGGTGTATGTCAAGCCTTGGTAAGGTTCTTCGCGTTGCGTCGAATTAAGCCACATGCTCCGCTGCTTGTGCGGGCCCCCGTCAATTCCTTTGAGTTTTAGCCTTGCGGCCGTACTCCCCAGGCGGGGAACTTAATGCGTTAGCTGCGGCACCGACGACGTGGAATGTCGCCAACACCTAGTTCCCACCGTTTACGGCGTGGACTACCAGGGTATCTAATCCTGTTCGCTCCCCACGCTTTCGCTCCTCAGCGTCAGTAATGGCCCAGAGATCCGCCTTCGCCACCGGTGTTCCTCCTGATATCTGCGCATTTCACCGCTACACCAGGAATTCCGATCTCCCCTACCACACTCTAGCTAGCCCGTATCGAATGCAGACCCGGGGTTAAGCCCCGGGCTTTCACACCGACGTGACAAGCCGCCTACGAGCTCTTTACGCCCAATAATTCCGGACAACGCTTGCGCCCTACGTATTACCGCGGCTGCTGGCACGTAGTTAGCCGGCGCTTCTTCTGCAGGTACCGTCACTTTCGCTTCTTCCCTGCTGAAAGAGGTTTACAACCCGAAGGCCGTCATCCCTCACGCGGCGTCGCTGCATCAGGCTTTCGCCCATTGTGCAATATTCCCCACTGCTGCCTCCCGTAGGAGTCTGGGCCGTGTCTCAGTCCCAGTGTGGCCGGTCGCCCTCTCAGGCCGGCTACCCGTCGTCGCCTTGGTGAGCCACTACCTCACCAACAAGCTGATAGGCCGCGGGCTCATCCTTCACCGCCGGAGCTTTCAACCCACCCAGATGCCCAGGCAGGTATTATCCGGTATTAGACCCCGTTTCCAGGGCTTGTCCCAGAGTGAAGGGCAGATTGCCCACGTGTTACTCACCCGTTCGCCACTAATCCACCCCGAAGGGCTTCATCGTTCGACTTGCATGTGTTAAGCACGCCGCCAGCGTTCGTCCTGAGCCAGGATCAAACTCTCCGTGAATGTTTTCCCGTAATCGGGACGACACCACGAGAGCGGAACCAGGAAGAGGAATAATCCTCCCGGTTCACAGCGTCCTCGCTGTGCGCCTACCCCAAGGGGCAGGACTTTTTCAAAGGAACCTCGCCCCGACCGATCGGCCGGAGACGGGGTATCAACATATCTGGCGTTGATTTTTGGCACGCTGTTGAGTTCTCAAGGAACGGACGCTTCCTTTGTACTCACCCTCTCGGGCTTTCCTCCGGGCGCTTCCCTTCGGTCTTGCGTTTCCGACTCTATCAGACCGTTTCCGTATCCGATTTCCTCGGTGCTTTCCAGGTTTCCGCTCTCGCGTTTCCCTTTCCGGCGGTTCCGACTCTATCAGATCCTTTCGGGCCTGATTCCCAGTCGGTGGGTTTGTCTTTCGGCTTTGAGTTCTTTCGTCTCTTGGCCTTTCGACATTCACTACGCTAGCCGATTCCCTCCGCAACTCATAATCGAGCACCGCGAGATTGAATTCAGGCATGCGGACACGCCGAATTCGCCCCCGCTGAGGGGAGGTCGTAGGTAGTGGGTTGGCCACTTCCGGCTGCAGGCTGAACGCCGTACCCGGGTCAAGCGGCTCGGGCTACATTACGGACCCCCCAGAGGCGAGTCAAGTTGAGCGGCGGCGGGGCGTATGGGCCCGATAAGGGCTCACGGTGGGGTCGTTGGCGACCCAGAAGCGCCACGGGTGGACGCCCCCGTCGCCGGACACCCCGGTACGTGGACCGCTGCGTACCTGGTCGGAGCTGACGGGTGCCCCCGTCAGCATGGTCAGCGGACCCCCCTCGGGGGCGCAGGCATCGGTGCCGTCGAGGGACCGGTCCACGTCCAGCGCCGTCGCCAGGCGAGCGGGCCCTTTGGCCAGTTCCTTGTCGTTCCGGGCCGAGAGTCGACGTTTGCGAGCGAGCTCCGCGCCCTCGACGACCTCGCCGGCCCTCAGCAGGACCCCGCTGGGCCTGCCCGCCGGACCGCACACCAGGTTCATGCAGAACCACATGCCGTAGGTGAAGTAGACATACACGTGCCCGGGCGGACCGAACATCACGCCGTTGCGGGCCGTGCGTCCGCGATACGCGTGGGAGCCGGGATCGTCCGGGCCGTCGTACGCCTCGACCTCCGTGAGGCGGAGCTCGATCGGACCATCCGGTGTGGTGCGCACGAGGACCCGCCCCAGGAGGTCGGGGGCGACCTCCAGTACGGGGCGGTCGAAGAACTCACGCGTCAGGGGCGTACGGTCAGGGGCCGCGATCATGGCGTACGAGCGTAGTCGAGCGACACGGACACGTGGGTACGTGTGGGTGCCGACGGGTGGTCAAGGAGCGTTCCCCTTGTAAGGGTGAGAACGCGGAACCGGCCGCGGTCGGATCGCGTTTGTAGGGATCAGGAATCCAGACGCAGTACTACGGAGCACAGGCGTTGCCTGGGGAGGTTTGAGACATGGGGTTCAAGCGGCTGCTTGCGAGCCTGGGAGCCGGTGGGGCTTCGGTCGAGACGGTGCTGACCGAGGTCAACGTCGTTCCGGGCGGTGTCGTGCAGGGTGAGGTGCGGATCCAGGGCGGATCCGTGAACCAGGCCATCGAGGGGCTGTCGGTGGGGCTCCAGGCCAAGGTCGAGGTCGAGGGGCACGACGACCAGGAGTACAAGCAGGACATCGAGTTCGCGAAGCTGCGGCTCGGCGGGGCCTTCGAACTGCAGGCCGGTGCCGTGCACGCCGTTCCCTTCGGGCTCGACATTCCGTGGGAGACCCCGATCACCACGATCGACGGGCAGAGCCTGCGCGGCATGCACATCGGTGTCACCACGGAGCTGGAGATCGCGCGTGCCGTGGACTCCGGGGACCTCGACCCCATCAACGTGCACCCGCTCCCGGCGCAGCAGGCCATCCTGAACGCCTTCATCCAGCTGGGCTTCCGCTTCAAGAACGCGGACATGGAGCGCGGCCACATCAGGGGCACCCGGCAGAAGCTGCCGTTCTACCAGGAGATCGAGTTCTTCCCGCCCTCGCAGTACCGCGGGCTGAACCAGGTGGAGCTGAGCTTCGTCGCGGACGACCGCGCGATGGACGTCATCCTGGAGATGGACAAGAAGCCGGGCCTTTTCAGTGAGGGCAGCGACTCGTACCGCTCCTTCGAGGTGGGCCTGCACGACTTCCAGGGCACGGACTGGGCCGCGTACCTGAACCAGTGGCTGTCCGAGGTCGGCAGCAAGCGCAGCTGGTTCTAGGCTCGGACCGAGAGATTCCGCCGTTCAGGAGGTACTGACGTGACCGAGCTCAAAAGGGCGCCGCTCCCGCACGACTTCCATCCGCCCGTACCGGCTTTCACGGTCACCAGTGAGGACGTGGCGTCGGGCGCGGTGCTGAAGGACGCCCAGGTCTACGCGGCCGGGAACACTTCGCCGCAGCTGAGCTGGGAGGGCTTCCCCGCCGGGACCAAGAGCTTCGCCGTGACGTGCTTCGACCCGGACGCCCCGACGGGCAGCGGGTTCTGGCACTGGGTGGTGTTCGACATCCCGGCCTCCGTCACCGAGCTCACGACGGGAGCGGGCAGCGGCAAGTTCGAGGGCCTGCCGGAAGGTGCGGTCCAGGTGCGCAACGACTACGGGACCAAGGACTTCGGTGGCGCCGCCCCGCCGGCCGGGGACCCCGCGCACCGCTACCTCTTCACGGTGTACGCCGTGGATCAGGAGAAGCTCGGCCCGGACGCGGACGCGTCGCCGGCCTATGTCGGATTCAACCTGCGGTTCCACACGCTGGCCCGCGCCCATCTCATGGGCGAGTACGCGGCTCCCGCGTAAAGCGTCGCAGACGGACGTTCACCGAACGTTTGCCCGCCTCTGGTCTTGGAAGTGATCAGAGGCGGGCATTTTTATTGCGTTGTCCATCTCGGCGTGCCCGGCCAGAGTTGATCCAAGCCCGCCAGGGGGTGGGCCGGTGCGTACGGGAGGTGGGCAGGATGCGGGACACGCTGGTTCTGAACGCGAGCTTTGAGCCGCTGTCGACGGTGACGTTGAACCGAGCCGTCGTTCTGGTGCTCCAGGACAAGGCCGTCGTCGAGCAGGCCCACCCCGAACTGCGTATGCGTGGCGCCGCCCTCGACATACCCGTGCCGCGGGTGATCAGGCTGTGCAGATACGTCAGGGTGCCTTTCCGAAGACAAGCCCCGTGGTCGAGGCGCGGAGTCCTCGTGCGCGACCGCCACCGCTGCGCGTACTGCGGCAGGCGGGCCACGACGGTCGACCACGTGGTACCCCGCGCGCAGGGCGGCCAGGACTCCTGGCTGAACACGGTCGCGTCCTGCGCCGAGGACAACCACCGCAAGGCGGCCCGTACGCCGGAGCAGGCGGGGATGCCGCTGCTCAGGCAGCCGTTCGAGCCGACGCCCGCCGACGCGATGCTACTCACGCTGGACCGCGACGACCTCGACGCGCTGCCGCAATGGCTGGTGCAGCCCGCGGCCTAGGGAGGCCTAGGGGTCCTGTCGCGTGGCGGCAGGACGTACGGCGAGGGGGCCCGTCTCCGGTCGGAGACGGGCCCCCTCGCCGTACGTCGTCATCAGTCGGTGACGGACGGCTTCTCGCGGCGCTCAGAGCCGCCGCTGCCCGAACCACCGCCCATGGGGCCGAAGTTGCCCATGGCACCGCTCAGTCCCTTGAGGGCGTCGCCGATCTCGCTGGGCACGATCCAGAGCTTGTTGGCGTCGCCCTCGGCGATCTTGGGGAGCATCTGGAGGTACTGGTAGGCGAGGAGTTTCTGGTCCGCGTCGCCGGCGTGGATGGACTCGAAGACCGTGCGGATCGCCTGGGCCTCGCCCTCGGCGCGCAGCGCGGCGGCCTTGGCCTCACCTTCGGCGCGCAGGATCGCGGACTGCTTCTCACCCTCGGCGGTGAGGATCTGCGACTGGCGGATGCCCTCGGCGGTGAGGATCGCGGCGCGCTTGTCACGGTCGGCGCGCATCTGCTTCTCCATCGAGTCCTGGATGGAGGTGGGCGGCTCGATCGCCTTCAGTTCCACGCGGTTGACGCGGATGCCCCACTTGCCGGTCGCCTCGTCGAGGACACCGCGCAGGGCCGCGTTGATCTCCTCGCGGGAGGTGAGGGTCCGCTCCAGGTCCATGCCGCCGATGATGTTGCGGAGCGTGGTGACGGTGAGCTGTTCGATCGCCTGGATGTAGCTGGCGACCTCGTAGGTCGCGGCGCGGGCGTCGGTGACCTGGTAATAGATGACCGTGTCGATGTTGACGACCAGGTTGTCCTGGGTGATCACCGGCTGCGGCGGGAAGGGTACGACCTGTTCACGCAGGTCGATGCGGTTGCGGATCGAGTCGATGAACGGGACCACGATGTTCAGGCCGGCGTTGAGGGTCCGCGTGTACCGGCCGAAGCGTTCGACGATGGCGGCGCTGGCCTGTGGGATGACCTGGATGGTCTTGATCAGGGCGATGAAAACCAGCACCACCAGAATGATCAGGACGATGATGATGGGTGCCATCGATTACTCCCCGTACCCTTCTCCGCCTCGGTGTTTCCGAAAGATCTTATGGTTGTTGAAGATCTTGCTGGACGAGTCTGACAGACCGTCGTCTGCCGCGTGGGGCGTTCGGTTCAGTTGGCGTCGCCCGAGGTCACATGACGATCGCCGTGGCTCCTTCGATGTCCACGACGTCCACCTCCTGGCCCACCTCGTAGGCCTGTCCGGTGTCCAGGGCGCGTGCCGACCAGATCTCTCCGGCGAGCTTGATGCGGCCGTCGCCCGAACCGTCCACCCGCTCCAGGACGACGGCCTGTCTGCCCTTCAACGCCTCGACGCCCGAGACGAGTTGGGGCCGTTGGGAACGGTGCCGGGTCGCGATGGGGCGTACGACCGCGATGAGCGCGACGGAGACGGCGGAGAAGACGAGCACCTGGAGGACGACACCGCCGCCGAGGCCGGCCGTGACCGCGGCAGCCGCGGCGCCCGCGGCGAGCATGCCGAACTCCGGCATCGCGGTCACCACGAGCGGGATGCCCAGCGCGGCCGCGCCGACCAGCCACCACACCCATGCGTTGATGTCGTTCACGTGGTCATGGTAGGTCCGCGGGTCCGTTCGGCGACAGGGCGCGGATCGGGTGGAGAGGGGGCTCGTACCGGGTCCCGCGGTGCGGTTGTCCCCCACGGGGCGGTTCGTGACGGCTGGTTCGTGCTCGTACGGGTCAGGCCATCGGGAGTCCCTGCGCGGTCCAGCGCTCGCCGACCTGTTCGACGACGAGGGGGAGACCGAAGCAGCGGGAGAGGTTGCGGGAGGTGAGCTCGAGCTCCAGGGGGCCCGCGGCGAGCACCTTGCCCTGGCGGATCATCAGGACGTGGGTGAAGCCCGGGGCGATCTCCTCGACATGGTGCGTGACCATGATCATGGACGGGGCGATCGGGTCGCGGGCGAGGCGGCCGAGACGGCGTACGAGGTCCTCGCGGCCGCCGAGGTCGAGGCCGGCGGCGGGCTCGTCGAGCAGGAGCAGCTCGGGGTCGGTCATCAGGGCGCGGGCGATCAGGGTGCGCTTGCGCTCGCCCTCGGAGAGGGTGCCGAACCTGCGGTCGAGGTAGTCGCTCATGCCGAGGCGGTCGAGGAAGGCGCGGGCGCGCTGCTCGTCGATGTCCTCGTAGTCCTCGTGCCAGCCCGCGGTCATGCCGTAGGCGGCGGTGAGCACGGTCTGCAGGACGGTCTGGCGCTTGGGGAGCTTCTCGGCCATGGCGATGCCGGCCACGCCGATGCGCGGGCGCAGCTCGAAGACGTCGACCTTGCCGAGGGTCTCGCCGAGGATGGTGGCGGTGCCCTGGCTGGGGAAGAGGTAGCTGGAGGCGAGGTTCAGGAGGGTCGTCTTGCCGGCGCCGTTCGGGCCGAGGATGACCCAGCGCTCCCCCTCCTTGACCGACCAGGAGACCTGGTCCACCAGAGCCCGGCCCTCTCGGACCACGGACACGTCCTCCAGCTCCAGTACATCGCTCATGAGCGCGTTGTCTCCCATTGCAGTCTCGGCCGTCGCTTACGTCTGTGGACGCAGCCCCCAGGGAAAACCTACGCCACCGGTCGGGCGCTCCTGTCCATCGGCCGGTCCTTAGGGTGGAGGCATGCTCTCGGAACCACGCTCAGGACGCTTGGCCTCATGGGGAAATGCCCTTTTGGCCGGTTTTGTATCTCCGGATGACGCGGTACTCGCCATCGTCGGCGAGGACGCGGTGCACCGGGTCGAGGGGCTGCCGGGCGAGGCGGGGCCCGTCGGGCTCACGCTCGCCCTCGGCCGACTGCGGGCGCTCGGGGTCGCCGGGCTGCGGGTCGCGCTGCCCGCGCCGGGACACCCGCTCGGGCTGAGCGGGCCGCCGGACTTCAACGCGCGCGCCCTCGACGCCGAGGAGGCGGTCGTCTGCCACGGCGCCGCGCTGGGGCTCGTGCCGGAGGTGTACGAGGCCGGGCCTGCCGGTGACGTCCACGTCGAGGTCGTCTGGCACTGCCTCCCGGTGCGGGAGGCGCCGCCCGCCGACGTGCCGTCCCTCGGCGAGGCCGAGCGGGAGCTGGCGGAGGCGCTGCGCGAGGCGACGGAGGTGTTGTCGCGGCTGGACGTGGCCGGGTCGGGGCCGGTCGCGGAGGCGGCGGTGGACGCGTACCGGGCACGGGCCGAGCGGGGGCGCGAGGTGCTGGCGCCCGGGTATCCGCCGCGTGCGGTGCGGGTGTTGGAGCTCGCCCAGCGGGTGGGTCTGCTGGTCTCCGTCGCGTACGAGAACGGGCACGGCGGGGCGGTGAGCGCCTCGGAGATGGCGGCTCGGACCGAGGCGCTGCGGCCGGTGGAGCGGACGGCCCGGCGGGCGCAGGTGGCGGCGTACAACGCGTTCGTGGAGGAGCGCGAGCGGGGGTGCGCTGAGCGGGGCGCGTGCTCAGCGCGGGGAGCGGGCCCGTGCGGGGAGCGGGCGCGGGGAGTGGGCCCGTGCGGATTTGCTCGGCGCGGCACGGCTTCGCCTGATGGGCCCGTCCTCAAACGTCGGACGGGCTGGATAGGCGTGCCTGCGCTGGGAGCGGACTGTTCGGTGCGAACCGTCCGGACGGCACAGGGCCCCGCGGATGTCCGCGGGGCCCTGTGCGGCGGGGTGCGTCAGCCGTTCGCGCCCCTGTCGCCGAACGCCGGGTTCAGGAGGCCGACCACGTTCACGCTGTCGCCCACGACGTTGACGGGGATGTGGATCGGCGCCTGGATGACGTTGCCCGAGACGACACCCGGCGACTGGGCGGCCCCGCCCTGGGCGCCCGCGTCGGCCACGGCCGCGCCGGCCGAGGCTCCCGCGGCGATACCGGCGACGGTGAGGGCCATGGCGGCCTTCTTGGCGATGTTCATCAGAAACGTTCCTCCTGCGATTGCGGTTCCGACCCGGCCGCGGGTCGTACGTTGAGCAACGCGGAAAGCCGCCTCACGGTACGGAAACACCGGCAGAAGTGACCATTCGGGCCATTCGAACGATGTACCGATGGGCCGACAACACCCGACCGGCCCCTCAGAAGCGCCTGAGGGGCCGGTGGTCATGACGAGTGCGGCACGGACCTCAGTGGTTGAGGCCGAGGTTGCCGAAGGCCGGGTTCAGAACCCCGATCACGTTCACGCTGTTGCCGACCGCGTTCACGGGGATGTGGATCGGCGCCTGGATGACATTGCCCGAGACGACACCCGGGGAGCCCGCGGCCTGGCCGCCCGCCCACGAGCCGTCCGTCGCGGAAGCCATACCGGCACCGGCGGCGACCAGGCCGCCCGCCACCATCGCGACAGCCGTGGCCTTCTTCAGGTTCTTCACTTCTGAGCCCTCCCTAGCGATCACCGCGGCAGATCACCGCGGCACGCACTGGAGAACGGCCCGGGTCCGCGGAGGATGCGCCATCCGGGTGACATACACCCGACGGTATGAATCTCAGCCCGGAGCGGAACCCTCCGCATTGCCGCGGTCAGCCCGCCGCTCCATGCCGTACGGCCCACAGCGCGGCCTGCGTCCGGTCGGCGAGGTCGAGCTTCATCAGGATGTTCGAGACATGCGTCTTGACGGTCTTCTCGGAGAGGACGAGCGCGCGTGCGATCTCCCGGTTGGACCGGCCGTCGGCGATCAGGCCGAGCACCTCGCGTTCCCGCTCGGTGAGCGAACCGCCCCTTCCCTGGCCCGAGTTGGCCTCCTCCTGGGACAGCAGAACGCCCGCCACCTCGGGTTGCAGCAGGATGTGCCCGGCGTGCACGGAGCGGATGGCCCCGGCGAGGGCGTCGGGATCCACGTCCTTGTAGACGTAGCCCGCCGCACCCGCGCGCAGGGCCGGGATCACCGTGCGCTGCTCGGTGAAGCTGGTGACGATCAGCACACGCGCGGGGTTGGCGAGTTCACGGAGTCTGCGCAGCGCGTCGATGCCGTCCATGCCCGGCATCTTGACGTCCATGAGGACGACGTCGGGCTTCAACTCCTCGGCGCGGGCGACCCCTTCGGCGCCGTCGGACGCCTCTCCCACGACCTCGATGTCGTCCTGCACCTCGAGGAAGGTGCGCAGGCCCCGGCGGACCACCTGGTGGTCGTCGACGAGCAGCACCTTGATTGCTTCAGCCACCAGGGACCTCCATCTCGATCGTGGTGCCCTTTCCGGGCGCCGATTCCACGGTCAGCGTGCCGCCGACCCCGCTCGACCGGTCGCGCATGGAGACCAGGCCGAGGTGGCGTCCCGCGGTGCGTATCGCCGTCGGGTCGAAGCCGTCGCCGTCGTCGGTGACGCGGAGCACGGCGCCCGGTCCGCGCTTCTCCAGGAGGACATCGACGCGGGCCGCCCCGGAGTGGCGCAGCGCGTTGTGGAGGGCCTCCTGGGCGACGCGCAGCATGGCCTCCTCCTGAGCGGCGGGCAGGGCGCGCACGCCCCGGCCGGTGAAGGTCACGTGTGCGGAGTGGGCGCGGTCGAGCACCTGGATCTGGGTGCGCAGTGTGGCCACGAGGCCGTCCTCGTCGAGGGCGGCGGGGCGCAACTCGATGACGGCGGCGCGCAGTTCCTCGGTGGCCTCGGCGGCGAGCGCGGCCACCTGGTGCAGTTCGCCCTTGGCGCGTGCGGGGTCGCGGTCGACGAGGGCGGCGGCGGCCTGCGCCGTCAGGCGCAGGGAGAACAGCTTCTGGCTGACGGCGTCGTGCAGTTCGTGTGCGAGACGGGAGCGCTCCTCGGCGATGGTGAGTTCGCGGCTGCGCTCGTACAGGCGGGCGTTGGTCAGGGCGATCGCCGCGTGCTGGGCGAGGATCGTGAGGAGTTCCTCGTCGTCCTCGGTGAAGCCGCAGCCGCCGTCGGGCCTGGTGCCGTTCTTGTTGGCGAGGAACAGGGCCGCGATGGTCTCGTCGCCGTCGCGGACGGGCAGGCCGAGGAAGTCGGACATGTCGGGGTGGGCGGCGGGCCAGCCCTCGAAGCGGGGGTCCCTGCGCACATCGGCGAGTCGCTCGGGGCGGGCCTCGTGCAGCATCGCGGCGAGGATGCCGTGCTGGCGCGGAAGCGGGCCGATGGCCTTCCATTGGGCGTCGCTGACGCCGTCGACCACGAACTGGGCGAAGCCGCCGTGGTCGTCGGGGACGCCGAGCGCCGCGTACTGGGCGTCGAGAAGCTCGCGGGCCGAGGCGACGATCGTCTTGAGGACGTCGCGCACCTCCAGGTGCCGGCTCATGGCCAGCAGCGCGGAGCTCACCGCGTACAGACCGGACCGGGGACCTTGGCTCATGACCCCAACGTACCCGTGGGGTGTGACCGTGCGTATCCGACCTGTGGTGGCCGCGTCTGGGCCGCTGGGCCTAGGACGAAGGGCCCCCGGTCGCCGGGACTCGCGTACGAGGCGGCGGGAGCGGTCCGGTTCCTACGTTGAGGACGCCCGCCGTCGGCGGCGGGCCGGGACGAGGGGACGGACGTCATGCCGGTAGCGGTCATCACGGGGGCTTCGAAGGGGCTGGGGCGGGCGCTCGGCGCGGCCCTGGCGCGGCGCGGCTGGGATCTGGTGCTCGATGCCAGGACCGCCGGGGTTCTGGAGGAGGCGGCGGAGGCGCTGTCCGGGTACGGGACCCGGGTGGCGGCGCTGCCCGGGGACGTCACGGACGCCGGGCACCGGGCGGCGCTGGTGGCGGCGGCCCGTGGGTTCGGGGGCGTCGATCTGCTGGTGAACAACGCGAGCGCGCTCGGCGCCGAGCCGCTGGTCCGGCTGGAGGATCTGACACCGGGCGGGCTGCGGCGGGCTCTGGAGGTCAATGTGGTCGCGGCGCTCGGCCTGGTCCAGGAGGCGCTGCCGCTGCTGCGGGCCGCGGGGGCGGGCGCGGTCGTCGCGGTCAGCTCGGACGCGGCGGCCGAGGCGTACCCGACGTGGGGCGGTTACGGGGCGTCGAAGGCCGCCCTCGACCACCTCTCGGCCGTGCTCGCCGAGGAGGAGCCCGGCCTGCGGGTCTGGTCCGTGGACCCCGGGGACATGGCCACGGACCTGTACGCGGCGGCCGTACCGGGCGACGGGGGGCCGCGGCCGGCGCCGGACAGCGTGGTGCCGGCCTTCCTGAGGCTGCTCGACGAGCGGCCGGCCAGTGGCCGCTACGCGGCGCCCGCACTCCTGGAGGAGCGGTGACGACCGTGGTGCGGGTTCCGGAGGAGTTGTCGGCGCGGGTGCCGGCCGAGCAGCGCGGACCCGGGCGGGACCGGGATTCCGTGCGCCTGCTGGTCTCCCGGGGTGGGGAGGTGTCGCATCACACGTTCGCGGAGCTGCCGCGGCAGCTGCGGGCCGGGGACCTGCTCGTCGTGAACACCTCCCCCACGTTGGCCGCCGCCGTCGACGGACGGATCGGGCACGCGCGCGTGGTGGTCCATTTCTCCACCCGGGGCGATGACGGGCGGTGGGCCGTCGAGCTGCGGGATCCCGATGGGAGGGGCACCACGGGTCCGCGCCGGGGCGGGCCCGCGGGGACGGAGGTGTGCCTCGCGGGCGATGTGCGGCTCGTAATGGAGGAGCCGCTGACGGCGGGCGGCGCCCGGCTGTGGTGGGCGCGGGTGCCTGGTACGGACGTGCCCGGGCTGCTGCGGCGGCACGGGCGTGCCATTCGGTACTCCTATACGGAGCGGGACCAGCCGCTCTCCGTCTATCAGACGGTGTTCGCGCTGCCGTCCGCCGACGGCGCGGGCAGCGCGGAGATGCCGAGCGCGGCCCGGCCCTTCACCGCGCGTCTGGTGACGGAGCTGGTGAGCCGGGGAACGCAGGTCGCTCCGATCAGGCTGCACACGGGCGTCTCCTCGGCCGAGGCCCATGAGCCGCCCTCCATGGAGTGGTACGAGGTGCCGGAGGCGTCGGCGCGGCTGATCAACGCGGCGAGGGCGGGAGACGGGCGGATCGTGGCGGTCGGTACGACGGCCGTGCGCGCGGTCGAGTCGGCGGCGGGCCCCGACGGGGTGGTCCGCGCCGGCCGGGGGTGGACGGATCTCGTGGTGACGCCGCGGCGGGGTGTGCGGGTGGTCGACGGGCTGCTGACCGGGCTGCACGAGCCGGAGGCCTCCCATCTGCTGATGCTGGAGGCCGTCGCGGGAAGGGCCGCGGTCGAGCGCGCCTACGCCGCGGCGGTGAGGGGGCTCTACCTGTGGCACGAGTTCGGGGATGCCCACCTCATCCTCCCGGCGGAGAACGCTCACCCTGGGCGTTGCTTCAGCAACTAGCGGTGAGAACGATCTAAGCGCCGTGTGAGCCCGCACATAGGGCGCACATCACGTACGAACGGACATAGGAGATAAACGGGGCCTTGATGAGCGGGGCAGACGTGCCACTATGTCCCGTTTTGCCCCTCCTGGACCTACTACTCGGCGTCGTACGTCACACCTTTGCCACACGATTTTGCGGCCGCTAACAATGGCTCCAGTCGCTCAACGCCGCAGGTTCTTACCCGCAGCGTTTGATCCGGAAACGAAGTGTCCCCACCGGACCGGGAGCGGCATCCGCGCTATTCGAAGAGGTCCATCAGTTATGCCCAAGAACATCATCACTCCTGGTCATAGTCCGAAGCTGACCAAGGTCCACAAGCTTTCGATCGCCGGTATCGCCACCCTCGGTGCAGCGGCCCTGGCGTTCACCGCGGCGCCCAGCGGCGCACAGACCAGCACCACGAACGACGCCGCCGTCTCGCAGGCTCCGGTCGCCTTCGGTCAGCAGCCCATCAAGGACGTCAAGGCCAGCATCACCGACCAGATGGCCGGCGCCAGCCTGAAGGCCCAGAGCATCGCGGCGAAGAAGGCGGCCGACGCGGCCGTCACCAAGAAGAACGCCGAGCTCGCCAAGAAGACCGCCGCCGCGAAGGCCGCCCAGGACGCGCGCACGAAGGAGCAGGCCGCGAGCCGCTCCGTGCAGCGCATCCACGTCGAGACCGTCGCAGCGAAGACGTACACGAACAACCTCGACGGCTGGATCCACCAGTCGCTCGACATCATGAAGAAGCACAAGATCCCCGGCTCGTACCACGGGCTGTACAAGAACATCATGCGGGAGTCGTCCGGCAACCCCCAGGCCATCAACGGCTGGGACATCAACGCCATCAACGGAATACCGTCGAAGGGCCTGCTCCAGGTCATCCCGCCGACCTTCAAGGCCTACCACGTGCCCGGTACCTCGTGGAACATCTACGACCCGGTCGCCAACATCACCGCCGCCTGCAACTACGCGGCCGACAAGTACGGCTCGATGGACAACGTGAACAGCGCGTACTGAGGCAGGGCGCGGACCTCTCCGCCGTACGCCGAAGGGCGGCACCCCGACCGGGGTGCCGCCCTTCGCGCACATCCGCGCGACTACTTGCGCATGACCTCGGGCTCGTGGCGGCGCAGGAAGCGGGCCACGAAGAACCCGCAGAGCACACCGAGGACGATCAGGGCGACCATGTCCATGGCCCAGACGCCGGCCGTGTGGTTCCACAGCGGGTCCGTGCTCGTCGGATCGTCCTGGTTCGGGAAGATGTTGTTGAAGTCCAGCGTGGCACCGGACGCGGCGACGGCCCAGCGGGCCGGCATCAGGTACGAGAACTGGTTGACGCCGATCGTGCCGTTCAGGATGAAGAGGCACCCGGTGAACACGACCTGGACGATCGCGAACATGACCAGCAGCGGCATCGTCTTCTCGGCGGTCTTCACCAGCGAGGAGATGACCAGCCCGAACATCATCGACGCGAAGCCCAGCGCCATGATCGGCAGGGTGAGCTCGACCTTGGGCAGGCTGGTGAGGATCAGACCCTTGTCCGGGACCGTGCGGCTGCCGAAGCCGATGGCACCGACCAGGGCACCCTGCAACAGCGTCACCACGCCGAGGACGATCACCTTGGACATCAGGTACGCGGAACGCGACAGACCCGTCGCGCGCTCCCGCTCGTAGATCACCCGTTCCTTGATCAGCTCACGGACGGAGTTGGCCGCGCCCGCGAAGCACGCGCCGACCGCGAGGATCAGGAGCACCGTCGTCGCCGTGCCGTTCGCGACGTGCACGCCGGACTTGGTGACGATCGGGTTGACCAGCAGGGTCTTGTCCGAGTCGATGAGCAGGCTCACCGAGCCCAGCACCGCCGGCAGGATCACCGTCAGCGCCAGGAAGCCCTTGTCGGACGCGATCACCGAGACGTACCGGCGGACCAGGGTCGTCAGCTGGGAGCCCCAGCTCTGCGGCTTCGGCGGCTTCATCGCCTGCTGCGGCGACACGTTCACCGACTGCGGGGCGACCGCGTCGATGTCCGCGGCGTACATCTGGTAGTGCTGCGAGCCCTTCCAGCGGCCCGCCCAGTCGTAGTCGCGGTAGTTCTCGAAGGCGGAGAAGACGTCGGCCCAGGTCTCGTAGCCGAAGAAGTTCAGCGCCTCCTCGGGCGGCCCGAAGTACGCCACCGAGCCGCCGGGGGCCATCACGAGCAGCTTGTCGCAGATGGCCAGTTCCGCCACGGAGTGCGTGACCACCAGGACCGTACGGCCGTCGTCGGCGAGGCCGCGCAGCAACTGCATGACGTCGCGGTCCATGCCCGGGTCGAGGCCGGAGGTCGGCTCGTCCAGGAAGATCAGCGACGGCTTGGTCAGCAGTTCCAGGGCCACGGAGACGCGCTTGCGCTGGCCACCGGAGAGGGAGGTGACCTTCTTCTCCTTGTGGATGTCCAGCTTCAGCTCGCGCAGCACCTCGTTTATCCGCGCCTCGCGCTCCTCGCCCGTGGTGTCGGCGGGGAAGCGCAGCTTGGCCGCGTACTTGAGGGCCTTCTTGACGGTCAGCTCCTTGTGCAGGATGTCGTCCTGCGGGACCAGACCGATGCGCTGGCGCAGCTCGGCGAACTGCTTGTACAGGTTGCGGTTGTCGTAGAGGACGTCACCCTGGTTGGCCGGGCGGTAGCCCGTGAGCGCCTTCAGGAGTGTCGACTTGCCGGAGCCGGACGGGCCGATGACCGCGATCAGCGACTTCTCGGGCACGCCGAAGGAGACGTCCTTGAGGATCTGCTTGCCGCCGTCGACCGTCACGGTCAGGTGACGGGCGGAGAAGGACACCTCGCCGGTGTCGACGAACTCCTCGAGACGGTCGCCGACGAGACGGAACGTCGAGTGGCCGACGCCCACGATGTCGTTCGGGCCGAGCAGTGCCGAGCCGCCCTTGGCGATCGGCATGCCGTTGACATACGTGCCGTTGTGCGAGCCCAGGTCGCGGATCTCGAAGCGGCCGTCGGGCGTCGCGTGGAACTCGGCGTGGTGGCGCGAGACCTGGAGGTCGGAGACGACCAGTTCGTTCTCCAGCGCACGGCCGATGCGCATCACCCGGCCGAGGTCCAGCTGGTGGAAGGTGGTCGGGCTGCGGTCTCCGTAGACCGGTGGCGCCCCCGCGGCGCCACCGGGTCCCTGCTGCCTCGGCACCTGCCCCGCGGGCTGCGGCGGCTGGTGACCCTGCTCGGGCGCCTGCTGCTGCGGTGCCTGCTGGGCCCAGCCGGGGCCCGCGCCCTGCGCGGCGTACGGCTGTTGCTGGGGCTGTACGGCCGGGGCCGCGGCGCCCGACAGCTTCAGCCGCGGACCGTCGGTCGCGTTGCCGAGGTGCACGGCCGAACCGGGCCCGATCTCCAGCTGATGGATCCGCTGCCCCTGCACGAACGTGCCGTTGGTGCTGCCGTGATCCTCGATGACCCAACTGCGGCCGCTCCAGCTGATCGTGGCGTGACGCCAGGACACCCTGGCGTCGTCGAGCACGACGTCCCCCTGCGGATCACGTCCGAGGGTGTATGGCCTGGCCGCATCGAGCGTCCAGGTCCGTCCGTTCAATTCCAGTACGAGTTCTGGCACTCCATGCCCCACTGAGTTGTCCCCCGAGTTACCCCCATCAAAGGGAGTCTAGGGATGTCGAACATCGGGGGGAACTATTTCAGGAGCAGGCCCCTGACCGAAAGCCGGGCCCCGCGAAGACCGGGTACGGGTGGGTTGCCCGTTTCCGTTGACGGGGTTGATACCGGACCGGAGAGTGGTAATCCCACGCGAGGGGGACATCCATGGTGGTGGTACCGCGGCGTGGATCGGGGGGTCTGACGATGAGCATCGACACCGTGGGGCGCGGCAGGCGCGTGCCGTGGGGGGATGTGCTGCTGTCCGCGATCGCCTCGGTGAGCTGGGCGTTGATCGCGATGGCGGGCACGGCCGCGCTCGGCCTCCATCTGGTGGGCGCGGACGAGGCCGGCTCGCTCGGGCCGATGACCGCGGCCGTGGTGGCACTGGGCGCGAACGGCGCGGTCGAACCGTCCGGCAACGTGTCGGCCTTCGGGCTGAAGGGCGCCGAGGCGCACACGGCCATCCAGATCACGCCACTGGGTGTGGGACTGGTCGGCGCGCTGCTGCTCTCCTACTTCTTCCTGCGCTCCTTGCGGGGAGCGGGAGTTGTGATCGCGCCGTCCGAACTCCTGGCGCGCGCGGGCGCGGTGGTCGTCCTGTTCGTGGCGACCCTGGGCGGACTCGCCTGGGCCGGTCACGACGTCATCACCATCGACGGGAACAAGCTCGGACTCGACAGGGTGACGGGCGGCGGGCTCGGGAAGATCACCGACAAGCTGCCGGGCGGGCTCGGCGACCTCGGTGGACTGCTGCCGGGCAGGATCGACGACCTCGTGGACGCGAAGGCGGCGGTGGGATTCACCGTGGACACGGTGCCCACACTGCTCGGCGGTGCCGCCTGGGCCGCCGGAGTCCTGGTGATCTCCCTGCTGGCCTCCCGGCGCACCCCCCTGCCGCGCGGCTGGGAGGGTGTGCACCGGATGGTGCGGCCGGCCGCGTCCGCGCTGGTCACGGTGGCACTGGTGGCGGTCGTCGCGGGGCTCGCGGCGGCGGCGTACGCGGCGATCGGCGACCCCCACCCCAAGCTGATCGCGGGCGCGGCGCTGCTCGGCGCGCCCAACGGGGTGTGGCTCGGTGTGCCGATCGGTCTCCTCGTCCCCTGGGACGGCAGGGCCACCGGCGAACTCGCCACACTGCTCCCCGACCCCCTGGACAGGCTGCTGAGTGCCGACTCCGGCCGGCCCGTGACCCTGGGCCGTCTCGCGGAACTCGACGGTCGTGTCTGGCTGTTGGGGGTCGCGGCAGCGCTCATGATGCTCTTCGCGGGCGTCCTCGCTGCCACGCGTACGCCTTTTGTACGGCGGCGGGCTGCCGCTTCCGGGGGGATCCCGGGTGCCCCCGATGTACGAGGCGTGGGCGCCCTCGGGTTCGCCGGTCGCTGCGCTCTTCGGCTGGGCATCGCGACGGCGCTGGCACTGCCGCTGCTGGCGTGGCTGACGGACGTGTCCGTGGACGCCTCGCTGTCGGTGTTCGGCATCGACGCGTTCGGCGCCGGGATCCGGCTGCACGGCCATCTGGGCATCGCACTGCTGTTCGGCGCCGTGTGGGGCGCGGGCGCGGGGGCGGCCGGCGCGCTGCTGGCGTACGCGGGCGGCGCCGCGGGACGGCGGGCGGCGCCCCTGGCACTGGGTGACGCCGACGCCCCCGGCCCGCCGCCCCACGCCGGTCCCCCGCCGCGGTCGGGGCCGTACGCGCCGAGCGCGCCGTACCGGCCCGCGAACCCCGACACCAATCCGTATCTGCGGCTGCCCGACGAGCTGCGGGAGCCGCGCGGCGGGCAGCCGCCCGAGCGGAAACGGGCGCCCGACGACGTGTACGGCGCGCCGACGGTCGTCCGGCCGCTGCCACAGCCGCCGGGACCGCGCAGGCGGCCACCCGGGCAGAGCGTGCCCCCTCCCCCGCAGCCCCCGCCCGACCAGGGCCAGCCTCCGCCGCCCGGCCCCCGGCGGCGTGACTGAGCCCCGCCGCCCACCGCGTGGCGGAGCTGGGCGTCGACTCGGGGAAACGCGCGCGACACTACTCCGACACCCAGAGTTCCCTGTCCGCTGGACGGACCGCGGGGGCGGAAGGCACTGGGTGCCGGATACGGTGGAAGCACCATGAGCGCTACGCAGACCCCCGATACCCCCACCCTCCTTGTCAAGATCTTCGGCAAGGACCGGCCGGGCATCACGGCCGGACTCTTCGACACCCTCGCCGCCTTCTCCGTCGACGTGGTCGACATCGAGCAGGTCGTCACCCGTGGCCGGATCGTGCTGTGCGCGCTCGTGACCGAGCCGCCCTCCGGTCTGGAGGGCGATCTGCGGGCCACCGTGCACAGCTGGGCGGACTCGATGAAGATGCAGGCGGAGATCATCTCCGGCCTCGGCGACAACCGGCCGCGCGGCATGGGGCGTTCGCACGTCACCGTGCTCGGACATCCGCTCACCGCCGAGTCGACGGCCTCGATCGCCGCGCGGATCACCAAGACCGGCGGGAACATCGACCGTATCTTCCGGCTCGCCAAGTACCCGGTGACGGCGGTGGAGTTCGCCGTGTCCGGTGCGGAGACCGAGGCGCTGCGCACCGCGCTGGTGACGGAGGCCGCGGCGCTCGGGGTGGACATCGCCGTGGTCGCGTCGGGGCTGCACCGGCGGGCCCAGCGGCTGGTCGTCATGGACGTGGACTCGACGCTGATCCAGGACGAGGTGATCGAGCTCTTCGCCGCGCACGCCGGGTGCGAGGCCGAGGTCGCCGAGGTGACGGCCGCCGCGATGCGCGGGGAAATGGACTTCGAGGAGTCGCTGCACGCGCGCGTGGCGCTGCTGAAGGGGCTGGACGCCTCGGTGGTGAACAAGGTGCGCGAGGAGGTACGGCTGACGCCCGGCGCGCGCACCCTGATCCGTACGCTGAAGCGCCTCGGCTTCCAAGTCGGTGTCGTGTCGGGCGGGTTCACCCAGATCACGGACGACCTGAAGGAGCGGCTCGGGCTCGACTTCGCGCAGGCCAACACGCTGGAGATCGCCGACGGGAAACTGACCGGCCGGGTCACCGGCGAGATCGTGGACCGGGCGGGCAAGGCACGGCTGCTGCGCCGGTTCGCGGCGGAGGCGGGGGTACCGCTCGTCCAGACCGTGGCGATCGGTGACGGCGCCAACGACCTCGACATGCTCAACGCGGCGGGTCTCGGTGTCGCGTTCAACGCCAAGCCCGTCGTACGGGAGGCCGCGCACACCGCGGTGAACTTCCCCTTCCTGGACACCGTGCTGTATCTGCTGGGGGTCACCCGCGAAGAGGTCGAGGCGGCGGACATGCATCTGGACGACCACTGACCGCGCGTTCCTGACGCCCGCCCGGCGCACGCCGGGGTCCTGGCCGGTACGACGGGGGCCCGGCACCGTCGAGACGGTGCCGGGCCCCCGTGCCGTCCGCACGGGTGGGTTACTCGGTGGGTGCCCAGTAGTCGATCAGCGTGGTCACGCCCGGCTCCAGTGATTTCCAGGAACCGTCGAAGGACAGCACGGCGAAGGCCGCGGTGGGGAAGCCGCGCTCGGTCATCCGGGCGCGGGCCTCGCCCTCGGCCTGGCCGGCCAGTACCTCGGCGAGGCCCTGGATGCCGGGATTGTGCCCGATCAGGAGCACGTCCTGGGCATCGTCCGGGGTTTCGTTGAGTACGGCGATCAGCTCGCCCGGCGAGGCCTCGTAGAGCCGCTCCTCATAGACCGTTTTCGGCCGGTGCGGGAACTCATGGACGGCGAGCTTCCAGGTCTCACGGGTCCGGGCCGCGGTGGAGCAGAGGGCCAGATCGAAGGGGATGCCGGTGTCGGCCAGCCTGCGTCCGGCGATAGCGGCGTCCGTACGGCCCCGGTCAGCGAGCGGCCGCTCATGGTCGGACACCTGTGGCCAGTCGGCTTTCGCATGCCGGAAGAGGACAATCCTGCGGGGTTCTGCGACGCTCATGAGTCCCAGCTTCGCACGAAACACGCCATGTGGCTCAAGGAGTTGACGGGCTCCTTCACCACGGGACAGCTGCCGTTCGGCACGGTGCGCGAGGGGTGCGGCACCCTGCGTGAAGGCGGCTCAGGAGGCCTGGTGCTGCACGGTCTGCTGGAGGCGCTCGAAGAGGTGGGTGAGCGCGGGGTCGCCGGCCGCGGCATGCGCGTCCGCCGGGTTCAGCAGCAGGAGCAGCAGGGTGGCGAAGGCGAGGGCCGGCAGGGCGACGGCCCACCAGGGCAGACGGATCTCGACGCGGCCCGGGGTCACCGGGTGGGGCCGGGGGTGCGTACGGGCCGACATGCCGCCTCCGTGGGTCTTCGCGTGGTCCGTGTTCCGCGTCCTCGCGGCCACATCTCGAAGTTACGGAATCCGGGTACGTCAACCCATCCGGTGATCCACCCACTTGACCCTGACACTCACCCCCTAGGGGACACGGGGGCTAGCCCCACCATCGCCGTCCCCGGGGGGCGCGGGCGAGGTCACGGAGAGGCGATGGTCGCGATGACGGCGATGATCACGGTGATGGCGAGGAACGTGCCGAAGACGAGCAGCATCTTCTTCTGGCCGTTCTGGGGGTTCGGATCGAGCACTGGCATACGCCCAGTCTCGCACCCTTCGCCCGGTCTCCGGTGGGTGGGGTCGGCCGTCCCGCCGCGTGTCGCCCGGCTGCCACGCCCCGTCCCGCCCGGTCGCCCGGGGTCCGGTCGGCCGCGCTCGCGGGCGGGTCGGGGGCGGCTCGCGGTCCGGCCGGGTCCCTGTCCGCCTGCACCCCGGGCCCGCGTCCTCAGGGGCGGGGTACGGGGGTGGCCTCGTCCTCGACCGTGCGGTCGCGGCCCGCCAGGACGCCCACCGCGATCTGCGGGACCATCAGCGCGGCCATGAGCGCGATCGGCAGGCCCCAGCCGCCGCTGTGCTGGTAGAGCACGCCGACGAGCAGGGGTCCCGGGATCGAGAGCAGATAGCCGGTGCTCTGCGCGAAGGCCGAGAGCTGGGCGACACCCACCCCGGTCCGGGCGCGCATGCCGACCATGGTGAGGGCGAGCGGGAAGGCGCAGTTGGAGACGCCGAGCAGCAGGGCCCAGGCCCAGGCGCCGCCGGCCGGGGCGGCGTAGAGACCCGCGTACCCGGCGAGTCCGCAGGCGCCGAGCGCGACCACGATGGGCCCCTGGTGGGGCAGCCGGGTGGCCAGGCGCGGGATGACGAAGGCCAGCGGCACGCCCATCACCATCGTGACGGCGAGAAGCAGTCCCGCGGTGCCCGCGGAGACGCCCGCGTCGCGGAAGATCTGCGGCATCCAGCCCATCGTGATGTAGGCGGCGGTGGCCTGGAGTCCGAAGAAGACGGCGAGGGCCCAGGCGGTCCGGCTGCGGGTGATGCGCAGCCCGTCGGGCTCGGGCGGGGCGGAGGCCGCGGCGGGCGGGCGCTCACCGCCCGGGGAAGCGGCGCCCCGGGTGCGGACGAGCGCGATCCACGGCAGTACGGCGACCCCGGCGAGCCCCGCCCACACAGCCAGCCCCGAGCGCCAACTGCCGCCCAGGGCGTCGGTCATGGGCACGGTCAGGGCTGCCGCGGCCGAGGTGCCCAGGGCGAGCGCCATCGAGTAGAGGCCGGTCATGGAGCCGACCCGGTCCGGGAACCAGCGCTTGACGATCACCGGCATGAGCACGTTGCTGACGGCGATGCCCATGAGCGCGAGGGCACTGGCGGCCAGGAAGCCGGCCGCGCTCCCGGTGTACGGGCGGATCGCGAGCCCCGCCGTGATGGCGACCATCCCGGCGCAGACGACCACGCCGGGCCCGAAGCGGCGGGCGAGCCGTGGCGCCATGACGCCGAAGACGGCGAAGCAGAACGGTGGCACGGAGGTGAGCAGTCCGGCGACGCTGCCGCTCATGCCGAGTCCGTCGCGCACCTCTTCGAGGAGGGCGCCGAAGCTGGTGATGGCGGGACGCAGGTTGAGGGCCGCGAGGACGATGCCCACGATCACCAGCCGCGTCGCCCACGCGCGCGGGGGAGCTTGCAGGGACGCCGTCTCGCTCCTGGGCTCCTGATCCGCGCAGCCGCGTATCGGTGGGGACGTGGTGGTCCGGGTTTCCTCGATGGCCATGGCGTCATCATAGAATCATGGGATGATTGGCTGTCCACTCTCGCTGCGTTAACCTCCGGCCCCGCGCGAACGACCGCACCGGGCCCGTACGAAGGACCGCCATGCCGCTGAGCCACCCCCGCCGTTCGGCGCTGTCCGAGCAGGTCATCGCCGAGCTGCGGAACCAGATCACCTCCGGCGAGTGGCCGGTCGGCTCCCGCATCCCGACCGAACCGGAGCTCGTCGAACAACTGGGCGTCGCCCGCAACACGGTCCGGGAGGCCGTCCGGGCGCTCGCCCACAACGGCCTGCTCGACATCCGCCAGGGTTCGGGCACCTACGTCGTCGCGACCAGCGAACTCGCGGGCGTGATGCACCGCCGCTTCGCCGACGCCGAACCCCGGCACATCGCCGAGCTGCGTTCCACCCTGGAGTCGAGCGCCGCGAAGCTGGCCGCCGAACGGCGCACCGACCGCGATCTCAAGCAGCTCGACGCGCTGCTGCTCCGGCGCGAGGACGCCTGGGAGTCTGGCGACACGGAGGCCTTCGTGACCGCCGACGCGACCTTCCATCTGGCGGTGGTGGCCGCGTCCCACAACGACGTCATGACGGCGATGTACGCGGACCTGGGCGAGGTGCTGCGCGACTGGCTGCGCGACGACGTCGGCGAGGGGCTGACGCCGGAGACGTACATGGACCACGCGCGGCTCGTCGACGCGATCCGCGGGGGTGACACGGAGGCGGCGGCCGCGGAGGCCGCGGGCTACCCGTTCCAGTGCCGCCCGTGGCTCAGGCGTCCCGCTTCCGGTGACTGACCCACACCGAGCGGATCTCCTTCCAGCACCGGCCCTCCATCCGCACCGTCATCGCGGGTCCCGCCTCGACAGCGGTGGCGTCGGTGTCGATGTCCCACCAGCGGTCGCACTCGATGTGCAGACTGACCAGGTCCGTCCCCGGATAGGGGTTGTGGCAGTACGCGACCGCGTGGGAGCCGGTGACCGTGGTGCGGCACGCCGCGCCGAACGGCTGGGGCACGGCGGTGCTCTCGTGGCGTCCACGCGCGTTGGGCATCGCGTCGTACGGCAGCGCGACCATCAGCGTGACGGCGGCGAACACCGGGGCAAAACGGCGGGACAGGCGCACAAGGGGGACCTCCTCGGCCGTACGGCTGCGGGGCGGTGCGTACTCCAATCGTGCGTGGTGGGGTGCCCCTGCCGCCCGGCCGACTGGGCCGAACGGGCGACGCCCCGCTCCCCGCGCGAGGCGGGAAACGGGGCGTCACGGCCGTACGGGACGGTGCTCTTCGCACGAGGTACGGGAGGGTCGCCTCCGTACGGGACGGTCGCCTCGGTACGGGAGGGTCGCCTCCGTTCGAGGCTACGCGGCGGTCCGCTCCGTACGGGAACGCCTGTGCGAGCGCCTACGCGCCGATCGCGTGCAGACCGCCGTCGACGTGGATGATCTCACCGGTGGTCTTCGGGAACCAGTCGCTCAGCAGGGCGACGACGCCCTTGCCGGCCGGCTCCGGGTCCTTCAGGTCCCACTCCAGCGGGGAGCGGGTGTCCCACACGGCGGCCAGGTCGCTGAAGCCCGGGATGGACTTGGCGGCCATGGAACCGATGGGGCCCGCCGAGATGAGGTTGCAGCGGATGT
Source organism: Streptomyces sp. RPA4-2 (assembly GCF_012273515.2). NCBI lineage: Bacteria > Bacillati > Actinomycetota > Actinomycetes > Kitasatosporales > Streptomycetaceae > Streptomyces > Streptomyces sp. RPA4-2. The sequence continues at coordinate 2,314,548 of NZ_CP050975.2, forward strand.
TCTGCTTGCCCAGGTCGCGCGCCATGTAGCGGCTGGTGGCCTCCAGGGCGGCCTTGGCCGGGCCCATCCAGTCGTACTGCGGCCAGGCGTACTGCGCGTCGAAGGTGAGGCCGACGACCGAGCCGCCGTTCTGCATCAGCGGAAGGCAGGCCATGGTCAGCGACTTCAGGGAGAACGCCGAGACGTGCATGGCGGTGGCCACCGACTCGAACGGCGTGTTGAGGAAGTTGCCGCCGAGTGCGTCCTGCGGCGCGAAGCCGATGGAGTGCACGACGCCGTCGAGGCTGCCCAGCTCCTCGCCGACGATGTCGGCCAGCCGCCCGAGGTGCTCGTCGTTGGTGACGTCGAGCTCGATGACCTTGGTCGGCTTGGGGAGCTTCTTGGCGATGCGCTCGGTCAGCGTGGGCCGCGGGAACGCGGTCAGGATGATCTCGGCGCCCTGCTCCTGGGCCAGCTTGGCGGTGTGGAACGCGATGGAGGACTCCATCAGCACACCGGTGATCAGGACGCGCTTGCCCTCGAGGATTCCACTCATGGTGATCAGTGACCCATTCCCAGTCCGCCGTCAACCGGAATGACGGCTCCAGTGATGTACGAGGCGTCGTCCGAGGCGAGGAACCGCACCGCGGCGGCGATCTCCTCGGGCTGCGCGTACCGGCCGAGCGGCACCTGGGCGACGATGCCCGCACGCTGCTCGTCGGTGAGCACCTTGGTCATGTCGGTGTCGACGAAACCGGGCGCGACGACGTTGAAGGTGATGTTCCGCGAGCCGAGCTCCCGCGCGAGCGACCGCGCGAAGCCGACCAGAGCGGCCTTGGAGGCGGCGTAGTTCGACTGTCCCGCGGAGCCCAGCAGCCCCACGACCGAGGAGATGAGGACGACGCGCCCCTTCTTGGCGCGGAGCATGCCGCGGTTGGCGCGCTTGACGACCCGGAAGGTGCCGGTGAGGTTCGTGTCGAGGACGGAGGTGAAGTCCTCCTCGGACATGCGCATCAGGAGCTGGTCCTTGGTGACACCGGCGTTGGCGACCAGGATCTCGACGGGACCGTGCTCGGCCTCGATCTCCTTGTAGGCCTGCTCCACCTGCTCGGTGTCGGTGATGTCGCACTTGACGGCGAGGCAGCCCAGGGCGGTGAGGGCGGCCGGCGGCTCACCCGAGCGGTATGTGATCGCGACTTTGTCGCCGGCATCGGCGAACGCGCGGGCGATGGCGAGGCCGATGCCCCGGTTGCCTCCGGTGACGAGAACCGAGCGGCTCAACGGATCACCCTTTCGATAGCAGTCTGAAACCCCTGCAGGACAGGCGCCTTCCCCGAAAACCTATCGGTCCGGTCCGTCTCCCGGAGAATCGGTCCCCGACAGTGGCGCGGGGGGCTCGCTGTCGGATCCCTACAGAAAGCCGGCTTCCGCCGACGGAAAGATCCGGCCTCGGCCGAGGCAAAGCCGTGGCCGCCGGACCCGCCCGCGCGACATGATCGGACCCGACAGGCCACGACAGCAGGGAGACCTCCGTGCCTCATTCCATCGACGAAGCCTTCACGGCACTGCCGCTGCGCGCCCTCGCCGACGCCGCGCTGGCGCGCGCCCGTGCCCTGGGCGCCGAGCACGCGGACTTCCGGTGCGAACGGGTGCGCAGCGCGTCCTGGCGGCTGCGCGACGCCAAACCCGCCGGATCGTCGGACACCACCGACCTGGGGTACGCGGTGCGGGTGGTGCACGGCGGGACCTGGGGGTTCGCGTCGGGCGTGGATCTGACGATGGACGCGGCCGCGAAGGTCGCCTCGCAGGCCGTCGCGATGGCGAAGCTCTCGGCCCAGGTGATCAAGGCGGCGGGTTCCGACGAGCGGGTGGAGCTGGCCGGCGAACCGGTGCACGCCGAGAAGACCTGGGTCTCGTCGTACGACATCGACCCCTTCTCCGTGCCGGCCGAGGAGAAGGCCGGGCTGCTCTCGGACTGGAGTGCCCGGCTGCTGGCGGCCGATGGCGTCAACCACGTCGACGCCTCGCTGCTGACCGTGCACGAGAACAAGTTCTACGCCGACACCGCGGGGACCGTCACCACGCAGCAGCGCGTCCGGCTGCACCCGCAGCTGACCGCCGTCGCCGTCGACGAGTCGAGCGGCGAGTTCGACTCGATGCGCACCATCGCGCCCCCGGCCGGGCGCGGCTGGGAGTACCTGACGGGCACCGGCTGGGACTGGGACTCCGAGCTGGAGCGGATCCCCGAGCTGCTCGCCGAGAAGATGCGGGCACCGAGCGTCCAGTCGGGGCTGTACGACCTCGTGGTCGACCCCTCCAACCTGTGGCTGACCATCCACGAGTCCATCGGCCACGCCACCGAGCTGGACCGCGCGCTGGGCTACGAGGCGGCGTACGCGGGCACCTCCTTCGCCACCTTCGACCAGCTCGGCAAGTTGAGGTACGGCTCCGAGCGGATGAACGTCACCGGTGACCGCACCGCCGAGCACGGCCTCGCGACCATCGGGTACGACGACGAGGGCGTCGAGGGCCAGTCCTGGGACCTGGTGAAGGACGGCACGCTCGTCGGGTACCAGCTCGACCGCCGTATCGCCCGGCTGACCGGCTTCGAGCGTTCGAACGGATGCGCCTACGCCGACTCCCCCGGGCACGTGCCCGTGCAGCGGATGGCCAACGTGTCCCTGCAACCGGACCCCGCGGGGCTCTCCACCGAGGACCTGATCGGGGGTGTGGACCGCGGCATCTACGTCGTCGGCGACCGGTCCTGGTCGATCGACATGCAGCGCTACAACTTCCAGTTCACCGGGCAGCGGTTCTTCAGGATCGAGAACGGCCGGATCACCGGTCAGCTGCGCGATGTCGCGTACCAGGCGACGACGACGGACTTCTGGGGGTCCATGGCCGCGGTGGGCGGTCCGCAGACGTACGTCCTGGGCGGTGCCTTCAACTGCGGCAAGGCCCAGCCGGGCCAGGTCGCGGCGGTCTCGCACGGCTGCCCGTCCGCCCTCTTCAAGGGCGTCAACATTCTGAACACGACGCAGGAGGCCGGTCGATGAGCGAGCGCACCAACAAGCCGAACAAGCCGCACGAGGTCGTCGAGCGCGCCCTCGAACTCTCCCGCGCCGACGGCTGTGTGGTGATCGCCGACGAGCACTCGACCGCGAACCTGCGCTGGGCGGGCAACGCGCTGACCACGAACGGGGTGACGCGGGGGCGCACGCTCACCGTCGTCGCGACCGTCGACGGCCGTGAGGGCACGGCGTCCGGGGTCGTCTCGCGCGCGGCGGTGACCTCGGACGAGCTGGAGCCGCTGGTGCGGGCCGCGGAGGCGGCGGCACGCGGCGCGGGCCCCGCCGAGGACGCCCAGCCGCTGGTCACGGGGGTACCGGAGTCCCCGGACTTCACGGACGCGCCCGCCGAGACCTCCTCCACCGTCTTCGCGGACTTCGCCCCCGCGCTCGGCGAGTCGTTCGCCCGCGCGCGGGCGGGCGGCCGTGAGCTGTACGGCTTCGCCAACCACGAGCTGGTCTCCAGCTATCTCGGTACGTCGACGGGGCTGCGTCTGCGGCACGACCAGCCCAACGGGACACTGGAGCTCAACGCCAAGTCGCCGGACCGTACGCGCTCGGCGTGGGCGGGGCGCTCCACCCGTGACTTCAAGGACGTCGATCCGGCGGCGCTCGACGCCGAGCTGGCCGTCCGGCTGGGCTGGGCCGAGCGGCGCGTCGACCTGCCGGCGGGGCGCTACGAGACGCTGCTGCCGCCGACCGCCGTCGCGGACCTGCTGATCTACCAGATGTGGTCGGCGGCGGCCCGGGACGCGGCCGAGGGCAGGACAGTCTTCAGCAAGCCCGGCGGCGGCACCCGCGTCGGCGAGAGGCTCACCGAGCTGCCGCTGACGCTGCGCAGCGACCCGAACGAGCCGGGGCTGGAGTCCGCGCCCTTCGTGCTCACGCACTCCTCCGGCGACGACGCGTCCGTGTTCGACAACGGGCTCCCGTTGTCCGCGACGGACTGGGTGAGCCAGGGCACGCTGGCCCGTCTCTCCACCACCCGGCACAGCGCCGGCCTGACCGGGCTGCCCGTCGCGCCGACGATCGGGAACCTGATCCTGGACGGCGGCGAGGACCGCTCCCTGGAGGAGATGGTCGCCGCCACCGAGCGCGGGCTGCTGCTGACCTGCCTCTGGTACATCCGCGAGGTCGACCCGGCGACGCTGCTGCTCACGGGACTGACCCGGGACGGCGTCTACCTCGTCGAGAACGGGCAGGTCGTCGGCGAGGTGAACAACTTCCGGTTCAACGAGTCGCCGGTGGACCTGCTGTCGCGGGCGACGGAGGCGGGGCGCACGGAAAAGACATTGCCGCGCGAATGGAGCGATTGGTTCACTCGTGCTGCGATGCCCGCGCTGAGGGTGCCCGACTTCAACATGAGCTCTGTCAGCCAGGGCGTATAACCTCGTACCTGATTCACGAGACCACTCAAGGAGATACGAGAACCGTGACGGACATCGTCGACGAACTGAAGTGGCGGGGGCTGATCGCCCTCTCCACTGACGAGGACGCATTGCGCAAGGCGTTCGCGGACGGTCCCGTCACGTTCTATTGCGGCTTCGACCCGACCGCGCCCAGTCTGCATCTCGGCAACCTCGTGCAGATCCTCACGATGCGCCGGATCCAGCGGGCGGGCCACCGCCCGCTGGGCCTGGTGGGCGGTGCCACGGGTCTGATCGGTGACCCGAAGCCGAACTCCGAGCGCACGCTGAACTCGCCCGAGGTCGTCGCCGAGTGGGTGGAGCGGCTGCGCGCGCAGATCGCCCCGCTGCTGGACTTCGAGGGCCCGAACGCCGCGGTGATGGTCAACAACCTGGACTGGACCCAGGGCATGTCGGCCATCGAGTTCCTGCGCGACATGGGCAAGCACTTCCGGGTCAACAAGATGATCGCCAAGGAGGCCGTCTCGCGGCGGCTCAACTCCGACGCGGGCATCAGCTACACGGAGTTCAGCTACCAGATCCTGCAGGGCATGGACTTCCTGGAGCTGTACCGGAGGTTCGGCTGCACGCTGCAGACCGGCGGCAGCGACCAGTGGGGCAACCTCACCTCGGGCACGGACCTGATCCACCGGGTCGAGCCGGAGGCCGTGGTGCACGCGCTCGGCACTCCGCTGATCACCAAGGCGGACGGCACCAAGTTCGGCAAGACGGAGTCCGGCACGGTCTGGCTGGATCCCGAGATGACCACGCCGTACGCGTTCTACCAGTTCTGGCTGAACGCGGACGACCGGGACGTCTCCAAGTTCCTGCGCATCTTCAGCTTCCGGTCCCACGAGGAGATCGAGGACCTGGAGCGGCAGACCGAGGAGCGTCCGCAGGCCCGCGCGGCACAGCGCGCGCTCGCCGAGGAGCTGACCACGCTGGTGCACGGCGCCGGCCAGACGGCCGCCGTGATCGCCGCGTCCAGGGCCCTGTTCGGCCAGGGCGAGCTGGCGGAGCTCGACGCGAAGACGCTGGCCGCGGCCCTCTCCGAGGTGCCGCACATCCAGGTCGCCGAGCTCGGCCCCGCGGTGGACCTCTTCGCGGAGGTCGGCCTGGTCGCCAGCAAGTCCGCGGCGCGCCGCACGGTCAAGGAGGGCGGTGCCTACGTGAACAACACGAAGGTCACCGCCGAGGACGCGGTCCCCGCCCAGGAGGACCTGCTGCACGGGCGCTGGCTGGTACTGCGCCGCGGCAAGAAGAACCTGGCCGCGGTGGAGGTCACGGGCGCCTGAGCGCGCGCGTGCGTACGCACGGCTGAGGGGGCGGCCCCGTCATGGGCCGCCCCCTCCTTCGTACCGTCAGGCGCACCGTCAGGCCGCCGTACCCTCAGGCCCGCTGCCTGTTGCCGCGCAGCGACATGTAGACCATGTCGCCCAGGAAGACGATGACGATGGCGGCCACCAGTTGCAGCGCGTGCCGGCCCCAGTCGATGCCCCTGGTCTCGGCGATGCCGAGCCAGCCCGCGATGGCGTTGCCGACGATCGCGCCGATGATGCCGAAGATGGTGGTCAGCCAGAGCGGGCTGTGCTGTTTGCCCGGCAGGATCGCCTTGGCCAGCAGGCCGAGCACGAAGCCCACGATGATCGCCCACAACCAGCCCATGTATGCCTCCTAGTACGGCTCCGCGTGAGCAGTACGCCCAGTCTCGGTCCGGCCGTCGTACGGCGCATGTCGGGCTCGGCCATACGCGGGACGGCGCATCAGGTCCCCTCGGACCGGACCCGCCCCGGTCTCGAAGGCGACGCAGGCGCGGCGTAACGTGGAACCTGTTCGGGCCCGCGTCCCTGACCGGGTCCGTGCGGGTACGGGCCGGGGAGAGTCCGACACAGGCAGGTGGTGGCACATGCTGCGGAAGCAGAGCGGCGGTCAGGTCTTCCGGATCACCGGGGCCAGGCAGGGACTCGACGAGGACGTCCGTGGCAGACAGCGCCGTTACATCATCTCGATGTCCGTCCGCACGCTCTCCGTGATCCTCGCCGCCACCCTCTGGAACGTCGAGCGGCACGTCGCGCTCGTGGCGCTGGTGCTCGGGATCCTGCTCCCCTATGTCGCGGTGGTGATCGCCAACGCCGGCCGCGAGAACGCGCCGTCGCTGCCCTCCACCTTCGTCACCCTTCCCGGCCCCGCGATGATCTCCCCGCCCCGGCCGGACGCCTTCGCGAAGCCGGTCCCGGAGGATGTGGCCGCCGACGCCGGGACGGGACCGGGGGCCGCCCGCGCGAGCGCGCAGGACTCCGAATCGCCACTCGCCTGACCACGGACGATCCGCAGAAAACGGAATCCGGCCGCGCGCCAAGCTCAAGAAAAGCTCAGATCAATCATGTTGTTCCGGTGCCGGGCAGCGGGTTACCCGTGACATACTTCGTACGCGCTCCGCATCCCCCGTCGGAGCGACAGACCGACGCCGGGCAGCTCCCCCCGTGGCTGCTCGGCGTCGCCTTTTGGGAGCCGTTTCCGGGACCGGATCAGGGTCGGTTCGACGAACGGGAAGAGCGGTTCGGGGCCCGTTCGAACACCGCGCGAGAGCCTGCGCGGGAGTCCCCGTCGAAGATCGACCGGAAACCGGTCCACGGCCGTCCACGGGGTCGTACGAGGTTCGTTCGGGGTGCGTTCGGAGCGGGTCCCGCAGCCGCCTAGGGTTGAGTCGTGAACCTCCCGCTCTTCGACCCGTCGCCCGCTCCCGCCACTCCGCAGTGCTCCGCCAAGGCCTGCCGCGCCGACGCGGTGTGGGTGCTCGCCTGGAACAACCCGAAGCTGCACACACCGGAGCGCCGCAAGACATGGCTCGCGTGCGACGAGCACCGCGAGCACCTGTCCCAGTTCCTCGGCGTGCGCGGGTTCCTGAAGGACGTGGTCCCGCTGGCGGACTGGGTGGCCCCCGGCGCCTGAGCGCGCGCCGCGGGCCCTCGGCGGGGCCGCCTCAGCCGCCGATCGCCGACATCGGACGCTCCGGCTGAAGGAATGACGGATCGTCCAGCCCCGAGCCCGCCTTCTTGCCCCACATCGCCAGGCGCCAGATGCGGGCGATCTCCTCGTCGGGAGCCTCCGAGCGCAGCGCGGCGCGCAGGTCGGTCTCCTCGGTGGCGAACAGACACGTGCGTATCTGGCCGTCGGCCGTGAGACGCGTACGGTCGCAGGCCGCGCAGAACGGGCGGGTGACGGAGGCGATCACACCCACACGGTGCGGGCCGCCGTCGACGAGCCAGCGCTCGGCCGGGGCCGAACCGCGCTCGCCGGCGCCCTCCTCGGTGAGCGTGAAGCGCGTACGCAGCGAGTCGAGGATGTCGCCGGCGGTGACCATGCCCTCGCGCTTCCAGCCGTGCTGGGCGTCGAGGGGCATCTGCTCGATGAAACGCAGTTCGTAGTCGTGCGCGACGGCCCAGGCGAGCAGGTCCGGGGCCTCGTCCTCGTTCAGGCCCGGCATCAGGACCGTGTTGACCTTGACCGGGGTCAGGCCCGCGTCGTGGGCGGCTTCGAGGCCCGCGACGACGTCGTGGTGACGGTCCCGGCGGGTGAGGGTCTTGAAGACCTCCGGGCGCAGCGTGTCCAGTGACACGTTCACCCGGTCCAGTCCCGCCGCCTTCAGGGCGGCGGCGGTGCGCCGGAGGCCGATGCCGTTGGTGGTCAGGGACATCCGCGGGCGGGGTGCGAGGGCGGCGGCCCGCTCCACTATGCCCACCAGACCGGGGCGCAGCAGGGGCTCACCGCCGGTGAAGCGGACCTCGGTGATACCGAGACGGGTGACGGCGATCCCGATGAGGCGGACGATCTCGTCGTCCGTCAGCAGATCGGGCTTGGACAGCCACTGCAGTCCCTCTTCGGGCATGCAGTACGTGCACCTCAGATTGCACTTGTCCGTCAGGGAGACGCGCAGGTCGGTGGCTACTCGGCCGTAGGTGTCGATGAGCATGTGGGCCCCCTCCCTCGATGCGGATCATCCTTACCAGGCACGATCGAGCCTACGTGACAGGACGGACATCCAGCGTGGCCGGATCCCACGAGGTACGGCGCGGCCGCGTCGTAGGGATCTACGACGCGGCCGTCGGCGAGGGGCGTCAGTGCGCTCCGGTGCCCGTCAGGGAGCGGACCTCCAGCTCGGCGTACTTGCCGGCGTCGGGCTCCTCCTTGGACAGCAGGGTGCCCAGCCAGCCCAGCAGGAAGCCGACCGGGATCGAGATGATGCCGGGGTTCTCCAGCGGGAACCAGTGGAAGTCGACGTCCGGGAACATCGAGGTGGGTTTGCCGGAGACGACGGGCGAGAACAGCACCAGGCCGACCGCGGTGACCAGACCGCCGTAGATCGACCAGAGGGCGCCCGGGGTGGTGAACCGCTTCCAGAAGAGGCTGAAGAGGATCGTCGGCAGGTTGGCGGACGCGGCGACCGCGAAGGCGAGGGCGACCAGGCCGGCGACGTTGAGGTCACGGGCGAGGGCGCCCAGGAGGATGGACACGGCGCCGATGCCGACCGTCGCGTACCGGGCCGCCCTGATCTCGTCCTTCTCGTCGGCCTTCCCCTTCTTGATGACGTTCGCGTAGATGTCGTGCGCGAACGACGAGGAGGAGGCCAGCGTCAGGCCCGCGACGACCGCGAGGATCGTTGCGAAGGCGACGGCGGAGATGGAGGCGAGCAGGATGGCGCCCCAGTCGGAGTCGACGCCTCCCAGGTGCAGAGCCAGCAGGGGCGCGGCCGTGTTGCCCGCCTTGTTGGAGGCGATGATCTCGTCGGGTTTGATCAGCGCGGCGGCGCCGAAGCCGAGGGCGAGGGTCATCAGGTAGAAGGCACCGATGAGGCCGATCGCCCAGTTCACGGACTTCCGCGCGGTCTTCGCCGTGGGCACGGTGTAGAAGCGGATCAGGATGTGCGGAAGTCCGGCGGTGCCCAGGACCAGGGCCATGCCGAGGGAGAGGAAGTCCAGCTTGGTCGTGGAGGTGGCCCCGTACTTCAGGCCGGGCTCCAGGAAGGGCGCGCCCTTGCCGCTGTTGTCCGCCGCCTTGCCGAGCAGGTCGGAGATGTTGAAGTTGAACTTCAGCAGGACCAGGAAGGTGAGCAGCAGCGCGCCGATGATCAGCAGGACGGCCTTGATCATCTGCACCCAGGTGGTGCCCTTCATGCCGCCGATGGTCACGTACACGATCATCAGGACGCCGACGAGGGCGACGATGGCGACCTTGCCGCCGTCGCTGGTGATGCCGAGGAGCAGCGAGACCAGGACGCCCGCGCCGGCCATCTGGGCCAGCAGGTAGAAGATCGACACGACGATCGTGGAGGTGCCGGCGGCGGTGCGTACCGGGCGCTGGCGCATGCGGTACGCCAGGACGTCGCCCATGGTGTAGCGGCCGGAGTTGCGCAGCGGTTCGGCGACCAGGAGCAGGGCCACCAGCCAGGCGACGAGGAAGCCGATGGAGTACAGGAAGCCGTCGTAGCCGAAGAGGGCGATGGCGCCGGCGATGCCGAGGAACGAGGCCGCGGACATGTAGTCGCCGGAGACGGCCAGTCCGTTCTGGAATCCGGTGAACTGGCGGCCGCCCGCGTAGAAGTCGGCGGCGTCCTTGGTCTGGCGGCCCGCCCAGACGGTGATGACGAGGGTCGCGGCGACGAACACCGAGAACAGGGTGATGATCAGCGGCCGGTGCTGACTTGCTTCACCGGCTGCGATCAGGGTCGGTACGGAGCTCATGCGCCGCCCTCCATCCGGGACTTGATCGCCTCGGCCTTGGGGTCGAGCTGCGCGGCGGCGTGCCGCGAGTACCACCAGGCGATGAGGAACGTGGTGAGGAACTGGGCGAGCCCGAGGACCAGGGCGACGTTGACGTTGCCGGCCACCTTGGTGCCCATGAAGTCGCCCGCGTAGTTCGAGAGCAGGACGTACAGCAGGTACCAGGCGATGAAGCCGACGGTCACGGGGAAGGCGAAGGAGCGGTGCGAGCGGCGCAGTTCGGCGAACTCGGCGCTCTGCTGCACCTCCGTGAACTCCTCGGTCGAGGGCAGTCCTGGATCGGCCTTCGAGGGGGGCGGTGCGTCGGTAGCCACGGAGTCTCCTCGCGTTGCGGGTGCGGATATGGCGGTGGGCGGGGCGAGTTGGGGCTCGCGGACCGGGACGGGTCGGGCACGGACGTTGTGCGAACCTCACAGTGGCACGGATCACGTTGACCGGGTGGTGACGGTGTGCAGGGGGTGTGATCCGCCGGGGGCCCGAGCGGGCTCGCGCTCCCGTTCAAGGTCACGGCGCCGCGCGTGGACCGGTTCAACTCCCCCGGGTTCTTTCGGAAGTCGGCTCCCGCTCGTTTCGGAAGTCATCTCCGGAAATCGTTGCTGGCCAGCTCGGACGAGGGATAGCTTCGGCCTGCACCACTCGTCATGTACCTGCCCGAGCGCCCCTGGGTGTTCGGGCGGCTTTCGTTCCGGATGATGTGGAGATCCCATGGCTCATCTGCGATCCAGACGCCGGCTCGCCCTCGCGGTCCCGGTCGTCCTGTCGCTCACCGCCTCGCTCGGCTTCCTGCCGGGCGCCGCGTCGGCCGCACCACTCACCGCGTCCACCGCCACCCGCGCGGACGGCCCCGCTCTGGCGTACGTGGTCAACACCAGGACGGACCACCACACGATCGCGTCGGTGAAGAGGGCGATCGCCGCGGCCGGCGGCAGTGTCGTCATCGCCTACGAGCAGATCGGCGTGATCGTCGTCCACTCCGCCGACCCCGACTTCGGCAGCCGGATCCGCGCCGTGCGCGGGGTGCAGTCGGCCGGTGCGACACGGACGGCGCCGCTGGCGGCCGCGGGGACCACGGACGAGGGCGCGGCGAAGGTGCTGTCGGCCGCGGAGGCGGCCAAGGTCTCCCGGAGCGCCGCGGCGGGCCAGGAGCCCCTGGAGGCCGACCAGTGGGACCTGCGCGCGATAGGCGCCGACAGGGCGGCGAAGAAGGACCCGGGCAGCAAGAAGGTGACGGTGGCCGTGATCGACGTGGGTGTCGACGACACCCACCCGGACATCGCCCCGAACTTCTCCGCCTCTCAGTCCGCGAACTGTGTGGGCGGCAAGCCGGACACCACGTACGGCGCCTGGCGCCCGGTGGACGCCGACCACTACCACGGCACGCATGTCGCGGGTGAGATCGCCGCCGCCCGCAACGGCGTCGGTGTCGCGGGCGTGGCGCCGGGTGTGAAGGTCTCGGGCATCACGGTGGCCGAGCCGGACTCCACCCAGCTGTTCTACCCGGAGAGCGTCGTCTGCGCCTTCGTGTTCGCCGCCGACCACGGCGTGGAGATCACCAACAACAGCTACTACGTGGACCCGTGGCTCTACAACTGCATGGACGACCCCGACCAGCGGGCGATCGTCGACGCGGTCGACCGGGCCCAGCTGTACGCCCAGCGGAAGGGCACGCTCAACGTCGCCGCGGCGGGCAACTCCAACGACGACCTCGACGCGGACGCGCTCTCGGACGCGTCCAGCCCCGACGACTCGACGCCCGTCCCCCGCACCGTCGACCCCCACAAGTGCTTCGACGTGCCGACCCAGTTGCCGGGCGTCGTCACGGTGAGTTCGACCGGTGTCACCGGAGCCAAGTCGTACTTCTCCAGCTACGGCAAGGGTGTCATCGACGTCGCGGCGCCCGGCGGTGACCGGTTCCAGATCCCGGACACACCGTCGAAGGACGGCCGCATCCTGTCCACGCTGCCGAACAACCAGTACGGCTGGCTGCAGGGCACCTCGATGGCGACACCGCACGTCGCGGGCGTGGCGGCGCTGCTGAAGTCCAAGTACCCCTGGGCCGGACCGGCCACGCTCCAGAGGCTCCTGAAGGCCGAGGCGGACAACCCCGGTTGCCCGGCCGGCCCGTACGACGGGAACGGCGACGGCGTCGTCGACGCCACCTGCGTCGGCAACAAGCACCTGAACGGGTTCTACGGAGCCGGGATCGTCAACGCGCTGCGAGCGGTCAGGTAACCCGGGACCCGAGGTCTCCGGCGCGCCTGCCGACGCGGCCGACGCAGCGGTGACACCGGTGTGGTGACGGTGCCTCACCCGCGCCGCCGGTGCCATGGCCGTCCGCCGAGGACGGCCATGGCGCCGGAGCGGAGGCGGCCGGCGAAAAGGTCCGCTCCGGAGTCTGTCCGCGGCGGTGGGTTCCGCGCCCCCGGGCGCGCGGAACCCACCTGGCATAGTGCCCGTATGACGCGATCGGCTGCTGGTACGGAGTTCGTGTGGGCGGCGCTGGGCGGAGACCCGGCGCTGCTGTCCCGGCTGTCGACGGTCGTCCGGCCGGGAGCCCTCGACGCCCGCCTGCCCGTACGGGAGTTGGCGCGGGCGTGCGTGGGGGCGTGCGCGCTCGCGGGCGCCGAGCTGACCGCCGTCCGCACCGGAGGGAACGTTCCCGGGGTGCTGGTCGACGACGGGGCCGTCGCCACCGCGTTCGTCAGCGAACGGCATCTGCTCGTCGACGGACGGGCTCCCGTGAACTTCGCGCCGCTGTCCCGGTTCTGGCGGACCGCCGACGGCTGGGTGCGCACGCACGCCAACTATCCCCACCACCGGACGCGGCTGCTGGAGTCGCTGAGGCTGGACGCGGACGCGTCCGTGGAGACGGTCGCCGCCTGCCTCGGCGAGCGATCCGCCGCGGAGGTGGAGGACACCGTGTACGCGGCCGGGGGCCTGGCCGTCGCCCTGCGTACGCCCGCGGAGTGGGCGGCGCACGAACAGGGGGCGGCCGTCGCGCGCCACCCCCTGCTGAGCCGGGAGTCCGTCGCCGAGACGGACCGGTCGGCGCCGAGCGCACCGGCGCGGCTCTCCGGTGATCCGCTGCGGCCCGCGGCCGGCGTGCGGGTGCTGGACCTCACCCGGGTCATCGCCGGCCCGGTCGCCACCCGCACCCTCGCCCTGCTGGGCGCCGACGTCCTGCGCGTGGACACGCCATGGCTGCCCGAGGACCCCGACGCGCACGCCGACACCGGCTTCGGGAAACGTTCCACCAAGCTCGACCTGGGCGGGCGCGCGGACCGCCGTACCTTCGAGGACCTGCTCGCCGGGGCCGACGTCGTGGTCACCGGGTACCGGCCCGGCGCCCTCGACCGCTTCGCGCTCACACCGGAGGCACTGGCCGCGCGGCGGCCCGGCCTGGTGGTCGCGCAGTTGTCGGCGTGGGGCCGGTACGGGCCGTGGTCCGGGCGGCGGGGCTTCGACAGTCTGGTGCAGGTCGCCACCGGGATCGCGGCGATCGAGGGGTCCGCCGAGCGGCCGGGTGCGCTGCCCGCGCAGGCCCTCGACCACGGCACGGGGTATCTGCTGGCCGCCGCGGTGCTCCGGTCGCTCACCGAACGGTCCCGGGAGGGCGGGACACGGCTCGTCCGGCTGGCGCTCGCCCGGACGGCCGGGTGGCTGGTCGACGGGCTCGGGCGCCCGGACGAGGAGCGCTCGGAGGCCTCGTACGACCCGGAACCCTGGCTCGCCGAGACCGACAGTGACCTGGGCCGGCTCAAGTACGCCAGGACACCCGTCTCCTTCACCGGCGGGCCGGCCGACTGGGCGCGCCCACCCGGGCGCTGGGGGACGGACGCGGCCCGGTGGGCCTGAGCCCCCGGGCAGCGCCGAGCACCCGGTGCGCCCGGCGGGCGTGAGCGATGCCCCGGCCGGACACGTACCTGCGGGCGGAATGCACAACCACCGCTTCTTTCCCCGCACTTGCCCGGGTCTGTGCCGACTGGCGAAGATCTCGGGGTGACCTCGCCACGACCGACGGCCGAGGCGGCGGGCACGAGTGGTCCCGCGCGGCGCCCCGCGGCCGGACCGGCCGTCGCCCTGCTCGTCCTGGTGGCCCTGGCCGCCCTGATCCCGCTGCTCGGCCCGCGCCCCGCGCTGGACGGCACCGGCGAGGCCGCCGCCCCCGGAGTCGGCGGCATCGCCCTGCTGCGTACGGTCCTGTTCGCGGCACTGTGCGTCCCCGCGGGCGAGTTGTTCGCGGCCCGGCCGGCCCGCCGGGTGCCGGGCGCGCCTTCGCGGGTGACGCCGCGCAGTTGGGCACCGTACGCCGCCGCCGCGGGCTTCGTCGCCGCGCCGGGGCTCGCCTCGGTGGTGGCCACCGGCAATCTGCTGCCGCACCACCTCTCCGACATGGACGTCGGCGGCCTCTACCGGACCCGGGACGGCAAGCTCGCGCTCCTGGCGGTCAACGCGTTCGCCGTGGCGGGGCTGTGCGCCCTCTCGCGACGGCCGGCCGCCCAGGTCCGGCCGCTGGCAACGGTCGCGGAGGCGCTGCGCTCCCACCCGCCGGCCGAGCAGCACCCACTGATCGGATCCGGTCCGACCCTCGTGCACGTGACCTGCGCGGCCCTGTGGGCGGGCGGCCTGCCGCACGTCCTGCGGATGCTGCGCGCGTGGGGCGCCGCCGAGGCCGGTGCGGCACTGCTCGGCCGCTACGCGCGCGTGGCCGCCGTCCTGTTCGCGGTGATCACCGCGACGGCCGCGGGGAGCACGCTGCGCCGGATGCCGTCCGGCACGGTCCTGGACCAGCTGACGTCGACGTCGTACGGGCGCGCCCTGCCGGCCAAGCTGCTCCTGGTGGCCGCCGTCGCCGTCCTGGCCCTGCTCGCGCGGCTGCGGCTGCGCCGGCCCGCGGACCGGCTCGGCGCCGGTGTCCCCACGCAGGTCGCCGGCAGTCTTCGGACCGTCAGCAGCCGTTGGTGACGAGCACCTTGAGGGCGGTGCGCTCGTCCATCGCCTTGTAGCCCTCGGGCACGCCCTCCAGGTCGACGGTCCGGTCGAAGACGGGCGACGGGTCGATGGTGCCGTCGAGGACGTCGGGCAGCAGCTCCGGGATGTACGCGCGCACCGGTGCGACCCCGCCGCGCAGCGCGATGTTCCGGTCGAACATGACGCCCAGGTCCAGGCCCGTGCCACTGCCGTGCGGCACCCCGACGAAGCCGATGGCGCCGCCGTCGCGGGTGATGTTCACGGCCGTCCGCATGGACTGCTCGGTGCCGACCGCCTCCACGACGGCGTGCGCGCCCTGTCCCCGGGTCAGCTCGCGCACGGCCTCGACGGCCGCCTCGCCGCGCTCGGCGACGACGTCCGTGGCGCCGAAACGGCGCGCGATGTCCGTACGCACCTCATGGCGTCCGAGTGCGATGATCCGCTCGGCGCCGAGCCGCTTGGCGGCCAGGACGGCGCACAGGCCCACGGCGCCGTCCCCGACGACCGCGACGGTGGCGCCCTTGCGGGCCCCCGCGCCGAGGGCCGCGTGGTGGCCGGTGCCCATGACGTCGGACAGCGTCAGGAGGGCCGACAGCAGACGGTCGTCCGAGGCCGCCTCCTTGGGCAGTTGGACGAGGGTGCCGTCGGCGAAGGGGACCCGCACGGCCTCGCCCTGCCCGCCGTCGTAGCCCACGGCGCCCCAGAAGCCGCCGTGCTCGCACGAGGTGGTGAGCCCCTCGCGGCAGTAGTCGCAGACGCCGTCGGACCACATGAACGGCGCGACGACGAGGTCCCCGCGCCGCACCCCGGTCACGTCGGAGCCGGCCTCCTCGACGATGCCGAGGAACTCGTGCCCGATCCGCTGCCCCGCCTTGCGCGCCGCCTCACCCCGGTAGGCCCACAGGTCGCTCCCGCAGATGCAGGACCGCAGCACCCGGACGACCGCGTCGGTCGGCAACTGCACCACGGGCTCGGGCACGTCCTCCACGCGCATGTCGTAAGGGGCGTGGATGGTGGTGGCGCGCATGACGAGGATCCTTCTCGGCTGATCGGCTGGGGTGAGATGCGCTCAGGGGGTGGTTGAGCGCATCTCACCGTACGCCGCCCGCGGCGCGGGCCGCGCGCCGAGGGTGCTCAGTACTCCGCTGACCAGCAAGAACTGGGCGGCGGCATAGGTCGACATGATCCAGAAGTCCGGTCTCGGGAGCTGCGGCCAGTCGGCGACCCCGGTGGCGATGAGCGTGTCCGAGAGCATGAACAGCGCCCCGCCGGCGGCCGCGAGGCGTCCGAGTCCGGTGGCGCCGTACGCCATCGCGGTCAGCAGCAGGCTGTAGCCCGCCACGGGGATCCGCAGACCCGCGGGCAGGCCGGGCCAGAGCAGGATGACCGTGGCGGTCACGGCGAGGGCGTAGCCGGTGAGCAGTGCTCCCCGCGCGCGGGTGGCCGGCCGGAGCGCGGCGGCTCTCCGGAAAAGGACGAGATAGCAGACGTGTCCGGCCGCGAAGGAGGCCATCCCCACCAGGAAGGCCGGGTCGGCGTCGGACAGCAGCAGGAGGTCGCCGCCCCAGCCGCAGAGCAGCGCGGCGACCAGGAGGCGCGGTCCGCCGCGGGTGACCGTGTGGGCGGCGAGCAGCGGCATCAGGAGGGGCTTGGCGACGAGGTGCCCCGGTGTGAACCCGGCGGCCAGCGAGACGAGGTCCACGAGGGCCGCCGCGCCGAAGGAGACGAGCAGCACGCGCGCGTGCCGTGTGCTCACGCGGCGGACTCCGTGACCGGCGCGCGCTCGGCGCGACCCGGGGCCGGCTGCCAGCCGGGGCCGCGGAAGACCCGTCCCGCGCGCTCGCGCCAGCTCGCCGCCGCCTTCAGGTCCCGGGCGATGGCGGCGTACTCATGGGTGGCGACGCGCAGTGGGTTGTATGTGGCGATGTTCTTGGTGAGCCCGTAGACGGGCCGCTCGGTCTCCGGGACGAAGGACCCGAAGAGCCGGTCCCACACGATGAGGATCCCGCCGAAGTTGCGGTCCAGGTAGCCGCCCTGGGAGGCGTGGTGCACCCGGTGGTGCGACGGCGTGTTGAAGACGAACTCGAACCAGCGGGGCATCCGGTCGATCCGCTCGGTGTGGATCCAGAACTGGTAGACGAGGTTCGCGGACGAGCAGAACGCGAGCGCCGCCGGGTGCACGCCGAGGGCGATCAGCGGCACGTAGAAGGGCCACACGGTCCAGGTGGTCCAGGGCTGGCGCAGCGCGGTGGTGAGGTTGAACTTCCGGCTGGAGTGGTGGACGACGTGGCAGGCCCACAGGATGCGGATGACGTGGTGTCCGCGGTGCGACCAGTAGTAGAAGAAGTCCTGCCCCAGCAGCATGAGCGGGACGGTCCACCACAGCACCGGCACCCGCAGCGGTGTCAGTTCGTAGATCGCGGTGTAGAGCGCGACGATCGGGATCTTCCACAGGAAGTCGAAGACGAGACTGCCCAGGCCCATGCCGACACTGGTGGCGGCGTCCTTCGCCTCGTACCCCTCGTCCTCCTCGTCCGGATGGATCCTGACACTCACGATCTCGATCACGGTGAGCAGCACGAAGGCGGGTATCGACCACAGCACGACATCGGGCAGGTTCGGCATGGATGCACCGTAGGACGGCGGACCGGCCGCG
Source organism: Streptomyces sp. RPA4-2 (assembly GCF_012273515.2). Taxonomy (NCBI): domain Bacteria; kingdom Bacillati; phylum Actinomycetota; class Actinomycetes; order Kitasatosporales; family Streptomycetaceae; genus Streptomyces; species Streptomyces sp. RPA4-2. The sequence continues at coordinate 2,332,408 of NZ_CP050975.2, forward strand.
GCTAGACGTTGTTACCGACAAGTATTACCGGCGGTACGCGCTTGCTTCTTGGTGATCTCCGCCAATGGGCGGCCGGCGCCCGCGGATGTGGGCGGGACACGCAGGGCACCTTCACCGGTCGTCCACCGCCGCGGCCCCTCATGTCCCGGCCGCTCCCAGCAGCACCCCCGCCAGGTACGTCACCCCCATCGCCAGCGCCCCGCCCGCCACGTTCCGCAGGACCGCGTGGCGCGGGTCCGCCGCGCCCAGGCGGGCGCTCACCCAGCCGGTGACGAGCAGGGAGGCGAGGACGGAGACCACGGTGACGGGCAGGCGCCAGCCGCCCGGCGGGAGGACGATCGCCAGCAACGGCAGCAGGGCGCCCACCGTGAAGGACACGAAACTCGCCCCGGCCGCGTGCCACGGGTTGGTGAGATCGTCGGGGTCGATACCGAGCTCCACGCGCGCGTGGGCCCTGAGCGCGTCCCGTTCGGTGAGCTGCTGTGCCGCCTCCCGGGCCACCTCACGCGACAGGCCGCGCTGCTCCAGGAGTTCGGTCAGCTCCTCGAGTTCGGCCTCGGGCTGCTCACTGAGTTCGCGTCGTTCCGTCGCCAGCGCGGCCTTCTCGGAGTCCAGTTGGGTGGAGACCGAGACGTACTCCCCCGCCGCCATGGACATCGAGCCGGCCAGCAGGCCCGCGAGGCCCGCCGTCAGCAGTGCGCCGCGGTCGTCCGTGGCCCCCGCGACCCCGACGACGAGACCCGCGGTGGAGACGATCCCGTCGTTGGCGCCCAGGACCCCGGCCCGCAGCCAGTTCAGCCGCGATCCGAGGGTTCCTTCGTGGGCCTCGTCGTGCGTCGCTTCGGTCACACGGCGAGGATCGCACCCGGTGCGTCACCACACGCGCACCGACCCTCCCTTCGCGAACGCCGGGCTCGTCGCGTCGGCGGGCGGTTCGCCGAGCGGTTCGGCGAGTTCCGCCACCGTCGGTCCCACCTTGGCCGCGAGCGGGGCGAGACGCTCCAGGTCGAAGCCGTACACCCGGGCCGCGTTGCCGCCGACCATGGCCGCGACCTCCTCCCGCGGCAGACCCGCGTAGGCGATCCGCAGCCCCTCGCGCGAGTAGGGGTGGGTGCCCTCGTCGTGCGGGTAGTCGCTGCCCCACATGATCTTGTCGAGGCCGATGCGGTCGCGCAGTGGCACCTCGTGCGGGCGCATGAAGCTCGCGCCGACCCAGCAGTTCTCGTGCCAGACCTGGGAGGGCCGCTTGCCCATCGAGGCCCCGAGCCCCGCGCCGAACTTGGCTTCGGCGGTGGACGCCTTCGTCCCGGCGGCGACCAGTCGTCCGTGGTAGTAGTCCAGCATGTCGAGCACCCCGGGGATCCAGCCCGAACCCTGCTCGGTCAGCACCAGTCTCAGTCCGGGATGCCTGCGGAACGCGCCGCCGAACACCAGGTGCCACAGCGCCCGGTGCGAGAACCATGTCGTCTCCACCATGAAGACCGCCCGTGCGGCCGGCTCGTCGCCCAGCGGTGGGGACGCGGAACCCGCGTGGTGGTTCACGGGCACGCCCAGTTCGGCGCAGGCCGCCCAGATCGGGTCGTACGCCGTCGAGTACAGCTCGGGCAGGCCCGACCCCGGGGGCGTGCCGGGCAGCAGGAGACCGCCTCCGAGCCCCGCGCCGACCGCCCGGTGGATCTCCCGCACCGCTTCGTCGACGTCGTTCAGGAGGATCTGGAACACGCCCGCCCGGCGGCCCGGCGCGGCCGCGCAGAAGTCCGCCAGCCAGCGGTTGTGGGCGCGCAGCCCGGCCCACCGCCGGGCGAACTCCCGTGCCGTCGGCGCCGGTGCCGTCAGGGACGCCGACGGGAAGAAGGGCGGGATGGTGTTCGGGAAGACGACCTCGGCGACGATCCCGTCCCGCTCCAGTTCCGCGAGGCGCCGCTCGGAGTTCCAGTTCCTGTCCGCCGTGTCGGCGAGCAGGTCCTGGTACGGGTTGACGTACGTGGCCGCCCACGCGTCGAACTCGTCGTGGTGCTCCTTCGCCAAGTAGGGCCTGTAGTCGAGGAGATCGGCGCCCGCGTGGCAGTCGGCCGAGATCACCGTGTACCGGTCGTCGTCCGGGGTCGACGGGGGCGACGGGGGCGACGGAGTCATGGTGTGGCCCCCAGTACCGGGAAGTCGTGGTCCGTGAGCCAGTGGCGGCCCACCTCGCGCGAGCGTGCCCAGGACGCTGTCACGGCCGCCTGGTCCTCGGACTGGCCGAGGTCGGCCGGGGTCGGGCCGATGCGCCGGGCGAGCGGGGCCAGTTTCCCGGTGTCGAAGCCGAAGACCTCGGCGGCCGCCAGACCGAGCATGCGGCGGGTCTCCGCCACCGGGATGTCGTGGAACGTCCTCGACAGCCACGCGCGCGTGTCGGGCCAGGTGCCCTCGGGATGCGGGAAGTCGCTGCCCCACAGGATGTTGTCGACGCCGATCTCGTAGCGCTGGGCGAGTTCGCGCCGCTTGGTGTTGGTGGCGCAGACGAACACCTGGCGGTCCAGGTACTCGTGCGGGGGCCGCTTCAGCTCCGCGAAGGGCGACAGCTTCTTGCCGCCGTGCGCGCCGAGGTAGAGGCGGTCCATGAACCAGAGGAGGTTCGGCAGCCACCAGCAGCCCGACTCCGCGACGCCGAACCTGAGGCCCGGGTGGCGCTCGAAGACTCCCGACCAGAGCAGGAACCACAGCGGACGCGCCGGCCACCACGTCACCTCGCTCACGTAGATGCCGAGGTGGTCGCCGTACTCGTGGCGCGGCGCCGCCCCGGAATGGGTGACCACCGGGAGCCCGCACTCGGCGGCCGCCGCCCACACGGGGTCGTAACGGCGGTCGTGGTAGGGCTCCTTGTCCACCCACATGGCGGGGATCATCAGGGCGCCGAGCCCCGACTCCTTGGCGCGGTACACCTCCGCGACGACCAGGTCGCTCTCCGCCGTGACGGGCAGCAGCGCGACCCCGCGGTGCCGTTCGGGGTTCTCGCCCACGAATTCCGCGAGCCAGCGGTTGTGCGCCCGCGCGCCCGCCATGCCGAGCGCCGGGTCCTGGTCGCCGGAGAGGCCCAGGCCCACACCGAAGGGGGCGGCCGTCCGGCTGTCCACGGCGTCGGCGTCCGGGAAGACCACCTCCCCGGCCACTCCGTCGCCGTCCAGCTCCTTCAGGCGCTGCCCGGTGTCCCAACCGCCGCGCAGACCCTCCTCGTTGTCCCGGAACCACTGGTCCGCGAACGCCTCGTTGCGGACGCCGAGCCGTGTCATCTCCTCACGGCGCCGGTCCCGCCCTGCAAGGAACTCGTCGAAGTCCCGGTGGAAACGGGAGTCGAGGTAGGGCCGGTACTCCTCGGTGGGGAGCCCGGCATGGCAGTCGGAGGAGATGATCAGGTAGGGATCCAGGTCGGTCATCGGCCGCCTCCTCAGTCCAGGATGAAGTGTTCGAGGTACGAGGGGTCCGCGCGGTCGAGCATCGACCGCGCGCGTGCTCGGATCTGGCGGTCGCTGTGCTCGCTCTCCGGAAGCAGCCAGAATCGGTCCGCGCCGATGCCTTCCGCCACCAGGTCGGCGACCTCCTCGACCGGCGTGAACCGCACCTCCCGCCCCGCCTCCCGCATCGCGGCCTCCCACTGGTCGAGCCCGCGGTACGGGGTCCTGCGCGGCCGCTGCTTCGCGTATCGCGACGGCCGGTTGCGGTGCGACTCCCACAGCCCGGTGCGGAGCATGTGCGGCCCGGGGAAGAGCACGGACGCCCCCACCCGCGCGTGCTCCGCCTTCAGGTGCGCGTAGAGGGACTCGGTCATCGTCACGACGGCGGCCTTGGTGACGGCGTAGACGGAGGCCGTGGGCAGCGGGGCGATCCCGCCGTCGCCGGACGAGGTGTTGACGACGTGACCCGGCTCTCCGCCGGCGATCATCCTCGGCACGAACGCCTGGATGCCGTGGAAGACACCCCAGACGTTGACGGCGAAGGCCCACTTCCAGTCGTTCGGGTCGTGCTCCCACATACGGCCCTCGGCGCCGGAGCCGACCCCGGCGTTGTTGCACAGGACGTGTACGGCGCCGTACCTCCCGTAGACGTCCTCGGCGAGTGCGACGACGTCCGCGCGCTCCCCGACGTCGACCACGCGCGCGTGCACGTCGGCCCCGTCCTGGCGCAGCCCGCTCGCCGCCTTCCCCAGGGCACCCTCCTCGACGTCCGCGAGGACCACCTTCAGACCGTCGGCCGCGAACCGCCGCGCCATGGCCAGTCCGATGCCGCTCGCGGCGCCGGTGACGACGGCGACCTGTCCCGCCCGCAGGCGCATCAGACGCTCCCCTCGGGCGGACCGTCGAGGAGCTGCCGCGGATCGTCGTAGCGTTGGTGGACGTAGGGAAGCAGGGCCCGCGCGTCGACGCGCTCGACGACCCTGCCCCGCTGGTCGGTGGTCTTCTCGGCGAGGGTGATCCCGACGAGCTCACGGACGGGGAGGTCGGCCACCGGGTCGTACATCGACTCGCGCAGGACGACGTCCCCGGTGACGCGCTCCAGCCGGCGCACCCTCTCCTCGCGCACGCAGTGCACCAGGACGGGGTCGGCGTCGAAGCCCGAACCGTCCACCGCGGGAAGGAACTTGAAGTAGAAGTCGGTCTTCCGGGCGGGCTCGGGCAGCGGCAGGTCCCCGCTGACCGCGCCGCGCACCTCGACGAACGCGATGCCGTGCCGGGCGAGCGCGGCCCGCACCACGAGACCGTCCCGCTCGACGGTCACCTCGCCGAGCTTCTTGGGCTCACCGAAGACCTCCCGGCCGCCGGTCAGGGCGCGTTCGTGGGTCATGGGCATCACGAGCGGATACCAGCCCTCGACCCCGTCGTGCGCCGCGGCGACGGCGAACGAGCCGGCACCCAGCGGGTATCCGGGCAGGTCGACCTTGCTGATGTTCACCCGTACCAAGGGCCGCGCGGTGGGTTTGAGCGGGGGTGGCAGGACCGCCGCGACCGCGTCCGGATCGCTCTCCCAGACGGCCACCACACCGGTGGACCAGATGTCGGGGAGCCTGGCGCTCGCGGTACGCGCGGCGGCGATCTCCGCCTCGCTGCGCGCGCCGTACCTCACTCGTGCCATGTCGTACCGCCCTTCTCTGATGGGCCGTCAGCTGTAACACAGTTACAGCAGACCTCGCGAAGGGTAAATACACGTGCACGCAACGGACTTGGGGGCGTCATGACGAGACCGGTCAGCCGCGAGACGGTCCTCGACGCCGCCGGGGCCCTGGTGAGGCAGCACGGCCCGGACGCGCTGACGATGCGCAGGCTCGCCGCCGAGCTGGGCACGGCGGTCACCTCGATCTACTGGCACGTCGGCAACCGCGAGTCCCTGCTCGACGCGCTGGTCGAGCGGACCGTCGCCGACCTCGGCGAGATCCGGCCCACCGGGCGCACCCCGGCGGCGCGTGTCGTGTCGGTGGCCCGCGTCCTGCGCCGGCAGCTGCGTGAGCATCCGCACCTCATCGCGATGGTGCACGAACGCGGGCTGACGGAACGGATGTTCATGCCCGCGCAGCGGGCGCTGGTGCGCGAGGTGCACGCGGCGGGGCTGCGGGGCGCGCGCGCCGCCCGGGTCGTCCGGGCCGTGCAGTTCCAGGTCGTCGGGCACGTCCTGGTCGAGCGCAACCGCGAGCGCGCTCCGGCGCAGCGTCCCGGCGAGGAGGAGCTGTGGGGGGCGCGCACCGCCGAGCGCGACCCGGCGCTCGCGCGGGCGCTGGCGGGACCGGTCGACACCGAGCGGCTGTTCACGGCGTCCGTCAAGGCGCTGGTGGCCGGGTTGTTGACGCCGTAGGGGGCGGCCCGGCCCCGGCGGGCGCGCGGAGTCCGGGGACAGGGCTGTCGGTCGTGGCCCGTATCCTCATTGACCATGCTCGAAGACCTGACGACCGCAGCGTCCCCAGCCCCCTGGCCGGCCGCGTATCCGCAGGGGTACGCGGTCGTCGACGTGGAGACCACCGGCCTGGCCCGGGACGACCGGATCATCTCGGCCGCCGTCTACCGGCTGGACGCGCGCGGCGAGGTCGAGGACCACTGGTACACGACGGTGAACCCGGAGCGGGACCCGGGCCCGGTGTGGATCCACGGTCTGACGAGCGACGTGCTCGAAGGCGCCCCGCTCTTCCAGGACGTCGCCGAGGAGTTCGCCGCCCGGCTCGACGGCCGCGTCCTCGTCGCGCACAACGCCGTCTTCGACTGGTCGATGATCGCGCGGGAGTACGCGCGCGCCGAGCGCGAGGCGCCGGTGCGTCAGCGGCTGTGCACCATCGCGCTCTCCAAGGAGCTGGGCCTTCCGCTGCCCAACCACAAGCTGGAGTCGCTGGCCGCGCACTTCGGCGTCGTGCAGCAGCGCGCGCACCACGCGCTGGACGACGCGCGGGTGCTGGCGGAGGCGTTCCGGCCGAGCCTGCGGGCGGCCGCGCGCGAGGGGATCCGGCTGCCGTTGCTGGAGTGCCGGCCGCTCAAGGAGTGGTCGGAGAGCCCGGCGGCGCCGCGCATCGGGCGGCAGTCCGGCGGGCCTTCCGGAGGCGGTTACGGGGGCGGGTACGGGTCCGGGGGCGGCTATCCGTCGGGGAGTTGGCGCCCCTCGCGCAAACGCCCCGCATGCCCCTATCCCAACCCAGGACGTTACGAACCGGGTGAACCACTCAAGCAGGGCATGCGGGTGGCGTTCTCCGGGGACACGTCCGTCGACCGCGAGCTGTTGGAGGACCGTGCCGTCGAGGCCGGCCTGCATGTCGCGACGAGCCTGTCCCGGCTGACCAGTCTGCTCGTCACGAACGATCCGGACTCCAGCACGTCCAAGGTGGTCAAGGCCCGACAGTTCGGCACGCCGGTGATCGACGAGGCGGCGTTCGGCCAGTTGCTGCGGGACGTGGAACCGGCGCCGGGGAAGTGAGCGGGCACGGCCGGCGCGCCCTCGGGTGCCCGGTGCGCCGGTGACCGACCGGCGTACGGGTGACTGACGGACACACGGCCGACCGACCGGCGTACGGGTGATTGACCGACGTACGGGTGATTGGCGCGCGACTCGCCCGGCGCCCGCTCGCCGGTGCCGCGTCGGCCCCGCACCCTGTGGCGCATGGCGAATTGCGAAGTATGCGGCAATGACTACGGCATGACGTTCGAGGTGCACGCGCAGGGCGCGGTGCACGTCTTCGACTGCTTCTCCTGCGCGATCCACCGGATGGCCCCGATCTGCGAGCACTGCCGTGTCCAGATCATCGGCCAGGGGGTCGAGGTCGAGGGCCACTGGTTCTGCGGAGCCCACTGCGCCCGCGCCGAGGGGAGGGTGGGGATCGTCGACAAGGTGTGAGCCGGGGCGCGGCCCTCGGCGGGACCCTCCCGTCGAGGGCCGAATCGTGCCGAGTACCGTCAATGGGGTGTACCGCTTCCTGTTGTCCCGGCAGTGGGTGATTCTCACCCTCGTGGCCCTCGCCCTCATCCCGACGATGATCAAGCTGGGCTTCTGGCAGCTGCACCGGCATGAGCACAAGGTCGCGCTGAACGCGGTGATCTCCGCCTCGCTGTCGGCGAAGCCGGTGCCCGCCGAGTCGCTCACCGCGCCGGGGCAGCGCGTCCCGCACGACGACCTGTACCGCCGGGTGACCGCCAAGGGGACCTACGACACCGCGCACGAGGTCGTCGTACGGCGCCGCACCAACGCGGACGGCGAGGTCGGCTTCCACGTCCTGACCCCCTTCGACCTGGACGACGGCCGGGTGCTGATGGTCAACCGGGGCTGGATCCCGGCGAACGGCGTGCAGACCGCGTTCCCGAGGATCCCGGCGCCCGCGAAGGGCGAGGTCACCGTCACCGGGCGGCTGATGCCGGACGAGACGACCGGCGCCAGCGGTATCAAGAACGTCGCGGGGCTGCCCGACCGCCAGGTCATGCTGATCAGCAGCGGGCAGCAGGCGAAGAGTCTCGGCAAGCAGGTCCTGGGCGGCTACATCGAGCAGACCGCGCCCGCTCCCAGGGGCGACTCGCCCGAGCTGCTCCCCGACCCCGAGCACAACGACATCGGCCCGCACATGGCGTACGCGATCCAGTGGTGGCTCTTCTCGGCGGGCGTTCCCGTGGGCTGGGTGGTCCTGGTCCGCCGCGAGCGTCGGGACCGCGCGACGGCCGCCACCGCCGAGACGGCCCCGGAACCGGCCCCGGCCGCCGTGTAGACCACCCGGGACCTGTCCCGGCCGTCACCCACGCGGACCACGCGGGAACCGCCCCGGTCCGTGCGCCACCGCCCGCGGAAGCGATTCTCCCCGACCGGCGCCGTGCGCGGTCCACGCTCGAACGTACCCTCGCGTCACCCGGTCGGCCCCCGACCCGATTGGCCCCGGCCCCCGCCGGGAACCCGCCCCACGTGCACCCACGTATCGAGGACTACGCGCTCATCGGGGACGAACAGACGGCCGCACTGGTGGGCCGGGACGGGTCGATCGACTGGCTATGCGTGCCACGGTTCGACTCGGCCGCCTGTTTCGCCGCGATGCTCGGCGACGAGAACAACGGCCACTGGCGGATCGCGCCCAAGGGAGCGGGCCCCTGCACCCGGCGCGCGTACCGGCCGGACACCCTGGTGCTCGACTCGGAATGGGAGACGGACGACGGCGCGGTCCGGGTGACCGACTTCATGCCACAGCGCGACAAGGCGCCCGATCTCATCCGCATCGTGGAAGGCCTCAGCGGCCGCGTCACGGTGCAGAGCACCCTGCGGCTGCGCTTCGACTACGGCTCGGTCGTGCCGTGGATGCGCAAGTCGGACGGTCACCGGGTGGCGGTCGCGGGCCCGGACTCGGTGTGGCTGCGCAGCGAGCCCGAGGTACGGACCTGGGGCAAGGACTTCCGTACGCTCTCGGAGTTCACCGTGGAGGCGGGCGAGAAGGTCGCCTTCGTACTGACCTGGCATCCCTCCCACTGGTCGCGCCCACCGCTGATCGACCCGTTCGAGGCGCTGCGGTGCAGCGTCGCCGACTGGCAGGCGTGGGCGGCGCGCTGCCGCTACCAGGGCCCCTACCGGGACATCGTGGTCCGCTCCCTGATCACCCTCAAGGCCCTCACCTACGCGCCGACGGGCGGCATCGTGGCGGCCCCCACCACCTCGCTCCCGGAGGAGCTGGGCGGCGTCCGCAACTGGGACTACCGCTACTGCTGGCTGCGCGACTCCACGCTCACCCTCGGCGCGCTCCTCGCGGCCGGGTACCACGAGGAGGCCGAGGCCTGGCGCGACTGGCTGCTGCGCGCGGTCGCGGGCGACCCGGCCGACCTGCAGATCATGTACGGGCTCTCCGGTGAGCGCCGGCTGCCCGAGTTCGAGCTGCCGTGGCTGCGCGGCTTCGCCGGTTCGTACCCGGTCCGGATCGGCAACGAGGCGGTGAAGCAGCTGCAGCTGGACGTGTACGGCGAGGTCATCGACTCGCTCGAACTGGCCCGGCGTTCCGGCCTGCCGTCCGAGCCGCACATGTGGCGGCTGCAGTGCTCGCTGATGGACTTCCTGCGGACCGCCTGGCGGCAGCCCGACGAGGGGATCTGGGAAGTGCGCGGTCCCCGTCGGCACTTCGTGTACTCGAAGGTGATGGCGTGGGTGGCCGCCGACCGCGCCGTGCGCACCCTGGAGGCGGAACCGGGGCTCACCGGCGACCTGGAAGGCTGGCGCGAGATGCGCGACGAGGTGCACAAGGAGGTGTGCGAGCGCGGGTTCGACGCCGAGCGGAACACCTTCACGCAGTCCTACGGTTCACGTGAGCTGGACGCGTCGTTGCTGCTCATCCCGCGCGCCGGTTTCCTGCCGCCGGACGATCCGAGGGTCGTCGGCACCATCGACGCGGTCCGCGCGGAACTCGAACGCGACAACTTCCTGCTGCGCCGCTACAGCGAGGAGGGCACGGACGTCGACGGCCTGCCGGGCGGCGAGGGCGCCTTCCTCGTCTGTTCGTTCTGGCTCGCCGACGCGCTGCAGATGACGGGCCGTACGCAGGAGGCCCGCGACCTGTTCGAGCGGCTGATCGGGCTCGCCAACGACGTGGGGCTGCTCGCCGAGGAGTACGACCCCGTGGGGCGCCGTCAGCTCGGCAACTTCCCGCAGGCCTTCAGCCATCTCGGCCTGGTGGGCACCGCGTTCAACCTGTTCGGGGACGAGAGCCCGAAGACGATGGGAGGGGCCGAACAGTCGGAATGACGGGGTGAGGGAGGATGGGTGCCATGGATCTTGGACTGAAGGACCGTGTGTACGTCGTCACGGGAGCCACCCGTGGTCTGGGCAACGCCGCCGCGCGCGAGCTCACCGCCGACGGCGCGAAGGTGATCGTCTCGGGACGCGACGAGAAGAGCGCCGCCGACGCCGCGTCCGCGCTCGGCCCGAACGCGGTCGGGGTGGCCGCCGACAACGCCGACCCGCGGACCCCGGCCCGGCTGATCGCGGCGGCGCGCGAGCACTTCGGCGGGTTCGACGGCATCCTCATCAGCGTCGGCGGGCCGCCGCCCGGGTTCGTCGCGGACACCACGGACGAGCAGTGGACGGCCGCGTACGAGTCCGTCTTCCTGGGCGCGGTCCGGCTGGCCCGCGCGGCCGTCGCCGAGCTGGGCGACGGCGGTGTCGTCGGCTTCGTCCTGTCGGGTTCGGTGCACGAGCCGATCCCGGGCCTGACCATCTCCAACGGTCTGCGCCCGGGGCTCGCCGGCTTCGCCAAGTCCCTCGCCGACGAGCTGGGCCCGCGGGGCATCCGCGTGGTCGGTCTGCTCCCGGCCCGCATCGACACGGACCGCGTCCGCGAGCTCGACGGTCTCTCCGCCGACCCGGAGGCCACCCGGGCGGCCAACGAGTCCCGCATCCCGCTGCGCCGGTACGGCGCCCCGGAGGAGTTCGGCCGCACCGCGGCCTTCCTGCTCTCCCCCGCGGCGTCCTATCTGACCGGCATCATGCTGCCGGTGGACGGCGGTATGCGACACGGGTTCTAGCGGCAGCGGTCGCCGGTACCGCGGGCACGGGGGTGCCGGCGGTACCGGTTCCGGCCGGCGGCACGGGCGCCGGCGACACCGGGGTTCCGGCGGCACAGGTTCCGGCCGCACGGGTTCCGGCGGTACGGGCGTCGGCGGTACGGGCGTCGGCGGTACGGGCGTCGGCCGGTCCGGTTCTGGCGGTGGCGCGGCCCGGGTTTCTGGCTGTACGCGTGCCGGTGACTTCCGCCGCACCCAGCGACTCCCGTCGGCTCCCGCGGCCGGGTCTGCCGGCGAGGGCTTGTCCATCCCCTCCGGCGGCAGGCGGGCCGGGGGAGCCCCGGTCCGCCGCCGTGCGGCTCAGCTCACGCGTTCCGCACGGTGCTTGACCGCGCGGAGGCGCACCTCCGCGGGGAGCGCGGCGAGGCCCGCCGAGTCACGCGCGTGCGCGAGCGCCTCCGTCGTGAGCAGATGCAGCGTGTGTCCGGGGTCCACATGCGGTTCCAGCAGGAGCTGCACCCGTGCGCCCGGAGCGCCCCGCCTCCCGGTCAACTGCGCCTGGGCGTGCGTGACACCGTCCAGACGCCCGGCGTCCTCGGCGAGTACGCCCTCCAGGGCCCGGCCGCGCAGCAGCGCGCCCTCGCCGTCACCGACGTCGACCAGCACCTCGGCGAGCCGGCGCCGGCGCAGCACGGCCGCCAGCCACCACAGGGCGAGCAGGACGAGCACCGCGAGCCCGGCGATGACGGCCGGCCACCACCAGCCCTGGTCCCGCCAGCGGGTCCGTTCGGCGTCGCTCAGCAGCACGTCGTGCGGCCCGTCGTGGATCCACCACGAGGGCGGCCGCACACCCAGTCCGATGGCGAGCACGGAGCCGCCGAGGACGACCAGGGCGAGCCCGACGACTCCCAGCAGCACCCGGTTGACGATCCTGAGCACCGTACTCACCCCTTCCGTCCGGGACGCCTCACGTGCACCGAGAGCGCGGGGGGCCGGGAGAGCCCCAGCCCCCTGATGCCGTCGGCGAGTGTGGCGTCCAGGTCGGCACGTACGTCGTCGAGTTCACGGAAGTGCGAGACCGCGTGGACGTCCACGGTGCGCCGCCCCGTACGGACCCTGGCCGACTGCACCCCGGAGACCTCCATGGCCCGGTCACGCAGGGCCATGGCGGCGGCGTCCCGGTGCAGCCCGGCCCGTACGTCGTGGTGGGTGCGCCGCATCGGCAGGACGTCGCGCAGTCCGGGGGTCACCGCGAGGACGATCAGCCAGAGCCCGAGGGCCGCGGCGATCCCGGCGCCGACGAGCACCCAGGTGTCGTCGAGGGGGCGTTCGGCCAGTTGCCGGGCGAGAGACCTGCGCCAGTGCAACGCGGGCCGGTGCGCGCGGACCGCCGTGACGTCGTACAGGAAGACGCCCGCGCCGAGCAGGAGGAGCAGTGCGACGATCCCCGCGGGGACGCGGCGCATCGACCAGAACCGTCCCTGGGCACCGTCCTGCTCGCCGGCGGTGCGCGCGGGGTCGTGGGCGTCCGCCGACGCGGACCGGTCGAACTCGTCCTCGGGCGGCTTCTCCATCACGGGCAAGCGTCGGGTCGTGCTGTCGGAGCCCTGGGGCTCGCTCATTGCGTCCTCCCCTGTGCCACGCCGGGTACCGGTACCAGGTGCAGCCGTTCCACCTGGACGGTCACCTCCGGCACTTCCATCCCCGTCAACGCGCTTACCCGCTCTACGACATGACAACGCACCGCTTTGCAACGGGCGCCGATGTCGGTGGGGTAGGCGAGTTCGAGGTGGACGTGGACGCGGGCGGTGTCGTGGCGCACGAGGACCGTCGCGTGCGGCGGCGCGGCGTCCGGGGGCAGCGGCCCGAGGACCTCGCGGGCCGCCTGTGCGGCGGTCTTGGCCACGACGCGGTCGGCGATCCGGGTCGCGCCGCGCTCGGCGGCCACGACGACCGCCGACGGCCGCCGGGTGTCACCGGGCGCGCCGGTCACGGGTGTCACCGCCGCCGGTCGTCACGCGGGCGGAAGAGGGCACCGAGGTCCAGGTCCCCCTCGAGGAACCGTCCGACGACGAAGCCGACGGCTCCCAGGGCGGCCACGAGCAGGAAGGCCCCGAATCCCCCGAAGTATCCGGCGAAGCCCAGCGCCATTCCGGCGATCATGCCGATCACGGCCAAGCTCATGTGCGCTCCTCAGCAGTTCGGTGGCCGGTCCGGTCACTGGAGCCGCGACTCCGGCTCCTCGTCCTCTTCATCGGGAAGCTTCACGTCACTCACGGCGATGTTGACCTCGACGACCTCGAGACCCGTCATGCGCTCCACGGCCGTGATCACGTTCTCCCGGACCGCGCGGGCCACGTCCGCGATCGACACCCCGTACTCGACGACGATCTCCAGGTCGAGCGCGGTCTGCACCTCGCCGACCTCGGCCTTGACGCCCCTGGCGACGGACTTCGAGCCGCCCGGCACCCGGTCGCGCACCGCACCGAAGGTACGGCTCAGCCCACTGCCCATCGCGTGCACGCCGAGCACGTCCCTGGCCGCGAGTCCGGCGATCTTCTCCACGACGCCGTCGGCGATCGTGGTCCGGCCCCGGGTGGCGGGATCACCGCCTCCGCGCCGGGTGGGCTTACGGGTCTGGGGCGTCTCGCCCTCGGGGTTCTCCGTCCGGTTCCGCTCCGTCATGTCGGTCATCGCCGCACGTCCCTTTCGGTCGTCCTCCTCCGCCCACACTAAGTGCGCCCCCGCGATTGCGCGCCAGGGATACGGCAGGCTGGAGGAATGACGTCGGACCGATGGACGCGGGCGGTAAGACAGCGGCTCGGGCTGGGGCGGCTCCTCCCTCTCGGCCACTCCCGCGACGGCGCGTGGATCACCGAGGAGGCGGCCGGCACGGTCCTGCGGCGCGCGGCGGCCGCCGTCCCCGGTGTGCGCCTCGGCGCGCTGCGGGTCTCCCTCACGGACCCGGAGCGGACGTACGAGCCCGCCGTGCCGCCGCCGCCCGGCGCGCTGCCGCCCGGTCCGCTCCGCGTCACCGGGGAGTTCGCCGCCTCGGCGGACCCTTCGGCGCCGGGCGGCGAACCGCTCCCCACGGCGGCGGCCCGGTTGCGCTCGGCCCTGGCCACGGCGGCGACGGAACGTCTGGGGCTCATGGTGACGGAGGTGGACCTGCGGGTGACGGGACTACTGGACACGGACACGCCGCCCACCCCCGTGAACCGGGACACCCCAGCCCCGGCCACTGGACCGACTCCGCTCGACGGGCCGGGCCCGGTTGACGAGACGGCTCGGGTCCACGGATCACGTCCAGTCGTCGGGCCCGGTCCGGTCGGCGAGTCGGCTGCGGCCGAGGAGGCGCGCGTGGTGGCTGCCGTTCTGTCCGTCCCGGGGGTGGACCGTCTGACCGGCGCGCTGGGCCGTCCGGTCCACTTCACCGAGGTCCGCGGTACGGACCCGGCCCTGCCGCGCCGCCATGTGCGGGTCGAACTGGCGGTCTCGGCCGCCGAACGGACGGCCGACGTGGCTCGGGCGGTCAGGGCCCGCGTCGCCGAGGTCCTGCCGGACCTGCCGTCGGTGGCCGTACTGGTGACCGCCGTGCGTTAGCGGCGCGTGGTGGGCGGGGACGCGAGGACCGCGCGGGCGTCCCCCATACCCCGCCGCCGGAGGACGGTCTCAGTCCCCCACGCCGGCGAGGTCCCGCAGTCGCCGGGCCTGGGCCGCACGCTCGGCGCGGCGCTGCTCCTCGTACGTGCGCTCCCGCGCCCCCCGCAGCAGCGCCTTGGTCTCGATGACGGCGTCGCGCGGCGCAGCGAGCAGGGCCGCGGCGAGGTCGCGTACCGCGTCGTCGAGCTCTCCGGCCGCGACCGCGAGGTTGGCGAGACCGGTGCGCTCGGCCTCCTCGGCCGCCACGAAGCGACCCGTCGCGCAGATCTCGAGCGCGCGGGCGTAACCCACCAGACCGACCAGCGGGTGCGTCCCCGTGAGGTCGGGCACGAGCCCGAGGCTGGTCTCGCGCATGGCGAACTGCACGTCGTCGGCGACGACGCGCAGGTCACAGGCGAGGGCGAGCTGGAACCCGGCTCCGATGGCGTGCCCCTGCACGGCGGCGATGGACACGACGTCGCTGCGCCGCCACCAGGTGAACGCCTCCTGGTACTCGGCGATGGTCGCGTCGAGGTCGGCATCCGTGCCGCGCGCGAGGTCGATGAACGACGGTTCGCCGTCGAAGCCCTCGGGCGTGAACGCCTGCCGGTCGAGCCCGGCCGAGAACGACTTGCCCTCGGCGCGCAGGACGACCACCCGGACGGTGCCCGGCAGTGACCGTCCGGCCTCCGTCAACGCCCGCCACAGAGCGGGACTCTGGGCGTTGCGCTTGGCCGCGTTGGTCAGCGTCACCGTGGCGATCGCGTCGTCGACGGTGAGCCGTACGCCGTCCTTGTCGAGTACGGGGTCGAGATCCTTGTCGAGCGAAGCCATGGGCTGCCTCCGATGGGTGCGGTCGGATCAGGCGCGCACCCGTACAGGGGGGACACACCTAAGTGACTGCACAGTAACCACCCGGTCGATCACCCGACCGACCGGGTGGCCACCACCGAAGCCGATGGGGACGCCCGGCCTCAGGCCGAGGCGGCCTTCTTGCCCCTCGTCGCTCCGCCACGCCCACGAAGCGTGACGCCCGACTCGCTGAGCATCCGGTGCACGAAGCCATACGAACGGCCGGTCTCTTCGGCCAGCGCTCGAATGCTCGCACCGGAGTCGTACTTCTTCTTCAGGTCTGCCGCGAGCTTGTCGCGCGCGGCGCCGGTCACCCGGCTGCCCTTCTTCAGAGTCTCGGCCACCCGTGCCTCCTCATGGGAAGTGCGCTCTGGACTTCTCATGATCACCCCTCAAGGGCTTCATGGCCAGCCATTCGGCAAGGTCCGTGAGACAAGGTTTTGACGACAGGAGCCCGTCCCCACGAGTGGAATCACAGGTTCCGCCCCTGGCCCTTCGTGCGGCCGAACGGGTTCTTCGGCAAAGTGCCAGGTCAGCGACGCACAACGGCCGAGCCCTTGAGAACAAGGGACTCGGCCGAGAAATCGATGTACGACACACCTCGGTACGAGGAGATCTCACACAGATGATGGATCACGGATCGGCCGAATGATCCATACGCAGTGGATCAGGCATTCGATCACGTCGTGCTGACGGCCGTCCCGGGGCTGCCCATCAGGTCCCCGGGGGCTGTACGAGGGCTCAGGCGAGGGCGACGAGGTCCGCGTAGTCGGCGCCCCACAGGTCCTCGACGCCGTCCGGCAGCAGGATGATCCGCTCCGGCTGGAGCGCCTCGACGGCACCCTCGTCGTGGGTGACGAGGACGACGGCGCCCTTGTAGGTGCGCAGCGCGCCGAGGATCTCCTCGCGGCTGGCCGGGTCGAGGTTGTTCGTCGGCTCGTCGAGGAGGAGGACGTTCGCGGCGGAGACCACCAGGGTCGCGAGCGCGAGACGGGTCTTCTCGCCGCCGGAGAGGACCCCGGCGGGCTTGTCGACGTCGTCGCCGGAGAACAGGAACGAACCGAGCGTCTTGCGGACCTCGACCAGATCGAGGTCCGGGGCGGCGGAGCGCATGTTCTCCAGCACCGTGCGCTCCGGGTCGAGGGTCTCGTGCTCCTGCGCGTAGTAGCCGAGCTTGAGTCCGTGTCCCTCGACGACCCCGCCGGTGTCGGGGGTCTCGACGCCGCCGAGGAGGCGCAGGAGGGTCGTCTTGCCCGCGCCGTTCAGGCCGAGGATGACGACGCGGGAGCCCTTGTCGATGGCCAGGTCGACGTCGGTGAAGATCTCCAGGGAGCCGTACGACTTCGACAAGCCCTCGGCCATGAGCGGGGTCTTGCCACAGGGAGCGGGCTCCGGGAAGCGCAGCTTGGCGACCTTGTCGGAGACGCGGACGGCGTCCAGGCCGGCGAGCAGCCGGTCGGCGCGCTTGGCCATGTTCTGGGCGGCGACGGTCTTGGTGGCCTTCGCGCGCATCTTGTCGGCCTGCGCGTTCAGCGCCGCGGCCTTCTTCTCGGCGTTCTGCCGCTCGCGCTTGCGGCGCTTCTCGTCGGCCTCGCGCTGCTGCTGGTAGAGCTTCCAGCCCATGTTGTAGACGTCGATCTGGGCGCGGTTGGCGTCCAGGTAGAAGACCTTGTTGACGACCGTCTCGACGAGGTCGACGTCGTGGGAGATCACGATGAACCCGCCGCGGTACGTCTTCAGGTAGTCGCGCAGCCAGACGATCGAGTCGGCGTCGAGGTGGTTGGTGGGCTCGTCGAGCAGCAGCGTGTCGGCGTCGGAGAACAGGATCCGGGCCAGTTCGATACGGCGCCGCTGGCCGCCGGAGAGCGTGTGCAGGGGCTGGCCGAGCACACGGTCGGGCAGGTTGAGCGCGGCGGCGATGGTGGCGGCCTCGGCCTCGGCGGAGTATCCGCCCTTGGTAAGGAACTCCGTCTCCTGGCGCTCGTACTGCCGCATGGCCTTGTCGCGGGTGGCTCCCGAGCCGTTGGCGATCCGCTGTTCGTTCTCGCGCATCTTGCGGATCAGGACGTCCAGGCCGCGGGCCGACAGCACGCGGTCGCGGGCGAGCACGTCGAGGTCACCGGTGCGGGGGTCCTGCGGCAGGTAGCCGACCTCGCCGGAGCGGGCGACGTTGCCCGCGGCGGGCTGGCCTTCGCCCGCGAGGACCTTGGTGAGCGTCGTCTTGCCCGCGCCGTTGCGGCCGACCAGGCCGATGCGGTCGCCCTTGGTGATGCGGAAGGTGGCGGACTCGATGAGAATGCGGGCGCCGGCGCGCAGCTCGATACCGGAGGCGGAGATCACGGACAGACTCCTGGGCAGGGTCGTTGGCGGGGTGGGCGGCTGAGGACGTTCCCGCCGTCTAATGCGCGAGGAGAATGGCCATGGGCCAAGTCTAACGGGGCGGTGCAACCACTTTTCCTGGGCGCGGGTGTCCGGCACTGTGACGCTCGCCCCGCTGTCCGTTGCCCAGCGGGGCGCGGTGCGGGGCGACGACGCCCAGGTCGTCCACCGCGACGAGCCCGGCCGTCCAGCGGTCCTCGGCGGGGCAGGGACGGGCGATCAGGAGCACCGCGCCGTGACGAAGGGCACGTGCGGGCGCGAAGCGGCAGCCGGGCCGGGCGGGCAGGATCCAGCGCAGGTCGCCGTCGGCGACGCGGTAAGCGGCGACACGTTCGGGGGTGATCACGGCGAGCATGCCGCCGCCCAGGAGCCGCAGCACGCCGGTCGCCTCGTGGTCCGCGAGCCATCGGGCGGCCTGGGGCAGCGCCCGGTGCCAGCGGACGGCGCTCCCGTCGCGACGCGTCGTGTCGGTGACCAGACCGTCGTCCCAGAGCGCGATCGCGTGCCCGCGCGCGGGCAGCACGGCCAGCGGGCGGCGGCCCTCGCGCCCGTACGTCCAGCGGGCGCGGCCGGTCGTCGCGTCGTAGGCCTCGACGGCGGCGGCGGTCGTCCGCAGCGGGGGCCTCGACGGCGGCGGCGTGCCCTGTGCGTGCTCCACGCGCGCGTGGAGCACGAGCCGGTCTCCGTAGGGCGCGGGACGTGCCTGGTGGGCGACGGCGAGCAGCAGCGCGACGGCGACCGCGACGACGACGAGGAGCAGGGCGCGAGCCGTACGGCGGCGGACCGCGGGGGGAGGCGGCCCGGGGACCGTTCGGCCGTCGCCGGCCTGGACGGTCCGAACGGACCCGTCGGGCCGAGCGGACCCGTCGGCGTGTGCAGACTCCATGGTCCGTACAGACTCCATGGTCCGTACAGGCCCAGCCGTCCGCGCGGACCGCGTCGCCCCGACCGGCACAGTGACCACCCCTGCCCCCTCCTTCGCCCCTGCCCGGGCTCCGGCGCAGAGCGTAGGTGTGTCCCGGCGGGGCTTCGCGGGGACACGGCGAACGGCCGGCGGAGGTCCCCCGTTCGGCCCTCCGCCCGGAGCCGGGGAGCCGGGGCCGTACGAGGATGGCGGCACGGAGCGACGTACACGGCCGTACGCGGAGGATGGTGCGCCCATGCAGTTCGACGACGACGCCGACCTGGACACCTCCGAGGTGCAGGATGCGCGCGGCAGCCGGATCCCCGGTGGCCGGGCGACCGTCGGCGGCGGTATCGCCGGTCTGGTCGCGCTGCTGCTCGGGCTGTTCTTCGGAGTGGGACCCGACCAGCTCGGGCTCTCCTCCGGCAACGACCAGCCCGCGGCGACCTCCTCCTCGCTCGACCAGATCAAGGAGACGTGCCGGACGGGGCGGGACGCGAACGCCAAGGAGGACTGCCGCGTCGTGGCGGTGGTCAACAGCGTGCAGGACTTCTGGGCGCAGGAGTTCGCGCGGCGCGACGGTGTGTACACACGCTCGCCGACCGTCTTCTTCAGCAACCGGGTGGCCACCGCCTGCGGCACCGCGACCTCGGCCGTCGGGCCCTTCTACTGCCCCGCCGACCGCAAGGTCTACGTGGACCTGGGCTTCTTCGACGACCTGCGGACCAAGTTCGGCTCCAGCGGCGGTCCGTTCGCACAGGCCTACGTGGTGGCGCACGAGTACGGGCACCATGTGCAGGACCTGATGGGGACGCTGGGCCGGGCCCAGGACGGTGTCTCGGGCGCGACCAGCAACTCGGTGAAGGTGGAACTGCAGGCCGACTGTTACGCCGGGGTGTGGGCGCACCACGCGACGACGACGAAGGACCCGTCGACGGGCAGGCCGCTGCTCAGCAGTCTCACCGCGGCCGACATCCGCGACGGGCTGGACGCGGCGGCGGCCGTCGGCGACGACCGGATCCAGCAGAGGTTCCAGGGGCGGGTGACGCCGGAGACCTGGACGCACGGCTCGGCCGCGCAGCGGCAGCAGTGGTTCTACCAGGGCTACCGCACCGGCGACATGGCGCAGTGCAACACCTTCCGCTGACGGCCCGGTCCCGCCCGTGGGGGCGTTGTCAGTGGCCGGTGCGAGACTGTGGGGCAGGTCACATTCCGGCGGCGGAACGAGAAGGAGTGGTCGGTATGGCGGGCATGGACGGCGGACGTCCGAGCATCTACCCGACACTGCTGTACGCGGACGCGAAGGCGGCGATCAGGCAGCTCACGGAGGCCTTCGGCTTCACCGAGCTGTCGGTGTACGAGAGCGAGGACGGCACGGTGATGCACGCCGAGCTGGTCCAGGGCACCGGAGCGGTGATGCTCGGTTCCAAGGGCCGCGGCGGCGTCTTCGACACCGCGATGAAGGACGCCGGCCCCACCGGTGTGTACGTGGTCGTGGACGACGTCGACGCACACCACCGGCGCGCCGTGGACCACGGCGCCGAGATCCTGATGCCCCCGACCGACCAGGACTACGGCTCGCGGGACTATCTGGCCCGCGACGCCGAGGGCAACATCTGGAGCTTCGGCACCTACGCGCCGGAGACGGGCGCCTAGGGCGTGTTGCGAAAGTCCCGCCTGCCTCGCGACGCCGGGCACGCACTCTCGCCGCACCGGGCGAAAACCCGAGTACGTCCAGTACGCGGGCTTCCGCCCGGCCCACCGAGAGCACGCACCAGACGCCGCGAGGCCCGCCCTCCGGGCGGACGACGGGACTTTCGCAACACGCCCTAGGAGACCGCTCAGCTCCCTCCGGTGTGCACCTGGAAGGCGGCCCGGCGGACGGCCTTCGCGAGCGCCGGGTCGGGGTGCGCGGCGGCGAGCGCGACCAGGACCTGGACGGTGCGGGGGTGCCCGACGGCGCGCACCTCGTCGAGCAGCGCGGGCACGGTCGGCTGCACGGCGGACTCCAGGTGGCGCACGAGGAGCGGCGCCTCGCCGTGGTCGGCGACCGCCGCCGCGGTGTCGACCCACAGCCAGGTGGACTCCTCGCGGGTGAGCACCTCGTGGGCGTCCTCCGGGTCGTGGCCGTCGTGCTCGGCGAGCCACAGCAGGGCGTAGGGGCGCAGCCAGCTCTCCTCGGCCACGGAGCGCACATCGGGCTCGGCCGGGGCGCCGACCACCCGCAGCGCCTCGAAGGCGAGACCGCGGGTGAGGGCGTCCTCGCCGCGGGCGGCCGCCAGGAGTTCGGTGACGGCGCTGCCGACGGGGCGGGCGGCGAGCCACGCGCGGTACTCGGCGCGGGCCGCGTTCGGGCGCAGTTGGGCACAGCCGCGGAGCATGTCCGCGGCGGGCTGCTCGATGTTCCCTGCGGGGCTCTGCGCCGCGACGCAGATCTGCTCCAGCTTGACCCAGACCGCCCAGCTGCCGAGCGGGGTGAGGGTGGCCTGTCCGTCGGCGCAGGTGAGCGCTCCCACGGCGGCGAGGGCGTGCAGGGCCCAGTCGAGGAGAGGGGCGAGCGGGGCGTCCATGTCCGGGGGCGCGGCGGTCTCCGGGGCGGGCTCCGGGGCGGGCTCCGGCTGGGGGCCGTAGGGGATCTCGCAGCGCTCGGTGCGCAGCTCCGTGACCCGCTGTTCGAGGAGGTCGAGGAGCTGCTCCACGGGGACGGGCCCGGCGGAGAGCTGAAGGAAGGAGAGCACCTGGGGCATCGCGGAGACGACCTCGGCGACGGCGGACGCCTCACGGTCCGCGGGCTCCGGATGGGCGAGCGACCAGGCGTCGAAGAGGGCGACCCAGCCGCGCAGGACGGCGCTGTCGTCGCGGTTCCAGGCGCGTAGCCGCCAGCCGGGGCGGGCGATGTCGCCGTGCACCTCGACAAGGCCCGCGAGGCGTGCGGTGTCCCAGTCCGCGCGGACCTGAACCGGGGTCAGGCCCAATTCCCCGGCGGCCCGTTCGGCGGTCGCTTCGGAGAGGGTGCCCTTGCCGTCGGGGGTCGCGCCGTCGCGCCCCGGGCCGAGCATGGAGTCGGCCCAGCGGGCGACGCGGGCCGCGTCGGCGAGTAAGCCGCGCGCCATGCGGGCGAGTTCCGCCGGCGGCGGGGTGCCCTCGGGGGCCGGGGTGCGGGTCGGCGCGAGCTGCGCTGGGTCACCGCTCGGGGGGCGGCAGCCAGGGGCCGCGGGCGGACGAGTCGGAGCCTGGAGTCGCGCGGGTTACGGGACGTCACAGGTGCAGTCTTCCGGTTGGCGGTCCGAAAACCCAAACGGAATGTCACAGCAGGCGACAGGGGTGGCCAATGCACGGGGTTTTGCGGGGGCTCGCCACGTGTGCGGGCGGCGCCGTGCGAGTTGGTCCGATCCGATCCGGAAGCCTGCTGGTGCCTTCGCCGGGGCGCCGTGCGGGAGGGTCGGCACGGCGCTCCCGGACGCCGTGCGGAAGAAGTGGCGCCGTGTGCCGGGGATGCGGTCGCCGGTTCCCGTGCGGCAGGCGGGTCCCCTACATCAGCGGGGTCAGGAAGCGGCGCAGGACCTCTTCGTACTCCGTCGGGTCGGCGTTCCACAGGGCGCCGTGCGGGGCCCGCGCGACCGTGTGCAGGGTCACCAGGTCCGGGCGCCTGCGGGCGAGACGGCGCGAGGGTCCCCAGGGGGCGAGGACGTCGTCCGGGCCGTGCACCACCAGCGTCGGCACCGTGAGCCGGTCGGGATCGGCGGCCTGCCAGGTGCGGTCGCCGTGCAGTCCGGTGCGGCCCTGGGCGGCCCGGACCGCGAGCGGCAGCAGGGCCCTCGGGGTGTGCCGGGCGGTGGCGAGGGCGCGCAGCGTGGCTTCCCAGTCGAGGACGGGGGAGTCCAGGACCAGCCCGGCGATCCGGTCCCGCAGGGCGGAGTGGGCGGCGGTGCGCAGGGCCATGGTGGCGCCGGTGGACCAGCCGTACAGGACGACCTGCGCGGCGCCGTAGCGGACCGCGTAGCGCAGCGCGGCGTCCAGGTCGCGCCACTCGGTCTCGCCGAGGTGACCGAGGCCGTCCGGGGGACGGGGCGCGCCGACGTCTCCCCGGTAGGCGAGGTCGAGGACGGGGAGCCGGCTGCGGTGCAGGAACTGCATCACATTCATCGGGAGTTCCCGGGTGGCGCCCAGGCCGTGGACGGTGATCACCCAGGTGTCGCGGACACCGGGCACGAACCAGGCGGGCAGCGGGCCCAGCTCGCCGGGCACGTCCACGTCGGCGTGGTCGAGGCCGAGCGCGGTGCTCGGGTTGCCGACGTACAGGTTCGGGGTGAGCCAGACCCGGTCGCCGGGCCGCAGGGTGCCGTGGGTGACGTGTTCGAGGCGGCGTACGACCGTGTCGGCGGTGTGGGGCGCGTTCTCCAGGACCGGGCCGACGACCGCGTGCGAGCCGTCGCCGGCCAGTCCGTACGTTCCCGGTCGCCGGGAGGCCAGGGCACGGGTGAGCGTGATCCGGCCCGGGGCCGTGGCGTGCACGGTGAGCCGCGGCTCGGTGGGCAGGGGCCGGCCGGGCGACGCCTTGAGCGCGGCGTCGCTGGCGAACCGTCCCACCGCCACGGAGGCCGCGCTCGCGGCCAGGGCTACGGTGACGGCCGCGGCCGTCGCTTTGGCAGTACGCACGGATTCAGTCTCACGGCGTATCCCGTTGTCGGCCAGTGGGAGCGCGGACCGACGGCTCCCTCGTCCGGGAACGGCGACGGGGGTCCCGGGGCGGCGGCGAAGCGGCACAACCCCGCGACGAAGAGGGCGCGTGGTCCCGCGGTGAAGCGGGCGCGCGGTCCCGCGGTGGAGCGACACGACCCCGTGGCGCCCGTTACGCGACTGGCACGCCGTCCGCGTCCGGGCCGGGCCGGCCGTACCCCCGCAGCCGCTCCCCCGCCTCCCCCAGCTGTTCCCGGGACAGCAGCGCGGGCGACAGTCCCGGTACGGACGATGCCAGGAGCCACACGCGGGACATCCACTCCAGCTGGGCGGTGCGGTCGTACGCCTGGTCCAGGGAGTCTCCGTACGCGACGGTGCCGTGGTTCTGGAGGAGGCAGGCCGTGCGCCGGGTCAGCGCCTGAAGCATGTTCTCGGCCAACTCGGGGGTTCCATACGTCGCATAAGGGGCAACCCGGACGGGTCCGCCGAGGGCGCCCGCCATGTAGTGGATCAGCGGAAGCTCGGTCACGAGCGTGGACACCGCCGTCGCGTGCGCGGCGTGGGTGTGGACGACGGCGCGCGCGTCGGTGGCGCGGTAGACCGCCAGATGCATCGGCAGTTCGCTGGTGGGACGGAGGGCGCCGAGGGTCTGCCGGCCGTCGAGGCCGACCCCGACGGCGTCGCCGGGCGTGAGCCGGTCGTAGGGCACTCCGGTCGGCGTGACCAGGACCGTGTCGCCGACCCGTACGGAGACGTTGCCCGAGGTTCCGACGACCAGCCCGTCGGCCACCGTCCGGCGGGCCGTCGCGACGAGTTCGCCCCACGCGTCCGCCACCTTCCGCGCATGCGCACCGCCTGCGCCGCCCCCCACGTCCCGCCCGACCCGCGCGTCCCGCCGCTGCTCCGCCATGCCCGCGATCCTGTCAGGACGGACGTCAACCGGGTGGCCGCGAGGGCACTTTAGGGCGGAAGGCGTACGTCCGTAAGGGTGCATATGTGGACACATCACCTCTTCAAGGCTATTGGCCGGTGATCGACGTGTATTGAATGATCTTCCACTAACCTCTGGGGGATTTGCCGTGCACGACGCCATTCCGGGGGGAAACATGGCCCGTGGTCACCAGCCGTTCCGTCGCCACGCCCGCCCCCTCGCCCGCGCCCTCGCGGCGAGCGCCGCCATGGCAGCGCTCGCCGTCACCGGAACCGCGCTCACCGGCGGGCCGGCCGCCGCGGCCGGTGCGCCCAGGGGCCATGACGTCTCCTCGCACCAGAAGTACGTCGACTGGCAGCGGGCGAGGGCGAAGGGCGCCCGGTTCGTCTATGTGAAGGCCACCGAGTCCCACACCTACCGCAACCCCTATTTCGACCAGCAGTACAACGGGGCGTACGACGCGGGAATCCTCCGCGGCGCCTACCACTTCGCGGTGCCGGACAAGTCGTCCGGTGCCACCCAGGCCGAGTACTTCGTGCGCAACGGGGGCGCCTGGCAGGCCGACGGACGGACGCTGCCGCCCGCGCTCGACATCGAGTACAACCCGTACAGCAAGCACAAGTGTTACGGCATGACCAAGGCCGGGCTCGTGAGCTGGATCCAGGACTTCAGCGACGAGCTCGAACGGGAGACGGGCCGCCGCCCGGTGATCTACACGACCGCCCACTGGTGGAACACCTGCACCGGGGACAGCCACGCCTTCGCCGCGGACCACCCCCTCTGGCTGGCCCGCTACGACAGCGCGGACATCGGCGCACTGCCGGGCGGCTGGTCGGCCTGGACGTTCTGGCAGTACGACAACAAGGGGACCCTGCCGGGTGACCAGAATCTCTTCAACGGATCCACGGCACGGCTGAAGAGGCTCGCGAAGGGCTAGCGGAGCCCGATATTCCGCCTTCGTTCGAACCACGGGTCATCCCTCCGGCATCCACACCGGTGCAAGCGGAGGGGTGATCCGTGGTTCGATACACCCCTAAGCCTGCCTCAGTTCATCTTCCGTTCACTCAGGTTGCCTACGGTCCACGTGCCACTGACGTCAAACAGAAGCCTGGGTAAATGGAACACATCACGCTCCTCCTCGGAATCGTGATCGTCACCGCTCTCGTGTTCGATTTCACGAACGGTTTCCACGACACTGCCAACGCGATGGCGACGACCATCTCGACCGGCGCTCTGAAGCCCAAGACGGCGGTGGCCATGTCCGCCGTGCTGAATCTCGTCGGTGCGTTCCTCTCCGTGGAGGTCGCCAAGACGATCTCCGGCGGACTCATCAACGAAGAGGGCATACGTACCGAAGTGATCTTCGCGGCGCTCGTCGGCGCCATCCTCTGGAATCTGCTGACCTGGCTCCTGGGTCTGCCCTCCAGTTCCTCCCACGCACTGTTCGGCGGTCTGATCGGCGCCGCGGTCATGTCGGCCGGCTGGTCGTCGGTGAACGGCTCGACCGTCGTCACCAAGGTGCTGCTCCCCGCGGTCGCCGCGCCCATCGTGGCCGGACTCGCCGCGATGCTGGCCACCCGGCTGACGTACCGGATCAGCAACCGCGCCGACCAGAAGGCGACCGCCAAGGGCTACCGCGCCGGCCAGATCGCCTCGGCCGGTCTGGTCTCGCTGGCGCACGGCACGAACGACGCGCAGAAGACGATGGGCATCATCACCCTCGCCCTGGTCACCGGCGGTGTGATCGCCCCCGGCTCGAACCCTCCCACCTGGGTCATCGTCTCGGCCGGTACCGCCATAGCGCTCGGCACCTACCTGGGCGGCTGGCGCATCATCCGCACGATGGGCAAGGGTCTGACCGACCTCGCGCCGCAGCAGGGCTTCGCCGCCCAGACCAGCGCCGCGACGGCCATCCTGGCCTCCTCGCACATCGGCTTCTCCCTCTCCACCACCCAGGTCTGCTCCGGTGCCGTGATGGGCTCGGGCCTCGGCCGCAAGGGCGGTGTCGTCCGCTGGTCCACCGCGACCCGGATGTTCGTCGCCTGGGGCCTGACCCTGCCGGCCGCCGGACTGGCCGGTGCCGCCGCCGAGTTCCTGACGAAGCAGGGCACCTGGGGCATCGTCCTCACCGGCGCGCTGCTGGTCGCCGGCGCCGGCACCATCTGGACGCTGTCCCGCCGCCAGCCGGTCACCATCGACAACGTCAACGACGCCGCCGCCGAGCCGGCCGGCATCGTCACCACCGCGATGGCCGCGGTCACCCCGCCGCCCGCGGGCCCCGTCACCGGAGACCTGTCCGGCGATCTGAAGACCACCATCCCGTCCCCGGACGCGGAGCCCACCCGCCCGGCCACGGTGTAAGGACGGAACAGCATGAACATCGACTGGGCAGCCCTCGGCTCCGTCTTCGGAGTCAGCCTCGTGGTCACCGTGGCCCTCGTCGGCCTCTTCACCCTCGGCATCATCGGCCTCACCAAGCGCGAGTCCGCGTCCGCCCAGGGCGGTTCGGCCGCCCTCGCGGTCACCGGCGCGTACGTCTGCTTCGCCGCGTGCGCGGCGGCGGTGGCCTACGGGATCTATCTCATCGTCGGCAAATGACCCCGCGGCGGTGACCGCGCGGCGGCAAACAGCCTGAAACGGGCATCACTTCACGTGGGGTGCGGGACGGATCGCCGTCCCGCACCCCACGCGTATGCCGTGCCGCACCCCCCGCACGCGTCCTCCCCCGCCCCTCGCCATGTGGGCCTTCGCACACTCTCCCCTCGCAGGTCAACGGCAAGTTGACGGGTCCTGCAACCCGTGGTGGACTGCCGGAGCCAAGTACGGCGACAGAAGAGGAAGCCGGTGTGAATCCGGCGCGGTCCCGCCACTGTGACCGGGGAAGGAACTCCCCGGGAGCCAGGAACTCTCACCGCCGGTCTCGTCGAACCAGGGCGCGGACACCCTGAGTGAGGACATATCGCCATGCGCGGCTGCCCGTTGCGGGTCTTGATGAGTACGAGGGTTCCACTTCACCCCACGGCGGGCTGACCCCGTGCGTGCCGATCGCGTCTTCGCGTACGGCGCCGCCACCGGCCTCCTCGGCGACCTGCTGCTCGGCGATCCCCGCCGGGGCCATCCGGTCGCCGCGTTCGGGCGGACCGCGGGAGCCGTGGAGCGGATGCTGTGGCGCGACCACCGCGGCTGGGGAGCGCTGCACACCACCGTCTGTGTCGGCGGCGCCGGTGCGCTCGCCGCGCTCGCGAACCGTGGCGTACGCCGTTCCCGTGCCGCCTCCATCGCCCTGACCGCCGCGGCCACTTGGGCCGTCGTCGGGGGCACCTCCCTCGGGCGCGAGGCGCGGGCGATCGGTGCCGCGCTCGGCGCCGGTGACGTCGAGGCCGCCCGCGCGCGGCTGCCGCACCTGTGCGGGCGCGACCCTCTGGCACTGGACCGCGACGGCATCGCGCGCGCCGTCGTCGAGTCCGTCGCCGAGAACACCTCCGACGCCGTGGTGGGCGCCCTGGTGTGGGGAGCCGTCGGCGGTGTGCCCGGACTGGTCGCGTTCCGCGCCGTGAACACGCTCGACGCCATGGTCGGGCACAGATCCGCCAGGTACCGGCGCTACGGCTGGGCCTCCGCGCGCCTCGACGACGTCGCGGGCTGGCCGGGAGCACGGCTGACCGCGGCGCTCGCCACCGTCGCCGGCGACGACCCGCGCGGGGCGGTGCGCGCCTGGCGTACCGACGCCCGCCGGCATCCGAGCCCCAACGCCGGGCCCGTGGAAGCCTCGTTCGCCGGATCACTCGGGGTACGGCTCGGCGGGACCCTCTCCTACGCCGGCCGGGTCGAGCACCGGCCCGTCCTCAACGTCGGCGGGCGTGCCGTGCGCGTCGGCGACATCGAACGGGCCGTGAGGCTGTCGCGGCGCGTCAGTTGGCTCGCCCTCGGCGTGAGTGCCGCGGGACGGCTGCTGGCCGGGCGGCTGCTCGCGGGCGGACCTCTCCCGAAGGGGCGTACGACATGAACGGCGGTCTCCTCGTCGCCGGAACCACCTCCGACGCCGGCAAGAGCGTCGTGACCGCCGGGATCTGCCGGTGGCTGGTGCGCCAGGGCGTCAAGGTCGCGCCCTTCAAGGCGCAGAACATGTCCCTGAACTCCTTCGTGACCCGCGAGGGCGCCGAGATCGGGCGCGCCCAGGCCATGCAGGCGCAGGCCGCCCGCGTGGAACCGACCGCGCTCATGAACCCCGTGCTGCTCAAGCCGGGCAGCGACCGGAGCAGTCAGGTCGTGCTCATGGGCAGGCCGGTGGGCGAGATGACCGCCCGCGGCTACCACGGCGGGCGGCAGCGACAGCTCCTGGGCACCGTGCTGGACTGCCTCGCCGAGTTGCGGGGCACGTATGACGCGGTGATCTGTGAGGGGGCCGGCAGTCCTGCCGAGATCAATCTGCGGCGGACCGACATCGTGAACATGGGGATCGCGCGCAACGCGCGGCTGCCCGTGCTCGTCGTCGGCGACATCGACCGCGGCGGCGTGTTCGCCTCGTTCTTCGGGACGGTCGCGCTGCTGTCCCGCGAGGACCAGGAGTTCGTCGCCGGGTTCCTGGTCAACAAGTTCCGCGGCGACGTGTCCCTGCTGGAGCCCGGACTCGACATGCTGAAGGACCTCACCGGACGCCGTACGTACGGGGTCCTGCCCTTCCGGCACGGCCTCGGGATCGACGAGGAGGACGGCCTGCGTGTGTCGCTGCGCGGTGCCGTGCGGGAGTCGGCGGTCGCCGAGCCCGTCGGCGAGGACGTCCTGCGCGTCGCGGTCTGCGCGGTCCCGCTGATGTCCAACTTCACGGACGTGGACGCGCTGGCCGCCGAACCCGGCGTCGTCGTGCGGTTCGTGGACCGGGCCGCGGAACTGGCCGACGCGGACCTGGTCGTCGTGCCGGGGACCCGGGGCACCGTGAAGGCGCTGACGTGGCTGCGCGAGCGGGGCCTCGCGGACGCGCTGGCCCGGCGGGCCGCCGAGGGCCGCCCGGTGCTGGGGATCTGCGGCGGCTTCCAGCTCCTCGGGGACCACATCGAGGACGAGGTCGAGTCGCGGGCCGGGCATGTCGACGGGCTCGGACTCCTCCCCGTCCGCGTGCGGTTCGCGCGCGAGAAGACCCTCACCCGGCCGGCCGGCGAGGCGCTCGGGGAACACGTCGAGGGGTACGAGATTCATCACGGCGTCGCCGAAGTGACCGGTGGCGAGCCCTTCTTGGACGGCTGCCGGGTGGGTGCCGTCTGGGGTACCCACTGGCACGGCTCGCTGGAGTCGGACGGCTTCCGGCGTGCCTTCCTGCGCGAGGTGGCGGCCGCCGCGGGCCGCCGCTTCGTACCGGCCGCCGACACGTCGTTCGGGGCGCTGCGCGAGGAGCAGCTGGACCGGCTCGGCGATCTGATCGAGGAACACGCGGACACGGACGCGCTGTGGCGGCTCATCGAGTCGGGCGCGCCGCAAGGACTGCCTTTCATTCCACCGGGAGCGCCCGCATGAGCACAGTGTTGTTGTTGTCGACCGCCGACACCGATCTGCTGGCGGCCCGGGCCTCCGGCGCCGCCTACCGGATCGGCAATCCGACCCGGGTGGACGTCGCGGACGAACTCCCCGCGCTCGTCGAGGGCGCCGACCTCGCCGTCGTACGGCTCCTCGGCGGCAAGCGGGCCTGGGAGGACGGCCTGGCCTTCCTGAAGGCGTCCGGTGTCCCCACCGTGCTGCTCGGCGGCGAGACCGTCCCCGACGCCGAGCTGATGGCCGACTCGTCGGTGCCGGCCGGTGTGGTGGCCGAGGCGCTGCGCTATCTGGTCGAGGGCGGCCCCGAGAACCTCACCGAGCTGGCCCGGTTCCTCTCCGACACCGTGCTGCTGACCGGCGAGGGCTTCGAGGAGCCGCGCAAGATGCCCGAGTACGGCGTCCACGGCGAGCGTGCCTTCGTCGAGGGCCGTCCGACCGTCGGTGTGCTCTTCTACCGCGCCCACCAGCTGGCCGGCAACACGGCCTTCGTCGACACGCTGTGCGACGCGGTCGAGGCGCGCGGCGCCAACGCCCTCGCGGTGTACTGCGGTTCACTGCGCGGCGCCGACAGCGGCCTGTACGAGATCCTCGGCAGGACCGACGCGCTGGTCGCCACCGTGCTCGCGGCGGGCGGCACGCACGCCTCGGAGGCGTCCGCGGGCGGCGACGACGAGGCCTGGGACATCGGCGCCCTCGCCGACCTCGACGTCCCCGTGCTGCAGGGGCTCTGTCTGACCTCGTCGAAGCGGGCCTGGGACGAGTCGGACGCCGCCCTCTCCCCGATGGACGCGGCGATGCAGGTCGCCATCCCGGAGTTCGACGGACGGCTCATCACCGTGCCGTTCTCCTTCAAGGAGCAGGGCCCCGACGACGTCCCGGTGTACGTGGCCGATCCCGAACGGGCCGCGCGCGTCGCCGGGATCGCCGTACGGCACGCCCGGTTGAAGCACAAGCCGAACGCGGAGAAGAAGCTCGCGCTCGTCTTCACCGCGTACCCGACCAAGCACTCACGGGTCGGCAACGCGGTGGGCCTGGACACGCCCGCCTCCGCCGTACGGGTGCTGGACGCGCTGCGGGACGCCGGGTACTCCCTCACCGAATACCCCGACAACGGCGACGAGTTGATCCACCGTCTCATCGCCGCCGGCGGCCACGACGTCGAGTGGCTCACCGAGGAGCAACTGGCCTCCGCACCGGCGCGGGTACCGCTCGCCGACTACCGCGCGTGGTTCGACCGGCTCGACCCCGGGCTGCGGGACGGCATGCTGGAGGCGTGGGGCGAACCGCCGGGCAACCTGTACGTGGACGGCGACGACATCGTCCTGGCGTCCCTGCGGTTCGGGAACGTCGTCGTGATGATCCAGCCGCCCCGCGGCTTCGGCGAGAACCCGATCGCGATCTACCACGACCCGGACATGCCGCCGTCGCACCACTACATGGCGGCCTACCGCTGGCTGGAGAACAGTTTCGGCGCGGACGCCGTCGTGCACATGGGCAAGCACGGCACGATGGAGTGGCTGCCCGGCAAGGGACTCGGGCTCAGCAGCGGCTGCGCGCCCGACGCCGTGCTCGGTGAACTCCCGCTCGTCTACCCCTTCATCGTCAACGACCCGGGCGAGGGCACCCAGGCCAAGCGGCGCGGGCACGCCACCGTCGTCGACCACCTGGTGCCGCCGATGGCGCGCGCCGACACCTACGGCGACCTCGCCAAGCTGGAGCAGCTCCTCGACGAGTACGCCCTCGTCTCCGACCTGGACCCGACGAAGGCCCCGGCGGTCCGCGCGCAGATCTGGACGCTGGTCAAGGCGGCCGAGCTCCATCACGACCTGCACGTCGACGACCAGCCGGACGACGGCGACTTCGACGCGTTCGTGATGCACATCGACGGCTATCTCTGCGAGATCAAGGACGTGCAGATCAGGGACGGCCTGCACATCCTGGGCGGTGGCCCGGAGGCCGAGCCGCGCGTCAACCTGGTCCTGGCGGTGCTGCGGGCCTCCCAGGTGTGGGGTGGCGCCGCGAACGCGCTGCCGGGTCTGCGGGCCGCTCTCGCCGGGCACTTCGGGCTGTCCGAGAAGGAGCTGCTGAGCGAGCCCGGCGCGCCGGTGAAGGTGCCGGTGGAGCTGACGGACCTCGTCGCAGGCCCTGCGCGGACGGGCGCCGACGCGATCGATCTGCTGGAGCAGCTGTGCCGCCGCGCGGCCGAGGGCATGGAGGAACGCGGCTGGGACGGCACGGCCGTGCCCGCTCTGGTGCGCGAGGTGCTGGGCACTGAACTCCCGGACGCCGTCGCGGTGCTGGAGTTCGCCTGCCGCGAGGTCGTGCCGCGGCTGGCCCGGACGACGGACGAGATCACCCACATCCTGCGGGCCCTGGACGGCGGTTACGTCCCGGCCGGTCCGTCGGGCTCGCCGACCCGTGGCCTGGTGAACGTCCTGCCGACCGGCCGCAACTTCTACTCGGTCGACCCCAAGGCGATTCCCTCCAGGCTGAGTTGGGAGGTCGGACAGTCGCTCGCCGACTCGCTGGTGCAGCGGTACCTGCAGGACACCGGCGCGTACCCGAAGTCGGTCGGTCTGACGGTCTGGGGCACGTCCGCGATGCGCACCCAGGGCGACGACATCGCGGAGATCCTGGCGCTGCTGGGCTGCCGCCCGGTCTGGGACGACGCCTCGCGCCGGGTGACCGGTTTCGAGATCGTCTCCCCCGAGGAGCTGGGCCGGCCCCGCATCGACGTCACGGTGCGCATCTCCGGTTTCTTCAGGGACGCGTTCCCGCACGTGGTCGGTCTCATCGACGACGCGGTGCGGGCGGTGGCGGAGCTGGACGAGCCGGCCGACCTCAACTACGTCCGCGCGCACGCCGACGAGGACACCGCCGGGCACGGCGACCGGCGGCGCGCCACCTCGCGCATCTTCGGCTCCAAGCCGGGTGCCTACGGGGCCGGCCTGCTGCCGCTGATCGACGCCCGCAACTGGCGCTCCGACGCGGACCTCGCCGAGGTGTACGCGGTGTGGGGCGGCTACGCCTACGGGCGCGGTCTGGACGGCCGGGCGGCACGCGGCGACATGGAGACCGCGTTCCGGCGCATCGCGGTGGCGGCGAAGAACGTCGACACCCGCGAGCACGACCTCGTCGACGCGGACGACTACTTCCAGTACCACGGCGGCATGGTGGCCATGGTGCGCCATCTGACGGGCGCGAGCCCGGAGGCGTACGTCGGTGACTCGGCCGTGCCCGACCAGGTGAAGACCCGCACGCTCGGGGAGGAGACGCACCGTGTCTTCCGCGCCCGGGTGGTCAACCCGCGCTGGATGGCGGCGATGCGCCGGCACGGCTACAAGGGGGCCTTCGAGATGGCGGCGACCGTCGACTACCTCTTCGGCTACGACGCCACGGCCGGGGTCGTGGACGACTGGATGTACGAGAAGCTCAGCGCGGAGTACGTCTTCGACGCGGAGAACCAGGACTTCATGAAGAAGTCCAATCCGTGGGCGCTGCGCGGGATCACCGAACGGCTCCTGGAGGCCGCCGACCGGGGGCTGTGGGCCGAGCCGGACGCGGACACCCTGGAGCGGCTGCGCGCCACCTATCTGGAGCTCGAAGGCGACTTGGAGGGCGACGACCAGTGAGTACCCCGTTCCCGTTCACGGCCGTGGTCGGCCAGGA
This sequence comes from Streptomyces sp. RPA4-2, assembly GCF_012273515.2. NCBI lineage: Bacteria > Bacillati > Actinomycetota > Actinomycetes > Kitasatosporales > Streptomycetaceae > Streptomyces > Streptomyces sp. RPA4-2. The sequence goes on from NZ_CP050975.2 coordinate 2,365,961, forward strand.
CGACCTGCGGCTCGCGCTGCTGCTGAACGCCGTCTCGCCGGCGGTGGGCGGTGTGCTGGTCCGCGGCGAGAAGGGCACCGCCAAGTCCACGGCGGTGCGCGCGCTCTCCGTGCTCATGCCGGAGGTGGACGTCGTCGCCGGGTGCCGCTTCTCGTGCGATCCGGACGCGCCGGACCCCGCGTGCCCGGACGGGCCGCACGACGGCGGCCCGTACGTGTCGCGGCCGGCCCGTACGGTCGAGCTGCCCGTCGGTGCCTCCGAGGACCGGCTCGTCGGCGCGCTCGACATCGAGCGGGCGCTCGCGGAGGGCGTGAAGGCCTTCGAGCCGGGCCTGCTGGCCGACGCGCACCGCGGGATCCTGTACGTGGACGAGGTCAACCTCCTCCACGACCATCTGGTCGACCTGCTGCTGGACGCGGCGGCGATGGGTGCCTCGTACGTCGAGCGGGAGGGCGTCTCGGTCCGGCACGCGGCCCGCTTCCTGCTGGTCGGCACCATGAACCCCGAAGAGGGCGAGCTGCGGCCGCAGTTGCTCGACCGGTTCGGGCTGACCGTCGAGGTCGCGGCCTCCCGGGAGCCCGACCAGCGGGTCGAGGTCGTCCGGCGCAGGCTCGCCTACGACGACGACCCGGACGGCTTCGCCGCGCGATGGGCCGACGAGGAGTCCGCGGTACGGGCGCGGATCGCGGCGGCGCGCGGGCTGCTGCCGTCGGTGCGGCTCGGGGACGCCGCGCTGCGCCAGATCGCGGCGACCTGCGCCGCGTTCGAGGTGGACGGGATGCGGGCCGACATCGTGATGGCGCGGACCGCGACCGCGCTGGCCGCCTGGGCGGGGCGCACCGAGGTGCTGCCCGAGGACGTACGGCAGGCGGCGCTGCTCGCGCTGCCGCACCGGCGCCGGCGCAACCCCTTCGACGCTCCGGGGCTCGACGAGGACAAACTCGACGAGACGCTGGAGGAGTTCGGCGGTTCCGACGACGACCCCGGCCCCGACACGGAACCCGACCCCGACACGGATCCCGACCCCGACCCGGACGGTCCCGGCGGGGGCGGGCAGCCGCCGCAGGACGGTCCGGAGGGCGATGTCCCCTCTGGCGACGTGCCGGCACAGGGCGAGCCCTCGCAGGACGGAAAGGCGCCGGCCGGGCAGGGCGCCGGTGAGCAGTCCCCGGTGCGGGCCGCCGAACCCTTTCGCACGAAGATGCTGAGCGTGCCCGGTCTCGGCGAGGGCGCGGCCGGCCGGCGTTCCCGGGCGCGGACCGAGCACGGCCGGACGACCGGCTCGCGGCGGCCCCGGGGCACGCTCACCAAGCTGCACCTGGCGGCGACCGTACGGGCGGCGGCGCCGCACCAGCGGGCGCGGGGACGCTCGGGTCCCGGTCTGGTCGTACGACGGGACGATCTGCGCCAGGCCACCCGTGAGGGGCGGGAGGGCAACCTCGTGCTGTTCGTGGTGGACGCCTCCGGGTCGATGGCGGCGCGGCAGCGGATGGGCGCCGTGAAGGGTGCGGTGCTGTCCCTGCTGCTCGACGCCTACCAGCGGCGGGACAAGGTCGGTCTGGTGACCTTCCGCGGCTCCGCCGCCGAGGTCGCGCTGCCGCCCACCTCCTCGGTGGACGCGGCCGCGGTGCGGCTGGAGTCGCTGCCCACGGGCGGGCGGACGCCGCTCGCGGCCGGGCTGCTGCGCGCGCACGAGGTGCTGCGGGTCGAGCGGCTGCGGGACGCGGCGCGCCGGCCGCTGGTCGTCGTGGTGACCGACGGACGGGCCACGGGCGGGCCCGAGCCGGTCGCGCTCGCGGGGCGCGCGGCGCGGCTGTTCGCGGCCGACCAGCTGGCCTCCGTGGTCGTGGACTGCGAGGCGGGGCCGGTGCGGCTCGGGCTCGCGGGGCGGCTCGCGGACGAACTGGGCGGGACGGCGGTGACGCTGGACGAGCTGCGCGCCGATTCCATCGCCGGGCTCGTGCGCGAGGTGCAGGGAACTTCGAGGAGGGCCGCGTAATGCCGCAGGGGCAGCCGAGTGTCGTACCGGACGACGGACTGACGACACGTCAGCGGCGCAACCGGCCACTGCTCGTGGTGCACACGGGCGTGGGCAAGGGGAAGTCCACCGCCGCCTTCGGGCTCGCGCTGCGCGCCTGGAACCAGGGGTGGCCCATCGGGGTGTTCCAGTTCGTCAAGTCGGCGAAGTGGAAGGTCGGCGAGGAGAACGCGCTGCGGGTGCTGGGCGCCAGCGGTGAGGGCGGGTCCGTCGACTGGCACAAGATGGGCGAGGGCTGGTCCTGGGTGCAGCGGGACTCCCAGATGGACAACGAGGAGAAGGCCCGGGAGGGCTGGGAGCAGGTCAAGCGGGACCTCGCGGCCGAGACGTACCGGCTGTACGTCCTCGACGAGTTCGCGTACCCCATGCACTGGGGGTGGGTGGACGTGGAGGAGGTGGTCTCGGTGCTGCGGGAGCGGCCCGGGACCCAGCATGTCGTGATCACCGGACGCAACGCCCCCGAGAAGCTGGTCGAAGCCGCCGATCTCGTCACCGACATGTCGAAGGTCAAGCATCCGATGGACGCCGGCCAGAAGGGCCAGAGGGGAATCGAGTGGTGACGTCCGTCCCCCGGCTGGTCATCGCCGCGCCCTCCTCGGGCAGCGGCAAGACCACCGTCGCCACGGGGCTGATGGCGGCCTTCGCCGCGCGGGGGCTCGCCGTGTCCCCGCACAAGGTGGGGCCCGACTACATCGACCCCGGGTACCACACGCTCGCGACCGGGCGTGCGGGGCGCAACCTCGACGCGTACCTGTGCGGTGCGGAGTTGATCGCGCCGCTGTTCGCGCACGGGGCGCGGGGGTGCGATCTCGCCGTCGTCGAGGGTGTGATGGGGCTGTACGACGGGGCGGCCGGGCAGGGCGACCTGGCGTCCACGGCGCAGGTGGCGAAGCTGCTGCGGGCGCCGGTGGTGCTGGTGGTCGACGCCTCGTCGCAGTCCCGGTCCGTGGCCGCGCTGGTGCACGGGTTCGCCTCCTGGGATCCCGGGGTGCGGGTCGCGGGGGTGATCCTCAACAAGGTGGGGTCCGATCGGCACGAGCAGATGCTGCGGGAGGCGCTGGACGCGTCGGGGGTGCCGGTGCTCGGTGCCCTGCGGCGTGCCCCGCAGGTGGACACGCCCTCCCGCCACCTGGGGCTGGTGCCCGTCGCCGAGCGGCGCGCGGACGCCGTGGACGCCGTGCGGGCGATGGCCGAGCAGGTGCGGCGCGGGTGCGATCTGGACGCGTTGTTCGCGTTGGCGCGTGGTGCGGGTGAGTTGACCGGTGCGGCCTGGGACACGGCCGAGGCGGTTGTTCCGGAACCGGGCGGCCAGAAGATCGTCGCCCTCGCCGGCGGCCCCGCCTTCACCTTCTCCTATGCCGAGCACGCCGAGCTGCTCGCCGCCGCCGGGGCCGACGTCGTCACCTTCGATCCGCTTCGGGACGAGCAACTGCCGCAGGGAACGGGCGGGTTGGTGATCGGCGGGGGCTTCCCCGAGGTGTACGCGCCCGAGTTGTCCGCCAACGAGCCGTTGCGCAAGGCCGTGGCCGAGCTGGCGTTCGGCGGCGCGCCCGTCGCCGCCGAGTGTGCCGGCCTGCTCTATCTCTCGCGCGAGCTCGACGGACAGCCGATGTGCGGGGTGCTCGACGTCACGGCCCGGATGGACGAGCGGCTCACCCTGGGCTACCGGGACGCCGTGGCCGTGTCCGACAGCGTGCTCGCCGCGGCCGGTACCCGGATGCGCGGGCACGAGTTCCACCGGACGGTCGTGGAGCCCGGTGCCGGCGCGGCTCCCGCCTGGGGGGTGCGCGCCCCGCGGCCGCGCGTCGAGGGTTTCGTACAACAAGGTGTGCACGCGAGTTATCTGCACACGCACTGGGCGTCCGTACCCGGTGTCGCCCGTCGGTTCGTGGAGAGGTGCCTGACGTCATGAGCAGCAAGCTGATCGGAGTCGGCGTCGGCCCCGGAGACCCGGAGCTGGTGACCGTCAAGGGCGTCAACGCGCTGCGTGCCGCCGAGGTGGTCGTGGTGCCCGTCATGGACACCGGGGAACGCGGGCGCGCCGAGGCGACCGTGCTGCACTACGTGCCCGCGGAGAAGGTCCTGCGGATCGTGTTCGCGCTCAACGAGCGGACCGACCGCGCGCGCCGCGAGGCCGCCTGGGACGCCGCGGGCGCGCGGGTCGCGGAGCTGCTGGAGCGGCACACGACCGTCGCCTTCGCGACGATCGGCGACCCCAACGTGTACTCGACCTTCACCTATCTCGCGCACACCATCGGCGCGCTCGTGCCCGGGACGGAGATCGAGACCGTGCCCGGCATCACCGCCATGCAGGATCTCGCCGCCCGCTCGGGGGCCGTGCTCACGGAGGGGACCGAGCCGCTCACCCTGGTACCGGTGACGGCCGGGGCCGCCGTGCTCAAGGACGCCCTGAGCGGGCCCGGCACGGTCGTCGCGTACAAGTTCGGACGGCAGGCGCACGAGGTCGCGCGGGCGCTGCGGGAGACCGGGCGGATCGACGACGCGGTGTGGGGTTCGGCGCTCGGTCTGGAGGGCGAGTCCATCCGGCCCGCCGCCGACCTCGGCGGCGAGCCGCTTCCGTACCTCTCCACGCTCATCGCACCCGCCCGGCGGGACGGCGGACGCGGCGGGAAACTGTGAGTCACGAGAGATCATCCGGTTCCGGCGAGGCCCACCACCAGCCAGATGAAGGCCGCGCCGCCGACCGTGAACAGCAGGGTCGAGCGGGCCGGGTGCTCGTGGTGCGCCTCGGGCAGGATCTCGGCGGCGGCGAGGTACAGCAGGACGCCGCCGAAGAGCCCGAGATAGCCGCCGAGCAGGTGCACCGGGATGGTGAGGAAGAGCGTGGAGGTGGCGCCGGCGACCGGGGCCGCCGCGTCGGCGAACAGCATCGTGATCGCCTTGCGGCGCGCGTTCCCGTACAGGCTCGTGATCGTGTACGTGTTGAAGCCGTCCGCGAAGTCGTGGGCGACCACCGCGAGGGCGACCGCCAGGCCCATGCCGCCGCCCACCTGGAAGGCGGCGCCGATCGCGACGCCGTCCATGGCGCTGTGGCCGACCATCGCGGCGGCGGCCGTCAGGCCCACCTCCGGCGCCCGGCCGGCGCACTCCTCGCCGCCGTGCGCGGCCTGCCGGGCGGCCAGCAGCCGTTCCACCAGATGGGCGAGGAGGAACCCGGCGACGAACAGCAGCAGCGCGGCCGGTACGCCGAAGACCTCGCCGCCCGCCGTGCGCAGCGCCTCCGGCAGCAGGTCCAGGCCGACCACGCCCAGCATCAGCCCACCGGCCAGGCCGAGCACCAGATGACGGCGGTCGGTCACCCGCTGAGCCGTCCAGCCGCCGGCCAGCGTCATCAGGAACGCGCCGAGCGCGACGAGGACCGCCATAGGCCCTTGCTATCCGATCAGGCCCCGGTCTCGCATGTCCAACGGGCGGGTAGCCACCGATCCGGCTACCGAAATCTTTTCGCAGCACCCGAGTTTTCGTAGGAGAGGACCGATTCCCATGGCCGATGCCCCCACCGGCAAGGTGACCTTCGTCGGGGCCGGGCCCGGCGCCGCCGACCTGCTGACGTTCCGCGCCGCGCGCGCGATCGCCGAGGCCGACGTCGTGATCTGGGCGGCCAGCCTGGTGCAGGCCGAGGTCCTCGAACACGCGCGCGAGGGTGCGGAGATCCTGGACTCGGCGACGATGTCCCTCGAGGACGTCGTGGCCGTGTACGAACGCGCCGCCCGCGAGGGCCTGAGGGTCGCGCGCATCCACTCCGGCGACCCGTCCCTGTGGGGCGGCACGCAGGAGCAGCTCGACCGGTGCGCGGACCTGGACGTCGAGACCGAGATCGTGCCCGGTGTCTCCTCCTTCTCCGCGGTGGCCGCGCTCGCCCGGCGCGAGCTGACGATTCCCGAGGTCGCGCAGTCCGTGATCCTCACCCGGCTCGGCGGCGGCAAGACGCCGATGCCGCCCGGGGAGGAGGTGCGGGAGTTCGCCCGGCACGGGACGACCATGGCGCTGTTCCTGTCGGCGGCCCGCAGCGGCCAGCTGGTACGGGAGCTGCTGGAGGGCGGCTATCCGACCTCGACGCCGGTCGTGGTCGCGTACCAGGCGACCTGGCCGGAGGAGCTGATCGTCCGGTGCACGATCGGGACGCTGGAGGAGACGGTCAAGGAGCACAAGCTCTGGAAGCACACGCTGTTCCTCGTCGGTCCGGCGCTCGACGCGAGCGGCACCCGCTCGCACCTCTACCACCCCGGTCACTTCCACGGCTTCCGCAAGGCCGACCCGCGGGCCCGCGCGGAGCTGCGTGCGGCGCGGCGCGGCAGTACGTCGTGATCACCGTCGTCGGTACGGGGACGGGGGCGCCGCTGCCACCGGACGCCGAGGCCGCCGTGGCGCGGGCCGACCTGGTCGTGGGGGCCCGGCGTCATCTGGCGGCCGCGCGGCTGCCGGCGGGCGCCGAACAGGTCGTCCTCGGGCCGCTCGCCCCCGCCCTCGACACCGTCGAGCGGTACCTGGCGAAGGCGCGGGAGAACCAGAAGGAAGGCGGGGAGGACGCGGAGGGCGGCCGGGTCGTCGTGCTCGCCTCCGGCGACCCCGGGTTCTTCGGGATCGTCCGGGCGCTGGCCGAGCGGTTCGGGCCGGAGCGGCTGGACGTCCGGCCCGGTGTCTCGTCCGTCGCGACCGCCTTCGCGCGGCTCGGGCTGCCCTGGGACGACGCGGTGGTGGTGAGCGCCCACGGGCGTGACCTGCGCACGGCCGCGCACGTCTGCCGGTCCCACCCGAAGGTGGCCGTGCTGACCGGGCCCGGTTCCGGTCCCGCCGAACTCGGCGCCGCGCTCACCCACCGCTCCGGCGCGCGCGTCCTCGTCGTGGCGAGCGCCCTCGGCGACCCCGCGCACGAACGCGTGGAGCGGGTCACGCCCGCCGAGGCCGCGGCCCGCGACTGGGGTACGGCGGTCAGCGTCGTCCTGTGCCTGGACGAGTCCCGTGTCCTCGCTCCCGTGCGGACGGTGGCCGGGCCGGCCGCCGGTCCCGACCGGTGGGCCCTGGACGAGAGCGAGTTCGCGCACCGCGACTCGATGATCAGCAAGTTCGAGGTACGGGCACTCGCGCTGGCCCGGATCGGGCCACGCCTCGGGGATCTGGTCTGGGACGTCGGGGCGGGTTCCGGGTCCGTCGCCGTCGAGTGCGCGCGGTTCGGTGCCGCCGTCACCGCGATCGAGAAGACGCGGGACGGCTGCGACCGGATCCGGGCCAATGCCGGGGCGCACGGGGTCGACGTGCGGGTCGTGCACGGGGCGGCGCCCACCGTGCTGTCCGATCTGGAGGATCCGGACGCCGTCTTCATCGGCGGTGGCGGGCGGGAGCTGCCCGCCATCGTGACGGTCTGCGCGCGGCGCGCCCGGCGGGCCGTCGTCGTCGCCATGGCCGCGCTGGACCGGGTCCCGGCGGTCCGGGACGCGCTCGAGGCCGCCGGGTTCGCCTGCGACGGCGTGCTTCTGCAGTCCTCCCGGCTCGCGCCGCTGCCGGGGAACGTCACCCGGCTCGCGGCGACCAATCCCGTCTTCCTGCTGTGGGGCGTCCGGCCTCCGGCCCGTACCGAAGGAGTCCCCCAGTGATCGGCCTGATTTCCGCCACGGCGGCGGGCGCGGCCGCCCGCGACCGGCTGGCCGCGGCCTGGCCCGCCCGTACCCGCGTGTACGACGGGTCCGGCGAGTCCGTCGGGGACGCCGTGCGGCGCGCCTTCGTGGAGTGCGACCAGCTGGTGTGCTTCCTCGCCACGGGCGCGGTGGTGCGGCTGATCGCGCCGCTGCTGGGCGACAAGACCACCGACCCCGGTGTCGTGTGTGTCGACGAGGCCGGGCGGTTCGCCGTGTCCCTAGTCGGGGGGCACGGCGGCGGGGCGAACGAACTGGCGTGCGAGGTGGGCGAGTTGCTCGGCGCCGAGCCCGTGGTGACGACGGCCACGGACGCGGTGGGGGTGCCAGGACTGGACACGCTGGGCCTCCCCGTGGAGGGGGACGTCGCCGGGGTGACCCGGGCCCTGCTGGACGGCGAACCCGTCGCCCTGGACGCCGAGTCGGCCTGGCCGTTGCCCGCGCTGCCGCTCTCGGCACAGGGCGCGTACACGGTCCGGGTCACCGACCGGGTCGTCGCGCCCGCCGAGCGCCTGGTGATCCTCCGCCCGCCCTCCCTCGTCGTCGGCGTGGGCGCCTCGAAGGGCGCTCCCGTGGACGAAGTGCTCGGGCTCGTCGAGGACGCCCTGCGGGACGCCGGGCTGTCCGCGCGGTCCGTCGCCGAGCTCGCCACCGTCGACGCCAAGGCCGAGGAGCCCGGCGTCGTCGGGGCCGCCGAGCGGCTCGGGGTGCCCCTGGTCACGTACACCGCCGGGGAGTTGGCCGCGGTCGACGTGCCGAACCCCTCCGGCGCGCCGCTCGCCGCCCTGGGCACCCCGTCCGTGGCCGAGGCCGCGGCCCTGCTGCGCGGCGGTGAACTCCTGGTCCCCAAACGGAAGTCGGCGCGGGCGGACGGGCAGCCCGCGATGGCCACCTGTGCGGTCGTACGCCGCCCGGCGCGCGGCCGGCTGGCGGTGGTCGGGCTCGGCCCCGGCGCCCGTGACCTGCTCACCCCCCGGGCCAGGCAGGAGCTGCGGCGGGCCTCGGTACTCGTCGGGCTCGACCAGTACGTCGACCAGATCCGCGACCTGCTGCGGCCCGGCACCCGGATCCTGGAGTCGGGGCTCGGCGCCGAGGAGGAGCGGGCGCGCACTGCGGTGTCCGAGGCCCGGCGCGGGCAGGCCGTCGCGCTGATCGGCAGCGGGGACGCGGGCGTGTACGCGATGGCCTCCCCCGCGCTGGCCGAGGCGTCCGACGACATCGACGTGGTCGGGGTGCCCGGGGTGACCGCCGCGCTCGCGGCGGGCGCGATCCTCGGCGCGCCCCTCGGCCACGACCACGTCTCGATCAGCCTCTCCGACCTCCACACCCCGTGGGAGGTCATCGAGCGGCGGGTACGGGCGGCGGCCGAGGCCGATATCGTAGTGACGTTCTACAACCCCCGCAGCCGGGGCCGCGACTGGCAGCTCCCGAAGGCGCTCGCGATCCTCTCCGGGCACCGGGAGCCGACGACGCCGGTGGGCGTCGTCCGCAACGCCTCGCGCCCCGACGAGAGCAGCCGCCTCACCACTCTCGCGGGACTCGATCCCGCGACGGTGGACATGATGACCGTCGTGACCGTGGGCAACACGGCGACCCGCGAGATCGCCGGGCGCATGGTGACGCCCCGCGGCTACCGCTGGCAGGAGGAGCCCAAGTGAGCCGAGTGAGCCAGGTCTTCCCGGAGCCCCGGGTCGTCCATCCCATCGAGCGGGAGTCCTTCCGGCGGCTGCGTGCCCGCCTGGACACCTCGCACTTCCCGCCGCTGACACGTGCCGTCGTGGAGCGGGTCGTCCACTCCGCGGCGGACCTCGACTACGCGAGCGACCTCGTCACCGACGAGAACGCCCTGGCCACGGCGCACACCGCGCTGCACGCCGGGGCACCGGTCGTGGTGGACGTGGAGATGGTCGCGGCGGGCATCACCCGCCGCACCACCGTCTGCCGCCTCAGGGACGCCAAGTCCGGCCCGGGGCTGACCCGTTCGGCCCACGCGATCCGGCTCGCGTACGAGGACGTGGGACCCGGCGCGCTCTGGGTGATCGGCTGCGCGCCGACCGCACTGGAGGAACTCCTCACCCTGCACGCCGATCCGGCGCTCGTCATCGGTCTGCCCGTCGGCTTCGTCGGCGCGGCCGAGTCCAAGGCCGCGCTGCGCGAGAGCGGGCTGCCCGCTGTCAGCAACGTGTCCGAGAAGGGCGGTTCGGCGGTCGCCGCCGCCGCGCTCAACGCCCTGCTGTACCACCCCGTACCGAAGGAGAAACCGTGACCACCCCGCCCCCCGCCCTGCTCATCGCCGGACACGGCACCCGGGACGCGGCCGGAGCCGAGGCCTTCCGCGCCTTCGTAAGGGAGTTGGGAAGCCGCCACCCCGAACTGCCCGTCGCCGGCGGCTTCATCGAACTGTCGCCGCCCCCGCTCGCCGAAGCGGTGGGCGAGCTGGTGGACCAGGGCGTGCGGCGGTTCGCCGCCGTCCCGCTGATGCTGGTGTCCGCCGGGCACGCCAAGGGCGACATCCCGGCCGCGCTGGCCCGCGAGAAGGAGCGCCACCCCGGGATCTCCTACACGTACGGCCGTCCGCTGGGCCCGCATCCGTCGCTGCTCGCGGTCCTGGAGCGGCGGCTCGACGAGGTTCTCGGCGGCACCGTCCGCACCCCCGCGGACCGGGCCGACGTCACCGTGCTGCTCGTCGGGCGTGGCTCCACCGACCCGGACGCCAACGCCGAGGTGCACAAGGCCGCGCGGCTGCTGTGGGAGGGACGCGGATACGCCGGGGTGGAGACGGCGTTCGTGTCGCTGGCCGCGCCGGACGTGCCGTCGGGCCTGGACCGCTGTGTGCGCCTGGGCGCCCGCCGGATCGTCGTCCTGCCCTACTTCCTCTTCACGGGCATCCTGCCGGACCGGGTACGGCAGCAGACCGAGGGCTGGGCGGCGGCGCACCCCGACGTCGAGGTGCGTTCGGCCGACGTCATCGGTCCGGAGCCGGAGCTGCTCGACCTGGTCATGGAGCGGTACCGGGAGGCCGTACGGGGGGACCTGCGGATGAACTGCGACTCCTGCGTCTACCGCATCGCGCTGCCCGGCTTCGAGGACAAGGTGGGGCTCCCCCAGCAGCCGCACTTCCATCCGGACGACGACGGCCACCACCACGACGGTCACCACGGGCACCACCACGGTGGCCCCGCGCACTCCCCCTCCCATGCGCACTGACCACGCCGGGAACCCGGGGCGCGACGGGGACACCACCGGGGCGGACGGACACGATCTGCGGCACCACGGCGACGTCGAGGTGCGGGACGGCGGTCCGGCGCTCACCGACCTCGCGGTGAACGTCCGCGCGGACACGCCTCCGGTGTGGCTGCGGGAGCGGATCGCCGCCTCGCTGGGCGGGCTGGCCGCGTATCCGGACGGGCGGGCCGCGCGGGCCGCGGTGGCGGCGCGGCACGGGCTGCCGGTGGAGCGGGTGCTGCTGACCGCGGGCGCCGCCGAGGCCTTCGTGCTGGTCGCCCGCGGCCTGAAGATCCGTCAGCCCGTGGTGGTGCATCCGCAGTTCACCGAGCCGGAGGCGGCCCTGCGGGACGCGGGGCACGCCGTCGGCCGTGTGCTGCTGCGCGAGGAGGACGGCTTCCGGCTCGATCCGGGGGCGGTGCCCGAGGACGCGGACCTCGTCGTGGTCGGGAATCCGACCAACCCGACGTCGGTGCTGCACCCCGCCGCGTCCCTCGTGGAACTCGCCCGGCCCGGACGGACGTTGGTCGTCGACGAGGCGTTCATGGACGCGGTGCCGGGGGAACGCGACGCGCTGGCCGGGCGGACGGACGTGCCCGGCCTTGTCGTGCTGCGCAGCCTCACGAAGACGTGGGGGCTGGCCGGGCTGCGGATCGGCTACGTCCTCGCCGATCCCGGGACGATCGCGGAGCTGTCGCGGGCGCAGCCGCTGTGGCCGGTCTCCACGCCGGCGCTCGCCGCGGCCGAGGCCTGTGTGTCGCCCCGGGCGCTCGCGGAGGCGGGCCACGCCGCCCGGCGGGTCGCCGCGGACCGGGCCCATCTGGTGGCGGGCCTGCGGGAGTTCGAACCCGACGGGCTGCGGGTCGTGGAGCCCGCGGACGGGCCGTTCGTCCTGGTGCGGCTGCCCCGGGCGGCGGCGGTACGGGACCGGCTGCGCGGGCTGGGGTTCGCGGTGCGGCGCGGGGACACGTTCCCCGGGCTCGGGGAGGAATGGCTGCGCCTGGCCGTACGCGACCGGACCACCGTCAACGGGTTCCTGCAGGCGCTGGACCGGGCGATGGCGGCGGCGGGGAGCTGAGACGGGGGGTGCGGCAAGGGGTTTCCGCCCCGCCGCCCCTACCCGTCCCATCCCTGGGGGCTCCGCCCCCAGGCCCCATTCTCGGCCTGAACGGCCTCGTCCTCAAACGCCGGACGGGCTGAAGACACGCGCCCGAACACACCCCTGGGGGACAGGGGCGCAGCCCCGTCCCTCCAGGGGCGCGGGGAACTGCGCGACCGGCCCCCACTCACCCGCACCCGGCGAGAGAACCCCCGTCAGGGGCGGGTGCGGCGTCGGCCCAGGGCGACCGCCCCGCACCCGCGGCCAGCAGCACCACCCCACTCCCCACGATGTACGGCGTGGACGACGACCCCCCGGTCTCGGCCAGCCCCGCCTCCGTCTTCGCGGGCGCCTTTGCCGGCGCCGCCTCCTTCGCGGGCGCCCCCTGCGGCGTCACCTCAGACACGGGCGCCGCCCCTCCGCTCTCCCGCACCGGCGCGGCCGGCGCCTCGCACGAGACGCCGGCGAGGGTCAGCGTCCCCTCCACTTCGGCCACGTTCAGCTTCAACGGGTTGATGGACACCTTGAGGACGAGCGCGGACGCGGCCGCCGTGCGCGACGAGGCCTGCGCCTTGGAGAAGTCGATGCGCACCTCGCCGACCCCCGGCACCTTCACCTCCGTCGGACCGCCCGCCGTGACGGTGACCTTCTTGCCGAGGACCGTCACCGCGCCCAGCACGTTCGTCGAGGCGACCGGCTTACGGCCCGCCTCACAGGTCGCCGTGGAGGTGACCTGGGAGATCTCGACCAGGGAGAGCAACGGAAGTCCGGGTACATGGACTCTCGCGTGCGCGAGGTTCGTGGACGCCTCGGCCTTCGTCGGCGAGACCGTCGCCTTCGCGGTGGCGGCGTCCGCGCGCAGCACGCTGAAGGGCCGGCCGCCGGCGACACCGTCCAGCCGGGCTGTCAGCGCGGTGCGTTCGGCGCTCCGCGGCGCCTGCACCTCGTTGAGGGAGACGGCGAGCGGGACGTTCAGCGTCTTGTTGAGCAAGGACACGTCGAGCCCGGTGCGCAGAACCACGGCGCTCGCCCGGCCCTGCGCGCCGGTGGCGTGCGCGGAGCCCGCACCGGCCAGCACCACCGGACCGGCGGCGAGGACGGTGGCCGCCGCGGTGGCGGTGAACCGGCGTGCGGGCATGCGGAAGTAGTGGGTGTTCAAGGGTGGGACCCCCAGGAGAGAAAGCTTGGGACCCGGAAAGAATTACGTACTAAGAGTGAACGGTCAGCAACCTGACGTGACTTCACTCCAACGTGGCGCATCCGTGAATCCATTCGAATCCCACGGCACGGGAGGCGCCCGGCGTCCCACGATCGAGGGCGCCGCCCCGAACACCCAGGTCACCGCCCGCTACCCGACGGGCCGCCCGTTCAGCACCACCAGACGCGGAGCGCCCAGCACCCGCACGTCCGCGCGCGGATCGCCCTCGTACACCACCAGGTCCGCCGGCGCCCCCTCGTCGAGCCCCGGCCTGCCGAGCCACCGCCGGGCGCCCCAGGCCGTCGCGGAGAGGGCCTCGACCCGCGGGATGCCCGCGGTGACCAGCTCGGCGACCTCGGCCGCGACCAGTCCGTGCGGGAGCGTGCCGCCCGCGTCCGTACCGACGTAGACCGGGATTCCCGCGTCGTACGCGGCACGCACGGTGTCGTACCGCCGTTCGTACAGCCGGCGCATGTGCGCGGACCAGCGGGGGAACTTGGCGTCTCCCCCGTCGGCGAGCCGCGGGAAGGTGGCGATGTTCACGAGTGTGGGGACGATCGCGACCCCGCGCGAGGCGAACAGCGGGATGGTGTCCTCGGTCAGCCCGGTCGCGTGCTCGACGCAGTCGATACCGGCCTCGACCAGGTCGCGCAGGGAGTCCTCGGCGAAGCAGTGCGCGGTGACCCGGGCGCCCAGCCGGTGCGCCTCGGCGATCGCGGCCTCGACGGCGTCCCGGGGCCAGCAGGCGCCCAGGTCGCCCGTGCCGCGGTCGATCCAGTCGCCGACCAGTTTCACCCAGCCGTCGCCGCGCCCGGCCTCCCGCGCGACGTACGCGACCAGGTCCTCCGGCTCGATCTCGTGCGCGTAGTTGCGGATGTAGCGGCGGGTACGGGCGATGTGGCGGCCCGCCCGGATGATCTTCGGGAGGTCGGCGCGGTCGTCGATCCAGCGGGTGTCGGAGGGCGAGCCCGCGTCCCGGACGAGCAGGGTGCCCGCGTCCCGGTCGGTCAGCGCCTGCTTCTCCGAGACCTCGTCGGGAACGGGCCCGTGCTGGTCGAGTCCGACGTGGCAGTGCGCGTCGACGAGACCGGGCAGCACCCAGCCCTCGACACCGCGGACGTCACGGGCGCCGACGGGGCGCTCGTAGGAGATCCTCCCGCCGACGACCCAGAGTTCGTCCCGGACCTCGTCGGGCCCGACGAGCACCCGCCCCTTCACGTGCAGCACCGCGCCATCGCTCATGGACTGCACCCTAGTTCGGGCCCCGTCCCTCCCGGTCGGGGGTCTCCTCCTCCACGTCCGCCATCGCGGGGTCCAGCAGCCGGGAGAGGAAGTGGCGGGTGCGCTCGTTGTCCGGGTTGCCGATGACCTGCTCGGGGGAGCCGTCCTCGACGATCACCCCGCCGTCCATGAAGACGACCCGGTCGGCGACCTCGCGCGCGAACGACATCTCGTGGGTGACGACCATCATCGTCATGCCCTCGTTCGCCAGCCTGCGCATCACCGCGAGCACGTCGCCGACGAGTTCGGGGTCCAGGGCCGAGGTGGGCTCGTCGAAGAGCATCACCTCGGGGCCCATGGCGAGCGCGCGGGCGATCGCCACCCGCTGCTGCTGACCTCCGGAGAGCGAGGCGGGGTAGGCGTCGGCCTTCTCCGACAGGCCCACCCGCCTGAGGTTCTCGGCGGCCACCTTCGCCGCCCGCTCCTTGTCCCGCCCGAGCACCCGGCGCTGCGGCAGCGTGAGGTTCTCGGTCACCGACAGGTGCGGGAAGAGGTTGAACTGCTGGAAGACCATGCCGATACGGCGGCGCACGGCGTCGATGTCGACATCGGGGTCCGTGACCTCCGTACCGCCGACGAGGACCTGGCCCCTGGTGGGTTCCTCCAGGAGGTTCACGCACCGCAGCAGTGTGGACTTGCCGGAGCCGGACGGCCCGATGACGCAGACGACCTCGCCCGAGCCGATCTCCAGGTCGATGCCGCGCAGCACCTCGTTGTCACCGAAGGACTTGTGCAGGTCCTTCACTTGGATCTCGGGCCTGCTCACTTGGCCTCCCCGGCCTTCGCCTCAAGACGGCGTACGACGAATCCGAGCGGGATCGTGACCAGCAGATAGCACAGGCCCGCGACCAGGATCGGCGTGGAGTTGGCGGTCTGGCTGGCCAGGTCGCGCCCGAACTTGGTGAGTTCGCGCTCCTCCAGCGTGACCCCGAGGAAGAGCACCAGCGAGGAGTCCTTGAAGAGGAGCACCAGTTCGTTGGTGAGCGGCGGGATCACGATGCGGAACGCCTGCGGGACGACGATCGAGACCATGGCCCGCGCGTGCGAGAAGCCCAGCGAACGGGCCGCCTCCATCTGGCCCTTGGGGACCGCCTGGATGCCCGCCCGGATCGTCTCGGCCATGTACGCGGCCGAGACCAGGCCGAGGGCGAGCGCCACCTTGCCGTACGTCCCGCCGGGGATCTGTGTGCCGGGGAAGGCCAGCGGCACCGCGACACCCACGAAGACGAAGATCAGCAGGGCGGGCAGGCCCCGGAAGATCTCGATGTAGATGCCGGCGACCCAGCGGTAGGGGCCCACCGGGGACAGCCGCATCAGGGCGATGACCATGCCGAGCACGAGACCGACGACGAATCCGGACATCGTGTAGAGCACGGTGTTCTTCAGCGCCAGTGTGATGACGTCCGGGAACATCTGCCGGACCAGGTCCCACTGCGCGAACTGGTTCTTCAGACGTCCCCAGTCGGCCGTCGCGGCGAAGGCGATCACGGCCGCGACGAAGACGACGTACTGGGCGCCGCGCGAGAGCGTGCGCTTCTGCCGCCGGCTCAGGCCGGACCTGCGGGGCTGCCGTACCTGTGCGTCGCCGTCCCTCATGAGGCGGACGGGGAGGCCGTGGCGGCGCTCTCGTCGTACGGGCCGATCCACTTCTCGTACAGCTTCTTGTACGTGCCGTCCGCCTTCGCGTCCTTGATCGCCGCGTTGAGGGCGTCGACGAGCTTGGTGTTGCCCTTCTTCACCGTGAAGCCGTACTGCTCACCGGTGTTGAGGTTGTCCACCACCTTGAAGGCGCCGGCGTTGGCCTTGTCCTTCAACCAGCCCTGGACGACCGGGTAGTCGATGATGACGGCCTGGACCTGGCCGGTGCGCAGGCCGTTGAGCACCGCGTCGGAGGACTCGAAGGAGACCGGGTCGAAGCCCCGCTTGCGCGCGTAGTCCTCACCGGTGGTCTGCGCCTGGGCGCCGAGCTTCTTGCCCTTGGCCTTCACACCCGCGAGGGAGTCGATCCCGCTCTTCTTGTCGACCAGGACGGCCTGGGTGGCTTCGAAGTACGGGTCCGAGAAGTCGACGTTCTTCTTGCGCTCCGGGGTGATCGTCATGCCGGCCGCGGCGAGGTCGCACTGGTCGGAGTTGAGGAACGCGCCCGTCTTGAAGTTCTCGAAGGGCGTGTCCACGATGGCCTGCTTCACGCCGAGGTCCTTGGCGACCAGGTCGATCAGCGAGACGTCGAAGCCCTGCACCTTGCCGTCGATCTCCGACTGGAAGGGCGGGTACGGGAGGTGGGTGCACGTCGTGAGCTGCCCCGCCTTCACCAGGGGAACCCCGTGGGCGGTGGTCTTGCCCCCTCCGCCGCCCGAGGAGCACCCGGCCACGAGCAGCAGCCCGGCCGTCGCGGTGGTGGCGGCCAGCATGCGCGTCCGGCGTCCGGGGACCGAGTTCACGGAGACCTCCTGTGGGGGGAACTGAGGCTTCCGATTATAAGGAAAAGTTTGACTCACTCAAACCAATCCGATGGTCCTTGCACCGTTCGGCCTCAGAAGTCACGTCTGCCGAGGCGTCCTGCGGCATGGCCGACCGTGCCTTCTTCGGCTTCGGCCGCCCGTCGGACGACCGCCGCGAAGTCGGCGGGCACCGCCCCCACCTGCCCCGCCGTGCCCGGCGCACACCTGTGCCACCGGCGCCGCCGCCCGTGCTCCGGCCGTCCGGGGGTGCCGGATACGCTCGGAGCTGCGCATTGGAACCCGTGAGCGAAGAGAGCAACGCCGTGACCCACCCCTTTCTGGACCTCGCCCCGCTGAGCGCCGCGCACTTCGCGTCGATCGAGGACCGTGTGGCGCGGCTGCTCTCCACCGAGCAGGACGTCCTGATCACCCAGGGCGAGGCGCTGCTGCCGCTGGAGGGCGCGATCCGCGGTACCGCGGGCCCCGGCACCACCGCGCTCAACGTGATCACCGGGCCGTACGGTCAGACCTTCGGGGACTGGCTGCGGGACTGCGGGGCCACGGTCATCGATCTCGCGGTGCCGTTCCACACCGCGGTGACGGCCGCGCAGGTGCGCGACGCCTTCGCCGAGCATCCGTCGATCGACTTCGTCTCGCTGGTGCACGCGGAGGCCGCGACCGGCAACACGAACCCCGTCGCGGAGATCGGCGAGGTGGTGCGCGAGCACGGCGCGCTGTTCTACCTGGACGCCGTCGCGTCGATCGGTGCGGAGCCGGTACTGCCGGACGCGTGGGGAGTCGACCTGTGCGTGATCGGGGCGCAGAAGGCGATGGGCGGGCCTGCCGGTGTGTCGGCCGTGTCCGTGAGCGAGCGGGCGTGGGCGCGGATGGCGGCCAACCCCGGGGCGCCCCGGCGGTCCTACCTGTCCTTGCTGGACTGGAAGGAGCGGTGGGTCGACGGTGGGCGCAAGGCGTTGCTGCACGCGCCGGCGCAGTTGGAGATGCTGGCGCTGGAGGCGTGTGTCGAGCGGATCGAGGGCGAGGGGCTCGACGCGGTGATGGACCGGCACGGCTCGGCCGCGGCGGCGACCCGGGCGGGGGCGGTGGCTCTCGGCGGCGGGCTGGAGCCGTATGTGTACCGGGCCGAGGACGCGGCGCCGGTCGCGACGACCCTGCGGGTGCCGGCCGGGGCCGACGCGACGGTGCTCGTCGCCAGGGCGCTGGCGGCGGATCCGGTGCTGCCGCTGGTCGCGGGCGGGGGTGCGCTGGCGAAGGAGATGATCCGCGTCAACCACTACGGCCCCGACGCGACGCGGGGCGTCGTGCACTCCTGCCTCGCCGCCGTCGGCGCCGCGCTCGCCGAGTCCGGACACGCGGTGGACCTGGAAGGGGCCCGGCGCGCGGTGACGGAGGTGTGGGGGTAGGTAGAGGGCGGGGCCGCGGCACCTCCGCCCGACTTCCGGCTCCTGACTCCGCCGCGCCTACCCTTCTCCGTCGCTCTCCGAGGGCTCGCCGCCGGACGTCCGTGCCGCCTCGACGGCCTCGCCCCCGGACGCCGGACGGGCCGGCTGCCCGGAGGCCGGTTCGGGTTTCACGTGGAGGATGTCGCGGGCCTGCTCGGCGGCGCGGGCGATGCTCTCGGAGACGAAGTCGAGGAAGCGCGCGATGTTCTCGAGACGGGTGGCGGCCGGAGTGCCCGGGCCCAGGACGCGGACGCCTTCCCGGGTGGTCTCGACGAGCTGGGCGGTGGACCGGGCGCTGGCCATCATGGACTGGTACCAGATGTCGTCGTCGACGATGTAGCGCTCGCGACGGCGTTCGTCGCGCTCCCGGCGGACGAGGCCCTGGCTCTCGAGGAACGCGATCGCCTTGGAGACGGACGCCGGGCTGACCTGGAGGCGCTGGACGAGTTCGGCCGCGGTGAGGCTGCCCGCGTCGCTGATGCAGAGGCAGGCCAGCACCCGGGACATCATCCTGGACATGCCCGACGCCATGATGACGGTGGTGAACGTCTCCTCGTACTCGCGCACCGCCTCGGCGTCCCGGCCATGGGGCTGCGGGGGCGCCTCCGCCCCCTGGGGCACGGTCTGCCTGCGGCGGTGGGCGCGGCGTTCGGTGGCGCGATGGGCGAGGTCGGCGCGGTACGCGGTCGGGCCGCCGTTGCGCATGACCTCCCGGGTGATGGTCGAGGTCGGACGGTCGAGACGTCTGGCGATCTCCGCGTAGGCGAGGCCGTCGGCCAGCCCCAGCGCGACCTGCTGGCGTTCCTGCTGGGTGAGTCTGCCTCCCGGCATCGCGGTCTCCTTCGTCGTCCGTGGTGCCTCCAGCATAGCGTTCACCTCCAATTCATTGCAACGGCCAGAGTGACGGTTGTTGCATTAGATTCAAGGTCATTGCAACGAAATATCGACTGTCACCTGCACTATTCGCGGTTTTGCGCAACGAGCGTATTGCCGGATCATTGAATGCAACGTAGCGTTTCCATCATCAGAAACGTCGGGCCACGGAAGCCCGCGGCACAGATGAAGGAGAGCGCGATGCAGAAGTTCGACACCCCCGCCCCCGTCTCGGCCGTCCTCGACATCCCCGCGGGACGCGTCCGGTTCATCGCCGCCGACCGGGCCGACACCACGGTCGAGATCCTGCCGGCGGACGCCACCAAGGCCCGCGACGTCAAGGCGGCGGAGCAGACCGAGGTCACCTACGGCGACGGCGTCCTGCGGATAGAGACCGCGGCGGCGAAGAACCGGATCCTCGGCGCCTCCGGATCCGTCGAGGTGACGGTCCGGCTGCCCGCCGGCTCCCGCGTCGAAGCGAAGGCGGCCGACGCCGAGCTCCGGGGCGTCGGACGGCTCGGTGACGTCGCCTTCGAGGGCGGGCGGGCCACGGTCCGGCTCGACGAGGCCGCGAGCACCCGCCTCACCGTCCTCGCCGGCGACATCTCGGTCGGCCGGCTGGCCGGCCCCGCGGAGATCAGCACCCAGAAGGGCGACCTCCACATCACGGAGGCCGTACACGGCACGGTCACGCTGCGCACCGGGCACGGCGACATCTCGGTCGGCGCCGCCCACGGAGTCCCCGCGTCCCTGGACGCCGGCACCGACCACGGCCGGATCCACAACGCGCTCGGCACCACCGGAGGCACCGGGACCGCCCTGGACATCCGGGCGACCACCGCCTACGGCGACATCACCGCCCGCGGCCTGTGAGCCGCAGAGCACCCCACGGGCGGTGCGCACCGACACCCGTCGGTGCGCACCGCCCGCCCCTGTGCGAGATTCCGCCACACATCCACGGACTCATCACAACGTGCATTCACTCCGCTAATTCGGCTGTTAATCATGCGTAGATTCCCATATTCTTCTGCCCGCTTTCTTTGCCGCTAAACGCAAAGATTTCGCGAACGCCAATCGACATGATTCGGGCAGATCTCATGGCCATTGCGTCGCTGTGACACACTCCACAGCCCGCCCGTTTCCTCCCCTCATATACGGACAGACCTGTACCTATCGGTGGCCGTCGAGCCAATGCTTACGGGCACGTGATAACACAGGATCCCTTAGCACGTAACCCCCCTCGACGATGCATTTTCGAATTTCCATCGGTAAATTCAATCCGCATGACCGCCGCACAGACAGACCTGCCAGCGGAATTCCTGGAAATGCCAGAGGGCCTTCGGATCGACCGTCCGGAGGTGGCCGACGGGGCCGCCCTCTGGCGCATCGCCAAGGACTCCGGAACCCTCGACCTGAACTCCTCGTACAGCTATCTGCTGTGGTGCCGTGACTTCGCCGGCACCTCGGTGGTCGCACGCGACACGGCGGACCCGGACGGGCTGCCCGTCGGATTCGTCACCGGGTACGTCCGGCCCGAGCGCCCGGACACCCTGCTCGTCTGGCAGGTCGCCGTCGACGCCTCGCACCGCGGACGCGGACTGGCCGCGGCCCTGCTCGACGGACTGACCGCGCGGGTCGCCCGGGAGCGGACGGTCAGCGGGGTCGAGACCACCATCACCCCCGGCAACATCGCCTCCGAACGCCTCTTCACCTCGTTCGCCGCCCGCCACGGCGCGCGTGTCGAGCGCGAGGTGCTGTTCGGGTCGGGGAACTTCCCGAACGGCCCGGACGGGCCCCACGACCCCGAAGTCCTGTACCGCATCGGTCCCCTCTCCCTCTGACCCCCCACGCACCGAGGAGCGATTCCGCCGTGACCATCACCCCGCCCGACCTGAGCGTCTTCGAGACCCTGGAGTCGGAGGTGCGCAGCTACTGCCGCAGCTGGCCCACCGTCTTCGACCGGGCGCAGGGCAGCCGGATGTACGACGAGGACGGACACGCGTACCTCGACTTCTTCGCGGGCGCCGGTTCCCTCAACTACGGGCACAACAACCCGGTCCTCAAACGCGCCCTGATCGACTACCTGGAACGCGACGGCGTCACCCACGGTCTCGACATGTCGACGACCGCCAAACGCGCGTTCCTGGAGACCTTCCAGAACATCGTGCTGCGACCGCGTGATCTGCCGTACAAGGTGATGTTCCCGGGCCCCACCGGCACCAACGCCGTGGAGTCCGCGCTGAAGCTGGCGCGGAAGGTGAAGGGGCGCGAGGCGATCGTGTCCTTCACCAACGCCTTCCACGGGATGTCGCTCGGGTCGCTGGCCGTCACCGGCAACGCCTTCAAGCGCGCCGGCGCCGGAGTCCCGCTCGTGCACGGCACCCCGATGCCGTTCGACAACTACTTCGACGGCCAGGTGCCGGACTTCCTCTGGTTCGAACGCCTGCTGGAGGACCAGGGGTCCGGTCTCAACCAGCCCGCCGCGGTCATCGTCGAGACCGTCCAGGGTGAGGGCGGCATCAACGTCGCCCGGCCCGAGTGGCTGCGCGCCCTCGCCGACCTGTGCCGGCGGCGGGACATGCTGCTGATCGTCGACGACATCCAGATGGGCTGCGGGCGGACGGGAGCGTTCTTCTCCTTCGAGGAGGCGGGGATCGTGCCCGACATCGTGACCGTGTCCAAGTCCATCAGCGGCTACGGACTGCCCATGTCGCTGTGCCTGTTCAAGCCCGAACTGGACGTCTGGGAGCCCGGCGAGCACAACGGCACCTTCCGCGGCAACAACCCCGCGTTCGTCACGGCCGCCGCGACCCTGGAGACGTACTGGTCGGACGGCTCCGCCATGGAGAAGCAGACCCGCACCCGCGGCGAGCAGATCGAGCAGGGCCTGATCTCCATCACCGAGGAGAACCTCGCCGACGTCCGGGAGTACCGGGGGCGCGGGCTCGTCTGGGGGCTGGAGTTCCACGAGAAGGAGCGTGCGGGACGCGTCGCGCAGCGCGCCTTCGAACTCGGGCTGCTCATCGAGACATCCGGACCGGAGAGCGAGGTCGTGAAGCTCCTCCCGGCGCTCACCATCACCCCCGAAGAACTCGACGAAGGCCTGCGCACCCTCGCCCGCGCCGTGCGCGAGACCCTCTGAGACCCACCCCGAACCCCGCACCCGAGCCACGAGAGAGAGGCATCGCAGCATCGTGATAGTCCGTTCGTTCAAGGACATCGAAGGCACCGACCGGCACGTGAAGTCGGCCTCGGGCACCTGGGAGAGCAAGCGCGTCGTCCTCGCCAAGGAGAAGGTCGGCTTCTCCGTGCACGAGACGATCCTGTACGCGGGCACGGAGACGTCTATGTGGTACGCGAACCACATCGAGGCCGTCGTGTGCGTCGAGGGCGAGGCCGAACTCACCGACAACGAGACCGGGTTCACCTACACGATCACACCCGGCACCACGTACCTGCTCGACGGACACGAGAGGCACACGATGCGGATCAAGGAGGACTTCCGCTGCATCTGTGTCTTCAACCCGCCCGTCACCGGGCGCGAGGACCACGACGAGAACGGCGTCTACCCGCTGCTCACCGAGGAGGTGTGACACGCCGATGACCACCCTCACCGATCTCTACCCCAGCCGCGGCGCCACCGAGGTGTCCGTACCCCGCCAGGACCCGGTCGTCTGGAGCGCCCCGGGCGAACCCGGCCCGATCACCGGCTCCGAACTGCACACGTACGAGCGCGACGGCTTCCTCCCCGTGGAGGAGCTCCTCAGCGAGGACGAGGTCGCCGTGTACCGGCAGGAGTTGGAGCGGATCGTCACCGATCCCGCGATCCGGGCCGACGAGCGCTCGATCGTCGAGCCGAAGTCGCTCGAGATCCGGTCCGTCTTCGAGGTGCACCGGATCAGCGAGATCTTCGCCCGTCTCGTCCGCGACGAACGCGTGGTCGGGCGGGCCCGGCAGATCCTCGGCTCGGACGTCTACGTCCACCAGTCGCGGATCAACGTCAAGCCGGGTTTCGGGGCCAGCGGGTTCTACTGGCACTCGGACTTCGAGACGTGGCACGCCGAGGACGGGCTGCCGAACATGCGGACGGTGTCCGTGTCGATCGCGCTGACCGAGAACTACGACACCAACGGCGGCCTCATGATCATGCCGGGGTCGCACCGGACGTTCCTCGGCTGTGCGGGTTCCACCCCGGAGGACAACTACAAGCAGTCGCTGCAGATGCAGGACGCGGGTACGCCGTCCGACGAGGCGCTCACCGACCTCGCCACCCGGCACGGCATCAAGCTCTTCACGGGCCGGGCCGGTTCGGCGACCTGGTTCGACTGCAACTGCATGCACGGCTCGGGCGACAACATCACCCCGTTCCCGCGCAGCAACGTCTTCATCGTGTTCAACAGCGTGGAGAACGCGGCGGTGGAGCCCTTCGCGGCGCCGGTGCGCAGGCCCGACTTCATCGGGGCCCGCGACTTCACCCCCGTGCGCTGACCACTGACCGGCCCCGGCACAACACGGGAGCCGCCGGGTCTCAGGGGCGCAGAGCGTCCAGCAGCCGGTCGACGTCGGCGGGTGTGTTGTACAGATGGAAGGCGGCGCGAAGGTTGCCCGCCCGGTCGGACACCTCGACTCCGGCCTTGCTCAACTCCGGCTGCAGCCGGCCCAGTCCGGGTACGGAGACGATCGGCGAGCCCGGCGCGGGCACCGGCTCGTGGCCCAGTTCCCGCAGCCCGGCGCGGAATCGGTCGGCGAGGCCGAGGTCGTGGGTGTGTACGCGTTCCACACCCAGCTTCTCGACGAGCTCCAGCGAGTGCCGGGCGCCCGCGTACGAGAAGAGGCTGGGGCTCTCGTCGAACCGCCGTGCCGAGTGGGCGAGTTCCTCGACCGGGCCGTAGCAGCTGTCCCAGGGCGCCTGCCCCGCGACCCAGCCCGCGAACAGCGGGGTGAGCCCGCCGAAGTCCTCCGGGACGACCAGGAAGGCCACGCCCCGGGGGCAGACGAGCCATTTGAAGGCGACGGAGGAGACGTAGTCGTAGGCGTCCGCCGTCAGCGGCAGCCAGCCGGCGGCCTGCGACGCGTCGACGTACGTCCGCGCGCCATGGGTCCGCGCGGCCTCGCGGATCGCGGGCAGGTCGGCGACCCGGCCGTCCGCGGACTGCGCGGCGCTGACCGCGACGAGTGCGGTGCCGGGGCGTACGGATTCGGCGAGCCGCTCCAGCGGTACGGCGCGCACCTTGAGGTCGCCGCGGACGTGGAAGGGGTTCACCACCGAGCTGAAGTCGGCCTCGGCGGTGAGCACTTCCGCGCCGGACGGCAGCGCGGCCGCGATCAGTCCGCTGTAGACGGCGACCGACGCCCCGGCCGCCACCCGGGTCGCCGGGACCTGGACCAGCCGGGCGAACGAGGCGCGGGCGGCCTCGACGTCCGCGAACATGTCGGCGGGCCGTCCGGCGGCGACGGACGCGACCGCCGTGCGCATGGCGTCCACCGCGCGGACCGGCAGCAGTCCGGTGCTCGCGGAGTTCAGATAGGTGTTCTTCGGGGCGAACTCGGCGCGTACGAGGCTCTCGAAGGTCTCCATGGGACCTACTCTGCGGCCCCGGGCACCCCCCGTCCATTGCGGACTTTTACCCGGTTCCCCTAAAGAACGCTTATACAAGCGCCCCGACCAGGAAATCACTGCTGGGGCACGGCGCATCCGTCCGGGCCGCAGACCTCCGCGTCGGTGGAACCCTGCTGGATCAGCCGCAGCGGCGGGCGCTCTCCCCAGGCCTGGGTCAGCGCCTGGGTGAACACCTCGGCGGGCTGGGCACCGGAGACTCCGTACTTGCGGTCCAGGACGAAGAACGGCACGCCGTTCGCGCCCAGCTCGGCCGCCTCGCGCTCGTCGGCGCGCACGTCGTCGGCGTACGCCTTCGGGTCGGCGAGGACCGTGCGGGCCGCGTCCGCGTCGAGTCCGGCCGCGACGGCCAGCTCCACGAGCCGCTCGTCGTCGCCGAAGACGGTCCGCTCCTCGGCGAAGTTCGCCCGGTACAGCAGCCCGATCAGCTCGTCCTGGCGGCCCTGCTCCTTGGCGAAGTGCAGGAGGCGGTGCATGTCGAAGGTGTTGCCGTGGTCGCGGTCCCGGGTGCGGTAGGCGAGGCCCTCGGCGGCGGCCTGCGTGCCCAGGTTCTCCTCGCCGGCCTGCGCCTGTGCCTCACTCATCCCGTACTTCTTGGTGAGCATCGCGAGGACGGGCTGGATGTCACCCTTGGCGCGGCCCGGGTCGAGCTCGAAGGAGCGGTGCACCACTTCGATCCCGTCGCGGTGCGGGAAGGCGTCGAGCGCCTTCTCGAAGCGCGCCTTTCCCACGTAGCACCAGGGGCAGGCGATGTCGCTCCAGATCTCGACGCGCATGTCTCGGCTCTCTCCAGGTCGTACGGGTACGGGGATACGGCGGCACCCTCCACGGGTCCTCGGGCGGAAACGTTCAGGCGGCCGGGTTCATTCCCCGGGGACGGTGTACCGCAGGAAGAGGTGGTGATCACCCTCGGCCGGCGGGTTCTCCGGGTCCGGCACCCAGCCCTGGCGGGCGTAGAAGGCCTGCGCGCGTTCGTTGTCGACGTGCACGTCGAGCGTGGCCGTCCGCTTCCCGTCGGCCTGCCACTCCTCGACACAGGCCGTGTGCAGGGAGGTGCCGATGCCGTCGCGCCAGCGGTCGGGGGCGACGTGGAACTGGAAGAGCTTCACGGAGTCGGCGGGCGCGCCCTCGTCCGTACGGAAGGAGGCGATGCCCACGAGTCGCCCGTCGCGCACCGCGCACAGGACATGGGTGTCCGGGCGCTCGATGGCGCCGCGCCAGAGCGCCGGCCAGTCGAGTCCGTCCTCGGGCAGGCCGTCCGGGTAGTAGGTGGCGCGGGCGCGGACATGCAGGTCGGCGATGGCGGCGGCCTCGCCCGCCAGCGCGGTCCTGATCACGAGGGAGCCGACGGTGCGGTGCGTTCTGATCACGTAGCGGAGGACGTGGCGGTGGGGGTTCCGGTTCCGGTCCGGCCGAACCGGCTGCGGTCAGCTGCCGTCCCTCAGGTCCTGGGGCCAGTGCGGGCGGAACTCGATGCCGTCGTACGTGACCACGCACCCCTCCCCCATCGGGGACTGCGTCATGAAGCCGACCAGCGCGTCGGACGTCTCCTTCTCGTCGCCCAGCGTGAAGAGCCGGATGAAGGTCCAGTTCGTTCCGTTGCGGGAGGCGTGGAAGGCGAAGGCGCGGCCGGTCCTGCTGATCCGCAGCCAGACGGAACTCCCCTCCACCGTGAAGGAGTTGGCGTCGTCGGAATGGCCCCGGGTGACCACGGTGCAGACGGTGGGCACGTCCGGGGAGTACTCCAGGCACAGCTTCGCCCAGGCGCGCTCCCCCACGTGGACGTAGAGCACGCCCGCGTCGAAGGAGGCACCGAAGCCGACCGTGACCCGGGCGATCAGCTGGAAGTCCCCCTCGGGGGCGCCGAGCAGCCGGGGCGCGTCCGAGGCGGGGTCCAGGGCCTCGCCGGTGGGCGGCACGAAACGGTCCTGGCGACCGCCTGCCCAGCCCGCGAGCACCCCGTCCTCGTAGGACCAGTGTCCGTCCGGGCCGTACGTGCGCAGGGAGAAGGGGAGTTCAGGAAGTTCCAGGTCCATCCGCCAAGTCTCCCAGGTCCACCGCGGCGCGCTCGCGCCGGGCGCGGGCGGCCGCGCGACCGGCCGGGGCCGGCCCACGGCCCACCGGCGGCCGCGGGCCCGAGGGCGCCTCCCGCCGAGCTCTCAGCGCTCCAGCCGCCCGTTGAACCGACGCGGCAGGTCCAACGGGTTGTCGTCCCGCAGTTCGGCGGGCAACAGCGCCTCGGGAGCGCCCTGATAGGCCACCGGCCGCAGCCACCGCTCGATCGCCGTACCGCCGACGGAGGTCGACGTGGACGTCGTCGCGGGATACGGGCCACCGTGGTGCTGGGCCGGGGCGACGGCGACGCCCGTCGGCCAGCCGTTGACCACGACCCGCCCCGCGAGCGGCGTCAGCTCGGCGAGGATCTCGGCGCCGCGCCCCTCGCCGGCCGCCTCCTCGGCGGAGAGCTGCACGGTGGCGGTGAGGTTGCCGGGTAGACGGGCGAGGACCGCGCCGGCCTCGGACTCGTCCTCGTAGCGGACGATCACCGTGAGCGGGCCGAAGCACTCCTCCAGGAGCAGGTCGTGCTCACCGGCGGTCGCGAGCTTCCGCGCGGGCACGGTCAGGAAGCCGGGGCTCACCGTGTGCTCACCGCCCGCGCCGGGCGTCACCGGGGCCTCCACGCCGGGGAGTCCGGCGCGCTCGGCGACCCCGGCGACGAAGTTGTCGCGCATACGGTGGTCGAGGAGGACACCGGCGTCGGTGTCGCTGACGGCGTCCGTGAGCGACTTGAGCAGACGGTCGCCGGCCGCGCTCGCCGGGGCCAGCACCAGGCCCGGCTTCACACAGAACTGGCCGACGCCCAGCGTCATCGAGCCCGCGAGTCCGGCACCGATCGCCTCGGCGCGCTCGGCCGCCGCGGCCTCGGTGACGACGACGGGGTTCAGGGAGCCGAGTTCGCCGTGGAACGGGATCGGCACGGGGCGCGCGGCCGCCGCGTCGAAGAGTGCCCGGCCGCCACGGACGGACCCGGTGAAACCGGCCGCCGTGACCAGCGGGTGCCTGACGAGTTCGACGCCCGCCTCGAAGCCGTGCACCAGGCCGACGACACCCGCCGGGATGCCGTGCCGGCCGGCGGCCCGGCGCAGGACGGCCGCGACCAGCTCGGAGAGTGCCGGGTGGTCGGGGTGCGCCTTGACCACGACCGGGCAGCCGGCCGCCAGCGCGCTCGCGGTGTCGCCGCCGGCGACCGAGAAGGCGAAGGGGAAGTTCGAGGCCGAGTAGACGGCGACGACGCCCAGCGGCACCTTGTAGCGGCGCAGGTCCGGGATCGGCGGGGTCGCCGTGTCGTCGGGGTGGTTGATCACGACGTCGAGGAACGCGCCCTCGTCGACGATGTCCCCGAAGGCCCGCAACTGGTAGCAGGTGCGGGCGAGTTCGCCGGTGAGCCGGACCGGGCCGAGCGCGGTCTCCGCGTCGGCGGCCTCGACGAGGTGGTCCTTGGCCCCTTCGAGCAGGTCCGCGGCGGTACGCAGGAAGGCCGCGCGCGCGGTGCGGTCCACGAGGGCTCCCCGGGCGGCGTGCGCGGCGCGGACGGTCTCGTCGACCTCCTGGGCTGTGGCCTCCACCGCAACCTGCTCGCGCTGCTTCCCGGTACGGGGGTCGACACTCCAGACTGGTGCTGCTGCCACCGGGGGTCCCTCCAGATGTGATGCCGCGGTTCTTGTGTCACCGACCAGCGGCGTTCGATATACTGAACGCTGTCTCTGATGGTGAATATGATGCGGAGACTATTTCCCGTCCAACGAGGGGGTCAAGGGCGATGTCGGCAGGCGAGACAGGCGGCGGAGCGCAGGTCAAGTCCGCGGTACGGACCGTGGAATTGCTCGAGTACTTCGCGGGCCGGCCCGGAATGCACTCCCTGGCCGCGGTCCAGGAGGCCGTCGGTTATCCGAAGTCCAGCCTGTACATGCTGCTGCGCACCCTCGTGGAGCTCGGCTGGGTGGAGACGGACGCGACGGGCACGCGGTACGGCATCGGGGTACGCGCCCTGCTGGTCGGTACCTCGTACATCGACGGCGACGAGGTGGTGGCCGCGGCCCGGCCCACCCTGGACCGGCTGTCGGACGACACGACCGAGACCATCCACCTGGCACGCCTGGACGGTACGAACGTCGTCTATCTGGCCACCCGCCAGTCCCAGCACTATCTGCGCCCCTTCACCCGGGTGGGCCGCCGCCTCCCGGCGCACTCGACCTCGCTGGGCAAGGCGCTGCTCGCCACCCACACCGACGAGCAGGTCCGCAAGATGCTCCCGGAGACGCTCCCCGCCCTCACCGAGCACACGATCACCGACCGGGAGAAGCTCATCGAGGAGCTGCGCCAGGTACGGGAGCAGGGCTTCGCCGTGGACCGCGAGGAGAACACGCTGGGGCTGCGCTGCTTCGGCGTCGCGATCCCGTACCGCACCCCGGCCCGTGACGCGATCAGCTGCTCGGTGCCGGTCGCCCGGCTCACCCCCGCGCACGAGCAGATGGTGAAGGACGCGCTGTTCGACGCCCGCGACCGGCTGACGCTCGCCACCCGGAGGCTCTGAACCATGGAGATCGCTCTCCGCCCGGTCCACGACAGCGACCTGCCGGTCTTCTACCGGCAGCTGAACGACCCGGAGTCCCTGCGGATGGCCGCGTTCACCCCCAGGGACCCGGCCGACCGGGACGCGTTCGACGCCCACTGGAAGCGTGTCCGCGCCTCGCCCGGCACGCTGACGCGCACGGTCCTCGCGGACGGCGACGTCGTGGGCAGCGCCGCGGTGTACGGGGAGCCCGGCGAGCGCGAGGTCACGTACTGGATCGACCGGGCCTACTGGGGCCGCGGCATCGCGACGGCCGCGCTGCGGGGCCTGCTGGCCGAGGTGCCCGAGCGCCCGCTGTACGCGCGGGCGGCGGCCGACAACCCCGGGTCGCGGCGGGTCCTGGAGAAGTGCGGGTTCCAGCTCACCGCGAAGGCGCGGGGGTACGCGCACGCGCGCGGCGAGGAGACGGACGAGGTCGTTCTCACCCTGGCGCGCTGACCAGGCCCTCATGAACGGCGCATGAGAAATGCGGGCGAAGGGAACGATCCACCCCCGTCCGCTCGTCCTTCTGAGCGGGATGAACAAGACGATCAGGCGTGCCGCCGTCTTCACCCTGCTGCTCGTGCTCTCCCTGCTGATCAGGGCGACCTGGGTGCAGTTCTACGACGGCAGGGCACTCGCGGACGACAAGAACAACCGGCGCAACGCGATCGA
Source organism: Streptomyces sp. RPA4-2 (assembly GCF_012273515.2). NCBI lineage: Bacteria > Bacillati > Actinomycetota > Actinomycetes > Kitasatosporales > Streptomycetaceae > Streptomyces > Streptomyces sp. RPA4-2. Next base: position 2,396,137 of record NZ_CP050975.2, read on the forward strand.
GCAGTACGCGAACCCGCTCGGGAACATCATCGTGGCCGGCGACGCGATCACCGGCTCCACGCAGACGAAGGGCAGCGACCTCAGGTACAAGCGCACGTACACCGACGGCAGCCTGTACGCGGCCGTCACGGGCTACAGCTCGCAGGTGTTCGGGGCGACCCAGCTGGAGGGCATCTACCGGAACCTGCTGGACGGCACGGACGACCAGCTCAAGAACCCTCTCGACACGGTCACCGGCAAGCGCTCCGATCCGGGTGACGTGGTCACGACGATCGACCCGGCCGTGCAGAAGGCGGCGTACGAGGCGCTCGGCGACAAGAAGGGCGGGGCCGTCGCCATCGACCCCACGACCGGCAGGATCCTCGCCGCCGTCTCCACCCCGTCGTACGACCCCTCGCTGCTGAGCAGCGGCGACTCCGCCGCCTGGAAGAGGCTGACGAAGGACGCGGACAAGCCGATGACCAACCGGGCGCTGCGCCAGCCGCTGCCCCCGGGGTCGACGTTCAAGCTGGTCGTCGCCGCGGCCGCGCTGGAGGACGGGCTGTACCCGGACGTGGACACGCGGACAGAGAGCCCGAACCCGTACACGCTGCCGAACACGACGACCGTCCTGAAGAACGAGAGCGCCTCCGCGCCCTGTGCGAACGCCCCGATCCGGGTCGCGCTGCAGTACTCCTGCAACAACGTCTTCGCGAAGATGGCCGTCGACCTCGGCCAGGACAAGCTGAGGGCGATGGCCGAGAAGTTCGGCTTCAACGACACCTCGCAGGACGTGCCGGTACGGGCGTACCCGAGTGTCTATCCCTCGGACATGGACAAGTCGTCCACGGCGCTGACGGGCATCGGCCAGTACGACGTCACCGCCACCCCGCTCCAGATGGCCATGGTGTCGGCGGCTCTTGCCAACGGGGGCAAGCTGGTCTCGCCGCACATGGTGGCGCAGACCAGTGACGCCGGCGGCAATGTGGTGAGGAACTACGACGACCCTACGGAGACCAAGGAGATCGTCAGTCCGTCGACCGCCGGACAGCTCCGGTCCGCGATGCGCACGGTCGTCGAGGAGGGCACGGGCACGAACGCCCGGATCCCCGGCGCGACGGTGGGCGGCAAGACGGGAACGGCCCAGCACGGCGAGAACAACAGCAAGACGCCCTACGCCTGGTTCACGTCGTACGCGAAGTCCGACTCGAACGGCAAGGAGGTCGCCGTCGCGGTCATGGTCGAGCAGTCCGACGCGGCGCGCTCCGAGGTCAGCGGCAACGGCCTGGCGGCCCCGGTGGCCAGGGCGATGATGCAGGCGGCCCTCAAGGGCTGAGGCGCCTCGCACGACCCGGGGCCGCCCCGCACCCCGGGGCGGCCCTTCTCCCCTGCCGTCACTTGACGCCGAACAGCTGCCTCACCGGATCGATCGCGAAGTACACGAGGAACAGCGCCGACACGGCCCACAGCAGCCAGTGGACCTCACGGAGCTTGCCGAGCACCGCCTTGATCACGACGTAGGCGACGAAACCCGCGCCGATGCCGTTGGTGATCGAGTAGGAGAAAGGCATCGCGGCGATCGTGAGGAACGCGGGAATCGCGATCTCGTAGTCGTCCCATTCGATGTGCTTGACCTGCGTCATCATCAGGAAGCCGACCGCGACGAGGGCGGGGGCCGCCGCCTGGAGCGGGACGATGGTGAGCAGCGGGGTCAGGAACAGGGCGAGAGCGAACATGCCGCCCGTGACCAGGTTCGAGAAGCCGGTCCGCGAGCCCTCGCCGACCCCTGCCGCGGACTCGATGTACGCGGTGTTGGACGAGGCGGAGGCCGCGCCGCCCGCGACCGCCGCGGCACCGTCGATGAACAGCACCCGGCCGATGCCCGGCACCTTGCCCTCGTCGTCGAGCAGTCCGGCCTCGGCGCTGATGCCGACGATCGTGCCCATGGCGTCGAAGAAGTCCGAGAGGATGAGGGTGAAGATCAGCAGGACGACCGTCAGGGCGCCGGTCTCGCCGAAGCCGCCGAACAGGCTGAAGTGACCGACGAGGCCGAAGTCCGGGGCGGCGACCACGTCGGAGGGGAGCTTCGGCGTGGTCAGGCCCCAGCTCTTGATGTCGGCGGCCGAGTTGATGATCACGGCGAGCACCGTTGTCGTCACGATGCTGATCAGGATGGCGCCCTTCACCTTGCGCGCCATCAGTCCGATGGTGAGCAGCACACCGAGACAGAAGACCAGGACGGGCCAGCCGGTCAGCGAGCCCGTCGCGCCCAGCTGCACGGGCACGGTGGTGTTCGCGACGTCCGGGATGCGGCTGACGAAGCCGGCGTCCACGAAGCCGATGAAGGCGATGAACAGCCCGATGCCGACGCCGATGGCGTGCTTGAGCTGTTGCGGGATGGCGTTCATGACCGCTTCGCGCAGCCCGGTGAGGACCAGCACGCAGATGATCACGCCTTCGATGACCACCAGGCCCATGGCGTCGGGCCAGCTCATCAGCGGGGCGATCTGGAAGGCGACGACGGCGTTCAGACCGAGGCCCGCCGCGATCGCGAGCGGCAGGTTGCCGCCCACCCCCATGATGACGGTCATCACCGCGGCCACCAGGGCCGTGGCCGTGACGAGTTGGCCGCTGTCGAGGTGGTGGCCGAACTTGTCCTTGGCGCTGCCGAGAATGATCGGATTCAGGACAAGGATGTAGGCCATCGTGAAGAACGTGGCGAAACCGCCGCGTATCTCCCGCCCGAACGTGGAACCCCGTTCGGAGATCTTGAAAAACCGGTCGACGCTGTTCGCCGCCGGTGGCACGGAACTTGGCGGCGCTGCCACCTTCTGCGATTCGGACATGGCGATACTCCTCGTAACCTGCGTGGCGGGTGTGCGGATGCTGGCTGGATTGTTCCCGCGTTGAACCGCGTTCAGGTGTTCCCTGTGTTACGGAATCCGGTGCGGCCCGCCACACGCCGTTCGAGGCCCTGCCGGAACGCCCCCGCGGCCACGCATCGCGTCACATGGGGACACCGATTCCCCATGGGTGACGGACGGGGACCGTATACGCGGCCAGGCGTCCCGCCGCGGGCGCGCGCCACGGACCAACGGCCCCGTGCCAGGCGGCCGGGGGTGGCTCGGCAGCACGGATTCGCGCCGCGGAACAACCGCCCGCTCGTTTTCTTCGTCCTCTCCAGTGCGTGGAGGAAGGACACCGGTCGACGGCTCCACGGGTCCGGCCCCGCCGAACCCGGTGCGTTGTCCGGCCCCATGGATCTGCTGGCCTGAGCCCCCCTCGGAGCCAGTCAGAGGAACGCCCCCGCCGGTGACGACCGGCGGGGGCGTTCGCCTTGTCCCACAGGGACGGTGAGAGCATGTCAGCTGACGAAGTACGTCGGGTTCGGCAGCTTGTAGGTCTTGTCCGCGTAGCCGCCGTCGAGGTCCGAGTACTGGTCGCCGAAGTTGGCGACGATGTCGTACCCGAGGGACTCGATGTGCTTACGGGTGCCGGCCTTGTACTGCACGGTGGTGCAGTTCCAGGCGGCGGCCGTGGCGCAGGAGCTCAGGTACGCGGGCGGGTTGGCGGCGTCCTTGAGGAACATGTGGGCGGCGTCGAGGTTGACGTCGGCGCCGACCTTCCTGAGGTTCGTGACCGCGTCGACGCGCTGCGACTCCTTCAGGCCCGAGTTGTAGAAGACCTCGACGCCCTTGGACTTGGCGTACGCGACGAGCTCGGGGGTGCCGAAGACGGCCGGACGGTCGGCCTGGGCCACGTACGACGTCCACGTGGCGCCGTTGTACGTGTAGTTGGTCTTCTTCTCGTAGTCCAGCGAGAGCAGCAGCGTGTCGTCGATGTCGAAGACGACCGCCGGCTTCTCGCCCCGGTGCCTCGCCTTGTGCGCCGCCTTGTCGATGTGTCGCTCGGCGTCCGACTCCAGGCGCGCCAGGTCCTTGGCGTACTGGCTGGTGCTGGAGGCCTGGTACACGCCGTTGCTGTCGAGCGTGGTGCCGTAGTAGGTGTCGATGTCCTTGACCAACACCCCGATGTTGTAGGGCTCGTGGGTCGAGTTCGCCGTCGACTGCCCGGCGGTGGCGACACCGGTGCCGTAGAGGGCGGCGCCGGCGACGGCACAGGCGGCACCGATGGCCGCAGCTCTGAGGGACTTCCGCATGGGTTCTCCGGATCTGGGTGAGTTGGTTAACCGGCCGTTCCGCACCAGGCCACCGACTGTCTACGCGCATCACCCACGACACGCGAGAGCCTTTATCCGATCGATATCTCACTCACGGACGGCACTCGCGCCGACTCATGACCCACGTATGACATGTCCTTGACCGTCCCTTGAACCGGTTCTCCTAGGGTCGGAACGCATATGCGAACGGTGCGTCAGACGGGGGGAGCCGCATGGGTGAGGGCAACGGCGACGGCATGGTCCTGCACATCCGCACCGCCGATCTGAAGCGAGCGGCGCCCGACTTCCAGGAAGGGGCGAAGAACCTCAGCAAAGCGCTCACCACTCTCGTCACCACCCTGGACGGTCTGGGCAAGCCCTGGGGCGACGACGAGCAGGGCACCGAGTTCGGTGACTCCTACTCACCCCTGCAGAAGAAGATCGAGAGCGCCGCGGGCACGCTCGTACTCGGCCTGGTGAGCATCCACGAGGCCATGGACGACCTGGCCGACGGACACGCGGACAACGACCAGTTGATCGCCGGGATGTTCACCGAGGTGAAGGTCACGGGCAAGGACCAGCAGAGCGACGGTGCCGGTGAGCGTTGAGGACGAGGCCAAGAAGATCCTGCTGAAGCTGGGACTGTGGTGGCCGGACGCCAACTCCGGTTCCCTGCGGTCCGCGGCGACCGCGTGGCGTACCTTCGCCGACGCGGTCGACGACGTACGGGGGCCGGTGCACACGAGCGCCTCCTCCCTCATCCACCACAACACCGGTGAATCGATAGACGCGTTCGCGAAGTTCTGGGACCGCTATGCCAAGGGCAAGGACGCCGGCTGGCTGAGCGACCTGGCCGGGTCCGCACGGGCGATGGCGACGGCGCTGGACAAGTTCGCGGACGCGATCGACGACGCCATCAACAAGCTCTGGACGCAGATCGGCATCGACGCCGCGGTGATCGCGGGCGGGGTGGCACTCGCCTTCTTCACCGCGGGCCTCGCCTCCGGAGCCGCCGTCGCGGCGGCGGACGCCATCATCGAGTTCGGCGCCACCATGGGCGTCGCCGTGTCCACCACCGTCGCCGAGATAGCGGCGGGCACCCTGGTCGCTGCCTCCTTCGGCGGGATCGAGTCGGTCACCGTCGATCTCGCCGTCGCCCAGCCTCTGAAGATGGTCACCGGACTGCAGCAGGGCTTCAGCCTGGACGAGGTCAACCAGGCCGCCAAGGACGGCATGATCTTCGGCGGCGCGCTGGGCGCGGGCAGCGGCGTGCTCAAGGCGGGGGTGGAGGGCGCGTTCAGCGACACCACTCCCTTACTGCTGCGGCCGCCGTCGCTCCGCCCCGACCTCGTCGAGCTCGGACCGGCCGCGCGTACCGCCGACCGCACACCCTGCGTCGGCGAGCCGATCGACGTGGCGACGGGCGCCATGCTGATGACCCAGACCGACCTGACCCTGCCCGCCTCCCTCCCCCTCCTCTTCCAGCGCACCCATCTGTCCTCCTACCGTGGCGGTGTCTGCTTCGGCCCCACCTGGACGTCGACCCTCGACGAGTGCGTGCAGATCGACGGCGAGGGTGTCGTCTTCGCGGCGGCGGACGGCATGCGGCTCGTCTATCCCGTACCGGAGCCGGACGTGGCGACGCTCCCGGTGAAGGGCGCGCGCTGGCCCCTGCGCTGGGACGGCAAACCGGACGGCGTCATGACGATCACCGACCCCCGCTCCGGCGTCGTGCGCACCTTCAGCACCCCCTTCTCCTCGGGCTCCTTCGGTGTCGTCCATCTGCCGCTGGACTCCTGGAGCGACCGCAACGGCGCGCGGATCGACGTCGAACGCGACGAGGAGGGCGTGCCGTTCGGCATCCGCCACTCCGGTGGCTACTACCTGGCCGTCGACACCCGGGGCCCCCGCGTCACCGCCCTGCGTCTGCTCGACGAACCGCCCTCCCGCTACGGCCCCGACGGCCCGGTGGGCGACGGCACGCTCGTCATGCGGTACGGCTACGACCCGTCCGGCAACCTCACCGAGGTGATCGACTCCAGCGGTGAACCGCTGCGGTTCACCTACGACGACCAGGGCCGGATGACGCGGTGGACCGACCGCAACGGGACCTGGTTCTCGTACGTCTACGACGAGCGCGGGCGGGTCGTCCGCACCGAGGGTGTCGACGGCATCCTGTCCGGCACGCTGACGTACGACGACGCCGCCTCCACGACGACGTACACCGATTCCCTCGGCCACGTCTCCGGCCATCGGTTCAACTCCGAGGGCCTGGTCGTCGAGGAGACGGACCCGCTGGGGCACGTCACCCGCACGGAGTGGGACGAGTGGGGTGCGGGGCCCCGCTCGGTCACCGATCCGCTGGGCCGTACGACCCGGTACGCCTACGACGGCGCCGGGAATCTCACCGGGCTCACGCTTCCGGACGGGTCGGTGGCCGGGGCCGTCCACGACGCGCACGGCCTGCCGACGGAGGTCCTCGAACCGGGTGGGGCGATCTGGCGGCACACCTACGACGAGCGCGGCAACCTGCTGGCGACCACCGACCCGGCCGGCGCCGAGACCCGGTACACATACGACGAGTCGGGCCGTCGGACGTCCGTCACGGACGCGCTCGGCCACACCCGCACGACGGCCCACGACGCGGCCGGGCTGCCCGTCGCCCTCACCGACGAACTGGGTCACACGACGTCCGTGCGCCGGGACTCCTTCGGCCGCGTCGTCGAGGTGACCGATCCACTGGGCCACACCACGCGCATGGGCTGGACGACCGAGGGCAGGCCTGCCTGGCGCGAACAAGCGGACGGCACGCGGGAGTCGTGGACCTGGGATGCCGAGGGCAACCTCCTCGCCCATACCGATACCGCGGGGAACACGACTCACCGCACCACCGGTCACTTCGACGTTGCCGCCGCCCGGACCGACCCGGACGGTGCGGCTCACACGTTCACCTACGACACCGAGCTACGGCTGACCGGCGTCACCAACCCGCAGGGGCTGACCTGGTCGTACACCTACGACGCGGCCGGCCGCCCGACGGCGGAGACCGACTTCGACGGTCGTACCCTCACCTACACGCACGACGCCGCGGGCGGTCTGCTGTCCCGCACCAACGGCGCCGGGGAGACGTTGAGCTTCACCCGGGACGCACTCGGCCGGGTGACGGAGCAGGCAGACGACACGGGCACCGTCACGAGGTACACGTACGGTCCGGACGGTCACCTCGCGCACACCGCCAACGCGGATGCCGACCTCACCGTAGAGCGCGACGCGCTCGGCCGTGTTCTCGCCGAAACCGTCAACGGCCGCACGACCACGCACGCCTACGACGCTCTCGGACGGCGTACCCGGCGCCGCACCCCGAGCGGCGTCACTTCGCGATGGACGTACGACCCCGCCGGGCGACCGGCCGAGCTCCGGGTCGCGGACGGGGAGCTGCGGTTCGCCTACGACGCGGCCGGACGCGAGACACGTCGCCTCATCGGCACGGACACAGCCCTCTCCCAGAGCTGGGACGCGAGCGACCGCCTCACCACCCAGTCGCTGACGACACGGGGCGCCGTGGAGGCGGACCTCCTGCTCCAGCACCGCGCCTACGCCTACCGAGCCGACGGCTACGTCACCGAGGTCCGCGAACTCACCACCGGCACCCGCCGCTACGACCTCGATGTCATGGGGCGGGTCACGGGCGTGCGCGGTCACGGATGGACCGAGACCTATGCGTACGACGCGTCGGGCAACCTCACCCACGCCTCGGCGCCGGCCCACGACGCGACCGGCGACCACGTGTCCGAAGGGACCCTCGTCCGCCGCTCCGGCCGCACCTCGTACGCGTACGACGAGCAGGGCCGCCTGGTACGCAGGGTCCGCAAGCTGCTCAACGGGCAGCAGCGCGTCTGGACGTTCGCCTGGAACGCCGAGGACCGTCTCACCGAGGCCACCACACCGGACGGCGAGCGCTGGCGCTACGCCTACGATCCGCTCGGTCGCCGCATGTCCAAGTACCGTCTCGGCGACGACGGCACAGAGGCCGATCGCACGGACTTCACCTGGGACGACACCCGTCTCGCCGAACAGCGAGCCGCTGACGGCAGGGTCGCCACCTGGGACTACGCACCCGGCACACACCGTCCGCTCGCCCAGACCACGCACAGACCCGCGGAGATTGCCCCGGGCGCCTCGTTCCTCGCCCGGCTCGCCGAGGACACGACGGCCGACCGCACCGTCCGCTTCCACGCCGTCGTCACGGACTCGGTCGGTACCCCGGCCGAACTCGTCTCCACCGACGGCGACGTGGCCTGGCAGCGCCGTACCACCCTCTGGGGAACCCGATATCCCGCCCCCACGGACGACCGTGAGTCCGTGGACTGCCCGCTCCGGTTCCCGGGCCAGTACGCGGACCCCGAAACCGGCCTGCACCACAACTTCCACCGGTACTACGACCCGGAGACCGCGCGGTATGTCTCGTCCGACCCGCTCGGTCTGGACGCCGGCCCGAACCCGTACTGGTACGGCCCGCATCCGCTGACCTGGATCGACCCCTACGGGCTGGCGCTCTGCCGCACCGCTCCGAGGATGGAGGACGGTAACCCCAAGGAGGGCTGGCAGCACATCGACGAACGTCACATCGCGGGTACCGCGAACGGCGGCCACGGCGATCTCCTGCCTCCGTCGACCACACGCGCCCAGGTGGAGAAGGCCGCGGAGACGATGATCGAGAAGGGCACGCGGGTCTCCGATCCCGCGCGCCGGATGCAGACCTATGAGAAGAGGATGATCGTGAACGGAATGCGGGCCCGGTACCGCCTGGTCGTCGACTCGGACGACGGGAACCGCATCATCACCTTCTTCCCGGTAGGAAAGAGCTACACCCCGTGATCACTGTGCGGTTCACCGTCAGGCCCGGTCAGGGCGACCCCAGTGGCTTCGACCTGGGTGACATGTCCGTCGCCGGGGATCTGGGTACGGCCGACTCGGCGGGCCGTACCCCCGACCGGGGCATGATGATCTACCTCTCGGTGACACAGCTGCTGGACAGCCTCCCCGCGCTTCTGCGCGGCAGTGCCAGAACGCTCGCCTTCACCGGTGTCGACACCTCGTTCGGCCTCTCCTTCCGACGGAACAAGGACGGGGTCTCCGTCTCCTCCGAGGACGGCGTCATCGCCCGCACGACGCCGGACGAACTCGCCTCGGCGGTTCTGGGCGCGGCCGAAGCGCTGGCCCTCACCCTGCCCACCGGGGATCCGGCCGCGTCCGACTACGCGGACGCCCTGGCGGCATTTCGTCCGCTCGTGTCACGGCACGGTCCCGGCGGCGGTCATTGATGTGGAGAGAGACGAACCGTCACGGGCACCAGTCGCCGAGGTACGCCTCACGGGTCGCCGACTCGGCCTCCGCGGGGCTCAGTTGGGGCCGGTTCGGCGGGACGCTGATCACCGCCCCGGGTCCGGAGTTGCGGTACTCGGCGAACCGCTGGCTCTGCCACGGGTAGGTGTCCGACATGTTGGCGTAGGGCACGACCGCGTCGATCCCGGCGGTGAGCCGGGTGTCGCGGACGGTGAGCATGGGCCGGGCGGTGGTGTCCGAGCCGGGCACCCAGGGGCGGGCCAGCTTGTAGTACGCGTCCGGGGCCTCGCTGCTGACCCGGCCATGGGTGACCAGGTAGCCGCGCGGGTCGGCGCGCGCGGTGGAGGGGGCGAAGACGAAGCCGTACGGGGCCCCGGCCAGGTCCGTACGGCTCAGGGCGCGGAAGTGGCAGCGCTCGAAGACGGCGGTCGCCCGGCCGAAGACGAAGTCCACGTCACCCTCGACGTAACAGCCGCGGTAGTACTGCCGGGCGAAGGTGCCCAGCGCCATGGAGTCGGCGTACAGCGTGTCCTGGTGCCCCAGGAACCGGCACCCCACGAAGGCCGAACGGTCGCCCTGCACCTTGACGGCGACCGCCTGGGTGCCGGTGATCCCGGGGTGGTCGGCGCGCAGCCAGTCGTTGGCGAAGGTGATCCGGCGGGCGGTGAAGCCGTCGGCCTGCACGGTCGTGGTGGCCGACCCGGTCGTGCCGTAGGTGCCGCCGCCGGGCTTCGGTGTGCCGGCCGCGTTGTCGTACACGACGACGACGTCCCGCGGGTCCCCGGAGGCGCCGATCCAGGTCATCTCCGTACGGTCGGCGCCGACGGCCACCGTCTCGCGGTAGGTGCCCGGGGCGAGGACCAGCGTGTATCCGCTCCCGCCCGCCGCGTCCACGGCGGCCTGGACGGTGGTGTGGTCGCCGCGCCCGCCCGGATGCACGTACAGGGTGCGGGCGGTGAGGCGGGCGGAGGGCGAACCGTAGCGTCCGAACGGTGACCGGGTCGCCGCGCGGGCGGGTGCCGCGAGCGCCGGAGCCAGTACGGCCCCGACGCCCGCGGCGACGAACGTCCTTCTGCTGAACGGGACTTCGGCCATGGTCAGCAGACCTTGCCGGCGCCCGCGCGGTGGTCCACGATCCCCGGCACCGCCCTCGGCGGATCGACCCGGGTCCGCAGGGCCGGTGTCCAGCCGGCGCCGGACTGCAGCGTCTCGGACGGGATCTCCGCGTTGTGCACGGCGATCAGGTCCGTCGCCACCCCGTTGACGTAGTTGTCTCTGGCGGTGAGCGGCGCCTCCTTCCACTTCTTCAGGACGGTCGCCGCGCTGATCCCGCCGGGGAGGGTGAACGCGTTGTGCTCGGCGACGAGTTGGGACTCCATGCCGATGCCGTAGCTGTAGGAGAAGCCGTCGCCCGCGACGAAGTGGTTGTTGTACGAGTCCACCTGGCCGAAGCGGACGCGCGGCGCGCGCTCGACCAGGTTCGAGAAGAGGTTGTGGTGGAAGGTCACCTTGAGGTGGCCCCGGTCGACCGCGGCCGTGGAGGCGCTGTCGCTGTTGCCGACCAGGATCGTCTTGTCGTGGTCGGTGAACACGTTCCAGGAGGCGGTCACGTAGTCCGCGCCCTTGACGATGTCCAGCTCGCCGTCGTGCTGCTCGTAGATCCGGCCGAAGTACGAGGGCAGCGAGCTGTCGGGGTGGTCCCCGTCGGTGAAGGTGTTGTGGTCCAGCCAGACGTGGGTGGATCCGTAGACCACCGCGCTGTCGTACTCGGAGTTCCAGTTGCCGACGGCCGTGTCCGTCGGGTCCCACTGCGGGAAACAGTCCAGCGGGCTCTCGAAGGTGAGGTTGCGGACGATGACGTTGTCCACGGCCTCGATCTGGAGGCTGGCGCCCTTGAAGCCCGCGTTCCTGCCGACGCCGATGAGGGTGGTGTCCGCGGGGATGTCCACCTTGATGGCGGTGGCCTGGCGGGCGGCGGAGGCGCGGCGCAGGCCTTCGGGGCTGTCGTCGGGCTCGGCTTCCAGGTTGGTGCCGTAACCCCAGTTCTCCGGCGCGTACTTCCGCAGATAGGCGTCGAAGTCGTAGCCCGGCACGGCGAAGGAGTCGCAGCCCTCGGCGGCGGCGTCGATCACGCCCTTCACCCTGATGATCCTCGGAGCGGTGGAGCCGTCGTTCAGCGCGGCCTTGAACTCGGCCCAGTTGGTGACGGTGTGGACGTGCGCGGCGTCGGCGGCGGCACCTCCGGTGGTGCCGGTGGTGGCGGAGCCCCAGCCGTCGCCGGCGGGGAGGGTCTGGCGGCCGGGGTCGCGGGGCCGCGTCTGGGCCTGGGCGGTGGTGCCGGTGGCGGCCAGGACGAGGGCGGTACATCCGGCCAGCGCGGTAATGGCGCGTGCATGACATTGGTTGATGATCACGGTGCGGCTCTCACTTTCCGGTGGGAGGAGGGGGGCGGGAGGGGCAAAAGGGCCGTACGGGGAATCCGCGCGGACCCGTCGTGGCCGTGGGCCGCGGGACAACCCGTGCAGGGCAGTCCCGCGCCCCCGGACCGGCCCCGCACGGACCGCCCGGCGCGGCGACCCGCCGAGCGGACCGGTGCGGCGGACCGGCGGAACGATCGGCGCGGCGAACCGGCGAACCGGCGGAGCGATCGGCGCGGCGGACCGGCCGAACTAGTGATGCGCCTTCCAGTCCGCCTGCGCCTTGTTGAGCTGGTCGGCCAGCGTGTCCAGGAAGTCCTTCGCGCTCATCTTCCCGAGCAGCAGCTTCTGGAAGTTGGGTTCGTTGTCGGCCTTGGAGATGGTGTTCCAGTCGGGCAGGTAGTACGGCAGCTGCACGATCTTGGTGTCGGCGCCGTTGAGCGCCTCCGCGGCCAGCTTGGTCGGCTCGGCCTGCTGGATCCAGGCGTCCTTCGCGGCGTCGGTGTTCGCCGGGACCTGGCCCGCGGACTCGTTGAACTTGGAGTTCTCCGCGGCCGAGACCGCGAACTCGATGAACTTCCAGGCCGCCGACTTGTTCTTGCCGGACTTGAACAGGCTCAGCCCGTCGACCGGGTTGGACACCTGCACCCGCGTGCCGTCGTCCTGCGTGGGGTTCGGGATGCCCCTGAACTTCCCCGCGCCCAACGCCTTCAGGTGGTCCTGGTAGGAGCCGAGGTTGTGGCTCAGCATGCCGATGCTGCCGCTGTCCCACTGGGCGACCATCTTGGCGAAGTCGTTGTTGACGTCGGCGGACGGGGTGTCCTTCTTGTACAGGGCGATGTACTTCTCCAGGGCCGCCACGTTCTTCGGGTCGTTGACGGTGGTCTTGTCCCCGTTCCAGAACGAGGTGAGGCCCGTCTGGCCGTACACCGCGTCCAGGGCCGGGGCGATGGCCCCCTCGCCGCCTCGGATGGTGAAGCCGAACCGGTTCCCGCCCTTGTCGGTGAGCTTGTCGGCGGCCTCGTAGAACTTCGCCCAGGTGGTCGGCGCGTCCAGGCCGGCCGACTTGAAGAGGTCGGTGCGGTACCACAGCGTGCCGTTGTTCGCGGAGGTCGGCACCTGGTAGAGCTTGCCCGCGCCGCCGGCGGCCCGGCTGACGTCGAGCAGATTCTGGCTCAGCCTGCCCTTCAGCGGGCTCTTCTCCAGGCGGCTGTCCAGTGGGTCCAGCGCGCCCTGGACGGCGACCTCGGCGAGCATCGCGGTACCCACACCGCCGACGTCGGGCAGACCGCCGCCCTGGATGGCGGTGTCGTACTTCGACTGGGCGCTCGCCGCGGGAATGCCCACGTAGTCGACCTTGATGTCCGGGTACTTCTTCTCGAAGTCCGCGATGATCTGCTTCCAGATGTCGGTGCGGACACCGCCGTTGTTGTCCCAGAAGGTGATCTCGCCCTTGCCCGAGCCCTCGTCGCCCTTGTCCCCCGCCGCCCCGCTGCCGTTGTCGCCGCAGGCGGTGGCGGTGAGCGCGAGCACGGAACCCAGGGCGACGGCCAGCGCGGAACGCCTGGTTCTGTGGATGCTGATCTTCATTGGTCGGCTCTCTTCTTCTGGTTCCAACAGGGTTGCGGGGTCTGGTCGGTCACGGTCCGCCGGTGCGGGCGGCACCGGCTCCGGATGTCCGGTACGCGGTAACAGAAAGCGCTTGCTCAGGAGATGCGGCACTGCGGCTCCCAACAGGCTCACGGGTGGCGGTGGATGACCCTCAGGGGGTCGCGGCGATGCGGAACTGCGTGAACGAGGCCGCTCCGGCGTGTCCCGCGCCGGCGGGGGCGAGCGCGAAGAGCCCGAGCAGGGCGCCGACCCAGCGCCAGGGGGTGGCCGCGAAGACCTGGCCGGAGGCCACCCGGCCGCCGCCGACGTCGTACGAGAAACGGCAGCGCGCCCCCGCGCCGGTCTCGATCCACAGCCGGGCCCGGCCCTCGGGTGCCTCCCGGGAGGCGGCGGCGTCGCGTTCCCTCGCCCACTGCCCCGGAGTCCTGGCGGGCGCCCCGGCCACGACGGACTCGGCGAACCGGTGCACGAGCCGCACCGACCCGTCGGGGTGACGCTGGAGCCCGATCCAGCTGAACGCGTCCCCGAGCACGGCGAGTCCCGCCCGCGCGCCGGGTTCCTCGCTGTCGAGCCGCAGCTCCACCTCGGCCGTGGCGGCGATCCCGGGCAGCCGCTGGGTCAAGACGTGCGGCAGCCTGCGCAGATCGTCCGCGTCCGCCGTCCGTACGCAGGTCAGCCGCAGCCCGTCGGAGGAGTGCTGGGTCGCCCACCCCGCCTGCGGGTTGGCGGTCCACTGCCACTGCCGCCCGAACCGGCCGCCCGGGAAGTCGTCGTCGGTGGCGGGTGCCGAGGGCGGCTGCCGCGGCAGATCGGGCTTCCGGTGCACGGCGACGGGGGCGCCCTCGTCGCCGAGCACGGGCCAGCCGTCCGGCCCGTCCCAGCGCATCGGCTGGAGGTGCACGACCCTCCCGTACGGGCCGCGGTGCTGGAAGTGCGCGAACCAGTCCTCGCCGGCCGCCGTGCGCACCCAGCCGCCCTGGTGCGGGCCGTTGACCGCGGTCTTCCCCTGCTCCAGCACCACCCGCTCCTCGTACGGGCCGAAGAAGCCGCGCGAGCGGAAGACGCCCTGCCAGCCGGTCTCCACTCCCCCGGCGGGCGCGAAGATCCAGAACCAGCCGTCGTGCCGGTAGGCCTTGGGCCCTTCGAGGGTGAACCAGCCGGGGATCCGGTCCGCGTCGATGATCACCTCGCCCTCGTCGAGCAGTCCGGTGCCGTCGGGGCGCATCCGGTGCCCGGTGAGCCGGTTCTTCACGCCCGAACGGGATCTGGCCCAGGCGTGCACGAGGTAGGCCTCGCCGGTCTCCTCGTCCCACAGCGGGCAGGCGTCGATCAGCCCCTTGCCCTCCTTGACCAGGTGCGGCCGGGTCCAAGGGCCGCGGATCTCGGGGGCGTTGACCTGGAAGACGCCGTGGTCGGGGTCGCCCCAGAAGATCCAGAAGCGGTCGTCGTGGTGCCGCAGGGACGGCGCCCACACCCCGCAGTCGTGCCGGGGCACGCTGAACTCCCGCACTGGTTCGAGGCGTTGCAGGGCGTGGCCGACGAGCGTCCAGTTGACCAGGTCGCGGGAGTGCAGCAGCGGCAGGCCCGGCACCCGGCCGAAGCTGGAGGCGGTGAGGTAGAAGTCGTCCCCGACACGGAGCAGATCGGGGTCGGACCAGTCGGCGTCGAGAACGGGGTTGCGGTAGGTGCCGTCGCCCAGGTCGGAGGAGGGAAGGGCCATCAGGGGCTCACCGCCCCGCGGACGAGCGCGGCGGCCTCGCCCCGGTCGAGGGTGCCGTCCGCGACGACGGTCACGACCCGCCGTACGACGGTGTCCCCCGCCCCGACGGGCAGCCGCTCGGTGTGCGCGAGGCAGGAACCGACGCCCGGGTACTCGGCGGTGCGCACGAACCACGGGTCGCGGCGGGTCCGTTCGGTGGCCCCGGCGAAGACCAGGGTCCAGCGGGCGCCCGCGAGTGCCAGCCAGTCGGCGCGGGTGCCGTGCACCGCCTCCACGCCCTCGGTGTCGGCGGTGAAGACACGCGGCGCCCCGGGCTCCTTGCGGGCCCGCCAGAAGAAGCCGCCGTAGGCCGCGCCGGGCCGCCCGTTGGTGGCCGGGCTGCCGATGGAGAGGGACTTCGCGGTCGTGTTCGTGAGCGAGAAGGTGAAGTCCAGCGCCCAGGCGGAGTCGGTGAGCCGGGTCGCGGTGACGGTCCGGCGCTCACGCAGCAGTTCACTGCCCGCGGCCACCCAGCGCAGCTCCTCCACGAAGCCGTCCGGGTCGCTCAGCTGGAAGCCGGCGTGCCGCTGGGCGCCGTGGTTGGCGAGCTCGGTGGGCCCCTGGTCGCGTACATAGGTGCGCCCGCCCCAGAAGTTGTGCCCCTCGACGTCGGGAACGGCGACACCGACGCCGAGGTGATGGAGGTGGTCGGCGGGGCTGAACTCGGTGACCGCCGTGCCGGCCAGGGTGGTGACCGGGTGGAGATACGGACGAGGAGAGAGCCGGGGGGACAGCTCGGGGCGGGTGTGGTACCGGCCGACCGGACGGCCCGCGACGCGCAGGACCGGCGACTCGTGGTGGGGCGCGGTGTTCATCCGGCGCTCACCTCGTTCGGGGGCGCCCAGGAGGCGCCCAGCTCGGAGTAGAGGGCGAGGGTGTCGGCCGCCGCCGCGACGAGTCCGTCGATGCCGCGCACGATCCGGCGGTTCCCCGCGGCGACCGTCTCCCAAGCCTCCGCGGGCAGCGCGGCCGGGTCGGGCGCCCGCCGGATCGCCTCGACGACCTTCATGAAGGCGCCCGTCGAATCCGGTGGAACCAGCAGCTCGTCGCCGTCGGTCAGATGAGCGACCAGGTTCTCCAACAGGTCCGTGCGGCCGTACTCGATCTCCTCCGGGCCGTGCCCCGACCGCTGTACGAGTACGCGGTCGAGCTTGTACCAGAACGTGATCCGGCCGCCGCTCCCGTGCACCAGGACGTACGGCTCACCGGGCCGCTCGGCGCAGAGCGTGGCGGCGACGGCGACCCTGCCCCGGGGGGTGGTGACACGTACGCAGGAGGTGTCGTCGGACTCGATGTCGTTGGCGCGCAGCAGCTCGGTCTCGATCGCGGCGACGTCCTCGGCACGGGTGGCCCCGTGCAGCGCGAGGGCGGTGACGACGGCGTGCGCGAGGGGGTTGGTGAGGGCCCCGTCGATCACGTCCACGCCGTTCAGGCGGCGCTTGCCCGCCCACGCCGCCCTGCGGTAGTAGGCCTCGTCGCGCGCCCAGGCACCCGCCGCGCCGATCCCGGTGACCGTGCCGAGCACACCCGCCGCGATCATCTCCCGGATCGCCGGCAGGGCGTGCGAGCCGAGCGACTGGAAGCCGATCTGGCAGGCGACCCCGGCCGCCGCGACGCCGTCGGCCATCCGGCGGAACTCGGCGTACGAGGGCGCGGGCGGCTTCTCCAGCAGGAGGTGCACGCCCCTGGCGGCGGCGACGAGCGCCAGGTCGGTGTGGGTCGGGATGGGCGTGCAGATCACCGCGATCGCGGCGGCGGTGGAGTCGAGCAGGGACCCGAAGTCGGCGGACTGCTCGGGAGGCCGGCCCCCGAAGTCCTCGAAGTCGCCGAATGTCTCCGTGAGTTCGGCCGGCGTGAGGGGGTTCGGCTCGCAGATGCCCGCCAGCCGTACGAGCCCCTTGTCCTGGAGCCGGCGGATGTTGCGCAGGTGCCAGCGGCCGTGGCCGCGCGCCCCCGCGAGGACGACCGGCAGCGGGAGTTGCCCGCCCGGCGTGTTCATCCCGCTCATCCCTTCACCGCCCCCGCGCTGAAGCCGGTGATCAGCCACTTCTGGATGAAGGCGAACACGATGACGACGGGGACGGCGGCGATGATGCCGCCCGCGGCCAGCGCCCCGAGGTCGACGCTGTCGGCGCTCATCAGGGTGTTGAGGCCGACCGGGATCGTCTGCTTGCTCTGGTCGCTGAGGAACATCAGGGCGAACAGGAAGTGGTTCCATGCGTGCACGAAGGCGAAGGAGCCGACCGCGATCAACCCCGGGCGCAGCAGCGGGAGTACGACGATCCGGAAGGAGGTGAAGCGGCCGCAGCCGTCGACCCAGGCGGCCTCTTCCAGGGAGTACGGCACGTTCCTGATGAACCCGCTGATGAGGATCATCGACAGCGGCAGCTGGAACACCGTCTCGGCGATGACGACGCTGCCCAGCGAGTTGATCATCTGGAGCTTGGCGAAGATCTGGAACAGCGGCACCAGCAGCAGTGCGCCCGGCACGAACTGGGAGCACAGCAGGGCCAGCATGAAGCCGCGTTTGATCCTGAAGTCGAAGCGGGCCAGGGCATATCCGCCGGCCAGGGCGACCACGGTCGTCATGACGAGCGTGGCGACGGCGATGAGCACGCTGTTCTGGAAGTAGGTCCCGAAACTGCGCTCGGTCCACACCTTGTCGAAGTGCTCGAAGGTCATGGGCCACGGCACCAGCGAGGTGGAGCCGGCCGGGCGGAGCGCGAAGAGCAGGATCCAGTAGAAGGGGATCAGGGTGAAGAGCAGATAGACGCCGAGCGGGAGGTAGATGTGCCACCGCGGGACCTCGTCCCAGGCACGGCGCCTCGCGCCCGGACGCTGCCGGGGTTCCTCGGCGGCGGGGGCCGGTGCCGCGGGGGCGCCGACGGTGACGTCCTCGGTGATCACTTGTCCCCGCCTCCGAACTTGCTCAGCCGCAGATAGACGATCGAGCAGAAGAGCAGAATCACGAACGCGACCGTGGTGAGGGCGGACGCGTAGCCGAAATTGTGCGCGTCGACACTGGTGTTGGCGATGTAGAGCGGAAGGGTGGTCGTCTCGCCCGCGGGTCCGCCACCGGTCAGGGTGTAGAGCAGGTCGACGTTGTTGAACTCCCAGACCGCGCGCAGCAGGGTGGACAGGACGATGGCGTCCTTCAGGTGCGGCAGGGTGATGTGCAGGAACTGCCGGAAGCGGCTCGCGCCGTCCACCTCGGCGGCCTCGTACAGGTCCTTGGAGACGGACTGGAGGTCCGCGAGGATGAGGATCGCGAAGAAGGGCACTCCGCGCCACAGGTCGGCGACGACGGCCGCCGGGAAGACGGTGGCGGTGTCCGACAGCCAGCTGGTCCCGTACTGGCCGATACCCGCGTCCGCGAGGTAACGGGTGATGCCGGTCTGGGAGTTGTAGAGCAGTACCCAGATCGCGGAGGTCAGCACCCCGGAGACGGCCCACGGCGAGAAGACCAGCGCCCGGCCGACCGCGCGGCCCACGAAGGTCTGGTTGACGATCAGTGCCAGCGCCAGACCGAACAGCAGTTGCAGACCGACCTCGACGACGACCCACTGGGCGCTGAAGGTCAGCGTGTCCCAGAACTGGGGGTCGGCGGTGAAGGCGTGCACGAAGTTGTCGAAGCCCGCGAACCCGTTGCGCCACGGCTTGGTGGGGTTGTAGTTCTGCAGGCTGTAGTAGAAGACGCTGATGACCGGGTAGGCGATGAAGCCCAGCATCAGCAGCCCCGCGGGGGCGATCAGCAGATACGGGAGCCTGCGGGGCGTCGCCGAGCCGCGGCGCCGCCGGAGCGGCGCGGGCTGTTTCGCCACGGCTGCGGCTTGGGCCATGACTGTTCTCCGTTCTTGCGGGTGCCGTGGAACGCTTGCTTGCGGGTGCCGTGGAACGCTTGCTGCCGGTGTCGGTGCCGGTGGGACAGGAAGCGCTTGCTACGCGCGCATGGGTGCGCGCGCTTCGGAGGTGCCGTCCGGGTGGTCGGCCAGGGGCGCGGTCCTCGCGGACCGCCCTCACCCGGCGTAGGGATCCGGCACTTTGCCCGGACGCGCCAGGAACGCGAAGTCGCAGCCGGTGTCGGCCTGGGTGATCTGCTCGTTGTAGAGCGCCCCGTAGCCGCGCTCGTACCGCTCGGGCGGTGCCGTCCACAACGCCCTGCGCCGAGCCAGCTCCTCGTCGTCCACGTCGAGCCGGAGCGATCGCGCCTCGACGTCCAGGGTGATCGTGTCGCCGGTCCGCACCAGGGCGAGCGGGCCGCCGACGTGCGACTCGGGCGCCACGTGCAGCACGCAGGCGCCGTAACTCGTGCCGCTCATCCGGGCGTCGGAGATCCGGACCATGTCCCGCACGCCCTGCTTCAGCAGGTGGTCGGGGATGGGCAGCATGCCGTACTCGGGCATGCCGGGACCGCCCTTGGGCCCGGAGCCGCGCAGCACCAGCACACTGTCCGCCGTGATGCCGAGGGACGGGTCGTCGATGGTCCGCTGCATCGTCCGGTAGTCGTCGAAGACGACCGCGGGCCCGGTGTGCTTGAGCAGCCGCGGCTCGGCGGCGATGTGCTTGATGACCGCGCCGTCGGGGCAGAGGTTGCCGCGCAGGACGGCGACGCCTCCCTCGGTGGCGACGGGGTTGTCCCGGGGGCGGATGACGTCGTCGTTGTGCACCCGGGCGGTGGCCAGCTGCTCGCGCAGGGTGTCGTACGACACCGTCGGCCGGTCCAGGTGCAGCAGGTCCGTGATCCGTGACAGGAACCCTGGCAGACCGCCGGCGAAGTGGAAGTCCTCCATCAGGTACGTCCGGCCGCCGGGCCGTACGTTGGCGAGCACCGGCACGGTCCGCGCGATCCGGTCGAAGTCGTCGAGCGTGAGGGTGACGCCCGCGCGTCCGGCCATGGCGATCAGGTGGATGACGGCGTTGGTGGAGCCGCCGAGCCCGAGGACCGTCGTCACGGCGTCCGCGAAGGCGTCCTCGGTGAGGATGTCGGACAGCTTCCGGTCCCGGTGCACGAGGTCGACGATCCGCAGGCCCGCGGCGGCCGCCATCCGGTCGTGACCGGAGTCGACGGCCGGGATGCTGGACGCGCCCGGGACCGTCACCCCGAGCGCCTCGGCGGCGGCGGTGAGCGTGGACGCCGTCCCCATGGTCATGCAGTGGCCGGGGGACCGCGCGAGGCCGCTCTCCAGTTCGGTCATCTCGCAGTCGCCGATGAGTCCGGCGCGTCTGTCGTCCCAGTACTTCCACATGTCGGTGCCGGAGCCGAGGATCTCGTCGCGCCAGTGACCGGGCAGCATCGGCCCGGCGGGCACGAAGACGGCCGGCAGGTCGACGGAGGCCGCGCCCATCAGCAGGGCGGGGGTGGACTTGTCGCAGCCGCCCATCAGCACCGCGCCGTCCACGGGGTAGGAGCGCAGCAGCTCCTCCGTCTCCAGGGCGAGCAGGTTGCGGTAGAGCATCGGGGTCGGCTTCTGGAAGGTCTCGCTGAGGGTGGACACCGGGAACTCCAGCGGGAAGCCCCCGGCCTGCCACACGCCCCGCTTCACGGCCTGCGCCCGGTCCCGGAGGTGGACGTGGCACGGGTTGATGTCGGACCAGGTGTTCAGGATCGCGATGACCGGCTTGCCGAGGTGCTCCTCGGGCAGGTAGCCGAGCTGGCGGGTCCTGGCCCGGTGACTGAAGGAGCGCAGCCCGTCGGTGCCGTACCACTGGTGGCTCCTGAGGTCCTCCGGGCGCCTCGTCTCCCGCCCCGTGCTCACCGCGGCGGTCCCGCGTCCCGTGCTCACCGCGGCCGTCCCGCGTCCCGTGCTCACAGCGACCAGCCCGCGGCGATGGCGGCGACTTCCGACCGCTCGGACTCGGACAGTTCCCTGCTCGGCGGGCGCACCTCGCGCCGGCACAGACCCAGGGAGGCGAGCGCCTCCTTGACCACGGTCACGTTGTTGGCGGAGGCGTCGGCGGCGCGCAGTTCCTCGAAGCGGCGGATCTGCTCCCAGACCTTCATGGCGGCCGGGTAGTCGCCGGAGCGGAGCGCCTCGATCATGTTGAGCGAGAGGGACGGGGCGACGTTCACCAGGCCGGAGGTGAACCCGGTGGCACCCGCCGAGAAGTAGGAGGGCGCGTAGGGCTCGGCGAGCCCCGCCACCCACACGAACCGTTCGAGTCCCGCGTCCCGGGCGAAGGCGGCGAAGCGGGCGGCGTCCGGGACGGCGTACTTGACGCCGATCACGTTCGGGCAGACGTCGGCGAGTTCGGCGAGCCTGGCGCCGGGGAGCAGAGGGTTGCGGATGTAGGGCACGACGCCCAACTCCGGCACGGACTCGGCGACGGCCCGGTGGTAGTCGAGCCAGCCGCCCTCCGAGACGTACGGGTGGACGGGCTGATGGACCATCACCATCGCCGCCCCGAGCGTGCGGGCGTGCCGGGCGGAGGCGACGGCGGTCGGTACGTCGTGCCCGACCCCGACCAGGACGGCGGCCCGGTCACCCGCCTCGTCGACGGTCAACTCCGTGACGAGCTGCCGCTCTTCGGGGGTCAGGGCGTAGAACTCGCCGGTGTTGCCGTTGGGCGTGAGGGTGCGGACCCCGCCGTCGAGCAGCCGGCGCAGCAGGGCCCGGTGGGTGTCGCGGTCGATCGTCCCGTCCTGCGCGAAGGGGGTCACGGGGATCGCCACGACCTCGGCGAGCGCCGCCCGCCCGGTCTCGTACGTCGCTGTCATTCCTGTCCGTCCTCCTCCCGGGCCGGGGGGAAGGCCCGTCGCACGAACGACTCGATGTGGGCGTGCAGCGCGCGGGCCGCGCCGTCCGCGTCGTCGTCGAGGGCCAGACGCAGGATCTCCCGGTGCTCGCCGGCCTCGCGCTCCCAGGACGGGTCGGCGGCCCAGGCGACCGCGGAGACCAAGGCGGCCTGGTCACGGACCTCGTCGAGCATGCGGCCCAGCAGGGGGTTGCCGCAGGACACGTACAGGGCGCGGTGGAACTCCCGGTTGGCCAGGGAGCGTTCGGCGGTGTCGGAGGCGTCGTCGGCGCGGGTCAGCGCGTCCCGTGCGGCGGCGAGCGAGGCTCCGCGCAGGACGGACCGGCGCAGCGCCTCCGGCTCCAGTAGCAGCCGGACGTCGTACACCTCGCGCGCCATGTCCGCGTCCACCATGCGCACCGTGACGCCCTTGTACTGGTTCATCACGACGAGTCCGGTACCGGCCAGGGTCTTGAGCGCCTCACGCACGGGCGTCTTCGACACCCCGAACTGCGCGGCGAGCTCGCTCTCGACGAGGGCCTGACCAGGCGTCAACTGCCCGGTGAGGATGCGGTGTTTGATCCCTTCCAGCACGAACTGCGTGCGGGACGGTATCGGTGTGGGCACAGAGGTCATGCGCGCCTCTCGGATCTCACGTATCGGATCTCACGTATCGCGTCTCATATATGACGTACGAAGTACGACGCGATGAACGTAGGAGCGCGCTCGTGTTTCGTCAACGCTTCGGACAGAAGAAAGAAAAGAAAGGGAGACGAATCGCGGAAGGGCCCCTTCCGAAGCCCGGTGCGGGGCTTCGGAAGGGGCCCAAGGACCCGAGGCGTACCAGGGCGTGTTGCGATAAGTCCCGTCGGCCGCCCGGAGGGCGGGCCTCGCGGCGTCTGGTGCGTGCTCTCGGTGGGCCGGGCGGAAGCCCGCGTACTGGACGTACTCGGGTTTTCGCCCGGTGCGGCGAGAGTGCGTGCCAGGCGTCGCGAGGCAGACGGGACTTTCGTAACACGCCCTAGGGCGTGGCAGGCGTCGCGAGGCAGGCGAGACTTTCGCAACACGCCCTAGGACTTCCAGCCGGGGTCGCGGCCGCTGAGGGCGATCAGGCGGTCCAGCAACGGCGCGTCGTCCGGCACCGGCACCACGGGTCCGAACACGCCTCCGCCCCGGCCGGGGTCCTGGGCGGCCGCGGCGAGGAAGCCGTACGACGCGTGCAGCGCGGCCGGGTCGGGATCGTACTCCTGGCCGGTGGCGCGGGCCAGGTCCCAGCCGTGCACGACCAGTTCGTCGGCGACCACGGCACCGGCGACGGCGCCCGGCAGGGTCACCCCGCCCGCTCGGGTCTCCCCCTCCCAGGCGGCCGGGTCGCGCCAGACCTCCACGAGTTCGTCGAGTGCCTTCGGCAGGGTCCCGCGCCAGTCGGGGGCGATGTCGGGCACGGCCGTGTCGGGGCTGGTGTCGGTCCTGGCGCCCAGGTTCTTGCGTCCGGCGTCGCGGAAGGCGACGGCCAGTCCGCCGATATGCCCGAGCATGTGGTGCACCGCGTAGGCCGGGCAGGGGGTGACGTCGTCGAGCTGCCGCTCCGTCACCCCCGCCACGAGTCGCACCACGATCAGGGCCTGCGGCCCCAGGTCGAGGGTCGGGTCGGTCATCGGCTGCTCCTCGGTTCCGAATTCTCACAGAGTCCGCTCGTGGGGTAGACGGGCGCCGCGCCGGGAACTCATCGGCGCGGCGCCCGGGAGCGGGTGCGCGGGGTGCGGGCCACCGGTGACGGCGTGCAGTGCGAAGAAGCGCGGGTTGGAGAGACTCGCCGGTATAGGGCACCTGCCCGATCTCCGCCGGCCACCCTTAGGACCACGATCACCTGCCATGACATGGACAGTGACGCGTGTACTGCGGGACCGTGACGCGGGCCTGTATCTGACCGCGGTGGTGGTCTCCGGCTTCGGCTCGTCGGCGATGTGGCTGGTGTCGGGGATCTGGGTCAAGGACCTGACGGGCTCGAACGGTCTGGCGGCCCTGTGTGTGTTCGCGCTCTGGGCCCCCACACTCGTCGGCCCCCTCCTGGGCACGTTCGCGGACCGCACCCGTCGCCGGCCCCTGCTGATCGGCGCGAACCTGGCCCTGGCGGTGCTCCTGCCCGCTCTCCTCGCCGTGGACGCCCCGGACCGGCTGTGGATCCTGTTCGCGGTGCTCCTGGTCTACGGCGCGGCGGGCGTCGTCCATGACGCCGCCGAGTCCGCTCTGGTGGCCGCGGTGGTCGACCGGAGCCTTCTCGGGGACTTCAACGGGCTGCGCATGACGGCCAACGAGGGCATGAAGCTGGTGGCGCCGCTGGCCGGGGCGGCCCTGTACGCGGCGTACGGCGGTGCGCGGGTCGCGCTTCTCGACGCGGTGACGTTCGCGCTGGCGGCCGGGGTGTGCGCGCTGCTGCGGGTCCGGGAAGCGCCGCCCGCCCCGGACGCCGGGACCTGGCGGTCCCGGACGGCCACGGGCGCGCGGTACGTCCTGGGGCACCCGGAACTCCGGCCGCTGGTCCTGGCCGGCGGTACGACGATGCTCTTCGCGGGTCTCAACGGCGCCCTGATCTACGCCGTCGTCGAGGCACTGGGCCACTCCCCCGCGTACGCCGGGCTCCTCTACGCCCTCCAGGGCGCCGGTTCGGTACTGACCGGCCTGGTCTCGGGCCCGCTGTTGCGGCGGTGGGGTGAGCGTCGCTTCGCCGCGTACGGGATCGCGCTGACGGCGGTCGCGGCCGGGTCGCGTGCGGTGGCGTCCGACGGCGTGGCCCTGGTGTGCAGTGCCGCGATCGGGGCCGGGCTTCCGTGCGTGCTGATCGCCGCGTACACCGCCGTGCAGCGCGAGACGCCGGGGCGGCTGCTCGGGCGTGCCACCGCCACCGCGAACACCCTGATGTTCGCGCCGAACGCGCTCGGGCTGGCAGTCGGTGCGGGGGTGGTCGAGCTGGTCGACTGCCGCCTCCTGCTCCCGGTGCTGGCGCTCGCCCGGCTGCTGACGCTCCGGCCGCTGCTGACCCGGCGCTGAACCTGCCGACGCCCCGGGGGCGGCGCCCCGAACCCCCGCATCGGCCTGAACAGCCTCGTCCTCGAACGCCGGACGGACTGAAGGTCCCGGCCCGCGCTGAACACGCGGGGCCGGGCCACGTACCTAAGGGGCGCGAGGAACTGCGCGACCGGCCCCCACTCAGCCGCACCCGAAGACCCCCCGCCCCTCAGGACGCGGCCGTCAGTACCGCCCTCACCGCCTCCAGATCCCCCTCCGAGGCCAACCCCGCGTGATACAGCCGCAGTTCCCCCGCTCCCAGCGAAGCCGCCCGCGCCGCGTCGTCCACGAGGGTGTCCGGGCTGCCCCCCATCCCCGACACGACCGTGAAGTTGGCGGCCAAGACCGCCGCGTCCCGTCCCTGCCGCGCGAACGGTGTCAGCAGCTCCGTGCCGCCGGTGCACGGCACCACCACCCCGTCCGCCACGGAGAGGATGTGCGCGGGATCGACCCCGGCGTTCGCCCCGCAGTGGAACGAGACGGGATCGGCGTGCAGCAGCACCTGGAACCCGTCGGGCGCGGCCGCCCGAACCGCCGCGACCGTCGTCTCCTGGAGCGAGCGGGCCACCCCGTCGCGCCACGCGCGCGTGGCGCCCGCCACCTCGCTCCCGAGCAGCTTCTCGATCGCCGGCCAGCCCCCGTCCGACGGCACGGCCCCCCTCCACACGGGCTCCAGGGCCTCCCGGACGGTGGCCGCGGCCTCCCCGGCGTCGAGCCCGTGCCCCGCGTACCCGTCCCGGCACGCCGGGCAGAAGCACAGGGACATCAGGTACTGCCCGGCGTCGCCGAGTCCCACTCCGCCGATCTTGTCGTGCGCGTGCAGATGCGCCATCCCGTACCACCCGAGCGACTCCAGCTCGGTGCCCCGCGCCCCGGGCCGCACCGCCGCCTCCACCGCGAGGTCGACGAGGTACTCCTGGGTGCCGGCCTGCGCGACGCACGGCGCCCACCCGTACCGGTCGCCGTACGCGTTGACGACGGACGTGTCCGGATGCTCGGCCCCCAGGCGGGAGTTGTGCGCGAGGACCACCCAGGTGTGCACGTCGAGCCCGGCCTCGGCGAGCGCGGCGGCGGCCGTCCCGTACGCGTCCCCGGGCGCCCAGTCCCCGGCCTCGTACGGCCGCAGCGCACGCCCGGCCCAGCGCGCGCCGTCCACCGGGTACAGGACGGCCGCGTGCGCCGCCGTCACGATGCGGTGCCGGGGGTGACGGGGGGTCAGCGCGCGGGTGGAGTGGTAAGCGGAGGCGAGCGTCGCCTGCCGCACCCCGAGCCCGGCGATCCGCCCGGCCGCCTCCGGGTCCCCGACGACGTCCCACGGATAGACGAAGGCCGACGCCTTCACAGGCTCTCCCCCTCGGCCGGCTCCAGCAGCGCGTACCCGCGCTCGACCAGCTCGGCGAGCTGCTTCACATGGTCCTCGGTCGGCTCGTGCAGCGGCGGCCGTACCTCCCCCACGTCCAGTCCGCGCAGCCGCACTCCCGCCTTGACCAGCGACACGGCGTAGCCGCGCCCCTGTGCCCGCAGATCGACGAACGGCCGGTAGAACCCGTCCAGCAGCCGGTTCACGATGTCGTCGGCCCCAGCGTTCAGCGCGGCGTGGAAGGCCAGCGCAATCTCGGGCGCGAAGCAGAAGACCGCGGACGAGTACAGCGTGATGCCGATGCCCCGGTAGGCGAGCCCCGTCAGTTCGGCGGTGGGCAGCCCGTTGAAGTAGAGGAAGTCCCCGGGGGCCTCGGTGCGCACCGCGCTGACGACGCGCTGCATCAGGTCCAGGTCGCCCAGCCCGTCCTTGAAGCCGATGATCCCCTCGGTGCGGGCCAGTTCGACCACGGTCTCGGGCGTGAACACGGCGTTGTCGCGCTGGTACACCACGATGTCCAGGGAGGTGGCGGCGGCCAGTTCCCGGTAGTGGCGCAGCAGCCCCTCCTGTCCCGCGACCACGAGGTACGGCGGCATCGCGAGCAGCCCGTCGGCGCCGGCCTCCTCGGCGAGGCGCGCGAACCGTACGGCGAGCGCGGTCCCGTACCCCGCGCCCGCGACGACCGGCACCCGTCCCGCCGTCTCCTCCACGGCCGCCCGCACGCACTCCTGGAACTCCTCGGGGGCGAGCGCGTGGAACTCGCCGGTGCCGCAGCAGGCGAAGACCGCGGCGGCCCCGGCCTCGACGCCGCGGCGTACGTGCTCGCGGTAGACGTCGAGATCGAGGGCGCCGTCGGGGCCGTACGCCGTGACGGGGAAGAACAGCGGCCCGCTGGGGATGCTGAGCCGAGCGGCAAGGGGGGCTGACGTCACGGACTCTCCCTGAGGCAGGTGCTCACGCACACAACAGCGGGTGCATGTTTCTGATCCATGTCCATATTTCTGAACGCGACCACGCTAAAGCGCGACCTTGGGGCCGGTCAAGCGCGCAAACCCGCAACACGGCAGCGGATTGACCGACTCCGCGCGACACTTGACTCGACAGGCGGACGATCCTTAGCGTGTCCATGGATGTGAATGCCGTACAAGCATACGGCCGCTCGTGTGGCCCTGAGGAGAGACCCGCATGCCCGCTCCCCGTACCGTTCTGCTCACCGGCGCCGCCGGCGGACTCGGCACCCTGATGCGGGGGCTGCTGCCGGAGCACGGCTACCGGCTGCGCCTGCTCGACCTGCTCCCGGTCGAGGGCGAGCCGGACGCGATCACCGGGGACCTGGCCGACCGGGCCGCGCTGCGCGAGGCGGTACGCGGTGTCGACGCGATCATCCACCTCGCCGGCATCTCCCTGGAAGCCTCCTTCGACAAGATCCTCAAGGCGAACATCGAGGGGACCCACAACCTGTACGAGGCGGCGCGCGAGGAGGGCGTACGGCGTGTCGTCTTCGCCTCCTCCAACCACGCGGTCGGCTTCACCCCGCGCCCGCCGGGGGACGCCCCGTTCGCCGAGGACTCCCTGATCCCCGTCGACACCCCCCGCCGGCCGGACACCTTCTACGGCCTGTCGAAGTCCTTCGGCGAGGACCTGGCCCAGTTCTACTGGGACAAGCACGGCCTGGAGACGGTCTCGGTCCGCATCGGCTCCTGCTTCGCGGAGCCCACCAGCGTGCGCATGCTCTCCGTGTGGATGAGCCCCGGGGACGGCGCCCGCCTCTTCCACGCGGCGCTCACCGCCGAGAACGTGGGCCACACGGTCGTCTACGGCTCGTCCGCCAACACCCGTCTGTGGTGGGACCTGTCGACGGCACGGGCACTGGGCTACGAGCCGCAGGACGACTCCGAACCGTACGCCGAGAAGCTCATCGCCGAGCAGGGCGAGCTCGACCCGGACAATCCGGACCACGCCCACCTGGGCGGCCACTTCACCACGCACCCGCCGATCTGGCCGTACTGACGGCGCCGCACGGGCACGACGGAGCGGGCGGGCACCGAACGGGCCCGCCCGCTGCCGTGTTCGGGCACGAACCCTGCCCGATCCCACCCCCGCACCGGCTCCGCCCCAGGTCCGGCGCGCTCCCCCGCACCGCCGAACGGGCACAGCCGGGCATCATCGGGCGTGCAACAGGCCTGGTCAGTGCCGCGCGCCCGCTGTAGAACTTCCTCCAAGGCCCGACCGGGCCCGAACGGGCAGCGAGGACAGGACGCGGGAAGCGGGTGCCGGCCATGAGCGCGGAAGAACGTCAGCGGGAGATCGTCCGAGCCGCCCGCCGTACGGGTTCGGTCGACGTCACCGCGCTCGCCGCCGAACTGGGCGTCGCCAAGGAGACCGTACGACGCGACCTGCGCGCCCTGGAGGACCACGGTCTGGTACGCCGCACCCACGGCGGCGCCTATCCCGTCGAGAGCGCCGGATTCGAGACGACACTCGCCTTCCGCGCCACCAGCCACGTACCCGAGAAACGGCGGATCGCGACCGCGGCGGCCGAACTGCTCGGGGACGCCGAGACGGTGTTCGTCGACGAGGGCTTCACCCCACAGCTCATCGCCGAGGCACTGCCCCACGACCGGCCGCTGACCGTGGTCACCGCCTCCCTCGCCACGGCGGGCGCGCTCGCCGAGGCGGACAACACCAGCGTCCTGCTGCTCGGCGGCCGGGTTCGCCCCGGCACCCTCGCCACCGTGGACCACTGGACGACGAAGATGCTCGCCGGCTTCGTCATCGACCTGGCCTACATCGGCGCCAACGGCATCTCCCGCGAACACGGCCTCACCACCCCCGACCCGGCGGTCAGCGAGGTCAAGGCCCAGGCGATCAGGGCCTCCCGGCGCACGGTCTTCGCCGGGGTGCACACCAAGTTCGGGGCGGTCAGCTTCTGCCGCTTCGCGGAGATCACCGTCCTGGAGACGATCGTCACGAGCACCCTGCTCCCGACGGCCGAGGCCCACCGCTACACCTTGCAGGGACCTCAGGTCATACGCGTCTGAAATCCGAACCGCACCGCGTCCGACATCCCCGCACCGTTCCCGTCCCCAATCACCTCTCCCCACCCCCACCCCCACCCCTTCCCCTTCCCCTTCCCCAGTCACCCTCCCAGGGGCCCCCACACCCGGTACCACCCCATATCTCCCTATAAGTCCAGGAGTGATCCATGCGAACCCCGAGCCGACGGAGGCCGCGCGCGCTGTTCGCCGCGGTCGCCGCAGGGACGCTGCTCACCCCGCTGCTCTCCGGGTGTTGGACCGGAGCGGGCGGGGCGGGCTCCGGAGGCGACTCCATCAACGTCCTGATGGTCAACAACCCGCAGATGGTGGAGCTTCAGAAACTCACCAAGGCCCACTTCACCAAGGAGACCGGCATCAAGGTGAACTTCACCGTGCTGCCGGAGAACGACGTCCGCGACAAGATCAGCCAGGACTTCGCCAACCAGGCGGGCCAGTACGACGTGGCCACCCTGTCCAACTACGAGATACCGATCTACGCCAGGAACGGCTGGCTGCACGAGATGGACTCCTACGTCCGCCAGGACAGCGGCTACGACGAGCAGGACATCCTCGCGCCCATGCGGCAGTCCCTGACGGCCGACGACGGCAAGCTCTACGGGCAGCCCTTCTACGGCGAGTCGTCCTTCCTGATGTACCGCAAGGACGTGTTCGCCGCGAAGGGCCTGACCATGCCCGCGCATCCCACCTGGGACCAGGTGGGACAGCTGGCCGCCGAGGCCGACGGCGCCCGGTCCGGCATGAAGGGCATCTGCCTGCGCGGCCTGCCCGGCTGGGGCGAGCTGATGGCCCCGCTGACGACCGTCGTGAACACCTTCGGCGGCACCTGGTTCGACAAGGACTGGAAGGCGCACCTCGACTCCCCCGAGTTCGTGAAGGCGACGAAGTTCTACGTGGACCTCGTCCGCGAGCACGGCGAGTCCGGCGCCGCCCAGTCCGGCTTCGCCGAGTGCCTGAACAACATCACCCAGGGCAAGGTCGCCATGTGGTACGACGCCACCTCCGCGGCCGGTTCCCTGGAGGCGTCCGACTCCCCCGTCAAGGGCAAGATGGGCTACGTACCGGCGCCCGTGGAGAAGACCGCGTCCTCCGGCTGGCTCTACACCTGGGCCTGGGGCCTGCAGAAGGCCTCCCACAACTCCGACAAGGCCTGGAAGTTCATCTCCTGGGCCTCGAGCAAGCAGTACGAGCAGCTGGTCGGGGACACCATCGGCTGGTCCAACGTGCCGGCCGGCAAACGCGCCTCGACCTACACCAACGCCGCGTACACCAAGGAGGCCTCGGCCTTCCAGGAGATGACCCGCGCGGCCATCGAGGGCGCCCGCCCCCGCGACCCCGGGGTGCAGCCGCGCCCCGCGCCCGGCATCCAGTTCGTCGGCATCCCCGAGTTCACCGATCTCGGCACCAAGGTCTCGCAGGAGATCAGCGCGGCCATCGCCGGGCGCCAGTCCGTCGACTCGGCCCTGAAGAAGTCCCAGAAACTCGCCGAGAAGATCTCCAAGGAGTACGAGGGACGATGACCGCCACGACGACAGCCCCCCTGGCCACCGCTCCCGTCCGCGCCGCCCGGCCACCCTCCGGCCGCCTGCGCGCCTGGGCCACGCGCGCCCCGCTGCTCCCCGCCCTGATCTTCATGATCGCCGTGACCCAGCTCCCGTTCGTGGCCACGCTGGTGATCTCCTTCTTCGACTGGAACTCCCTCTACCCGAAGGCCCGCCACTTCACCGGCCTGTCCAACTACTCGGACGTGCTGACCGATCCGGACCTGCGCCACTCGGTCTGGACGACGATCCTCCTGACAGCGGCCGTGGTCCTGGT
This sequence comes from Streptomyces sp. RPA4-2, assembly GCF_012273515.2. Classification (NCBI taxonomy): domain Bacteria; kingdom Bacillati; phylum Actinomycetota; class Actinomycetes; order Kitasatosporales; family Streptomycetaceae; genus Streptomyces; species Streptomyces sp. RPA4-2. The sequence continues at coordinate 2,427,443 of NZ_CP050975.2, forward strand.
CAGCCTGGTCCTCGGCCTCGCCCTCGCGCTGCTCCTGGACCGCAGGTTCCGGGGGCGGGGGGTGGTGCGCACGCTCCTGATCGCGCCGTTCCTGGTGGTCCCGGTCGCCGCCGCCCTGCTCTGGAAGCATGTGCTCTACAACCCCGAGTACGGCCTTCTCAACGGGCTGCTGCACTATGTGGGCGGCCCCCAGCCGGACTGGATCTCCAACACCCCGCTGCTGGCGGTCGAGGCCTCCCTCGTCTGGCAGTGGACGCCCTTCATGATGCTGATCCTGCTGGCGGGCCTGCAGAGCCGCGACCAGCAGCAGATCGAGGCCGCCCGGGTGGACGGCGCGAGCGACTGGCAGGTCTTCCGCCACCTCACGCTCCCGCACCTGCGCCGCTACCTCGAACTCGGCGCCCTGCTGGGCTCGATCTACATCGTGCAGAACTTCGACGCCGTCTTCACGATCACCTCCGGCGGCCTCGGCACCGCCAACCTGCCCTACACCGTCTACCAGAGCTTCTACCAGGCCCATGAGAACGGTCTGGCCTCGGCCGCCGGGGTCCTGGTCGTCATCGGTTCGATCATCATCGCGACCTTCGCGCTGCGCGTGGTCTCGTCCCTGTTCCGCGAGGAGGCGTCCCGCGCATGAGCACCACCACGATCCGCGTACGTCCCCGGCGCACCCGGGGAACGGGCCTGGGCCTGCTGGCCTGGGTACTCGGTGTGCTGTTCTTCCTGCCCATCGCCTGGATGGCCCTGACGTCGTTCCACTCGGAGGCGGACGCGGCGACCAACCCGCCGTCCTTCGGCGCCGCCCTCACCTTCGACGGCTACCGCGACTTCTTCGGCTCGGGCGGTGGCGCGAGCCCCTGGCCGGCGCTGGCCAACTCGCTGGTGGCGTCCGTGGTCTCCACCCTCTGTGTCCTCCTCCTCGCCCTCCCCGCGGCGTACGCGCTCTCGGTCCGGCCGGTGAAGAAGTGGACGGACGTCCTGTTCTTCTTCCTGTCGACGAAGATGCTGCCGGTGGTGGCGGGCCTGCTGCCCATCTACCTGTTCGCCAAGAACGCCGGGATGCTCGACAACATCTGGCTCCTGGTCATCCTCTACACCTCGATGAACCTGCCGATCGCGGTGTGGATGATGCAGTCGTTCCTCGCCGAGGTGCCGGTGGCGGTGATCGAGGCGGCGCAGATCGACGGCGCGCGGCTGCCCACGATCCTGGCACGGGTCGTGGCCCCCATCGCCCTGCCGGGCATCGCCGCCACGGCCCTCATCTGCTTCATCTTCAGCTGGAACGAACTGCTGTTCGCCCGGGTCCTCACGGGCGTGGTCGCGGAGACCGCCCCCGTCTTCCTGACCGGCTTCATCACCAGCCAGGGCCTCTTCCTGGCCAAGGTGTGCGCCGCGTCGCTCGTCATCTCCCTGCCGGTACTCGCCGCGGGGTTCGCCGCCCAGGACAAACTGGTCCAGGGCCTGTCACTGGGAGCCGTGAAATGAAGGCCGCCGTCATCGAGTCCGTGGGCCGCGCCGTCGTCACCGAGATCCCGGACCCGACGCCCGGCCCGCGCGACGTCGTCGTCGAGGTCGCGGCGTGCGGGCTGTGCGGCACGGACCTGCACATCCTCCAGGGCGAGTTCGCGCCGAAGCTGCCGATCGTGCCGGGCCACGAGTTCGCCGGCACGGTGGTCGGCGTGGGCACCCAGGTCACGGAGGTCTCGGTCGGCGACCGGGTGGCGGTGGACCCGTCGCTCTACTGCCACGAGTGCCGGTACTGCCGTACGGGCCACAACAACCTCTGCGAGCGCTGGGCCGCGATCGGTGTCACGACGGCGGGCGGCGCGGCGCAGTACGCGACCGCCCCCGTGGCCAACTGCGTCAAGCTCCCCGATCACGTCCGCACCCAGGACGCGGCACTCGTCGAACCGCTCTCCTGCGCGGTACGCGGCTACGACGTGCTGAACTCCCGGCTGGGGGCCCATGTCCTGATCTACGGCTCCGGGACGATGGGCCTGATGATGCTGGAGCTGGCGAAGCGGACGGGTGCGGCGAGCGTGGACGTGGTGGACGTGAACGCCCAGCGGCTCGCCACGGCCCGGTTGCTGGGGGCGTCCGCCTCGGCGGCGAACGCGGACGAGCTGGACCGGCCGCGGGGGTGGGACGTGGTGATCGACGCCACGGGGAACGCGGCGGCGATCCAGGACGGCCTGGACCGGGTCGCCAAGGCCGGCACCTTCCTCCAGTTCGGTGTCGCCGACTACGCCACGCGGGTCTCGATCGATCCGTACCGCGTCTACAACCAGGAGATCACCATCACCGGTTCCATGGCCGTCCTGCACAGCTTCGAACGTGCGGCGGAACTCTTTGCCGGGGGTGTCCTCGATCCGGACGTCTTCATCAGTGACCGCATCCCGCTGGCGGACTATCCCCAGGCGCTGGAACAGTTCGCCGCGGGCGTGGGCCGCAAGATCGTCGTGGTCCCGTAGGGGTTCCCGCCCCGCCGCCCCTACCCGTCCCGTCCTGTCCTGGGGGCTCCGCCCCCGGACCCCCGCCAAGGGGCTGCGCCCCCTGGACCCCCGCTTCGCCCGAAGGAGCTCGTCCTCAAACGCCGGACGGGCTGGGTAGGTCAGCCCGTCCGGCGATTGAGGACAAGGCCCTGGGGCCGGAGCGGGGTCTGGGGGCGGCGGGGGCGAAAGAAGAAGCCCCTTTTCTCCCGCCCGCACCCACCCCCGGCATCTCACCCTTGGGTAAGGGAACGGTAAAGCGCCCCCGGTCGTTACCCCAGTCATGACAGCTATGACCCCTGGCTCGAACATCCCTCTCCCCGTCACCCGCGTGACGGTGGACGTCGCCGCTCCGGTGCGGCTCGACGTGTCGGGCCTGCTGCTCACCGCCGACGGCAAGGTGCGCTCCGACGACGACTTCATCTTCTACAACCAGCCCACCGGCCCCGGCGTGACCTACCGCTCGGGCGGCGGCACCTCCCCGGACGCGATCACGGTCGACACGACCGCGGTCCCCCCGGGTATCGAGAAGATCGTCGTCACCGCGAGCCCGGACGCCGCTCTACCAGACCTTCCAGGGCATCGAGCCCACGGCCACCATCCGCAACGCCGACGACAACGCCGTACTGGCCAGTTTCACGCCGCCCCAGCTCGGCACCGAAACGGCCCTGGTGATCGTCGAGGTCTACCTCCGCAACGGCGCCTGGAAGGCCCGCGCGGTCGGCCAGGGATACGCGAACGGCCTGGCGGGCATCGCCACGGACTTCGGCGTCACGGTGGAGGAGGCCCCCGCCGCTCCCCCCGACCCCCCCGATGCAGACCCCTGTCACCCCCGTCACCCCCGTGACCCCGTCGACCCAGGCAGCTCCCCCCGCACCCCCCGCACCTCCCACCCCGCCCTCCACCCCGCCCTCCGGAAAGATCAACCTCGACAAGGGCCGGGTGAGCCTCCAGAAGAACCAGACCGTCTCCCTGGTCAAGGGCGGCCGCCCGCTGCTCTCCCAGGTCAAGATGGGCCTCGGCTGGGAGCCGGCGTACCGCGGCAAGGACATCGACCTGGACGCCTCGGTCATCGCCTACGGCCCGCAGCGCAACCACATCGACAGCTGCTACTTCGGCAAGCTCTCCATCGTGAACGGCGCGATCAAGCACTCCGGCGACAACCTGACGGGCGAGGGCGGCGGAGACGACGAGGTGATCGTCGTCGACCTCGGCCGGCTGCCGCAGGAGGTCACCGGCCTGGTCTTCACGGTCAACTCCTTCTCCGGCCAGAAGTTCACCGAGGTCGCCAAGGCCTACTGCCGGCTGATCGACGCGGCCAGCGGCGAGGAACTGGTCCGCTTCGACCTCACCAACGCCGAAGCCCAGACCGGCGTGATGATGGCCAAGCTGATCAAGCAGTTCTCCGGCGAGTGGGAGATGACGGCCATGGGCGACTTCGTGAAGTCCCGCACGGTCCGCGGCATGGTGAAGCCGGCGGCCCAGGCACTCTGACCTTCCATCCGCGGCGGCCACGGACACCCCCGGCCCCCCACCGCCCCGCGGCCGCCCCGCACGGAAGGGGCCGTGCCGGTACATCGCAAGCCCGTCGCTTACGCCCGGATCTGGAAACAGCCCCTCCAGGGCAACGTCTGATCCAGCGGCGACGGGCTCGATGTACCGGCACGGCCCCGACCCACCCACCGGCGCTCCGCCCCACCCGGTGCTGGGCCCCACCCGGTGCTGGGCCCCACCCGGCGCTAGGCCCGCAGCCCCTCCGTCAGCAGCGACAGATACCGCCGGATGTACTTCCCCTGGCCGTCCGCCAGCTCCGACGCCGTGGCAACCCCGTGCGCCAGCCGCAGCACCTCGATCGGCTCCACGTCCGCCCGCAGCGTGCCCTCCCGCTGAGCGGCCTCGACCAGCCGTTCGGCCGCGCCCTTCACGGACGTCCCGCACGCGGTCAGCACCGCGCTGCTCCCGTCCGAGACGGCCGATCCGAGCAGCGCCTTCAGACAGCGGACCTGGATCATCATCCCGCTCAGCTCGTTGAGCCACTCGACCAGCGCCTCGCCGGGCGCGAGTTCCGCGGCGATCTCGTCCGCGCGGACAGCGATCGCCTCGATGCTGTCGACGTAGACGGCCTCCAGGAGCGCCTGCCGGGTGGGGAAGTGCCGGTACAGCGTCCCGGAGCCCACCCCGGCCCGCTTGGCGATGTCGTCGAGGGACGCGCCCTCCCCGTGCTCGGCGAACGCCACGGCCGCCTCCTCGATCAGCCGCTCATAGTTCCGCCGCGCATCCGCCCGCATCGGCTTGACCTGCGCCATTCCGTTACTCCTTGCCAACCGGGGGCACTCCCCGCATCTTGGCGGGCATCAAACGGAGAAAGTCCCCACATTCCTCGCGGGCAGTCCGCGCCGCCCGCACGCCCCGCACCGGGGACACAGACAGGGAGCATCCCATGCCCACCCCGTCACCACCTTCCACACCGTCCACGCCCGGCCCGCCGGGCCAACCCGGCCAACCCTGCGAATCCGGCCTGCCCCCGGCCCGCCTCGGCACCGCCCTCTTCGTCACCGTCACCGCCCGCCTCATGGTCGGCGCCGACTCCACCGTGGTCAATGTCGCCCTGGCCATCACCGGGCGCCGCCGACAGGATCAGAAGAGCACGCTGTAGGCGTTCAGGGCGGGCTGGCCGCCGAGATGGGCGTACAGGACGGTGGCGTCGCGCCCGATCTCGCCGCGTGCCACCAGGTCGATGATCCCGGCCATCGACTTCCCCTCGTAGACGGGGTCGGTGACCATCCCATTGATCCCGCCGTACACCACACCGGAGTTGCAGTCCTCCCGCTCGGCCCAGAGCGCGGCACCCCCCGAGGTGCCGCGTCAGCCGCTCCAGCGGATGCACCGGCGAGGGCCCGAACAGCAGCGGGTAAGGCACGTACGAGGAAAGGGACATGGAGCCGGCCTGCCTCTCCACCCCACCGCGCCCGCGCCCGGGCCGGGCAAGTCACCGCGTCGCCCGATGACTTCCCCGGCGGCCCCGCGCTCATTCACTCATCCACGGCCAGAGCCCGTCCCTGCCGGACTCGAGCAGGGAGACCATCCGGAACGCCGTGTCCGACAGGCCCCCGAACGTGTGCCGGTTGTCCTTGCCGGCCGGTCCGTGGCCGGCCCGGTAGCCGGCGAGGTTCCAGGTGTAGACCGGTACGTGCGCCGGGACCTGCTCGGTCGGGTCGCCGTGGTGGCTGTACGCGGCCTGCTCGTCCGTGACGATGAGCACCCGGTCGTGCCCCCGGTAGTGCGCCCGTACCGCCTCGCTGGTGTTCGTGCCACCGAGGTCGCCGAAGCGCTCCAGCACCTTCAGCACCGACTCGCCCCCGCGGAACCGCACCCGGTCGCTGCTGGTGCCGAACTGGACCAGGTCCGCGTCCGCCGCGCGCAGGGCGAGCGCCGTGCCGAAGACCGCCGCAGCGTCGGCCCGGTTGAGCTCCGAGCGGTCCGACAGCCGCGAGAAGAACATCGAGCCGGACCGGTCGACGAGCACGAGCGTCCGTCCGGGCAGCGCCGGCACGTTGGCCAGCGAGTGCCCGAGCGCCTGCTCCAGCGGGTACGACCAGCGCAGCGAGGGCGCGTGCTGGTAGGCGGCCAGATAGCGGAAGGGGAACTGGCGCGACCGTGCCACCTCCGCCGGGTCGCTGATCCGCACCGCGACCCGGGCCGCCACGTCGTCGCCGACACCCGCCTCGTCGAAGTTCCGCAGGTTGCGAACGAGCGCCATCGTGCCCATGGACGGGATCACGGCCTCCCAGGCCGCCTTGTCCATCGGACCCTGCAGCCAGCCCGCCAGCGCCTCCCAGGTGAGACCCGCCGCCGCGAGCCGCTCGGCACCGTCCGGAGCCGTCACGACCGCGCGCCGCTCGGCGACGGGCACCGCCATCAGCTCACGGTGCGCGACGAGCACACGGTTCGAGGCGGGCGGCAGCGCCGTGTCGGGGTTGTGGCGCCGGTCCAGGGCGTACTGGAACAGCTCGCCCTGCCACGGCTTGTCGGGGTCGGGCGCCGCGTGCACCAGGTTGAGGATGTCGCCGAAGCGGTAGCCCTTGGACGCGGTGTCGTACTTCAGCAGCGACTTGCCGTTGTACAGACGTCGTACGGCGTCGGCGATGCCGCGCTTGACGGGCTTGGGCACGTTGCGGCCGTACCGGGAGGTCCAGTAGGCGAGCAGCTCGCCGGGCTCGTCGGGGCGGCGCAGCACGGAGGCGACGACCTGACGGTTGGCGGGGCCGTCGGTGGCGCCCGCGTCGAGGCGTGCCTTCACGTACTCGGCGGCGCCCACGACCGAGGCGGAGCGCAGGTTGCCGTCGCCGCGCAGCCAGCCGAGCAGGGCGGCCGTCCACGAGGGGTCGTGGACGGCGAGCTCGCGCACCAGCGTGGCGAACCGGTCGTCGCGGTCGGCGCCGCTCTCGTAGAAGGTCTGCTGCGAGACGAAGTGGGAGACGGCGAGCAGAAAGAGCTCGGAGCGCGCGTCGCGCTCCCGTCCGCGGCCGCCCTGATGTGTCCGCAGGACGCGGCCGGTCGAGGTGACCCGCGAAGTGGGCTGTGCCTTCGCGGCCTTGGTGTTGAATCGCGCCATGATGAATTCCCCCGAATTCTCGGTACGACGGTGACGTCGTGTTTCGGAGGGAGGCGCGGCAAAGGGAGGGTGCCCGAGTTCAGAGGGCGGCGACGGACCAGCCAGATGCTCTACCGATTGAGCTACGCCGGCCGAAGCCGGCGGCGGGACTCGAACCCGCAACCGTCCGATCCCATGAAGTAGCCGTCGCCTGCGCACCGGGCACCGGGCACCCACCTTGAGCTGCGCCTCCCGAGATCAGAATCGGCGGCGGCATGGGATTCTTTTGCAGAGAAGTAGCCGCAGCCCGCGCACCGGGAGGTGCATGAAATTGTGGTGTCCAGAGTTCAGGATCGGCGGAACCGACAAGGTGCTCTAACCCCTGAGCTACACCGGCCTGTTGTACCGGTGGCGGGACTCGAACCCGCGGCCGCCCCATTATGAGTGGAAGTAGGTCCTGCCTTCGCACCTGGACGTGCATCACTCTAGGAGGCGTACCGCGGAACGGGCGAGCGAATTAATCGTGGGGCGAATGCGCGGAGTTCAGCCGCGTTTCCACGGAGTTCATCCGCGCTTCTGGCGCTTCCAGGGACCCGTGATCGCGAGCATGATTCCGGGTTCCTGGATGTTCGCGAACAGCGTCCGGCCGTCCGGCGAGAAGGTGACGCCGGTGAACTCGCTGTAGGCCGGCTCGCCTTCGGTGCCGATGTTGAGCTCGTTGCGGGCGATCGGGTACGTACGTCCGCTGTCGGTGGCGCCGAACAGGTGCTGGACGCCTTCGCCGTCCTCGGCGATGACCAGACCCCCGTACGGGGAGACCGTGATGTTGTCGGGACCGTCGAAGGCACCGTCCACGGACGGGTCGGGGTTCACTCCGATCAGGACCTTCAGGGTCAGGGTGCGGCGCTTGGGGTCGTAGAACCAGACCTGGCCGTCGTGCTGGACGGGGCTCTCCTCGCGGGCGTACGAGGAGACGATGTAGACGCCGCCGTCGCCCCACCACATGCCTTCGAGCTTGCGGGCGCGGGTGACCTCACCGGCGGCGAACTGCTTGCGTACGGAGACCGTCCTGGCGTCACGGTCGGGGACGTCCACCCAGTCGACGCCGTACACGGTGCCGATCTTCGTGGCGCGGGACAGGTCGTCGACGAAACGGCCGCCGGAGTCGAAGCACTTGAAGGCCTGCAGGGCGCCCGCGTCGTCGGCGAGGGTGCGCAGTTGTCCGTGGCCGTGCTCGAAGCCCTGCGGCGGGGTCCACCGGTACAGCAGGCCGTTGGGCGTCGCCGCGTCCTCGGTGAGGTAGAGGCGGCCGCGCTTGGCGTCGACGACGACGGCCTCGTGGGCGTACCGGCCGAGCGCCTTGATCGGCTCGGGGTTCCGGTGGCGGCGGCGGTCGGCGGGGTCGACCTCGAAGACGTAGCCGTGGTCCTTGGTCATGCCGCTCTGGCCGGCCTTGTCCTCGGTCTCCTCGCAGGTGAGCCAGGTGTCCCAAGGGGTGTTGCCGCCCGCGCAGTTGGTGGACGTGCCGGCGATGCCGACCCACTCGGCGACCTTGTCGTGGCGAACCTCGACGACGGTGCAGCCACCGGACGCGGCCGGGTCGTAGACCAGGCCCTCGGTGAGCGGCACGGGGTACTTCCAGTTGTCGCGGGTGCCCTTGAGCTCGTGGTTGTTGACGAGGAGGGTGGCGCCGCGCGGGCCGTCGAAGGTGGACGTGCCGTCGTGGTTGGACGGCGTGAACTCACCGGATTCCAGCTTGGTCCGGCCGCTGTAGGTGATGACGCGGTAGGAGAATCCGGCGGGCAGCGCGAGTACGCCCTTGGGGTCGGGGACCAGCGGTCCGTAGCCCACACCGCCGTGCCGGTCCGCGGACTCCTCTCCCACACTCTCCGTGTCGGTGGAGGCGAGGGCGTTCGGGGCGGTGGCGAGGGCGCCCACACTGCCGGCCAGGGCCACTCCGGCACCGGTGATCGCGGATCGTCTGGCGAAGTCCCTGCGGGTGAGCGACATGGGTGTCTCCTGTGACGGTGAGGATGACCATGGAAGGCTACGGAGGGCCGCGGACGGCGTTGCGGGCACACCGTCCCGCCCCGGCCTGAACGGGAGTTGAACGCCCGGCGACTTCACCGGACTCCCTTCCATGAATCCGTAAGGGCTGGACCACAGGTACCCAAAACGCCCTCAGCCGTCCCCTCGCGCGCCCGCTCTCCCCGACGCGGCGCGCGGATCCCGGCCGGCGCCCTCAGCCCCCTTGTTGCGACCGTGCCTTGAACGCGGCCTTGCGGGCTTCCTTGGCGACCTTCTTGTCGGGGTGCAGGCGCCCCATCGCCTCCAGGACGTCGGGCGTGGCGGGGTGGTCGACCCGCCAGGCCGCGGCGAAGAAGCCGCCGTGCTGCTGCGCCAGGCCCTCCACGAGACCCTGCAGCTCCGCGGAGTTCCCCTCGGCCGCGAGTTGCGCGGCGACCGTGTCGATGGTGAGCCAGAAGATCATCGCCTCGGACGGCGGGGGCACGTCGACGGCGCCGTGCTCGGAGAGCCAGACCCGGGCGAGGCCGCCCAGCTCGGCGTCGTCGAGGACGTCACGCAGCGCGGGCTCGGCCTCCATGCCGACGAGGGAGAGCGCCTGCTGACAGCGCAGCCGCCGCAGCGGCGCGCCGGCGTCGCCGCCGCGTGCCGCGGCGAGCAACTCCCGGGCGGCGGGGAGGGGTTCACGCCGGGCGAGCCACTGCTCGGTCTCGGCCTGCGCCGCGGCCGGCGGGAAGGCGCCGGTGCCGTCCAGCAGCGCGTCCGCGCCCTTGTCCACCAGGTCACCCACCGCGGGAACGGAGAACCCCGCCTCCAGCAGCCGGGCCCGCAGCCCGTAAAGACCGAGCGGGGTCAGCTGCACCATCCCGTACCGTGAGACGTCCGTCTCGTCGAGGGGGCCTGCCGACTCCTCGTCGGTGTCCGCCATCAGCGCCTCGTCGACCGGCTGGAAGTCGACGAGTCCGACGGGTTCCAGCAGCCGGAACTGGTCGTCGAGCCGCATCATCGCGTCCGACACCTGTTCCAGCACGTCGTTGCTGGGGTCTCCCATGTCATCGGGCACGATCATCGACGCGGCGAGGGCCGGCAGCGGCACCGGCCCCTCCCCGCCCTCGCTCACGGTCAGCAGGTACAGATTGGCGAGCACGCCGTCCAGGAACTCGGCCTCGGCCTCGGGGTCCCAGGCCAGCGAGGAGAGGTCGAGCTCCCCGCCGTCCTCCACCGCTCCGGCCAGCTCGTCGAGGTCGGGCACGCTCGCGTCGGCGAGCACCGCCTCCAGGGCGACGAGCCACACCCCCAGGACGTCCTGGGGCCCGCCGGAGGTGAGCAGGGTGAGGTCCGCGCCCGCGGCGACGGTGCCCTCGTCCTCGTCCACGATCTCCACGAGTCCGGTGTCGACGGCGATCCGCCAGGCCTCACTGGCGAAGGCCGCGGCGTCGTCACCGCTCAGCCCGAGCGCGTCGGCCGCCCCGGCGAGCTGCTCCTCGACGAGTTCACCGCCCGCGCCGACCCGCGTGTCCGGCCCGGCCCAGCGGGCCAGCCGCGCGGCGCGGGAGAGCAGCGGCGTGGCGAGCGCGTCCCGCGCCAGCTCCGCTTCGGACGTCAGCCGCACCGGCGGCAAGGGGGAGCTGTCTGACATCGGCTGGGTTCTCCTCCGAACGATCAGGACCCGACGAACGGGACCGGACAGGACCCGACGAACAGGACCGGTACAAGCATGACGGACAGGGGTGGGCTTGACGGCGAGGACAGGCGGGATACGGCAGGGGGTCCGTCGAGACCAGGAGCCCGCCCTGGACACGCACACCCGGACGCCACCCCGGAAATCCACGTGGACGACTCAGCCTAGACGGATTTCCACCCATGCCGCCCGGTTCATGTCCCTGCCAAAAGCTGGACACCACCGAAACCTTGACAACTCCCCCGCTCACACACGAGATTGACGCGCGTAGAAGTTCAACGGGGGTTGGGCTCGCCGATTTTTTCTACGCGCGTCACCGATCCGCATACGGGTCGTGTTCCCCCCACCGCTTCACCCTCGTCCCGGCGCTCATGTATGTCCCCGGAGGGATTCCCTTGCCGAGCAAGAGAACCGCGCGCATCGGCGCGCTGACCGTAGCCGCGGTCTGTTCCACCGTCTCCGCCGTCGTGCTCACCGCACCGGCCCACGCGGACACCGTCCGCATCCACGACATCCAGGGCACGACCCGGGTGTCCCCGTACGCGGGCCGGCAGGTCACGGACGTGGCGGGCGTGGTGACGGGGGTGCGGACCTACGGCTCGTCCAAGGGCTTCTGGATCCAGGACCCCACCCCGGACGCCGACCCCGCCACCAGTGAGGGCGTCTTCGTCTTCACCAGCTCCACCCCGAAGGTGGCGGCCGGCGACTCGGTCACGGTCTCGGGCACCGTCTCGGAGTTCGTGCCGGGCGGAGCCTCCACCGGTAACCAGTCGGTGACGGAGATCACCAAGCCGGTGGTCACGGTGCTGTCGTCCGGCAACCCGGTCCCCGCCGCCACGGTGATCAACCGCCGTTCCGTGCCGGACGCCTACACCCCCGCCGGTGACACGGCGGCGAGCGGCTCGGTCAACGCGCTCACCCTGGAGCCGAAGAAGTACGCCCTGGACTACTACGAGTCCCTGGAGGGCATGAACGTCCAGGTCGCCGACACCCGTGTGGTCACCGCGACCGACCCGTACAGCGAGCTGTGGGTCACCGTGAAGCCGCACGAGCACGCCGGCCGGCGCGGCGGCACCGTCTACGGCGCGTACACCTCGCAGAACACCGGGCGTCTGCAGATCCAGTCCCTGGGAGCGACCGCCGACTTCCCCGCCGCGAACGTCGGTGACGAGCTCGCCGGCACCACCGAGGGCCCGCTCGACTTCAACCAGTTCGGCGGCTACACGCTCGTCGCGAGCCGGCTGGGCACCCTGGACAAGGGCGGCCTGCAGCGCGAGACGACCCGCCGGCAGTCGCGCGGCGAGCTGGCGGTGGCGACGTACAACGTGGAGAACCTCGACCCGGGTGACGGCACCTTCGCCGCCCACGCGGCCGCGATCGTGAACAACCTCCAGTCGCCCGACATCGTGTCCCTGGAGGAGATCCAGGACAACAACGGCGCGACGGACGACGGCACGGTAGCCGCCGACCAGACGGTGAACAAGCTGATCGACGCGATCGTCGCGGCGGGCGGCCCGAAGTACGAATGGCGTTCCATCGACCCGGTCAACGACCAGGACGGCGGCGAGCCGGGCGGCAACATCCGTCAGGTGTTCCTGTTCAACCCGCAGCGGGTCTCCTTCACGGACCGCGCGGGCGGCGACTCGACGACCGCCGTCGGCGTCACCAAGGTGCACGGCACGGCGCGGCTGACCGCCTCCCCGGGCCGGATCGACCCGGGCAACACGGCCTGGACGTCCAGCCGCAAGCCCCTCGCCGGCGAGTTCGTCTTCCGCGGCCGCACGGTCTTCGTGATCGCGAACCACTTCGCCTCCAAGGGCGGCGACCAGGGTCTGACCGCGCAGTACCAGCCTCCGGTGCGCAGTTCGGAGACCCAGCGCCACCTCCAGGCGACCGCGGAGAACACCTTCGTGAACCAGATCCTGAAGGCCCAGAAGGACGCCGACGTGATCGCGCTCGGCGACCTGAACGACTTCGAGTTCTCGGACACCGCGAAGATCCTGGAGGGTCACGGCGAGCTCTGGTCGGCGATCAAGTCGCTGCCGAAGAGCGAGCGTTACACGTACGACTACCAGGGCAACGAGCAGGTCCTCGACCAGATCCTGGTCAGCCCGTCGATCCGCCGCGACTGCGACCTCGACTACGACAGCGTGCACGTCAACTCGGAGTTCTCCGACCAGATCAGCGACCACGACCCGCAGGTGCTGAGGTTCAGGCCGTAACCCCGTGTGCGGAAGAGCCCGGCCCCGTCGTCCGGGGGGCCGGGCTCTTTCCTGTGGGCGCTCAGGCCGCGAACACGCCGTTCAGCCAGCCCCGCCAGGCCGTCTCGTCGCGCTTGGCATCGGCGTCGGCCGCGAAGTCGTGGACGCTGATGCCGACGGGGGCACCCCAGTGGTTGCGTCCGAAGAAACGCAGCAACTGGTCCTCGGTACGCAGGCCGATGAAGTACGGGTTACGGAAGTCGAGTACGGCGTCGAGGAGTTGGCCCTCGGGTCCCCGTGCCCGTACGCGCGCCCCCGCCTCGGTGTCGTCGGCGAGCCCGAGCGCACGCCCCACCGCGGTGAAGGCGTCGGACGCCATGGACGCCTCGGGTCCGTCGAAGGTGGCGAAGGCGACCGGGCGGCCCGCGAAGTGCGTCACGTACTCCCGCAGGGTGTGCAGATAGAAGTCCGTGTGCCGGCTCGCCCCGTCGTACTGGTTGTCCCAGTCCTCGACGAAGATGCCGCTGTGCACGTAGCGCATCCAGGAACGGCGGCCGTCGTCGCGCGGCTCGATGGTCTCGTCGATCTGGTTGAGGGTCTGCTGGGAGATGCCCTGGACGTCCTCGACCCGGCTGGTCAGGCGGTGCGGCGGGTCCCAGTTGGTGAGTGTGGAACCGAAGGGTCCGCTGCCTCCCTGGCGCGGCTCGAACTCCATCGGCCACAGCCAGCCACCGATGCCACTGGTGATGGCCTCCCACATCTGCTCCGGGGTGGCGTCGACCTCGAACTCGCGGGCGATCTCGAATTCCTTGGACATGGCGGTGATTCTCCTGGGGTCAGCCCTGGGCGGGCGGGATCGGGGCAGGGGCCGTGGCGGCGATGGCGGAGGACGTCGCCGAGGAAGCCGCCGCGACGGGAGCGGCACCGGGCGGCGCGGCAGGATCGGTGACGGACTCCGGTTTGACCGTGGGGTGGACGGCGACGACGATCCGGTGATCCCGTCCGCCCTCCGCGTTCCCGTCGTGGTACTTGCGGATGAGCGCGCCGACCCCCTGCGTCAGCTCCTCGATGAACGCGGCACGGTCGGCGGCGGTCGCGAAGGTCACCTCGCCGTCGAGCGCGAACGTGGCGAGCCGCTTGCGGGCCTTGGTCGCGCCGGTGATCAGCGAGCCGACGTCCCGGACCAGCCGGGCGCCGAGCGCGAGCAGCCAGCGGGCCGAGAGCTGATCGCGGAAGCGGTCCGGATCGGGCTGCACGGCGGCGAGCGCGAGCGGCGAGATGACGTACGACGCCGCGGTCGCCCGCATCAGCCGCTCGGTGACGTTGCCCTTGCGGCGCTCGCCCGCCAGCTCGACCAGGCCGTGCCGCTCCAGCGTCTTCAGGTGGTAGTTCACCTTCTGCCGCGGCAGCCCGACCTTGCCGGCCAGCATGGCGGCCGACGCGGGTCCGGCGGCCAGCTCGGCCAGCAGCCGGGCCCGTATCGGGTCCAACGAGACGGCTGCGGCCTCTGCGTCCTCGATGACGGTCACATCCAACATGCCCCTACCGTCTCACCGAACACTTTTTTTGTCCAGGAGGGTGGAGTTGTCGGTCGGGTGGCGGAGGGAAGGGGCTGCGCGGGCGTACGCGAAGCCGGCGGCGGCGCACCGGCGGGCGCACGGTGCGCGTGGCCGCCGGTGTCCCGCTTCGCTACCCCCGCTCCCCGCTCTCGCCGAGTCGCGCCAGCTGGGTCTGGAACCAGTCGAGTCGGGCCTGCAACAGGGCCGCCTCGGCGGCGAGTTCGGACACCCCGAACCCGGCGGCCGGATCCACCACCGCGATCCCGCTCCCGGCACGGACCCGCAGCCCCTCCCCCGCCAGCCGGGCGAACCCGGCGAGCGACACGGACCCGCGGCCGCGTACGCAACCCGCGCAGGCCGCCGTCAGACCGCGCCGGCCCGGCCGCCCCCAGCCGGCGTCAGCGAGCGCGGTGGCCACCGCACCGCACGCGCAGGGGCCGACCGTCACGGTGCGCACCCGCTGGCGGGCGTAGCGGAAACCCTGCTCGAAGCGGATGTACGCGCCGAGGACGGTGACCTCCAGAAGGGCGGCCGCCCGGTGCTCGGTGGTGCACAGCAGCGCCTCGGCGGCGGCGCGGTCGTGCACGCAGTGGAAGCCGCAGTCGCAGCGGCGGTGCGGCGTACGGTGCCGCAGCCCGTAGACGCAGCGCGCCTCGTCCAGCACTCCGTACGGCAGCGCGCCACCCAGCGAGACGCCGGTGAACCCGGCCCGGGTGCCGTCCTGGGACAGCACCGGGTGGGCGATCTTGTATCCGGTCGGCGGCTCCGTCGGGCGTTCCTCGGGGAGCCGCAGCCTCATCGGGCGACCGGGACCTCTTCGGGCGCGGCCGTCTCCGGCTCCGCGACCTCCGCGATCCCCTCGGCCTGCCGGAGATCCTCTTCGTCCGCGCGGACCTGCTCCTCCGCGACTCCGGTGGCGAGTGCCCTGCCCAGCCTCATGACGCCTCCCGCGATCTGCCGTCGACTTCCGTCCTCGTCATGGTGACCCATGGGGGCCCGAGTTGGCACCAGTGCCTCCGGGAAGCCCCCGAAAGAGGCACCTCGTAGCAGCCCTTCCGACCATGTCGTAGAAGAATTAAGTGGAGCTTCACCATGAGGGTGCCGAGACTGCTCACATGACGCACATCCCTCGCACCACGGCCACGGCCACACCCGCGCCTCCCTTCGGCCGTGCGCTCTGCGCGATGGTCACGCCCTTCACCGAAGCGGGTGCGCTCGACCTCGACGGGGCGGCGCTGCTCGCCGACCGGCTGGTCCGCGGAGGCTGCGACGGTCTGGTCCTGTCCGGCACCACGGGCGAGTCCCCGACCACGACGGACGCCGAGAAGTCCGCGCTCGTGCGGGCCGTGCGGGAGGCGGTCGGGAGCCGTGTGTCGATCCTCGCGGGCGTCGGCACCGCCGACACACGGCACACGGTGGAGCTGGCCCAGGAGGCCGAGAAGGCGGGAGCGGACGGTCTGTTGGCCGTCACCCCGTACTACAGCAGGCCGC
The DNA here is from genome assembly GCF_012273515.2 of Streptomyces sp. RPA4-2. NCBI lineage: Bacteria > Bacillati > Actinomycetota > Actinomycetes > Kitasatosporales > Streptomycetaceae > Streptomyces > Streptomyces sp. RPA4-2. The sequence continues at coordinate 2,443,483 of NZ_CP050975.2, forward strand.
CGCAGGACGCCGTCGAGGCCCACTTCCGGGAGGTCGCCGACGCCACCGGGCTGCCGCTCGTCCTCTACGACATCCCCGGCCGCACCGGCACCCGCATCGAGCCCGACACCCTGATCCGGCTCGCTGGGCACCCCCGGATCGTGGCCGTCAAGGACTGCGCGTACGACCTGCTCGGCACCCAGAAGGTGCTGGCCCGGACGGAGTTGGCGTACTACACCGGGTGCGACGAGTACGTGCTCGCGCTGCGGGCGATCGGCGGGGCCGGATACGTCAGCACGGTGGCGAACGCGGCCCCGGGCGCCTTCCGCGCGATCCTCGACGCGTTCGACTCCGGGGACACCGCCGAGGCGGCCCGCCGCCAGCGGCAGGTGATCCCGCTGGTCGAGTCGATGATGTCGGCCGGTCTGCCCGGCGCGGTCACGGCGAAGGCCCTGCTCGGCCGGCTCGGCCTGCCCGCGGGTCCGGTCCGCGCGCCGCTGCGGTCCGCCGGCCCGGAGGTGGCCGACGGTCTGCTGGCGGTGTACGAAGAACTGGTGGCCTGCTGATCAGCGCTCGGCGAAGACGGGCTCCCACGACTGCCGCGTCGGGTCGCTGTTCAGTGCCGGGCCACCGCTCAGTGGTACGACCTTGTCGCTGCCGATCGTCACCAGCACGAGCTGGGGCCGGTACAGGGTCCCGCCCGGGAGCCTCTCCCAGGCGATGAGCCTCTTGTCGTCGACCCAGGCGAGCAACTCCGCTCCACGCACCAGGGTGATCCGTTTGCCGGTGCGCGGATCGAGGAGCGCGGAGTACGACTTGTCGGGCTTCTCGCGCGTCAGGCCGCTCGCGGCGAGGCCGCCGTCCGGGGACAGCCGCGCGCCGACGTCCGCCCGGAGGTACAACTCGTTCGCGGGTGCGGGCACCTTCGCGCCCTCCAGGTCGTAGAACTGCTGCATGCCGTCCCGGCCCCCCGCCACGACGACCCGGGAGTACACCAGCCTGCCGTCGCGGCTGAAGGCGAAGTCCTCACGGGCGCCGGTGGAGCGGCCGGGTGCGACGCCGCTCCAGGTCCCCTTGCCGGAGGCCACGTCGACGACGAGGAACCCGGACCTGCTCGACCCGCCGTAGCGCGCCATCCAGTCGGTCCCGGAGGTGCCGTGCACCTTGTCGCGCAGGTCCGGGTTCTCGTCGTAGGTCGTCGCGACGAGCCTGCTCCCGTCCCGGGAGAACGCGAGTCCCCCCACCCCGTGGTCGACCGGGATCCACCGCTCGATCCTGCCGGTGGTGAGGTCGAGCAGACCGATCCTCCGGGTGGGCAGGTCGTTCTCCAGGACGGCGGCGGTCCGCAGACCGGGGGCGACGGCGACGAACGACCACTTGCTGTTCTTCTCGTATCGTCCGGACCTCGGGTCGAGCAGCCAGTAGGTGCGGGTGTAGACGGCGCGGTCCTTCGTCTGCGGCACGGACTTCGCGGTGTAGTACGCGCCCAGCGCCACGTCGCCTGCCGCGATCAGGTCACGCGGCGGCGACTGGTCCGGGTGGGCGCTCAACCCGGTTCCGTCCAGAACGCTCGCGGGGCGTACGTCGTCCCTGCCGGAGACGAGCGGCACCGCCACGGCGACGGCGACCACCGCGGCGGCGGCCGCGGCGACGGAGCCGAGCGTACGGGTGCGCCGGCGCCGGCGGACGGCCAGCACGCGGTCGGCGAAGCCCGGTCCCACGGAGGGCTGTTCAGCGGCCTGCTCCCGCAGGGAGTCGCGCACCAGTTGGTCGACGTTCACGATCGCACCTCCACGGGCGAGAAGTCACGGGACGGCTGCTGCCCGGCCTCCCCCGTTCCCAGCGTGGCCAGTTCAGGGGCGAGGGCGCGCAGCCGGGCGAGCGAGCGGTGTGTCGTGGACCGCACAGTCCCGACGGAGCAGCCGAGGAGCCGGGACACGTCGGCCTCGGGCAGGTCCTCGTAGTAGCGCAGTACGAGAACGGTGCGCTGGCGTGCGGTGAGCCGGGCCAGCGCGCCGCGCATCACGACGCGCAGGTCGGCCGCGGCCGAGGAGTCCGTGCCGTGGTGCGCGCCCTCCGGCGGCTCGGCGACGCTCACCTCCCGCCGGGGCCACTTCAGCCGCCAGCGGCTCACCTGCTGCCGGTAGAGGATCTGCCGTACGTACGCCTCGGGTTCGTCGATGCGGTGCCAGCGCCCGGCGGCCTTGATCAGGGCGGTCTGCAGCAGGTCCTCGGCGGCGTGGCGGTCCCCGCCGCTGAGCAGGACGGCCGTCCTCAGCAGCGCGGACGACCGGTTCGCCACGAACTCCCGGAAATTCTCCTGTGCTTCGGCATCCATCGTCACCTTCGTCTTTCCCGCGGGTCTTCTCCGACGGCCCTCGCCGCACTCCCCTGCCCCGTATGACGCGCGGGACCGTCCGCCACTATGCCCCCGGCCGGAGGGAAATTACGCGGTCCCCTTCACCCGGTGTCCCTTACGGTGGGCCCCGTGAGCCGACCGCTGCTGTTCCTCGACGTCGACGGCCCGCTGAACCCGTACGCGGCCCAGCCGGAGCGCCGGCCCGAGGGGTACACGACGATCCGGGTGACGCTGACCCCCGGCAGGCCCCTGCGTGTCTGGCTCCACCCCGAGCACGGCCGCGCCCTCCTGGGCCTCGGTTACGACCTGTGCTGGGCGACGACCTGGATGGACGCCGCCAACCGCCACATCGGGCCGGTCATCGGTCTGCCCGCGCTCCCGTACGTCGACTTCACCGGCGCCCTGTTCGCCACGCGGCCGGACGGCGTGCACTGGAAGACGGAGCGGATCGTGACGTACGCGGCCGGCCGGCCCTTCGCCTGGGTGGACGACGAACAGTCCCCGGCCGACGACACCTATGTGACCGCCCACCATCCCGCCCCCGCGCTCCTGCACCACGTCGACCCCCGACGGGGCCTGCTCCCACCGGACTTCACCACCCTGGAGGAGTTCGCGGCGACGCTGTCCGCGTAGCGGAGTTGCGGATGCCGCGCGGATCCCCCCGCGAGCTGAGGGCCACCGTGTCCGATGGACACGGCGACGGTGCGGTGAGCACGCTCCTCGTCAGTACGTGTCCTGGGCCGCCGTCGTGTGCTGCCGTGCACACGTACCTCTTCGTCGACGGCCTCGACGTGGTCGCGCGCAGCGACAGCGGAATGGCCGGCCTCGATCCGAGGCGACTGCTCCGCCCGGGCGGACCGCCTTTCCCTGTCCTTCTGACCGGCCTCCCTCAGCCACCTCCCCGCCCGTCGTGCACGTCCAGGGGCAGCGGGGACCGTACGGGACGGGCTGATCATGCGAGCGGCGACAGGCCCAGGCCCTCCAGGTGAGCGAGCAACGAGTCGAGGCACGCGTCCGCCGTGCGCAGGTCCGCACGGAGGAACGCGTCCTCGCCGAGCGGCCCACCGCTGACGACGACCATCCATGCCGACCTCCGCTCGACCATGCGGTCACCGTCGACCTTGAAAACCGTCGTGACTCCGCGCTCGGCCAGCCACTCCATCAGTTCGAGCATGTCCGCTCGCACCCCTCCGGAGAGATCGTCCCAAAAGGCCTCTTGAGTAAGCGAGTCGGCCCGAGTTCGCGCTGACCGCACGTCAGTACCGGTGGCCGGGCCAGTGCGGATCCGTCCAGCGGTCCTCTTCGGTGAGGCCGAGCAGCCGTATCCGGTGCCGCAGATCGACCGACGCGCCCGACTCCCGGAGCCGCACCGTGGCGTGTTCGAGGAGCCAGCGGACCAGTTCGGCGCGCATCTCCTCCTCATCATGCTCGTACCAGCACACTCCCCACGGCAGGCTGTCCCCCAGGAGCTCGTACTCCCATTCCGCCGCCGCCTCGGCGAGACGTCGATCGCTGAGGTGGCCGGTCCGCCTCTCCCACTCGGCCAGCCAAGGACCGACAGTCCCGGAGGCCTCGGCACACACCAGGAAGACTTCGTGCGCCGGGACGATCGCATCCGGGTCGGTCAGGCTCTGCACCCACCAGGCGTGCAGGAAATCCCGTACCGCGTCTGCCTGATCGTCGGACCACTCCTGCCAGCGACCGCGGGCGAAGCAGTACCCGGCCTCGTCCAGCCCGGACAGGGCTTCCGCGCGACCGGCGACCAACACGGTGGCGAACTGCGGCAGTATGCGGCGCAACACGGCCGCGTGATCGGTCCAGTCAACGGCCTGCCAGGTCCGGCGCAGGAGATCCGGCTCCAGTTCCACGTCCGGCGTCTTCAGAAGGGAGAGTTCCTCGGAACTGCCCCAGTGACAGTCGCAGTTGTACTCGTCCGGATGTGCGGTCATACCGCGGAAGGTGCCGGCGAGGTTGTCCAGAGCGGCGCTGAGGCGACGGCGTGCGGGATGGTCGGCGGGATGCATGAGGGACCCGGCCTTCGAGGACTCCGTACGGCTTCCGCCGCCCGAAGATCGCCACCTTACCGCCAAGTTACCGGGATCAGGGCTGGTCCGGCTGCCGCGGTGGAGTCGCGTCGCGCATCCCTTGGGGCTGGGACGCGCTGGCCGACCGGATGTGGCTGAAGCGCGTGGCGGAGCAGGCCGCATGGCAGGGCGAGACGGACCCTGAGCGGCTCACCCGCGCGTTCGTTGCACTCCAGGAGGCCGGTATCACCGCCCGCGAGAACTTCACCTGCTGCCGCACCTGCGGTCAGTCCGAGATCGTCGGCGAAGGCGGGCCCGACGCCCGCGGCTTCGTCCACTTCCACACTCAGTGCACGGACTCCGCCGCGGCCGGGCACGGACTGACGCTTCTCTACGGTGGCTTCGACGGCTCGTCCGAGACGACCACGGCCATCGGCGACGAGGTCGTGGCCGCCCTCGAAGCAGCCGGCCTCAACGCCGAGTGGGACCACGACCCCGACCGGGCCATCACCGTCACTCCCCTGGACTGGCGCCGCCGCCTGGTCGGCTGGGGCGGGTTGCGTTCGAATCACCCAGGTGCGACGCAGAGCAGTGCTCAGGGCTCGTTCGTCGCGGCAGTGAGCCCTTCCCAACCTGCGGTTGAGCGCACCCGGGCGACGGCGGCTGCCGTGCGCCACTCCTTCATGCGCCTTCGGTGTCCAGCCGCTCCGCTGACTCGAGCAGGTACGTGGGCAGTTTTGAGTCGGCCGCCAACACCTCGATACCGATGAGGCGGCCCTGCTCGTCGAAGTCGAGGTTGATCATGCCGTCGACGTCCACCGGATCACAGGGATACATGTGCGCGGAGTGCACGTGGGCCTGTGGATCGGTGAAGTACACGTACGCTGCGTTCACGGTCTTGTCGTAGGTGACCCTGACGTCTGCCACGGTGAACCGGCTCCCTCATGTCGTCGACGGCTGCGCCGTCCTCGCCCGTGCCGGTGCTTCGCCGACCTCATGCTGACGCGCCGAGCTGCAGGACCAGGACGTCCTTGACGATGTCGGTGATGCGGGTGGTGCCGCAAGGAAGTTTGCGGGGGGGCGCCGGGGCCGGAGGGCTGCTGTCCGAGACCCCCGGGTGAGCGAGGGGGAGTACGACGAGGACCACATGCCGGAACCGTCCACGTCGATGCGCGATTCACCTGGGCTGCCACGACAGCCCGAGTGACCTGGGGACCTCCCTCACAGATCACGTCCGCCTCGCAAGGCCGCTATCCCCTGACGCACGAGCGCCCTCCCTGGCCGTCCGGGGGCCGTGGAAGGGCGCTCGATGGTTACCGGCGTCGACAACTGCCGACAGATCAGCGGCGGTTCGGAGCGGTACTCCGGTGACCGGCCGCACGTCACGGACGCCGACGATCAGTTGTGGCTGTGCAGGATCTCGTTCAGTCCGCCCCACACCGCGTTGTTCGGCCGGGCCTCGACGGTTCCGGTGACCGAGTTGCGGCGGAAGAGGATGTTGGACGCGCCGGAGAGTTCGCGGGCCTTGACGATCTGGCCGTCGGGCATGGTCACGCGGGTACCCGCCGTGACGTACAGGCCCGCCTCGACCACGCACTCGTCGCCGAGGGCGATGCCGACGCCGGCCTCGGCGCCGACCAGGCAGCGCTCGCCGATGGTGATGCGGACGTTGCCGCCGCCGGACAGGGTGCCCATGGTGGAGGCGCCCCCGCCGATGTCCGAGCCGTCGCCGACGACGACGCCGGCCGAGATGCGGCCCTCGACCATCGAGGTGCCGAGGGTGCCCGCGTTGAAGTTCACGAAGCCCTCGTGCATCACGGTGGTGCCCTCGGCGAGGTGCGCGCCGAGCCGGACGCGGTCGGCGTCGGCGATGCGGACGCCCTTGGGCGCGACGTAGTCCGTCATGCGCGGGAACTTGTCGATGGACGTGACCTGGAGGTGCAGTCCCTCGGCGCGGGCGTTGAGCCGTACCTTCTCGACGTCGTCGACGGCGACCGGGCCGAGCGAGGTCCAGGCGACATTGGCGAGGTGGCCGAAGATGCCGTCCAGGCTCTGGCCGTGCGGCTGTACGAGTCGGTGCGAGAGCAGGTGCAGCCGCAGGTACGCGTCGTGCGCGTCGATCGGCTTCTCGTCCAGCGAGGCGATGACCGTGCGGACCGCGACCACTTCGACGCCCCGGCGGGCGTCGGGCCCGATGGCTTTCGCGGCGCCTTCACCGAGCAGTTCGACGGCACGCTCGGCGGACAGCCGCTCGGTGCCGGCCGGGCCGGGTTCGGTGGACAGTTCGGGCGCGGGGAACCAGGTGTCGAGGACGGTGCCGTCGGCGGTGAGGGTGGCGAGGCCCGCGGCGACGGCGCCGGTGGTGCGCGTGGCAGTCGTGTCGGTCATGGGTGAAACCTAACGCGGCCCGGGCCGCGCGGGCCAACCGGTGCCCCCGCCGTCTCATGTCCCGGGCCAACCGCCAGGCCGCGCCCGCCATTCGCACGTACCGGACCCGACCCGCGCGCCCACCGACCCCACATACCGGACCCGACCCGCACGCCCACCGACCTCACATACCGGACCCGACCCGCACGCCCACCGACTCACCCGCGCGGCGCACCGTACGCCGCGACCCCGGGCCGCCACACGGGCATCCGTACGAGCATCCGCACGGACACCCGCGTCACCGCTTCTCAGCCCCCGGCTCCGCTCCCGCTCCCGCCGATCAGCCGTCCCAGCACCTCCCGCGCGTACGTCTCTTCGTAGGTCCCCCCGGTCAGCAACACCTGGAGGCAGATGCCGTCCAGCAGGGCCACGAGCGCCCGCGCCGTGACGGGGTCGGTGCGGCGGGCGAGGGGGTCGACGAGTCCCTGGACCCAGGCGGCGGCGACGGGGCGCAGCGCGGGGCGGCGCAGGGCGGCGAGGTACAGGTCGTACTCCAGCTCGACCCCCGTGCGCTCCCCGGCGAGCCATGCGCCCATGAGCCCGGCGAGTTCGCCCGCGAGGTCGACGCGGGGGTCCTCGAGCGCGCCACGCGCGGCGACCATCTCGGCGAAGCCCTCGTTCGTCTGGCGCAGGGCGGCGACCATGAGTTCGTCGAGGGTCTTGAAGTGGTAGGTGGTGGAGCCGAGCGGCACATCGGCCTCGGTGGCGACGGAGCGGTGACTCAGCCCGGCGAGCCCCTTGCCGCCCACCACGCGGATCGCCGCGTCGATGATGCGCTGGCGTCGCTCGGGGTCGTAGCGGCGCGGGGCCATCAGTGGGCTCCGCCCAGGTTCAGCACCACGACCCCGCCGATGATCAGCAGTACCCCGGCCACCTTGGTGACGGTGAGCGCCTCCCCGAGGAAGAGCATGCCGATCGCGGCGATGACGGCGGTCCCGGCGCCGGCCCAGATCGCGTAGGCCGTGCCGACCTGGACGGTCTTGAGGCACTGCGCGAGCAGGAGGAAGGCGACGACATATCCGAGGGCGGTCACCAGTGACGGCCACAGTCTGCTGAAGCCCTCGCTGTACTTCATGGCGGTCGTGGCGGCCACCTCGGAGACGATGGCCCCGGCGAGCAGCAGGTATCCCATGTGTACGAGGGTACACATCGATGCGTACACCTGTACATAAACGGATCGCCCCACTCGCGTGGGGGCTGCGTCCGGGGGCTGCCGAGCCCTGGAGATCGCGGGAGATCGGAAGGGATCACTCAGTCGAACGACTGCTCAGAACTCACCGTTTCCACTACTGTTTCACCAGCCGCACACCCGATCTTCACGGCCGACGCCGATCCGGGCGCTCGCGCCCCTCTTGTACGGAAACCAGTGGACGAATCCGCGTGCGCCCCGGGCGACGCTGGAGGTACGCGCATGCCTGAGATATCGCCGGACCCCGAGCGAGGGCCCGACCGTCCCGCGCCCACCGCGGAGGAACCCGCCTGGCGTCCCACTCCCCACGGTGCCCGCCACCCGGCGGAACCGCCTTCCTTCACAGGGTCCCCGGCGCCCTGGCTGAGCGGTGCGGCCCCGGACGGGGAACGGCTGCCCGGAACGCGGCGGCTCTGGCTGGCCGGAGGACTCGCGGTGGCGGTTCTCGTCACCACCGCGATCGCCGTACTGGACCAGCGAACTGACATCGCGTCATGGGACCGGGCGAACCGGACCGTCTCCGACACGGAACCGCCCTTGCCGCCCGCCGACTTCACCACGGCCTCCGGCGAGGCGGCGACCCCGGCCGGCGAGCCCACCCCGTCCTCCGCACGGGCTTCCGGCTCCGCGCCGACGGGCCAGGCCTCCCCCAAGTCCTCGGCACGGGGCTCCGACAGCATGGGCGCTCCCGGCACCACCGGACCGTCCAAAGCGGCCCCGTCCAGCAAGCCTCCCGCGTCCCGGCCCTCCTCCACGCCCTCGCCGAAATCGGTCCGGTCCGTCAACTACCCGGACCGGTACTGGCACTTGCGCCACGGCTACGTCCGTCTCGACGAGGTCACCGCCGACAGTCCGGCCGACATCAGGCGGGACGCCGACTTCACGGTGGTGGCGGGGCTCGGGAACGCCTCCTGCTACTCCTTCGCCACCGCCGACGGCGGCTACCTCCGCCATCGGGACTTCGTCCTGCGTGCCGACCGCGACGACGGTTCCGCCCTCTTCGAGCGGGACGCCACCTTCTGCCCCCGGACCTCGGCGTACAGCGGCGCCGTCATGCTGGAGTCGCTGAACTATCCGGGCCGCTATCTGCGGCACCGCAACTTCCGGCTCCGCCTGGAGGCGTACGACAACTCCCGGCTCTTCCGCGCGGACTCGGCGTTCCGTGTGGTCGACGGCCTGACCTGAGCCCGGAATCGGGGCCGGGCGACCGGCAGCGGAGCGGGAACAGCGAAAACGTGCGTGGTCCCCGGCGCACTGCCGGGGGCCACGCACGTACGACGCCGGGGTGGGCGTACGACCGGACGCCGCGGTGGACGTCCGGTCGGAGGCCGGAACGGACGACCGGTCAGACGTTGAAGCCGAGTGCCCGAAGCTGCTCGCGCCCGTCGTCCGTGATCTTGTCCGGGCCCCACGGCGGCATCCAGACCCAGTTGATGCGCAGTTCGTTGACGATGCCGTCCGTGGCGGACTTGGCCTGGTCCTCGATGACGTCGGTGAGCGGGCAGGCCGCGGACGTCAGGGTCATGTCGATCGTCGCGATGTTCGCGTCGTCGATGTGGATGCCGTAGATCAGGCCGAGGTTGACGACGTCGATGCCCAGCTCGGGGTCGACGACGTCGTACAGCGCCTCGCGGAGTTCGTCCTCCGAGGCCGGCTTCGTCGTCAGGGTCTCGTTCTCGCTCATGCCGTCTTCCTCTCGGCGCTCTCGCCCAGAGCCTGGGCTGTCGCGTCCTTCCACGCCATCCAGCTGAGGAGGGCGCACTTGACCCGGGCCGGGTACTTGGAGACACCGGCGAACGCGACCGCGTCCTCCAGCACCTCCTCCATCGCCTCGTCCGGCTCGGTCCGGCCCTTGGACTGCATCAGCTCCAGGAAGGTCTCCTGGATCTTCTGCGCCTCGGACACGTCCTTGCCGACGAGCAGATCGTTGAGCACGGACGCCGAGGCCTGGCTGATGGAGCAGCCCTGCCCCTCGTACGAGATGTCCGCGATCTGCTCGCCGTCGTACTTCACGCGCAGCGTGATCTCGTCGCCGCACGTCGGGTTGACGTGGTGCACCTCGGCATCGCCATCCCGCAAGCCCCGCCCGTGCGGGTGCTTGTAGTGGTCCAGGATGACTTCCTGGTACATCGAATCCAGCTTCACGATCCCAGCCAGCCCCTCAGCCGAAGAAGTTCCGGACGTGCTCCAGGCCGTCTACCAGAGCGTCGATCTCGGCCGGCGTGGAGTACAGGTAGAACGACGCTCGCGTGGTCGCAGGAATTCCGTAGCGCAGGCAGACCGGGCGCGCGCAGTGGTGTCCCACCCGGACCGCGATGCCCTGCTCGTCCAGGACCTGGCCCACGTCGTGCGGGTGGATGTCACCCAGCGTGAACGAGATCGCCGCGCCGCGGTCCTCGGCCGTGGTCGGGCCGATGATCCGCAGGTCGGGGACCTCGGTGAGCCGCTTCACCGCGTACTCGGTGAGCGCGTGCTCGTGGGCGAGGATCTTGTCCATGCCGATCGCGTTCAGGTAGTCGATCGCCGCGCCGAGACCGACCGCCTGGGCGATCGGCGGGGTGCCCGCCTCGAACTTGTGGGGCGCCGGGGCGTACGTCGACGAGTGCATCGACACCGTCTCGATCATCTCGCCGCCGCCCAGGAACGGGGGCAGGTCCTCCAACAGCTCCTGGCGGCCCCAGAGGACGCCGATGCCGGTCGGGCCGCACATCTTGTGGCCGGTGAAGGCCACGAAGTCGGCCTGGAGGGCCTGTACGTCCAGCGGCATGTGCGGAGCGGCCTGGGAGGCGTCGATGCAGACCAGCGCGCCGACCTCCTGGGCGCGGCGCACTATCGCCTCGACCGGGTTCACGGTGCCCAGGATGTTCGACACCAGCACGAAGGAGACGATCTTCGTCTTCTCGGTGATGATCTCGTCGATGTTCGAGAGGTCGAGACGGCCGTCGTCGGTCAGGCCGAACCACTTCAGCTTCGCGCCCGTGCGCTGCGCGAGCAGCTGCCACGGCACGATGTTGGAGTGGTGCTCCATCTCCGTGATGACGATCTCGGTCTCGTGGTCGACCCGGTAGGGCTCGTCGGCCCAGCCGAGCATGTTGGCCACGAGGTTGAGCGACTCGGAGGCGTTCTTGGTGAAGATCACCTCGTCGCGGCTCGGCGCGTTGATGAACGCGGCGACCTTGTCGCGCGCGCCCTCGTACAGCGCCGTGGCCTCCTCGGCGAGCACATGCACACCGCGGTGGACGTTGGCGTTGTACTGCTCGTAGTAACCACTGAGGGCGTCCAGCACCTGGCGCGGCTTCTGTGAAGTCGCCGCGTTGTCCAGGTACACGAGCTTCCGGCCGTCGTGGACCAGTCGGTCCAGGATGGGGAAGTCCTTGCGGATCGCCTCGGTGTCGAGGAGGCCCGGCAGCTGCGTCACGCTGATACGCCACCCTTCGTGTAAGCCTCGTACCCCTCGTTCTCCAGCTTGTCGGCGAGCTCGGCACCGCCGGACTCGACGATCCGACCGGCGGAGAAGACGTGGACGAAGTCGGGCTTGATGTAGCGCAGGATGCGCGTGTAGTGCGTGATGAGCAGGGTGCCCACCTCGCCGCTCTCGCGGACGCGGTTCACGCCCTCGGAGACGACGCGCAGGGCGTCGACGTCCAGGCCGGAGTCGGTCTCGTCGAGGATCGCGATCTTCGGCTTGAGAAGCTCCAGCTGAAGGATCTCGTGGCGCTTCTTCTCACCGCCGGAGAAGCCCTCGTTCACGTTGCGCTCGGCGAAGGCGGGGTCCATGGAGAGGCGCTCCATGGTCTCCTTGACCTCCTTCACCCACGTACGCAGCTTGGGGGCCTCGCCGCGGACGGCGGTGGCGGAGGTGCGCAGGAAGTTGGAGACGGAGACACCGGGGATCTCGACCGGGTACTGCATCGCCAGGAACAGGCCCGCGCGGGCGCGCTCGTCGACGGACATCTCCAGGACGTCCTCGCCGTCGAGGGTCACGGTGCCACCGGTGATCGTGTACTTCGGGTGGCCCGCGAGCGAGTAGGCGAGGGTCGACTTGCCCGAGCCGTTGGGGCCCATGATGGCGTGCGTCTCGCCCTGCCGGACGGTGAGGTCGACGCCCTTGAGGATCTCCTTCGTGGCGTTGTCGGCCTCGACGGTGACGTGCAGGTCGTGGATTTCAAGCGTAGCCATGGGTTCCTCAGGACTCCTGGGAGAGGGAGACGAGCACATCGTCCCCTTCGATCTTTACGGGGTAAACGGGGACGGGGCGCGTCGCGGGCAGGCCGGACGGTTTGCCGGTGCGGAGGTCGAACGCGGAGCCGTGCAGCCAGCACTCGATCTGACAGTCCTCCACCTCGCCCTCGGAGAGCGAGACGTTCGCGTGCGAGCAGATGTCGTTGATCGCGAACACCTCCCCCTCGGTCTTCACGACCGAGACCGGCGTGCCGTCGAGTTCCACCCGCTTCGGGGTGTCCTCCTCCAGCTCGCTCAGCCCACAGGCGCGTACGAACGTCGTCGAGGCGGTCATCAGAGCGACGCCTCCAGCTCCTCGTCGATCTTCACGAGAAGGCGCTCTTCGATGTCGTCGACGCCGATCTGCTGGACCAGTCCGGCGAAGAAGCCGCGGACCACGAGCCGACGGGCCTCGTCGGCCGGAATCCCTCGGGCCATCAGGTAGAAGAGCTGCTCGTCGTCGAAGCGGCCGGTGGCGGAGGCGTGACCGGCGCCGACGATCTCGCCCGTCTCGATCTCCAGGTTCGGCACGGAGTCGACGCGGGCGCCGTCGGTCAGAACCAGGTTGCGGTTCATCTCGTAGGTGTCCGTGCCCTCGGCCTTGGCCTCGATGAGGACGTCGCCGATCCACACCGCGTGGGCGCCGTCGCCCTGGAGCGCGCCCTTGTACATGACGTTGGACTTGCAGTGCGGGGTGTTGTGGTCCACCAGGAGGCGGTGCTCCTGGTGCTGGCCGGCGTCGGTGAAGTACAGGCCGAACAGCTCGGCCTCGCCGCCGGTGCCGGCGTAGGAGACCCGCGGGTGCAGGCGTACGACGTCGCCGCCGAAGGTGACCACGAACGACTTGAAGGTGGCGTCCCGGCCGATCAGGGCGTTGTGCTGGCCCACGTGGACGGCGCTGTCGTCCCAGTCCTGGACGGAGACGACGGTGAGCTTGGCTCCGTCGCCCAGCACGAAGTCGACGTTGGCGGCGAGCACCGCGTCGCCAGTGTGGTCGATGACGACGACGGCCTCGGCGAAGGCTCCGAGCTCGACGACCTGGTGGCCGTAGGCGACCCCGCCCTCGCCGTGCACGGCGATGCGGATCGGCTCGGTGAGCACCGTCTCCTTGGGGACGGTGATGACACCGGCCTTCTCGAACGCCGAGTACGCCTGGGCGGCGACGCGGTCGACGGGGGTGCCCGCCGTGCCCAGCCGGGCGTCGTCACGGCCGACGGTCTCCACGAGGACGCCCTCGGGCGCCTGGATGTCGACCTTCACGCCGTCACCGGTGGCGACCGCGGTGCCGTCGTGCAGCCCGCGCAGGCGCTCCAGCGGGGTGAAGCGCCATTCCTCCTCGCGGCCGTGGGGGACCGGGAAGTCCGCCACGTCGAAGGACGGGGGCGCGCTCATGCGGGTGGCGACGGTCGACTCGGCGGCCACCGCGATCTGCCCGGCGGTGGTGGAACCCAGCGGTGGGGGTCCCCCCGCCCGAACGGAGTTGAGGGTGGGGGGGTTCTGAGCCTCGGCCATGGCTGTCGGTCTGCTCTCTTTCCTGCGTCGGTGGAGATCCTCGGGCCCGCCGGGAGGGGCGGGCCACCAGCTGTTTCCGGAAGGCGGCGGTTAACCGACCGAGCCTTCCATCTGCAGTTCGATCAGCCGGTTGAGTTCGAGGGCGTACTCCATCGGCAGTTCCTTGGCGATCGGCTCGACGAAGCCGCGCACGATCATCGCCATCGCCTCGAACTCGGTCATCCCTCGGCTCATCAGGTAGAAGAGCTGGTCCTCGGAGACCTTGGAGACCGTCGCCTCGTGGCCCATGGACACGTCGTCCTCGCGGACGTCCACGTAGGGGTACGTGTCCGAGCGGGAGATCGTGTCGACGAGCAGCGCGTCGCACAGCACGTTGGACTTCGAGCCGTGGGCGCCCTCGCCGATCTCGACCAGACCGCGGTACGAGGTACGGCCACCGCCGCGCGCCACCGACTTGGAGACGATGTTCGACGAGGTGTTCGGCGCCATGTGGACCATCTTGGAGCCGGCGTCCTGGTGCTGGCCCTCGCCCGCGAAGGCGATGGACAGGGTCTCGCCCTTGGCGTGCTCGCCCATCAGGTAGACGGCCGGGTACTTCATGGTGACCTTGGAGCCGATGTTGCCGTCGATCCACTCCATGGTCGCGCCCTCGTACGCCACGGCGCGCTTGGTGACCAGGTTGTAGACGTTGTTCGACCAGTTCTGGATGGTCGTGTAGCGGCAGCGGGCGCCCTTCTTCACGATGATCTCGACGACCGCGGAGTGCAGGGAGTCCGACTTGTAGATCGGCGCCGTACAGCCCTCGACGTAGTGGACGTAGGCGTCCTCGTCGACGATGATCAGCGTCCGCTCGAACTGGCCCATGTTCTCCGTGTTGATACGGAAGTAGGCCTGGAGCGGGATCTCGACGTGCACACCCTTCGGCACGTAGATGAAGGAGCCGCCGGACCACACCGCGGTGTTCAGCGACGCGAACTTGTTGTCGCCGACCGGGATGACCGTGCCGAAGTACTCCTTGAAGAGCTCCGGGTGCTGCTTGAGAGCGGTGTCGGTGTCCAGGAAGATGACGCCCTGCTCCTCCAGGTCCTCACGGATCTGGTGGTAGACGACCTCGGACTCGTACTGGGCCGCGACACCCGCGACGAGGCGCTGCTTCTCCGCCTCCGGGATGCCGAGCTTGTCGTACGTGTTCTTGATGTCCTCGGGCAGGTCCTCCCAGGACTCCGCCTGCTTCTCCGTGGAGCGCACGAAGTACTTGATGTTGTCGAAGTCGATGCCCGACAGGTCCGAGCCCCAGTTGGGCATGGGCTTCTTCTCGAAGAGGCGCAGGCCCTTGAGGCGGAGCTTGGTCATCCACTCCGGCTCGTTCTTCTTCCCGGAGATGTCGCGGACGACGTCCTCGTTGATGCCGCGCTTCGCAGAGGCACCGGCCACGTCGGAGTCGGCCCAACCGTATTCGTACGTACCCAGACCCTCGAGCTCAGGGTGGGCAGTCTCCTCGATGGGGAGCGTCATGCGGGGTTCCTCCCGGCGGTGCTTGCAGATGCGTTGGGATCGCGCTGATCGGACTTGGAAATCTTGGGGATGAACGTCGTGCACACACCGTCGCCGTGGGCGATGGTGGCCAGTCGCTGGACATGTGTGCCGAGCAGCTGGGAGAAGAACTCGGTCTCCGCCTCGCACAGCTGCGGGAACTGCTCGGCGACATGCGCGACCGGGCAGTGGTGCTGGCAGAGCTGCTCGCCGACCGGTGCGCTGCGCGCCGTAGCAGCGTACCCGTCCGCGCTCAGGGCCTTGGCCAGGGCTTCGGTGCGGCCCTCGGGGGCCGCGGACTCGATGACCTCGCGGTACGCGTCCGCCTGGGCGGCGATCCTGGCGCGGGCGAAGGCGACGATCGCCTCGTCCCCGCCCTCACGCTCCGCGATCCATCGCAGGGCGTCGGCGGCGAGCGTGTCGTAGGACTGGTCGAAGGCGTCCCGGCCGCAGTCGGTCAGGGCGAACACCTTGGCGGGACGGCCGCGCGTGCGCGCGCCGTAGACCCGCTGCTCACGAGCTTCCACGACGTCGTCGGCGACGAGCGCGTCGAGGTGGCGGCGCACGGCGGCCTGGGTCAGCCCCAGCCGTCCCGCGAGGTCGGCCACCGTCGACGGGCCGTGGTCCAGGATGGACCGCGCGACCCGGTTGCGGGTGGACCGCTCACCGGTCGCGAGTTCCTCCTGCGGGGCCCCCGTGGGGGTCTCCCGAGCCTCGCCAACGTTTTTCACAACGCCATTGTTGCGTAATTCCTCAGGACCTGACAAGCCGCGTCCCAGGAGGCGGACGGTGCGGTGCATCACTTAGGCATGCCTAAGCTGACCTGGGGAAACGATCTTTGATCGATCAATTCGGTGGCATCGGGGTGTGGTCTCGGGGAGACTCCCGGAGCATGTCGACACCCCCTCCCACCGGCCCACTCGTCACCCGGGGCACCCTCGCGGCGGAGCTTCGCGCACTCGGCGTCCGGCCCGGCGAAGCGCTCCTCGTGCACTCCTCGCTCCGATCCCTCGGCTGGGTCAACGGCGGCCCGGTCGCGGTCGTCCAAGGTCTGCTCGACGCGCTCGGCCCCGACGGCACGCTGGTGGTCCCCACGCAGTCCGGCGAGCTGTCCGACCCGGCCCTGTGGAGCCGGCCGCCGGTCCCCGAGGAGTGGTGGTCGACCATTCGGGCGACGATGCCCGCCTACGACCCCCTCGTCACCCCCACCCGTGGGCTCGGCGTGGTCCCGGAGACCGTCCGCACCTGGCCCGGCGCCCTGCGCAGCGCGCACCCGCAGACCTCCTTCGCGGCTCTCGGCCCGCGCGCGGCCGAGATCGTCGACGGCCACGCCCCGGACTGCCGGCTGGGTGAGCGCAGCCCGCTGGCCCGGCTGGAGGCCCTCGGCGCCCGCGTGCTCCTGCTCGGCACGGGCTACGACACCTGCACCAGCTTCCATCTCGCCGAGTACCGCATACCGGCGCCGCTCGTCGAGGTGGGGCGCCCGGTGCGGACGGCACGGGGAGCCACCCGGTGGGAGGTGGTCACGGAGGTCGCGATCGACTCCGACCGCTTCGACCAGCTGGGCTCCGACTTCGAGCGGGACCGCCCCGTCGTACGCGGCCGGGTGGGCGCGGCCGACGTACGCCTGTTCCCGGTCGCCGACGCGGTGGCGTACGCGGAGCGCTGGCTCACGCTGCACCGCCCCGGTGCGCCCGGCCCGGATGCGGCCCCCGGCGCCCGCGGGCCCCGGAGACGTCCCTAGACTTGCTCCTCATGCGAAGCGAGCCCGTGGTCCAGGTCCAGGCCCTGGTGAAGCGGTACGGCACGAAGACCGCGGTGGACGGCCTCGACCTGGTGGCCAGGGCGGGCATCACCGCCGTACTCGGTCCCAACGGGGCCGGCAAGACGACCACGGTCGAGACCTGCGAGGGGTACCGGAGGCCGGATTCCGGCACGGTGCGCGTCCTGGGCCTCGACCCGGTGAGACAGTCCGGTGAGCTGCACACCCGTATCGGCGTGATGCTCCAGTCCGGTGGGGTCTACTCCGGCGCGCGGGCCGACGAGATGCTCCGGCACGTGGCGAAACTGCACGCCCGCCCCCTCGACGTCGACGCGCTCATAGCGCGCCTGGGCCTCGACAGCTGTGGCCGTACGGCCTACCGGCGGCTGTCCGGCGGCCAGCAGCAGCGCCTCGCGCTCGCGATGGCCGTGGTCGGCCGCCCGGAGCTGGTCTTCCTCGACGAGCCGACCGCCGGCCTGGACCCGCAGGCCCGCCGGGCCACCTGGGACCTGGTCCGCGACCTGCGTAGCGACGGGGTCTCGGTCATCCTCACCACGCACCACATGGACGAGGCCGAGCAGCTCGCCGACGACGTCGCGATCATCGACGCCGGCCGGGTCATCGCACAGGGCTCCCCGGAGGAGCTGTGCCGCGGCGGCGCCGAGAACACCCTGCGGTTCACCGGCCGCCCCGGCCTCGACGTCGGCTCCCTGCTGAAGGCCCTCCCGGCCGACTGCACGGCGGCCGAGCTGACCCCCGGCGCCTACCGGGTGGGCGGCAAGGTCGATCCGCAGCTGCTGGCCACCGTCACCTCCTGGTGCGCGCAGCACGGGGTGATGCCGGAGAGGATCTCCGTCGAGCGGCACACCCTCGAAGACGTGTTTCTGGAACTGACCGGCAAGGAGCTGCGTTCGTGACCACCGCCGGCACCTACACCCCGAGCCCGGGGGCGGCCCCCCTGCCCCGCATGATCGGCGCGCAGGCCGCGCTCGAGACGAGGATGCTGCTGCGCAACGGCGAGCAGCTCCTCCTCACGGTCGTCATCCCGGCGCTCCTGCTGGTCCTGTTCGGCTCGGTGGACATCGTCGACACGGGCAAGGGCGCGGCGGTCGACTTCCTCACCCCCGGCGTCCTGGCACTCGCGGTGATGTCGACGGCCTTCACCGGCCAGGCCATCGCCACCGGCTTCGAGCGGCGCTACGGCGTGCTGAAGCGGCTCGCCGCCTCCCCGCTCCCCCGCTGGGGTCTGATGACCGCGAAGACGGTGTCCGTGCTGGTCACGGAGGTCCTCCAGGTCATCCTGCTGACGGTGATCGCCTTCGCGCTGGGCTGGTCGCCGCACGGCAACCCGGCGGCCGTCCTGCTCCTGCTGATCCTCGGCACGGCCGCCTTCTCGGGCCTGGGCCTGCTGATGGCCGGCACGCTGAAGGCGGAGGCGACCCTGGCCGCCGCGAACCTGGTCTTCCTGCTGCTGCTGGTGGGCGGCGGGGTCATCGTCCCGCTGGACAAGTTCCCCCCGGGTGTCCAGGACGTGCTGGCTCTGCTGCCGATCTCGGCGCTCTCGGACGGCCTGCGGGACGTGCTCCAGCACGGTGCGGGCATGCCGTGGGGCGACCTGGGGATCCTGGCGGTCTGGGCGGTCGTCGCGCTGGCGGCGGCGGCCCGCTTCTTCCGCTGGGAGTGACGGCCGGGCCGGCCGGGCGCCGGGCCGCGCGGGAGGTCCCGCGTGGCCCGCGACGAGGCCGGTGAGCTGCGACGCGCGGGACTGCCCGGGGCCCTCGTGAAGGCGTGCACAAGCAGCCGCCTACGATGGGGCGCGTGCCAAACGTGACCCGAGCCGACGCCGTAGCCCTCGCGCGCAACCCGCTCGCCCTCATCGCCGAACGCTGGACCCCGACCGCACGGACGGTCCGCCGCGCGGCCCTCGCCGCGCTGGTCATGTCCGTGGTCATCGTGGTCACCGGCGGCGCGGTACGGCTGACCGGTTCGGGGCTCGGCTGCCCGACCTGGCCCAAGTGCACCGCCGACTCGCTCACCGCGACGAGCGAGATGGGCTTCCACGGGTTCATCGAGTTCACCAACCGCATGCTGACCTACGTCCTGTGCGCCGCGGTCGGCTGGGCGATCATCGCCGCGCGCTCCGAGAAGCCGTGGCGGCGCGACCTCACCCGGCTCGGCTGGGCGCAGTTCTGGATCGTCATGAGCAACGCGATCCTCGGCGGCGTCGTCGTCCTGGTCGGCCTCAACCCGTACACGGTCGCCGCGCACTTCCTGCTCTCGACCGCGCTCATCACCGTCGCCGCCGTGATGTGGCAGCGCACCCGTGAGGGCTCCGCCGCGCCGCGCCCGCTGGTCGGCAAGGCGGTGCAGCAGCTCGTGTGGTGTCTGGTCGCCGCGGCCGTGGTGCTGATCGCCGTCGGCACGGTCGTCACCGGCGCGGGTCCGCACGCGGGCGACTCGAGCGAGGTCGACCGTATGCACGTCAGCTGGGAGAACGTCGCCAAGCTGCACGCCGTGCTGGCGTGGATCGTGGTCACGCTGACCTTCGCCCTGTGGTTCGTCCTCAAGGCGGTCGACGCCCCCAGGGGCCCGCTGGACCGCACCCGCGACCTGTTCCTGATCCTGCTCGGCCAGGGGGTCATCGGCTACGTCCAGTACTTCACGGACCTTCCCGAGGCTCTGGTCGGCCTGCACATGTTCGGCTCCTGCCTGGTGTGGATCGGCGTCCTGCGCGTCCTGCTGTCACTGCGCGAGCGGCCCGCCGTCGTGCCGGACCTGCCGGGGCCGGCCGCGGAATCGGCGCTCACGCGCGTGTGAGAGCCGTGGAACCGGCCGCTCACGCACGGGTGCGCGGTTCGTACGCGGCCACCAGGCCGTCGATCGCGGGGCCCAGGTAACTCCTGGTCAGCTCGGCCCTGCGCGCCGTCCACCCCCGGGCGGGCGGCGCGGGCACGGAGTCGTCGTACCGCCTGCGCCGTACGTCCTCGACGACCTCGGCGGGCGCCCCGAGTCCCGGCAGCAGTTCCAGTGCCTCCCTCTTGGACACCAGGCGCCCTTCCCGCAGGGTGACGGTCGCGCGGGCGAAGGTGATCGTCCCGAGGTCGACCCACACGTCCTGCTTCCAGAGCCGGGCCTTGTCCACGGCGGGCCGCCAGAACTCCTTCTGGTCCCGCACGACGAAGGCGCGCAGCTCCTGGTCGGGCACCGGCGGCAGCAGACCCTCGGGCCGCTCTCCGTGCAGGACCCGTCCGAAGGCGTGCAGTTCGCGGCGGGTGACGGGAGTGACCGGGCGTCTCAGCAGCCGGTCGTGGGCCCAGGTGACGTACGACCGCTCGGCACCGGCCAGGGTGGCGGGCGTCGGATAGCCGCAGTGCAGCCGGCGCGCGAGGGGCTGGTCCTCGCGCAGGCGGTGGTGCAGCCGGACCAGCCGTCGCACGGTGGCGAGCGGGACCGGGTCCGGCAGGACCGCGATCAGGTCCAGGTCGCTGCGCCCCTCCTGGTAGTCGCCCCCGGCGAGCGATCCGTGCGCCCACAGCGCGAGGGGCGCGAAGGCGTCCAGGCCGGCGAGGAAGCGGTCGAGCAGACGTGCCGTGGCGTCGTCGGTCATCAGGACAGTGTGGAGCCACCGGGCGGCGCGCCGGAAGCCTCCCCGCCGTTCACTGCACCCCGTACACCCGGCGCGCGTTCCCCGCGGCGATCAGTCCCGCCACCCGCTGCGCGTCCGCGGGCGACCAGGCACCCTCCGCGACCCAGGTGCCGAGCACCCGGGTGAGTGCCTCGCGGAAGAGACGTGCGCCGACCACATGCAGTTCGGGCAGGCCGTGTGCTCCGCTGGAGAAGAGGAGCTTGCCGAAGGGAGCCAGTTCCAGGATCTCGGCGAGGACGGCCGCGGCCCGCGCTCCGGTGCGCACCAGCGCGGCGCCCAGGTCGGCGTACACGTGCGGGAAGACCCCGGCGAGGTGTGCCGCGTGCCGGTGGTACGGGTAGCCGTGCAGCAGTACGAGGTCGGTGCCGAGCCCGGCCGTGGCGCGCGCGAAGTCGGTGAGCAGGACGGGGTCGGTGCGGTCGATCCGCAGGCCCGGTTCGCCGAGTCCCGCGTGGAGTTGGAGGGGCAGTCCCGAGGCGACCGCGATCCACAGCAGATGGCGCAGCAGGACGGGGTCGCTGAGCGCCCCGCCGACCCGGCGGTCCGCGAGCCACCTGCCCGCCGCGCCGCGTACCTCTCCGGGCCCGGGGGGTTCGGGAGCGAGCGCCAGGCCGTGCCGTCCGCCCGCCACGGAGGTGAAGGCGACGGCGTTCGCGGCGGCCCCGTGGACCGACTCGGCGAGATTGGCGAGGAAGGACTCGACGGTGCCGGAGGTGTCCGCGACCTGTTCCGCCAGCAGCTCCAGGCGGACGATCTCATGGGCGTCGGCGGCACCGGTGGAGGCCATCTCGCCCGGCCCGGTCAGGTCGCCGGGCAGCCCGGTGTCGACGAGAAAGGTGGTGACACCGCTGCCGCGCAGCAGTCTGCGGCCCGCTTCGAGGACGCCGAGTTCGCGCCGCCGGGCGAGATAGCGGGCGGGCGGGCAGTGCGGTTCCAGGCCGAGCAGGGGCGGACACCAGCGGCGTACCGCGAAGCCGGTCTGGGTGTCGAAGAGGGTGGTGCCGGGGGCCGGGGGCCCCTCGGTTCTGGCGAGGTGGGCCTCGAAGGTGCCGAGGCCCAGCTCCGTCCTCAGCACTCCGTGACAGTACTGGTCCACCAGGGACGGCGTTTCGATCATCCGGACTCCCCCGCGCGACTGGACCGTTCTTTCTCAGGTCCTAACGGGTGAGCCGGGCGTCAGGTGTTGGTCGCCCGTGTTCCAGGCGCGTCGCTCGGCCGTTCGTGGGGTTCGGCGACCGACGGCGGCGCGGGCCGGTGACACAGGCCGGTGGGGCGTCCGTGCGGTGCCCGGGAGCCGGCCGGGGGCGCGGACCCCACGGGCCCGGCTGCGGCCGTTCGGGTGATGTCGCGCCCGCGGTGAGCCACCCGTACGGGTCAGTCGTTGCGCGGGCCGCCCAGCTGGATCCCCGCCATCCGCTTCCACTCGTACGGCCCCGTCCGCACCTTCGCGGCGAACTCCCCGTCGAACTCCTCGTGAACAGTGATCCCGGCCTGCTTCACGGCTTCCTCGGCGATCGCGTAGCCGGGCGCGACCAGATCGCCCCAGTCGCCGTCCTCACCGACGAGCACGATGCGCGCGCCGCGCTCCCCGATGTACGCCACCTGGCCCTCGGCCCCGCCGTGCTCGTCGGCGAAGGCGCGGATCTGCCGGGCGAGCCTGGCCGCCTTGCGCTCGGCGCCGGTGTCCCGGGCGGTGCCGGTGGTCTCGTCAGTCTGCTCGGTGTCTGCCATGGCCAGGATGCTACCGACGGGTAGATCGAACGGCGACGGGCGGGGTGCGTGGCCTTGACCACGCACCCCGCCCGTCGACAGGCAGACAGGACTTCGCCGTACGCCCTAGTGGAGGAAGGGGTCCACCGCGACGGCCACGAAGAGGATCGACACATAGGTGATCGACCAGTGGAACAGTCGCATCTCCTTGAGCTTCCCGCCCGCCACCTCGGCCTTGGCGCGGTTCTGCAGGCCGTGCGCCTCCCACAGCCAGAACCCGCCGGCCGCCAGCGCGACCACCGTGTAGAACCAGCCCGTGTAGCCGAGCGGGGTCAGGAGCAGCGAGACGCCGACCATCACCCAGCTGTAGATGACGATCTGGCGGGCGACCACCTTGTTGGACGCGACGACCGGCAGCATGGGCACGCCCACGCGCGCGTAGTCGTCCTTCACCTTCATGGACAGCGGCCAGTAGTGCGGCGGCGTCCAGAAGAACATGACGAGGAAGAGGATGACGGGCGCCCACGACAGGGAGTTCGTGACGGACGACCAGCCGATGAGGACCGGGAGGCAGCCCGCGATGCCGCCCCAGACGATGTTCTGGGACGTACGGCGCTTGAGGAGCATCGTGTAGACGACGACGTAGAAGAGGAGCGCTCCGAGTGACAGCCACGCGGACAGCCAGTTGACGGCCAGACCGAACAGCAGCGTCGAGACGACCGCCAGCGCGATGCCGAAGGCCAGGCACTCACGGGGGCTGACCATGCCGGTGACCAGTGGACGCTGCGAGGTCCGCTCCATCAGAGCGTCGATGTCACGGTCGATGTACATGTTGAGCGCGTTGGCGCCGCCCGCCGACAGATAGCCGCCGAGACAGGTGAGCAGGACCAGTTTGAGGTCCGGTACACCCTGCTGGGCCAGGAACATCACCGGAACGGTGGTGATCAGGAGCAGTTCGATGATTCGTGGCTTCGTGAGTGCCACGAACGCCTTCACACGGGCCCCGAACGGCCGGTGGCTCGGGCTGCTGCTCGTCCCGAGCACCCCCGCTGGACGGGATTCGACGGCCGTCACGCACACCCCTGACAGAGACATCCCAGCAAGCCCCCGGGTGTGAACTCCCCGTAAAGGCTCGCGCGTACCACGCCACTGTAGACGTTGCCCAGACCCCGGCCTTCGCGGGGGTGGGGTCGTGTTGGGGGCGCCCGGACCAGCGCCTCGGCGGGGCCCGCACAACGGGCGTCGGGGGGCTCGATTGAGCACTCTTACGAGCGGCTCCGTATTCAGTTGCCGAAGACGGAACGGACCAGTCGGGAGGCGGATTCCGCCGAGTCCCGGCAGTCTGGAATGACTCGAAAAAACGCAGGTACCTACGGGGGTAGGCTCGACAACGGCCGGTGGGCGCCCAGTGCACCGGCATTCGACATGCGTGACATGTGGAGAGGAGCCCTGACCCAGGGTGAGCACCAAGCCGACCACCACAGACCTCGAGTGGACCGAGTTGGACCAACGGGCCGTCGACACCGCCCGCGTCCTGGCCGCCGATGCCGTACAGAAGGTCGGCAACGGCCATCCCGGTACGGCGATGAGTCTGGCGCCTGCCGCCTACACCCTCTTCCAGAAGGTGATGCGGCACGACCCGGCGGATCCCGACTGGACCGGACGCGACCGCTTCGTGCTGTCCGCGGGCCATACGTCCCTGACCCTCTACACGCAGCTCTACCTGGCCGGGTTCGGCCTCGAGCTGGACGACCTGGAGTCCTTCCGCACCTGGGGCTCGCGTACGCCGGGCCACCCCGAGTACGGACACACCCCCGGCGTGGAGACCACCACGGGTCCGCTGGGACAGGGCGTCGCCAACGCGGTGGGCTTCGCGATGGCCTCCCGCTACGAGCGCGGTCTGTTCGACCCGGACGCGCCCCAGGGCGAGTCTCCGTTCGACCACTTCATCTACTGCATCGCCGGTGACGGCTGCCTGCAGGAGGGCATCTCCGCGGAGGCGTCCTCCATGGCCGGGCACCAGGAGCTCGGCAACCTGATCCTGCTGTGGGACGACAACCACATCTCGATCGAGGGCGACACGGAGACGGCGGTCTCCGAGGACACCGTCAAGCGGTACGAGGCCTACGGCTGGCATGTGCAGCGGGTGGCCCCGAAGCCGGACGGCGACCTCGACCCGCACGCCATCTACAACGCGATCCAGGCCGCCAAGCTGGTGACCGACAAGCCGTCGTTCATCGCGATGCGGTCGATCATCGCCTGGCCCGCCCCGAACGCGCAGAACACCGAGGCCGCGCACGGCTCGGCGCTCGGCGACGACGAGGTGGCGGCGACCAAGCGGGTACTGGGCTTCGACCCGGAGCAGTCCTTCGCCGTGGCCGACGAGGTCCTCGCCCACACCCGTCAGGCACTCGACCGGGGTCGTGAGCAGCGGGCGGAGTGGGAGAAGGGCTACCAGGAGTGGCGCACCGCCCAGCCCGCGCGTGCGGCCGAGTTCGACCGCATCGCCGCGTGCGAGCTGCCCGAGGGCTGGGAGGAGAAGCTCCCGGCGTTCGAGACCGGCAAGAGCCTCGCGACCCGTGCCGCGTCCGGCAAGGTGCTCCAGGCGCTCGGCGCGGTCATCCCCGAGCTGTGGGGCGGCTCCGCCGACCTCGCGGGCTCGAACAACACGACGATCGACAAGAACTCCTCGTTCCTGCCGGCCGACAACCCGCTGCCGGGCGCGAACCCGTACGGGCGAACGATCCACTTCGGTATCCGCGAGCACTCCATGGCCGCGGAGATGAACGGGATCACGCTGCACGGCAACACCCGCGTCTACGGCGGCACCTTCCTGACGTTCTCCGACTACATGCGCAACTCGGTGCGGCTGTCCGCGCTGATGCACCTGCCGGTCACCTACGTCTGGACGCACGACTCGATCGGCCTCGGTGAGGACGGTCCGACGCACCAGCCGGTCGAGCACATCGCCTCGCTGCGCGCCATCCCCGGCCTCAACGTCGTCCGTCCCGCGGACGCCAACGAGACGGCGATCGCCTGGCGCGAGATCCTCAAGCGCTACACCAAGGTGTTCGGCGAGGGCGCCCCGCACGGACTGACACTGACCCGGCAGGGCGTACCGACGTACGACCGCAACGAGGACGCCGCGAAGGGCGGCTACGTCCTGTTCGAGGCGGAGGGCGGCGAGCCCCAGGTCATCCTCATCGCGACCGGTTCCGAGGTGCACGTGGCCGTGGAGGCGCGCGAGCAGCTCCAGGCCGCGGGTGTGCCGACGCGGGTCGTCTCCATGCCGTGCGTGGAGTGGTTCGACGAGCAGGACCAGGCCTACCGGGAGAGTGTGCTGCCGCCGTCGGTGCGCGCGCGGGTCTCGGTCGAGGCCGGTATCGGTCTGACCTGGCACCGGTTCGTCGGGGACGCGGGACGCATTGTTTCGCTGGAGCACTTCGGTGCTTCGGCCGACGGCAAGGTGCTCTTCCGCGAGTACGGCTTCACTGCCGAGAACGTCGCCGATGCTGCCCGGGAATCGATCGCCGCAGCCCAGCTCTGACGCTGACAAACGACACGTAGGAGATGCATTTTCCATGACAGACGCACTCAAGCGCCTCTCCGAGGAAGGCGTCGCGATCTGGCTGGACGACCTGTCGCGCAAGCGGATCACGTCCGGCAACCTCGCCGAACTGATCGACCAGCAGCACGTCGTGGGCGTCACCACCAACCCGTCGATCTTCCAGAAGGCGATCAGCAGCGGCGACGGCTACGAGCAGCAGCTCACCGAGCTCGCCGCCCGCAAGGTCACGGTCGAAGAGGCCATCCGCATGATCACGACGGCGGACGTCCGTGACGCCGCCGACATCCTGCGCCCGGTCTTCGAGGCGACGCAGGGCCAGGACGGCCGGGTCTCCATCGAGGTCGACCCGCGCCTGGCGCACAACACCACCGCGACCGTCGCCGAGGCCAAGCAGCTGGCCTGGCTGGTGGACCGTCCGAACACGCTCATCAAGATCCCGGCGACCAAGGCGGGCCTGCCCGCGATCACCGAGGTCATCGGCAAGGGCATCAGCGTCAACGTCACGCTGATCTTCTCGCTGGAGCGTTACCGCGAGGTCATGGACGCCTACCTGGCGGGGCTGGAGAAGGCGAAGGCCGCGGGCCTGGACCTCTCCAAGATCCACTCGGTGGCGTCCTTCTTCGTGTCCCGGGTCGACACCGAGATCGACAAGCGGCTCGACGCCCTGGGCACCTCCGAGGCCAAGGCCGCACGCGGCAAGGCCGCCCTGGCCAACGCCCGGCTCGCCTACCAGGCGTACGAGGAGGTCTTCTCCTCGGAGCGCTGGGCCCCCCTCGACAAGGCGCAGGCGAACAAGCAGCGCCCGCTGTGGGCGTCGACGGGTGTGAAGGACCCGGCGTACAAGGACACCCTGTACGTCGACGACCTGGTGGCGCCGAACACGGTGAACACCATGCCGGAGGCCACCCTGCAGGCCACCGAGGACCACGGCGGCATCACCGGCAACACGATCGCCGGTACGTACGAGCAGTCCCGCGCCGAACTCGACGCGGTCGAGAAGCTCGGGATCTCGTACGACGACGTGGTCCAGCTCCTCGAGGACGAGGGCGTCGAGAAGTTCGCGGCGTCCTGGAACGACCTGCTCAAGTCCACAGAGGCGGAGCTCCAGCGCCTCGCCCCTTCGGAGGGCTGAAACCTTGTCAAGCAGCAACCCGCTGCGTGACCCCGCAGACCGACGGCTCCCGCGTATCGCGGGGCCGTCGGGCCTGGTCATCTTCGGCGTCACGGGCGATTTGTCACGTAAAAAGCTGATGCCCGCCGTGTACGACCTCGCCAATCGCGGACTGCTGCCGCCGGGCTTCTCGCTCGTCGGTTTCGCCCGCCGCGAGTGGAAGAACGAGGACTTCGCCCAGGAAGTCCACGACGCGGTCAAGGAACACGCCCGTACGGAGTTCCGCGAGGAGGTCTGGCAGCAGCTCATCCAGGGGATGCGCTTCGTCCAGGGCACCTTCGACGACGACGACGCGTTCGAGCGGCTGCGCGCCACCATCGAGGAGCTCGACAAGGCACAGGGGACGGGCGGCAACTTCGCCTTCTACCTCTCCGTGCCGCCGTCCGCCTTCCCGGTGGTCATCAAGCAGCTGAAGAAGCACCACCTGGCCGACCAGTCGAACGGCTCCTGGCGGCGCGCGGTCATCGAGAAGCCCTTCGGTCACGACCTGAAGTCGGCCGAGGACCTCAACGCGATCGTGCACGAGGTCTTCGCCTCGGACCAGGTCTTCCGTATCGACCACTACCTCGGCAAGGAGACCGTCCAGAACATCCTGGCGCTCCGCTTCGCCAACACGATGTTCGAGCCGATCTGGAACCGGTCCTTCGTCGACCATGTGCAGATCACCATGGCCGAGGACATCGGCATCGGCGGCCGGGCGGGCTACTACGACGGCATCGGCGCGGCCCGTGACGTCATCCAGAACCACCTGCTCCAGCTGATGGCCCTGACGGCCATGGAGGAGCCCTCGTCGTTCGACGCGGACGCGCTCGCCGCCGAGAAGACCAAGGTGCTCGGCGCGGTGCGGATCCCGAAGGACCTGGGGCGCGACACCGTCCGCGGGCAGTACGCGGCCGGCTGGCAGGGCGGCGAGAAGGCCGTCGGTTATCTCCAGGAAGACGGCATCGACCCCAAGTCGAAGACCGACACCTTCGCCGCGATCAAGGTGGAGGTGGACAACCGCCGCTGGGCGGGCGTCCCGTTCTACCTGAGGACCGGCAAGCGTCTGGGCCGGCGGGTCACCGAGATCGCGGTCGTCTTCCAGCGCGCCCCGCACTCCCCCTTCGACCACACGGCGACGGAGGAGCTGGGCCAGAACGCGATCGTCTTCCGCGTCCAGCCCGACGAGGGCGTCACGGTCCGCTTCGGCTCCAAGGTGCCCGGCACCTCCATGGAGATCCGGGACGTCTCGATGGACTTCGCCTACGGCGAGTCGTTCACCGAGTCCAGCCCGGAGGCGTACGAGCGACTGATCCTCGACGTGCTGCTCGGCGACTCGAACCTCTTCCCGCGCACCGAGGAGGTCGAGCTGTCCTGGAAGATCCTCGACCCGATCGAGCAGTACTGGGACAAGCACGGCAAGCCCGCGCAGTACCCCTCGGGCACCTGGGGCCCCGTCGAGGCCGACGAAATGCTCGAACGAGACGGACGGAGCTGGCGTCGCCCATGAAGATAGACCTCACCGACTCCACTGCCAGCAAGATCAACAAGGCGCTCGTGCAGGGCCGCCGGGCCATCGGCACCCCCGCGGTGGGCATGGTCCTGACCCTCGTCATCGTCACCGACGAGGAGAACGCCTACGACGCCCTGAAGGCCGCCAACGAGGCCTCGCGCGAGCACCCCTCGCGCACCCTCGTGGTCATCAGGCGTGTCTCGCGCTCGCCCCGCGACCGCACGAAGTCGCGACTCGACGCCGAGGTGCGGCTCGGCGCGGAGGCGGGCACCGGCGAGACCGTCGTGCTGCGGCTGTACGGCGAGGTGGTCGACCACGCCGACTCGGTCGTCCTGCCGCTCCTGCTGCCGGACGCGCCGGTCGTCGTCTGGTGGCCGGTGAACTCGCCGCTCGACCCGGCGAAGGACCCGCTGGGCGCGCTGGCCCAACGCCGGGTCACGGACACCTACGCGGCCGAGGCGCCGGTACGGGAGCTCAACGCCCGCGCCGACGCCTACGCCCCCGGGGACACCGACCTCTCCTGGACCCGCATCACACCGTGGCGTTCGATGCTGGCCGCGGCCCTGGACCAGGTCGTCTGCGACGTGAGCGCGGTCGAGGTGGAGGGCGAGGAGTTCAACCCGAGCTGCGAGCTGCTCGCCATGTGGCTCGCGGACCGGCTGAAGGTCCCGGTCAGGCGTTCGCAGTCGTCCGGCCCCGGCCTCACGGCCGTCCGGATGCAGACCAGCTGCGGCCCGATCGTCCTGGACCGTGCCGACGGCTCCCTCGCCACGCTGTCCATCGACGGCCAGCCCGACCGCGCCGTGGCGCTCAAGCGCCGCGACACGTCCGAGCTGATCGCGGAGGAGCTGCGCCGGCTCGACCCGGACGACACGTACGCCTCGGCGCTGCGGTACGGGGTGGAGCGGCTGAGCACCTCGTCGGACGAGTCCTCGGACCGGACCCCGGCTCCGGCCAGGACGGCGGCCAAGGCCGCCGACAAGGCACCGGCCAAGGCCCCCGCCAAGAAGGCCGCCGCCAAGACCGGCGCCTCGGCCCCGGCCAAGAAGGCGGCCTCCAAGTGATCACTCCGCAGCTTGTCGTGCACCGCGACAAGGAGCTGATGGCCCAGGCCGCGGCGGCCCGGCTGATCACCAAGGTCGTGGACGCGCAGGCCTCGCGCGGCTACGCCTCGGTGGTCCTCACCGGCGGCCGCAACGGCAACGGGCTCCTCGCGGCGCTCGCGGCCGCGCCCGCCCGGGACGCCATCGACTGGGGCCGGCTCGACCTGTGGTGGGGCGACGAGCGGTTCCTGCCCGCGGGGGACCCGGAACGCAATGACACCCAGGCCCGTGCGGCACTGCTGGACTCGGTGCCGCTGGACCCGGCGCGGGTGCATCCGATGCCGGCGTCCGACGGCCCCCACGGCGCGGACGCGGACGCGGCGGCCGAGGCCTACGCCGCCGAACTCGCGAAGGACGCGGGGCCGGAGAACCATGGTTCGGTCCCGGCCTTCGACGTCCTGATGCTGGGCGTCGGGCCGGACACGCATGTGGCCTCGCTCTTCCCCGAGCTGCCCGCGGTGCGCGAGACGGAGCGGACGGTGGTGGGTGTGCACGGCGCGCCGAAGCCCCCGCCGACCCGGATCTCGCTCACGCTGCCCGCGATCCGCTCGGCCCGCGAGGTGTGGCTGCTCGCGGCCGGCGAGGACAAGGCGCAGGCCGCGGCGATCGCCCTGTCGGGCGCGGGTGAGGTACAGGCTCCGGCGGCGGGCGCCCATGGGCGCTCGCGGACGCTGTGGCTGCTCGACGCGGCGGCCGCTTCGCAGCTGCCGCGTTCGCTGTATCCGCCGGCTTCGGCGTGACGGCAGGGTAGGGGCGAACGAGGCGTCTCTCGCTCTCGCCGCCCCTACCCTCCCCCAAGCTTCTCGGCTTCACTCGAGCAGGG
Source organism: Streptomyces sp. RPA4-2 (assembly GCF_012273515.2). Lineage (NCBI taxonomy): Bacteria > Bacillati > Actinomycetota > Actinomycetes > Kitasatosporales > Streptomycetaceae > Streptomyces > Streptomyces sp. RPA4-2. The sequence continues at coordinate 2,474,002 of NZ_CP050975.2, forward strand.
GGACTTCTCTCATCTCCGGGGGCTTCGCCCCCAGACCCTCAAGGGCTGCGCCCCCTGGACCCCCACATCGCCCGAAGGGCTCGTCCTCAAACGCCGGACGGGCTCAGGGTGCGGGCCTCCGCCGGATGGTCCGCACGGGCTCAGGGTACGGGCCTCCGCTGAAAGGTCCGCACGCGCTGGGGTGCGGGCCCGCGCCGAAAGGTTCCGGCCAGGCTGGAGATGCCGGGTACGGGCCATGCTGTGAAGGGGCGCGGGGAACTGCGCGACCAGCCCCCGCCTACCCGCACCCGAGAAACACCCCACGACGGGCGGCCCCCCACCGCCCGTCGTCCCGCACTCACAGACCCTGACGGCCGCGCAGCTCCCGGTACTTGGCGACCAGCGCCTGGGTGGAGGGGTCGAGGCCGGGTACGTCGGTGCCGTCGGTGAGGGCGGGTTCGATGCGTTTGGCGAGGACCTTGCCGAGTTCGACGCCCCATTGGTCGAAGGAGTCGATGTTCCAGACGGCGCCCTGGACGAAGACCTTGTGTTCGTAGAGGGCGATGAGCTGGCCCAGGACGGAGGGAGTCAGTTCGCGGGCGAGGATGGTGGTGGTGGGGTGGTTGCCCTGGAACGTCTTGTGGGCGACCAGGTCCTCGGGCACGCCCTCGGCGCGGACCTCGTCGGGTGTCTTGCCGAACGCCAGCGCCTGGGTCTGGGCGAAGAAGTTCGCCATCAGCAGGTCGTGCTGGGCGGCCAGGCCCGTCTCCAGTTCAGCGACGGGGTTGGCGAAGCCGATGAAGTCGGCCGGGATCAGCTTGGTGCCCTGGTGGATGAGCTGGTAGTAGGCGTGCTGTCCGTTGGTGCCGGGGGTGCCCCACACCACCGGTCCGGTCTGCCAGTCCACCGGCTCGCCCTGCCGGTCGACGGACTTGCCGTTGGACTCCATGTCGAGCTGCTGGAGGTAGGCGGTGAAGCGGCTGAGGTAGTGCGAGTAGGGCAGCACGGCGTGGGACTGCGCGTCGTGGAAGTTGCCGTACCAGATGCCCAGCAGGCCCAGCAGCAACGGTGCGTTGGACTCGGGGGGCGCGGTGCGGAAGTGCTCGTCGACGAGGTGGAAACCCGCCAGCATCTCCCGGAACCGGTCCGGGCCGATCGCGATCATCAGCGACAGGCCGATCGCCGAGTCGTAGGAGTAGCGTCCGCCGACCCAGTCCCAGAACTCGAACATGTTGTCCGTGTCGATACCGAAGTCGGCGACCTTCCCGGCGTTGGTCGACAGTGCCACGAAATGCCGGGCCACCGCCTCCGGACCGGCTTTCAGCCCGGACAGCAGCCAGGACCGCGCCGAGGTCGCGTTGGTGATCGTCTCGATCGTGGTGAACGTCTTCGACGCGATGATGAACAGTGTCTCGGCCGGGTCGAGGTCACGGACGGCCTCGTGGAGGTCGGCGCCGTCCACGTTCGACACGAACCGCACCGTCAGACCGCGGTCGGTGAAGGAACGCAGCGCGTCATGAGCCATCGCGGGGCCGAGGTCGGAGCCACCGATCCCGATGTTCACGACGTTCTTGATCCGCCTGCCGGTATGACCGGTCCACTCACCCGAACGCACCCGCTCGGCGAAACCCGCCATCCGGTCGAGGACCGCGTGCACCGCCGGCACGACGTTCTCCCCGTCCACCTCGACCACCGCGTCCCGCGGCGCACGCAACGCCGTGTGCAGAACCGCACGCCCCTCGGTCACATTGATCTTCTCACCACGGAACATCGCGTCCCGCAGCCCGAACACATCCGTCGCCACGGCCAGCTCACGCAGCAGCCGCAGTGTCTCGTCGGTGACCAGGTGCTTGGAGTAGTCGACGTGCAGATCGCCTACCCGGAGGGTGTACCCGGAGCCGCGCCCGGGGTCGGCCGCGAACAGGTCCCGCAGATGGGTGTCCGCGAGCTCCTCGCGGTGCTCCCCCAGAGCGGTCCACTCGGGCGTCCGGTCGAGCCTGGTACGGGTGTCTGCGTTCATCTCTGACTTCCGCCTTCTCTCCTGCGTGTGCTGCTGCGTCCCTCGCCCCGCTGCCGGTCCCAACCTAATTGATCAGGGCTTGACGTGAGCTGTCGTCACGCCGTCGTCCGGCTCAACAACAGATACGTCCGGCTTGAGCGCGGGTATCAGCGAAACGACGGCGAGTGCGAAGAGCGCGGCCGCGAACAGCGCGGGCCCGTTCAGCCCGTACACCGCGGCGACCGCGCCACCGAGCAGGGCGCCGACGGGGGCTCCGGAGGTGGAGGCGGTACGGAAGGCGGCGCTGATGCGGCCGACCATGGCCTGGGGGCTGCGCTGCTGCATCAGCGTGACCTGGTTGACGTTCCACACCATGTTCATCACTCCGAGCAGGACCATGCCCAGCAGGAGGGCGCCCAGTTGGCGGACGGTGCCGATGAGCAGGAGGGACGCCGTCTGGACGCCTCCCCCCAGGAGCAGGCCGCGGACGCGCCCGAACCGGCGTGCGACACGCTGCGCCAGCAGTGCTCCGCCGGCCAGGCTTCCGGCCGAGTAGGCCGTCATCGCGGCGGCGAAGCCCGTGTTCCCCGCGTGCAGCCAGCCGGTCACGTGCAGGACCAGCGTGGCGATCAGGGCGCCCATTCCGATGTTGCACAGCAGTGTGGCCGTGCAGACGGCGCGCAGCACCCGGTCGCTCCACAGGGCGCGCAGTCCCTCGGCGACCTCCGTCCGCAGGGTGCTTCCGGCCCGCCGGGGCTCCCGCTCGGGCGCCGCGATCCGCAGGGACGCCACGAGCACGGCGGCCAGCAGGTAGGTGGCGGCGTCGGCGACGAACGGCACGGCGGCCCCGGCGGCGAGCAGCAGCGGCACGAACGGGCCGGCCAGGAAGCCGCCGGCGAGCTGTTGGCCGGTCATCAGCCGGGCGTTGGCGCTGCCCAGGGCCTCCTTGTCGACCAGGGACGGCAGCAGGGCCGTGGAGGCGTTGTCGAAGAGGGTCTGGAGAGTGGTCAGGGCGAAGGCGAGCGCGATCAGCAGCCCGATCGAGGCGTGGCCGAGCCCGACGGCGAGGCCGAAACAGGCGACGAGCGTGCCCCGCAGGGTGTCCACGCTCCACATCGCCCGGCGTTGGTCCACCCGGTCCGCGACCGCGCCGCCGAGCAGCCCGAAGAGCAGCCACGGGAGATATCCGCAGGCGGTGACGGACGCGATGACGAACGGGTCGTCGGTGAGGCGCACGGCGATCAGCGGCAGCGCGGCGGTGCGCAGCGCGTCCCCGAAGCGCGACACCACCGCCGCGCTCCACAGCCGCCCGAATCCCCCGCGCCACGCGGGCACCCGCACGGCCGTCGCCTCGCTCACCGTCACAACACCCCCTCCACCGCTGCCACTTCGACAACCGTAGAGGTCACCACTGACAATCGGGCGGAGAGCGGGCGGGGCAGGCGGCGCGAGCACGACCGGACCGCCACGCACGGGGATGCCAGGCCCGAACAACAGTCCGACGCCACGGGAAGCCACCGGGACGAGCCTCGACCGGGACGAAAGCCCGCCCGGACGCGGCGAGACCGGAACAGGAAGCCACCCGGACGGGGACGTCCGAGCCCGGCGCCAGAGCAGGAAGCCACTCGGACAGGAACGGCCGAGCCCGGCGCCAGAGCGGGAAGCCACTCGGACGGGAGCGGCCGAGCCCGGCGCCAGAGCGGAGAGCCGCCTGGACAGGAACGGCCGGGACGGCGTACGCCCTTCCGCACGAGACCGGCCGCACGTCGCGCGGGAGCGACCCTGCGAGATCCGCCGTACGAAGTCGGCCGCGCAGGGTCGGCCGTACGAGGTGAACCCACACCCGTCCGCCGTACGAGGTGAACCACGCCCGTCGGCCGCACGACGTCGGCGGCCGCCCGGTGCCGAGCCGGGCGCGCGGCCCCCCTCACGGCCCCCAGGGGCCCCACGCCCACCGTGCGGTCACGGACGGCACCCCACCGACCACGCGCTGTTCGTGACCCGCCTCGCGTGGCCGGCGTCGGCGTACCGCCCCACCACCGGAGGCATGGGCACGCGTTCGGACGCGTACGACCGGAGGGCGCCCGGTGGCGGGCACGCCGATTCCGTACGCGGACGTCGTGCGAGACAGCTCCGGCCAGACACCCCTCGGTGTCCGGCCGGTTCGCAACTCCTAGATCTCGCCCCGCAGTTTGGCGAGCGCCTCGGCGAGAATCGCCTCGCCGTCCGCGTCGCTGCGCCGCTCCCGTACGTACGCCAGGTGCGTCTTGTACGGCTCGGTGCGCGGCGGGTCCGGCGGGTTGTCCCGGTCCTGTCCGGCGGGAAAGCCGCAGCGCGGGCAGTCCCAGGTCTCGGGAACCTGCGCGTCGCTGGCGAAGCTGGGCACCGTCTCGTGCCCGTTGGAGCACCAGAAGGAGATGCGCAGCCGGGGCGCGGACTCGCCACGCTCGGCCTCGCCCATCGGCCCCGCCCCGACCCGGCTTCCTCGGATCGCGTTGCCACTTGCCACGGTCGTAACTCCCTGCGTGATGGTGCCGCGAAGCGAGTCGGCGTGACGCTTCGCTGCGAGCGCCTCAGTCTACGTAAGGCCCAACGCGCGTCCAGTGATTGGAGTTACACCCCACCCCTAGACGCAAGCCCCATGATAGGCCGCGCCTGCTGGCGCGTACCGGACATGGGGCCTTACGTGTGGATCGTGCTTGCGTACTGTGCGTTTGTGCGGTCGTACCGATGTCAGCCGTTGATCAGTTGTTGACCTTCATCAGGATGCCGAGCACGACAATGCACGCGAACCACAGCAGACCGAGCACCACGGTGATGCGGTCGAGGTTGCGCTCGGCGACCGAGGAGCCGCCGACGGACGACTGCATGCCGCCACCGAACATGTCGGAGAGGCCGCCGCCCTTCCCCTTGTGCATCAGCACCAGCAGCATCAGCAGCAGGCTGAAGACGATCAGGGCGATCGAGAACCCCAAAACCACGGCTGGACCAACTTCCTCGGAACTGGATGGACGACGGGGGTCCGGTGACAGTCACCAGACCCCCGCAAGGGTACGACGGATCGTCGCTACCGCATACTCACTGGTCGCGGAAACGGACGATCTTGACGAACTCGTCGGCGTCCAGGGACGCCCCACCGACGAGCGCGCCGTCGATGTCGGGGTTCGCCATGATCTCGGCGACGTTGCCGGACTTCACCGAGCCGCCGTACTGGATGCGGACCTTGTCGGCCAGCTCCTGGGAGTACAGCTCGGCCAGCCGGCTGCGGATCGCCGCGCAGACCTCCTGGGCGTCGCCGGCGCCGCAGACCTTGCCGGTTCCGATGGCCCAGACCGGCTCGTACGCGATCACGATCGACTCGGCCTGCTCGGCCGGGACGTCCTTGAGACCGCCGTCGACCTGCGCGAGCGTGTGGGAGACGTGGTTCCCCGCCTCGCGGACCGCCAGCTCCTCGCCGACGCAGAGGATCGGGGTCAGGCCGTGCTTGAACGCGGACTTGACCTTGGCGTTGACGATCTCGTCGGTCTCCGCGTGGTACTGGCGTCGCTCGGAGTGACCGACCGCCACGTAGGTGCACTTCAGCTTGGCCAGCATGGGGCCCGAGATCTCGCCGGTGAAGGCACCGGAGTCGTGCGCCGAGAGGTCCTGGGCGCCGTACTTGATCTTGAGTTTGTCGCCGTCGACCAGGGTCTGCACAGAGCGCAGGTCGGTGAAGGGCGGCAGGACGGCGACCTCACAGGCGTCGTAGTCCTTGTCGGCCAGGGCGAAGGCGAGCTTCTGGACGTGCGCGATGGCCTCGAGGTGGTTGAGGTTCATCTTCCAGTTGCCCGCCATCAGCGGCGTGCGCGTGCTCATAAAAGGTCAGTCCTCCAGTGCGGCGAGGCCGGGGAGCGTCTTGCCCTCGAGGTATTCGAGGGAGGCGCCGCCACCGGTCGAGATGTGGCCGAATGCCGTCTCGTCGAAGCCCAGGGTGCGGACGGCCGCGGCGGAGTCGCCACCGCCGACCACCGTGAAGGCCGGGGAGTCGAGGAGGGCCTGGGCGACCGCCTTGGTGCCCTCGGCGTAGTCGGGGTGCTCGAAGACGCCCATCGGACCGTTCCAGAAGACGGTGGCCGCGTCGGCGAGCTTCGAGGCGTAGAGGGCACCGGTCTCGGGACCGATGTCGAGGCCCATCCCGTCGGCCGGGATGGCGTCCGCGGCGACGGTGGTGGGGTGGGACGGGGCCTTGGTCTTCAGGTCCGGGAACTGCGACGCGGTCACGACGTCGACCGGGACGACCAGTTCGACGCCGTTCTTCTCGGCGCGCTCGACGTACTCCTTGACCGCGGGCAGCTGGTCGTCCTGGACGAGGGAGGCGCCGATCTCGTAGCCCTTCGCCTTGAGGAAGGTGAAGGCCATGCCGCCGCCGATGAGCAGCCGGTCGGCCTTGCCGAGCAGTTCGTCGATGACGGCGAGCTTGTCGGAGACCTTGGAGCCGCCGAGGGCGACGACGTACGGGCGCTTGACGTCCTCGGTGAGCTTCTTCAGGACACCGACCTCGGTGGCGATGAGGTAACCGGCGTAGTGCGGCAGGCGGGCCGGGAGGTCGTACACGGAGGCGTGCTTGCGGTGCACGGCGCCGAAACCGTCGCCCACGTAGACATCGGCCAGGGCCGCGAGCTGGTCGGCGAACTCGCCGCGCTCGGTGTCGTCCTTGGACGTCTCGCCCGCGTTGAAGCGCAGGTTCTCGATGACCGCGACCTGACCGGGCTCCAGACCCTTCACGGCGTCGTGGGCGGCGGGGCCCACGGTGTCCTGGGCGAACGCGACCGGGGCGCCGAGGAGTTCGGCAAGGCGCTCGGCGGGCTGCAGCAGGGAGAAGGCGGGGTCCGGGGCCCCCTTGGGCCGGCCCAGGTGGGAGGCGACGATCACCTTGGCGCCCGCTTCCGCCAGCGCCTTGACGGTGGGCAGGACGGCGCGGATGCGGCCGTCGTCCGTGATGAGGCCGTCGGCCAGCGGCACGTTCAGGTCGGCGCGGACGAAGACCCGCTTGCCGTCCACGCCTTCGGCGATGAGTTCGTCGATCGTCTTCATGAAGGGACTCCTAGGAAGGCTCTTGAGATCCGAGAGGGCTGATCGATCCGTACGCGAGACAGGGCCCGGACAGCGCGGCCTTGCGCTGCCCGAGCCCTGTGCTCACATCGAGGTGCCTGGCTCCGGGACTTAGAGCTGGCCGCCGACGAAGACCGTGAGGTCGACGAGACGGTTGGAGTAACCCCACTCGTTGTCGTACCAGCCGAGGATCTTCACCGAGTTGCCCTCCTGGACCATGGTCAGGGAGGAGTCGAAGGTGCAGGAGGCCGGGTCGCCGACGATGTCCGAGGAGACGATCGGGTCCTCGGTGTAGGCCAGGTAGCCCTTGAGGTCGCCGTCCTCGGAGGCCTTCTTGAACGCGGCGTTGACCTCGTCCTTGGTGACCTCGCGCTGCAGCGTCACGACCAGGTCGGTGGCCGAGCCGGTCGGGACCGGGACGCGCATCGCGATGCCGTCGAGCTTGCCCTTGAGCTGCGGGAGGACCAGGGCGGTGGCCTTGGCGGCACCGGTCGTGGTCGGGATGATGTTCTCGGCGGCGGCGCGGGCGCGGCGCAGGTCCGAGTGCGGGAAGTCCAGGATGCGCTGGTCGTTCGTGTACGCGTGGACCGTCGTCATCAGGCCCTTGACGATGCCGAAGTTCTCGTCGAGCACCTTGGCCATCGGCGCCACACAGTTGGTGGTGCAGGAGGCGTTGGAGATGATGTTGTGCTTCGACGCGTCGTACTTGTCCTGGTTGACGCCCATCACGATGGTGATGTCCTCGTCCTTGGCCGGAGCCGAGATCAGGACCTTCTTGGCGCCGCCGGCGATGTGCTTCTCGGCGTCGGCCTTCTTGGTGAAGATGCCCGTCGACTCGATGACGATGTCGACGCCGAGCTCGCCCCACGGGATGTCGGCGGGGTTGCGCTCGGAGAGCACCTTGATGGTGTGGCCGTCGACGGTGATCGTGTCGGCGGTGTGCGACACCTCGGCCTTGAGGCGGCCCAGGATGGTGTCGTACTTGAGCAGGTGAGCGGTGGTCGCGGTGTCACCCAGGTCGTTGACAGCCACGATCTCGATGTCAGCACCCTGCTCCAGCAGCGCGCGGAAGTAGTTACGACCGATGCGGCCAAAGCCGTTGATGCCTACGCGGATCGTCACGAACCGATCTCCTCGTTGGTACGCCGGCTCACGTGCCGGCGAGTTGTATGGGATGTCCCCGACCGCCTAGAACCCTACCTCCCTGAGACGTCTGGAGTGACATTGAGATGCCCCATACACGGCAGGGTGTTCCGTACCCACCAGTAGGGGTACGGAACACCCTCGATGTTGACGAGGCAGTCGCCGCGAATCAGCTCTTCAGAGCGGTGAGCGCCTTCCCGATGAGGGCCGCGCGGTCGGCCGCCTTGGCGACGTGTTCCAGGCCGAAGCCCAGCAGCACGGTGTCACCGGTGGTGATCCCTCCGTACGTCTTGAACAGCTCTCCGTAGCGCGCCCAGTCCTTGAGGACGGCCGGGCTGCCCGGGGGCGGTCCGGCGACGCTCCAGGGGCCGAGGGAGGTCTCGAAGCCCTCCGTCCCGGTGGCCGCCCCGGCGACGACGAGGGAGGTGTCGTCCGCGAGGACACCGTGGCCGCCGGAGCTCGGGTCGGTGATGTAGCTCAGGGACACCTCCACCGACTTCCCGGCGTACGCGCTCAGGTCGAAGGCGACCTGCTGCCAGCCGCTGGAGGCGCCGGTGAAGCTGTTCCAGGCCCCGCTGGTGCCGGTGTTGGCGCAGCCGGACGCGTTGACGGTCAGGTAGTGCTTGAGCCAGGGATGCTCGTGGACCAGGAATCCGGCCTCGCACTCCGCGGGTGCCTCGCTGCTGGTGGCGCCGCCCGTCTCGGGCAGCGTCGTCCAGTCGTCGGCTCCGGTGGTGTGGATCTCGACGACAGCGTGGTCGTAGCCGGGCTCGGTGTCCCACAGGAGTTGGGTGCGCAGCGCCGGCTTGTCGGCGGCGCTGACGCCGGTGAGGTCGATAGTGCGGGTGAGGCGTTTGTAGGCGTCGTCGGTGTGCACGGCGGCGGCCATCGACGAGCCGGCGTAGGGCCCGTAGGGGTTGACGGTGCCCGCGAACTGGCCGGCGCCCGCGCTGGACGCGAACTGCGGGTACTGGGCGGCGGACAGCGTGTCCGAGGTGACGCCGTAAGTGCCCGCGGCGTTCAGCGGGTTGCCGGGCGCGTCCCCGAGCGCTCCCGTGAAGCCGGTGAGCCTGCCGGAGCCGGTGAAGCCGTTGGCGCCCGGGGTGGACGTACGGGAGTAGGCGCCGAGGTAGTACTGGCTGAAGTCGTTGGAGAGGTTGCCTCCGCCGAGGTCGACGTTGCCGCCGGCCTGCTCGCCCGCCTCGACCAGTTTCCCGCCCTCGTTGAGGAAGGCGCGCAGCTGGAGCTGGGTGGCGTTCGCGGGTCGTGCGGCTCCGGTGTAGTGGACGACCGTTTTGAAGTGGTCGAGCACGCCGAGCGCGTCGGGCGCGCCGAGGGTGGCCACGTCCCAGACGAGGGGCTTCTTCCCGTTGGCCTTCAGGGCGTCGACGTACGCCTGGGACTGCGTGGCGGCCGCGCCCTCCTCGGCGACGACGAGGGTGTCGGCCACGGGGCGTTCGGCCACGGTGTAGGTGAAGTGTGTGCTGGAGGTCTTCTTGCCGCTCCTGGTCTCACCGGTGAACCAGACCTCGACCTTGTCGCCCCGGTCGCCGTCCTTGACCTTGGCGCGGTACTCGTCGAAGTAGAGGTTGTCCTTGCCGCCGTAGGTCTCGCCGCCGTGCCAGGGCTTGAGTGCCATGTCCAGCGTCCGGCCGCCGTTGACCCGGTACTTGAGCTCCTTGTCGCGTACGGACTTGCGGACGACGACGGAGACCTCCTGGTCCGCTCCACGGGAGTACGACGTGGTGAAGGCGGCGGGGGTGAAGTCGGGCGCGTCGAGGCCGACCGAGGAGGAGGGCTGGTCGGGGTGGGCGGCGGTCTCGGCGACGGAGAGCGCGAACGGGACGTTCTTCTCGAACTCCTGCTCTATCAGCTTCTCGTCGTCCGGGAAGGTGAAGACCGAGGCGCAGTCCGCCGCGTTCCAGGCGTCGTTCGGGTCGAGGTTCGACGCGGTCTGGCAGGTCGACATCTCGGGGGTGAACATCGCCATGCCGTTGACGTTGCCCGCGTGGCCGTCCGCCTCACCGTTGGTGGTGTAGAGCTCCGAGGAGACCTGCGGGTGGTAGCCGGGGATCGCCGAGTTCTCCGGGGTTCCGGCGAGCGACTTGTAGAGCACGTCGTCCGGGGTCGGCGTCGCCACCTGCCAGCCCACTCCGTAGAGCAGCAGTTCGGCGGCCGAGTGGTAGTTGATGCCGTACGTGAAGTCGACGCGCTTCTCGAAGGCGTCGAGGGCCTGGGTCTCGGGCTCGGAGCCGGGGCTCGCGCCGCGGTAGGTCTCGCTGGTGGGGTTCGGGGACGAACCCTCGTCGTCGTAGCCCCACTTGTAGGCGAAGTTGCGGTTGAGGTCGACGCCGTCGCCGGTGGAGACGACACCGTCGCCGTTCACGTCCCGCAGGTTCTTGCGCCACTGGCGCTCGTCCTCGCCCTGGAACGTGTAGTCGTAGCCGTCCGGGTTGGCCGACAGCACGAACCACAGTTCGGTCGAGTCCACGATCTTCTTGATGCGCTTGTCCGTGGAGTAGTTGTCCAGGTAGTAGTGCATCAGGCGCCGGGTCATCTCGGGCGTGATCCACTCACGTGCGTGCTGGTTGGACATGTACAGCACGGACGGCTTGGAGCCGTCCTTCGTCTTCTTCGCGCCCTTGGTCAGCTTCAGCGCGAGGATGTCCTGGCCCTTGAGGGTCTTGCCGATGGAGACGACCTTGGTGAGGTCGGGATGGGCCGCGCCGGTCCTGACGATCTCCTCCTGGAGATTGCCCTTTCCGCTGTACGGCCGGAACACGCCTTGAGCCGCGCCCTCGACGCGCGCCTCGGTCCTGGCCGAAAGTGTGTGCTCGGTGAGCCCGACGCCCTGCTTCTCCAGCTTCCGGGCCTGCTTGTCGGTCAGGTAGACCTCGACCGCGCTCTTGCCGTTCTTCGCGGCCCGGTCGCCGAGTTCGTGGCCGTCCTGCCCGGCCGCGAGCAGCAGGGGTATCTGCTGCTTCGTGACCTCCGCGTGGAACACCTTCACGGCGTTCGCGTCGGGTTCGGGCGAACTCCCGCTCTGCGCCTGGGCGATGGGCGCCATACCGGCACCGCCCAGCAGGAGTGCGCCCGCAGCGAGGATCGCTCTCGCTCTTCGTCTCATGAGCCCCCCTTGCATGTGTCCGCCACAGTGGCGAACAGATGCCAGGCTCATGACACTTCATGGTCAAGTCAAGAGCGCCTCACGGACAAGTAAACGCCGGTGCCGATGACCCAAGTGGGCATCGGCACCGGCGTGTTGGGCTTCTGGAGGTTCATCGGGCCGGTCAGCCCGCGAGGTTGTCCGCCATTTCCTCGGTGAGGTTGGACTCCGTACTCGGGATCCCCAGGTCCTGAGCCCGCTTGTCGGCCATGGCCAGCAGCCGTCGGATGCGGCCGGCGACGGCGTCCTTGGTCAGCGGCGGGTCGGCGAGCGCGCCCAGCTCCTCCAGGGAGGCCTGCTTGTGCTCCATGCGCAGCCGTCCGGCCGCGGCGAGGTGTTCCGGCACCTCGTCGGCGAGAATCTCCAGGGCGCGTTGCACGCGTGCCCCGGCGGCGACGGCCGCACGGGCGGAGCGGCGCAGGTTGGCGTCGTCGAAGTTGGCGAGCCGGTTGGCCGTGGCCCTGACCTCGCGGCGCATCCGCCGCTCCTCCCAGGCGAGCACGGACTCATGGGCGCCGAGGCGGGTCAGCAGCGCGCCGATCGCGTCGCCGTCCCGTACGACCACCCGGTCCACGCCGCGCACCTCGCGGGCCTTCGCCGCGATCGACAGCCTGCGGGCGGCGCCGACCAGTGCGAGCGCGGCCTCCGGGCCCGGGCAGGTCACCTCCAGCGAGGAGGAGCGGCCGGGCTCGGTCAGCGAGCCGTGCGCGAGGAAGGCTCCCCGCCAGGCCGCCTCGGCGTCGCAGGTGGCCCCCGAGACCACCTGCGGCGGAAGGCCCCTGATCGGGCGTCCACGGCCGTCCACGAGCCCTGTCTGGCGGGCCAGCTGGTCGCCGCCCGCCACGACGCGCACGACATAGCGGGAGCCGCGGCGCAGCCCGCCGGGCGCCATCACGATCAGTTCGGAACTGTGGCCGAAGATCTCCAAGATGTCCCGCTTCAGGCGACGTGCCGCCATCGCGGTGTCGAGCTCCGCCTCGATCACGATCCGGCCGCTCACCAGGTGAAGGCCGCCCGCGAACCGCAGAATGGCGGAGACCTCCGCCTTTCTGCAGCAGGTCCGGGTGACGGGAAGCCGGGAGATCTCATCCTTCACCGCTGCCGTCATCGCCATGGGCCGATCCTTCCATGCATCCGAAAAATACGGTCGTACGCGGCGGCCAACAGCTCCGGGTCGTGCCGCGGAGATCCGTCGGTCCGGGCCACCGGCGCCAGCTCGACCGCGGCGCCGAACCGCTTGGCAGCGTCGGTCAGTGAGTCGCGGTCGGGCACGGCGGCCTCGTCGGCCAGCACCACGTCCAGGGCGAGTTTAGGGGCGTGTCGTCCCAAAACCTCCAAATGACGCTGCGGAGAGAAGCCCTCGGTTTCTCCGGGCTGCGGGGCGAGGTTCAGGGAGAGTACCCGGCGGGCCTTCGTCTGCGTGAGGGCGTCCAGCAGCTCGGGGACGAGAAGGTGCGGAATCACCGAGGAGAACCAGGAGCCGGGGCCGAGCACCACCCAGTCCGCGTCGAGGACGGCCGCCACGGCCTCAGGGACGGCGGGCGGGTCGTGCGGCACGACGTGCACGGACTGCACCTCACCGGGGGTGAGTGCCACGGTGGCCTGCCCGCGGACCGTCTCCACATCGTCGGGCCGCTCCGGCCGGTGCCCCTTGACCAGGGCCTGCAGCTCCAGGGGCACGGCGGACATGGGCAGCACCCGGCCGTGCGCGCCCAGCAGCCTGCCGACCAGGTCCAGGGCCTGGACGTGGTCGCCGAGCTGTTCCCACAGGGCGACGATCAGCAGATTGCCGACCGCGTGCTCGTGCAGGTCGCCCTTGGACTGGAAACGGTGCTGGATGACGCGGGCCCAGGTCTGGCCCCAGTCGTCGTCGCCGCACAGCGCCGCCAGGGCCTTGCGCAGGTCGCCGGGGGGCAGCACGCCCAGTTCGTCGCGCAGGCGGCCGCTGGAGCCGCCGTCGTCGGCCACGGTGACGACGGCGGTGAGGTCCCCGGTGATGCGGCGCAGCGCGGCGAGCGAGGCGGACAGGCCCATGCCGCCGCCCAGGGCGACGACCTTGGGCTGGGCGCCGCGGCGGCGCGGCTTCGCGCCGCGTGCCTCGGCGGGTCTGCCGCCCTGTTCCTCCGCGGTGATCCTCCGCAGTCTGCTGAGCCGCAGTGCGGCACGTCCCGTCATTCCCGGCCCATGTCCCGGTGGACGACCACGGTCTCCACGCCCTGGGAGGCGAGGCGGGCGGCGAGCTTCTCGGAGGTGGCGACGGAGCGGTGCTTGCCGCCGGTGCAGCCGACCGCGATGGTCACGTAGCGCTTGCCCTCGCGGCGGTAGCCGGCGGCGATCAGCTGGAGCAGCTCGGCGTAGCGGTCGAGGAACTCCTTGGCGCCGGGCTGGTTGAAGACGTAGGCCGCGACCTCCTCGTTGAGGCCGGTGTAGGGGCGCAGCTCCGGGACCCAGTGGGGGTTCGGCAGGAAACGCATGTCCACGACCAGGTCGGCGTCCACGGGAAGGCCGTACTTGAAGCCGAAGGACATCACGGTGGCCCGCAGCTCGGGCTCCTCCTCGCCCGCGAACTGGGCGTCCATCTTGGCGCGCAGCTCGTGCACGTTCAGGCTGGAGGTGTCGATGACCAGGTCCGCGTCGCCGCGCAGCTCGCGCAGCAGCTCGCGTTCGGCGTCGATGCCGTCGACGATGCGGCCGTCGCCCTGGAGGGGGTGCGGGCGGCGCACGGACTCGAAGCGGCGTACCAGGACCTCGTCGGAGGATTCCAGGAAGACGATCCGCCGGGTGACGTTCTTCGACTCCAGGTCGGCGAGGGACTCACGGAGGTTGTCGAAGAAGCGGCGGCCGCGTACGTCGACGACGACCGCGATCCGGGCCACGTTGCCCTGGGAGCGGGCACCGAGCTCCACCATGGTGGGGATCAGCGCGGGCGGCAGGTTGTCCACGACGAACCAGCCGAGGTCCTCCAGGCACTTGGCGGCCGTCGACCGGCCCGCTCCGGACATCCCGGAGATGATCACCAGTTCGGGGATGGCGGCGTCGGGTGCCACGGCCGTCTCCATCGTCGTGTCTTCCTGCGTTCCCTCTGTCGCTTCGGCGCCCTGCGGGGCGTCCTCTTGTCGGTCCTGTCGTTCGCTGTCGCTCATGTCTCCTGCCCCCGTCGCTCGTACGAGGCGCCCGCGGTCACGGGCTCCTCCGGGGAGTCCGGTGTCGTCCCGGGCTCCTCGTCTTCCATGATCTCTCCAGTCGCCGTGTTCACGGCGGGTGCGGCCGGAGCCGCCTGGGCGAGGGCCACGGCGATCGCCTCGGCCGTCTTGCGGCCTATGCCGGGAACTTCGCAGATCTGGTCGATTGTCGCGGATCGCAGCTTTTTCACGGAACCGAAATGCTTGATCAGCGCCTGTTTGCGTGTCTCGCCGAGACCGGGCACCTCGTCCAGCGGGCTCGCTTTGAAGCGCTTGGCCCGTTTGGCGCGCTGGTAGGTGATGGCGAAGCGGTGGGCCTCGTCACGGACACGCTGGAGCAGGTACAGGCCCTCGCTGGTGCGCGGCAGGACCACCGGGTCGTCCTCGTCCGGCAGCCAGACCTCCTCCAGCCGCTTGGCCAGGCCGCAGACGGCGATGTCGTCGATACCCAGTTCGTCCAGGGCCTTCTGGGCGGCCGCGACCTGCGGCCGGCCGCCGTCGACGACGACCAGCTGCGGGGGGTAGGCGAAGCGCTTGGGGCGGCCGTCGTCCTCGGTGAAGGCGTTCTCCCCGTCGCTCGTCCCCTCGGCCTCGCCGTCCGTCCATTCGCCGGTCCGCTCCTTCTCGGAGAGGTAGCGCCGGAAGCGGCGGGTGATCACCTCGTGCATGGACCGGACGTCGTCCTGGCCGGCGAAGCCCTTGATCTGGAAGCGGCGGTACTCGCCCTTGCGCTGCAGTCCGTCCTCGAAGACCACCATCGACGCCACCACGTCGTCGCCCTGGAGGTGCGAGATGTCGTAGCACTCGATCCGGAGCGGGGCGCTGTCCAGGGCGAGGGCCTCGGCGATCTCCTCCAGGGCCCGGGAGCGGGTGGTGAGGTCGGAGGCGCGCTTGGTCTTGTGCAGGGCGAGCGCCTGGAGCGCGTTGCGCTGCACGGTCTCCATGAGCGCCTTCTTGTCGCCGCGCTGCGGGATGCGCAGGGACACGTTCGAGCCGCGGCGCGCGGCCAGCCACTCCTGGACGGGCTCCACGAGTTCCGGCAGCGCCGGGACGAGCACCTCCTTGGGGACGGAGTCGCCCGTCTCCTCCCCGTAGAGCTGCTGGAGCGCGTGTTCGACCAGGTCACCGGTGGTGACGGCCTCGACCTTGTCGGTGACCCAGCCGCGCTGTCCGCGCACCCGGCCGCCGCGTACGTGGAAGATCTGCACGGCGGCTTCCAGCTCGTCCTCGGCGACGGCCATCAGGTCGGCGTCGGTCGCGTCGGCGAGGACGACCGCGTTCTTCTCCATGGCCTTCTTCAGGGCCTCGATGTCGTCGCGCAGGCGGGCCGCCCGCTCGTACTCCATCTCCTCGGCCGCGTCCGTCATCCGCTTCTCCAGGCGGCGGATGTACGTCCCCGTGCGGCCGGCCATGAAGTCGCTGAACTCCTCGGCCAGTTCACGGTGCTCCTCGGCGGTGACGCGCCCGACGCAGGGGGCGGAGCACTTGCCGATGTACCCGAGGAGGCAGGGGCGGCCGGTGCGGGCGGCGTTCTTGAACACGCCGGCCGAGCAGGTGCGGACGGGGAAGACGCGCAGCAGCAGGTCCACGGTGTCGCGGATCGCCCACGCGTGCCCGTACGGCCCGAAGTAGCGCACGCCCTTGCGCTTGTGGCCGCGCATCACCTGGACGCGCGGGAACTCCTCGTTCATGGTCACCGCGAGGTACGGGTAGCTCTTGTCGTCGCGGTACTTGACGTTGAACCGGGGGTCGAACTCCTTGATCCAGGAGTATTCCAGCTGGAGCGCCTCGACCTCCGTGGACACCACCGTCCACTCCACGGACGACGCCGTGGTGACCATGGTGCGGGTGCGGGGGTGGAGGTTCGTCAGGTCCTGGAAGTAACTGGCCAGGCGCTGGCGCAGGCTCTTCGCCTTCCCGACGTAGATCACCCGGCGGTGCTCGTCGCGGAATTTGTACACCCCTGGAGAGTCCGGGATCTGTCCCGGCTTGGGGCGGTAGCTGGAGGGGTCGGCCATGTCACACACCCTACTGGCGCGGGCTGACACCGTGACGGCCTCCCGGCGCGCCCGTGGACGAGTCCGGCGGTGTCCGGGGCCCTGGCGGGACGCCGGGGACACCGAGGACACCGAGGACACCGGGGACGCCGGGGACACCGAGGACACCGAGGACACCGAGGACGGGACTGCGAGGCCCGGGACGCCCAGGACGCCTGGAACGCCGGGACGCGACGGCGAGGCCGGGGCGGGCCGGTGGCCCGGGACCGGTCCCGGGAGCCGGACGGTGCCCCGGACCCGGTATCCCCGGGACGCCGGACCACCAGCGTGACGCGCTCCCGACCATCCGGTGCCGCTCATGACCGGCCCGGCCCGCGCGTTCCCGCCGAAGTCGGCTCCGGCCGGGCGTGCGCCCGGGGAGCCCCCGGCCTCTCCGGCCCTGTCGGCGGGACGGGCGGGCGCGACGGACGAACGCATCCGCGCCACGGGGCCGACCGTGTTGGGCATCAGGTGTTGTCGGGACTTGGTCAACACGCTTCAATGCGGGGGAACTCGGGGGCGTGGACGGCGACAGGCGCGTGTGAACCGGAACCGCGCGCCGGCCGGGCGTCCCCGGGAACCCTCGCGCGACGGTCTGACCAGCCGTTGTGAACTCCACAGAAAGGCCCCTGCATGCGGTACGGCACACAGCACGCGGACGTCGCCACGGCGGAACTGGAGACGGCCCTCGCGGGCGGCCCCTTCCATATCGCGCTGCGCGCCGCGATCACCGCACGCGGCCTGCCCCTGCAGCGCGTCCAGCACCATCTGTCGCGGTACGGGGTGAAGGTCGGGGTGACCAGCCTGAGCTACTGGCAGCAGGGTGCGCGGCGCCCGCAGCGCCCCGAGTCGCTACGGGCCGTACGCGCCCTGGAGGAGATCCTCCAGCTCCCCGACGAGTCCCTGATCCGGCTTCTCACCAGGGCCGACGAACGCTCCGAGCCACAGCGCCCCGGGGGCCGCTCGTACCGCTCCCTGGTGGAGGCCTCCGGCGTCCTGGAGGAGCTGCTGGCCGAGCTGGAGTCGACGCTCGACGGCGGACTGCACACGATCGGCCACCACGAGCGCGTACGGATCGGCGCACACCGCGAGCTCCTGGGGCGCGAGTCGCAGCACATAGTCCGCGCCCACAGAGACGGGGTGGACCGCTATGTGGCCATCCATCATGGCGATCCGGGCTGTGCTCCTGACCGTACGGGGGTCCACGCCCTGGAGAACTGCCGTACGGGCCGGGTGCGATGGCACCGTGACACCGGGGTGCTGGTGGCCGAGCTGCTCTTCGACACACGGCTTCGCGCGGGCGACACGTTCCTCTTCCGCTACGCCTTCGAGGACGGCACGGCGGGCGCGTCCAGCGAGTACGTGCGCGGGTTCAGCTTCGCGGGCGGGCAGTACGCCCTCCAGGTGGGGTTCGACGGGGAGGCGCTGCCGGTGCGGTGCCACCGCTTCACCCAGCACTCGGCCGCGGCACCGCGCAGTGGCCGCCAGGAGCTGCCGCTGAGCGGGCACCACCGCTCGGTGCACCTCGTCGAGCCGCGGGTGCGGTCGGGCATCGTGGGGATCGGCTGGGACTGGGAGTGATCCGGTGGGACCGGTAGGGGTCCGGTCCCCGCGTCCGGGGTGATCAGGCGCCGGGACCCGCGACGATCTTCCCGCCCTTCGCCTCCACGGGCAGTTCCTTCAGCGGCGCGGTGGCCGGGGCCCGCAGCACCTTGCCCGTCGCCGCGTCGAACTCGCTTCCGTGACACGGGCAGACGAGCGTCGTTCCCTGCAGCTTGTCGATGGCGCACCCGGCGTGCGTGCAGATCGTGCTGAAGGCCTTGAGGGCGCCGTTCCCGGCGCGGCTGACCACGACGTTCCGGTCCCGGTACAGCTTGGCGCCGCCCTCGGCGATCTCGCTCTCGGCGCCCAGGTCGACGGGCGCGGTCGGCGTCGCCGGCGACCCGCCGCCACTGCCGCCGGAGCAGGCGGTGAGAGCGATCCCGGCGACGGGGGCGAGCGCCGCTCCTCGCAGGACGGTACGGCGGCCGGGCATGGCGTCTCCACTGGTCGGGGCTGGATGCGACTCGACGATACCGGTACGGCCCGCTCGCTCCCGAGCGGGGCGGGAGACGGGAACTCCTGAGGCGCTCCCGAGGACGTAAACGTTTGCGCAAGCGTTTACGCAGGCCGCCGCGTGCGATAGGTTCCCGCCCGGAAAGGGCCACGGCGGAGAAGGGCTGGGCGATGGCGACGATGGTCGACGTGGCGGCGCACGCCGGAGTGTCCGTGGCGACCGTCTCCCATGTCCTCAACGACACGCGCCCTGTGCTGCCCCACACACGTCAGGCCGTCCTCGACGCCATCGACGCGCTCGGCTACACCCCCAACGCCCTGGCGCGTTCGCTGGTCACCTCGCGCACCCGCTCCATCGGCCTCGCGGTGTCGGCGATCAGCAATCCGTACTTCACGGACATCCTCCAAGGTGTCGAGGCCGGCGCCCTGGAACAGGGCTACGGCCTGCTCCTCGCCGACCCGCACGACGACCCCCGGCACGAGCGGAAGGTCGTCCAGCTGCTCCACGAGCGGCGCGTCGACGGACTGATCGTCGCGCCCTCGGCGGACCCCGACGCGCTGCTGCGTTATCTCGGCCGGCACCGGGTCCCGACCGTCTTCCTGGACCGCCTGGTCGAGGCCCCGGCCGGCCACTCCTTCGCCTTCGACCAGGTCTGCACCGAGAACGCCGCCCCCATGGCGCGGCTGGTCGCCCATCTCGCCGAGCGCGGCCACCGGCGCATCGGACTCGTCGCCGGGCTGCCGGGCCTGAGCACCACCACCGAGCGGATCTCCGGCTACCGTCACGGCCTCGCGGGGGCCGGGCTCCCGTACGACGAACGGCTCGTGGTGCACGGCGACTCCGTGACGGAGGCGGCCGAGCGCGCCACCGGAGCCCTGCTCTCCCTCGGCGCGCCGCCCACCGCTCTCGTCACCGGGAACAACGCGATGACCATCGGCGCGCTGCGCGCCCTGCGCGAGCGCGGCCTGTCCGTACCGGACGACCTGGCGCTGTGCTGCTTCGACGACTTCGCCTGGGCGGACCTGTTCACACCCCGGCTGACCGTGATCTCCCAGCCCGGCAAGGAGATCGGGGAGCAGGCCGTCCGGCTGCTCCTGGAACGGCTGGCCGCGCCGGAGCTGCCCGGCCGGACGGTCCGGCTCCCGTGCGTCTTCGTCCACCGCGGCTCGTGCGGCTGCGCCGAGACCGTCCGCCCCGAGATTCCCGAGAACCACGCGAAAGGATCCCTGTCGTGATCGTCGTCGCCGGTGAGGCCCTGATCGACCTGGTGCCGCAGGGCGCGGGCGCGCTCGTGCACCTGCGGCCCGCGCGAGGCGGTGGTCCCTACAACACCGCGGTGGCACTGGGCCGCCTCGGCTCCCCCACCGTCTTCTGCTCCCGTGTCTCGAACGACGCCTTCGGCGAGGCACTGCTGGGCGGGCTGCGCGAGGCGGGCGTCGACGTGTCCTCCGTGCAGCGCGGCGCGGAGCCGACGACGCTGGCGGTCGCCACCGTCGACCCGGACGGTTCGGCCGCGTACTCCTTCTACGTGGAGGGCACTGCGGACCGTCTGTTCACCGCACCGGACCGGCTTCCCGACGCGGTGCGGGCGGTGTCCTTCGGCACCGTCTCCCTGGTCCTGGAACCTGGCGCGAGTGCCTACGAGGAGCTGCTGCGGACCGCTGCCGCGCGGGGTGTGTTCACCGCGCTCGACCCGAACGTCCGGGCGGGTCTGATCGCCGACGCGGACGCGTACCGTGCCCGTTTCAAGAGCTGGCTTCCTTCGGTTTCGCTTCTCAAGCTCTCCGAGGAGGACGCGCGGTGGCTGGGCGGCACCCCGCGGGAGTGGCTGGCGTCCGGTCCCGCGGCCGTCGTGATCACCCGGGGCGGCGACGGCCTGACGGTGTTCACCCAGGACGGCGCGGCCCATTCCGTGCCCGGTGAACCGGTCGAGGTGGTGGACACCATCGGCGCCGGTGACACGGTGAACGCGGCCCTGCTGCACGGCCTGGCCGCGCGGGACGCGCTCTCTCCCGCCGCCCTGGCGGACCTGGACGCCGAGGACTGGACCGCGCTGCTGCGGTTCGCGGCCCGCGCGGCGGCGATCACCTGCTCACGCGCGGGCGCGCAACCGCCGTACGCCGCGGAACTCGACGCCCCCTGAGATCTCCAGGTCCCTTCCGGAACCGGCCTCTGAACGGGGCCGACCGGGCGGGCGACGGGCGGCGGTCAAGTGCACGGGCCCCGCGGGGAGTTCCCGCGGGGCCCGGTCCCTGCCGCCGTGTCAGGCCTTGCGCGCCCGCGTGGTCTTCTTCGCGGGTGTCGCCTTCTTGGCCGCCGTGTTCTTCGTGGCCGTGTCCTTCGTGGCCGCGGCCGCCTTCTTCGTGGCCGTGTTGTTGACGGCCTTCGTGGTCGTCGTCTTCCGGGCCGCCGTCCTGGCCGCCACGGCCTTCTTGGCCGCCGTCTTACGGGGGGCCTTCACGACGGCGCCGTCACTGATCCGGTCGGCGCCCAGGATCTCGCGGAGGAACTTGCCCGTGTGGCTGGTCGGGACCCCGGCGACCTCCTCGGGCGTGCCCTCGGCGACGACGAGACCGCCGCCGTTGCCCCCCTCGGGGCCCATGTCGACGACCCAGTCGGCGGTCTTGATGACATCGAGGTTGTGCTCGATCACGATGACGGTGTTGCCCTTGTCGACCAGGCCGGACAGCACCGTGATGAGCTTGCTGATGTCCTCGAAGTGCAGACCGGTGGTCGGCTCGTCCAGCACGTACACCGTGCGTCCCGTGGAGCGCTTCTGCAGCTCGCTCGCGAGCTTGACGCGCTGGGCCTCGCCGCCGGACAGCGTCGGCGCGGACTGGCCGAGCCGGACGTAGCCGAGACCGACGTCGTTGAGCGTCCTGAGGTGGCGGTTGATGGCGGGGACGGCCTCGAAGAAGTCGAGGGCCTCCTCGATCGGCATGTCCAGGACCTCGGAGATGGACTTGCCCTTGTAGTGGACCTCCAGGGTCTCCCGGTTGTACCGCGCCCCGTGACAGACCTCGCAGGGGACGTACACGTCCGGCAGGAAGTTCATCTCGATCTTGATCGTGCCGTCGCCCGAGCAGTTCTCGCAGCGGCCGCCCTTGACGTTGAAGGAGAAGCGGCCGGGCAGATAGCCCCGCACCTTCGCCTCGGTCGTCTCGGCGAACAGCCTGCGGACGTGGTCGAAGACTCCGGTGTAGGTCGCCGGGTTCGAGCGGGGGGTGCGGCCGATCGGCGACTGGTCGACGTGCACGACCTTGTCGACGAGGTCGTCGCCCTCGACGCGGGTGTGCCGCCCGGGAACGTTCCGGGCGCCGTTGAGCTCGCGCGCCAGGTGCGTGTACAGGATGTCGTTCACCAGCGTGGACTTGCCGGAACCCGAGACACCCGTGACGGCCGTGAGCACGCCCAGGGGGAAGGACACGTCGATGTCCTGCAGGTTGTTCTCGCGGGCGCCGTGCACCGTGAGGCTGCGGCCGGGGTCCGCGGGGCGGCGGATGTCGGGGAGCGGGATCTGCCTCTTGCCCGACAGGTACTGGCCGGTCATCGACTCGGTGTTGGCGAGCAGCTCCTTCAAGGGGCCGCTGTGCACGACCTTGCCGCCGTGTTCGCCCGCGCCGGGGCCGATGTCGACGACCCAGTCGGCGACCTTGATGGTGTCCTCGTCGTGCTCGACGACGATGAGCGTGTTGCCCATGTCGCGCAGCCGGACGAGGGTCTCGATCAGGCGGTGGTTGTCGCGCTGGTGCAGACCGATGGAGGGCTCGTCGAGGACGTACAGGACGCCGACGAGCCCGGAGCCGATCTGGGTGGCCAGGCGGATGCGCTGGGCCTCACCGCCGGAGAGGGTGCCGGCCGCGCGGTTGAGCGAGAGGTAGTCGAGGCCCACGTCGACCAGGAAGCGCAGCCGTTCGTTGACCTCCTTCAGGACCCGTTCGGCGATCTTCTTGTCGCGGGCGTCGAGCTTCAGCTCGCCCAGGAAGTCCGCGCAGTCGCTGATCGACATCGCGGAGACCTCGGCGATCGACTTCTCCATGACGGTGACCGCGAGGATGAGGGGCTTGAGGCGCGTGCCCTCACAGGTGGGACAGGGCACCTCGCGCATGTAGCCCTCGAAGCGCTCACGGCTGGCGTCGCTCTCGGCCTCGCTGTGCCGCCGCTTGATGAAGGGGACGGCTCCTTCGAAGGGCGTGGTGTAGACGCGCTCGCGCCCGTACCGGTTGCGGTACCGCACTTCGATCTGCGTCTTGTGGCCGTAGAGCAGGGCCTTCCTGGCGCGCTGCGGGAGGCCGGCGAAGGGGATGTCGGTCCGGAATCCCAACGCGTCGGCGAGGGCTCCGACGAGCCGCCCGAAGTAGTCCTTCGTGTGTCCGTGCGACCAGGGGTGGATGGCTCCCTCGTCGAGCGACTTGTCCTCGTCGGGGACGATCAGCTCGGGGTCGACCTCCATGCGCGTGCCGATGCCGGTGCACTCGGGGCAGGCGCCGAAGGGCGAGTTGAAGGAGAAGGAGCGGGGCTCCAGCTCCTCGAAGGAGAGGTCGTCGTAGGGGCAGTACAGGTGCTCCGAGTACATGCGCTCGCGCTCGGGGTCGTCCTGCGGGAGGTCGACGAAGTCGAGCACGACCATGCCGCCGGAGAGGCCGAGGGCGGTCTCCACGGAGTCGGTGAGGCGACGCTTGGCGGTGTCCTTGACCGTGAGGCGGTCGATGACCACCTCGATGGTGTGCTTCTCCTGCTTCTTCAGCGTGGGCGGCTCGGTGAGCTGGATCGTCTCGCCGTCGACCCTCGCCCTGCTGTACCCCTTGGTCTGAAGGTCGGCGAAGAGGTCGACGAACTCCCCCTTGCGCTCGCGCACCAGCGGCGAGAGCACCTGGAAGCGGCTCCCCTCGGGCAGCTCCAGGACCCTGTCGACGATGGCCTGCGGCGACTGCCGCGTGATGGGGCGGCCGCACTCGGGGCAGTGCGGCTTGCCGATGCGCGCGAAGAGCAGGCGCAGGTAGTCGTAGACCTCGGTGATGGTGCCGACCGTCGAGCGCGGGTTGCGTGAGGTCGACTTCTGGTCGATGGAGACCGCCGGGGAGAGGCCCTCGATGAAGTCCACGTCCGGCTTGTCCATCTGGCCGAGGAACTGCCGGGCGTACGACGAGAGCGACTCCACGTAACGCCGCTGACCCTCGGCGAAGATCGTGTCGAAGGCCAGCGAGGACTTGCCCGACCCCGACAGGCCCGTGAAGACGATGAGCGAGTCGCGCGGGAGGTCGAGCGAGACATTCTTGAGATTGTGCTCGCGCGCTCCACGGACGATGAGACGGTCGGCCACGCCGGTCCGCACCTTTCTTGAGAGAAGTGACAGGGGCGGGGCCCCCGTCGTTTTCAGACTAGGGGGAGCCACTGACAGCGCCGGTTGCTTTCTTCTGGTTCACAACAATCCCGGACCCTCCAGCATGCCCGACGCCGCGCCCGAGCTTATAGCACGCGCATTCGATTTGCGGGGGCGGCCGACCACCTTCACCCGAACGTGTGGCGGGGCTAGGGTCGGCGTCATGATGGATCATGTGCGCGACCTGGCATCTGTACGTGACGCGACCGAACGGCTGCTCAGCGCGGCGGCCGAACTGGACAACGCCTCCGTGACCGAGCCGTCACGGCTGCCCGGCTGGAACCGTGGCCATGTGCTCGCCCACCTCGCCCGCAACGCGGACGCACTGGCGAACGTCCTCGACGGGCGCCCCATGTACGTCTCCGGGGACGCCCGGGACGCCGACATCGAGCGGGACGCCCCGCGCCCCCTGGACATACAGCTCGCGGACGTCCGCGAGAGCGCGGCCCGTTTCCAGGAGACCGGGGCCGCACCCGCGGACTGGTCGCGCACGGTGGAGCTGCGCAACGGGGTCACCGACACCGCGGCCCGGGTGCCGTTCCGGCGGTGGGGCGAGGTCGCGCTGCACCATGTCGACCTCGGGATCGGGTACGAGCTGGAGGATCTGCCCGCGGAGTTCGTGACGCGGGAGATCGACTTCCTCGCGGAGCGCTTCGGCGGCCACAAGGACGTGCCGTCGACGGGGCTGGCCTCCGCCGAGGGGCAGGTCTGGACGACCGGCGGCGGCGCCGGGGGCGGCCCGGTCGCCCTGCGCGGTCCGGCCGCCGACCTGCTCGGCTGGCTCTGCGGCCGCCGCGACGGATCCGCGCTGCTGGTCGAGGGCGGAACGCTGCCGACGCTTCCGCCCCTGTAGAGGCCGGGACGGACCTCGGGCCCGCTCCCCCGCTATAGGCTGGCCGCCATGACGTACAGCGGAGCGGTGAAGGTCGGCGGACCCGCCGAAGTGCACGAGCTGCAGAATTTGATGATCTCCAAGGTCGCGGTCGGACCGATGGACAACAACGCCTATCTGCTGCGCTGCCGGGCCACCGACGAGCAGCTGCTGATCGACGCCGCCAACGACGCCTCGACGCTGCTCACGCTGATCGGTGACGACGGCATCGCGTCCGTCGTCACCACCCACCGGCACGGCGACCACTGGCAGGCGCTCGACGAGGTCGTGACGGCCACCGGCGCCCGCACCTACGCGGGCCGGGACGACGCGGAGGGCATCCCGGTGCCCACCGACGTCCTCGTCGGTGACGGCGACACGATCCGGGTGGGGCATGTGGAGCTCACCGCGCGCCACCTGGTGGGACACACGCCGGGCTCGATCGCCCTCGTCTACGACGACCCGCACGGGCACCCTCATGTGTTCACGGGGGACTGCCTGTTCCCGGGTGGTGTGGGCAACACCCGCAAGGACCCGGAGGCGTTCGCCAGCCTCATCCACGACGTGGAGACGAAGATCTTCGGCCCGCTGCCGGACGAGACCTGGGTCTACCCGGGGCACGGCAACGACACGACCCTGGGCGCCGAGCGGCCGCACCTGCCGGAGTGGCACGCGCGCGGCTGGTGATCGTCGCGGACCGTCCGGCGGAATCCCGGCCGGGGGCGTGAAGCCGCCGATCGCGCGCCCCGTGTGAATCGGACGCACGCTTCGGCACCCCGCGCGCGCTCCCGGCGTGCGCGGTGGTGCAGTCCACTGGAAGCAGCCCCGCACAGGATGACGGCTCCTGTTGTGGAACGGGCCGCCGGCCTTCGATCCCCGCCCTCGGCCGGCGGCCCCGGCGAAGCCCCCGCCGGACCGATCGGCCGGGCTTCTCGCCGAGCGTTCACGGGACTGCAACACACGTTCCCACTATGCGGACAATTACCGCTGTGACCTCGACAGACGGCATGGTGCGCTGTCACTCTCCCGCCATGCCTCTCGCCCAACGCGCTCTGCGCCGCGCCGCGTCCACCGCCACCGTTGCCCTGCTCGCCGTCGCCGTGGGCTGTGCCCCGCAGCCGGAGAACCCGGCCTCCGGGAAGGCTTCCGGAAAGACCGGGACATCCGGAAAGACCTGCGCGAAGGGCGCGTTGGGCACCCGGACGTCCGGCGAACTGACGATCGCGACCGACGAACCCGCGTACGAGCCGTGGTTCAAGGACGGCAAGCCCGCCAACGGCAAGGGCTTCGAGTCGGCGGTCGCGTACGCCGTGGCGAAGCAGCTCGGCTACGACAGGTCGGAGGTCGTCTGGCAGAGCGTCCCCTTCAACAAGGCCTTCGCGCCCGGCGAGAAGACCTTCGACTTCGACATCAACCAGGTGTCGATCAGTGCCGAGCGCAAGAAGGCCGTGGACTTCTCGTCCGGCTACTACGACGTCCGCCAGGCCGTCATCGCGCTCAAGGGCTCCAAGGCGGCCGGGGCGAAGAGCCTCGCGGATCTCAAGCACGTGAAACTCGGCGCCCAGGTCGGCACCACCAGCCTGAACTACATTGACGACGTGGTGAAGCCGGACCGGCAGCCCGCCGCGTACGCCAAGAACGACCAGGCCAAGTCCGCGCTGAAGAACGGTCAGGTCGACGCCATCGTGGTCGATCTGCCGACCGCCTTCTACATCACCGCGGCCGAGGTGACGGACGCGAAGATCGTCGGGCAGTTCGAGAACACCGGTGGCGCGCCCGAGCAGTTCGGACTCGTCCTCGACAAGGGCAGCGCGCTCACCCCGTGCGTGACGAAGGCCGTGGACGCCCTGCGCGAGGACGGCACGCTCGCCTCGGTCGAGAAGCAGTGGCTGTCCGAGGCCGTCGACGCTCCGGTGCTCAAGTGACCGTCACGAAGGAGGAGTCGGGAGAGGGCCCGGCGGAGGACCCCGGCGAGGGCGATCCGTCCGGGGCGTACGTTCCGTCGCGGCGGCGCATCGAGCGGGAGCGCTACAAGCGGGCCCGTGCCCGTCGTGCGACGGCGATCGCCGCGCTCTCCACCCTGGTGACCGGCGCCGCCCTCTGTCTCGTCGTCGTCAGCGCGCCGGGCTGGCAGCGCACGAAGGAGACGTTCTTCAACGGCCGGTACGCGCGCGAGGCGTTCCCCAAGGTCCTGGAAGGGCTCTGGCTCAACGTCCGGCTGCTCCTGGTCTGCGGGGTCGCCGTCCTCGTGCTGGGCATGCTGATCGCCGTCGCCCGCACCCTGCGCGGCCCGGTGTTCTTCCCGGTGCGCGCGCTCGCAGCCGCGTACACGGACTTCTTCCGCGGACTCCCGCTGATCATCAACCTGATGATCGTGGTCCTGGGCGTCCCCGCGCTGCGGTTGCAGGGCGTCACCGTGGACCCGGTGCTGCTCGGCGGCACGGCGCTCACCCTGACGTACTCGGCCTACGTCGCCGAGGTGTTCCGGGCCGGCATCGAGTCCGTCCATCCCTCGCAGCGCGCGGCGGCCCGCGCGCTCGGTCTCACCAACCGGCAGGCCCTGCGGTACGTCGTCATCCCCCAGGCCGTGCGCCGCCAGGTCCCGCCGCTCCTCAACGACCTGGTGTCCCTCCAGAAGGACACCGGGCTCGTGTCGATCGGGGGCGCGGTCGACGCGGTGCGTGCCGCGGACATCATCGTGGGCCGCAGTCTCAACTACACGCCGTACATCGTCGCGGGACTGGTCTTCGTCGCACTGACCATCCCGATGACCCGCTTCACGGACTGGGTCACGGCCCGGATGGACCGTCAGCGGGCACAGGGAGGGGCCATATGACCGACACTCCGGTGCTGCGGATGGAGTCCGTCCGCAAGACCTTCGGCGAGACGGTGGTGCTGCGGGACGTCGACCTGGACGTCGCCCCGCACACGGTGACCGCGCTGATCGGCACCTCCGGCTCGGGCAAGTCGACCCTGCTGCGCTGTGCGAACCTCCTGGAGGAGATCGACGACGGCGCGATCTGGCTCGACGAGGAGGAGATCACCCACCCGCGGGCCGACCAGGACGCCGTCCGCCGTCGCATCGGTGTGGTCTTCCAGGCGTACAACCTCTTTCCGCACATGACGGTCCTGGAGAACATCACGCTGGCACCGCGCCGTGTGCACGGTGCGAGCCGCGCCGAGGCGGAGGCGCACGCCCGGGAACTGCTCGACCGGCTCGGCCTCGGGGCCAAGGCCGGCGAGTATCCCGACCGGCTCAGCGGCGGCCAGCAGCAACGGGCCGCGATCGTCCGCGCGTTGGCCGTACGTCCCCGGCTGCTGCTGCTCGACGAGATCACCGCCGCCCTCGACCCGGAGCTCGTGGGCGAGGTCCTGGCCGTCGTCCGGGACCTGAAGGACGAGGGCATGACCATGGTGCTGGCCACCCATGAGATGGGCTTCGCCCGCGAGGTGGCCGACCAGGTGTGCTTCCTGGACGGCGGTGTGGTCCTCGAACGCGGCACGGCCGAGGAGGTCTTCGGGAACCCGCGTGAGGAGCGCACCCGGCGGTTCCTGCGCCGGATCGTGGCGGCGGGACGGCTCTGACCGCGGCCGCCTCGGTCAGGCCTCCGTCCTCCCCGTTCCCGCCAGCGCCGCGACCCGCTCCACCGCGAACGCGTACCCCTGCACACCGCATCCGGCGATGACCCCGTCGGCCCGCAGCGAGACGTACGAGTGGTGCCGGAACTCCTCGCGCTGGTGGATGTTGGAGATGTGGACCTCCACCACCGGCAGTCCGTCACAGGTGTTGAGCGCGTCCAGGATCGCGACGGAGGTGTGCGAGTAGGCGGCCGGGTTGATCACGATCCCGGCGTGGTTCTGCCGCGCCTCGTGGATCCAGTCGACCAGTTCGCCCTCGTGGTTGGACTGGCGGAAGTCCACCGTGCCGCCGTGCGCGGCCGCCGCCTTGGCGCACAGGGCCTCGACGTCGGCGAGCGTGTCGGAACCGTAGATCTCCGGCTGCCGCTGCCCGAGGAGGTTCAGATTGGGCCCGTTGAGAATCATGATCGGGGCGGTGGCGAGAGTGCGGGGCACGGTTCCTCCGGTCCTTCCAGGTCTGCCGGCCCGTCAAGGACCGCTGCTCGCAACCCGGTCTATCACGGTGCGACCCCTCCGTGACCGTCCGTACGCTCCCCTCATGGCTACGCTCCCGGCGCCACGATCGGCTTCGACGCGGACCCGCGGCACGACGATCCCCGACTGGTCGTCACCCAGGGGGGAGCGATCCGTGTCGACGGCCCCGCCCCGGCGCATCACCGTCACCTGCTGACACACCCTGCGCTTCCGCACGCCCCCCGTAACCGTTGGTCACTGTGGGTAGTTGACGCGGCATGCACGACGTACGCACCGTAAGGGCTCCCTCCATGCTCAGGCTCGCGGCCGCCTCGCTGGTCGGGACGGCCATCGAGTTCTACGACTTCTTCGTCTACGGGACCGCTGCCGCGCTCGTCCTCGGGCCACTCTTCTTCCCCACCTTCTCGCCACTGGCGGGAACACTCGCGGCCTTCGCGACGTTCGGCGTCGGGTTCGTCGCCCGCCCTCTCGGCTCGGTGCTGTTCGGGCACATCGGGGACCGGCGCGGACGGCGGCCGGTGCTCGTCGCCTCATTGCTGCTGACCGGCGCGGCGACGGTCGCGGTCGGCTTTGTACCGACGTACGACACCCTCGGCGCGGCCGCTCCCGCGCTCCTTCTCGTGCTGCGGTTCCTGCAGGGGCTCGGGCTCGGCGGGGAGTGGGGCGGGGCGGTACTGCTGACCGCCGAGCACGCGCCCGCCGAGCGTCGCGGGCTGTGGTCCAGCTTCCCGCAGATGGGTCCCTCGCTGGGGTTCGTGCTGGCCAACGGCGTGATGCTGGTGCTGTCGGCGGCACTGTCCGACGCGCAGTTCGCCGACTGGGGGTGGCGGGTGCCGTTCTGGGCCTCGGGTGTGCTCGCGGCGGCGGGGCTGTGGCTGCGCGGCTCGCTACCGGAGAGTCCGCGGTTCCTGGAGGTGCGGGACCACTCGCGGGCGCCGATCGTCGAGGTGGTGCGCGACCACTGGCGGCTCGTGCTGCTGACGGCCGGCGGGCTCGCGGTCGGCTACGCGGTCTTCTACGCGGTGACGACCTGGGCGCTCGCCTACGGAGTCGAGCGGCTGGGTGTGAGCCGTACCGTCATGCTGGCCTGCATCATGGCGGCCGTGGTGGTGAAGGGCTCCCTGACGCCCGTGGTCGCACTGCTCGGAGACCGTTACGGACGGCGGCCGCTGTGCCTGGCGGGGTGCACGGCCGCCGCGCTGTGGATGTTCCCGATGATCGCGCTGCTGTCGACCGGCGAACCCCTGCTGATGTTCCTCGGGTTCCTGGTCGCGCTGCTCGCCTTCATCACGATGTTCGCCGTGATCGCCGCGTATCTTCCGGAGTTGTACGAGCCTCGGGTGCGCTGCACGGGAGCGGCCGTGGGCTACAACCTGGGCGGGGTCCTCGGGGGCGCGCTCACGCCGATCGTGGCGACGGCGGTGGCCGAGGGAGAACGGGTTCCCTGGGGCGTGGCCGCGTATCTGACGGGGGTCGCGCTGCTCAGTCTGGGGTGCTTCGCGCTGCTGCCGGAGACCCGGCCGGTGCCCCGTCTGGCCGTCTCGGCCGTCACCGAATGAACACCGGTCACCGGGCGTCGGCCGAGTGCCGGCTAAGGGGTGACCGCCAGCTCCAGGTACGCGGCGAACAGCACCAGATGGACGCCTCCCTGGAGAGGCGTGGCGCGTCCCGGGACGACCGTCAGGGAGCTCACGACCACCGTCAGCACGAGCAGCACCATATGGGTGGGGCCGAGGCCGAGGACAAGCGGCCCGGAGAGCCAGACGGACGCCAGCGCGACCGCGGGAATCGTCAGGCCGATGCTGGCCATCGCGGAGCCGAGGGCCAGGTTGAGACTGGTCTGCACGCGGTCGCGACGGGCCGACCGGAGCGCGGCGATCGTCTCGGGGAGCAGCACGAGCAGTGCGATGATCACGCCGACCACGGACTGCGGCATGCCGGCCGCCTCGACACCGGATTCGATGGTGGGCGAGACGCCCTTGGCGAGGCCGACCACGCCCACGAGCGCGAGGGCGAGCAGTGCCATGCTGATCCTCGCTGCGCGGGCGGACGGGGCGTCCGCGTGGTCGTCCACGTCGATCACCTGGCCCTGGCGGGTGACCGGGAGGAAGTAGTCGCGGTGCCGCACGGTCTGGGTCGTCACGAACAGGCCGTACAGGACGAGAGAGGCGAGCGCGGCGAAGGTGAGCTGGGCCGTGGAGAACTCGGGGCCCGGCTTGCTGGTGGTGAAGGTCGGGAAGACCAGGCTGAGTGTGGCGAGCGTCGCGACGGTCGCGAGGGCTGCCCCGGTGCCCTCGGCGTTGAAGACGGCGAGCCCGTGGCGCAGGGAGGCGACGAGCAGACACACTCCGACGATGCCGTTGCAGGTGATCATCACGGCCGCGAACACCGTGTCGCGGGCGAGGGTCGAGCTCTTGGCGCCGCCGTCCGCCATCAGGGTGACGATCAGCGCCACCTCGATGATCGTGACGGCGACGGCGAGAACGAGAGAGCCGAAGGGTTCACCGACCCGGTGCGCCACCACCTCCGCGTGGTGGACCGCTGCCAGCACCGCCCCGGCGAGGACCACGGTCACCAGCGCGACCATCGCGCCGGGCAGGTCGCGCCCCCAGGTGAGGACGAGCAGGACCACCGCGACCACGGGGACGACGGCCGTCCACCGTGTCACGAGCGACCGGAGCGGAACGATCATGCAGCGATCGTCGCAGGCGGGGGCGGCCCCCGCATTCCGATGGCGCGCCGCCCCCGGCGACCGGAAGCACCGGGAGGGAGGCGCAGCAGTTCACCGCGCAACCCTCCCGGTGCGCTCGTCCTGCGCCCGACGTGGTCAGACGTCGATGCTGTCCTTCCGAGTGCCTTCGGAGTTCTCCCGCGCCGCCTGCTTCCTGGTGGCCGTCAGGCTGGTGATCGTCGTGACGACCAGGACCGCGCAGATGACACCGAGCGAGACCGGGATGGATATCTCGGGGACGTGGACGCCGGACTCGTGGAGCGCGTGCAGCACGAGCTTGACGCCGATGAAACCGAGGATGACCGACAGGCCGTAGGAGAGGTGGACCAGCTTCTTCAGCAGGCCGCCGATCAGGAAGTACAGCTGACGCAGCCCCATCAGCGCGAACGCGTTGGCCGTGAAGACGATGTACGGGTCCTGGGTCAGACCGAAGATCGCGGGGATGGAGTCCAGCGCGAAGAGCACGTCCGTGGTGCCGATCGCGAGCATCACGACCAGCATCGGCGTCATGACGCGCTTGCCGTTCTGCCGGATCCACAGCTTGGTGCCGTGGTAGCGGTCGGCCACGCCGAAGCGCTTCTCCGCGGCCTTGAGCAGGCGGTTCTCCTCGAACTCCTCCTCGTCCTCGTCGGCCCGGGCCTCCTGGATCAGCTTCCAGGCCGTGTAGATGAGGAACGCGCCGAAGATGTAGAAGACCCACGCGAAGTTCGCGATGATCGCGGCGCCCGCGGCGATGAAGATCGCGCGCAGGACGAGCGCTATGAGCACACCGACGAGGAGCACGCGCTGCTGGTACTGCGAGGGCACCGCGAACTTCGCCATGATCAGGACGAAGACGAAGAGGTTGTCCACGCTCAGCGACTTCTCGGTGATGAAGCCCGCGAAGAACTCGCCGGCCGGCTGGCCGCCGGAGAAGACGAGCAGCCCCAGTCCGAACAGTCCGGCCAGAGCGATCCAGACGAGCGTCCAGATTCCGGCTTCCTTGATCGATACGTCGTGCGGTTTGCGGCCGATGAAGAAGTCGACCGCGATGAGGGCGGCAAGGCCCAGGATCGTGAGGACCCAAAGGGTCAAGGAAACATCCACTGCGCCTCCGGCAGTACGTAACGGCAGATTTCAGCGTCGTCGCTACCGGAGGTCTCTTCCACCCGTGTCCGGTCGGGCGCGTGGTGCGCTTTCCGGTCACGGGCCGACGCCCCGGGATCTGGCCAGATCCGTATTGACGGGTACGCCGCAGCAGGTAGGGAGTACTCCCCTCCGTGAGAACGAGAGTACCCGAATTACCAAGTAGAGGTAAAGGGATTAGTAAAAGAAATGCCAAGTTGGCTGGTCAGAGCTCTTTACTGATACTTGGTGAAGCGCTTCGAAGGGTCAGCGGTTCCACGGACGGCGGGCCGCCGCGACCTGGGAGAGCACCTGCTGGAGCACCTGGCTGCCCGACGGGACGAGCGCGGGCTCGTACGTCCAGGCGTGACCGACCCACGGGTCGGCGAGGTGGTCGTCGGGCACCGGCGTGAGCCGCAACAGCGCGCGCCACAAAGGGTCCAGCAGGGGTCCGTAACCGGCGGCGTCCTCCCGGTCGGCCACCAGCATCAGATGGACGCCGACGGCCGGTCCCTCGTCCGCGAGATAGCGCAGCTGGGTGACGGCGCGGTCGTCGAAGCCGTGCGGGAAGTCGTTGACGATCAGCAACTGCTCCGCGGTGTCGAGGCCGGGCGGCAACGAGTCGGCGGCTCCGCCGCGCACCGCCATCTGCACCAGGTCCACACGCCGGGTGAGCCGGGCCAGGACGTCGGCCACGCCTGTGGCACCGGCCGCGGGCCGGCCGTCCAGCACCCCGGAGCGCACCAGCGGTGCGAGGGACGACGCCGCGGAACCGGCCGGGTCGATGACGTGCACCGTGAACTCGCCCGCGGGATAGACGGCGAGCAGCCGCGCGGCGTTCGCCACCGCCGTGTCCATCGCTAGCCGGCGCAGCTCGTCGGAGTCGGCGAGCGAGTCCTCCAGAGTGGCTCGTCCGCTGTCGATCCACAGGCCGCGCTCCAGCGGGAGCCGGACCAGCATCGGAATGCTCAGCTCCTCGCTCTCGGGCAGATGGAGGTCGCCGAGGCGCACGGCCATGGGGATCTCCATGGGCACCCGGTAGCCGTGCCAGACCGGGTTGTCCCAGCGTGCGTACGCCGCGGGCAGCGCGGGCTCGACGACGTCCGCCTCGGCGGTGAGCTGGGCGAGGTCCCGGTCGAGCGCCGCGCGGGCCTGGTCGACCAGGTCGGCGTGCTTGGCCTGGGCGGCCTCGCGGGCGGCGTCGCCCTGGCCGCCGATCCGGCTGCGCGGGTCGGACAGGGCCTTGTCGAGTTCCTGCTCCATGCGCGAGTCGGCGAAGTCGACGGCGCTGCGATAGGCGGCCGTGGTGCGGGCCAGGTCCTCGAACATCCCCCACACCTGGTTGTAGAGGCGCTCCTCCATGGACCAGCCGGTCGCGTCGCCCGCGACGGGCCGCGCGGGCTGTCCGGGCGGGGGCCGGTGCGGTCGGCGGGGGCGGGGGCGGCGCCGAGGTCTGCTTAAGCCCGGATGGCTGTAGTCGACCGGGCCGGTGGCGGCCGCGGACGGCTGGGGGACCGCGGAGGGATCGGTCTGCGCGGTGCCGCCGCCCTGGTACCCCGGCTGCGGCACGGTGGCTCCCTGACCGCCGGGCGTGTCGTACGGGGACGAGGACGGGGGCTGGAGCGGCGGTACGGTCCCTGAGGCGCCCTGCGGTCCGGCGTACGGCTGATCCGGTCCCGGTGCCGAGGCGGCCGCCTGCCGTGAGCGGTCCGCGTCCGGCGTGCGGGGCGGGGGCGCCGACACCGAGCGGGCCAGCCCCTGTGCCACCGCCTCGTTGATGCTGTCCGCGAGCCGGCGGGCCTCGGGCAGTCCCTGGTCGGTGAGGAGTTCGGCGAGGCCGCCCGCGTACCCCTGGCCGACCGCGCGCACCTTCCAGGCGCCCTGTCTGCGGTAGAGCTCCAGGGCGACGACGGCCGACTCGGTGTCCAGGCCGGTGATGGTGTAGCTGGCGACCTCGGAGCCGTCGAGTCCGGTCACGGCGACGAAGGGGGCGGCCACGGCGCCGAACCGGACCGGACCGACGCCGGTCGGCAGCGCGAGCAGCACGCTGACCCGGTGCACGGTCCCTGGCAGGGCGTCGAGATCGAACGCCAGGCGGTGGTCGGCCGCCGCCTGCTTGGAGACCTCGAGCCCGGGAAGGGTGGGCGCGCCCGGGTGCGCCACCCATTCGACGCCCCGGACCCTGCCCTGCTCGTCGCTGAGCGTGGCACCGGCCACGACCGGCCGGCCGGCCGATACGCGGACCTCAAGACGGACCTGGGAGAGCGGGTGGTTCTGCCCCCGGACCAGCTCGGCCGTCATCCCCTTGTCCCCCTGTGTCGCTTCGTGCCTACGGTCGGGCTGCCTACAGGTGCGGCAGGATCGCGGGCATCAGGTCCTGGAAGGTACGGCCGTTGGCCGGGGTGCCGAGGGCCGTCATCTGCCAGCCCGGACCGGCGCGGTGCACCTTCGCCATGATCTGGGCGGTGTACTGGCCGCCGCCCGCGAGCGTGTAGCGGGCGAGCTCCTGGCCGTTGGTCTCGTCGACCAGACGGCAGAACGCGTTCTGCACCTCCTGGAACGTCTGGCCCGTGAAGGAGTTCACGGTGAAGACGATCTGGTCGATGTGGACGGGGAGGCGCTGGAGGTCGACGAGGATCGCCTCGTCGTCGCCGCCCTGGCCCACGCCGCCGACCACATTGTCGCCGGTGTGCCGCACGGAGCCGTCGTCGCTGACGAGGTGACGGAAGAACACCACGTCGACCGGCTGCTTGTCGGCGAACAGCACGGCCGAGGCGTCGAGGTCGATCTCCCGGGTGCGCGAGCCGAACAGGCCGCGCCGGGGTGCCGCCTGCCAGCCGAGCCCCATGCGCACCGCGGTGAGGGTGCCCCCGTCGTTCTTCTGCAGACTGATGGCCTGACCCTTGGTCATGTTGACCGTCACGCGCTGATCCCCTCTCGAACTGTCCCCTGTTGCCGCGGAATCCACGGATGACCAGAACCCTACGCAGCGCCACCGACAGTGCCGAACCCCGCGGCGCGCTTTGTGTCGGTCTTGCAACACAGCGCGCATCCGCCGGGGTCCGGCGCGGTCGAAGGGGCGTCAGGCCAGGCCCGCCTCCCTCATCTGACGCAGTTCCTTCTTCATCTCCGACACCTCGTCGCGCAGTCGGGCCGCGATCTCGAACTGGAGGTCCGCCGCGGCGGCCCGCATGCGCTCCGTCAGCTCCTCGATCTGCTCGGCGAGCTCGGCCGCGGGGCGGTCGGTCGGGGTCTTCGCGGCGCTCTTGGCGGACTTGGCCGCCTTGCCACCGAGCGAGGGCACCGGGGCCTTGGCTCCCTTGCCGTCCTTCGCCTTGCGGTAGCCCGAGCCGAGCAGCTGCTCCGTGTCGACGTCCTCGCGGGCGATCTGCGCCACGATGTCGTTGATCTTCTTGCGGAGGGGCTGCGGGTCGATGCCCCTCTCCTCGTTGTACGCGACCTGCTTCTCGCGGCGCCGGTTGGTCTCGTCGATGGCCTTCTCCATCGCCGGGGTGATCCGGTCGGCGTACATGTGGACCTGGCCGGAGACGTTGCGCGCCGCGCGGCCGATGGTCTGGATCAGGGAGGTGCCCGAGCGCAGGAAGCCCTCCTTGTCGGCGTCGAGGATCGACACCAGGGACACCTCGGGCAGGTCGAGGCCCTCTCGCAGCAGGTTGATGCCGACCAGGACGTCGAACTCGCCCGCGCGCAGCTCGCGCAGCAGCTCGACCCGGCGCAGGGTGTCGACGTCGCTGTGCAGATAGCGCACCTGGATGCCGAGTTCCAGGAAGTAGTCGGTGAGGTCCTCGGCCATCTTCTTGGTGAGCGTGGTGACCAGGACGCGTTCGTCCTTCTCGGTGCGCTCGCGGATCTCGTGCACCAGGTCGTCGATCTGGCCCTCGGTGGGTTTGACGACGACCTCGGGGTCGATCAGACCGGTGGGTCGGATGATCTGTTCGACGTAGCCGTCCGCGCGGGAGAGCTCGTACTTGCCCGGGGT
The DNA here is from genome assembly GCF_012273515.2 of Streptomyces sp. RPA4-2. Taxonomy (NCBI): domain Bacteria; kingdom Bacillati; phylum Actinomycetota; class Actinomycetes; order Kitasatosporales; family Streptomycetaceae; genus Streptomyces; species Streptomyces sp. RPA4-2. The sequence goes on from NZ_CP050975.2 coordinate 2,510,856, forward strand.
CGCCGACAGATAGACGGTCTGTCCGATGCGCTCCTGGAACTCCTCCCACTTCAGGGGGCGGTTGTCCAGGGCGGAGGGAAGCCGGAAGCCGTGGTCGACGAGCGTGCGCTTGCGGGAGGCGTCGCCTTCGTACATGGCACCGATCTGCGGCACCGTGTTGTGCGACTCGTCGATGACGAGCAGGAAGTCGTCCGGGAAGTAGTCGATGAGCGTGTTCGGCGGGGAGCCGGGCTCACGTCCGTCGAAGTGCATCGAGTAGTTCTCCACGCCGGAGCAGGAGCCGATCTGGCGCAGCATCTCGAGGTCGTACGTGGTGCGCATGCGCAGCCGCTGGGCTTCCAGGAGCTTGCCCTGCTTCTCCAGCTCGGGGAGACGCTCGCCCAGCTCCTTCTCGATGTCGTTGACGGCGCGCTCCATGCGCTCGGGACCCGCCACGTAGTGGGTCGCCGGGAACACGTAGATCTGTTCGTCGTCGCTGATGACCTCGCCGGTGAGCGGGTGCAGCGTGGAGAGCGCCTCGATCTCGTCGCCGAACATCTCGATGCGGACGGCGAGCTCCTCGTAGACCGGGAAGATCTCGATGGTGTCGCCGCGGACCCGGAAGGTGCCCCGGGCGAACGCCACGTCGTTACGGGTGTACTGGATGTCGACGAAGCGGCGCAGCAGGTCGTCACGGTCGATCTCGTCGCCGACCTTGAGGCTGACCATCCGGTCGACGTATTCCTGCGGCGTACCGAGGCCGTAGATGCAGGAGACCGAGGCGACCACCACGACGTCGCGTCGGGTGAGCAGCGAGTTGGTCGCGGAGTGGCGCAGCCGCTCGACCTCCTCGTTGATCGAGGAGTCCTTCTCGATGTAGGTGTCCGACTGGGGGACGTAGGCCTCGGGCTGGTAGTAGTCGTAGTACGAGACGAAGTACTCGACCGCGTTGTTCGGGAGCAGCTCGCGGAACTCGTTGGCCAGCTGGGCGGCCAGCGTCTTGTTCGGTGCCATGACGAGCGTGGGGCGCTGGAGCTTCTCGATCATCCACGCGGTGGTGGCGGACTTGCCGGTGCCGGTCGCGCCCAGCAGGACGACGTCCTTCTCACCCGCGCGGACGCGCTTCTCCAGCTCGGCGATGGCCGCCGGCTGGTCACCGCTCGGCTGGTAGGAACTGACGACCTCGAAGGGCGCCACCGAACGTTCGATCTTTGATACGGGCCGCATGGGTTCCACCGTACGACCCCGCACTGACAACGGGGCCCGATCACCGGCTCTGCGGGGTGCGTACGCTCCGGTGCGCACGGTCGTGGCCGGGGTACCGCTGCGGTCTGTGACCTGAATAAAGACCCCCGGGGTGGGCCGGAATGCCGGGTATGCGTTCCACGGGGGTCCGGTCCGGCCCGCCCGTCACCATCAGGGGGTCGAACAGCACGACGGCGCCGGCCAGACAGAGGAAGACCAGCGGGCCGATCATCATGGGCGCGAGCAAGGAGGTGGCCGAATCGCCCGCGGGGGTGCTGGAGGTGTGGTGGAGATGGACGCTGAGGGCGGCCATACCCGTGTAGTGCATGCCGCTGACAGCCAGCCCCATGACGAGGCTGGCGCCCACGCTCCAGAGGAATCCCCGGACCTGGCCCGCCGCCCACAGCGCGGTGATGGCGGCGACGACGGCTATGACGACCGAGGCGGAGACGGTGAGGGTGTTGTACTCCAGCTTTCCGTTCAGGCGCATGCCGGCCATGCCCAAATAGTGCATGGAGGCGATGCCCAGACCGGTGATGGTGCCCCCGGTGAACAGTGCCGTGCCGGTGGCGCCGCGGTAGCCCACGATGAAGATCCCGACGCCGACCATGACGATGGCCACGCCCAGGCTCGCGAACGTCGTGGGCCTGTCGTAGTGGATCGGGGTCCCATCGACCGAGAACCCCATCATGGCGATGAAGTGCATGGTCCAGATGCCGGAACCGATCGCGGCCGAGCCGAGGGCGAGCCAGCCGGTCCGCCAGGAACGGGTGGCCAGCATCGATCTGGTGGTGCACCGAAGGCCGAGCGCTCCACCCAGGCAGGCCATGAGGAACGCCACCACCGGTGTGACGAGTCCGTAGCTGAAGCCGTCGATCGTGCCCTGCATGTACGGCTGTCCTTCCCGCCCTTTTGCACCGGAAATCCCAGAAACGCCCCCACACTCCAGGCCGCGTCAACGGCCGGGGGTGAGGCAGAGAGTATGACCCCCACCGGAATGGTCGAACGATGTTCCGGCAAAGAATCACGATCTCGCCGCACTTGTGCGTTGTCGGTGAGCGGACTTGGTCAACTCCATTCGATCCGCGCCCGGCGCACCTCCCCCACGTGTCACTCCCTGCTGTCACTCTTGAGCTGTACGTGATCGACCGACGCGAGGAGTACGTATGCACGCGCGCGTGGCCGCCGCCACGACCACAGCGATTCTCGGGGGCACCGTGCTTCTCGGGGGCACCGCCTCATTACTGCCCGCTCCCCACACGCGGGCCGGCTCCCCGGACGGCGGTGTCGTGATCGTCGCGCACCGCGGCGCCTCCGCGTACGCGCCCGAGAACACCCTGGCCTCCATCGACAAGGCCGCCGCGATGGGTTTCCACTGGGTCGAGAACGACGTCCAGCGCACCAAGGACGGTGAGCTCGTCGTCCTCCACGACGCCACACTGGCGCGCACGACCGATGTCGAGAAGGTCTATCCCCACCGGGCTCCCTGGAAGGTGAAGGACTTCACCGCCGCGGAGATCGCGCGTCTCGACGCGGGCAGCTGGTACGGCCGTCGGTACGTCGGTACGCGCGTGCCGACGCTGCGCCAGTACATGGAGCGGGTCTCGCACAACCACCAGAAGCTCGTCCTGGAGATCAAGAACCCCGACCTCTATCCGGGCATCGAGCGGCAGACCCTCAAGCTGCTGAGCAACGAGGGCTGGCTCGACCCGGAGCACCTGCGGCACCGGCTGGTCGTCCAGAGTTTCAGCGCGCGGAGCGTGCGAACGGTCCACGATCTGCGTCCCGGGATCACGACGGCCTTCCTGGGCAAGCCGACGTACGCGCAGTTGCGCGAGTACGCGCGGTTCGCCGACCTGATCAACCCGGACAGCGCCTCCCTCACCTCCGGTTACGTCTACACGGTCCATGCCTTCAAGGGGCCGCACGGCAGGCCGATGAAGGTCTTCGTCTGGACCGTCGACGACGCGGACACCGCCCAGCGCCTGGCGGGCTACGGCGTGGACGGCGTCATCACGAACAAACCCGATGCGGTCCGCAGCGCGCTGCAGGAGAGCTAACGGCCACCCGAGGGCCGTGGGGCGCGGCACGGACGCCGACCGGTGCCCGTGCCGCGCCCGGAGACCACGGGCGGGCCACGGGCGTTGTCAGTGGCGCGTCGTACGGTGGATCTCATGAACAGCCATGGGCAGGACGAGCATCGGGCCGTGTGGAGCGTCGTCGGCACGGACATCGGTCCGCTGCTGCTGGCGGCCACGGACGACGGCCTGGTGAACGTGGTGTTCCACGCCACGGACGCGGTCCGCGACAGGGCGCTCGAGCGGCTCGCCGCACGCTTGGGCACCGAGCCGGTCGAGGCACCGGCATCTCCGCTCCTGGCCGAAGCGATACGCCAGGTCGGGGCGTACTTCGCGGGTGAGCGTCGTGACTTCGAGCTGCCGCTGGACTGGTCGCTCATCTCCGGGTTCAACCGCCAGGTGCTGCGTGAGCTGGAGTCCGGCGTCGCGTACGGCGCGGTCGTGGGCTATGGCGACCTCGCCCGGCGGGTGGGGCAGCCGGGCGCGGCGCAGGCGGTCGGCGTGGCAATGGGCTCGAACCCGCTGCCGGTCGTCGTGCCGTGTCACCGGGTCGTGGAGAGCGACGGCGGCATCGGAGGGTTCGGGGGCGGACTGGAGACGAAGCGGCGGCTGCTGGCGCTGGAAGGGGTGCTGCCGGAACCGCTGTTCTGAAGCGGAGACCAGGAACGCAGACCGGGAACGGCGGTCCCGAACGGCCCTCCTGAAGCCGCCGCTCATCCGGCGGGGTGTGGCGGCGCCCGTGGAGACAGCCGGCGAGCCACCCTTGCGTGCTCCGTCTCGTTCGCACACGGCCTTGTTCACACACGGCCTTGTTCGCACACGGCGCGGAATGGACACTGCGCCGGTGACCCGAGCCCGTTCCACCGCATCCGCACGCCCCGTGGCCGCATACCCCGCTGACGCGTGTCCCGTAGTAGCCCGCTCCGCTTCCGCCTGCCCGGCTCGTTCCGCTTGTTCGACGTCCGGGTGGTCGCGGTGACCGCCGTCGGACGGCAGGCTGCCGTACCCGTGGACATCGAGGGGATACCGGCGCTGCGGCGCCGGATCACCGCCGTACTGATCGCGGGCCAGATCCTCGGCGGGCTCGGTGTCGCCACCGGCATCGCGCTCGCCACCGTACTGGCCAAGCAGGTCAGCGGGACCGAGTCGCTGTCGGGTCTCGCGCCCACCGCGACGGTCACCGGCACGGCGGTGCTCTCCGTGCCGCTGGCCGCGCTGATGACCGCGCGCGGGCGTCGGCCCGGGCTCGTCCTCGCGTATCTCATCGGCGCGTCGGGGGCCTGCCTCGTCGTGGTCGCCGCGCGCGTCGGGAGCTTCCCCCTGCTGCTGCTCGGCATGGCGGGGTTCGGCGCGGCCTCGTCGGCGAACCTTCAGGCGCGGTTCGCGGCCGCCGATCTGGCCGAACCGCAGCGGCGCGCCCGCGCCATCTCGAACGTGGTGTGGGCCACCACGATCGGAGCGGTGCTCGGGCCCAACATCGCCGCACCTGCGGGGCGCAGCGTGTCCGGGCTCGGGATACCTCAGGCGGCCGGGCCGTTCGTCTGGGCGGCCGGGGTCTTCCTGCTCTCGGCGCTGCTGGTGGCCGTCCTGCTGCGGCCGGATCCGCTGCTGACCGCTCGGGCGCTCGCGCCGGCCGGGGAGCGGTCCGCCGACGCGCGGTCGATCCGCGCCGGTTTCGCCGCCGTCGCCGCCTCGCCGCGGGCCCGGCTGGCACTCGTGACCGTGGCCGTGTCGCACACCGCGATGGTCTCGATCATGTCGATGACCCCCGTCGACCTCGGGCACCACGGGGCGAGCATCGATCTGATCGGGCTGGTGATCAGCGCGCACATCGCGGGCATGTACGCGTTCTCACCCCTCATGGGACGGCTCTCGGACCGCTTCGGGCATCTCTCCGGGATAGCGCTCGCCGGGGGCCTGCTCGCCTGCGCCGCACTGCTCGCGGGCACGGCGGGCGGCAGCCACGGACAGACCGCCGCGGGCCTCTTCCTCCTGGGCCTGGGCTGGTCGTCCGGACTGGTGTCCGGGTCGGCGCTCCTCACGGACTCCGTGCCCCAGGCCGCGCGGGCCGCCGCGCAGGGGGTCTCCGACCTGACCATGAACACGGCGGCCGGTGTGGGCGGGGCGACCGCCGGGCTCATCGTCGCGGAGGCGAGTTACGCGTGGTTGAACCTCGTCGCCGCGTGTCTGCTGCTCCCGCTGGGCGGGCTGGCGCTGTTCACCCGTGGAAGGCACGACCGGTCCTCGGAGGGCCTCCAGGACACCGCAGGCCAGAAGCCCACGGCCCTGGGTTAGGGACGGGGGCTCCGGAGTCCGGGCCGGGGTGCGGCCGGCCGGGCGGCGGGCGCCGGGCGGCGGCCCGAAGAAGCCGGAGGCTACAGGCTGATGTGGTACGCCTTGCGGAGCGTCTCGTGCACGGTCCACGTCGTACGGTCGCCCTCGCGCAGGATCGCCGCGTCTCCCGGGCCCACCTCGAAGGGACCGCCACCCTCGATCTCGATCGTGGCGCGGCCGCTGACGACGACAAAGAGCTCGTTCGCCTCGGTGTCGGTCACCACTCCGGGGGTGATCTGCCAGATGCCGCGCGACTGCTTGCCGTCGGCCGACTCCCACAGCACCTTGCCGGTCACGACCGGGGTGCCGGAGACGATCTGGCCCGGGTCGAGCGGCTCCGGCTCGAGCTCGGCGTCGGGAACGTGGACGGCGAAGGACGGGGTGGCCTGGCTGTTCTCGGTCATGAGCGGTCACCTTAAGGGCATTCGAGAAAGGCGTCGCGCGGAGGGTGGTCGGAACGCGTGACCGGTAGCAGACTCCGCCCTGCGCACAGCCGCCGGCATCCGAAGACACGGGGGCCGAAGGGACGGCGATCACGCATGAGCGAGAGCGGAAACAGGGCAGTCGCATATCTCAAGCCGGGTGCGGTGGAGGTCAGGACCATCGACCATCCGACGCTTGAACTGCAGGACGGGCCGGGAGTGGCCGCCGAGAACGTCGGTCGCAAGTGCCGGCACGGAGTCATTCTCAAGGTGCTCGCCAGCAACATCTGTGGCAGTGACCAGCACATGGTGCGGGGCCGTACGACCGCGCCCGAGGGGCTGGTCCTCGGACACGAAATCACCGGAGAGGTACTGGAACGCGGTCCGGACGTCGAGTTCATCGAGGTCGGGGACATCGTCTCGGTACCGTTCAACATCGCCTGCGGCCGGTGCCGCAACTGCAAGGAACGCAGGACCGGCATCTGCCTGAACGTCAATCCGGCCCGCCCGGGGGCCGCCTACGGTTATGTCGACATGGGCGGCTGGGTCGGGGGCCAGGCCCAGTACGCCATGGTCCCGTACGCGGACTTCAACCTGCTGAGGTTCCCCGACCGCGACCAGGCGCGCGAGAAGCTCCTCGACCTGACCATGCTGTCGGACATCTTCCCGACGGGCTTCCACGGCGCGGTCACCGCGGGCGCCGGGGTCGGTTCGACGGTGTACGTCGCCGGGGCGGGCCCGGTCGGTCTGGCAGCGGCCGCGTCGGCGCAGCTCCTGGGCGCCGCGGTCGTCATCGTCGGAGACCTCAACGCCGAACGCCTCGCCCAGGCCCGGAGCTTCGGGTGCGAGACGGTGGACATCTCCGCGGGCCCGGTGGAGGACCAGATCGCGCAGATCCTCGGCGAACCCGAGGTCGACGCGGCCGTCGACGCGGTCGGCTTCGAGGCACGCGCGCACGGCCCCGACGCCGAGGAGGCACCCGCGACCGTCCTCAACTCGCTGATGGGCATCACCCGCGCGGGTGGAGCGCTGGGCATCCCCGGTCTGTACGTCACGGACGACCCCGGCGGGATCGACCAGGACGCGCGGACCGGAACGCTGAAGGTGCGGCTCGGTCTGGGGTGGGCGAAGAGTCATCGCCTCAGCACGGGGCAGTGCCCGGTGATGCGGTACCACCGGGGGCTGATGCAGGCGATCCTGCACGAACGGGTGCACATCGCCAAGGCGGTCAACGCGACCGTGATCGGCCTGGAGGACGCACCGCGCGGCTACGCCGAGTTCGACCAGGGCGCCGGCCGCAAGTACGTACTCGATCCGCACGGGGCACTGGCCGGCGTACGGCCTGTCTGACCCGGGGCGTACGGGAGGGGTGCTTCCCCGAGTCCGGGAAGCACCCCTTTCCCGTTTTCCCGTATTCCCGTTCTACTCGTAGTGCCGCGCCTCGAAGACGTTCCCGTCCGGGTCGCGGAAGTAGAAGCTGCGCTTGGCCGTGCCGCGGGCGCCGAACGCGTCGTAGGAGAAGCCCGAGACGGGGACGGCCCTCTCCTCCAGGCGCGTCCGCAAGGCGTCGAAGTCGTCTGCTCCCAGCGACAGACATACGTGGTTGACGGGGTGGCCTGCGCTGTCCGCACCCCCGGGGACCATGTTCATGTACGGCGCCAGAGGGAGCGGCGCGAGGTCGAAAATGGTCTCCTCATTGAGGCGCACGGAGGGGAACGACTCCTTCCCCTCGGCGTATTCGGTGACCCTCAGGGGCTCCAGGCCGACCGACCTCTCGTAGAAGTCGGCCGACGCGACCGGATCGCGTACCCAGAGAACGACATGGTCGAGACGTGGCGAGTTGTCCGTCATGCCCCCAGGCTGGTGCCGTGTGCCGCGGCTCGCAAGGGTTTGACCGGGCGCGCCGCCCGCCAGAGATGAGGAAAGGCGACAGACAGGAGGCAGGCGCGTGATCGTGGTGTCCGAAGAGGTGCGGGAGGCGCTCGACGCGCGCCGGCCGGTGGTGGCCCTGGAGTCGACGATCATCGCGCACGGGCTGCCGCGTCCGCGCAATCTGCAGGTCGCGCTGGAACTGGAGGACGTCGTACGGCGGGAGGGTGCCGTACCCGCGACGGTCGCCGTGCTGGACGGGCGGCCCCATGTCGGACTGGACAAGGAGCAGGTGGAACGGGTCGCGAACGAGGACGGCATCCGCAAGCTCGGGCACCGCGATCTGCCGCTCGCGGTGGCGACGGGCGCGAGCGGGGCGACGACCGTGTCCGCGACGGCGCTGCTGGCCGCCCTCGCGGGCGTACGGGTGTTCGCGACGGGTGGCCTCGGCGGCGTGCACCGGGAGTGGACCGCGACGCAGGACGAGTCGGCCGACCTGGGCCTGCTGGCGCGTACCCGGATCACGGTGGTGTGCGCGGGCGTGAAGTCGATCCTCGACGTGCCGGCGACCTTGCAGCGCCTGGAGACGCTCGGCGTCGCGGTGGCCGGGTACGGCACCGACCGCTTCCCCGGCTTCTATCTGTCCGACTCGGGCCATCCCGTGGACTGGACGCTGGGTTCTCCCGGTCAGGTGGCGGACGTCATGCGCGCGCAGGACGCGCTGGACGGACCGGAATCGGCGCTGATCGTCGCGAACCCCGTCCCTGAGGAGGAGCAGCTCGAACCGGCGCTCCACGCGCGCGTGCTCGCCGACGCGCTGCACGCGTGCGAGGCCGAGGGCGTGACCGGACAGGCCGTGACGCCGTTCCTGCTCGACTACCTGGTGCGGCACACCGACGGTGCGTCGCTCAGCGCCAATCTGGCGGCGGTGCGGGGCAACGTACGACTCGCGGGACGGATCGCGGCGGCCTGGGCCGGGGCGTGAGCGGGACGGATCGCGGCGACCCGGGCCCGGATGCCGACCGTCCCGACGGCGCCGCTCAGCCCGACGCCCGAGCCGGCCGGGCCGACCACTTCCCCCGGTCCGACCGGTCCGACCGGTCCGACCGGTCCAACACGGTCGATGCGGGGAGACGTGCGCGGAGTAGGGCGGGGCACGGCGCGGGGCCGCACCCGGATGTCCCCGGGGCGCTGCTCGTCGTCGGTGATGTGATCACGGACGTCGTCGCCCGGCATCGAGGGCCGCTCGCGGCGGGCACCGACACGGCCGCGGCGGTCCGCACCCTGCCGGGCGGGGCCGGTGCCAACGTCGCCTGCTGGGCGGCCCATCGGGGCTGTCCGGACGTACGGCTGCTCGGCCGGGTGGGGGCGGATGCCGCCGCCTGGCACGAACGCGAGCTGTCGGCCTGCGGTGTACGTCCCCTGCTCGTCGTCGATCCCGAGGCGCCGACCGGGACGGTGATCTGTCTGGTGGACCAGGGCGCCTCGGCCGAGCGGACGTTCCTCACGGACAGCGGGGCCTCGCTGCGGCTCGATCCCGGCGACTGGTCGTCCACGCTGCTCGACGGTGTCGCGCGGCTGCATCTGTCGGGCTATCTGTTCTTCTCCGAACCGAGCCGGGCGCTGGCCTCGGCGGCCCTGGAGTCGGCACGCGCGCGGGGTGTACCGGTCAGTCTGGACCCGGCGTCGGCGGGCTTCCTCGCGAAACTGGGCGTGGACCGTTTCCTCGCGCTCGCCGAGGACGTCGACCTGCTGCTGCCCAGCCGCGACGAGGCGTGCCTGCTGACCGGTCTGCCCGATCCGGCGGACGCCGCGGCCGAGTTGAGCCGTCGCATTCCGCTGGTCGTCGCGAAACTGGGCGGCGACGGCGCCCTCGTGGCCCGCTCGGGCACCGTGCGGGCACACGTTCCGGCGGCGCCCGCGACGGCCCGGGACACCACGGGCGCCGGTGACGCGTTCACCGGCGCGTTCCTCGCCGCCCTGCTCGCGGGCGCCGAACCCGAGGCGGCGGCGGTGGGCGGGTGCGAGGCGGGAGCGATGGCGGTGGAGCGGGTCGGAGGAAGGCCGGAAGCGGCGCCCCCGGCCCGGTAGCCCCTCACGCGGGCAGCCCCCGGTGGCTCCTCACACGCGCGGCCTATTTGCGCCCCCACGCCGAGATCATGGGCGCTGTCGCCAGATCCATCGAGCCGGTGGCCACGTTGGCCAGGTGACGCTCGATGTCCTGGGGGGTGGCGAGGCCCGCGGTGACGAGTTGCTGCCCGATCTGCCGGACCGTCGCGGTCTCGAGGGCGGCGCAGGCGGGCGAGGTGACGGGGAAGTACGCGTCGGCCTCCACCTCGCGCAGCCCCGCCTCACGCAGCAGGCGCGGGAGTTTGCGGCCGTAGGCGAGGTCGGCGCCGCGCTCGGCGAGCAGCTTGCGGAAGCCCTGGCGCAGCCGGTTGGCGAGTTGCTGCTCGGGGCCGTGCTCGTCGGGGCAGAGCAAGGGTTGCAGCGCCGGGTCGGCGTCCTCGACGAGAAGCCGGCCGCCGGGCCGCAGCGCCTTGATCATCGACCGCAACGCCCGCTCCCTGTCCGGCACATGGACCAGGACGAGTCGCGCGTGCACGAGGTCGAAGCCCTCCCCCGGCGGTTCCTCCGCGGCCACGTCGTGCACCCGGACCTCGACCGGCGTTCGGGCCGCCGCGGCAGCCCAGGACGTGTCGATGTCGGTCGCGACGATCTTTCCGGTCGGGCCGACCTTCTTGGCGAGCCAGGACACCACCGACGTGCCGCCCGCACCGACCTCCCAGCAGCGCCAGCCGGGCCCGATGCCGAGGCGCTCGATGTGCCGGAACGTCGTGGGGTCGAAGAGGGTGGCGAAGGCCTCGAAGCGCTGTCCCGCCTCGGTCTGCTGGTTGTCGAGGAGATACTCGTCGGTTCGCGTCATGCAGGGATCATCCCAGTTGCCCCCCTTGTCCGGAATCGACGACGCTTCCCGATCTCCCGAAAGCGAAGCGGAAGATTCCGTTCCCACAGGCTTTCCCGGAGATCGGACGTGCCTGGCAGACTGGCGGACGAAGGCGCGGAGTGCGGCGCGGGAAGATCCACGCAAGGGGGTCCGGATGTCCATGGCAGGGAATCTGCGGAAGGTCACGAGCCTCGGCAGGGTCGGCGGCCTGCGCAAGGTGGCGCGATTGGCCAAGCGGCGCGTCCGCGTCGACCTGAGTCACCCCGCCCGGTCCCCGCTGGGCTCCGCGGTGGTGAACTGCGTGGCCTACCGGGACGGCGTCAGGATTCCGGGCGGCCGCGACCTGGTCGACACCGTGGAGCGCATCCGCAAGAGCGATGAGGGTTTCGTCTGGCTCGGACTGCACGAGCCGACCGACCGGGAGTTCGCCGGCATCGCCGACCTCTTCGACCTGCACCCGCTGGCCGTCGAGGACGCGGTGGAGGCTCACCAGCGCCCGAAGCTGGAGCGGTACGGCGAGACGCTGTTCGCGGTGTTCAAGACCGTCTGTTACGTCGAGCACAAAGAACTGACGGCGACGAGCGAGGTGGTGCACACGGGCGAGATCATGGTCTTCGTCGGTGCCGATTTCGTGATCACCGTGCGGCACGGACGGCACGGCTCCCTGGGCCCGCTGCGCGAGGAGCTGGAGGCCGACCACCGCCAGCTCGCCAAGGGGCCGGCCGCGGTCCTGCACGCGATCGCGGACCACGTGGTCGACGACTACGTACATGTCACGGACTCGGTTCAGGAGGACATCGACGCGGTCGAGGCCGATGTGTTCGCCGAGAACGGCGCGCGGGCGGACGCGGGCCGCATCTACCAGCTCAAGCGTGAACTGCTGGAGCTGAAGCGTGCCGTGGTCCCGCTCGCCCGCCCCGTCCAGGAGCTCGCCACCCGGCCGATCCGTGTGGTCGATCCGGAGATACAGGCGTACTTCCGGGACGTCTCCGACCATCTGATCAGGGTCACCGAACAGATAGCCGCGTTCGACGAACTGCTCAACTCGATCCTGCAGGCGCATCTGGCACAGGTCACCGTGGCGCAGAACGAGGACATGCGGAAGATCACGGCGTGGGCGGCGGTCATCGCCGTGCCGACGATGGTCTGCGGGGTGTACGGCATGAACTTCGACAACATGCCGGAGCTGCACTGGCGGTTCGGCTACCCCCTCGTCATAGGCGTGATCACCGTGGGCTGCCTGGTCCTTTACCGGGGGTTCCGGCGCAACGGCTGGCTCTGACATGCTTCCCGCCCGGCACGGCCGACCGGACGAGAAGCGTGACGGGAACACTCCGTAGGGTCAGCGGGTCATGCTCGTCGCGTAGACGCTCTCGACCCAGCCCGCCAGCTGATCATCCGTCAGATGCTGGGCGAGATCGGCTTCGCTGATCATGCCGACCAGGCGTTTGTTCTCGATCACGGGGAGCCGGCGGATCTGGTGCCCCTTCATCTCCTGGAGCACCTCGCCCACGTCGGCCTCCGACTCGATCCAGCGCGGGGTGCCCTGGGCCATCTCGCCCGCGGTGATCCGGGCCGGATCGCGGCCCATGGCCACGCAGCCGATGACGATGTCGCGGTCCGTGAGGATGCCGCAGAGCCGTTCGTTCTCGTCACTGATGGGCAGTGCGCCCACGTTCAGTTCGCGCATCAGCTGAGCGGCGCGGTCAAGGGTCTCGTGGGCGGGAATCCACTGGGCACCACGGTGCATGATGTCTCCGGCAGTGGTCATGAAGTACCTCCCGGTGCCGGACGGCCGGCGCGGCGCGGAACACACCGCTAGTCCCGGCGCCCTCATTCTTGCCGCGTCCCGGGCGATGTGCACCCGGAGATCCTCGCCGGGAGGGTCGGTGCGCGCGCTCCGCGGGGGCGGGCGAACCGGCACCGTCAGGGCGCTGCCGGCCGTGCCGTCAGCCGTTCCAGGCCGGGTGGCGCGGATCGTCCGCGCGGACGAGCACATCGGCCGCGGTGCCCGGCGTCGCTTCCGTCTCGTACCGCTGGAAGGCGGGGAGGGTCCAGTGCTCGGGCTCCGGCGTACGGCGGCTCAGGGCACCCGGGGAGAGGAGGACATGGACGCTCAGGTCGAACGGGAACCAGTGCCGCAGCAGGAAGGGGCCATGGAGCAGGAGCAGCCCGCCCGGCGGGAGTTGGACGCGGGAGCTGCGGGTGGCGCGGTCGGTGGCCGGGTCCCAGAGGTCGGGCAGGACGCGGCCGTTCCCGCCGGGGTCGAGGGGACCGAAGACCTCGCGCCACAGGGCGCCGGTGTCGAACCAGCCGTCGTAGTACGCGTCGACGTCCTCGTGACCGTACTCGAACCGGAGCGACGCGGGCCGCAGGAAGTCCTGGGCGCCGACGACCAGCGAGGACCGGCCGCGTATGCGCAGCGCCTCGGAGACACGGTGCGCGAGGTCGCCGGGGCGGGCGGCCGGGGCTCCGTCGAAGGCGATCCGCGGCCAGGGACCGCCGTCGTCGGGCTTCAGGTCGAGCAGGCGCTCGGCGAGGAGGTCGCCGAGCCGTTCCCAGGTGATCGCTTCGAGTCGCACAGGCCCATGATGCCGCGCCCGGGCATCGCACTCGCGGGCCCGGGGAGGGACCGGACGGCGTGAGCGGGCCGGCCCGGGGCCGAGGGCCCGCGGGAGAGACGACGGGTCGTGGCGTGGGTCCCGGGGCGGGCCGGGGAATGAACTGCGTATGGCACCGATCGCGACTCCCGCGTCCCGCGGCGGACTTCTCGTCATCCAGCCGCTCAGGAAACGGCACTGTGCCGAGTGCCGGACCGGACCGCTGGCACTGCTGGTGCTGGAGGAGGGATCGCCGCGCTGTGTGGACTGCGTGGACCTGGGGCATCTGGTGTTCCTGCCGCGCGGCGACACCGCGCTGACGCGGAGATCGCGGGAGGGCAGCGCGCTGTCGGCGGTGGTGGTGCGGTTCAACCGGCGACAGAGCCGGTACGAGCGGCAGGGCGTGCTCGTCGAGGAGACGGCGCTCGTCCGGGCCGAGGAGTGGTGTCTGGAGGACACCGAGGCGCGGCGGCGGCGCCGTGCGCGGGACGCGCGGCGGAGGGAGGCCGAGGACCAGCGGTTCACGGACGCGTTCGGGTGGGAGATACGCCGGCTGTTCCCCGGCTGTCCGGCCGAGCGGGCACGGGAGATCGCCACGCACGCCTCGGTGCGCGGGAGCGGGCGGGTGGGGCGCAGTGCGGCGGGCCGCGCGCTGTCCGAGGGGGCGGTGGCCTCGGCGGTCCGGGCGTCCGTACGGCACGTGGACACGCCGTACGACCAGCTGCTGATGAGTGGCGTGCCGCGGCACGAGGCGCGGCGGCGGATCGCGCCCGCCGTGGAGGCACGGCTCCAGGGGTGGCGCGACGAGCTCTCGGCGGGCGCGTGACGGTGGCCTCCGCCGCGTGCGCGGCGGCGGTGACCGGCTCGTGGACGGCTCGTGGACGCTCGCGCATGTGTCCGGGCACCTCGGCCATGGTCGCGGTCGCCGCGAGGGATTTCACTGGTGGGGACAGGGGGCGCCGTGCAGGATCTTTGGCTTCGGGGAACGACGACACGGGGGTTGTCATGATCGATGGGCCGTATCTCGTGCTGACGGTGCTGGGGGTGCTCGGCTGCGGTTTGGTGGCGGGGGTGTTCTACGGGTTCTCGGCCTTCGTGATGCGGGGGCTGGCCGAGCTGCCCCCCGCACAGGGTGTGGCGGCGATGAACGCGATCAACACGTCCGCGGTCCGCCCGGCGTTCATGCTGCTGTTCGTCGGGGCGGCCGGACTGTGCGCCGTGCTCGGTGTGGTCACCTTCGTGCTGCTGCCCGAGGACGGGACGGTGGAGCTGCTGCTCGGCAGCTCTCTGTATCTGTTCGGGTCGTTCGGGGTGACGGTCGTCGCGAACGTCCCGCGCAACGACGCGCTGCTGAAGACGGACCCGGGCAGCCCGGAGGCCGCCGTGCACTGGCGCTCGTACGTGCGCGGGTGGACGAGATGGAACCACGTCCGCGCGGTCGCGTCGGCCGCCGCGGCGATCTCGTACACGCTGGCTCTCACCTGAGCACGCGGGGGCGTCGGGGCGCCCCCATCCCGAGCGGGCGTGGGCGCTCTCGCCCGGGGCGCGCGGCGGCCCCCGTCCGAGGCGCGGGCCGGTCGGCACCTGAGCGGCAGGGCCCGGGAAGGCGTCGTATCGTGGCGGGAGAGGGGTGCCGCCCGAAGGGCGTGGCCGAAGGTGACCGACGCCCGTGCGGCTCCGTGACGGTACGCGCAGGCAAGGGGGACGGCCATGGCCGATCCCAAGGGTTTCATGACCACTCCGCGCGAGGAGTACCCGCGCCGGCCCGTCGAGGAGCGGGTGCGGGACTGGAACGAGGTGTACGTCCCCGGTGCGCTGCTGCCGATCATCAGTCGTCAGGCCGACCGCTGCATGGACTGCGGAGTCCCCTTCTGTCACGAGGCCTGTCCGCTCGGCAACCTGATCCCCGAGTGGAACGACCTCGTCTCCCGCGAGGACTGGCGTGCGGCGAGCGACCGGCTGCACGCGACGAACAACTTCCCCGAGTTCACCGGACGGTTGTGCCCGGCGCCGTGCGAGGCGGGCTGTGTCCTCGCGATCAACCAGCCCGCGGTCACCATCAAGAACGTCGAGGTGGCCATCGCCGACCGTGCCTGGGCGGACGGCTTCACGCCACCGAACCCGCCGGAGCGGCTCTCCGGGCGGACGGTCGCGGTGGTCGGATCGGGGCCCACCGGGCTCGCCGCCGCCCAGCAGTTGACCCGGGCCGGTCACACCGTCGCCGTCTACGAGCGGGCCGACCGGATCGGCGGCCTGCTGCGGTACGGCATCCCCGCGTTCAAGATGGAGAAGCGCCACCTGGACCGACGCCTCGAGCAGATGCGCGCGGAGGGAACCAAGTTCCGTACCTCGACGACGATCGGACGGGACCTCACGGCATCGGAGCTGCGGACCCGCTACGACGCCGTCGTACTCGCCACGGGAGCCACCGCCTGGCGCGAACTGGACGTGTCGGGAAGGGAGTTGAGCGGCATCCATCAGGCGATGGAGTATCTGCCGTTCGCCGACCGGGTGTGCGAGGGCGATCTGGAGGTCTCGCCGCTGTCCGCGGCCGGCAAGCACGTCGTCATCGTCGGCGGCGGCGACACGGGAGCGGACTGTCTGGGGACGGCGGTGCGTGAGGGGGCGGCGTCCGTGACCCAGCTCGACATCTATCCGCAGCCTGAGGACGAGCGCGACCACGACATCGAGCCGTGGCCCACGTATCCGAAGATCTACCGGCTCTCGGCCGCTCACGAGGAGGCCCGGGACCTGGAGACGGCGCCGACGGCCCACGCGGACGCGCGGCTCTTCGCCGCGTCCACGCTCCACTTCACCGGGGACGCCCGGGGACGGGTGCGCTCGCTGCATCTGGTCGAGGTCGACGCGGGGCGCCGCCCCGTCCCGGGTTCCGGCCGGACCCTCCCGGCCGACCTCGTGCTGCTGGCCCTCGGTTTCTCGGGCCCGGACCGGCACGACGGTCTGATCGACCAGCTCGGCCTGGCCCTCGACGCGCGCGGCACGATCACCCGGGACGCCGGTTTCGCGACCAATGTTGCGCGGGTGTACGTCGCCGGGGACGCGGCCCGTGGCCAGTCCCTCATCGTGTGGGCCATCGCCGAGGGCCGCGCGGTGGCGGCCGCGGTGGACCGCGCACTGACCGGAGCCTCCAGCCTGCCGTCGCCGATCGGTCCGTACGACCGCCCCATGACGGCGTAGGCGGGTCCGTACGACCGGGGGCGGATCCGTGCGACCGGCGGCGGATCCGTGCTACCGGCGGACGACGGCGCAGGGCGCTCTCCCGGCCGCACCCGGGGTCCCACGACGGCCCCGGGCCTCCCCTCAGCGGGTGTCCGTCCCCGCGACCTTGGCCGTCGCCAGCGCGACCCGGTTCCAGGTGTTGATCGTGAGGATCAGGGCGAGGACGTGGGCCAGTTCCTGGTCGTCGAAGACCGCGGCGGCCCGCGCGTAGACGTCGTCCGGGACACCGCCGTCGGCGACCAGGGTGACCGCCTCGGTGAGGGCGAGGGCGGCACACTCCCGTTCGGTGAAGAAGTGGCGGGCCTCGCGCCACACCGGGACCATGTGCAGCCGGTCCTCGCTCTCACCGGCCTTGCGGGCATCGTTGGTGTGCATGTGGAGGCAGTACGCGCAGTGGTTGAGGTGCGAGGAGCGGATCTGGATCAGTTCGACGAGGGCGGGGTCGAGCCCCTCCCGGGCCGCCGCGTCGAAGCCGATCAGGGACCGGAAGACCTTCGGGGCGGACTTCGCGAGGTCGAGGCGGGGAGGCCCGGCGACGGCGGGCGCGGGCGCCGGTCCCGCGGGGACGCCCGCCGCACCCGCCGCACCCTCCGTGCCGGCGTTCGTGCTCGTGCCCGTGCTCGTGTTCGTCGTCATGACCATGAACCTATGGGGCGGAAAGACCAGTTGTAGGGTTCATTTCCATGGCGGAAACATGGGTCAATTCTGCGGAACGGATCGGCGCCGACCTGCACTTGGAGCTGTCCGGGCCGGGCGGACGCCGGGCCGCCCTGATCCGGGCGCTGCGCGACGCCGTGCGCGGCGGAAGGCTGGCACCGGGCACGCGGCTGCCGCCGTACCGCTCGCTCGCCGCCGACCTGGGCATGGCGCGCAACACGGTCGCCGACGCGTACGCCGAGCTCGTCGCCGAGGGCTGGCTGACCGCCCGCCAGGGCTCGGGCACCCGGGTCGCCACGCCCTTGCGGCAGTGGGGGAACACCGTGTCGCCGGGCGCCGCCGCGCGCGTACCGAAGAAGGCACCCACGCCTGCCCGGGGCCCCCGGCACGATCTGCGGCAGGGCACACCCGACGCGTCGTCGTTCCCGCGTTCCGCCTGGCTCGCCTCGTACCGCCGGGCCCTCCAGCAGGCGCCCAACGAGGCCTTCGGGCCAGGTGATCCGGCGGGGCGGCGCGAACTGCGCGAGGCCCTCGCCGAATACCTGACACGGACGCGCGGCGTACGCGCCGAGCCGGGGCGGATCGTGATCTGCTCCGGGTTCGCGCACGCTCTGCGGCTGCTGTTCCCGCAGGTCCTGCGGGCCGCTGGCCGTCGAGTCGTACGGCCTCGGTTTCCACCGCGAGTTGCTGACCGCCGCGTCCGTACGGACCGTGCCGCTGCCCCTGGACGAGGACGGCGCCCAGGTGGACGGACTGGACCGGGAGCGGGCCGTACTGCTCACACCGGCGCACCAGTTCCCGACCGGCGGCCCGCTGCATCCGGCGCGACGGGCCGCGGTGGTCGACTGGGCACGCGCCCGCGGCGGGCTGATCCTGGAGGACGACTACGACGGGGAGTTCCGCTACGACCGCAGTCCCGTCGGCGCCCTGCAGGGGATGGACCCGGAGCGGGTCGTCCACATCGGCTCGGTCAGCAAGAGCCTGTCGCCGGCGCTGCGGCTGGGCTGGATGGTCCTTCCGGAGCGGTACGTCGACGCCGTCCTCGCGGCCAAGGGCGAACGGGAGGCATGGGCGAGCGCCCTGGACCAGCTGGCGCTCGCGGACTTCCTCGCCTCCGGGTCGTACGACCGTCATGTGCGCCGTATGCGGCAGCGGTACCGGAAGCGGCGCGACCGGCTCGTCGAGGCGCTCGCCGAGCGGGCTCCGCACATCGAGGTCACCGGGATCGCGGCCGGACTGCACGCGGTGCTGAGACTGCCGCCCGGGACCGAGCGGTCGGCGGTCAAGGCCGCGACGTGGCAGGGCGTCGCGCTGGACGGACTCGCCGAGTTCCGGCACCCTCGGGCGACGACGCCCCTGCCGGACGGGCTGGTGGTGGGGTACGCGACGCCTTCGGAACACGCGTACGGGGCGGCCTTGGAGGCGTTGTGCGAGGCGCTGCCACCGGGTTGACCATCAGCCGTCACCGGGACGCCGGGACGGCCACGCCCCGCACCCTCACAATTCCGGGTGCTGCGTCACACTTCCGGGTTCTGCGGCACGCCTCCGAATTCTTCTCGTATCTCGATGAGTGGTCAATTCAGCACTGTTTTAGGGGGGTTCAACAGCATTCAACAGAGTTCATGAGGAGGGCAAGGGGGTCAGGAGAGAAGGAAGTCCGCCACCCCTTCCTTGGCCCCCTGGATGAACGCGGTCATCTCACCGGGTGTGTAGATCAGTGCGGGTCCGTCCGGGTCCGCCGACTGACGCACCGCGATCCGCCCGTCGGCGAGTTTCATCGCTTCCAGGCAGTTGCCGCCGTTGCCTCCGCTCCAGGGCTTGTGCCAGCCCTCGCTGCCGAGTTCACGGGCCGGCATTCCGTTGTAGATCCGCTCGTTGCGCATCCGCTGCTTGATGTTGTCCATTCACAACTCCTTGCGGAGATCCAGGAGGATCTCCTTCGTACGATGTGCCGTCGCGGCCTGAGCCGCCATGCGGTCCATGACCTCGAGGTGGGTCGCCACCTCGGAACGCTCGTCCAGATAGACGGCGCCGGTCAGGTATTCGCTGTAGACCATGTCCGGGAGCTCCGGCATGGCAAAGCGAAACAGTACGAAGGGCCCGTACGTGCCGGGGTGCGGCCCCGTGGAGAACGGGACGACCTGGAGCGTGACGTTGGGCAGCTTCGTGGCCTCGATCAGCTTGTCGACCTGGGCGCGCATCACCTCGGGGCCGCCGACCGCGCGGAGCAGGGCCGTCTCGTCCATCACGGCCCAGATCCGGGGTGCGCCCTCGCGGGTGAGCAGATCCTGGCGTTGCATACGCAGCGCCACATGGCGCTCGATGTCCTCGGGTCTGGTCTGGCCCACGGCGCCCGACTTCATGACACCACGGGCGTACTCCTCGGTCTGCAGGATGCCGGGGACGAAGTGGGGTTCGTACGACCGGATGAGGGTGGCGGCGCCCTCCAGGCTGACGTACATCGAGAACCAGCCCGGCAGGATGTCGTGGAAGCGCTGCCACCAGCCGGGCCGGTTGGCCTCCTCGGCCAGTTGGACGAAGGCCTCGGCCTCCTCGTCGGAGATCCCGTACGACTTCAGCAGCAGCTGGAGGTACGGGATCTTGAGGGAGACCTCGGCCATCTCCATCCGGCGGACCGTGGCGGGCGCGACACGCAGGATGCGCGCGGCCTCCTCACGCTTGAGGCCCGCGCGTTC
The DNA here is from genome assembly GCF_012273515.2 of Streptomyces sp. RPA4-2. Lineage (NCBI taxonomy): Bacteria > Bacillati > Actinomycetota > Actinomycetes > Kitasatosporales > Streptomycetaceae > Streptomyces > Streptomyces sp. RPA4-2. Next base: position 2,530,923 of record NZ_CP050975.2, read on the forward strand.
GCGCAGGTCCAGCAGGCGTCTGCCGAGGACGACCTGACCGACCGTCGGCGCGGACCGCGGTTCGCTCACGTCCCACCTCCACTGAAGTCCTGTGAGTCCTGAACGACACTGAGCCCCGAGCGACACCGCTTCCGGGCCGGACACCGAGTCCTGACAGAACGGGCGGCGCCGTCCTGGGTTTCGTCCGTCTTCTTCGACGATCCCAACTGGCGCCGCTCGGCGTGCTGTTGCCTGCAGTGTGCCACGACCCTTCTCGGAGTCACACGGCACTCTGCATTTTTCAGAGTGACACTTGCCAAGTGTCCACGGCGGGGCGATAGTGGCAAGCGTGACTCCGTCCGCGCCTTTAGGAACAGACACCGCCGAAGACCGTTCCGGTCTCCGTGCCATCGCAGGGCTGCGCTCGCGCGCGGCCCGCGGGCGCCGGTTCCGCTTCGAGCTGGCCGCACACCCGGCTTCCGTCGCTCAGGCGCGGCATCTGACGCGTGCCCGGCTCGCCGGCTGGGCCGTGTCCGACGACACCTGTGACACGGCCGTCCTCGTCGTGTCCGAGCTGGTCACCAACGCCATCCTGCACAGCGCGAGCCGGCGGGTGGTGTGCGAACTCCACGACAACGACGACCTGGTGCGGATAGCCGTACGCGACGAGGGCCGGGCTCCGGGCGAGCCGCGCCCCTCGCCGCAGCGTCCCGACGAGGAGCACGGCCGGGGCCTGCCACTCGTCGCGGCCGTGTGCCGGGCCTGGGGCGCCCAGGACACCGGGCCGGGACTGCTGGTCTGGGCGGACCTGCCGCGCTGCTCCTCGACAGGCGCCGGATCGGCCCGGTCCGACCTCGGCTGGACCGCGAAGAAGCCGGCGTCCGAAGGGCGGGGCACCGGGACGGAGTCGTCGCGGGGCACGGGGACCGAGGCATCGTGGGGCACCGGGACGGAATCGTCGTGGGCCACGGGAACCGAATGGTTGTGAGGGGTACGTCAGCCGCAGGACCCGCCGCTCAGGTCCTGGGCCTGGACACACTGGTCCGCCTGAAGCGCGCGCGGGCCGCGTCCGGAGCCCTCAGACGTCTCCCCGTACCCGAGGGAATGGCCGTGCCGCTGGGGTGCGACGCGGTGGCCGTACCCGCCTCGTTCGGTCCCCTGCTGCTGTCGCGGCTGCCCCGCGTGGGTTGTGTGTACGCCGACAGGGCGCAGTGGTGGTGGCTCGTGCCCTCCGAGTCCGATGTGGCCCTGGACTGGCCCGCGCCCGCCCACTACGCCACCGGCGCGGTCGTACCGGACGCGCCGCTCGCCCCCGGACTCATCCACAGACCGCACGGCACCCTGCCGTACACCCCGCCGATCCCGCTCTATCTGGCCCTGTGCCGGATCACGGGGACGACCCCCGTCTGGTCGCGCCCGATCAGCGTGTAGACGGCCGCGACCGGGGGCTTCCGGGCGGGTCCGAAATGCGCCGGTCGCCGCCCGCGCCCCGTTGCCGCCGTGCGTGAAGGGGCGCGTTCCTGGGGAGGGCACCGTTCGTCCGTACCCGGGGGAGGCCCACGGTGGGGAGTTCGGCAGGAGAGCCGGTGCAGAGGACGACGCACCCATCGGCGCCCGAAGCAGCGCAGGAAGCGGAACGGGAAGTGCCACCCGAATCCGCGCGGGGAGTGCCGCCCGAATCCGCACGCCGGGCACCGCCCGACTCGGCACAGGAAGCGCCACCCGACTCGGCACAGGAAGCGCCACCCGACTCGACACAGGAAGCGCCACCCGACTCGACACAGGAAGCGCCACCCGACTCGGCACAGGAACGCGCGCCGGGAACGGAGCAGGGGTCGACGCCGGAAACGGAGCACGGGGCGGCGCCGGAGACGGAGCACGGGGCGGCGCGGCGAGCGGCGCCGAAGAAGAGGCGCGACCACGGCAAGACGGCGCCCTCCGCCTCGGAACGTCTGCTCTTCGGCGGCCCCCTGCGCTACGACATGGGATGGTCCCAGCACTCCGACGCGTTCCTGGAGTTGAACTTCCGGGCGATGGTGACCCGGCTGCCGGCGCTGCTCGCCTCCAGTTTCCGGCTCGCCTGGACGGCGGACCGCCGCGCCGCCCGTATCGTGCTCGTCGCCGAGCTGGCCCGGGGTGCGGCGCAGGCGGTGAGTCTGCTGGCCGTCAACAACGTGCTGGGCAGACTGGTGACGAGCGGCCCGGTCCAGGACCGGCTGCGCGGTGCCGTACCGGCGCTGATCACGGTCGCCGTCGTGATGCTGCTCTCCGCGCTGCTGCGGGCGGCCTCCACCTACGCCACCGGACGTCTGGAACCCAAGGTGGAGCGGGTGGCGACCGAGCTCTATCTGGAACGCGCGGCGGCCGTGGAGCTGTCCGCGATCGAGGACGACGCCTTCCACAAGCTGCTGGACACCGCGCAGTACGGTGCCTCGTCGGCCCGGCGCATGATCGCGATCGCCACCCGCGTCGTGAACGCGATGATCTCCCTGACCGCGGCCGCGGGCGTGCTGACCGTGCTGCATCCCGCTCTGCTGCCGTTGCTCGTGACGATGACCCTGCCGAGTGCCTGGAGCTCCCTGACCATCGCCCGGCGCCGCTACGAGTCCTTCCACACCTGGGTGCAGCACGCGCGTGCCGGTCATCTGATCAGCAACCTGCTGACCGAGCCCGAGGCGGCTCCGGAGATCCGCGTACACGGTGTCGGCCCGTTCCTGCTGCGTCACTTCCGCTCGATGTCGGAGACCGCGGAGGCGGAACAGGCCCGGCTGGCACGCCTGTCCGCCCGTACCGGCCTGATCGCGGCGGCCTGGACGGGGCTGGCCACGGTGGCGACGTACGCGACGCTCGGCGCGCTGCTGGTCACGGGTGCGATGGCGCTCTCGGTGGCGGGGACGGCCGTGCTCGCGATCCGCACCGGCTCCGCGAGCCTCGACACCCTCGTCCTGGAGGTCAACTCCCTGCACGAGGAAGCCTTGTTCGTCGGTGACCTGCAGCGTCTGTACGTCGAGGCGGCCGAGCGCGCGATCCCGGTGGGCGGCGATCCGCTCCCCGAGGATCCGCGTGAGATCCGCTTCGAGAACGTCACGTTCACCTATCCGGGCGCGTCGACCCGGCCCGCGCTCGCGGATGTCACCCTCCGGCTGCCGTTGGGCAGGATCGTGGCGCTCGTCGGCGAGAACGGTTCGGGCAAGACGACCCTGGTGAAGCTGCTCGCGGGTCTCTACGCGCCCGAGCGGGGCCGGATCCTGTGGGACGACGTCGACGTGGTGACCGTCGACCGGCAGCAACTGGCCGGGCGCATCGCGATGGTGGCGCAGGACTTCAAGCGGTGGCCGTTCACGGCCCGCGTCAACGTCGCGGTCGGACGGGCCTCGGCCCCGCTGACCGACGAACGCGTCGCCTCGTCGGTCGCGGAGGCCGGCGCCGAGGACGTGGTCGCCGACCTGCCCCGCGGCCTGGACACGCTCCTCGCCCGGGGCTTCAGCGGCGGGCACGAGCTGTCGGGCGGGCAGTGGCAGCGGCTGGGCATCGCGCGGGCCGCGTACCGCCGCGGCCGCATCCTGATCGTGGACGAGCCGACCGCGGCCCTCGACGCCCGGGCCGAGCTGGAGGTGTTCGAGAAGATCCGGGCGCTGGCGGGCACCGGGCAGACGGTCATCCTCATCACCCACCGGCTGGCCTCGGTCCGCCACGCCGATCTTGTGCACGTACTCGAGCAGGGCCGTCTCGTGGAGTCCGGCAGCCCTGACGAACTGCTCGCCTCGGGCGGCGTCTACGCCGAGCTGTACTCGCTGCAGGCGGAGCAGTTCACCTCGAAGCTGCCCGCGCCGAAGGCGGGTTGATCCGGCGCGGAACGCTACTCGACGAGTTCCCCGCCGCGCACGACCACCAGGAACGCGTCCGACGCGAGGTCCATGACGACCTCCGCGGCCTGACCCTCCAGGCGGCACGCGTGCGCGAACTCCTCGGCGGGCCACGAACCGCGTGGTCCGCCGGCCGGAAAGCGCTCCAGCACCATTCGCCCGTTCACCCTGTACCTCCATGCAGCGCTGTACTTCAAAAGTTGAGCGACTCATAGAGTTAAACGCCAGAGGCGGGGTGAAGGGCTCGCCCAGTGACGGTACTGAGACGTAGCCGACACCAGTTCACCGCTTTGTGTGAGGGAACTCTCCTTCCACGCGCGTTTCCCGTCAGTTCTCGTACGCGACGCGATCTCGTACGCGACCCGACCGCGTACCCGGCCCGACCCTCGCACCTGGCTCGGTCCCGGCCGTCGCACCCGACTCCGTCCCGGCCGTCGCACCCGGCTCGGTCCCGGCCCTCGTACCCGGCTCAGTCCTCGTACTCGTCGTGGTACCGGATCCGCTCGCTGCCCGCCGGCGCCCCGAGCGCGGACGCCCGTCCCGCGGGCTCCTCCCACTCCTCCTGCCGTCCGAGCGCGGTGAGATCCAGCAGAGTGGTCGTGGAGCCGAGCCCGTCGAGACCGCGCTCGTACGTCGAGTACGTGTGGAACACCCGGTCGCGCTCCCGCAGGAAACAGCTGATCCCCGGCCGCTCGTAGGGCTCGTCACCCCCGAAGGACGCCTGGAAGTCGTAGTTGAAGTCGCTCTCGCCGGACGAATACCAGGGCAGCGTCCAGCCCATACGGGCCTTGAACGGCAGGATCTTCGTGTACGGCGCCCGGGAGACGGCGGCGAACTCGGTGCCGCGGGCCCGCAGATGCGCGAGATGTCCGATCTGGTCGAGGAAGGCCGAGCAGCTGCGACAGCCCGCATCCCACTCCGGGGCGAACATGAAGTGGTAGACCACGAGTTGGTCGCGCCCCGCGAAGAGGTCGAGCAGCGTCGCCTTCCCGTCGCCGCTCTCGAACACGTACTCCTTGTCGATCGTGACCATGGGCAGGCCGCGCCGCGTCGCCGCCAGCGCGTCCCGCGCGCGCGTGGCCGCCTTCTCCTTGACCAGCAGTTCCTCGCGTGCCGTGCGCCACTCCTCGCGCGAGACGATCCGCGGAAGCGTCATGTGTCCCTCCTACCGAACGGTGCCTTCGGTGTGGTGACCGGAGGCGGGGACGGAACTCATCGGCGAACCACCAAGATTTTTCTGTCCGCCTGTCGTTCGGCGAGTTCGTCGAGTTCGTCGAGGAGTTCGGCGACCCGTCCGGTGTGCCGGGTGGTGAGCCGCCCCGTGTCGTCGAGCTGTACGGCGCAGGCGGTGGTGGTGTCGACCAGCCGTTCGAGGGTGGTCGCGACCTCGTCCGTGCCGTCGGCGTGCCGGGCCAGGGCGGGCAGCTCGGCGGCGGCGACGTCGATCACGGCGCGGGCCTCGGCGAGCGAGCGGTAGGCCTCCCGGCGCAGCGCCCACCGGCCCGTCCGGTCGTCCGTCGTGCCGTCGTCCAGGACATGGGCGAGGTAGGCGTGCGCGGCCTCGGCGGCGCGGGTGAGCCGGGCCCGTACGCCTCCCCCGCGCTGCCCGAGCGCCGGCAGATGCCCGACGAGCAGCACGATCGCGCAGGCCAGCAGCGTCTCACCGATCCGGTTCCAGGAGGCCTGCGGTTCCCCTCCCACCATGACGAGGCAGAGCACGAGGACGGTGACGACGGCGGTCTGCGCGGCGAAGTGCCGGGTGGCGACGGGGATCAGGGCGCCGCACAGGGCCACCAGGGCGACCAGCCCGGCCGGCCTCGGCAGCAGCGCGGCGAGGCCGGCGAAGACGACGGCGCCCAGCACCGTCCCCGCGGCCCGGCAGATCACCCGCGAGGCGAGCGGTCCGAGATCGGGCTTGACGAGGAAGACGGCGGTGGCGGGGAGCCAGTACCAGTGGGGGTGGCTGCCGTACCAGCGGGTGTGGTGCAGGGCCTGGGCGACGGCCACGCCGGCGCCGAAGCAGACCCCGACGCGCAGTCCGTACTCCCGTCCGCCGGAGCCGAAGGCGGTACGCACGAGGGACATGGCGGTACGGCGCCGGAGGTACGGGCGCATTCCGGCACCGCTCCGGTCTCCTCGGCCGGACCCGCCGTCCCCGCCTTCTCGGCCTCCCCTGTCGAAGGTGTCGGCGGCGTGCAGCAGCGCGTCGTCGAGGGCGCGCAGGGCGGGTGCGGAGCGGGCGGGCGCGGGCAACGCGCCGGTGTGTGTGCCGGTGCGCACGGCGACGGCGAGACGCCGCGGCCCCCGCACGGCCCGCGCGGGTACCGGGTCACCCGCCCAGGCGAGGGCGGTCGCGGCCTCGGCGAGCGGCAGTGCGGCGGCGCACTGGGCGTGCAGCCGCCGCTCGGCCGCAAACCCGGCGCGGCGGCGCAGCCGGGGTCCGTCGAGCGCGTCCTGGGCGTGATCGAGTGCGGCGGTGAGCGCGACTCGGCGGCGGGGCGCGTCCGGCCCTCCGACCGCTTCGAGGAGCGCGGCGATGGCCTCGTACACGGCGCCGACGGCGTCCCGCTCTCCGTCGAACCGGTAGTCGCCGGCGGTGGCTCCGGGTGTGGGCAGGGCGAGCCGCAGCGCGAGCAGCCAGCCGGCCCCGCCGAGGAAGAGCAGCGCCCGCTGCCAGCCGGGCTCGGGCAGCGGCATGCCGGCCCCGATGGCGGAGGCGACGAGCAGCTGCGTCCCCGCGCCGCTCGCGACGGGGCCGACCGCGCTGACGGCTCCGGCGAGCAGTCCGAGCACCGTGAGAAGAAGGGTGAGCGACACCGGCCCGGCATGCTGACCCGCGTACGAACCCATGAGCAGCCCACCGGCTCCCGCGAGGGCCGGGGTGCCGAGCCGCCCGACCGCGGCCCGGCGGCTTCCCGGGCGGTCGTTGATCCCGGCGAGCATGGCGCCGAGGGCCGCGACGACTCCGGCTGAGGTACGGCCGCACAGGACGGCCACGAGCAGGAGGGGTCCGGCGGCCAGGGCACCTCGCACGACCGCGCTCCACGGCACGGGGCCCCGCTGCGTGCGCAGGGCGTGGGCGAGCCAGGGCGGTACGGCGGCGCTGAGGCGGGACACGGGGCTCCAGTCGGGCGAGGGCGGGGTGCCTTCGGGCGACATCGGCCGGGCTCTGTACGGACCAGGGTAGATCGTCCGCCCGTGCGGAAAGGGGCGCGGGCGTTTCGACGATGTGACGCTTTGCGGGAGAACGGCGTTCTTTATGAACGCAACTCCGTTCGCGGTGACGGGAAACGGATCCGGGCGCGTACCCGGGAAAGGGAAGCGGGTCCGAGGGCGTAGCCGGCCCCCGGACCCTGTGATGCCACCCATGTCGCACGCCGGCACGCTTGAGGACCCAGGTCAGTCGTTATGTCGCCGCGTCCTGCCTTTGGACCACCACGCATCGAGCTGCGCGGACCGGACTTGAACCGGCATTTCGGCGTCCCGGGGCCTGGGCCCGGTCGATCCGGCGATCGGCGGCGAATGCTGAGTCTGGAGCAAGAGTCTGAGATTGATCACGGTCTGCCTCTGCCGAATTGGGCTACCGCGGCGCGTGGGCACCGTGGAAGGTGCCGCTGGGTGCCGCGGGGAGGGCTCGAACCTCCACTGGAACCGTGCATTCACGACAAGCTTCAGGTTCAGCTTGCGCTCCTCGCGCACCCCGGCCGTGGTGCGTGGTGGCCGGGGAGATTCAGAGGCTACCCGAACAGGTAGCCGAAAACGGAGTCCCCGACGCGCTGGTCGACGACGTCCACGCCGTTCGCCTCCTCACGGGCGAACTTGACGGCCTGCTGCAACTTCTCGACCCGGTCGAGGAGTTCGTTCACGCGCCGGGCGGGCAGGGCGCCGGAGAACTTCACGGTCGTCCAGTACCCGACGGGGATGTCCTCGTAGTACACCTCGACCTGCGCGGGGTGCTTCTCGGTGGCCTCGGCCTTCACATGGTTGCGCGGGACCTTCTTCGTCCGCAGCGTGCGGACGGGCTCGGTCTTCCACGCGTCGGTGGAGGGGTCCTGCACCCAGGACTCGGAGGCGTCGAGAACCGGCAGCTTCCTGACGAAGGTGTTGATGTCGGTGAGCTGCTTCTCGAGGAACAGCAGGTAGGAGACGGGCACGTCGGCGACGAGCACCCGCCCGTCCACCTTCACGTCCGCCCGCGCCGCGCAGTTGGCCCAGTCCTTGGTGGCGGTCACATCGAACAGCCGCGTGAGCGTCCCCGCGGTGTTCCGGAGCACGTCCTCGGCCTGCACCTGCACCCGAGTGGACTCGGGCGGCAGCTGCTCGCCCTCCTCGTCCTTCGGCTGGTAGGTCCGCGAGATACCGGCCAGCAACGCGGGCTTCTGCAGCCCGTGATGGGCTGCCGTCAGGTCCTGATGGGACTTGGACTTGACGCCCTTCTCCACTGCGATGATCTGATTGAGTTTCGCCACGTCGGTGACGGTAGCAGTGACAACGCGGCCTTTTCGAAGGGTTATTCGGCGCCCGCCTGCCGGGCCCCGGCCGCGAATCCTATGAACTCGGTCCAGGCGGTGGGGGTGAGGCCCAGCGCGGGGCCGGTCCTGTGCTTCGAGTCGCGGACGTACGTGACGCCCTGCGGAGTTCGGTCTCCGCCTCACGGAGACCGGGGCGCGCTCCGGATCGAAGTCACCGACACCCGCGCCGAGAAGCTCCCGAACCGGGGAACGCCGTGCCCGGTCGGCGACTCGGGCCGCGGTCTCCTCCTCGTCGACGCCCTCGCCGACGAATGGGGTGTCGCCCCACGCCCCACCGCGCCCGGCAAGACGGTATGGGCGGAACTGCGCCTCGTCGGACGGCGCTCGTCCCCGGCCGAGAACGGTGCGGGACGGCCGGAGAAATTCGCATGCGGTTGCGACGCGTCTGCCCGCATCATCGGCAGGTCGGCCGCCCACATGAGAGATTGGCGAGAGCCCCCATGCTCCAGCGCGTCACCGTCCCCAGCCTCTTCGCACCGCCCGTCTACTCGCACGCGTCCGTCGTCGAGGCCGGAGCGAAGCTCGCCTTCCTCGCCGGGGCCGTGCCGCTCGACGCCGACGGGGAGATCGTCGGGGTGGGCGACCCCGTCCGCCAGACCGTGCAGGTGCTCGCCAATCTCGACGAGCAACTGCGGGCGGTCGGCAGCGACATGGCGCACGTCGTGTCCACCGACGTGTACGTCGTCGCCAGCGAGCCCGCGGTGCTGTCCGCGGTCTGGGCCGTCGTCGAGGCGTCCGGCCTCAGCATCGGCCCGCACGCGTCGACCCTGCTGGGGGTGGCCTGCCTCGGGTACACCGGGCAGTTGGTGGAGATCACGGCGACCGCCGTCGTGCCCGGGCCAGAGCCGGCGGCCAGGAAAGCCGTTGGGCCGGCCGACATGATTCAGGCATGATCGGCTCGTGGACACCTACTTGGAGACCGGGCGCCTGGCCCTGCGCCGTTTCACTGCCGATGACGCGGACCTGCTGATCGAGCTGGACAGCGACCCGGCGGTGATGCGCTACCTGACCGGCGGCGATCCGACGGCGCCGGAGCTCGTCCGCGAGCGCTACCTGCCGAACATCCTCGCCGGCTACGAGAAGTGGGGCGGTGACCTCGGACTGTTCGCCGCGCACGAGAAGGACGGCGGCGCGTTCATCGGCTGGTTCATCCTGCGTCCCGAGCCGGAGGGCCCGCTGGACGAAGTGGAACTCGGCTATCGGCTGCGGCAGGCGGCCTGGGGCAGGGGTTACGCCACCGAGGGCTCACGGGCCTTGCTGGGCAAGGCGTTCACGGAGCTCGGTGTGCGCACGGTCTGGGCCGAGACGATGTCCGTGAACCACGGTTCGCGCAACATCATGGAGAAGCTCGACATGACGCTCACGGACACCATCCCGACCCCCTCCGACATGGAGATGGTCGAGGGCTCCGAGCATGGAGGCGTACGGTACGAGATCACCAAGGAGCAGTGGGAACAGCAGGAGACGCCGCGCTGACACCGCGGCCCCGCCCTGGCAGGGGCCTCGCTCCGCGACCAGGGCACCCGGACCGGTCTCGCCACCGACCCTGTTCTGGGGTAAACCCCCGCCGGTGTTCGAGCACCGCCCCCTGAGCTTCGCACTGTCGTGAGGGACCGTCAGCTCGCCGGCCCCTCCTCCCCCGGCCGCCCCCAGTCCCGCCGCTTCGGCAGCGGCCGCGCGTAACCCCCCGCCATGCTCGTCGTCAGTCCCAAGGACAGAGTTGTACGAGGCCATCGCCTCCGGTGACCCGGAGCGCGCCCGCGCCCACGCCCTCACCCACGTGCGGACCAACTACCGCTCGACGGTGCGGCAGCTCTTCGGCGGCGAGGAGGTACCCCGGCGGGCGGAGGAACGGGGGTGAGCGAGGAAGTCTCCGCCGGCACAGGGGCCGTGGTGAGCGAGGGACCCGCCATGGGCGCGGAACCCGCTCAGCGGACGGCGTACTTGTCCGTCGCCGCCACCAGCGCGTCCACCACCCCGGCCGCTCCCATGGTGTGCCCCACGTCGTCCACGATGGTCAACTCGCTGTCGGGCCAGGCCTGGTGGAGCCTCCACACGACGCCCAGGAGGTTCCCGAGGTCCAGGCTGCCCTGGACGAGCGTGCCGGGGATGCCCTTCAGCAGAGGGGCGTCCCGGAGCACCACGCCCTCGTCGTTCCCCTCGCCCAGGAAGTGGTCGTTGCCGAAGTAGTGCGTGACGGTCCGCGCGAACCCCGCACGGAACTCCGCGTCCTCGTAACGCCGCACGGAGCGCGGCGGCGCCGGCTCGATCGCCGTCTCCCAGTCCGTCCAGGCCCGCGCCGCCCGTGCCCGTACCTCGGCATCCGGCGATTCGAGCAGCCGGTTGTAGGCGGCCGCGAGATTCCCCGCATGCTCGTCCTCGGGCAGTTCGGCCAGGAACCGCTCGAAGGCCTCGGGGAAGATCTTCCCGAGGCCCCGGGTCAGCAGGGCCACTTCGGGGTTCGAGCCGGTGGCCAGCCCGGTCAGCACCAGCTCGGAGACGACACCCGGACGCGTCTGCGCGTAGCGCAGCCCGAGCACCGAGCCCCAGGACACCCCCCACACCAGCCACCGTTCGATGCCCAGGTGGCGTCGCAGCAGTTCCAGGTCCCCGATCACGTGCGCGGTCGTGTTGACGCTCATGTCCGTGCCGTGGGCGCTCGCGTGCGGGGTGGAGCGTCCGCTGCCGCGCTGGTCGAGCAGCACGATCCGGTACTTGGCCGGGTCGCAGTAGCGCCGGAACCAGGGTCCGCAGCCGGATCCCGGACCGCCGTGCAGCATCAGCGCGGGCTTCCCGTCCGGGTTCCCGCAGACCTCCCAGTGGACGCGGTTGCCGTCCCCGACGTCGAGCATTCCGTGGTCGTACGGTTCGATCTCCGGATACAGGCCCATCGCGGAAGGCTAACCGTCGTACGGCCGGGTCGTCAGCCCCGCCGCCGAGGCCGCCGTGCGCAGCACCTCCCGCAGCATGGCGGGGGTCAGCCGTCCGGTGAACGTGTTCCGCTGGCTGACGTGGAAACATCCGAAGAGGTCGAGCCGCGCGGGTGACGTGAGGGTGACCCGGGTTCCGTGCGCGAACGCCGGGCGGGGGCGCGGCACCTCCCACCCCGCCTGGGCGAAGGCGGGCAGCGCGGCCTGCCAGCCGAAGGCGCCCAGGACGACGACCGCGCGGAGGGACGGCCGCAGCAGTTCCAGTTCGCGCACCAGCCAGGGCCGGCAGGTGTCCCGCTCCTCGGGGGTGGGCTTGTTGGCGGGAGGGGCGCAGCGCACCGGCGAGGTGATCCGTACGCCGTGCAGGGACAGTCCGTCGTCCGCGCTCACGGCCGTCCCCTGGGAGGCCAGTCCCACCTCGTGCAGCGCCGCGTAGAGCACGTCGCCCGAGCGGTCGCCCGTGAACATGCGGCCGGTCCGGTTGGCGCCGTGCGCGGCGGGCGCCAGACCGACGATCAGCAGGGACGCGTCGGGCGGACCGAAGCCCGGGACGGGGCGGCCCCAGTACGTCTGGTCGGCGAAGGCGGCACGTCGGGTGCGGGCCACCTCCTCACGCCACTCCACCAGCCGCGGACAGGCCCGGCACCCGGTGATCCTCCCGTCCAGTTCCGCCAGGTCCGCCAAGTCGGCCGATGCGGCGGGATCGACCGGGCCGACGGGACCTGCCGGGCCTCCGCGGCCGCCGCGACCTGTGAAACCGGTGAGATCGCCGTTGTCCGTGTGGCCTCTGTCCATGCCCCCACCGTACGACCGGCAGGTGGCGCTCCCCGCCGCCCGGGGTGGGCCCCCCGACGGAAACGCGGCCCGGCCGGGCGACGTCTTCCAAGGGCTGTCCCGTAATCCCCGGTGGATCAGCGCGCGGCGTCGGATGCGGTGCATCGCAAGGCGGAGGGTCGTCCGCATACCGGGTGTATTCGGGCGATCCGACAACGCGGCGTGGAGGTCCCCCTGCTCGAAGAGCTCGGGGGAGTGCCGTAGCTGTCGTCGTGCGCCCGGCGGGGATTAGGGGACAGCCCTTAGAGTCGGGGCATGGCTTCTGAGGGTGCGGACGTCGAACGGGACGACGAGAAGAAGAACGCGGACGACGGCGTAACGGCTTCCGGTGACACGGTGGCCGCCGCCGTGGCCGCGCGTCCGGCGGGCGGCGAGAGCGTCCGCGTCGACAGCTGGATCTGGTCCGTGCGTCTGGTCAAGACCCGCTCGATGGGCGCGACCGCGTGCCGGGGCGGTCATGTCCGGGTGAACGGCGAGCGCGTCAAGCCCGCGTACGCGGTACGCGTGGGCGACGAGGTCCGCCTGCGGCACGGCGGCCGGGAGCGGATCGTCGTGGTGAAGCGCGTGATCCGCAAGCGGGTCGGACCGCCCGTCGCGGCCGAGTGCTACGTGGACAACAGTCCGCCGCCGCCACCGCGCGAGGCCGTCGCCCCGGCGGGTGTCCGCGACCGGGGCGCGGGGCGCCCGACCAAGCGCGACCGTCGCGAGCTGGAACGCCTCCGGGGTCTCGGCGGTCCCGAGGCGCCCTGACACCCGGACGTCAAGGGTCCCGGCCCCCTGGCGAGCGGGACCCGTTCCCGCAACGGCCTCCGGCCACTCGCGACCGAGCGCCGGTCGCCGGTCGCCGGTCGCACGAGTGCCCCCTCCCCGTCCCTCACGTCGTCGAGGGCTCCCCGTCGCGGCCGGGGAGCCCTCCACGACGTACAGCGGTCACGCCCGTCGTCGCACCAGCCGGACCAGATCGGCGTTGTGACTCCTGCGTGCCCACGCGATCAGCGCGAGCGGCAGGATCAGGATGAGCGGGGTCGCCACGTACGGTCCGTGCAGCACAGTGACGTTCACGATGAAGGCGCCGACCATCAGCGCGCTGAGCGCCACCGCCGCCACCGAGGACAGCAGCGGGATCAACAGGGCGACGCCACCCGCGAGTTCGAGCGAGCCGATGAGGTACATGCCCGTGCTGCCCCAGCCGAGCTTGTCGAAGGACTCGGCCGCCGACGGGTGCGCGATGAGCTTGGGCAGGGCGCTCGCGAACACGTAGAAGAGACCGAGCACGATCTGCAGGGCGCCCAGCGGAATCCGCGCGCCCCGGCCGCGGAGGACGCGGGAGTGCGACGGGTCGGCGGAGGTGGACGCGGCCGGGGTGGCGGGGACGGTGGTCTCGGACATGAGGTCTCCTGTGCGAAGCGGTACGCGGTGCTGTCACAGGGATAGACCGGGCGGGTGTCCGGAACTCATCGCCGTGGAGCGGGACCGATCGGCCCACCGGCTCCGCCACCCCGGAGAGGGCGGAGCCTCAGGCCCGCACCGCCCGTACCCACACGCCGTCCTCCGTCAGATACCGCTCCACCCGGAGCCCCGCCTCCCCCAACGCCTCCTCGAACCGCTCCCGCGTCAGCGGTCTGGACCGGAACGTCTGCGTCCACGTGGTGTCCGGGAACACGTACTCCGCGTGCACCGAGTTCACCCCGCCGCCCAACGGCTCGGCCGACACGATCCGTACGGTGTACCCGGCGGGGTCGACGCGCTCGCGGGGCACGTTCTTGTGCCAGTCCTCTCCCTCGCGCTGGATCAGCACGCTTCCGCCCTCCGCCACATGGCGTGCGCACACCTCCAGCATCGCTCGCCGCACTCCGGTGTCCGCGGTGTGCACCAGGAACGACGCGAGTATCACCACGTCGAAGGTCTCGCCCAGATCCAGGTCCTCGATCGGGCCGCATATCGTGCGCGCCCCGCGGACCCGCTCCAGCATCTCGGCCGACTCGTCCACCGCCGTGACGGTGAACCCGCGCTCCAGGAGCGGATGGGTCATGCGGCCCACCCCGCTGCCCAGCTCCAGGATGTGTGCTCCCACGGGCGCCGCCGCGGCGATGATGTCCGGCTCCTCCCCGACGGACAGACGCGCGTACAACTCGACCGCGCAGCCGTCCGGTGTGATCGCTCCGGGTCCGGTCCCCTTGTGTCCTTCACGCATTTCCCTGCTCATACCCGTCCAACGGGCAGCCCTCATCGCCTCGTTCCTGCGTCCCGTCATTCGTTCGAGGGAGTTTGCAGCGCGAACCAGCCGTGCCCGACGTACCAGTGCCCGCCGCCCCGCAGGTGGTCCCCCACCGCCCGCTCCACGGCGCTCCGCCCCGGCAGGTCCCCGGTAAGCAGCTCGGGATCGCCGAAGACGAACCCGACCGGCACCCCGTCGTCCGGGGTCGTCTCCTGGTACGCGACGCGGAAACGTTCCTGGAAGCGCATGATGTTCGAGTCCGCCGGCAGGTACCGCCCGAGCTGCGGGTCCAGCAGCCAGGAGTGGCACTCCGCCACCTCGTAGCGCTCGTCGGGGTAGTGCCGGGCGAAGAACTCCCGCGCCAGGGCGAGCGAGCGCTCGCAGGCGGCGGGCGACAGCGGTCCGCGGAAGTCGGCTATGTGCACGCTCAGGCAGGGATCGCCCGGTCCGGAGCCGAGGCCCGCCGCCGCGACGGCACGGCCGGTGCGCCGGCCGAGCCGGGCCCGCTGGAACTGCAGCCGGCCCAGCTGGAACACCTCACCGTGGAAGTGCAGGGCGATCCACCAGGGGAACAGCAGACCCGGTGTGCCGAGCCGTCTGCGGTGCACCGCCACCTGCCGGCCGAGGTCGGCGAGGGTGCGCCGGGACACGTCGTCGGGGATGCCGCGACCGCGGTGGTAGGCGCGGACGTACGGGAGCGCGGCGACGAAGACGTACAGGTGGAAGCAGCGCCCGAGGGACCCCGTCGAAGCGGGGAACGCGGGCGGCTCCCATCCCTTTCCGATCTCCCCCATGTCCCGTACGAAGCGGGCGACGCACCGCGTGAGCAGCGTCATCGCCTCCGGGTCCGCGGCGAGCCGGGAGCGCAGTGCGACGAGCTCGTTGACGTGTTCGTGGGCCACGGACAGGTCGAGCAGGATGTCCGCCAGCCCGTCCGCGTCCGGAAGCACCGCCTCCGTCCGGGGCTCGGCCTCGCTCTCCAGGTCCCTCAGCCACTCGGCGAGCCTCGCGTCCGCCCGCAGCGCCTCCAGCAGCACTGTCGCCTCCCCCGTCGGTCCGGCCTTCGTCCCTTTGGTGAACGTGCACGACGAGAGTACGTTTTCCAGTAGGAATGGTGGCCCGGGAACGGTGATCCCCATGCGTACAGGCAGTGAACCGACGACAGCGCGCAGTGCCCTGCGGATGCGCTTCTGGCTGACTGCGTGGGGCCTGGTCTGGGCGATCTTCGGAACGACCGCGTTCGCGCTGGCCGGACGGCCCGGGTGGGCCGCCGCCTGCGGCGTGCTGTGGCTCGTGGCCACCGTGGACATGACCGTGATCCTGTGGCACATCCATCAGGGCCCGCACTACCAGCCGAGCCGGGACATCCCGCCGTACCGGCCGCCGGAGCACCGCCAGTAGGCCCGCCCGCCACCCGCGGGTGGCGGCGGTCTAGGAGTCGAAGCGCGCGGCTTCCAGGTACTGCGGATTCGGATCGAGCGCCGCCGCCAGTCTGAAGTGCCGCTTGGCCTGCTCGGGGCGGAGCTGGCGCTCATAGGTACGGGCGAGCGCGAAGTGCGCGAACGCGTTGTCCGGCTCGCGCTCCAGCACGATCGTGAACTCCAGCTCCGCGGGGCGCAGTTGCGCGGCGGCGAAGAAGGCACGCGCGCGCAGCAGGCGGGCCGCCGTGTTCTCCGGATGCGCGGCGATCACCGGGTCGAGCAGCTTCACCGCGCCCCGCGGGTCGCGCGCGGCGAGCAGATGCTCGGCGGCACGGAAATCGATGACATGCGTCTCCGGAGTACGTCCGGTCGGTCCGCTGGTCTCGGGCACGGCTCAGTCCTTCCCTCACTTCACGGGTTCAACGCCCCCGCCGAGGGCTGCTATTCCTCGCGAGCGTGCGCCCGGCGCACGAGATCCGCCCATACCTCCCCCACGCGCCGCTCGAGCTGCTCCAGGGGTACGTCGTTGTCGATGACGACGTCGGCGATCGCGAGGCGCTGTTCGCGGGTGGCCTGGGCGGCCATGCGGGCGCGGGCGTCCCCCTCGGTCATGCCGCGCAGCCGCACCAGCCGGTCGAGCTGGGTCCCGGGGGCCGCGTCCACGACGATCACGAGGTCGTACAGCGCCGCGAGGGAGTTCTCGGCGAGGAGGGGGACGTCGTGGACGACCACGGAGTCGGGCGCGGCGGCGCTCTCCAGGGCGCGGGAGCGAGCCCCCACCAGGGGGTGCACGATCGAGTTCAGGACCGCGAGTTTCCCGGGGTCGGCGAAGACGATCGAGCCCAGTCCGGGGCGGTCCAGGCTGCCGTCCGGTGCGAGCACCTCCGTACCGAAGGCCTCGACGACGGCCGCGAGCCCGGGAGTTCCGGGTTCGACCACCTCCCGCGCGATGCGGTCCGCGTCGACCAGTACCGCGCCGTGCTCGACGAGGAGTCGCGACACCTCGCTCTTGCCGGCGCCGATACCGCCGGTCAGGCCCACCTTCAACATGCCAAAAGCCTAGGGCCTGCCCCCGGCACGCACCGGCGCGGCCCCCACGCGCCGAGGCCGCCCCTGGCCGGGCGCGGTGCCGGGGCCCGGCTCGGTGCCGGGCCGTGTCTGGCCCTTCCCACCGGGCGGGCGCGGCCCGCCGATCCGGTGCGAAGGGTCGGACACGGCCTACGAGTCGCCTTCGCGCTCCGCGAGGAAGCGCTCGAACTCCAGCCCGATCTCGTCCGCCGACGGGATCTCCACCGGCTCCGCGAGCATGTTGCCCCGCGTCTCCGAGCCCGCCGCGGCGTCGTACTGGTGCTCAAGACCCTGGACGAGGGAGACGAGTTCCTCGTCGCCCTCCTGGATCTGCCGGTCGATCTCCGTCTGGGTGCGGTGCGCCTCGTTGCGCAGCGAGTGCGCGATACCGGGGAGCACCAGGCCCGTGGCGCCCGTGATGGCCTCCAGGACGGTCAGTGCGGCGTCCGGGTACGGGGAGCGGGCGATGTAGTGCGGAACGTGCGCGGCGACACCCAGCACGTCGTGTCCGGCCTCCATGAGGCGGTACTCCACGAGGGCCTCGGCGCTGCCGGGGACCTGTGCCTCGTCGAAGGGGCTGCGGTGGCCGGGCACCAGGTCGGTGCGGTTGCCGTGCGGCGTGAGGCCCACGGGGCGGGTGTGCGGAACGCCCATGGGGATGCCGTGGAAGTTCACCGCCAGCCGGACGCCGAGCCGCTCCACGATCTGCTCGACGGCCGCGGCGAAACGCTCCCACTCGACGTCCGGCTCGGGGCCGGACAGCAGCAGGAAGGGCGCGCCCGTGGCGTCCTGGACGAGCCGCACGTCGAGCGCGGGCTCTTCGTAGTCGGTCCACCGGTCGCGCTTGAAGGTCAGCAGTGGGCGGCGTGCCCGGTAGTCCACCAGCCGGTCGTGGTCGAACCGGGCCACGACCTGGTGGGGCAGCGAGTCGAGCAGCCGGTCGACGATCTGGTCGCCCGTTTCACCCGCGTCGATGTATCCGTCGAAGTGGTAGAGCATGACCAGTCCGGCCGACTCCTGGGCGAGCGCCATGTCCACCACGGCCAGGCCCTTCGGCTCCCATGCGTACAAACCCTGCGGATCAAGCACTGTGACCGCTCCTCCTCGTGTTCCTAGTCCACAACGTGGTGCGGAGCACGGGCATTCCCGCCCCGCGCTCCGCACCGCTGTCTCGTCGCTTCTTCCCGTCCGCCACGAGCGGCCGGGTGCTCCGCGGTGACGGGACGGCGGGCGGGAGCCACGGGCACAGCGCACGCGTGTCACGAGGACGGCACGCGCGCGTGGAGCGTTACGACGAGAGCACGCGCGCGTGGAGCGAGGTGACGGCGTTGCGGGCGGAGGTGAAGGCGCCGTGCTGCCAGGCGTCGGTGTAGCTGAGCCAGTCGCCGGCGAAGTAGACGCGTCCGGTGGGCCGGTTCAGGGGCGCGTAGCGGGGGTCGTCGGGTCCGCCGGGGGTGTCGTGCCAGGCGGCTTCCAGGTGGGGTGTCTGGCGCCAGTGGTGGGAGAAGGACGAGTCGAGCTCGGTGCGGTACTTATCGCCGTAGATCTTCACGCCCGCGGCCACCGCGCGCTTCTCGCGGTCCTTGGGGCTGAGCCTGGCGTACGAGTCCGCGTCGGAACCGTAGTTGTAGTAGCCGATCATGACGCCGCGCCGGCCGTTGTAGCCGTAGGAGGGGTGCCAGATGTGGGTGACGTCCTGGTCGGTCTCGGTGATGCCGCCGTAGATGCGGTGGTCGAGCTCCCACCAGCGGGAGCGGTATTCGAGGCCGATCTTGCCCGCGGACTGCGGGGTGATCGCCTCCAGGGCGCTCTGGACGCCGGAGCCGAGGTTGTGCGGGACCTTGGCGAGGATGTTGGGCGGCAGGGCGCCGACGCAGAAGTCGGCGTCGACGGATCTGGTGCGCCCTCCCTGGGTGTACGTGACGGTGACGCCGTGCCCCTTGTCGGTGATCCGGGTGACGGCGGCTCCGGTGCGGACACGGTGGGATCCGATGGCCCGGGTGAGGGCCTTCGGTATCCGGTCCATGCCGCCGACCGGCTGGAACATCAGCATGGCCTGGTCGAATTCGAACTCGAAGGAGAAGTAGCGGCCGACGCCGCTGGCGAAGACCTCGGAGGCGGTGGGTACGTCGCCGAGGAGCACGCCCGGGGTTCCGGCGGCGGCGGGGACGGTGGTGTAGCCGCGGCGCGGTCCGCCCTCGTAGGTGAGCCTGTCGCCGAGTTCACCGAAGTCCTTGAGGAATTCGACGAGCCGGTCCTGGTCGGTGGCGGTCAGCTCCTTGTCGAGCGCGCCCTTGTCGGTGGCCTTGGCGAGCAGTTCGCCGACGTAGCCGTACACGTCGGCCTTCGCGGTGCGGTGGCGCACCGGCTTGGTCATACCGGACGACTCGTTGTACAGGTACGCGTCCGCGTTCGTGTTCGTGAACACCTCGACGGGGACGCCCAGTTCGCGGCAGTAGTCGAGGGTGACCATCCACTGCGGGATGCGGGCCGGTCCGGCGTTCATGTACTGGCCGTCGCCGAACCGTGCCGTCTGGGTGTTGCCGTACAGGTCGGTGGTCGTGTCCCCGCCGCGCACGGTGAAGTTACGGCCGCCGGTGCGGTCCCTGGCCTCCAGGACCGTACAGTCGTAGCCCGCCTTGCCGAGCTCGTACGCGCAGGCGAGTCCGGCGATGCCCCCGCCTACGATCACGACCTTCGCGGCACCTCTCCCGGTGAGCGTGAAATCCCCCGACTTCGGTGCGCGGTAAGGCTGTTCACGCTGGGCGGCCTGCGCGGTGGGCGCGAGGCCGAGGGCTCCCATGGTGGCGAACATCGCGCCCGCACCGCCGGTCAGACCGACGGTGCGCAAGAACGCGCGCCGGCTCGACGCACTCGATCGCTCCTGTGCTGCCATGCCTTCGGCTCCCCTCTCGATCTTGAATGACCCGGGGATCCTGGCAACGGCCGGTTACAGCGCTGCGGTTACTCGTGTATCCGCCCTGTTTCCCTCCCCGCACACCGGCCTGGTACGGACCTTGACGCGGACCCATGACCCCCTTACGTTCATATGGGCGCCCGAAGTTCACGTACAAGAACGAACGAATCAGTCTTCTGCGGACCGACGGGAAGGTCACCCCCACATGCGTATCCGACGTACGCTCCTCCTCCCCCTGCTCGGCGCGACACTGGCCACGGGCGGGGTGCTGGCGTCAGCGCGCACCGCGGCCGCGGCCCAGACCATCGAGGTCGCCACGGCCGCCCAGCTGAAGTCGGCGCTCACCTCCGCCGCGCCCGGCGACACCATCCACCTCGCGGACGGCACGTACAACGGCAACTTCAAGACGACGACGGCCGCGGGCTCCGGCTCCCGCATCACCCTCACCGGCTCCTCGAAGGCCGTCCTCACGGCGGGCGGCGGTTACGGGCTGCACCTCAACGGCGCCTCGTACTGGACAGTCCGCGGCATCACCGTCACCGGTGGCCAGAAGGGCATCATGATCGACTCGGCGAAGGGCGTCGTCGTCGACTCGGTCACCGTCCACGGGCTCGACATGGAGGGCGTCCACTTCCGCAACTCCAGCACGGACGGCGCGATCAGGAACTCGAAGATCTACGACACCGGCAACGACGGCCGCGGCATGGGCGAGGGCGTCTACGTCGGCACGGCCGGCGGGACCTCGGACAAGAGCGACCGCGTCGAGATCAGCGGCAACACCATCGGCCCGGACGTGGGCGGCGAGAACGTCGACATCAAGGAGGGCACGACGGGTGCGCGCATCACCGGCAACACCTTCGACGGCAGCGGTCTGACCGGCGCCAACTTCGACGACTCCTGGGTCGACGTGAAGGGCAACGACGTCCTCGTCGAGAACAACAGGGGCACCGCCACCACGAACGACGGCTACGAGACCCACACCCAGCAGTCCGGCTGGGGCTGCGGCACGGTGTTCCGCGGCAACACCTCGGACCTGCGGGGCGCGTCGGGCGACAAGCAGCTGGCGGTCAACGTCACGAACTACAGCTCCTCGTGCAGGACCACCGTCTATGCGTCGAACACGGTGACGGGCGGCAAGGGGCTCACCAACATCACGGTGACGCCCTGACCCGACCCGGACAACCGGCCCCCCATGGAAGTGGGCCCGCACCGAATCGGTGCGGGCCCACTTCTTTCAGCTACTGCCTAGCGGGGAGCCTTTCAGCTCTGGCCGCCGGCGAGCTTCTCGCGCAGGGCAGCCAGGGCCTCGTCCGACGCCAGGGCGCCGGAGGTGTCGTCCGACTCCGAGGAGTACGAACCGCCACCGGAGGCGGCCGGAGCCGCGCTGGAGGTGCTGGCACCCTCGGCCTCGGCCTGGGCGTCCGCCTCGCGGGACTTGATGACCTGAGCCTGGTGCTGCTCGAAGCGGGTCTGCGCCTCGGCGTACTGCGTCTCCCACACCTCACGCTGGGACTCGAAGCCCTCGAGCCAGTCGTTGGTCTCGGGGTCGAAGCCCTCGGGGTAGATGTAGTTGCCCTGGTCGTCGTACGACGCGGCCATGCCGTACAGGGTCGGGTCGAACTCGACCGAGGCCGGGTCGGCACCGAAGGCCTCGTTGGCCTGCTTCAGCGAGAGGCTGATGCGGCGGCGCTCGAGGTCGATGTCGATGACCTTGACGAAGATCTCGTCGTTGACCTGGACGACCTGCTCCGGGATCTCCACGTGGCGCTCGGCCAGCTCGGAGATGTGGACCAGACCCTCGATGCCCTCGTCCACGCGGACGAACGCACCGAACGGAACGAGCTTCGTGACCTTACCCGGGACGACCTGACCGATCTGGTGCGTCCGGGCGAACTGCTGCCACGGGTCTTCCTGCGTCGCCTTGAGCGACAGGGAGACACGCTCGCGGTCCATGTCGACGTCGAGGACCTCGACGGTGACTTCCTGGCCGACCTCGACAACCTCGGAGGGGTGGTCGATGTGCTTCCAGGAGAGCTCGGAGACGTGCACCAGACCGTCGACGCCACCCAGGTCCACGAAGGCACCGAAGTTGACGATCGAGGAGACGACGCCGGAGCGGACCTGACCCTTCTGGAGGGTGGTGAGGAACGTCTGACGGACCTCGGACTGGGTCTGCTCCAGCCAGGCACGGCGGGACAGGACCACGTTGTTGCGGTTCTTGTCCAGCTCGATGATCTTGGCCTCGAGCTCCTTGCCCACGTAGGGCTGGAGGTCGCGGACACGGCGCATCTCGACGAGGGAAGCCGGCAGGAAGCCACGGAGGCCGATGTCGAGGATGAGACCACCCTTGACGACCTCGATGACGGTACCGGTGACGATGCCGTCCTCTTCCTTGATCTTCTCGATGGTGCCCCAGGCGCGCTCGTACTGGGCGCGCTTCTTCGAGAGGATCAGGCGGCCTTCCTTGTCCTCCTTCTGGAGAACAAGGGCTTCGATCTCGTCACCGACGGCGACGACCTCATTGGGGTCGACGTCGTGCTTGATCGAGAGCTCGCGGCTCGGGATGACACCTTCGGTCTTGTAACCGATGTCGAGCAGGACCTCGTCCCGGTCGACCTTCACGATGACGCCGTCGACGATGTCGCCGTCGTTGAAGTACTTGATCGTCTCGTCGATCGCGGCGAGGAAAGCTTCCTCGTTACCGATGTCGTTGACCGCTACCTGCGGCGTGGTAGAGGTGGTCTCGGTGCTGCTCGTCATGTGGGAAAGGGCTCCGGTACGGACAGTGAGTCGTAGGTACTGCTTGCGCCAGGAGCCCGTTTCGCTCTGCAGAAGGCCGGACAGCCAAGGAAGCGCCAAACCCGGGCCGTGTTCTTCCGAACACCACCGGTGGCGCCTCGAAAACCGAGGGGACATACATACAGATGCGAGCGCAGCCTGCTACGTCTGAGGTGCGCAGGCCCGCAGCGCAACTTGTAGCATACGGGGGCAGCCGGGCAGGGTCAATGCGCGAAGGCGCACACCCGGGGCGGATCGCCGCATTCCCGGCACAAGACCTGTCTCACGAGGCCACGCGGGCCCTCGCCGGCCCCTGCCGTGACACCCCCGAGACGGGCCGAAGGGCCGAGCCCGCAGATTAATACGAGGGAGCCGATCATCCAAGAGCCCGAGCAGTCCGAGTCCGAAGCCACCCGACGCGACGCGGACGTCACGGAGAGTTCCCGCGCCAATCGCGGCTGGTGGGACCGGAACGCGGACGACTACCAGATCGAGCACGGCACGTTCCTCGGCGACGACCGCTTCGTATGGGGCCCCGAGGGCCTCGACGAGGTGGAGGCCGAACTGCTCGGCCCGCCGGAGGACCTCAAGGGGAAGGACGTCCTGGAGATCGGCGCCGGTGCGGCCCAGTGCTCGCGCTGGCTGGCGGCCCAGGGCGCCCGCCCCGTCGCCCTGGACCTCTCCCACCGCCAGCTCCAGCACGCGCTGCGCATCGGCGGCCCGGTGCCGCTGGTGGAGGCCGACGCGGGCGCGCTGCCCTTCGCGGACGGCTCCTTCGACCTCGCGTGCTCCGCGTACGGGGCGCTGCCGTTCGTCGCCGACCCCGTGCGGGTGCTGCGCGAGGTGCGCCGCGTCCTGCGTCCCGGCGGGCGCTTCGTCTTCTCCGTGACGCATCCGCTCCGCTGGGCGTTCCCGGACGAGCCGGGCCCGGAAGGACTGTCGGTCTCCGCCTCGTACTTCGACCGCACTCCGTACGTCGAGCAGGACGACGAGGGCCGCGCGGTGTACGTCGAACACCACAGGACGGTGGGCGACCGGGTGCGTGACGTGGTGGCCGGCGGCTTCCGACTCCTGGACATCGTCGAGCCGGAGTGGCCCGCCTGGAACACCCAGGAGTGGGGCGGCTGGTCCCCGCTGCGCGGGAACCTGATCCCGGGGACCGCGATCTTCGTGTGCCTGCGGGACTGAGGCCGCCCCCACCGTTCGCCCCCGGCTCCCCCGTTCACAGGGATGTCCGTACGCACCGTTCACAGAGGTGTCCGTATGCACCGCACGCGCGCGTGCGGTGCATACGCGCGCGAGGCGTGTTTGACGCTCGTACAAGACCTCGTACGAGACTGGGGGCGTGATCCGTACCGACGCCCTCGACCGGCTGCCCGTCCGCTCCGCCGTGCCCGCGCTGCGCGACGCCCTGGAGGAGCACGGCACCGCGGTGTTGTGCGCCCCGCCGGGCACCGGCAAGACGACGCTCGTGCCGTTGGTCCTCGCCGGTCTCGTCGGCGGGGGCCCGGCCCGCCGGGTGCTGGTCGCCGAACCGCGACGGATCGCGGCCCGGGCCGCGGCCCGGCGGATGGCGTGGCTGCTCGGCGAGCAGACCGGCGGGAACGTGGGCTACACGGTGCGCGGGGAGCGGGTCGTGGGACCACGCGCGCGCGTGGAGGTCGTCACGACGGGAGTGCTCCTCCAGCGGCTGCAGCGGGACCAGGAGCTCGCGGGCGTCGACGTGGTGGTCCTCGACGAGTGCCACGAACGGCATCTGGACGCCGACACGGTGGCGGCCTTCCTCCTGGACGTCCGGGCCGCGCTCCGGCCCGAACTGCGGCTCGTGGCCGCGTCCGCGACGACCGACGCCGAGGGCTGGGCCCGGCTGTTGGGCGGCGCGCCGGTCGTCGAGGCGCAGGGGGTCTCGTACCCGGTGGAGGTGGTCTGGGCGCCTCCGGCCCGGCCCGTACGCCCCCCGCACGGCATGCGGGTCGACCCCGCTCTGCTCGCGCACGTGGTGTCGGTGGTGCGGCGGGCGCTGGCCGAGCGCGACGGGGACGTGCTGTGTTTCCTGCCCGGCGTGGGCGAGATCGCGCGGGTCGCCGGTCAGTTGGGGGGCCTCGGCGGGATCGACGTGCTCCAGGTGCACGGGCGGGCGCCCGCGGCGGTGCAGGACGCGGTACTGGCGCCGGGTACCGGGCGCCGGGTGGTCCTGGCCACCTCCGTCGCGGAGTCGTCGCTGACGGTGCCCGGCGTGCGGGTGGTCGTGGACTCGGGGCTCGCGCGCGAACCCCGGGTGGACCACGCGCGCGGGCTGAGCGCGCTGACCACGGTGCGGGCCGCGCAGGCGGCCGGACGGCAGCGGGCCGGGCGGGCCGGCCGTGAGGCACCGGGCCGGGTGTACCGCTGCTGGTCCGAGGCCGAGGACGCCCGTCTCCCGCGCTTTCCCGCACCGGAGATCAAGGTGGCCGATCTGACGGCGTTCGCCCTGCAGGCGGCCTGCTGGGGCGATCCGGAGGCGGCCGGGCTGGCGCTGCTGGACCCGCCGCCGGCCGGCGCGATGGCGGCGGCGCGGTCCGTCCTGTCGGCGGTGGGCGCGGTGGACCCGGCGGGGCGGGCCACTCCGCGGGGTGTCCGCATGTCCCGGCTGGGCCTGCACCCACGGCTGGCGCGGGCGCTGCTGGACGCGGCGCCCGAGGTGGGCGCGGACCGGGCGGCCGACGTGGTCGCCCTGCTGAGCGAGGAGCCGCCGCGGGAGTACGGGGACGATCTCGCGGCGGCCTGGCGGACGGCCCGGCGGGGCGGTGACGCCTACGCGGCGCGCTGGCGCACCGAGGCGCGCCGACTGCGTTCGGGCACCAGGGACGCGGCGGAGAAGGCGCCCAAGAACCTGCCGCCGGACACGGTCGCGGGTGGCCGGGCCGACCTCGGGGACGACCGCGTCGCCGGGCTGGTCGCCGCCCTCGCGTTCCCCGAGCGCCTCGCGCGGGCGCAGGGCGGCTCGTACCTGATGGTGAACGGGACCCGCGCCGACATCGGCGACGGCTCCGCACTGCGGGACGCGCCCTGGCTGGCCGTCGCCGTGGCCGACCGTCCCGTCGGCGCGGGGCACGCGCGCGTGCGGCTCGCAGCGGTGGTGGACGAGGGGACGGCTCGGCGCGCCGCCGCGAGCTTCGCCGCCGAGGGCGAGGAGGTCCACTGGTCCGAGGGCGATGTCGTCGCGCGGCGGGTCGAACGGCTCGGGGCGGTGGAGCTGGCGGTGCGCCCGCTCAGGAACGCCGACCCCGGGCTCGTGAGAGAGGCGCTGCTTGAGGGGCTGCGGGCGGACGGACTCGGGCTGCTGCGGTGGTCCCCGGACGCCGAGGCGCTGCGCCGGCGGCTCGCCTTTCTGCGGCTGCATCTCGGCGCGCCCTGGCCCGATGTCGGCGACGACGCGCTCCACGCGCGCGTGGCGGAGTGGCTGGAGCCGGAGCTGAGCCGCGCGCGGCGGCGGGCCGATCTGTCGCGGATCGACGCCGGGCAGGCCCTGGCGCGGCTGCTGCCCTGGGCCACCGGTGAGGCCGCCCGGCTGGAGGAGCTCGCGCCCGAGCGGATCGAGGTGCCCAGCGGGTCCAGGATCCGGGTCGACTACGGCAATCCCGAACAGCCCGTCCTCGCCGTCAAGTTGCAGGAGATGTTCGGCCTCCACGCGTCACCCGCCGTGGCCGGGGTGCCCGTACTCGTCCATCTGCTGTCGCCCGCGGGGCGGCCCGCCGCGGTCACCGCCGACCTCGCCTCCTTCTGGAAGGACGGCTACCGGGCGGTCCGGGCCGAGCTGCGCGGCCGTTACCCCAAGCATCCGTGGCCCGAGGATCCGGCGGCCGCGGAGCCGACGCGTCATACGAACGCGCGGCTCAGGCGCTGACCGGCTCGGACCGTTCGGCCCGGTCGGGGGCGGGATCGTCCGGGCGGCGGCCGCGCGCCTCCAGGTAGAGGGAGAGGGACAGCAGGGCCGCGCCCAGGAGCAGCAGGCCCCAGGGGAGGTAGGAGGTCATCAGCAGGACCAGGGTGCGGTTGGACTTGACCAGGGCGACGGTGTGCTCGATGTAGTCCTCGCGCATCTTCACGTGCCCGGAGAAGGCGGTCACCTTGGCGCGGCCGCCGAGCAGGGTGCCGCCGCGCAGTTCCTCCTTGTGGATCTCCTCGCCGTAGACGGGTGCCCCGGTGACCGGTTCGACCCAGAACCTGCGGACGGTCGTGTACCAGCGTGTCGTACCGGTCTTGGCGACCGACTGCGCGGTGATGCCCTGGACGGGCATGACCTTGGGGAACGCGACCTTCGTCCAGGGGATCGTCTGCTCGAAGTAGTAGACCTCGACGCCGCGGAAGGTCCGGGTGCCCTCGTAGTGGATGGGGGCCGAGGTACGGGTCTGCGCGTCGAAGTACTCGTAGTCCCGCTTCTCCGTCCGGAAGGGCCACTTGAACTCGATGCCGTCGCGCCGGACGGGGTCGCCGTCGACCGACTCGCCGGTCGCGTGGACGGGTTCCTGGGTGTGGGCGTCGAAGATGTAGCGCTCGGGGAGCTTGGAGACCATCTTCCCGTCGGGGCCCTGCACATAGGACAGGGAGTCCCAGACGACGACGTCACGGCCCGCCGTCCGCTCGATCCGGTCGGAGGCCTCGACGTTGCCCTTGAGGGTCTGCACGACGGTGACCTCGGGGACCTTCTTCGCCTTCATGGTGCCGTAGTCGAGCAGGGTCGCGTCCTTCGCCTCCAGGACCATGTCCTGGTACTGGCCGGCGGGGATCTTGGCCACCCGCGGGAAGACGTACCAGCGCAGCAGCGGGGACAGCGCCGCGCAGAACACGGCGAGGGCGAGCAGGATCAGGCTGGCCTTGCGGCGCATCTGGACGGCCCTCCCGGCTGGTTACGGATGCTTGGGGACGGTGGTGAGCAGTGGCTTCGGCGACGTCCCGCCGGCCGGTGAGCCCATGGCGGTGATGGTGAACACCAGGGCGAGCGCCACGGCAAGACCGGTCGCGGCGGCGATGAGGGCACGCATGCGGGGCCTCCCGTGAACCTGGAGCTGATGCATCGTCAGGTCGGGCACCGTAGCAACGGCGGGCCGAGATGAGAACACGTCGCGCACACGACGAGGGCGCCCCTCCGCCGGAAGCGGAGGGGCGCCCTGGTGGCGCGGGGCCGCACATGGCCCTGGTGGCCCTGGCGGGACCACGAGGGCCGTGCCGGACTACGGCGTGGCCGTGCTCGACGGTGAGGCCGTGGTGGACGGTGTGGCCGTGGCGGCCGGGGCCACCGTCAGTTCGACCGTCAGCGTCGCGCCGCCCGTGGTGGTGACGCGGAGCAGGAACGTGCCGGCCGTGTCGTCCGCGTACAGCTTGGGGAGCTTGAGCGCGCCGTCGGCGTCGGTCGTGAGGTCCGTGAGGGTGCGGACCGTCTTGCCGTCCGCGTCCTTGAAGTACGGGCCCTTGTCGTTCTCGGTCGCGTCGACCGCCGACTTCACGAGCGTGGCGGTGGCCGCGACCTTCCCGGCGGCGGCGCCCTTGTAGGTGGCCTTCAGCTGGACCTGGTCGGCGAATTCGCCGCCCGCTACGCAGGTCAGCGGGGTGTCGCCGGTGCGGGTCAGGGCGTCGGCCTGCCGCGGCGTGACGGTCGCCGCGTAGTCGAGTCCGCCCAGGGTGCGGCCCACGACGGTGGCGCGGACCGTGAAGCCGCCGGTCTTCTCGCCCGCCACGAGCGCGGGAGCGGTCGCCGTGCCCTTGCTGTCGGTGACGAGCGTGGCGACGCTCTCGCCGCCCGTGAAGGTGGCGTCCGTGTCTCCGACGATCAGGAACCGGACGCGGACCTTCGCGACCGCCTTGCCCGCCTTGGTCTCGGTGCGCACCGCGACCTTGGTGCCGAAGGACTGGCCCGCCGTCGCGGTGAGCTTTGCGGTGCCCGCGTCCTCCAGGTGGTCCACCGTCTCGGTGGCCGTGGGCGGCGTGGGCGGCTTGGGCGGCGGCGAGGTCGAGGGGGAACCGGGCGTGGACGGGCTCGTCGAACCGCCGCCGGGCTTGGGGCTGCTCGGCTTCGAGTCGGGCGTCGACGGAGTGGACGGCGACGGGTCCGGGCTCGCCGAGGAGTCGCCGCTGTTGTGCGAGGGCAGGGTGCCCGTGCCGTTCGGGACCTCGTGGGTCCCCTTGCGGTAGTACTCCAGCCACGACAGCACCGTGTTGAGGTAGGCCGTCGAGTTGTTGTAGCTGAGGATCGCCGCGTTCATGTGCGCCTGCACGGACAGGTCACGGCCGGCCCGGCACAGGTAGTGACCGGCCGCGAGTGCCGCGTCGTAGACGTTGTTGGGGTCCTTCTTGCCGTCGCCGTTGCCGTCACGGCCCGCCCACGCCCAGGTGGAGGGGATGAACTGCATGGGGCCCACGGCGCGGTCGTACGCGCTGTCGCCGTCGTACGCGCCGTTGTCGGTGTCACCGATCAGCGCGAAGCCGTTGCCGTCGAGCTTGGGGCCGAGGATCGGCGAGTACGTCGTGCCGTTCGCGTCGACTCGGCCGCCGCGCGCCTGCCCGGACTCGACCTTGCCGATGGCCGCGAGGAGTTGCCAGGGCAGATTGCAGCCCGGCTTGGACTCGCGCAGCGAGGTCTCGGCCTTCTTGTAGGCGTCGAGCACGGTCGCCGGTATGCCGGCCTCGGCCTCGCCCACCGAGACGGGTGTCCCGATGGTCGGCGTCGGGCTCGGGCTCGGGTTCGGGCTCTTCAGCGGCGGCAGGTCGGTGTAGTAGGGCGAGTTGCCGGTCGCTCCGCCCTCGCCGCCGGTGCTCGCGTCGGCCGAGGGCTGGGCACCGGCCGCCTGTCTGCCGAGGTCCGCGGTGGCCACTCCGGGTGCCTGGGAAGCGGACAGGGCCGCGACCGCTGCCGCGGCCACGGCGGTGGACGCCGCTCCCTTGCGCAGTCTGCCGAAATGCGCCGCCATTGAGTGAACCCCTCCCGTGGACGACCGCCCGCGCTCCGCGCGTTCGCTGGCACTGTGACGCAGGTGACCCTACGACAACTTCCGTCGCCCGGGCACCCGTTCGTGCCCGATTTTCACCGGTTGGCCATGTTCGATTGTCCGCTGGGACACGTACCCCGCGCGGGCCGTCCGCACCTTCTCACGCGTCTCTCATAATGGCCTTCGGTGATCACCGAGGGCGACGCCTTCGAACGACGTCAGCCACAGGGGGACGTTTTGCCCTTCACTCTCAGCCACGCCGCGGCCGTACTGCCCGCCGTGCGGGGCGACGGAAGCGGCCGGAGCCGACTGGTGCCGGCGGTCCTGGTGGCCGGCTCCTTCGCTCCCGACATGACCTATTACGCGGCGAGTGCGGTACCCGGAGCGATGGAATTCGGCGAGTTCACGCACTCGTTCACCGGTGTCCTCACCTTCGACGTGCTCATCGCCTGGGCCCTCGTGGGCGTCTGGCTGGT
This sequence comes from Streptomyces sp. RPA4-2, assembly GCF_012273515.2. NCBI lineage: Bacteria > Bacillati > Actinomycetota > Actinomycetes > Kitasatosporales > Streptomycetaceae > Streptomyces > Streptomyces sp. RPA4-2. Next base: position 2,560,907 of record NZ_CP050975.2, read on the forward strand.
CCTGCGCGAGCCGCTGGTGGCCCTGCTGCCGCGGACCCGTCAGGGGCGCCCCGCGGGGCTGCTGCGCTGCGGGACGGCCCGCCGGGAACCCAGCCCGTCCCTGGCGCTGTGGTGGTACGCGTCGGCCGCGCTCGGCGCGCTGACGCACGTCGTGTGGGACGCGTTCACGCACCACGACCGGTGGGGGGTGCGCCTGCTGCCCGCGCTGGGGCGGGACGTCGGGGGCACACCCCTGTTCACGTACGCGCAGTACGGCACTTCGATGGCGGCGGCCGTGGTGATCACGCTCTTCGTGGTCGTCGCGCTGCGGCGGACACCGCACGGCGAGCCGGTGGGGGTGCCGGCGCTGTCGCGTGCCGACCGGTGGCTCGCCGCCGCCGTGGTCGGCGGCTGCGCGGTCGTCGCCGGCACGCAGCGGGCCGCTCGCTGGTGGGCCTACCAGGGCTCCGGCGCGAAACCCTGGGAACTGATCCCGGCCCTGTGCTTCGGCGCGGGCGCGGGTCTCGTCCTCGGCCTCGCGCTGTACGCCGTCGGCGTCAGGGTGTGGCGTCCCGCCCCGGTTCGTCCCGGCCCGGCAGCCACGCGTACGGAGCCGAACCGTCCGGCACCCCGCTGACCCCGCTCCGCGGGGCGGGGTGCCGGACGCGGCCGCGTCCCTGGCCCAGGCCGCGGTGGACGGCGCGGGCGAAGCGCCCGATGGTGCGGGCTCCGTACGCCGTCGTCGGGTTGTCGTGCGACAGGACGACGATGCGGCAGGTTCTGCCGGTGCCCGTGAACGCGCCGACACTGTGCACCCGCCAGCCGCGCGCGGGCCGGGGCGGCCGGCCGTTCTCCCGGTGCGCCCTCGGACCGGGACCGCCCGGCATCCCGGCGGCCCCGCTCCGGCGTGCCGCGCCGCGGACGTGGCGGAGCAGGCTCAGGCCGTGGACGCCGGTCCGCAGGAAGGAACGGGAGCCGGCGACCACGTCCGGCAGGCGCAGGGCCGCGACGGTGTCCGAGACGGTGACCAGGGGGCGGAGGGCGGCGAGCTCCCACCGGTCAAGGGTGTGCCGGAGCGCCTCCGCCCGCCGCGGCATGGTCTCCATGGCGGTGCCCTCGGCGAAGCTCTCCGTGTCGTACTGACACTCGCTCGCGAGATCACAGGTCGGGCCGGTGCCGGCGGCGTGCACCGGCAGGGCGCGGGTGCCCCGGCGTGCGGCCGGTGCCGCCCCGATGGCACGGGACGCGGGCCCGGCGAGCTCGGGGGCGCGGCCGGAACGGCGGGCCGCGGGCGTCTGAGCGGTGCTCGCGCTCGCGGCCACCGCGGGCACCGGCGCGAACAGCGCCGGGACGACGCCCGCGGGGAGGGCCGTGCGGCGGTGGAGTATGCGTATACCCATGCCCGCATCCTTGCGGTCCCCCCGCGCGGGGGGCGTCTTTGCGAGGGCCACGCGAGTGACGGGCCCTCCGGGGGTTGAACGGGACACGGTGCCCCCTGCCTCCGGGTCCCCCGAGCCACCGGGACCCCGGGCCCCGGCCGCGTACGAGCCTCCGGGTTCCCGGGCCTCCGGGTTCCCGGGCCTCTGGGCTGCGGGTCCCCGAGCCCTGGCCGTCGGGCACCGGTCCCCGGTCAGGCACGCAGGGCGCCGTCTTCCATGGGCCACCGCCGGGGGCAGGTTCGGCGCCGGGGGGGGCCGCCGTACGCGGCCGGTGCCGCGACGGACCGGGCCCGGCACCAGATGGTGCCGGGCCCGGTCCGGTGACGGTGCAGGCTCCCCGGTCCGCGGTCACCCGGAACCTCGGTCGCCGAAGCGGCTAGTGCGCCGCCGATTCCCAGTCGGCTCCCGAGCCGACGGAGACGTCGAGCGGAGCCCGGAGATCGACGGCGGACGCCATCTCGCGGCGCAGGAGCTCCTCGGTCTTCGCGCGCTCCCCCGGGGCGATCTCCAGGACGATTTCGTCATGGACCTGGAGGAGCATGCGGGACTTCAGACCGGCCTCGCGCAGCGCCCGGTCGACGTTCAGCATCGCGATCTTGACGATGTCCGCGGCCGTGCCCTGGATCGGCGCGTTCAGTGCCATGCGCTCGGCCGTCTCGCGACGCTGACGGTTGTCGCTGTTCAGGTCGGGCAGATAACGACGCCGCCCGAAGAGGGTCTCCGTGTACCCCGTGGCACGCGCCTCGTCCACGACCCGGCGCAGATAGTCGCGGACACCGCCGAAGCGCTCGAAGTACGTTTCCATCAGGGCCCGTGCCTCGCCCGCGTCGATGTTCAGCTGCTGGGACAGACCGAACGCCGACAGCCCGTACGCCAGGCCGTACGACATGGCCTTGATCTTGCGTCGCATCTCCGCGTCGACCCCCGGGCGCTCGACCGAGAACACCTGGGACGCCACCGTCGTGTGCAGGTCCTCGCCCGACGTGAACGCCTCGAGCAGGCCCTCGTCCTCGGACAGATGGGCCATCACCCGCAGCTCGATCTGGCTGTAGTCCGCGGTCATCAGCGACTCGAAGCCCTCACCGACCACGAAGCCGCGGCGGATCGCGCGGCCCTCCTCCGTACGCACCGGGATGTTCTGCAGGTTCGGGTCCACCGACGACAGGCGGCCCGTCGCCGCCACCGTCTGGTTGAAGGTGGTGTGGATCCGGCCGTCCGCGGCGATCGTCTTGATCAGGCCCTCGACGGTCACGCGCAGCTTCGCCTGCTCGCGGTGGCGGAGCATGATGACGGGCAGCTCGTGGTCGGTCTGCGTGGCCAGCCAGGCCAGCGCGTCCGCGTCCGTCGTGTAACCCGTCTTCGTCTTCTTCGTCTTGGGCAGATCGAGCTCCCCGAAGAAGACCTCCTGGAGCTGCTTGGGCGAGCCGAGGTTGAACTCGTGGCCCACGGAGGCGTGCGCCTCCTTCACCGCCTGCTGCACGGCGGCACCGAACATCTGCTCCATGGCCTCCAGGTGCGCCCGGTCGGCCGCGATGCCGTACCGCTCCAAGCGCGCCAGCAGCGCCGACGTGGGCAGCTCCATGTCCCGCAGCAGATCGGCCGCGCCGACCTCCGGCAGCTTCTCGTCGAACGCCTCGCCGAGGTCGAGGATCGTGCGGGCCTGCGCCATCAGCGCCTCGGCCTCGGCGCCGTCGTCCGTGCCGAAGGCCAGCTGCCCGTCGGCCGCGGCGGCCGGACCCAGCTCCCGCCCCAGATACTCCAGCGACAGCGCGTCCAGCGCGAAGGAACGGCGACCCGGCTTGACCAGATAGGCGGCGAGCGCGGTGTCCATGGACACGCCCTCGACGCTCCAGCCGTGCTCGGCGAAGACCCGCATCACGCCCTTGGCGTTGTGCAGCACCTTGGGCTTCGCGGGGTCGGCGAGCCACTTCGCGAACGCGTTCTCGTCGCCCTCGTCCAGCTCCGAGGGGTCGAACCAGGCTGCCGCCCCCTCCGCCGCGGCGAGCGCGATCTCCGTCACCGAGCCGGCGCCCAGCGCCCACGCGTCGACCGTGGCCAGACCCAGGACCGCGGTGCCGTGCTCGGCGAGCCACGGCTTCAGCTCGCCCGCGCCCAGCACCGCGCCGTCCAGCTCGACACCGGCGGCGACCGGCGCCGCCGCCTCGGCCTCCTGCGCCCCCGGGTCGACGGCGAACAGGCGCTCACGCAGCGAGGGGTTACGGATCTCCAGGGTGTCCAGGACCATCGTCACGGCCGTACGGTCGTACGCCGCGCGCTCCAGATCCGTGACCGCCCTCGGCAGCTCCACGTCCTTCACCATCTCCGTGAGACGGCGGTTGAGCCGCACCGCCTCCAGGTGGTCACGGAGATTCTGGCCGGCCTTGCCCTTCACCTCGTCGACGCGCTCGACCAGCTCCGCGAACGAACCGAACTGGTTGATCCACTTCGCGGCCGTCTTCTCACCGACACCGGGAATGCCCGGCAGGTTGTCCGACGGGTCGCCGCGCAGCGCCGCGAAGTCGGGGTACTGCGCCGGCGTCAACCCGTACTTCTCGACGACCTTCTCCGGAGTGAACCGGGTCAGCTCGGAGACACCCTTCGTCGGGTACAGGACCGTCGTGTGCTCCGAAACCAGTTGGAAGGAGTCACGGTCGCCGGTGACGATCAGGACCTCGAAGCCCTCCGCCTCGGCCTGCGTGGCGAGCGTGGCGATGATGTCGTCGGCCTCGAAGCCGTCCACCGCGAAACGCTGCGCGTGCATCGCGTCCAGCAGCTCACCGATCAGCTCGACCTGGCCCTTGAACTCGTCCGGGGTCTTCGACCTGTTCGCCTTGTACTCCGTGAACTCCTCGGAGCGCCAGGTCTTGCGCGAGACGTCGAACGCCACCGCGAAATGCGTGGGCGCCTCGTCGCGCAGCGTGTTCGCCAGCATCGACGCGAAACCGTAGATCGCGTTCGTCGGCTGGCCGCTCGCGGTCGTGAAGTTCTCCGCGGGCAGCGCGAAGAACGCGCGGTACGCCAGCGAGTGCCCATCCATGAGCATCAGTCGCGGACGGCTCGTACCCGCGGGCTTCTCGGTCTTCTTCGATGCTGTTTCTGCCACGCCCCCGATCCTGCCACGCCCCACTGACAGCGCGGACCGTCCGGGACCGGCCGCACACGTTGTCCCCACCGCGTGCGAGGATCGAACAGGTACCGCACACAGGCACGCGAAAGGGGTTCAGCGATGGCCGGCAAGCCGCCCAAGAGCGATCCGGTTCAGGACGCGCCGCAGATCGCCGAACCGAAGCACGCCGCGGCCGGGCTGCCCGCGATCGGACACACCCTGCGGATCGCCCAGCAGCAGATGGGCGTGCGCCGCACCGCGCTCACCCTGCTCAGGGTCAACCAGAAGGACGGCTTCGACTGCCCCGGCTGTGCCTGGCCCGAGCCGGAGCACCGGCACACGGCGGAGTTCTGCGAGAACGGCGCGAAGGCGGTGGCCGAGGAGGCGACCCTGCGCCGGGTCACCCCCGAGTTCTTCGCCGAGCACCCCGTCACCGACCTCGCCGGCCGCAGCGGCTACTGGCTCGGACAGCAGGGCCGCCTCACCCACCCCATGTACCTGCCCGCGGGAGCCGACCACTACGAGCCGGTGACCTGGGAGCGCGCCTTCGACATCGTCGCCGAGGAGCTCACCGCCCTCGGCTCCCCCGACGAGGCCCTCTTCTACACCTCCGGACGCACGAGCAACGAGGCCGCCTTCCTCTACCAGCTCTTCGCCCGCGAACTCGGCACGAACAACCTCCCCGACTGCTCGAACATGTGCCACGAGTCCTCGGGATCCGCGCTCTCCGAGACCATCGGCATCGGCAAGGGCAGCGTCCTGCTCGACGACCTCCACCAGGCGGACCTGATCATCGTCGCCGGGCAGAACCCCGGCACGAACCACCCCCGCATGCTCTCCGCCCTGGAGAAGGCCAAGGCCAACGGCGCGAAGATCATCAGCGTGAACCCGCTCCCCGAAGCGGGCCTGGAGCGCTTCAAGAACCCGCAGACCCCGCAGGGCATGCTCAAGGGCGCCGCCCTCACCGACCTCTTCCTGCAGATCCGCCTCGGCGGCGACCAGGCCCTCTTCCGCCTCCTGAACAAGCTCGTCCTGGACACGGAGGGCGCCGTCGACCAGGAGTTCGTCACCGAGCACACCCACGGATACGAGGAGTTCGCGGCCACCGCCCGTGCCGCCGACTGGGACGAGACGCTCACCGCGACCGGCCTCACCCGCGCGAAGATCGACGAAGCCCTGGCCATGGTCCTCGCCTCACGGCGCACCATCGTCTGCTGGGCCATGGGCCTCACCCAGCACAAGCACTCCGTGCCGACGATCCGCGAAGTCGTCAACTTCCTGCTGCTGCGCGGCAACATCGGCCGCCCCGGCGCGGGCGTCTGCCCGGTCCGCGGCCACTCGAACGTGCAGGGCGACCGCACCATGGGCATCTTCGAGCGCCCCGCCCCGGCCTTCCTGGACGCCCTGGAGAAGGAGTTCGGCTTCGCCCCGCCCCGCGAACACGGCTACGACGTCGTCCGGGCCATCCGCGCCCTGCGCGACGGCGACGCGAAGGTCTTCTTCGCCATGGGTGGCAACTTCGTGTCCGCCTCCCCCGACACCGAGGTCACCGAGGCCGCCATGCGCCGCGCCCGCCTCACCGTGCACGTGTCGACGAAGCTCAACCGCTCGCACGTGGTCACCGGCGCGCGTGCGCTGATCCTGCCCACCCTCGGCCGCACCGAGCGCGATCTCCAGGGCGGCGGCGAGCAGTTCGTGACCGTCGAGGACTCCATGGGCATGGTCCACGCCTCACGCGGCCGCCTGCAGCCCGCGAGCACCCACCTGCTGTCCGAACCGGCCATCGTGTGCCGCCTCGCCCGCCGCGTGCTCGGCGACGACTCCCGCACCCCCTGGGAGGAGTTCGAGAAGGACTACGCGACCGTTCGCGACCGCATAGCGCGCGTGATCCCCGGCTTCGAGGACTTCAACACGCGCGTGGCCGACCCCGCGGGATTCGCCCTCCCGCACGCCCCGCGCGACGAACGCCGCTTCCCGACCGCCACGGGCAAGGCCAACTTCACCGCCGCGCCCGTCGAGTACCCGAAGCTCCCCGAGGGCCGGCTGCTGCTGCAGACCCTGCGCTCGCACGACCAGTACAACACCACGATCTACGGCCTGGACGACCGCTACCGGGGCATCAAGAACGGCCGCCGGGTCGTCCTGGTCAACCCCGAGGACGCACGCTCGCTCGGCGTCGCCGACGGCTCGTACGTCGACCTGGTCAGCGAGTGGCAGGACGGCCTGGAGCGGCGCGCCCCCGGCTTCCGCGTCGTGCACTACCCGACCGCCCTCGGCTGCGCGGCCTCCTACTACCCGGAGACCAACGTCCTCGTCCCGCTCGACGCCACCGCCGACACCAGCAACACCCCGGCCAGCAAATCCGTCGTGGTCCGTCTGGAACAATCGGCCACCGACTGAGCGTTTGCTCAGGAAGTCAGCCAGAGAGATCCACGACGATCGGAGCCGGCCCCCATGGGCGAGCAGAGCCACGTGAAGTTCCCGCAAGAGGTCCTCGACGAGTACGCCGCGCTCGGCGTCGACCTGCCCGCCCTCTTCTCTGCGGGCCACCTCGGCACCCGCATGGGCGTGCAGATCGTCGAAGCCTCCGCGGACCGGGTCGTCGGCACCATGCCCGTGGAGGGCAACACCCAGCCGTACGGACTGCTGCACGGCGGCGCGTCCGCCGTCCTCGCGGAGACCCTCGGCTCCGTCGGCTCCATGCTGCACGGCGGCAGCACCAAGATCGCCGTCGGCGTCGACCTGAACTGCACCCACCACCGCGGGGCGCGCTCCGGGCTCGTCACGGGCGTGGCCACACCCGTCCACCGGGGGCGCTCCACGGCCACGTACGAGATCGTCATCACGGACGAGGACGGCAAGCGCGTGTGCACCGCACGCCTGACCTGTCTGCTCCGGGACGTGAAGCCCGGCGACGAACAGCACGTGCGTTCCCAGGGCTGACGCGCGACCGCGCACGAACGCCGGATGATCCCGCCTGCCCACCCGCCCGCCGCACCGGCGGACGCGTGGGCAGGCGGACGGACAGGACGGGCGGACGGCTGTACGGGCGGACGGCCGTACGAGTGGACGGCGAGGCCCGCACGACGCAGGTACGGACGTAGCTGACAGGTACGGGTACGGTTTAAGCCGCGACCGCGGCCGAGTCGGCGCGACACGGCGGGAGTTGAGCCTCACCCCGCCGCCCCGACCCCGCCCGCCCCGCCGACTCCCCCCCGGAGCTTAAGCCGGACCCGCGCCCCGCCCGCACCCCTGCCGCGACCACCCCCTCCACGTCTGCCACTCCCTCAAGACGCCACCTCCGCAAGGAACATGGGGCACGCCGGGCGCCAACTCCGCCCGGACGAGACCGAGTCACAGGCCACCCCACCCGACTCGGCCCACCCGCAACCCCGTTGCGACGCATCCACCGCATACGGGATCACCACCACCTTCACCGGACTTCAGGCCCGGACCCCACCGCACGCGCCCTTTACCGCGCACGCCGGGACAACCCACCGGATCACGGTCCACACCTCCGTGACCGAGCGTTCCGGACTCCCCCTCGACGCCGAACCCCGCCGCGCCCGACGTAACGCTGCGTAACACGCGCGCAATACAGCACCGGAGTTCCCCCCTCGAAGCCCAGTACTCCAGGGATCTTTCCGCGCTCCTCCACGCGACCTGCGACGCCGTCCGACCCGGACGCTCACCCACGCACAACCGGAAGTGCGAATTCTCAACATGTGGACTTCGCGGAAATTCCGCCAAACCGGCCGAGAGCACCCTTCCTCGAAGCTCACCAACCAGCACGTCATAACAAGAAAGTCACAAGCCAGCCCACCACGATGCCGGGGCCCACAGACAGGCTTAGAGTCACGGCCAGTCACCGCGCCGCCGGGCGCGTCTGCAGCACGGCATCTGTAACACCAGTACGGCCCGGCGAGACTCACAGCGGCTCAGCCGAGCTGCTGCGCCAGGGAGAGGAATCATCGTGCGACAGCGTTCTTTGGTCATACTCACCTCCGTGCTCACCACGGGAGCACTCACGCTGACCGCCTGCGGTTCGCGCGACGACGGTGGGAACAAGGACAGCGGCAAGAAGACCGAGATCATCATCGGCGTCGACGCCCCGCTGACCGGTCAGAACTCCGCCACCGGCCTCGGCATCCAGGGCGGCGTCCAGATCGCCGTCGACGACGCCAACAAGAACAACACCGTTCCCGGCGTGACCTTCAAGGTCCAGGCGCTCGACGACAAGGCGATCCCCGCCAGCGGCCAGCAGAACGCCACCGCCCTCGTCGGCAACGACAAGGTGCTCGGCGTCGTCGGCCCGCTCAACTCCGGTGTCGCCACCCAGATGCAGCAGGTCTTCGCGACCGCCAACCTGGTCGAGATCTCGCCCTCCAACACGGCGCCCGAACTCACCCAGGGCAAGAACTGGCAGACCTCGAAGTCCCGCCCGTTCAAGACGTACTTCCGCACCGCCACCACCGACGCCCTCCAGGGCGGCTTCGCGGCCGAGTACGCGACCACCACGCTCAAGAAGAAGAACGTCTTCGTCGTCGACGACAAGCAGACCTACGGCGCCGGCCTGGCCAAGCTGTTCAAGGCCGGCTTCACCAAGGGCGGCGGCAAGGTCGCGGGCGAGGACCACGTCAACACCGGCGACACCGACTTCTCCGCCCTCGTCACCAAGATCAAGAACTCCAAGGCCGACCTCGTCTACTACGGCGGCCAGTACGACGAGTCCGAGAAGCTCACCAAGCAGCTCAAGGACGGCGGCGCCAAGATCCCCGTGTTCGGTGGCGACGGCATGTTCAGCGACACCTACATCCAGACCGCCGGCAAGACCTCCGAGGGCGACCTCGTCACCTCGGTCGGCCAGCCTGTCGACTCCCTGGCCTCCGCCGCGGACTTCATCAAGAAGTACAAGGCCTCCGGCCTCAAGGGCGACTACGGCACCTACGGCGGTTACTCCTACGACGCCGCCACCGCCATCATCAAGGCGATCGGCAACGTCGTGAAGGACGGCAAGGTCCCCGACGGCGCCCGCGCCAAGATCGTCGACGAGGTCCAGAAGACGAAGTTCGACGGCATCGCCGGCCCCGTCTCCTTCGACGAGTTCGGTGACACCACCAACAAGCAGCTCACCGTCTACCAGGTCGTCGCCGGCAAGTGGAAGGCCGTGAAGAGCGGCACGTTCAACGGCTGACCCGATCTGATCCCATCGGATCCGATCCGCCGCTAGTACAACCCCAGGGCCGCGCGGCCTCGACCACACGTCACCGCGCGGCCCGCTCCATACTCCCGTTCACTCTCCCCACCCACATGGAGGCCATGCGGTGAACACCCTGCCGCAGCAGCTGGCCAACGGGCTGTTCCTCGGCTCGATGTACGGGCTGATCGCCATCGGCTACACGATGGTGTACGGCATCGTCCAGCTCATCAACTTCGCCCACGGCGAGATCTTCATGACCGGAGGCTTCGGCGCACTCACGGTCTACCTCTACGTCCTGCCCGACGGCACATCCATGTGGATAGCCCTTCCGGCGATGCTCATCGGCGGTGGCCTCGTCGCCGTCCTGATCGCCGTCGGGGCGGAACGGTTCGCCTACCGTCCACTGCGCGGCGCACCACGCCTCGCACCACTCATCACCGCCATCGGCCTCTCCCTCGCACTCCAGCAGGCCGTCTTCAACTGGTACCCGAACGCCAAGACCGACCGCAAGTTCCCCCAACTCGACTTCGGCCCCTGGCACCTCGGCTCCATCAGCGTCCAGAGCGGCTCCGTCTTCGTCATCATCGCCGCCCCCCTCTGCATGGCGGCCCTCGCCCTCTTCGTCCGCATGTCCCGCACCGGCCGCGCCATGCAGGCCACCGCCCAGGACCCGGACACCGCCCAGCTCATGGGCATCGACACCAACAAGATCATCGTGATCGCCTTCGCGATCGGCGGCTTCTTCGCCGCCGTGGCCGCCATCGCCTACGGCCTGCGCTACGGCACCATCCAGTACAACATGGGCTTCCAGATGGGCCTCAAGGCCTTCACCGCGGCCGTCCTCGGCGGCATCGGCAACATCTACGGCGCCATGATCGGCGGCCTCGTCCTCGGCCTCGCCGAAACCATGGCCACCTCCTACATCGACGGCATCCCCGGCATGCAGCAGCTCGGCGGCGGCGGCTGGTCCTCCGTCTGGGCCTTCGTCCTCCTCATCCTCGTACTGCTGTTCAGACCACAAGGTCTGGTCGGCGAACGCGTCGCGGACAGGGCGTGAGCACCATGGCAACCACCGAGAACACCGCAGAGAACACCACCGGGGCCACCGCACCCACGGCCGGCCTGATCGCCCTCCCGCAGACGGCCGCCCGCGTCCTCATCGCCGTCGGCGCCATCGGCACCATCGCCAGCACCTTCATGTCGTGGACCTACACGGCCGACTTCCCCGGCGACCTCACCTACTACGGCTCCCCCGCCGGCCTCCAGGTCCTCGACCTCGTCGCGGGCGCCCTCGCCCTCCTCTTCGCGCTCACCCACTACGGCATCCGCGGACTGCGCTGGCTCAACCCGACCGCCGCCACCGCACCGGTCGTCCTCGCCACCGCCTCCGCGTTCGCCATCAGCTGGTTCAGCGCCATCGCCATCGCCGTCGACCTCAAGGGCCTCGTCGCCCTCGACCCCGGCGCCTACGTCGCCGCCGTCGCCTCCCTCATCGCCCTCCTCGGCGCCCTGGCACTCCCCAAGCCCGGTGACACCTTCAAGGACTACGTCACCAAACCCGAACACCTCCCCACCGCCACAGCACTCCCCGCCTGGGGCGAACGCCTCGTCATCACCGGCGCCACCGCCGTCGCACTGATCGTCTTCACCTACGGCATCGGCGTCGACCCCGACGCCAGCGAGACCTTCATCGGCTACCTGCTGCTCGTCGTCCTCGGCGTCTGGGCACTCCAGGCCGCCGGACTCTTCGACCGCTTCGCCCAACTCAACGCCCAGCACAAGGGATTCGCCACCTCCATGGCGTTCCTCGCCGCGGCGATCTTCCCCTTCGTGGAGAACGACGAACACAACGCCAACCTCGGCGTGAACATCCTCGTCGTCGCCACCGTCGCCCTCGGCCTCAACATCGTCGTCGGCCTCACCGGGCTCCTCGACCTCGGATACGTCGCCTTCCTCGGCGTCGGCGCCTACGCCGCCGCCCTCGTCTCCGGCTCCGAGTTCTCCCGCTTCTCCGGCGTCCAGTTCCCCTTCTGGGCCGCCATGCTCACCGGCATGGCCGCATCGCTCGTCTTCGGCGTCCTCATCGGCGCCCCCACCCTGCGACTGCGCGGCGACTACCTCGCCATCGTCACCCTCGGCTTCGGAGAGATCTTCCGCATCACCGTCAACAACCTCGACGGCTCCTCCGGACCCAACCTCACCAACGGCCCCAACGGCATCTCGATGATCCCGGACCTCAACATCTTCGGGTTCAACTTCGGCAACGCCCACGAGATCGGCTCGCTCACCCTCGGCCGCTTCGCCAACTACTTCCTGCTGATGCTGATCATCACCGGCATCGTCGTGATCGTCTTCAACCGCGCCGCGGACTCCCGCATCGGCCGCTCCTGGATCGCCATCCGCGAGGACGAGACCGCCGCCACCGCCATGGGCATCAACGGCTTCCGCGTCAAGCTCATCGCCTTCGCACTCGGCGCCTCCCTCGCCGGCCTCGCCGGCACCGTCAGCGCCCACGTCGGCTACAGCGTCAACCCGGCCCCGTACCAGTTCGCCGGCTCCGTACCCCCGAACTCCGCGTTCCTGCTCGCCGCGGTCGTCCTCGGCGGCATGGGCACCGTCAACGGCCCCATCCTCGGCGCCACCCTGCTCTACCTCCTCCCCGAGAAGCTCGGCTTCCTGAAGGAGTACCAGCTCTTCGCCTTCGGCCTCGCGCTCGTCATCCTCATGCGCTTCCGCCCCGAAGGCATCATCGCCAACCGTCGCCGCCAACTCGAGTTCCACGAGACCGACGAGACCATCGACATCCCCGAACAGGGCCTGCCCGACTCCACCGTCGGCGTCACCAAGGCAGGGGCGTGACCCACATGACCACCACCACAGCCCCCAGCCCCGTCCTCGAGGCCAGCGGCGTCACCATGCGCTTCGGCGGCCTCACCGCCGTACGCAGCGTCGACCTCACCGTCAACAGCGGCGAGATCGTCGGCCTCATCGGCCCCAACGGCGCCGGCAAGACCACCTTCTTCAACTGCCTCACCGGCCTCTACGTCCCCACCGAGGGCAAGGTCTCCTACAAGGGCACGGTCCTGCCGCCCAAGCCCCACCTCGTCACCAGCGCCGGCATCGCCCGCACCTTCCAGAACATCCGGCTCTTCGCCAACATGACCGTCCTGGAAAACGTGCTCGTCGGCCGCCACACCCGCACCAAGGAAGGCCTCTGGTCCGCCCTCCTGCGCGGCCCCGGCTTCCGCAAGGCCGAAGCCACCTCCCGCGAACGCGCCATGGAACTGCTGGAGTTCATCGGCCTCGCCCACAAGGCCGACCACCTCTCCCGCAACCTCCCCTACGGCGAACAGCGCAAGCTCGAGATCGCCCGCGCCATGGCCAGCGAACCCGGCCTGCTCCTCCTGGACGAGCCCACCGCCGGCATGAACCCCCAGGAGACCCGCGCGACCGAAGACCTCGTCTTCGCCATCCGCGACCGCGGCATCGCCGTCCTCGTCATCGAGCACGACATGCGCTTCATCTTCAACCTCTCCGACCGCGTCGCCTGCCTCGTCCAGGGCGAGAAACTCGTCGAAGGCACCTCGGACGTCGTCCAGGGCGACGAACGCGTCATCGCCGCCTACCTCGGCACCCCCTTCGAAGGCGCCCCCGGCGCCGACGAACTCGCCGAGGTCGAGGCAGCCGAAGCCGGCGGCGCCACCACAGCGGCGGCCACGCCGGCCGAGGCCACCGTGCCCGCACAGGCCACGGAACCGGCCGCAGAGACGGACACGCCGGAGACCACGGAAACGGCACCGGCCACGGAGACCGCCGAACCGGCAACGGCCACGGAAACGCCGGAGACCACGGAACCCGGCGAAACCCCGGACTCCCCCGACGCCCCGGCAACCCCCGACGCCACCGAGACCCCGGAAGCCGCCCAGGACGACGCCTCCGCGGAAAGCACCACCAGCAAGGAAGGAAACGCCCAGTGACCGCACTGCTCGAGGTCGAAGACCTCAAGGTCGCCTACGGCAAGATCGAAGCCGTCAAGGGCATCTCCTTCTCCGTCGAAGCCGGCCAGATCGTCACCCTCATCGGCACCAACGGCGCCGGCAAGACCACCACCCTGCGCACCCTCTCCGGCCTCCTCAAGCCGACCTCCGGCCGCATCACCTTCGACGGCCAGCCCCTCGACGGCATCCCCGCCCACAAGATCGTCTCCCTGGGCCTCGCCCACTCCCCCGAGGGACGCCACATCTTCCCCCGGCTGACGATCACCGAGAACCTCCAGCTCGGAGCCTTCCTCCGCACCGACAAGGCAGGCATCGAGAAGGACATCCAGCGCGCCTACGACCTCTTCCCCATCCTCGGGGAACGCCGCAAGCAGGCCGCGGGAACCCTCTCCGGCGGCGAACAGCAGATGCTCGCCATGGGCCGCGCCCTCATGTCCCAGCCCAAACTGCTCATGCTCGACGAACCCTCCATGGGCCTCTCACCGATCATGATGCAGAAGATCATGGCCACCATCGCCGAACTCAAGTCCGACGGCACGACCATCCTCCTCGTCGAACAGAACGCCCAGGCGGCGCTCTCCCTCGCCGACCAGGGACACGTCATGGAAGTCGGCAACATCGTGCTCTCCGGAACCGGACAGGACCTCCTGCACGACGAGTCCGTACGCAAGGCCTACCTCGGCGAGGACTAACACCCCGCCCACAGCCGAAGAGGCCCGCGCCCCTCGTGGGGACGCGGGCCTCTTCGCGCGCTCGCACGCGACGGGACTAACCCTTCGACGCCTTCTTCTCCGCGGCGTCCGCGATGACCGCCTCCGCCACCTGCTGCATCGACATCCGACGGTCCATCGACGTCTTCTGGATCCACCGGAACGCCGCCGGCTCCGTCAGGCCGTACTCCGTCTGCAGCACCGACTTCGCCCGGTCCACCAGCTTCCGCGTCTCCAGCCGCAGACTCAGGTCCGCGACCTCCTGCTCCAGCTGCTTCAACTCCGCGAACCGCGACACGGCCATCTCGATCGCCGGCACCACGTCACTCTTGCTGAACGGCTTCACCAGGTACGCCATCGCGCCCGCGTCCCGCGCCCGCTCCACCAGATCGCGCTGCGAGAACGCCGTCAGCATCAGAACAGGGGCGATGCCCTCCTCCGCGATCTTCTCCGCCGCCGAGATCCCGTCCAGCTTCGGCATCTTCACGTCGAGGATCACGAGGTCCGGCTTGTGCTCACGGGCCAGCTCGATGGCCTGCTCACCGTCCCCCGCCTCACCCACGACGGAGTAGCCCTCTTCCTCGAGCATCTCTTTCAGGTCGAGACGGATCAGCGCCTCGTCCTCGGCGATGACGACACGGGTCGTCAGCGGAGGCACGTGCGACTTGTCGTCGTCGGCGACGGGCTGGGGCGACTCGGGGGCGGTCACGGGGGCTCCTCGTTCAGGGGCGGGTACTGCTCCCAAGAGCCTACCTAGCTGCGGTAAGGTGGTGGCCCGAGGGGTTGAGCTAATCCTTCCTTTCCAAGGCCCCAGTACTCCAACCGGTTAGAGAGGCCGCTCTCAAACAGCGGACAGTGTGGGTTCGAATCCCACCTGGGGCACTTTTCCTTCATTTCCAAGGTTGTCACCGTAAAGCGGATGTTCCCATTCTCGTGAACATCCGCTTTTTGCTGCATGCCGTCGGAAACACTCGCACAAAGTGGCCACATGTACGACGTGGGCACACGCAAACGAGCTCTGGCGCTGATCGCTCAGGGGTGCAGCCTGAACTCCGTGAGCAAGGAGACCGGGGCCTCCCGGTCCGCGATCCGTTCGTGGCAATCACGCCTCGACCCGCTCCCGCGGATGCTGAACGCTCCGTGTGCCAGGTGCGGCCCGATGACCATGGCGCCTCCCGACACGGCGGCCTACAGCTACCTCTTGGGGCTCTACCTCGGTGACGGGTGCATCAGCCCACACCGACGAGCGGGCTACTTTCTCCGCATCGCCTGTGCCGACGCCTGGCCAGGTCTGATCGAGACGTGCACCGCCGCTGTCGAGGCGACCAACCCCAGCGGGAAGTCGAGCCGGGTCCAGGAGGTCGGGTACGTATCGGTCGTCGGGTACAGCCGGCACTGGCCCTGCCTCTTCCCCCAACACGGCCCCGGCAAGAAACACGAGCGCCCCATCGACCTCGAACCCTGGCAGCAGGAGATCGTCGGCGCCCACCCCTGGGAATTCGTCCGGGGACTCGTCCACTCCGACGGATGTCGGATCACCAACTGGACCACCCGCATGGTCGGCGGTGAACGCAAGCGCTACGAATATCCCCGGTACTTCTTCACCAACGTGTCCGACGACATCCGGCGGCTCTACACCGACACCCTCGACACGCTCGGCGTCCGGTGGAGGCACTGCACCCGCGGCGGAAACCCGTACAACATCTCCGTCGCCCGTAAGGCCTCCGTCGCCCTCATGGACGCCCACGTGGGCCCCAAGTACTGACGAGGCCCCTCTACTTGGGGCTGTCGTCCTCTCCGACGTGGTGGACGCGGACGAGGTTCGTCGTGCCGGAGACGCCGGGCGGGGAGCCGGCCGTGATGACCACGATGTCGCCCTTCCGGCAGCGGCCGTACTTCAGCAGCAGTTCGTCCACCTGGTCGACCATCGCGTCCGTGGAGCCGACATGCGGGCCGAGGAAGGTCTCCACCCCCCACGTCAGGCTGAGCTGGGAGCGGGTCGCCGGGTCCGAGGTGAAGGCGAGCAGCGGGATCGGGGAGCGGTAGCGGGAGAGGCGGCGGACGGTGTCGCCGGACTGGGTGAAGGCGACGAGGAACTTGGCGCCGAGGAAGTCGCCCATCTCGGCCGCGGCGCGGGCGACGGCGCCGCCCTGGGTGCGGGGTTTGTTGCGTTCGGTGAGGGGTGGCAGGCCGGTGGCGAGGATGTCCTCTTCGGCGGCGGTGACGATGCGGGCCATGGTGCGGACGGTCGCGATGGGGTATTTGCCGACGCTGGTCTCGCCGGAGAGCATGACGGCGTCGGTGCCGTCGATGACGGCGTTGGCGACATCGGAGGCTTCGGCGCGGGTGGGTCGGGAGTGGTCGATCATCGAGTCGAGCATCTGGGTGGCGACGATGACCGGTTTGGCGTTGCGCCTGGCGAGCTTGATGGCGCGCTTCTGGACGATGGGCACCTGTTCGAGGGGCATTTCGACGCCGAGGTCGCCGCGGGCGACCATGATGCCGTCGAAGGCGGCGACGATGCCGTCGATGTTGTCGACGGCCTGGGGCTTCTCGACCTTGGCGATGACGGGGAGGCGGCGGCCTTCCTCGTCCATGATGCGGTGGACGTCGCGGATGTCGTCGCCGGTGCGGACGAAGGAGAGGGCGATGACGTCGAAGCCCATGCGCAGGGCCCAGCGGAGGTCTGCTTCGTCCTTGTCGGAGAGGGCGGGGACGGAGACGGCGACGCCGGGGAGGTTGAGGCCCTTGTGGTCGGAGACCATGCCTCCTTCGATGACGGTGGTGTGGACGCGGGGGCCGTCGACGGTGGTGACTTCGAGGCAGACCTTGCCGTCGTCGACGAGGATGCGCTCACCGGGGGTGACGTCGGTGGCGAGTCCGGTGTAGGTGGTGCCGCAGGTGTGGCGGTCGCCTTCGGCGCCTTCTTCGACGGTGATGGTGAAGGTGTCTCCGCGTTCAAGGAGTACGGGACCTTCGGTGAAGCGGCCGAGTCGGATCTTCGGGCCTTGAAGGTCGGCGAGGAGTCCGATGCTGCGGCCGGTTTCGTCGGCGGCCTTTCGCACCCGCTGGTAGCGGTCCTCGTGTTCGGCGTAGGTGCCGTGGCTGAGGTTGAAGCGGGCTACGTCCATTCCGGCGTCGACCAGGGCTTTGATCTGGTCGTAGGAGTCGGTGGCGGGGCCCAGGGTGCAGACGATTTTTGCTCGGCGCATGGTTTGAGCCTAGGCCTTACCCGTGGGTAGAGAATTGGCCGTGCATGACTACTCAACAACCTTTGCGTGAAGGACTATTGACAACTGTTGAATTGTGCGTGGGGCCGCTCCTATGAGCAGATTAGGGGCCGGGGGTGTATCGCGTCCCGGTGGTGCTGTGTGGATCGGCCGCCCGGTGGACCGCGCGGAGGGATCGTTCCGTCACCGAGTGTGACGGTTTCGGTGGCTACAGCTGGGGTGGGGTCATCGTGAATCGGGCGTTGACCTGGGCGTGGACGTGTTGGCGTTGGGGTTCGAGGTCGAGGGCCGGGGCTTCTTCGGGGGTGGCTCCGGCGAAGGACATGGAGCGCATGGCGCGGCCGGGGGCGGCGGGGTAGGGCGGGGTGTTCTCGGCGGCGATGTCGGCGAGTTCGACGAGGGCGGCGAGGGTGGTGCCGAGGGCTTCGGCGTATTCGCGGGCGCGTTGGACGGCTTCGTGGACGGCTTGTTGGCGGGCCTGTCGGTGTGCGGGTGAGTCGGGGCGGAGGTCCCACCAGGGGCCGTCGACGCGGGTGAGGTCGAGGTCGGCCAGTCGGGTGGTGAGTTCGCCGAGTGCGGTGAAGTCGGTGAGTTCGGCGGTGATGTGGACGCGGCCGTGGTACGCGCGGATGCGTTCGCCGCGGCCGTGTTTGGTGAGTTCGGGGCTGATGGAGTAGGTGCCGGTCTCGACGTGTTCGACGGCGTCGCCGTAGGACTTGATGAGGTCGAGGGCGGTGGTGTTGCGGCGGGTGAGGTCGGTGAGGGCTTCTCGGCGGTCGGTGCCGCGGGCGGCGACGGTGATGCCGATGCGGGCGATTTCGGGGTCGACTTCGAGGTGGGCTTCGCCGCGGACGGCGATGCGGGGTGCTTCGGGGGTGCCGTAGGGCAGGGAGGGTTGGGGTTCTTCTGCGGTGGGGGTCATGCGTTCCACTCTGTCATCGTGAGGGTGGTCGTGGGGTGGGTCGTGGGGTGGCCGGTCATCAGATGGAAACCTTCGGGGCCTGTTCGGGAGTGTCATGTGTGGGTCAGAATCTACGCGCGTCGTTGACCGATTCCCGAGGAGTCTGTGACATGTCTTTGAACCGCCGGAAGTTCCTGGAGAAGTCCGCCGTGACGGGTGCGGGGGTGGCGCTCGCGGGTGCGGTCGCGGCTCCGTCCGCGCAGGCCGCGACGGAGTCGGTGGCGGGGGTGGGAAGAAGCCCGTGAAGCGGTACTCGCTGACGGTGATGGGCACGACGGACCTGCACGGGCATGTCTTCAACTGGGACTACTTCAAGAACGCGGAGTACCAGGACGGGGCGGGCAACGCGCAGGGGCTGTCGCGGATCTCGACGCTGGTGAACGCGGTCCGCAAGGAGAAGGGGCGTTGCAACACCCTGCTCCTGGACGCGGGTGACACGATCCAGGGCACTCCGCTGACGTACTACTTCGCGAAGGTGGACCCGATCACGGCCAAGCACGGTCCGGTGCATCCGATGGCGCAGGCGATGAACGCGATCGGGTACGACGCGGTGGCGCTGGGGAACCACGAGTTCAACTACGGAATCGAGACGCTGCGGAAGTTCGAGTCGCAGTGCGACTTCCCGCTGCTGGGTGCGAACGCGCTGGACGCGAAGACGCTGAAGCCGGCGTTCCCTCCGTATCTCATGAAGACGTTCCGGGTTCCGGGCGCGCCGGCGGTGAAGGTGGCGGTCCTGGGTCTGACGAACCCGGGTATCGCGATCTGGGACAAGGCTTACGTGCAGGGCAAGTTGGTGTTCCCGGGGCTTGAGGAGCAGGCGGCGAAGTGGGTGCCGAAGCTGCGTTCGATGGGTGCGGACGTGGTCGTGGTGTCGGCGCACTCGGGTGCGTCGGGCACGTCGTCGTACGGTGACCAGTTGCCGTATGTCGAGAACTCGGCGGCGTTGGTGGCGCAGCAGGTGCCGGGGATCGACGCGATTCTGGTCGGGCACGCGCATGTGGAGATTCCGGAGTTGAGGGTCACCAACGCGAAGTCGGGGCGGACGGTGGTTCTTTCGGAGCCGTTGGCGTTCGCGGAGCGTCTGTCGGTGTTCGACTTCGAGTTGGTTTTCGAGAAGGGGCGGTGGCAGGTCGAGTCGGTGGCGGCGTCGGTCCGCAACTCGAACTCGGTGGCTGACGACCCGAGGATCACCCGGCTGCTGAAGGACGAGCACGCGTTGGTGGTGGAGTACGTCAATCAGGTGGTCGGTACGGCGACGGAGACGTTGACGACGGTCGAGGCGCGGTACAAGGACGCTCCGATCATCGATCTGATCACGAAGGTGCAGGAGGACGTGGTCAGGGCGGCGCTGGTCGGGACGGAGTACGCGTCGCTGCCGGTGATCGCGCAGGCGTCGCCGTTCTCGCGGACGTCGGAGATTCCGGCGGGTGAGGTGACGATCCGGGATCTGTCGAGCCTGTACGTGTATGACAACACGTTGGTGGCGAAGGTGCTGACGGGTGCGCAGGTGCGGGCGTACCTGGAGTATTCGGCGAACTATTTCGTGCGGACCGCGGTGGGTGCGGTGGTGGACGTGGAGAAGCTGACGAACGCGAACGACCGTCCGGACTACAACTACGACTATGTGTCGGGGTTGCGGTACGACATCGACATCTCGCAGGCGGAGGGTGCGCGGATCAGGAATCTGACGTTCGGTGGTGTGGCGTTGGATGACGCGCAGCAGTTCGTGTTCGCGGTGAACAACTACCGGGCGAACGGTGGTGGCGCGTTCCCGCATGTGGCGTCGGCCAAGGAGGTGTGGTCGGAGTCGACGGAGATTCGTACGCGGATCGCCGAGTGGGTGACGGCGAAGGGCAGCCTCGACCCGAAGGAGTTCGCGTCGGTGGACTGGAGGCTCACGCGGGAGGGCACGCCGGTCTTCTAGGTCCGCGCGGTGGCGTGAACGGCGTCGGTGATCCCTTTTTTGGGGGGCCGGCGCCGTTTGGCATGCGGGCCCGTGTGCGGGGCGGTCTCGCGGGGGCCGAGGGTCGGAGGTCGGAGGTCGGAGGTCGGAGGTCGGAGGTCGGGGGTCGGGGGTCGGGGGTCGGGGGTCGGGGGTCGGGGGTCGGCCGGTCCTATCGTCCGTCGACGAGGGGGGTGAGGATCGGGGTGTGCCGGGTGGCCGGGACCTGTGGGTGGGGTTCCAGTCCGAAGGTGGTGAAGGCCGTTCGTCGTGGGAGTGGGTAGGGGTCTTTGCCGGTGAGGGAGTTGAGGATGGTTGCGCTGCGCCAGGCGGCGAGGCCGAGGTCGGGGGCGCCGACGCCGTGGGTGTGGAGTTCGGCGTTCTGGACGTAGACGCGGCCGGTGACGGAGGGGTCGAGGTGGAGGCGGAACTGGTCGTCGATGCGGGGGCGTTCGGAGCTGTCTCGGCGTAGGTAGGGGTCGAGTCCGGCGAGGATGCGGTCGAGGGGGCGTTCGCGGTAGCCGGTCGCGAGGACGACGGCGTCGGTGGTGAGGCGGGTGCGGGTGCCCTGTTGGCCGTGTTCGAGGTGGAGTTCGACTTTGGTGGTGGCGACGCGTCCTGCGGTGCGGACGGTGACGGCGGGGGTGAGGACGGCGTCGGGCCAGTCGCCGTGCAGGGTGCGGCGGTAGAGCTCGTCGTGGATGGCGGCGATGGTGTCGGCGTCGATGCCTTTGTGGAGTTGCCACTGGGCGGCGACGAGGCGGTCGCGTACGGGTTCGGTGAGGGCGTGGAAGTAGCGGGTGTAGTCGGGGGTGAAGTGTTCGAGGCCGAGTTTGGAGTACTCCATGGGGGCGAAGGCCTCGGTGCGGGCGAGCCAGTGGATCTTCTCGCGTCCGGGGGGACGGTTCCTGAGGAGGTCGAGGAAGACTTCGGCGCCCGACTGTCCGGCGCCGATGACGGTGATGTGTTCGGCGGTGAGGAAGCGGTCGCGGTGGGCGAGGTAGTCGGCGGCGTGGATGACGGGGACGCCGGGGGCTTCCACGAGGGGTTGGAGGGCGTCGGGGATGTGGGGGCGGTGCCGACGCCGAGGACGATGTTGCGGGTGTGGGTGCGGCCGAGGGCTTCGGCTTCTCCGTCGGGGTCGAGTTGGGTGAAGTCGACTTCGAAGAGGGCGCGTTCGGGGTTCCAGCGGACGGCGTCGACCTGGTGTCCGAAGTGGAGTCCGGGGAGGCGGTCGGCGACCCAGCGGCAGTAGGCGTCGTATTCGGCGCGCTGGATGTGGAAGCGCTCGGCGAAGTAGAAGGGGAAGAGGCGGTCGCGGTCCTTGAGGTGGTTGAGGAAGGACCAGGCGCTGGCGGGGTCGGCGAGGGTGACGAGGTCGGCGAGGAAGGGGACTTGGAGGGTGGCGCCGTCGATGAGGAGGCCGGGGTGCCAGTCGAAGCCGGGGCGCTGTTCGTAGAAGACGGTGTCGAGTTCGGGGAGGGGCTGGGCGAGGGCGGCGAGGGAGAGGTTGAACGGGCCGATGCCGATGCCCACGAGGTCGCGGGGTGCTTCGGGTTCGTGGAGTGGGGGGTGGGGCGTCGGGCTCATCGGGGGTGTGTCCTTCCACCAGTTTCAGGAGCGCGGCCAGGTCGTCGGGCCGGGTGTGGGGGTTGAGGAGGGTGGCTTTCAGCCAGAGGCGGTCGTCGAGCCGGGCGCGGCCGAGGACGGCGCGGCCGTCGTGGAGGAGGGTGCGGCGTACGGCGGCGACGGTTTCGTCGGAGGCTCCGGCGGGCCGGAACAGGACGGTGCTGAGGGTGGGTGGGGCGTGGAGTTCCAGGCCGGGGCGGGAGGCGATGAGGTCGGCGAGGTCGGTGGCTCGGTCGCAGACGTGGTCGACGAGTGCGCCGAGGCCTGTGCGGCCGAGGGTTTTGAGGGTGACGGCGATCTTGAGGATGTCGGGGCGTCGGGTGGTGCGCAGGGAGCGGCCGAGCAGGTCGGGGAGTCCGGCTTCGGTGTCGTCGTCGGCGTTGAGGTAGTCGGCCTGGTGTCGCAGTGCGGTGAGGTCGTGGGGGTCCCGTACGGCGAGGAGGCCGGCGGCGATGGGCTGCCAGCCGAGTTTGTGCAGGTCGAGGGTGACGGTGTGGGCGCGGTCGAGTCCGTCGAGTGTGGCTCTGCGGTGGTCGCTGAAGAGGAGGCCTCCGCCGTAGGCGGCGTCGATGTGGAGGCGGGCGCCGTGGGTGGCGCAGACGTCGGCGAGGTCGGGCAGGGGGTCGATGAGTCCGGCGTCGGTGGTGCCGGCGGTGGCGGCGACGAGGAGGGAGCCGCGGGGGCCCCGGAGCGTGGTGAGGGCTTCGTCGAGGGCTACGGGGTCCATGGTGCTTAAGCGGGGGCGGGGATGACGACGGGGTCGGGCAGGCCGAGCAGCCAGGCGGCGCGGGGCAGTGAGTGGTGGGCGTTGGCGCCGTGGACGAGTTGGACGCCGTTGTGCGCTTCTCGGGCGAGGAGTACGGCGAGTTGGTTGGATTCGGTGCCGCCGGTGGTGACGAGGGCGGTGGCGGTGTGCGGCTCGTTCGCCTTTCCGTAGACCTCGGCGGCGAGGGCGGTGGTCACGAGGGATTCGAGTTCCGAGGCGGCCGGTGCCTGGTCCCAGGAGTCCAGGGACGGGTTGAGGGCGGAGGCGGCGAGGTCGGCGGCGGTGGCGACGGCGAGGGGCGGGCAGTGCAGGTGTGCGGCGCACAGGGGGTCGGCGGGGTCGGCGGAGCCTTCGGCGAGGGCGTGGACGAGGGTGCGCAGGGCGTCGGCGGTTCCGTGCCGGGGAAGGATGTCGCTTAAGCCGCGTCCCGTAGGCGTCGGGCCACGTTCTCGGGTCCCCCGGCGGGCAGGGGTCCGCCGCGTGCGGTGCTGCCGGTGCGCAGGGCGTCGAGCACGGTGTCGAGCAGTGGCCGCAGTGCGCCGGGGCCTTCGGGACCTGAGGCGAGGGGCGGCGTGCTCATGGGTGTCCTCCGGTGGGCGCGCGGCAGGGGGTTCCAAGCGTGTACGGGATGGGGCGGCGCGCCCACAGAGCACAACGATCTGACCCGAATGGGGGTACTGCCGTGGGGAGGAAAGGTGAGTGGAGGGGCGGGGGTGACGGGGGGTGTGTGGGGGCGCTCCGCGCGGGGTGAGGTTTGTATAGGGGCACACCCCGCGGGGTGAGGTCGTGCGAGGGCGCTCCGCGCAGGGTGGGGTCGTGCGGGGGCGCTCCGCACAAGGGCAGGTCGTGCGCGGGGCGTGTCGTGAGTGTCGTGCCGGTGCCGTCGTGCGCGGGGCGTGTCGTGAGTGTCGTGCCGGTGCCGTCGTGCGCGGGGCGTGTCGTGAGTGTCGTGCCGGTGCCGTCGTCCGCGGGGGCGAGGCGGCCGCCGGGCACACGCCGGGGAGTGTCGTGCGGGGCGTGCCGCGGCTGGGCGGTCGGCGAGGGCAGGGCGATCGTCCCCGCTGTGTCCGGGAGGGACGATCGACCTGCCGTGTGGTCGGTGAGGAGGAGCGGGACCTTCCCTGCCGGACCCGGCCCTGCCGGACGAGGCCCGGCTGAATCCGGCTCTGCTGGAGCCGGGTCCGGTGGATCCGGATCCGGTGGGTCCGGCCGCCTGTTGTGTCCAGGCCCGGTGGATCCCGGGCCGGTGCATCCAGGGCCGGTGTATCCAGGCCCGGTGGATCCAGGCCCGGTGGATCCGGGACCCTGGTGGATCCCGGGCCGCTGTGTCCAGGCCCAGTGGATCCGGGAGCCTGGTGTGTCCAAGCCCGGTGCATCCGGGAGCCCGGTGTGTCCAGGCCCGGTGGATCCCGGGCCGGCGCACCCCCGTCCGGTGCATCCAGGCCCGGTGCATCCGGGAGCCCAGTGTGTCCAGGCCCGTGGATCCCGGGCCGGTGCATCCAGGGCCGGCGCACCCCCGTCCGGTGCACCCAGGCCCGGTGGATCCAGGGGCCCGGTGCATCCCGGGCCCCGGTGGATCTAGTTCCCGCTTGCCTCCCGTACCTTCAGTGCCCTTGCCAGGTCGTCGAGTTGGTCGACGAGCTTGCGGCGCAGCGCGGGGATGGGGTCGGCGTCGCGCAGGCAGGCCTCGCCGAGGGCGAGGGTCTCGGGTGTGACGGCGTGGGCGGGGAAGGCGTAGCGGCCGGCGGCCTCGGCGATGGCGGGGCCGCGGCGGGCGGCGAGGGCCACGGCGTCGGGCCAGTAGCGCTCGACGTACTCCCGTACGAGGTCGGCCTGTTCGGGCTGCCAGAAGCCCTGGGCGGTCGCGGTGAACAGGTAGTTGGAGAGGTGGTCGGAGCCGAACATCTCCTCCCAGGCGCGTCGTTTGGCCTCGGGGTCGGGCAGTGCGGCGCGGCAGCGGGCGGCGCCTTCCTGGCCGGTGGCACTGGGGTCCTGGACGAGTTCGGCCTCGATGACGGCGTCGTCGATGGCGCCGAGGACGGCGAGGCGGCCGAGGACGCGCCAGCGCAGTTCGGGGTCGAGTTCCGGGCCGCCGGGGACGGTGCCCTCGGAGAACCAGGCGCTGATGGTGTCGGGGTGCGCGGCGACGGCGATGTAGTGGCGTACAGCGGTGAGGCGCAGCCCCGGGTTGTCGCCGTCCTCGGTGCGGCGCAGGAGGTCGCGGCAGAGGTCGGCGAGGGTGGCGAGGGCGGTCGGGCGGTCCTCGGCGGGCAGCAGGCGGTCGGCGACCTGGGTGGCGGCGAACGTCAGGACGCCTTGGACGAGGGCGAGGTCGGTCTCGTGCGGGAGGTGGGTGCGGGCGGCGTCCACGTAGGCCATGGCGGGCAGTTCGCCGTCGCGGACGGCGTCGCGCAGGGCGTTCCAGACGACGGCGCGGGTGAGGGGTTCGGGGAGGCCGGAGAGGGCGGCGCTGATGGTCTGGAAGGAGTCGGTGTCGAAGCGGATCTTGGCGTAGGTGAGGTCGCCGTCGTTGAGGAGGAGCAGGGCGGGGCGGCGGCCGGGGCCGAGTTCGACGGGGGCGTCCTGGGGTACGTCGGTCTCGAAGCGGTCCCGTGGGACGAGTCGCCTGTCCTCGCCCGGGACGGTGTCGTAGGCGCCGACGGCGATGCGGTGGGGGCGGCTGCCGTGGTGTTCGACGGTGAGGTGCCAGGTGCCCTGGGTCTCGGTGAGCGCGGGACGGAGGGTGTCGACGCCGGTGGTGCGCAGCCAGGAGGCGGCCCAGGCCTGGACGTCGCGTTCGGTGGCGGCGGCGAGGGAGTCGATGAAGTCGGCGAGGGTGGCGTTGGCGAACTTGTGGCGGGTGAAGTGGGTGTTGATGCCGGCCAGGAAGTCCTTCTCGCCGAGCCAGGTGACGAGTTGGCGCAGGGCGGAGGCGCCCTTGGCGTAGGAGATGCCGTCGAAGTTGAGCATGGCGGACGCGGTGTCGGGGACGGCGTCCGGGTCGGGGGCGACGGGGTGGGTGGAGGGGCGCTGGTCGGCGTCGTAGCCCCAGGGTTTGCGGGTGACGCCGAAGTCGGTCCAGGTGTCGGTGAAGCGGGTGGCTTCGGTGAGGGTCTGGTAGCCCATGTACTCGGCGAAGGACTCGTTGAGCCAGATGTCGTCCCACCAGCGCAGGGTGACGAGGTCACCGAACCACATGTGGGCCATTTCGTGGGCGATGACCATGGCGCGGGTCTGGCGTTCGGTGTCGGTGACGGCGGAGCGGTAGACGAACTCGTCGCGGAAGGTGACGAGGCCGGGGTTCTCCATGGCGCCGGCGTTGAATTCGGGGACGAACGCCTGGTCGTAGGAGTCGAAGGGGTAGGGCTCGTCGAACTTCTCGTGGTAGCGGTCGTAGCAGGCGCGGGTGATGTCGAGGATCTCGTCGGCGTCGGTGTCCAGGTAGGGGGCGAGTGAGCGGCGGCAGTGGATGCCGAAGGGGAGGCCGCGGTGCTCGGTGCGGACGGAGTGCCAGGGGCCTGCGGCGACGGCGACGAGGTAGGTGGAGATCGGTGGGGTGGGGGCGGCCTGCCAGCGGCCCTCTCCCAGGTGTTCGGTGACGCCGTTGGCGAGGACGGTCCAGCCGTCGGGCGCGGTGACGGAGAGGTCGAAGACGGCCTTCAGGTCGGGCTGGTCGAAGGCGGCGAAGACGCGCTGGACGTCTTCCATGAACAGCTGGGTGTAGAGGTAGGTCTCGCCGTCGGTGGGGTCGGTGAAGCGGTGCATGCCCTCGCCGGTGCGGGAGTAGTGCATGCCGGTGTCGAGGCGTAGTTCGTGTTCGCCCTCGGTCAGGCCTTTGAGGGGCAGCCTGTTCCCGTCGAGGGTTTCGGGGTCGAGGGGCTGTCCGTCGAGGGTGACGGAGCGCAGCTCGGCGGGCTTCAGCTCCACGAAGGTGTCCGCGTCGGCGCGGGCGGTGAACCGGATGACGGTCCGGGAGTCGAAGGTCTCGTCCCCGCGGGTCAGGTCGAGTTCGATCCCGTAGTGGTGGACGTCGAGGAGCTTGGCACGGGTCTGCGCTTCGTCGCGCGTCAGTACGGACATGGGGACATGCTGCCTGATGGGTTCGACAGGGCACAGGGGTGGCCCGTCATGTGGCTTATGTCCGGTCCGGTCGGAGGGTGCGGCCCTGTTCCGGTGTGAGGTCGGCGGCGTCGGTCCCGGTGTGCGGTTCCTGCTGTCGGGCCTGGTGGTGGGTGTGCGCTTCGTGCGGGATGCCCGGCGGGGGCACCCGGTGTCACTCCCCCGTGGCCCCGGCGGCCTGTCCCGTGCCGTCCGCGATGCTCTCGTGGTGGCGGATGACCTCGGCGATGATGAAGTTCAGCAGTTTTTCCGCGAAGGCCGGATCCAGCTTGGCGTTCTCCGCGAGCCGGCGCAGCCGGGCGATCTGCTGGGCCTCGCGGGAGGGGTCGGCGGGCGGCAGTTGGTGGGCTGCTTTGAGGTGGCCGACCTGCTGGGTGCATTTGAAGCGCTCGGCGAGCATGTGGACGACGGCGGCGTCGATGTTGTCGATGCTGTCGCGCAGCCGGGCGAGTTCGGCGCGCACCGTCGCGTCGGCGTCCGTGCCGGGGCTGTCGGTCGCGTCGCCGGTGTCGCTGGTCGGGTTGCCGCTGTCGTCAGTCGCGTTGCCGGTGGGGTCGGTCGCGTCGCCGGTGTTGCTGGTGGTCATGGTCGACCAGCCTACGTGGCGTGCGGGCGCTCGGTCGTGGCCGGATCGTGGGGGTCGGGGGCGCGGTCGTCGCGGGTGCCGGGCGGGGTGCGGCCCTGTTGTGCGCGGAAGCGGACGGGAGCCGTGCCGACGCGGCGGGTGAAGAGGCGGGAGAAGTAGGCGGGGTCGTCGTAGCCGACGCGTCTGGCCACGGCGGCGACGGGGAGTTCGGTGGCGGCGAGGAGTTCCTTGGCGCGGCCGAGGCGGATGGTGAGGAGGTAGTCCTTGGGGCTGCAGTACGGCGGCGCGGCGGACGGCGCCGCGCAGTTCGGCGGGGGTCATGCCGTGCCGGGCCGCGTGTTCGGCGACGGTCAGTGGCTGGAAGGCGTCCCGGGCGAGGGCGTGCAGTACGGGGTCGCCGTCGGGGGTGAGGTCGGCGCGGGCGCGGCGCAGCGCGACGAGGAGTTCGTGGACGGCGGCGCCGGTCTCGACCTCCAGGAGGGGGTTGCCGCTGCGGGCGGCGCGGGCGATGCGGGCGACGGTGGCGCGGGCTCCGGTCGCGTCGGAGAGGGGGACGACGGGGCGGTCCGGTTCGATGTAGCCGAGTTCGGTGTAGGCGGTGGTCGCGGGGCCGGTGAAGTCGACGAAGCACTCGTCCCAGCTGGGGGCGGGTCCGTAGTGGTGGGGCACGCCGGGGGTGAGCCAGAGCAGGGCGGGCGCGGTGATGGTGTGGCGGTGTCCGTGGGGGTCCTGGAGCCAGCCGCCATGCGGCTGACGACGACGGCGACGTGGTGGTCGAGGGTGCGTGGCCCGACGGGGGCAGTTCGCCGTGCTGGAGGCCGACGCCGAGGCAGGTGAGGCCGAGCCGGTGGTGGACGGGGGCGGGGGTGAGGTACCGCATCCAGGTGTGGTGCATCCGCTGTCCTCCCGCCGGTGCGGCCGGTGCCGTTCCTCGGTGCGCTTCGGTGCGGCTTCGGTCCGACGTCGATGCGACTTCGGTCCGACGTCGGTGCGGCTTCGGTCCGACGTCGGTGCGGCTTCGGTCCGACGTCGATGCGACTTCGGTCCGCATTCGGTCCGCATCCGGTGAGACTTCGGTCCAACCAGAGGTGATCTTTGTCCATGGACGTGGTCGCCGCCAGGGGGTGAGGGTGGGCCCATGAGCGAGTTCGCGGTGGGGGACACGGATTTTCTGCTGGACGGGCGGCCGGTGCGGCTGCTGTCGGGCGCGCTGCACTACTTCCGAGTGCGTGAGGAGCAGTGGGGGCACCGGCTCGGGATGCTGCGGGCGATGGGGCTCAACTGTGTGGAAACGTACGTCCCGTGGAATCTGCACGAGCCGCGGCCGGGCGTGTTCCGTGACGTGCAGGCGCTGGGCCGGTTCCTGGACGCGGCGCGGGAGGCGGGTCTGTGGGCGATCGTGCGGCCCGGCCCCTACATCTGTGCGGAGTGGGAGAACGGCGGGCTGCCGCACTGGCTGACGGGGCGGCCGCGCACCAGGGACGAGGAGTACCTGCGGGACGTGGAGCGCTGGTTCCACCATCTGACGCACGAGATCGTGCCCCGGCAGATCGACCGGGGTGGCCCCGTGCTGATGGTGCAGGTCGAGAACGAGTACGGCAGTTACGGATCCGACCAGGTGTATCTGCGGCGGCTGGCCGACGTGCTGCGTGCCGAGGGGGTGAGCGTCCCGCTGTTCACCTCGGACGGTCCCGAGGACCACATGCTCAGTGGCGGCTCGGTTCCCGGTGTCCTCGCGACGGTCAATTTCGGCTCCCGCGCGCGTGAGGCGTTCGAGGTGCTGCGCCGGCACCGGTCCGAAGGCCCGCTGATGTGCATGGAGTTCTGGTGCGGCTGGTTCGACCACTGGGGCGGTGAGCACGTCGTACGGGATCCTGGGGACGCGGCGGACGCGCTGCGCGAGATCCTAAAGTGCGGGGCGTCGGTCAATCTCTACATGGCGCACGGGGGGACGAACTTCGCGGGCTGGGCGGGTGCGAACCGGGGCGGTGGAGCGCTCCACGAGGGCCCGCTGGAGCCGGACGTCACCTCGTACGACTACGACGCTCCCCTCGACGAACTCGGGCGGCCCACCGAGAAGTTCTGGCGCTTCCGGGAGATTTTGGCCGGGTACGCGGAAGGGCCGCTGCCGGACGTGCCGCCGGCCCCGGCGCCGCTGGGCGCGCCCGCGGTCGTGGATCTGCGGGAGTGGGCTCCGCCGGATGCGGTGCTGGAGGCGCTGGGCGGTGTGGAGGCCGAGTACGCCGTGCCTCCCACCTTCGAGGAAGTGGACGTGGACCGGGGCCTGGTCCGGTACGAGCTGACCGTGCCGGGGCCTCGGGGTCCGTATCCGCTGCTGCTGCGCGGGCTGCGGGATCTGGCGGTGGTGTACGTCGACGGAGCGGCGGCCGGGGTACTGACCGAGGACGACTGCCGGCTCAGCGAGCCCGTCGCGGGGAACGCGCGGGTGGAGATGTGGGTGGAGTCGCTGGGCAGGGTCAACTACGGGCCGCGTTCGGGCGAGCCGAAGGGCATCACCGGGGGTGTGCTGCACGAGCGGCAGTATCTGCACGGGGTGCGGGCTCGGGGACTGCGTCTCGACGCGTTCGACGACGGCGTCGGCGGGGTGCCCTTCGCGGGGCTGCCGGCGGGGGGTGCCCGGGGTCTGTACCGCGGCACGGTGGAGGTGCGCGGCGCCGGGGACGCCTTTCTCGATCTTCCGGGCTGGACGCGGGGGTTCGTGTGGATCAACGGGTTCAATCTCGGCCGCTACTGGTCGGCGGGCCCGCAGCGGTCGCTGTACGTGCCCGGGCCGGTGCTGCGCGAGGGGGCCAACGAGGTGTGGGTCCTGGAGCTCCAGGAGTCGGGCGGGGAGTCCGCCGGGCCGGTGCCGCCGGTTCTGCGCGGCCCGGCTCCGATCGGGGCGCACGATGCTCCGGTTCCGATCGGAACGCACGATGCTCTGCCTGGTTCGCGGGGCCTGGGCTAGACCGTGTGGGGGGTGGGCGTCCGCGAGCGCAGCGCGGGCGTCCGCGAGTGGGCCGCGGACGCCCGCGCCGTGTCATGACGGCGACCGGACCCCTACAGGGTGGACGCCGCCCTGGCTATGGCGGCCGCGAAGGTCGAGACCTCGCTGTAGACGCCGGGGTATCCGGGCTCGGCGCAGCCCTGGCCCCAGCTGACGATCCCGACCTGGACGAACGCGCCGGAGTCGTCCTTGCGGAACATCGGTCCGCCGGAGTCGCCCTGGCAGGTGTCGACCCCGCCCTGCTGGACGAACCCGGCGCAGATCTCGTCACCGGGCACGAGGTCGCTGCCGTACGCCTGTTGGCAGGCGGCGTCGCTGACGAAGGGCACGGTGGCCTTGAGGAGGTAGCGCTGCTGGGCGCCGCCCTCGCGGGTGGCGCCCCAGCCGGCGACGGTGAAGTTCCCGTTGTTGTAGGCGGTGGTGGTGGCGATCTTCAGGGTGGGCTGCTGGATGGGCGTGGCGAGCTTGATGAGGGCCCAGTCCTTGCCCTTGCCGTTGTAGCCGGGCGCCTGGAGTACCTTCGTCGACTTGACCTTGATGGCGCTGGTGCTCTGCAGGTCGACGACGCCGGCGGTGGCGGTGATGGAGGTGTTGGTGCCGGAGCCGTTCACACAGTGCGCGGCGGTCAGCACGATCTGCTGGGTGTAGAGGGCGCCGCCGCAGCCCATGGAGAGCCGGACCATGAAGGGGAACTCGCCCTGCGCGGCGCGGGTTCCGCCGACGACGGGCGCGGGCGCGGCCTGGGCGGAGACGGGCTGGAGCGAGACGGCGGCGAGGGCGACGGCGCCGAGGGCGAGGAGTCTTCTGAGGCCCGTGAACTTCTTCGGAGACTTCAACGTGCTTCCTCTCGTGGGGGGTCGAGGGGTGGCGGTGGCACGAACCGTGCGTCCTGCGGCATGCCGAGGCGGCGGGAGCCGTGCGGTGAACGGCACGGCGCGCAGCACGACAGGCCAGGGGAATGACATGCACCCGCCAATCCTTTGCGCATTATTGAGACGCCGGAGCGCCCCGGCAAGGACCGCGTTTCGGCCAGCCGCTCCCCGGCGCACGCCGTCGCATCTCCGCGAGCGCACGCACTCGTCCGGCCGCTCGGCGGAACCCGGCTTAGAGTGGAGTGCGGACGGCGGCGTCTTCAGGGGGTGCGGACGTGGCGAACGGCGGACCCGTCGAGCACGGCTACCCGCACCTGGACACGGTGCGGGCCTCGATCACCGCGCTCTACAGACGGCTCTCGTACGACACCATCCACACCTTCGCGACCAGCGTGGCCCCCGTCGACGTGGCCTTCGGCGACATCGACGACCTGTACCTGGGAGCGCAGCGGGTGGCCCGCGAGATGGTGCGCCACTACCGTCTGCCGGACGCCCGGATGATCATCGGCTTCCGTGAGATGACCCATGCGGCGAACGTCGAACTCACGGCGGGCCCGGAGTACTTCGTCGAACTCAACGACCGCTTCCGCACCCATCGCAGGGACATCGGCGCCGCCCTCGCGCATGAGGTGATGCATGTCTATCTGCACCGCCTCGACCTCTCCTTCCCCGGCACCCGCGACAACGAGATCCTCACGGACACCGCCGCGACGTACCTCGGGGCGGGCTGGCTGCTGCTCGACGCCTACCGCGAGGACGCGGCCTCCTCGCAGAAGCTCGGCTATCTCACCCCCGAGGAGTTCGGCTACGTCCTCGCCAAACGCGCCCTGGTCTTCGGCGAGGACCCCTCCGTCTGGTTCACCAGCCCGCAGGCCTACACCGCGTACACGAAGGGCATGGCGAAGGCCCGCGGCGACGAGCAGCAGCCCCCGCTGACCGCGGCCGGCTGGGCGGGCCGCCGCCGCTACGCGAAGGACCGGCGCCACGCCCAGGACCACCCCGGGCCCGGCCCGCACCCCGGAGTCCCCTACGCGTTCACCCCGGACGGCCGCGGCCCGCTGCGCGTCTCCTTCCCCTGTCCGACCTGCCACCAGCGGATCAGGGTGCCCGTACAGGGCCGGGTGCGGGCGCGCTGCACCCTGTGCGGGACGGTGCTGGAGTGCGACACGTAGGGGGATGCCGCGGCGCACGGAGCGCGCGGTGTCCGCGGGGTGAGTCAGAACACCCCAAAAGGCTTTGCCTCGCGCCTCCTTCAGGAGCGAGGGTCGAAGGATGAGCACCAACGACCCCGCGGCGCGTCTCCTCACCGCTGTGTACGAGGGTGACAAGGACGCGGTGGTGCGGCTGCTGCGCTCCGGCGCGAGCCCGGAGTCGGCGGACGCGGAGGGCGGGACGGCGCTGTATCTGGCCGCGGTCAGCGACCGGCCGGACGTCGTACGGCTGTTGCTGGCCGCGGGCGCCGACCCGGACCGGCTCAGCCAGGGCACGGACGCCCCACTGTGCGGGGCGGCCTGCGGCGGCCACACGGAGGTCGTACGGGCCCTGCTGGCGGCGGGCGCGAGTCCCGACCGCGTGGAGGGGTTCGGATTCACGGCGCTGACCTGGGCGGTGCAGCAGGGCCGGGCCGCGGTGGTGACGGAACTGCTCGCGGCCGGCGCGGACCCCGACCGGCCGGGACCGACGCGTGAGCCCCCGATCGTGGCGGCGGCCCGCCGCGGCTCTCCCGGCTGTGTCCGCGCCCTCCTCCAGCGCGGAGCGCGGGAACGGTCCGCAGCGCTCGCCGAGGCACACCGCTGGCTGGCCGTCGACGTGGAGGCCGCACTCCGCGCGGGCCTGGAGCGGACCTACGGTCCCGGCCACCCGTCGGCCGTCCACCGCTACCCGGAGGACGGCGGTATCACCGTCGAGGTGCAACTCCTCGACCCCGCCGGGCACCCCGTGTCCGGCAACGACCAGCAGACCGGTCACGCCGCCATCGCCACCCTCCTGGAGACATCCCTCGGCATCGCCGCCCCCGCCCCGGAACTCGCCGCCCGCGCCCTGCGCCGCGCCGACCCCGCCGACGACGACTGGACCGAGGCGGCGACGGCTCTCGGCCTGCGCGGCGACGAGGACACGTTCCGTGCGGCGGTGCTGTGGTGCCGCGGCACCGATCCGCTCCGGCAGGCCTTCGGGGCCGACG
Organism: Streptomyces sp. RPA4-2; assembly: GCF_012273515.2. Lineage (NCBI taxonomy): Bacteria > Bacillati > Actinomycetota > Actinomycetes > Kitasatosporales > Streptomycetaceae > Streptomyces > Streptomyces sp. RPA4-2. The sequence continues at coordinate 2,594,633 of NZ_CP050975.2, forward strand.
TGCTGGGCCGGTCCCGCGCGCCTCGAAGCAGGCAGGTGCTGCGCGAACTCGCCCGCGAGACCGGGCATCCCGTGGTCGCGCGAGCCGCCGTCGCCGCTCTGGGCCGCCGCGCGGACCCGGCCGCGCTCCCCGAGGTCCTGCGCCACGCGGAGCACCCGGAGGCCGCGGTGCGCGCGGCGGTCGCCGACGCGCTGGCCGGACTGCTGGCCGCCGGCCACACCGAGGGCATGGAACAACTCCGCGCCCTGGCCGAGGACCACGACACCGAGGTCCGCGCACGGGCGGCACACGCGCTGACGGTGCTGCGCGGGGAGAACTGACCGACAGGGAGAACGCGCCGGCGGGCGGAACCGACCGGCGGGGAGATCCGACGAGAGGCTCGGCCCGCCCTGCGGAAGCCGGCGACCGCCGGCCCTCGCGCACGAACCGCCCGACCTCGCGCACGGACCGCCCGTCCTCCTCGCGCGCGGCGGGGCCGGCGGGCTCAGGCCCCGGCCGGTATCGCTGCGGGGGCGGTGACCCGGCGCGCTCTGACACGCACCACGGCAAGCCGGCACACGACCTGGGCCAGAGCCATCAGAAGCAGTGCGGCGGTCCACGCGTCGGCCCCGGTGATCAGGTTGTCGCGGCTGAACCGCGCGATACTGCCCGCGCCGCCGTGGGTGGCCCAGAACTCGAATCCGGCGCGGGCGGCCATGCCGGCGATCCACAGGAGCGCGGCGAGCGCCCCGGCTCTGGCGATCGCGACCCCGTCGGCCGCCCGGCCTAGCCGGGTGGCCGCGCCGCAGGCGAGGCCCAGGGCCGCGCCTGCGGCGACGGTGACGGCATCGAGGCGGACGTCGTGCCCCTCGGTCGGGAAGGACTTGAGGTAGTACGCGGCCGCGGCGGCGACGGCGGCCAGCGGCAACAGCGTGTGGAGCAAGGTCATGCGGGTGCCGCGGATCTGCGGGATCACGAGAAGGATGAGAGCCGCGGAGATGATGTAGTCGGTCGTCGTCATGTCCTCGAGACTGCCGTTCGCGGCGCCGCGCGTCCTCAACCACCGGGTTGAGCACGGGTGGGTTTCCGGCCTCCACCCAGGGGTTGAGACCGGCGAACGCGCAGGCCGGCGAACGCGGCCTGCGCGACCCGGCGGGACCGGGGCGTCAGCGGCCTCCCGCCGACTCCCCCGCCGCGCCGCCCGCTCCGTACACCGCGCCGGGCTCCTGCGCGCGCGCCAGGAGTTCCAGGGCCGTGTCACCGGCCTCGGAGGGGCTCCGGCGGGCACCGCCGTCCGCGCCCGGCCCCGGCCGCCAGCCCTCCATGACGGTGATACGGCCCCCTTCGGTCTCGAAGACGCGTCCGGTGACGCCTGCGCTCGCGTCCGCCCCCAGCCACACGACCAGCGGCGACACGTTCTCGGGCGCCATCGCGTCGAAGGAACCGGCGTCCGGTGCCGCCATCGCCTGGGCGAAGGCGCGTTCGGTCATCCGGGTGCGAGCCGCGGGCGCGATCGCGTTGACCTGGACGCCGTAACGCCCCAACTCGGCGGCGGCGACCAGGGTCAGCCCGATGATCCCGGCCTTGGCGGCGCTGTAGTTGCCCTGCCCGAGCGAGCCCAGCAGCCCGGCCCCGCTGCTCGTGTTGACGACCCGGGCCCGGGGCGTCCGCCCCGCCTTCGCCTCCGCCCGCCAGTGCGCCGCCGCGTGCTTCAGCGGCAGGAAGTGGCCCTTGAGGTGGACGCGCAGGACGGCGTCCCAGTCCTCCTCGTCGAGGTTGACGAGCATCCGGTCACGCAGGAAGCCCGCGTTGTTGACGAGGGTGTCGAGGCGTCCGTACGTCTCCAGGGCGGTGCGCACCAGGGACGCGGCACCCTCGGTGGTGGCGACGTCGCCCGCGTGGGCCACCGCTTCGCCGCCCGCCGCGCGGATCTCCGCCACGACCCGCGCGGCCGGGCCGTCCGCACCCGGCGAGCCGTCCAGCCCGACCCCGAGGTCGTTCACGACGATCCGCGCGCCCTCGGCGGCGTACGCGAGCGCGTGCGCCCGGCCGAGTCCGCGCCCCGCGCCGGTGACGATCACGACCCGTTCCCGGCACAACAGCGGTCCGCTCATCTCAGTCCTCCTGGTAGGTCGGATCGGCCCTGTTGACGGTCGCGGCGTCGAGGAAGGCGGGCCGCTCCCCTCCCCCGTGGACGAGGAGCGAGGCCCCGCTGATGTAGGCGGCGGCGTCCGACGCGAGGAAGACGGCGGCCCCGCCGACGTCGGACGGGTCGGCGAGACGGCCGAGCGGGACGGTCCGGGAGACGGCGGTGACGCCCTGCTCGCCGCCGTAGTGGAGGTGGGACAGCTCGGTGCGGACCATGCCGACGACGAGGGTGTTGACCCTGATGTCGGGGGCCCACTCGACGGCCATCGAACGGGCCAGGTTCTCCAGGCCCGCCTTGGCCGCCCCGTACGCCGCCGAACCGGGCGACGGGCGCGTCCCGCTCACACTGCCGATCATCACGATCGAGCCCCCGGCCCGCCTGAGGTGCGCGTACGCGGCGAGCGAGGCGGTCAGCGGCGCAACGAGGTTGAGCTCGATCACGCGCGCGTGCCGCTCGGCGCCGGCTTCGGCCAGGGGGCGGTACGGGGCGCCGCCGGCGTTGTTGACCAGTACGTCGAGCCGGGGCAGCGCGTCGAAGAAGGTGTGCACGGCGGGCGGGTCACGCAGGTCGACCGGGACGAACTCCGTCCCGGCGACGGGTACTTCGGGGGGTCTGCGCGCGCAGACCAGCACCTTCGCGCCCGCCTCGACGAAGGCCCGCGCGATCCCGGCCCCGACCCCGCGGGTCCCGCCGGTGACGACGACGGTCCGCCCGCCGAGATCCATGCCGTCCGTGCCGTCCACGTTGTCCACAGGGCCTCCCGCGCGGATGCATTCGCTGCTAGCTTCGACACTGCACCTAACAAACGTTTGGTGGGAAGGTAGCTGATGCGTCCATGGGTGTCTCCACCTCGTCCCCGGAAAAACGGATCTCCGTCGTCACGGTCGACTTCCCGCCGGTGAACGCGCTGCCGGTGCGCGGCTGGTTCGACCTCGCCGACGCCGTGCGCGCCGCGGGCCGCGACCCAGGAACACGGTGTGTCGTACTGACGGCCGCCGGGCGCGGTTTCAACGCGGGCGTGGACATCAAGGAGATGCAGCGGGAGGCCCGGGAGACCGGGGGCCACCACGCACTCGTCGGGGCGAACCGCGGCTGCTTCGAGGCCTTCGCCGCGGTCTACGAGTGCGAGGTGCCGGTCGTCGCGGCGGTCCACGGATTCTGTCTGGGCGGCGGGATCGGCCTGGTGGGGAACGCGGACGCGATCGTGGCGAGCGAGGACGCCACCTTCGGGCTGCCCGAGCTGGACCGCGGCGCCCTCGGCGCGGCCACCCACCTGGCCCGTCTGGTCCCGGGGCACCTGATGCGCGCCCTGTACTACACCGCGCGCACGGCGACCGCGGCCGAGCTGCACGCGCACGGCTCGGTGTGGAAGGTCGTACGGCGCGAGGAGCTCCGGGACGCCGCCCTGGAGCTGGCACGCGAGATAGCCGCCAAGGACGGCGAGTTGATCAGGCTCGCCAAGGCCGCCCTCAACGGCATCGACCCCGTGGACGTGCGCCGCAGCTACCGCTTCGAACAGGGCTTCACCTTCGAGGCGAACCTCAGCGGAGTGGCCGACCGCGTCCGCGACACGTTCGGCCGACAGGCCGCGGAGGCGGCCACGGGGACCAGGAGGCCTGCCAGTGAGTGACAAGACCATGTCGGCGGACGAGGCCGTCGCCCGCCTTGAGAGCGGGATGACGCTGGGCATCGGCGGCTGGGGTTCACGCCGCAAGCCGATGGCCCTGGTCAGAGCGCTGCTTCGGACCGGGATCTCCGATCTCACCGTCGTGTCGTACGGCGGCCCGGACGTCGGGCTGCTCGCCGCCGCCGGACGCATCCGCAAGCTGGTCACCGCCTTCACCACCCTCGACTCCATCCCGCTCGAACCGCACTACCGCGCGGCGCGCGAGAGCGGCGCCTTCGAGCTGACGGAGGTCGACGAGGCGATGTTCATGTGGGGCCTGCACGCCGCCGCGAACCGCCTCCCCTTCCTGCCGGTGCGCGCGGGGATCGGCTCGGACGTGATGCGGGTCAACCCCGGCCTGCGGACCGTCACTTCCCCCTACGAGGACGGGGAGACGTTCGTCGCCATGCCCGCCCTCCGCCTGGACGCGGCCCTGGTCCACATGAACCGCGCGGACCGCGCGGGCAACGGCCAGTACCTGGGCCCGGACCCGTACTTCGACGATCTGTTCTGCGAGGCGGCCGACACGGCGTACGTCTCCTGCGAGCAGCTCGTCGACCACCTCGGCACCGCCGCGCTCAGCAAGGATGCCGCGCCGCAGACGCTGCTGCTGAACCGGTCGAGCGTGACGGGTGTCGTCGAGACGCCGAACGGCGCGCACTTCACCTCCTGCGCCCCCGATCACCCGCGCGACGAACCCTTCCAGAAGCTGTACGCCACCACGCCGTACGACCGGTTCGCCGAGCGTTTCCTCGCCGGTGACGAAGACGCGTACCAGTCCGCCGTGCGGACCTGGCACAAGGAGCGGCGATGAGCCCGATCCCCGCGGTCACCCGCGCCGAGTACTGCGTGATCGCCTGCGCCGAGGCCTGGCGGGACAACGGCGAGGTGCTCGCCAGCCCCATGGGCACGATCCCGTCCATCGGCGCCCGCCTCGCCCGGCGCACCTTCTCCCCCGACCTGCTGATGACCGACGGCGAGGCCCTGCTGGTCGGCCTCGACGGCACCCCTGAGGGCTGGCTGCCGTACCGCCGGCATCTCACCACGGTGACCGGAGGGCGCCGGCACGTGATGATGGGCGCGAGCCAGATCGACCGCTTCGGCAACCAGAACATCTCCTGCGTCGGGGACTGGGCCCGGCCGCGGCGCCAGCTGCTCGGCGTGCGCGGGGCGCCCGTCAACACCCTGAACAACCCGACCAGTTACTGGATCCCGAAGCACTCCCGGCGGGTCTTCGTCGCGCAGGTCGACATGGTGTGCGGGGTGGGGTACGACCGGGCCGCCGCCGCGGGCCCGAGCGCCACCCGCTTCCACCGCATCCCTCGTGTGGTGAGCGACCTCGGCGTCCTGGATTTCGCCACGCCCGACCACTCCATGCGCCTGGCCTCACTGCATCCGGGCGTCACCGTGGAGGAGGTGCGGGAGGCCACGGGCTTCGAGCTGTCCGTGGCCGCCGAGGTGCCGTACACCCGCGAACCGACTCCGCTGGAGCTGGAACTGATCCGTACGGTGATCGACCCGGGCGGTGCCCGGGACCGCGAGGTCGCGGGGCCGACCCCGCGCGCCGGGGAGGCCGGGCACTGATGGAGACCGCGCTCACCCGTCTCGTCGGCGTCCGTCACCCGGTCGTGCAGACCGGCATGGGGTGGGTCGCGGGGCCCCGGCTGGTCTCCGCCACGGCGAACGCGGGCGCGCTGGGCGTCCTGGCCTCGGCGACGATGACCCTCGACCACCTGCGGGACGCGGTGCGGGAGGTCAAGTCCCGTACGGACGCGCCGTTCGGGGTGAATCTGCGGGCCGACGCGGGGGACGCGGGCGAACGGGTGCGGATCATCGTCGAGGAGGGGGTGCGGGTCGCGTCGTTCGCCCTCGCGCCCTCCCGTGAGCTGATCGCCGAGCTGAAGGAGGCGGGGGTGGTCGTCGTGCCCTCCGTCGGGGCGCGCCGGCACGCGGAGAAGGTGGCCGCGTGGGGCGCGGACGCGGTGATCGTGCAGGGCGGCGAGGGCGGCGGACACACCGGCGAGGTGGCGACGACGGTGCTGCTGCCGCAGGTGGTGGACGCCGTGGACATCCCGGTGGTGGCGGCGGGCGGTTTCCACGACGGGCGGGGGCTGGTCGCGGCGCTGGCCTATGGCGCGGCGGGCATCGCGATGGGGACGCGCTTCCTGCTCACCTCCGACTCCACCGTCCCGGACGCGGTGAAAGCGGCGTATCTGGCGGCGGCGGTCGGGGACGTCACGGTCACGAGAGCCGTCGACGGACTGCCGCACCGCATGCTGCGTACGGAGTTCGTCGGCTCCCTGGAGCGGGCCGGCCGTGCGCGCGCGCTCGTTTGGGCGGTGCGCCGGGCGGCGTCCTTCCGGCGGGTGTCCGGTCTTTCCTGGCCCCGGATGGTCCGTGACGGCCTCGCCATGAGGCACGGCAGGGACCTGACCTGGAGCCAGGTGCTGCTCGCCGCGAACACGCCGATGCTCCTCAAGGCGGCGATGGTGGACGGGCGTACGGATCTGGGGGTGATGGCGTCGGGGCAGGTCGCGGGGGTGATCGAGGATCTGCCGTCGTGCGCGGAGCTGGTCGAGGGCCTGATGTCGCAAGCGGAGACGGTTCTCCAGGGGCTTCAGGGGCCCCAGGGGCCCCAGGAAAACCGGGACCTCCGGGACCTCCGGGGTCTTTCCGCGCACACCGGGCGTGCGCGCTCCGGTGCACGCCCGGCGGACGACCGGGACGCCGAGCGTCCGTGAGGCCCGTGCCTGGCCGGCCGAAATCCTGAGCACCGCCGGCGTGGTCAGAGGCGTTCGATGATCGTCACGTTCGCCTGGCCGCCGCCCTCGCACATGGTCTGCAGGCCGAACCGGCCGCCCGTGCGCTCCAGTTCGTGCAGAAGCGTCGTCATCAGCTTCACGCCGGTGGCGCCGAGCGGGTGGCCGAGGGCGATCGCGCCGCCGTTGACGTTGACCTTCGCAGGGTCGGCGCCGGTCTCCTTCAGCCAGGCCAGGACGACCGGGGCGAAGGCCTCGTTGATCTCGACGAGGTCGATGTCCCCGAGGGACATGCCGGTCTTCTTCAGGGCGTACGCGGTGGCCGGGATGGGCGCCGACAGCATACGGATCGGGTCCTCGCCCCGCGCGGAGAGGTGGTGGACGCGGGCCCGCGGGGTCAGACCGTGTTCGCGTACCGCCCGCTCGGAGGCGAGCAGCATCGCGGCGGCGCCGTCGGAGACCTGGGAGGAGCAGGCGGCGGTGATGGTGCCGCCCTCGACGACCGGTGCGAGGGCGGCCATCCTCTCCAGTGAGGTGTCCCGGCGCGGGCCCTCGTCGGCCGTGACCTCACGGTAGGGGACGGTCTCGCGTACGAAGCGGCCCTCGTCGAGGGCGCGCAGGGCCCGCTCGTGGGAGCGCAGCGCGAACTCCTCCTGGTCGCGGCGGCTGATGCCCCACTTGGCGGCGATGAGTTCGGCGCCGTGGAACTGGTTGACGGGCCGGTCGCCGTACCGCGCCCGCCAGCCCTCGCTGCCGGCGAAGGGGCCGTCGGTGAGGCCGAGGGGCTCGGCGGCCCGGCGGGAGGCGAAGGCGATGGGGATCAGGCTCATGTTCTGGACGCCGCCCGCGACCACCAGGTCCTGGGTGCCGGACAGGACCGCCTGGGCCGCGAAGTGCACGGCCTGCTGGGAGGAACCGCACTGCCGGTCGACGGTGACGCCCGGTACCTCCTCGGGGAGTCCGGCCGCCAGCCAGCAGGTGCGGGCGATGTCCCCGGCCTGTGGTCCCACGGTGTCCAGGCAGCCGAGGACGACGTCCTCGACGGCGGCGGGGTCCACTCCGGAGCGCTCGACCAGCGCCCTGAGGACGTGCGCGCCGAGGTCGGCCGGGTGGACGGCGCTGAGGCCTCCCCCGCGCCGCCCGACGGGCGTGCGGACCGCTTCGACGATGTAGGCCTCGGCCATGACGACTCCTCCGCAGACGGGGCTAGGGGCGTACGGAGATCCCGTCCAGCACCATCGACAGGTACTGCCGGGCGATCTCCTCCGGGCTGTGCTGTCCGCCGGGCCGGTACCAGGACGCGGCGACCCAGACGGTGTCGCGCACGAACCGGTAGGTGAGCCGGATGTCGAGGTCGGACCGGAAGGCCTCGGCGGCGACGCCGCGCTCCAGCGTGCTCAGCCAGGCCTTCTCGAAGTTGCGCTGTGATTCGGCGAGGAACGCGAAGCGCTGCTGGGCGGCGAGGTGCCGGGACTCCTTCTGGTAGATCGCGACGGCGGCCCGGTGCCGGTCGATCTCCCGGAAGGACTCGGTGACCAGTGCCTCCAGGGTTTCCCGGGGGCCGAGTTCGGCGGCGAGGACGGTGTCGTAGCCGTCCCAGAGCTCGTCGAGGAAGGTCCGCAGGATCTCCTCCAGCATCGATTCCTTGGAGTCGAAGTGGTAGTAGAGACTGCCCGCGAGCATCCCGGCCTGGTCCGCGATCCTGCGTACGGTGGTGGCGTTGTAGCCCTGCTCGGCGAAGACCTCGGCGGCGAGGCCGAGGAGTTCGCGGCGCCGCTCCGGGGTGGCGGTCACCTGGGACTTCTTCTTGGTAGGCACCGTTCCATTGTGATGCTAGGCACGCTGGCTGCTGACGGCGACGACTTCGCCGGTCATGTACGAGGAGTAGCCGGACGCCAGGAACACGATCACGTTGGCCACTTCCCAGGGTTGCGCGTACCGGCCGAAGGCCTCACGGCGCGTCAGTTCCTCCAGGAGTTCGGGGGTGGTCACCTTCGCGAGGTGTGGGTGCATGGCGAGGCTCGGGGACACCGCGTTGACCCGGACCCCGTAGGCGGCGGCCTCGATCGCCGCGCAGCGGGTGAGCGCCATGACCCCGGCCTTGGCGGCGGCGTAGTGCGCCTGGCCCGCCTGGGCGCGCCAGCCGACGACGGAGGCGTTGTTCACGATCACGCCGCCGCCGGACCGCTCCTTGAAGTGCCGCAGTGCGGCGCGGGTGCACCGGAAGGTGCCGCCCAGGGTCACGTCGAGGACCTTCGACCACTGTGCGTCGGTCATGTCGACCAGGGCCGAGGTGCCGCCGAGACCGGCGTTGTTGACGACGACGTCCAGGCCGCCGTGGAGCTCGTCCGTCCGCGCGAACAGGGCCTGCACCTGTTCTTCGTCCCTCACGTCGCAGGGCAGCGCGGAGACGTTCCCGGCGCCGAACTCGGCGGCCAGGGCCGCCTCGCTCTCCTTGAGGCGGCGGACGTGCGCGTCGCTGATGACCACCCGCGCGCCCTCCTCGAGGAACCTGCGCGCCGTGGCCCCGCCGATGCCCGCGCCGGCGGCGGCGGTGACGACGGCGGTGCGTCCCTTCAGCAGCCCGTGCCCGGGTTCGTAGGCGGGAGTCTCGACGTCGCTCATGCTCCCAAGCTAACCTACCAAACACTTGTTAGGGAAGCTCGCCGTCGAGAGGTGCCGTCGATGGATCTCACGCACTCCCCCGCCGACGAGGCGTTCCGCGCCGAGGCCCGGGCCTGGCTCACCGCGCATGTGCCGAGCGTCCTGCTCCCCTCCCTGGAGACCGAGGAGGGTTTCGCCGCCCACCGCGCGTGGGAGGCCGAACTGGCCGCGGACCGCTGGTCGGTGGTGTCCTGGCCGGCGGCGTACGGCGGCCGGGACGCGGACATCGTGCGCTGGCTGGTGTTCGAGGAGGAGTACTACGCGGCGGGCGCGCCGGGCCGTGTCACCCAGAACGGCATCAACCTGCTGGCGCCCTCCCTCTTCGAGCACGGCACACCGGGGCAGCGCGCCCGGGTGCTGCCCTCCATGGCCACCGGTGAGGTCGTCTGGGCGCAGGCCTGGTCCGAGCCGGAGGCCGGGTCCGACCTGGCGTCCCTCACCTCCCGCGCGGTGCGGGCCGACGGGGGCTGGCTGCTGAGCGGCCAGAAGACCTGGTCGTCGCGTGCCGCCTTCGCCGACCGCGCGTTCGGGCTGTTCCGCAGCGACCCCGACACGCCGAAACCCCACCAGGGGCTGACCTATCTGATGTTCGGCCTGCGGGACCCCGGCGTCACGGTCCGGCCGATCGGCCGGCTCGACGGGAAGCCTGCCTTCGCCGAGATCTTCCTGGACGAGGTCTTCGTCCCCGACGAGGACGTGATCGGCGAGCCCGGCGAGGGCTGGCGGATCGCCATGTCGACGGCGGGCGACGAACGCGGGCTGCGGCTCCGCTCCCCGGGCCGTTTCCTGGCCGCCGCGGACCGGCTGTTCGCCCTGTGGCGCGGCCGGGACAGCCCGGCATGGGCCGCGGACCGGGTGGCGGAAGCGGTGATCGGCGCCCGCGCCTATCAGTTGTTCGCCTACGCCCTCGCCTCCCGCTTCCTCAACGGGGAGGCCATCGGCCCGGAGGCCAGCCTGAACAAGGTCTTCTGGTCCGAGTACGACATCGCGCTGCACGAGACCGCGCTCGATCTCCTGGGCCAGGAGGGCGAGACGGCGGACACGGACTGGTCCGAGGGGTACGTGTTCTCCCTGGCCGGCCCGATCTACGCCGGTACCAACGAGATCCAGCGCGACATCGTCGCCGAGCGCCTGCTCGGCCTGCCGAAGGGCCGCCGCTGATGCGCTTCCTCCTCGACGCCGAACAGCGGGCGTTCGCCAATTCCCTCGACGCGATGCTGACGGCCGCGGACACGCCGTCGGTCGTACGGGACTGGAGCCGGGGCGAGCACGACAGCGGCCGTGCGCTGTGGTCCCGTCTCGCCGAGGCGGGCGTGTTCGCGCTGGCGGTACCGGCCGACTACGCGGGAATGGGTCCGCTCCCGGTGGAACTGGCCGTGGGCTTCGTCGAGTTGGGCCGGCACGCGGTGCCGGGCCCGTTGGCGGAGACGGTCGCGGCGGCCGCCCTGCTGGCGGAGCTGGCGGACCCCGGCCCCGCCGAGCGGCTGCTTCCGGCGCTGGTCTCGGGCGAGGCGTCGGCGACCCTGGCCCTCGACGGTTCGTATGCGCTGGACGGCGACACGGCGACCGTCCGCCTCGCCCTGACGGCCGGCGAACTGCGTCTGGCCCCCGGCCACGGCCCGGTACGCGGCTGTCTGGACCCCGCCCGCCGCCTCACCCCGCTGACGGCGGGCGGTGAACTCCTGTCCGCCGCGCCTCCCGTCGGGCACGCCCTCACCTGGGCCCGGCTCGCCACCGCCGCCCAGGCCCTCGGCGTCGGTCTCGCACTTCTCGACCGGACGGTCGCCCACGTCGGGCGCCGCACCCAGTTCGGTGTCCCCGTCGGCTCCTTCCAGGCCGTCAAGCACCGGCTCGCCGACGCGAGGACGGCCCTGGACTTCGCGCGCCCGCTGCTCTTCGGAGCGGCCCTGACCATGGCGCCCGCCGATGTCGCCGCCGCCAAGGTCACGGCCTGCGAGGCGGCGTACACCACCGCGCGCGCCGCACTCCAACTGCACGGCGCGATCGGCTACACCGCCGAGTACGACCTGTCGCTGTGGCTGGCCAGGGCCCGCGCGCTGCGGGCCGCCTGGGGCGGCCCGGCCGAGTGCCGGGCGGCCGTCCTCGCCGGCCGTGCCGCCCGCCCGTGATCTCCCGGCACTCCTCCGGTACTTCTCTCCGACGCGGCGTCACGGGTCGGTCGGTGCGGGAAGCGGGGCCCGTCCCGCGAGCCGGACGACGGCGGTGCGGCCGGACGCCCACAGCAGGGCGTCCTCGCCGGTCAGCAGCGCGGCGTCGTACCGGCCGAGGGTCAGCCCGGCCACCTCGGCGGACCCGTCGAGCGCGACGATCAGCACCGCCGGGCCCGCGGGCACGGCGACGCCCGCACCACCGCGCACGACCGTGACGACAGGGGGCGCCCCCTCGCCCCTGCGCCACATGACGTTGAGGTTCACGACCGGGCCTCCGCGCAGACGGCAGTCGGTGGGCAGGTCGCCGGGGAAGGACCGAGGTACGAAGGGCGTGTCGACCCGGCGGTGTTCGCCGCCGACGGTCAGGTCCATCCCCGCGCCCTCGACCATCGTGAGGGTCCGGTCCACCTCGGCGAACGACGAGAACGGGCCGTCGGCGCCGACGTCGGCGAGGCTCACCCGCCACCGGAAGTCGTCCATGCCGGCGCCCTCGGGCCCCGCGGCGATCTCCCGCGTCACCCCGCCGCCGTTCTTCCAGCGCACCGCCACACGCCCGGCGGCGGCCAGCAGCCGTACGGTCACCGCACGATCCCCCGGGCCCGCGCCGCCGCCAGCCACTGCGGGAACTCGCCGACGATCCGGTCGTACAGCTCTTCGTCGCCCAGCTCCAGGGGATCCGAACCGGCGTGGAAGAAACCGGCGTTGTCGACCGCCCGCTTCTGCGGGACGGCCAGCTCGTCGAGCCTGCGCAGGAAGTCGAACTGCTTGCTGTCCGGGTCACCGAACCCTATGAACTGCCAGAACAGCGGAAGCTTCGCCGCCTTGCACAAGTACCGTTCGGCGGCGGGCTTGTCGACCGGTCCGCCGTCGGTCTGGAAGACCACGAGGGCGGGGTCCTCGGATCCGCTGTCGAGGTAGTGGTCGATGACCGCGTCCATGGCCAGGTGGTAACTGGTCCTGCCCATGTGCCCGAGCCCGGCGACGATCCGCTCCACCCGCCCCTGGTGGTCCTCGAGCGCGATGTCCGTGACCGCGTCGATGTCCGTGGAGAAGAAGACCACCGCAACCGTGCCGTCGTCGTCGAGATGCGCCGACAGGCCGAGCACCCGGTCGGCGAGCGCCTGCACACTGCCGTCGAGGTAGTACGGCTTCATCGACCCGGAGTAGTCGACCACCAGGTACACCGCGGCCCGCTGCCCGCCCAGCCCGTGCCGGGCGAGGGAGACACCGGCGGTCTTGTACAGACTGACCAGCGCGGGCGCGGTCTCCGCCACCTTGCTGAGACTGATCCCGGGCATACGGGCTCTCTTCCGTCGGGCTGCGGTGCGGTGAGCTGGGCGGGAGTGCCGAGATTACGTCACCACGACGACCCCCTGCCGTCCCACCCGTACACCCGTGTTCGCTATTTTGTTCGCCGCCGACCCCACCGGCTCACCGTTCCCCTCCCGCATGTCCGTACCGCCAAGGAGCCGGCCGTGGAATCCGAGTCCACCGAGTCCACCGAACCCGCCGCGTCAGCCGAACCCGCCGCGTCGGCCGGACCGGTCGAGCCCGCCGTCACCACCTGCTACCGCCACCCCAAGGTGGAGTCGTACGTGCGCTGCACCCGCTGCGACCGCTACATCTGCCCCGCCTGCATGCGTGAGGCGGCCGTCGGCCACCAGTGCGTGGAGTGCGTGAAGGAGGGCGCCCGCTCCGTCCGGCAGGCCCGCACGGCGTTCGGCGGCCGGATCTCGACGGTTCCCGTAGTGACGTACGTCCTGATCGCGCTGAACGTGCTGGCCTACCTGGGCGAGCTGGTGCGCCCGGCGATCGTGGACCGGTTCGAGATGCTGGGCGCGGGGCTCGCGGGACCGGACGGCGGACACTACCTCTGGCAGGCACAGCACCCGGCGGACTTCAGCCCGGAAGGTGTCGTCGACGGGGAGTGGTACCGGATGCTGACCGGCGCGTTCCTCCATCTGCCGCCCACCGAGGGCACGTTCGGGATCCTGCACATCGTGATGAACATGGTCTCGCTGTGGAACCTGGGCCGGGTGGTGGAGTCCCAGCTGGGCCGGGTCCGCTACCTCGCCCTGTATCTGCTGTCGGCGCTCGGGGGTTCCGTCCTGGTGCTGCTGATCGCGCCGGACCAGCCCACGCTCGGCGCATCGGGCGCGATCTTCGGACTGGGCGCCGCGTACTACGTCATGGCCCGCCGCCTGGGCGCGGACATGAACGCCGTCAACCGGTTCATGGCGGGCCTGCTGCTGTGGCTGCTGATCTCGGCGGGGCTCACCTCCTGGCAGGGCCACCTCGGCGGACTGCTGGCCGGCGGCGTGGTCACCCTCGCCTACGCGTACGCACCCCGTGACAGCCGGCGCGCCCTCGTCCAAGGCGCCGTGTGCGCGGGGCTGTTGGTGCTGCTGGTGGTGCTGGCCGTCGGAAAGGCTTCCGCGCTGCGGAACGGCGCGGGCTGAGGAACGGAGCGGTCCGGGGCCGCGGCGGGCGACGTTCGCGCGACGGGACGCACACCGCCCGCGGCGACACCGGGCCGGGTCCGTCCCGGCGGTCTCTACGCTGGGGGCATGAAACGCGCACGTCTCCTTCTGCTCGCGGTCCTTCCCCTGGTCGCGGTGGCGCTCTACTTCGTCGTCCCCGGGCTCCCGGGCTCGGGCGAAGCGGCCGGGTCCCCGGGCCGGCAGGGCGCCGGGCGGCCGGGAGGCGCCGGCCTCGCCGCGCCGGACAAGAAGGAGCTGGCCCAGAAGATCGTGGCGAGCGCCGAGAACTCCACGCTGGACTGGCGCAGCGCGTACGGCTACATCCAGGACATCGGCGACGGCCAGGGTTACACGGCGGGCCTCATCGGCTTCTGCACCGGCACCCACGACCTGCTCGTCCTGGTCGAGCACTACACGAAGGACCACCCGGGCAACGGCCTCGCCCGCTATCTGCCCGCGCTGCGCAAGGTCGACGGCACCGACTCCCACGAGGGACTCGACCCGGGTTTCCCGGCGGCCTGGCGCAAGGAGGCCGCGGTGGCCGCCTTCCGGAAGGCCCAGGACACCGAGCGCGACCGCGTCTACTTCGATCCCGCGGTCCGCCGCGCCAAGCTCGACGGCCTGGGCACGCTGGGGCAGTTCGTCTACTACGACGCCATGGTCATGCACGGCCCCGGCACCGGCCCCGACGGCTTCTACGGGCTGCGCCGACGCGCCATGGCCCAGGCGGACACCCCGGCCGAGGGCGGCTCGGAGACGTCGTACCTCGACATCTTCCTGGACATCCGCCGCACCGCGATGAAGTCCGAGAGCGCCCACCACGACACGACCCGCATCGACACGGCCCAGCGGAAGTTCCTGTACGACGGCAACCTCGACCTGGACGCACCGCTCGAGTGGAAGGTGTACGGGGAGACGTACAGGGTCGCTCGGTAGCCGGCCGGGGCGGGACGCACCACGGCGCCCACCACCGTCCGGTCGGGGACAAGGCAGGCGCCGCGTTCAGTTCCGTACGCCTTTGTACGGGACGTCTGTTGGGGTGGAGCGTCAGACCATCAGGGAACGGTCCGTGGGGCGGATCGGGGCCGGCAGGTCGCTGGCGCCCGTGAGGAAGCGGTCGACCCCGCGGGCGGCCGAACGGCCCTCCGCGATGGCCCACACGATCAGGGACTGACCGCGGCCCGCGTCACCGGCAACGTACACGCCGGGCACGTTGGTCGCGAAGTCGGCGTCGCGGGCGATGTTGCCGCGCGCGTCGAGCTCCAGGCCGAACTGGGCGACCACGCCGTTCTCGACGTCGGTGCCGGTGAAGCCCATCGCCAGGGTGACCAGCTGGGCGGGGATCTTCCGCTCCGTGCCCGGCTTCTGGTTCAGCCTGCCGTCGACGAACTCGACCTCGGAGAGGTGCAGCCACTGGACGTTGCCGTCCTCGTCGCCCTCGAAGTGGCTGGTGGAGACCGAGTAGACACGGTCGCCGCCCTCCTCGTGCGCGGAGGTGACCTTGTAGAGCATGGGGAACGTCGGCCAGGGCTGGCCGGAGCTGCGCTCCTCGCCCGGCCGGGGCATGATCTCCAGCTGCGTCACCGAGGCCGCGCCCTGGCGGTGGGCGGTGCCCACACAGTCCGCGCCCGTGTCGCCGCCGCCGATGACCACGACGTGCTTGCCCTCGGCCGTGATCGGGGGCGCCACGAAGTCGCCCTCCTGGACCTTGTTGGCCAGCGGCAGGTACTCCATGGCCTGGTGGATGCCCTTGAGTTCGCGGCCGGGCACCGGCAGGTCCCGCGCGGTCGTGGCACCGGCGGCGATGACCACCGCGTCGTACCGCTTGCGCAGGTCGGTCGCCTTGAGGTCGCGGCCGATCTCGATGCCCGTGCGGAAGCGGGTGCCCTCCGCGCGCATCTGCTCGATACGGCGGTTGATGTGCCGCTTCTCCATCTTGAACTCGGGGATGCCGTAGCGCAGCAGGCCGCCGACGCGGTCGGCGCGCTCGTAGACGGCGACCGTGTGGCCGGCCCGGGTCAGCTGCTGGGCGGCGGCCAGGCCCGACGGGCCCGAGCCGATGACCGCGACGGTCTTGCCCGACAGACGCTGGGGGATCTGCGGGGCGACGTCCCCGCTGTCCCACGCCTTGTCGATGATCGAGACCTCGACGTTCTTGATGGTCACGGCGGGCTGGTTGATGCCGAGCACACACGCCGACTCGCACGGGGCGGGGCACAGCCGGCCCGTGAACTCCGGGAAGTTGTTCGTGGCGTGCAGACGCTCGGACGCGGCGCCCCAGTCCTCGCGGTAGGCGTAGTCGTTCCACTCGGGGATCAGGTTCCCCAGCGGACAGCCGTTGTGGCAGAACGGGATACCGCAGTCCATGCAGCGGCCGGCCTGCTTGGAGATGATCGGGAGCAGCGCGCCCGGGACGTAGACCTCGTTCCAGTCCCTGACACGTTCCTCGACGGGGCGGGTCCTGGCGACCTCGCGGCCGTGGTTCAAAAAGCCCTTGGGATCAGCCATTGGTCGCCGCCTCCATCATCTTCTCGGTGATCTCGGACTCGGTGAGTCCGGCTCGCTCGGCGGCGTCCTTGGCGGCGAGCACTGCCTTGTACGTGCTGGGGATGATCTTGCTGAAGCGGTCGACCGCGGTGTCCCACTCGGCCAGGAGCTTCCCGGCGACCGTCGAGCCGGTCTCCTCCTGGTGGCGGCGCACCACGGCGCGCAGCCACTGCTTGTCGGTGTCGTCGAGTTCCTCGACGGCGCCCACGTTGCCGGCGTTGACGTTGTCGCGGTCGAGGTCGACGACGTACGCGATGCCGCCGGACATGCCGGCCGCGAAGTTGCGTCCCGTCTCGCCGAGGACGACGGCGTGTCCGCCGGTCATGTACTCGCAGCCGTGGTCGCCCACGCCCTCGGAGACCACCGTCGCGCCGGAGTTGCGGACGCAGAAGCGCTCGCCGGTGCGGCCGCGCAGGAAGAGTTCGCCGCCCGTCGCGCCGTAGGCGATGGTGTTGCCCGCGATCGTCGAGTACTCGGCGAGGTGGTCGGCGCTCCGGTCGGGGCGGACGATCACCCGGCCGCCGGAGAGGCCCTTGCCGACGTAGTCGTTGGCGTCGCCCTCCAGGCGGAGCGTGACACCGCGCGGCAGGAAGGCGCCGAAGGACTGGCCCGCCGACCCCGTGAAGGTGATGTCGATGGTGTCGTCGGGCAGGCCCGCGCCGCCGAACTTCTTCGTCACCTCGTGGCCGAGCATGGTGCCGACCGTGCGGTTGATGTTGCGGATCGCGACCTGGGCGCGGACCGGTTGGGCGTCGGCCTGGGAGTTCGCGGCCAGGGCGTCGGCGGCGAGCTTGATCAGCTCGTTGTCGAGGGCCTTCTCCAGGCCGTGGTCCTGCGCGACGACCCGGTGGCGCACCGCGCCCTCGGGCAGCTCGGGCACGTGGAAGAGCGGGGACAGGTCCAGGCCCTGCGCCTTCCAGTGGTCGACGGCCCGGGTGACGTCGAGGTGCTCGGCGTGGCCGACGGCCTCCTCGATGGTGCGGAAGCCCAGCTCGGCGAGGATCTCGCGGACCTCTTCGGCGATGAACTTGAAGAAGTTCACGATGTACTCGGCCTTGCCGGCGAACCGGTCGCGCAGCACCGGGTTCTGGGTGGCGATGCCGACCGGGCAGGTGTCCAGGTGGCAGACGCGCATCATGACGCAGCCGGAGACGACGAGCGGCGCGGTCGCGAAACCGAACTCCTCGGCACCGAGCAGCGCTGCGATGACGACGTCACGGCCGGTCTTCAGCTGGCCGTCGGTCTGGACGACGATCCGGTCGCGCAGGCCGTTGAGCAGCAGGGTCTGCTGGGTCTCGGCGAGACCGAGCTCCCAGGGGCCGCCCGCGTGCTTGAGCGAGGTGAGCGGGGAGGCGCCGGTGCCGCCGTCGTGGCCGGAGATGAGGACCACGTCCGCGTGGGCCTTGGAGACGCCCGCCGCGACCGTGCCGACGCCGACCTCGGAGACCAGCTTCACGTGGATGCGGGCCTGCGGGTTGGCGTTCTTGAGGTCGTGGATCAGCTGGGCCAGGTCCTCGATGGAGTAGATGTCGTGGTGCGGCGGCGGGGAGATGAGGCCCACGCCGGGGGTGCTGTGCCGGGTCTTGGCGACCCAGGGGTACACCTTGTGGCCGGGGAGCTGGCCGCCCTCGCCCGGCTTGGCGCCCTGCGCCATCTTGATCTGGATGTCGTCGGCGTTGACCAGGTACTCCGAGGTCACACCGAAGCGGCCGGAGGCGACCTGCTTGATGGACGAGCGGCGCGCGGGGTCGTACAGCCGGTCCGCGTCCTCGCCGCCCTCACCGGTGTTGGACTTGCCGCCCAGCTGGTTCATGGCGATGGCGAGGGTCTCGTGCGCCTCCTTGGAGATGGAGCCGTACGACATGGCGCCGGTGGAGAAGCGCTTGACGATCTCGCTGACCGGCTCGACCTCGTCGACCGGGATCGACGGGCGGCCGGAGGTGAAGCCGAACAGGCCGCGGAGCGTCATCAGGCGCTCGGACTGCTCGTTCACCCGGTCCGTGTACTTCTTGAAGATGTCGTAGTTGCCGGAGCGCGTCGAGTGCTGGAGGCGGAAGACCGTCTCCGGGTCGAACAGGTGCGGTTCGCCCTCGCGGCGCCACTGGTACTCGCCGCCTATGTCGAGGGCGCGGTGCGCGGGCGCGATGCCGGAGGCCGGGTAGGCCTTGGCGTGCCGGGCGGCGACCTCCTTGGCGATGACGTCGAGGCCGACGCCGCCGATCTTCGTCGCGGTGCCGCTGAAGTACCTGCCGACGAACTCGGAGTCCAGGCCGACGGCCTCGAAGACCTGCGCGCCGCGGTACGAGGCGACGGTGGAGATGCCCATCTTGGACATGACCTTGAGGACGCCCTTGCCGAGCGCGTAGATCAGGTTGCGGATGGCCTGCTCGGCCTCGATGCCCTGGAGGAAGGTGCCGGCGCGGACCAGGTCCTCGACCGACTCCATGGCCAGGTACGGGTTGACCGCCGCGGCGCCGAAGCCGATGAGGAGGGCCACGTGGTGGACCTCGCGGACGTCGCCCGCCTCGACCAGCAGGCCCACCTGGGTGCGCTGCTTGGTGCGGATGAGGTGGTGGTGGACGGCCGCGGTCAGCAGCAGCGAGGGGATCGGGGCGTGCTCGGCGTCCGAGTGCCGGTCCGAGAGCACGATCAGGCGGGCGCCGTTGTCGATGGCGGCGTCGGCCTCGGAGCAGATCTCCTCGATCCGCGCGGCCAGCGAGTCGCCGCCGCCGGAGACGCGGTAGAGACCGGAGAGCGTGGCGGCCTTCATGCCGGGCATGTCGCCGTCGGCGTTGATGTGGATGAGCTTGGCCAGCTCGTCGTTGTCGATCACCGGGAAGGGCAGGGTGACGCTGCGACAGGAGGCCGCGGTCGGCTCCAGGAGGTTGCCCTGCGGGCCCAGCGAGGAGCGCAGCGAGGTGACGAGCTCCTCACGGATCGCGTCCAGCGGCGGGTTGGTGACCTGCGCGAAGAGCTGGGTGAAGTAGTCGAAGAGGAGACGCGGGCGCTGCGAGAGGGCGGCGATCGGCGTGTCCGTGCCCATCGAGCCGATCGGCTCGGCGCCGGCCGAGGCCATCGGCGCGAGGATGATCCGCAGCTCCTCCTCGGTGTAGCCGAAGGTCTGCTGGCGGCGGGTGACCGAGGCGTGGGTGTGCACGATGTGCTCGCGCTCGGGGAGGTCGGAGAGCTCGATCTCGCCGGCTTCCAGCCACTCCGCGTAGGGCAGGTCGGCGGCGAGGCCGGCCTTGATCTCGTCGTCCTCGATGATGCGGTGCTCGGCGGTGTCGACGAGGAACATGCGGCCGGGCTGGAGGCGGCCCTTGCGGACGACCTTCGCGGGGTCGATGTCGAGGACGCCGACCTCGGAGCCGAGGACGACGAGGCCGTCGTCGGTGACCCAGTAGCGGCCGGGGCGCAGACCGTTGCGGTCGAGGACCGCGCCGACCTGGGTGCCGTCGGTGAAGGTGACGCAGGCCGGGCCGTCCCAGGGCTCCATCATCGTGGAGTGGAACTGGTAGAAGGCGCGCCGGGCCGCGTCCATGGAGGCGTGGTTCTCCCACGCCTCGGGGATCATCATCAGCACGGAGTGCGGGAGCGAGCGGCCGCCGAGGTGGAGGAGTTCGAGCACCTCGTCGAAGGAGGCCGAGTCGGAGGCGTCCGGCGTGCAGACGGGGAAGATCCGCTCCAGGCCCTTGTCGCCGAACAGGTCGGAGACCAGCTGGGACTCGCGGGCCTTCATCCAGTTGCGGTTGCCCTTGACCGTGTTGATCTCGCCGTTGTGCGCGACGAAGCGGTACGGGTGGGCGAGCGGCCAGCTCGGGAAGGTGTTGGTGGAGAACCGGGAGTGCACGAGCGCGATCGCGGAGGCGAAGCGGCGGTCGGACAGGTCCGGGAAGAAGGGTTCGAGCTGGCCGGTGGTCAGCATGCCCTTGTAGACGATGGTGCGCGCGGAGAGTGACGGGAAGTAGACGCCGGCCTCGCGTTCGGCGCGCTTGCGCAGCACGAACGCCTTGCGGTCGAGGTCGATGCCCTTGCTGGCGCCGTCGGTCACGAAGATCTGCCGGAAGACGGGCATGGTGGAGCGGGCGGTGGCGCCGAGAAGTTCGGGGGCGACGGGCACCTGGCGCCAGCCGAGGACGGTCAGGTCCTCGTCGGCGGCGATCGTCTCGATCCGTGAGACGGCGTCCTCGGTGCCGTCGCCGGGCAGGAAGGCGATGCCGACCGCGTAGGCGCCGGCCTCGGGCAGCTCGAATCCGGCCACCTCGCGGAGGAACGCGTCCGGGACCTGGGACAGGATGCCCGCGCCGTCGCCCGAGTCGGGCTCGGCGCCGGTGGCACCGCGGTGTTCCAGGTTGCGCAGCACGGTGAGCGCCTGCTCGACCAGCGCGTAGCTCGCCTCACCGGTGAGGGTGGCCACGAAGCCGACGCCGCAGGCGTCGTGCTCGTTGCGGGGGTCGTACATACCCTGAGCAGCAGGGCGAGCATCCATGAAGGACCAGTTCTGGCCATGCGTGGAGTGCTGGGACGGCTGGCGCGGCGAACGCATCGGCTCTCCCGTCGTCGTCGTGGCTGGGGGCACCTCCCAGCGCTTCGAAAGGCGTCTGGGGGAGCGTGTGCCGAGGGACGACGTTGGCCCTCTGCTGGGGGGATGCAAAATTTCGTGCAGGTTACATGATGGAGCGGTTCTCGGGAACCGGATACTGCGTTCCAACATGCGGACACCGGGGGTCGCGGCGGGGGGTACCACGCACGGCACTGGAGTTAAGGGGACCCAGGGGGACAGATCGGTGTCCGTGGGGCCGGAGCGCGGCAGGCAACGTCGCCCGCCGCGGCGGTGCGGAGCAGGCTTCATTGCCCGCAGCGCTTACGGCTCATGCCCAGTGGTTAAGTATTCGAAACCAGTGAGTAACCGGCTACTTATGCAGTCCCTTGCATAGCCCCTCTATACATCATCCTACGGCGGTACCGAACAGACTGCCCAGGACGTACGTCACACCCGCCGCGGCACCCCCGAGTGCGAGCTGCCGGATTCCGCTGTACCACCAGGATCGCGCCGTCACCCGGGCCACGACGGCGCCGCACGCGAAGAGCCCGATCAGCGCGAGCAGCAGCGCGGGCCACAGGACGGTCGCGCCGAGCAGATACGGGAGCAGAGGGAGCAGGGCGCCCAGGGCGAAGGAGCCGAAGCTCGACACTGCGGCGACCGCGGGCGAGGGCAGGTCGCCGGGGTCTATGCCCAGCTCCTCGCGCGCGTGGATCTCCAGGGCCTGCTCGGGGTCGCGGGACAGCTGCCTGGCGACCTCGCGGGCCAGTGCGGGCTCGACCCCGCGGGTCTCGTAGAGCGCGGCGAGCTCACGCTCCTCGTCCTTCGGGTGCTTTCTCAGTTCCCGGCGCTCCACGTCGAGTTCGGCCTCGACGAGTTCGCGCTGCGAGGCGACGGAGGTGTACTCGCCGGCCGCCATGGAGAAGGCTCCGGCGGCCAGGCCCACGAGTCCGGTGATGACGATCGTCCGGTGGGAGACGGACCCGCCGGCGACACCGGTCATCAGGGCGAGGTTGGAGACGAGCCCGTCCATCGCGCCGAAGACCGCCGGGCGCAGCCAGCCACCGTTCACATCGCGGTGGGTGTGGTTGTCCCGGTGCGCCTCGTGCAGTGCGGCTTCGGTCTCGATGATGGACATACCGGTCCCCCAGAACGTGCGATTGGACTGTTTCTACTTTTCGACAACCCCAAAAGTACGCCTGGAATTTCCTCCCCGCCAGCAAGGAAAGGCTCGGCTAACCTGCACCTTTACCCTTTCTTGCTCATCCGTGGAAGGTCCCGCACAGATGTCGACCGGGTGAATACGGGGCCGTGCGAGGCTCTGCGCGCCTCCTCCGGTGGGACACATCCCCAAAGGGCTCTGGGCCCTGAGAGGAGTGGCACCGAATGGCTTCCATCGCCTGCATCCCCTCCGTCCCGGCGCCCGGGGACGCCACCGGTCTGCGCGAACGGGCACGCGGCGCGCTGCTCGGACTCGCCGTGGGGGACGCGCTGGGCGCGCCCGCCGAGAACATGCGGCCCTCGGAGATCCGTGCGAAGTGGGGCCGGATCACGGGCTACGTCGCCGAGCATCCGGCCGGCACGGACGACACGGAGTACGCGATCTTCTCCGGTCTGCTGCTGGCCCGGCACGGCTCGGCGCTCACCGTGGCGCACGTCGAGTCGGCCTGGCACGAGTGGATCGCGGACCGTGACGAGGGACCGTTCCGCGGCGCCGGCTTCAGCGAGCGGGGCACCCTGGAGAATCTCCGCCGGGGACTGGCGGCCCCCATCTCGGCCCAGCACCGGCACGCGTGGAGCGACGGCCTGGCGATGCGCGCGGCCCCCTTCGGCGTGTTCGCGGCGGGGCGTCCCGCGGAGGCCGCGCGCCTGGTGGCGATCGACGGTTCGGTGAGCCATGACGGCGAGGGCATCTACGGCGGCCAGGCGGTCGCGGCGGGTGTCGCGGCGGCGATGGCGGGTGCCTCGACGTTCTCCGTGGCCGCCTCCGCGCTCGCGGTGATCCCGGACGACTCCTGGACGGCCCGCTCGCTGCGCCGCGCGATCGCGGTCGCGCACCGCGGCGAACGGGCGGTGCGCTCGGCGGTCGTCATCGGCGGCTACCCCTGGACGGACCTGGCCCCCGAGGCCGTCGCCCTGGCCTTCGGAGCGTACGCCGCCGCCGACGGCGACTTCACCGAGTCCGTCCTCACCGCCGTCAACATGGGCCGCGACGCCGACACCACGGCGGCGGTGGCGGGCGCTCTGGCCGGGGCGACCCGGGGCGCCCGCGCGATCCCGGCCGCCTGGGCGGCTGCCATCGGCCCGGCGCGCGGCAGCTGCCTCCCCTCGATGGAGGGCCACCACGTACTGGACGTGGCGGAACTGCTGACCCCCGGGGACGACAGAAAGTGGCGGTCGGTTGCCGCACGGGAGCCGGGCCCGGACGGCGCACTCCCCGTACGGGACCGGAGACGGCCCGCACGCGATCCGGACCGCACGAGAGCGGCCCCGCATCCGGAACCGGGCGCCGCCCCCGGCTCCCGCGCCCTCGCCACCGGCCCCGTCCTCACCATGGACCCCGTCATCACAACGGACCAGACCCTCACCACAGCTCAGCCCCCCGCCACCCACCTCGCTCTCACCGCGGACCACCCCGTCATCGCGGACCTCGCCCTCACCACAGACCCCGCCCCGGCCACCGCCGACGAGGAGGTACGCCCATGAGACCCGGCCTCGTGGGAGACGAAGCCGGCGCGGGAGCGGCCTCGGCACCGGACGTCCTCGTCACCGAGGTCGCCGACCCGACGCCCGGCCCGCGCCCCCGCCGTATCGAGGGCCTCCTGCTCGGCCTCGCCGCGGGCGACGCCGCCGGCTGGCCCGCGGCCCGGCACCGCGCCGCCCGGATGCCCGAGTGGACACGGCGGCTGACCAGGGAACTGGACACGTTCGCCGAACAGAACGCGACGACGACCCTGCCGGTGCCCATCGCCCTGAACCAGCCGCCGGAGCCCCTGCGGCTCGGACCCTCGGACGACGCCGAGTGGGCGGCGTTCGCCGCCGAGGCCGTGCTGCGGGCCGGCGACGCCGCCGCGCTCGGCGATCTCAGCCGGGCGCGGCGGATGCGGGCGTCCATCGACCTGTCCTGGAACGCCGTCGCCAGCGAGGTCGCCGCGGCCGCCGAGCGCGCCCCCGAGGTCGAGTCCGCGCTGCTGCCGCTGCGCGCCCGGATCTCCGTACGGGCCGGGCTCGGCAACCTCGCCACCGGACTGCGGCCGCCCGCCACCGGCCACGACAATCCGCACTACTTCGACGACGCGGCCTGCGTCCGGGCCTGTGTGCTCGCCATCGCCCACCCGGGCGATGCCACGCTCGCCGCGGAACTGGCCGAGTTCGACGCCCGCTACACCCAGGACGGTGACGGTGTGCACGGCGCCCGCGCCATGGCCGCCGCCCTCGCGCTCGCCCTCGCCGGGGCCGACGTCGAGGCCTGCGCGGACGCCGCCCTCGCCGAACTGCCCAAGGAGACCGAGATCGGCCGCAACGCGCGCCACGCGCTGCGGCTCGCCCGCGACAGCGAGGGCACCTTCGCCCTGGTCCCCCTCCTGGAGCACCAGATCGTCGACCACGTCTACAGCTACGGCGTCGCGGCGGCGGAAACGGTTCCGGTCGCCCTGGCCCTCGCGACCGCGGCGCGCGGCCGGATCGCGGAAGCGGTGCCCGCCGCCGCCTGCCTCTCCCGCGTCGCCGACTCCGCCCCGGCCCTGGCGGGGGCGCTGACCGGCGCGCTCGGCGGCGGCGCCGCGATCCCGGCCACCTGGCGCGACGCCTGCCGGATCCTCTCGGGCTGCGCGCTTCCCCGCCTCACCGGTACGGATCTCGTCGGACTCGCCGATCTGCTCGAAGCGACGGAACTGGCCCTCCCAGAGGGATGATTCGGGCATGAAGCCCAAAAGAGCAGAAATGGGAACACTCGACGAACGGATCACAGGAGCCCTCGTCGGAGCCGCCGTCGGCGACGCGCTCGGCGGCCCCGTCGAGGGCTACACCCCCGAACAGATCGCCGAACGGCACGGCGGTCGCGTGCACGGCGTCGTCGGCCCCTGGAACGGCGACGCCTGGCGCACCGCCCGCCCCATCGCCCCGTACCACAAGGGCGACGGACACGTCACCGACGACACCCTGATGACCCACGCGCTGATCCGCGTGTACACCACGGTCCGCGACCACCTCGACGCCTACGCCGTCGCCGGGCATCTGGTCCCCGACCTGATGACGGCCCCCCGCTGGATCCCGGAACTGGAAGCGGAGGCGCTCCCGCTCCAGCGGATCTTCCTCGCCGAGAAGTGGCTGGTCGCCCGGCTCCACTACGGCCATGTGGACCCCCGGGAGGCGGGCGCGGGCAACATCGTCAACTGCGGCGCCGCGATGTACATGGCACCGGTCGGACTGGTGAACGCGGCCAACCCGGCGGGCGCGTACACCGAGGCGCTGGACGTCGCGGGCGCGCACCAGTCCTCCTACGGAAGGGAGGCGGCCGGCGTGCTGGCGGCGGGGGTGGCCGCGGCCTGCGCGCCGGGGGCGACCCCGGACTCGGTCGTCACGGCCTGCCTGGCCCTGGCGAAGGACGGCACCCGGGACGCGATCGACGCGGTCTGCGAAGTCGCCGCCCGCCATTCGGACTTCGAATCGGCGCTGCGCCCGCTGCGGGAGGCGGTGGCCCCCTACGACACGGTGGGACCGGACTACCGCACCCCGTCGCTCGGCGCCCGCCGCCCCTCCCGGCTGCACTCCATCGAGGAACTCCCCGTCGCGCTCGGCATGCTGCTGGTCTCCGGCGGCGACTTCCGGCACGCGGTCCTCGGCTCGGTGAACTACGGCCGAGACTGCGACTCCATCGCCACGATGGCCGGGGCCCTCGCCGGCGCGCTCGGCTCCGAGGTCCCGCGCGACTGGGCCAAGACGGTCGAGGAATCGAGCCGCCTCGACCTGCACGCCCCGGCGACGGCGCTCGCGGAGGTGACCCGCGAGATCTTCGACCGGGACGTACACCGCCGGCGCGCGCACGAGGCGGCGTACGCCGCGCTTGCGGGGATCCCGTGCTCCGACTGACCTGGGTCCAGCCCGAGGACCTGCTCGGGCACGAACTCCACCAAGCCGCCCAGGACGGCCGCGAGGCCGATCCGATCGCGGCACGCTGGCACGCGGCCGGCGGCCCGCGGGCCCCTCTCCGGGCCGGCGCCTCCGCCACTCCCGCCTCACCGTACCTGCGGGCCCTCGCGACGGATCTGCTGGACGAACTCGCCGACCTGCCGAGCGAGTTGGCGGACCAAGAGCCGACGGAACTGGCCTCCGTCATGACCCGCTGCCCGGACTGGCCCGCGCGGCGGCCCGACCCTACGGACGTCGGCGACGGCGACCGCACACCCACCGCCGGGACCGAGGTCCCGGGCGTCTCCCCGGCCGTCGCCGTGCCCCGCCTGGAGGCCGCCTGGCTGGGCCGGGCCGCGGGCTGCCTGCTGGGCAAACCCGTCGAGAAACTCCCCCTCCACGGCATCCGCGCACTGGCGAAGGCCACCGGGAACTGGCCCCTCCACACCTGGTTCACGGCCCGCGGCCTGCCCACGGAGCTGGCCGACGCGTACCCCTGGAACAGGCGCTCCGCGTCCACCTCGCTCGCCGAGAACATCGACGGCATGCCCGAGGACGACGACCTCAACTACCCCCTCCTCAACCTCCTGTTGCTCCAGCGTCACGGC
Source organism: Streptomyces sp. RPA4-2 (assembly GCF_012273515.2). Classification (NCBI taxonomy): domain Bacteria; kingdom Bacillati; phylum Actinomycetota; class Actinomycetes; order Kitasatosporales; family Streptomycetaceae; genus Streptomyces; species Streptomyces sp. RPA4-2. The sequence goes on from NZ_CP050975.2 coordinate 2,621,329, forward strand.
CGGAGGTTCACCACCGCGGACGTGGCCCGCCTCTGGCTGGACGAACTCCCCGCCGGCCGCACCTTCACCGCGGAACGCGTCGCCTACCGCAACCTCCTCGCCGGCGTCGAGCCCCCGCGCACGGCCCACCACCGCAACCCCTTCCGCGAATGGATCGGCGCCCTCATCCGCGCGGACGTCCATGGCTGGACGAACCCCGGCGACCCGGCCGCCGCCGCGGCACAGGCCCACCGCGACGCCGCCCTCACCCACACCGCGAACGGCGTGTACGCCGCCATGTTCACCGCCGCCACCATCGCCGAGGCCGCCACCGGCCGCAGCGACATCCACGCCTGCCTGCGCACCGGCCTGACCGTCGTACCCCCCGCCTCCCGGCTGGCGAAAGCGGTCCACCACGCCGTCCGGCTCGCCCACTCGACCGTCGACTTCGAGAAGGTCGTCGACGTCCTGCACACCACCTACGGCGACTACCACTGGGTGCACGCCCTCCCCAACACCGCCCTGATCGCGGCCGCCCTCACCCACGCGGACGGCGACTTCAGCGGATCCGTCTGCCGGGCGGTGTCCGGCGGCTGGGACACCGACTCCAACGGCGCCACGGCGGGCAGCGTCGCGGGCCTGCTCGCCGGCGCCCCCGCCGCCCTGCCGGAGCGCTGGACCACCCCGCTCAAGAACCGCCTGGCCACCTCCCTCGCCGACTTCAACGGCATCGGCTTCGACACCCTCGCCCAGCTCACGCACCGGGAGACCCGTCACCCATGACCCTTATCGCCGTGCTCGGCAGCACGAACATGGACCTCGTCACGTACGTCGCCAAGGCCCCGCAGCGCGGAGAGACCGTGACGGGACGGGAGTTCCGTACGATCCCCGGCGGCAAGGGCGCCAACCAGGCGGTCGCCGCGGCCCACGCGGGCGCCGACGTCACCTTGATCGGCGCGGTCGGCGTCGACTCCTTCGGCCCCCAGCTCCGCTCCGCCCTGGAGCACTCCGGTGTGGACACCGACCACCTGCGCACCACCGAGGGCCCCTCCGGCACCGCGCACATCGTGGTGGACGACGAGGGCGGCAACGCGATCGTCGTCATCCCCGGCGCCAACGGCACCGTCGACCACCTCGCCCCCGGTGACGAGGGCCTCATCACCACCGCCGACGCGCTCCTGCTCCAGCTGGAGATCCCGCTCGCCGCCGTCGTCGCGGGCGCCGAGGCGGCCCGCCGCCACGGCGTCCGCACCCTCCTGACCCCGTCCCCCGCACAGCCCCTGCCGTCCCAGCTCCTCGCCTCCATCGACCTGCTGGTGCCCAACGAGTACGAGGCCGCCGCGCTGACCGGCACCCCCGACCCCCGCGAGGCGGCCACCGCGCTGCTCGACCTGGTGCCGGAGGTCGTCGTCACCCTGGGTGCCGCGGGCAGCCTGTACGCGGCCCGGGGCGCCGCCCCCCTGACGGTCCCCGCGCCCCGCGTCAGCGCCGTGGACTCGACCGGCGCGGGCGACACCTTCGTCGGCACCCTCGCGGTCGCGCTCGCGGAGGGCCGGCCGATGCCCGAGGCCCTCGCCTGGGCGTCGGCCGCCGCCGCGCTGTCGGTCCAGCGGATCGGGGCCACGTCCTCGATGCCGTACCGCTCCGAGATCGACGCCGAGGCCTCGTCGCACGCACACCACGCGCAGTCCACGTCATGAGCGCGCGTCCCGGGCCCGGCCCGCTCACCGGCCTGCGCGTCCTCGACCTCGCCACCCTCTTCGCCGGACCGCTCGCCGCCACCCTGCTCGGCGACTTCGGCGCCGAGGTCGTCAAGGTCGAGCACCCGGCCAAGCCCGACCCGTCCCGGGGCCACGGCCCGTCGAAGGACGGCATCGGCCTGTGGTGGAAACTCCTCGGCCGCAACAAGCGCACGATCACCCTCGACCTGTCGAAACCCGGTGGCCGCGCCACGCTGCTGCGGCTCGCCGCGGAGGCCGACGTGATCATCGAGAACTTCCGTCCCGGCACCCTGGAGAAATGGGACCTGGGCTGGGAGGAACTGTCGGCCGCCAACCCCCGGCTCGTACTCGCCCGCGTCACCGCCTTCGGCCAGTTCGGCCCCTACGCGCGTCGCCCCGGCTTCGGCACGCTCGCGGAGGCCATGAGCGGCTTCGCGGCGATCACCGGCGAACCGGACACGCCCCCGGTCCTGCCCCCTTTCGGCCTGGCCGACTCGATCGCGGGCCTGACGACGGCGTACGCCGTGATGACGGCCCTGCGCGCCCGCGAGACCTCGGGCCTCGGCCAGGTGGTCGACATGGCGATCATCGAACCGATCCTCACCGTGCTGGGCCCGCAACCGCTCTGGTACGACCAGCTCGGCCATGTCCAGCCCCGCACCGGCAACCGCTCCGCGAACAACGCGCCCCGCAACACCTACCGCACGGCGGACGGTTCGTGGGTCGCCGTCTCGACGTCCGCGCAGTCGATCGCCGAACGGGTGATGCGGCTGGTCGGACGCCCGGACCTGATCGACGAACCGTGGTTCGCGACCGGGGCGGACCGGGCGCTCCACGCGGACGTCCTCGACGAGGCGGTGGGCGCCTGGATCGCCCACCGCGACCGCGCGGAGGTGCTGGAGGCCTTCGAGAAGGCGGAGGCCGCGGTGGCCCCGATCCAGGACGTCACCGATGTCATGGAGGACGCCCAGTACGAGGCGCTGGACACGATCACCACCGTCGCCGACCCGGAACTCGGTCCCCTGCGCATGCAGAACGTCCTGTTCCGGCTCTCCTCCACGCCCGGGTCGATCCGCTGGGCGGGCCGCCCGCACGGCGCCGACACGGACGCGGTCCTCACCGAGCTCGGACTGTCCGGCACCGAGATCACGGCCCTCAGATCGGAAGGCGCCCTGTGACGAACCCGGCCTTCCCGCTCACCTGGCTGTACGCCCCCGGAGACCGCCCGGACGTGGTCGTCAAGGCCCTCGCCTCGGGCGCGGACATCGTCCTGATCGACCTGGAGGACGCGGTCGCGCCGGACCGCAAGGAGTACGCCCGCGACGCGACCGCGGAACTGCTCTCGGCCGCTCCCCCGGTCCCGGTCCACGTCCGGGTGAACACGCTGGACGGCACCCTGGCCGAGGCCGACCTGAAGACGCTCTCCCCGCTCCCTGGCCTGTCCGGCCTGCGGCTGCCCAAGGTGGCCTCGCCCACGGACGTCGTCCACGTCGCGGAGCACGCCGTGTCCGCCGAGGGCAGCGGGATCCCGCTGTACGCCCTGCTGGAAACGGCCCTCGGCGTCGAACACGCTTTCGCCATCGCCTCGGCCCACCCGGCCGTGCGCGGCATCGGGCTCGGCGAGGCGGATCTCCGGGCCGACCTGGGCGTACGTGAGGACGCGGGCCTGGACTGGTCCCGTGCCCGGATCGTGCTCGCCGCCCGAGCCGCCGGACTCCCACCCCCCGTGCAGTCCATCCACCCCGACATCCGGGACCTGGAGGGGCTTGCGGCCTCCTGCGCCCACGGGCGCACCCTCGGTTTCCTCGGCCGCGCGGCCATCCACCCGCGCCAGCTCCCGGTGATCGAACGCGCCTACCTTCCGACCCCGGCCGAGGTGGAGAGCGCCGAAGCCGTCGTCGAGGCCGCCGGCATCGAGCCGGGGGCCCAGGCCCTGCCCGACGGCCGTTTCGTGGACGCGGCGGTCGTGGCCTGCGCCCGCCGCACCCTGGCACTGGCCCGGCGCGACGCCCTGACGGCATGACGGAGGGGGCGCCGCGTCGTCGGACGCGGCGCCCCCTCCTTGTATCCGGTCGTCAGCCCTTCTTGGCCGACTCCGCCTCGCTCTTCACGGCACCCGCGGAATCCGCGGACACCTCGGCCCCGGCGTCGGCCGCGACCCCGGACGTCGCACCCGCACCGGGCTCCGCGTCCGTGTCGCCGACAGCCTTGCCGGCGGACTTCCCGTCGGTCTCGTCGGTCTCGTCGGTCTTCTCGCCGCCGGACGCCCCGGCCTTCTCGCCCGACTTGCCGGCGGCCTTCTCGTCGACGCCGTTCTTCCCGCCCGACTCGCCGTCGGTCTTCTTCTCAGCCTTCGTCTTCTCAGCCTTCGTCCCGGCCTTCTCGCCCGGCTTCTCGCCGGACTTCTTGTCCAGGCCGACCGAAGCCCCGGACCCGGCCTCACCGTCTCCCTCGTCCTCGCCGGAGGCGTCCGCACCCGGCTCGACGATCTCCTCACGACCGGGCCGCAGCCGCGCCGACACCACGATGTAGGTCACCGCGAGCACGAAGACCACCATCGCGGTCCAGTCGTTGAGACGCAGGCCCAGGAAGTGGTGGGCGTCGTCGACGCGCATGTACTCGATCCAGCCGCGGCCGACGCAGTACGCGGCGACGTACAGCGCGAACGCCCGTCCGTGGCCCAGGGTGAAGCGACGGTCCGCCCAGATGACCAGGAAGCCGACACCGACGCACCACAGCGACTCGTACAGGAAGGTCGGGTGGTAGTACCCCGGCACCCGCCCGTCCGTGGCGGAGGTGATGTGCAGCGCCCAGGGCACGTCCGTGGCCTTGCCGTACAGCTCCTGGTTGAACCAGTTGCCCCAGCGTCCGATGGCCTGCGCGAAGACGATGCCGGGCGCGAGCGCGTCGGCCCAGGCGGGCAGCGGGATGCCGCGCCGGCGGCAGCCGATCCACGCGCCCACCGCACCGAGCGCGATCGCGCCCCAGATGCCGAGGCCGCCCTGCCACACCTTGAAGGCGTCCACCCAGTCGCGGCCCTCGCTGAAGTACAGCTCGTAGTCCGTGATCACGTGGTAGAGACGGCCGCCGACGAGACCGAACGGCACGGCCCACACCGCGATGTCGGCCACCGTGCCGGCCCGCCCTCCCCGGGCGATCCAGCGCTTGTTGCCGAGCCAGACGGCTACGAAGACGCCGATGATGATGCAGAACGCGTAGCCGCGCAGCGGAATGGGGCCGAGGTGCAGCACACCGTGCGACGGGCTGGGAATGTAGGCAATTTCCATGGCAGGGTCGACGCTACCGTGCCGGACGGGACCCGCGGCGGGTGCCCCGGCAACGGGTCCATAACGGGCAGCGCCCCCGGACCCTTCGCAGGCCGGGGGCGCCGCTGGTCGGGGGCGTCGCGGGTCGGGGGTCAGCGCTTGTTCTCGGCCTGCACCAGCTGCTTGAGCTTCGCGGGGGTCATGGACTGGTCCGCGTAGATGTTCTTGCCGCCCAGCAGCACGGTCGGGGTGCCGCTGAAGCTGCCGCTCTGGAAGGCCGCGTTCGACTTCGTCACCCAGCTGTCGTGCCTGCCGTCGTTGACGCACGCCCGAAAGCCCGGGGTGTCGAGACCGTCGACCTTGCCCGCCAGGTCGATGAGCTTGCCGTTGTCCGCGAACGTGTCGTCGGTCTCCTTGGGCTGGTTCGCGTACAGCACGTCGTGGTACGCGGCGAACTTGCCCGCGTCCTGGGCGCAGGCCGCCGCGTTGGCCGCGTGCCGGGAGCCGCTGCCTCCCGTGTTCCCGTCGATCAGCGTGACCAGGTGGTATTCGACCTTCAGCTGACCGGCGTCCACCAGCTGGTGGATCGTCGGGCGGTACACCGTCTCGAAGGACTGGCAGGCCGGGCAGCGGAAGTCCTCCCAGACCGTGAGGGTCGACTTGGCGCCGTCCTTGCCGACGGGGATCGCGAGACCGTCCTTGCCGGTCGCCCCCGAGGGCGCCACGGCCGGTCCCGCCGCGGTGTTCTTCTTGTCCTTGCCCGCGCCGGCGGCCAGCACGCCCACCACCGCGGCGAGGGCGAGAACGCACACCACCGACGCGCCCACGATCAGCGCCCGGCGGCGTTTCTCCGCGCCCTTCTGCTTCTGTCGCTCGACCGCCAGCCGCTCACGGGCGGTGCTCTTTCCCTCACGGTTCTTCTCGCTCACATCCGGCAGAACGAACCGGGGAGGCGCAGCGCGCCTCCCCGGTCCCAGGTCCACCCGTTCGAGTGAGCGGATTGTCCCTCTACGTGCCTGAACGGCTGCCCGTCACGTGCCTGGACCGCTGTCCCGCGTCACGTGTACGGACCGCTGCCGTCACAGCGTTCCGCGTACGCCCTTCGCCAGGTCGCCCGCGAGCGCCCGTACGGCCTCCAGGCCCGCCGTCTCGTCCGGCGCGTCCAGCATCCGCTTCACGAAGGCCGAGCCGACGATGACTCCGTCGGCGAAGCCGGCCACCTCGGAGGCCTGGGCGGCGTTGGAGACACCGAGTCCGACACAGACCGGCAGACCGGTGGTGGCCTTGGTGCGCCGCACCAGGTCCTGGGCCTGGGCCCCCACCGACTCCCGGGTACCGGTGACGCCCATCAGCGAGGCCGCGTAGACGAAACCGGAGCCCGCCGCGGTGATCTCGGCGAGCCGGGCGTCCTTGCTGCTGGGCGCGACGACGAAGACGGTCGCGAGCCCGTGCTTCTCGGCGTGCTCCCGCCACAGCGCCGACTCCTGCACGGGCAGGTCGGGCAGGATGCAGCCCGCGCCGCCCGCCTCCGCCAGTTCGGCGGTGAAGCGCTCGACGCCGTAGCGGTCGATCGGATTCCAGTACGTCATCACGAGCACGGGCTTGCCGGTGGCCTCAAAGGCCTCCCGGACGGTCCGCATGACGTCGGCGATCTTGACTCCGCCGCGCAGGGCGATGTCGTCGGCGGTCTGGATGACGGGACCGTCGAGGACCGGGTCGCTGTGCGGCAGACCGACCTCGACGACGTCGGCACCGCCCTCGAAGACGGCCTTGACCGCCGCGATGCCGCCGTCGACGGTCGGGAAGCCGGCCGGCAGGTACGCGATGAGGGCGGACCGCCCCTCGGCCCTGGCGCCGGCGAGGGTGTCGCTCAACAGCCGGATGTTGCCGCTCACTTCGCGTCCCCCTCGATCTCGGCGTTCTCGTTGTCCGCGTCCGCGGGGACGGCCGCGTCGGCGCCCTCGTCGTACAGGCCGAAGTAGCGGGCTGCCGTGTCCATGTCCTTGTCGCCGCGGCCGGACAGGTTGATGATGATCAGCCCGCCCTCGCCCAGTTCCCTTCCGACCTCCAGGGCCCCGGCGAGCGCGTGGGCGCTCTCGATCGCCGGGATGATGCCCTCGGTGCGGGAGAGCAGGCGCAGTGCCTGCATGGCCGCGTCGTCGGTGACCGCGCGGTACTCGCCGCGGCCGCTGTCCTTGAGGTAGGCGTGCTCGGGGCCGATGCCCGGGTAGTCCAGACCGGCCGAGATGGAGTAGGGCTCGGTGATCTGTCCCTCCTCGTCCTGGAGGACGTAGGACCGCGAGCCGTGCAGGATGCCGGGCTCGCCGGCGGTCAGGGTCGCGGCGTGCTCACCGGTCTCGATGCCGTGGCCCGCGGGCTCGCAGCCGATGAGACGCACACCGGCGTCCGGGATGAAGGCGTGGAAGAGCCCGATGGCGTTGGAGCCGCCGCCGACGCACGCGATGGCGGCGTCCGGAAGTCGGCCGGCGCGCTCCAGGATCTGCCGCCGGGCCTCGACCCCGATCACCCGGTGGAAGTCGCGGACCATGGCCGGGAAGGGGTGCGGACCCGCGACGGTGCCGAAGAGGTAGTGGGTGTGGTCGACGTTGGCGACCCAGTCCCGGAACGCCTCGTTGATGGCGTCCTTGAGGGTGCGGCTGCCCGACTTCACGGCGATGACCTCGGCGCCGAGCATCCGCATACGGGCGACGTTGAGGGCCTGCCGCCGGGTGTCGATCTCACCCATGTAGATGGTGCACTCGAGGCCGAACAGGGCACAGGCGGTGGCCGTGGCCACCCCGTGCTGCCCCGCCCCGGTCTCGGCGATGACCCGCGTCTTGCCCATCCGCCTGGTGAGAAGGGCCTGGCCGAGAACGTTGTTGATCTTGTGGGAGCCGGTGTGGTTGAGGTCCTCGCGCTTGAGGAACACCCGGGCGCCACCGGCGTGTTCGGCGAACCGTGACACCTCGGTCAGTGCGCTCGGGCGCCCCGTGTAGTGGACGAGGAGATCGTCGAGTTCACGCGCGAACTCGGGATCCGCCTTCGCCTTGTCGTACTCGACGGCGACCTCGTCCACGGCGGCGACCAGCGCCTCCGGGATGAACTTGCCGCCGAACGCGCCGAAGTACCCCTCGGCGCTGGGAACCTGACCCTCGGGGTCGGGAATGAAGAACTCGCTGGGCATGCGGTTACCTCGCAGGGGCGAAAGCCCCGGTTGAAGGTCGGACATGGGATCACATCAGCCATGTACGCACGCACACACACCGTGTCACCGCCAGGCCCGCCGGACCTGGGACCGGCACGGTCGGCGAACCGTCGGGACCGGCCGGCGGATCTCCCCGCTTCGGCCACGAAGGGCCCTGGGGGGAACCCGGTGGAAACCCCGAGGTGGTGTACCCCGGGGTGACTCACGGGTGCCAGGACGCTCCCTGAGCGGTCCTCACGGGTGCCGGGACGGTCACGGCCGCCTACGGGAACGGGCGGGCCGGAGCCGTCACCACCCGAGGGCGGTCGACCGCCGCCGGACGGACCGGCGGCCTGGACCCGCTCAGCCCGTCTGCGGGACGGAGCCGGTCGGGGACGACGCGAGTGCGCGTGCGCCGAGGCGCCATCGCATGCCGTTGACCTGGCCCGGTTCGTCGCCGATGACATAGCGGACCCGGCGTCCGTGGACACGGCGGGCCGGCGCCCGGCAGCCGCGCGGACGGCAGCCACGGGCGAGTCGGGCGTACGGGTCCCGGGCCGCCGAGGCGGGCGGGAGCGTCACGGCGGACCGCGCGCAGAGCCGGTCCGCGTTCACGTCGTGGGCCGGGCCGGGAGCGGCCGACCGCACGCGCGCCGGACCGCCGTCCGGGCGCGGGCCCGGACGGGGAACGGCGAGGGCGTGGGTCGGGGTGGCCATCGGTCCGTCAGTTCCGTCCGTGCCGCAGCGCGGGGTGGGCCCCGGCGGCGACGAGGTCGGAGACCGCCGTCCTCGGGTCGCGCCCGGTGACGAGGGACTCGCCCACCAGGACCGCGTCGGCGCCCGCGTTGGCGTACGCGATGAGGTCGTGCGGCCCGCGGACGCCGGACTCGGCGACCTTGACGACGCCGGCCGGGATCTCGGGGGCGACCCGCTCGAAGGTGGAGCGGTCCACCTTGAGGGTCTTCAGATTGCGCGCGTTGACGCCGATGACCTTCGCGCCGGCGTCCACCGCCCGCTCGGCCTCGTCCTCGTCGTGCACCTCGACGAGCGGCGTGAGCCCGATGGACTCGGCACGCTCGATGAGGGACTCCAGGGCCGACTGGTCGAGGGCGGCCACGATCAGCAGAGCGAGGTCGGCGCCGTACGCACGGGCCTCCCAGAGCTGGTACGACGTGACGATGAAGTCCTTGCGCAGCACGGGGATGTCGACCTTGGCGCGGACGGCCTCCAGGTCGGCCAGCGAGCCGCCGAAGCGGCGCTGCTCGGTCAGGACCGAGATGACGGACGCGCCGCCCGCCTCGTAGTCCCCGGCCAGTCCGGCCGGGTCGGCGATCGCGGCGAGGGCGCCCTTGGACGGGCTGGAGCGCTTGACTTCGCAGATGACCTTGACGCCGTCACCCCGCAGGGCTGCCACGCCGTCCTTGGCCGCAGGAGCCTTCGCCGCGCGCTCCTTGAGCTCGTCGAGGCTGACGCGCGCCTGCCGCTCCGCGAGGTCGGCACGGACTCCGTCGATGATCTCGTCGAGCACACTCACGCGAGCGGCCCCCTTCCCTGACGGTGAACGGTTGAAGCGGTTGAGCCTGTCGACCCGGCACCGCCGTCCCGGCGGTCCCTATGGGTCACTCCGATGGTATCCGGAGGAGGAGCCATGCCTCACATCCGGTTGACGCCGGTCCCACTACCTGGACATTTGTCATTTGATCAAGGGTGCAGCCAGCCACCGAAGGGCAGGTTCCGGACAACCGTGAAAATCAGCGCCAAGGCGCCGACGCTCCACAGCTGCACGGGTCCCAGGTCGGTCCGCGGTGGCAGGCCGCGTGCCGAACGGACCACCCAGACGGTCCACACCGCCGCGAAGGCCATATAGCCCACGACGGCGAGCGCGTTGTCCGTGAGCGCCGTGGCGAGGTCCCCGTGCACGAAGGCGTGCGCACTGCGCAGACCGCCGCAGCCGGGGCAGTACACGCCCGTGAAGCGCAGCAGCGGGCAGACGGGGTAGTGCCCCGGCTGGTTGGGGTCCACGGCCCCGACGTACGCGAAGGCGGCCACGACGGCCCCGAGCACGCCGACCGGGACGCCGAGGCGCCGCAGTACGAGCGGGACGCGCGTGCGCGGTGCCCTCTGGGTTTCGGCGTTCACGTCACGCATTCTGCCCCTCTCGCGTGCGGGGCGCGCGTCACGGACACGCGAGAGGCGGTCCCGGCACCGGGACCGCCTCTGGAGAAGTTGCTCGGGTCAGCTCTCGGCGCCGACGGCCTCACGGACGGGCGGGGTGGAAGCGGACGCGGTGCTGGCCTTCGGCTGGCCCAGACCCGCCGCCCGCATCGCCATGCCGACGACACCGCCGAGCAGAACGATGACCATGCCGGCCCAGAAGCCCAGCGGGTCGGCCATCACCATGAAGGCACCGGAGACGCAGAAACCGATGAAGGCGATGATGACACCGGTCCAGGCGGCCGGGGTGTGACCGTGGCTGCTGCCCGCCATGTCTTGCTCCTCGTTGCTGTGTGCGTGTGTGAGTCGGACGCTCACAGTCCATTGTCCCGTACTCGGACGTCCATCGTGAGCGCGGGGGTCGCTCGTCACACGTCTGATGCGTCACGTCGTGACCGAGTCCGGGGCCCAGGGCCCGCTGAAGGCCCTGGGGGAGAGCCCGAAGGGCCTGGGGCCTAGGTCCCGGCCGGATCCGGCCCCGTGGGGTCCTCGCCGCGGTCGAGGGCCTTCCAGAGGTCCTCGGGCCGGTCGGGTTCGACAGGTCTGGCCTTGCGCGGCCGGGGTGTCCCGTCCCGCTCGTAGCGCCCCGACATCGCGGGCCACAGCCGTCCGTAGCGCAGGGCGAGCAGCCCGGCGATGAGGATGAGGGCACCGCCCGCCGCGGCGACGTAAGGCCAGGCGGTGTGGCTGAGGGCGTCCGCGGTGGCGGCGGTGTCGCCGGACGCGGCCGCGGCCTTCTCGTCGAGCGCGGAGTCGTCGCCGGCGCCGAGCACGGCCGCGACGACCGCGCCCGCTCCGGAGAGCGCGAGCAGCGCCGAGACCAGCAGGCGTCCGGAGCGGCGGACGGCGAAGACGGCGACGAGCGCGGCGAGGCCCACCACGGCGAGCGCCGCGGGCACTCCCGTGACGTCGCTGCCCCTGGCGGTCAGCGGGAAGGCGCCGCCGGCGACCGTCGCCGTGCCCTGCGACCAGGTCTGCCGGGTGGCGAGCAGGGCCACTGCCGCGCCGAGGGCGCCGCAGAGCAGGGCGATGCCAAGGCTGCGGCGGCCGGCCCGGGCGGGGCCGGCGGCTTCGGATCGGGGGGGAGGTACGGCAGTCACGTACCCCACTATCGCCTGAACCCCGGGCGAACCGTCACCCGGGGTTCACGTGAGCCTTGTCCTACTGGCCGAGCCGGTTGGCCGTGTGCACCGCGCGCAGGACGGCGGCCGCCTTGTTGCGGCACTCGTCGTCCTCGGCGACGGGGTCCGAGTCCGCGACGATTCCGGCGCCCGCCTGCACGTACGCGGTGCCGTCGCGCAGCAGGGCCGTACGGATGGCGATGGCCGTGTCGGAGTCGCCCGCGAAGTCGAGGTAGCCGACGCAACCGCCGTACACCCCGCGCCGGGAGGGCTCCAGTTCGTCGATGATCTGCATCGCGCGTGGCTTGGGGGCGCCGGAGAGGGTGCCCGCGGGGAAGCAGGCGGTGAGGACGTCGAAGGCCGTGCGGCCCGCCGCGACCCGGCCGGTGACGGTGGAGACGATGTGCATGACGTGCGAGTACCGCTCGATGGACATGAAGTCGACGACCTCAACCGAGCCGGGCTCGCAGACCCGTCCGAGGTCGTTGCGTCCGAGGTCGACGAGCATCAGGTGCTCGGCGCGCTCCTTGGGGTCGGCGATCAGCTCGTCGGCGAGGGCCTGGTCCTCCTGGACGGTGGCGCCGCGCGGCCGGGTGCCCGCGATGGGGTGCACCATCGCCTGCCCGTCCTCGACCTTCACGAGGGCCTCCGGGGACGACCCGACGACGTCGAACCCGTCGAAGCGGAAGAGGTACATGTACGGGGACGGATTCGTCGCCCGCAGCACCCGGTACACGTCCAGCGCGCTGGCCGTGCACGGTGTCTCGAAGCGCTGGGACGGCACGACCTGGAAGGCCTCGCCCGCCCTGATGCGTTCCTTGACGTCCTCGACGGCACGCTGGAAGTCGGGGCCGCCCCACAGCGCGGTGTACTCGGGCAGCTCGGAGGGCGGCAGCGCGGCGGGGGGCTGCGAGACGGCGCGCGAGAGGTCGGCCTCCATGGCGTCGAGGCGCGCGATCGCGTCGGCGTAGGCCTCGTCGACACCGGTGTCGAGGTCGTTGTGGTTGATCGCGTTGGCGATCAGCTGGACCGAGCCGTCCCAGTGGTCCATGACCGCGAGGTCGCTGGTGAGCAGCATGGTCAGCTCGGGGAGCTTCAGGTCGTCGCGCTCGCCGGGGCCGATCTTCTCCAGGCGGCGGACGATGTCGTAGCCCAGATAGCCGACCATGCCGCCGGTGAACGGGGGCAGGCCCTCGCCGCGCGGGGTGTGGAGCGCCTCGATGGTGGCGCGCAGGGCGGCGAGCGGATCGCCCTCGACGGGGACACCGACGGGCGGGGTGCCCTGCCAGTGGGCCTGCCCGTCGCGCTCCGTGAGGGTGGCGTGGCTGCGGACGCCCACGAAGGAGTAGCGGGACCAGGCGAAGGAGGCGCGGCCGTTCTCCGCGGACTCCAGGAGGAAGGTGCCGGGACGCTCCGCGGCCAGCTTGCGGTACAGCGCGACCGGCGTGTCGCCGTCCGCGAGGAGCTTGCGGCTGACGGGGATGACACGGCGGTCGGTGGCCAGCTTGCGGAAGGTCTCGAGGTCCATGGCGGATGACCTTACTGACCTGGTGACGTCGCGTCGGTGACGGCGTCCTTGAGCAGTACGTCGGCGTCGAAGCAGGTGCGCTCCCCGGTGTGGCAGGCGGCGCCGACCTGGTCGACCCGGACGAGGAGGGTGTCGGCGTCGCAGTCGAGCGCCACGGACTTCACCCACTGGAAGTGGCCGGAGGTGTCGCCCTTCACCCAGTACTCCCCGCGGCTGCGCGACCAGTACGTGCAGCGGCCCGTGGTGAGCGTGCGGTGCAGTGCCTCGTCATCCATCCAGCCGAGCATCAGCACCTCACCGGTGTCGTACTGCTGGGCGATGGCGGGGACGAGTCCGTCGGCGCCGCGCTTGAGGCGCGCGGCGATCTCGGGGTCGAGGCTGCTGGGCCCGCTGGGCGGGGGCGTGCTGGTCATGGAGACCATTGTGCCGCGCCGGTGGGACGCGTCCGGCGGTTGTCCACAGGCCGGACCTCGTGTCCCCCCGGTGTCCCCAGGACGCCTCCCTCCACTGGGCGGAGTGCCGGGGCGGTCGTAGGCTTACCGGCATGTCGACCCATGCCAAGCGTGAACGACTTCTGCTCGCCGACCTGTTGGAGACCGCGGGTCCGAACGCCCCCACCCTGTGCGAGGGCTGGAACACCCGTGACCTCGCCGCGCACGTGGTGGTGCGCGAGCGCCGTGCCGACGCCGCGGGCGGGCTGCTGATCAAGCAGCTCGCGCCGCGCCTGGAGCGGGTGCAGGCGGAGTTCGCGGAGAAGCCGTACGAGGAGCTGATCCAGCTGATCCGTACGGGGCCGCCGCGGCTCTCGCCCTTCTCACTGAAGCAGATCGACGAGGCGTCGAACACGGTGGAGTTCTACGTCCACACCGAGGACGTACGGCGGGCGCGGCCCGACTGGACGCCGCGCGAGCTGGACCCGGTCTTCCAGGACGCCCTGTGGTCCCGGCTGGAGCGCACGGCGCGGCTGGCCGGCCGGGGCGCCCCGACCGGACTGGTGCTGCGCCGCCCGGACGGGCAGACGGCGGTCGCGCACAAGGGCACGCCGGTCGTGACCGTGACCGGTGAACCCTCGGAGCTGCTGATGTTCGCGTTCGGGCGGCAGAAGGCGGCGGACGTGGAGCTGGCCGGCGACGAGGACGCGATCGCGAAGCTGCACGACACGAAGCAGCTCGGGATCTGACCGCGGGGCAGGCTCCGGGGCGTCAGGCCCCGGGCGGCCCCCTCCCGCCCTGTCACCGCCCGGCCCCCACCGCCCGGCCGCCGAGGCCCGGCGGCGGCTGATCGCGGCATCGGGTTCGGCGGGGTCGGCGGGGTCGGCGGATTCAGTGGGGTCGGCGGGTTCAGCGGACGGGATGCCCCGCCCCTCGCAGCGTCTCCTTCACCTCGCCGATCCGCAGATCCCCGAAGTGGAAGACGGACGCGGCGAGCACCGCGTCGGCGCCCGCGCCGACGGCGGGCGGGAAGTCGGCGAGCCGGCCCGCGCCACCGCTGGCGATCAGCGGCACGGTGATGTGCTTGCGGACGGCCTCGATCATCTCGATGTCGTAGCCGTCCTTCGTGCCGTCCGCGTCCATCGAGTTGAGCAGGATCTCGCCCGCGCCCAGCTCGGCGGCCCGGTGGGCCCACTCGACGGCGTCGATGCCGGTGCCCTTGCGGCCCCCGTGGGTGGTGACCTCGAAGGAACCGCTCTCCGTGCGCCGGGCGTCCACCGACAGCACGAGGACCTGACGGCCGAAACGCTCGGCGATCTCACGGATGAGGTCGGGCCGGGCGATCGCGGCCGTGTTGACCCCGACCTTGTCCGCGCCCGCCCGCAGCAGCTTGTCCACGTCCTCGGCGGTGCGCACCCCGCCGCCCACGGTCAGCGGGATGAAGACCTGCTCGGCCGTGCGCCGCACCACGTCGTACGTGGTCTCGCGGTTGCCGGAGGACGCGGTGATGTCCAGGAACGTCAGTTCGTCGGCGCCCTCGGCGTCGTACACCTTGGCCATCTCGACCGGGTCGCCCGCGTCGCGCAGGTTCTGGAAGTTGACGCCCTTGACGACCCGGCCGTTGTCCACGTCCAGGCAGGGGATCACTCGTACGGCCAGGGTCATGACTGCGTCGCCTCCCGGTACGCCTCCACCTCGACCTCGACGACCAGCCGCGGGTCCACGAGGCCGGAGACGATGATCATGGATGCGGCGGGGCGGACGGAGTCGAAGAGCTCCTTGTGGGCGCGTCCGACCTCTTCCACGTCCCGGGCATGGGTGAGGTGCATACGGGTCCGTACGACGTCGTCGCGGCCGAGTCCGAGCTCTTTCAGCGCGGCGAGCGCGACACCGAAGGAGGTGATCGCCTGCTCGTAGGGGCCGCCGTCGACGATCGAGCCGTCGATCACGGAGGTGCAGCCGGAGACCAGCACCAGACCGTTGGGAAGTTCCACGGCGCGGGAGTACCCGAAGGTGTCCTCCCAGGGCGCGCCGCCCGTGACGCGTCGGACGCCGCTCACCGGGCCACCGCCTCCAGGGCCTCTTCCAGCGTGAACGCCTCCGCGTACAGGGCCTTCCCGACGATCGAGCCCTCGACGCCGAGGGGCACGAGCGCGGCGATGGCGCGCAGGTCGTCCAGGGAGGAGACCCCGCCGGAGGCGACCACGGGGCGGTCCGTCGCGGCGCAGACGTTCCTGAGCAGTTCCAGGTTCGGGCCCTGCAGCGTGCCGTCCTTGGCGATGTCCGTGACTACGTAGCGCGCGCAGCCCTCGGAGTCGAGGCGCTCCAGCGTCTCGTAGAGGTCGCCGCCGTCGCGGGTCCAGCCCCGTCCGCGCAGTGTCGTGCCGCGTACGTCGAGGCCGACCGCGATCCTGTCGCCGTGCTCGGTGATGACCTTGGCGACCCATTCGGGGGTCTCCAGGGCGGCGGTGCCGAGGTTGACGCGGGTGCAGCCGGTGGCGAGGGCGGCGGCGAGCGTGTCGTCGTCGCGGATGCCGCCGGACAGCTCGACCTTGATGTCCATGGCGCCGGCGACCTCGGCGATCAGCTTGCGGTTGTCACCGGTCCCGAAGGCGGCGTCCAGGTCGACCAGGTGCAGCCACTCGGCGCCCGAACGCTGCCAGGCGAGGGCGGCCTCCAGGGGGGAGCCGTAAGAAGTTTCCGTCCCCGACTCGCCGTGCACGAGCCGGACGGCCTGGCCGTCGCGGACGTCGACGGCGGGGAGGAGTTCGAGCTTGCTCACAGTGTTCCGATCCAGTTGGTGAGGAGCTGGGCTCCGGCGTCGCCGGACTTCTCGGGGTGGAACTGGGTGGCCCACAGCGCGCCGTTCTCGACGGCCGCCACGAAGGGCTCGCCGTGTGTCGCCCAGGTGACCAGGGGCGCGCGGATCGCCGGGTTCGTGACGTCCAGGGACCAGTCGTGGACGGCGTACGAGTGGACGAAGTAGAAGCGCGCGTCGGCGCCGAGCCCCGCGAAGAGCCGCGAGTCCGCCGGTGCCTCGACCGTGTTCCAGCCCATGTGGGGCACGATGTCGGCCTGCAGCGGCTCGACCGAGCCCGGCCACTCGTCCAGGCCCTCGGTCTCCACGCCGTGCTCGATGCCCCGGGCGAAGAGGATCTGCATGCCGACGCAGATGCCCATCACCGGGCGCCCGCCTGCCAGACGGCGGCCGATGATCCAGTCACCGCGGGCGTCCCTGAGGCCCTTCATGCAGGCGGCGAAGGCGCCGACGCCCGGCACCAGCAGCCCGTCCGCGTTCATGGCCGTGTCGTAGTCACGGGTGATCTCGACGTCGGCGCCGGCGCGGGCGAGGGCGCGCTCGGCGGAGCGCACGTTCCCGAAGCCGTAGTCGAAGACGACGACCTTCCTGGAGCCGCTCAATTCCACACCGCCAGCCTCATGACCCCCGCGACCAGGCACATCGCGGCGCCGATGGAGAGCAGCACGATGAGGCTCCTGGGCATCTCCTGCTTGACGAAGGAGTAGATGCCGCCGAGGAGGAAGAGTCCGACGACGATCAGGATGCTCGACAGGCCGGTCACAGTGTCTTTCCGTTCGCTTCTGCGCCCGCGTGGCAGGGCGCGGCGGGCGTCGTCGTGTGCGGCGCGGTGGCCGCTCGGGCCGCGCTCACAGCGCGCCCTTCGTGGAGGGGAGGATGCCCGCGGCGCGCGGGTCGCGCTCGGAGGCGTAGCGCAGCGCCCGGGCCAGGGCCTTGAACTGGCACTCCACGATGTGGTGCGCGTTGCGCCCGTAGGGCACGTGCACGTGCAGCGCGATCTGGGCCTGGGCGACGAAGGACTCCAGGATGTGCCGGGTCATCGTCGTGTCGTACTCACCGATCATCGGCGCCATGTTCTCGGGCTCGGTGTGCACGAGGTAGGGGCGGCCGGAGAGGTCGACGGTCACCTGGGCGAGCGACTCGTCCAGCGGGACCGTGCAGTTGCCGAAGCGGTAGATGCCCACCTTGTCGCCGAGCGCCTGCTTGAAGGCGGCGCCCAGGGCGAGCGCGGTGTCCTCGATGGTGTGGTGCGAGTCGATGTGCAGGTCGCCCTCGGTCTTCACGGTCAGGTCGAACAGACCGTGCCGCCCGAGCTGGTCGAGCATGTGGTCGTAGAAGCCGACGCCCGTCGACACCTCTACCTGGCCGGACCCGTCGAGGTCGATCTCGACGAGGACCGACGTCTCCTTGGTCGTCCGCTCCACTCTTCCGACGCGGCTCATGCGCTCTGCTCCTTCTTCAACTCACGGACCGCGTCCAGGAACGCGTCGTTTTCGGCCGGGGTGCCCGCGGAGACCCGCAGCCGGCCCGGTACGCCGTTGTCCCGGACCAGGACGCCCCGGTCGAGGATCTTCTGCCACGCTTCGTGGGAGTCCGTGAATCGCCCGAACTGCACGAAGTTGGCGTCCGACTCGGTCACCTCGTACCCGATCGCGCGCAGTTCGGTGACCAGCCGGTCCCGCTCGCCCTTCAGGCGCTCCACGTAGGCCAGCAGGGTGTCGGTGTGCTCCAGGGCGGCCAGGGCCGTGGCCTGGGTGACGGCCGACAGGTGGTACGGCAGCCGTACGAGCTGCACGGCGTCGACGACCGCCGGGTGCGCGGCGAGATAGCCCAGGCGCAGCCCGGCCGCGCCGAACGCCTTCGACATCGTGCGGGAGACGACGAGATTCGGCCGTCCTTCGAGCAGCGGCAGCAGCGAGTCGCCGTGGCTGAACTCGACGTAGGCCTCGTCCACGATCACCATCGACGGCCTGGCCGCCTGTGCGGCCTCGTACAGCGCGACGACCGTCTCGCGCGGCAGCGCGTTGCCGGTGGGGTTGTTGGGGGTGGTGAGGAAGACGACGTCGGGGCGGTGCTCTGCGACGGCCCGCTCGGCGGCGGCGGGGTCGATGGTGAAGTCCTCGTCGCGCGGGCCGGCGATCCAGCCGGTGCCGGTGCCGCGCGCGATCAGCGCGTGCATCGAGTACGAGGGCTCGAAGCCGATCGCCGTACGGCCGGGTCCGCCGAAGGTCTGCAGCAGCTGCTGGATGACCTCGTTCGAGCCGTTGGCCGCCCAGACGTTCTCGACGCCGACCCGGTGTCCGCCGGTCCTCGTCAGGTACCTGGCCAGCTCGGTGCGCAGCTGCACGGCGTCCCGGTCGGGGTAGCGGTTGAGGTCGCGGGCGGCCTCACGCACCCGCTCGGCGATCCGCTCGACGAGGGGTTCGGGCAGCGGGTAGGGGTTCTCGTTGGTGTTCAGCCGTACGGCGACGTCGAGCTGGGGCGCGCCGTAGGGGGACTTGCCGCGCAGCTCGTCCCGTACGGGGAGATCGTCGATGCCGGTCACTTGCCCTCGGGTACCTTCCATCCGAACCTGGCCTTGATCGCCGCGCCGTGCGCGGGCAGGTCCTCCGCCTCCGCGAGCGTCACCACGTGGTGCGCCACGTCGGCGAGCGCGTCCCGCGTGTAGTCGACGATGTGGATGCCGCGCAGGAAGGACTGGACGGACAGGCCCGAGGAGTGGCAGGCGCAGCCGCCGGTGGGCAGCACGTGGTTGGAGCCCGCCGCGTAGTCGCCGAGCGAGACGGGGGCCCAGGGGCCGACGAAGATCGCTCCGGCGTTCCTGACCCGGTCGGCGACCGCCGCCGCGTCGGCCGTCTGGATCTCCAGGTGCTCGGCGCCGTAGGCGTCGACGACCCGCAGGCCTTCGTCGACGCCGTCGACGAGGACGATCGCGGACTGCCGGCCGTTCAGGGCCGGGACGATCCGGTCCTCGATGTGCTTGCTGGCCGCGACCTGCGGTTCGAGTTCCTTCTCCACGGCGTCCGCGAGGGCCGGCGAGTCGGTGACCAGGACGGCCGCGGCCAGGGGGTCGTGCTCGGCCTGGCTGATCAGGTCGGCGGCGACGTGCGCCGGGTCGGCGGTCTCGTCGGCGAGGACGGCGATCTCGGTCGGTCCGGCCTCCGCGTCGATGCCGATCCGGCCGGTGAAGTAGCGCTTGGCGGCGGCGACCCAGATGTTGCCGGGGCCGGTCACCATGTCGACGGACGGGCAGGACTCGGTGCCGTACGCGAACATCGCGACGGCCGTGGCGCCGCCGGCCGCGTACACCTCGTCGACACCGAGGAGGGCGCAGGCCGCGAGAATCGTCGGGTGCGGCAGGCCGCCGAACGCGGACTGGGCCGGGGAGGCGAGCGCGATGGACCCGACGCCGGCTTCCTGCGCCGGGACCACGTTCATGATCACGGACGACGGGTACACGGAGCGGCCACCGGGGGCGTACAGCCCGACGCGGTCGACCGGCACCCACTTCTCGGTGACCGAGCCGCCCTGCACGACCTGGGTGGTGTGCGAGGTGCGGCGCTGCGCGCGGTGGACCATACGGGCCCGGCGGATGGACTCCTCCAGGGCCGCGCGGACGGCCGGGTCGAGCCGCTCCAGGGCGTCCGTGAGGGCCTCGGCCGGGACCCGCACGGCTTCCAGCCGAACGCCGTCGAACTTCTCCGCGTAGTCGATCAGTGCCGCGTCCCCCCGATGATGCACGGCCTCGCAGATCGGACGCACCTTCTCCAGGGCGGCCGATACGTCGAAGTCGGCTCGGGGCAGCAGGTCGCGCAGGGCGGTGCCTTCGGGGAGGGCGTCGCCGCGCAGATCGATTCGGGAGATCACGTAGGCAATTCTCTCAGACCGAGATAAGGCGCCGGTCGCCTGTATCAATGGCTGATACAAGCCACCCGCCCCTCCCCCGGCACATCGCCGTCACCAGTAGCGTTCGGCCTGTCACACAGCGGGCATGAACGGTTGTACGAACCCGCGAGTAGCTGGGGAGGAAGGGAAGCACCGTGACCGAGGGTGCCGGCATCCGCGGCGGGGACCTGCCGGACGAACTGACCGCCGCCGAGGCCGGGATGTGGCAGGCCTTCCGCAACGGCAGCGTGTACGACCTGCGCGACGGGGACATCGCCGTGGACGATCCGCACGGCGGCCACCCCTGGGGGCCCGAGCGCAGTGTGCGGGCGCGGATCGTGGCGTGGCTGCTGCTCGACGGGCCGCCCGCCCTGCAGGGCCGGGTCGCCTCCCTGAAGCTGACCGGCGTGCAGATCTCCGACGTCCTGGACCTCGCGGGCGGCACCGTGGTGCCGTACGTCGAGCTGAAGGGGTGCCGGTTCGAGAAGGAGATCCTGCTGCCGGAGGCCCGCTTCACGACCGTACGCCTCGTCGACTGCTCGGTGCCGCGCCTGGAGGCGGCCCGGGTGCACACGGAGGGCGACCTGCATCTGCCGCGCTGCCGCTTCCACAACGGCGTACGGCTGACCGACGCGCACATCGGCACCGACCTGATGCTCAACCAGGCCGTGGTCTACCGGGACCGGCGCGGCCGCTCGATCACCGGCGACGGCATGACCGTGGGGCAGGACCTGCAGGCGGAGATGCTGGAGTCGCACGGCGAGCTGAGCCTGCGCGGCGCGACCGTCGGCGTCTCGCTCAGCCTGCGCGGCAGCAGCCTGAGCAATCCGTACACCCGGCTCGCCCTGAACGCCCCCCAGCTCACCGTCAACCGCACGCTCTACATGACACCCGCGGCCGTCGGCGCGCCCTGGCTGACGAGCGGCACCACCCCGGCGCGCGGCACCCTGGTGCAGCGGTTCGAGTGCCGGGGCGGGATACGGCTGGACGACGGACGGTTCGGGGACGCGGTCGACTTCGAGCGGGCCCGCTTCATCTTCGACGACGACCAGGAGCTGTCACTGCTGCGGGTGCAGACGCCGGAACTGCGCTTTCTCGGGGAACGGCCCGAGCGGGGCAAGGTCGTGCTGTCCGGGGCGCGGATCGTCAACCTGGTCGACCGCGCGGACAGCTGGCCCCCGCCGGGCAATCTGCACATGGGCGGCTTCAGCTACGAGAACCTCGTGCCCCAGGGCGCGTTCCCGCTGACGCGGCGCCTGGAGTGGGTGGCGGCGGCGACCGCCGAGTACAGCCCGGAGCCGTACGAGCGGCTGGCCACCGTGCTGCGCGACTCCGGCGAGGACGAGGACGCGCGCGAGGTGCTGCTCGCCAAGCAGCGCCGCCGCCGCGAGACGCTGCCGCTCGCGGCCAAGCTGTGGGGGTACGCGCAGGACTGGACGGTCGGCTACGGGTACCGGCCCGGCCGTGCGGCCCTGTGGATGGCGCTGCTCTGGGCGGCGACGTCGATCGCCTTCTCGCACGCGAGCCATCCGCCGGTCGACGACGGCGGACATCCGCCGTGGAACGCGGCGCTGTTCGCCCTGGACCTGCTGCTGCCCGTGGTCGACCTCGGACAGGTGGGCGTCTGGCAGCTGCGCGGCGGCTGGCAGTGGCTGGCCGCCGTGGTGATCCTGCTCGGCTGGATCCTGGCGACGACGGTGGCGGCGGGAGCGACACGGCTGCTGCGACGCAGCTGACGACGGTGGGGCCGGGGGCGCGGCCGCTATTGTTGACCAGGGTTCAATAGCTGAGAAACAGTCATTTTTTGCCTTTTCTTGACTGTTCGGCGTACAACCAATCGACGGTTACGAAAGCGTCACCGCCTCCCTCTGGCACGGCTCCGACCTGCGGCTTTCAATGGTCGACACCATGGCACTGCTGCGCGCGCTCATCCGCACGGCCCGGATGGCCCGGAACTCCTCAGGTCTCGCCGCCGGGCTGCCCGCCGACGACGAGGTGCTGCTGGACGCCCCCGACGACCGGCTCGGGCCGGCCCTGGTCGGCGCGGGCCGCGGCGAGTACGGCATCACGGCCAAGCTGCTCGCCACCACCCGTGAGGCCGCCGAGTGGGAGAACCGCGACCGCTACACGATGCGTCTCGCCGGCTTCGCGCGCAGCCGCGGCGAATGGCTCGACACCTGGCAGAGCGACTCCCCGCACGACCCGGACGCGCTGCTGGTCAAGGCCGAACTCGCGGTGCGCCGCTGGTGGGACTCGCCCGCCCGCGCCGAACTGCTGCGCCAGGTCGGCCCGCTGATCACGGCCGCCGCCGAGGGGGACCCGCACGACCCGGTGCCCTGGCGGATCGCGCTCGACCACGCCAGGGGGACCAACGCCGGGCACACCGAGTTCGAGAAGCTGTGGGGCGAGGCCGTACGCCGCTCCCCGCACCACTACGGATGCCACGTCGCCGCCCTGAAGTACCTCTCGGCCGCCTGGTACGGCTCGCACCGTGAGTGCTTCGACTTCGCCGAGCGGGCCGCCCAGGACGCGCTGCCCGGCTCCCTGGTGCAGGCCCTCCCGGTACGCGCGGCCTTCGCGTTCCTGACCGAGGGCGGCGGGGCCGTGGTGCCGCGCGAGCGGCTCGACGCGGCGGCCGACCTCGCCATCGCGGTCTCGGCGGCCTACGGTCCCGCCGATCCGTGGCCCGCCGAGGTCCGCAACCTGCTCACCTACGTCCTGATCAGGCTGGAGCGCTGGACGGACGCCCTGGAACAGCTCCGTCTGATCGGTCCCTACGCCACGTCGTTCCCCTGGGACCGGGTCTCCGACGACCCCCTGGGCCAGTTCCTGGAACTGCGCGACGGGGTACGTCTGGAGGTCGCGTCCCGCATGCCCGTACATCCACGGAGTGAGCACGGCGGACGCGCTCCCTCCGGCGACCATTAGGCTTGCCCGTCGTGACCACCGTCCGGCTCCCCCTCTTCCCGCTGAACTCGGTACTGTTCCCCGGGCTCGTGCTGCCTCTGAACATCTTCGAGGAGCGCTATCGCGCCATGATGCGCGACCTGCTGAAGACCCCCGAGGATGAACCGCGCCGGTTCGCCGTCGTCGCCATCCGCGACGGCCACGAGGTCGCGGCGAGCGGCCCCGGCATGCCGGACCAGACCGCGGTGCCCGACCGCGGGGCCGCCGCCGGCTTCGGCGACAACCCCTTCCTCGCCTTCCACGAGGTGGGCTGCATCGCGGACGCGGCGACCATCCGGGAACGTGCCGACGGCAGCTTCGAGGTGCTGGCCACCGGAACCACACGGGTACGGCTGCTGTCCGTGGAGGCCTCCGGCGCGTTCCTCACCGCCGAGCTGGAGGAACTGCCGGAGGAACCGGGCGAGGAGGCGGGCGCGCTCGCCGAAGGCGTCCTGCGCGCCTTCCGCCAGTACCAGAAGCGGCTCGCCGGCGCCCGCGAGCGCTCCCTGTCCACCGGCGCCGACCTCCCGGACGAACCGGCCGTGGTCTCCTACCTGGTGGCGGCCGCCGCGATGCTGGACATCCCGGCGAAGCAGAAGCTGCTCCAGGCCTCCGACACGGCCTCCCGCCTCCGCGAGGAGCTGAAACTCCTGCGCGCCGAGACCGCGATCATCCGTAATCTGCCGTCGTTGCCGGCATCGGACCTGACCCGCGGTCCGACGAGCCTGAACTGACACCCCTCGCACATCCGGGAAGGCCGATGGCGAAGAAGCCGAAGAAACAGCAGCAGTCCGGGGGCACCCCCGCGACCGTCGCCCTGACGGCGGCGGGCGTCGCGTACACGGTGCACGCCTACGAGCACGACCCCGCACACCCCTCCTACGGCGAGGAGGCGGCCGAGGCGATGGGCGTCTCCCCCGACCGGGTCTTCAAGACCCTGGTCGCGGACGTGGACGGCGCCCTCGTCGTGGCCGTGGTCCCGGTCGCCGGCTCCCTGGACCTGAAGGCCCTGGCCACGGCGGTGGGCGGCAAACGGGCGGCGATGGCGGACCCGGCGGCCGCCGAACGCACGACGGGCTACGTCCGCGGCGGCATCTCACCCCTCGGCCAGCGCAGGAAACTCCGTACGGTGCTGGACGCGTCCGCCCGGCTGCACGAGACGATCTGTGTCTCGGCGGGGCGCCGCGGCCTGGAGGTGGAGCTCGCCCCCGACGACCTGGCGGCCCTCACGGAGGCCGTACACGCGCCTGTCGCACGGGACTGAACCGGGGGCCCGCCCGTACCTGGGTGCTGCCGCCCCCCACTTCGGCCTGAAAGACACACCCCGGCCGGAACCGTCGGCCCGCGCCCGCATCTCCAGCCCGTCCGGCGTTTGAGGACGAGCCCTTCGGGCGATGGCGGGGGTCCAGGGGGCGCAGCCCCCAGGACGGGTCGGGCAGGGGCGGCGGGAGCGAAACACCCCGAGGCCGGTGGACTCCTCAGCCCGCCGGAGGCCCCGGCGGAAACTCCGGGTACGGACTCTCGTAGGGATCCGGATCCCGCGGCCCGAACAACGCGGTCAACCCCAGATGCACCACCAACGCCCCCAGCGACCAGGCCAGCAACGCCCCCTTCGCCCCCAGCTTCAACGGCGCGGAGAAGGTCACCCCCTTGCCCACGGCCTTGGCATGGGCGACCACGTTCTGCGTGGGCCCCAGATAGACGCCGAGCCGCCACGCGAGCAGCGACCCGAGCAGACCGCCCACGGCGAGCCCCACGACCAGCGGCACACCCCCGCGCCGCCGCACCAGGAACACCACGGCTGCGCTGACCACCCCGAACCCGAGCGCCAGCAGCGTGAACGTTCCGTCCACCCCGATGGCCTGCTCCCCCTCGGTGTCCTTCAGATACACGGCCGTGTCGTCCGCGACCAGCGGCACATGCGGCGCCAGCCACCACCACAGCACGCCGAGCAGCACCCCCGCCAACGCCACCGCCACCGTGATGACGGCGGCGTCCCGCACTTCCGTCTTCATCCCGGGCCCATCCTTCTCGTACCCGGCGTACCCGGCGGCGCCACCGGCGGGCGGAGCCTGCCACCCGTGGGCGTTGTCCGAGGGCTGATGATGCGGCGGCGGAGGCGGAGTCAGCGGTGCGGTCACCCTGACATCGTGCCAGGCCCGGCTGTCGGCCGCGTCACCGGACGGCCGCCCGGCGGTACGCCCAGGTCGCCACGGCCAGCGAGGCGACCCCGACGCCCGCGCAGACGGCGAGGTCACCGAGGACGAAGGTCCAGTCCGGATGCGCCCCGAAAGTCCGTGCGAAGGCCTCGACGCCGTACGTCGAAGGCAGCAGATCACGCCCGTACTGCACGACCGTCGGCAGCCGGTCGGCCGGCAGCACCCCCAGCAGCAGCGCCGCGGACATGCCCAGCTGCCCCAGCAGCGTCGCGAGCTCGGGCCGCGGCGCGAGCAGCCCGAGCGCCGCTCCCAGTCCGGCGAGCGCCGCGCCCGCGAGCGGGATCACCGCCACGAGCACCCACAGATGGGCCATCGGCAGCCCGAAGAGCACACAGCCGAAGACGGCGGTGGCGACGGTCCCGGGCACGGTGAAGGACGCGTACGCGCCCGCGGCACCGAGCACGACGGCCGCCGGCGGCACGGGCAGTGTCGCGTAGTGGTCGAGGCCGCCGCTGGACCGCAGGTGCCCGAAGTACTGCGCGAGGAGGTTGAGCGCGACGAAGGCGACCACCAGGACCGACGCCCCGGCCACCACGGCCCGTGCCTCGCCCCCGCCGTCCACCACGCCCCGCATCAGGATCATGATCCCGACGGACTGGAAGGTGGCCACGAACAGCAGCGGGATCCGCGCCACGCGTGCCCGGGAGAGCTGCGCCCGGTACACGGCGGCGAGGGAGGGCCACAGCCGTGCCCTCGGCCCGAGTTCCACGGCGTCGCCGATCTCCTCGGCCACGGACGGCGCGCTGCCCGGCAGCACCTCTGCGGTGACGACACCGGCGGGTACGACACTCACGTCGAGCTGCTCCTCTTCGCTCCGGCAGCCGTCCTGTCCCTGTTGCGCACGCCCATGACGCCCCTCCCCGTCCGTACAGACTCCCCTACGGATTCCAGGCCCCTCCCGCTCACGCCTTCACCAGCCCCTGCGTGTCGCCGCCGAGCGCCAGGTACACGTCCTCCAGGCTCGGCGTAGCCAGGGTGAAGTCGTCGAGCGCGGCGAAGGCCGCGCCGCCTGTGACCGTGGCGACCGCCGCGCGGGCCTCCTCGGGCGCGAGCCGGAGGGTCCAGCGGCGGCCCGACTCGACGGCCCGGGAGCGCAGCGCGGCGACCTCGGGCACGTCCAGCGGGGCGTTCTCGCGCCAGACGAGTTCGACCCGGACCTCGCCCGCGACCCGCTCCTTCAGACCGGCCGGGGTGTCGCAGGCGATGACGCGGCCGCGGTCGAGGACGGCGACCCGGTCGAGGACGGTCTCGGCCTCGATGACGTTGTGGGTGACCAGCAGCACGGTCGTACCGCGCTCGGCCCGGCGCCGGTCGACAGCGGCCCAGACGGCCCGCCGGGCGACGGGGTCCATTCCGGTGGTCGGCTCGTCGAGGACCAGCAGCGGCCGCTCCCCGACGAGTGCGGCGGCGACGCAGGCGAGCCGCCGCTGTCCGCCCGACAGCTTCTTCAGGGGGCGGGAGGCCAGCGGCGTCAGACCCAGCTCGTCGAGGACGGCGTCCCGCTCGGCCCGTGCCTCGCGGAGCTCCAGTCCGCGCAGTCGCCCGGTCGTCTCCGCCGCCAGCGACACGGTCAGCTCGTCGAGGGCGGTGGACTCCTGTCCGAGGTAGGCGAGGATCCGCGCCGCCCGCTCGGGGTGGCGCACGATGTCGTGCCCGAGGATCTCGACACTGCCGCTGTCGGGCCGCATGAGTCCGGTGAGCTGGCGGACGAGGGTCGACTTGCCGGCGCCGTTCGGCCCGAGCAGTCCGAAGATCTCGCCGCGCCGGATGTCCAGCCGTACCCCGTCGGTGGCCCGCACCTCGGGCGTGCCGGGGGCGCCCCGGCGTCCGCGGACGGCCGGATAGGTCTTGGTCAGCGCGCGCACCGCGCACACGAGACCGCCCCCGTGTCCGTTCCGGACTGCCTGTGCCGTGCGCGTACTCACGAAGGACGAGCCTACGGGGTCCGATGCCCCGTTATGCGCCCGGGGCCCTCGCCTCAGCCCGGTCCCGAGCCGCGCTGGACCGGGTCTCGAGCCCGGCATGCGCTCGGCCGGCTCCTCCACGGAGCCGGACCCGGCAGGCTCCTTCACGGGCTCGGGCGGCCCTGTGACCAGCTCCCGCCCACCCGCGGCGGAGGAAGCGGAAGAGGAGCGGACGGCGGCCCGACCGGCCTCTGCGGGGGTTCGACGGCTCCCCGGTTCACTCCCCGGCAGGGGCGTGCTCCGCGGCCGTACGCACGTCGATCTCGCGCCAGAAGCCCGCCCTGATGGCATAGCGGTCGTGCTCGTCGATCTGGTCGTCCTTGTGCGCGAGCAGTCCGAAGCGCGCGGCGTAGCGCAGCAGCTCGCCGTCGACGCGGTGCGGGACGCGCGGGTACATCGCGGACAGCTTCTGCAGATGGCTCTGGTCCGTCAGCCGCCCCATCCAGCGGCGCGCGAAGACCTGTCCGACCTCGTACGGGTCGCCGCCGACCGTGGTGATGTCCTCCTCCCGGTCGGCCCAGCGCTGCTCGGCGGAGGTGAGCTGGGCGAGCGTGGGCAGCGCGGCGGCCTCGGCGGACTCCGTGGTGCCCCCCGGGCGCTCGACCCACCCCTTGTCGGAGGACCAGCGCAGGGTGGCGCTGGTGGGGGCTGGACGGCCTGGACGCCGGGCGCGCGCAGTGCGGCGAGGTCCTTGGGGTGGGGACGCCCTTGGGGGCGGGAACACGCTCCTCGGCGCCGTTCTGCGACTCGGTGGCCGGGCCGTGCTCCACATCCTGGGCGGGGCGCTCGGCGGAGCCGGCGAGTGAGGAGTCGGGCAGCGGCGCGGAGAGGATCGCGGCGATCTCGGGACGCGGCGCCGGAGGTGGGGCGCAGATCCCGCCGATCTCCTTGGCCCGTACGGCCTTGGTGATCCAGGCCCGGTCCAGCACCCGCCGCTCGTCGGCCTCGGCGACCAGGTCCTCGGACTGGTTGTAGTCCCCGTCGGCGGCCTGCACGGCCCACAGGTGTACGGCGACACCGTGCTCCTTGGCGGCCATCATGCCCGGCAGCAGATCACCGTCGCCGGTCACCAGGACCACGTCCGAGCAGGCGCGGTTGCGGGCGAGTTCGGTGAGCTCGGCGTGCATGGCGGCGTCGACGCCCTTCTGCGCCCACCGCCCGTCACTGCGGGTCAGCGCGCCCAGGCGGACCGTCACCCGCGGCATCACCCGGAGCCTGCGGTGCTCCGGCTGCGGTACGCGGTCGGGGGCGCCGTCGAACCAGTAGATACGCAGCAGGGGCCGCTCCGTGTCGGATTCGGCACGGTCGCGCAGCCCCTGGATGAGGGCGCCGTGGTCGACGGTGATCCGGGATCTCGAGGGCTCTCCGGCCAGGAGGCTGGCGGCAGCACCGAGCAGATACCCGGCGTCCACCAGGACGATGCAGCGGTCCACGGGGTCCACCCTCTTTCCGGTTTCCGGGAGGTTTGCTTCGGGCTTCCTTCGAGTCTGCCCGACGCCGCGGAGGTTAACGGCCCGAACTCGATCTTCGGCGTGGCGTATCCGGGGATAACGCTCCGACAGGGCTTATTACGCACGGTAATTCTCCGAAATGCACTGCTTGTCAGGCTATGTGAATCTGGATCCGGCCCTGACCCCTCGGGCCCCACAGGAGGCAATCACCATGGCCAAGAACAAGAACCGCAAGCAGGGCAGCCAGCAGGACCGCTCCTCGCAGGCCGAACGCGCGCAGGAGCAGGCGCAGCGGTCCTCGACGGAGGCGCACACGCCGATGTCACAGGCCCAGGGCAGCCCCTCGGACGTAGCCCGCAAGCACCAGAAGCGTTTCGGCCACAACTGAGGCCACGCGTAAGGGCTGTTGAAGCCCAGACACACACCGAGGGGCGCATCCGGTCTTGGATGCGCCCCTCGCGTACCTCTGTCCCCGCCGGTGTCAGCCCGCCAGGCAGGCCGGGCCCAACAGGACCTTCAGGTCGCCGAAGAGGGCCGGATCGGGCTTCACCCGGTGCCGGTCGAGCCGCAGGACGGTGGTCTTGCGCGGGCCCTGGAGCCTGATGCGCACCTCGCTCTCGCCCTTGTGGTGGCTGAGGATCTCACCGAGCCTGCTGACCATCGGCGGAGTGACCTTCAGCGCCGGGATGGTGAGGATCACGGGCGCGTTGGTCCCCGCGTTGGACAGGTCCGGGACCTGCAGTTCCATCGCGACGAGGCGCGGCACGTCCTCGCGCTTGTCGAGGCGTCCCTTGACGAAGACGACCGCGTCCTCGACGAGTTGGGTGGACACCAGCTGGTACGTCGCGGGGAAGAACATGCACTCGATGGAGCCCGCGAGGTCCTCCACGGTGGCGATCGCCCAGGCGTTGCCCTGCTTGGTCATCTTGCGCTGCAGGCCGGAGATGATGCCGCCGATGGTGACGACGGCGCCGTCCGCGTGCTCACCGCCGGTGAGCTGGGAGATGCCCGCGTCGGCCTTGTCGGACAGCACGTGCTCCAGGCCGAACAGCGGGTGGTCGGAGACGTAGAGACCGAGCATCTCCCGCTCCTGGGCGAGGAGATAGGCCTTGTCCCACTCGTCGGTCGTGAACTCGACGTCGAGTCCGAAGCCGGGCTCGCTGGTGTCCTCCTCGCCCATGCCGCCGAAGAGGTCGAACTGGCCCTCGGCCTCCTTGCGCTTGACCTGCACCACGTTGTCGATCATCGGCTCGAACTGCGCGGTGAGGCCCTTGCGGGTGTGCCCCATGGTGTCGAACGCGCCGGCCTTGATCAGCGATTCCGTGGTGCGCTTGTTGCAGGCGACGGCCTCGACCTTGTCGAGGTAGTCGGGGAAGGAGGCGTACTTCCCCTTGGCCTTGCGGCTCTTGATGATCGACTCGACGACGTTCGTGCCGACGTTGCGGACGGCGGAGAGGCCGAAGAGGATCACGTCGTCGCCCTGGGCGGCGAAGTTCTGCTCCGACTCGTTGACGTTGGGCGGGAGCACCTTGATGCCCATGCGCCGGCACTCGTTGAGGTAGATCGCGGACTTGTCCTTGTCGTCCTTGACCGAGGTGAGCAGACCGGCCATGTACTCGGCCGGGAAGTTCGCCTTCAGGTAGGCGGTCCAGTACGAGACCAGGCCGTACGCGGCCGAGTGCGCCTTGTTGAACGCGTAGCCGGCGAAGGGGACCAGCACGTCCCACAGGGCCTGGATCGCCTCGTCGCTGAAGCCCTTGTCCCGGGCGCCCTTCTGGAAGAGGACGAAGTTCTTCGCCAGTTCGTCGGGCTTCTTCTTGCCCATCACGCGGCGCAGGATGTCGGCTTCGCCGAGCGAGTACCCGGCGATGATCTGGGCGGCCTTCTGCACCTGCTCCTGGTAGACGATCAGGCCGTAGGTGACGGCCAGGACCTCTTCGAGGGGCTCCTCCAGCTCCTTGTGGATCGGGGTGATCTCCTGGAGATTGTTCTTGCGGAGCGCGTAGTTCGTGTGCGAGTCCATGCCCATCGGGCCGGGACGGTAGAGCGCCGAGACGGCGGAGATGTCCTCGAAGTTGTCGGGCTTCATCAGGCGCAGCAGGGAGCGCATGGGGCCGCCGTCGAACTGGAAGACGCCGAGGGTGTCGCCGCGCTGGAGCAGTTCGAAGGTCGTCGGATCGTCGAGCGGGAGGGCCAGCAGGTCGAGGTCGATGCCCTTGTTGGACTTCACCATCTTGACGGCGTCGTCCATGATCGTCAGGTTGCGCAGGCCGAGGAAGTCCATCTTCAGCAGGCCGAGCGACTCGCACTGCGGGTAGTCCCACTGCGTGATGGTCACGCCGTCCGTGTGCCGTACCCAGACCGGGGCGTGATCGACGATGGGCTCGCTGGACATGATGACGCCGGCGGCGTGCACGCCCATCTGCCGGACCAGGCCCTCGACGCCCTTGGCGGTGTCGATGACCTTCTTCACGTCCGGCTCGTTCTCGTACATCGCCCGGATCTCGCCCGCCTCGCTGTAGCGGGGGTGCGAGGGGTCGGTGATGCCGTTCAGGTCGATGCCCTTGCCGAGGACGTCGGCGGGCATCGCCTTGGTGAGCCGGTCCCCCATGGCGTACGGGTAGCCCAGCACGCGCGCGGAGTCCTTGATGGCGTTCTTCGCCTTGATCTTGCCGTACGTGCCGATCATGGCGACCTTGTCCGAGCCGTACTTCTCGGTCACATACCTGATCACCTCGACGCGCCGACGCTCGTCGAAGTCGATGTCGACGTCGGGCATGGAGACGCGCTCGGGGTTGAGGAACCGCTCGAAGATCAGACCGTGCGGGATCGGGTCGAGGTCGGTGATGCCCATGGCGTACGCGACGATCGAGCCGGCGGCGGAGCCACGGCCGGGGCCCACCGCGATGCCCTGCTTCTTGGCCCACATGATGAAGTCGGCGACGACGAGGAAGTACCCCGGGAACCCCATCTGGATGATGACGTCCATCTCGTACTCGGCCTGCTTCTGGCGGTCCTCGGGGACGCCGCCGGGGAAGCGGCGCTCCATGCCGAGGCGCACCTCCTCCTGGAACCAGGTGACCTCGGTGAAGCCGTCCGGGATGTCGAACTTCGGCATGAGGTTCTTCTCGACGAACATGCCGGTGGTGTCGATCTGCTCGGCCACCAGGAGGGTGTTGGCGCAGCCCTCCTGCCAGGCGTCCGAGGAGTCGACCGCGTACATCTCGTCCGTCGACTTCAGGTAGTAGCCGGTGCCGTCGAAGCGGAAGCGGTCCGGGTCGGAGAGGTTCTTGCCGGTCTGGATGCAGAGCAGGGCGTCGTGCGCGGTCGCCTCGTGCGCGTACGTGTAGTGCGAGTCGTTCGTCACCAGGGGCGGGATGCCGAGCTTCTTGCCGATCTCCAGGAGGCCGTCACGGACCCGGCGCTCGATCTCGATGCCGTGGTCCATCAGCTCCAGGAAGTAGCGCTCCTTGCCGAAGATGTCCTGGTACTCGGCGGCCGCTTTCAGTGCCTCGTCGAACTGGCCGAGGCGCAGCCGGGTCTGGAGCTCGCCCGAGGGGCAGCCGGTGGAGGCGATGAGCCCCTCGGACCACTGGGAGATGGTCTCCTTGTCCATCCGGGGCCACTTCTGGAGCCAGCCCTCGGCGTACGCGTCCGAGGAGAGCTTGAAGAGGTTGTGCAGTCCCGTCCGGTTCGCCGCCCAGATCGTCTTGTGGGTGTAACCACCCGAACCGGACACGTCGTCGCGCTTCTGGTGCGGCTGGCCCCACTGGATCTTGCGCTTGTTGCGCCGGGACTCCGGGGCGACGTACGCCTCGATGCCGATGATCGGCGTGACGCCCGCCTTCTTGGCCGTGTGGAAGAAGTCGTACGCCCCGTGCAGGTTGCCGTGGTCGCTCATGGCGATGTGTGTCATGCCCATCTCATTGCAGGCATCGAACATGTCCTTGAGCCGCGCGGCACCGTCCAGCAGCGAGTACTGGGTGTGGACGTGCAGGTGCGTGAACGGCGGCTTCGACACGGTTTCGGCCTCCAAGAAGAACGATCGGCGACAGTCTGGGGGGACAGCGTCGAAGTCTATGACGCGCGACCGACAGCTGAGATGAACACTGCGACGCGAGGCGCCGCGAGGCGGTGGTGGCCGGGTGACGCGCGGCCGGATCGGCCGTACCTTCGTGCGGGGAACGCGGGCACTCCCGCGTACCTTCGTCCGTTGGGAGGACGAAGACGTCCGTCCCGGGTGGACGGCCCTGTCGTCCTTCCCTCATGTCACGCACCACCTGCACCAGGAGGCACCCAGCGATGTCGGTCCCGCAGCTCAGCGCCGAGCAACGCGGCGAGCAGATCCTCGCCGTCTTCGACACCGCCTTCGGCGAGCTCCTGGCCGCCGACCCGGCCGCGTTCCGCGTGAAGTTCCGCAAGATGGCGGCCTCCGCCTTCGCGTTCTACCGGGGCACGGCGGGGCTCTTCTACCACGACCTCGAGGCCGACCGGCGGGGCGGCCCGTACCTGGACGAGCGGACCTCCCGGGTGTGGATCCACGGCGACCTGCACGCGGAGAACTTCGGCACGTACATGGACGCCCAGGGCCGCCTGATCTTCAACGTGAACGACTTCGACGAGGCGTACGTCGGCCCCTTCACCTGGGACCTCAAGCGCTTCGCCGCCTCCGTGGCCCTCATCGGCTACGCCAAGGCGCTCAGTGACGACCAGATCACCGAGCTGGTCACGGTGTACGCGACCGCCTACCGCGAGCGCATCCACTCCCTCGCCACCGGCGCCAAGAGCGACGAGGTGCCGCCCTTCACGCTGGACACCGCCGAGGGACCGCTGCTGGACGCGCTGCGCGACGCCCGCTCGCTGACCCGCTTCGGGCTGCTCGACTCGATGACCGAGATCCGTGACTTCGAGCGCCGCTTCGCCCCCGGCGGCGGCTCCATCGAGCTGGACGCGGCCACCCGCTACAAGGTGCTCGCCGCCTTCGACGGCTACCTGGAGACGCTCCCCGAGTCCTCGCTCGCCCGCCCGGACTCGTACCGCGTGAAGGACGTCGTCGGCCGCCGCGGCATCGGCATCGGCTCGGCCGGTCTGCCCTCGTACAACATCCTGCTGGAGGGCAACAGCGACGCGCTGGAGAACGACGTCGTGATCTACATCAAGCAGGCCCAGACCCCGGCCGTCTCCCGGCACATCACGGACTCCTCGATCCGCGACTACTTCCAGCACGAGGGCCACCGCACGGTGATCTCCCAGCGCGCGCTGCAGGCACACGCCGACCCGTGGCTGGGCTGGACCGAGCTGGACGGCGCGGGCCAGCTCGTCGCCGAGGTCTCGCCCTACGCGGTGGACCTGGACTGGAGCGACATCGACGACCCGGAGGAGATCGCCTCGGTCGTCGCGGACCTCGGCCGGGCCACGGCCGCGATGCACGCGGCGGCCGACGACGAGAGCGGCCACTCGGAGCTGGTGCCGTTCTCCACCGAGCGGGCCATCGACGCGGCGATCGCGGCCGACGAGGAGGGCTTCCCCGCCCTGCTGGTCGACTTCGCGCACAGCTACGGCGCCCGCGCGCGCGGCGACCACCAGATCTTCGTGGACCTGTTCCGCAACGGCCGGATCCCCGGCCTGTAGGCACGCCGGACGACGGACTCACAACGCTCCCGTAACACATAGGAACCCTTTAGGGGGCTCTTACGGGAGCGCGTGCGACACTCGGCTCCGCTATGCACATATCCGGGACCCAGCTCAGAGCCGTGCGCGCGGCACTGTTCACGGCTGTCGTCGTGACGCTCTCCGCCGCGTCGCACGTGCTGCTGTCCCGGGTCGCGCTGCCGCTGGGCACCGTGGCCGCGATCACCGCCGCCGTCTTCGTCATCGCGTACGCGCTGGCGGGCCGCGAGCGCGGCTTCGGGCGCATCGCGGCCCTGCTCATCCCGCTGGAGCTGGCCGCCGACACGGTGTTCACCACGGGCCAGCACGTCTGTTACGGCAGGTCCGGCGGCCCGGTCGCGGGCCCGCTGCGCGCCATCGGCCTCGACGTGCTGTGCGGCGGCAGCGTGGGCGCCCCACTGGCCCGTGTGACCGGCGGCGGCGACCGCGCCGCCACCCTGCTCGTGCACACCGACCCGGCCGCCGCCTGGCTGCTGCTCGCCGCGCACGTCGGCGTCGGGCTCCTCGCCGCCGCCTGGCTGCGCCGCGGCGAACGGGCCCTGGACCAGCTGCTGCGCGCCGTCGCCGCGTCCACCTTCCGGCCGCTGCTGATCGCGGTCGCCGCGGTGACCGTACGACTGACCCCGGTACGCCGGCTCCCGCGCCCCGCGCGCCGGAGCGCCCCTGCCCGTACGCGCCTGTTCGTGCACTCACTGGGACGGCGTGGCCCGCCCCGCTCGGCCGCTCTCGCCTGAGCGACAGCGCCTGAGCACCAGCGGTCCCCCTTACGTATCCCGCGTACGACGAGTACGCGCCCCCATGGAGATCACCAACATGAGCAAGCGGAACAGCCAGTCGGCCAAGTCGGCGGCGCGCGAGAAGCTGCGTATCGAGCGCGAGCGCCAGGCCAAGCGGGACAGGATCAAGCGCCAGGTCATCGTGGCCGGCGGCATCGTCGCCGTCCTCGCGATAGCGGGCGGCGTCGGCTACGCGGTCGTGCAGAACAACAAGCCCGGGTACTGGGAGGCCGCCAAGGACGACAAGCTCGTCAAGCCGGCCAACACCACCGGCGCCGACGGCACCACCGTCGTGCTCGGCAAGAGCACCGCCAAGAAGACCCTGGTGATGTACGAGGACCCGCGCTGCCCGATCTGCGCCCAGTTCGAGCAGACCGTCGGCAGCACCGTCAAGAAGGACTACGACGACGGCAAGTTCAAGATCGAGTACGTCGGCGCCACGTTCATCGACAACGGCAGCCCCGGCGAGGGCTCGAAGAACGCCCTCAGCGCCATGGGCGCCGCACTGAACGTGAGCCCCGAGGCCTTCCTCGAGTACAAGACCGCGCTGTACTCGGCGAAGTACCACCCGGAGGAGACGGACGACAAGTTCAAGAGCGACGACTACCTGATCAAGGTCGCGGACACGGTCTCCGCCCTCAAGGGCAACGCGGCCTTCGAGAAGGCCGTGAAGGACGGCACCTACGACAAGTGGGCGCTCGACATGTCCGCGAAGTTCAACAAGAGCGGCGTGCAGGGCACTCCGACCCTGAAGATGGACGGCAAGACGCTGACGGGCTCCGACGGCAAGAACGCGCCGATGACCGTCGCCGACTTCACGACGGCGATCGGCAAGGCCCTCGCCGCCTGACCTCTCGGGCCGTTCCGGAGCACCGCCCGCGGCGGTGGAGCCGGGCCGAAATTGTCCAACAGCCGAAGAGCGGGCGAACTTTCCCGGTTCGCCCGCCCTTTGTCTGTACCGGTCGGTAACCTGACCGCTCGTGACCAGTCGTTTGAGCTCATCCGACCCCTCGGGCGCCGTCAACTCCCGCGCCCCGCGCCGCCGTACGGTCGTCAAGGCCGCGGCCGCCGGCGCCGTACTCGCCGCCCCGCTCGCGGCAGCCCTGCCGGCCCGCGCCGCCGAGGCTCCCGCTTTCCTGCACGGCGTCGCCTCCGGCGACCCGCTCCCGGACGGTGTCCTGCTGTGGACCCGGGTGACCCCCACCTCCGCGGCGATACCCGGCTCCGGCATCGGCCCGGACACCGAGGTCGGCTGGACCGTCGCCAGGGACAAGGCGTTCACCACGATCGTCGCCAAGGGCTCCCTCACCGCGACGGCCGCCTCCGACCACACCGTCAAGGCCGACATCCGCGGCCTGGAACCGGCCACCGACTACTGGTTCCGCTTCTCCGCGGGCGGCACCGACTCCCCCGTCGCCCACACCCGCACCACACCGGCCGCCGACGCCTCCGTGGCCGGCCTGCGCTTCGGCGTGGTCTCCTGCGCCAACTGGGAGGCCGGCTACTTCTCGGCCTACCGCCACCTCGCGGCCCGGGGCGACCTGGACGCCTGGCTGCACCTCGGCGACTACATCTACGAGTACAAGTCCGGCGAGTACGGGACCCGTGGCACGGTCGTACGGCCGCACTCCCCCGCGGGCGAGATCCTCACCCTCGCCGACTACCGCACCCGGCACGGCCGTTACAAGACCGACCCGGACCTCCAGGGCCTGCACCACAAGGCGCCGGTCGTGGCGATCTGGGACGACCACGAGTTCGCCGACAACGCCTGGTCGGGCGGCGCGGTCAACCACACCGAGGGCGCCGAGGGCACCTGGACCGCCCGTCAGGCCGCCGCGAAGCAGGCCTACTTCGAGTGGATGCCGGTCCGCCCCGCGATCGAGGGCACCACCTACCGCCGGCTGCGCTTCGGCAAGCTCGCCGACCTCTCCCTGCTCGACCTGCGTTCCTTCCGGTCCCAGCAGGCGTCCACGGCCAGCGGCTCGGTCGACGACCCGGACCGTACGATCACCGGCCGCGCCCAGCTCGACTGGCTGAAGTCCGGGCTCAAGGCCTCGGACACCACCTGGCGGCTGGTCGGCAACTCGGTGATGATCTCGCCGTTCGCGGTGGGATCCCTCTCAGCCGACCTGCTCAAGCCGCTCGCCAAGCTGCTCGGCCTGCCCGGGGAGGGCATCGCCCTCAACACCGACCAGTGGGACGGCTACACCGACGACCGCCGCGAACTCCTCGCGCACCTGCGCTCCAACGCCATCCGCAACACGGTCTTCCTGACCGGTGACATCCACATGGCGTGGGCCAACGACGTGCCGGTGGACGCAGGCACCTACCCGCTGTCCCCCTCCGCCGCCACGGAGTTCGTGGTCACCTCCATGACCTCCGACAACCTCGACGACATCGTCAAGGTCCCCGAGGGCGTCGTCTCGGCGATCGCCTCCCCCGTCATCCGCGCGGCGAACCGGCACGTCCACTGGGTCGACACCGACCGCCACGGATACGGCGTCCTGGACATCACCGCCACCCGGGCGCAGATGGACTACTACGTGATCTCCGACCGCACGAACCCGAACGCCACCTCGTCCTGGACCCGTTCGTACCGCACGCCGAACGGATCGCAGAAGGTGGAGCGGACCTACGACCCGGTGTAGACACCGGTCGCGGGCGCCCGACCACGGCTACCGCAACGGCCTACGCCTACGGCTACGGCTACGACTGGAGACCGTCGAGGAAGCCGAGCGCCACCTTCCAGGTGGCCTCGGCCGCCTCGGCGTCGTAGTCGGGCAGGTCGGGGTCGGTGTAGAGGTGGCCGGCGCCCGCGTACCGGTAGATCTCCACATCGGCCCCCGCTCTGCGCATCTGCAGGTACCAGGCGCCCAGCCAGTCGTCCGTCTCGAACTGGTCGGGCTCGGCGACATGGAGCTGGACCGGCAGTTCGTCCACCGACGCGTTCTCCGCGATGTCCGACGTGCCGTGCAGCAGGAGCAGTCCGCGGGCCTTCTCGTCGCCGAGCGCCAGGGTCTGCGCGAGGGAGGCGCCGAGGGAGAACCCGGCGTAGACCAGACCGCGGTCCGAATAGGGCGCGGCGGCCAGGACCGCGCGCTTGAGCAGCTCGACCTTGCCGATGCCTTCGTTGAAGGCCATGCCCTCCTCCACGGTCTCGAAGGTGCGCCCCTCGAAGAGGTCGGGCGTCCACACCTCGTGTCCCGCGGCCCGCAGCCGGTCCGCCGCCGCGCGCACCGCGGGCCGGGAACCGTACGTCGAGTGAAAGAGCATGATGTTCATGAGTCCATGGTGCCAGCCGGCACCGACAGTGACGGGCGCAGGGCGTACCCCGTTCCCTCGCGAGAACACATGTTCATGACCGCCCGTGGCCGGTTACGTTCTCCGTCATGGAGAACGTACTGCGCCCGATGACCGTCGTCGGCGGCTCGGTCGTGCTCGCGCTGCTCATCGGGTGGTCCGTGGACCGCCTGTTGCGCCGGGTGGACGACCGTCACAGCGAGACCTCCCTGTGGGGCCTGCTCCGCCGGGGCCGTATCCCCTTCCAGCTGGTCCTGTTCGCGGCTCTGCTCAGAGGCTCGTACGACGAGGCGAAGCTGCTGGTGGAGCACCGGATCGGTATCGGCAGGACCCTGACCCTGATCCTGATCGGTGCCGCCGCGTGGCTGGTGGTGAGCATCGCGACGGCGATCGTCGACACCTCGTACTCCCGTTACGCGAACGCGCACCGCGATCCGGCGCGGGTGCGCCGGGTGCGCACCCAGGTCGCGCTGATCCAGCGGGTGGTCACCGCCGTCGTCGGCGTCGTCGCGATCGCCGCGATGCTGCTCACCTTCCCGGCGATGCGCGCGGCCGGCGCCTCACTGCTCGCCTCGGCCGGCATCCTCGGCATCGTCGCCGGTGTCGCCGCCCAGTCCACGCTGGCGAACCTCTTCGCCGGGCTGCAGATCGCCTTCGGCGACATGGTGCGTCTCGGTGACACGGTCGTGGTGGACGGTGAGTGGGGCACGGTCGAGGAGATCACTCTGACGTTCCTGACGGTCCGGACCTGGGACGAGCGCCGGATCACCATGCCGGTCTCGTACTTCACCTCGAAGCCCTTCGAGAACTGGTCGCGCGGCACCCCGCAGATGACCGGCATCGTCTTCTTCCACCTCGACCACAGCGCGCCGGTGGAGGCCATGCGGGAGAAGCTGCGGGACATCCTGCGCGAGTGCCCGGCCTGGGACGGCCGTGACTACGGTCTGGCGGTCACCGACTCGACGCCCAACACCATCCAGGTGCGCGCCCTGGTCACGGCCAAGGACGCGGACGACATCTGGACGGTACGGGTCACGGTGCGCGAGCAGATGATCCGCTGGCTGACCGAGAAGCATCCCTACGCCCTCCCGCGCGTCAACACGGCGGAGGCGGTGCCGCCACCGGGGCAGCTCCCCGGCCCGACCCGCACCGAGCCCGACGGCGCGGCGACCACCCGCCACAACCACGCCCACACCTCCGGCCCGCCACGCACGGGTCCGGGCCGCGGCTGACCCCACCGACCGACCGCCGCCGCCGCCGCCGACCACGAGATCCCGCGGGCGCGGGAAACCGCGCGGGCGACCCGCACCACTCGGCGGACCGGAGGCGGACGGCGCGCGACGGTGCGCGGGCCGGAGAACACACTCCCAGGGCCGGCGCACCGTCAGCGCAGGCTGCGCACGTCCAGATGCCGCAGCACCCGGTCCACGATCTCCGGATCGGCTCCCGGCTCACTGCGCGCGGACAGCACCTCGTGCCGGGCCGCGCTCATCATCTCCCCCTGGATGCGCCGGATCCGCTTGATCCGCCGCGCCCGCTGCTCGTACGCCTCGCGCCGTTCCTCGTCCCCCAGGTCCGGACTGATCCGCGTCCCGATGTCGAAGGCCCGCCGCAGCAACTGCTCGGACACCTCCTCCGACAGCTCCTCGACCTCCTCGATCTCCTTCAGCCTCCGCTTCGCGGCCTTGGCCGCCCGGATCGCCAGCTCCTTCTCGAAGGCCTTCTCGACATCCTCGTCGGCCCGCACCCCGAGCCGTCTGACGAGCCACGGCAGCGTGAGCCCCTGCAGCACGAGCGTCGCCATGATCACACCGAAGGCGATGAACACGATCTCGTCCCGGTCGGGGAACGGCGACCCGTCGTCCATCTTCAGCGGAATCGCCAGCGCGAGGGCCACGGAGGCGACCCCTCGCATCCCGGACCACCACATCACCACGGTCTCCCGCCACGACGTGGGGATCTCCTCGTCGTAGTCCCGTTTCGCGTGCAGCCGTTTCGTCAGCCAGGTCGCCGGCAGCAGCCATGCCAGCCGTACGAGTACGACGACGGCGACGATCGCGGCCGCCCACCCGAGCATCTCGCCCCACCGTCCGGCCGCCGTCCGGATCGCGTTGTGCAGCTCCAGCCCGATCAGTCCGAACGCGACGCCGGTGACGAGCGTGTCCACCACGTCCCAGAACGTGTGTCCGGCGAGCCGTGTCATGACGTCGTCGGCGTCGGTGGCGTACTCCGCCAGGAACAGCGCGGTGGTGAGCACGGCGAGCACCCCGGAGCCGTGCAGCTCCTCCGCCAGTACGTACGCGGCGTAGGGCACCAGCAGTGTCAGCCCGATCTGCAGCGTGGCGTCGCCGAGCATGTCCATCAGTTTGTTCGCGGCCCACCCGAGGCCCACCCCGGCGGCGACCGCGACGACCGCGGACAGCACCAGGTCGAGCCCGGCCCGCCACGGCGAGAAGGACCCGCTCACGGCGGCGGCGATCGCGACGTGGTAGAGCACGATGGCCGTCACGTCGTTGAAGAGCCCCTCGCCCTCCAGGATCGACACCAGTCGGCGGGGCAGTCCGAGCTGCCCCGCGACGGCGGTCGCGGCGACCGGGTCGGGCGGCGCCACGAGCGCGCCCAGCGCCACGGCGGCGGCGAGCGGCAGCCCCGGCACGATGGTGTTGGCGACGACCGCCACCGCCGCGGTGGTGAGGAACACCAGCGCCACGGCCAGCAGGAAGATCGGCCGTTTGTTGGCGGTGAACTGTCTCCACGAGGTCCGCCGCACCGACGCGTACAGCAGCGGCGGCAACAGGAGCGGCAGGATCAGGTCCGGCCTGATGTCCACGTTGGGCACGAAGTCCAGTACGGCCAGCACGATCCCGAGAAGCGTCATCAGCACCGGCGCCGGCAGCCCCCAGCGGTCCCCCACCGGGACGCTCACCACGGCCCCGAGCAACAGCACGAACAACAGGGCCAACTGATCCACGGTCAGCGCTCCCGCGAGGTCTAGGCGATCAAGGAGGGGCCGGACCCCCAGCCTGTCACGCCGCCACGACAATGCCCTCCCGGCAGGCCCCGCCGGGCGCACCTCTCACAAGGTCTTGCGCATCGCCCGGTGGTCGATCCCCGCGTCGAGGAACTCCTCGCCGTACGCCACGTATCCGAGCCGCTCGTAGAAGCCCAGCGCATGCGTCTGCGCGTGCAGATCCACCGCCGTGAGTCCACGCGCGCGTGCCGCGTCCTCGATGGCACCGACGAGGGCGACCCCCACGCCGAGCCCGCGCGCCTCCTTGGTCACGGCGAGCCGTCCCAGTGAACCGACGCGCGGGTCGCCGCCGGTCTTCGCGGCGGCGTCCTCGCCGGACAGGAGCCGCCCGGTACCCAGCGGCGCGCCGTCGTCACGGACGGCCAGCACATGCAGCGCCCCGGCGTCGTAGGCGTCGTACTCGATGTCCTCGCTGACGCCCTGCTCGCCGACGAAGACCTCCTTGCGCACCGCGAAGCACGCCTCACGGTCGGCGGTGTCCTCGGCCACCCGCAGCGTGTACGGGACGGTCATGCGTTGCTCTCCTCACGCACCTTGTCGAGAGCATCCTGCAGGTCCTCGGGGTAGTCGCACCCGAACTCGACCCACTGGCCGTCCCCCGGGTGTTCGAAGCCGAGCCGGACCGCGTGCAGCCACTGCCGGGTGAGGCCGAGGCGCTTGGCGAGCGTGGGGTCGGCGCCGTAGGTCAGGTCACCGACGCAGGGGTGGCGGTGGGCCGACATGTGGACGCGGATCTGGTGGGTGCGCCCGGTCTCCAGCTTGATGTCGAGCAGGGAGGCCGCGCGGAACGCCTCCATCAAGTCGTAGTGCGTGACCGACGGCTTGCCCTCGGCCGTGACGGCCCACTTGTAGTCGTGGTTCGGATGCCGGCCGATGGGGGCGTCGATGGTGCCGCTCGTCGGGTCCGGGTGGCCCTGCACGAGCGCGTGGTAGCGCTTGTCGACCGTGCGCTCCTTGAACTGGCGCTTGAGCGACGTGTACGCGTACTCGGACTTGGCGACGACCATCAGGCCTGACGTACCCACGTCGAGACGGTGCACGATGCCCTGGCGCTCGGAGGCGCCCGAGGTGGAGATGCGGTAGCCGGCGGCCGCGAGACCGCCGATCACGGTCGGTCCCGACCAGCCGGGGCTGGGGTGCGCGGCGACGCCGACCGGCTTGACGATCACGACCACGTCGTCGTCGTCGTGCACGATCTCCATGCCCTCGACGGGCTCGGCGACGATCTGCACGGGGGCCGGAGCCTGCGGCATCTCGACTTCCAGCCAGGCGCCGCCGTGCAGCCGCTCGGACTTGCCGACCACCGAACCGTCGACCGTGACCTTCCCCGCCGCGGCGAGCTCGGCGGCCTTCGTGCGGGAGAAGCCGAACATCCGGGAGATGACGGCGTCGACGCGCTCGCCCTCCAGGCCGTCGGGCACGGGCAGGGTACGGATCTCGGGAACGGTGCTCACCCGTCGAGTATGCCGGACGGGCCGGACACCCCCTGACCAGAGGCCGAACGCCAGTGCCCCCGAGAGGGCCCCGGCGGCGGTCCGCACCGGTTCTCGCGGTGCTCGTCAGCCCTCGTCGGTGCTTGCCGGTGCTTGCCGGTACTTGAAGGTGCTTGCCGGGGCTCGTCAGTCCTCGTCAGTCCTTGTGGACGGTCCCGTCCGGGTCCAGCCCGCGGAAGGACAGCAGCACGATGAGGATGCCGCCGCACACGATCGCGGAGTCGGCCAGGTTGAAGACGGCGAAGTGCTTGGGCGCGATGAAGTCGACGACCGCGCCCTCGAAGATGCCCGGCGAGCGGAAGATCCGGTCGGTGAGGTTGCCCAGCGCACCGCCCAGCAGCAGGCCGAGCGCGATCGCCCAGGGCACGCTGTAGAGCTTGCGCGCGAGCCGGGCGATCACGATGATCACCGCTGCGGCGATCATCGTGAAGATGATCGTGAACGCCTCGCCGAATCCGAAGGCGGCGCCCGCGTTGCGGATGGCCTCGAACTTCAGCCAGTCCCCGACGATCTCGATCGGCGCGTGGTGCTCCAGCCTGGCGACCACGAGCAGCTTGCTGCCGAGGTCGAGGGCGTACGCCAGCACGGCGACCGTGAACAGGACGGCGATCCTGCGCTTGCCCTTCGGCGGCTGGGCCGGGGCCGCCGCGCCGTCGTCCGTCCCGGACCGCTCGGCCGGGGACGACAGGCCGGAGCCGGAGCGGTCGCCCGGCGTCGTGTTCCCGTCGGACTGCTCCGGCTCGGATCCCGCCGCTCCTGGGGAATCCGGCGTACCGATGATGCGCTCCGCCTCTGCCACGTGAGTGAGTCCCTCGACCTAGGTGCCTGAC
Organism: Streptomyces sp. RPA4-2; assembly: GCF_012273515.2. NCBI lineage: Bacteria > Bacillati > Actinomycetota > Actinomycetes > Kitasatosporales > Streptomycetaceae > Streptomyces > Streptomyces sp. RPA4-2. Next base: position 2,665,156 of record NZ_CP050975.2, read on the forward strand.
TGAGGACGAGGGTACGTCACACCCCCCGCCATTCACGTGCGCAGGAGCCCTCCCACGCCGTTCAGTACCGGCGTTCCTGCTTCTGCTTGCATTCGACGCACAGGGTGGCGCGCGGGAAGGCCTGCATCCGGGCCTTGCCGATGGGGTCGCCACAGTTCTCGCAGAGCCCGTACGTGCCCGCGTCGAGCTTCTCCAGGGCGCGCTCGGTCTGGACGAGCATCTCGCGCGCGTTGGCCGCCAGCGCCATCTCCGACTCGCGGGTGATGTTCTTCGTGCCGGTGTCCGCCTGGTCGTCGCCCGCGCCGTCCCCGGAGTCGCGCATCAGGCCCGCGAGCGACTCCTCCGACGACGTGATCTCCGTGCTCAGCCGCAGCGCCTCGGACTGCAGCTCCGCGCGCGCGTCCGCGACCTCCGCGGGGGTCCAGGGGTCCTCACCCGGGCGCACCGCGAGCTCGCCGGGCTCCACCGCGGAGATCCGCGCCTTGGGGAGCGCGGTGGGCTTCCCGGCCGCCGTGGCCGTGCCAGGGGTCTTCTTCGCAACCACCGTCGGGGCTCCCGTCGTCTTCGCGGCCAGGGCCGCGTCCTCGGCCGCGGAAGCGGCCGTCTTCTTCGCCCTGCTCGCGTTCTTCCTCGCCGTGCCCGTGCTCTTCTTCGCCGTACCGGTGGCCTTCTTGGCCGTCCCGGCGCTCTTCCCGGCCGCGCTCCGGACGGCCCGCTTCGCGGCGCCGCCCTTCGCGGTGGCGCCCGCCGGTCCCGGTTCCTCCAGGACGGACTTCTCGGCCACCGCCCTCTTGGTGGCCGTCTTCTCGGCGACGGTCTTCTTGGTACCCGTTTTTCCGGCGGCCGTGCTCACCGGCGCGCTGCCGCTCCCGTGCCCGCTCCCGTGCTCCGCCGGTTCGCCCTGTGCGCTCTTCTTTCCACCCACGTCCTTGGCCGCCGGACCCGTGGATCTTCCGGACGCCGACTGCTGTACGGCGGTCTTTTTCGCCACCATGGCCGCGGCCCCTTCACATATTGTGATCTTGCGCGCAAATCGCTCTGGGACGATAAATCGACTTCCGGCCCGCGGCAACGGGGCACGCCCACCTTCCGGCCGCCCCGCAGGTTCCGCCTGACGAGCCTGCATGCGTTGTGCCCAGCTCCCCGCCGGGTAATCCGCCAGGCCCGGCGTCCCGGAACACGGACCTCGGCGCCTGCCCATTCGGGTCAGCTCGCGAGCCGCCGAGGCACCCCGGCCCGCACCGGCCGAGGCGTCGGGAAAACCGGTCGGCCACCGTGCGCGCGGCGCCGTACACTGGGCGCAGCGAGAAGCGTGGATGGGGACGAGTAGCGGCGTACGCGGCCAGGAGCGACCCGGGGACGGTGGAAGCCCGGGGGCGAGCGCGACGCGAAGATCACCCCGGAGCCGCCGGAAGAAAGCCGTGGCCGACAGGCGGCGGCCGGTAGACCCGGCATCGCGACCCCAATGAGGGGGTTCACCGGCGCACAGCACGTGCCGGGGAGCCAAGGAGGGTGGTACCGCGGGAGCACGCCGCACACGGCGTCCGCAGCAGCTACTGGGCAGCGGCACGGGCTCTCGTCCCTCCGGACGGAAGGCAGAAAGTCCGCCGGAGGAAGCTCGCTGATGACAACGCCGACGTACCGCCAGGTGCCCGCCCAGGTCGACCTGCCCGCCCTCGAGCACGCCGTGCTCGATTTCTGGCGCGAGCAGAAGATCTTCGCCAAGAGCCTCGAGCGGTCCGAGGGACGCCCCGAATGGGTGTTCTACGAAGGCCCGCCCACCGCGAACGGCATGCCGGGAGCGCACCACATCGAGGCGCGCGTCTTCAAGGACGTCTTCCCGCGCTTCCGCACCATGCGCGGGTATCACGTGGCCCGCAAGGCCGGCTGGGACTGCCACGGCCTGCCGGTGGAGCTCGCCGTGGAGAAGGAGCTCGGTTTCACGGGCAAGCAGGACATCGAGGCGTACGGCATCGCCGAGTTCAACGCCAGGTGCCGCGAGTCCGTGACCCGTCACACCGACGCCTTCACCGACCTCACGAACCGCATGGGCTACTGGGTCGACCTGGACGACGCGTACCGCACGATGGACCCCGAGTACGTGGAGTCCGTGTGGTGGTCGCTGAAGGAGATCTTCAACAAGGGTCTGCTGGTCCAGGACTACCGCGTCGCCCCGTGGTGCCCCCGCGACGAGACGGGCCTGTCGGACCACGAGCTGGCGCAGGGCTACGAGACGATCGTCGACCCGTCCGTGTACGTCCGTTTCCCGCTCACCTCCGGTCCGCTGGCCGGCGAGGCGGCGCTCCTGGTGTGGACGACGACCCCGTGGACGTTGGTCTCCAACACCGCGGTCGCCGCGCACCCCACCGTCACCTACGTGGTCGCGACGAACGGCGAGGAGAAGCTCGTCGTCGCCGAGCCGCTCCTCGGGAAGGCGCTCGGTGAGGGCTGGGAGACCACCGGTGAGACCTTCACCGGCGCCGAGATGGAGCGCTGGACGTATCAGCGTCCGTTCGAGCTGGTGGAGTTCCCCGAGCCCGCCCACTACGTGGTGAACGCGGAGTACGTGACGACCGAGGACGGTACGGGCCTGGTCCACCAGTCCCCCGCCTTCGGCGAGGACGACCTCAAGGTCTGCCGCGCGTACGGACTGCCGGTGGTGAACCCCGTCCGCCCGAACGGCACCTTCGAGGAGGACGTCCCGCTCGTCGGCGGCGTCTTCTTCAAGAAGGCGGACGAAAAGCTCACCGAGGACCTCCAGGCCCGCGGGCTGCTCTTCAAGCACGTCCCGTACGAGCACAGCTACCCGCACTGCTGGCGCTGCCACACCGCGCTCCTCTACTACGCGCAGCCGTCCTGGTACATCCGCACCACCGCCGTCAAGGACCGTCTCCTCGAGGAGAACGAGAAGACCAACTGGTTCCCGGAGTCGGTCAAGCACGGCCGCTTCGGCGACTGGCTGAACAACAACATCGACTGGGCGCTGTCCCGCAGCCGCTACTGGGGCACCCCGCTCCCGCTGTGGCGCTGCGAGAACGACCACCTCACCTGCGTCGGCTCCCGCGCGGAACTGACCGAGCTGACCGGCTCCGACCAGTCGGAACTGGACCCGCACCGCCCGTACATCGACGCCGTCACCTTCACCTGCCCGCAGTGCGAGGCGACGGCGACCCGCGTCCCCGAGGTCATCGACGCCTGGTACGACTCGGGCTCGATGCCGTTCGCGCAGTGGGGCTACCCGTACAAGAACAAGGAGATCTTCGAGAGCCGCTACCCGGCGCAGTTCATCTCGGAGGCCATCGACCAGACGCGCGGCTGGTTCTACACGATGATGGCGGTCGGCACCCTCGTCTTCGACCAGTCGTCCTACGAGAACGTGGTGTGCCTGGGCCACATCCTCGCCGAGGACGGCCGCAAGATGTCCAAGCACCTGGGCAACATCCTGCAGCCGATCCCGCTCATGGACCAGCACGGCGCGGACGCGGTGCGCTGGTTCATGGCCGCCGGCGGCTCCCCCTGGGCGGCCCGCCGCGTCGGCCACGGCACCATCCAGGAGGTCGTCCGCAAGACCCTCCTGACCTACTGGAACACGGTCGCCTTCCAGGCCCTGTACGCCCGCACCTCCGGCTGGGCGCCCAGCGAGGCGGACCCGGCGCCGGCCGACCGCCCGGTCCTCGACCGCTGGCTCCTCTCCGAGCTGCACGCCCTCACCGACCAGGTGACCCAGGCACTGGAGACCTACGACACCCAGCGCGCCGGAAAGCTCCTCTCGGCGTTCGTCGACGACCTGTCCAACTGGTACGTGCGCCGCTCGCGCCGCCGCTTCTGGCAGGGCGACAAGGCCGCGCTGCGCACCCTGCACGAGGTCGTCGAGACCGTGACGCGCCTGATGGCCCCGCTGACCCCGTTCATCACCGAGCGGGTCTGGCAGGACCTGATCGCGCCGGTCACGCCGGACGCCCCCGAGTCCGTACACCTGTCGTCGTGGCCGGAGCCGGACCTGTCCGCCATCGACCCCGGGCTGTCGCGGCAGATGGTGCTGGTCCGCCGTCTCGTCGAGCTCGGCCGTGCCACCCGCGCGGAGTCGGGCGTCAAGACCCGCCAGCCGCTGTCCCGCGCGCTGATCGCGGCGACCGGTTTCGACTCGCTCGACCCCGAACTGCACGCGCAGATCACGGAGGAGCTGAACGTCAGCGGTCTCGCCTCGCTCTCCGAGGTGGGCGGCTCGCTGGTCGACACCACGGCCAAGGCCAACTTCCGCGCGCTCGGCAAGCGCTTCGGCAAGGGCGTCCAGGCCGTCGCGAAGGCGATCGCCGAGACGGACGCGGCGGCCCTGTCCCTCGCCCTGCGCGAGGGCACGGCCGCGGTGCCGGTCGACGGCGAGACGGTCACCCTGGCTCCGGACGAGGTCATCATCACGGAAACCCCGCGCGAGGGCTGGTCGGTGGCGTCCGACTCCGGCGCCACGGTCGCCCTCGACCTGGAGATCACCGAGGAACTGCGCCAGGCGGGCCTCGCCCGTGATGCGATCCGCCTCATCCAGGAGGCCCGCAAGAACAGCGGCCTCGACGTGGCCGACCGGATCGCGCTGCGTTGGACGTCCACCGACCCGGCCGTCATCGCGGCCCTGTCCGAGCACTCCGACCTCATCGCCGACGAGGTCCTCGCCACGGACTTCGCGCAGGGTCAGGCCGAGGACGCCTACGGCGCCCCGTTCACCGACGAGTCCCTGTCGCTGACCTTCCGTCTGCACAAGGTGTAGCACCGGGCGGCGGGGCCGTCGACCTGAACGGCCCCGCCCCCGAACGCCGGACGGGCTGGAGGACTAGGGCGTGTTGCGAAAGTCCCGCCTGCCTCGCGACGCCTGGCACGCCCTCCGGGCGGACGACGGGACTTTCGCAACACGCCCTAGCGCAGCGCCCCCCGGGGCGCGAGGAACCGCGCGGTCGGCCCCCGCACCCGGCAACCCGAGAACGACCGAGAGCCGGGGCCCGCCAAAGATCTTGGCGGGCCCCGGCTTTCGGCGTTGCGTATCCCGTACAGATGCCCCAGGGAAACCGCACGCCCTCCCGAAACAGCACGGCAAAAGGGCGGGGCCCCCGGAAGATCCGGGGGCCCCGCCCTGAACGCCGGCCGACGCCTAAGGCGTACAGGAGGCCGTCAGTTGTCGTCCTCGTCGATCAGGAAGCCGCGCATCGGCGAGGGCGCCTGCTGCATCGGCGACGGGCCCTGGGGCCGCACCGGAGCCATCGGCTGGGTCATCGCCGGGGACATCTGCTGCTGCCCGCCGTAGGAGGGCGCCGCCGGTGCCGGAGCACCGCCCATGCCCTGGCCACCGCCGTACGACGGCGCGCTCGCGCCGGCCGGAGCCATCGAGGGCGCCGAGGGCGAAGGCAGGGAGGGAGCGGCCGGGGAACGCGGCGGGGCGAGCGAGTCGTCCGCCTGCGTCTCCAGCTGGCGCAGCTGCGACTCCAGGTAGGACTTCAGACGCGTGCGGTACTCGCGCTCGAAGCCGCGCAGGTCCTCGACCTTGCGCTCCAGCGTGGCGCGGGCGGACTCCAGGGAGCCCATCGCGACGCGGTGCTTCTCCTGCGCGTCCCGCTCCAGAGCGTCGGCCTTGGCACGGGCGTCGCGCTCCAGACCCTCGGCGCGGCTGCGGGCCTCGCCGACGATCTTGTTGGCCTCGGAACGGGCCTCGGCGATCGCCTGGTCGGCGGTCTGCTGGGCCAGCGAGAGCACCCGGGCGGCGCTGTCGCCACCGGGACCCTGACCGGGCTGTCCCATCTGCGGGCCGTGACCGCCCATGGGGCCACCCATGGGTCCGCCCATCGGGCCACCCATCTGCTGCTGCATCTGGCCGGGCATCTGCTGCTGCATCTGCTGACCGGGACCCTGACCCATCGGACCCTGACCCATGGGGCCCTGGCCCATCGGACCCTGACCCATCGGCCCCTGACCCATGGGGCCCTGGCCCATCTGGCCCTGACCCATGGGGCCCTGGCCCATCGGACCCTGACCCATGGGGCCCTGGCCCTGCTGGCCGCCCTGGGCGCTGGGGCCCGCGGGCAGCTGCGGCGCACCGCTCGGCAGCTGGGGCGGACCGCCCATGGGGCCACCCATCTGCTGCTGCGGCGGACCCGATATGCCGGCGGGTACGGGAGCGCCCGGACCGCGCATGCCCTGCGGCGGCCCCTGCTGCTGGTCCTGCTGCTCGGGCGGCTTGCGCATGCCCTGCTGCTGGTTCTGCGCGGCCGCGCGCGTGGCAGCGGCCAGCTTGGCGCGCAAGTCCTCGTTCTCGCGGAGCAGTCGCGTCAGTTCGGCTTCGACCTCGTCGAGGAAGGCATCGACCTCGTCCTCGTCATAGCCTTCTCGGAGGCGGACGGTCGTGAACTGCTTGTTCCGCACGTCCTCGGGGGTCAACGGCATCTCTTCACCTCAACGTAGTCGTCGGCATTCGGCAAGACCGTATCGTTCACAGCCGGCTCACGACGGAGATCAGGATGTAGACGATGATCATCAGTACGAAGAAGGACAGGTCGAGCGCCACGCCCCCGAGACGCAGCGGCGGAATGAACCGCCGCAGAAGCTTGAGCGGTGGATCGGTGACAGTGTAAGTGGCCTCGAGAACGACCACCATCGCCTTGCCGGGCTGCCATGAGCGGGCGAACTGGAAGACGTAGTCCATGACCAACCGGAAGATCAGCACGATGAGGAAACACATCAGCGCGATGTAGAGAACCTGCCCAACCACGCTCATGATCCGTGCTTCCCTCTCCCCTGTTTCCCTGCGTTGTCCGGTCCAGCGTCTCAGCTCTGGTTGAAGAACCCGCCCTCTGCGATGCGGGCCTTGTCCTCCGCCGTGACATCGACGTTAGCAGGCGACAACAGGAACACCTTCTGCGTCACCCGCTCGATGCTGCCGTGGAGACCAAACACCAAACCGGCCGCAAAGTCGACAAGTCGCTTCGCGTCCGTGTCATCCATCTCGGTCAGATTCATGATCACCGGGGTGCCCTCACGGAAGTGTTCCCCGATGGTACGGGCCTCGTTGTACGTCCGCGGGTGGAGTGTGGTGATCCGGTACGGCTCTCGTTCCGACACGACCTTGGGCATGATCACCGGTGCGTTCTTCTCCAGGCTCGCGCGTTCTTGTGTGATGGATGCCACGGGCGCGATGCGCGCCGGACGGCCTGATTCCGCAGACAGCGAAGCGGAATGCGGCACCGGGTCGCGCTGCGCGGGAGGCTGCACCACTCGTACCGATTCGTCCCGTTGGGACTGGTGCGCCTGATGTGACTGGTGCGGCGGCTCATGCCGCCGGCGGTCCCGCTCGGGCTCCGGATCAAGCTCGGGCTCGAACTCGTCGTCGGGGTCGAATCCCCTGCCGTCGTACCCATCGTCCTCCACGAGGCCGAGGTAGACCGCCATCTTGCGCATCGCGCCGGCCATGCTCTGAGTCCTCCGCTCTGTGGTGGATCGGCTGACGAATAGCCAAGTGCCCGCGATCCACGAGGTCGTTATGCCCGCCTGTGGCGGTAATGACCATATTTTCTGCTGTGGTCCGACTTCTTGGCGACGTTACCCGAGCCCGGGTCGGACTCCGAGTACCGCCGTACCGACGCGCACATGTGTCGCTCCGGCCGTCACGGCCTGCTCGAGGTCCGCACTCATCCCTGCGGACACCATGTTCGCAGCCGGATGCGTGCGGCGCATAGCAGTCGACAAATCCATCAGTCGCGCGAACGCGTCCCTCGGACGCCCCGCGTACGGCCCGGTGAGCGGCGCGACGGTCATCAGACCGTCGAGCCGGAGCCCCGGAGCCCGCTCGACGAGGCCGGCCAACTCCTCGACCCCGCCCACTCCCACGCCGCCCCGCTCGCCCCGGCCGCTCTCCTCCGCGTCCAGCGCGACCTGGATGAGACACCCGACCTCGCGCTCCACCCGCACCGCGTCCTTCGACAAGGCCGTGACGAGCCGGGAACGGTCGACGGACTGCACCACATCGGCGTAACCGACCACCGAACGCACCTTGTTGGTCTGCAACTGACCGACGAAGTGCCAGGAGAGAGGCAGATCGGAGCAGGCGGCGGCCTTGGGGGCCGCGTCCTGGTCCCGGTTCTCGGCGACATGGCGCACGCCGAGCTCCGACAGGATCCGCACATCGCTCGCGGGGTAGGTCTTGGTGACCACGATCAAGGTCACCTCTTCGCGCTTGCGCCCGGCGGCCGTGCACGCCGCCGCGATACGCTCTTCCACTTTCGCCAGGTTCGCGGCGAGTTGAGCCTTACGGTCCGTCATGCCCCATCAGTCCAGCCAGACATAGCCCGCGAGCCGCCCGGTGGTGCGGTCCCGTCGGTACGAGAAATGGTCCTTCGACTCAAGCGTGCACGCCGGCGACTGCTGCCGGTCGCGCACCCCGAGCCGTTCCAGTTGCGCGTGCACTCCGGCGGTCACGTCGACCGCGGGAGTGCCCCAACTGGTCTCGGCGTACGCCGCCGGCTCGACGGCGGCGACTTCGGCGCGCATCTCGTCCGGCACTTCGTAGCACCGGCCGCAGACCGCGGGTCCGGTGCGGGCGACGATCCTCGCGGGCTCGGCGCCGAGTTCCACCATGGCCCGTACGGCGGCGGGGACGACCCCCGCGACCATGCCGGGCCGCCCCGCGTGGGCGGCCGCCGCGATCCCGGCGACGGGATCGGCGAGCAGGACCGGTGTGCAGTCGGCGGTGAGGACGGCGAGAGCGAGCCCACGCCGCGCGGTGACGATCGCGTCGACGGACGGGATCTCCGAGGAGCCCCACGGTGCGTCGACGACCGCCACGTCCGGCCCGTGCACCTGGTTCATCCAGACGACCAGGGCCGGGTCCAGCCCGAGGGACCGGGCTGCCAGTTCACGATTGGTCCGTACGTCGTCGGGGTCGTCGCCGACCGCTCCGCCGAGGTTGAGCTCCTCGTACGGAACGGCGCTCACCCCGCCCCACCGGTCGGTGAAGGCGAAGTGCGCGCCGCTCACGGTGCTCGTCTCGGAGCGCTGTCCTATCACTTGAGGAAGTCCGGCACGTCCAGCTCTTCGGCCGCGCTGTCCGAGTAGGTGCGGGACGGCGGGACCGGCGGGGCCACCTGGATCTCACTGACCGGCTCCGGAGCGGGCTCCGGTGCCTCCTTCGGCGTGACGCTGCCGAGCGAGCCGAAGGACGGACGGCTCTCGGGGGCCCGCACCGGCGCGGGCTCCTCGCGCTGCTTGGCCGCGGTGGAGCCGAGGACGTTGTCCCGCTTGGCCGGCGGCTGGCCGCCGTCGAAGCCGGCGGCGATGACGGTGACCCGCACCTCGTCGCCGAGGGCGTCGTCGATGACCGCGCCGAAGATGATGTTGGCCTCGGGGTGCGCGGCCTCGCTGACCAGCTGGGCGGCTTCGTTGATCTCGAACAGGCCGAGGTCGGAGCCACCGGAGATGGAGAGCAGGACGCCGCGGGCGCCGTCGATGGAGGCCTCCAGGAGCGGCGAGGAGATCGCCATCTCCGCGGCCGCCACCGCACGGTCGTCGCCGCGGGCCGAGCCGATGCCCATGAGCGCGGAACCCGCCTCGGACATCACGGACTTGACGTCGGCGAAGTCGAGGTTGATCAGACCGGGCGTGGTGATGAGGTCGGTGATGCCCTGGACACCGGAGAGCAGGACCTGGTCCGCCGACTTGAACGCGTCGAGGACCGAGACCTGGCGGTCCGAGATGGACAGCAGCCGGTCGTTCGGGATGACGATGAGGGTGTCGACCTCTTCGCGGAGTTCGGCGATGCCGTCCTCCGCCTGGTTGGCCCGGCGCCGTCCCTCGAAGGTGAACGGGCGGGTGACCACGCCGATGGTCAGGGCGCCCAGCGAACGGGCGATGTTGGCCACGACGGGTGCGCCGCCGGTGCCGGTGCCGCCGCCTTCGCCGGCCGTCACGAAGACCATGTCGGCCCCCTTGAGGACCTCCTCGATCTCCTCGCGGTGATCCTCGGCCGCCTTCCGGCCGACGGCCGGGTTGGCTCCGGCGCCGAGTCCGCGGGTGAGTTCGCGGCCGACGTCGAGTTTGACGTCGGCGTCGCTCATCAACAGAGCTTGCGCGTCCGTGTTGATGGCGATGAACTCGACGCCCTTGAGACCGACCTCGATCATCCGGTTGATGGCATTGACACCACCGCCGCCGACACCGATGACTTTGATGACTGCGAGGTAGTTCTGCGGTGCTGCCACGTCGAAGGCCTCTCGCCTCGAGTTACGTGTCGTCGCCTCGCACGCTCGCGATCCGACGACTGATGCCGAATGGGACGGTCCGAACGCCGACCCGAACCCTAACGCTGAAGTTTAGGGTTACCAGTGTGTCTGTTCCTTGGACTCTTCCGAACAGGACACTAAGTCGACAAGTGGCGCACGTTCAACGAACACGCCGAACCTCCCGTTTTTCTTTTCACCCTATGTGATCAGCCGTAGCGCTGCCCAACCAGGGTGCTGGCCTGCGCGGATGCGCGTCAACTACCGGCTGACGAAGGGGCGGTGGGGACGCTCACGTCGAAGTGCCGGGCCTTCGGAGCTGCTTTCATGAGAGCGGTGAGTGTCCGCGCCTTCGCGCTGCCCTTCTCGCCGCTCCCCCACTCGACGTCACGGCCGTCGCTCAGTTCCAGCGAGATGGAGTCGTACGAGCGGACCTTGACGGTCCGGGTTTCACGGGCCACGGAGGCCGGAATGTCCCGGGCGACCCGAACCGCCTCGCGCACCAGCCGGTCGGCGGGGAAGCGGCGCAGGACGGCCGAGCGGGACGGCGTCAATTCGAGCAGGGCCACCTTCTTCGGGGCCCGCGAAACCGTCGCGAAACGCACGCCCTTGGCATCCACTTCGACGTACTTGCCCCCCTTTCCCGGCTGCTTCACCACCAGGACAGGGGTGCGTTCGGTCACTTTCAGCCCGATTCCGTGCGGCCAGGAACGAACGACGTCGACCGAGTCGATCCGGGGCAGTCTCCGCAACAGCCGCGCTTCCACGGCGTCGGTGTCGACGGAGATGAGCGGCGTTCCGTCCGGCACCTCGGCCGCTTCGCGCACCTGCCGCGCCGTCAGCACCCGGGTCCCGGAGACCGACAGCCTCTCGACCCGCAGCCATTGCGAGCCGTACAGGAGCCAGACCACGCCGCCACCGGCCAACACCGTCGTGACCAAAAGGACGATGAGCACACGAAGGCGGCGAAGCCGGACCGGACGGGGCGGCCGGGGCGGGCCGGACTTCAGCTTCTGCCGTTCACCGCGCTCGGCGGTCGTCGGTCCGGCCACGCTCCCTGCCTTCCCTCACATGTGCCTAGCGGTGGCGTGAGGCGATCGCCTCGTACACCATGCCGACGAGCAGGTCGTCGGCGTCCCGGCGCCCGAACTCGCTGGCGGCGCGGGACATCTCGTACAGCCGGTGCGGGTCGGCGAGCACGGGCAGCACGTTCTGCTGCACCCACTGGGGCGTCAGCTCCGCGTCGTCGACGAGCAGTCCGCCGCCGGCCTTGACCACCGGCTGGGCGTTGAGCCGCTGTTCGCCGTTGCCGATGGGCAGCGGGACATAGGCGGCCGGGAGCCCGACGGCGGAGAGTTCGGCGACGGTCATCGCGCCCGCGCGGCAGAGCATCATGTCGGCCGCGGCGTACGCGAGGTCCATCCGGTCCACGTACGGTACCGGGATGTACGGGGGCATCCCCGGCATCTGGTGCACCTGCGGCAGTTCGTTCTTCGGCCCGACCGCGTGCAGGATCTGGATGCCGGCCTGCTGGAGGTACGGCGCGGCCTGCTGGACGACCTCGTTGAGCCGCCGGGCACCCTGCGAGCCGCCGGAGACCAGCAGTGTCGGCAGGTTGGGGTCGAGCCCGAACGCGGCGCGGGCCTCGGGGCGTACGGCGGCCCGGTCGAGGGTGGCGATGGAGCGGCGCAGCGGGATGCCGATGTAGCGGGCGCCGCGCAGCTTGTTGTCGGGGGTGGAGACGGCGACCTGCGCCGCGTACCGCGAGCCGATCTTGTTGGCGAGGCCCGGCCGGGCGTTCGCCTCGTGGATGACGATCGGCACGCCGAGGCGCTTGGCCGCGAGGTAGGCGGGCAGCGCGACGTAGCCGCCGAACCCGACGACCGCGTCCGCCTTGGTGCGCTCCAGGATCTGCTCGGCGGCCTTGATCGTGCCGCGCAGCCGTCCGGGGACGGTGATCAGCTCGGGGGTGGGCTTGCGCGGCAGCGGGACGGCGGGGATCAGCGCGAGTTCGTATCCCCGCTCCGGTACGAGCCGGGTCTCGAGTCCGCGTTCCGTGCCCAGGGCCGTGATCCCCACGGTCGGGTCCTGCCTGCGCAGGGCGTCCGCGAGGGCGAGCGCGGGCTCGATGTGGCCGGCGGTCCCCCCGCCGGCGAGTACGACATGCACCGAAATTCACCGCTCTCCGGACGAACGCGCCGCGGCGCGCCGTCGCATCGTGTTCCATCTCCGAGGCCCCGCGGCCCCCGCGGAGCCTCTCACCGCAGCACGCTTTCTGCCAAAGCGGGGTTGCCGCATGGCCAGCGCCGCCCGCGCGGCGGGCTCGTCGCGTGCGAAGGCGATCAGCAGTCCGACGGCGAACATGGTCGGCAGCAGCGCGGAACCCCCGTAGGAGAACAGCGGGAGCGGGACTCCGGCGATCGGCAGCAGACCGAGCACCGCACCGATGTTGATCACGGCCTGGGCCGTGATCCAGGTGGTCACGCCTCCCGCGGCATACCTCACGAAGGGGTCCTCCGTGCGTCCGGCCACGCGGATACCCGCATAGCCTAGAGCCGCGAAGAGGGCGAGTACCGACAGTGTCCCCGCGAGGCCGAGTTCCTCCCCGGTGATGGCGAAGATGAAGTCCGTGTGCGCTTCGGGCAGTTGGCCCCATTTTTCCACGCTGGCGCCGAGGCCGGATCCGAACAGGCCGCCGGAGGCGAGGGCGTAGATGCCGTGCACGGCCTGCCAGCAGGTGTCGTTCGGGCCGGGCTCGGTGGCGCCGATGCAGGCGAGCCTGGACATGCGGTTGGGGCTGGTCTTGATGAGGACGAAGCCGATCGTCAGCGCGACGGCCAGGACGCCCGCGAACAGCCGGGTGGGCGCTCCGGCCAGCCACAGCAGCCCGAAGAGGATGGCGGTGAGGATGATCGCCGTTCCCATGTCGCCGCCGAGCATGATCAGCCCGAGCAGCATGAAGGCGACCGGGACCAGCGGCACCAGCATGTGCTTCCACTGCGCCAGCATCGCCTTGTCCTGTTTGCGCGCGAGCAGGTCGGCGCCCCACAGCACGAGCGCGAGCTTGCCGAACTCGCTGGGCTGGATCTGGAACGAGCCGCCCAGGGAGATCCAGTTCTGGTTGCCGTTGACCGACATCCCTATCCCCGGCACCTGCACGAGAACCATCATGAAGACCGCGCCGGCCAGGATCGGATAGGCCAGCGCCCGATGCATCTTCACCGGCACCCGCATGGCCACCAGGAGCAGCACGGCGCCGATCGAGGCGGCGAGGAACTGTTTGCGGAAGAAGAACGATCCGGGCAGCGACAGCTGCAGTGCCGTGATCATCGACGCCGAGTAGACCATCACGAGGCCCAGCACGGTGATCAGCAGGCTGCTGCCGAGGATCAGGTAGTAGGCGGTCAGCGGCCGGTCCCAGGCCTTGCGCGCGCGCGTGACGAGGCGGCCCACGGGGTTGTCGCGGGCGGGGCGCGCGGAGGCGGGGCGCCGGGGGCGCGCTGGACGGGGGACGGCCCGTACGGCTACCGGTCATCGCCGGCTCCCTCCGCCGGGGCGCGGAAGGGCGCTCCCGGGGCGGTTCCCCCGGGCCCTACGGGCACAGCGGCCTGGAGGGGCCGGTGCAGCCCCGTTCCGCCTGCCGAAAGCCGCCTGCGAAGCCCCGACCGCACTGGCGTCACGCGTCCCTCCCAAGGGTCCCGGGGCGCCTGGGTCCCGCCGTCAGGCGCTCGCGGTGCCGAGTTCGCGAACCGCCTCCGCGAAAGCGTCACCGCGCTTGTTGTAGTTGGCGAACATGTCCATGGACGCACAGGCCGGCGCCAGCAGGACGGTGTCTCCTGGTCCGGAGAGCCGGGCGGCCTCCTGGACCGCCGCGAGCATCGCCCCAGTGTCGGTGCGGGCGAGGTCGACGACGGGTACTTCCGGGGCGTGTCGCGCGAGGGCTTCGCGGATCAGCGCGCGATCGGCACCGATCAGCACGACCCCCCGAAGCCGCTGGGCCGACTTGGCGACCAGTTCGTCGAAGGCCGCGCCCTTGGCGAGGCCGCCGGCGATCCACACGATCGACTCGTAGGCCGCCAAGGAGGCTTCCGCCGCGTGGGTGTTGGTCGCCTTGGAGTCGTCGACGTACGCGACCCCGTCCACATCGGCGACGTGCGCGATGCGGTGGGCGTCCGGGGTGAAGGCCCGCAGGCCGTCCCGTACGGCGCCGGCGGGGACGCCGAAGGCGCGTGCGAGGGCCGCCGCCGCAAGGGCGTTGGCGATGTTGTGCGGGGCCGACGGGCGCACGTCGGAGACCTCGGCGAGTTCCTGGGCGTTCTTCTGCCGGTTCTCGACGAAGGCGCGGTCGACCAGGATGCCGTCCACCACGCCGAGTTGGGACGGTCCGGGGGTGCCGAGGGTGAAGCCGACGGCCCGGCAGCCCTCCTCGACGTCCGCCTCGCGCACCAGGTCCTCGGTGGCCTTGTCGGCGACGTTGTAGACGCAGGCGACCCGATTGCCCTCGTAGGCACGGCCCTTGTCGGCGGCGTACGCCTCCATGGAGCCGTGCCAGTCGAGATGGTCGGGTGCCAGGTTCAGTACGACCGCGGAGTCGGCGCGCAGCGAAGGCGCCCAGTGCAGTTGGTAGCTGGACAGCTCCACCGCCAGGACGTCGTACGTCTCCTCGCCCAGCACCGCGTCCAGCAGCGAGACCCCGATGTTGCCGACGGCGGCCGTGCGCAGTCCCGCCGCCTTCAGGATCGAGGCGAGCATCTGCACGGTCGTGGTCTTGCCGTTGGTGCCCGTGACGGCGAGCCAGGGGGCGGCCTTCCTGCCGTCCAGCTCCCGCAGGCGCCAGGCCAGCTCGACGTCGCCCCAGACCGGGACGCCCGCCTCGGCGGCCGCGGCGAACAGCGGCTTGTCCGGCTTCCAGCCGGGCGCGGTGACGATGAGTTCGGTGCCCCCGGGCAGGGTGTCGCCGTCGCCGAGGCGCACGGTGACACCGAGCGCCTCCAGCTCCGCGGCCTGCGCGCGGGAGCGCTCGTCGTCGCCGTCGTTGACGACCGTGACGACCGCGCCGAGCCCGTGCAGGACCCGCGCCGCCGGGATGCCGGAGACCCCGAGCCCGGCGACGGTGACGCGCTTGCCCTGGAACTCCGGGGAGGTCACTTCTCGGCCGCCCATCCCGCGTAGAAGATGCCGAGACCGACGATCACGCAGATGCCCTGGATGATCCAGAACCGGACCACGACCAGGACTTCGGACCAGCCCTTGAGTTCGAAGTGGTGCTGGAGCGGTGCCATGCGGAAGACACGTTTGCCGGTGAGCCGGAATGAGCCGACCTGGATGACCACGGACATGGTGATCAGGACGAAGAGGCCGCCGAGCAGCGCGAGCAGCAGCTCGGTGCGGGAGCAGATCGCCAGACCGGCCAGCGCGCCGCCCAGGGCCAGCGAACCGGTGTCACCCATGAAGATCTTGGCGGGCGAGGTGTTCCACCACAGGAAGCCGAGGCAGGCGCCCATCAGCGCGGAGGCGACGATCGCGAGGTCCAGTGGATCTCGTACCTCGTAGCAGGCGGCCGGGTTGGTCAGGGTCTGCGTGTTGGCGCAGGACTCCTGGAACTGCCAGACACCGATGAACGTGTAGGCGCCGAAGACCAGCACGGAGGCGCCGGTGGCGAGGCCGTCCAGACCGTCCGTCAGGTTCACGCCGTTCGACATCGCCAGGATCATGAACAGCGCCCAGACCACGAACAGCACCGGGCCGATGGTCCAGCCGAAGTCCTGGACGAAGGAGAGCTTGGTGGAGGCCGGGGTGTTGCCGCGGTTGTCGGAGAACTGGAGCGCGAGCACCGCGAAGGAGATGCCGACGATCAGCTGTCCGGCCATCTTCGCCTTGGCCCGCAGACCGAGCGAACGCCGCTTGACGATCTTGATGTAGTCGTCCAGGAAGCCGACCAGGCCCATGCCCGCCATGAGGCCGAGCACCAGGAGACCCGAGAAGGTGGGCGGGTAACCCGTGATGATCTTGGACAGGAAGTACGCGGCGATCGTCGCCAGGATGAAGGCGATACCACCCATGGTCGGCGTACCGCGCTTGCTGTGGTGCTCCTTCGGCCCGTCGTCACGGATGTACTGCCCGTAGCCCTTGCGGGCCAGCAGCTTGATCAGCAGCGGCGTGCCGACCAGGGTGAGGAACAGACCAATGACTCCTGCGAACAGGATCTGCTTCATCATCGGGCAGCAACCTCACCCTCGGCACCGCCTGCGAGCAGCGCCTGCGCCACCCGTTCGAGACCGACCGACCGGGACGCCTTCACGAGCACGACGTCCCCCGGGCGCAACTCGCTGCGCAGCAGGTCGACAGCCGCCTGTGCGTCGGACACGTGCACCGACTCCTCACCCCACGAACCCTCGTTATATGCGCCCAGTTGGAGCCAGGACGCTTCCCTGCCCCCGACCGCGACGAGCTTGCTGACGTTGAGTCGGACGGCGAGCCGCCCGATCGCGTCGTGCTCGGCGAGAGCCTCGTCCCCGAGCTCGGCCATCTGACCGAGCACCGCCCACGTACGACGTCCCCGCCCCATCGCCACGAGCGCGCGCAGGGCGGCTCGCATGGACTCGGGATTCGCGTTGTAGGCGTCGTTGACGACCGTCACGCCGTCCGGGCGCTCGGTGACCTCCATCCGCCAGCGGGAGAGGGAGCCCGCCTCGGAGAGCGCGCGGGCGATCTCGTCTGCGGACATGCCCAGCTCATGGGCGACGGCGGCCGCGGCGAGCGCGTTCGACACGTGGTGCTCACCGTACAGGCGCATGGTCACATCACTGCACCCGGAGGGTGTGTGAAGCCTGAACGCCGGCTGTCCGAGGTCCGTGAGACGGACGTTCTCGGCGCGTACGTCCGCTTCGCCGGACTCTCCGAAAAGCACCACCCGCGCCTTCGTCCGGGACGCCATGGCGCGGACGAGGGGGTCGTCGGCGTTGAGGACCGCGGCGCCGTCCTCGGGGAGGCCCTCGACGAGCTCGCCCTTCGCCTGTGCAATCTGTTCGCGGCCGCCGAACTCGCCGATGTGGGCGGTGCCGACGTTGAGGACGAGACCGATTTTCGGCGGGGTGAGATCCGCGAGGTAACGGATGTGGCCGATGCCGCGGGCGCCCATCTCCAGCACGAGGTACTTCGTCTCCTCGGTGGCGGTCAGGGCGGTCAGCGGCAGTCCGATCTCGTTGTTGAGCGAACCGGGCGTGAAGACGGTCGGCGCCTTGCTCCGCAGGACCTGGGCGATCAGGTCCTTGGTGCTGGTCTTGCCCGCGGAGCCGGTGAGGGCCACGAGCGTCGTGCCGAGCCGTTCGACGACATGGCGGGCGAGGGCGCCGAGGGCCGTCTGCACGTCCTCGACGACGATCGCGGGCACGCCGACGGGCCGGGAGGCCAGTACGGCGACCGCGCCCGCGTCGACGACCGCGCGGGCGAAGTCGTGGCCGTCCACGCGCTCGCCGGCGAAGGCGACGAAGAGGCTGCCTGGCTCCACTTCACGGGAGTCTCTGACGACCGGTCCGGTGACCTGTAGCGCCGGATCCGGTATGTCGTGCGTCTGCCCGCCGACGACTGCTGCGATCTCGGCGAGAGAGAGGGCGATCACAAGTTCATCCCTGGGTCTTCTGGATAGCTTCGCGAAGCACCTGGCGGTCGTCGAAGGGACGCACCACCCCGGCGATGTCCTGGCCCTGCTCGTGGCCCTTGCCCGCGACCAGCACGGTGTCGCCGGGCCGGGCCCGGGCGACGGCTGCGGCGATGGCGGCGGCCCGGTCCTCGAAGACCTGGACCTCGCCGCGCTCGTGGGCCGGTACCTCGGCGGCGCCGGCGAGCATCGTGGCGAGGATCGCCAGGGGGTCCTCGGAGCGGGGGTTGTCCGATGTCAGTACGGCGGTGTCGGCGAGCCGCGCCACGGCGGCGCCCATCGGCATCCGCTTGGTCATGTCGCGGTCACCGCCGCAGCCGAGCACGACGTGCAGCCGGCCCTCGGTGACCTTGCGCAGCGCGCGCAGCACCGACTCGACGGCGTCCGTCTTGTGGGCGTAGTCGACCACCGCGAGGTAGGGCTGGCCCGCGTCCACGCGCTCCAGCCGGCCCGGGACGCCCGGGACGGCGGCGATGCCGTCGGCCGCGGTCTGCGGGTCGAGTCCGGCGGCGGCGAGGGCGACGATCGCGGCGAGGGTGTTCGCCACGTTGAAGGGGCCCGCGAGCGGCGACCTGGCGGTGATCCGCTCGCCCTTGGGTCCGACCGCGACGAAGACCGAGTCCATCGGACCGACCTCGACCTCCTCGGCCCGCCAGTCGGCGTCCGGGTGGCCCTCCGCGGAGAAGGTGACGACGGGGACAGTGGTCTCCTCGGCCAGTCGGCGCCCGTAGGCGTCGTCGAGGTTGATCACGCCGAGTTTGCTGCGTTCCGGAGTGAACAGCTGCGCCTTGGCCCGGAAGTAGTCCTCCATGTCGGAGTGGAACTCCATGTGTTCCGGGCTGAGGTTGTTGAAGACGGCGATGTCGAAGACGCAGCCGTCGACCCGGCCGAGCACCAGCGCGTGGCTGGAAACCTCCATCGCGACCGCGTCGACACCGCGTTCGCGCATGACCGCGAACAGCGCCTGGAGATCGGTTGCTTCGGGGGTGGTGCGCTCCGACTTGATGCGCTCGTCGCCGATGCGCATCTCCACCGTGCCGATCAGGCCGGTGTTGCGGACCGTCTTCAGACCGCCCTCGACGAGGTACGCCGTGGTGGTCTTGCCAGAGGTTCCGGTGATGCCGATCTGGAGCAGGTCGCGCCCGGGGTGGCCGTAGATCGTGGCCGCGAGCTCGCCCATGCGTCCGCGCGGGTCGTCGACCACGAGGACCGGCAGGCCGGTGGCCTCGGCCCGCTCGGCACCGGTCGGGTCGGTCAGCACGGCGACCGCGCCGAGACCGGCCGCCTGGGTCACGTAGTCGGCACCGTGCAGGCGGGCGCCGGGCAGCGCGGCGTAGAGGTCGCCGGGGCGCACGGCGCGGGAGTCGTGGGTGATGCCCGTGACCTCCGCGGTCGACGCCGGGGCGTGGGCACCCAGCTGATCGGCGAGCTCCGCGAGGGGTGTTGCGGAGTTCTGGACCGGTCGCGGCGGCCCCGGATATGTCACAGGAACGCCCTTCTGGGTGATTTGGGACTGATCAGCGTGTGGCACGGCGGTGAGCGTACCGGGCTCACCCCCGCCGGAGCGAAGCGAGGGGCGCGGGGAGCCCTGGTTGCGGGGATCCGGGGTGATCGTTGTCACGAGGTGGTTCCTGGTCCGTTGTACGTACGGGCTGATCAGGGCGTGCGGTCGGGGGCGGGCTCGGGGCGGATCACGGGGTGAAGGAGACGGGGAGGTTGGCGGCCCCGGCTCCGGTGGGCGGGATCTGGAGGGTCTTCAGCGCGAACTCCATGACCTGCTTGTAGATGGGGCCGCAGATCTGGCCGCCGAAGTAGCTGCCCGTGGTGGCGTTCTGGATCGCGCAGTAGACGGTGATCCTGGGCTTGTCCGCGGGGGCGAATCCGGCGAACGACGAGGTGTATCCGTGGTACTTGCCGGTGGCCGGATCCACGCGGTTGGCCGTACCCGTCTTGCCCGCGACCCGGTAGCCGGGGATGCGCGCCTTGGCGCCGGTGCCCTCCTCGTCGTCCACGACGGACTCCAGCATCTGGGCGAGGGTCTTCGCCGTCTTCGCGCTCACGACCCTGGTCTTCTTCGGCTGGACGACCGGGGCGAAGCGGCCGTCGGGCCCCTTCGTGCCGCGCACCAGCGTCGGTTCCACGCGCACACCGCCGTTGGCGATCGTCGAGTAGACGGACGCCGCCTGCATCGCGTTGATGGAGACACCCTGGCCGAAAGGAATCGTGTACTGCTGCGACGTCGACCACTTGTCCGCGGGCGCGAGGATGCCCCTCGTCTCGCCGGGGAAGTCGAGCCCGGTGTAACCGCCGATGCCGAACTTGCGCAGATACGAGTAGAGGACCTTGTTGGCCTCCTTCTGCGTCTTGCCGAGCTGGCCGGCGGCCAGGATGGTGCCGATGTTGCTGGACTTGGCGAGCACGCCGTTGAGCGTCAGGTTCCAGGTCGCGTGGTCGATGTCGTCCTGGAAGAGCCGGTCGCCGCGGTGCAGCCGGTTCGGCACGACCACGTGCGTCCCGGGTGTGGCGACGTTCTCCTCCAGCACGGCGGCCATCGACATGACCTTGGCGGTGGAGCCGGGCTCGTACGCGTCCTGGAGGGCCGCGTTGCCCAGGGCCGCCGCACTGGCCTGGGAGAGGTCGTTCGGGTCGAAGCCGGGCGAGTCGGCCATCGCCAGCACCTCGCCGGTGCGGGTGTCCTGCACGATCACATACCCGCGGTCCGCCTTGGACTTCTTCACCTGCTCGGCGATGGCGTTCTGCGCGGCCCACTGGATGTCACGGTCGATGGTCAGTTCGACATCGGAGCCGGCCACGGCGGGCGTCTCGGTGGAGCCCACGGTCGGCACCTGACGGC
This sequence comes from Streptomyces sp. RPA4-2, assembly GCF_012273515.2. Taxonomy (NCBI): domain Bacteria; kingdom Bacillati; phylum Actinomycetota; class Actinomycetes; order Kitasatosporales; family Streptomycetaceae; genus Streptomyces; species Streptomyces sp. RPA4-2. The sequence continues at coordinate 2,685,920 of NZ_CP050975.2, forward strand.
CGCCGGACTGCGCGTAGCGGAGCTTGCCGTCCTTGCCGGAGAGCTCCTTGTTCAGCTGCTGCTCGACACCGCCGCCGCCCTTGCCGTCGGCGTTGACCCAGCCCAGTATCCCGGCGGCGAGATCGCCGTTCGGGTACACGCGCTTGCTCGCCGGGACCGCGAGGACGCCGGCGAGGAAGTTGACCGCGCTCTTGTCGGTCTCCGCCTTGGCCGCGAGCGTGGTCTTCAGGTCCTTGATCTGCTTCCAGACCTGCGGGGTCCGGCGGTGGGCGAGCAGCGTGTAGCGGGTGTTCTTCGTCCGCAGCTTCCTCGCGACGGTGTCCGTGCTCTGGTCGAGGATCGGCCCGAGCAGCGCCGCGGCCTGCTCGGGCGCGTCCGACACCTTCGTCGCCGCCCGGGTGAACATCGTGGGGTCGGCCGTGATGTCGTACGCGTCCACGCTCGTGGCCAGCTCGACGCCGTTGCGGTCCGTGATCCCACCGCGGGTGGCGGCCAGCGTGCGGCCGACGTAGCGGTTCTGTTCGGCCTTCGCGGCGTACGCGCTCGCGTCCACGGCCTGCACCTGGAGCAGCCGGACGACGAAGGCGGCCATCACCAGCGTCAGGGCGAGGCTGACCATGCGGAGCCGGGGCCGGGGACTGCCGAGCCGCAGGGGGGGCGAGCCGCCGGGCCTGGGTGCGCCGGGGCGGCGTGCGGGGCGGGCGCCGGGGCCCGGACGGCGCTGGCCGCCGGGGCGTGCGGGCCGGGCGGGGCCGGGCACACGGCGGCGCGGCGGTTCCCTGTCGGACACTTCCGTCACCTGCCGGGGGTCGAGGAGCGCTGCGTGGACGGGGTGAGCGTGGGGGTGGTGGGGGTGGGGGTGGGAACGGAAGCGAGGGACCGTGCGCGGGAGGTGACGGGGGTGCTGGGGGTACCGGCGGCCCGGGGGGTGGCGGCCGGGGTGGTGACGGCCGGGGTGCCGGTGGCCGGGGTGACGGGCGTGGCGGCGGGGGTGGCCGAGGTGCCGGTGGCCGGGGTGCCGGTGCGCGGGGTCCGGCTCGCGGTAGCCGAGGAGGCGAGGACCTCGGGCGGGCGCGTCGCCGGGTTCTGCAGGGAGGAATCCCGGGCGGCCGCTTCGGGGACGCCCTTGACGGTGCCGTCCGGGTTGAGGAAGGCGGGGTCGCCGCCCGGGATCATGCCCAGCTCACGGGCGCGGCGCTGGAGGGCGTCGGGCGCCGAGTAGGCGTCCACGTCCCGCTGCAGCGCCTGCTCCTCGTCGGTGAGGGTCTTGGTGCCCTTCTGGAGGTCGTCGAGGTGGAAGGAACCCTCGCTCAGCGCGGAGTTCAGCACGAGCAGGCCGATCAGCCCACCGCCGAGCAGGAGCACGACGAGCAGGACGAAGGGGGTGCGGGCGGCGTGGGCCGCGCCGGCCGGGAGAAGCCGGGCGAGCCGGGCGGCTCGGCCCTTGAGTTCGGGTTTCCGGCTCACAGGCCCTCCCGGCGGGTTCGCTTTCCCGACCCGCGGTCGCGTCGCGGGGGTGCGTCGCCGGCCCTCGGCCGCGCCGTGCGTTCAGGTTTCCCACTCACTCGCTCTCCCCCTCCCGGCGCCTCACTCGGCGTCCTCACGGATGCGCTGTGCCCCGCGCAGCCGCGCGGGAGCCGCTCGCCGGTTCTCGGCGACCTCTTCCTCGGTGGGAAGTTCGGCACCACGGGTGAGCAGCTTGAGCCGGGGCTGGTAGCGCTCGGGCACCACGGGCAGGCCGGGCGGCGCGGTGGTGGCCGCGCCGGCCGCGAAGACCTGCTTGACCAGCCGGTCCTCCAGCGAGTGGTACGACAGCACGGCGATCCGGCCGCCGAGAGCCAGCGCCTTCACGGCGGCGGGGATCGCCCTCTCCAGGACGCTCAGTTCGCCGTTGACCTCGATGCGCAGCGCCTGGAAGGTCCGCTTGGCCGGGTTGCCGCCGGTGCGCTTGGCGGCCTGCGGCAGGGAGTCGCGGATCAGCTCGACGAGCCGCGCGCTGTTGCCGAACGGCTCCTTCTCGCGTTCGCGCACCACGGCGGAGACGATCCGCTTGGCCTGCTTCTCCTCGCCGTAGGCGCGCAGGATCCGTACCAGTTCGCCCGGCGCGTAGGTGTTGAGCACCTCGGCCGCGCTGATCCCGGTCGTCTGGTCCATGCGCATGTCGAGCGGGGCGTCCTGGGCGTACGCGAACCCGCGGTCGGCCTCGTCGAGTTGCATGGAGGAGACGCCGAGGTCGAACAGGACGCCCTGGACACGCGGGACGTCCAGGCGGGCGAGCACGTCCGGCAGTTCGTCGTAGACGGCGTGCACGAGGGTGGCGCGTTCACCGAAGGGCGCGAGCCGTTCCGCGGAGAGGCGCAGCGCTTCCTTGTCACGGTCCAGGGCCACCAGACGGGCCTCGGGGAAGCGGGTGAGCAGCGCCTCGCTGTGGCCGCCGAGTCCGAGCGTGCAGTCGACGACGACGGCTCCCGGCTCGGCGAGGGCCGGGGCCAGCATGTCCAGGCACCGCTGGAGCATCACCGGGACGTGTCGACTCTGGCTCAAGGGGCCCTCTCAGATCCGGCACGGTCGCACGCACCGCCGGGTCCCCGCCCGCTCGGGAAGGGGAGGCCCGCTGCCGCCGGGTGAGCGGCGTCAGCCGACCGGGAGCGGGAGGAGGCCGAGCCGTACGTACGCGCCGCGCACGCGGGGAAGACGCCGGAAAATCGCCGGGTCTCCGGGGGAAAACAGTCCAGCAGGGAGTCTCGACTCCCGCTTCGCGTCACTTTAGTCCACGCCGTCTCGCGGTCAATCAACCGGCCTGCGCGTCGCGGACCGCTCCTCGATCAAGCCCCGGGCGACGCCATGAATCGGCAAAGATCACCCGTACAGACGGTACCGGGAGCCCATGTGGGTTACCTCACAACAAGAGACGATGACGTTCTTTGTCCACCCTCACAGCAGGACTACTTCATACGTGACCAGTAACGTCATAGCTATGACGACTTCTGCATCCGTACCCACAGAGCCCGAAGACGCCATATCGGCCCGCGGCGCCTCTCCCGACGGCACCGTGACCGATCGTCTCGTCGACGCGAACCGGCTGTACGCCGCCGCGTTCGCCGACCCGGGGATGGACGCCCGGCCCGTGCTGCACGTGGCCGTGGTGGCCTGCATGGATGCCCGGCTCGACCTGCACGCGGCACTCGGCCTGGAGCTCGGCGACTGCCACACCATCCGCAACGCGGGCGGTGTGGTCACCGACGACGTGATCCGCTCCCTCACGATCAGCCAGCGGGCGCTCGGCACCCGTAGCGTCGTGCTCATCCACCACACCGGCTGCGGCCTGGAGTCCCTCACCGAGGAGTTCCGGCACGACCTGGAGATGGAGGTCGGCCAGCGTCCCGCCTGGGCGGTCGAGGCCTTCCGGGACGTCGAACAGGACGTACGACAGTCGATGCAACGGGTGCGCACCTCTCCGTTCCTGCTCCACACGGATGACGTGCGCGGCTTCGTCTTCGACGTGACGACGGGTCTGCTGCGCGAGATCGATCCCGCCTGAACACTCCCACCGGCCCCCTCGTACAACCGCAGGGGGCCTTCGTGGGACCCTCGCTTCACGAAACAACCCCGACCTTCCGGCGCCCAAAAGCCCGTAAGACCCGACATATCGCAGCCAGTTATCCACAGGCGAGTGACACGAACCGGTAACGGCAACAAGAATGCGGGTGTGGCGTCACGCGGAACTTCGCGCGTGGTGTCCGTTTTTCGGGGTGGGCCGGTCCGCACAGGGCGTCGGCCCGAGAAAGGGCCGAGGAGGGCCGGGTGACGACCTATGACGATCGAGCGAGCCTCACGGATCTGACCGCCACTGTGGAGCGAGTCCGCAGTTCGGTGGAAGGAGTGATCGAGGGCAAGCCAGAGGTCGTACGGCTTTCGCTGACCGTGCTGCTCGCCGAGGGGCATCTTCTGATCGAGGATGTCCCGGGCGTCGGCAAGACCATGCTCGCCAAGGCGCTGGCCCGGTCCATCGACTGCTCGGTGCGGCGTATCCAGTTCACGCCCGACCTGCTGCCCTCGGACATCACCGGTGTGTCCATCTGGGACCAGCAGCGCCGGGACTTCGAGTTCAAGCCGGGCGCGATCTTCGCGCAGATCGTGATCGGCGACGAGATCAACCGCGCCTCGCCCAAGACGCAGTCCGCGCTCCTGGAGTCCATGGAGGAGCGCCAGGTCACCATCGACGGGACGACCTACGAACTGCCCAGCCCCTTCATGGTGGTCGCCACGCAGAACCCCGTCGAGATGGAGGGCACCTACCCGCTGCCGGAGGCCCAGCGCGACCGTTTCATGGCCCGTGTCTCCATCGGCTACCCCAGCGCGGAGGCCGAACTGCAGATGCTGGACATCCACGGCGGCGTGAACCCGCTGGACGACCTCCAGCCCGTGGCGCACGCGCACGAGATCGTGAAGCTGATCGACGCCGTCCGCACGGTCCACGTCGCGGACAGCGTCCGGCGGTACGCGGTCGACCTGGTCGCCGCCACGCGCGCCCACCCCGATCTGAGACTCGGCGCCTCACCGCGTGCCACGCTGCACCTGCTGCGCGCGGCGAAGGCGTCCGCCGCCCTGAGCGGCCGGGAGTACGCGCTGCCGGACGACATCCAGGCACTCGCCGTGGCGGTCCTGGCACACCGTCTGCTCCCCACCGCCCAGGCGCAGCTGAACCGTCGTACGGCCGAGCAGGTCGTCCAGGAGATCCTTCAGCACACCCCCGTTCCGGCAGCACCCCAGCAGCAGGCCGGCTCGGGCTTCACCATGGGCCGCGGCGCGCCCGCGTTCGGCCAGCAGCCGCCCCGGAGGCTGTGATGTCCGGGGGGCCGGGCGACGCCGAGGACGAGAAGGGCGGACTGCGCACCGCGCTCGCCGGTCTCACCACACGCGGACGCTCCTTCCTCGCCGCCGGAATCGCCGCCGTGATCTGCGCCTACGTCCTGGGGCAGAGCGATCTGCTCCGGGTCGGCCTGCTGCTCGCCGCGCTTCCCCTGGTCTGCGCGAGCGTGCTGTACCGCACCCGGTACCGCGTCGCGGGTAGCCGCAGGCTCTCCCCCGGGCGCGTACCCGCCGGCTCCGAGGCCCGGGTCCATCTGCGGATGGACAACGTCTCCCGGCTGCCCACCGGACTGCTGATGCTCCAGGACCGGGTGCCGTACGTCCTCGGGCCGCGGCCCCGATTCGTCCTGGACCGGGTGGAGGCGGGCGGTCGCCGCGAGGTGTCCTACCGGGTGCGCTCCGACCTGCGTGGCCGCTATCCGCTGGGACCGCTGCAACTGCGGCTCACGGACCCCTTCGGCATGTGCGAGCTGACGCGCTCCTTCTCCACGTACGACACCCTGACCGTCATCCCGCGCGTGGAGCCGCTGCCGCCGGTGCGGCTGACCGGCGAGGCCAAGGGGTACGGCGAGGGACGGCAGCGCTCGCTGGCCCTGGCCGGCGAGGACGACATCATCCCGCGCGGCTACCGCTACGGCGACGACCTGCGCCGGGTGCACTGGCGCCTGACTGCGCGCTACGGCGAACTGATGGTCCGTCGCGAGGAACAGCCACAGCGCTCCCGCTGCACGGTGCTGCTCGACACCCGGGGCATCGCCTACCAGGGTGCGGGCCCCGACTCGGCCTTCGAGTGGGCGGTTTCGGGCACGGCGTCGTCACTGGTGCACATGCTGGAGCGGGGCTTCTCGGTCAGGCTGCTGACGGACGACGGCAGTTCGGTCCCCGGTGAGGGCTCGGACGGGTTCGCGGGCGCGAGCCAGCAGTCGGCGGACGCCGCCGGGCTGATGATGGACACACTCGCCGTCATCGACCACTCGGACGGCACCGGTCTGTCCCGCGCCTACGACGTGCTGCGCAGCGGGAACGAAGGGCTGCTGATCGCCTTCCTCGGCGACCTTGACGAGGAGCAGGCGACGGTGCTCGCCAAGATGCGCCAGCGCAGCGGTGGAGCCGTCGCCTTCCTGCTGGACAGCGACGCCTGGGTCCGGGAACCCACCGACGTCCCCGGCCCGTTGGGCAGAAGCGAGGATCGACTGCGCATGCTGCGCGAGGCGGGCTGGACCGCCGTGACGGTGCCGCGCGGCGCGGACCTCGCGGGCCTGTGGCGGCTGGCGGACCGACAGCGCACGGACGCCGCGTCAACGGGGAGTACGGCAGGGGGTGGAGTCCGATGAGCGGGCGGGCGCGACTGACACTGTGCTCGGCGGCGGCCACGCTGATGGCGGCGTGCGCCCTGCTGCCGCTGGTCGATCCGGTGACCTGGCTGTTCCAGGCGGCGTTCCTGCTGGCGCTGCAGACCGGGGTGGGCGCGCTGACCCGGCGTGCGCCGCTGGCCCGGCCGCTGACCGTGGCGGCGCAGGCGCTGGTGACGCTGATGCTGCTGACCCTGGTCTTCGCCCGGCAGCAGGCACTCCTCGGGTTCGTTCCCGGACCGGAGGCGTTCCAGCACCTCGGCGACCTGCTCCAGACCGGCACGGACGACGTCGGGCGGTACGCGATACCCGCACCGCTGTCCGACGGCATCCGGCTGATGCTGGTCGGCGGTGTCCTGGTGATCGGGCTCGCGGTGGACGCGCTCGCGGTGACGTTCCGCAGCGCGGCCCCCGCCGGGCTCCCGCTGCTCGCGCTGTACTCGGTCGCCGCGGGGCTGTCGGGCGGCGGGGCCACCTGGCTGTGGTTCCTGCTCGCGGCCGGGGGCTATCTGATGCTGCTTCTGGCGGAGGGCCGTGACCGGCTCTCGCAGTGGGGCCGCGTCTTCGGCGGCGCGCCCCGCTCCCAGGGACCGGACGTCTCGTCGGGCGCGACCGCACCGGTCCGCACGGGGCGGCGCATCGGCGCGGTCGCGCTGGGTGTCGCCCTGGTGGTGCCGCTCGGCCTGCCCGCGCTCGACGGTGGTCTGCTGGACGCCGCCGGTGCGGGCGTCGGTCCGGGCTCCGGCGGCGGAGGCACGATCTCCGCGGTGAACCCGCTGGTCTCCCTCCGCGACAGCCTGAACGTGGACGAGGACCGCCAGGTCATGTCCTACCGCACCAACACCGAAGACACCCAGGACATGTATCTGCGGATCGTGTCCCTGGACGACTTCGACGGCACGGCGTGGAAGCCGGCCCAGCGGCACATCCAGGACGTGCCCGACACGTTCCCGACACCGATCGGCCTCGGGGCGGACGTCCGCCGCAGCGAGATCCGCACCCGCATCGCGGCGGCCGACTGGTACGCGCAGGACTGGCTTCCGATGCCGTACCCCGCGAGCCGGGTGAGCATCAAGGGCAGTTGGCGCTACGAACCGGTGGGCCGCACGCTCGTCGGCGACCACGGCCAGAACACGCGCGGTGTTCAGTACGACGTCACCAGCCTGGTCGTCCAGCCGACCGCGGCACAGCTCGCGGACGCGCCGGAGCCGCCGAAGGCCCTGAAGCGCGAGTTCACCAAGGTGCCCGAGTCGCTGCCCGCGGTGGTGGCCCGGACCGCGCGCGACGTCACCGCGGGCTCGGCGAACCACTACGAGCAGGCGGTCAAGCTCCAGGACTACTTCGCGGTGAACGGCGGATTCACCTACGACACCCAGGTACAGGTCGGCAGTGGTTCGGCCGCGATCGCGCGCTTCCTGAGGGACAAGCAGGGTTTCTGCGTCCACTTCTCCTTCGCGATGGCCTCGATGGCCCGCACGCTGGGGATACCGGCCAGGGTCGCGGTGGGTTTCACGCCCGGCAGCCCGCAGGCCGACGGTTCGATGTCGGTGGGGCTGCGGGACGCGCACGCCTGGCCCGAGCTGTACTTCGAGGGGGTGGGCTGGACCCGCTTCGAGCCGACCCCGAACCGGGGTTCGGTGCCGGACTACACCCAGACGGCCACCCCTGGCCTGGACAATCCGGCGCTGCCGAAGCCGACGACCTCGACGTCCGCGGCGCCGTCCACCGCGCCGTCGGCCGGCAACAACTGCTCGGCCCGGCAGGAGAGGCGGGAGGCGTGCGCGAGCCAGTCCGCGCCGGCCGCGGTGGGCTCCACGGACGACGGCACACCGTGGTTGCAGATCCTGGGGCTGACCCTGTTGGGGCTCCTGGTGCTGGCGTTGCCGTTGCTGCCGATGCTGTGGCGGCTGCGGGTCCGGTCCCTGCGGCTCGGTGCGCACGGCCGTGGTGAGGAGGACGCGGCGGCGTACGCGCTGGCGGCCTGGCTGGAGGTGACCGATACGGCGTGGGACTACGGCATCGTGCCGGACGAGTCCCGGACGCCGCGCAACGCGGCGGCGAGGATCGTGAGGCTCGGGCATCTCGACGGTGAGGCCGCGGAGGCGGTGCACCGGGTGGCGGCGGCGGTGGAGCAGGTTCTCTACGCTCCGCGTCCCATGCTGACGGCGGGGCTCGCCGAGGACGCCCGCCGGGTCGCGGATGCCCTGCGCACTCCGGCGAGCCGGATCGCCCGGTTGCGCGCGCTTGTCGCACCACGCTCAGCCATCAGGGTGGCCTGGGCCGCGTCGGCCCGCCGGGCGACCGTGACGGCTCGGATGGCGGCCCGCAAGGAGACTCTGCTGCGACGCCCCTCGGGGCAGAACGGCTGACGTCGGTCACCACGCCGGACACCACGTGTGGCCCGCACCTCCCGGCCGGGGGGGGCGGGCCACACGGGTTTCGCGAGCCGGGCCCACGACGAGGCGCGCAGCACCCACAGCACGCCAGGGCGACCCGCGCGACCGGTCGGGCCGCGCCACCGGTCGGGCCGCGCCACCGGTCGGACCATCCTCCGGTCGGTTCCGGCCGCGGTCCAACCGTGCCCCGGTCGGTTCCGGCCCCGGTCCAACCGTGCCCCGGTCGGTTCCGGCCCTGCCCGAACTGGGCCCGATCGGACTGGGCCCGGTCGGGCTGCGTGGGTGGGCTCGGCCGAAGGCGGGTGCTGGTGGCAACGCGTGAGGGGGTGTCCACCCGGTCCGGGTGGACACCCCCTCACGATGTCCTGTGGCTGCGGCCGGCCCGTCGCTGCCACGGCGGCCGCCGCTGCTCCTGCTACTGGCCCTGCTCGTCGCGGCGCCGCTGCCAGCGTTGTTCGATGCGGTCCATCATGGAGCGGCGCTGTCTGGCCTGGCGACGCGCGGCGGGTGCGCCGGGCGTCGCCGGTTGTTCTCCCGGCTTGGGAGCCTTGCGCCAACCGGTGACGGCAAGCACCGCACAGCCCAGCATGACAAGAAAACCCACCACGCTCAGCCAGATCTGTACTGCGACCATTCCGGCCATGAGGAGCGCGATACCCACCAGAAAGCCCGCGACCGCCTGGTAGACCCGTCGCCGGGTGTACGTACGCAGCCCGCTTCCCTCAAGCGCTGTCGCGAACTTGGGATCTTCGGCGTACAGCGCTCGCTCCATCTGCTCGAGCATTCGCTGCTCGTGCTCCGAGAGCGGCACGGCGTCCTCCTCATCGTGCAGTCGCCGGGGCGACCGGGGGTCCCCTTCAGGATAGGCAGGGAATCGCCCCCGTGAAACCCGCCCCTCTGCGCCAATTCGCCAACCGGAACCCGCCATGGCACCCCGATCCACTGAGGCGTGCATTCCCCAGCGACCGGCCCGTCATGCCGGACGGTCTCCCTCGATCATACGGCGCCGAGGGCTCGATCGGGTGGCCTGTGGCGTACTCCATCTGCCGCCCAGCCCCTGATCAGGGGCGCACCACGGCGGACGACTCAGCCCCCGTCCGCCCCCTGCGTCTCACCGAGCACATGAAGCTGCGTGGCCACGGAGTGGAACGAGGCGAGTTCCGCGGCCGCCGCCTCCAGCTTCAGGAGGGCTTCGAGGGCTCCCGGTTCGGTGTCCACGAGGACTCCGGGGACCAGGTCCGCGAAGACCCGTACGCCGTGCACCGCGCCGACGCGCAGGCCGGCGCCCTCGACGAGCGCGGTGAGCTGCTCGGCGGTGAAGCGGTGGGGTACCGGGTCGCCCTCGCCCCAGCGTCCGTCCGGGTCGGCGAGGGCGTGCCTGGCCTCCTTGAAGTGTCCGGCGAGGGCGCGGGCGATCACCGCACCGCCCAGGCCGGCGGCGAGCAGGCTGAGGACACCCTCGGGGCGCAGCGCGTCCACCACGTTGCGCACGCCCTCGGCCGGGTTGTCCACGTACTCGAGGACCCCGTGGCACAGCACCGCGTCGTAGCCGCCTCGCTCGACGACGTCGAAGAGACCGTGGGCGTCGCCCTGAACGCCCTTGACGCGGTCGGCGACGCCCGCCTCGGCGGCGCGGCGCTCCAGCGCGAACAGCGCGTTCGGACTCGGGTCGACGACGGTGACACGGTGGCCGAGACGGGCCACGGGCACCGCGAAGTTGCCGCTGCCGCCCCCGGTGTCGAGAACGTCCAGGGACTCCCGCCCGGTCGCCTTGACCCGGCGGTCGAGGGCGTCCTTGAGGACCTCCCAGACCACGGCGGTACGGAGAGAAGCGCGGGGGCGCATCGGGTCCGACACGGAAGTTGACTCCTCGGCGCGGCACCGCCTCGGGGATGGCGGAGCGATCGGGGGGCCTCCCCGGCGGGAGGCATCAGGCGCCTCCACCCTATTGCCTCCGCCGCCGTACCCGATCCTCCGTCTCACGCGCCGGATCACGTGGTGAATCACCTGTTGAACCACTTGGTGAATCACGCACCGGATCACATGGCGGTCAGCCGGCGTCCGGGACCTCCCGGCCCCCGTCCTGCCGTGGCTGGGGCAGGACGGGTTGCAGCACGAGCATCCGCTCGACGATGCGCAGGAACATCGCCACGTCACGTATGAGGTCGTCGGCGTCGCGGTTGCCCGCCGCGCCCTGGATGCCGGCCTCGGCCCGGGCGCGGCGGTCGGCTCCGGAAGCGAACAGGGCGCTCCACTCGGTCAGTTCGGGCGCTATTTCGGGGAGCACCTCCCAGGCGCTGCGGATACGGGCCCGGCGTCGGGGGGTGGGTTCGGGTCGTCCCCGCGCGGCGAGGACAGCGGCGGCGGTGCGCAGGGCGGCCAAGTGGGCCGTCGCGTAGCGCTCGTTGGGCGTTTCCAGGATCGCCGCCTCCTCGAGTCCGGTGCGGGCCTGGGCCAGCAGGTCGAGGGCGGCGGGCGGGGCCGTGGTCCGGCGGAGCACGGGGTGCACGTCGCTCGCGGGGCCGGTCGGTGAGGGGGCAGGGCCGGTGGCGCGGCGCCGGTGGGCGGCTGCTGCGGAAGAGGTGGCCATGACGAACCTCCTGTCGTCTGTGTGACGGCACTGTGGCCGTATGTGCCCATCGTGAGGTATGCCACTGACAATCCGTTCTGACCTGCGCCTTTGCTTCGATCGAAGGTTCGCGTTAGTTTTTGCACTGACCAGTCAGTTCAAATATTGCTCAGGGGATGGGGGCGCTGTGGACGGTCCGCACGGACTCGGTGTCACGGCCACGGACTTCGGGCTGGAGGGACCCCGCGGCTGGGCGTTCCGCGGGGTGGGGGTGAGCGCGGAGCCCGGTTCGCTGATCGCGGTCGAGGGCCCGTCCGGATCCGGCCGGACGTGCCTGCTGCTCGCCCTCACCGGCCGGATGCGGCCCACCGAGGGAAGTGCCCTCGTGGGCGGATCGACCCTGCCGAAGCAGATGGGCGCGGTGCGGCGCGTGAGCGCGCTCGCCCACGTCCCGGGCGTCACCGACCTGGACCCAGCCCTGACCGTCGGGGAGCACCTGCTCGAACGGGCGCTGCTGCAAAGGCGGTTCGGGGGACCGTTGCGGGGGCTGTGGCGCCCGAGGGCCGAGCGGAACGCCGGGACGGAACAGCGGATCGACGACGCGTTGGCCGCCGCGGGGCTGGTCCGGGAAGCCCTGCCCAAGGGGCCCCGGACGGCCGTACGCGATCTGGAGCGGCTCGAAAGCCTGCGCCTGTCCGTGGCGCTGGCCCTCGTCGGCGGCCCGGGGCTGCTCGGCGTCGACGACACCGACCTCAAGCTGTCGGACGCCGAACGGACCGAGGCGTGGGCCCTGTTGACGTCGATCGCCGCCTCCGGCACCACCGTCGTCGCGGTGTGCAGCGAGGCCCCTGAAGGAGCGGTCACCGTGTCCACCGGACGGACCGGAAAGCCCACCGGAACAGGCGACGACCCCGACGCGACCGGCGGTCCCGGCCCAGCCGACGACCCCGACGCGACCGGCGGTCCCCGCCCAGCCCACGAACCCGACGGCAGCACCGAACCCCACGCGGCCCGCGACCTCCGCACGAAGGCCGACGCCCACCCGACCGACAAGAAGGAGACGGCCGATGCGCTCACCGAAACTGGCCGCTCTTGAGCTCAGGCGGTTCGGCCGGGGCAGGCTCCCGCGTGCCGCACTCGCCGCGCTCCTCCTGTTGCCCCTGCTCTACGGCGCCCTCTACCTGTGGTCGTTCTGGGACCCGTACGGCCGCCTCGACCGCATCCCCGTCGCGCTCGTGAACGACGACCGGGGGGCGACGGCCGGGGGCGCCAGGATCAGGGCCGGCGACGACATCACCAAGGGGCTGCGCGACAGCGACACCTTCGAGTGGCACGAGGTGAGCGCCGCCGAGGCCCGCGAGGGCGTCGAGAACGGCACGTACTACCTGTCGCTGACCATGCCGTCCGACTTCAGCAGCAGGGTCGCCTCCAGCTCCGGGGACGCGCCGGAGACCGGCGCGCTCCAGGTGCGTACGAACGACGCGAACAACTACATCGTCGGGCAGATCTCGCGCACGGTCTTCAGCGAGGTGCGCACCGCGGCCTCCACGAAGGCGTCGAGATCGTTCCTCGACAAGATCTTCATCTCGTTCTCGGACATCCACGGGGAGACCGAGAAGGCGGCCAAGGGGGCCGACCGGCTCAAGGGCGGGATCGGCAAGGCCAAGAAGGGCTCCAAGAACCTGGCGGACGGTCTGAAGGAGGCCGAGAAGGGCAGCGGGAAGCTCTCCACGGGCCTCGCGAAGCTCGACAAGGGCGCGGGGGACCTGGAGGACGGTTCACGGCAGGTCGCGGACGGCACCCGGACGCTGGCCACCAAGGTCGACGGCGTCGCGGACAAGGTGGGCCCCTTCCTGAAGGTCAACGAGAAGTCGATCGGCGACACGGCCCGTCTCGTCGCCGACTCCGCCTCGGCGGTCCGCCACAACCTGCGCACCCTGGTGGAGGCGGCTCCGGCGGCCGCCAAGGGCGCGCACACGGCCTCCACCGTGCTGAACACCGTCTACAAGGCGCGCTGCGAGACCCTGCCGGTCCCCGACCCCGCGTGCCCCGATCTCAAGAAGGCCAAGCAGGCCGCCGCGGACGTGGCCGCGGTCGCCGACGACCTCGACACGCTCATCGACGACCAGGGCGGCGACCTCGACACGCTCGACCAGAACCTGGGCACGCTCCAGAAGCAGGCCCGTGCGCTCGCGAACCGCTCGCCGCACCTCTCCGAGGACCTCGGCGACGCCGTCTCCAAGATCGATGCACTGGACGCGGGCGCCGCGAAGGTCGCCACCGGCGCCGAGAAACTGCACACCGGGCTCGGCACGGCCAGGACCGGCGCGGCGGACCTCGACACGGGTGTCGGCCGGCTGACGACGGGCGCGAGCGACCTCGACGGGGGCATCTACCAGCTCGTCGGCGGCTCCGGGAAGCTGGCCGGCGGCCTGCACGACGGCGCCGGCCGGATCCCCGACTACGACCGGCAGGACCGCGACCGGCGTACCCACGTCATGGCCGATCCGGTCCAGCTCGCCTCCAGGGACCTCCACAAGGCACCCAACTACGGCACCGGTTTCGCCCCTTATTTCATCCCGCTGTCGCTGTGGGTGGGCGCGATGGTCGCCTACATGCTGATCCCGCCGCTCAACCGGCGCGCGCTCGCGGTCGGCGCCTCGGCCTGGCGCATCGCCCTGGCGGGCTGGCTGCCGGTGGCCGCCCTGGGGGTGCTGCAGACAGCGGCCCTGATGTCCGTGCTGCACTGGGCGATCGGCCTGGAGATGGTGCGGGCGGCCGGGACGGTCGGCTTCCTGTTCCTGGTGACGGCGTGCTTCGCGGCCGTCGTCCAGTGGCTGAACGCGCGCTTCGGAGCGGCCGGCCGGATCCTCGTGCTCGCCCTCCTGATGCTCCAGCTGACATCGGCGGGCGGCACGTACCCCGTCCAGACGAGTCCGCGCTTCTTCAACGCGATCCACCCCTTCCTGCCGATGAGCTACGTCGTCGAGGCCCTCCGCAGGCTCATCACCGGCGGCGGTCTGGGACCTGTCTGGCAGGCGTGCGCCGTTCTCACGGCGTTCACCGCGGGCGCCCTCGCGCTCACCGCGCTGTCGGCACGCCGCAGGCAGGTGTGGACCCTGGACCGCCTTCACCCGGAGCTGAGCCTGTGACAATCAGGGCCATGGAAAGCAGCAACACCACGGCAGGCGGCGGTCGCCGCGAGGCCACCCGGCAGAAGCTCTACGAAGCGGCCGTCACCCTCATCGCGGAACAGGGTTTCTCCGCCACCACCGTGGACGAGATCGCGGAGCGGGCCGGGGTCGCCAAAGGCACCGTCTACTACAACTTCGCCAGCAAGGCCGTCCTCTTCGAAGAGCTGCTGCGGCACGGCGTGGGGCTCCTCACCGCCTCCCTGCGCGAGGCCGCGGAACGGACCGAGCGCGAGGGCGGGACGAGAGTCGACGCCCTGGACGCGATGATCCGGGCCGGGCTCGTCTTCATGGACCGTTACCCGGCCTTCACCCAGCTGTACGTGGCCGAACTGTGGCGCACCAACCGGGCCTGGCAGTCCACGCTCATGGTGGTCAGGCGGGAGGCGGTCGCGGTCGTCGAGGACGTGCTGCGCGAGGGGGTGGCGGGCGGTGAGCTCAGCGACGAGATCGACATCCCGCTGACCGCGGCCGCTATGGTCGGCATGGTCCTGGTGGCCGCCCTGGACTGGCAGGCCTTCCAGCCCGAGCGTTCCCTGGACGACGTCCACGCGGCGCTCTCACGGCTGCTCCAGGGGCGCGTGAGCGGCAGCCGCTAGGCCACCGCCGGCCCGACCCCGACCGCGGCGGACCGGCACCACGCGAAAGCGCCGGTCCGAAGTGGCCGCGTCCCCCGCGGGCCACCTCGAACCGGCGCTTCGCCCTGCTCCCCCGTGTTCCCCGTTCCCTCCGTCGGGCCCCGTTCGGTCGTCCCCCGGGTCCCCCGTGCCTCGCTCCCGCCGACCGGGCCGGTGGAAGGAGCGGCCAAGGGCGCGAGAACCGTTCCGCCGCCCCGTGCCGGCGGTACCGGAGCCGCGCCCCCTTCCGTGCCTCCACTCTCCCGTTCACACGGGCCGGACCCCATCCGTCCGGGTACTCATCTCCCTCAGTGGGTACGGATACCTACTCCTGGGCACTCATGCCCAGGACGGACCGTCGTCAACTGGTTACGATCGCTGCCGTGTCCGTACTCCCCCTGGTCTTCACCAGCGGCTGGGCCAGCGGCATCAACGCGTACGCGGTGGTGCTGCTGCTCGGCGTCTTCGGCGCGACCGGCCTGAGCGACGACGTCCCCCAGTCCCTGCAGCGCCCCGACGTCCTCATCGCCGCGGGCGTCCTCTTCCTGTGCGAGGCGGTCGCCGACAAGATCCCGTACGTGGACACCGTGTGGGACTCGGTGCACACCGTCGTCCGGCCGGTGGCGGGGGCGGTGGTCGGCGCGCTGCTCGCCGGGCACAGCGGTTCGCTCCCCGATCTGGCGGCGGGCGCGATCGGCGGTTCGACCGCGCTGGCGAGCCACGCGGTCAAGGCCGGGACCCGGATGGCGATCAACACCTCACCCGAGCCGTTCAGCAACGTCGGCATGAGCATCGCCGAGGACCTCGGGGTCGCCGGGATCCTGACGTTCGCGATGTTCCACCCCGTGGCCGCGGCGGTCATCGCGGCCGTGCTGCTGCTCGCGGGCCTGCTGACGCTCTTCTTCCTGGTCTCCCGGATCCGGCGGTTCCTGCGCCGCAGGGCCCAGCGCCGTGAGGAGAGACGGCTCGCCGGACAGGTCGGGCCACCACCCGGCTGACCGCCTGAGGCCCCTGGCCCGGCCTGTCAGTGGTGGCCGATAAGGTCACGGGCATGGGACGGATTGCGGTGATCGGCGCCGGGATGGGCGCGATGGCGGCCGCCGCCCGGCTGGCCGTCGCGGGCCATCGGGTGGTGGTGTACGAGCGCGCGTCGACGTACGGCGGAGCGCTGGGCCGCTTCGAGCGCGACGGCTTCACGTTCGACACGGGCCCCGGCCTGCTGCGAGTGCCCGCCGTCCTGCGCGATCTGTTCGTCAAGACGGGCAAGGAGCCGCTGGAGGCGTGTGTCGACCTGGTCCAGGTGGACCCGTCCGCACGCCATGTCTTCGCCGACGGCACGGAGGTCTCCCTGCCCAACGCCTCCCGCGCCGGTGTCGTCACCGCCCTCGACCAGGCCCTCGGGGCGGGCTCGGGCGAGCGGTGGGGCGACTTCCTGGTGCGGGCCCGGGAGACCTGGGACCGGACGCGCCGGCCGCTCCTGGAGGAGCCGCTGTGGCCGAACTGGCAGGTGCTCGCCGACCGCGATCCCTACCCCGCGGTGTCCCACAGAAGGATGCTGCGCACCCGCCGGGCCGGCACGCTCGCCGAGGTCGGCGCGTGGGAGCTGCGCGAGCCGCGCCTCGCCGCCCTCCTGGAGAGCCACGCCCTCGCGTACGGGCTCGACCCGCGCGTCGCGCCGGCGAGCGCGGCGGTGCTTCCGTACATGGAGCACGCCTTCGGCACCTGGTACGTGCGCGGAGGTGCGCGGGAGCTGGCGCGTGCGGTGTACGAGCGGTGCCTGGCCCGCAGGGTGGAGTTCCGTTTCGGGACGCCGGTCGGGCGGATCGTGGAGAAGGACGGACGGGCGGTGGGCGTCGAGCTCGCCGAGGACCCCTCCCGGGACCTCGGCTCCGCGGCGGCGCCGGTCGAGGACGCCGACTTCGTGGTCGCCGGTGTAGCGCCCGAGATGCTGGACCGTCTCGTCGCCGGGACGACGCTGCGCGGCGGTGACGAGGTCGCGCCGCAGCGGGGCGCGCCGAGCCGGCTGACCGTGCTGCTGGCGCTGCGAGGCGGGCGTCCGGCGGGGGTGGCGCACCGGACGGTGGTGCACACGCCCGACCGTGAGGAGGAGCTGGAGCGGCTCTTCGGCGAGCGTCCCGGATTCCCCGCCGCGCCCACGGTGACGGTCTCGCGCCCGGACGACCCCGGTCTCGCGCCCGACGCCGAGCACGAAGCGGTCACCGTGACGGTCACGGTGCCCTCGGGCCTGCGGGTGTCGGAGGCGGACGTGGAGCGGGTGCTCGACGCCACCCGGCGCGCCGTGCCGGACGTGCGTGAGCGCCTGCTGTGGCACGAGGTCCGCACCCCGGCCGACATCGCGGAGGCGACGGGCGCGGAGGGCGGCGCGGTGCCCGCACCGGCGCTCGCGGCGGCGGCGGGCCGGCTGCTGCACCCGTCGAACGGCACCCGCATGCCGGGGCTGTACACGGTCGGCGGCTGGACGCATCCAGGCGGCGGCCTTCCGCACGCGGGGATGTCGGGTGCCCTGGTGTCCGGGCTGATCGTGGAGGGACCGGACTTCCGCGGCTCGCAGTGAGCCCGTGGGCATCCTTGAAGGCGGCCCGTGCGGCCACCGCCCGCCTCTGAAGCGCTCCCGCCCCTGAGGACGGTCAGTACCGGTACTGCTCGTCGAACCCGGCGCCGTTCCCGTTGCCGTTGCCGTTGCCCTGGCCGTTGTCCTGGTACGGATACTGCTGCTCGGGCGGGAGCTCGCCGCCGTACTGGTCGTCGGTGCTGCGCTGCTGCGGGACCCAGACACCGCCCGCCGGGGTCTCGCCGCCGTAGCCGCCCGCGGCGTACTGGTCCTGGCCGTAGCCCTGCTGCTGCGGGTACTGCTGATCGCCGCCGCCGTACGTCATGTCGTACGCGGCGCCGTTGTAGGTCTGTGTGCCGATGTACGGGTCGGAGTAGGCGGCGTACTGCTGCTGGCCGTTGTCGTAGCCGTACTGCTGCTGGTCGTAGCCGGAGTAGCCGTCGTACGCGTAGGCCTGCTGGTCCTGCGAGGGGGCGGCGGCGTAGGACTGGCCGGGCTGCCCCGCGGCGGCCGCGTAGGCCGCGTCGCTGTAGACGCCGTAGGAGCCGGTGTCGTCGGGCAGGGGCTGGGGCTCGTACACGGCCGTGCTCCCGGTCGCCGTGAGGTCGCCGGAGCCGGCCGGCATGAACCGGTCGGAGTGCGCGGGCGTGAAGACGTCGTCCTCGCGGGCGTAGTCGTCCTCGCCCTGCGGATACGGCGCGCTCTCGGCCGCCTCCTGCTCCGCCTCGAGGTCGGATGCCTCCAGCGCCGGGTCCTGGCGGTCCGGCTCGCCGCGGCGGCGCTTGCTCCTGCCCGAGCTCTTGTCCGGAGCCTCGTCGGCTCCCTGGCGGTTGCCCACCGCCCAGCCGGCCGCGAAGCCGCGCCGGAACGACAGCGTGACGTACGTCTGGCCGACCGCGAAGGCGGCCGCACCCAGACCGACGACGATCACGGACGGGATCAGCACACCGAGGACCACACCGGCGAAGCCGACGAAGGCGAGCAGCCGGTAGCGCAGCCGCGCCTTGTACTGCAGCAGAACCTCGCCGAGGAGCCACAGTGCGACGATGCCGAAAGCGATATAGAGGACCGTCAAGCCCATGTACGCCCCTCTCCCAGTGGCCGCTACGCAGTGTGTCGTACGCGGGTGCGACCGGTCTAGGCCTGCTGCGGGTGGTGCAGGCCCAGATTCTCGTAGATTTCCAGCGTCGCCGTGGAGTTGTTCAGCGTAATGAAGTGCAGTCCGGGGACGCCCTCGTCCAGCAGCTTCGCGCAGAACTCCGTCGCGAACTCGATGCCAATGGAGCGTACAGCCGCCGGATCCTCTTTGGCTGTGAGGATCCGCTCTTTCAGGACGTCCGGGAACGAAGCGTTACTGAGCTGCGGGAGCCGTTCCAGCATCTTCACACTCGTCACCGGCATGACCTCGGGGATCACCGGTGTCGCGCAGCCCGCCGCCGCGACCCGGTCGCGCAGCCGCAGGTACGACTCGGGCTGGAAGAACATCTGCGTGATCGCGTAGTCCGCGCCGGCCCGGCACTTGTCGACGAAGTGTGAGACGTCCGCGTCCCAGTCGGCGGAGCGCGGATGCATCTCGGGGAAGGCGGCGACGCCCACGCAGAAGTCGCCGGACTCCTTGATGAGTCGGACGAGTTCGGCCGCGTAGGTCAGGCCCTGGGGATGCGGGACCCAGTCGCCCATGGGATCTCCGGGCGGGTCACCGCGGACCGCGAGCATGTTCCGGATCCCCGCATCCGCGTACTGGCCGATGATGTTGCGCAGCTCGGCCACGGAGTGGTTGACGGCGGTGAGGTGGGCCACCGGCGTGAGCGTGGTGTCGGCGACGATCTGCTCGGTCTCCCTGACCGTGCCGGCGCGGGTGGAGCCGCCCGCTCCGTAGGTCACGGAGACGAAGTCGGGGGCGACGGCCTCGACCCTGCGCAGCGCGTTCCACAGGTTCCGCTCGCCCTTGGGGGTCTTCGGCGCGGAGAACTCGAACGAGTACGTCTTCTTGCCGGACGCGAGCATGTCGCTCACGATGCGTGCGCGGTCAGTCCTGGTGGAGGCAGATCCGAGGGCCATACTCGCAGGTTAGCCAGGGGGCGCCGGTCCCCCAACCGAACCGGAAAGAATTGTCCGATTCGTCGGGTTCTTGTCCACCCCTCGGACAGAGCGCGGGACGACCCGACGGGCGGCGGGACGGTCCGGCGCGCCACGGGCGGGGCCGGCTCCGCGCGGTCAGGCCTGCCGCAGCCGCTTCGCGAACTCGGCGGCCGCCGCCGCGGGGTCGTCCGCCTCGGTGATCGCGCGGACGACGACGACACGGCGGGCGCCCGCCTCCAGCACTTCGTCGAGGTTGCCCAGGTCGATGCCGCCGATGGCGAACCAGGGGCGGTCGGTGCCGAGCGCGGCGGTGTGGCGGACCAGGTCGAGGCCCGGTGCGTGGCGGCCGGGCTTGGTGGGAGTGGGCCAGCAGGGGCCGGTGCAGAAGTAGTCCACGCCCTCCTGGACGGCGGCGGCCGAGGCCTCCGCCGCCGCGTGCGTGGAACGGCCGATCAGGACTTCGTCGCCGAGGATGGCGCGGGCCGCGGGGACCGGGAGGTCGCCCTGGCCCAGATGGAGTACGTCGGCGCCGACCGCGTGGGCGACGTCCGCCCGGTCGTTGACCGCGAGGAGCTTGCCGTGGCGGGCGCAGGCGTCCGCGAAGACCTGGAGGTGCTCCAGTTCCTCGGCCGCCTCCATGCCCTTGTCGCGCAGCTGCACGATGTCGACGCCACTCGCCAGGACGGCGTCCAGGAACTCGGCGAGGTCGCCCTGGCGCGTGCGCGCGTCCGTGCAGAGGTAGACGCGGGCGTCGGCGAGGCGGGCGGCGTTCTCGGGCATGCGTGGGTCCCCCGTGGTGCTGCGGTGCGTACGGACCACGGCGGCCGGGGTGGCCCGGGGCCGGCCGTGGTCCGTACGCCGGACGTGTTGTCGGATCAGACGGCGAGCGCCTGGGCGCGACGCTTCACCTCCGTGCCGCGATTCTCGCTCAGCGCCTGCGCGGGGGTGCCGGGCAGGGTCGAGTCGGGGGTGAAGAGCCACTCGAGCATCTCTTCGTCGGTGAAGCCGTCGTCCCGCAGGAGCGTCAGGGTGCCGGTGAGGCCCTTGACGACCTTGTCCTCGTCGATGAAAGCGGCGGGGACGTGCAGCGCGCGGTTCTCACCACGGCGTACGGCGATCAGCTGGCCTTCCTTGACCAACTGCCGGACGCGGGTCACCTCGACGCCGAACTGTTCGGCGATGTCGGGGAGGGTGAGCCAGGCGGGGACGAGAGCATCGATCTTTGCGTCAATCTCGGTCACGGGACAAGCCTGCCATCCCGGACTGACACTCGGTACCCGAGCGCCACCCGTCCCGCGTCAGAAGCGCGTGAATCTTGCGGAATTCCGCCGAATTCCGGCGCGGTGGAGCGTGCGCGGGCCACGCGGCGAGCGGGCCCGGCGGGTTTGCTCGCCCGACCGTCCGCCGCCCGGTTGCCTGGCCGCCTGGCCGCCCGGCGGCCATCGGGCGAGCGGCCCGGCGCAATTCCTCGCCCCGGCCGCCCGGCCGCCACCCGGTGAGGGAGCCCACCGGACCGGGTCCGCCCCCAGGCCGCCCGAACGGAGGCCTCGGTGCCCGCCTAGCCCATGGCGTCCTTCAGCGGACGTGACGGATCCGACAGGATCTCCGGGGCCAGCGGCATGCCCGCCTCGATCAGGCGGCGGCCCTGGGCCAGATCGCGGGGGCGGCCCACCGCCAGGAGCGCGACCAGTCGGGAGTCGCGCAGCCAGCAGACCGTCCAGGCGGCGCCCGAGGAGTCGCCGCGCCAGACGGTCGTGTCGGCGGGCGCGTGGTGGCCGACGTACTGGACGAAACGGCCGAACTGCTCGGACCAGAAGTACGGAACCGGGTCGTACGCCACCGGGGCCTCGCCGATGATGTTCGCCGCCACCGTGCGCGGTCCCTGCAGGGCGTTGTCCCAGTGGTGGACGAGAAGGCGCTCCTCGTACCGGCCCGAGGGGAAGGAGGCGCAGTCGCCGACCGCGTAGACGTCCGGCACGGAGGTGCGCAGGTGGCTGTCGGCCACGACCTCGCGGTGGGCTCCGAGCTCGATGCCGGAGCCGGCCAGCCAGGCGGTGGCGGGCCGGGCGCCGATGCCGACTACCACGGCGCCCGCGGGCACCCGGGACCCGTCGTCGAGCACCACGGCACCGGGCTCGACGCGCTCCACGCGCGCGTGGGTGCGCAGCGAGGCCCCGCTGTCCGCGTACCAGGCGGCCATCGGCGCGGCCACCTCGGCGGGAAGCGCCCCGGCCAGCGGCCGGTCGGCGGCCTCGACGACCGTCACCGCGCACCCGGCCTTGCGCGCCGCCGTGGCGAACTCGGCGCCGATCCAGCCCGCCCCGACCACCACGATGTCGTGCTGCCGGGCGAGCACGGGGCGCAGCCGTTCGGCGTCGTCCAGGGTGCGCAGGAGATGGACGCCGGGCATGCCCTCCGCGCCGGGGAGCTGGATCGGTTCCGCGCCGGTCGCCAGGACCAGGAGGTCGTAGGGCACCGGTCCCGTGGCGGTGTCCAGCTCGTGGTCCCCGGGGCGCAGGCCCAGCGCTTCGCAGCCGAGCCTCAGTTCGATGCCCAGTGCCTCGAAGTCGATGTCGAAGGCGGAGTGCTCGGCCTTTCCGAGCAGCACCGCCTTGGACAACGGCGGCCGGTCGTACGGCTGGTGCGGCTCGGCGCCGATCAGTGTCACGCCGCCGGTGAATCCCTGTTCGCGCAGGGCGACCGCGGTCTGCACGCCGGCCATGCCCGCGCCCGCGATGACGACCCGGCGTGCCGTAGGCCCCTGCTTCTGCGCCTGCGTCTGCTCGCTCACCTGATCACCATAGACACCTGACAATCCGTCAGTCAGCGGACGTGCTCGGTGACCTGTTCCACAATGCGACCCGGTGTCGGCGGGTCCGTCCGGCGCGTGCGGCCTGTGCGGGGTGTTCAGGGTGTTCGATCTGCCGGATCTGCCCGATCGGTACCACCACGTTCGTCCCGCCCGCCCGCCCACGGCTCCCCTCCCCGCTCTCCTCCAGCCGCAGCCGGACAAGGCCGTCGGGCGCCTGGGCGATGGACGGAGGCTCCCTTACTGAGGCATACGGCGGCGAGCTAGGGTGGTCGACGTAGAGCACTCGCGGGAGCCCGGACGCACCGGGCTGAGAGGGAGGCTGGCGGCCTCCGACCGTACGAACCTGATCCGGGTCATGCCGGCGAAGGGAGGGGCTGGACGCCCATGTCGCGTACACCGGCGGAGAGGTCCGTCACGTCCGACGTCCTGGTGGTGGGGGGCGGGATCATCGGCCTGGTCACGGCCTGGCGGGCCGCTCAGCGCGGGTTCACCACGACGGTCGTGGACCCGGAACCCGGCGGCGGGGCCGCGCAGGTCGCCGCCGGGATGCTCGCCGCCGTCACCGAACTGCATTACGGCGAGCAGACCCTGCTGGGCCTGAACCTCGCCTCCGCCCGCCGCTATCCGGACTTCGTCGCCGAGCTCACCGAGGCGACGGGCCAGGATCTCGGCTACCGCCGGTGCGGCACGCTGGCCGTCGCCCTGGACTCCGACGACCGCGCCCATCTGCGGGAACTGCATGCCCTGCAGATCCGCTCGGGGCTCGAATCGGAGTGGCTCAGCGGCCGTGAGTGCCGCCGGCTGGAGCCGATGCTCGCGCCCGGTGTCCGTGGTGGTCTGCGCGTCGACGGCGACCATCAGATCGACCCGCGCCGCCTCGCGAAGGGCCTGGTCACGGCGTGCGAGCGAGCCGGAGTGGTGTTCCACCGGACCTGGGCGGAGCGGCTGACGGTGGTCCGGGAGCGGGCCACCGGGGTCGTCACCGCGGGCGGCGACGGGCTGGCGGCGGCGCAGGTGGTACTGGCCGCGGGCAGCCTCAGCGGGAGGCTCGAGGGCGTGCCCGACTTCGTGAGGCCGCCCGTGCGCCCGGTGAAGGGGCAGGTGCTGCGGCTGACCGTGCCGAAGCGGTACGCGCCCTTCCTGAGCCGCACCGTGCGGGCCGTGGTCCGTGGCAGCCACGTCTATCTGGTGCCGCGCGAGAGCGGCGAACTCGTCGTCGGCGCGACCAGCGAGGAGCTGGGCTGGGACACCACGGTGACCGCGGGCGGCGTGTACGAGCTGCTGCGCGACGCCCATGAGCTGGTGCCCGGGATCACCGAACTGCCGCTCACCGAGACCCGGGCCGGACTGCGCCCCGGCTCGCCCGACAACGCTCCGCTGCTCGGCCCGACCGGGCTCGACGGACTGCTGCTGGCCACCGGCCACCACCGCAACGGCGTCCTGCTCACTCCCGTCACCGGGGACGTCATGGCGCACGTCCTCGCCTCGGGGGAGCTCCCCGAGGAAGCGCGTCCCTTCACTCCCCACCGGTTCAGCCCGACACGCACGGAGCAACCCGTATGAACATCCTCGTCAACGGCGAGCGCCGGCTCGTCGCCGCGGGCACCGCCCTCGACACGCTCGTCGCCACCCTCACGGCGGCGCCCTCCGGCGTCGCCGCCGCGCTCAACGAGACCGTCGTCCCGCGCACCCAGTGGTCCGCCACGTCCCTGCGCGAGGGAGACCGTGTCGAAGTCCTCACCGCTGTCCAAGGAGGCTGACCCATGGCCGACGATCCGTTCGTCCTCGGAGGTACGTCCTACTCGTCCCGGCTGATCATGGGTACGGGAGGTGCGCCCAGCCTCACCGTGCTGGAACGGTCGCTCGTGGCGTCCGGGACGGAGCTGACGACGGTCGCGATGCGCCGGGTGGATCCCGCGGCGCACGGCTCCGTCCTGTCCGTGCTCGCCCGGCTCGGCATCCGGGTGCTGCCGAACACCGCGGGCTGCTTCACCGCGGGCGAGGCCGTGCTGACCGCGCGGCTCGCCCGGGAGGCGCTCGGCACCGACCTGGTCAAACTGGAGGTCATCGCCGACGAGCGCACCCTGCTTCCCGACCCGATCGAACTGCTCGACGCCGCGGAGACACTGGTCGACGACGGATTCACGGTGCTGCCGTACACGAACGACGACCCCGTGCTCGCGCGGAAGCTGGAGGACGTCGGGTGCGCGGCGGTCATGCCGCTCGGCTCGCCCATCGGGTCCGGCCTGGGGATCCGCAACCCGCACAACTTCGAGCTGATCGTGGAGCACGCGCGCGTGCCGGTGATCCTCGACGCGGGGGCCGGTACGGCGTCGGACGCGGCGCTGGCGATGGAGCTGGGGTGCGCCGGTGTGATGCTCGCCTCGGCCGTCACCCGTGCGCAGGAACCGGTGCTGATGGCCGAGGGCATGCGGCACGCCGTGGAGGCGGGGCGTCTGGCGCGGCGTGCGGGGCGGATTCCCCGGCGGCACTTCGCCTCGGCGTCCTCGCCCGCGGAGGGCCTGGCGCGGCTGGATCCGGAGCGGCCGGCCTTCTAGGGCCTGCTGCGAAAGTCCCGTCGTCCGCCCGGAGGGCGGGCCTCACGACGCCCTGAACGCCGCTACGGGGGGATCACCGCCTGCCGTCACCGTGGGCCGTCTCGTCACGGGCTCCTCCCGGCGGCCCCGGGGCGGCGGTTTCCGGCCAGGGGGGAGCGGGTGGGGCTCCGGGTGGTGGGGCGCGCCGTCAGCGAAGTGGGCCGCGTCACCTCTTCGGCGCGATGTGCGTCACAGGTCGGCTGCAGTCCCGCCCCGGTACGGGCCACGACAGGAGGGTCGACGGCTACGGCTCGTAGACTCGCCTGCGTGGATACGACCCTTCAGGACCCGCTTGTCGGGCAGCTGCTCGACGGCCGCTATCGCGTCGACGCCCGGATCGCGGTCGGCGGGATGGCCACGGTCTACAGGGCCCTGGACACCCGCCTGGACCGCGTGCTCGCGCTCAAGGTGATGCACCCGACGCTGGCCGCCGACGTCTCGTTCGTCGAACGGTTCATACGGGAGGCCAAGTCGGTGGCCCGGCTCGCGCACCCCAATGTGGTCCAGGTCTTCGACCAGGGGGCGGACGGCTCGTACGTCTATCTGGCCATGGAGTACGTCGCGGGGTGCACCCTGCGCGACGTGCTGCGCGAGCGCGGGGCGCTCCAGCCGCGGGCCGCGCTGGACGTCCTGGAGCCGGTGCTCGCCGCGCTCGGCGCCGCGCACCGTGCCGGGTTCGTGCACCGCGACATGAAGCCGGAGAACGTCCTCATAGGGGACGACGGCCGGGTCAAGGTGGCGGATTTCGGCCTCGTACGGGCCGTGGACACCGTCACCCAGACGACGGGGTCCGTGCTCGGCACGGTGTCGTATCTCGCTCCCGAGCAGATCGAGCACGGCACCGCCGACACCCGCGTCGACGTGTACGCCTGCGGAGTCGTCCTCTACGAGATGCTCACCGGCGGCAAGCCGCACTCGGGTGACTCCCCGGCCCAGGTGATCTACCAGCACCTGCACGCGGACGTGCCGCCGCCGTCGGCCGCCGTGCCGGGCATGCCCTTCGCGCTCGACCAGCTGGTCGCCGCGGCCACCGCCCGCGATCCGGGCCTGCGCCCGCACGACGCGGTGACACTGCTCGGCCAGGTGCTGGAGGCGCGGGCCGGGCTCACCGCCGAGCAGCTCGACGCCGTGCCGCCGCAGGCCGTCACCGCGGGCCACGACAACGCGGAGGACCGTACGAGCGTGATCCCGCGCTCCCTGTCCGTGCCTCGCCTGCTGCCGGTGAACGAGGCCGAGGGGGCCGACGGACTCAACCGGACCAGCCGGTTCGAGCAGACCAGTGTGCTCGCCTCCGAGCCGCCCGCCCCCACACGGCGGCGCGGCTCACGCTCCCGACGTGGAACGATCGTGATCGTCACCGCGATCCTGCTGGCGCTCGGCCTCGGCGCGGGCGTCTGGTACATCAACTCCGGCCAGTTCACCAAGGTCCCGCTGCTGCTGGCGAAGACCGAGACGCAGGCCAGGTCGCGGATCGAGTCGGCCGGGCTCGACGTCGGGCAGGTCAAGCACGCGTACAGCGACACCGTGAAGCGCGGCACCGTGATCAGCAGTGATCCGCACCCGGGCGCGCGGATCCGTGACCACGACTCCGTGTCGCTGACCGTCTCCGACGGCCCGAAGACGGTGCGGGTGCCCGACCTGAACGGCTTCACGCTGTCCAAGGCGAGGGAAGTACTGAAGGACGAAGGGCTCGCCGCGGGCATGATCACCCGGGAGTTCGGCGAGGACGTGCTCAAGGGCTCGGTGATCCGTACGGACCCGGAAGCGGGCACGCGACGGCACGCCGGTTCGGCCATCGCCCTCGTCGTCAGCAAGGGCAGTCCGGTGGACGTCGCGGATGTCACGGGGACGTCCGTCGAGGACGCGAGGGCGGAGCTCGAACAGGCGGGCCTCAAGGTGAGGATCGCCGCCCAGCGGGTCACCTCGGAGTTCGACAAGGGCCAGGTCGCCCGGCAGTCGCCGGACGCGGGCAGCGAGGCCGCCACGGGCGACACCGTCACCCTGACGCTCTCCAAGGGCCCGGAGATGGTCCAGGTGCCGGACGTGGTGGGCGACAGCGTGGACGACGCGACGAAGGCCCTGGAGGACGCGGGGTTCGAGGTCAACGAGGACCGTGGACTGCTCGGGCTCTTCGGGGACCATGTCAAGAACCAGTCGGTGGACGGCGGCAAGACCGCGCCCAAGGGGTCGACGATCACCATCGAGATCCGCTGAGCCGGGCCGGAAGCCACGCAACCGGTCCAGGCGGTCCGCCGAGCGGAACGCGAAGGTCCGCCGGCGGGGTGCGCCGGAGCGCGTGACACCCTGAAGGGTGTGACCAGCAAGCAGCTCCGCAATCCCGTCGGCGGCCATGTCCCCGTGGCCGGCGGCCTCAACTCCGTCGGTCTCGCCTACGCGCGCGAGATGGGCGCGGAGAGCGTCCAGGTCTTCGTCGCCAACCCGCGCGGCTGGGCGACGCCCGCCGGGAACCCGAAGCAGGACGAGGAGTTCCGCGCGGCCTGCGCGGCCGAGTCGATCCCCGCGTACGTGCACGCCCCGTATCTGATCAACTTCGGTTCGCACACCGCGGCGACGGCCGAGAGGTCGGTGGACTCGCTGCGGCACTCGCTGCGCCGGGGCCGGGAGATCGGCGCGCTCGGCGTGGTCGTGCACACGGGGAGCGCCACCGGAGGCCGGGAGCGTGCGGTGGCCCTCGCTCAGGTGCGCGAACACCTGCTGCCGCTGCTGGACGAGCTGACCCACGACGACGACCCGTACCTTCTTCTGGAGTCGACCGCGGGCCAGGGTGCCTCCCTGTGCTCCCGGACCTGGGACTTCGGGCCGTACTTCGAGGCGCTGGACGCCCATCCGAAGCTGGGGGTCTGCCTCGACACCTGTCACATCTACGCGGCGGGCCACGACCTGACCGGACCGGACGGGATGCACCGCATGCTCGATCTGCTGGTGGACACGGTCGGCGAGGGCCGGCTCCGGCTGATTCACGCCAACGACTCCAAGGATGTGGTCGGCGCCCACAAGGACCGCCACGAGAACATTGGCTCCGGCCATATCGGCGAGGACCCGTTCCGCGCGCTGATGACCCACCCCGCCACCGAGGGCGTACCGCTGATCATCGAGACGCCCGGCGGCAAGGAGGGGCACGCGGCGGACGTGGAGCGCCTGAAGAAGCTGCGCGACGACTGAACCCGTCGACGCAGGAATACCCTCGAGGGGTATGTAGGGCAACGTGCCGGCGATGATCCTGGCGATCGTCCTCGTCACCCCGGTCGACGGGTGGATGATCGGCCGCAGCGAGGGCCACGCCGTGGTGCACCGGAACCACCACTGACGCACCCGCCGGCGCCCGCCGGGTCAGAGCTCGGGGCCGTCCCCGGGCTCCTCCTGGTACGAGTAGCGCTGCTCACGCCACGGGTCGCCGATGTTGTGGTAGCCGCGTTCCTCCCAGAATCCGCGGCGGTCGGCCGTCATGTACTCGACGCCGCGGACCCACTTGGGTCCTTTCCAGGCGTACAGGTGCGGGACGACCAGGCGGAGCGGGAACCCGTGCTCCGCCGTCAGCAGTTCGCCGTCCTTGTGGGTGGCGAAGATCGCGCGGTCGGAGGCGAAGTCGTCGAGGCGCAGATTCGAGCTGAACCCGTACTCGGCCCAGACCATCACATGGGTGACGGCGGGCGAGGGCGGAGCGATGTCCAGGATCGTGCGCGCGGGGATACCGCCCCATTCGGCCCCGAGCATGCTGAACTTCGTGACACAGTGCAGATCGGCCATGACCGAGGTGTACGGAAGGGCCGTGAACTCCTCGTGGGTCCAGCAGTGCTTCTCACCGTCGGCGGTGGCGCCGAAGACCCTGAACTCCCAGCGTTCGGGGCGGAACTTGGGCACGGGACCGTAGTGCGTGACGGGCCAGCCACGCTGTAGTCGCTGCCCCGGCGGAAGCTCCGACTGTGCCGCCGCTCCCGTTCCTCGCTCCACCGGCTGACCCATGACTCCATCCTGACAGACCCGGGACGGTGCCCATGACCAGCACAACCCCTACCAGGGCAACTCCTACTAAGCATGCACTTACTGGACGACCCGGAACGCCGATGCGAGGATGCGGCGCAGCCTGCCCAGTTCCCCCCGCTTGGAAGGAGCCTCTGCGATGCAGGGCGACCCCGAGGTCATCGAGTTCCTCAACGAGCAGCTCACCGGCGAGCTGACCGCGATCAACCAGTACTTCCTGCACGCGAAGATGCAGGAGAACTTCGGCTGGACGAAGCTCGCGAAGTACACGCGGCACGAGTCCTTCGACGAGATGAAGCACGCGGAGGTGCTCACCGACCGCATCCTCTTCCTGGAGGGCCTGCCCAACTACCAGCGGCTGTTCCACGTCCGGGTGGGTCAGACCGTCACCGAGATGTTCCAGGCCGACCGGCAGGTGGAGGTCGAGGCGATCGACCGCCTCAAGCGCGGGATCGAGGTGATGCGCAACAAGGGCGACATCACGTCCGCGAACATCTTCGAGTCGATCCTCGAGGACGAGGAGCACCACATCGACTATCTGGACACCCAGCTCGAACTGGTCGAGAAGCTCGGTGAGGCGCTCTACATCGCACAGCTGATCGAGCAGCCGGAGAGCTGACCCGGCGGCGGAGCCGGTACGAGAACTAGGCGGCCTCGGCCGTCACCGCGGGCGCCGAGCGGCCCGCGACGCCGGAGAGCTCCGCGAGGGCAGGCCTGCCCTGGTCCGCGAGCTCCCGGCGCGGGCACGCGCCACGGCCCAGCAGGGACTGGATCTGGCGGACGCACGAACCACAGTCCGTGCCCGCCTTGCTCACCGACGCTATCTGGCGAGGGGTGCAGGCGCCGTCCTCCGCGTGCTTCTTCACTTGCGCCTCGGTGACACCGAAGCAGCTGCAGACGTACACGCGGTTCACCTCCCGGGGCGGGCTCGACAGGATCGACAGAATCGACAGGCAACGCCCCCCGATGAACGGTGAGGCTAACCTAACCTTACCCGTCGTCCGGAGTCCGCAAAAGCGCGGTGGGGCGCGGATCGTATGTGATCCGCGCCCCACCGCGCTCCGCCACGAGGGACGGAACAGACCTCGGTCCGCTACTGGTCCCGGTACATCTCGGCGACCAGGAAGGCCAGGTCAAGGGACTGGCTGCGGTTCAGACGCGGGTCGCACGCCGTCTCGTAGCGCTGGTGCAGATCGTCGACGAAGATCTCGTCGCCACCGCCCACGCACTCGGTGACGTCGTCCCCGGTGAGCTCGACGTGGATGCCGCCGGGGTGCGTGCCCAGGCCCTTGTGGACCTCGAAGAAGCCCTTGACCTCGTCGAGCACGTCGTCGAAGCGGCGGGTCTTGTGGCCCGAGGCCGCCTCGAAGGTGTTGCCGTGCATCGGGTCGGTCACCCAGGCGACGGTCGCGCCGGAGGCACTGACCTTCTCCACCAGCTCGGGCAGCTTGTCGCGGACCTTGTCGGCGCCCATGCGCACGATGAAGGTCAGGCGGCCCGGCTCACGGTCGGGGTCCAGACGGTCGATGTACTGCAGCGCGTCCTGGGCCGTCGTCGTCGGGCCCAGCTTGATGCCGATCGGGTTGCGGATCTTGGAGGCGAACTCGATGTGCGCGCCGTCCAGCTGCCGGGTGCGCTCACCGATCCACACCATGTGGCCCGAGACGTCGTACAGCCTGCCGGTGCGGGAGTCGACGCGGGTCAGCGCCGACTCGTAGTCGAGGAGCAGCGCCTCGTGGGAGGAGTAGAACTCGACGGTCTTGAACTCCTCCGGGTCGGTGCCGCAGGCCCGCATGAAGTTCATCGCGTTGTCGATCTCGCGCGCCAGCTGCTCGTAGCGCTGGCCGGACGGGGACGACCTCACGAAGTCCTGGTTCCAGGCGTGCACCTGGCGCAGGTCGGCGTAGCCGCCGGTGGCGAAGGCGCGCACCAGGTTGAGCGTGGAGGCGGACGCGTTGTACATCCGCTTCAGCCGCTCGGGGTCCGGGACACGGGCCTTCTCGTTGAAGTCGAACCCGTTGACCGAGTCGCCCCGGTACGTCGGCAGGGTCACGCCGTCCCGGGTCTCGGTGCCCTTGGAACGCGGCTTCGAGTACTGGCCGGCGATCCGGCCGACCTTCACCACCGGTACCGAGGCGGCGTACGTGAGCACGGCACCCATCTGGAGCAGGGTCTTGAGCTTGTTGCGGATCTGGTCGGCCGACACCGCGTCGAAGGCCTCGGCGCAGTCGCCGCCCTGGAGGAGGAACGCCTCTCCCTTGGCGACGGATGCCATCCGGGCGCGCAGCTGGTCGCACTCGCCCGCGAAGACGAGCGGCGGATACGACTCGAGGTCCGCGATCACATCGCGCAGAGCCTCGGCATCGGGGTACTCGGGCTGCTGCGCCGCGGGCAGGTCTCGCCAGGTGTTGCCAGCGCTCGCGCTGGACTTAGCGTTCACGGTCACCTGCACAACACTACGGGGTCGTGCGCCGCGTCCTCTCCCGGTGCCCAGCGACTGAGACGTGTCACGCTCGCCGTGAGACGGCCCGGTCGGCGGTGTGAGCTGCGGGTCGACCGCCCGGAGCAGGTGCTTTCGGGCGGTGGCCGGTCCGCGCCGTGCCGGACGCAGTCTAGGGAGATCACTGGACCGCCGTGGGGCCCGGCCGTGTCGGCCGTGGCGCGCTCGTACGGGTGGACGAAGCGCGGACGTGTCGCGCTGTCGCCCCTCCCCCGGCGTCGGGTAATGTGCGGCGCATGTTCGCGCACTCGCACCAGACCTGGTGGTGGACCGCTCATCCGGCGGCCCACTGACTGCGCGTACGCAAGACTTCGCGAAGGCCGCCCGAGGGGCGGCCTTCGGCGTTTTCCGGGGTCGTTCCTCTCCGATGTGAGAAGGAACAGGACCGATGAACCTGCTCGACCTGCTGGACGATCCCCGCCCGTTCGCCCTGCTGTGCCGCCGTACCCCCGGCCGCTCCACCGACGAGGGCGGCACGGTGGAGGTGCTGCTCGGGCCCGTGGCCGGGTACGACCGGCTCGCCGACCTGCCCGACGAGGCCCTCGCGCTCATCCCCTTCCGCCAGATCCGTGAGCGCGGTTTCGACGTCCGCGACGACGGCACGCCGCTCGTGGCGCTCACGCCCGAGGAGACGCACGAGCTGCCGCTGGAGCGGGCCCTGGCCCAGCTCCCGGCGCACGACGTGCGTGTCGAGGGCGGCGGCTTCGACGTCGGCGACGAGGAGTACGCCGGGATCGTCGGGCGCGTGCTGCGCGAGGAGATCGGACGCGGCGAAGGGGCGAACTTCGTCATCAGGCGTACGTACGAGGGGGAGATCCCGGGGTTCGGGAAGGCCGACGCGCTGGCCCTCTTCCGGCGGCTGCTGGTCGGCGAGCGGGGCGCGTACTGGACGTACGTCGTGCACACCGGGAACCGGACGCTGGTCGGGGCGAGCCCGGAGGTGCACGTGCGGATGTCCGGCGGGACCGTGGTGATGAACCCGATCAGCGGGACGTACCGCTACCCCGCCGGGGGACCCTCCGCCGAGGGTCTGCTCGGCTTCCTCGCCGACGGCAAGGAGATCGAGGAGCTCTCCATGGTCGTGGACGAGGAACTCAAGATGATGTGCACGGTCGGTGACATGGGCGGGGTCGTGATCGGGCCGCGACTCAAGGAGATGGCCCATCTCGCGCACACCGAGTACGAGTTGCGGGGCCGGTCCTCGCTGGACGCGCGCGAGGTCCTGAAGGAGACCATGTTCGCGGCGACGGTCACCGGGTCGCCGGTGCAGAACGCGTGCCGGGTGATCGAGCGGTACGAGCCCCTCGGGCGGGACGGTGTCGGGCGCGGCTACTACGCGGGGGCGCTGGCCCTGCTCGGGCGGGACGCGGGCGGCGCCCAGACCCTCGACTCCCCCATCCTCATCCGGACCGCCGACATCGACGCGGACGGCCGGCTGCGGGTGCCGGTGGGCGCCACCCTGGTCCGGGGCTCGGACCCGGCGGGCGAGGTCGCGGAGACGCATGCGAAGGCGGCGGGGGTGCTCGCGGCGCTGGGGGTCGTGGAGGGGAGCCCGCGCGCACCGGGCGTACGGCCGGGGCTGGCCGACGATCCGCGGGTGCAGGCCGCGCTCGACGGCCGGCGGGCCTCGCTCGCGCCGTTCTGGCTGCGGATGCAGGAGCGGACCGACTCCCTGGAGGGCCATGCCCTCGTGGTGGACGGGGAGGACACCTTCACCGCGATGCTCGCGCACGTGCTGCGGTCGTCGGGGCTGGAGGTGACCGTGCGGCGGTACGACGAGCCGGGGCTGCGGGAGACGGTCCGCGCGCACACGGGTCCGGTCGTGCTCGGTCCCGGCCCCGGTGACCCCGCCGACACGGCCGACCCCAAGATGCGGTTCCTGCGCGGCCTCGCGTCCGAGGTGATCCGGGAGCACCGGCACGGGGTGCTCGGCGTGTGCCTGGGCCACGAGCTGATCGCAGCGGAGCTGGGCCTGGAGATCGTCCGCAAGGAGGTCCCGTACCAGGGCGCGCAGACCACGATCGATCTGTTCGGGCGGGCGGAGACCGTCGGCTTCTACAACAGCTTCGTGGCGCGCTGCGACGAGGAGGCGGCGGCGGAGCTGGCGGCCCACGGCGTCGAGGTCGCCCGGAGCGGCGCCGGAGAGGTGCACGCGCTGCGCGGGCCCGGGTTCGCGGGTGTCCAGTTCCATCCGGAGTCGGTGCTGACGCTGAACGGGACCGCCGTGGTACGGGAGCTGATCGCTCAGCTGCGCGGCGCCGGTACGTTGTCCGAGCGGCGGCCGGCGGTGTAGTCGAGGTCGCCGGGATCGCGCGTCCGGCGCGCGGACCGGCGCCGGCGAGGGCGGTTCCCGCGGGCCCGGAACGCCGCCGCGCCGCCACGGGTAGGACGTGGCGGCGCGGCGGCGGGCGGCTCAGCCGAAGAAGACGCCGACCTCCTCGTACAGCTTGGGGTCGACCGTCTTCAGCTTGGCCGTGGCCTCCGCGATCGGGACCCGGACGATGTCCGTGCCGCGCAGGGCGACCATCTTGCCGAAGTCGCCGTCACGGACGGCCTCGATGGCGTGCAGACCGAAGCGGGTGGCGAGCCAGCGGTCGAAGGCACTGGGGGTGCCGCCGCGCTGGACGTGGCCGAGGACCGTGGTGCGGGCCTCCTTGCCGGTCCGCCTCTCGATCTCCTTGGCCAGCCACTCCCCGACGCCGGAGAGCCGGACGTGACCGAAGGAGTCGAGCGTGCCGTCCTTCAGCACCGCGTCGCCGTCCTTGGGCATGGCGCCCTCGGCGACGACCACGATCGGGGCGTACGAGGCCTTGAAGCGCGACGTGACCCAGGCGCAGACCTGGTCGACGTCGAAGCGCTGTTCGGGGATGAGGATGACGTTCGCGCCGCCCGCGAGCCCGGAGTGGATGGCGATCCAGCCGGCGTGACGGCCCATCACCTCGACGACGAGGACGCGCATGTGCGACTCGGCGGTCGTGTGCAGGCGGTCGATCGCCTCCGTCGCGATGCCGACCGCCGTGTCGAAGCCGAAGGTGTAGTCGGTGGCGGACAGGTCGTTGTCGATGGTCTTCGGAACACCGATGACATGGATGCCGTACTCGTCGTGCAGGCGCGCGGCCACGCCCAGGGTGTCCTCGCCGCCGATCGCGATGAGCGCCTCGACCTCCTGCTTGGCGAGGTTCTCCTTGATGCGCCGGATGCCGTTCTCCTGCTTGAGCGGATTCGTCCGCGAGGAGCCGAGGATGGTGCCGCCACGGGGCAGGATGCCGCGTACGGCGGGGATGTCGAGCCGGACGGTGTCGTTCTCGAGCGGCCCGCGCCAGCCGTCGCGGAAGCCGACGAAGTCGTAGTCGTACTCCTGCACGCCCTTGCGGACGATGCCCCGGATGACGGCGTTGAGTCCGGGGCAGTCGCCGCCTCCGGTCAGTACTCCGACCCGCATGGAAAAGTCCCTTCGCCGCGATTGCCTGAGGGGACTCACGCTAATAGTGATCCAGGTCACTTCGTTATGGGGCGGAAGGGCAATTCCGTTGAAATGTGCGGGTGTTGATCACTCATCATTCACTCGATGGTGGACAACACCGGGTTTACGCCTCGTCGAGACCACGTTCTATGGCATAGCGGACCAGCTCCACCCGGTTGTGCAGCTGGAGCTTGCCCAGGGTGTTCTGCACATGGTTCTGGACCGTGCGGTGGGAGATGACCAGCCGCTCGGCGATCTGCTTGTAGCTCAGACCCTTCGCCACCAGACGGAGCACCTCGGTCTCACGGTCGGTCAGCTGCGGGGCCTTGGGCTCGCCCGCGCCAGCGGCCGGCACGGGCTCGGAGGCGAGCCTGCGGTACTCGCCGAGGACCAGACCCGCGAGACCCGGGGTGAACACCGGGTCGCCGACCGCCGTACGGCGCACCGCGTCGGTCAGTTCCTCCGTGGACGCCGACTTCAGCAGATAGCCGGTCGCCCCGGATTTCACCGCCTCCAGGACGTCGGCGTGCTCACCGCTGGCCGACAGTACGAGGACGCGCAGCGCGGGGTTGGCTCCGACCAGCTCCTTGCAGACCTGGACACCGGGCTTGGCCGGCAGGTTCAGGTCGAGGACGAGTACGTCCGGGCCGACGGCCCGCGCACGCCGCACCGCCTGTTCGCCGTCGCCCGCCGTGGCCACCACGGCGAAACCGGCCGCGGCGAGATCACGGGCCACGGCGTCGCGCCACATGGGGTGGTCGTCCACCACCATGACCTTGATCGGGTCCTCGCCCACCTGCTGCTCCGCCTCCGTCGTGTCCGCCATGTCCCTCATCGCCGTTCTGCCTTCCCCCGTCAGACCTTCGGTACCTTCAGCTCGACCTCGGTGCCCTGGCCCGGGACCGAGATCAGTTCGGCCGCGCCGCCCAGCTCGCGCAGCCGGCACGCGGATCGACAGGGCCACCCCGAGCCGCCCCTCCCCCTCGGCCTGCGCGAGCCGCCCTCCGGGATGCCGGGGCCGTCGTCGCGCACGGTGACGATCACCGTGTCCGGCTCGTCCTCGACCAGGATCCACGCGCGGGCGCTCTCCCCGACGTGCTTGCGCACGTTGTCCAGGGCGGCACCGACGGCCGCGGCCAGCTCCCGGGCGGCCACCGGGGTCAGCGGCACCGGGGCGCCCGGCTCCGAGAGCGTCACGCGCGCGGTGGCGTACCGGGCGAGCAGCACGCGCAGATCGACGGGGCTCCCGTCGTCGTCCGGCTCCTCGACGGCCCGTACGACCGCGCCGAGCGCGGCGTCCTCGGAGACCCGCGAGACGGGCAGCAGGCCGCCGGAGACCAGCGTGCGCAGCGCCACCTCCTGCTCGCCGGCCAGCCGGCCCAGCTCCGCGGCCTCGCCGCCGAGGGCGCTGCCGCGCCGCTGCACCATGGCGAGGACCTGCAGGACCCCGTCGTGGATGTCCCGGGCGAGGCGCTCGCGTTCGCGGGTGGCGGCCTCGATCTCCAGGGCGCGGGCGAGGGTGAGCTCGGAGGCGCGGGCGACCTCGACGACGTAGCCGATGGCGATGGACGCGACCCAGACGAGGATCACGTTGTGGACGGTGTCACGGGTGGGGGCGCCGCGCTCGACGAGGTTGGCGGCCGCGACGAGCGTGGAGGCGAAGGCCGCCCAGCGCCAGCCGCCCTTGATGGCGAAGGCCAGGACGGAGCCCGCGGTCCATATCGACGGGAGCGTGGGGCCGCCGTCCACGATGCTGTGGTGGGTGACGGCGACCGGCGTGAGCAGGATGCCGGTGAGCGCCACGGCCAGGTCGACGGCGAGGAAGCGCTTGGTGCAGCTCGCCGCGTTCGCGACCCTGGGCAGGGTCGCCAGGGTCCAGACGAACAGGACGGCGTAGTAGCCGACGGCCACCCAGGGGTGGGCGAACCTGCCCGTCGCGGCGACGAAGAGCCCGATCGCGTACAGCATCGTCAGCACGCGGTAGGCGGAGAGCGCACGCCACAGCGGCAGCTCGACCGACATCCTCATGACTCTCTCGCGCCTGGCCATGCCCCCCCACCCCACCGCCCCGACGAACGCGTCTAGGAGCCGCCCGCCCGTCCCTCTTCGGTCTCGGCCGCCTTCGCGGCCTCCTTCTGCGCCTGTTCGGCTTCCTTCTGCGCCTGCTTCTCGGCCTTCGCCGCGTCCGTGATCTGCCGCTTGGCGGCGGTCGCGTAGATGTCGACGTACTCCTGGCCGGAGAGCTTCATGATCTCGTACATGACCTCGTCGGTCACCGCGCGCAGCACGAAGCGGTCGTGCTCCATGCCGGCGTACCGGCCGAAGTCGAGCGGCTTGCCGATGCGGATGCCCGGGCGCATCAGCTTGGGCATCACCTTGCCCGGCGGCTGGATCTTCTCGGTGTCGATCATGGCGACCGGGATGACCGGCGCGCCGGTGGCGAGGGCCACGCGCGCGAGGCCGCCCGGCTTGCCCCTGTACAGGCGTCCGTCGGGCGAGCGCGTGCCCTCCGGGTAGATGCCGAACAGCTCGCCGCGCTCGATGACGTCGATACCGCTCTTGACCGCAGCCTCGCCCGCGCCGCGCGCGCCGGAGCGGTCCACCGGGAGCTGGCCCACACCCTTGAAGAACGCGGCGGTCATCCTGCCCTTGACGCCAGGCGTCGTGAAGTACTCGGCCTTCGCGATGAAGGTCACCTTGCGGTCGAGGACCGCGGGCAGGAAGAACGAGTCCGAGAACGACAGATGATTGCTTGCCAGGATGGCGGGGCCCTCGGCGGGAATGTTCTCGAGGCCTTCCACCCAGGGCCTGAAGGCGAGCTTCAGCGGCCCTCCGATGGAAAACTTCATGGCGCCGTAGATCAACCGAATGCCTCCTGTGTCGTCGCTCAGACCTTATCCCGGAGGACTGTCAAAGGACCCGACGACCCTGGTCGGTGTCAGTGCGGTCGCGTACGGTGAAGTACGCCCGGATCTCCCGGGGTCGTGTTCCGCCTCCGTTCGGGTCGCCCGTCTTGTTCCGGTCCGCCCACCCGCCTTGTCCCGTTCCGCCCGTCCTGACGAACAGGAGACCGAAGGTGCCGGTCCTTCCTGGAGCCGAGCCGTTCCGCCACGAGGGCGGAGAGGTCGGCGTCCTCCTCTGCCACGGATTCACCGGGTCCCCCCAGTCGCTGCGCCCCTGGGCCGAGTTCCTCGCCGAGCGCGGGCTGACCGTCGCGCTCCCGCTGCTGCCCGGACACGGCACGCGCTGGGAGGACATGCAGCTCACCGGCTGGCAGGACTGGTACGCGGAGGTGGACCGCGAACTGCGCGCCCTGCGGGAACGCTGCACCCGGGTGTTCGTCTTCGGCCTCTCCCTGGGCGGCGCGCTGGCCCTGCGGCTGGCGGCGAAGCACGGGGACGAGGTGAGCGGCGTCGTCGTCGTCAACCCGGCGAACAGGGTGCACGGGGCCGCCGCGTACGCCCTTCCCGTGCTGCGTCACTTCGTACCGACCGTGGGCGGCATCGCGAGCGACATCGCGAAGGAGGGTGTCACGGAACTGGGCTACGACCGGGTGCCGCTGCGGGCCGCGCACTCCATGCGGAACTTCTACCGGATCGTCGACGGGGAGCTGCCGCAGGTCACCCAGCCGCTCCTGCTGCTGCGCAGCCCGCAGGACCATGTGGTGCCGCCGGTGGACTCGGCCCGCGTACTGAGCCGGGTGTCCTCCACGGACGTGACGGAGATCCTCCTGGAACAGAGCTACCACGTGGCGACGTTGGACCATGACGCGGACCGGGTCTTCGAGGAGAGCTACGCGTTCATCGGCCGGCTCGCGCCCGGTGTCGGCGAGCGGTCCGACGCGGTTCAGGCGGGTCAGCAGGAAGGGACGGCCACTGGTGGCTGAGCAGGACGCGGAGCGCGGCGAGCCCGATGAGAAGGGCGTGCCCGTCGGCGGGCCCCCGGGGGACGAGCAGAGCGTGCCGTTCGACGAGGACGCCGCGTGGCAGGCGATCGTCGAGGGGTACGGCGAGGAGCCGAAGGACCCGCCCGGCGCGAACCCGTTCAAGTCGGTCGAGGACCTGGCCCTCCTCGATCCCGAGACGAACGGCACCCCCACAGGTCGCGGGGGCAGGTCCGGGCAGCGGGCCAAGGGCGACGCGAACGACACCGAGAAGGCCGGCAAGGCCGACAAGGCGGATGCGGCGGACAAGGCCGACGGAAGCGACGAGGGCGGGGACGGGCCCTCCGCGGCCCAGGCTCTCGGCAGCTCCGTCTCCTTCGCGCCCGGCGTCGGCGGCCCGCGCGACTACCGGACGGCGGAGCCCGCCGAGGAGGACTTCGACGAGGACGACGAGGGCCATTTCGTGCCGCCCGAGCCGCCTCCGCTGCCGGCCGCCGACACCACGGCCAAGTTCGCCTGGCTCGCCGTCATCGGCGGTCCGATCGTGCTCCTGCTGGCCATCCTGCTCGGCTGGGACATGACGTGGTGGCTCGCCACCGTGGGCATCGGCGGCTTCCTCGGCGGCTTCGCCACCCTCGTGATGCGGATGAACCCCGACGACGAGGACGAGGACGATCCTGGGCGGGGCGCGGTGGTCTGAGACCGTCCCCGCGCGCGAGCGTCCCGGGACGGGTGTCCTGGACGGGCGTCATGGGACGGGTGTCTCCGGCTCGACGTGTCAGGACGGACGTGTCGGGCCGGACGTCTCGGCACCGACGTCTCAGGACGCCGGCACTCTGAGGGCGGCCAGCACGGGCAGGTGGTCCGTGGCCGCTCTCAGGTCCCTCTCCGTCACGCCGGGGTGGCCCAGGGGCACCCCGCACCCCAGGACCTCGATGCCTTTCGTCGCGAAGACCGCGTCGATACGGCGGTGCGGCGCGTCGCGGATCCAGGTGTGCTCGGCACCCCAGGGGCGGGTCGCCCAGCCGTCCTGGAGGGAGGCCGCGAGGCGCTCGAAGGTGCGGCCGTCGGGGAGGTCGTTGAGGTCGCCGCCCGCCACGACGTGCGGGGTGCCGAGGGCGGCGACGCGGTCCAGGAGCATGGCGCCCTGCTCATGACGCTCGTCCGCGTCGAGCGACAGGTGGCAGCTCAGGACGCCCAGGCGAGCGCCGCCGAAGCGGACCACGGCCGTGGCGAAGCCCCGGCGGAACTGGCCGGGGGTGAGCGGGAGCAGGACGTCCTCGGTGCGTTCGACGGTGGCCCGCAGGGAGCACAGGAGTGCGGGGCCGGCCGCCGGGGCGCCACCGGACAGGATCATCTGGCCGGAGGCCGCCGCGAGACGGGCCAGCTTCTTGCGCCAGCGGAAGAAGCGCGGGGCTTCCTGGATCAGGACCAGGTCCGGCGCGCAGGCGCTGATCACCCGCGCGAGGGCGTCGGTGTCGTCGCGCATCGAGCGGATGTTGTAGCTGAGCACCCGGATCACGGCGGAGCCGTCGGGTTCGGTGTGGGAGTCGGGCAGCGGGGTCGTCGCCATGCGGATCAAGATACGGGGGCGCTCCGCTGGGTGGGGGGAAAATCGCGGTCGGGCCGGTTCTCGGGTGCGGGCGGGTCGTGGCTGGTCGCGCAGTTCCCCGCGCCCCTATGGGGCACGGCAGCGCGCCGGAATCCTGGAAGCGGGGCCGTCGGCTGCCGCCCGCACCCCGAAGATCCCCCGCACGCCGGCAATGCCCCCGGGGGGAATCGCGGCCGGGTCGGCTCTCGGGTGCGGGAGACGTCGTGGCTGGTCGCGCAGTTCCCCGCGCCTCTGCGGGGCGACTGAGGGTGGGCCCCCGGCCCGATGGGCTCGCCGCACGACAGCGCCCGCCGGCTTCGTGGGGCGCGGCGGGCGGTGTCGGGTGACTGTGTGTGGCGCGGGCGTCACATGATCGGGTCGGGCTCCCGGGCCAGGTCCGCCGCGCCCACGAGGCCGGCCTTGTTGCCGAGCTGGGCGGCGATCACATCGGCCACGGGGCGCCAGTTGCCTCCGACGAGCCAGCGCTTGTACGACTTACGGATGGGGTCGAGGACCAGCTCGCCCTCGTCCGACAGACCGCCGCCGACGATGAAGGCCGACGGGTCGAAGAGCGAGGCGAGGTCGGCGAGACCGGCGCCGGCCCAGCGGGCCAGCTCCCGGTAGGAGTCCACCGCCACCGGGT
This sequence comes from Streptomyces sp. RPA4-2, assembly GCF_012273515.2. NCBI lineage: Bacteria > Bacillati > Actinomycetota > Actinomycetes > Kitasatosporales > Streptomycetaceae > Streptomyces > Streptomyces sp. RPA4-2. The sequence goes on from NZ_CP050975.2 coordinate 2,727,062, forward strand.
CGCCCTGCCGGGCCGCCATCGAGATGTGCTTGCCCTCGATGCCGTCGGGGTTGCCGTCGCCCAGCGCGAGCAGGATCTCCGCGTGCTCGGGGGTCGCGTTGGCGCGCTGCTTGGCGTAGCGGACGAGGGCGCGCCCGGAGGCGTACTGCTCCCAGCAGCCCTGCGAGCCGCAGCCGCACAGCAGACCGTCCGGCACCATCCGGATGTGCCCGAACTCGGCGGCGACGCCGAAGTGCCCGCGGCGCAGCTTGTTGCCGATGATGATGCCGCCGCCGAGGCCCGTGCCCAGCGTGATGCAGATGACGTTCCGGTGGCCCTTGCCCGCGCCGAACTTGTACTCGCCCCACGCCGCCGCGTTCGCGTCGTTCTCCACCACGACCGGCAGCCCGACACGCGCCTCGACCTCGGCCTTGAGCGGCTCCTGCCGCCAGTCGATGTTGGGCGCGAAGTAGACCGTCGAGCGCTGGCGGTTCACGTATCCGGCCGCACCGATGCCCACGCCGACGATGTCGTGACCCGCGCGCGCGCCCTCGACGGCGGCGGCGATGGCGTCCACGATGGCCTGCGGCGTGGTGGGGGTCGGCACCTTGTGGGTCGAGAGGATGTTGCCTTCCTCGTCGACCACACCGGCCGCGATCTTCGTGCCGCCGATATCGACGCCGATGGTGAGTCCCATGAATCCCTCAGTTTCGGTCGAGCCCCGCTACGGCCAACCGTACCCGAGCGGCCTTTAGTCCAAGTCAATCCGCTCCCCCGGACCGGTGCCCTCGTCGCGAGGGCCGGTGTCCCGGGTCGTCCAGCGCCGTTCCTGTGCCTCGACGGCCGAGCGGTACGCGGCGAGCAGCTCGGAGCCCGCGGCGGCGAGGTGGTCGAAGACGTCGGGGTTGCGTTCCATGACCGGCTCGACGGCCGCCCTGGCCTGCTGCACGACCTGGCTGACCATCTGCTGGGCGGTGCCGGAGGCGATCGCTCCGAACAGCGGTGAGTTCAGTCCGGACAGCTTGTCGGTGACCGCGTCGACGAGCTTGCGCAGCTCCTCGGAGGCGGAACCGGGCGGTGGTCCGTACTGGGTACGGCGGCGGGCCTTCTCCGCCGCGAGATCCTCGGCGCACGCCTTCGCCCAGGCGTCGGCGTCGCTGACGCGCGCTTCGTCCACCGCCTCGTGCTGAGCGTCGTCGGACGTGGTGCGCTCTTCGCTCATGGCGGACTCCTGCCTACGTTTCCTCCCTTCGACGTTACCCGAACAGGGGTACCCGGTTCACCGTGTGCGCGGCCACAGATCCGGGTCCGGCGCGAAACGGATCCGCAGTTCTCCCTCGCGCAGCGCCGCGCCGTCCACGGCGCAGCGGCGCAGCGCGGACGGCAGCGGCAGGATCCGGCGGAACTGCCCCACGGTGACGACCAGTTCGTCGCCCCTGCGGATCAGGTCCAGTTCCTCGCGTATCGCGCCGGGGAGCGGGATGTGCCACACGAGGACGCCGTCGTCGGCGAGGTGGTCGCGGACGGGCCACTCGACCGGGGGTGGCGTTTCGTTGACACCGGGCAGCGGGAGCGCGCCGAGGTCGTCGGTGCCGCGCGGGTCGCGGCCCAGGTGCGGGATCTCGTGGACGGTGTACGCCTCCCGCCACTCGTCGAGGGCCTTGCGCTGCTGGGCGGCGAGGGCGCCCAGCCAGGTGTCCGGGCTGGCCGCGGGCAGTACGCGGTTGGCGAGCAGCGTCTCGACGCGCAGGCCGCGCAGGGCGAGGCCGGTGACGGCGGTGCGGGCGGCGTCGGTGCCGGCCGGTCCGGGCTCGGCGACCACCCGTACGGTCGTGGCGCGGTCCTCGACGACCGCTTCCACGGCGGCCAGCTCGACGTCCCAGCGTGCCGCCGTCTCGTACAGCCACTCGGCGGGCATCGGAACGCCGGCGAGTCGGCCGAGGACGGGCCTCAGGGCCCGGGCGGCCTGGCGTTCCGCGGGCAGCAGGCGGCGCAGATAGCGGCGGAGCTCCTCGGGGAGCGCGAGCAGGGCGAGGGCCTGCGGGGTCGGGGGAAGGTCCACGACCAGGAGGTCGAAGGTGTCCGAGGTCGCCGCGTCGCGCAGGGCGCGCAGCAGGGCCAGCTCCTCCGCACCGGGCAGGGGGGTGAGCTCCTCGGCGTCCAGCCGGGCGGCGCCGAGCAGGTCGAGGGCGGTGGTCGCGCGGTCCTGGAAGGCGGTGAGGTCCTCGCGGAAGCGTTCCGTCGCGTCGGGACGCCAGGTGGTGAGGCCGGGGGCGGCTTCGGTGGGCTCCGCGCCCGTGCGGGTGCCGAGCGCCGCTCCGAGGGTGTCGGTGCGGTCGGCGCTCAGCAGCAGGGTGCGGGTGCCCTCGCCCGCGGCCTTCAGCGCGGTGGCCGCCGCGAGGGTCGTACGGCCGGTACCGCCGGAGCCGGTGATCAGGATGGTGCGCATGGGAGGGAACGCTACCCGCGCCGGGCGTCCCCACCGCCCCGCCCCGTCGCCGGTCTGCTCCCGCAGGCCAGGACCCGACCCCGTCCGTCTCGGTGAGGACAGGGGTCGGCCCGCCGAAAACCGGGGTGGGTCCGCGGACGGACCGGGCCGGCTCATGTACGGACGGCCGGAGTCAGCCCGGCCGCCGGACGGGGTCAGACCGCGTCGCCCGACTCCACCCGCTTCTTCAGGCCCGCCAGGGCGCGGTCGATGATGACCTTCTCGGCCTTGCGCTTGATCATGCCGAGCATGGGGATCTTGACGTCGACCGTCAGTCGGTAGGTGACCTCGGTGGCGCCGGTGCCCGCGGGCTCGAGGAGGTACGAGCCGTCCAGGGAGCGCAGCATCTGGGACTTGACGAGGGTCCAGGAGACCTCGTGGTCGCCGGTCCAGGTGTACCCCAGGGTCTGGTCGTCCTTGATCGCGCCGGCGTCCATGACGAGGCGTACCTGCTCGGCGCGGCCCTGCCCGTCCGTGCCGAGCACCTCGGCCTCCTTCACCTCGCCGGTCCAGTCCGGGTAGCGGGCGAAGTCGGCGATGACCGCCATGACGTCAGCCGGTGCCGCCTCGATCGTGATGCTCGAGCTGGTGTGTTCAGCCATCGCCGTGGCTCCTCCAGGTGCGGTCCGGTGAGGGAGGGTGGTGCGCACGTGTGTGCAGCGTGAAGGCTACCGCGCGCCGACCGAACCATCGCCACCCCACCTGGGGTTCACCATTCCAGCGCCCAGGGCCTCCCCGACCCGGCGAAGTGCCCGACGTTCACGCACTCCGTCGCGCCGATCCGCATCCGCCGGACGAGCGGCTGGTGGACGTGGCCGAAGAGCGCGTAGCGGGGGCGCGTGCGGCGGATCGCGTCGAGCAGGGCGCGGGACCCGCGTTCGAAGCGGCGCGCCACCGTGTCGTACACCAGATCGGGTACATCCGGCGGGATGTGCGTGCAGAGCACGTCGACCTCGCCGACCGCCTCGACCTTCGCCGCGTACTCCTCGTCACTGATCTCGTAGGGCGTGCGCATGGGGGTGCGCAGGCCGCCGCCGACGAAGCCGAAGACCCGGCCGCCGATCTCCACGCGCTCGCCGTCGAGGACGGTGGTGCCGGGTCCGGCGTACTCCGCCCACAACGGAGGCATGTCGACATTGCCGTAGGTGGCGTACGTCGGTGTCGGGAACGCGGCGAACAGCTCGGCGTACTGCTTGCGCACCGCCTTCTCGATGACCCCGAGGCGGTCCATCCCCACGCCGGCCCACAGGCGTGCCCCGAACTCGCGCGCCTCCGTGAAGCGGCGGGCGGTGCGCAGCTCGACCAGCCGGTCGGCGTTCTCCGTGCCGAAGAGGTCGGGGAAGATGCCCCGCGAGTGGTCGGCGTAGTCGAGGAAGAGCACCAGGTCACCGAGGCAGATCAGGGCGTCGGCGCCGTCGCCGGCCCGGGCGAGGTCACGTGCGTTGCCGTGCACGTCACTCACCACATGAATGCGCGTCCTGCGGTTGCCGCCTGGTGTGGGTGCCATGGCGATCAAGCGTAGGCCTGTGCGGCAAACGTGAACAGAGGCGGTCGGACCTGCGGTTACTGGCACGCCGAGAAGAGCGTGGACTACTGTGCGCGAAGGAACGCCAACCTGTGTGACGCAGGGAACATCTGGCCGGGACCCCCTATCGAAACCGCCGTACCGGTGGGTAACGTCCGGGCAGTCCAGTCGTACTCAGGATTTCAACAACGATGTTCCCGAGTACCTGCCCGAGCCTTGGACCGCACCGTCGCATCACACAGAGTCGTGGCGCCGGCGCCCTATGAGGAGCAGCAGTCTTGCGCGAGTTCAGCCTTCCGGCTTTGTACGAGGTCCCTGCGGACGGAAACCTGACCGACATCGTCCGCAGAAACGCCGCGCAGCATCCCGACGTCGCCGTCATCGCCCGCAAGGTGGGCGGCACGTGGACGGACGTCACCGCCACCGTGTTCCTCGCGGAGGTTCGGGCCGCTGCCAAGGGTCTGATCGCCTCGGGTGTGCAGCCCGGCGACCGGGTCGGTCTGATGTCCCGTACGCGTTACGAGTGGACGCTGCTCGACTTCGCCATCTGGAGCGCGGGCGCCGTCACCGTGCCGGTGTACGAGACCAGCTCGGCGGAGCAGGTGCAGTGGATACTCGGCGACTCGGGTGCGACCGCCTGCATCGTCGAGCTGCCGGTGCACGCGGCCTCCGTGGAGTCGGTGCGCGAGCGACTGCCCGCCCTCAAGCACGTCTGGCAGATCGAGGCCGGCGGGGTGGAGGAGCTGGGCCGTGCCGGCCAGGACGTCAGTGACGCCACGGTCGAGGAGCGCAGCTCGCTGGCCAAGGCCGACGACCCGGCGACCATCGTCTACACGAGCGGCACGACCGGCCGTCCGAAGGGCTGTGTGCTCACCCACCGCGCCTTCTTCGCCGAGTGCGGCAACATCGTGGAGCGGCTGCGTCCGCTGTTCCGCACGGGCGAGTGCTCCGTGCTGCTGTTCCTCCCCCTCGCCCATGTCTTCGGACGTCTCGTGCAGGTCGCGCCGATGATGGCGCCGATCAAGCTGGGCTGTGTCCCGGACATCAAGAACCTCACCGACGAGCTGGCCGCGTTCCGGCCGACGCTGATCCTCGGTGTGCCGCGTGTCTTCGAGAAGGTCTACAACTCGGCGCGCGCCAAGGCGCAGGCGGACGGCAAGGGCAAGATCTTCGACAAGGCCGCGGACACCGCGATCGCCTACAGCCGCGCGCTGGACACCCCGTCCGGCCCCTCGCTCGGCCTGAAGATCAAGTACAGGACCTTCGACAAGCTGGTCTACAGCAAGCTGCGTGCGGTGCTGGGCGGTCGCGGCGAGTACGCCATCTCCGGCGGCGCCCCGCTCGGCGAGCGGCTCGGGCACTTCTTCCGCGGCATCGGCTTCACGGTCCTGGAGGGCTACGGCCTGACCGAGTCCTGCGCGGCCACCGCCTTCAACCCCTGGGACCGGACGAAGATCGGCACGGTCGGCCAGCCGCTGCCGGGTTCGGTGATCCGCATCGCGGACGACGGCGAGGTGCTGCTGCACGGCGAGCACCTGTTCAAGGGGTACTGGAACAACGAGGCCGCCACCGCGGAGGCGCTGGCCGACGGCTGGTTCCACACGGGCGACATCGGCACCCTCGACGAGGACGGCTACCTCCGTATCACCGGCCGCAAGAAGGAGATCATCGTCACCGCGGGCGGTAAGAACGTCGCCCCGGCCGTGATCGAGGACCGCATCCGGGCGCACGCGCTGGTCGCGGAGTGCATGGTGGTCGGCGACGGACGTCCGTTCGTCGGCGCGCTGATCACCGTCGACGAGGAGTTCCTGGGCCGCTGGTGCGCGGAGCACGGCAAACCGGCGGGTTCCACCGCGGCGTCGCTGCGTGATGACCCGGATCTCGTACGGACGATCCAGGACGCGGTCGACGACGGCAACGCCGCGGTGTCGAAGGCGGAATCGGTGCGGAAGTTCCGCATTCTGTCCTCCCAGTTCAGCGAGGAGTCGGGCCACCTGACGCCGTCCCTGAAGCTCAAGCGCAACGTGGTGGCGAAGGACTACGCGGACGAGATCGAGGCGATCTACCGGGGCTGACCCCGGCGCGTCCGGCTCAGGCGCACGGTTCTACGGCTCTCATGGCGCGGTGTCCTCGGCGAGGATCCGCGCCATGCCGCGTTCCGCGAGCGCGGTGATCGTCACGAACGGGTTGACGCCGATCGAGCCCGGCACCAGCGAGCCGTCGGTGATGTACAGGTGCGGATAGCCCTTCACCCGGCCGTAGTTGTCGGTCGCCCTGCCCAGCACGCAGCCGCCGAGCGGGTGGTAGCAGAAGTCGTCGGCGAAGGTCTTGTTGCCGCCGAAGAGGTCGTAGCGGTAGATCGTCGCGTTGGCCGCGTTGATCCGGTCGAAGAGCTTCTTGGCCATGCTCACCGAGACCGCGCTCTGGGCCGCGGTCCAGCCGAGCTTCGCGGAGTCCGTGGCGGCGTCGTAGGTGAAGGACGCGCGCTCCGGGTTCTTGGTGATCGCCAGGTAGAGGCTGATCCAGTGTTCCAACCCCATGGGCAGCGGGGCGATTTCGGCGAAGACGGGGTTGGAGGTGTTCGCCCAGTCGTCGATCCCCATCACGGGCATCGTGGCCTGGTTGGCGCCGACGGTGTCCCAGATGTGGTTGGCGCGGCCGGTCATGACGTTGCCGTTGGTCCCCCAGCCCGTGCCCACGCTGGCGTCCAGGGCGGGCAGGGCGCCCGTCTCCCTGGCCCGGACGAGGAGTTCGGTGGTGCCGAGGCTGCCGCCGCCCAGGAAGAGGTACGTGCAGCTGTACTGCTTGGTCTCCACCACCGCGCCGGTGACGTCGATCCGGTCGGCGGTCAGGGTGTACGTCCCGTCGGCGGCGCGCTGCACGGCGCGGACCCGCTCCAGGGTGTGGATGGTGACGTTACCGGTGCCGAGCGCGGCGGCGAGGTACGTCTTGTCGAGGCTCTTCTTGCCGTAGTTGTTGCCGTAGATGACCTCGCCCGCGAGCGCCGACTTGGTGGCGGTGCCGGCCGCCTCCCGCTGCATGTAGGCGAAGTCGTAGACGTTCGGCACGAACGTGGTCTTCAGGCCGGCGTTCGCCGCGGCCTTGCGGGAGGTCCGGGTGAACTTGTACCACTCGGTGGACTCGAACCAGGTGGGGTCGACCGTGTTGACACCGAGCATGGTGCGGGCGCGCGGGAAGTAGGTGTTGTACATCTCCGTGGCGTCCACGCCGGGGAACTGCTCGGAGAAGTACGACTGCGGGGGCGTGACGGCCATGCCGCCGTTGACCAGCGAACCGCCGCCGACGCCGCGGCCGACGTAGACGGACATGTGGTCGTAGTGGACGCGGTCCAGGACCCCCGGGTACCGGCCGATGTCCTTGTTGACGAGGTCCAGCCACAGGAACGTGGCGAGCGGGGCCTCGGTGCGGGTGCGGAACCACATGGAGCGCTGGTCGGGGGCGCTGGTGGAACAGAAGACCTTGCCGTCGGAGCCCGCCGTGTTCCAGAGCCTGCCCATCTCGATGACGAGCGTACGGATGCCGGCCTGGCCGAGGCGGAGGGCGGCCACGGCGGCGCCGTAGCCGGAACCGATCACGATCGCGGGGGCGTTGTCGACGGCGGCGGGTTCGGCGGCGTGCGCCGACTGGAGACCGATGCGGGTGAGGCCGACGGTGGCGGCCGTCTGGAGGGCGACCATGCCCAGGATTTGACGTCTTGTCAGGTGACGGTTAGTCATCTGATGATGGGTCAGATTTTCTGTCATGTGCGCAGCATCGGCGGATTATTGGCTTCCGCCTAGGGGCTTCGCCCGGATTTCGAGGAGGTGGGGGTCGCTGTGCGTGGGGATGTGCGGGAGCGTCGGGGTTCTGCGCAGTTCCCCGCGCCCCTGAGGAGGGGGTGGGGGCCACTGTGCGCGGGAATGTGCGGGAGCGCTGTGGCTGAGCGCGCGGTTCCCCGCGCCCCTGAGGAGTCGACGGGGCGGCCGTGAATGCGTGCGGGGCGCCGGGGGTCCTGCGCCGTTCCCCGCGCCCCTGAGGGGGTGGGCTACAGGAGGGTCTTGAGTTTTTCCGCCAGGAGGTCCCAGCGCCACTTCTCCTCGACCCACTCGCGGCCCCGTTCGCCCATGCGCCGGCGGAGTTCCGGGTCGGCGAGGAGGGTGACGATGCGGTCGGCCGAGTCCTCCGGGGAACCGCCCCGCACGACCCAGCCCGTCTCGCCGTCGAGGACCGCGTCGGGCGCGCCGCCCGAGTCGCCGGCGACGACCGGCAGACCGGTCGCGGACGCCTCCAGGTAGACGATGCCGAGACCCTCGACGTCGAGGCCGCCCCGGCGGGTGCGGCAGGGCATCGCGAAGACGTCCCCGGCGCCGAAGTGGGCCGGCAGCTCCGACCACGGCAGCGCTCCGGTGAAGCGGACGGCGTCGGCGACACCGGTCCGGTACGCGAGCCGGCGCAGCTCCTTCTCGTACGGTCCGCCGCCGACGATCAGCAGCACCGCCGCGGGCTCCGCCGCGAGGATGCGCGGCATGGCGAGGATGAGCGTGTCCTGCCCCTTGCGCGGAACCAGGCGGGAGACACAGACCACCACCGGCCGGTCCGCCAGACCGAGCCGGGCGCGGACCTCGGCGCCGCCCGAACCGGGGTGGAACGTCTTCTCGTCGACGCCGGGCGGCAGCTGGACCATGCGCGCGGCCGCGGCCGGGCTCAGCGCGGAGGCGATCCGCGAGCGCGTGTACTCCCCCAGATACGTGACCGTGTCCACGGAGTCGCCGATCCGCCGCAACATCCCGCGCGCGGCGGGCAGTTGAGCCCAGCCGGCCTCGTGACCGTGCGTGGTGGCCACCAGCCGCCCGGCGCCCGCCCGGCGCAGCGCGGGCGCCATCAGGCCGAGCGGGGCCGCCGCCCCGAACCACACCGACGTACAACCGTGTTCGCGCAGCAGCCCGACGGCGCGGCGGGTGACGTCCGGCGTCGGCAGCAGCATCGTCGTACGGTCGCGTACGACGGTGAAGGGCTGTTCGGCGTCGAAGGCCGCCGTCGCCTCGGCACCCTCCCGGCCGCGCTTCCAGGTGGAGGCGTAGACGACGAGCTGCTCGGGGTCCAGGCGCAGCGCCATGTTGTGCAGGAACGCCTGGATGCCGCCGGGGCGGGGCGGGAAGTCGTTGGTCACGATCAGGGTCTTGTCCATCGCGCTCGACAGTACCGAAACCCCCGCGCCCGCTCGCGCCCGGCACACACCCCGCGCACGGCCCCGCTTCTTGGCCCTCGCGCAGTCCGGGACGCCATCATGTCTCCACGCGGAACCGCGCGGGATCCGAACGGACGAGGGCCAGGTGGGCATGACGGGCGCAAGGGGGGCGAGGTTCCCGTACGGACTGCTCGGGGCCTGGATCCTGACCAGGCTGGTGCTGCTGTTCTTCGTCCTGAGAGTGTTCGTGCTGCCCGGCCCGGACGTCACCAGCGACGTCTCGGTGATCTACCAGGGCTGGTACGAGATCCTGCGCACCGGCACCTTCCCTCTCGACGACGTGACCTGGCAGTACCCGCCGGCCGCGTCGCTCGCGATCCTCTCCCCCGGGCTGCTGCCCTTCCTCGACTACCCGTCCGCCTTCTTCGTACTGGCCCTCCTCGCCGACCTGGTGGTGTTCGCGCTGTTGCGGTACGCCGGTGTGCGCCCCGGCAGGACGCTCCGCGGCGCCTGGGTGTGGGTGGCCGGCCTCCCGCTGCTCGGACCGACCGTCTACGCCCGCTACGACGTGATGGTGACGGCCGTGGCGGTCGCCGCGCTGCTCGCGGGGGCCCGTCACCCGCGCGTGATGGGGGCTCTCGCGGGCTTCGGGGCGCTGTTGAAGGTGTGGCCCGTCCTGCTGCTCGCCGGAGCCGTGAAGCGCCGCGCGTGGACCGCGGCGGCGGTGACCGGAGGCGGGATCGCCCTGCTGTTCTGGGCAGCGGTGCCGGGCGCCTTCTCCTTCCTCGCCTTCCAGCGGGGCCGCGGCACCGAGGTGGAGTCGCTGGGCTCCCTGGTCTTCCACGTGGCCCGGCACTTCGGCTGGAGCGGTCAGGTGCTGCTCAACTACGGCTCGGTGGAATTCCTGGGCCCGTACGTGGGCGTGGTGAGCGCGGCGGCCCTGACGCTCACCGCGGCCGCCCTGGCCTGGCTGCTGCTGTGGCGGCTGCGCACCGGACGCATGCGGTCGCACACCCTCGCCGACGCCGCCTTCGTGGCGGTCCTGATGTTCACCGCCACCAGCCGGGTCATCAGCCCGCAGTACATGGTGTGGCTGGTCGGGATCGGCGCCGTCTGTCTGTGTTTCCGGGGCAGCCGGATGACGCCGCCGGTGGCGATGGTGGTGGGCGCGTGCGCCGCGACCGTGCTGGAGTTCCCGGTCTGGTTCTCGCACGTGGTGATCAGCGACTGGCTGGGCGTCACCCTGCTCTTCGCCCGCGACGGGCTGCTGGTGGCCGCCGCGCTGGTGGCCGCCCGCGAACTCTGGTGGGGCACGGTGACCCACCCGGCCCCGACGCTGCCCGCGCAGGCCGCCCGCGCCAGGGAGCCCCTGAGCCCCTCCTGATGGGCAGGCACGGGGCCACCGTCGGGAGCCGCTCAGCCGAGTCGGGTCCGCAGATAGGTCCGCCACTGCCCGGTGAACTTCTCCGGCGTCGTGCCCAGTACGTCCCGCAGCGCGCCCTCCACGGCCCCCGCCCGCTTCCCGTGGTCGCCCACCGCCCGGTAGAAGTCGTTCAGCCGCACCTCGCCCCAGCGGTCGGCGATCAGCCGACAGGCCATCCAGCCGCCCTCGTACGCCCGCGCCAGCCGCGCCGCGTCCCCGGTGAACCCGAAGTCCCCGTCGGCCGGCAGCGCGGCCGGGGGGTGGCCGTCCAGCACCGCCCGCTGCAGCTCCGGCGCGACCTGTGCCGCCGTACGCCCGCTGCCTCGGTAGCCGACCCAGTCCGCGTACCCCTCGGACAGCCACAGGGGCGTGGCGGCGGTCGTGTGGGCCCGGGTGGCGACGTGCGTCGTCTCGTGGGTCAGCACGACCTGCTTGCCGAGGTCGCCGAGCACGCCGTACGCCTCGGGGTTGACGATGATCCGGTCCGCGGGCGCCTTCGCCGAGCCCCCGGCCTCTCCGGTGGTGACCGCGGCGATCCCCCGGTAGCCGGACGCCGACGCGCCGAGCAGCCCCGCCATGCCCTCCAGCGACTTCGGTACGAGGACGACGACGTGCCCCGGCCAGTCCGTGCCCCAGGCCTCGGAGACGGCGGGCACCGCGCGGTCCGCGAGAGCCGCGTAGGCCCGCAACCGCTCACCGGACTGCCCGACCCCCAGGACGAGGCTGTGCGCGCCCCGTACGGCCGTCACCGCGCCCTGCTCCCACAGTTGCTGACCGGCCTTCTTCGCCGGCGCGTCGGAGGCGACCCGCCACCGCCCGTCGTCGTGGACCAGACGCAGGGTGCGGGCGACCGTGACGGGAGCCCTGTCGTAACCCTCGACGCGGTAGCGCAGTTCCGCGTCGGCGGTGGCCCGGTCCCCGGAACGGCGCAGGTCGGTCAGGTGGTACGCCCAGGCGGCCAGCGGGACGGCGCGCAGCCGCCGGAACTCGGTGACCGAGCCGGACGGTTCCTCGGTGGCGCGGTACGCCGCCTCGTCCCGGTCGAGGACCGCGGTCGCCCGCCGGTCGAGGACCCGCTGCACCTCGGCGGCGGCGGTGTCCGTGGCCGGAGGCCCGCCGCAGCCCGCCAGCACGCCGAGCAGCAGCACCAGGGAACACCCCGCCCGCGACGCACGCCCTCGACCTGCCACGTTCCCGATCGTACGGCGGTCCGGCGGCGCGGTCAGACCCGTGTCACGGACGAGATCGGCATCATGCCCACCGGGTCGTAGCGCACCGCGGCCCCCGGATAGGGCGCGTGGATCACCTGCCCGTTGCCCGCGTACATCGCCACATGGCTCGCGTCCGACCGGTAGGTGACCAGGTCGCCGGGCCGAGCCTGGGACAGCGGCACCTGATGTCCGGCGTACCGCTGCTCCTGCGAGGTACGTGGCAGACCGACCCCGGCCCGCGCGTACGACCACTGCATGAGGCCCGAACAGTCGAAGCCGCCGGGCCCGCTGGCGCCCCACACGTAGGGGCGGCCGAGCGCGGAGCGGGCCGCGGCGAGGGCCGCGGCGGCGCGCCCCGAGGAGGGCACGGCGCTTCCGAGGTCGGGGAAGCCGGGGCGCCCGGAGCGCGAGGCCCGGTCGTAGGCGGCGCGCATGGCGTCGGGCAGCGCGTTGAGCAGCCGCCGCGCCTCGGTGAGCTTCTGCTCGACGGTCCGCTTGTGGTGGGCGACGGCCCGGCTGCTCCGCTCCAGCTCGGCGAGTTTCCCGGTCGCCTCCTCCCGCTCCTGGGCGAGATCGCGCATGGCGAGCTGGAGGTCCTCGAGTTCCCCCGCCTGGTGGGCGGTGATCCGGTCCAGCACGGCGGCCTTGTCGAGGTATTCGGCCGGGTTGTCCGAGAAGATCAGCGCGAGGGAGGGGTCGAGGCCACCCGCGCGGTACTGGGCCACGGCGAGCGAACCGAGCGCGTCCCGCATCGTGTTGATGCGCTCCTGCTGGCGGGCGATCCGGTCCTGCGCCGTGCGCACCTCCTTGCGCAGCGCGCCGGCGCGTTCACCGGCCTTGTTGAACGCCTCGGTGGCCTTCTCGGCCTGCGTGTAGAGACGGTCCACCTCGGCCCGGGTGTCGTCCTGCGGTGCCGCGGCGGCCGGGACGGCACCGAGGGCGGCTGCGGCCACGGACATCACGGTGACGGTGATGCCGGCGATGCCCGCGGTGCCGGCACCCCGGTCGGACCCGGACGGTGCACGGCGGCGATGGGACCCCAAGGTAGCCGCTCTCCCTTCCGCTGACGGTCCCCCTGGAATCGGGGGAAACGCGGCAGACAGTAGCCGTGCGACTACGCACCGGCCAAAGACCTCCGGGGGCGCACATGGCTGCGCCCCGCCGGAGACGCAGGTCACCGACGGGGCGTGGGGTCAGCGGGAGTCAGCGTGATTCGCCCGTTTGGGCGGCACGCCGAGGAGATCCTCGGAGCGGTTCGGAGGCCGGATCAGACCCGGACGCCGAACTGGAACGCTCCGCCGATGGTGCTCATCGACTCGTAGCGCACGACCGTGCCGGTACGCGGGGCGTGCAGCACCTGGCCGCCGCCCGCGTAGAGCCCGACGTGGTGCAGGTCGCCGAAGAAGAAGACCAGGTCACCGACCTGCAGATCGCTCTGCGAGTAGATGCGGGTGCCTATGGTGGCCTGCGACTCGGAGGTGCGGGGGATGGAGACGCCGGCCTGGGCGTAGGACCAGGAGGTGAAGCCGGAGCAGTCGAAGGAGCCGGGGCCGGTGGCGCCGTAGACGTACGGGGTGCCGATCTTGCTCTGTCCGGCGGCGAACGCGGCACCGGCGCGCCCGGAGGCGGCCTTGCCGGGGCTGCCGAGGACCGTGCGCTCGCTGGCACGGCTGGCTCGCGACTGCTGCTCGTCGAGAGCCGCCTTCTCCTTCGCCGTCAGGGAGTTGAGGAGCTTCTGCGCGGAGGCGAGCTTGCCCTGGACTTCCTGCTTCTTCTTCTTGAGCTCGGCGCGGGTGTCGGAGAGGTCCTTGAGCTTCTCGGACGCTTCCTGGCGCTGCTGGGCGAGCTCGCGCTGCTTCCCCTGGACCTTCTTCAGCGCCTCGACCTGCTGACTGCTCAGCTGGTCCATCGCGGACGCCTTGTCCAGGTAGTCGTCCGGGTTCGAGGAGAGGAACAGCGCCACGGAGGGGTCGATGCCGCCGGTGCGGTACTGGGCACTGGCCATCGAACCGAGGCCGTCGCGCAGCTGGTTGAGGTCTTCCTGGCCGCGGGCGACGTTGTCCTGCAGGGCGCTGATCTGCTTCTCCAGCTTGTCCTGCTTCTCCTTGGCCCCGTCGAGCTTCTCGGTGGCCTGCTCGGCGTCCTGGTAGAGCGCGTCGACCTTCGCCTTGACCTCGTCCTTGCTCGGCTTCTCGCTGGGCGCGGCGTTGGCGGCGTTGGCGCTGAGGGCCACGGCGGCCGCCGCGGCGGTGGTGAGCACGGTCACACGGGTGCGGCTCGGCTGCTTGGGTCGACGGTGGGACGCCACGAAGGCGAGCTCCTTCTTCCTTCAGCCGCCTGCCGATACGCCGACGGGCGGTGCCCCTCCGCCGTCACTCCCAATGAGTGATCACCCGAGCGGAGGTTCGAGCCCAGACCCTAGTGACCTTCCTGTGATCAGTTCAAATCCAAACCTGAAAAATCTCGGTTACCGAGCGCATTCTTTGCACTCAACTCACCTGCAGTGATACCCGATTGACGCTACGTTGCGTGAAGGTCTCGCCAAACGGCCCATTGCGCCCGGACGTTACACATGGGACGTACGAGCCCTTTGAGGCGTAGGCCGCAGATCGCCGACCCGGCGAAAGTCACTTGACGAACCGGGCGAAATCCCCTCGACCGACCCAACGGACAGCCCGTCGGCCGACCCCGCGAGAAACGCGCTCGGCCGACCCCGCGGTGAACGTTCGGCTAACCCCGCGAAAAACGCTTCAGGAGCACCACGGACGCGACCGGCCGGGCGCCCGCCTTGGCGATCCCGTCGGCCACCTCACGGTCGGTGGAGACCACGATGACCGGCCGCCCGGGCGGCTCGGCGCGCACCAGCTGGCGGATCAACTCGTCCGCGGTGACCCCGGCTTTGGAGAACAGCACCCGCACCCCGCGCGGCGGCGCGAGCAGCACCGGCGCGGCCAGCTCCGCCCCGTCGAAGACACAGGTGACCTCGGCGCCGGTCTGCGCGGCGAGCTGGGAGAGCTGCCCCAGCAGCCGCAACCGCTGTTTCTCCAGAGGCATCTGCGGATAGCCGGTCTTGGTGACGTTGTACCCGTCGACCACCAGGTGCGCCTGCGGCAGCGCGAGCAGCTGGTCGAGGATCGCGGGATCGTTCTCGGACAGCGCGCGAGCGGCGATGTCCTTGGGCGTCATCCGTCCCGGTTCGACCGCGTCCACGGTCTCGGCGGGCCGTACGGACACCGGTGGCAGGGCGAGTTCGCGCCGCAGCCCCTGCGCCGCGTCCAGCACGGTGTCCAGCAGCAGCCGGACGCGCATGTCCTCGACGCTGCGCCCCTCGCGGGCCGCCTTGCGGGTGGCCTCCAGGGCCGCCTCGGCCTCGGAGAGCCGTGTCTTGAGCCGCCGGCTCTCGCTCTCCGCGGCGGACACCTGGGCCTGCCCCTCCGCCCGCGCGATGTCCATCTCGCCCTGCAGCCTGCGCAGCGCGGCCTCGCCCCGTTTGACGTCGCTGAGGGCACCGCGCAGCTTGCGGTGCAGCGATTCCGACTCCTTCTTCGCGGACTCCAGCTCGGTGCGCAGCCGTTCGGTCTCGGTCCGGGTGTGCGTCCGCGCCTCGGCGAGCTCCTCGCGCAGTCGCTCCAGCTCCGCGCGGCTCTCCTCGTCGGCCCGCTCGGCGTCCGCCCGCAGGGCCTCCTCGCCCGCGGCGGTCACCAGCTTCACCCAGCCCGTGGGGCGCAGCACATAGGCCGCGGCGGCCACGTCCAGTGGGTCCGCGGCCGGGGGCGGCGCGCCGGAGTCGAGGGCGCCGACGAGCTCCGGCTGCGCCTCTCTGAGCTTTTCGGCGATACGCTGCCTGAAGAGCGGGTCGGTCTCCAGCGCGGCGGCCATCGCGTTGCCGGCGAACTTCGCGCGCCGGTTCGGGGCGAACCGCGCGTACTGCCGCAGCTGAACCGGCAGTTCGGCGACGGTCAGACCGCCGAACCCGTCGGAGACGATCTGCACGACACGGCGGCGCACGCCGTCGGGCAGCGGACGGTCGAGCACCTCGGCGGCGCCGTCGTCCGGCTCCCCGCCTGTGGTCTCCGCCATCCGTCACTCCATCGTCCGTGCGGGGCCCGCTCCCTCAGGAGCCGACGCCCGGCCTGTCCACCAGTTCCACCTGATCCACCGCGTTGCACCAGCGGCAACGCACCGACTCGATGGTCTCACTGACCACCTCGCGCTCCTCCACGCTCGGCTCACCGGCGAGGTCGAGGTGCACGTACTCGACGACCTTGGACGAGCGGGTCACGTCGAAGCGCGTCAGATTGCCGCACAGCGTGCAGCGCCAGCGGGTGTCGGCGGTCGGAAGGGGAACCGTCATGTGGCAGTCGCTTTCCTTCTGGTGTCCGTGTGGCTCGTAACCCTACGGCCTGGCGGGTACTCGACGCTCGGCCGTCCACAGCGGCGAGGCACTCTGTGTGCATCGGTCCGGTTACGTCATGCTCTGCAACATGATCGGCAACTGGAGTACGACGGTCGGCAGGACGGTGCGGGCCCAGTCCGCGCCCGTGACGTACGGGCTGATCGTCCTGTGCTGTGTGATCTTCGTGATCGGTCCGGCGTCGGGGTTCAATCCGACGTACGGCACCGGGGACGAACTGCTCGTCGCGCAGCGCGCCTACTTCCGGCGCTGGGGTGTGGTGCCCGCCGACCTGCTCAGCGGCACTCCGGGCGCCCTGCTGACCCCCGCCACGGCCCTGTTCATCCATGGCAGCTGGCTCCACCTCCTGGGCAACATGCTCTTCTTCTATGTCTTCGGGGCCATGGCCGAGGAACGCATGGGCCACTTCGAGTTCGCCCTCTTCTACGTCGGCTGCGGTTATCTCGCGCTGGTCGGCTACGCGATCGCCAACTCCACCTCCGAACAGACCCTGGTCGGTGCCTCGGGAGCGATCTCCGCGGTCCTCGGAGCGTTCTTGTACCTGTTCCCCAAGGCCCGGGTGACCAGTCTCTTCCCGTTCCTCTTCTTCCTGCCACTGCGCTTCCCCGCCTGGATCGTGCTGCCGTTCTGGGCGGCGCTGCAGTGGCTGGCGGCGGGCCGCAGCCCCTCGGGGCCCGGGGTCGCCTATCTGGCGCACCTGGTGGGCTTCTCGGTGGGCTTCCTCTACGCGTGGGTGCGCTTCCGGCAGCCGACTAGAGTGAAAGTCCCAGCAGCGGCCCCCGAGGGAGAAAACCAGCCGTGATCACCGCGATCGTGCTCATCAAGACCAGCGTGGACCGGATCCCCGAGATCGCCGAGTCGATCGCCGCACTGGACAGTGTCAGCGAGGTCTTCTCCGTCACCGGTACGTACGACCTGATCGCCATGGTCCGGGTCAAGGCCCACGACGATCTGGCGGACGTCATCCCCGGCAGCATCAGCAAGATCCCGGGGGTCGAGGGCACCGACACGCACGTCGCGTTCCGTACGTACTCGCAGCACGACCTGGAGGCGGCGTTCGCGATCGGCCTGGACTCCTGACCGGCCTGGTTTCCTGACCGGCCTGGACTCCTGGCCCCGCACCGCTCCCCACCGCTCCGTACCGCCGCGGGTCCTCCGCGGCCGCCGGGGTCAGACCGCGGGCACGCAGCGACCGCCCTCGGTCCGGTAGCGCCACTGCGCACCGTCCCGCACGAGCTCCTTCACGGCGCGCACGAAGCGCTCCACGTGCTCGTCCGGGGTGCCCGCCCCGAAGCTGACGCGGATCGCGTTGAGGGACGTCTCGCCGGGCGCGGCCTCCGGGGCCCCGCACTCGCCCTGGGTCTGCGGGTCGCTGCCGAGCAGCGTGCGCAGCAGCGGGTGCGCGCAGAAGAGGCCGTCGCGCACCCCGATGCCGTACTCGGCGGAGAGCGCCGCCGCGAAGTGCGAGCTGTTCCAGCCCTCGACGACGAACGAGATGACGCCGACCCGGGGCGCGTCGTCGCCGAACAGGGAGAGCACGCGCACGGCGGGCACCTCGGCGAGTCCTTCCCGGACCGTGCGGATCAGGTGCCGCTCGCGGGCGACGATCCGGTCGAAGCCCTCCTCGGTGAGCGCCTTGCAGGCGGAGGCGATGGAGTAGGCGCCGATGACGTTGGGAGAGCCGGCCTCGTGCCGTGCCGCGCCCTCGTGCCACTCGACGTCGACGCCGCCGTCCGCGCGCCGGGCGACCTTGCGGCTGGCACCGCCGCCGGCGAGGTAGGGCTCGGCCGCGCGCAGCCAGTCGGAGCGGCCGGCGAGGACACCTGAGCCGAAGGGCGCGTACAGCTTGTGCCCGGAGAAGGCGACCCAGTCGACGCCGAGGTCGCCGACGGACACCGGGTGGTGCGGGGCGAGCTGGGCGGCGTCCAGGACGATCCGGGCGCCGTGGGCGTGCGCGGCGGCGGCGAGCTCGCGCACCGGCCACAGCTCGCCGGTGACGTTGGAGGCGCCGGTGACGCAGACGAGGGCCGGTCCGTGGGGGTCGCGGTCGGCGAGGGCGCGCTCCAGGGTCGCGACGGCCCCCCGCGGGGTGCGGGGCGCGTCGAGGTAGGTGACGCGCGCGTCCTGCCAGGGCAGCAGCGAGGCGTGGTGCTCGGTCTCGAACACGAAGACCTGGCAGTCGGCCGGGAGGGCGGCGGCGAGCAGGTTGAGCGAGTCGGTCGTCGACCGGGTGAAGACGACCTGGTCGTCCTCGCGGCAGTCCAGGAACTCCGCGACGGTCCTGCGGGCGTTCTCGAAGAGGTCGGTGGACAGCTGGGAGAGGTAGCCGGCTCCGCGGTGCACGCTGCCGTAGTACGGGGCGTACGCGGCGACGTCGTCCCAGACGCGCTGGAGGGCCGGGGCGCTGGCGGCGTAGTCGAGGGCGGCGTAGGTGACCTCGCCGCCGGTGACGAGCGGGACGGTCACATCACGGCCCAGAACAGGCAGCGGGGCACATACGGACTGGTCGGCGGCAGCGGTGGAGACAGACATGGCGCACTCCTGTGAGAGGCAGGCGGAAGCACCGCGCGGGGCGGGGGCGTACGGAGGTACGCGCGCGCGGCCGGGCGCAGGTGAGGGTGAAAAGGGGTGTGCGGCGGCGGGGCTCTACGCCCTAGCGCATTCGCTTGCTCACAGAAGGCTCCCTCGAACGACCAGGACCCCTGGGATTCTCGAGGGGTCCGCGCTTGCCGTAGACCTCGCTGCCTACGGCCTGGTCTTCACCCGGGGCACCCCGCCACGGACGGAGGGTTGCCGGACAGTAAGCCGGGGCCTGATGGCTGTCGCTCATGACCTGATACCGCATCCTGCCACACGATCTTCCCGCCGCAACCCCGGCGTCCACATAGCGGTACGCGCCCCCGCCGCCCCTACCCGACCCATCCGTTCATGGGGGCTGCGCCCCCAGACCCCACCAGGGGCGCTGCGCCCCTGGACCCCCGCATCGCCCGAAGGGCTCGTCCTCAAACGCCGGACGGGCTGACATACATGCCCCGGCTTAGCACCATCAGCCCGTCCGGCGATTGAGGACAAGGCCGTTCAGGCCGACACGGGGGCCTGGGGGCGGGACCCCAGGCCTGGAGGGGAGGACGGGTATGCCCACCGGTGGGCTACGCGTTGGTGGCCGTCACCCAGCGGTCCAGCGCGGCGCGCGCCGCGCCGGAGTCGATGGCCCGAGCCGTCTTCACCATCGCGGCGCTGAGCTGGTCCACCAGTGACGCGTCCGTCGGGGACAACGCCACCAGCGCCGCCGCCGCGTTCAGGACCACGGCGTCCCGTACGGGCCCCCTCTCGCCGTCCAGGACACGACGGGCGACCTCCGCGTTGTACGAGGCGTCGGCACCCCGCAGGGCCTCCACGGGCACGAGATCGAGGCCGACGTCCCGCGGGTCGAACCGCTCCTCGGTCACCTTGCCGTCCCGCACGACCCAGACCTTCGACGGCGCCGTGGTGGTCAGCTCGTCCAGCCCGTCGTCACCGCGGAAGACCAGCGAGGAGTTGCCGCGCTCGGCGAAGACACCGGCCATGATCGGCGCCATCCGGGCGTCGGCGACACCGACCGCCTGCGCCCTCACCCGCGCCGGGTTGGTCAGCGGGCCGAGGAAGTTGAAGACCGTCCGGATGCCCAACTGCCCGCGTGCCGCCGCTACATGACGCAGCGCCGGATGGAACTTCACCGCGAAGCAGAAGGTGATCCCGGCCTCCTCGGCCACCTCCGCCACCCGCTTCGGGGTCAGCTCCAGATTGACGCCGAGCTTTCCCAGGACGTCCGAGGCACCGGACGCCGACGACGCGGCCCGGTTGCCGTGCTTGACGACCTTCGTGCCGGTCCCGGCCACCACGATCGACGACATCGTGGAGATGTTCACCGTCTTCGCGCCGTCACCGCCCGTACCGACGATGTCGACGGTCTCCCCCGGCACCTCGATCACCTTGGCGTGCTCGTACATCGTGCGGACCAGACCGGTGATCTCCTCGACCGTCTCGCCCTTGGCCCGCAGCGCCACCACGAAGCCGGCGATCTGCGCGTCCGTCGCCTCGCCGCTCATGATCCGGTCCATGGCCCAGGCCGTGTCGTCCGCGCTCTGGTCCCGGCCGTCGAGCAGGCCGTTCAGCACGGCGGGCCAGGAACGGCCCGCCGCGATGTCGCCTCCAGCGGGGGTCACAGCACTCATATGCCGCTCCTGGGTTCGTAGACAGGTACAAGCAGGGTCCACCCTATCCAGCCCGGGCACGGCGAAGAGCCCCCGTCCAAGGGACGGGGGCTCCTGCCGTGGCGATCAGTGGGACCGGTGAGGACCGGCCGGGGGATCAGTGGTGGCCGTGGCCGCTCGTGATCTCCTCGTACTCCTCGACCGTGGGCTTGGGGATCTGGCTGTTCTCCCCGTAGAAGCCCTTGCTGAGCTTGGCACGCAGCCGCTGCGCGCCGTTGACCTTGCGCTCGACACCGTTCTCGTCGACCACCGGGCCGATCTCGGCGGGCCGGTACTGCTCGTGCGCGGTGAGCGTGTGCAGGGCCTCCTGGCCGAGCGGCTCGTGCACCTCGATGAACTCACCGTGCGGCAGGCGCTTGATGATGCCCGACTCGCGGCCGTGCAGCACCTTCTCCTTGTCCCGGCGCTGGAGGCCGAGGCAGATCCGCTTGGTGGCGATGAAGACGAGCACCGGCACGACGAAGAACGCGATCCGGACGAACCAGGTGATCGAGTTGATCGACAGGTGGAAGTGCGTGGCCCAGATGTCGTTGCCGCCACCGACCAGCAGGACGAAGTACCAGCTGATCCAGGCCGCGCCGAACGCGGTACGGGTCGGGACGTTGCGCGGGCGGTCCAGGATGTGGTGCTCGCGCTTGTCGCCGGTGACCCAGGACTCGATGAACGGGTAGACCGCGATCGCGACCAGGACCAGCGGGAAGATCACCAGCGGGATGAACACACCCAGGACGAGCGTGTGACCCCAGAGGTTGATCTCCCAGCCCGGCATGACTCGGATCAGGCCCTCGGAGAAGCCCATGTACCAGTCGGGCTGGGCCCCCGTGGACACCATGTCCGGACGGTAGGGACCCATGGTCCAGATCGGGTTGATCGAGGCGATCGCCGCGATGGCCGCGATGACACCGAAGACCAGGAAGAAGAAGCCTCCGGCCTTGGCCATGTAGACCGGCAGCAGCGGCATGCCGACGACGTTCTTGTTCGTCTTTCCGGGGCCCGCGAACTGCGTGTGCTTGTGGTAGAAGACCAGGATCAGGTGGCCGACGACCAGGCCGAGCATGATGCCCGGCAGCAGCAGCACGTGCACGGAGTAGAAGCGGGCCACGAAGTCGCCGCCCGGGAACTGACCGCCGAAGAGGAAGAACGAGAGGTACGTGCCGACGATCGGCACGGACAGGACCGCGCCCTCCATGAAGCGGACACCGGTGCCGGAGAGCAGGTCGTCCGGGAGCGAGTATCCGGTGAAGCCGGTGAACATGCCCAGGACGAACAGCAGGAAGCCGAACAGCCAGTTGACCTCACGCGGCTTGCGGAACGCACCCGTGAAGAACACGCGCATCATGTGCACGAACATGCCGGCGAGGAAGACCAGCGCCGCCCAGTGGTGGATCTGCCGGATCAGCAGACCACCGCGCACCTCGAAGGAGATGTGCATGGTCGAGTTGAACGCCTCGGACATCATCTGGCCCTGCAGCGGGACGTAGCTGCCGTGGTACACCACCTCGTTCATCGACGGGTGGAAGAACAGGGTCAGATACACACCCGTGAGGATGATGACGATGAAGCTGTAGAGGCAGACCTCACCCAACATGAACGACCAGTGGTCGGGGAAGATCTTGCGCATGTTGGACTTGGCCAGGGAGTAGATCCCCAGGCGGCCGTCGGCCCAGTCGGCGACCCGCTCACCGGCGGGCGCCTTCTCGCGCGAGCGCGAGTCGGAGGTGCTGGTAGTACTCATCCGCGCTCCCAGAATGCAGGACCGACGGGCTCGTCGAAGTCGCCGAGCGCCTCGAGGTAGCCCTCGTCGTTCACACCGATGCGCAGCTGCGGCAGGGCATGACCGGCCGGGCCGAAGATCACTCGGGCACCGTCGGAGAGGTCGAAGGTGGACTGGTGGCAGGGGCAGAGCACGTGGTGCGTCTGCTGCTCGTACAGGGAGATCGGGCAGCCGACGTGGGTGCAGATCTTCGAGTACGCCACGATGCCCTCGTGCGACCAGGCGAGCTCGCGCTTGTCCTTGATGTTCTCCGGCTGGAGCCGGACGATCATCACGGCGGCCTTCGCGATCTCCTGCTGGAAGTCCTCGTCCTTCTCCTCCAGGCCCTCGGGCTTGACGAAGGTGAGCGAGCCGACGGCGATGTCGGAGGGACGCAGCGGCTCGTTCGTGTTCATGCTGACGAGCAGCTTGCCCTTGGACCAGATCGTGTGGCGCAGCTTGGTGCCCGGCAGCGGACCGAGGTCACGCAGCAGCATGACGCCGGAGAGCGGGAACAGGGCCAGCGCGCCGAACATCGTGGTGCGGATCAGCTTGCGGCGGCCGAGCGCGGACTCCTTGGCACCCTGCTTGAAGTCGGCCAGGACCTTGGCCTTGACCTCGGGCTCCGCCTCGATCGGGTGACGCTCGTCGGCGATCTCCACGTCGGACATCAGGGTGCGGGCCCAGTGGACCGCGCCCGCGCCGATCGCGAACAACGCCACACCGAGCGTCATACCCAGCGCGAAGTTCAGCGCGCTGATGTGCCCGAGCGGGAAGACGAAGATCGACTTGTCGTTCGGGATCGTCACGTACGAGGCGATGAAGGCCACGGTGGCCAGCATCGACAGCGTGAACAGCATCGCGACGACACGCTCGGACCGCTGGGCGGCCCGCTCGTCGATGTCCTGGATGCGGTGCTCGTGGGGCGGCAGTCCCGGGTCCGCGAACGGGTTGTCCTCGTTCGCGACGGCTACTGCGCCGTGACCGTGCTCGTCGGCCCGCTCAGCGGGCAGGTTCTCTTCTGGAATGTCTTGGCTACTCATGACTTCTTGGCCTTTGCGGTCCGAGCGGCGACCCAGACGGCGACGGCGACCAGGACGCCAAGACCGAAGATCCAGCCGAAGAGGCCTTCACTGACCGGCCCGAGGCCGCCCAGGTCGAGACCGCCCGGGCTCTCGGTGTTGTCACCGTTGACCGCGTCGAGGTACGCGATGATGTCCTTCTTGTTCTTCTCCGACAGCGTGGTGTCGGGGAAGGAGGGCATGTTCTGCGGGCCGGTCTGCATGGCCTCGTAGATGTGCTTGGGGTCGACACCCTCAAGGCCCGGCGCGAACTTGCCGTCCGTCAGCGCGCCGCCCTTGCCGGTGAAGTTGTGGCACTGGGCGCAGTTGGTGCGGAACAGTTCGCCGCCCTTGGCGATGTCCGCGCCCTCCGGGCTGACCTGGCTCTTGGTCGGGACCGTGGGACCAGCGCCCAGCGAGGCGATGTACGCCGCGAGCTGGTCGATCTCGGCCTGCGAGTAGATGACCTTCTTGCGCGGGATCTGCGCGCCCGGCTGCTGGGCCGGCATGCGGCCGGTG
Source organism: Streptomyces sp. RPA4-2 (assembly GCF_012273515.2). NCBI lineage: Bacteria > Bacillati > Actinomycetota > Actinomycetes > Kitasatosporales > Streptomycetaceae > Streptomyces > Streptomyces sp. RPA4-2. The sequence continues at coordinate 2,750,876 of NZ_CP050975.2, forward strand.
CCGACCTGGAAGTCGACCGCCGCGGCGCCCACACCCACCAGGCTCGGCCCGTCGGAGGAGCCCTGACCGCCGGTTCCGTGGCAGCTTGCGCAGCCCACGGAGAAGAGCTTCTTGCCCTCGTCGATGGCAAGGGACTGGGCGGTGGTGTCGGCCTGCGCCTTGCTCGCGGGTGCGAACGCGGCGTACAGCCCCCCGGTGGCCGCCAGCGCGAGGAGTAGGACGACGACCGCCGCCAGCGGATGGCGTCGTCGTGCGGAGAGCTTTTTCACGGATTACCCCGGTGTCAGGATCTTCTGCGTCGATGCTTCTGGATGTTTCGGGCTGCGGGCCCGATTACTTGATCATGTAGATCGTGGCGAAGAGGCCGATCCAGACGACATCGACGAAGTGCCAGTAGTAGGACACGACGATGGCGGCGGTCGCCTGCTCGTGAGTGAACCTCTTGGCCGCGTAGGTGCGGCCGAGGACCAGCAGGAAGGCGATGAGGCCGCCCGTCACGTGCAGGCCGTGGAAGCCGGTGGTCAGGTAGAACACCGAGCCGTACGGGTCGGAGGAGAGCGAGAGCCCGTCCTTCTTGACCAGTTCGGTGTACTCGAAGATCTGACCGCCGATGAAGATCGCACCCATCACGAACGTGACGGTGAACCACATCCGGAGCTTCTTCACGTCCCCGCGCTCGGCGGCGAACACGCCGAGCTGGCAGGTCAGGGAGGAGAGCACCAGGATCGTGGTGTTCGAGGCCGAGAACGGGAAGTTGAGATGGCCCGCCATCTCCTTCCAGTGATCCGGTCCGGTCACCGATCGCAGGGTGAAGTACATCGCGAAGAGGGCCGCGAAGAACATCAGCTCGGAACTCAGCCAGATGATGGTTCCGACGCTGGTGAGGTTCGGTCGATTGACCGACGGGTGCGCGTGCCCGGTTTCTACTGTCGTTGCTGTCGCCACGACCGACATTATGTCGGTCGCTTATCCCGCCCTCACCCCGGGGGGTGCCGTTCGGGGTGTCTGTGGGGTGTGTCCAGCCCGTATGGCCCATCGAAGCCCTGTCCGAACCGGTGTTGACGAGGTGTTTGAAGGAGTAGCATCCGCGCCATCGGTACCAGGAGTACCCGACCGATGCGGTGCTTCTCAGATGCGTGGAGGAACAATGCAGCCGACCGCCACGGTGCTGGTCTACAGTGACGACTCCAACACCCGGGGGCAGGTGCGGCTGGCGACAGGCCGCAGACCGGCCTCCGACGTTCCCCAGGTCGAGTTCATCGAGTGCGCGACGCCCGCCGCGGTCCTGAAGGAGCTGGACAGGGGCGGCATCGACGTCTGTGTGCTGGACGGCGAGGCGGTTCCGATGGGGGGCATGGGGATCTGCCGGCAGATCAAGGACGAGATCTTCAACTGCCCGCCCGTCCTCGTGCTCATCGGGCGCCCCCAGGACGCCTGGCTGGCCACCTGGAGCCGTGCGGACGCCGCGGTGACCCTGCCGGTCGACCCGGTGGAGTTCGCCGCCTCGCTGGCCTCTCTCCTGCGCCGTAAGGCTCTGCTCGGCGCCTGAGGGCCCGGACGGAGGGCCGCGGCGGCCGCGGGCCGCCTGGGGCCCGGCACGCCGTTTCCCGCGCCCTCGACGGGGCGCGGGACCGCGGCTCCGTCTCACACGGACTCGGGGCGCAGGCGCGCCTTCTCCGCCACCGGCGGACCGTCGGGGGTACCGCCCACCAGGGCACTGCCGCTGCGCCAGTTCGCCCAGGAGACGTTCCAGTCGCCGAAACCGTTGTCGAACGCGGCCATCTGGGCCCCGTTGGAGTTGACGACCTTCACGATGTCGCCCACGCGCACGTGGTTGAAGAACCACGCCGCGTTGCTGGTGCTCATGCCGGTGCAACCGTGGCTGACGTTGGCGTACCCCTGGGAGCCCACGGACCAGGGCGCCGCGTGCACGTACTCGCCGCTCCAGGTGACCCGGGTCGCGTAGTACACGGGCAGGTCGTAGGAGTCGGAGGAACCCTCGGCGATGCCGACGGTGGTACCGCGCATCCGTACGACGTACTCCTTGCTCAGCACCACCTTGACGCCGTTGCGCGTCTCGAAGCCGGGCTTGCCGGTGGTGATGGGGATCTTGTTGATCGCCGCGCCGTTCTTGTACACCGTCATGATGTGCGTGCCGGCGTCCGTGAGGGCGACGAGCTGGTCGCCGGTGGTGAGCGTCAGGGGCTTCGCGGTGCCGCCCCAGAGCCCCGCACCGACCTTGACGCCCTTGAGATTGCTGTGCGCCTGGATGGTGGCGTGGGCGGGCCAGTACTCCTTGGGGCGGTAGTGCAGGGTCTTGTCGTCCACCCAGTGCCAGGCGCCCTCCGTCGCGGGCGTCGAGTCCACCCGCAGGGCCCGCTCGACGATCGTGCGGGCGGCCTTGTCCTTGACGGGGGCGCTGAGTTGGGCGGTGACGGGCTGTCCGACGCCGTACTCGCCCGCGTCGGGCCCGAAGGTGACACCGAGCGTCTTCTTGGCCTTGGGCGTGGTGGTGTCGAAGCCGATGGACTTGCGGCCCTGGGCGCCGTCCTCGTCCTCCGTGCTCACCTGCACCGTGTAGTGGGCGCCGGCGGCCAGGGCCGAGGTGCTGTGCCATCGGGTGCCGTCGGCGGCCAGCTCACCCGACACGTAGCGGCCCGTCGCGTCCGTGGCGGTCACATCGGTGATGCGCTCGTCGTCATCATTGACGGTGATCTCGAGTGGCTTGTCCGGGTCCACTTTGCTGCTGTCGCCTTCGACCGGACCGTTGAAGGAGATCAGGCCCGCCGCGTCGTACGGCTTGGCCGCCAGTGGATGACTGTCTGAGCCGCAGGCGGTGGTGGCCGCGCCGAAGGCAACCACCAGCGTGGCGCAGCTGACGACCGTGCGGATTCGCGGTACGTGGTTCATGAGCTCACGCTATGAACGGCCGGCCGTGACGGCACGGCGGGTGAGCCGTCCGGGGGACATCGAGCGCGACACGCAGAGAGCCCGGACCCTCCTGACGGAGTGTCCGGGCTCTCTGGTGTAAAGGGTGTCCCGCGCGTGGCGCGGGCCGCCGGGTCCTACTGGGTGCGGTCCTGACCGTGGTAGAACTCGAAGACCCAGCCCCACAGGCCGATCAGGATGAGCGGGGCCGAGAAGTACAGCAGCCACCAGCCGAAGACGACGCCCATGAAGGCGAGCGCGCCGCCGATACCGAGCGAGAGCGGCTGCCAGCTGTGCGGGGCGAAGAACCCCACCTCACCGGCCTCGTCCGCGACGTCGGCCTCCTTGTTGTCCTGCGCCAGCTGGTCGACCCGCCGGGCCGTGAAGGCCAGGTAGTAGCCGATCATGACGCTCAGGCCGAAGCCCAGGAAGAGCGCCGTGGTGCCGGCCGGCTCCTTCGACCAGAGGCCGTAGACGATGGCCATGATCAGGATGAAGAGGGCCAGCCAGAGGAACATCTTGCCTTGGACCTTCACTTGCCGGCCTCCTTGCCGCCGGCCAGGGCCGCCGAACCGTGACCGGCGTTCTCGAGCTGGTCGAGAGCGGCGATCTCCGGGTGGTGCAGGTCGAACGCCGGGGATTCACTGCGGATCCGCGGCAGGGTGAGGAAGTTGTGGCGCGGCGGCGGGCAGGAGGTGGCCCACTCGAGCGAACGGCCGTAGCCCCACGGGTCGTCGACCTCGACCTTCTTGCCGTACTTGGCGGTCTTCCACACGTTGTAGAGGAACGGCAGGATCGACAGACCGAGCAGGAACGAGGAGATCGTCGAGACCGTGTTCAGGGCGGTGAAGCCGTCGGCCGCGAGGTAGTCCGCGTAACGACGCGGCATGCCCTCGGCGCCCAGCCAGTGCTGGACCAGGAACGTGCCGTGGAAGCCCACGAACAGCGTCCAGAAGGTGATCTTGCCGAGCCGCTCGTCGAGCATCTTGCCCGTCATCTTCGGCCACCAGAAGTGGAAGCCGGAGAACATCGCGAACACCACGGTGCCGAACACGACGTAGTGGAAGTGCGCCACCACGAAGTACGAGTCGGAGACGTGGAAGTCCATCGGCGGCGAGGCCAGGATGACGCCGGTCAGACCGCCGAAGGTGAACGTGATGAGGAAGCCGGTGGCCCAGAGCATCGGTGTCTCGAAGGACAGTGAGCCCTTCCACATCGTTCCGATCCAGTTGAAGAACTTCACGCCTGTCGGTACGGCGATGAGGAACGTCATGAAGGAGAAGAACGGGAGCAGTACGCCGCCGGTGACGTACATGTGGTGCGCCCACACGGTCACGGAGAGACCCGCGATCGCGATGGTCGCGCCGATCAGGCCCATGTAACCGAACATCGGCTTGCGCGAGAACACCGGGATGACCTCGGAAATGATTCCGAAGAAGGGGAGGGCGATGATGTACACCTCTGGATGGCCGAAGAACCAGAAGAGGTGTTGCCAGAGCAAGGCTCCGCCATTTGCCGCGTCGAAGACATGTGCCCCGAATTTTCGATCCGCCTCCAGGGCGAACAGGGCCGCCGCCAGGACGGGGAAGGCGAGCAGCACCAGAACCGCGGTGAGCAGCACGTTCCACACGAAGATGGGCATACGGAACATCGTCATGCCGGGAGCGCGCATGCAGATGATCGTGGTGATGAAGTTGACCGCACCGAGGATCGTGCCGAAGCCGGAGAAGGCCAGACCCATGATCCACATGTCGGCGCCGACACCAGGCGAACGGACCGCGTCCGACAGCGGCGAGTACGCGAACCAGCCGAAGTCGGCCGCGCCCTGCGGGGTGAGGAAGCCGCCGACCGCGATCGTCGAGCCGAAGAGGTACAGCCAGTAGGCGAACATGTTCAGCCGCGGGAACGCCACGTCGGGCGCGCCGATCTGCAGCGGCATGATCCAGTTCGTGAAACCGGCGAACAGCGGCGTCGCGAACATCAGCAGCATGATCGTGCCGTGCATCGTGAACGCCTGGTTGAACTGCTCGTTCGACATGATCTGCAGACCGGGGCGCGCCAGCTCGGCGCGCATGAGCAGCGCCATGACGCCGCCGATGCAGAAGAAGGCGAACGACGTCACCAGATAGAGCGTGCCGATCGTCTTGTGGTCAGTGGTGGTGAGCCACTTGATCACGACGTTGCCCGGCTGCTTGCGCCGCACCGGCAGCTCGTTCTCGTACGAGTCGTCGGCGTCCGCGGCACCCTGGGGTTCGTTGAGGATGCTCACAGGTTGTTCGTCTCCCGGTTCTTCTCGTGGCCCGTCTGCTCAATGCCGGCCGGGATGTAACCGGTCTGCCCCTCTGCCGCGAGCTGCTTGAGGTGAGCCTCGTAGCGCTCGGGCGAGACGACCTTCACGTTGAAGAGCATCCGGGAGTGGTCGACGCCGCACAGCTCGGCGCACTTGCCCAGGTAGGTGCCCTCCCTGTTGGGGGTCACCTGGAAGGAGTTGGTGTGGCCCGGGATGACGTCCTGCTTCATGAGGAACGGCACCACCCAGAAGGAGTGGATGACGTCACGCGAAGTGAGGACGAAGCGGACCGTCTTGCCCTTGGGGAGCCAGAGGGTCGGACCGGGGTTGTGCGTCTGCGGGTTCCGCTCACTGGGAGTGCCGGCCTCGTAGACACCGCCGGCGTTCACCGGGAAGTCCGTCTTGAACCGGTCCGGAATGGCGTCCAGGTTCTTGTCGGTCTTCGCGTCTCCGGTGACACCGGGGACGTTCTCGATGTAGTTGAAGCCCCAGCTCCACTGGTAGCCGACCACGTTGACCGTGAGGTCGGGCTTCTTGTCGAGGCTGAGCAACTTCGTCTCGTCGCGGGCGGTGAAGTAGAACAGCACCGAGACGATGATGAGCGGGACCACCGTGTACAACGCCTCGATCGGCATGTTGTACCGGGTCTGCGGGGGAACTTCGACCTTGGTGCGGCTGCGCCGATGGAAGACGACGCTCCACAGGATCAGACCCCAGACCAGCACGCCCGTGGCGAGCGCGGCCGCCCACGAGCCCTGCCAGAGGGAGAGGATCCGCGGAGCCTCCTCCGTGACCGGGGTGGGCATACCAAGGCGGGGAAAGTCCTTGTATGTGCAACCGGTGGCGGTCACCAGGACCAGGCCCGCAGTCATTGCCTGCAGCAGCTTCCGCCGCATCGGGCGCCGCGGCGAGCGGTCGGAGCCGTTGGGACTCACGTAGCGCCTTCCCGAGAGTCTCGCCCGCGCTGGTTGGCTACGGCCCTTCTCGCTGGTCGCTCGCCGCCCTGGCACACGGGCAGGGGTTTGGATGTTTATGCGGACCAAACCCTACTGGACGCTATTTGAGGTCGCGCGGGGAGGGTGCCCAACGCGCCGCCGGGTCAGCCGAAGGGGGTGGGTTGCCCTGCTCCGGGCTACTTCTGACGGTGGTTCGGGGCGCCCAGGAGCTCGGGACACGGGACATCTCGGCGGCCGCGGGCCTGCTGCGGCTTGTCGCGCCGTTCCTCGCGCCCCCTCGGGGCGCTGCCCTGACCGGGGCTTTAGCGTGGGGGTGTGGCCTACTTCGACGCTGCTTCCGCGGCTCCTCTCCATCCCGTCGCCCGACAGGCCCTGCAGGCCTCGCTCGACGAGGGCTGGGCCGACCCGGCCCGGCTCTACCGCGAGGGCCGGCGGGCCCGGCTTTTGCTCGACGCGGCCCGCGAGGCGGCCGCCGACGCGGTGGGCTGCCGCCCGGACGAACTGGTCTTCACCAGCTCCGGCACCCGCGCGGTGCACTCCGGCATCGAGGGCGCACTGGCGGGCCGTCGACGGGTCGGACGCCACCTGATCGTGTCAGCCGTCGAACATTCGTCGGTACTCCATTCGGCGGAGGTCCACGAGGCGGCGGGCGGCACGGTGACCCACGTCCCGGTCGACCGCGCGGGCGCGGTGTCCCCTTCCGCGTACGCCGACGCCCTGCGCCCCGACACCGCGCTCGCCTGCCTGCAGTCCGCCAACCACGAGGTGGGTACGGAGCAGCCGGTGGCGGCGGTCGCACAGGCGTGCAGGGCGGCGGGGGTGCCGCTGCTGGTGGACGCGGCGCAGTCGCTGGGCTGGGGGCGGATCGAGGGCGACTGGTCCCTGTTGACGGCAAGTGCCCACAAATGGGGCGGCCCTTCGGGGGTCGGGCTCCTCGTCGTACGCAAGGGAGTGCGGTTCGCCCCTCAAGGGCCGCTGGACGAACGGGAGTCGGGGCGGGCGGCCGGTTTCGAGAACATCCCGGCCGTGGTGGCCGCGGCGGCCGCGCTGCGTGCCGTGCGCGCGCAGGCGGCCGTGGAGGCGGCGCGGCTGCGGGAACTGACGGACCGGATCCGGGCGCGGGTCCCGGAACTGGTCCCGGACGTGGAGGTGGTCGGCGACCCGGTCGGCCGGCTGCCGGGGGTCGTCACCTTCTCCTGTCTCTACGTCGACGGGGAGTCGCTCCTGCACGAACTGGACCGGGCGGGCTTCTCGGTCTCCTCGGGTTCGTCGTGCACGAGCAGCACGCTCACCCCCAGCCATGTCCTGAAGGCGATGGGCGTACTCAGTGAGGGCAACGTCCGGGTGTCGCTGCCGCCGGGCACGCCGTCCGAGGACGTGGACCGGTTCCTGTCGGTCCTTCCGGCGGCGGTCTCCGCGGTGCGCGAGAAGCTCGGCGCTCCGACGGCCCCTCGGACGGCGTCCACCACTTCCGGTTCCCTCGTCCTGGACGCCCTCGGCAAGCTCTGTCCGATCCCGGTCATCGAACTGGCCGGGGTCATCGGCGACGTGCCCCTCGGCGGCACCGTCCGCGTGCTGGCGGACGACGAGGCGGCCCGCCTGGACATCCCGGCGTGGTGCGAGATGCGGGGTCAGGAGTACGTCGGGGAGGAGCCGGCGGACCAGGGCTCGGTCTACGTGGTCCGCCGGGTGTCCTGACCCGGTGCGGTGCGGGGCCCGCCTAGACCAGGTGGGCCCTGACCTCCAGGGCCGCGTCGTCGCCGTACGCCTTGGTGAACCGGTCCATGAAGTGGGCGCGGCGCAGCTGGTACTCCTGGGTGCCGACCGTCTCGATCACCAGGGTGGCGAGCATGCAGCCGACCTGGGCGGCGCGCTCCAGGGAGACGCCCCAGGCGAGCCCGGACAGGAAGCCCGCGCGGAACGCGTCACCGACGCCCGTCGGGTCGGCCTTGCGGTCCTCGTCCGGGCAGCCGACCTCCACCGGCTCCTCGCCGACGCGCTCGATGCGCACGCCCCGCGCGCCGAGGGTGGTCACCCGGTGGCCGACCTTGGAGAGGATCTCGGAGTCGCTCCAGCCGGTCTTGGACTCGATGAGCCCCTTCTCGTACTCGTTCGAGAAGAGGTAGGTCGCCCCGTCCAGCAGTATCCGGATCTCGTCGCCGTTCATGCGGGCGATCTGCTGCGAGAAGTCGGCCGCGAAGGGGATCGAGCGGGACCGGCACTCCTCGGTGTGCCGCAGCATCGCCTCGGGGTCGTCCGCCCCGATGAGAACGAGGTCGAGACCGTCGACCCGGTCGGCGACCGCCTTCAGCTCGATCAGCCGGGCCTCGCTCATCGCGCCCGTGTAGAAGGAGCCGATCTGGTTGTGGTCGGCGTCCGTGGTGCACACGAAGCGCGCGGTGTGCAGCACCTCGGAGATCCGCACGGAGCCGGTGTCGACGCCGTGGCGGTCCAGCCACGCGCGGTATTCGTCGAAGTCGGAGCCCGCGGCCCCGACCAGGATCGGCCTGGTGCCCAGCTGACCCATACCGAAGGCGATGTTCGCGCCGACGCCGCCCCTGCGCACGTCGAGGTTGTCGACGAGGAAGGACAGGGAGACCGTGTGCAGCTGGTCCGCGACCAGCTGGTCGGCGAAACGGCCGGGGAAGGTCATGAGGTGGTCGGTGGCGATGGAGCCGGTGACTGCGATACGCACGGCGAGGACACGCTCCTGCGAAGGGAGAGGGTTGACAGTTCACGCTACCCGGTCGGCGCCTGGCCTCTGAAGCGGTCAAAACTACCCGATAGTAGGTCTTTCTTCGTAACGCTCCCAGTGCATACGGTTCCGTTATGACGAACCTCAAGGTCCACGGCTCCGCTCCGCTCGACCTCGAAGGCGGCCTGGCTTCACTGCGCGACGACTGCGCCCGGACCGCCCGGCACTGGGCGGCGCCGGTCCCGGTCACCGTCCCGCCCGTGTCCCCGTCCCGCATCCACGGGGTGCGGGTGCCCCCCGCCTCGGCCCGCCTGCTGGACGCGATGTCCGACTACGGCGACTGACCCCGCATTTCGTACGGCGCCCGCGAGGGTGCCGTGCGCGGGCGGCCGGACAGCGCCCGCAGGGAACCGTGCGCTCCCCCGCTGCGTCCCATCGCCGTCCCCCGTAAAGGGGATGCGGTGTACGACCCTTCTGCGCCCGCTCCGGGGAATCCCGGGGGCCGGGCCGGGCCGTCGCGGACAGCAGTGGAGCCGAAGGAGCGATGCGGTGAGCACCGAGCGACCCGACCACGAAGCGACCGACCCCGCCGAGGACGGTGCCGGGACGGCGAAGCCACGCCGTCGGCGTTTCCCGGTGGCCGTCGCCTCGGTCGCGGCCGCCGTTCTGCTCGTCGGGGGCGGCGGGGCGTACCTGGCCACGACCGCCTTCGACGGCGGCGGACACAGCGGCTCCGAGTCCCCCGGCGGCGACGGCACTCCCCCGCCGCTCGCCCTCGACGGCGCCACCGGAGGCGGTGGCACGGGCGGTGTCGCGCCAGGTGAGCCCAATCCCTACGGCACGGTCTACCGTGCGGACGGCAAGCTGCCCGACGGCCCGGACTCCGCGCCGGTCTACACGGCGAGGGGCACGGTCACCGCGGCCGAGGTGACCCGCCTCGCCAAGGCCCTCGGACTCACCGGCACCCCACGGCTCGTCGGCGACACCTGGCAGGCCGGCCAGGCCGGGGACGGCTCCGGCCCGAGTCTCCAGGTGAACCGGCAGGCCCCCGGCACCTGGACGTTCAGCCGCTACGCGCCCGGCACCGACAACTGCAAGGGCGCCGTGTGCACCAGCGACCCCGGCTCGCCGAGCAGTCACGCGGCGAGCGAGGCCGCCGCGAAGAAGGCCGCCGCCCCCGTGCTGAAGGCGCTCGGCGAGGACGACGCGAAACTCGACGCGAGCACGCTCATGGGCGCCGTACGGGTGGTGAACGCGGACCCCGAGGTCGGCGGCCTGCCCACCTCCGGCTGGACCACCGGCGTCCAGGTCGACAAGGAAGGCCAGGTGGTGGGCGGCAACGGCCTGCTGAAGGCGCCGGAGCGCGGGGACACGTACCCCGTCCTCAGCGCGCGCCGGACGCTGGACCTGATGAACGCCCCCGGATCCGCCCCGGGCGGTGCGCGCAACGGGCCCGGCGGCTGCGCGAGCGCCGTGCCGCTGAAGGACCGGGACGAGTCGCCGTGCGCCGCGTCGACCGCGCTGCCGCGGCGGGAGTCGGTGAACGTCGAGAAGGCCGCCTTCGGGCTGGCGTCGCACTTCGTGGACGGGCACCAGACGCTGGTGCCGTCCTGGCTGTTCGAGGTACGGCCGAAGGGGGCCACCGCCCCCCTCACCGTGACGCATCCGGCCGTCGATCCGAAGTACCTGGCCGCGCCGGAGACCCCCGGGGCGCCGGGCGTGACGCCGAGCCCTCGGCCGACCGGCGAGCCGGCGTCCCGTGACGTCACGGTGCAGGGGTACACCGCCGACGGCAGGGATCTGACGGTGAGCTTCACCGGCGGGGTGTGCGCCGACTACTCCGTCTCGGCGAGCGGGAGTGCGCACGAGGTGACGGTCAAGGTCACCGAGACCCCGTGGCAGGGCAAGGTCTGCATCCTGATCGCCAAGGTCTACGAGAAGACGGTGCGCCTGGACGAGCCGCTCGGCGACCGGAAGGTCGTGGGGTCGGACGGCCGGGAGATCCGGGAGGGGAAGACACCGGGCGCTTCGACGACCGTGCCGACGCAACCGACGACGCCGAGGGTGCCGAAGGTGCCGCACACCCCGGAGCCGTTGGTGCGGTAGCGGGAACGGCCCGCTCGGGTGCGGGCACGGATACGCGAAGGCGGCGTCCCCCGTCGGTGGGGGACGCCGCCTTCGTACGTGTCCAGCAGTCGGCCTGGGCCCGGCGAAGGGGCCGGGGGCCTAGCTGAAGGAGTCGCCGCAGGCGCAGGAGCCCGTCGCGTTCGGGTTGTCGATCGTGAAGCCCTGCTTCTCGATGGTGTCCACGAAGTCGATCGAGGCGCCGCCCAGGTACGGGGCGCTCATGCGGTCGGTGACGACCTTGACGCCGCCGAAGTCCTTGACGACATCGCCGTCGAGGGAGCGCTCGTCGAAGAAGAGCTGGTAGCGCAGGCCGGAGCAGCCGCCGGGCTGAACGGCGACACGCAGTGCCAGATCCTCGCGGCCTTCCTGGTCGAGCAGGGCCTTGACCTTGCCCGCGGCGGCGTCGGACAGCATGATGCCGTCGCTCACGGTGGTGGTCTCGTCCGATACGGACATCTGCTTCTCTCCCGGGTTGTTCGGAGACTGCTTGCCGACGATTGCAACCGCCGGGGCCGCGGATTCATTCCGGGCCGAGAGTCTGTCTTCTGGTCTCTCTCTTCCCTCTCATGCTCGCACACGGGCGAGAACACGCCCAGCGGCCTGTGGACGAGTCAGGGATTCTCATCACATGGTCACGACGGACATCGTCAACATGACGTGAAGCGGTTATGATAGATAGCGTCATTTAGACGAAAAGGCTTGTCCCGCATGTCCCGCCGGGTCGTTCGTGACCCGGCGAGCCGCAGAACAGAAAGGGTGCGTGTCGTGACCACCGCCCAGACCCAGGAGCTCGACGTACAGCCGACGCCCCTCGCCCTGCTGTTGCTCGGCCGTGAGGCCGACCCGAGGAGCGAGCGCGGCGTCGAGTGCCCCGGCGACCTGCCCTCGCCGTCCGACCCGGACCTGGTGGAACGCGCACGAGCGGCCAAGGAGAAGCTCGGGGACAAGGTCTTCGTGCTCGGCCACCACTACCAGCGCGACGAGGTCATCCAGTTCGCGGACGTGACGGGCGACTCCTTCAAGCTCGCCCGGGACGCGGCCGCGCGCCCCGAGGCCGAGTACATCGTCTTCTGCGGTGTGCACTTCATGGCGGAGTCCGCGGACATCCTCACCTCCGGCGACCAGAAGGTGGTCCTGCCCGACCTCGCCGCCGGCTGCTCCATGGCCGACATGGCGACGGCCGAGCAGGTCGCCGAGTGCTGGGACGTGCTGACCGAGGCCGGGGTGGCCGAACAGGTCGTCCCCGTCTCGTACATGAACTCGTCCGCCGACATCAAGGCGTTCACCGGCAGGCACGGTGGCACGATCTGCACGTCGTCGAACGCGCAGCGGGCCCTGGAGTGGGCCTTCGAGCAGGGCGAGAAGGTCCTCTTCCTCCCCGACCAGCACCTCGGCCGCAACACCGCCGTCCGTGACATGGGGATGTCCCTGGAGGACTGCGTCCTCTACAACCCCCACAAGCCGAACGGCGGCCTGACCGCGCAGCAGCTGCGCGACGCGAAGATGATCCTGTGGCGCGGCCACTGCTCGGTGCACGGCCGCTTCAGCCTGGACTCGGTGAACGACGTGCGCGAGCGCATCCCCGGCGTGAACGTGCTCGTCCACCCGGAGTGCAAGCACGAGGTCGTCGAGGCGGCGGACTACGTCGGCTCCACGGAGTACATCATCAAGGCCCTGGAGGCGGCCCCGGCCGGCTCGAAGTGGGCGATCGGCACGGAGCTGAATCTCGTACGGCGGCTCGCGAACCGTTTCGCCCCCGAGGGCAAGGAGATCGTCTTCCTCGACAAGACGGTCTGCTTCTGCTCGACCATGAACCGCATCGACCTGCCGCACCTGGTGTGGACCCTGGAGTCGCTGGCCGAGGGCAACCTGGTCAACCGCATCGAGGTGGACCGGGAGACGGAACGGTTCGCCAAGCTGGCGCTGGAGCGGATGCTGGCGCTGCCGTAACCGCGGCCCACCACCCCGCCCCGCCGCCTGTACGGCCCGGTAACCCGTACAGCCCGGTGAACGGCTCGGGCCCGTCCGACACCATCGGTGTCGGACGGGCCCGAGCCGTTTCGGGACCCCGGAGACCCCGGAGACCCCGGAGAGTCAGGTCCTCAGACCTTCGCCGGTTCCGGCTCGTCGTCCGGGACGGACGGCGTCCGCGGCGGGGACCCGGCCTTCAACAGCCGCTTCTGCGCCTTCTTCCCCGCCCGCCGCTCCTTGCGGAGTTCGAGCATCGCGTAGAGCGTCGGGACCAGCAGGAGCGTCAGCAGGGTCGAGCTGATCAGGCCGCCGATGACGACCACCGCCAGCGGCTGGGCGATGAACCCGCCCTCACCCGTGACACCGAGAGCCATCGGGAGCAGGGCGAAGATCGTCGCCAGGGCCGTCATGAGGATCGGGCGGAGACGGTGACGGCCACCCTCCACCACGGCCTCGACCACTCCGTAGCCCTGTCCGCGGTACTGGTTGATCAGGTCGATCAGCACGATCGCGTTCGTCACCACGATGCCGATGAGCATCAGCATGCCGATCATCGCCGGGACACCCATCGGGGTACCGGTGACCACCAGCAGGCCGATCGCGCCCGTCGCCGCGAACGGGATCGAGACGAGCAGGATCAGCGGCTGCACCAGGGAGCGGAAGGTCGCGACCAGCAGCATGAAGACGATCGCGATCGCCGCCAGCATCGCCAGGCCGAGGTTCTTGAACGCGTCGTCCTGGTTCTGCGAGACCCCGCCGATCTCGGCGGTCGCCCCGGCCGGCAGCTTGAGCGCGTTCAGCTTCGCGGTGAGGGCGGAGCTGACCGCGCCCGTGTTGTCCCCGGTCGGCTTCGCCGTGATCGTGGCGGCCCGCTGGCCGTCGATCCGGGTCATCGAGACCGGGCCGTCGACCAGCTTCACGTCCGCGATGTCACCGAGCTTGACCGCGCCGAGACGCAGGTCCCTGAGCCCGGCCAGCGACTCGGCCGGCTTCGCCGACCTGATGACGACGTCCCGCTCGGTGTCGTCCAGGATCGCCTTGCCGCTGGTGGTGCCGCGCACCGCCTCGGCGACGGCACCGCCGAGCGTGGTGTCGTCGAACCCGGCCGCCGCGGCCTTGGAGTTGGCCTTGACCGAGATGCGCGGCACGCTCTGCGCCAGGTCGCTGGTCACGTCCGTCACGTCGTCGAGCTTCGCGACCTCGGCGCGCACCTGCTCCGCCGCCTCGCGCAGGACGCCCGCGTCGGCCGCCTTCACGACCACGCTGAGGTCCTGGTTGCCGAAGCCGTCGCCGGCCGCGACCGTCGTCGTACCGATGCCGGACAGCTTGCCGAGTCCGTCCTCGATGCGGTTCTGGACGTCGGTGGCGGACGCCGAGTCCTCCAGCATGACCTGGTACGAGGCCTGGTTGGTGTCCGTACCGCCACCGAACGCGGCCATGAACCCGGACGAGCCGACCGTGACCTGGTAGTCCTTGACGCCCTTGACACCGCCGAGCATCCGCTCGACCTTCTTCGCCTGCGCGTCGGTCGCCGCCAGGCTGGTGCCCGGCTTCAGCTCCTGCTTGAGGGTGAGCACCTTCTGCTCGCCCTGGTCGAAGAAGTTCGTCTTCAGCAGCGGCGCCATGCCGAAGGTGCCGACCAGGACGACCGCCGCGAGCGCCACGCTGGTCAGACGGCGGCGGGTGGCGAAGCGCAGGACGGGGACGTAGAAGCGCTGCAGACGGCTGCGGGCCTCCTTCTCCTCGGCCGTGCGGCGTGCCTCGTCGGCGTCCGCCGGCATGTCCTTCGGGGGCCGCAGGAACCAGTACGACAGAACCGGGACGACCGTCAGGGAGACGATGAGGGACGCCAGCAGCGCCGCCGTGACCGTCAGGCTGAAGGAGCCGAACAGCTCGCCCACCATGCCGCCGGTGAGGCCGATGGGCAGGAAGACGGCGACCGTGGTGAGGGTCGAGGACGTGACCGCGCCCGCCACCTCGCGGACCGCCTTGAGGATGGCCTCCTCGCGCTCCTCGCCGTAGCCGAGGTGCCGCTTGATGTTCTCCAGGACGACGATCGAGTCGTCGACGACCCGGCCGATCGCGATGGTGAGCGCGCCGAGCGTGAGCATGTTGAGCGACAGGTCACGGGTCCAGAGCACGATCAGCGCCAGTACCACCGACAGCGGGATGGACACCGCGGTGACGAGCGTCGAGCGGATCGACGCCAGGAACACCAGGATGACCAGGACCGCGAAGAGCAGGCCCAGCCCGCCCTCGGTGGTCAGACCCTTGATCGACTTGGACACGGCCGGGCCCTGGTCGCTGACGACGGTGATCGTCGACCCGGTGCCCAGGTCCTTGCGCATCCCGGGCAGCTTGTCCTTGACGGCGTCGGAGATGGCGACCGCGCTGCCGTCGTGGTCCATGGTGACGTTCACGGCGAGGCTCGGCCGGCCGTCCGTGCGGGTGAGGGAGTCGGCCTTCGACGGCTGCTGCTCGACCGTGGCGACGGAGGAGAGGCGCACCGGCTTCTTGCCCTGGCCGCCCGTGACCATCAGGTCCTGGATCTGCCGCAGCGAGGTGAAGCCGCCGCCGACCTGGACGGTCCGGTTGTTGCCGTCCTCGTCGAAGGAGCCGGCCGGGACGGTCGCGCCGCCCGCCTGCAGCGCCTGGCCGAGAGCGGCGGGGGTGAGCCCGGCGTCCGCCATCTTTGCGTCGTCCGGCACCACGGTGACCTGGAGGTCCCGTACGCCGTCCACCGTCACCTGGCCGACGCCGTCGATGCTCTTGAGGTCCGACACGACCGTGCGGTCGAGCTGGTCGGACAGGGCCTGCTGGTCCTTGTCGGACGTGACGGCGAGCACCACGGTCGGGATGTCGTCGGTCGAACCCGCGATGACCTGCGGGTCGACGGCGTCCGGGAGCTGGACGCGGGCACGGTTGACGGCCTGCTGGACGTCGGCGACGAGCTGCTTGGTGTTGTTGCCGTAGTCGAAGGACGCCCTGATCACGGCGTTGCCCTCGCTGGCGGTGGAGGTGACACCCGTGATGCCGTCGACGCCTTCGAGGGTGTCCTCGATGGGCTCGACGACCTGCTTCTCGACCACATCGGGAGACGCACCCTGGTACGGCGCGAGCACGGACACCATGGGCAGTTCGATGGTGGGCAGCAGCTGCTGCTTGAGCTGGGGGATCGCGATCGCTCCGAACGCGAGCGCGACGATCGACATCAGCCCGATGAGGGCCCGTTGCGCGAGGCTGAATCTGGACAGCCAGGACATGGGTGGGGGGTCTCTTTTCCGTGGCGTGAGTGAGTGTGCGTGGTGGGTGGCGTGGCCGGCTTGGACGACAGGGTGACGACGGGGGTGACGGAGGTGTGGCGGGCGAGCGCGTACGTGTCCCGACGGGCCGGGGCGGCGGCCGCGCCGCACAGGTGAGCGCTCTCCTGCCACCATGAGCCATCGGCCGACGGTGATCCGTCGCCCCTGGGTCTATTTCCTTATGAGGAACCTACTGCGGGCGCAGTACGGCCCGGTGAAGTTCACTCCACCCTTGGACGTACCAGTCCCGACTCGTACGCGATGACGACGAGTTGCGCCCGGTCGCGGGCGCCGAGTTTCGCCATGGCCCGGTTGACGTGTGTCTTCACCGTCAGCGGGCTGACCTCCAGCCGCTCGGCGATCTCGTCGTTGGAGTGGCCCCCCGCGACCTGGACGAGCACCTCGCGCTCACGCCCGGTGAGCGCGTTCAGCCGCTCCGTGCGGCCCGGGTCCCGTTCCTCGTCCGCGCCGTCGCCCTGCGCCAGGAACTTGGCGATCAGCCCTTTGGTCGCCGCCGGGGACAGCAGCGCCTCGCCGCCCGCCGCGATCCGGATGGCGTTCAGCAGCTCGTCCGGCTCGGCGCCCTTGCCGAGGAACCCGGAGGCCCCGGCCCGCAGCGACTGGACCACGTACTCGTCGACCTCGAAGGTCGTCAGCATGACCACCCGTACCTGCGCGAGCCCGGGATCCGCGCTGATCAGCCGGGTGGCGGCGAGCCCGTCGGTCCCCGGCATCCGGATGTCCATCAGCACCACGTCGGCGCGCGTCTCCCTGGCCAGCCGCACCGCCTCGGCGCCGTCGGACGCCTCCCCCACGACCTCCATGTCGGGCTCCGAGTCGACGAGGACGCGGAACGCGCTGCGCAGCAGCGCCTGGTCGTCGGCGAGCAGGACGCGGATGGTCATGCGGGGTCCCCCAGGGCAGGCGTGCGGGTCTTGACCGGAAGGATCGCATGGACGCGGAAGCCGCCTCCGTACCGGGGACCGGCCGAGCAGGTCCCGCCGAGCGCGCCGACCCGCTCGCGCATCCCGAGCAGCCCGTGGCCGCCGCCCTCCTCCGGGCCGTCGTCCTGTCCGGGCCCGTTGTCGAGGACGGTCACCTCCACGTTCGGGCCCACGCGTACGACACTGACCTCGGCCTTCGCCTCGGAGCCCGCGTGCTTCTGCACATTGGTGAGGGCTTCCTGGATGACCCGGTAGGCGGCGAGGTCGACCGCCGCGGGGAGGGTGGTGCCGTGGTCGGCGCGCGCCACCTCGACGGGGAGTCCCGCGTTGCGGAAGGTGTCGGCGAGTTCGTCGAGGCGGGCGAGGCCGGGGGCGGGCTCGGTGGGGGCCTCGGGGTCGCCGGACTGGCGCAGCAGGCCGACGGTGGCGCGCAGCTCGTTGAGAGCGGAGCGGCTGGCCTCCCGTACGTGGGACAGCGCCTCCTTGGCCTGGTCCGGGCGCTTGTCCATCACATGCGCGGCCACTCCGGCCTGCACGTTGACCAGGGCGATGTGGTGCGCGACGACGTCGTGCAGATCGCGGGCGATGCGCAGCCGTTCCTCGGCGACGCGGCGCCTGGCCTCCTCCTCGCGGGTGCGTTCCGCGCGTTCGGCGCGTTCGCGGATGGCGTGGACGAAGGCGCGGCGGCTGCGGACGGCGTCGCCCGCGGCGGCGGCCATGCCCGTCCAGGCGAAGATGCCGAGGTTCTCCTGCGCGTACCAGGGCAGGGGGCCTGCGAGCATCGCGCAGGCGGTGAGCACGGTCATCGTGAGCAGTCCGACCCGCCAGGTGGTGGGGCGGTCGGTGGCCGACGCGACGGTGTAGAGGGCGACGACGGCGGACATCACGACCGGGGTACGGGGGTCGCTCGCGACCAGTTCCACGACGGAGAGCGCGCCGGTGGCGGCGAGGACGGGCAGGGGGGCACGGCGGCGGAACAC
The DNA here is from genome assembly GCF_012273515.2 of Streptomyces sp. RPA4-2. NCBI lineage: Bacteria > Bacillati > Actinomycetota > Actinomycetes > Kitasatosporales > Streptomycetaceae > Streptomyces > Streptomyces sp. RPA4-2. Next base: position 2,769,069 of record NZ_CP050975.2, read on the forward strand.
CAGGGCGGCCGCGCCGAGCACCATCAGGGTCAGGCTGAGGGCGCTGGGGGTGCGGGCGCCCCAGCTCGCTCCGTGGCCGCCGTGCGGGTCCACGAAGGAGCTGGCCATCATGGTCACGAGTACGCCGGTCGCCAGGGCGGCGTCCAGGACCGTCGGGTGCGCGTGGAGTCTGCACCTCGTGCGCTCTAGGGTGCTCACTTCGTTCACGGTACGGGGCCCTTGCAGGGGGCGGAACGGGTGCTGTGCGGCCCGGGGTTTCTCGTCCCCGGAGTCGGTACCTGGGTGCTGCCGCCCCCAGACCGCCGCATCGGCCTGAACGGCCTCGTCCTCAAACGCCGGAGGGGCTGAAAGACATGCCCCCGCCCGGAACGATCCAGCGCCGGCCCGCATCCCAGCCACGCCGGTCCCTTCCGGCGAAGGGACCCTCAGCCGGGGATCAGGCCATCCCCGTCGAGCAGGTCGCGGACCTCCGCGAGCGTGGCGTCCGCCGACGGAAGGATCAGCCCCGAGGGTTCCAGCGCGTCGTCCGGAAGCGGAGTGCCCAGACGGTGGACCGCGTCGAGAAGCGCGGCGAGGGTGCGCCGGAAGCCGGCCTCGTCGCCGCCCTCCACCTCGGCGAGGAGCTCGTCGTCCAGCTTGTTCAGCTCGGTGAGGTGGCCGTCGTCCAGCCTCACCTGCCCCTCCCCCATGATCCGCACGATCATGTCGCCCTCCTAAGGCGTGGGACCCGGTCGGTCACCGCTGCTGCTACGGCCCGTGCTACTGCTTGTCGAAGCGCGGGGTGTCCTGCGGCTGGGACCGGGTCTGGCCCTCTCCCGTGCCGCCCTCGATCGCCTGCTGCGAGGAACCGCCGGCCAGCTCGGCCTTCATGCGCTGCAGCTCCAGCTCCACATCCGTACCACCGGAGAGCCGGTCCAGCTCGCTCTGGATGTCGTCCTTGGCGAGTCCGGACTGGTCGTCGAGGACGCCGGAGGCGAGCAGCTCGTCGATGGCACCCGCGCGGGCCTGCAGCTGCGCGGTCTTGTCCTCGGCGCGCTGGATGGCCATCCCGACGTCGCCCATCTCCTCGGAGATGCCGGAGAAGGCCTCGCCGATGCGGGTCTGCGCCTGGGCCGCGGTGTACGTGGCCTTGATGGTCTCCTTCTTGGTGCGGAAGGCGTCGACCTTGGCCTGCAGACGCTGGGCCGCGAGGGTGAGCTTCTCCTCCTCGCCCTGGAGGGTCTGGTGCTGCGTCTCCAGGTCCGTCACCTGCTGCTGGAGCGCGGCGCGGCGGGAGAGCGCCTCGCGGGCCAGGTCCTCCCGGCCGAGCGCGAGCGCCTTGCGGCCCTGGTCCTCCAGCTTGGTGGACTGGTTCTGGAGCTGGTTGAGCTGCAGTTCCAGACGCTTCCGGGAGGTCGCGACGTCGGCCACGCCACGGCGAACCTTCTGGAGCAGCTCCAGCTGCTTCTGGTACGAGTAATCGAGGGTTTCGCGCGGGTCCTCGGCCCGGTCAAGGGCCTTGTTCGCCTTCGCGCGGAAGATCATCCCCATACGCTTCATGACACCGCTCATGGGCTTCGCGCGCCCCCTTCTGACGGACTCCAGCTCCAGCTACTGCAACAGAACCCACAGTACGGGCCCTGCATCCATTACCGCACTGTTCGGGGACGGATGCGCTCATCCCCAAGGACGACTGCGTACGGTGCCGCTCCGGCGTAGGGAGTAGGTGGAACCCGGGGTGACCCCCCGCGTCCCTTTCACGTCCCCCCGCGAACAACGTCCCCTCTGTCCCCCTACAGACGTACGGCGTTGCCGGATCGTTCCCCACTCGATCGACGTCCATGCCGCCGCACCCCGTACCCTTGGGTTTTGTGTTCCGTAGCCGTGCCAAGGAAGAGAAGGCCCCCGCCGACAAGGCGCGGGTGACCGACTCCAAGCAGACCCGTGACCCGCAGGCCCCCAAGGGCCGCCCCACGCCCAAGCGCAGTGAGGCCCAGACCCAGCGTCGCAGCGTCGCCCAGACGCCGTCGACGCGCAAGGAGGCCGCCAAGCGCCAGCGCGACGATCGCCGTGTCCAGCTGGAGAAGCAGCGCCAGGCGCTGGCCAGCGGGGACCAGCGCTATCTGCCCGCCCGCGACAAGGGGCAGGTGAGGAAGTTCGCCCGCGACTTCGTGGACTCGCGCTTCTGCATCGCGGAGTTCTTCCTGCCGATGGCCGTGGTCATCCTCGTCCTCAGCATGGTGCGGGTGGGCTCGCTGCAGAACATCGCGCTGCTGCTGTGGCTGGTCGTGATCGTGATGATCGTGGTCGACTCGATCGGCATCGCGATCCGTCTGAAGAAGCAGCTCACCACGCGCTTCCCGGACCTCCCCAAGAAGGGCGCGGTTCCCTACGCGCTGATGCGTACTCTCCAGATGCGTCGCCTCCGGCTGCCGAAGCCGCAGGTCAAGCGCGGAGAGCGGCCCTGAGCGCGGCATCCTTCTCCGGAGACGCGGCGGATGCCTGGCTGAGCAAGCTGGGCGGACTGCGTGATGTCGTACGACAGGAACTGGTGGCCCGGCAGCTCGACGAGCAGATAGCCGGACGGTTCCCGGTCGGGCAGCGGCTGCGGGTGCTCGACGTCGGGATGGGCCAGGGCACGCAGGCGCTGCGGCTGGCCCGCGCCGGGCATCAGGTGACCGGCCTGGAGCAGGACGGCCGGATGCTCTCCGTGGCCCGCCGGGCGCTGGCCGCCGAGCCCGAGGGCATCCAGGGCCGGGTCCGGCTCATCGAGGGCGACGGCCGGGACACGGGGGTCCACTTCCTGCCCGGCAGTTTCGACGTGGTGCTCTGTCACGGCGTGCTGATGTACGTCGAGGAGCCGGACCCGCTGGTCGCGGGGCTGGCGCGGATGCTGGCCCCGGGCGGGCTGCTCTCGCTGCTGGTGCGCAACGCCGACGCGCTGGCCCTGCGGCCGGGGCTGGCCGGGGACTGGTCGTCGGCGCTGGCCGCGTTCGAATCCGACGCGTACGTCAACCGGCTCGGACTCGCCGTCCGCGCCGACCGGCTGGCCACGCTGACGTCGACGCTGGCGGGGATCGGGGCGCCGTTGCACGCCTGGTACGGCGTGCGGGTCTTCACGGACGGCGCGCCGGACGGGACACCCGTTCCCGAGGACGTGGAGAGTCTGCTGGCCGCGGAGGAGCGGGCCGGACGGACCGATCCCTACCGTCAGGTGGCGGCGCTGCTGCACCTGTGCGGCGTACGGGGCTGAGGACACGGGCGGGTCGCCGGAGCCGGTTCCGGTGGCCCCGGCGACCTCTACCGGCCTACTCGGGCTCGGCGTGCAGGCTCATCGGCCCGTAGATCTGCGTGCTGTCCTCGAAGAGGAACACCTGGTCGGCGCCGCCCGCCAGGAGGTCCTTCCACACCTCGCCGATCCAGGACTCCGCGTCCCCCTGCGTGGTGAACTCCTCGGGCTCCACCGCGGGTTGGACCTCTGTCCCGTCGGCCTTCTCGAACCGCCACGTCCATGCCGCCATGTACGCCTCCCAGGTATGAGCACACTGCACAGCGGGAGCCCGACAAGATCCGGCTCCCGTCCGAAGCCTAGCCGGGCGCGCAAGACCTGCGGGGACACGGAAAAATCATCCCCGTGGAACTGACTCTGCTCGGCACCGGCGCCCCTGAGGGCCTGCCCCGCCCCGACTGCCCCTGCTCGTCCTGCGCGACCGCGCTCGGCGAGGACGCGCGGGCGGCCACCGCGCTGCTCGTGGACGGCACGCTGCTGCTCGACCTGACGCCCGGCGCGGCGTTCGCGGCCGCGCGCGCCGGGCACACGCTCGGTGGCGTACGGCAGGTACTGCTCTCCCATCCGCACGACGGACCCGCCGTCGAGGTGCCCGCGGGACTGCCGCAGCCCGTGCGGGTTCCGGACGGCAGCGAGTTGACCCTGCTGACCGGGCACAGGGTGCGGGCGGTGCCGATGGACGCGCCGGGCACGGGATACGCGGTGACCGGCCCGGACGGACAGCGGCTGCTCTATCTGCCGCCGGGCGCGGCCCCCGCCGGGCTCGACGACGGCGGCGGCTCGTACGCGATGGTGGCGGCCGACGTGGTGGGGCGGCCGGACGCGCTGGCGAAGCTGCGGGCGGTGGGCGCCGTCGGACCCACGACGGACGTGATCGCGGTGCACCTCGACCACGATGTGCCGCCGGGCCCCGAACTGCGGCGCCGGCTCGCGGCGGCGGGCGCCCGCGCGGTGCCGGACGGGACGACGCTGGACGTGGGCGTCTACGAGGACGTACCGGACGTGCCGCGGCGCACCCTGGTGCTCGGCGGCGCGCGCTCCGGCAAGTCCGTCGAGGCCGAACGGCGGCTGGAGTCCTTCCCGAACGTGCTGTACGTGGCGACGGGCGGCACCCGGGGCGGGGACGACGAGTGGGCGTCCCGGGTGAGCGCGCACCGGGAGCGGCGCCCCGGCTCCTGGCGCACCACCGAGACCTGCGACCTGGTGCCGCTGCTGGCGGAGGAGGGGCCGCCGCTCCTCGTCGACTGCCTCTCGCTGTGGCTGACGGACGCGATGGACTCCGTGAACGCCTGGGACGACGCGGAGTGGGCCGGCGGCGGCGAACGCGCGCTGCGCGCCCGGGTCGAGGAGCTCACCGCCGCCGTCCGCGACACCCGCCGCACCCTGGTCGCCGTCTCCAACGAGGTCGGCTCCGGCATCGTCCCGGCCACCGCCTCCGGGCGCCGCTACCGCGACGAACTCGGCCGTCTGAACGCCGGGTTCGGGGCGGAGTGCGAGCACCTGCTGCTGGTGGTGGCGGGGCAGGCGCTGGTCCTGCGGGGCTGATCGCGGTTCCGGCCCTGCTCATGCCCGTCTGCGGGCGATGATCCGGTACGCGTTCGAGAAGCGGGTGCGCCGGAGGAGGGGGGCGACGGCGTGGTCCAGGGCGGAGGCCGAGGCGAGCAGCGGGGCCGACGCCCCGGTCAGGACGGTGTGCAGACGGCGCCGCAACGCGGTCGGCGGCGCCGGACGCCAGGGGGCGTCGAGGTCGGGCAGGACCCGCCCGAGGGCGAGCGCGAGGGCGCCCGCGAGGTCGTACGGGATGTGCGGTTCGCGGCGGTCCGTCGTGACGATCTCGCAGCCCAGCGACTCCAGTTCGGCCAGCAGGTTGGGCAGCGGCATGAGGTGGAGGTGGCGCGGCTGGCCGTAGGACACCCACCACTTGCCCAGCAGCGCGCCGAACGCGCAGTCGGGGTCGGGGACTTCGATGAGGAGGTGTCCGCCGGGCCGCAGGGCCACCAGGGCGGCGCGCAGTTCCTCGCGCGGGTCGGGGGTGTGCTCCAGATGGTGGAACATGCTGACGACGTCGTAGCGGGCGCGCAGCCGGCCGGTGATCCGGGGATCGCCGAGCCGGCCGCGATGGGCCTCCTCGACCCGCCCGGCCGCCTTCGCCTTGTCGACGCGGCGGGTGGGGTCGAGTCCGTCGAAGGAGGTGTACGGGTGGACCTCCTTGGCGGCGGCCGGGAAGTAGCCGTGCCCGGTGCCGACGTCGAGCCAGCTCTCCGGTTCGGCGTACGGCAGCAGCGCGCGGGCGGCGGCGCGGTGCCGGCCGCTGCTGCCGCGGGCGCCGAGCAGCCGGTCGGTGAGGCTGTCGAGCGTCTCGTGGAAGTCCCGGTGGTAGAAGGCCAGGCCCTCCGCCGTGAGCCGGGGGTTCTGGAAGGCGTGGGCGCAGTCCCCGCACTCGTCGACGACGAACGTGCCGGGCTTGCGCTGGACGAGGTCCGGCGTACGCAGCCGGGTGCGCAGCCGGCGCGAACCGCACCAGGGGCAGTCCTCCCGGCGCGGCTCGTGGAACCGGTCGGTGCCCCGGGCGAGTTCGGCCGCGTAGGCGGCGCGGTGGTCGTCGGTCGGGGGCGGCGTGGGGGCATGGGCGCTCCTGGGAGGGGCGGCGGGGCGACGGACCGGGCATACGACAATCCGACACAAACGGTACGTATCGGATGGCGTTCCGGGGCGCAACGACGTGGCGCGGACGTGTTCGATCGGTGCCGGTACTGTTCGGCGAATGAGCTCGCTTAATCTCGACGACTTCACCGATCTGATCGAGCGCCCCGACGGAGGGGTGCGCCGCGACGCCGAGGCGCGCCGGGAGCGCCAGACCGTGCCGCCCGGGGCCCTGGGCCGCCTCGACGACCTGGGTGAGTGGCTGGCGGCGGCGCAGGGCGCGGTGCCCGTGCGGCCGATCGAGCGTCCGCGTGTGGTGCTGTTCGCGGGCGACCACGGGATCGCCGGACTCGGTGTGTCCGCGCGGCCCGCGGGCACCGCCGACCAGTTGGTGCGGGCGGTCCTGGAGGGCGCGAGCCCGGCGGCGGTGCTGGCGCGCCGGCTGGGTGTCCCCGTCCGCGTGGTCGACATGGCGCTGGACTGCGACCCCGCGGAGCTGCCCGCCGAGGTCGTACGGCACCGGGTGCGGCGCGGTTCGGGACGCATCGACGTCGAGGACGCGCTGACCGCGGAGGAGGCCGAGGCCGCGTTCCTGGCGGGTGTCGCCGTCGCGGACGAGGAGGCGGACTCGGGTACGGACCTGGTGGTGCTCGGTGACGTGAGCGTCGGCGGGACCACCGCTGCGGCCGTGCTGGTCGCGGCGCTGTGCGGGACCGACGCGTCCGTCGTCACCGGGCGGGGCGGGCGGGCCATCGACGACCTCGCGTGGATGCGCAAGTGCGCCGCCGTGCGGGACGCGCTGCGGCGGGCGCGGCCCGTGCTCGGGGATCAGCTGCAGCTGCTCGCGGTGGTCGGCGGGGCGGATCTCGCCGCGATGACCGGGTTCCTGCTGCAGAGCGCGGTGCGCAAGATGCCCGTCGTGCTCGACGGGGTGGTCTCCGCCGCGTGCGCCCTCGTCGGGCAGCGGGTCGCCTTCCGGGCGCCGGACTGGTGGCTGGCCGGGCAGAACAGCGGCGAAGCCCAGGCGAAGGCGCTGGACCGGATGGCGCTCGAACCGCTGCTCGACCACGGGGTCACGGTCGGCGAGGGCGCGGGAGCGCTGCTGGCCCTGCCCTCGTCCAGTCCGCGGCCGCACTCGCCGCGGAGCTTCCTGACGCCCGAGCCCACCCCCGAGGCCGACCCCGAACGCGCCCCCGAGCCCGAGCCCGTACCCTCCGGCGAGGAGTGACCCGCCGGGGGCCGCACAACCCCCGGCCTCCACCGGTCGTCGCCCCTGAGGGGTGCGGGCACCCTGCGGGGATGTGCCGTGGGGCGCGGTCGGTCGGCTGACGGCCGGTGCGGGATGCTCGCGCGGTTCCCCGCGCCCCTGAAGGGGCGCTGCCGGTGGGCGATTGCGCCCGGCCGCCCCGTCCCCCACGAACCCACCCCGCAACAGCCCCCGTACCGCCCTTCCCCCGCGCGGAGCACACCGCCCCATATCATCGCGCATTATGGGAGATGCCCGAATTGCCGTCGCGCAGGAGCGGCCCCCGGCCCGTCAGGGCGAAGGGGACCGCGGGTCCACCGGGGCCTCACGCAGAGCCGCCGGTTTCACCGTCTGGTACCTGCGTGCGGTCACGTTCATCAACTTCCTGAGCGCCGCGTGGCTGACGCTCGGCCAGGACGTGCGGCGCCACAACACCGAGAACCTCTTCACCCCGTACCTGCTGACGGCGGGATTCGCCTCGGGCGTGTTCACGATGTTCCTCGCCATCACCATGCGCCGGCGCAAGCGGGCCGCATGGATCCTGAACTTCGTCCTCGGCGGGCTCTTCCTGCTGCTGTTCGCCGTCGCGATGGCGTTCCCGGAGATCCGTCGGTACGCCCAGAACTGGATCTCGCTCGCACTGACCGCGGCGTTCGTCGCGTCGCTCGTCGTGGGCCGCCGCGAGTTCTACGCGAAGGGTGACCGTTCGAACCCGAAGCTCGCCGCCGCCGTCGCCACCGGCGGTCTGCTCGTCTGCTCACTGCTCGCCGCGCTGCTGGTGACGGTCACCAACAGCGCGCACGACGCGTCCCGTTCCACGTTCCCGGAACGCTGGCGCTACGGCACCCTGCGGCTGGTCTCGGTCGCCGCCAACGACTCCCGCTTCCACGGGCTGGAGATCGCCAACTGGGTCAACGTCGCCATCAACGTGCTCAGCACCCTGCTGGTCCTCGCCGTCTTCTACGCGGCCTTCCGGTCCCGCCGCGCCGTCGACCCGCTCACCGAGGACGACGAGAAGCGGCTGCGGGTCCTGCTCGACAAGAACGGCGACCGGGACTCGCTCGGTTACTTCGCGCTGCGCCGGGAGAAGAGCGTGGTCTGGTCGCCGACCGGCAAGGCCGCGGTGGCCTACCGGGTCGTCGGCGGGGTCTCGCTCGCCTCCGGCGACCCCCTGGGCGATCCCGAGGCGTGGCCCGGCGCCATCGAGCCCTGGCTCGCCGAGGCCCGCGCGCACGGCTGGATCCCGGCGGTGATGGGCGCGAGCGAGGAGGCCGGGACCATCTACTCCCGGCACGGCCTCGACGCCCTGGAGCTGGGCGACGAAGCCATCGTGGAGACCGCCGAGTTCACGCTCGAAGGACGGGCCATGCGTACCGTCCGGCAGGCCTACAACCGGGTGAAGCGAGCCGGGTACCGGGTGCGCATCCGCCGCCATGACGACATCCCGGCGGACGAGATGGCGTACCTCCTGGAGCGTGCCGACGACTGGCGCGACGGGGCCACCGAGCGCGGGTTCAGCATGGCCCTGGGACGGCTCGGCGACCCCGACGACGGGCAGTGCGTGATGCTCGAATGCACGGATGGGGAAGGCGAGTTGAGGGCGCTGCTGTCCTTCGTCCCCTGGGGTCCGCGCGGGCTCTCCCTCGACCTCATGCGGCGCGACCGCGACTCCGAGAACGGGCTGATGGAGTTCATGGTGATCGAACTCCTGCGCCGCGCCCGGGACATCGGGATCACCCAGGTCTCGCTCAACTTCGCCATGTTCCGTTCCGTCTTCGAGCGTGGCGCGCGGCTGGGCGCGGGCCCGGTGCTGCGGCTGTGGCGCTCCCTGCTCAGTTTCTTCTCGCGCTGGTGGCAGATCGAGTCGCTCTACCGCGCCAACGCCAAGTACCGGCCGATCTGGGAACCCCGGTTCCTGCTCTTCGAGAAGAGCGCGGACCTGCTGCGCATCGGTGTCGCGTCCGCCCGCGCGGAAGGGTTCCTGGAGGCTCCGGGACTGCCGAAGTGGCTGCACCGCAAGCACCTCGAGTCGCATAGATGAACACACTCGCCCGCCTGGCCCGCGCGGAATGGGGACCGCTGTTCCTCACCGTGCGCGGGGACCTGGAGGCAAGGCGCCTGCGAGCCGTCCCCGTGACCCTGGGAGCCGTTCTCCTGACGGCTCTCCTGCAGTTCGCGCAGAACCAGCCCTGGGGCTACCGGTTCGTCCAGGACATCGGCTCCGTACAGGCCGACGAAGCACTCGGACTCGCTCTGCTGCGCACCCCGCTCTCACTCTTCGTACCGGCCCTGGACCTTCCGGTATGGGGTGCGCTGATCCAGATCCTCGTGGTGTTCGGCATCGCCGAGATCTGCCTGGGCTGGTGGCGGATGCTGGTCATCGCGTACGCCGCCACTCTGGCCGGCACGCTCTACGCGCGTATCGCGGTCATGCTCGGCCCGGACCACCCGCTGGGACTGCCCGCGACGGACGCGCGGGTCGTGGACACCGGACCCTCCGCGGCGGTGGTCGGTCTCGCCGTCTTCGTGGCCTGGCGCTATCGCGCGTACTGGACGGCGGCGGTGGTGATCGCGTCCATGGCCGTCGAGGTGACGGTCAAGGGGAACCTCGCGGGCCGGGAGCACATCGCCGCGCTCGCCGCGGCCCTCGTGCTCTGCGGGATCTCCGCGCTGCGCCGCCGACGCAGGCGGCGTCACCGGCGCCCGGGCGGCAGCCGGGCGGGCAACGGATCCGGTTTCCCGCCGATCAGGTCCTGAAGTCTGCGACGCGGGCCCGCCCAGCGACGGTCGTGGTGGTAGGCGCGCAGCATCGACCTGGCCCGGGCACGCGGCCGTGCGCGGTAGAAGCGCCTGGCCCACGGCGAGGACGGCCGGGCCAGCCGGACCGCGCCGATCAGGGCGAGGAACGGGACGATCACGCCGAAGATCGCCATCCGGGCCTTCCCCTTGCCGAGGGCCAGCAGGGCGAAGAGGAAGTTCACGGCCACGCTGACGATGACACCGCCACGGTCCTGCACCTCCTGCTGGCTCAGGTCGTTGACGCCGAACGGCAGGAATCCGCCGAGCACGAGCCCGACCAGGGCCGCCGTGATCAGCACGACCTCGACGCTCTTGCGGCCCTCCTCCGTCCAGTACACGTCGTCCAGGTGCAGGATCAGCGCGAACTCGTCCAGCACGAGCCCCGCGCCCATCCCGAACACCACGGCGAACGCGGAGGCACCGAAACCCGGCCGGACGCTCGCCACCGCGCCGAAGCCGCCGACCACGGTCAGGACGACACCCGGGACCACGTGGTGGATGTGCAGTCCGCCCGCCTTCACGTTGCCGAACGGCCCCTTGCCCGCACGGATGAGCCGGACGATGACACGGGTGATCACAAAGGTCAGCACGAAGGAGCCGAGCGCCAGCAACAGCGGCAGTTTTCCCGGCTCGATGATGTTCCGGTGCAGCCAATGACCCATATCGGGCACTTTATCCATGCCCTTTGCCCCCGGCCGCCGCACCCGCCCGCCGCCCTCCCGGGTAACCTGCGCCGGTGTCCCCGACCCCTGTCTCCCACGGCCTGCGCTTCGCCTTCGGCACCCTGACCGTGCTCCCCGTCGAGGTGACCCGCTGGGACCGCGAGGCAGCGCGCGCCGGAATGCTCTGCGCCCCCATGGCCGGACTGGTCGTCGGGGCGGGCGCGGCCCTGGTGGGCGTGGCGCTGCTCGCGCTGGGCGGGGGCCCGCTGCTCGCCGCCGTCGCCACCGCCGCCGTACCCGCGGCGCTCACCCGCGGTCTCCACCTCGACGGGCTCGCCGACACGGCGGACGGCCTCGGCAGCGGCAAACCCGCGCAGGACGCGCTGCGCATCATGAAGCAGTCCGACATCGGGCCGTTCGGCGTGGTCACGCTGCTCTTCGTCCTGCTCGCCCAGGTGGCCGCGCTCCACCAGGCCTACGAGTCCTCGTGGGCGCGGGGCGTGCTCGCGGCCGTCGTCTCGGCGACCGCGGCCCGGCTCGCCCTCACCCTGGCCGCGCGCACCGGGGTGCCCCCGGCCCGCCCCGAGGGACTGGGCGCGGCGGTCGCGGGCACGGTGCCGGTGCGCGGCGCCCTGCTGGTGGCACTCGCGGTCGTCGCCGCGGCGGCCGGCGCGGGCGCCCTGCTGGGGACGTACGACCTGGTCCGCGCCGCGGTGGCGGTCGCGGCCGCCTGCGCGGCGGCCGAACTTCTGCTGCGCCACTGCACGCGCCGCTTCGGCGGTGTCACGGGCGACGTCTTCGGCGGCCTCGCCGAGACGGCGGCGACCACGGCCCTGGTCGTGTTCTGCCTCGGCTGACCGGCGGTCACGAGGCCGCTCCCGGCAGGCCTCCGCCGACCACGAGGCCGAAGTCCCCGGTGCGCCGGGGGGTTTGACCGACGGGTCGGCCCCCACCACTCCCCTGTGCCGCTCGTGGGGGGGCGAACAGGATGGAGGGGGCGCGTTTGTCCGGGCGGGCTCCACGGCGCGCGCGGCCGTCGTCGGTCCGCGGGGCCCGGCCGGACCCGGCGTACCCGTCGGCATCGGGTGGACGACCGGTGAAGTTAGTGTGGAGCCGCATGCGACGCATGGGCCGAAAGCCTCCACCTGCGCACCGGATCTCCGGCGCGCAGGAGCGGCGGACGGCCCCCGCGCCACGGAAGGGTGAACACCCCACGACGCAGGGGCGGTCTCCCCCGCGTAGGCTCTTGTCGATTGCCCTCCCGGCCCCACCGCAGGCACCCCTCCGCTGCCAGAGCAAGGATCGATGCCGGGCCCGGTCGACCCACCCAGATCGGCCACTGAAACTCAATGGAAGCGAGAATTCACCACCGTGACTGCTCTGACTCTCAGCACCGCCGCAGCGTCCGGCCTGCGGGCCGACGCGATCGTCGTCGGTGTAGCCAAGGGCGCCAAGGGCCCGGTCCTCGCACCGGGCGCCGAGGCCGTGGACAAGGGGTATGACGGCGCGCTCGCCGGCATCCTGGAGACCCTCGGCGCGTCCGGCGGCGAGGGCGAGGTGACGAAGCTGCCCGCGCCGTCCGGCTTCAAGGCGCCCGTCGTCGTGGCCGTCGGCCTGGGAGCGGTCCCGGACAAGGACGAGGCGTTCGGCGCCGAGGTGCTGCGCCGCGCCGCCGGTGTCGCCGCCCGTGCTCTCGCCGGTGCCAAGAAGGCCGTCCTCGCCCTGCCGATCACGGACGCCGCCGACGTGGGCGCCCTCGCGGAGGGCGCGGCGCTCGGCGCGTACGCCTTCGACGCGTACAAGGAGACCGGCAGGTCCGGCAGCGCCGCCAAGAACGGCAAGGCCCCGCTCGTCGAGGTCGCGCTGCTCGGCGGCAAGCCCCGTGACGCGGCGCACAAGGCGGCGCTCGCGCGCGCCACGGCCGTGACCGAGGAGCTGAACCGCGCCCGCGACCTCATCAACACCCCGCCGAACGACCTCACCCCCGAGGCCTTCGCCGCCGTCGCCACCGCCGCCGGCAAGGAGCACGGCATCAAGGTGCAGGTGCTCGACGAGAAGGCCCTCGAAAAGGGCGGCTACGGCGGCATCCTGGGCGTCGGCGCGGGCTCGGCCGCCGCTCCGCGCCTGGTGAAGCTCTCGTACACCAGCCCCAAGGCGGCCAAGCACCTCGCCTTCGTCGGCAAGGGCATCACCTACGACTCGGGCGGCATCTCCCTCAAGCCCGCCGGGCACAACGAGACGATGAAGTGCGACATGAGCGGCGCGGCGGCGGTCTTCGCCGCCGTGGTCGCCGCCGCGCGTCTCGGCCTGCAGGTCAACGTCACCGGCTGGCTGGCGCTCGCCGAGAACATGCCGTCCGGTTCCGCCACCCGCCCCGGTGACGTGCTGCGCATGTACAGCGGCAAGACCGTCGAGGTCCTCAACACGGACGCCGAGGGCCGCCTCGTCCTCGCCGACGCGCTGTGGAAGGCCTCCGAGGAGAAGCCCGACGCGATCATCGACGTGGCGACGCTGACCGGCGCGATGGTGCTGGCCCTCGGCAACCGCACCTTCGGTGTCATGGCCAACGACGACGCGTTCCGTGCCTCGATCGTGGAGGCCGCCGAGGAGGTCGGCGAGGAGTCCTGGCCGATGCCGCTGCCGGAGCACCTGCGCAAGGGCATGGACTCCCCCACCGCGGACATCGCGAACATGGGCGAGCGGATGGGCGGCGGCCTGGTCGCCGGTCTGTTCCTGAAGGAGTTCGTGGGCGAGGGCATCACGTGGGCGCACCTGGACATCGCCGGGCCCGCGTTCAACGAGTCGGGACCGTTCGGCTACACGCCGAAGGGTGGTACGGGGTCGGCGGTGCGGACGCTGGTGCGTCTCGCCGAGCTGACCGCGGCGGGCGACCTCGGTTAGTCCGCTCCGCGGCCACGGGTGATCCGTGGCCGCTCGCGCAGGGCCCCGCGCCCCTGCCGGGAACTCCACGGCCCCGGGCGACGTGTCGCCCGGGGCCGTTTTGTCCGCAGGAAACCGGACAGTGCGACGTCTCACACACCGGCCCGGCGTCTCGAACGCCTCCGACAAGTGCGAAGATGGGTTCTCGGCAGGACAGGGCCCGAACCACAGGGCCGAAGAAGAGCGGCCGGACACCAGCCGCCGACCGGTCACTGGAGACCGGCGTGGCGCACATGCATGGAGGACGTGACGTGGCGAACGACGCCAGCACCGTTTTCGACCTAGTGATCCTCGGCGGTGGTAGCGGTGGTTACGCCGCGGCCCTGCGCGGAGCGCAGCTGGGCCTGGACGTCGCCCTGATCGAGAAGGACAAGGTCGGCGGTACCTGCCTGCACCGGGGGTGCATCCCCACCAAGGCCCTGCTGCACGCGGGCGAGATCGCCGACCAGGCCCGCGAGAGCGAGCAGTTCGGTGTGAAGGCCACCTTCGAGGGCATCGACGTCCCGGCCGTCCACAAGTACAAGGACGAGGTCATCACGGGTCTGTACAAGGGCCTGCAGGGACTCATCGCGTCCCGCAAGGTGACGTACATCGAGGGAGAGGGCCGTCTGTCCTCCCCCACCTCCGTCGACGTCAACGGCCAGCGTGTCCAGGGCCGCCACGTCCTGCTGGCGACCGGCTCCGTGCCGAAGTCGCTGCCGGGCCTGGAGATCGACGGCAACCGCATCATCTCGTCCGACCACGCGCTGGTCCTGGACCGCGTCCCGCAGTCCGCGATCGTGCTCGGCGGCGGCGTCATCGGCGTCGAGTTCGCCTCCGCGTGGAAGTCCTTCGGTACGGACATCACGATCATCGAGGGACTCAAGCACCTCGCCCCTCTCGAGGACGAGAACTCCTCCAAGCTTCTTGAGCGCGCGTTCCGCAAGCGCGGCATCAAGTTCAACCTGGGCACCTTCTTCTCGAAGGCCGAGTACACCCAGAACGGTGTCAAGGTCACCCTCGCCGACGGCAAGGAGTTCGAGGCCGAGGTCCTGCTCGTCGCCGTCGGCCGCGGCCCGGTCTCGGCCGGTCTCGGCTACGAGGAGCAGGGCGTCGCCATGGACCGCGGCTACGTCCTGGTCGACGAGTACATGCGCACGAACGTGCCCACCATCTCCGCCGTCGGCGACCTGGTCCCGACGCTCCAGCTCGCCCACGTCGGCTTCGCCGAGGGCATCCTGGTCGCGGAGCGGCTGGCCGGTCTCAAGACCGTCCCGATCGACTACGACGGCGTGCCGCGGGTGACGTACTGCCACCCCGAGGTCGCCTCCGTGGGCATCACCGAGGCCAAGGCCAAGGAGATCTACGGCGCGGACAAGGTCGTCGCCCTGAAGTACAACCTCGCCGGCAACGGCAAGAGCAAGATCCTCAAGACCGCGGGCGAGATCAAGCTCGTCCAGGTCAAGGACGGTGCCGTGGTCGGCGTCCACATGGTCGGCGACCGCATGGGCGAGCAGGTCGGCGAGGCCCAGCTGATCTACAACTGGGAAGCGCTGCCCGCCGAGGTCGCCCAGCTCATCCACGCCCACCCGACGCAGAACGAGGCGCTCGGCGAAGCCCACCTGGCCCTCGCGGGCAAGCCGCTGCACTCGCACGACTGATACCGCCCCGGCTGTACTCAGTCACCGCGTCGCCCTGGGCGCGACGACCACAGACTTCCGCACCTTCCCCAGGCTCTCGACTCCGCTCGGGCAGCAGGGGAGACCCATTCGTAAGGAGCAACAGAAACCATGCCGGTTTCCGTAACCCTTCCGGCGCTCGGTGAGAGCGTCACCGAGGGCACTGTCACCCGCTGGCTGAAGGCCGAGGGCGAGCGCGTCGAAGCCGACGAACCGCTGCTCGAGGTGTCGACCGACAAGGTCGACACCGAGATCCCCTCCCCCGCCGCCGGTGTGCTCGCCTCCATCAAGGTCGCCGAGGACGAGACGGTCGAGGTCGGCGCCGAGCTGGCCGTCATCGACGACGGCACGGGCGCGCCCGCCGCCGCCCCCGCTCCGGCCGCCGAGCCCGAGGCCGCCCCGGCCCCGGCCGCTCCGGCCCCGGTCGCCGAGGCCCCCGCGGCTCCGGCGCCCGCCGCCCCTGCCGCCCCCGCCCCCGCCGCTCCGGCCGGTGGCGCCTCCGGTACCGACGTCGTGCTGCCCGCGCTGGGCGAGTCGGTCACCGAGGCACCGTCACCCGCTGGCTGAAGCAGGTCGGCGAGGAGGTCGCGGAGGACGAGCCGCTGCTCGAGGTCTCCACGGACAAGGTCGACACCGAGATCCCCGCGCCGGTCGCCGGCGTCCTGCTGGAGATCGTGGTCGGCGAGGACGAGACCGCCGAGGTCGGTGCCAAGCTCGCCGTCATCGGCGCCCCGGGCGCGGCTCCGGCCGCCGCTCCGGCTCCCGCGGCTCCGGCACCCGCCGCTGCCGCTCCGGCCCCGGCCGCCCCCGCGCTCCGGCCCCCGCGCTTACCCCCCGCCGCTCCGGCCGCTCCGGCTCCGGCTCCGACTCCGGCTCCGGCTCCGGTCCAGGCCGCCGCCCCGGTCGCGCCCGCCGCTCCGGCTCCCGCGCTTAGCCGCGCCCGCCCCCGTCACCCCGGCCCCGGCGCCCGCCGCGACCTCCGGTGACGACGGCGCCTACGTCACCCCGCTGGTGCGCAAGCTCGCCGCCGAGAACGGTGTCGACCTGGCCGCCGTCAAGGGCACCGGCGTCGGTGGCCGCATCCGCAAGCAGGACGTCATCGCCGCCGCGGAGGCCGCGAAGGCCTCCGCGGCCGCTCCGGCTCCCGCCGCGGCCGCCGCTCCCGCCGCCAAGAAGGCCCCGGTCCTGGAGGTCTCCCCGCTGCGCGGTCAGACCGTCAAGATGCCGCGCATCCGCAAGGTCATCGGCGACAACATGGTGAAGGCCCTGCACGAGCAGGCCCAGCTGTCCTCGGTCGTCGAGGTCGACATCACCCGCCTGATGAAGCTCCGCGCGCAGGCGAAGGACTCCTTCGCGGCCCGCGAGGGCGTCAAGCTCTCCCCGATGCCGTTCTTCGTGAAGGCGGCGGCTCAGGCGCTGAAGGCCCACCCGGCCGTCAACGCCCGGATCAACGTGGACGAGGGCACGATCACCTACTTCGACTCCGAGAACATCGGTATCGCGGTGGACTCGGAGAAGGGCCTGATGACCCCGGTCATCAAGCACGCGGGCGATCTCAACATCGCCGGTATCGCCAAGGCGACCGCCGACCTGGCGGGCAAGGTCCGGGCCAACAAGATCACCCCGGACGAGCTGTCCGGCGCGACCTTCACCATCTCCAACACCGGCTCGCGCGGCGCGCTCTTCGACACGATCATCGTGCCGCCGAACCAGGTCGCGATCCTCGGCATCGGCGCGACGGTCAAGCGTCCGGCCGTCATCGAGACGGAGGAGGGCACGGTCATCGGCGTCCGCGACATGACGTACCTGACGCTCTCCTACGACCACCGTCTGGTGGACGGCGCAGACGCGGCCCGTTACCTGACCGCGGTCAAGGCGATCCTGGAGGCGGGCGAGTTCGAGGTCGAGCTCGGCCTGTAGTCCCACCCCGGCGCACGCGACGCCCCCGTCCGGAACCTTCCGGGCGGGGGCGTCGCGTGCGTGTAAGTCTCGTCTCACCTGCGCGAAAGCGCCCCCGTGCGCCTCTCTCCGGCAGTGGTGCGGCCTTATTGTCTAAACGTCAGACGCCCTTGGGTCCCGCTCGTCGCCCGGTCACCACCCCTCAACGAGGCCCTTCGGGCCGCAGTATTGGATCCAGAGCCCCCGCCGAAGGAGCCCTCATGACCGCGCCCGTCGTCCACTCGCTGCGCGAACAGATCCGCGAGCACATCGTGGAGGGGATCGTGAGCGGGCGCTGGAAGCCGGGCGAGCGGATCGTGGAGCGGCGGATCGCGACCGAGCTGGAGGTCAGCCAGACCCCGGTCCGGGAGGCGCTGCGGGAGCTGGAGTCCTTGCGGCTGATCGAGTCGGCGCCCAACAAGGGCGTGCGGGTGCGCAACCTCACGGCCGCCGACCTGGAGGAGAGCTACCCCGTACGGGCCGGTCTGGAGGCCATCGCGGCCGAGCTGGCGGCGGAGCGGCTCGCCCAGGACTGCTCGGCGCTGGAGCCGCACGTCACCGCGCTGTACGAGGCCGACCGGCTGTCGGACGGAACCGGCCAGGTCCGCCATACCGTCGCCTTCCACCGGGAACTGGTGCGTGCCGCCGGCAACTCCGTCCTCCTGCACACCTGGGAGGGCCTGGGCATCGAGGTCTTCACGGCGCTGTCGATCCGCTGGCTGGGGACGGTCCAGCAGTCGTACGCGGAGGAGCACGAGGCCCTCGTGGACGCTTTCCGGCGCCGGGACCCGCTGATCGCGGAACTGGTGAAGGCGCACGTCCTCGGCTGCGCGCCGCGGCCCTGACACAGCGGAGCGCGGCCATGCTCACCTGCGGAAATCCCCTGAATCCAAGGCACCCGGTGCCTGCTACCGAGGCACCCCGTGCCGACTTTTGCCCGACAGAGAGGTTTTCGGCCGGATTCCTTTGATCGATCATCGATCAGGGAGTTAGAGTCATCGCGGGCTCGCACCAGAGCCCTTGAGCCCTGTCCTGCCAAAGACCAAGGGCGACCCCGAACCCTTACCGATGAGGGAACCCCCTTCGACTCCGGAAGGCGGCGCAATGACCGACCCCACCGCAATCCAGCCGAGCGAGCTCGATCAGCTCCCGGACCGCGACCCCGAGGAGACCGCCGAATGGCAGGCCTCACTGGACGCCGTCACCAAGGCGGCCGGGCCGCACCGTGCCGCGTACCTGATGCGCCGCACGCTGGAGCGCGCCGAGGGCAACGGCCTCGCGCTGCCCAAGCTGCTTGAGACCGACTACGTCAACACCATCCCCACCGCCGCCGAACCCGTCGTGGACGGCGACGAGGCGATGGAACGCCGGATCACCGCCTGGAACCGCTGGAACGCGGCCGCGATGGTGACCCGGGGCGCGAAACACGGCGTGGGCGGTCACATCGCCACCTTCGCCTCCGCGGCCTGGCTCTACGAGACGGGCTTCAACCACTTCTTCAAGGGCAAGGAGGGGGACGGGTCCGGCGACCAGCTCTACATCCAGGGCCACGCCTCCCCCGGCATCTACGCCCGCGCCTTCCTCGACGGCCGCCTCTCCGAGACGCAGCTCGACAACTTCCGCCAGGAAGCGGGGGGCAACGGTCTGCCGTCCTACCCGCACCCGCGCCGGCTGCCCTGGCTCTGGGAGTTCCCGACGGTCTCGATGGGCCTCGGCCCGCTGTCGGCGATCTACCAGGCGCGCTTCAACCGCTACCTCACCAGCCGCGGCATCAAGGACGTCTCGCAGTCCCACGTGTGGGCGTTCCTCGGCGACGGCGAGATGGACGAGCCGGAGTCGACGGCCGCACTCGCCCTGGCCGCGCGTGAGGGCCTGGACAACCTGACCTTCGTCATCAACTGCAACCTGCAGCGCCTCGACGGCCCGGTCCGCGCCAACTTCAAGATCGTGCAGGAGCTGGAGGCCCAGTTCCGCGGCGCCGGCTGGAACGTCGTGAAGTCCCTGTGGGGCAACGCCTGGGACGAGCTGTTCCGGCTCGACACCACCGGCGCGCTGGTACGCAGGCTGCGCGAGGTACCCGACGCCCAGGTGCAGACGTACCAGACCCGCGACGCCGCCTACATCCGCCAGGACTTCTTCGGCGCCGACCCGGCGCTCGTCGAGATGGCGAAGCTGCTGAGCGACGACAAGATCACCGAGTGCTTCCACCTCTCCCGCGGTGGCCACGAGTCGCGCAAGGTGTACGCCGCCTACCGCGCCGCGCTGGCCCACAAGGGCGGACCGACGGTGATCCTGGCCCAGACGGTCAAGGGCTTCACCCTCGGCACGGGCTTCGCGTCCAAGAACGCCAACCACCAGATGAAGAAGCTGTCCACGGACGAGTTCAAGCAGATGCGTGACCTGCTCGAACTGCCCATCTCCGACAGCCAGTTCGTCGACGGTGTGGTTCCCTACGGCCACCCGGGCGCCGACGCTCCCGAGGTCCGCTACCTCCAGGAGCGCCGCGCGGCCCTCGGCGGCCCGGCCCCCGCCCGCCGTACGCACCCGCTCGCCCCGCTGCCCGCCCCCGCCGACAAGGCGTTCGCGTCCTTCGACAAGGGCTCCGGCACGCAGAACGTGGCGACGACGATGGCCTTCGTGCGGCTCGTCAAGGACCTCGTCCGCGACAAGCAGAGCGGCAAGCGCTGGGTGCCGATCGTCCCCGACGAGGCGCGCACCTTCGGCATGGAGAGCCTCTTCCCCTCCCTCGGCATCTACTCGCCCAAGGGCCAGACGTACGAGCCGGTCGACCGCGACCAGCTGATGTACTACAAGGAGGCCAAGGACGGCCAGATCCTCAACGAGGGGATCACCGAGGCCGGCTCCATGGCGGACTTCATCGCCGCGTCCACCGCGTACGCCACGCACGGCGAGGCGATGATCCCCTTCTACATCTTCTACTCGATGTTCGGCTGGCAGCGCACGGCCGACCAGATGTGGCAGCTCGGCGACCAGCTCGGCCGCGGCTTCCTGGTCGGCGCCACGGCCGGCCGTACGACGCTGACGGGCGAGGGCCTCCAGCACGCCGACGGCCACTCCCCCGTCATCGCGGCGACCAACCCCGCGGCGCTCAGCTACGACCCGGCGTTCGCGTACGAGGTGGCGGCCATCGTCAAGGACGGTCTGCGCCGTATGTACGGCGAGACCGCGCCTGGCGAGGACCCGAACGTCTTCTATTACCTGACGGTCTACAACGAGCCGATCCCGCAGCCCGCGAAGCCGGCCGGGCTCGGCGTCGACGAGGGCATCGTCAAGGGCCTGTACCGCTTCAACACGGCCGAGTCGGCGGGCCTGTCCCCGGCCGCCAACGCCGCGCGCGTCCAGCTGCTGGCCTCCGGCACGGCGATCCACTGGACCCTGGAGGCGCAGCGGCTGCTCGCCGAGGAGTGGGGCGTCGCCGCGGACGTGTGGTCCGCGACGTCCTGGACCGAGCTGCGGCGCGACGCGCTGGAGGCCGACGCGGCGCTGCTGCGCGGCGAGGAGCGGGTGCCGTTCGTCCGCCAGGCGCTGCACGGCGCCGAGGGCCCGGTGCTCGCGGTCTCCGACTACATGCGCCAGGTCCCGGACCAGATCGCGCAGTGGGTCGAGCAGGACTGGTCCTCGCTCGGTGCCGACGGCTTCGGCCTCTCGGACACCCGTGTGGCGGCCCGCCGTCACTTCGGCGTCGACGCGCAGTCGATCGTCGTCGCGGCGCTGGCGCAGCTCGCCCGCCGTGGTGAGGTCAAGACGTCCGCGGTGAAGGAAGCCCGGGAGCGCTACGGCCTGTAGGACCTGTGGTTCATCCCGGCGAGGGGGTACGGCGACCGCCGTACCCCCTCGCCGTCGTCACCGCCCCCGGCTCGCTGTCGGTGGCGCCCGGCATGATGAACCCATGCGTGCTGCCCGCCTGATCAAGATGGTGCTGCTGCTCCAGTCGCGGGCGTCGATGACCGCCGCCGAGCTGGCGCGGGAGCTGGAGGTGTCCGAGCGGACCGTCGCGCGGGACGCTCAGGCGCTCTCGGAGGCGGGGGTCCCGGTGTACGCGGACCGGGGGGCGGGCGGGGGGCTACCGGCTGATCGGCGGCTACCGCACCCGGCTCACCGGCCTGGCGCGCGGTGAGGCGGAGGCGCTCTTCCTGAGCGGGGTACCGGGGGCGCTGCGCGAGATGGGTCTGGAGGACACCGCGTCCGCGGCCCGTCTGAAGGTCTCCGCGGCCCTGCTGCCCTCCCTGCGGGACGCCTCACGGACGGCGGCGCAGCGCTTCCATCTGGACGCGCCCGCCTGGTTCAGCGAGCCCAGGGCGCCGGAGCTGCTGCCGCCGGTCGCGGACGCGGTGTGGGACGACCGGCCGGTCGTCGCGCGGTACGGGCGCGACGGGGCGGAGGTGGAGCGGACGCTGGAGCCGTACGGGCTCGTGCTGAAGGCGGGGGTCTGGTACCTGTGCGCGCGGGTGCCGGAGGCGGGGACCTTCCGGGTGTACCGGATCGACCGGTTCACCGCGGTCGGTCTCGGCGAGGAGCGGTTCCGGCGGGACGAGGGCTTCGACCTGCCCGGGTTCTGGGAGGAGCGGGCCGAGCAGTTCGCGCGGTCCATCCTGCGGGCCGAGGCCGTCGTACGGCTCTCCCCGGACGGCGTACGGCGTCTGCCGTACGCCGTCGATCCCACGGCGGCGAGGGCGGCCCTGGACGGATGCGGTGCCCCCGACGACCGGGGGTGGGTGACCGTCACCCTCCCCGTCGAGTCCGAGGAGGTCGCCCATACGCAGCTCACGGGGCTCGGGCCGGAGGTGGAGGTGCTCTCCCCCGCCGCCCTGCGCGAGCGCTTCGCCGCGGACGCGGCGCGGTCGGCGGCGCTCTACGCGTGACGGGGCCCGCGAAAGCACCCCGCACCTGCCGGTTTTACCGTCGGCATGTGCGCGCATAACAATCTGCGGCACTCCGCGTGCGTCACTCCCGTTCAGGCCCGATGCTTGACCCGTGATGGACGAGACGGAGTTCTGGGAGCTGGTGGACACGACCCGCGAGGCCGTCGAGGGCGACCCCGAGGACCACGCCGACCTGATCGTCGAACGGCTCGTCCAGCGGGACCCGGACGTCGTGCTCGACTTCGCCCGTCACTTCGAGGCCCGCTACAACCGCGCCTACCGCTGGGATCTGTGGGGCGCGGCGTGGGTGCTGCTCGACGGGGCGAGCGACGACGCCTTCGACTTCTTCCGGTGCTGGCTGATCGGCCAGGGGCGTGAGGTCTTCGAGGGGGCCATGCACGACCCGGACACCCTCGCCGAGCTGCTGGACGACTTCGACGAGGATCTCGACGGGGACGGCGAGGAGCTGGGGTACGCGGCGGACGAGGCGTACGAACAGCTCACCGGGGTCGTCGCGCCCGACCTCGGGATTCCTCCGGCGTCGCCGGAGCCGGAGGGGACGCCGCTCGACTTCGAGAACGAGGGGGTTCTCGCCGAGCGGTATCCCAAGCTGTGGGAGCGTTTCAGGGGGTGAGGGTCGGGGTGGGGGTACTTGCCTGCGCCGTCCCCGCCGTACCTGGGGGCTGCCGCCCCCAGACCCCCGCTTTCGGCCTGAACGGCCTCGTCCTCAAACGCCGGACGGGCTGAAAGGCATCCCCCGGCCGGAACCCTCATCCAGCGCGGACCGACACCTCCACCCAGTCCGGAACGTTCCAGCGCAGGCCCGGATCGCCAGCCCCGCCGGAACGTTCCAGCGCAAGCCCGCATCCCCAGCCCCGCCGGAACGTTCCAGCGCAAGCCCGCATCCCCAGCCCCGCCGGAACGTTCCAGCGCAGGCCCGCGTCTCCAGCCCGTCCGGCGTTTGAGGACGAGCCCTTCGGGCGAAGCGGGGGGCCAGGGGGCGCGGCCCTTGAGCGGGTTCGGGGCGGAGCCCCGGAACGGACGGGTCGGACAAGGAGCCGCAAGGGCGAGGAAACCCGGCGGAGCCTCAGCGCCGGCCCTGCAAAACGGCGGCCCTCGTGCGGATCGCCGGCAGGCGAGCCGTCAGCGCGGCGCCCGGACACGTGGTCATGAACCCGGCGTTGTGACCGGCCAGCGTCGGCAGCACCGCCGCGGTACCCACGGCGTACCGACTGAGACTGTTACTGGACACCAGCCGCACGGTGCCCCGCGGATCCACGTCCGCCAGCCCCAGCTTCCACGCGGCGAGCTCCGCGATCGCCTCGGTCATCGCCGGCGGCACCACCGCCCCCTCCGTGAACGTACCGATGGCCGCGATCCCCGCGGTCCGGTGGTTGAAGCCCTGGGTGTGGGCACCGGTGACGGCCCGGTCGACCCCGCCCGCGCGCCCCTCGTAGATCGTCCCGCACCGGTCGACGAGGAAGTTGTAGCCGATGTCGTCCCAGTTCCGGGCGCCGGTCTGCCCGGCGTAGAGGTACCGGATGATGCGGGGCACGTCGGCGCAGTCGTACGCGTTCGGCGAGTCGGTGTGGTGGACGAAGACCGCGACGACCCGGTCGTCGTAACGCGGCGGCGGCTGGCCGTGCGCGGTCCGGGCGTCCAGCCAGCGAGACCGCGGCACGATGGTCGGCCGCACGGCTGTGTGAACGGCGGGCCGCACGGCGGCCGGAGGCGCGGCGGTGCGGGAGCGGCCCACCGCACCGTCCACTCCGAGGGCGCACAGGACGAGCGCGAGCACGGCGAGCAGCCCGGAGACACACCCGAGCACGATCAGCGTGGGCCGCGTCGCCCACCGGCCCCGCAGCGGGCCGCTCCACACCGGCCGCCACGTCACCGACCGGGCCCGGACACACACCGCTCGCCACGTCGCCGACCGGTCCCACGCCGGGCGGCACGTCACCCACCAGGCCCACCAGTTCCCGGTCCACACCGGTCGCCGCGGCAGCCACCACCGCAGCCACAGCGGCACCCATTCCAGCGCATGGCGAAGTCGCTCCCCGCCTGATTCCCGCGATGCCCCTCGCGCCCTCCGGACGACACGCATGCCCTCACCCTCGCCCGGATCCTCCCGCCTCGCGATGTGCACTGTGCCACCCGGTGGAACCATCTCCCTGGTCCGGAGCGTTTTCACAGTCCGACGCACGCGTGGTCCCCTCGCGGGACCACGCGCGCGTGCCTGATCACTGAGCCCGCCCCGCGCGTACTAAGGGGCCCTAGAGAAAGGCGGCTCCGTGGACCTGCTCGACATCCTGCTGATGCTGGTGATCCTTGCCTACGCGGCGTCCGGCTACCGGCGCGGCCTGGTCGCCGGCTGCGTCTCGCTGGCCGGGTTCGTGGGCGGCGCGGTCATCGGCGTATGGGTGCTGCCCTGGATGATGGACCTGGTGACGGCGGGGACGTCTGCGGCGACGGTGACGGCGGTGCTGACGGTGCTGGTACCGGCCGTGGTGGGCCACGAGCTGGCGGGCCGGCTGGCGCTGAAACTGCGCCGCGAGCTGGACCGGGGACCGCTGCGGGTGGCGGACGGGATCGGCGGGGCGGCGGCGAACACACTGGCCGTGCTGCTGGTGGCCTGGGTGGCGGCGAGCGTCCTGGGCGCCTCCTCGTCCACCCTGATCACGCAGTCGATCCGCGGTTCGGCCCTGCTGGGCGCGGTGCAGAAGACGATGCCGGACACCACGCCCACCTGGTTCTCACGGGCGACCTCGGCGCTCACGGAAGCGGGCTTCCCACAGGTCTTCAACCCGTTCGAGAACGAGCCGACGGCGGGTGTCGCCAAGCCCTCCGGGGACAGCGTCACCGAGTCCGCGTCGACCGCCGCCAAGCTGAGCACGGTGAAGATCGAGGGCGCCGCGGGCACCCAGGGCCGGGAGGGCAGCGGGTTCGCGTACGCGGCGCAGCACGTGATGACCAACGCCCATGTGGTGGCGGGCATCGACAACCCGACGGTGCGGGTGGGCGGCGTGGGCCGGGTGTACTCGGCACGTGTGGTGTTCTTCGACCCGCGGAAGGACGTCGCGGTCCTGTACGTCCCCGGTCTCCGGGCGCCGGTCCTCCGCTTCGACACGAGCGCCGCGCGCGGCGACTCGGCGGTCGTCGCGGGCTATCCGCAGGACGGCGGTCTCGACCTCCAGGCGGCGACGGTCGCGAACCAGATCAACGCGCGGGGCCAGAACATCTACAACACGGGCACCGTCACCCGGGAGATCTACTCGATCCGCTCCACCGTCCGCCCCGGCAACTCCGGCGGTCCGCTCCTCACCACCGAGGGCAGGGTGTACGGGGTCGTCTTCGCCCGCTCGACCTCGGACAACGAGACCGGCTACGTCCTGACGGCGGACGAGGTCAGCGGCGACGCGCGGCGGGCGGCGCGGGCGACGGCGCCGGTGGACACGGGTGACCTGGTCACCTCGTGAGGTGGGCCGGGCCCGGTCGGGGGCCGAGGACCGGGGTCAGAGACCGCGGCCCATGAACACGTCGTCGACGTACTCGCCGTCGAGCAGGAACTCCTCGGGCAGGACCCCCTCCACCACGAACCCCTCGGACTCGTACAGCTT
The DNA here is from genome assembly GCF_012273515.2 of Streptomyces sp. RPA4-2. Classification (NCBI taxonomy): domain Bacteria; kingdom Bacillati; phylum Actinomycetota; class Actinomycetes; order Kitasatosporales; family Streptomycetaceae; genus Streptomyces; species Streptomyces sp. RPA4-2. The sequence goes on from NZ_CP050975.2 coordinate 2,794,723, forward strand.
CCGCGCCGGGGTGTTGTGCCCGAGGACCCGCAGCGAGATCCGCCGGGCGCCCTGCCGCCGGGCCTCGTCCTGCACGGCCCGGAGCAGCGCCCGCCCGACACCGGTGCCGCGGGCCGCGTCGGAGACGGCGAGTCCCTGGATCTGCCGGACGTGGGAGTTGCAGGCGAGAGTGGTCGGGTGGCCGAGCCGGACGTAGCCGACCAGGACGCCGTCGAGTTCGGCGACCAGATGGTCGCGCGGTCCGAACCGGTCGTTGTAGAAGGGCTCGTACGGCGGCTGGGGGCGGGGCATGACCGCGTGCTGCGTGGACCAGGTCGCGCGGTCGAGACGGCCGAGGGCGTCCTCGTCGTCAGGCGTGGCGAAGCGTATGTGCGGTACCGGCATGAGGATCACTGTACGGCGGCGCCACGGGGCTCCCGCCCGTCTTTTCGCGGGTCGCGGGGCAGGATGGGCGCATGAACGACTCACCGCTTGCTCCGGGTTCCCGCGTGGTGATCGCCGGTGCGTCCGGCCTGATCGGTTCGGCGCTGACGCGCTCCCTGACCACGGACGGGTACGAGGTGGTCCGCCTGGTGCGGCGGGCCCCCCGCACCCCGAGCGAGGTGCGGTGGGATCCGGAGGGGCGCGGGGTCGACGCGGGGGCGCTCGCCGGGTGCGCGGCGGTGGTGAACCTCGCGGGGGCGGGCGTCGCCTCGCAACGGTGGACGGAGTCGTACAAGCGGACGATCCGGGAGAGCCGGGTGCGCGGGACCACGGTGCTCGCCGAGGCGGTGGCGTCCCTCGACGAGCGGCCGGTGTTCGTCAACGGCAGCGCGATCGGGTTCTACGGCGACACGGGCGAGCGGGCGGTGGACGAGTCGGCGCTTACCGGGGAGGGGTTCCTGCCCTCCGTGTGCGTGGCGTGGGAGGGGGCGGCTGCCGCGGCGCGTCAGGCGGGTGTCCGTACCGTGCTCGCCCGTACGGGGCTGGTGGTGGCGCGGGAGGGCGGGGCGTGGGGAGGCTGTTCCCCCTCTTCAAGGCGGGGCTCGGCGGGCGTATGGGGGACGGCCGTCAGTACTGGAGTTTCATCTCCGTGCACGACGAGGTGGCCGCGATCAGGCACCTCATGGACACGCCGTCGCTGTCCGGGCCGGTCAATCTGACCGCGCCTCAGCCGCTGACCAACCGTGAGATCACGGCGGCGATGGGGCGGGTGATGCGGCGGCCCACGGTGCTGGCCACTCCCGCGGGGGTGTTGCGGGTGGCTCTCGGTGACATGTCCGGGGACATCCTGGGCAGTCAGCGGGTCCTGCCCGGCCGCCTCCTGGAGTCCGGCTTCGCCTTCACGTTCCCGTCGATCGAGGACACGCTCCGAGCGGCCCTGCGCTGACCGGGTGTTTTCGCCCCCGCCGCCCCTACCCGACCCATCCTGTCCCTGGGGCTCCGCCCCGGACCCCGCCAAGGGGCTGCGCCCCTGGACCCCCGCATCGCCCGAAGGAGCTCGTCCTCAAACGCCGGACGGGCTGGGTAGTCAGCCCGTCCGGCGTTTGAGGACAAGGCCCTCAAGGCCGACCGGGGGTCTGGGGGCGGAGCCCCAGGTACGGGATGGGACGGGTAGGGGCGGCGGGGGCGAAAAACCCCGGTCGGACACGGAACCGTATGCACCCCCATGCGACCGTGCACACCCGACGCGCGACTCCCCCACGCCGCCCGCACCCCTACTCTCGACCCGAACTCGGGTATTCCCAGGGCATGTTGGGGGCATGACGTCCCCACCGGCCGCGCAACCTCGAGGAGGGGCATGTGCTAGAGCCCGTATGTCAAGCGGACGTGGACGTCGTCATCGTCGGGGCCGGAGCCGCGGGCCTCGCGGCCGCCCAGCACCTGACCAGGGCGGGGCTCACCACCGTGGTCCTGGAGGCCGCCCCCACCGTGGGCGGCCGCATGTCGACGGAGAAGGTGGACGGATTCCGGCTCGATCGCATCGGCCGGCTGCTGTCCACGTCGTACCCGGAACTACGCCGCACCCCCGGCCTGGACGGCCTGACCCTGCGCCCGTTCTCCCCGGGCGTCCTGCTGCACAGCGACGGCCGCCACCACCGCGCCGGCTGCCCTCACCCCCCGGAGCGCAAGGGGCGCACTCACCGCAGCGCGCGCCCTCGCAAGCGCCCCCCGACTCCCCCGGGCCGCCACCCGGAGTTCCTCCCGCCCTTCCCGGAGCCAGGGCGGGGTCCCGCGGCCCGCTGGGCGGCCCCCTCGACCAGACCCGCCTCACCGCCGCCCTCGCCCGCCTCGCGGCCACCCCGCCCGAGCGTCTCCTGACCCGCCCGGAGCTCCCCGCCGCGCGGGCACTGGCCGCCCGGGGTCTGCCGCCCCGTACGGTCGACGGCTTCCTGCGCCCCCTGCTCGCCGCGCTCCTGTGCGATCCGGGCCTCACCGCCTCCAGCCGGGCCGCCGACCTGGCCCTGCACTCGTTCGCGTCGGGCCGGCTCTGTCTGCCGGAGGGCGGCGCGGACACCCTGCCGGAGCTCCTCGCGGCCTCCCTCCCCCCGGGCACCGTCCGCACCGGCGTCCAGGTCACCGCGGTCTCCACGACCACCGTGACCACACGCGACCACGGCCGGCTCACCTGCCGCGCCATCCTGCTGGCCACCGGGGCCCGTGACGCCGCCCGGCTGCTGCCCGGACTGCGCGTCCCGGACTTCCACCCGGTGACGGTCCTGCACCACACCACGGACGAGCCGCCGCTCGCCGAGCCCGCCCTGCTCCTGGACGCCGACCGTGGCGGCCCGGTGGCACACACGGCGGTGGTGAGCCAGGTCGATCCGAGCCGCGCCCCGGCCGGGCGCGTCCTGATCTCCTCGACGGTGCTGGGTGTCCCCCGTCCCCCGCCCCTCTGGACGCGGCGGTCCGCGCCCAGCTGGCCCGCCTGTACGGGACGCCGACGGGCCGCTGGGAACTCCTCGCGGTCCACCACACCCCCGACGCCGTCCCCGCGATGCCCCCGCCGCACGACCTGCGCCGCCCGGTACGCCTCCTGGCGGGCCTGTACGTCTGCGGCGACCATCGCGACACCGGAACGCTCCAGGGCGCCCTCCATTCGGGCCGCAGGGCCGCCCAGGCCCTGCTCGCGGACCTGGGCGCCCGTCCGGCCGCGGCCGAGGAGCCGCTGGAGGCGGCCGCCTGACCCCCGGGTCACCCGAGCGCGGCCACCCGGTCCCGGTAGCCGCGCACGGGTGCGGCGTCCCGGTACGGTTCGAGCTTAAGCGCTCGAAGTCCCGTACGTACTCGACGGCCCGTACCGACCGCATCTCCGCCGCCTGCCCCGCCGCCTCCGCGCCCAGCTGGCAGGCCTGGTCGAGCTCTCCGAGCCCGAGCCGCGCGGTGGCGAGCACGACCCGGCAGAAGAGCCGGCTGCGCGCGTACCCGGGCGCCCGCAACTGCAGCGAGCGCTCGGCGTGCTGCGCCGCGGCCCGGTACTGCTGCAGATCCCGGTGGCAGTGCCCGAACTCGTCGGCGAGCTGTCCCTCGTCGAAGAACCGCGCCCAGTGCGGCGCGTCGTCCCCGGGCCGGGCGGTCTCCAGCGCCCGCTCGGCGCGCACCAGCGACGCCGTGCAGGCCCGGACCTCCCCGAGCACTCCGTGCCCGCGCGCCTCGACCGAGTGCAGCAGAGCCTGCACGACGGGCGGCGCGGAGGAGCCGACGCCCTGCTGGGCGACCCGGGCGAGCTGTACGGCCTCGCGCCCGTGGCCGAGATAGACGGCCTGCCGGCTCATGGTCACCAGCACGTAGGAGCCGTACGCCCGGTCCCCGGCCGCCTGCGACAGCCGCAGCGCCTGTACGAAGTAGCGCTGCGCGAGCCCGTGCGCGGCGATGTCGTACGAGGTCCAGCCGGCCAGCCGGGTGAGGTCGGCCGCGGCGGCGAACAGACGCCGTCCGGTCTGCTCGCCGTAGACACCGCGCAGCATCGGCTCGGCCTCGTGCTCCAGATAGCGGACCAGCGCCTGCCGGGCGTGGCCGCCGCCGTAGGCGTGGTCGAGGGCACGGAACAGCTCGCCGACCGAGCGCAGTGCGGCGATGTCGCCGCCGGTGACCCGCTGGCCGGGGCCGCGCTCGGTCTGGTTGCGGCGGCGGGCCGGAGGATCTCCCGGTTCGAGCGGGGCCGGGAACCTGGGAGAGGCGGGACGCACCTGTGCGGGGATGCGCGTGCCTGCGGCCGGGTCGCCGCGGCCGACCCGGTCGTCGGCCCGGCCGATCAGCCAGTCCCGGCTGGGGACGACGAGTCCCGCCGGGGTGAAGGCGATCTTGCGCAGCTCGGCGTGGCTGCCGGAGTCCTTGCGCCACAGCCCGCTGACGATGTCGACGGCCTCCTCGGGGGTCGCCGCGAACTCCAGGCCCGCGTAGACGGGCGCGCAGGCGTCGAGCCCGAGGTCCTGCGCGCTGAGCCGTCGTCCGAGGCGGCGGGTGAACACCTCGGCGATGAGCGCGGGGGTCGTGCCCCTGGGCTGCTGCCCGCGCAGCCACCGTGTCACCGATGTCTTGTCATATCTCAGATCCAGTCCGTGTTCGAGGCCGAGCTGGTCCACGCGGCGGGCGAGACCGGCGTTGGAGAACCCCGCTTCTGCGATGAGCGCGGCGAGCTGGCGGTTGGGAGTGCGCTGCGCGGGTCGTTCCGTCATCTGCGGTGCGGTCTCCTGCCTTTCGGGCACCACTGCGTGCCCGTCTGTGAGCAGCCCTTATGGCCTCGTGAACGGCGCGAATGTAGCTGAGCGTGAGCACCCGATCGCACCTTTCGACATACATTCATCCGATCGTGTGAGGATTGCCCTTTGGGCTGACGCGGAGGACCCGGACGTACAGTGGCGTGGGCGCGTTACGTACCTGACGAAAGGTTCTTTCGCGTACCGGACAACGGTTCCGCGGATGTGCCGGACCGCGGTCGTGGACTTCGAGGGAGGCGCTTGCCGTGAGTGAGCTGCGGTTCGTCCGCATGGGATTCGGTGCCGATGCCGTGGACTACCAGGAGGCGTGGGACGAGCAGCGCCGGGTGCACAACGCCCGCTTCCTGGACGAGATCCCCGACACCTGCCTGCTCCTCGAGCACCCGCCGGTCTACACGGCGGGCCGGCGTACGGCGGACAACGAGCGCCCGCTCGACGGCACGCCCGTCGTCGACGTGGACCGCGGCGGCAAGATCACCTGGCACGGACCGGGGCAGCTCGTGGGCTATCCCATCCAGAAGCTTCCGCGCCCCGTGGACGTGGTGGCGCACCTGCGGCGCCTGGAGGACGCGATGATCCGGGTCTGCGCGGAGTTCGGCGTCGAGACCAGCCGGGTGGAGGGCCGGGCGGGCGTCTGGGTCCTCGGTGACCCGGTCGAACAGCGCCCCTCCGGCGGACTCTCCCTCGACTTCGACCCCCGGCTCGCCGACGAGGAGTTCGACCCGCGGCTGAACGGACCGCAGTACGCGCCCTCCAACGCCGGCCAGCGGCGCGAGGACCGCAAGATCTGCGCCATGGGCATCCGGGTCGCCAAGGGCGTCACCATGCACGGGTTCGCCCTGAACGTGAACCCGGACACCTCGTCCTTCGACAAGATCATCCCGTGCGGCATCCGGGACGCGGGCGTGACGTCACTGGCGTACGAGCTGGGCCGCGAGCTCACCATCGACGAGGTACTGCCCGTCGTGGAGAAGCACCTGGGCGACGTACTGGCGAACGCCGACCTCAGGCCGCGCGAGGTGGAGCGGGCGTCCGCCTGACGTCCCCCTCCGGGGAACACCCCGGAAGCACTCCGGGAAACGCACCGGGGAACACTCCGGGGAAGGGAAACCCCCCGGAGCGCGGGGAACCGCTCGACCGGCCCCGGGAATGCACCCTTGCTCCCCAAGGTTGCCCACCCCGGGGAGCAAGCACCGCACGGGCGTACCCTGGTGTACGCCGAAGAATCGAAGCTACAGGGAGCCGATGTGTCCGCAGTCGCACCCGACGGACGCAAGATGCTGCGCCTGGAGGTCCGGAACGCCCAGACCCCCATCGAGCGCAAGCCCGAGTGGATCAAGACCCGGGCGAAAATGGGCCCCGAGTACACGAAGATGCAGAGCCTCGTGAAGAGCGAGGGGCTGCACACGGTCTGCCAGGAGGCGGGCTGCCCCAACATCTACGAATGCTGGGAGGACCGGGAGGCCACGTTCCTGATCGGTGGGGACCAGTGCACCCGGCGCTGCGACTTCTGCCAGATCGACACGGGCAAGCCGGAGGCCCTCGACCGTGACGAGCCCCGTCGTGTGGGCGAGTCCGTGGTCACCATGGACCTGAACTACGCCACCATCACCGGCGTCGCCCGCGACGACCTGGAGGACGGCGGCGCCTGGCTGTACGCGGAGACGGTCCGCCAGATCCACGCCCAGACCGCCGAGCGCGCGGAGGGCCGCACCAAGGTCGAGCTGCTCGCCCCGGACTTCAACGCCGAGCCCGCCCAGCTCGCCGAGGTCTTCTCCTCGCGCCCGGAGGTCTTCGCGCACAACGTGGAGACGGTCCCTCGGATCTTCAAGCGCATCCGCCCGGGCTTCCGCTACGAGCGCTCGCTGAAGGTCATCACGGAGGCCCGGGACTACGGTCTGGTCACGAAATCGAACCTGATCCTCGGCATGGGTGAGACCCGCGAGGAGGTCGGTGAGGCGCTGCGGCAGCTGCACGAGGCGGGCTGCGAGCTGGTGACCATCACCCAGTACCTGCGCCCGTCCGTGCGCCACCACCCCGTGGAGCGCTGGGTCAAGCCGCACGAGTTCGTGGAGCTCAAGGAGGAGGCCGAGCAGATCGGCTTCTCCGGCGTCATGTCGGGCCCCCTGGTCCGCTCCTCGTACCGCGCCGGCCGGCTGTACCGGATGGCCGTCGAGAAGCGCGGCGCGTACGTCGCCTCGCAGGCCGTCTGACCGGCGCGCGGCACCCCCGGACGGAGCAGTCGGGGGAAACCTGTTCGACCCGAGCGGTGGCACTGAGTGCCACCGCTCGCGTGTGAGTCGGCGCACAAGCAACTACCGCCCGGTAGTGGCCAATTCGGCACCCTCGCGGCCGTCCGCGCAGTTGGGGACCCCCGTCAGGATCGCGTCAGGCTGGAGACCTGGTGCATCAAGGCTTCATTGGTGTTTGACCGGTCGGTCACGCCCTGGTAACACCAATCAGTGACCCTGGTCTTACACCACGTACCGCCCCGTCCCACGAGCCGTCATCCCGAGGGGGGACCTCCCATCATGCAGGCCGCGCCCGTACGCGCCACCGCGATCCCGTCGTTCACCGATGCACTCCGTGCCGTCGAGTCGCTGCTCATGAGCAGCGGCCAGCGCACCGCCCGCCGCAACGCCTGGACCTCCGTCCTGGAGGACCGCCGTCGCGCCAAGGACCGGGTCGAGGCGCAGCGCGTGCTGGAGTCCGTGGCGACGCGTCCGTAGCCGTCGCACGACTCGTCGCCCGCCTCGCCGCGGGCCCCGGCCGCGGGCGCTGCCGCCGTCCGCCCGGACACTGCCGTCGTCGGGCCTTGCCGGGCCACGTAGACTTCGTGGCATGGCGAGGAAGGAACCTGCAGCGGACGCTGCGAACCCCGGGCGACTCAAGCAGATCGTCCTGACCTACAAGATGACTCGCAAGGCCGATTCCAAGATCGGTCTTGTACTCGCGGCAGTCGGAATCGTCACCCTCGGTGTCTTCCTCGCGATCGGCTTCCTGATCGGCCACCCGGTCTATCTGGGCATTCTCGGCCTTCTGCTCGCCTTCCTCGCGACGGCGATCGTCTTCGGGCGCAGGGCCGAGCGGGCCGCGTTCGGACAGATGGAGGGCCAGCCGGGCGCCGCCGCGGCCGTGCTCGACAACATCGGCCGGGGCTGGACCACCACCCCCGCGGTGGCGATGAACCGCAGCCAGGACGTGGTGCACCGCGCGGTCGGCAAGGCCGGCATCGTGCTGGTGGCCGAGGGCAACCCGAACCGGGTGAAGAGCCTGCTGGCGGCCGAGAAGAAGAAGATGGCGCGGATCGTCGCGGACGTACCGGTGCACGACGTACTGGTGGGCACCGGTGACGGGCAGGTGGGGCTCAAGAAGCTCCGCACCACGATGCTGAAGTTCCCCCGCGTCCTGACCGGCGCGCAGGTGACCGCCACCAACGACCGGCTGCGGGCGATGGGCGACCTGATGAGCAACATGCCGCTGCCGAAGGGCCCGATGCCCAAGGGCATGCGGATGCCGCGCGGCGGTCCGAAGGCCCGCTGACACCCCTCCTACATGCGTACGACGAAGGGGGCGACCGGATCTCTCCGGTCGCCCCCTTCGTCGTGTCCGGACGTCCTGCCCGGACGTCGTGTCGTCGCATCCCGCTGCCGTGGCCGGGCTCGTACCGCGCCGGGGCTCATGTCGTGGCCGCGCTCATTGCCGGGCCCGAGCTCATGCCGGGCCCTGGTTCGTCCGTCCGGACGTCGTGCCCGGGGAGCGCCGAGCCCCGCGGTGGAGGCCGGACGGCTAGGGCGTGTTGCGAAAGCCCTGTCGTCCGCCCGGAGGGCGGGGCTTTCGCAACACGCCCTAGGCGCGGACCTCGACGGTCCGAGCGAGGCGGTCGTGCAGGCCCCGGCCGTCGCGGTCCCAGATCAGCGCGGGGACGGCGACGCACAGCAGGGCGGTGCGCAGCAGGGCGCGCAGCGGGTTGAGCCGCCCGCCGCCCTCGGGCACGACGCGCAGGCCGAACAGCCGCTTGCCCGGTGTGAAGCCGACGGTACCGACCGTCAGGACACCGAGGGCGAAGAAGACGAGCAGCGCCCAGTTCCCGGTCGCCTGGCCGTAGCCGTCGGTGAGCAGCCCGTATGCGATCACCATGCACAGGGCCCAGTCGACGGCGATGGCGCCGAGGCGGCGTCCCGGACGGGCGATGGAGCCGGGCCCGGTCTCCGGCAGACCGAGCTGCTCGCCCCGGTACCCCAGCTCCGCGCCGGAGTCCTCCATGGCCGCCCGGGGTCCGGAGAGCCACGATCCGATTGCTTGCCTGTTGTCCACCCGTCAACGGTACTGCGCCCGTTTTGGCATACGGACACGAGGGGCCTGGGCAGCCCGGGTCGGTTAACTTGGGCGAAACAAATGGGTCACGCTGGAGAAATCCCCCGTCCCTATGGTCAGGCCCCAGCGTGTGCCACCGCACTGGCCGCACGAACGAACTACCACCCCGGTCCACAGTGGGCGGGAGTAGGAGGAGCTGGATGTTCCAGAACGCCGACGAGGCCAAGAAGTTCATCGCGGACGAGGACGTCAAGTTCGTCGACGTACGGTTCTGCGACCTGCCGGGTGTGATGCAGCACTTCACGATCCCGGCCGAGGCCTTCGACCCGGCCGAGGAGCTCGCGTTCGACGGCTCCTCGATCCGCGGCTTCCAGGCCATCCACGAGTCCGACATGGCGCTCCGCGCCGACCTGTCCACCGCGCGCGTCGACCCCTTCCGCCGCGACAAGACGGTCAACATCAACTTCTTCATCCACGACCCGATCACGGGCGAGCAGTACTCCCGTGACCCGCGCAACGTCGCGAAGAAGGCCGAGGCCTACCTCGCCTCGACCGGCATCGCCGACACCGCGTTCTTCGGCCCCGAGGCCGAGTTCTACGTCTTCGACAGCGTGCGCTTCGACACCAAGGCGAACGAGGCCTTCTACCACATCGACTCCGAGGCGGGCGCCTGGAACACCGGCGCGGTGGAGGACAACCGCGGTTACAAGGTCCGCTACAAGGGCGGTTACTTCCCCACCCCGCCGGTCGACCACTTCGCCGACCTGCGTGCCGAGATCTCCCTGGAACTGGCCAAGTCCGGGCTCCAGGTCGAGCGCCAGCACCACGAGGTGGGCACCGCCGGCCAGGCCGAGATCAACTACAAGTTCAACACGCTGCTCGCCGCGGCCGACGACCTCCAGCTCTTCAAGTACATCGTGAAGAACGTCGCCTGGCGCAACGGCAAGACCGCGACGTTCATGCCGAAGCCGATCTTCGGTGACAACGGCTCGGGCATGCACGTGCACCAGTCGCTGTGGGCCAACGGCGACCCGCTGTTCTACGACGAGGCGGGCTACGCGGGCCTCTCGGACACCGCCCGGTACTACATCGGCGGCATCCTCAAGCACGCCCCCTCCCTGCTCGCCTTCACCAACCCGACGGTGAACTCCTACCACCGCCTGGTCCCCGGCTTCGAGGCCCCGGTCAACCTGGTCTACTCGCAGCGCAACCGCTCCGCGGCCATGCGCATCCCGATCACGGGCTCGAACCCGAAGGCCAAGCGCGTCGAGTTCCGCGCGCCCGACTCCTCCGGCAACCCGTACCTCGCCTTCTCGGCGCTGCTGCTCGCGGGCCTCGACGGCATCAAGAACAAGGTCGAGCCGGCCGAGCCGATCGACAAGGACCTGTACGAGCTGGCCCCCGAGGAGCACGCGGGCGTCGCGCAGGTCCCGACCTCGCTCCCGGCCGTCCTCGACCGTCTCGAGGCCGACCACGAGTTCCTGCTCGCGGGTGACGTCTTCACGTCCGACCTGATCGAGACGTGGATCGACTACAAGCGCACGAACGAGATCGCGCCGCTGCAGCTGCGTCCGCACCCGCACGAGTTCGAGCTGTACTACGACGTGTGAGCCGGCCCGGCTTCCGTACGGAGCCCCGTCGCCGCCCTCGGGTGGTGACGGGGCTCCGTCGTTGTGCGCGGCACCCGGGTCGTCGTACACGGCGCGTGGGCCGTCGTCGCGCGAGGCGCTGGACGGGTGTGTGCGGCGCGTAAGGAAGTGACGTTCGACAGGGCTGTTCTTTGCCTCCCGTGGGGCCGTTCGGCACCGGTTCTTGGGTGGGCACGGGCGCACAATGGAAGCGGGACGAGTGCCGGAGTGCGTGAGTGCCTGAGTGTCTGAGTTCGGGGTGATGCAGAATGCAGAGCCGGTTCCGGAGCGATCGGCGCCTGACCGTGCGGATGACGGTCACGCTGTTCCTGCTCGGATTGCTGTACGTGGCCTTCGTCGCCGCGTTGATCGTGCTGCTGAAGTCCTGGGTACTGGTCGTGGTCGTCGCCGCCGCGATGCTCGGCGCCCAGTACTGGTTCTCGGACCGTATCGCCCTGTACGCGATGCACGGGCGCATCGTGGAGCGGGAGGAGCATCCGCAGCTGCACGGGGTCGTGGACCGGCTGTGTGCCGTCGCCGACATGCCGAAGCCGCTCGTCGCCGTCTCCGACCTGGACATGCCGAACGCGTTCGCGACCGGACGGAACGCCGACCACGCGGTGCTGTGCGTGACGACCGGGCTGCTGCGTCGGCTGGAGCCGGACGAGCTGGAGGGCGTCCTCGCGCACGAGCTGTCGCACGTGGCGCACAAGGACGTCGCCGTGATCACCGTGGCCTCGTTCCTCGGGGTGATCGCCGGACTGATCGTACGGTTCGCCTTCTACTCTCAGCTCTTCGGCGGGCGCGGGCGCAAGGACCAGAACACCCTGGCGATCTTCATGGCCGTGATGGCCGTCTCCGCGGCCGTGTACGCGATCAGCTTCCTGCTCATCCGGGCCCTGTCCCGGTATCGCGAACTGGCCGCCGACCGGTCCGCGGCACTGCTCACCGGCCGGCCCTCGGCGCTCGCCTCCGCGCTGACGAAGGTCTCCGGGGACATCGCGCGGATCCCGACGAAGGACCTGCGGACGGCACAGGCCTTCAACGCCTTCTACTTCACGCCCGCCCTGGGCGCCGGGCCCAGTCTCGGCAAGCTCTTCTCCACCCACCCGAGCCTGGAACAGCGGCTCGAACAACTGGGCCGCATCTCGGCCGAGTTGGGCGAGGCGGCGACCCCCGGCAAGACCACCTGACCGTACTTCGCCGTTCTTCGAAAGGCAGCCGTCCGCATGGGGTTCCTGGACATCCTGCTCGGGCGCACCAAGGCCGTCGCACCCGATCTCGACCAGCTCTTCGGACTGCCGTCGGCCGCCGTGACCCTACAGGCGGCCGCCGGGTTCACCCCGACCGGGACGGGCGCGGTGTGCTTCGCGTCCGTCGAGGGCGCGGCCTTCGCCGAGGCCCACCGCGAGGTGCGGGAGCTGCTGGAGGCGGACACGGGCCGAGCGCAGTCCGCGCCGTCCGGGCAGCCCGGCTCGGGGCCACCGGTGGAGGTGACGCGGGACGAATACGGGTACTCGTGGCTGGTCTCGCGGCGCGCCCCGGACGACCTGCCCGCGCTGGTGAGCGATCTGCACGCGGTCAACAGCACACTGGAGGGCAGCGGTTTCGGCCCGCAACTGCTGTGCTCGGTGGTGGCCTTCGCGGAGACCGAGGACCCCGAGCAGGCCGGGCAGCGGCTCGGGCTCGTGTATCTCTACAAACGCGGCACCTTCTACCCCTTCGCGCCGTCGGCCGATACCGGCGGGCGACGCGACAACGCGCTCGAACTGCGGATCAAGGCCGCGCTCGCCGACGACCTGCGCATCGAGCAGGACCTCGGCCGGTGGTTCCCCGTGTGGGGCGCCCCCGGTCTGTGACGCCCCCCGGGGCGCCGCCCGCGGCCTCACACCCCGCGTGCCGCCGTGACCACTCCGGCCGCCACCGCCGAGTCCAACGCCGCGTGGTCCCTCGTGTTCTGGTCCGCGTAGCGCAGGGCGAAGTCGGCGACGGCGTGTTCGAAGGTCTCGGCGCCGCCCAGGTAGGCGGCGATGGCGACCCGGTCGCCGGAGCGCGCGTGCGCGCGGGCCAGCGCGGTGCCGCACAGCCGGGCGTAGGCCACCAGCTCGTCCGGCGTCATGCCGGAGACGTTCGCGGAGCCCTTCATGTCGCGCAGTTGCCGCCAGTAGAAGGCGCGGCCCTGCGGCCCGGTCATCCAGCCGAGGAAGATGTCGCTCGCCGACTGCAGCAGCCGCTGCCCGGCGACGATCCGGTGGCCGGGATGGACGTACGGACCGCCGGGCAGATGCTCCTCCAGTACGGATCTGGTGGCTTCCTTGATCTGCAGGAACAGCGGGTCGTCGGTGTCCCGGCCGGTGAGCAGCACGATGAAGCAGCGGGTGCCCACACTGCCGACGCCGACGACCTTGCGCGCGGCGTCCGCGAAACGGTAGCGGTCCAGCAGGAGGCGGCGCTCCTCGGCGAGGGTGGAGCGGTAGTCGCTGAAGATCTTGCGCAGGGTCGCCATGTCGGAGGCGCCGGCCGGTTCGAGGAGCGGTGGGTCGCGCACGATGCGCCGCCGTCCGTCGACGGTCTCGGTGAGTTTGCCGAGGGCGTGCAGGCTGGTGCGGCGGCGGGCGCGGGTGAGGCTCGACTCGACGCGTCGCCGCCGGCCGGCGGAGCGGACGAGCGGGAGCAGCCGGTCGGCGTCGATGCGCTCGTACCAGACTGCCAGTTCGCCCCGGTCCGCGAGCCGTCGTATGCCCTTGCGGTACTCGGCCGCGGCGGCCTCGGCCGCGCGGCGCACGCGCGTCTCGGCGTACCCGTTCTCGCGGGCGGCCACCGCGACGCTGGCCGCGAGCCGTTTGACGTCCCACTCGAAGGGGCCCGGATGGGTCTCGTCGAAGTCGTTCAGGTCGAAGTGCAGGGCGCGTTCCGGTGAGGCGAACAGGCCGAAGTTGAGGAGGTGGGCGTCACCGCACAGCTGGACCGTGAGGCCCGTGTGGGGCTGGGAGGCGAGGTCGGCGGCCATCACGGCGGCGGCTCCGCGCAGGAAGGCGAACGGCGAGGCGGTCATCCGCCCGTACCGGATCGGCAGCAGTTCCGGCAGTCGGTCCCTGCCCTGCCGTTCCAGGACGGCGACGGGGTCGGGGCGGTCGACGCCGGGGATCCAGACGGCGTGCGAGGAACGGGGGGCGCGCTTGCGGGCGGCCCTGCCGTGGGCGGCCCGTGCGGCGGGGGTGGCGGTGGCGCCGGTCGGGGCCACGGCCGTCAGGTCCGCACTGCGCGAGCGACGTCGCTGCTGACGGCTCCGGAGAGGCTACGGGTGCTGCGGGCCGTGGCGTCCTTGGAGCCGTCCGCCGGAACGTCGTCCACCTTGACGACGACCGTGTCGAGGAGGTTGCCGCCCTTGTCGCGGAAGTCGACCTGGACGACGTACGTCCGGGACGTGGAGGTGGGGTTGGTGGCGGTGACCTCGACGGTGGAACGGCCGTCGGAGTCGGTGCGCATCCGGTCGCCGGCCTTCACCTCGCCCTTGGCGTTCAGGCCGCTCCTGAACTCGTCGAACCGCCGGCCCGCCTCGGCGGTGGCGGAGGCGAGGGAGTTGCCGGCCCCGGCGGTCGCGGAGGCCAGGGCGCTGCTCGCCGCCGAGGCGAGGGAGGCGGCGGCGGAGGCGGCCTGGGAGGCGGTACCGGCGGGATTGCCGTCGCCCGAACAGCCGGTGAGGGAGAGAACGCCCAGCAGCACGGCACCGGCCGACCGCAGCAGCGTCCCGCGCGCGCCGACGGCTCGCACACCGAGCCGTCGTACGACGGCACCATGTACGACGGCACCTCGTACGACGGCACCTCGCTCCCGTACCGCTTAAGCATCCCCCGTCGCAGCCGCGCCCCCCGTACCCGAAGCCCCCGTATCCCGTTCCTCGCCATCGCGCCTCCCGGCGTTCCGCTGCGGATTCCCTGCCTCGCGTTCACCACAGTCAAGGCTCTGAGCAGGGCATACGCATGCGGGAGGCGGCAATCGGGTGAGGCGCGAGAGGATGCGGGGAACGACGGCCATGAGGCGGAGGCGGCGTGGGCGAGCAGCGGCGGCACATCGGGGTGGCGGAGCGGCGGGCCCGGCTCGCGCTGCGGCACCGGCTCACGGGGCCACGGCGCGCGGCGGCCCCCGAGGAGGTCGCCGGGTCACTGGTCGCGCTGCACGGGACCGATCCGGCGACGGTGTACCTGGCGGTGGGCGCGCGCCTCGCGGAGGCCGGGCGGACGGTGGCCGAGCTCGACCGGGCGCTGTACGGGGACCGGACCCTGGTGCGGATGCACGGCATGCGGCACACCGTGTTCGTGTTCCCCACCGAACTGGCCGCCGTGGTGCACGCCTCGACCGGCCTGGCGATCGCGGCGAAGGCGCGGGCCGGACTGATCAAGGACATGATCACCGGCAGTGGCGGGCGGCTGACCGAGGAGTGGCTCGCGGAGGTCGAGGCGTCCGCGCTCGCCGCGCTGGCCCGGCGCGGGCAGGCGACCGTGAACGAACTCACGGGCGATGAACCGCGGTTGAGGGAGCAGTTCACCTACGGCGCGGGCCGGGGGTACGAGAGTGCGCACACCGTGTCCTCGCGTCTGATGCGGGTGCTCGGCGTCGAGGGGCGGGTCGTGCGGGGGCGTCCGCTCGGCTCCTGGACCTCGACGCAGTTCCGCTGGGCCGTCGCCCCGCCGTACCCCGGGCTCCCGGCCGGTGACGCCCAGCGCGAGCTGCTGCGCCGCTGGCTCACGGTGTGCGGGCCCGCATCGGAGGCGGACCTCAAGTGGTGGACGGGGTGGAAGGTGACGGATGTGCGGCGGGCGCTGGGGGCGGTCGGGGCGGAGGCCGTGTCGCTCGACGGCGGGGTGAGCGGGTACGTCATGGTAAGCGACGCCGGTCCGGTCGACGAGCCCGGCGCGCCGTGGGCCGCGCTGCTGCCCGGACTCGACCCGACGGCCATGGGATGGCAGGAGCGGGACTGGTATCTCGCGCCCTCGCTGCGGCTTAAGCGTTGTTCGACCGCAGCGGGAATGTCGGGCCGACGGTGTGGTGGGACGGGCGGGTGGTCGGGGGGTGGGCTCAGCGGGGTGACGGTGAGGTGGTGTGGCGGGTGCTGGAGCCGGAGGGAGTGGGGCGGGAGGGGATGGCGGCGATCGAGGCGGAGGCCGCGCGTCTGCGGGGCTGGTTGGGCTCGGCCCGCGTCACCCCGCGCTTCCGCACACCGCTGGAACGCGAACTGACCACTCCGTGAGGTCACCGGCCCACTTCTCGCCCCTGCCCGACCCGTCCCCGGGGGCTCCGCCCCTCAGACCCCCGTTCGGTCTTGAGGGCCTTGTCCTCAAACGCCGGACGGGCTGAAAATCCGCAGCCCAGGCCGGCACCATCAGCCCGTCCGGCGTTTGAGGACGAGCCCTTCGGGCGAAGCGGGGGTCCAGGGGGCGCAGCCCCTTGGCTGGCTCCGGAGACGGGTCGGGTAGGTGCGGCGGGGGCGAGAGACGTCGGTGCCGGGAACAAGCGACCCGGCACCGGACATCCCCCCGCTCAGCGCGCGTACCGCAGCAACGCCCGCACCATGTGACACGTGGTGTCCGACGGCGGATGCACCCCGACGATCGCGGCGGTGCTGCGTATCACCTCGTTGCGGGCCTGATTCGGCACGTACACACCGGAGTCGAGCAGGGCGATCGCAAGACGCATCGCCTTGAGCCGACGGTTGTGCGTGACGTACCACTCGCGGGGACGCCCCGGCGGCAGCGGGCGCTTCGCCACGGGCTCGTACGGCAGGTCCATCAGGACCGCCCTCTTCGATGTGGACTGGGTGGGCAGCGGCTTCAGTGCGGCAGCGGGCACCGGCATCCTCCTGTCGCGGTCGGGGCACCGCCGGCCCTCCCGGCGACCCCCTCGAACACTGCTCCCAGTCTACCGCCCGCCACTGACATCCGGGGAGAGCGCAAGGTCCAGTAAATGCCCAGGTGGAAGCCGCAATTGACGTCCTGTCACACCAGATTCCGACGGTGCGCATGTGACGACAGGAATTCGAACAGACTCATCGATGTACCGTGTCCGGCATGGAGATCTGGATCAACCCGGCCTGTTCGAAATGCCGCGGCGCCATCGACCTGCTCGACGCGGAGGGCGCGGACTACACCGTGCGCCGCTACCTGGAGGACGTACCGACGCCGGACGAGATCCGGGCCGTACTGGAGCGGCTCGGCCTCGAACCGTGGGACATCACCCGCACCCAGGAGGCCGACGCCAAGGAGCTCGGGGTGAAGTCGTGGCCCCGGGACGACGGTTCACGGGAACGGTGGATCACGGCGCTGGCCGAACACCCGAAGCTCATCCAGCGGCCGATCATCACCGCGGACGACGGCACGGCCGTCGTGGCGCGCACCGACGACGCCGTGCGCGAGGCCCTGTCCCGCTAGCGGCCGCCCCTCCCCGGCCACCCCGCCTCCCCCTTCCCGGCTGCCCCAACTCCCGCGTGACACAGGTCACTTCAGTGACTTGGGTGAACTGTTGAGCAGCCCCGTTCGGTATCTCGTACATAGCGGCATACGGATCGCATCCGGCCGCCCATGGCGGCGGCCGGGGACAGGAGGCGCGCATGTCGCGTAGGAGAACTCTCAGTCCCAGGAAGAAGCTCGCGCTGCTGGTCAGTGCCGCGGCCGTGGCGGGAGGCGGCGCCTTCGTCATGGCGACCACCTCGAACGCGGCCCCGGTCCAGAACGCGTCGAACTCGACGGTCTGCCAGGGACTGGCCACCGCGCTGGGCAACAACCAGACGTTCATCGACGGGCAGCGGGCCAAGCCCGACGCCCAGTCGCAGGCCCGGATCGCCAACCGCGACGCGGTCATCGCGCAGATCAAGGTCCAGCAGGCGGCGTCGAACTGCCAGGTCGGGGAGTCGGCTCAGGGCCCCCAGGCCGCGCAGCCCGCGCAGCCCGCGCAGCCCGCACAGCCTGCGCCGAGCGCGCCGGGGAAGCAGCAGACCACCGCACCCGCGCAGGGGGCGGGTGGCGGCGCGGCCACCGGCCGGCAGGTCTGTGCCGGCTCGACCGTCACCCTCTCCGGCGAGGGCGGCGCACCGGCCGCCTCCAGCAACCAGTTCCCCGCCGGGACGAAGCTCAAGGTCACGAACCTGGACAACAACAAGTCCACCACCGTGCAGGTCACGTCGGTGTCCGGCAGTTGCGCGCTGCTGAACAACGCCGCGTTCGAACAGGTCCGCGAGCCGGGCAAGTTCCTGATCCGCCGGGCCCTGATCGAGAAGGTGGGGTGAGGACCGGAGACTGACGACCTGGGAACTGCGCGAGATCGAAGGTGAGTTCGGCCGACGCGGTGTGCGGCGGCGCCTGCGGCGAGACGTCCGGGAGGACGGCCGCCTGTATGCGCGGCAGCGCCGCGGCGGCCCGTGCCGCCACCCGGCACGGGTCATGGGTCCTGCTGTTCGCGGCCACGAGCAGCAGGACCGGCACCTCACCTCCAGAACACCCAGCGCACCAGAACATCCAGCGCGCCCGCAAACCCATCGCATACGAGACGCCGCGGCCACCCCGGGCGGATCACGGCGGGCGGCGCGCCTCCCTCGCGGCCTTCGCGAACGGGCCCCTGACAGCGGTCGCGCATCGCTCTCGGCGAGTGAGGCGCGGCACAGGGACACCAGGTAACACGGGGTTCATGCTCGGGCAATGATCGGGAAATCGCCTGTTGACAGGCTTCCGGGCATGACGCGGCGCCACGGTGCCGCGAGCGCCGCAGCACCCGCGGCGCGCCTGGAGACCCACCCGAAGGATGTGGCCCGTGACCTTCAAGGCTGAGTACATCTGGATCGACGGCACCGAGCCGACGGCCAAGCTCCGTTCGAAGACGAAGATTCTGGCCGACGACGCCAAGGGTGCCGAGCTGCCGATCTGGGGCTTCGACGGGTCCTCCACGAACCAGGCCGAGGGCCACGCCTCGGACCGCGTACTCAAGCCGGTCGCCAGCTACCCCGACCCGATCCGCGGCGGGGACCACCTCCTCGTCATGTGCGAGGTCCTCGACATCGACATGACGCCGCACGAGTCCAACACCCGTGCCGCGCTGGCCGAGGTCGCGGAGAGGTTCGCCGCTCAGGAGCCGATCTTCGGCATCGAGCAGGAGTACACCTTCTTCGACGGGGAGCGCCCGCTCGGCTTCCCCGTCGGCGGCTTCCCGGCCCCCCAGGGCGGCTACTACTGCGGTGTCGGCGCCGACGAGATCTTCGGCCGTGACATCGTCGAGGCGCACCTGGAGAACTGCCTGAAGGCGGGCCTCGGCATCTCCGGCATCAACGCCGAGGTCATGCCCGGCCAGTGGGAGTTCCAGGTCGGCCCGCTCGCCCCGCTGGAGGTCTCCGACCAGCTGTGGGTGGCCCGCTGGCTGCTCTACCGCACCGCCGAGGACTTCAACGTCTCCGCCACCCTCGATCCCAAGCCGGTCAAGGGCGACTGGAACGGCGCGGGCGCCCACACCAACTTCTCCACCAGGGCGATGCGCGAAGGGCCCGAGGGCTATGCCGCGATCATCACCGCGTGCGAGTCGCTGGGCGAGGGCTCGAAGCCGCTCGACCACGTCAAGAACTACGGCGCCGGCATCGACGACCGCCTGACCGGCCTGCACGAGACCGCTCCGTGGAACGAGTACTCGTACGGCGTCTCCGACCGCGGTGCCTCGGTCCGTATCCCGTGGCAGGTCGAGAAGGACGGCAAGGGGTACATCGAGGACCGCCGTCCGAACGCCAACGTCGACCCGTACGTGGTGACGCGGCTGCTCGTCGACACCTGCTGCGCCGCCCTGGACAAGGCCGGCCAGGTCTGATCCACCCCCTGCCCGCGAAGGGGCGCCCACCATGCCGGTGGGCGCCCCTTCGGCGTGGCACGCCCCCGTACGGCGGCCCGGCGTGCGGAGCGCGCGAGGGGTGCGAGCCCTCGTTCGCATCAAGGGCGCGTCCGACCTTTGAACCAGGACTCCTGCCCGGCCCCGCCTTCTGCTTCAATGGAGACATGGCCAGCCACCAGAAGTGCACCGCGACAGGTCGCCACGACCTGGAGCCCTTCTGGCCTTCCCGTCAGCATCACGACTTCGACCGGGTGTGTTGCCGCGCGACGAACGCGCCGGCCCTCTAAAGCCGTACACCCCGGCCTTCGGCCAGCGCGCACGACGTACGTCCTCGACGGCCCCGACCACGAACTCGCGGTCGTCGACCCTCCCGACGAACTCCTCGCGCGAAAGAGCTGACCTCTCATGGCGAACACACGTTCCTTCACCTCCGTCGCGACCTCCCCCTCCCCGGTCACGCCCACGGCCGGCGCCGGGCGTCACCGGCTCCGTGCCGTCGACCGGGACGAGGTGGTGAACGTGGCGGACTTCCTGCCGCCGGGCGCCACCTGGCTGCCCGCGCCCCCGCACACGCTGCCGGTACTGCCCGGCCGGCCGCCGATGATCGGCTACCTGCTCCTCGTGCCGGCCGACCAGCAGCCCCTGCTGCCGGTCGCCGTCGCCCCGGACCCGGCGGGGACGCCCGCCCCCGCCGGAAGCGACCCGCTCGTGCGTATCGACTCCGTGCAGCGCACCGCCGAGGTCGACGGGCGGACGCTCGACCTCACCTACCTGGAGTTCGAGCTGCTCGCGCATCTCGTCACGCACCCGCACCGGGTGCACACCCGGGACCAGTTGGTCACCACCGTGTGGGGCTACGGGCACGTGGGCGACGGACGGACCGTCGACGTGCATGTCGCGCGGCTGCGCCGCAAGCTCGGGGCGCAGCACCGGCAGTCGATCCAGACGGTACGACGGGTCGGCTACAAGTACGCGCCTCCGACCGGTCGCTGATCGGTCCGTCGGCCGGCCGGCCGGCCGGTCGGTCCGTCCCGC
This sequence comes from Streptomyces sp. RPA4-2, assembly GCF_012273515.2. Lineage (NCBI taxonomy): Bacteria > Bacillati > Actinomycetota > Actinomycetes > Kitasatosporales > Streptomycetaceae > Streptomyces > Streptomyces sp. RPA4-2. The sequence continues at coordinate 2,815,265 of NZ_CP050975.2, forward strand.
GTCCGCGTCCGCGTCCGTCACATCTTCTGGCGGATCTTCCCTCAGCAGATTCCCGTTCCGTCCGGTGGGCCGACCGTGCAGAGTCGTCACCATGAGACTTCTGGTGCTGGGTGGTACGGAGTTCGCGGGGCGCGCCGTGGCGCAGGCGGCGGTGGGACGCGGCTGGGAGGTGACCGTCTTCCACCGGGGACGGCACGAACCTCCCGCCGGGGTGCGGTCGTTGCTCGGTGACCGCACCGCTCCCGACGGGCTCGCGGCGCTCGCGGGCGCCGCCGCCGAAAGTGACTGGGACGTCGTCGTCGACACCTGGTCGGCTGCGCCGCGGCCCGTCCTCGACGCGGCACGGCTGCTGGCGGACCGGGCCGCGCGCCATGTGTACGTGTCGAGTTGCTCGGTCTACGCGTGGGCTCCGCCCGCCGGGTACACCGAGGACGCGCCACTCGTGACCGGGGCGTCGAAGGACGCCGGGCCGACCGACTACGCGCGCGACAAGCTGGGCGGTGAGCTGGCCGCCGTCTCCGCGTTCGGCGCGGAGCGTTCGCTGCTCGTGCGGTCCGGGCTGATCCTCGGGCCGTACGAGAACATCGGCCGCCTGCCGTGGTGGCTGGGCCGGATCGCGCGGGGCGGGCCCGTACCGGCGCCCGGACCCCGGGACCTTCCCCTCCGGTACGTCGATGTCCGTGACCTCGCCGAGTGGATCCTCGGGGCGGTGGAGCGGGGGGCGAGCGGGGCCCACAACCTGACGAGTCCGCCGGGTCACACGACGATGGGGGAGCTGCTCGACGCGTGCGTGCGGGTGACGGGCAGCGGCGCGGAACTGCGGTGGATCGAGCCGGAGATGATCCTGGGCGCCGGGGTCGAGCCGTGGACACAGCTGCCGGTGTGGGTGCCGCCGGGGAGTGACCTGCACGATGCGCTGTACGGAGCGGATGTCTCCCGGGCGGTGGAGGCCGGGCTTCGGTGCCGGGATGTCGCGGAGACGGTCGCCGACACGTGGGCGTGGCTCCAGGCCGTGGGCGGTACGGCTCCGCGGCGTCCGGACCGCCCGCCGGTCGGGCTGCCTCCGGAAGCGGAGGCCAGGTTGCTCTCCCGGTGACCGCTCGCGCCCCCTGGGGGCTCCGCCCCCGGACGGGGTCCGGGGCGGAGTCCCAAGAGCCGTGCCGACGCCCCGGAAAGAATCCCCTTCAGAGCGCGCTGAATATTGTTCAAACATGATTTCGGAGATCAACTTCCCGAAAATCGTGCGCTTCTGAGCCCATTGTGCCGGAAATGGCCTCACGAACTTCTAAGATTTTCCGAGGTTTCTGAACGCCTCACACGTCACCTGCGTATGGATGGGAGCCGCTTCACTCCTGTCGGGCGCCCTCGATGCCCCGCAAGGAAGTCAGAGGAGTTCCATGGGACGCAACATACGAAAACGCCGTTCGCCGCTGGCCGTTCGGGCCATCGCCGCGTCGGCAGCACTCGCGATCGGCGGGGGTGGACTGGTCTGGGCGAACTTCTACGCCTCGGCGCACGAGGAGAACTCGTCTCCCAACACCACGAAGGCCGCCACCGCTCAGGTGGCCACCATCAGTTGTCCGGACGTCGGTCAGAAGCTGACCAATGTGCCGAACAAGGCCCGCGGTGAGGTCGACGGCGAACTCGCCACGCTGGACCAACAGATCACCGCCGCCTACCAGCGGCTCGCCACGACCCGTGACGCGCAGACGAGGGACGCGAGCTTCGTCCAGAACTCCATCCTCGGACCGCTGAAGAACAACCGGTCGGTGATCATCGACCGGATCAAGCTGGAGATCAGCCGGGTCGGCGGTTCGACACCGTCCTCGCTCGACGGCCTGTCCTCCTGCACGGGGACGCCCGCCAACCAGACCAACGCCGGCTGGGGCAACAACGGCCAGAACAACGGCGGTCAGAACAACGGTGGCCAGAACAACGGCGGGACGGCCAGTCCGGCGCCCTCCCCCTCGGCCAGCGCGAGCGCCGGCGGCCAGCAGGGCGGCGGCCAGCAGACGGGCAACGGCGGTCAGGCCGGCAACGGGCCGCTCGCCTCGGACTTCGTCGACATCACGAAGGTCCAGGCGAACGTACCCCGCAAGGCAGGGACCCGGGCCGGCGGTTCGACGGGCACGTTCACCACGTCCTGCGGCGTGAACGCGAACAAGAAGTTCAACACCGACAACGTCATCGTGGCACCCGGTGTCACCAACGGCGCGCACCACCTGCACGACTACGTCGGCAACCAGTCGAACGACGCGTTCGCCAACAACGACACGTTCGCCGCGGCCAAGACCACCTGCGCCAACCAGGGCGACAAGTCGACGTACTACTGGCCGGTCGTGCGTATCCAGAACGGTACGCAGGACTTCGACCAGAACAACGACGGCGGTGGCAAGGAAGGAAACGTCGGCCAGATCCAGCAGGTCAAGCAGGCGCAGATCAAGTTCGTCGGCAGCGCGAAGAGCCAGGTCGTCGCGATGCCGAAGTTCCTGCGCATCATCACGGGTGACGCGAAGACCACGACCAACGGTCTCGCGAACGCCAACGCCCACTGGTCCTGCACCGGCTTCGAGAACAAGGTGCAGCTCACGCAGCAGTACCCGATCTGCCCGCGCGGCAGCACCGTGGTACGCACCTTCGCCTTCCAGAGCTGCTGGGACGGAGTGAACATCGACAGCGCGAACCACCGCACGCACGTGGCCTTCGCGGACGCCCAGGGCAGCTGTGCCAATGGCTTCAAGGCCATTCCGCAGCTGACGATGCGCCTCGTCTACGGCTTCCGGGCACCGACCCTGCAGAACGGGCAGATCAAGAATGCCTACGCGGTGGACGGATTCCCCGAGCAGCTGCACAAGGCGGCCACCGACCACGACGACTTCATCAACGTCTTCGACGAGAACCTGATGAACAAGATGGTCAACTGCATCAACAAGGGCCAGCGTTGTAAGTGACCCCCATGAGGAAGCCGGTGGCGGGATTCTCCCGCCACCGGCTTTCTTGTGTCCTCATGTCCCCGGCCCGTCGGGCCGGGGAGGCTTCGTGCGGTCAGCCGCTGTGCTCGTGACCGGCGTGCGCACCGTGCGAGGTCCCCTCCTCCAGGGTCCCGCCGAGACGGCCGCGCAGGGACGTGACCATCTTCTGGTCGCCGACGGCCACCCACTTGGCGCCCACGAGGTACGAACCGCCGTAGTCCTTCGCACCGTTGAGCCACTCGCGCTGACCGCGGTCGGTGGCGAAGGTCGCCAGGATGAACTTGCCGGCGTCGACCTTGCAGACCCCCTGGCGGATCTCGTCCGCGTCGGTCTGGATGTCCGGACGGCACTTCACCTCGGCCGCCAGATCCTCCAGGCTGCCGGTCGCCGTGGCCGGCACCCTGTCCGCCGTGCCGGCCTTGGTCCCGCCGTCGTCCGACCCGCCGCAGCCGGTCAGCGCCAGCAGCGCCACGGCGGCTCCCGCGACGAGCTTTTCGCGTGTCAACCTCATACGTTCCTCCGGTACCGTCGGCGCCCGCGCCATGGAGAGCCCCGGCGAGGGCCCTGGTCTTCGATACGGCTCCGAGGCGCTCAGCACTCAATCGGCCACCGCGGGGTGCGGGAAAGCCGATGCCGCCGCCAGCACACCTATGCGAAAGTGTGCCGCGTGAACGAAGACTGGGAAGAGCGTACGGCGGCGGCCTGGGCCACCTTCGACGACTACGAGGAAGCGGACGCGGCGGACTTCCGGGCGGTGATCGACGCACTGGTCGCCGAGCTGCCGGCGGACAGTCCGCTCGGCCCGTTCGAGCGGGCCTGCGCCTGGGACTCCACGGGCCATTCCGACCAGGCCGTGCCGCTGTACCGGGAGGCGCTGTCCCGCGGACTCGACGGCTACCGAGGGCGCCGCACCAGGATCCAGCTCGCGAGCTCGCTGCGGAACATCGGGCAGGCCGAGGAGGGCGTCAAGCTCCTCACCCCCGAACTCGTCGCCCCGTCTGACGAGTTGGACGACGCAGTACGCGCCTGCCTCGCGCTGTGCCTGGCCGACCTGGGCCGCGAACGCGAGGGCCTGGCGCTGGTGATCGGCGCCCTGGCGCCCCATCTGCCGCGCTACCAGCGGTCCATGGCCAACTACGCGCGGCTGCTCGTCGAGCCCGAGGGCTGAGTCCGCCGGACCGAGGTGACCATCCACCGATTCGCTCGTTCTGCTGAACGTGCAGTCACAGGATGTAGCCCCGCGCCCCACAGCCTCCTCCGGACAGGTCGTCGATGTCGCCCAGGCCGAGGCCGCGCTCGTCGAGCACTACCCGCGGCTCGTCCGGCTCGCCTATCTGGTGCTGCCGCCGAGCCTCGGCCGCAACCGACGGGTGCTGACGGCGCACGCCCTCACCCAGCGCGCGCTGCCCCGGCGCCGCACGCCCTCGTCCGTGATCCCGGCCCAGGCCACCGGCCGCGACGGCGACCCGGGCTACGCCTTCGTACGCCTCACGGTCGTGCGTACGGCACTGGAGGCCGGCCTGCCGCTGCGGCGCACCGCGTGGCCGAAGCGGTCCCAGCTGCCGCCACTGCTGCCCCACGTGTGGGGCCTGCGGCTGTTCCCGCGCTCGGGCGGCGCCGCCGAACTCGCCCTGGACCAGCGGCTGTCCGCGCTGTCCGGGGCGGCCCGCGCCGCGTATGTGCTGCGCGGGCTGGAGAAGCTGGCCGACGCCGACGTGCGCAGGGTGCTCGCGGCGGCGGGAGTCGGCGATCCCCGAGCGGCACTCGCTCAGGCCGATCGGGTCGAGGCCCGGGACCCGCTGCTCCACTCCCCCGAGTTCGACCCCTGCGCGCTGCACGCCCGGCCCACCGACCTGATGCGGCGCAGACAGCACATGAAGGCCGCGCTCGCCGCCGGTGCGGCGGTCGCCGTCTGCGGCGCGCTGCTCGCCCTGCCCGGCGACGGCTGGGGTCCCGAGGGCCCCGCTGCCCCCTCGTACGCGCAGAACCCGGCCGCCGTGGCCGCGCTCGACCCCGGGAAGGTGACCCGGGTCTCCCCGGCGGCCTGGCGGACGTCCGCGCGCACGGACCTCTCCGTGTGGCCCGCGCGCGGAAACCTCGCCGGGGACAGCGCGCTGCTGCGCCGCGCCCTCGCCGTCTGGGCCCGCCCTGGCGGGTCCGTACAGGTCTCGGCGACCCCGGGCACCCCCGCGGGCGCCCCGCCGGGACCGCCCCAGCTGCTGTACGCCGGTGACGTGGACCAGGCCCGTGTGGTGCTGTTCCACGACGGGCTGCGCATCGCCCGGTACGCCGAGCCGCGCGACGGCACCGGCGGGGCGGCCCTCGACTTCGCGCGGGCCGACGGCGCGCTGGGGGCCGAGGCGAGCGCGGTCGTCCTGGACCGTGCCGACGGCAACGTCCGCTATCTGACGGCCCCCTGGGTGACCGGGGCCGCCGAGCGCGACCTGATGAAGCCGACCGCGGGCCCGACCGCCCTCACCCTGTCGGCCGACGGCGCCACCTCCCCGGTGGCGGGTCCCGCCCGGACGGGCGCGTGCACGTCGTGGAACGCGCTGCAGCTGACCGACGCCACCGGCACCCGGCTGATGACCGACCTCGGCGAACTGATCCCGGCCCATCTGACGTCCGGAGCGCCCTCGTCGCCCCACGAGGCCACCGGTGCGGCGGCGCTGGCGAACTGGGCGCCGTTCGCCTGCTCGCTGACCGCCATGCGCTCCGAGGGCGTGCGGTCGGTGAACGCGTGGCAGTACGCGCGCCAGCCGCTGCCGGACGCCGGCGGGGAAGCGGCGTGGGTGTGCACGCGGGCCGACACCTGGCGGGGCGACGGCACCCGTGTCCTGGCCCAGTTCCATACCCCGGGCGGTACGTACGGGGCAGTCGCGGCGAAGGCCGAGAACTCGCCCGCGTGCGGCGCGCGCGACCCCCATGTGCTGGCGGGCGTGCTGTGGAAGTCGGGGACGGGTGCCTGGTATCTGCTCGCGGCCGGCAGCAAGGGCACCGCGTCGGTCACCGCGACCGGCGGGGTGACCGGATCCGCCCAGGGTCCCCTGCTCGCCGTACGGACCAGGCAGGGGGCCCAGGCCGGACTGCGGGGCAACCTGACGGACGGCAGGTCGGTCACCGGGCTGCGCTAGGGCATGTTGCGCAAGTCCCGCCTGCCTCGCGACGCCTGGCACGCCCTCCGGGCGGACGACGGGACGTGCGCGACACGCCCTGGGCGTCCGCCCGCTCGTGCCGGATCGGTGGGCCGCCCGGCGGGAAGGGGCCTGCGCTCTAATTGACGTTCATGTCAACAAGTGGGTGCCGAGGGGTTCACCCCCGCGCTACTCGTCAGTACATTGACGCCATGTCTCACACGCACGCCCGACCGCCCCTGCCGGTCGCATCGGAGCGGACCCCGCTCAAGGCGCGGAAGGTGTCGTTCTCCTGGGAGGACACACCCCTGCACTGGGTCCCGGGAGACCCGTTCGCCGGCCACACGATCAACGTGCTGCACCTGCTGCTGCCCGCCGGTGAACGCTGGTTCGTCCACGTCTACCGGCAGGTGCTGCCCCACATCACGGACGAGCGGCTGCGCGAGGACGTGATCGGGTTCATCGGGCAGGAGGCGATGCACTCGCAGGCCCACGACGAGGTCCTCCCCCACCTCAGGGAACTCGGGCTCGACCCCACGCCCTACACCGCGCAGGTCGACTGGCTCTTCGAGAAGCTGCTCGGCGACCGCACCCTTCCCCCGGGCCGCGCCCGCAGATGGTGGCTGATGGAGCGGGTCGCGATCATCGCCGCGATCGAGCACTACACCGCCTTCCTCGGCGACTGGGTGCTGAACGCCGAGGAGCTGGACCGGCGCGGCGCCGATCCGACCATGCTGGACCTGCTGCGCTGGCACGGCGCGGAGGAGGTCGAGCACCGCTCGGTCGCCTTCGAGCTGTTCCTGCACGTCGACGGGGGCTACCGGCGGCGCGCGCGGACCTGGGCCACCGCCTTCACCGCACTCGTCTTCCTGTGGCAGCGCGGGGCGCGCTTCTTCATGGAGAACGACCCGACCCTGCCGGCGGGCCGCGCGAGCTTCAAGGACTTCTACCTGAGCGGACAGCAGGGCGTGCTGCCGGCGACCGGGGACATGCTCAAGTCCATCCCCCGCTACCTCAGCCGCTCCTACCACCCCTCCCAGGAAGGGTCCACCGCGCAGGCCGTCGCCTACCTGGCCGGCTCCCCCGCCGCGAGAGCCGCGGCCACGGCCGAGGAGGGCGTGTGACGCCCCGGCTGCGGACCGTCGCGGCCGTCGCGGGTACGGCCCTGCTCGTCCGGCGCGCGCTGCGCCGCCGGATCGGGGCCTCACCGCTGTGGCCGCTGCCCGCCCTGGAGGAGCCGGTCTCCGGCCGCCCGCGCTCCCGGGCCCTGCGGCTGACGGTCACCGGACGCGAGCGGATCGCCGACGGTGTCGTACGACTGCGCCTGGAGGGGCACGGTCTGCCGCGCTGGGAACCCGGCGCCCACCTCGAACTGGTGCTGCCGTCCGGGCTCGTCCGGCAGTACTCGCTGTGCGGCGATCCCGCGGACACCTCGTCGTACACCGTCGCGGCACGGCTGGCCGAGGACGGGCGGGGCGGCTCGCGCGAGATCCACGAACGGCTGCGGGAGGGCATGACGGTCGAGGCGCGCGGACCGCGCAACCGGTTCCCGCTCGCCCAGGCGCCCGGGTACGTCTTCGTCGCGGGCGGCATCGGGATCACGCCCCTCCTGCCGATGCTGCGCGCGGTCCAGGGCCGGGCGGACTGGCGGCTGTTGTACGGCGGGCGCACCCGGGCGTCGATGCCTTTCCTGGAGGAGATCGAGCAGTTGGACCCGGCGCGGGTCACCGTCGTGGCCGAGGACGTGGACGGGCGGCCTGACCTCGGCACACTGTTCGCCGGCCTGCCCGAGGGAACGGCGGTCCACTGCTGCGGGCCGGAGGGGCTGATGGCGGCGGTCGAGGAGCGGCTGCCGGAGGGGGCCGCACTGCACCTGGAGCGCTTCACTCCACGCACCCCGGCCGCGGGTGACGGCGACAGCGCCTTCGAGGTCGAACTGCGCCGCAGCGCACGGACCGTGACCGTGCCGGCCGGCTCCACGCTGCTCGCCGCCGTACGGGCCGAACTGCCCGACACCCTCTACTCCTGTGAGCAGGGATTCTGCGGAACCTGCCAACAACGCGTCCTGGAGGGCGAGATCGACCACCGGGACGAACTGCTCGCGGACACGGAGCGTGGCGAGTCGATGCTGATCTGTGTGTCACGGGCGCGCGGCGACCGCCTCGTCCTCGACATGTGAACGACCATGGTCGCTCCGGTCCGTTCCCGGCCGGATCCGATCGGTAAGGTGTTCGCATGACAACCGGGGTACGCCGCAGGATGGGTGTCGAGGAGCGGCGGCAGCAGCTGATCGGCGTCGCCCTCGAGCTGTTCAGCCGACGCTCGCCCGACGAGGTCTCCATCGACGAGATAGCCTCCGCGGCGGGCATCTCACGACCGTTGGTCTACCACTACTTCCCCGGCAAACTCAGCCTGTACGAAGCCGCGTTGCAGCGCGCCGCGGACGATCTCGCGAGTCGGTTCGTGGAGCCGCCCCAGGGGCCCCTGGGCGCGCGGCTGCTGCGGGTCATGCGCCGGTTCTTCGACTTCGTGGACGATCACGGGCCCGGTTTCTCGGCGTTGATGCGCGGCGGCCCCGCGGTCGGCTCCTCGAAGACGAACGCGCTCGTCGACGCGGTGCGGCAGGCCGCGTATGTCCAGATCCTGTCGCATCTGAAGGTCGAGAACCCGCCCGTCCGGCTGGAGCTGGTGATCCGCTCGTGGATCTCGCTGGTGGAGTCGACGGCGCTGATCTGGCTGGACGGCCGGCGGATTCCGCGCGGCGAGCTGGAGGTGCAGCTCGTGCACGACTTCGCGGCGCTGGCCGCGGTGAGCGCCGCCCGGGACGAGGAACTGGGCACGCTGCTGCGCGGTGCGCTCCAGGGCGAGCCGGGCGACGGGCCGTTCACCGACCTCGCCGTCCGGCTCATCGCGCTGGCCACGCCCCCGAAGGCGTAGGCGCCCCTTCCCGCGCTGTCCTACTCCTCGAACTTGCGGTACGACGGGTCGAGATCCCGGACCTCGGCGGAGACGTGCAGGGCGAGACCGGCGACGGGCTCGACGTACTTGCACAGCAACTCCAGTACCGACTCGGTGAGCCGGACCTTGGTCTCCTCGCTGCGGCCCGCCAGCAGGGCGAGCGTGACGTGCACGACGGCGTGTCCGTCCGCCTCCGCTCCCACCACGTTGTCCCCGGTCGGCCGGAACCGCGTCTTGCACGCCTCGATCCGTGCGGCCGCCGTCTCGACCACCACCGGGTGCAGCGCGAGCGCGAATCCGCGCCGGTCGAAGGATTCGTCGAGGGCGGCGGAGTAGTCGACGGTGATCTGCGGCATGAGCACTCCTGTTCTAGGTCAACGAACTCACCTTAGGGCCTGGCCTGCCCCGGCCTGAGCTGGAGCGCGAGCATCGCGACGTCGTCCTCCCGGTCCTGCCCGAAGCGGTCCAGGAGCATGTCGCACAGCGGGCGGACCCCGGGCGGGGCGTCGGCCACGGCCGCGCGCAGGCGTTCCATGGAGATCGCGAGGTCCGTGCCGCGGGTCTCGATCAGGCCGTCGGTGACCACGAGGAGCCGGTCCGAGGGCTCCAGGAACAGTTCGGTGGGCGTCGGCCGGTTCACCGCGAGACCGAGGCCGAGCAGCGGCCCGTGGACCTTGGCGTATTCGGCGCCGCCCGCACCGCGCACGATCAGCGGCGGGATGTGGCCCGCGTTGGCGATGCGTACCCGCCCGGTCTCCGGCTCGACCAGGATCAGGCAGACGGTCGCGGTGACCTCGGGGTGGTAGCGCTGGAGCATCCGGTCGAGGCGCTCGGCGAGGACGGCCGGGTCGCTGTCCTCGACGCAGTAGGCGCGCAGCGCGTGCCGGATCTCGACCATCACGGTGGCCGCCTCCAGCGAATGACCGACGACGTCGCCGACCGCGGCGAGGACACCGTCGCCGGTGCGCAGCGCCGCGTAGAAGTCGCCGCCGATCTCGGCCTGTTGGGACGCGGGTTCGTAGCGCACCGCGATGTCGACACCGGGCAGGTCGGGCAGCTTGTCCGGCTCGGGCAGGAAGCTGCGCTGGAGGGTGAGGGCGACATGGCGCTCGACCTGGTACATCAGCAGCGGCTCGGCGACGAGCGCGGTGGCCTGGGCGAGCCGTGCCACCCCGGCCTCGTCGGCGGGGCTCTGGGGGCGTGAGTCGCGGACCGGCGTCGCCAGGCACACCGGCGCCTTGCCGCCCTGGGCCAGCACCAGCCGGGCGTCGTCCTGGACGCCGGGCCGGAAGAACCCGGCGGGCCACAGCGGCGAGTGGACGACGGTGCGGTGGACGACGGCCCGGTCCGCCGCGAGTCTGCCGATCAGCCGGGCCACGGCCTCGTGCGCGCCGCGGTCGGGCAGCGCGAGGGCTATCCGCTTCGGGGACATGCCCCGGTACAGCTCGCCCTCCGGGCCGAGGACGAACACGACGGCCGGCAGACCGGTGAGCCGGGCGGTGCCCTCGGCGGCCGCGTCGACGAGTTCGTCGAGGCTGCGCGCGGCCTGGACGGTGACGATCGTCTCGGACAGCAGCGTCAGCCGACGTATCAGCGCCTGGTCGTCCGTCCGCAGCCGGGCCGCGCGCACCACGGCCCCTACGACCGTCTGGATCTCCTCCGGCTCGGCCGGCAGCGTGAGACAGGCCTCGGCGCCGGAGTCCAGGCTGCGGCGGCGGTCGCCCGGGTCCGTACCGGCGTCCGAGAGGTGCACCACGGGCAGCGCGCCCAGGACCTGATGCGTCTTGAGCCGGCGGCAGAGTTCGAAGCCGGTCATGTCCGGCAGATCCACCTGGACGAGAAGCACGTCCGGCAGGGTGCCCTCGCGCAGCCGGGTGCCGAGTGCGCGCAGCGCGTCCGCGGCGGTGGCGACGGGAACGACCTCGTGACCGGCGCGGCGCAGCAGCGCGCTCATGGCGAGCCGGTCGTCCGCCACGTCGTCGACGACCAGCACGGTGGTCGACCCGTTCCTTCTGCTGTTGCCGTCCAACTGAAAGCCTCGGGCCTGCCGGTGGGGCGGACCGGGTGCCCGGTCCGCCCCACCAAGGTAATGCCCTTCTCAGGAGGTCAGGGAGAAGACGGCCACAGTCCGTGCCGGAACGGTGAAGGTTCCCGTCCCCTTCGTGTACGCGGCGGACTTGACGACGGGGTCGGCGCCCGCCCGTTGCACCGGGTGCAGCGCGTAGGGCGTCCCGGACAGCGAGCCGATCCGCTGTTCCTGACGCTGGGGTGTCGCGTTGAGGACGACGACGAGGTCGCCGAGCTTCATGGTGATCACCCCGGGTGTCTCGTCCTTCCCGGACAGCGGGAAGGAGAGCTTCGACTGCACCTGGCCGGCCGTGGCGAGCGAGAAGACGCTCTCGGTGGTACGGATTCGCAGCAGGTCCTGGTACGCGGCCGAGCTGCCCTCGATCTGTCCGCACCCGACCTTGACGGTGCTCAACAGGGGTTTGGCGTAGGGCCACTTGGACTGGTTGTCGGCGGCCATGGGCAGCCCGCGCCCGAATCCGTTGCCGTCCCGGCAGTCCCAGTGGACGGCGTTGAACCAGTCACCGCTGTCGAACGAGTTGCGGTCGAGGGACTTGGAGCGCAGCAGGTCGGAGCCTGCCTGGGAGAGGGACGGGCCCTGCGAGAGGGTGGCCGTCGCCATGGCGAGCACCTGCATGCGCGCCCGGTCGTCCGCACTCGTGGTGGCCGGCAGCTTGTAGGTGAGGGCGTCGTACAGGGACTCGTTGTCGTGCGCGTCGGCGTAGGCCAGCGCGTCGCCCGGCGCCTCGGCGTACCCGGCCGGCTGGCCGTTGTAGTCGACGCCGGAGCCCGTGACCTCCTTGCCCGCGGAGTCGGTGAAGCGGTACGCGGCCAGGTTGCCGGTCAGGCCGACCTCGATGAGGTCCTGGTAGTGCAGCAGGCGGGCCTTCTGCTCGGCCGGGGTGCCGTTGGCGGACGAGGAGTTGGGGTCGGTGAACAGACCCGACGCGAAGCCCTGGACGCCGGGGTCCTCGTCGAAGGGGCTTCCGCCGCGCACCGCGTCGCGGGCCCGGTCGGAGAAGGTCGCGATGCCGGTCCCGGCCATGTTCTTCTGGGTGGCCTGCACGAAGCGGGCGTCGTCGGCCACCTCACCGAAGTTCCAGCCCTCCCCGTACAGGATGATCTTCTTGCCGTCGACGCCGTCCTTCGCGACCGTGAGCGCGTCGAGGGCCTTCCTGACCGCCAGGATGTTGGCCTTGGGGTGGTGTCCCATGAGGTCGAAGCGGAAGCCGTCGACCTTGTACTCCTTGGCCCAGGTGACGATCGAGTCCACCACCAGTTTGCCCATCATGGCGTTCTCGGTCGCCGTGTTCGCGCAGCAGGTGGAGGTGGCCACGCTGCCGTCGGCCATGAGCCGTTGGTAGTAGCCGGGGACGATCCGGTCGAGGACGCTGGTGTCGGCCTGGCCGCTCGCGGCGGTGTGGTTGTAGACGACGTCCATGACGACCCTGAGGCCGTCCTCGTTCAGCGACTTGACCATCTTCCGGAACTCGACCGTGCGTCCCGTGCCGTCGGGGTCGGTGGCGTACGAGCCCTCCGGCACCGTGTAGTGGTACGGGTCGTAGCCCCAGTTGTACGCGTCCTTCGCGGCGGTCTGCGCGACGCACTCCTGTTGCTTCTCGGAGTCGGCCGGGTAGGAGGCCAGATCACAGTCGGTGCTCGCCCGGTCCGCCTTCCTCTCGGGAACGGTCGCGAGGTCGAAGGCGGGCAGCAGGTGCACGTACGAGGTGCCGGACGCGGCCAGCTTCCTCAGGTGCTTCGAGCCGTCGCTGTTCTTGTCGGTGAAGGCGAGGTAGGTGCCCTTGTCCTTCGCGGGGACGGTCTTGTCCTCCACCGAGAAGTCGCGGATGTGCAGTTCCTGGATCTGCGCGTCCCGCAGCGGCACGGCCTTCGGCTTCTTCAGCGAGGACCAGCCGGACGGGGCGAGGGACCTGGCGTCCAGGTCGACGACCAGGCTGCGCTCGGAGTCGGTGGTCAGGGCGACCGAGTACGGGTCGGTGACCTTGTTGGTGACGACCTTGCCGACGGTCGGCGCCCACACCTTCACGACGTAGCGGTAGGGCTTGCCCGTCCAGGACCGCTTGCCCGTGACGGACCAGACGCCGGTGGTGTCGTTCCGTCGCATCGCGACGGTGGTGCCGTCGAGGTCGAGGCTCACCGACTGGGCGGTCGGGGCCCATACGGACAGGGTGGGGACTCCGTCGTGGAAGACCGGTCCGAGCCGCGCCTTCCTCGCGTCGTACAGGTCGTCCAGGACGCCGGCGGTCTGCACACCGGTCGCCGCCAGCACGGCGCCGTTCGCCGCGCGTTGCGAGGCGACGAGCTGGCCGCCGAGCGACGCGCGGACCCGGTCGCGGTCGCGCGGGTCGACCGACCAGGCGGTGTACGTCTTCAGGTGCGGGAACGCGGCCTTCTGGGCGTCGGTCAGGGTGGTCTTCTCCAGCCGCAGCCAGCGCTCGTCGTCGCTGGTCAGCGTCCCGTCCTTGACGGCGATCGAGCCGTCGCGGGAGGACAGGAGCTGGGTGGACACGGCGGCGTCGGAACCGTTCCAGGCGACGGTGTCCCGGTCGATCCAGACCGCCTTGGAGGTGGTCAGGTCGAGTGCGGCCGCGCTGCCCGCGGGCTGCGGGAGCAGGTACTTCTCCTGGCCGTTCAGCAGCCACACCTCGTGGCCGTTCGCGGTCAGGTCGAGGGACTGGTCGGTGGGCAGGTCCTTCTCGTCGCCCTTGTGGAGGATGTAGCTGAGGCTGGTCGCGCCCTCGGCGAGCGGCACCTCGTAGACGGCTCCGTAGGCGTCGGTGCGTACCGGCTCCAGGGGCTTCGTCCAGTCCGTGGGCGTCGCGGCCCCGGTCCAGGTGTGCAGGCCCCAGCCGGCGTAGTCGCCGTCGGCGCGGTGGTAGTGGAGCACGGCCTTGGTCTTGTCCTGGGCCGGGTGGTCGGGCCGCTCGGTGAGGACCGGCTCCTTGCCCTGTTCGAGCCAGACCTCGCCGGTCTTGGTGACGTCGATCGTGCGGTCGGTGGCGACGTCCTTGTTGCCGTCCTTGTCGATGACGAGGAAGCCGACGCTGGAGGCGCCCGGCTTCAGCTTGACGTAGGCGAAGGCCCCATAGGCGTCCCGGCCGATGAAGTCGTGGCCGGCGGGCCAGGTCGTCGCCTCGCCGTCGGCGAGGTCGCCCCAGGCGTACAGCCGCCAGTCGGTGTAGTCGCCGTCGGTGCGCTTGTAGTGGACGACCGCGTAGTCGCGCGAGGAGGCGGTGGGGACTTCCGGGGCGGGCGGGGTCCCGGTGGTGGTCGTCGCGGTCGCACTGGCGGTCCGCCCGGCCGAGTCGACGACCACCGCCTTGTAGCGCAGGGCCGTTCCGGCCGGTACGTTCGCGCCGATGACCTGGGTGACCTTGTACGGGGCGTGGTCGGCGGAGCCGAGGGTCCGCCACTTTCCGTCTCCGACCTGGGCGGCGAAGACGACCCGGTCGAGCTGACCGCCGGTGACGTCGGCGCCGAGGTCGACGGTGCCGGTCGCACCCGCGTCCGGCGCCTTCAGGGTGAGCGAGGGCTTCGCGGCGGGGGCGCCGAGCGGACGGCCCGCCCTGAGGACGACGGCGGAACCGGCCGGGACGGTGACGGTGACGTTCCTGTCGGCGTCGCTGGTCGGACGGGAGGAGGTTCCGTAGATCCCCTGGAAGGTGGTGCCGGCGGAGCCGGTCGCGAAGGTCGCCGTCTTCGCCTCGCCCGCGTTGTTGAGGGCGACGAGGTACTCGGTCCTGTCGCCGCCGGTACGGGAGAAGGCGTAGATGCCCGCCCCGTCGGCCGCGTACCGCTCGGTCTGCACCCCGTCCGCGAGGGCAGGGTTGTCCTTGCGGAGCTTCGAGAGAGCGGCGATCTCCTTGTAGAGCGGTGCGCTCGTGTCGTAGGCGTCGCTCGCGTGCGTGCGATCGGTGCCGAGCTCGTCGTCGTCGAGGTAGTCGGCGACCTTGGAGGCGAACATCGTCTGACGGGCGTCCTTGTCGCCGCCGGCGCCGGTGAAGCCCTGCTCGTCGCCGTAGTAGACGACGGGGTTGCCGCGGCTGAGGAACATCAGCTCGTTGGCGAGCCGGTCCTTCTTCACCAGCTCCGCGTCCGTGCCCTTCGGGTCGTCCTGCCTCAGGAAGGATCCGATGCGGCCCATGTCGTGGTTGCCGAGGAAGGTGACCTGCTCGTACGCGTTGGCCTTGTCGGTCGTGTACTTGTAGTCGTCCCCGAACACGGACGCCAGCTTCTTCGCGCTGCCGCCCTGGGAGGCGTAGGAGCGCGCCGCGTCCTGGAAGGGGAAGTCGAGGGTGGCGTCGAGCCGGCCCTGGGTGACGTACGGCGAGGTGACCGAGGTGTCGGCGGAGTAGACCTCGCCGAACATGAAGAAGTTCTTCCGGCCGCGCTCGGCCGCGTAGCGGTCCAGGGCGGTGGCCCACTGCGTCCAGAACGGCATGTCCACGTGCTTCACGGTGTCGATCCGGAAGCCGTCGACGCCGAAGTCCCGCACCCACCGCTCGTAGATCTTCTCCATGCCGCCGACCACCTCGGGACGCTCGGTCCACAGGTCGTCGAGACCGGAGAAGTCGCCGTACGTGGTGGACTCGCCCGCGTAGGTGGAGTCGCCCCGGTTGCTGTACATGGCCGGGTCGTTGAGCCAGGACGGGACCTTGGCGTCCTTCTTCGCGGCGGGCACGGTGGGCGTGCGCGGGAAGGAGTCGGTGTCCACGGACGGGAAGCCGTGGGCGCCGTCCGCGTAGTCCGCGTCGTCGAAGGGCCGGCCGTCCTCGGTCAGATAGGGGAAGGCGCCCTTGGAGAGGTAGTCGTAGGACTTCTCCTGGTAGTCCACGACGTCGGCCGTGTGGTTGGTGATGACGTCGAAGAAGACCTTCATGCCCTTGGCGTGGGCCTTGGAGATGAGGGTCTCCAGGTCCTTGTTGGTGCCGAAGTGCGGGTCGACGCGGGTGAAGTCGGTGATCCAGTAACCGTGGTAGCCCGCCGAGGCGTCCTTGCCGGTGCCCTGCACGGGCTGGTTCTTGAAGATCGGCGCCATCCAGATGGCGGTGGTGCCCAGGCCCTTGATGTAGTCGAGCCGCTTCGTCAGGCCCTTGAGGTCGCCGCCCTGGTAGAAGCCCTTGTCGGTCGGGTCGTATCCGGTCGACAGCCGTGAGCCGGTCAGCCCGCCCTCGTCGTTGGAGGTGTCGCCGTTGGCGAAGCGGTCCGGCATCACGAAGTAGAACTGGTCGCGGGTGGCGTCGTGCCGCGCGGGCTCGGCCGCGAGCTTCGCGTCGGACGGGGGTGCGGGCGGGGTCTCGGCCCGCGCCGCGAGGGGTTGCGCGAGCGATACGGCGAGCGCGGCGGCGAGGACCGCCGCGCGCAGCCTGGAACGGCCGGGGCGACGCGCCGGCCCTCTCGGTATCAGGTCCACCGGTGTGAACTCCTAGCGATTACGGCGCATATGGGTCCGACCCCGCGCTGCGTTCCGGCTCCGGTGCCGAACGCCCGCGTGACCGTATCGCTCACGCAAGGTTTACAGCAAGAGTCTTGCAACATGCGGAAAGTCTTTTCAGCAGTTGGACTTGCCCGCATAGAGGGCGAGTGCCGTGTTGGCGCCCAGCGTTGCCGTGAACTGCCCCGAACCGTTCACCGTGACCTGCGTGTTGTTCTGCACGTTGCAGTAGGTGCCGGCCGCGAGGGACGTCGTGTACGTCCGACTCAGCGCGGAGGTCTCGTGGTTGATGGCGACGAAGCCCTTGCTGCCGCGCCCGAAGGCGATGGCGTCGTTGCCGTCGTCCCACCAGTTGCTCAGCGCCTGCCCGCGGGTGGCGTTGCGGAAGGCGACCATCGACTTGATCTCGGGCCAGGCGTGCTGGCACTTCCAGCCGTCCTGCCAGCAGGCGTTGACGGTACCGCCGTTGGGCGGTCCCGCGTCCGCGTCGGACCACTCGTAGCCGGAGTTGATGTCCGGGGCGCCGTACGGGTAGGCCAGCATGAAGACGTTGGCGAGCGTGTAGTTCGCCCCGTCCTTGTAGTTCAGGGTCGAGCCGTTGCGCTCGGTGTCGTGGTTGTCGACGAAGACGGCCGCGACGGAGCTGCTCATATAGCCCCAGCCCTCGCCGTAGTTCTTCAGATAGGCGAGGTTCTCGTTGTTGAAGACCCGCTTGAGGTCGTACGCGTACCGGAACTCCTGGACGTCCCCGTTGCCCGTGTACTCGGTGGGCTGGACCGCCTCGCCGGAGCCGTAGATGACCTCCTGCTTCCAGTACACGGACGGATTGCTGAGCCGGGACTTGATGTTGGCGAGGTCGGCCGCCGGTATGTGCTTGGCCGCGTCGATGCGGAAGCCGTCGACGCCGTAGCCGAGCAGGGTGTTCAGGTACCCGGCGATGGTGGACCGGACGTACTCCTCACCGGTGTCCAGGTCGGCGAGGCCGACGAGCTCGCAGTTCTGGACGTTGGCGCGGTTGGTGTAGTCGCTGATGCTGGCGGTGCAGTCGTCCATGTCGTACGAGGAGTACAGGCCCGGGTAGTTGTACTTCGTGTACGAGGACCCGCCGGTTCCGGTGCCGGAACCGGCGGACATGTGGTTGATCACCGTGTCCGTGACGACCTTCACACCGGCCGCGTGGCAGGTGCTGACCATGTTCCTGAAGGCGGTGGCGTCACCGAGCCGCCCGGCGATCTTGTAGCTCACGGGCTGGTAGGAGGTCCACCACTGCGAGCCCTGTATGTGCTCGGCGGGCGGGGACACCTGGACGTAGCCGTATCCGGCGGGGCCGAGGGTGGTGGTGCACTCCTTGGCGACGGAGTCGAACTTCCACTCGAACAGGACGGCGGTGACGTCCTTGGTGCCGGGCGGGGAGGCCTGGGCGGTGCCGGTGGGCAGGACCACCGAGGCCGCCATGCCCGCGGCGAGCGCGAGCGCGGTGGCAAGAGTTCTCTTCGCCATGTCATCTCCTGCACGTCGTTGTGCGGTGGGGGTGTACGGGTGCGGGTGACCGGGGCTCCGGGGTACAAGTGGGGGGCCCTGGAAGGAAGTTGCCCAGTGAATCAGTCGGGCGTGTGCCGGAACGTATCTCTTGCCGCCAAGTTTCAGCAAGATGTCGTAAGAGATTTCAACGCGTAAAAAAGTGGTGCCCCGGTCCAGAAGGACCGGGGCACCACTCAGCCGTCGTGGCGGGAGGGTCAGGCTGCCCACCACACGGTCGTGTCGGCCGGCAGCTTCGCCTCGCCGTCCCGGGACAGGGTCACCTCGCCGCTCGCGACGAGCACCCTGCCGTACGCCGGGACGGTCACGGACTCGCTCCCGGTGTTCGCGGTGCAGACGAACGCGCCCCGGCGGAAGGCGAGCACACCGTCCGGCGCGTCCAGCCAGTCGACGGTGTCGCCCGCCCCGAGGTCGGACCGCTCGCGCCGCACGGCGAGCGCGTCGCGGTACAGCTCCAGCGTGGAGCCGGCCACGCCGGTCTGCGCCTCGATGCTCAGCTCCGCCCACTCGGCGGGCTGCGGCAGCCAGCTGCCGCCGCTGCCGAAGCCGTACGAGGAACCCGTCCGGGTCCACGGGATCGGCACCCGGCAGCCGTCGCGGAACCCGTCCTGGCCGGCGCCCCGGAAGTAGGCGGGGTCCTGGCGCACCTCGTCGGGCAGGTCGACGACGTCGGGCAGGCCGAGCTCCTCGCCCTGGTAGAGGTAGGCGGAGCCGGGCAGCGCCAGCATCAGCAGGGTCGCCGCGCGGGCCCGGCGCAGCCCGAGCTCCCGGTCGCCCGCGGTGCGGATCTGGGTGCCGAGGCCGGCCTCGTTGGCGAACCGGGTGGCGTGCCGGGTCACGTCGTGGTTGGACAGCACCCAGGTGGAGGGGGCGCCGACCGGGCGCATCGCGTCGAGGGTGCGGTCGATCACCGAGCGCAGCTCGGCCGCGTCCCAGTGGGTGCCCAGGTACTGGAAGTTGAAGGCCTGGTGCAGCTCGTCGGGGCGGACGTAGTTCGCGGTGCGCTCGATCGTCGGGGTCCACGCCTCCGCGACGAAGATGCGCTCGCCCGAGTACTCGTCGAGGATCGTGCGCCACTGCCGGTACACGTCGTGCACGCCGTCCTGGTCGAAGAACGGCATGACATCGTTGCCCAGCAGCTTCAGCTGGTCGTGGTCGCCGAGGTCCGGCAGGCCCTCCGCCTTCACCAGTCCGTGCGCGACGTCGATACGGAAGCCGTCGACGCCCATGTCGAGCCAGAACCGCAGGATCGAGCGGAACTCGTCGCCCACGGCCGGGTGTTCCCAGTTGAAGTCCGGCTGCTCGGGCGCGAAGAGGTGCAGGTACCACTCGCCGGGGGTGCCGTCCGGCTCGGTGACCCGGGTCCAGGCGGGCCCGCCGAAGATGGACTCCCAGTCGTTGGGCGGCAGTTCGCCGTCCGCGCCCTTGCCGGGACGGAAGTGGTAGCGGTCGCGCAGATCGGAGCCGGGGCCCTCCCGCAGGGCGCGCTTGAACCACTCGTGCTGGTCGGAGGAGTGGTTGGGAACGAGGTCGACGATGATCCGCAGGCCGAGGTCGTGGGCGTCACGGATGAGGGCGTCGGCGTCCAGGAGACTGCCGAACATGGGGTCGACGGCCCGGTAGTCCGCCACGTCGTATCCGGCGTCGGCCTGCGGCGAGGCGTAGAAGGGGCTGAGCCACACGGCGTCCACACCGAGGTCGCGCAGGTAGGGCAGTCGGGAACGTACGCCCTCCAGGTCGCCCATGCCGTCGCCGTTGCTGTCGGCGAAGCTGCGCGGATAGACCTGGTAGATCACCGCGTCGCGCCACCAGTCGCGACGGGTGGCGACGGTGGCGAGGGCGGAGTTCGGGGCCTGGTCGGCGGAGTGCTGGCTCATGGCGTCCTTGATGCGGTGGGGGTCCCCCCGCTCGGTCGAGGCCGAGCGTGGGAGAGAGTTCGAGGTGGGATCTCCCCTCCGTCCGGGCGGGGCCCGGGGCTCGGGGAGGGAGGTGCGTCGTCGGGGTGGCGGAACGAGGCGGCCGCGGTGCCGGCGGGGTCGGATGGGCACCGCGGCCGCCACCCGCGCGCGACGAGCGCGCGGGAGCCTGGGGGCTGTCCGGGCGGGTCAGCCCTTCGTTCCGCCGGCGGTGAGTCCGGTCACCAGGTTCTTCTGCACCAGGTAGAAGAAGAGGGAGACGGGTATCGCGACCAGGACGGCCGTCGCGGCCGCCAGGTTGCGCTGGGCATCGTGCTCGCTGACGAAGGTCTGGAGTCCGACGGCGAAGGTGTACTTCGAGTCGTCCAGCATGAACGTCGAGGCGAACGCGACCTCACCGAACGCGGTGATGAAGTTGTAGAAGGCGGCGACCGCCAGGCCCGGCTTGGCGAGCGGCAGGATCAGCCGGAAGAAGGTGCCGAAGGGGCTCAGTCCGTCGACGCGTCCGGCCTCGTCGATCTCGAACGGGATGGTGTCGAAGTAGCCCTTGAGCAGCCAGGCGCTGTAGGGCACCGCCGTCGAGCAGTAGACGATGATCAGGCCGAGGTAGGAGTCGATGAGCTGCAGGTCCGAGAGGATCTGGTACATCGGCACGATCAGTACGGCGATCGGGAACATCTGGGTGACCAGCAGGACCCACATGAACTTCTTGTACCCGGGGAAGCGCATGCGCGAGACCGCGTAGCCGGTGGTGGCCGCGATCATCACGCCGATGACCGTGGTGCCGAGCGACACGATGAGCGAGCTCTTCATCCACTCGAAGAAGTTCGTGTGCTGGAGCACGAAGGAGTAGTTGCTGAACGTCATCGTGTGCCAGATGCGTCCGGGGTGCAGATAGTCGTCCTTGTCCGGGCCGAGGGACAGGAAGACGAGCCAGGCGATCGGGAACAGCGCGGCCAGGCTCGCGACGATCAGGATGCCGTGGGAGACGAGCTTGCCGGCGAAGCCACGCTCACCGCGCCCCCGCGCCGGACGGCGGGGAGACTCGTCGTACCCAGTGGCCTGCTCGGCCGCAGACGTCCGAAGGGTGGTGGTACTCATGGAGACTCCCGCCTCAGATCGCGAGCTGCTGGTCATTGCGGTTCAGCCAGCGGCGGTAGAAGGAGGTGAAGACGACGAGGATGGCCAGCAGCAGCATGCCGTAGGCGGCCGACTGCGCGAAGTCACGTGGCTGCTGTCCGAAGCCGAGGTAGTAGGCCCAGGTGACGAGGATCTGAGCGTCCGGCGCGGTGTTGCCGAACAGGATGAAGATCACGGCGAACTGGTTGAAGGTCCAGATGATGCCGAGGAGCACGACGGTGGAACTGACCGACCGCAGCCCCGGCAGGGTCACGAAGCGGAACTGCTGCCAGGCGTTCGCGCCGTCCATCTCGGCGGCCTCGTACAGCGTGCCGTCGATGGACTGCAGGCCGCCGAGCAGCGAGACCATCATGAACGGCACACCGCACCAGGTGTTGACCATGATCGCGGAGAAGCGCTGCCAGAAGGTGTCCTCCAGCCACGCCGGCGACGGCAGGTGCACCGCGTGGAGCATGGAGTTGATGATGCCGCCGTCGGCGAGCATGAAGCGCCAGCCGAAGACGGTGACGAAGGTCGGCACGGCCCACGGCAGCACCAGGATCAACCGGTAGACCGTACGGCCGCGCAGCTTCTGGTTGAGCAGCAGGGCGAGGCCGAGCCCGACGCAGTAGTGGAGGGCGACACAGAGCGCCGTCCACACGATGGTCCAGATGAAGTGCGACCAGAAGCGGTCGTACGACGTCGGGCCCCACAGGATGTCCTTGTAGTTGTCGAGGCCGATGAACTTGTAGGTGGCGTCGATGTGGTTGACGCCGATCGTGCGGGCGGAGTTGAGGCTGTTGGCGTCCGTGAGCGTCAGATAGAGGCCCCGCACCAGCGGATACAGCACCAGTCCGCCGAGCACGACGACCACCGGGGCGATCATCGCGTACGCGTACCAGTACTTCTGGTACGCGCGCTTGAGACGCTGGAGCGGACCGGGGCGTGACCCGCGGTCACCGACACGCTTTCCGGTCGCTCGGTCGATGGCGACTGTCATGGTTCGACACCTTCTGGAAGATCAGGGTTGGGGCCGTGCGCATGCCGGTGGCCGTCGGCTCCCCTCCCGTCCCCCGGGGTCCGGGAGGGGAGCCGACGGCCACACGGACTCACTTGCTGAAGTCCGGGACCAGCTTGGCGATCGCCAGTTCGGCGTTGCTCAGGCCCTTGTCCAGGGACTCCTTGCCACCCGCGATCTTCGGCAGCTCGGTGTCGAGCGGGCCCCACAGCGAGCTGTACTCGGGCAGCGCCGGCCGCGGCTGGGCGGCGGCGAGCACCGTCTGGTAGCCGGCGATGCCCGGGTCGGCCTTGACGGCGCTGGTGTAGGCGTCGTCACGGGTGGGCAGCGTGGAGTTCTTGAGCGCGATCGTGGCCTGCGAGGCGGCCGAGGTCATGAACTTCACGAACTTCAGCGACGCCGTCTGGTGGGCCTTGTCGGACCCGGCGTAGACCGAGAGGTTGTGGCCGCCGGTCGGGGCGCCCGCCTTGCCGGTGGAGCCGGCCGGGACGGTGGCGATACCGAGGTTGGTCTTGTCCGTGAAGGCCGAGCCCTTGTAGAAGTTGGTGATCTCCCAGGGGCCCTGGACGATCGAGGCGACCTTGCCGTTGACGAACGCGTCCTGGATGTGGGCGTAGGCGTCGGCGGTGGTGTCGGCCTTGTGCAGTCCCTTGCCGGAGAACAGGCCCTGCCAGGTCCCGTACGCCTTCTGCGCGGCGGCCGAGTTCACGGTGATCTTCTTGGCGGAGGCGTCGACGGTGTCGGTGCCCTCGCCGTAGAGGAACGACTGCGCGTAGTACGCCTGCGTCGAGCCCCAGTAGCCGTCGACGCCCGTCTTCTGCTTGATCGTGGCGGCGGCCTTCTTCAGGTCGTCCCAGGTCTTGGGGGCCTCGGTGATGCCGGCCTTCTTGTACAGCGCCTTGTTGTAGACGAGCGCGAGGGTGTCGGTCACCAGCGGGACACCGTACGTCTTGCCGTCGAACTTGGCCTGCTCGATCAGGCTGGGCTGGAACTTGGCCTGGTCCGCGAGGGCCTCGGTGCCGTCCAGCGGCAGGAAGAAGCCCTTCTTCGCGAACGCCGGGGTCCAGCCCACCTCCGAGCGCAGGATGTCCGGGGCGCCCTTGGAGCCGGCGGCCGTGTCGAACTTGTTCTGCGCCTGGTCGAAGGGGACGTTGACGTACTTGACCTTGATGTCCGGGTTGGCCTTCTCGAACTGCTGGGCCAGTGCCTTGTACGTCGGCGCCTCATTGGTGGCGTTGGAGGTGTCCCACCAGGTGATGGTGGTGGGGCCGTCCGACTTGTCGCTGCCGCTGTCACTGCCGCCGCAGGCCGTCGCCGCGAGGGCGAGGGACGCCACCAGCGCAGTGGCCGCTATGCCACGCCGCATGAGATCTCCTTGAGGGTGAAAGCCCGAGTGGGTGGGGAAGCGGTCCCGCCCGCTCCCCTTGCCGACTTGCCGACTGCGCCGTTGCGTCCGCCGGGCGACGTGAACGTAACAGCGTTGAAAGCGGCGCGAAAGACCTTGCAGCAAAAAAGTGCAAGAGCTGCCGAGAGTTATCCGCCCGTGACCCGGCGGCGACGGTACGGAAACCCTTGTCCGAGGCCCCTCAGCAGGGAACCGGGCCACTGTGCAAGACTCTGCAAGCTCTTGCCATACCCGCCCGGTACGGGGATAGTCGGCCCGTCAGCGCCTTGCAGGAGCCACCCCTTCCCGCGGCGCACGCACGGGACGCCGAGCCGACCAGAACACGAGGGAGCGCGATGACGCAGCAGCCCGGAGCGGGCCGATCAACCGCCCGCACACGGCGTCTGGTTGGTGGGCAGGGCGAGAACCGGCAGGTACAGTCCCATCCCGTGACCACACGGCTTGCCGACATCGCAGCCCAGGCGGGGGTCAGTGAGGCGACTGTCAGCCGCGTCCTGAACGGGAAGCCCGGTGTCGCCGCGACCACCCGCCAGTGCGTCCTGGCCGCGCTCGACGTGCTGGGCTACGAGCGCCCTGTCCGGCTGCGGCAGCGCAGCGAGGGCCTGGTGGGCCTGATCACCCCCGAGCTGGAGAACCCGATATTCCCCGCGCTGGCGCAGGTCATCGGGCAGGCGCTGACCCGCCAGGGGTACACCCCGGTCCTCGCGACCCAGACGCCGGGCGGCTCGACCGAGGACGAGCTGACGGAGATGCTGGTGGACCGGGGAGTCGCCGGCATCATCTTCGTCTCCGGGCTGCACGCGGACACCTCGGCGGACATGCAGCGCTACGAGCAGCTGCGTGCCCAGGGGGTCCCCTTCGTCCTGGTCGACGGGTTCTCGTCGAAGGTGCAGGCGCCGTTCATCTCGCCCGACGACCGCGCGGCGATGGATCTGGCGGTCACGCACCTCGTCTCACTGGGGCACACCAACATCGGGCTCGCCCTGGGTCCGAAGCGGTTCGTGCCCGTGCAGCGCAAGATCGAGGGCTTCGTGCGCACGATGCAGGAGCAGCTGGGGCTCGCCCCCGCCGACGTCGAGGAGCGACTGGTCCAGCACTCGCTGTACACCCTGGAGGGCGGGCAGGCCGCGGCCGCCGCGCTCATCGACCGGGACTGTACGGCGGTCGTCTGCGCCAGCGACATGATGGCCCTCGGGGCGATACGGGCGGCACGCGGACGCGGTCTGGACGTACCGAAGGACATATCCGTCGTGGGCTTCGACGACTCACCGCTGATCGCCTTCACCGACCCGCCCCTGACGACGATCCGCAAGCCGGTGCCGGCCATGGGGCAGGCGGCGGTGCGGACGCTGCTGGAGGAGATCGGGGGGACTCCCGCACCGCACAGCGAGTTCGTGTTCATGCCGGAACTGGTGGTGCGCGGTTCGACCGCTTCGGCCCCTGGGGACCGGAATCGTCCCTAGGGAGGATCCCCCGCGCCACTCGTAGCGGTCCGTTCGGTGTAGAACGTGCGGCCAGGACCCGACCAAGGGATGATCGGTCGCGGAACGCTTTTCTGGCAGACTTTGCGCCTATGGGTGAGACGACCGTGACGACACTGGAAGGCCAGGACCGGGCCGCTCCACGCCCCGTCGCGGAGGACCGTGCGGGTAAGGGCTTCCTGCGCCGTCTGCGGACTCCGCGCCGCCCCCGCTTCTGGTTCGAGATCCTGCTCATCGCGGCGAGTTACTGGACGTACTCGCTGATCCGCAACGCCGTGCCGGAACAGCGGGGCAAGGCGCTGCAAAACGCGGACTGGATCTGGCGCATGGAGCACCACCTCGGGATCGCGGTCGAGCAGTCGGTCAACCATGCCGTCAACTCGGCGACATGGCTGATCATCGGGATGAACTACTACTACGCGACGCTGCACTTCGTGGTGACGCTGGCCGTCCTGGTCTGGCTCTACCACAGCCATCCAGGCCGCTACGCCGCGGCGCGACTGGCCCTGTTCGCCACGACGGCGGTGGCCCTGGTCGGCTATTACTTCTTCCCGCTCGCCCCGCCCCGCCTGATGAACGGCGGCCATTTCGTGGACACGGTCGTCGTCCACCACACCTGGGGCTCGATGGCCTCCGGCGACCTCAAGCACATGTCGAACCAGTACGCCGCGATGCCGTCGATGCACATCGGCTGGTCGCTCTGGTGCGGCCTGACGATCTTCGCCCTGGCCTCGGCACCGTGGGCCCGCATCCTGGGCCTCCTCTACCCGGCGGCCACCCTGCTGGTCATCGTCTCCACCGCCAACCACTTCTGGCTCGACGCGGTGGGCGGCCTGCTCTGCCTGGCCTTCGGCTTCACGATGACGCGCCTCTGGTACGGCGCCCTGCCGTACGAGCTGCCCCGCTGGGTCCCCGGGACGCGCGGCGCCCCGATGCTCCCCCTGAAGGCCTGACAACACCGACCGTGACCGCCACTCACGCCCGAAACGAGCCGACCGGGCCCTGAACCCCCGCGGCCCCGCACCCGACGACGCACGCGAGGGGCCGTGCCGGTACGCCGCAGCCCGCCGCTCACGCCCGAAACGAGCCGACCGGCCCCTGAACCCCCGCGGCCCCGCACCCGACGACGCACGCGAGGGGCCGTGCCGGTACGTCGCAGCCCGTCGCTTACGCCCGAAACGAGCCGACCGGCCCCTGAACCCCCGCGGCCCCGCACCCGACGACGCACGCGAGGGGCCGTGCCGGTACGTCGCAGCCCGTCGCTTACGCCCGGATCGAGCAGCGGCTCCCCTGCCCGGCCCACGTCTGATCCAGCGGCGACGGGCTCGACGTACCGGCACGGCCCCGCCCCACCACCACCCGCACCCGCACCCGCGCCGTCGCCCCCGGCACCCGGCACCCGCCAATCTCACGCTCCGTAGAACAACTCGTCCACCACAGCCCGAGCCCGCCGAGTGGTCCGCCGATAGTCGTCGAGCATGTCGCCCACATGACCGGGCCCGTACCCCAAGTACCTCCCCACGGCAGCCAGCTCCCGCCCATCGGACGGAAACGTGTCCCCGGCCCGCCCCCGCACCAGCATCACCGCGTTGCGCACCCGCGTGGCCAGCACCCACGCCTCGTCGAGGATCGCCGCGTCCTCCCCCGACACCAGCCCCGCCGCACACGCGGCCGCCAGCGCCTCCCGCGTCCGCGTGGTCCGCAGCCCCGGTTCGTCCCACCCGTGCCGCAACTGGAACAACTGCACCGTCCACTCCACGTCGGACAGCCCACCCCGCCCCAGCTTGGTGTGCAGCGTCGGATCCGCCCCGCGAGGCATCCGCTCCGACTCCATCCGGGCCTTCAGCCGCCGTATCTCGCGCACGGCGTCCTCGCCCAGCCCCTCCGCCGGATACCGCAGCGGATCGACGAGCTCGATGAACCGGCGCCCCAGGTCCTCGTCCCCGGCCACGAACTCGGCCCGCAGCAGCGCCTGCGACTCCCACACCAGCGACCATCGCCGGTAGTACGCCTCGTACGACTTCAGCGACCGTACGAGCGGCCCGGACTTCCCCTCGGGCCGCAGATCCGCGTCGATCAGCAGCGGCGGATCCGCGCTGGACACCTGGAGCAGGCGCCGCATCTCGGACACCACGGCGTTGGCGGCCCGGGACGCCTCGTGCTCGTCCACGCCCTCCCGGGGCTCGTGCACGAACAGTACGTCCGCGTCGGACCCGTAGCCGAGCTCGTGCCCCCCGAACCGTCCCATCGCGATCACCGCGAACCGGGTGGGCAGGGTGTCCCCCCATCCGTCCCGCACCACGGCCCGCAGTGTCCCCGCGAGCGTCGCCGCGGTCAGGTCGGAGACCGCTCCGCCGACCTGGTCCACGAGGGCGCCCTGGTCGGCGACGACGGGCGTCTCCTCGGTGCCGTAGGAGGCGACGATGTCGGCCGCGGCGGTACGGAAGAGCTCCCGCCGCCGCACCCCGCGCGCGGCGGTGACCGCCTGTTCACCCCCGGAGGCCCGCCCGACGGCCGCGAGCACCTCCTGTTCCAGATGCGCCCGGACGCGCGGCTCCAGCCCGCCGCCGTCCCCGTCGCCGAGCAGCGCGACCGCCTCCGGGGCACGCATCAGCAGGTCGGGGGCGAGCCGCCCGGCGGACAGCACGCGTGCGAGGTTCTCGGCCGCCGCGCCTTCGTCCCTCAACAGGCGCAGATACCACGGGGTCTTGCCCAGCGCGTCCGACACCTTGCGGAAGTTGAGCAGGCCGGCGTCGGGTTCGGCCGAGTCCGCGAACCATCCCAACAGCACGGGCAGCAGGGTCCGTTGGATGGCCGCCTTGCGCGAGACGCCGGAGGCCAGCGCCTCCAGGTGCCGCAGCGCGGCGGCCGGGTCGGCGTATCCGAGCGCGACGAGCCGCTCCCGGGCCGCGTCCGCGCTCAGCCGGGCCTCGCCGGTGGCGAGTTGGGCGACGGCGTCGAGCAGCGGCCGGTAGAAGAGCTTCTCGTGCAGGCGCCGCACCACGGCCCGGTGCCGCTTCCACTCACGCTTCAGCTCGACGACCGGATCGACGCGCAGTCCCAACGACCGTCCGATGCGCCGCAGATCGGCGCTGTCCTCGGGCACCAGATGGGTCCGCCGCAGCCGGTACAGCTGTATGCGGTGTTCCATCAGTCTCAGGAACCGGTAGGAGTCGTCGAGCTGGACGGCGTCGGCACGCCCCACGTACCCGCCCGCGGCGAGTGCCTTCAAGGCGTCGAGCGTGGTGCCGCTACGGAGCGAGGAGTCGGCCCGGCCGTGCACCAACTGCAGGAGCTGCACGGCGAATTCGACGTCTCTCAGTCCTCCCGGCCCGAGCTTCAGCTCCCGGTCGACCTCGGCGACGGGGATGTTCTCGACCACCCGGCGCCGCATCTTCTGCACGTCGGCGACGAAGTTCTCGCGCTCGGCGGCGTGCCAGACGAGCGGCGCGAGCGTGGCCACGTACTCCGCGCCGAGTTCGATGTCCCCGGCGACCGGCCGCGCCTTGAGCAGTGCCTGGAACTCCCAGGTCTTGGCCCATCGCTGGTAGTAGGCGAGATGGCTGCTGAGCGTGCGGACCAGGGGGCCGTTGCGCCCCTCCGGCCGCAGGTTGGCGTCGACGGGCCAGATGCTGCCCTCGACGGTCGTCTCGGAGCAGATCCGCATCATGTGGGCGGCGAGCCGGGTCGCGGCCTGGATCGCCTTGCCCTCGTCGGCCCCGTCGGCCGCCTCCCCCACGAAGATCACGTCGACGTCGGACACGTAGTTGAGCTCGTGTCCGCCGCACTTGCCCATCGCGACGACGGCGAGCCGGCACAGCACGGCGTCGCCGGGCGCGGCGTCACGGGCGATGGCGAGCGCGGCGCGCAGGGTGGCGGTGGCGAGGTCGGCGAGTTCGGCGGCGGTCTGGGCGAGGTCGGTGGTGCCGCAGACGTCGCGTGCGGCGATGGACAGCAGACAGCGCCGGTAGGCGACGCGCAGCGAGACGGGGTCGTCCGCCTCCGCGAGGCCGCGCTCGAACTCCGCCACTCCGGGATGCAGGTCCTGCGGCTCGTAGGTGACGAGCTCCCGCCAGTCGCCCGGGTGGCGGGCGAGGTGGTCGGCGAGGGCGGCGGAGGCGCCGAGCACGCCGAGCAGCCGGTCGCGCAGTGGTTTGGCGGCGACCAGTGTGTCGAGGAGTTCGCGCTCGGCCGTGTGCCCGCCTTGCGCTTCGACCAGCCGGACCAGCCCGAGAAGTGCGAGATCCGGGTCGGCGGTCGTCCCGAGTGCTTCGAGGAGGACCGGATCGGCTCGTATGGGCGCGAGCTGGTCGCTCTCCAGGAGCCGCTCGGCCGCCGAGGGATCGGTGAAGCCGTGCCGCAGCAGCCGTGTGAAGGTACTGCTTCTGCGCCCCGGCGCCGTCATCCTCGGCCTCCCTCGGATCGAAGTCGCACCACCGGTCCGGTCAGCGTCGCACAGCCGGTCCGATCAAGGTCGTACGAGCCCGAGCCTAACCGGAGAGGCGTGCGGAAGCGCCGGGGCGTGCGGTGACTCCTCCCGGGCGGGACCATGGCGTCGCGGGCCGAGAGCTCGTGGCCGCCGCAGGACAAGAGCCCGAGGCCGACGCAGGACAAGAGCCCGAGGCCGACGCAGGACAGGAGCTCGTGGTCGTCGCAGGGCGACAGCCCCTGGCCGTCGCAGGAGGAGAGCCATGACGGACACATCACCGAGGACCGATGTCGACGCCCGCTACAGCAGTCCGGGCGCGGTCGCGACCCCCTGGCCGGAGGCCGTGGAGCGGCTGGCCGCGGCCGAGCTGTACTGGCTGTCGACGGTGCGGCCGGACGGCCGCCCCCATGTGACCCCGCTGCTGGGCGTCTGGCGGGACGGGGCGCTGCACTTCGCCACGGGGGCGGGCGAGCGCAAGGCCCTGAACCTGGCGGAGAACCCGTACGTCGTCCTCACCACCGGGGTGAACACCTGGTCCGAGGGCTGCGATCTCGTCGTCGAGGGCGAGGCGGTACGGGTGACCGACGTGGCCCGGTTGCGGGAACTCGCCGGGGCGTGGGAAGGGAAGTACGGCGCCGCGTGGCGTTTCGAGGTGCGCGAGGACGGCGCGTTCCAGGACAAGTACGGTCCCGCGTTCGTCTTCGCCGTGGCGCCGCGCACCGCGTTCGGTTTCGGGAAGGGCGAGCCGTTCAGCCAGACGCGCTGGCGTTTCACCTGACGTACGGCGGGCGGAGGAGGGGAAGGGCAGCGGGACCGGCGTAACGGGGCCGCTGAAGGGACGGCGAAGCGGGCAGTTCACCAGGTCTTCACCCCCCGGGCCGGGTGCCGTGAGGCCGTCGAGTGCTGGCGTGTACATGCTCTGTTCGCACTGTTATCGTCACCGTCGCCTCTCCCCCACCGGAGGTCTGAAGTGTCCGGCAGAAACGTGTACCGCCGCCGCCGTGCCATCGTGGCGTCCGCCCTCGCCTTCACCGCGGCCGCGGTGGGACTGTGGACCGGGCTCGGCGGATCCACCACCGCACATGCCGCGGCCGGGGTCCCGACCCCGGACCACGTGGTCGTCGTGGTCTTCGAGAACCACGCGTACAGCCAGGTGATCGGCTCCTCCAGCGCCCCGTACATCAACTCGCTCAAGACCGGGGGCGCCAACCTCTCCCAGTCCTACGCCGAGACGCACCCGAGCCAGCCCAACTACTACGCCCTGTTCTCCGGGTCCACCCAGGGCGTCACGGACGACAGCTGCGTCAGGCCCGGCTTCTCCTCCGCGCCGAACCTCGCCTCCGAGCTGATCGCCGCAGGCAAGACCTGGGCGAGCTACAACGAGACGCTGCCCAGCCAGGGCTCCACGACGTGCAGCAGCGGCAAGTACGCGCAGAAGCACAACCCGTGGTTCGGCTTCGGCAACGTGCCGACGTCGAGCGCGAAGACCTTCACGCAGTTCCCGACCGACTACACGACGCTGCCGCAGGTCTCCTTCGTCGTCCCGAACCTGTGCAGCGACATGCACGACTGCTCGGTGTCCTCCGGGGACACCTGGCTCAAGAACAACCTGGGCGCCTACGCCACCTGGGCCAAGGCCCACAACAGCCTGCTCGTCGTCACCTTCGACGAGGACAACCGGCTCAGCGGCAACAAGATCCCCACGGTGCTCTACGGCCAGCAGGTGACGGCCGGATCCTCCTCCACCACCACCTACAACCACTACGACCTGCTGCGCACCCTGGAGGACATGCACGGCCTGCCGCACGCCGGCAACGCCGCCTCCGGCAAGGACATCACCGGCATCTGGACGTCCTGAGATGTACGTGGCGGACAGCCGCGCCGGTGCGCGTGCGGCGTCCGCGGAAGGCGCCGCCCGGCCCCGTGCCGGGCGGCGCCGCGCCGCGGTCGCGCCCACGGTGCTGGCGCTCGGCACGGTCAGTCTGATCACCGATGTCTCGTCCGAGATGGTCACCGCGGTGCTCCCGCTGTACCTGGTGACGGGCCTCGGCCTGTCCCCGCTGGGCTTCGGCCTGCTGGACGGCATCTACAACGGCTTCTCGGCGCTCGTCCGGCTGATCGGGGGCCATCTGGCCGACCGCGGCGGCGGCCGCCACAAGTGGGTGGCGGGCTTCGGCTACGGGCTCTCGGCGGCCTGCAAACCCCTGCTCCTGCTGGCGCACTCGCTGACCCCGATCGGCCTCGTCCTGGCCGCCGACCGCACCGGCAAGGGCCTGCGCACCGCCCCGCGCGACGCGCTGATCTCCCTGTCGAGCACTCCCGCGACGCGCGGCCGCGCCTTCGGCGTGCACCGGGCCATGGACACGGCGGGCGCGCTGCTGGGCCCGCTGGTCGCCTTCCTGATCCTGCGGGCGACGGTGGACGGCTACGACGCGGTGTTCACGGTGAGCTTCTGCGTGGCGGTGGTGGGAGTGCTGGTGCTGGTGCTGTTCGTGCCGGGAGACACCCGCACGAAGGCCGGGGCACGGTCCACGCGGTCCACGTGGGAGGCGACGGAGTCCGGGCCGCCGTCGTCCGGCGAGAACCCCGCGGAGACCACCGCGCCCCCCACCCTCCGCGCGGCCCTGTCCCTGCTGGCCACTCCGGCCGTACGCCGCATCACCCTGTGCGCCCTCCTGCTGGGGCTCGCGACGGTCAGCGACGCCTTCGTCTTCCTGCTCCTCCAGCGGCGCCTGGGCGTACCGGACCGCTGGTTCGCGCTGCTCCCCCTCGGCACGGCCGCCGCGTTCCTCCTGCTGGCCGTCCCGCTGGGCCGCCTCGCCGACCGGATCGGCAGCCGGCGGCTGTTCCTGGCCGGCCACGGCGCCCTGCTGCTCGTGTACGCCCTGCTGCTCTCGGCCTGGCACGGCACAGCGCTGCCGTACGTGGTCCTGCTCCTGCACGGCGGTTTCTACGCGGCCACCGACGGCGTGCTGATGGCCGCGGCCTCCGAGAGCGTGCCGGAGGAGCTGCGCTCGTCCGGGCTGGCCCTCGTCCAGACCGGCCAGGCGCTGGCCCGCTTCGTCTGCTCGCTCGGGTTCGGCGCCGCCTGGACGGCCTGGGGCGACCGTACGGCCCTCACCGGGTCGGCCGTACTGCTCGCGCTCGGGGTGCTGGTCTCGCTCGCCCTGCGTCCCGCTCCTTCGGAAGGCCCCGCATGACCCTCCGTACCCGTCTCCTGGTGCTGGTCTCGGCCCTCGTCGTGCTGGCGGGCGTCGGCACGGCGTCCGTCCTGCACGCGTCGGCCCGCGCCGACCGCCGCGACCATGCCGTACCGGGTGGCCCGCGGATCGCCGCCGGGCAGGTGGCGCTCAGCACGCGGGGCCGCATGATCTTCCGGAACATGGCGTGGGGCCCGCACCGCGACGAACTGACGTCGGTCCCGGCGTCGGACCCGTCGGGCCCCCGGACGGCCTCGAAGGTGAAGTGCCTGCGCTTCTACGCGGCCGGGGGCACGGGGGTCTGTCTGCAGTCGCTGCACGGCCCGGTCCAGGACACCTACCGGGCCGTCATCCTCGACTCCCGCCTCCGGGTGACGGCCCGCTACGACGTCCCCGGCATCCCGTCCCGCGCCCGCGTCTCCCCCAGCGGCCGCTACGCCGCCTGGACGGCGTTCGTGGGCGGCGACTCGTACGCGGGCACGAACTTCTCGACCCGCGCGGCGGTCGTCGACACCCGCACGGGACGGCTGACCCCGTCCCTGGAGGCGTTCCGCGTCGTGAAGGACGGCAGGACGTACCACGCGGCGGACGCCAACTTCTGGGGTGTCACCTTCGCCGCCGACGACCGCACGTTCTACGCGACGCTCGCCACCCACGGCAGTACGTACCTGGTCCGGGGCGATCTGCGCGCCCGCACCCTGACCACCGTCCACCCGAACGTCGAGTGCCCGTCGCTCTCCCCCGACGGCACCCGCGTCGCCTACAAGAAGCGGGTGAAGGGCCTCCCGAAGGACGCCCCCTGGCATCTGTACGTCCTGAACCTCCGCACCCTGCGCGAAACCCCTCTCGCCGAGCCCCGCAGCGTCGACGACCAGGCCGTCTGGCGCGACGACCACACCCTCGTCTACGCCCTCCCCGGTGACTACGGAGCCGACCTGTACACCGTCCCGTCCGACGGCACGGGAAAGCCGCGGCGGATCAGCACCGCGGCGGTGTCCCCCGCGTACGTGAACCGTTCGACGGGCTGAACCCCACGGAACCACCGCCCACCGCCCGCCGCCCGCCGCCCGTAAACCGACGACGGACCGACGACGGACCGTCCGCCGAGTGAGGCGACGCGGGGCCCTCGGTCACGGACCGCGGTTCGGCCTGTAGCGCTCCGGAAAGTCGGGGTGTCCCTGGTACGGGAGGGCGAGATCGAGCAGGTCGTCGCACGGCCAGAGGTCACCGTCGAACCGGCAGTCGTCACGCTCGCCCCAAGGGCGCTCGGGATCCTCTTCGGCCGGACTGAGCGTGTGCCGGTCCAACACACGTCGCTCGGCCTCGACTTCGCGCAGCGCACGGGCGGGATCGTGCAGGGCCACGTGCAGCGCGATCATGGTGGGAAATCCGCCAGTATCCCCTTGGCCGAAGTCGACTGCGGCCTCGTGCGCGGTCCATTCCGCGGCGAATCCGGCCTCGCCACAGCGCCGGGCCACGCCGGCGTCCTCGTCGAGGCGCACCCTGAGGAACGCCGGCAGGTCGTCGGTCATGGCGACATCCTCGGCGGTGGCGCATGCGCCGGCACCTGATTTAGGCCCGTCCCTCACCTCGAGGTGCTGGGCGGCGGTCAGTACCGCGGGCAAGGCGGGACGGACCGGACGCCGCGCCTCGGCCGGTCCTCCCCCCGAGGCCGGGTCAGTCCGTGGGCGGCCGCGGTTCGGACCGCCCGGTGTCGCTCCCGAGGAGGGCCGTGCGCGCGGCCTTCAGCAGTTCTTCGGAGAGCGCGTCGCCCCGGGTGGCGCGGGCGAGAACCAGGGCTCCGACCATGGTGCAGAGCTGGGCCATGCCGTCGTCGTCGCCGGTGGCCACCCGAGCGGCGCGGTTGCGCACCCCGTTCCTGTAGATGTGGCGGACGTCGGCCGCCTGCTCGGGCTCGCGCCCCAGGTCGGTGGCGAACCCGGAGACGGGGCAGCCGTCCCCGGCGTGATCGCGGTGCCAGACCGAGAGGTAGTCCTCGATCATCGTCCGGCGGGCTGCCGCGTGCTCCCCGGCGTGCTCGTGCTCCCGCTCGACGGCACGCTCCTCGGCCTTCGCCTCCGCCGTCGCCGCCGAGTGTCCCGCCTGCTCCTCGAAGGCATGCGTGATGGCCTCGCCGATCAGGTCCTCCTTGGAGGCGAACTGCTTGTGGAAGCCGCCGTGGGTGAGCCCGGCGGCCTTCATCAGGTCGGCGATGCTGACCGCGGTGCCCTTCTCACGGAACATCCGGGACGCGGTGGCTACGACGCGCTGCCGGTTCTCCTCTGCTTGCGCCCGGGACACCCGGCCCATGGAATCACTCTCCTCAGTAGATGTGGCTTGCCATCTATCCTACCCCTCGTTTAGATTGCTAGCGACATCTATTTGCGTCGATGGGATCAACCGGCAGGTCAGCAGGACCACGCGCCGCCTCCCACCGTCCGAGGGCCGGCGACCCGGGCCCCGCGATCGCAGAACCACCGACCAGCACTGGAGACCACCCGTGGCATCACCACCCACCCCCACCGAGTCCTCCACGCCCGCGGCGTCCACGCCGCCCGTGCCGCCCGCCCGGCGGAACGGCGTTTCCGAGGCGGTGCACCGCCGGCGCTGGGCCATCCTCACCGTGCTCTCGTTCAGCCTCCTGGTGGTGATGCTGGACAACTCGATCCTCAACGTGGCGATGAAGACCATCGCCCAGCCCGCTCCCGTCGGACTCGGCTCCACCCAGGGCCAGTTGGAGTGGGCGGTCAACTCCTACACGCTGGTCTTCGCCGGACTGCTCTTCACCGCGGGCCTGCTCGGTGACCGGCTCGGCCGCAAGAAGGTGCTGCTCTTCGGCATGCTCGTGTTCGGCGCGGGATCCGTGCTGTCCGCGCTGTCGGGCTCGTCCGGGCAGCTCATCACCTTCCGCGCCGTGATGGGCTTCGGCGGCGCCTTCATCCTGCCCGCCACCCTCGCGATCATCATGAACGTCTTCGAGCCCAAGGAGCAGCCCAAGGCCATCGGCATCTGGACCGGTGTGGTCGGTTTCGCCATCGCCGCCGGCCCCATCGCCGGCGGTGTCCTGCTGGAGCACTTCTGGTGGGGCTCGGTCTTCCTGGTCAATGTGCCGATCGTGGTGGCCGCGATGGTGGCGATGGCGGCGATCGTCCCCGACTCCAAGGACCCCCGGCCCGGCAGGCTCGACCCGGTCGGCGTACTGCTGTCGATCGCCGGCCTGGCACTGCTGGTGTACGGCATCATCAAGGGCGGCCAGCTGGGCGACTTCACCCGGCCCGAGGCCTGGGCGGCGATACTCGGCGGCCTGGCGGTCCTCGCCGGCTTCGTGGTGTACGAGGCCCGCAGCGACCATCCGGCCCTCGACGTCGGCTACTTCCGCGACCGGCGGTTCTCCGCGTCCGTCGCCGCCATCGGCCTGGTCTTCTTCGCCCTCATGGGCGTCACGTTCTTCAGCGTCTTCTACAACCAGAGCGTGCGCGGCTACAACGTCCTGCAGTCCGGTCTGCTCGTGGTGCCGCTGGCCGTCTCCCAGATGTTCTTCGCCCCGCGGGCCCGGCTGGTCGTGGGCCGCTTCGGGGCCCGTGCCGTGTGCGCCGGCGGCCTCGTCCTGACCGCCGTGGCCTTCGCCGGCTTCCTGCTGCTCGGCCAGGACACCCCCATCTGGGTGCTGGAGGTGCTGTTCTTCCTGATGGGCACGGGAATGGCCCATGTGATGCCGCCCGCCACCGTCATGATCATGTCGTCGCTGCCGCGGGAGAAGGCCGGCTCCGGATCCGCGGTCAACAACACCTTCCGGCAGGTCGGCGGGGCCATGGGGGTCGCCGTCCTGGGGTCGCTGCTGTCCACCACCTACCGCAACGGCATCGACGGCCGTCTGGGCGCGCTGCCCGCCTCCGACCGGCACACCGCGGGTGAATCCGTCCAGGCGACCCTGACCGTCGCCGAGAAGCTGGGCCCGGCCGGCAGGTCGTTGGTGCGGCCCGCGCACGACGCCTTCATCCACGCCATGCACATCACCGCGATGGGGTCGGCCGCCGTCGCCCTGGTCGGCGCGGTCGTCGTACTGGTCTTCCTCCCGGGCAAGGACGCCGCCGTGGCCGCCGGCGGCAGTACCCGGCGCCAGACCGTCTGAACCCGACGGCGATCACGAACCGTCCCCCGAGAGCCCGAGGACGATCACGAACCGCCCCCGTCACCTCGTCAGTTCACTCGACTGACTCAACTCACTCGACGCATCACCTCAACGCACCTCAACTCAACTCAACCCAGCTGTTCCCACACTCCTAAGGAGATCGACCGATGGTTGCCGACAACCTTGTTCTCATCCCCGGTGCCGGCGGCGTGGGCCGCACGGTCTTCGAGCACTTGCGCGTCCAGGATGTGCCGGTGCGATTCATGGTCCGTCGCGAGGACGAACGTACGGCCGAGCTGCGGGCGCTCGGCGCGGAGGTCGTCATCGGCGACCTGACCCGGCCGGAGACGGTGGCGGCCGCGCTGGAGGGCGTGACGCGGATGTACTTCGCGATGCGCGTCTCGCCGGACCACCTGCTGGCCGCGACCGTGGTGGCCTCCGTCGCGAGGGAGTACGGGAGACTGGACGCCCTGGTCGACCTGTCACAGATGACGGTGTCGCAGATGACCGCCACCAGCACCGAGGAGTCGCACCAGCAGCGGCTGCACTGGCTGGCGGAGCAGGTACTGAACTGGTCCGGCCTGCCCGTGGTGCACATCCGGCCGACGGCGTTCCTGGACACTCCGCTGTTCACCATGCTGGCCGCGCGGTCGATCCAGGCGGACGGCACCATCGCGCTGCCGTTCGGCACCGGACGCACCTCGCCGGTAGCGGTGGACGACGTCGCCCGGGTCATCGCCACCGTGCTCCGCGACCCGGCTCCGCACATCGGGCGGGTCCACGAGCTGACCGGGCCGCGCTCGGTCGACATGACGGAACTGGCCGCGGAGTTCTCCCGGGCGCTGGGCCGTCCGGTGTCGTACGTGGACATGCCGCAGGACCGGTGGGAGGCCCAGCTCCCCAGGCTGGGGATGCCGCCGCACCTCGAACAGCACGTCGCCACCATGGCCCGGTTGCACCGCGACAACCGCTACGACCGCACGACCGACGGCGTCGAGCGCGTCACGGGGGTCCCGGCCCGGTCGATCGAGGAGTTCGTCGCCGCCCGCAAGGACTTCTACCTGGGCTGAAACGCCCCGGCCGAGGGCGCCCCGCCCTGTCCCGAGTGCGCCAGTCCGGCACCGAGTACCCGTCCGGGGCGCGCGGGCCTCCCCGGGGGCCGCGCGCGGCGGCAGAGAATTTTTCGGTCGACGCCGCCTGGCGACCTGGCTAGGGTCGCGGGCGTGACGATCGAGTTGAACGATGCCGCACGCAGACTTCTTGACGACGTGAATCCCGCGGTGTTGGCCACCGTGAACCCCGACGGCAGCCCGCAGACCTCGGTGGTCTGGGTCGCTCGGGACGGCGACGACCTGCTGCTCTCCTCGGCAGCCGGCCGCCGCAAGGTGACCAACGTGGAGCGCGACGCGCGGGTCAGCCTGACGGTCTACGACCGGGCCGACCCGCTGCGATACCTGGAGGTGCGCGGTACCGCGACGGTGGCCGAGGATCCGGACCGGAAGCTGGCCGTCGCGCTGGCCGAGCAGTACGAGGGGCCCGGCGCGGGTGAGGAGTACCTGGAACTGCCGCCGGAGCTGGTGCGGGTGGTCGTCAGGATCACCCCGCGACGACTGGTCGGCACCTTCGCGGACTGACTGACCGTCTCGGGGTGACTCGAACCCGCGATCTTCTGTCTGGCGACGCCGATCGGGAGCCTGCCCCGTGGACGACCGGCCCCGGTATCAGAGCAACGCCGACCCAGGGGCAGTGAGTGCGGTGAGGACAGCCGCGGGGCCCCGGTCATC
Source organism: Streptomyces sp. RPA4-2 (assembly GCF_012273515.2). Lineage (NCBI taxonomy): Bacteria > Bacillati > Actinomycetota > Actinomycetes > Kitasatosporales > Streptomycetaceae > Streptomyces > Streptomyces sp. RPA4-2. The sequence continues at coordinate 2,853,874 of NZ_CP050975.2, forward strand.
GACCGCCGGCCCCGCGTACCGCGTCACGAAAAACGTCCCTGACCTGCCCCTACAGCACCGGCAGGTTCTTCCGCAGCTCGAGGGCGGTGACCTCGGAGCGGTACTCCTCCCACTCCGCCTTCTTGTTGAGCTTTGTTGCGCCGGAACTTGCGCGGCGTGGGGCGGGCTGACCAGCTGGCCGGCGTATCCGTGGTACGCGAGTTCGTCGGTCTGGGCCGCGGACGTCGACAGCCCGCATGTTCAGGGGCGTCGCTTCGGCTTCCTGATCCACACCCCGACACAACCCGGCAGCAGGAAGCACAGCGTTACGAGCGCCAACCACAACGGGCGACCGGTGAAGTCGCCCACGATGAGCAGAATCCATCCCACCAGAAACGCGACGGGGACCCAGGAGCCGGACACGGTTGGACGTCGCTGAGCCATGTAACCCCCCTGTGTATCGAGCCGCTCCCCGCAGCGAGCACAGGATCGCCGTCCCCAACAGTCCGGTCAAGCCTTTCTCGCAGCGGCCGGCCATCGCGCCGACCACCCCATCCCTCTACCGGCTACGGCCTGGAACCTCCCCGGGAGCGGGCGGAAGTCGCAGTCGGCTCGTAGGGTGCCTGACCCTCCTCGCGTGTGGGTGGGACCCCCCGGGTCGCGAACGGCCGTACAGGGCCTCGCGAGGGGGTTGCGCGGCCGGTTTTTCCACCGCTGTACGCGCGCGTGCGCGCAGGGCCCCACGCCTCCCCATCCCTCAACTCTGCAACATCGGAGGTCAGATGTGGTTGCAGGGGTTCAACCGGTGCTGTCGACGCAACCGACAGCGCGTTGGATTCGCTGGCCCCGGTGTGCGTTCCGTTCGCGGCCCGCTGGGATCTTGAGGCGGACCGCCGGGACAAGCTGCACACCCGGAGCACCTCAAGGCGCTCGTGTCCGCGCAGAAGGAGCACAACGCCGCGCCCTCCACGCACGCCACCGCCAAGTCGCAGCAACTCACGGCGCGCGCCGCGTCGAACAATCCGTTCGCGGCCGGCCGTCGCGCGGCCCGGGTGGCGAGCAAGGCAGCCGCGCGGCACGAGCGGGACACCCGCGCCAAGCTCGAGGCCGCGCGGGTGAACTACCCGGACACCCTCAGGGCCCGCGCGATTCAGGCGCACTCGCTGCACACGGTGCCCAACGTCGTCACGTCCGCGCCCATGTCCACCCCGCACCTGACCCTGTGGCCGACCGCCACCTCGGCCGTCCTCGTCGACACCCCGTGGACACACGAACACGTCCACGTGATCGGCGACTGGATCGCATCCTTCGAAAAGAACCTGACCGCGATCTACATCACCCACGGCCGCGGCGACCACTGGTTCGGCGCACCCGCGTTGCTCGACCGCTTCCCGGGAGCGAGGGTGTACTCGACCGCCAAAACCGCCGTGTACGTCCAAAAACAGCACGAAAACCGCGTCGCGGAGTGGGAAGACCGGTTCCCGGGTCAGGTCAGCCCAGGAGAAATCCACCCCGAGATCATCCCGGCAGAGGGCATCGACCAGGAGGGCAATGTTCTGAAGGCGGTCGAACTCGGCCACACCGACACCGACAGGCCGATTCCTTCGCCCCGACTGCGCGCGGGGGAAGGAACGCCTGGTGGGGGACGGAAACTCTACTCGGAGGTGGCAATGTCGGGCACGATCCAGCACACGTTCGTCACGGTCAACGGCGTCAAGCTGCATGTCGCCGAACAGGGTGAGGGCCCGCTGGTCGTACTGCTCCACGGATTCCCGGAGAGCTGGTACTCATGGCGGCACCAGATCGGCCCGCTGGCCGCCGCGGGGTACCGGGTCGTCGCCCCCGACCAGCGTGGCTATGCCCGCAGTGAGCAGCCCGAAGCCGTCGAGGCGTACAGCCTGCTCCATCTCACCGGAGACGTCATCGGGCTGGTCGACGCGCTGGGCGAGGAGGGTGCCGTCCTCGTCGGCCACGACTGGGGCGCCCCTGTCGCCTGGGCGACGGCCATGATGCGCCCGGACGTGGTGCGCGCCGTGGCGGGCCTGAGCGTCCCGCCGATACTGCCGGGAGGGATGCCTCCGCCGTCGATCACCCGGAAGAAGTTCGGCGAAGGCTACTACCAGATCAACTTCCAGAAACCCGGGGCCGCCGACGCGGCGCTGGCCCGGGACCCCGCGGCCACCTTCCGCCGGATCCTCTCCGGCGCTTCGGGGGACAATCCGGCCAACGATCCGCCCGGCCCGTGGATCGTCCCCGACGGTGGCACGCTGCTGGATGCGATGCCGGAGCCGCAGCAACTGCCGGGCTGGCTCACCCAGGCAGACATCGACGTCTTCGCCGGCGACTACGGCCGCCACGGCGACCGGGCCTTCACCGGCGGCCTGAACTGGTACCGGAACATCGAGCGCAACTGGGAGTTGCTCGCGGCCTTCCGCGGCCGCCTGATCGAGGTGCCGGCGCTGTACATCGGAGGGGACCGCGACATGGTCATCGGCCTGCGCGGCCCGGACGCGACGCTGCGGACCGTCGAGCAGGCGGCACCGCAGCTGTGGCGCGGTCTGATCCTGCCCGGCTGCGGCCACTGGACCCAGCAAGAACGCCCCGACGAGGTCAACCAGCAACTCTTGAGCTTCCTGGCGCAGTTGCCCGGACCACGGTGATCGACAGGCCCGGTCCGAAGCGCCTGGACACAGGCTGCCCGATCGATCGCCCGCGCCGGGCGTGCCGTACGAAGGGGCCGGTCCGCGGCGCGCGGGCCGGCCCCTTCACGTGTGTCCCGGTTACCGGCCCTTGCAACACCTTCGGGAGCAAGGAGGGCCTGGTCTGCGCTTACCTGGAGTCCCGCAGTGCGCGTATCCAGGACCTGATCACCCGGACACTGACCCGCTTCCGGACCCCGCGCGAGCGGCTGCCCGGCGTCTTCGACGCGCAAGGCGAGATGTTCACCGACCCCGAGTACGGCTGCGCGTTCGCGCGGGCCACCTCCGAGACGGCCGACAACAGCTCGATCAGCCGCGCCGCTGCCGACTACCGGTCCTGGCTGCGCGGCCTGTTGACGGACCTGGCAGCCGAGGCCGGGTACGCCGACTCCGAGAGCCTGGCCCGACAGCTGCATCTGCTCTTCGACGGCACGGGATGGTCCGCGGCTGCACACCACCGTCCCGCAGCGAAACGTCCTGATCAGGGACTCGAACCCCGGCGGACGAAATCCGCTTTGGCAGGACGGCGCTTCCGGGGCGGACGGCCCACAGACGGCCCAGGGGCGGTGAGGACGGCCGCGGGGCCGGCGGTCGATGACCGCCGGCCCCGCGTACCGCGTCGCGAAAAGTGCCGCTGACCAGCGACTACAGCACCGGCAGGTTCTTCCGCAGCTCGAAGGCGGTGACCTCGGAGCGGTACTCCTCCCACTCCGCCTTCTTGTTGCGCAGGAAAAAGTCGAAGACGTGTTCGCCCAGGGTCTCGGCGACCAGTTCGCTGCGCTGCATGAGGGTGAGGGCCTCGCCGAGGTTCTGGGGCAGGGGCTCGATGCCCATCGCGCGGCGCTCGGCGTCGGTGAGGGCCCAGACGTCGTCGTCGGCGCCCGGCGGGAGTTCGTAGCCCTCCTCGATGCCCTTCAGGCCCGCGGCCAGGAGCAGCGCGTACGCCAGGTACGGGTTCGCGCCCGAGTCGATGGAGCGGACCTCGACCCGCGCGGAGCCGGTCTTGCCGGGCTTGTACATCGGCACGCGGACGAGGGCGGAGCGGTTGTTGTGGCCCCAGCAGATGTACGAGGGGGCCTCGCCGCCGGCGCCCGCGGTGCGCTCCGAGCCGCCCCAGATGCGCTTGTAGGAGTTGACCCACTGGTTGGTGACGGCCGAGATCTCCGCGGCGTGCTTGAGCAGGCCCGCGATGAAGGAGCGGCCGACCTTGGAGAGCTGGTACTCCGAGCCGGACTCGTAGAAGGCGTTGCGGTCGCCCTCGAAGAGCGAGAGGTGGGTGTGCATGCCGGAGCCGGGGTGCTCGGAGAAGGGCTTGGGCATGAAGGTCGCCTGCACGCCCTGCTCCAGCGCCACCTGCTTCATGACCAGGCGGAAGGTCATGATGTTGTCCGCCGTGGAGAGGGCGTCGGCGTAGCGGAGGTCGATCTCCTGCTGGCCGGGCGCGCCCTCGTGGTGGGAGAACTCGACCGAGATGCCCATCGACTCCAGCATGGTGATCGCCTGGCGGCGGAAGTCCATGCCGACGTTCTGGGGGGTGTGGTCGAAGTAGCCCGAGTTGTCGGCGGGGGTGGGGCGGGAGCCGTCCAGCGGGCGGTCCTTCAGCAGGAAGAACTCGATCTCCGGGTGGGTGTAGAAGGTGAAGCCCAGGTCGGAGGTCTTCGCGAGGGCGCGCTTGAGGACGTAGCGCGGGTCGGCGAAGGACGGGGAGCCGTCCGGCATCAGGATGTCGCAGAACATGCGCGCCGTGCCGGGGGCCTCCGCGCGCCACGGCAGCACCTGGAACGTCGACGGGTCGGGCTTGGCGATCATGTCGGACTCGTAGACGCGGGCGAAGCCCTCGATCGCCGAGCCGTCGAAGCCGATGCCCTCGTCGAAGGCCTGCTCGAGTTCGGCCGGGGCGACGGCCACCGACTTGAGGAAGCCCAGCACGTCCGTGAACCACAGCCGTACGAACCGGATGTCCCGCTCCTCCAGTGTCCGGAGCACGAACTCCTGCTGCTTGTCCATCTTCCGCTTCCACCCATCCTTGCTGGTCAGGCCGCCTGCTCCCACGCCTCGAAGACGGTCGGGGCACCTGAGCATCCCACCACAACACCATTTCGTGCGCGTTGCCGACCATGATCGGCCCGCCGACCACGGCGTGAACGCCTCGCATACGGAAGGTGTCCCGCTCCGTTGCCCATACTGCCTGCTCACCCGCCTCCTTGTAATGCCCGGCCGCCGGACTCTCTCCGCACTTTAATTTGCATCTCAGATGCAAGTTTAACTACCGTGCCGTACGGACCAGGGAGCCGCGACCGCGGCCCTCCGCTTCCGTCATGACCTTGAGGAGTTCCGATGCTGTCCGAGCAGTCCACCGTCACCGTGCGCGCCACCCTCCCCGCGGTCGGCGCGGCCATCGGCGAGATCGCCGACCGCTTCTACGAGGGGCTGTTCGCCGCCCACCCGGAACTGCTGCGCGACCTCTTCAACCGCGGCAACCAGGCCTCGGGCATCCAGCGCCAGGCACTGGCGGGATCCATCGCCGCCTTCGCCGGCCACCTCGTCGAGCGGCCGGACGAGCGCCCCGACGTCATGCTGAGCCGCATCGCACACAAGCACGCCTCACTGGGGATCGCTCCCGAGCAGTACGCGCTCGTGCACGAACACCTCTTCGCGGCCATCGCCGAGGTCCTCGGCGACGCGGTCACCCCCGAGGTCGCGGCCGCCTGGGACGAGGTCTACTGGCTGATGGCGAACGCCCTGATCGCCCTGGAGAAGCGGCTGTACGCCCAGCACGCGGACGGTTCCTCCGGCTGGCGGACGTGGGAGGTCGTGGGCCGCGACGAGGAGACCGCCGACGTCGCCACGTTCCGGATGCGTCCGGCCGACGGCGGGCCGCTGCCGGACTTCCGGGCGGGCCAGTACGTCTCGGTCCGCGTGACGCTGCCGGACGGCGCCCGCCAGATACGTCAGTACAGCCTCGCCGGCGCCCCGGGCTCGCCGGACCGCCGGATCGGCGTCAAACGGGTGCGCGACGCCGGAAGCCCCGAGGGCGAGGTCTCGAACCACCTGCACACCCACGCAGGAGTCGGCTCCACCCTGGAGGTCTCCGCCCCGTACGGCGATCTGGTGCTCGACGACACGGACGCCCCCGTGCTGCTGGCCTCCGCCGGCATCGGCGTCACCCCGATGATCGCCATGCTGGAACAGCTCGCGCTCACCGGACACCGCGCCCCGGTCACGGTCGTGCACGCCGACCGCTCCCCCGCCGACCACGCACTGCGCGCCGACCACGAGGCGTACGCGGCCAAGCTCGCCGACGCGTCGGTCCACTTCTGGTACGAGCGGGACTCCGAGAGGGCAGGAGCGGGCCTGCCCGGCCGCGCGGACCTCTCCTCGGTGCCGGTCGCCTCGGGCACCCGGGCGTACCTGTGCGGCCCGCTGCCCTTCATGCGGGCGGTGCGCGCCCAGCTCCTCGGCAAGGGCGTGGCCGCCGCCGACATCCACTACGAGGTGTTCGGGCCCGACCTCTGGCTCGCCCAGGACTGAACGGAGCGCGCGGCAGGACCGCCGGTCCCGTTCCGGAAAGCACCGGCACGCACCGGCAAGGAGACGGGACCCTCAGGGCCGGCTGGAGATTCCCAGCAGCAGCGGGCCGGTCGGTGCCGCGACCATGTCCCGTACCGTCAGCGGGTCCAGCGAGGCGAAGAAGGCCTCCTGGGCCCGCCGCAGCGCACCCCGCAGTCGGCACGCGGAGTGCAGCGGGCAGGGCGCGGCGCCCTCGCAGTCGACGACGTCACCGTCCCCCTCGAAGGTCCGGACGATGGCGCCGACCGAAGCCGTACGGCCCGCCTCGGTGAGTGTGAGACCGCCGCCCCGGCCTCGGCGGGCCGCGAGCAGCCCGAGGTGCTGGAGCTCGGCGACGACCTTCGCGGCATGCGTGTAGGGGACGTCCATGTCCGCCGCGACCTCGCGGGTCGTGGGCGTCGAGTCGCCCGCGACGGCGAGCCGCATCAGCACACGCAGGGCCAGGTCGGTGGAGCGGAGCAGCCTCATGGCGCCAGCGTAAATAATGCGCATCCGAGGTTCAAATTATCCGCGCGGGGCGTACGGAACCGCCGGCGCCGTTGTCGCGGAGCGCCCACCTTTGGACATTCTGTGCCCTGACCGCCTGTGGGGCACCCTCTCCCCATTACGATCAGCGGACCCGACCGTCCCATCCCCATAAGGACTCGCCATGGGTTCCGCCAAGAACACCACCTCCGCGCAGCGCAAGGCGCGCATAGAAGAGATGCGCAAGACCGAACGTTCCCGGGAGCGTCGCAACCGGATCCTCACGATCACGGCCGGCACGGTCGTCGTCGTCGGTCTCGTGGTCGGCGGTGTCGTCCTGGTCAGGTCGCAGTCCGACAAGAGCGACACCTCGGCGAGCGATTCCAAGGGCGGCGGCTCCGGGCACTTCGTCGCGGGCAAGGACGGCGTGCGGACGTGGTCGGGGAAGCTGTCCCGCAACCACGTCACCAAGACCGTGAAGTACCCGATGGAGCCCCCGGTCGGCGGTGACCACAACCAGGTGTGGATGAACTGCAACGGCGACGTCTACGCCAAGCCGGTCAACAACATGAACGCCGTGCACTCGCTGGAGCACGGCGCGGTCTGGGTGACGTACAACGGCAAGGCCTCGGACGCCGACGTGAAGGCGCTCTCGGAGAAGGTCAAGAAGACCCCGTACACCCTGATGAGCCCCGTCGAGGACCAGAAGGACCCGATCATGCTCAGCGCCTGGGGCAAGCAGCGCACGGTGACGGGTGCGAGCGACCCGGCCGTCAACACGTTCTTCTCCGAGTTCGTGCAGGGCAAGCAGACGCCCGAGCCGGGCGCCGCCTGCACCAACGGCCTGGCGCAGTGAGCCGGATGAGGCAGATGAGGCAGGCGGGCTGGATCGCGGGCACCACGGCGGCGGTGCTGGTCGCCGCGGGCGCCATCACGTACGCGGTCGCCGAGAGCGACGACCCCGGGACCAGGGCGCCCGCCGCGGATTCCGCGGACGCGGGCTTCGCGCGGGACATGGCGGTCCACCACCAGCAGGCCGTCGAGATGTCCTACCTCGTGCGCGACCGCACGGGCGACGAGGAGGTACGGCGGCTCGCGTACGACATCGCGCAGACGCAGGCCAACCAGCGCGGCATGCTGCTCGGCTGGCTCGACCTGTGGGAGCTGCCGAAGGTGTCCGCGGACCCGCCCATGACCTGGATGGGCATGGGCGACATGGCCTCCGGCAAGGACGGCGCGCTGATGCCGGGCATGGCGACCAACACCGAGCTGAAGAAGCTGAACACGCTGAAGGGCAAGCAGGCCGAGATCCTGTACCTGCAGCTGATGACCGACCATCACAAGGGCGGCATCCACATGGCCGAGGGCTGCGTCCAGAAGTGCACGGTCGGCGTGGAGAAGAAGCTCGCGCAGGGCATGGTCGACGCACAGCAGTCCGAAATCAAGCTGATGGCCGACCTGTTGAAGGCACGCGGCGCGAAGGCGCGCGACTGAGGGCTGTCCCGTAATCCCAGGCGGGCGCCCGGAGGCGGGCGGGCTCTCGTAACACCCCCCAGGGCTGTACCCGGGTGCGGGGAACCCCTTCGCGCGAAATCGAGGGATATCCCTACGGCCGCGGGAGGGCTCTCTCCAAACCGTCCCAAATGACCTTCAATCACGGCCACTTGGCGTTTCCTTGGCCTTCTCATTCCCCTTGCATGAACGGTTCATCGCCAGAGTGACCCCAGCGTGATCCATTCCGTGTGCCCCGCGTTCGGCGCACGGTCTCGCACATCACGGACGACCGCACATGCGACGAACCGCATCGCAGGGGGTTTTATGAGATCCAATCGCGCTGCAGTACGCGCCGGAGTGAGCATGGCAGCGACATTGCCGCTGCTCGCCGGCGCGCTGGCGCTCGGCATACCCGCGGCCCACGCCGCGACCGGCCCGAGCCGGCACACCCTCGCGGGCACCAAGCCCGCGTGGGCCACGGCGAAGGCGGACAAGGGGGCCGCGTCCGACAGCTCCCAGGTCTCCGCCCGGGTCTACTTCGCGGGCCGGGACGCCGCCGGCCTTGCCGCGTATGCCAAGGCCGTCGCCGACCCGGCGTCTGCCTCGTACGGGAAGTACCTCTCCGCCGAGCAGACGCAGGCCCGCTTCGGCGCCACCAAGGCACAGGTCGCCGAGGTGACCTCGTGGCTGAAGTCGGCCGGCCTGAAGGTCACCGGCAGCACGCAGCACTACGTCTCCGTCACCGGTGACGTCGCCGCCGCCGAGAAGGCGTTCGGCACCCAGCTGCACAACTACACCAAGAGCGGGAAGACCTACCGGGCTCCGGCCGGGTCGGCCTCCGTCCCGTCCGCCCTGAACGGCGCCGTCCTGACCGTCACCGGCCTGGACAACGCCCCGCACAAGGCGACGCACAACGACACCCTGCCGCCTCCGGACGCGGTGTTCCGCAACGCCGGGCCGTTCTCCTCGTACTACGGCTCGAACACCGCGAGCACGCTGCCGGACGCGTACGGCAAGAAGATCCCGTACGCGGTGCAGGGATACACCGGCAAGCAGCTGCGCGCCGCCTACGGCGCGGGCAAGCACACCGGCAAGGGTGTCCGCGTCGCCATCACCGACGCGTACGCCTCGCCGACCATCGCGTTCGACGCGGCTTCGTACGCCAAGAAGCACGGTGACGCGAAGTACTCCACCAGTCAGCTGCGTCAGGTGCTGCCCGGCACCTACACGAAGACCGAGGAGTGCGGCGCGGCCGGCTGGTACGGCGAGGAGACCCTCGACGTCGAGGCCGTGCACGCGGTCGCGCCCGGGGCGAACATCACGTACGTGGGTGCCGCCTCCTGCTACGACGACGACCTGCTCGACTCGCTCAGCAAGATCGTCGACGGGCACCTGGCCGACATCGTCTCCAACTCGTGGGGCGACATCGAGGCCAACCAGACCCCGGACCTCGCCGCCGCGTACGACCAGGTCTTCCAGTTCGGCGCGGTCGAGGGCATCGGCTTCTACTTCTCCTCCGGCGACAACGGCGACGAGGTCGCCAACACCGGTACGAAGCAGGTCGACACCCCGGCCAACTCGGCGTGGGTGACCGCGGTCGGCGGCACCTCGCTGGCCGTCGGCAAGAACGACAAGTACCAGTTCGAGACCGGCTGGGGTACCGAGAAGGCCTCGCTGTCGGCCGACGGCAAGAGCTGGACCGGCTTCCCGGGCGCGTTCACCTCGGGCGCGGGCGGCGGCACCAGCAAGACCGTGGCGCAGCCCTTCTACCAGAAGGGCGTCGTACCGGGCGCGCTGGCCAAGGCCAACGGCACCACGGCCATGCGTACCGTGCCGGACATCGCGGCGATCGCCGACCCCAACACCGGTTTCCGCGTCGGCCAGACGCAGACCTTCCCGGACGGGTCGCAGCAGTACAGCGAGTACCGGATCGGCGGCACCTCGCTCGCCGCGCCGGTGATCGCGGCCGTCCAGGCCCTGGCCCAGGAGGCGCGCGGCGGCAAGGCGATCGGTTTCGCCAACCCGTCGATCTACGCGAAGTACGGCTCCAAGGCGTACCACGACGTCACGGACAACCCCAAGGGTTCCGGACTCGCCGTGGCGCGTGTGGACTTCGCCAACTCGTTCGACGCGTCCGGGGGTCTGCTGATCTCCGTGCGCAGCCTCGGCAAGGACAGCTCGCTGTCAGCCGTGAAGGGCTACGACGACGTGACCGGCGTGGGTTCCCCCGCCCCGGGCTACGTCAGCTCGTTCAGCCGTCGCTGACGACCGGCCTGCACGGACGATGCGCCCGCCTCCCCAGGGGAGGCGGGCGCATCGTCGCGTCCGGCCCCGCACGGCGCTCTCCGCAGCCGGCGTCCGCCGTCGACGGGGGCCCGCCACACGCCCCAGGCCCCCATCGCGTCGCTCTGACGATTACACTGGGCGGGTGCCTTCTCTGAACTTCCGGTCGCTCTATCAGCACGGCTTCGCACGCGTCGCCGCCTGCACGGGCCACACCGTCATCGCGGACCCGCTCGCCAACGCCGAGGCGGTCCTGCGCCAGGCGCGCAGGTGCGCCGGGGAGGGTGTCGCCGTCGCCGTCTTCCCGGAGATGGGACTGTGCGGCTACTCGATCGAGGACCTGCTGCTCCAGGACGCGCTGCTCGACCAGGTCGAGGAGGCGCTCCGGACCGTGGTGGCGGGGTCGGCGGAACTCCTGCCGGTCCTGGTCGTGGGCGCCCCGCTGCGCCACCGCAACCGGGTCTACAACTGCGCGGTGATCGTGCACCGCGGCCGCGTCCTCGGTGTCGTACCCAAGTCGTACCCGCCCAACTACCGGGAGTTCTACGAGCGCCGGCAGATCGCCGCGGGCGACGACGAGCGCGGCGGCACGATCCGGGTCGACGGGGAGTCCGTGCCGTTCGGTGTGGACCTGCTGTTCACCGCGGACGACGTCCCGGGCCTGGTGCTGCACACGGAGATCTGCGAGGACATGTGGGTGCCGGTGCCCCCGAGCGCCGAGGCGGCCCTGGCGGGCGCCACCGTCCTCGCCAACCTCTCCGGCAGTCCGATCACCGTCGGCCGGGCCGAGGACCGCAAGCTGATGTGCCGTTCGGCGTCGTCGCGCTGCATCGCCGCGTACGTCTACGCGGCGGCCGGCCTGGGCGAGTCGACCACCGACCTGTCCTGGGACGGACAGACCATGATCTACGAGAACGGGGCGATGCTGGCCGAGTCCGACCGCTTCCCGCTCGACGACCAGTTCGCCGTGGCGGACGTCGACCTCGACCTGCTGCGGCAGGAACGGCTGCGGACCGGCAGCTTCGACGACAACCGGCGCACCCACACCCCCCGCACCGCCGATTTCCGCACGGTGTCGTTCCGGCTCGACCCGCCGGCCGGCGACCTGGGCCTGCGGCGTCGCGTCGAGCGCTTCCCGTTCGTGCCCGCGGACCCCGACCGGCTGGCCCTGGACTGCTACGAGGCGTACAATATCCAGGTCGCGGGGCTCCAGCAGCGGCTCGCGGCGATCGGTGGCCCGAAGGTCGTCATCGGGGTGTCCGGAGGGCTCGACTCCACGCACGCGCTGATCGTCGCGGCCCGCGCGATGGACCGGGCGGGCCGCCCGCGCAGCGACATCCTCGCCTTCACCCTGCCCGGCTTCGCCACCAGCGACCACACCAAGGGCAACGCGCACGAGCTGATGCGCTCCCTCGGCGTCACCGCGGCCGAGCTGGACATCACGCCGACCGCCCGGCTGATGCTGAAGGAGATGGACCACCCCTTCGCGTCCGGCGAGCCCGTGTACGACGTCACCTTCGAGAACGTGCAGGCCGGACTGCGCACCGACTACCTGTTCCGGCTCGCCAACCAGCGCGGCGGCATCGTGCTCGGGACCGGCGACCTGTCGGAGCTTGCGCTCGGCTGGTCCACGTACGGCGTGGGCGACCAGATGAGTCACTACAACGTCAACTCGGGTGTGCCGAAGACCCTGATCCAGCATCTGATCCGCTGGGTCATCGGCAGCCGTCAGTTCGGCGAGGACACCGACCGGACGCTCGCCGCGATCCTGGACACGGAGATCAGCCCGGAGCTGGTCCCCGGCGAGGAGATGCAGTCGACCGAGTCGAAGATCGGCCCGTACGCGCTGCACGACTTCACGCTCTTCCACGTGCTGCGCTACGGGTTCAGGCCGTCGAAGATCGCCTTCCTCGCCTGGCACGCGTGGCGCGACCCGGACGCGGGCGCCTGGCCGCCCGGCTTCCCCGAGGCCGAGCGGGTCGCGTACGACCTCCCTGAGATCCGGCGCTGGCTGGAGGTCTTCTGCCGCCGCTTCTTCGGGTTCGCGCAGTTCAAGCGCTCGGCGATGCCGAACGGGCCGAAGGTCTCGGCGGGCGGTTCGCTCTCGCCGCGCGGCGACTGGCGCGCGCCGTCCGACAGTTCGGCCCGCACCTGGCTGCGTGACCTGGCCCGCTTCGACCCGCCGGAGACGGAGGGCTGACCGTTCAGCGCAGCACGGTCTCCGGCCGGTCGGGGACGTGAGCGGCGACCAGACGGCCGGGGCTGACCGCCTGGGCGGCCCGGTGGCGGCGGTCGACCGTGTACGCCGTCCCGGCGACGGCCAGGCCGAGCACGGCGAGGGCCGCTCCCGCGAGCGCCGGGGAGGTGGCGCCGAACCCCGCCGCCAGCGCGAGCCCCCCGATCCACGCGCCCCCCGCGTTCGCGAGGTTGAACGCGGCCTGGTTCGCGGACGAGGCCAGCGACGGGGCCGCGGAGGCCTTCTCCATGACCATCAGCTGGAGCGGCGAGCCGGTGACGAAGGCGGCCGTGCCGAGCAGGGTGACGGCGAGAGCGGCACTCCACTGCGCCGACATCAGCAGGGGGAAGAGGGCGAGCACCGCGACCAGGGACGCGAGACCGCCGAAGAGCGTGCCGCGCAAGGAGTGGTCCGCCAGCCGTCCGCCCACCAGGTTGCCCACCGTCGCGCCGACGCCGAACAGCGCGAGCAGCAGGGTGACGCTGGACTCGGTGTACCCGGCGGACTCGGTGAGCATCGGCGTGATGTAGCTGTACGCGGAGAACAGCGCGCCGAAGCCGGCCACCGTCGTCCCCAGGGCCAGCCAGACGGGAAGGGACCGCAGGGCCGCCAGTTCGCCGCGCAGACCGCCGGTGGCGGCGTGGGTGTGGTCGTGCGGGATGAGCAGCGCCAGCGAGGCGATCGCCGCCAGACCGATCACGCCGACCCCGAGGAAGGTGGCCCGCCAGCCGAAGTGCTGGCCGATGAACGTGGCCACCGGCACTCCCACGATGTTCGCGACGGTCAGCCCGAGGAACATCAGCGAGACGGAGCGCGCCTTGCGCTCGGGCGCGACGAGACCGGTGGCGACGACGGCGCCGACGCCGAAGAAGGCGCCGTGCGGCAGACCGCTGAGGAAGCGGGCGGCGAGCAGCCAGTGCTGGTCGGGGGCGAGCGCGGAGAGCACGTTGCCCGCGACGAAGAGGACCATGAGGCCGATGAGGACCTTGCGGCGGGACATACGGGCGGTGGCCGCCGCGAGCAGCGGGGCGCCGATCACCACGCCGAGCGCGTACGCCGAGACCAGGTGTCCCGCGGCGGGGAGGGATATGTGGAGGTCGTCCGCGACGTCGGGCAGCAGGCCCATCATCACGAACTCGGTGGTTCCGATGCCGAAGGCGCCCACGGCGAGGGCGAGCAGGGCCAGGGGCATGAAGGGGCCTTTCAAGGGAGCGGAGGGTGGAACAGCCGGGCTGAGCGGAACGGGGGCGGCCTACGGGCGAGGTGACGCGGACGGACCGGACCGGCCGGCGCCGGGGGCCGTTCGGCGCGCACGGAGACGCCCGTGCACACCGGTGTGCACGGGCTTTGTAAGTTCAGCTATGGAACAAACTCTCTCAGGCCCAGTATTCCAGCAGGTTAAGACCCGGTTGCCGCGACCTTCACACGGGCGGCGATCGGGAGATGGTCGCTGGTGGTCTCGGGCAGCGTCCAGGAGGTCACCGGCTCGACACCCTTGACCATGATCTGGTCGATCCGGGCCATCGGGAACGACGCCGGCCAGCTGAACCCGAAGCCGCTGCCCGCCGCGCCCTGCGTGGAGCGCATCTGCGAGGTGACGCCGTTCAGCGCGCGGTCGTTCATCGTGCCGTTCAGGTCGCCGAGCAGGACGACCCGCTTCAGCGGCTCGTCGGCGATCGCCTCGCCCAGCGCGTCGGCGCTGCGGTCGCGCTGACGGGCGGTGAACCCGGCCTCCAGCTTCACCCGTACCGAGGGCAGGTGGGCGACGTACACGGCGACGGCGCCGTCCGGCGTGGCCACCGTCGCCCGCATCGCCCGCGTCCAGCCCAGCTTGATGTCCACGGGCCTGGCCCGGGTCAGCGGGTACTTGCTCCACAGCCCGACGGTGCCCTGCACGGAGTGGTACCTGTAGGTGGCCGCCAGCGCCTTCTCGTACGTCGGGACCGCCGTGGCCGTCAGTTCCTCCAGGGCCACCACGTCGGCGCCGGAGGCTGCCACGTCGCGTGCGGTGCCGGACGGATCGGGGTTCTCCGCGTTGACGTTGTGCGTGGCGACGGTGAGGTCGCCGCCGCTGCCGGTCCTGTCGACGAGCAGTCCGCCGAAGAGGTTCAGCCAGACGATCGCGGGGAGCAGCACGGCGATCAGGGCGCTCGCGGACTTCCGCACCAGCGCGAGAGCGAGCAGGACCGGGACGAACAGGCCCAGCCACGGCAGGAACGTCTCCGTGAGGCTGCCGAGGTTGCCGATCCGGTTGGGGATCTGCGCGTGCAGCAGCATCACCAGCGCGAGGAGCAGCGCGAGCGCGGCGAGGAGCAGGCCGCGGCGCCAGATGCCGCGGTCGCCGCGCCATCTGTCCAGCAGGCGCCGAAAACGGGGTCCTCGGCGCTCGGGCCCCGAGTCGCCACTGCCCGTCTCCGTCATATACGCCTGCGCCATACCGTCGCCTCACAACCTGCCGTGCACACCGTCAGCCCCGCGGTTACGACCCTAGGGGATGATCGGTGCCGTTCCTGCCGTCCCATGACGGCCGTACGGGCACGAGGACGAACAACTCGGGGTCCGGAGTTCCGAATCGGGAGTGAAGCGCGCCCTCTGTGACGAAACGCGCACATTCGGCCCATCGGCCGGCCGGGTGAACCAACGGCCGAACAGATGGACTAACGTCCGGGCGGGCGGAGCCCCGTGAGCACCGCGTCGACGATCTGCTCCGCGAGGTCCTCGGGGAGTTCGGCCTCCGGGCGCATCACGGCGCGCACCAGCATGGGTCCGACGAAGAGGTCGTTGATGACCTCTATGTCCACGTCGTCGCGGAGTTCGCCGTCGCGCTGTCCGCGGCGCAGGACTTCGAAGGTGGTCCGGCGCCGCGGTTCGATGACGGTGGCCTGATAGGCCGCCCAGATCTTCGGGCTGGTCTTTATCTGGGCGTAGACGTTGTGCAGGAGCGCCGACGAGCGGCTGGCCAGACCCCGCCGGCGCAGCGGTTCCAGAAGGGCGATCAGATCGTCGCGCATGGAGGTGCCCGGGAGTTCGGCGTCCGGGGGCTCGGTGGCGCGCATGACGTCGACGAAGAGTTCCTCCTTGCCGCTCCACCGGCGGTAGATGGTCGCCTTGCCGACGCCCGCGGTGCGCGCCAGACGCTCGATGGAGATGTCCGCGAGCGGGACACCGTCCTCCAGGAGCTTCACCGCGCCCTCGATGATGGAGCGTTCCACGGCCTCGCTGCGGGGGCGCCCCCGGGGGGAACCCTCGTGCCTTTCCCGGCTGTCAGCGAGGTTCACGTGTCGCTCCGTTCCTTCGTCCTGCCCTGGTGGTTCTTCCCGGTCTGCGGCGTGTACGGCGTGTGGGGCACCCGCTGCCGATGCAAGGGGGTGCCCCGCCGCGTCCCTCCGTCAGTGCTCCGCGGTCACCAACTCCGTCCGGTCCTCGTCCTGTTGCGGGGTGGGCGGACGGCCCGGCAGGAAGAGGGCCACGATGACGGCGCCCACGATCGCCACTCCCGCGCCGCACAGGGCGGTCACGTGCATGGCGTGCAGGAAGGCGTCGTTGGCCGGGGTGACCAGGGCGTCGCCCCGGGGGCCGAGTTTGGCGGCGACCCCGAGGGTGGCCTCGATGGACTCGCCCGCGGTGTGGCGCAGGCCGGGCGGCAGGAGGGAGAGCTTGTCCTCGATGCCGTTGCGGTAGGCCGAGGAGAGGACCGAACCGAGGACCGCGATGCCCAGCGCGCCGCCGACCTGGCGGAAGACGTTGCTGAGGGCGGAGGCGGAGCCGGCCTTCTCGCGCGGCAGGGCCTGCATTATCACGACGCTCGTCGGGGTCATGATGTGCGCCATACCGGTGCCCATCAGGAAGAAGATGACCTCGAGGAGCCAGATCGGGGTGTCCGCCTTCAGTGTCGCGAACGCGCCGAGCATCGCGGCGAGCAGCAGCAGGCCTCCCGTGCACGTGGCCCGGTTGCCGATGCGGTCGACGACGAGGCGGGCGCGCGGCGCGAAGATGAGCTGGGCGGCGGCGAGCGGCAGCATCAGCACACCGGTCTTCAGCGGCGAGTAGCCGCGCACGCTCTGCGTGTAGAAGACGGAGAAGAAGGTCACGCCCATCAGCGCGAAGAAGACGAGCGCGATGGCGGCGATGGCGGCCGAGAAGACCTTGTTCTTGAAGTACGTGACGTCGATGGACGGATGGTCGCTGCGCTTCTCGTAGACGACGAAGGCGACCAGGACGGCGACTCCGGCCCCGATGGTGGCGAGGACCGTCGCGTCGGTGAAGGAGGCCAGCTGGCCTCCCTTGATGATGCCGTAGACGAGCAGCACGAGCCCGATGACGGACAGGACGACACCGACCAGGTCGACGCGGCCGGGGTTCGGGTCACGGGAGTCGGGGACCAGCCAGAACATCAGGACGAGCGCGAGAATCACGATCGGCACGTTGATCAGGAAGACCGAGCCCCACCAGAAGTGGGCGAGCAGCACACCGCCGGTGATCGGGCCGATGGCGATGGCGAGACCGACGCCGCCTGCCCAGATGCCGATGGCCTTGGGCTGCTCCTCGCGCTCGAAGACGTTCATGAGGACGGCGAGGGTGGCGGGCATCACGAAGGCCGCGCCGAAGCCCATGACGGCGCGGAAGACGATGAGCTGTACGGGCGAGCCCGACTCCGCCGCCAGTGCCGAGCCCACTCCGAAGACGGCCAGACCGGCGAGCAGGACCTTCTTGCGGCCGAGCCGGTCGCCGAGGAGGCCCGCGGTGAAGAGCAGCCCGGCGAAGACGAGTGTGTAGGCGTTGATGGCCCACTCCAGCTCGCTCTGCGTGGCGCCGAGTCCGGTGGGTGCCGGGGTGGAGATCGTCTTGATCGCGACGTTGAGGATCGAGTTGTCCAGCACCACGATCAACAGGCTGAGCATGAGCACGCCGAGAATGGCCCAGCGGCGCCGATGCACCGCTTCGGGCACACGCCGTTCGGCGGGGGCAGCGGGAGTTGTCATGTGCGGGAGCCTAACGAGATTCGATACGGAACCGTATCGTATCGTAAATCCTTTACGGAGACCTTGCGAAGCGGCCCGGACCAACCGGACAGATGGGGCGTACGGACCATCCGACGGGTGCAACGGCGGGCGGCCGGCGCGAGTCCGACCCGGAGAGCCGAACCCTCGGGAACCGGCCCCTGGCCCCCTGGAACCGGCCCCGGAGAGCTGGGCCGCGGGGGACGAATCCATGGAAAGGCGGACCCCTGGGGCGGAGGATGAGACGCGTGTCGCTCGACCTGGTCTGGCCCCCGTTGGCACGAGGTGCCACCATGGTGGGGATCCGGGGACGCCGTCAGGGCGCCTCGAGATGACAGAAGGAGCCGTTGCGATGACGCAGCTCTCGGCTGCCCCGAAGCAGCCCGCGGACGGTGCGCGGGCCACCACCGACAGCGGCAAGGCGCTGTACGGAGGCAAGAGCACCCGCCGCATCACGGTCCGCGACATCACCGCGGCCAAGGAGCGCGGCGAGAAGTGGCCCATGCTCACCGCCTACGACGCGATGACCGCGTCCGTCTTCGACGAGGCCGGTATCCCCGTGATGCTCGTCGGCGACTCGGCCGGCAACTGCCACCTCGGGTACGAGACGACCGTGCCCGTCACTCTCGACGAGATGACGATGCTGTCCGCCGCGGTCGTCCGCGGCACCAGCCGCGCCCTCATCGTCGGCGACCTGCCCTTCGGCTCGTACCAGGAGGGTCCGGTCCAGGCCCTGCGCTCCGCCACCCGGCTGGTCAAGGAGGCCGGGGTCGGCGCGGTGAAGCTGGAGGGCGGCGAGCGCTCGCACCGCCAGATCGAGCTGCTCGTGGAGTCCGGCATCCCCGTCATGGCGCACATCGGCCTGACCCCGCAGTCCGTGAACTCCATGGGCTACCGCGTCCAGGGCCGCGGCGAGGAAGCCGCCCAGCAGCTGCTGCGCGACGCCAAGGCGGTCCAGGACGCGGGTGCGTTCGCCGTCGTCCTGGAGCTGGTCCCGGCGGAGCTCGCCGCCGAGGTGACCCGCACCCTGCACATCCCGACCGTCGGCATCGGCGCCGGACCGGAGACCGACGCGCAGGTCCTGGTGTGGACCGACATGCTCGGCCTCACCGGTGGCAAGGTGCCGAAGTTCGTGAAGCAGTACGCCGATCTGCGCACGGTCATGGGGGACGCGGCCCGCGCGTTCGCCGACGACGTCGTCGGCGGAACGTTCCCCCTCGAGGAGCACTCCGTCCACTAGCGTCACCAGGCCCCACCGAGCCATTGCGGCACGAAGACAGCCCGCCGAACTTCCCCCGTCGGCGGGCTGTCGCCGTTCCCGGACGGCGGGGTGCGCACGCCCGTCGGCGGCCGCTGTCGGCGGCCTGTCGGTGGCCGCAGGGGGCTGTAGGCACCCTGTAGGCGGTTTGTCGGTGGGCACTGACATCTTGTGGGCATGACGCGAATCGACAAGAACCCCGGCACCGGCGCCCGCAGCGCCGTCACCGTGCGGGGGCTGGTCAAGCACTACGGCGAGACCAAGGCACTGGACGGCGTGGACCTGGACGTCCACGAAGGCACCGTCCTCGGCGTGCTCGGTCCCAACGGCGCCGGCAAGACCACCCTCGTCCGCATCCTGTCCACCCTGGTCACACCCGACGCCGGCCGGGCGACGGTGGCCGGCTACGACGTGCTCACCCAGCCCCGCCAGCTCCGCCGGGTGATAGGCCTCACCGGCCAGTACGCCTCGGTCGACGAGAAGCTCCCCGGCTGGGAGAACCTGTACATGATCGGGCGGCTGCTCGACCTGCCCCGCAAGGAGGCCCGCCGGCGCGCCGACGAGCTCCTGGAGCGCTTCTCCCTCACCGACGCCGCCAAGCGCCCCGCGTCGACGTACTCCGGCGGTATGCGCCGCCGTCTCGACCTCGCCGCCTCCATGATCGGCCACCCGTCCGTCCTCTATCTGGACGAGCCGACCACCGGCCTCGACCCGCGCACCCGCAACGAGGTGTGGAAGGAGGTCAAGCGGATGGTGGCGGACGGCGCGACCGTACTGCTCACCACCCAGTACATGGAGGAGGCGGAGCAGCTGGCCTCCGAGCTGACGGTCATCGACCGCGGCAAGGTCATCGCGAACGGCCGGATCGACGACCTGAAGGCACGGGTCGGCGGCCGTACGCTGCGCATCCGCCCGCTGGACCCGCTGGAGCTGCGTCCGCTGGCCTCCCTCTTCGACGAGCTGGGCCTCACCGGTCTCGCGGCCACGGCCGTGGACATCGAGACCGGCACCGTCGTGGTGCCGATCCTCAGCGACGAACAGCTCACGGCCGTGGTCGGCGCGGTCAGCGCGCGCGGCATCACGATCGCCTCCATCTCCACCGAACTGCCCAGTCTGGACGAGGTCTTCCTGTCCCTCACCGGCCACAAGGCCAGTGCCCCGCAGGACCAGGCCCCCGCCCGCGCCTACGAGGAGGTCTCCGCATGACCACCGCTGTCGCCGAAGCCCCCCTCGCCGCCCAGGGCGACCCGCGTATCTCGCCCCGGGCGCACGCGCGCCACATCGGCGCCCTCGTCCGCCGCAACCTGCTGTGGATCCGCCAGGACCCGGAGTCGATGTTCGACGCCGTCCTGATGCCGGTCGTCTTCACCCTGCTGTTCGTGTACGTCTTCGGGGGCTCCATCGGACAGTCCCTGGGCGGCGGCCAGGACGCGTACGTGCAGTACGTCGTGCCCGGTCTGATGGCGATGACGGCCATGAACATCGCGACAGCCGTCGGCACCGGCTTCAACCAGGACTTCCAGACCGGTGTGATGGACCGCTTCCGCACCCTGCCGATCGGCCAGGGCTCCGTGCTCTTCGCCAAGATCGTGGTGGAGCTGATGCGGATGCTCGTCGCCACGACGATCCTCCTGATCGTCGGCGTGCTGGTCGGCTTCGACATCACCAACTGGCCGGGCCTGTTCGCCTCGGTGGGGCTCTCCGTCCTCTTC
This sequence comes from Streptomyces sp. RPA4-2, assembly GCF_012273515.2. Classification (NCBI taxonomy): domain Bacteria; kingdom Bacillati; phylum Actinomycetota; class Actinomycetes; order Kitasatosporales; family Streptomycetaceae; genus Streptomyces; species Streptomyces sp. RPA4-2. The sequence continues at coordinate 2,874,570 of NZ_CP050975.2, forward strand.
GGCTCCGCCCTGATGTGGATCTTCCTGGTCCTCGGTGTGACGATGAAGAACGCGCAGTCGGTGCAGGCGATGGGCTTCCTGGTCCTGATGCCCCTGCAGTTCGGTTCGTCGATCTTCTCGCCGACCGGGACCATGCCCGGCTGGCTGCGCGCCTTCACCGACTACAACCCGCTGTCCTCGCTCGCGGACACCACGCGCGGCCTGATGGTGGGCGGCCCGGTCACCCACAGCCTGTGGGTGACACTCGCCTGGACGGCCGGGCTCACCGTGGTCATGGCGCCGATCGCGATCCACAAGTTCCGTACCAAGAGCTGACGTCCGCCCGGGTCATGACCGGGACCCCGGCTCGCGTCACACGAGGGCGGCGGCCTCCTCCACGGAGAGCGCGCCGCCCTCGGCGTACGCGGTCTCGTACGCCCTCTCGTCCAGCAGGGCCCGTACGTCGGCCTCGGCCCGGACCCGCGCCTCGTCCTCCATCGGGCCCACGAAGTGGCCCGGCGGCAGCAGCCTGTCGGCCGCGCCCAGCAGTACGGCCGCGTCCCGCACCCGGCGGCCGCCGTCCAGACCGGTGAGGGCGACGGCGGCGGTGGTCAGATGCGCGGAGGTCATGTGCGGCGCGATGACCTGCGACAGCGGATCGCCCGCCCGCTCCAGCGCCTTGCGCACCTTCACCAGGGCGGCCTCGTACAGTCCCTCCAGCGCGTCCAGCCAGGCCTCGATGCCCAGCACGAAGCCGTCGAAGACCACGAAGGTGACGGCCTCGAAGTCCGCGCGCAGCAGCCGCATCTGCTCGCGCGCCTCCGGGACCCGGCCGCTGCGGGCCAGCCACATCGACAGGAAGAGCCGGGAGGCGGGCATGGCCTCGTTCAGCGTGCCCTCGCCCTTGGCGAGCACCTCCCTCAGCATCCGCTCGCCGCGCTCGCTCTCGCCGGACTCGATGAGGACACCGCCGAGCCGGGTGCTGAGCACCGCCGTCTGCGCGTGCGCCCCGAGCCCTTCGGCGTGCTCCATCGCCTCGGCGTAGTCGTCGGCCGCGAGCCGGTAGGCGCCCCGCCGTTCATGGGCCTCGCCGCGCGCCGAGAGCGCCTCGGCGGCGCCCCAGGCGTCTCCGATCCGGGTGAAGATCTCCAGCGCCTCATCCGCGTCCCGGACCGCGTCGCCCGCCCAGGTGGCCCGGTTGGCGAGGACGTTGGCGCGCATCTGGAGGGCGACGCCCAGCTCCCACGCGTAGCCGAGCTCGCGGCAGGTACGGACGGTCTCGTCGATGACGGCGCGCATCCGGTCCATGTCACCCGTCATGATCACGGCGTAGAACCAGAGGTTGCCGGGGCTGCGGCAGGTCTGCGGCAGCCCCGGGCTGTAGGCCCGGCTGATGGCGCGCAGTTTCTCCTGGGCCTCGGGGGTCTCCCAGGCGCCCATGTCCATGTCCATGCAGGCGAGGTGGACGAGATGCAGGCCCCGGCGGGCCTCGTCGAGGATCTCGGGGCGCATCGGCGGCGGGCCGTCCGTGCAGCTCTCGGCCAGCGGGGGCACCGGCCGCAGGGGTCCGGCGAAGGGGTCCGGGCCGAGGGCCATGACCTCAGCGGACCAGTGGCGGGCCATCAGCCGCAGGTCGCGCATCTGCCAGTACCAGGCCAGCGAGAGGACGAGGCAGAGCGCCTCCTGTTCGTCGCCGGTGGCGACGGCACGCTGCAGGGCGGCCCTGAGGTTCTCCGACTCCCGTTCCATCCGCTCGATCGCGGCGCGCTGGCCGGCGCCGCGCAGCTGGGGGTCGGTGGTGCGGGCGAGTTCCCGGTAGTACGTCAGGTGGTCGCGCTCGGCGGCGGAGCGCTGCCCGGACTCGTCGAGCCGTTCACCGGCGTACTCGGCGACGGTCTCCAGGAGCCGGTAGCGCATCGCGCCGTCGCCGGAGTGGGCCGCGACGACGAGGGACTTGTCGACGAGCGAGCCGAGCGACTCCAGGGCCACCGGGCCGCAGACGGCCTCGGCCGCGGCGAGGTCGCAGCCGCCCGCGAACACCGACAGCCGCCGCAGGACGTCCCGCTCGTCCCCGTCGAGCAGGTCCCAGGACCAGTCGACGACGGCCCGCAGGGTCTGCTGGCGCGGCAGCACCGTACGGCTGCCCGAGGTCAGCAGCCGGAACCGGTCGTCGAGCCGGTCGGCGATCTGCCGCGGGGTGAGCATCCGCAGCCGGGCCGCGGCGAGTTCGATGGCGAGCGGCAGGCCGTCCAGCCGGCGGCAGATCTCCGCCGCGGCCTCGGCGGTCCCGGCGTCGGCGTCGATCCGGAAGCCCGGCCGGGCCGAGGCCCCGCGGTCGGCGAACAGCCGCAGCGCGAACGGCTCCGGCAGCGGCTCCACGGGCCGCAGCAACTCCCCCGGTACACCGAGGGGTTCGCGGCTGGTGGCCAGGACGGTCAGCCCCGGGCACCGCTCCAGAAGCTCCTCGGCCAGCTGCGCGGCGGCGTCCACGACATGCTCGCAGTTGTCGAGGATGAGCAGCATGCTGCGCTTGGAGCAGTACTCGGCGAGCCGGTGGAGAGGATCGTCGTGCCGGTCGGAGGCGGCCCGCATCTCCTCGGCGCCGGCGCCGCGCAGCACCGTCTCACGGGCTCCGACCGCGGTGAGTACGGCGTCGGGCACGGCCTTCGGATCGTCGATGGGCGCGAGTTCGGCCAGCCACACCCCGTCCCGGGCCCCGGACGCGACGGCCTCCGCCGCCTCCTGCGACAGCCGGGTCTTCCCGGCGCCGCCGGGGCCGAGCAGTGTCACCAGCCGTGCCGAGGCGAGGTCGCCCCGGATGGTGTCGATGTCGGCCTGACGCCCGACGAACGAGGTGAGCCGGGCGCGGAGGTTGCCGGGGGGCGCGGACGCGACGGGGACACCGGGACCTCCCCCGGCCGCGGGGAGGAGCGGCGCGGGCGCGGAGGTGCGCGGGGCCGGCGCCGGGGTGTGTCGTGCGGGTGCGGTACGGGCCTCGGTGCCGCCGCCCGGGTGCGCCGGCGGGCGTGGGGACGCCGTCGGGCCGGCCGGGCGGAGCAGTTCGCCGTGCAGCGCGCGGAGCTCCGGGCCCGGGTCGGAGCCCAGCCGGTCGGCCAGCAGCGCGCGCAGCGACTCGTAGGCGGCCAGGGCCTCGGCGGGGCGCCCCGCGTCGCGCAGGGCGCGCAGCCGCAGGACGTGCAGGGGCTCGTCCAGGGGATGGAGATCGCACAGGGCGGTGAGCTCGGGCAGGGACTGTTCGGCGTGCCCGAGCGCCAGGGCCGCGCCGAGGCGGGCGCGGCGCACGTCGAGGCGGCGGGTCTCCCAGCGGGCCGACTCGGCGGTGCGGTCCGGGAGGTCGGCCAGGGCCGGCCCGTGCCACAGCGCGAGGGCGTCGTCGAGGATCACGGCCGCCTTCGCCGGGTCGCCGTCGGCGAGCGCCCGTGCGCCCTCACCCGCGAGCCGCTCGAAACGGTGCAGGTCGATGTCGTCCGCGGACGCGACGAGCCGGTAGCCCCCGCCCACCGAGTCCACCGCGCCCGCGCCGAGCGCCCGGCGCAGCCTCCCGACCAGCGCCTGCAGCGCCGCGGGCGCGTCGGCGGGCGGGTCGGCGTCCCACACCTCGTCGACCAGGACAGCGGCGGGCACGGTCCGGCCCGGCCGCAGCGCGAGCACGGTCAGCAGGGCACGCAGGCGCGCCCCGCCGACCGGGACGGCCGTGCCGTCGGTGCGGAGTGCCTGGGTGGTTCCGAGGATGCGGTAGCGCACGGGGTCCATTGTCTCCGGTGACATCAAGTGCGGGCGTCGGGTACCGCGAGCCGGGCCGGGACTCCGGCCCGGTCCGGGAGTCGGGGCGCCGCCGTCCCCGTACGGCGATGGCCCCACCCTCTCCGGAACCAACGACCGATCGCGAGACGTTTTCCGTCCGAGCCCGGTACGGTCGGGCAGGCCCAGCACACGCGTACCAGTCCAGGGAGTCCCATGACCACCGCCGCGTCCCGTCGCAGCGACCGGAGGATCAGCCCCGTCTTCGTCGGGATCGTGGCCGTGATGGCGGTGACGGGGTGGGCGACCTGGACCGGTTTCGCCGAGCAGCCCGGTGTGGCCGTGTTCCTGTTCGTGACGGCCGCGTGGGTCGTCTCGCTCTGCCTGCACGAGTACGCGCACGCGCGCACCGCCCTGCACAGCGGTGACATCTCGATCGGCGCGAAGGGCTATCTGACGCTCAACCCGCTGAAGTACACGCACGCGCTGCTGAGCATCGTGCTGCCGGTGATCTTCGTGATCATGGGCGGGATCGGTCTGCCGGGCGGCGCGGTCTTCATCGAGCGGGGCCGCATCCAGGGCCGCTGGAAGCACAGCCTGATCTCGGCGGCGGGCCCGCTGACGAACGTGCTGTTCGCGGTGGTGTGCACGGCGCCGTTCTGGCTGCACGCGCTGGACGGCGTGCCGGCCGCCTTCCAGTACGCGCTGGCGTTCCTCGCGCTGCTCCAGGTCACGGCCGCGATCCTGAACTTCCTGCCGGTCCCGGGCCTGGACGGCTACGGCGTGATCGAGCCGTGGCTGTCGTACGGTATCCGCCGTCAGGTGGAGCCCTTCGCGCCGTTCGGCCTGCTCGCCGTGTTCGCGGTGCTGTGGATCCCGTCGGTGAACACCGTGTTCTTCGACGTGATCGACTCCATCCTGCGCAGCCTGGGTATCGACGAATTCCACAGTTACTGCGGCCAGAACCTCTACCGCTTCTGGAACAGCGCCGACCAGTTCTGCGCCCTCAGCCGGTGACGGACCCGGACCGGTCGCGCGTCCGGCCGCGCCGCGCGTAGTACCAGGTCATGTTGGACGAGAGACCGGCCAGCAGCACCCACACGATCCCCAGCCAGCTGCCCTGGACGAAGGAGACCACGGCCGCGGCGACGGAGAGGACGCAGACCGCGAGGGCGTAGAACGCGAGGCGCCGGGTCGGGTCGGAGGAGGGCGAGGCGGACATGGGGGACGGCTCCTGACAGACGGACGGATCGCTGGTGCTGCGGTGTCCAGTGTCCCTCATGTCCGTGTCCCCCATGCCTCATGCCCCGTGCTCCGTGCCCCACTCTCGCCCCGGGCCCGTGCCGCCGCTGTACGTCTACGCGTCCGTCGCCCGTACGTCCGTCATCTGCACGTCCGTCACCTATACGTCCGTCACCCGCAGGCCCGCGTGGGCCTTGTAGCGCCGGTTCACCGAGATCAGGTTCGCGACCAGCGACTCGACCTGGTGGGCGTTGCGCAGCCGGCCCGCGAAGACCCCGCGCATGCCGGGGACGCGCCCGGCGAGCGCCTGTACGAGCTCGACGTCCGCGCGCTCCTCGCCGAGGACCATCACATCGGTGTCGATCTCCTCGATCTCCGGGTCCTGGAGGAGCACCGCGGAGAGGTGGTGGAAGGCGGCCGTGACGCGTGAGTCCGGCAGCAGGGCCGCGGCCTGCTCGGCGGCGCTGCCCTCCTCCGGCTTCAGCGCGTACGCGCCCTTCTTGTCGAAGCCGAGCGGGTTGACGCAGTCGACGACGAGCTTGCCCGCCAGTTCCTCGCGCAGGGCTTCCAGGGTCTTGCCGTGCCCGTCCCACGGCACGGCGACGATCACGAGGTCGCTGCGCCGGGCGCACTCGGCGTTGTCGGCGCCCTCGACACCGTGCCCCAGTTCCGCGGCGGCGGCCTGCGCCCGCTCCGCGGCACGCGAACCGATGATCACCTTCTGGCCCGCCTTGGCGAGGCGGTAGGCCAGGCCCTTGCCCTGAGGACCGGTGCCGCCGAGCACGCCCACGACGAGCCCGGACACGTCGGGCAGGTCCCAGGGGTCCTTGGCGGGGGCCTTCTGTGCGCTGTCAGTAGAGGTCATGGGCCGACCTTACGTGCGCGGATCCCGCCCCGGGGGCCGCGGGGGCTCAGGTGAGGGCGGTCACCGGGATGCGCCGGAAGGTGATCGTCTCGTACGGGCCGAAGTCGCCGGTCTCGTAGAGGAGTCCCACGGTCTCCGGGTCGACGCGGACCAGATCGCAGTACGCGGCGGGCAGTCCGTCGACCGTGTGCACGGGCCGCCAGGTGGTGCCGCCGTCCGCGGAGGCGCGGACCGTCATCAGGGCGCGGGCGGCGGGGTCGGCCGGGCCCGCGTACAGGAGCAGGTCGGGATCGCGGAGCTGGAGGACGCTGCCCTGGACCACCGGGGTGACGAGTCCCGCCTGCGGACGGAAGGGTTTCAGCAGGGTCCGCCCGCCGTCCGCGGAGTGCGCGTCGGCGCGGCAGCCCGGCGACGGGGAGTCGTTGCGGGTGTTGAAGTAGACCCGTCCGTCGAGGAGTTCGGCGGCCGTCGTCTCGTTCGCGTTGACGTATCCGTCGGTGTTCTCGTCGAGATAGCCGAGGTACCAGTTCGCGCCGCGGTCGTCGCTGAGGAGGCAGTGCCCGCTGTTGTACCGCGCCTCCGTGCCGTTGTCGGTGCCGACGGGCGGCAGGGTGTGGTTGCCGGGCACGACCACGCGGCCGGTGGTGAGCTGGATCGCGTGCCCCGGCGTGGTCGCGTACCACCGCCATCCCGCTCTCTTCACCCGCGAGGTGATCTCCCGCGGCGCGGACCAGGTGAGGCCGTCGTCGTCGCTGTACTGCACCCACACGCGACGGCCGTCGGCGGCGCTCACCCTGCCGCGCAGGATGGCGTCCTCGGTGGCGGTGGCCGCGGCGCGGACGTGCACGAGCAGGATGCGGCCGGTGTCGAGGACGACGGGGGCGGGGTTGCCCGCGAGGTCCTCCCCGTTCTCGGCCACGGCCTGCAGGGCGCCCCAGGTGCGGCCGCCGTCCGTGGACCGTTTCAGGACGACGGCGATGCGGCCGTGGTCCTGGGCGGAGTCGACCCGGCCCTCGCAGAAGGCGAGCAGGGTGCCCGCGCGGGTGACGACGAGGGCGGGAATCCGGTAACTCGCCCGGCCTTCACCACCGGCGCGGAAGGGGACGCTGGTCGTGGTGTTCGGTTCGGTCATGGGCGGGCTCTGCCCCACTTGGGCGAATTCATGGTGAACTCCGCCTGACGAGTCGTCGGTTGCGGCAGGATGCGTGCTCATGGATGCCGTACGGGTCGCGTTGTTGCGCGAGGTCCTGGCCGGGACGGAGTGGCCGGGGGCCACCCGGCGGTTCGCGGGGGCCCTGCGGGGGTCCGTGGTGTCGTACGGGGGCGGGCTGCTGCTCGTGGGCACGGCGGAGTACGAGCCGTGGCACCTGGCCGCGCACCTGGTGGACGAGGCCGCCTGGTCGGGCACGCCGGAGCTGTCCCCGACGCTGGTGCGGCACGGGGCGCGGGCCTCGGACCCGGCCCACCTCGCCGTGGGCCTCGGCCGTATCGAGGCCGCGCGGCGCGGGGAGACCCTGCTCGTGGTGGCGCCGTCCGCTCCCGGGGCGCCGCTCCTGGAGCGGGTCCACGACGCCCGGCGGGCCGGGGCGACCGTGCTCGCGCTCGACGCGGGCGACCGTGAACTGGGGGCGATGGCGCACGAGGCCCTGACCGTGCCGCCCGAGCACGAGCTCGACCTGGACACCGTCCAGCACCTCGTCAGCGCGGCGGCCGGGGAGAACACCCTGCCCTCGCAGCGGGGGCGCCGCCGTCTGCGCGACCGGCTCTCCCGGCTCGCGGACCAGCTGACCGCCCCGCCCGCGGCACGGTGGTAGCCGCTGCCCTGCCGCGCTCGCGCCGATCCGGGACCGTCATCCTCGGAGACCGTCACCCTCGGCGGCCGGCCCGTCCCGCCCGGGTGGTCACCGGCCCCGTGCGCTCGGGCAGCGCCCTGAACGGTCGCCCCGCCGGAGCCGGAGGGGCCGCGCCCGGCGAGGGGGCCGGGCCGGGGTCAGTCGTCGTCCGGATTCTGGGCCTGGGCGTCGTGCCACTTGGGGTCCGTCTCCCACTCCAGGTTGCGTTCCTGGGCGGTCTGCATGGCGTGTTCGGCCTCCGCACGGGTGGTGTAGGGCCCGAAACGGTCCTTGGCGGGGCAGTCCGGCCCCTCCTCGACCTTCTGGTGGACGAGGCAGTAGTACCACTCGCCGGGTTTCCCGACGGTCCGCTTCTTGAAGAGGGCCATGACCTGCTCCTTTCGCCACGGACATAGTGCCCCCATGCCCGCTGGTTAGACTCGCTGGCATGTCTGGCCAGTCGCTGCTCGTACCAGGAGAGCTCTCTCCCACCCGTCCCGTCCCGGGAAACATCAGGCGTCCCGAGTATGTGGGCAAGCCCGCCCCGACGCCGTACACCGGTCCGGAGGTGCAGAACGCCGAGACGATCGAGGCGATGCGGATCGCCGGCCGGATCGCCGCGCAGGCGATGGCGGAGGCCGCCAAGCTGATCGCGCCCGGCGTCACCACGGACGAGCTGGACCGTGTCGCGCACGCGTACATGTGCGATCACGGCGCCTACCCCTCCACCCTCGGCTACCGCGGTTTCCCCAAGTCGCTGTGCACCTCCCTCAACGAGGTCATCTGTCACGGCATCCCCGACTCCACGGTCCTGCGGGACGGCGACATCATCAACCTCGACGTGACGGCGTACATCGGCGGGGTGCACGGCGACAACAACGCGACGTACCTGGTCGGCGACGTGGACGAGGAGTCGCGGCTGCTGGTCGAGCGGACCCGGGAGTCCCTCGACCGTGCGATCAAGGCGGTCAGGCCCGGCCGCCAGATCAACGTCATCGGCCGCGTCATCGAGTCGTACGCCAAGCGCTTCGGGTACGGGGTCGTGCGGGACTTCACGGGGCACGGGATCAACTCCTCGTTCCACTCCGGACTGATCGTTCCGCACTACGACAGCCCGCACGCCACGACCGTCATCCAGCCCGGGATGACCTTCACGATCGAGCCGATGCTGACGCTCGGTACACACGAGTACGACCTGTGGGACGACGGCTGGACGGTCGTGACGAAGGACCGCAGGCGGACGGCCCAGTTCGAGCACACCCTGGTGGTGACGGAGACCGGCGCGGAGATCCTGACGCTGCCGTAGTCCCGCCCGCCCCGCTCTACTCCCCCCGTCGGCTCTCTTCCGTCGAAGCCCGCCCTGTCCCGCCGGACAGGGCGGGCTTTCGTGTGCGTGCCGTCACGGGCCTCACCTGGGGGCGCGCCCGGATCCGGTGTACGGTTTTACCGACAGCGTGTCGGAAACCTTACCGACAAGGAGTCGACAACGCCGTTGACTTAGGTAAGGCTAACCATACAAAATCCGAGTGGCTCTCGTTCCCCCGGCCCCGGAGGTCCCATGGACCCTTTCTCGACGCTCATCCGCACCGCCTCGCACGAGCAGCACACGGAGGCGGAGACCTCGACGTTCATGAGTGACCTGCTCGGCGGCAGGCTCGGCGTCGACGCGTACGCGCGCTACACCGAGCAGCTGTGGTTCGTGTACGAGGCCCTGGAGGCGGACGCCGGGACACTGGCCGCCGATCCGGTCGCCGGGCCCTTCATCCAGCCCGGCCTGCTGCGCCGCGCCGCGCTGGAGCGGGACCTGACGCATCTGCGGGGCGCCGGCTGGCGCTCGACGCTCACCGCGCTTCCGGCCACCGAGGCGTACGCGGCGCGTGTCGCGGAATGCGCCCGCGCGTGGCCCGGCGGCTACATCGCCCACCACTACACCCGTTACCTCGGCGACCTCTCCGGCGGCCAGATCATCCGCGACAAGGCCGAGCGCACCTGGGGCTTCGCCCGGAAGGGCGACGGAGTCCGCTTCTACGTCTTCGAGGACATCGCCAACCCGGCCGCGTTCAAGCGCGGATACCGCGCACTCCTGGACTCGGTCCCCGCGGACGACCTGGAGCGGCAGCGCATCATCGCGGAGTGCAAGCGGGCGTTCGCGCTGAACACGGCGGTGTTCGGGGCGCTGGGCGAGGAGTTCCGGCTGAGCGCCTGACCTTCGCGTACGGGCCCGCCCACCAGGTCACCGGGCGGGTCCGCCGTGTGGTGAACAGGGTCGCCGGGCCGGCCGTGTCACTGTTCCAGGAACACCCGGCCGCCGACCTCCACCCAGCCCTCCGGCTGCGGCGCCGTGAGGATCTGGGAGCCGCCGCCCTGGACGATGTTGAGCGCGCGGCCGAGCCGGGCCGTCAGCAGGAGAGCCGCCGCCCCGGTCGCCTCGTCCTCGTCGATGCCGTCGTCGCGGCCGGGGAAGGCGCGGGCGCGCACCCGTCCCGCCGATTCGTCCTCCCAGGCCCAGGCGTAGATCCACTCGCCGCGCGGCGGGACGGGCAGGGCGTCCACCTCGGCCGCCGACGCGTACCGGCGCAGGGTGCGGGGCGGCGCCCATTCGGGCCGCGCCTCGATCCAGCTGAACTCGCCGTCGAGCCGGACCCCCACCACTCCGGCGGGTGTGACCAGTTCGGGCACGTCGAGCAGCCATCCCACCCCGACGCACGGATGCCCGGCGAAGGGCAGCCGCAGGGTCGGGGTGTAGATGTCGACGACCCCGCGCTCGGGGTCGTCGACGAAGACGGTCTCGCTGAAACCGAGTTTGGCCGCGAGGGCCTGACGGTCGTCGGGGTCCGGCAGCACCGAGCCCTCACGCACGACACCGAGTTCGTTGCCGTATCCGCCGTCGGGTCCGCAGAACACCCGCAGCACGTCGTAATCAGTCACGCGGGCATTGAAACATCATAGGAACGACGATCGCCGTTGAGCCGGACCCGGCGGACGGTCACGACAGCCGCGCGGCCGGCGCCGGTCTCGACGTCGCCCGCGCGCTCCGGTCCCGGCCTCGGTCCCGGTCCCGGCTCCGGCTCCGGCTCCGGCTCCGGCTCCGGCTCCGGCTCCGGACCCTGCGGCGGGCGTCAGCCCAGAACTCGCCGCCTGCGCACGGCGACGACGACTCCCGCGCCCGCGGCGGCCGTCATCGCGGCCGCCGCGCCGAGCGCGCCGAGCTCGCCGAGAGGCGGGGACGGAGGCGGAGGCGGACGCGGAGGCGGACGCGGAGGCGGACGCGGAGGCGGACGCGGAGGCGGAGGCGGTCGGGGACGGGGACGGGGACGGGGACGACGGGGAACTCGGCGACGGCGAGGCCGGGTCCGAGGCGGACGGGCTCGGTGACGGCGACTGCGTGGGCGCCGGGGCACGGTTCCTGATCCCTGGCAGCGCCCTGGGCGGCGCGGTGGTGCTGCTGGGCGCCGACCTCGCGGCCCGGACGATCGCCCAGCCCGACGGACTTCCGCTCGGTGTGCTCACCGCCCTGCTCGGCAGCCCGTTCTTCTTCTGACTGATGCGCAAGACCCGTCGCGGACAAGGAGGTTGGGCATGAGGTTCCCGCGTACGGCGCGCCCCGCGCCCCCGCCAAACAGGGCGGGAAAGTCGACGCTGCTCGCCGCGCTCGCCGCCGATCTGCGCGCCAGTGCGGGAGTCGTAGGGGTCCACGGGCGTCCGGCAGCGGACTGGACGGCGCCCGAACTCGCCCTGCGCCGGGCCGTGCTCCCCCAGCCCGCGTCGCTCTCCTTCCCGTTCACGGTCGAGGAGGTCGTACGGATGGGTCGCGCGCCCTGGGCCGGGCGCCGGAGCGGACGACGACGCGGCCGTCGCCGGGGCCATGGCGGTCACGGAGGTCGCGGAGTTCGCCGCCCGGCCCTTCTCCGCGCTCAGCGGCGGTGAGCGGGCCCGGGTGGCGTTCCCCGGGTGCTCGCCCAGCACGCTCCGCTGCTGCTGCTCGACGAGCCGACCGCCGCCCTCGACCTCAGACACCAGGAGTTGGTGCTGCGGGTCTGCCGGGAAAGAGAATGCGCCGGGGACGCGGTGGTCGTGGTCCTGCACGATCTCGGACTCGCCGCGACGCACGCGCACCGGGTGGCCGTGCTGAGCGCCGGCCGGGTCGCGGCCGGCGGCCCGCCGGCCGCGGTGTTCACCGGCGAGTTGCTGAGCGAGGTCTACCGCCGGCCCGTCGACGTGCTCGCGCACCCGCGGACCGGCGCCGTCCTGGTGACCCCCCGGCCGCGACCCTTGACCGTCCCTTGACCCCTCTGTGGCGTCTGCTTTGAGCCATCGTGATCAGGACGTGCCAGTGCGACGAACGTGAGAGCTGAATCACTGGACGGGCGGGTATCACTGAGGTAAGCCTCAGGTAAGTTAGGCCAGCCTCACCAAATGGCGCGGTCCCTTCCGCGCGTTCGTCCCTCGTTCTCCTGGAGCCTGAATGCGAGCCGTCCGACTTTCAGTTGTCACCGCCGCCGCCACCGCGGCGGCTCTGGCCGCCGTCACGGGCTGCACCGAGAAGAGTGAAGCCGGGAACGGCGACGCGATCCAGGTGACCGCCGCCGACTCGAAGTGCACCACCTCGGCGAAGTCGGTCCCGGCGGGCCAGGTCACGCTGAAGATAGAGAACAAGGGCTCGCAGGCCACCGAGGTCGAGATCCTCTTCCCGGACGACCGGATCGTCTCCGAGAAGGAGAACATCGGTCCGGGCACCAAGTACACGCTGACCGCCGAGGTCAAGGCCGGTTCGTACCAGATCGCCTGCCGCCCCGGCATGAAGGGCCTCGGCGTCCGCCAGAAGCTCGCGGTCACCGGCGGCAAGGTCGCCAAGCGCGACCCGCGCCTGGACAAGGCCGTCGCCGCCTACCGCGAGTACGCGCAGGAGCAGGCCGACGCGACGATCCCGAAGGTGCAGACGTTCGCCGACGCCGTCAAGGCCGGTGACATCGAGGCCGCCAAGAACGCCTTCGCCGCCTCGCGTGTGGGCTGGGAGAGCACCGAGCCGATCGCCGAGTCCTTCGGCGACATCGACCCCAAGACCGACACCCGCGCCGACGGCCTGGAGAACGGCCAGAAGTGGACCGGCTGGCACGCGCTGGAGAAGTCCCTCTGGGCGGACAAGAAGATCGGCGCCGAGCAGAAGACCCTCGCCGACCAGCTGGTCACCGACCTGAAGGACTGGCAGAAGCGGGTCGGCAAGGCCGAGATCACCCCGACCTCCATGGCCAACGGCGCCAAGGAGCTGCTCGACGAGGTCGCCACCGGCAAGGTCACCGGTGAGGAGGACCGCTACTCGCACACCGACCTCAGTGACTTCAAGGGCAACGTCGACGGCGCGCAGAAGTCGTACGAGCTGCTCAAGCCGGTCGCGCAGGAGAACGACAAGGCGCTGACCACCGAGCTCGACAAGCAGTTCACGGCACTGAACACGCTGCTCGACAAGTACCGATCGACCGACCCGCAGGACAAGGCGCAGAACGGCTTCGTGTCGTACGACAAGGTCACCAAGGACCAGCGCAAGGAGCTCTCGGACGCGGTCAACGCGCTGGCCGAGCCGCTCTCCAAGCTCGCCGCGACCGTGGTCAAGTAAGCGAGGCGACCGTGACGACCGACAGGACTGAATCCACCGACGGGCCCACACCGTCGCGGCGTTCGCTGATCGGCTGGGGCGGTGCCGGGCTCGCGCTCGGCGCCGCCGCGGCCGGGGGCGCGGTGGCGATGACCCGTACCGGGAACGACGTGGACCCGGCGGGCGCCGAGACCGGCGCCGCGGTCGCCTTCCACGGCACGCACCAGGCGGGCATCGCCACGCCGGTGCAGGACCGGCTGCACTTCGCCGCGTTCGACGTGAAGACCGACGACCGCGCCGAGTTCGTCCAGATGCTGAAGGAGTGGACGGCCGCCGCCCGCCGGATGACCGGCGGCCACACGGTCGGCGAGGGCGCCTACGGCGGCCTGGCCGAGGCGCCGCCGGACGACACCGGGGAGGCACTGGGTCTCAAGCCGTCGCGGCTCACGCTGACCATCGGCTTCGGGCCGTCGCTCTTCGAGAAGTTCGGCCTGGCGGGGCAGCGCCCGCAGGCACTCGTCGACCTGCCCAAGTTCCCGGGTGACAACCTGGAGGCGGCGCGCAGCAACGGCGACCTGTGCATCCAGGCGTGCGCGGACGACCCGCAGGTCGCGGTGCACGCCATCCGCAACCTGGCCCGGATCGGTTTCGGCAAGGTCGCCATCCGCTGGTCGCAGCTCGGCTTCGGCAAGACCTCGTCGACGACGCCGGACGCGCAGACGCCCCGCAACCTGATGGGCTTCAAGGACGGCACCCGCAACATCGCGGGCACCGAGCCGGAGCGGCTGAAGAAGTTCGTGTGGGTGGGCGAGGGCGACGGTCCGGCCTGGATGACCGGTGGCTCGTACCTCGTGGCGCGCCGTATCCGGATGAACATCGAGACCTGGGACCGCACTTCGCTCCAGGAGCAGGAGGACGTGTTCGGCCGGGACAAGGGCGAGGGCGCGCCGGCCGGCAAGGCCAAGGAGCGGGACGAGCCGTTCCTGAAGGCGATGAAGCCGGACGCACACGTCCGGCTCGCGCACCCCGAGTCCAACGACGGGATCACCCTCCTGCGCCGCGGCTACTCCTTCACGGACGGCACCGACGGTCTGGGCCGGCTGGAGGCGGGGCTGTTCTTCCTCGCGTACCAGCGGGACGTACGCAAGGGGTTCATCCCCGTGCAGCGCCGGCTCTCGCACTCCGACGCCCTCAACGAGTACATCCAGCACGTGAGTTCGGCGGTCTTCGCCGCCCCGCCCGGCGTCCGCGACAAGGACGACTGGTGGGGGCGCACGCTGTTCGCCAAGGAGGCTTAGCCCGTGTTCGGCAACTATCTGATCGGCCTGCGCGAGGGGCTGGAAGCCAGTCTCGTCGTCTGCATCCTCATCGCCTACCTGGTGAAGACGGACCGCAGGGACGCCCTGCGGCCCATCTGGACCGGCATCGCCGTCGCCGTCCTGCTGGCGCTCGGCTTCGGCTGCGCGCTCGAGTTCGGCTCCCAGGAGATGACGTTCGAGGCTCAGGAGGCGCTCGGCGGTTCGCTGTCGATCGTCGCGGTGGGCCTGGTGACCTGGATGGTCTTCTGGATGCGGCGCACCGCCCGGCATCTGAAGTCCGAACTGCACGGGAAGCTGGACGCCGCGCTGGCGATGGGTACCGGCGCGCTGGTCGCGACCGCGTTCCTGGCGGTCGGCCGGGAGGGCCTGGAGACCGCGCTGTTCGTGTGGGCGTCGGTGCACGCGGCGAGCGACGGCACGCCACGCCCGCTGATCGGTGTCGCGCTGGGGCTGGCGACCGCGGTGCTCCTCGGCTGGCTGTTCTACCGGGGCGCCCTGCGGATCAACCTCGCCAAGTTCTTCACCTGGACCGGCGGCATGCTGGTCGTGGTCGCCGCGGGCGTCATCGCGTACGGCGTGCACGACCTGCAGGAAGCCGACTGGATCCCGGGGCTGCGGAACCTGGCCTTCGACATCAGCGGCGCGATCCCGCCGGACAGTTGGTACGGCACCCTCCTCAAGGGCGTCTTCAACTTCCAGCCCGATCCGACCGTCCTTCAGATCACGGTGTGGGCGCTCTACCTGGTGCCGACCCTCGCGATCTTCCTCGCCCCGGTAGGGTTCGCCTCCGGGAAGGGGAAGGTGAAGGTACCTGATGAGCAGGGATCGCACGAGTCGCAGCCCTCGAAGACTTCTTAGCCTCGCACGGGCGGCTCTTCGCCGTCCCGGATCTGCTGGTCACCACCGTCTCGCCCTGGCGACGGGCGCGGTGACCGTGCTGTCCGTGACGGCGAGCGGCTGCGTGGTGGTGCACGGGGAGCGGGAGGTCGTCCCGGCGGCCACGCGGGGCGAGGCCGCCCGCGCCCTCGAGGACTTCACCACCGCGTACAACAAGGCGGACAAGGCCAACGACCGTTCCCTGGACGCGGACCGCGTCTCGGGCGCCCTCGGGGCCATCGACGGCGCGAAGCTGAGGGCCGGCCGGCGGAACAACCCGGGCGGCAACCCGGGGTACTCGCCGCTGGAGCTGGGCGACGCGAAGTTCGCCATACCCGCCAAGGCGGGCTGGCCGCGCTGGTTCGTGGCGGACACCGCGGCCAACAAGGGCCTGGCGGGCAGCCGTTGGCTTCTCGTCTTCACGCGCGGCAGCGCGAACGACGTGTGGCAGGCCTCGTACCTGACCGTGCTGGCCGGTACCGACGTGCCGAAGTTCCAGCAGGACAAGGACGGTTGGGCGCGGCCGGTCACGGCGGACGACGCGGCCCTCGCCGTGGGTCCTGCGAAGCTGAGCCAGTCCTACGCGACGTATCTGAGAAGCGGCGGCGAGACCTTCGCGCCGGGCATCCACACCTCGCAGTGGCGGGCGCTGCGCGGCAGGAACGCCAGCAAGCCCGGTCTCGCCCGGCAGTACATCGACGAGCCGCTGACGTCGCACGACTACGCCCCGGTCGGACTGCGCACCGCGGACGGCGGGGCACTGGTCTTCTTCGTCACGCAACGCTACGAGAAGCTGACCGCCGCGCAGGGCACCGAACTTCCCGCGCAGAGCGCGGACGTCAAGGCGCTGACGACCGGTGACGTCAAGCAGTCCCTCACCCTGGGGTTCGTCTCCAACCAGGCGGCCCTGGACCCGGCGAAGGATGCTCAGGACCAGCGGGTGACGGTGCTGGGCCGGGTCGAGGGGCTGACGGCGGCGAAGGGCGGCTGACAGCTCGGCCCGCGACACCCGCCGGGGCTGCCCCGGCGGGTTTCGGCCGCGGCGGGTCCGGTCGCGGCGGGTCGGGCCCCGGCGCCTAGCCGCGGTGGGGCCAGGCGGCCAGCTGGTCGGACTCGTTCTCTCCCGCGTAGCGGGCGCAGGCGTCCGTCAGGGCCTCGAGCAGGGTCAGCGGGTCGGGGAGCGGGTGTTCGGGGCCGCGCAGCCAGTCGACGGTCAGGTCACCGGGAAGCTGGGCCGGTGGGACGAGCACATAGGAACCGCGGCAGTGCCAGCGCAGGCCGGGGTGTTCGTCCGTCGTCTCGGGGTGCGAGTCCAGCTCGCAGGGCCACCACTCGTCCTCGTCCTCGGGCGTACCGCGGGTGAGCGTGAAGAAGAACATGCGTCCGTCACCGCTCTCGGCGACGGGTCCGACCTCGACGCCGGAGGCGAGCAGCCGCTCCAGGGCCTCGCGGCCCGCGTCGACCGGCACGTCGAGCACGTCGTGCACCATGCCGGTGGCGGTGATGAAGTTGGCCTGCGGCTGGTGCCGTACCCATCGCTCGATCTGGGCGCGGTCGGTCGTGGACTGGGTCTGCCAGGCGAAGGACACGGGATGGCGCGCGGGGGTGGGACAGCCGACGCGGTCACAGGAACATCGGTAGCCGGAGGGGTACGCGGCCTGCGCGAGCGGCAGCCCAGCGGCGGCAGCGGCGAGCAGCAGGGCTTCACGCCCGCCGTCGTCGGCGATCTCCTTGGGACGGCGACCACGCAGCCACTGGGAGATCCTGCCCTGCGCGCCGGAGCGGCGGCCGAACTCTGCGCTCATCAATCTCCTCGCCTAGCAGTGGTGCCGACAGCGGTCGTGTCGATGCGGTCGTACCGGCGGACGCCTTCGCGACCGGCATCCGACAAGCCCTATGGTCCCACCATCCTGCGCCCCGGGTGGACAGAGCTCGCATCCGGGGTGGGCGGGACCAGGGCTCCACCCACCGGAATCGGGCAGGATGGACCATTCTGGTGTGATTTATCTCCGTGGAGCGAGCCCGTACAGGGCGTAGTCCACCAAGGTGTCCGTGTACGCGTACGAAATCGGGCCGGTGCGCTGGAGCCAGCGCTGGGCGAGCGGGGAGACGAAGAGCTCCAGGGCGATCCGGGGGTCGAGGTCGGGCCGCAGGTCGCCTTCGTCCTGGGCGGACCTGAGCCGCTTCACGTAGAGCTGGAGCTGGGGTTCGAGGAGCTTGCTGACGAACTCGGCGCCGAGCGCTTCGTTCACCAGGCCCTCGGCGGCCAGGGCGCGCGAGGGGATCTCGAAGGCGGGGTTCAGCAGCTCGTCGACGGTGGCGCGCAGGACCTGTTTGAGGTCGGCGGCGAGGTCGCCGGTGTCCGGGATCTCGTACGACTCCTGTCCCGCCTCCCGGGCCGCCCGCTCCGCGAGGTCCATGAAGGCGTCCAGGAGCACCGCGGCCTTCGACGGCCACCACCGGTAGATCGTCTGCTTGCCGACTCCGGCGCGGGCGGCGACGCCCTCGATCGTGGTCCGGGGGTAGCCGACCTCGCCGACGAGGGCGAGGGCCGCGTCGAAGATCGCGCGACGGGACTTCTCGCTGCGGCGCGAGGAGTCGGGTGCGGACCTGCCGGGGGGCGGGGCGGGCTGGGGAGACGTCGGGGCCATGGGGCGAACCTAACAGGTCGGCAAGACGGGGCGTCTCGCTGCCGTTCGGCCCGACGGGTGGGGCGCGGGGCTGTGCCGCCGTCGCCGGGGAGACGGCGGTTCTCGGGTGGCTCGCGGGCGGCTCGCGGGTGGCTCGCGGGCGGTTCGCGGGAGGACCACCCGTTCGCCACCGAGCCGGACGGTGCCGCTCGGCGCACCATGGGCATCATCTGCCCCGCGGTACGTGAGGAGCCCTCCTTGCACCCTCTGCGCAGCGCCACACCCCGGCGCTATCTGATGTGCCCGCCCGAGCACTTCGGCGTCACCTACACCATCAATCCCTGGATGGATCCGGCCAAGCCGGTCGACGTGGCGCTCGCCGTCGCCCAGTGGGAGGACCTGCGGGACCGCTACCGCTCACTGGGCCACACGGTCGAGGAGCTCGTCCCGCGTCACGGCCTGCCGGACATGGTGTTCGCCGCGAACGGGGCGACGGTCGTGGACGGCCGGGTGCTCGGCGCGCGGTTCGCGCACCGGGAGCGGGAGGCGGAGGCGGCGGTGCACCTGGAGTGGTTCCGCGCCCACGGCTTCCCGTCCGTGCGCGAGCCGGTGCACATCAACGAGGGCGAGGGCGACTTCGCGGTCACCGCCTCGTACCTGCTCGCCGGGCGCGGCTTCCGGGCGAGCCCGCTCTCGCACGGCGAGGCCCAGGAGTTCTTCGGCCGCCCGGTGCTCGGGCTCGACCTGGTCGATCCCCGCTACTACCACCTCGACACGGCCCTCACCGTCCTCGACGACACGACGGACGAGATCATGTACTACCCGCCCGCGTTCTCCCCCGGCAGTCGCGAGGTGCTGCGCCGGCTGTTCCCCGACGCGTTGACCGCCGGCGACGAGGACGCCGCCGCGTTCGGTCTGAACGGGGTCTCGGACGGCCTGCACGTGCTGCTGCCACAGGCCGCGACCGGCCTGTTCGAGCCGCTCCGCGACCGGGGGTTCGAGCCCGTCGGCATCGATCTGAGCGAACTCCTCAAGGGCGGCGGCAGCGTGAAGTGCTGCACGCAGGAACTGAGGTGAGGTGGCGGGACGAGGAACCGGTCGGCCGTGAACGTACGGGGTGTCAGCCCTCGTCGGCCGGGGGCGGCCAGGCGTCGCCCCAGTCCGCGTCCCGGGCCGCACGGTAGAGAGGTCCGTGGCGCTTGGTCACCGTCTCACGGTGCAGGGACTCGTCCGGGCCGCACAGGTCCAGCAGCACCTGCCCCTTGCGGATCTGCGGCCTGCGCACCACGCGGGAGGCGGCCGGGTCCGCCGGGAGGCGGGTGGCGGCGACGTAGCTGAACTTCTCGTCCTCGTACGCCAGGGAGCCGCCCTTGACCTGCCGGTGCAGGGAGGAGCGGCTGACCCTGGCGGAGAAGTGGCACCAGTCCTCGCCGGGCACGATGGGGCAGGCCGCGCTGTGCGGACAGGGGGCGGCGACGCGGAACCCGGTGTCGATCAGGCGGTCGCGGGCCTCGATCACCCGAGCGTATCCGTCGGGGGTGCCCGGCTCGATGATCACGACGGCCCGTGCGGCGGCGGCCGCGGCCGTCACGACGGTGGCGCGGTCGGCGGCGGTGAGCTCGCCGAGGACGTACGACACCGTCACGAGATCAGTGCTCTCGACAGTGAGCGCCGCTCCGATGCGGGTGCGGTGCCACTCCGCGGGCTTCAGCTCCGGGTTCGTGGCGGCGATCTCGCGGCCCAGCGCGAGCGCGGGCTCGGCCCAGTCGAGCACGGTCACCGGGCGGGCGCCCGGCCAGGTCGCGTTCACCGCCCAGGTCGCGGCGCCCGTGCCGCCGCCGATGTCCACGTGGCTGGTCGGTGCCCACTCCGGCACCGCGTCCGCGAACGCCTCCAGCGCGGCGCGCACCGCCTCGAACGTCGCCGGCATCCGGTAGGCGGCGTACGCGACCACGTCCGAGCGGTCGCGGAGGATCGGTGCGTGGGTCGGGGTGGTCCCCCGGTAGTTCGCGATCAGCCGCTCGACGGCCTGGGCGGCGGCCTTCGGCGGCAGCCCGTCGAGCAGGCCGGCGAGGGCGGTACGCAGGGTGTCGGCGGCGTTCACGCGGTGATTCTACGGGGGTGGAGCGACCCGCCCGTATCCTCGCCCCCGCCGGCCTTGAGGGCCTTGTCCTCAAACGCCGGACGGGCTGGGTAGGTCAGCCCGTCCGGCGTTTGAGGACGAGCTCCTTCGGGCGAAGCGGGGGTCCGGGGGGCGGAGCCCCTTGGCGGGGTCCGGGGCGGAGCCCCAGGGACAGGACGGGTCGGGTAGGGGCGGCGGGGGCGAGACAACACCCGCGTCAAGCGCCCCGTACCGCCCGAGCCATCCGCGTCGCCGCCTCCACCCGAGGCCCATTCCGCACCGGCCGCCGCCGAGGATGCACCGTGTTCGCCAACAGCACGAGAAACGTGCCCGTCGCCGGATCCAGCACCAGCGACGTCCCCGTGAAACCCGTGTGTCCCGCAGCACCGCCCGCCGCCAGGGCCCCCATGAACCAGGACTGGCCGATGGCGAAGCCGAGGCCCGGCGGGGTGAGCATCAGCTCGACGAAGTCGGGACCGAGGATGCGCGCGGGCCCGTAGGAACCGCCCGCGAGCAGCGCGCGGCAGAAGACGGCGAGGTCACGGGCCGTGGAGAAGAGACCCGCGTGCCCCGCCACCCCGCCGAGCGCCCACGCGTTCTCGTCGTGCACCACCCCCCGCAGCATCCCGCGGTCCGCCTTGGCCCACGGCCGCCGCTGGTCCTCGGTCGCGGCCGCGTCCGGGCACGGCCCGAAGCGGGTGGCCGTCATTCCCAGCGGTCTGGTGATCCCGTCCCTGACAAGGACGTCGAGGGCACGGCCGGTGATGCGTTCCAGCACGTGCTGGAGGAGGAGCAGGTTCAGATCCGAGTAGCGGTACTCCCCCGGCTCGGACGAGGGCCCCTCCGCCCGCAGCATCGCCAGGCGCGCCCTGTCGTCCGGGCAGTCGTACAGCGGGAGTTCGGGCCGCAGCCCGGAGGTGTGCGTGAGCAGCTGCCGCACGGTGATGTCGTACGCGGAGGCCGCGCGGAACTCCGGCAGGTACGCGCCCACGCGCGCGTCGATGCCGAGCGTGCCGCGCTCCAGCTGCTGCACCGCGGCGACCGCCGTGAACAGTTTGGTGAGGGAGGCCAGGTCGAAGAGGGTGCGCACGCTCATCGGAAGCCGCTCCGCGGGCGGCAGTTCGACCCCGGTGTCGGTCTTCTCGTCGTACGACGCGTAGCGCACCGCCCAGCCCGCGGCCTCCTCGACGGCGATGACCGGGCCGCGCCCGGCGACCACGACGACGCCGGCCGCCCAGGGGTGCGGTCCGCGGGTGAGGGCGCGGACGTCGCGTACGAGATGGCGCAGTTCGGCCGGATCGAGCCCGGCCCGCTCCGGTGTGTCGACGCGCAGTTTCGGTGCGCTCAGCTGTCCGCCGCCTTTCCGTCCGTTCCGGCCGTTCCGGCCGTGGCATCGGTCCCGTCCATGGGCTGTCCCGTCCGCCAGGGACGGCACAGTCCCATGAAGCAGGCGACGGCCACCAGTACCGCCGCCAGTTGGACGACGGCCATCGGAACGGCGGTGTGCTCTCCGGCGATGCCGACCAGCGGTGAGGCGACCGCTCCGATGAGGAAGGAGGAGGTGCCCAGCAGCGCGGAGGCGGAGCCGGCGGCGTGCCGTACGCGCATCAGGGCGAGCGCCTGGGTGTTGGGCAGCGCGAGGCCCATCGCGGACATCAGGACGAACAGGGCGACGGCCACCGGCGCCAGCCCGACCTCGCCGAAGACGCCGGCGGACATCAGGAGCAGCGCGGTCGCGCCGAGGGCGATGAGGGCGAGGCCCACGGCGAGGACCTTGTCGAGGCCGACCCGGCCGACCAGGAGCTTGCCGTTGATCTGGCCGACGGCCACCAGGCCGACCGAGTTCACGCCGAAGAGCAGGCTGAAGGTCTGCGGGGACGCTCCGTAGATCTCCTGGATCACGAACGGTGAGGCCGAGATGTACGCGAAGAGCGCGGCGAAGGCGAAGCCGCCCGCCAGCATGTAGCCGGTGAAGACCCGGTCGGCCAGCAGGGCGCGCATCGAGCGGAGTGCCTCGCCGACACCGCCGCCGTGCCGGTCGCCCGACGCGAGGGTCTCGGGGAGTTTCGTCCAGACGAGCGCGGTGAGTCCGATGCCGACGGCGGTGAGGACGACGAAGACGCCTCGCCAGTCGGTGGCGCGCAGGATCTGCCCGCCGATGAGGGGCGCGACGACCGGGGCGACCCCGGAGATCAGCATGAGGGTGGAGAAGAAGCGGGCCATCGCCATGCCGTCGTACAGGTCGCGGACGACGGCTCGGGCGATCACGATGCCGGCCGCTCCCGCGAGACCCTGCGCCAGCCGGAAGGCGACGAGGAGTTCGACGTCGGGCGCGAGGGCGCACAGGGCGGTGGCGAGGACGTAGACGACCAGTCCGGCGAGCAGCGGTCTGCGCCGCCCCCACTTGTCGCTCATCGGTCCGACGACGAGCTGGCCGAACGCCATGCCCGCGAGGCACGCGGTGAGCGTGAGCTGCACGGTCGCGGCCGGGGCGTGCAGGGAGCGGGTGACCTCCGGCAGCGACGGGAGGTACATGTCCATGGCCAGCGGAGGTGTCGCGGTGAGCCCGCCGAGGATCAGGGTGACGAGAAGTCCGGTACGGCGCAGCGCTGCGGGGTCGCGCGGTGCGGCGTCCCCCGAACTCGCGTCCCGGGGGCCGGAGTTCTCCGCCGCGGGCGTCGCCCCGGGGTGTACGACGGCGGGCGCCGGGTCGGCGAAGGCCGCCGAGGTGTCGGCGACGACCGCCGGGCTGTCGGCGACGGCGGTGTTCGGTATGTGCCCCCGCGGACCTTCCTGGTCCCTCGTGGTGCGCCCGCGCTCGGGCATGTGCCCCTCCCTCTCCGAGTGATCCGCCACCTATGCTCTCAGTTCGAACGGAGTGTTCGGGGTCACAGAGCACCAGGGTGACAGAGCGAAGGGCCGGGAATGACGGGCGAGCACGAGCGGGTGCGGTGGGGGATTCTGGCGACCGGTGGCATCGCCGCGGCGTTCACGGCGGATCTGGTGGACATGCCGGACGCCGAGGTGGTGGCGGTGGCCTCGCGGACCGACGCCTCGGCGAAGGCGTTCGCCGAGCGGTTCGGGATCCCCCGGGCGTACGGGGACTGGGCGTCGCTCGCCGCCGACGAGGACGTCGATGTCGTGTACGTGGCCACTCCGCACTCGGCGCACCGGCAGGCGGCCGGGATGTGCCTTGAGGCCGGGCGTCATGTGCTGTGCGAGAAGGCGCTGACGCTGAACGTGCGGGAGGCCGAGGAGCTGGTCGCGCTCGCCCGCCGCCACGACCGCTTCCTGATGGAGGCCATGTGGATGTACTGCAACCCGCTGGTCCGCAGGCTCAAGGGGCTCGTGGACGACGGTGTGATCGGTGAGGTCCGCACCGTGCAGGCCGACTTCGGGATCAACGGCCCGTTCCCGCCCTCGCACCGGCTGCGCGACCCCGCGCAGGGCGGCGGGGCGCTGCTCGATCTCGGGGTCTACCCGGTGTCGTTCGCGCATCTGCTGCTCGGGGAGCCCTCGGGCATCACGGCGAGAGCGGTGCTCTCCGACGAGGGCGTCGATCTCCAGACGGGAGCGGTGCTCACCTGGGAGAGCGGTGCTCTCGCTTCGGTGCACTGCTCCATCAACGGCAGCACCCCCGTCACGGCCTCCGTCACCGGCTCGCAGGGCCGCATCGACATCCCCGGCGGCTTCTTCTTCCCGGAACGGCTCGTACTGCACCGCGACGGACGCGACGCGGAGGAGTTCGCGGCCGACCCGGCGCACGGTCCGCGCAACAGCCTCAAGCACGAGGCCGCCGAGGTGATGCGCGCGCTGCGGGCCGGCGAGAAGGAGTCCCCGCTCGTCCCCCTCGACGGCAGCCTCGCCGTGATGCGGACGCTCGACGCGGTACGCGAGCAGATCGGCGTCCGCTACCCGGGCGAGACCCACTGACCGGCCCGACGACCGAACGGACCGACGACCGACAGCGACAACTGACGGCTCACGGCTCACGGCTCACGGCTGACGGCTCACGGCTCACGGCTGACGGCTGACGGCGACGATTGCAGCTGACGATTGACAGCTCCGGAAAGGGGGCGCGGGACGCGAGGCGCCCCGCGGCCCCGCCATGCCGTCGATACGCTGCGGCCCCATGAATGCCAAGCAGACGAAGATCGCGGTGGTGACCGGGGCGGGCTCCGGCATCGGCCGCGCGGTGGCCGTCGAACTGCTGCGCGCCGGCTGGTCGGTGGCCCTGGCCGGACGCCGGGCCGAGCCCCTGGAGGAGACGGCGGCCCTCGTCCCCGAGGCCCCCTCGGTGGCCGTACGGACCGACGTCGCCAGGCCCGAGGAGGTGGCCGCCCTCTTCGCCTCCGTGCGCGAGCGCTTCGGGCGGCTCGACCTGCTCTTCAACAACGCCGGAACGTTCGGGCCGGGCGGCGTCCCGGTCGAGGAGCTTGCGTACGAGGCGTGGCGGCACGTCGTGGACACCAACCTCAACGGCGCGTTCCTGTGCGCGCAGGCCGCGTTCCGGCAGATGAAGGAGCAGGACCCGCAGGGCGGCCGGATCATCAACAACGGCTCGATCTCGGCGCACGCGCCGCGTCCGCGGTCGATCGCGTACACGGCGACCAAGCACGCGATGACGGGTCTGACCAAGTCACTGTCCCTGGACGGGCGTGCGTACCGGATCGCGTGCGGCCAGATCGACATCGGCAACGCGGCGACCGACATGACCTCCGGCATGCGCGCGGGAACGCCGCAGGCGAACGGGGAACTGGCGGTCGAGCCGGTGATGGACGCGGTGGACGTGGCCCGCACCGTGCGGCACATGGCGGAGCTGCCACTGGATGCGAACGTGCAGTTCGCGACGGTGATGGCCACCGCGATGCCCTATGTGGGGCGCGGCTAGGGCGCGACCGCACGTTTCGTCAACGTCTCAACTTGCACAAACGGAAGCTGAACCTCCGCACTATAAGACCCGGTAGCGGGCTTATGCTCGTGTCGCCTCCACGAGAGCTTCACACTCGGAGTGGAGGACTTCGGTACGACCACGGTCCACACCGAGGGGGGAGGCGGCAGCCGTTCCGCGGCCCGGCTGGGGGGCGACCTCGCGCGGGACCGCGAGGTGGGCCACGGAACGGCTGCCTCCGCACATTCGACGACCGATCGGCACCGTCACCGCTGGTGACGGGCCCCGGAATCTCCCGTGTCCGGGGTTCCCGTCTCCGAGGTCCCCGTGTCCGAACCTCCCGG
The DNA here is from genome assembly GCF_012273515.2 of Streptomyces sp. RPA4-2. Lineage (NCBI taxonomy): Bacteria > Bacillati > Actinomycetota > Actinomycetes > Kitasatosporales > Streptomycetaceae > Streptomyces > Streptomyces sp. RPA4-2. The sequence continues at coordinate 2,900,025 of NZ_CP050975.2, forward strand.
GCCGGAAGCCCTCTGCTCCGAGACCGGAGCCTCGCCCGCCGCCCCCGCACGCCGCCGCCTGCGCCACGCGACCGCCCCGCCCGCGAGCAGCGCGACCGCTCCCCCGGCCCCGCCGACCAGCCCCCATGACGAACCGCTCGTCTCCGTCCGGGCGGGCGCGCCCGCGGCGGCCTTCGGGGCCTTCCCGGCGGGCGTCGCCCTGGCGCCGCCCTCGCTGAGCGGCGCGACCAGCGTCCCCACGGGACGGGCGTTCGCGCCCTGCCGGAACCCCCAGTCGAGCAGCGCGGCCGTCTCCTCGTAGACGCCGCTGCCACCGCTCTTCGGGTGCATCACCGTGACCAGGAGGGTTCGGCCGCCGCGGGTCGCGGCGCCGGTGAAGGTGTTGCCGGCGTGGCTGGTGTAGCCGTTCTTGACGCCGATCAGGCCGTCGTACGTCGGTACGCCCCACGCGCCGGTCAGCAGGCGGTCGGTGTTCTGGATCTGGAAGGTCTTCTTGCCGCCCGCCGGGAAGTCCGCGGTCCTCGTCGAGCAGTAGGCGCGGAAGTCGGCGTCGGCGAGGCCGTGCCGGGCGAAGAGCGTCAGGTCGTACGCGGAGGACATCTGGCCCTTGTGGTCGAACCCGTCGGGGCTGACCACGTGCGTGTCCAGGGCCTGCAGGTCGTCGGCCCTGGCCTGCATCTGCGCGACCGTGGTGTCCACGCCGCCGTTCATGTGGCTGAGCACGTGCACCGCGTCGTTCCCGGAGCGCAGGAAGACGCCGAGCCACAACTGCTCGACGGTGTAGGTGATTCCGGGCTTGACGCCGACGAGGCTGGAGCCGGCGGGGATCCCGGCGAGGTCGGCGTCGGTGACCCGGTGGAGCTCGGTGCGTTCGAACTTCTTCAGCACGGTGTCCGCGAAGAGCATCTTCAGCGTGGAGGCGGGCGCCAGCAGTCGGTGCGCGTTGTACGAGGCGAGCACCTCACCGCTGACGTGGTCGGCGACGAGCCAGGAGCGGGCGGTGAGCCGCTTGGGCAGCCCCGAGGCCCCGCGCACCTGGATGCCGCCGAGGCCCAGCAGGTCACCGCCGATCGTGGCGGTCCGCGCGGCGGTGCGGGCGGTGGACGGAGTGGCGGAGGGGGTGGCGGCGGCCGCCGGGGACGCGGCGGCCAGCGGGACGGCCGCTGCGAGGCCGAGCGCGGCGCGGCGGGACAGCACGGCGGCACGCGGGGGAAGCGGAGAGGAATCGCGCATCTCGGGACCGTACAAAGCCGGTCCGCGCCGCCGTACGGCGGGGTCACAAAAGAAAGGCACAGCGCTCGCCAAGGCGCGGCAAAGCGGCGGGCCGCACGCCGCATCCGGCCGTCGGGGGCCACCGGCACCCCACCCAACAGGCGTTTCCTGGCAGTGACCCCTCCGGACCCTGGGAATCAGCTGTCTTAGGCGATATTGATTCCGGACCCGGCTTTCTCAGCTCTCGCACACCTCTTACTCAGCCCCGGTCAAAGGTTTCTCCATAGCTTGTGGCCGCGCCCACGGCGGGCGCCAAGAACCTTTGGGGAACGGGATGTTTGGCATCTATCTCAAGCGTGAGCTGAGCCGGCGCAAGAAGGCGGCCCTGGTGATCGCCATGGGTCTGGCGCTCGGAATCGCGCTGGTCATCACCGTCAACTCGGTGTCGGCCGGCATGCAGCAGGCCCAGGGCAAGGTCCTGAAGTCGCTGTACGGGCTCGGCACCGACATGACCGTCACGAAGGCCCGTCCGGCGGCCACGGGCAGCTCATCCGGGCGGCCGAAGTTCGATTTCGACGCCAAGGCCGACAGCAGCACGACCCAGAGCTCGGACCGGGTGATGACGCAGGGCGGGCAGTCCCTGAAGTCCTCGCTCGTCACCGAGGTCGCCGCGCAGAAGGGCGTGTCGAGCGCGGTGGGCGCGCTCAGCCTGAACGTCACCAAGGTCGACGGCTCGTTCACCCGGGGCACGGCGAAGTCCTCCACCTCGTCGGGGTCCGCGGGCTCTTCCGGGTCCTCCGGTTCGCAGCAGGGCGGTCCCGGCGGCGGCCAGGGCGGCGGCTCGGGCCAGCCGCAGGTGCAGGGCGGCGGCGCGTCCTTCGACGTGAACTCGTACTCCGTCGCGGGCGTCGACGTCACCCACCAGGACCTCGGCCCGCTCGCCACCTCGAAGATCACCACGGGCCGGACCTTCACCGCGTCCCAGACCGACGCGAAGGCCGCGGTGCTCAGCGCGTCGTACGCCAAGGAGAACAAGAAGACGGTCGGGGGGACCCTCACGATCTCCGGCACCAAGTACACGGTCATCGGGATCGCGACGCCGGACAGCGGCGAGTCCACGACCGACGTCTACCTGCCGCTGAAGCAGGCGCAGACACTGGGCGACTCGAAGGACAAGGTCACCACGATCTACGTCAAGGCGACCGACTCGAAGCGGATCGACACCGTCAAGGCGGCCATCCAGAAGAACATCCCGGGGACGACGGTCACCACCTCCGCGGACCTCGCGTCCACCGTCTCCGGCTCCCTGTCGACCGCCTCGAACCTGGCGACCAGCGTCGGCAAGTGGCTGTCCGTCGCGGTGCTCGTGGCCGCGTTCCTGGTGGCGGCGCTGCTCACCTCGTCCGCCGTGTCCCGCCGGGTGCGCGAGTTCGGCACCCTCAAGGCGCTCGGCTGGCCGTCCCGCAGGGTCACCCGCCAGGTCGTCGGTGAGTCCGTCGTCAACGGTCTGCTCGGCGGCGCGCTCGGCATCGCCCTCGGCCTCGGCGCGGCGTACGCGGTGACGGCGATCAGCCCGAAGCTGACCGCGGAGCTCGGCTCCACCGGCGGTGGCGGCATGGGCGGCGGGCCCGGGGGCGGCGGGCCCGGCTTAAGCAGACGGTCAAGAACACCATGGAGATCGCGCTCTCCGCGCCGGTCTCGGTGACCACCATCGCGCTCGCGGCGGGCCTGGCCATCGCGGGCGGTCTCGTCGCCGGCGCGATGGGCGGCTGGCGCGCCTCCCGGATGCGCCCCGCGGACGCGCTGCGCAGCGTCGCCTAGGACGTGTCGCGCGGCTCGCGCGGCCCCCTCCCCGGGCGGAGAACACCCCGAGCCGGGGCGCCGCGTCCCCTTCGCCCCCCGATCGCGGCGCCCCATCCCTTCATCTTCGGAGAACCTCATGTACAAGCTCACCGGCGTCACCAAGCGCTACACGCGGGGCAAGGAGACGGTGGAGGCGCTGCGCGGCGTCGACCTCGCCATCGAGGACGGCGACCAGCTCGTCATCCAGGGCCCCACCGGCGGCGGCAAGTCGACCCTGCTCCAGATGATCGGCGGCCTGGACCGGCCGTCCTCCGGCAGTGTCGAGCTGGACGGCGTCGACCTCGCCTCCGTCAGCGAGGCCCGGCTGACGCGGCTGCGCGCCGAGAAGATCGGCATCATCTTCCAGTCGTTCAACCTCATCCCGACGCTGACCGCGCAGGAGAACGTCGAGACCGCGCTCGTACCGCTCGGGGTGAAGTCCGCGCAGCGACGGGAGCGCGCCGCCGAGGCACTGCGGTCGGTCGGTCTGGGCGAGCGCCTGACGCACGCGCCGTCCGAACTCTCCGGCGGCCAGCAGCAGCGTGTCGCCATCGCGCGTGCCCTGGTCAAGAAGCCGAAGGTGCTCCTCGCGGACGAACCGACCGGCAACCTGGACGAGGGCACCCGTGACGACATCATGGGGCTGCTGGAGGGGTTGTGGCACGAGTACGGGCTGACCTTCGTCCTGGTCACCCACGACTCGTCGATCGCCCGCCGCGCACCGCGCCTCGCCACCATCACGGCGGGGCGGATCACGCTCACCGAGCGGGGCGGCGGCACGCGGCACACCGAGACCCGGCACTCCGTCGGCTGAGGTGAGGGCGGCCGACGACGGTGAGGGGACCGTTCTCCGTACGGGCGTTACGCCTGGCCCGTCTCGAAGCGGGTGATCCTGCCGTCGTCGACGGTGAAGCTCCACCGCGTCTTCATCTCGCCCCAGGTGTCGTTGCTGTAGCGGACGACGAGGGCATGGCCCGTCCGGGACTCGTTGTCGACGTCCATGTGGCCGTGGGAGGAGAAGATCTCCTGCTCGGTCCAGTCGGCGAGGTCCCGGTCGGAGCCGTCGTCGGACATGGTCGCACCGGGCGCGAGGACGGCCTCGAACGCCTCTCGGTCGTGGGCGTTCACAGCGGTGACGAAGGCCCGCACGGCCGGATCGCTGAGTCTGGCTACCTGAATCGTCATGGCAGTCAGCGTCACACCGCTCCCGTCGGGCCGCCACCCGTCCCGTCCGGGTGGCGGACCCCGGTCGGCCACCCGGAGGACCACCTGGACGGCACCCGAACAGCCGCGCGCGCCGGGTGCGGGACGGCGGCGCGCGCGACGGTGGACGAAGGCCGGCGGAGGAAGCATGCCGTCATCTCGCGAACCCGGTTGGGAGTCACCGTGACCTGTTTCGACCGTAGAGACCTCGGACTGCTGCTGCTCCGTCTGGGCACGGGCGGTGTGCTGGCCGCGCACGGAACGCAGAAGCTGTTCGGCTGGTTCGGCGGGGGCGGGCTCGCCGGGACGGGAATCGCCATGGCGGCGATGGGATACGTGCCCGGGAAGCGGAGCGCGCTCGCGGCGGGCCTCGCCGAGGCGGGCGGCGGCGCCCTGCTGGCGCTGGGCCTCGCGACGCCCGCGGCCGGCCTCCGCGGCCGGTGCGATGGCGGGCGCGACCGCGGTGCACCTGCCGCAAGGGTTCTTCGCCGCCGAAGGCGGCTTCGAGCACGCGGCGTCGCTGGGCCTGACGGCCGCGGGACTCGCCGTGACGGGACCCGGCCGGATCTCGCTGGACCATCTGCTCGGCCACACCGTGAACCGGGGCTGGATGGTCCCCGCCGCGCTGGGTGTGACGGCCGCGGCCACGCTGGCCGTGGTGGGGGCGCGCACCAAGCGGGTGCGGCGGGCCGCCGAGGGTGAACAGGCGACGCTCTTCGACGAGTAGGAGCGAGGTCACGGCTCCCGGGGCCACGGGCCACGGGTCCACGGGTCCACGAACAGGCGTCGGGCGCGCCGCCCGTGGGGAGGCTGGTCCCATGGCTGATGAAGACGTCTGGGACGCGATCGACCGTCTGCACGACTGGCTCGACGCCGGCCGGACGCGAGAGGTCCGGGCGCACGACGACCGGACGAACGATGGGCGGACGCACGACGACCGGACGCGGGCGAACGACGACCGGGAGAACGACGGCCGTGAGGAGCTGCTCCTGCGCATCCTGAAGCTGTCGGAGGAGGTCGGCGAAGTCGCCCGGGCGGTGATCGGCGCGACCGGCCAGAACCCGCGCAAGGGCACCACGCACACCTGGGACGACGTACGGTCCGAGCTCTGCGACGTCGTGATCACGGGCCTGGTCGCTCTGCGCACCCTGGCGCCGGACGCCCGCGAGGTGTTCACGGCCCACCTGGCGGGCGTCACGGACCGGTCCCTCGGGACGGGCCGGAGCTGAGCCGCACCGCGGGGTGGGCGCCGAACCGTCGTACCGCCGTCTGAGAAGGTGACCGTATGCGCCTGATTCTCGTCCGCCACGGACAGACACCGTCCAATGTGGAGTTCCTGCTGGACACCGCCGCGCCGGGACCGGGGCTCACGGCCCTCGGGGACAAACAGGCCGCCGCGCTGCCCCAGGCACTGGCGGACGAGGAGATCGACGCGCTGTACGCCTCGACACTGACCCGCGCCCGGCTGACCGCCGCCCCGCTGGCGGCCGCGCGCGGGCTGGAGGTACGTGTCCGGGAGGGCATCCGCGAACTGTCCGCCGGGGACCTGGAGATGCTGCGCGGGGACACCGAGGAAGCGCGGGCGTACCTCACGACGGCGTTCGCCTGGGCATCGGGCAACACCGCGCTGCGGATGCCGGGCGGGGAGAGCGGCGCGGAGGCGCTGGACCGGTTCGACACGGTGGTCGCGGAGGCCGCGGCGAGCGGGGCCGGTGCCGTCGCGATGGTCAGTCACGGCGCCGCGATCCGGGTGTGGACGGCGGCGCGCGCGCACAACGTCGAGGTGTCCTTCGCCACCGGCCACCGGCTGGACAACACCGACGTGGTGATCCTGGAGGGTTCCCCGGCGGGCGGCTGGACGGCCGTGTCCTGGGCGGGCACACCGCTGGGCGACGCGGCTCCCGGCCGGGAGAGCGGGCCGACGGGTCAGCCGCTGGGCCCCGCCGGGGAGACGCCGGTACCGGACGAGTAGCCACCGGCGCCCCCGGGCCGCTTACCGCCCGAGCCCCTCGGGCCCCCGTCCCCAGCCCGTCCGGCTCCCGCCCGAGCCCTCGGGTCCCCCGCCGCCCCTCGGGTCCCCCGCCGCCCCTCGGGTCCCCGCGCGGCCCTCACCCCGGCGGCATGTTGTACGGCGTGACGACCTGGATCGCCGACGGGAGGGACGGGCCCTCGTCCGGGAGGGCCTGGTGGGCCCGCATGATGGTCTGGCAGGCGCGGCGCATGTCCTGGCGCAGGTCGTGGTGGAGCACCGCGGACAGCCGCCGCTCCCCCAGGAGCCGGGTGTTGTCGTGGTCCAGGTCGTGCGCGACGAAGGCCAGCAGGTCCCGGCCGAGCGCGTCGAAGGCCTCGATGGTCGCGGTGTTCCCGCCGCCGATGGAGTAGACGGCGTTGATCTCCGGGTCCCGCTCCAGGGCCTCGCGGACGAGCTCCCGCTGGGTGGAGTCGAGCCCGTCGCTGTCGGTGACCTCGACCAGCCGGCGTTCCGGCCGCGCGGCGCGCATCTCGCTGCGGAAGCCCATCTCGCGCTCCTCCTCGTTGCGGAAGGAGCCCCGGCTGATGGTGACGAGCACATGGCCTGGACCCTCGCCGAGCCACTGCCGGATCAGGTAGGCGGCGGTCGCTCCGGCGGCCCGGTTGTCGATGCCGACGTACGCCCTGCGCGGGCTGCTGGGCAGGTCCGTCACGAGCGTGACCACGGGGATGCCGGCCGCCACCAGCCGTCCGACCGCGGTGGTGACCTCGGGCACGTCGGGCGCCTTCAGGATCACCCCCTGCGAGCCGCGCGCGGCGATCCCGTCCAGGTCCTTCACCAGCTCCGCCGCGGGGTCCGTCTCCCGGAAGTGGAAGCGTGAGCGCACGATCGCCGGGTGCAGGGACGGCAGTTCGGCCTCCAGGGCGTCGCGCACCGCGGAGGAGAACCGCTCCGGGGTCTGCATCACGATGTCGATCATGAAGGTGCGCCCGCCGATGCGGACCTGGGTGCGCTGGCGGTCCAGGTCCTCGACGGCCTGCCGCACCTCCCGGGCCGTGCTGTCGCGGACGCCGCCCCGGCGGTTGAGGACCCGGTCGACCGTCGCCTCGCTCAGACCGGCCTGACGGGCGATCTCACGGATCGTATAGGGGTGTCCCATGGCTGTTCCCGGAAGTCGTTGATGGGTTTTTGATGGGTTTCTGCTCATTGAATGATGGGCTCGGGTTCATAAGACTGACGGAAACGGCCGCGCGGCGAAAGGACCCTGCATGGCTTCCCAGGATGCGGGACCACGGGTGTGGCTGAGCGGGGACACGGACTGCGATCTCGACGCCTTCCGCGCGCTGGTCGCCGAGCACACCGATCCGCGCGACTACCCGTACGCCGCCGAAGTCGCGCGGAACGTTCCGCTCTACGACAGCGACCGTGTCCGGGCGGCCGACCCGACGGCGGTGCGGACCGAGTGGGTGCGCGCGCTGCTGGACGGGCCCGGCATCGTGGTGCTCCGGGGCGCGTTCGCGGACCTCGACCTGGTGGACCGGGCCTCGGACGTCTTCCGGGCGCTGATCGCGCGGGAGCGGGCGAGCGGCACGGCCCGCGGTGACCACTTCGCGAAGCCCGGCGCCAACGACCGGGTGTGGAGCGCCCTGGACAAGACGGCCCTGCACGCTCCCGACGTCTTCGCCGACTACTACGCCAACGACATGCTGGCCCTGGTCTGCGAGGCCTGGCTCGGCCCCGGCTACCAGGTCACCTCCCAGATCAACGTGGTCAACCCGGGCGGCGCGGCGCAGAGCGTGCACCGGGACTACCACCTCGGTTTCCTCTCCGACGAGCGCGCGGCCCGCTATCCGGCGCACGTCCACCGGCTCTCCCCCGTGCTCACCCTCCAGGGCGCGGTGGCGCACTGCGACATGCCCGTGGAGTCCGGCCCGACGCTGTACCTGCCGCACTCCCAGAAGTACGAGCCCGGCTACCTGGCCTGGCGGCGCCCGGAGTTCACCGCGTACTTCGAGGAGCACCACGTGCAGCTCCCGCTGGCCAAGGGGGACGCGGTCTTCTTCAACCCCGCGCTCTTCCACGCGGCGGGCCACAACCGCACGACGGACGTCAGGCGGATGGCGAACCTGCTGCAGATCTCCTCGGCCTTCGGCCGCGCGATGGAGACGGTGGACCGGGAGTCGATGGTGAACGCGCTGTTCCCGGTGCTGCTGCGGCGCCGGAGCGCGGGCGTCGGCGAGGCGTGGCTGCGCCGGGTGGTGGCGGCCTGCGCGGAGGGTTACCCCTTCCCCACGGACCTCGATCGGGACCCGCCCCTGGAGGGGCTCGCCCCGCCGTCCCAGGCCGACACGGTGTGGCGGGCCCTGACGGAGGAGTGGAGCCCCGGGCGGCTGCGCCAGGAACTGCGGGACGGCGCCGAGCGCCGCCGCACTTGAGTACTCACGTCAGGGGAGAACCGATGGGACCACTTCTCGAGGACAGGGTCGTCCTCGTCAACGGCGGCAGTCAGGGCGTCGGCGCGGGTGTCGTACGGGCGGCCGTCCGCGAGGGCGCGACGGTCGCGTTCACCGGGCGACGCGCCGAACCCGGTGAGCGGTTCGCCGCGGAGAGCGGCGCCACCTTCGTACGGGCCGATCTCGCCGATCCCGCGCAGGCACGCGCCGGCGTCGAGCGGGTCGTGGCCGCGCACGGACGGCTCGACTGTCTCGTCAACGCGGCGGGACTGACCTCGCGCGGCACCCTCCTGGACACCACGCCCGAACTCTTCGACGCGCACATCGCGGTCAACCTGCGGGCGCCGTTCTTCGCGATGCAGGCGGCGGTCCGGCACCTGGTGGACCGTGGGGCGCCGGGCACCGTCGTCAACATCATCACCTCCTCCGCGCACGGCGGACAGCCGTTCCTCGCCCCGTACGTCGCCGCGAAGGCCGGGCTGGTCGGCCTGACCCGCAACGCCGCGCACGCCCACCGCTGGGACCGGATCCGGATCAACGGCCTGAACATCGGCTGGACCGACACCGAGGGCGAGGACGAGATCCAGCGCACCTTCCACGGCGCGGGCGACGACTGGCGGGAGGAGGCGGCGCGCAGCCGCCCGATGGGCAGGCTCGGCCAGGTCGACGAGATCGCCGACTTCGTCGTCTTCCTGCTCTCCGACCGCAGCGGTGTGGTCACCGGTTCGGTCGTCGACTGGGACCAGACCGTCTTCGGCGGACTCGACTGACATGCGGCCCCGGTTCCGCCCCGCGGGGCCGCGCACGGGGCTGACGGTTACGGCTTTTAGGCTTTAGGAGCAACTTCTCATGCGTATAGGCATCTTGGGACTGGGCCGGATCGGCGCCTTCCACACCGCGACGCTCGCGGGGCTCGACGCGGTGGACTCGCTGGTGGTCACCGATCCGGTGGCAGGGGCGGCCGCGGCGGCGGTCGAGCGTTTCGGGGCGACGGCGGTGGACTCCCCCGAGGCGGTGCTCGCCGCCGGGGTCGACGGCATCGTGGTGGCGGCCGCCACCGACGCGCACCCCTCGCTCATCCTGGCCGCGGTCGAGGCGGGCATCCCCGTCTTCTGCGAGAAGCCGGTGGCACGGACGGTCGAGGAGAGCGTCGCCGTGCTGCGCGCGGTCCAGGACAGCGGCGTCGAGGTGCACATCGGCTACAACCGGCGCTTCGACGCGGGCTGCGTGGCCGCGCGCAAGGCCGTGGTGAGCGGCGAACTCGGCAAGCTGCACACCGTACGCTCCACGACACTGGACCCGGCGCCGCCACCGGCCGCGTATGTGGCGGTCTCCGGCGGCATCTTCCGCGACTGCGCCGTGCACGACTTCGACATCGTGCGCTGGGTCACCGGCCGCGAGGTGGTCGAGGTGTACGCGGCCGGCGGCAACCGCGGGGCCGAGTACATCGCCGAGGCGGGCGACGTCGACACCGCGTCCGCGATCCTCACCCTCGACGACGGCACCCTCGCGCTGGTGTCCAACTCGCGCCACAACGCCCGCGGTTACGACGTCCGCCTGGAACTGCACGGCATGCGCGACAGCATCGCCGTGGGCCTGGAGGACAAACTCCCCCTGCGCTCGGTGGAACCCGGTGCCACCTTCCCCGCCGGCACCCCGCACGACTTCTTCATGGACCGCTTCGCCCCCGCCTACCGCGCCGAACTGACCGCCTTCACCGAGGTCGTCGCGGGCCGCGCCACCTCCCCGTGCACGGTCGCCGACGCGATCGAGGCGAGCTGGATCGCGGAGGCGTGCGCGTTGTCCTTGGCGGAGCACCGGGCGGTGCGGGTGGAGGAGGTACGACGGGGCTGAGCCGGTCCGGCGGGGTGCGGCCGGCCCGCCGGGTCAGCTGGGCAGGCGGCCGCCCTTGACCGCGGCGACGAACGAGGCCCAGCCGCCGGCGGGGAACACGAGCACCGGCCCGTGCGGGACCTTGCTGTCCCGCACGGGGATGCCTGCGGTGAGGTCGTCGGAGACCTCGAGGCAGGCGCCGCCGTCCGAGTTGCTGTACGAGCTCTTACGCCACGTCACGACGCTCAGGTCGATGGATCGCACGGCACTTCCTCCAACATGCGCAGGACGAACTTCCGCGACTCGGCCGGAGACAGCGCCAGGTCACGCACTGCATCGTAGGCACCTTGCAGCTTCTCGACCGCCGCGCTGTCCTCGATCAGGTCCCCACGGTGCGCGTTCTCCGTGTATGCCACCGTACGTCCCTGTGACAGACGCAGGAACCAGACGTCGGTGCTGTCAAGCCCGTAGGGACCGGCGCTGAACGGCAGCACCTGAACGGCGATGTTCCGGCGCCGCGCCATCTCAGCCAGGTACTCCAACTGCCCCCGCCACTCAGGCATGTCCAGTAACGCCGTCCGCAAGACGGCCTCGGAAAGGATGGTCCGGAAGCGGGGCGCATCCTCCCCCTCCAACAACTCCCGCCGCCCCGTGCGCGCCTCGACCTGCTGCTCGAGTTCCTTCCCCTTGAGCCCGCCCGCCGCCAGCACCTCCCGCGCGTAACCCGGCGTCTGCAACAGCCCCGGCAGGACGCTCACCGCGAAGTGCCACAGGCTCACCGCCTCCGCCTCCAGCGCCATGTACCGCCGGTACCGCTCGCGGAACTGCGTATGGTCCCCGGCGGCCAGCTCCCACAGCGCGAGCAACAGCCCCGGGGTCCCGTAGTGCTGGTCGAGTGCCTGGACGACCTCCGGGCTGCCGAGCGTCTCGCCCTTCTCCATCTTGCCGAACAACGACCAGTCCCAGCCGAGCCGTTCGCCGAGCGCCCGCAGGCTCGTCCCGCTCCCGGCCCGCAGGGTCCGCAGCTCCTCCGCGAACCGCTGACGGGGCTCCTGGCTGCGGCCGGTGATGACGCGGCGCTGCGGCATACCGCTCCCTTCGGGACGTTCGCGCGAGCGATGTGGAACGTGTGGAACCACCTTCGTACGACGGGGAAGCACGGCCCCGTCCACAACGTGGTCGCCCACGACCGGGTGCATTCTCGTAACTCCCGGACTACGCAGCGTAATACGCCCAGCGCAGCCCGGGTCATGGAATGGGTCATGGAACCCGCAGCACCGGACCGACAAGGACGCTGATGCCCCGCACGCCCAAGACCCAGGAAGCCCTGGACGCCCGAGACGCCCTCGCCTCCGCCCTCAGCCGGGCCGGCATCCAGCTCCCCGCGATGGACGTCCGCACCCCCTGGGCGGACGACGGCGAAGTCCGCTACGCGCTCGTGCACCTCGGCGTGTGCTCCGCGCCCGTGGCTCTGATGCTCGCGGACGTGATCCTCAGGGGGATCGCCGCATGACGGAGAACGCGGCGCCCGGCGTCGGAGTGGCCGTCCACGACACGGTCCGCGACCGCGTCGGACGCGTCATGGGCCACGAAGGCCCGTACCTCCAGGTCCGCCCGCTCGGCGGCGGCGTCGAATGGGACGCCGACCCGGACCACCTCAGGCCCCTGAGCCAGGACGAACTGCTGAGCGCCCTGGTCTCCGAGGCGAACGCCCGCAGCCGACGGACCAGCTGACGTTCCGTCGACCGAGGGGACGATCCGCTCGGAGCGTGCCGGCGGCGGAGAGACCGTTGGGGCCGCTCCTACGACGAAGGCGTCGGCGTTCACTTCAAGGTTCCCTTGGTGCGCTGGAACCAGCGCAGGTAGTCGTGGGTGGGGGAACCGAGTCCGGTGGCGTCGTCGTAGCCGGGGCGGGCGTGGAGTCCGAAGTCGCGGCCGAGCGTGTAGAGGAGGTAGCGCTGTTCACCGGTGGAAGTGTCGGTGTCGGGGCCTTCGTCGCGCACCACGGTGAGAGGTTGTGCTCCGGCTTTCGCGGGCTGGTCGGTGATGTCGTGGAAAAGGTGGGCGCGGGCAAGGGCGTACAGGAGTGGGTTGGCGAAGCCGAGCCGGTGTCCGGAGGCCTGCTGCGCGTCGGCCTGGATCGCCGCGAAGGCAGGGGCGGCCGCCGATGTGCCGCCGAATCCGGTGAGGTGGAAGGCGCCGGAGTCGGTCAGCCCGATGAGGACCGGCAGCGCCCCGTCGCCTTCCAGCGCCACATCCGGTGTCGTGCGGTGTCTGGTGTCGCCGGAAGTGCGACCGCGCTGGTACCAGGGTTGCGGGAAGTCGCTCACGCCACCTCCGCCTCCGAAGGTGAAGACGCCGGGGACAGGTCCCCAGGCCGTGCCGTTGTCGGTGAGAATGGACAGTTCGTCGCCCATGCTGGTCTCCCAGGCGTAGTCGCCGTGGCGGTCGAGGGCGAGGGTGGTGCCGCCCACCGAGGTGACCCACGGGGAACCGCTGGGGAAGTCGGCCTGGGCTCGGGTGGTCTTCGGGTCGCAGTTGACGCCGGTTCGGGCCGCGCCGGGCGAGGAGTCGCCGCAGTCGCCGGCAGCGAAGTAGACGCCGATCCCTTCAGCGGCGGCCTGCTCGAACAGCAGGTTCCACGCGTCGATGAGGGCGGGCGTGAGGTGTCCGGGGTCGGAGTGGACGATCTCTGCCCACGAGTTGGAGATGCCGTCGGCCCGGCGGCCGTCGATGACGTACGACTCGGCGTCCATCAGGTCGTTGTCGAGGCATGAGTCGGCGCCGACATAGAGGATGTTCGCGTCGGGGGCGAGGCCGTGGGCGAGGTCGACGTCGAGAGCCTGTTCGCCGGCCCAGGTGCCCGGGGGCGCGCACGCGTCGCTGACGTGCCAGTCCGCGGGCGTCACGTGTTGGCGGTACTGGTGTGGTCTGAAGGCGTGGTCGCCGGTGATCCTCGTGTAGCGGTCGGCGTCGGCGGGCATGGCCGGGGATCCGTAGGCGTCCACGACGGCGATGGTGGAGCCGCGCCCGGTGGAGCCGGGGGTGGTACCGGCACCATAGGCGTGGCGGAGCTGGGTGGGAGTGTAGGGGCAGGGCGCGTACGTGGAGGTCTTGCCGTAGGCCATGGGAAAGCCGGTGGCGGGTCTCTGCCCGAAGTGGCCGGAGCAGATCGCGCCGCCGTCGGGGGCGGGTACGCGGGTCGGGGTCGACAGGGGCGGGCCGCGCCGGGGGCGGAGAGGCCGGACACACCGAGCACGGTGGCGGCGAGAGAGGCGGGCACACTGAGGTCGCCGGAGGGGGCGTCGCTCGTGCCGTGGCCGGTGCGGTAACGGTGCAGGCGTGCGCCGAAGGCCTGTTGGACCGCGCGAGCAGTGCCGGTGATCTTGACGTAGTGGGTGGTTCGTCCGGTGACGGTGAGCCCGGAGTGGTCCAACCAGACGTTGAGGTCGGCGAGTTGTCCGGCCGTCGGGCCGAAGCCCCGCTGGTATGCGTCCGGAGTGAGGTAGTGCCTGTAGTGCGGGCTCCGTGGATCGCTGATGTCGCGCAGGAGTTCTGTGAGGCCCCGCGGGTCACGGGAGTTGAGGTAGAGGCGGGCGCTGACGTGCCGGTCGTCGGGGACGGGGCCCGCGTCAGCGGACTTGGTGGCGTACGTCGGCCGGGATCCGACAAGGGGGTGGCGGTCGCCGGTCGCGTGGGCGGCGAGGGGAGCCGTGCCGAGGAGCGCGGAACAGGCCACCGCGGCGACGTAAGGGCGTATGCGACGCCCAGGACGTATGCGGGCGAGGAAAGACAAGGAAGGGGCCCTTCGAGTGTGGGGCGCGGGACGGCGCGCGGGGCAGTGCAGGGCAGGGCAGGGCGAGGTGGCGCGGCCCCGCGGCTCGTCGTACGCGCCGGGCCGACCGGCCTGATGAGGGAGGCCGGGGCTCACGTGCGGACGGTCCGGCCCCGGCACAGTGGCCCCGTGATCCCCGTGAACTCCAAGTCGAGTCCGAGGCCGTCGCGTTCGGCGTGGATGTGCAGGTGGGGCTCCGTGGTGTTGCCGGAGTTGCCGACCTCGCCGAGCACCTGCCCGGCGCGCACGGGGTCGCCCGCCGCCACCGTCACGGTGCCGCGGCGCAGGTGGGCGAGCTTGACGACCTCGGCACCCGTGTCGATGAACACATGGTTGCCGTACGGGGGTTGGTAGCGGATGATGCCGGGTTCCTGGTCGTCGACGTGACCCGCGGCGGAGATCACCGTGCCGTCGCACGGTGCGTGCAGGATCTGCCCGTACACGAGATAGCTCTCGTTCCCCGCGCGCGTGCCTCCGTCGCGTGCCCGCGCACCGCCGGGGCCGACCTGGATCACGTCCAGAGCGCCGCGCTGCTCGGGGAAGGGCGCGTGATGGTTCAGGCCGGGCCCCCCGCCTTGTGCCACGTACCAATTCCCGCCCTGCAGAGGGAAGGTGAGGGGACGCGACACGGCCGTCCCCCAGCGATGACGCCGCGCCCGGAGCAGGAAACCCCCGAAGACGGCGATCAGGACGACGCCCACGACCAGTTCACCCTCACCGCCACCCGCCAGGGGCAGCCCCGGCAGCCGGCAGGCGGAGGCGAGACCCACCAGCGCCCCGGCCTCCACGGGCCGGCGTATCCACCACGGCAGCCGGGCCGGAGTGCGCCAGCCCTCCAGGAGGAGGTACCCGGCCGCCACGATGAGCAGACGGCCGCACCAGGCGATGCGGGAGGGGGCCTGCCAGCACGCGTCGATACGCGCGGCCAGGAGCAGCGCCCACACGGCCCACGCCAGGGCGGCGCGCGCTCCGTGGGAGATGCGCACGCGCGGTGCGCGGTACGCACCCGGGGCGATCAGGAGCCCGTCGAGCACATGACCGTCGCCGGTGGTGGCGAAGGCGAGGGCGCGCCCCTTGGTGCCCTCGATCACCAGCCCGTCGGGGCTGTCCCGTACGCCGGTGATCTCGCCGACCCGTTCGCGGGTACCGTCCATGATCTCGTCGAGCCGCTCACGCCCCACGGCCGCGACCACGCGCGGCGCGAGAGACTCCCGGTGGACGCCCTCGACGGTGAGGAACCTGTACAGGATGTCCGCCGCCGGCCGCCCCGATCGGCCGGGGCCTGTCGGATTCCCCGTCTCCTCACGCATCGACCGCACCGTCCCTCCCCGCCGCCATCGCCACGGGTGTCATGCCGCGCTCCGGCAGCAGGGGCCGGCTCCGCTTCATGATGCGGTCCTTGACGGACCTGAAGTGCCGCTCGATCGCCCGGTAGTCGTCGTCGCGCAGACATGCGCAGTCCGCGCCGATCATCAACAGCCCGAAGCACACGAGCCCCATGCACGTCATGATGCCCAGGTGCATTCCCTCCAGGGCCAGGGTGTTGGCCTTTCGGATCCAGGAGCGGGCAGACAGGATCGCGAAGGGCAACGCCAGTTCGACGTAGATCGTGAAGTAGCTGATGGCGGTGCCGAGGAAAGCGTTGTTCATCAGGTGCGTGTACGTCGCCGACATCTGGAAGCCCGTGATGTGGCTGATGTAGTACATGGCCACGCCGTCCTGCCACACCTTGCCGGTGATCTTCCAGTAGCCGGCGGCGAAGTACAGCACGGCCGTCTGGAAGACGATCAGGAAGGCGGCCAGATTGTGCAGCACGGTGGAGGTCGTCGGCCGCTCCAACTCCCGCATCTCGGCTCTCCGTCGCTTCGCGCCGGGGGCGAAGTAGGCGTTGGAGACGGTGAAGACCATGAAGAGGATGAGGATCTGGGCGAGGTTGTCGCCGCCTTCGAGCACGTCCTGGTTCCTGTTGTGCAGCGACCACATCAGCACGGCCTGCGCCAGGGCGAGAACGCGCCCGCCGAAGATCATGAATGCGGCGGACACCAGGATCACGGCGTGAAAGACGATCTCGAACCAGACCGTGGAATGCCCCCAAAGAAAGAGTGAGAAACCCCAGCGCGGCAGCGCGGATTTCGCTGTGGAAATCGAGTTGTAGGACTCGGGCCCCCACAGGAAGCGCCGCTTCGAGTAGTCGGACAGGCAGTACAGGATGGTGGCGAAGCCGATGACGACGCGCAGCAGCGACGTCCCGATCAACCGGTGCTTCCTGGTGGCGAAACGGAGCACCATGGCGTCCAGCCGCTCCGTGCCGGCCCGCCATCCCTTGCCCAGCAGGGCAGTTGTGCCGGTCATTCGGCAACCCCCGGAACGTAGTCCATCCACGATGTCGCCAGAATTCCCTGCTCATGCTCTTTCGGCTCGGGTACTTCGTACCGCTCCGAGAAAGGGATGATGCGGCGATTCTTGAAGGTCGCCCGTACGGCGATGATCTGCGCGTCCGGGTACAGTGCCTTCGCCTGCACAGAGAAGAAGCGCCGCATCTCCTCGAAATCTGGCTCAAATTGCTTGTCGAGGAGTTTACGGGCGGCATCACGTCTGTCTGGCGCAAGTTTCTTGAATTTGGTCGCGACACCCGCGTACCGATTGGCCGCCGCATCGAAGGCGAGGAGTACGCCGGGAAGTTTCGTCGGGTTCAGCGGGGAATCGTGCGGCGATCCGTCAATGGCCTGTTCGATTTCGACAGGGCTCGACTCAACGGCCTCGTCGGATGCGGAGGGTTTCATCCGGACCTGCAGATATATGAGGTCGTTGTTGCTGCCGGGGGTGGGGCCGAAGAGCTGCCAGTCCTGCCAGAAGTACGGTTCCATGAAGGCCGTGGCGGATTTCTTGATGCGGTCTTTCGCCGGGGAGGCGGGGGCGTTGTACACCAGGCAGCACAAGCAGTAGACGGCCACGGCCGCGAGCGCGATCAGCGCACTGATCCGTACGTTCAGGGGTAGCGTCCCGCCCGCCGTCCGGGGCACGCCCTCAGATGCGCGCGAGCGCGCGAAAACTCTCATCGCTGTCCACATCCAAGTTGATCGAAGTCAAGAAAGGTGGTGGATTCGCGTGAGACCGCGTGCCGGGGCAGGGCGCCCCGCCCCGGCACTGGGGGGTCGATCGGCATCGGTGGTCACACGACACCGCAAGTCGCTTCGCACCGCTGGTCAGGCGGTGGCTCACGTCACTCGGCACCGATGGTCACTCGATGCCGCACGCCACGTCCTACCGCTGGTCATGCGATTTCCGTGGCACTTCCCCCTGCGCCGGAGGTCAGCCGGCGCCACACGTCACGCTACGCCGGTGGCCGTCCGACGCCATTGGATCTCTCGACGCCGCACACCACGCGACGTCATGGAACTCCCGACGCCGTGGGTCACTTGGCGTCGTAGGCGGTGTCGCCCGGGATCACGCCGTGCAGCGCCTTGCCGCTGAGGGCGGGACCGCCGCTGGAGGACGACGAGGACTCACTGGACGACGAGGACTCACTCGACTTCAGCTTGGTCGTGACCTTCACGGTGTACTCGGCAGTCTTGACGACCGTCGCCGCGGCGACGCTTTGGGCGATCGCGTGCAGGAACTGCGGCTGTACGCCCTTGCCTATGACCCGAGCGGTGGCGACCGAGTGCTGGGCCGCGGCCTTGTGGTGCGGCAGCGAGGCAGCTGACGCGCTGGAGGCGGTGACACCCGCGGTGCCGCCCGCGGCGAGGGCCGCGATCACCGCACCGGCAACGGCACGTTTGCCGTTCATGATGGATTCCCTTCGAGTACGAAATGCGGTCGGAGGCAAGCAGCGTGAAGCCGCGCCCCCGATGGCAGTTCACGGATTTCCCACGTCGGACCCACCGAACCAGAGTCCTGGGCCCGAACATTCTGTACCTGCACAGAATCGATTCACAGACGAGTGCACACTCCGCTCCGGGATTAATCACCGGCCTCGCGAAAGCCTTGATCAACCGGGAGCGCGTTCATACTATCCATGGCCCCACGCGACGCTCAACGAAATCCGTGGCCATGAACCGGAGTTCACCCCTCCACCCTCAGACGAAGCTCAAATCAAAAGGGTTTCTTTACCGTCTTCACGCCGCCGGTCGTCAGTAACTCCCGAGAAATGCCAGCTAGTCACGCGGAGATCCGCCACCCGTGAGAGGAGCCGGTTATTACCTTCCCTACGAAATCTTTGCCGTGCGATGGGCGCTTCGGACGCGCCCGAAGCGCCACGAGTACGTGCCGCGGCAAGCCCCCGAAAGACGGAAAAGGGCCTCCGACGCGGGTCGGAGGCCCTTTTCCCAGCAAAGCCGCAGGTGGCGGCAGACGAGTCGGGCTGTACGCCGGGTTCTGTCGCCCGGTCGCCTCGCGGCGGCCGGGGAGGCGGCCATCCATCTAGGGCCGGTGTTGCCACCGGCCTCGTGCGGTCTACCCGCGGACTCGGGCGAGCAGCCCTCGAACGTCCGCGCAGAGCACGTTTTACGGCGCTCCTTTTGACCTTGCTCCGGGTGGGGTTTACCTAGCCGCCTGAGTCACCTCAGGCGCTGGTGGTCTCTTACACCACCGTTTCACCCTTACCCGGCGCCGAAGCGCCGGGCGGTCTGTTTTCTGTGGCACTGTCCCGCGGGTCACCCCGGGTGGCCGTTAGCCACCACCCTGCCCTGTGGAGCCCGGACGTTCCTCGGGAAGGTCCGCAAGGACCTCCACGCGGCCGTCCGCCCGGCTCGTCTGCCGTGTGGACCATGATACCGGGCGGGCGGCCCGCTTCGGTCCGGCCGTCGCCGTCGCCAGGACCGAGCCCCCCAGGATGAGGGCGAAGGCGGCGAGGGTGCCGGAGGTCAGGCGTTCGTCCAGGAAGAGGGCTCCGGCGGCGACGGCGATCGCCGGGTTGACGTACGTGATCACCGTCGCCCGCGTGGGGCCCGCCTCCTTGATGAGTTCGAGGAAGGCCACGAAGGCGACCGCGGTGCAGATGACGCCGAGTCCCGCGAGAGCGGTCAGGACCTGGGCCGAGGGGGGCGACGAGGGCCAGGTGGCCGCCGCCGCGGGGGCGTAGACCAGCGCCGCGAGGGCCAGGCAGGGGGCCGTGAGGTGGAGTGAGGGGACGTCCTTGAGGTGACGGGCGGCTATGACCGGGGCCGTCGCGTAGCCGACGACCGTCAACAGCACCTCGGCGAGCGAGCGTGCGTCGCCGCCGGTCAGGTGCGGGATCGTGAGGACGGCCACGCCGGACAGGCCGAGGGTCAGGCCCGACATGCGGCGGGCGCCCAGGCGTTCCGTGTCGCCGAAGAGGCGGGCGGCGGCCACACCGACGATCGGCACGCCCGCGATCAGCAGGCCCGCCGTGGAACTGGAGAGATGGCGCTCGGCGTCCGTCAGCGTCCACCAGGGGACGATGATCTCGATGCACGCGAAGGCCAGCATGGGGCGCCAGTGGCTCCGTACGCTCCGGGTGAGGCCGGTGAAACCCCCTTGGCGGAGGGCGAAGGGCAGCAGCAGCGCGGCGCCCACCGCACAGCGCGTGAACACCACCACGGACGGGGACACCCCGTCCACCGCCACTTTGATCATCAGGTAGGGGATGCCCCAGACCACTCCCATCAGGGAGAACAGGAACCAGCCGCGTGCAGTCATGCGGGCAGTGTGGGCCCGGCGAGGGGCCGTCGTCTTGAACGTCGTTGCACTGCGTCGGCTTGAACGTCGTTGCGCTGCGTCGGCGCGAGCGGCGTCCCCCTACGACCACACGCTCGCGCGGTACGCCGCCGGGGTCACCCCCAGCACCCTGCGGAACCAGCGCGTCAGATGCGCCTGGTCCGCGAAGCCCACGAGGGAGGCGACCTCGGCCGGGCGCAGACCGCGCTCCAGCAGGCCGCGGGCCCGGTTCACCCGGTGCTGCGCCAGCCAGGCGTACGGGGGCATGCCCATCGTCGTACGGAAGGCGCGCAGCAGTTGGTAGCGGGACAGGCCCAGGTCGGCGGCGAGGTCCGCGAGGGAGGGCGGGGTGAGGAGTTCGTCGGCGAGGCGGTCGCGGACCGTGCGGGCGAGGGTGCCCGCGCCGGGGATCGTGTCGCGGGCGGGGCGGGCCGACGAGTGGCGGCAGGCCAGCGCCGTGAGCAGCCAGGGGATGCGGGACTCGGCCTCCAGCGGGTCGGGGCAGGCACTCAGGTCGGTGTGCGCGGCGCGCAGGGCGGCGGCCAGTTCCGGGTCGTCGATGAGGGGGTCGCGGAAGTGCGGGGCGGTGCGGGTGCCTTCGGCGAGGAGGGCGGGGTGCGGGTAGAGGGCGCGGTAGGCGTAGCCGTCGGGGACCGCGGGGCCGCCGGTGTGGGCCTCGCCGGGGGCGAGGACGACGATCGAACCCGGACCGGTGTGGATACGGGTGCCCCGGTAGTCGATGAACTCGGCGCCGCCCACACAGACGCCGACCGTGTACTCCTCGTGGGCGTGCGGGGCGTAGCGGTGGTCCTCGAAGCGGGCGGTGAGGAGGTCGAGGGGGTGGCCGTCCCGGCCGAGGGTGGCTCGGGTCCAGCGGGTCTCTTCACGTCCAGTGCGCATGTTTCTTTCCCCCGGTTTCGTCAAGGAGGGGAACACCCGTGGGGGCTGTTCCATGCCCTGGCCTCCGGCTCGGGGCCGCCGTTCTTCGCCCCCGCCGCCCCTACCCGTCCCATCCCCGGGGCTGCGCCCCGGACCCGCCCGGGGGCTGCGCCCCCGTACCCCTACGGGGCTCCGCCCCTGCACCCCGTCAGGGGCTGCCGCCCCCTGCACCCCCGCTTCGCCCGAAGGGCTCGTCCTCAAGCGCCGGACGGGCTGGGTATGCGGGCCCGAACCAATGCGCTGATGCCCGGACAGACCGAAAGGGCGACGTCCGGAGCAGGCGCAGCGCGGCTCGCATCGGCGCGGACCGAACCGCAACTCGGGCCCCCTCGAACCGATCCGTCGCTCACGCCGGCGTGAACCGTACCTTCGTCGTGCCCGGGTCGGCCTCCGTGAGGCGTACGCGCAGGTGTTCGCCGAGGGGGAGTCTCGACCGGCCGCCCGTGATGCGGGCGACGACGGCCGGGGACTCCAACTGCACCGTTCCGACGGTGGGGTCATGGTCCTGTACGTCGACCACGCAGGCCTCGAAGAGGTTGCCGATCCGGTCCTTGAGCAGTGCGGCCTCGACGATGTCGACGCACTCGCGCTCGACGGTGCCCGCGCGCCGGCTGCCCTCGGCCATCTCCTTGGGAAGGGAGTCGAGAGCGGCGAGGACCCACTCGGGAGGCTCTCGGTCCTCGGCGGCGGCGAGGCAGATCTCGGCGGCGTAGCGGTCGCCGAGGCGGCGCAGGGGGGCCGTGCAGTGGGCGTAGGGCGCGGCGACGGCCGCGTGGGAGGTGACCTCGGGGAGCAGGCCGTCGCGGAAGACCGTGTAGCCCGCGCCGCGCAGCAGTGTCGTGCACTCCTGGAGGAAGGCCGCGTGGTGCGGCCGGTGCGGGTCCAGGGAGCGGATGAGCTGGGCGTACGAGACGTGGTGCGGCCAGTCGATGCGCAGGGCCTTGGCGGTACGGCGCAGCCGGCCGACCGCGCCGTCGGGGGCGGCCGGGAGGGTGCGCAGGACGCCTGTGCCGTGGGCGAGCATCAGGTCGGCCGCGGCCATCCCGGTGAGCAGGGAGATCTGGGCGTTCCAGCCCTCGGTGGGGAGGGGGGCGCGGTAGACGAGTGCGTAGGTTCCGTCCTGCTCGACGATTTCCTGTTCGGGGACGCTGAGCGAGATGCCGCCGCGTTCCACTTCCAGGCGCTCGCGCAGCGTGCCGATGTCCTTGAGGAGGGCGAGGGGTTCCTCGGCCGTCCCCGCGTCGATCCGTTGCTGGACGTGCGCGTAGTCGAGCTTGGCGCGGCTGCGCACGAGGGCGCGGCGTACGTCGGTCGACTCGGTGCGGCCCTCCGCGTCCAGGTCCAGCGTCCACAGCACGGCCGGGCAGGTCTGGTCGGGGAGGAGGCTGGCGGCGCCCTCGGAGAGCCGGGGCGGGTGGAGGGGACGTTCTCGTCGGGGAAGTAGAGCGTGTTCACGCGGCGGTGTGCCTCGGCGTCCAGCGGGCCGCCGGGTGTCACGAAGGCGGCGACGTCGGCGATCGCGTACCGCACGCGGTAGCCGCCCCTCTCGCGCCGCGCGAGGTGCATCGCCTGGTCCAGGTCGGTGGACGCCGGCGGGTCGATGGTGAAGAAGGGGATGTCCGTCGCGTCGTGGGAGGGCAGCCGGGGTGGCCGGGCCGCCTCCTCCAGGGCGTCGGGCGGGAAGCTCCCGGGTACGCCGAGCTCGGTGCGCAGGGCACGCAGGGCGGCACCCAGGGGAGCCTCCGGTGCGCAGACGGCGCGCATGTGGCGGCAGGGCATGGGTCGAGCGTAGGTCGCCCTCGCGCGTCGGGCACCCCGGGCCGCACCCCTTAGGCTGGCGCGCGGGCCACACCCGCTGTGAGGAGAACACCACCGTGCTCGTGCTGCTGCCGCCCTCCGAGGGGAAGGCCCCTTCGGGCCGTGGAACCGCTCTGAAGCTGGAGTCACTGTCCCTGCCCGGCCTCACCGAGGCGCGTCGGGCGGTCCTCGACGAGCTGGCCGAGCTGTGCGCCGGGGACGAGGAGAAGGCCCGCGAGGTGCTCGGGCTGAGCGAGGGGCTGCGCGGGGAGATCGCCAAGAACACGGAGCTGCGCACCACCGGCGCGCGGCCGGCCGGGGAGATCTACACGGGGGTCCTGTACGACTCGCTGGACCTCGCCTCGCTGGACACGGCCGCCAAGCGGCGCGCGAGCCGTTCGCTGCTGGTGTTCTCGGGGCTGTGGGGCGCGGTCCGGGTGACGGACCGGATCCCGTCGTACCGCTGCTCGATGGGCGTGAGGCTGCCCGGTCTCGGGGCGCTGGGCGCGCACTGGCGGGCTCCGATGGCCACCGCGCTGCCGGAGGCGGCCGGGGACGGACTGGTGCTCGATCTGCGGTCCTCGGCGTACACGGCCGCGTGGAAGCCGAAGGGCGAGGTCGCCGGGCGGACGGCGACGGTGCGGGTGCTGCACTCGCAGTGGGTGGACGGTGTCGAGAAGCGGTCGGTGGTCAGCCACTTCAACAAGGCGACGAAGGGCCGGATCGTACGGAGTCTGCTGAGCGCGGGTGCGGCGCCCAAGGACCCGGCCCAGCTGCTGGAGGCGCTGCGGGATCTCGGGTACGTGGTGGAGGCGAAGGCGCCGGCCGGCGCGGGCCGGCCGTGGGCGCTCGACGTGGTGGTGACCGAGATCCACTAGCGGCCGTCCGGGGCGTCGCACGGGACGGTTCCCCTACGTGTTGCAGCATACGCAACGACCTTTGCGCATGCTGCACACCCCGGGCAGGATGACGGCATGACCTCGTCGCTGCCCTCGCCTTCGCCTGCCCCCGCACCCGGTCCCGCGTCCGGCTCCGTGCTGGACCTCGCGCCCGTCATGCCCGTCGTCGTGGTCACGGACGCCGCCGACGCGGTGCCGCTGGCGCGGGCGCTGGTCGCGGGCGGACTGCCCGCCATCGAGGTGACGCTGCGGACCCCGGCGGCGCTCGACGCCATCCGGGCGATCGCCGCCGAGGTGCCGGACGCGGTGGTCGGCGCCGGCACCGTCATCACGCCCGCCCAGGTGGCGGACACGGTGGCCGCCGGAGCGCGCTTCCTCGTCAGTCCGGGCTGGACGGACGGGCTGCTCGACGCCATGAAGGCCTCCGGGGTGCCGTTCCTGCCGGGGGTGTCCACGGCCTCGGAGGTCGTGGCGCTGCTGGAGAGGGGGGTGCGGGAGATGAAGTTCTTCCCCGCGCAGGCGGCGGGCGGGACGGCGTATCTCAGGTCACTGGCCGGACCGCTGCCGCAGGCGCGGTTCTGCCCGACCGGCGGCATCGCGCCGGACTGCGCCGCGGAGTACCTCGCGCTGCCCAACGTCGGGTGCGTGGGCGGCACCTGGATGCTTCCCGGTGACGCGATCGCGGCGAAGGACTGGGGCCGGATCGAGTCGCTGGCCAGGGACGCGGCGACGCAGTACGCCCAGTACGCCCGTTGAGGCGCGGCACGGGGATCAGCTCACCCGGATGACGGCCTTGCCGAAGGCCGCGCCGCCCGCCCCGCCGGTGAACGTGCTGCGCCGAGGGCGAGTTGAGGGACGGGACCCCGGCCGGGCCGGGACCGGCGGTCCGCTCAGCGGAGGTGGGAGGTGTCGTTGAAGAGGCGCAGGCTGGCGTTGCCGTCCGCGTAGTACGCCACCGCGGACAGCGAGGCCGCGGACAGCTCCATGCGGAACAGCGACTCCGACGGGGCGCCGATCGCGAGCCGCACGAACGTCTTGATCGGGGTGACGTGGGTGACGAGCAGGACCGTGCGGCCCGCGTAGGAGGCGACCAGTCTGTCGCGGGTGGCGGCGACGCGGCGGGCGGTCGCCTCGAAGCTCTCGCCGCCGCCGGTGGGTTCGGCCTTCGGCGAGGCGAGCCAGGCGTTCAGATCGTCGGGGTGGCGCTCCCGGACCTCGGCGAAGGTCAGGCCCTCCCAGGCGCCGAAGTCCGTCTCGCGCAGGCCGTCCTCGATGGCCACGTCGAGCCCGAGACGCGCGGCGACGGCTTCCGCGGTCTGGCGGGTCCGGGTGAGCGGGGAGGCCACGATCGCCTGGATCGTGCCGCGCGCGGCCAGCGCCGCGGCGGCCCGCTCGGCCTGCTCCCGGCCGACGTCCGACAGTGAGGGGTCGGTGCCACCGCTGCCGGAGAACCGCTTCTGCGGGGTCAGCGGGGTCTCGCCGTGCCGCAGCAGGACGAAGGTGGCGGGTGCGCCCATGTCGGGGGCCGCGCCCCATCCGACGGTCGGGGCGGGGGTGGCCACGTTCCGCGCGGCCCGTACGTCGTGCTGCGCGGCCCGTACGTTCTGTGCGGCCCGTACGTTCTGTGCGGCCCGTTCGTCGTTCTCGGACTTCGCGGCTTCGCCGCCGCCCGGTGACGGGGGTGCGACGGGAGCCGTCGTGCTGCCGGACCGTGGGGGCTGGTCGCGCAGTTCCCCGCGCCCCTTGCGGGGCGCGTGCGAGACCGGTGCTTTCAAGGCCGCTCGGGCCTTCGCCGCGCCCGCTGCCGCGTCGCCGGGCGGCCCCGACGGCTCAGGCGTCGCGGACCTCGCGTCCAGCTCCGCCGTCGACCGCGACGGCGACCACTGCTCGCCCCGCTTCCCCGCGTCCATGGCCTCGTTGGCCAGGCGGTCGGCGTGCTTGTTCTGTTCGCGCGGGATCCACTCGTAGCCGACCTGCTCGGGCGGCAGGATCCGGGCCGCCTCGGCGGCCAGCGGCTTCATGTCCGGGTGCTTGATCTTCCAGCGGCCGGACATCTGCTCGACGACGAGTTTGGAGTCCATCCGGACCCGGACCGTGGCGGTCGGGTCCAGCTCGCGGGCCGCCTTCAGCCCGGCCACCAGGCCCCGGTACTCGGCGACGTTGTTGGTGGCGAAGCCGATGTACTCGGCGGCCTCCCTCAGCGTCTCCCCCGTGACCGCGTCGATGACCACGGACCCGTACCCCGCGGGGCCCGGGTTGCCCCGGGAACCGCCGTCGGCCTCGACGATGAACTCCCGCACGCCCATGGCCCCTACAGGCCGGACTCGGACGTGCGCACCAGGATCCGGCGGCAGTTCTCGCAGCGCAGCACGGTGTCCGGGGAGGCCGCCTTGACGTCGTTGACCTCGGTGATGTTGAGCTCCAGGCGGCAGCCCTCGCAGCGGCGCTGGTAGAGCCGGGCCGCACCGACGCCGCCCTGCTGGTCGCGCAGCTTGTCGTAGAGCTTGAGGAGATCGGCCGGGACCGAACCCGCGACGACGCCGCGCTCCTTCGTCACCGTGGCCGTCTCACCGTCGAGGGACTCGAAGGCCGCGTCCCGTCGTCCGGTGGCGTCGTCGATCCTCGACTGGACGGAGGAGACCCGCTCGGTCAGTTCGGCGACCCGCTCCTGCGCGGACTCGCGGCGCTCCATGACCTCCAGGACGACGTCCTCCAGGTCGCCCTGCCGCTTGGCGAGGGAGGTGATCTCGCGCTGCAGGTTCTCCAGGTCCTTGGGGGAGGTCACGGCTCCCGAGTCCAGGCGCTGCTGGTCACGGGTGGCGCGCTGGCGCACCTGGTCGACGTCCTGCTCCGCCTTGGTCTGCTCGCGGGCGCAGTCGCTCTCCTCGGTCTGCGCGGCGACGAGCAGGTCGCGCAGCTGCGTGAGGTCCTTGTTCAGCGACTCGATCTCGGCGTGCTCGGGCAGCGACCTCCGCTTGTGCGCGAGCTGCTGCAGGCGTGCGTCGAGGGTCTGGACGTCGAGGAGTCGGATCTGGTCGGCGGGCGCGGCGTTCAGTTGGGGGCTCCAGATGTGTCGGTGTTCGAGGCCGCGTGGGCGGTCCAGGGGTCGGTGACCGTCTTCGAGACGTGGACCCGCAGGTCCCATCCGTGACGGTCGGAGATCTCGTCGAGCTGGGTGGCGGCCAGCTCGCACCAGGGCCACTCGGTGGCCCAGTGCGCCGCGTCGAGCAGCGCGAGAGGACTGGGGGCGCGGACCGCCGTGAACTCCGACGCCGGGTGGTGGCGGAGGTCCGCGGTGAGGAAGGCGTCGACACCCGCGGCCCGCACGTCGTCGAAAAGGCTGTCGCCGGAGCCGCCGCTGACCGCGACGGTCCGTACGAGCGCGTCGGGGTCGCCCGCGACCCGGATGCCCTGCGCGGTGGCCGGCAGCCGCCCGGCGACCCGCGCGGCGAACTCGCTGACGGTCACCGGGTGGTCCAGTTCACAGACGCGGCCCAGGCCACGGCGCCCTTCGGGGTCGGTCGGGTCCGGCACGAGGGGGCGTACGACACGGAGGTCGAGCGCGCCGGCCAGGGCGTCCGAGACACCGGGGTCGGCCCGGTCGGCGTTGGTGTGCGCGACGTGCAGCGCGATGTCGTTCTTGATGAGGGTGTGCACGACCCGGCCCTTGAAGGTGCCGGCCGCGACCGTCGTCGTCCCGCGCAGATAGAGCGGGTGGTGGGTGACCAGCAGGTCGGCGCCCAGCTTCACCGCCTCGTCGACGACGTCCTGGACCGGGTCGACCGCGAACAGGACCCGCGTCACCCCCTGGTCGGGGTCGCCGCAGACGGTGCCGACCGCGTCCCATCCCTCGGCCCTCTCGGGCGGCCAGAGGGCGTCGAGCGCGGCGATGACTTCAGACAGACGGGGCACGGGCAAAGGCTACCTGCCTCGCGTCCGTGTCCCACCGGTCGCGGGTTCTCCCGACCGGGCGGGCGGGCCGCCTCCGGGCACGGGGGCCGTGGTCACCCCGGCCCCACCCCCTCCTCCGCGCCCCGCTCAGCACATCCGTCCCCGTTCCCTCAGGCGAATCGCGACTTGGCCACCCTTATGTGTGAAGCGGCCGGGCGTCGGTCCCGCGTCTGTGCGTACGAAAACTAGCTTCGTCGCCGGAGGTGACCGAGCGATGACGGCCTGTGCGACCGAGCCCGCGGCAAACCACGAGAACCCTGGGAACCCTGGGAACCCTGGGAACCCGGAGAACCGGGGCAACCCGGCGAACGCGGATCACGGGAACGGGCGGGCCAGCCGCCCCGGATGTGTGATCACCGCCGACGGAACCTACGCGGCGCGCCTCGCGCTCGACGGGGAGTGCTGGTTCCCGGAGCGCTGGACGCTGGACGGCCCCGAGCCGTACGCCGTACCGCTGCCGTCCCACCAGCCGGAGGAGCCCGGCACCGAGGTGCTGCCGATGACCGACGGACGGGTGCTGATCCACCGGGTGACGGCCGGGCGGCACGCGTTCTCGCTGCTGTATCCGACCGGGCCCGGCACCGGGGAGCTGCCGCTGGGCGCGGTGGAGTGCCTGGAGGAGGGCTCCCGGCTGTGGCTGCTGCCGCCCGCGCCGGATGGGGAGCACGCGTACGCCCTCGCCGTGGGACGGGGGTCCACGGCGGTCTGGCTGGTGGCGGGCGGCGCCTTCGGCCCCGAGCACCTCGCCGAGATCCCGGGCCGCTGTTCGGGCGGGGTGTGGCTGGACGGCACGGGACGCATGCTGGCGCTGGACCGTTTCCACGGCGGCCGGACCAAGACCGTGGTCGTCGACCTGGAGCGCGGCGGCGAGGTGTCACCGCTGCTGCAGATCGCCGAGGACAGCAACGACCGGCTGCTGCTCGCGGACGCCGACAGCGGGTTGCTGCTCATCCGCTCGGACGCGCCCTCGCCGGGGCACGCCCGGCTGGGCTGGGGGGTGCTGGGGAGCACGCTGCCGGTCCGCTTCCCGGAGTGTCTGCGCGCCTCGGACTGCGCGGTGACACCGTTCGCGATCCAGCCGGGGCAGGTCCTGACGCCGGAGCGCTGCGCGGTGGCCCTGCGGATCGACGGGTAAGTAAGCACCTGGGTGGGGATGTGGCGGCCCGTCGAGCGCCAGGTCCACCATCTCCCGGCGCCGGAGGGGTGGTTGGCGGGGGCGGGCCGGTTGACGGAGGACGGCTTGCTCCAACTGCCCTACTCCACGGGGGCGGTGCCGTGCGGGGTGGCGTGGCTGGAGGCGCCACCCGTTCCGGTGGACGCGGAGTGCGCACGTCCACCGGAACGGGTGGCCGCGCGTCCGGTCCCGCTGCAACAGGCGCCCCTGACCGGCCGGGCCGCTCCGTCCGGCCGGCCGGTGGGACAGGACGGGCCCGTTCCGGCCGTCCTCGCCCTTCCGTTCGTTTCCGCCCTTCCGATCGTCCCGATCGCTCCGGCCTTTCCGGTGGCCCGGGGCGAGCGGGGAGCCGGGGGCAGGACGCCCGGTGGATGGGAACGGGTGGAACTTGCCGGGGCGCGTCCCGGTCACCCGCCGACGAACCGGCCATGACCAACGGTTAGAATCCCCCGGCTACAAAGAAGGATCTTGTTGACGGGGTGAACATCAGATGAGCGACATCAGCACCATGGAACCGCCGGTCACCGACGCCCAGGACGCCGCGGCGCAGGCCGCGGGCCACGGCAGGCACCGGGGGCCGGTCTCCGGCCAGGACGACGAGGCCATGCCGCACGGCCGGCACCGCAAGCCGGCCGGCCGGCCGGACAGGTCGGCCTGACAGCACGTCGGACCTACGACACGGCCCCGCTCACCCGAGGTGAGCGGGGCCGTGTCGTGCCGTCGGTGTCCGCCGCGGGATCTCCCTCACGCCTCCGGGGCCCGCTCGCGCTCCCTGGATCTCCCGGTCACGGCCGGTCGGCCCGGTACGGTCCCACCCGGTCCGGCATGGTCCCGCACAGTCCCGCCCGGCCCCGCCCGGCCCCGCCTGGTCCCGTCCGGTCGGGTGCTACCCGCGCTTCAGTCCGAGTACCTCCGCCGCCGCGAACGTCTCCCCGCGCGGGCGCCCGGCGTAGTGCGGGCTGAGCAGGGCGTCGAGTTCGTCGTAGGTGAAGGCGTCCTGCTTGGTGTCGAACTTGGCGGCCACCCGCGGCCGTTCGACGACCGCCACCATGCCGCCGTGCACGACGAGCAGTTGCCCGTTGACGTGCGCGGCGGCGGGCGAGACCAAGTAGCCGACGAGCGGGGCCACATGCTCGGGGGCGAGCGGGTCCAGCCCCTCCCCCCCTTCCGCACCGGCCTGTCGGGCCGGGAAGCCCGCGAACACGTCCTCGGTCATACGGGTCCTGGCACGCGGGCAGATGACGTTCGCCGTCACCCCGTACCTGGCCAGCGCCAGCGCGGTCGACGTGGTCAGACCGACGATCCCGCCCTTGGCCGCCGCGTAGTTGGGCTGTCCCGCCGAGCCCGCGAGGAACGCCTCCGACGAGGTGTTGACGATCCGCCCGTACACCGGCCCGTCCGCCGCCTTGGACCGTGCCCGCCAGTGCACGGACGCGAAGTGCGTCATGTTGAAGTGGCCCTTGAGATGGACCCGGATCACCGAGTCCCACTCCTCCTCGGACATCGAGAAGACCATCCGGTCGCGCAGGATGCCCGCGTTGTTGACCAGGATGTCCAGTCCGCCGAACTCGGCGACCGCCGACTCGACCAGCCCGCGGGCCTGTTCGTGGTCGGCGACGTCGCCGGTGTGGGCGAGGGCACGGCCGCCCGCGGCACGGATCTCGGCGGCGACCTCCTCGGCGGGCGCGGCCGAGGCCGCGCCCGAACCGTCCCGCCCGGGACGTCCGTAGTCGTTGACGACGACGGACGCGCCCAGGCCGGCGAGCTCCAGCGCCTCGGCCCGGCCGAGGCCGCGCCCCGCGCCGGTGACGATCGCGGTCAGCCCCTCGAGTGGCAGTGACATCAGGGTCCTCAGCGGTGGTCGGGGTCGGATTCGGGGTCAGATCTCGATGCAGGTGCGCAGGGCGGTACCCGTCCGCATCTGGTCCAGTGCCTCGTTGATCCCGGACAGCGGCACCCGGTGGGTGATCAGGCCCTCCAGATCGATGCGGCCCGCACGCCACAGGGCGATGGTCCGCTCGTAGGAGCGCAGGACGTCACCGCCGCCGTACATGGAGGGCAGGATGCGCTTCTCGTCGAAGAACAGCTCGAACATGTTGAGCTGGAGGAAGTCGTCCATGGCGCCCGCGCCGACCACGACGAGGGTGCCGCCGCGCCGGGTGTTCTCGTAGGCGGTGCGGGCGGTGGCCGACCTGCCGACGACCTCGAAGACGTAGTCGAAGCCCTCGCCCGCGGTCACCGACTGCTTGGCGTCGGCGAGTCCGTCCGGCGCGACCGCCCTCGTCGCGCCGAACCTCAGCGCGGCCTCGCGACGGGAGGCGACCGGGTCGACGGCGACGATCTCGGCGGCGCCCTTGAGCCGCGCGCCCTGGATGGCGGAGATGCCGACGCCGCCGCAGCCGATCACCGCGACCGACGAACCGGCCTCCACGTCGGCGGTGTTGAGGGCGGCGCCCAGCCCGGTCGTGACACCGCAGCCGATGAGGGCCGCGATGTCGAACGGCACGTCGTCGGGGATGGGCACGGCGCAGCCCGCGTCCACCACGACCTCCTCCGCGAAGGTGCCGGTCCCCGCGAAGCCGAAGACATCCTGGCCCGAGCGCCTGAAGTTGGGGGTGCCCGCGTTCATGAACCCGGCCAGGCACAGCTCGGTCTGGCCGCGCTTGCAGGCCGGACAGGCGCCGCAGGCCGGCAGCCAGCAGACGACGACCCGGTCGCCGGGCTTGAGACGGGTGACGCCCTCGCCGACCTCGGTGACCTCCCCGGCGCCCTCGTGACCGGGCACGAACGGCGCGGGCTGCGGCAGTACGCCGCTCATCGCGGACAGATCCGAGTGGCACAGTCCGGTGGCCCGCACCCGGATCCTGACCCGTCCGGGGCCGAAGCCCACCGCCTCGACGTCGTCGAGGACGTCGAGTTTGTCCTGGCCTGTCTCGTGCTGTACGGCTGCGCGCATGGTGCGGCTCCTCTCAACGGTGGGCTGGGCTCACGCGTGCTCGACGACGGTGTCGGCCAGCACCGGCGCGTCGTCCCGGTCGGCCGCGGTCACCGACACCCGGATCCCGCCGTCCGGGGCCGGCCCGCGCCACATGCGGACGCGCAGGGTCTCGCCGGGGAACACGACACCGGCGAAGCGGGTGGTGTACGAGCGCACGCGGGACACGTCCCCGCCGAGCAGCGTGTCGACGACCGCCTTGAGCGTCACGCCGTACGTGCACAGTCCGTGCAGGATCGGCCGCTCGAAGCCGGCCAGCTTGGCGAAGTCCGGGTCGGCGTGCAGCGGGTTCCAGTCGCCGGAGAGCCGGTAGAGCAGCGCCTGGTCCTCGCGGACCGGGCGCTCGACGGTCCGGTCCGGCGGACCCTCCGGTGCGTCGAGGCGGGTGGAGGGGCCGCGGTCGCCGCCCCAGCCGCCCTCTCCCCGTACGAAGATCTGGGCGTCGTTCGTCCACAGCGGTCCCCCGGCGTCCGCGACCTCGGTGCGCATGACCAGGATCGCGGCCTTGCCCTTGTCGTACACGGCGGCGATCCGTCCGGTGGCCGTCGCCCTGCCCTCGGCCGGTATCGGGCGGTGCAGTACGACGCGCTGCCCGCCGTGCAGCACGCGGGTGAGGTCGACGTCGACCCCGGGCATGGACAGACCGCTGATCACACCGGGTGAGCCGGCGCCCGCGACGGTGGCGAAGCTCGGCAGGACGTGCAGCCTGGACTCGAGGGTGTAACGCAGTTCGTCGGCGTCCGTGGCGGGGCTGCGCTTGTCCGGGTTCGCGCCCGCTCCGAGGCCGAGGTGGTAGAGCTGGACGTCCTTCCGGTCCCAGGTGATCTCACCGATGCGGGGTTCGGCGGCGAGGGCCTTTGCGGCGTCGATGGGCATGGGGCTCCTGATCACTAGCGCGAAAGACCTCGATGCGGCCGTCCGCACCGTCGGCCGCACCGAGGTCGACACGGGGCCTCGGAACCCGCCTGTTCTAGAACGCGTTCCAGTACGGCGACCCCCTGTATAGCCCAGCGCCCCGGAGTTGTGAAGGCTGCTGACGTCACGTCAGATCCGGGCTCGCGGCAAGGGCCGTGACATTTGTCCCGGCCGACTGCCCACAACTGCCTCTGCCGGGCCCGGCACCCCGGCTCGTAGCGTCGTCCTCATGACATGGACGACGGGGACGACGGGAACGACGGAGACGGAAGCGGCGGTGTCCTTCACGGGGGCCGTCAAGGCGTTCGGCGCGGTGCGCGCCGTGGACGGGGTGGATCTGGAGATCGCCCGCGGCGAGACCGTGGCGCTGCTCGGGCGCAACGGGGCGGGCAAGTCGACCACGATCTCCCTCCTGCTCGGACTGAACGAACCCGACGAGGGATCGGTCGCGCTCTTCGGCGGGTCCCCGGAGCGGGCGGTGCGCGCCGGGCGGGTCGGCGCCATGCTCCAGGAGTCGCGGCCGGTGCCCCGCGCGACCGTCCGCGAGCTGGTCTCCTTCGTGGCGGGCCGCTATCCGGCGCCGCTGCCGGTGGACGAGGCACTGCGGCTGGCGGGGATCGCGGAGCTGGCGGGGCGGCGCGCCGACCGGCTCTCCGGCGGCCAGTCGCAGCGGGTGCGGTTCGCGGTGGCGCTCGCCGGGAACCCCGCGCTGATCGTGCTCGACGAGCCGACCGCCGCGCTGGACGTGGAGGCGCGGCAGGCGTTCTGGGCGTCGATGCGGGCGTACGCGCGGCGCGGGCACACCGTCCTGTTCTCCACGCACTACCTGGACGAGGCCGACGCGCACGCGGACCGGATCCTCGTCATCGACCGGGGGCGGATCGTCGCGGACGGCACCGGTGAGCAGCTCAAGCGGTCGGTGGGCGGCAACCTGGTCTCCTTCGACCTGGCCGGGGCGGGCACGCAGGGGCTGACCCTGCTGCCCGGCGTGGTGTCGGTGGAGGTGCGCGGGGACCGGGCGCGGCTGCGCACGGACGACTCGGACGCGACGGTGGTCGCACTGGCCCAACGGGGCTCGATCCGTGGCCTGGAGGTCACCGCGGCGTCACTGGACGACGCGTTCCTGGCCCTCACCTCATCTGCTCTGGAGGCGGTGTGATGCTGGACTACCTGCGGCTGGAGGTACGCCGCACGCTGCGCGACACCGGCTTCGTGATCGGTGGCGTGGCGATGCCCGTGATGATGTACCTGCTGTTCACCAACCTCGGCGGCGGAGGCGACGACGACGGCTGGAAGACCGGTTCGATGATCGGGATGGCCGCGTACGGGGCGGTGGGTTCGGCCCTGAACACCGGCGGCGGGGTCGCCGAGGACCGGGTGACCGGCTGGCTGCGACAGCTCCGGGTGACGCCGATGACACCGCGCGAGGTGGTGCTGGGGCGGGCGCTGACCGGCTCGGTGACCGTGCTGCCGGCGATCGCCGCGGTGCTGACGGCGGGCGGGGTGGTCAACGGCGTGCGGCTGGCGGCCTGGCAGTGGGCGGCGGTCGCGGTGCTGCTCTGGCTCGGCTCCGTCCCGTTCACGCTGCTCGGCCTCGGCAACGGCTACCGGCTGACCGCGCAGACCACCGGCGTCGCGAACATGGCGTGCAACCTGGGGCTCTCGGTGGTGGGCGGTCTGTGGTTCCCGATCACGCTGTTCCCGGGCTGGCTGCAGTCGGTGTCCGTGTACACGCCGGCCAACCGCTTCGCGGAGCTCGGCATGTCCGTCACCGACGGCCGCCCTCCGGCGCTCGGCGCGGTCGCGGTGCTCGTGGCCTGGCTGCTGGCCTTCGGTTCGTACGCTGTGGTCTCGTACCGCAGGGCCGGGCGGGCGGCCTGAAACGGGGGCGGGCCGCCCGTACCGCGGCGGTCCGCACCTCAGGGCGGCGGCGGTCGGGCGGGCGGGGGTCCGCCCGTACGGCGGCGGGGAAAGGTCCCGGCAGGAGCGGGGAACCGGAAACGGGAAACGGGGAGCGGGGAGCACGGACATGGCGTGGACGCGGAGCTCGTGGATGCGTGGAGTCGTCTGCCGGATGACGGCGTGGCGGGAGTCGCGGCGGCGGTGGAGGGCGGACATGGCGCGGTTCAAGGCGGAGCGGCGCACCGCGCGGCGGAACGGGCAGCCGCTGCCCGAGAATCCGGGCCCGCCGCCGACCGGGTTCGCCCTGCTGCCCTGGCTGCTGCTGGGCATGGGCGCCTTCTCCAACCTGTTCCAGGACAGGTCCTCGCACCCCTGGATAGGCGCCATCGGCCTGTTCACCTTCAACTCCCTGTACATCAACGTCGCGTTCCGTGCCTTCGTGAAGGAGAAGCGCGAGGCCCTCTCCACGCGTCTGGCGCTGGCCGCGATGGGCGTGCTGACCTGCGCCCTCGCCATCGGCTACGGCGGCAACTGGCTGCTGTTCTTCCCGCTGCTGGGTCTCGCGGTGGGGGCGACCCTGCGCGGCCCCTGGCTCGGCCGGACGGGTATCGGTCTGGCCGCGCTGGCGGGCGGGGTCTCCGGCGTCCGGGAGGGCTGGGACGCGATCAACATCGCGTACGGCACCTTCCTGTCCACGATGGTCACGGCGGCGATCCTGTCCCTCGCAGAGGCGGTACGGGAACTGCGGGCGGCCCGTGAGGAGCTGGCCCGGCGCGCCGTCGAGAAGGAGCGCCTGCGTTTCTCCCGTGACCTGCACGACCTGCTCGGCCACACGCTCTCCGTGATCGTGGTGAAGTCGGAGGCTGCCCGCCGGCTGGCGCCCCGCGATCTGGAGGCGGCCCTGGTGCAGGTCGCGGACATCGAGTCGGTCGGCCGCCAGGCCCTCACGGAGATCCGCGAGGCGGTCACCGGCTACCGCGAGGGCAGCCTCGCCACCGAGCTGGACCGGGCCCGCTCCGCACTGTCCGCGGTGGGCGTCGACCCGGTCGTACGGCAGTCGGGGCCGCCCCTCGTGCCGCGGTCCGAGGCCCTGCTCGGCTGGGTGCTGCGCGAGGCGGTCACCAACGTCCTCCGGCACAGCGGCGCGACCCGCTGCGAGATCAGCGTCTCCGGCACGCGGGACCGGGTCCGTCTGGAGGTCGCGGACGACGGGGACGGGGTGCTCTCCCCGTCGCCCGTGCCGGGCATCGGCGGAACCGGCCTGAAGGGCCTGACCGAACGCCTGGCGGCGGCCGGCGGGTCCCTGCGGGCCGGCCCGTCCCCGCGCGGCGGCTTCACGGTCACGGCCGAGCTCCCGGTGGAGGGCGAACTCCCCGTCGAAGGCGACCCGGTGGAGGGCGAACTCCCCGTCGAGGGCGGCCTCTCCGCGGCGGGCGGCCCCGCGGCGGGGGAACGCCCGGCGCAGGACCGGCTCCCCGCGGACCCGGCGGAGCTGCCGCTCTCCAGGACACCCGGGGCCCGGTGACCACCCCTCTCACCCCGTCCGTCGAGGACATGACGCTGCCGCACCCCTACGCTGGGCCCGTGGACGAGATGCCCCGGGACCACCGGCCGGTGAAGTGTG
This sequence comes from Streptomyces sp. RPA4-2, assembly GCF_012273515.2. NCBI lineage: Bacteria > Bacillati > Actinomycetota > Actinomycetes > Kitasatosporales > Streptomycetaceae > Streptomyces > Streptomyces sp. RPA4-2. The sequence goes on from NZ_CP050975.2 coordinate 2,936,250, forward strand.
TGAGGGTCCTGCTCGCCGAGGACCAGGGAATGATGCGCGGGGCGCTCGCCCTGCTGCTCGGCATGGAGGAGGATCTGGAGGTCGTCGCGCAGGTCGCGTCGGGCGACGCGATCGTGGACGCCGCGCTGCTGCACCGCCCGGACGTGGCCCTGCTGGACATCGAACTGCCCGGCATGAGCGGTCTGGACGCCGCCGCCGAGCTGCGCCGACAGGCCCCGGACTGCCGGGTGTTGATCCTCACCACCTTCGGACGGCCCGGGTATCTGCGCCGCGCCATGGAGGCGGGCGCCGCGGGGTTCCTGGTCAAGGACGGCCCCGTGGAGGAGCTGGCCGAGGCGATCCGGCGGGTGCTGACCGGCGAGAGGGTCATCGACCCGGCGCTGGCCGCCGCCGCGCTGAGTGCCGGACCCAGTCCGCTCACCGCCCGCGAGTGCGACGTGCTGAAGGCCTCCGTGGACGGCGCCACCGTCGCCGACATCGCGGGCAGGCTCCACCTGTCCGAGTCGACGGTCCGCAACTACCTGTCCTCCGCGATCGGCAAGACCGGCACCCGCAACCGTATGGAGGCGATGCGGGAGGCCCGTCAGCAGGGATGGCTCTGACCGGCGGCCGCCCGCGTCGCAGCACGCCCCCTGCCGCACGCCTCCTGCCGCGCGGCGCCGTCCGCACGCCTCCTACTTCGTCACCGCCACGGTCCTGAAGGTCCTGCCCTCCGGTCCCACGCAGACGTACCAGTCGGACGGGGAGCCGTCCGCCGGGCGGATCGCGTCCTCGAAGTCCCCGACGATGCCCGTCCCCGGGGCCGGCCTGGACGCCGTGGTCGTCGTGGCGTCGTCCCAAGTACAGGTCACCTCCTGGGCGGTCGTGGAGACCTGACCGACCACGAGCCGTTCGTCGGAACGGCTCGTGGCCGTCTTCGTCGTCGCGAGCGGCATCGCGGCGGACTGCTGGAACGCGTTGTCGCCCTTTTCGAACGACCCCCGCATCCTGGTCGTCGTCCTGCCGTCCAGTGTCAGGCGCACGAAGTACGCGCTCTTACCGACGAGTCCGGAGGCGGTGGACGGCTGCACCCCCGGTTTCTCGAACCCGGAGTCGGTCATGGCGTCCAGCTGGCGCTGCGCCTCGGTCCGGTCACGGGGCGCGCCCCACACGTAGATGACCACCTTCCACTTCTTGCCGTGCTCGGTTCCCCTGGCGAGGTCGCTGCTCCACGGCGCGTACAGATGCCGTTCGTCGCTCACCGGCGGCCGTGTCGCGGCCGGCGAGACCCGCTGCGCGTCGTCGCCCGTCACCCCGGCCACAGCCAGCGTCCCCGTCGAGCCGGCGACCACCAGGGCCGCGGTCGCGGCCAGCGCCCAGCGGCGGGCCCTGCGGCGCCGGCCGCCGCGCACCAGCGCCTGGCAGGGGGCCGGGCCGATCCTCACCTCGTCCGCGGCCGTGGCCAGCAGCACGGCGATGTCCCCGTGCGTCATGTCGTGGTCGCTCTCCCGGTCCGCGTTCATCACTTCCGCCCTCCGTACGTCACCATGTCGGCCAGTCCCGGTACGGCGCGGAGCTTCGCGATCCCCTTCGCCGCGTTGCTCTTCACCGCGCCCACCGAGCAGCCCATCGCCTCCGCCACCCGTGCCTCGCTCAGGTCCTCCCAGTACCGCAGGACGACCGCCTCGCGCTGGCGTGGCGGCAACTGGGCGAGGGCCTTCAGCAGGGCGCTGCGGTCGTCGGCCTGGGCCATCCGGTCGCCGCCCTCGGGAACCTCGTGGGTGAGGCCCGAGTCGTCCTTCGGCGCCAGGAACTCCTTGAGACGCCGGCGGTGCCTGCGGGCATGCGCGTTGATCATCACGCGCCGTACGTACGCGTCCGGGTCGTCGGCCGTGTCGACCCTGCGCCAGGCCACGTACACCTGTTCCAGCGTCGACTGGACCAGGTCCTCGGCCGCGTGCTGCTCCCCCGTGAGGAGAAACGCCGTACGCAGCAGCCGCGGCCACCGGCCGACGACGAAGCCCTGGAACTCCTCGTCCCGGGCCTGTTTCCGATCCCCCATGGGCACCTCCTAGATGTGCATAGGAGTCCACGAGCACCGGTTTTCGTTGCCTCGGTGGCCGGAGATCCTCCGCGGCGATCCCGGCGGGCCCGACGGGACGGGCCCCGCGCCGCCGGACCTCGCAGGTCCACACCGTACGAGGGGCCGGCGCGCGGCTCCCGGCGGGGGCTCCGGGGTCCGGGCCGTCCCCGCCTCCAGGGTCCGGGCGGCCGCCCTCCGGCCAGGGGCCGGCCACAAGGGCCTGGACGGCTGGTTGCCGGGATCGCCCGGGACGGCTTGCCGGAGGGCTTGCCGGAGGGCTTGGTCACCACGGACACCGGCCCCTCCCGCCCGTACGGCGGACCCGGCGGCAGGCGCCCGCCGGAGACGTACGACGCCGGTCCCCGCCCCGGTTCAGTCGCGTGCCGCCCGCAGCAGCGTGACCACGGCCGCCCCGCCGAGCCCGATGTTGTGGGCGAGGCCGACCCGCGCGTCCGCCACCTGGCGCTCGCCGGCCTCGCCCCGCAACTGCCAGACCAGCTCGGCCACCTGGGCGATCCCGGTCGCCCCCAGCGGGTGCCCCTTCGAGATCAGGCCGCCGGACGGGTTCACCACCCACCGCCCGCCGTAGGTGGTGGCCCCCGACTCGACGAGCTTGCCGGACTCCCCCTCGCCGCACATGCCGAGCGCCTCGTACGTCAGCAGTTCGTTGATCGAGAAGCAGTCGTGCAGTTCCACGACGTCCACGTCGTGGATGCCGAGCCCCGCCCGCTCGTAGACCTGGCGCGCGGCCTCCCGGGACATGGGCTGCCCCACGACGTCGATGCACGACCCGGAGGCGAAGGACTCCTCGGTGTCCGTGGTCATCGCCTGCGCGACGATCTCCACCGCCCTGCCGCCCAGCCCGCGCTCCTCGGCGAACCGCTCGGACACGACGACGGCCGCCGCGGCGCCGTCGGAGGTGGGCGAGCACTGGAGCTTCGTCAGCGGCCGGTGCACGGCCCGGGAGGCGAGGACCTCGTCGACCCCGTACACGTCCTGGAACTGGGCGTACGGGTTGTGGGCCGAGTGCCGGTGGTTCTTGGCACCGACGGCGGCGAGCTGCGCCTCGGTGGTCCCGTACCTCTCCATGTGCTCGCGTGCCGCGTCACCGAAGATCTGCGCGGTGGGCGGGGACATCTCGAAGCCGTGCCGGGCGGCCATGATCCCGTAGTGCCGGGCCACCGGGGAGGTCGCGAAGTCCCCGCCGTCGGCCCCGCCGCCCAGCGCCCCGCGCTTCATCTTCTCGAACCCCAGTGCCAGCACGCAGTCCGAGATCCCACCCTCGACGAACTGCCGCGCCAGCATCAGGGCGCTCGCCCCGGTGGCGCAGTTGTTGTTGACGTTGTAGACGGGCACGCCGGTCAGGCCCAGCTCGTAGGCGGCCCGCTGCCCGGCGGTGGAGGCCTGGAAGCAGTGGCCGACGGGCACCTGCCGGACGTCGGAGTACGCGATCCCCGCGTCCCGCAGGGCATGGGTGCCCGCCTCCTTCGCCATGTCCCAGTACTGCCACTCCCGGGTCTCCGGCTTCTCGAAACGGGTCATCCCGACCCCGACGACGTACGCCTTCACGGCACCCCCAGCCTCGCGGTGCGCGCCAGACTAGAACACGTTCTATTGAGACACCAGATCTGACGGACGTTCAGATCCTCACGAGAAGGTCAAGTTTTCGTTAGTACGCCGAAGCATCGGAATAGTTGCCCCGGCGCACCGGGTTCACCTTGCACGTATCCGCATCGACTCCCGCACGGATTCCCGCACGGATCGTTCCCCCGCTTTCCTCTCCCGGCCTGGAGGCCTCACGCAATGACGCACACGACGACCCAACAGCCCGCCCGGAGGACCAGTACTGCGGTCGTGCCGGTGCTGGCCTTCGCGGGCATCGTTGTCGCGGTGATGCAGACCTTGCTCGTCCCGGTCATCAAGGACCTGCCGAAGCTGCTGGGCACCGCCCCCAGCAACGCCACCTGGGTCCTGACCTCGACGCTGCTCGCGGGAGCCGTCGCCACCCCGATCATGGGCCGGCTAGGTGACCTCTTCGGCAAGCGGCGCATGCTGCTCACGAGCCTGTCCGTGATGGTCGTCGGCTCGCTGATCGCCGGGTTCACCAGCGACCTGCTCGTGATGATCGCCGGCCGCGCGCTGCAGGGCTTCGCCATGGGCGCGATCCCGCTCGGCATCGGCCTGATGCGCGACATGCTGCCCCGCGAGAAGCTCGGCTCGGCGATGGCCCTGATGAGCTCCTCGATCGGCGTCGGCGGCGGTCTCGCACTCCCGCTCGCGGCCGTGGTCGCGCAGCACGCCGACTGGCACTCCCTGTTCTTCCTCGCCGCCGGGCTCGGCGTCGTCTCGATCGTGCTGACCCTCGTCGCCGTGCCGGAGTCCCCGATGCGCGCCGAGGGCACCTTCGACGTACTGGGGGCGATAGGCCTGTCCGCGGGTCTCGTCCTCTTCCTGCTGCCGATCACCAAGGGCAGCGACTGGGGCTGGAGCTCGGGCACCACGCTCGGCCTGTTCGCCGCGTCGGCCGTCGTGCTCGTGCTGTGGGGTGTGATGGAGCTGCGCGTGAAGGCGCCGCTGGTCGACCTGCGCACCACCGTCCGCCGCTCGGTGCTCTTCACCAACCTCGCCTCGATCATGGTCGGTGTCTCCTTCTACGTCGTCTCCCTCGTCCTGCCGCAGCTCCTCCAGCTGCCGAAGGCCACCGGTTACGGCCTCGGCCAGTCGATGGTGGTCGCGGGTCTGTGCGTGGCGCCGCTCGGCCTGACGATGATGTTCACCGCGCCGGTCTACGCCCGGATCTCCGCCAAGTACGGCCCCAAGGTCACGCTGATCCTCGGCATGCTGATCATCGGGATCGGCTACGGCGCGGGGCTCGGCCTGATGAGCGCCGCCTGGCAGACCATCGTGATCGCGGTGGTCCTGGGCGCGGGCATCGGCCTCGCCTACTCCTCGCTGCCCGCCCTGATCGTCGGCTCCGTCCCGGCCTCGGAGACGGGTGCGGCCAACGGTCTCAACACGCTGATGCGCTCGATCGGCACGTCGGTGTCCAGCGCCGTCATCGGCATGGTGCTCGCGAACACCGCGAACGACGTCGGCGGTGTCGCGGTCCCGACCATGCACGGCTTCCGGGTCTCCTTCATGATCGCGACGGGCGCGGTGGCCGTGGGCCTGGTCATGGCCCTCTTCCTGCCCCGCCAGCGGCAGGCGACCAAGCCGCAGCTGCTCGCCAGCAGCGCCGAGGACGCCGCGCTGGAGCGGGCCCACGAGGTGCTCGGGGGCTTCCGCGGCCGGGTCCTGAACACCGACGGCGATCCCGTCGCCCGTGCCAAGGTCACCCTGATCGACCGGCGCGGCCGCCAGGCGGGCGCCACCCTCTCCGGGGAGGACGGCAGCTACACGCTGGCGGTGCCCGCCCAGGGCGCGTACGTCCTCGCGGCCAGGGCCGCGGGCCACGGCCCGCTCGCCTCCTCGGCGACGCACTCCGGCGACGACCGCCCCGTCGACCTCGACCTCGCCCTGCCGGGCGAGACGGTCCCCGCGTAGATCCGAACGGACCGGCACCACCGGAACCGGCACCACCGGAACCGGCACCACCAGTCCCGTCGGCCGGGTCCCCGTGGGCCCCGGTCGGCCCCCCGCCTCCCCGGCAGCCCACCCCCGTCGCCCCCGCGGCGGGGGTGTGGTGCAGCATGGGGCGCCCACGGACCCGCGCACGAGGGACCGGTACCAGCTGGAGGACCCCATGCCCGCGGCACCCAAGCCGGAGATTCTCGCCGCCTTCGAGGCCGCCAAGGGGTTCATGCCGCTCGACGAGGGCCTCGCGCTGTACGACGCCGCGGTCGAGGCGGGCCGGCTGGGCCTGCCTCTCCTAGAGGTCGGCACCTACTGCGGGCGCTCCACGATCCTGCTCGCCGACGCGGCGCGCGCGGCCGGGGTGACGGCGATCACGGTCGACCATCACCGGGGCAGCGAGGAGCAGCAGCCCGGGTGGGAGTACCACGACCCGTCCACCGTCGACCCCGAGATCGGCCGGATGGACACGCTCCCCACCTTCCGCCGCACCCTCCACGGGGCGGGCCTGGAGGAGCAGGTGGTCGCGATCGTCGGCCGCTCACCGCAGATCGCCGCGTTCTGGGGGACGCCGCTGGGTCTCGTCTTCATCGACGGGGGTCACACCGACGAGCACGCGTCCGGCGACTACGACGGCTGGGCCCCGCATGTGGCCGAGGGCGGCCTGCTCCTGATCCACGACGTGTTCCCGGACCCCGCCGACGAGTTCACCGGCCAGGCCCCGTACCGCGTCTACCTCCGGGCCCTGGGGTCCGGCGCGTTCACGGAGATCTCGGCGACCGGCTCACTGCGCGTCCTGCGCCGAACGGGAGCAGGGATCTGAGGGCCCGGTTAGAGTCGCAGACGTGTCGTACGTAGGCCCTGACTTCGATCCTCCCCAGCCGCGCCGCTCCCGGCGCGGGCCGATGACCGTGGCGCTCGCCGCGCTGGTGCCCGGCGCACTGGTGGGATGGCTGGTGTGGCAGGCGGTGGGTGACCCGGGCGGTCCCTCCGGGGCCGCCGCGTCCTCGTCCGCCTCGCCGGCGTCCCCGTCCTCCGGGGCCGCCGCGTCCCGGACGCCGTCGGCGTCCGGGACGGACGAGGGGCAGCGACGGAGCCCGTCCCCCTCCGGGGCCTCCACCGGTTCCGGTCCCTCCACCGCGGGCGGCCCCGCCGCCTCCGGCCCGCTCAAGGGCAAGGTCGTGGTCGTCGACCCAGGACACAACCCGGGCAACTTCGAGCACACGGCCGACATCAACCGCAAGGTGAACATCGGCACGAACTCCAAGGAGTGCGACACCACCGGCACGTCGACCAACGCGGGTTACGCCGAGGCCCGGTTCACCCTCGACGTCGCCCGCCGGCTGCGCACGCTCCTCCAACAGGAGGGCGCCACGGTGAAGTTCACCCAGGACGGCGGCCGCCCCTGGGGCCCGTGCGTCGACGAGCGGGCCCGGATCGGCAACGACGCGCACGCCGACGCGGTCGTCTCCATCCACGCGGACGGTTCCGCGGCCGGCAACCGCGGCTTCCACGTCATCCTCCCCGCGTCCGTCCACTCGGGCGACGCCGACACCCGGCCCATCGTCGCCCCGTCGCGCGATCTGGGTGAGCGCATCGCGGGCAACTTCGTCCGCGCCACCGGAAGCGCGCCCTCCAACTACATCGGCGGCGGCACCGGACTGGACGTCCGCAGCGATCTCGGCGGTCTCAATCTGTCAACGGTTCCCAAGGTGTTCATCGAGTGCGGCAACATGCGCGATAGCAAGGACGCGGCGTTGCTGACCAGCGGCGCGTGGCGGCAGAAGGCGGCGCGTGGGATCTCTGAGGGAATCGTGGGTTTCCTGCGCGGGTAGTGACCGGCGGGTCACACCTTCCGGACACCCCGATCAAGCGGGCGATAGTGTCGCCTTTACGATGTGGGGCCGCCCCCGCGCTTCACACCAGGGCCTGACGGCGACATGGTGTCAGCGACGCCTCCACCGACGACGAGACGACTGACGAAGGACCTGAAGTGAATATCCGCTCCCTCACTCGAGGCGACGGCGTGGTGATCGGAGCAGCGGTACTGCTGTTCATCGCGTCGTTCCTCGCCATCTTTTCGATCGACGACGTCACCATCGGCGGGCAAACGATCAGCACGGAAAGTCCCAGCACCTGGGCGAGCGGCTCCTTCGTGCTGAGCGTGGTCCTGGCCGGCATCATCGGTGCCGGGCTGGTCGTCGCTTCCCGCGCCCTGCCGCAGGTGCCCAAGGTCGCCGGACTCGACCTCGGCCCGTTCGGTGTCGCCCTCACCGTCTTCGCCGCGTGGAGCGCGCTCGGGAACGTCTTCGACCCGACGGGCGGCGTCAACAACGTCAAGAACGCGGGCAGCGGTGTGGGTCCCGGCATCGGCCTCATCCTCGCCCTCATCGCGACGCTCGTCATGGCGGCCGCCGCGATCGCCACCCCGCTGGTCCCGGCGCTCCAGGTCGCCCTCGTGCCCGCCCCGAAGCCCGCCACCCCCCAGCCCTACGGCGGTCAGCCGCAGGGTGGTTACGGGTACCCGGGTGCCCCGCAGCCGGGTCAGCCCTACGGCGGTCAGCCGCAGCAGGGGCAGTCGTTCGGCGCGCAGCCCAGCCAGCCGCAGCAGGCGCCGGCCCCGCAGGCGCAGCAGCCCGCCGGGGACTTCTCGCCGTTCTGGTTCGCCGTTCCGGTGCCGCGTCCGCTGTTCTCGGAGGACGGTTCGCCGGCGCCGATCGCCGAGCTCGCGCCGGGCACCTGGTACCTGGCCGTGGAGCAGCGTGGCCAGCACCTGGTGGCGCAGACGCAGGACGGCCGCCGCGGTGTGCTGCAGGACATGTCAGGGATCCAGCGCGGCTGACGCGCACCGCTTCCCCGCGGCCCCTCGCCCTTTCGGGCGGGGGGCCGTTGCCGTACAGTCGCCTGACGGTTGCACAGAGCTGACGATGCGTCAGAACATGGCGCCTGGAGGGGACATGCGGCTCGGCCTCGCACTCGGCTACTGGGGGCGCGGCCCCTCCGCGGACCATCTGCCGCTGGCGCTGGAGGCGGAAAGGCTCGGCTATCACTCCGTGTGGACGGCCGAGTCCTGGGGTTCGGACGCCTTCACCCCGCTGACCTGGATCGCCGCGCAGACCACCCGTATCCGCCTCGGCACGGCGGTCGCGCAGATGGCCGCCCGCTCCCCTACCACGACCGCGATGCACGCGCTCACGCTGGACCACCTCTCGGGCGGCCGGATGATGCTCGGCCTCGGCCTCTCGGGGCCGCAGGTGGTGGAGGGCTGGTACGGGCGCCCCTTCCCGAAGTCCCCGCTGACCGCGACCCGGGAGTACGTGGACGTCGTGCGCCAGGTCCTCAGACGCGAGGGGCCCGTGCGACTCGACGGGCGCTTCCATTCCCATCCCTACCGGGGGGCCGACGGCACCGGGCTCGGCAAGGCGCTGCGTCCGATCACCCATCCCCTCCGCGCCGACCTGCCCGTCCTGCTCGGCGCCGAGGGGCCGAAGAACATCGCGCAGACGACCCGGATCGCGGACGGATGGCTGCCGCTGTACTGGTCGCCCACCCGCCCGCAGGCGTACGAGGCCGCGCTGGCGGAGCTGGGTGACGCCCGCGCGGGAGCGGGTGCGGCCCCGTTCCTCGTCGCGCCCATGGCCCACGTCCGCGTCTGCGACGACGTCGCCGAGGGGCTGCTGCCCGTCAAGGCGATGCTCGGCTTCTACATCGGCGGCATGGGGCACTCGGCGCGCAACTTCCACGCCGATCTGATGACCCGCATGGGCTACGAGGAGGAGGCGCGGCTCATCCAGGAGCTGTTCCTCGCCGGGCGCCGTCAGGAGGCGGTGCTGGCCGTGCCGGACGCCTTCGCCGACGAGATCTCACTGGTCGGGCCGCGTGAGCGCATCGCCGAACGGCTCGACCTGTGGCGCAAGGGTCCGGTGACAGACCTGCTGGCGCTGTCGCCGGACCCTCACTCGCTCCGCGTCCTGGCGGACCTCAACTCCTAGGTCCGGCAGGGCCGAAGGGACTTCAGCCGTGGGTCAGCTGGGCGCTCGACGGCACCTTGTCGGTGACATTGGCGCCCGCGCTCTTACCGGCGTCCTTCACCTGGTTGATGATGTCGTCGAAGGAACCCACCGTGTCGTCGGTCGACTTGCCCTTGCGGAGCTTGGCGGGCAGGCCCTTGAGGGCGGTGATGCCCGCGGTCAGCGGGCCGATCGCCTTGGACAGGGTCGGGTCGCCCTTGGCGTTCTTGCTCGCCGCCTTGAGCCTGTTGTACGCGAAGGCGCCCGCGACGCCCGCCTTGATGAGTGCGAGCTTGCGTCCCTTCACGCCCTTCTTGAACTTTCCGGCCTTCCAGGGCTTCACGATCCACTGGTAGGTGGCTCCGGCCGCGAGGCTCGCGTTGGCCACGAAGCGGGTCTTCGAGAGCCTCTGCTTCTCTGCCGTGGTACTCGGGGACGGGGTCGCGGCCACCGCAGCTGCGACGGCCGCGGTGTCCTTGCGGGCACTGCTGCCGCTGCTTGAGCAGGCGGTGGCACCGGCGACCAGAGCACAGGAAAGAGTGAGCGCCACAATGAGGCGCCGTATCGATACAGGCACGGGGTCCTCCGGGGTGGGGGAACGGTTCTCCCCGGATGCGGGGAGAACACGGCTCTTACAGCAGCCTCACCCGGCTCCGTGCATTACGCCACTTGGGCGAAACCCGTACGGGTTTCAACCCTGAATACGCGGCAACCCGGACGGCATGTCCCCTCGATATCGCAACGGCTCCAACCAGGCGGGCACGGTCATCGCGATCGTCGCCGACGTGATGGCCCTCATCCTGGGCCTGTGGATCCTCATGTATCTGCTGGACGCAAACCGGGCCAACGATCTGGTCCAGTTCGTCCACAACCTGGCGAGCTGGCTCGCGGGCTGGTCCCGTGACCTGTTCACCTTCGACGACGCATGGGCGCGCGTCGTCGCGGGCTACGGTCTCGCCGCCGTCGTCTACCTCTTCATCGGCCACGCCATCGCCAACCGCATGCACCGCCACTGAGCCATTCCGGCACCACGGCTCGCAGGGCCGTGTCCGCCCCCGCCCACCGGGCTTCCGTCACCGATCCGGCCGGCAGGGGCGGACACGGCCTAACAGCACTCCGCGTCGAGGCCCCGCGGCAGACGTTCGCCGCCGAAGACCGCGCAGGTCGGCTCGTCGCCGCCCAGCGCGGCGACGGCGAGGAGGAGGGAACCCGCCGTCCAGGTGGTCAGCTCCTCGGGCCACACCGCCCGGGCGTCGAAGACGTAGCCCGTCCAGTACAGGCCGGTCTTCGGATCGCGCAGATGCTGGATGGACTGGAGAATCTCCAGAGCACGGTCGGACTCGCCCACGGCCCACAGCGCCAGGGCGAGTTCGGCCGACTCACCGCCGGTCACCCACGGGTTGGGCACGACACAGCGCACACCGAGTCCGGGCACGACGAAACGCTCCCAGCCCTCCGCTATCCGGGACTCGGCCTCGACGCCCGTCAACGCGCCGCCGAGCACCGGGTAGTACCAGTCCATCGAGTAGCGGTCCTTGTCGAGGAACCGCTCCGGGTGCCTGCGGATCGCGTGCCGCAGCAGACCGAGCGCCAACTCCCAGTCGGGCTGCGGCTCCTCACGCTGGTCGGCGATGGCGAGCGCGCAGCGCAGCGCGTGGTGGATCGACGAACTCCCGGTCAGCAGCGCCTCGTTCGTCGCGGTCCCGTCGTCCTCGCGCTTCCAGCCGATCTGTCCGCCGGGCTGCTGGAGCCCCAGTACGAACTCCACGGCCGCGTAGACCGACGGCCACATCCGGTCCAGGAAGGCGTCGTCGCCGGTGGCCAGGTAGTGGTGCCAGACGCCCACCGCGATGTACGCGCAGAAGTTGGTCTCCCGGCCGCGGTCGGTGACGTCCTCGAAGTCCCCGTCGGCGTAGGCCGCGTACCAGGAACCGTCCGGGTTCTGGTGCCGGGCCAGCCACGCGTAGGCCCGCTCGGCCGCCTCGTGCTCGCCCGCCGCGTCCAGCGCCATGGCCGCCTCGGTGTGGTCCCACGGATCGAGGTGGTGACCGCGGAACCACGGTATGGCGCCGTCCGGACGCTGCGCCCCGAGGATCGCGCGCACCGTGACGGCGGCCTCCTCGGCGGTGAGCACCCCGGGCAGGACGAGGTGCTCCGTACGGGGTGTGGTCACGAAGCGTCCACCGCGGCGGCGGCGACGGGCAGGTGCGGCTTGGTCGCGTACGCCACGAAGCTCTTGCCGATCAGCGGGTTCAGCGCGTTCTCCGCGACCCGGGTGGCCAGGGGCTTCTTCATGATGTCCCAGACCAGCAGCTTGTGGTAGGCCCGCACGGGCAGCACCTTGTCGTTGTCGACGCCGAACGCGCACTTCAGCCACCAGTAGGGGCTGTGCAGGGCGTGGGCGTGGTGGGTGCCGTACGGCTTGAGCCCGGCCTCCTTCATCCTGCCCAGCAGTTCGTCCGCCTTGTAGATGCGGATGTGGCCGCCCTCGACCTCGTGGTACGCGTCGGACAGCGCCCAGCAGACCTTCTCGGGCCCGTAGCGCGGGACGGTGATCGCGATCCGGCCGCCGGGCTTGAGCACCCGGACCATCTCGGCGAGGACGCCCTTGTCGTCGGGGATGTGCTCCATCACCTCGGAGATGATCACGACATCGAACGACTCGTCGGGGAAGGGCAGTTGGAGGGCGTCGCCCTCCATGGCGGTGGCGGTCGCCCCCTCGGGCGCCTCACCCGCCTCCTTCATCGCCGCGAACCACTTGGCGACCTCGCGGATCTCCTCGCCGTTCTGGTCCAGCGCGACGACCCGGGCGCCGCGCCGGTAGCACTCGAACGCGTGCCGGCCGGCACCGCACCCGAGGTCCAGTACGCGGTCGCCCGGCGCGAGCGGGAACCGGGAGAAGTCGACGGTCAGCACGTGGCCCTGCTTTCGCGATTGGATACGACAACTTCAGCTGCTTCTTCGGCGACGCCCGCGGGGGCGGCACCGGGGGTCGCGGAGAGGCCGGAGACCGGTGACGCGAGGTGGCCGGGGACCGGAGACACGGAGGAGTCGGGGCCCGGCACGGAGCGGCGGGGGGCGGGAGCCGCGGCGTGGGCGATGGCCTCGCGGTAGTGGGCGACCGTGCCCTGGGCGGCGCGGGCCCAGGTGAAGCGCTCCAGGACCCGCGCGCGCCCGGCGGAGCCGAGCCTCGCGCGCAGTTCCGGGTCTCCCAGGAGCCGGCTCAGGCCCGCGGCCAGCGCGCCGGCGTCGCCGGGCGGCACCGCCAGGCAGGTCTCGCCGTCGGGGCCCGCGACCTCCGGGATCGCTCCGCCGGTGGTGGCCACCAGCGGCGTACCCGTGGCCATGGCCTCGGCGGCGGGCAGCGAGAACCCCTCGTACAGGGAGGGCACACAGGCGACTTCGGCGGACCGTACGAGGTCGACGAGTTCCGCGTCCGAGATGCCCTTGACGAACTCGACGGCGCGCTCCAGGCCGTACCGCTCGATGGCCTGGGCGACGGGCCCGTCCTCGGCGCGCCTGCCGACCACGACGAGGTGGGCGCCGGGGTGCTCGGCGCGCACCTTGGCGAGCGCCTCGACGAGGTGGACGAGTCCCTTGAGCGGCACGTCCGCGCTGGAGGTGGTGACGATCCGGCCCGGCACCTGCGGCACGGCGGGGTCGGGCGAGAAGAGGTCGGTGTCGGCGCCGATGTGCACGACGTGGATGCGGTCCTGGGTGACGCCCAGGTGGTCGACGATCTCCTGGCGGGAGGTGCCGGAGACGGTGAGCACGGACGGCAGACGGCGTGCGACGCGCTTCTGCATCCGTGTGAAGGCGTACCAGCGGCGCACGGACGCGCGGCGGCGGCGCCCCTCGGCGGCGTCCAGCTCCAGCCGGCGGTCGACGGTGATGGGGTGGTGGATCGTGGTCACCAGCGGCGCGCCCACGTCTCCCAACAGCCCGTAGCCGAGGGTCTGGTTGTCGTGCACGACGTCGAACGCGCCCTGCCGGGCCCGCAGATGGCGGCGGGCGCGCAGCGAGAAGGTCAGCGGCTCGGGGAAGCCCCCGGTCCACATGGTCCCGACCTCGACGGCGTCGATCCAGTCGCGGAACTCCTCGCGCGCCGGCGTCCGGAAGGGGTCCGGCTGGCGGTAGAGGTCGAGGCTGGGCAGTTCGGTGAGGCTCAGGCCGGGGAGGCCTTCGTCCAGGACGGGGTACGGCTGGGAACCGATGACCTCGACCCGGTGCCCGAGACGGGCGAGTTCGCGCGAGAGGTGTCGTACGTACACGCCCTGACCGCCGCAGAACGGGTTTCCCTTGTACGTCAGGAGCGCGATGCGCAACGGTCCGTCGCCGTCGATGGCCGCGCCCGCTCCGGGGCCCGCCTCCATGGCCTCAGCGGTCACTTACGGCCCCCTTCTCCCTGCACATTCCCGCGAGATTACGCCGGGACGCTAATCTAGAACAAGTTTCAGACTTGATCGTTCGAGGAGCACTGAATCTACCGGCAGGTAGGGCTTCTGTGAGAAGTGGATCAGGTGATCCGCGCCACGACGGAGGCGTTCCGGCCCGCGGATGTGTTCTGCCATGCTGTCTGATCGCTCCTCCAGCTGAACCCACGGAACGGGACCCATGCCTGCGGAAGTCAAGGTGGAAGCCAAGTCCGCGCAGTTCGCCTCTCCCCGGCTCACCGAGCGGCAGGAAGCACGCCGTCGGCGGATCCTGCACGCGAGCGCGCAGCTGGCCGGCCGGGGCGGCTTCGACGCGGTGCAGATGCGTGAGGTCGCGGAGTCGTCGCAGGTCGCCCTGGGCACGCTCTACCGCTACTTCCCCTCGAAGGTCCATCTGCTGGTGGCCACCATGCAGGACCAGTTGGACCACATGCACGGCACCCTGCGCAAGAAACCGCCGGCCGGCGAAACGGCCGCGGAGCGGGTGTCCGAGACCCTGATGCGGGCCTTCCGCGCCCTGCAGCGCGAGCCGCACCTCGCCGACGCCATGGTCCGCGCGCTGACCTTCGCGGACCGCAGCGTGAGCCCCGAGGTCGACCAGGTGTCCCGGCAGACCACGGCGATCATCCTGGACGCCATGGGCCTGGACGACCCGAGCCCCGCCCAGCTCTCCGCGGTCCGCGTCATCGAGCACACCTGGCACTCGGCCCTGATCACCTGGCTCTCCGGGCGCGCCTCCATCGCCCAGGTCAAGATCGACATCGAGACGGTGTGCCGTCTCATCGACCTGACGGACCCGGGCGAACGGAGCTAAGGGCTGTCCCGTAATCCCCGGCGGGCGCACGACGACAGCTACGGCACTCCCCCGAGCTCTTCGAGCAGGGGGGACCCCCACGCCGCGTTGTCGGATCGCCCGAATACGCCCAGTATGAGGACGACCCTCCGCCTTGCGATGACCGCATCTGACGCCGCGCGCTGATCCACCGGGGATTACGGGACAGCCCTTAGGGCGCGCCCGCGCATGTGGAGAACCCACGAGACGGGTTCCCTTCGCCGGTATGGTCCGGATCAGGTGCTGGGGGTCGCCTTCGGGTCCGCCTGCTACCGTCCGGCCTCTCAGCTCGACCGTCGACGTCGGCCCCAGCGGAGGTTGCTGCCTCACGCCGAAGTCGGCTACTCCGGTTGAACTCCCTCACTCGTCTCGTAGGCCAATACCAGGATAGAACCTCCATCACTGGATGAACCCCCCAAAGTGAGACTTTTTTCGAAATCACTCCTCGGGCGGGAACACCGGTTCCCCGCTGCCCAGCAGCGTGATCATGATGGCCTCCACCGGACAGCCCTCCGCCGCCGCGAGCAGCCTCTCGTTGGCGTCGGTCTCCGGTTCGGCGGGGTGGGACTGCATGGCGGAGTCGAGGCGGAAGGCGTCCGGGACGAGGTGGACGCACTGGGCGGAGCCGATGCAGAGGGAGCGGTCGACCTCGATGTTCCAGCGGTCGCCCATCCCTTACGCCTCCCAGCCCGCGGGCAGGTGGATCATCTTGTGCTCCAGGAACTCGCCGTAGCCCTCGGGGCCGAACTCCCGCCCGAGCCCGGAGTTCTTGTAGCCGCCGAAGGGGCCGAGCATGTCGAGGCTGAAGGTGTTGACGGAGTAGGTGCCGGTACGGACCTGGCGCGCGATGTCGATGCCGTGGGCGACGTCCGCCGTCCAGACGCTGCCGCTCAGCCCGTAGTCGGAGTCGTTGGCGATCTTCACGGCCTCGGTCTCGTCGCCGTAGGGGAGCAGGCAGATCACCGGTCCGAAGATCTCCTCGCGGGCGATCCGCATGGAGTTGTCCACGTCGCCGAAGAGGGTGGGTTCGACGTACCAGCCGCGGTCGAGGCCGTGCGGACGGCCGCCGCCGGTGAGGACCTTGGCGCCTTCCTCCTGGCCGATGCGGATGTAGTCGAGGCTGCGCCGCCGCTGCCGCTCGGCGACCAGCGGGCCCACCTGGGTCGCCGGGTCCAGCGGGTCGCCGACCACCAGGGCGCTCGCCGCGGCGGCGAAGGCGTCCGCGAACTCGTCGTAGCGCGAACGCGGTACGAGGATGCGGGTCTGGGCGACGCAGGCCTGGCCGTTGTTCATCCAGGCGGCCTGGACGATCCCGGGAACGGCCGTGGCGAGGTCCGCGTCCGGCAGCACGACCGCCGCCGACTTGCCGCCCAGCTCGAGCGTCACGCGGGTCAGATTGCGCGAGGCGACCTCCATCACGCGCCTGCCGGCCGCGACCGATCCGGTGAAGGAGACCTTGTCGACACCGGGATGCCCGACCAGGTACTCGCTCACCTCGCGGTCGGCCGGGAGGATCGACAGGACGCCCTCGGGCAGTCCGGCCTCCCGCGCGATCTCGCCCAGCAGGTAGGCGTCCAGCGGCGATTCGGGGGACGGCTTCAGTACCACCGAGCAGCCGGTCAGCAGCGCGGGCGCGAGTTTGGCGGCCGCCACGAACTGCGGCACGTTCCACGGCACCACGGCCGCGACGACCCCGACCGGCTCCCGCCGGACGAGGATCCTGCCGAGGACTCCGTCGCGCGTCTCCTCGTACGTGAAGCCGCGCGCCACCGTGAGGGCCGCGTCCCAGACCATCATCGCGCCGAGGGCCTGTGCGAGGACGCTCCAGGAGTAAGGGGAGCCGTTCTCGGAGGAGATGACGCGGGCGATCTCCTCGTGCCGGGCGCCGATCGCGTCCTTGATCCGGGTGACGACCGCGATCCGTTCGCCGGGGCTCATCCGGGGCCAGGGACCCTCGTCGAAGGCGCGCCGCGCGACGGCGACGGCCCGGTCGACGTCCTCGGCCGAGGCGTGCGGGACGCGCCCGATGACCTCTTCCGTGTGCGGCGAGATCACCTCGATGACACCGGTGCCCAGGGGGTCCGTCAACTCCCCGCCTATGAACAGCTGTCCGTGTTCCACGAGCTCGGTCATGACCGACCGCCTCCCCGGGGGGCGTTCTCCGACACTGCCGACTTCTGACGCTTCATCAGATACGAGAACTGATACCAGTTCCGGTCGGAGGAGTCCACGGGCCGGAGCCAATGGCACAACGGTTGGTTCGGGCACCCATTGGAATACGTTCTAGTTATAGTGACGGCACGACGGCGATTGGTGGGAGCCCATGACACAGGTGACCGATCACGGCGGGGGCGTACGGTCGCTCAGGGTCCCCATCCCCGACAACCCCCTCGGCACCACGCTGGTCCACGTCGTCGACACCGACCGGGGCCCCGTACTGATCGACACCGGCTGGGACGACCCGGCCTCCTGGGACGTCCTCACCGCCGGGCTCGCCGCCTGCGGCATCCCGGTCGCCGAGGTGCACGGCGTGGTCATCACCCACCACCATCCCGACCACCACGGCCTGTCGGGCAAGGTGCGGGACGCGTCCGGGGCGTGGATCGCGATGCACGCGCTGGACACCGAGATCGTCCGGCGGACCCGGGAGCACAAGGCCGAGCGCTGGTTCGCCTACATGGCGGACAAACTGGAGGCCTGCGGCGCACCCGAGGACCACGTGGCGCTGCTGCGCGCGGCGCGCACGGCCCGGCGCTCGGGCAGTCTGCCCCAGTTCACTCCCGCGCTCCCCGACCGCGAGATCGTCCCCGGCGAACTGCTCGACCTGGCCGGCCGCCGGCTGCGCGCGATCTGGACCCCGGGCCACACACCCGGTCACGTCTGCCTCCACCTGGAGGAGGCCCATCCCGCCGGACTGCCGGGCCACGGCCGCCTGTTCTCCGGCGACCACCTGCTGCCGCGGATCACCCCGCACATCGGCCTGTACGAGGATCCGGACGACGTCACGGTCGCCGATCCGCTCGGGGACTACCTCGACTCCCTGGAGCGCGTGGGCCGCCTCGACCCCGCCGAGGTGCTGCCGGCCCACCAGCACGCGTTCACCGACGCCCCCGGCCGCGTACGGGAGTTGCTCACCCATCACGAGGAGCGCCTCACCGGTCTGCTCACCCTCCTCGCGACGCCCCTCACCGCCTGGCAGCTCGCCGAACGCATGGAGTGGAACCGGCCCTGGGAGCAGATCCCCTTCGGCTCCCGGAACATCGCCGTCTCGGAGGCCGAGGCCCATGTCCGCCGCCTGGTGAAGCTCGGCCGCGCGGAGGCCGTCGCGGGAAGCGGTCCGGTGACGTACGTGGCGGTGTGAGCCGCCCGGCGCGGCGAGAGGGCGCGCCGGGCGTCGCGAGGCGGGCGGGACCTTCGCGACACGCCCTAGAAGGCCAGCGTGCGGACCAGTTCCTCGGCCTCACCGAGGAGTTGGACCTCTTGTGCGCTCATGGTCGGATTGGCGGCCCGCCGCCGCACGGCCTGCGTGAGACCGTCCTGCGTCATACAGTCCGTGTTCGCGTCGAGCATCGCGGCCAGCGTCTCCCCGGCCACCCCGGCGTGCGCCTCGGCGCCGACGGCGACCTGCGCGAGGATCACCGCGGACATGCCCCAGTCGAGGCCCGGCGGGCCCTCCTCGGCGTCGGCCCAGTCGATGACCTTCGGACCGTCCGGGGTCAGCATCACGTTGTCGGGGTGCAGGTCCAGGTGCAGCACACGGACGGCGGGGTCGGCGGAGAGCCGCGCGGGCACGGCGTGCAGCTTGCGCAGCAGCCGGGCGAGGGTGAGCCCGGCCTCCTCGGCGGAGAAGAGCCCCGCGCCGAACGCCTCCAGCATGGTCGGCCCCGTCAGCCGTTCCATCACCAGGTCGCCGCGGGTCGCCGCCCGCACCCCCGGCACCGGATAGCCGTGCCGGCGTACGTGTTCCATCACCGTGGCCTCGGCCGTCGCGTCGCCCCAGCCCTCCCGGTCGCGCCGCAGCACCCACGTCTCGTCGATCTCGTAGACATCCGCCGAACGTCCCGAGCCGAGCAGTCTCCCCGTCCGCATGAGGCGAACCTAGCCGGTCGTGGGCCCCGCCCCACAGGCGGCGCCGGGGCGATTCCTACGGGCCGGTAGAGTGAACGCGTCGTCATCACGCCCGTACGGGAGGAAGCCGGTTCAAATCCGGCGCCGGCCCTGTCCCCGAGCTCTCGGCTCCGTCCGAGCGGGGAGGCCCCGATCCGTGAACCGCCCGGCCGGCGGTGAGCCGGATCATCGCGCCCGGGACGTGAGCGACTCGTGCCATCGGCAGCCCGCCGGTGGCCGGCACCGTCGAGGCACACGGAGCCGGAGCCGCTCGGGGCCAAGCCTGCGCCCGGTGCTGCCCGGCCCCCGCAGGGAGACTCATGATCGTTCGCCGCACCGCCGCGGTACTGGCAGCCACCGTCGTGATCGGTACGGCCCTTGTCCCGGCCGCCGTGGCCGACGGCTCCTCCCCGTCCCCCACCCCGTCCCGGGCGATACCCTCCGGTCTCTTCGGCAGCACCGACCCCACCTACGACGGTGTGTGGCGGCAGTCCCTCGCCCTGCTCGCCCAGCACACGGTGGGCGAGCGGCCCGCGGCCAAGGCCGTCGACTGGCTGGCCGGGCAGCAGTGCGCGAACGGCGCGTTCGCCGCGTACCGCGCCGACGCCACGGCCGCGTGCGACGCCAAGACCATGGTCGACACCAACAGCACCGCCGCGGCCGTCCAGGCCCTCGCCGCGCTCGGCGGGCACGACGGCGGGACGCGCAAGGCGGCCGGCTGGTTGGAGTCCGTACAGAACAAGGACGGCGGCTGGGGTTACACGGCGGGCGGGGCGAGCGACGCGAACTCCACGTCCGTGGTGGTCGGGGCGCTGGCCGCGACCGGCGGGAAGCCCGGGGACGTGAAGTCCGAGGAGGGCAGGTCGCCGTACGACGCGCTGGCCGAGCTGTCGGTCCCGTGCGACGGCAAGGGCGCCGACGCGGGCGCCTTCGCCTACCAGCCGGACAAGCGGGGCGCGCTGGCCGCCAACGCGGACGCCACGGCCGCCGCGGTGCTGGGAGCCCTCGGCAAGGGGCTCGTGACGACGGCCGGGAAGGCTCTCCCGAACGGCTACACCTGCGAGAAGGCGGACACCCCGACGGCCGCGCAGGCCGCGAACAACGGCGCCTCCTACCTCGCCCGCCTGCTGCGCGACACCCCGTACCTGAAGTCGGCGATGCCGGGCGCCAAGGACCAGCCCGACTACGGCAACACGGCGGACGCGGTCGTCGCACTGGCCGCGCAGGGCGGGATCGCGGAGACGAAGAAGCCCCTCGCCTGGCTGGAGAAGAACTCCGGTCCCTGGGCGACGACGTCCGGCCCGGCCGCGTACGCGCAGCTGATCCTCGCCGCGCACGCGACCGGCACCGACCCGCGCGCGTTCGGCGGCACCGACCTCGTCCAGCAGCTCGGCGCGACGGGTCCGGCCGCCCAGCCGTCCGGCTCCGCGGCGGCCTCCACCGACGCGGAGAAGAAGGACAAGAAGGACGACGCGAAGGGCGTCAACGTCTGGTGGATCGTCGGTGTCGGTCTTGTCGGCGGCATCGGCATCGGCTTCCTGATCAGCGGACGCTCTAAGAAGCAGCAGCTGTGAGGCGGCGCCGCACGACGGCCCCGGCCCTGTTCCTCGTCCCCCTGCTGCTCGCCCCGCTGCTGCTCGTGCTCACCGCGGCCGGGCAGGCGCAGGCCGTCGGCTACCGCTACTGGTCCTTCTGGGACCGGACCGGCGGCTCCTGGACGTACGCGACCCAGGGCCCGTCGACCGCGCGGCCGTCCGACGGGGACGTCGAGGGGTTCCGCTTCGCGGTGAGCGAGGACTCGCAGGACGCCTCGAAGCCGCGCGGCAACGCGGACTTCGCGTCCGTCTGCGCCAGGACCGAGGCACGGGCGGGCGCCAAACGGGTGGCCCTGGTCCTCGACTTCGGCACGGCGGCCGACGCTCCCTCCGCGCAGACGCCGCCGGCGCCGCGTACGGCCTGCGCGCGGGTCCCCTCCGACGCGACGGCGGCGGACGCCCTGGCTTCGGTGGCCAAGCCCCTCCGCTACGACACCAACGCCCTGCTGTGCGCCATCGCGGGCTACCCGCGGACCGGCTGCGGCGAGCAGGTCTCGGCCCCGCACGAGCCGACGGCGTCCGCCCACCCGCGGTCCGGGGCACCCCACCACGGCCCGTCGGCGGGCCTGCTCGCGGGCGTCGCCGCGGTGGTCCTCCTGGGCGCGGCCGCGATCTGGCAGGCCCGCCGCCGCCGGGGCTGAGCCGGGGTGGCGAAAACGACGAAGGTGACGCGGGTGACGCGGGTGACGACTGGCGACGAGGAACGGGGTACCGCGGCGGCGGCCGATCCGTACGGGACCCCGCGGGAGCCCACGGCACCGACCACGCCCGCCGCGCCGCCGGCGCCGGTCGACCCCACCGTGCCCGCGCCCCGGCCCGCACCGCCCAAGTCCGGCACTCCGGACGCGGCTTAAGCGAACCCGGCAGTCCCGTCGCCCCCCTCGGGCACGCCGCCCGGCCGACCCGGCTCCCCCGCGCGGAGTCCGGCTCCCGCGTGCCCGCCACACCCGTCCTGCCCGTCCCGACCGATGACGGCCGCCGTGGGCGTCGGCGGCCACGGCGTACCCGCGCGCCGCAGGCGCACCGCGGCAACGCCCTGCACCCAGGAGCCTGGTGGATCTGGGCCCTGGGCCTCGGCACCGCCGCCTCCCGCACCACCAACCCGCTGCTGCTCGCCCTCCTCATCGGCACGGCCGGATACGTGGTGGCGGCCCGCCGCACCTCGGCCCCCTGGTCCCGCTCGTACGGCGCGTTCGTCAGGCTCGGTATGGCCGTGCTCGGCATCCGACTCGCCTTCGCGGTCCTCCTCGGCTCCCCCGTCCCCGGCTCGCACGTCCTCGTGACGCTCCCCGAGGTCCCCCTCCCGCACTGGGCCCAAGGCATCCGTATCGGTGGCCGGGTCACCGCCGAGGGCCTGGTCTTCGCGCTCTACGACGGTCTGAAGCTGGCCACGCTCCTCATCTGCGTCGGCGCGGCGAACGCCCTCGCGAACCCGGCGCGGCTCCTGAAGTCCTTGCCCGGCGCGCTGTACGAGGCGGGGGTCGCGGTCGTCGTCGCGCTGACCTTCGCACCGCACCTGATCGCGGACGCGCAACGGCTGCGTGCCGCCCGCCGGCTGCGCGGCCGCCCCGACCGGGGCCTGCGCGGTCTGCTGCAGGTCGCCCTCCCGGTCCTGGAGGGCGCGCTGGAGCGTTCGGTCGCGCTCGCCGCGGCGATGGACGCGCGCGGCTACGGCCGGACCGCCGCGGTGGCGCCCGCCGTCCGCCGCACCACCGCCGTCCTGACCCTGGGCGGCCTGGTCGGCGTCTGCGCGGGCACGTACGGACTGCTGACGGCGGAGGGTGACAGTTACGGACTGCCCTTGCTGCTCGCCGGGCTGGCCGCGGCGCTGGGCGGCCTGTGGCTGGGCGGCCGCCGCTCCCCGCGCACGCGCTACCGCCCCGACGTGTGGGGCGCACGGGCGTGGCTGGTGGCCGGGTCCGGCATCGCCGTCGCCGCCGGGCTGATCGTCTGCGCCGCCTACGACCCCGTGGCACTGCGTACCGGTGTCGTCCCCCTGGTGGCCCCGGCCCTTCCCCTGTGGCCCGCGGCCGCCGTGCTGCTCGGCCTGCTGCCCGCCTTCGTCGCCCCCGTCCCCGGGCAGCCCCGCCCGGCCGGGAACCGCCCGCCCGGCAATCGCCCGGCCGCCCGGGAACCCGCCGCCACCGAGGAGCCCTCATGATCCGCTTCGAGGATGTCTCCGTGACATACGACGGAGCGGCCGAACCCACCGTCCAGGGCGTGGACTTCGAGGTACCCGAGGGTGAACTGGTGCTGCTCGCCGGGCCCTCCGGAGTCGGCAAGTCCACCGTTCTCGGCGCGGTCGGCGGTCTCGTCCCCCACTTCACGGGCGGCACCCTGCGCGGCCGTGTCACGGTCGCCGGCCGGGACACCCGTACCCACAAGCCGCGCGAACTCGCCGATGTCGTCGGCACGGTGGGCCAGGATCCGCTGTCCCATTTCGTGACGGACACGGTCGAGGACGAACTCGCCTACGGCATGGAGTCGCTGGGCCTCGCACCGGCGGTGATGCGCCGCCGCGTCGAGGAGACCCTCGATCTGCTGGGCCTCGCGGACCTGCGTGACCGCCCGATCGCCACCCTCTCCGGCGGCCAGCAGCAGCGCGTCGCCATCGGCTCGGTCCTCACCCCGCACCCGCGGGTCCTGGTCCTCGACGAGCCCACGTCCGCGCTGGACCCGGCCGCCGCCGAGGAGGTCCTCGCCGTCCTGCAGCGCCTCGTCCACGACCTCGGCACGACCGTGCTGCTGGCCGAGCACCGCCTCGAACGCGTCATCCAGTACGCCGACCGCGTCGCCCTCCTCCCCTCCCCCGGCACCCCTCCGCTCCTCGGCACCCCGGCCGAGATCATGGCCGTCTCCCCGGTGTGTCCGCCGGTGGTGGACCTGGTAGCTGGCTTAAGCTGGTCCCCGCTCCCGCTCACCGTGCGCGACGCGCGGCGCAGGGCGGGGGCCCTGCGCGAACGGCTCGCGGAGCTCGCGCCGCCCGCGACCGCGGCACCCGGGCTTCTCCCTTTGCCGGGCGCCCCCACCGGCGGCCCACCACCCCACCGTCCCTCCCGTCGCTCCCGTCCCCGATTCATCCCGCCCGCCCGTCCGCGTCTCCTCCGCGGGCGCGCCCCCGAATCCCCGGCCTCCTCCGCGCTTAGGCCGCCGTCGTCGAGGGCCTCGCCGTCCGCCGCGGTCAGGTCGAGGCGCTCCGCCGCGTGGACCTGACCGTCGCCCCCGGCGGGATCACCGCGCTGATGGGACGCAACGGAGCGGGCAAGTCCACCCTGCTCGGCACCCTGGTCGGGCTGGTCGAACCGGCCGCCGGTTCGGTCCGGGTCGGCGGCGCGGTCCCGCACCGGACGGCACCCCAGGACCTGATCCGGCGCGTGGGTCTCGTACCGCAGGAGCCACGGGACCTGCTGTACTCCGACACGGTCGCCGCCGAGTGCGCCGCGGCCGACGCCGACGCGGGCGCCGAGACCGGTACCTGCCGGGCGCTGGTCTCCGCGCTGCTGCCCGCGATCACCGACGACACCCATCCCCGGGACCTGTCGGAGGGGCAGCGGCTGGCGCTGGCGCTGGCCGTCGTCCTGACGGCCCGCCCCCCGCTGCTGCTCCTCGACGAGCCGACCCGGGGCCTCGACTACGCGGCGAAGGCCCGGCTGGTCACCATCCTGCGCGGGCTGGCCGCCGAGGGGCACGCCATCGTGCTGGCGACCCACGACGTGGAGCTCGCCGCCGAGCTCGCGCACCGCGTGGTCGTCCTCGCGGACGGCGAGGTCGTCGCCGACGGCCCGACGGCCGAGGTGGTCGTCGCCTCCCCGTCCTTCGCCCCGCAGGTCACGAAGGTGCTGGCCCCGCAGCCGTGGCTCACCGTCGCCCAGATCAGGGACGCGCTCGCAGGGGACACGCTCGCATGACCATGTCCGGCGCCCCACGGCGCACCACCACGCACCAGCGCCAGGTCCGTGCCGTCCGCCTCGGCCCCCGTTCCCTCGCCGCCCTCGGTCTGGTGAGCGTCATCGGCGTCGCCGGATTCGGCTGGCCGCTCCTCGCCGACCCCGCCTCCCAGGCCGGCACACACGCGCAGGACGCCCCCTGGCTGTTCGCGGGGCTGCTCGTCCTGCTCGTGGCGGTCGTGGCCGCGACGATCTCCGAGTCCGGCCTCGGCCCCAAGGCGGTCGCCATGCTCGGAGTGCTCGCCGCGACCGGCGCCGCCCTGCGGCCGATCGGGGCCGGGACCGCCGGGATCGAGCCGATGTTCTTCCTGATGGTGCTGAGCGGACGGGTGCTCGGACCGGGGTTCGGCTTCGTGCTCGGGTCCGTGACCATGTTCTCGTCCGCGCTGCTCACCGGCGGGGTGGGGCCGTGGATGCCGTTCCAGATGCTCGCCATGGGCTGGTTCACGATGGGCGCCGGGCTGCTGCCCGGTCCGGACCGGCTGCGCGGGCGCGCCGAGCTGACGCTGCTCGCCGTGTACGGGTTCCTGGCCGCCTTCGCGTACGGCACCGTCATGAACCTGGAGGGCTGGCCCTTCATGAACGCGCT
The DNA here is from genome assembly GCF_012273515.2 of Streptomyces sp. RPA4-2. Classification (NCBI taxonomy): domain Bacteria; kingdom Bacillati; phylum Actinomycetota; class Actinomycetes; order Kitasatosporales; family Streptomycetaceae; genus Streptomyces; species Streptomyces sp. RPA4-2. The sequence goes on from NZ_CP050975.2 coordinate 2,961,395, forward strand.
GGCCTCGAACGTCGCCTTCGACCCGCACGCCGGCGTTCCCGCCAACCTGGCCCGCTTCCTCGCGTACTGCGTGGCCACCTCGCTCGGCTGGGACCTGGGCCGGGCCGTGGTGACGGTCGTCCTGACGCTCACGCTGGGCGCGCCGCTCCTCAGGGCGCTGCGCCGGGCCACCCGTAGGGCCGCCTTCGAGACGCCGGTCACGTTCGACCCCCGGTGATCTGCGGCGCCCGTCACACCGGCCGGACGCGCTCCGCACATCCGCGTGCGCGCTGTGCGAGGCGGGGCGTGAAGCAGCCCACAGGACGTTGGTCACATCCGAAGCGCGATAGTAGTGAATTCCGGTGGCATGGACGCGTCCTTATGCCCTCTGACCTGGGGTTTGAGAGCCAGATCACATAAGGCACTTTCGCCTCGGATGCGACCACCACTAGTAAAAGGGGGTCATTGCGGGCGGGCCTCGAGCCTGTTTCTCTGAAGCAGTCGCGAGGCGCCGACGGACCCGCCCGGGTCGCGGCGCCGACGTACGCAGTCACCACGCACCACATGGTTCGGCCTACCGCGACGGTCGTGTCCCCGAAGAAAAAGGTTCTCCGTGTCCGTCTCCTTCATCCGCCGCATCGCCTCTCCGAAGAAGGTCCTCACCACTGCCGCCGTGGCCACCGCCACCGTCGGCATGGCTCTGGCCGCGGCTCCCGCCCAGGCCGCCACCACCTCGGCCTCCTCCGCCCAGTCGATCGCGCACGAGATGATCCCGGACGCCGCGCAGTTCACCGCCTTCAGCAAGATCGTCGAGCGCGAGAGCGGCTGGAACCCCAGCGCGACGAACTCCGCCTCCGGCGCCTACGGTCTGGTCCAGGCCCTGCCCGCGTCGAAGATGTCGTCCGCAGGCTCCGACTGGAAGACCAACCCCGCCACCCAGATCAAGTGGGGTCTGGACTACATGAACTCCCGCTACGGCAGCCCGGTCGCCGCGTGGAGCTTCTGGCAGGCCCACAACTGGTACTGAGCGACCCCCCACCGCACGTGAAGGCGGCGGCCCCCGATCCCCGGGGCCGCCGCCTTCGCCTGTCGTGGGCCACGGGTCGGCGGTCCGCCACGTCGGCCCGTACACCCGTACACCGCACCGCACCGATCCGCACCGATCCGGTGGCGGGCCCCACGGGTCCGGTGAGCAGCCGGCGCGGCCACTGCGGGGAGTCCCCGCCGCGCGCGCCGACCGGTCCGTCTTCCGCGCGTCGTGCGCGGGTCGTCACTCCTGTCCGCGACGCCACGGCCCAGCGTTCCGCCCGGACGTCCTCCGCGTCATGGTGGACTTGGGTGTGCCACGACCGTCCAGCCGACCGGAGGCTCCATGGGTGCGGACAGCACGGCCGCGCGGACCGACGACCCCGAGGCGCGCGGACTGCGCCTGGTCACGGTGCTGTTGGGGCTGACCGTGGTCAGCGGGCTCATCGACGCGGTGAGTTATCTCGGGCTCGGGCACGTCTTCACCGCGAACATGACCGGCAACGTGGTGGTACTGGGCTTCGCCGCGGCCGGGGCGCCGGGCTTCTCCGTGTGGCACACGCTGACCTCGCTCGCCTGCTTCCTGATCGGCGCCGCGGTCGGAGGGCGGGTCGCGGTGCGTTTCGGCGGCCGGTCGCGCCGGACCTGGGCGCGGGTCACGCTCGCCGTCGAGGCGGTGCTCGTCGGCGGGTGCGCGGCGGTCGCCTTCGCCGCGCCGGGTGCCACCGGTACGACGTACACCCTGATCGCCGTCACGGCCTTCGCCATGGGCGTGCGCAACGCGACCGTCCGCAAGCTGGGTGTGCCCGACCTGACGACCACGGTCCTGACGATGACGCTGACGGGCCTCGCGGCCGACACCGCCGTCGGCGGCGGCGGTACGGGCAGCCGCTCCCCGCGGCGCGTCGCCTCCGTCGCCGCGATGGCCGTGGGCGCGCTGCTGGGCGCGTGGCTGGTGCTCCACCACGGACTGGGGATCCCCCTGTTGATCGCGGCCGTGGCGGCGGGGGTACTGGCGGTGTCGGCCTCCGGGCGGGAGTAGTCCCGCTCCGGGCGGCGGGCCTTCCGGGGGCGGGAACGGTCCTTGTGCTCACCCGGCTTCCGACGTCCGCGGGGCTCCAGGCAGACTTCATCGGAGCAGTCCGATGACCAGGAGGATCACGCATGATCACGCTCACGAAGGAAGACGGCCCGGCGGACCTCGACGGGGTGACCCATCTGTCCATCGGGGTGTCCTGGGACCCCACCGCCGGATCGAGCGGCGGACTGATGGGCAAGCTCCGCCGGCAGGCCGGCACCGACCTCGACCTGATCGCGATCGCGATGCAGGGCTCGGACCCGGTGCGGCTGGCGGGCCTCGATTCCCTGGACCCGCTGGGCAACGGCTCGTTGGTGCACAGCGGTGACAACCAGACCGGACGCGGCGACGGGGACGACGAGACGGTGACCGTCGAGTTCGCCCGGGTGCCGGCCAACGTCACGTCGATCGTCTTCGTCGCCGCCGCGTTCAAGAAGAGCAGTTCCTTCCAGAAGGCGCGGAACATCAGCATCAAGGTGTACGACGCGACCGGGGGCAGCATCCAGCAGGTCGCCGACATCTGGCCGAGCCTGCTCAGCAACGACAACGGCTGCGCCGTGGCCAAGGCGATAAGGGTCGGCGGTGTCTGGAAGCTGGAGGTGATCAACCAGACGGGCCGGATCAAGCAGGGTGACGAGCGGGACCTGATGCGCTTCGCGGTGAACAAGTAGGGACACCGGCCGGCAGGGACATGAGGGGGACTTGGGGGCTGACCCGTACGTCAGCCCCCGCCCGGCACACCGTCCGGGTGTTGTCCCGGCTACAGCCGCTGGATGATCGTCCCGGTCGCCAGTGCCCCGCCCGCGCACATGGTGATGAGGGCGAACTCCTTGTCCCTGCGCTCCAGTTCGTGCAGGGCAGTCGCGATCAGGCGTGCCCCCGTCGCCCCCACGGGATGCCCGAGCGCGATCGCGCCACCGTTGACGTTGACCTTCTCCAGGTCCTGTTCGAAGACCTGGGCCCAGCTCAGCACCACCGAGGCGAAGGCCTCGTTGATCTCGACCAGGTCGATGTCCTTCAGCGACATGCCGGCCTTGCCGAGTACGGCCCGTGTCGCGTCGACCGGGCCGTCCAGGTGGAAGTGCGGGTCCGCGCCGACGAGTGCCTGGGCCACGATCCGGGCCCGCGGCCGCAGTTTCAGCGCCCGCGCCATCCGCTTCGACGCCCACATGATCGCGGCGGCTCCGTCCGAGATCTGCGACGAGTTGCCCGCCGTGTGGACGGCCGTCGGCATCACCGGCTTGAGGCGCGACAGCGCCTCCGCCGACGTGTCGCGCAGCCCCTCGTCGCGGTCGACGAGCCGCCACATGCCCTGCCCGGCGCGCTGTTCGTCCTCCGTCGTGGGGACCTGCACGGCGAACGTCTCCCGCTTGAAGCGCTCCTCGGACCAGGCCACGGCCGCCCGCTCCTGCGAGAGGAGACCGAGCGAGTCGACGTTCTCGCGCGTCAGCCCGCGGCGACGCGCGATCCGCTCCGCCGCCTCGAACTGGTTGGGCAGGTCCACGTTCCACTCGTCGGGGAACGGTTTCCCCGGGCCGTGCTTGGACCCCGAGCCCAGCGGCACCCGCGACATCGCCTCGACACCGCAGGAGATGCCCACGTCGATCACCCCCGCCGCGATCATGTTGGCGGTCAGGTGCGCCGCCTGCTGCGAGGAGCCGCACTGGCAGTCCACGGTCGTCGCGGCGGTCTCGTAGGGCAGGCCCATGGTGAGCCACGCCGTGCGCGCGGGGTTCATCGACTGCTCCCCGGCGTGCGTCACCGTGCCGCCGACGATCTGCTCGACACAGTCGGCGTGGATGCCGGTGCGGCCGAGGAGTTCACGGTAGGTCTCGCCCAGGAGATAGGCGGGGTGGAGATTGGCGAGCGCGCCACCGCGCTTGCCGATGGGGGTGCGTACGGCTTCGACGATCACGGGTTCCGCGGCCATGGGGCTAGGTCCTCTCCTCGCTGACCCGCGCAGCGCGGGGCGTCCCGGCCCACCCACCGCGCCGAACTAGAACGTGTACTAGTTCTCCGTGCAGTCTGCTGAGCGGAGCCCCCGTGCCGCAAGGGTCGTGCACGCCCCGAAGTCGCCATCCATGGCGCCTCCGGGCGCAATTGAGGGTGCCGCACCCCTTGCGACTTGTAGAACCCGTTATTACCTTCACGGCGATTCCCTTTTCTGATGGACCGTCAGGCCATCAGTGGGCGGCCGGCGGAACACGGCCGTCAGCACACCGTCGTCACAACAGAACGCGTGAGACCTGGAGTTGCCGATGCCCTGTCCAGCGCTGCCCGACGGGTTCGACTTCACCGACCCCGACCTGCTGCACCACCGTGTGCCCCTGCCGGAGTTCGCCGAGCTGCGCCGGGCCGAACCGGTCCGCTGGATACCCCAGCCGCACAACCTGGCCGGGTTCCAGGACGAGGGCTACTGGGCGGTGACCCGGCACGCGGACGTCAGGTACGTCTCCACGCACCCGGAGATCTTCTCCTCGTCCCTCAACACCGCGATCATCCGCTTCAACGACCACATCGAGCGCGACGCGATCGACGCCCAGCGGCTGATCCTGCTCAACATGGACCCGCCCGAGCACACCCGCGTCCGCCAGATCGTGCAGCGCGGTTTCACCCCGCGGGCCATCCGGGCGCTGGAGCAGCGGCTGCGCGAGCGCGCGCACGCGATCGTCGAGGGCGCGCGTGCCCACTCCGGGCCCTTCGACTTCGTCACCGAGGTCGCCTGCGAACTGCCCCTCCAGGCGATAGCCGAGCTGATCGGCATCCCGCAGGACGACCGGGTCAAGATCTTCGAATGGTCCAACCGGATGATCGCGTACGACGATCCGGAGTACGCCATCACCGAGGAGGTCGGCGCCGAGTCGGCCACCGAACTCATCTCGTACGCCATGAACATGGCCGCCGACCGCAAGCAGTGCCCGGCGAAGGACATCGTCAGCACGCTGGTGGCGGCCGAGGACGAGGGCAACCTCGGTTCCGACGAGTTCGGCTTCTTCGTGCTGATGCTGTCGGTCGCCGGCAACGAGACCACCCGCAACGCGATCACGCACGGCATGCACGCCTTCCTCACCCACCCCGCGCAGTGGGAGCTCTACAAGCGCACCCGTCCGGCGACCACCGCCGAGGAGATCGTCCGCTGGGCGACCCCCGTGGTCTCCTTCCAGCGCACGGCGACCCAGGACACCGAACTCGGCGGCAGGGCCATCAGGAAGGGCGACCGGGTCGGCCTCTTCTACGCCTCCGCCAACCACGACCCCGAGGTGTTCGGGAACCCCGGCGACTTCGACATCACCCGTGACCCCAACCCGCACCTCGGCTTCGGCGGCGGAGGCCCCCACTACTGCCTCGGGAAGTCCCTGGCCGTCCTGGAGATCGACCTCATCTTCCAGGCGATCGCCGACGCGATGCCGAACCTCTCCCTGGTGGGCGACCCGCGCCGGCTGCGCTCCGCGTGGATCAACGGGGTCAAGGAACTCCAGGTCGACGCCGGCTGACCCCGGCACCCGCTCGGGCCGACGGCCTCCCGGCGCCCGTCGGCCCGTCCCGCGGGAGGCAGGGGCAGCCCCCTACGCTCCGCCCCTGCCTCCCCCGAGGGCCGGGACGCCGGACCCCGGACCGCGACGCGCGTATCGGACCGGCGCCGGACCAGCGCCGGATCAGCCCGCCGTACGACCCGCCGGACTGTCCGCGTGGCCGTCCGCCGAGCTGTCCGCGCGACTGCCTTCCAGGCTCCCGCCGGAACTCCCCGCGGAACTCTGCGCGGGGAGTACCACCGGGCCGGCCGCGGGACCGTCCGCGCGACCGCCTGCCGCCGGGGCCGGCTCCTTCGCGCCTGCCTCCACGGACCGCACCAGCGGGCGCGGCCTCGGGCCCTGGAGGAGGAAGGTCAGGCCGAAGCCCGCGGCGACGACCGCCGCGCCGCCCACCGCGTCCAGCACCCAGTGGTTGCCGGTCGCCACGATCGCCGAGACGGTGAACAGCGGGTGCAGCAGACCGAGCGCCTTCATCCACCACTTGGGCGCCAGGATCGCGATCACCAGTCCGCACCACAGGGACCAGCCGAAGTGCAGCGAGGGCATCGCCGCGTACTGGTTGGTGAGCGCGGTCAGTGTGCCGTAGTCCGGCTTGGAGAAGTCCTGTACGCCGTGCACGGTGTCGATGACGCCCAGCCCCGGCATCAGGCGCGGCGGGGCCAGCGGGTAGAGCCAGAAGCCGACGAGCGCGATCAGCGTGGCGAAGCCCAGTGCCGAGCGCGCCCAGCGGTAGTCGCCGGGACGGCGGGTGTAGAGCAGGGCGAGGACGGTGAGCGGGACGACGAAGTGGAACGACTCGTAGTAGAAGTCGAAGAAGTCCCGCAGCCACTCGACCTTGAACACCGCGTGGTTGGCCCAGTGTTCGATGTCGAGGTGCAGGAACCGCTCGATCGCGAGTATCTGGTCGCCGTGGTGCTCGGCGGCGGCCCGGCCGCCCGCGTTGGTGCCGCCCGTCGCGGCCAGCCTGACCTGCTGGTAGGCGGAGTAGCCGACGCGGATCAGGAGCAGTTCGAGCAGCAGGTTCGGGCGGGTGCGGACGCGGCCGAGGAAGGGCAGCAGCGGCACCCGCTTCCACCGGGTGGGGACGGACTCCGCGTAGTCCGTGGGGATCGGCGCCCGGTAGTACTCCGAGGTGCGGGAGAGGAACGGCACGACCGTGGCGGCGGCGAGCGCGGCGAGCAGCACCACGTTGTCGCGCAGCGGGTAGACCGCCGCCATGTTCGGCAGCATCATCTTCGCCGGCAGGGTCATGACGAGGATGACGGCGACGGGCCACATGGCGCGGTCCGAGGCCTTCCTGCCGACCCGGCCGACCAGCGCGAGCAGGACCCACAGCAACTGGTGCTGCCAGGTGGTGGGTGAGACGGCGACGGCGACGCAGCCGGTGATCGCCACGGCCAGGAGCAGCTGCCCGTCCTTGGCGTAGCGTACGGCACGGCGCAGACCCAGGACCGCGACTCCCGCGCCGAGCAGCAGGAACAGGCCGATCTCCAGCGGGCCGTTGAGGCCGAGGCGCAGCAGCGCGCCGTGCAGCGACTGGTTGGTGAGGTCGTCGGCGTCCCGGCCGAGTCCGACGCCCGCGAGGTGGTGCACCCAGTACGTGTGGGAGTCGTGCGGCATCGCGGCCCAGGCGAGGGCGGTGCAGGCGGCGAAGGTGAGCGCCCCGGACACGGCGGCGCGGCGGCGCCCGGTGAACCAGAGCAGCGGGGCGAAGAGCAGCACGGTGGGCTGCAGCGCCGCCGCGAGGCCGATCAGGACACCGCTCGCCCGCTCCCCGCGGACCGTGAAGCAGGCCAGGAGGACGAGCAGGACCGGGATGATGCTGGTCTGGCCGAGGTAGAGGGCGTTGCGCACCGGCAGCGACAGCATCAGCAGGCTGATGGCCACGGGCGCGGCGAGCAGCGAGGTGCGCCGGCTCACGGGCTGTGGCAGGGCGCGCGCGGCGACCACGCCGAGGGCGACCACCAGTGACAGGCTGCCGAAGGTCCATCCCCAGCCGAGGCCCTGTTCCGCGGCGCGGGTGAGGGGTTTGAGGACGAGTCCGCCGAAAGGGGTTCCGGTGAACTGCGTCGAGTCGTACAGCGACCCCTTCACATGCAGGACGCCCTCGGGCCCTACCCAGGTCTCCAGGTCGGTCAGCCGCTCCCCTTTGGGGGTGCTCAGGACGACAGCGACCTGTCGTATCGCGAGGACCGCGGCGATCAGCCACAGCCCGATACGGATCGTGCGCAGCCGCGCCTTCGCCGATTCCGTCGCCCCCGCCCCGAAGGCACCACCCGCTCGCCCGCCGTGCTCCACATTCGCCACGCCCCGTCGGCCCTCCCGCCCCGTTCGTCCCGCGTATCCCGTGCGCCGGTGTCTGTCCGGACCCTAAGAGGCTCGCACTGCCCCCGTGGAAGGACGCAGGCAACCCCCTCTTCACCTGACGTCCCCCCGCCTTTTGTCCGGATGACGATAGTGGGAGATCGGTTCGGTTCCCCCCTCGGTCTGCGACATGGATCACAATCACCCGCGACAAAGGTCACAGACAGGCCACTCGAAGCCGGCGCCCGGCGGACACGTCGCCGCTGCGCACACCGTGTTTGCGCACGTTGCGCGCAGGGCCGCCCACGGCACGTGACGCACGGGAGCGACCCTATGGTCGCTTTTTGGTCTGTCCCGGGTCGTCACGCGGGGCGGACCACGTCCTTGTCCCCGTCGAAAGGCAGGCGAGCGGAATCTTGCCCTCCGTCACTCCCGTCGCTCCCGTCGCTCCCGTCCGGCTCCGGCCCCCCGTGCGGCCGGAGGTCACCGTCACCGACCCCGCCCTGGTGAAACGCGCCGTGAAGGCCGCCGCCCTCGGCAACGCGATGGAGTGGTTCGACTTCGGTGTCTACAGCTACATCGCGGTGACCCTGGGCAAGGTCTTCTTCCCGTCCGGCAACCCCACCGCGCAGTTGCTGTCCACCTTCGGCGCGTTCGCGGCGGCCTTCCTCGTCCGCCCGCTGGGCGGCATGGTCTTCGGACCGCTGGGCGACCGCATCGGCCGCCAGAAGGTCCTGGCCCTCACCATGATCATGATGGCGGCAGGCACCTTCGCGATCGGCCTGATCCCGTCGTACGCGACGATCGGCGTCGGCGCTCCGCTGCTGCTGCTCGCGGCCCGGCTGGTGCAGGGCTTCTCCACCGGCGGCGAGTACGCGGGCGCCTCCACCTTCATCGCCGAGTACGCGCCCGACAAGAAGCGCGGCTTCTTCGGGAGCTGGCTGGAGTTCGGCACGCTCGCCGGCTACATCGGCGGCGCGGGTCTGGTCACCCTCATGACCGCCTTCCTGTCCACCGAGGACCTGCTGGCCTGGGGCTGGCGCGTGCCGTTCCTGATCGCGGGCCCGATGGGCGTCATCGGGCTGTATCTGCGGATGCGCCTGGAGGAGACCCCGGCGTTCGCGGCGGAGCTGGAGAAGGCCTCGAAGAAGGAGAAGGACCGCCCCAAGGTGCCGCTGCGCGCGATGCTCGCCGGCCAGTGGCGCGCACTGCTGCTCTGCGTCGGCCTGGTGCTGGTCTTCAACGTCACCGACTACATGCTGCTGTCGTACATGCCGAGCTATCTGACGAGCGAGCTGAAGTACGACGAGACGCACGGACTGCTGGTCGTCCTCGGCGTGATGGCGCTGATGATGATCGTGCAGCCCTTCGCGGGCGCGCTGACCGACCGGATCGGCCGCCGCCCGGTGATCGCCGCCGGGTGCGCCGGATTCCTCGCGCTGTCCGTCCCCGCCATCCTGCTCATCCGCCAGGGCAGCCTGCTCGCGGTCGCGCTCGGCATGGGCGCGCTGGGCCTGCTGCTGGTGTGCTTCACCTCCGCGATGCCGGCCGCGCTGCCCGCCCTCTTCCCGACGAAGGTCCGCTACGGCTCGCTCTCCATCGGCTTCAACGTCTCCGTCTCGCTCTTCGGCGGCACGACGCCGCTGGTGGTCACGGCGCTCATCGGGGCGACCGGGAACATGATGATGCCCGCGTACTACATGATGGCCGCCGCCGTGATCGGCGGCGTGGCGGTGTGGTTCATGTCCGAGTCGGCGGGCCTGCCGCTGCCGGGTTCCGCCCCGGCCGTCGAACCCGGCACCGTGCCCGACGCCGAATCCGGCACTACGCGCGCCAACGGGGCCGACGCCTGACCCACCCCCGCCGATCGGCCCGTGTCACCCCGCACACGGAGGATCTCTCCCTCATGCGGCTGACAAGCGTGGGTGGCGCGACTAGATTCGTCCACGAAACTAGTTAGCGCTTCTAACTAGTGCCGCGGCAGGCAACGTTTGCCCTTCGAGGAGCGGCGTCCGGTGCGTGCTCTCGGCGTGCCGGCCGGAAGTCCTCGTACTGGACGTACTTCGGCTTTCGGCCGGTGCGGCGAGTGGGGGCACCTCCCACGCCCTTGAGGCTGTGGGGGAGCGTGCCGGGCGTCGCGACGGGGCGAACGTTGCCTGCCGCGGCACTAGGCATACGAAAGGCATGGTGCATGAGCGAGTCGCAGTTGTGGAACGACGTCGACGACTACTTCACCGCCCTCCTCTCCCCCGCCGACGAGACCCTGACCGCCGCGCTGCGCGACAGTGACGCCGCCGGGCTTCCGAAGATCAACGTCGCGCCGAACCAGGGCAAGCTGCTCCAGCTCCTCGCCCGGATCCAGGGCGCGCGCCGCATCCTGGAGATCGGCACCCTCGGCGGTTACAGCACCATCTGGCTGGGCCGCGCGCTGCCCGCCGACGGCCGGCTGGTGACCTTCGAGTACGACGCCACCCACGCCGAGGTCGCCCGCCGCAACCTCGCCCGCGCCGGCCTCGACCGGATCGCCGAGGTGCGGGTGGGTCCCGCGCTGGAGTCCCTGCCGAAACTGGCCGAGGAGAACCCGGAGCCGTTCGACTTCGTCTTCATCGACGCGGACAAGGTGAACAACCCGCCGTACGTGGAGTGGGCCCTCAAGCTCACCCGCCCCGGCAGCCTGATCGTCGTCGACAACGTCGTGCGCGGCGGTCACGTGGCCGACGCGGGCAGCACCGACCCGAGCGTGCGGGGCACCCGGGCCGCGCTGGAACTGATCGCCGCCCACCCCAGGTTGAGCGGTACGGCGATCCAGACGGTGGGCAGCAAGGGGTACGACGGGTTCGCGCTGGCCCGGGTCCTCGACTAGGGCGTGTCGCGGTTTCGGGCTCTAGTGCTCGTGGTAGAAACCCACGTTCACGCTCTGCGGGCCGGTGCGGTCGAAGATGACGATCTCTCCGGAGCTGCCCGCGGGGAGCTGCGCCGTCCCCCCGTACGGGAGGGACCGGGTGGACGTCCCGGCGAAGGTCAGCCGGACCTCGGAGGAGGGGTCCGGCCGGGAACCGTGCAGCCAGGTGACCTGCCAGGAGCCCTCCGGACCGCACAGGAACTCCAGGTGGACCCGGGAGACGAACAGCCAGTCGTCGGGGGTGGCGAGCCGGCACACGGTCCGGTCCCGGCCCACCCGCAGCACGGCGCCGGGGTCGCTCGGTGCGTCGGCCATCAGCATTCCGGCCGTCGCACCCGCGTCCGCCCCGGTGACCGAGGCCATGGTGAGTTCGAGCACGTGCGCTCCTTCGCGTTCCGGTGAATCCGCCCACCGGTTCGATCGTCCTGGTGCCGGGCGTGGTTGACGCGCCGCCGCCGCATGATAATTCGCCCGATCGTCCGATCGGGCGTCCTCCGGCACAATGGACGTATGACCGAGCGCAAGCCACCCGGCGTCAGCTTCGAGTCCTGGGTCGACCGGCAGATCCGCGAGGCGGAGGCCCGCGGTGAGTTCACGGACCTCCCCGGCGCGGGAAAGCCGCTGCCCGAGGTGACCGACACGTCGTACGACGAACTGTGGTGGATCAAAAGGAAGATGGCCCGTGAGGGCCTGTCGGTGCTGCCTCCGACCCTGGCCCTGCGCAAGGAGGCCGAGGACGCGCTCGCGGCGGCGTCGGCGGCGCCCTCGGAGCGGGCCGTGCGCCGGATCGTCGAGGACATCAACGCCAAGATCCGCGAGGTCATGTTCAAGCCGCCGCCGGGGCCTCCCCTCGGCCTCAAGCCCTATGACGTGGACGAGATCGTCCGGGACTGGCGCGAGCGCCGGGCCCAGTGACCCCGTCGACGCGTGAGGCCGCGTCCCGGAACATGGTCCGGGACGCGGCCTCACGATGACCGTGCGGTGCCGGTCAGAGGTGCAGCAGACGCTCCGTGACCTCACGGTAGTCCCGCAGGGCCAGGCGCAGTTGCTCGGTGTCGGACGCCTCGTCCGCGCCGGCCTTCTCCCAGGACGTGCGCAGCGTGCGCCGGCGCCGGGCCATCGCGTCCGTGAACTGTGCCGTGAGCTCCTCGAGGACATGGTCGGCCTCCTCGACGGACGCCCGCGGACCGTCGACGAACCCGCCGACCGCGTGCCGCATCCGCAGCGCGTACTTGTCGCACGCGTCGTGCGACAGGAGCGCGGTGCCGTCCGCTCCGGAGACGCCGTTCTCACGTGCCGTGCCCGGCTCGTGCGCGCCTGCACGGGCGGACTCGCGGGAGCTGTCGCCTCCGGCGCGCCCGGCGGCCGGAGCCGGGGCCGCGGTCCCGCGGGACCCCTTGGACTCACGGGGGGTGGTGGCCTCACGCGAGGTGGTGGCCTCACGGGAGCCCAGCGGGACCGGCGTGCGCGGCGTCACGGCGTGCTCGCCGGTGGTGGATGCGGCCCGGTCCGGTGTCTCACGGTGTTCGTCCGCGGTCGCGCCGGACGGGGCCGCAGTCTGACGGGAGGGCGCGGGGAAGGGGGTGCGGGCCGCCGTGCCACGCTCACCGGGACCGGCTGTCCGGTCCGGGGTGTCGCGGTGGGTGTCCGCGGTCTCGCGACCACGGCTCCGCTCGTCCCCTCGTACCTCCGTGCCCTCGGTCCTGCCGGCCTCGGTCCTCTCGGCTTCGTTCTTCGCTGTCGTCCCGTGCTGCGGGGCCGACTCGTTCTGCGGGGTCCGCGCGGCGGATGTCGCCTCCGTGTCGCCCTTCAGTACCTCGCGGCGGGTCGCCGTGTCCTTGCCTTCGTCCGGTGTCATGTCGTTCACCTTCCTCAACTCCCCTTCACCTGGCGCCTGGTGAGCGCCCACGGCGTCCGGGATCGGTTGTCGGGAGCCGGGTCCGGCCGGCCGGCGGCGGTGTCCTGGCGCTTCGTGGACATCAGTTCCTCGAAGAGGGCGCGGGCCTCGATCATGGCCTCGCGGAGTTCCTCCGTGCCGGCGCGGTCGTCCTCGGTGGGGCTGTACGTGGCCTCGTGAACCCGCCGGTAGCCGTGGACACGGTGTCCGTGGTGGACCGAGAGTGCCTCCAGCCGCTCCTCGTAGCGCTCACCGTCGGGGAAGCCGCGCTCGCCGGCCACCTCGCCGAGCAGCCGGTCCGCCTCGGCCACCGCGTCCTGCGGCGAATCGACGAAGCGTTCCTGGGCGGCCGTCCAGCGGGCCGTGTACTGCTCGCGGGCCGCCGCCTCCAACGGCCGCTGCCGCAGCGAGCCGTGCCGCTTCACGCGCTCGGCGAGGTCACGCTCGGCGGCCCTGGCGTCGCCGTCGTGCCGGGCGACGACCCGGTCGTATTCGGGCCCGAAGCGCCGCCGCAACGTGCGTCCGCCCTGCGGCCTGCGGGCGAGGAGGGTCAGGGCGGCTGCGACAACGGCAACGGCCGCCACGATCACGATCAGAGCGATGATGACGCCTGTGGACATGGATGCCTTCCGGGGGTTTCTCGACCCAACGGGCCGGTTCGCGGATCGGGTTGCCCGGAAGTACACCTTCAAACGGGGACGGCCGCGCCCGGTCCCGCCCGATCCCGCCCGATCCGGGGCCGGTTCACCCGAAACCGGTTGCGGAACGGGTCCGGTGCGCCCTGACAATGACCGCCATGACCCGTACCGGCGCCCCCTCGACGAACGACACGACGAACGACACGACGAACGGCATGACGAACGACACGACGGACGGCACGAAGAGCGCCGCGAAGGACGCCGCGACGAACGCTCCGGCCGGCCCGGCGGGGGCTTCCTGGACCATCGCCCCCGAACCCTTCGACTCCCCCGCCGCCGCGGAACTGTGGCGTGCCTACTACACCGAGGTCAGCGACCGCTGGTACCTGCTGCACGAGGGCCACGCGACCGACCCCGGAGAGCTGGAGCGGGAGATCGCCGCGAGCACGGGGGCCGAGTTCACCGCGCCCACCGGAGTGCTGCTGGTCGCTCGGTACGGCGGCGAACCCGGGGGCATGGCGGGCGTGCAGATGCTCGACGCCGTCACGGGTGAGCTGAAGCGGGTGTTCGTGCGGCCGGAGCTGCGCGGCCGGGGCGGCGCCGCACTGCTGCTCACCGAGGCCGAGCGGGCGGCACTCGGCCTCGGCGCCCGGAAACTGGTCCTCGACACCCGCGGCGACCTCGTGGAGGCGCGCGCGCTCTACGCCCGGCACGGCTACGAGGAGACCGCGGCCCACAACGACGAAATGTACGCCGAGCACTGGTTCACGAAGCGGCTGCGGGCGTCCTCCTGACGCGTCGCCACGCCGGGGTCGGAGCGGGTACGGGGCGGGGCGGGTACCGGGTGGGTACGGGGTAAGGGCAGGTGCCGGGGTAGGGGCGGGGGCGGGTGCGGGTGCGGGGCGGTCACCGCAGGGACGGTCAGGGCATCGGTCCCTGCGGTCGCGGCACCGAGCCGTCGTGCGGGCGCTCCGCGTCGGAGCCCGACATCTCCGCGTTCAGCTCCTCGACCAGCCCGACCAGGTCCGTCGGGCGGTCCGGACCCCACCAGTCGCCCAGCATCTCGGCGAGGGACTCCTCACGGGCCTTCGCCAGGTTCCCGGCCGCCTCACGGCCCTCGTCGGTGAGCACGAGGTCGAGTCCCTCCCGGTCCACGAGGCGCCGTACCTCCAGCTGGCGGGCGGCGGCGAGCACCACGGGCAGCGGCACGGTGCTCCGCTCGGCCAGCTGCGCCGGCTCCGCCCAGCCGTACTTCTTGATCCGCAGCAGCAGCCAGCTCGCGGCGGGCAGCAGGTCGTATCCGGCCCGCGCGGTGATCTTCTCGTAGATCGCGCGCCGCCCCTCCCGGGTGCCGAGCACCGACAGCGCGCGGCACACCTCGTCGTACGACGACCGCTCCACCGGATTGGTGGCGAGCGTCTCGGTGATGTCCGGCGCCGTGACCGACCCCCGCAGTTTGTCCTCGCGCAGGAACCAGGCCAGCACGAAGCCGAGCAGGGCGACCGGAGCCGCGTACAGGAAGACGTCGGTGATCGACGAGGCGAACGCGTGCAGAATGGGCTGGCGCAGCGAGGGCGGGAGACCCGGGATGCCCTTCGGGTCGGCCTTGAGGCTGTCCGGAGAGATACCGGGCGGCAGTTGCCGTCCGCTCAGCGCGGCCGTGAGTTTGTCGCCGAGGCGGTTCGCGAAGACCGTGCCGAAGATCGCCACGCCGAACGAGGCGCCGATGGAGCGGAAGAAGGTCGCGCCGGAGGTGGCGACGCCCAGATCCTCGTACGAGACCGCGTTCTGCACGATCAGGACCAGCACCTGCATCACCAGGCCGAGACCCAGGCCGAAGACGAAGAAGTACGCGCTCATGCGGCCGGTGCTGCTGTGCTCGTCGAGCTGGTGCAGCAGGAGCAGGCCGATGGTGGTGATGCCGGTGCCGGCGACGGGGAACACCTTCCAGCGGCCGGTACGGCTGACGATCTGGCCGGAGACCGTGGACGAGATCAGCAGCCCGAACACCATGGGCAGCATGTGCACGCCCGACAGGGTGGGGGACACGCGCTGGACGACCTGCAGGAAGGTCGGCAGATAGGTCATCGCCCCGAACATCGCGAAGCCGACGATGAAACTGATCACGGCGGAGAGGGTGAAGGTCCGGATGCGGAACAGTTTCAGGGGCAGGACGGGTTCGGCCGCGCGCCGCTCCACGGCCACGAAGACCACGGCGAGGGCCACGCCGACCGCGGCGAGGCCGATGACCTGCGGCGAGCTCCAGCTCCAGGTGGTGCCGCCGAGCGAGGCGACCAGGACCAGACAGGTGGCGACCGCGGCGATGAGGAAGGTGCCGAGGTAGTCGATGACGTGCTTGGCGGCCTTCCCGGGGATGTGCAGGACGGCCGCGATCACGACGAGCGCGACGGCGCCGACGGGAAGGTTGATGTAGAAGACCCAGCGCCAGCTGAGCTGCTCGGTGAAGAGTCCGCCGAGCAGCGGGCCGAGCACGCTCGTCGCGCCGAACACGGCGCCGAACAGTCCCTGGTACTTGCCCCGGTCACGGGGCGAGACGATGTCGCCGACGATCGCCATGGACAGCACCATCAGGCCGCCGCCGCCCAGGCCCTGCAGGGCCCGGAACCCGATCAGCTCACCCATGTTCTGTGCCATGCCGCACAGCGCGGAGCCGATCAGGAAGATCACGATCGCCGTCTGGAAGAGTTTCTTGCGGCCGTACTGGTCGCCGAGCTTGCCCCAGAGCGGGGTGGCCGCGGTCGATGCCAGCAGATAGGCGGTGACCACCCAGGAGAGGTGCTCCAGGCCGCCGAGGTCGCTGACGATGGTGGGCAGCGCGGTCGACACGATCGTCTGGTCCAGGGCGGCCAGCAGCATGCCGAGCAGCAGCGCGCCGATCGAGACGACCACGCCGGCGTGCACCGTCTCCTGGGCGTCGGCGGCGGCCGCGGAGCGCCTTCGTTCGGCGGACTCGTTCACGGCGTACGGGGGTGTGCCGGCGTTCACGCCGTGCGGGTCGCCGTACGGGTCTCGCTGCGCGTCTCCCTGCTTGTCGCCCTGTACGTCGCCGGGTATCTCGCCCGTCATTCGCACCTCCCATGGCCCCCGAGGGTCTCGGTCACCCTCCATGGTGGTCGGTATGTCCGTTTGCGGCCTGTCGAGCCGGAGGGAGGGGTTCCGGGGGCTCCCGCGCGCGGGCCGGGGGCGTCTGGATAGCCTCGGGAACTCGACGGGGGATCTTCAGGGGAGGGGACCCAAGGCGTGACTGATCCGAACGGGCATGTCTGCCCGGAGTGTGCCGTGCCCCGGGCGGGGGACGGGACGCCGTCGTGCGTCTGCACGCTACGCGCGTCCGACGCCCTGCGGGACGCCCGTACGGCTGAGGCGGCCGCGGCGGAGGACTTCGATCCGCTGCGGATACGTCCGTACGTGGAGCTGGGAGTGAGGGGTGCGGGGGTGAGCCCTCCGACGCCGACGCCGAGGGCGGCGGCGGGGGTGGAGGCGGCGGGAGTGGAAGCGGGGGCGAGGACGCTTCGGCTCGGACGATGCGGTTGGGGAGGGTGCTTAAGCCGACGACACGGTGGCGCTCTTCCGGGTCGAGCACGGGACGCCAAGCTCCTGGTGCCGGTGTGGGGGGTGCGGGTGCGGGTGCGGGTGCCGGTGTGGGGGGTGAGACGGATGGGGACCGTCTCGCCGCGTCGGACGAGCAGCCGGGGCGGCGTGGGCGGCGGACCGCGCTGCTGGCCGCTGCCGGTGTGGTCGTGGCTGTCGTGGCGGCGGGGTTCGTGAGTGGGCTCTTCTCGTACGACGCTCCTGCGCGGGACGGGGCGCTGCCGGACGAGGTGAGGGCGAGCGTGCCGGATCCGTCGACGACGTCCGGCTCGGCCTCGGCGTCGGCGTCCGCGCCGCGATCGTCGCGGTCGGCGGTGGCGGTGGCGCCGTCCAGCACCGGGCCGTCGCCCTCCGCGTCGGCCCCGACGGCGTCGGCCTCGCCGTCGTCATCCGCTTCGCCGTCCCGGTCGGCCGGGCCGTCGCAGTCCCCCGAGAGCCCCGCGGCGACCGGCTCGGCTGCGCCCAGACAGGGGACCTCGCCCTCGAACGGACAGCTGTCGGCGACGCTGCGGCGCGGTGACCGGGGGCCAGAGGTCACCGAACTCCAGCTGCGCCTGCGCCAGCTGTTCCTCTACAACAGCAAGGCCGACGGCAGCTACTCCCGTCAGGTCGAGGACGCCGTACGCCGTTACCAGTGGGCCCGCGGCATCACGAGTGACGAACAGGGCGTGTACGGCAGGGCTACCCGGGCGAGCCTCGAATCGGAGACGCGGGAGCCGTAGCAGCCGGGTGGTGGGTCGGGGCCGGGGCGGTACGTCGAGGGTGTCGCCGCCGGATCAGACGTGGGCCGGGCAAGCGACCCGCGGCTCGATCCGAACGTAAGCGACACCCTTACGACGCACCGCCCCGGCCCCTCCCGCCGGCCGAACGACTGCGGGAGCGAACATCCGAATGCACGCCCCCCGGCGGTGGCATGGTGGTGGCATGGTCAGGGGTACGAGGTGACCAGCGGGTTCCTGGGTGAGGTGACCAGCGGGTTCCAGGGTGAGGTGACCAGCGGGTTCCAGGGTGAGGTGACCAGCGGGTTCCAGGGTGAGGTGACCAGCGGGTTCCAGGGTGAGGTGACCAGCGGGTTCCAGGGTGAGGTGACCAGCGGGTTCCAGGGTGAGGTGACCAGCGGGTTCCAGGGTGAGGTGACCAGCGGGTTCCAGGGTGAGGTGACCAGCGGGTTCCAGGGTGAGGTGACCAGCGGGTTCCAGGGTGAGGTGACCAGCGGGTTCCAGGGTGAGGTGACCAGCGGGTTCCAGGGTGAGGTGACCAGCGGGTTCCAGGGTTCCGGGATCCGGGTTCTGGGTTCCGGGTTCTGGGTTCTGAGGGGCGTTCTGGCGGGAACCTGTCGGGGCGGTGGAAGTTCGAAGTTCTTGGCCAACCGGGATGCGGGTTCCGGGCGGGGCGCTGGAGCTCTCGGCCGCGGCATTTGCAACTCAGACGCCCGCCCCAGCCGGGGCCCAGGGGCGCACCCCCGCCGGGGAAGGCAGGGGCGAAGCCCAGTGGGACGGGACTCGGGTGCAGGGGCCCAGCCCAACCAGGGAAGGCGGGGGCGGAGCTCCTGGGACGGCAACGGGGTGCAGGGGTGCAGCCCTGCCGGAGTGCAGCCCCGCCGGGGTGCAGGGGCGCAGCCCCGCCGGGGTGCAGGGGCGCAGCCCCGCCGGGGTCTGGGGGCGGAGCCCCCTGGGATGGGAAGGGTGGGGGCGGCGGGGGCGAGGAAAAGGGCGGGTCAGCTGATGTGGAGGCGCAGGGAACCGTCGTTCACGGGCTCCACGCGGATCTGCGTCAGGTCGCGGACGAGGACGTCGGGGCGGTGGAAGCCGTACCGCGACCCGACCCCGACCACCCGCATCCCGGCCGCCCGCCCGGCCGATATCCCCGCACCGGAGTCCTCGAAGACCACACAGTCCTCGGGCGCGACGCCCAGCTCGGCGGCGCCCTTCAGGAACCCCTCGGGATCCGGCTTGCTCGCCCCGACGGACTCGGCGGTCACCCGCACGTCGGGCAGTCCGAGCCCGGCGGCAGCCATCCGCGCACCGGACAGCCCCACGTCCGCCGAGGTGACGAGCGCGTGCGGCAGCCCGGCGAGCGAGGCCAGGAACTCCGCGGCACCGGGGACGGGGACCACGCCGTCCATGTCGGCGGTCTCCTCGGCGAGCATCCGCGCGTTGTCGGCGTGGTTCTGCTCCATGGGCCGGTTCGGCAGCAGGACCGCCATCGAGGCGTATCCCTGCCGCCCGTGGACGACCTTCATGACCTCGTCCCCGTCCAGCCCGTGCCGGTCGGCCCAGCGGCGCCAGCAGCGCTCGACGACGACGTCCGAGTTGACGAGGGTGCCGTCCATGTCGAGCAGGAGGGCGCGGGCGGTCAGAACGGTGGTGGCCGTCATCGGCAGGCTCCAGAACGCGGGGGAAGGAAAGGCGAGGGAAGAGGCCGCGGGTGTCCGGTCCGAGGCTCGGCGCCGGGTCCCCCGGAGGGACAAGGCGGCCCCGCCCGCCGGTCAGGGAGTGCGGACGGGAGCCACTTTGTTTCTCTACGATACAAAATGGACGACCCCGGCGCCACCGCTTCCGCCGGGACCGTACCGCTCCGGGCGGCTCAGCCCGCGACCGCCTCGTACAGGCTCCACACCCCGAGCCCCAGCATCAGCACCGCGGCGACCTTGGTGATGAGCTCCAGCGGCACCCGCTTCATCAGCGCCTTTCCGCCGACGATGCCGAGCCCGCCCACCGCCCACAGCGCGAGCACCGCGCCGAGACCGACGGAGAGCGGGTCGTCGTAGCGGGCCGCGAGGTTCGCCGTCATGATCTGCGTGAGGTCGCCGAACTCGGCGACCAGGATGAGCATGAACCCCGCCCCCGAGACCTTCCAGAAGGTCTGGTTCGCGGGGTTGCGGACCTCCTCGTCGTCCTCGCCCTTCTTCAGGAGCAGCACGGCGGCACCGGCGAGGAAGAGCACACCCGTGAGCGCGTGCACGATCTGCTGCGGCAGCAGGGTCAGTACGCTGCCCGCCGCGACGGCGAGCCCGACGTGCACGGCGAAGGCGGCGGCGACACCCACGAAGACGTACGAGGCGCGGTATCGGGCGCCCAGGACGAGCCCGGCGAGCGCGGTCTTGTCCGGAAGTTCGGCAAGGAAGACGACACCGAAGACGAGCGCCATCACGGTGATGCTGATCAAAATCCCTCAATCGGTCGGGGCCGCCCCACCGAGAGTGCTGTGACTGTGACGCGACACCTCGGCACGGCAGCACACATCGGCGCCCTCGCGTCCGAGGACGCGCGGGCGGTGCACTGCGTTGCCGAAGGTCTCGCTGACCGGCCTCCGCGGACCCGTGGGTCACGGTCGAGGCCTGCCTCCGGGCGCCGGCTCAGACGAGCTGAGCAGTATGTCGACGGTCCGGCGAAGAGCTACTCCCCTTCTGCGCCGACCACTCTACGGGACGGCGGAACGGGCGGATAAGGGCCGAAGGTCCCATGGACACAAGGCGCACGATCCGTGACGTCACAGGTCTTGGCATGTCATGAGCACGTCACTAGCTTCTTACCTGATGCACCCCTCCCGGAAACGAGCCGGCGCAAGCATGGGCCCGCTCGCTCCAACGTCCCCCCACTCCAAGGGAGTTCGCATGCCAAAGGTCTACGCGCGTCGACGGCTGAGCATACTCGCAGCCTTCACCGGCCTGATAGCCATGGCCGGGATATTCACCGGCCCCACCGCCTCCGCCGCCCTGCCCACCCCGGTCAGCGCCGCCACCGCCCGCACCTACCTCGCCTCCCTCTCGGTGAAGACGGAGAACCGGACCGGCTACAACCGCGACCTGTTCCCCACCTGGATCACCATCAGCGGCACCTGCAACACCCGTGAGTACGTCATCAAGCGCGACGGCTCGAACGTCGTCACCAACTCCGCCTGCACGGCCACCAGCGGCAGTTGGTACTCCGTCTACGACGGCGCCACCTGGACCGCCGCCTCCGACCTGGACATCGACCACCTCGTGCCGCTGGCCGAGGCCTGGGACTCCGGCGCCAGCGCCTGGACCACCGCGCAGCGTCAGGCCTTCGCCAACGACGTGACCCGCCCGCAGCTCATCGCCGTCACGGACAACGTCAACCAGCAGAAGAGCGACCAGGACCCGGCCGAGTGGATGCCCCCGCTCAGCTCGTACGCCTGCACCTACGTCCGCGCCTGGGTCCAGGTGAAGTACTACTACAACCTCGCCGTCGACTCCGCCGAGAAGGCCAAGCTGAGCTCCGTCCTCAGCGGCTGCTGAACCAGCGCCGTCCCCCCACCTCCGAAACCGGCGCGCTTTCCGGAACCTCCCCGCTCTCCTCCGTCGTTCCGTACCGTACGGGGCGACGGAGGAGGGTGATCACCATGGCGGAGCTGCTCCTGGGGCCGCTGTTGAGGTACGTCGACGGCTCGTCCGCGACCTTCTGGGTCGAGGCGAACCGTCCTTGCACCGCCGAGGTGCGCTGCGCGGGCGGCGCCCGCGGCGAGGCGCGCACGTTCCAAGTCGCCGGGCACCACTACGCGTTGGTGCCGGTGGACGGGCTGACACCGGGCACGGTGTCCGCGTACGAAGTGCTGCTCGACGGTGCCGGCGTCTGGCCGCTGCCCGGCTCGGCCTTCCCGCCCTCGGTCGTCCGCACCCCGGACGGACAGGACGCGGTCCGGGTCACCTTCGGCTCCTGCCGCTGGGCGGCTCCCCCCGCCGACGAGAAGGACCCGGTGGGTCCGGACGCCCTGGACACCCTCGCGCGACGTATCGCCGCCGCACCGGACGGCGAACGCCCCGACGTCCTGCTGCTGTTGGGCGACCAGGTGTACGCGGACGAGGTCTCGGACGCCACCCGCGCGTGGCTCACCGCCCGCCGCAGCCTCGCGGACCCTCCGGGCAGCCAGGTCGCGGACTACGAGGAGTACACCCGCCTCTACTACGAATCCTGGCTCGACCCCGAGGTCCGCTGGCTGCTGTCGACCGTGCCCAGCTGCATGATCTTCGACGACCACGACGTCATAGACGACTGGAACACCAGCGCCGCGTGGGTCTGCGACATCAGGGCCACGGGGTGGTGGCGCGAACGGCTGCTGAGCGGCCTGATGTCGTACTGGGTCCACCAGCACCTCGGCAACCTCTCGCCGCGCGAGCTGGCCGAGGACCCCCTCTACGCCGCCGTCCGCGAGACCCCCGACGGCACGGACGTGCTGCGCGGCTTCGCCGCCCAGTCCGACGCCGACCCCGCCTCCGTACGCTGGAGCTACCGCCGCGACTTCGGCCGCGTCCGGGTACTGATGGTGGACACCCGGGCGGCCCGGGTGCTGGCCGAGGACGAGCGGGCCATGCTGGATCCGGGCGAGGCCCGGTGGCTGCGCGAACAGGCACTGGACGCCCCGGGCTCGTACGACCACCTCCTGATCGGGACCTCGCTGCCCTGGCTCCTCCCCCACCTGGTGCACGAGGCCGAGGCGTGGGATGCCGCGCTGTGCCGGGGCGAGCGGGGCACGCGCTGGGCCAGGTTCGGGGAGAAGCTGCGCCGCGGGGCCGACCTGGAGCACTGGGCGGCCTTCCCGGCGTCCTTCGACGCGCTGGCCGGGCTGGTCGCCGAGGCCGGTTCGGGTCCGGACGCGCCGGCCACCGTGTGCGTGCTGTCGGGAGACGTCCACCACGCCTACGTCGCCGAACCCGCGTGGCCCGAGGGCGCGTCCGGCCCCGATGCCCGCGTGCTCCAGCTGACCTGCTCCCCCGTCCACAACTCCATACCCGCGTACATGCGGCTCGGATTCCGCTTCGGGTGGAGTGGGGTGGGCCGGGCGATCGGCCGTCGCCTGGCCAGGCACGGCAACTGCGCACGCCCCGCCGTCAGCTGGCGCAGGACGGGCGGACCCTGGTTCGGCAACCAGCTCATGACCCTGACCCTGCACGGGCGTTCCGCCCGGCTGCGACTGGAGCAGGCACGGGCGGGGCGGAGGAGCGGGGATGGGCGCGGGGGCGCCCGGCTGCGGACGGTCGTGGAGTCCGAGCTGAGTTCGTGAGCCCGGGACCCGCGAGATCGAGAAGCCTTGGGTTCGGGAGGTCGCGCGTGCGCGGCACGCGGTCGATCTTCCCTCGGGCGTCCCGGACGTCCGCAGTCGTCCGCAACCGCCCTTTGTAGGCGGTGTATACGGTTGTGGCGCGCGTCGCCCGTGATGCTCGTGACGCATCACACAGCGGGCGGCCGTCCACCCGCCCGGGGCTCGGCTCCCGTGCCCCGCGACGGCATGATGAGGCGGACCGTCCGCTTCCAGCGGGCAGTTCGCCGCCATGCGCCCCACCATGCCCGGGAGTCACACTCTTGTCTGCACCGACCGCGGAATCCGCAGGGCCCGCCGAGCCGACCGAGGTCTCCGTCGCCGTGGTGGGCGCCGGACCGCGGGGTACGAGCGTCCTCGAACGCCTCTGCGCCTCCGCGCCGGAACTCCTCCCGCCGGACACCAGACTGACCGTCCACGTCGTCGACCCGGCGCCGCCCGGTCCCGGCCGCGTCTGGCGCACCGCGCAGTCGCCGCACCTGCTGATGAACACCGTGGCCTCGCAGGTGACCCTCTTCACCGACGACAGCGTGGACTGCTCGGGCCCGGTCCGCCCCCGGCCGAGCCTGCACACCTGGGCGGGCGGCGACCTCGGTCCGGACGAGTACCCGACCCGCGCCCACTACGGCCGCTATCTGGAGTGGGTGTTCGCCGAGGTGGTGCGGCAGGCACCGGACACGGTCCGCGTCCGCACGCACCGGGCGCGCGCGGTACGGCTCGACGACGGCGCCGGCGGCCGTCAGACCCTCACCCTCGACGACGGACGCGCGCTGCCCGGCCTGTCCGCGGTCGTGCTCGCGCAGGGCCATCTGCCGGTGTCCGCGGACCGGAGCCTGCGCGACCTCGCCTCGTACGCACGACGGCACGGTCTGCGTCACGTCCCGCCCGCCAATCCGGCCGACGTCGACCTCTCCGCCGTCGCCCCCGGCGAGCCCGTCCTGCTGCGCGGGCTCGGCCTCAACTTCTTCGACCACATGGCGCTGCTGACGGCGGGCCGCGGCGGCCGCTTCACCCGGACCCGCCGGGGCCTGCGCTACCACCCCTCGGGCCGGGAGCCCCGTCTGTACGCGGGCTCCCGCCGCGGCGTCCCGTACCAGGCCCGCGGCGACAACGCGAAGGGGCCGTACGGCCGTCACACGCCGCTCGTCCTCACCCCCGAGACCGTCGCCCGCTTCCGCGGACGCGCCGACTCGGGTGAGGCACCGGACTTCCTGGGCGAGATATGGCCGCTGGTGGCGAAGGAGGTCGAAACCGTCTACTACGAGGGGCTGTTGAAGGGGCGCGGGCGGCTTCGCGGCGGGCCGCGGGAGTTCAGGGAGCGCTTCCTCTCCGTACCCCACGGCGATCCCCAAGAGGCCTCCCTGCTAGAGGAGTTCGGCGTGCCGAGGGCCGGCCGGTGGTCCTGGGACCGCATGTCGCGCCCGTACGCCGGACACGCGTTCGCCGACGTCGGCGAGTGGCGCGGCTGGCTGCTCGCCCATCTGCGCGAGGACGCCGCGCAGGCCGCGCTCGGGAATGTCGAGGGCCCCCTGAAGGCCGCCCTGGACGTGCTGCGCGACCTGCGCAACGAGGTGCGGCTGATCGTCGACCACGGCGGTCTGCGGGGCGGGTCGCGCCGGGAGCACCTGGACCGCTGGTACACACCGCTCAACGCCTTCCTGTCCATCGGGCCGCCCCGCCGGCGCGTCGAGGAGATGACCGCGCTGATCGAGGCGGGCGTCCTGGACGTCCTCGGCCCACGCTTCGACGTGCGGGCCGGGGACGGGGCCTGGATCGCGCACTCCCCGGACGTACCGGGGTCGGCCGTCCGCGCGACCACGCTCATAGAGGCGCGGCTTCCGGAACCGGACCTCAGGCGGACGGCCGACGAACTGCTCGCCCGGCTGCTGAAGACGGGGCAGTGCCGCCCGCACACGAGTGACGGCCACGAGACCGGGGGGCTGGACGTGACACGGCGCCCGTACCGGCTGAGGGATCGTCAAGGTCGCGCGCACGCACGGCGGTTCGCCTTCGGAGTGCCCACGGAGGGCGTGCACTGGGTGACCGCGGCCGGCGCCAGACCAGGGGTGGATTCGGTCACCTTGTCGGACGCCGACGCGGTGGCGCGGGCGGCGCTGTGCACGGCGACGGCCGAAACGGAACCGGAAGCGGACGTCAGGCCCCCGCTGAACAGGGGACTTGCAAGCATTGATGAGGAACTCGCGAGTATGGGTGGGACGGCACTCCCCCACTCCCTCCCACTCCCCCGGCGTCAACGCACCGTGAACAACACATAAGCCCCCCGTGACCCCGCTGTCACACCCGCCGCGTACGCTGTATGGCTGTCACAGGCCGCCTGCCGCTCCCCCGCGACGTAGCGGCGAGGTCGTGCCTTCGGGGGAGTACAGGGGAGTTTTCGGTGCTGGAGAGTGTGGGGTCGCTGACGGGCAGCCCATGGATCTACGCGGCGGTGGCCGTCTCGGTCCTGCTGGACGTCTTCCTGCCGGTGCTGCCCAGCGGCGTCCTGGTCATCACGGCGGCCACCGCCGCGGCCGCGGGGTCCACGGGAGCCGTGCCGCACGCGGTGCCCGACATCCTGGCGCTCACCCTCTCCGCGGCCACCGCCTCGGTCCTCGGCGACCTGGTGGCGTACCGGCTGGCCTGGCGCGGCGGCGAGCGTCTGGACCGCGCCATCGCCCGCTCCCGCCGGCTCTCCAGCGCGCAGGAACGTCTCGGCGCGGTGCTCGCGCGCGGCGGAGGCGCGGGCGGCGCGCTGGTCGTCCTCGCCCGCTTCGCGCCCGCCGGCCGCTCGGTCGTCTCGCTCGGCGCCGGCGCCGCCCACCGCCGTGTCCGCGAGTTCCTGCCCTGGTCCATACTCGCGAGCCTGGCCTGGGCCGTGTACAGCGTGGCCCTCGGCTACTTCGGCGGGCAGTGGCTGGGCGCGACCTGGCTCGCCACGGGGGTCTCGTTCGCGGCGCTGTTCGGCGCCGGCGCGGGCGCGGCGTACCTGATGCGCCGGCCCATACCCCAGGAGTCGGGCACCGGCGCCTGACGCACGGAACGCTTCACCCCGGAACGGCTCCGCGGGGCCGTTCCGGGTGAAGCCGGTTCATCCGGCGCGCTGGGTGACCCCGCGTACCTCCAGGCCGCCCAGCAGCTCGGCCGTGGCGGCCGCGACCGCCTCGACCGCCTGCTCGAAGACCTCGCGGTTGTGGGCGGCCGGGGCGCGGAAGCCGGAGACCTTGCGGACGTACTGGAGGGCGGCGGCGCGGATGTCCTCCTCGGTGGCCTCTTCGGGGAGTACGGGCGGGCGGAGAGTCTTGATGCTGCGGCACATGGGTCCAGTCTCGCGCGGACGACGCCGCCATGACCTCCGGTCGTCCCATCCGGTCGCCTCTTCCGGCCGTCGCACGCCCTGGTGATCCGGGGCGGTACGGGTGCGAGGTACGGGTACGGGCATCGGTATGGCGTGCCGGTACGGGAATACGGTCCCGCTCCGCCCCCTTGTGCAGAACATGACCCCTGTGGAGATCACCTACGTCGGCGGGCCCACGGCCGTCGTCGAGCTCGGTGGCGTCCGGCTGCTCACCGACCCGACCTTCGACGCCCCCGGCGAGTACCCCATCGGCGCGCGCAAGCTGGTGAAGACGGCGGGACCGGCGGTGGCGGCCGCGGAGATCGGCGCCGTCGACGCCGTACTGCTCTCGCACGACCAGCACCCGGACAACCTCGACACCGCCGGACGGACGTACCTCTCCGGCGCGCCCCTCACCCTGTCCACGGCGTCGGCGTACGACCGTATCGGCGCTCCCGTGCGGGCCCTGCCCGCCTGGGAGCACGTCGAGCTGCCGCGCCCCGACGGCGGCGGCGCGCTCCGGGTGACCGCCGTACCCGCGCTGCACGGCCCCGAGGGTTCGGAGCCGGTCGTGGGCGAGGTGACCGGTTTCGTACTGTCCGGCGAGGGACTGCCCAAGGTGTACGTCAGCGGCGACAACGCGTCGCTGGACGTGGTCCGCGGGATCGCCCGGCGGGAGGGCCCGTTCGACGTGGCCGTCCTCTTCGCGGGCGCGGCACGCACCCCGCTCGTGCCGGACGCCCCGCTGACCCTGACCAGCGAGAAGGCCGCGCGGGCCGCCGTGATCCTGGGCGCCCGGCACGTCGTCCCCCTGCACTTCGAGCACTGGGGCCACTTCACCGAGGACGGCGCCACGCTGACGAAGGCCTTCGCGGAGGCCGGACTCGGTGACCGGCTGCACCTGCTGGAGCCGGGGGCGTCGGCGCGGCTGTAGCGCCGGACGGCGCGGCTGGCATGATCCACGTTCAGGCGGCCACCGTTTCCGGGGCCGACCGACGAGAGGATCGAACGGACATGACGAAGAACGGACGCGACGAGCGGTTCACGGTGGCGGTACTGGGCCCCGGCGGCGTCGGCGGGCTGCTCGCCGCGCTGGTGGCGCGGGCCGGGTACCGGGTGATCTGTCTGGCCGGGGACGACACGACGGGGGTGCTGCGCGCGGACGGCATCCGGGTCCGCAGCGGGCGGTTCGGGGAGTTCACGGCACGTGTCGAGGCGGACACCGAGCTGCGCGAACCGGTCGACGCCTGTCTGGTCGCGGTCAAGCACACGACACTCGACGCGGCACTCGCCCGGGTACCCGCGCGGGCCCTGGGCGACGGCCTGCTCGTCCCCTTCCTGAACGGTGTCGAACACCCCGCGGCCCTGCGCGCCCGCTACGGGCCGGACCGGGTGGCTCCCGCCGTCATCCGTGTCGAGTCGACCCGGACCGCGCCCGGGGTGATCGAGCACGGCAGTCCCTTCGCGGAGATCGACCTGACCGGTGACACCGTGGCGCGCGAACGGCTCGACGCGCTCGCCGGGGTCCTCACGGCGGCCGGCCCGGACGTCCGCGTCCAGGCCGACGAGGCCGCGGTGCTGTGGGCGAAGATGTCCTTCCTCGCCCCGTTCGCGCTGCTGACGACCCGGTACGGGATGCCGCTGGGCGACGTCCGTACGCTGCACCGGACGGAGTTGACGGCTCTGGTGGCGGAGACGGCCGCCGTGAGCCGCGCGAGCGGGGGCCCGGCCGACCCGGCCACGGCCCTGGCTCGCTACGACGCCTTCCCGCCCGGTTCGAAGTCCTCCATGCTGCGGGACGCCGAGGCGGGCCGTCCGCTCGAACTGGACGCGATCGGCGGCGCGTTGCTGCGGGCCGCGGCCCGGCACGGCGTGCCCGTGCCGGTCGCGGAGCGGCTGGTGCGGGAGCTGGAGGGCGCGGGTCCCCGCTGACGCGGGGCGCGGATCACGCGTGGGTCTTGGCCAGCAGTTCCACGATCTCGGCGGTCGTACCGGTCTCGCCGAGGCGGGGGAAGATCCGCTCGACGCTGTTGCGGTGGGTCTCGCCGTCCAGGTCGGTCATGGCGTCGGTGGCCAGGGTCACGTGGTAGCCGTGCTCGTGGGCGGCGCGGGCGCTGGACTCGACGCCGATGCTGGTGGCGATGCCGGTCAGCACGATCTGGGTGATCCCGCGGCGGCGCAGCTGCAGGTCGAGGTCGGTGCCGTAGAAGGCGCCCCAGTTCCGCTTGGTGACGGTGATGTCCTCGGCGTGCCCGGCCAGTTCGTCGACGATGACGTCCCAGCCCTCCGCGAAGCCGCGGGCGCGGCTGGGTCCGTCGTTGCGGCCGCGTACGGCGTCCGCTCCGTCGGCGGCGGCGGTGACCCGTACGAGGACGACCGGGAGGCCCTGTGCGCGGAAGGCGTCCGCGAGCAGCACCGACCGCTCCACGACCTCGGCGGCGGTGTGGGGGGCGAGGCCCGGGTTTCCGACGATGCCGTTCTGCAGGTCGATGACGACGAGGGCGGTGTGCGGGTCGAGCGTGGTGACTGCCATGGTCAGGCCTTTCGGAGGGGTGTGCCCGTGCGGGTGCGGAGGGATCGGTCCGGGAGGGGCGCCGCCGGGAGCGGTACGGCTCCGGCGGGCGTGAGGGAAGCGGGCCGGTTGGTGCGGTCCACGAGGGTCGGCGCCGTCCGCGAAGAAGGCGGCGGTGGCGAAGAGGGCTGCGGTGGCGAAGAGGGCTGCGGTGGCGGCGAGGGTGGCGGTGTCGGCGGCCACGGCGCCGGGCGGTGGTACTGGGGGCCGAGAGTCCGCCGGGGCGGGGTGCTGAGTGCGGGTATCACGGGCGGGTGAGCCGGTCCAGTACGGCCATCGCCTCGATGACGCTCTGCCGCTCGGCCTCCGTGCAGCGGTCCTGGAGGGCCTTGGCCAGCCATTCCCCGCGGGCCTGCCGAGTGCCCTCGACGCGCTCGCGGCCGGCGTCGGTCAGCGTGACGAGCTGTCGGCGGCCGTCCCCCGGGTCCGGGTTGCGGGCGATCAGCCCCTGCTGGTCGAGCACGGCGAGGGTGGCGGCCATGGACTGCGGCCTGACGCCCTCGGTGGCGGCCAGCGCGCTCGCCGTGGCGGCTCCGCTCTTGCTCACCAGGGTGAGTGCGGAGACCTGTGAGGGGGTGAGGTCCTGCCGCTCGGAGACCTCCCGGATCCGCCGCCGCAGCCGGTTGAACGCCACCCGCAGATCCTGCGCCGCGCGTGCGGCGGACTCGGAGATGCCCTCGGCGCTGTCGTCCATGGCGTCACACTAAATCCATCAGTCCAGGCTGTCCAGTTTGAACTGGTCAGTTCAAACTGGACAGCCTGGACTGGCCAACTGCTCCTGAGCGCTTCGGCCGGCCGCAGGCCGCGGCCGCGATTCAGTGGCCCGCAGTTGCGATGAGGCGTCGCAGCGCGGCGTGGGCGGGTGGGCCCCAGCTGGGCTTGCCGCCAGGGCGGCCGTGGACGCCCGCGTCCGCGATGAAGACGCAGGCGAGGGCGCGCAGCACCGCCCAGCCTCGGGCGCGACGCAAGGTCGCGGCGTCCGGGGCAGGCCGGCAGGCCCCGTGGAAGCGGTCGGCGGCGCCGTCCGGCAGCAGGATCCAGGCGGCGGCGAGGTCGAAGGCCGGGTCGCCGGCGAAGAGGTCGCCGAAGTCGATCACGCCGCAGAAGGTGCCGTCCGCGGTGAGAACGTTGGCCGGATGCAGGTCGCCATGGAGCCACAGTGCCGGGCCCGCCCACTCGGGCGCGGCGGCGGCGTCCTCCCAGACGGCGCGGACGGCGTCCGGGTCGGGGATCAGCCCCCGCTCGGTGGCCGAGGCGAGCTGCTGGGCGAACCCCTCGGCGCGGTCGGCCGGCGGCCCCCCGCGATCACGGCCGGCCGGTGCCCCGGCGGGAGCGGGTCGGTGAAGGGCCGTCAGGAAGGCGGCCAAGGTGTCGGCCGCCTCCGCGGCACGCGTGACGGGAGCCCTGTCGGCGGGCTCGCCCGGCACCCAGGTGGTGACGATCCAGGGCCGCGGAAACCGGTCGGAGGGCTCGCCGAGGCGCTGCGGCACGGGGACCGGCAGGGGAAGCCGTGGGGCGAGATCGGGGAGCCAGGCGTGTTCCTTGCGCAGCAGGGCGTCCGCGGACAGCGTGGCCCAGGGCAACCGGACGGCGAGGTCGTCGCCGAGCCGCCACAGCTGGTTGTCCCAGCCACGCGCGCCGAGCCTCACCGGGCGAGCGGCCAGGTCGGGATGCTGGTCGCGCAGCAGATCCCGGACCAGCTCCGCGGTGATCTCGATCTCGGTACGGGTCATGCGAATCCACGGCAGTCGGGCGTCGGACCGCCGTTCGTGACGCCCAGCACTCCGTGCCGCTCGACCGGCGGCCGAGCACAGGGCGGCCGCCGGCGGACAGAAGCGCTCCGCCACCACCGTTCGTGTGAACTCCCGGAAGGAACTCGCACCTCAAAATCGAACAGGCGTACCATTGCCGCGTGGCTGCGACCTATGACTTCCCGAGTGACCTCCTGGCCGGCCAGGAGGAACTGCACCAGGTCCGGGCGGAGCTCCTGGCCCTGCTCAAGCGGCTCCCCTGGTCGGTGGAACCCCTGGACGGCTTCAGCGACGACAGGGGCTGGCGCCAGGTGGAGCGCCCCGCGTCCCCCGGCTGGACCGACGACGAACAGGCCGAGGTCGAGAAGCTCAGGCAGCGTGAGCGCGAGCTCGCCGTGTTCGTGACCTGCCACCGTTTCTGGTCGGAGGTCGCACCCCCGGAGACGGTCGACGCCCGCGCGAGGCTGAAGCACGCCCATGGGGTGACGGCGGCGGGCCCTTCGTAGCCGTCACGCGGCGCGGCAGCCGTCGTACGGTGCGGCGGCCGCCGTCGTACGGTGCCTACCTCTTCGGCGGCGGCGACCGGTTCCGCATCCTCTCCCAGGGCCCCGCCGCGAAGACCCTGACCGGCCTGCACCACGTCGTCGACGTCACGGACGGAACCGTCCGCATGACCCACCCGGTCACCGACCTGGTCTTCGCCGAGGAGTGACCGCCCGCCCGAAGGCGAAGTTCCGCCTTTCGAGCCCGGAGCCCAGCACAGCCCTCGCCCTTTCGGGTGAAACCCTGCGGGCGGCGACAACCCCGCCCCTCCCCTCCCCGTCGTAGACCCACACGGGCACGAACCACCCCAGGGGAGACCATGAGCGACCACGAGTACCCGCGGCGGCACCAGCGGCTCGGACGGGGCGGACCGTCGCAGGTGGCGGACTCCGGCGCGCCCGCGCCGCGGCCGCCCAGGAAGCGCGGCGTGGGCAGGGTCGCGGTGCTCGGCTGCCTCGGCGTCCTAGGCCTCGCCGTGATCATCGGGATCGCCGGGGCGGCCGGCGGTGGCGGCGCGGACGGGGACGGGGACGGGGACAGCGGCGCTTCGAACTCCTCCTCCGTCCACAACGAGGCGAAGAACGAGGCGCGGAACGACGCACGCGACGGTTCCGGGGCCGGGGACGCCGGGCCCGGATCGCGGGCGGCCGACTTCAGGTCCTGCGTGGACAAGAACGGCAGCGCCGCCGAGAAGGCCGCCGTCCGTCACATCACGAGGGTGACCGGGGCCGACGAGCGGAACAACATCCTGAACGCCCCCGAGGTGTTCACCGACTTCAGCGGCGGCCTCACCGGCCCGCACCAGGGTGAGGCCAAGCTCATCGCCTCAGCGTTCAGCTCCTGCTACGAGTCGGACAACGGCCTCGTCACCGTCTACGACAGGACGGGCGAGATCCTCGCCAACGGCGACTTCTAGCGACCCCCGCACGGGCGGCCCACGGAAGACCGTCTCGCGGGCCGAGCTCGCCGATTCCGGATGCCCCTTCCGGCACGAGCGAGGCACGGTCTTGCACGGTGGTGAGGCAGCCGGCCCTTGGAGGGCCCGGGGAACGACAGTGGCACGACCGCCACTCGACGCGACCTCTGCGCGCGACGGTCATCGGGGTCTGCCGCACTCGTGAACCGGTCACCGACCGCGGGTGACGGTCGGCTGGGGCCATGCCGGTTGCCGCACTTCTCCGCTGTACAGCACCAGTTGGAAAGATCCCGTACGCGGATGACGACCGAACTGGCACGGTATGGCGACGACATCTCACCCCTCCACCGGCGCGATCGGGCCGACCCGCGTGCTCGGTCTGATCGTAGGAGTGTGCCTGGCCGCGACCGGGTGCAGTTCCGCGGGCGACTCCGCCCGGCCGTCGGCGGCGCCGTCCGGCGGGACCGGCCGGCCGTCCGCGTCCGCGCCCGGACCCCGGCAGGCGTACTACGCGGGATTCGCCGTGGGCAAACGGCTGTTCGAAGACGGCGGCAAGGGCTCCGCGGTTCGGGAGGTGAACAGTGGGTGCGTCCGCCGCTCCCTCACCGCGAAGCCCACGGCGGTGGTGGACCTCGACCGGGGAGCATGGGTCCTGGGCTGCAAGCAGGGCAGCGGAAACGGCACCCCCAACCCGCCGAGCGGCCCCGTCACCCGGCGCGAACCGGACGCGGACCTGCTCCACCGCTTCGGAAGCTGGGCGCGGAAGAGCGAGGTGGCGGACTCCGCCCGCCACCTCACCGGGGTCACGCTGGTCCACCTCGACGCCGGCGAATACGACGTCGAGCTGACCACCACATACACCGCTGGAGCCGACGGGCCCGGGGTGCGCCGCCCGGCCCGCGACTTCGCGCGCTGGTGGGACGGCGACGACGGTGACGGAACGGCCTGGAATCTCGTCGTCGCCGACACCGACGGGCGGCGCCTTGCCGCCCGCGACCTGCACTCCCAGGAGGAATCATCGTGACCAACCGGGTCCCGCAGAGCCCATGGGCTGCGCTGCGCGGGCCCGGCGCCCGGACCGTAGTCGGACTTTGCGATGTGCTGGCATCGCGTCTGTTGACCTCGCGTCCCGCCCGGAGTTGGATCTTCCCTGCCCGTGCGGGTGTCCGGGCAAGGGAGGCTACGACGATGGCTGTTGATGCCCAAGACGGGCTGATACGGGTGGCGCCCTTCGAGCGGGTGTCCGCGCTGATGACGGCTGCGGGCGCGGTGCTGTCCGAAGGGGTGCTGTTGGCTCTGATCGGTACGGCTCAGAGCCTCGAGACGCTGTTGGTGGGAACGGTGGCGGTCATTCTCGTGTCCCTCGCGATGCTGCCGCTGAGTTTCCGTCTCCCCGGCCGGCGTCGCCGCAAGTACGAGCGTGCCGCGCGGATCGACAGCGTCGCAGAACTGCTCGAGGGTCAGGACGTGGCGAGGCGGCTGTCGCTCTGGCGCGCCGCTGGGATCGTGGGAATGTCGGCCTGTTGGATGATGCTCCTCGGCTTGATGTTCCATGAGGTGATGCCGCCGGTCATGCTGGTCCCGTGGGCCGTGGTCCTGTGGGCGCGGTCCCGGGCGACCGCAGATTGGGAGCGGGCGAACGGGGCAGCCCTGTGGCAGCGCGTTCCCGGGCTGCTGTGGAAGCGAAGCCCGGTCTTCCGCGTGCCGGCGGACGGCGGGATGTGAACCCGCCGCCGTTTCGTCCCGAAGACGCCTCCGGTGCAGCAGCCGCCCTGAGTCCACGGCGTAGCTCGCTCATCCGGCCAGCCGGCTATGCGGTCGCCGCGCGGAAGAGGTGCAGGAGGGCCTGGGCCTGCGGGGTGTCCACGTCGAAGAACTGCGTGGCCAGCGCGGCCGGCACTGCCGTTCCGTGCATGCGGACCTCGTGGCAACTGAAACAGAACGCTGCCTCGAAGAGCGCCAGATCGAGAGAGTCCTCGTACGCTCGGACACTCCAGCCTGGTGAGAAGCCGCAGCGGTGCTGCTCGCTGTCGGGCAGGGTCTCGATCAAGGTCAGGGCTTTGGCGGCCTCGCTCCCGGTCCAGTGGGCGACCGCCCTGCCGGGGTAAGGCGCACCCTTCTCGGTCGGCAGGGCGGAGATCCTCACGACCTCGATCAGCGCGGTGGACGCAACGGCTTCGGCAGGGAGCTGCATGTGCATAGTCTGCTCTTCTTGCCAGCGGCCGACTGATGCATGCCGAGGCCTGGGCAGAGCGCAGCCCAGGCTTGACGTTCCCCGTGGTTCCCCACTGCGACCCGCTGGAACCGGCGCGCCGTGTGCACAGAGTGCCGCTCGATGCGAGCTATGGACACGGAGGTCGCTGAGGCCTCGCGGGCTGGCGCGGAGGGTGGTCAGGCACACAGACGGTCGGCACTGGTCCGGCGGGGTTGCTGCACTTAGTTGCTCTGCCGCGACGGTCCAGGGGCACCGTCCGAGCAGTCCATCCACAGGCGGACCTCGGGCTGCCGCACGCTCAGTGGCCGAAGAACCGGATTCACATCAGAGTGGCCCCGAGGAGCTTTCCTTCGCCTCGCGCGAGGCCTGGTCTCCAGCGCCGTCCTCGCCTTGCGAGACCTGGGCGGAGGACTGAAGCTGAAGGTGAGGCATGCCTACCGACCACATGGACCGAGCGCAGACGGCTGCGGGGCTCGGCCACCGCGGCCCATGCAGGGAGCGGATTCCGATGAGGCTTGTCGTCGATCTCAACCGGTGCCAGGGGTTCGCGCAGTGCGTCTTCCTCGCCCCGGACGTTTTTGCCCTGCACGGGGAAGAGGCGCTGTTGTTCTCCCCTCGCTTCGACGAGGCGCAGCGTGACCGGGTGGAGAAGGCGGCTGCCGCCTGCCCGGTCCAGGCCATCCTCGTCGACTACTCCGATGAGCCGACGAAGCGGGTCGAGCCCCATGTCGGCTGACACGGACGTCGAGGTCCTGCGGCGCCAGGGCCGTATTGTCGTCGTCGGTGCCTCGCTGGCCGGTCTGCGCGCGGCGGAGACGCTGCGCGAGAAGGGCTTCACCGGATCACTGACCATGATCGGCGACGAGCTCTACGAGCCCTACGACCGGCCGCCGCTGTCCAAGCAGGCGCTGCTCGGACGGGCCCGGCCCGAGGACACCGCGCTTCCGCGGCGGCGGGACATCGACGCCGAGTGGCGTCTGGGCGTCGCCGCCGCGGACCTGGACCGGGACGCCAAGCAAGTGCGCCTGGTGAACGGCGACACCGTCCCCTACGACCGTCTGCTGATCACCACCGGGACCAGAGCGCGGCCTTGGTTCCACCCGGAAGAGGCCGCCCTGGACGGGGTGTTCGTGCTGCGTACCCGCGACGACTCCGCCCGCCTGTACCGGAAACTGACCGGGGGCGTGCGCCGGGTGTTGGTGATCGGCGCCGGTTTCACGGGCTCCGAGGTCGCCTCCGCCTGCCGGGAGCACGGCCTTGAGGTCACCGTCGCCGAACGCGGCCCGGCACCGCTGGTGGGCGCGCTCGGCGGAGTGATCGGCGCGGTCGCGGACCGGCTGCAGCGCAAGCACGGGGTCGACCTGCGGTGCGGCGTCAGCGTCACCGCCCTCGAGGGCGGTGATGTGGGACGGCTCAGGCGCGCCCATCTGTCCGACGGTTCGGTGATCGACGTGGAGGTGGCGGTCGTCTCGCTCGGTGCCATGCGGAACACGGAATGGCTCGCCGGCTCGGGGGTGGCCGCGGGTCCACGGGGGATCGCGTGCGACGCCGGGTGCCGGGTGTTCGACGTCAACGGCATCGTCACCGACGACATCTACGCCGCCGGTGACGTCGCCCGCAGCCCCCACCCGCTGTTCGACTACCAGTTCCTGGCGCTGGAGCACTGGGGCAACGCGGTCGAACAGGCCGAGATCGCCGCCCACAACATGATCTGCGCCGGGCCTGACCGCCGCCCGCACCTGTGGCTGCCGATGTTCTGGTCCTCCCAGTTCGGCGTCAACATCAAGTCGGTGGGCGTGCCCTCGCTGGGCGGCCAACTGGTCGTCGCCCAGGGGACACTCGCCGAGGAGCGGTTCGTCGCGGTGTACGGCTACCGCGGCCGCGTCATCGCCGCAGTGTCCTTCGACGGAGCCAAGTGGCTGGGGTTCTATGAGCAGCAGATCGCGTCCGGCGCCCCCTTCCCGCCCGAGTACCGCTCGGTCGACCGCCGGAGCGAGACGTTGCAGCCGATCGAATCGGCCTTCCCCGACCCCCATCTGCCCACCCACGGGCCCACCATCACGCTGACCGGCCACTCACCGAGCGAGCGGCGCGTCACGTTCGTTCCGTCGCATGCCTGATCACCGGCCCCGCACCGCACGGAGCCCTGAGGAGTCACCATGACGTCCGGCACCATCTCCGCGCAGATCACCGACTACGCCCATCGGGCCGACCCCTATCCGCTCTACGCGGAACTGCGCAAGCAACCGGTCAGGCGGGAGGACGACGGCACCTATCTGGTCAGCACCTATTACGAGGTACGGAGTCTGGCCAACGACCCGCGGCTGAGCAACGACACGAGCAACCGCCCACCCGGCTACGCCCGCCCCGGGCAACCGGCGGAGGAGACCGGACTGCCGCCCAGCTTCATCTTCACCGACCCGCCCGTGCACGACCGGCTGCGCGGCACCATCAACCGACCGTTCGGCCCGCCGCACAGCCCCAGGTTCCTCGACGGCCTACGTGGAGAGCTGGCCAAGGTCGTCACCGAGCTGCTCGACGCCTTCGAGGGCAAGGACCAGGTCGACGTCGTGGAGGACTTCGCCTACCCCCTTCCCGTCACCGCCATCTGCAGGGTCCTGGGCGTGCCGCGCGAGGACGAACCGCGCTTCCACGTCTGGGCCGATGTCCTGGCGTCGTCCCTCGATCCCCGCTCCGGCGACGACGACGGCCCGGAAAAGGCACAGCGGGCGCGCCAGGAACTGGGCGCCTACCTGTCCGATCTGATCGAGACCAAACGCCGCCACCCCGGCCCCGGGATGCTCAGCGCGCTCGCCCCCGACATGACACCGGCAGACCTGGAGGCCACCGCGGTGCTGCTCCTGGTCGCCGGCCACGAGACCACCGTCAACGCGATCACCAACACGACCCTCACCCTGCTGCGCCACCCCGACGTCCTCGAACGGTTCCAGAAGGACCCGGACCTGGCCGTCCCGATCATCGAGGAAGTACTGCGGTACGAGCCTCCGGTCCAGTTCGTCCCGTGGACCACCGCCCTGGCCGACATCGACGTCGCCGGCACCACGATCCCCAAGGGCTCGCCGGTCTGGCTCATGCTGGCCGCGGCCAACCGCGATCCCCGGCGCTTCGAGGACCCCGACCGGTTCGATCCCGACCGCAAGGACAACGAGCACCTGGGCTTCTACACGGGCATCCACTACTGCTTCGGCGCCCCCCTCGCCCGCATAGAACTCCACTTGGCCGTGCCCGAGCTCTTCCGCCGGGTCAAGTTCTCCCGACTGATCGAGGACCCGCCGCCCTACCGCGCCAACGCGGTACTGCGCGGCCCACGCCAACTTCCCGTCGCCATCGAGGGCCTGACGGCCTGAGCATCACCGACACAGGACCGACTGAACAGCATGCCGGCGGCGTCACCATCGCCCTGCCGGATCGTGATTCCCGCTCGCAGGTGACCGGCTCAAGCCGTAGAACCGACCACCCCAGTCACGACGACTTCTCGTCGCTGCGGGCCGCACCGACCCATCAGCACCTCGGGCAAGGTCGCGACCACCGGACCGCCGACCACGTGGACGGCCACATCGCGAATGAACCGCCGACATTCGCCTTGTAAGTTCGCTCCAACTCGTCCTTGGCATGACCCAGCCGCACGCATGCGTGTCGTCTGTGGCCGCCCAATGCCGCAGCGGACCGTGGGCGTTGATGTCAGCGTTGGATGTCAGCGGAACAACCCCGGCACGGGGCAGACCTCCAAGGGCTCGTCCGGTCGATCCGCCCAGTTCCACCAGACGTGCTGACTGGCACACCGCCAGAGCGTTCGACAGGTCCGCCGGCCGTCGTCATTGCGCTTGGAGAGCACGAGACCACCAGACTTCAGGGGCTGCCTGCATTCGGGGCAGGGCGGAACGTCGCTGGCCATGCGCCGCACACTAACCCGAGCACCACTCAAGCGCAGCCCTTGATCAGTGCAGCCGAACTCTCACCTGGTGGTTGTGCTCAACGTGGTCGATGACCTCACCCCGGATGCGTACCCCGAGAGCGGGCGGTCCCATCCCCTCGGGCATGGCAGTGATCTCGGCAAGCGCCATGGCGTTCGGAACTCCATCGACGCGGATGAAGACGCCGAAGGGCTGACGGGCGACCACTTCTCCTGCGACGGAAGTTCCCAGAGGGAGAGCTGCAAGCGTCGCCGTCCAGACTTCCTCCGGCGACTGCCCCGGCACGTCGGGGTGGCGCGTTGGCCAGTTGTACTCGTCCATAGGCAGATCATGACCCGCCGAGGAGTCCGCAACTACAGCGTTGCAGGGGCGGACGTGGTCGGCGACCAGGATGCCCAGGTCACTCCGGCTGTAGAGCCAGCCCAGCTCATCGGAGCATCTCGACTGCGGAGAGCGGCCGTTGACCGTGATGACCGCACGATGTGGCACGGCCATGGCACGAGGACCGCTTCGTCCCGAAGCAACTTGGACGAGGGTTCCGCCTTGGGCTGGTGTGCATTTCACCTGCGCTGATAATCCGCAGACGTCCGTACTCGTCTGCGGTTGTGCGTCGGCGTTGTCACGCAGTTAGACACGCACTGAAGGTAAGACCTACTGCCTCGGTCTGTGGGTCGACCCCCTACTCTTCGGGCTGGGCCTTCCACGCGAAGGCTCCCGCCGTGAGAGTGGCCCGAGATCCGGTCCGCCACCTGTCAGTGATGTCTGTCCAGCCGTGAAGCGTGGCACGTCGGGCACCGTCCTCGGATGCTCGGTCGTAGAAGAGGCTGAACCTGAAGACTCGGCCGTCCTCAGAGATGACTTGGCCATCCTCGTGATCGGGGCCCTCGGGCAGGAGGTCGACGACAATCGTCCGGTCCGGATCGAGCCCCTGGCCCCTCAGAACCTCCCGCAGACTTTCCCAAAGGTCGTACTCGCTGGTGCGTAGGAGATCGGTGCACTGAACGACGGTGCTTGACACCATGAACCTCATGATCGGTCCTGGCCGGGGCGAGGGGAAGCGAAAGGCAGCGTCAGAGCGAAGCGCTGGCGTCGATTGCCGTTTCGGCAGTCGACGAGGCAACAGCCGTGAGGCCAGACCTTCCGATCCGTAGCTCTAGAGAGAGCGGTCCACGGAGGCCATAGCGGTCGCAGTGATCCCTCAGAGGTATTGCGGGTCATGGTCGGTTGCTGCCGTTGTACCTCGCTGCTGTACCGCAGATCAACTGCCCGCCCTCTATCCGCGCGATCGCCTCCTGAGACACGACCTCGATCGCTCCCCAGTAGCTCACGAACTGCGAGAAACTCGATCACGACCTTGCCTGGATCTCCAGGACGAAGCTGTCCTCCAGGCTGGCGCCGTTGAAGCCGGGGAAGCCCCTGTAAGCCGATGAGGGTGCGATTCCCTCACACGACGACTGCAGGGTCGCCACTCTTGCCGAGCGGCGACCCTGCAACGCGGACCTTCATTCACGCGTTACCCGAACGGCTCGGAACTGAAAGCCATCCTGTTCACCAGCCTCCCACTCCAAGGTGACGTGATCACCGACAGAGAGGAAGTGATAACCAGACATCTCGATTGCTGAGAAGTGCACCCAACACCCTCCGGGAGTTTCCTCGGAATCGATGACACCCCAGCCTTCTTCTTCGTGCCATACACGAACTTCTGCCTTTGTCATCCTTGGATTCTAGCAATCCCGAAGCCTAGCTGTCGGACGATCAGACCAGGGTGACAACGAAGGGAAAGTCGACATCGACGGTTCGGGTGCCGCTGTGGCCTATCGGGAACGTCTCATGGATCGTCAGCTCCCAGTTGCAGCGAGTCATGTCGCGACCTAGAGAGGACGACATGTGGAGGAAGTATCGCGCACCGACGGCGGCGTGGCTGTCGTGCGTCACCCTTCGTCCATTGCACGTCAAGTTGGCCGTCTCATTCATGGGGCCTGTGGCAAGGGCCGCAGTGGCGGCACTTAACTGCCAGCCCATCTGGAACTTGCCGGTGTCGTACTTGATCTGAGCCGTGAAATTACCCCGCGGATCGTGCCCCTGGTAGAAGGCATTTCGAGGCGT
This sequence comes from Streptomyces sp. RPA4-2, assembly GCF_012273515.2. NCBI lineage: Bacteria > Bacillati > Actinomycetota > Actinomycetes > Kitasatosporales > Streptomycetaceae > Streptomyces > Streptomyces sp. RPA4-2. The sequence goes on from NZ_CP050975.2 coordinate 3,001,796, forward strand.
ATAAACGTGGGGGTTACCAGCTGCACCCGACTGCGCTGCCATCAGGCTCAGGGCTGTAACTGTTGCGGCCGCGAAGGCCGCCGTCCGCTTCATGGTGCGTGAAAACATCGAGATCCTTTCCGGAGGGAGTCTTCATCCATTCCGGAAAGCTAGACGGGTACCAGATGTGGAAGTTCACGTTCCAGGGTAAAGGAAAACCCAAGTGACGAACCGTAATGGGACGGGGGTCACAGTTTGGCACCCACCATCCCTCCTGCCATACGCTTCGACCTCACGACCAGGGGATCATGTCAATAATTGAACTTCCGGGATTCCTTAGTGTGACCATTTAATTTCGGCCAATACGCTCTTGAGTCTGGCTTTGGCCCGTCGCATGGTGCTGACATGGGTGCGCCGTTGGGTATTTCATCGAGGCGGTGACCTCGATGGTGCAGTGTGTGAGGGCGAGTCACCATCCTGGGGCGGAGCTGGGTGCTGGCATGGTTCCGTAATCGCGCCTGCCGCCCGGTCGTGGCCAGTTGGGCAAGCTGACTATGGCTGGCGCGCCCATCGGCAATCTGGCTGCCGATTCTTTGATGACCAACACGCCATACCTCTCCTTGGCGGTGAGGGTGCCCTCTGGGGCCTCCAGGTTGTTCGACGTGGCTGGCCGCGAACCGCAGCGGCGCTGATCTCCTCCGCCACCCACAACTCACCCCGGCTCCCATCCCGCGCACGCCACACTCGGCCGGCACTCGCGAATGGCGCCCCCGCCATGTCGGAGCCTGAGCGCCCCCGCCGGAGGTGCGTTCTGACCGGCGGACTCCGTGTCCGGGTCTCTACTCATGGGCCGTTGCTTGCTGCGGCCCCCGGGGCCGGCCCCCAGGGGTCAGCCCGCGCTCGCGCGGGCACTTGATGAAGTAGGGAAGGTTCCACAGCGAGCGCGGCGGGTGTCCGCACGGTGGCGTTCCCGGCCTCGATCGTGCCCGAGCTGGCGCACCACCTGGCGGAGCACGCGGAGGCAGGCCGGACCGGGCTCGTCTTCGTCGGGGCCCGCGGCGGTGTCCTCCGACGGAACAACTTCCGGCGCATCTGGCTCCGCGCCCTCGCCGCGGCCGGTCTCGGCGACGTCCACTTCCACGATCTCCGGCACACCGGGAACACGCTCGCCGCGACCGGCGGCGCAAAGTCCCCGAGAAAGATCAAGGCCCAGGTCTGCGGCTTCGCACCGGTTGACCTGGGCCTTAGTCGTGTCCTGAGACTGGTGGGCGCGGACGGTTTCGAACCGCCGACATCCGCCTTGTAAGGGCGGACGTGGTCTGCGGCATGTTCGCCCAGGTCACTACGGCCGTAGCGGCAGCCCAGCTGATCGGCGCATCTCGACTGTGGCGACCCGTCGTTGACCGTGGTTGACCGCACGATGTGGCACGGCTGTGGCACGGGGGCCTCTTCGCCCCGAAGCAACTCGGGAGGCTCGTTGCCCTTGGGCTGGCGCGCCCTTCACCTGCGCTGATGGTCCGCTGACGTCCACGGTTGTTCGCGGTTGTGCGTCGCGGTTGCCACGCAGTTAGACACTCAATGCGCCAGGCACCGGAGCCGTGGCGCAAGAGCTCCTACAGGCCGCGCAGTGCCTCGTACAGATTGTTACAGGCTGCCCAACAGATGACACTGCCGTCGTCGTACAGGTGCCCATGTACCAGTCGTCGTCAACGGGCTTCACCAGGCACAGGTCGTGGAATCCGAGGACGATCTCCGGGCGTGACATCTCGTGGGTTTCACCAACGCAGACCCACTTCACTGGCCGATCGGGATCCAAGGCGGCAGCCTCTTTATCCCCGGATACGTCGCGGATCTGCTGAAGGGTCCATCCCTGGGGTAGTCGCGCGTCTGCCATACACAGATGATCTCACCCGCCAGATATGGAGCACCGCTTTAGAGATCATCTCAATTGGTGGGTTGGGTAGTCTGTCGGTGTGCTGATGGTGGAGCGACTGGTGCCGGACGGGTTGTGGGAGTTGTTCCAGCGTGTGGTGCCGGAGGCGCCGACGCGTCCGCAGGGAGGTGGGCGGCGTCGTCATGGTGATCGTGAGGTGCTGGCGGCGATCATCTTCGTGGCTACGACGGGCTGCACGTGGTCGCAGGTTCCGCCGGTGTTCGGGCCGTCCGGAGCGACGGCCCATCGTCGTTTCATGGAGTGGAGCCGGCTGCGGGTGTGGGCGAAGCTGCACCGCCTGGTCCTGGACGAACTCGGCGCCCGCGGCGAGCTGGACTGGTCGCGGTGCGCGATCGACTCGGTGAACATGCGGGCCCTGAAAAGGGGGACCTGACGGGTCCGAATCCTAATGGGCAGCGAAGCGAGTCATCGCTATCCGAATCCGGAGTGAGAGCTCTTTCGACAGACCGCGGGACTCGCTTCAGCAGCGGTTCCGGCCGGAACCGAGACCTCGTCCGCCACCTGGGCAGGAAGCCCCCTACTGAGAGCGATCTGACCCCGGCCGGAACCGTTCCAGTTTCCGAGCTTCGCGAGCACAACAGCGCCTCGCGAGGACACAAACGCCTCACAACGGGTCTCCGCAGACCCAGTTCAGAACACGTCACCCGACGGTGCGAACCAAGAGCTTCGATGGTCGTGGCCTGAGCCAACTACACGGAACACCTTTCATCTTGTCGCGAGCCTGAGAGGACGTTAAGTCCCGTTTCTGATGATGTGGTGTCGCCCGTTCGTGGGTGATGGGACAGTTCCGCCCTCGGGTCATGTCGTGTGCATGATGAGGTCGTGGGCATGGAACGGATGCCGTACGCAACCGACTTGTCCGACGAGCAGTGGGCGTTGATCGAGCCGCTGGTCACCGCGTGGAAGCAGGAGCGGGTGGCGCGGTCGGCGACCGGGGACCCGGGCTCCTGCGACCTGCGCGAGGTAGTGAACGCGCTGCTCTACCAGAACCGGACGGGCTGTCAGTGGCGGCTCCTGCCACACGACCTCCCGGCCTGGTCGGCGGTGTTCTACTACTTCACTCTGTGGCGCCAGGATGGTCTTGACCAGCGGATTCAGGAGATCCTGCGCTGCCAGGTGCGGGAGCGGTCCAGACGATTAGAGGACCCGTCCCTGGTGATCATCGACACCCAGTCCGTCCGCGTGGCGGCCGGGGTGCCGAAGGAGACGACGGGACTGGACGCGAACAAGAAGACGCCTGGCAGGAAGCGGGGACTCGCAGTCGACGTGCTGGGCCTGATCATCGGTGTGGTGGTCCTGGCCGCGAGCGCCCACGACAACGAGGCCGGCATCGCCCTGCTGGACCAGGCGGCCGAACGATGTGGGATGCGCCTGGAAAAGGTCCTGGTCGACCAGGGTTTCAAGGACGCTGTGATCATCCACGGGGCGGTAAAGGACATCACCGTCGAGGTGGTTCGGCGCAACCCCGACGACGAAGGCAAGGGCTTCGTCCCGCAACCGAAGCGGTGGGTGGTCGAGCAGGCCAACGGCACCCTCATGCTGCACCGGCGCCTCGCCCGCGACTACGATCACCGGCCCGACAACGCGGCTTCCCGCGTCTACTGGGCCTCCACCGCTTAAGCATGCTCCGCCGCCTCACCACCCCTGCCCCCGCCTGGCGGGACGACGTGGAGCTGGCCGCGTGAACGTCAGCGAACTCCTGCGGCTGCTGCAGGCCGAGCACGATGAGACCGCCGCACGAGCCGACCACCTGCGCGAGCAGATCGTGCGGCTCACCACCGGCCTCGCCGAGACCGAAGCCCGCCTGGCCGAGCTCACCGCGACTCGCAAGGTCATCGACGGCCTCACCCCGCCCGATCACGCAACGGCCTTCGTGGAGACCGCCACCGTCTACCAGCGCATCGTGACCACGTTCAACGAGCACCCTGGGAAGGTGTTCCGTGTCCGCGACCTGCACGAGCACCTCGGCCTGCCCACCGACGAGCCCTCGATCAACGTCACCCGCTCCCGCCTGGGACGACTCGTCCGTCAAGGACTCCTCGAACAACCCGGACGCGGCCGCTACCAGAAACGGACTTAACGCCCTCTGAGAGCTCTCGCGAAGACGAAGGACCGTGCAGTTCGCTGGGGTTGCGAACGGCTGGTGGGATGTTGTGCCTTGAGCACTTCCATTAGGGAGCACGCGCACCCTGCACAGGCTCTGGCCTGCGGAAACATCAGAGTGTGAGGGAGAACATGATGGAGATCGCGGGGTTACCAGTGCCGGTGTTCTGCGGGGTGGACTGGGCAGAAGACCATCACGATGTCGCTCTCGTCGATGCCGGCGCAACACGGCTCGCCAAGCTGCGAATCAGCGATGATGCAGCCGGATTCGCACAGCTCACAGCCCTGCTGACGGAGCACGGCGACAGCAAAGATCACAAGATCCCGGTCGCGATCGAGACGTCTCGGGGATTGCTGGTCGCCTGTCTCCGCGCGACGGGACGCCCTGTGTTCGCGATCAACCCGCTGGCGGTGGCACGCTACAGGGATCGGCACTCGGTCGCGAGGAAGAAGTCGGACGCCATCGACGCTGCTGTCCTGGCGAACATCCTGCGCACCGACATGGCCGCCCACCGGCCGCTGCCGAAGGACTCCGAGCTGGCACAGGCGATCGCGGTGCTGGCACGAGCTCAGCAGGACGCGGTCTGGGATCGCGTCCAGGCCCACAACAAGCTCCGCTCGCAGCTGCGCGAGTTCTACCCAGCGATCTTGGCCGCGTTCGCCGACAAGCGCGGGGGAATCTGCTCACCCGAGGCCCGGACCATCCTGGCCAAGGCGCCGACGCCCGCAGCGGCGGCCCGTCTCACGCGCCGACGTCTCCAGTCCCTGCTCAGGCAGGCTGGACGCCTGCGCGGCATCGAAGCCGAGGCCGACCGGTTCCACGAGGTTTTCCACCGCGAGTACCTCCACCAACCACCGCAGGTCGAGGCGGCCTTCGGCCAGCAGGCCACGGCTCTGCTGCGCCAGCTGGAGGCCGCCTGCACCAACGCCGACCAGCTCGAAGCCGCCACCAGGGAGTCCTTCGATCAGCATCCCGATGCCTCGATCATCTCCAGCTTTCCGGGCCTGGGCTCCTTAACCGGGGCCCGAGTCCTGGCTGAGATCGGCGACGACCGAGCCCGCTTCACTACCGCCGGATCGATGAAGGCCTACGCCGGCAGTGCACCAGTCACCCGGGCGAGCGGCAAAAGCTGCACGGTGATGGCCCGGCGGGTCAAGAACCAGCGCTTGGCGGCTGCTTCTACGTCTGGGCCTTCGCCTCCCTAACCGCGTCGTCGGGCGCCAGAGCCCACTACGACCGCCGCAAGGAGGCTGGTGACCGCCACGTCGCTGCCCAGCGCAACCTTTTCAACCGCTTCATGGGGATGCTCTTCCACTGCCTCCAGCACGGAGAGCACTACGACGAGGAGACGGCCTTCCCCAACCAACCCGCAGCACAGCTTCCAGCGGAGGCCGCTTGACGAGTTACGCGCGTGGGATGTCTGTCGACCGGGGCAAGTACGGGTCGAAGATCCATTTGATTACCGAGCGGACCGGATTACCGATCTCCGTCGGCATCTCCGGCGCTAACCTGCACGACAGTCAGGCGCTCGAGGCGATGGTGCGGGGCATACCGCCCATCCGTTCGCGCCGCGGTCCCCGCCGGCGCAGGCCGGCCAAGCTCCACGCTGACAAGGCCTACGACAACCGTCACCTGCGGCAATGGTTCCGCTCCCGACGCATCACACCCCGCATCGCACGCAAGGGCATCGAGTCCTCCGAGCGACTCGGACGCCACCGCTGGACCATCGAACGCACCATGGCCTGGCTCGCCGGATGCCGACGCCTGCACCGCCGCTACGAACGCAAAGCCGTCCACTTCCTCGCCTTCGCCAGCATCGCCAGCACCCTCATCTGCTACCGCCGACTCACCAATTGAGATGACCTCTTAGGAGCGAGGTTGGGCGACCCTAGGCGTGACCTGGGGATGCCGGCCTTGGGCAGCGTGGGACGGCGCGCACCCAGGCTAAGGCTTGTCCCGTAACGATCTGAGAGTTCGTCGTCTCCTGCGGCGGGAGGTCGAATCAATCTGGGAAGGCTGGGGCTAGATTCCTCGCATGTCTTCGCATCTCAGTCATGGTGCTTCCGGAGCCCTGCGACGCTTCGCTGGATGGCTCGCTCGGGGGTCGGTGGGCCACCCGATGCTGGAAGGGATCGACTACTGGGAGGAGTTGCGTGCGTCGCCCTCCCAGATGGAGATCTGTGTCGCGATCTTCGCCAACGTCCTCGAACTGGATGAGCAGGGAGAACCGGTCAACGAGAAGCACGCGGAGCGCCGGGCCGCAGCCTGGATCTACCGGTATTGCACCGGGAAGCTGCCCCCGGAGGAACCGGACATCGAGCCGTGGGAATGTCAACTTCATTGACCGCTGACGTGCGACGTCATTCGACGTGTGGCGGGCCCTGTTCGCTACCCCGTCTCAATCCCCTGCTCGGTGGGCCTATCCGGTGAGGGCGAGGTTGTGCAGGCGGGCGACGCCGAGCATGGCGTGGTGGACCCCGTCGCCTTTCAGGCGGCAGTCACGGAGGACCCTCCAGGTCTTCATGCGGGCAAAGGCGTGCTCGACGCGGGCGCGGACCTGCTTGTGGGACTTGTTGTGGTCCTGCTTCCACTCAGGCAGTTCTTCGCCTTTGCGGCGGCGGTGGGGCATGACGAGTCCGGTGCCAGGATAGCCGCCGTCAGCGATCGTCATGGTCTTGCCGACGGCGGCCTTGGCGCCGGATTCCTCCCATGCCTTGCAGTCGTTGCGGTTGCCAGGAAGGGGCTCGCCGACCACGACAACAAGGCGGCTGTCGGCGTCGATGACGACCTGGTGGTTGGTGGAATACCGGTAGTTCTTGGACTGTTCGGCGATCGTGTGGTCGCGGGTGGGCACCAGCGTGCCGTCCACGATGAGCACGGTGTCCTTCGCGAAACGCTGCCGGGGCCGCAGCGCGAGGAGCGGGCCGAGCTGGTCAATGATCCGGTCGACCGCCGACTTCGAGACGCCGAACAGCGGAGCGAGCTGGCGCATCGTCAAGTTCGTGCGCCAGTAAGTCGCAACCAGTAGCACTCGGTCCTCCAGCGGCAGACCCCACGGCCGGCCCCGCCTCCCCGCGTCCGCACCCTCACGGCGCAGCGCGGTCACCAACTTCCCGAAACAGCGTGGGCTCAGCCCGGCGAACGGGGCTATCCAGGACGGTTCAGACGCCGTGATCACACCAGCCACATCAAGATCATCTCGCCCGTGACCAGCAGTTGCGGGACAGCCCTTAACCTCGGTTCCTCGTGAGTCCCCCGTCCGTTCTGGCACGGAAGTGGCACGCCTCCGCGACCACTGCACGTCAGTCAGCGCCAAGACCAGGTCAGCGACCCGGTGATCCGAAGGGGATGGTCTCGTTGCAGGATGAGCGCATCCTCCCTCCCCGACTGCTGTGGCGTGATCCCCGGCCCATCCCCCGGTTCAATCGGCAGGAGCCGGTGACTCAGATTGTCCGTGATCTCGGCTTCTACGAGCCGAGCGATGAGGACGGCTGCTCAAGGTTCGGGTACTTCTGCCAAGCCCATGACCGCCCCTACTCGCACGAGTCCTGTGGGGAGGGGCCGCATCTCATCGCCCTGGACTGCCAAGAGCACGGACCCGAGAGTATGTGGCCGCAACCACTCATACTGATGTTCCCAGAAGGGTTCGACCCCCCGCTGAGCGACGCGCAGCTGGCCTGGGTGCAGGCGGAGGACGACGCTGTCTAGTACTCCAGCAGCGTTTCGCTATCTGGCCTGGTCAGAGGCGTCGTCGGGAGTGTAGTTGGCTGATGGTAGGTCAGGGGCGGTGTTGGCGGACCGCCCCTCCAACGAGTGAGCTCGTTTCCGGTAGTGGCAGTGGCGGGCGACGGCCTGGCGTCTGCGTCGCCATCGTGACCAGCTCACCGCGTGAAGGCGAAGCGCTCGGCCTGGCCTTGGGGTGGGGCGAGTTGCCAGGAGCCGGCGGACTTCCGCCACGGTGAGTGGAACCAGGGTGTCGGAACCGTTTCTGCACCCCCTTTTGAGGCCGCCTGGGCTGCCGTTGCGGCGAGAAAGGCATGGGCGAGCATGGCCAGGGTGATGTGCCGCATCCAGCCGACGTAGCGGCGGACTTCGTACTGGTCCAGGCCGCACTCGTTCTTTGCTGCCTGGAAGCATTCTTCAATGGCCCACCGTCGGCCGGCGACCCGCACCAGCTGGTCGACGTCCGTGCCCACGGGCGCATAGCCGAGGTAGTAGGCGATTTCATCGGGCCTGGTGACGCTGCGACGGGCCAATGCCCAGCGCTGGTGTGTGGGCGTCTCGCCGTCGAAGTCCTCGATGGCAGGGAGTTGGACGGCTGCCCAATGGTAGACGCGTGGGCCCTTGGCGCCGTCGCCGCACGAGCGCTTTTCCCATGCCTCGTCCGGCGCCTGCGTGAAGAGATGGTCGATGCGGCCGAAGCGGGGCACGTGCTGGGACTTCGGGACGGCCAGGACATAGCCGACGGAGACTTCTTCGAGCATGCGGCGAAAGCGCCATTCCTGGCCGTAGGCGGAATCCGCCGTGACCCAGGCGATGGGCAGTGGCGATGCCAGTGCGCGCAGAACGATGGCTCTGGCCAGCTCGCCCTTGGTGGCGAAGGTCCGTTCGTCGGGAATCTTCGCGGCGCGGCAGCGTTGGCGGTCGTCCGTCCAGGACTTGGGGAGATACAGCTCCCGGTCGACCAAGGCTCGGCCGCGGGTGGTGGCATAGGCGGCGAAGACGCCGATCTGGCAGTTTTCGGTGCGGCCAGCGGTGCCGGAGTACTGCCTTTGCACGCCTGCGGACGTGATGCCCTTTTTGACGAAGCCGGTGTCGTCGAGAATGAGAACCCCGCTGTCCTCACCGAGCTTCTCGGCGACGTATATCTGCAGGTCATCGCGGACGTTGTCGGCATTCCAGGTTGCCCCGTTCAGCAGCCGCTGGAGGCCGTCAGGGGTGTGGTGGCCTGCGTATTCGGCCAGTTGCCAGCCGTTCTTGCGGCCGACCGGACCGAGCAAGGCGCGGACGTAGTCGCGCATTCGGCGTCGTAGGTCGGCGCGGCCGAAGCGGTGCCCGATACGGAGAAAGAGGTCGTTGAGTTCCCGGTCCCAGGCCGCGTCCGCGGGGTCGTCGATCACGCCGGGAGGCTGCCCGGATCACAGCCCAGACAGTTCTCAATCCACTCGTTGGAGGGGCGGTCCGCCAACACCGCCCCTGACCTACCATCAGCCAACTACACTCCCGACGACGCCTCTGACCAGGCCAGATAGCGAAACGCTGCTGGAGTACTAGGCATGATCCGAAAAAGATGCCCTAGCGGCCCCTCGATGCGAACTATGGGCGCGGTGGTCGCTGGGGTCTGCCGGGCACGTCGGCCGATCGCCTGGGGCTGCTTGCGGTCAGTGGTGGACGCGGTGGTTGCTGTACTTCGCTGCTGTACAGCAACCACAAGCTGTATGGCGTGTCAGTCCCCGGAGGAACCGAAGAAGCCCACGTGGGTGGGCTGGCAGTCGGCGTAGAGGAGCACGTAAAACCCCGTCCAACACATCCGGAGTTCACCCAGCAGCGTCGTGCTCTCTTCTCCGGGCCGACTGGTTTCCATGGCCTCATAAGACCGGGCCATCGTGTCGTTGTACTGGTCGACCGTCGGACGGTTGGTACCGAAGTAGTGGATAAGCCGGACCGGAGGCAGCGGGCGTATTGTGCCGTAATCCGCCACGTGAAGATTGCGCGGAGGTTCCGACGTCTCGACGATGCGATCTATGTCTAGGATCGAGTGGGTGCCCTCCTCGCCCATGAATTCTTCGTCGGCATAGACTGCCTCAAGGCTCTCGTATTCCTCGCCGTCGCCGTACAGCTCCTGGAAGACCTCGTCATGCAGGGCCGCTAACGTCGTCTGGACGCTTCCTTGGTATGGGGTGACGTAGTCCCACGCACTGGCACCCATGGCTCGCCTTTCGTAGTTTGCGATCAATGGCGGTCACAGTAGCTATCGGGCACAAGAGGCCCAGGGGCTTGCACCTACCGCGCGGGCGGGCAACCACCGCTTTAGACGTCGTTTCCTTTGGCGGGGGTTGTCGTTGTGTTGGTATGACGAGTCTTGCTGAGCATCTGGTCTCGGATGAGTTGTGGGAGCTGTTTCGGCGGGTGGTGCCGGAGACGGTGGTGGTGCGTCCGCAGGGCGGGGGCCGTCGGCGGGCCGGGGACCGCGAATGCCTGACCGCGATCGTGTTCGTGGCCACGTCGGGCTGCTCCTGGCGGCAGTTACCGCCGGTGTTCGGTCCGGCGTGGCCCACCGTCTACCGACGTTTTGCGCGGTGGAGTCAGCAGCGTGTGTGGGCCCGACTGCACCGCGTCATCCTTGACGAGCTGGGTGCCCAGGGGGGATTGGACTGGTTACGTTTCGCCGTTGACTCCGTCAGTGTCCGTGCCCTCAAAGGGGGCAGCTGACCGGACCGAATCCGACCGACCGCGGCAAGTTGGGATCGAAAATCCACCTCGTCGTCGATCGTGCCGGCCTGCCCGTCTCTGTCGCCATCTCGGCCGCTAACACCCATGACAGTCTGGCCCTGCAACCCCTGGTCATGGGGATCCCGCCGGTCCGCAGCCCCCGCGGGCCGCGGCGTCGCCGCCCGGCAAAGCTCCACGGCGACAAGGGCTACGACTATCCCTACCTGCGTCGATGGCTCCGCGAGCGGAACATCGTTCCTCGCATCGCCCGCCGCGGCGTCGAGAACTCACAACGGCTGGGCCAACACCGCTGGGTGGTTGAGCGCACCATGTCCTGGCTCGGCGGATGCCGCCGCCTCCACCGACGCTACGAACGCAAGCCCGAACACTTCCTGGCCTTCACCGCCATCGCCACCAGCCTCATCAACCACCGCCGACTCACCAAGTGAAACGTCGTCTTAGGACTCCTAGCAAAAAGAGTGGATGCCACCTTGGAATGACGGGCAGTCAGCTGGTGTTGTGCCTGCATTCGATGGATCGGGGTGGGGTGTGGGGCAGCGGAGGCCGTGGGAGGTCGATGACGGGCTGTGGGAACGGATCACTCCGCTGCTGCCGGTGGTCGAACGCAGACAGCGGTACCCGGGGCGCAAACGGCTGGAGGACCGGCGGGTCCTCAACGGGATCCTGTTCGTGCTGTACACGGGGATCCCCTGGGAGTTCCTGCCACAGGAGCTGGGCTACGGTTCGGGGAGCACCTGCTGGCGCAGGTTGCGGGACTGGCATCAGACTGGGGTGTGGCAGGCCCTGCACGAGCTGCTGCTCGCCGAGTTACGGGCGGCTGACCTGCTGGACTTCACCCGGGCGGCAGTCGACGGCTCCCACCTGCGGGCGATGAAGGGCGGTGCGAAGACCGGGCCGTCTCCAGTGGACCGGGGCAGGACGGGCAGCAAGCACCACGTGATCGTGGAAGCGCACGGTATCCCGCTCGCCGCCACGCTGACCGGCGGGAACCGTCACGACGTCACCCAGCTCATGCCCCTGGTCCACGCTGTTCCGGTGGTCAAGGGCAAGCGCGGGCGTCCCCGCCGGCGCCCCGATGTGCTGTACGCCGACCGCAGCTACGACTACGACACCTACCGCCGCGACGTGCGCGGCCTGGGCATCCGCCCGGTCATCGCCCGCCGCGGGACCGAGCACGGCTCCGGCCTGGGCGTCCACCGCTGGGTCGTCGAAGCCGCCTTCGCGCTCCTGCACTGGTTCCGCCGCCTGCGGATCCGCTGGGAGATCCGCGACGACCTCCACGAAGCTTTCCTCACCCTCGGCTGCGCCATCATCTGCTGGCGCCGCTTGGCGGCAGTTCAGCGCCGCCACTCATAGACACCTGGTGATGACTGCAGGACTTCGCTCGGCCACTCCTTCCGCACCAGTACAAGCAGCCTGCGCTGCTCGTCGATCCAACCCTCCTCAAGACTCATGGGAAGGAACACGGAGACGCACGAGCTGCCCAGATCCTCTACACGGACAGCGGCCGTCTCATGCTCTTCGTTGTACGGCTGGATCCTGATCTCCGGGCTGTGGTCGTCATCCCTCCAGCAGATGTCCTCGCCGGCAGCGAGCAGGTCCAAGGCACGCGACCAGTTCTCCAGGTCGGAAGGGGACAGGGACATGGCCAGTCGCCCGCTGACAAAGCTGCTCGTGACAAGGACCTCTGCGTCGAACTGGTCGTGAAGATGCAGCACACCCGGCGACCGACGCCCCAGCACGCGCACCCGGAAGCTGTTGTCACCATCCGAGAGACTGATCAGTTCCACCGTGTGCCCTTTGCTTTGCCCGCCCGCATCTGCCAGGACTCATGGTGCTGGACTGGATCTTCAGTCTCAACCAGCTTGTCCCAGCCTCATTCTGCTAGGAGTTCTTAGGAGCGAGGTTGGGGGATCATAGGCGTGACCTGGGAATCCCTGCCTTGGGCAGCGTGGAGCGGTACGCACCCTGGCGAACCTCGCTTCCCCGTGAGTCCCCGTCCGTTCTGGCACGGGAGTGGCACGCCCTGGGGCCGTCCCTCGCCGCTCGATGATCAGTAGTCGAACGTCGGTGTCCTGACGTGTCCTAGGGCGATGAGCCCCGCTCCGATGACCGCGACGGTCCACGACTTCGAAGCAGCACCTACTCAGCACCCTGCGGACGCATGCCTCTATCGTGACGCATTTGGAGTGCATGGCCGCCTGCGCCTGCACATCGACTGAGGTACGAGGGACGACATGAGCGACATGTGGGTGGGCGAGAAGGTGCGCTTGCGGGGCGTCGAGCCAGACGACTGGGAGGGCTTCCGCGCGCTTGCCCAGCACACCGTCGACGTTCGCAACGCGGATCTCGTCGAGCCGCCTCGCTCGAGGGAGAGTTTCCGGTCCTGGACCGCCGAGCGTGCTGGACGTGGGCCAGGAGGCGAGTCCTTCCGGCTGGTGATCGAGACAGTAGCCGATCAGGCCTTTGCAGGATCTGTGACGGTCGGGGAAACCGACCCCCGCGCAGGACGATTCAAGGCAGGGATTGCGATCACTCGCGATCATCGCGGCAACGGTTACGCTACTGAAGCCACCGAGCTGGTCCTCACTTACATGTTCGCCGAACAGAGGTACAACAAATGCGAAGTCGAGGTCTACGCATTCAACGATGCCTCGCTCGCCCTCTACCGCAAGTTCGGCTTTGTCGAAGAAGGACGGCTCCGGCAGCACGAATTCTTCGCGGGCAGCTACCACGACGTCGTGCTGATGGGCATCACCGCCGACGAACACTGGGCCGCTCACCAACGCCCGTCAGTGAGGTCTTCTCGGCAACCTGACGGTTGCAGTGCGTGACGACCCGCTGGACGGCAGCATGGTGACCCGACGTCAGGCATGAGTGAAACCCCTGGTAGGAACAGGTCTGCGAAGATCACGTTCCCGAGCACCAGAGGCTTCACGCATTGACCGGTGTCACCTACACCGCGGTGCTCAATGCCCGTCGGAGACCGCCGAGCACGTCGCGAAACTGCTGCACGAGCACCGGGAACGGCTCGGGACTCACAGAGGCACCCGCGCTGGGCGCCTTCAAGCAGGCAGTCCTCGTGCTGCGGTGGTTTATCGACGGTGCCCGGCTCGTCCAACTGGCCCGGGACAACGGCATCTCGACACCGACCGCCTACCGCTACCTGCACGAGGGCCTGACCGTGCTCGCCGACCACGCCCCGGACCTGTCCACCGCCCTGGAGCGCGCGACGGCCGCCGGATACACCCACCTCAACCTGGACGGCACCGTCATCCGTACCGACCGCGTCGCCGCCCCCGGCCCCAACAAAGCAGACCTCTGGTGGTCGGGAAAGCACCGGCACCATGGTGGCAACGTCCAGGTCATCTCCGCCCCGGACGGCTGGCCGATCTGGGTCTCCCCGGTCCGCCCTGGCCGCGAACACGACACCACCTGCGCCCGCACTCACGGCCTTGTCGACGCGCTGAACCGCCTCGCCGCCACCTTGGGCATCCCGACCCTGACCGACCTCGGCTACGAGAACGCCGGCCCTGGCTTCCGTCACCCCGCCAAGAAGCCGCAGGGACGCGAACTCGACCTCAAGCAGAAGACGTTCAACAAGGTGATCCGCGGCATCCACGGCGTCGCCGAACGTGCCAATGCCCTGTTCAAGGTCACCTTCAAGGCCCTGCGCAGAGTCAGCCTCGACCCCGGCAGCATTACCCCAATCGCCCGAGCCGCCCTCGCCCTGCTCCAGATGGAGCACGGCCGCACCACCTGAACGAAGATCACGAACCGTCACGAGACGTTACCCGCGAAGGTTCAATCGCTGGACGGCGAACAGTTCCAGGTGTGCGCAGTTCGGGCAGCGGAAGGCATCGATCTGCCATTGCGGCAGGCCCCGCGTCTTAGCTATGCCCATTATGCCCCGATCAAGGAGGCTTCCGAACCATCGCGCGTACCCGCGGGCGCCGCTGCCACTGTCACTGACAAAGCCCTGCTCAAGCCCGACCTGACCGCATTGGGTGCACCGCATGTTGTTCATCGAGGGAGTGTAAGTGGGGGCCGGGGGTTGATGCTGGTGAGTTTCGCGTATTCAACTGTCGCGAGTTCCCCAGGTCATTACCTGCAGAGAGTGACGTTCGTTCTTGGTCGGCGGGTGCATCGTCGACGGATGAACATGCGAGCTCACCAGTCTCCGTAGTGGCGGCCCGGGACGCTCGGGCCGACGAGCTCCCCGGCGGGTTGTGGGCCAGGCGTCATCACTCGCTGCTCGGCGGTCTCCCGACGGGCATTGAGCACCGCGGTGTAGGTGACACCGGTCAATGCGTGAAGCCTCTGGTGCTCGGGAACGTGATCTTCGCAGACCTGTTCCTACCAGGGGTTTCACTCATGCCTGACGTCGGGTCACCATGCTGCCGTCCAGCGGGTCGTCACGCACTGCAACCGTCAGGTTGCCGAGAAGACCTCAGTGCGCTGACTGCAGGGCAGCCTGATCACGACAGCAAACCGGGCCCTTCTGGTCCGCGCCTGTCAGGGACACGGCTTCAAAGGGTCCTCGCCGACTCGCGAGGGGCACGGCCGGCTTGTGGTCGACGACGGCGAGAGGTTGGCTCCGAGACTTTGGGCGGGAGCTGCCATGGGGCGAGTGATCATGGCCCCTTAAGCTTCCGGCGAGTCGGGCAGTCTGTGGACCTGCCCGTTAAAGCACGACGTTGGGGCCATGATCTTCGAGGCTCGCCCCATGGTGGCTGCCTAAAGTGTCGGAGCCAACCAGCCCATCGGCGTGTTTACTGTTCTCGATTCGGGGCCGTACCCCGCTGCGGCCCCAGGGCTCGGCCCTGGCGCCGAAGGCGCAGAGGGGCCGAAGCCCAGGGGCCATCCCGCGCTCGCGCGGGCACTTGATGAAGTAGGGAAAGTTCTATCCCGCTGGGATGAGGCGTCTATGTCTTGTCTCGGTTGATGCTTGGCACCAGGAGGCTGGCGAGCAAAGCGCGTGGCCGTCCATGGGCAGCCGTGATCCCTAGACATCAGCGGTCGCTAGCCTGTTCGCGTGATTCCTACCGATCGGCAGTTCCCTGCCGCCCTCGCCGCCGCGCTGGCGACTCCGTTCAAATACAACGACGGCAAGGGGGTCGACTTCGAACCCTTCCAAAGCTTCCTGTCTGCGGAGGAGACCACCGACTGGTTCCGGGCCTGGACTGGCAACGAAGAGCTGAGCGGTGACAGTTTCCGCGCGTTCGGCCAGGACGGCACGGGCGGATACGCGGCGTTCTGGCTGATCCGGCCGAGCTGCCCACTCGTCGATCAGCCCGTGGTTTTCCTCGGTTCCGAGGGCGAGACTGGTGTCGTGGCACGTGATCTGGGTGCCCTCTTGTGGCTGCTGGCTGGTGGCTTCGGCCCTTGGGAAGCCGCCGCCTCGGAAGAACCCGACTGGACGCCGTCCCCAAACCGCGAACTGATGGCCGTCGCGGAACGATTCGCGGCCGACCGGCAGCAGTCGGCAGCAGTCGTCATTGAGCAGGCGACGCGGGAGTTCCCCGACTTCGATGACACCATCATGGCGCTCTGCCGCTGACTGAGCTCGCATACCGTCATCCAGTGACCCCCGAACAACCAGAGATCGTCTAGGTCCAACGTCAAGCTTCTGGTGAAGCCGAACCGTCAAGACTCAGGCCGGCACACCGGGAACACCCTCGCCGCGACCGGTGGCGCCACCACCCGCGAGTTGATGCAACGGATGGGCCACTCGTCGGTGCGGGCCGCGCTGGTCTATCAGCACCTCGTCAACGGGCGCGATCACGAGATCGCCGACTACGTGGACGGTCAGATCCGGAAGGTGAAGCGACCTCCGCGCGGACCATCTGGCACGTGAGTGGCACGGCGGCGAAAAGTCGCCGAGAAAGATCAAGGCCCAGGTCTCCGGCTTCGCACCGGTTGACCTGGGCCTTAGTCATGTCCTGAGACTGGTGGGCGCGGACGGTTTCGAACCGCCGACATCCGCCTTGTAAGGGCGGCGCTCTACCACTGAGCTACGCGCCCAGGACGAGTCGACAGCCTACATTGCCCGGGGGCATGCCCCGCAAACCCGTATCCGGTCGGGAAAGGCCGGTGGACGGGGGTTAACCCCACCCCCGATCCGCCAGCCGCCCGGATCCCCCGTCGGCGCCCGGATCCGTACGGTCGAAGTGCGTCGGAGGAACGTGCCCGAGGGGCCCGGCGCACTCGCGTTCTTCTCAGGGGGATGGATCTTCATGGCACCTACAGCGCGCACTCGGACGGTGGCCGCGACCGGCGCCGTCGTGGCCCTCGTCGCGACACTCGCGGCATGCGGCGCCGGCGCCGGGGACGACCGGCATCCGGAGCACCGGTCCTTCGCCCTGCACGGGCGCACGCTCACCGTGGACTCGGACGACTCCGCGCTCGAACTCATGGTCGCCGGCTCCGCGCGGACGGACACGGTCGAGGTCACCCGGTGGTTCCAGGGGCACGTCGTCGTCGGCGGCGACCCCAGGGTGACCTGGGCGATGAAGGACGACCGGCTCACCCTGCGGATGAAGTGCTCGGGCATGATCGCCGACTGCAGCGCCAAGCACCGGATCGTGGTGCCGTCCGGCGTCGCCGTGAACGTCGTCGACGGCGACGGCAGCGTACGGGCGAACGGTTTCGCGGCGGCACTGAACATCCGCACGTCGGACGGCAGCGTCCGGGTGACGGACTCCTCCGGCCCGCTGGACCTGCGCAGCGGCGACGGCTCGATCAGCGCGCTCGACGTCGACTCGCGCCGGGTGCGCGCCCGTACCGAGGACGGCTCCGTACGGCTCGGGCTCGGCGTCGTACCGGACCTGGTGGAGTCCCGCAGCGGCGACGGTTCCCTCACCATCGAGCTGCCCCACGACGCCTACCGGGTGACCACCGGGAGCGACGACGGCTCGGTGCGGGTGTCCGTGCCCCGGGACCCGGCCAGTTCACACCGGGTCTCCGCCCACACCGGCGACGGGAGCATCACCGTACGGACGCGCACCGCGAAGTAGCTCGCGGTCGAGCCGACGGTGCGCACCCACGATGCGCGCTGACGGTGCGCGCCCACGGTTCAAGCTCGCGCTGATCGAACTCCCGCCTCGAACTCTCGGTTCGAACTCTCGGTTCGAACTTGCGAACCTTTCGGCCCGTGTGTTCGTCCTCTACCGGTGGGAGAATGACACCGGAACAGGGTGGATGACAGCACGGGAGAGGGATGTGACGGCGACGACATCTTCAGAGCCGCACACACCGTCGCCGTCGGGCGCGCTCTCGGTACGCGCCCGTCGCCCCCGTGGGTACCGTGACGCGCTGGCCCTCATGACCCTCCCCCTGCTCGCCGCGCTCGTCCTGCCCGCCGCGTTCGCCGGCGGCGGCACCCGTCGGTGGTTCGGCGGGCGTTCCGAGAGCCAGCGGGCCGAGGCGCAGGCCGCGAAGGACGCCGCAGCGGCCGCCTTCTACGAACTGGACACCGCCCAGCGGGATCTGCGGATCTCGATCGAGACGATCACCGCTGTCGACGACTCCCCCGCCGCCCGCCGCGCCGTCTCCGACTTCGAGGCGCTGGGGCGGCGCATCGACGACGCGAGCGGGAAGTACATCGAGGCCGTCGACGCCCACGACCTCGACCGTGACGAGCTGGAGGCCTCGGTCGCCGCGCACGCCCGTACCGAGCTGACCGCCGCCAAGGACGAGCTGAACCGGGTGAAGGGCGAGCTGGACCGGTACGCGCAGGGGCTCGGTCCGCTGCTCGGCAAGGCCGAGACCCAGCTGGCCCGCCTCGCGCCGGCCGTCGAGCGGGCCCGCCAGGCACTGCTCGCCGCCTCGAACGCGCTCGACGACGTACGCGGCTCCGGGCTCACGGCCGACGATCTCGCCGCCCGCCTGGCCGCCCTCGGACCCGAGCTGACCAAGCTCAACCAGGGCGCCGGGCAGCACGGCGTGCCCGAGACGCTGGAGCGGGCAGAGCGAGTCTCCCGGGAGGCCGGGGCGGTGCGCGCGGAGGCCGAGCGGCTGCCGGAGCGGGCCGCCGAGATCGATCACCGGCTGGTGTCGCTGCGCACCCGCGCCCAGGCGCTGACCACCCGTGCCGGGCAGGTGGAGCCGGTACTGAGCGAGCTGCGGCGCCGCTTCACGGCCGCGTGCTGGCAGGACCTGCAGCACGTACCGGACCATGCCGCGGAGAACGTGCGGCAGGCCGAGCTGAAGCTGAAGGAGGCGCAGGCCGCGCGGGACGCCCAGCGCTGGCCGGACGCGACCTCGCTGCTGTCCACCGTGCGGGCGCTGCTGAACAGTACCGACGAGGCCGTGTCGGCGGCCGGCGACCGGCTGCGGCGGCTGAACGCCGTCGCCAAGGACCCGCAGCAGGAGATCGACCGCACCCGGTTCGCCCTGCGCGACGCCCAGCGGCTGGCCATGGCGGGCCGCAACACGCCGGACCCGCGACACGCCCGTCCCCTCGACGACGCCGTGGCCCGCCTGGACCGCGCCGTCTCCTCGCTGGAGGGGCGTCATCCCGACTTCTGGCACTTCCTGACCGAGACGGAGGCGGTACGGGGGGCGGCGGCGCGGGTCGTCTCCCAGATCCGCGGGGAGCGGGGAGCCGGGGCCTGACCGCTCCGGGCGGCCGCCCGCCCCTGTGTTCACCTCCGCCTCCGCCTCCACCCCGCACCCTGCCGCCGCCTCTCCCCGCCGGTCCGTCCGTCGCGGGCGGTCCTGTGGTGGCGGTCGCGGCCCCGCGGGCGGATGCTGGTGGGTACGTACGGCCTCCGCTAGCTGCAGAGGGAGGCGGATATGGCCACGCACGTACTTCGTCCCGGACCCGGGAAGCGCTTCGTCCTCGACGAGCACCTGCCCGTCGATCACCGGCTGAGCACGTTCTACCGGATCGGCGCGGGCCTGATGGGCCTGTTCCTGCTCGCCTTCGGCATCCTGGGCCTGACCGACAACATCGGCTTCTTCACCACCCACGGGGACACCGTCGTGGGGCTGAACACCAACGGCACGCTCAGTGTGCTGTCCATCTGCGTCGGGCTCATCCTGTTCGCGGGCATGGTGATCGGCGGGAACGTCGCCTCGACGGTCAACATGGTGCTCGGTGTGCTGTTCATCCTCAGCGGCTTCCTGAACCTGGCGCTGCTGGACACCACCTTCAACTTCCTCGCCTTCCACATCCAGAATGTGCTGTTCAGCTTCGTGGTGGGCGTCCTGCTGATGTTCTTCGGGATGTACGGGAGGGTCGGCTCGGCCCTGCCGCACGACAACCCGTACTGGAAGGCCCGCAATCCCGAGGCGGTGGAACGGGAGGAGCGGGTCCGGACCCTGCAGGAGTCGGCCACGGCGACGGCGCTGCAACGAGGCCGCAGCACCCCGCAGGCCCCGGGGACCCCGGGAGCCACGATCTCCAGGGAGAAGGACTCCCCGGCCATGGGTCCTGGGAGCGGAACCCGCGACACCATGGACCCCGGGAGCGGAACCCGCGACACCATGGACCCCGGGAGCGAGGCCCCCGGCACCATGGGCCCCGGGAGCGAGGCCCCCGGCACCACGGACCCCGAGGGCAGGAACCACCCCGGCACCATGGGCCCGGGGGGCAGGGACCACCCCGGCACCACGGACCACGGGGGCAGGGATCCCGGGGCCATGGACCCCTAGCACCGCGGCAGGCAACCAGTACCGCGCCGGGCAACGGCCCTCACGTGGTCGCCCGGATCGGTCAGGGCGTGGTGCGCGCTGAAGCCCGTCACGGTGCCCGTGGTGTTCAACTGCGGCGAAACCGGGTGGATTTCATGGAGACAAGGTCAACTCCCCTACCAGAAAGGTAAGTTGACCGGCCAAAAGCTACTTCACCACCGTCGACCAGTCCGGCGACTGCGCGGGATCCAGGCTGCGCAGCCGCAGCAGCGTCGCCGGCTTCTGCACGTCGAGCCAGTCGGCCAGTTCCCGGAAGGACACACAGCGAACGCCCTTCTTGGTGCAGACGTTCTTGACGACCTGATCGATGGACTTCATGTAGATGCCACCGTTCCAGTCCTCGAAGTGGTTGCCGATGAAGAGTGGCGCCCGGCTGCCGTAGTACACGCGGTCGAAGCCCGCCATGTACGACTGCACGGTCTCCTGCTCCCACTGCGGGTACTTCGCCGGGTCGCCCGTGGTCTCGCCGCCGGACTGGTTGTAGAGGAAGTTGAAGTCCATGGACAGGCCCTGGTACTTGCCCTTCTCGTACGGCAGCATCTGGAGCGGGAAGTCCCAGACGCCCTCCTGCTTGGTGGGCCATATCTGGTACTGGCCGGCCGAGCTGGCGTCGTAGCGCCACTTGTACTTCTTGGCGGTGGCCTTCATGGCCTTGAGCAGGTTCGGCTGCCCCTCCAGGCACGGCGCGCGGCCGCCGTTGACCTCACGCGTGGGGTCGAAGGGCAGGGCCGGCAGGTCGGTGTAGCCGGTGTTGGTCTTCCACTTCTCCACGAAGGAGAAGAACTGGTTGATCTCGCTCTCCCACTCCGCCACACTCCAGTCCCCGCCGCCCTTGTCACCGCAGAAGTGGCCGTTGAAGTGGGTGCCGATCTCGTTGCCCTCCTTCCACGCCTCGCCGAGCTGCTCCAGCGTGGTACGGATGTGCTCGTCGGTGGGATAGCTGATCGCGGCGGAGCCCGGCGAGTGCATCGGCGGCTCGTAGAGCTTCTTCTTGGCCTTGGGCAGCAGATAGATGCCGGTCAGGAAGAACGTCATGTGGGCGTTGTATTCCTTGGCCATCTCCGTGTAGTGCGAGAAGAGCTTGTCGTCGCCCTGCAGGGCGCCGTCCCAGGAGAAGACGACGAACTGGGGCGGTTTCTCACCCGGCTTGAGCGGCACGGGCTTCAACCCGCCCTTCTGCGGGCCGCTGTAGGACGTGGAGCCGTCCCCGAGCACCTTGGTCTTCCCGTCCCACACGGGCTCCTTGGGCGCCTTCGGGGCGGCACTGGAGCCGCGTCCGGCGGACGCGGCCGGAGTGGTGCTGTCCGAGCCCCGCAGAGCGAGGAAGGCGGCCGTGGAGGTGGCCACGACGAGGAACGCCGTCATCGCCACGAAACTCTGGCGCGCGGACGTGGCAGCGGAACCGGGAGCGGGCTCGCGGCGGCGGCGCCGGCTGTGCTTCGAGTTCATACGGGGCACATTCTGGGAGGGGGGCGGACGGAGCGAGAGACGGCTTCTCGGCCGTCGTGGTCAGCCGAGCGGGCTCATGGCGCCGGCCCAGATGCCGTACGGGACATCGTCGTCGGGGGTGCCTGCGATCCCCTTGAGCGGCAGCGGTTCGAGGCTCTTGGTCAGGTCCAGGCGGTAGAGGACGACCGCCGTCGACACGGAACTGTTCGTGCCGACGTACCAGGCGGCCTTGTCGTCGTGCGTGGTGCCGGGCTTCCCGGCCGCCCGCGGCGCGGACTGGGACGCGGCGGGATGCGCCTCGCGGAAGGAGTCCGTGAGCGCCTCGGTGACCTGGGTGGCCACCTCGGGACGTACCGCGCGGTGGGACCGGGGCGTGACCAGGGCGACCGAGGAGCCGTTGCGGGTGATGCGCCGCACGGAGTACGGCTCGGTGTGCGACCCCTCCGCGGCGAAGGTGGCGTACGAGTTCGCCATCCGGATCGCGCTGGGTGTGGAGCTGCCCAGCGACAGCGCGGGCACCTGCGGTCCCAGGCTGGAGGGGAGCAGTCCGGCTGCCTCGGCGGTCTCCCGCACCTTGTCCAGTCCGGTGTCCATGCCGAGCTGCATGAACGGCACGTTCACGGACTCGGCCAGCGCCTTGCGCAGACTGATCGGCCCGTAGGACTTGTTGCCGTCGTTGTGGGCGGCGACCTTCTTGCCGCCGCGGTCCCAGTAGGGGCCCTCGGGCGTGGAGACGGGGACGCCGTCGTCACCGTCGTAGACGGACTCGGGCGAGACCGGTGCCGCCGTGCTGTCGCGGGTCTTGTGGATCCCGTGCTGGAGTCCGGCGGCGTAGACGAACGGCAGGAACGCCGAACCGGCCGGGACGGTGGTGGCGTTGGACTCGTTGTAGCCCTGCGTGCGGTGGTCCGGACCGCCGTAGACGGCGAGGATCCGGCCGTCGGTGGCCACCGAGGCGGCTCCGTAGTGCGCGGTCTTCGCCGTACCGGGATCGCTCTTCAGCGCCTTCTTGCGGGCCTGGGACACGGCGTCGGTGAGCGCGGTCTCCCGTTTGCGGTCGAAGGTCGTGTAGATCTGGTAGCCGCCCAGGTCGAACTCCTTGTCGGAGATGTGGCCGGCCTTCTTGGCGTACTGGGTCGCCAGTTCCACCAGGTAGTCGCTCTGCTTGCCCGTGTCGTAGACCCGGCCCTGCTTGAGCGGCTCGGGGAACTTCGTGTACTGGGCGCGCTCGGCCGGCGACAGCTTGCCGATCTTGACCATGCGGTCGAGGATCCAGGACCAGCGTTCCACGGCCCGGTCGTGGTTCTTCTGGCTCAGCGTGGGGTCGTAGAGGCCCGCGCCCTTGAGGAGCGAGGCGAGGAAGGCGCCCTCGCTCGCGTTGAGCCGGCTCACGTCCTTGCCGTAGTAGGCCTGGGAGGCGCGCTGGAGGCCGTAGGTGCCGCGGCCGAACCAGCTGGTGTTGAGGTAGCCCTCGAGGATCTTGTCCTTGCTCATCCTGTTGTCGAGCTTCAGGGAGATCATGGCCTCGGTGAACTTGCGGGTCACCGTCTGGTTCTGGGTCAGATAGACGTTCTTGACGTACTGCTGGGTGATCGTCGAACCGCCCTGGGTGTCCCCCTGGCCCACCGTGCGCACCAGGGCGCGGCTGATGCCCTTGAAGGAGATGCCCGGGTCGGAGTAGAAGCTCTCGTTCTCCGCCGCCAGCACCGCCCAGCGCACCTGCTCGGGTATGTCCTTCAACGGCATCGCCTGCCGCTGCACCCACCCGGTACGGGCCATGGGTGTTCCGTCCGACCAGAAGTAGACGTTGTCCTGCTGGGTGGCATAGGTGTTCAGGTTCTTGGGAATGTCTGTGGCGGCGTACGCGATGGCCAGCAGCGAGGTGCTCAGGCCGATGGCCAGGCCCCACGCCGCGAGCCACTGCCGCCACGAGGGCACCCAGCGCCGCCAGCCGGTCCGGCCCGGCCGGGGGTACTGCGGTTTCAGACGGCGGGCGAGAGGCGCGAGCCGCCCGACGAGAGCGGAGGACTGCACGGGCCGACGACGGGAGCCACGATGGCGTGAATTCGCCGCTCGATCGGCTTGTTGTGTGTCTTCCTCCGCCTCCGGAGGCTCCTCGGCGGGAGTCTCGTCGGGGACATCGGCGCGCGGCGGTATACGAAGCTGGGTGGTCTCCTCGGCGGGGCGGTCCGCGCGCGGTGGCAGACGAAGCTGCGTGGTCTCCTCGGCGGGCGGTATTCGAAGCTGGGTGGTCTCCTCGGCGGGGCGTCCGGCGCGCGGCGGTATACGGAGCTGCGTGGTCTCCTCGGCGGGCGACTCGTTCCCCGTGCGCCGGCCCGCGGGGTCCTTCGGCTCGTCCTCGCGGCGGCCTGCGCGGTCGTCCTCCCCCGGTTCAGCCATGGCGGGCTCCGGCGCGTGGACGGCCCAGAGGATGCGGGACATCCATGTGATGCCATGCCTCGGTCACGACTGCGTCTCCCTCCGCACTTCGGAATTGCGCGCGCGGGCAGATGCAGCGGCCGCACATGCGGCTGCGAGCCCCCCATCCCCGACCTTGCGGCTCGTCGCGGCCCTCTTAAATTATCAGCGACTAATACGATCTCTTCGCTCAGGAACGAGACAGAAATGTTCCGGAGCTCGAGCCGGCCTGCTGCGGGCGACCGCGGACTGTCTGGTTCCGGTCCCCGCCGGCCCCGCCGGAAAGCCGCGTCACGGAACACTGCGATCGTCGCCACCGGCCCGCTAACCTGGGCACATGCCTCGCTACGAGTACCGCTGCCGGACCTGCGGCGACACCTTTGAACTGAGCCGACCGATGGCGGAATCCGCGGCCCCCGCGGCCTGCCCCGCCGGACATGACGACACAGTGAAACTTCTCTCCACCGTCGCGGTCGCGACGGGCGGCGCGGCGTCGGCGCCGCGCGCGAGCGGTGGTGGAGGCGGGGGCGGCGGCGGTTGCTGCGGCGGAGGCTGCTGCGGCTGACCCGCCTTTTCTCAGGAACTCTTCACGTTTGTCCGGCGGGTCCCGGGAGCGTCGCCCCCGGGACCCGTCGGCGCTTCCTCAGACCGGGCCGGGCCGCCCGCAGGCGGTCATGAACTCCCGCAGGATCCGTTCGCCCGCCGCGACGCCCCGCTCCGGGAGCGCCGTGACCGCCGGCCCGGTCCAGTCGGCCTCGGCCAGTTCGCCGTGGCCCGGACGCCAGCCCCGGTCGGCGGCCAGCAGCAGGTCGGCGTCGAGGAGGGAGTCACCGGCGGCGAGGGTCAGGGTCGTGCCGGTGCGCCGGGCGACCTCACGCATCGCCGCGCTCTTGGTGAGCGGCTTCGGAACGGCGTAGATCTTGCGGCCCTGGAGCGAGACGGTCCAGCCGCGGTTCTCGGCCCAGACGGCGAGCTCCTTCACCCACTCCTCGGGCAGCAGTTCGCGCTCGACGACGAGATAGACGAACAGGTCCTCGGCGACCCGGTGCTTGCGGACCCAGGCCGGGTCGGCGGTGGCCTCCAGGTGCGCGCGCACCTCGGCCAGCGGAGCGCACTCGGCGGCGAGCCGCGTGGTCACCCGCGCGTGCCACCGCGGATCGGACACGCCGTCGACGAGCAGGTGCCCGCCGTTGGCGCAGATCGCGTACTTCGGGGCGGGCCCCGGCAGGTTGATGCGCTGGTACTGCTTGCGGGTGCGGGTCGTGGTGGGCACGAAGTCCGCCGTGTCGCCGAGTTCCGAGAGCAGCGCGGCGGCCGTCTCGGTCATGTAGGACAGCGGCCTGCTCTCGTGCACCTCGACGCAGAGCAGCCGGGGCGCCCGAGCGTCCGGCATGGTCAGCCCGAGGGCCGCGGCGGAGTAGATGAGCGTACGGTCCAGATCGCTGGCGACGAGAGCTTTTGCCGCGGACATCAGACCGCCACCGCCCTGCCGTCGGCACCGGTCGCGCCCCGCGTGTACTTCGGGTGGATCAACCCCACGCAGGTGTAAGGGAGTTCGGCGACCTCCTCGACAGGCACCCCGCGCTGCTCGGCGAGCAGCCGTACGTGGTCGAGGTCGGCGCCGGCTCCCGCGCGGGCCAGGATCTTCCAGGGGACCCGGCGCAGCAGCACCCGGGTGGTCTCGCCGACGCCCGGCTTGACGAGGTTCACGTCGTGGATCCCGTGCTCCTCGCTGATCCGCTCGACGGCCGCCCAGCCCTCCCAGGTGGGGGTGCGGTCGGCGGTGAGGAGTTCCTTCGCCTGGCCGCAGGCCGCCTCGGCGACGTCGGGGAAGTGGGCCGCGACGGCGTCCAGGAACTCGACGGAGACGTCGGAGCCGGCGAGTTCGCGGTAGAACTTCGCGCCGTGGAAGTCGTGTTCGCCGACCAGGTCGGAGCGCAGGACGGTCCGCGATATCAGCCCGGACACGGTCGAGTTGAGGCAGGCGGACGGGATGAGGAAGTCCTCACGGGTGCCGTACGTCCGTACGCAGGACCCCGGGTCGGCGAGGACCGCGATCTCCGGGTCGAAGCCGGTGATTCCCTCGGCCGCCTCGAACTCCTCGACGGCCTGGGCGAGTTCGCGGGTGATCGCGCCCTTGCCGGTCCAGCCGTCGACGAACACGACGTCGGCGGGGTCGTGGTGGGCGGCCAGCCAGCGCAGCGCGTTGGGGTCGATGCCACGGCCGCGGACGATGGAGACGGCGTAGTGCGGCAGTTCGATGCCGTGGCGGTACTGGGCCCAGCGGCGCATCAGGACGCCGACGGGGGTTCCCGCGCGGGCCAGCGACACCAGGACCGGCCGCGGGGCCGAGGTGTCCCGGCCCGGTCCGAGCGGGGAGCGGGAGCGCTCGGCGAGCACCAGTTCGGTGACGGCACCGACGGCCTGGGCGATGCGGGCGGCCGAGGTGCCGAGGGCCGCGCGGAACAGCTCCTGGTACTGGTCGCTCGGCTGGTACTCGACGGGCAGCGACTCCGCGTAGTGGGCGCCGCCGCTCTGGATCGCCTCCTCGCGCTCCTCCGTCGGCGCCTCCAGCGTCACGTCCGAGAGATCCCGCAGCAGCCAGCCGACCTCGTCCGGCTCGTACGAGGAGAAGGCGGGGCCGCGGAGGGGCTCGGGCAGCATGGAGGGCCTTTCGGTGGACGGCCGTGCGGGGACGTAGGAGGGGACCACGGCGAGCAGGACGCTCGGGGTGTGGTCCGCGAGCCGGGCCAGCAGTCCCCCGGGGGCGTGCAGCTCGGGGGTGTCGGCGGCGGAGTCCACGACGGCCACGACGGCGTCGAAGCCGGCGCCCGCGACGTTGTAGGCGTAGCGCTCCCCGGGGCCGTCGTCCGGGTGGTCGTGGGCCGGGAAGGCGAGCCGGGTGCGTATCGCGTAGCCGGGGTCGTCGACGGCGAGGACCGGGGACCTGGTGGTCGTGGAGTAGCGCACCTCGGCGGCCGTGACCTGCTCCAGTTCCCTGGCCAGTCGCAGCGGCGCGTACATCAGCTCCTCGAAGCCGAGCACCAGCACGCGGCGGGCGCCGGCCGGCAGCGCCTCGGCGATCCGTGCGGCCATGACGGGCAGGGCCCCGTCCAGACGGACGCGCTGTCCGGGCGTGAACCCGTGCTTACCGCCGTCGGGAACGCCGCGCGGCCAGCCGAGCCCGACACGGGTGGCGGCCGGGTGCCCGCGGCGGCGGGGGGCGCGCTCGGGCGGGCGGGCCGGGCCGTCGGCCGTGCCCGCGGCGCCGGCGGTAAGCCGCTCTCCGGCAGCCGCCTCCCGCTCCCCCCGCCGGACAGGGCAGCGGCGGGTGTACCCGGGCCGGGGCGACCGGCTTCGCCGTCGGACGCCACGCCCGTGGCCGGCGCGGACCCGTCGCCCGGAGCCGGCGCGGACCCGGCGGCGCTCCGGTCGGCGGACTCGTACTCCGCGACCAGGGCCTGGCCCTTCTCCAGTACGCCCTCCGGGAGCTTCACCGTGCCGCTCGCCGCGACGACCAGGTCCACTCGCGCGCCGATCTCCCGGGCGAAGTCCTCCAGCCGCCCCAGATCGGCGGCCGACCGCATGTCGACCAGCGCCACTATCACGTACCGCTCGCGCGGATGGCGGGCGTGCAGGTCACGGATGGTGTTGAGGACCGTGTTGCCGGTCGAGAACTCGTCGTCGACCAGGACCAGCGGGCCGCCCCCCGCCAGCAGACCGGGGTCCTGCGGCAGCAGCAGATGGGACGTGGCGTGCGAGTGCGACTCCTCGAAACCGCCCGCCGGGGTGACGCCCGGGACGGGGCGGCGGGTCGAGTGGAGGTAGGGCGCGAGGCCCACCCCGTCGGCGACGCAGTGGCCGAGCCCGGTGGCCGTCTCCGCGTACCCGAGGACGACCGCCGCACGGGCGTCCTCGGTGCCGAGCAGCTCCCGCACGCGGCGGCCGAGCGCGAACCCGTACCCGTACACCACGGACGGCGACTGCGGGACGTGCTTGCCCAGCACGTTCGAGACCAGCAGATGCGCCCGCCGGGGGTTGCGCCGCAGCGCGAGTCCCAGCAGGTCGCCCAGCTTCTCGTCACCGACGAGTTCGACGCCGAGCCGCTCCGCGACCCAGGTCCCCGTCCACACCACGTTGTCCATCAATTCCTTAGTCTGCGAGGTCGTACGTGTCGGCGCGGCCCGGTCAGGCCGGGAGCCCGGCGGCGAGCAGCTCCACGAAGCCGATGTCCTCGTTCGCGACGCCGAACACCTCGGCGCGCTCCAGAGTGCGCTCGGCCCAGGCGCGGTGCGGCTTCACCTCGTTCATCTTGTTCGTGTACGCCGACCGCAGCACACCCCCGCCGCCGCGCTCGGGCCGCAGGATGTCCTGCGCGTCGCTCCACTCCTCGTGGCTGACGACGGACAGGGCGTGCACGGCCGGGACGTGCGAGGGGTGGATACAGGTCTTGCCGAGCAGTCCGTTGGCCCGGTCGAGGGCGATCTCGCGCAGCAGTCCGTCCATGTCGTGCTCGATCAGGGCCTCGCGCAGCTCCTCGACCTCGCCCTCCAGGAAGGGGCTGCGGCGCAGCTGCGGCTTGAACATGCGTTCCTGGACCCGGAAGTACTCCCAGACCGGTCCGGTCACCGTGAAGCCGGTGCCGTCCGCGCGGCCCAGCGTGTTCACCACGTCGGCGATCACGGAGGCGACGATCTGGACGTCGTAGGCGGTCATGTCGGGTGCTCGGCGCAGTCCGTACGCCGAGCAGAAGTCGGTGACGCCCAGGCGCAGCGCGAGGACGCGGTCGCGGTACTTGTCGACGACCCGGGAGATGCCCGCCAGGGTCTCCCGGCGGCTCTCCAGGTACAGCAGGCAGGGCGATTCGAGGACCGGCATGGCGAACAGCCGCCGCCCGCTCGCGGCCTCGGCCGCGGTGAGCGCCTCCAGGAACGGGACACCCCGCTCCTCGGTGAACTTCGGCAGGACGAATCCGGACAGCAGCCGCACGGACGCGCCGAGCCGCTGTACGAGATCCGGGATCTGCTCCGGCTCGCGGACCCGCACGAACAGCAGCGGGAGCTCGGCGGCGGGGCGTGCGGCGAGGTCGGCGAACTGCCGGACCAGGTTCCGCTCCGCCCCCACGACCTCGGAGTCGTCGATCGAGTCCTCGAGGCACAGCACCATGGAGACCACGCCGCGCGCGGCCTGCTTGAGGATGTCGTCGGCGAGGTGGGGCCGGGTCGCGGGGCTGTAGAGGGTGGCTCCCAGGGCCGCCGCCAGCAGGCGGGGCGGGGAGTCGGCGGTGAAGACGCAGGGCTCGCGGTGGAAGAGCCGCTGCCGCTCTACAGGGGCGATGTGCCCGAAATGACGCATGAGACTCCCCTATGGCGGCTAGTCGGATCTACGTGATGTGGCCGGTAATAGTACGTACAAATGCATGTCAGGGGTTCCCACCGGGCGTGAAGTTCAGGTAACTCGGCCATGTCGGTTGTCCTCACGCTCCGATGGGGAATCCTCACCCCCGCGTTGTCGTGACCAGGACCGAGAGGGCAGGATGACCGCATGACGCACGCGATGCTGAAGGGGTCGAACATCCCGCTGGACGCCACAGCGGTTCGTGCCGTGCTGCGCTGGACTCCCGGGCAGGGTGTCCCGGACGTCGACGCCTCGGCACTGCTCCTCGGTCCCGACGGTCGTGTGCGATCCGACGAGGACTTCGTCTTCTACAACCAGCCACGTCATCCTTCGGGCAAGGTCTGGCGGCTCGGCAAGAAGCGCGTCGCCGAGGGCCTCACCGACACGATCCAGACAGATCTGGCCGGTGTCGAGTCCGGCGTCGGACAGATTCTGCTGGTCGCATCGGCGGACGGGGTGTCCTTCGACCACGTACGCTCCCTGCGCATTCTGCTGTACGACGCCTCCGGTGCCGAGGGTGAACCCCTGGCGTACTTCGACGTCAAGCCGGAGACCGGTACGGAGACGGCGCTGATCTGCGGCGAGCTGTACCGGCGCGGAGCGGGCTGGAAGTTCCGGGCGCTCGGCGAGGGTTACCCGAACGGGCTGGAGGGGCTGGCCTCCGATTTCGGGATCACGGTGGACGAGTCGGAGCCCGAGTCCGCGACCGGGGCCGTACCGGAGGCGGCGGACTGGGCCGTCCCGGTGACGTCGCCGGAGACCTCGGTGCCGCTGCCGGCCGAACAGCCCGCTCCGGTGCCCCAGCAGCCCGCGTACGGCTATCCGCAGCCGCAGACGGCACCCGCGCAGCCCGCCTACGGCTATCCCCAGCCGGTGAGCCGGCCGGGCTACGGCTATCCGCAGCCGCAGACGGCGCCCGCCGTGCCGCCGGCGTACGGCTTCCCGCAGGCGGTCGGTGCCCTGCCCGACCCGGATTTCCGGCTGCCGCCGCAGGGTCCCCAGTTCGTCGGCCGCTGAGCGGCCCCGCGGGGAGCCGTCCTGCCGGGGCGGCGCTCCGCGGCCGGGACGGGGAGCTGTCCCGCGGGGACGTTCCACATCGAGGCGTGCTCAGCGGTCGACCTTGGACTTGTACCCCCGCCCCCACTGCAGTCCCCAGCCGTACAGCCGGTCGAGTTCGGCCTGGAAGCCGTAGACGAACTTCACCTCGCGGCGCACGGTGATCTCGCCCTTGTTGTTCTCGATCATCACGACCGCGCAGGACCGGGCCTGCGGATGGCGTTCGTCGAGCCCGATCTCGATCCGCGGGCCGTTGCTCGGGTAGAGGGTGATGACGGCGTGCGTGCGGTCGAAGGCGGGCGTCTGGTCGTAGATGTAGACGAAGACCAGCAGCCGTTTGATGTCGTCGCGGTGGTCGAGGTTGACGTACGCCGTCTCGCCCGACCCGGAACCGAAGCGGTCGTCGCCGCTGAGTTTCACGAACGGCGGACCGTTGATCTCACCGAGGAGGCCGCCCAGCGGCTGCACCACGCCCTTGGTGCCGTCCGTGAGCTCGTAGAGCACGCCGAGGTCGAGGTCGACGTTCACCATGCTCTGCGTGTGTGCCTGGACCACGTCCGGCTTGAAGATCTTGAGGGGGTGGCGCAGCAGGCTGCCGCGCTGCTGGCCGCCGCCGATGTCGGAGGTCCGCATCCGCCAGGACAGGTTGATGCGGAGGTTGCCGGTGGCCGCGCCCTGCTTGGTGAGCGAGACCGTGTGGCTGCGTTTGGTCAGTTCTATGGAGTTGGTGGCCGCGCTGCCGGAGTCGAAGTCCGTCGTGCGTCCGCGCCACAGCTCGTCCCAGAAGCCCATTACCGAATCCCGCCCCCATGTTGCCTCGATACGCGGCGGGGCGGCCGTGAGGACTGGTCCTCGACAGCCGCCCCGTTCAGAGCGTTCCCTCACCGGGCCCGGGTTCACACCCGCTCGACACCGGCACCGGCGCCCCGGAGGCGACCCGAGCCTCCGGAAAAGGGGAGTCCGTCAGACCCCGGACGAGACCTCAGCCTTCTCGTCCGAGGTCGTGCCTTTTCCCTCGGCGGCCGCGAGCGCCTTGTTGCGGCGTACCGACGACCAGAAGGACCAGCCGATCAGGACGACACCGACGAGACCGGTGATGACCTCGTTGATCTGGTACTGGATGGTGACGAGCAGGATCACGGCGAGGGCGCCGATCGCGTAGTGGGCGCCGTGCTCCAGGTAGACGTAGTCGTCGAGGGTGCCCTGGCGGACCAGGTAGACCGTGAGCGAACGGACGTACATGGCGCCGATGCCGAGACCGAGGGCCATCAGCACGATGTCGTTGGTGATCGCGAACGCGCCGATGACGCCGTCGAAGGAGAACGACGCGTCAAGGACCTCGAGGTAGAGGAACATGAAGAAGGCGGCCTGGCCGGCCAGGACGACGGCGGGCTTCTTCTTGCCGGTCCGCTCGGCCTCCTCCTCTTCCTCGTGGGAGCGTTCCTCCTCCTCTTCGAGCCGGTCCTCGAAGTAGCCGGAGAGTCCACCGACGACCATGTAGGTGATCAGGCCGGCGATGCCGGAGATCAGCACCGTCTGTGCCTTGTCGGCGTGGCCGCCGCCGTGCTGGTGGGCGTGGACCGCGAAGGTGAAGGAGGTGATCAGCAGGACGATCAGGGCGATGCAGACCGACAGCATGTCGACCTTGCCGAGCTTGGCCAGCGGGCGCTCGATCCAGCGCAGCCACTGGATGTCGCGGTCCTCGAAGATGAAGTCGAGGAAGATCATCAGCAGGAACATGCCACCGAAGGCGGCGATCGACGGGTGGGCGTCGGTCACCAGCTGCTGATACTTGTCCTTGTCGTTCAGCGCGAGATCGACCGCGTCGATCGGGCCGATCTTGGCGCTGATGGCGACGATGACGACGGGGAAGACCAGACGCATACCGAAGACGGCGATCAGCACACCGACCGTGAGGAAGATCTTCTGCCAGAAGGCACTCATCTTCTTCAGGATTCCGGCGTTGACCACCGCGTTGTCGAAGGACAGCGAGATCTCCAGGACGGCCAGGATCGCCACGATGCCAAAGGCGGTCCACCCCCCGTAGAAGGCCGCTGCGACCAGACCGATCGCGGTAATCGCGAACGACCAGCCGAAGGTTTTCAGAAGCACTGGCTACCCAATCATCGTGTGGTGGGGGCACCCCCAAGCGCCGGCTTGGGGAAGGGCTTCCCCCGCGCCGTACTCGGCTTTACCTACTGTTGACCACGAAGTCTAGAGGCCCGCCCTCGGCTGGTGCAGGTGGGCCTAGGAAACATTGACCCCGAAGTCCAGGGCGATACCACGCAATCCGGACGCGTATCCCTGGCCCACCGCGCGGAACTTCCACTCGCTGTTGTAGCGGTAGACCTCACCGAAGATCATCGCGGTCTCCGTGGAGGCGTCCTCGGAGAGGTCGTAGCGGGCGAGCTCCTGGCCGTCGGCCTGGTTGACCACACGGATGAAGGCGTTGCTGACCTGGCCGAAGGTCTGGCCGCGGTTGTCGGCCTCGTGGATGGAGACCGGAAAGACGATCTTGTCGACGTTGGCCGGCACCTTGGAGAGGTCGATCAGGATCGACTCGTCGTCGCCCTCTCCCTCACCCGTGAGGTTGTCGCCGGTGTGCTCCACCGAGCCGTCGGGGCTCTTGAGCTGGTTGTAGAAGACGAACCACTCGTCGCCGAGCACCCGGCCGGAGTTGCACAGCAGCGCGCTGGCATCCAGGTCGAAGGGGGCTCCGGTGGTGGAACGCGCGTCCCAGCCGAGACCGATCATCACGTGTGTGAGGTTCGGTGCGGCCTTGGAGAGGGAGACATTGCCTCCCTTGGCGAGCGTGACGCCCATGATCTGATTCCTCCCCGGTGAAGCGTTCACTCAGTCCTGCGGGCGGTGTCCCCGCCATTCCCGGCCGGCCCGTCCGTCTGGTCCGGGTCCGGGGGGTGTCTTCCCCCGGCACGGCACAGCATGCGCGCGGCGCCCCGGCGCTCATATGTCGCACGCGGGGCGCACAGATATCGGGCAGGCCCGGCGCCGCACCCGAAGAGGTGCGACGCCGGGCCGAGGAGCCGGAGGCCGTAAGCCGTAGGCCCACGACGGACTGGGCCGTACGGCCGGGGCTCGACGCCGGTGTACGGCTCAGACGTTGACGCCGAAGTCCTGCGCGATGCCGCGCAGACCCGAGGCGTACCCCTGGCCGATGGCGCGGAACTTCCACTCCGCGCCGTTGCGGTACAGCTCGCCGAAGACCATGGCGGTCTCCGTGGAGGCGTCCTCGGAGAGGTCGTAGCGGGCGATCTCCGCCTCGCCGGCCTGGTTCACCACGCGGATGAACGCGTTGCGGACCTGGCCGAAGGACTGCTGGCGGTTCTCGGCGTCGTAGATGGAGACCGGGAACACGATCTTCTGGACGTCGGCCGGGACGGCGGCGAGATTCACCTTGATCTGCTCGTCGTCGCCCTCGCCCTCACCGGTGATGTTGTCGCCGGTGTGCTCGACCGAGCCGTCCGGGCTCTTCAGGTTGTTGAAGAACACGAAGTTCTGGTCGGAGCTGACCTTGCCGTCCGCGTTCGTGAGGATGGCGCTGGCGTCGAGGTCGAAGTCGACGCCGGTCGTCGTACGGGCGTCCCATCCCAGACCGACGATGACCGCGGTCAGTCCCGGGGCCTCCTTGGTCAGCGATACGTTGCCGCCCTTGCTGAGGCTGACTCCCACGAGTCCTCCCATTGGTGTCCGGGGGCGGGGAGCCCCGTCGTGCGTTGGTATCGGATCAACGTGTCGATCCTAGTGACGGGTTCCCGCACCCTGCAGGCCCTGCGACCGAAGAATCACAGGGTGTCGAGCGCCTTCACGTACTCGTTCAGGTCACGCGCGTCCGGCAGACCGTTGACCACGGTCCAGCGCACGACGCCCGCCTTGTCGATGATGAAGGTGCCGCGCACGGCACACCCCTTGTCCTCGTCGAAGACGCCGTACGCGCGTGAAGTGTTGCCGTGCGGCCAGAAATCGGAGAGCAGCGGGTAGTCCAGGCTCTCCTGCTCGGCGAAGACGCGCAGGGTGTGGATGGAGTCGTTGGAGACGGCCAGCAGCTGGACGTCGTCGTTGACGAACTTCGGCAGTTCGTCGCGCAGGGCGCACAACTCGCCGGTGCACACACCGGTGAAAGCGAACGGGTAGAAGAGCAGCACCACGTTCTTCTCGCCGCGGAAGTCGGACAGCTTCACGGTGGCCCCGTGGTTGTCCTTGAGCTCGAAGTCCGGTGCCTCGGTGCCGACCTCGATCGCCATACTCACACGCTTCCCTTCCAGGGGGCTGTTCGGGTGACGACCACCCTACGCAGGGACGTCCGGGCGTCCCGGATCGGCCCATGACCGAGGCCCCCGCCGGCGGATCGCCGGCGGGGGCCTCGCACACACGGATGCTCTGCGTCAGACGGAGCGACAGCTCAGCGCTTCGACTTGGGCGTGGCCAGACGCGTGCCCGACCACTCCTTCCCCACGGAAATGCTCTTCGTCTGGGAGAGGCCCGCGGTCTGGGCGGCGTCATTGATGTCGCTGGGCTCGACGTAGCCGTCCCGGCCGGTCTTCGGGGTCAGCAGCCAGATCATGCCGCCGTCCTCAAGGAGACCGATGGCGTCCACCAGGGCATCCGTAAGGTCGCCGTCCTCGTCGCGGAACCACAGCAGTACGACGTCTGCGACGTCGTCGTAGTCCTCATCGACCAGGTCCTGGCCGATCAACGATTCGATACCTTCACGGAGGTCGTGGTCAACGTCGTCGTCGAAGCCGATCTCCTGGACCACCTGTCCGGGCTCGAACCCCAGCCTGCCGGCCGGGTTGGTCCGCTCCTCCGCGTGGTCCGCGGTCGCGCTCACGGCTTGCCTCCTGATCATGTTTCGGTAGATGTCTCAGCCACGCGCGTGCGCGAAGCATTGGCCGTAGTCCACACGGGCGGGGCGGATCGCGCAAGTACCCGGCCGTCGAGACCGCCGAAACGGTGACGATCCCGGCGGTGTCGGCGCAACTCCAGTCGGCGAATCACGGCCATAGGTGACGCACACCACACCTTTCTGCCCCATTTGTGAAGTTCGGAACCCTTGGAGCGTACGAGACCCGAACGACTTTGCGGAACGCGTCACGGAGTGAGCGTATCGTTGCGTTTTGGTCTGGCCCGTCCCGGCGAACTGCGGGAATGTCTCGGTTACCTATCGGTAGAGATGACGATTCCGTTCCCGAGGTACACGATTGGGGAACGGTGCCGAGACACCGTGAATCCGCCCCAGACAGCGCCCAGAAAGCCCTTACTCAGCCCCCCGGGCAGCCTTCAGACAGCCCTCTGACAGCGAAGGAACAGCGTGGCTTCCGGATCCGATCGCAATCCGATCATCATTGGCGGCCTTCCCAGTCAGGTCCCGGACTTCGACCCCGAAGAGACACAGGAGTGGCTCGACTCGCTCGACGCCGCCGTCGACGAGCGCGGCCGCGAGCGCGCCCGCTATCTGATGCTGCGGCTCATCGAGAGGGCCCGCGAGAAGCGCGTGGCCGTGCCCGAGATGCGCAGCACGGACTACGTCAACACCATCGCCACCAAGGACGAGCCCTTCTTCCCCGGCAACGAGGAGATCGAGCGCAAGATCCTCAACGCGACCCGCTGGAACGCGGCCGTGATGGTGTCCAGGGCCCAGCGTCCGGGCATCGGCGTCGGCGGCCACATCGCCACCTTCGCCTCCTCCGCCTCGCTCTACGACGTCGGCTTCAACCACTTCTTCCGCGGCAAGGACGGGGGCGACGGCGGTGACCAGATCTTCTTCCAGGGTCACGCGTCCCCCGGCATCTACGCCCGCGCGTTCCTGCTCGACCGGCTGAGCGAGCAGCGGCTCGACGCGTTCCGCCAGGAGAAGTCGAAGGCGCCGTACGGGCTGTCCTCATACCCGCACCCGCGGCTGATGCCGGACTTCTGGGAGTTCCCGACCGTCTCGATGGGCCTCGGCCCGCTCGGCGCGATCTTCCAGGCGCGGATGAACCGCTACATGGAGGCGCGCGGTATCGCGGACACCTCCGCGTCGCACGTCTGGGCGTTCCTCGGGGACGGCGAGATGGACGAGCCGGAATCGCTCGGACAGTTGTCCATCGCGGCTCGGGAGGGCCTCGACAACCTGACCTTCGTGGTCAACTGCAACCTCCAGCGTCTCGACGGCCCGGTGCGCGGCAACGGCAAGATCATCCAGGAGCTGGAGTCACAGTTCCGGGGCGCCGGATGGAACGTCATCAAGCTGGTGTGGGACCGCAGTTGGGACCCGCTGCTGGCGCAGGACCGCGACGGCATCCTCGTCAACAAGCTGAACACCACGCCCGACGGCCAGTTCCAGACGTACGCCACCGAGACCGGTTCGTACATCCGCGACCACTTCTTCGGCGACGACCACCGGCTGCGCGCCATGGTCGAGGGCATGACCGACGACCAGATCCTGCACCTGGGCCGCGGCGGTCACGACCACAAGAAGATCTACGCGGCGTTCTCGGCGGCCAAGGCGCACGCGGGCCAGCCGACGGTGATCCTGGCGCAGACGGTCAAGGGCTGGACGCTCGGGCCGAACTTCGAGGGCCGCAACGCCACGCACCAGATGAAGAAGCTGACGGTCGCCGACCTCAAGGGCTTCCGCGACCGGCTGCACCTGCCGATCTCCGACAGGGAGCTGGAGGACGGCGCGCCGCCGTACTACCACCCGGGCCGCAACTCCGAAGAGATCCAGTACATGCACGACCGGCGCAAGGGACTCGGCGGCTACGTCCCGACGCGTGTCGTGCGCGCGAAGCCGCTGGAGCTTCCCGAGGACAAGACGTACGCGAGCGTGAAGAAGGGTTCGGGTCAGCAGTCGATCGCCACGACCATGGCGTTCGTACGGCTTCTGAAGGACCTCATGCGGGACAAGGAGATCGGCAAGCGGTTCGTGCTGATCGCGCCCGACGAGTAC
Organism: Streptomyces sp. RPA4-2; assembly: GCF_012273515.2. Lineage (NCBI taxonomy): Bacteria > Bacillati > Actinomycetota > Actinomycetes > Kitasatosporales > Streptomycetaceae > Streptomyces > Streptomyces sp. RPA4-2. Next base: position 3,039,251 of record NZ_CP050975.2, read on the forward strand.
CGCACCTTCGGCATGGACTCCTTCTTCCCGAGCGCGAAGATCTACAACCCGCTCGGTCAGCAGTACGAGTCCGTGGACCGCGATCTGCTGCTCGCGTACAAGGAGTCGCCGACCGGTCAGATGCTGCACGACGGCATCTCGGAGGCGGGCTGCACCGCCTCGCTGATCGCGGCGGGCTCGGCGTACGCCACGCACGGCGAGCCGCTGATCCCCGTCTACGTCTTCTACTCGATGTTCGGTTTCCAGCGCACCGGTGACCAGTTCTGGCAGATGGCCGACCAGTTGGCGCGCGGTTTCGTGCTCGGCGCGACCGCCGGCCGTACGACGCTGACCGGCGAGGGACTGCAGCACGCGGACGGCCACTCCCAGCTGCTCGCCTCGACGAACCCGGGCTGTGTCGCGTACGACCCGGCGTACGGCTTCGAGATCGCGCACATCGTGAAGGACGGTCTGCGCCGGATGTACGGTCCGGACGCGGAGGACGTCTTCTACTACCTCACCGTCTACAACGAGCCGATCCAGCACCCGGCGGAGCCGGCGAACGTCGACGTGGAGGGCATCCTCAAGGGCGTCCACCGCTTCAGCGAGGGCACTTCGGGTTCGATCCCGGCTCAGGTCCTGGCGTCGGGCGTCGCGGTTCCGTGGGCGCTGGAGGCGCAGCGGATCCTCGCCGCCGACTGGAACGTCAGGGCGGACGTCTGGTCGGCGACCTCCTGGAACGAGCTGCGGCGCGAGGCCGTCGAGGTGGAGCGGCACAATCTGCTGCATCCCGAGGAGGAGCAGCGCGTGCCGTATGTGACGCGGAAACTGAGCGGTTCCGAGGGACCGTTCGTGGCCGTGTCGGACTGGATGCGATCGGTTCCCGACCAGATCGCGCGCTGGGTGCCGGGGACGTACCAGTCGCTGGGCGCGGACGGTTTCGGCTTCGCGGACACCCGCGGGGCGGCGCGGCGCTTCTTCCACATCGACGCGCAGTCGATCGTGGTCGCGGTGCTGACCGAGCTGGCCCGTGAGGGCAAGGTCGACCGGTCGGTGCTGAAGCAGGCGATCGACCGCTACCAGCTGCTCGAAGTGGCGGCGGCCGATCCCGGAGCCGCCGGCGGCGACGCGTAGGACCCGCCTGCGTCGGCCGTGTGAGGGGCGGCGGAGCCTTGAGCTCCGCCGCCCCTCCGTCTTTCTTCCTACGATGCGGGTATGAAAGAGCTATCGGCACAGGACCGTTGGGAGCAGCGCACGCAACGGCCCCTGCTGGCGCTCGCGGTGGCGTTCGCCCTGGCCTACGCCGTGCCGATCGTGGACAGTGACGCCTCTCCCGCCGTGGCGGTGGCGTGCACGGCGGTGGAGTGGACGGTGTGGGGGTCCTTCGCCGTCGACTACCTCGTACGGCTCCTGCTCGTCCGGCGCCGGGGGGAGTTCGTCCGGACGCACTGGCTGGACCTGTGCGCGGTGATCCTGCCGATCCTTCAGCCGCTGCGGCTGCTGCGGCTGGTCGCCACGCTGACCCTGGTCGGGCGGCGGGCCCGGATGGCCTCGCAGATCCAGCTGACGACCTATGTCGGGGGCGCGGTGATCGGGCTGCTCATGTTCGGTTCGCTCGCGGTGCTGTCGGTGGAGCGGGAGTCTCCGAACGGGAACATCAAGACGCTGGGTGACGCGGTGTGGTGGTCGTTCACGACGATGACGACGGTGGGGTACGGGGACCACGCGCCGACCACGGGGATGGGCCGTATCCTCGCGGTCGGTCTGATGCTCTCCGGTATCGCCCTGCTCGGTGTCGTCACCGCCAACATCGCGGCGTGGTTCATCTCGCGCTTCGAGAAGGACGACGTGGAGGAGCGCCGGCAGACGGCGGCGATCGAGGCGCTGACGGAGGAGGTGCGGGCGCTTCGCGCGGAGGTCGCCGCGCTGTCGGGCGTCCGGGAGATCGTCCTGCCCCCCGCGCCCGGGGTGGCGGAGGAGCACGCGCGCTGACGGACGCGGCCGCGGGGCCGTCCGTCTCGGAACTGCGGGCGCGCTGCCCCCCTCCGACAGCGCGCCGCAGATCCGTTCGCCCCCGTGTTCGTGCGGAGGGCGTGACCCACTGTGACCTGCGGCGCGTGCCGAACGGGTGGGATCTTGAGCGGTATCACCCGGAAGGGTGAAACCGGGCTGGAATGCGCCGGTCAGATGTGACCGGCACCCGCGCCCGCGGCGTCCGCGTTCTCGCCCCTCTTGGTGAGCAGCGCGACGAAGACCGCGACCACGGCCACCACGGCCGCGACCAGGCAGGCCAGGCTCATGCCGGAGACGAACGTGTCGTGGGCGACGGTCGTGATCTTGGCCGCGAGTTCGGGCGGGGTGCCCTTGGCCACCGGTGCGGCGCCGACCTGGACGGCCTGCGAGGCCTGGTCGAGCTGGGCCGGGGTGAGCGGCGGAAGCTTGGCGTCGGCCCAGTTGCCCGCGAGGTCGCCGTCGACCTTGGAGGCCATCACGGCGCCCAGGACCGCCGTGCCGAGGCTGCCGCCGATCTGCATCGCGGCCTGCTGGAGACCGCCGGCGACACCGGAGAGCTCCATCGGCGCGTTGCCCACGATGACCTCGGTGGCGCCGACCATGACCGGGGCGAGCCCGAGGCCGAGACCGGCGAACCAGAGCGACATGACCGCGCCGCTGGTGCCCGTGTCCAGCGTGGACATGCCGTACATGGAGATCGCGGTGAGGGCCATGCCGCCCGCCAGGGGGATGCGCGGGCCCGTCTTGGTGATCAGGGCGCCGGCCAGCGGGGAGCCCACGATCATCATTCCGGTGAGCGGGAGCAGGTGCAGCCCGGCGTCGACCGGGCTCATGCCGTGCACGTTCTGCAGGTAGAAGGTGACGAAGAACAGGCCGCCCAGGAAGGCGATGGCCATCAGCACCATGAGGACCACGCCCGCCGACAGCGGTACGGAGCGGAACAGGCCCAGCGGGATGAGCGGCTCCGCGACCCGCGTCTCCCAGAGGGCGAAGAGCGCGAAACCGAGCACCGAGGCGCCCAGGAAGGTCCAGGTGAGGCCGGCGCCCCAGCCCCAGGCCGGGGCCTTGATGAGCGCCCAGACCAGGCAGAACATCGCGCCGGAGAGCAGGGCGATGCCGGGGATGTCGAAGGAGCGCGGGGCGTTCTGCGCGCGGTGGTCGGTCAGGATCAGCAGGCCGAGGACCAGCGCGGCGACACCGACCGGGACGTTGATGAAGAAGACCGACTGCCAGCTCACGTGCTGGACCAGCAGGCCGCCGAGGATCGGGCCGCCCGCGGTGGAGGCGCCGATGACCATGCCCCAGATACCGATCGCCATGTTCAGCTTCTCGGCCGGGAAGGTGGCCCGCAGCAGGCCGAGGGCGGCCGGCATGAGCAGCGCGCCGAACAGGCCCTGGAAGACACGGAAGGTGACCACCAGGGCGATACTGTCGGACAGGCCGATGGCCCCGGAGGCCGCGGCGAAGCCGACCACACCGATCAGGAAGGTCTGGCGGTGCCCGAAGCGGTCGCCGAGCTTGCCCGCGGTGATCAGGGTGACCGCGAGCGCGAGGAAGTACCCGTTGGTGATCCACTGGACGTCCGCGAAGCTCGCGCCCAGGTCCTTCTGGATGGCCGGGTTGGCGATGGCGACGATGGTGCCGTCCAGGGCGACCATCATGACGCCGACGGCGACGGTGAACAGGGTGAACCACGGGTGGCCGCGCAGCCCGGAGGCCCCCGGCGGATCCGACGGGGCGAGTGGCGTCCTGTCCCCGGACCCCGTCGTGTCGATGGTGGTCTGACTAGTCATGCGTCGAGGCTAGTGACAGCCGCTGACAATTGACAAACCAATTCACAAGTCGGTAACTGTCACGTCACTCACGAGTACGCTGAGCTGGACGGGAGAACGGAAGAGGACCCCATGGACACGACCCCCGTCACACAGATGGCGCCGCGTCCGGGCCTGCGCGAGCGCAAGAAGCAGCGCACCCGGGACGCGCTGCTGCGGGCCGCCCTCGAACTGTTCGTCACCCAGGGCTACGAACGCACGACCGTGGACGAGATCGCCGAGGCCGTCGACGTCTCGCAGCGCACCTTCTTCCGCTACTTCGCGGGCAAGGAGGACGTCGCCCTGTTCACCCAGGGCATCGCCGAGTCGCGCTTCCTCGCCGCCGTCCGTGAACGCCCGCCCCACGAAGCCCCGTTGGAGACACTCCGCGGTGCCGTGCTGGAGGGCTGGGACACCATCAGCGAGGCGGTCGAGGCGGTGGTCCCGATCGAACTGCACATGCGCGCCCACCGGTTGATCGAGGCGACGCCCGCGCTGCTCGCCGCCCATCTGCGCCGTTCCGCCGAGCTGGAGGACGAGATCGCCCGGGTGATCGCCGAGCGCGAGGGGCTCGACGTGGACACGGATCCGAGACCGCGGGTCGCGGTGGCCGTCTTCTGCGGAGTGATGCGGGTGACGCACCGGATGTGGGGCGCGGGCGAGGACGACAGTATCGAGGCGATCCGCGCGCTGACCGTCACACATCTCGACCAGCTGGGGCCCGCATTGGCGGAGAAGTGGCGCACGGAATGAGCAACTCCGCGCACACAACGTCACTATTTATCTGAAACTGAACCCGCTTTGCCCCAATTACCCCGCCAGAAACGTGATCCCCACCACTCGTTTAACGGGAGGCACCCCTCTTCTCCTAGGGTGTCCTCTCAGTGACTTCCTTCGACACATCTCCCCAACTGAACGTCTGGCGCGCGTTGCTCGCGCTGGCCGTGGTTTTCGTGATGCTGACCACCAGTGGCTGGACAGCGGTCCACAGCCATCGGGGGGCAACCCCCCTCCAGGCGTCCCGCTCCGCGTGGCAGCACGGCCGGGTCGCCGGACAGGCTCTCCCGGACCCCGACTCCGCACCGGGCCGCCTGTCCCGCTTCTTCGCCTCGCTCGACGCCCGCCAGCGCGGCCGGCTGGCGCACCGCTACCCGCTCGCGGTCGGCAACATGAACGGCGCGCCCGTACGGCTGCGCTACACGGCCAACCGCATCGCCATCGGGCAGCAGCGCGGGATCGAGCTCGGGCGCATGCACGACAACCGGCTCTCGTCCCTCGGGCACCAGGAGGCCGGCCGCCGCATGCACCGCTACGAGGCGATGCTGCACAAGGGCCGCACCTTCCTCGCCTTCGATCCCATGGGCTCGGGCCGGGTCGCCGAGGTCTTCGGCAACCTCGACAGGGCCCAGCGGATCTCCGTCGTGGTACCCGGCGTCGACACCGACCTGCTCACCTTCCAGCGCACCAACAAGAAGTACTCGGCACCGGTCGGCATGGCGACCTCCCTCTACGGGGCGGAGCGCGCGGCGAGCCCCCGGACGCGTACGGCCGTGATCGCCTGGGCCGACTACACCGCACCCAGCGGACTCGGCATGGACGCGGCCACCGGCGTCCGCGCGCAGGAAGGCGCGGTCCGGCTGAACGCGCTGCTGCGCGCGCTGCCCGGCAAGGCCCCCGTCGCCCTGTACTGCCACAGCTACGGCTCGGTGCTGTGCGGTGTCGCCGCTCACACGCTGCCCTCCCGGGTCTCCGACATAGCGGTCGCGGGCAGTCCCGGCATGCGGGCCGACAAGGCCTCGGCGCTGCACACCTCCGCCCGCGTCTGGGCGATGCGGGACTCCGACGACTGGATCCAGGACGTCCCGTACCTCGAGTTCGGCGGCCTCGGACACGGCGCCGACCCGGTGTCGAAGGCGTTCGGCGCGCGGGTGCTGTCCGCCCGGGACGCGAAGGGCCACGGCGGATATTTCGAGCCCGGTACGGAGAGCCTGCGCAACTTCGCCGACATCGGCGTTGGCGCATACGACTCGGTATCGTGCGCGCACGACGACGACGTCTGCCGGCAGGACCTGCCCGCCACCTCCGCGGCGGGACGCGCGTAGAGGACCGAAGAAGTGCGGCCCGCCCGGGGAGGGGACTCCGGCGGGCGCGCCGCTTACGATGGCCCTCATGGGTGACGTACTGGCCGGATTTCATGCCGCCTGGGAGTTCGAGTCCGACTCCGTGCTCATCCGCTTCGAGCGGGGGAGCCGTACACCGAAGCTGTTCCAGGCGCTCGGCGAACGCCGGGTCCCCCTGGAGGCGATCGAGGCGGTCACACTGGCGCCGGGCAGGCGCGGCACGGTCGTGCTGCACGCCGTCCCGAGGGCGGGCGCCGATCCGCTGATGGACGCGGCCGCCGGGCAGCTCAAGGAGGGGTGCGACCCCTATCGGCTGGTGCTGCCCTCCGACCGGGAGACCCTCGCCGAGTACTACGCGGACGAACTGCGCGCCCGGCTGGCCGACGACGCCGGACCCCCCGAGCGCTACCTGGTCGCGGCACCCGAGGCGCCGCTGCGTTTCAAGGCGTACGACGGGAGGGCGGCCTTCGACGGCACCTCGGTGTCCTTCCGCTGGTTCTGGACCGGCGCGTCCTCCGCCAAGTGGAAGGCCGGCGACCAGAGTTTCCCGGTCGCCGGACTGAGCGGCGTCGAGTGGCGCTCCCCCGAGGTCTTCGAGGGGCATCTGCGGCTGCTGCGCCGCGAGCCCGCCGCCGCGCAGCCCGCCCAGGCCGACCAGGATCCGGCCGCCGTCGTCTTCGGACTCGGTTACGGGCCCGTCCACGAGTCGCTCCCGTTCGCGGCCTCGGTGCTCGCCGCCGTACGGGCCTCGGGCCCGGCACCGGTGGCCGTGGTCCCCGCTCCCCGCCGCGACCCGGCCGACATCGCCGACCGCATCCGTCACCTCGGCGAGCTGCACGAGGCGGGACTGGTCACGGACGAGGAGTTCACGAGGAAGAAGGCGGAGCTGCTGGCGGAGCTGTGAGACGCGCCGGCGCCGCCGCCCTCCTACTCCCGCCCCGCCGACGAGAACGACATGTCCGCGTACCGCTCCCCCGCCACCTTCGAGGCGATCGGTTCCAGCAGCGCCATCTCCTCGTCGCCGAGAACGATCCGCGTGGCCGCCGCGTTCTCCTCGACCCGGCCGCGCCGCCGCGTCCCCGGAATCGGCACCGCCGCAACCCCGTACGACGCGGCCTGCCGCTGTACCCAGGCCAGCGCGATTTGGCCGAGCGAGGCGCCGTGCGCCCCGGCTATCTCGCGTACCGGTTCCAGCAGGGCCGCGTTGACGGCAGCGTTGTCGCCGGTGAAGCGGGGCTGCTGCCGGCGGAAGTCGGTGGCGGTGAGGTCCGTGTCGGCGTTGGCGAACGATCCGGTCAGGAAACCGCGGCCGAGCGGCGAGTACGGGACGAGCGCCACGCCCAGCTCCCCCGCCGCCGGAACCACGCCCGCCTCGATGTCCCGGCTGAACAGCGACCACTCCGACTGCACGGCCGTGATCGGGTGCACGGCCTGCGCGGCGCGCAGCTCCCCGCCGGTGACCTCACTGAGCCCGAGGTGCTTGACCTTGCCCTCGCGCACCAGCTCGGACATGACCCCGACGGTCTCCTCGATGGGGATCTTCACGTCACGGCGGTGCATGTAGTAGAGGTCGATCACGTCGACGTCCAGCCGCTTCAGGCTCGCCTCGACGGCCTGGCGGATGTACGGGGCGTCGTTGCGGACGACCCGCGTCGTCGGGTTGTCCGGCGGGATCGACAGGGCGAACTTCGTCGCGATGACGAGCTCGTCGCGGTGCGCCTTGAAGAACGGCGACAGGAACCTCTCGTTCTCGCCCTGGCCGTAGGCGTCCGCGGTGTCGAAGAGCGTGACGCCGAGTTCCAGCGCCCGCTCCAGGGTGGCCCGCGCCTCGTCGGCGTCGGTGGGCCCGTACGCGAAGCTCATCCCCATGCAGCCCAGGCCTTGTGCCCCGACCTCGGGGCCGTCGGCGCCGAGCCGTACCTTCGCGATCTTGCTGTCCGTCATCGGGACCTCTCCGACGCCAGGGGCCGCCCGGCGTCCGCATAGAAACTGATCTTGTGGTCGAGGACGGCCAGGGTGTCCTGGAGCTCGGCGATCCGCGCCTTCACGTCCCGGCGGGTGGCCTCCAGCAGCTCGAAGCGCTGGAGGTAGGTGTCGTCGCCCTCCCGCACCAGTTCCGCGTACCGCACCATGTCGGCGACCGGCATACCGGTGAGCCGGAGCTTGCCGACCAGGCTCAGCCAGTCCAGGTCGCGGTTGCTGTACCGGCGCTGTCCGGTGTGCGAGCGGTCGATGTGCGGCATGAGACCGATCCGCTCGTACCAGCGCAGGGTGTGCGCGGACAGGCCGGTGAAGGCGACGACCTCGCTGATCGTGTAGCTGTCCTGGCCGTCCGGGCGCCGGTGCCGCTCGGGAGGCGCCGCGCACACATCGGTCCTGGTGCCGGTCTCGGCGGCCTCGGCCGTGGTCTCCATCACCGTCATGACCTCCACGCTAAAACCTTGGAGTGCACTCCAAGCAAGCGGTATCCGGTAAAAGGCGGCCGCCGCGAAACGGAGGACGTCCGCGGGGCGCGCTGGCTACCGTGCGGATCATGACTCTCGTACGCCGTGCCCTGCCCGAGGACGCACCGGAAGTGCTCCGCCTGCGCCAGATCATGCTCGACTCGGTCTTCACCACCGACGGCTCCACGGAGTGGCACGCAGGGTCGCTCCCGACGATACGCGGCAGGCTGGCCCGCCCCGAGGGCGACTTCGCGGCCTTCGTCGTCGACCACCCCGGCCGGCCGGGCGCGCTGGCCGCGCTCGTCGCCGGGACCATCGAGTACCGGATCGGGCGGCCCGGCAATCCGCGGGGCGCGGTCGGTCACGTCTTCAGCGTCGCCACCGACCCCGACGCGCGGCGCCGGGGGTACGCGCGGGCCTGCATGGAGACGCTGCTCGACTGGTTCCGCGAGCGGGACGTGCCCCAGGTCGACCTCAACGCCTCCGCCGAGGCCGAGCCGCTGTACGCGTCCCTCGGGTTCGTACGCAAGCCGGACCCCTCGATGCGGCTTCGGCTGTGAGCCGCTTAGGCTCGTACCCATGTCCCTGCGCAGCCTGGCGTTGATCGAGAACTGGCCCGTCCCCACGGCCGCGGCGGCCGTCGTCCGCGCGGACGGCACGGTGACGGGGTCGCACGGTCCGGTCGACCACCGCTTCCCCCTCGCCTCGGTCACCAAGCCGCTCGCCGCGTACGCCGCGCTCGTCGCGTACGAGGAGGGGGCCATCGATCTCGACGAGCCGGCGGGTCCGCCCGGTGCGACGGTCCGTCACCTCCTCGCGCACACCTCGGGGCTCGCGTACGACGAGCACCGGGTGACGTCCCCGCCCGGGGAGCGGCGGCTGTACTCCAACGCCGGGTTCGAGGTGCTCGGGGACCACATCGCCAAGGCGACGGACATCTCCTTCCCCGAATACCTGCGGCAGGCGGTGCTGGAGCCGCTGGGCATGACGGGGACGTCGCTGAACGGCTCGCCCGCGAAGGACGGGGTGTCGACGGTGGCGGACCTCGTGCGGTTCGCCGCGGAGGTCCAGGCGCCACGGCTTCTCGATCCGCGGACGATGGCGGACGCGATGACCGTGCAGTACCCCGGTACGAAGGGGGTGCTGCCGGGATACGGCCACCAGAACCCCAACGACTGGGGGCTCGGTTTCGAGATCCGTGACTCCAAGTCCCCGCACTGGACGGGTGCCTCGTCCTCGCCCCGCACCTTCGGCCACTTCGGGCAGACCGGTACGTTCCTGTGGATCGACCCGGTGGTGGGCGCCGCGTGCGTCGCCCTCACGGACCGGGCGTTCGGGCCATGGGCGGCGGAGGCGTGGACGCCGTTCACGGACGCGGTTCTCTCCGAGCTGCGGGGCTGACCCGTTTCGGGACACAGAGGGTGGTGCTTCGGGTGCGGGTGAGTGGGGGCCGGTCGCAGCCGAAGGACCACCGCACGAAATCCGGGGCCGCGGGTCTCAGCGCGAGGCCGTCATCTCCCACAGCAACAGCTCCGCCGGAGCCGTCGCCACCGCCTCGAGATCCTTCGCGTCCGTGATCCGGGCCGCGTCCCCCGGGCCCAGCTCCCCGCCGTCCAGACGCACCTCGCCCCGCACGGCGTGGACGTACACGAACGGCGCGTCCGGAAGCGCCGTCCGCTCCCCCACCGCCAGCCGCCGCACATGCAGCATCGCCTCCGCCTCCGGGACCGCGTACGGCGTGGAGTCCGCGATGCCGTGGACGACCTCGTAGGACGGAACGCCACCGGGCGCGGCCGGGGCCAGCCACATCTGTACGAACACCAGCGGACCCGGCCCGTCGTTGCGCTCGACGTGCCGGATGCCGGCCGCCGCGCTCAGCCGCTGTACGTCCCCGGCCCGCACCAGCGACTCGTGACCGGCCGAATCCCGGTGGGTCAGCTCCCCCTCCACCACCCACGTGACGATCTCGGTGTGGCTGTGCGGGTGCTCGTCGAATCCCGCACCGGGCGCGAGCCGTTCCTCGTTGCAGGCGATCACCGCGCCGAAGCGGAGGTTGTCCGGGTCGTAGTGCGGGCCGAAGGAGAAGGCGTGCAGCGAGGAGATCCCGGCCGCCGGGTCCCCTCCTCGGTAGCGCTCGTCAGCGCGCCGTACCTCGATCACATCCGCCACATCCGCCACATCCGACAGCGCCGTACGTCCGTCACGTCTCCCACCGTAGCCCCGCTCCTCTCCCTCCCGGCCCCGATGGGAGACCCGCCGCCGCACAGCTCCGTCCTGATAAGGCAGTCTTGTCCCGTGCCCGAACCCGAACGCAGCAACCCCGAGCGCCCAGCGCACGACATCCACACGCACTCCGCGACCCTGAAGCGGCTGGAGAAGTCGTCCGGAAGTCTCGCCGCCCAGGCCATCGCGCGGATGGACGAGACGCTGCCGTGGTACCGGGCCATGCCACCGGAGAACCGTTCCTGGATCGGGCTCGTCGCCCAGGCCGGTATCGCCGCGTTCACCGAGTGGTTCCGGCGTCCCGACGCGCCCCAGGCCATCTCCACCGACGTGTTCGGCACCGCCCCCCGCGAGCTGACCAGGGCCATCACCCTGCGCCAGACCGTCGAGATGGTGCGGACGACGATCGAGGTGATGGAGAGTGCCATCGACGAGGTGGCCGCTCCCGGCGACGAGTCGGTGCTGCGCGAGGCCCTCCTCGTCTACGCCCGTGAGATCGCCTTCGCCACCGCCCAGGTCTACGCGCAGGCCGCCGAGGCACGCGGTGCCTGGGACGCCCGGCTGGAGTCCCTGGTCGTGAACGCCGTGCTCTCCGGCGAGGCGGACGAGGGCGCCGTCTCCCGCGCCGCCGCTCTCGGCTGGAATTCCCCCGAACACGTCTGCGTGGTGCTGGGTACGGCGCCCGACGGTGACAGCGAGCTGACCGTCGAGGCCATCCGGCGGGCGGCCCGGCACGCCAAGCTGCAGGTGCTGACCGGGGTGCTCGGGGACCGGCTCGTGGTGATCGCGGGCGGCAGCGACAACCCGCTCGCGGTGGCCAAGTCGCTGATCGGCCCGTACGCCGCCGGGGCCGTCGTCGCCGGGCCGATCGTGCCCGACCTGCTCGCCGCGACCCGCTCCGCGCAGGCCGCCGCGGCCGGCCTGAAGGCGTGTTTCGCCTGGCAGGACGCCCCGCGCCCGGTCCTCGCCGACGATCTGCTGCCGGAGCGCGCGATCGCCGGAGATCCCTCGGCCCGTGAGCAACTGGTGGAGGAGATCTACAGACCACTGGAGGAAGCCGGCTCCGCGCTCCTCGAAACCCTCAGTGTCTATCTGGAACAGGCGAGCAGCCTCGAAGGCGCGGCCCGAATGCTCTTCGTTCACCCCAACACCGTGCGCTACCGGCTACGACGTGTGACTGACGTCACCGGTTGGTCACCCTCGGATGTACGATCCGCCTTCACACTGCGGATCGCGCTCATCCTGGGGCGTCTGGCCGATGGAGATCTCCAGACGTAGGCATTTGTCGGAGCCCTACAATTCCCCTTCGTGTTCTTCGTCCCTGTCCCCACGGGCGGCCGTGGCCGTCCACAAGAGAGAGTGTGAGAGTGCTCGTACTCGTCGCTCCCGGCCAGGGCGCCCAGACGCCCGGCTTCCTGACCCCCTGGCTCGATCTCCCCGGTGCCGCCGACCGCCTCGCCGCGTGGTCGGACGCCATCGGTCTCGACCTTGCCCACTACGGCACGCAGGCCGACGCGGACGCGATCCGGGACACGGCTGTCGCTCAGCCGCTCCTGGTCGCCGCCGGACTCCTCTCCGCCGCGGCACTCGGCGACGTCCGCGACCTCGCGCCCGGCGCCGTCGCGGGGCACAGCGTCGGTGAGATCACCGCCGCCGCGTTCGCGGGGGTGCTCGACGACACCGCCGCGCTGACGCTCGTACGCACCCGGGGCCTGGCGATGGCCGAGGCCGCCGCCGTCACGCGGACCGGTATGTCGGCGCTGCTCGGTGGAGACCCCGAGACGACCGTCCCGCACCTGGAGAAGCTCGGCCTGACCCCCGCCAACGTGAACGGCGCGGGCCAGATCGTGGCCGCGGGCACGCTGGAGCAGCTGGCCGCGCTGGAGGCGGACAAGCCCGACGGCGTACGCCGGGTGGTGGCCCTGAAGGTCGCCGGCGCGTTCCACACGCACCACATGGCACCCGCCGTCGAGGCGCTCGCGCAGGCCGCGGAGGACCTCAGCCCCGCGGACCCGCGGGTCACGTACGTCTCCAACAAGGACGGCCAGGCCGTCAAGTCCGGCGCCGACGTCCTGAAGCGGCTGGTCGGCCAGGTGGCCAACCCGGTCCGCTGGGACCTGTGCATGGAGACCTTCCAGGAGCTCGGCGCGACCGCGCTGATCGAGGTGTGCCCGGGTGGCACGCTCACCGGCCTCGCCAAGCGCGCGCTGCCGGGTGTGAAGACCCTGGCGCTGAAGACCCCAGACGACCTCGACGCGGCTCGCGAGCTCCTCGCCGAGCACAGCGCCTGACAAGGAGCCCGAGAGCATGTCGAAGATCAAGCCCAGCAAGGGCGCCCCGTACGCACGGATCCTGGGCGTGGGCGGCTACCGTCCCGTCCGGGTCGTGCCCAACGAGGTGATCCTCGAGACGATCGACTCCTCCGACGAGTGGATCCGCTCGCGTTCCGGCATCGAGACCCGGCACTGGGCCTCCGACGAGGAGACCGTCGCCGCGATGTCGATCGAGGCGTCCGGCAAGGCCATCGCCAACGCCGGGATCGACGCGGACCAGATCGGCGCCGTGGTCGTCTCCACCGTGTCCCACTTCAGCCAGACCCCGGCCATCGCCACCGAGATCGCCGACAAGCTCGGTACGAACAAGGCCGCCGCCTTCGACATCTCGGCCGGCTGCGCGGGCTTCGGCTACGGACTGACCCTGGCCAAGGGCATGGTCGTCGAGGGTTCGGCGGAGTACGTCCTGGTCATCGGCGTGGAGCGGCTGTCCGACCTCACCGACCTGGAGGACCGTGCGACGGCCTTCCTGTTCGGCGACGGCGCGGGCGCGGTCGTCGTGGGCCCCTCCCAGGAGCCGCACATCGGCCCCACGGTGTGGGGCAGTGAGGGCGACAAGGCCGGCACCATCAAGCAGACCGTCCCGTGGGACCGTTTCCACATCGGCGACGTCTCGACGCTCCCGCTCGACTCCAAGGGCGAGATCAAGTTCCCTGCGATCACGCAGGAGGGCCAGGCGGTCTTCCGCTGGGCCGTGTTCGAGATGGCGAAGGTCGCCCAGCAGGCGCTGGACGCGGCCGGGATCAGCCCGGACGACCTGGATGTCTTCATTCCCCACCAGGCCAACGAGCGGATCATCGACTCGATGGTGAAGACGCTGAAACTGCCGGCGCACGTCACGGTCGCCCGGGACGTACGCACCACCGGCAACACCTCGGCCGCCTCGATTCCGCTCGCGATGGAGCGGCTTCTGGCGACCGGTGAGGCGAAGAGCGGCGACACCGCGCTCGTCATCGGATTCGGGGCGGGTCTCGTGTACGCCGCCACGGTCGTTACCCTCCCCTAGGCACACCGTTCCGGACCACTCCGGCCGGAGTACCGCCACACCAACTGGATACATACCGAAGGAGCGCCTGACATGGCCGCCACTCAGGAAGAGATCGTCGAAGGTCTCGCCGAGATCGTGAACGAGATCGCCGGGATCCCCACCGAGGACGTCCAGCTGGACAAGTCCTTCACCGACGACCTGGACGTCGACTCGCTGTCCATGGTCGAGGTCGTCGTCGCCGCCGAAGAGCGCTTCGACGTCAAGATCCCGGACGACGACGTCAAGAACCTCAAGACCGTCGGCGACGCGACCGACTACATCCTCAAGAACCAGGCCTGATCCGCGGACCGGGCCCGGCCCGGTCCATCGATCAGTCCGTTGCCCCGCCACCCGGCGGTGGCGCCGCTGAATCCTCGTATCCGTTGGAGAAAGAATTCCCGTGAGCTCGACCAATCGCACCGTGGTCGTCACCGGTATCGGCGCAACCACACCGCTGGGTGGCGACGTAGCCTCTACCTGGGAGGGCCTCGTCGCCGGTAAGTCCGGTGTCCGCCCCCTGGAGCAGGAATGGGCCGCCGAACAGGCGGTCCGTATCGCGGCGCAGATCGCCGTGGAACCGGGCGAGGTCATCCCCCGCCCGCAGGCCCGCCGTCTGGACCGCTCGGCGCAGTTCGCGCTGATCGCGGCCAAGGAGGCCTGGGCGGACGCCGGCTTCACCGACCGGGCCGGCGACGACCCGGCCATCGACCCGGACCGCCTCGGCACCGTCATCGCCTCCGGCATCGGCGGCGTGACCACCCTGCTCGACCAGTACGACGTGCTGAAGGAGAAGGGCGTCCGCCGCGTCTCCCCGCACACCGTCCCCATGCTCATGCCGAACGGCCCGTCGGCCAACGTGGGCCTGCTCGTGGGCGCCCGCGCCGGCGTGCACACCCCGGTCTCCGCCTGCGCCTCGGGCGCCGAGGCGATCGGCTACGCCATCGAGATGATCCGCACCGGCCGCGCCGACGTCGTCGTCGCCGGCGGTACCGAGGCGGCCATCCACCCGCTGCCCATCGCCGCCTTCGGCAACATGATGGCGATGTCGAAGAACAACGACGACCCGCAGGGTGCCTCACGGCCCTACGACGTCGCTCGCGACGGCTTCGTGCTGGGCGAGGGCGCCGGCGTCCTGATCCTGGAGTCCGCCGAGCACGCCGCCGAGCGCGGTGCCCGGGTCTACGCCGAGGCGGTCGGCCAGGGCATCTCCGCCGACGGCCACGACATCGTGCAGCCGGAGCCGGAGGGCCGCGGCATCTCGCGCGCCCTGCAGAACCTGCTGGACAACACCGACCTCGACCCGGCCGAGATCGTGCACGTGAACGCGCACGCGACCTCGACGCCCGCCGGTGACGTGGCGGAACTGAAGGCGCTGCGCAAGGTCTTCGGTGACGACGCCGACCACATGGCGGTCTCCGCGACCAAGTCGATGACCGGTCACCTCCTCGGTGGTGCCGGGGGTGTGGAGTCGGTGGCGTCGGTGCTGGCTCTGTACAACCGGATCGCTCCGCCGACCATCAACGTCGACAACCTCGACCCCGAGGCCGAGGCGAACGCCGACATCGTGCGCGGGGAGGCTCGCAAGCTGCCCGTCGAGGGCCGCATCGCCGCGCTGAACGACTCGTTCGGGTTCGGCGGGCACAACGTGGTGCTGGCGTTCCGGACGATCTGAAGCCGGCCGTAGGTGCACTGAACCGGCGTGTGGCCCGGACTCCCTGTCGGAGTCCGGGCCACATCCGTGTGTGCGTCCTGTTCGTCGGGTGCGGGGTCGTGGAGGCCGGGCACGCGGTTCCCCGCGCCCCTAAAGGCTTTCCGTCACGCCCGTCATCAGGTCAGACCACCTGGTGGAGCCAGCGGACCGGGGCGCCCTCGCCCGCGTACCGGAAGGGTTCCAGTTCGTCGTCCCAGGGCTTGCCCAGGAGCTTGGCGAGGTCGGCCTCCAGGTCGGTCTCGCCGCGCTGGGAGCGCAGGAGCGCGGCGCGCAGCCGGTCCTCGGGGATCAGGATGTCGCCGTGGATCCCGGTGACGGCGTGGAAGATGCCGAGCTCGGGGGTGCAGCTGTAGCGCTCGCCCTCGGCCGTGGCGCAGGGCTCGGCGGTCACCTCGAAGCGCAGCATCTGCCAGCCGCGCAGCGCGGAGGCGAGTTTGGAGGCGGTGCCCACCTCGCCCTTCCAGGAGAACTCGGATCTCCAGGTGCCCGGCGCCGCGGGCTGCCGGATCCAGTCGAGGTTGACGCGCGTACCGAGCACACCCGCGACCGCCCACTCGACGTGCGGGCACAACGCGCGGGGCGCGGAGTGCACGTAGAGAACTCCACGTGTCGTCACTGGGGCCTCCGGGCAGAGCGAGACATCTTGTAACTTAGCGGAACGGCAGTGGCAGGGCGGCCACGTGGCGAGGCTACCGTGCGGTGGCGCAAGGAGTGTGACGTACCGTCGGTCCCAGCGCCCAGAAACATTGAGGTTTCACCCAAGGGGACGCGGTGCGACCGACCCTGTACTGCGCGGTGTCGGCCAACCGTGTCGGTCAGGTGCTGACCGATTATGTTCAACGAACGAGGGGACCAGGGGATGCGCATCCGTAGCCACCGTCCGCGCGCCGTCCTCGCCCTGGTGGCGGCGGCCCTGCTGGGTGTGGCCGGGTGCGACGCCTCGGGTGACGGCTCCTCCGCTCCGCACGGCGCGGTCGAGGGCCGGCCGTCCCCGAAGCCGTCCCCCCTCTGGAACCGCAGTCCCCACTCCGTGGCCGCCGTCGGGGACTCCATCACCCGTGGCTTCGACGCCTGCACCGTGCTGTCCGACTGTCCCGAGGTCTCCTGGGCGACCGGCAGCGACACCGGGGTCCGCAGCCTGGCCGTGCGGCTGCTCGGGCCGGAGGGGGCCGCCGAGCGCAGCTGGAACTACGCGGTGACCGGTGCGCGGGTGGCGGACCTGCCGGAGCAGATGGCGCGGGCCGTCGCCGAGAAGCCGGAGCTGGTGACCGTGATGGTGGGCGCCAACGACGCCTGCCGCTCGTCGGTCTCGGCGATGACCTCGGTCGCCCGCTTCCGCGCCGCGTTCCAGGACGCGATGAGCACCCTGCGCGACGAGCTGCCGAAGACCCAGGTGTACGTGTCGAGCGTGCCGGATCTGAAGCGGCTGTGGTCCGAGGGGCGCGGCAACCCGCTGGGCAAGCAGATCTGGAAACTGGGCATCTGTCCCTCGATGCTGGCCGACGCGGACTCCCTGGGCTCGCGTGCGGCGCTGCGGCGGGCGAAGGTGCAGGACCGGGTGGAGCAGTACAACAAGGTTCTCGGGGACGTGTGCGCCAAGGACCGGCGCTGCCGTTTCGACGGGGGCGCGGTCTTCGGCTTCCGCTTCGGCACGGACCAGCTGAGCCACTGGGACTGGTTCCACCCGAGCAGGGACGGTCAGGCCCGGCTCGCGGAGCTGGCCTACCGGGTGGTGACGGCCCGGCAGCCGATGGCATAGGGCGTGTTGCGAAAGTCCCGTCTGCCTCGCGACGCCTGGCACGCCCTCCGGGCGGACGACGGGACTTTCGCCCCACGCCCTGGGCGAGGGGGCACAGGTCATTGGCCTAGGCTTCCGATCATGGACAGCGAACTCTTCGGCACCCTTCCCGACGGCACCCCGGTCCACCGCTGGACGCTGGAGCGTGCCGGGGTGCGGGTGCGGATCCTGACGTACGGCGGGATCGTCCAGTCGGTCGAGATCCCCGACCGGGACGGGCACCGCGCGGACGTGGTGCTGGGCTTCCCCGGCCTCGACGGGTACCTCGCCCACCCGGACCCGTACCTCGGGGCGCTGGTCGGGCGGTACGCCAACCGGATCGCCGGCGGCCGCTTCCCGCTCGACGGTCTCACCTACAGCCTCGCGCAGAACAACGCCCCCAACTCCCTGCACGGCGGGGATCGCGGTTTCGACAAGCGGGTGTGGGACGTGGAACCGGTCGGACACGGGCTGCGGCTCACCCGGGTCTCCCCGCACGGCGAGGAGGGCTTCCCGGGCCGTCTGGAGGTCACGGCGACGTACGGACTGGACGCGGCGGGCGCGCTGCGCATCGCGTACGAGGCGGTCACCGACGCGCCGACCGTGGTGAACCTGACGAACCACTCGTACTGGAACCTGGCAGGTTCGGGGAACGCCGGCGGTCACGAACTCCGGCTGTCCGCGTCACGGTTCACGCCGGTGGACGCGGATCTCATTCCCACCGGGGTGCTGGAGTCCGTGGACGGCACGCGCTTCGACTTCCGGACGGCGCGGAAGGCCGGCGGGGGGTACGACCACAACTTCGTGCTGGACAAGGGGACGACGGCGAGCGCGGTCGAGGTCGCCGAGCTCCACGACCCCTCCTCCGGGCGGGTGCTGACGGTCGCGACCACCGAGCCCGGCCTCCAGCTCTACACCGCGGACCACCTGGGCGACCCGTTCGCGCCCGGCGACGGGATCGCGCTGGAGACGCAGCACTTCCCCGACTCCCCGAACCGGCCGGAGTTCCCGAGCACGCGGCTGCGGCCGGGGGACACGTACCGCTCGGAGACGGTGTACGGGTTCGGGATGCGCTCCTAGAGGTCCGGGAACCGACGAGCCCCGGTCCGGATGTCAGGTTCCGGACCGGGGCTACTCGGGGGGGGCTGTCCCGGATCAGACGTTAATCGTCGCCACGACCCGGCGGTCGGTGATCGAGCGGCCTGCGGCAACCTCGTACGAACCCTTCACAAACGCCCACGTGCCGGCGTCCTCGTCCCAGACCTCGAAGGCGCGGCGGGGGATGCCGAGCACGGCCTCGGCGGTCTCACCCGGACCCGCCCCGACTCCGGCGAAGGCGGCGAGCCTGCGGACCGGGCGCTCGCTGTCCGCCTCGACCGGCGTCAGATAGAGCTGGACGACCTCGCGGCCGGAGCGCGCGCCGGAGTTGCGGACGCGGACCGTGACCGTCGCGGCGCTGTCACCGTCGCCGTCGGAAGGTTCGATCGACTCGTACGCCCAGTCGGTGTAGCCGAGGCCGTGCCCGAAGGGGTACGCGGGGGTTTTGCCGTCCCTCTCCCAGGCCCGGTAGCCGATGAAGGCGCCCTCGGTGTACGGGAGTTCGCCGTCGACGGGCACCACCTGGGTGACCGGGGCGTCCGCGAGCGGACCCCAGGTCGTGGGCAGCCGGCCGCCGGGCTCGTGCGCGCCCGTGAGGACGTCCGCGAGGGCGCTGCCGCCCTCCTGGCCGGGGAACCAGGTGAGCAGCACGGCGGCGACCTCCTCGCGCCACGGGAGTTCCACCGGTGAGCCGGAGTTGACGATCACGACGGTGTTCGGGTTGGCGGCGGCGACGGCGTGCACCAGGTCGTCCTGGCGCCCGGGGAGCCGGAGGTCCCCGCGGTCGAAGCCCTCGGACTCGACACGTTCGGTGGTGGCGACCACGACGACGGCGGTGTCCGCGGCGCGGGCCGCCTCGACCGCCTCGGCGATCAGTTCGTCGGGGTCGCGCCGCGGTTCCTGGTGGACGAGGGAGAAGCCGACCATCCGCAGGGGCGCGCCCTCGGGCTGGACGACCACCTGGCGCAGGGACACCTCGTAGGTCTCTCCTGCGGTGAGATCGACCCGGGCGCGCTCCTCGGGGGCGCCGAAGAACGCCGTGAAGGGGCTGTCCTCCGTGGGGAGCTGGGTGCCCTCGAAGTGGACCGTGCCGTCGACGGTGAGCGTGAACGCGCCGAGGCCCTTGATGCCGAAGGTGTGCGTGCCGCTCACTCGCGGGGTGAAGGTGCCCCGCAGGTCCACGGTGTGGAGGGTGTCGTGGGTGACGCCTTCGGGGAGGTCGTTGCCCATCCACTGGAGGTGGCCGTTGGGCGCGGAGCCGCTGCCGATCAGCTCGCCGTCGCGGTCGCGGCATTCCGCGCGGAGTGTGAACCCCTTGTCGGCGACGGCGAGTTCCTGGTTCGGGTCGGCGCCGACCGCGTACGTCAGGCTGCCTTCGGGGAGTGCGGCGGTGAGACCGTCCAGGGGCGACACCACGTGGGCGGGGAAGACGGTGGCGGAGCCGCCGCCGAGGACCCTGGCGTCGCGGGCGGCGGCGCCGCTCAGCGCCACCGTGCCCGGCCGCAGCGGCAGCGTCGCGTTCTCGTTGCGTACGAGGACGAAGGAGCGGCGGGCGATCTCGCGGGCCAGGGCCTCGCCGTCCACCTGCTCCGGCAGCTCCGTGACCACCGGTTCGGCGCCCTCCAGGATGCCGACGCGGGCGGCGAGCCGCAGGACGTTGCGGACGGCCTCGTCGACCTTCGCCTCCTCGGTGCGGCCCGCGCGGACGGCGGCGGCGAGCGCGTCGCCGTACACGGTCTCGGGACCGGGCATGGCGACGTCGAGGCCACCCTCGATCGCCCCGACCGTCGAGCGGGCCGCCGTCCAGTCGGAGACGTTGAAGCCGTCGAAGCCCCACTCGCCGCGCAGGACCTCGTTCACGAGGTGGTGGTGCTCGGTCATCGTGGTGCCGTTGACCGAGTTGTAGGCGGTCATGATGCCCCAGGGGTGGGCGTTCTCGACGATGGCCTCGAAGGGGGCCAGATAGAGCTCACGCAGGGCGCGTGCGGAGACGAGGTTGTCCACCGTGAAACGGTCGGTCTCGGCATCGTTGGCCACGAAGTGCTTGACGGTGGTGCCGACGCCGCCGGACTGCACGCCCCGCACATAGCCGGCGCCGATCCGTCCGGTCAGGTACGGATCCTCGCTGTACGCCTCGAAGTGACGGCCGCCGAGCGGTGAGCGGTGCAGGTTGACCGTGGGCGCGAGCAGCACGTGGACATGCTTGCGGCGGGCCTCCTGGGCGAGGAGGACGCCCGCACGGTGGGCCAGTGCGGGGTCCCAGGTGGCGGCGAGCGCGGTCGGTGAGGGGAGGGCGATGGACGGGTCGTCGGCGGTCCAGCGCACGCCCCGCACGCCGATCGGACCGTCGGACATGACGAGGGAGCGCAGTCCGATCTCGGGGAGTCCGGGCAGCGACCACATGTCCTGCCCCGCGAGCAGCCGCGCCTTCGCGTCCAGGCCGAGCCTGCCCAGGGCCGCCTCGACGACCGTCTCGCGCTCCCGGTCCGCCGCGCTCCCGCCCCTGGTCCCGGTCCGGCTCTCCGCTGTCTCCGCTGCCTCCGTCACGGTGGCACCTCCTCGTTGAAGTCCGTGAAACCCGTGAAGCCCATGAATCCCGTGAAACCCGCACGGCTGTACGGCTGTACGGCTGTACGGCCGCGGGATCCGCCGGGCGTTCTCATCCTGCACCCGCGACCTGTAGAGCGGTAGGTTTCGTTGCCTTGCCGTGATATTCGGGGTGAGTGGATACCGTACGGTGACGCCATGACGAGCAGGACCAGGAGCGAGGAGCGGCGCGCGGAGATCGTGCGCGCGGCCCTGGAGGTGATCGCCGAACGCGGTTACCGGGGCGCGAGCATGGCCGCGGTCGCCGAGCGCGTGGGCCTCACCCAGCAGGGGCTGCTGCACTACTTCCCGACCAAGGACACCCTGCTGGTAGCGGTCCTCAAGGAACGTGACCAGTGGGACGCCGTGCCCGACAGCCAGTGGCGGCTGGACCTGCTGGCCTCGCTCGCCGACTACAACGCGATGCGGCCCGGCATCGTGCAGACCTTCTCGGCGCTGCTCGGCGAGAGCGTCACGGAGGGGCATCCGGCGCGCGAGTTCTTCACCCGGCGGTATGTCGCCGTGCGCGCGAGCATGGCGCAGGTGCTGCGCGCCGAGTACGGGGAACGGCTGCCGAGCGGGCTCACGCCGGAGCGCGCCGCCCCCCTGCTGGTGGCGGTGATGGACGGGCTCCAGTACCAGTGGCTGCTGGATCCGGAGTCGGTGGACATGCCGGCCGCGTTCCGGGACTTCCTGGTGCTGCTGGGCGAGGCCTGAGCCCCGGCCACGGACGGGTCGCCCACCGCCGACGCTCCACCGTCGTCGGCCCACCGCGTCGGCTCACTGGTGCCAGACGACCGCCAGTGCCTTGCTCACCACGCAGACGGCGCCGAGGGCGACGGCCCAGCCCGTGGCCCCGGCGAGGGCCGACGCGGCCACGCCCGCCCCGAACCAGAGCAGTTCGAAGCCGACGCGGACCGCGCCACGGGTCTTGTGGCGCGACTTCGGGGAACCGAAGAGCGCCCACAGAACGATCAGTACGGCCGGGGCCCCGATGCCGAGCAGCCAGGTCACCGGTGCCGCCGTGTCCCCGCTGAACCCCCAGTACCCGGCTGCCACGAGGACGGCGAGCTCCAGCAGGAACAGGACGCCCAGGTTCACCGCCTTGATGACCTTCATGCGCGGCAGTATCACCCGGAAGGAATCACTCCGGCCCCCGGGCGGCGGGGACGGCGGCCACGACCTCGATCTCGATGAGCGCCTCCGGCCTGAAGAGGCGGGACACCTCGAAGGTCATGCTGGTGGGCGGGGTGCCGGTGAGGTACCGGGCGCGTACGGCGCCGTACTCGGGGAGCCGGGTGATGTCCGTCAGGTACGTACGGATGTTGATGACGTCGGCGAGCGTGGCGCCGTGTGCCTTCAGCAGCGCGTCGATCGTCTCGAAGACACCCCGGCTCTGCTCGGCCAGGCCGACACCGTCGGCGACCTGACCGGAGAGGTACAACAGGGCCCCACCGCCCGCGAGTTCGACGCGGGCCACCTGGGAGTAGTAGCCGTTGGCGGGCTGGGGCGCGGCGGCCGGGTTGTCGAGTGTGATCCGCACGGAGTCTCCTCAGGCCGAATGCCGGCGGATGCGTTCGACGGCCTGTGCGATGTCCGCGCCGGCGACGGCGGGATCGGCCGCCGCCCGCTGATAGTGCTCCAGCACCGCCTCCATGGCGGGGAGCCGGGCGGTCTCCGTGGCGAGGGCGACGTCCTTCACCGCGAGCGAGGTACCGAAGTGCACGTCCTCGGCGAAGGCACGGCCGACGGCGCCGCCGAGCGGACCGCCCGCGAGCGAGGATCGCACGGTGTCCTCGTCGAGGCCGAGCGCGTCCGCGAGGACCATGGCCTCGGCGACGAGGGCGACCCCGCCGAGCACGGCGGTGTTGACGACGAGCTTGAGCGCGGCGCCCGAGCCGGACGGGCCGGTACGGGTGACGGTGCCGAGAGGGGCGAGCACCCGCTCGACGCCCGCCACGTCACCGCCCGCGAGAATGCCGAGCTGCCCCGCGGCCGCCTTGTCCGTGCTGCCCGCCACCGGCGCGTCGACGAGCCGCACGCCCTCCCCCAGCCGGGCGGCCAGCTCCTTCACCACGTCCGGGCCGACGGTCGACATCTCCACCCAGTACGTCCCCGGGCGCAGTCGCGGCACGACGGTGTCCGCGACCGCGAAGAGCGCGGCAGGGTCGGCGAGCATCGTGATCACCACATCGGCGTCCCGCACGGCCTCGCCCGGGGACGCGGCGAGCGTGGCCCCTGCGGCGACCAGCGGCTCCGCCTTCGCGGCGGTACGGTTCCAGACGGTCAACGGGTGCCCCGCGTCGAGGAGTCGGCGCGCCATCGCCGCGCCCATGTGACCGAGTCCGAGGAATGCGATCTTTTCCATGTCCCCGACGCTAGGCGCGCCCGGGTGATGCGGCAAGCGAATGTCTAGCATGGGTCCCATGCCCGACCCGCATGACGTACCCGGTCTCTCCACCACCTGGCTGCGAGTCTTCCTGGAGGTGGCCCGGCACGGTTCGTTCACCGTGGCCGCGCGGACCCTCGGCTGGACGCAGTCCGCGGTCTCCCGGCAGATCTCCTCGCTGGAGTCGGCGCTCGGCGGGGCCGCGCTCTTCGACCGGCTGCCCCGGGGCGTCCGGCTGACGGAGGCGGGACGGGTCCTCGTGCCGCACGCCGAGACGGTGGTCGAGCGGCTGCACGGCGCCGGACGCGAACTGGCGGAGCTGCGCGAGGCGGCGGGCGGCCGGCTCCGCTTCGGGGCCTTCGCCACGGCCGACGCGGCACTGGTGCCGCGCGCCATCGCCGCCTTCCGCGCCCACCGTCCGGGGGTACGGCTCAGCCGCGAGGAGGGACTGACCCCCGCGCTCCTGGACCGGCTGTCCGCGGGCCATCTGGACCTGGCGATCGTCTCGACGACGGGCCGCGCCCCCTTGGAGGCCTACGCCCTGCACCATCTCCTCGACGAGTCCCTGTACGTCGCCGTGCCCGCCGGTCACCCGCTCGCCGCCGAGACGTCGGTGCGGCTGCCCCAACTCGCCGACGCCGACTGGATATCCGGCTCCGCCCGCCCCGAGGGCACTCTTCTGGACGCGGCCCTGCGGCACGGCTTCCGTCCGCGCGTCGCGCATGTCGTGGCCGAGTGGACCGCCAAGCAGGGGTACGTCGCCGCCGGTCTCGGGGTGACCCTGGTCCCGGCGCTCGCCGCCGAGTCCGTGCGCCCGGACGTCGTCCTGCTTCCGGTGCGCGACGAGGGGGCGACGGCCCGCGCGGTGTACGCGGCGACGGTACGTGGCCGGTCCCCGGCACCGGCCACGGCGGCGTTCCTGGGCGCGCTGCGGGAGGCGGCGGCACGGATCCCCGTGTGACGGAGCTCCCCGTACGACCGTCGCACCGCGCGTCACCCCTCATGGCGTACGCCCCCTCGGGCACGCGATACTGCGGCCGTCCGGCAGCACCCCACGGCGACGGAAGGCATGAACTCCCTTGACCTACAAAGGCGTTCGCATCGGATTACTCGCACTGACCTTGATGGCGGGGTCGGCCGCCGTCCCCACCGCGTCGGCCGCGGCGCACCCCCGCCTCACGGACTCCGGCACCACGGGCTCCGCCACCTTGGATTCCGGCACCGTGGATTCCGCCACCGTGGATTCCGGCACCGTGGATTCCGCCACCGTGGAGGAGCGGCGGCTCGACCGGGCCGCGCCCCAGGAGATTCTGCGGCGCTCCGGATTCGACACGGTGGCGACGGAGTTCGCCCGGGCGCTGGAACGGTCGGGCTCGTACGCGAGGGCCGAGCACGTGGTCGCCCGGCAGGGTGCGCGGCTGTGGCGGCGGGCCGTGGACCGGGCTCAGGGACGCGGCCCCGCGGGCGGCGACCTGAGCCGCGACGACGACCGGCCACTGTACTGGGCGCGGCTCGGAATGACCCGCGAAGTGCGGCAGTGGACGCCCCGGTTCGGGCTGACGGACGCGCAACGCACCGGTCTGCTCGACGCGTTGGAGCAGACCTCGCGCGGTCGGCAGGACATCCACTGGCCGTGCGCCAAAGGCCTGAAGCGGATCCTGGTCACCGGATTCGACCCGTTCACGCTGGACCAGGACGTCCGGACCTCCAATCCGTCCGGGGCCACGGCCCTCGCCCTCGACGGCACGACGATCCGCACGGCGCACGGACCCGCGCGGGTCGAGACCGCCGTCTTCCCCGTCCGCTGGCAGGACTTCGCCGACGGCACGGTGGAGCGGACGCTGCGGCGGCAACTGCCGCGCGTGGACCTGTTCACGACCGTGAGCCAGGGCCGCGTCGGCCGCTTCGACGTGGAGCGGACCAACGGGGCCTGGCGGGGCGGCTACCCGGACAACGAGAACGTGTCACGGACCGGGACGGTCCCGGTCACCGATCCGGCCTCGCAGCCGCAGTGGACGACGACGACCCTCCCGTACGCGCGGATCGTGGCCGCGGACACGGGCCGCTTCCCGGTGTACGACCACACGTCGGTGACCGAGATCCCGGCGGGAGGCACCGATCCGGTCGTACGCCCCGACGGCCCGACCCCGGGCTCGACGGCGCGTGCCGGGGGCGGCGGCGACTATCTCTCCAACGAGATCGCCTACCGCGCGACGCTGCTGCGCGACCGCCTCGGCCTGCACGACAGCCTGCCGGGCGGCCATGTCCACACGCCCGTGCTCGAGTTCGGCACCGGCAACACGGACCCGGCGACCGGGACGGTCACCGATCCCGGGTTCGTACGCAACCGGCTGGACATCATCGCCCAGGTCCGGTCGATCCTGACGGTGGCCGCCGACGCGGGCGCGCCGGGGATCAGTGGGACGGCGCGAACGCGGGACTGACGCCGAGGCCGGCCAGGACGGTGATGACGGCCACCGCGAGAACCTGGTTCACGCCGTAGCCCCCAGCTCCCGGTCCTCCTGGTCCCCCTGGTCCTCCCGGTCCGGGTTCGGCTCGCCCGTCTCCTCGCCCAGCAGGTCACGGGCCATCAGCGTGGCGCCCGCGACGGCGCCCGGCATCAGGAAGACGGCGACCACGGGGACCAGGAAGGCGAGGCCCAGGGGGGTGCCGAAGCCCCAGACCAGCATCTTGCGGGAACGGAGCAGGGTGAGGCGGGCGCGGAGGTCGACGCGGCGGCGCTGGAGGGCCACCGCGGTCAGTTCCTCGGTGAGGAAGAAGCCGGTGACGAAGAAGCCGATCACCGGGACGACCGTCTGGCCGACGACCGGGACGAAGCCGAGGGCGAAGAGGAGGATGCCCCAGACCAGGGCCCGTACGACGATACGGAGGCTGTCGCGTCCGGAGATCCACAGCTCGCGCCAGAGCGGCAGCCCGGATTCGGGGGCGGTGCCGTCCCGGGAGACGTCACGGTCGACCTTCTCGGAGAGCGACTCGTAGAAGGGCTGTCCGACGAGGAGCGTGACCGCGGTGAAGGTGATCACGGCGAGCAGGAGGGCGAGGGCGAAGAGCACGGCGGTCAGAAGTCCGCGGAAGAGGCCCTGCCACGGACTCGTCCAGTGGTCCGCGAAAGGGGTGGCCCAGGTGACGAAGTCCTCACCGTAGACGGCGAGCGCGATGAGTGCCGCCGCGTACAGCACGAGGGTGATCAGCCCCGGAAGCAGGCCGAATCCGTACTGCTTCCCATGCCGTGCGACCCATCGCTGGCCCTGTATGAGGTAGTTGAACCCTGCCCCGAGATCACGCATGCGGGCCACTTTACCGGCGCCCCCGCCGCCTTCCCCGTGCCCGGCGCCCCTGGACGCGTGGGCGCTTAAGCGGGCCTACGCCGGGGTCACCGCCACCACCGCGCTTCCGTCCGCCGCGGGCGACACCGCCGCCGACACCCGGACTGCCGCCGCCCGCCCCACCCGTCCCGCCCGGGACGCGGAGGCCGCAGCAGTGGCTGGAGACGTTCGAGGCCGGAGACGAGGAGTTCCTCGCTCTAAGCGATCAGGACGGGACGGACGGCGTTCGTCGTGGCGGCCGCCGCCTCCGTGAGGTCGGCCAGCGGCGGCAGCGCGGCCCGTACCACCCCCGCACCCGCCGTGGCCGCCCGCTCGGCGAGCGCCGCGGTCGACGCGTCGGCGATGCGCCGGAGCTCCGGGGACGCGTCGCGCAGGACCTCGGCCGCCGCGCGGACCACCGGTGTCGACGCGAGCAGCACCCCCGCCACCACCCCCGCGACCGTCGGCAGCAACGGCGACCCCGCCTCCAACAGCTCCCCGAGCGCGGCGGCCGCCTCCTCCACCGCGGGCTCCACCGCGTCGAGGACCGGCAGCAGGCTGTCGCCCACGGCGGCCAGCAGCACCCGGGCCGGTTCACTCACGGGATGCGTCGCCGGCGGCGCCCCGGTCGTCCCCAGCCGCGTCAGTGTGTCCACGATGCGGTAGAAGGCCTCCTGCGCCTGCGGCGACGCGCTCGCCTCGGCCAGCTCCGCCGTGGTCTCCCGGAGCACCCGCAGCGCCTCCGCCCCCGACCCGTCCCGGGGATCAAGGGTGTTGAGCGCGATTCTGGTGATGTTCCCCGCCGTGTCGAGGAGTTGGCCGGTGACGTCGGTCGCCGTGCGCGCCATGCGCAGCAGGTCGTCCCTGCTGGGGAGCGACGGAATCGGGGACATGGGCCCTCCTCGCCACGCGCGGCACATCGGTCCGGAGCCCACGCGGCCCTCCGTCGCGCCGGTGCCCAACCCCAGCATGCCCTCTGCGACCCGCCGGGGATGCGCCGGGGATGCGCCATCCGTGGCATTGGTGACGTCGAGGCCCGCGGTTTCCGGCTCGCGGGACGGTCGTACGCGCGGGGCTCGTACGTCGTCGACCTGCACCAGCCCAGACGCGGGCTGGCGAACGTGCTGCTGGCGGACGGGCGGGACATCAGCGACAAGGTCTCGACGATGTACGACATCTCCGGCTGGAGCCTGGGGCGGCTGTGGGGCGCGTCGGTCGTACGGGTACGGGCCGGCGACCTGCCGGCGGCGGCCGCGGCCGCCGCCGCCCGGCCGGTGCGGGCGGCCGCACCGGCCGGGTACGTCGCCCCGCACGGCGACCTGCGTCTGCGTCTCGACACCCCCCAGGCGGTCGCGGCGCTCAACTCCCTGCTCCGGCAAGGGGTCGCGGTACGGCGGCGGGCGGACGGCAGCGCGGCCGTGCCCTCCTCGGCGCGGTCGCGGGCCACCGCCCTCGCCCGGCGGTACGACGTCGTCTTCGAAGCGGCCCCGGACGCCCGGGGAACTCTGCTGCACCGGGTCCGGGTCGCCGCGGCAGTCACTCCGGGCGAGCTCTTCGCGCTGCGTGAGATGGACTTCGACGTCGTACCGGTGTCGACGGCGGTCCTCGACGCGGGCTTCGACTGGTCCGCGGCGGACGTCCTGTTCGTGTCGGCGGGACTCGATCGCGCCCGTCTGAACCCGGCCGCGCGGGCGGCCCTCGACGCCTTCCTCGGCAGCCACGGACTGGTCGGACGCGGCACCTCCGGGGCCGCGCTCACCAGCGCGACAGGTCTGCTCGCGGCAGTGCCCGTCGAGGGCGACGCGGACGCCAACGGCGTGGTACGCGTGGTGAATTCGGGGAACGGCGGCATCACGTCCGGCGCTCCGGCCCACAGCTTCGTCTACGCGCCCGTCTGGTTCACCGGCCTCGGCCCCGACGTCCGCGTCGAGCAGGCGTACGCGCCGGGCGACCCGCTCGTCTCGGGCCACTGGCGGCCGACGGCGGGCGGCGGCCCGAGAGCGGCCGGCGGCCACGCCTGCGTCATCAGCGGCCCGCACGCGGT
Source organism: Streptomyces sp. RPA4-2 (assembly GCF_012273515.2). NCBI lineage: Bacteria > Bacillati > Actinomycetota > Actinomycetes > Kitasatosporales > Streptomycetaceae > Streptomyces > Streptomyces sp. RPA4-2. The sequence continues at coordinate 3,068,132 of NZ_CP050975.2, forward strand.
CCTCTTCGGCACCGAACCGCTCTTCCGCGATCACCCGAAGGGCGAATTCCCGCAAGTGGCACGGGCGTTGCTGACCGTGTCCTGAGGCGGTGCGAGGTCCGGCCGCCGCCCGCCCCACCGCGCGCGGGCCGCGCCCCGTTCCCGGGACGCGGCCCGCGCCGCGGTCGGTGGGCCCGTCAGACGAGCGTCACCGTGACGTCGCCGCGGGTCGCCTTCGAGTACGGGCAGACCTGATGGGCCTGCTCGAGCAGGTCCCGCGCCGTCGCCGCGTCCACGGCCGGGAGGGTCGCGGAGATCTCGACGATGATGCCGAACCCGTCGTCGTTCTTGCCCAGACCGACCCTGGCGGTGACCGTCGAGCCGGTGAGGTCGGCGTTCCGCCCGCGGGCGACGACGCCGAGCGCGCCCTGGAAGCAGGCGCTGTACCCGGCGGCGAAGAGCTGCTCCGGGTTGGTCCCGGCGCCGCTCCCGCCCAGTTCCTCCGGCGGGTTCACGACGACGTCGAGCCTGCCGTCGTCGGTGGCGACCCGGCCGTCGCGGCCGTTGTGCGCGGTGGCGACGGCGGTGTACAGGACGTCGGACTGCTGGATGGACATACGGTGCGTTCCTCCCTGGTCCGCCGCGACTCGCGCCCACGATCGCGACGACTTCGGAAAAAAGTTACCGTATGTCGGAAGTCCAGCAGAAGCCCCGCCGGGGCGTCAGAGCTTGACGATCATCTTTCCGGTGTTGTCGCCGCGCAGGACGCCGAAGAACGCCTCGAGGTTGTTCTCGATGCCCTCGACGACGGTCTCGTTGTACTTGAGCTCGCCGGAGCGGACCCAGGCTCCGACCTCCTGGACGAACTGCGGCTGCAGGTCGTAGTGGTCGCCGACCAGGAAGCCCTGGATGCGGCCGCGGGTCTGGATGAGACGGGCGAGGTTCCTCGGGCCGGGAGCGGGCTCGGTGTTGTTGTAGACGGAGATCATGCCGCAGACCGCGACGCGACCGTCCCGGTTCAGCCGGCCGATGGCGGCCTCCAGGTGGTCGCCGCCCACGTTGTCGAAGTAGACGTCGACGCCGTCGGGGGCGGCCTCGCGCAGCTGCTCGCCCACCGGGCCGTTCTTGTAGTTGAACGCGGCGTCGAAGCCGTACTCCTCGACGAGCAGCTTCACCTTCTCGTCGGAGCCCGCCGAACCGATGACCCGCGAGGCACCCTTGAGCCTGGCGATCTGTCCGACCTGGCTGCCGACGGCACCGGCCGCGCCCGACACGAAGACGGAGTCGCCCTCCTTGAAGGAGGCGACGCGCAGGAGACCCGCGTAGGCGGTGAGGCCGGTCATACCGAGGACACCGAGGTACGCGGAGAGCGGCGCGGCCTCAGGGTCGACCTTGACGGCCTGCTTGGCGTCCACGACGGCGTACTCCCGCCAGCCGAGGAAGTGCAGGACGTGGTCACCGGCCGCGATCCCCTCGGCGCGGGAGGCGACGACCTCACCGACCGCACCGCCCTGCATGGCCGCGCCCAGCTCGTAGGGGGCGGCGTACGACTTGGCGGCGCTCATCCGGCCGCGCATGTAGGGGTCGACGGAGACGTACTTGTTGCGGACGAGGACCTGGCCCTCCCCGGGCTGCGGAACCTCGGCCTCGACCAGGGCGAAGTCCTCGGGCTTCGGCCAGCCGACCGGGCGGGCGGTCAGGTGCCATTCGCGGCTGACGGAGGGAAGCTGGGTGTCGGTCATGAGGGTGTGTGCCTTTCCTGCATGCATGCACGCTTGCCTGCGCACTACGGCTCTAATACTTCACTACCTGAAACAACCATGCTCCTGAATATTTCATGATGTCAAGTAAGGGAGTAGCCTGGAGGCCATGGCCACCCAGAAGACGCACCGGATCGACCCTCTCACCCTGGAGGTCGTCGACCTCATCGGCTCGGTCGTGGCGCGCTACCACGAGGAGTACGAGGACGCCGCCGCCGAGCACGCCCTCACCGGGGCGCAGGCGCGGCTGCTCGGTCTGCTGTCGCTGGAGCCGCTGCCGATGCGGAGGCTGGCGCAGAAGCTGAAGTGCGAGCCGTCGAACGTGACGGGGATCGTGGACCGGCTGGAGGTGCGGGGGCTGGTGGAGCGGCGCCCGGACCCCTCCGACCGGCGGGTCAAGCTGGCGGCCGCGACCGAGGAGGGGCGGCGGGTGGCGCATTCCCTGCGGGAGTCACTGCGTTTTGCCCGGGAGCCGTTGGCGGGGCTGTCGCGTGAGGAGCGGGTGTCTTTGCGCGATCTGCTTCAGCGCATGCTGACGCCGTAACTGGGGGCTCCGCCCCCAGACCCCCGTTCGGCCTCAAGGGCCTTGTCCTCAAGCGCCGGACGGGCTGATGGTGCGGGCCTGGGCTGCTGATTTTCAGCCCGTCCCGCGTTTGAGGACGAGCCCTGGCGAGGCGGGGGTCCAGGGGCGCAGCGCCCCTGGCGGGGCGGAGCCCCAGCTACGAGACGGGCGGCGGGGCGACGTGCACCACCACAGGAAACGATTGCACGTGTGCGACGGTAAGCGGCGCCGACGTCGGCGCGGCCGGCGGCGTCGTGGCGGAACGCGGCGGCCCCGAGGAGGCGGGCGCCGACACCGGGGCCCCACCCCCGTCCCCGCCGTGGCCGACTGCCCCTGAGTGTCCTTCTTGTCGCCGTCCTTGGACTTGTCGCCCTTGGCGGACTCGGACGCGGAAGCGGAGGGCGACGCCGAGGCACTCGGCGAGCCCGTGGCGGTGGGCGCCCCGCCCCCGGAACCGCCGGTGTCACCGGTCGGCCGCGCCGTACGCTCCGCGGAGGCACCCGAGCCGCCGTCGGCGGACGCGTCCGCGCTGGCCGCGTGCGGGGTCACTCCGGGCGCCTCGATACCGAGTTCGGCGAGGCTCAGTCCGCCCGCGGCGAGCAACAGCCCCGCTCCGGCGAAGAGCACCCTGCGGCGCCTCCTGCGGTGCGCCGCGGCCTTCCGGTCGCGCCGGCTCGCACCGGCGGGAGCGCGCCCGCGCCGTCGCCCGCCGGTCCGGCGACGACCATCGTCCCCGCCGTCGCCCCCGTCGCCCCCGTCACCGTCGTCGCCGTCGTCATCGGGGCCTTCCCCGTACGCGCCCTCGCTCTCGTACCGATCGTCGGAGTCGTACGGGTTCGTCCCCGCGTCCGGTTCCGGGTGCGCCCCGGTGCGGCCCGCGGATGAGCGGAGCTGTTCGGCTGAGGTGCCGCACCCCGGGCAGGCAAGGGCGCCGTTGAGGTGCCTTCGGCACGGGTCGCAGTAGTCCATGACGCCGGAAGACTAAGTTCCTCATGCGTCCCGTTGATAGTCACGGCTGTGAAAGTTGTGTGGTGAACCATCCGTTTCGGCGCGTCGCCCCCCTCGTTCACAGCGGCACGTGTGCGACGACCCGAGGCATACCGCCAAAATCCGCCGCCGACCGTCGCGTTCGACCCATTGACACTCCCGGGCCCGCATCCTACTGTCACGCCAGCATTTCGAACGTGTGACGAAATTTCGAACAGAACCGCAAGAGCACAGGGGGCAACTGCCGTGCGCATCACGGGAATCAGCACACACGTGGTCGGGACGCCCTGGCGGAACCTGACCTACGTCCAGGTGCACACCGACGAGGGCGTCACCGGAGTCGGCGAGACCCGCATGCTGGGCCACACCGACGCACTGATCGGCTATCTGCGGGAGGCGGAGGCCAATCACATTCTCGGTTCCGACCCGTTCGCTGTCGAGGACCTCGTCCGGCGCATGAAGTACGGCGACTACGGGCGCGCCGGCGAGATCGTGATGTCGGGCATCGCCGTCATCGAGATGGCCTGCTGGGACATCAAGGGGAAGGCGCTCGGCGTCCCCGTGTGGCAGTTGCTCGGCGGCAAGGTCACCGACCGGGTCAAGGCCTACGCGAACGGCTGGTACACGACCGAGCGGACCCCGGAGGCGTACCACAAGGCCGCTCAGGAGGTCGTCGCCCGCGGGTACCGTGCCCTCAAGATCGACCCGTTCGGCACCGGCCACTTCGAGCTCGACCACGAGGCCACGCTCTACTCCGTCTCGCTCATCGAGGCGGTGCGCGACGCGATCGGCCCCGAGACCGAGCTGATGCTGGAGATGCACGGCCGTTTCTCGCCCTCGACCGCCGTCCGGCTCGCCCGCGAGCTCGCGCCCTTCAAGCCCGCGTGGCTGGAGGAGCCGGTGCCGCCGGAGAACCTGAAGGCGCTGGAGAAGGTGGCCGCCAAGGTCGACATCCCGATCGCCACCGGCGAGCGGATCCACGACCGCATCGAGTTCCGTGAGCTGTTCGAGAGCCAGGCCGTCGACGTCATCCAGCCCGACGTCGGTCATCTCGGCGGGATCTGGGAGACCAGGAAGCTGGCCGCGACCGCCGAGGCCCACTACGTGCTCGTCGCTCCGCACAACGTCGGCGGCCCGGTCCTCACCGCCGCCTCCCTCCAGGTCGGCTTCAGCACCCCCAACTTCAAGATCCTGGAACACTTCAACGACTTCGCGGACGCGGAGATCAAGAAGGTCGTGAAGGGCGCCCCGCAGGTCGTCGACGGTTACTTCGAGCTGTCCCACGAACCCGGTCTCGGTGTCGAGCTGGACGTCGACGCGGCGGCCGAGTTCCCGCAGCAGCAGGCCCGCTTCGACCTCTGGGCGGACGGCTGGGAGCAGCGCAGGCCGAAGGGGGCGCAGTGAGTACCGCGGTCGTCGTCGACGCGCCGGGTGAGCACCGGCTGACCGCCCACGAGCCGGTGCCGCCGGCCGCGGGCGAGGCGCTGGTCCGGGTCCACGCCGTCGGCATCTGCGGCAGCGACCGCGAGGTGTACCAGGGCAACCGGCCCGAAGGGTACGTGCGTTATCCCCTCACCCCCGGCCACGAGTGGTCCGGGACGGTGGCGGAGGTGGGTGCCGGGGTGCCCGCCGGTCTCGTCGGCCGCAAGGTCGTCGGCGAGGGCTTCCGCAACTGCCAGGTCTGCGACCGCTGCCACGCGGGCGAGACCACGCTGTGCACGGCGGGGTACGAGGAGACGGGCTTCACCCAGCCGGGTGCGATGGCCGCCACCCTCACCCTGCCGGCCCGGCTGCTGCACGTCCTGCCGGACGACGCCGACCTGACGGCGGCGGCCCTCCTGGAGCCGGCCGCCTGTGTCGCGGCGGCCGCGCTCAAGGCGGACGCGCGCCCCGGTGAACGGGTCGCGGTGGTGGGCACGGGGACGCTCGGGATGTTCGCCGTCCAGTTCCTGCGGGCGGGTTCCCCCGGGGAGCTGCTCGTCGTGGGCACCCGCCCCGACCGGGACAAGCTCTCGCGGACCTTCGGTGCCACCGACTTCCGTACGAAGGACCAGGAACTGCCCGCCGACTTCGACGTCGTCATCGAGACCGCCGGGTCCGCGTCCGCCGCGCGCACCGCCGCCTCCCTGCTCCGGCGCGGCGGACGCCTGGTCCTCACGGGCATCCCGGCGCCGGGCGCCGAGGGGCTCGACCCGACCGACCTCGTCGTACGGCAGTTGGAGGTGCACACCGTGTTCGGGGCGCCGCCGGCGGCCTGGGCGCACACGGTGCGGGTGTTCGGCGCGGGGCTGCTCAGCCCCTTGCCGCTGGTCACGCACGAACTGCCGCTCGCCGGGTTCGCCGAGGCCATCGAGTTGGTGGGGTCCGGCGATCCCGCGGTCGGCAAGGTCCTTCTGCGTCCTTAGCCGTACGCCGGTACGGAGTCACCTGACGGCTCCGTACCGGCGTACCACCCGGCCTCCGCACGCCCAGAGCCGCGAACTCCGTCCGAAATCACGAACAAGAACATGAAGGACAGCCAGTGACCGACCCCTCTCCCTCGGTTCCCCGTCGACCCGGTGAGCAGGCACTCGCCGCGCTCGGCCTGGGCGCGCCCGCCCTCTCCCCCGCCGACGCCTCGCCGCACAGCTTCCCGGAAGGCGGCCGCTGGCGCACCGAGGTCCCGTCCGTGGAGGGTCCCGAGGCCCTGGCCGTGGTCCTCAAGGAGTCCTCGCGGCTCGATGTGCCGATCCACCGCATCAGCCAGGGCAGCGGTGTCTGGATGCTGACCGACGCCGAGATCACCGAGATGGTCGAGGCCACCGCCTCGCGCGACATCGAGCTGTGTCTGTTCACCGGTCCGCGCGGCACCTGGGACATCGGCGGTTCGGTACGCTCCGACTCCCGCGGCGGCGGACTGCGCGCCCGCGGCCACGACGCGGTGGCCGGCTGTGTCGAAGACGCCGTCAGGGCAACGGAGTTGGGCGTCCAGTGTCTGCTCGTCGCCGACGAGGGCGTGCTGTGGACGCTGCACCGGGCGCGCGTGGCCGGGATCATCCCGGCCGACACGACGCTCAAGCTCTCGGCACTCGTGGGGCCGGTCAACCCGGCCTCGTACGCGGTATACGAAAGGCTCGGCGCTGACTCCGTCAACGTGCCGAGCGACCTGACGCTCGATCACCTCACGGAGATCCGTCGGGTTTCGGCCGCACCCATGGACATGTACATCGAAGCCCCCGACGATCTCGGCGGGTATGTCCGGATGTACGAGGTGGCCGAGCTGATCCGGCGCGGCGCACCGATCTATCTGAAGTTCGGCCTGTCCAAGGCCCCCGGGATCTACCCGTACGGCCACCACCTGCGGGATCTGACCCTGAACACCGCCAGGGAGCGGGTGCGGCGCGGCAGGCTCGCCCTGGACCTGCTCGCACGGCACGGAGCGGACGGCGACATGGCGCCGCTCGGCTCGCGAACTCCCGGTCCGATGTCGCGTTTTGACACCTCCTCATAACGTTCCGACTAACTCCCCTTCACAAAAGCCGACACGGCCGCGCACAATCCCACACACCTCTCCTCGGTCTTTTCTTCGCACCGCCCCGCGGAGCGTCCCCGCATCGCGAGGCCGAGTCCGGTCCACGACATCAAGGAAGATGATCATGCGTAATCGCAGAGCTGCCCTCACCGCCATAGCCGGCGCCGCATCCCTCGCCCTGTCCCTGTCCGCCTGCGGCCAGAGCAGCGACGGCGGCAGCAAGAGCGACAGCAAGGACATCAAGGGAGCCACCATCGGCATCTCGATGCCGACCAAGTCCTCCGAGCGCTGGATCGGGGACGGCAAGAACGTGGTCAAGGACCTTGAGTCGAAGGGGTACAAGACCAAGCTGGCCTTCGGTGAGGACGACCCGGACCAGCAGGTCTCGCAGATCGAGAACATGATCACGCAGGGTGTGAAGGCGCTGATCATCGCGGCCATCGACAACAAGTCGATGAACAACGTGCTCCAGCAGGCCGCCGACGCCAAGATCCCGGTCATCTCCTACGACCGCCTCATCCTCGGCACCAAGAACGTCGACTACTACGCGTCGTTCGACAACACCAAGGTCGGCGAGCTGCAGGCCGGTTACATCGTCGACAAGCTCGGTCTGAAGGACGGCAGCAAGAAGGGCCCGTTCAACATCGAGCTGTTCGCGGGCTCGAACGACGACAACAACACGAAGTACTTCTTCCAGGGCGCGATGACCGTCCTGCAGCCGTACATCGACAAGAAGCAGCTCGTCGTCAAGTCCGGCCAGACGCAGCTGAACCAGGTCACCACGCTGCGCTGGGACGGCGGCACCGCGCAGAAGCGCATGGACGACATCCTGACCTCCGCGTACAAGACGGCCCACGTCGACGCGGTGCTCTCGCCCTACGACGGCATCTCCATCGGCATCCTGTCGTCGCTGAAGTCGGACGACTACGGGTCCAAGAGCAAGCCGCTGCCGATCGTCTCCGGCCAGGACGCCGAGCTCGCGTCGGTGAAGTCGATCATCGCCGGCGACCAGACGATGACCGTCTACAAGGACACCCGCAAGCTCGCGACGGTGGCCTCGAACATGGTCGACGCGGCGCTCAAGGGCAAGAAGCCCGAGATCAACGACGACAAGACCTACGACAACGGCACCAAGGTCGTCCCCGCGTACCTGCTGCAGCCGGTGAGCGTCGACAAGACCAACTACGAGAAGGAACTGGTCGCCACCGGCTACTACAAGGAAAGCGACCTCAAGTAACCGCCACCTCCTAGTGATTGGAAGGCACGACCATGGCGGGACCCGTCCTGGAAATGCGCTCGATCGTCAAGACCTTTCCCGGCGTCAAGGCGCTGTCGGACGTCACTCTGACCGTCCAGCAGGGCGAGGTCCATGCCATCTGCGGGGAGAACGGCGCCGGCAAGTCGACCTTGATGAAGGTCCTCTCCGGCGTTCACCCGCACGGGAGTTACGAAGGGGACATCCTCTTCGAGTCGGAGGTCTGCACGTTCAAGGACATCAGGGCCAGTGAACAGCACGGCATCGTGATCATCCACCAGGAGCTGGCCCTGGTGCCCTACCTCTCCATCGCGGAGAACATCTTCCTCGGCAACGAGCACGCCACCCGCGGGCTCATCAGCTGGACCGAGACGCTGCGGCACGCGTCCGAGCTGCTGCGGCGGGTCGGGCTCGACGAGAACCCGCAGACCCGGGTCGCCGACATCGGCGTGGGCAAGCAGCAGCTCGTCGAGATCGCCAAGGCGCTGTCGAAGAAGGTGAAGCTGCTCATCCTGGACGAGCCGACCGCCGCCCTGAACGACGAGGACAGCGGCAAACTCCTGGATCTCATCCTGGAGTTGAAGAACCAGGGCATGACCTCGATCATCATCTCCCACAAGCTGAACGAGATCGAGCGGGTCGCGGACTCGGTGACCATCCTGCGCGACGGGCGGACCATCGAGACGCTCGACGTGAAGGCCGCGGAGACCACCGAGGACCGGATCATCAGCGGCATGGTCGGCCGCGACCTGGAACACCGCTTCCCGGAGCGGACTCCGCACCACCCGCAGGAGGGAGCCGCGCCCGCCCTGGAGATCCGCGACTGGACCGTGTTCCACCCGATCGACCAGCAGCGCAAGGTGGTCGACGACGTGTCGATCACCGTACGGCGCGGTGAGATCGTCGGCATCGCCGGGCTCATGGGCGCCGGGCGCACCGAACTGGCGATGAACGTCTTCGGGCGCGCCTACGGCCGCTACGCGGGCGGCACGGTGCACAGGGACGGCAAGGAGATCCGGACGAAGACCGTGTCCGAGGCGGTCGGGCACGGGATCGCGTACGTCACCGAGGACCGCAAGCACTACGGCCTCAACCTGATCGACACGATCAACCGCAACATCACGCTCAGCGCCCTGGGCAAGGTCTCCAAGCGCGGGATCGTCGACGAGCACGAGGAGCGACAGGTCTCCGAGGGCTTCCGCAAGTCGATGAACATCAAGGCACCCACGGTGTTCGAGCCGGTGGGCAAGCTGTCGGGCGGCAACCAGCAGAAGGTCGTCCTGAGCAAGTGGATCTTCGCGGGCCCGGAGGTGCTGATCCTGGACGAGCCGACCCGCGGGATCGACGTGGGCGCCAAGTTCGAGATCTACACGGTCATCGACCGGCTGGCGGCCGAGGGCAAGGCGGTCGTCTTCATCTCCTCCGAGCTGCCGGAGCTGCTCGGCATGTGCGACCGCATCTACACGATGGCAGCGGGACGGCTGACGGGTGAGTTCTCGCGGGCGGAAGCCTCGCAGGAATCGCTGATGCGTCAGATGACAAAGGACAAAGAGGTAACCCGATGAGCACGGATGTGACCGCCAAGACGCCGGCCCCCGCGCCGGCCGGGAAGAGCGGCTCGGACACGGCAGGGAGCCTGCTTCAGCTGATGCTGGACGGCATGCGCCGCAACATGCGGCAGTACGGCATGCTGTTCGCCCTCGGTCTGATCGTGGTGCTGTTCGCCGTGTGGACCAACGGCGACCTGCTGCTGCCGCGCAACGTGTCCAACCTGGTGCTGCAGAACAGCTACATCCTGATCCTCGCGATCGGGATGATGCTCGTCATCATCGCGGGCCACATCGACCTGTCGGTCGGCTCGCTGACGGCGTTCGTGGGCGCGATCGGCGCCGTGCTGATGGTCAACCACAACCTCTCCTGGCCACTCGCCCTGGTGCTGTGCCTGGCCATCGGCGCGGCCGCGGGCGCGGCGCAGGGCTTCCTCATCGCGTATCTCGGCATACCGTCGTTCATCGTGACCCTGGCGGGCATGCTGACCTTCCGCGGTCTCACCGAGATCTTCCTCAAGGGCCAGACGATCGGCCCGTTCCCCGAGGGTCTGCAGAAGGTCGCCAACAGCTTCCTGCCCGAGGTCGGGCCCGACACGAACTACCACAACCTCACGCTGCTGCTCGGCATCGCCCTGATCGCCTTCGTGGTGTTCCAGGAGGTCCGTGACCGCAAGCGGCAGCAGGAGTTCTCACTCGGCGTCCTGCCCAGGAACCTCTTCCTGCTCAAGCTCGTCGCGCTGATCGCCGCCGTACTCACCGTCACCATGCTGCTCGCCAGTTACAAGGGCGCTCCGGTGGTCCTGCTGATCCTCGGCGTCCTGGTCGCCGGCTTCGGCTACCTGATGCGCAACGCGGTCATCGGCCGCCACATCTACGCGATCGGCGGCAACCTCCCGGCGGCGAAGCTGTCGGGCGTGAAGGACAAGAAGGTCACCTTCCTGGTCTTCCTGAACATGGGCATGCTCGCGGCCCTGGCGGGTCTGGTCTTCGCCGCCCGCTTCAACGCGGCCTCGCCCAAGGCCGGTCTGAACTTCGAACTCGAAGCGATCGCGGCCTCGTTCATCGGCGGCGCGTCGATGAGCGGCGGCGTGGGCACGGTCCTCGGCGCGATCATCGGTGGTCTCGTCCTGGGCGTGCTGAACAATGGTATGAACCTCGTCGGCATCGGCAGCGACTGGCAGCAGGTCATCAAGGGTCTGGTACTGCTGGCCGCGGTCGGGTTCGACGTGTGGAACAAGCGCAAGGTCGGTTCGTAAGTCGCTAGGGCCCCCACCTCGGTGGGGGCCTTCAACTTCCACTGCAGGAGCCGTATATGGAAACCAGCAGACGAACGATCATCGCCGCGGCTGCCGCCGCGGGTGTCACCGCCGCCACCGTCGGCACCGCGCACGCCGGCACCGGGGGCGGGAAACCGGTCAAGGAACTCTTCGGCAGGCTCGCCGACGGCACGAAGGTCCACCGCTGGTCGCTCGCCAACGGCGGCACACGTCTGAAGGTCATCTCCTACGGCGGGATCGTCCAGTCCCTGGAGATCCCCGACCGGCACGGCCACTACGCGAACGTCTCCCTCGGATACGACGACCTGGCGTCCTACGTCGCCGGTACGACGTTCTTCGGGGCGACGATCGGCCGTTACGGCAACCGCATCGCGGCCGGGCGCTTCACTCTCGACGGCAAGACCTACCAACTCTCCGTCAACGACGGCGTGAACAGCCTGCACGGCGGGGCCAAGGGCTTCAACACCAAGGTCTGGGACATCGAGGGCTTCACCTCCGGCTCCGACGTCGGCCTGCACCTGCACTACACCAGCATCGACGGCGAGATGGGCTACCCGGGCACGCTCCGGGTGAAGGTGACCTACACCCTCACCCGGCACGGCGACTGGCGCATCGACTACGAGGCCACCACCGACAAGGCCACGGTCGTCAACCTCACCAACCACACGTACTACAACCTCGCCGGTGAGGGCCGCGGCGGCATCTACGACCACGAACTCACCCTGGCGGCGGGGCGCTTCACCCCCACCGACGCCGGTCTGATCCCCACCGGCGAACTGTCGAAGGTCGCGGGCACCCCCTTCGACTTCCGGCGCGCCAAGCCGGTCGGCCGCGACATCCGGGCAGGCCACCCCCAGCTGGTCACCGCCAAGGGCTTCGACCACAACTGGGTGCTCGACAAGGGCGTCACCGCCCGGCCCGAGCACATCGCCACCCTGCGCGACCCGGGCTCCGGCCGCACCCTGAAGATCGCGACCGACCAGCCGGGCGTGCAGTTCTACTCGGGCAACTTCCTGGACGGCACCCTGGTGGGCACCTCCGGACACACCTATCGGCAGGGCGACGGCATGTGCCTGGAGACCCAGCACTTCCCGGACTCCCCGAACCAGCCCTCCTTCCCCTCGACGGTGCTGCGCCCGGGGCAGACCTACCGCACGACGACGGTGCACTCCTTCGGCGCCTGACACCCCGAAACCCGGTGCCGGACGCCGTCGAGGGCCTTGAGGTTGCCCCGGTGCTCGGACCCTCACCGGATCCTCACGAGTTGAACAGCGCCACCCCCGTCTCCGTATGAGAGGGCGGCCCGTGCTCCCCCGCACGGGCCACCCAGAGACGGAGGTTCCATGGCCGACAACGTCGCCTCGCTGTTCCGCGGTACTGCGGCGCACAGCCCCTCGATGGCTGCGCTCGCCCGCGAGAGCGATGGAGTCGGCCCGATCGACTTCTGTATCCCGTGCAACCCGTACTTCCCCACGCCCGGCATGTTCGACGAACTGGCCGGGCGGCTGCGCGAGATCATCACGTACTACCCGAGCAGCGCCGACACCATCACGGCCGAGCTGTGCGCGCTGCTCCAGCTTCCGCCGAGCTGTGTCGCCATGGGCAACGGCTCCACGGAACTGATCACCTGGATCGACCACCTGCTGGTCCGCGAGTCCCTCGCCATCCCCGTCCCCACCTTCGGCCGCTGGACCGACCAGCCGATGGAGACCGGCAAGCGCGTCGACATGTTCCCGCTCCAGGAGTCGACGGCCTTCGCCCTCGACCCCGCGAAGTACATCCAGTTCATCCGTGCCCGGGGCACCCGGGTCGCCGTCATCTGCAACCCCAACAACCCGGACGGCGGCTTCCTGAGCCGGCAGACGGTCGTGAACTTCATGGACGCGCTCCAGGACCTGGACCTGGTGATCATCGACGAGTCGTTCCTGGAGTTCGCCGACGCGGAGAACGAACCGAGTGTCGTCGAGGAGGCGGTGCTGCGGCCCAACGTCATCGTGCTGCGCAGCCTCGGCAAGAACTTCGGCCTGCACGGCATCCGCTTCGGCTACCTCGTGGCCAACCCCGCGCTCGCGGGCAAGATCCGCTCCATGCTGCCCAAGTGGAACCTCAACTCCTTGGCGGAGACCGTGGTGTTCATGCTCAAGGAGCACGGCGCCGAGTACATGGAGAGCCTGCACCTGGTGCGCCGCGACCGGCTCGACATGGCGCGTCAGCTGACCGCGCTGCCCGGTCTGACGGTCTACCCCTCGCAGGGCAACTTCCTCTTCGTACGGCTGCCCGTGGGTGCCGAGGGCACCGTCGTCCGCGACCGGCTGCTCACCGAGCACCGGATCCTGGTCCGCGAGTGCGGCAACAAGATCGGTTCGTCCAGTCGCTTCCTGAGACTCGTGGTGCGCCCCCAGGTGGACGTGCGTCGCCTGGTGTCCGGCCTGGAACAGGTGCTCTACGGGTCCAGGAGGGGAGCCGTCGTGCCCGAGCCGAGCACAGGGACCGGCTACAGCTCGGGCACGGCGGCGGTCGACCGCCTGATCAGCGAGACGAACGGGGTCGGCATGCCGCTGGCCGCGCAGGCCGCCGCGATGCCCAGCCTGCCGCCCGCGCAGACCTGGCCGGGCCCGGCGCAGGCTCCGGCACAACTGCCCGGCGGCATGCCCGGTCTGATGCCCGCGCCGGCCGCCGCCATGATGCCCGCCCCCGCCCCGGCGGCCGCCATGATGCCGCCCATGGCCCCCATGCCCCCGGCCGCCCCGCCGCGGCAGCAGCCCATGCCCGCGGTCGCCCAGATGCAGCCCCCGCCGATGCCGGCGGTGGCCCAGATGCAGCCCGCGCCGATGTCCGCGCCCCCCATGCCGAGCATGCCCGGCATGCCTGTTCCGAACGGTATGCCTGGTATGACTCCCGCGCCGGCCGCCGGACTCGGCCAGACCGGGATACCGGGCCTGCGCAACGGCGGCCTGACCGCCGCCCAGGTCCGGGGCCGCACCCAGCCGGAACCTGAGCCCGCGCCGCAGCCGACGGGCTGGCCGGCCGCCGGCGCGATGTACAACCAGGTCGGCTAGGGCGGACGCTCGCGGCGGGAGATCCTCCCGGACCGCGCGGACGACGAAGGGCAAGGAGAACTCCCGCTCCTTGCCCTCTTCAACGTATAGCGCGCCAGGGGGCTTGCGGCAAGGCCCCGGTCGTGCCGCAGAATCGTCGACCGGGGCCGGAACCTGCGGAAATGCCTGCTTCACGACGTACATGCGCCGTTGTCCGCGTATGACGTCGGTCGGCGCGCGGGCCTGCGCACGGGGCGTCCGGCCAACATCCCCTCTGGTTGAACGGGCGTTCTGATGATTGACGTGATCGTGGTCGGCGGCGGACCGACCGGGCTGATGCTCGCCTGCGAGCTGCGCCTGCACGGTGTGCACGTGGTCGTGCTGGAGAAGCTGTCCGAGCCGACCACGGAGTTCCGCGGGCGCGGCCTGCACGCGCGCAGCGTCGAGATCATGGACCAGCGCGGCCTGCTGGACCGGTTCCTCGCGGTCAGTGAGAAGTTCCGGGTCGGCGGTTTCTTCGGCGGCATCCACAAGCCGTGGCCCGACGGGGTGGACACGGCGCACCCGTACGGCCTCTCCACCCCGCAGCCGGTCGTCGAGCGCCTGCTCCACGAGCGCGCCCTCGAACTCGGCGCGGAGATCCGGCGCGGTCGCGAGGCGGTCGGGCTGAGTCAGTACGACGGGAACGGGGCCGGGGCCGACGCCGGGGTGAGCGTCGATCTCGCGGACGGCACACGGCTGCGGGCGCGGTATGCCGTCGGGTGCGACGGCGGGCGCAGCGCGGTGCGCAAGCTGCTCGGTGTCGGTTTCCCCGGCGAGCCCGCCAAGGTCGAGACGCTGCTCGGCGACATGGAGATGACCGAGGACCGGGCGACGGTCGAGGCCGTCGTCGCGGAGGTCCGCAGGACTCAGCTGCGGTTCGGCACCATCGCCAACGGGGACGGGACGTACCGCGTCATCGTGCCCGCCGACGGCGTGGCGGAGGACCGGGCGAGCGCGCCGACCCTGGAGGAGTTCAGGCAGCGGCTGCGGGCGGTCGCGGGCACCGACTTCGGCGTGCACTCGCCGCGCCGGCTCTCGCGGTTCGGCGACGCGACCCGGCAGGCCGAGCGCTACCGGGTCGGCCGGGTCATGCTGGCCGGCGACGCGGCGCACATCCATCCGCCGACCGGCGGGCAGGGGCTCAACCTCGGCGTCCAGGACGCGTTCAACCTCGGCTGGAAGCTGGCCGCCGAGGTCGGCGGCTGGGCACCGGAGGGCCTCCTGGACAGCTATCACTCCGAACGCCATCCCGTGGGCGCCCGCGTGCTGGACAACACTCGCGCCCAGATCACGCTGCTGGGCACCGATCCGGGGGCGACCGCGCTGCGCGAGCTGCTCTCGAAACTGATGGACTTCGAGGAGGTGAACCGGTACGTCACCGAGATGATCACCGCGGTCGGGGTCCGCTACGACTTCGGCGAGGGGCACGACCTGCTCGGCCGGCGGATGCGGGACATGGAACTGAAGCAGGGCCGTCTCTACGGGCTGACGCACGCCGGTCGCGGGCTGCTGCTCGACGGGACGGGCCGGCTCTCGGTGGCGGGCTGGGCGGACCGGGTCGACCACGTCGTCGACGCCGGCGAGGAACTGGACGTGCCCGCCGTGCTGTTGCGGCCGGACGGTCATGTCGCCTGGGCCGGCGAGGACCAGGAGGATCTGCTCGGCGTGATGCCGAGGTGGTTCGGCGCGCCCGTCGGCTGACCGCGCGGTGGGGGCCGGCGTCCCGTTCACCTCCCGTCCGCTCGTCCGGTCAGGGCCGACCGTCCCGGCAGGTCGATCTCGGCGCGGACCGTCTTGCCGGGCGGTTCCCGGTCCAGTACCTCCCAGCGTGCGGCGAGCGCCTCGACGAGGACGAGCCCGCGCCCCTGTTCGCCGAGCGGGTCCGCGGGCGGTACGGCGCCCGGTCCCGGCGGACGTGTCCCGTCGCGCGTGTCGCTGACCTCGACCCGGACGCTGCCCGTGACGAGGGAGAGCCGCAGCTCGAAGTCGCGGCCCGGCACCCGGCCGTGGGTCACCGCGTTGGCGGCCAGTTCGGCGACGATCACGGCGGCGGTGTCGGAGGCGTCCGTGCCGTGCGGGACGCCCCAGGTGTGCAGCTGGTCCAGGGCGAGGTGGCGGGCGAGGCGGGCGCCGCGCGGGGTGGCGCTGAAACGCTGCGTGAACACACGTACGGTAACCGGGCGTCGGGGGGTGGATGGTGCGGTCATGCCCCCAATCTGACGGTGGTCACGGGCACTTCACCAGGTCGGCGCCGCGTACGCCGCGGGAGCGTACGCGGTGACGGGGTGGACAGTACTGGTCACGGGGCGTGACCATGGTCGCGGGAGGTGACCATGGCGGTCGAGGGTGCGGTGGGGACGGGTGGCGAGCCGGAGTCGTCCGACAGTCTGCGGACGTTCGGGGCGGTCGTACAGGCGTTACGGGAGCACGCGGGGCTGAGCCGGGAGGAGTTCGGCGAACGGGTGCGGTTCTCCAAACACACGGTGGCTTCGGTGGAGTTGGGACGCCGCATGCCGGACCCGACGTTCGTCGACCGGGCGGAGCAGGTACTGGGGAACACCGGGGCGTTACGGAAGGCGGCGGGGCATCTGGCACGGCAGCCGGGACTGGCGGCGTGGTTCCGGCGATGGGCCCGGTTGGAAGCGGTGGGAATCAGCCTGTACACGTACGAATGCCGAGTCGTACCGGGGCTTTTACAGACGGAGGCGTACGCACGGGCGGTGTCGTTGAGCGTGCCACCGATTCCGGACGAGGAGGAGTTGAACGAACGGATCGTGGCGCGGTTGGCCCGGCACGAGCTGCTGTCCACACGCAGGAAGCCGCCCTGTGCGTTCAGCTTCATCGTGGAACAGTCGGTACTGGAGCGGCGCACCGGTGGCACCGAAGTCACGCGAGCATTGCTCGACCACCTGCTGGAGGTAACCGACCGGCACTGGAACGTGGAGTTGCAGATCATGCAGCTCCAACAACCTGTGCACGCGGGGCTGGACGGCCCGATGCAGTTGCTGGAGACCCCGGAGAATCAGTGGTTCGGCTATTCCGAGGGGCAAGAAAATGGTCGACTCATCTCCGACCCGAAAGAGATCAGCCGCCTCCATCAGCGGTATGCAAAACTGCGCTCGCAGGCCCTCACCCCAGAGGATTCCAGGGGCCTGCTGAAGCGCATGCGAGGAGACCTATGAGCACCAGCGGACTGATGTGGTTCAAGTCGAGCTACAGCAGTGGCAGCCAGGGCGACTGCGTAGAGGTTGCCCTCTCCTGGCGCAAGTCCAGCTACAGCAGCGGCGGCGACGGCGACTGCGTAGAGGTCGCTGCCTCCCCCCGCACCATCCACGTCCGCGACTCCAAGAACCCCCAGGGCCCCCACCTCACCCTCTCCCCGGCCACCTGGTCCGGCTTCCTCACCTACGCCGTCTCCCGCGCCTGAGGCCCGGCTGCCGTTGCCGCGCCGGGAATCTCATATGACCGGAATAGGACGTATCGCTGTGGACAATGATCACAGCGACGCCGCTGTCCCTGGGAGGCCCCGCATGGTGTTGAGCAGACGTACCTTCAGCGCACTCGCCGGCACCGCCGCACTCGGCCTCACGCTGGGCGGCAGCGGGGACGGCGGCGCGTACGCGGCCGGCACCGTGCCCACCGGGCCCGCGCCCGGACCGCCCCGCGCCGACGGACGGCGGCACACCATCGGGTTCGACAGCTACTCCATGCTGATCGACGGCAGGCGCGTGGTGCTGTGGTCCGGCGAGGTCCACCCCTTCCGGCTGCCGAGCCCCTCCCTCTGGCGCGACGTGCTGCAGAAGCTGCGCGCCCACGGCTACAACACGATCAGCGTCTACGTCTCCTGGAACTACCACTCCCCCGCCCCCGGGCACTACGACTTCACGGGCGTCCGCGACCTCGGCCTGTTCCTGCGCACGGCGGCCGAGACGGGTCTGTACGTGATCCTGCGGCCCGGCCCGTACATCAACGCCGAGGTCGACGCCGGCGGCTTCCCGGGCTGGCTGACGGCCACCCGGGGCACCGCCCGGACCTCCGACCCGACGTACCTGTCGCACGTGGACGAGTGGCTGACCGCCGTGAACCGGGTCGCGGCCCGGCACCTCCACACCGACGGCGGCGGCACGATCGTCCTCTACCAGCTGGAGAACGAGTACGCGAACAACGTCACCAGCCCGCGCGGCCGCGACTACATGGCCCACCTGTACGCCAAGGTCCGCGCCGACGGCATCGACGTACCGCTGTTCCACAACGACAAGGGCAGGAACGGCCACTGGGCACCGGGAACCTTCAGCACCGGTGGGGAGAAGGGCCGTTACCTGTACGGGTTCGACGGCTACCCGTCCCCGGCCGAACCGCCGCCGGACTGGGGCTACTACGGCGTCGGCGGAACGAAGGGCGGTGCGACCGCGAGCCCCGGAACCCCGGGGTTCGTCGCCGAGTTCGGCGGCGGCTGGTTCGACCCGTGGGGCGGGGTGGAGTTCGACGGCAAGGGGTACGCGGAGTCGGCCCGGACCCGGGACGCGGCGTACGAGCGGCGCTTCTACCTGACCAACCTCGCCAACGGCATCAAGATCCACAACGTCTACATGACCTTCGGCGGCACCTCCTGGGGCTGGCTGCCCGCGCCGATCGTCTACACGTCGTACGACTACGGGGCCGCTCTCGACGAGGCCCGCAGGCCGACCCCGAAGCTGGTCCCCATGCACCAGATCGGGCAGCTCCTGCACTCCGTGCCCGACCTCGCCAAACTGGACCGGGCGCCGGCCGTCGCGGTCGGCGACGGCGGCGGGTCGCGGGCCGTCGCCGGGATCACGGCGTACCACCTCGTCAATCCCGACACCAAGGCGCACTTCCACGTGCTGCGCAACGACCGGCCCGCCGACGTCGTGGCCGCCGTCACGCTCGCCGGCGAGAGCGTCCGCGTGCCCCTCCCCGGTCTCGACGCCCGGCTGCTCGCCACCGGACTCTCCCTCGGGCGGCGGACCCTGCGGTACTCCAGCGCGCAGCCCATGCTGCGGCTGGCCGCCGGGCGTCAGGACATCGCGGTGTTCACGGGGCGCGAGGGCGAGGCGACCTGGACGGTGCTGGAGTGCGCCAGCACGCCGAAGGTCACCGTGCTGGAGGGCAGCGCACGCCATGAGCACGCGCACGGCCTGCTGCGCATCGACGCCGAACTCAGTGGCCTGACACGCGTGTTGGTGGAGGGCGGTGGCAACACGGTGCCCCTCCTGCTGCTCCTGGCCGACGACAGGGCCTCGGCGCGGCTGTGGCGTCACGACACCCCGTCCGGCCCGGTCCTGGTGCGGGGCCCGGCCCTGGTGCGCACCGCGGAGCTGCGCGGCACCACCGTCCATCTCACCGGGGACACGGTGACGGCCGCGGACCTGGAGGTGTGGGGGCCGCGCGGGGTGGACGGCGTGGTCTGGAACCAGGGCGCGGTGCGCACCCGCGCGACCCCGTCCGGCAGTCGGCTGGCCGAGCGGCGGCTGCCCGGCGTACCGGCCGTCGCGCTCCCCGCGCTGGGGAAGTGGCGCCATCACTCCGAGAACCCGGAGTCCGCCGCCCCTTTCGACGACTCGGCCTGGCGGACCGCCGACCGGACGTCCTCCCACAGCGTCACCCCCGTACCGGCCGGACAGCCCGTGCTGTTCGCCGACGACTACGGCTTCCACTACGGGGACGTCTGGTACCGGGGTCATTTCGCGGACACGGCCGGCGCGGAGTCGGTGTCCCTGTCGTACGTCACGGGCACGCAGGGGCTGCTGATGGCGTGGCTGGACGGCAGGCCGCTGGGCACGCACCGGATGCCGGTGCCGGACAAGAAGACGGTCCGGCAGGGGACCTGGGCCGCCAGGGCCACCTTCCCGATCACGCCGGAGGCCCGCCGGGCGAAGGGGCCGCATGTGCTGTCGGTCCTGGTGCGCCGGATGCAGCACGACCAGGACGGCGCGGCCCGGGACACGCACAAGGCGGCCCGCGGGCTGACGGCCGTGACCTTCGGGGGCGCCTCGCCCGCGCTCTCCTGGCGGATCCAGGGCGCGGCGGCCCCGGACCCGGTGCGCGGGCCGCTGAACCACGGCGGTCTGTACGGGGAGCGGCAGGGCTGGCATCTGCCGGGGTTCGCGGACGGCGGCTGGAAGGCCGTGGAGTTCCCGCAGGCGCGGCGGGGGCAGGGAGTCTGCTGGTACCGCACCGGGTTCCGGCTCGCGGTCGACCCCGCCGTGGACGCCTCGATCGGGCTCACCCTCACCGACGACCCGTCCCGCGCCTACCGTGTCCAGATCTTCCTGAACGGCTGGAACCTGGGCCAGTACATCAACGACGTAGGTCCTCAGCACACCTTCGTGCTGCCGAACGGGGTGCTGAACACACGTGGTGCCAACACCCTGGCCCTCGCCGTGCTGGCGGACGGGACCACACCCGCGGGGCCGGGCACCGTGCGGCTGACGCTGATGGGCAGCGCGGCCGGAGGAGTGCCGGTGACACCGGTGGCCTCCCCCGGCCGGTGACCGTCGGCGGAGCCTGATCGTCCCCGTCCGGTCGGCGACCGGGCGGGGACGTCGGGGGGGAGCCTGTTGTCCGGGAAACCGTCAGCCGGCGAACGCGGGCTGTGCCAGGCCCTTGCCCGCGCCGGGGACGACGAGGACCGAGCCGGAGAGCGGGTGCGGCGCGACCAGACCCGTACGGGCGGTGGTGATGTACAGGTCGGTCAGGTCCGCGCCACCGAACGCGCAGGCGGTGGGGCGGCGGACCGGGAGGGCGATCACGCGGTCGAGGCGGCCGTCGGGGGTGTAGCGGCGGACCGCGCCGCCGTCCCAGAACGCCACCCAGACGCAGCCATCGGCGTCCACGGTGAGGCCGTCCGGGTAACCCTCGTCAGCAGCGATGGTCACCAAAGCCCGCCTGTTGCGGGGAAGTTGGTCCTCGCCGACGTCGAAGACGTCGATCCGCCGGGTCGGGGTGTCGATGTAGTACATCAGCCGGCCGTCGGGGCTCCATCCCGTGCCGTTGCTGACGGTGACGTCGTCCAGGACGGTGTGCGCGGTGCCGTCCGCGGCGATCCGGGACAGCGCGCCGCCGCCCCGGTCCTCGTCGTAGCGCATGCTGCCGGCCCAGAGCGCGCCGTCGGGGGCGACCGCCGCGTCGTTGCCCCGGCGGCCGGGGACGAGTTCGCGGTGCAGCCAGCGGAATCCCCCGGATGAACCGGATGAACCTGATGAACCTGATGAACCTGATGAACCTGATGAACCTGATGAACCTGATGAACCTGCGGGATCGTACAGCCCCACCCCGTCACGGAGGTTGACCACCAGGCCGCCGCCCACGCGGGGCTTGGCCGCGCCCACGTGCTGCTCGGTGACCATGACCGTACGGCGCCCGGAGACGGGATCGTAGGTGTGGACCCGGGAGCCGAGGATGTCGACCCAGATCAGCCGCTGTTCGCGGGCGTCCCAGGTCGGGCCCTCGCCGAGGGCCGCGTCGGCGCGTATCGCGACGTCGAAGGAGGTCATCCCCGCACGCTCCGGTGGCCGAGCCGCTCGGAGAGGTCGGCCGCGCCCTTCGCGGCGAGCTGCTCCAGCTCGGCGCGGCGCTCGTCGCTCCAGCGGATCATCGGTACGGAGATGGAGAGCGCGGCGACGACCTGTCCCGTGCGGTCGCGCACCGGGGCGGCGACACAGCTGACGTCCGGGTTCGACTCACGGCTCTCCACGGCGACGCCGCGGCGGCGGATCTCCGCCAGGGCCTCGCGCAGGGCGCCCGGTTCGGTGATGCTGTTCGGTGTCATCGCGGCCAGGTCCGCGTCGTCGGGGATGCGGGAGGCCAGCTCCGGATCGGGCAGCGAGGCGAGCAGCATCTTGCCCACGGAGGTGCAGTGGGCGGGAAGGCGGCGCCCGGCCGCCGACACCATGCGCACGGCGTGCGTGGAGTCGACCTTCGCGATGTAGATGACGTCCGTGCCCTCGAGGATCGCCACATGGACCGTCTCGTCGCAGGTCTCGGCGACGGTGCGGGCGACCTGCTGGCCCTCCGCGGCGAGGTCCAGCTGCTCGGCATAGCGGCTGCCGAGCTGGTACGGCCGCACGCCGAGGCGGTAGCGTCCGGGCTGGCCCGGTATCTGCACGATGTACGAGCGGGCGGCGAGCGTGGTGACCAGCTCGTGCACCGTCGTCCGCGGCAGTTGCAGCCTGCGCACGATGTCGGGGGCGGAGAGCGTGCCGTCCCCGTCGAGGAAGAGCTCGAGAATGTCGAGAGCTCGGGTCACGGCAGGTACGAGGCGTCCCACAACCGGCCCCCTCCCTATGTTCGAAATTTCAACAGACGATCGGCATGACGAACACAGGCTACTCATGGTGGTCTTGGAGGGGCAATGGGTGGGCGACAGCGAGGTGCCAGGGGCTGATTTCGACCGGTGGGGACGGCGGGACGTACGGACCTCCCGCGCGACGCCGCCCGTGGGCCGGCCCGATGCGCGATCATGGGCCGCATGCCCGCCAAGCGACCCGCAGGACCCTTCACACCGCTCGACTTCCAACTGGTCCTGCTGCGCCGCATGGCCGACCACAACCCGGACCTCGTCGACGACGCCCGCCACGAACTGGGTGTCTCCCTCGCGGACATGCGCGAGGCCAACCGGCGCTGGCAGGCGATGCTGCACGCCCCGCGCTCCCGCTCCGCCGCCCACCGCTACCGCTCGGTCCTCGGCACCCCGGAGTCGGTCACCCCGCGCCGGATCGGCGACCTCGCCTGCGAGGCCCTGCTGTGGCCCGTGCCCCTCTGGCCCGGTCTGCGCTTCGAGGTCCTCGCCCTGTCGAACGGCGTGGTCTGGAACGAATGGCTGGTCCGCGCCCCCGGCACCGCGGGCCCGGTGCTGAGGACCCTGGACGACCTGACCCCCTGGTCCTGCACGGTCGACGAGGCCGCCCGCGCCTTCGCCCCCGCCCGGCCGCTGGAGGGCACCGCCCCCACCCGCTGGGGGCTCGCCTTCACGGCCCCGGACGCGTCGGGGGTACGGCAGGAGTGCGCGGCCGAGTTCACCTGGGGGCTGCTGCAGCGGGTGGCCGTCAGCGGGCGGCCCGGATGACCGCCTCCGCGACGGCGGGCACCGACTCCGGGTGCAGCCAGAGGAAGAGGTTGGGTTCCACCAGTTCCAGTTCCATGACGCACGGCCGGCCGTCGTCGCCGTCGACGACGTCGACCCGGGCGTAGAGCAGGGCGTCGCCGTCCGTACCGTGCGGCCCGTCCGTACCATGCGGCCCGTCCGTACCGTGCGGCCCGTGCGGTACGGCGGCCAGCGCGCGCTCGGCGAGGGCGAGTTCGGCCGGGGTCGGCTGCCAGACCTCCATCCGGGGATGCGGGACCTTGTCCGCGTCGTAGGCCGTCCCGGGCTCGAGGACGGCGCCCTTGCGGCCGGCGTGCAGGAAGCGTCCGCCGAAGAACTGCAGCGCCCGCTCGCCGGAGGTGTCGACGCCGCGCAGGTAGGGCTGGACCATCGCGGTCAGCCCCCGTTCGTGCAGACGGGCGAGGTGCCGCAGCGCGGTCTCCCGCTCCTCGGGCCGGTAGCGGGCGGCGAGCCGTGCGCCCGCGCCCGACGTGGGCTTCACCACGTACTCGTGGCCGTCCGGAAGGTCGGCGGGGTCGCCGGGTGCGAGGTACCGGGTCGGCACGGTCGGCACCCCGGCCCCGGCCAGCTCACCGAGGTACCGCTTGTCGGTGTTCCACCGCACGATCGCCGCCGGATTCGCCAGCCGGGTGAGCTTCGCGACCCGCTCGGCCCACGCCACGAACTCCGCGACCCGCCAGCTGTAGTCCCAGGTCGAGCGGATGACGACCAGGTCGAAGTCCGCCCAGTCGACGGCCGGATCGTCCCAGTGCACGATCCCCGCCCGCGCCCCGGCGTCCTCCAGGGCCCCCTTGAGCACGGGCAGGTCCCGGTCCGCGCTCGTCGTGCCCTCCTCGGGCCGGTAGGTGGCGAGTGCGATGCGGGGGCGGGCGGCGCTGCGGGCCACGGCGGACTCCATCCTCGTAACGTCTGATCCCCGGGGAGGCTACAACCGCCCGTGCGGACCCGGCCCGTGCGGGGGCCGGGCGCTCATCGGACCGTGACGCGCTCGGCCGGGACGGCCGCGACGGCGCGCACCGCCCGGATGTCCTCGGGGCGGCGCAGGGCCCGGGACACGGACTCGATCTCCGCCAGCAGGTTCTCGGTGTCCGGGTCCACGAGGGGAGCGGTGGCGTCGTCCCGACGCGTTCGCCGCCCGGTCTCGACGGCGTCCTGGAGCGTCACCGCGTGGGCGAGCGCCCTCGCCCGGCCGGTCTCGAACCCCAGGCCGACCGCCGCCTCGTACGCCGTGCGCCGCAGGTCCTCGTCGAGGAACCGGGCGAGGTGGAGCAGCGCGTCCCGGATGTACGTCTCACGGCGCATCAGGCGCAGTTCCGGGGTGACCCGGAGCTTGAAGGGGACCCGGCTTCCCACGGCCGTCCGCATCAGCCGGTACAGGGGCCGCAGCCGCCAGAGGCCGAGCCGGGTGCGCGCCCGCCGCTGCACGTACTGGCCCACGTGCGGCAGGATGAAGCCGACCGCGATCAGGACGGCGGAGAGGGAGGCGACCGGCGGGGCCAGGTCGGTGCTGAGCCGGTCCAGGTCGTGGCCGCTCCAGCGGGCGCCGACCGCGGAGAGCTTCGCGCCGTCGTAGACCAGGTTCATCGTGTACCCGACGCCCAGGAACTTCAGCCCGCCGCGCAGCCATACGTCGAGTCCGTCGGTACGGATCCAGTTCCAGATCAGCTTGGACGTGATCAGGCAGGCCGCGGTGTGCGCGAGCAGGTAGAGGACGATCTCCTCGCGCATGAAGGGCGTGCGGGCGTAGTACGTGTCGAGGTCCCGGATCCGCTCGTCGGGCGTGTCGGCGAGCGCGAACAGCACCCACAGCGCGACGATCACGCCGGCGTAGACGGCGACGACCCAGCGGGTGGCGCGGCGGGTGGCCGCGCGGTCGGTGATGCCGTTGCGCCAGGTGGTGATCATCAGCAGGCAGGCTCCGCCGAAGGCGGTGACGAGGCTGTAGAGCAGGGGCGCCGAGATGTTCGGTACGCCGGTGACGCGGTTGGTCCACGTGATCGTCGGCGGCGCGGCGGAGACGAAGACGGCGCAGGCGAGGACGAGGAGGCCGCCGACGGCTCTCAGGAGCGGGTCCCTCCAGAGCTTGACGATGCTGGGCAGCTTGATGGCGAGGGCGGCGGTGAGGACCGCGATCGGTATCCAGAAGGAGATGTAGATCCCGGCGAGGAAGTGGGAGGGATCCATCGCCGGTCAGTCCTGGGAGCCGCGGTAGCCCAGGGAGGCCTGGATGGCGCGTCCGACCGGATCGGCGGGGCCCTGTGGGCGGGAGCCGGTCACCCAGGAGCGGAAGACGCTCGCGAGGTGGAGGCCGAAGTCCTCGGCCTCGGCCTCGTCGGCCTCGTGCGAGCCGTTGCGGGCGGCGACGGTGAGCGCGATCTCCTGCCAGCGGGGGTCGTCCGACAGGGCGCGGGCGGCCGCCGCGCCGGCGAAGTGGTGGTGGGAGTGCGCGTGACCGGCCGACATGTGCCACAACTCATGGCCGAGGATGACGAGTTGCTGGACCGTTTCGGCTCGCTCCTCGACGATGACGAGGTCGAAGTCGTGGAACTCCACCCACAGACCGGTGACCTCGATCTCGTCGGGGAAGCGTTCGAAGCGGAGCTGGACGGGGCGGCCGTCCCGGCGCCGGCTCATCTCCTCGCAGAGCGCGCCGGCCAGTTCCCGTACGTCGACGGGCGTGTCGAGGCGCTTCCTCAGGGACCGGGAGAGCTCGACCGCGAGGGCGCGCATCTCGGAGTCGGCTCTTCGGGAGAACAGTGCCGCCGCGCGCTTCCAGACGCCGCCGGCCCGTCCGGCCGTCCTGCCCGTCACACCGCTCGCCGCACTCCGCGTCACTCCTCGCTCCGCCCCGCTCCTCGCTCCGTCGCCCGGTCGACCCGTGATGGCGTCGTGGATGTTGACCCGTCAAATGGTCGCGCCGTGGGCGAGACTACGGGCCCGGATCGTCCCACGCCATGGTTTTCCGCACGGGCGTTCCCGGTTCGGGAACGGCGCGGCCACCCGCCGCCCGGACGTCCCGGCGCGCGTGCCCGGCACGCGCCCTCGCGTGGACGTCGACGCGCGTCCTCGTGCGGGTCTTGGTACGGGCCCTGGTGCGGGGCCCTCGTGCGGGTCGCTGAGCGCGTCCGGGGCCGGGTCCCGGTGCGGGTCTCGGTAGGGGCCCTCGCGCGGGTCGCCGAGCGCGTCCGGGGCCGGGTCCCGGTGCGGGTCTCGGTAGGGGCCCTCGCGCGGGTCGCCGAGCGCGTCCGGGGGCGGGTCGCCGTGTGAGGCCGGGCGGGGCCTCACCCTGTGCCGTGCGGTGTGATCTGCCTCGCGCTCGGCCGGTCGCGGGCTCCGGCAGGTTTCCCGCGCCCTGGTGTAGGAACGGTTCTGACTGTCACCGGCAGAACGTCCCTACTGGCAAGGAGCACCCCGCGTGTCCTCCCTCTTCCCGGCCCTGGTCAGCGGTTCGACCGCACGGCGGCCCGCCCTCCGCTTCGGCGACCGGTCCCTGACGTACGCGGAACTCGCCGCCTCGGCGGGCGCCCTGGCCGCGCGCCTCGAAGGCCGGGGACGGATCGCCGTATGGGCGACGCCGTCCCTGGAGACGGCCGTCGGGGTGGTGGCCGCGCTGCTCGCCCAGGTACCCGCCGTACCGCTCAACCCCAAGTCGGGCGAGGGCGAACTGGGGCACATCGTGTCCGACAGCGCGCCCTCACTGGTGCTCGCCGCGGAGGGGGACGACCTCCCCTCACCCGTACGGGAGTTGGAGCGCATCGACGTCGGGACGCGGCACGCTGGCGGTGTCGTGCCGCAGCCCCCGGCCGAGCCGGACGACCCCGCCGCCCCCGCCCTCGTCGTCTACACCTCCGGCACCACGGGTCCGCCCAAGGGCGCCGTCGTCCCGCGCCGCGCGATCGCCTCGACCCTGGACGCGCTGGCCGACGCCTGGCAGTGGACGGGCGACGACGTGCTCGTGCACGGACTGCCGCTCTTCCATGTGCACGGGCTGATCCTGGGCGTCCTCGGGCCGTTGCGGCGCGGCGGGGCCGTCCGGCACCTGGGGCGGTTCAGCACGGAGGGCGTGACGCGTGAGCTGAACGCGGGGGCCACCATGCTGTTCGGGGTGCCGACGATGTACCACCGGCTCGCCGAGGCGCTCGCCGAGGACGCGGAGCTGGCCAAGGCGCTCGGCCGGGCGCGGCTGCTGGTCTCCGGTTCCGCCGCGCTGCCGGTGCACGACCACGAGCGGATCACGGCGGCGACCGGGCGGCCGGTCGTCGAGCGGTACGGCATGACCGAGACCCTCATGAACACCAGCGTCCGGGTGGACGGCCCGGCGCGGCCCGGGACCGTCGGGGTGCCGCTGCCGGGCGTCGGGCTGCGGCTGGTCGAGGAGGACGGTTCGACGCTCGCCTCGTACGACGCGGACGGCACCCCGACCGGCTCGTACGACACCGAGGGCAACCCCACCGGCGCCTACGACGGCGAGAGCGTGGGCGAGATCCAGGTGCGCGGGCCGAACCTGTTCACCGAGTACCTGAACCGGCCCGACGCCACCGCCGCCGCGTTCACCGCGGACGGCTGGTTCCGTACCGGTGACATGGCGGTGCGCGACGCCGACGGCTGCGTACGCATCGTGGGCCGCAAGGCCACCGACCTGATCAAGAGCGGTGGTTACAAGATCGGCGCCGGTGAGATCGAGAACGCGCTGCTCGAACACCCCGCCGTGCGCGAGGCCGCCGTCACCGGGGAGCCCGACGACGACCTGGGCGAACGGATCGTGGCCTGGGTGGTGCCGGTGGACGCCCCCGCCCCCGGCCTCGACCGCGAACTCGCCGACCACGTGGCCCGCCGGCTCGCCCCGCACAAGCGCCCGCGCACCGTGCGCTTCCTGTCGGCCCTGCCCCGCAACGACATGGGCAAGATCCTGAAGCGAGCGCTCCCGGACGCCCTCGCGGACTCCCGCCCGAGCGCCCACCCGAACGACGTCACGCATGACTGACCGCCTCCCGGCCCGTGAGGCCATCGCCCTCGTCACCGACGAGTTCACCGGACTCCGGGTACCGATACGGCATTTCGAGCCGGACGGCCCGCTGTCCTGGCAGGGGTACGACGAGGCGCGCTCCCGTGCCGCCGCCCGCACCGGCGAGGACGAGTCCGTCGTCTGCGGCAGCGCGGTCGTCGGCGGTACCAGGGTCGCGCTGATCGCCTTCGAGTTCGGCTTCCTCGGCGGCTCGCTCGGCGAACGCACCGGGGACCGGCTGGAGGCCGCGTACACCCATGCCCGCGAACACCGGCTGCCGGTCGTCTCGTTGGTCGCGACGGGCGGCAGCCGGATGCAGGAGGGCATGCTCGCGCTCACCCAGCTCCAGCGGGTGGCACGGCAGTCGGCGCTGACCCGGGAGGCCGGGCTGCCGCAGATCGCGGTGGTCCGGGATCCGACGACGGGGGGCGGCTGGGCCACGCTGGGCGCGGGTTCCGACGTGATCCTGGCGCTGCCCGGCGCCCAGGTGGGATTCGCCGGTTCCCGGGTCCGCCCGCCCGGCGCGGACCCGGCGGCGTACACGGCCGAGGCCCAGGTCGCGGCGGGCGCGGTGGACGCCGTCGTACCGGAAGGGGAGCTGCGGGAGACGCTGGCGCTGTGGCTGGCCCTGCTCAGCGCCCCCTCCGCCGAGGCCGCACCGGTGCCGGCCGCCCTCGGCGCGCCCGGTCTGCCCGCCACCGGCCGGGACGCCGTCGACCGGGCCCGCTCCCCCGAACGCCCCCGCGCCGAGGCCTACTTGGACGCGTACTTCAGCCGCCGCGCGGCGATCGGCGGCGACCGCTGCGGCGGCACCGACGCCGGTCTGCTGTGCGGGTTCGGCTCCGGGCCACGGGGGCGGACGGTCGCGTACGCGGCGCAGTGCGGGACCGCGACCCGTCCCGCCGGGTACCGCACCGCGGCCCGGCTGATCCGTCTCGCGGGCCGGCTCGGCATCCCGGTGCTGACGCTGGTGGACACCCCGGGCGCCGCCAACGACGAGCAGGCCGAGCGGCAGGGCGCGGGCTCCGCGATCGCGGACCTGTTCGCCGCGGTGGCCACCGCCCGCACGCCCGTCACCACCCTGGTGATCGGCGAGGGCGGCTCGGGCGGCGCCCTCGCGCTGGCCGCGCCGGGCAACACCTGGGCCACGCCGGACAGTTACTTCTCGGTCATCGCGCCCGAGCTGGCGGCCGCCATCCTCAAGCGTCCCGCGAGCGAGGTGCGCGCCACGGCGGACCAGCTCCGCATCCGGCCGCAGGACCTGCTGGACCTGGGGGTCGTGCGGGGCATCGCGGAGCACCGGGGGGAGTGAGCGCGCGGGCGGCGCCGGCTCCCCTTGGGAGGGGGAGCCGGCGCCGCCCCCACCATGGGGCCCGCGACCGCGTCCCCACCGCCCGGAGGGGCTCCTGGTTCGGGCGGGAAGGCGCCCTGGCGGCTTCCCGCCGGGACCGGCCGGGTGAGTCCGGACGCGCCGGGTGAGTCGGAACAGCCAGGGTGGGTCGGAACAGGCCGGGGTGGGTCGGAACAGGCCGGGGCGAGTCGGGCGGGCCGCGGAAAGCGGGACATCGGCGCGACTTGCGGGGACCCGGGGAGCGGCACGGGTTGCGAGGACGGGGGGCATCTGCACGCGCACGGGGAAGCGGGGCCCGGCCGGTCGCCCCCCGCCGGGACGGTCCTCCGGTCTGCCGATCCTCCCGCCCGCCGATCGTCGGGGACCGCCCGGCGTCACCCGTTCGGCGGTACCCCGCCCGGCCCCCCTTCAGAAGGCGCCCCGGCCCTCTTGAGCGGACGATGCGAGATAGGGACCGCCACGAGGCGGAGCCCGACGGTCTGCTCTCGGGAGGACCCGCCATGACCGCCAGTCTGGAGCAGCTGCGCCGCTGCCACTTCGCAGTCGACCTGGGCGCGGCCAGGACCCGTGTGTATGTGAAGGGCGCGGGACTGGTCGTCGACCAGCCGAGTGTCGCCGCGATCAACACGAAGAACGGCGCGCTGATCGCGGTCGGTGAGTTCGCGGAGAAGATGACGGGCCGCACCCCCGACTACATCCGGGTGATGCGGCCGGTGTCGGGCGGCACGGTCGTCGACATCGAGATGGCCCAGCGCATGCTGCGGCAGTTGCTCGGCGACAAGGTGCGCCGCACCCTGCGCCGCAAGCCGAGGCTGCGCGCCGCCGCCTGCACCCCGCACGACGCGGACCCGCTGGCGCAGCGCGCGACGATCGAGACGCTCGTCGGCCTCGGGGCGAGGCGGGTGGAGCTGGTCGACACGCTGATCGCCGCGGCGGTGGGCTGCGGGCTGCCGGTCGAGCGGCCGGAGGCCACCATGATCATGGTGTGCGGTGCCGCCGCCACCCAGGTCGCCGTGCTGTCCCTCGGCTCCATCGTGACCGCCGAACGCATTCCGGTGGGCGGTGAGGCCGTCGACCGCGCGATCGTGCAGCATCTGCGCCACCAGCACGAGCTGATGCTTCCGTCGCAGTCCGTACGGCCCCTCCAGCTCGCCCTGTCCGGCAACGGGCTCACCCCGCACGGCCCGACGTCCACGGAGATCCACGGGCGCGACGTGGCGACCGGCCTCGCCCGTTCGGTGCAGGTCGACACCGCCGCCGTACGCGATGCCATCCAGACCCCGCTGACGGCCGTACTCGACGGGATCGGGAAGGTGCTGCGGGCCTGTCCGCCGGATCTGGTGGCCGACCTCGCCGACCGCGGGATCATGATGGTCGGCGGGAGCGCGCTGCTCCCGGGGCTCGACCAGATGCTGCGGCACGCGACGGGCATGCCGGTGCACATCGCCGAGCGGCCGGACGTCTGCGCGGTGCAGGGCCTGGGCTACATGCTGGAGGGCAAGATCGAGCCGCTGACGCTGGAGCCGCTGCCGGGCTGACGGCCGGCCCGCCCGGGAGCGGTCGATCCCCGTCCTCCGACCCCCGAGGGGCCCGTATGACCGACCCCGTCCCCCGTCTCCCGGCCCTCGTGGAAGCCGTCCTGTGCGTCGGCTCCGATCTCGAACTGCGGGCCACGCTCCAGCACATCGTGGATGCCGCCGCCGAACTGACGGGGGCCCGGAGCGCGGCGCTGGACATGGCCGATCCCGGCGACGCGGGGCTGCTGGAGATCCGTACGGATCGGCCACCGGCGGCCGGACCTGACCGGTGGCCCCATGAGCGGCCCGACGGCTCCCTGGGCGTCCCGATCCTCGTCGACGACGCGGTGTTCGGGAACCTGTACGTCGCCGGGAAGCGCGGCGGTCCGTTCACGGATGAGGACGAGCAGTTGCTGCGGGTGCTGGCGACCCAGGCCGGCGTGGCGATCGGCAACGCCCGGCTGTACGAGACGGCCCGGCAGCGCGAGCGGTGGATCGAGGGCGCGGCTGCCGTCACCACCGCGCTGCTCAGCGGGGAGGACGCCGCCGACGCGCTGCTGACCGTCGCCGAGCGGGCCAGGATCCTCGCCGACGCCTCGGCCGGTCTCATCCTGCAGCCCACGGAGGAGAGCGGCATGAGGATCGTGACCGCCGCCACCCCGGACGGCTCCGCCGACCTCGGTGACATCGTCGGCACCACGATCACTCCCGGCAGCCCCCTGCTGGAACAACTCCTGGCCGGCGAACCGGTGTTCATCGACGACTCGGCGACCGACCCGCGACTGACCACCCACGTACGACACCGGTTCGGGCCGAACATGATGCTGCCGCTGCAGTCGGGCGGCCGTCTCATCGGCACACTCGCCCTGCCCCGCGACCGCGGCGGCCGCCCGTACAGCGCGGCGGAACGGCTGCTCGCCGCACAGTTCGCCTCACAGGCCGCGCTGGCGCTGGTCCTCGCGGACGCCCGGCACAGCCGGGAGCGGCTCGCGGTCTACGAGGACCGCGACCGGATCGCTCGCGACCTGCACGACCTGGTCGTCCAGCGGCTCTTCGCCACCGGCATGATGCTGGAGTCCACGCAGCGGCGCAGCGCCGGGGAGGTCGACGCGGAGGTGCACGAGATCCTGGGCCGGGCCGTCGACGAACTGCAGTCCACCGTCCAGGAGGTACGCACCGCGATCTTCGCCCTCCAGCAGCCGCCGGCCGACGCCCCCACCACCCTGCGCGGCAAGGTGCTGCGCGAGACGGCGGGCGCGGCGGCGGCCCTGGGTTTCCAGCCGTCCACCCGATTCACCGGCGCGGTGGAGGCACTCGTGCCGGAGCCCGTTGTCGGCCACCTGCTCGTGGCTCTCCGCCGCGCCCTCGCCTCCGCCGCGCGCCGCTCCGGGGTGTCCCGTATCGAGGTCACGGTGGACGCGACGAGGAGACTTCCCGACGGGCGGGCCGGGGTGCGGCTGACGGTGTTCGACGACGGCGACACGGGCGGGGGCCGCAGGGAGGACGAAGGCACGGGGGACGGAGACACGGAGGACGGAGACGGGCGCGGACGTGCGGGGACGACGGTCGTGTGGCAGTCACCCCTGTGAGCGCCGGTCCGGTCGGGCCTCCTCATCAACTGCGCTTTTCTCACGGCCACTTGACGCCCTCCCCCGGCCTCCGTACCGTCACCACTCGCATACGCGGATATGACTTCTGTTCACATCCACGGACGTGCGGGAGACAGGGCGAGTTGGGGACGGGACAAGGGTGAGGACGGGGTGACCATGGCCCAGCGGCGCGTGGTGGTGTCCGGTGGCGGCACCGGGATCGGCCTGGCGACGGCGGAGGCGTTCGCCGCGGACGGGGATCGGCTGGTGCTCCTCGGCCGCCGCGAGGAGGTGCTGCGCAAGGCGGCCGACACACTGAACAGCCGGTTCGGGGAGTCGGCGGCGACCTGGTGCGCGGCGGACCTCTCCGACCCCGAACAGGTCGGCACGGTGCGGGACTTCATCACGGCGGACGAGGCTCCGGTGGACGTGCTCGTGGCCAACGCGGGCGGCAACGTGGCCGCCGCGCACGACGGCACCCTCGCCTCCGTCGCGGACGGCTACCGCCGCAACTTCGACGCCAACGTCCTGACCGCGGTGCTGCTCACCGAGGCCCTGCTCCCGCACATCCGCAGGCCCGGCGGGCGCATCGTGCAGCTCTCCTCCATCGCCTCGCTGCGCGGCCCGGGGTCGTACGGCGGCTCCAAGGCCTGGATCAACACGTACACCTACGACCTCGCCCAGCGCGTCGGCCCCGAGGGCATCACCGTCAACGCGGTCGCCCCCGGCTTCGTCGGCGACACGGAGTTCTTCGGCGACCGCGCGACCCCGGAGTTCGTGGCGTCGCGGGTCGCGCAGTCCCTGACGGGGCAGCCGGGACACCCCTCGGAGATCGCCGCGGCCGTCCGCTACGTCGCGTCGCCCGAGGCGGCGTATCTGACGGGGCAGCTGCTGCACATCAACGGCGGGGCGGCACTGGGGCGCTGAGGCGTGCTGCGGGCGTCCCCGCCGTCGCCGGTGGCGAGGGCCGCGAGCCGGCCGGTGGACGCGTCCGCGAGCCGCCCGACGAGCTGCCGTGCGACGCCGAGCGAGCCGACGGAGGGGTAACCGACCAGGTACAGGGGTTTGTGACGCCGCGTTCACCAGTTGGGGCGAGCCCGGCCCTGTCGCCCCGCCCCTCCCGGGGAGGTGGACTCGGCTGCCCTCCGGACGGGCGTGGGCGCGCGTGGATGCCGGATCATCCGACCGCCGTCCCGCACACCGTCACCGAAGGCCGTGCGGCCGCCGACGGGGGTCCGTGGGGATCCGCCGGGCCGTGGGTCGGCCGTCCGTGCGCGGGTGGGCCGCCTGGTCCTGGTCCGGATGGATGAATGGGGACCGCCGACTCGGGGCTGCGACTGCCGTTACCGCGTTTCCACAGATAGAAACGGTTCTGCTACGCAGGCACTGGGTGGGGCGGGTGGGACTCGAACCCACGGCCGACGGATTATGAGTCCGCTGCTCTAACCGGCTGAGCTACCGCCCCTTACGGCGCGTCGCGCACATTTGTGCGCGCCGTCTGCCGCAGCATAGCCGCTCATACGATCTCCTGCTTCGGATGGTCGGCAACGCATGACCATGAGGACTTCGGCGCCGGCCACCCGGTTCCCCCGGACATGAAAAAGGACCCCAGAGGGGTCCTCTTCCGTTGCTCTCCCGACTGGACTCGAACCAGTAACCTGCCGGTTAACAGCCGGCTGCTCTGCCAATTGAGCTACAGGAGATCGCGCTCCCCCGACTGGACTCGAACCAGTAACCTGCCGGTTAACAGCCGGCTGCTCTGCCAATTGAGCTACAGGGGATTGCCTTGTTGCATCGAACGCACCTACCTGGGTATTCGCCAGGGGGCGTGCGCTCGCTGCGACACATACATTAGCGCAAGCAGGGGGGTGCTCCGCCAATCGGTTCCCCCCGCACCGATGCCGACGCAAGGGAAGGGTGGCCGTCATGCGGTACCGGCTCACATTCGTCGCCGGACTGGCCGTGGGTTACGTGCTGGGCACACGCGCCGGGCGCGAGCGCTACGAACAGCTGAAGAAGTCCGCGCGGCAGGTCGCGCAGAACCCCGCCGTGCGCAACACCGCCGAGACCGCCGCCCAGCAGGGGCGCCAGGTCGCGGGCAAGGCCTACCACGCGGTGAGCGAGAAAATGGGCGACCACGTGCCCGCCTCGGTGACCCAGCGGGTCCGCTCCCTGCGCGAGCGGAACACCAACGGCACCGGCGAGGACGACTGGGGCACCACGAACACCTGAGCCACCGGATGGCCGTATCGCCCGAAAGGCCCGGTGCGAGAGGCATCGGGCCCCTGGCACCGGGGCCTCAGGGGCCCCCGGCCACCCGCGCTCACCAGGCGTGACACCCGGCCCGGCGCGCTCACCTCCCGCGGTACGGCAGAATTTCCGCCATGGGGATAGTCGCCGGGTTGGACAGTTCACCCGATTTCACTCGCATCGTCGTCTGCGACACGGACACGGGCGCCGTGCTCAGGCAGGGGTATGCGCCGCACCCGGTGGAGAGCACCGAGAGCGGCGGCCGCCCTTCCGACGTCGATCCGCAGGCGTGGCTGCTGTCCCTGGGCGAGGCCGCCGGCGGCGGCCTGCTCGAAGGCGTGCAGGCCATCGGCGTGTCGGCGCAGCAGAACGGGCTCGTCCCGCTGGACGCGCAGGGCAACACGGTGCGCCCCGCCCTGGTCGGCGGTGACAAGCGGGCCCAGGTCGCCGCCGCCGACCTGGTGGACGCGCTCGGCGGGCGCGAGGCATGGGCCCAGGCCGTGGGCTGCGTCCCCCAGGCCGCGCAGCCGGTGACCAAGCTGCGCTGGCTGAACAGGACCGAACCCGACGCGGCCCAGCGCACCGCCGTACTGCTCCAGGCGCACGACTGGCTGGTGTGGCAGTTGCTCGGCCGCCCGCTGCGCCGGACCACCGACCGCGGCGGGGCCTCCGGCACCGGCTACTGGTCGGCGGCGACCGGCGCCTACCGGCCGGATCTCGTCGAGCTCGCGCTGGGCCACCAGGCCACGCTTCCCGAGGTGCTCGGCCCGTCCGAGGCCGCGGGCACCACCCCCGAGGGGCTGCTGATCTCGGCGGGCACCGGCGAGACGATGGCGGCGGCCTTCGGGCTCGGCATCGGGCTCGGGGACGCGGTCGTCTCCCTCGGCGCGTCCGGGTCCGTGATGGCCGTACACACCGAGGCGCTGGCCGACCCCTCCGGCATGATCACCTCACTGGCGGACGCGACCGGGCTCCATCTGCCGGTGGTGACGACCCTGAACGCCGTACGGACCCTGCGCGGCGCCGCCGAACTGCTCGGCCTGCCCGACCTGGAGAGCCTGTCCGAGCTCGCGATGAAGTCCACGCCGGGCTCGCACGGACTGGTCCTGCTCCCCTATCTGGAGGGCGAGCGGACCCCGAACCTCCCCCACACGGCGGGCACGCTCGCCGGGCTGCGGCGCGAGTCGATGCGGCCCGAACACCTGGCGCGGGCCGCCTTCGAGGGCATGCTGTGCGGGCTCGCGGACGCGCTCGACGTCCTGCGCGGGCGGGGCGTGGACGTCCGGCGGGTCTTCCTGCTCGGGGCCGCCGCGGAGCTGTCGGCCGTGCAGGCCGCGGCGCCCGCGCTGTTCGGCGCGCAGGTCGTCGTACCGCAGCCCGCGGACTACGCGGCGCTCGGCGCGGCCCGCCAGGCGGCCTGGGCACTCGGCGTGTCGCAGGGCACCCTCGACCCCCGGCTGCCACCCGTCTGGCAGGGTGCGGTCGCCCAGGTTCTGGAGCCCGGCGAGGAACTGGCGGTGGGCCAGGCCGTACGGCAGCAGTACGTCTCCGTACGGGAGCAGACGCATCCTGGGGCGTTTCGCGCATAAGGGCGCACAGGGGGGCACACGGGGAAGCCGGGACGCGCGGTGAAGTCCCGTAAGGGCCGCGGGCGTACGTCCGAAGGTCCGGTTCCGGTCGGCTCTTGGTCCGCTCTTGGATTAATCGATTGGGGTAACGCGGGTGGAGTGTCCGACGATAGGGGGTGGTGCACCACCGACCGCACTGCCGTCGCCGACTCCGAGAGAAGCCGCGTGCTCATACGACTGCTTCGGACCTACCTCAGTCCGTACAAGAAACCCATCGCCCTCCTGGTGTTCCTGCAGTTCCTGCAGACCTGCGCCACCCTCTACCTGCCGACCCTGAACGCCCACATCATCGACAACGGCGTGGTCAAGGGGGACACCGAATACATCCTGTCCTTCGGTGCCCTGATGATCGGGATCTCGCTGGTCCAGGTCTTCTGCAACATCGGAGCCGTCTACTACGGCGCCCGGACGGCGTCGGCCGTCGGCCGGGACATCCGCGCGGCCGTCTTCGACCGGGTGCAGTCGTTCTCCGCGCGCGAGGTCGGTCATTTCGGCGCCCCGTCACTGATCACCCGCACCACGAACGACGTGCAGCAGGTGCAGATGCTGACGCTGATGACGTTCACCCTGCTGGTGTCGGCGCCGATCATGTGCGTCGGCGGCATCGTGCTCGCCCTCGGCCTGGACGTGCCGCTGTCCGCGATCCTGGTCGCCGTCGTGCCCATCCTCGGCATCGGCGTGACGCTGATCGTGCGCAGGCTGCGCCCGCTGTTCCGGACCATGCAGGTGCGCCTGGACACCGTGAACCGGGTGCTGCGCGAGCAGATCACCGGCAACCGCGTCATCCGCGCCTTCGTCCGGGACGACTACGAGAAGGACCGCTTCCGGGGCGCGAACACCGAGCTGACCAAGATGTCCCTGGCCACCGGCCGGATGCTCGCACTGATGTTCCCGATGGTCATGACCGTCGTGAACCTCTCGTCGATCGCCGTGGTCTGGTTCGGTGCCCACCGCATCGCCAGTGGCGGCATGCAGATCGGCGATCTCACCGCGTTCCTCGCCTATCTGATGCAGATCGTGATGTCCGTGATGATGGCCACCTTCATGTTCATGATGGTGCCGCGCGCGGAGGTCTGTGCCGAGCGCATCCAGGAGGTCCTGGACACCTCCTCCAGCGTCGTGCCGCCCACCGCGCCCGTCCTGGAGCTGCGTCGCCACGGTCATCTGGAGATCCGCGGCGCCGGGTTCCGCTACCCGGGTGCCGAGGAGCCGGTGCTGAGGTCCATCGACCTGGTGGCGCGGCCGGGCGAGGTGACGGCCGTGATCGGGTCGACGGGCAGCGGGAAGTCGACCCTGCTGGGTCTGGTCCCCCGTCTCTTCGACGCCACCGACGGCCAGGTCCTGGTGGACGGCGAGGACGTGGCCAGTGTGGAGCCGCAGTTGCTGGCCAGGACGGTCGGGCTCGTCCCGCAGAAGCCGTACCTGTTCGCGGGCACGGTGGCGAGCAACCTGCGCTACGGCAATCCGGACGCGACCGACGAGGAGCTGTGGCACGCGCTGGAGGTGGCACAGGCCAAGGGCTTCGTGGAACAGCTGGACAACGGCCTGCAGTCGGCGATCGCGCAGGGCGGCACGAACGTGTCGGGCGGTCAGCGCCAGCGCCTCGCGATCGCCCGCACCCTCGTGCAGCGCCCGGAGATCTACCTCTTCGACGACTCCTTCTCGGCCCTCGACTACGCGACGGACGCGGCGCTGCGGGCCGCGCTCGCCGAGGAGACCTCCGAGGCGACCGTGGTGATCGTCGCCCAGCGGGTGTCGACCATCCGTGACGCCGACCGCATCGTGGTCCTCGACGAGGGCCGGGTCGTCGGCACCGGACGCCACCACGAACTGATGGCGGACAACGAGACCTACCGGGAGATCGTGCTCTCCCAGCTGACGGAAGCGGAGGCCGCCTGATGGCCGGGCCCATGGGACGCATGATGGCCGGGGGCGGCCCCGATCAGCGCTCGCTGGACTTCAAGGGATCCGGGAAACG
Source organism: Streptomyces sp. RPA4-2 (assembly GCF_012273515.2). NCBI lineage: Bacteria > Bacillati > Actinomycetota > Actinomycetes > Kitasatosporales > Streptomycetaceae > Streptomyces > Streptomyces sp. RPA4-2. Next base: position 3,106,535 of record NZ_CP050975.2, read on the forward strand.
GCTCCTGACGCAGTTCAAACCCGAGCGCGTCACCCTGTACGTCATGCTGTGCGCGGTCGTGCTCAGCGTGGGGCTCTCGGTCGTCGGGCCGAAGATCCTCGGCAAGGCCACCGACCTGGTCTTCGCGGGGATCATCGGGCGGCAGATGCCGGCCGGGGCCACCAAGGCCGAGGTCCTCGCGGGCATGCGCAAGCGGGGCGACGGCGGCATGGCCGACATGCTCTCGGGGACGGACTTCACCCCGGGCAAAGGCATCGACTTCGGCGCCGTCGGCGACGTACTGCTGATCGCGCTCGGTACGTTCCTGGTGGCCGGTCTGCTGATGGCGGTGGCGACGCGCCTGGTGAACCGGGCCGTCAACAAGACCGTCTTCCACATGCGCGAGGACCTCCAGGCGAAGCTGTCGCGCCTGCCCCTCTCGTTCTTCGACAAGCGGCAGCGCGGCGAGGTGCTCTCGCGGGCCACGAACGACCTCGACAACATCCAGCAGACGCTCCAGCAGTCGATGGGCCAGCTGGTCAACTCCCTGCTGACCATCGTGGGTGTGCTCGCGATGATGTTCTGGGTGTCGTGGCTGCTGGCGCTCGTCGCGCTGGTCACCGTCCCGCTCTCGTTCTTCGTCGCCACCCGCATCGGCAAGCGCTCGCAGCCGCACTTCGTGCAGCAGTGGCGCACCACCGGCATACTCAACGCGCACATCGAGGAGATGTACACCGGGCACACCCTGGTGAAGGTGTTCGGACGCCAGGAGCAGTCGGCCGCGCAGTTCGCGGAGCAGAACGAGAAGCTCTACGAGGCCGGGTTCAAGGCCCAGTTCAACAGCGGGGTCATGCAGCCGCTGATGATGTTCGTGTCGAACCTGAACTACGTACTGGTGGCGGTGGTCGGCGGGCTTCGGGTCGCGTCGGGCACGCTGTCGATCGGTGATGTGCAGGCCTTCATCCAGTACTCCCGGCAGTTCTCGATGCCCCTGACGCAGGTCGCGTCGATGGCGAACATGGTGCAGTCCGGGGTCGCCTCCGCGGAGCGCGTCTTCGAGCTGCTGGACGCGGAGGAGCAGGCGGCGGATCCCGTGCCGGCCGCGCGCCCGGACGAGCTGCGCGGGCGGGTGGCACTGCACAACGTGTCCTTCCGCTACGACCCCGAGAAGCCGCTCATCGAGGACCTGTCCCTGAAGGTGGAGCCCGGACACACGGTGGCGATCGTCGGCCCGACGGGTGCGGGCAAGACGACGCTGGTGAACCTGCTGATGCGTTTCTACGACGTCACGGGCGGCCGGGTCACCCTCGACGGGGTCGACATCGCGTCGATGTCCCGGGACGAACTGCGGTCCGCGATCGGCATGGTGCTCCAGGACACCTGGCTGTTCGGCGGCACGATCGCGGAGAACATCGCGTACGGGGCCTCGCGCGACGTGACCCGCGGGGAGATCGAGGAGGCGGCGCGGGCGGCTCACGCGGACCGGTTCATCCGGACGCTGCCGGACGGCTACGACACCGTGATCGACGACGAGGGAAGCGGGGTCAGCGCGGGTGAGAAGCAGCTGATCACCATCGCGCGCGCGTTCCTGTCCGATCCGGTGATCCTGGTGCTCGACGAGGCGACCAGCTCCGTCGACACCCGCACCGAGGTGCTGATCCAGAAGGCGATGGCGAAGCTGGCGCACGGGCGGACGTCGTTCGTGATCGCGCACCGGCTCTCCACGATCCGGGACGCGGACACCATTCTCGTGATGGAGAACGGGTCGATCGTGGAACAGGGGGCGCACACGGAGCTGCTCGCGGCGGGCGGCGCGTACGCGCGGCTGTACCAGGCGCAGTTCGCCCAGGCGGTGGCCGAGGTCGACTAGACCGGCCAACGGGTTCAGGGATCGGGGAGGGGTGCTCGCCGCAGCGAGCGCTCCTCCCCGGTCCTTTGCCGGGTCCTTTGCCCGGTCCTTCGTTCGTTCTTTCGTTCTTTCGTTCGTTCTTTCGTTCGATGTCGGCGGAGGGGCGCTCAGTCGAGGTAGCCGCGCAGCTGGTCCGCGAAGGCGTGGTCCCGCAGTTTGTTGAGGGTCTTGGACTCGATCTGGCGGATGCGTTCGCGGGTCACGCCGAAGATGCGGCCTATCTCCTCCAGGGTGCGGGGGCGGCCGTCCGCCAGACCGTAGCGGAGCTGCACCACCTTGCGTTCCCGCTCGCCGAGCGTGGAAAGGACCGCCTCCAGGTGCTCGCGCAGGAGGAGGAACGCGGCGGACTCGACGGGGGACGCCGCGTCGCCGTCCTCGATCAGGTCGCCCAGCGCGACGTCGTCCTCCTCGCCCACGGGGGCGTGCAGGGACACCGGCTCCTGGGCCAGGCGCAGGACTTCGCTGACCCGCTCGCTGGGGAGGTCGAGGTGGGCGCCGACCTCTTCGGGGGTGGGTTCGTAGCCGCGTTCCTGCAGCATGCGGCGCTGCACGCGGACCACCCGGTTGATCAACTCGACGACGTGGACGGGGACCCGGATGGTCCTGGCCTGGTCGGCCAGCGCCCGTGACATGGCCTGCCGGATCCACCAGGTCGCGTACGTGGAGAACTTGTACCCGCGGGCGTAGTCGAACTTCTCGACGGCTCGGATCAGGCCCAGGTTTCCTTCCTGGACGAGGTCGAGCATGGTCAGGCCGCGGCCCACGTAGCGCTTCGCGACCGAGACCACGAGCCGCAGGTTCGCCTCGATCAGCCGGCGCTTGGCCATGCGGCCCATGACGACCAGTTTGTCGAGGTCGAGGGCGAGTTGGCTGTCCAGGTCGGAGGCGAGCCGCAGCCTCTCCTCGGCGAAGAGACCGGCCTCCACCCGGCGGGCGAGTTCGACCTCCTCGACCGCGGTGAGCAGCGGGATGCGGCCGATCTCGCGCAGGTACTGACGGAACAGGTCGGAGGAGGGGCCGCCGGTGTCCGCGGTGCGGGTGCGCAGCGGCTCCACGGGTTCGGGCGCCTCGGTCTCGACGTCGACCGCGTCCGCGGGCGGCCCGTCCGGCTCGGGCGGGACTTCCGGCTCCGCCTCGGGGTGGTGCGCGGCACGGCTCTGCGGGGGGAGCGCCGCGACGACGCCGGGCTCCGCGTCCGTGTCCGTGTCCGTGGAATTGTCGGTCTGTGTCAGGGTCTGGGTCTGCACGGGGGCGACCTCCAGGAATGTCGCTGCTGAGACGTGCGGCAGCGGTACGTCGGGGATGGGGTCGGCGGCCTCGCCGCTGTCCATCCCGTAGTCGTTTGGCGGAACGGCGGGTATCGGGAACCCGCCGCGTGCGGGTCGGCCGCGCTCCGAGGACTCAGGCACCGGAACCCAGTGTGGAGTACGACACATCGCCGCCACGAGGGGCGTGCGGTGACTTTTTGCGCCCGGTCCGTGACCGCGTGATTACCCTCGTGCACGAGTGCGCAGGACCGGGCGTGCGAAACCTGCGGAAAGGCGCATGTGGGGGCGGGCACTCCGGGGACGGTGTGAGCGCCGGGGCCGCTTCAGCGGGGTGCGGGCTCCGGGCGCGGGACCCGTGGCGCGGCGGCGGCCCGGACCGGGCCGGGCCTCAGAGCGCCTCCGCGCCCCGCTCGCGCAGCGCCTGCCCGTACTGCTGGAGGACCCACAACTCGTTCTGCACAGCGGTCAGCTGGGCCGGGTCGCCGTGGGCACTGGCGCGGGCCAGGGCGCCCTGGACGTCCACGACGCGGCGCTCGACGGCACGGCGGCGGACCATGACGAGCTGGTCGCCGGCGTAGGTCTCGTCGACGGTCTTGCGCATGATGGCCTCGACGGCCAGTTCGGTGACCATGGCGCGCACCGTGTTGTCCGGGGCTGCCTCGCGGACCAGGACCAGGTACTCCTGGGGGTCCTGGGCCCCGTACTCCGCGCCGCCTGCCTCCATGATCGCCTGGCGTACGGCGGCGTACGGCGGGGCGGTGAACTCGTCGATCCCGTAGGCGTCGAAGGCCGGGGAGACCAGCTCGGGGCGCTGGAGGGCGAGCTTGAGCAGCTCGCGCTCGGTGGCGAAGACGGGGTTGCGGAGGTTGAGCGCGGGGCCGCCGCGAGGGGTCTGGACGGCGGCGTACGTCTGCTGGGGTCGCTGTCCGGCGGGGGCCGGGCCGGCCGGGCCCTTGCCGCCGCGGTCGCGGGCCCAACGGGCCAGCTGGGCCACCCGCTTGACCACGAACTGGGTGTCGAGGATGCCGAGCATGCCCGCGAGTTGCACGGCCACCTCGTGCTGGGCGCCGGTGTTCTTGATGCGGGCGACGACCGGGGCCGCCTCGTCGAGGGCGGCCGCCCGTCCGGCGGGGGTCTCCAGGTCGTAGCGGGCGACGATGTGGCGCAGCGCGAACTCGAAGAGCGGGGTGCGTGGTTCGACGAGGTCGGCGACCGCCTCGTCACCCTTGGCCAGGCGCAGGTCGCAGGGGTCCATGCCGTCCGGGGCGACCGCGATGTAGGTCTCGGCGGCGAACTTCTGGTCGTCCTCGAAGGCGCGCAGGGCCGCCTTCTGGCCGGCCGAGTCGCCGTCGAAGGTGAAGATGACCCGCGCCGAGCCGTTGTCCATCAGCAGCCGGCGGAGGATCTTGATGTGGTCGCCGCCGAAGGCCGTGCCGCAGGTCGCGATGGCGGTGGTGATGCCGGCCAGGTGGCAGGCCATGACGTCGGTGTAGCCCTCGACGACGACCGCGCGGCTGGTCTTGGCGATCTCCTTCTTGGCGAGGTCGATGCCGTACAGGACCTGGGACTTCCGGTAGATCGCCGTGTCGGGCGTGTTGAGGTACTTCGGGCCGTTGTCCGTCTCGTACAGCTTGCGCGCGCCGAAGCCTACGACCTCGCCGCCGATGTCGCGGATCGGCCACATCAGGCGTCCGCGGAAGCGGTCGATGGGGCCGCGGCGGCCCTCCTGGGAGAGGCCGGACAGGAGCAGCTCCTTGTCCGAGAAGCCCTTGCCGCGGAGGTAGCGGGTGAGGTGGTCCCAGCCCTGCGGGCTGTAGCCGACGCCGAAGTGCGCGGCGGCGGTCTGGTCGAAGCCGCGCTCGGCGAGGAACTTGCGGCCGGCGTCGGCCTCGGGGCTGGTGTCGAGCTGCTCGATGTAGAACTGCGCGGCGACCTTGTGGGCCTCGACCAGGCGGATGCGTTCGCCGCGCTGGTTGGACGGGTTGTACCCGCCCTCCTCGTAACGGAGTGTGATGCCCGCCTGTCCGGCGAGGCGCTCGACCGCCTCCGAGAAGGAGAGGTGGTCGACCTTCATCACGAACGTGATGGTGTCGCCGCCCTCCTGGCAGCCGAAGCAGTGGAAGAGACCCTTGCTCGGGCTGACCTGGAAGGACGGTGACTTCTCGTCGTGGAAGGGGCAGAGGCCCTTGAGGTTGCCGCCGCCCGCGTTGCGCAGCTGGAGGTACTCCGAGACGACGGCGTCGATCGGGACCGCGTCCCGAACAGCCTTCACGTCCTCGTCGTTGATCCTTCCAGCCACGGGTGAATTCTACGGGGGCGCGGTGACAGCCGAGTGCCGCCGTGGGTCACGGGAGCAGACTGTCCAGCGGGACGTGCGGGTCGGCCAGGGCCTCGGCGTCCACCTGGGACCGGGATCGGATCAGCTGCTGGATCGGCTCCGTGACGTCCCACACATTCACGTTCATCCCGGCCAGGACCCTGCCCTCCTTCAGCCAGAAGGCGATGAACTGCCGTTTGCCCGCGTCTCCCCGGATCACCACCTGGTCGTAGGTGCCCGGGGGCGCCCAGCCGGAGTACTCGAGTCCGACGTCGTACTGGTCGGAGAAGAAATAGGGCACACGGTCGTACGTCGTCTCGCGGCCCAGCATCGCGCGGGCGGCCGCCGGTCCGCCGTTGAGGGCGTTGGCCCAGTGCTCGACGCGCAGCCGGGTGCCGAAGAGGGGGTGGGGGAAGGCGGCGACGTCGCCGGCGGCGTGGATGTCGGGGTCGGAGGTGCGCAGCCGCTCGTCGACGGCGATGCCGCCGCCGTGCGCCCGGGGGGCGATCTCCAGGCCCGCGGCCTCGGCGAGCCCGGTGCGCGGCGCCGCCCCGATGGCCGCCAGTACGTCGTGGGCCGGGTGCTCCTCGCCGTCGTCGGTGCGGGCGGCGAGCACCATGCCGTCCTGGCCGACGATCTCGGTGAGGCGGGCGCCGAAGTGGAAGCGGACGCCGTGCTCGCGGTGCAGCTCGGTGAAGAGCTGGCCGAGCTCGGGGCCGAGCACCGAGTGCAGCGGGGTCGCCTCCGGCTCGACGACGGTGACCTCGGCGCCGTACTCGCGGGCCGCGGCCGCGACCTCCAGGCCGATCCAGCCGGCGCCCGCGATCACGATGTGCCCGTTGTCCCGGCCGAGCGCGGCGAGCACTCCCTTCAGCCGTTCGGCGTGGGCGAGGCGGCGCAGGTGGTGGACTCCGGCGAGGCCGGTGCCCGGGATGTCGAGGCGGCGCGGCTCGGCGCCGGTCGCGAGGAGCAGCTTGTCGTAGTGGACGAGGGTGCCGTCGTCGCCGAAGCGGACCGTCTTCGCGGTCCGGTCGATCGCGTCGACGGTCTGACCGAGGTGCAGCTCCACGTCGTTCTGCGCGTACCAGGCGGGTTCGTGCACGAAGACGGTGTCGCGTTCCTCCTTGCCGAGGAGGTAGCCCTTGGAGAGCGGCGGCCGCTCGTAGGGGTGGTCACGTTCGTCGCAGATCAGTATCACCCGCCCGGTGAATCCCTCCGCTCGGAGTGTCTCGGCCGCCTTGGCGCCGGCCAGGCCTCCTCCGACGATGACGAATGTCTGATCCGCGTCGACCACTTGATGCCTCCTCGTAAGGATGTCGCCCCATGCGAGCGTCCCGCACGCAGCGTGATGCGGGAAGAGGGAGTGGCCCGATCAGGCCACGCAGGGTCACACTCCGCCGCCTGTGCCGGGGCGGGTGGTGAGCCTGAGGTGCAGTGAGCGTGCCGAGGCGTCCGTCAGCGAGGCGATCTGGTCGACGATCACCCGTTTGCGGGCGCGGTCGTCGGGTGCCTCGTCGAACAGGGCCCTGAACTGCGGGTCCAGGCCGTCCGGGGCGCGGGCGGTGAGCGCCTCGGCGAGTTCGGCGACGACGACCCGCTGATCGGCGCGGAGCAGTTCTTGTTCGGCGCGCTGCATGACGTAACGGTCGGCCACCGCCTTGAGGACCGCGCACTCCAGGCGCGCGGCGCGCGGAACGACCAGTTCCGCGCCGTGGCGGGTGAGTCGGCCGAGGCCGTACGTGGCCCGTGTGGCGCCCTCGGCGGCCAGGCAGAAGCGGCCGATGAGCTGGCTGGTGGCGTCCTTGAGCCGGGCCTGCGCGATGGCCGATCCGTCGTAGCCGTGCGGCCACCACTCCTGGTCGAGGAGCCGGTCGAGGGCCTCGGCGAGCTCGGCGGGGTCGGTCTCCGCGGACACGTACCGCCCGATGGCCACCGCGAAGATCTCCTGCCGCTCCGGCTCGGCGTGCAGACAGCCGGGGTCGATGTGGCCCGCGTGCAGCCCGTCCTCGACGTCGTGCACCGAGTAGGCCACGTCGTCCGACCAGTCCATGACCTGGGCCTCGAAGCAGGTGCGGGTGGCGGGGGCGCCCTTGCGGATCCAGTCGAAGACCGGCCGGTCGTCCTCGTAGACCCCGAACTTCGGTGACGCGGGGGCGGTGGGGTGGGCGCCGCGCGGCCAGGGGTACTTGGTGGCGGCGTCGAGGGTGGCACGGGTGAGGTTGAGGCCGACGCTGACCAGCTCGCCGGTCGCCTCGGACGGCACGAACCGCTTGGGCTCTATGCGGGCGAGCAGCCGCAGCGACTGCGCGTTGCCCTCGAAGCCTCCGCAGTCCCGCGCGAACTCGTTCAGCGCCTGTTCGCCGTTGTGTCCGAAGGGCGGGTGGCCGAGGTCGTGGGAGAGGCAGGCCGCCTCGACGAGGTCGGGGTCGCAGCCGAGGGCCGCGCCCAGTTCACGGCCGACCTGGGCGCATTCCAGGGAGTGCGTCAGCCGGGTGCGGGGGCTGGCGTCCCAGGCCCGGTCGAGGGTCCCCCCTCTGCGGGCGGAGTCGAGGCCCTGGGGAAGGGTGCCGGGCGTGACGACCTGGGTCTTGCCCGCGAGCCTGCGCAGGGCGGAGGAGTGCAGGACACGCGCGCGGTCGCGCTGGAAGGCGGTGCGTCCGGGGCGTTTGTCGGGTTCGACGGCCCAGCGCTCGACGGCGGTCTCGTCGTACTCCTCGGGGCCGGTGTGGTGCTCGTACGCCTTCGGTGCGGTGCCTTCCATGCATCCGACAGTAGACGCAGGCGCTGACGATCGGGGCGCGGAGGACCACCGCGAGCCCCGGTTCAGGTGGTGGCTGGTGCCGTGGCAGGCAACGTCTGCCCTTCGAGGAGCGGCGTCCGGTGCGTGCTCTCGGCGTGCCGGCCGGAAGTCCTCGTACTGGACGTACTTGGGCTTTCGGCCGGTGCGGCGAGTGGGGGCACCTCCCACGCCCTTGAGGCTGTGGGGGAGCGTGCCGGACGTCGCGACGGGGCGAACGTTGCCTGCCGCGGCACCAGCTCGCGTTCGGAGGCCGGCTCGGGGGCCGCGAGGGCCTGGTCGTAGCGGTGCAGGACGAGGCGGGCCATCGCCGGGTGGGTGCCCAGGGGTGCGGCGGCAATCCAGGGGGCGGCCTCGGCGCACGCGGTGGCGAAGCGGCCGGGCGCGGTGAAGTAGGAGGCGACGGCGATGCGGTGGCGGCCGCGGGCGGCCATGGCCCGTACGGCGGCCGGGACGGTGGGCGCGGCGGCGGAGGCGTACGCCGCCGCGACGGGCACGCCGAGGCGTTCGGCCAGCAGGCGGGCGGTGCGGCGGGTGTCGACGGCCGCTTCGGGGTCGCGGGAGCCGGCTGCGGCCAGCACGACACCGCTCGCCCGGCGGGCGGCGTCACTCATCCGGGTGCGCCAGCCGGCCTCGACCAGCCGTGCGTACAGCGTCTCGACGAGCAGGGGGTGCGGGCCGAGCGGGGCGGCGACGCGGGCACGCAGGCCCGGGACGGCGGCCGCCGCGTCGGGGACGTCGCGCTTGACGTGGTGGCCGCGGCCGAGCAGCAGCGGCACGAGGACGGCCCGGGGGTCGCGGGCCGTGTCGATCGAGGCGAGGGTGGCGGGCAGCAGCGGTTCGTCGAGCTCGAGGTGACCGAGCCGCACGGACAGGTGCGGGCGCAGTTCGCGGACCCGTTCGACGAGGGTGCTCACGGTGCCGAGCGCGCGCGGGTCGCGGCTGCCGTGCGCGACGAGGACGAGCGGCGGGGGCGGCGGCCGCCGCGTGCCGTCGAGGTCGACGAGGCTGAGCTGATGGCCGAGCCGGCTGGTGATCGCGTTCATGAGTTGCGCCGTACTGTCGAGGGGGGCGCCCGGGAGCGGCCGGCCCCCGGTGCCGGTCGGGGACTCGTCGTGAGGGGATGGCGACGCCGTCATGGACCGATCGTGCCGGTAGGAGGTTGCCGCGCCGTTGCACCGGCATGACGGGTGTTTTCCGGGGGTTCACGGTGGCGTTCCGCCGGTCTGTGAGGCCCCCGCACGCGCGGTCGGGGGCACCGGGTGACCCCGGTCACCGCACCGCGCCGAACCGAACGGGCTTACGCTGCGTCCCCATCTGTCGAACGCCGCCGCGAGCCGACGCCATCTGGGGGACACCGATCATGCTGCGCCTGCCGCGCCCGAGCATCCGTAGACCGTTCTTCCCGCGGCTGGGACGGCTCCCGCGGCTCCCCCGCACCCGTGCCGGGCAGCGCAGGGCGGTACAGGTGGTCATGGTGCTGTGCGTGCTGGCGCTGCTTCCCGCGACCTGGCTGTACGTGGTGACGGGCGACCGGCTGCGGACCACCGCGGACGTACCGAGGACCGGGGTCGCGATGGTCTTCGGGGCGGGGCTGTGGGACGGCGAGCCGTCGCCGTACCTGGCGCACCGGCTGGACGCGGCGGCGCGGCTGTACCGGGCGGGGCGGATCGAGGTGGTCCTCGTCACCGGGGACAACAGCCGCGAGGACTATGACGAACCGGACGCCATGCGCGCGTATCTGACGAGGCACGGGGTGCCGGACGGCCGGATCGTCAGCGACTACGCCGGGTTCGACACCTGGGACTCGTGCGTGCGGGCCCGGAAGATCTTCGGCGTCCACGAGGCGGTGCTGATCAGCCAGGGGTTCCACATCCGGCGGGCCGTCGCGCTGTGCCGGGCGGCGGGGGTGCGTTCGTACGGCGTCGGGGTCGACGCCAAGCACGACGCCACCTGGTACTACGGGGGTGCCCGCGAGGTGTTCGCGGCGGGCAAGGCCCTGCTGGACGTGGTGTTCGAGCCCGATCCGCGGTTCCTCGGGCACAAGGAGCCCGGGGTGGCGCGGGCGCTGGCGGCTGCGGGCGAGCGGTGATCCCCGCCGACCTGACGCCCGCGGAGTGCCGGGTCCGGGACGCCTTCCCACGCGGCGAGGGCGTCGACTTCCGCGAGAGCCCCGACGAGGACCCCGCGGACGGGGCCTCCTGGGGACCGGAGCGGACCGTGCGCGCCGAGGTGCTGCGGGCGCTGCTGATCGGCGGAGCCGTCCAGGACGGTGAGATAGCCGGCCTGAGGCTGAGCGGGGCGCGCGTCACCGGACGGCTGGACCTCACCTACGGGACGGTCGACCACCCCGTACGGCTGCGGTTCTGCCACTTCGAGCAGGACCCGAACCTGTACGGGGCGCGGCTGCGCAACCTGGTGCTGAGCGACTCGGTGCTGCCCGGACTCACCGCGGGCACCGTGCGGGTGGAGGGGGTGCTGCGGCTCAGCTGCTGCCGTGTCACCGGGCAGGTGCGGCTCCAGGGCGCGAAGATCTCGGGCGCCGTCTTCCTGAACGGGGCGCGGCTCGGCGTGCCACCGGACCCGGACGCCCCGGACCGGGATCCCGGCGCGCCGGAGGCCGCCGCGGAACCGGCCCTCCAGCTCAACCACGCCGAGGTCGGCACCGATGTGTGGGCCGTCGGTCTCGTCGCCCACGGCCAGGTCCGGCTGAACGGCGCGACCCTCGGCGGGCAGCTGAACCTCGACGACGCCGAACTGCACGCGCCGGGCGGCACCGCGCTGCACGCCGAGACGCTGTCGGTCGGCACCGATCTGCGGGCCATGCGGCTGCGCGCGTACGGGCGGGTCAACCTGAGCGGCGCGAGGATTCCCCACCAGCTCAATCTGGCCTACGCCCGGCTGTCGAACCCCGGGGGACCCGCCCTGCGGGCCAGCAGCTGTGTCATCGGCGAGCTGTGGCTGCGCGAGGCCGCCCCGATCGTGGGCACGGTGAATCTGCGCCGCTCCCAGCTGGACCTGCTGCACGTTCCCCCGGAGACCTGGCCCGGACAGGTGCGCCTCGACGGCCTCGGCTACCGCACCCTCGCCCCGCACCTGCCCGCCGAGCTGCGGCTGCCGCTGCTGGAGCGCGAGGAGTCCGGCTATCTTCCCTACGCCTACGAGCAGTTGGCGGCCGCCTACCGGACCGCGGGCGACGACGCCGCCGCGCGTACGGTGCAGTTGGCCAAGCTCCGGCGGCATCGCGGGACGCTGTCACGCCCCGCCCGGTTCTGGGGTCATCTGCAGGACGCGACCGTCGGGTACGGCTTCCGGCCGATGCGTGCCGCCGGCTGGCTGCTGTTGCTGCTGTGCACGGGCGCGGTCGCCTTCGCGCTGCACCACCCGCACGCCCTGAAGCCGGCCGAGGCGCCCGGTTTCAATCCGCTCGTCTACACCCTCGACCTGCTGCTGCCCCTGGTCGACTTCGGGCAGGAGACGGCCTTCGCGCCGCGCGGCGGCTACCAGTGGCTCTCGTATCTGCTGGTCGCCACCGGCTGGATCCTGGCGACGACGATCGCGGCGGGCGTCACCCGCTCCCTCAACCGCCAGTAGCCGGCCGGCGGACGCCGCTCAAGCACCGCGCACCGCGCCCGGCGCACCGCTCCCGCCGGGCGTCGACGACGGGTCCCGTCACGGTCCACGCCGACGCTCCCGCCAGTCCCCGCCCGGGACGAGCCGACCGTGGGTCCGCAACCGGGCGGCGACGGCGGGTGCGGCCAGGTAGACCCAGGCCCGCGCGGCCGTGCCGTCCACGCGGGCCGCGTCGCGGACCATCCGCTCGTACAGGTTGCCCTCCAGCCGGTCGAGCGCGCCGAGCAGTTCCGCGTACGCCTCGGGCAGCGCCGTGACCAGCTCCCCGCGCACGACACCTGCGGGTTCCTCGACGGCGTACGGGTATCCGGGTCCGTCGTACAGCACGATCCCCCGCATCCTGGCGGGCTGTTCGGACCGCGTCCGGCCGCGCAGGAAGAGGTCGTGGTGGTGTTCGCCGGGGCGCAGGGTGCCGTAGACGAAGAAGGGCAGCGGTTCCCCGTCGGTGACGCTCAAGAGCCAGTCCCCTCTCTCGGCCCCGGGGTGTCCCGGTGGACGCCGCGGACGTTGCCACGGCCGTCGTTCCTGTGGTCATTCCGGGGGTGTTCCGGCTGCGGTCTCCATGATCGCCTCTCATTCGTGAGGGCGCGGAAACGATTCCCTCCACACCCGCCGCAACCACGTATGCGCTATGGACATGACATGTCATGGACCTTTAAATCTGAACGGGCATCAGCGCCCCCCACACGCGCCTGAGCGTGCCTCCCCGAGGAGACCGATGAGTCGGAACCGGATACGCCCCACCCGAGGTTCCCGTCTGGCCGCCGCCGGGGTGGCCGCGGCCACCACCGCCCTGCTGGCGACCGCCCTCACCCCCACCGCCACCGCCCTCACCCCCACCGCTGCGGCGGCAGCCGGGCCACCGCGATCGCCGACGCGGCGACGGCCCTCGTGCGCGAGGCCGCGCGCCTCGGCCTGACTTCCGCCGAGGGCACCAGCGTGCGCGACGTCGTCATCGACGCGGACGGCGGCCGGCATGTGCGCTACGACCGCACGTACCGCCGACTGCCCGTGCTCGGCGGTGACTTCGTGGTCCATCTCGCCCCGAACGGCTCCTACCGCGGCGCGGACCTGGCCACCTCCCGCGACCTCGCCGTGCCCACCACCACGCCCGCGCTCTCCGGCCCGAAGGCCGCCTCCCTGGCCGCCACCGCGCTGCGCGCCGCACACGACGGACAGACCCTGAGGAAGGTGACGGCCAGGCCGAAGCTGGTGGTCGACGCCCTGCACGGCGCTCCCCGACTGGCCTGGCGCACCGACGTGGCGGGCCAGGACTCCCTGGGCAACCCGGTCGCCCGCGCGGTGCTGACCGACGCCCGCACCGGCCGGCAGATCGACGCCTGGGACAGCGTCGAGACGGCGGCCGGCGACGGCCGTTCGCTCTACAGCGGCACGGTCCCGCTGGAGACCACGCCGTCCGGATCGGCGTACCAGCTCAAGGACCCGACGCGGGGCAACACGTACACGGGCGACGCGGCGAACAAGACGGACCTGTGCATCCTCGGGATCTGCGTCAGCCGGGCCCCGGCGACCCTCTTCACGGACACCGACAACCACTGGGGCAGCGGGGCGGCCGCGGACCGCGCCTCGGCCGCGGTCGACGCCCAGTACGGCACGGACGCGACCTGGGACTACTACAAGGACGTGCACGGACGCAACGGCATCGCGGGCGACGGGAAGGGCTCGTACAACCGTGTGCACTACGGCAGCAACTACAACAACGCCTTCTGGGACGACAGTTGCTTCTGCATGACGTACGGGGACGGTGACGGGACCACGCTCGGCCCGCTGGTCGCGCTCGACGTGGCCGGTCACGAGATGTCCCACGGCGTGACCTCGAAGACGGCGGCGCTGACGTACTCGGGCGAGTCCGGCGGCCTCAACGAGGCGACCTCCGACATCTTCGGCACGCTGGTGGAGTTCCACGCGCACAACGCCACCGACCCCGGTGACTACCTGATCGGCGAGAAGGTCGTGCGTTCCGGGTTCGGCAAGCCGGCCCTGCGCTTCATGGACCGGCCCTCCAAGGACGGCAGCTCGGCGGACTGCTGGAGCTCGTCGGTGGGGAACCTCGACGTCCACTACTCGTCCGGCGTGGCGAACCACTTCGCGTACCTGCTCGCCGAGGGCAGCGGCGCGGCGACCGTGGGCGGCGTCTCCTACGACAGCCCGACCTGCAACGGCTCCACGGTCACCGGCATCGGCCGGGACAAGCTCGGCGCGATCTGGTACCGGGCGCTGACGGTCTACATGACGTCCTCGACCAAGTACGCGGGCGCGCGGACGGCGACACTGAACGCGGCGAAGGATCTGTACGGCGCGGGGAGCACGGAGTACGGCGCGGTGGCGGCGGCCTGGTCCGCCGTGTCCGTGGGCTGACGCGCCGGGCCGTACACCCGGGTACCGTCCGGTCCCGTCGAGGTCGCGCGGGCGCCGCGTCCTGCCGCCGGGCCCGGACGCCCGTGTCGCCGGGCCCGGACGGCCGTGTCGCCGGGCCCGGACGCCCTTCACCCGTTCACCCGGGCCCTCCCCCCTTCGGACCCCCGTTCTCCCCTCGCGCTCGACGCACACCGCTGACCTGCCGAAACGTCCTCCGATCCCCCCGTACGGCCCTCTCGTACACCACCCGTTCACCACGCTTCCGGCCTTCCCCGGCAAGCGGGCGCGTGCCGGTACCACTTACCTCGGAAGGGCAGGGGCACGACCGACGCAGCGGCACTTGGGGGTGCCGCGGGCCGCGCCCCCTCGGAGGAGCAGCAACCATGCGACGCACAGCCCGTCTGCTGACCGGTACCGCGCTCGCCGTCGCCGCCGCGGGTCTCACGGTCGCGCCCGCGTACGGCGAAAGCACCGTGAGTCTGGAGGTGTCCCCCTCCACCGCGCTCCCGGGTGGCGACATCGCCGTCAGCACGGCGGCGTGCGGCACGAACGGCGCCGCGACGGGTGACGCCAGCGCGGTCGGCGCCGGGACCTTCCCGCTCGCCGCCGGCCCGCACGAGAACGACGCGGTCGGCCGGTTCCGGGTGCCGCCGAGCGCCCAGCCCGGGACGTACGAGATCGTCGCGAAATGCTCCCGCGGCACACAGGTCACCGGCGATCTGACGGTCACCATGACCTCGGCGACCTCGGCGCGCGACCAGCTCCAGCCGCGCGGACATGTGAACACGGGCGTCGGTGGCGCACTCGGCACCGACCCCACGAAGACCGCGGCGGGAGTGGCGGCACTGGCCGTCGCCGCCGCGGGCGGTACCTGGCTCCTGCATCGCCGGGCGAGAGGCGACGGGATCTGACGGACACCCTCCGCTGTCCGTCCGCCGGTACCGCCGTTCCCTCCCCCTCCGTGGCCCGACGCCCCTCGCGGCCCGGAGGGGGACGGGGACCCACCCCGACGAAACCCCGAGGCAGCCCCGACAGGACTTCGAAGACCCCTGCGGAACCCCTGACGAACCCCCGCAGAACCCCGAGAGGAGGCTCCAGTGCACCGGATAACCAAAGCCGGTCGCCCCGGCAGCGTCGGCAACACCGTCATAGCGTCCGTCACCGTGGTCGCCCTCTGCTCGGGCGTCTGGCTGGTGCGCAGCGGCACCGAGAGCCATCCGCCGCCCCAGCCCTCCGCCGCCCAGTCGGGCACCGGCAGCGCCGCCCGGCAGTCCGTCCCCGCGCTCCGCCACTCCCCGCCCGAACGGATCCGCATACCCTCGATAGGCGTGGACGCCCCGCTGATGGGACTCGGACTCACCCCCCAGGGCAGTCTGGACGTCCCGCCCGCCGAGCAGAAGAACCTCGCGGGCTGGTACGAGGCCGGCACCACGCCCGGCGAGCGCGGCACCGCCATCGTCGCCGGTCATGTCGACAACACCGAGGGGCCGGCCGTCTTCTACGGCCTCGGCGCCCTGCGCAAGGGCAGCGCCATCGAGGTGGCGCGCCGCGACGGCGGCACCGCGCACTTCACCGTCGACGCCGTCGAGGTGTACGACGCCCGCGACTTCCCCGACGACAAGGTGTACGGGGCCGCGCCCCGCCCCGAACTGCGCGTCATCACCTGTGGCGGCGGCTATTCGAGGACGACGGGCTACCAGGGCAACGTGGTCGTCTTCGCCCACCTGACCGGCGGCGGCTGACCCGGGCCCGCCCGCGGGCGGCCGACACGGGTCCGGCCCGAGCGGCGGCCTCAGGCCACCCACTGCTGGTAGGCCAGGTTCGCGACCAGCGCGAACACCACCGTCAGCAGGACCACCCGGACGAACCCGCTGCCCCGCTTCAGCGCGGTGTGCGCCCCGACGGTGCCGCCGACGAGGTTGAAGACCGCCATCAGCGCGGCCAGTTGCCAGTACACCGTGCCCTTCCACGCGAAGGTCGCGAGGGCGCCCGCGTTGGTGCAGCAGTTGACGATCTTCGCGGTCGCCGAGGCGGTCACCAGGTCGAGGTGGAGCAGCGCGGTGAGGGCGAGGACGAGGAAGGTGCCCGTGCCGGGGCCGATGAGCCCGTCGTAGAAGCCGATGCCGAGGCCCGCGAGTCCGATCGCGGCGAGCACGCGGCGCGGCGGGACGGGCTCGGCGGAGGGCGCGGTACCGAAGGCGGGACGCAGGATGACGAACGTCCCGACGCCGACCAGGACCACCATCACGACGGGCTTCAGGACGTCCGTGCTCATCCCGGCGGCCACGAAGGCACCGGCCGTGGAGCCGGCGAGCGCCGCGAGACCGATCCGTACGGCCAGCCGCACGTCGACGGGCGCCTTGCGCGCGTACGTCACCGCCGCGCCGCTCGTCCCGACGATCGCGACCGCCTTGTTGGTACCGAGCGCGTACGCCGCCGAGGTGCCGCCCGGCAGCCCGAGCAGCAGCGCGGGCAGCAGGAGCAGTCCGCCGCCGCCCACCACGGCGTCGATCCATCCCGCCGCGAGGGAGGCGAGGCACAGCACAACGACCATGGTCAGCGATATGTCGGGCATGATCGCGACCCTATGGAGGGGATGGATGTGCCGTCCATCAAAGGGGGCGTCCTGTGAGGTTCGGCTCCCACCGCCGAGCTGCCGCGGGACCGCCCGGCACCCGCCGGTGACGCGTGTGGGGCGGGACCCTCACAGCCGGTCCCCGCCCCCGCTGAGATCAGCGTTCCGCCCGGGAAACCACGGCGATGCGACCGGGTAACACCGGCATCGCAGGCTGCGGGCATGACCTCGAACGCGCGGCCGGTGGTGACCGGCGCCGGAACCGCGGGGTCCTGGCCGCAGGCCGCTGCACCGCACCCCGACGACGGAGGCTCCCGATGTCCACGGACACCCCCACGATCGTGCTCGTCGGTCACGGCATGGTCGGCCAGCGCTTCCTGGAGGCGCTGGCCGAGCGCGGGCTGACCGCGACGCACCGGGTGGTCGTGCTCGGTGAGGAGCCCCGTCCGGCTTACGACCGGGTCCGGCTCACCTCGTACTTCTCGGGCCGCACCCCGGACGAACTCTCGCTGACCGACGCCGGGTTCGTCGCCGAGCACGGCATCGAACTGCACCTCGGCGACCCGGCCGGGACGATCGACCGGGCGGCGCGGACGGTCACGGCCCGCTCCGGCCTGACCGTCGCCTACGACACCCTGGTCCTCGCCACCGGCTCCTCCCCCTTCGTGCCGCCGGTGCCCGGCCGGGACGCCGAGGGCTGCTTCGTCTACCGGACCATCGAGGACCTGCTCGCCATCGAGGAGTACGCGAAGACGCGTGCGACCACCGGCGCGGTGGTCGGCGGCGGGCTGCTGGGGCTGGAAGCGGCGGGCGCGCTCCAGAGCCTCGGACTGGCCACGCACATCGTGGAGTTCGCACCGCGGCTGATGCCCGTGCAGGTCGACGAGGGCGGCGGCGCGGCGCTGCTGCGTACCGTCAGGGACCTCGGCCTGACCGTCCACACCGGCACCGGCACGCGGGAGATCGTCACCGGCGCCGACGGCGCCGTGACCGGCATGGGCCTCTCCGACGGCTCCGAACTCGCCACGGACCTCGTGGTGTTCTCGGCGGGCGTGCGTCCGCGCGACCGGCTCGCCCGCGACAGCGGACTCATGGTCGGCGAGCGCGGCGGCATCACGGTCGACGAGCGGTGCCGCACCTCCGATCCGCGCGTGTTCGCGATCGGCGAGTGCGCCCTCGCGTCCGACGGCCGGGTGTACGGGCTGGTCGGGCCCGGCTACGAGATGGCCGAGACGGCCGCCGCGACGATCGCCGGCGCGGACGCGGCCGCCGGCTTCACCGGTGCCGACCTCTCCACCAAGCTCAAGCTGCTCGGCGTGGACGTCGCGTCCTTCGGCGACGCGCACGGCACCACCGCCGACTGCCTCGACGTCGTCTACGCCGACGCGCGCTCGGGCACCTACCGCAAGCTCGTCATCGGCCGCGACGGCGAGCTGCTCGGCGGCATCCTGGTCGGCGACGCCGACGCGTACGGCACCCTGCGCGCCCTCACCGGATCGGTGCCGCCGATCGCTCCCGGGCAGTTGGTGCTCCCGGCGGGCGCGGGTGCCCCGGCCGCTCTCGGTCCCTCCGCGCTCCCCGACTCGGCCGTCGTCTGCTCCTGCCACAACGTCACCAAGGGCACGGTCCGCGACGCGGTCACCGAACACTCCCGCACCACCGTGCCGGAGGTGAAGAAGTGCACCAAGGCCGGTACCGGATGCGGGAGTTGCGTCAAGGTCCTCGGTCAGCTCGTGGACGAGGAGCTGGCGGCGCACGGCGTCGAGGCCGACCACGGCCTGTGCGGCTGCTTCCCGCAGACCCGCGAGGAGCTGTACGAGATCGTCCTCGCGCTGCGCATCTCCTCGTACCAGGCGTTGCTCGACCGCTACGGACGGCCCGGCGCCCGGGGCGGCGACGGCTGCGAGGTCTGCAAACCGGCCGTCGCCTCGGTTCTCGCCTCGCTCGCCCCGGTCATCGGCACGAGCGGCCATGTCCTGGACGGCGAGGAGGCGGCCCTCCAGGACACCAACGACCACTTCCTCGCCAACCTGCAGAGGAACGGCTCCTACTCGATCGTGCCGCGCGTCCCCGGCGGCGAGATCACCCCCGAGAAGCTCATCGTGATCGGTGAGGTGGCCCGGGACTTCGGCCTCTACACGAAGATCACGGGCGGTCAACGCATCGACCTGTTCGGCGCGCGGGTCGAGCAACTCCCCCTGATCTGGGCCAGGCTGGTGGACGCGGGCTTCGAGTCCGGGCACGCGTACGGAAAGGCGCTGCGGACCGTGAAGTCCTGCGTCGGCCGGACCTGGTGCCGCTACGGGGTCCAGGACTCGGTCCGGATGGCGATCGACCTGGAGCTGCGCTACCGGGGACTGCGCTCACCCCACAAACTCAAGTCGGCGGTCTCCGGGTGCGCCCGGGAGTGTGCCGAGGCCCGGTCCAAGGACTTCGGCGTCATCGCCACGGCCACCGGCTGGAACCTCTGGGTCGGCGGCAACGGCGGCGCCACGCCCCGCCACGCGGACCTGCTGGCCCAGGACCTGGACGATGCCGGGCTGGTCCGTCTGATCGACCGGTTCCTGATGTTCTACATCCGTACCGCCGACCGGCTGGAGCGCACCTCGGCCTGGCTGGAGCGGATGACGGGCGGCCTCGGCCATGTCCGGGACGTCGTCGTGCACGACTCGCTCGGCATCTGCGAGGAGCTGGACTCCCTGATGGCCGCTCATGTCCGCGCCTATCGCGACGAGTGGGCGGAAACCCTCGGCGACCCGGTGAGACTGGCCCGGTTCGTGTCGTTCGTGAACGCCCCCGGCACCCCCGACCCGGTGGTCGGCTTCGTCCCCGAGCGCGACCAGATCAAGCCGGACCTGCCGCTGCTGGCCATCGGCCCACGCCCCCTGGAAGGAAGCGCCCAGCGATGACCCGACCACACAGCGCCCCTCCACTGAAGGTTCAACTACGCCTGGAAGAGGCTTGGTTGACCATCTGTGACTTCTCGGCCCTGACGCCCGGCCGGGGGGTGGCCGCACTGCTGCCGGACGGCCGTCAGGCCGCCGTCTTCCGCGACCGGGCAGGCCGGACGTACGCCATCGACAACCGCGACCCGTTCAGCGGCGCGGCGGTCCTCTCCCGCGGCCTGACCGGCTCCCACCAGGGCCGGCCCTTCGTCGCCTCGCCGCTCCTCAAGCAGCGGTTCGACCTGGGGTCGGGACGGTGCCTGGACGACGAAACGGTGACGGTCACGACGTACGAGGTGAGGACGTACGAGGCAGGGACAACATCGGCGCAGCTTGCACACCCTCTGACTTGACCGTTCGTTCTGGAAAAGCCTAGGCTCCCCCGCATGGCCAGGACCAAGGAGTTCGATCCGGACGCCGCGTTGCAGTCGGCCCTGGAGCTGTTCTGGCGCCGCGGTTACGAGGCGACGTCGATGGCGGATCTCGTCGAGCACCTCGGCGTCGGGCGCGCCAGCATCTACGCGACCTTCGGCAACAAGCACGACCTGTATCTGAAGGCGCTGGACCGTTATCAGCAGGCGCGCAATCCGCAACTGCTGCGGGAGTTGTCCCAGCCGGGCCCCGCCCTGCCGGCCGTCCGTGCGGTGGTCCGCCGCTTCGCGACCGAGGCGGCGACCGGCGAACGGCGCCTGAGCGGCTGCTTCGTCACCAACACGGCCACCGAACTGGCTCCGCACGACACCGACGCGGCCCGCCGGGTAGAGCACAACTGGGACCACCTCGAAACCCTGCTGCACGCGGCCCTGGTCCGCGCCGAGGCCCAGGGCGAACTGCCCGCCGGCCGCGACCCGCTGGCCCTCGCCCGCATGCTGCTGGTCCTGATGCAGGGACTGCGGGTGGTGGGCAAGGCGTCCACGGACCCGGCCCGCGTACAGGACGCCGCGGAGCAGGCACTGACCCTGCTCGACTGAACGCGCCCCGCTCGGCGCGTTTCGGCGTCCCCTCATATTGAACCGATCAGTCTGTAAAGACCATCCCTCGCGTACGCGTCCCGTACGACACCGCAGACGAATGGAGAACTCGTGAGCGTCCGCTTCTCCGGCAGGACCGCCCTCGTCACGGGCGCCGGATCCGGCATCGGCCGCACCACCGCTCTGGCGTTCGCCGCCGAGGGCGCGCACGTCGTCGTCGCCGGGCGCACCGCCGCCCCGCTGGACGAGACGGTCGCGTTGATCGAGGCGCGCGGCGGCAAGGCGCTGGCCGTGCCCGCCGACGTGTCACGCGCCGCCGACTGGCGGGATCTCGTCAGGACGGCCGTGGACCGCTTCGGCTCACTCGACGTGGCGGTCAACAACGCGGCCGTCTTCCACGGCGGGACACCGCTCGCCGACCTCGCGGAGGCGGACTGGCACGCGCAGTTCGACATCAACACGACCGGCGTGTTCCTCGCTCTCCAGGCCCAGATCCGGCAGATGCGGACCCAGCCGGCCGGCGGTGCGATCGTCAACATCGCCTCCACCATCGGCGTGCACACCCGGCGTCCGGGCGTCGCCGCCTACGCCGCGTCCAAGGCGGCCGTCACCGCGCTGACCCGCGCCGCGGCCCTCGACCACATCGCCGACGGCGTCCGGATCAACGTCGTCAGCCCAGGCGCCGCCGCCACCACGATGTCGCTGCGCCCCGGCGAGTCGGAGGCCGAGCGGGTCGAGCGGGTGCGGCACGAACTGCCGCTGGGCCGGGTGTCGAGGACGGAGGAGGTCGCCGCGGCCGTCCTGTACCTGGCGTCCGAGGACGCGGCGTCGGTCGTCGGCACGGACCTGGTGGTCGACGGCGGCGGCGCGCTCTGAGCGCCGGCGGACCGGTCAGGCCTTCAGGGCGTCGTACGACACTCCGGTGAGCTGCTCGGAAACGTCCCAGAGCCGCTCGCCCGCCGCGTCGTTGCGGGTCCGGCCGGTCCGCCAGGACTCCGCCGGCGCGCCACGCCACATCGCGAACGAGGGTCCGGTGAAGGAGTCGGGGCGCACGCCGGGCGCGGTGGCCGCGTACAGCGTGGGCAGGGCGCCCGCCCGCGGGCTCTGCCCGAAGACCCGGTTGCCGATCTCCATGAACCGCTCGGCCCCCTTGCGGCCGGCCATCCGGGGCCCGGTGGTCTGCAGGTTCGTCGAGGCGTACCCGGGGTGGGCCGCGGCCGCCACGACGTCGGAGCCGACGGCCGCCAGCCTGCGTGCCAGTTCGTGGGTGAAGAGCAGGTTGGCGGTCTTGGAGCGGGCGTAGGCGATCCAGCGCCGGTAGGAGGGCCGCGCGCTGTCGAGGTCGTCGATGTCGATGTCGGAGAGCACGTGCATCATGCTCGACACGGTCACGACGCGGGCGCGGGGGGTGTTCAGCAACGCGGGGAGCAGCAGTCCGGTGAGGGCGAAGTGCCCCAGGTGGTTGACCCCGAACTGTGTCTCGAACCCGTCGGTGGTGCGCCCCGGCGGCAGGGCCATCACTCCGGCGTTGTTGACGAGCAGGTCGAGCCGCTCTCCGTACGCATGGTCGTATGTCGCCGCGAACTCCCCGACGGAGTCGAGGTCGCCCAGGTCCAGCCGTACGAACTCCACGTCGGCGCCCGGCACTTCGGTCACGATCCGGTCACCGGCCTCGCTCCCCCGCGCCTCGCTGCGACAGGCCAGCACGACCCGCGCCCCGCGCCGGGCGAGCTCACGCGCCGTCACATAGCCGATCCCGCTGTTGGCGCCGGTGACGACGGCCGTACGACCGCTCTGGTCGGGGATGTCGTTCACGTTCCACGCGGTCATGCCGGACCTCTCTCCACCGATGTCTGTCCCTCACCGTACGCAATCCGCCACCCGGCCAACGGCAAGGCGCCGACGGCGGCGACGGCCACGACGCCCAGCGCGCGGGCGAGCAGGACCGGGACGCCGGCCCCGTCCCCGAGAAGCGCGGGCCACGCACGACGGGGCGGCACCTCGCACAAGGTGCCGCCCCGCTTCTTTCGTACGCCGGAGCCGTCGATCGCCGGTGAGGGTGAATGGTGGTCGACGGGCCCGGAGTCACCGGTGCTCCCGAAGGGCTACCGGTGGTCGCTGCCCTTCGCCGTCGACGCCGCCCGGCCCGCCTCCAGGCGCGCCACCGGAATCCGGAACGGCGAGCAGGAGACGTAGTCGAGGCCCACCTCGTGGAAGAAGTGGACCGACTCGGGGTCGCCACCGTGTTCGCCGCAGACGCCGAGCTTCAGGTCCGGACGCGTCGCGCGGCCGGCCTGGACGGCGGAGCGGACCAGGGAGCCCACGCCGTCCCTGTCGATGGTCTCGAAGGGCGACACCCCGAAGATGCCCTTCTCCAGGTACGCCGTGAAGAAGCTCGCCTCCACGTCGTCCCGGGAGAAGCCCCAGACGGTCTGCGTGAGGTCGTTCGTGCCGAAGGAGAAGAACTCGGCGGCCTCGGCGATCTGCCCCGCCGTGAGAGCCGCCCGCGGGAGCTCGATCATCGTGCCGATGGCGAGCTTCAGCTCGATGCCCGTCGTCTCCTGCACCTCCGCGATGACCCGGTCGGCCTCCTCGCGGACGATCTCCAGTTCCTGGACCGTGCCGACCAGCGGGATCATGACCTCGGCGCGCGGGTCGCCCTTGGCGTTCCTGCGCTCGGCCGCCGCCTCCGCGATGGCCCGTACCTGCATCGTGAACAGGCCGGGGATGACCAGGCCGAGGCGCACACCGCGCAGGCCCAGCATCGGGTTCTGCTCGTGCAGCCGGTGCACCGCCTGGAGCAGGCGCAGGTCGTTCTCGTTGGCGTCGCCGCGCGACTCCGCGAGCGCCACCCGTACCGACAGTTCGGTCACGTCGGGCAGGAACTCGTGCAGCGGCGGGTCGAGGAGACGGATCGTCACCGGAAGGCCGTCCATCGCCTCGAAGAGTTCGATGAAGTCCCGCTTCTGCAGCGGGAGCAGCTCCTTGAGCGAGTCCTCGCGCTCCGCGTCCGTGTCGGCCAGGATCAGCCGCTCCACCAGCTCGCGCCGGTCGCCGAGGAACATGTGCTCGGTGCGGCACAGGCCGATGCCCTGCGCTCCGAAGCGCCGGGCCCGCAGGGCGTCCTCGGCGTTGTCGGCGTTGGCCCGCACCCGCAGCCGGCGGACCCGGTCCGCGTACGCCATGATCCGGTGCACGGCGGCGACCAGTTCGTCGGCGTCGTCCGCGCCGGCGTGCATCCGGCCCTCGAAGTACTCGACGACCGGGGAGGGTACGACCGGGACCTCGCCGAGGTAGACCTTGCCGGTGGAGCCGTCGATGGAGACGACGTCGCCCTCCTCGATCACCACGCCGCCGGGGGCCGTCATGCGCCGCCGCTTGGTGTCGACCTCCAGTTCCTCCGCGCCGCACACGCACGTCTTGCCCATGCCGCGCGCGACGACCGCCGCGTGCGAGGTCTTGCCGCCGCGGGAGGTGAGGATGCCCTCCGCCGCGATCATGCCGTCGAGGTCGTCGGGGTTGGTCTCGCGGCGGATCAGGATGACCTTCTCGCCGGAGCGCGACCACTTGATCGCGGTGTACGAGTCGAAGACGGCCTTGCCGACGGCCGCACCCGGCGAGGCGGCGATGCCGCGGCCGATCTGGTCGACCTTCGCCTGGTCGTCGAAGCGCGGGAACATCAGCTGGGCGAGCTGGGCGCCGGTCACCCGCTGGAGCGCCTCGGCCTCGTCGATCAGGCCCTGGTCCACCAGCTGGGTGGCGATCCGGAAGGCCGCGCCCGCGGTGCGCTTGCCGACTCGGGTCTGGAGCATCCACAACTGACCGCGCTCGATGGTGAACTCGATGTCGCAGAGGTCCTTGTAGTGGTTCTCCAGGGTCTCCATGATCTGCATCAGCTGGTCGTACGACTTCTTGTCGATCGACTCCAGCTCGGCGAGCGCGACGGTGTTGCGGATGCCGGCGACGACGTCCTCGCCCTGGGCGTTCTGCAGGTAGTCGCCGTACACGCCCTGATGGCCGGAGGCCGGGTCACGGGTGAAGGCGACTCCGGTGCCGGAGTCGGGGCCCAGGTTGCCGAAGACCATCGAACAGACGTTGACGGCCGTGCCGAGGTCGTGCGGGATGCGCTCCTGGCGGCGGTAGAGCTTGGCGCGGTCGGTGTTCCACGAGTCGAAGACCGCGTGGATGGCGAGGTCCATCTGCTCGCGCGGGTCCTGCGGGAAGTCCCGGCCGGCCTCGGTCTTGACGATCCTCTTGAACTTCGTGACCAGCTTCTTGAGGTCCGCGGCCTCAAGCTCCGTGTCGACGGTGACCTTCTTGGCCACCTTCGCGGCCTCCAGCGCGTCCTCGAAGAGCTCCCCGTCGACGCCGAGGACGGTCTTGCCGAACATCTGGATGAGGCGGCGGTAGGAGTCCCAGGCGAAGCGGTCGTCGCCGGCCTGCTGGGCGAGCCCCTGGACGGACTTGTCGGAGAGCCCGATGTTCAGGACCGTGTCCATCATGCCGGGCATCGAGAACTTCGCACCGGAACGGACCGATACGAGCAGAGGGTTGTCGGCCTGGCCGAGCTTCTTGTCCATGCTCGCCTCGAGGGCCTTGAGGTGCGTGCTGACCTCGTCACGCAGTGCCGCGGGCTCCTCGCCGCTGTCGAGGTACGTCTTGCACGCCTCGGTGGTGATCGTGAAGCCCGGAGGGACGGGAAGGCCCAGGTTGGTCATCTCGGCGAGGTTCGCACCCTTGCCGCCCAAGAGGTCCTTGAGGTCTTTGTTGCCCTCGGTGAAGTCGTAGACGAACTTCACGTCCCCGACGCCGCTGTCGCCGCTCTCGGCTACGTGGGGATCTTTGTTTTCCGACACGAGTCTCGACTCCTCGACGTCGCGGTGGCTGCCCTGACGGCGAGGAACATACCCAGATCGAAGGCACCTGGGTACGTCCACTTGCACGTCATACGCCTGTAACCACCCGTCCGCCACGCGATCGAAAGTCAAGGCTTGGCAAGCGCCCGGAGCGGGATGTTTTCACTTCTTGAACGAGTGAGCGCACACTCGCCCACAAAATCGCTCATGTGAGCATGCTCCGGCACGCCTGAGTTTAATCGATGAACGATCAAGGGGTGGCACTGAGTGCCACCCCTTAGGGAAGTGCAGCCGCCCAAGATCCGCTCATCTGAGCATTACACCGATCAGAGGTGGCGAGAATCACGCCGGAACGAGGGCCGGAATTTCATCATGCGGACCACGACGCGGACGCGACACACGGCTGTCACTTGGCACCGGCCACCGGGCACCAGGCACCAGGCACCAGGCACGGAAGGCTCGGACAGCGCGCGGGCTCGGACGGCCCACAGGCTCAGACGCCCAGCGCCGCCAGCCGCTCCTCGACCCGCTCCGGCGCGTACAGGTACTCGACGACCAGCGCCCCGGCGCCGACCAGTCCGGCCCGCTCGCCGAGCTTCGACGTCACCACGTCCAGATGAGCGGTGGAGCGGGGCAGCGCCCGCTGGTACAGGAGCTCACGCACGCCCGTGAGGAACGGGGTTCCGGCCAGGTCTCCGGCGATCATCAGAACACCCGGGTTCAGCAGGGTCACGACGGTCGCGAGGACGTCCCCGACCTGCCGCCCCGCCTCCCGTGCGAGCGCCATCGCCTCCGGGTGCCCGGCCGTCAGCAGGTCGCGCACGTCCGAGCCGGACGCGGCCGGCACTCCGGACTCCACGAGCCGCCGCGCCACGGCGCCACCGCTCGCGACGGCCGCCAGGCATCCGTACGAGCCGCACCGGCACAGCGCGTCGGCGCCGACCCGGATGTGCCCTATGTCGCCGGCGCCGCCGTCGACACCCCGGTAGATGGAGCCGCCGACGACCATGCCCGCGCCGATACCGGTGGAGACCTTGACCAGGGCGAACGCCGAGCAGTCCGGGTACCCGGCGCGCTGTTCGCCGTACGCCATCAGGTTGGCGTCGTTGTCGACGAGGACGGGGACACCGGAGCCGCCGCCGCCCGTCTGCTCCGCGAAGGCGCGCCCCAGGCGCCCCCGGATGTCGTAACCGTCCCAGCCCGGCATGATCGGCGGCTGCACGACCCGTCCGGTCTCGCTGTCGACCGGGCCCGGCACCGCCAGCCCGATCCCGCACACCGAGCCCACGGGCCGCCCGGCCTTCTCCAGCAGTTCGGCGAACCAGCCGCCCAGTTCGCCGAGGACCGCGTCCGGGCCGTCCTCGATACGCAGCGTGCCGTGGTGCTCGGCCTGGATCTCGCCGGTCAGCGAGACCACGGCGGCCCGGCCGTGCCGGGTGTCGAGATCGGCGGCGAGGACGACGGCGTGCGCGTCGTCGAACTCCAGGGTGATGGAGGGGCGGCCGCCCAGCGGTGAGTCCACCGGGCCGCCCGCGCCCTCACGCAGCCAGCCCGCGCGGAAGAGCCGGTCGAGGCGCTGGCCGACCGTGGCCCGGGACAGACCGGTGGCCTGCTGGAGCGCGCCGCGCGTCGTGGCACGGCCGCTGCGCACCAGTTCGAGCAGATCTCCGGCGCTTGCCTGGTTCCCGGCCCTCATGGCCTTCGCCGCCCTTCCCGTCGTGCCGGTCATGCCCCACCCCTTGCGTTCCCCAACTCTGCATTACATATTGGGTTTTGCGTGTTAAATAGACGTAACCCTACGGTACCCAGTGCCGAACCGGTCGGCCGGACGTCTTCGGGGAGACCTGAGTGGACAGCACAACCCAACTCACCATCCGCCGCACGGGAATCACCACCCCCGTGCGCACCTCGGGCTCCCCCGCTCCGCCCGGTTCGGGCGAGATCACCCACTCCGCCGCCGACGTATACGATCCCGTCCGGTCCGCCGGGTCGCTGCACCTCAGGGCCGCCCACGTGCTCGAAGGCAACTGGACGGGAACGTCCACCGTCCCCTCGCGCGGCCTGTATCCGCACCAGTGGTCCTGGGACTCGGCCTTCATCGCGATCGGGCTGCGCCATGTGTCCCCCCTGCGGGCGCAGACGGAACTGGAGACCCTGCTCGGCGCCCAGTGGGGTGACGGCCGGATTCCGCACATCGTGTTCAACCCCTCCGTCCCACTCGACGCGTACTTCCCGAGCCCCGACTTCTGGCGCTCCTCGACCGCAGGGCGCGCCGCGGGTGCCCCGCGCACCGTACAGACGTCGGGCATCGTGCAGCCACCGGTGCACGCGCTCGCCGCCTGGCTGGTGCACCAGGCCGACCCCGGCCTGTCCCGGGCGCGGTCCTTCCTTCCCCGGGTGTATCCCCGCCTCGCGGCCTGGCACCGCTATCTGCTGCACCGCCGGGACCTGGGTGGCGGCGGGCTCGCCTCCGTGGTCCACCCCTGGGAGCAGGGCATGGACAACAGCCCCTGCTGGGACGCCCCGCTCGGCCGGATCACCCCGGCCCCGCCGCGCACCTTCCGGCGCGCCGACCTCGACCACGGGTCCGCCGAGGACCGCCCGACGGATCTCGACTACGGGCGGTACGTGCGGCTCGCGACGGACTACCGGGACGGCGGATACGCCGACGGGGCCGGGGCGGAGGCCGGGGCCGGCGCGGGCCGATTCGCCGTCGAGGACCCGGCGTTCAACGCGCTGCTGATCGCCTCCGAGCACGCGCTCGCGGCCATCGCCCGGGAACTGGGCGCGGCCGGGACCGCACGGCACGCACGCGCGGAGCGCCTGACGGCGGCGCTGGTGGCGCGGCTGTGGGACCCGGCCGAGGGGATGTTCTTCTGCCGGGACGTGTACGGCGGAGGCGAGGGCGAGAGCGGTGCTCACGGAACGGAGCGGCGCTCTCCGAGTGGCGATCGCACGTCGGAGCCGTGCTTACAGAGCGGTGCTCTCGAAGCGGAGCGGCGCTCACGGGCCGGCGATCGCGCCGCGGAACAACGCGCGCAGAGCGGTGCTCTCGAAGCGGAGCACCGGTCACAGAGCGATGCTCGCGAACGAGAGCAGCGCTCGCGGAGCGGTGCTCACGGTACGGAGCGGCGCTCTCCAAGTGGCGCCCTGATCCCCGAGCGCAGTGTCGCCGGGCTGCTGCCGCTCATCCTTCCCGCGCTGCCCCGCGACATCGCCACCACCCTCGTCCGCACCGCGGGCGGCCCGCACTTCGGGCTCGGCGGGGTCGCCCGGCTGGTGCCCAGCTACGACCTGACCGGGCACGCCTTCGACCCGCGCCGCTACTGGCGTGGCCCGGCCTGGTTCAACACCAACTGGCTGCTGGAGCGCGGGCTGCGGCTGCACGGGGAGCACGGGCGCGCGCAGGAGCTGCGCTCGGCGCTGCTGGAGACGGCGGACACGTCCGGGTTCGCGGAGTACGTGGATCCGTACACCGGCGAGGCCTGCGGAGCACTCGGCTTCAGCTGGACGGCCGCGCTGACGCTGGACCTGCTGCACGAGCCCCCAGGGGCGGACCAGGTCGTGTCCCGTCCGGGGCGCGACACGTTCGACACGGCACAGGGCGCGGCCCCGCACGGCACACCGCCGGACGGCACGGCACCGCGCGGTTCATTCGAGACGGGCGCCAAGGGAGGGGACCGGGGATGACGGACCGGCATCATCTGCTCGTGCACGGTGGGACGTTCGCCGCCGTGGGTGACGGCGGGGACATCAGCGGGGTGCGGGGCGGCAGCTCCCCGGACGGGCTGTTCGTACGGGACGCCCGGCACCTCAGCCGCTGGCAGCTGACCGTCGACGGCGCGGTGCCCGAGGCACTGACGCCGGTCTCGGACGGGGACACGGCGCGCTGTGTGCTCGTCCCGCGCGGCGGCCGCAACGAACCGCCCGCGTACACGCTCTTCCGTGAACAGGCGGTCACCGACGGCGCGTTCGTGGAGGCGCTGCGCGTCACCAGCAACCGTCCGACGCCCACGACCGTGCGTATCGCGCTCACCGTCGACGCCGACTTCACGGACCAGTTCGAGCTGCGCTCCGACCACCGCACGTACGTCAAGACCGGCGCCGTACGGGAGCGCCGGATCCTGGACGACGGGGTGGAGTTCAGCTACCGGCGCCGGGAGTGGCGGTCCTGTACGACGGTCACCTCCGAGCCGCCGCCGGGCGGGGTCGAGGAGACGGGCACGGGCGCCCGGCGCCTCGTGTGGACCCTGGACCTCCCGCCGCACGAATCGGCGGAGCTGTCGCTGCGCGTCGCGGCGCGTCCGCACGGCGCGCTGAAGGAGCCGCAGGTGCCGCTCTCCCCCGCCGCGGCGAACGACCGGCTGCTCGCGCTGGAGGACGAGTTCGCGGAGGGCGTGCCCTTCCCGACCGGCTGGCCGGAGCTGGCCGCGGCCTGCGCGCGCGGGCTGTCGGACCTCGCGGTGCTCCAGGTCCCGGCGACCGGCCCGGACGGCGAGGAACTGCGGGTGCCGGCCGCCGGGGTGCCCTGGTTCCTCACCCTGCTGGGCCGTGACGCCCTGCTGACCTCGCTGTTCGCGCTTCCCTACCGCCCCCGGCTCGCCGCCGCCACGCTGCCCGCGCTCGCCGCGACCCAGGCGGTCGAGGTGGGGGCGGCCGCGGTGGCCCAGCCCGGCAAGATCGTGCACGAGGTGCGGCACGGCGAGCTGGCGCACTTCGGGCAGGTGCCGTACGGGCGGTACTACGGGTCGGTGGACGCCACGCCGCTGTTCCTGGTGCTGCTCGGCGCGTACACCGAGCAGACCGGGGACGTGGCCCTGGCCCGGCGGCTGGAGTCGCACGCCCGCGCGGCGATCGGCTGGATGCTGGACCACGGCGGACTGACCTCGTGCGGCTATCTCGTCTACCGCGCGGACGGCGGCGGTCTCGCCAACCAGAACTGGAAGGACTCCCCGGGCGCGATCTGCTCGGCGGACGGCAGCCGTCCCAGTGGGCCGGTGATGGCGGCGGGCGCGCAGGGATACGCGTACGACGCGCTGCGCCGCACCGCCCATCTGTCCCGGACGGTCTGGGGCGACGAGGTCTACGCGGCCCTTCTGGAACAGGCCGCCGGTGATCTCCGCGACCGCTTCCAGCGGGACTTCTGGATGAGCGAACAGGCCTTCCCCGCGCTGGCGTTGGACGGCGACGGCCGTCAGGTCGACGCGCTCGCCTCGGACGCGGGCCATCTGCTGTGGTCCGGTCTCCTGGACAAGGAGTACGGCGAACTGGTCGGCCGGCGGCTGCTGGAGCCGGACTTCTTCTCGGGCTGGGGCGTCCGCACCCTGGCCGCCGGCCAGCCCGCGTACCACCCGCTGTCGTACCACCGCGGTTCGGTCTGGCCGCACGACAACGCGCTGATCACGCTGGGGCTGGCCCGCTACGGCCTGCACGACGAGGCCCGCGCGGTCGCCCACGCCCTGGTCGACGCGGCCACGGCGGCCGGCCACCGGCTCCCCGAGGTCCTCGCGGGCTACGGCCGCGCCACGCACACGGAGCCGGTGCCCTACCCGCACGCGTGCGTACGGGAGTCGAGGTCGGCGGCGGCGCCGCTGGCGCTGCTGACGGCGGTGGGGGGAGCCTGACGGGACTCAGGGAGCGCTCATGGCGTCCCGGGCCGTCCCGATGAACCGCTCCAGCGTGTGGCGGAAGGCCGCGTGGGCCTCCTCGAAGCGTTCGCGGGCGCCCGGGTCGCCGCAGGTCACGCGCCACAGCGCGCGGTTGGCCTGCGCCGCCGCCTGCTGGAGTGCGGTGGCCGCCTCGGCGGCCCGGACCGGGCCCTCCAGGACGACGACCCGGACACCGCGCATGAGTGGGTCGAAGGCGCCGCGCAGTTCGTCGCGCAGTTCCTGAACGCGCGTCAGACGGTCGTCGGGGTCGTCGAGTTGGGTGTAGGCGTCGCCGACCCGCCAGTACAACTGGCCGGTGAGGTGAGCCTGTTCCATGAGGTCGAGGTAGGCGGCGCGCCGGGTCTCCCGTAGCCGGTCACGGTGCTGGACCCGGGCCGACGCCTCGGCCTGGACCCGGGCCGCGCGGGCGTTGCCCAGGGTGGTCACCCAGCCGGCGAGCACCGCCGTCGCGCCGGTGAGGACCGCGACCCATACCGTGCTGTCCGTCACGCCGATCAGTGTCGGGGAGCGGTGTTCCCCTGTCGAGGGCGCCTGCCGTCGGCAGGGGCCGCGCCGGTCAGCCCCCGGAGGTGTCCAGTTCGGCGTCCTCGCTGATGCCCGCGCAGTCGTACGGGTCCTTCAGCCAGCCGTCCGGCAGGACGACCCGGTTGTTGCCGGAGGTGCGGCCACGGGGGCCGTCGGCGCCGGTCGGCCACGCCTGGTCGAGGTCCAACTCGGCGAGCCCTTCGGAGAGTTCGGCGAGCGACGAGGTGATCGCGAGGCGCTTTCGCATGTCGGAACCGACCGCGAAGCCCTTCAGGTACCAGGCCACGTGCTTGCGGAAGTCGATGACACCGCGGGCCTCGTCGCCGATCCACTCGCCGAGCAGGGTGGCGTGCCGGACCATGACGGCCGCGACCTCGCGGAGGGTCGGGCGGACGCCGTGCCCGTCGGGGCCTTCGGCCCGGCCGTCCGTACGGCCCTCGAAGGCCGCCACCAGGTCGGCGAACAGCCATGGCCGGCCGAGGCAGCCGCGCCCGACCACGACGCCGTCGCAGCCGGTCTCGCGCACCATGCGCAGCGCGTCCTCGGCGGACCAGATGTCGCCGTTGCCGAGGACGGGGATCTCCGGCACGTGCTCCTTGAGGCGCGCGATGGCGTCCCAGTCCGCCGTGCCGCCGTAGTGCTGCGCGGCGGTGCGGCCGTGCAGCGCGATGGCCGTGACACCCTCCTCGACGGCGATCCGGCCGGCGTCCAGGAAGGTGATGTGGTCGTCGTCGATGCCCTTGCGCATCTTCATCGTGACGGGCAGGTCCCCGGCGCCGCTCACGGCCTCCCGCAGGATCGCCCGCAGCAGGTTGCGCTTGTAGGGGAGGGCGGAGCCGCCGCCCTTGCGCGTCACCTTCGGCACCGGGCAGCCGAAGTTCAGGTCGATGTGATCGGCGAGGTCCTCTTCCGCGATCATGCGGACGGCCTTGCCGACGGTCGCCGGGTCCACGCCGTACAGCTGGATCGAGCGCGGCTGCTCGGTCGCGTCGAAGCGGATCAGCTGCATGGTCTTCTCGTTGCGCTCGACCAGCGCCCGCGTGGTGATCATCTCGCTGACGAACAGACCCTTGCCGCCGCTGAACTCCCTGCACAGGGTGCGGAAGGGCGCGTTCGTGATCCCGGCCATGGGGGCCAGGACGACGGGCGGCTGGACGGCGTGGGGGCCGATCGCCAGCGGGGCGGCGGGGGCGAGGACGGTCGTGGACATTCCCCCATTGTCGCGTACGGGAGCGCGTGCCGTGACAGTGGTCGAAGCGGTCTCCCGGGGACGTGCGGTGGACGTCGGGGCACGCCGTGACCGCCGTCACGAACTCCACGCGGGTCATTAGTTAGACGCACTATCGAAGTCGGCGTAGGCTTGTGGAATGCCCGAGCTCACCCCACGCCACCGCCTCCTGGTGCTCGCGATCTGCTGCATGAGTCTGCTGATCGTGAGTCTGGACAACACGGTGCTGAACGTCGCCCTGCCCTCGATGCAGAAGGAACTGCACGCGAGCGTCGCCGGCCTCCAGTGGACGATCGACGCGTACACGCTGGTCCTCGCGTCGCTGCTGATGCTCGCGGGTTCGACGGCCGACCGCATCGGCCGGCGCCGGATCTTCAAGGCGGGCCTGGTGATCTTCACCCTCGGCTCGGTGCTGTGCTCCCTCGCCCCGAACCTCGAATCGCTGGTCGCCTTCCGCATGGTGCAGGCGGTCGGCGGTTCCATGCTGAACCCGGTGGCGATGTCGATCATCACCAACACCTTCACGGACCCGCGCGAGCGCGCCCGCGCGATCGGGGCCTGGGGCGCCGTGGTCGGCATATCGATGGCCGCGGGCCCGCTGGTCGGCGGACTGCTGGTGGACTCGGTCGGCTGGCGCTCGATCTTCTGGATCAATCTCCCGGTGGGCCTCGCCGCCCTCCTGCTCACCTGGCGGTACGTCCCTGAGTCCCGCGCCCCCAAGGCCCGCCGCCCCGACCCGGTCGGCCAGCTCCTCGTCATCGCGCTGCTCGGCTCGCTGACGTACGCGATCATCGAGGCGCCCAGTTCCGGCGTCGCCAGGACCGCCGCGTTCGGCGCGATCGCTGTCGCCGCCCTGCTCGGCATCCTCCGGTACGAACCCCGGCGCGCCGAACCTCTCATCGATCTGCGCTTCTTCCGCTCGGCGCCGTTCAGCGGGGCCACGGTCATCGCCGTCAGCGCGTTCGCGGCGCTCAGCGGCTTCCTGTTCCTGTCGACGCTCTATCTGCAGAACGTCCGCGGCCTGGACGCGCTGCACGCGGGCCTGTGGATGCTGCCCATGGCGGCGATGTGCTTCGTGTGCGCGCCGCTGTCCGGGCGACTGGTCGGCAGTCGGGGGCCGCGTCTGTCCCTGCTGATCGCGGGGGTCGCGACCACCGCGAGCGGGCTGCTGTTCGCCGCCTTCGAGGCCGAGACGTCGAACGTCACGCTCGTCATCGGCTACGTCCTGTTCGGCCTGGGCTTCGGCTTCGTCAACGCCCCCATCACCAACACCGCCGTCTCCGGGATGCCCCGCACCCAGGCCGGTGTCGCCGCGGCCGTCGCCTCGACCAGCCGCCAGATCGGCGGCACCCTGGGCGTCGCCGTGATCGGCGCCGTCCTCGCGTCCGGCATCCACGCCTCCGCGTACCGGGAGACGTTCGTCTCGGCCGCCCGCCCCGGCTGGTGGATCCTCACCGGCTGCGGTCTCGCCGTCCTCGTCCTCGGCGCCCTGACCAGCGGACGCTGGGCACGCGGCACCGCCGAACGCACGGCGAGGCAGCTGGCACCCGCGGAGGTGGAGACGCGCGAACCGGTGGGCGCCCGCTCCCAGGACGCGCCGGCGGCCTGAGCGCTTCAGAAGGCCCGGGGGGTGCCGACCCCCTGGGCCGCCTCGGTCTCCGCCGCCCGCGCGATCTCGTACAGCTTCTCCAGCCCCGCACGGCTCGCCTCGTCGGTGGGGGCGTACGTCACCATCCGGGCGCCCATGTCGGGGGCGAGCCACAGGTCGGTGTGGTCGAGGGTGAGGAGCCCGACGTACGGGTTGAGGAACTGCTTGGTCTTGCTGCGGGAGCCGCCGAACACCTCGTACCGCTCCCAGATCTCGCGGAACTCCGCCGACTCCGTCCGCAGTCGCTTGACCAGCATCTTCCAGGCGGGCTCGCCGAGATGTCCGGCCATCGAGGCGCGCAGCTTGGCGGCCATCATGCGCATGGTCTCGTCGAGGAGCACGATCGACCTGCGCCACTCCTCGTGGGTGTAGACGAGGACCATGCAGTTGCGGTCCTCGGGCGCCACCGCGTCCAGGTCGCTCATCATCAGCCGGGCGTAGGTGCGGTTGTACGCCAGGATGTCGTACCGGCTGTTCTGGATGCAGGCCGGGACCGGCTCCAGCTGGGTCAGCATGTGGCGCAGCGCCGGGGTGAGGGTCGGGCACCGCGCGGCGGGCGTGGGGTCGACGGCGCCGGCAAGTTGGAAGAGGTGGCCGCGCTCGCTGGAGTCCAGCAGCAGGGTGCGGGCCAGCGCGTCGAGAACCTGTTCGGAGACCTGGATGTCGCGGGCCTGTTCGAGCCAGGTGTACCAGGTGACGCCGACGGCCGAGAGCTGGGCGACCTCCTCGCGGCGCAGTCCCGGGGTGCGCCGGCGGTGGCCGCGGGGCAGTCCGACCTGCTCGGGCGGGATGCGTTCGCGCCGGTTGCGCAGGAAGGCGGCGAGTTCGTGCCGCCGGATCGCGCTTCCGCGCGGGGCGGCGCCGGCGGCCGGCTCCGGGGTGGTGGTCGTCTCCCGCACCATCGTCGTCATGTCTCCAGACTGCCGTCCGCCGGAACCTGTTGCCAGGTACTGCCTCTACCAGGATAAGGAGACTCTGGTACCAGCCTGAGGGTGGGACGAAGCTCTTTACGTGACCGAAACCGGAACCCTGACCACACCAGTCCGATCACCGTCCGCGCCACCCCTGCTGGGTGGTCTCGGACTCTTCACCGTGCTGCTCGGCGCGGCACTCCCGCTCATCGACTTCTTCATCGTCAACGTGGCCCTCCCGACCATCGGCCGGGACCTGAACGCGGGCGAGGCCGTCCTCGAACTCGTCGTCGCCGGGTACGGGGTCTCGTACGCCGTCCTGCTCGTCCTGGGCGGCCGGCTCGGCGACCTCTTCGGGCGACGGCAGCTCTTCCTCGGGGGCATGGCGGCCTTCGGCCTGACCTCGCTGGCGTGCGGGCTCGCGCCCAGCGCCTGGACGCTGGTCGCGGCCCGTGTCGCACAGGGCGCGGCGTCCGCCGCGATGCTGCCGCAGGTGCTCGCCACCATCCAGTCGGCGACCGCGGGCGGCCGCCGTGCCAAGGCCATGGGCCTGTACGGCGCGACGGCCGGGCTCTCCATGGTCGCCGGGCAGATACTCGGCGGCCTCCTGGTCGCCGCGGACATCGCGGGCACCGGCTGGCGCGCGGTGTTCCTCGTGAACGTGCCCGTCGTCGTGCTCGGCCTGGTGCTGGCCGCACGGGCGGTCCCCGAGACCCGCTCGCAGCACCCGGAGCCGATCGACACCCCCGGCACCGTCCTGCTCGCGCTGTCGCTGCTGACGCTCCTGGCCCCGCTGACCGAGGGCCGCGCGGCGGGCTGGCCGCTGTGGACCTGGCTGTCGCTGGCCCTGTTCCCCCTCGTGGCCGCGGCATTCTACTTCGTCGAGCGCCGCGAGGACCGGGCCGGCCGCACTCCCCTGGTGCCACCGAGCCTGTTCGCGCTGACCTCGCTGCGCCGGGGCCTGATCATGATCGTGCCGTTCTCGATCGGCTTCAGCGGATTCATGTTCGTGATCGCGGTGGCGCTTCAGCGGGGCGCGGGCCTCGGTCCGGTCGCGGCCGGGCTGGCACTCGCCCCGATGGCCGTCGTCTTCTTCTTCACCTCCCTCTGCGGGCCGCGGCTGATCGCCCGCTACGGCACCCGGGTCGTCACCGCGGGCGGCCTGATCCAGGTGGTGGGCGTGGCCCTCATCACGCTGACCGCGTGGCGGTCCTGGCCGGACCTCGGGGTGTGGGAGCTGCTCCCGGGCGCGGCGGTCGCCGGTGCGGGGCAGGCGCTCCAGCTGCCGGTGCTCATCCGGATCGTCCTCTCCGAGGTGCCGGCCGCGCGGGCCGGTGTCGGCAGCGGCGTCATGGCGACCACCCAGCAGTCGGCGCTCGCCGTCGGCGTCGCCACCCTGGGCACCCTGTTCCTGTCCCTAGTCCCCGGCCACGGCATGCGGGACGCCCTGGTGACGACGCTCCTGGTGCAGCTGGCGGGCGTGGTCCTGACGACGGCACTGAGCCTGCGGCTGCCGCGCACGGTCGGCTGACGGCATCGCCGCGCGGGCTGATCGGCGGGCGGCCGGGGGGCGGCCCCACCGGCGCCTGACCGCCGGGTGCAGGCCCCCTGGCCGACCCCCGGAGGGGCCGGCCGGACGCGGACCGGCCGGCGGGTTCGGACGGTGACGGGAACGGCCGGCGACGGCCCCGCCGAGACCGACCGATGACGGGCCGATCGAGGCCGACCGGTGACGGGCCGATCGACGTGGAGGACGGCACGGGGACGGCTGGACAACGACGGACCGTACGGCGCCCCTCCCCGGGCCGGGGGCCCATCACGAGCCGGACCGTGGCGGACCAGGACGGACGCCGTGCCCGTGCCGGGCCGGTGCCCACCGGGCCGCGCGGGTCGGATCAGTGGCGGACCGGCACGGACGCCGTAGCGGGGCCGTACCCGGCCGGGGCCCACCCGGCCGCGGCGGGTCGGATCAGTGGCGGACCGGCACGGACGCCGTAGCGGGGCCGTACCCGGCCGGGGCCCACCCGGCCGCGGCGGGTCGGATCAGTGGCGGACCAGGCAGAACGGGTGCCCGGCCGGGTCCGCGTAGATGTGCCAGCCGCGCCCGTCGGAGTCGTCCAGTACGGTCGCACCCCGCGCCAGGACCCGTTCGCGCGCGAGGTCCAGGTCCGGGACGCCGAAGTCCAGATGGAACTGCTGGGGCCGGCTGGGCTCGGGCCAGCGCGGCGGCTCGTACTCCGCGACCCGTTGGAAGGCCAGGACCGGACCGGACGGCGTGTGGAGCGTCGCCCAGCCCTCGCCGAGCGCCCAGCGCGGGTCGGGCCGGTCGACCTCACCGCCGAGCAGGTCCGCGTAGAACCCGGCGAGCCGGTGCGGGTCCGGGCAGTCCAGCACGACGCACTGCAACTCGGCGGTGACGGGGGCCGGCCCCGGTCCGGCCGGCGGAGCGACCAGGGCCGGCGACTGGCCCGAACGCCGCAGGGCGTCCGCGACGAAGCCGCCGGACTTCAGCTCCTCGACGAGATCGCGGAGGAAGCGGACGGTCTCGCGGCGGCGGGTCCTGGTCGTGCCGACCGCCTGCCGGATCTGCATGAACCGGCCCTCGATCAGCCGGAGTTCGGGATGTTCCGCGACATACGCGGTCATCGGCTGCCGGATCCCGGCCGCGGCCTCCAGTCCCCCGGCGCGGAACGCCTCGACGCCTTCGTCCCCGCGTACGACGCTCGCGTGCCGCAGCGTGCGGGACAGGAACAGGTCGTAGGCGGACCCGCGTTTCACACCGATCCGTACACCGGGACGGTCGACGTCGGCGGCGCTCACGTGGTCCGAGTCGCGGGGCACGGCGTACACGCCCTCGATCACCACGTACGGCTCCGTGAAGGCGACTTCGGCCTCGCGTGCGGGCTCGACGGCCAGGAAGCAGAGGTCGGCGCGGCCCTCCGCCATCGCCTCGTAGGACTTGCGGGCCGCGTCGAAGCAGAGGAGTTCCACGGGGAGGCCCAGCCGCGCGCCGATCTCGCGCGCGAGGTCCACGGTGATGCCGGCCGGGGACTGCGGAGTGCCCCGGGCCAGTACCGGATTGCCCAGGTTGATGGAGGCCCGCAGCGTGCCGTTCGGTGCGAGATCCCGCGCGATGGCGGCGGCTTCGGTCGTCATGCGGCGGAGTCTAGGCGGACGGCCTCACGGCGCCGTCGGTCAACTCATGACCCGAGAGCCCCCGTTGATCTTCTCCATGCTGCACACTCCTTGCTGCACATGCCTTGCCGGGCAAGGGGAACGGAAACACCAGGAGGTTCCATGCTGCAGATCAACACGAGCAAGGTGAGCCGCTGGGACCAGCACGGCCGCGAGCACGTCGTCCACGTCCAGCGGACGGGGATGCAGCGCACGATCAGGTGCGGTACCTGCGGCTGGCGCAAGAGCGCGCAGTTCCTGCCGTGGCTGAAGGCCGAGGAGCACCTCGCCGAGGCCCACCAGGCGACGGTGGACCCGACGGAGAGCTGAGCACTCTCCGCCGGGTCCGCCGGTCAGGGGCGCAGGCCGCGCAGGACGAGGTCGACGACCGCCGTGAACTCGGCCTCGATGCCCGGCTGTTCCCATTCGCGGGCGTAGGCCGGGTCGTGGAAGCGGTTCGTGGCGTCGAAGAGCGCGCGGGCCGTCGCGGCGGCGCCGCCGTCCACCGCCGCGAAGTCCCCCTCGCGCACACCCCGGCCGACGATGTCCGTGAGCTGGCCGACGAGCTCCAGGACGTGTTCCTCGACCACGCTGCTGGTGTCGGCGAGGAGCACCGTGTACGTGGCGAACAGCTCGGGGTCGTCGCCCGCCTTGTGCCGCTTGGCGGCGAACAGCGCTCCGAACCACTGCCTGAGCGCCTCGGGAGGCGTCTCGTCCGTCGTCCCGGCGATCCGGCCCAGCGTCTGCGACGTGCGGTCCAGCCAGCGTTTGGTGACCGCCTCCCGCAGTGCCGCCTTCGTACGGAAGTGGCGGTAGACGCTGCCGTGGCTGACGCCGAGCGCGCGGGCCACGTCCACCACGGTGGCCTTGGCCGGGCCGTGGCGGCGCAGCACCTCCTCGGTGACTTCGAGGATGCGCTCGGCGGTCAGGGTCTCGCTGGTCGGTGGTGCCATGACGACGACCGTACCCGGCGGTACTGTCAGCGCTCCGTGCCGAGGTGGGACATCTGCGCCCGCGGGTAGCGGTCGCCCGCGGCGGCGCCGTCCGGCACGGCCTCCTCGATGGCGGTGAGGTCCCCGGCGTCGAGGGTGATGTCCAGGGCGCCGAGCGCCTCCGCCAGCCGCTGCCGGGTGCGGGAGCCGACCAGCGGCACGATGTCCTCGCCGCGCGAGAGCACCCAGGCGATGGCAATCTGGGCGACGGAGACGCCCTTCTGCTCGGCGACCTTGCGCAGCGCCTCGACGAGGGTGAGGTTGTGCCGCAGGTTCTCGCCCTGGAAACGGGGGCTCATGGTCCGGAAGTCGTTCGCGCCGAGCTGCCGGTCGGCGGTGAAGTGGCCGGAGATCAGACCGCGGGAGAGCACGCCGTACGCGGTGATCGAGATGCCCAGCTCGCGGGTGGTCGGCAGCACCTCGTCCTCGATGCCGCGGGAGATGAGCGAGTACTCGATCTGCAGGTCGCTGATGGGGGCGGTGGCGGCGGCCCGGCGGATGGTGTCGGCGCCGACCTCGCTGAGGCCGATGTGCCGGACGTGGCCCTTCTCGACCAGTTCGGCGATCGCGCCGACCGTCTCCTCGATGGGCACGCCGGGGTCGGCCCGCGCGATCCGGTAGACGTCGATGTGGTCCACCCCGAGGCGCTGGAGGGAGTACGCGGCGAAGTTCTTCACCGCGGCGGGGCGGCCGTCGTAGCCGCTCCAGCCGCCGTCCGGGTCGCGCAGCGCGCCGAACTTGACGCTGGTGAGGGCCTGTTCGCGCAGGGCGGCGGGGGCGGTGCGCAGGGCTTCGCCGATGAGCATCTCGTTGTGGCCCATGGCATAGAAGTCGCCGGTGTCCAGCAGGGTCACGCCGGCTTCGAGTGCGGCGTGGACGGTCGCGATGGACTCGGCCCGGTCCGCGTCGCCGTACAGCGCGGACATGCCCATGCAGCCGAGGCCGAGGGCGGAGACCTGGGGACCGGTCGTTCCGAGGGGGCGGGTGCGCATGAAGGTTCCTTGGGTTGGGGGCGGGGGCCGTACAGGTGACCCGTACCCACCATGGCATGACAGCTGACAGATTTCAATATCTGTCAGCTGTTACATGTCAGCCACGCCGCTCTAAGCCGCCCCGTAGGCCATCACCGCCATAGCCGCCACCCCCGCCGTCACCGCCATCACCCCTATTTGGTCCAGACCTATTGACGACAGGTCTGGACCGCGCGCACTGTCATGCATGCGACACGCCCCTCCTTCCCCCCACTCCAGGAGGCCCCGCATGATCCGCCGGAAGTTGCGCCTGCTCGCCGTCGCGCTGGCGGCCGCCGTCCTCGCCCCCCTGTCGGTCGCCGCCGCCCCCACCGCGACCGCGGCCGACACCTGCGCCGTGAAGTCCCGCCCCGCTCTAAGCAAGGTCCTCCAGGGCTACTGGGAGAACTGGGACGGGTCGTCCAACGGGGTCCACCCGCCCTTCGGCTGGACCCCGATCACCGACTCCCGAATCGCCGCGCACGGCTACAACGTGCTCAACGCGGCCTTCCCCGTCATCCGGTCCGACGGCACCGCGCTGTGGGAGGACGGGATGGACACGGGCGTGAAGGTCGCGACGCCCGCGGAGATGTGCGCGGCCAAGGCGTCCGGGCAGACGCTCCTGCTGTCCATCGGCGGGGCCGCCGCCGGGATCGACCTCAGCTCCTCCGCCGTCGCGGACAGGTTCGTGTCGACGATCGTGCCCATCCTCCAGAAGTACAACTTCGACGGGATCGACATCGACATCGAGACGGGCCTGGTCGGCAGCGGGAACATCGGCCAACTCTCCACCTCCCAGGCCAACCTGATCCGCATCATCGACGGCGTGCTGGCCCGTATGCCGGCGAACTTCGGGCTGACCATGGCGCCGGAGACGGCCTACGTCACCGGCGGCAGCATCACGTACGGCTCGATCTGGGGCGCGTATCTGCCGATCGTCAAGAAGTACGCGGACAACGGCCGGCTGTGGTGGCTGAACATGCAGTACTACAACGGCAGCATGTACGGCTGCTCCGGCGACTCCTACTCCGCGGGCACCGTCCAGGGCTTCGTCGCGCAGACGGACTGCCTGAACAAGGGGCTGGTCGTCCAGGGCACCACCGTCAAGGTGCCCTACGACAAGCAGGTCCCCGGCCTTCCGGCCCAGTCCGGCGCGGGCGGCGGCTACATGTCGCCGAGCCTGGTCTCCCAGGCCTGGCGCCACTACGGGACCGCGCTCAAGGGTCTGATGACGTGGTCGGTCAACTGGGACGGCTCGAAGAACTGGACGTTCGGGGACAACGTCAAGGCGTTGCAAGGCCGTTGAGACACCACGAAGCCCCCGCCCCCCGTGGTCACGGGAGGCGGGGGCTTCGTCATCGCCGGGCGGCGCCGGTCAGCAGGCCCGCCGGTCGCCGATCGCTCGGCGACCGATCAGCAGGTGATCAGCAGGTGATCAGCAGCCGATCAGACGGGACGCGAGGTAGCCCTCGATCTGGTCCAGCGACACGCGCTCCTGCTTCATCGAGTCGCGCTCGCGCACCGTCACCGCGTTGTCCTCGAGGGTGTCGAAGTCGACGGTGACGCAGAACGGCGTGCCGATCTCGTCCTGGCGGCGGTAGCGGCGGCCGATGGCACCGGCGTCGTCGAAGTCGATGTTCCAGTGCTGGCGCAGCGCGGTGGCCAGGCCCTTGGCCTTGGGCGACAGCTCCGGGTTGCGGGACAGCGGGAGGACGGCGGCCTTGACCGGTGCGAGGCGCGGGTCGAGGCGCAGCACGGTGCGCTTCTCCATCTTGCCCTTGGCGTTGGGGGCCTCGTCCTCGACGTAGGCGTCGAGGAGGAAGGCCAGCATCGCGCGGCCGACACCGGCGGCGGGCTCGATGACGTAGGGGGTCCAGTGCTCGCCGGCCTCCTGGTCGAAGTAGGACAGGTCCTGGCCCGACGCCTTGGAGTGCGCCTTCAGGTCGTAGTCCGTGCGGTTGGCGACGCCCTCCAGCTCACCCCACTCGTTGCCGCCGAACTGGAAGCGGTACTCGATGTCGGCGGTGCGCTTGGAGTAGTGCGAGAGCTTCTCGGCCGGGTGCTCGTACCAGCGCATGTTCTCCTCGCGCATGCCGAGGCCGGTGTACCAGTTCCAGCGCTCCTGCATCCAGTACTCCTGCCACTTCTCGTCCTCGCCCGGCTTGACGAAGAACTCCATCTCCATCTGCTCGAACTCGCGGGTGCGGAAGATGAAGTTGCCGGGCGTGATCTCGTTGCGGAAGGACTTGCCCATCTGCCCGATGCCGAACGGCGGCTTGCGGCGGGAAGTCTGCTGCACGGAGGCGAAGTTGGTGAAGATGCCCTGCGCGGTCTCGGGGCGCAGGTAGGCGACGGAGCCGCTGTCCTGCGTGGGGCCGAGGTGGGTGGAGAGCAGACCCGAGAACTGCTTGGGCTCGGTGAAGGTGCCCTTGTTGCCGCAGTTCGGGCAGTTCAGGTCGGTGAGGCCGTTCTCCGGGAGGCGGCCGTGCTTCGCCTCGTAGGCCTCCTCCAGGTGGTCGGCGCGGTAGCGCTTGTGGCAGGAGGTGCACTCGGTGAGCGGGTCGGTGAAGGTGGCGACGTGACCCGACGCGACCCAGACGTCGGTGGCCAGGATCACCGACGAGTCGAGGCCGACGACGTCCTCACGGGAGGTGACCATGTAGCGCCACCACTGGCGCTTGATGTTCTCCTTGAGCTCGACGCCGAGCGGGCCGTAGTCCCAGGCGGCCTTCTGTCCCCCGTAGATCTCACTGCACGGGAAAACGAAGCCACGGCGCTTGCTCAGGCTGACGATGGTGTCGATCTTGTCGGCGGCCACGATGCTCTCTTCAGTACGACGGACGGCGCGAATGACTCAGGTTACCGGCGCCGCCCACCCTCGTATCAAATCGGTTCGGTGACCACCCCGCTCGGGCCGCTGTTCACCGAGGACTTACCGAGGGCTTGTTGACAATCGTTTCCAGTTTTGTTGAAAATGACTGTCATGAACGTACGACGACGCCTCATATCCGGGTCGGCCGCGCTGGTGGCCACCGCTCTCGGTCTCTGCACGCTCTCCGGCTGCTCCGGCTCCGCGGCGGCCGACGGCGGGAGCGGCGGGAAACTCGACGTCGTGGCGTCGTTCTACCCCCTGCAGTACCTCGCCGAGCAGATCGGCGGGACGCACGTGCACGTGACGAGTCTGACCCGGCCCGGCCAGGAGCCGCACGACCTGGAGATCAGCGTCCGGCAGATCGTCCAGCTCGAGTCGGCGGACGCCGTCGTCTACCTCAAGAACCTGCAGCCGGCCGTCGACGACGCCGTGGCGCAGTCCTCGGTCAAGGCCAAGGTCGACGCCGCGTCGCTGACCACGCTGGAGAAGCACGGCAACGAGGTCGGCGGGCACGCGGCCTCGCACGACAG
Organism: Streptomyces sp. RPA4-2; assembly: GCF_012273515.2. NCBI lineage: Bacteria > Bacillati > Actinomycetota > Actinomycetes > Kitasatosporales > Streptomycetaceae > Streptomyces > Streptomyces sp. RPA4-2. Next base: position 3,150,723 of record NZ_CP050975.2, read on the forward strand.
CTCCACGGGCGAGGAGACGGGCTCCGCCGACCCGCACATCTGGCTCGATCCGGTGAGGTACGCCCAGGTCGCGAGCGGCGTCGGCAAGGCCCTGGAGAAAGTCGACCCGAAGCACGCCGCGGACTACGAGAAGAACACCGCGGCCCTGCTGAAGAAGCTCTCCGCTCTCGACACCCGTTACAAGACCGGGCTGGCGCACACCAGGACCAAGGTCTTCATCACCACGCACGCCGCCTTCGGCTACCTCGCCGAGCGCTACGGCCTCACCGAGGAGGCGATCAACGGCCTCGACCCGGAGTCGGAGCCCAGCGCGAACCGTGTGAAGGACCTTGAGAGGATGGCGAAGGCCGACGGCGTCTCGACGGTCTTCTACGAGACGCTCGTCAGCGACAGGACCGCCAAGACCATCGCCGGCGACGCGAAGCTGAAGACGGACGTCCTCGACCCGATCGAGGGCATCACCGACAAATCCAAGGGCAGCGACTACCTGCAGGTCATGGATGCGAATCTGAAGGCGCTGCGGACGGCGCTGGGCCCCAAGTGACCCCCATGACCCACATGATCCCCAGTTCCAGGAGGACAGCGTGAGCGAGTCCGTCATTTCCCTGCGCGGCGTGACCGCCGAACTGGGCTCGCGCCCCGTCCTGCGTGGCATCGACCTGACGGTGCACCGCGGCGAGGTCGTCGCGCTGCTCGGCGCGAACGGCTCCGGCAAGTCGACGGCCATCCGCAGCGTCATCGGCCAGGTCCCGGTCAGCGGCGGCGAGATCGAGATCTTCGGCACCCCGCGCCGCCGCTTCCGCGACTGGAAGCGGGTGGGGTACGTCCCGCAGCGCACGACCGCCGCGGGCGGCGTGCCCGCCACGGTCACCGAGATCGTCGCCTCCGGCCGGCTCTCCCGTGCCCGCTTCGGCGTGCTGCGCAAGGCCGACCACGAGGCCGTACGCCAGGCCCTGGAGCTCGTCGGCATGGCGGACCGCGCCAAGGACTCGGTGAACGCCCTGTCGGGCGGCCAGCACCAGCGCGTCCTGATCGCCCGCGCCCTCGCCTCCGAACCCGAACTGCTGATCATGGACGAGCCGATGGCGGGTGTCGACCTGGCGAGCCAGGAGGTGCTGGCGCAGACGCTCAGGGAGCAGGTGGCGGCGGGCACCACCGTCCTCCTGGTCCTGCACGAGCTGGGCCCCCTGGAGCCGCTGATCGACCGCGCCGTCGTCCTGCGGGACGGCTGCGTCCTGCACGACGGCCCGCCCCCGCGGGCGGTCGGCCAGCACGCGCTGCCCGGCCACGACCACGTACACCCGCACGCGGCTCACGACGCCGAACCGATCCGGACGGGACTGCTGAGCTGATGGACTTCCTGAACTACGACTTCATGCAGCGGGCGCTGCTCTCCGCGGTCCTGGTGGGCGTCACCGCGCCCGCCATCGGCATCTACCTCGTGCAGCGCCGCCAGGCTTTGCTGGGCGACGGTATCGGTCATGTCGCGATGACCGGTATCGGCCTCGGCTTCCTGCTCTCGACCAACCCCGTGTGGATGGCGACGGCCGTCTCGGTCCTCGGCGCCGTCCTGATGGAGCTGATCCGCTGGTACGGCAAGACGCGCGGCGACATCGCGCTGGCCATGCTCTTCTACGGCGGTATGGCGGGCGGCGTGATGCTCACCAGCCTGGCGGGGGGGACTACCGCCAACCTGACCTCGTACCTCTTCGGCTCCCTCTCGACGGTGAGCGAGTCCGACGTGACGGCGATCTGCCTGCTCGCCGGCTTCGTCGTCCTGGTCACTCTCGGCCTGCGCCGCCAGCTGTTCGCGGTCAGCCAGGACGAGGAGTTCGCGCGGGTGACGGGGCTGCCGGTGCGCGCGCTGAACCTGCTCACCGCCGTCACGGCGGCGGTCACGGTGACGGTCGCCATGCGCGTCGTCGGCCTGCTGCTGGTGAGCGCGCTGATGGTGGTCCCGGTCGCGGCCGCCCAGCAGCTCAGCCGCAGCTTCGCCGCCACCTTCGCGATCGCCGTGGCGATCGGGGTGAGCGTGACGATCGGCGGGACGGTGACCTCGTTCTACCAGGACGTGCCGCCCGGCGCGACGATCGTGCTGCTGACCATCGGAGGGTTCATCGCGCTCACCGCGCTGGCGACGCCGCTCGCCCGGCGCCGGGCGCGGGCCGCGGCGGCCGGGCAGATGCCGGGGGACCCGGCGGAGTGCGTGATTCCGGCCGGCCGCGCCCCGGAACGCAAGGTCGGCGTCTGACCACGCACAGTCCGGGCTGGCACAATGGCCGGGCAAGGGCAGACGCGAGGAGGCAACGGTGACTACCGCTGGATCGCCCGTTCGGGGCCGCTCCACCCGGCAGCGTGCCGCCGTGGCGGCGGCGCTCGACGAGGTGGACGAGTTCCGCAGTGCGCAGGAGCTCCACGACATGCTCAAGCACAAGGGTGACTCCGTCGGGCTCACCACCGTGTACCGCACGCTGCAGAACCTCGCCGACGCGGGCGAGGTGGACGTGCTGCGCACCTCCGACGGCGAGTCCGTCTACCGCCGTTGCTCCAGCGGCGAGCACCACCACCACCTCGTCTGCCGGGTCTGCGGCAAGGCGGTCGAGGTCGAGGGCCCGGCCGTCGAGAAGTGGGCCGAGGCGATCGCGGCGGAGCACGGCTATGTGAACGTCGCCCACACCGTGGAGATCTTCGGCACCTGTGCGGAGTGCGCCGCCGCCAAGGGCTGACGCGCGACAGCGCGAGACAGAGACAGCGAGAGGGGCTGCCCGGCCGGGCAGCCCCTCTCGCTGTCTCTCGGCGCCTCTCGGCGTCCGGCGCTGTCAGGTCCCTTCCGGCCGGCCCCGCATCGCTTCCTCCATGGCGAGGAGGTCCTCGTTCGGGACGGCGCCACCGAAGCGGCGGTCGCGCTGGGCGAACTCCACACAGGCGCGCCACAGGTCACGGCGGTCGAAGTCGGGCCACAGGACGTCCTGGAAGACCATCTCGGCGTAGGCGCTCTGCCAGAGCAGGTAGTTGGAGGTGCGCTGCTCGCCGCTGGGCCGCAGGAACAGGTCCACGTCCGGCATGTCCGGGTAGTACAGGTACTTCGCGAAGGTCTTCTCCGTGACCTTGTCCGGGTCGAGCCGGCCCGCCCGCACATCCTCCGCCAGGGCCTGCGCCGCGTCCGCGATCTCCGCGCGGCCGCCGTAGTTCATGCAGAAGTACAGAGTGAGCCGGTCGTTGTCCTTGGTCTGCTCCTGGGCGACCTGGAGCTCCTTGGCGACCGACTTCCACAGCTTGGGCATCCGGCCCACCCAGCGCACCCGGATGCCGAGCGCGTCGAGCTGGTCACGCGTCTTGCGGATGAAGTCACGGTTGAAGTTCATCAGGAAGCGCACCTCGTCGGGCGAACGCTTCCAGTTCTCGGTGGAGAACGCGTACAGGGAGATGGCCCCGACCCCGGCCTCGATCGCGCCCTGCAGCACGTCCAGCACCCGCTCGGCGCCGATCTTGTGCCCCTCGGTGCGGGGCAACCCGCGCTCCTTGGCCCAGCGGCCGTTCCCGTCCATGACGATCGCCACGTGGTTGGGGACCAGCTCGCCGGGGAGCTTGGGCGCGCGGGCACCCGACGGGTGCGGCTCCGGCGTCTCGTACTCGCGGCGCTGGCGCCCCAGGAACCCGCGTACCACCATGTGTTTCTCGTCTCCCTAGGTCTTGCGTCCGTTGCCCTGCGCTACTTCATCACTTCTCGACGTACCGCAGTGAGCGCAGCCCGCGCTCCAGGTGCCAGTGCAGATAGGCCGAAACCAGCCCGCTGCCCTCCCGGACGAACCGCGGCTCGCACGCGTCCGCGGTCTCCCAGTCTCCCGTGAGCAGTGCGCCCAGGAGTTCGAGGGCCCCTGCCGAGGGTACGACGCTGCCGGGCACCCGGCAGTCGACGCAGACGGAACCTCCCGCGGCGACCGAGAAGAACCGATTCGGTCCCGGCATCCCGCACTTGGCGCAGGCGCTGAAACTGGGTGCGTAACCGTTCACGGCGAGGGAGCGCAGCAGGAAGGCGTCGAGGACGAGGTGCGGTTCGTGCTCACCGCGGGCGAGGGTGCGCAGCCCCCCGACGAGTAGCAGGTACTGCTGCACCGCGGGCTCGCCCTCGTGGTCCGTGAACCGCTCGGCGGTCTCCAGCATGGCCGTCCCGGCCGTGTACCGCGCGTAGTCCGTGACGATCCCGCCGCCGTACGGGGCGATCGTCTCGCTCTGTGTGCACAGCGGCAGGCCGCGCCCGATCAGGTCGCTGCCCCGTGCGAAGAACTGCACGTCCACGTGGGAGAAGGGTTCGAGGCGCGCTCCGAACTTCGACTTGGTGCGCCGCACGCCGCGCGCCACGGCCCGTACCCGTCCGTGACCGCGCGTGAGCAACGTGATGATCCGGTCCGCCTCACCCAGCTTCTGGGTGCGCAGCACGATGCCGTCGTCGCGGAACAGACTCATGGGGTCCATTCTCGCCTACGGCGCCCGCGCCCCGGTCCGGGCGGGCCCCTTTCGTTCCGCCCGCTCCCGTCGCCCCCTTCAGGGGACCTCGCCGCGGCTGCGTGCGTTGGCGTACGCGGTGGCCGCGCTGAGCCGTTCCGCCGGGGTGGCCCGGCGCACCGCGCCCGGATCGCAGTCCCACTCCCTGCCGCCGCCGAGCGGCCTCAGCTGTACGTACGGCCCCACGTGTCCCATGACCATCCCCACCCTTCCGCTGCCCACGTCCACGGCGTACGAGCCGACCGGCGGCCCCGGCGGCGGCTTCACCGCAGCGCCGCCCGGTCGGTCCGGTGCGGCGGCAACGTAATTCCGGTCTTCTTCCGTGGTGCCCGCAATTCCTTCACCGTTACCTCCGCCTCTTCGGCGCGGGGCGCCGAGTGTTGTGCCCTCACCCTGTTCCCCGGACTTTCGGAGTTTCACGCTTCGCGTCTCCGTGGTGCCACTGTGCACCTACACTCGGCAGGAGTCTGTCCTCCACAAGTGCTGCACGTCATAGGACGTTTGACCTGTGGCCAAGGGTGCACGACAGACGGTGTGCGATTTCCTTCCGGAACGGCACCGGACAGCTCGAACGGCCCATTCGCAAAACACGTTCGGATGCGTCGTCGTGAATCGAAAAAACCTGGAACCCGATGGTCCTTTCGAGTGCGGCGCGCTGAATCCGACGGAGGGCGGCGGCTTAAGGGACCGTGCGGGGTATTTCGTGGCGTACCCCGTTCGCCGTACCACCACGATCCCGCCGGTGGCTCACGGCGGCGACGCTCTCGCCCGTTCCGGCGCCTGTCGGCGGTCGGTGGCCGACACCGGTCCCGCCTCATGGGCGATGATCACCAACTGGACCCGGTCGCGGGCGTCCGGCTCGGACAGGAGCCGGGTCAGCACCTCGCGCTCCCGCTCCGTGATGCCGGTCAACTCGCGCGTCGCGCGCGCCCGCTTCGAAGCGGGCGCCGTGTGAGAGGCCGTACGGGCGGGCGCGTGCGGCGATGTCGGCCGGCGGCCGTACTGTGCACCCAACGCCGTCTCGCATCACCCGCACTGGAGGAACCATGTCCGCGAGCGCCCGTCTCGTCACCACGCTCGCCGGCCCGCTGGACTCGGCCACGGCCGGCGCTCCGGACGTGCTGTGCCTACCGGACCGGACACTCGTCCTGCAGAGCGACGACGCCCAACTCGCCGCGTACGACCTGGCCGAGGCGCTCGCGGGCGAGGCCGCGGTGGCACGCTTCCCGGCGCCGTGGCGGCGCCGGTTCGGTACGCGCACGGTCGCGCCGGGCCTGGACGCCGCGGTCTTCGCCGGCGTCCACGCGATACGGGCGGTGGACAGACACGGCGTGACCCTGTGGGAGGTGCGGCACGGCTGCTGGGAGGGCGGCTGCCGGGAGTTGCACACCTCGGTCGACGAATACGCCGACAGCCGCGACCACTTGTACGCCGACAGCGGCTCGGCGGTCTTCTCCGCGGACGGCAAGCTCGTGTGGGCCCATGTCCGCGGACCGCTGGCCGAGGACGGCGAGGACCCGGAGGTGCTCGACGAGTGGCTGGTGCTCGACGCGGCCGACGGGACGGTGCTCGGGGAGGCCGACGCGCAGACAGTGGCCGCCGGCTCGGACCACGTGTCGCACCCGGACCCGGGCCAGATGGGGCTGAGCGTCGGCGAGGGCCAGGACGGGGTGCCGCTGCTGTGGGGCCGCTGGGACGGCGAACGGCTCTCCGTCGACCGGATCGGTGACGACGACCGGATCCTGCTCGCGGTGAGCCCTTCCGGCGAGAGCTTCCTGACGGTCACTCACTATCAGGAACTCCTCGCCCTGCACCGGGCCGCGGACGGCTCGGTCGTCCGCGAGCTGGACGCCGAGGAGGCCGTCGCGCCCCATCCCGCGCTCCCGCCGGAGAACGACGAGCCCGAGGTGCACTGGGACTACTACGCCGGATTCCTCGACGAGCACACCGTCATCACGGGCACCGTCGAGGCCGACGAGGAGTTCGGGGCGGGGCGGCACTGGCTGGTCGACGCACGCGACATGCGCCTGCTCGGCGAGGTCGGCTATCCGTTCCCGGTGTCCGGTGTTCCCCTGGCCCTGGGCGATGGCAGCTGGTGCACGGTCGACGAGGACACGAACGAACTCCAGGTGTGGCGGCTCGACATCTGAGCCGGGGTCCGGGGCGGCGGCTCCGGGGCCGCGTGGGGACTCGGGGTCCGGCCCCGTGCCCCGCCTCGCCCCGGAGCCGGGTCAGCTCACCCCGCGCGACTCCTGCGCCGCCCTCGCCTCGATACCCCGGAAGTGGTCGGCCATCGCGCGCTGCGCGGCCTCGACGTCGCGGGCACGCAGCGCCGTGACGATGTCCCGGTGGCGGCGGACGGTCACCTCGGGTGCCGGGTCGTCCGTCCAGCCGCGGACGCCGGCGACCCGGCTGAAAACCGTCCAGAAGGCGCCGAGCAGCTGCGGCACCAGCGCGTTGCCCAGCGGGGCGTACAGCAGTTCGTGGAATTCCCGGTCGAGTTCGGGGAAGGGACGGCCCGCGCGGCCCGCCTCCTCCATCTCGGCCACGACGGCTTCGAGCCGGTCGAGTTCCGTCTCGGTGAGCACCGCCGCGACCCGGTGGATCAGCCCCTCCTCCAGGACCTCGCGGACCTGGAGGATCTCCGCCAGCGCCCCGGTCTCGTTCGTGTCGTCCTGCCGGGCGAGCGTGCGGAAGGTGAGGCCGTCGACGAAGGGGGTCAGGGAGGCCTGGCCGACATAGGTGCCGTATCCGTGCCGGATATCGACTATGTCGAGCGCCTGCAGGGCCTTCAGTGCCTCGCGGACGGAGTTGCGGCTGACACCGAGGCCGTTCATCAGCTCCGTCTCGGTGGGCAGCGGGGCGCCCGCCTGGAGCCTGCGGTCGAGGATCAGCTGCATGACCTCGCGCTGGATCTGGCTGCTCACCCGGCGCTCGGGCCCGCGCCGGCTCCCGGTCTCCTCGGCCATGCGCCGCATCGTACGCTCACTGGACATCCGACGTCCCACCTCCGGGCGGATTCAGCACCAACTACCCGTATGTCAAGGCTTCATTGGTCGCACCTCTGGAAGATACGCCATTCGTGTGCGAGCCCTTGACCGCCCTCACAGCCGCTCCCTATGGTCACGCTGCCCCTATGACGTAGGACGTCGTATCTCTGTCTCTCGGACCACCTCTCCCCACTGGAGGAACCGTGCGCGACGTGACCGACCTCCCGGCGCCGCACCGCCGGTCGTTCCTGAAGTACACGGGCGCGCTCGGCGCTGCCGCCGCCCTCTCCTCGTCGCTGGCCGCCTGTTCGTCCGGCCCGCAGTCCACCAACGACACCGGTGGCGGGAAGGGCGGCAAGGACGCCACGCTCACCGCGGTCATCGGCTATGGGAACGACGGAAGCTGGGACCCGACCCAGACCGCGTCCGCCTTCTCCATGGCCGCCAACCACCACATCTACGAGGGTCTGCTCGACACCGACCCGATCTCGCGGGAGCCCTACGCGGCCCTGGCCACCGAGGTCCCCTCCGACCTCACCGGCACCTCGTGGAAGTTCACACTGCGGGCCGGGGCCACCTTCCACGACGGCAAACCCGTCACCGCCGACGACGTGGTCTTCGTCTTCGACCGGATTCTCGACCCGAACACCCAGACCCTCGCCAAGGGATTCTTCGAGAGCTGGCTGAAGGAGGTCCGCGGGGTCGACGCCTCGACGGTCGAGCTGATCCTCAAGTTCCCCTTCCCCGACGGCCTTTCACGGCTGACCCTGGCGAAGGTCATGCCACGGCACGTCTTCTCCCGGCCGGGCGCCTGGGACGACGCGATCAAGGGGAAGGCGGTCGGCTCCGGGCCCTACCGGCAGACCGCCCACCACCCCAAGTCGAACACCACCTTCGAGGCCTTCGCCGGCTACAACGGCCCGCGCCCGCCCGCCTTCAAGCGGATGAACTGGCTGACGATCGTGGACGCGGCCCCGCGCGTCGCGAAGATCTCGGGCGCCAGCGCCGGCGCGCAGATCGCCGACAACATCCCGTACGCCAACATCGAGCAGCTCAAGAAGGGCGGCATGAGCGTCCAGGGCGGCGCGGGGATGAACAACCTCTTCCTGATGTTCAACACCCGGCACAAGCCCTTCGACGACGTACGGGTGCGCCAGGCGCTGCACTACGCCATCGACACCGGCAAGATGGTCGAGGTCGCCCTCAGGGGGCACGGCAGGCCGTCGAGTTCGTTCCTCAACGAGGGCAACCCGGCCTACCGGTCCGCGAAGACCGTCTACGGGTACGACCCCGAGAAGGCGAAGAAGCTCCTGAAGGCCGCCGGGGTGTCGGGCCTCAAGGTCGACATCCTGGCGGTGAACGTCAGCTGGATCGTGGACTGTCTGCCGACGATCAAGGCGTCCTGGGACGCGATCGGCGTCGAGACCACGCTCTCGCCGCAGGAGACGACGGCCGTGTTCACCAAGATGGACCAGAAGCAGGACTACCAGGTCGTCGCCGCCGCCTCGAACCCCAACCAGTTCGGTCTCGACGCGGACCTGATCATGCACTACAACTACGGCCCGCGGAACCTGTGGATGCAGTACGCCCGCTGGGCCGACGACCCGGTCGCCCGCCGGCTCTTCACGGACATGGACCGGGCGACGCGGGAACCGGACCCCGACCGGAAGAAGGCGATGATCCAGGACTACGTCGAGGTCGTCGCCGAACAGGCCGTGCTCTACCCGGTGGTGCACAACGAGCTGATGACGGCCTGGGATCCCGGGAGGCTCTCGGGGATCAGGGCCCAGCCCTACCCGGGCATCAACCTCCTCCAGGCCAAGTGGGCATGACGGGCCGGGGAGTTCACCGATGACGGCCATCGTCCGCATCCTGACCCGCCGTATCGCCCTGCTCGTCCCGCTGCTGCTCGGCATCGTGCTGTTCGTCTTCCTGGTGATGCGCTTCTCGGACGTCGACCCGGCGTCCGCGTTCTTCCAGGGCGCCAACCCCACTCCGCGGCAGCTGCACGACTTCCGGGAACGCAACGGCCTGCTCGACCCCTTCCCCGTCCGCTACGTCCACTTCGTCGGCGCCCTGCTCCACGGCGACCTGGGCACCAGTGCCCTGACCCGGGCGCCGGTCGTCGACCAGGTCACCACCGCACTGCCGCTCACCCTCCAGCTGACCTTCCTGGGCCTGGGCATCGCGGTGGTACTGGCGCTGCTCGGCGGGGTCACCGCCGCGCTCCACCGCGACCGGCTGCCCGACCAGGTCATCCGGGTCGTGTCGCTGACCGGGGTCGCGGCGCCCGGCTTCTGGCTGGCGCTGCTGATGATCCAGTACCTGGCCGTGGACCTGGGCTGGTTCCCGACCGGCGGATACGTCAACCCCGGTGACTCGCTGAGCGGCTGGCTGAGAACGATGACGCTGCCGGCCTTCGCGCTCTCCCTGCCGGTCGCCGCGCAGCTCACCCGGATCGTCCGTACGGCCGTGGTCGAGGAACTGGACAAGGACTACGTACGGACGGCGGTCGGGAGCGGCCTGCCGCCGCTGGTCGTGGTCGGGCGGAACGTGCTCCGCAACGCCCTGATCAACCCCCTGACCGTGCTGGGGCTGCGGGTCGGCTATCTGCTGGGCGGCGCGGTCGTCATCGAGACGATCTTCTCGCTGCCCGGGATGGGCAAGCTGATGATCGACGCCGTGCAGAACGGCGACCCGGCGGTCGTCCAGGGGGTCGTCCTGACGACGGCCACCGGCTTCGTGGTCGTGAACCTCGTCATCGACATCCTGTATCTGCTGGTCAATCCACGCCTGAGGGACGCCGCTCGATGATCATCACGCGCAAGAGCCTCGCCGTGGCCCTCTCCCGGCCCGGGATCCGACTGCGCAGGCTTCCCGTCCTGTCCCGGATCGCCGTCTGCTTCCTGGCCGTCGTCGTCCTGCTGGCCCTGTTCGCCCCGCTCCTCGCCCCGCACGACCCGCTCGACCAGCAGCCGCGGGCCGACGGCAGCGGGCACCCGTCCGCCGGACACTGGATGGGGCAGGACAGCCTCGGCCGGGACATCCTCAGCCGGCTGATGTACGGCGCCCGCTGGTCCCTCGCGATCGGCCTCGGCGCCACCGCGCTGGCCCTGGTCGTGGGCGCGCTCCTCGGCGCGGTCGCGGCGACCTCCCGCAAGGCGGTCGACGAGACGCTGATGCGCTGCCTGGACGTGGTGATGGCGTTCCCCGGTATCGCGCTGGCCGCCGTCCTGGTCGCGGTCTTCGGCGGCGGCATCACGGTCCTGACCTGCGCGATCGCGTTCCTGTTCACCCCGCCGGTGGCCAGGGTCGTCCGGGCGAACGTGCTCGACCAGTACGGCGAGGACTATGTGACGGCCGAACGGGTCATCGGTGCCCGCACACCGCACATCGTGCTGCGGCACGTGGCCGTCAACTGCGCCGCCCCCGTCCTCGTGTTCTGCACGGTCCAGGTCGCGGAGGCGATCGTCTTCGAGGCGTCGCTGTCCTTCATCGGCGCGGGCGTCCGGCCGCCGGACCCCTCCTGGGGCAGTGTCATCGCGGACGGCAAGAACATGGTGCTCACCGGCGGCTGGTGGGCGACGGTCTTCCCCGGCCTGCTGATGCTGATCACCGTGCTGTCGCTGAACGTCCTCTCCGAGGGGGTCTCCGACGCGTGGGCGGCACCGCCCGCGCGGGAGGTGGAGACCGGCGGGGACCGGCTGGAGACGCCGGAACCGGGCGGCGGAACGGTCCTCGAACTGCCGGATCTCGCGCGGGCGGCGGCCCGGCTGCGTTCCCGGGCCCGCCCGCTGCCCACCGGCCCGCCGGTCCTCCGCGTCGAGGACCTCGCCATCGGCTTCGACGCCCGGCACCGGGGCGTCGACATCGTCGACGGGATCGGTTTCGAGGTGCGCCCGGGTGAAGTCCTGGGCCTGGTGGGCGAGTCGGGCTGCGGGAAGTCACTGACGGCGCTCGCGGTGATGGGCCTGGAGCCGCCGGGGGCCCGGGTGCGCGGACGGGTCCTCTTCGACGGGACGCAGTTGGTGGGCGAGCCGATGCGGGTGCGGCGACGGCTGCTGGGCCACGAGATGGCGATGGTCTACCAGGACGCGCTGTCGTCGCTGAACCCGGCCATGACGATCCGGGCCCAGCTGAAGCAGGTGGTGCGCAGGGGCGGCAGGCGCTCCCCCGCCGAACTGCTGTCGCTGGTCGGCCTCGATCCCGGCCGCACGCTGCGCAGTTACCCCCACGAGCTCTCCGGCGGCCAGCGCCAGCGCGTCCTGATCGCGATGGCCCTCTCCCGCGGCCCCCGGCTGATCGTCGCCGACGAACCGACGACGGCCCTCGACGTGACCGTCCAGGCGCAGATCATCACGCTGCTCCTGCGGTTGCGCGAGGAACTGGGCTTCGCGCTGGTCCTGGTCTCGCACGACCTGGCACTCGTCGCGGACGTCACGGACCGGGTGGTGGTGATGTACGGCGGCCGGATCGTGGAGACGGGCGTGACGGCGGACCTGGTCCAGTCGCCCGCCCACCCCTACACGCGGGGCCTGCTGGGCAGTGTCCTGTCCCTGGAGTCGGCGGCCACCCGCATGACACAGATCAAGGGGGTCGTGCCCTCCCCCGCCGACTTCCCGGCGGGCTGCCGGTTCGCCGACCGCTGTCCGTCGGCGACGGAGGTGTGCCGGACGACGAGACCCGCCCTGCTGGGCACCCCGGCGCACACGGCGGCCTGCCATCATCCGGCGGTGGTACTGACGACCACGGAGAGCGAGACCGTCTCATGACCGCACTCGTCCGGCTCGCGGACACCCACGTCGTCCACCGCGCCCGCAGCGGCAGCCTGTTCGCCCGCGACCGGGTGTACGCCCTGACCGGCGTCGATCTCACCGTCGCGCCCGGCGAGACGGTCGGGGTCGTCGGCGAGTCCGGCTGCGGGAAGTCGACACTCGCGAAGGTGCTGGTGGGCGTCCAGCGGCCGACGTCCGGCACGGTGACGTTCGGCGGTCGCGACCTCTGGTCGATGAAGCCCGCCGAGCGGCGCGCGGCCGTCGGCGGCAACACGGGCATGATCTTCCAGGACCCGTCGACGGCGCTGAACCGCCGGCTGTCCGTACGACGGATCCTGCGCGACCCGCTGGACGTGCACCGGCGCGGAACGCCGGCCGGACGTGAGCTGCGGGTGCGGGAGTTGATGTCCCTGGTGGGTCTGCCCCGGGCCCTGGCGGAGGCCCTGCCGGGGCAGCTCTCCGGCGGCCAGCGCCAGCGGGTGGCCATCGCGCGCGCCCTCGCCCTGGACCCGGACCTGGTGGTGGCCGACGAGCCGACGAGCGCGCTGGACGTGTCGGTCCGCGCCCAGATCCTCAACCTCCTGCTGGACCTCAAGGAGCGGCTCGGGCTCGCGCTGGTGTTCGTCTCGCACGACATCCAGACGGTACGCAGGATGAGCGACCGGGTGGTCACCATGTACCTCGGCCGGATCGTGGAGGAGTCCCCGGCTGCCGAGGTCACCGACCGGGCCCGGCACCCGTACACCCGGGCCCTCTTCTCGGCCACGCCGGGTCTGCTGGCACCGATCGACCCCATCCCCCTGGCGGGCCCGGTGCCCTCGGCCACCCGCCCGCCGACCGGCTGCCCCTTCCGCACCCGCTGCTGGAAGGCGGACGACACGTGCGCGTCCGCCATGCCGGGCTTCACGGCCACGTCGGACCCCGGACACCGCTTCCGGTGCCACCATCCTGTGGAGGAGGGCGAGTCGACGCGCGACCTGGTGGCACAGGCCGTGGCGGTCTCTCCCCCCGTGGCCGACATCCCCGCCCAGCATCACCAGCATCAGCCCTAGGGAGCCTCCATGCCGATCCCCGCCCCGCTGACCGGTGTCGTACCGCCCGTCTGCACGCCCCTGACACCGGACCGCGAGGTGGACGTTCCCTCGCTCATCAACCTCGTGGACCATCTGGTGGACGCCGGGGTCGACGGCCTGTTCGTGCTCGGCTCGTCCTCGGAGGCGGCGTATCTGACCGATGCGCAGCGCCGGCTGGTGGTGGAGACGGTGAAGGCGCACCTCGGCGGCCGGCTGCCCCTGCTGGCGGGTGTGATCGACATGACGACCCCCAGGGTGCTCGACCATGTCGCGTCGGTCACCGCGGCGGGGGCGGACGCGGTGGTGGCCACGGCGCCCTTCTACGCCCGTACCCACCCGGCGGAGATCGCCCGGCACTACCGTCTGATCGCCGCCCGCTCGTCCGTGCCCGTCTTCGCCTACGACCTGCCGGTGTCCGTCCACACCAAGCTGGGCGCGGAGCTGGTGCTCGAACTGGCCGCGGACGGGGTGCTGGCCGGTCTCAAGGACTCCAGCGGTGACCTGAGCGGCTTCCGTGCGGTGGTGACGGGGGCGAGGACGCATCCCGGTGTCACCGGATTCAGTGTCCTCACCGGATCCGAACTCGTCGTCGACTCGGCGCTCGCGCTGGGGGCGGACGGGGCGGTGCCCGGTCTCGCCAACGTCGATCCGCACGGGTATGTGCGGATCGACCGGCTCTGCCGGGAGGGGGACTGGGAGCGGGCCCGTGCCGAGCAGGAGCGGTTGTGCGTGTTGTTCGGGATGGTGGGGGTCGGCGATCCCGGGCGGATGGGGAGTGGGTCGGCCGCGCTCGGGGCGTTCAAGGCCGCGCTGTATCTGCGGGGGGTGATCTCGTGTCCGGCGACGGCGGAGCCGCAGGTGCCGTTGTCTGAGGGGGGAGGTTGAGCGGGTGGGCAAGTATTTGGCGACGGCGGGCCTTCTGTAGGCGCTTCTCCCGCCCCCGCCGCCCCTACCCGACCCATCCCGTACCTGGGGGCTCCGCCCCCAGACCCCCGCTCTACCTTAAGGGCCTTGTCCTCAAACGCCGGACGGGCTGACTACCCAGCCCGTCCGGCGTTTGAGGACGAGCTCCTTCGGGCGAAAGCAAGGGGGTCCAGGGGCGCAGCGCCCCCTGGCGGGGTCTGGGGCGGAGCCCCAGCTACGGGACGGGTCGGGTAGGGGCGGCGGGGGCGGGAACAGCCGCTGCGAGTAAGCCGGAACTCGATGCGGGCGTACGGGCCCGACTCCCCCGTCTCGTAGAGGATCCCCACCCGCCCGGAACCGAGCGGCACGAGGTCCGAGTAGGCGGCCGGCCGCGAGGAGAGCGTCATCGTCCTGGTGAACGTGACGCCGGAGTCCGTACTGCGCCACAACGCCATGCCCCGCCGCGCGTGAGGCACGGACGGCCCGGAGAAGAGAAGGGGAGCGTGCCGGCCGGGCGGCTGCAGGACGCCGCCCTGGACCACGGGCACCTCGTTCAGCGCCGGCTGGACGGCGTACGGCCGGGACAGCGTCTGTCCGCCGTCACCGGAGTAGGCGTCCAGCCGATGCCCGCCCGAACCCCCCGTACCGTTCTCGTCCCGCGCACTGAAGTACAGCCGCCCGTCGGGAAGTTCGGCCACACCGCTCTCGTTGACGTTGAGCCGTCCGTCGTACGAGTCGTCGACGAACCCGAGCCGCCAGTCCAGCCCGCCGTCGTCGCTGTAGAGGGCGTGCCCGCCGTAGTACTTGGCCTCCCGGCCGGTGTCGGCGGAGCCGGGCGGCGGCGCGGAGGAGTGGTCGGCGGGAACCACCAGCCGCCCGGCGTGCGGCCCGTGCCGCAGGGCGATCGCGTGCCCGGGTCCCGTGGCGTACCACCGCCATCCCGGCCGCTTCACCGCGCCGGTGATCTCCCGGGGAGCGGAGAAGTGCCGGCCGTCGTCACGGCTCGTCTGGACGAAGACACGGCGGCCGAGACCCCTCGTGGCCTCGCCCCTCATGATCCGCGCCTCGGTCACCGCGCCGCCGTTGAAGCAGGTGAGCAGGACGACGCGGCCGCTGCGGGGGTCCACGACGGGCGCGGGATTGCCCCGGGTGTCCCCGCCGCCGTCCGCGACGACCCGCAGCGGACCCCACGTACAGCCTCCGTCGGCGGACCGTCTCAGGACGACGTCGATGTCCCCCGTGTCGCCCCCGCCGTCGTGCCGCCCCTCGGCGAAGGCGAGCACCGTGCCCGCGCCGGTCCGGACGACGGCCGGGATGCGGTAAGCGGCGTAGCCGTCCTGGCCCGCGGTGTACGGCACGGAGGCCGCGCAGTGGGACCCTGACGGGGAGGCCGCGGACGCGGTCCCGACGGCGGCGGGAGCGGCGAGGAGGCCCGCGGTCAGCGCGGCGGCGAGGCTGCGTCTCAGGGGTTCCTCGCTCTCGCCTCGCACACCACGAGGCGTGCTACTTCACGTAGCACTCAGATTACCCCGCGTGACCGCCCTCACACTTCCGTGCCGGGGTCTAGGACGGCGTGCGCGCCGCGACCAGGAGCCGTGTCACCTCGTCCGCGCAGATCGTCAGCGCCGCGCCGACGGTGGACAGGACGTCCCGTTCGGCGGGCGTGTAGGGCCCGTCGGCCAGGGCGATCCGGGCCCCCTGGAGCAGGATCGATTCACGGCCGGCCGACGCGAGGTGCGGAGCGAGCGGGTCCAGGGCCTCGTGGAGCTCTATCGCGAGGCCCGCCCCGCAGGGTTCTCCGAAGAGCCGGCCGGTGTCCGCGGCGAGGGCCTCGACGAGCGCGGCGAGCTGGTCCTCGGTGCAGTCGTCGAAGCCGGCCGAGCGCACCGCGACGGCCGCGGTCTCCAGGGCCGTGCGGGAGCAGGTGCCGCCGGCCGCGAGCACGGCGAGCGCGACGGTGTGGACGGCGTCGCGGAGCATCGCGGAGAAGCGGGTGGTGGTGGGGTGGTCGAGGACGTCCGCGCCGTAGTGGCGGCGGCAGGCGGCGCACTCGACGACGGGGCCCGTCTCACCGCGCGGCAGGACCGGTACGCCGAGGAGGGTGAAGCGGCGGCGGCCGGTGAGGCGCTGGTAGTTGCGGTCGCCTCCACAGCCCGGACAGAAGAACTCGCCGTCCCCCATGGTGGTCCACGCGGTACGGGTGCCCAGGATGCGGGGAACCTGAACTGCACGACCGTTTCGTCCCCACCCTGGCAGCACCGTCGCACACCTCCGTAACGCCGCGGCAACATCGCCGCGCTGGCGTGATGTTAGCCACATTGTTGAGGTGGAGTCAGTACCCCGGACGAGACCTCTCCGTGATCTTCACGGGGATTGGCCGGTAAACGACGTGGCCCCGCCCGCCTCAAAAGGCGGACGGGGCCAGGAAAACGCCGGTCAGAGTGGTCAGCGGGCCGCGCGGTTGACGGCGGAGACCACGGCCTTCAGCGAAGCTCGTGTCGTATTCGCGTCGATCCCGATTCCCCACAGGACCTTGTCACCGATCGCGCACTCGATGTAGGAGGCGGCCTGCGCGGACGCGCCCTCGCTCATCGTGTGCTCCTGGTAGTCCAGCAGGCGTACGTCGACGCCGATGGACTGCAGGGCGTCGAAGAACGCGGAGATCGGACCGTTGCCGGTACCGGTCAGGACGGTGTCGGTGCCGTCCACCGAGGCCTCGACGGTCAGCGAGTCGATGCCGTCGCGGTCGGTCGTGGTCTGGCCGGTCTTGACCTGGATGCGGCCCCACGCGTTCCCGGGGTTCGGCAGGTACTCGTCCTGGAAGATGCCCCAGATGTCCTTCGGGGTGACCTCGCCGCCCTCGGCGTCCGTCTTGGCCTGGATGATCTTCGAGAACTCGATCTGCATCCGGCGCGGCAGGTCCAGCTTGTGGTCGTTCTTCAGGACGTACGCGATGCCGCCCTTGCCGGACTGCGAGTTGACGCGGATGACGGCCTCGTAGCTGCGGCCGACGTCCTTCGGGTCGATGGGCAGGTACGGGACGGCCCACTCGATGTCGTCGACGGTGACGCCCTTCGCGGCCGCGTCGGCCTCCATGGCGTCGAAGCCCTTCTTGATGGCGTCCTGGTGGGAGCCGGAGAAGGAGGTGTAGACGAGGTCGCCGACGTACGGGTGACGGGCGTGGACCTCCATCTGGTTGCAGTACTCGGCGGTGCGGCGGACCTCGTCGATGTCCGAGAAGTCGATCTGTGGGTCGACGCCCTGCGAGAACAGGTTCATGCCCAGGGTGACCAGGTCGACGTTGCCGGTGCGCTCGCCCTGGCCGAACAGGCAGCCCTCGATGCGGTCGGCGCCGGCCATCAGGGCCAGCTCGGCGGCGGCGACGGCCGTGCCGCGGTCGTTGTGCGGGTGGACGGACAGGCAGACGTACTCGCGGCGGGAGAGGTTGCGGCCCATCCACTCGAAGCGGTCCGCGTGCGTCGAGGGGGTCGAGCGCTCCACCGTGGCGGGCAGGTTCAGGATGATCTCCCGGCCCGGGCCGGGCTGCCAGACGTCCATGACGGCCTCGCAGACCTCCAGGGCGAAGTCCAGCTCGGTGTCGGTGAAGATCTCGGGGCTGTACTGGTAGCCGAAGGCGGTGCGCTCGTCGAGCAGCTTCTCGGCGTACTCCATGACCAGCCGGGTGCCGTCGACGGCGATCTGCTTGATCTGCTCCTTGGAGCCGCGGAAGACGACCCGGCGGAAGACGGGGGCCGTCGCGTTGTACAGGTGGACCGTGGCGCGCCTGGCGCCCACCAGGGACTCCACCGTGCGCTCGATCAGGTCCTCGCGGGCCTGGGTCAGCACGGAGATCGTGACGTCGTCCGGGATGGCCGTCTCGTCCTCGATGATCGAGCGGACGAAGTCGAAGTCCGTCTGGCCGGAGGCCGGGAAGCCGACCTCGATCTCCTTGTAGCCCATCCGCACCAGCAGGTCGAACATCTCGCGCTTGCGGGCCGGGGACATCGGGTCGATGAGCGCCTGGTTGCCGTCCCGCAGGTCCGTCGACAGCCAGCGGGGGGCGACGGTGACACGCTGGCCCGGCCAGGTGCGGTCCGGGATGTCCACCTGCTCGTACGTGCCGTACTTGTGAGTCGGCATGGCGGTGGGCTGCTGGAAGTTCGGCATGATGCGTGGGCTCCTCAGAGGGTGTCCGGAAGGACGGCCGACGGCGCAACGCCGAACTCCGCGGGGAGGGAGTCGGCCTCGACTACAGGCCCTCGCCGCGGCAGCTAAGGAGAAGCAGCCCGAAACGCATGATGCTCCGCAGCCTAGCCGAGCCACGCTCCGTACGGGGGGCTGTATCAGTATGCGGGATCGCCGACCCATAAGGAAGAAAAAGGTAGAAAACAGACAAGACGTACGTCACATCACTCAGGGTGAGCCTTCATACCACTCAGGAGCGGACGGAGGCACTCCCTATCACCGCATTTCACACGATCTTGGTCGCCGGTAGTGACACCGGCGTGACTCAGTGCAATCGTGCCGGGCATGACCGCCAACGCGGCAGGCTTCGAGCCTGTCTTCTGCACCATCGTGCCGCCCCACGTCCTCGACACGCTGGCCCAGCACGAGGACCCCGCGCTCTCCGGGCCCGCGCGCCGCACCCTGGAGCGCGACGCCTTCGAGCGCACCCACCGCCGGCTGACCACGGTCATCGGCGCGCCCACGGTGGCAGCGCCGCCGGACGCGCCCGCGGACAAGCCGCGGCGCACCGTCTACGACGCCCGCCACCAGCAGGACCTGCCCGGCAAGAAGGTCCGCGGCGAGGGCGAAGACCCCGGCAAGGACGCCACCGTCAACCGCGCGTACGCCGGCCTGGGGGCCACCTTCGACCTGTACCTGAACGCCTACGCCCGCAACTCGATCAACGGCGAGGGACTTCCCCTCGACGCGAGCGTGCACTTCGACCGGGACTACAACAACGCCTTCTGGAACGGCGAGCAGATGGTGTTCGGGGACGGCGACGGCGAGATCTTCCTCGACTTCACCATCCCGGTCGACGTCATCGGCCACGAGCTGACCCACGGCGTCACCCAGTACACGGCGAACCTCACCTACTTCGGCCAGCCGGGCGCGCTCAACGAGTCCATGTCCGACGTCTTCGGCTCGCTGATCAAGCAGTACACGCTCGGCCAGACCGCGGCCGAGGCCGACTGGCTGATCGGCGCCGGACTGCTCGCCCCGCGGGTCACCGGCCAGGCGCTGCGTTCCATGAAGGAACCGGGCAGCGCCTACGACGACGACGTGCTCGGCAAGGACCCGCAGCCCGCGACGATGGACGGTTATGTGCGCACCGGCCGCGACAACGGCGGCGTCCACATCAACTCCGGCATCCCCAATCACGCCTTCTACCTCGTCGCCCAGGCACTCGGCGGCCACGCCTGGGAGCGTGCCGGGCAGATCTGGTACGACGTCCTCACCGGCGGCGAGCTGCAGTCGCAGGCGAGCTTCGCCGACTTCGCCGAGCTGACGGTCGCCCGGGCGCGCAGCCGGTACGGGGAGGGCGAGGAACTGCAAGGGGTGACGAAGGCCTGGGAGCAGGTCGGGGTCGCGACGTCGTAGCCCCGGCGTCCGATCCGTACTAGACAGGACCCATGCGTATTCAGGTGAGGCGCACGGGCGGATTCGCGGGCATCGAGCGCCGGGCCGAGATGGACACCTCGGGGCGGGCCGACGGCCGTGAGTGGCAGGCCCTGGCCGAGCGGGCGGTCGCCGCCGGCCGGGGCACCCGCCCCGCCGGGGTCCCGGACGGTTTCAGCTACGAGATCACGGTCGACGGCAGGACGGTGTACGCGGCCGACCCGAGCCTCACGGAGGAGCAGAGGGAGCTGATCTCGCGCGTGCTCAAAGAAGGGGCGTGAGCGGGGCCGCCGGGGATGGGCGTCGCCGAGGAAGCGGCAACTCGTGGTTCACGCCCACCCGTTGACTTCCTTTACTGCCGGTAAGGATGATCGCGCGCATGGCGACGAACCCCCTACCGCAGTTCCCGCCCGGCTTCCTCTGGGGCGTGTCCACCTCGGCCCACCAGATCGAGGGCGCCGTCCAGGAGCGCGACCCCTCGGTGTGGGACGCCTTCACCGCCGAGCCGGGCCGCGTCAAGGACGGCTCGACCGCTGCGGTGGCCTGCGACCACTACCACCGCTACCCCGAGGACGTGGCGCTCCTCGCCGACCTTGGCGTGGACGCGTACCGCTTCTCGGTCTCCTGGCCCCGGGTCAACTCCCCCGGCGGCCTCGACTTCTACGACCGGCTCGTCGACGCGCTGTGCGCCGCCGGGGTGCGCCCCGTCCCGACCCTCTTCCACTGGGACCTGCCGCTGGAGCTGGACTGGCTGAACCGGGACACGGCGGAACGCTTCGCCGAGTACGCCGGTGTCGTCGCCGCCCGGCTCGGTGACCGCGTGCGGAAGTGGATCACCCTGAACGAGCCCGCCGAACACACCCTGCTGGGCCACGCGCTCGGGGCGCACGCCCCCGGCAGGCGGCTGCTCTTCGACGCGCTGCCGGTGGCCCACCACCAGCTCCTCGCCCACGGCCTGGCGGTACGGGCGCTGCGCGCGGCCGGGGCCGCCGACATCGGGATCGCCAACTCGCACGGGCCGACCTGGGCGGCGTCCCGGAGCCCCGAGGACGTGGAGGCCGCGGACTTCTACGACCTCCTGCTCAACCGGCTCTTCGCGGACCCGCTGCTGCTGGGCCGCTATCCCGAGGGCATCGGTGAGCTGATGCCGGGACACCCCGAAGGCGTCGAGGCGGACCTGAAGGTGATCGCGGAGCCGCTGGACTGGTACGGGATCAACTACTACCAGCCGACCCGGGTGGGCGCCCCGCAGGGCACGGAGATCGAGTTCGGCGGACTGACCCTGCCCGCCGAACTCCCCTTCTCGGTCAGGGAACTGGAGGGGTACCCGGTCACGGACTTCGGCTGGCCGGTGGTCCCCGAGGCGCTGACCGAACTGCTGGTGGGCTTCCACGAGCGATACGGCGACCGGCTCCCCCCGGTGGTCATCACCGAGAACGGCTGCTCGTACGAGGGCATCGACGACCAGGAACGGATCGCGTTCCTCGACGGTCATGTCCGGGCCCTGCACCGGGCGTCGGAGCAGGGCGTGGACGTCCGCGGCTACTTCGTGTGGTCACTGCTGGACAACTTCGAGTGGGCGGAGGGGTACGCGCGCCGCTTCGGGCTGGTGCACGTCGACTACGACACGCAAAAGCGCACCCCGAAGGCGTCGTACGCCTGGCTGCGGGACGCCCTGCGGGCGCGGGGATGACGGCGGCGGACCCGGCCGGAACGCCCCTGAGCGCCCTGGCCGAGCCCGTCGAACGGGTCGGCCGGGGCTGGATCTCGGCGCTCTCGCTCGCCAACGGGGCCATCTGGGTGGGCTGGTACGGCCCGCTGCAGATCCTCCTCGCCTCCCAGGCGGAGGACTTCGCACCCGGCACCGGCCTGTCCAAGGAGACGATGCTGGCGTGGGTGACCGGCGCGGGCGCGGTCGTGTCGCTGGTCGCCAACCCCGTCTTCGGCGCGCTCTCCGACCGGACCACCGCCCGCCGGGGCCGCCGTACGCCGTGGATCGTGGCCGGGTCCGCGGGCGGCGCCCTCTCGCTGCTGCTCCTGGCGGGGGCCGGCGGGATCTGGACGATGGCGCTGGGCTGGTGCCTGGTCCAGCTGACCCTGAACGCCGCCTTCGCCGCGGTCACGGCGGCCGTCCCCGACCGGGTGCCCCGGCTCCAGCGGGGCTCGGTGGGCGGCTGGCTGGGCGCGGCGCAGATCCTGGGCGTGGTCGGCGGGACGGGCCTGGCGACCGTGGCCGGGGGCGTGGGCGGCGGCTACGCGGCCTGCGCGGTGTTCACGCTGGTGGGCGTACTGCCGTACGTGCTGCGCTTCCCCGACCTGCGGCTGCCCCCCGCCCACCGGCCGCCCTGGTCGGGGCGCTCCTTCGCCGCCTCCTTCCGGCTGAGCCCCCGCGACCATCCGGACCTGGCCTGGGCCTGGCTGACCCGCTTCCTGATCAACCTCAGCAACGCCCTCGTCCTGCTCTACCTGCTGTACTACCTGCGGGACCGGCTGCACTACGGCGACCCCGAGAACGGTGTGCTGATCCTGACGGCGGTCAACGGTGTCACGCTGCTCGCCACGGTCGTGGTCGGCGGGGTGTGGTCGGACCGGGTGGGCCGCCGCAAGCCGTTCGTGATCTGGTCGGGCGTGCTGATGGCGCTCGCCACGGGGGTCCTGTCCGGCTGGCAGACCTGGCCGGGCGCGATCCTCGCGGCGGCGGTGCTGGGCGTCGGTTTCGGCGTCTTCACCTCGGTCGACTTCGCCCTGATGACGGACGTGCTGCCCACGGCCCTGGACCGCGGCAAGGACCTCGGCGTCATCAACGTCGCCAACGCCCTGCCCCAGGTGGCCGCCCCGGCGCTGGCGGCCCCCATCGTGACGTACCTGGGTGGCTACCGGATGCTGTACCTGGTGGCGGCGGTGATCGGGCTCGCGGGGGCGGTGCTGGTGCGGCGGATCAGGGGCGTCGACTGAATTCGGGTGTCCGGACGGGGCCGTTCGTCTTGGATGACGTCATGACCACCGTGCACACACCGCTGGACCGGCTGGAGCGCTACTACGACGCGGTGCCGCGCGCCGCCGCGCGGACCGAGGACTTCGGGCCACTGACCCTCTTCGTGCGGGAGACGGCCGGCTGGCCGTACTACGCGCGCCCCACGCTCGACCGGACGGGTCCGGGGGCCACCGTCGCGGACGTGGACCGGGTGCGGGCGCGGCAGCGCGAGCTGGAGGTGCCCGAGGCCTTCGAGTGGGTGGCGGAGGTGACGCCCGGCCTGCGCGCGGCCGTCGAGGCGAGTGGGCTACGGGTGCACGCGCACCCCCTGATGATCCGCGACCAGGACGCCCCGCTGCCCGGCCCGCACCCACTGGTCCGCGTCCTGGGGCCCGAAGACCCCTTCCTCGCGGGCGCGTTGGCGGTGCCGCACCTCGCCTTCGCGGCGCCCGGCACCGCGGTGGGCGAGGCCGGGGCCGAGGCACTGGCCGCCGAGATCACCGCCCGCGCGGGGGAGGTTTCCGCCGCCGCGGACCGTATCCGGGCGGGCCGCGGCGTTCTTGCCGCGGCGGTCGGGGAGGGCGTCGCGCTCTGCTCCGGGATGCACCTCCCCGTCGGCCGCGTGAGCGAGATCGTCGGGGTCGGCACCCTGCCGGCCGCACGCCGCCGCGGTCTGGCCTCGGGTGTCACCGCCGCGCTGGTGGCGGACGCGCGCGAGCGGGGCGTCGACACCGTGTTCCTGTCGGCCGGGGACGACGACGTGGCCCGTATGTACGCCCGCCTGGGCTTCCGGCGCGTGGCCACGGCCCTGATCGCGGAACCCGTGGAGTGACCGGGGGGCACCGGCCGCCGACCGTGCTCCGCGGACCGATGGACTTCGGCCACTTTCGCCGCCCCGCCGAGGAATCCCCCGGGTCTCCCTTGCCATCCCACGCCGCTCGCGCATCAATGGAACCGCACATTCCGACGGCCCGTCAGATACGCCGAGCGGCATCCCGCACCCCGCTCACGGACGGTCCGCGTACACGTCTCTCCGCACCCGCACCGGAGCCCCGGTCACGCGTCCGTGTGCCCGGCACCGGGGACACCGGTGCCGTCCCTCCATCCCCCCATGGCAATTCCCGTACCAGGGAAGGGAACCCGATGAGACGCAAACAGCTGGGCATCACGGCGGCGGCGGCCGCCTGCACCCTCGCCGCGACCGGCCTCGCCCTCGCGCCGACCGCCGCGGCCGTCAGCCCGCTGACCGCCACCATCGACGCCACCTGCACACTCGGCGGCGGCGGTGCGGCCACCCTCACGGCCACCCAGGACGGCACGGCCGCGACGATGACCCTCAGCTCCACCTCGATCACCTCCCCGCTCCCCCTGGCGCAGGACTCGATCGCCTCCACGCTGACGCTGACGAAGGCCGGGGGCGGCACCACCGCGTTCACCGGCACGAGGAACCCCGCCATCGCGGCCGGCGGCGGAGTCTCCGTGGGTCCGCTCGACGGCACCGTCGCCTCCGGGGACAGCCTGGACGTGTACGGCGGCTCCCTGCGGATGGTCGTCTTCGGCATCACCATCTCGTGCACCGCGGACGCGCCGCAGTCACCGGGCCCGTTCGTCTTCGACTGATCCTCCTCCCGCGCAGGTGAGGGCCGGTGCCGCCCGCGCGCAGCGGCACCGGTCCGCACGCCCGGCGCGTCCGCGGACCGGCTGGTCCGGTGACCTTGACACAACCTGATGGGCCATCAGTTGATGGCCCGGCGTTCCATTGACTTCTCTCACGGCCCGCACGTCAATGGCCCCCTGTCGGCGCGGACGAGCCGCTGCGCCCGCATCCCTCAGGAGGGGGCAACAACCATGGGAACCACGGGTTCGACAACCCGAAGACGCCGCTGGGCGGCGCTGCTCGGGGCGACCGCGCTGGCGGTCACCGCGGGCGGGGCGCTGGCCGCCCCGGCCGGAGCCGTGTCCACGGAATCCCAGAACGTGGACTTCGCCACGCACTGCATCCCGCCGGCGATCGCGGGCATCCCCCCGATCGACGGCACCACCACCGCGGTGGTCTCGGTGGACAACGCCACGCCCAAGGTCGGTGACACCGTCACCGTCACGTACAAGGTGGTCACGCCCGCCGCGAGCAACCCCACCGCCATCAACCTGCCGGCCGACATCATGACGCCCACCGGCAAGGTCACCCTCGGCGGGGCCCAGACGGGCTCCATCACCGTCGCGGGCCCCAAGAAGAACGACCCGGTCGCGGGCAACGCCCCCTTCCCGTCGTTCAGCATGACCGGCACCTTCACGGTCACCGCGCCGGGCGCCATCACGCTCTCGCCCGGCGACTACAACATCCACACCAGTTACATCCTGGAACTCGACACCCCGTGCACGGTCACCAACCCGCCCGCTCCGGTCTCCGACACGGTCACCGCGACGGACGGGAGCCAGACCAACACCCGTGCCCTCACGCTCGGCACGGCCTCCGGGAAGCCCGGTGACAGCGTGACCGTCGCCGGCAGCCACTTCACCCCGGGCGCCACCGTGACCCTCGCCGGACGGTCCGGGGCCACCCAGACCGCCGACACCGCCACCGCCACCGCCGACGCCCAGGGCGCGTTCAGCGGCACGCTGGCCGTCAACGACAAGACGACGACCGGTGTGGTGGCGTACGAGGGCGCGAGCTGGAGCGACGACAAGGGCGCGGGACCGGCGGCGTACGTCGTCGTCGACGACACGCCCGTTCCCGGCAACGCCCAGAAACTCACCACCACGGTGAAGGCGGGGACACTGTCGATGTCACAGGCCGGGGACGCCGTCCAGCTGTCGGCGGTCGACTTCGGCCAGGGCGGGGCCTCGAACGGAGCCCTGCGCACGGTGACCGTCAAGGACTTCCGCGGCGGACCCGCGGGCTGGTCCCTGACCGGCAAGGTCACCGACTTCACCGGTCCCGGCGCCAAGATCGACGCCGGCCGGCTGAGCTGGAGCCCCGCCTGCGGCACCAAGGCGGGCAGTCCGAGCACCTGTCAGGCCGGTTCGTCCGGCACGGTCGGGAGTTCGGGAGCGACGCTGGCGTCCACCCCCAACGGGGGCCTCACCGGCGGTGAGTTCACCGTCGACGCGGGCCTGTCGCTGGACGTACCCGCGTTCACCCCGCCGGGCTCGTACGCCGGTGTGCTCACGCTGACGCTCACCTGACCGGTCCGTCCTTACCCCGGTGGCCGGGCGCGCACCCGCCCGTCCACCTCGTCCGTGGGGGTCCGCACCCATGCGCAAGCCGTATGCCCTCCCGCTGTCCGTCCTCCTGTACTCCCTGTCCCTCCTGCTCGCCCCGCTCGTCCTGCTCGCGCCGGCCGCGTCGCGCGCGTACGCCGCCGACAACGGCAGCTGGTCCGTCTACCCGTTCGCGACCCAGCTCTCCGCACGGCCGTACTTCATCCTCTCCGCCGACCCCGGCACCACGGTCAGGGACAAGGTCACCGTCACCAACAAGACCGGTGCCCCGCTTTCCTTCCGCCTCTACGCCGCCGACGCGTACAACACCGTGCGCGACGGGGGCTTCGCGGTGCGCACGGCGAAGGAGAGACAGCGGGAGGTGGGCGCCTGGGCGCGGCCGGCCCGCTCCCGGGTGACGGTTCCCGCGCACGGCTCGGTCACCGTCCCGTTCACGCTCCGGGTCCCCGAGCGGGCCGAACCCGGCGACCACGCCGGCGCGCTGGTCGCTCTCGACGAACGGGTCGATCCGGGCTCCGGAGCGGTCGCGATGGGGGTCCAGCGGGCGGTCGGCGCCCGGATCTACCTCCGGGTCGGCGGACCGACGGTCCCCGCCCTCGCCGTCGAGAAGGTCCGTATCAGCCACCACCAGCCGCTGGTCCCCGGCACGGGCACCAGCACCGCCACCATCTCCTACACCCTCCACAACACGGGCAACGTGACGCTGGACCCGAGGGTGCGGCTGAGGGCGGAGGGTCTCTTCGGGCGGACGCTTTTGTCCCGGGGCCTGACCAGGATCCCCGCCGAGCTGCTGCCCGGACAGCGGGTACGGCTGAGCGAGCCGTGGCGCGGGGCGCCTCAGCTCGACTGGGGCGACGTGACCCTGACCGCGAGCGCGCAGGGCACCCGGCAGTCCGCGAGCACGTCCTTCCTCGCCCTGCCGTGGCTGGTACTGGGCCTGGTACTGGCGGCGGCAATCGGCGGCGCGGTCGTGGTGGTCAGGGCGCGTGGCGGGCGGGGGTGGCCGTGGACGCCCGGAGCGGCGCGGCGCCGTGGCCGGCCGTGGCCGCTCAGAGGGCGTCGGGGCCGCGCTCGTCCGTCCGTACCCGCACCACCGTCTCCACCGGAACCGTCCACACCTTCCCGTCGCCGATCTTCCCCGTCCGCGCGGCCTTGACGATCGCGTCGACGGCCGGGGCGGCGTCCGCGTCCTCGACGACGACCTCGACACGGACCTTGGGGACGAGGTCGACCTGGTACTCGGCGCCGCGGTACACCTCGGTGTGCCCGTGCTGGCGCCCGTACCCGCTGGCCTCCGTCACGGTCAGACCGTGGACGCCGAGTTCCTGCAGAGCGGTCTTGACCTCGTCGAGGCGGTACGGCTTGACGATCGCGGTGATGAGCTTCATGCCTGGGTCCTGGCCTTCTGCGCGGTGGGGAGGGACGACGGGACCGGGGCCCGGTGGCCCGGGACCCCGTGATCGTAAGCGGTTCCGGCGTGTCCCGTGGGGCGGCGGCCGGTGTGTTCGCGCACCTCGTCCGCCCGGCGGCCGACGCCCGCGCCGAAGCGTGCGGGAGGGGCGGTCCGTAGTGCGTGGGGGCTTGCGGAACCTCGCCGCGGGCGCTGGGGGCGCACGGCGTGCGGCAGGTGCCCGTGGATCAGGGAGAATGGGCGCCATGAGCGTTCGTAGTCAGTCATCCGAGCCGTCCGAGGCCACCCATCGCGCCGGTTTCGCCTGTTTCGTGGGCCGTCCCAACGCGGGCAAGTCCACCCTCACGAATGCTCTGGTCGGCCAGAAGGTGGCGATCACCGCGAACCAGCCGCAGACCACGCGGCACACGGTACGGGGCATCGTGCACCGCCCCGACGCCCAGCTGATCCTGGTCGACACCCCCGGTCTGCACAAGCCGCGCACCCTGCTGGGCGAGCGCCTCAACGACATCGTGCGCACGACGTGGGCCGAAGTGGACGTCATCGGCTTCTGCCTGCCCGCGAACGAGAAGCTCGGCCCGGGGGATCGTTTCATCGCGAAGGAGCTGGCGTCGATCAAGAAGACGCCGAAGATCGCGATCGTCACGAAGACCGACCTCGTGGACAGCAAGACGCTCGCCGAGCAGCTCATCGCGATCGACCAGCTCGGTCAGGAGCTGGGATTCGAGTGGGCGGAGATCGTGCCGGTGTCGGCCGTCGCCGACCAGCAGGTGAGCCTGCTGGCCGACCTGATCGTCCCGCTCCTCCCCGAGGGGCCCGCCCTGTACCCCGAGGGCGACCTGACCGACGAGCCCGAGCAGGTCATGGTCGCGGAGCTGATCCGTGAGGCGGCGCTGGAAGGTGTACGCGACGAGCTTCCGCACTCCATCGCCGTCGTCGTCGAGGAGATGCTCCCGCGCGAGGACCGGCCCGCCGACAGACCGCTCCTCGACATCCACGCCTTCGTCTACATCGAGCGCCCCAGCCAGAAGGGCATCATCATCGGCCCCAAGGGCAAGCGCCTGAAGGAGGTCGGGATCAAGTCCCGCAAGCAGATCGAGGCGCTGCTGGGCACACCGGTCTTCCTCGACCTCCATGTGAAGGTCGCCAAGGACTGGCAGCGAGACCCCCGCCAGCTCCGCAAACTGGGCTTCTGACCGTCCCCGGAGCCGCGCCCCCTCTTCGTCCTCCGGGGGGGCGCGAAACCCGACGCCCCGTCCGGCCTCAACAGGCCCCGCCCGCAACGCCGGACGGCCGAAGACACCTGAAGGCGCGCGGGAAACTGCACGACCAGCCCCCACCCACCCGTCCGGCCTCAAACAGACCCGCCCCTCCGACACCGGACGGCCGAAGACACCTGAAGGCGCGCGGGGAACCGCACGACCAGCCCCCACCCACCCGCACGGCCTCAAACAGACCCGCCCCTCCGACACCGGACGGCCGAAGACACCTGAAGGGGCGCGGGGAACCGCACGACCAGCCGCCACGCACCCGCACCCGAAGAACCCACCGGGGGCCGGGGCGCAGCCCCGGAAGGACGCCGGGCAACCGACGGAGTCAGCCCGCGGTCACCGTCACGCGTACCGCCCCGTCCGGCCCCGCCAGCAACACCGGCGTATCCGCCCCGCCGAGGTCACGTACAGCCGCACGGTCCTCCTCCGGAACGGCCTCCGCCACGGAGACCACCGCCGCCGCCTCCAGGGACGTCGCCCCGGACGCCACCGCCATCGCCACCGCCGTGCGCAGCGCGCTCAGCCGCAGCGAGGGCAGGTCCACGGTGCCGGCGACATAGGTACGGCCCGTCTCGTCCCGGACGGCCGCCCCCTCGGGCACCCCGCCGCGCGCCCGCGCGGAGCGGGCCAGGGTGACGATCTTGCGGTCCTCGGGGTCGAGCGCGCTGCTGTCGGTCATGCACCGAGCATACGAAGTGCCGCCCGGGGCCCGCGCGGCGGTCCACGCCTGTCCCGTCACCGGGTGCGTCGACCCTCGCCGCCCGTCCTCAGGGGCGGTCGAGACGGAGCCGCTCGGCCTTCGGCAGACCGGCGACGACGAGGTCGTACGAGTCCTCGACGAGCTCTCGGACCATACGGTCCGGCAGCTCGCCGTCGGCCGTCACGGTGTTCCAGTGGCGCTTGTTCATGTGGTAGCCGGGGATGATCAGTCCGGGGTGCTCGCCGCGCAGCCGGATCGCGTCCTCCGGGGCGCACTTGAGGTTGACCTTCAGCGGGCGCGCGTCCAGGCTCGAGAGCGCGAAGAGCTTGCCCAGGACCTTGAAGACCGAGGTCTCCGGGTTGAAGGGGAACTCCTCGACGGCCGCGTTGAAGGAGAGGCAGAACGCGCGCAGCTGCTGCGGGGTCACTCCGGCTTCTCCTCCTCGCGGGGCTCGGCGGTGGCGGCCGGTTCGACGAGCACCGTGACGATCTTGTTCCGGCGTCCGGCCGCGGCCTCCGCGGTCAGCCGCAGCTCCCGCCCGTCAGGCAGCTCGACGACGGAGGAGGCACCGGCGATCGGGACCCGGCCGAGCGCCTTGGCGAGCAGCCCGCCGACCGTCTCCACGTCCTCGTCGTCGTACGCCTCGAAGCCGTACAGCTCGCCGAGATCGCCGATGTCGAGACGCGCGGTCACCCGGTAGCGGTCGTCGCCGAGCTCCTGGACCGGCGGCAGTTCACGGTCGTACTCGTCGGTGATCTCGCCGACGATCTCCTCCAGGATGTCCTCGATGGTGACGATGCCGGCCGTGCCGCCGTACTCGTCGATGACGACGGCGACGTGATTGCGCTCCTGCTGCATCTCGCGCAGCAGATCGCCCGCGTTCTTGGTGTCGGGCACGAAGGTGGCGGGCCGCATGGCCGTCGACACGAGCTCGGACTCGGCGTCGCGGCTGATGTGCGTCTTGCGGGCCAGGTCCTTCAGGTACACGACGCCGACGATGTCGTCCTCGCTCTCCCCGGTGACGGGAATGCGCGAGAAGCCGGAGCGCAGGGCCAGCGTGAGCGCCTGCCGGATGGTCTTGTAGCGCTCGATGACGACGAGGTCGGTGCGCGGCACCATGACCTCGCGTACGAGGGTGTCGCCGAGTTCGAAGACGGAGTGCACCATGCGGCGCTCCTCGTCCTCGATCAGCGACTCCTTCTCGGCGAGGTCGACGAGTGCGCGCAGCTCGGCCTCGGAGGCGAAGGGGCCGCGCCGGAAGCCCTTGCCGGGTGTCAGCGCGTTGCCGATGAGGATGAGCAGCGACGGGATCGGGCCCATGATCCGCGCGAGCGGCAGCAGGACGTACGAGGCGGCGGTCGCCGTGTTCAGCGGGTGCTGGCGGCCGATGGTGCGCGGTGAGACGCCGACGGCGACGTACGAGACGAGGACCATGACGCCGATGGCGACCCCGAGGGCCTGCCAGGTCTTGTCGAACTCCTGCAGGCAGGCGTACGTGACGAGCGCGGCGGCCGCCATCTCGCAGGCCACGCGGACGAGCAGCGCCACGTTGAGATAGCGGGTCGGGTCGGCGGCGACCTGCGCGAGGTTGGCGCTGCCGCGCCGCCCGCCGCGTACGGCCTCCTCGGCGCGGAAGCTGGAGACGCGCGCGATGCCCGCCTCCGCGCAGGCGGCGAGCCAGGCGACGACGACCAGCAGGACGGCGCCGAGTACGAGTTGAGGACTCATGACACGGTCGGGGCCGGTGAGGGGCCCGTCATGCCCTTCTCCGCGCGCCAGCCGTCCACGATGGCCGCCTGGAGGCCGAACATCTCGGCCTTCTCGTCGGGTTCCTCGTGGTCGTAGCCGAGCAGGTGCAGCACTCCGTGGACGGTGAGGAGCTGGAGCTCCTCGTCCATGGAGTGCTGCGTCGGCGCGTCCTTGCCCTGCTGCTCGGCGACCTCCGGGCACAGCACGATGTCACCGAGCAGGCCCTGCGGCGGCTCGTCGTCGTCCTTGGACGGCGGGCGCAGCTCGTCCATGGGGAAGGACATGACGTCCGTGGGACCCGGCAGGTCCATCCACTGGATGTGGAGCTGCTCCATGGCGTCGGCGTCCACGACGATCACCGAGAGTTCGGAGAGCGGGTGGATGCGCATCCGTGCGAGCGCGTAGCGGGCGATGTCGAGGATCGCCTGCTCGTCGACCTCGGTTCCGGACTCGTTGTTGACGTCGATCGACATGCTGGTGCTGGTCTACTTCCCCTTGTGTCCGGCGTTGCCGCGGCCCTTGCGGGAGCCGTTCTCGGTGCCGTTCTCGCTGTCGTACTTCTCGTACGCGTCGACGATACGGCCGACCAGCTTGTGCCGTACGACATCGTGGGACGTGAGCCGTGAGAAGTGCACGTCGTCGAGGCCCTCCAGGATGTCCTGGACCTGGCGCAGGCCCGACTGCGTCCCGTTCGGCAGGTCGACCTGCGTCACGTCGCCCGTGATCACGATCTTCGATTCGAAGCCGAGGCGGGTGAGGAACATCTTCATCTGCTCGGCGCTGGTGTTCTGGGCCTCGTCCAGGATGATGAAGGCGTCGTTGAGCGTACGGCCACGCATGTACGCCAGGGGCGCGACCTCGATCGTCCCGGCCGCCATCAGCCTGGGGATCGAGTCCGGGTCGAGCATGTCGTGCAGCGCGTCGTACAGCGGGCGCAGGTAGGGGTCGATCTTCTCGTAGAGCGTGCCGGGCAGGAAGCCGAGGCGCTCGCCCGCCT
The DNA here is from genome assembly GCF_012273515.2 of Streptomyces sp. RPA4-2. Taxonomy (NCBI): domain Bacteria; kingdom Bacillati; phylum Actinomycetota; class Actinomycetes; order Kitasatosporales; family Streptomycetaceae; genus Streptomyces; species Streptomyces sp. RPA4-2. Next base: position 3,182,916 of record NZ_CP050975.2, read on the forward strand.
CCACCGCCGGGCGGGTCAGGATGATGCGGTTGACCTGCTTGGACTGGAGCGCCTGCACGGCCTTCGCCATCGCGAGGTAGGTCTTGCCGGTGCCGGCGGGGCCGATGCCGAAGACGATGGTGTGCTTGTCGATGGCGTCGACGTACCGCTTCTGGTTGAGCGTCTTGGGTCGGATGGTGCGGCCGCGCGAGGACAGGATGTTCTGTGTGAGCACTTCGGCGGGGGTCTCCTCGCCGTCGCCCTCCCCGTTCTCGCTCGCCCTGAGCATGGCGATCGAGCGTTCCACTGCGTCCTCCGTCATGGGCTGCCCCGTACGGAGCACCAGCATCATCTCGTCGAACAGGCGCTGGACGAGGGCGACTTCACCGGCGTCGCCGACCGCACTGATCTCGTTGCCCCGGACGTGGATGTCGGCCGCCGGGAAGGCCTTCTCGATCACGCGCAGCAATGCGTCTCCGGAACCCAGAACAGTCACCATGGGGTGCTTGGCCGGGACGGTGAAGTGCGCGCGTGCCTGCCCCTGGGCGGGGCCGTGAGCTGTGGGTGTCTGAGTCATGGGCCGGCTCTGTAGGCCTGCTTTTCCTCCTTGATCGGCACGCTTGCCACGGGGGCAGCCTTGCGGTTCCAAGCGTACGTCTCCGCACCGACAGAGCCGTAGGGCTTTTCGTCACCTCTCCCTGCGGTCTCGCCCTTTCCCCCGGGCCCGGTTCACACCGACCGCCCGAACCCGATCGTCGGCACCGCCCGCCGCAGCGGCCACGGCCGTGTCACCTCCGGCAGCAGGCCCTCCAGGAAGGCGTACCGGCGCAGTGCCGCCGGATCCTGGTCGTCGACGGACTGGACGCGGCGCCACCAGGCCGCGATCTCGGACCAGCCGGGGGCCGAGAGGGAGCCGCCGAACTCCTGGACGGACAGGGCGGCGGTGAGGCCGGCGAAGGCGAGGCGGTCGGCGAGCGGCCAGTCCGCGAGGGTGCCCATCACGAAACCGGCGACGAAGACGTCCCCGGCACCGGTGGGGTCGAGGGCCTCGACGTCGATGGCCGGGACCGCGGCGGTCTCGCCGGTGCGGCCGTCCACGGCGTAGGCGCCCTCGGAACCGAGGGTGACGACGGCCAGCGGTACGTGCTCGGCCAGCGCGTGCGCCGCGGCCCGCGGGCAGCGCGCGCCGGTGTAGCGCATCGCCTCCTCGGCGTTCGGCAGGAACGCCTCGCAGTGTTCGAGGTCCGCGAGGCCCGCGAGGTCCCAGCGGCCGGTGTCGTCCCAGCCGACGTCCGCGAAGATCCGGGTGCCCGCGCGCGCGGACTCGGCGATCCACTGGGCGCGCGTGCCGGGGGCCAGGGAGGCGACGGCGGCCCGCGCGCGGGGGGCGTGTTCCGGGGCGGTCTCCACCGGCGGCGGCTCGTGCCCGTGGCTGACCATCGTCCGCTCGCCCTCGTAGGCCATGGACACGGTGACCGGCGAGTGCCAGCCGGAGACGGTGCGCGACGGGGAGAGGTCGATGCCCTCGCCCTGCTCCAGGGCGTCCCAGCAGTACTCGCCGTAGTGGTCGTCCCCGAAGGCCGCGGCGAGGGAGGTCTTCAGGCCGAGCCGGGCCAGCGCCGTCGCCATGTTCGCCACCCCGCCGGGGCTCGACCCCATGCCGCGCGCCCAGGACTCCGTCCCGCGCACCGGGGCCGAGTCGAGCCCCGTGAACACGATGTCGAGGAAGACGGTGCCGGTGAGGTAGACGTCCCAGGGCGGGTCCTGGGAGGTGCGCAGACCGGCGAGCGGGTCGACGTGGGCCTGGCAGTACGGTCGCTCTCCGTCGGACGCGATCACGGTGCGCTCCCTGAGGTGGTGCGGATTCAGGCCAGTGTGCACCAATTGGCTCGCGGGACGGAGCGGACCTCGCGGAGGCGTTCGTCGCGCATCGAGTCCTCCGAGCGAGCAGGGCCGGAGGACGGAAAACCCCGCGTTTACCCCGCCTTCACCGCACCAAACGGAACGTGATCCAGATCACGGCGCCCCACCTGTTTCCCACCCGGACCCGCTTGATACAAATTGCCCGCGCGTTCCTGTCCGTCGACAGCCGCTCAACCCCCCTCATCGAGCCGCTTCTTTCGCATGCCCTGGGAACGCCCGTGTCCTCCCGCACCACCATGCCCTGGCCCCTCGTCGCCCTTTTCACGGCCGGGTACCTCGCCCCGTACCTCCTGCCGACCACCGTCGGCAGACTGAACGCGGGTCTCCCCCTCTCCGCCACCGAGGCCGGTTGCGTCGGCAGCGTCCTGCTGCTGAGTTCGGCGACGGCGGGCTTCCTGCTCGCCTCCCGCGTCGACCGCTTCGGCCCGCGCCGACTGGCCCGCGCCGGGCTGCTGCTCGCCGCCGTCGGCTACGGCACCGCCGCTCTGACCACCACCCTCGCGCTGGTCGTCGGCGGCGCGATCGTCGGCGGTCTCGGCTCCGGCACGATCACCACCGTCGCCGCCACCGGGATCGCCGCCGAGCGCGACCCCCACCGCACCACGACGTTCGGTCTGCTCGGCGTCTCCGCCCTCGCGGGCACGCTGTATCTGACGATCCCGCACCTGGGCCCGGGTCACGGCCAGCCGCTCGCCGCGATCGCCGTCACCGCGCTGCTCGTCCTGCCCGCGACCCGGCGGCTGCCCACCCGCGCGCCCGCCGCGCGGACCCCGCGTGCCCGCACCCCGCTTCCGCACCTCCGCGCCGGGGCCGTACTGGCCGCCGCCATGCTCTGCTGGTCCCTCGCCCAGAACTCCCTGTGGGGCGTCAGCGGCCGTATCGGCCTGACCCAGGCGGGGCTGAGCGAGGTCACCGTCGGAGCGGTCTTCGCGGCGGCGCTCGGCGCCGGGCTGCTGGGGGTGATCGGGGCGGGTGCGCTCGGCCCGCGCCTCGGCCGCGCGCTGCCCATCGGCGCGGGCACCGCGCTGATCGCGGGCTGTATCGCGCTCAGCGCGGCCGCCGACGACCTGCCGTCCTTCGCGACCGGCGAGATCGCCTGGAACACGCTGTACCCGGTCGTCCTGTCCTACGTGATCGGGCTCGCCGCGTCCCTGGACCAGCGCGGGCGGTGGGCGGTCCTGGTGGGCTCCGCCTCCTCGCTCGGCACGGCCTGCGGGCCGCTCACGGGCAGTCTCCTCTCCACGTGGACGGGTTACCCGGGGATGGGTGTGATCCTGGCGCTCGGCCTGCTGCTGCTCACCGTCCCGATGACGGCGGTGGCCCTGCGCACCCGGCGCGGCACCCCGCAGGAGCACTCCGTGGTGGAGATCCCGCTGGAGACCGTCGCGGCCCGGCGGGCGGCGTACGGCACGGCGGGCCCCCGGCAGACCGCCGCCGCGTCGGCGGCACCGGGGCCCGGACCGGGCTGACCCCCGGACGGGCGGGACCGGGCTGACCCCCGGACGGGGCGTCCCGGACCGGACGGGTGCGGGCCCGCTTAAGCGGGCACGGTCCCAGCGGCTGCACTTCAAGCGCAGCACCCGCCCAAAGCGGCTCCCGCCCCGAGCGTCATCGCCCCTGGAGGGCCTGCTTCGGGCGGGGCCGCCCGAAGCGGCACCGCCCCAGGCGGGCCCGCTCCAAACCGGCCCGCTCCAAACCGGCTCTACTCGAACTCGTACGCCTCGACCTCGGCGAGGTAGCGCGCCCGCCGCTCCTCGTCGTGGTCGAGGAAGGACGCCACGAACGAGTTGCGCGCCAGTTCCCGCATCCGTTCGCGGTCCAGCCCGAGCGCCTCGCGCACCGCGTGGAAGGTGTCACCGACGTACCCCCCGAAGTAGGCGGGGTCGTCGGAGTTGACGGTGCACAGGAGCCCGGCGTCCAGCATGGCGGGCAGGGGGTGGTCCTCCAGGACGTCCACGGCGCGCAGCCGTACGTTCGACAGCGGACAGAGCGTCAGCGGCACCCTGTCCCGGACCAGCCGCTCGACGAGCTCGGGGTCCTCCATGCAGCGCAGCCCGTGGTCGATGCGCTCGACCCCGAGGACGTCCAGCGCCTCGGTGATGTACGCGGGCGGCCCCTCCTCGCCCGCGTGCGCGACGCGTCGCAGCCCGAGGGCGGCGGCCGCCTCGTACACCTCGCGGAACTTGACCGGCGGGTGTCCGACCTCCGCCGAGTCGAGGCCGATGCCGACGATCCGGTCGAGGTACGGCCGCGCGGCGTCCAGCGTCGCCATCGCCGACTCGGCGGACTCGTCGCGCAGGAAGCACATGATCAGCTGGGTGGAGACGCCGTGCGTTTCCTCGCTGCGGGAGAGCGCGCGGGACAGCCCCTCGACGACCGTCCCCATCCCGACCCCGCGCGCCAGGTGGGCCTGCGGGTCGAAGAAGATCTCCGCGTGCCGCACGCCCTGCGCCGCGGCCCGCGCGAGATAGGCGTCGGCCAGGTCGGCGAAGTCCTGCTCGGTCCGCAGTACGGCCATCAGCTCGTAGTACAGGTTCAGGAACGACTGGAGATCGTCGAAGAGGTACGCCTTGCGCAGCTCCTCGGTGTCCGCGTACGGCAGCGTCACGCCGTTGCGCGCGGCGAGCTCGAAGGCGAGCTCGGGCTCCAGGGTGCCTTCGACATGGAGGTGCAGTTCTGCTTTGGGGAGGGGCATCAAAGCATGGTACGGGCGATTTATGAGCGCTTCGGAACCGGCACCCGCATCAGATCGTGCGCCACGGTCAGCTCCCCGTCGAACCCGGCGGCCCGCGCCTGCCGCTCGAACTCCTCGGGATCGGAGTACCGCTGACTGAAGTGCGTGAGCACCAGATGCCGTACGCCCGCGTCGCGTGCCACCCGGGCCGCCTGACCGGCCGTCAGGTGCCCGTGGTCGGAGGCGAGCCGGTGGTCCTCGTCCAGGAACGTCGACTCGATGACGAGCAGGTCGCAGCCCTCGGCGAGGGCGTCCACCCCCTCGCACAGCCGGGTGTCCATGACGAACGCGAACCGCTGTCCGCGCCGCACCTCGCTGACGTCGTCCAGACGGACTCCGGCCAGGGCTCCCTCGCGCTGGATCCGTCCGACGTCCGGCCCCTTGATGCCGTGCGCGGCGAGCCGCTCGGGCAGTATCCGCCGTCCGTCCGGCTCGACCAGCCGGTATCCGAAGGACTCCACGGGGTGGGAGAGCCTGCGGGCCTCCAGGGTGTACGAGGCCGTGGCCGCGAGCACGCCGTCCGTGTCGACCGGCGCCTCGGTGAGCGCGACGGTCTCGCGGTAGGCGGTGGCGTACCGCAACCGGTCGAAGAAGCTCTGACCGGAACGGGGGAAGTGCGCGGTGACCTCGTGCGGCACGCGGTCGAGGTTGACGCGCTGGATCACCCCGGCGAGCCCGAGCGAGTGGTCGCCGTGGAAGTGCGTGACGCAGATCCGGTGCAGGTCGTGCGCGGCGACCCCGGCCCGCAGCATCTGCCGCTGGGTGCCCTCGCCGGGGTCGAAGAGCAGCCCCTCCCCGTCCCAGCGCAGCAGATAGCCATTGTGGTTGCGGTGCCGGGTCGGGACCTGGCTGGCGGTGCCGAGGACCACCAGTTCACGTACGGACAAGGCCGGTCACCCCGGTGGCCACTGCATGCCGCGGCCACCGAGCAGGTGCGCGTGCGCGTGGAAGACGGTCTGTCCCGCACCGCTGCCGGTGTTGAACACGATCCGGTAGCTGTCCAGCTTCTCCTCGCCCGCGATCCCACCGGCCTCGCGCAGCACGTCCGCCGCGATCAGGGGCTCGGCGGCCGCCAGCGACGCCGCGTCCGGGTGGTGCACCTTGGGGATGACCAGGACGTGGGTGGGCGCCTGCGGGTTTATGTCGCGGAAGGCGAGGGTCGTCTCGCTCTCCCGGACGACGGTCGCCGGGATCTGTCCCGCGATGATCTTGCAGAACAGACAGTCGTCCTGCGGTTCTCCCGCCATGCGTGTCCCTCCTCGTGCCGGCCGGCCCCGGTGTCCCGGACGGCGTCGGTCCCCGCGTCCCGCACGGCGCCGACCACCGCGCCGTGCACGGCGCCGATCATTACGCCGTGCATGCTATCGGCACCTCCGTCAGCCCAGCTCCGGCAGTGACGGCGGGGTCTTCGCCGGGTTCTCCTCCAGGGCCGCCAGCGCGATCCGGATCGCCTCGTCCAGCTGGACGTCGCGGCCGGCGGCGTGGTCCTGCGGGGTCTGGACGACCTCGATGTCCGGGTCGACGCCGTAGTTCTCCACGCCCCACCCGTACCCCTCCAGCCAGAACGCGTACTTGGGCTGGGTGACAAGGGTGCCGTCGACGAGCCGGTAGCGGCTGTCGATGCCGATCACCCCGCCCCAGGTGCGCGTGCCCACCACCGGACCGATCCCGAGCGCCTTGACCGCCGCGTTGACGATGTCCCCGTCCGAGCCGGAGAACTCGTTGGCCACGGCGACGACGGGGCCGCGCGGCGCGTCCTCCGGATAGCTGTACGGCCGCATCCCGCGCGGCAGGTCCCAGCCCACGATCCGCCGGGCGAGCTTCTCGACGACCAGCTGGGAGGTGTGGCCGCCGCGGTTCTCCCGCACGTCCACGACCAGCCCCTCCCGGGCCACCTCGATCCGCAGGTCTCGGTGGAGCTGCGCCCACCCGGAGCCGACCATGTCCGGCACGTGCAGATACCCCAGCCGGCCCCCGGAGCGCTCGTGGACGTACGCCCGCCGGTCCGCGACCCACGCGTGGTAGCGCAGCGCCTCCTCGTCGGCGAGCGGGACGACCACCGCGTGCCGGGGGTCACCGCCGCCGGACGGGGAGACCGTCAGCTCGACCGGCTTGCCCGCCGTGCCCACCAGCAGCGGCCCGGGACCGGCCACCGGGTCCACCGGCTGCCCGCCGACCTGGACGATCGCGTCCCCGGCCCGCACCGCGACCCCGGGCGCGGCGAGCGGTGCCCGCGCGTCGGGGTCGGAGGTCTCCGAGGGGAGGATCCGGTCGATACGCCAACTGCCGTCCTCGTGACGGGAGATGTCCGCCCCGAGCAGTCCCTGCGCCCGGTCGCCGCCGCTCCAGCCGCCGCGCGGGATCACATACGCGTGCGAGGTGCCCAGCTCGCCCTGCACCTCCCAGAGCAGGTCCACCAGGTCGTCGTGGGTGGCGATCCGGTCGAGGAGCGGGCGGTAGCGGTCGAGTACGTCCCCCCAGTCGGCCCCGCCCAGATCGGGCCGCCAGAAGTTGTCCCGCATCAGGCGGCCCGTCTCGTCGTACATCTGGCGCCACTCGGCGGCCGGGTCGACCGTCTGACGGATCCGCGAGAGGTCGACGGTGATGTTGGTGTCGCTCTCGTCGTCGTTCGAGGCGCGCCGGTCGCTGGGGACGAGCTTGAGCTTGCCGTCGGTCCACAGCAGGACCCGCTTGCCGTCGCCGGTGACGGCGAAGTGGTCGGCGTCCGCGGCGAGATGCTCGATGCGGTGCTGGGCCAGGTCGTACCGCTCCAGCTCGGTCTTCGGGTCCGGGTCGTCCGGGGTGGCGCGGGAGGCGCCGAGCACACCGCGGACCGGGTGGCGCAGCCACAGCAGCCCGTCCTTGGCGGCCCGCAGCGTCGAGTAGCGGGCGGCCTCGACGGGGAACGGGACGATCCGGTCGCCGAGCCCTTCGAGGTCGATCCGGGTCGCGGGGGTGCCCTCGCTGTCGGGCGTCTCGGCCCCGCGGCTCTCGGGGGCCTCGAAGGCACGGCCGTGCCGCTGCGGTCCGAAGGGGGAGGGGGTGGTCGCGGCCAGCGTGATCAGGTACGGGCGGGATCCCTCCACGAACGCCAGGTCGAAGACGTGTTCGTCGTAGACCGGGTCGAAGGAGCGCGCGGAGAGGAAGGCGAGGTGCTTGCCGTCGAGGGTGAACGCGGGCGCGTAGTCACGGAAGCGCAGCGGCGTCGCCTCGGTGACCGACAGGTCCGCGGTGTTCGCCAGTTTCAGCTGGCGCAGCGGACGCGGGCCGGGGTGCGACCAGGCGAGCCACGCCGAGTCCGGCGAGAAGACCAGCCCGCTGACGTCCCCGTCGGTGCTGCGGTCGACCTCGCGCACCTCGCCGGTCTCCCGCTCGACGAGCAGCACCCGTCCGTCGTGCGAGGCGACGGCGGCGCGGCTGCCGTCGGGTGCCATGGCGAGCCCGAGGACGCGGCCGAGCTGCCCGGCGGCGAGCCGGCGCGGGGTCGCTCCGGGGGCGGTCCCGGTCGCCGGGGCGAACTCCAGCGCGTCGTCGCCCGCCGCGTCGGTCACCCACACGACGTGCTCCTCGCCGTCCACCCGGAAGGTGCGCGGCAGCCGGGCGCGCACGCCGGGCCGGGTGGCGAGCGCGCGGGCCGGACCCGAGCGGTGGGTGATCCAGTGGACGGAGCCGCGCACGGAGACCGCGCTGCCGCGTCCGGTGTGGTCGGGCGCGGCGGCCGAGAACCAGCGGGACGCGCTGACGGGGTGCGGCTGCTGGTCGACGCGCTGTCCGCCGAGCCGGATGTCGAGCCTGCGCGGCTCGGCGCCGTCCAGGTCGTCGAGCAGCCACAGTTCACCGGCGGACGCGTAGACGACCCGGGTGCCGTCGGTCGCCGCGTGCCGGGCGTAAAAACCGTCGAGGGGCGTGTGGCGGCGCAGGTCGGAGCCGTCGGCGAGGGACGAGTAGAGGGCCCCGACCCCTTCGTGGTCGGACAGGAACGCGAGCCGCTCCCCTGCCCACAGGGGGTATTCGAGGTTCCCGTCCAGATCCTCGTGCAGGCGTACGAACTCGCCGTCGCCCTCGCGGTCGATCCACAGCTTGCCCGCCGTGCCGCCGCGGTACCGCTTCCACCAGGCGGCCTCGCGTCCCATCGGGGCGGACAGGAGGAGCACGCCCGGCCCGCCGTGCGCGACGTCGCCGACCGGCCCGTAGGGAAGGGTGGTGGCGGGACCGCCGTCGAGCGGGACGGCCCGCGCCCAGCTGCGCCGCAGGCTCGCCTGGCCCTGGGCGCTGAGGGCGAGCACGTGGCCGTCCGGGGTCCAGCCGCGCACCTGGGTCCGCGGATTGCCCCAGTACGTGAGCCGTCTGGCCGCTCCGCCCTCCAGCGGGGCCACGTGCACCTCGGGCGCGCCGTCCCGGGTGGAGGTCCAGGCGACGCTCTCACCGTCGGGCGAGATACGTGGGTGGTTCACCGGGACGTTGTCGGCGCTGACCCGCCAGGCACGGCCGCCGCCGTCGAGGGGAGCGACCCAGACGTCGTCCTCGGCGGTGAACGCGACCAGATCGCCACGCAGATGCGGGAAACGGAGGTAGCCGGATGATACGGACGATGCAGACTGTGTCACCCGATCACCCTATGCAGCGACAGCTCACCCGGAAAGGGGTTTGGATCACTTGCCCCGGCGGGCGGGCGGCAGGTACGCCGGTGCGCCTCAGTTGCGCAGGAGCAGCCACTCCTGAAGCTCCACGAGGTTGCCCTCCGGGTCCTTGAGATGGGCCACGCGCATGCGGTCGGTCATCGGAGCGGGGCCGTGGGCGATGACGCCGCCGCGCGAGACGACACCGGCGCAGTAGGCGTCGAGGTCGTCGACGCGCAGGACGACCAGGGAGCGGTGTCCCGTCGCCGAATCGCCCAGCTCACCGAGGATCCGGGCCATCATGGCGCGGTCCTGGAGGGCGATGCCCGCGGAGCCGGTGGCGGCGCTGAACTTCTCGTACGGTCCCTCGGCCGCCCCCGACTGGGGCTTGAGGCCGAGGACTTCGGCGTAGAAGCGGTAACAGGCCGGGAAGTCGGCGACGAGCAGCCGTACCTGGGCGAGTTCCAACGCATCCCCCGTGGGTGTTCGTTCAGGACCAGCGGCCGGTGCGCCCCAGCAGCAGCGCGGTCGCCGCGGTCCCTGCGGTCGACGTACGCAGCACGCTACGCCCCAGCCGGTACGCCTTCGCACCCGCCTGCGCGAAGAGGTCCAACTCCTCGGGCGAGACGCCCCCTTCGGGCCCCACGACCAGCACGATCCTTCCGGACGAGGGCAGTTCGGCCGTGGCGAGCGGCTCGCTGCCGTACTCCCGGTCCTCGTGCAGCACCGCCGCGAAGTCCGCTTCGGCCAGAAGTGCGGCGACCTGCTTGGTCGTCGCCGCGTCCGCGACCTCGGGGAAGCGCACCCGACGGGACTGTTTGCCGGCCTCGCGCGCCGTCGCCCGCCACTTGGCGAGCGCCTTCAGACCCCGGTCGCCCCTCCACTGGGTGATGCAGCGCGAGGCGGCCCAGGGGACGATCGCGTCCACCCCGGTCTCGGTCATGGTCTCGACGGCCAGCTCACCCCGGTCGCCCTTGGGCAGGGCCTGGACGACGGTGATCCAAGGGGACTGGGGAGGTTCCTCGGCGAAGGAGTCGATGCGCACGGTCAGCCGGTCCTTGCCCTCGGCGTCGACGACGACGCCCTGCGCCCAGCGCCCGGCACCGTCGGTGAGGACGACCTCCTCGCCGGACCGCAGCCGTTTCACGGAGACGGCGTGCCGGCCCTCGGGACCGTCGAGGACATAACGCCCCGCACTGTCCGCGTCGAAGTGGTCGACCACGAACACCGGTGCCGTCATCGCTCCGTACCCCCCGCTCCGCCCGCACCGCCGGGCAGGGACAACGCTGTCCTCGCCGCGTCCAGCTCGGCGCACAGCACCTCCACCAGCTGTCCCGCGGACAGTTCACGGGCCATCCGGTGCCCCTGCCCCGCCCACAGGGCCATGCCCTGCGCGTCGCCCGCCCTGGCCGCCGCCTTGCGCAGCGGGGAGGTGAGGTGGTGGACGTCGGGGTACGCGGCGGGCGCGTACGGCCCGTGCTCCCGCATGAAGCGGTTGACCAGGCCGCGCGCGGGGCGGCCGGAGAACGCGCGCGTCAGCTCCGTGCGGACGAAGAGGGGGTTGGTCAGGGACTGCTTGTGCACGGCGTGCGCGCCGGACTCCGGGGTGGCGAGGAACGCGGTACCGAGCTGCGCCGCGTTCGCGCCCGCGGCGAGCGCCGCGGCGATCTGACTGCCGCGCATGATGCCGCCGGCGGCGACGACCGGGATCTGCACGGTCTCGCGGACCTGGGTGATCAGGGAGAGCAGTCCGATCCCCGTGCCGTCCGTCTCCGGGTTGTCGCGGTGGGTGCCCTGGTGACCGCCGGCCTCCACGCCCTGCACGACGACCGCGGCGGCCCCCGCCCGCTGCACCGCGAGGGCCTCCTCGGCCGTGGTCGCGGTGATCATGGTGAGTGTGCCGGCCCGGGCGAAGGAGTCCAGGACGTCACGGGTGGGGCAGCCGAAGTGGAAGGAGACCACCGGCACCGGGTTGTCGAGGAGGACCGCGAGCTTGGCGTCGTAGCCGTCGTCGCGGCCGCTGTCCGGATCGCCGAGCTCCGTCTCGTACCAGGAGGCCTCACCGGCCAGCTGGTGGGCGTACACCTCGACGGTGGCCGGGTCCGCGTACTCGGCCTGCGGCATGAAGAGGTTGACCCCGAAGGGCCGGCTCGTCAGCCCGCGCAACTGCTTGATCTCCTGGTACATGCCGTCGGCGGTCTTGTACCCGGCGGCGAGGAACCCGAGCCCGCCGGCCTCGGACACGGCGGCCGCGAGGTGCGGGACGGAGACGCCGCCCGCCATGGGGGCCTGCACGATCGGGTGAGGGAAGAGATCGGTCAGTGCGGAGGACATGACGGCATGTTGTCACGTCCTCCGAACAAGTCCGAAATCCGGCCTTCCGCCCGCCGTGGGCCGCCGGGGCGGACGGTCCACGGCCCTTTTCCGCCCCCGCCGCCCCTGCCCGTCGTCGTCCGGGTCAGCGGCCGTTGAACGCGTCCTTCAGGCGGGAGAACAGGCCCTGCTGGCCCGGCTGGAACTGCCCGGTCGGACGCTCCTCGCCGCGCAGCAGCGCCAGCTCCCGGAGCACCCGCTCCTGTTCGGCGTCGAGCTTGGTCGGCGTGGTGACCTCGACATGCACGATGAGGTCGCCCCGGCCGCCGCCGCGCAGATGCGTGACGCCGCGCCCGTGCAGCGGGATCGACTGCCCGGACTGCGTGCCGGGCCGGATGTCGACCTCCTCGAGACCGTCGAGGGTCTCCAGCGGCACCTTGGTGCCGAGCGACGCCGCGGTCATCGGGATGGTGACCGTGCAGTGCAGGTCGTCACCGCGGCGCTGGAAGGTCGAGTGCGGCAGTTCGTGGATCTCGACGTAGAGGTCACCGGCGGGACCGCCACCGGGCCCGACCTCGCCCTCGCCCGCGAGCTGGATCCGGGTGCCGTTGTCGACGCCCGCCGGGATCTTCACCGTGAGCGTGCGCCGGGACCGGACCCGCCCGTCGCCCGCGCACTCCGGGCACGGGGTCGGCACGACGGTGCCGAACCCCTGGCACTGCGGGCACGGACGGGACGTCATGACCTGACCCAGGAACGACCGGGTGACCTGGGACACCTCACCGCGTCCGCGGCACATGTCGCAGGTCTGGGCGGAGGTTCCCGGCGCGGCGCCCTCACCGCTGCAGGTGGCGCAGACGACGGCCGTGTCGACCTGGATGTCCTTCGTCGTGCCGAAGGCGGCCTCGTCCAGCTCGATCTCGAGCCGGATCATGGCGTCCTGGCCGCGCCGCGTGCGGGACCGGGGGCCCCGCTGCGACGCCGTGCCGAAGAAGGCGTCCATGATGTCCGAGAAGTTGCCGAAGCCACCGGCGCCGAAGCCGCCGGCGCCCGCGCCGCCCGCCTGGGACAACGGGTCGCCGCCGAGGTCGTAGACCTGCTTCTTCTGCGGGTCCGACAACACCTCGTACGCGGCGTTGATCTCTTTGAACCGCTCCTGCGTCTTCGGATCGGGATTGACGTCCGGATGCAGCTCGCGTGCGAGCCGCCGGAAAGCCTTCTTGATCTCGTCCTGGGACGCGTCGCGGCGCACGCCGAGCACGGCGTAGTAGTCCGTGGCCACTTAAGACTCCGCCAGGATCTGTCCGACGTACCGTGCCACCGCTCGTACCGCTCCCATCGTTCCCGGGTAATCCATGCGGGTCGGTCCGACCACGCCGAGTTTGGCTACTGCCTCGTCGCCCGAACCGTAGCCGACGGAGACCACGGACGTGGAGTTGAGTCCCTCGTACGCGTTCTCGTGACCGATCCGTACGGTCATGCCCGAATCCCCCGCCTCCCCAAGCAACTTGAGGAGCACGACCTGTTCCTCCAGTGCTTCGAGCACCGGTCTGATCGTGAGGGGAAAATCATGTCCGAAGCGGGTCAGGTTCGCGGTGCCGCCGATCATCAGACGCTCCTCGGTCTCCTCGACGAGCGTCTCCAGAAGGGTGGAGAGCACCGTCGCGACGGTACCCCGGTCGTCCGCCTCGAAGGCGTCCGGCAGGTCCTGGACGAGCGGCGGGACGTCCGCGAAGCGGCGGCCCGCGACCCGGCTGTTGAGCCGGGCCCGCAGATCCGCCACGGAGGTCTCCCCGAACGGCGCCGGACAGTCGATCATGCGCTGCTCGACCCGCCCCGTGTCCGTGATCAGGACGAGCATCAGCCGGGCGGGCGCCAGGGACAGCAGCTCCACGTGGCGCACGGTCGATCTGGTCAGCGACGGGTACTGCACGACGGCGACCTGCCGCGTCAGCTGCGCGAGCAGCCGCACGGTCCGCCCGACGACGTCGTCCAGGTCGACGGCGCCGCCCAGGAAGTTCTGGATGGCCCGCCGCTCGGGCCCGGTCATCGGCTTGACGCCGGCGAGCTTGTCGACGAAGAGCCGGTAGCCCTTGTCGGTGGGGATGCGCCCGGCACTGGTGTGCGGCTGGGCGATGTACCCCTCGTCCTCCAGGGCGGCCATGTCGTTGCGGACCGTGGCCGGGGAGACTCCCAGCCGGTGCCGCTCCGTCAGCGCCTTGGAACCGACCGGCTCCTCGGTGCCGACGTAGTCCTGGACGATGGCGCGCAGCACTTCGAGCCTGCGTTCACTCAGCATCGCGCACACCTCCAGATGTCGGTCCCTCGTCGCCTCGCTTGGCACTCAGCGCGTGCGAGTGCCAGCATTCCCCGGCCAGTGTACGGCCGGTGGGTACGACCCCGGCAAGGGCGGGCCCGCGATCTTGCGCACGTATGCCGACGTGTCCCGCGATGTCTCACCGGCGTCCGCCCTCCGGCCAGTGCCTCGGCACTAGCGTCACCGTATGAAGGTGACTTGGGAAGAGCCGGGGTGGGAGGAGCTGGCCCCGCACGTGGGGCGGCGGCGGCTCGCGGGCTGGGACTGCACGGCCGGGCTGGTGGTGGGCGGGGGCGCGGCGCTCATGGTCGACGCGGGAGCGAGCCTCGGGGAGGGCGCACGGTTGCGCGCCGAGGCGCGACGGCTCCTCGGCCCGGACCGGGACGTGACGCACCTCGCACTCACCCACCCGCACTTCGACCATGTCTTCGGCGCGGCGGCGTTCGCGGGCGCGCGGGTGTTCGGGGCGGCCGGCCTCGGCGCGGTCTTCGCGCAGGAGGGCGAGGAACTGCGCGTGGACGCCGTACGCCACGGCCTGGACCCGCGTGACGCCGCCGAGGCCGCGGGCGCCCTGGTCCCCCCGCGGCACTCCGTGTCGGGCGAGCGGACGCTCGACCTGGGCGGCGGTGTGCGGGCCGTGCTGGCGGACGTGGGACCCGGCCACACGGCGCACGATCTGGTGGTCCTGGTGACCGGGGCGCCCGGCACCCCGGAGGTCGTCTTCTGCGGGGACCTGGTGGAGGAGTCGGGCGAGCCCCAGGCCGGTCCCGACGCCGTCCCCTCCCGCTGGCCGGCGGCGCTGGACCGGCTGCTCGCCCTGGGCGGCGACGAGGCAGTGTACGTACCCGGTCACGGGGCCGCGGTGAATGCCGCGTTCGTCCGGGCTCAGCGGGACGCGCTGGCGACACGTTTCGGCGTGTCGTAGGGATCTCCCCGCCACCGCCCCGCCGGTTCTCCTATCGTCATCCGAATGCGCCAGTACTCTCCGGATCTCACCCCGCCGTGGAAGAAGCCCAAGCCGGTGCCCGAGGTCCCCGCGGACCCGGGCCTGGTGGTCGAGGAGCCCGGTACGGGGTTCTGCGGGGCGGTGATCGGCTGCGAGGCGGGCACGGTGACGCTGGAGGACCGCTTCGGCAAGCACCGGGTGTTCCCGCTGGAGCCGCGCGGTTTCCTGCTGGAGGGCAGGGTGGTCACGCTGGTCCGTCCGGCCGCGGGACCGGTGCGGTCCGGTCGCACGGCATCCGGTTCGGTCGCCGTGCCGGGCGCACGGGCCCGGGCGGCGCGGGCCGGCCGCATCTACGTGGAGGGCCGCCACGACGCCGAACTGGTCGAGCGCGTCTGGGGTGACGACCTCCGTATCGAGGGCGTCGTGGTCGAGTACCTGGAGGGCGTCGACGATCTCCCCGCCGTCGTGGAGGAGTTCGCCCCGGGGCCGGACGCCCGGCTGGGTGTGCTGGTCGACCATCTGGTCCCGGGCACGAAGGAGTCGCGTATCGCGGCGGCGGTCACGAGTGACCACGCCCTCGTCCTCGGCCACCCGTACATCGACGTCTGGGAGGCCGTGAAGCCGTCCTCCGTGGGCATTCCCGCCTGGCCCCGGGTCCCGCGCGGGCAGGACTGGAAGACGGGCGTGTGCCGGGCCCTGGGCTGGCCGGAGAACACCGGTGCGGCCTGGCAGCACATCCTGTCCCGGGTGCGCTCCTACAAGGACCTGGAGCCCGAACTCCTGGGCCGGGTGGAGGAGCTGATCGACTTCGTCACGGCGCCGGAGTGACACCGGGGTCGTCGAGATCGTGGGGAGGGCGGGCGTCCTCGGGACGACGGGGGGCGGGGGATGCGACGGGACCGCCGGTGTCGCGGCCCCGGCTGCGGTGGCCCTTCCTGTCGCGGTCTCCCTGGTAGCCGGACGGCATCCGCTCACCGCCGAACCAGATGTGCGGCGCCCACCGCCGGCAGCCCGCCGCCACCGCGTGCCGGCCCCCGGCGGGCCAGATGGAGACCCGATGACGCGGCCGGGGCAGCCCCGGCCGCAGCGGCTCGGTGTCGCGCACCCACTGCCACAGCAGCGGGTCGTCGCGGTCGATCTCGTCCTTCGGGCAGAGTTCCAGGGTGCGCAACGGCGGAGCCTCGTAGATGCCGACGCCGGCCAGCGAGTCCCACGGGAGCGTCACGGACCGCCCTCTCCGGACGATGTGGACCCCGTCGGCGTCCATGGTGACGCGGCGGCCGTAGTCCATCCGGGCGCCCCGCGCGATCATCACCAGGGCCCAGCCGGCCGACAGCACCAGCACGGCGGCGATCACCTGGCGGACCACGGCGCCCGCACCGTGCCCGTGCTCGGGTACCAGCGCCCACACGGCCCACCCGCAGAGCGCCACCAGCGCCAGCGCCACGCCGAGTCGGCGGTATACCAGGATCATGCCCCTCTGGACGACCACCGTGTCCCCGATGCCGACGGCGTCGAACACCAGCGGGGCGTGCGCCACCGTGTCGGACCGCTCGGCCGTCCGCTCCCGGTGGCCCGTCTCGTCCGGCTGTCCCGGATACGACATCGGCTGCTCCTTGCGCCCGAACCACAGCTCGGGCGCCCACCGCACGAACGCCTTCTCGTACGCCTTGTGGGAGTCGCCGACGTCGATGCGGTAGCGGAGCCGGGGCAGGCCCGGCCGGAGCGGTTCCGTGTCGCGGACGAACTTCCACAGCAGCGGGTCGTCGCGGTCCATCTCGCCGTGCGGGCACAGCTCGACCGTGAAAACGGCACGGTGGGAGGTCCGTGCCCAGTACATTCCGGCCCCGGCCAGCGAGTCCCAGCGGATCAGGGCGGCCTCTTTGCCCCGCATCCACCAGAAGCCGGTCGAGTCGAAGGCGGTGACCCACCGGCGAGCCCGCCAGCGGGAGACGAACAGGATCAGGCCGCCCACGCCCATCGCCATGAGCATCGCGAGAGGTATCCAGCCGGCACCGATCCCGTCGTCCCGGAAGGCGAACCAGAGACCCGTCCAGCCGCCCCCGAGGCACACCACCACGATCGGCAGGCTGAGCAGCAGTCGCCGCAGCCCGTACCGAAGAACGGTCGCGTCCTCGGCCGGCCACTCACCAGAGATCATGAACGCGGACTGTAGGCGAACAGGCGTTCAGTCCACCAGATCCCGGACCACCGCGTCCGCGAGCAGGCGTCCGCGCAGCGTGAGGACGGCGCGGCCCTCGTCGTAGGGACCGTTCTCGAGAAGTCCGTCGGAGAGCGCGCGACGGGAGGCCGAAAGCCCTTCCGGCCTGAGCAGGGAGAGCGGGCAGCCCTCGCGGAGCCGCAGTTCGAGGAGGATCCGCTCGACGCGGCGGTCCTCGCCGGAGAGCAGCTCGCGCCCCGCGCCGGGGGACCTCCCGGAGGCCAGCGCCGCCGCGTACGCCCCGGGGTGCTTCACGTTCCACCAGCGCACGCCGCCGACGTGGCTGTGGGCCCCCGGCCCGGCCCCCCACCAGTCCGCGCCGCGCCAGTACAGCTCGTTGTGCAGGCACCGGCCGGCCTCGGAGGTGGCCCAGTTGGACACCTCGTACCAGTCGAAGCCCGCCGCCGCCATCACCTCGTCCGCGATGAGGTAGCGGTCCGCGTGGACGTCGTCGTCCGTCATCGGGACCTCGCCGCGGCGGATGCGCCGGGCCAGCTGGGTGCCCTCCTCGACGATCAGGGCATACGCGGAGACATGGTCGGGCCCGGCGCCGAGCGCGGCGTCCAGCGAGGCCCGCCAGTCGTCGTCGGACTCGCCGGGCGTGCCGTAGATCAGGTCGAGGTTCACATGCGCGAAGCCCGCCGCGCGGGCCTCGGCGACACAGGCCTCGGGGCGCCCGGGGGTGTGCGTGCGGTCGAGCACCTTCAGGACGTGCTGCCGGGCGCTCTGCATGCCGAAGGAGATCCGGTTGAAGCCCCCGGCCCGCAGGGTCGCGAGGTACTCCGGGTCCACGGACTCCGGGTTCGCCTCCGTGGTGATCTCGGCGTCGTCCGCGAGCCCGAACTCCTCGCGGACCGCGCCCAGCATCCGTACGAGGTCGCCGGCGGCCAGCAGCGTCGGCGTGCCGCCCCCGACGAAGACCGTACGGACGGGGCGCGGGTCGTCACCGAGCACCTTGCGGGCGAGCCTGACCTCGTCGATCAGGGTGTCCGCGTAGTTGTCGCGGGAGGCGAGCACGCCTCCGGAGCCCCGCAGCTCGGTCGCCGTGTAGGTGTTGAAGTCGCAGTACCCGCAGCGGGTCGCGCAGTACGGCACGTGGAGATAGAACCCGAGGGGGCGGTCGGCGGCCCCGGCCAGGGCGTGCGCGGGCAGCGCCCCGTCGTCGGGGACGGGCTCACCGTCGGGGAGTGCGGAAGGCATGTCTTCCATTGTCCCGTACTCGGCCGCATGCCCCTTTCCACGGTCGCCCGCGTTCCGGACGCCGGGGTGTGAAGGGGATCCGGGGCTCGGGATGCCAGTGCCCTCGCTACTCGGCCTGCAGCACCAGCAGGGCCAGGTCGTCCTCCGGAGGCCCGCTGCCGAACTCGTGCACCAGTCGCCGGATCCGCTCCGCGACCAGCTCGGCGCCGAGCCCCGTACAACCCGCGAGGGCCTGCGCGAGCCCCTCGTCGTCGTCGAACTGGCGCGGCCCGCTGCGGCGCTCCGTCACCCCGTCGGTCACGCACAGCACGGTGTCGCCCGGGTACAGGTCCAGGGTCTCGGAAACGTAGGTCGCGTCCTCGAAGACGCCGAGCAGCGTCTGCGGCTCGGCCACCTCCCGTACGTCACCGTCGGGGCCCAGGATCAGCGGCAGCGGGTGTCCGGCCGACGCGAGGGTGCAACGCACGCCCCCGTCGAAGGGCACGAGCTCGCCGTACAGCATGGAGAGGAAGCGGGTCTGCGGGCCCTCGTCGGGGCCGAGGGAGGACCCGCCCGCGGCCACCAGCGCGCGGGCCGCCGCGTCGGCCGCCTCCGTCGCGTCGTCGAGCAGGAGCTGGTTGAGACGGTCGAGGACGTCGGCGACCTGGTAGCCCTCCCGGGCCAGCAGCCGCACCCACGGCCGGGCGAGGCCGATCACGACGGCGGCCTCGGGCCCCTTGCCCTGCACGTCGCCGAGGACGAAGCACCAGCGCCCGTCACCGGCCGGGAACAGGTCGTAGAAGTCCCCGCTGGGCCCGCCCTTGTCGAGCGGCTCGTAGACGAGGGCGCTGCGCACGCCGGGGATCTCGGCGACCGCGCCGGGCAGCAGACCTCGCTGGAGGACCCGGCTGATGGTGGCCTGCCGCGCGTACTGGCGGGCCGCGCCGATGGCGAGGGCGATCCGGCGGCTGAGGTCCTCGACGAGTCCGGTGATCTCGTCGGGGAAACAGGTCAGTCCGGCCCGCCCGATGACGACGGTCCCGAGCGGCCGCCCGCCGGCGATCAGCCGGTAGGCCAGCGCCGCCCCGCCCGGTCCGCCCACTCCACCCGGTCCATCCACTCCTTCTGGTCCACCCATCACGCCCGCGCCGGCCAGCATGTCGCCCGCCCCCAGCGTCTCCCCCGGCCAGGGCACGGGTACGGCACGGGAGCGCACCGAGTCGGGCAGCCGGGGCGGGTCCTTCTCCAGCGCCCGGCGCAGTTCCTCGATGCGGTTCTCACTGCCGTGCCAGACCCGGGCGAGCCGCGGCCCGAGCGCCAGCCCGAGACCGCCCGCCCGGTCGGTGGCCTCGTCCTCCAGCCAGACCGCGCACCAGTCGGCGAGCCGGGGCACCAGGAGCTGTCCGGCGAGCGCGGCGACCAGGTCCTCGTCGAGCTGGCCGGCGAGCAGGTCGGAGGCCTCGGCGAGGAAGGACAGGGCACCGCGGTTGAGCCAGTCGTGGTCACGGGACGGATCACGCCTCGGTTCCGCGGTGGTCGTCCCGCCGTCGAGCGCCCCGATCCCGCGCTCCCCGGCGTACGCCCCGGTCTCCGCGCCGCTGCCCGTCCCCGCGCCGCCCGTCCCCGCGACGACACCCGGACCCCGGTCGACGCCCGGTTCCCCTGCCGCGGCCGGGCCGGTGTCGCCCGCCGTCTCGCCCCTCGCCTCGCCCTCCAGTCCGAACCCCGCGCCGAATTCCGCCGCCCCGTCCACGGGCAACCGCGCCCACACGGTCTTCACGCCGGTGCGATAGGTGATGCCCCAGGCCTCGGAGAGCGTGGAGACGAGCCGTAGCCCGCGCCCGTACTCGGGTGTGCCGTAAGGGCGTTCGGCCGCGTCCTCGCGCACCGCGCGCGAGGGGTGGTGGTCGGAGACCTCGACGATCACCGCGTCCAGCACACCCGTCCCGCCGTCGTCGCCTATCTCGAGCCGGCACACCAGCTCCACGTCCGTGCCCGCGTGCACGACCGCGTTGGTGACGAGTTCGCTGACGATCACGACGGCGTCGTCGCGGAGGCGCTCGCCGACCGTCTCGGCGCCGGGCAGCGCGAGTGCGGCCCAGTCGGCGAGCGCCTCGCGCACCAGCCGACGGGCGGCGCCGGGCGCGAGCGGAGTGCCCGGCAGCGCCGCGTGCACCACCGTCTCCAGGTCGGCGCGGTGGTGCGCGGGCGCGTCAGGGGCATGCGCCATGGAGTCCCGCCGGGACTCCCGTTGCGTCGGAATGGCCCCCACTGTGCAGCTCCCTGAGCAGTTCGGACGATTACGCCTCAGGCGACACGGACAGAGTGACAGACTGGCCCCGCCCATAAGCGCCGAGTTACCGAAGTGGGCCGCCATGAGTGGGAACAGTGCTACGCGTGTGCTCGAAGACGGACAGAATCGGGCATTCGAAGACGGCCGGGTCCGGGCGCCCGATCCGCGTCCGCCGCTCGCCGCGACGACCGCCGCACACGACGGCGACTTCACCGAGGTGCCGGAGGCGGGGTACGGCCCGGTCGCGGAGCCGCGCACCGCGTTCGACCGGATCACCGGCGGCGACTTCACCCAGCGGGTCGGCCCGCACCACCGGAACCGTCAATTCAGCCGCGAAATGCGCGGGTTGGGCCGCGTCGAGAACAAGACGGCCGATCAACTGCCGCTCTTCACCGGCGAGGTGCCCCGGGTCGCCCGCGAGGCCGACGCCGGGAGCCGTCCCGGCGGCCGGGCCAAAGTGCCGGGACTGTAGGCCAGTTGCTGATCGTGGACGACGACATCGACGACGTCTTCGCGCTCACCGCGCGCGCGGTGCCGGGAGACCGCGGGAAGTCCGTCGCCCGCGGCGCCGACGGCTGCGTACCCGAGCCGGCGGACGTCGATCAGCGGCCGACCGTCGCCCGCGCCCTCCTCGACACGGAGGGCCCGGGCCTCGAAGCGCGGGACGACAGCGCTCCCGAATCCGTTGTTCCGGGACCGAGTACGACCGGGGAGGCCGCGGTCCCGCCGACGACCGAGTGAGGAACAGTCACCATGAGCGCTGAGGAAACGACCGACGAGCGCGCCAGCATCCTCCTGGTCGACGACATGGAGGACAACCTGATCGCGCTGGAGGCCGTCCTGGGGTCCCTCAACGAGCCTTTGGTGCGCGCGCGTTCGGGCGAGGAGGCGATGAAGGCGCTGCTGCGGCAACGCTTCGCCGTAGTCCTCCTGGACATCCGTATGCCCGGCATGGACGGCTTCGAGACCGCCGCGAACATCAAGCGGCTCGACCAGACCAAGGACGTCCCCATCATCTTCCTGACCGGCACCGACGCCGACGCGGGCTACGCCTTCCGCGGTTACGCCACCGGCGCCGCGGACTATCTGACGAAGCCGTTCGACCCCTGGGTGCTGCGCGCCAAGGTCACCGTGTTCCTGGACCTGCACCGCAAGAACCAGCAGCTGGAACGGCTGCTGGCCCAGGAACACGTCCACGCCGCCCGGATCGGCACGCGCCTGGCCGCCCTGGAGAAGCAGTTGGCGACCCAGGACCCCCCGAACGTGCCGGACCTGCGCAGGCAGGTGGGAGAACTGCAGCACCTGGTGGCGCGGGTGGCCGGCACCCGCGCACCCTGAGGGGCGCCGCGGGTGCCGCCCGCGCGTCACTCTCCCGTCCGGAGGCTTCGACCCGGATGCGGCCTCACCGGACCCGCGGCCCCGCCAGGACCCGCAGCCTCGCCAGGACCCACTGCCGGGCCGGCCCGCGGCCGGGCGAGCGGTCCGGCCGCCCCGGGGCTCAGGCCTCGCGCGTACCGGCGTACATCTCCTCGATCAGCCCCTTGTACTCCCGCTCCACGACCGGCCGCTTGAGCTTCAGGCTCGGCGTGATCTCCCCGTGCTCGACGTCGAGGTCACGCGGCAGCAGGCGGAACTTCTTGATCGTCTGCCAGCGCTGGAGCCCGCTGTTGAGCTCCTTCACATAGCCCTCGATCAGCTCGACGGTGA
Source organism: Streptomyces sp. RPA4-2 (assembly GCF_012273515.2). Classification (NCBI taxonomy): domain Bacteria; kingdom Bacillati; phylum Actinomycetota; class Actinomycetes; order Kitasatosporales; family Streptomycetaceae; genus Streptomyces; species Streptomyces sp. RPA4-2. The sequence continues at coordinate 3,205,147 of NZ_CP050975.2, forward strand.
CCGGGGCGGCCACGACGTCGGCGTACGACCTGCCCTCCAGCCCGTTCTCCTTCGCCCACTCCAGGATCGACGGCTCGTCGAGGGCGATGAGGGCGGTGCAGAAGTTCCGGTCGGCACCGTGCACGAGGATGTTGGAGACGTAGGGGCAGACCGCCTTGAACTGGCCCTCGACCTCGGCGGGCGCGATGTACTTGCCGCCGGACGTCTTGATGAGGTCCTTCTTGCGGTCGGTGATGCGGAGGTAGCCGTCGGGGGACAGCTCGCCGATGTCACCCGTGTGGAACCAGCCGTCCGCCTCCAGGACCTCGGCGGTCTTCTCCGGCAGCCTGTGGTAGCCCTCCATGATGCCGGGGCCGCGCAGCAGGATCTCGCCGTCGTCCGCGATGCGCACCTCTGTGCCGGGCAGCGGCTTGCCGACCGTGCCGGTGCGGTAGGCCTCGCCGGGGTTCACGAAGGAGGCGGCGGAGGACTCCGTGAGGCCGTACCCCTCCAGGATGTGGATGCCGGCGCCCGCGAAGAAGTAGCCGATCTCGGGGGCCAGGGCCGCGCTGCCGGAGACGCAGGCGCGCAGCCGGCCGCCGAAGGCCTCGCGGATCTTGGAGAACACGAGCGCGTCCGCGACCTTGTGCTTGGCCGCGAGCGCGAAGGGCACGGAGGCGGTGCCGGTGCGGCGGAAGTTGTCCTGACCGGCCTTCGCGTACTCGCGGGAGACCTCGGCGGCCCACTGGAAGATCTTGTACTTGGCGCCGCCGCCGGCCCGCGCCTTGGCCGCGACCCCGTTGTAGACCTTCTCGAAGATGCGCGGGACGGCCGCCATGTACGTCGGCTGCACCACCGGCAGATTCTCGATGATCTTGTCCACCCGGCCGTCGACGGCGGTGACGTGCCCGACCTCGATCTGGCCGGAGGTGAGCACCTTGCCGAAGACATGGGCGAGCGGCAGCCAGAGGTACTGCACGTCGTCGGGACCGAGCAGTCCGGTCGAGGCGATGGCCTTCGCCATGTACGCCCAGTTGTCGTGCGGGAGGCGGACCCCCTTGGGGCGGCCCGTGGTGCCGGAGGTGTAGATGAGGGTGGCGAGCTGCTCGGCGGTGATCGCGCCGACCCGCTCCTTGATCAGCTCGGGGTTCTTCTCCAGGTACGCGGCGCCACGCGCCTCCAGCTCGGCCAGGCTCAGGACGTCGTCGCCGGTCTCGACGCCGGCCGGGTCGATGACGACCACATGCGTCAGCTCGGGCAGTTCGGCGCGCTTCTCCCGCACCTTGGCGAGCTGGGCGGCGTCCTCGGCGATCAGGACCCGGCTGCCCGAGTCGGAGAGGATGAACGCGGACTCCCCGGCGTTCGTCTGGGGGTAGATCGTCGTCGTGGCCGCGCCCGCGCACATGATGCCGAGGTCGGCGAGGATCCACTCGACCCGCGTGGAGGAGGCGAGCGCGACGCGCTGCTCCGGCAGCACACCCAGTTCGATCAGTCCGGCCGAGATGGCGAAGACCCGCTCGGCGGCCTGCGCCCAGCTCAGCGACTTCCACTCGTCCGCGCCCTGACCCGCGGGGGCACCTGCCCCCTCGGTCGAGGCCGGACGTCCCGCGGCGGCTGGGACGGGGTAGCGGTAGGCCTCGGCGTCCGGCGTGGCCGCCACACGCTCCAGGAAGAGGGCCGCCACGGACGGCGGACGGTTCTCGATCAGGGTCTGTGTGTCGCTCACGACATCCTCCGGGGCCCGCGACAGTGCGGCTGGCTGGCTCATTGCGGCTGTTGTTTAACTCGCGAGTAACTAACGAGCAGTGATCAGAGTAGAGCGCGTCCGGCCGGTGCGTAAGAGGCGGCGTCCTGTCACTTCCTACAGAGAGCGACGGTACGCATGGGCGAGGGCCCGCCACGCGTACGCGCAACGGGCCCTCGAAATCGGCGAATCGGCCTACCTGGGGCGGCTACTTCTTGCCCTTGGCCCCGCCGCCGCTGTCGTCGCTGGACAGCACGGCGATGAAGGCCTCTTGCGGAACTTCCACAGAGCCCACCATCTTCATCCGCTTCTTGCCCTCCTTCTGCTTCTCCAGCAGCTTCCGCTTACGGGAGATGTCACCGCCGTAGCACTTGGCGAGGACGTCCTTGCGGATGGCGCGGATGGTCTCGCGGGCGATCACACGGGAGCCGATGGCCGCCTGGATCGGCACCTCGAAGGCCTGCCGCGGGATCAGCTCGCGCAGCTTGGCGACGAGGCGGACACCGTACGCGTACGCCTGGTCCTTGTGCGTGACCGCCGAGAAGGCGTCGACCTTGTCCCCGTGCAGCAGGATGTCGACCTTGACCAGGCTGGAGGTCTGCTCGCCGGTGGGCTCGTAGTCCAGCGAGGCGTAACCGCGGGTCTTGGACTTCAGCTGGTCGAAGAAGTCGAAGACGATCTCCGCGAGCGGCAGCGTGTAGCGGATCTCGACCCGGTCCTCGGAGAGGTAGTCCATGCCGAGCAGGGTGCCGCGCCGGGTCTGGCACAGCTCCATGATCGAGCCGATGAACTCGGAGGGCGCGAGGATGGTCGCCCGCACGACGGGCTCGTAGACCTTGTCGATCTTGCCCTCGGGGAACTCGCTCGGGTTGGTGACGATGTGCTCGCTGCGGTCCTCCATCTCGACGCGGTAGACCACGTTCGGCGCGGTCGCGATCAGGTCGAGCCCGAACTCGCGCTCGAGCCGCTCACGGATCACGTCGAGGTGCAGCAGCCCGAGGAAACCGACGCGGAAGCCGAAGCCCAGCGCCGCCGAGGTCTCCGGCTCGTACACCAGCGCGGCGTCGTTGAGCTGGAGCTTGTCCAGGGCGTCGCGCAGCTCGGGATAGTCGGACCCGTCCAGCGGATACAGGCCCGAGAAGACCATGGGCTTGGGGTCCTTGTACCCGCCGAGCGCCTCGGTCGCACCCTTGTGCAGGGTGGTGATCGTGTCACCGACCTTGGACTGGCGGACGTCCTTCACGCCGGTGATGAGGTAACCCACCTCGCCGACACCGAGCCCGTCGGCCGACTTCATCTCGGGGGCCGAGACACCGATCTCCAGCAGCTCGTGGGTCGCGCCCGTGGACATCATCCGGATGCGCTCACGCTTGTTGAGCTGCCCGTCGATGACACGCACGTACGTGACGACACCGCGGTAGGAGTCGTAGACCGAGTCGAAGATCATCGCGCGGGCGGGGGCGTCCTGGACGCCGACCGGGGCGGGGATCTCGGCGACGACCTTGTCCAGCAGCGCCTCGACGCCCAGGCCCGTCTTGGCCGAGACCTTGAGAACGTCCTCGGGGTCGCACCCGATGAGGTTGGCGAGCTCCTCGGAGAACTTCTCCGGCTGGGCGGCCGGCAGGTCGATCTTGTTCAGTACGGGGATGATCTTGAGGTCGTTCTCCATCGCCAGGTAGAGGTTGGCGAGAGTCTGCGCCTCGATGCCCTGGGCCGCGTCGACAAGCAGGACCGTGCCCTCGCAGGCCGCGAGGGAGCGGGACACCTCGTACGTGAAGTCGACGTGCCCGGGGGTGTCGATCATGTTGAGGATGTGGGTGCTGCCCGGGTTCTCGGAGGGCGCCCAGGGCAGCCGGACCGCCTGGGACTTGATCGTGATCCCACGCTCGCGCTCGATGTCCATGCGGTCGAGGTACTGAGCGCGCATCTGCCGCTGATCAACCACCCCGGTCAGCTGGAGCATGCGGTCGGCGAGCGTGGACTTGCCGTGGTCGATGTGCGCGATGATGCAGAAATTGCGAATCAGAGCCGGGGCGGTACGGCTCGGCTCGGGCACATTGTTAGGGGTCGCGGGCACGCAGGGTCCTGTCTCTTGAGGCGCCTGTCGCCTCGGGTCGGATCGATACGTAGGCTCCATGGTCCCACGGGTGGGGAGCTGCGACCGGTTTGGGCCGGTCGTGCGGCGGCTGGTAGCCTGGGTGGCTGTGTCTCATGCCCTCTCTGCACGAGGCACACCCCAAGGAAATCAAACGGCGGGCGAGACGTGCTGTCTCGCGCGCCTGAACCTGTAAAGGCTCATTCGTGGCGAACATCAAGTCCCAGATCAAGCGGATCAAGACCAACGAGAAGGCCCGGCTGCGCAACAAGGCCGTCAAGTCCTCTCTGAAGACCGCGATCCGCAAGGCCCGCGAGGCTGCTGCCGCGGGTGACGTCGAGAAGGCCACCGAGTACACGCGCGCCGCGTCGCGCCAGCTCGACAAGGCCGTCTCGAAGGGCGTCATCCACAAGAACCAGGCCGCCAACAAGAAGTCGGCGCTTGCTTCGAAGGTCGTTGCCCTCAAGGGCTGAGTCCTACTCGACTTGACCGCCGGAAGGGACCCAGCGGGCCCTCTCTTCCGCTCCTGACCGGCACCCCCGGATCCGTGCGCGACCTGCGTTCGCCACGCGGGCACGGATCCACAGGCTTGAACCGAAGGCCCCGCCCGTCCTCCTTCCCCAGGAGCGCGAGCGGGGCCTTCGTTCTGCCCGGTGCCATGTCCGGCGATTCCCGTCGGGGGTTATGGGACAGCCCCTAGGCCGTGTTGTGAAAGTCCCGCCCGCCTCGCGGCGCCCGGCACGCCCTAGCCCCGTCGGGACCGAGCCGCCCGGGCGATGGCCACGACCGCCTTCTCCAGCGCGTACTCGGGGTCGTCCCCACCGCCCTTGACCCCGGCATCCGCGTCGGCGACCGCCCGCAGCGCGACGGCCACCCCGTCCGGCGTCCATCCCCGCATCTGCTGCCGCACCCGGTCGATCTTCCACGGCGGCATCCCCAGCTCGCGGGCGAGATCGGCCGGCCGCCCCCCGCGCGCGGAGGACAGCTTCCCGATCGCCCGCACGCCCTGCGCCAGCGCGCTGGTGATCATGACCGGCGCGACCCCGGTCGACAGGGACCAGCGCAGCGCCTCCAACGCCTCCGCCGCCCGCCCCTCCACGGCCCGATCGGCCACGGTGAAGCTCGACGCCTCGGCCCGCCCGGTGTAGTACCTGCCGACGACGGCCTCGTCGATCGTCCCCTCGACATCCGCGGTCAGCTGGGACACCGCTGCCGCCAGCTCCCTCAGATCACTCCCGATGGAGTCGACGAGCGCCTGGCAGGCCTCCGGTGTCGCGGACCTCCCCAGCGCCCTGAACTCACTCCGCACGAACGCCAGCCGGTCCGCCGGCTTCGTCATCTTGGGGCACGCCACCTCACGGGCCCCCACCTTGCGCGCGGCGTCGAGCAGTCCCTTGCCCTTGGCCGCGCCCGCGTGCAGCAGCACGAGGGTGATCTCCTCGGCCGGCGCGCCCAGATACGCCTTCACGTCCTTGATGGTGTCGGCCGACAGATCCTGCGCGTTGCGTACGACCACGACCTTGCGCTCGGAGAAGAGCGACGGGCTCGTCAGCTCGGCGAGCGTGCCGGGCTGCAACTGGTCCGGGGTGAGGTCCCGGACGTCCGTGTCGGCGTCGGCGGCCCTGGCGGCGGCCACCACCTCCTGCACGGCACGGTCGAGCAGGAGATCCTCCTGGCCCACGGCGAGCGTGACGGGGGCGAGAGGGTCGTCTTGTGCGGTCTTCTTGGCCATTCCCGAAAGCATCCCACGCGCCACTGACAACCAACGCCGCACGGTACGGCCCGGCCGGCACGGGTGCCCGGACGACACGCGAGGCGTCGCAGGACGGGTGGGGGGCGTACGACGGGCCGGGGACCGTACGACGGGCCGGGGACCGTACGACGGGCGGGGGCCGTATGGACACGTCCCCGGTCCACGGCATCCGCGCAGCCGACGCAGCACCTGCACGCCCCGTACGTCCGCACGTCCGCGCGTCCCACGCCCCGCCCCGCTCGGCACCCGGCACCCGGCACCCGGCACCCGGCACCCGGCGGAGCCTTGCGCGCGGCGGACCTCTACGGTTCCTCGCGCCAGCCGTCCCACTCCGCGGCGAACTCGTCCAGCTCCTTCGGATCGAGCCGCTCCTCGGAATCCGTCAGGACGACCAGCCACTGCGCGTCCTCGGCGTCGTCCTCACCGGCCAGCGCGTCCCGGACGAGCTGTGGTTCCTCCGCGAGGCCGAACCGGTCGCCGACGGCCTCCGCCGCCTCTTCCGCCGCGTCGCGGTCGGGCAGCACCAACACATGTCTCACGTCACTCACGAGGACATTTTCCGCTACGTCCGGCCGGGCCGACGCCCGGGTCCGTCATGACGCCGGCCCCGGTCACCGCACCGGTCAGCGCACTCGTCAGCACACCGGTCAGCCCTTCTGGACGATCTGCACGTCCAGCTCGATCCTGATGCTCGGCCCGACCACCGCGATGCCCCGCGCGAGCATCGTCTGCCAGCTGACGGTGAAGTCGTCGCGGTGCAACTCGGTCGTGGCCCGGCAGGCGGCCCGCACCTCGTCCTCCATCCCGTTGCCGAGCCCGAGGTACTCCGTGTCGAGCGTGACCGTGCGCGTCACGCCGTGCAGCGACAGCGCCCCGGTCACCGCCCAGCGGCTGCCGCCCCGGTGCACGAAGCGTTCGCTGTAGAACTCCAGCGCCGGAAAGCGCGCCACGTCCAGGAAGTCCCCCGACCGCAGATGGTCGTCCCGCATCCTGACGTTGGTGTCGATTGACGCCGCGTCGATCACCACATGCATCGCCGACTGCTCCATGTCCTCGGCGATCCTTATCGCCCCGGCGAACGTGTTGAACCGCCCGTGGATCCTGGCCAGCCCGATGTGCCGTGCGGTGAAGGCGATCGACGAGTGCATCGGCTCGATGTCCCAGTCGCCCGGCCGCGGCAGGACGGGCGGCTGGGCGACCTGCAGCGTCACATCGCCGAGCGAGGCCAGCGTGTTCTCCCCGACGACGGCGTTCGCGCGGTAGGGCGTGTACCCCTCCGCCGACACCGCGAGCCGGTACTCGCCGGCCGGCACCGTCGCCACGAACGACCCGTACGGGTCCGTGCCTCCGCCCATCACCTTGCGCCCCATGGCGTCACTGACCGCGAACTCCGCGTGCGGCACGGGTTCGTTGACCGCATCGAGCACCCGGCAGCTCAGCACTCCGGCGCTGGGCGGCATCCGCACCGCGGCGAGAGGACCCGTCCGTTGCGCCCGGTCCGTTCGGTTTCGCCACCAGCGGCCGATCATCTACGACACTCCCGCACCACTTGAAAACATCTGTTGACAATGATGCATTCGATCACCAGTGCGGCTTTCGGGGCAACACGGGGGTACATCGCGGGAATCCAGCACATGTGCCGGGACTGCGACCGAGTAACGCCTTTTGACCTACGCGTGCCCCCGTGTGCCCGCCCCGGCGGTCACCCCCTCCGCCGACGCTCCGGTCAGGCCTTCCGCACCTCCGGCACCTGGTCCAGTTCGATCCCGAAGCGTTCCCGGTAGACCGCCAGCACCTCCTCGTCCGTGGCCGGCTCCGTCACCTCCTTCGTCCCGTCCGGCGCTGTCACCGTCAGGCTCCGGCCGCTGAGCGTGATCCGCCCCCCGTCCTCCGTGACCCGCGAACACACCGTCGAGCGGCCGAAATGCGACATCGGCGAGGTGCTGTGCCACCAGGCGCCGGCCACGAAGTCCCCGAGCACCCGCGGCCGCACCTCCAGGCGGTACTGCGGTCCGGCGTTCCGGATGACGTCCAGGTCCTCGGCCTCCCGCCGCCCTCCGACTCCCCGCACCCCTGCCGCGTCCGGTCCCGCCTCGACGACCCTGAACGTGCCGCCCGGATCCGCCTGTTCGCTCCGCTCCCCGAAAGCCAGCGGATAGTGACTGTGCGCCCCGAAGCCGACGTCCGCCAGCCAGTCGCCCCCGTCCACCGTCCGCACCCGCAAGGCGAGGTGGTCGTACGGAATCCCGAGCCGTCCCTCGTCGCCGTACGTCCGGGCCGAGAGAAGCGTCACATCGAAGCCCAACGCTCCCAGCAACGCCCCGAACAGACCGTTCAGTTCGTAGCAGAAGCCGCCCCTGCGCGCGCCCACCACCTTGTCCAGCAGGTGTTTCTCCTCCAGCACGATCCCCTCTCCCAGATGGATCGACAGGTTCTCGAACGGCACCGTCTTGAGATGGCGGAGGTGCAGCTCACGCAGCACCCCGGAGGTGGGCCACGCCGGGTGCTGGGCACCGATCCGGCGGAGGTAGGCATCAGCCTGTGCGGAATTCATGACCTCAGTCTCTCGCCACGCCCAGCTCCGCGCCCGCACCGACGACAGCCAGTGCCCCGTCCCTGTCCGTCCGCAGCACCACGGCACCCCCCGCACGCAGCGCCGCGACCGTGCCGGGAGCGGGGTGCCCGTACGGGTTGTCCCTCCCGCAGGAGATCAGAGCGATCCGCGGAGCGACCCTCCGTATGAGCTCCGGATCCTGGTAGGCGGAGCCATGATGGGCGACCTTGAGCACGTCCACGGCCGCCAGCTCACCGGCGACGGGCGACCTCAACAACGCCCGCTGGACCGGTGGTTCGAGGTCCCCCAGGAGCAGCATCCGCAGTCCGGCCGACCGGACGAGCAGGGCGACACTGGCGTCGTTCGGACCGTCCGGCACAGGGCCCGGCGGACTCGGCCCCGGCCACAGCACCTGCCATTCGAGGCTTCCCGTCCGCCGTCGCTCCCCGGCCACGGCCCGCGTCACCTCGATGTGCCGCGCGGCCGCCTCCCGCCGGACGAACTCGGCCTGGTCCGGCGGCTCCTCGAAACCGGTCGTCTCGATCGCCCCCACGGAACGACCGCGCAACACCCCCGGCAGCCCCGCCACATGATCGGCGTGGAAGTGCGTGAGCACGACGAGCGGAATCCGGGTGACACCGAGCGCGCTGAGACAGTGGTCGACCAGCCCCGGGTCCGGCCCGGCGTCCACCACCACCGCGGTGCCGTCGCCCGCCGCCAGCACCGTCGCGTCGCCCTGCCCCACGTCGCACATCGCGAACCGCCAGCCGGGCGGCGGCCATCCCGTGATCACCCTGGTGAGCAGTACCGGCCGCACCACGACCAGCAGGAACACCATCAGGCACACACCGATCGCCCAGGGGTGCTTCAGGAGCCGTCGGCCGAGGAGCACGACGGCCGCCGTGACCAGGGCGAGCAGCAGCGCCCCCGTCCAGCTTCCCGGCCAGTCCACGGCCCCACCGGGCAGGGCCGCCCCGGTCCGGGCGATGTCCGCGATCCACCGGGCCGGCCAACTCGCGCACCACGCCAGTGCCTTGGCGACCACCGGGGTGAGCGGGGCGGTCGCCAGCGTCGCGAATCCCAGCACGGTGGCCGGCGCGACGGCGAACTCCGCGAGCAGATTGCACGGCACCGCCACCAGGCTCACCTGTGCCGAGAGGACGGCGACGACCGGTGCGCACAGCGCCTGTGCGGCTCCCGCGGCCGCGAGCGCCTCGGCCGGCCGGGGTGGCACCCCGTGCCTGCGGAGCGCCGCGCTCCAGCGCGGGGCGAGCGTGAGCAGGGCGCCGGTCGCCAGGACGGAGAGCAGAAAGCCGTAGCCACGGGCCAGCCAGGGGTCGTACAGCACCAGCAGCAGTACGGCCGTGGCCAGCGCGGGGATCAGTGATCTGCGGCGTCCGGTCGCGATGGCGAGCAGGGTGATCGAGCCACAGGCCGCGGCCCGCAGCACGCTCGGATCGGGCCGGCAGACGATCACGAAGCCGAGTGTGACCGCGCCGCCCAGCAACGCGGTCGTCCGCAGTGGAACGCCGAGCCGAGGTGCGAGGCCGCGCCGCTCGGCGCGCTGGGCAAGGCCGGGCGGTCCGATGAACAGGGCCAGCAGAATCACGAGGTTTCCGCCGCTGACCGCGAGCAGATGCGTGAGATCCGTCGCCTTGAACGCGTCGTCCAGCTCCGGTGTGACCCGTGCGGTGTCCCCCACGACCAGCCCCGGCAGCAGGGCCCGCGCGTCCGCTTCCAGTCCGCCGGTCGCCTGCCGCAGTCCCTCGCGCAGCCGGCCGGCGAACCGCTGCGGCCCGGACGGCTCCCCCACCACCTGCGGCGGCCCGCTCCCCCGCACGCGCAGCACTGCCGCGACCCGGTCCCCGTCCGACAGCGCGGGCGCCAGCCGCCCTGCCAACCTCACCCGGGTGGACGGCAGGAGCGACAGCCAGGGCGACCGCCGGTCGGCCGCCCCGGGCGAGTCTCTCGGCGCCCTCGCGTCGACGATCACCAGCACCGGCGTACGCGTCTCCACGGCTCGTCCGCTCCCGTCCGCCCGCGTCACCCGCCGGACCTCGGCGTCGATCAGCACGGCGGTCGGAGCCGCGTGGTCCCCCTTGATCCGTGGCCGGGTGAGCCGTGCGTCGGAGGTGACCTCCGCCTCGACGGTCACGTGGGCGAACTGTCGCGCCAGGGACGGGACCGGCCCCCGGCGCACATCCGCCCCGTGCAGTCCCGCGGAGGCGGCGGCCGCCGCGGCGCAGAGCAGCACGGCGGCGACGGTCACCCTCGGCCACGTCGTCGGCGTCGGTGGCGTCGCTCGCGGTCGCGGTCCGTCCCTCCGGCCCGTGGCGTGTGTGCGCCCGCGTCCCGCCGCCAGCAGGGCGCAGGCCACGACCACGCAACCCACCACCACAGCGGTGGTCCAGCCGGCCGGCGCGTCCAGCGTCAGCGCCGCCGTCCCCCAGGCCGCCAGAGCGGGCGGCACGAGCCGCAGGTCCGCCGGCCCTTCCTCCTGGGGATGCGACCTCCCCAGCCGCTTGCCCGAGGCCGCGTGCACGGCCCGGCGATTCCTGACCGCGCGGCTGTCCCTGACCACACGGGTGTCCGGTGTCTCGGAGGTGTTCCTGGCCTCACGGGTGATCCCGGTCTCGCGCGTGCTCACGGCCGCACGAGATTCTGCAGATCGGCGAACCGGCGGTCCCCGATTCCGTTGACCTCGCGGAGCTCGTCGACCGAGTGGAAACCCCCGTGCTCGGTGCGGTACTCGACGATGTGCTGGGCGAGCACCGGACCGACACCGGGGAGGGTGTCGAGCTGCTCCACGGTGGCCGTGTTGAGGGAGACCGGAGCCGATGGTGCCGTCCCGGAGCCGGGTGCGCCCGCACCACCTGCGAGGGAGCCGCCGCCCGTGACCGGCGCCGTCACGGGTGCCGGAGCACCGACGACGACCTGCTCGCCGTCCACGAGGAGGCGCGCGCGGTTGAGACCCTCCGTGTCCGCCCCTGACCGCACCCCGCCCGCGGCCCGCAGCGCGTCCTCGACCCGTGACCCGGCGGGCAGGCGCTGGAGCCCGGGACTGCGCACCTTGCCGCTGACGTCCACCACGATCACGGTTCCGGCAGGACCCGCGGTGTTCGCCGCCCCGGCCGGGCCGCCCGGTTGCGCCGACGACGGTTCCGTGACTCCGCTTCCGCCCTCCGGCTCCTCCTTTCCGCCGAAGGGAGCGACCGCCCGTACCGCTTCGGGAGCCCGCACCGGTTGTGTCCGGCCCGCCCAGAAGTGCTGCACGGCGAAGACGGCGGCGACGACGAGCAGCACACCGAGCGCCGCCAGACTCCGGCGCTCCAGGCCACACCTCGACTGGAGCCACAGCGGCATCCGCTCCCGTACGGCGAGCCCGGCCCGGTGGCGCCACTCGGCCGCCGCGCCGCGCGCGGGAACGCCGGTACCCGCGGGGCCGCCCGGGGCCGGTGCCGGAGCCGCTTGATCTGAGGGCGCGTCGGGCGGAGGACCGTCACCGCTCCGCGCGGACCGGTCCCCGCCCCGGCCGCGGGCGGCCCCGAGCCCAGCCGAGGTTCTCGCCCTGGGAGCTCCCACGTCCCGGTCCGCCCCCGGTGGTCCGTGCCCCGACTCCTCTTCCTCCCGGCCCGATTCGGGGAAGAGCGCCCGCGCGCGCAGGCGGAGCGCCTCGGCGGGGGCGTCATGGCGCCGAACGTCGGCGCCGGGGCGGCTTCGCGGGTGCGGACGGCGGGGGTGGGTGCGGCGATGGTGGGTGCGGCCGTCGGAGACGGGACCGCGCCCCGGTCCACTGGTCGGTGTGGCTGTGCGTGAGCGGGATCGAAGTGCCATGCGTCGAGGATCCGGCACCTCGCCATCTCGCGATGATCTTGCTCAATTCCGGTGGACGACCCACGAGTTGTGGACAACTCCGTCACCCGCAGGGCTCACAGCCGACATACCCGGCCCGGCCGGCACGGCATACTCCGCGTACCCGGCCCGGCCCGGCCGCCACGGCATACCCGAAGTGACCGGCCCGGCGGGCACGATCGCCACGGCCGACGCGATCAGCACGGCCGGTCCACCGGTTCCCCCCGCCCTCACCGAGGCGAGATGACGGCCCCCAACAACCCTGGCCCGGTGTGCGCCCCGATCACCGCACCGACCTCGCTCACATGCAGATCGGCCAGACCCGGCACCCGTGCCCGCAACCGGTCCGCGAGGGCCGACGCCCGCTCGGGGGCGGCCAGGTGGTGGACGGCGATGTCGACCTGGGCGCTGCCCGCGCGTTCGGCCACGATCTCCTCCAGCCGGGCGATCGCCTTCGAGGCCGTGCGTACCTTCTCCAGGAGTTCGATGCGGCCGCCGTCGAGTTGCAGCAGCGGCTTCACCGCGAGCGCGGAGCCGAGCAGCGCCTGCGCCGCACCGATCCGGCCTCCGCGGCGCAGATAGTCGAGGGTGTCGACGTAGAAGTACGTGGAGGTGCCGGCGGCGCGCTTCTCCGCGGCCGTGACCGCCTCGTCGACGGTGCCTCCCGCCTCCGCGGACTGGGCCGCGGCCAGCGCGCAGAACCCGAGGGCCATCGCGACCATCCCGGTGTCCACCACGCGCACGGGCACGGGAGCCTCACGCGCCGCGAGGACGGCCGCGTCGTAGGTGCCGGAGATCTCGGCGGACAGATGGAGGGAGACGATGCCGGTCGCTCCCGACTCGGCGATCGCGCGGTAGGTGGCGGCGAACACCTCGGGGCTGGGCCGGGATGTGGTGACGGGGCGCCGCTTCTGGAGTGCCTGGGCCAGGGAACGGGCCGAGATCTCGGTGCCTTCTTCGAGCGCCTGGTCGCCGAGGACCACGGTCAGGGGCACCGCGGTGATGCCGTGGCGCTCCATCGTCCGGGGCGGCAGGTAGGCCGTTGAATCGGTGACGATCGCGACATGGCGGGACATGAGCTGGAGGTTACCCGCCGGGGCGCCCGGACGGCAGCCCGGCCCCTCTCACCTGGGGTCCAGGTCGGGTCAAGTCGTGCTCTCGGGGCGGGGCTTCTTCTGCCAAGGGTAGGTGGGACGCCGCCCCGGCGGGGTGATGGCGGAGCGCGACGGCTCGTCGGCCGGGTGCGACCGAGGGGGCCCCGGCCAGGTCTGGCTGCCGGAGGCGGTCGCGTCCGGACCCGGTGCGTCGGGCCAGGAGGAGGTGGCGTTCGGCTCGGTCGTCCAGTGCCGCAGCGCGCCCGCCTCGACGTCGATCTGCGCGCTCAGCGAGTCCAGATCGTCCTCGGCGAACCGGCGGGCCCGGTCCCGCGCGGCCCAGCGCAGCGAGTCCGCGGACCCGGTGATCCGCTCGGTACGCTCGCGCAGTCCGGGCAGCCGGGTGGCCAGGGTGCCCTTGTCCGGTTCCGTCTCCAGGCGCTTGAGTTCGCCGTCCAGCTCCCGCCCGTGCGCGCTGAGCCGCTCGAAGAGCCCCAGGGATTCCCTCAGGGACTCGTCCTCGCCGACGCCCGCGTGCAGCGCGTCCTGTGTGGCCCGCATCGAGGTGCGCAGCTTCAGGCGCAGCTGGGCGATCTCGCCGGCCGCGCCGAACTGGGTGAAGGTCCTGGCGCGAAGCGTGCTGTCCTCGACCGTGCGGCGGGCCTGCGAGATCGTGCGGTCCACGCCGCGCCTGGCGGCGCCGATCACCCTCACCGTGGCATAGGCGCCCAGGACCACGAACAGCAGGAAGAGCAGAGCGATCACTGCGATCACGGCTTCCACCACGCTCCTCCTCCCGACGGTCGCGGCGACTGCCACGACACTCCTCAACGGTAAACGCAACGGGCAGGTCCGGAGTTCCGGAAGAACCCCGAACCTGCCCGTAGGGGACTACCCCGACGTCCCTGCCCGAAAAGGGGCCGGCCGACGGGGAGACCTCACGTGATCCCCGCGCGCGAACCTGCCCGCGGGGCCACGCGAAACCGCCAGGGACACCCGACCGCCATGGACACCTGTGAGCAAGCCGCGCGCGAGCCCTCCGGTCCGCCCTAGGCGGTGACGATGTTCACCAGCTTCGGCGCCCGCACGATCACCTTGCGGATGCCCGCGCCGTCCAGCGCCGCGACGACCTTCTCGTCGGCCAGCGCGATCTTCTCCAGCTCCGCGTCGGAGATCGACGGGGAGACCTCCAGGCGCGCCTTGACCTTGCCCTTGATCTGCACGACGCAGGTCACGGCCTCGTCCACGACGTACGCCGGATCGGCCACGGGGAAGTCCTGGTGGACCACCGAGTCCGTGTGACCCAGCTTGCGCCACAGCTCCTCGGCGATGTGCGGGGCCAGCGGCGCGATCAGCAGCACCAGTGCCTCGGCGACCGTCCGCGACACCGGGCCGCCCGCCTTGGTCAGGTGGTTGTTCAGCTCGGTGACCTTGGCGATGGCCGTGTTGAAGCGCAGGCCCTCCAGGTCCTGGCGCACACCGTCGATCGCCTTGTGCAGGACCCGCAGCGTGTCCTCGTCCGTGTTGTCCGTGCCGTCCTCGACGACGGTGACCGCGCCGGTCGTCTCGTCGACGACGTTGCGCCACAGACGCTGCAGCAGCCGGTACTGGCCGACCACCGCGCGCGTGTCCCACGGTCGCGACACGTCCAGGGGGCCCATCGCCATCTCGTACAGGCGCAGTGTGTCCGCGCCGTACTCGTCGCAGATCTCGTCCGGAGTGACCGCGTTCTTCAGGGACTTGCCCATCTTGCCCAGCAGCCGGGAGACCTTCTCGCCCTGGTAGTAGTAGGCGCCGTCGCGCTCCTCCACCTCGGCGGCCGGTACGGCGATGCCACGGCTGTCGCGGTACACGAAGGCCTGGATCATGCCCTGGTTGAACAGCTTGTGGAACGGCTCCGCCGAGGAGACATGGCCCAGGTCGAACAGGACCTTCGACCAGAAGCGCGCGTACAGCAGGTGCAGCACGGCGTGCTCGGCGCCGCCCACGTACAGGTCGACACCGCCGGTGGGCCGGCCCTCGCGCGGGCCCATCCAGTACTGCTCGATGGCCGGGTCGACCAGCTTCCGGTCGTTGTGCGGGTCCAGGTAGCGCAGTTCGTACCAGCAGGAACCGGCCCAGTTGGGCATGGTGTTGGTCTCGCGGCGGTACTTCCGCGGGCCGCGGCCGTCGCCCAGGTCCAGGGTGACGTCGACCCAGTCCTCGTTGCGGGACAGCGGCGTCTCCGGGGAGGTGTTCGCGTCGTCCGGGTCGAAGGTGCGCGGTGAGTAGTCCTCGACCTCCGGCAGCTCCAGGGGCAGCATCGACTCGGGCAGCGCGTGGGCGACGCCGTCCTCGTCGTACACGATCGGGAAGGGCTCGCCCCAGTAGCGCTGACGGCTGAACAGCCAGTCGCGCAGCCGGAAGTTGACGGTGCCCTCGCCGATGCCCCTGCGGGCCAGCCACTCGGTGATGCGCGCCTTGGCCTCGACGACGCCCAGACCGTCCAGGGAGACCTCGGCACCCGAGGAGTTGACGATCTTCGCGTCGTACGAGGCGAAGGCGTCGTCCCACGTCGAGGGGTCGGTGCCCCGGTCGTCGCTCGGCTCGACGACGCAGCGCATCGGCAGCTCGAAGGCGCGCGCGAACGCGAAGTCGCGGGTGTCGTGCGCCGGGACGGCCATGATGGCGCCGGTGCCGTAGCCCATCAGTACGTAGTCGGCGATGAAGACGGGGATCCGCTCGCCGCTGACGGGGTTGGTGGCGTACACGCCGGTGAAGACGCCGGTCTTGTCCTTGGCCTCGGCCTGACGCTCGACGTCGGACTTCGACGCGGCCTGCGCGCGGTAGGCGGCGACGGCCTCGGCCGGGGTGGCGTGCGCGCCGGTCCACACCTCGTGGGTGCCCTCCGGCCAGGCCGCCGGGACGAACTTGTCGACCAGCGGGTGCTCGGGGGCCAGCACCATGTAGGTGGCGCCGAACAGGGTGTCCTGGCGCGTGGTGAAGACCGTGATGGCCTCGCCGTCGACCGGGAAGTCGACGCGGGCGCCTTCGGAGCGCCCGATCCAGTTGCGCTGCTGCAGCTTGATGGCCTCGGGCCAGTCCAGCGCTTCCAGGTCGTCCAGCAGGCGGTCGGCGTACGCCGTGATCCGCATGTTCCACTGCCGCAGCTTGGCCTTGAAGACGGGGAAGTTGCCGCGCTCGGAGCGGCCGTCCGCGGTGACCTCCTCGTTGGCCAGTACGGTGCCCAGCCCGGGGCACCAGTTGACGGGCGCGTCGGAGGCGTACGCCAGCCGGTACTCGCTCAGGGTGTCGGCGCGCTCGGTGGCGGTCAGCTCGTTCCACGCGCGCGCGTGGCCGTCAGCGCCCGCGACGGCACGGTCACCGCTCTCGAACTGGGCGATCAGCGCGGAGATCGGACGGGCCTTGCCGGCCTCGTCGTCGTACCAGGAGTTGAAGATCTGCAGGAAGATCCACTGGGTCCACTTGTAGTACTCCGGGTCGATCGTGGCGAACGACCGGCGCTTGTCGTGGCCCAGGCCCAGCGCGCGCAGCTGGACCTTCATGTTCTCCATGTTGGCCTCGGTGGACACGCGCGGGTGCGTGCCGGTCTGCACGGCGTACTGCTCGGCGGGCAGGCCGAAGGCGTCGAAGCCCAGGGTGTGCAGGACGTTGTGACCGGTCATCCGCTGGAAGCGGGCGAACACGTCGGTGGCGATGTAGCCCAGCGGGTGCCCCACGTGCAGACCCGCACCGGACGGGTACGGGAACATGTCCATGATGAACTTCTTGGGCTTCGCGGCCAGCTCGGGATCGCCCGCCAGGTCACCGCTGGGGTTCGGTGCCTCGTACGTGCCCTCGGCGTCCCAGAAGTCCTGCCAGCGTGCTTCGATCTCCGCGGCCATCGCGGCCGTGTAGCGGTGCGGCGCTGCCACCTCGGAGGCGGCAGCGGGGTTCGTCTCGCTCATGATCCTCAAAGCTCCATCGATCGTCTCTGCCAGCGGCTCAGAAATGAAAAATCCCCTCGCACAGGAGGGGAGGCCGCGCCGATTCCGACCACGGGTCGTCAGTGGTCGGGACTGATCAGCGCGGCTCACTAAGCAGAAGGCGTACGGCACGCATGGCGTCAGGGTACCGCAGCACCCGCGCGCGTCGCGACGGGCTTCCGGGGCACGCGACACGCCGCGCGACGGTTACGATCGCGCCAAAAAACTGAACAATATTCAAATATTACTTCGCGTAACGGACCCTAAGGGACAACACAAGGGCCTGGCGGCCCTTTGATAACAACGTAATAACTCAATCTCGTATCCCTCAGGAGGGACTCGACCTAGAGTGCCGCTTCGGGACCGCTTCCCCGAACCGTTGGGAGTAACCCCCCTATGAACCCTCGTCGTAATGGCAGCACTCTTCCCCGCCCAGGCCGCTCCGCCTATGGAGTGGCCACCGCTGTCATTCTGCTTCTCATACCCGTGGTCGTACTGGCAGGAGGCAACGGAGTCCGGGACTTCCTCAACTTCGGCGCCGGCGTGCTGTCGCTGGTCGCGCTCTCCTGCTCCGTCATCTGGGGGCTGGTGGCGACCGACCGGCTGTTCCTGAACACCCGCCAGCGCCTGGTGGCGCAGGCGGTGCACCGCACGACCGCCGTCTCCTCGGTCGCCTTCCTGCTGCTGCACATCACGGTCAAGCTGGCGCTCGACCACACCGTGCTCATCGCCGCGCTGATCCCGTTCAGCCTCGGCGTCTCCGGGACGGCCGGACTCATCGGCTTCGGCTCCCTGGCCGGACTGCTCATGATCTTCACGGCCGTCACCGGGGCGCTGCGTGGCGCCTTCGCGTCCCCCGCCCCGATCGCGGCCCGCTGGCGCGCGATGCACATGCTGGCCTACCCGGCCTGGTGCTCCGCGCTGATCCACGGCCTCTACGCGGGTCGACAGGCGAAGCCGATCTTCACGATCCTCTACAGCCTGTGCCTGGTCGCGGTCATGGCCGCGCTCGCCCTGCGCGCGGCGCCCGCCCCCTACAAGCGCAAGGTCGCCGACCGGGTCCTCGCGCTCCTCGGCGAAGGCAACGGCTACAGCGCCCGCGTGGCACGCGAGGAGCAACTGACGGCATCCCGTGCCGCCCTGGCCGAGAACACCATGCCGGGCTTCGCGCCGCGCCCCGGCCGGCAGTCCGCGGGAGACTCCTTCGTGCCGCCGCAGCGCACCCCGGGCCCCGAGCAGTCGCTCTACCAGACCCCGGCGGACCCCGCCGCGGGCGGGGCGCCCGGTTTCGCGGCCGCCTACCGGGCCATGTCGGGAACGCCCGGCGGGAACGCGGGGGCGGCGCCGACCGAGCGCTTCCAGATGCCGGTGAACACGCAGCCCACGGAGACGTTTGCGCGCGCCGACGGCAGCAGCCCGTCGGGCAGTTGGCCCATCCCCTCGCCGCCGCCGGTCGGCGAGGCGCCGCGCTCCGCGTACGACCCGCTCGCCGACACGGGATACAACATCCCCGTCTACGACAATTCGGCCACGGCCGGCTACGGCACGAGTGATGTGTACGACACCGGTGAGACGAACCCCGCCTTCGGCACGTACAACACCAACGACACGTACGACAGCGGTCCCACGACTGACGTACTGCCGGGTGCCTTCGACGCTCCTGGCTCCGGTGAACCATGGAACGCCCCTTCCGGAGGCTTTAAGTGAACGAGGCCCTGCCCGACGTCCCGGAGGTCCGCGTCGTCGGACTTCCGCAGCTCACGTCGGGTTTCGACCTGGTTGAACGGCTCGATCTGCCCATGCACCTCAAGGTGCACGGGCCGCTCGAGCCGATGGGCGGTGAACAGCTCGCGGGCCTCGCCGAGGCCATCAACCTGAAGGGCCGCGGCGGCGCGGGCTTCCCCTTCGCCAAGAAACTGCGCTCGGTCGCCGAGTCGGCCATCAGCAAGGGCATCAGGCCCGTGGTGGTCGTCAACGGAAGCGAGGACGAACCCGCCTGCCGCAAGGACACGGTGCTCATCAACCGTGCCCCGCACCTCATCCTGGACGGAGCCCTGCTGGCGGCGGAGGCCATGGGCGCGCGCACCCTGGTCATCGGCGTGACGCGTGAGTCCACCCAGAGGTCCATGGAGGCCGCGCTGGCCGAGCGCGGCCTGAGCGACCGGCGCGGATCGCCGCTTCGCGCGCGCGTGCAGCGCAATCCGGTACGCATGGTGACCGGGGCCGCGGCCTCGCTCATCCGCTCCATCGACGGCGGCCCGGCCATCCCGCCCGGCCGCAAGATCAGCGCGTCGCAGACCGGCGTCGGCGGCGCGCCCACGCTGCTGTCGAACGCCGAGACGTTCGCGCAGCTGGCCATCGCCGCCCGCATCGGCCCCGACCGCTACCGCAACACCGGCCTGTACGACGAGCCCGGCACCGTCATGCTCACCGTCTCCGGCGCGGTCGCGCGCCCCATGGTGATCGAGGTTCCGACCGGCGTACCGCTGCGGTACGTGCTCCAGCTCGCCGGTGCCCCGCCCATGCCGCAGGGCGTGCTGACCGGCGGCTACCACGGCAAGTGGCTGGACGCGGCGACTGTCAACGAGGCGATCGTCTCGCGCAACAACCTGGACGCCGTGGGCGGCGCGCTCGGCGCCGGCGCGATCCTCCCGATCACCCAGGAGACGTGCCCGCTGGGCGAGTCGCTCCGAGTGGCGCAGTGGCTGGCCGAGGAGAGCGCGGGACAGTGCGGTCCCTGCTACCTCGGCCTGCCCGCCGCGGCGCGCGGTCTGGAGGACATCCTCAACGGCGGTGGTCCGGCCGCCCTGGAGGCCGTGAAGCAGGTCGCCAAGGCCGTGAAGCGACGCGGCGCGTGCTCCCACCCGGACGGCTCGGCGATGTTCATCGAGTCGACGATCAAGGCGTTCACCGACGACCTCGCCGCGCACGTCCTCGGAAACGGGTGCGGAAGGCCCGTGGAGGGCGTTCTGCCGCTCTTCGAGGGCGGCCAGACCCCGACGGGCATCCCGGGCGGCCAGGCGCTGGAGGAGGCGGGCCCCAGCCGCCAGAAGATCTACGTCGACTGGACGCTGTGCCGCGGGCACGGCCTGTGCGCGGACATCCTTCCCGAGGTCTTCGAGCTCGGCGCGGACGGGTTCCCCACCGTCGCGCAGGCGCAGGTCCCCCGGTACGCGGAGGCGAAGGCGCTGCGGGCCGTACGCCGCTGCCCGGCGCTCGCCCTGCGCATCGAGGAGGACACCAGATCCTCCGCCCCGGCACGCAACAACCTGCCGGTGCTGTCCCAGCGCCGTGGCCGCCGGGCGCTCGGCAGCGGCCGCTGAACACCACGAAGGCGGGCCACCCGGATCGGGTGGCCCGCCTTCAGATCCTGTGGAGCTAAGGAGAATTGAACTCCTGACCTCCTGCATGCCATGCAGGCGCTCTACCAACTGAGCTATAGCCCCTTGTTCTGCTCCGCCCGGTCTCCCCGGCGGCGAAGCAAACATTACACGGTCCTCCCCGTGCACCACCAAATCGATTCCGCACCGCTCGGACAATACGGACATGCGGGATAGTGTCGGACTCCGTGACCGTGATCGCCCTCCCCCGTGTCCGCCGCCACGCGTCCGTCGCCCTGGGGGTATGCCTGTTGTCGTTCGCCGCCTTCTGGTGCGCGCAACGGGCCGCGCACGTGTCGATGATCGACCTGACGGTGTACCGGGCGGAGGGCGCGACCGTCCGCGCGGGCGGCGACCTCTACGCGCTGCGCACGACCGAGGCCCATCTGCCCACCACCTACCCGCCGTTCGCCGCCCTGCTGTTCACACCGCTGACCCTGCTGGACACGGCGGACCTGCAAACGCTCGCGACGGCCGGGAACCTGGCCCTTCTCGTGGTGTTCGTGTCGCTCTCGCTGCGGCTCGTCGGCCACGCGCGCGTGGAGAGCGTGTGGTGGACGTCGGCGGCGGCCGTGTGGTGCGAGCCGGTGTGGACGACGCTGCGCTACGGGCAGGTCAACCTGCTGCTCGGTGCGCTGGTGCTGTGGGACCTGACCGGACGTCCCGTACGGCGCTGGGCCGGGGCGGGCATCGGGATCGCCGCGGCCGTCAAACTGACCCCGGCGCTCTTCGCGGTGTTCCTGCTGGCCGCCGGCCTCGTGGAACACGCGCGCCGGGGCCGCGGAGGCCCCTGGCTGCGCCATGCGCGCGGGGCGGCCGTCGCGTTCACCGGGGCGACGCTGCTCGCGGCCGCCGTCCTGCCGTACGACTCGTGGCGCTTCTGGAGCCGGATGGTGTTCGAGACGGGCCGGGTCGGGCTGGTGGAGGACACCGCGAACCAGTCGCTGCGCGGGGTCCTGGCCCGGCTGTCGCACAGCGCGCACCCCGGCCCGTGGTGGATCGCCGCGGCAGCCGTGGTGGGGGCTCTGGGCCTCACGGCCGCCGTGGCCGCGGAACTGCGTGGGCTGCGGGCCTGGGCGGTGGCCGCCTGCGCGGTGACGGCGCTGCTGGTCAGTCCGGTGTCGTGGTCGCACCACTGGGTGTGGTGCGTGCCGATGACGCTGCTCCTGGCGACCCGCGGGAGGATGTCCGCCGTCGCCACCGCCGTGGCCTTCTGCTCGTACGCGCTGTGGTGGGTACCGCACGGCCCCGGCCGGCTCGAACTCCACCAGAACGGCGTCCAGTCGGCGCTGTCGGCCCTCTACGCCGGAGCCGGCTGCGCCTTCCTGGCCCTTCTCGGGGTCAGGCTGTCGCGAACGAGTAGAACCGCTTGAGCGTGCAGTGCTCGTCCAGGAGCCGCCCGTAGATCGGCTCGCCCTCCAGCTCGCGGTACGTCTCGATCGGGTCGCCTTTTATGATCAGCGCCCGCGCGCACTCCTCGCACCAGTACTGGTAGTCGTGGTTGACCGGTTCCATGTCGCGGACGATGGGCGTACCACTGCCGCACCAATCGCACTTTCGCCTGTGTGCACCCATCGATCAGCTCCAGCTGTGGCCGCAGGCCGTGCACACGTAGGAGATCCCGCCGCTGTCGCCGAGGACCTGGGCGATGTGGACGGATCCGCGGGAAGGACAGTCGAGGCGAGTGGCTCTTCCACGTTTCGGTGCCACTTCGAGAAGGTCGTGGACCTCCTCGAGGATGCTCGCAGGCATCGCTTCTCCCTCCCGTCGGGCCGCGCCCCCTTCCGGCCGTTTGATTCTGCCACGGCCGGAGCAATACGGTCAGCGACGCCTTCGTACCAGTCCGGACACGGCACCCGACGTAGCCGTCGCGGCCAGCGCATACGTGCACATGAGGAGCGCGTCCGCAGAGGTATACGCCCCCGGGGGCCCAAGTGACTCAAGCCGGTTCAAGAAGAGTGTGCCGAAGGTCGCGCGGCGGCCGGGGCACACAAAAAATCCCGCCCCCTCAGGGGACGGGATCTTCTTCACCGATCTTCGACGACTCAGAAGAGTCAATCTGTGGAGCTAAGGAGAATTGAACTCCTGACCTCCTGCATGCCATGCAGGCGCTCTACCAACTGAGCTATAGCCCCTTGCGTTCTTCCCGCCCTGCGGGGCGAACAAGAAGAACTTTAGCCTGCGACCTGCCGGAAAGTGAAATCCGGTCCCGACGGGTCCACGGGACCGGACAGAGGGCCGCCCGATCCGCTCAGTCGTCGTCTCCGAGCACCGGCTCCGGCAGCGTGCCGGCGTTGTGCTCCAGCAGTCGCCAGCCCCGCGCGCCCCGTCCGAGGACGGACCAGCAGCAGTTGGAGAGGCCGCCGAGACTCTCCCAGTGCTGCGACTCGAGGCCGAGCAGACGCCCGATGGTCGTACGGATCGTGCCGCCGTGACTGACGACCACGAGGGTGCCGTCCTCGGGGAGTTTGTCGGCGTGCCGCAGCACCACGGGAGCGGCGCGGTCGGCGACCTCGGACTCCAGTTCGCCCCCGCCGCGGCGCACGGGCTCGCCGCGCTTCCAGGCGGCGTACTCGTCGCCGTACCGGCCGAGGATCTCCTCGTGCGTCAGGCCCTGCCAGACGCCCGCGTAGGTCTCCCGCAGGGCCTCGTCGTGGGTGACGTCCAGGCCGGTGAGCCCGGCCAGCTCGGCGGCCGTGGCGGCGGCGCGCCGGAGGTCCGAGGCGACGATCGCGTCGGGCTCCAGCGAGGCGAGCAGCCGGGCGGCGCGCCGGGCCTGGCCGATGCCGGTCTCGGTGAGCTCGACGTCCGTGGAGCCCTGGAAGCGGCTCTCCACGTTCCAGGAGGTCTGGCCGTGCCGCCACAGGATGACGCGGCGGCCCCGGCCCGGCTTCCTGCCGGCCTCGGCGGTCACCGCAGCTCCTCCAGTTCGGCGGAGTCCTCCTCGGCGCGCAGCTTGGAGTGCTCGGCGGTCTTGCCGCGGGTGGCCTTGGCGTCGGCCGGCAGATCCAGCTCGGGGCAGTCCTTCCAGAGCCGCTCCAGCGCGTAGAAGACGCGCTCCTCGCTGTGCTGGACGTGTACGACGATGTCGACGTAGTCGAGCAGCACCCAGCGGGCCTCGCGGTCGCCCTCGCGGCGCACCGGCTTGACGCCGAGCTCCTTGCTCAGGCGCTCCTCGATCTCGTCGACGATCGACTTGACCTGGCGGTCGTTGGGTGCGGACGCCAGCAGGAAGGCGTCGGTGATCGAGAGCACATCGCTGACGTCGTAGGCGATGATGTCGTGCGCGAGCTTGTCGGCGGCCGCCTGTGCGGCGGTGTTGATGAGCTCGATGGAGCGGTCCGTGGCGGTCACTACGCGGCTTTCCGTCGGCGGTCAGTAATGACTCAAGGGTCTCACGGACAGCCGAGGGCACCCCACGCGTTTCCGCGGCCGTGCCCCAAAAGCCCCGGAGCACGGCCGCGGACACCTCGTGATCGCGGCCGTCACCGCCGATCACGCGGAGTCACCCGGTCGAGGTACTCACCTTGTAGTCCTGGCCCAGGACCACGGAGACGTCCGCGTTGGACGTCGCCTTGCCCTTCTTCACGGCACTGGCCGGCAGGCCCAGGGTCTTCGCCACCTCGACGGCGTCGTTCTTCTTGGCGGCGTCGGCGTAGGTGATCTGGGACACGCTCTGTGCCGCGGCGGCGGTGCCGGAGTCCAGGAAGGTGTAGCCGCCGTTGACCAGGACGACGCGGGCCTTCTCCGTGGCGGACTTCACTCCGGTGGCGTTCCTGATGCCGACACGGACGGCGGCGCCGGCGTCGGGGCTCTTCGCGGTACCGCCGAGCACGTCCTTGACCACGGTGTCGGTGGCGCTCTCGCTCAGGGTGCCGTCCTGCTGCACGGGCAGCAGCGCCGTCTTGTAGTCGCCGCCCTTGGCGAGGTCGGCGAGCTTGGCGAGGAAGACGCCGAGGTCCTGGTCGGTCAGCGGCGGGTCGAGGATCTGCGCGAGGGTCTGCACGGTGGTCGTCGCGGCCTGCTTGTCGGACGACAGCTTGCGCAACACGCCCTGCATGACCTGCCCGAACCGCTCCAGCTGGGCGTTCTGGGCCTCGCCGGGGGCGCGGTAGGTCGCGTAGGCGACGGCCGCCTTGCCGCTGAGGGTCTGGTCCTCGCCCTTCTTCACGAGGGGCGGCTCGCCCTTCTTCTTGGCGTCCGGGTCGGGCACGGCGGTGTCGGTGGTGATGTCGATGTTGCCGACGAGTTCGACGAGGTTGCTGAGATAGGGGGTGTCGAGACGCCAGGTGCCCTGGATGTCGGTCCCCAGCACCGTGTCGATCGCGTCCTGCGTCCCGGAGGAACCGTCGTCGTCGACGGACTTGGCGAGCGTGGTCGTCGAACCGTCGTCGCCCGTCAGGGCAAGGGAGTTGGGCAGCAGGACGGTGGTGCCCCGCTTGGTCGTCGTGTTGTCGACGAGCAGCGCGGTGGAGGTGCCGCCGCCCTTCGTGTCGTGCAGGTGGACGACGAGGACGTCGCGGTTCTGGGCGCTCGACGCCGTCGTCGCGGCGGGCTTGTCGTGCGAGGAGGTGCCGGGCAGCTTGCCCGCGTACCAGAGGTAGCCGACACCGCCGACCACGACGAGGGCGAACACCACGACCAGGGCGACGATCCGGCCGCGGGCACGGCGGCGGGCCTCCTCGCGGCGTTCGGTGCGGTTCTCGGTGAACTTCAGCCAGTCGATGACGTCCTCGGACTCGGCTTCCTGCTCCTCGACGAACGCGAACTGCTCGGTGCGGTAGTCCCGGTCGGCCCGCGGCCCGCCGTCCTCCGTGGGGCCCGCCTGCTGCGGGATGTACGCGGTCTGCTCGGCGACCCGCGGCTGCTGCCCGGTGCTCGCGGCACCGGCCGTGCCCGGGGTCTGCCCGTCGTATCCGCCGTACCCGGC
Organism: Streptomyces sp. RPA4-2; assembly: GCF_012273515.2. Lineage (NCBI taxonomy): Bacteria > Bacillati > Actinomycetota > Actinomycetes > Kitasatosporales > Streptomycetaceae > Streptomyces > Streptomyces sp. RPA4-2. Next base: position 3,230,493 of record NZ_CP050975.2, read on the forward strand.
GTGCCCGTCCTGGGCCGCCCGGCCGGTCTGCACCGGCCGGCCCGGCTGAGCCGTCCGACCCGCCCGGCCCATCCGTCCGTTCTGCCCGCCGCGCTCGGTCTGCGTCGTGTGCGCCGACTGGGCCGTGTGGGGAGGCTGGGGCGTCCGGGCCGACTGCCCGTAGGGGTCGTACGCCGTATCCGCCCCGTCGGGAGCGGACGCGCCGGCTCCGTACGGGTCGTAGGGGTCGTACGCGGGGACGGACGCCTGCTGACCGGTGTCGTAGGAGGACGCCGGCTGCCGGCCGGTGTCGTAGCCCGTCCCGCCGTTCGCGTACGGGTCGTAGCCGTAGCCCTGGGACTGCTGGGGCTGTTGGGGCTGCGCGTACGGGTCGTAGTTCTGCTGGGACGGCTGGGGCGGCACCTGCCGGTACACAGGCTGCCCGAACTCGTCGTAGCCGACGAGCTCGTACTGGTCGCCGCCCGCGTATCCGTCGTATCGGTCGTTCACCGGTGCCCCTCTCGGCTCACTCGCCGCGGTACAGCTCACGCTTGTCGATGTAGCGCACTACACCGTCCGGCACCAGATACCAGACGGGATCTCCCCTGCCGACCCTCGCACGACAGTCTGTCGACGAGATGGCGAGCGCGGGAACCTCGACGAGCGAGACCCCGCCCTCGGGCAGCCCGGGGTCGGTCAGGGTGTGGCCTGGCCGGGTGACTCCGATGAAGTGCGCGAGGGAGAACAGTTCTTCCGCGTACCGCCAGGTGAGGATCTGGCCGAGCGCGTCGGCGCCGGTGATGAAGAACAGGTCGGCGTCGGGGTTGAGAGCGCGCAGGTCGCGCAGGGTGTCCGTGGTGTAGGTCGGTCCGCCGCGGTCGATGTCGATGCGGCTCACCGAGAACTGCGGGTTCTCGGCGGTCGCGATGACCGTCATCAGATACCGGTCCTCGGCCAGGGAGACCTTCCGGTCGGTCTTCTGCCACGGCTGCCCGGTCGGTACGAAGATCACCTCGTCGAGGTGGAACTGCGCGGCGACCTCGCTGGCCGCCACCAGGTGCCCGTGGTGGATCGGGTCGAACGTCCCGCCCATCACGCCGAGACGGCGCTTGCCGGGAGTCGAGGGGCCGTTGCGGCGGCCGGTCGTCAGCCGGCTCACGCCGCCACGCACCGCGCCACCCGCGGCGTCACCGACGGAGCCGCTCTCCGAGTCACTCGCCGGACCGGTAGGCATGTCCTGCTCTCCCATGCGTGCAGACCCTACCGGCCCGGTCGACGGGCTCCGCCCGACAGGGGTCCCGGAGACGGCCGCGGATGACTGAAAGGGCTCAGCGGTCGCGGTTGAAGCGCGTCGTGATCCACAGCAGCAGGAGCAGGACGAAGAGGGCGCCGCCGCCGGTCAGGAACGGGCTGAGGCTCTCGTGGTTACCACCGTGCTCCTCGCCCTCGGCGGCAAGAGTGACCAACTGTGCGGCAGTGCTGTGGAAGCTCATCTCGGCAGGACCTATCCGATGGGGGTCCCCCCGCTCGAGCGGAGTCGAGAGTGGGGGAGGGCGGGATAACGACGTCGGCCCATCGTAAGCGGGTGCCCCGGCCGCGATCACGCCGACTCCGCCGTTGGGGAAGCCGGTTGCCGCGCGCGACGGTCACCGGCACCCCGTACGACGGTCACGGCGCTGGTTCTCCCGGCGCCGGGCGCCCCGCGCTGAGCTCAGTCGTCCTCGCGCTTGTACCCGCGCAGCAGGAACCAGGCGGTCAGGGCCAGTCCGACGATCATCACGATCAGCACGACGCGGAGCAGATCGCCCGGGCCCTGCTTGTCTGCCGCGCTCGCGGCCTCGGTGAGCCAGGCGGCTGCGGGGATGTGCTCCATGGCGTACGACTCCTTCTCTGTACTGCCCGTCCACGGTATCTCCGCCTAGGCTGGGCCGTGCCTTGGGGGCACATAAGGCACTCCGACGCACATGGGGGAACACATGTCCGACGACAGTCATCAGGGGAACGGGCACGAGAAGGTGCCGAGCAGGCAGCGCAGGCGCTTCGAGGGGATCTCCTCGCGGGCGTACGAACACCCGGCGGACCGCTCGGCCCTGGTGGCCCTGCGCAAGCTCACCGGCTTCGACACGGTCTTCAAGGCCCTGAGCGGCCTGCTGCCCGAGCGCAGCCTGCGGCTGCTGTTCCTGTCCGACTCGGTGCGCGTCTCGGACGCCCAGTTCGCGCACCTCAACGCCATGCTGCGGGACGCCTGTCACATCCTGGACCTGGAGAAGGTCCCGCCGATGTACGTCACCCAGGACCCGCAGCCCAACGCGATGTGCATCGGCCTGGACGAGCCGATCATCGTCGTCACGACCGGACTCGTGGAGCTGTTGGACGAGGAGGAGATGCGGGCCGTCGTCGGGCACGAGGTCGGCCACGCGCTGTCCGGTCACTCCGTCTACCGCACGATCCTGCTCTTCCTGACCAGCCTCGCCCTCCGGGTGGCCTGGATCCCGCTGGGCAACCTCGCGATCATGACCATCGTGACCGCGCTGCGGGAGTGGTTCCGCAAGTCGGAGCTGTCGGCCGACCGGGCGGGGCTGCTCGTCGGGCAGGACCCGCGGGCCTCGATGCGCGGACTGATGAAGATCGCGGGCGGCAACCACCTGCACGAGATGAACGTGGACGCGTTCCTCGCGCAGGCCGAGGAGTACGAGGCCGGGGGCGACCTGCGCGACTCCGTGCTCAAGATCCTCAACGTCCTCAACCGTACGCACCCCTTCACCACGGTGCGCGCCGCCGAGCTGAAGAAGTGGGCCGAGTCCCGCGACTACCAGCGGATCATGGACGGTCACTATCCGCGGCGCAGCGAGGACAAGGACACCTCGGTGTCGGACTCGTTCCGGCAGTCGGCGTCGAGCTACGCGACGGATGTGAAGAACTCCAAGGACCCGCTGATGAAGCTGGTCAGCGACATCGCGGGCGGGGCGGGCGACCTCGGGGGCCGGGTGCGGCGCGGCTTCGGCGGCTTCGCGGGCGGCTCCCCCAAGGACGCTCCGACGCGGGACGGGCGGGACGGCGAGGAGCGCCCCGGTGACACCGGCCCGGACGACGGCCGCCCCGGCGGCGACGGGGGTTCCAAGGGCGACGCGGGACCCGAGGGCGACGGCTGACCGGACTCCGCGCCGGTCCGCCGGTCGCCGATCACCGGGCGCCACGCCGTGGCGCCGCCCCGAGACCGCCGGGCGGCGGCGCGCGTGGTCGGGTCAGGTCCTCGGCTGCGCGCTCGTCGCCAGCGACCCGCACAGCGCCGTCGCGCTGCCGGTCGCGTACGGGTCGGTGCCGGCCGGGCCGCCCGCCTTCGCCGTCTGCCCGGCGAGCAGGGGACGCAGCCGGTCCACCGAGTCGTCGGCGCAGGCGAGCGGTCCGGCCTGGAGAGAGGAGACGACCAGCTCGGCCTGGTGCATGCGCAGGTCGTCGCGGTCGAAGCGGAAGTGCAGCTCGCGCCGGACGGTGAACAGGGAGGCCTTCGCACGGCTGTCCGCGCCTGTCGGCTTCAGGGCGTAGACGAAGGTGTGGTCCGCGACGACCTCAAGGGTGTCCGGGTCGGATTCGGCGGCCTGGAGGGTGCCCTGGACCCGGATCCTGAGGTCGGCCAGCTCGGTGCGGGCGGTGTCGAAGCGGACCAGCCAGCCGGTGGGCGCGTGCCGCCCGTCGGCGGCCGGGTGGGTGAAGCTCTGGTCGAACTGGTCGAGCTGCTGGGGGTCGAGCAGGATCCGTACCGGCCGGTCGGTGCCGCCCGTGAGCACCTCCGGGTCGAGCGAGGACTTCACGAGGTAGTCCTTGGCGGTCGTCAGGGCGGCGACGACCTGGCTGTCCGAGAAGTGCGCGGTGCGGCGGGAGGCGGGCAGCGCGATGCCCTCGGCGCCGACGCCGAACTGCGCCGCGGGACTGTGCGCGTACAGGTCGTCGACGTTCGTGGCCCCCGGCACGGGGGTCTGGGGCGCGAGGGGTATGACCGTCATGCGCAGCGGCTCCGGCGGCTGGGCGACGGGGTTCTGGTAGGGGTGTCGTACGCCCATGTAGATCGCGGTGCCGAAGGCGACGGCTATCAGCAGAACCAGGATCAGCGCCTGCCGGGACAGGCCGCGCTGGAGTGCGGGACGGCGGCGTACGGCCGGGGCGTGGTCGGCCATCCGCTCCCGCGCGGAGAACTCCTGGAGGCGGGCAGCACGGACGAACGACTCGTCGAAGACGACGGATCGGTACTCGTCCTCTCCACCTGCGGGAGCGCCCTCGGGTGTCCCCTCAGGAGGGTCTCCAGGCCCGCCCATACCTTCAGAGTAGGTCTCCGGAGCCCCTGGTAAACGCGGTGGTGCACGACAAGTTCTGACAGGATCCCACCAAGACCACCCGGGATCATCAGGGCGTTCGAAGGGTCGACAACGCCGCTGGTGTCACGGGGTTCGGGGCACCGCCGGCACGGCCGGGTGGGAGTACTGGGCCGAAGCCGAGGGCCCGGTGCCGGTGAGCTTGTCCCGGCCTTGTTCGAGGCCTGTGGAGGCCGGTGACGGGACCTGGTCCTGGCGGCCCGAGGATGCCCCCCGGTAGACCGCCGTGAAGGCCAGGGCGACCATGCCTATGCCCATCACCAGGGCCAGTACCCAGGCCACCGGACGGTGCCAGCGGACCTGCTTCCCGTAGGCCCTGCCGTACGCTCCCGGCGCGCCGTAGCGGCCTTGAAGGACCTCGGCGTCGTCCAGGTCGTCCCCGTCCGGGTCACGTCCGTGTCCGCGGTGGCCGTCGGGGCCGAAACCGTCCTCGTAGCGCTCGTCGTCGCCGCGGGTGCCCCGGGCGTGCGCCCGGCGCGCTTCCGCCTCGGAGGCCTCCGCGCGGGCCTGAGCGGCTGCCAGCAGGCGTTCCACGGCGGTCGGCTCATGGATCACCGCCGCCCGTACGAAGTCCTCGTCGAAGACCACGGAGGCGAACTCTTCGTCCGCACCCCCGCGGTCGCGGTCGTCGTCGGGCTCCCAGCCGTCAGGGAACGGCGTGCCCCCCACGTCCTCCGGCACGGATCCAGAGTAGACCTGGGGGGTCATTTTGGGCAGACGGTATGGAAATTCATCCGCCTGGCGAGACGCCTCCGGCGCGGGCCTCACCGGCGCGCGCCGTATGACCTGCGCCGCGCGCCCCGCGACCCCGCGCCCCGGTGTCTCAGCGCCGGATGTGCCCGTCCCCCGTGACGATGTACTTGGTGCTCGTCAGCTCCGGCAGCCCCATGGGCCCCCTGGCGTGCAGCTTCTGCGTGGAGATGCCGATCTCCGCGCCGAAGCCGAACTGTCCGCCGTCGGTGAACCGCGTCGAGGCGTTCACGGCGACCGTGGTGGAGTCCACCAACTGGGTGAAACGGCGGGCCGCCTGCTGCGAGGTGGTGACGATGGCCTCGGTGTGGCCGGAGGTCCACAGCCGGATGTGTTCGACGGCCCGGTCGAGGGAGTCGACGACCGCGGCGGCGATGTCGTAGGAGAGGTACTCCGTCTCCCAGTCCTCGGGCGTGGCCTCGACGACGGTGGCCTTGGAGTCCTTGGCGTAGGCGAGGACACGCTCGTCGGCGTGCACGGTGACCCCGGCGTCCGCGAGGGCGTCCAGGGCGCGCGGCAGGAACTCGGGCGCGATGTCCTGGTGCACGAGGAGGGTCTCGGCGGAGTTGCAGACACTGGGCCGCTGGGCCTTGGAGTTGATCAGGATGTCGATCGCCATGTCGAGGTCGGCGTTCGCGTCGACGTACACGTGGCAGTTGCCGGTCCCGGTCTCGATGACGGGGACGATGGACTCCTGGACGACCGTACGGATCAGCGAGGCGCCGCCGCGCGGGATGAGGACGTCGACCAGACCGCGGGCCCGCATCAGCTCACGCACCGACTCGCGGCCCTCGCCGGGCACCAGCTGGACGGCGTCGGCGGGCAGTCCGGCGCCGCCCACCGCGTCGCGCAGCACGCGGACGAGGGCGGTGTTCGACTCGAAGGCCGAGGAGGAGCCGCGCAGCAGGACCGCGTTGCCGGACTTCAGACAGAGGGCGGCGGCGTCGACCGTCACGTTCGGGCGGGCCTCGTAGATGATGCCTACGACACCGAGCGGGACGCGGACCTGGCGCAGGTCGATGCCGTTCGGGAGGGTGGAGCCGCGCACGACCTCGCCGACCGGGTCGGGCAGCGCGACGACGTCCCGTACGTCCGAGGCGATGGCGCGCACGCGCTCGGGCGTCAGCGTGAGCCGGTCGATGACGGTCTCGCTGGTCCCGGCCTCCCGGGCCCGCGCGATGTCCTTCGCGTTGGCCGCGACGATCTCGCTCGTACGGACCTCCAGCGCGTCCGCGATGGCGAGCAGCGCGTCGTCCTTCTCGGCCCGCGGCAGCGGTGCGAGGTCGGCGGCGGCGGCCTTGGCGCGGTAGGCGGCCCGGGTGACCGGAGACATCGAGTCGTACGGCGAGAGCGTGGTCATATCGGAAGGGTAGTGCGCCGGACGTGTCCGGCCGGCCGTTGTCCCACACCCCGAGACACCCTCAAAAGGGGTGAACTCCCACCGGAGTGGCCGGAAGCGGCCCGTACCCCTCCGCGATGCGCTGGTGGTAGGTCTCGCGGTCGATGACCTCCAGGCCGACGATCTCCCAGGGCGGGAGCTTGGCGGTCTGCCGGTGCTCGCCCCACAGGCGCAGTGCGACGGCCGCGGCGTCGTGCAGGTCGCGGGCCTCCTCCCAGTAGCGGATCTCCGCGTGGTCGTTGGCGTACCGGCTGGTCAGCAGGAAGGGGTGGTCGTGGGCCAGCTGTTCCAGTCCGCGCCGCACCTCCTTCAGCGGGGCCTCGCCGCCCGAGACGCTCAGCGTGACGTGCCACAGCCGCGGCTGGTCGGCCGGCTCCTCGCCCTCGAAGGTGTCTCCGGCCGCGACGCTCGTCAGGGCCCGTTCCTCACCCGCCGCACGGGATGGGGCTCCCCCCGCTCGAACGGAGCCGAGTGTGGGGGAGGCACCACCGCGCGACGCCGCCGCCCCAGGGCGCACTCGTCTCACGACGGCCTCCTTTACGCAATGGTCGTCACACAACCTCGGGCTCTCCCTGCAACAAAGTTGAGCAGGTGGGGAGCGTCCGCGTGGCGCTTTTACGGAGTTTCACCGCGCCGCGACGGGCGTCCGCGAAACGTTCACACCAGTTTTCGGCCGGGGTGCGGGGATTGGCCCCCGGGTCGTACACCGGCGCGACGGCGCACAGGTGCCGCGGACAGACGTCCTACGGAAACAGGAGCACCAGGTCGTCGCGGTGGACGACCTCGCGTTCGTAGGCGGGGCCCAGTTCGCGCGCCAGCTCGCGGGTGGAGCGGCCGATGAGCTGGGGGATCTCCTTGGCGTCGAAGTTCACCAGACCCCGCGCGACCGCGCGGCCGCCGCTGTCGCGCAGTTCGACGGGGTCACCCGCGGTGAAGTCGCCCTCGACGGCCGCGATGCCGGCCGGCAGCAGCGACGTGCGGCGGTCGACGACGGCGCGCACGGCCCCGTCGTCCAGGATGAGCGCGCCCTGCGGGGTCGAGGCGTGCTGGAGCCACAGCAGCCGGTCGGCGGAGCGCTTGCCGGTGGGGTGGAAGTAGGTGCCGGTGTCCCCGCCCGCCAGGGCCTCGGCGGCGTGCACGGCGGAGGTGAGGACGACGGGGATGCCCGCGGCCGCCGCGATCCGGGCGGCCTCGACCTTGGTGACCATGCCGCCGGTGCCGACGCCCGCCTTGCCGGCGCTGCCGATGTCGATGTGCGCGAGGTCCTGCGGTGCGCGCACTTCCGCTATCCGCGAGGTTCCGGGCCGGCCGGGATCGCCGTCGTAGACACCGTCCACGTCGGAGAGCAGGACCAAAAGATCGGCGCGGACGAGGTGGGCGACGAGGGCGGCGAGCCGGTCGTTGTCGCCGAAGCGGATCTCGTCCGTGGCGACCGTGTCGTTCTCGTTGACGACCGGCAGGGCGCCCATCGCGAGGAGCTTGTCGAGGGTGCGGGCGGCGTTGCGGTGGTGGGCGCGGCGGCTGGTGTCGTCGGAGGTGAGGAGCACCTGTCCGACACGGATGCCGTGGCGGGCGCAGGACGCGGTGTAGCGGGCGACCAGGAGGCCCTGGCCGACGCTGGCGGCGGCCTGCTGCCGGGCGAGGTCCTTGGGGCGGCGGCGCAGGCCGAGCGGGGCCAGTCCGGCGGCGATGGCGCCGGAGGAGACGAGGACGATCTCCTTCTCACCGCCGCTGCGGTGCTTGGCGAGCACGTCGACGAGGGCGTCGACACGGTCCGCGTCGAGGCCGCCGGCAGCCGTCGTCAGCGAGGAGGAACCCACCTTGACGACCATCCGGTGGGCCCGCGTCACAGCCTGCCGTACCGCCGTCGCCCGCACCGCGTTCCCTTCCGCCTGCCCTGCCACCTGCGGTGTGCCCCCTCGTCCGTCCGGTCGTCCCGCCCGGCAATCTACGCGAAGGGGCCGGGCCGACGCCTCCCGGTCCAGCTGGCGGACGCCTCCGTGTAGTCACCCGATCACGGTTCGCGCATGCAGAAAAGGTTGTACAGGTTCCTCATGGAACTTAAAGAGGGTGCAAAGATAAGTTGAACGTTGTGGCACCTAATGTTCATCCAGTGAAGCGCATACTCCTGAGATCAGGGAAAAGCCCGTACGACGCCGTTCCCGTGGAGCAGGCCCTCCACCAGGACGTCTTCGCCACCAACTCGGGCAACCTGATCTTCAGCGACGCCGCGCACAAGATCCTTGAGACCCCGGACACGGAGGTCGTGTCCAACGGCATCCGTACCAACGTCGCGGCCGCGGGCCGGATCAACGAGGAATACGACGCGTTCGTCGTACCGCTGGCCAACGCCTTCCGGCCCTCGTTCGAGCCACAGCTCAGGCGTCTGACGCAGCTCATCAGCAAGTTGCGGATCCCCGTGGTCGTGCCGGGGATCGGCGCGCAGACCGGCCTGGACTACGACCCGGCCCGGCTGAAGCCCATGGAGCCGGCCGTACGGGAGTTCGTCGCCGCGGTGCTCGACCGCAGCGCGTCCATCGGGGTGCGCGGCGAGTTCACCGAGCGCTATCTGAAGGACATGGGCTTCGGCGACGTCGAGGTCATCGGCTGTCCGTCCATGTTCATGTACGGCAAGGACCTCGACGTCCGCAAGAGTGCTCCCGCGCTGGGTCCCGAGTCCCGGATCGCGGTCAACGGTTCGCACAGCGCGGTGAAGTCCCAGGGCCTCGACCAGGTGATCCGCAGGACGCACACGCGCTATCCGCACCTGCGTTTCATCGGACAGAACCTGAGTGACGCGCGCCAGCTGCACTGGCGCGACCTGTCGGACCCGAACGGCTCCGTCACCGCGATACCCACCCACCCGGACCACCCGATGTACCGCGAGGACAAGGTCCGCGTCTACATCGACCCCGTCACCTGGATCGACGACCTGCGGGACTTCGACTTCTCGTTCGGCTCCCGCATCCACGGCAACATCGCGGCGCTCCTCGCGGGCACGCCCGCGACGGTGCTGTGCGGCGACTCGCGCACCCTGGAGCTGTGCCGCTACTTCGACATCCCGCACCGCAGGATCAACGCGCTGCCGCGAGATCTCGACCCGGCCGAGCTGTACGCGGAGGCGGACTTCGGCGCGCTGACGGGCGGCCACCAGGAGCGCTTCGAGCGCTTCACGGGCTTCCTGGACCGCAACGGCCTGCGGAACACCTTCACGCACGGGGACGGAGGCGCCGCCTACGACAGGCGCATGGCCTCGCTCACCTTCCCGGCCGGCATCCGGCCCTGGAACGACGCCGACGTCACCTCGCTCACCACCCGGTTCGGCTGGCTGCAGACCCGTATCACCGAGCTGTCGGCGGACAACGCCAAGCTGAAGCGTGACCTCGACCGGGCCCGGAAGGGGGCCCCGAAGGCCCTGGCGCAGCCCGCCGTCCCGCAGCGCTCCGTCTACCGCATGGCGCGCCGTGCGGTCGGGCGCCCGCTGCGCAAGGCGCTGCAGTCGGGCCGCCGCTGACCTCCGCCCACCCTCGCGGGGTGCGTACTCCCCCGGTACGCGCCCCGTCGACGCCCGTTCCGTACGCCCGCAGGGGCGCCGGAACGGGCGTTTCGCGTCATTCCTCCGTGTGGCGGGGTCCCAGCACCCTGCGGGCCACCCGGCGGGCGGTGCGCATACCCGGGAAGTGGGCGGCCGGCGCGAACTTGAAGCTGTCGATGGTGACCGTCTCGCGGCTGGTCGGGACGAACCACCCGTCCGGGATGGGCGCTTCCTTGTCACGGAAGTGCGGGTAGCCGAGATAGGCCTTGCGGCTGCGCGGGTCCACGTGGAGCGCGGGCGCCTTCTTCTTCCTGAGGAACTCCAGGAGGTCGACCAGGAGGTCGGCCCGGCCCAGGCCGGCCAGGTTCACCCGCAGTCGCTCGTTGACCTTGAGACGGTCGGCGACGCCCTCGGTCCAGTACGCGTCGATCAGTGGCTTGGCGAGCGCGAGCTTGTCGCGTCTGACCTCCTCGTCGTCCCTGAGGAAGACGGGACCGAACTGCGGGAGCAGGGTGACGAGGAAGGGCCGGACCATCAGGCCGTCGCGGCGCTTGCCCGCGGGCACGTGCTCGGCGATCAGCCCCATCAGGGCGCGGGCGGAGTCGAAGCGCAGCCGGTAACTGCCGCTCTTGGTCACGTGCTTGCCGTCCTCGCGGCCGACCAGGTAGTAGCAGTCGTAGTCGGCGACCACGGAGACGCCGTCGGCACGGAGGTAGGCCTCCATGGTGAACAGGGCGTCCTCGCCGGTCTTCAGCGACTCGTCGAAGTGCATGCCGTGCCGGGTGAGCAGCTCGCGCCTGAAGAGCTTCTGCGCGCTGAGCGTGAACTTGATCTGCGAGGAGAACACGTCCGTGCGGGGCAGGGTCTTGCCCCACATCGACTTCGGGGCGGAGCGGTTGACCCCGATGACCTTGCCGAGCACGACGTCCGTACCCTGCGCGTCGGCCATGGCGACCATGCGCTCCAGGGCCTCCGGGCCCAGGTGGTCGTCGGCGTCGAGGAAGAAGACGTAGCGTCCGCGGGCCTTGTCGAGGCCGACGTTGCGCGGACCGCTGGGGCCGCCCGAGTTGGCCTGCCGGATCACGGTGACCGCCAGGGCCGCGCGCTCCGCGAACTCCTCCAGGTGCTCCCCGGTGCCGTCCATCGACCCGTCGTCGACGGCGATGACCTCGATCCGGTCGGGACCGAGGGTCTGGTCCTCCACCGACTGCAGACACTTCACCAGGTAAGGCATGGCCTCGTACGCCCCGATGATCACGCTCACATCAGGCTGCGTCACTGTCACGTTTCCCCATCGTCATCAGAATATTTCCCCCGTATCACCGGAAGGACTACTTAGAAGACGGACGAAAACGCCGATCGGTTGCCTGACAAGCCCTCATGTGTGACGCGCTTCACAGAAAGAAGCCCGGCTCCGAGGTGTACTCGGAGCCGGGCTCTGTCACACGCGCGCGGACGACCTGGGGCCGGCCGGCAGCGAGGGGACGATCAGATCACCCCTTGACGGCCGCACCGCCCGTCTCGCCCGCGGTGGCGGCCCGCTGACCGGGCACCGCGCCCGCCGGCTCCGCGGCGGCGGCGGCCGCCGCTCCGGCCGCTTGGCCCTGGTTGCGCACCCGGGACTTCTCCGCCAGGTCACGCACCGCACCGTTGAACTGGTCGATCGACGTCGGCTCGTCGGGGCCCAGCAGATACCGCTTCAGCTCCCGGCGGTCGGTGGCCAGCGCGTCCGCCGACGGGTCGACGACCCCGGCGAGCAACTCGTCCAGTTCGGCGGCCGAGTTGGAGAGGATCACGGCGGCGCGCACCGCGGTGTTCTGCCGCTTGAACTCCTCGACGCCCAGCTCCGCGGAGTCCGTGACCGCGTACGGCTTGCCGCTCGCGATGAAGTCGGAGACCACGCTGGATATGTCCGAGACCATGGCGTCGGAGACGTTGAAGCAGTCGTACAGGCGGGGCTCGGCGCCGGTGATGACCCGGTGCTCGGCGCTGCCGAACGAGCGCCAGTAGGCGTCGTTCCACTCGGCGCGCAGCCGGGCGACCTCGGCGTGCGCCGCGAAATCGACCACGCCGTCACGGGTGGCCTCGGCGTCGTCGCCGCTCTCGGTGCCACCGGTCAGCTGCTCGATACGGGCCGCGATCCGGGCCAGCTCGGCCACGGCGGCGCTCTGGGCCGCCGCGTCGCCGGTGAAGCGGGGGTCGGCGGCGCGTTCGGCGGCCGCCTTCTCGACCAGCGCGACGATCCTCTCGTGCGTGGCCTTGGCCTTCGAGCTGCGGGTGCCGGTGAACGGGTGCGGCTTGTAGAGGACACGGACGGGCGGATCGGCCCGCACCAGACGACGGACGATGTTCTCGCCCGCCAGCAGGATCGAGGTGTTGCCCGGGTTGTCGTCCCAGCCCTCCCAGGTGGGGGCGTACAGGATCGTCGGGCAGCGTCCGTCGGCGGCGTCGCCGGGAAGTCCGTCCGACGCGCCCTGCCAGGTCCGGATCGGCGCGAGCTGCGGGCGGCCGACCTCGGCGATGTCGTCGTCACGGACGCCGACATCGGCGATGGCGTAACGGTCACGGCCCGCGCGGCCGGCGGTCCACACCTCGTCGTACACCTTGCTGAACGGGTTGACGCTGGCGAGCTTGTCGCTGTCGCCGTGTCCGATGAAGACGTGCTTCATGGTGGGCACGCGCAGCATGTGGATGTTCTTGCCGACGTTCGCCGCGTAGAGCGCGACCCGCACGGTCGACAGGTCCATGTTCATCAGGTGCACCCCTCCGGGCACGCAGATGATCGGCACCGTGGTGGGTGCCATGCGTTCCAGGACCGACCGCTCACGGAGGATGATCAGCGGCCGGGTGTCCAGCTGCTCCATCGTCTCCAGCCACATGTTGACCTGGTACGCGGAGTCCTTGGAGCCCGAGAAGTAGAGCACCGTCTCCGGGCGGTACGCGCGCAGCCAGTCGTCGAGGGCCGCCAGAACCTTAACGGCGTCCGGCGGGATCCTCCGGCCGCGCACGAACGGGACGAGGGCCACGACGTAACCGAAGGCCAGCAGCAGGGTCACCGCGATGCCCGCGTAGCCATAGACGTTGTCGTCGGTCGCCGCGGAGACGAGGAGGCCGGCGACGGCCACCAGGTCGAGGTGGAGCATCTTCTCGGCGGCCCGGGAGACCAGGCGGCGCGGCGGCGCGTCCGGGATACGGACACGCGGGTCCAGATCGACGTTGCGGGCGGCGATGGGCAGCTTGCGGCGCAGCGCGATCAGCGTGACGAGCGCGCCGTGCGGTGCCTGGAAGCCGTAGAAGGCCAGGAAGCACGCGATGGCCGCGTTGAAGAGCATGCTGGTGGACAGGTCGAGCCGCGCCAGGAGCAGGACGAGCAGCAGCTCCCGGATCAGGAACCTGATGGACACACCGGCCCGCACCTTGCTGAGGCGGTTGACCAGATAGCTGCCGCGCCGGTGCAGATAGTGGTCCGCCAGGTACGTCACGGCGGCCGCGGCCGCGAAGGCGCCGACGCTCGGCAGGAGCGCGGCGAGCATCAGGCAGGGGAAGCCCAGCATCATGAGGGCCGCCGCCGCCAGCTCGGCCGCGCTGCCCACCCGGGCAACGCGAATAGCGGTGGAAATCACGGAGAAACCTGCTCTTGAGGGGTGAGTGCCGGTTTGATACCAAAAGTTTTTTTGATACCGAGATGAACCAAAAACGAAAAAGCGAACCCTACGGACTCAGGCCCTTGTGAATTCGCGGCGAACACGCGGACACAAAGGCCTGAATTCCAAAAGACTAATCTTTTTGATTATGCCACGCCGTCCTGGCGGTCCAGGACGCTGGCCAGAGCCGCCTCGAAACCGGAGGCGCGGCCCGCGCCCGCCGTCGGGTCCTGCTGCCGTACGTCGATGACGTGACCGGTGAGTTCGGAGAGCAGCACGTCCAGTGACGTGTGCGCGACGGCCTCGGAGGACAGCAGCGAGCCCGCGGGCTCCTGACCGAACGCCTTGGTGCGCATGGGGGTCGCGGTGCGCTCGGGGTTGATGCAGTTGACGCGGATGCCGTCGCCGGCCCACTCGTCGGACAGCGCCTGGGTGAGGTTCACCATGGCGGCCTTGGTGGAGGAGTAGAGGCTGTACTCGGCGCGGCCGCGGGTGTAGCTGCTGGAGGTGTACAGCAGCAGCTGGCCCTTGGTCTCGGCCAGGTACTTGTACGAGGAGCGGGCGATCTGCACCGGCGCGAGGTAGTTGACCTTCAGCGCTTCCTCGATGGTCGCGTTGTCCGTCTCGGCGAGCTTGCCGATGCGCAGCACGCCGGCGGTGTTGATCACGTAGTCGATGCGCCCGGTCTCCGCGTACGCCGTGGACAGCGCGTCGTCGACCTCTTCGGGGTTCTCGACGTGCGTGCCGGTGGTCGAGCGGCCGAGCGCGTAGGTCTTGGCCCCGTAGCCCTCGGCGAGCTCGGCTATGTCCTTGCCGATGCCGTACGAACCGCCGAAGACCACCACGGTCTTGCCGGTGAGCAGCTCGCGGTAGGCGGCCTCGTCGGCCTGCTCGGGCGCGGCGGTGGAGGCGAGCTGGAAGAGCTTGTCGGCGATGAAGACGTCGACGGGCTGGGTGACCTTCATGTTGTACTCGTCACCCGCGACGACGTGGATCGGCACGTCCGGCAGGTACCTGAGCACGACCGAGCAGTCGTCGGTGGCCTGGAAGTTGGGGTCACCGGCCGCGACCTCGTACGCGCGGCGGATCGTGGACAGCTTGAACGCCTGAGGCGTCTGGCCGCGGCGCAGCCGGGAGCGGTCCGGGATCTCGGTGATGAACTCGCCGTCCTCGCCGTGGGTGCGGGTCACGATGATCGTGTCCGCGGACGGGATGGCGACGTCCACGGCCTGGAAGCGCTCCAGCGCGGTCACGCAGTCGTCGATCACGCGCTCCGACAGCAGCGGGCGTACGGCGTCGTGGAACAGGACGTTCGCGTCCTCGCCCTCGGCCAGGCCCTCGCCGAGGGCGGCGATGGCGCGCTCGGTCGTCTCGTTCCGCGTCGAGCCGCCCTCGATCACCTTGGTGACCTTCTTCAGCCCCGCCTTCGCGACGATCTTCTCGACGTCCGGGACGTAGCCCGGGGCCATCAGCACGATGATGTCGTCGATCGAGTCGGCCTGCTCGAAGGTGGTCAGCGTGTGCTCGATGACCGCCTTGCCGGCGATCTTCAGCAGCTGCTTCGGAATCGACAGACCCACGCGCTGGCCGGTGCCGCCGGCCAGGATCACTGCGGTGGTACGGGGCTTGGCAAAGTGCTCAGACACAGGCGACCTACCTTGGGACGACAGGGAACCCAGGAATGGTCCCACTTACGGTTACCGCCATGCAAGGCGAGCGCCGCCTACTGCATATGTGCGCGCAACCATTTATTCACCTTGCACGCAGGCCACTTCGAGAGTGCCGGATGAATTGTCCGGATTTGCTGTGAGTAACTGCACACGTCCCGCCCGCGATTCTCACCTTCGCTTCATGCGCTTGCGCATCAGGTGACCCAGGACACGGACGAGTTCCCCCGACGGCGTCCGATGAACCGGCCGGATCGCGGGAGCGCGCGAGGACTCCGCGGCGCCCACGGCGAGCGCTCCGTACAGCGCCTGGGCGGCCCCGTTGGGGCGATCCGCGGTGCGCCCCGCGCGGTGCCGGCCGCGGCGGTGGTGGTGTTACGACTGACAGCGGTGCCGGGACGCCCGGAACCCGTACGCCCAGGGCGCGGATTCGTCCGGCCCTCTCCGCGCCGACGGCCACGACAGCCGTCAGGGCCCGCACCGGAGTACTGATCCGGACGTCCTCCGATGGCTGACGGCAGGCATTTCCTCATCCGCGGGACCGCGCCGTTGCACACGAGTTTCGAATAGGTCTCGTCCGGAAGTCCATTTCCGCGGAATTCTCTGTCGCGTATACGCAGCATTTCGGTCCCGGCCGGCGCACGGGAACGATTGGCCGTGGCCGGGACCTCCACCAGAAGAACGCGGGGCAGCCCGAGCGGGGATTCGAAGGTGCGCGTCAGGCCCTGTGGACGGACGCGGCCGCCCGTCCACACGGCCGCGACCGGATCACACGAGCCGTACGCCCGGATCCCCCGCCTCGACCCGCAGACGGGCCAGGGTGCTGGAGGTGGCATCCGGCTTCAGCACCGTGGCCGGGACGCGCACCTGGGCGTCGATGCCGTCCCGCCGGATGTCGAAGAGGTGGTAGCCGCGGTGGGCGTCGATGAACTTCCAGTGCGGGTTGTCCGGCATCCGCGCTTTCCACTCCCGGTGGAAGACCGCCAGGTCCTGGTCGCCGCCGGTGGAGATGGAGGTCCCGACGAACTCGGCGCCGACCACGTCGGAGTGCGGGTCGGCGAAGTCCTTCTTGAGGTCGCTGATCATCGTGTAGTGCCGGTCGCCGCTCAGGACGACGGGGTTGCTGACCGCCGCGAACTCCCTCATGAGGGCGTTGCGTTCGGCCTGGTAGCCGTCCCAGGCGTCGTAGTACCAGAGCTTGCCCTTGCCCACCTGGAGGTCGGTCTCGGCCATCATGATCTGGGAGGCGACGATGTTCCAGCGGGCCGGCGATCGGCGCACTCCGCCGAGCAGCCATTTCTTCTGCGCCGCGCCGAGCATGGTGAGCGAGGGATGCTTGGCGCCCGCCTGGCTGGTCACCTGGTTGCTGCGGAACTGCCGGGTGTCGAGGACGTTCAGCCGGGCGAGGCGTCCGAAGTCGAGCCGCCGGTACATGGGGATGTGCGGCCCGTCCGGAATCGCGGTGGCCCGGACCGGCATGTGCTCGTAGTACGCCTGGTAGGCGGCGGTCAGCCGGGCCACGAACGCAGGGTGGGTCTGCTTGTCCGGGTCCTGCGGGACCTCCCCGGCGAAGTCGTTGTCGACCTCGTGGTCGTCGAAGGTGACCACCCAGGGGGCGTGCGCGTGCATCGCCGCGAGGTGCGGGTCGGTGCGGTACTGGGCGTACCGGTTGCGGTACTGGACGAGGGTGTGCGGCTCCCCGCTGCCCTCGTGCCGGCGCACGGCCGTCGCCGACGGCGCGGACTCGTAGATGTAGTCGCCGACGAACAGGACGACGTCGGGGTCCTCGCGCAGCATGTCGGCGTACGGGGTGAAGTAGCCGTGCTGCCAGTTCTGGCAGGAGGCGAGCGCGAGGCGCAGCGAGCCGCCCGCGGTGAAGGAATGCGGCGCCGTTCGGGTGCGGCCGGTCGGCGAGAGCCGGCCGCCGGCTCGGAAGCGGTACCAGTACACGCGGTCCGGGCGCAGCCCGCGGACGTCGACGTGAACGCTGTGGCCGTACTCCGGACGTGCCTGGGCGGTGCCGCGGCGCACCTGCTTGCGGAAGCGGGCGTCCTCGGCGATCTCCCAGCCGACCTCCACCGCACGGTCGGGCATGCCGCCGCCGTTCAGCGGGTCGGGGGCGAGCCGGGTCCACAGCACGACGGCGTCCGCCAGCGGGTCGCCGGAAGCGACGCCGAGGCTGAACACGCCGTCGGGCAGAGGGGGTACGGCTGAGCGTGCGGTGCCGGGCACCCAGAGCTGGGCGGAGGCGGCGGCGCCGAACACGGCGGCCGAGGCGGTGAGAAAGTGGCGTCGATCGCGTGAGACGGCTCCGGACATCGGCGAACTCCCCTGCGTCGGTTGCCTCTTGGACACCGACAAGCCCACAGGGGACAGCGGCCCACCTCTTGAACAGGGCGCATCACAGACATGACAAGTGCGCGAGCAGCGAGCGCGTCACCGCGCCGGGCGACTCCGCCGTTCCCTGCGCGGACCTCAGGGGAACTCGCGAGCGCTTCGGGGTGCTCGAGAGCCCGTCAGCGAACCACCACGGGCACGGAGAGGAAGATCCTCTCCGTGCCCGCGGTGCGTATTCCGGCCGGTCGGCCGGTCGCCTAGAACGGCTCGAAGTCGTCGTACTCCTTCTCCGACTCGTCCCGCTCCGCCTGCTTGTCGCGGCGGCGCTGGGCGGCGGGGCGAGGCTCGTCGAGGCGGTGGTCCTCGCCACGGCGGCCGAGCATCTCCGCACCGGCCATGACCGTCGGCTCCCAGTCGAAGACGACCGCGTTCTCCTCGGGGCCGATGGCGACGCCGTCGCCCGAGCGGGCGCCCGCCTTCATCAGCTGCGCCTCGACACCGAGACGGTTGAGGCGGTCGGCGAGGTAGCCGACGGCCTCGTCGTTGTTGAAGTCGGTCTGGCGGACCCAGCGCTCCGGCTTCTCGCCGCGCACGCGGAAGAGGCCGTCCTCCTCCTGCGCCACGGTGAAGCCGGCGTCGTCGACCGCCTTCGGGCGGATGACGATCCGGGTCGCCTCCTCCTTGGGCTTCGCGGCGCGCGCGGCGGCGACCATCTCGGCGAGCGCGAAGGACAGCTCCCTCAGACCCATGTGGGCGACCGCCGACACCTCGAAGACGCGGTAACCACGGCGCTCCAGGTCGGGGCGGACCATCTCCGCGAGGTCCTTGCCGTCCGGCACGTCGATCTTGTTCAGGACGACCATGCGCGGACGGTTGTCCAGGCCGCCGTACTGCTTCAGCTCCTCCTCGATGATGTCGAGGTCGGAGATCGGGTCGCGCTCGGATTCGAGGGTGGCCGTGTCCAGGACGTGCACGAGCA
Organism: Streptomyces sp. RPA4-2; assembly: GCF_012273515.2. Classification (NCBI taxonomy): domain Bacteria; kingdom Bacillati; phylum Actinomycetota; class Actinomycetes; order Kitasatosporales; family Streptomycetaceae; genus Streptomyces; species Streptomyces sp. RPA4-2. The sequence goes on from NZ_CP050975.2 coordinate 3,249,153, forward strand.
CACTGCACCGCTCCACATGGCGCAGGAACTCCAGCCCGAGGCCCTTGCCCTGGCTCGCGCCGGGGATGAGACCGGGCACGTCCGCGATGGTGTAGACGGTCTCGCCCGCGGTCACCACGCCCAGGTTCGGGACGAGGGTCGTGAACGGGTAGTCCGCGATCTTCGGCTTGGCGGCGGACAGGACCGAGATGAGCGAGGACTTGCCGGCGCTCGGGTAACCCACCAGGGCGACGTCGGCGACGGTCTTCAGCTCCAGGACGATGTCCTGGAGGCCGCCGGGCACACCGAGCAGCGCGAAGCCGGGCGCCTTGCGGCGGGCCGAGGACAGCGCCGCGTTGCCGAGGCCGCCGCGGCCGCCCTCGGCGGCGACGTAGGAGGTGCCCTGTCCGACGAGGTCCGCGAGGACATTGCCGGCCTTGTCGAGCACGACCGTGCCGTCCGGCACGGGCAGGATCAGGTCCTGGCCGTCCTTGCCGGAGCGGTTGCCGCCCTCGCCGGGCTTGCCGCTGGTGGCCTTGCGATGGGGTGAGTGGTGATAGTCGAGCAGCGTGGTGACGGACTGGTCGACGACCAGCATCACGTCACCGCCACGGCCGCCGTTGCCGCCGTCCGGGCCGCCGAGCGGCTTGAACTTCTCCCGGTGTACGGAGGCACAGCCGTGACCTCCGCTACCCGCGGCGACATGCAGCTCGACGCGGTCCACGAAGGTGGTCATGTGGGGTGCCTCCAGCACTTCGGTTACTTCTGTACGTACGGAATGTCTCTTACGTAACACGCGAAAGGCGGACCCGCTTCCCGTGGGGGAAGTGAGGTCCGCCTCGCGAAGAACTCTGTTCTACGGAGCCTGGGCCCCGAGGCACCGCATCCGGTCCGCGTGGAACCGGATCAGCCTCGACGGGACTGGATCAGGCGACCGGAACGATGTTCACGACCTTGCGGCCACGGTGCGTGCCGAACTCGACCGCACCGGCGGCCAGCGCGAACAGCGTGTCGTCCTTGCCACGGCCGACACTGACGCCGGGGTGGAAGTGGGTGCCACGCTGGCGGACCAGGATCTCACCGGCGTTGACGGTCTGACCGCCGAAGCGCTTCACACCGAGCCGCTGAGCGTTGGAGTCGCGACCGTTCCGAGTGGACGATGCGCCCTTCTTGTGTGCCATGTCTCAGTCCCTACCCTTACTTCGCAGCCGCGGGGATCTCAGTGACCTTGATCGCCGTGTACTGCTGGCGGTGGCCCTGACGACGGCGGTAGCCGGTCTTGTTCTTGTAGCGAAGGATGTCGATCTTCACACCCTTGTGGTGGTCCACGATCTCGGCCTGGACCTTGATGCCCGCGAGGACCCAGGGGTCGCTCGTCACGGCTTCGCCGTCGACAACGAGCAGGGTCGAGAGCTCGACCGTGTCGCCAACCTTGGCGGTGGGAATCTTGTCAACCTCAACGATGTCGCCGACAGCAACCTTGTGCTGGCGACCACCGCTGCGCACGATGGCGTACACGCGGATCTCTCTTTCGCTCGGAACGGACCCCGCAGTCCAGCCGCCGACTCGCGCGAGCGGCCTCTCCCGGGGCGTGGAGCACGAAGCTCGCGGCACCAGGAGGAAGAGGTTTACGGGGGTGTGACGCGTCAGGGGACACGCCGACGGTCAAGGTTACGGGGCCTGGCTTGAGGGGTCAAACCGGGCCCCGGGGGGGCGCTGCGGGCGGTCGGCCCACCGTCGCCGCGCACCCCGATGTGCCCGTAGGACGCGGTGCGCCTCCGGGAGCGCACCTCACAGGCGGGTACGCCTCCCCCGTATGCTCCCCAACCGAACCCGGACACCGAAAGGCAGACAAGTGAACTACAGGGTCCAGCCCAGCGCCCAGGTCGACGAGACCGCCGAGATCGGCGCGGGAAGCAGCGTCTGGGACCTCGCGCAGATCCGTGACGGCGCCCGCCTCGGCGAGGGCTGTGTGATCGGTCGTGGCGCGTACGTCGGCTCGGGCGTCCGCATGGGCGACAACTGCAAGCTGCAGAACTACGCGCTCGTCTATGAGCCCGCCGAACTCGGTGACGGTGTCTTCATCGGTCCGGCCGTGGTCCTCACCAACGACCACAACCCCCGCTCCGTGGACCCCGAGGGCAAGCAGAAGCGTGGCGGCGACTGGGAAGCCGTCGGCGTGAAGATCGCCGACGGCGCCTCGATCGGTGCCCGCGCGGTCTGCGTCGCGCCGATCAGCATCGGCCGCTGGGCCATGGTCGCCGCCGGTGCCGTCGTCACCAAGGACGTGCCGGACTTCGCCCTCGTCGTCGGCGTTCCCGCGCGACGGGTCGGCTGGGTCGGCAGGGCCGGCGTCAAGCTGGTCGAGCACCCGAGCGAGGCCGACGTCTGGGAGTGCCCGCAGACCGGCGGCCTTTACGAGGAGAAGGACGGCACCCTCGTCGAACGGAATGCCTGAGGCCGGGCGAACCGGCTGAACGTCGTCCCGTTCGTCGGGGAAGCGGGCCTTTCCCCTCCCTCCCGGCTCACGGTCGGACGTTCCGGTGGCCGCCGAGCAGCAGCCGGTCGACATCCGCGTAGGCAATCGCCGCGTACGACGGTCGAGACCTCCCGCTCAGCGGTCCCGACCAGCAGGCCGGTCTTCGGTCCGCGTTCCGGGACGCGGTGGGCCGGCACGCCGAAGCTCCGTCTCTGTCATCGGAACCGAGGACCAATGACGGTCGACGAGGAGGGGCAGGCCCAGAACAATGGGCGTCCACATCAGGACACCGAGACGGTCGGCCTCTTGGACGAGCGGATGGGCCACGACCGCGGACGCTCCCGTGAACGCGGTGGCGAGAGCGAGCAGGCCCAGTCCCTTGCCGTGACGAGCCAGCGCCCAGGCAGCGAGGGCCATGAGGACCAGAAAATACGGCAGCCCGGCCTGCTGGGCGATCCAGTCCCGCGCGAACCGGACGGCGAGACCCAGCAGCGCGCTCCAGGGATCGGCGATCTCCGGAGCGTCGAAGTGATGGGTGAAGGTGTCCTGAAGGGTGGCCTGTGAGGAGGCCAGGCCGAGAATCCGTATAGCCGCGACGACCCCACCGGCTGCCACCGCGGAAGCCGCCGCGAGGACGACCGTACCCCGGTGACGTGAGGGGCGGTTGCGGCACAGTGCCCAGGTCGCGGCCGCGCCAATGGCCGCCGCCAGCACCAGGGCCGACGAGTAGCGGGTGACCCCGCCGGCCACGTACCCGAGGGCCACCAGGACCGTTCCTTTCACCATGGACCGGTGCCTGAGCAACAGCAGACCGCCCCAGAGCACGCACAGAACGCACACCGTGAACAGCCCCTCGCCCAGAGCCTGGGCGCTCCACCAACCGAGCGGTGTGACAAGGAACGCCACTTGGCCGACTGTCGCGGCCCGCCGGTTCAGCCCCGCACAGCCGAGCAGCCCGAACACGAGCAGCGAGCCCCCCGCAGCCAGGAACACTCCCAACAGCCGCATCCCCTTGAGCACCCCGAAGGCCCCGACGAACGGCGCCGCGAGCAGGGGGTAGCCCGGTCGACCGGAGAAAATGGCCTGGTAGCGCGGGTCACCGGTAGTGATGTCGGGAGCGTCGATCCACCGATTGAGGCAGGACCGTTCGGCACCGGTCCTGAGGGCATGCCGACTCTCGTGGACCATCGGCTTGAGCTGCTCGTCATGCGCCGCGCGGTCGGCGCGGCTGGCGCAGAAGGCGACGAGCGCCGTGCGATGTGCTTCCTCGCGCGAGGCGCCGAGATACTGCTCCGCCGCCCGCGCGTACCGGTAGGAATCCGGGAAAAGTGTCCACTGCGGCCCCGCGACGAGCTGGAACACCGCGTACAGCACACAGATCGCCAGCGGCAGAGCGGACCGACTGCCGCGTACCCGGGCAACGATCCGCGCCGTGGAGGACGCGGTGACGCCGGTGACGGCGGTGAGGACAGCGGGCACGTGAGGATCCTGAGCAGTGAGCGGCCAACCCCGGCAGCGTGGCCAGGGCCGGATCATATGACGACTTCCAGGCGGCCCGAGCCGCCGGCCCCAGGAACCTGTTCCGGCGGCTCTCCCCCTCCGCTTCACTGCATGGGCCCGCCCCGTACGCCCGGACGGGCCCCTGCAGTGCAGGTGTGTGTCAGCCGCCGATGACAACCCGGCGGACGCCCTTCCAGGCCTCCGGGTCGGTCGTACGGCGTCCGTCGACCAGGACCGTGACGTCCGGCAGGTCCGCCGGGACCAGCGTCCGGTACTCGGCGTGGTCGGCCTGCAGGATCGCCGCGGTGACCTTCTCACCGGCGTGCGGCGGCAGACCGTGCGCCGACAGTTCCTCGGCCGTGTACATCGGGTCCGAGACGAACGGGACGGCGCCACGGGCCCTGAGCGCCTCGACGGTCGGGAAGACGCCGGAGAAGGCCGTCTCCTTCACGCCGCCGCGGTAGGCCGCGCCCAGCACGAGGACGTTCGCCCCGGTCAGGTCGCCGTAGGCGGCCGCCAGCAGGTCCACGGCGTACTCCGGCATGGCCGCGTTCGCCTCACGGGCGGAACGGACGACGGTCGCGGACGGGTCGTTCCACAGGTACATCCGCGGGTAGATCGGGATGCAGTGGCCGCCGACGGCGATGCCCGGCTGGTGGATGTGGCTGTACGGCTGCGAGTTGCAGGCCTCGATGACCTTCTTCACGTCGATGCCGTTGCTGTCGGCGAAGCGCGCGAACTGGTTGGCCAGGCCGATGTTGACGTCGCGGTACGTGGTCTCGGCGAGCTTGGCGAGCTCGGAGGCCTCGGCGGTGCCCAGGTCCCAGACGCCGTTCGGCCGCGGCAGGTCGGCGCGCTCGTCGAAGTCGAGCACCCGCTCGTAGAACTCCACGCCCCGGGCGGTCGACGCCTCGTCGATGCCGCCGACCAGCTTGGGGTAGCGGCGCAGGTCGGAGAAGACGCGGCCGGTGAGGACCCGCTCCGGCGAGAAGACCAGGTGGAAGTCCTCCCCCGGGGTCAGGCCCGAGGCCTCGGCCAGCATCGGCGCCCACCGGGTGCGGGTGGTGCCGACCGGCAGGGTGGTCTCGTAGGAGACGAGCGTGCCCGGCTTGAGGCCCTGGGCGATGGCCTTCGTCGCGGAGTCCATCCAGCCGAAGTCCGGCGTGCCCTCGACGTCGACGAACAGCGGGACCACCACGACCACGGCCTCGGACTGGGCGACCGCTTCCGCGGTGTCCGTCGTCGCGCTCAGCAGCCCGGCCTCGACGGCCTGCTTGAGCTTGACGTCCAGGTCGTGCTCACCGGGGAACGGCTCGATGCCGGCGTTGACCAGCTCGACGACCTTCTCGTTGACGTCCGCCCCGATGACTCGGTGCCCCTTGGACGCGAACTGCACGGCCAGCGGGAGCCCGATCTTGCCGAGGGCTACTACACAGATGTTCATGGACGGTCGCTACTTCCTTTTCGAACGGCTCGTGGGGGAACCGGTCAGCTTCGGGCCGGCGGATCCGGATTTCAGTCGCCGGGCGAGGGCCGACTTCGCCCGGGAGGCCAATGACGGCTTCGAGGGGTACAGGGGACCCGTGGTGATCACCACGCGGCCCTTGGGGTTCACCATCGCCCGCGCGTAGTACGGGGCCTCGTAGGCGCCCCAGCGGCGCGCCAGCGGCATGGGCTTGCCCTTGCCGCGCACGGGGATCTCGTAGGTCGAACCGGCGACGTCGAGGTAGACCCGTGCGCCCAGTTTGACCGGCCGCCGCTCCAGCGGGATGCGCGCGCGCAGCACCGTGGCAGCGCCGTCGTCGGTGAGTTCGGTCGTGAACGCGCCCACAGGAGCGGGGAGTTCGTGGCCCTTCGGGAGCTTTCTGGCTTTGGGCTTGTCCGCGGACGCGGGCATGGCGCCCTGGGCGAGACGCAGGACGGCTCCGTCGACGTCGCCGAGGACCGGCAGCCGGAGGGTGGCCGTGTAGGTGATCCCGTCGCCCTCCTGCTCCCAGGTGGAGGCGAGCAGTTCGGTGCCCTGCGCGAGACGGCCGGGGACGGCCTCCCCTACGAGCTCGTAGCAACGGTCGGACAGGCCGATGCGGGGATCGCGGAAGCCCGGGTAGCGGGCGTAGGCGCGCTCGCCCTCGACGACGAACGGCGGTGCCCCGTTCGCCTTCTCCGCGGTGATCGCCTCGGACAGCTCGTCGACCGCGCCGGCCTGGGCCAGGCAGATGCGCACCCGGCGCTTGACGTCCATGGCGTCACGAATGCCGTCGGTCAAGTAGGCGTCGGCGAGCCGTGCGACGCCCGCGCAGAGCTCACGCTGGAGCTCACGGTCGAGCACGGGGAAGTCGTCCTGGACGAGCTTGGCCACTTCCCAGGTGAAGTGCCGGCGCAGTACGGCGTCGCGCTCGGGGCCCGCCTCGAGGAGACCGGCCGTGAAATCCATGATCTCCACGGCGCACCGCAGCCGCGCCAGGTGGTCGGCGCGGTAGGTGATGTTGCTGGCGTCGCCCCGCTTCACCGCGTAGTAGCAGGTGTAGTCGGCCACCACGGAGATCTTCCGCGCACGCACGCAGGCCTCGATGGTGAACGGCTGGTCACTGCCCACGGGCAGGTGCTCGGGGAAGCGCAGCTTGTGCTGTTCGACCATGTCGCGCCGGAACAGTTTGGTGTTGGCGAGAGTCCACGGCAGGGCGGAGTCCGTGAGGCCTACGTCCGGGTTGTTCTCCTTGTAGAGAGCCTGGTGGACGTACCGGCCGTTCGTGCCGACCATCTTGCCGACGACGACGTCGGAGCCGTGCTCGTCGGCGCAGGCCACCATGCGCTCCAGCGCTTCCTCGCCGAGGTAGTCGTCGGAGCCGATGAAGTAGACGTAGCGGCCCGTGGCGATGTCCAGCGCGCGGTTGCTGGGGGTGGCCGGACCACCGGAGTTGGCCTGGTGAAGCACCTTGACGGTGCCCGGGTACCGCTCCGCGAAGCGGTCGAGTTCGGCACCGCTGTCGTCGGTGGAGCCGTCGTCGACCGCGACGATCTCCAGCCTCTCCCGGCCGATGCTCTGCCCGATCAGGGAGTTCAGGCACTCCGTCAGATAGGGCATGGTGTTGTAGACCGCGACGACGACGCTGACGTCGGGTGTGCCACTCATGTCCGTGCCTCCACCGGTCTCTGTTCGGCCGTCTGCCGGGCCCCGCTTCCGGGCAGCAGCCCGCTGTAGACCTCGTCCAGCACGTCGGCCTGAGCCTCCCAGGTCCACTGGTCGAGGAGTCCCGGCTTGTCGTAGACGCTCCGGTAGCGCTCGGCGTCGCCCAGAACGGACTTCACCGCGCGGACGTAGTCCTCCACGTCCTCGGCCCGGAACACCTCGCCCTGGCCGGTCTGCTCGACCATGGAACCCATCGTCTTCACATCGCTGACCACCAGCGGCAGCCGGGCGTGGGAGTACTCGAAGAACTTGGTGATGAGCGCGATCTCGTGGTTCGGCCAGTGGTGGATCGGGATGACCCCGAGATCCGCTGCCGCGAGGAAACGCACCACCTGGTAGTGCGGCACGTACGGCACGATGTGCAGCCGGTCGTCCACCCCCAGCTCCTCCGCCCGCGCCCGAAGGGCCCGCATGTACTCGGAGTCCGTGTTGAGCACGACGAACGCGGTGTGCACGTCGGGCAGTTGCGGCAGCGACTCGACCATGGTGTCGAGGCCGCGCTGATGGGCGGCGGCACCGCTGTAGACGGTGAGGGGCACGTCGTGCCCGATGCCGCACAGCTCCCGCAGATCCGGAACGGGCTCGGCCGCCTGCTCCGGCGAGACCTCGGCGTCAGGAGCATTGAGGACGACGGTGGGGCGGGCCTTGAGGCCGTGCCGCTCCTGGAGCATCCCGGCAAGAGTGTCCGAGACCGTCGTCACGGCGTCGGCGTGCCGCGAGTACTCCAGTTCGTGCGCGCACTGGGCGACGTGCCAGCGCGGGTGCGGGCTCCACGGCTTGATTCCGGGCAGGAACTCGTGGGCGTCCCAAACGAGCTTGACCTTCTGCCCCTTGGCGCGGGCGCGCAGCGTGGCGCGGGCTCCGACACCCAGCATGCGGAAGTCGTTGGCGTGGACGAGGTCGGGCTTGAGCTCGTCGATGACCTTGCCGTACGCGAGCTCGAAGTCCCAGAGATGGGGATCGAGCCTGCGCCAGGCACGGGTTCCCATGGTCTTCCGCCAGAAGGCGGTGGTGAACCTGTCCAGCGCGGAGTCCATGTCCTTGCGCCGCTTCTCCAGCGCCATGGTGCTGCGGTGGCGCAGTTTCACCCAGGAGTACAGGAAACGGGCCAGGAAGCGGGGCGCCACGAGCCTCAGCCGACCGAGGGCCGAACCCTCCTGCTTGGCAAGGATCAGCCGTACGTTGAGGTCGGCACGCCGGGCCTTGAGCTTCTGGCGCCGGTACGCGGCCAGCGGACCGGGCCGGTAGGCCAGCGGGGAACGCAGTACGGCACGCCGGTACTCGTGGCGCCGACGGGACATCGGGCCAGGTACCGGCAGGAGACGGATCTGGGCGTCACCGATCTGCCAGGTCTGCTCCTTCTTCCCCTTGGCCTTGCCGAGCAGTACGACGTCCCAGCCCGCCTCGGCGGCCGACCTGGCCTCCTTCTGGACACGCGAGTCGCCGTTCACCCCGTTGTCGACGAGCATCACGATCCGCCCGCGCACGGGCCGGTCCGCCGACGTGTTGTTCTCAACTGCCATGGATGGCCAGGTCCTCCGAAAGAAGCGAAACACTGCGGTTGTCCAGCGCCGACTCGAGCACAGCAGCCGCCACCTCCACCGTCCGCGTGCCCTGACGCAGGGTGCAGATGTCGGCGGGCTTGCCGAGCACGGCGTCGCGGAACAGCTCGTGTTCGACGAGGAGCGGCTCGCGCTTCGGGATGGCGTAACGGATCATGTCGCCCTCGGAGACGCCACGGAAGGCCTGAAGGGCCTCCCATTCCGTCGCCATGGCGGAGTTGGAGTGGAACGTCAGGTCGGCGGTGAGGGTGTCGGCGATGAAGCAGCCGCGCTCGCCGGTGACCGAGGTGAAGCGCTCCTTGAGCGGGCTCAGCCAGTTGACCAGGTGGTTGACCATCGTGCCGTCGTCGAGGCGGCCGACGGCGGAGACCATGTCCTCGTGCTCGCGGCCGCTCTTGGAGACGGTGTGCGCGGCGATGGAGACGTACTCGCGCCCGGTCACCCAGCCGGTGAGGTCGATGTCGTGGGTGGCGAGGTCCTTGACCACGCCGACGTCCGCGATGCGGTGCGGGAAGGGACCCTGGCGGCGGGTGACGACCTGGTAGACGTCACCGAGCTCGCCGGCCTCCAGCCGGGCGCGCAGCGAGCGCAGCGCCGGGTTGCACCGCTCGATGTGGCCGACACCGGCGACCAGGCCGCGCGACTCGAACGCCTCGACGAGACGGTGCGCGCCCTCCACGGTGTCGGCGACGGGCTTCTCGATCAGCGCGCAGACACCGGCCTCGGCGAGCTGCATGCCGACCGGCTCGTGCAGTGCCGTGGGGCAGGCCACGACGGCGTAGTCGATGCCGAGGCCGATGAGCTGCTCGACGGTGTCGAGGATCGGCACGCCCTGGGCGGCGCCGAACTTGTCGCCCATCGGGTCGACGACGGCGACGAAGTCGACGCCCTCCAGCCCGGACAGGACGCGGGCGTGGTGACGCCCCATGGAACCAAGGCCGACGAGTCCGGCCCGCAGGTTGTTGCCACTGCTCACAGCTGGGCCCCCAATGCGTCCACGGCGGACACGATGCGCTCCAGGTCCCCGGCGGACAGACCCGGGTGGACGGGGAGCGAGACGACCTCGGCGGCGGCACGCTCCGTCTCCGGCAGGTCCCAGATGCGACCGGCCTTCTGGTCCGGCTCCCAGTACGGCTTCAGCCGGTGGATCGGCGTCGGGTAGTACACGGCGTTGCCGATGCCTGCCTCGGTCAGCACCGCCATGGCGGCGTCGCGGTCGCCCCGGACACGCACGGTGTACTGGTGGAAGACGTGGCGCGCGCCCTCGGCGACGCTCGGCGTGACCACGGACGGCGCGCTGATGTGCTCCGTCAGGTACGCGGCGTTGGCGATGCGCTGCTCGGTCCAGCCGTTCAGCTTGGCGAGCTGCACCCGGCCAATGGCGGCGGAGACGTCCGTCATACGGACGTTGGCGCCGACGATCTCGTTGGCGTAGCGCTGCTCCATGCCCTGGTTGCGCAGCAGGCGCAGGGTGCGGGCGATCTCCGCGTCGGCGGTGGTGACCATGCCGCCCTCGAGGCTGTGCATGTTCTTGGTCGGATAGAAGCTGAACGTTCCCGCGTTGCCGAAGGCGCCGACCGGCGTTCCGTGCAGGGCGGCCGCGTGCGCCTGGCAGGCGTCCTCGACCACGGCGAGTCCGTGCCGCTCGGCGATCGCCATGATCCGGTCCATGGCGGCGGGGTGGCCGTAGAGGTGGACCGGCATGATCGCGGCGGTGCGCGGCGTGATGGCCGCCTCGACCGCCGCCGGGTCCAGACAGAAGCTGTCCGCCTCGATGTCGGCGAAGACCACGTCGGCGCCGACGAGGCGTACCGCGTTGGCGGAGGCCGCGAAGGAGAACGACGGCACGATGACCTCGTCGCCCGAGCCGACGCCCAGCGCGAGCAGCGTCAGGTGCAGTGCGGATGTACCGGAGTTGACGGCGACGCAGTGCCGTCCGTCCACCACGTCCGCGAACTCGGCCTCGAAGGCGGCGACCTCGGGGCCCTGGACGACCCGGCCGCTGCGCAGCACGCGCACCGCGGCGTCGATCTCCTCCTCGCCGATCACGGGTCTTGCGGCGGATATCAGCTCATGGGCGTCGGTCATCGACATCCCCTCCTCATCGGCGACCTCTCGGGCGCACCACTTTGTGCACGGGTCGGGAAGGAACGGTGTCGAGCGTGGCACGTCCGCATCCCTGGAAGTCCGCCGACGACTTGCGACGGCGATCGTTTCCCGCAAGACCCCGCCCCCTGGGGTACCTCGCGCGGTCTACGGCCCGCATGTCACCAGCAGCCGAGTCCGCGGTCAGATTACCAGCAGAAGTGCAAAGCTTTTCCTCAGGGTTACGACAAGGAAACCTCGGGTTGACGTGCGGTCCATCACAGGATTCGCGACAAGTGACCGTATCCGCGGCCCAGCTGCGACGAATCCGCCGGCGACGCGAAGGAACGAGGAAGCGCGGGGCACCGGTTCGACCGGTGCCCCGCGCTTCGGTATGCGATCCGGAACTCAGTCCTCCGTCGTCGCCGAGACGGACGGCGCCGTCTGCTCGGCGGCCGCCGTGGACTTCTTGACGGCGGTCTTCTTCGCCGTCGCCTTCGTGGCCGTGGCCTTCTTCGTCGCGGTCTTCTTGGCGACGGTCTTCTTGGCCGCCACGGCCTTCTTGGCGACGGTCTTCTTCGCCGTCGTCTTCTTGGCGGCCGTCTTGCGCGCGGCCGTCTTCTTGGCCGGGGCCGCAGCCTCGGCGTCCACGCCGGCGTCGGCCGCCGTGTCGGCCGCCTGGTCGCGCCCGCTCTCGCCGGCCGGCTCAGCCGCCACCGTCGGGACGACCATGACGGCCGCCTCCTCTGACGCGGTGGGCGCGGTGGCCTTGCGGACGGCGCGCCGACGCGGGCGGGCCGGAGCCGCGCTCTCGGCGGGCACCTCGGCGGGCGCTTCGGCGGCCTGCTCGGCCGGGGTCTCCGGCGCGGGCGCCGCGACCGGCTCCGTGACCGTGACCGCGGCCTCCTCCGCCGCCTTCGGTGAACCGGCCGGAGCCGACACCTTCCGCGTCGCACGGCGCCGCGTACGGCCCTTGGGTGCGGCCTCGTCCTCGACGACGGGGGCCGGCGCGGCCTCCGTCACCTCGACGGTCTCGGCCACCGGCGCCTCGACCGCGGGGGCCTCGACGACCGGGTCCTCGACCGCGACCGGCTCGGCCTCGGCGGCCTCGCGGGAAGCCCGCTCGGCCCGCTCCTCGCGCCGGCTCCGGGGAGCGCGCTCCTCGGCCTTCGGCGCACCCGCGGGGGCCGAGGCACGCCGGGTCGCACGGCGCCGCGAACGGCCACGGGACGCGGCGGCCTCCGCCTCGGCGGCGCTGCTGTAGAACTCCTCGTCGGCCCGGAACTCGGACACGGGCTGCGCCGGCGCGGCGGCCTCGACGGCCACCTCGGCCTCGGACTCGGCCGTCTCCGGCTCCTCCGCCGCCTCGTACGTCTGCTCGTGGTCGTGGTCGTGCTCGTGCACCTGCTCGGCGCCGCCACGGCCGCGCTTCTTGCGCTTGCCGCCGCCGCCGACGGAGGTGGGCTGCTCCATGTGGACGATCACGCCGCGGCCGTTGCAGTGGACGCAGGTCTCGGAGAAGGACTCCAGCAGACCCTGGCCGACCCTCTTGCGGGTCATCTGGACGAGGCCCAGCGAGGTCACCTCGGCCACCTGGTGCTTCGTACGGTCGCGTCCCAGGCACTCCAGGAGGCGCCGCAGCACCAGGTCCCGGTTGGACTCCAGGACCATGTCGATGAAGTCGATGACGACGATGCCGCCCAGGTCGCGCAGCCGCAGCTGGCGCACGATCTCCTCGGCCGCCTCCAGGTTGTTCCTGGTGACGGTCTCCTCGAGGTTGCCGCCCTGGCCGGTGAACTTGCCGGTGTTGACGTCGACCACGACCATCGCCTCGGTCTTGTCGATCACCAGCGAACCGCCGCTGGGCAGCCAGACCTTGCGGTCCAGCGCCTTCATCAGCTGCTCGTCGATGCGGTACGTCGCGAAGACGTCGACCTCGGAGGTCCACTTCGAGAGCCGGTCGGTCAGGTCGGGCGCCACGTGCGCCACGTAGCCGTGGATGGTCTCCCACGCCTCGTCGCCACTGACGATGACCTTGGAGAAGTCCTCGTTGAAGATGTCGCGGACGACGCGGACGGTCATGTCCGGCTCGCCGTAGAGCAGCGTCGGGGCGTTGCCGCTCTTCGCCTTCTTCTGGATGTCCTCCCACTGCGCCTGCAGACGCTCGACGTCACGGCTCAGCTCGTCCTCGCTCGCGCCCTCGGCGGCGGTGCGCACGATGACGCCCGCGTCCTCGGGGACGATCTTCTTGAGGATGGTCTTCAGACGCGCGCGCTCGGTGTCGGGCAGCTTGCGGCTGATGCCGGTCATCGAGCCCTCGGGCACGTAGACCAGGTAGCGGCCGGGCAGGGACACCTGGCTGGTGAGGCGGGCGCCCTTGTGGCCGATCGGGTCCTTGGTGACCTGCACGAGGACCGACTGGCCGGACTTCAGGGCGGCCTCGATGCGGCGCGGCCCGTTGGCCATGCCGAGCGCCTCGAAGTTGACCTCACCGGCGTAGAGGACCGCGTTGCGGCCCTTGCCGATGTCGATGAAGGCGGCCTCCATCGACGGCAGCACGTTCTGGACCTTGCCCAGGTAGACGTTGCCGACGTACGAGGTCGACTGCTCCTTGTTGACGTAGTGCTCGACGAGCACGTTGTCCTCGAGGACGCCGATCTGGGTGCGCTCGCCGCTCTGGCGGACGACCATCACGCGCTCGACGGCCTCACGACGGGCCAGGAACTCGGCCTCGGTGATGATCGGAACACGGCGGCGGCCCTGCTCGCGCCCTTCACGGCGGCGCTGCTTCTTCGCCTCCAGGCGGGTGGAGCCCTTGATGGACTGCACCTCGTCGCTCGGGTGGTCGTCCTTCTTGCCGCGGGGCTCGCGGACCTTGACGACGGTGCGCTCGGGGTCGTTGTCGGTGGACTCGGCGTCCGTGCCGGAGTCACCGGCGCGACGACGGCGGCGGCGACGGCGACGGCTGCTGCTGGAGCCGCCCTGCTCCTCGCGCTCGTCCGCGTCCTCGGCGTCCTCGGCGTCCTCGGCCGTCTGCTCGGCGGTGTCCTCGGAGTCCTGCGCGGCCTGCTCGGCGGCGTACTCGTCGTCACCGGCCTCGCCGTCCGCGTCCGCGGACTCGCCACGGCGACGGCGACGGCCACCACGACGGCGACGACGACGCGAACCGGCCGACTCCTCCTCGTCGGACTCGTCACCCTCGACGGCGTCCTCGGCGGACTCGTCGCTCTCCTCCGCCTCGTCGACGTCCTCGACGGGTGCGGCCTGTACGGGGGCGGCCACGGGCTCGTCCTCGACGGCCCGGCGGCGACGGCGGCGGCGTCCGCCGGTCGTCTCCTCGGCCGCGGCGACGGGCTCGGGGACCTCGGCGACCTCGGCGACCTGGGTCACCTCGTCGGCCTCGGGAACCTCCGCGGCCTCCTCCGCCGCTTCGGCGGCAGCCGCGGCCGCGGCCCGCTCCGGCGTCTGGAACATCGGCTCGGTGAACACGGGCGCCTGGAAGACGGCGACGGCCGGACGCGCGGGGCGACGGCCGGACTCGGTCTCCTTCGGCGCGGGGGCGGAGAAACCGACGGCGGCCTTGCGGGTCGCGCGGCGGCGGCCACGGCGCGGGGCACCGTCCTCGGCGGGCTCCGTGGTCTCGACGGCCTCGGCGGCGGTGCTCCCGCCGGAGGGCCGGGTCTCGCTGGGCTGGGTCTCGCTGGACACGGGCGCCTCCACACGCTCGTCGGCGGTGTCGCCCTCGGGCGCACCGGCGGGTGCGGAGACGCGCCGGGTGGCGCGACGTCGGGTGGTACGACGGGGTGCGTCGTCCTCGGCGGCGGGCGCCTCGGCCTCGGCGGGCACCGGCTCTGCCACGGCTTCGGCGGGCACGACGGCCTCGGCGCCGGTGGCGGCCTGGGGCGCGCCGGTCGGCGCGGAGGCGCGCCGGGTGGCACGGCGGCGCGGGCGGGCGGCGGGCGCGGCCTCGTCGGCGGCGGCCTGCTCGGTACGGTCCTCCACGGCGGGGGGCTGCGCTTCAGGGGCGGGAACCACGGTCTCGGCCGGCTCCGCCGCCTCGGCGGCCTCCGCCGTCACAGGGGCGCCGGCGGGCGCGGACGCCCGGCGGGTGGCACGACGGCGGCTACGGCGCGGAGCGGTGTCCTCGGCGCCGGTGTCCTCGGCGGTGGCGCCGTCGACCGGGGTCTGATCGGCGACGGCCTCGGCCGCCGCTGCGTCCACCGTCTCTTCGGCCTCTTCGGCCTCGGCGGCCGCTACGGCCTCGGCGGATGCCACCGGCGGTATGGCCGGCGCGGTGGTCTCGGCCACGGCCGCGGATTCGGCCGCGCCCGTGGGCGGACCGGCGGGACGCGACGCCGCACGGCGGCGGCGCCGCGGCGGCAGGGTGTCGCTGGGGGTGTTGTTGGTGTCGGAGCCCGTGGAGGGCTCAGTGGGTTCGGTCGGCTCGAGCATGCGGGTGGATCTCCCGTCAGGCTCCCGGGCGCCGCGCCTGGTCCGGCAGTGCCGGTGACGTCCGCGGCTCGCGCGATGCGCGGTGCCGCCGTCCGGGGCGCGGGCGCCGCACGGGAGCTCTCTGTGTCCTGTCTCGCCGGTTCCGTACGCCATGTGTGCGTACGGCCTGGCGAAAGTCTTCTGGTGGGTGCGCTGCCCGACCCAGGTGGCTCCCGGATACGAGGGCGGCGCTACGACATCCGTCCCTACGCGGGACCTTCCTTACGCCGACGCCTTCGCGGCGGCAGCTGTGGCGGCCCCTGTGCGATCGGCTGGAGCGGCCGTGACTGCCTCGCGGTCGGGCGCGAGCGGGTCGGTCACCGTGCCGGTCTCTTCATCGAACAGCCCCTGCGCCAGCCTGGTCACCGCTGCGGCGACCGGCGGCGCCAGGTCGGCCACGGCGCGAAGACCGGACAGGACGTCGTCGGGTCGAACGGCAGGCGTCACGTGCCGAACAACCAGCCGCAGTATCGCACAGGGCTGGTCCGTCGGCCTATCAGCCTGTGCGGTGTGCGCCTCGAGGCTCGCCACCGCGCTGCGGGCGTCGAAGGTGCGCATCCCGTTCTTGGTCCTGCGCTGGACCTCCACGGCGTCGGCCGCGGTGAAGGCGGCGACCGCGCGCTCCGCGTCCTCGGGCGCCACGCCGTCGAGGCGCAGCTCCCACACGGACGCGGTGAGCCGCTCGGCGAGACCCGAGGTGCGGGCCTCGACCGCCTCGATGATGTCGAGCCCCACGGGCATCGACTCGTCGAGGAGCTCACGCAGCTTCTCCGGGTCACGCGCCGCCGTGAGCGCGATCTCCAGATACTCCGCCTCACTGCCCGTGCCGGTGGGTGCGGCATTGGCGTACGACACCTTCGGGTGCGGCGTGAACCCCGCCGAGTAGGCCATCGGCACCTCGGCACGGCGCAACGCACGCTCGAAGGCGCGCTGGAAGTCACGGTGGCTGGTGAACCGGAGGCGGCCGCGCTTGGTGTAGCGCAGTCGGATGCGCTGCACCGCGGGTGCGGGCGGCGGGCCTTCGGGCTGTCGCTTGCCCAGTGTCGTTCAGTCCTTCGTGAGAGCGGTCGTACTGCTACCTAGAGTACGTGCAGCGGCGGCTCCCGGTTCCCCGCGGTGGTCCGCCGGCCGGAGCGGCTCGGGCTCGCGGGGCGTGCCGAACAGGATCCTGCGGACGTCGGCACGGGTCTGCCGCGCGGACTCGCGGGCGGCGGCCAGGGTCTGCCGCACGGACTCGCGGGCGGCGGCCAGGGTCTGCCGGGTGATCCGGCCCACACTGCGGGCGGCCTCGGCGGCGGGCCGCAGGACCGTGTCCCGGACGGCATGCCCGACGGGTGTCAGGACGGTCCGGTACACCCAGCGCACGGGCTCCACGAAGGCCAGCCGGAACAGCCGGGCGAGGAAGCGTCCGGCGGCGAGCGAGAGATGCCCGGCCACCCGCCAGGCGTGTCCGAGGGCCTCCACGATCTCCCGGCCGACGACGGCGAGGACACGTCCCACGGGCACCAGTACCCAGCGCCACACGGCGAGCGCGGGCAGGACGAGCAGGACACGCAGCGTCCAGTAGAGACCGGTGCCGATCCCGCTGAAGATCATCCGTACGAGTCGCCCGAGTCCGCGGGCCGTCCATGCGATGGCCCGTCCGACGGGCGCGAGGAGCCACTCGTAGAACCACCGTGCCGGTACGACGATCAGATACCGCGTCAGCCAGGCCACGGCCTCGTACACCCCGAGTCCGGCGGCCGCGAGCCCGATCCCGACACCTTTGAGCAGCCGGGCGAGCGCGCGGCCCGCGGGCGCCAGCAACCACGCGTACACCCGGCCGAGCCCGGTGCCGATGCCGCGCAGCAGCCGGCCGAGCCCGCCGAGAACGCCCCGCGACAGCCAGGCCAGTGCGGCGCAGGCGCCCCGCGCCGTCCAGGCGATCGCGTGCCCTAGGGGGGTGAGCACCCGGCCGTACAGCCAGGCGGCGGGGACCACGAGCAGCACGTACCCGAGCCGGCCCAGTGTCCTGGCGACCGGGACCACGGCGTACCGCCACAGCGTCACCCAGGGCCACACGAACACCGCCCACGCCACCCACAGCAGCGCCCGGCCCGCCGGCCGCAGCACGGTGTCGCGCAGCGACCGCCCGACGACGACCAGCGCGTCCCACGTCATGCGCACCGGCACCACGAGCACGAGCACGACGATCCGCACCGGCAGTCGGACAGCGACGGTGAGGCATCCCTCGGCCCGGGGCACGGGTCGCTCATCAGCGGGCGGCTTCTCCAGATCCATACCCAAGTAGACGCGTCACCCGGGCCTACGGATGCGCGCGACCGCCTCCCGCCTCCCGTCTCCGCGCGACCGCACTCACCGTCGCCCGAGGTCGAGTTCAGTGACGCAACGGTTCCGCCGCACGGAGCACCGACCTCGAGCGGGCGGACAGGTCGAGCACGGGTCGCAGCGGGACAACAGAAGGATCCGGGTGGGCTGAAAGGACCGGACCGGGGCACTCGGCTCACTGAGGCACCGATGGGTGCCACTCCCTCGAAGGAAAGAGAAATCCATGTACATAGGACTGGGTACCGTCGTCCTCATCATCGTCATCGTCGCCGTCGTCATGATGCTGCGCCGCGGCTGATCCGTGCCTCGCGTGCCGCACCGTGGGCCAACCGACGCCCGCGTGCCGCACGATCAGTCATGACCCATGGCCCGCCCCGAATTCCGTTCTCCGGGCGGGCATGGTCACGTCCGGCGAGATCCGGTGGCCGTGCTGTCGGAGCCGGACGGTCCGCCCACCGTGCCGAGCCCGCCCGGCACCCTTGCCGCGCCGCGGGCGCCCTCTCCTTCACCGGATACCACGAGGACCCGATTTATGTGACCGTATTAATCGGGACGGCGATCCGCCCAATCCACATCGACGACAATTCATGGAATGCCGATGATATTCAACAGATCACAGTCATCCACGGAATACTGTGTCGGGCGCCTGCGCCACTGTCACCCTTGTCAACCTGCGGCTCCGGAAACACCCGCTACCTCGGAATGGCCTGCGACAGCCTCATCGGGGCCGAGGTCGTCGTCGCCTCGGACGGCGACTGCGCCAAGGTCGTCAAGGCGGACCTGAAGAACAACTCGGACCTGCTGTGGGCTCTCCGCGGGGCCGGCAACGGCAACTTCGGAATTGTCACATCGCTCACGTACAAAGTGGCCCCGCTCAAGAGCGTCACTTATGTGCAGGCGGCGTGGGACGGCCTCGGAGACCTGCAGAGGGTCTTCGACACGTGGCAGCATACGGCGCCGGTCGCCGACAACCGTCTCGGCACCCAGCTCGAAATTCACAGGAACAAGATCCTGCTGTTCGCGGTTCTCGCGGAGGGGACGCCCGCGGAGGCGAAGAGACTGCTGGCCCCGATCCTTTCGATCGGCCGCCCCGAAGTCTCGGTGCAGGTCGGTAACTGGGGCGACGTATACGCGGGATTCCAGATTCCGACCGCGGACGAGCCGGCGAACTGGAAGTTCTTCTCGCAGTTCACCAACAAGCCGTTCCCGAAGAAGGCGATCGGCGTGATCGCCTCGTTCATGCGGGACGCACCGACGGACGACAGCAACTTCTTCACCCAGGCCTTCGGCGGAGCGGTCAGGAAGAGCCCGCGCGGTCGGCACGGCGTTCCCGCATCGCGACGCGCTCTTCTACTCCGAGCCGGGTGCCGGCTGGGGAGACCGCAGCGTGCCGGGCAGCGGCGACGAGCTGACCCCGCGCGCCCAGGCCTGGATCGCCGAGTTCAGCCAGGCGCTGCGGCCCTACGTGCACGGTGCCTACGTCAACGTGCCGAACGTCGGCATGCAGGACTGGGAAACCCGCCTACTGGGACGGCAACTTCGACCGGCTGCGCAAGATCAAGGCGAAGTACGACCCCCGCAACGTCTTCCAGTACGAGCAGAGCGTCCCGCCCGCGTTCTGCTGATCGACCAGCCGGGCCAGGCCCCCTCCCGACCGGGAGGGGGCCTGGGGTGTGTTGCGAAAGTCCCGTCGTCCGCCTGGAGGGCGGGCCTCGCGGCGTCTGGTGCGCGCTCTGGGGGTCCCCCCGGCCGGAGGCTGGGGGAATGCCGGCCGGGGGGACCCGTACTGGACGTACTTGGGCTTTCGGCCGGTGCGGCGAGTGGGGGGCACCTCCCACGCCCTTGAGGCTGTGGGGGAGCGTGCCGGGCGTCACGACGGGGCGAACGTTGCCTGCCGCGGCACTAGTCATGGCCCCTTCCCGCCGCCGTGTCTTCCGTGGCCTGGCCGGTGCAGCAGCCGTCCCCCGCCGCGTCGGGGTCGGCGCTCTCGCCGAGGGTGTCGGCGTCGGCCTTGACGACGTAGACCTCCCAGGGCTCCCGCCCCGGACCGTGGACCCACACCTTGTCCTGGAGGGCGTAGCAGCAGGACGTGTCGTTCTCCTCGAAGGTGGCCAGCCCGGCGCCCTTGAGGCGACTGGTCGCGGCCGTGACCTGGTCGGTGGACTCGACCTCGACGCCGAGGTGATCGAGCCGCGTGTCCTGTCCGGCCTCGCCTTCGATCAGGACGAGCTTGAGCGGGGGCTCGGCGATGGCGAAGTTGGCGTAGCCCTCGCGCCGCTTGGCCGGTTCGGTGCCGAACAGCTTCGAGTAGAACGTGATCGACGCTTCCAGGTCGCTGACGCGCAGGGCGAGCTGAGCACGAGACATGACATGGCCCCCATCTGCTTGCATTGACGTATGTCGATGCAAGCTTGCGCGTTGAATCGAAAAACGTCAACATAGAAGCATGTCGAAGCAAGAACTCCTGGTGCTCGGGCAAGAGGACCGGTCCGCCGCCTGCTGCCCAGGCCTCGTGACCGCGCCGCTGGACGAGGACCAGGCTGCCGAGCTGGGGAAGATCTTCAAGGCTCTCGGCGACCCGGTCCGCCTGCGGCTGCTGTCGATGATCGCCTCGCGGGCGGGCGGTGAGGTCTGCGTATGCGACCTGACCCCCGCCTTCGATCTGTCCCAGCCGACCATCTCGCACCACCTCAAGCTGCTTCGGCAGGCGGGCCTGATCGACTGCGAACGCCGGGGTACGTGGGTCTACTACTGGGTGCTTCCCGGCACCCTGGACCGGCTCTCCGCGTTCCTCAAAACGGCACAGGCGCCACAGGCGGCACAGACGGCAGAGGCGACCGCGTGAACGCTTCGCTGAGACAGCGGGCCCTTGCCGAAGCTGTCGGCTCGGCCGCGCTGGTCGCGGTGGTGGTCGGCTCGGGAATCCAGGCCACCGAGCTGACCCGAGACGTCGGAGTGCAACTGCTGGCCAATTCGCTGGCCACCGTCTTCGGGCTGGGCGTGTTGATCGCGCTCCTCGGGCCGGTCTCGGGCGCGCACTTCAACCCCGTCGTCACCCTCGCGGCCTGGTACACCGACCGTCGTCGTTCCGGCGGCGGCCTGAGCGGTCGGGACGTAGCCGCGTACCTTCCCGCCCAGACCGCCGGAGCGATCGGCGGCGCGATCCTGGCCGACGCCATGTTCGCCGAGCCCCTGGTGCGTTGGTCCACGCACGACCGTTCCTCCGGTCATCTGTGGCTGGGCGAACTGGTCGCGACCGCGGGACTCGTCCTGCTGATCTTCGGGCTCGGCCGGACCGCTCGCGCTCACTTCGCCCCTGTGGCCGTCGCGTCGTACATCGGAGCGGCGTACTGGTTCACGTCCTCCACGTCGTTCGCCAACCCGGCCGTCACCGTCGGGCGCGCCCTCACCGACACGTTCGCCGGCATCGCACCCGCCTCGGTCGGCCCGTTCATCGCGGCCCAGCTGATCGGCGCCGCACTGGGTCTCGCGCTGGTGACGGCGGTGTTCGGACGCGCGGCACCCGCGCGAACCGGCCCCGTCCCCGTTCAAGGCGATCCCGAAGCCGCCTTCCCCACGATCCCCTGACCAGCTTCCGCCACTCCCCTGACCAGTTTCCGCCCAGAAGGACAACCGCGATGAAGACCCCCGCAGAGCGCCGCCCGTCCGTGCTGTTCGTCTGCGTCCACAACGCCGGGCGCTCCCAGATGGCCGCGGCGTTCCTCACCCATCTCGCGGAGGACCGGGTACAGGTACGCTCCGCCGGGTCCGCGCCCGCCGGTACGGTCAACCCGGCCGTCGTGGAAGCGATGTCGGAGGCAGGCATCGACATCTCCGCCGAGGTCCCCAAGGTGCTCACCGTGGAGGCCGTCCAGTCGTCGGACGTGGTGATCACGATGGGCTGCGGCGACACGTGCCCGATCTTCCCGGGCAAGCGCTACCTCGACTGGGAGCTCCCCGACCCCGCGGGCCAGGGAGTCGCCGCCGTCCGCCCCATCCGCGACGAGATCGAGAAGCGCATCCGCGGCCTGCTCGACGAGATCGCCCCGGCGAGTGAAGTCTGAGCGCGGCAACCGCAGTTCGCGTCGTGGCCATGAGCCCCGGGCACGGCGACCGGATCTCCCGCGCCCCCCTGGCCAGGTTCGCCGCGCAGGGCTGTCACGAACTCAGGGTTGTCACCAGCGCAGGGTTGTCACAAACGAGGAGGCCGTCTTGTCCTCTCTGCGGACAGTCCCTGTTTGGAGGAACGCATGAGCGCTGAACACCCACACCTGCCCCCAGGCGTCGAGGTGATCTCGACCCTGCCGGAAGCGGCGGCCCGGATCCCGGCCGGCTCCGAGGCGAGGACCATCCGGGTAACCCTGTCGCCCGGTGACCCGGGCGCGCCGCCGCACCGTCACCCCGGGCCGCTCTTCGGCTACGTGACCCAGGGCGAGATCCTCTTCGAGCTGGAGGGGCAACCGCCCCGGGTGCTCAAGGCCGGGGACGCCCTGTTCGAGCCCGGCGGCGACGTGATCCACTACCAGGGAGGCAACAACCTCCCGGACGCGCAGTCGCAACTGGTGGTGACCATGTTCGCGCAGCCGGGCACGCCCGTTCTGACCGTGGTCGGCGCGGAGGAACTCGCCGAACGACGACACTTGCGATTCCCCCAGCCCTGACGGCCTCTGCCCCCGGGTGGGCACCGCTCCAGGAGTCCGATCGGCACGGCCGCCCTGCCTGCCTGGAGCCGGGCCGCTCTCGCCGGTCTCGCCGGTCCGACGTCCTCGGCCGCTCAAGGCGGCCTGCGTACGGCGTCGTTGATGTCGGCTGATCGATCCCGGCTGATTGATCCCGGCCGGCTGGTGTCGGCTGGTTGATGTCAGCCGGCTTGTGTCGGGTTGCCGATACGAGGCGATATGAGGCCGCGTTGGGCGAGCGCGTCGCGGTACTGCGCCGCAGTACAGCCATTTCGGCATCGTCATGGCCACGCGCCGGGCAGGCCGGCGAGCGCGACCGACCTCACCACCCGCAGTCGATGTCGGCCGAACCCCCGTACAGGACCGGATCGGTGCTCGTGCCGCTGATCCGCAGAAGACCGCGGTCCCGCCCCCAGTCCAACTCGTACGTGCCTGCGCCGACGGGCCGGTAACCATCGTCGACCGTCCAGGATCCCGAGGCGCCCAGAGCCAGGCCGCTACGCCCCACCGCGTACGCCTCGCCGTTGCCGATCACGAGAAAGGACGTCTCCCGCACCACGACCGTGCAGCCCTCCGGCCCCGCAGGGCTCAGCACGTAGTACTCCGCGTCCGAGATCAGGTCGTCCACCGCTCCCCATACAGTGCCGAGCACCGCCGTGACGATCAGCAGACTCTTCCCCAGCCGAGCCCACATGGCCCGCTTCCGCGGGAGCCCCGCAGCAGCCACCGGGCGGCCCACCCGGGTGAGGACCCACCGGAGAACGAGCGACAGGACAAGCAGAGCCGCGCTCATCCCCCAGCCGGGCACCACCCGCCCCCGCACGACCAGCAGAAGGCTGCTCCAACTCGCCACGGCCGCGAGGACCAGACTCCCGACGCCTGCTGCCGAGGAGGCGGCCGGCGACAACCTCACGCTGCGTTCTGTACGTGCTTCGATCACGACGGGTACGACACCCCGGACGCGCTGCCAGTTGTACTGAGAGGCCGAATCACCTGGCACGTCGTGGTGTTGGCCCTCGGCCGCGACGCCGACGCCTCCACCCGAGCCGGCGTGAAGCTCAGGGGATTCTGGAGCCCGTGGAGCCCATGCGCGGCCTCCGCCTCATCGGTAGTCCTCCGGGTGACCCTGCATCCAGGTATTGATCTTGTCTCGCGTTCCGGTGAGCAGATCCTGGTGTTTCTTGAGGTTCTCGAAGGAGCTGTCGTCGCCCAACTCGGCCCGCAGTTCCACAATCCAGGCGAGGGGTTCCTTGAAGTGCCCAGGGCCCTGGGGGTCCGTCTTCATCGCCTTGTCGAGACTGTTGAGCTCATCGAGCACCCGCCCCAGGAAGTACTCGCAGTTCCCCGGGGTCGTGCACCCGTCGTTATAGGTGGCCTGAAGGCCGGCGAACGCATCGCGGACCTTCTCGGCTTCCGGTGCGGGTTCCGCCGTGCTCGGGGCGGCCGGCTCCTCGGTCGCGGGGGCCGATACCGCCTTACGGACGGGAGACTCCTCATCGGTGCTCGAAGTCGTGCCCGGGCCACCGCTGCAGGAGAGCAACAATGACGACAGGACCACGACGAGCGTGGAGACGCTGAGAGCGTGCCGTGCGCGCAAGCTGATCATGCGGGGTACGACTCTCCAGGGCGCTCGCAGGTTGTGCCGGGTGCGGAACTCCGCCGCGTCCGGCGTGCGTACCTCGCTGGGCGCGCCTACCAGGGACGGCGGAGTCTCAGGTCGTCCGCCAACTACCGCTGTTCCCCGCTGTTTCCCGACCGAATGGGCGCCGGGGGCACGTCGACCGGCCGTCTCTAGACGGCGAGCAGCCCGACGAGCGTCAACGCCGCCACCGCACCGAGGACCCGCGGCTTCCTCCAGCCCCGCCCCGAAGCCTGGCGGTTCAGCTCCCACACGAACACCAGACCGCCGCCAAGGCCCAGCGCGCTCCGCAGCAGGAAGACGACGGTGTGCACTGGGAGCCTCCAGGGGCCTTCGAACGGAAGGGAAGGTCAGCCAACCGGGCGCGAGCGCCGACGCCGTACCGAGCGGTCACCTTAGTACTGGGGCACTGGCACGAGTTGTCCGGCCAGAGGGTCCGGGCGGCTCGTCAGTCGAGAAAGCCCTGCCGCCGTGCGGCATCGGTGAGCGCGCGAATCAAGCGGTGTCGCCCGTAGAACAATCTGCCGAGGACCTCGAACGTGACGAGCGTTCCCACCCATCAGGGGCGTGGAGTGCGGCGTCGGCAAGCCGGTGGAAAAGGGCCACGGAGACACGGGGCGGCCGAGTGGACCTGGAGCCGGTTCGCTCGGCCACCCCGTCGTGCCGGCGCCTGTTCAGGCGTCAGGCGCGGTCGGCTAGCGCATCGAGCGGAAGCCCGTGCGGAGCTCGTTCACGAGGAGCTCCGGCTGCTCCCAGGCTGCGAAGTGGCCGCCCTTGGGAAGCCGGTTGTAGTGGACGAGGTTCGGGTAGGCCTGCCCGGTCCAGCTCTTGGGGGCCTCGTAGAGCTCGTCGGGGAAGACGCTGACGGCGACCGGGAGCTTGACCCCGTTGACCGCGAAGAACGGAGTCGTGTTCTCCGCGTAGAGACGGGCCGCGGAGACCGCGGTGTTCGTCAGCCAGAACAGCGTGACGTTGTCCAGGACGTCATCACGGGACAGACCCTCGCTCACCCCGTCGAAAGCACGGGTGATCATGGCCAGGCTCTTCGCGTCGTGGTCGAGCAGGAAGGACGCCAGACCCACCGGGGAGTCCGCCAGCCCGGTCAGCGACTGCGGCCGCGAGCCCATCATGTACGCGTAGTAGACGTGCCGGTACACGAAGTCCAGTTGGTCCACCGCGGTCTGTTCCTCGGCGGACAGCGTCAGGCCCTCGGGCAGCGGGTTGCCCTTGGCGAGCGCGGCGTCGATGTCGGTCGGAATCACCTTCGGCATGTTGGTGTGGATGCCGACCAGGCCCTCGGGCTCCTGCGAACCCATCAGGTCGGTGACGATCGCACCCCAGTCGCCGCCCTGCGCGACGTATTCGGTGTAGCCCAGGCGCTTCATCAGCTCGCCCCATGCGGCAGCGATGCGCTCCGGGCTCCAGCCCTTCTCCGAGGGCTTGCCGGAGAACCCGTAGCCGGGCATCGACGGAATCACCACGTGGAAAGCGTCCGAGGCGTCCCCGCCATGAGCCGTCGGGTTGGTGAGCGGCTCGATGATCTTCAGCTGCTCGACGACCGAACCCGGCCACCCGTGCGTCACGATCACCGGCAGGGCGTTTTCGTGCTTGGAGCGGACGTGCAGGAAGTGGATGTCCAGCCCGTCGATCTCGGTGATGAACTGAGGGTAGGAGTTCAGCTTCGCCTCGACCTTGCGCCAGTCGTACTCCTTGGCCCAGTACCGCGCCAGTTCCCGAACAGTGGAAAGCTGCGTGCCCTGGGACTGGTCGGCGACGGTCTCCTTCTCGGGGAAACGCGTCGCCTCGATGCGCGCGCGCAGGTCCTGGAGCTCCGCCTCGGGGAATTCGAAGGTGAAGGGGCGGATGGCCGTCGATGCGGCGGTGTCAGACATGTGGGGGGGGTTCTCCTTGCGGTGGTCAGCGGCTCCGCGCCGCGGGACTCGTCCACAGTGGATGCGGCCGGCGCGCGTCGCCCCAGGGGAACCCCCGGGGGTCGTCCCGTGGCCGGGACCCGGGGTTCATCCCCTGGCCGGGACCCGAGGGCCGGTCCGAGCCCTGCACGCCGTACCAAAATCAACAGAAGGGGAATAAGGTCACATAAGGGGGTAATCGGCGTATCAGGGAGCGACCCATGGGAGTGCCCGCCGTCGATTCACCGGTCACACTCCGTGGCCGGGGCCAGGAAAAGGCCGCATTGGAGCAGGCGCTGGACATGGCACGCGCGGGGAGCAGCGCTGTGCTGGTGCTTCGCGGTGAGGCGGGGATCGGGAAGACCGCCTTGTTGGGCTATGCGGCCAGCCGGGCCGATGGGTTCCGCACCGCCGTCGTCGCGGGCGTCGAGTCGGAGATGGAGCTCCCGTTCGCGAGCCTTCAGCAGTTGTGCGCTCCCCGTCTGGGCCGGCTCGAAGGGCTGCCCGGACCGCAGCGGGACGCGTTGTCCGTCGCGTTCGGGCTGCGGGAGGGAGAGGCGCCCAACCAGTTCCTGGTGGGCCTGGCCGTGCTCAGTCTGCTGGCCGGCGCCGCCGAGGACCGGCCACTGGCCTGTCTCGTCGATGACGCGCAGTGGCTCGACGACGGTTCCCGGCAAGTGCTCGCATTCGTCGCCAGGCGATTGCTGGCCGAACGAGTGGCTTTGATCTTCGCCCTGCGGGATTCCGCCCATGCTCGTGAGCTGGCGGGTCTGCCGGAGATGCTCGTCGTGGGCATGATGGAGCCCGAGGCGCGAGCCCTGCTGGCATCGGCCGTGCGCGTGCCGTTCGATCCCCTGGTACGGGAGCGGATCGTGGCTGAAGCACGCGGAAACCCGATGGCTCTGCTGCAGCTGCCGCGCGCGCTCGATCCCGCCGAGCAGGCGGGCGGCTTCGGATTCCCCGGCAAAGGCCCCGTGGTCGGCAGCATCGAGACCGCCCTCCGCCAGCGCTTCCATACGCTGCCCGATGAGAGTCGACGGCTGTTGACGACTGGCGCGGCCGAGCCGACCGGGGATGCGGACCTCCTGTGGCGCGCGGCCGGCCTGCAGGGGATACCCGGGGACGCCGCCGCGGCGGCCGAGGCCACCGGTCTGGTCAAATTCGGCGCCGGGGTCCGCTTCCAGCACCCCTTGGTGCGCTCGGCCGTGTACCGGACGACGTCCGCGCCGGAGCGCAGGGCGGCCCACAAGGCACTGGCGGAAGCCACCGACCCGCACCACGATCCCGATCGCAGGGCCTGGCATCGCGCTCACGCCGCGGCCCGGCCGGACGAGGACGTCGCCTGTGATCTGGAACGCTCCGCCTGCCGGGCGGAGGGCAGAGGTGGCGCCGCCGCGGCAGCGGCCTTCCTGCGGCGGGCGGCCGAGCTCACGCCCGACCCCTCGCGCCGCGTCACCCGCGCGCTGGCTGCCGCCCAGGCCGCGATCGACGCCGGCGGGGGCGACCAGGCCCACAACATGCTGGCGGTGGCCGAGACCGGCCCCCTCGATGACCTTCAGAGCGCCCGCTCGGAGCGGCTGCGGGCCCGGCTGGTGTTCTCCGAAGTGCGCGGCGGCGACGCGCCCCGGCTCCTGCTCGCCGCCGCGCATCGGCTGGAGCCCCTGGATGCGGCTCTCGCCCGCGACACCCTGCTGGAGGCGGCCGGCGCGGCAATCTTCGCGGGCCAGTTGAACGAGGGACCGGGATTGCGCGAAGTGGCGGAGGCGGCCCGCGCGGGACCGCCGCCCTCGACGCCGCCGCGGATGGTCGATGTCCTTCTGGACAGCTTTGCCAGCTGGATCATCGACGGTTACGCGACTGGCGTCGAGGCTCTGAGGCGCGCGCTGGACGTCGTTCTGCAGCAACAGAGATCCAGCGCGGCGGATGCCGACGGGCGATGGCTGTGGTTGGCGTTCCGGGTGACGCCCGAGGCCCTCGCACCGGAGCTGTGGGACGACGAGGCGTGGGACGAGTTGGCGGCCGGCGCCGTCGCCGCCGCGCGCGGGACGGGAGCGCTCGCCGTCCTCCCGATGGCACTGAGCTACCAGGCATGCCTCAACGTGCACACCGGCCGGTTCGACACCGCGGCGGCCCTGATCGACGAAGGGACGGCCATCTCGGAGGCGATCGGCGGGGCGCCCATGATGTACTCGGAACTCGTGCTCGGCGCCTGGCGAGGCCGGGAATCCGAGGCGCTGGACGTCATCGAGAAGACCATCGAAGAAGTGCGCGCCCGAGGTGAGGGTCGCGTTCTCAGCCTGGCCGAGTACGCGACCGCCGTGCTCTACAACGGCCTCGGCCGTTACGAGGACGCGCTCGCGGCGGCGACACGTGCCTGCCGGTTCGAAGACCTGGGATTCTTCGGCTGGGCACTGGCCGAACTCATCGAGGCAGGCGCCCGCAGCGGGCAGCCGGAGGTCGCCTTTTCCGCGCTGGCCAGGCTCGGCGAACGCACTCGTGCCTGTGGCACCGAATGGGCCTTGGGCACGGAGGCCTGCTCGCGCGCGCTGCTGAGTGACGACCGGGCCGCCGAGGCGCTCTACCAGGAGGCGATCGAGCGCCTCGAACGTTGCCGGGTCACCGTCCACCTGGCCCGCGCCCGGCTGCTGTACGGCGAGTGGCTGCGCCGCCGGAACCGCCGCCATGACAGCCGCACGCAGCTCCGTTCCGCCTACGAGACGTTCAGCCGGGTCGGCGCCGAAGGATTCGCCGAGCGCGCCCGCAGGGAACTCCTCGCCACCGGGGAGACCGCCCGCAAACGGACCTTCGGCACCGACTCCGAACTCACCGGCCAGGAAGCCCAGATCGCCGGGCTCGCCAGGGAAGGGCTCACCAACGCCGAGATAGCCGCCGAGCTCTTCATCAGCTCACGCACGGTGGAATGGCACCTCGGCAACGTCTTCGCCAAGCTCGGGCTCAGCTCCCGCAGGCAACTGCGCTCCGCGCTGCCTCCGCCGAACCAGCGCCACGGATGGCAGAACCAGCAGGTGCCGACCTGACGGCAGGGAGCGCGTGCGACCACTCGAAGCGGGCGCCGGCGCCACGTTCTCGACCGCCCGAGGCAGCAGCTTTTCGACCGTCCGAAGCAGCAGCTTCACGCCCGTCGGGCCGATCTGGCTATCTGGATGGGGGGTGAACTCCGAGGCTGTTGGCCGACGTTGATGCCGGCGATGGATGTCAACAGGCCGCGATGTAGCAGGGCCACAGCACAGACGCTCGGAAGGCAGGGGCGGAGGAGTGGGACGGCCTGGCCGCGCAGGTCACTCCTGCTTCGGGAGGTCGGTCGAATGTTGCCCTTGGGCATCACGTTGCCCAGCTTCCCGCGATCGCCGCGCGGAGGTCTCGGCGATGCCGCCACCATTCGATCACCGAGCCTGTCTCGCTGCGCCGGTGAGGCGGTACCGAGAACTTCGGCCAGCTGAACCACGCGATCGTGACGTGCAGCATCAGCAACGGGAACGAGCCCAGGGTGAAGCAGGCGCCGGCCGACGGGTCCGCCGAGTACCGGTGGGTCGCCGCGTCGGGCGCCCGATCCGAGTCGGTCCAGTGAAGCCAGGCAGCCCGCACGGAGAACAGACTCACCGCGACCATGACGCGGAGGACGAAGATCCCGAACCTGATGTCTGCCACAGCCCCTCCCCGGCGTCAGCACTGACGAGAGGCCCCAGTCGGTGTCAGCGGCTGGTGTCAGTCGCCGCACGTTGCCTCGACAATCCTCCAGGGCAGGGCCGGAGATCAGTGGTCGAGCGGCGCAGGCTGCGACTGCCGACGGTGGCTCCTCATCTTGAGGAGCGTCGTGAGGGCTCCGACGAACCCAACACCTAGCGCCAGCCCGGCAACGATCGTTGCCGCACCGTCGTCGACCGAGCCCACCATCACCGTGAGCGCCCACGTACCGAAAGCGCCCAGGCACCATGCTCGGGCAGCGAGATTGCCCCGCCGGCGCCACTGGTGGAAGAGAAAGCCGACGCAGCCCGCGCCGACGTAGAAACCAGCCACGTACCCCCGCTCCTGCCAGCTGTTCAGGCGCAGGGCGAGGGAACCGATCAACAGGATCCCGCCGATCACGTAGGAGACGACCTCGAACGTCCGCCTACGACTCATCGTCACGTCCTCACCCCGGACCACCGCTTCAGCTCCCGGAGCGTAATGGCCACGTCACCAGCTTGAAAGATCGCGTATGCGGGTTGCGGCCGAGCTGGGAACTTCCTTACCCGGGGTTGAGCGGGACGGTGCCCGCCGGTACCGGCTGTCCCCTGCTGGTTCCCCTTGCATCGGGCGCGACCGGAGCAGGGCGTAGGCCCAGCCTCGCGTCACCAGGACCGGCGCCGTCCCGATCCCGATCAGGCCTGCTCCGGTCCCCACCTTGGCGCTTCCAAAGGCAGGGCGGGCCCTTTCCACCCAGGTGGCCGGCTATGAATCGAAGGTGGAGTGGTTGGACTGCTCTCGCGCTGTGGGCGGCTTGCCCGGCACGGCCTTGATCCAGCGACGTAGCACCAGGCAAGCCAGTACCGGGCCCACCGCAAGGGAGCAAACCCAGAGAAACATGGTGGCTGGAGAGATCGCGTAGTACTGCACGCGGGCAGGTAGGAACGCCACCAGCCCCAGGCCCACGACGAGAACGATCCACGTAGCGAGAACGACAAGTACGGCCTTGGATACGATCACTGCAGTGCGCATAGCCGCCCCCTCACAGATGGCGATAGCCGGGTCGTTGCGAACAGTTCGCTTCGCTCATGTGGCCTTCGACGGATGAGAGGACTCCCCGCGCGTGCCAGTTGGGACGGTCAGTCCCCGGTTCGGAAAACGCCGTATGCGGACAGCGGTCGAGCTGCCCGTTCCCTGCCCTGGGCCGGAACGCGATCGGCGTCACTGTTCCTCCTGAATCCCCGCAGCATCCCGTCGGGCCAGGTACGCAACGGGCTGGCGGACAGTTGACGCAAGCGGTGACCGCGAGGCAACTGCATCCCACCCTTCTTGAACGCGTTCAAGATGTTGCCAGGATGGACTCTAGCCACACTTTTGAACACGTTCAACCCAAGAGCACGGCGAAGGTCCACGATCTCGGCAACGGAGTTGGGCACGACTGGTTGTATTGACCCGCAGGGTTGTTGACGCGGCCGATCGGGGGCTTGCCTCCGGGTGCGGTGTGGCAGCGATGTCACCGTGGTTCAAATCCCATACCCACACGCACACCCACCGCAGGACGGCCCCTGACCAGGTAAATCGGTCAGGGGCCGTCCTCGCGTGCGCTGTCGGTGCGTGCCCGTGGTTCCCCGCTGGTTACCGGTTCATCGGGCACGGCAGGGGCACGGGCACCTTCTGATCCGTATGGGTGTCCATCTGATGCATGGTCGCCTCGACAAAACCGTATCCACGACACCCGCATCGGGAGTTCGATCACTCTGCCACTCTGCGCCATGACTCGACGGACCGGGTTCCGGTGGTATGCCGCCCGGGGCCCGCGGCGGGATGTGGGCGGGTCAGCCGGTGCAACCGGCCACGGGAGACGGGCTGCCAACGCAGTTGGTAGGACGGTTTCCCGTGATGGGCGAGTGTTTGTTCACCACGATGTCTCCGGTCCCGTTGAACACGCCTCCAGGGGCATTGCCCGCCTTGTTCTTGGTGACGGAGCTGTGGTTGAGGACGAGGTAGGAGCCAGAGTCGACGTTGTAGATACCGCCGGCCACCAGAACGGCGGTGTTCCTCTTGATGGTGCTCCGGTTGAAGGTGGCTCTACCGAGCTGTGCGTTGGTGACGCCCCCTCCGTGGTCGCTGGCGGCGTTGTCGACGATCGTGCTGTCGTCGACGGTCATCCGGAAGTTGTTCCAAAGGCCGCCGCCGTCGCCCGCCGTAACCCTGTTGCCGGTGATGGAACTGCGGGAGATGGTGATCCTGTTGTCGTTGAACACCCCTCCGCCAAAAAATCTGCTGGCCGTGTTGCCCTCGATCGAGGTGGAAATGACGGAGGCGGAGCCCTCGGTGGAAAGCCCCCCACCGGAGGCCGCGGCGTTGTTGTTGGCAACCCTGGATCGAAGAAGCCTCAGGGTTCCCAGGTTCTCGATGCCGCCACCGTTGTTA
The DNA here is from genome assembly GCF_012273515.2 of Streptomyces sp. RPA4-2. Lineage (NCBI taxonomy): Bacteria > Bacillati > Actinomycetota > Actinomycetes > Kitasatosporales > Streptomycetaceae > Streptomyces > Streptomyces sp. RPA4-2. Next base: position 3,281,115 of record NZ_CP050975.2, read on the forward strand.
TGGGCGGTGTTCCCTTTCACGAGGACAGATGTCGCGTGGAGCGACCCTCTGTCTTGGACGAGGACGCCCCCACCGTCGTCGGTCACTTCACCATTCTCGATCTTGAGATCGCTGAGCGTCGCACGTCCACCGGCTGCGACATCGAGAAGGCGGAAGAGGTTCGCGGTAGTACCGCGCCGGAGAGTGGCGCCGTTTCCGTCAATCGTGACAGGCACCGCGATGGGAGGTGTCGCGTCCTCACCCGAGAAGGGTGCTGTGAAGTCGTAGACGCAGCCCTTGGCGAGACTGAATTTGCCAAAACCACGGGCGTTGGCCCTGGTGATGGCGGCGACAAGGGAACTCGTCTTGCACCGCACATGCTCAGGACTGTGGGCAACCGCGGGAACAGCGGTGACAGCGGTAGCGGACGCGGCAATCGCGACGGCACCGGCAAGGGCTCGGAGTGCAGGCAAGGCGGCATCCCTGCTTTCGGATCGACGGGGTCCAGGCTTACGGCCTGCATGGGCGCGCAACACAAATGCGCGACAGCGTTGAGAATGTGCTTTACCGATTTCCGGCACATGGAGCCACGCAGGCTGCTCCCTCGTTCGGTCGGCGAGGACAACCCGAAGAGACCTGCTACCTGTCGCCGGGTTGCAGCGGCCGACAGGCGAATCCTCAGCTCCACAGCGGCGGTGCTCGACCAACCGCACACCCCCATTGCCCATCCCCAACCCCATGACGGACCGTCACAACGACGAACCTGCACACCAGCGACAGGCGCCCTCTCCGAGGGAGCGCCGGGGCGTGAGGCAGAGCCCCACATCGCTCTGGCATCTACCGGTTCATTGCCCGCTGTCGCTGCGCGGCGCCGGCGCCGCGTTCCTGACCGTCAGCGGCAGCAGCTTCTTGCCCGTCGGGCCGATCTGGATGTGGGTGTCCGTCTGAGGGCAGATCACGCATCACTCCGCATAGCGATCCACGTGTGACTCGACGAAACGGGTAGAGAGTCGGGCGGTCACACTGTTAGATGCGGGCGTGCCGAAGAACGATGATTACAAGCGAACCAGTACTCAATTGACCGTCTGGGGCTGCCTTGCCGGGTTGGCCGTGGCCCTGGCCATTCCGGTGTACATGCTGGTGACTGTCCTCCTCCTTGGGGTGCCAACCCCGTGACCCGCCACATCGACCTGTAGTCGACGACGGCGACGGGTCGACTGGGAGACTCTGGGTTGGAGCTGCCACGAGGCGAGTGATCATGGCCCCTACCAGGTACGTAGGGCACATCCCAGCACCAGGCCCACGGGCTCACTCGCCGACGAACGCCGAGGAGCCCCCTTCACGGTCAGGAAAGGGGGCTCGCGGCTATGCATCCACGCGCAGGCCGATACGGGCCTCAGACCCACTCGGCTTCGGAAACAATGTGCGACAAAGCCTCACGGCCCGGCAACGGCGTCCGAGAAGGTGTCGACGGTGTCGACGGACGAGGGACCGAGGCACCGGCCGCAGCCAACGCCGCCGCCACCTCGTCCTCGCCCACCCCCGCCAGAGCCTGAATCACCCGATCGAGCGCCCCGCTCACCTCAGTGCGTGTGACCGCCCGAGACGGGTGCCGGTGCCGCGTTCTTGACCGTCAGCGGCAGCAGCTTCTTGCCCGTCGGGCCGATCTGGATGTGGGTGTCCATCTGCGGACAGACCCCACAATCGAAGCACGGCGTCCAGCGGCAGTCCTCGACCTCGGTCTCGTCGAGGGCGTCCTGCCAGTCCTCCCAGAGCCAGTCCTTGTCGAGGCCGGAGTCGAGGTGGTCCCACGGGAGGACCTCCTCGTAGGTGCGCTCGCGGGTCGTGTACCAGTCGACGTCCACGCCGAAGGCGGGGAGGGTCTTCTCGGCGCAGGCCATCCACCGGTCGTACGAGAAGTGCTCGCGCCAGCCGTCGAAGCGGCCGCCGTCCTCGTAGACGGCGCGGATGACCGAGCCGATACGGCGGTCGCCGCGGGAGAGCAGGCCCTCGACGATGCCGGGCTTGCCGTCGTGGTAGCGGAAGCCGATCGAGCGCCCGTACTTCTTGTCGCCGCGGATCTTGTCGCGGAGCTTCCCGAGGCGGTCGTCCGTCTGCTCGGCGGAGAGCTGCGGGGCCCACTGGAAGGGGGTGTGCGGCTTGGGGACGAAGCCGCCGATCGAGACCGTGCACCGGATGTCGTTCTGGCCGGAGACCTTGCGGCCCTCGGCGATCACCTTCATCGCCATGTCGGCGATCTGCAGGACGTCCTCGTCCGTCTCCGTCGGCAGGCCGCACATGAAGTACAGCTTCACCTGGCGCCAGCCGTTGCCGTAGGCGGTGGAGACGGTCCGGATCAGGTCCTCCTCCGAGACCATCTTGTTGATGACCTTGCGCATGCGCTCCGAGCCGCCCTCGGGGGCGAAGGTCAGGCCCGAGCGGCGGCCGTTGCGCGTCAGCTCGTTCGCCAGGTCGACGTTGAAGGCGTCGACACGGGTGGAGGGGAGGGAGAGGCCCACCTTGTCCTCCTCGTACCGGTCCGCGAGGCCCTTCGCGAGGTCACCGATCTCGCTGTGGTCCGCGGAGGACAGGGACAGCAGGCCCACCTCCTCGAACCCCGTCGCCTTCAGGCCCTTCTCCACCATGTCGCCGATGCCCGTGATGGAACGCTCACGGACCGGACGGGTGATCATGCCTGCCTGGCAGAAGCGGCAGCCACGCGTGCAGCCGCGGAAGATCTCCACGGACATGCGCTCGTGGACCGTCTCCGCGAGCGGGACGAGGGGCTGCTTCGGGTAGGGCCACTCGTCGAGGTCCATGACCGTGTGCTTCGACACGCGCCACGGAACGCCCGACTTGTTGGGCACCACACGGGCGATCCGGCCGTCGGCGAGGTACTCGACGTCGTAGAACGCCGGGATGTAGACGTTGCCCGTCTTCGCCAGGCGGAAGAGGACCTCCTCGCGGCCGCCCGGACGGCCCTCGGCCTTCCAGGCCCGGATGATCTCGGTCATGTCGAGCACGGCCTGCTCGCCGTCGCCGATGATCGCCGCGTCGATGAAGTCGGCGACGGGCTCGGGGTTGAAGGCCGCGTGGCCGCCGGCCAGCACGATCGGGTCGTCGAGCGTGCGGTCCTTGGACTCCAGCGGGATCCCGGCCAGGTCCAGGGCCGTCAGCATGTTCGTGTAGCCCAGCTCCGTGGAGAAGGACAGTCCGAAGACGTCGAACGCCTTCACCGGGCGGTGGCTGTCCACCGTGAACTGGGGGACCCGGTGCTCGCGCATCAGTGCCTCCAGGTCCGGCCAGACGCTGTACGTGCGCTCGGCGAGGACGCCCTCACGCTCGTTGAGGACCTCGTAGAGGATCATGACGCCCTGGTTGGGCAGTCCGACCTCGTAGGCGTCGGGGTACATCAGCGCCCAGCGGACGTCGCAGGCCTCCCAGGGCTTGACCGTGGAGTTGAGCTCTCCGCCGACGTACTGGATCGGCTTCTGCACATGCGGGAGCAGAGCTTCGAGCTGTGGAAACACCGATACAGCGGCTTCGGCAGGCATCTCGCGAACCTTCGTGAGCTGGAACGTACTGACAGGGGTGACCATCCAGACTAGCGCGGCCGGGGCCGGCCCCCGTACGCCTCAGACGGCACCCTTGTCCTCGATGGGCTCCCACTCCCCCGGCAGCGCCGCCTCCACCGCCGCCGCGCGCTGCTCCTGGCGGCCGTACAGCACCCCGTACGTGAACGCGTTCTCGCCGGCCTCGTGCGCCTCGGTCGCCAGCTCCCGCAGGGCCCCACGGACCATCACGCTGTCCTGGTGGTCGCCCAGCAGCGTCTGCAGGGACTTCATCGACTTGACCAGGTCGGCGGCGGGCTTGCCGAGGGCGGGGGTGGCCGCCTCGGCCGCGTAGCGCGTGCGCTTGGCCTTCTTGCGGGCGTCGTGCATCGTGAGGTCGCGCTCGGAGCCGGGCGGCAGCTCCAGGGCCTCGCCGACCAGGCCGGCGACCTTCTTGAAATCCTTCCGTACGGCCTTGGAGATCACCTTCTCGGGCTTCTTCGCGGCCGCCTCCAGCAGGGGCGGGCCGGCCACCAGGGTGTCCAGTGCCGTCAGCAGGTCCAGGTAGCGCTTGCCGTCCAGTACGGCGATCAGGCGTTGCCTGGAGCCGGAGCGGCGGGCTCCCGACCAGGCGCTCACACGGGCCTGTACGGGGCCCGAGACCAGGTCGGACGGGAGTTCGTCGAGTGTCGCCGTCAGGTGCTCGGTGAGGACCTCCTGGTCGCGGTCCACTCCCAGCTCGGCGGCGAGCCACTTCAGCTCGACGCCGATCGGGTCGGTGACGGTGCGGTCGAAGATCTTGCCGTACGAACGGAAGGTGCTGCGGAGGCGGCGGGTGGCGACGCGCATACGGTGCACGGAGTCGGGCACGTCGCGGCGGACGGCGGGGTCCAGCTCGACGATCGCGTCACGCTGGGTGCGGACGTAGGCGAGGACGTGGTCGCCGGCGGTGTGCGGGGCCGACTCGGGGGGCCCGGGCTTCGCGGCCGTCGCCGTCGCCTTCGACGCATCAGCGACCTTGTCGGTCGCCCCCGCCTTGCCACCCTTCTCCGCCTTGCCGGCCTTCTCCGCTCTCTCTGCTCTCTCTGCTTTCTCTGCTTTCTCTGCTTTCTCTGCTTTCTCCGGATGCGCGGACTTCCGGGGGGCCGTGTCGTCGAGTGCCTTGGCCAGTTTGGACGCGGAGGCGGAGCGTTTGAGGCCCGCCTTGCGGAGCTTCTTCTCGACCTTGTCGAGGAAGGCCGGATCGCCGTCGTCGGCGAGTTCCACCTCGATCTCGGTCCATTCCGTGCTGCCCGCGCCGCCGCTGAGGCGCTCCGCGCGGACGCGGTCGACGCTGACCTCGGCGAGGAGGGTGCCGGAGGCGTCGACGAGGTGGCTGATGTCCCGGGCCGACAGGAGACGTACGACGGGGACCAGTTCGGCCTCGCGGATGCGGGAGCGCACGAGTGCGGTCAGTTCTTCGGGGACGGTGTCGGAGAGCGGAGCGCGGATTTCGTCGCGGACGCCTTCGGAGACGGGGAGTTTGAGGTGCCAGCCCGCGTCGTCGCCGCCGGTGCGGCGGCGGAGGGTGAGGAAGGCGGTGGCGAGCCGCTGGTCGGCCGTGTCGTAGTAGGTGGCGTCCAGTTCGGCTACGCCCTTGTCGATGACGCGCGAGACTCCCGGGACGTCGGTCAGGTCCGGGAGTGGCGCGTCGCCGCCGGCCGGGGGACCCTCGTACTTTCGCTCGATTTCGCGCTTGGTGTCCGCCATGAACTGAATCTAGTGGCTGTCGGGCCGGGATGGCAGTACCAGCCCCCTCCGGGGCCTCCGGGAACGACCGGATCTCGCCCCCGCCGCCCCTACCCGTCCCCAGGGGCTCCGCCAGGAGGCGCTGCGCCCCCTGGACCCCCGCATCGGCCTGAACGGCCTCGTCATCAAGCACCGGACAGGCTGAAACTGCGGGCCGCTGTGGAGGCTTTTAGGGGCGCGGGGAACTGCGCGACCAGCCCCCGCCCACCCGCAGACAAGGAACCTCCAGCCACCAACGCACCCCCCTCCCGCCCAACCGCCGGAGGCCTACGCCGACATGGGCCGTTGGACTCTGATCGACTGCAGCAGGCCCACCGCCACCCATACCGCGAACATCGATGAGCCGCCGTAGGAGACGAACGGGAGGGGAAGGCCGGCGACCGGCATGATGCCGAGCGTCATGCCGATGTTCTCGAAGGCCTGGAAGGCGAACCAGGCGATGATGCCGGCGGCGACGATCGTGCCGTACAGCTCGGTGGTCTCGCGGGCGATGCGGCAGGCCCGCCACAGGACGACGCCGAGCAGGAACAGGATGAGGCCGGCGCCCACGAAGCCCAGTTCCTCGCCCGCGACCGTGAAGACGAAGTCCGTCTGCTGTTCGGGGACGAACTGGCCGGTCGTCTGGGAGCCGTGCCCCAGGCCGGTGCCGAAGAGGCCGCCGGAGCCGATGGCGATCCGCGCCTGGTTGGTGTTGTAGCCGACGCCGGCGGGGTCGAGGTCGGGGTTGGCGAAGGCGGCGAAGCGGTTGATCTGGTACTCGTCGAGGATCTTGAGCTGCCAGATCGCCACCGCGCCCAGTGCACCGGCTCCGAGCAGGCCGAACACCCAGCGGTTGGACGCGCCGGAGGCGAGCAGCACACCGAGCACGATGATGACCGCGACCATGATCGTGCCGAGGTCGGGCATGAGCATGACGATCATCATCGGGACGGCCGCGAGGCCCAGTGCCTGCAGCACGGTGCGGTGGTCCGGGTACTGCTTGTCGCCCGCGTCCACCCGGGTGGCCAGCAGCATCGCCATGCCCAGGATGATCGTGATCTTGGTGAACTCGGCGGGCTGGAGCGAGAGACCGCCCGCGACGAGCCAGTTGCGCTGGCCGTTGATCGTCGCGCCGAGCGGGGTGAGCACCAGCAGGATCATGAAGACCGAGAGGCCGTACAGGATCGGGACCGCGGTGCGCAGGGTGCGGTGGCCGAGCCAGACCGTGCCGATCATCAGAGCGATGCCGATGCCGGTGTTCATGAGGTGGCGGATGAGGAAGTAGTACGGGTCGCCCTGGTTGATCTCGGTGCGGTTGCGGGTCGCCGAATAGACGAGGGCCGAGCCGATCAGCGACAGCGCGACGGCCGACAGCAGTATCGGCCAGTCGAGGCGGCGGGCCAGCGAGTCGCGGGCGAGGAGCCGCGACATGCCGCCGCGCTCGGGGCCGTACCCGGAGACGGAGAAGTTGTTCGCTCCGGTCATGTCAGGATCCTCACCCTCCGCCGCTTCCGCGGGCGTTCCGAGCGCCTGCGGGTGTCGCGGTTGCTCGCGTTCGGCGACGGCGTGGTGGCCCCGTCCTGCTGCTGGTCGGTGGTGCCGGAGGTGTCCTTCTTGCTGGCCTGCTGGTCCTTGGCCGGGTCCTTGGAGATCTCCGGGGAGTCGATCGAGCCATCGGGCTGGATCTTGGGAAGGCTCTTCTGCGGGGTGGGGAGCAGGGCCTTCTTCTTGTCGATGGCACCGTCGGGCGAGACGCCGTACAGGGCGTTGTAGATGTTGCGGACGGCCTCACCGGAGGCTCCGGAACCCGTACCGGCCTGGGCGATCGTCATGACGATCGTGTAGTCCTTGGAGTAGGTGGCGAGCCAGGAAGTCGTCTGCTTGCCGTAGACCTCGGCGGTACCGGTCTTGGCGTGCAGCGGGATCTTGTCCTGCGGCCAGCCACCGAACTTCCAGGCGGCCGTACCGCGGGTGACGACGCCCTCAAGGGCCGCGTTCATGCCCTTGAGCGTGGCCTTGCTGACCGGCAGTTTCCCGCGGACCTGGGGCTTGATCTCCTTGACGCTCCTGCCGTCGGCGCTGACGATCGCCTTGCCGATGGTGGGCGTGTGCACGGTGCCGCCGTTGGCGATCGCCCCGTAGATCATGGCTTCCTGGATCGGGGTGACGAGGGTGTCGCCCTGGCCGATGGAGTAGTTGATCGAGTCGCCCTCGCGCATCTTGTTGCCTTCGAGGCAGTTCTCGTACGCGATCCGCTGGACGTAGTCGCCGCTCTTCTTGCCGGTCTTGCACCAGACGGCCCTGTTGGCCTTCCAGTAGTTCTGCTTCCACTGGCGGTCGGGGACGCGGCCGGTGACCTCGTTCGGCAGGTCGACGCCGGTCTCCTTGCCGAGGCCGAACTGGTGGGCGGCCTTGTAGAAGTAGTCCTTGGGGGTCTTCTTCGGGTTGATGCCGCCGTCCTTCTTCCACTCGTTGTCGGCGAGGCCGTAGAAGACGGTGTCGCAGGAGACCTCGAGGGCCCGGCCGAGTGAGATGGGGCCGAAGTTCTCGCCCTCGAAGTTCTTGAAGACCTGGCTGCCCACGGAGTAGGAGCTCGTACAGGGGTAGTTGCCGTCGAAGTCGTAGCCGGCCTCGACCGCGGCGGCCGTGGAGACGACCTTGAACGTCGAACCGGGCGCGGACTGACCCTGTATGGCCCTGTTGAGCAGCGGGTAGTCGGAGTCCTTGCCGGTGAGCCGCGTGTAGTCCTTGGCGGAGATGCCGCCGACCCAGGCGTTCGGGTCGTACGTCGGGTTGGACGCCATGGCGACGATCCGGCCGGTCTTGGCCTCCATCACGACGACCGCGCCGGAGTCGGCCTTGTAGTTCTCGCTGGTGATCTTGTCGTACTGGGTGCGGGCGATCTTCATCGCGTTGTTCAGCTCGTACTCGGCGACCCGCTGGACGCGGGCGTCGATGCTGGTGACGAGGTTCGCGCCGGACTCGGACTTGTCGCTCTTGGCCTTGCCGATGACACGGCCCAGGTTGTCGACCTCGTAGCGGGTGACGCCGGCCTTGCCGCGCAGTTCCTTGTCGTACTGGCGCTCGAGACCGGAGCGGCCGACCTGGTCGGAGCGCAGGTACGGCGACTCGGTGTCCTTGGCCTTGGTGATCTCGGCGTCGGTGACCGGCGAGAGGTAGCCGAGGACCTGCGCGGCGTTGGACTTGCCGGGAGCGGCGTAGCGCCGTACGGCCTCGGGCTCGGCGGTGATGCCCGGGAAGTCCTCGGAGCGTTCACGGATCTGCAGGGCCTGCTTGGCGGTGGCCTCGTCCGTGATGGGGATCGGCTGGTAGGGCGAGCCGTTCCAGCAGGGCTGCGGGGTCTTCGCGTCGCACAGCCGGACCTTCTGGATGACGTCCTCGGGCTTCTCGCCGAGCACGTCGGCGAGCTTGGTCAGGACCGCCTTGCCGTCGTCCTTCATCTTCAGGAGGTCGGTGCGTGAGGCGGAGACCACGAGCCGGGTCTCGTTGTCGGCGATCGGCACACCGCGCGCGTCGAGGATCGAGCCGCGCACGGCGGGCTGGACGACCTGCTGGACGTGGTTGCCGGAGGCTTCCTTGGCGTACTCGTCGCCGTTGCGGATCTGGAGGTACCAGAGGCGGCCGCCGAGGGTGCCGAGGAGGGAGAGCACGAGAATCTGGATGACGACGAGTCGGATCTGGACCCGTGGGGTCCTGCCGGTCTCGGGGATGTTGGTCACTGCTGCTGCCTCCCCCTCTCAGTGTGTGTACGAGACATACGAATACCCGGCCAACCTGTGTACGCCGGCCACGGCGCCCGGAGTGAACTCATCCGCGGTCACAGTCGCTTGACCCCCTTGATGCGCCCCGCGCGGGCGACGCGCGCCCTGGCCGCCTTGACCCGCATACCGCGCTGGCTGCCGATGCGCAGACCGGTGCCGGAGGCGAGCCACCCCGAGGAGACGTCGGCGGACTTGGCGGACGCGCCGGACTCACCGAGCGGGTTGTTCTCCGCGCGCCGGGCCAGCGCCATCAGCCCCGGCACCACGAACGGCGCGAGCAGCAGGTCGTACAGCGCGGCCGTGAACAGCAGGCTGCCGAGGCCCACATGGCGGGCGGCGGTGTCGCCGACGAGGGCGCCGACACCGGCGTAGAGCAGGGTGGAACCGACCGCGGCGGCGACGACCACGGCCATCGGTCCGGTCGCGGACTTGAGCTGGCCGTTCTCCGGCTTCACCAGACCGGCGAGATAGCCGATGACGCACAGCACGAGGGCGTAGCGACCGGCGGCGTGGTCGGCGGGCGGGGCGAGGTCGGCGAGCAGGCCCGCGCCGAAGCCGATGAGGGCGCCGCCGACATGGCCGTAGACCATGGCGAGGGCCAGCACGGTCAGGAGGACCAGGTCCGGGACGGCACCGGGGAGGTGGAGACGGGCGAGGACGCTCACCTGGATCACCAGGGCGACGACCACCAGGGTGGTGGAGAGCAGCATCCGGTTGAGACGCATGGGGTTCGGCTCCTACTGCTGTTGCTGCTGGCCGTCGAGGGGGGCGTCCGCCGAGGGGGTGACCGTGACGGTCACGGTCGGCGTGGGCGTCGGTCTGGGCTTGGGGGGCAGGACCTCGTCGCGGGGGTCCTTGCGGGGGGCCTGGACGACGACGCCGACGATGTCGAGCTTCGTGAACGAGGCGTACGGCGTCACGTAGACCGTGCGGGTCAGGCCGCCGCCGGAGGGGTCGACGCGGGAGACCACGCCGACCGGGACGCCGGGCACGAAGGGCTTGTCGGCCTGCGAGCCGAACGTGACCAGGCGGTCGCCCTTCTTGATCTTGGCCTTGCCGTTGAGCAGCTCGACCCGCAGCGGGCGGTCGCCCTGTCCGGAGGCGAAGCCGAGTTCGTCGCTCGATTCCATGCGTGTGCCGACCGTGAAGTCGGGGTCGTTGGCGAGCAGCACGGTGGAGGTGGCGGGGCCGACGGTGGTGATGCGTCCGACCAGTCCGTCCCCGTTCAGGACGGTCATGTCGCGGGTGATGCCGTCGTTGGCGCCGACGTCGATCGTCACGGTCCAGGAGAAGCCCTGGGCCGCTCCTATGGCGATGACCTCGGCGCCCTTGATGCCGTACTGTCCGTCGCCGGCCATGCGCAGCATCTTGTTGAGCTGGCCCAGCCGGCTGCGGTTGCGGTCGTCGCTGCCGAGTTTCGCCTTCAGCGCCGCGTTGTCGTGTTCGAGCCGGGCGACGCGGTCGTGCCGGTCGTCCGAGTCACGGACCGCGGTGATCGCGTTGCCGACGGGGTCGACCGCGGAGGACACCCCGTTCTCGATCGGGCCGAAGACCGTCGCGGCGGCCTGACGGGCCCCCTGGACCGGTGAGTCCTCTCCGCCCCGGATGTCCACCGTGATCAGAGCGAACGCGATGGCGATCAGCAGCACCAGGAGCAGCCGGCTCTCTCGTGTGTCCCTCACGTGCGGCGGCCGTGCCTTCCTCGTCGGAATTCGTCGTACCCAAAGAGGGCAGCCCGCAGGGCTGACCGGAGGGCCTCCCCAAGAGGCTGCCCCAAGAGGCTCTTTGGGTGAGCTTATGCCTCTATATCAACGATCCGCCGTACGAGAGGAGATCATCTCGTACGGCGGAACCGAAGAGTTACCTCATCTGCGCGGCTGGGCGTCCAGCACCTGCTGGAGCGCCTCGAACTCCTCGACGCACTTGCCGGCACCGAGCGCGACGCTGTCCAGCGGGTCCTCGGCGATGTGGATCGGCATGCCGGTCTCGCGGCGCAGCCGCTCGTCGAGACCCCGCAGCAGGGCTCCGCCGCCGGTCAGAACGATTCCGCGGTCCATCACGTCGCCCGACAGCTCCGGCGGGCACTTGTCGAGGGTCGTCTTCACGGCGTCGATGATCGCGTTGACCGGCTCTTCGATGGCCTTGCGTACTTCGGCCGCGGAGATGACGACGGTCTTGGGCAGCCCGGAAACGAGATCCCGGCCGCGGATTTCGGTGTGTTCGTCATTGTCGAGGTCGTACGCCGAACCGATCGTGATCTTGATCTGTTCCGCGGTCCGCTCACCGAGGAGGAGGCTGTACTCCTTCTTGATGTGCTGGATGATCGCGTTGTCCAGTTCGTCGCCCGCGACGCGGATGGACTGGGCGGTGACGATCCCGCCGAGCGAGATCACCGCGACCTCCGTGGTGCCGCCGCCGATGTCCACCACCATGTTGCCCGTGGCCTCGTGGACCGGCAGGCCGGAACCGATGGCCGCGGCCATGGGCTCCTCGATGATGTGCACCTGGCGGGCCCCGGCCTGGGACGACGCCTCGATGACGGCACGGCGCTCGACGCCTGTGATGCCGGAGGGCACGCAGACGACGACACGGGGGCGGGCGAGGTAGCGCCGCTTGTGGATCTTCAGGATGAAGTAGCGGAGCATGCGCTCGGTGATCTCGAAGTCGGCGATGACACCGTCCCTCAGCGGACGCACGGCAACGATGTTGCCGGGGGTCCGCCCGATCATCTTCTTCGCTTCCGAGCCGACCGCGAGGATGCCACCGGTGTTGGTGTTGATCGCGACGACGGACGGCTCGTTGAGTACGATCCCGCGACCCCTGACGTACACCAGCGTGTTGGCGGTCCCGAGGTCGACAGCCATGTCACGGCCGATGAACGACATTGAGTTCCCCATCAGGATTCGTCTGGCCTTCCCAAGTGGAGCTTTGACGGCTTGTCAGGTAAGGCGAGGTGGGTGCTGTGACGTGAAGGCTTACATCGTAGACGCGCCTGCACGAACACTGCGCGAGGGTCTTCGCCATTGTCAGCATGTGCGACGCCGCCCCGCTTGTGGAGACGGGCCATCGGGGGCACGCGTTCCCCCAATCGGCACGCATATGCCACAGGACGGCCGGAAATTTCGCGGCCGCCCCGGAGCGGACATCCGAATGACGAGACGATCCCGCGAAAAATTCGCGGAAAATTAGCGCTCGCGCGGTCCGTGGAACTCAGCCGCGGCCGGGAAAGAAGATCTTCAGCTCACGCTCGGCGGACTCCTCGGAGTCGGAGGCGTGGATCAGGTTCTCGCGGACGATCACGCCGTAGTCCCCGCGGATGGAGCCGGGGGCCGCGGCGATCGGGTCGGTGGGGCCGGCCAGCGCCCGCACCCCTTCGATGACCCGCTCGCCCTCGACGACCAGCGCCACGACCGGGCCGGACGCCATGAACTCGACGAGCGGCTCGTAGAACGGCTTGCCCTGGTGTTCGCCGTAGTGCTGCTCCAGCGTGTCCTGGTCCAGCGTCCGCAGCTCCAGCGCGGTGATCTGCCAGCCGGCCTTGCGCTCGATGCGGCTGATGATCTCGCCGGTCAGGCCACGACGGACGGTGTCGGGCTTGAGGAGGACGAGGGTGCGCTGGCTCACGGTGGTGCTCCTTCAGGTCACAAGTGTGCGGGTGACCGAGGCTACAGGGCGTGTCGGGGTGGGTGTCACGCAGAGTCAGGTGATACGGAGCCTTGGGACCCGCGCGGAAGTCGTGGGGCGCGTCCGCTACGCGGCGTGCCCCTCCGCCTCCGCCTGCGCGGCGAACCGCGCCTTCGCCTCGTCGATCTTCCGGCCGTAGTGCACCGAAGCCCACCACAGCGCCGCGAAGATCGCGCCCAGGAAGAACATCGAGGTCACGAAGAACCCGCTGGCGATCAGCACGATCTGGAGGGCCCAGCCGAGCTGCACCCCGCCGGGCCGGGTGATCATGCCACAGAGCAGGACACTCAGCACCATGACGATCCCGCTGACCGTCCAGACGGTGGACGTGGACAGCCCCGGGTCCTTCATCGCGACCAGCCCGGCGAAGCCGACGACGAAGAACTCGCCGATCAGGGTCGAAGCACAGAGCGTACGCACGGGGTCAGCGCCTTCCCAGAAGCAGTCGGGCCTCGCCGACGGTGATGACGGAACCGGTGACGAGGACGCCGCCGCCGGTGTACTCGCCCTCCTCCTCGGCCAGCGTGATCGCGGCCTCGATCGCGTCGTCGAGGCGCGGTTCGACCTGCACCCGGTCCTCGCCGAAGATCTCGACGGCGATCCCGGCCAGCTCGTCCACGTCCATCGCGCGATGGCTGGAGTTCCGCGTGACCACGACCTCGGAGAAGATCGGCTCGAAGGCTTCCAGCAGCCCCCGTACGTTCTTGTCGGCACTCGCGCCGACCACACCGATCAGCCGGCTGAAGTCGAAGACCTCGCTGACGGCCTCGGCGGTGGCGCGGGCGCCCGCCGGATTGTGCGCGGCGTCCAGGACGACGGTGGGCGAGCGGCGCACGATCTCCAGGCGGCCCGGCGAGGTCACCGAGGCGAAGGCCTTGCGGACGGTGTCGATGTCGAGGCTCTGCGCGTGCGCGGCACCGACGCCGAAGAACGCCTCGACGGCGGCGAGCGCCACGGCGGCGTTGTGCGCCTGGTACGCGCCGTGCAGCGGCAGGAAGACCTCCTCGTACTCCCCGCCGAGCCCGCGCAGCGTGACCAGCTGACCGCCCACGGCGACCTGCCGGGCCACGACCCCGAACTCCAGGCCCTCGCGGGCCACGGTGGCGTCGACCTCGACGGCCTTCTTCAGCAGCACCTGGGCCGCGTCCACCGGCTGCTGCGCCAGGATCACGGTCGCGTCCTGCTTGACGATGCCGGCCTTCTCCGTGGCGATCTCGCCGGGAGTCGTGCCGAGGCGGTCGGTGTGGTCGAGGTCGATGGGGGTGACGACGGCCACGGCGCCGTCGATCACGTTGGTGGCGTCCCAGCTGCCGCCCATCCCGACCTCGACGACGGCCACGTCCACGGGGGCGTCCGCGAAGGCCGCGTACGCCATGGCCGTGAGCACCTCGAAGAAGGAGAGCCGGTACTCCTGCTGGGAGTCGACCATCTCGACGTACGGCTTGATGTCCTCGTACGTCTCGATGAACCGCTCGGCGGAGATCGGGGTCCCGTCGAGGCTGATCCGCTCGGTGACCGACTGGACGTGAGGGCTGGTGTACCGGCCGGTGCGCAGGTCGAAGGCGCCCAGCAGGGCCTCGATCATGCGTGCGGTGGACGTCTTGCCGTTCGTCCCGGTGATGTGGATCGAGGGGTACGCGCGCTGCGGCTCGCCCAGCACGTCCATCAGCGCGGCGATGCGGCTGACGGAGGGCTCCAGCTTGGTCTCGCCCCAGCGGGTGGCGAGGTCGGCCTCCACCTCGCGCAGCGCCCTGTCGGTCTCCGGGTCGGCGGGGCGGCCCGGCACGTCGTCCCGCTCGGCGGCGCTGCCCTGGGCGCGCAGGGTGCGGCTGCCGGCCTCGATCACCGCGAGATCGGGGTCACGGTCGGTCTCGGCCGCGACGATCTCGTCGAAGAGGCCGATCGGATCCCGGGGTTCCGATTCGTCTGACTCGCTGCTGTCGTCGTACGGAGGGAGCTCACTCACGGTTCCAGTCTACGGAGCCGCGCCCCTCCGGGGGTTCCCGCCCCACCGGTCCCCCGCATCGGCCTGAACGGCCTCGTCCTCGAACGCCGGACGGGCTGAAAACCCACGCCCCCGCCCCGCCGCCGAGGGGGCGCGGGGATCCAAGGGGCGCGGGGAACTGCGCGAGCAACCCCACCCGCCCGCACCCGCAAGTACGACGAAGCCCCCCGGAACCTCACGGATCCCGGAGGGCCCGGCGGCTCACGCCTCCGGCAGTCGCTCCAGCTGTGCCCCGATGCGCGCGATGTCCTCGTCCGCCTTGGCGAGCCGCGTACGGATCTTCTCCACGACCTGGTCCGGAGCCTTCGCGAGAAACGCCTCGTTGCCGAGCTTGGCGTTCGCCTGTGCCTTCTCCTTCTCGGCGACGGCGAGATCCTTGGCGAGCCGCTTGCGCTCGGCCGCCACGTCGATCGTGCCGGAGAGGTCGAGCGCCACCGTGGCACCGGCGACCGGCAGCGTCGCCGTGGCCGCGAAGGCCTCCCCCTCCGGCTGGAGGCGCAGCAACTGCCGGATGGCCGCCTCGTGCGGGGCCAGTGCCGTCCCGTCGAGCGTCAGCCGGGCGGGAACGCGCTGACCGGGCTGCAGCCCCTGGTCGGCGCGGAAGCGACGGACCTCCGTGATGACCTGCTGGAGCGTCTCGATCTCCCGCTCGGCGGCGGCGTCACGGAACCCGCTGTCCTTCGGCCAGTCGGCGACGACGACCGACTCGCCACCGGTGAGCGTCGTCCAGAGCGTCTCCGTCACGAACGGGACGACCGGGTGGAGGAGGCGGAGCGTCACGTCGAGGACCTCGCCGAGCACCCGGCCGGAGATCTTCGCCGGCTCGCCGCCCGCCATGAACGTCGTCTTGGACAGCTCGACGTACCAGTCGAAGACCTCGTCCCACGCGAAGTGGTACAGCGCGTCGGACAGCTTCGCGAACTGGAAGTCCTCGTAGAACGCGTCGACTTCGGCCACGGTCTTGTTCAGCCGCGACAGGATCCACCGGTCGGTCGCCGACAGCTTCTCCGGCTCCGGCAGCGGGCCCTCGACCGTCGCGCCGTTCATCAGCGCGAAGCGGGTGGCGTTCCAGATCTTGTTGGCGAAGTTCCGGGACGCCTGGACCCAGTCCTCGCCGATCGGCACGTCCGTACCGGGGTTGGCGCCGCGCGCGAGCGTGAAGCGGACGGCGTCCGAGCCGTACTTGTCCATCCAGTCGAGCGGGTCCACCACGTTGCCGAAGGACTTCGACATCTTCTTGCCGCGCTCGTCACGGACCAGGCCGGTGAGGGCGATGGTCTTGAAGGGCGCCTCGCCGTCCATCGCGTACAGGCCGAACATCATCATCCGGGCGACCCAGAAGAAGATGATGTCGTAGCCGGTGACCAGGACGTCGGTCGAGTAGAACTTCCGCAGGTCCGGGGTCTGTTCGGGCCAGCCCAGCGTGGAGAACGGCCACAGGCCGGACGAGAACCAGGTGTCCAGGACGTCCGTGTCCTGCTTCCAGCCCTCGGCCTCCGTGCCCGGCGGCTCCTCGTCGGGGCCGACGCAGACAACCTCGCCGCCGGGGCCGTACCAGACGGGAATCCGGTGGCCCCACCACAACTGCCGTGAGATGCACCAGTCGTGCATGTTGTCGACCCAGTCGAAGTAGCGCTTCGACATGTCGGCGGGGTGGATGGCGACCCGGCCGTCGCGGACGGCGTCACCGGCCGCCTGGGCGAGCGGGGCGACCTTGACCCACCACTGCATGGACAGGCGCGGCTCGACGGTGGTCCTGCACCGCGAGCAGTGGCCCACGGAGTGGGTGTAGGGGCGCTTCTCGGCGACGATCCGGCCCTGCGAACGCAGCGCGGCGACGATCGCGCTGCGCGCCTCGAAGCGGTCGAGGCCCTGGAAGGGGCCGTGGGTGATGATGACGGCCCGCTCGTCCATGACCGTGATCGACTCGAGGCCGTGGCGCTGGCCGATCGCGAAGTCGTTCGGGTCGTGGGCGGGGGTGACCTTCACGGCCCCCGTGCCGAACTCGGGGTCCACGTGGGTGTCCGCGACGACCGGGATCGTACGGTCCGTCAGCGGAAGCTTGATGCGCTTGCCGACCAGGTGCTTGTACCGCTCGTCGTCGGGGTGGACGGCGACCGCCGTGTCACCCAGCATCGTCTCGGCACGGGTGGTGGCGACCACGAGGGTCTCGTCACCCTCCCCGTACTTGATCGAGACCAGCTCGCCGTCGTCGTCCTGGTACTCGACCTCGATGTCGGAGATCGCCGTCAGACAGCGGGGGCACCAGTTGATGATGCGCTCGGCGCGGTAGATCAGCTCGTCGTCGAACAGCCTCTTGAAGATGGTCTGGACGGCCTTGGACAGCCCCTCGTCCATGGTGAACCGCTCGCGGTCCCAGTCGACGCCGTCACCGAGGCGCCGCATCTGACCGAGGATCTTGCCGCCGTACTCCTCCTTCCACTGCCAGACGCGCTCGACGAACTCCTCGCGCCCCAGGTCCTGCCGCGACTTGCCTTCCTCGGCGAGCTGCTGCTCCACCTTGTTCTGGGTGGCGATACCGGCGTGGTCCATGCCGGGGAGCCACAGCGCCTCGTAGCCCTGCATGCGCTTGCGGCGGGTCAGCGCGTCCATCAGCGTGTGCTGGAAGGCGTGGCCCAGGTGCAGCGAGCCGGTGACGTTCGGCGGCGGGATGACGATGGTGTACGGGGGCTTGTCGCTCTTCGCGTCGGCCGCGAAGTAACCCCGTTCCACCCAGCGCTCGTACAGCTTCCCCTCTACCTCGGCCGGCGCGTACTGGGTCGGCAGTTCGGGTTCGGGCGCTGATGGCTGCTGCTGAGCGTTCTCGGTCACGGGGTCAGTTTAGAGGCGTCTCCGCCCTGTCCCGAAACGCGTTTCTTTCGTAACGGTCCGCCCCCCACCGCAGTGGTGTCCCGGGCGCTGCGCCAGGATGTCAGGAACACATAAGCATCTGGAGGGGAACCCAGAATGAGCTACAACCAGCCGGGCCCGTACGGCGGGCAGCCCCAGCAGCCCGGACCGTACGGCGGTCAGCCGGGGCAGCCTGGACCGTACGGCCAGCCGCCGCAGGCGCCCCAGCCCGGCTACGGCTACCCGCCGCAGGCCCCGGGGACTCCCCCGCAGCCCGGCTACGGCTACCCCCAGCAGGCACCCCAGGCACCCCAGGGTGTCCCGCCCCAGACGCCTCCGTACGGTCAGCAGCCCGCCTACGGCCAGCAGCCCCCCTACGGTGAGCAGCCTCCTTATGGCCAGCAGCCCTACGGGGCTCCGCAGCCGCCCGCGCCCGGCGGCGGCAAGAAGAAGACGGCGCTCATCATCGGCGCGGTGGCGGTCGTGGCCGTGATCGCCGTGGGCGCGGCCCTCCTCGTCGGTGGCGGCGGGGGCGGCAGTTCGGTGGCGGACGACGGGGCGCACAAGCTGACGGCGCCGGCGACGGTGATCGACGGCACGTACAAGAAGAGCGGCGACGCCAAGTCCGGCACCATGTCGAAGTCGGACATCAAGGACGCCGAGAGCTGGGGGGTCAAGAACCCCAAGGACGTCAGCGCGAGCTACCAGAGCGGCAGCCCCGTCAACGGCAAGCTGGTGACGTTCAGCGGCGTCTACGGCAGCATCGACGACCCGGAGAAGGTCATCGACGCCATGTTCGCCAACACCAAGAAGGAGTCCGAGAAGGGCTCCGCCTCCGACGGCAAACTCGTCGGCAGCCCTCAGAAGATGACGCCGGCCGGTTTCAAGAACGGCGTCATGAAGTGCCAGTTCGTGGAGACCGAGGCCGGCGGCAAGAAGACCCGGATGCCGATCTGCATCTGGGGCGACCGCAGCACGGTCGCCTACGTGGTCTCGTACGACACGGCGACCATCCTCGCGGGCAAGAGCGGCTCGATGGACGTCGCGGCCCAGACCGCCGCCAAGCTGCGTGACGACGTACGCGAGAAGATCTGACCGTTCGCGTCGACCACGAAGGGGCCCCGGTCGGTCGACCGGGGCCCCTTCGTCATGTGCCTGGTGTGTCCATCTGCGGGTTACGCCGTCTTCTGCTCCCCCGGCCCCCGCCCGCGGGCGTCCCGCGGGATGAGCGTCGGGTTGACGTTCGACAGGACCACGTCGGCGGTGATGACGACGCGGGCCACGTCCTTGCGGGACGGGACCTCGTACATCACCGCCTGGAGGACCTCCTCCATGATGGCGCGCAGGCCGCGCGCGCCGGTCTGGCGGAGGATGGCCTGGTCGGCGATGGCCTCGAGCGCCTCGCGCTCGAAGTCCAGCTCCACACCGTCGAGTTCGAAGAGACGCTGGTACTGCTTGACGAGCGCGTTGCGCGGTTCGACGAGGATCTGGAGGAGCGCCGCGCGGTCGAGGTTGTGGACCGACGTGATGACCGGGAGACGGCCGATGAACTCGGGGATCATGCCGAACTTGACCAGGTCCTCGGGCATGACGTCCTCGAACTGGTCCTTCTCCTCCAGCTCGCGCTTCGAGCGGATCGTCGCGCCGAAGCCGATGCCCTTCGCGCCCGCACGGGACTCGATGAGCTTCTCCAGGCCCGCGAAGGCACCGCCCACGATGAACAGGACGTTCGTCGTGTCGATCTGGATGAACTCCTGGTGCGGGTGCTTGCGGCCGCCCTGGGGCGGGACCGAGGCCGTCGTGCCCTCCAGGATCTTCAGCAGCGCCTGCTGGACGCCCTCACCGCTCACGTCGCGCGTGATCGACGGGTTCTCGCTCTTGCGGGCCACCTTGTCGATCTCGTCGATGTAGATGATGCCCGTCTCGGCCTTCTTGACGTCGTAGTCCGCCGCCTGGATGAGCTTCAGCAGGATGTTCTCGACGTCCTCGCCCACGTAGCCCGCCTCCGTCAGCGCCGTCGCGTCGGCGATGGCGAACGGGACGTTGAGCATCCGGGCGAGTGTCTGGGCCAGCAGGGTCTTGCCGGAGCCCGTGGGACCCAGCAGCAGGATGTTGGACTTCGCCAACTCGATGGCGTCCTCCCGGCTCTGACCGCCGCCGTTCTCACCCGCCTGGACCCGCTTGTAGTGGTTGTACACCGCGACCGAGAGGGCCTTCTTCGCGGACTCCTGGCCGACGACGTACCCCTCCAGGAACTCGTAGATCTCGCGAGGTTTGGGGAGTTCCTCCCAGCGGACCTCGCTCGTTTCCGCGAGTTCTTCCTCGATGATCTCGTTGCAGAGATCGATGCACTCGTCGCAGATGTACACACCGGGGCCTGCGATGAGCTTCTTGACCTGCTTCTGGCTCTTGCCACAGAACGAGCACTTGAGCAGATCGCCGCCGTCACCGATGCGTGCCACGGTGTGCTTCCCCTTCGCCTGGGAGACGCCTAGATCCAGCGGCTCCTGGTGCTGCCTTATGAACGACGGTACCTTGCCGAGCCCCCCGTTCGGGCCCCCCTTGGCGTGGTTCACTTTGTCGTGAACCGCGCCAAGGAGCGGCAGACGATACAGCGGTACGTCAGAGCACCGCGGAATTGTTCATCTTGCGGGTGGAGATGATCTGGTCGATCAGCCCGTACGCCAGCGCGTCCTCAGCGGTGAGGATCTTGTCGCGCTCGATGTCCTCGCGGATCTTCTCGATCGGCGTGGTCGAGTGCTTGGCCAGCATGTCCTCGAGCTGCGCGCGCATCCGGAGGATCTCGTTCGCCGCGATTTCGAGGTCCGAGACCTGGCCGCGGCCGGTCTCGCTGTAGGGCTGGTGGATCAGCACACGGGCGTTCGGGAGCGCCATGCGCTTGCCCGGCGTACCGGCGGCCAGCAGGATCGCGGCGGCCGAGGCGGCCTGGCCCATGCAGACCGTCTGGATGTCGGGCTTCACGAACTGCATCGTGTCGTAGATCGCGGTGAGCGCCGTGAAGGAGCCACCGGGGCTGTTGATGTAGACCGAGATGTCACGGTCGGGGTCCATCGACTCCAGGCACAGCAGCTGCGCCATGACGTCGTTGGCGGAGGCGTCGTCGATCTGCACGCCGAGGAAGATGACACGCTCCTCGAACAGCTTCGCGTACGGGTCGTACTCACGCACGCCCTGCGAGGTGCGCTCGACGAAGCGCGGGATGACGTAGCGGGACTCCGCGCGAGGACCGGTGTACTCGGCCTGCGTGCGGGCGTGGAGGCCGCTGCCGGGGAAGTCGTTCACTGTGTCTCCTGAAGAGCCTGAAAAGGGCTGAGGCGGTCGCCTGGGGGCGCTGGGGGCCCCGCACCACCCCCGAGGGCGGGGATGGCGGCGGGTGGGCTCCACGGCCGCCCTGGGGGCGCTGAGGGGCTTACGCCGCCCCGGTGCCGCCGCCGCCCGGCATACCGGCAGCGGTGGGCATGATGTCGTCGATGAGGCCGTACTCCTTGGCCTCGATCGGGTCGAACCAGCGGTCGCGGTCCGAGTCTCGGGTGATCTGCTCCACGGTCTGGCCGGTGTGGAAGGAGGTCAGCTCCGCCATGCGCTTCTTCGTGTGCAGCAGCCGCTCGGCGTGGATCTTGATGTCCGAAGCCGAGCCGGCGAGGCCGGCCGAGGGCTGGTGGATCAGGATCTCGGCGTTCGGCAGCGCGAAGCGCTTGCCGGGGGTGCCCGCGCTGAGCAGGAACTGGCCCATCGAGGCCGCCATGCCCATGGCGATCGTCACCACGTCGTTCTTGATGTACTGCATGGTGTCGTAGATCGCCATGCCCGCGGTGATCGAACCGCCGGGGCTGTTGATGTAGAGGTAGATGTCCTTGTCCGGGTCGGAGGCAAGGAGCAGCAGCTGCGCCGTGATCTTGTTGGCGATGTCATCGTCGACCGCCTGGCCGAGGAAGATGATCCGCTCGCCGAGCAGTCGGTTGTAGACCTGGTCGCCGAGGCCACCACCGATGGGGTCGCCGGCAGCTGTGGGCATCAGATTCGTCACGTATCCACCTGCTCGTCTTACGACGGCGCCGGGCCGTCTCACGTCTTCTGCTGGGGGCGTGGGACCCCGGTGCAATCACCGCTCCGGGCGGCTTCGGGGACTCCCCTGCCCTCGTATTCATGGACCCTAACGCGCTGGTCCCTCCGGGGAATCCCGCAGAAGGAACTGTTCGCTGTGAGCGCATGCGCCGCACCGCTCGGACCGGGGTGCCGCGGGCCCCTGGAGGGGCGCGGAGAGCCGTGCCGCCAACCCCCGTGGGGCCCTGGGAGCGCCCGCCACCGAGTGTGTGCCGAGGGGTACGTCCAGTGGCGGGGCGCCCGCCCGGTTCCGCGCGCCCCCGAGAGTCCCCGTGCCCCCGAAAGGCGGGGGCACGGGCCCGGAGGACGGGCGCCGGAAGACGGACGGGCCCCCGGGGACTCGGAAGTCCCCGGGGGCCCGTCGCGGCGTACCGGTGAGGCGGTGAGGCCTCGTACTGGTGAGGCGATCAGGCCTCGGGCTTGTCCTCGGCGTCGGCGTCGGCGTCGGCGGCCTCGACGACCTCGGCGGACTCCGTGGAGCCCTCCGTCTCGTCCTCGTCGTCCAGGTCGACGACCTCGCCGTTCGTGTCCTTGACCGTGGCGGCCTCGACGACGACCGCGAGCGCCTTGCCGCGGGCGACCTCGCCGACCAGCATCGGGACCTGGCCGCCCTCGACGACGGCCTGGGCGAACTGGTCGGGGGACATGCCGGAGGAGGCGGCACGCCGCATGAGGTGCTCGGTGAGCTCCTCCTGGTTGACGTTCAGCTTCTCCTTGTTGACGAGCTCGTCGAGGACGAACTGCGTCTTGATGCCCTTGACCGCGGCGTCCTTGGTCTCGGCGTCGAACTCTTCCTCGGTCTTGCCCTGGATCTCCAGGTACTTCGCGAGGTCGAGGCCCATCTGGCCGAGCTGGTGGTGCTCGAGGTTGTGCTTGCGGGTGTTGATCTCGTCCTCGAGCAGCTTCTCGGGGACGGGTACCTCGACCAGCTCGAGCAGCTTCTCCAGGACGCGCTCCTGGGCCTGCGTGGCCTGGTCGTACTCCTTCATGTTCTCGAGGCGCTTGCGGCTGTCCGCGCGGAGCTCCTCGAGGGTGTCGAACTCGGAGGCGAGCTGCGCGAAGTCGTCGTCCAGCTCGGGGAGTTCGCGGGCGGCGACCTGGGAGACCTTGACGGTGACCTCGGCCTCCTTGCCGGCCGCGGAGCCGCCCTTGAGCTCGGAGGTGAAGGTGGTCTCGCCACCGGCCTCCAGGCCCTTGACGGCCTCGTCGATGCCTTCCAGCAGCTCGCCGGAGCCGATGGTGTAGGAGACGTCGGAGGCGACGCCGTCCTCCAGCACCTCTCCGTCGACCTTGGCCTCCAGGTCGAGCGTGACGACGTCGCCCTCCTCGGCGGCGCGCTCGACCGGCGAGGTGGACGCGAAGCGCTCACGGAGCTCCTCGACGGCCTTCTCGATGTCCTCGTCGCTCACCTCGATGGCGTCGACCTCGACCTCGATGCCGGAGTAGTCCGGGATCTCGATGGCCGGACGGACGTCGACCTCGGCGGTGAAGTTCAGCGTCTCGCCGTCCTTCAGCTCGGTGATGTCCACCTCGGGCTGGCCGAGGACGTTCAGCTCAGCCTCGTTGACCGCTTCGGTGTAGAACTTCGGGAGCGCGTCGTTGACGGCCTCTTCGAGCACGGCGCCGCGACCGAACCGCTGGTCGATGACGCGGGCCGGGATCTTGCCCTTCCGGAAGCCCTTCACCGTGACCTGCTGGTTGATCTTCTTGTACGCCGCGTCGAGGCTGTCCTTGAGCTCCTCGAAGGGCACCTCGACAGTGAGCCGAACCCGGGTCGGGTTCAGGTTCTCCACGGCGCTCTTCACGGTTCGGTCTCCTTGTGGCTGACTTCTTGGGGGTACTGCTGCGGGGTTCCACCGCGGGCGTCCGCCCGGTCGGTCGGGCGGTGCCTCAGTGGATTCACGGGCCCTTGAGAGACGTAACAGTGCAGACATACGGGCGCGCAACCTGCATAGTAACCGCAGGCGGTACACGCCCCAAAAGGCGATCTTGCGATCCCGGCCATCGGCCTTCGATCGCCGATGTCACTGGTGGTCGGGGTGGCGGGATTTGAACCCACGGCCTTCCGCTCCCAAAGCGGACGCGCTACCAAGCTGCGCCACACCCCGTCGGTGCGACACGTAGGGTACATGCCCGCAGGCAGTGCGGCTGCCGCATTTCGCGGGCGTCCGCGGGGCGCCGGAACAGGGTGTGCGTCGAGGGGGGACAACCCGCTACGATGCCTTCAGCGCCGCGGTCACTGACCTGCGGTGCGATGTGTGCGGGCGTAGCTCAATGGTAGAGCCCTAGTCTTCCAAACTAGCTACGCGGGTTCGATTCCCGTCGCCCGCTCTGTACGACTCAGGGCCAGGCCGGAGGTTCATTCCTCCGCCTGGCCCTGATCGTTTCCGGAGTCCGTGTTCCGCCCGCCGCGCCCCTCCCGTGCCCGTCGCCTATCGACCGGGCCGGCGCTTCGGTTCGAGGGACCACGGGAGGCTCAGCACGATCCCTGCCCCTGGCGGAATCCGGATTTGAAGCCGTCCTTGAACCCTCGCTGGTAGTCCTTGTCCTTGTTCTTGTTCTTGTCCGTGTGCAGAACGGTGGCGGACCGTTCGTCGTCCCCGCAGCTCCGCTGACCCTGGCGGACCCCGGACTTGAAGCCGTCCTTGAAGCCCCGCGCGTAGTCCTGGTTCGACTTGGAGACGTTGGCGGATGCACTGACCTGAGTGCCGCTCGGTGTGGCCGCGGACGCCTGCTGGATGCCGGCCGGGACCAGAGCGACCGTTGCGGCGATGAAGGCCGAGCTCAGGATGGCGGCACCTCTTCTGGGCGCAGTAGACATGACAGCCCCTTCGCATTTTTCTCACATAGGGTCAATTTCTACTGTAGTCACCCATTCGGGCGTCGCAACTGGTGCTGCCGCTCAGGCATTTCCCGCCCGGCCCCGGTCGCTTTCGGGTGCTTTCGGGCGCGGGAGTACCGGGGTAGCGGTGGCCGGGCGGCCGGCGAGCAGGGGTGGCCGAGGGCGCGGCCGTCGGTGTCCGCGGCCGTCGTGTGCGGGCCGGGCCGCGGCCGGACCCGGATCAGGCACCGCCCGACCGTCGGGGACCGCCGGCCGGAATCGGAAAGTGATCGATCAGAAGCTGATCGAGTTGATGGTCTGCGCTATCGAGTCGAGGAACCGCTGGATGGACGGAGCCATGCCGGTCGACGCGAGGAAGAAGCCGAAGAGCACCGCGACGATCGCGGGCCCCGCCTTGATCGATCCTCCCCGGATCAACACCACGAGGATGATCGCCAACAGCAGTACCACTGACAGCGAGATGGCCACAACTGATCACACCCTACGGTCGGTTCACTCTCCCGGCCCGGGGATGCAACCCCTCACACCCCCGCCAGAACCATCGTGCCACCAACGCGGCTTCCGTATGCCGCAGGTGACACATCATCGGTCGCGGACCCGTGGAGCCCGCCCCCCGGAAGCCTTCCGGGTCGAGTGAACAGCACTGACCCGCAGCGCAATTCGAGGCAACGCCGGTCATGGAATTCAGCAGGACCGTTGCTGTGTCCACACATCTCGTTCGCAGGCAATTCCAATTGTTGCCACAGACACCGCGAGGATGCCGCACACCGGTCACCAACAGGCCACTAAAGACTAATGAACCGGACATATCACCAGAGTCGCCCGCGAGCCTTATGCACCGTTTAGTCATGAAGAATGCGGACAGATCATCCATACAACAACCGTATACGGTAAGCGAATCGGTATGCGGATCCGCTTGCGAACCAGCAGGCACACATCTTCAAATACGGGGTACTCGGAGCCCATATGCAGGAATGACCTCGAGGGTTTTACGAAGACACACATACGACGCTAGGGTGCCTCAGATGTTCCACGCCGCCTCGCCCCCCGCAAGCGCAGCAACGTTCCGGACCGTCCCCCTCCGCGCCTGGTGGGAGGGTCCGTGACGAACTCGCTACGACCGAACGGCCAGCAGCGAGCACCGCTCCCCCCGGCACAGCAGCCGGTCCGGGGAGTGCCGGGCCCGCGCTCACCACGGAATCAGTCCGCGCAGCACACCACGACGGGAACGGCCGAGGCCGCCACCCCGGCCGCGAAGCCCGCGGCGCCGCGCGACGCCTTCTTCGACAACGCCAAGTACCTGGCGATCGTGCTCGTGGCCATGGGGCACGCCTGGGAGCCCCTGAAGGGCCAGAGCCGCGTCCTGGAGGCGGCGTACACGGTCGTCTACGCCTTCCACATGCCGGCCTTCATCATCATCTCCGGCTACTTCTCGCGCAGTTTCGACATGCGCCCCGACCGTCTGAAGCGGCTGGTGACCGGCGTCGCCGTCCCCTATGTCGTCTTCGAGGTGTCGTACGTCCTCTTCAAGCGCTGGGCCGACGACGACCCGTCGCTGCCGATCAGCCTGCTCGACCCGTGGTACCTCACCTGGTTCCTGTGCGCGCTGTTCATCTGGCGACTGACCACCCCCCTGTGGAAGATGGTGCGTTGGCCGCTCCCGGTCGCGCTCGCCGTCGCCATGCTCGCGTCCGTCTCACCGGACATCGGTGACGACCTCGACCTCCAGCGCGTCCTCCAGTTCCTCCCGTTCTTCGTGCTGGGCCTGATCATGAAGCCCGAGCACTTCCAGCTGGCGCGCCGCCGTGAGGTGCGGATCCTGTCGGTGCCGGTGTTCGCCGCCGCGCTGGCGGTGGGCTGGTGGGCGGTGCCACGGATGAACACCGCCTGGTTCTACCACCGCGACAGCGCGCAGGAACTCGGCGTCCCGTGGTGGGTGGGCCCGGTGATGGTGTTCGCCCTGTTCGGCTGCTCGCTGCTGCTCACCGCGTGCTTCTTCTCCTGGGTGCCGCGCCGCCGGACCTGGTTCACGGCGCTCGGCGCGGGCACGCTGTACGGCTATCTGCTGCACGGCTTCCTGGTCAAGGCCGGCACCTACTGGGGCTGGTTCGACCACGCGTGGCTGCACAGGCCGCTCGGTGAGATCTTCGTGACCCTCGTCGCGGCCGCGGCCGTCACCCTCCTGTGCACGGCACCGGTCCGCCGGGTCTTCCGCTTCGCGATGGAGCCCAGCATGCACTGGGCCTTCAGGCGGGACGCCACGGAACTGGCCCGCAGGCGGGCCAGGGCGGCCAAGGCCTGAGGGCTGTCCCGGCCCCCGCGGGCCGGACTCAGTTCGGGGGCAGGCCCAGCAGGGCCCGCATGGCGGCGTACTTCTTCGTGAGTCGTGCGCGCGTGTGCTCGTCGAGGACCGCGAGCCGGGCGGGGTCACCGTTGTGCGCCAGGTCCGAGGCCTTGACCAGGAGGGCTCCCGGAGTCGTACGGATGCGCTTCGCGTACGACTCCGGGGGCTCTCCTTCACGTTTGGTGAGCGCCAGCACGATGTCCCGCGTGCGAGCGGGCAGCGCGGCGTCGCGCAGCCAGTCCTCGGAGAGCACGTCGTCCTCGACGGCGTCGTGCAGCCAGGCGGCCGCCATCTGTTCGTCGTCGCCGCCACGCTCGCGCACCCCGTCCGCGACGGCCTGCAGGTGCTCGGCGTACGGCCGCCCCGCCTTGTCGGTCTGGGCGGAGTGCGCCGCACGGGCGAGGGCCTCTATTTCGGCCAGGGTCAGGAGAGTCTGCGTCACCCCTCCAGTGTCTCCCGCCGCAGGGCCGCGCGGGCCGGGACCGCGCCCGCCGTCGCACCGAGCACGGTGATCGGCGCACCGAGCGCTCGCACGGCGTCACCGAACGCACGCCGGGGAGAGGGGTCAGCGGGCCGCCGGGGCGGGGGCTTCCCGGCAGATCAGCAGGAGCGCCCTGTCGTCGTTCACGTCCTTGGCCACCGCCTCGATGAGGTGCCAGGCGGCGCCGTGGAAGCCGCCGGCGACATAGCGGTCGGCCTCGCCGGTGAGACGGTCGATGCCCTCGACGATGTCCCGGTCGGAGGTTTCCACCAGGCCGTCCGTGAAGAGCATGAGGACGTCACCGGGCCGCAGCGAACCCTTGACCGAGTCGAACTGGGCACCGTCGTACACCCCGAGCAGCGGCCCCTCGGCCGCCTTCTCCTCCCAGCGGCCGCTGCCCGCGCTGAGCTGCAGCCCCGGTGGATGTCCGGCGGAGAAGAGTTCGTAGTCGCCGGAGTCCAGGTCGAGGACCAGGTGGATGGAGGTGGCGAAGCCCTCGTCCCAGTCCTGGCGCAGGAGGTAGCCGTTGGCCGCGGGAAGGAAGGCGTGCGGCGGGAGCGAGCCCAGCAGGCCGCCGAAGGCGCCGGACAGGAGCAGCGCCCGCGAACCCGCGTCCATCCCCTTGCCCGACACGTCCGTGAGGACGGCTTCCAGGGTCCGGCCCCCGTTCGTACGGGCCGCGACCACGAAGTCGCCCGAGAAGGACTGGCCGCCGGCCGGGCGCAGGGCCATCTCCCGGTGCCAGCCCAGCGGCAGCTTCGGCAGCTTGCTCTGGACCCGGATGCGCTCGCGCAGGTCGAAGAGCATGGTGCCGCCGCGGCGCCAGGGCACGCCCACGCGGCTGCGGAACTGCGCGATCAGCAGACCGAAGAAGCCGCAGGCCGCGACGACGAGGACCACACCGGGGGTCACCCGGGACGGACCCTCCGTGTACGGGCCGAGTTTCACGGACTCCACTATCAGCCCGGTGGCGGCGGCCGCGTAGAGACCCAGCAGGCTCGCGGGGCGCAGCAGGAGGCCGCCCGCCACGATCGGGAGGACCAGCGCGGCCGGCGAGCACCAGACCGAGTTGACCAGCGTGGTCGCCGCGATCAGCGGGATCGTGAGCAGCAGGCCGGCCAGGGCGATCCAGTCGGAACCGTCCCCGCGGAAGTAGTCCACGGCGGATCTGCGCAGGCCGGTGCGAGCCCGGTGCCACTGCTTCTTCAACCGGGCCGTGAACGTCTCGGCTTCCGCGCGCCGCCCTCGTCCTGCTGCCATTAGTTCGGGACCCTATCCATCGGACCAGGTGCTTGGCACGGGAGGTCCCACTTGTCCCCCGTCCGAGCGCTCAACATCACAGTGAACTGCACGGCGAGCCTCATGGAGAAGGTCACGGCACGCATCCCCCGCGGCCGGTGGAAAATTCTCTCGCTCGTACCGCACTGCCCTGGTAGGCATGGCGCATGACGACTGACTTGCGGGTGCTGCGGCAGCCCGAATGGGATGCGTGGTACGACAATCTGGTTCGCGCGTTCGGGGGCGTACCGGAGTCGTCCGAGGAGCGCGAGCTGTGGAACGAGCTCACAGAGTACGACCGTTCCCTGGGAATCTGGGAGGGCGACCAGTGCGTGGGCACCGCGGGGGCGTTCTCCTTCCGGGTCACGGTCCCCGGCGGCGCCTCCGTACCGGCCGCGGGCATCACCATGGTGAGCGTCGCGGCCACGCACCGCCGACGCGGGCTGCTGACGTCGATGATGCGGCGGCAGCTGGACGACATCCACTCCTGGGGCGAGCCGCTCGCCGTCCTGACCGCGTCGGAGCCGGCGATCTACGGCCGGTTCGGCTACGGCATCGCGACGCATCAGCACAACGCCGAGATCGACACCACCCGGGTACGGCTGTCCGTACCGCCCGGCACCGATGACGTACGTCTGCGGTTCGCCGCGCCGGCCGACGTCCTCGACGCCTGCGAGTCGGTGTACGCACGGACGGTTCCGGGGCGGCCGGGCATGCTGGCGCGGCGGCCCGGCTGGGAGCGGGTGATGGTGCTCGACCCGGAGGGTAAGCGGAACGGGGCGTCGCCGTTGCAGTGCGTGGTCGCCGAGCGGGACGGCGAGGTGGTCGGCTACACCCGGTACCGGATCAAACCGGACCACGACCACACCGGGGCCAAGGCCACCGTCGTCCTCGACGAGCTCCAGGCGCTGGACCCGGCGGCGGACGCCGCGTTGTGGCGGCTGCTCTTCGACCTCGACCTGACGACGACGCTGCGCACCCGGGCACGTCCGGTGGACGAGGCGTGGCAGCACATGGTGTCCGACATCCGGCGCTGCTCCGTGCGGTTGAAGGACTCGCTGCACGTACGGCTCGTCGATGTGGACGCCGCGCTGGAGGCGCGGACGTACCAGGCGCCGGTGGACCTGGTGTTCGAGGTCGAGGACGCGTTCTGCCCCTGGAACGAGGGGCGTTGGCGGCTCACCGGTGACGCGAAGGGGGCGACTTGTGTGCCGACCCGCGAGCCCGCCGATCTCGCGCTGTCCGTAAGGGAGTTGGGGGCGGCGTATCTCGGCGGGGTGTCCCTGGTGTCGCTCGCGGCGGCCGGGCGGGTGCGGGAGCTGCGGCAGGGGGCGCTGGCGGAGGCCTCGGTGGCCTTCTCGTCGGCGGTCGCGCCGTGGCTGCCGCACGGGTTCTAGACCGGTTCGGGGCCGGGGCGCGGGCCCCGGGTCACCGGTGCTGGCAGTGCGGGCACCAGAAGAGGTTGCGGGCGGCGAGACCGGCGGTGCGGATCTCGCCGCCACAGATGTGGCAGGGCAGGTTCGCCCTGCGGTACACGTAGACCTCGCCGCCGTGGTCGTCCACCCGGGGTGGGCGGCCCATGGCCTCGGGGGCGTGTTCCGGACGCACCGTGTCGATGCGGTTGTTGCGCACGCCCTCGCGCATCAGGTCCACGAGGTCGGTCCAGATCGCGTCCCACTCGGCGCGGGTGATGTCCCTGCCCGCGCGATACGGGTCGATGCCGTGCCGGAAGAGGACCTCGGCGCGGTAGACGTTGCCCACGCCCGCGATGATTTTCTGGTCCATGAGGAGGGCGGCGACCGTCGTGCGGCTGCGGGAGACGCGGCGGTAGGCGGCCGACGGGTCGGCGTCGGGGCGCAGGGGGTCCGGGCCGAGGCGGGCGTGTATCGCCCGCTTTTCGTCGTCCGTGATCAGGGCGCAGGTCGTCGGGCCCCGGAGGTCGACGTACGTCGTGGGGTTCGCGAGGCGGAGACGGACCGTTTCCGTGGGGGGGCGGGGCGGGGGCGCCGCCGAAGTTCACCTTGCCGAAGAGGCCCAGGTGGATGTGGATCCACTCGGCGGCGCGGAAGCCGAGAAAGAGGTGTTTGCCGTGGGCGTCGGCGGATTCCAGGGGGGTGCCGTCGAGGAGGGCGGCGGCGTCCGCGAACTTGCCCTGGGGGCTGGTGACGCGGGTGGGGGTGCCGGTGAAGGCGGCCGCGTAGTCCTCGGCCAGCCGGTGGATGGTGTGCCCCTCGGGCACGGGGTCCTCCTGGGTTGTGTGCGGCTGTGACGAACCGGGCGGGGGGCTTTTCTCGCCCCCCGCCGCCCCTACCCGACCCGTCCCGTACCTGGGGGCTCCGCCCCCAGACCCCCGCATCGCCCGAAGGGCTCGTCCTCAAACGCCGGACGGGCTGAAAAGCGACAGGCTCGCGTCCTGGGCCTGACGGGCTACGCCTGCGGGTGGTGGGGCGGGATCGGCGGGAGGTCGCCCGTGGCCTCGTACGCCGAGAGCATCTCGATGCGGCGGACATGGCGGTCCACGCCGGAGAACGGGGTGTTGAGGAAGGTCTCGACGAACTTGGTCGCCTCCTCCTCGGAGTGCATACGGGCGCCCACGGAGATGACGTTGGCGTTGTTGTGCTCGCGGCCCAGCGCCGCCGTCTCCTCGCTCCAGGCGAGCACGGCGCGGACGCCGGCCACCTTGTTCGCCGCCATCTGCTCACCGTTGCCGGAACCGCCGATCACGATGCCGAGGGCACCGGGGTCGGCCACCGTGCGCTCCGCGGCGCGGAGGCAGAACGGCGGGTAGTCGTCCTCGGCGTCGTAGACGAGGGGCCCGCAGTCGACGGGTTCGTGGCCGGCCTCCTTGAGCCACTCCACGAGGTGGTTCTTGAGTTCGAAACCAGCATGATCGGAGCCGAGATACACGCGCATGGTCCGAGTGTGACACGGCTGTTTCGGATCGGCCTCGCCGGGTGCCGCCAGGGAAAATTGTGAGCATGGCTACAAAACCTCAAGGAAACCTCAAGTAACGATCTGGATTCAAAGGTTCACGAATTCCTTTGCCTCCGATTCACTGGACCGGCTCGTACACCGCTCGTACGAGTCCCGTACACCGCTCGTACGGGAAGTACGGGAAGTCCGAGCAGTTCACCCCCAAGTGAAGTACGGGAAATCCGCTCACCGGCGCAAAGGAATCCCCCCTCATGACCTCGCAGCCGACCCCCACGAAGGCCGCCGACGGCCCCGGAGGCCCCGGAGAACCCGGTTCGGGCCTCCAGGCAGGACTCAAGAACCGTCATCTGACCATGATCGCCATCGGCGGTGTCATCGGCGCGGGCCTCTTCGTGGGCTCCAGCTCCGGTATCGCCACCGCCGGGCCGGGCATCCTGCTCTCCTACGCCCTCGTCGGCACGCTCGTGGTGCTGGTGATGCGGATGCTGGGCGAGATGTCCGCCGCCAATCCGACCTCCGGTTCGTTCTCCGCTCACGCCGACCGCGCGCTCGGACGCTGGGCCGGTTTCTCGATCGGCTGGCTGTACTGGTTCTTCTGGGTGGTCGTCCTGGCCGTCGAGGCGACAGCGGGCGCCACGATCCTCGAGGGCTGGGTCCCCGCCGTACCGCAGTGGGGCTGGGCGCTCATCGTGATGATCGTGCTCACCGCGACCAACCTGGTCTCGGTCGGCTCGTACGGTGAGTTCGAGTTCTGGTTCGCCGGGATCAAGGTCGTGGCGATCGGCGCGTTCATCATCGTCGGCGGCCTCGCGATCTTCGGTGTGCTGCCCGGTGTGGACGCCCCGAAGGCAGGACTGGGGAACCTCAGCGACCACGGCGGCTTCCTGCCGCACGGACCCGGCGCGATCCTCACCGGTGTGCTCCTGGTCGTCTTCTCCTTCATGGGCAGCGAGATCGCGACCCTCGCCGCCGGTGAGTCCGAGAACCCGCAGCGGGCCGTCACCAAGTCCACCAACAGCATCATCTGGCGGATCGGCGTCTTCTACCTCGGCTCGATCCTGGTCGTCGTCGCCCTGCTGCCCTGGAACGACCCCTCCATCAAGGACAAGGGCTCGTACGTCGCGGCTCTCGACTCCCTCGGCATCGCGCACGCCGGTGAGATCATGAACTTCATCGTGCTGACGTCCGTGCTGTCCTGTCTCAACTCCGGCCTCTATACGGCCTCCCGGATGGCCTTCTCGCTCGGTGAGCGCGGGGACGCGCCCAAGGCCTTCTCGAAGACCACCTCACGCGGTGTGCCGCTGGCGGCGATCGTCGTCTCGGTCGTCTTCGGCTTCGTCGCCGTCTTCTTCAACTACAAGTTCCCGGACTCGGTCTTCCTCTTCCTGGTCAACTCCTCCGGCGCGGTCGCCCTCTTCGTCTGGCTGGTCATCTGCTTCTCGCAGCTGCGGATGCGGAAGATCATCGAGCGCGAGTCCCCGGAGAAGCTGGTCGTCAAGATGTGGCTGTACCCGTACCTGACCTGGGCCACGGCCGCGCTGATCGTCTTCGTCCTCGGCTACATGCTGACCGACACCGAGCACGACGGACGCGAGACCGTGCTGCTGTCACTGCTCGTCGCCGCCGTGGTGGTGGCCATCGCGGTGGTCAAGCAGCGGCTGCGCGGCGGCGGCGCCGCCGTGGAGTCCGCGGCCACTCCGGTGCCGGTCGAGGCCTCGTCCGAGGCCCGCTGAGCACCACGGATCCGACGAGGGCGGGGCCCGGCGGCACTGCCGCCGGGCCCCGCCCCTTTTTCGCACGGCCGCCCGCGGCCGCCCACAGCCGCGCAGCCGCTCACAGCGGTGTGAAGCTCTGCCTCACCTCGTCGTAGACACGCAGCGCGGCGGCCTCGATGTCCGGGTGGTACCAGGTGCTGATCTCGTACGACGTGCCACCGGAACGGAAGCCCAGCAGCCGGACGTGCCAGAGCCGGCCCCTGGCCATGACGGTGTACTCCCAGGCGACCGCGCTCTCCCCGCGGAACGTCGTCGGCTCCAGCCTGATCCGCCGGTAGTCCAGCCCCTTGCTGGTGTCCCCCTCCGCCTGCTGCCACTGCGCCAGCAGGTCGCCCTTGGCCGGGGTCGCGTTGGCCACGATCTCCTGCGCGCTGTCGGGCGAGGTGTAGTGCACCTCGGAGCCGCTCTGCGCCACCCGCTGCCAGCCCTGCGGCGGGACCCATGCGTACAGCCCGGCCTCCTCACGGGCCCCGGCCGGCAGGCTCGGCGGACGCGAGGTGCCGTCCACAGTCGGAACGGGCGAGGACGGTTCACCGGACGGCGTCCGCGCGCTCGTCGCGGACGGTGACGTGCTCACGGACGCCGTTGTACCCCCCGTGTCGTGGGAGGACCCCCCGTTCGCGGCGATCACGATCCCTGCCACCGCTCCCGCGACCACCACCCCGCCGGCGGCGACGAGCGCCATCCGGCGCCTGCGGTCGCCCGGAACCGACGGCATCACGGGGCCGGGGAGTTCACCCGGCGGCATGAGTACGGGGACGGGGCCGTGAGTGGTGGTGTGCGAGGCGAGGGAAGAGGGCGAGGAAGGCGCAGAGGGGGTGGCGGGGGTGGCAGGGGCTGAGGGGATTTCCGAGCGGACCTGTGAGTGCAGCTCGGTGGGGGCCTCGGTGGAGGCGTTGGAAGTGGGAGTGGAGGGACCGTGAGAGTGGGGACGGGGGGCTCGGGCGGTTCGGGTTCCTCGGCCATGGCACGGGAGCCGTTGTCGCGGGGGGCTGTGTCACGTGGGCCCGGGTCTCGGGGGCGGCTGTGGCCTGCTCCTCGGCCGGGGGTGCACCGGGGTCGGGTGGGTACTTCCGTGTCGGGGTGTAGAGCGCAGGGATGGCGTCCTGTACGGGATCGGGGGCGGAATCGGAATCGGGCTCGGACCCGCGCTCGGGATCGGGATCGGGATCGGGATCGGGGGCAGGATCGGGTTCGGGTTCCGATCCGGCGTTCGCGTCAGGGCCGGGGGCCGAGTCAGGAACGGGGGCCGAGTCAGGCACGGGGGCCGAGTCAGGCACGGGTGCGCATTCCCCGTCCGGCTCCTGCTCCTGCTCCTGATCCGGCTCCGGCTGCTGCTCCTGGCCCCGCTCCCCCGCCTCCTCCGGCTCCGCCTCTGTTTCCGGTTCCGGTTCCGGTTCCGGTTCCGGTTCCGGCTGCGGCTGCGGTTCCGACTGCGGTCGTGGCGGACGGCGCCGTGCCTCCCGTATCAGCTGAGGGTCCAGGAACACCGGTGTGGGGGACTCCTGGTGGACCGGGAGAACGGAGGGTGCGGCTTCCGGTGCCCGCGGACCTTCCTGCGCCGGCTCCGGTGCCGGGAACGCGATCGGCCACAACGCCGACCCGAGCTCATCGAGGCCGGGCCGGGTCGACGGGTCCTTCTCCAGGAGCGCCGCCAGGACGTCCCTCAAGCCGCCTTCGACTGGGGGGAGTTCGGGCTCCTCGTAGAGGACGGCGTGCAGGGTCGCCAGGGTGGTCGAGCGGGAGAACGGGGAACGGCCGCCGAGGGCCGCGCAGAGCGTCGCCCCGAGGGACCACACGTCGGACGGCGGGCCCTGCGGCCGGCCGGAGATGCGCTCGGGCGCCATGTAGTCGGGGGAACCGACCAGCATCCCGACCATGGTGAGCGCCTCGGCGTCCTGCAGCGCGGCGATGCCGAAGTCGGTGAGGACGACACGCTGGCCGCGCCTCTCGACCAGGACGTTGCCCGGCTTGATGTCCCGGTGCAGCACTCCCCCGGCGTGCACCTGGCGCAGCGCCGAGACGAGTCCGAGGCCGATACGGGCCGCGGTGGACGGGTCGAGCGGGCCGTCCTCGACCACCACCTGTTCGAGTGAGCGGCCCTCGACCAGTTCCATCACGATCCACAGCCGCTCGTCCTCGTCGACGACGTCGTAGATGCGTACGACGTTGGGATGGTCGATCCGAGCCGTGGCCCTGGCTTCGCGCAGTGTGCGTTCGCGGCGGGTGCGGGTGTCCTCCGGGTCGAGTCCGTCGATGCGCATTTCCTTGACGGCGACCTGTCGGCCGAGCACGTCGTCGACGGCCCGCCACACCCGCCCCATTCCCCCCCTGCCCAATACTCTCGGCCAGTCGATATCGGCCCGTCACCAATAACCCCGGAACGCCGCCACTCGCATTCCCCGTCAATCTCCCGCACCCCCTCGGCACCCGCCATAAACGTCTGCCACACAGGAAACACAATGGTCACACTTCATGCCGTACCAGCATAGTGCGGAGAAATCTTGTGGTACCTCTTCAAGTACTGCGAATTCAGGCGCAGCCAAGGGGGACGAACATGAGTTCTCGTCACACGACGACCATCGCGGGATCGCTGATCGCGGCATCTTTCTCGGCCGTGATGATCCTTTCCTTCACCGCCGTCGCGGACGATCAGGGACCGGGGAGCAGCAAGGGAGGAAAGGCCGTCGATCCGGCGCCGGCGGGCGTGAAGCCGACCACCACACTGCCCGGCAGGATCTCGGTGGACAACAGCTCGCACAAGACGTCGATTACCGCCACGGTAAAGAACGAGGGGACCAAGGAAAGCGGCGGCATCCGGCTTCTGGTGGTCGGTTTCGACGGTTTGCGGGTCAAAGGCGTTCAGGGGTGTTCCGCCATGGCGGAGAAAGATCTTCCGAAAGGTTCGAACAGCGGTTTCGTGTGCGACGTCGGCAATCTCGCGGCCGGAAAGTCGAAGTCGTACGCCGTCGACGCGACCTTCGATCTGAGCAGGACCGGAAAGATCTGCCTGCCGGTCCAGGACAGTGCCGGGAAGAAGACGTTCTGGCAGCAGGGTCCGGTGCCGTTCGGTGCGTCGAACCCGTCGCCCAACGCCCCGACCACCCCACTGCTGCTCGACACCACCAACAAGCCGGTGTCGCCCGGCGGCGACGAGTTGCCCAGGACCGGCGCCGGAAGCGATCTCCTGCCGCTCGGCGCGGCGGGCGCGGCGCTCGTCTCGTTGGGCGCGGCGGGGCTGTGGTGGACCCAGCGGCGCCCTCGGCGTCAGCCGTCCTGACCTGAGGGGACATCCGCACGGACGCGGACCCGCAGAGCTGCGGAAACGCGGAAACGCGGAAGAGGCTCGCCGGACCGGAGGTCGCGTCGCGACCCGGCGAACCTCTTCCGCGGGAATCACGGGACCGGGGCCCATGACGTCACGTCGGGCCCGTGACGTCGGGCCCGCGAGGTCACTTCTTGTCGAGGAACTTCCACGCCGTGGGCAGCAGGCCCATCGCCAGTGCCGCCTTCAGGGCGTCGCCGATCAGGAACGGTGTGAGGCCCGCCGCGAGGGTCGCGCCGAGGGACATGCCGGTGGCGGCGCCCAGGTACGGGAGGCCGACCGCGTAGATGATGGCCTCGCCGAGCAGCATCGCGCCGGCCGTGCGCAGTACGGAGCGGTCGGCGCCGCGGCGGGCGAGGGCGCCCACGGCGGCGGAGGCGAAGACCATGCCGAGGACGTAGCCGAGCGAGGGGGCCGCGAAGCCGGAGGCGCCGCCGGCGAACCAGGGCATGCCGGCCATGCCGACGAGCGCGTACACCAGGAGGGAGAGGAAGCCGCGGCCGGCGCCGAGGGCCGTGCCCACGAGGAGGGCGGCGAAGGTCTGGCCCGTCACCGGCACCGGGGAGCCCGGCACGGGGAGGGAGATCTGGGCGGCGAGCCCGGTGAGCGCGGCGCCGCCGAGCACCAGGGCGGCGTCCCGGACGCGGGAGGCCGGGAGCAGGTCGGCGAGGACCTCGCCGGGGCGGATGCCTGTGCGGGACGTGACGGCGGCGGTGCTCATGGGGACTCCGGCGGGTGACGGGGGCTGCGGGACACGGTGACGCTATCCCAGGGGCCCTGAGCTGATCACCATCAGCGATCGACAAAGCGGGGATCGGCGGCTTGGTGCACCTCTCACAAAAGTGCGGCATACACCTGCCGGAGCGTGACACTGGTCACTGAGGTGGGATCGTTTCTCCTACGGAGTCGGGGTGAGCTGCCGCTGTAGGGTCCCGCCAAATCGCCCCACCCCGGGCTCGGAGGCCGCCCGCCCGTCGCTCCGGCCCGCGCCGCGACTCACCGGACAGGTGACCGGACTACTACACTCCGTATCACCCACGTCCGTATGGTGGGCAGGGGCTGACCCGGAGCGGAGGGCCGCCCAGACTGTGGGCGTTTTGCCCCCTCCCCTGTAAGGGACCACCCGCTCTCATGTCCCGCACCACCCTCGACGCCCCGCCCGGTACCCCGGCCGCCGGGGACGTCCCGCTCTCCCACGGCCTCAAGCAGCGCCACCTGTCGATGATCGCCCTCGGCGGGGTGATCGGCGCGGGCCTGTTCGTCGGCTCCGGCGCGGGCATCGCCGCCGCCGGACCGTCGATCGTGATCGCGTACGCCGTCTCCGGTCTGCTCGTCATGCTGGTGATGCGGATGCTCGGCGAGATGTCGGCCGCCCATCCGTCCTCGGGCTCCTTCTCGGCACACGCCGAGCGGGCGATGGGCCCGTGGGCCGGCTTCACCGCCGGGTGGTCCTTCTGGGTGCTGTTGTGCACGGCCGTGGGCCTGGAGGGCATCGGCGCCGCGAAGATCGTCACCGGCTGGCTGCCGGGTACGCCCGAGTGGGGCTGGGTCGCCCTCTTCGTGGCGGTCTTCTGCGCCGCGAACCTCGCCGCCGTGAAGAACTTCGGCGAGTTCGAGTTCTGGTTCGCCGCGCTGAAGGTCGGCGCGATCGGCCTGTTCCTCGTCCTCGGTGTGCTGGCCATCGCCGGGGTGCTGCCCGGCACGGACTCCCCGGGCACGGCCAACCTGGCCGACTTCCTGCCGCACGGCAGCGAGGGGCTGGTCATCGGTCTGCTCGCGTCGGTCTTCGCCTACGGCGGCCTGGAGACGGTCACCATCGCGGCGGCCGAGTCGCAGGACCCGGTCCGGGGCGTCGCGCGCGCCGTCCGTACGGCGATGTGGCGCATCGCGCTCTTCTACATCGGCTCGATGGCGGTCATCGTCACCCTGGTGCCCTGGGACTCGAAGGCGGTCGTCGAGCAGGGCCCGTACGTCGCGGCCCTGGACCGGCTGGGCATCCCGGGCGCCGGCCAGTTGATGAACGTGGTCGTGCTGGTGGCGCTGCTCTCGGCGATGAACGCCAACATCTACGGCTCCTCGCGCATCGCCTACTCGCTGGTGGAGCGCGGCCAGGGCCCGAAGGCCCTCGGGAAGGTCTCCGCCGGGGTCCCGCGCATCGCCGTGCTCGTCTCCTGCGTCTTCGGCTTCGTCTGCGTCCTGCTGAGCTACTGGCGGCCCGACGACGTCTTCCCCTGGCTGCTGAACATGATCGGCGCGGTGATCCTGGTCGTCTGGATCTTCATCGCGGTCTCCCAACTGCGCTTGCGCCGCACGGTGGAGCGCGAGACGCCGGAGAAGCTGGTCGTACGGATGTGGCTGTTCCCCGTCCTGACCTGGGTCGCGCTGGCCGGCATGGCCGCGATCTTCGTCCTGATGGCCCGGGAGCCCGACACCCGGGTGCAGTTGTACTCCACGGGCGGGATGACGCTGCTCCTGGCGGCCGCCGGGTACACCAGGCAGCGGATGCGCACCCGGAACTGAGCCCCCGCCACACCCGACACACCCGCGACACCCGCCACTCCCGAGAAGCCCTCGTGCGCCCCGCACGAGGGCTTCTTGCTGCTAGCGTGTAGTTGCAAGTTATTTGCAATAAGCCTGGAGGGGACCCCGCCATGCCCGTCTACACACTCCCTGAACTGCCGTACGACTACTCCGCGCTCGCACCCGTGATCAGTCCCGAGATCATCGAGCTGCACCACGACAAGCACCACGCGGCGTACGTGAAGGGGGCCAACGACACCCTGGAACAGCTCGCGGAGGCACGCGACAAGGAGTCGTGGGAGGCGGTCAACGGCCTGGAGAAGAGCCTCGCCTTCCACCTGTCCGGCCACATCCTGCACAGCGTCTACTGGACGAACATGACCGGCGACGGCGGCGGTGAGCCGCTCGCCGCGGACGGCGTCGGCGACCTCGCGGACGCCCTCACCGAGTCGTTCGGCTCCTTCGCCGGGTTCAGGGCCCAGCTGACCAAGGCCGCCGCGACCACACAGGGGTCCGGGTGGGGTGTCCTCGCCTACGAGCCGCTGAGCGGGCGCCTCCTGGTCGAGCAGATCTACGACCACCAGGGCAACGTGGGCCAGGGCTCGGTGCCGATCCTGGTCTTCGACGCCTGGGAGCACGCCTTCTACCTGCAGTACAAGAACCAGAAGGTCGACTTCGTCGAGGCGATGTGGCAGGTCGTCGACTGGCAGGACGTGGCGCGCCGCTACGCCGCCGCGAAGTCCCGTACGAATGTGCTGCTGCCGGCCTCCTGAGCCGGCCGCGAGACGTCCTGCTCGTGATCGTCTTCTCACCCTTCACGCGGCAGGCGGAGAAACGGGGAGCCCCCGCGCGGACCTGCCGCGCGGGGGCTCCCCCACGTCGTGGCTCACGCGCACGGCACGTTGAGCGACAGCAGCGCGGCGGCCCCGTCCGTCATCCGGAGTTCGGTGAGCGCCGCGTTGCGCAGCCGGGGGAAGACCTTGCGGTACTCGCCCAGCGGGATGCCGAGCAGCGAGCAGAGCACCAGACGCAGCAGGGTGTTGTGGGCGACGACCAGGACGCGTTCGCCGTGGTGGGCCGCCGCGATGCGGCGCAGGGACGCGGTGCCGCGGGCCGCCGCGGTCCGGGGGTCCTCCGCCTCCGGGAACGGGTAGGACACCGGGTCCGACCTGTACGCCTTCGCGCGGGCCGGGTTGTCGGCCTCGAACTCGGCGAGGGTACGGCCCTCCACGACGCCGAAGTCGCATTCACGCAGGGTGGGTTCACGGTGCGCGGTGAGCCCGAGGGCCCGGCAGGCGGGGGCGGCGGTCGCGGCGGCGCGGGAGAGGGTCGACGTCCACACCGCGTCCACGGGATGGGCGGCGGCCCAGCGGCCGAGCGCCTCCGCCTGCGCGCGGCCCTCGTCCGTGAGGGCCACGTCGCTCACCCCGGCGTAGCGGTTCTCGGCGTGCCAGACGGTCTGGCCGTGCCGGGCCAGCAGCAGGGTCGCGCTCGCCGGAGTCCCGGGGCTCGTGGCGTCGTCGGTGGTGTGCGTCGTCCTCATGACCCCGCAGTATCCAGGTCGAGGCGGGCGCGTGCGTGCGCTCCGACGGAAGCGGGCAGCTTAAGCCGCGCTCTTCGAGTACGCCGACCAGGTGGGCGTCGGGGTAAACGAACCGTGCCGTGCGGGCGGCCCACGGGGCGGGGTCGGAGGCGGGGGTGCCGAGGACGAAGGGACGGCGTCCGGGGCGAGGAAGGGAAAACGTTCGCCGGGTGAGACGAGCGGACAGGCGAGGACCGACGCGGGTTCGTGGGCGGCGGCGGCCCGGTCCAGGGTGGCCGGATCGGCACCCGGGAAGGCCGCCCGCGACGCGCCGATGCCCGGAGCCCCGGGCTCGCGAGCGCGCCCGCCGCTGCATTCCGGGCGGCGCGACGCGACCGGCGCGGCGGGTGCGATGTCTTACGGTACGGGGGCTTCCGGGGCATTGTGGCGGGATGCCTAGGGAAATGACGTATCCCTGCTGTACGTGCGGATCGGACCAGCCGCACCGACAGCCCCGGGACGACCGGGAACGGGACATCATCCGCGAACTGACGCACGCAAGAACGCCCCACGCCTACGTCGACGACTACTGGATCTGCGGTCGCACCGACTACGACTGCCGCAACATCCGGCACGCGTGGCGGGTCAAGCCGTTCGACCCGCCACGCAAGATGCCCGAACCGGACTGACGCACCGGCCGCCCGGACGGCTCAGAGGTTGCTGAAGTCCGGGCCGGCCGTCCGCGTCCGCTTGATCTCGTAGAAGCCGGGCGTGGAGGCGACGAGCAGCGCGCCGTCCCACAGCCTGGCCGCGGCGTCGCCCTTGGGGGTCGGGGTGACGACCGGGCCGAAGAAGGCGATCTGCTCGCCGTCGTCGCCGGGGAGCGCGATCACCGGGGTGCCGACCTCCTGGCCGACCTTGTCGATGCCCTCCTTGTGGGAGGCGCGCAGCTCGGCGTCGAACTCGAAGTCCTCCTGGTCGGCGTAGTCGATCAGGGAGGCCGGCAGACCGACGTCGGCGAGCGCGCCGGCGACCGCCTCGACGGTCGGGCCCTCGCCCTGGTTGTGGATCCGGGTGCCGAGCGCGGTGTAGAGCGGGCCGAGGACGTCCTCGCCGTGCTTCTGCCACGCGGCGGTGACCACCCGGATCGGCTTCCAGGCCTTGGTGGCGAGCATCTCCCGGTACTCCTCGGGGAGCGTGTCCAGCTTGTCCTCGTTCAGCACCGCGAGGCTCATGATGTGCCAGCGGACCTCGATGTCCCGGACCTTCTCCACTTCCAGGACCCAGCGCGAGGTCATCCAGGCCCAGGGGCACAGCGGGTCGAACCAGAAGTCGACGGGGGTCTTGCCGGAGATGGTCTCGGACATGGTTCTCCTCAAAGGGTCCTCTTTTTCCGGCCAACACCACGGGGCCCCTGCTCATTCCCGCCGGGTGCTTCGCGCCTCCGGGCCGAAGACCCCATTCCCGGCCGCCCTGAAGGCCGGGATTCCCTGCGAAGATCAGGGGATGGGAGGATCTCTCCCGTTCACACATGTCTATGACGCCATGAGGGAGTGCCGCCGTGCCCGGTGAGAATCTGTCCCGCGACGAGGCCCAGGAGCGGGCAGCCCTGCTGTCCGTGGACGGGTACGAGGTCTCCCTCGACCTGCGATCCGCCGTGGGCGCCGCCGAGGCCGGAGCGCGTACGTTCCGCTCGGTCACCACGATCCGCTTCCGCTGTGCCGAGCCCGGCGCCGCGAGCTTCGCCGACCTGATCGCACCGAGCGTCACGGCCGTCTCGCTCAACGGCAGGGACCTCGACCCCGGCGAGGTCTTCGACGGCACCCGCATCCGGCTGGAGGACCTCGCCGCGGAGAACGAGCTGGTGGTCGACGCCCAGTGCGCCTACTCCCGCACCGGCGAGGGCATGCACCGCTTCGTCGACCCCGAGGACGGCGAGACCTACCTCTACACCCAGTACGAGCCCGCCGACTCGCGGCGCGTCTTCGCCAACTTCGAGCAGCCCGACCTCAAGGCGCCCTTCCGCTTCGAGGTGCGGGCCCCCGAGGGCTGGGTCGTGTGGAGCAACGGCGTCGGTGAACTCACGGACGGGGTGTGGCAGTTCGCCGAGACGAAGCCGATCTCGACGTACATCACGGCGGTCGTGGCGGGCCCGTACCACTATGTGACGGACAGCTACTCCCGCACCTTCGACGACGGTACGACGCTGGAGATCCCGCTCGGCGCGATGTGCCGCAAGGGCCTGGCCCCCCACTTCGACGCGGACGACGTCTTCCTCGTCACCAAGCAGGGTCTGGACTTCTTCCACGACCACTTCGACTACCCGTACCCCTTCGGCAAGTACGACCAGGCGTTCGTGCCCGAGTACAACCTCGGCGCGATGGAGAACCCGGGACTCGTCACCTTCCGTGAGGAGTACATCTTCCGCGGCAAGGTCACGCAGGCGTCGTACGAGGGCCGGGCGAACGTCATCCTGCACGAGATGGCGCACATGTGGTTCGGCGACCTCGTCACCATGGAGTGGTGGGACGACCTGTGGCTCAAGGAGTCCTTCGCCGACTTCATGGGCGCGTTCGCGCTGGTCGGGGCCACCCGCTTCGAGGACGGCTGGATCACCTTCGCCAACCGCCGCAAGGCCTGGGCCTACCGCGCCGACCAGCTGCCGTCCACGCACCCGATCACGGCCGACATCCGCGACCTGCAGGACGCCAAGCTCAACTTCGACGGCATCACGTACGCCAAGGGCGCCTCGGTGCTCAAACAGCTCGTCGCGTACGTCGGCCAGGACGCGTTCCTGGAGGGCGCGCGCCGGTACTTCAAGCGCAACGCGTACGGCAACACGCGCCTGGGCGACCTGCTGTCCGCGCTGGAGGAGACCAGCGGGCGCGATCTGGCCGCCTGGTCACGGGCGTGGCTGCAGACCGCCGGGGTCAACTCGCTGACTCCGCAGGTGATCCTGGACGCGGACGGACGGGTCGCCGAGCTGTCCGTGCTCCAGGAGGCGGCCGAGTCGCATCCCGAACTGCGCCCGCACCGCGTCGCGGTGGGCCTCTACCGGCGCGGGACCGGGCCGGACGGACAGCCCGGTCCCCTGGTGCGCTACGCGCGCGCCGAGACGGACGTCGACGGCCCGCGCACGGTGGTCGGGGAACTCGTCGGCGCCGATGCGCCGGAGCTGGTCCTCGTCAACGACGACGACCTGACCTACTGCAAGATCCGCTTCGACGAGAACTCGCTGGCCACGCTGCGGGAGCTGCTCGGCGACATCACCGACCCGCTCGCCCGCGCGCTGTGCTGGTCGGCGCTGTGGAACCTGACCCGGGACGGGCTCATGCCCGCCCGGGACTTCGTCGGCCTGGTGCTGCGCTTCGCGGGCCGCGAGTCGGACATCGGCGTGCTCCAGATGCTGCACGCGTGGGCCGACTCCGCGCTCACCCACTACACGGCGCCGGACTGGCGGGCGACCGGCGGGCGGCTCCTCGCCCAGGGCGCCCTCAAGGAGCTCCGGCTCGCCGCGCCCGGCAGCCAGCACCAGCTCACCTGGGCCCGTTTCTTCGCGGCGGTCGCGTCCGAGCGGGCCGACCTGCAGCTGCTCCAGGACCTGCTGGACGGCACGGCGAAGATCGACGGCCTGGACGTCGACCAGGAGCTGCGCTGGGCGTTGCTGGAACCGCTGGCCGCGCACGGGATCGCCGACGAGTCCGCGCTGGCCGCCGAGCTGGCCCGCGACGACACGGCCTCCGGCAAGCGCCACCAGGTCCGCTGCCTCGCGGCCCGTCCGTCGGCGGCGGTCAAGGCGCAGGCCTGGGCCCAGGTCGTCGAGTCGGACGCGCTGTCGAACGCGCTCGTGGAGGCGACCATCGCGGGCTTCACCCAGCCCTCGCAGCGCGAGCTGCTCGCCCCGTACGCCGGGAAGTACTTCGCCGCCATCGAGCGGATCTGGGCCGAGCGGTCCATCCAGATCGGCATGGACGTGGTGAAGGGGCTGTTCCCCTCCCTGCAGGACTCCCAGGAGACCCTGGACGCGACGGACGCGTGGCTGACGGCACACGAGAGCGCGGCGCCGGCCCTGCGCCGTCTGGTCCTCGAGGCCCGCGACGACCTGGCACGGGCGCTGCGCGGACAGCGGCGCGACGCGGCGACCGCCGGCTGAGACGGGCGGACGCCGACGGACCCGGAGGGGTCCGACCCGCGGCACCAGAGGGGCACCGGTT
The DNA here is from genome assembly GCF_012273515.2 of Streptomyces sp. RPA4-2. Classification (NCBI taxonomy): domain Bacteria; kingdom Bacillati; phylum Actinomycetota; class Actinomycetes; order Kitasatosporales; family Streptomycetaceae; genus Streptomyces; species Streptomyces sp. RPA4-2. The sequence goes on from NZ_CP050975.2 coordinate 3,326,093, forward strand.
CCGGCCGGTGCCCCTCTGCCATGGGCACCACCGGTACGGGTGGTTACGAAATTCAGGTATGCAGAGCCGTAACCCCTACTAGTCCCCATCCGGACCAGCGCCTTTCGGCAGTCGAACGCCCGTACTTTAGGACGAGCTTGTCCGCATTTGTCGACAGGCGTGTAACAGCGGTTAGGGGACGGATCGGGCGCGGAAAACCCCCGTGCATGAACCACAACACCCCGCTCTCCCCCCGCCCCCTGCGTCACCTCTCCGACGTCCGGCGCCGGGTGCTGACGACCGCCCAGCTGCGTGCCCGCGGCGTCACCGCCGCCGGGGCGAGCGAACAGTGCTTAAGCCGGGCGGACCCTGGCAGCAGTTCCTTCCGGGTGTCTTCCTCCTCCACGCCGTACCGCCCACCACCGAGGAACGCCTGCACGCGGTCCTGCTGTTCGCCGCCCGCACCCCCGCGACGGCACCCGCGACCGCGATCCCCGTCCAGCCGGGCGCCGAGGAGCCGCACGCCCCCCAGCCCTACACGGACGCGCTGATCACCGGCCTCGCCGCCCTCACCCTGTACGGCTTCACGTCGGCCCCGTCCCTGCTCTCCCTCGACAGGATCGACGTCCTGGTGCCCCGGCTGCGCCGGCTGCGCTCGCAGGGCTGCGCCCGCATCGTCCGCACCGCCGCCCTTCCCGCCCCCTCCTACGTCACCGGTGTCCCGGTCGCCCCGGTCCCGCGCGCCCTCGCCGACGCGGTGGCGGAGCTGACGGACGCGGACGCGGTACGCCGTCTGCTGACCGAGGCGGTACGCGGCGGCCACTGCGATCCGGCGGTGGTGGTGCGGGAGCTGACGCAGGCCCGGCTGCTGAGCCGGCCGCACGTGGTGGGCGCCGTCGACTCCCTGCTGGCCGAGGGACGCACCGTCGCGGAGGAACGGCTCTACCGGATGGTCCGTGAGCACGGTCTGCCCGAGCCGGTCTGGAACGTGGACCTCCATCTGCCGGGCGGCCCTCACCTGGGCGGCCTCGACGCCTACTGGCCGGACCAGGCGGTGGCCCTGGAGCTGGACACCCGGGCTCCCCGCCAGGACGAGGACGCCCTCGGGTCGGAGTACGCCCGCAAGCGCGAGCACCTGGAGCGTCTGGGCATCACGGTCGTCCACGTCACGCCGAAGAAGCTCCGTGACGCGATCCAGCAGCAGGCGACGGTCGTCCGGACCGCCCTGATGGCGGCGAGCGACCGTGAACCCGCGGCGTATGTCGTGGTGCTGCCCCGGTAGGGAGGGACCGGCCGGGCGGCAGGAGGGGAGCGGAGGGGCCACCGGGGCCGGTGGCCCCTCCTCGTGCGTGCGGGCGCGGACCCGGGTCCGGGCGGCGGCTACGCGGGGCAGTACTCCGCGTCGATCACCGCGTCGCCGTCCCCCGACTGAGCGGCTTGGGACGGTTGAGTGGGATTCAGCCCTTCTTCAGTACCAGCTCCGTGTTGCGGTCGCCCGAGGTGCCGCTCAGCACGGTGCTCCGGCCCGGCGCGTTGAAGGAGAGCTCCCGGTAGAGCGCCGCCAGGCCCGTCTGGCTCAGGTCGGAGAAGTCCGTGCGGTGCGGGGCGGCGGACTCGATGAGAGTGGTGAAGAGGGAGAGCGTGCCGTCCTTGTTGTCGACCAGTTCGACGATGCGGGCCAGGTGCGGGAAGTCGACGTGCGAGGCGGTGTTGATCTCCCAGAAGGACCCGTTGCCCGGCGCGGAGTGCGGGATGATCTCGTTCTTGTGGGTGTGGCCGTTCACCCAGGCCAGGACGTTGCGGTGCTTGGAGAGCGCGGCGACGACCTCCTCGCCGCCGTGGCGCTGCTCGCTGGGGTGGGCGGGGTCCTTGCGGCGGTTGCGCATGGACTTGCTGGTGTGGTGGCTGAAGACGATCGCGTACGAGTCCTTGTTCTCGGTCAGCGTCCGCTCCAGCCACTTTAGCTGCGCCGTGCCGACGGAGCCCTCGTAGTGGCCGCCCGGGTCGGTGGTGTCGAGGCTGATGCCGAGGACGTCGTCGGCGATCCGGAAGGCGTAGTACTGGGTGCCCTCGGTGAGGTTCGCCTCCGAGTAGCCGTGGCCGACCGGGCCCGGTCCGGTGTGCGCCGGGTCGAGGTGCGCCTTGAGGTACTCGGCGGGGGTGAAGGGGGCGCGCGAGTGGTCGGGGGTGACCGACCTGAGCTGCCGCGCGTGCGCCTTGAGCAGGTCCCGGAGCTGGGTGCCCTTGGGGTCCTTGTCGTTCTTGATGGCGGCGCGCAGGTCGACGCTCTGCGAGGCGGGCAGGCTCATCAGCTTCTTGCCGCCGACGGCGAACTCGGCGAGGAAGGAGTCGCCGTGCCGGTAGCAGCCCAGCGGCAGCGCGTCGTGGTTGCCCACGGTGGAGTACCAGGGCAGGCCGAGACCCGGGCTGCGCAGTTCGCGGATGGCGGCGGCCAGGAAGCCGTGGAGGTGCGGGAAGCCGCGCTGCTTGTCGGCGTCGCGGACGGTCCCGTCGGGCTGCCAGTACGTCTTGATGCCGCTGTTCTGGACGCCCTCGTAGTGGCGCGGGTCACCGCTGTTGGGCCGGATGCGGCCACCGCTCATGACCTTGAGGAACCAGTCCAGCTCCGTCTTGGAGTTGTTGTCCGTGTTGTCCCCGGTGGTGATCACGAAGTGCAGCGGGGAGCCGGTGACGGGGGCTCCCCGCAGCGAGTTGACCCGCTCGACGAGCGAGACGGCGCCCGCGACGGTCAGCGCCTCCTGCGGACGCCAGGCGTTCGCGGCGCCCGAGCGCAGGAACTCCAGCCGCAGCGGATGCTGGACGTCGATCAGATGCAGGTCGGTGAACTGTACGAAGGAGGCGAGCGCGGTGCGCCGCTCGGCCCGGCCGGCCTTGGCCGACGCCAGCTCGCCGCGCACCACCCGCTTCCAGGCGGGGCCGTCGCCGAGCCGCTGGTAACCCCCGGTGCCGGTGTGCGGCGCGGCGACGCTCTGCAGGGTGGTGCCACGCTCGTACGGCGCGAGGGGAGCGGGTGGCGCCTTGCGGGATGCGGCGACGGGGGCCTCGCCGGCGTCGGCGGCATGCGCCCCGCCCGCGTCGGCGGCGTGAGCCTCGGAGTCGGGCCGCAGGGCGTAGCCGATGCCCGCGGACAGGGTCACCGCCCCGGTCGCGGCGAGGAGGGTACGGCGGTTCATGGCGGCGGCGGTGGCGACAGAGCGTATGCGCGGCATGGCGCGATCTCCCCGAGTGCGAACGCGTCGACAGTGGTCGCGGGGGGCTCGTTGCGGTAACTCCCCGCTCACTCTGGATCGTTGGCACCTGGGGTGACCTGGACGTTAACTCGACGGCAACGCCCGACACCGATCACCGTACGTGGATCTTGGGCTACCCTGCGCGTCCATGGAGCTCTCCCCGGACGGCCGGGAGGCGGTCACTCCGTGTTCATTTTCCGGGGTAGTGAACCGTGGCCGCGGTCGGACCCGGCCCGGCCCGCGGGCCGGGCCGCACGCCCGAGCGCCGGTCGCTCGCGCCAGAGTTCCAGGCCTGTGTCGACCAGCCCGACCCGTTCGAGCGACGGCACCTCGTCGAGGGGGTACCAGGCCGCCATGTCGGTGGAGCCGTCCGTCTCGTGGCGGAGGTCGCCGCCGGTGATCCGGGCCTCGTAGACGATCCGGAGGCCGTGGAAGTCGGTGGCGCCGCCCATCCGGCGCGGGTGGGTGCGCAACTGGGAGTCGATGCCGAGCAGCGCGACCGGTTCGACGGCGTACCCCGTCTCCTCGTCGACCTCGCGGACGACGGTGTCGTAGGGGTCCTCTCCGTGGTCCATGCCACCGCCCGGCAGGGTCCACCGCCTGGTCCCGTCGCCCGCGACCCACCGGGCCAACAGCATCTGCCCGTCCCGCACGCATACGGCGTAGGCCGCCACCCTCAACTGCTTCGGCATGCCCAGACGTTACGGCAGGGAGGGGTTGGCCGGAGAGTATTCGGGCGGCGACCAGCGCAGGGGGCTGCCCTCGGGCGTCTCGACGACCCCGGTGACGGTGAAGCGGACCGTGCGCTCCCCGTCCGGGGCGTACGCGGCGCGGGCCGTGCCGGTGAGCCGGAGCACCGTTCCCGACGTCCAGTCCAGGAAGAGCAGTCCGGCCCTCGGGTCCGCCTCCAGGTTGCCGAGGGTCAGGAACATGGAGTTGCCGGGGTAGTCGCGCCAGCGCAGTTCGGAGGGGCCGTCGGCGTGGACGAAGCCCGGGTTGCCGCCCCGGTGGCTGGCGTCGGCGCCGTGCGCGTGGACGGTGGCCAGGAAGAAGGTGTCGGCGGCCTCGACGAGGGCGCGCTGCCGGGGGGAGAGCCCGCCGGAGCGGCGGGCCTCGCCCGGCCGGCGCCCGACCGTCTCGTAGGACTCCCTGCGCTGCAGGTACTTCGGACAGTTGGCGAAGACCCGGTCGGCCTCCACGGCGAACCCCCCGGCGGTGGGCCGGGACCGGCCGTTCAGGCGCATCCGGCGGCGGGTGCGCGGGTCGAGCGCGATCGTCCCGACGAGGGTGCCCTCGGCGGCGAGCGCGGCGGCGAGGGGGTCGTCCTCGGAGGGGCGGCCGGTCACCGAGATCTGCCGGACGCCGGTGGCCCGGACGAAGCCGGGCGGGCCCGTGAGCAGTGAGGCCCACACCGCGCCGGTGGCCGGGTCGGCCGCCCCGGCCACCAGCATCGGCTGCTGTTCGAGGAAGGCGGCGGCCACCGGGCGGATGCCCTGCCCGACCGCCTGTCCCACGTGGTCGGCGAGATCACGGACGCCGACCCGGTCCTGGACGGCGCGCGAGCCGGAGTGGTAGGTCATCTCGCCCTCCGTCTAGAAGAAACCGCAGGTCGGAGCGGACTCGGATGGTGCCGGTGCCCCTTCGGCGCCGGTCGGGGCGTAGACCTCCAGCCGGGTGCCGTCCGGGTCGTGGAAGAAGATGCCGCCGGACGCCGAGCCCTCGCGGTGGGCGACGACGCCCTCGTGGGCGAACGTGACGCCGTGGTCGCGCAGCGCCGTCTCGTACGTCCTGACCTGGTCGATCGAGTCCACTTCGAGGGCGAGGTGGTGGAGGCCGGCGCGGTCCTCGCCGTAGGGCCCCCGTGCCTGCTGCCAGAGCGTGAGGGCGGGACGGCCGTCCCCGTCCGAGGAGCCCAGGAACGCGTACCTGCGTTCCCCCTCCTCACCGTCCTTGCCCTCGGAGAGGAGGGCGAAGCCGAGCACGTCCCGGTAGAAGGCGAGCGAGCGGTCGAGGTCCGTGACGTTCAGGCCGACATGGCCGGTGCGCGGTGTCATGACTGTCCTCCGGGACGGTGGCGGCCCCCACATCGAGAGCTAACCTCTGTAAGCGAGGTTAAGGGTTAGAATGAGTAACGTCAACCAGTCACCTACTCTTGAACGGTTAGCCGCCGAAGGGAGCCCCACCGTGTCCGCCGTCACCGACCCCCGCCCCCTCACCGGGGAACCGCTCGCGCTCGACCTGCTGAACACCCGCTGGAACAGCGAGGGGGTGCCCCAGGACCTGCTCACGGACACCGGGGGGCTGGCGGTGTGGCTGGCCGCGAACGGGTTCGCCCTCCCGGCCGACGAGACCGTGCTGCGCCACACCCTCCAGGCGCGCGACGCCCTGCGGGCGGCAGTGGACGGGCACCTGCGGGGAGAGGCGGACGGGGCGTCCTCGGCCGGGGCGGAGCGGGTCGACGCCGTCCTCGCGCACGGGCGCATCAGGGTCACCCTGTCGCCCGAGGGGCCGGGCGAGCGCGCCGAGTTCGAGGACCCGGCATGGGAGCCCGGCTGGCTCGCCGCGCGCAACTACCTGGAGCTGCTGGGCGCTTCCCCCGACCGCATCCGCCACTGCGCCCACGAGACCTGCGTCCTGCACTTCCTCGACACCTCACGCAACGGCACCCGCCGCTGGTGCTCGATGGCGGGCTGCGGTAACCGGGCGAAGGCGTCCCGCCACTACGCGCGCACGAAAGAGAACTGAGCCGGCGCCCAGGCGGTTCGAGGAGCCCGGCATGTCCGGCCATACCGCGCTATCACCGGCGTGGCGTATGGCGGAAGTACGCCATGCTTCCATCCCGTCACGGTCAACTCTCCCCAAATAACTGCCCTTTGGGTAAAGCTGAGCGGTCATCCGGGTTCACATACCGGACTGATGTGATCGCGTCCCGTAGGAACGTCGGGACGGGTCACTCCACGCTCGTTCCTTTACCTACAAGGGATGCCGATGACCCTCGACCCCCAGCGCGCTCCTCTGTCGGGCGCGAGACGCGTGGTCCGCATAGCCGTGGCCGCGGGCCTGGTGGCCGCGCTCTCCGCGGCCGGACCGATACCCATGGCCCTCGCCGCGGACCACGCACCCGCCGCCACGCCCGACCCGGGCACCAAGTCCGCGAGCGCCAAGCTCGGTTCGGACGACGCGGCCCTCCTCGCCGAGGCCAAGGCCGACGGCACCAAGAACGTCACGATGATGGTCGCCACCGCGCCCGGCCAGACCGAGCAGGTCGCCCGGCAACTGGACGCGGTCCAGGGCGGTCTCGTCGGCCGGACCTTCGACAAGGTCGGCTACGTCCGGGCCACCGTCCCGACCGCGAAGGCGGACGCGGCCATCGCCGCCGCCGCCAAGCTCTCCTCCGTGCACGGCATCGACCTGCGCCAGGACATCGCACTGGACGACCCGACCCCGAGCGCGGACACCGCCAAGGGCGCCGACAAGGCCCACGGCACGGTCACCCGCTCCGCCCCGGGCAAGAACACCCCCGCCGAGAACCCGTACAACCCGTCCTTCGAGACGGGCGCCGTCGACTTCGTGAAGAAGAACCCGAAGGCGGACGGCCGCGGCGTCACCATCGGCATCCTCGACTCGGGCGTGGACCTGGGCCACCCGGCGCTGCAGAAGACCACCACCGGCGAGCGCAAGGTCGTCGACTGGGTCACGTCCACCGACCCGGTCAACGACGGCGACGGCAGCTGGCGGCGGATGACCAGCGCGGTCTCCGGCCCGTCCTTCCCCATCACGACGGCCAGTCAGGGCACCGAGTCCTTCAAGGCCCCGGCCGGCGCCTACAAGTTCAACTACATGTACGAGTCGGCCACCGCGGGCGGCGACGAAGCGGGCGACCTGAACCGCGACGGCGACACCACCGACGCCTGGGGCGTGCTGTACGACCCGGCCTCCGGAACCGTGCGGGTCGACGCGAACGACAACCTCGACTTCACCGACGACGCGCCGATGAAGCCGTACAAGGACGGTTTCCAGGTCGGCTACTTCGGCAAGGACAACCCGGCGACCGACGTCGTCGAGCGCATCCCGTTCGTCGTCGAGATCCGCAAGGACGTGGTCTTCGACGCGGCCGGTTCCAAGGCCGACTATGTCAACATCGGCGTCATCTCCAGCGAGCACGGCACGCACGTGGCGGGCATCACCTCCGCCAACGGCCTGTTCGGCGGCAGGATGAACGGCGCCGCCCCCGGAGCGAAGATCGTCTCGTCCCGCGCCTGCGTCTTCGGCCCCGGCTGCACCAACATCGCGCTCACCGAGGGCATGATCGACCTCGTCGTCAACCGCGGCGTCGACATCGTCAACATGTCCATCGGCGGCCTGCCCGCGCTGAACGACGGCAACAACGCGCGCTCCGAGCTCTACACGCGTCTCATCGACACCTACGGCGTCCAGCTGGTGATCTCCGCGGGCAACTCCGGCCCCGGTGCCAACACCATCGGCGACCCCGGCCTCGCCGACAAGGTCATCTCGGTCGGCGCGTCCATCTCCAAGGAGACCTGGGCCGCCAACTACGGCTCGGTCGTGGAGAAGAAGTACGCGATGATGCCGTTCTCCTCGCGCGGTCCGCGTGAGGACGGCGGCTTCACGCCGACGCTGACGGCGCCCGGCGCCGCGATCAACACCACCCAGACCTGGCTGCCGGGCTCCCCGGTCGCCGAGTCGGGCTACACCCTGCCGGCCGGCTACTCGATGCTCCAGGGCACCTCGATGGCGTCCCCGCAGGCCGCGGGCGCGTCCGCGCTGCTGCTGAGCGCCGCCAAGCAGAAGGGCATCGCCCTGACGCCCGCCGACCTCCGCACGGCCCTCACCTCGACCGCCGACCACATCAAGGGTGTGCAGGCGTACGAGGAGGGCGCGGGCCTCATCAACATCGTGGACGCGTGGAAGGCCGTCAAGGACGACGCGACCGCCCACGAGTACACCGTGAAGGCGCCGGTCGACACCGCGATCGACTACGCGCTGAAGACCCCCGGCTTCGGCACCGGACTGTACGACCGCGAGGGCGGTCTCAAGGCCGGCGTGAAGAAGACGTACGAGATCACCGTCACCCGTACCTCCGGTCCGGACCGGGCGATCCGCCACGAGCTGCACTTCGAGAACAACGCCGGTGACACCTTCAGGATCGTCGGCTCCGACGAGGTGAAGCTCGAACTGAACAAGCCGGTCACCGTCAAGGTCTCCGCGAAGGCCTCCTCGGCCGGCATCAAGAGCGCGATCCTCGAACTCGACGACCCGAGGACCGAGGGCGTCGACCGGCAGATCCTGACCACGGTCGTGGTCTCGACGCCGCTCAAGTACGCGTACGCCGACTCGGGTTCGGTGCAGCGTGACAGCACGCGGTCGTACTTCCTGACCGTGCCCGAGGGCGCCAGGAGCCTCGAGGTCGCCATCGGCGGGCTGAAGGGCCTGAGCCAGACCCGGTTCATCTCCATCCACCCGTACGGAGTCCCGGTCGAGGACACCGGCACGCCGTACTGCTACAGCAACTACCCGAACACCAACGGCTGCAAGCCCGACGTGCGTGCGTACGCGGACCCGCAGCCCGGTGTCTGGGAGGTCGAGGTCGAGGCGCGCCGCACGTCGCCGCTGCTCGACAACCCGTACAAGCTGGAGGCCACCGTGCTCGGCGCGGCCTTCGACCCGGAGACCGTGACGGTGCCCGAGGCCAAGGTGGGCACGCCCGTCACCGCCTCCTGGAAGGTGACGAACCAGTTCGCCGCGATCGACGGCAGGCTGCGGGGCGGCCCGCTCGGCTCCTCGAAGACGGACCGGCCGACCATCGCCCAGAACGCCACGCAGACCACCACGGTCGACGTGCCCGCGGGCGCCGCCTCGCTGGACGTCGCCATCGGCAACGTCTCCGACACCGCCGCCGACCTCGACCTGACGGTGTACGACTCCACCGGCAAGCAGGTCGCCCAGTCCGCGGACGGCGACTCGGAGGAGGCGGTCTCCATCCCCAGCCCCGCCGCGGGCACGTACACCATCGAGGTCGCGGGCTACTCGGTCCCGTCGGGCTCGACCGCGTACGACTACCGTGACGTCTTCTTCTCGTCCGCGCTCGGCACGGTCGTCGTCGACGCGTCCACGCCGGTGAAGCTCTCCACGGGCGGCACGGCGCAGGTGTCCGGCACGGTCACCGCCCTGGCCCCGGCCCCCGAGGGACGCGAGTTCTTCGGCCAGGTACAGCTGGTGAACGCCCGTGGCACCGCCGCGGGCCTCGGCAGCGTGAAGATCGAGAAGGTCACGCCGTAGCGCGTGCGCCCGTGAGGGGGCGGGCGTCCGGAGTTCCGGGCGCCCGCCCCCTTTCCTCTGCGCGTCTTCTCATGCCCGGTCGAGCCCTCCCGGTCGAGCCCTCTCATTCGCAGGTGAGGGAGCGGGAGGCGGGCAGCGCCCGGAGGATCCACTCCCGGTCGCGGGCGATGTCCTTCTCCCCCGTCGTCCACCGGTCGGGGGTCACCGCGCCCCGTCGGATGCCGACCAGTACGTGCTCACCCCGGCGCGGAGCGGCCTCCTCCCGGTCCACCAGGAAGGTGACCCGCGTCTTCCCCTTCGCCGGTTTGTAGGAGCGCGTCACGTCGAGGGTGACCCGGTCCCGCCCGGTGCCCGGAACCGGCTCGATCCCGGCGATCTCGCCCTCGGCCAGCAGCCGGGAGCAGGCGAGGTAACCGGGGCCGCTGAGCGAGGCCGAGCCGCTCGCGCTGTCCGCCGCCTTCGCCCCGCTGTCCGCCGACGACTTCGAATCCACGCCCCCGCCCTGCGCGATCAGCCAGCCCATGCCGACGACCATCGAGGCGACGACGGCCGCGGCGAGGGTGCCCAGGACGACGGCTAGGGGACGGCGGCCCCGGTTCCTCGGCGCCCCCGCCGGACGGCGCGGACGCTGCCTGGGAACCCGTACGGGCCTCGTCTCCTCCCCCGCTTCCGCCAGTGCGCCCCCGATGGCGGCCAGCTGTTCCCGCAGCACCACCAGGTCCGCGACCGCCGACCGGTGCTCCGCCACCGCCTCCGGGTCGTCGCGGGCCCCTTCGGGCAGCGGTTCACCGGTGATCGCGGCCCACAGCGCGTCCGCTGCCGCACTGTCCTCGTGCTCGGCGTACCCGGCCACGTCACACCACCTCGTCCTCGTGCAGGCGGGCGCGCAGGGCACGGACCGCCGAGTGCAGCCTGCTCTTGACCGTGCCCTCCGGGATGCCGAGCTCCTCGGCTATCCCGCGCACGGAGAGATCGGCGTAGAAACGCAGGACGAGGACCTGCCGATGCGCGTCGGGCAGTTCGTCCAGCCCCTGCGCCACGGCCAGCGAGAGCACGCTGGAGTCCTCGCCCGAGGGGTGCTCCAGCTGCCGGAGCCCCGCCAGCCGCTCGCCGAGCCGCTGCTGGCGGTGCTTGGCCCGGTGCCAGTCCATCGCCAGGTTCGAGGCGACGACCGCCGCCCACGCGGACACGTCACGCGGTGCCTCGTCCCCCTTCGCGGCGCGCTCCAGCAACCGCAGGCGGACCTGCTGCACCCCGTCCGGCAGGTCCGCCTGCGGTACCCCGCCGAGCGCGAGCACCGCCCGCACCCGGCGTTCCTGCGCCGCGTCCAGCGGGTCGTCCACCCCCTGGGCACTGCGTGTCCTTCTGCGCAGCACAGCCGCCCTCCCCTCCCGCGTTTCCCCTACGACGCCGGTGCGGGCCGAAACGTTCGGCCGCGCGCCGCCGAGTCGCACCGAGTCGCATCGAGTCGTACGTCACACCGGACCGTGGCCGGAGGGACGCGAGCACCGTACGGCTTGCGGTTGCCGGGGTCCGCCGGACGGTTTTCTTCCGGCGGCCGCGCGCCGGGCCCGTCCCGCTCCGCGAACGGCGTGGGCAAAGGATTGGACACAACGGCACGGGTCAGACGCATGATGGAAGCGCTGGACCACGTAGAACGCACGCAAAGGGAGTCGCCGTGAGGGTCGGAATCGTCGGAGCCACCGGTCAGGTCGGCACGGTCATGCGCAGGATCCTGGTCGAGCGGGACTTCCCGGTCACGGAGCTGCGCCTGTTCGCCTCGGCCCGCTCGGCCGGCTCGGTGCTGGACGGCGTGACGGTGGAGGACGCGACGACGGCCGACTACTCCGGCCTGGACATCGTCCTCTTCTCGGCCGGCGGCTCGACCTCCAGGGCACTGGCCGAGAAGGTCGCCGCGCAGGGCGCCGTCGTGATCGACAACTCCTCCGCCTGGCGCAAGGACCCGGACGTACCCCTGGTGGTCTCCGAGGTGAACCCGCACGCGATCGCCGACCGCCCCAAGGGCATCATCGCGAACCCGAACTGCACGACGATGGCCGCGATGCCCGTCCTGCGGCCGCTGCACGACGAGGCGGGGCTGGCGGCGCTCGTCGTCGCCACCTACCAGGCCGTGTCCGGATCCGGTCTGGCGGGTGTGGCCGAGCTGCACGGCCAGGCGCTGAAGGTCGTCGCCGACGCCGACCGGCTCACCCACGACGGCGGGGCGGTCGACTTCCCCGAGCCGCAGGTCTACAAGCGGCCCATCGCCTTCAACGTGCTCCCGCTCGCCGGCTCGATCGTCGACGACGGTCTGCACGAGACGGACGAGGAGCAGAAGCTCCGCCACGAGTCCCGCAAGATCCTGGAGATCCCCGGCCTCAAGGTCTCCGGCACCTGTGTCCGTGTCCCGGTCTTCTCCGGCCACTCGCTCCAGGTCAACGCCCGCTTCGAGCGTCCGATCTCGGTGGAGCGCGCCACCGAGCTGCTGGCCGGCGCCCCGGGTGTCGCCCTCTCCGAGATCCCGACCCCGCTCGAGGCCGCGGGCCAGGACGCGTCGTACGTCGGCCGCATCCGCGCCGACGAGACGGTTGAGCACGGTCTCGCCCTGTTCATCTCGAACGACAACCTCCGCAAGGGCGCCGCCCTGAACGCGGTCCAGATCGCGGAGCTGGTGGCGGCCGACCTCAAGGGCTGACGCCCACCGCGCACGCCCCCGGGGCGGTCACCGCACGGTGACCGCCCCTTCGCACGCCCTGACCACTCCTGGTCACGCCGTGCCCCCTCCCGCTCACGCCGTGCCCGCCGCGGCTCACGCGGTGTCCGCTCCTGTCCGCGGCCGACCGCCGCCCCTCCGGGGGCACGCGCCCGTCACGCCCGGCGCACCTCGTAGAGGAAACAGCCGTACTCGACGGCCCGTACGTGGACCAGCTCCACCGCCGGGTCGGCGAAGGCCGCCTCGAAGGCCGCCTCGAACGCGGACCACTCCGGGACCTCCACCAGCCGGCCCCCGAGGATGCGGCCCCCGGCGGAGTAGCGCCGCACGGTGCGGTGGGCGCCCTCGAACGGCCGGACGTCCGCGGCCGGCCCCCCGCACTCCCGCGCGTGGACGAAGACCGGGCCCTGCTCGTCGTACGCGCCCGGATCGACGCCGGCCGCGGCGGCCCAGCGGCGCAGCGGGGCGTACGAGACGAGGGCGATCCGCTCCCCCGGCTCACCACGGCGCAGACAGCAGCGGAGCGGAGCGCCGCCCTCCTCGTCCGTGAAGGGAACCATCGGGCGCCCCGCGTCGTCAGCTGTGCGGAGATCCTTCAGGACCTCCGGTTCGATGGGGCGTGCGGTGTAGGTCGTCATGCGCTCCACAGTCGCGCCCGAAAGCCCCGGTCACCGGCGGGATACGGACATCGCGTTCCGTGCTGGTCCCGTGGAAGGATGGCGCAACCGTCACATAACGAGGAGATGACCGCGTGCCTGGCACAAACCTGACCCGCGAAGAGGCGCAGCAGCGCGCGAAGCTGCTCACCGTTGACTCGTACGAGATCGATCTCGACCTCTCGGGCGCGCAGGAGGGCGGCACCTACCGGTCCGTGACCACAGTGCGCTTCGATGTCTCCGAGAGCGGCGCGGAGTCCTTCATCGACCTGGTGGCCCCGACCGTTCACGAGGTGGTCCTCAACGGGGACGCCCTCGCCCCCGCCGAAGTCTTCGAGGACTCGCGGATCACGCTGCCGGGCCTCCTGGAGGGACGCAACGTCCTGCGGGTCGTCGCGGACTGCGCGTACACCAACACCGGCGAGGGTCTGCACCGGTTCGTCGACCCGGTCGACCAGCAGGCCTACCTGTACACCCAGTTCGAGGTCCCGGACGCCCGACGCGTCTTCGCGTCCTTCGAGCAGCCCGACCTGAAGGCCACCTTCCGGTTCACCGTGAAGGCGCCCTCCGGCTGGACCGTCATTTCCAACTCGCCGTCGCCCGAGCCCAAGGACGACACCTGGGCCTTCGAGCCGACGCCGAGGATCTCCACGTACATCACCGCGCTGATCGTCGGCCCGTACCACTCGGTGCACAGCGTGTACGAGAAGGACGGGCAGAGCGTGCCGCTCGGCATCTACTGCCGTCCCTCGCTCGCCGAGTTCCTCGACTCGGACGCGATCTTCGAGGTCACCCGGCAGGGCTTCGAGTGGTTCCAGGAGAAGTTCGACTTCGCGTACCCGTTCAAGAAGTACGACCAGCTCTTCGTGCCGGAGTTCAACGCGGGCGCGATGGAGAACGCGGGCGCGGTGACGATCCGGGACCAGTACGTGTTCCGGTCGAAGGTCACCGACGCCGCGTACGAGGTGCGCGCCGAGACGATCCTGCACGAGCTGGCCCACATGTGGTTCGGCGACCTCGTGACCATGGAGTGGTGGAACGACCTGTGGCTGAACGAGTCGTTCGCCACCTACACCTCCATCGCCTGCCAGGCCTACGCGCCGGACAGCCGCTGGCCGCACTCCTGGACCACCTTCGCGAACTCCATGAAGACGTGGGCGTACCGGCAGGACCAACTGCCCTCCACCCACCCGATCATGGCGGAGATCGGCGACCTGGACGACGTGCTCGTCAACTTCGACGGGATCACGTACGCGAAGGGGGCGAGCGTGCTGAAGCAGCTCGTCGCGTACGTCGGCATGGACGAGTTCTTCCGGGGCGTGCAGACCTACTTCAAGCGGCACGCGTACGGCAACACGCGCCTGTCCGACCTGCTGGGCGCGCTGGAGGAGACCTCCGGGCGCGACCTGAAGAACTGGTCGGAGAAGTGGCTGCGGACCGCCGGCATCAACGTCCTGCGCCCAGAGGTCGAGACGGACGCGGACGGGGTCATCACCTCCTTCGCGATCCGCCAGGAGGCCCCGGCGCTCCCGGCGGGCGCCAAGGGCGAGCCGACGCTCCGCCCCCACCGCATCGCGGTCGGCCTCTACAACCTCGACGCGAGCGGCAAGCTGGTGCGCGACGAGCGGATCGAGCTCGACGTCGACGGTGAGCTGACCGCCGTGCCCGAGCTGACCGGCAAGCGCCGTCCGGCCGTCTTCCTGCTCAACGACGACGACCTGTCGTACGCCAAGGTCCGTCTCGACGAGGACTCGCTGGCCTTCGTGACGGAGCACCTCGGCGACTTCGAGTCCTCGCTGCCGCGCGCGCTGTGCTGGGCCTCCGCCTGGGACATGACCCGCGACGGGGAGCTCGCCACCCGCGACTACCTTTCCCTGGTGCTGTCCGGCATCGGCAAGGAGTCCGACATCGGTGTCGTGCAGTCGCTGCAGCGGCAGCTCAAGCTGGCGATCGAGATGTACGCCGACCCCGCCACCCGCGAGGCGCTGCTGACCCGCTGGACCGAGGCGACCCTCGCGCACCTGCGCGCGGCCGAGGCCGGCGGCGACCACCAGCTCGCCTGGGCGCGCGCCTTCGCGGACACCGCCCGCACGCCGGAGCAGCTGGACCTCCTGGAGGGTCTGCTGGAGGACCGGGAGACCATCGGGGGTCTCGCCGTCGACACCGAGCTGCGCTGGGCGTTCGTACAGCGGCTCGCGGCGGTCGGACGCTACGACGAGGCGGAGATCACGGCCGAGTACGAGCGAGACCGGACGGCGGCCGGTGAGCGGCACGCGGCCACCGCGCGGGCCGGCCGTCCCACCGCGGAGGCGAAGGAGGAGGCCTGGGTCTCGGTCATCGAGTCCGACAAGCTCCCCAACGCCGTGCAGGAGGCGGTGATCGGCGGCTTCGTGCAGACCGACCAGCGTGAGCTGCTCGCTCCGTACGCGGACCGGTTCTTCGCCGTGGTGAAGGACATCTGGGACGCCCGTTCGCACGAGATCGCCCAGCAGATCGCGATCGGCCTGTACCCGTCGATCCAGGTCTCCGAGGAGACCCTCGCCAAGACGGACGCGTGGCTGGCCTCCGCCGAGCCCAACGCGGCACTGCGCCGCCTGATCTCGGAGTCCCGCGCCGGGATCGAGCGCGCGCTGAAGGCACAGGCGGCGGACGCGGCGGCCTCGTAGCCCGTCGTACGTCGCGCATAGGTACGGTCTGAGGGCGCCCGGCGTTGTGCCGGGCGCCCCTTTCCGTTCGTGGGGCGCCCTCACCTCTCCGTTCGTGGGGCGCCCTCACATCAGGGCGCGGGCGAGCACGAGCATGGTGCGGGCCTGGAGCGCGGTCTGGTCGGCGACGGACACCCAGCGGGCGTCGAACGTGCGCTCCAGCTCGCGGGCCCACCCGTCCACGAGGGTGTCCAGCGCCGGTGCGCCGCCCAGGGCCCGGCTCATCATGGCCGCCGCGCGCAGCGGGATGCGGCGGGCCGCGATACCGAGCGAGACGGAGTTGCCGACGGTGGTGGCCAGTTCGGCAGCGCTCCAGGTGTCCACGACCCCGGACCCGATGTCCATGAGTTCACGGGCCGCCGTGAAATGGGCCAGCTCGTCAGTTGTTCCGGGCGGACGCGAATCCAACTCGCCGACCACGGACTCCAGTTGCTTGACCCGGCCGAGCAGGATCTCGCTGACGTCGGCGAGTTCACGGCGCGGCTCCGCCACCGGCCGCGGATCGCCGACGCCCGCCACGCTCCAGAAGGGCGCCTCGACCACGGCCGAGACGGTGCCGTGGCGCATCGCGTGCAGCCAGGTGGCCCGCGAGACGAAGCCCGAGGGGTCCCGTTCCTCCGCCGGACTGCCGTCCGGCAGGACGAGCACACCCGGTCCCTCGACGAGCCACCCCATGCCGTCGAAGGGCCGGTGTTCCAGGGGAATGCCCAGGTCCGCCGCGATCCGGCGGTAGGCGGCCGGCACTCCGGGCACCGCGCGGGTCAGTTGCAGGAAGGTTCCTCCTGCTTCGACGCCGTGCAACGAGAACTGCACGACGGGGCGCAGTTCGTCGATGAGCCCCAGCAGCGCCTCGGACTCCGGCATCGGTGCGCGCGGATCCCCCGCGACGGGCGGGAACTCGGGCTGGGCGGCGAAGGCGGGGCGGTAGAAGCGCCGGTAGTAGCTCCCGATGAGGGGCGGTGCGGCGGCGTCCGGGACACCGGAGGAATGCGCGGTCATCCAGCCGTCGGCGAGACGCGCACCGTCGGGATCGAGGCAGAGCAGGAAATGCCAGGTGCAGTCCAGCCCTCCGTCGCCGCTGCCCAGGACACTGGGATCACGGGCGAGCCACCGGGCGAACCGGAGTGAAGTGGCCCCGCCCACCGGCTCGTTGGCGTGCGCGCCGGCGACCGTGAGCAGCTGGCGCGGGCCGTGTCCGGCCGACAGCAGCCACAGCGGGCGGCCGGCACGCGAGGTCCCGATGTCGCGCAGACGCAAGTCGCCGGGCCGCGCGGCCACCGTCGCACGAGCGCCTCGCAGCAACTCGTCCAGGGTGGGATACGGGGTTCCCCGCATGCCGGGATCCGGTCAGGTGCCGTTCGCGTTGCTGGCCCCGGTGGTCTCCTTCTTGTCCAGCGGACGGATCACGATCCTGGCAGCCATGTGGTCCCCTCTCCTTCACAACCGACTGTGCGCAACAGCGGAGCCCGGTCCGTACCGGGCCGTCGAGCGGGTACGACGGGCTGGTCAGCCGCCGTTGCCCCCGCTGCTGTCACCCGTGGTCTCCTTCTTGTCCAAAGGACGGATCACGATCTTGGTGGGCACGCCAACTCCTCCCCCTCGCAAGGATGTTGCGTATCGCGGCGCAATCGCCGACCGCGTCTTGTCAAGGCTCGACTCGGGGCACCAGAGTGTCAAGGCATGTACCTGTAACGGGAAGGGGTCCTGGTGACGGTCACGGTCGAGACGCTCCGCCGGCCCCGGATCAAACCCGAGCACCGGGCCTACCGCACGATCGACGGCAACGTCCGCATCGGCAGCGTCATCCA
The DNA here is from genome assembly GCF_012273515.2 of Streptomyces sp. RPA4-2. Taxonomy (NCBI): domain Bacteria; kingdom Bacillati; phylum Actinomycetota; class Actinomycetes; order Kitasatosporales; family Streptomycetaceae; genus Streptomyces; species Streptomyces sp. RPA4-2. Next base: position 3,343,505 of record NZ_CP050975.2, read on the forward strand.
CGGCATCGGCGCGGAGATAGCGGACCCGGAGGGCTGGGTCTGGACCCTGGTCGGGGCGATGGACGGAACGCGGGGGCCGGCCGAGGTCGTCGACGCGGTGCTGCGGGCTCATCCCGGACTCCCCGCTCTCACGGACGAGGACACCCGTCAGGCGATGGCGGATCTGCTCGACGCCGGGTTCGTGGAGGACGCCGGAGCGCCCGTGCCGGTGTCCGGGCGGGAGCGCGTCCGCTACAGCCGGGGCGTGCCGCTGCTGCGCTGGATGGATCTCGGTCCCCGGGCGAACCCGTGGGACGCCCAGCTCCGGCTGGGCAGCGCCCGGGTGCTGCTCATCGGCGTCGGCGGCACGGGAGGCCATGCCGCGCAGAGTCTGGTCGCCTCCGGAGTCGGCCACCTGCACTGCGTGGACCCGGACGTGGTCGAACTGTCGAACCTCAACCGCCAGCCCCTGTTCCGCGAGTCCGACCTCGGCCGTCCCAAGGTGGAGGCCGCGCTCGGCACGCTGCGGGCCCTGAACTCGGACGTGACGGTGACCGGGGAGCGGCGAGAGGTGCGGGGGCCGGAGGATCTGGCGGAGCTGGTGCGCTCCGGGGCGCCCGAGGTCCCGCGTCCGCTCCCGGTCCCGGTCCCGCGTCCGTTCCAGGTCCCGCATCCGCTCCCGGATCCGCCCGGGGCCCCGCGTCCGCCCGAGGCCCGGCGCGCCTCCGAGCCGTACGACCTGCTCGTTCTCGCCGCCGACCGCCCGGACGACATCCGGCGCTGGGCGAACCGTGTCTGTCTGGCCGCGGGCCTGCCGTGGGCCGACGCCGGATACCGGGGTCCCCTGGTGACGGCCGGGGTGCACGTGCCCGGCCGGGGAGCCTGCTGGGAGTGTCTGCGGGCCACGGAGGTCGCCCGCCGCGATCTGCGGCTGGCGCCGGGCCAGGACGAGGAGGCCGCCTCCCCGCATCTGCCGTGGAACCCCGCGAGCGCGGTCACCGCCGGTCTCTCCGGCGGGCTGCTCGCCCACGCGGCCCTGGCCCTGCTCACCGGCGTGCCCGCGCTCGACCCGGGTTTCCGGTTCGGGATGAACCTGATGCTGCCGGGGGATCCGGTGCTGGAGAGATCCCCGCGGCGGCCCGACTGCCCGGCCTGCGGCGACCGGCCCACCGGAGAACCCGCCAGAGAACCCACCGGGTCACAGACCGGAGGAGGGGCCGAGGGACCACCCGGAGAACGGGCCGGAGGCGGGACCGAACGGCGGGCCGGAGAGCGGGCCGGGGAACAGGCCGGAGAGCGGGCCGGAGGACAGCGGTGACCCGGTCCGCCGGGGAGCGTCACGGGTCCGTCGGCCCCACCGGCCCCCCGGCGTCCCCGGGCCCCACCCCCCACGTACGCCTCCACCGGCTCGACTCGCGCCCCGACGGGGACGAATGGATCGTCGGGCGCCTCGCGACCGGCCGGTTCGTCGCGCTGCCCGAGGTCGGCAAGCAGGCGCTGGACCTGCTCGGCCAGGGGCTGGGCGCCGCCGAGGTCGGGCGGCGGCTGCGGGAGGCGACCGGCGACGACATCGACGTACCCGATTTCGTCGAGGCGCTGGTGGACCTCGGGTTCGTGGCCGAGGTGGACGGACGGCCGACCGAGTCGCCGCCTCCGCCGAAGCCGACGTTCGCCCGGATCCGGCCCCGGCACGTGCGCTGGGTGCTGAGCCCTGTCGTCCCCGTCCTGGTCGGGCTGCTGATCGCGGTCGCCCTCCTCACCCGGCCGCCCGTTCCGCTCGGCTACCGCACCCTCCTGTGGAGCCCGCACGGCAGCGCGGTGATCGCGCTCGGCGCGGGCGTGGGCTGGACACTGCTGCTGCTCCACGAGTGCGCGCACCTGGTGGCCGCCCGCGCGACCGGCGTGCCCGGCCGGATGCGGCTGGGCACGCGGCTCCAGTTCCTGGTCATGCAGACGGACATCAGCGGCATCGAGATCGCCCCGCGCCGCCACCGTCTGACCGCCTACCTGGCCGGCATCGCCACCAACCTGTCCGTCGCCTCGCTCGCCGCCCTCGCGGCGGGCACCACGGACGGCACGGCCCGCGGGGTCCTCGCCGCCGTCGCGCTGCTCGCCCTGCTCCCGCTGCCCTTCCAGCTCATGGTCTTCATGCGTACCGACCTGTACTTCGTCCTCCAGGACCTGACGCGCTGCCGCGATCTGTACGGGGACGGGGTGGCGTTCTCCAAGTACGCGGCCCGGCGCGTGCTGCGACGCGCGCCCGCCCCGGACCCCAGCCTCGATCTGCCCCTCCACGAACGGCGGGCCGTGCGGGTGTACAGCGCCGTGCTCGTCGTGGGCACCACGCTGTGCCTCGCGTTCCTCGCGACCGTCACCCTGCCCGCGGACGTCATCCTGTTCGCCCGTGCGGTGACCCGGCTGGGCCCCGGCCACTCCGCGGCGCAGCGCCTCGACTCCGCGGCGGTCGTGGTCGCGCTCGGCGGGGTCCACCTGCTGTGGGCGCGCACCTGGTGGCGGGGGCGCGGAGTCAGTGCGGAACCATCCCGCCCGTGACGTTGACGAACGTGCCGGTGATGCCGCCCGCCCGGTCGGAGGCGAGGAACGCGGCGGTGGCGGCGATCTCCGCGAGGGTGGGGTTGCGGCGGGTCATCCGCATCCCGGCGAGGTTCGCGAGCAGTCCCTGAAGGGCCGTCTCATCGAGGTCCATACGGCTGTCGACCGCGGCGAGCTTCTCCCGGGTCAGCGTCTCGGGCACCCCGGCCGCCCACAGGCCCACGACCCGCAGTCCGCGCGGTCCCAGCTCCGTCGCCAGGTTCCGCACCAGCGTGTCGATCGCCGCGTCGGCAGGTCCCGTGCCGCCCATCATCGGACTGCCGTGCGCGGAGCCGCTGTTGAGCGTGAGCACCACGCCCGAGCCCGCCTCGGCCATGCGCCGGGCGGCGGCGCGGGCGGTCGTGAAGGTGGCGCGGATGCCGGTCTCGACAGGCCGTACGAAGTCCTCGACCGGCAGGTCGACCAGCGGAACTCCTTGCACGTCGCCCCGCGTGACCAGGTTGAACGAGATGTCGACGGCGTCCAGCGAGGCGATGTGTGCCTCGACCGCCGCCTCGTCCAGCGCGTCGAGCACCGCGGTCTCGGCGTGCCCCCCCGCCGCCACGATGTCCTTCGCCACCGCGTCCAGCGTCTCGCCCGTACGCCCCACCAGGTGCACGCGGGCACCCTCCTGGGCGAAGGTGCGCGCGACGGCGCCGCCGATGGAACCGCCGGCGCCGTAGATGATCGCGGTCTTGTCGGTGAGCAGCATGGTGATCTCTCCTGAAGGTGTACGGCCGTACGAGTGCGTCGTACGGGTCCGTCGAACGTGTCGGTCATGCAGACGTACGCGCCCGCCCGCACTCATCGGTCGCCACTCGCCGGCGGGCACTCATCGGTCTCCGTTCATCGGTCTCCGCTCATCGACCGTCGCTCATCGGTCTCCGCTCATCGACCGTCGCTGATCGACCGTCGCTCAGCGGTCGGCCGGGAGCCGCAGGGGCAGTCCGAACGCCGGGAAGAGGTGCGGCTCGAAGGAGGTGATCTCCACGATGCGGTCGCCCTCGATCCGCAGTACGTCGAGGACCTGGGCGCGGTACACGGTCGTACCGGGCCGTCGTACGTAACCCCCCGCCGCGAGCTGCCCGTTGGCCCGCGCCGGAAGGTGGCGCCAGTGGCCGAGGAACAGCGGGGACGCGGGGTCGAGGCTGATCCCGAGGAACTCGGTGAGCGCGGCGCGGCCGACGAACCAGTACGGGTTCGGCGGCATGGTGAGCCTGATGTCCTCGCTGAGCAGGTCGGTGAACGCGGCCAGGTCGAGGCTTTCGGCGGCTGCCATGTAACGCCCGAGGACCTCTCGTTCCCGGGCGCCGGCTTCCGCGGTCCATTCGGTACGGCGGCGGGGCAGCCGGTCGCGCAGGGTGGGCCGGGCGCGTTGCAGGGCGCTGTTGACCGAGGCCACCGTCATCTCCAGCGCCTCAGCGGTCTCGGCCGCGGAGAGTCCGAGCACGTCGCGCAGGACCAGGACGGCACGCTGGCGGGGCGGCAGGTGCTGGATGGCGGCGAGGAAGACGAGCTCCATGGTCTCCCGGGAGACCGCGAGGGCGTCCGGCTGGTCGTCGGCCGAGGGCAGGTCCTCGTCGGGGTACGGCTGGAGCCAGGTGATGCGGGCCGGGGGTTCGGCGCTGCCGTGGTTCATACCGGGCAGCGGCTCGTACCGCTGGGGACGCCGGGCGGTGCGCCGCTGGAAGTCCAGACAGGTGTTCGTGGCGATCCGGTACAGCCAGGTCCGTACGCTCGCCCGCCCCGCGAAGTCGTCCCGGGCCCGCCAGGCCCGCAGGAACGTCTCCTGGACGAGGTCCTCGGCGTCGTCGTACGAGCCCGCCATCCGGTAGCAGTGCACACGCAGCTCGCGCCGGTACGGCTCGACGAGCGCGGCGAAGTCGCTCTCCCCGAGGGCGGCGTGCGGGCCGGAGCCTTGCGTCACGGAGGTCCGCGTGACGGAAGGCTGCGTGACGGCTTGCTGCCCGGCGGGAGTCCGCGTGACGGAGGTCCGCCCGGCGGAGGTCCGCCCGGCGGGAGGCCGCGTGACGGAATCGCGCGGACCGGAGCCCTGGTCCGGGGAAGTCCGCGGAGCGGTGGCCTGCGGCGCGTCGTGGTCCGCCGTCGCGGGTTCGTCGCCGGGGACCGGCGAGCCCGGCTCTTTCGTCACGTCGGCCCGCGTGACGGAATCGTCGTTCGCGGTGTCCCGGGCGACCCGGGCGATGCGGCGCAGCCGTCCGACCGAGGAGGCCAGGTCGGTCACGCCGGAGTAGAAGACGGACGGCGGCTGCGGAACCAGCGCCTCGACCTGCCGCCCGACCTCCTCGATCAGCCCGCGCGCGGTGTCGACCGGCGCAGCGCGCCGCTCCCGGTACGCCTTCTGCCGGCAGGCGGCGGAGCAGTACACCGAGCTCCGCCCCGTCCGCCCGGCCCGCCCGGCCAGGGGCTTGGCGCAACTGCGGCACACGGCATCGGTCACGGGAACCTCCAAGGGACACGTCACGCGGGATCGACGTGACGCTATCGCCGCGGCCCCGCCTCGCGAAGGCGATCGGCACGGCCCGGACGACACCCCTCAGTCGCGCACCTTCAGTCGCCCACCGCGGCCGTCACCGCCGCCTCGACCGCCGCCTCGTCGGGGGTCTCGGCGGCCCAGGCCACGTATCCGTCGGGCCGCACGAGCAGCGTCGTCCGCCGGTCGCTCGCCCAGCTCTCCACCACGAGCCGGTCCTTGCGGTCGCCGGCCTCGTACGGCCGAGGGGCCGGTCCCGGCGTCACGAGGACGAACCTGCCGCCCCGCAGGGCCTCGTAGAGACGTCCGCCGCGCAGGGCGACATCGGGGACACGGGTGCCGACGAGGGCGTGCGAGCCGCGTGGCGCCCGGTAGGCGTAGCCGATGCCGGTGATCTGGCCGGCCGCCTTCCGGCCGGCCGGACCGACGCCGTTGAGGACCGTGGTGAGCGCGGCGCGCAGCGCCAGCGTCCACGGACGCTTGGCCATCGCGAGCCGTACGATCCCGCCGCTGCTGCGCAGCACCGACCTGCCGACGGGGTGGCGCTCGGCCTGGTAGGTGTCCAGCAGGGCGGGCGCCGCGTGACCGTTGACGACCAGGGCCAGCTTCCAGCCGAGGTTCGCCGCGTCCTGAAGACCGGTGTTCATGCCCTGACCACCGGCCGGGGTGTGGACGTGCGCGGCGTCACCGGCGAGGAAGACCCGGCCGACGCGGTACGCGGGTGCCTGGCGCTCGTCGCTGTGGAAGCGGGACATCCAGCGGGCGTCGTGCATGCCGTAGTCGCGGCCCAGGGAGAGCCGGGTGATCTCCCTGACCTCGTCGAGTCCGAGCGGCTCGCTGTCGGGGACGTTCCGGCCGCGGTGCCAGCCGATCACGCGGTAGTAGCCGTCGCCGAAGGGTGCGATGAAGGCGAAGGCGTCGCCGACGGCGTTGGCGGTCAGCACCGACTCGGGTTCCTCGGCCAGCCGGACGTCCGCGAGGACGACGGACCGGATGACCGACTTGCCGGGGAACGGCAGTCCGACCGCCTCGCGCACCGCGCTGTGCATCCCGTCCGTGCCGACGACGTACGCGCCGCGCAGTTCCCCGGGCTCCCCGTCCGGGTGCCGGACGTCGAGCGTCACGCCGTCCGCGTCCTGGCGCAGCCCGGTCACCTCGGTCTCGTACACGAACCGCACCCCGGCCTCGGCCGCCCGCCGCTCCAGCGCCTTCTCCACCTCGTACTGCGGGATCACCAGCAGGTGGTTGAAGCGGGAGGGGAGGGTGTCGAGTTCGACGGTGAGCCGGTCGAAGAGCCGGATGCGGTCGAGGGACCGGCCCTGGGCCTCCAGTTCGTCGGCGAGACCGCGGGCGTCGAGCTGCTCCAGGGTGCGGGCGTGCAGGACGAAGGCGCGCGAGAGGTTGCTGATCCTGTGCGGGCGTTTCTCGACGAGGGTCACCGGGACGCCGGCGGTGGCGAGGTCGGCGGCCAGCAGCAGGCCGGTGGGTCCGGAGCCGACGATGATCACGGTCCGGGGAGCGGCGGCGGTGCGGGTCGTGCCGTTCATGGCGGCCTCCTGATGCCAACAATCATGGGCCAACACTCGTTGACCAACCGTTCCCGCCAGGCGATCCCCACCGGGTGATGCTGAGCGACCGCCGGCCAACGTCCAGTCAACGCCTGTTGGCCAACGCTCGTTGACAAACGTAGAACGCTCACACTGGACTGTCAACAGGTGTTGGCCTACGGTTGTTGGCATGCCCGTCAAGGAACCCTCGGCCGCCGCGCCCCAGCCCGCGACGCAGTCGCCACCGCCCCAGTCGTCACCGCCCCAGGCCTCACCCCGGCGCTCCGACACCACCCGCACCGCGATCCTCACCGCCGCCCGCGAGCGCTTCGCCGCCGATGGCTACGAGCGCGCCACCATCCGCGCCATCGCCAAGGACGCCCGTATCGACCCGTCCATGGTCATGCGGTACTACGGCTCGAAGGAGGGACTGTTCGCCGCGGTCCTCGACGTCGATCTGCGGCTGCCGGCGCCGGAGCGGCTGAACCGGCAGGACGTGGGCCACGCCCTCGTCCAGCACTTCCTGGACCTCTGGGAGGAGAACGAGGTGCTCACCGCGGTACTGCGGGTCGGCGTCACCAACCCGGCCGGCGCGGAGCGCATGCAGGGCATCTTCCGGGACCAGCTGCTGCCGATCTCCCTGCACCTGTGCCCCGACCCGGAGCAGGCACCGGTCCGGGCCGCGCTCACCGCCTCACAGCTGCTGGGCCTCGCCCTGGCCCGCTACGTCCTGCGCTTCCCGCCCGCCGTGGCGCTGCCGCGGGAGGAGATCGTGGCGTGGCTGGCGCCGACGGTGCAGCGGTACCTCACGGCGCCGCACCCCTAAGGGCTGTCCCGTCCGCCTCGCGACGCCTGGCCCGCCCTGGAGACCCCGCCCGAGAATCGCGCCACGCTCCCGGACCGGGCGCCCCGGGCCCCCGAAGCCCCGGAGCCCCGGAGCCCCCGGAAGGCTCCGCCCCTGGAAACGCGTCGAGGGAGTCCCCGCACACCCGGGGCGGGTGGGCGCGGACTCCCTCGACGGAGAGACGGAAGGGCGGAAGAGAGCCGGAATCAGCCCCGCTTCGCCTGCTTGGGAGACTTGTCCAGGACCATCACGAGGCCCGCGATGATCGCGAACAGCAGGATCGGTGCGACGACGTAGAGGCCGACCGTGTCGATCACGCTCAGGCCCTTGCCGGGGTCGTCACCGTCGTCGCGGGTCAGCGCGAGCGCGGGAGACGACATGAGCAGCATCATCAGCGTCGTACCGGAAGCCAGGGCGCCGGCGCGCAGGGCGTTCTTCTTGTCCACGGTGCAAACGTAGCGAACACCTGAACGCGCCGCGCGCCCGGGGGTGCCGTACGGAGGTCCCGGCGGTGCCTCGGCGGTGTCTCAGCAGTACCTCAGAGGTGTCTCAGCGCTGTGGGTGACCTCCCCCGCCGTCCCCCGGACGCCCCCGCAGCACGTCGATGAGGGCGTACAGCCGTGGTGAGGCGGCCAGTTCCTCCAGCGTGACCGGGCGTCCGGCCGCGTCGGCGACGGGCAGCCGCCAGTTGGGGTACTGGTCCCAGGTGCCGGGCAGGTTCTGCGGGCGCCGGTCGCCGACCGCGTCCGGGAGCCAGACGCCGATCATGCGGGCCGGTGTGCGCAGCAGGAACCGGTGCACGGCCTGGATCTCGGCCTCCTCCGACACCGCGGAGCCGGAGCCGCGCAGCAGCCCGAGCCGGGCGAAGAGCGCCAGCCACTCCCCCGTCTCCGCCGCGGCCGCGGCCCGCTCGTCCGCCAGGGCGCCGGTCAGCAGTCCCAGCCGGTCGCGGAGTTCGACGTGGTCACCGGTGAGACGGGACGCGGTGGGCGGCAGGTCGTGGGTGGTGGCGGTGGCCAGGCAGTCCGCGCGCCAGCGCTCGGGGGGAAGGGGCTGCCCGTCGCCGTCCCAGTCGCGTTCGAACCACAGCACCGAAGTGCCCAGCACCCCGCGCTCCTGGAGCGTCTCGCGCACCCCGGGTTCGACGGTGCCGAGGTCCTCGCCGATCACCAGCGCCCCGGCCCGCGACGCCTCCAGCGTCAGGACGGCCAGCATCGCCTCGGCGTCGTAGCGGACGTACGTCCCCTCCGTGGGCGGCTGTCCCTGCGGGATCCACCAGAGCCGGAACAGGCCCATGACGTGGTCGATGCGCAGCGCGCCCGTGTACCGGAAGAGCGCGCGCAGCAGGCGGCGGTAGGGGGCGTAGCCCGAGGCGGCCAGCCGGTCCGGGCGCCAGGGCGGCAGGCCCCAGTCCTGGCCGCGCGCGTTGAAGGCGTCCGGGGGCGCGCCGACCGACATGCCCGCCGCGTAGTACTCCTGCTGCGCCCAGGCGTCGGCTCCGCCCGGATGCACCCCGACCGCGAGGTCGTGCACGAGTCCGACGGGCATGCCGGCGTCGCGCGCGGAGCGCTGTGCGGCGGCGAGCTGGGAGTCGGTGAGCCAGGCGAGGCGGCCGTGGAAGTCGACGCGGTCCATCAACTCGCTTCGGGCACGGGCAGTTTCGGGTGAGCGGGGGTCACGCAGACCCATGGGCCACTTCTGCCACTCCGGGCCGTGGACCTCGGCGAGCGCGCACCAGGTGACGTGGTCCTCCAGTGCCTCGCCCTCCTCCGCGAGGAAGTCGACGTACGCGGCCCGGCGTCCGGGGCCGAGCGGTACCTCGCGGATCAGTTCCAGCGCCTCGCGCTTGAGTTCCCAGACGGCGTCGCGGTCGATCAGCGCGTCCTTGTCGAGCACGGACGCGCGCAGTCGCCCGGCGCGCTCCAGCAGCGTACGGACGCGGTCGCGGTCGTCGAGGTACGCGAACTCGGGGATGTCCTCGATCCGCAGGTGCACCGGGTCGGGGAAGCGGCGGGAGGAGGGGCGGTACGGGGAGGGGTCCGTCGGGGTGCCGGGCACGGCCGCGTGCAGGGGGTTGACCTGGACGAATCCGGCACCGAGTGCCCGGCCGTACCCAGGCGGTGAGTTCGGCGAGGTCGCCGAGGTCGCCCATGCCCCAGGAGCGGCCGGAGAGGAGGGAGTAGAGCTGGACGAGGAGTCCGTAGGCGTGTCCGGGCGGGGTGGGCAGCCGGTCGGGGGCGACGACGAGGTGGGCGTCGGCGATGCGGCCGTCGGGTGCGGTGGCGCGTAACGCGTGGACGCCGGGCGGGAGTTGTTCGGCCGACGCACGGGTCTCGCCCTGTTCGGTGGTGATGCGCAGACGGGTGCCGTCGGGCAGCGCGGCGAGCGCGTCGGGCGGGCGGCCGCCCCAGCAGACCACGGTCGGCGGCAGGAGCCGGTCCCGTGTCTCGGCCTCCCGGGCGGCGAGGGCCGCGCGGACGGCATCCGGTGTGCTCGCGTCGACGCCGAGCGCCGCGAGGGCGGCGACGACCGCGGTGTCGGTGGCCGCGACGGTCCGGCCGGGCGAGGGGCTGTAGGAGGTGGCGACACCGTGCAGTGCGGCGAGCCGGGACAGCGGCATCTAGACCCCCGAGGCATCCGTGGCGGCGCCGGTGGAGATGGGTTCGCTGGTCAGGTGCGCGGCGTCGGCCAGCGGCGGCTCACTGGTCAGCGGCTCGGCGTCGGGGAGCGGCGGTTCGCTGGTGAGCGGGAGCTCGGCGGCGGTGCCCTCCGCGGTGAAGAGGCAGAAGCGGGGTTCGGCGGAGAAGCGCGGCTCGGCGGAGAAGTGGGGTTCGGCGATCGGTTCCGTCGGACGTTTGGAGAGGGCCGAGAGCAGAAGGTGTGCCGATGCGGCCACGGGGGCCTCCTTGTCGGGTACGGCGGCGGGCGGGTTACCGCAGCCCTACCCAACGCGCGGGACGGCAGACGTACACGGGCGAACAATGTGCTTTTGGTCACGTTCTGTTCCGCCTCGGCCCCGCCAGGTCCGGGTGAAGGGTGAACCGGTGACTCCGGCGGGGTCGATAGACGGGGTGTGAGACTGTTCCGCCCCGTGAGGGGCCACCGGGAGGACGCCACGGACGCCGCACTGCTGCGGGCCGTCGCGGACGGCGACTCGGCGGCGCTGGCCGCACTGTACGACCGGCACGCCGGATGGCTGCACACGCGGCTGACCCGGCGCTGCGGTGATCCCGAGGTCGTCCGGGAGGTGCTGCAGGACACCTTCGTGACCGTGTGGCGGTCGGCGGCCGGGCACCGGGGTACGGAGGCGGGCGGCTGGCTGTGGACGATCGCGGCGCGCCGGCTCGTCGACGCCCGGCGGGCACGGGAGCGGACCGCACGGGTCGAACGGGCCGAACAGACCGAGTACGCGGCGCCGGCGCCCGCGCCCTCCGCGGAGGAGCGCGTGCTGGCGGGCCTGGAGTACGGGGACGTGGGCACCGCCCTGGACCGCATCTCCCCCGAACTGCGCGAGGTGCTGCGCGCCACCGTCGTCGACGGGCTGACCACGCGGGAGACGGCCCGGCTGCTCGGGATCCCCGAGGGCACGGTCAAGACCCGCGCGATGCGGGCACGCGCTGAACTCAGGGCGGCACTCGCCCACCTCGACCCCTCCGGGGACCCGTCACCGCTGGGAGGCCCGGCATGACCGGCTGGCACGCCGCCGACGATCTCGTCGCCCGTTACACCGACGGCTCCCTTCCGGAGCCGGACGCATGGTCCCTGGAGAAGCACCTGGAGAGCTGCGGTTCCTGCGCCGCGCGGGCGTCGCGGGCGGCGCGCACGGGGGCGGCGGGACCGGTACTGGCGCAGGTGCGGGTCGCGGTCCTGGACTCCGTCCCGCACCCGGTCCGGGCCCCGCTCGCGGCCCCTTCGCCCCCACGTCCCCCACACCCACGGCGCCTCGGCGCGCCCGGGCCGCCGGGGGGCGGCTCGGGCGGGTCGTCTGGGCCGCCGGGCCCGCTCTGCGCGGTGCCTGGACCGGGGCCCTGCTGCTGGTGGCCGTGGGGGCGCTCGCGCTGGCGTACGGCGGCGGGTCCGCCGGCGCGCGCCCGCTGCTGCTGGCCGTCGCGCCGGTGGTCCCCGTCGCCGGGGTCGCCCTCTCCTACGGCCGGCACGCCGACCCGCTGTACGAGCTCGTCGCGGCGTCGCCCTCCGGCGGACTGCGGCTGCTGCTCACCCGGACGGCCGCCGTACTGGCGGTGAGCGTGCCGCTGCTGACGGCGGTGGGGCTGCTGCTCCCCGCCCCCGGTCCCCGCCTGCCGCAGGTGCCCATGGCGGCGGCCTGGCTGCTGCCGGGGCTCGCCCTGACGCTGGCCACGCTGGCGTTGTCCGGGTACACGGGCTGTCGTACCGGCTCCGCGGTGGTGGGCGGCGGCTGGCTGCTCGCGCTGACGGCACCGGTCCTCGCCTCGATCGGCCCGGGACCGACGGCCACCGGTTCGGGCCTGACGGACCGTCTCGCCCAGCAGCTCTCCCTCTACTTCACCGGCGCGTCCGCGCAGTGGGGATGGGCGGCGGGGGCCGCCCTCTGCGCCCTGCTGGTCGCCGCCCGCCGCACCGCGTACGACCGTCTGGAGACGATGTGAACGCCCCCTCCCCGCAGGGCACTTGCCCGAAGAACCCGGGTCCGCGCACCGGATCCACCGCGATACGGGTGTCCGGGCTGACCGTCCGGCACCGCAGGACGACCGCACTCGACGCGGTCGACCTGGACTTCGGTCCCGGCGTCCACGGGCTGCTCGGTCCCAACGGCGCCGGCAAGACCTCTCTCATCCGGGTCCTCGCGACCGTGGCCGAGCCCGCCGAGGGCCGCGTGGAGATGCTGGGCAACGACCCGCGCCGGCACCGGGAGCGCAGCGCGTTCCGCCGTGAACTCGGCTATCTGCCACAGGATTTCGGGTACTACCCGGGATTCACGGTCCGGGAGTTCGTGGCGTACGTGGCCTGGCTGAAGGAGCTTCCGGCCGGCGACGCCCCGGCGTCGGTCGAGCGGGCCGTGGCCCGGGTCGGGCTCACCGACCGCATCGACGCGAAGCTCCGGACGCTGTCCGGCGGCATGGTCCGCCGGGTCGGCATCGCCCAGGCCATCGTGAACGACCCCCGCGTCCTGCTCCTCGACGAACCCACCGCGGGACTTGATCCGGAGCAGCGCGTCGAGTTCCGGGCGCTGCTGCGGGAGTTGGGCGAGGAGGCCACGGTGATCGTCTCCACCCACCTGGTGGAGGACGTGGCCGCTGCGTGCACGGAGGTGACGCTGATCGAGGCGGGCCGGGTCGCCTATCGCGGCACTCCCGGGACGCTGGCCGCCCTCGGCGCGGACGGCGACGAGTCCGACGGCAACGCGATCGAGCGTGGCTACACCGCGGCCCTGCGCGGCCACCGCGCGGCGACGGGGGCGGCCCGATGACCGTACGCATCCAGCCCGACGAGGACCGCCCGGCTTAAGCACGGACACCGCGCCGGACACGGCCGACCCGAGCACCCCGAACACCCCGAGCACCCCGGACACCCCGAACACCCCGAGCACCGCGGCCGCCACGGGCACCTCGACCGACACGCCCACCCCGCCCCGCGAGGCCCCACGGACGCACCGGCGCCCCGAGCCGAACGGCGACCACCGCCCCGAGCCACACCCGAACCACCGCCCCGCCACCCCACAGACCGCGCCTCACGACAACCACCCGGCCGCCGCAGGGCCCCAGCCCCGCGACAACCACCCGGCAGACCATCGCACCCGGCCCCACGAAAGCCCCGGGACGGGCACGCTTACCCGGGTCGACGTGCCCGTCCGTGCCGCGGGCGCCCCACCCGCGGCGGGCGCGCCCCACCCCTCCGCACCGAGTCCCTGCGCGGGTTCACCCCCTGGGCGGCCGCCGCCCTGCTGCTCGCTCTCGGCTGGCCGCTCGCCGCCACGGCGGCGCAGTGGCAGGGCAGTTGGGGCGGGACGACGGACAGGCTGAGCACGGCGGCCGGGCTGATCGCCATCCCCTTCGGCCTCGCCGCGGGAGCCTGGCAGGGCGGCCGGGAGCGCCGGCGGCGGATGACGGAGCTGCGGGCGGCGAGTCCCCGTACGCCGCTCGCCCAGTTCCTGACGGCCGCCCTGCCGCTCGCGTGCGCGCTGGCGGCGGCGTACCTGGTGGTGGTGGCAGGCGCGCTGCTCGCCTGCGCGCCCTACGTGTCGGCGGGCGGCCCGGTCCCGGCCGTCTTCGCCGGGGACGCGCTGTCGATCGCCGCGTGCACGGTGCTCGGCCAGGTCGCCGGGCGGGTGATGCCCTGGCGGCTGACGGCTCCGGCACTCGCCATCTGCGGGTACGTCCTGGCCGCCGGCGGCGTCGGCTCCTCAGGTCTCACCCATCTGGCCCCCGCCTCTCTGCATCTGGTCGGCGACGGCGACCTGCCGGTCTGGTGGTACCCCCTCGTGTCGGCCCTGTGGACGGCCGGCCTCGCCGCCGCCGCGGTGCTGGCCCGATCCGCCCGCCGCCGCGTCACCGCGCTGCTGCCGCTCGCCGCCGCCTCCGCCGCGGCCGTGCTCCTGGTCCACACGGGTGACGGGATGCTGCGCGACAACCCGCTCGCGCACCGCCAGGTGTGCGACGACTCGACCACCCCGCACGTCTGTGTCAACGCCACCCGCCCGGACCTGCTGCCGGAGGCGGTCCGCGTGCTGTCCGGTGTCACCAGCCGGCTGAAGGGCGTACAGAACGTACCGGTCCGCTTCGAGGACCTGCCGCGCCGCCCGCGCGAGGACGAGGCGGAGCTGCCGATGCTCACCCCGCTCGGCTGGTGGTCGGTCCGCGGCAAGGTGAACGATCCGGAGCAGTACGCCCGGCAGGGCGCCGTGAACCTGGTCCGCCGGGAGTGCGAGGAGGCGCCGTCCGCGCGGCGCGTCCAGGTCACCGACGGGGCCGTGCTGCGCTGGCTGGCCCCGGACTCCGCGGGGAAGGACGACCGCGAACGCGCCGTGGCATCGGCCCGGGAGCGCGGCGACACGAAGGAACTGGCGACGCTCCGCGCCGAGGACCGGGCGTACGCGCGCCTCGCCGCCCTGACCGACGACGAGCGCCGCTCCTGGCTCGGCCGGTACTTCGCCACGGCCCACGCATGCGACCCCGACGCGAACGAGGTCCCGTCCCTGTGAACACGCCGCGCGAAGTCCCCCGGCCCCCCCTCGCCCTCTACGCCCGCTCCCGTGCCGTCCCCGCCACCCTGGCCGCCCTCGTCTGCGCCGCCCTCCTCACCCGCTGGGCGGCGACCGTCCCGGACGTCTTCCTCGACCCGTACCGCAGGGTCCCGCTGCTGTCGCTGGCGCCGCTGGCGGTCTCGGCGGCGATCGGTACGAGCCTGCACGTGTACGGGCGGGACCTGGACGACACCGCGGCGCGCCCCTGGTGGCCCGGGCGCCTGGCCCATCTCCTGGTCCTCACCGCGCTCGCGGCCACGGTGCTCGCACTCGCCGTTCCCGGAGACGCACAGGTGTTCGGTTCGGTCGGGATGGTCCGCAACACCCTGGGTGCCGTCGGCGTCACCGCGCTCGCGGCGGTGCTGTTCGGCGCGCGAGCCGCCTGGATGCCCACGATGCTGTACTTCAGCGCCGTGTACCTGTCGGCCGCCTCGCCGCGCATGAGGCAGGCGACGGTTCTGGCCTGGCCCATGCAGGCGGGCCCCCAGCTCGGCGCGTGGACCGCCGCCCTCGCGCTGTACGTGCTGGGCGCCGGGCTGTACGCGGCACGTGGCGCCCGCCCCGAGGGACCCCGCGGCTGACCACGGGGCGCACCGGGCGGGCCACGGTGTACCCGGGCCAGGGGTGCACAAAAGCCCGGATCGTCAGGCGGAAATGCCGTCGATCCGGGCCATCGCATCCTCCGCGCCGTACGGCTGCAGGTACGGCAGCCAGCGCGGGTCCCTGTGCCCTGTTCCGATGATGCGCCAGGCGAGCCCCGTCGGCGGGGCCGGTTTATGGCGCAGGCGCCAGCCGATCTCGACCAGGTGGCGGTCGGCCTTGGTGTGGTTGCAGCGGCGACAGGACGCCACCACGTTGTCCCAGGCGTGCTGACCTCCGCGGGAGCGCGGGATGACGTGGTCGACGCTGGTTGCGACGCCACCGCAGTACATGCACCGGCCGCCGTCGCGGGCGAACAGTGCCCGACGGGTCAGCGGAACGGGCCCCCGGTACGGGACCCGCACAAACCTCTTCAGCCGGACCACGCTGGGTGCGGGGACAGTAACGGTCGCGCTGTGCATGAAGGCGCCGGATTCCTCGAGAGAGACGGCCTTGTTCTCAAGGACGAGGATGAGCGCGCGGCGGAGCGGTACGACGCCGAGTGGCTCGTACGACGCGTTGAGGACCAGGACATGCGGCACGGATGCCTCCTTGGTACGCCGGCGGCGCGTGGCTCGCGCCGGGACGATCTGCAGTCAGTCTCCCCTCTTGCCTGGTGGAAGCGCCACCATGTCCCGGTAACGGGCTGGGAGTGTTTTCGACCACATCCTGTTCATCCCCAGGTGAGTACTGTCTCTCCCCCGAACATCACAACGATCCACACACGATGCCCCGTTAGTGTGGTTGTTCTGCCCGGCGGCGCCCTGCCTGTCCCCGAGCCGCGGGCAGACCGCTACGCCTGGAGGTACCTGCTGTGTTCTCGACCGTCCTGCGGGCCGCAGGGTCCAGTCCGTCGCCTTCTCCCTCGGCGACGACGGACCCTACGGTCGCCACGCTCCAGGGGGCCCAGGAAAGCGCGACCAACGCCGCGAGCTGGGTCGAGCAGAACTGGTCCACCTGGCTCGCGATAGGTCTGCGCGTGCTGCTGATCCTGGTCATCGCGGCGGTACTGAGAGTGGCGGTCCGGCGAGCGATCACCAAGCTGATCGACCGTATGACCCGTACCGTCCAGGCGGTCGACGGGACGGCCCTCGGCGGCCTCCTGGTGAACGTCGAGCGCCGCCGTCAGCGCTCCCAGGCCATCGGCTCCGTGCTGCGCTCGGTGGCGTCCTTCCTGATCATGGGCACGGCCGCCCTGATGGTCCTCGGCACGTTCGAGATCAATCTCGCCCCGCTGCTGGCCTCGGCCGGTGTCGCCGGTGTCGCCATCGGTTTCGGCGCCCGCAACCTGGTGACGGACTTCCTCTCCGGCGTCTTCATGATCCTCGAGGACCAGTACGGCGTCGGCGACACGATCGACGCGGGGGTGGCCTCCGGCGAGGTCATCGAGGTCGGTCTGCGCGTCACGAAGCTGCGCGGTGACAACGGTGAGATCTGGTACGTCCGCAACGGCGAGGTCAAGCGCATCGGCAACCTCTCCCAGGGCTGGGCCACCGCCGGCGTCGACGTCACGGTCCGCGCCTCCGAGGAGCTGGACCACGTCCAGTCCGTGCTGAACGAGGTCGCCGAGGCGATGAGCAAGGAGGAGCCCTGGAACGAGCGCCTCTGGGGCCCGGTCGAGGTCCTCGGCCTGGAGAGCGTGCTCCTCGACTCCATGGTGGTGCGGGTCTCGGCCCGGACGATGCCCGGCAAGGCGCTCTCCGTCGAGCGTGAGCTGCGCTGGCGCATCAAGCGCGCCTTCGACGCCGCGGACATCCGCATCGTGGGCGGCCCCACCGCGGCCGTGGAGGAGGAGCCCGTCGACCCGTCCGCCGCGGTGGCGGCCCCGTCGGCCCTCGGCAACCCGGCGTCCCCGCAGTCGGAGGCGACCACCCCCATCCCGGTCCCCGTCCCGGTCCCGGCTCCCTCGAACACTCCGAAGTAGGCCCCGGCCCTACGCGGGCGGGGAGGCGGCGGCACCGGAAACCCGGGCGCCGCCCCTCCCGGCGTACGAGCAAGTCCACACCTCCGGCGTCAGCCGAACCAGCTCACCTGCACCACCACGATCCGCTCCCCGCGGACATCCGTCAGGTAGTCGAACATGAGTAGCCCCCTGCTCTCGGTCCGCACGCCCGGCCCCGGTCCCGTGTAGGCCGCCCCCTCCAGGAAGACCATCGATTCACGGACAGCGATCTCGTTGGCCAGCCGCCCGACCTCGACACGCGCCACATCCGGGAGCCCGTCCAGCAGGTCGTCCTGAAACGGCTCCCAGCGCCAGTCAGCCACCGGCGACCTCACGGTGCGCGGCCCGCACGATCTCACCGGCCTCGCGGATGGCGCGGTCCCGCTTCACCGGGTCCGGGCTGCTGATCGCCTGCTCGGCGGCGTGCAGACGGCGTGCCGTCTCGGGGTGCCGCTCGATCTCGACGACGACGCCCCACTGCCGGTAGAACATGCGGATCGGTACGACACTGTCCTCGTCACCGGCCCGTACGAAGGACTTCTGCAGATCCTCGAAGAACTCGGGGAGGCGGGACGGCGCGACCGTGGCCACCGCCTGCCGCAGGGCCGGAAGCGTGAGCTCGGGCCGGGGAATGAGCGGACCGTCCCCGTCCGCGTACGGCATGGTCATGGGTCGCCCCTTCCGCTCGTCCAGCGCCCTTTCGGCACGCGCCCACGCTAGCGCCATTCCTGTCACTCCTCCGCCCCCGCGCACAGACCGCCCGCGACCAACTCGAAGATCGTGAAGACGGAGCCCCATCGTCACTACTGTCTGGGTGGAGAACGAGGGCGAAAGCACCACGTACAGCTCGTTCTTCGACCGCGCGGATCCTCCCGCACCCGGACGTCAGCTGATCCGCTCACGTCCCGTCGCGAAGAACTTTCCCACATAGGTGCCGGACGGCAGGTCACTCTCCCGCATGAGCGAGAAGACCTCGGCCCCCTCGCCCGGCACCCCGTCCATCTTGAACGCCTCGGCGAAGCCCGTGTAGTCGACCTCCTCCAACGCCGCGCAGTACTCCAGCGCCTCGGCCTCCGCACGCCCGATGGCGTCGTCCAGGGAGCCCGCCGTCCACAGCGTCACCCGCTCCTCGTAGACGCCCAGTTCACGATGGCGGAAGACACACCGAACGCCGTACCACGACGGCTCATCCACGAGCGGTCCCGGACTCCAGCCCGGTGGCCCCGGCTATCTGGCACACCGCGGCGAACGAGGAGCCCTTTCCCAGTCCGGCCACCCCCAGGAGTCCCTCACCCTCCCGGACGTCGAGGATGACGTCTCCCGAGGGCACGTCGAAGGACATCGATCCCCGGACGGACTGCTGCCCCCGTCCGGGACGCCACCGGAAGTGGATCCCCTCGTGGCCCTTCTCGGCGACGAGGAACGCCCGCTCCGATGCCGCCAGTCTTTCGCGGACCCGCTCCTGCCACCCGTCCGAGACCGGCACCGGGCGCAGTACGTGCGTCTGCCGGCCGTCCAGCGCCTCGACGGAGAGCGGAATCCCGGCCGTACCGGCCCGCCGCCGCAGCGACCACACCCCGACGACCGCCACCGCGAACGTGAGGATCCCCCACGTCAAAGGACTGAAGACCAGTTCCCCGCTCACGGAATCCCAGGTGAAACCGTCGTTCACCAAGTCGATGAACGTCATGGTGAGCGCCAGCGACACGCACCTGACCGCGGCCGCGCGCCAGCAGGCCATCAGCAGGTTCGCGATCCTCATGAGCGAACCCCCCGGCGGACCAGGGGGCGCGTCGGTGCGCCCGCGGCCGCCCCGACGCGGGAGGTCACGGAACGCGCGGCCGTAGGACACCCGTGGCGCTCACCCCCACAGGACCCGGTGATTGCCACGGCCTCACGGGCCGCCACCCCGCCCCGCGCCGAACGGTTCGCTCTCATGGGGCCGGATCCTACGAGCAGGAATCTGTGAAGGTGGCCGGATATCGACGCCGTCACCATCCGCCTCGGATGTCGCGTCACCGTTCCCGACGGCACAGATCATCCCAAAGCCGCGCACCCCCTCCCACCTGCGCGTCTGCCGATCGTGACGAAGCCGTGACGGGCCTGAAGGGCGCCCTCGGCGTCAACTCTCCTTCACAGGCCCCCCATATTTCGGCCACATCCGGTGGGCGTCTACTGTCGCCCCGACAGCGGGCCCTTGTTCTGGAGCTCCACGCCCAGGGGGCCGCTTCGAATGTGGGGAATCCATGCGCAAGTTCGCCATCGGCGCCGCAGTTTCCGGTGCCTTGGCCCTGTCCGCCCTGGCCGTGCCGTCCGCGTCGGCCGCCACGCCGGATCTCACCTTCTCCCATGTGGTGGTCAACAACGGCAAGGCGATCGTCGTCGGCACCACCAGCACGGTGAAGGTTCCCGTCACGTACACCCTGACCCACCCGGTCGACCTCGTCATCGACGGCAGGACGAGCGTCGCGGGCATCACCCTGTACCGCGGATCGTCGCTCTCCAAGCCGCGGAACGAGATGGGGCCGGACGACGCCCCGAGCTGCACCACCACCTCCACGACCGCCACGACGGTCACGCAGTCCTGCGCCGAGGTCATCGCCGTCGCACCCCAGGACTACCTCTACGACGCGGCGGACGCCGGCACCTGGAAGGTGGCCGGCTTCTACGGCCGCAGCACCGCGGACAACGACGACTCCGACGACCACATCAGCTTCACCTACGGCTACGACATGTGGGGCGGTCTCGGCACCACACAGGTCAAGCGCGCCGCCAAGCTCACCACCAACGCCACCCCCGAGCCGGTGAAGAAGGGCAAGACCCTCACCGTCAAGGGCGCCCTGACCCGCGCCGACTGGGAGACCACCAAGTACTCCGGCTACGCGGGCCGGCCGGTCACCCTCCAGTTCAAGGCCAAGGGCGCCACCGCCTACAAGACGGTCAGGACGGTGACCTCGGGCACGGCGGGCGCCCTCACCACCACGGTCAAGGCCTCGGCCGACGGCACGTACCGCTACCTGTTCGCGGGCACGACCACCACGGGCACCGCCACGGCCACGGGCGACTACGTCGACGTGAAGTAACCGAGGACGGGTCCTCCCCGACTCACCTCAAGTCGCCCTCGCGGCGCACGGATTCGTCCCCCACCGGGTGGGCCTTCCCCGATGGCAGGGCTTCGCCCCCGCCGCCCCCGGCTCGGCCGAGCGAGAAAGCCCCGGTCTCCGCCCTCGTAGGTAACGACTCTGTTGCCTCGGGGGCGGTTTCTCTTGACGCCCCCGCGACCTGCGGCCTACGGTCCTCCCACCAATAGGAAACCTTCCTAACAATGATCTTGCAGTGGACTTCCCCGAGGCCACCCTGGGAAGCTGAGCGACTGGGCAGTCGAAAGGCAGGTGTCGACAACATGGCAGGATCCGCCGGTACGCCGGGCACCCCACGCGTCCTGCGCGCCATGAACGACCGCGCCGCCCTCGATCTGCTGCTCGCCCACGGGCCGCTCTCGCGGACCAGGATAGGAAAGCTGACCGGGCTGTCCAAGCCCACCGCCTCCCAGCTCCTCGCCCGCCTGGAAGCGGCCGGGCTGGTGCTCGCCACCGGCACCAGCGAGGGGCGGCCGGGCCCCAACGCCCAGCTGTACGCGGTGAATCCGGTCGCCGCCCACGCGGCCGGCCTGGACGTCACCCCCGAGCGCATCCTCGCCGCCGTCGCGGACGTGACGGGCCGGACCGTGGGTGAGTACGAGCTGCCGACGCCCGGCCGGCGCCCCGCGCAGCCCGTCGTACGCCAGGTCACCGACGCCCTCGACGGCGCGGTGAAGGAGGCGGGGCTGGCCCGCGGCGACGTCCACCGCCTCGTCATCGGCACACCCGGCGCCTTCGACCCCAACACCGGACGGCTGCGGTACGCCTCCCACCTGCCCGGCTGGCACTCCCCGAGCCTCCTGGACGAGCTCGCGGCCGCGCTGCCCATGCCGGTCGAGTACGAGAACGACGTGAACCTCGTCGCCATCGCCGAACAGCGGCTCGGCGCGGCGCGCGGACACGAGGACTTCGTCCTGCTGTGGAACGAGGGGGGCCTGGGCGCCGCCCTCGTGCTCGGCGGACGGCTGCACCGCGGCTGGACCGGCGGCGCCGGCGAGGTCGGCTTCCTGCCCGTGCCCGGCGCACCCCTCGTACGGCAGGTGACCAAGGCCAACAGCGGCGGCTACCAGGAACTCGCCGGTTCCCAGGCCCTCCCGAAACTCGCCCGCGAGCTGGGCGTCCAGCCGATTCCCGCCGGGTCGTCCACCGAGGTGGCCGCCGCCCTCGTCGCCCAGGCCGCCACCCGCGACGAAGGCCCGCACCGCAGGCTCCTGGAGACCTACGCGACCGGCCTGGCCACCGGTCTCGCCTCACTCGTCTCCGTGCTCGACCCCGAACTCGTCGTCCTCAGCGGCTCCTCGCTCACCGCCGGCGGCGAACCGCTGCGCGCCCTGGTGCAGGCCGAGCTGGAGGAGCTGGCCGCGTCCCGCCCGCGCCTCGTGGTCGGCGACGTACACGAACACCCCGTGCTGCGCGGCGCGTTGGAGAGCGCGCTGGCGGCCACCCGCGACGAGGTGTTCGACACCTCCCGCTGAACCCCCTCGACCCACTCGCCCGTCCGCCCACACCACCGCCCCGGCCCTGCCCTAGGGAGACACCGCCATGCCCGGAATATCCAGGAAAGTCGCCACCGCACTCGCCGCTTCCGCGTCCCTCGCCCTGCTCACCAGCGCCTGTACCGGCCAGTCGGACTCCAGCGCGAACGACGACGCCTCCAAGGAGACGACGATCAACTTCTGGCACGCCTGGAGCGCGCCGGGCGAGGTCCAGGGCGTGAAGACCCTGGTCGCGGGGTTCGAGAAGACGCACCCGAACATCCACGTCAACATCGTCGCCAACATGACCGACGACAAGATCAACCAGGCGCTGCGTTCCGGCGGTGACAAGGCGCCCGACGTGATCTCCTCGTTCACCACCAACAACGTGGGCAAGTTCTGCTCCTCGGGCGCGCTCGTCGATCTCAATCCCTTCTTCAAGAAGGCCGGTATCGACGCGACGACGACCTTCCCGAAGGCGATGAACGAGTACACCCAGTTCGACGGCAACCGCTGCACCGTGCCGCTGCTCGGTGACGCGTACGGGCTCTACTACAACAAGACCGCGTTCAAGAAGGCCGGGATCACCACTCCCCCGAAGACCTGGTCCGAATTCGAGTCCGACGCCAAGAAGTTGACCGTCGCCAAGGGCGACTCCTACTCCCAGCTCGGGTTCATGCCGAACTACCACGGCTGGGAGTCGACCACCGAGCACTACTTCGGCCAGTTCTCCCCCACGTACTTCGACGAGAGCGGCAAGTCCAGCATCGCCAAGGACCCCGCTTTCGAGGCCGGGTTCACCCTCCAGAAGAAGCTCGTCGACGAACTCGGCGGCTACCAGAAGCTGGAGAAGTACCGGTCCAAGCTCGGTGACGAATGGGGCCCCAAGCACCCCTTCCACACCGGTCAGGTCGCCATGCAGCTGGACGGCGAGTGGCGGCTCGGCATGGCCGAGGAGGCCAAGCCCGGCTTCGAGATCGGTGTCGCCCCGCTCCCCGTCCCCGACGACCAGGCCGACCAGTACGGCAAGGGCTACATCACCGGCACCATCGCGGGCATCGCGGCCACCAGCAAGAAGCAGAACGCCGCCTGGGAACTGGTCAAATACATGACCACGGACACGGACGCCGTCGTCGGCTTCGCCAACGCCATCCACAACGTCCCCTCCACGCTCGCGGCGCTCAAGTCCCCGAAGCTGAAGTACGACCCGCGCTTCAAGACCTTCCTGGACATCGCCTCGAACCCGAACTCGACGACGACCCCCGCGTCCATCAACGGCGGCACCTACCTCGTGACGATCCAGCAGTTCGGATACGACTACGAGAGCGGCAAGGCCAAGGATCTGAAGGCAGGTCTCCAGAAGACCGCCGCACAGATCGACACGGACATCGCGCAGGCGAAGTAGGAAGCAGTACGGACATGAGCGCCACCTACACCCTGCGCGCCAAGCGACGCCGGGCGGCCCTGAGAACCGCCGCCTTCATGTCGCCCTGGCTGATCGGCTTCGCGGTCTTCTTCGCCTACCCGCTGCTCTCCACCGTCTACTTCTCGTTCATGCACTACGACGGCTTCAAACCGCCGACGTGGAGCGGGACGAAGAACTGGTCCTACGTCTTCCAGCACTACCCGCTGTTCTGGCCCGCGCTGCGCAACACCCTGTGGCTGGTCCTGGTCATGGTGAGCCTGCGGGTCGTCTTCGGACTCGGCGTCGGACTCCTCATCACGAAGATCAAGACGGCTACGGGGGTCTTCCGCACCCTCTTCTACCTGCCCTACCTCGCGCCGCCCGTCGCCGCCACGATGGCCTTCGCCTTCCTCCTCAACCCCGGTACGGGGCCGGTCAACTCGATCCTGGAGAAGGTCGGCGTCCCGGCGCCCGGCTGGTTCAACGACCCCAGCTGGTCCAAGCCCGCCCTCACGCTGCTCGCCCTGTGGGGCATCGGCGACCTGATGGTCATCTTCATGGCCGCGCTGCTCGACGTACCCACCGAGCAGTACGAGGCGGCGGAGCTGGACGGCGCGTCGGCCTGGCAGCGGTTCCGCTACGTGACGCTGCCGAACATCTCGCCGATCGTGATGTTCGCGGTGGTCACCGGCGTGATCCAGACCATGCAGTACTACACACAACCGCTCATCGCCGGGAAGGTCGCCTCGGGCGTCATCCAGGGCGCCGGTACGCAGTTCGAACCCGGCTACCCCGACAAGTCGACGCTCACCCTGCCCCAGCTCGTCTACAACCTCGGCTTCCAGCGCTTCGACTACGGCTCCGCCTGTGTGGTCGCGCTCGTGCTGTTCGCCCTGTCCATGGTGTTCACCGCGTTCCTGATGCGGCGCCGGGGCGGTCTCATCCAGGCAGGTGACTGACCATGACCCAAGCACCTCAGGTGTCCCGAGTGCTCGACCGGCCGGCGGAGCCGCGGACAAGAACCGTCTCCCCCGCCGAACGCACCGCCCGCCGCAGGACGCTCCTGGAGTGGATCGCGGTCCACGCGCTCGGCGTCGCGGCCGCCCTCTTCTTCGTCCTCCCCTTCGTGTTCGTCTTCCTCACCTCGCTGATGAGCGACACCCAGGCGCTCAGCCGCGACCTGATCCCGCACACCTGGGAGTGGGGCAACTACAAGAAGGTCTTCGACACCCCGGGCTTCCTCACCTGGTGGAAGAACACCCTGCTGTACGCCGGCGCCGGCACCGTCCTGACCGTCGTGTCGTCGATCCCCGTCGCCTACGCGCTCGCCAAGTTCCGCTTCCGCGGCCGGAACCTGTCGCTGATGCTGGTCATCTCGATGATGATGCTGCCGCCCCAGGTCGTCATCATCCCGATGTACCTGTTCTGGGCGAAGCAGCTGGACCTGTCCGGGACCCTCTGGCCGCTGATCATCCCGATGGCGTTCGGCGACGCCTTCTCCATCTTCCTGCTGCGGCAGTTCCTGATGACCATCCCGAACGAGTACCTCGACGCGGCGAAGGTCGACGGCTGCGGGGACCTGCGGACCCTGCTGAAGATCGTCCTGCCGATGGCACGGCCCGGGATCGCCGCCGTGGCCCTGTTCCAGTTCTTCTACGCCTGGAACGACTACTTCGGGCCGCAGATCTACGCCTCCGAGAACCCCGGCGCCTGGACCCTGTCCTACGGCCTCGAATCGTTCAAGGGCGCGCACCACACCGACTGGAATCTCACCATGGCCGCGACCGTACTGGTCATGGCCCCCGTGATCCTCGTGTTCTTCTTCGCGCAGAAGGCGTTCGTCGAGGGCGTCACGCTCACCGGAGTGAAGGGCTGACTATGAAACTGGCAGTAGTGGGCGGGGGCTCCACCTACACCCCTGAACTCATCGACGGCTTCGCCCGGTTGCGGGACACCCTGCCCGTCGAGGAGCTGGTCCTCGTCGACCCGGCCCCCGAACGGCTGGAGCTGGTGGGCGGCCTCGCCCGGCGCATCTTCGCCAAGCAGGGGCACCCCGGCCGGATCGTCACCACCGACGACCTGGACGCGGGCGTCGAGGGCGCCGACGCCGTACTGCTCCAGCTGCGCGTCGGCGGCCAGGCGGCCCGCGAGCAGGACGAGACCTGGCCCCTGGAGTGCGGTTGCGTCGGCCAGGAGACGACGGGCGCGGGCGGCCTGGCCAAGGCGCTGCGCACGGTGCCGGTGGTGCTGGACATCGCCGAGCGCGTCCGCCGCGCCAACCCGAACGCCTGGATCATCGACTTCACCAACCCCGTCGGGATCGTCACCCGCGCCCTGCTCCAGGCCGGACACCGGGCCGTCGGGCTGTGCAACGTGGCGATCGGATTCCAGCGCAGGTTCGCCGCGATGCTCGGCGTCGCGCCGGCGGACGTCCATCTGGACCATGTGGGCCTCAACCACCTCACCTGGGAAACCGGTGTGCGCCTGGGTGGCCCCGAGGGCGACAACGTGCTGCCGAAGCTGCTCGCCGAGCACGGCGACGCCCTCGCCGACGACCTGCGCCTGCCGCGCGACATCATCGACCGGCTGGGCGTCGTCCCGTCCTACTACCTGCGCTACTTCTACGCCCACGACGAGGTCGTGCGAGAGCTGCGCACCAAGCCGTCGCGGGCCGCCGAAGTCGCCGAGATGGAACGGGAACTGCTGAAGATGTACGGCGACCCGTCCCTCGACGAGAAGCCGGCGCTGCTCGCCAAGCGGGGCGGCGCCTACTACTCGGAGGCGGCCGTCGATCTCGCGGCCGCGCTGCTCGGCGGGGGCGGCAGTCCGTACCAGGTGGTGAACACGTACAACAAGGGCACGCTGCCGTTCCTGCCGGACGACGCCGTCATCGAGGTGCAGGCGGCGGTCGGTCCGCACGGGCCTACACCCATGCCGGTGCAGCCGGTGGACCCGCTGTACGCCGGGCTGATGGCCAACGTCACCGCGTACGAGGACCTGGCGCTGGAGGCCGCCCTGCGCGGCGGCCGCGACCGGGTCTTCCGGGCCCTCCTCAGCCACCCCCTGGTCGGCCAGTACGCGTACGCCGACGCGCTGACCGACCAGCTGATCGCGCACAACCGGGAGCACCTCGCGTGGGCATGACCTCATCGGGATCCGAAGCCGGGACGGCCTCCGGGTCCGGCCCCGTGGGTCCGGTGCTCGCCATCGACGCGGGGAACAGCAAGACCGACGTCGCGGTGGTCGCGGCCGACGGCACGGTGCTCGCCACCGCGCGCGGCGGCGGGTTCCGGCCGCCGACGGTCGGTGTCGACGTGGCCGTGGACGCGCTCGCCGAAGCGGTCGGCCGGGCCTTCGCCGACGCCGGGATCGACTCGGTCGCCCATGTCTCGGCGTGTCTGGCCAACGCCGATCTCCCGGTGGAGGAAGAGCAGTTGGCGGACGCGCTGCGGGCGCGTGCGTGGGGCGCCGGCGTGGAGGTGCGCAACGACACGTTCGCGATCCTGCGCGCGGGGATCGCGGAGCCGCGCGGGGTCGCCGTGGTGTGCGGCGCCGGTATCAACTGCGTCGGCATGCTGCCCGACGGCCGTACCGCCCGCTTCCCCGCGCTGGGCCGCATCTCCGGGGACTGGGGCGGGGGTTGGGGGATGGCCGAGGAGGCGCTGTGGCACGCGGCGCGGGCCGAGGACGGACGCGGCGGTCCGACCGCGCTGACCCGCACGCTGCCCGGCCACTTCGGGCTCGACTCCATGTACGCGCTGATCGAGGCGCTGCACCTCGAACACATCGGACAGGCGCGGCGGCACGAGCTGACGCCGGTGCTGTTCGCCACGGCCGTGGACGGGGATCCGGTGGCCCGTGCGCTCGTCGACCGGCTCGCCGACGAGGTCGTCGCGATGGCGACGGTGGCGCTGGCGCGGCTGGACCTCATGGACGAGGAGGCTCCCGTCCTGCTCGGCGGCAGCATTCTCGCCGCGCGCCATCCCCAACTCGACGACCGCATCCGCGAACTGCTCTCCGAGCGGGCCCCCAAGGCCGTCCCCCAGGTGGTCACGGCCCGCCCCGTGCTCGGCGCCGCGCTGCTGGGTCTGGATCACATCGGTGCGGCGGGCGAGGCCCACGCCCGCGTACGGGGGTTCTACGAGGGTTCCTGAGGTCACCCGCCCCCGGGGGCTGCCGCCCCCGGACCCCCGCATCGGCCTGAACGGCCTCGTCCTCAAGCGCCGGACGGGCTGGAGGATGTGGGCCTGCGCTCGGCACATACCTGGGGGCTCCGCCCCCAGACCTCCGTTCGGCCTCAAGGGCCTCGTCCTCAAACGCCGGACGGGCTGGAGATGCGGGCCGGCGCTGGACAGTTCCGGTCCGGCCGTCGGCCTCGCAGCCCGTCTGCCGGCCTTGCAGTCAGGCCGTCGGCGGTCGGCTGTCGGCTGTCGGCTGTCGGCTTTCAACGCCAGGCCTCAGGCGTCAGGCGTCACGCCTCAGGCCTCAGGCCTCAGGCCTCAGGCCTCAGGCCCCAGGCCTCAGGCCCCAGCCGTCAGGCGTCACGCCTCAGGCCTCAGCCGTCAGGCGTCAGGCCCCAGGCCCCAGGCCTCAGCCGTCAGACATCAGGCCTCAGGCCTCAGGCCTCAGGCCTCAGGCCTCAGGCCTCAGGCGCCAGCCGTCAGGCGGCACGCCTCAGCCGTCAGGCGCCAGGCCTCACGCGTCAGCCTTTCAGCGCGGGCCCGCATCTCCAGCCCGTCCGGCGTTTGAGGACGAGCCCTTCGGGCGATGCGGGGGTCCAGGGGGCGGCAGCCCCTTGGCGGGGTCCGGGGCGGAGCCCCAGGTACGGCCACCAGCGGCAAGGGAACCGAACGGATACCGAACGCGTATTCATGGTCAGGGGATCCCGCGGAGCGCCCCGTCGTAATCCGAACAAGATCCAGTCAAGGCCTGTGCGGATGTCGGCCCCGGCGGCGATACTTGCGGCCGTGCACCTCCCCTCGCGCTCCCGCGCGCGCGGGGGACGGTGACCGACGGATGACCATGGGGGAGGTCACGTGACACACCCGCCGCAAGGCAGCACGGCACCACCACGGCCCACGGCCGCGACCACGGTGCCGGCCGTCCCGCCGCAGTCCGGCTCCCCCGCACCGCCGGGGAGACCGCCTGTGACGGGCCCGGACGCGATGCCCGCGCGCCGCACGGCCTGGGCCGAGGGCGTCGACCGGCTGCGCGCCGCGGCGACGACGGAGCCGGGCAGGCTCCGTATCATCGGCGCCGTACTCGCCCTGCTGGTCGTCGCGTTCGGCGCGGTCACGGCCTGGCAGACGACGGAGCGTTCGGCGGCCGCGGATGACGTGCTGCACAGCAGTCAGCCGCTGAGCGCCGGCGCGGCGGACATCTACCGCTCCCTCGCGGACGCCAACACCGCGGCCTCCAGCGGCTTCCTGGCGGGTGGCCAGGAGACGGCTGCCTCCCGCGACCGGTACGAGAAGGACATCCGGACGGCGGCCCAGGGCCTGATCACCGCCGCCGCCAGTTCCGACCCCGGCTCCCCCTCCGCGCACACCATCACGCGGCTCAACCAACTGCTGCCCGAGTACAAGGGCCTGGTCGAGCGGGCCCGTGCCAACAACCGCCTGGGCTACCCGCTGGGCGGCGCCTATCTGCGGTACGCGAACGAGAAGATGCAGGGGGAGATGCTCCCGGCCGCCAAGGACCTCTACGAACGGGAGAACACGCGGCTGAGCGCCGACTACGCGGACGCCAAACCGTACCCGTGGGCGGCCATCGGCCTCGGCGTGCTGGTGCTGGCGGGACTCGCCTGGGCCCAGCACCGCCAGTACCGGCACACGAACCGGGTCCTGAACCAGGGCATGGTCGCCGCGACCGCCGCCTCGACGGTCGTCCTGCTCTGGCTCGTGGTCGGCCACACCGTGGCCCGGGCCGAGCTGAACGCCTCGTACGACCACGGCGTCCGTTCGCTGAACGTCCTGCACGACGCCCGGATCGCGTCACTGAACGCCCGGGGCAACGAGAACCTGACGCTGGTCAGCCGCGGTGCCGAGACCAAGGAGGTGTCGCCCACCGAGGTCGTGGACCGGTACGACTACGACTTCCAGCAGGACATGAAGACGCTCACCAAAGGTCTGGCCCTGGCGGCGGACCTCGCCGACGACAAGGCGGGCGAGACCCCCGTGACCGCGGCGACCGGCAACATGAAGGTCTGGAAGGCCCGTCACCTGGACGCCCGCAAGGCCGACGACGACGGCAACTACCAGGGCGCGCTGGACAAGGTCATAGGCGCCAAGGGCGCGACGGGCGAGTGCTTCGACGGCGTCGACACCAACCTGGCGCTGGCACTGACGCACGAGGAGAGCGAGTTCAAGCGGGCGGCGGGCGACGGCCTGGGCGCGATGACCGGCCTGCCGGCCGGCGCGGCGGCCCTCGCGGTGCTGGCCGCCGCGGGCGCGCTGCTGGGCATCGGGCGCAGGCTTTCGGAGTACCGGTGAAAGGGGGATCGGCGATGACCGCACGGCGCCTGAGGGCGAGTCTGAAGGGCTGGGGCGGCGTGGGAGCGATGGCCCTCGCCCTGGTCGTCACCACCGTCTTCGCCCTGCTCCTGCCGCTGAACACCGCCCGTGGGGAGGGCGGTGCGGGCATCGGCGGCCAGGGAGTGGCGCGGGCCACCCAGGCGAAGGCCGACGCGTGCACCGACAGCACCGCCCAGGACAAGAGCCCGGCCCCGTCCGGTGACGAGAGCGGCGACGCGATCACAGCCATCAAGGAGCGCGGCTATCTGTCGGTCGGCGTCGACCAGAACAGCTACCGCTGGGGCTACCGCGATCCGAACAGCACGAAGAAGAGCAGTGACCTGGAGGGCTTCGACATCGATCTCGCGCACGAGATCGCCAAGGAGATCCTCGGCAGCCCGGCCGCGGTCCGGTTCCACGCCATCCCCACCAACCAGCGCGTCCCGGCGATCAAGAACGGCCAGGTCGACATGGTGGTCCGCACCATGACGATCAACTGTGCCCGGCTGAAGGACGTCGCGTTCTCCGCCCCCTACTTCGTCACCGGCCAGCAGGTACTGGCCCCGAAGGCGTCGGCCATCGAGGGCTACGACGCGTCACTGGCGAAGCAGCGGATCTGCACCGCGTCGGGATCCACGGCCCACGAGAAGCTGGCCGCCGACCAGAAGGTGGGCAAGCTCGCCTCCTCCGCCGACATCTCCACCACCGTGCCGAACCAACTCGACTGCCTGGTAAGGCTGCAGCTCGGCCAGGTCGACGCCGTGGTGACCGACGGCGCGCTCGCCGCGAGCCAGGCCGCGCAGGACCCGACGGTCGAGCTGAAGGGCAGCACCTTCACCACCGAGTACTACGGCGTGGCGATGAAGCGGGGCGCGGAGGATCTGGTACGCCGGGTCAACCAGGTGCTGGTGGACTACGTCAAGAGCGGTGGCTGGCAGGCCTCGTACGACAAGTGGCTGTCCCCGACCCTGGGCGCGGACTCGCCGTCGTCGAAGCCACCCACGACGTGACACCGGCGGACACCTCGAGGCGAGCCGCGGGGGCGACCGAGCTGATACGACTGGAGAGTTACCCCGGCGCACCGGACGGGCGCGCGGGACACGACCGAGAGCGAGAGGTGATCGATGGGCGTCACGGGACCCCCCGAGCCGGTGATGGACCGGGACGAGGTGGACCGTGCGCTGGCGCGGCTCGGCGCGGAGCACGAGGCCATCGAGACCTCGCTCCTCGCCCTGCAGGACCACGCGGGCCGCAGACTCCTCGAAGGCGCCGAGCTCACGGGCACGACCAAGGAGCGCTGGACGACCGCGAACGCGTCGATCACGCTGCTGTGGGCGTACTTCGACGCGTACACGGACGCGCTGCGCTCCGCCCGCGACATCCGTTCGCGGCGGCGCTGGTCGAGCCGTGAGGACCTGGTCGAGCTGACCGAGCTGCTGCGCGGCGCGAGCGTCACGATCGCCGGTTCGGCCACCGCGACGGCGAACGCCCCGACGCTGTCCGGGGCGGGCCGGCTCAGCGAGCGGTTCTCGCTGGCCGCCCTGGTCGAGCGGATGAACGAGTTGTACGCGTCGTCGCTCGACATGGTCGTGACCGCGGACGCCGTCTGGTCCGCGCTGCCCGCCCGGATCGATTTACTGGCCGCGGAACTCCAGCGCACCCGCCAGCTCGCGCACTCCGTGGGCGTGCGCCCCGGTGAGCACCCGTCGGGCGACGATCTGGAACGGATCACCCGGACGCTGACCACCCTGCGCGAACGCGTCATCTCCGACCCCCTGGCCTTCTGGGTGCCCGCGCAGGGCAGTTCGGCGCCCGGCGGCGGCCGCCCGGACACGACGACGTACGACCGCGAGGCGCGCGCCCTGGAGGACGTGCGCCGGGAGATCGACGCGGTGCTCACCGTCCGGCAGGACGCGGAGGCCCGACTGGTGCGGCTGCGCGACCTGCTCAGCCGTGCCGACCGCACCCTCGCGGAGGCGCGAAGCGCCCGCGGTGAGGTGCTGGCGAAGATCGCCGCGTCCGAGGTCCCCGCCGTCAGCGGCCCGCCGACGGTGCTGCAGGAGCAGTTGGCGACGGCCGCGGAGTACCGCAGACACGCCCAGTGGCACCGTCTCTCGCCCCTTCTGGAGGCCCTGGAGGAGAAGGCCGAGGACGAACTGCTGCGGGCCCGCGAGTCGTTGACGGCGGTCACCGCGCCGCTGGCGATCCGCGCGGAACTGCGCGGCCGCCTCGACGCGTACAAGGCGAAGGTGGCACGGCACGGCCTCGCGGAGGATCCGTTCCTCATCGAGCGCTACGACGCGGCGCGGCGCATGCTGTGGAGCGCGCCCTGCGATCTGCGCGTCGCTGAGGACGCGGTGCTGCGCTATCAGCGCGCGGCGGCCGATCTGTTGAGCCCGCGGGTGCCGGAGCAGGGCGGGCCCACCGACCGGAGAGGGCCCCAGGCGTGAGCGTTGAAGGTGATGCGGGATGAATGAACAGCCTGAGGGCGAGGAGCGGCGCACGTGCCAGCGACCCGGTTGCCCGGGGTCGTACGAGGACATGGGCGACGGCGAGCTGTACTGCGACACGTGCGGTCTGGCACCGGTCGTCTCGGCGACCGGCATGGTGGGCTCGCCCCCGACCGGGATCACGGCCGGCGGGCGGGGTTCGCGCGGGTCCGGCAGCCGCAGCGCCCGCTCCGGTTCGCCGGCCAGCTCCCGTACGTCGTCACGTTCCTCGCAGTCCCGGCGTTCGGTCTCCGGCCGGCTGTCGCGCTCGGTGTCGGGCACCTCGACCGGCCGCTCGGTGTCGGTGCGCAGCTCCGGTTCGACCACCGGTTCCAGTGGACGCGGCCGGCTCGGCGCCGGTCTCGTGCAGGTTCCGGACGTGCCGCGGCCGGACCCGCGCGCGATGGTCCTGGAGAACCCGGAGGTGCCCGAGCGCAAGCGGTTCTGCTCGCGCTCCGACTGCGGTGCGCCGGTGGGGCGTTCGCGGGGCGAGCGGACCGGGCGCACCGAGGGGTTCTGCACCAAGTGCGGTCACCCGTACTCGTTCGTGCCGAAGCTGCAGGCGGCCGACATCGTGCACGGCCAGTACGAGGTGGCGGGCTGTCTCGCGCACGGCGGCCTCGGCTGGGTCTACCTGGCCGTCGACCGCGCGGTCTCCGACCGGTGGGTGGTCCTCAAGGGCCTGCTGGACACGGGCGACCAGGACGCGATGGAGGCGGCGATCTCCGAGCGGCGCTTCCTCGCGGAGATCGAACACTCCAACATCGTGCGGATCTACAACTTCGTCGAGCACCTGGACCAGCGGACCGGGTCGCTGGACGGGTACATCGTGATGGAGTACGTCGGCGGCAAGTCCCTCAAGGAGATCGCCAACGGACGCCGGACGGCGGACGGGAAGCGTGATCCGCTGCCGGTGGAGCAGGCCTGCGCGTACGGGATCGAGGCCCTGGAGGCGCTCGGGCACCTGCACAGCCGCAACCTGCTGTACTGCGACTTCAAGGTCGACAACGCGATCCAGACCGAGGACCAGCTCAAGCTGATCGACATGGGCGCGGTGCGCAGGATGGACGACGAGGAGTCGGCCATCTACGGCACGGTGGGCTACCAGGCGCCGGAGGTGGCCGAGGTCGGCCCGTCGGTCGCCTCCGACCTGTACACCGTCGCGCGCACGCTCGCCGTCCTCACCTTCGACTTCCAGGGGTACACGAACGTCTTCGTGGACTCCCTGCCGGACCCGGACACCATCGAGGTCTTCCGCCAGTACGAGTCGTTCTACCGGCTGCTGGTCCGTGCCACCGATCCCGACCCGGTCCGCCGGTTCGCCTCGGCGCAGGAGATGGCGGAGCAGCTGACGGGGGTGCTCAGGGAGGTCGTGTCCCTCCAGACGGGGCGCGCCCGCCCCGCCCTGTCCACGCTGTTCGGGCCGGAGCTCAAGCTCACGGACACGGAGCTGTTCGGGAAGCTGGACGGGGACGTGTCGCGGCTGGGGGCGCGGCTGGTCCCGGTGAGACGGAGAAAGGGCGTGCCGGCACCGCGGACCGGCACACCGGGCGTCGACGGTACGCCCGCGCTCCTGACGGCCCCGGCCCCCGCTCCGGCGACCCTGGTCAAGCCGTTGAACGCCGCCGCCACGGCCCTCGCGCTGCCGGTCCCCCTGGTCGACCCGGGCGACCCCAACGCGGGCTTCCTCGCGGGCCTGATGGCGTCCGCGCCCAGCGAGCTGATCACCGCGCTGCAGGCGGCTCCCACCGGTTCCCTGGAGCTGCGTCTGCGTGAACTGCGGGCCCGGCTGGAGATGGGTGAGCCGACCGGTGCGGCCGGGGCGCTGGAAGCCCTGGAGGCGGACCATCCGGACGACTGGCGGGTGGTCTGGTACCGGGGCGTCGCGGCGCTGGCGACGGGGGAGCACGAGATCGCGGCGCTGTCCTTCGACGCGATCTACGACGCCTTCCCCGGCGAGCCCGCGCCGAAGCTGGCCCTCGGACTGTGCGCGGAGGTGCTGGGGCAGCTGGACAACGCCGCCGAGTACTACCGCCTGGTGTGGACGACCGACCCCAGTCATGTCAGCTCGGCGTTCGGCCTGGCCCGCGTCCAGCTCGCGGCGGGCGACCGCCGTGGCTCCGTACGCACGCTGGAGTCCGTACCGGAGTCGTCGATCCACTACACGGCGGCGCGGGTCGCGGCCGTACGGGCGCGGCTGCGGCAGCGGCTCGCCGAGGAGGCCGCGGCGGCGCCGTTCCTGGACGATCTGACCGCCGCCGCGGGCCAGGTCGAGGCGCTGGACGGATACGGTCTGGACGCCGTGCGACGCGAGCAGTTGTCGACGGAAGTCCTCGGCTGCGCCCTGGACTGGGTACTCTCCGGTAGCCAGGGTTCCGTCCCGCACTCCGGTGGCGGACGGGTGCTGCTCGGCAGTGAGCTGGACGAGCGCGGTCTCCGCTTCGGTCTGGAGCGCTCGTACCGCACGCTGGCCCGGCTCGCGCGGGGCGGCGAGGAGAGGATCGACCTGGTGGAACGTGCCAACCGTTACCGCCCCCGGACGTGGGTGTGATGATGTCCCAGATGCCCCAGCCGACGGCCCTTTCGCGGTGCCCCAGTTGTGAGGAGCCCCTGGAGGCGGGTGACCGCTTCTGCGGTGCGTGCGGGTTCGACCTGTCCGCGGTGCCCGCACCGCCCGAGGACCACCCCACGATCACCATGAACGGCACGCCGGCGCGTCCGCCTTCGGCCGTCGCCTCCGTGGACTGGCCCGTCGCGCCCGAGCCGACGAGCTCCGGCACGCCCGTGCACCGGGCCGCCGACATCCAGGGAACCGACTCGGGTGGCTCCGAACTCCCGCACGAACACGGGCACGGGCACGGACAGCCGGGATCCGCGGGCCCACAGCCCCCGGCGCCGGGCATCCAGTCCGCCGGTGCGCAACCGGCCGGTCCTCAACCTGCCGGTTCTCAGCCCGCCGGTGCGCAACCGGCCGGTCCTCAACCCGCCGGTGCGCAACCGGCCGGTCCTCAACCCGCCGGTGCTCAGCCCGCCGGTGTGCGCTTCGACCGGCCCCCGGAGCCCGACGAGTACCCGCTGGCTCCCCCGGTAAGCGCCCCGGCCGAAGCCCCCGCCGGGCCCCTCGCCGATCCGCGGACCGCGGACCTCGGCACGCCCCCCGCCGGCACCAAACTCTGCGTCGCCTGCCGTTCGGGCCACGTCGACAGCGACGGCTACTGCGAGAACTGCGGTCACGCCCAGCCACGCGAACGCGACCACATGGAGCAGGAGTTGACCGCCGTCGCCGCGGTCAGCGACCGCGGTCTGCGCCACCACCGCAACGAGGACGCCTTCGCGATCTCCTCGACCGCGCTGCCCGACGGCTCCCCCGCCGTCGTCGCGATCGTCTGCGACGGCGTCTCCTCGGCGACCCGCCCCGACGAGGCCTCGCTCGCCGCGTCCCGCGTGGCCGCCGAGGCGCTCCTCGCGGCACTGCCCCTGGGCACCCACCCGCAGCAGGCCATGCACGAGGCGATCGTCGCCGCCGCGGAGGCCGTCAACTCCCTGGCCGAGGCGCCTCCCGCCCAGGACGAACACGCCCCGCACCAGAACGCGCCCGCCTGCACCCTGGTCGGCGCCGTCGTCACCCCCGCCCTGCTGATCGTCGGCTGGGTCGGTGACAGCCGCGCCTACTGGGTCCCCGTCGACCGGAGTTCGCCCCCGGCCCGGCTCACCGAGGACGACTCCTGGGCGGCGCAGATGGTCGCCGCCGGCCTGATGAGCGAGGCGCAGGCGTACGCCGACGAGCGCGCCCACGCCATCACGGGCTGGCTCGGCGCGGACGCGTACGAACTGGAGCCGCACACCGCGTCCTTCAAGCCGGACCGGCCGGGGGTGGTCGTGGTGTGCACCGACGGACTGTGGAACTACGCCGAGGCGGCGGAGGAGATGGCCGAGGTCGTCCCGCTCGACGCCGCCGAACGGCCGCTGCACAGCGCCCAGGTGATGGTCGGCCACGCCCTGGACGGCGGGGGCCACGACAACGTAACAGTGGCCGTCGTGCCGTTCCCCGCGCCGTCGCAGGGGGCAGGATCGGCCTGAGGCCGCGAAGACGCGCGAGCGACGACGCCGACGGCGTCAACGACTCCGACGGGGTCGGCCTCGGACCGGAGGGGACCGGTCCGCGGACAGTCATCACCTCCGTCAACCACCGGAGGCCTTGAGGGGGACGAAGAAGGCATGGCCAATTTCTCGAAGTCGAACGTGCCGCAGTTCTCGGTCGACGTGTACCAGAACGAGTACCTGCCCGAGAACGGCCGTGAGGTCAACGCGATCGTCACGGTGAGCGCCACCGGCGGCGGCACCGTGGGGAGCGCGGTCGGCGCGCCCCACCTGTACACCGCGGGGCAGAGCCCGGACGCGGCCGTGGCGATCATGGTCGACTGCTCGGGCTCGATGGACTACCCGCAGACCAAGATGCGCAACGCGCGGGACGCGACGGCCGCCGCGATCGACACCCTGCGCGACGGTGTGCACTTCGCGGTCATCGGCGGCACCCACGTCGCCAAGGAGGTCTACCCGGGCTCCGGACGGCTCGCGGTGGCCGACGCGACCACCCGCGAGCAGGCCAAACAGTCGCTGCGCAGGCTGACCGCGGGCGGTGGTACGGCGATCGGCACCTGGCTGCGCCTCGCCGACCGGCTGCTGTCCTCGGCGGAGGTGTCGATCAGGCACGGCATCCTGCTCACCGACGGCCGCAACGAACACGAGTCGCCGGAGGATCTGAAGGCCGCGCTGGACTCCTGCGCCGGACGGTTCACCTGTGACGCGCGTGGAGTGGGCACCGACTGGGAGGTCAAGGAGGTCACGGGGATCGCCTCGGCGCTGCTCGGCACCGCCGACATCGTCGCCGACCCCGCCGCCCTGTCCGCCGACTTCACGCACATGATGGAGACGGCGATGGGCAAGGAGGTCGCGGACGTCTCGCTGCGGCTGTGGACGCCCGTCGGTACGGCGATCAAGTTCGTCAAGCAAGTCGCCCCCACCGTCGCGGAACTGACCGGCCGTCGTACCGAGGTAGGCCCCCGCGCCGGCGACTATCCCACGGGTTCCTGGGGCGACGAGTCCCGCGACTACCACGTGTGCGTCGAGGTCCCGCTGGCCGGGGTCGGCCAGGAGATGCTGGCCGCCCGGGTCTCGCTGGTGATCCCGCAGGGCGACGGGAGCGCGCAGAACCTCGGCGCGCAGGGTCTCGTACGGGCGGTGTGGACCGACGACATGGTGGCCTCGACGAGGATCAACTCGCAGGTCGCGCACTACACAGGTCAGGCGGAACTGGCACAAGTCATCCAACAGGGGCTCGATCTTCGCAAATCGGGAGATGTCGACGGCGCAACGGCCAAGCTGGGCCGCGCCGTTCAGCTCGCGAATGTGTCCGGCAACGCCGATACTGCGAAACTGCTTGCGAAGGTGGTGGACGTGGTCGACGCCGCGGCAGGTACTGTCAGATTGAAGGCAAAGGTCGAAGAGGCCGACGAAATGACGCTCGAGACACGGTCCACAAAGACTGTTCGTGTAAAGAAGTAGCGAGCCCGGCTCCCGTGGGGAGCCGGAGAAATCCGGTCAGAACGACCGGAAGAGGAGAGGGGGAAGCGCCGACATGCCGACCTGCCCGAACGGACACCAGTCGGGTTCCGACGACTGGTGCGAGGTCTGCGGTCACCGCATGGCCGGTGCCGTGCCTCCGCCCCCACCACCGCCGGCCGGATACGGCTATCCGACGCCGGGTTCGCCGCCCGGTCCCGGCGGACGCCCGCACCTCTCCACCGTGCCCGGTGCCGAGCCGGAGCTCTGCCCGCAGTGCCGCACGCCCCGTGAGGGCGGCGCGCCGTTCTGCGAGGAGTGCCGGTGGAACTTCCTGACGAACACGGCGACCTCGTACACCCCGGCGGCGCCGCGTCCGCAGGCGCCCGCGCCCGGACTGCCCAATCCGGCGCTGCGGTTCCAGCAGTCCGGCCCGGGGCAGCCGGGCGGTCCGGGACAGCCCGGCGGTCCTGCCGGTCCCGGCGGTGGCCCCGGTCACGACGCGTTCGACTACCAGAGCTCGCGGCCCTCGCAGATGAACCGACCTGCGGAACCGATTCCGCCATACGGGGGGGACCCCTCCGGTTTCCGCGGCGATCCGTCGCGCCAGGGCGGCCCTCCCGGCCCCTCCGGTGGTCCGGGCGGTCACGGTGGTCACGGCGGCTTCGGTGCCGACCCCTCCCGTCAGGGACCGCCGCCCGGGCCCACGTCCGGCGGTCCCGGTGCCCCACAGGCCTTCACGCAGCAGCCGGCCGCGCCCGCGTTCCCGCAGCAGGGGCAGCAGGGGCAGCAGGGGCTCGGCGGCCCGCCCTTCGGCGGCGGTGACGACGACTGGGTGATCTCCCCGCCGGCCGGTGGCCAGGGCGGTCCCGGCGGCCGCCCCGGCGGTCCCGGCCCCGGTCAGGGCGGCGGCTACGGATACCCGCAGCCGGGCGCGACCCAGGCGCCTCCCGGCGTCGGCTACCAGCAGCAGCGGCAGCCCTTGTCCTGGACCGTGACGATCGGCCCCGACCGCGAGTACTTCATGGCGATGATGCAGCGCTCCGGCCCCGAGGCCGCGGGCCTGAACCTGCCCGCGTACTCCCCTGAGCAGCAGCGCCCGCTCACCGGCAACCAGCTGACGATCGGCCGCCGCAGGCACTCCACCGGCGACACCCCCGACGTCGACCTCGCGGTGCCCCCGGAGGACCCGGGGGTCTCGCACCAGCACGCGGTCCTGGTCCAGCAGCCGGACGGCAGCTGGGCGGTCGTCGACCAGAACTCGACGAACGGCACCACGGTCAACGGCGGCGAGGAGCCCATCCAGCCCTTCGTACCCGTCCCCCTTCAGGACGGCGACCGGGTGCACGTCGGCGCCTGGACGACGATCACCATCAGGCTCGGCTGAGCGGCGCGTCCCGTACGCGTGCGGGGGGTCCTCCCGTACGCGTACTTCGTCGTTCCGGGTGCCCGTACGGGCTCACTCCGGTGCGCCTGCCGGAGCCACCGCTCCGGCACCTGCCGGAGCCACTCCGGAGCGCCTGCCAGGGCCTCTCCCCCGCCTGTGCGGCGGTTTCCGGGGCTCTACGGCAGCGGCCAGGCGTGCGGCCCCTCGGGGTCGTCCAGCCACGCCCACGCGTCCGCGCCGCTGACCGTGATCCCGTACCGCTCGCGCACCGGCCGCCGCTCGCGCTCCCACAGCGTGAACGCCTCGTAGGGATCGAGGCTGCCCGCCGTGAGCGTCAGCAGGAACCGGAACAGTTCGTCGCCGCGGGCCCGGCGCGGCAGCCCGCCCAGGTGCTGCGGCTCCGGGTCGTCGGGGCGGGTGTCGCCGCGCAGGGGGACGAAATAGGCGGGCGTGTGCAGGAAGCGCCCCTCGGCGTACCCGGCGTCCCGGACCCGCAGCGCGATCAGGCCGGTGGCCAGCGGTGTGAGAATGACCGCACCCGGACGGCACTGCGCCAGCCAGGGGCGCGGGATCGAGGTCAGCGTGCAGGTCGCCATGATCCGGTCGAACGGGGCCCGCTCGGGAACCCCGCGGGTGCCGTCGCCGGTGACGACGGTGGGATGCCTGCCGACGGTGTCCAGGTGCTGCCGTGCGGACTCGGTGATCTCCGGGTCGAGGTCGACCGTGGTCACCAGGCCGTCACCGAGACGGTGGGCGAGCAGCGCCGCGTTGTAGCCGGTCCCGGCGCCGATCTCCAGTACGGCGTCCCCGTCCCGTATCTCCAGCGCGGTCAGCATCATCGCCATCAGCGACGGCTGGCTGCTGGAGGAGAGCAGCTCGGCGTCCCGGACCCTGGTGGCCAGCGCGGTGTCCGCGTAGGCGCCACGCAGCCAGCGCTCCCGCTGTCCGGGGTCGGGGTCCTCGCACCACACCCGCTCGAAGCCGTCCGAGGCACCGACGTAGTAGTAGGGCACGAAGAGGTGGCGCGGGATCTCCTGGAAGGCCTCCCGCCAGACCGGGTCGGCGTCCCAGGCCCCGCTGGCCTCGATCACGCGTACCAGCGCGGCCCGCGCCGAGGTGGCGAGGTCGTCCAGATCCTTGTCGAGTGTGTGCGCGCCCATACCTCCACTGTGCTGCCGGGAGGGCCGGGAGGCGAGTGCCGGCCGGGCTGATCGGGGGTCCGCGGACCTGGCGGGCGCCGGGTGCGGACCGCTCCGGCGCGTCGGCCCATGGAGTGGTCCTAAGCCTTGAGTCCTCGGTCACCGGGTCTGAGACCATGGGACACGTGAATGAGATTCGGCGCGGCACGCTTCAGGAGCAGACCTTCTACGAGCAGGTCGGCGGCGAGGAGACCTTCCGGCGCCTCGTCCACCGTTTCTACGAGGGAGTCGCCGAGGACCCGCTGCTGAAGCCCATGTACCCCGAGGAGGACCTGGGCCCTGCCGAGGAGCGCCTCACGCTGTTCCTGATCCAGTACTGGGGCGGCCCGACGACCTACGGCGA
Source organism: Streptomyces sp. RPA4-2 (assembly GCF_012273515.2). NCBI lineage: Bacteria > Bacillati > Actinomycetota > Actinomycetes > Kitasatosporales > Streptomycetaceae > Streptomyces > Streptomyces sp. RPA4-2. Next base: position 3,384,276 of record NZ_CP050975.2, read on the forward strand.
GAACCGCGGCCACCCCCGGCTGCGGATGCGTCACGCTCCGTTCGCCGTCGACCAGGCGGCGCACGACGCCTGGCTCAAGCACATGCGCGTGGCCGTCGACGAGCTCGGTCTCTCCGAGGAGCACGAGCACACGCTGTGGAACTACCTGACGTACGCGGCGGCTTCGATGGTGAACACGGCCGGTTGACGAGGGCGGGCGGCGCCGGTCGCGCCCCAGAGGGCGACGAAGGACCCGGTCGTACGGGCGGCCGGCTCAGCGGACGCTGACGTCCAGCGCTCCGAGTCCCGCCCGGCGGACGGCGATCGACCCGTAGGGCGTGCGGAGCCGGAGCCACGCTCCCGACGCGTACAGGCCCAACGGGGTCTCCGCGGGGGCGCCCTGGCCGGCCGCGCGGAGGAATCCCAGCGACTGCGCCGCGTGCGCGGCCCGTACCGGAAGGCCGCTGTCACCGATCGGGCGGGACCAGATCTCCCGTCCGATCGCGTCGAGTTCGGCGCGGGTACGCCGGTCGGGCGCCAACTCCTCGGTGCGGGACCGGAATTCGGCGACCGCGGCACCGACCGACGCGCGCACGGCGTCCGTCGCGGGCAGCCCCGGCTCCTGCCGCCAGCCGCCGCGGGGCGGCAGCACGCCCGCCCACGGCGGACCGGTGACGGCCGCGGGAACGGTGACCGTGGCCGCCGACTCCTCGACGGACTCCAGGAGTTCACCGGCGGAGACGGTCACGTCGAGCGTGACGTCGAGCCCGTTCTCGTACGGCTTGTCGAGCCGCACCGTACGGATCGCGAGGACCTCGAACGCCGGCGGGCGCCCGAAGACGGCGAGCGCGGTGCCGGACGCCTGGAGGCGCACGGCGGCCGCGCGGTCGTAGTGGATCAGCCGGGCGAGGAAGGCGGCGAGGTCCGCCGCCTCCCCGTCGTCGGCGAGGTACAGGGCGGTCATGCAGCGACGACCTCGTCCACGTCGTCCCGGTACTCCTCCAGGAACTCGCGCTCCTGCGCCGTGATCCGGCGCGGACGCTGCTGCGTGAAGTCGAACGGCACGATCACCGTCGAGGCCGTGACGTAGATCTGGTCAGGGTCCTTGACCTCGTAGGCGATCGTGAACGACGCCGCTCGTATCTGCGTCACCCACAGCTCGATGTCCACCGGCGTGTGCCGGTGGACCAGCTGCCGCTTGTAGTCGATCTCATGGCGTGCCACCACGGATCCCTGCTGGAAGTCCTTCTCCGGGCGGAACAGGAAGTCGATACGGGCTTCCTCCAGGTACCGGAGGAAGACCACGTTGTTCACGTGGCCGTACGCGTCCATGTCCGCCCAGCGCAGCGGGCAGCGGTAGATGTGCCGCAAGATCAGCCCCGGGTCAGCTTCTTGTAGGTGGCGCGGTGCGGGCGGGCCGCGTCGGCGCCGAGCCGCTCGACCTTGTTCTTCTCGTACGACTCGAAGTTGCCCTCGAACCAGTACCACTTCGACTCACCCTCGTACGCGAGGATGTGCGTCGCGACCCGGTCCAGGAACCAACGGTCGTGGGAGATGACCACGGCCGCACCGGGGAACTCCAGGAGCGCGTTCTCGAGCGAGGACAGGGTCTCCACGTCGAGGTCGTTGGTGGGCTCGTCGAGGAGCAGCAGGTTGCCGCCCTCCTTGAGGGTCAGCGCCAGGTTCAGCCGGTTGCGCTCACCGCCGGAGAGGACACCCGCGGGCTTCTGCTGGTCCGGGCCCTTGAAGCCGAAGGCGGACACGTAGGCCCGCGACGGCATCTCGACCTGACCGACGTTGATGTAGTCGAGCTCGTCGGAGACGACGGCCCACAGCGTCTTCTTGGGGTCGATGTTGGCGCGGCTCTGGTCGACGTAGCTGATCTTGACCGTGTCGCCGACCTTGATCGCGCCGGTGTCCGGCGTCTCCAGGCCCTGGATCATCTTGAACAGCGTGGTCTTGCCGGCGCCGTTCGGGCCGATGACGCCGACGATGCCGTTGCGCGGCAGCGTGAAGCTGAGGTCGTCGATGAGGACCTTGTCGCCGAACGCCTTGGAGAGGTTCTGGACCTCGACGACGATGGAGCCCAGTCGCGGGCCCGGCGGGATCTGGATCTCCTCGAAGTCCAGCTTCCGCATCTTGTCGGCCTCGGCCGCCATCTCCTCGTAACGGGCGAGGCGGGCCTTGGACTTGGTCTGACGGCCCTTGGCGTTGGACCGGACCCACTCCAGCTCTTCCTTGAGCCGCTTGGCGCGCTTCTCGTCCTTGCGGCCCTCGACCTTGAGGCGGGCGGACTTCTTGTCGAGGTACGTGGAGTAGTTGCCCTCGTAGGGGATCGCGCGGCCACGGTCCAGTTCGAGGATCCACTCGGCGACGTTGTTCAGGAAGTACCGGTCGTGCGTGACGGCGACGACGGCGCCCGCGTACTTCGTGAGGTGCTGCTCCAGCCAGTTCACCGACTCGGCGTCGAGATGGTTGGTGGGCTCGTCGAGGAGGAGCAGGTCCGGAGCCTCGATCAGCAGCTTGCAGAGCGCCACCCGGCGCTTCTCGCCACCGGAGAGGTTGGTGACCGGCCAGTCGCCGGGCGGGCAGCCCAGCGCGTCCATGGCCTGTTCGAGCTGCGCGTCGAGGTCCCAGGCGTTGGAGTGGTCCAGGTCGTCCTGGAGCTTCCCCATCTCCTCCATGAGCGCGTCCGAGTAGTCGGTCGCCATCAGCTCGGCGACCTCGTTGAAACGGCTGAGCTTGCCCATCAGCTCTTTGGCGCCGTCCTGGACGTTCTCCAGCACCGTCTTCGACTCGTCCAGCTCCGGCTCCTGCATGAGGATGCCGACGCTGAAACCGGGCGACAGGAACGCGTCGCCGTTGGAGGGCTGCTCGATGCCCGCCATGATCTTGAGAACGGTGGACTTACCGGCACCGTTCGGACCGACCACACCGATCTTCGCGCCCGGGAGGAAGCTCAGGGTGACGTCGTCGAGGATCACCTTGTCGCCGTGCGCCTTGCGCGTCTTGCGCATGGTGTAAATGAACTCAGCCAAGAGAAACCGTCCGGACGCTTGAAATCGGCAGTGGGCAGATACACCCCATCTTGCCTGACGGCCACCCCTCGAAGGAAACGCGTTCCGGCCGTGGGCCGTGACCTGGCCGTTCACCGGCTGTCCTGACAGCCGGGTGTCACGGATCGTCGCCGTCGATCACGGTGAGCGACCTCGGCCCCACGGCGGGCAGCTCCAGGACATGCGGCATGCTGCCGATCTCGGCCAGTCCCAAGGCGTTGGGCACGGCATCGCCCGGCGGGGGCAATCCGCACTCATCCACGGCTGGAGCATGACCGCTCCGGAGGTTCATCGACCGCCGCTTCCGCCGCTTCGCAAGTTCGATCGCGGTCGCGTGGAGGTGCTTCCCCGCGTCGAGGTCATCGAATGGTCGGCGGGCGCCCGCGGTCACGCGGCCCTTTCACGTGCTCGTTACGGGCCATCCCGCCAGAGCCGAACCGAGCACTCCGCGCACCGGTACAGAGCGGTGTCATGCGATGCAGAACGCACCGTGGTGGGTCACAGTGGAACGGAGGGAGAGACCTCGCGTCACCGTACCGGAATGCGCTTCGGAAGGACATCCGCTGTACCGAATACTCACCACACCAGTGGTTTGTCGTCGCGTGAGGAGCGCCAGGTGGAAATGAAGAATACCGACACGGCGGTTGTATTCATTGACCCACAGAACGACGTGCTGAGCGAGAGCGGAGCGAACTGGGACGCGGTGGGGGCGAGCGTCACAGAGAACAGGACCGTCGAGAACATGGAGAGGATCTTCGAGGCGGCGAAGGCGGAGGGATATGAGGTCTTCATCTCGCCCCATTACTTCTACCCGACCGACAACGGATGGCGAATGAACGGGCCGCTCGAGACAAGCGAGCTCGAGACCCACACGTTCGCACGGACGGGACAGCTCGATCTGACCGGATTCCGGGGCTCCGGGGCAGACTGGCTGGACCGCTTCAAGCCCTATATCGAAGACGGCAGAACAGTGGTCGCCAGCCCGCACAAGGTATTCGGACCGGAAACCAACGACTTGGTACTGCAACTGCGCAAGCGGGGAATGCAGAGGATTATTCTTGGCGGAATGCTGGCGAACATGTGCGTCGAGTCCCATATGCGTCACCTCATCGAGGAGGGATTCGAGGTCACCGTGGTGAGGGATGCAACAGCAGGGCCCCGACACCCGGTGTGGGGCGACGGCTATCAGGCGGCGATCATCAACTACAGCTTCTTCGCGCATGCGTTGCTGTCGACTGACGAAGTACTCGATCGAATGCGCTGAGGAACTCGCAGCCGGGAAATAGCGCTCGCGCCCGTCCGATGGTTACGCTTCCGTGGAAACACGTCCAGCCCGACTGCGGTCGGTGCCCGGAACGACGCGTCAGTAGCACCAGGGGTTGCGGACCACAAACGAGCGGATTCGGGTCGGCGCGATAGGGGATACCGTGGAGTTCCAACACATCGTGGAGCTGGTCGGTCGAGCCGTCGACGGATTCGGCGTGGCCATCATAGTCGTGGGAACGCTCTTGGCGACCGTTCTCGCGGCTGTCCGGCTCAGTCGCCGACAGGCGGGTGTGTACCGCGGCTATCGCCGTCGCGTCGGGCGGTCGATCCTGCTGGGGCTGGAATTCCTCGTTGCCGGCGATATCATCCGTACGGTCGCCGTCGCACCGACGTACGAAAGCGTCGGAGTGCTGGCCCTGATCGTGGGCATTCGCACCTTCCTCAGCTTTTCTCTCGAGCTCGAGATCACCGGGCGGTGGCCCTGGCAGAAGCCGGTGGCCGGAGACTGACCCCGCGCGGCGCGGAATGGCAGCGGCCGGACTCTCTTGCGATCCTGGTCCGGTGGCACGTGATCCTGGAAAGGTGGCACACCGCACCTCCGCGCACGGTCCGGACCCCGGGCCGGGCCCCGGACCGGACTCCGGTCCCACGCCCGACACGCCCCGGACCGACTACACCGGTGCGATCTACGGGTCGCTCCTGGCCGCCTCGGTGGTGGCCGGGGCCGGTGCGCTCGGCCCGCATCCGCGCGGCGAGCTCGTGGCCCTCCTGCTCTGCACCGGTGTGGTGTTCTGGGGCGCGCACGCCTACGTCCGGTTCATCGGAAACCGATTGCGGCATCAGTCGGTGACCTGGCGGGAGATCCGCCAGGTGTGCGCTCGCGAGTGGCCGATCGTCCAGGCGGCGTTCCTGCCCGCCGTCGCCGTGGCGATCAGTCCACTCCTGGGGCTCGGGGTCGAAGGGGCGGGATGGCTCGCTCTGGGCGTCGCCGTGACCCAGCAGGTCGGCTGGGCCACGGCCATGGTCATCCGGGCCGGTGCCTCACGCGGTGCCGTGGCGTCCGTCGCCGCCGTCAACCTCGTCCTCGGGTTGATCATCGTGGCCGCCAAGGTCGCGCTCCACTGAGTCCCTTGCTTCCTGTGATGGGCTTCCCGGACTCCCGGGCTTCCGGGCTTCCGATGGCCGAGGTGCGCGACTCTGCGCGCACAGGCGATTGCCGAGCGTCAACATCTCGCCCACCCCGTGCGGAGCCGGGCGAAGAAGCACACTCTGGAAGGAGGGCTGGGGTAGCAGGGGCTGGGGTCGGCCCCGGAGGTGATCACGATGACGCAGACGACAGACATGAAGCCGACTCGACCGCAGGCGCGGACCGCCGTCGGCTGGCACGTCGAGATGGAGTTCGAGGAGGACGAGCACCGCACGCGTGCCGCCGCCCTCCTACGGCTCGCCGACGGGAACGAGGTGCGGGCGCACGGGTACGCCAGCCGCCACCCCAGCGACTCGAACCAGCCGAGGGTCGGCGAGGAGGTCGCGGGAGCGCGGGCGCTCAACGAACTGGCGATGAAGCTGCTGACCAAGGCGCACGGCGAGATCGACGAGGTGTCGGGCAGAACCTCGCATCCGCTGCGGTGACGTTGCGACGGGAGTGACGGTCCGGCGGAGCCGGGGCTCACCTGGCCGAGGTCTCGTCCATGTCCCTGACCGGGTGACGTGGAACTCGACCGGGTGAAGGCTCGGCCGGGTGGGGCGTCGTGCCCGAGTGCGGGGCGCCGGTCCAAGGACGGACTCGGGGCCTGCCCCGTCGGCCGTCGGCGTGATCCACGGGCCTGGCGGCAAGCCCATCGGCGTGCCGCTTCCCGGTGTGCTCTTCCCGCAGGACACCCGGTGATACGAGTGATGCGCCCGTGGCGAGGCATGAACAGGGCGCCGGCTGTCGCGCCCGATCGCGACGGCCGGCGCCCGTCAGCGCCTCGCCCCGGAAGGGAACCGCATGCCCAAGAAGATCATCATCGACTGTGACCCCGGGCTGGACGACGCGATCGCCATCCTGCTCGCCGCCGGGAACCCGGATGTCGAGACCGTCGCCGTCACCACCGTCGCGGGCAACCACACCCTCGACAAGGTCACCCTGAACGCCCGTCAGGTCTGCACCCTGGCCGGCCTGCACGACGTACCCGTCGCACCGGGCGCCGACCGTCCCCTCGTCCGTGACCGGATCACCGCGGCCGAGATCCACGGCGAGTCGGGCATGGACGGCCCTGCCTTCATCACTCCGGCCATGGAGGCCGACCCCCGGCACGCCGTCGACCTCATCGTGGAGACGGTTCTCACCCATCCCGGCGAGATCACGCTCGTCCCCACCGCGCCCCTGACCAACATCGCGCTGGCGCTGCGCCGGGAGCCGCGGATCGCCGCGCTGGTCGAGGAGGTCGTCCTCATGGGCGGGTCGTACACCCGCGGCAACGTCACGCCCGCGGCCGAGTTCAACGTCCACGCCGATCCCGAAGCGGCCGCGATCGTCTTCTCGGCGGACTGGCCCGTCACCATGGTCGGTCTCGACCTGACCGCCCAGGCCGCCGCCACCCCGGAGCTGCTGTCCCGCATCGAGGCGCTGGACACGCCGGTGTCCCGGTTCGTCGTCGATCTCCTGCACCACTACAACGCCACCGTCGGCAAGGTCCACGGCACGACGGCCACGATCCACGACGCGTGCGCGGTCGGCCGGGCCATCGACCCCACTCTGATGGAGGCCGTCGAGGCCCACGTCGAGGTCGAACTGCACGGCACGGCGACCTACGGGATGACGGTCACCGACTTCCGCGGCCACATCGGTCCGCCGAACACGTCCGTGGCCACCGAACTGCGCACCGAACGCCTCTGGGACCTGCTCATCCGCTCACTAGAGAACATCGCGACCACCACCCGGACATCGGCCTGACCGAAGGCGAGCGGCCCGGCCCGAGCACCCAGGACCGGACGGGATGACCTTCGTAACCGGACGGGATGACCTTCGGAGGGGAACGAGGGACACATCTGACCTTGGAATACCCAGCCAGCAGGAAGAGTGTCCACGGCAGGAATTGCGCGAGCCCCCGACGGCGCCGGGCCTGGCAACAAGACGGCGGAAACCGTGTACGGACGTGAGGAGGTCGCCGCGAGGCGGTCCGCCGCCGTCCCCCGGAGGCGCGGTGGCCGGCGACCCCGTCTGCACGCGGCGCAACTGTGCCATGGCACAAGAGTGACGTGTGCGACCCCTTGAACGACGGCTGGGGCGGCCGGAGGATCCAGTGATCTTTCGCTCTTCGCCGCGTCTCAGGAGTCTTCCTTGCCCAAGGTTCCCATCCCCCGGCCCGGGCCGATCGCCCTCGCCGTGGCAGCCGCGCTGACACTCGGCGTCATACCGGCGACTGCCGCTGTGTCCGCGTACTCCGCCGGTGAGGTGTCGCACAACGACGCCGGACACCAAACCCCCGACGCTGCCGGCACGCACACCGTCACCCTGATCACGGGTGACAAGGTCACCATCGGGACCGCCGCCGACGGCACCGTCGTGCGCTCCTTCCAGGCCGCGAGCGGAGCCACCACCGGCTTCCACCGCGCTGTCGTGGACGGTGCCACCTATGTCTACCCCGACGCCGCCCTGCCGTACGTGAGCGCCGGCAGACTCGACAAGCAGCTCTTCAACGTGACGCGGTTGATCACCGAGGGCTACGACGACGCGCACAGCTCCCGGCTGCCGCTGATCGTGCGCTACTCCGGAGCCGCCGCCAAGGCCCGCACCCGGACGAAGATGGCCGGCACGACCGACGTCCGCCGCCTGGACAGCATCCAGGGCGCGGCTCTCGCGCAGAACCACAAGCAGGCACCGGAGTTCTGGTCCTCGCTCACCGGGGTTTCCGGCGCGGCGGCCCGCTCCGCGAAGCCGTCCTTCGCGGGCGGCGTCGCCAACGTGTGGCTCGACGGCAAGGTGAAAGCCGACCTGGCCGACTCCACCGCCCAGATCGGCGCGCAGAAGGTATGGGCGGAGGGCGACACCGGCCAGGGCGTGAAGGTCGCGATGCTCGACAGCGGCGCGGACACCGAACACCCGGACCTGGTCGGGCAGGTGTCCGACAGCGCCAGCTTCGTCCCCGGCGAGGACGACATCGCCGACTACAACGGCCACGGCACGCACGTCGCCTCGACCATCGTCGGCACGGGCAGCGCCTCCGACGGCAAGGAGCGGGGTGTCGCCTCCGGCGCCCGGCTGGCCGTCGGCAAGGTGCTCAACTCCGAGGGCAGCGGCCAGGAATCCTGGATCATCGCGGGCATGGAGTGGGCCGCCCGCGACCAGAAGGCCAGGATCATCAGCATGAGCCTGGGCGGCGGCGGTGACAAGAACGACCCGATGAGCCAGGCCGTCGACGAACTAAGCCACGACACGGGCGCGTTGTTCGTGATCGCGGCGGGCAACGGCGGCCCGCACTCCATCAGCAGCCCCGGTGCCGCGGACTCCGCGCTGACCGTCGGCGCCGTCGACTCCACCGACACGCTCGCCGACTTCTCCAGCCAGGGGCCGCGTGAAGGCGACGGCGGGCTGAAGCCGGAGATCACCGCGCCCGGCGTCGACATCGTCGCGGCGCGCTCGCACTACAAGCGCGGCTCCGGCTACTACACCACGATGAGCGGTACGTCGATGGCGACGCCGCACGTCGCCGGTGCCGCCGCGCTCCTCGCCTCCGAGCACCCCGACTGGACGGGCACCCAGCTCAAGGAGGCGCTGGTCAGCAGCGCCAAGGCGACCCCGGCGTACACCCCGTACCAGGCGGGCGCCGGCCGGCTCGACGCGCTGGCGGCCGTGCACACCACGGTCTTCGCCACCACGACCGCCTACTCCGGCTTCCACACGTGGCCCCCGAAGCCCGGGGAGACCGACACCCAGACGGTGACGTACACCAACGTCGGCGACGCCCCGGTCGGCCTCGACCTGGCGGTCGACGGCACCGTCCCCGCCGGGTTGTTCAACCTCTCCGAGGACCATGTCACCGTGCCCGCGCACGGCACCGCCACGGTCACGCTGACCGCGGCTCTGGACAAGCTCGCGGGCGACCAGTCGGTCAGCGCCATGATCACCGGTACGGACGGCGCCGGGACGGTTCGCGCCCGGACCCTGATCGGCGCGGCCCGAGAGGGCCAGCGGCAGAATCTGACCGTCGTCGCGAAGGACCGTGCGGGCAAACCGCTGGCGGGCCGGGTCGTCCTCACCGCCGAGCACCTCTTCACGGTGATGGACCTCGACGCGTCCGGCACCGGCACGACGCGGCTGCCCGTCGGCAGCTACAGCGGCTGGCTCACCGGGGACGTGCAGGGCGCCGAAGGCCCGAAGTCGCTCGGCATGGTGCTGCTCGCCTTCAACGACGTGAAGCTGGACCAGGACCGCACCGTCACGCTGGACGGCCGCAAGGCGCGCCGGATCCTGGCGCGCGTGCCGCAGCAGACCACCGCCGTCGCGCCGCGCCTGGACGCCCACCGGTCCTACAGCGACAGCCTGGTGGAGACGTCGATGCTGCCCAACCCGTCGTACGACAGCATCTGGGCGCTGCCGACCGGCAAGAAGGTCACCGACGGCGAGTTCGAGGCCGGCGCCCGCTTCCGCCTCGAGCAGCCGGCGCTGACCTTGAGCACGAAGTCGACGACCTTCGACGACCCGCTGGTCAAGCGCGCGGCCACGCCGCTGCCCGCCGGCAGCCGGAACCTGACGGCGGTCTTCGCCGGCGACGGCACGGCCCAGGAGCTCGCGCGGCAGAACGTGCGCGGCAAGGCCGTCGTGGTGCGGGGCGCCGGCACGGAAGGGATCCAGGCGCAGGCGGAGGCCGCCGCGGCGGCCGGCGCCCGGCTGCTGCTCGTCGTCAACGACGGCGTCGGCCGCCTGGAGCCCTGGGACGAGAACCCCTGGAGCCCGGCGAGCCCCGCCCCGGTGACGGTGGCGACGCTCACCGCCGACCAGGGCGCCGAGCTGATCGGCTCGCTCCGCCACGGCGCGGTCTCGCTGAAGGTCACCTCGCACCCCACGACGGACTACGTCTACGACGTGGTGCACCACTGGACCGGCGCCGTCCCGGCGGACCCGACCTGGCGTGAGGAGCCCAAGGACCTCGGCCGGGTGAACGTCTCCTTCCGGAACTACCGGCAGGGCAAGGCGATGGAGTTCCGTCCGGACGTCTGGCAGGGCTGGGCCGTCGGCAACCAGCTCACCGCGCCCGCCCAGGGCGAGCGCACCGACTGGGTCACCGCCGGCACCACCTGGCTGGACGACGCCTTCATCCAGGGCGAGACCGGGCAGCACTCGATCGACCCGCTGCAGTACTCGGCCCGCAAGACCGGCAAGGTCAACTGGTTCGGCCCGATCCAGCGGCCCCGCATGGGCCCGGCGAACTACCAGCCCGTTCGCTACCTCGACACGATGTACATCACCGCGCCCGGCTGGGGCGACTCGGGGTCCGGCCACGTCGGCGACGCCGGTGCGAACTTCGACGTCAAGGACTGGATGTCGCTGTACCAGGGCGACCAGCAGCTCGACTGGGGCAACGCCGAGTATCTGCAGGTTCCCGGGCTCGGTGCGGAGCGCCTGCCCTACCGGCTGGTCCTCGACAACGACCGTGGCGCCTGGGCCAACCCGTACTCGACGCACACGCTGACCGAGTGGAACTTCACCTCCGCGGTCACCGGCAGCGAGTCGACGGCGTCACTGCCGCTGATCCAGCTCGACTACGGCGTGGACACCGACAAGTCCGGCCGGGCCGACCGCCACGCCGGGCTGACCGTGACCGCCTCGCACCTGCCGGGCACCACCGCCGCCATCGCGAAGCCGTCCGTCGAGGTCTCCTACGACGACGGTGCGACCTGGCAGCGGACCGACCTGAGCCGGTGCGGTGACGGATGGCGGACGAACCTGCGCGCCCCGCGGTCGGCCGGCTTCGCCACCCTCCGGGTCGGCGCCCGGGACAGCGCGGGCAACACCGTCTCGCAGACGATCACCCGGGCCTTCGGCCTGCGCTGACGTCACCCCCCGGGAGGTCACCCGGGACAGCACCGCGTGGGCGGGACCGCAGCCGGCGGCCCCGCCCACGCGGCGTTCCCGGTCGTCGGAGGATCCATGAGGACACCTCGTCGCGGGACGGCGAGCGAGTGCTCGTGGACCGCCGGTGTCCCCGCGGAATGAGCAAAGAACGGGCTCACCTGGACGAACGGCTCCGCGACGCGGCGCCGCCGCGGACCCGCGCCGGACAGCACCGGACCCTCTCCGCGATCACGTGGAGGCGGTCCGGTTCTCGGTGCCGGGGGGGGCAAACATGCCTTGACCAGCAAAAAGGCCCTCCCAGGGGAGGGCTCTCAGTGGCGCCCCCGGCAGGACTCGAACCTGCGGCCAAGCGCTTAGAAGGCGCTTGGTGAGATCACCGGCGCACGCCCTCTGACCTCACGTTCTTCGGCTGACGACTGCGAACGTGCGGCGCCTTCGACACGCATTCGACAGAGTGGCGGGCAACGCGGGTCGGCTGAAGCCGTACGCCCGGGGGTATCCGCCTGAACATGCTTGCTCTGATTGCCTACCGCTCGTACCACGGCGCAACGACCGTGTGGGCCTTCGTCGTTGCCATCCTCATCGTGCTGGTGGCCGGTTGGTACATCCGACGCTGAAGGTAGTCGCGACACCCGCGCATCTGCTTCCGCAGGTCCGGTAGGCCGCTATGGACGGTTGATCGAAATCTCGTAGACGATCTCGTAGTGAGCGGCGGGCACCACGATGTCCGCAGTCTCCACGGCCCGCCCCTCGTCGCTGTAATACGTCCGCGCCGCGGCACTCTGGATGCCGGGTGCAGGTCGGGCAACTGCTCCGGAGGCCCTCTGGGCCTGTGGCGTCGCTGCTGGTCACAGGGCCGCTTCTGCGTGCTCGACGGCCGCATGTCCACGGATGGTCCACGGGCGCTGATGCCTACCCGCATGTGCCGGACCGGTGCTGCGGGACGAGTCGGGGCGGGGGTTGCCTCTGGTGGAGGTACTCGCGGAGAGGTGGGTCGTAGGGGAGCGCGAGCTCGGCGGGATCGTGAGGTGCAAGTTGACCCTGGTGGACGGGGGAGCCACTCGTACGCGCGCGTGTGACGACGACACGCCAAGCGCCGGTTCCCGAATCACGATTTTACGTTACATGAGGTGTCTTTGACGGCGAGTCGGACTCAACGGTGCATTGCGGACGTCAATATGAATATGTCCGACCCAGGCAGGCGCATTTGGCACCTGCCGTGAAAGGAGCACGGAATGCGGGTTTCCCGTTTTGCCGCCGCGCTGGGCGTCGCGGCCGCCATCCTGGTAGGCGGCGCCACTGGCGCCAGCGCCGCCGCGCCTTCGGTGGTATCTCATGCCACGCACGACCGTGGTCACGACCATAGGGGCGGCGACCGTGACGGCCGCTGGGGTCACGACCACGACGGCCGCTGGGGCCACCACCGCGGCGACCGCGACGGCCGCTGGGGTCACGACCACGACGGCCGCTGGGGCCACCACCGCGACGACCACGACGGCCGCTGGGGTCACGACCACGACGGCCGCTGGGGCCACCACCGCGACGACCACGACGGCCGCTGGGGTCACCACCGCGACGACCACCGCTGACCGTCCTTGGGGGTGCACTTCCGCTGTTGGGGAGGGCACCCCTTCCGCGTCCTCCGCATACCTTCGGCCGCACAGACACCCGCGACAGGCCGAGATCTACGATCCGCTCGATTCCGACCGCAGGGATCTGGATCCTCACATTGGTGTCGTGCAGGAGTTCAATGCGCGTCGGGTGCTGGACATCGCATCCAGGGACGGGTGCGCGACACCCGCTTTAGGAGTTCGATCCGGCGGCCCTTCGAGGCCTGCATAGCGGCTTCGTACCGCCGTTCGTGGGTGCGCCCTCAGCTGCACTAATACGCCGACGTTCGCGCCCGTTGATGTCAGGACTCGATGTCAGCTGGCTCGCTGACGTCCCTGAACCGCGGATCGTGAGGCAAAGGCGTTTGCGGGGTCACAGGGCGTATCGCCCCCAGGTAGGGGGCGATACGCCCTGCCGCGCCGCTGGCTAACCCATGGTCTTGGCGCCGTCCAGGGACTCGCGGATGATGTCGGCGTGGCCGGCGTGCTGGGCGGTCTCGGTGATGATGTGCATCAGTACCCGGCGGGCCGACCATCGCGTGCCCGGTTCGGACCACGGGGCCTTCGGTAGCGGTTGTGTGGCGTCCAGGTCGGGGAGGGTGGCGATCAGTTCGTCTGTTCGGCGGGCTACCTCGGCGTAGTCGGCGAGCACGCCGGTCAGCGTCTCGCCGGGCAGCATCCGGAACTCGTCGGCCCGTCGGGCCCAGTCGGCCTCGGTCATGGAGGTGAAGTCGGGCATCGCCGACGGGCCGTCCAGGATGAACTGCGCCCAGGCTCGCTCGACCGCAGTGACATGTTTGATCAGGCCGCCCAAGCACAGCTGGCTGACGGTGGTCCGGCGCCCGGCCTGCTCGTCGGTGAGGTCACGGGTGGTGAATCGCAGGAAATGACGATGCTTGGCCAGGGCCTCCAGCAAGTCGGCGCGCTCGCCGGTAGCGGTGGGCTCATGGGCCGAGTCGTGGGTGGCCAGTTCGTTGACAGTCACGGTCTCGCTCATGGTCGCTGCCTTCCGTGGTTCGTCTTGTGCCGGGCAAGGAGGACGCTAGGGGGCATGGAGGTCAGATACTGACCTAAATGACCGGAGGGGTGAGGATGCTGAGGCTTGACCTGGTGCTTGACCTGTCGGGGTGGCGGGATTTGAACCCAGGACCTCTTCGTCCCGAAGCAACTTGGGTGGGCTGCTGACCTTGGGCCACTGCTCGTCTGACCTGCTGCGCTGGTCCGTAGGTGTCCTTGCGTGTCCGCCGCTGTCCGTCCGCGTTGTCACGCAGTTAGATACTCAACGCTGCGGCCCCTGTCGGGTGCTGAGGCTCAGGTGGACTCATGCAGCGCAGCGAGTTCCTTCAGGTCGTTCGCGACCAGGACCTGAGCAAGGCGCCCGGCGACGGCAACGACCTTTGGCCAAGAGGGCGACTGTAGATACTCCTCGTCCGTGTCGTTGGGCGCCTGGGCCGCTGCGGCGTTGAGCGCGATGCCCAACTCACGCATGCGAGCCACCTCTTCCTCAGTTCTCAGACTGACGCCGAGAAATCTCTCGGGCTCGTCGGCGTCGCAGAAGTCGTCAAAGAGCGTGTGGAAGACGTGGTCCAGGCTCTCGAACGCCGATGGGTCGAGCCAGACGTCCTGCTGCCAGGGTGGATTGGCCAGAGCCAGTACCGCGGGTACGACGTGGACTCGGTGGTTCGCTATGAGGCGGGCGTCTTCGCACACGGCGCCGAGCCTATCGACGGCACCCTGAGGACGTATCGGCATTTCCGGGAAGCCGCCTGGTGAGAAACACCCCATCTTGCCTGACGGCCACCCTTCGAAGGAAACGCGTTCGGTCAGGGGGCTGTGACCTGGCCGTTCACCAGCTGCCCTGGTAGCTGACCTGTCACGGGTTGTCGCCGCCGGTCACTGTCGAGCGACCTCGCACGGCCCAGGGACGGCCCAGAGTGATCGTTCAGGCCGGTCCCACTCGTCCAGCTTGATCTTCACCTGGCAGTTGTGGTCTGCATGCCAGATGACCCCGCCCGCGACACTCGGGAAGGCCGGTGGGGTGATGTCAGGCACCTCGGCGGTGGTGTCGCCGCGCTGGAGTGCGGTGTGGCGTTGATGCTGGCAGTCATCGTGCGAAGGAGGCTGTCGTAGACGTGGACTCTGACTTCGATGCGGCGGTGCTGCACGCGCTGTTCACTCAGCCACCCATCGGCTTGCATGTACTGGATCCGGAGCTGCGGATCGTGCGCTTCAACTCCGCCGCGCCCGGTGTTCAGGGCCTCGACATGAGTGACGCGGTCGGCCGTACCTGGCGCGAGCTGGGATTCGCCGCGGACGATGTGGAGAGCATGCTGCGCACCGTGCTGGAGACGGGCGAGGCGGTAACCGATTTCCAGTACCGGGGCCGTCCGGATGTCCTGGGCGGCATGGAGAGGGTGCTGTCGATCTCGGCGTTCCGCCTCCAGGACGCCGAACAGCGCACGCTGGGAGTGGCCGGCACAGTGGTGGACATCACCGTGCAGGATCGCGTCGAGCGGCGCCTGAACCTGCTGTACCGGGCCGGTGAGCGGCTCGGGCGCAGCCTGGATGTGTTCCGCACGGCGCAGGAACTCGCGGATGTCGCCGTGGGCGAGCTGGCCGATGTGGTGTCGGTCGTTGTTCTCGATGCCGTGCTGCACGGCGAGGCGCCGCGCCCGGGACCGTTGTTCGACCCGGTCACCGTGCGTCAGGCCGGTTCCCGAGCCGTGGAGGCGATCACGGTGGATTCGACCATGTACGAGGTCGGGGAAGTCAGGGTGATTCCCCGGGGCACCCCGTTCTCGCAGGCCCTCAGCGACCTGCGGCCACGGCTCGTCCGGCACCTGAAGGCCAACGACCCGTGGCTGGTCCGGCATCCAGCGGATGCTGAGAGGGTGAGTGAGGCGGGGGTGCACTCGCTGATGGCCGTCCCGCTGGCCGCGCGCGGCGTGGTGCTCGGCATGGCGACCTTCTACCGCGGCCCCGGATCACCGCCCTTCGACGATGACGACCTCGGCGTCGCCGCCACTGTGGTGGCCCGGGCCGCGCTGTGCGTCGACAACGCCCGCCGCTACACCCGTGAGCGCACGATCGCCCGGCTCACCCAGCGCGCCCTGGTGCCCGACCGTCTGCCCTCGTACACCGCCGCGGAGACCGCGTACACCTTCCTGCCGGTCGCCTCCAGCGGCGTCTGGTACGACGTCATCCCTCTCTCCGGTGCACGCATCGCGCTCGTCGCCGGCGACGTGTCCGGCCACGGCCTGCCCACCGTGACCACGATGGGCCGGCTGCGCACGGCGGTCGGCGCCCTGGCCGCGATGGACTTGCAGGCCGACGAACTCCTCGAACATCTCCACGACCTGACCGAGCAGCTCGCCCGCGAACACGTGCCCGCCGAGAACTCCGACCAGTCGGAGCTAACGGCGACCTGCCTCTTTGTGATCTACGACCCGGTCACCCGCACCTGCACCCTGTCCCGGGCAGGACATCCTGCGCCCGTCGTGGCCCTGCCCGACGGCAGTATCCACGTCATCGACGTCCCGGCGGGGCCGAACCTGGGACGCGGCGTGGCCTCGTACCGGTCCACCAGCGTGGATCTGCCCGAGGGCAGCATCCTCACCCTCCACAACGCGGAACTCCTCCAGGACACCGATCAGGACCAGCTTCCCGCCTTCCGGGACGCCTTCAGCACACCCACAGGCCTGACCGGCCGCCTGCAGGACATGTGCGACACCCTGATGACCTCACTGCTCCCCGACAACCCTGCCGACGACGCCATGCTCCTGCTGGCCCGCACCCGCTCACTCGGCCCGGACCAGGTGGCCTCCTGGACACTGCCCCACGAACCCGAGAGCGCCGCCGCGGCCCGCCGCCTGGTCGCCGGCCAGCTCACCGACTGGGACCTCGACGACCTCACCTTCAGCACCGAACTGATCGCCAGCGAACTGGTGACCAACACCGTCCGCTACTCCACGGGGCCGGCACAGCTCCGGCTGATCAACGACCGTACGCTGATCTGCGAGGTCTCCGACAACAGCAACGCCGCCCCCCATCTGCGGCACGCGGAGGACGACGACGAAGGCGGTCGCGGCCTGTACCTGGTCGCGCAACTGGCCCAGCACTGGGGAGTCCGCCGCGCTGGACGTGGCAAGACCATCTGGACTGAGCAGGCCCTGCCCGCTCATGGACCGGTGGGCGACGACAGGTGAGGAGCTGGGAGGAAGCTTTTTCGCCTGCTGGGACGGGCTCATCCTCCGTGACGCCGACCGGCCGTGCACCTTACAGAGCGGTCGGTGGAGCGACTTTGGGCGGGAGCTGCCATGGGGCGAGTGATCATGGCCCCTTAAGCTTCCGGCGAGTCGGGCAGTCTGTGGACCTGCCCGCTAAAGCACGACGTTGGGGCCATGATCTTCGAGGCTCGCCCCATGGTGGCTGCCTAAAGTCGTGGAGCCGACCGCCTCAGCCCCCACCGAGCCCGCCCCTCCGCTGCCTGTGGTGTCCGGCAGGCCTCAGCCGTGGCGTACCTGCTTTTTGATCCCAAAGCGTCTTTTCGGGTCCATGCGGATCATGCGTCCCGGCCGTGCGGCGATGCCTGCCCAGGGTGGGGCCTGGCGTGTGGGAGGGGTGGGGAATCTGGCTTGGTCCGGCGCATCGGCCCTTGGCGTGCCGGACGTGAAACGGTGATGCCCCCAGGCTGATGGTGGGTGGCGCGGGGCCGGGGCCGGGGCGGCGCGGGCCGAAGGCATGAGCGCAGCCCCGAGTCCCGAGCCGTGCGCCGGCCCGCGGCGCGGGCCTGTGGGGTGCGATCTCCGTAGCGTCGGGCGGAAGCCGTTGGGCCAGCGTGCCCGGATGCCGAAGGCAAGAGCCCCTCGCCATGTCCCGCGAAGCCGTAGGCCACCTGCCGGGGGCTGAGGCGTTGCCGCTGAGGTCGGCGAAGCGTGAGGGAGCTACGGGGCCAACGAGGGTGCGGTGGGCTTCTGTTATCTCAAGTGCGCCACGGCTGAGGCCTGCCGGATGCTGCGGGCTGCGGCCGGGAGGGCCCCTCCCCACCCGAAGGGTGGGGCTTGATGAAGTAGAGAAAGTTCTATCCCGCTGGGATGAGGCGCCTGCCGTCGTGGCTCCGTACGTGAGGACCGTTGCCGTCCAAGGCGTCCAGGAGGCGGACCGCGAAGACCTCGGCCATGCGCTCGCTGACCTCTTCGGGCGTGAGCCAGTCAACCGCGGTCGATTCGCTGGACGTGCGCTCGGTGCCCCCGGAGGGCTTGCAGCGGAAGACCAGGGCGACGATGCCCCGGGTGGTGTTCTTGTAGACCCCGGTGAGCTGGTCCACCTCGACGTGGATGCCGGTCTCCTCGAGGACCTCGCGGGCGACGCCGGCCTCGGGGGTCTCGTCGAGTTCGAGTACGCCGCCGGGAAGTTCCCAAGTGCCGTTGTCCGCGCGGCGGATCGCCAGGAGTCGGCCGTCCTCGCCGATGACCACTCCGGCTACGGACACGGAGTGGAGCGGCGTTGACTCGCCTTCCTGGGCACTGTTACTCATGTGCAGGAGCATAGGAGGAAGAGAAGGACTATGGGAACAGCAGTAGGAGGTGAGCGGTCCGTACCTCGCTACGTACAGATCGCCGACGAGATCGTGCAGCAGATCCGGGCCGGTGTCATCAAACCCGGCGACATGGTGCCCAGCGAGTCCGAGCTGGTCGACCGCTACGGCGTATCGGGCGGCACGATCCGCAAGGCCATGGTCGAGGTGCGTGCGAGCGGGCTGGTCGAGACACGGCACGGCAAGGGCTCGATCGTCAAGGATCGACCGCCCGTGCGCCATCGGTCCTCCGACCGCTTCCGGCGCTCACTTCGGCAGGGTGGGAAGGCCGCCTATCTCGCCGAGTCCGCGCAGTCCGGCGCCACGGCCAAGGTGAGCGTCCTCTACATCGGCCCGATGGAGGCACCTGAGGATGCCGCAGAGCGGTTGGGCGTCCCCGCCGGCACTCAGGTGCTCGCCCGGCGACGCCTCAACTTCCGCAACGGCACGCCCGTCGAGACGGCGACGTCGTACCTCCCGTGGGACGTCGTGAAGGACATCCCCGAGCTGTTCGCCGAGAACCCCGGCGGTGGCGGCATCTATGCCCGACTCGAAGACCACGGGCACGAGTTCGAGGAGTTCGTTGAGACCCTGCAAGGGCGGCCGGCATCCAAGGCGGAGTCCTCGGAGCTGGCTCTCAGCCCCGGCGCCCCGGTCATCCACCTGATCCGTGAGGCCCGTACGACCGAGGGTCGCGTGGTCGAGGTCTGCGACACGCTCATGGCCGCTGACCAGTTCGTTTTCGAGTATCGGATCCCCGCCGTCGACTGACGCGTCCTCAACTCCCCTCAGCCCGTCGCGAGTTCTTCTTCGCGGCGGGTTGACTCATGTACAGGAGTCATGCACTCTTCTTCATGTCACTCATATACATGAGTGACGGAGTCCAGCCTCTATAGAGGAGTGAATCGCTGTGCGCCAGATTCCCGTCGACACCACGAACGCGACCGTGATGGTCGCCAAGGCCCCACAGCCGAAGGTCAAGGACCGCCGGACGGGTGAGATCGCCCTCGACAAGGACGGCGTCACGCTGATGACGGTGGAGGTCATGTTCTCCACGCCCGACGAGGTGGAGATTCTCAAGCTCACCGTTCCGGCGCCGGGCGTCTCCGAGGACCTGGCCATGGGCACCCCGGTCGCGCTGACGGGTCTGGTCGCCTCGGCGTGGGAGAACGAGTTCAACGGGCAGAAGCGGCACGGGATCGCGTTCCGTGCGGTCGCCGTCACCTCGCTCGCCGCCGCTGGCTCGACGTCGAAGGCGGCCTGATCATGACCGCGTTAACGGTCGCGCTGGTGCTGGTCGTCGCTGCCGCGCTGGTCCTGCGGTGGCGGCGGCCCGCCTGGTACTGGCTGGCCTTCGGTGCCGCCTTCGCCGCGGTGCGGGTCCTGTTCCAGTACACCTCCGTGATGGACGCCTGCGGGCTCACGGTGCCGCCGTCGCGCTGGCGCCTGGCCATGGCCCGTCTCGCCAACCGGCCCGTCCCCGAATCCCGTGCCCCGCGCATCCTGCGTCTGCGGCCCACCCGGACCGGCCTGGTGCTCCGTCTCAAGCTCCGTCCCGGGCAGGACGCCTTCGACGTCTCCGCCTCGTGCGACCGGCTGCGGCACTCGTTCGCCATGTGCGGCGTCACCTCCCGTGAACTGCGCTCCGGCGTCGTCGAGGTCCGGATGACCGGCTATGACGTCCTCAAGCGGGTCCAGATGCCTGCGAAGACCGATCCGGCTCCGATGCGGGTCCCGGTCGCCCTGCGCGAGGACGGTGCGGTGCACTACCGCGACTACCGGACCATCCCCCACGGGCTCACCCTCGGCGCCACGGAATCCGGGAAGTCCGTCTACCAGCGCAACCTAGTGGCCGGCCTCGCCCCTATGGACGTCGCTCTGGTCGGGATCGACTGCAAACAAGGCGTGGAACTCTTCCCCCTGGCCCGCCGGTTCTCCGCACTCGCCGACAACCCCGACGCCGCCCTCGACCTCCTCGAAGCCCTCGTCTCCCACATGGAAGACGTGTACCAGGTGATCCGGGCCGAGCAGCGGATCACGGTGAACGTGCCGGATGCGGAGATCGCCTCCGACATCTGGGACCTCCCCGATCACCTGCGCCCGGTCCCGATCGTGGTCCTGGTGGACGAGGTCGCCGAACTCGCCCTCTTCGCCACGAAGGACGAGGAGAAGCGCCGGGACCGGATCATCACCGCCCTGGTCCGGCTCGCCCAGCTCGGCCGGGCTGCCGGGATCTATCTGGAGATCTGCGGGCAGCGCTTCGGCTCCGAACTCGGCAAGGGCATCACCATGCTCCGTGCCCAGCTCACCGGCCGCACCGCCCACCGCGTCAACGACGAATCCTCCGCCAACATGGCCTTCGGCGACATCGCCCCGGACGCCGTCCTCGCCGCCATCCAGATCCCCACCGAGACCCCCGGCATCGCCGTGACCGGCGACTCCTCCGGCGGCTGGGCCCGCATCCGCGCCCCGCACACCACGCTGCGCCAGGCCGTGAACCTCTGCAACAAGCACGCCGGCCGCACCCCGGACCTGCCCGCCCTCGCGCCGTTCCGGCCCGTCGTCGGCACCCCGGCCCCGGCCTCCGGACCGCTGGCCAAGGCTGCTCCCGCGACCGTCTGACCTCTCCCGCTCCACGGCTGGCGTGACCGTCTCGCGCCGGGTCCCTACCCCCTCCATGCCGGAAGGAAGGAACGCCCCCAATGTGTGAGCACATCGAGGACTTCCACCGCACCGTGCTGATGCTCGGCGCCCTGGCCCTCTACGCGGACACGCCCGGCGCCGACGACCTGTTCATCGACACCATCGGCCCGTCGCTCGCGGCGTCGCTTCCCGAGCCCCCGCCGGGCATGTTCCCGCCCGGTTACGACCCCACCGACGGCCCCGAATACCCCGGCGGCTCGTGATGGCCCGCCCTGCGTTCCGTGTGGACGCCGTCCCCGTCCAGGCCGTCATCGCCGGAGCCCTCTCCTTCGCCCACCTCCACGAACTCGCCGACGCCGCCGGACAGACCGGCTGGAAGGCATGGGCCTACCCCATCTCCGTGGACCTGCTCCTCGTCGCTGCCTGGCGACGACTCCGCTCGGACGGACCGTCCCGGCTGGCCTGGTCCTGGTTCCTCATCGCCCTGGTCGCGTCACTCGGCGCCAACGTCGCCACCGCCGGGTTCCTCGACCTCGCCCACCCGCCCGCCTGGCTGCGCTTCGGCATCGCCGGATGGCCCGCCCTCGCCTTCCTCGGCGGCACCCTCCTCGCCCACTCCCACACCGCCAGCGCCCCGGAGCCGAATCCGCTTAAGCCACCGCCGCCCCGGTCCCCGCAGCGGAAGTCGAGCAAAAACCTGTGCCCGCCCCGCGACCGGAGCCCTCTCCCATCACGGCCACTGCTGAGGACACTCCGGCGCTGACCCCCGCTCCCCCGGCTCCGACCGGTCCGCAGGTCCCGGCCGCGCTGGTCGACCACGCCCGCAAGCTCGCCGCCGACCACCACACCCGCACCGGCGCACCGATCGACACCGACACCCTCCGCGCCCGCCTCGGCGTCCCGCCCCACCTCGCCGACGCCATCGCCGCCCAACTCACCTGACCCGAAGGGAGAACCCGTCATGCCCGCCCGCGACCACTTCCACTCCGTGATGCGGATCGGCCCCGTGCAGATCGGCACCCACCGCGACCGCCACGGCCACACCAAACACGCCGCCGTGTGCACCAACGACCGCTGCGGCTGGTCCGCCGACTACTCCAGCCAGTCCGCCGCACAACTCGCCGCCCGCACCCACCGCTGCACCGCCCGCTGAGGAGACACCCGTGCAGGTCCCGCTCTGGCTCGCCCTGATCGTCGTCGGCTGGCTCGGCGTCAAACTCATCCGCCCGCCCTGGTGGCTCGTCGCCGTCCTCCTCCTCGGCGGCTACCTCCTCGCCGACAGCCTGCTCGCCCCCGCCATCGACACCGCCGTCAAGTAACAGCCCTGGAAGGAAGATCCGCCATGTTCCGTCCCAAGGTCCCGGCCATGCCCCAGCCCACCGGCTTCGTGACTCCGCCCGCGGTCGTCGAGCCGACCGCCGTCATCCAGCACACCCCGCAGGCCCCGGCTCCCGCTCCGTTCGTCTCTGCGGCTCCGGTCCCGGCGCGGCCGGCCGTGCAGCTCACCCCCGGGCGCCGTCATCGCCCTCGTCGGCAGCGGCACCGCCGTGGTCCTGGTCGTAGGCGCCGTCCTGGTCTCGATGCTCCTCGCGGTCGCCATCACCGGCGCATCCATCGCCATCTGCGCCCTGGTCATCCGCTCGCTCATCAACGCGGACACCAAGCGGCGCTGACCGGCCCCCGGGCGGCCTCAACCACCAAGTCTCCGCCGCCCGGGAGCCGTGCCCCATCCCGATCTCGCAACCGGAAGGAACCCCCAGCATGACGCACCGCACCCGCCCGCCGTCCCGGATCTGCCCGAACTGCGACGGCTTCGCCTCCGCCGCCATCACCCTCGGCGGCCGCGACCGCAACGGCCACCTACGGACCATCACCGCCCACTGCCCCGCCTGCCACGGCACCGGGACCGCTCGCCGCTCGCCTGTCCGGGAGGGTGCTCGTGTCTGACACGCTCCTCGACCCGACCACCCTCGGCGACCTGCTGAGGGTGGCCTCGGCCGACGACTTCGACCGCTGGCACGAGCAGATCCGCCGCACCGGCGGCTGCGCCGACCCCATCCACCTCACCGGCTGGACCCTCACCAAGGACAAGACCACCGGCGAGACCCTCCACCACTACTCCACCGAATCCGAGCCCGGCGGACGGCTCCGTCTCGCGTGCGGCAACCGGCGGGCCTCCCGCTGCCCCTCCTGCGCCTTCACCTACGCGGGCGACACCTACCACCTCATCCGCGCGGGCCTCGCCGGAGACGACCGCCGCGACATCCCCTCCACCGTCCGCGACCACCCCCGCGTCTTCGCCACCCTCACCGCCCCCTCCTTCGGCCCCGTCCACAACCGACCCGACCGCGGGACCTGTCGCTGCGGCACCCGCCACCCCAGCGACGATCCCGCGCTCGGCACAGCGCTCGACCCAGCCGCCTACGACTACGCGGGCGCCGTCCTGTTCAACAACCACGCGGGCGACCTCTGGCAGCGCTTCACCACCCGCCTCCGCCGCGAGATCGCCGCCCGCGCCAGCCTCACCCGCCGCGAACTGCCCGACCATGTACGGCTGTCGTACGGCAAGGTCACCGAGTTCCAGAAGCGCGGCGCCCTGCACTTCCACGCCGTGATCCGCGTCGACGGACCCGAAGGACCCGACACCCCTCCCCCGTCCTGGGCAACGGCCGACCTCCTCACCGACGCCATCCACGCCGCCGCCGCGCACTCCTACACCTCGGTCTCCGTCCCGGCCGCCGACGCGCAGCCGGCGCGCACCTTCCGGTGGGGAACTCAGCTCGACGTCCGCCCCGTGAAGGCGTTCGGGGACGGCTCCGACATCACCGAGCAGGCCGTCGCCTCCTACGTCGCGAAGTACGCCACCAAAGCCGCGGAGAACACCGGCACCCTCGACCGCCGCATCGGCGAACTCGCCGAACTCGACCGCCACCAGATCCCCGACCACACCCGCCGCCTCATCGAAGCCTGCAAGCACCTCGACCCGCTCTATCCCGAACGGCGGCTGTGGGCGTGGGCTCACATGCTCGGCTTCCGAGGCCACTTCTCCTCCAAGTCGCGCCGCTACTCCACCACCCTCGGCGAACTCCGCCAGGCCCGCGCCGACTACCGCGCCGCACAAGAACGCGACGCCCTCGGCCTCGAGGATCGCGAGCCGGACACCGTCCTCGTCCTCGCCGACTGGCAATACGCCGGCCACGGCCACACCCCCGGCGAATCCGCCCTCGCCGCCACCATCGCCCGCGACCTCCAGCACAACCGCGAAACAGCCCGCGAAGCCTTGGCGGAACTGGAAGGAGCTATTTCGTGACGACGTCCACTGTGAGGTCGCGAGACGAAAAGCTCACGCTCGCCGAGGTCTGCGAGGAGCTGAAGGTCTCCCGTTCCACCTTCTACGACTGGCGGGCCAAGAGGCGCGCCCCGCGTTGCATCAAGCTCCCGAACGGCGATCTCAGGATCCGGCGGAGCGATCTCGATCACTGGCTCGACGACCGTGAGGACGCCGCCTGATGGAGACTTCGTACGACGTCAAGATCTACAAGATCCTTACGTACAAGGGCGCCCGGAAGACCACGCACACCGTGCGATGGGTGGTCGCGGGCAAGCCATGGCGGGAGCCCTTCCGGACCGTTGCCCTCGCCGAGGGCTTCCGCTCCGAGCTCATCCGGGCGACGGGCAAGGGTGAGGCCTTCGTCATCGCCACCGGGCTGCCGGTATCCCACCGCTCCAAATCGGCCGCCATGAGCTGGTACACGTTCGCCGTCGAGTACGTGGACGCCCGATGGCCGGAGCTCGGCGGCAACAGCCGCAAGAACACCGCCAAGACCCTGACGGCGGTCACGATCGCCCTGCTGCGGGCCCAGCCGACCCAGTTCGCCCCGGTGGCCGTGCGGACCGCGTTACGCGAGTGGGCGTTCAACTCGTCCCGTCGTGCGGAAGCTCCCCGCGACGTGGTGACCATCCTCAGGTGGGTGGAACGCAACTCTCTGCCCGTCTCGGCCTGGGAGGACGACGAGAGGGCCGACGAGGTCCTGCGAGCCGTCGACACGCGCCTCGACGGCAGGCAGGCGGCCGCCTGGTCCCGGAAGCGGCACCGCCGGATCCTCAACGTCGTCATGAAGCACGCGATCCGGCGGCGCGTCCTGCGGACCAACCCGCTCCCCAAGGGCAAGGAGTCGACTGCCGTCACCAAGACCAGCAACGCCGTGGACAAACGGTCCTTGCTGAACGCGGACCAGGCGGCGGCGCTCCTCGACTGGATCCGGCGCCGGCCCCGCGGCGGAAAGCGACTGCACGCGTTCTTCGCGACCCTGTACTACTGCGCTCTCCGGCCGGAGGAAGCGGTAGCCATGCGCGTGCAGGACGTCACCCTCCCCGGACCGGATGCCGCGGACCAGTGGTGCGAGCTGCTGATCCACACGGCGACCCCGGAGGTGGGCAAGCAGTGGACCGATACCGGAGAGATCCACGAGGAACGCGACCTGAAGGGCCGTGCCGAGGGCGAGACACGCAGCGCGCCGGGGCATCCGGCACTGACCCGCATCCTGCGGCAGCACATCGAGGACGAACAGCTCAAGCCCGGTGACCTGCTCTTCCAGGGGGAGAACGGCGGCATTCTCGCGGGCTCGGTCATCCGCCGGGCATGGCGCGGCGCGCGGAAGGCCGTCCTGCCCCCGCACGTCTTCGAGTCGCCCACGGGGAGGCGCGTGTACGACAACCGCCACACGCGCCTGACCAAGTGGCTGAACGACGGGATTCCACCCGCACAGGTGGCGGACTGGGCCGGCAACAGCGTCCCGGTGCTCCTGGCGACCTACGCGCGATGCGTCGAAGGGCAGCTTCCTGACCTGAAACGGCGCCTCGAAGCCGCGGGAGATCTCCCCGAGCCGCCCGACGCGGGCTGAGGGTTCCCGCCCAAAACTTCGACACGTATTCGACACAGCCACCCGCGAAAACCCGGTGACAGCCGGACGACCCCGGACCTTCCCCTTGATCATCGGGGAGGTGTTCGGGGCTTCGTCGGCCCGAGGGAAACATGCCCTGACCTGCAAAAAGCCCTCCCATAGGGGAGGGCGGAGACTTGCGCCCCCGGCAGGACTCGAACCTGCGGCCAAGCGCTTAGAAGGCGCCTGCTCTATCCACTGAGCTACGGGGGCCGGGTGTGGTGGCCGGTGTCGCAGTGCCCGGGTGTGGGCCGATCCGTGACCTTGTCGGGGACAAGGATAGGGCTCCCGGGTCCTTGTCCCTGGCGCTTCGCCTCCGTGGCTCGATGTGGAGGTTCAGTGAAGCGGTCCTGATAATCGCAGGCAGGTACGAATCATGCACCGCTTTTGGCGCCCGGCGCCCCGGGTGTTGTGCACTCGTTATGCCTGCACCCCAGTCGCCCCTTCCACCCCGATGTGTCCTGTCGGCGCGCAGGCATGTCCATATGCTTCAGAAAGCCTCCAAAATTGGGCATTCTTCGCATGTGGTGACCTTGGACGTACGGCCCCAGCTGCTCGACGCACTCTCCGCCCTGCGCGACCGTGTCGCCGCCGCACGCTTCCCGCTGCCCCTGGCGGGGGCTCCACGCGCGCGTGCCAACCGCGACGAACTGCTCGCACAGCTCAACGACTATTTGGTGCCCCGGTTGAGAGACCCCGAAGCGCCACTTCTGGCCGTGATCGGTGGATCCACCGGCGCGGGTAAATCCACCCTGGTCAACTCCCTCGTGGGAAGCCGGGTCAGCGAGGCCGGGGTGCTCCGGCCGACGACCCGTACACCGGTACTGGTGTGCCATCCGGAGGACCATCACTGGTTCAGCGGAATGCGGGTACTGCCCGACCTCACCCGCGTGTGGACGCCCCACCAGGAGCCCGGCGACGACCTGGCCCCGCCCGTCGAGCGAGGCGAACGGGTGCTGCGGGTCGAGACCGTCGACACCCTCCCCCGCGGCCTCGCCCTGCTCGACGCCCCCGACGTCGACTCCCTGGTCGCCGACAACCGCGTACTCGCCGCGGAACTGATCAGCGCGGCTGACATCTGGGTCATGGTGACCACGGCTGCGCGGTACGCCGATGCCGTGCCCTGGCACCTGCTGCGTACCGCCAAGGAGCACAGGGCCACCCTGGTCACCGTCCTCGACCGGGTGCCCCACCAGGTGGTGTCCGAGGTCTCGCGGCAGTACGGCGCGCTGCTGACCAAGGCCGGGCTCGGCGAGGTGCCCCGCTTCACGGTGCCCGAGCTGCCCGAGTCGGCGTGGGGCGGCGGCCTGCTGCCCGCCTCCGCCGTCGCGCCGTTGCGTACGTGGCTCGTGCACCAGACGCAGGATCCCGGCGCCAGACGCCAGGCGATGGCCCGTACCGCACATGGGGTCCTCGACTCCCTGAAGGTCCGGATGCCGGAACTGGCGAGCGCGGCCGCGGCACAGTACGCCGCCGCGCTGCGGCTCACCGCGGCCGTCGACGGTGCGTACGACAGGGAGCACGCGCGCGTGCAGGGGCGTCTGCAGGCCGGTGCCGTGCTCGCCGGGGACGCGCTCAAGCGGTGGCGCGCCTATCCGCTGGACTGCACCGCCGGCGAGTTGCTCGACTCGCTCGTCGAGAGTCTTGCCGCCCTGATGCTGTGCACCGTCACGGCAGCCGACGAACGTGTGGACGAGGCCTGGCGCCGCGAACCGGCCGCGCAGGTCTCCGAGCTGACGGACCGTGATCCGGCCCTGGAAAGCCCCGAGCATCGGATCGGGGTGGCCGTACGACGGTGGCGGCGGGTCCTGGAGGAGTACGCCGAGGACGAGGTCGGTCACCTCGACAAGAGCGCGGCCCCGGACGCCGAGACCGTCGCCGCGCTGGTCGCCACCACGCTCCTGGGCGGCCGACGGGCCCAGACCGCGGGTGAGCAGCTCGCCGACCGGATCGGCGCGCAGGGTGCCCTGCGGCTGTGCGAACGGGGCGGACACCTCCTCACGGAGTACGTCGACCAGACGCTGCACACCGAGCGCGAACGGCGCCTGGCCCCGCTCGACGCCCTCGACGTCCATCCGGAGCCCCAGTCCGAACTCATCGCCGCGCTGTCCGTACTGCAGAAGGAGAGGTGACCGCGATGACCGCCGTCACAGACCACACGGACCACACGGATCACACAGATCGCTCGGATCATGCCGAACACACGGATCACGGCGAGCACATCGACCGCACCGGAGACAGGCCCTCCGAAGACGGCGTGTCGGGCCACGGCGTGTCGGACCACGGCGTCTCCGAGCGGGACGCCGCCGCCCAGGAGGCCTCCGCCCAGGGGGCAGCGGGCGCCGGTCCCTCCGTGGGCTCGCAGGACGAAGGCCGGTCCCCAGTGGGCACCCACCAGGAAATCGCGGACAGGGAGCCCGTGCCTGGTGCGTCCCGGCACGGCCACAAGGACCACGAGGGCCACGGAACCCATGAGCCGTACAAGACCCGTGAGACCCGCGAGGCTCGTGAGACCCACGAGACCCGCGAGACCCGCGAGACCCGCGAGGGCACCGAGGCCGCCGAGAACCGCCCCCCGGACATCCCTCACCACGCCGGCCACACACACCAGGAGCGCGACCCGGCACACACGCGCGTGAAGGACGACGCCGGGCACGCGCGCGTGAAGGGCGACGGCACCCCCGCCCGTACCGAACCCGAGTCCGTCTGGGACGACGGGCTGATCGCCCGCCGCGCGTCCGACGCTCCCGGCGGCCAGGAATCCCCGGCACCGGAGACCAGGACCGCCGCACAGGCCCCCCGCCCCCTCTCGCGTACGACGGCCCCCTGCGCTCGCGCCTCGACGCGCTCCGGGAGCTGGTCGGGCTGTCACGCGCCCGTCTCGACGGCAGGACGCTCGCCGAGGCGGGCAGGGTTCTCGACGAGGCGGCCGCGCGGCGCAAGCTCTCCGGGCAGCACACCGTCGTCGCCATCGCCGGAGCCACCGGCAGTGGCAAGTCGCAGCTCTTCAACGCGCTCGCCGGGGTGGCCATCTCCGAGACCGGTGTCCGCAGGCCGACCACCGCGGCACCCATCGCGTGCAGTTGGAGCGACGGCGCGGCGACGCTCATCGACCGGCTCGGCATCCCGGGACGGCTGCGCAGGCGCCCTCTGCAGAGCCCGGAGGCGGAGGCCCAGTTGCACGGTCTCGTCCTGGTCGACCTGCCCGACCACGACTCCGCCGCCGTCCAGCACCGCGAACACGTGGACCGCATCCTGGCACTCGTCGACGCGGTCATCTGGGTCGTGGATCCCGAGAAGTACGCGGACGCCATGCTTCATGAACGCTATCTGCGGCCCATGGCGGGACACGCGGAGGTCTCCTTCGTGGTCCTCAACCAGGTGGACCGGCTCCCCGGCGAGGCCGCCGACCAGGTCCTCGACGACCTGCGCAGGCTGCTCGACGAGGACGGGATCGCGCTGGGCGAGTACGGCGAACCGGGCGCGACCGTGCTCGCGCTGTCCGCGCTCACCGGGGACGGCATCGGCGAACTGCGCGAGGCACTGGGGCAGTTCGTGGCCGAGCGCGGCGCAGCCGCACGTCGAATCTCAGCCGATCTCGACGCGGCCGCCACCCGGCTGCGGCCGGTGTACGCGACCGGCCGGCACACGGGTCTCAGCGAGGAGGCGCGCGACGAGTTCTCGGACCGGCTCGCGGACGCGGTGGGCGCCACCGCGGCCGGCCAGGCGGCCGAGCGCGCGTGGCGCCGCAACGCCAACCGCGCCTGCGGCACCCCCTGGCTGCGGCTGTGGCACTGGTGCCAGGACCGGCGCGACCCACCGACCGGACGGCATGCGCTGCGGATGCCCGCCGACGAGGAGGCCACGGCCCGCCAGCGTGTCGAGCAGGCCGTCCGTACGGTGGCGGACCGGGCGGCCCGTGGTCTCCCCGCACCCTGGGCAATGGCGGTGCGCGAGGCGGCCGTACGCGGTGCGCAGGGGCTGCCGGAAGCTCTGGACGAGATGGCGACGCGTGCCACGACACCGGCGGGGCGGCCGCCGCGGCCGGGCTGGTGGCCGGTCGCCGTCCTCGCCCAGGCGGCGATGACGATCCTTCAGATCGTCGGCGGGCTGTGGCTGCTGGCGCAGATCATCGGGTTCATGGCGCCGAACCTCTGGGTGCCGGTGCTGCTGATGGTGGCGGGCATCATCGGCGGTCCGTTCGTCGAGTGGAGCAGCAGACTGGCGGCGCGCGGGCCGGCCCGACGGTACGGACTCGACGCGGAACGACGGTTGCGGGAGGCCGCCGCCGGGTGTGGGAGGGCGCGGGTCCTGGATCCGGTGGCCGCGGAGTTGCTGCGGTATCGGGAGGTACGGGAGCAGTTCGGACGGGTCACGGGGGCGACGGTCGGTTAGCCGGGGCCGGCTGCTTGCCCGTGACCGGTCGGCCGGCCGGCCTGGGCAGGTCGTTTGTCCGGGGCGGTCGGTGAACTGGGGCCGCCGGTGGCCTGAGGCCGCCGGTGGCCTGAGGCCGCCGGGTGGCCTGAGGCCGTCGGCGACCTGGGTCCGTCGGCGACCTGGGGACGCGGCCGCGACCGATGGCGCCGCACTCCCACGGGTGACGCGGTTGTCCACAATCCTCGGGCGGTGCACAGCGCCCGGCGGGCTCGGCCCGGCGAGGGCAGTCTGGATCCGCGGCGATCGCAGCGCATGCGATCGCCGCGACAGACGCAGTCGTACGGGAGAGGGGTCCGGGCATGAACGAGACGATGGTCTGCGCGGTGGGCAACGTGGCGACACAGCCGGTGTACCGAGATCTGGCGAACGGAGCCTCGGCGAGGTTCCGACTCGCGGTGACGGCGCGGTACTGGGACCGCGAGAAGAACACGTGGACGGACGGGCACACCAACTTCTTCACCGTGTGGGCCAACCGAGCGCTCGCCACCAACGTGGGGGCGTCTTTGTCGGTGGGAGATCCCGTCATCGTGCAGGGCAGGCTGAAGGTACGCACCGAGACGCGCGAGGGGCAGAGCTGGACGTCGGCGGACATCGACGCGGTGGCGATCGGCCACGACCTCTCCCGCGGCACGTCGGCCTTCCGGCGCCCGCACAAGGAAGGTGACACACCGCCGGCTCCCCGGCCCGAGCCCAACTGGGAGACGGGGCCCGGCAGTCCGTCCGAGGCCGCTTCCCCTCAGCAGGCGGTACCGGCCGGGGTGACCTGAGCCCGGATCGGGACGGTCGCGTGCGTGTCCGGGCGGTGAACACGGGGACGGTGCCGCTGTCGCGCGCATCCCGGCCATCGGACGGGCCGACCGAACTGCGGCTTATCGACGCATACATGATGCTTCGTCACGGAGTTCTGCTCCGACACCCGCCATGGATTTGTCGATAAGCGCAGCTCACAGCCTTGCTGACCGATAACGATTCCGATTCGGATCGGTTATCGGATGGAATGCCCGGGGAGCGTGGTGCGCCGCGTCCTTAGGATGCCGGGCATAGCTCACGGGGCTTCTGATTCTGCTGGCGGGACCGTCCCCCCATGTCAACGGGTCCTGCTCGAAGGGGAATTCTGTGTTTTCTGCGCTCTCTGCGCTCTCTGCGTTCTCTGCGGCGTCCGCGGCGGCGGCGCGCAGGCGAGGGGCCGGCCGCCTCGTCGCCGCGACGGTGGTGTCGGGACTCGTCGCCGCCGGAGCGATGGTCACCACGGGTACGGCCGTCGCGGACGAGGTCCCGCGGAGTCAGGGCGGCGCGACCGCGACCATCACCGGTCTGAAGACGTACGGGCCCGCGGTGATCCACGACAACGGCCAGGACCAGCAGGTGTCCGCGGGTCTGTTCGAGATGTCCGTCGACAACGGCGGCATGCTGCAGACCTACTGCATCGACCTTCACAACCCGACCCAGCGGGACGCCAAGTACCAGGAGACGTCCTGGAGCGGCACGTCGTTGAACGGCAACAAGGACGCGGGCCGCATCCGCTGGATCCTGCAGCACTCGTACCCGCAGGTGAACGACCTGGCGGCGCTGGCCGAGAAGGCCGGCGCGAGCGGCCTCACCGAGCAGGACGCCGCGGCCGGCACACAGGTGGCCATCTGGCGGTATTCGGACGGCGCCGACGTGGACGCGGTGAACCCGCAGGCGGAGAAGCTCGCGGACTATCTGCAGAAGAGCGCGCGGAGCATGCCGGAGCCCAAGGCCTCACTGACCCTCGATCCTCCCGCGATCTCCGGTCACGCCGGCCAGAAGGTGGGCCCGATCACGGTGCGCACCGACGCTGACAGTGTGACGGTGACACCGCCCGCGGACGCCTTCGCGAGCGGCGTGAAGGTCGTCGACAAGGACGGCAGGCCGATCACCTCCGCGGCCAACGGCAGCCGGCTCTACTTCGATGTGCCGAAGGACAGCCCGGACGGCTCGGCGGCCCTGTCCCTCCAGGCGTCGACGATCGTGCCGGTCGGCCGGGCCTTCGCCTCGGAGACCCGCAGCCAGACGCAGATCCTGGCCGGCTCCAGCGAGTCAGCGGTCTCCGCGACGGCGACGGCCACCTGGGCCGCGGAGGGCGCGATACCCGCGCTCTCCGCCGAGAAGAACTGTGCCGAGGGCGGTGTGGACGTCACGGCGGCCAACGCGGGCGACGCGCCGTTCACCTTCGAGCTGATGGATGGCGAGCACACGGTCGCGGCCGGCAAGTCCCTGACGGTGACGGTCCCACTGCGGGAGGACCAGGCATACGCCTTCGCGGTCACGGGCGCGAACGGCTTCGAGAAGCGGTTCACCGGCATGTTCGACTGCAAGACACAGGGCAGCGCGAGCGACGTCACGACCCAGACGGTCGGTGAGCCCAGCCCGGCCGCGTTGGACGCCACCTCCACCGGGGGCACCGACCTCGCCGAGACGGGCGGCTCCACCGCGACCCCGATCATCACGGGCACCGCCATCGCCCTGGTCGTCGTTGGTGGCGGGATCATGTTGCTCCTCCGCCGGGAGAAGACGCCGACGCGGGACTGAACAGGCGCCGGGCAGGCACTGAGCGGCACTGCACCTTGGCAACTCAACAGCGAGTGACCGCGAGCACGGTGTCCTCGTGAGCCCGCGGCCCCGGCCCGCCCCCCAGGCGTCCGGGGCCGCGCCCTCTCCGGCCTCCATGCCCTCGCTCACACGGCAGGCGGACCCGTCAGGGCCCGCCACCTCGTGCCAGGCCGCACCCGTCAGGGCCCGCCACCTCTCACGACAGACCGCCCCCGTCAGGCCGCCGCGTCGACCGGCCCGCAGCGCTCGGCGTCGGACAGCGAGGCGATGAGCGAGGTACGGGCACGGGCCACGCGTGAGCGGACCGTGCCGATCGGGCAGTCGCTCACCAGGGCCGCCTCCGCGTAGGGCAGTCCCAGGAGTTGCGTCAGCACGAAGGCCTCCCGGCGCTCCTCGGGCAGTCCGGCCAGCAGGTCGTCGAGCGCGATGCCTTCGTCGAAGCCCGGCAGGCCGCGCGGCTGGGCGCGTTCGACGGCGAGTCGCCAGTCGTCGAAGTCTGCGGGCCGGGGCCGCGTGGCCGCGCTCCGGAAGCTGTCGATCACCGCACGGCGCGCTATGGCCAGCAGCCAGGCGCGGGCCGAGGAGCGGCCCTCGAAACGGTGCAGGCTGCCGAGGGCGCGCAGGAAGGTGTCCTGGGCCAGGTCGTCCGCGGACTGCGGGTCCACGCCGAGGTAGGCGACGTAGCGGCGTACGTCCCGGTGGAGGGCGCGGACGAAGTGGTCCACGGCTTCGGGGTCGCCGCCGCGTGCGGCCATCGCCCAGGCCGTCAGCGAGGCGTCACGTGAGGTGGGCAGGGCAGGAGTGGTCACCTGGTGTCCTTCTCGGGTCATCCGGGATCCGGCCCCCGGAGCGCAGGAGTGGGCCGGGGGTCCGGTGAGGGAGACGGCCGCGCGCGGAGGCGCGGCCGGGCCCGGGACGCACGGTGGTCGCCCCGGGATACCGGCTGTCGTCAGACGACAGCGGTCCCGGCGGGCGGGCCCCGAGAAGTGATCGCGTGGACGAGAAGGAGCAGACGCGGAGCGCGCGCCGGACGATGACGGCGCAGGCGCGGGCGTGGGTGGCCCCCCGGGGCAGGCAGCGCGAGGAGCAACCGCAGTGGGGCGGCCAGCCGGGCCGCGAGGGCCCGCAGGATGCGGAAGGCGGCGCGCTCTCCGTGCGCGAGCCAGAGGCCGCAGAGCAGGGCGGCCACCAGGTGGGCGGCGAGCATGCCGAGCGAAGAGGCGCCGCCCGCCCCGTCGCCCATGTGGTCCATGGCCCCCATGACCCCCGTGTTCATGGAGTCCATGTGAGCGGGCCCCATGGGCATCGCACCCATCGGCATCGCGCCTGTGGACATGGCGCCAGTGGACATGACTCCCGCGGAAATGGAGCCCATTCCCGGGGTGCTCGTCGGGGGCGAGGCGGATGCCGACGCCTGGGCGAGGGAGAACGTCGAGTGGAGTGCCGCCTGAGTGACCATCACCGCGGAGACGATCAGGGGCAGCCCACGCTCCCGGCCGGCCAGGCCCCACCCCGTGCCGCCGATCACCACGACCGAGGCGCCGAGGACCCGTGGGGGCACCTCACCGCCGGACATCATCACGTGCCCCAGGGCGGCGAGGAGCACACAGACGGCAGCGAACACCGCGGCCCGTACCGTGCGCGAACACCACCCAGCTGTCATGGCGGCCTCATCCTCGCATCCGGGTGCCGGTCGTCACGGACTGGTACGGAAATTTCCCACACCCCGCTCATCCCCGGCCAGGCTCCACTCATAGCGGGGGCGACCCGTGCCGGAGAGGCGGTCCCGGACGGGCCTCGGCAGTCCAGGCGGAGCCCCGGCGGTCCAGGCCGCCCCCTCCGGTGGTCCCGGTGATCCCGGACTGTCTCGTGCCCCTGAGCGGGCCTCTGTTCCCCAGAGCGAACCTCTGTGATCCTGCGCGCGCCGCTGTGATCCTGCGCGCCGCTGTGATCGTGGGCGGCCTTCGGCGGTCCGTCGCCCCGTCGGCGGCATGGCGGCCGGCGGGGCGAGGACCGTCCACTCGCCGAGGTTACGAACCGGCGTTGCGGCCGCGTACGAGGGCGAACGCCGCAGCGCCCAGGCCGAGGACGCCCACCACCAGCCCGGCGATGCCCAGACCTCGCGCCGTGGAGTCACTGCTCGACGCCGAACTCCCGGTCGCGGAGGCCGGAGCGGAGCTCGACGCCGACGACGTGTCAGAGCCCGAGTCCGAGCCCGCCTCCGAACCCGACCCCGAATCCGCGGACGAGCCCGCACCGGAGTCCGCGTCGGAACCGCTGTCCCCCGCCGCCTTGGCGGTGAGGGCGAGCACCGGTGCCGGGTTCTCCGGCTCCTCCCCGCCCTTCTGCGTCTCCTCGATCCAGCGGGCGACATTGCCGTCCGAGTACGTCTGCAGCGTCTTGAACGCCAACTGTCCGACGTCATCCGGAAGTTGTCCGAAAGCGACGTCGAAGTCCTGGTACTGGCCGTGCCGGATCCGGCCGCCGGTCCAGGTGATCTCCGAGACTGCCTCGGTGATGGTGCCGTCGTCGGTCTTGACGGGGGTCTTGAGCTTCGTGGTCGTCACCTTCGCCGTCCAGCCGCTCTGGGGGGTGACGAGCACTCCGAGGACCGGGTGGTCCGTCGGGAGGAAGACCTGCACCTTCGTGGTGCTGGCAGTGTCCTCCTCGTTGGGGACGCGGAAGGTCAGGACACCGTCCGTGGCTCCCTTGGCGTAGCTCTCGGGGTGGACGGTCACATGCGCGGAGGCGGCACCGGCGGCGGTCAGGATCCCGGCCGCGGTGAGGGCGGTGACGAGGCCGGCGCGGCGCACGGTGGTGCGCATCGGGGACATCGGGGACATCGGCGGAACTCCGTACTGGTGGGATTGCGGTCAGGGCGCGTAGGACGGCCGCGGCGGTGGTCCCCGGCGTGAGACCGCGTGCCGCAGCAGTACCTGCCGAAGCGGCCCGGGGGCGGCGGCGTTCGGGCAGACGACGTCCGGCCGGACCGGACCGGCCGGCGGCCTTGTCCGCACCCGCCACCAGGCGGCGAGCCCCGGCACCAGCGCGACGGCCCGGCGCAGCAGGCACCAGAACGCCGCTTCGCCACGCCGCAGCCACCAGGTCGCCAGCGCGGCGGCCGCCACATGGGCGGCCGTGGCGTGCGGGGTCATGGCGTGCGCGTGCGGGTGGCCCATGGACATGCCGTGCATGTTCATCGTCATCCGCGGCCGGGCCGCCTCGAACGCGACGTGCAGTCCGGCCTGGGTGGCCAGCATCGCGCCGCCGATCCCGAGGAGTGAGCGTTCGCGCCCGCTCAGCAGGCAGCCGGCCGCGAACACGGCGAGGAATCCGGCACCGTCCGCCCACAGCGGCGGTGCCTCCCCCGAAGCGAGCCCGTGACCGCCGGCGGCCAGCAGCACGCACAGCACGGCGAACACCGCCGCGCGCAGGCTCCGTACCTCTGGGGACGCACTCATGAAGCCCAGATACTGCCACGGGGAGCGGACGGCCGTCGTGGCTTCCCCCTCAGTCGCCTCCCGCGGGGGCTCCGCGGCGGCCTCGAACGGCTCTCCGTTAGGCTCCGGTCGAGCCTGGGAGGGACCTGACATGCGACTTCGCTGTGCTGTGCTCGACGACTACCAGGGGGTGGCGACCGAGGTCGTCGACTGGTCGCCGGTCGCGGACGACGTCGTGGTGGTCGGGTTCCGCGAACACCTCGCCGACGAGGACGCGCTGGCCGCCGCGCTCGCGGACTTCGACATCGTGGTGACCCTGCGCGAGCGGGTGCCCTTCCCCGCCTCGTTGCTGGCCCGGCTGCCCCGCCTGAAGCTGCTGATCGCCTCCGGGATGCGTAACACGGTGATCGACTACGCGGCCGCCGAGGCGCACGGGGTGACCGTGTGCGGCACTCCGAGTTCCTCGACGCCCCCGGTCGAGCTGACGTGGGCGCTGCTGCTGGGCCTCGCGCGGGGTCTCGTCGAGGAGAACGGCGCGTTGCGGGCGGGCGGCTCCTGGCAGAGCACCGTGGGCGCCGATCTGCACGGACGCCGGCTGGGTCTGCTCGGGCTCGGGAAGATCGGCGGCAGGGTGGCGCGGGTGGGCCTCGCGTTCGGGATGCGGGTCGGCGCGTGGAGCCGGAACCTCACCGAGGAGCGCGCCGCGGAGGTGGGGGTGGAACGGGTGGACTCGAAGGAGGAGTTGCTCGCGAGCAGCGACTTCGTCTCCGTGCACCTCGCACTGGGTGAGCGCACCCGTGGCCTGGTGGGCGCCGCCGAACTGGCCCTCCTCAAACCGACCGCCTATCTCGTCAACACCTCACGCGCGGCGATCGTCGACCAGGACGCGCTGCTCGCGGCCCTGCGCGAGGGGCGGATCGCCGGGGCGGGTGTGGACGTGTTCGATGTCGAGCCCCTCCCCGCCGACCACCCCATGCGCACGGCGCCGCGTCTTCTCGCCACCCCGCATCTGGGCTATGTGTCGCGGGCCAACTACGAGGCGTACTACGGCGGGGCGGTCGAGGACATCCGGGCCTTCCTCGCGGGAAGCCCCGTACGCCTCCTCGGCTGAGGCCGGGTCCTCATCGGACCGGTCCGGGCCGGACCTGGACCTGGACCTGGACCTGGACCGGATCGGACCCGGACCGGATCGGACCCGGACCCTGCCCCTGCCCCTGCCCCGGACCGGAAGCGTCGGTTCAGACCTGTGCGGGCCGCCAGTAGAAGCCGTACTGCCGGGTCAGATGGCGCAGGTCCACGAGGTAGCGCCGCAGGGTCACATGGTCGACCGGCGCGTCCTCGCACCAGGCGCGCAGCTTCTCGTTGACGGTCCGCTCGGGGTACTCGACGCCCGGTTCGAAGGTCTGCTCGGCGATGTGCCGGAGCACGACCAGCTTGCGCTGCCACTGGGCGGGCAGCCGGACCAGGCGTCCGCCGCGTACGAAGGTCCGCAGGACGGCCTCGGTCCGCTCGTCCTCGGTGCCGTAGGTCTCGGCAGGTGTCCGTGTGCCGCGGGCGAGCTGCCTGAAGTGGCCGTAGGCGACGGCCAGTCCCCCGTCGTCGGTGATGACGTCCTGGCTCAGGAGCCGGCGCAGCGCCGTGGTCGCGTCCCTCGGGGAGAGTCCCGCCCGCTCCATGACCTTCGTGGGCGTGTCCGCGCCGAGGGCCACCGCGGCGAAGGCGCGGACCCGGGTCTCCTCGGCGAACAGCCCGACCAACGGGTCGACAGGCGGATCGATCGGCGGATCGATCGGCGGGTTGGCCGGCGGGTTGGCCGATGGAGAGGCCGACAGGTCGGTAGGCATACCTGGGAGGCTAGTTGAGGGCGCGGCGCGGGCCGTAGTGAATTTCCGTCCGCGACACCGGCCTGGGCACGCCCCGGCGGCGAGCGGTCCGCCCGCGACGGGTGATCCCCCAGGCGTATGCCGTGACCGCCCGTGAGCGGGCGCGTTGAAAGGGGAGTGCGGTCGCGTTCGAGCAGCCGCGCTCACCGATCCAAAGGAGAAACGTGATGTCTCGCATCGCGAAGGCAACCGGTGTCGTACTCGGCACGGGCGCCGTGGTCCTCGGCGGGGCCGGTCTCGCCATGGCGGACGCGGGCGCCCAGGGTGCGGCCGTCGGCTCCCCCGGCATCCTTTCGGGCAATGCCATCCAGGTCCCGGTCAACGTGCCGGTCAACCTCTGTGGGGACACCGTCGACGTCGTCGGTCTGCTGAACCCGGCCTTCGGCAGCACCTGCGCCAACGTCGGCGCCCCGGTCACCTCCACCCCGGGCGGCTACGGCTCCGACTCCGGCTACGGCAACTGACCGTCGTACGCACGAGGAAGGCCCCCCGCAGCAGGCGCTGCCGGGGGCCTCGCCATGACACGGGCGACACCGCTTCCCACGCGAGGGGACGGCGGTGGGGGCTACGCGTACCGGTAGATCCGACTGTGGTCCTCCAGTTCGTCCGGCGTGACGTCCCAGGGAGGCATCCGCTCGTGCCGGGCGACGATCCGTCCGTGCTGGTCGTTGCCGGGGCCCGGCGGCCGGGCGGGCAGGTAGCGGGCACCGCGATGGCGTTGCTGCCAGCGGGACCACTGGAGGTCCACGAAGGCGTGGTGCAGCCAGAAGACGGGATCGTTGACCGAGGCGCCGCCGAGCATGACGCCGCCCACCCAGCGGTGGACCCGGTTGTGGTTGTGCCAGGCCACGCTGCCGGACCCGCGCCCCCACCCTTCGAGTTTGTTGCGGAAGCCCTTGGTGGACGTGGAGTTCCAGGGGGCGCTGTCGTAGACGGGGTCGGCGAGGGCCGAGTCCAGTTCACGCTTCGTGGGCAGCTCGAACGGATTCTGCCGACGCCCTAAGTCGCGGGTGAGGTAGGCGCCGTCGGTCACCCCCTCCTTGATCGTCCACTTCCCGTGGGCGTAGGCGAAGGGCCCGGTCATGACCTGGCGGTCGGAGCGCCGCCCGTTACCTCCGAGCAGGTCAGCGGTCCAGGGCACGGAGGACGGCTTCCGCTGCCGCGTCCAGTCCCAGTAGGGCACGCTCACCGCGGAGTCCACGCGGCGCAGCGCCCGCTCCAGCTCCAGCAGGAACCGTCGGTGCCAGGGCAGGAACGAGGGCGCCATGTGGGCCGAGCGCAGGCCCCGGTCGCCGTCCGCCACGTAGTACTCGATGTGCGTCCGCACGAACTCGTCGTACTCGCCCCGGCGTTTGATCTCCAGCATCGCGGCGACGAACCGGCGTCGCTCCGCGCCGGTCAGTTTGCTGACGTTCTTACGCGTGTACGCCATGGTGGCCGCTCCCCTCCGCCTCCACGCCGCGAAGCTGCTCCGAGGGACCCAGTTCGTCGACGGCCGCACGCGCGGCCGCCAGCGCGGTCGGATACGACTGGTAGTGGTCCACCATGCTCAAATAGCTGCCGTCCGCGCGGCGCATCAGGTGCAGCGGCCGTCCGTCCACGGTGACCTGCCACTCACCGCCGCCGACCGCGGCACGGCCGCCCGCTC
Source organism: Streptomyces sp. RPA4-2 (assembly GCF_012273515.2). Classification (NCBI taxonomy): domain Bacteria; kingdom Bacillati; phylum Actinomycetota; class Actinomycetes; order Kitasatosporales; family Streptomycetaceae; genus Streptomyces; species Streptomyces sp. RPA4-2. Next base: position 3,424,390 of record NZ_CP050975.2, read on the forward strand.
CGGTCCTGGCACCCAGGATGTGACGGCCGTGGTACACCTCGTCGAACGAGAGGTCGTCGGAGCCGGGCCGGTGCGGGGGCCAGGACGCGGCGACGACGGGGGCCAGCACCGCGGCGGCCGCCGACACCAGCAGACCGTGCATCACACCCCTCCGGGTCACCGGCACTCGGCTCGACACTTTGCTGACGGACATGATTCTCTCCTCGGCGGACTCGGTCGGTTGAAGCGGCGGTGACCCACACGGCCCACGGCTCGTGACGCGGTTACGCTCCCGCGCCCATGCCCAGGTCGGCCTCCGGCGCCGTCTTCAGCGGCGGTGTGAGAACGGCGGCCTGAGGGAGCTTCGGGTCGGGCATGCCGAGGTGTTCGGGGTTCGGCGCGGTGAGCGGGGCGTCCAGGGACAGTCCGGGGGGCAGGGTCGCCAGGTCAGCCGCGGGCGCGTCGAGCCCGAGGTGGTCGAAGCCCTCCCCTAGGAGATGCGGAAGGGGCGTCCGTACGTCGGCCCCCGGCAGCCCGGCGCTGACCGGCAGTTGTGGCACGGTCCCGTCCGGGAGCAGCCGGCCCTCCACGTACCGCGGCCCTTCGGGGCTGCCCGGCATGGGCACCGGCAGTTGCCCGGCGATCTCGGGCACGGGCAGGTTGAGGCCCCGTTCCACACCGTCCAGGGGTACGGGGACAGGAGCCGTCCCGGCGGCGACGGCCGGGGTCGCGGCGGCCGCGCCGATGACTGCCGCGACACCGGTCACGACGGCGGCAAGAGTTCCTCGAGTGCTCGGCTTCATCTCAGGTACGGCCCCTTTCAGGATTCGGGGGATCTGGGTCCGTACCGGGTAACGATCCCGCGGACGACTTCACCTCGGGATTCCCCCGACGGCCTCAATGGTCAGCTGGTCCAGAAATCCCACCACCGGGTCAGGATCAGCATGCCGATGACGCCGACGTGCAGCAGTGGGAAAACCCAGGTGAACTCACCCAGGAACCCTCTCAGCCAATGAGGTGCGGGCAGGAAATCATTTCGTACGTTGAATGACGTCACGTACCAGAACATGATGATCGTGGCGACCCAGGCCAGCGAGCACCACAGGCACAGCGAGTTGATGCGGTACAGCGACTGGAACTGCAGCCAGGTGCAGAAGCCGACGCCGAAGAGGGTGCCGGCGTTGAAGGTCAGCCAGTACCAGCGCGGGAAGGCGGCCCGCGCCAGCAGGCTCACGCCGACGCAGATCACGATGCCGTACGCCACCAGGCCCAGCATCGGGTTGGGGAACCCGAAGGCCGAGGCCTGCTCGCTCTTCATGATGTTGCCGCAGGAGACGACCGGGTTCAGGCTGCACCCCGGCACGAAGTCCGGGTTCTCCAGCAGCTTGAACTTGTCGATCGTGATGACCCACGCGGCGAGCAGACCGGCCGCACCGGTGATCACCAGCAACAGGGCGAGCGCACGGCTGCCCCCCGCGGTCCGGGTCATCAGCCGCGCAGGCTGCGCGCGGGCAGGAGCACGTGCGCCGCGCTGAGCAGGGTTTCCTCGTCACCCGCGAACGCGGTCAGGCTCTCGGGGGCGACGGGCCTGCCCGGCTCCGCCTCGGGCCAGGCCCGGGTGGCGAACAGGAAGTAGGCGTAGCCGCGTTCACCGACCGCCGCCAGCCACTCGGGTGGCACGACGCACTGGGCGTTGAGGTACGGCATGGTGACGACGGCCTGGCCCGCCTCCACGAGAAGGGTCAACGGCAGGCTCGGCTGCCGGGATCCGTCGAGGAGCGTGTCGCCGATGGGCAGACCGTTGTTGCGCAGCAGTTCCTCGATGGCGACCGTGGAGGCACCGGGGCCGCCCTCTCCGTCGCCCAGGGAATAGGCGAGGAGATAGGGCATGTCTCCGTCGGGGGCTTCACCACTGAAGGCCATGACGGCGAGCGTGCCGAGATCGGCGGCCCGGAAAGGGCGCGTTTCGCTTGAGGTTGAGGTCACCGCGGAACCTTATCGACGCACCCGAACGGACCTCACGCTTTCTCACTCGACCGGGCGACAAGCGGGTGGGCGACCACACGAAAGAGGGACGCCCCTCGAACACGCCGGGAGCCGTTCTCCATTCGAAAGGGCCGGATCCGCGGGGCACGGAGCCGGCCCTTCCCCAATGCCGACGGCCTCCGCCCTCGGACGCGCGACGTCGGTCGTACGCGCGGGGTGTCACTGGTTGGCGCAGGTGTTCCTGACCGCCGGGTTCAGCAGGCCGCCGACGTCGGCCGTGGTGCCACAGAGGTTCACCGGAACATTCACGGGGCCTGAATGGCGTTGCCGGAGGCCGCACCGGGGGACTTGGCTGCCGCGCCCTGCGCACCGGCGTCGGCGACGGCGACGGCGCGGCCGATCGCCGCACCCGCGGTCGTTCCGGCGGTGACGAGAAGAACAGCGGTCTTCCTGGCGGTGTTCATCGTCCGTCCTTTCCTTGGGGATGTGCCGCAGCCCACGGATACGCCCGAAGGCCTTCTGGAAAGGACACGCTCCTAAGGAATGGATTAGCTCTGGAGCGGAAGTCCGCCGAGCAGCTGGGCGGGGCCGCCGGTCGAGTTGAGCGTCTTCGTCGCGCCGTTCAGGGAGTTGAGGGCCGAGCCCTTTTTCTCGGTGTCGAGCGCGTCCGACTGGTGCTGCAGGGGCTGCACGTCCTTCAGGCTGAGCGAGCGCTGGCTGGTGATGGTCTCCAGGGCGCCGTTGAGGCTGGTGGGCGTGAGGTCGGAGGACCCGGCGGCAAAGGCGGGCGCGGCGGCACCAGCGATGACCAGGGACCCGGCGACGACAGCGGCGGCCTTCAGGGACTTCATCGTGTTCCTTTCGTCGGCGACTCGCGTCACCGGAGGGAGTTTTTCACTGCGCCCTGACTAACGAGCCCCGCACTGTACGGAAACCCCGTATGCAGAAGATTCCTGCACCCCACCCGAACACCCCACCCCGGGAACGGCGCATCGCATTCTCATACAAGAGGCGCCGATAACCGCCGACGCGGAAAACCGTCGTGCCGACCGGATCGGTCGGCACGACGGCGGGCAGGCGACCGCGTCGCCTCAGGCACCGTTCCCCGCGCCCAGGAGGACAGGAGACCGGTCACCGGCGTTCATGTGGTCGACGTTCATGACTCAGGCGTTCACCGCACGGGCGATCACGTCGCGGGCGTTCACGTCGTGGGCGTTCACCTCACCGGCGATCACCTCACCGGCGATCATGTCGCCGGCAGGCTCGGCAGCGCCGGCAGACCGGGCAGGTTCGGTGCTGGCAGGCCGCCACCGAGCACGACGGCGACGACGAAGTTGACGAGGCCCGTCACCACGGCGGTGGCCGCGGGGACCACCTGGGTGGCATCGCCGGACGTGACCGCCTTCACCAGCGCGTCGACCGCCTTCTGCAGCGCGACGAGCGCGTCGGCCGCGAGGTTCGCCGCGGCTCGCGAACCCTTGGCACGTGGCGCCTTGTCGTCCTGCTGCTCGGCCCTCCGCCCCTCGACGTCACCCCGCTCCTCGGCACTGCCCTGCTCATCGGCGCTCTTCAGCGAGGGCACGGCGGGCAGAGCCGGCGTCGCAGGGAGGGCCGGCGTGCTGGGCAGCGCCGGCACGCTGGGCGTGGCGGGCACGGCCGGCAGCGTCGCGGTGGCCTTGGCGATCGCGTCCTTCACGGCCTGGCCGAGCTTCGTCGCGTCGGCGGCGGGGAGCTGTCCGCCGTCCGCCTTGAGGGCGGCGTTGAGCAGGTCGGTGACCGGGGCGAGGACGCCGCTGACGTTCGCGAGCGACTGAACCTGCGTCAGAACCGCGTCCGCGCCGGGGACGGGTGCCGCCGCATGGGTGCGGCCACGTGCCGAGTCGCTGCCGGCCGCTGCCGCGGCCGGCCCGGCTATCCCGAGCAGAAGCGTGGCACAGAGTGCGGAGGACGCGATGCGCCGTGCGGGCAGAGCACGCATGGATATTCCCTTCGGTGGTGCTTTCGAATCGTGTGCCCACCGTCCAAGCCGTCATTGCTGTGCGCAACCGTACGAGCGCTCTCCGTAGTCACCCTTCGCCCCTACCACCCCCATCGCCGCTGGTGGGGAGCCACACCGGGGCCACACGCCCCCTTCCCCCGTTCGAGGCAACGCGAACCGGCCGCCCTCCCGTTGGGGAGGACGGCCGGCAGAAGGGTCCGCGGTGACGTCAGCCGTTGGCGCAGGCGTCGCCGAACGCGGGGTTCAGCAGGCCGATCACGTCGACGGTGTTCCCGCAGACCTCGACCGGGACGTGGACCGGAACCTCAAGAACGTTGCCCGACAGGACACCGGGGGAGTTGGCGGCCGCGCCGTTTGCGCCACTGTCGGCGGCGGCGATGCCGGCGGCGCCCGCCATGGCGGCGGCGGCAACGGAGGTCAGGGCCAGGCCCTTCGCGATACGCGACATGGAGAAGTGCTCCTTGAAATCGTCACAACAGCCGGGCGGAATGCCCAGCGCTGGAATCAACGCGCGGCGCACGCACGGGTTGCGCCTCCAAAGGAGTGATCTCGCGAACCCCCGGTCGACCGCTCTGGGCCCCCGAGCAGTCACACCCGCCCCTGACCTCGATGAATACCTCCCTATTACGACACACTTGTCAGGTTTCGACAAATAAATACCTATAGCAGCTAGAGTCGGTCACCTCCCGAGGCTGCTTGGAACCAGATGCCGGAAGGCGTCGAAAGTCGAAAACCGACGGGGGAGTCAGCGCGCACCCAAGTGATCTGCGGATCTCCGTTCCTCCGCCGGTCCAGAACCTTTTCCCGAAAGGGCAACGCCGGTCATGCGTCATTCCCCGGGCCCTCTGCCGCGCCGTGCGATGGTGGGCCGCTCCGCCCTCGTCGCCCTCCGGACAGCGGGCGGCGGCCCCGCGAACGTCGACGGCGACCGCGGCAGCACCGGAGACCCGCTGGGTCCGTGGGCCGACGACGGCGAGCCGACCGCGCCGAGCGCCGCCGCCGACCCCCCGGACGACGTACTCGGCTCGTCGATCACCGAGCGGGGGAACGCACCGGCCGAACGCGCGCCCAGGTGCTCGAACACACCCGGATACGACGCCGATGTCCTCGCCCTGGACACGGAATTCCGTTTCGGGGGTGACCAGTTGACCGTCCGACTCGTTTCGCAGCGGGACGCGGCCTGGGTCGGAGCGCTGTTCGCCGCCGTCGACGCGCAGCGGTGACGCGTGCGTCAGAGCGCCGCCCGTCACTAAGGAACCCGCGCATGTCATTGCCATCGAGCGACCCTCCGCCGCGGGTCCTGCACCTCAGCCAGCCGGTCGACGGCGGAGTGGCCCGTGTGCTCACCGACCTGGTGAAGGCGCAGCTCGCCGCCGGACTCCACGTCACCGCGGCCTGCCCGCAGGACAGCGGCCTCGCGCACACGCTCCGGGCGCTCGGTTGCGACGTGGCGCACTGGCAGGCGACGCGCGCGCCGGGTCCCCGGCTGGTCCGGGAGGTACGACGGCTCGCTCATGTGGTCGCCGAGGCGCGGCCCGACGTGGTGCACGCGCACAGCGCCAAGGCCGGACTCGCCGCCCGGCTCGTCCTGCGTGGTCGGGTGCCGACCGTGTTCCAGCCGCACGCCTGGTCCTTCGAGGCGGTCGACGGCCTCGCGGCGGGCCTCGCGCTGAAGTGGGAGCGGTGGGGAGCGCGATGGGCGTCCCGGGTGGTGTGTGTGAGTGAGGCGGAGCGCGTCACCGGAGTGCGCGCCGGGGTCAGGGCGACGTGGAGTGTGATCCCCAACGGGGTCGACACCGAGCGCTTCCACCCCGCCGACGCGAGGACCGTGCGGACCGGGATCCCACTGCTCGACCGGCTCGATCCGGCGGCTCCCCTGGTCGTCTGCGTCGGACGGCTGTGCCGGCAGAAGGGCCAGGACGTCCTGCTGGAGGCCTGGGACACCGTACGGCGGCGGATGCCCGGAGCCCGGCTCGTGCTCGTCGGGGACGGTCCGGAGGCCGCGCGCCTGCGGGCCGGGGCGTCCGGCGACGTGCTGTTCGCCGGGGCCGCGGACGATGCCGTGCCCTGGTACCAGGCCGCCGATCTGGTCGTGCTGCCGTCCCGTTGGGAGGGCATGGCGCTGGCGCCGCTGGAGGCCATGGCCTGCGGGCGTCCGGTCGTGCTGACGGACGTGGACGGCGCCCGCGAGAGCCTCCCGCCGGGCCTCGACACCCGCTGTCTGGTGCCCTCCCAGGCGCCGGGCCCGCTGGCCCGCGCGATCTGCGACCTGCTGGCCGATCCGCCGCTGCGCGAGTCGCTGGGCCGGCAGGGGCGACGCCACGTACTGACCACGCACGACGTGCGGCGCGTGGCCGACGCGGTCGCGGGGGTCTACCGCGAGTTGCTCACCGCGGGGCCCGGCGGGCGCGCCGTGTGCGGGAAACACTCCGAGTGCAGGGAGCCCATCCACACGTGACTGCGGAAAGCACCGTTCCCTCCCCCGGCGGACAGCCCCGGGAGTACGGATTCTCGCCCGTCTCGGTCATCCCTTCGCGCGGGGCCGCCGACGGCTTCAGGTTCCCCGCCGGGCGACGGCTGTCCGCCCCGCGCGCCCCGTGGCTGCCCCTGCTCGTCGCGGACGGCGGTGCGGCGGTGCTGACGGGACTGTCCCTCGCCCAGGTCCAGCGGCACCCACCGCTCCTCGTCGCGCTGCTGCTCGGCGTGCTCGCGCTGAACACTCACGGGACGCTGTACCGTCCCGGGCGGATTCCCACGGTGCTCGACGACCTGCCCGCCGTGTGCGCGCGCGTCGTGGTGACGTGGTGCACGCTCGCGGCCCTGCTGGCGGCGCTCTCCCCGGCCGCGGCGCTGCCCGCCCGGACCCTGGCCGTGGGCTGCGCACTGCAGTCGGCGGTGAGCTGCGCGGCCCGCGGCGTCCTGCACCGGCGACGCCGCCGGGCCCTGGTCCTGCGCCCCGACGCCACCCTCGTGATCGGCCCCGCGGGAACCGCCCAGCGGGTGGCCGCGGCCTTCCTGCGTCACCCGCGGTGCGGCCTGCGTCCGGTGGGCGTCGTCGCCGCTCAGACGGCCGGCGCCGAGGGGCTGCCGGTCCTCACCACCGGTGAGGAGGTGCAGCGGGCCCTCGTCCAGAACAGCGTGCGTGCGGTGCTCGCGGTGGAACCGCGCAGCGAACACGGTCCGTTGCTGCGGGCGTTGAGCGAGGCGGGCTGTGTGCTGTGGCACGTCGACGCGGACTCGCCGTCGCAGGACACCTCGTACGGAGTGCCGCGGGGCAGAGCCTACGGAGGCGCGAACGGGAGGGCGGGCGGGAGCGGGCGGCTCGCCGGGTTCTCCTGCTTAAGCGGATCAACGTCTCCAGGCCGCGCGGGAACCTCGGCAAACGGCTTCTCGACGTCGCCGTCTCCGGGGCGCTGCTGCTCGTGATCAGCCCACTGCTGCTGGTGTGCGCGGTCGCGCTGCGGCTGAGCGACGGACCCGGCGTGGTCTTCCGCCAGGAACGCATCGGCAAGGACGGGCGGCCCTTCACCCTGCTGAAGTTCCGTACCCACCGCCCGGTCGACGCGCACGAGGCCGCGACCCGCTGGAGTGTCGCGGGCGAGCGGGAGATGAGCCGTTTCTGCCACTTCATGCGGCGCACCTCGCTCGACGAACTGCTACAGCTGTGGAACGTCCTGCGGGGCGACATGAGCCTGGTCGGCCCCCGCCCCGAACGGCCCTACTTCGTGGCCAAGTTCAGCCAGACCTATCCGGGTTACGCGGCTCGCCACCGCATGCAGACCGGCATCACCGGCCTCGCCCAGATCCACGGGCTGCGCGGCGACACCTCGATCGAGGACCGCTGCCGGTTCGACAACGCGTACATCGACGACTGGTCGCTGTGGCAGGACGTCTGCATCCTGCTGCGCACGGCAGCCTCGCTGGTCCGCCCGACGGGGAGCTGAGCCGATGAGTCGAGCCCTGCCCCACTCGCCGTAAGCCGTCCCCCACCCGCCGCCGACCCCCTGCTCGCCACCGGCCACCGCCCGCTCGCCACTGGGCACCCTGCTGTCCGGGGCCCGCCACGCGCTGCCGGTGCTGCCCGTCATGGCGGTGATCGCGCTGCTCGGGCTGCCGATCGCGCCGAGCGGAGAGGGCGGCGCGAGCATCGCGGACGCCATGTCCGGTCTGGTCGTGCTCTGCTGCGCGGTACGGCTCGTACGGGAGCGTCGGCGCCCCCTGTCACCGGGCGCGGTGGTGATCCTCGCGCTGCCCGTGGTCGGCATCGCGGTCGCGGCGGCCGGGGCGGCGAGCCCCGGGGCCGGGGTCACCGGTCTCACCCGCTATCTGCAGATCTTCGTCCTGGTGCCCGCGGCCGTGCTGCTGCTGGTCCGGGACCGCCGCGACTTCCGGCTGCTCGCCTGGTCGTTCGTCGCCCTGGCCCTCTGGCAAGGGGCGGTCGGGGTGCACCAGTACGTCACCGGGACCGGTGCCTCCTACCAGGGCGAGGACGTCCGGGCCGTCGGCACCTTCGGGCCGACGGACGTGATGGGCATGGCGACGGTGGTCGCTTTCGGGCTGGTGTGCGCGCTCGCGCTCGCGCTCGGTTCGGGCCCGGTACGGCAGCGGACCTCCGCCGTGGTGTGCGCGCTGGCGCTGCTGCCGCCGCTCGCGCTGTCGTTCAGCCGGGGCGCGTGGATCGCCACGGCTCTGGCGTGCGGTGCCCAGCTGACGTTGGCGGGGCTGCGGCGCGCGGTGAAGGTCGGCGCCGTCGTCGCGGCCGTGTCCGTGATCCTGGTGGGCGGACTCGGCGTCGGTACGGCGATGCTGCAGGAGCGCGTCGACAGCATCACGCAGGTCACCGATGCCCCGGACCAGTCGGTGGTGGACCGGTACACCATGTGGGCGGCGGCCGTCGACATGTGGCGGGACCACCCGCTCACCGGCGTCGGGCTGAAGGGTTTCCCCGACCACCGCGACGGCCATGCCTCGCTCGCCCTCTCCTCGGGCAGCGACATCGGGGGCGCCGGAACGGCGTACAGCAAGCAGCCGCTGCTCTCCCCGCACAACATGTATCTGCTCGTGCTGAGCGAGCAGGGCCTGATCGGGCTGCTCACCCTCGCCGGCAGCTGGCTGGCGCTCCTGATGTGCGCGCTGCGCGGCCTGGTCCGGGTGCGCCGGACGTCGTCGGGCACCGTGGCGGGGCGCGGCCGCCCGGCCCCGTCGGGGCTCGACTGCGCGCTGGTCGCGTGCGGGCTGCTCGGCTGGCAGTTGGTGGACTTCGTGTACGCGGACATCGGCGGGCCCTCGACCGTGCTGACGGGTGTCTGCTTCGGCCTGGTGGCCTGGTGGGCACTGGTGGACCCGGCGTCCCCGGTGTCCCTGGCCTCCGAAGCCGCGGGGTACCCGGCGCTCCCGGCACCCCCGGCACCGCTGGCCTCCCGAGCCGCGGCGTCGCCCGTGTCCACGCCCTCGCCGGCGGCCCCCTCTCCGGAGGAGGCCTCGACGCGATGACGGTGCAGCCTCCCCGGACGGCGGCCGACGGCGGCGGCGCCGGAACCGACGGCACGTTCGCCCTGCCGGGCGCCCGCGACGACGCCCCCACCTACGACCCACCCGGATCACTCGCCCCTCCCTCCCCTCTCCCACCCTCCTTCCCGCCCGCCCCGCCCGTCTCCGCCACCCCCTCCGCCCCCTCCTGTCCCTCCACTTCCTTCACCCCCTCCGCTCCGTCCGCCCCCACGGCTTCCTCCACCCCCACCACCCCACCGGAGAGCCCCTCCAACCGGTTCCTCGCCAAGGCCGCCCTCGTCACGATCACGCTGTCGATCGCCGGAGCCCTGCTGGGCCTCGGCCGCGACCAGGCCCTCGCGCACCTGTTCGGAGCGGACTCCGCGACGGACGCCTTCCTGGTCGCCTGGACCCTGCCGGAGTTCGCGGCGACACTGCTGATCGAGGACGGCCTGGCCTTCGTGCTCGTACCGGCGTTCAGCATGGCGGTGGCGCGGCGTGCCCAGGGCGCCGTCGGCGACCCGGTCCGCGCGCTGGTCGCCGCGACCCTGCCCCGTCTGACGCTCGCCGTCACGGCCGTCGCCGCGCTGCTGATCGCCGGGGCGCCCTACCTCGTCGAGGCTCTCGCGCCGGGCCTGCCGGACCCGCGGCTCGCCGTGGACTGCACCCGGTTGACGGCCACCTGCGTGTTCACCTTCGGTCTCGCCGGATACTGCAGCGCCGCACTGCGGGCGCACCGCCGGTTCGTCGCGCCCGCGGTCATCTACGTCGCGTACAACACCGGCATCATCACGGCCATGTTCGTACTCGGCGGCCGCTGGGGGGTGCGCTCGGCGGCCCTCGGGGTCGCGGTGGGCGGCGCCCTGATGGTGGTCGCGCAGGCGCCCTCGCTCTGGCGGCAGCTCAGGCGGCACGAGGTGACCGTGGACGGGGCGGCCGTCGCGCAGGCGCGTCCGATGGACCTGACGCTGATCAGCACGGTCCTGCTCTTCGCCCTGTGCCGGCAGTCCCAGGTCCTGGTCGAACGGTTCCTGGCCTCGTCCCTGCCCGCCGGTGCCATCTCGCACCTGAACTACGCGCAGAAGGTCGCGCAGATGCCGATGGTGCTCTCGCTGATGCTGTGCACCGTCACCTTCCCGGTGGTGGCGCAGGCGATGGCCGAGGGCGACACCGAGCGGGCCCGCGTCCGGGTCGAGCGCGACCTGGCGCTGGTCTCCTGCACCGTGCTCCTCGGCACCGCCGCGGTCGTCGCGTGCGCACCCCAGATCATCCAACTGCTGTTCCAGCGAGGCGCGTTCACCGCGCAGGACACCGCGGCCACCGCCGCCGTGATGCGGGTCTACGCGGTCGGACTGCTCGGCCACACGCTGGTGGGCGCGCTCGTGCGCTCGTACTTCTCGTCCGGGCGGCCCACCTGGTACCCGCTGTTCGCGATGACCGCCGGGATCGTCGCGACCTCGTGGATCGGGGCGCTGGCCGTCGGCAGCTGGGGGGTGTGCGGGATCGCCGCGGCGAACGCGGGCGGCATCACCCTCAGCGCCCTGCTCCTGCTGTGCGGCATGGGCCCGCGCAGCGTGCCGATCCGCACCCGTCGGGTGGTCGCCGAACTGGGCAAACCGATGCGCGCGGCGCTCGTCGCGGGCGCGGTGGGGGCGTTCTGCGCGAGCCGCGCGCACTCTCCCCTGGTGGGTCTCCTCCTCGGCGGCACCGTCGTGACCGTCGTCTTCGCCGTGCTGGCCTGGGCCCTGGGGGTCCAAGCCCTCACACCCGTCCTCCGTTCCCTCAAACGAAGGCTGCCGCATGTCCGTTTCCGCTGACCGCTTCAGACGTGTCGACGCACGCGCCGCCACCGACCTCCGTCGCCGCACCTGCTTCCACACCGCCGTGCGGGCCGCCGACACGGTCCCCTGGGTCGCGATGTACCACTCCGTGGGCGACTGCTCCGACGACCCGTACCGCATCACGGTCTCGCCGGACCGTCTCGACCACCAGCTGGGGTGGCTGCGGCGCCGCGGGCTGCGTGGTGTGAGCATGGCCGAACTGCTCGCCGCACGCGCCCGGGGAAAGGGCCGCGGCCTGGTCGGTCTCACCTTCGACGACGGATACGCCGACTTCGTCGAGACCGCCCTGCCCCTCCTCCACCAGCACGACTGCGGTGCCACCCTCTTCGTCCTGCCGGGTCGGCTGGACGGCGACAACGCCTGGGACCCGCTCGGCCCCCGCAAGCCGCTGCTAGGTGCCCGCGGCATCCGGCTGGCCGCCGCCGAGGGCATCGAGATCGGCTCGCACGGCCTCACCCACATCGACCTGACACAGGTCGACGACGCCCTGCTGCACTCCGAGGTCGCCGGGAGCAGAGCGGTGCTCTCGGACCTGACGGGTGCTCTCGTCGACGGCTTCTGCTATCCCTACGGAACCATCGACGCGCGGGTCGTGGACGCCGTGCGCGACGCCGGCTACCGCTACGGCTGCGGAATCGACCCCGGCCCGCTGACCGGCCCGCACGCCCTGCCGCGCGTCCACATCGGGCAGAACGACACCGCCGTACGCCTGCTGCTGAAACTCAAGCTGCACCGGCTGCGGCGGCGCCCGGTCGAGGGGGCCTGATGAAGGCCCTGCACATCATCACCGGCCTGGGTGTCGGGGGGGCGGAGCAGCAACTGCGGCTGCTCCTGCGGCATCTGCCCGTCGACTGCGACGTCGTCACGCTCACCAACCCCGGCGCGGTCGCCGACGGACTCGCCGACGACGGCGTACGCGTCGTCGACCTCGCCATGAACGGCAACCGGGACCTCGCCGCGCTCCCCCGGCTGACGAAGCTGATCCACGGGGGCCGCTACGACCTCGTGCACACCCACCTCTACCGGGCGTGCGTGTACGGCCGGATCGCCGCGCGGCTGGCCGGGGTGAAGGCCGTCGTGGCCACCGAACACTCCCTGGGCGACTCGCAGATGGAGGGGCGCAGACTGAGCGCGGGCGTCCGCGCGCTGTATCTCGCCAGCGAGCGGCTCGGCCGGTCCACCGTCGCCGTCTCACCGACCGTGGCCGACCGGCTGCGCCGCTGGGGGGTGCCCGGACCGCGCATCGAGGTCGTCCCGAACGGCATCGACGTGGACCGTTTCCGCTTCGATCCGGTCCTGCGCGAACGCACCCGTCGCCGGCTCGGACTGCCGGCGGACGCCTACGTCGTGGGCGGTGTCGGCCGGCTCGCGCCGGGCAAGCGGTTCGACGTCCTGATCCGCGCGCTGGCCCAACTGCCCCCGGACCACTGGCTGCTGCTGGTCGGCGGCGGCACCGAGGAGAGCGTGCTGCGCCGGACCGCACAGCGGGCCGGCGTCGCGGACCGGGTGCTGTTCACCGGCGAGCGCCCCACCGGTGGCCTCCCGGGCGCCGATCTGCCGTCGCTGACCGCGGCCATGGACGTCCTCGCCTCGCCCAGCGCCGAAGAGGCCTTCGGGCTCGCGGTCGTGGAGGCGATGGCGGCCGGGCTGCCGGTCCTGTACGTCTCCTGCCCCGCGGTCGAGGACCTGCCGGCGGGCGCCGCGCCCGGCGCCCGCCGGGTCCAGGGCGGCGCCGACTCGTTCGTACGAGCCCTCCGGGCGGTGCGCGGAGCGGGTCCCGGGCCCCGCTCGGTACCGGACGCCGCCCACCACTACAGCATCACCCGCAGCGCCGCGCAGCTCATGGACGTGTACGCGGCCGCCGTCTCCTGCACCCCTCTGGGAGTGAGTTCCTCATGACCGAAATCCCCACCAGGCAGCACCGCCCGGCCGAACCGGACGGCCCGGGAGACACGCCCGGCCCGGCCGAACCGGTGGTCCCACCCGGACCGGTGAGCACGCCCGTCGCCCGTCGGAGGGGCCTGCCGCGGTGGACCCTGCTCGTCGCCGGTGCCCTGCTCGGCGGCGCGCTGGGTGGCGCGTACGGCGTCGAGAAGCCCCCGACGTACACGGCGACGAGTTACGTCATCGCCGTCCCGACGGAGAAGTCGGACCCGGCGCCGGCGCTCGGTTTCGCGCAGGCGTACGGCCGGGTCGCCACGCAGCTCGCCGTGCTCGAGGACGCGCAGGTGCGGGCCGGGGTGCCGGTGAGGACCCTGCAGCGCAGCGTGCAGACCGCGACCTCGCCCGACGCTCCGATGGTCGCCGTGTCGGCCACGTCCTCGCGTCCGGGTCTCGCGGCCGGTATGGCGAACGCCGTCTCGCGCTCGCTGACCGAGCACGCCAACGCCACCCGTGCCAGTACCCACGTCGAACTCCTGCAGTTCTCCCCCGCGATGAAGCCGACCGCCCCCTCCTCGCCGTCGCCGAAGGTGACCGGTCTGGTCGGCGCGAGCGCCGGGGGGCTGCTGGGCGGCCTGGTCCTGCTGGTGCGTCCGCGGCGGGGCACGGACTCGGCCCGATCGGCCTCCGTACCGAACCCGGCGACCGCCGCCGACGCGCGCGGACAGCTGTGAACGGCGCCCTGCGGGCCGGGCTCGCCGGCACCCTGCGGGCCGAGATCATCACCGAGGAGCGGGAGTTCGCCGCCCTGGCACCCGCCTGGGGGCGCCTGTACGGCCGGTGCTCCGCCGCCACCCCGTTCCAGAACCACGCCTGGCTGTACTCCTGGTGGCTGTCGTACGGCACCCCCGGCCGCCTGCGTCTGGTCCTGGTCCGTGAGGGCGACGAGCTCCGCGCGGTCGCGCCGCTGATGCGCGTACGCCGTCCGCTGCCGGCGCTGGTCCCCCTCGGCGGGTCCATCTCCGACTACGGCGACGTCCTCATCGACGACGAGTACGCCGACCGCGCGGCGGCGACGCTCGCCGAGGGGCTGTCCCTGGCCGCCCGCAGCGCGGTGATCGACTTCCGCGAGGTACGGCCTGGCGGCGCGGTGGAGCGGGTCTACGAGCGCTGGGACGGACCGCGGCGGCGGGTACGCGACTCGCTCTGTCTGGAACTGCCCGCCCTCTCGATGGACGAACTGGTGCGCCGGCTGCCCTCCTCGAAGGCCCAGCGCGTGCGGGCCAAGCTGCGCAAGCTCTCCGCGCTGGGCATCGAGCGCCGGATCGTGCCGGCCGGGGAGGTGGACACGGCACTGCGCCGCCTGCTGGAACTGCACCGACTGCAGTGGCAGGGGCGGAAGGTGACGTCCGAGCACCTCCAGGAGCGGTTCGCCGAACACCTGGTCCGGTCGGTCGGACCGATGGTGAGCTCCGGGGACGCGGTGGTCACCGAGTTCCGGCTCGACGGCACCGTGATGGCGGTGGATCTCACCCTGCTGTCCCCGCGGCTGGCGGGCGGCTACCTCTACGGGGCCCATCCGGATCTGCGCGAGCGGAAGGCCGACGTCGCCGTGATACTGCTGGACGCCTGCGCCCGGCACACCGAGGGGGACCGCCGCGGGGCACTGAGCCTGCTGCGCGGCGACGAGCCCTACAAGTACCACTGGCGTCCGTACCCCGTCGTCAACCAACGGCTGCTGCTGGCCCGGCGGCGTACGGCGCCGCTGCTGTCGGCGGTGGTCTGCGACGTCGTCGCGCGCAGCCGGGGCAAGGAACTGGTGCGGCGCTGGAGGGAGCGTGGTGGCGACGGGCCGTGAACGGCCCGCCGCCACCGCGATGTCCCGGTCACCGGTTGCGCGACCACCAGTCGAAGCGGAGGCAGAGCTTCCCTCCGAGCCAGTGCTCCACCCAGTCACCCAGGTCCACCGGCGAACAGTTGGGAGGGTGTACCGGCGTCGGCACCGGCTTGGGCACGGACGGCACCGGCGTCGGCGTCGGCTCCGATGCCGGGCCGATGTGGCCCGAGAGCACCTCGCGGTACACCTCGGACGCCTTCGGGTTGTCCGCGCACTGCCACACGCCGTGCGGACAGTAGTCGGTCAGCGTGTTGTACAGGGGCTGGTGGTCGTCCATCCACGCGAGCATGCGCTTCATGTACGCCGTGTTGTCGCCGTTACGGAAGAGTCCCCATTCGGGATACGAAATGGGCTTGCCGTGGGCCTTGGCGAAGTCCACGTGTTCCTGAAGGCCGTACGGCTCCTTCACCTCTTCGTCGAACGACAGTCCGCTCGGCTGGTCGTAGGAGTCCATGCCGATGATGTCGACCGTGTCGTCCCCGGGATAGCACTGTGTCCAGGGAACGGCGTCCAGGCCGCGGCTCGGGGTGAAGTCGAACCGGAATTTCTGGCCCGGAACCGACCGCATGACGGTGACGATCCTGTTCCAGTACTTTTTCCACGCCTCCGGGTCCGGCCCACAGCGGTGGGTGTACGTGATGCCGTTCATCTCCCAGCCGAGCACGACGACGGTGTCCGGCACCTTCAGCCGGACCAGCCGCTGGGCGAGCGCGTGGAAGTGCCGGTCGAACGCCCCGTCGGCGCCCTGCCGCAGCAGCGCCCGCACCTCGGGGTCGGAGACGTTCTCCTCGTTGCGCTCCAGCATCGGCACGTTGAGGACGAGCATCCGGTCGGCCCGCTCACGCCGCCAGTCGGCCCAGACGTCCAGAAAGCCGGGTGGTCCCTCGATGTTGCTCCAGCGGTCGCCCGGCAGGTACGTGTGCCCGACGCGCAGCTCGGTGCCGCCCAGCCACTGGCTGAGCTGGGCGATCCGGGCCACGCCCAGCGGGCCGTAGTCGAGGTAGGCCCCGAAGGCCGGGCGCGGTGTGACCGTCGTGGGCTGCACGGGCGTCGCGGGCTTCACGGGCTTCACGGGCGTCGGGGGCGTCGGGGGCGTCGCGGGTTTCGGCGGCGTCACGGGTGCGGTGGGTGGGACGGCGGGTGTCACGGATGCGGTGGGAGGCGGCGGCGCGGCTTAAGCGTCGTGGACGGTGCGGGCGGCACGGGCGGTGCGGGCGGCACGGGCGTCTGCGCCTGCGGTGTCACCGACGTCGGTGACGGTGCCGGAGGATCGGCGACGCGCACCGCCCCGGCGCCCACGGCGTATCCCGGACCCGGCGCCAGGGCGATCGACGCGACGACGCCGGCCGCGACGAATACCAGCCTTCCGTTCCGGGACCATTGCTGTTGTGGGGCCATGCCTGCTCCTCTCTCCGCTCTCTGCTGCTCCGGCTGCTTGCTTTCTCCTCCTCCACTGACACCAAGTCATATAAATACCCATTCCGCCAACAGAGGCGTCATCTTTGCGGCACACCGGTCACCCACGAGGGTGACCGAACCGAGGGGAAATTCCGTGCCGCTGCAGGGTGGAACGGTCCTGGAAATGTGCGTGGCCGCCGATTACACGGGAATTCCCGTCCGTGGATCGCACCCTTGTCCGCGGGACACGCCCGGCGTGAGCGGCACGGGCGTCGCCCCGGCGTTGCTCCGAGTGGCCGCGCGTCCATCTCGTCCGGCGGTGCTCATCCCGATGGATGACGCGAGCGCCGCGGCCCGCGCGTCGGCGGGCGGCGTACGGCTGGGGCCGGGGCTGGAGGCGGTGGGGCAGAGAGGCGGCGCGGCGCCGCCGGAGGCCGAACGTCACGTCGCGGGCGACGGGTTCGGGGGCGGCCCGCTAACGGCTCGGTCCGCTCGTCGACGAGCGGCGCAGGAGTCTGGCCGTAGTCGCCGACGGCTCGCCCGCGGCCGGCCGGGACCTCGGGTCCTCGGTGCCGGGTCTGTTCATGACGGCCCCGGGAACAGACCCGGGACCGGCTCGCACGA
Source organism: Streptomyces sp. RPA4-2 (assembly GCF_012273515.2). Lineage (NCBI taxonomy): Bacteria > Bacillati > Actinomycetota > Actinomycetes > Kitasatosporales > Streptomycetaceae > Streptomyces > Streptomyces sp. RPA4-2. Next base: position 3,441,485 of record NZ_CP050975.2, read on the forward strand.
CGAGCTCGGGTGCCGGACACGGCAAGGCGTCCGGCACCCGAAGCGTCGTACGGGCATCCTGCTGGTGCCGCGTACTAGCGACGCGACGTGGCTCGGCCTCGCCGGTACAGGACGGCGCCGCCGATCAGCAGCGCTGCACTGGCGGCCGAGAACCCGAGTACGTCCTCACTGCCCGTCTGGGCCAGGGTGGGAGGACCGGGCGGGGTGACGGGCGGCGTCACCGGCGGAGTGACGGGAGGCGTCACCGGCGGAGTGACGGGAGGCGTCACCGGCGGAGTCACCGGCGGAGTCACCGGCGGCGGGGTGGTGGGCGGCGGCGGAGTCACCGGCGGCGTCGTGGGAGGCGGCGGGGTGTCGCCGTAGCCGTTCTCGCAGTCGTCGCCGAACGCGGGGTTGCCGATGCCGACCACGTTCACCGAGTCGCCGCAGGCATTCACCGGGATGTCCACCGGGACCTGCACGTTGTTGCCCGACCCGATGCCGGGCGAACCGTGCGTCTCGCTGTGCGCCCAGGCGCCGGAGCCGTGGGAACCCGGACCCAGCGGGCCGGAGTCGTCGAAACCCGTACCCGGGGTGCCGGAGCCGTGGGTGCCGGAGCCCGGGAGGCCGCCGTGGTGGCCCGACTCGTCGTGGTACATGTGCCCACCGCCGTGGCCGGGGCGGCCCACCTGGTGGACGGGCTGATGCGTCACGCCGCGCGGCCCCTGCGAACCCGAGCCGTTGGCGCAGGAGTTCCCGAAGGCCGGGTTGAGCGTGGCGATCACGTCGACGGTGTTGCCGCAGGCGTTCACCGGCACGTTCAGCGGAACCTGAAGCGTGTTGCCCGAACCGACGCCGGGCGAGTCCGCCGTGCCGCCGCCAGCCTGCGCGTCCGCGAACGCGGGGGTGCCGTACAGGGACAGGATGCTCGTCGTGGCCGCGGCCATGACCATTCCCTTGCTCAGGGTCTGTCGCAATCTCTTGTCCTCCCTGTGTGAAGAAGTGAGAAGTGAGAAGTGAGGAAGGCCGGCCCCGGAACCGGAAAAGGCGATCCAAGGCCGGCCGTGACACAGCCGGGTGGCTGGTGTCCTGTCGCGTCAGTCGTTGGCGCAGCGGCTGCCGAGGGCCGGGTTGAGCAGGCCGATGACGTCGATCGAGTCGCCGCACAGGTTGACGGGGACGTGCACGGGGACCTCGATCACGTTGCCCGAGAGGACACCCGGGGAACCCATGGCGACGCCCTCGGCACCGGAGTCCGCGAAGGCCGGGGCGGCCATACCCAGGGCCATGATCGCGCCGGCGACGACAGCAGCGCTCTTCTTGTGCTTCACGTGCTTTCCCTTCTCTGCGGTCATGCCCCTATGACGGCCGAAGCCGAGCGAGCACAACAGGAACGGCTCGCTTCATGACCTGCAGGCTGTAAACGAGGCCGGGACGCCCGAAGAAACTGCGGAACGCATGCCCTTTGGGAATTCACTCGAATTGCCCTGTTTCCCTGGCGGGACCGAGGCCGCACAAGAGAAGAAACGCTTCCCTGAATTGCCGGAAAGAGCAGCGGACCGCCCGCGTCGAACGCGACGGGCGGCCCGAGCCTCTTCGAGGCGAAGATTCAGCGGCGACGGTCAGTGGTTGCCGACACCGTTGCCCGACAGGACCGGGATGTCGTCCACCAGGTGCGACAGCGGCTCGTCGCCCTTGGCCTGGGTCGAGTTCTCGGCGCACTGCTGGTTCTGCGGGGCCGACAGGACCGGAATGTCCTGGACGGCGACGGGCACGAGGACCCCGACGAGCGAACCGGCGTTCGCCTTGGCCGGCAGGCCGACACAGAGCTTGTTCAGCGTGCCCTGCGCCAGGCTGAGCTGCGGGCTCATGTTGCCGCCGGTCACCGAGTTGCCGAACGACTCGGTGGCGCCGTTCCCGCTGACGGAGGTCGTGCCGTTGTCGTCACCGATGGCAAGCGCCTGGGGCGCGGCCGCCGCCGAGACACCGACGACGGAAGCGGCGACCGCCGCCGCGGCCATTGCCTTCTTGAACATTTCGCGTTCCTTTCCTGGCAGAGACACGTGTTCCTGCCCTGGCATCAACCCGGCGGCCTCGCATTGGTTTCGGTGATTCACCCGGTTGGCCCGTTCAGCGGCCGGGAATGCGCGGGAATCCATCGCGCGCGCGAGCCCGGAGGCCCTCTTCGATGTGCGCCATCGGAGTGAATGGGAGCAACCAAGGCCGTCCGCCGCAGTTGACCAGTGCGCTCCGGTGGACGGGGTTTCTCCAGAAGGGACTAGCTAGTGATCAAGAAGGTTATGGCCGCCGCCGCGGTCGCCGCTTCCGTCGTCGGCGTTTCCGCCGCGGCCGCGCCGCAGGCGCTGGCCATCGGAAACGACGGTGGCACGACGTCCACCAGCGGTAACGGTGCCACTCAGTCGTACGGCAACTCGGCGACGTTCGGCAACATGAGCCCGCAGATGGCGCTCATCCAGGGCTCGCTGAACAAGCCCTGCATCGGTCTGCCGGCCAAGGCGAACCTCGGCTCGCTCGTCGGCGCCGTGCCGATCGCCGTGCAGGACGTCCCGATCCTGTCGGCCCCGCAGAACCAGCAGTGCGTCGAGAACTCGACCCAGGCCAAGGGCGACGAGCCGCTGTCGCACATTCTGGACGACATCCCGGTCCTCTCGGGCAACGGTATGGGCAACAGGTAGTCCACTTCCTGAGTTCCCGTCAGCGGGCCGCCGAACATTCGGCGGCCCGTCGGCGTTTCTCCGGACCTTCCGACTCTTCACACATTCGGCTCGTCATGTGTTCGGGTCTTCGGTCGTTCGGCTCTTCACGCGTTCCCCTTTTCGACTCTTCACCTTTTCGGCTCTTCACCTCTCCACCTCTTCGTCCCTTCCGCTCCTCGGGCAAATTCCTTTCCCGACCGCACGATGCGCCCCGCTTCGGTCATGGCGTCTTCTTTCGAGGGAGCTCACCGGCGTACACGAGGCGAATCGAGCTCCCCGGGCGCTGCGCCGAATGGGGCACAACCCGAAACCCCGTCACAGTTCCCCCAGTTGATGATCATGCAGCTCCTCCCCCAGGAGTCCGCTTTTCGAAGGGAACGAACATGAAGAAGCTGTGGGCAACCGCCGCTATCGCCGCTTCCGTCGCCGGCATCGCGGCCGCGGCCGCCCCCCAGGCCCTGGCGATCGGTGACGACGGTGGCACCACGTCGGTCAGCGGCAACGGAGCTACCCAGTCGTTCGGCAACTCCGCCACGTTCGGTGCCATGAGCCCGCAGCTCTCGCTGGTCCAGGGTTCGCTGAACAAGCCGTGCGTCGGCCTGCCCGCGAAGGTCAACGCCGGTTCGCTCGTCGGCCTGGTCCCGATCGCCGTGCAGGACGTCCCGATCCTGTCGGCCCCGCAGAACCAGCAGTGCGTCGAGAACTCGACCCAGGCCAAGGGCGACGAGCCGCTGTCGCACATCCTGGACCAGATCCCGGTCCTCTCGGGCAACGGCGCCAACAACGGCTGATCCCCGCACCCCGCGGAGCGGGTCGTCGAGCATCTCGACGGCCCGCTCTTCGCGTGTTCAGGTCCCGTACAGCGCCTCGATCTCGGCCGCGTAGGCGGCCGCCACCGCATGGCGCCTGACCTTCAGGGACGGCGTGAGCAGCCCGTTGTCCTCGGTGAACTCGCCCGCCACCAGGGCGAAGGCGCGGATGGACTCGGCGCGCGAGACCGCCTCGTTCGCGTGGTCCACGGCCCTCTGCACGTCGGCGCGCAGCAGAGGGTCTCTCACGAGTTCGGACAGCGGGGTGCCGGCGGGCCGTCCGCGGACGGCGAGCCAGTGGGCGACGGCGTCGGGGTCGAGGCTGATCAGGGCGGCGACGAAGGGGCGGTTGTCGCCGACGACGACACACTGGCCGACGGGCGGACGGCTGCGCAGCCGGTCCTCCAGGACGGCCGGGGAGACGTTCTTGCCGCCCGAGGTGACGAGAAGGTCCTTCTTGCGGCCGGTGACGGTGAGGTAGCCGTCCTCGTCGAGGGCTCCGAGGTCGCCGGTCGCGAACCAGTCGTCGCGCAGGACGGCGTCGGTGGCGGCCGGGTCGTTCCAGTAGGAGCCGAAGACGACAGGGCCCTTGACGAGGACCTCGCCGTCGTCGGCGATACGGACCGCGGTGCCCGGGACCGGGAGGCCGACCGTGCCGGGGCGGGGACGCAACGGCGGCACGATCGTCGCCGCGGCCGTGGTCTCCGTCAGGCCGTACCCCTCGTAGACGATGACGCCGGCGGCGTAGAAGAACAGATTGAGGTTGCGGTCGAGCGGGGCGCCGCCGCTGATGGCGTAGCGCATGCGGCCGCCGAGTTCCCTGCGGATACGTCGGTAGACCAGCAGGTCGTACAGCGCCCACGCCGCGTACAGGCCGGGGCGGGGGCCCTTGCCCGTCCCCAGGAACTTGTCCAGGCAGGCCTGTCCGAAGCGGACGCCGACGCGGTCGGCGCGGTCGAAGGAGGCCCCGCGGCCGATCCTCTCGGCGGTCGCCCGCCCCGTGTCGTGGATCTTCTCGAAGAGATAGGGCACACCGACGAGGAAGGTGGGGCGGAACTGCCGCAGCGCGGGGCGGAGTTCGTCTGGCTTGATGCCGGGGCAGTGGCCCAGTTCGATCCGTGCCGTCAGACAGGCGATCTGGAGGGCGCGGCCCAGGACGTGGGCGAGCGGGAGGAAGAGCAGGGTCGAGGCGGTCTGGCCGGTGACCTCCTTGAAGATCGGGTGCAGCAGTTCGACCGTGTTGGCGGCCTCGGCGTGCAGGTTGGCGTGCGTGAGGACGCAGCCCTTCGGCCGGCCGGTGGTGCCGGAGGTGTAGCAGATCGTCGCGACCGTGTCCGGGGTGAGCGCGGTGCGGCGCCTGGTGAGTTCCTCGTCGGAGATGTGCCGTCCCTGGGCGGCGAGTTCGGCCATCGCGCCGGCGTCCAGCCGCCGCACGTCCGGGGGTTCGGGGTGCCGGGCGGTGCCGGTGGCGACGGTGTCCGCGTTCTCGGCCGTCTCGACGACCACGAACCGTGCGCCCGAGTCCCTGACGATCCACTCCACCTGCTCGGCGGAGGAGGTCGCGTAGACCGGGACGGTGAGGCCGCCCGCCGCCCAGATCGCGAAGTCGAGGACCGTCCATTCGTAGCGGGTACGGGACATCAGCGCGACCGGGCCGCCGGGTTCGAGGCCCGCGGCGATCAGGCCCTTGGCGGTGTCGGCGACTTCCCGGGCGAAGGCCGCCGCGGTGACCGGGCGCCAGGTGGTGCCCTCCATTCGGCGCAGGACCACGGCGTCCGGGGCCTCGGCCGCGTTGGTGAGAGGCAGGTCGGCCAGGCTGCCGGTGGCGGGCCGCGGCGCGAGCGGTGCGGTGCGCACCTCGCGCACCGCACCGCTCGCGTCCCTGATCAGCTCGATCCCGGCGCGGGCCGCCAGGTCGCCCCGCCGCCGTGCCCGTCTCAGATCCTTGCGTACGCCCATGACGGCTCCACCAGGTCGCGGGGTTCTTGCCCACTCGCGAGTCAACTTACCGAGTCGTAAAGGAAGTTCAATGGTCGCGGACGCGCGAGGCCGAGAGGTCGAGAGTCCGTGGGGCTGCGACCGGGTCGCCGGTCCGCGCCGTCAGCCCGCCAGTCGGCTCGCCCGCTCGACCGAGTCGGCGAGGTCGCGCACCGCCCCGTCCTCGGCGGCGGACGCCACCGTACGGGCCCGGCGCGCGAGTTCGGACAGCGGGAGCGCGCCCGGCAGCGCGCTCCCGTGGTCGCCGCCGGTGCGCAGGGCGTCGGCGAAGTACGCGGCCACCGCGTCGACCTGGAGGCGGGGTGCGGAGGTCCACAGGTCGTCGTCGAGGGAGCCGGTCTCCAGTTGGCCGGACTCCTCGTGCGGGGCGCGGGTTCGGGGGTCGAGCCAGCGCACGCTCGCGGTGGCGAGGTGCCCGGAGGCGCCGGGCCGGGTGCGCACGGCGTAGAGCGCGGTGACCGTGTGGCCGGGACCGATCTCGCCGCCGTCCACCCGGTCGTCCCGGAAGTCCTGGTCGGCCACCTGACGGTCGTCGTACCCGATGAGCCGGAACTGCCGTACGGTCCCCGGGTCGAAGGCGACCTGCGCCTTGGCGTCGCGGGCCGTGAGGTCGATGTTCTCGGGGAGTTGCTCGCAGAAGACCTTGCGGGCGTCGTCGTCGTTCGAGACGTACGTCGTGTGGCCGTCGCCCTTGTCGGCGAGGCGCTCCATGAGGGCGTCGCCGTACTCGCTGCCCACGCCGACGCCGAAGAGGGTGATGCCGTGCTCGCGGCGGGCGCCGGAGATGCGCTCCAGGATGGTGTCCGCGTCGGTCTCCCCGGTGTTGGCGAGGCCGTCCGAGATCAGGACGACACGATTGGTGGCGCCCTTGCGCAGGCCCTCGACGGCCGTGTCGTACCCGGTGCGCACCCCCGCGCCGAGGTTGGTCGACTCCGTCGGTTCGAGCCCGTCGATCGCGTCGTGGACGCGGCCGCGGTGGTGGCCGAGGCGGGTCATCGGCAGCACGGTCTCGGCCTCGTCGCTGAAGGTGACCAGGGCGACCGAGTCGTCGTCGCGCAGCCGGTCCGTCATCACGCCGAGGGAGTCCTTGGCGAGGTCGAGCCGGCCGGGTTCGCCCATGGAGCCGGAGACGTCGATGACGAAGGTGAGGGCGGCGGGCGGCCGTTCGCCGTCCCGCGCGGCCGTGCGGGTGGCGAGACCGACGCGGACCAGTGACCAGTCCTCGTCCCGGGTGCGGGCGCCGTCGACGGTGACGGAGAAGCCGTTGCCGTCGGGGCGCCGGTAGTCCTGGCGGAAGCTGTTGACGAACTCCTCGGGGCGGACGGTGGCGGGGTCGGGCAGCCGCCCGTCGTCAAGGGCTCGGCGGGCGTAGCCGTAGGAGGCGGTGTCGACGTCGAGGGCGAAGGTGGAGAGGTAGTCGGGGGACGGCGCGATATCCCTTCGCGCGTCGCCCGTCTGTTCGCCGTCCGGCTCGCCCTGGCCGGAGCCCGAGGTCCGGTCCGGGGCGGGCAGCGGGCCCGCGTATCCGCCGGACCCGCGCGCCGCGCCGTCCGCGGAGCTGTGGCTGCCGCCGCTCCCGCTGCAGCCGGTGAGCAGCAGGCCGCCCGCGAGGATGAGGGCGAGCAGGGTGCCGCGCGGTCGCCCCGTCCACCCGGGGCGCTCCGACCGCCCGGCGTGTTCCGGCCACCCGGCGTGTTCCGACCGATCGAGGTGTTCCGGCCACCCGGCGCGCTCGGGCCGTCCCGGGTGTTCGATCCGTCCAGGACGTACCGTCCGCCACGGTCGCCGTATGTGGTCGTTCCCCATCCGTGCCCCCTCGGTGAGTCGCCCGCCGGCCCGTGTACTGGGCCGATGTCTGTGACTGTGACGTCCGAGGGGGCTCCGGCGTGCGACACGGAGCGTTGCGGATGGATCTCGAAGCGGCCACGAAGGGCGGCCGTCGAGACCGGTAGGTGACGCTCCGGAGATCTACGACACGATGTCCTTGCGCCGGAAACCCCGGAAGGCCAGGGCGAACAGGACCAGCGCGTACGTTACCGAAATCGCCGTGCCCTTGATCATGCCCGCCCACTCCAGTTGCGGCTGGACGGCGTCGGCCCACGCGAACTGCCAGTGCGCGGGGAGGAAGTCGCGCCAGTGGCCGAGGGCGGTGACGGCGTCCAGGACGTTGCCCACGATGGTCAGGCCGACCGCGCCGCCGACCGCGCCCAGCGGGGCGTCCGTCTTGGTCGACAGCCAGAACGCGAGCCCCGCCGTGACCAGTTGGGACACGAAGACGTACGCGATGACCACCAGGAGCCGCTGGGTCGCGGTGCCCGTGGACAGCGCGCCGCCGGTGGGGATCTCCAGGGGGCCCCAGCCGTAGGCCGCGGTGCCCACCGCCAGCGCGACGACCGGCAGCAGCACCATCGCGGCGAGGCTGAGGCCCAGCGCGACGGTGAGCTTGGACCACAGGAGCCGGGTCCGGGGCACCGGGGCCGCCAGCAGATAGCGCAGCGAGGACCAGCTCGCCTCGGAGGCGATGGTGTCCCCGCAGAACAGCGCGACCGGGATGACCAGCAGGAAGCCGGCGGACACGAACAGGTTCACCGCGGCGAAGTTCGCGCCCGACGCCGTCGCCGTGTCCATCAGCGTGACCTGCCCGTTGCGTGAGCCGGGCCCGCCGCCGATCGCGAACGCGACGACGAGCACGAAGGGCAGCACCGCCAGGATCGCCCCCATGACGAGGGTGCGGCGGCGCTTGAGCTGCCGCAGCAGCTCGACGCGCAGGGGCAGCGTGTGCCGCGGGCGGTAGCCGTCCGCGGTCTCGGCCCGCTCGGTGAGCGTGCTCATGCGGCACCTCCGATCAGGGTGAGGAAGGCGTCTTCCAGGCGTCGGTGCGGGCCCACCGACGCGACCGGAACTTCGAGTCGTACGAGTTCCACGACCAGGCGTTCCGCGCTGCCGTCCGCGTCGAGGCGGACCAGCAGCCCGCCCTCGGCGGCGACGGCCGAGGCGACGCCCGGCAGCGCGCCGACCTTCTCGACGACCGGGCCGTCCACGGGGGAACCGGTGCCGACGAGGAGGGTGTCGCCGGAGCCGACGATCTCGCTCACCGGGCCCGCCTGCACCAGCCGTCCGCGGTCCATGACCACCAGGTGCGTGCAGGACTGCTCGACCTCGGCCAGCAGATGGCTGGAGACGATGACCGTGCGGCCCGCCGCGGCGTAGCGGATCATGACTTCGCGCATCTCCCGGATCTGGGGCGGGTCCAGGCCGTTGGTCGGTTCGTCCAGGATCAGGAGGTCCGGCATGCCGAGCATGGCCTGGGCGATGGCGAGGCGCTGGCGCATGCCCTGGGAGTAGGTGCGGACCGCGCGGGCCAGCGCGTCGCCCAGCCCCGCGATCTCCAGTGCCTCCGCCAGGTGCGCGTCCTCGGGCGGACGGCCCGTCGCCCGCCAGTACAGCTCCAGGTTCTCGCGGCCCGAGAGGTGCGGCAGGAAGCCGGCGCCCTCGACGAAGGCGCCGACCCGGGAGAGGACCGGCGCGCCCGGCCGGATCGCGTGCCCGAAGACGCGGATCTCGCCGCCGTCGGGCTTGATCAGGCCCATGAGCATGCGCAGGGTCGTCGTCTTGCCCGCGCCGTTCGGTCCCAGGAGTCCCAGGACCTGGCCTCTTTCGACGCGGAACGACAGGTCGCGTACCGCGTACCGGTCCGCGGACTTCGCGTACCGCTTGCTCAGGTCGGTGATCTGCAGCGGGACTTCGGCGAGGGCCGGGTCGGGCACCCCGGGCGTCATACGGCGGCGGCCGGTCAGCAGGAGTGCCAGGGCGACCAGCGCTCCGGCCAGGGGCAGCCACCACACCCACGAGGGCAGGGGCGCCGCGGCGGTCCGCACGCCGGGCGCCGTCGGGACCTTCAGGTCGCTCCTGAGGGAGACGGTGTACGTCGCCGGGGCGGCCGGTGAGGCGTAGCCGAGGTCGGTCGAGGCGAGCACCAGCCGCAGCCGGTGGCCCTTCTGGATCTCGTGGTCGATCGCGGGCAGGACGATCGTGACGTCCTTGCCCGCCTTGGCTCCCGTCACCCGCAGCGGGGCCGCCAGCTGGGCCGGCAGCACCGGCTGGGCGCCGCCCGGGCCGACGTCGTACACCTTCCCGAAGAGGACGGCGTCGTCGGTGGTGGACGTGACGTGGACCTGCACGGTCGGCGATCCCGTGACACGCAGACCGGTGCGGACGGGCGCGGAGTCGAACCGCGCGTACTGGCCCGGGAAGTCGAGGGAGACACCGACGCCGAGGGAGGAGAGCTGGGAGAGGCCACCGGCGCCGCCGAGTCCGGGGAGGGCGGAGATCGCGGGTGGACTCGCGCCGGCCGGGTTCTGGAAGCTCTGCTCCCGGCCGGTGCCGAGCCGGACCGTGCGCTCGGTGCCCTCCAGGCCGGGGTACGCGTCCGCGCTCGCGCCCTTGAGCTGCACGGCGCCGTCGGTGGAGTCGATGCCTCCGGTGCGGGTGACGCGGAACGCGGGGCCGGTGTCGGCGTTCTTGTCGTCCTTCAGATAGCGGTCGAACCAGGAACCGACGCGGGCCTCGACCCGGCCGGTCTCCAGGTCCCCGCCGTCGTGGCCGCCGGCGATCCAGTCGACGTCCACGGGCGCGCCGTTGGCGCGGATCGCCTTGGCCATGGCGTCGGCCTGGCCGAGCGGGAAGAGGGAGTCGGTCTGCCCCTGCGTGATCAGCGTGGGGACCTTGATGCGGCCGGCGACGGCGGACGGGGAGCGGGCCTCGATCAGGGCACGGGCCGCGGCGTCCGGCTTCCCGGCCTCCGCGACCCGGTTGTACATGGCGCACAGCTGGGGCTCGAAGTGGGAGCAGCCGCCGCCGGAGTTGATGAAGACGCCGGCCCAGAGCTTCTTGAAGACGCCGTTCGGGAAGAGGGCGTCCGCCAGGTTCCAGTACGTGATCGACGGGGCGATCGCGTCGACCCGCGGGTCGTGTCCGGCGGCCAGCAGTGAGACCGCCCCGCCGTACGAGGCACCGGTGACGCCCACGCGCGGGTCGCCGGCCTTGTCGAGCCGGACCTCCGGGCGGGCGGCGAGCCAGTCGATGAGCTTCGAGACGTCGGCGACCTCGCCCTCGGGGTCGTTCAGCCCGATCCTGCCGCTGGACCGGCCGAAGCCGCGCGCCGACCAGGTGAGCACCGCGTACCCGTCGCGGGCGAGCTTCTCGGCCTCCGGCCGGACGTCGTCCTTGCTGCCGCCGAAGCCGTGCCCGATCAGCACGGCGGGGCGGCGGCCGGAGCCGGCGGTGAAGTACGAGGTGTCGATGCGCACCCCGCCGCCCATGGCCATGACGCGGTCGGAGCGGTGGACGGCCGGCCCGTCGTCCGAGGCCACAGCCGTCCACGTACCGGCGCCGGCGAGCACGACGACGGCGGCCGCCGCGGTCGTCCACCGGCGCCGCGTCCGCGGCGCGGGCCCACGCAGTCGGGGCAGTCGAAGATCCATGCGTCAACGGTACGGGCCGCCGCCGACGACCGATGCCGCCGCCGGTCGGAACCCTCGCCCCTCCTGCGGGAGTAGACGTCGGCTCCGGCGTACCGCGCCCGTGGTACGAACGCCCCATGGAGATTCGCCGCGCCACCTCCGTCGCCGAACTCGTGGCGGCCGAGCACCTCTTCGACCACGCCGTTCGCCCCGAGTGGGCCCGGCGCTTCCTGGACTCCCCGGGTCATCACCTGTTCCTGGCCCACGAGGACGGCGGCCCGGTGGGATTCGTCAGCGGTGTCGAGACCGTCCATCCCGACAAGGGCGCCGAGATGTTCCTGTACGAGCTGGCGGTCGCCGGGCCCTTCCGGCGTCGCGGCACCGGTCGGGCCCTGGTCCTGACGCTCGCCGCGCTCGCCCGGGAACGCGGCTGCTACGGGATGTGGGTCGGTGTGGACACCGGGAACGACGTCGCCCTCGCCGCGTACCGCAGTGCGGGTGGCGAGGACGACGGGACGTGCACGGTGGTGACGTGGGACTTCACGTGAGGGTCAGGCCTGCGCGTCCTCGGGGATCGACACCAGCCAGCGGGTCTCGCGGCGCGGTCGCAGGTAGAAGGCCCAGTAGAGGGTGGCGACGGCCGTGATGCCGCCGGTCCACACGAGGTAGACCGTCTCCTGCTGACTGAGGATGTAGGCGAGGACGGCGATCAGCAGGACGGGCACGGCGGGCCACAGCGGCATGCGCCAGGCGGGGGTGTGGGCGTGGCTGCCGCGCCGGGCGAGCAGCGCGGCGACCGCGACGAGCAGGTACATGGCCGTCACGGACACGCCCGTGACGCCGTACAGCGTGTCCAGGTTGACGAAGCAGAGGGCGGCGCCCGGCACGCCGACGAGGAGGGTGGCGACCCACGGGGAGCCGAAGCGGCCGAGCCGGGAGAGGCCCTTGTTGACCGGTCCGGGCCAGGCCTTGTCGCGGGCGGAGGCGAACAGCACCCGGGAGTTCTGGATGACCATGACGATGCCCGCGTTGATGATCGCGAGGGCGACGCAGAGGCTGACGAAGGTGCCGACGGCGGAGTTGGACCAGGCGGTGACCATGGTGCTGATGTCGCCGCCGGTGAGGGCCGAGAGGTCCGGGGCGCCCATGGTGATCGCGACGACCGGGACCAGGATGATCACGGACGAGATCGCGAGGGTGGCCAGGACCGTACGGGCCACGTTGCGGCGCGGGTTCTCCAGTTCCTCGGAGAGGTAGACCGCGGTCGAGAAGCCCTGGGTGATGAAGAGGGCGATGGCGAGTCCGGAGACCACCAGCATGGCCGTCACGGTGTCCGTGTGGCCGCCGGAGCCCGCGACCTGCATCGAGACGAGGCTGCCGGCGCCGCGCTGGCTGTGCGCGAAGCCCAGGACGGCCACCACGGCCGCCGCGATGACCTCCAGGACCAGGAAGACACCGGTGATCCAGGCGTTGGCCCGCAGGTCGAGCAGGCCCGCGAGGGTGGCCAGGAGCATCACGCCCGCACCGGCCAGCGACGCGTTGAGGTGCACGATCGGTGCCAGGTAGTCCGCGGTGCCCATCGCGATCACCGGCGGCACGATCATGACGACGAGCAGGGAGAGCACGAAGACCAGCCAGCCCGCGAGCCGGCCGGCCAGCGTGGAGACCATGGCGTACTCGCCGCCCGCGCTGGGGATGAGGGTGCCGAGTTCCGAGTAGCAGAACGCCACGGCGATACAGAGCAGCGAGCCGATCGCGATGGTGAGCGCGGTCGCGGTGCCGAGGGACGAGAACAGGTCGGGCACGACCACGAAGAGCGTGGAGGCGGGTGTCACGCAGGAGAGCGTGAGCAGGGTGCCTCCGACGATGCCGATGGAGCGCTTGAGCTTCTGGGGGCTGTCGGAGGCCGTGGAGGCGGTGTCCGGGGCAGCGGTCTCGACAGGGCGGAGCGTGTCGGTCATGGAGCGGTTCCGATCGACTCGTGCGTCAGGTGGTTCGGGCGGGAGCGCTATCGCCTCCGGCGGCTCGTGTCGTACGTCTCGTCGTCCGCTCCCGCGTTGATGGAACCTTGACGGAAACCGTTGCGTCAATGGCCGTTTACCTTCGGAATTCGCAGTAGCGGAGCGGCGCACACCGCATCGCTTTCCCAGGCCTTGCCACCTTTCCGTGCCAATCATCAATACCCACTGGAGTGTGACCTTGCTTTCAAAGGTCATGTCACCAATCTGCCTGCGGTACCCGTTTCATCACCGCATGGCGAGAACCGCAGTCGAGGCATCGAAATTGACCAGGATTGGTCCGCACTCCGGGAAGTGATCGGCACCATGACGGTCACCATGGACTTCGAGAAGTTCGGCGCCGCCGCCGATGTGAAGGCCCCGCCCGCCACGCGGCAGTAGGCCGGACACGACGGTGCCCCGCCCCTCGTGCGAGGAGCGGGGCACCGGTGGCCGTAGGGCCTCAGTGGTTGCGCGGGAAGCCCAGGTCGACGCCGGAGGGCGCCTCCGACGGGTCCGGCCAGCGGGTCGTGACGACCTTGCCGCGGGTGTAGAAGCGCGTGCCGTCGTTGCCGTAGACGTGGTGGTCCCCGAAGAGGGAGTCCTTCCAGCCGCCGAAGGAGTGGTAGCCGACGGGCACCGGGATCGGCACGTTCACGCCGACCATGCCCGCCTCGATCTCCAGCTGGAACCGGCGGGCCGCGCCGCCGTCCCGGGTGAAGATCGCGGTGCCGTTGCCGAACGGCGAGGCGTTGATGAGGGCGACGCCCTCCTCGTACGTCTCCACGCGCAGCACGCACAGCACCGGGCCGAAGATCTCGTCCCGGTACGCGTCCGCGGTCGTGGGCACCTTGTCGAGCAGCGAGAGGCCGATCCAGTGGCCGTCCTCGTGGCCCTCCACGGTGTAGCCGGTCCCGTCGAGGACGACCTCCGAGCCCTGCGCGGCCGCGCCGTGGACGTAGGACGCCACCTTGTCGCGGTGCGCCGCCGTGATCAGCGGGCCCATCTCGGAGGCCGGGTCGTCGCCGGGACCGATCTTGATCTTCTCGGCGCGCTCGCGGATCTTGGCGACCAGCTCGTCGCCGATCGCGCCCACCGCGACGACCGCGGAGATCGCCATGCAGCGCTCACCGGCCGAGCCGTACGCGGCCGAGACCGCGGCGTCGGCGGCCGCGTCCAGGTCGGCGTCCGGCAGGACCAGCATGTGGTTCTTTGCGCCGCCCAGGGCCTGGACACGCTTGTGGTGCGCGGCGGCGGTGGTGTGGATGTAGCGGGCGATCGGCGTCGAGCCGACGAAGGACACGGCGGCTACGTCCGGGTGCTCCAGGAGCCGGTCCACGGCCACCTTGTCACCGTGCACGACGTTGAAGACACCGTCGGGCAGGCCGGCCTCGGCCAGCAGCTCGGCGAGCTTCATGGCGGCCGACGGGTCCTTCTCGGACGGCTTCAGCACGAAGGTGTTGCCGCACGCGATGGCGATCGGGAACATCCACATCGGCACCATGGCCGGGAAGTTGAACGGCGTGATGCCCGCGACGACGCCCAGCGGCTGCCGGATGGAGGCCACGTCGACCCGGGAGGCCACCTCCGTCGACAGCTCGCCCTTCAGCTGCACGGTGATCCCGCACGCCAGGTCGACGATCTCCAGGCCGCGCGCGACCTCACCGAGTGCGTCCGAGTGCACCTTGCCGTGCTCGGCGGTGATCAGCTCGGCGATCGCGTCCCGGTTGGCGTCCAGCAGCGCCCGGAACTTGAAGAGGATCGTGGTCCGCTTCGCCAGCGAGGACTGGCCCCAGGTCGCGTAGGCGTCCTTCGCCGCGGCGACCGCGGCGTCCACCTCGTCCACGGTCGCGAAGGCGACCCGCGTGGTCACGGCGCCGGTCGCCGGATCGGTGACCGGCCCGTACGTACCCGACTCGCCCGCGGCGTTTGCGACGGGCTTGCCACCGATCCAGTGGTCGACGGTCTTCGTCATGGCCAAGAACTCCTTCACAGATGGCGGCGTCGGGCGGCGACGTGCCGGTCGTACTCCTCACGCGCCTTGACCGCCGACACTCGGGTCGCGGTCTCGGCCACGGGTACATCCCACCAGGCTTGGGCCGGGGGCGCGCCCGACACTGTGTCTGCCGTTCTGGTCTCCACGTAGACACAAGTGGGAGTGTCCGCGGCGCGCGCCTCGGCCAGGGCCGAGCGCAGGTCACGGACGGTCTTCGCACGCAGCACCCGCATGCCGAGGCTGGCCGCGTTGGCGGCGAGATCGACGGGCAGCGGGGCTCCCGTGTACGTACCGTCCTCGGAGCGGAAGCGGTACGCGGTGCCGTACCGCTCGCCGCCCACGGACTCGGAGAGGCCGCCGATCGAGGCGTAGCCGTGATTCTGCAGGATGAGGACCTTGATCGCGACGCCCTCCTGCACGGCGGTGACGATCTCGGTCGGCATCATCAGATACGTGCCGTCGCCGACCAGCGCCCACACGGGGCGGTCGGGTGCCGCGAGCCGGACGCCGATCGCGGCCGGGATCTCGTAGCCCATGCACGAGTAGCCGTACTCGACGTGGTACTGGTCACGCGACCGCGCCCGCCACAGTTTGTGCAGGTCACCGGGGAGCGAACCGGCCGCGTTGATCAGGATGTCGTCGTCGGTGACCAGCTCGTCGAGGACGCCGAGGACCTGCGGCTGGGTGGGCCGAAGGTCGATGTCCTCGGCCTCGAACGCCGCGTCGACCCGGTACTCCCAGCGCTCCTTGTCGTCCGTGTACTCGGTGACGTACCCGGGCTCGGCACGGTGCTCGTGCAGCAGCAGCGCCTCGGTGAGGGCCTCGATCCCGGCCCGCGCGTCGGCGACCAGCGGTATCCCGGAGAGCTTGTGGCCGTCGTAGGGCGCGATGTTGACGTTCAGGAAGCGGACGCCCGGCGCGGTGAAAAGCGTGCCGGAGGCGGTGGTGAAGTCGGTGTAGCGGGTGCCGACGCCGATCACCAGGTCGGCCGTGCGGGCGAGCTCGTCGGCGGTCGCGGTGCCCGTGTGGCCGATGCCGCCCACGTCCTGCGGGTGGTCCCAGCGCAGCGAGCCCTTGCCCGCCTGGGTGGAGGCGACCGGGATCCTGGTGGACGCGGCGAGTTCCGCGAGCGCCTCCTCGGCACGGCTGTGGTGCACGCCGCCGCCCGCGACGATCAGCGGGCGCCGGGCCGCGCGGACCGCCGTGACGGCGGCGGCCAGCTCGGCCGCGTCGGCCGCCGGGCGCCGCACCGTCCAGGTCCGCTCCGCGAAGAACTCCACCGGCCAGTCGTACGCCTCCGCCTGCACGTCCTGCGGCAGCGCGAGCGTGACGGCGCCGGTCTCGACCGGGTCGCTGAGCACGCGCATGGCCTGCAGGGCGGCCGGGATCAGCGCTTCGGGGCGGGTCACCCGGTCGAAGTACCTGGACACCGGGCGCAGACAGTCGTTGACCGACACATCGCCCGCGTACGGGAGTTCGAGCTGCTGGAGCACCGGGTCCGCGGGGCGGGTCGCGAAGGTGTCACCGGGCAGGAGGAGCACCGGGAGGTGGTTGACCGTCGCGAGCGCGGCGCCCGTGACAAGATTGG
Source organism: Streptomyces sp. RPA4-2 (assembly GCF_012273515.2). Lineage (NCBI taxonomy): Bacteria > Bacillati > Actinomycetota > Actinomycetes > Kitasatosporales > Streptomycetaceae > Streptomyces > Streptomyces sp. RPA4-2. Next base: position 3,458,031 of record NZ_CP050975.2, read on the forward strand.
TCGCGCCGGGACCGATGGACGTGGTCACGGCGTGCGCCGACAGCCGATTGCTCTGCCGTGCGTAGCCGACCGCGGCATGGACCATCGACTGCTCGTTGCGGCCCTGGAGGTACGGCATCTCGTCCGGGTACTCGACGAGCGCCTGGCCGATCCCGGCGACGTTGCCGTGGCCGAAGATGCCCCAGGTGGCGCCGATCAGCCGCTGCCGCTCGCCGTCCCGCTCCGTGTACTGCGCGGCCAGGAACCGCACCAGCGCCTGTGCGACCGTCAGCCTGGTCGTCGTCGGCGCCTCTGACGTCTTCGTCATCGGATCCGTCATCGGTAGCCCTCTGTGCTTTCTACGTGTCCCGGGTGGAAGCAGATCCGCCATTCCCTCTCCTCGCCCGGCCCGGCCATCACGTTCAGGTAGTACATCGTGTGGCCGGGCTGGGCGACGGACGGACCGTGCCAGCCGTCGGGGACGAGCACGGCATCGCCGGTGCGGACCTCGGCGAGGACGTCGGTTCCGCCCTCACGCGAAGGGAATACGCGCTGATAGCCGAATCCGTTCGGGCCGTCGATCTCGAAGTAGTAGATCTCCTCGAGCTCGCTCTCCTCGCCCGGCCGGTGCTCGTCGTGCTTGTGCGGCGGATACGAGGACCAGTGGCCGCCGGGGGTGATGACCTCGACGGCGATGAGCTTGTCGCAGTCGAAGGCGTCGGCAGAGGCGAAGTTGCGCACCTGGCGGGCGCAGCTGCCGCTGCCGCGGTCTTCGACGGGAACCTCCGGCGCGGGGCCGTAGCGGGCGGGGAGTCGGCGCTCGCACTTCGCTCCTGCCAGGGCGAAGCGGCCTCCCGCGCCGGAGGCGATCTGTGCCCGGGCGTCTCGGGGCACGTACGCGAAGTCGGTTACCCCCGCGAACACGCTTTCCCGACCCAGGATTTGGAACTCTTCGTCCTCTGTGCGCACCGTACAGGCGCCGTTCAGCGGAAGCACGATCCACTCGCTGTCACCGGTGGTGAAGGTGTGCGTACCTCCCGGCTCCAGCTCCACCACGCGCAGGCTGCTGTGGGTCCAGCCGGCCCGCTCGGGGCTGATGTCGACGGCGTACGGCCCCCCGGCGGTGGCGCCCTTGGGGACGTACAGGTCGTTGCTCGTCATCGGATCCTCACAACAGTCCTACGGCGGTGTCCACCGCGGCGGTCACGTCGCCGTCGGCCGGGTACAGCAGCGAGCGGCCTACGACCAGGCCCTGCACGGTGGGGAGCTGGAGCGCGCCGCGCCACTTCTCGTACGCGCCCTCCTGGTCCTCGCCGACGTCGCCGCCGAGCAGTACGGCGGGCAGGGTGGAGGTCTCCATGACCCGGGCCATGTCGTCCGGGTTCTCGGTGACGGGGACCTTCAGCCAGGTGTACGCCGAGCTGCCGCCCAGGCCACTGGCGATGGCGATGGACTTGATCACGGCGTCGGCGCTCAGATCGTTGACCAGTTTCCCGTCCGCACGGCGACGGGAAAGGAACGGTTCCACGAAGACCGGGAGTTGACGCTCCGCCATCTCGTCTATCACGCGGGCGGTGGACTCCAGGGTGCGCAGCGAGCCCGGGTCGTCGTAGTCGATGCGCAGCAGCAGCTTGCCCGCGTCGAAGCCGAACCGCTCGATGTCCCGCGGGCGGTGGCCGGTGAAGCGGTCATCCAGCTCGAAGGAGGCTCCCGCCAGACCGCCGCGGTTCATCGAACCGAGGACCACCTTGTGGTCCAGGGCCCCGAGCAGCAGCAGGTCGTCGAGGATGTCCGCGGTGGCGAGCACGCCGTCGACGCCGGGGCGGGAGAGGGCGAGGCAGAGCCGCTCCAGCAGGTCGGCGCGGCTCGCCATGGCGAACTTGCGGTCGCCGACGGCGAGCGCCCCGCGGGCCGGATGGTCGGCGGCGACGATCATCAGCCGGCCGGAGTCGTCGAGGAGGGGCCGGCGCGGGCGGCGCGCGGCGGCCTCGGCGATGGCCTCCGGGTGGCGGGCACGCAGCTGGACGAGCGCGGCGACGTCGACGTTCCGGGGGCCCGCGTCGCTGGTGTGGCCCGCGTTGCTGGTGTGGCCGGCGCGCGGGGTGTGGCTGTCACGCTCGATGGGGCCGGTGGGGCCAGTACGTCCGGTGGGGCCGTCGGGCGTGTCGTGCGGGCCGCGCCCGGTGTCGCCGGCACGCCCGGTGTCGCCCGCGCGGCCGTCGTGCCCGTCGCGCCCGTCATGGCCGTCCTGATGTCCGTGAGCCGAGGGATCGCCGCCCTCGTGTCCCACGCGCCCCGCCCTCATCGGACCGCTCCCGCCACGAGCGCGTCCTCGACCTCTTCGGGGGTCGGCATCGCGGAGGAGCACTCCAGCCGGGAGGCGACGATGGCGCCCGCGGCGTTCGCGTGCCGCATGATCCGCTCCAGGTCCCAGCCGGACAGCAGGCCGTGGCAGAGGGAGCCGCCGAAGGCGTCACCGGCACCGAGTCCGTTGAGAACCGTCACCGGGAGGGGCGGGACCTCGGCGGACGTGCCGTCGCGGTGGACCGCCAGGACTCCCTTGGGTCCCTGCTTGACCACGGCGAGTTCGACACCGGCGTCGATGAGCGCGCGGGCGGCCGCGTGCGGTTCGCGCTCGCCGGTGGCGATCTCGACCTCGTCGAGGTTGCCGACGGCCACGGTGGCGTGACGCAGGGCCTCGGCGTAGAAGGGCCGCGCGGAGTCCGGGTCCTTCCAGAACATCGGACGCCAGTCGAGGTCGAAGACCGTCGTACCGGACCTGTCACGGTGGGCGAGCGCGGCGAGCGTCGCCGTGCGGCTGGGCTCCTCGCTCAGGCCGGTGCCCGTCATCCAGAAGATGCGCGCCTCACGGACGGCGCCCAGGTCGAGGTCGTGCGCGTCGAGCTCCAGATCCGGGGCCTTGGGCTGCCGGTAGAAGTACAGGGGGAAGTCGTCCGGCGGGAAGACCTCGCAGAACGTGACCGGTGTCGGCAGCCCGGCGACCGGGGTGACCCAGCGGTCGTCGACGCCGAAGTCGCGCAGCGCCTCGTGAAGGTAGGTGCCGAAGGGATCGTCGCCCGTGCGTGTGATCACCGCCGTGTCGCGCCCCAGCCGGGCCGCCGCCACCGCGACGTTCGTCGCCGAGCCGCCGAGGAACTTCCCGAAGGACGACACCCTCGCCAGCGGGACCCCCGTCTGCAACGGATACAGGTCCACACCGATCCGTCCCATGGTGATCAGGTCGTACGCCATCGAGTTCCCTTCGCTTCGGCCTCCCCAAGGTCTAGCTCTGAGCGGGACGCCCTGTCAACGGTTTGTCCAGACATTCGGACCAGGCCTTGACACCCTCACCGGGGCCGTCGGAAGCTGACGCCCATGACGTCGTTGTCACCGCAGACATCACCCCAGTCCTCACTGTCCCGCATCCGGATCGGTTCGGCTCCGGACTCCTGGGGCGTGTGGTTCCCCGACGACCCGCAACAGGTCCCCTGGCAGCGCTTCCTCGACGAGGTCTCCCAGTCCGGATACGAGTGGATCGAACTGGGCCCTTACGGCTATCTGCCGACCGACCCGGCCGTCCTCGGGGAGGAGACCGCGCGGCGCGGGCTCACCGTGTCGGCAGGCACCGTCTTCACCGGGCTGCACCGCGGGCCGGATGTGTGGGACGCCACCTGGGCGCACGTCTCCGACATCGCGGCGCTCACCCAGGCGATGGGCGCCGAGCACCTCGTCGTGATCCCGGCCTTCTGGCGGGACGACAAGACGGGCGAGGTGCTGGAGGACAGCACCCTCACGCCCGCGCAGTGGCGCGATCTGACCGCCCAGACCGAGCGGCTCGCCCATGAGGTGCGCGAGCGGTACGGGCTGCGGATCGTCGTCCACCCGCATGCCGACACGCACATCGACAGCGAGGAGAACGTCACCCGCTTCCTCGACTCGACCGACTCCTCGCTGGTGTCGCTGTGCCTCGACACCGGGCACTACGCCTACTGCGGCGGCGACAGCGTCAAGCTCATCGAGACGTACGGGGAGCGCATCGGGTACCTGCACCTCAAGCAGGTGGATCCGTCGATCCTGGCCGAGGTGCGGGCGAACGAGGTGCCGTTCGGGCCCGCCGTCGCCCGGGGCGTGATGTGCGAGCCGCCGTCCGGCGTGCCGGCGCTGGAGCCGGTGCTCGCCGCCGCGCAGAAGCTCGACATCGACCTTTTCGCGATCGTCGAGCAGGACATGTACCCGTGCCCGCCGGACAAGCCGCTGCCGATCGCCCAGCGGACCCGGGCGTTCCTGCGGTCGTGCGGGGCCTGACGGCCTCGGGGCATCCGCGGGGCACGTAGGCGGACGAGGATCCGGGGCCGGGGATAGGGCGGACGGCGGGCCGGGGCGCGGGGGCGACGAGTGCCCCCGCCGCGCCCGCACCCACTCGACGCTCCCTCCCATTGCGTCACCTGTGTCACAAATGCCACCTTCCTGTCACACATGTCCCGTGTACGCGGGTCTTGCGTCACACCCGGTCGACAAGCACTGCCCTGCGCTGACGCTGTGTCGTTCACCGGGCACAGGCTTTGTGATCACCAGCGCAGCGCCCGGCTCCCCCGACGGCCGCCCCCGGCCGCCGCCGCGGCGCGCGCAGGGAGGTGCCCCTCATGACCGACCGAAAGCTCTGGTCGTACAAGGAGATCGCGGCGCACATCAAGGTGCAGCCGGACACCGTGCGGTCGTATCGCAAACACGGGCTGCTGCCCCCTCCTGACCACGTGGAGAGCGGAAAGCCCTACTGGTACGCGGACACCGTCCGCGCCTGGGTCGCCTCCCGCCCGGGAAACCGCGGCCGCAGATCCGACTGACCCCATCCGTCGGCCCACGGCCCACGGTCCGCGCCTACGTCCCGTCCCGGCCCCCGGCACGGCCCTGCCTCACATCCCCGTCCACTGTCCCCGGCCTGTCCCGTCCCGCCCGGTCTCCACCGGACGGGGCGGGACACAAGAACCCGTTCCCCTCTCCCCCGCCATGCACGGCCCCGAATCCCGTTGCTCCTTGAACTCGTCATCCGAGACGCCGAGGGCGATCCTCGCCGACGAGTGGGCCGTCCATCGTGGTCGTCCCGCGGCGGACACGCTCAGCTCCAGGGCTCGATGACCGTCACCCCGGTCCCGGGCGCCGTCCCCATCGCGGCGAGGGCGGCCGGCGCGCCGTCCAGTGCCAGGGTGGAGGTGACCAGGAGGTCGGGCCGGAGGACACCGGCGCGCACCAGCTCCAGCATCCGCGGGTAGGCGTGCGCCTGCATCCCATGGCTGCCCAGCAGTTCCAGTTCGAGGCCGATCACCCGGGCCATCGGAACGGCGGGGGCCTCGGGCAGCAGACCGACCTGGACGTGACGCCCCCGGCGGCGCAGCCCGTTCACCGAGGCCGCGCAGGTGACCGGGGAGCCCAGCGCGTCGAGGGAGAGGTGGGCGCCGCCACCGGTCAGCTCACGCACCGCATGTGCCGTGTCCTCGGTGCGCGCGGCGTCCACGGTCTCCACCGCCCCGAACGTCCGCGCCAACTCCAGGGCCCGGGGCGAGAGGTCGACCGCCACGACCCGCGCCCCGGCCGCCGCCGCGATCATCACCGCCGAGAGGCCCACGCCCCCGCAGCCGTGCACCGCGACCCACTCCCCCGCGGTCACCCGGCCCTGCGCGACCACCGCGCGGAACGCCGTGGCGAACCGGCAGCCCAGCGACGCCGCCGTCGAGAAGGACATCCCGTCCGGCACCGCCACCAGGTTCACATCGGCCTGCTCCAGTGCCACGTACTGCGCGAAGGACCCCCAGTGCGTGAACCCCGGCTGGGTCTGCCGCTCGCACACCTGCTGGTCGCCCGCCGCGCAGGAGGGACAGCTCCCGCAGGCGCAGACGAACGGGACGGTGACCCGGTCGCCGGCGCGCCAGCCCATCACCCGCGCGCCCACCGCCTCGACGACTCCGGCGAGTTCGTGGCCCGGTACATGGGGCAGGGTGATGTCCGGGTCGTGGCCCATCCAGCCGTGCCAGTCGCTGCGGCACAGCCCGGTGGCCTCGACCCGCACCACCACTCCGTGGTCGGCGGGCGCCGGGTCCGCCACCTCACGGACCCCGGCCGGCTCCCCGTACCGCTCGAACACCACTGCCCGCATCCGTGCCACCCTCCGCCCGAAGATCACCTTCAGGGGTGAACGCTAGCCGCGCACCTCGGCCTTGTCCCGGTCCCGGTCGTCCGCCTCCTCGCTCGGAGTGCCGCGTTCGGCCTCCTTCGTGGCCGCCTGCTCCGGTGTCTCGCCCTCGCTGAGTCCGAACCGGTCGTGGAAGCGGCGCAGTGGCGCGGGCGCCCACCAGGTCGCGCGCCCGGTGAGGCGCATGACCGCCGGGACCAGCAGGCTGCGCACGACCATCGCGTCCATCAGGACGGCGAGCGCGATGCCCAGCCCCAGCATCTTCGTGTTGGTCACCCGCGAGGTGCCGATCGCGACCATCACCACCGCCAGGATGACCGCGGCCGCGGTGATCAGTCCGCCGGTGCGCTGGAGACCGAAGCGGACCGACTCCCGGTGGTCGCCCGTGCGGTCGTACTCCTCCTTCATACGGGAGAGGAGGAAGACGCCGTAGTCCATCGACAGGCCGAAGGCGACGCAGAACATCAGCACCGGGAGGGTCGTCTCGACCGATCCCGGGCTGGTGAAGCCGAGCAGGCCGGAGAGATGGCCGTCCTGGAAGACCCAGACCACCGCGCCGAACATCGCCGTCAGACTGAGCGCGTTGAGCAGCACCGCCTGGACCGGGATCAGCACACTGCCCGTGAGGAGGAAGACCAGCAGCAGCGTGACGATCGCGATGAACGCCGCCGCCCAGGGGAGCCGGTCGGCTATCGCGTGCTTGGAGTCGACCAGGACCGCCGCCGTGCCCGTCACCGCCGTGCCGAACGGGGCGTCCGTCGCCCGCAGTTCACGCACCAGGCGCTGGGCTCCGTCACCGACGGCCTCGCCCCTCGGCTGCACCGTGAAGTACGCGGCGTCGCCCTTCACCAGGGGCCCGTCCACTCGCAGCGCCCCGGGGAGAGCGGCGATGCGGCTCCTGTAGGCCGCGTACTGCGCCTCGGTGGCCCGGCCCTCCGCGAGGATCTCCAGTCCGCCGCCGGGGCTGCCCGGGAAGCCGTCCCGGATGTGCTGCTGGACGACGTGGGACACCGCGCCCGAGGGCAGCTGCCGGTCGTCCGCGGTGCCGAACTTCACGCCCAGGAAGGGCAGTCCGAGGACGACCAGCCCGACGGTGGTGGCCACCGCGAAGACCGGCGCCCTGCGCATGACGAGAGAGGCCATGCGCCCCCAGGCCGCGCCGTCGCCGGAGGTACGCGGCTCGCCGCGCCGGAACAGGCGCCGCAGATCGAGGGAGTTGACCCGGTGGCCGAGCAGCACCAGGGCCGCCGGGAGCAGGATCAGCGCGGACGCCGCGGCCAGCAGCACCACCGCGATGCCCGCGTAGGCGAAGGACCGCAGGAAGTACTGCGGGAAGAGCAGCATCGCGGCGAGCGACACGGCGACCGTGAGGGAGGAGAAGAGGACCGTGCGGCCCGCCGTGCGCAGGGTGGTGCCGACGGCGGTCACCGGCCCGGCACCGGTCGCCAGCTCCTCGCGGAACCGGCGGACGATGAACAGGGCGTAGTCGATCGCGAGGCCGAGTCCGAGGGCCGTGGTGAGGTTCATCGCGAAGACCGAGACGTCGGTGAACTCCGTGAGACCGCGCAGCACGGCGTTCGTCCCCAGGATCGCGACGATGCCGACGCCCAGCGGCAGCAGCGCGGCGATCGCGCTGCCGAAGACCATCACCAGCAGCACGAGGGTCACCGGCAGGGCGATGACCTCGGCCCGGGTCAGGTCCTCCCGGATGGTGGTCTGCATCTCGTGCTGCACGGCGACGGGGCCGCCGACCTTGATCTCGACCGGGCCGTGCGTGCCGCGGTAGGACGGCGCGAGACGGTCCAGGGTCTCGCTCGCCATCTTCTCGTCGCCCGTGATCCGCGCGGCGATCAGTGCCTCGTGGCCGTCCGCGGCGCGCAGCCCCGGGGCGCCCGACTCCCAGTACGAACCGACTCCCGTGACACCCGGCTCGGTGGCGAGCCGTGCCGCCAGCCGCTTCGCCTCGGCGGCCACCGAGGGAGCGTCGACCGCGGCACGCCCGGAGTCGACCAGGAGCAGCAGATTGGGCTGGGAGGCGGGGAACTCCCGCTCCAGCGCCTTCGTCGCGTACGTCGACTCGGCGGTCGGGTCCTGCCAGCCGCCGCTGCCCAGCCGGTCGGCGACCCCGCTGCCGGCGACCACCGCCAGGGCGGTGAGCAGCAGTGCGACGAGCAGGGACAGCCGGGGCCGCGCGGTCACGAACCGGGTCCAGCCGCCCACCCGTGGCCCGTCACCCGTCCGCGCGCTGCCACCCGTCCGCGCGCTGCCGCCCGGCCGAAGGGTGTCACCCGGCCGAGGACGGTGGCCCGCGAGCGCGGCCTCATCCGTCGGCGGGGCACCGTCCGCACCGTCTCCGCCTCGCGCGCCCCTCCCGCGCCCCGCACCCCTGCCCCGGTCCTGATCTGCGCTGTTGACTTCGGTCATCGCGCGGTGTCCCCTTCACCGTGACCCTGTGTCCGCGCGTCCACGTCCGTCCGTGCGCTCAGGCAGCATGGGTCGGTCATTGCCATAGAATCGACAAACACGAGAGATCGCTCGCGTTTCACCAGAATGCGAGCGACCGCTCGCGTTTGTCAAACACGTTCGGAGAGTTGGGGATAACTCGTGCCCGACAAGCCCGAGAAGCGGCGTACCGCCGACGCGCGGACCACCGACGCGCAGACCGCCGACGCGCGGACCCTCGGCGACCGGACCGCCGACGACGAGCGGCCCCGCCGGCGGCAGGCCCGCGGCGAACGCCGGATCGCCCAGCTGCTGGAGGCCGCGGCCTCCGTCTTCTGCACCACCGGCTACACCGCCGCCAGCACCAACGCGATCGCCCGGGAGGCCGGCGTCTCACCGGGCACGCTGTACCAGTTCTTCCCGAACAAGGAAGCCATCGCGATCGAACTGGGCGACCGGCTCATGCACGAGATGCGGGCCACCTACGGCGAGGCGCTCGGCCCGGTCGCCCCCGCGACCACACTGGAGGAGGCCGTCGGCGCCGCGGTCGACCGCTTCGTCGCCTTCAACTGCGACCACCCCGTCTTCTTCGCCCTGATGCACGGCCCCGACATCCCGGGCCGGATCGCCGAGGATCACGACGCGCTGCACCTGACCCTGATCTCCCGCGTCGAGGGACTGCTCTCCGCGTTCCTGCCCGACACGCCCGCCGCCGGCATCACACGCACGGCGCAGGTGTGCCTGGGCATCTACAAGGCGGGGCTCGAACTGATCCTCGCCAACGAGGGGGCCGAGCGGGCGGCCTACATCCAGGAGCTGAAGAACGTCCTGTTCCGCTACGTCGAACCACTGACGGACGGCAAGGCACTCACCCCCGACACCCTCGCCACCCAGCCCTGACCCGGGCCCCCGGCCCTCCGGAACACCCCCGACCGGTAGGCCGCGCACGCCCCCCGGTCGCCGGGTCGCGCCCGCCAACCGGGCGGACACGCAGAACACTGCGACATGGCAGTTCCCTGCCATAAGGTTCGGACAAATCGTCCGAGATCCCTCACCCTCCGAGATGCACCCCGCCCCCGGGACCCATCCGCGCCCGCCCGGACCCTCCTTGGAAAAATACCCCCTAGGGGTATAGTCTTGTGAACATCGAAGGGAACCCTGGAATCTCAGGACCCTTTCGGCCCACAGGCATCACGCCGCGACCCACCTCCGACACTCCGCCCACACTGCTCACCCCGCGACCCCGCACACGCCTCGACGAGGAGCACGCCATGACCACGCAGACCGACACCCAGGGTTCCATCACGGCCGTCTACCAGGTGACCGGCATGAGCTGCGGGCACTGCGAGGGCTCCGTCTCCGGTGAGATCTCCGCGATCGCCGGCGTCAGCTCGGTCCAGGCCGTGGCCGCGACGGGCGAGGTCACCGTGGTCTCCGTCGCGCCGCTCGACGAGACGGCCGTGCGTGCCGCGGTCGACGAGGCGGGCTTCGAGCTCGTCACCAAGGCCTGAGCGCACAGCCCAGTTCCGCCCAGTTCCACCTAGCTCTCCACACCGGGCCGTACCGACCAGCTGATACTGGCTCCGTACGGCCCGGCTCATTCCCTGGAGCCGGACCATGACCACCGCAGCACCCGAGTCACCCATAGCGAAGACGCCGCCGACCGCCTCCCCGACCGCCGCCGCCCCCGTCACCGCCGAAGTCGAACTCACGATCGGCGGAATGACCTGCGCCTCCTGCGCGGCCCGCGTCGAGAAGAAGCTCAACCGCATGGACGGCGTCACCGCCACGGTCAACTACGCGACGGAGAAGGCGAAGGTCTCGTACCCGGTGGGGGTACCCGTCGCCGACCTGATCGCCACCGTCGTGAAGACGGGATACACGGCCGAGGAACCCCCACCGCCACCGACCGGAACGCCGGAACCGGCCGCCGGCGCCGCCGAGGACCCCGAACTCGCCTCCCTGCGCGAGCGGCTCGTCGTCTCCGCCCTGCTCGCCCTCCCCGTCGTCCTGATGTCGATGGTCCCCGCGCTGCAGTTCGACAACTGGCAGTGGCTCTCACTGACGCTCGCCGCGCCCGTCGTCGTCTGGGGCGCCCTGCCGTTCCACCGGGCCGCGTTCACCAACGCGCGGCACGGCGCCGCCACCATGGACACGCTCGTCTCGGTGGGCACGCTCGCCGCGTTCGGCTGGTCCCTGTGGGCGCTGTTCTGGGGGCACGCGGGGATGCCCGGCATGCGGCACGGCTTCGAGTTCACCGTCTCCCGCACGGACGGATCGTCGACGATCTATCTCGAGGTCGCCGCGGGGGTCGTCGCGTTCATCCTGCTCGGCCGCTACCTGGAGGCCCGTTCCAAGCGGCGGGCGGGAGCGGCGCTGCGGGCGCTGATGGAACTGGGCGCCAGGGACGTGGCGGTGCTGCGGGACGGCCGCGAGGTGCGCGTCCCCGTCGAGCGGCTCACGGCCGGTGACCGTTTCGTCGTACGGCCCGGCGAGAAGATCGCCACGGACGGCACCGTCGTCGAGGGCGCCTCCGCGGTGGACGCCTCCATGCTGACGGGCGAGTCGGTGCCGGTCGACGTCACGGTGGGCTCGGTGGTGACGGGCGCGACCGTGAACGCCGGGGGCCGGCTCGTCGTCGAGGCGACCCGGGTCGGAGCCGACACCCAGCTCGCGCGGATGGCCCGGCTCGTCGAGGACGCGCAGAACGGCAAGGCCGAGGTGCAGCGGCTCGCCGACCGGATCTCGGGCATCTTCGTACCGGTGGTGCTGCTGATCGCACTCGGCACCTTCGCGGTCTGGCTCGGCGCCACCGGCGACACGGCCGCCGCCTTCACCGCGGCCGTCGCGGTGCTGATCATCGCCTGCCCGTGCGCGCTGGGCCTGGCCACCCCGACCGCCCTGATGGTCGGCACCGGCCGCGGCGCCCAGCTCGGCATCCTCATCCGGGGCCCCGAGGTCCTGGAGTCCACCCGCCGTGTCGACACCGTCGTCCTGGACAAGACCGGCACGGTGACGACCGGGCGGATGACGCTGCGCGAGGTGTACGTCACCGCGGGCGGCGACGAGAAGGAGCTCCTGCGGCTCGCAGGCGCCCTGGAACACGCCTCCGAGCATCCGGTGGCCCGCGCGATCGCTGCGGGCGCCCAGGAGCGGGCTGGAGCCCTTCCCGCGGTGCGGGACTTCGAGAGCACCCCCGGCCTGGGCGTGCGCGGGCGCGTGGAGGGTCACGACGTCCGGGTGGGGCGGCTCGATCAGGGATCGCTCCCGCAGGAGCTGGCCCGGGCGAAGGCCGGGGCCGAGGCGGACGGGCGGACGGCCGTCGTGGTCACCCGGGACGGGGAAGCGCTCGGCGTCCTGACCGTCGCCGACACGGTCAAGGAGACCAGCGCGCAGGCCGTGCGCGAACTGCGCGCCCTGGGGCTCACCCCCGTACTGCTGACCGGTGACAACCGGGCGGTCGCGGAGTCGGTGGCGCGCGCCGTGGGCATCGACCCCGGTGACGTGATCGCCGAGGTGCTGCCGCAGGACAAGGTCGACGTCGTCCGGCGGCTGCAGGCCGAGGGGCGGACCGTGGCAATGGTCGGCGACGGGGTGAACGACGCGGCGGCGCTCGCCACCGCCGACCTCGGCCTCGCGATGGGCACGGGCACGGACGCGGCGATCGAGGCGAGCGATCTGACGCTGGTCCGCGGGGATCTCCGGGTGGCGGCGGACGCGATCCGGCTGTCCCGCAGGACGCTGTCCACGATCCGGGGAAACCTGGTGTGGGCCTTCGCCTACAACGTGGCGGCGCTGCCGCTCGCCGCGGCCGGACTCCTCAATCCCATGATCGCGGGGGCCGCGATGGCCTTCTCGTCCGTGTTCGTGGTGACGAACAGCCTTCGACTCAGGACATTCTCATGACGACGGAGTAAGAGTCCCCCTAGAGTCCAACGGGAGCCTCACATAAGCTCTTCACAAGGCTCGCGCATCTTCCTTACGCTTGGCCCCCGATTCCCGTATCGGGGCTCTTGCGTATCTTCAGGACATACGCAAGAGACACAGATCACAGTGATGTGAACGTAACCAGCGAAGGGGTTCGTGAGTCTAAGTTGGCGATGCCAGAGACGTCTTGGGGGGCGTTTCTGACATCTGGGGATGTCTTGGGGGACGTTCCCGGAACTGCGTTGCCGGGGCACGTACAGCGGGGAGCTTTGAGCGGCCCTCCCGTCGGTACGGGTCCCGGCAGATCGCACCGGAGCGCGTGCGGGAGCACGCGGTAGCACGAAGAGTTCTGCTCGTTTTGCTCGCAGCGATTCAGGCGCTGTCCACAGACGCCCGGCCGGATCCCGTGGGGGGAATCCGCACCGGGACAAGGAAAGCGCCCTGACTGCCGGCCCGTGGGGGGACCGGTAGCAGGGCGCTTTCCGTTTTGCTGGTTCTGTTCGGTTCGCTCGGTTTCGAACCCTTCGTACGGCTATGCCCGTACGAAGATGATCAGCGAGCCTCGACCGGCACGAAGTCGCGCTCGACGACACCCGTGTAGATCTGGCGCGGGCGGCCGATGCGGGAGCCGGGCTCCTTGATCATCTCGTGCCACTGGGCGATCCAGCCCGGGAGGCGGCCGAGGGCGAACAGGACCGTGAACATCTCGGTCGGGAAGCCCATGGCGCGGTAGATCAGACCCGTGTAGAAGTCCACGTTCGGGTAGAGGCTGCGCGAGACGAAGTAGTCGTCGGAGAGCGCGTGCTCCTCCAGCTTGAGGGCGATGTCCAGCAGCTCGTCGGACTTGCCGAGCGCCGAGAGGACATCGTGCGCCGCCGCCTTGATGATCTTCGCCCGGGGGTCGAAGTTCTTGTAGACGCGGTGCCCGAAGCCCATCAGGCGGACGCCGTCCTCCTTGTTCTTCACCTTGCGGATGAAGGAGTCGACGTCGCCGCCGGAGGCCTGGATGCCCTCGAGCATCTCCAGCACGGACTGGTTGGCGCCACCGTGCAGCGGACCCCAGAGGGCGGAGATGCCGGCGGAGATCGAGGCGAACATGTTCGCCTGCGAGGAGCCCACCAGGCGCACGGTGGAGGTCGAACAGTTCTGCTCGTGGTCCGCGTGCAGGATGAGCAGCTTGTCGAGCGCGGAGACGACGACCGGGTCGAGCTCGTACTCCTGGGCGGGGACCGAGAAGGTCATGCGCAGGAAGTTCTCGACGTACCCGAGGTCGTTGCGCGGGTAGACGAAGGGGTGGCCGATCGACTTCTTGTAGGCGTACGCCGCGATCGTCGGAAGCTTGGCCAGCAGGCGGATCGTCGAGAGGTGCCGCTGCTTCTCGTCGAACGGGTTGTGGCTGTCCTGGTAGAACGTCGACAGGGCGCTGACCACCGACGACAGCATCGCCATCGGGTGCGCGTCGCGCGGGAAGCCCTGGAAGAAGCGCTTGACGTCCTCGTGCAGCAGGGTGTGCTGCGTGATCTCGTTCTTGAAGGTGGAGAGCTCGTCCACGTTCGGCAGTTCGCCGTTGATCAGCAGCGAGGCCACCTCCAGGAAGGTGGAGCGCTCGGCCAGCTGCTCGATCGGGTAGCCGCGGTACCGGAGGATGCCCTGCTCACCGTCGAGATAGGTGATCGCGGATTTGTAGGCGGCGGTGTTGCCGTACCCGCTGTCCAGCGTCACCAGCCCGGTCTGGGCGCGGAGCTTCCCGATGTCGAAGCCCTTGTCGCCGACGCTGCTGTCGATCACCGGGTAGGTGTACTCGCCATCGCCGTACCGCAGTACTACAGAGTTGTCGCTCACGTCATCCCTCACCGACGTTGTGCCTCTTCTTCGAGGTGCCCTGACTGTCTCTACCATCCCCCATTTGGCCCTGGAGAGTGCACTCGGGGTCGACCATTGGGCCTATCGGCGGCACTGAGTGCCGCCAGCCTGCTCATCCTGCCCCCCTTCGCCCTGGTTCCGGAAGTGGTGTGTGACCTTTACGACTCCTTTGATCGATCATTTTTTTGGGACACCTGACCGAAGGGGCGAGACCGACCGTGCGCCGGGACCGGCCGGAGCGGGTCAGGGCCGGTGGGCCGGCTCCGGAGCGGGCGCGTGGGACAAGGGGCGGCCCCCGAGACGGAAGGACAGGGCCGTACAGCGCCGGCCGGCCGACACCGTGCGGACGGCCTGGCCGATCGCCTTGCGGGAGCCGACGAGGACGACCAGCTTCTTGGCCCGGGTGACCGCCGTGTAGAGGAGGTTGCGCTGGAGCATCATCCAGGCCCCCGTGGTGACCGGGATCACCACCGCGGGGTACTCGCTGCCCTGGGAACGGTGGATCGTCACCGCGTACGCGTGGGCCAGCTCGTCCAGTTCGTCGAAGTCGTACGGCACCTCCTCGTCCTCGTCCGTCAGCACCGTCAGACGCTGTTCGACCGGATCGAGCGAGGTCACGACGCCCACGGTGCCGTTGAAGACACCGTTCTCGCCCTTCTCGTAGTTGTTGCGGATCTGGGTGACCTTGTCGCCGACGCGGAAGACCCGGCCGCCGAAGCGCTTCTCGGCGAGCTCGGGGCGCGCGGGCGTGATCGCCTGCTGGAGCAGGCCGTTGAGGGTGCCCGCGCCGGCCGGCCCCCGGTGCATCGGCGCCAGCACCTGCACGTCACGGCGCGGGTCGAGCCCGAACTTGGCCGGAATCCGCCGTGCCACCACGTCCACCGTCAGCCGCCCGGTCTCCTCGGTGTCGTCCTCGACGAAGAGGAAGAAGTCCTTCAGGCCGTCGGTGACCGGGTGCTGCCCGGAGTTGATCCGGTGGGCGTTCGTCACCACCCCGGACTGCTGGGCCTGGCGGAAGATCCGGGTCAGCCGGACCGACGGGACGGGGCCGCCCTCGGCGAGCAGGTCCCGCAGGACCTCGCCCGCGCCCACGCTGGGGAGTTGGTCGACGTCTCCCACGAACAGGAGGTGGGCGCCCGGCGGCACCGCCTTGGCCAGCTTGTTGGCGAGCAGCAGGTCGAGCATGGAGGCCTCGTCCACGACCACCAGGTCGGCGTCCAGCGGCCGGTCCTTGTCGTACGCCGCGTCCCCGCCCGGCTTCAGCTCCAGCAGCCGGTGCACCGTCGAGGCCTCGGCCCCCGTCAGCTCGGCGAGCCGCTTGGCCGCGCGGCCCGTGGGCGCGGCGAGGACCACCTTCGCCCGCCTGGCGCGCGCCAGTTCCACGATCGAGCGGACCGTGAACGACTTGCCGCAGCCGGGGCCTCCGGTGAGCACGGCGACCTTCCTGGTCAGCGCCAGCCGCACGGCCTCCTCCTGCTCGGGCGCCAACTCCGCGCCCGTACGCCCCTCGAGCCAGGTCAGCGCCTTGTCCCAGGCCACGTCCCGGAAGCCGGGCATCCGGTCCTGGTCGGTGCGCAGCAGGCGCAACAGCTGTGCGGAGAGGGACAGTTCGGCGCGGTGGAAGGGCACCAGATAGACGGCCGTCACCGGCTCACCGCCGTCGGGACCGGGCACCTTCTCCCGTACGACACCGGGCTCCACGTCGCCCTCCGGGGGAGCCGCGAGTTCGGCCAGGCACTCGATGACCAGGCCCGTGTCCACCTGGAGGAGCTTCACCGCGTCCGCGATCAGCCGCTCCTCCGGGAGATAGCAGTGCCCCTGGTCGGTGGACTGCGAAAGGGCGTACTGGAGGCCCGCCTTGACGCGCTCCGGGCTGTCGTGCGGGATGCCGACGGACTGGGCGATCCGGTCGGCGGTGAGGAAGCCGATGCCCCAGACGTCGGCGGCGAGCCGGTAGGGCTGGTTCCTCACGACGGAGATCGATGCGTCGCCGTACTTCTTGTAGATGCGCACCGCGATCGACGTCGACACCTCGACGCTCTGGAGGAAGAGCATGACCTCCTTGATCGCCTTCTGCTCCTCCCAGGCGTCGGCGATCTTCTTCGTCCGCTTCGGGCCGAGGCCGGGGACCTCGATGAGCCGCTTCGGCTCCTCCTCGATGATCCGGAGCGTGTCCAGCCCGAAGTGCTGGGTGATGCGGTCGGCGAAGACCGGGCCGATGCCCTTGACCAGGCCGGAACCGAGGTAGCGGCGGATGCCCTGGACGGTGGCCGGGAGGACCGTCGTGTAGTTCTCCACCGTGAACTGCTTGCCGTACTGCTGGTGGGAGCCCCAGCGGCCCTCCATCCTGAGCGACTCGCCGACCTGCGCGCCGAGCAGCGCGCCGACGACGGTCAGCAGGTCCCCCGCGCCGCGGCCGGTGTCCACCCGCGCGACCGTGTAGCCGCTCTCCTCGTTCGCGTAGGTGATCCGCTCCAGCACGCCTTCGAGGACGGCCTGCTGCCGTGCCCCGGTCCCCTCCTGCTTGGACATGATCCGAAGGTACCCGCGGGGACCGACATCGCGGGCCCTGCCTGCTCGGGCGGCCCCGGCACGGGAGGCGCCCTCGCGGCGGGGTTTCATCACGATCCGGTCTCAGAGGGTCTTTGGACCCTTGCCCGATGCCCGTGTAATCGATTCCAATCCTCCGTGTAATCGATTCCACGAGGAGGTGGGGCGGTCATGGCGAGCATCAAGGATGTCGCCGCGGAGGCGGGTGTGTCCGTCGCCACGGTCTCCCGTGTGCTGAACGACCACCCGTCGGTCAGCCCGGACGCACGCACTCGCGTGCTGGCGGCCGTGGCGAACCTGGGCTACCGCCCGAACGCCGTCGCCCGTTCGCTGCGCACCGACCAGACGCGCACCCTGGGCCTGGTCATCAGCGACGTGCTCAACCCGTACTTCACCGAACTGGCCCGCTCCGTCGAGGAGGAGGCCCGCGCCCTCGGCTACAGCGTGATCATCGGCAACGCCGACGAGCGGCCCGAGATCGAGGACCACCACGTACGGACCCTGCTGGACCGGCGCATCGACGGTCTGCTGGTCTCCCCCACCGACGGCGGCTCCCCTGCGATGCTGGACGCGGCGCGCGCCGGCACCCCGATGGTCTTCGTGGACCGCTGGATCGCCGGCGTGGACGTCCCCGTCGTACGGGCGGACGGACGCACGGCCGTACGTGACCTCGTCGCCCATCTGCACGGTCTCGGCCACCGCCGGCTCGCCATCATCACGGGCCCGGCGGCGACCACCACCGGCAGCGAGCGGGTCGAGGCGTTCCGGGACGCGCTCGCCGCCCACGGCATCGCCCTGCCGGACGCCTACATCGGGCAGGGCGACTTCCAGGCCGAGAGCGGGCGCCGCGCCACCGAACGGTTCCTGGACCTGGCCGAACCGCCCGAGGTCGTCTTCGCCGCCGACAACCTGATGGCGCTCGGCGCGCTGGACGCCGTCCGGGCACGTGGGCTGCGGGTGCCCGAGGACATCGCGCTCGCCGCGTTCGACGACATCCCCTGGTTCGTGCACACCGATCCCCCGATCACCGCGATCGCCCAGCCGACCGGTGAGCTGGGACGGGCCGCCGTACGCGCGCTCGTCGACCGGATCGAGGGGCGCCCCCGCAGTCCGTCACCCTCCCCGCCCGTCTCGTCGTCCGCCGCTCGTGCGGCGAGCCGCCTCCGGTACGGACGACCCCCGTACAACCGCCCCCCGCACAACCGACCCCCCAAGAGACGACCCCCGCACAGCAGTCCCCCGTACAAAGGAGCCAGTCGTGAGCAACCAGGACGAGTTGCTGCGCATCGAGGGCATTCGCAAGACCTTCCCCGGCGTGGTCGCGCTGGACAGCGTCGACTTCGATCTGCGCCGCGGCGAGGTGCACGTGCTGCTCGGCGAGAACGGCGCCGGCAAGAGCACGCTGATCAAGATGCTCTCCGGCGCCTATCAGCCCGACTCCGGGCGCGTCCTCGTGGACCGTGAGGAGGTGCGCATCCACGGGGCGCAGGACTCCGAGCGCCTCGGGATCGCGACCATCTACCAGGAGTTCAACCTCGTTCCCGATCTGACGGTCGCCGAGAACATCTTCCTGGGCCGGCAGCCGCGCCGCTACGGGCTGATCGACCGCCGGACGATGGAGGCCGAGGCCGCCGCGCTGCTCGAACGGGTCGGCGTGAACGTGTCGCCCCGCGCGCGGGTGCGTGAACTCGGCATCGCGCGCCTCCAGATGGTCGAGATCGCGAAGGCACTGAGCCTCGACGCGCGCGTCCTGATCATGGACGAGCCGACCGCGGTGCTCACCTCCGAAGAGGTCGAGAAACTCTTCGCGATCGTGCGCCAACTGCGCGAGGACGGGGTCGGCATCGTCTTCATCACGCACCACCTGGAGGAGATCGCGGTCCTGGGAGACCGGGTCACGGTCATCCGCGACGGCAAGAGCGTCGGCCAGGTGCCCGCGACCACGCCCGAGGACGAACTGGTCCGCCTCATGGTGGGCCGTTCGATCGAACAGCAGTATCCGCGCGAGCGCCCCGAAGCCGGGACCGGTGACGGAACCGGTACCGGGACCGCGTTGCTGACCGTCGAGGGACTGACCCGTGACGGTGTCTTCCACGACGTGAGCTTCGAGGTGCGGGCCGGTGAGGTCGTCGGCATCGCGGGGCTCGTGGGCGCCGGACGTACGGAGGTCGTCCGCGCGGTCTTCGGCGCCGACCCGTACGACAAGGGCGCCGTGAAGGTCGCCGGCGCCGAGCTGCGCCGCCACGACGTGAACGCGGCGATGCGGGCCGGCATCGGGCTCGTCCCCGAGGACCGCAAGGGCCAGGGACTGCTCCTCGACGCCTCCGTCGAGGAGAACCTCGGCCTGGTCACCATGCGGGGCGCGACCCACGGCGGACTCGTCGACCTCAGGGGTCAGCGGGTGGCCGCCGCACGGATCGCCGAACAGCTCGGCGTCCGGATGGCCGGTCTCGGCCAGCACGTACGCACCCTGTCCGGTGGCAACCAGCAGAAGGTCGTCATCGGCAAGTGGCTGCTGGCCGACACCAAGGTGCTGATCCTCGACGAGCCGACCCGCGGCATCGACGTCGGCGCCAAGGTCGAGATCTACCAGCTAGTCAACGAACTGACGGCCGCGGGCGCGGCCGTCCTGATGATCTCCAGCGATCTGCCCGAGGTGCTCGGCATGAGCGATCGGGTGCTGGTGATGGCCCAGGGCCGGATCGCGGGCGAACTGTCCGCGGCCGAAGCCACGCAGGACTCCGTGATGGCACTCGCCGTCAGCACACCGACCACCAACTCCGAAACCGCTGTGGAGGGCTCCCGTGGCCACTGACACGCTCAAGAGCACATCGGGCGCGAGTGGCGCCTCGGCGGTCCGCCGCCTCCTGCTCGACAACGGAGCGCTCACCGCGCTCATCGCCCTCGTCATCGCGATGGCGGCGCTGTCCGGCGACTTCCTGACGACGGACAACCTGCTCAACATCGGCGTCCAGGCGGCCGTGACCGCCATCCTCGCCTTCGGCTCGACCTTCGTCATCGTCGCGGCGGGCATCGACCTGTCGGTCGGCTCGGTCGCCGCGCTCTCCGCCACCGTCCTCGCCTGGATGGCGACCACGCAGGGCGTTCCGGTCTGGATCGCGGTGATCGTCTCGATCGCCGCCGGCATCGCCGTCGGCCTGGTCAACGGCGTGATGATCGCGTACGGGAAACTGCCGCCGTTCATCGCGACGCTCGCCATGCTCTCGGTGGGCCGCGGTCTGTCCCTGGTGATCTCGCAGGGCAGCCCGATCGCCTTCCCCTCCTCGGTCTCGCACCTCGGTGACACCCTCGGCGGCTGGCTGCCCGTCCCGGTCCTCGTCATGGTCGTCATGGGCCTGATCACGGCCGTGATCCTCGGCCGTACGTACATCGGCCGCTCCATGTACGCCATCGGCGGCAACGAGGAGGCGGCCCGCCTCTCCGGCCTCCGGGTGAAGAAGCAGAAGCTCGCGATCTACGCCCTGTCGGGTCTGTTCGCGGCCGCCGCGGGCATCGTGCTCGCCTCCCGGCTCTCCTCCGCGCAGCCGCAGGCCGCGCAGGGCTACGAACTCGACGCGATCGCCGCGGTCGTCATCGGCGGTGCCTCGCTCGCGGGCGGCACCGGCAAGGCGTCCGGCACGCTGATCGGCGCGCTGATCCTCGCGGTGCTGCGCAACGGCCTCAACCTGCTGTCCGTCTCCGCCTTCTGGCAGCAGGTCGTCATCGGTGTCGTGATCGCGCTGGCGGTGCTGCTCGACACGGTGCGGCGCAAGGCCGGGGCGACCCCGGTGGCCGCCGGGGCCGGTACCCCGGGCAACCGGGGCAAGCAGGCGGCGACCTACATCATCGCGGCCGTGGTCGCGGCGGCGATCGTCGGTGCGATGTCCTTCCTGCACACCGGCTCCTCCTCGACGGCGTCGAAGAAGGTGGGCCTGTCCCTCTCCACGCTGAACAACCCCTTCTTCGTCCAGATCAAGGCGGGCGCGCAGCAGGAGGCGAAGAAGCTCGGCGTGCGACTGACGGTCACCGACGCCCAGAACGACGCCTCCCAGCAGGCCAACCAGCTGCAGAACTTCACCAGTTCGGGCCTCGGCGCGATCATCGTCAACCCGGTGGACTCGGACGCGGCGGGCCCGTCGGTCCGCTCGGCGAACAAGGCCGACATCCCCGTCATCGGTGTCGACCGGGGTGTGAACAAGGCGGACACGGCCGCGCTCGTCGCCTCCGACAACATCGAGGGCGGAAAGCTGGGCGCCAAGGCGCTCGCCGAGAAGCTGGGCGGCAAGGGCAAGATCGTCATCCTTCAGGGTCTGGCCGGCACGTCCGCGAGCCGTGAGCGGGGCGCGGGCTTCGCCGAGGGCCTGAAGGCCTACCCCGGCATCAAGGTCGTCGCCCGGCAGCCCGCGGACTTCGACCGCACCAAGGGCCTCGACGTGATGACGAACCTGCTCCAGGCGCACCCCGACGTCCAGGGTGTCTTCGCCGAGAACGACGAGATGGCGCTCGGCGCGATCAAGGCGCTCGGTTCCAAGGCCGGCAAGTCGGTCTCGGTCATCGGCTTCGACGGCACCCCCGACGGACTGAAGGCGGTCAAGAACGGCACGCTGTACGCCTCCGTGGCCCAGCAGCCGACGGAGCTCGGCCGGATCGCGGTGGAGAACGCGCTGAAGTCCGCCGAGGGCAAGAAGGTCGAGAAGACCGTGATGGTGCCGGTGAAGGTGGTCACGGCGCAGAACGTGGCCGGGTTCACCGGCTGAGCCGACCGGCGGTGGGGCGGCAGGGCGGTCCACGCGACCGGCCGGCCGCCCCGACTCACCTCAGCTACACAGGGAGACAGTTCATGTACGACTACGACCTGCTGGTCGTGGGCTCGGCCAACGCGGACCTGGTGATCGGGGTCGAGCGGCGGCCCGCGGCCGGCGAGACGGTGCTCGGCTCCGACCTCGTCGTCCACCCCGGCGGCAAGGGCGCCAACCAGTCGGTCGCCGCCGCCCGTCTCGGAGCCCGTACGGCCCTGCTCGCCCGGGTCGGCGACGACGCGCACGGCCGGCTGCTGCTCGACTCGCAGCGGGCGGCCGGCGTGGACACCGCGGGCGTGCTCGTCGGCGGGGCACCCACCGGCGTGGCGCTGATCACGGTGGACCCGTCCGGGGACAACAGCATCGTGGTCTCACCGGGCGCGAACGGCCGGCTGACGCCAAAGGACGTCCGCGCGGCCGCGGATCTCGTACGCGCCTCCCGGGTGGTCTCGGCACAGCTGGAGATCCCCCTGGAGACGGTCGTGGAGACCGTACGGACCCTCGCGCCCGGCAGCCGTTTCGTGCTGAACCCGTCGCCGCCCCGGCCGCTGCCCGCCGAGGTGCTGGCGGCCTGCGACCCGCTGATCGTGAACGAGCACGAGGCCCGGGTGGTGCTGGGCGACGGCGCGGGTCCTGAGCCCGAGGACTGGGCGACGGCCCTGCTCGCCCTGGGCCCGCGCTCGGTGGTCGTCACGCTGGGCGCGCGGGGCGCGCTGGTGGCGGACGCGGACGGAGCCGCGCGGGTGCCGTCCGTGCGGGTGAAGACCGTGGACACGACGGGCGCGGGGGACTCGTTCACCGCGGCGCTGGCCTGGCGGCTGGGGCTCGGCGAGCCGCTGTCCGTCGCCGCCGCGTACGCGGCCCGGGTGGGCGCCGTCGCCGTCACCCGGCCCGGTGCCCAGGAGTCCTTCCCGACCGCCGAGGAGGTCGAGTCGTTGTGAAGAGAGCCGGAATTCTGAACCGCCATCTCGCGGGCGCCCTGGCCGAACTGGGCCATGGGCACGGCGTGCTGGTGTGCGACGCGGGGATGCCGATACCCCAGGGGCCGCGCGTCGTGGACCTGGCCTTCCGGGCCGGGGTGCCGTCGTTCGCCGAGGTGCTCGACGGGCTGCTGGCGGAGCTGGTGGTGGAGGGCGCCACCGCCGCGCGCGAGGTCCACGCGGCGAACCCGGCGGCCTCCGCGCTGCTGACCGCACGCTTTCCCACGCTGGAACTGGTCCCGCACGAGGAACTGAAGTCGCTGTCGGCGGGCGCGCGGCTGATCGTCCGCACGGGGGAGGCTCGGCCGTACGCGAACGTGCTGCTGCGGTGCGGGGTGTTCTTCTAGGCACCGGTGTCCGGGCGCTTCCGGAACGTTTCGAGGGGGCCCGGTCCGTCGACCGGGCCCCCTCGGGTTCCCCTCCGCATCAGAACCCCCGCGATCCCCCCAGATCCCCCCTCCAGAAGTCCTGATGCCAAGTACGACCCACCAGGTGCGGGGATGGTTGTACGGACTTCCGGGATTTTTTCGGCGTGCCGACCGACCGGGGTGCACGTAGCGTTTGCGGCATGAACGAGGAGCCACTCCAGCAGGACGTGCTCGACGCGCTCGACGACGCCGGGCTCCAGGAGATCGCGGGTCTGCTCGGCACGGACGCGGCCGGAGCGCGCGAGGTCGTCGGCACGACGGTGTCGGAATTCTCGGGAGGCCTCCAGGACCGTGCGGTCACGGATCCGGGCGAGGTCCAGCAGGCCTACGCGGAGGCGCAGGAGGCCCCGCTGAGCGGTGTGGCCACCCTGGGCGGTCTGGGCGGCATGGGTGCCGGCGGCCTGATGGGCGGACTGCTCGCCCGCATCAGCAGGCCGGTCGCGAACGCGGTCGCCAGGAAGACGGGGCTGCCTCCGGCGACGGTGGCCCGGGTGATCGAACTGGTGATCCCGGTGCTGTTGTCGGTCCTGACCAAGCGGGCCGCCCGCGGAACGCGGAAGTAGCCTCCCCGCGCGCTCCGACGACGGCGCCGCCACGGCCACCCGGCACCCGCTAGCGCTACCCGGCTACCCGGCATGCTCCACGAACCGCGCCACCGTCTCCGCCAGCACCTCCCGCCCGTCACGGGCCCACAGCCCGTCGTTGAACAGCTCGACCTCGATGGGACCGGTGTAGCCCGCCGCCTCGACGTACCCCCGCCACTCCCGCATGTCGACGGCTCCGTCGCCGATCTGGCCGCGGCCGTTGAGGACTCCCTCGGGCAACGGGGTCGTCCAGTCGGCGAGTTGGAAGCTGTGGATACGTCCGGACGCCCCCGCACGGGCGATCTGGGCGGGCGCGGTGTCGTCCCACCAGACGTGGTAGGTGTCGACGGTGACGCCCACCTGGTCGGCGGGGAATCGTTCCGCGAGGTCCAGGGCCTGGGCGAGGGTCGAGACGACGCAGCGGTCGGCGGCGTACATCGGGTGGAGGGGTTCGACGGCCAGCCGTACGCCGCGCCCGGCGGCGTACGGACCCAGTTCCGCCAGTGCGTCGGCGATGCGTTCACGGGCCCCGCGCAGGTCCTTCGACCCGGCCGGCAGGCCGCCGGAGACCAGGACCAGCGTGTCGCTGCCGAGCGTCGCGGCCTCGTCGACCGCCGCGCGGTTGTCGTCCAGGGCTCGGGCCCGTTCGGCGGGCTCGATCGCCGTGAGGAACCCCCCGCGGCACAGCGTCGTCACCGACAGCCCCGCGTCACGCACGAGCCTGGCGGTGGCCTCGATGCCGTAGGACCGGACCGGCTCCCGCCAGAGCCCCACACCGGGGACGCCCGACTCGACGCAGGCGGCGACCAGTTCGGGCATCGCCAGTTGCTTGACGGTCATCTGGTTGATGCTGAACCGCTCAAGGGCGTTGCCCGCCGGGCCCCTCGGACTCACCGGACTCACCGGCCCGACCGCGCTCACTGATCCACTCCGTGCACCGTGAGCAGGTTCTTCATCCGGGTCTCCGCCAGGGCCGGGTCCGGGAACAGACCCAGCCCGTCGGCCAGTTCGTACGCACGCCCGAGGTGCGGGAGGGAACGGGCCGACTGCAGGCCGCCCACCATCGTGAAGTGCCCCTGGTGTCCGGCGAGCCACGCCAGGAGGACAACTCCCGTCTTGTAGAAGCGGGTCGGCGCCCGGAACAGGTGACGGGACAGCTCGACGGTGGGATCGAGCAGCTCGTGGAATCCCTTCACGTCCCCCGTGTCGAGTACCCGCACCGCCTCGGCCGCCAGCGGTCCCAGCGGGTCGAAGATGCCCAACAGGGCGTGACTGAAGCCCTGTTCGTCGCCCGCGATCAGCTCGGGGTAGTGGAAGTCGTCGCCCGTGTAGCAGCGGACCCCGTGCGGGAGCCTGCGGCGCAGGGCGACCTCGCGCCGGGCGTCGAGGAGGGAGACCTTGACGCCGTCGACCTTGTCGGGACGGGCCTCGATCACCTCCAGGAGGACGTCCGTCGCCGCGTCCAGGTCGCCGGATCCCCAGTAGCCCTCCAGCGCCGGGTCGAACATCGGGCCCAGCCAGTGCAGGATCACCGGCCGGGAGGCCTGACGCAGGAGATGCCCGTAGACGTCGAGGTAGTCCTCGGGGCCCCGCGCGGCGGCGGTCAGGGCGCGCGAGGCCATCAGGACGGCCTGCGCGCCGGTCTCCTCGACGAGCGCGAGCTGCTCCTCGTACGCGGCGCGGACCTCCGCCAGGGAGCCGGCGGTGATCTGGTCGGTCCCCACCCCGCACGCGATCCGGCCGCCGGCCGCCTTCGCCTCCGCGGCCGACCGGCGGACGAGTTCGGCGGCGCCCGCCCAGTCCAGGCCCATCCCGCGCTGCGCGGTGTCCATCGCCTCGGCGACACCGAGGCCGTGGGACCACAGATGGCGGCGGAAGGCGAGGGTGGTGTCCCAGTCGACGGCGGCGGGCGAGTCGGGGGACACGTCGGCGTACGGGTCGGCGACGACGTGCGCCGCCGAGAAGACGGTACGGGAGGTGAAGGGGGCCCCGGTGGTGAGCGCCAGGGGCTCGGCGCGCGGCTCGTACAGCCTCACCCCGCCCGCCGGGTCCGGCAGTCGCACGGTCACAGCGAGATCTCCGGTACGTCGAGACGGCGGCCCTCGGCCGAGGACTTCAGGCCCAGTTCGGCGAGCTGGACGCCGCGGGCGCCGGCCAGGAGGTCCCAGCGGTAGGGCGCGTCGGTGTAGACGTGCCGCAGGAACAGCTCCCACTGCGCCTTGAATCCGTTGTCGAACTCGGCGTTGTCGGGGACCTCCTGCCATTGGTCGCGGAAGGAGTAGGCGGCCGGGATGTCGGGGTTCCAGACCGGCTTGGGGGTGGCGGACCGGTGCTGGACACGGCAGTCGCGCAGCCCGGCGACAGCCGAGCCCTCCGTCCCGTCGACCTGGAACTCGACCAGTTCGTCACGGTTGACACGCACGGCCCAGGAGGAGTTGATCTGGGCGACGGCACCGCCCTCCAGCTCGAAGACGCCGTACGCGGCGTCGTCGGCCGTGGCGTCGTACGGCTTGCCCTGCTCGTCCCACCGCTGCGGGACGTGGGTGGTGGTGAGTGCCTGGACGGAGGTGACCCGGCCGAAGAGCTCGTGCAGGACGTACTCCCAGTGCGGGAACATGTCGACGACGATGCCGCCGCCGTCCTCGGCGCGGTAGTTCCAGGAGGGACGCTGGGCGGGCTGCCAGTCGCCCTCGAAGACCCAGTAGCCGAACTCGCCCCGCACGGACAGGATCCGCCCGAAGAAGCCGCCGTCGATCAGGCGCTTGAGCTTCAGCAGCCCCGGGAGGAAGAGCTTGTCCTGCACGACCCCGTGCTTGACGCCCTTCGCGTGGGCGAGCCGGGCCAGTTCCAGGGCGCCGTCGAGACCGGTGGCGGTCGGCTTCTCGGTGTAGACGTGCTTCCCCGCCGTGATGGCCTTCCGGATGGCCTCCTCGCGGGCGGAGGTGACCTGCGCGTCGAAGTAGAGGTCGACATCCGGGTCGGCGAGGACCGCGTCCAGGTCCGTCGACCAGTGCTCCAGCCCGTGCCGCTCGGCGAGCGTCCTCAGGGCGTGCTCGCGGCGGCCGACGAGGACCGGCTCGGGCCACAGCGTCGTACCGCCGCCCAGATCCAGACCGCCCTGGTCGCGCAGGGCGAGGATCGAGCGGACGAGGTGCTGGCGGTAGCCCATGCGTCCCGTCACGCCGTTCATGGCGATACGCACCGTCTTGCGTGTCACGTCTTCCCCTTCGTACGCGGGTTCCGCGCCGCGTACGCCCCACTGACGAGCGTGACAGCAAGCGCTTTCTATCCAAGAGAGAAGCTAGCCTCTGTCCAGCCGATCGGACAAGACCACGCGGGTGACGAGATGTTCGACCGGCCGGACGTCTGGACTTGAGGGCGCGGGCACGATCGGATGGACCCGCACGTGGCGGGCGTACACGGGTGCGGGGGGGTGTGCGCGACGCCTGCCCGTGCACGTCAGCGCCCCGACTCCTCGCACCCGCCTGTTTGCACGACGACAACGAGACGCGTGACCGGAGGACGACGAGATGACCGTGACCCTGGCGGACGTGGCGGCGCGGGCGCAGGTCTCGCCCGCGACCGTGTCCCGGGTGCTGAACGGGAACTATCCCGTCGCGGCGTCCACGCGCGAGCGGGTGCTGCGCGCGGTGGACGACCTGGACTACGTACTGAACGGGCCCGCCAGTTCGCTGGCCGCCGCCACCTCCGACCTGGTCGGGATCCTGGTCAACGACATCGCCGACCCGTTCTTCGGGATCATGGCGGCCGCGATCCAGTCGGAGATCGAGGGCCCCGGGGGCCGTGCGGGCGGGGAGCGGCTCGGGGTGGTGTGCAACACCGGTGGCGTCGCGGAGCGCGAGCTGACGTACCTCACGCTGCTTCAGCGGCAGCGCGCCGCGGCGGTCGTGCTGACCGGGGGCGCCGTCGAGGACGCGCCGCACGCGGCGGCGGTCGCGGCGAAGCTGCGCAAGCTCGGCGAGGCGGGGACACAGGTGGTCCTGTGCGGACGGCCGCCCGCGCCGGACGCCCCCGAGGCGATCGCGCTCACCTTCGACAACCGGGGTGGCGGGCAGCGGCTCACCGAGCATCTGATCGGACTCGGGCATCGGCGGATGGGGTACATCGCCGGGCCCGAGGAGCGGACCACGACCCGGCACCGGCTGGAGGGGCACCGGGCCGCGCTCGCCGCGCACGGGATCGAGGACGATCCGCGGTGGACCGTGCACGGACGCTACGACCGTCGCTCCGGGTACGAGGCGACGGTCGAGCTCCTGCGCAGGGAGCCGGGTCTGACGGCGGTCGTCGCCGCGAACGACACCGTCGCGCTCGGCGCGTGCGCGGCGTTGCGTGACGCGGGGTTGCGTATCCCGGACGACGTGTCGGTCGCCGGGTTCGACGATCTGCCGTTCAGTGTCGACGTGGTGCCCGCGCTGACGACGGTGCGGTTGCCGTTGTCGGAGGCGGGGGCGCGGGCGGGGCGGGTCGCGATGGGCCGTGAGGAGGCTCCCCCCGGGGGGATCGCCACGGTGCGGGGGGAGTTGATGGTGCGGGGGTCCACCGGGGTGCCCAAGACTTGAGGCGCCCCGCCCTCTTGCCGGGCGCCCCCGAACGGTTCCTCGCCCCCGCCGCCCCTACCCTCCCCCAAGCTCTCGGCTTCGCTCGAGCAGGGGGACCCCATCATCCCGGGGCTCCGCCCCGAGACCCCGCCAAGGGCGCTGCACCCCCTGGCCCCCCGCATCGCCCGAAGGGCTCGTCCTCGAACGCCGGACGGGCTGAGGGTGCGGACCTGCGCTGAAGGGTCGCGGACGGCCCGGAGACACCGGCCTGCACCGAACGGTTCCGAACGGCCCGGAGATGCGCACCCGCACCGGGGAAGCCCCCTCCCGCAGCCGCCGACGCACGCGAGGGGCCGTGCCGGTGTGTCGCAGGCCGTCGCTTACGTTCGGATCGAGCAGCGGCTCGCATGCCCGGCCCACGCCTGATCCGGCGGCGACGGCCTCGACACACCGGCACGGCCCCGCCCCACCCCCCACCGACAGCCGCTCACACGTGCGGCTTGGCCGCCCCGCTCCTGATGCGGGAAGGACTGGTCGGCACCAGGAAGCGTCGGCTTCGGCAGCGTCGCCACCTCCTCCTTCGCCATCTCCAACTGCTCCGCCGTGTCGTCCGGCAGCCGCGGCGCACGCGGACGGGAGTGGGAGAAACGGAACGCGGACGTGAGGTCACCGAACGCCGACCGACGCCAGTCGCTGACGTTGGGCTCCTCGACCCCCGTGAACCGCTCCAGGAACTGCAGCGCCGACGTGTGGTCGAACGACTCCGTCGCCACCCAGCCCCCCACCGTCCACGGCGAGACGATGATCGCGGGCACCCGGAACCCACCGCCGATCGGCAGCCCCTGCACGAACTCGTCGGCCGTCCCGGCCGCCGGGGTGGGCGGCGGCACATGGTCGAACAGGCCGTCATTCTCGTCGTAGTTGAGTATGAACGCCGTCTTCCGCCAGACCTTCGGGTTCGACGCGATCGCCTCGATCTTCGAGGCGACGAAATCCGCACCCGCCGCGGGCAGATAGTCCGGATGCTCCGACTGGTAGCTGGTCGGCATGATCCATGACACCGCCGGCAGCCGGTCGTTGCGGGCGTCGTCCTCGAACGTCCCCTCCGGCTGCGGCCGTACCCCCCGCTCGTACAGGTCGGATCCCGGCTGCGCGGCGCGGAAGTTCGCGAACTGCTCCAGCATGTTGCAGCCGTAGTCGTCGTCCTGCTGGTACACCTTCCAGCTGACCCCGGCCGCCTGCAGCCGCTCCGCGTACGTCGTCCACCGGTACGGCGTCGGCGCCTTGTTGACGAGGACCGGTCCGCCCTGGGTCCCGCCCGGGTCGATCGTCCCCGTCATCCAGTAGAGCCGGTTGGGCCAGGTGGGCCCGAACACCGAGCAGAAATAGTTGTCGCAGATGGTGAACGTCTCGGCGAGCGCGAACTGGAACGGGATGTCCTCGCGCGTGTAATACCCCATCACGTACGGACCGTTCGCCCCGTCCGCCTTGCGGTGCGCCGGCAGCCACCGGTCCATCCTGCCGCCGTTCCACGCCTCGTGCTGCACCGCCCACGCGTGGCTCGTGGAGGGGATGGCCTGAGCGCTGGACGTGTGCGTGTCCAGGTGGAAGGGCAGCAGGTACCCCTTCGGGTTCACGGCATCGGGCTGGTAGAAGACCGACCGCCCGGTGTCGAGCTCCAGCGCGTGGGGGTCGGCGAAACCCCGGACGCCCGACAGCGTGCCGAAGTAGTGGTCGAAGGACCGGTTCTCCTGCATCAGCATGACGACGTGCTCGATGTCGCGGAGCGATCCGCGGCGGGGCGGTCCGGCCGCGACGGCCTTCTGGACGCTCGGCGGGAGGAGGGAGAGTGCCGCGGCGCCGCCCAGCGCGCTGGCGGCCGAACCCAGGAGTCTACGACGTGTCAACTCAGTCACGGATGCCCCTTCTTGAGACCTCGTCAGCTCTCCGGAGTCGAACTGCGGGGGCACGCCGGGACGGCCCCGCCGTTTCACTCTCCTAGGGGTTTTGGAGGGTTGGCAGAGGCGCGCGGTGAACTTGTGGACAACGCACGGAAAGGGGTTGGCCAAGCCATGACCCGGGCCGCCGGAACGTCGCCCGGCCGTTGCCGGGACTTGGCCGCCTTCACGTGGGCTCCACGACCGCCGGACACGCCCACCCCGTGGACTCCGCCTCGTCCGCCCCCGTACGCTCGACCCGTACCTCTGACTGAGTCAACCGTCCCCACCACTCGCCCAGTCCAGCCCCCGCCACTCCCCCCACATCCACCCGCACCGATCGCCCAGAGCCGACACTCAGAGCCGACATCCGGGGTTGACCATGACCGTCCAGGACATCCGCTCCTTCAACCGCTTCTACACGAACGTCATCGGCGCACTCGACTACGGCCGCCACCTCTACGCCCCGTACACCCTCACCGAGTCACGCGTGCTGTACGAGCTCGCCCACTCCCCGCACACCGACGCCGCCGACCTCCGTGGCGAACTGTCGCTGGACTCCGGGTACTTGAGCCGGATCCTGAGCAAGTTCGAGCAGGACGGACTGATCGAACGGACGCCCTCGGAACGCGACCCGCGCCGCCGCCGGATCACGCTCACGCAGCGCGGCCGGGAGACCGCGGCCGTCCTGGACGCGCGCTCGCGGGAATCCGTCGGGGCCCTGCTGGCGACCGTCCCGGCCGACGACCGCCCCCGCCTCGCCGAGGCGATGCACACCGTGCGCACGCTCCTGTCCTCCCGTCGCCCCGCCCCGAGCGCGCGCCGTCACCGCGAGGACGTCGTGCTGCGTGAGCCCGTCCCCGGCGACCTCGGCTGGATCGTGCAGCGCAACGCCGCGCTGTACGCGGCCGAGTACGGCTGGAACACCGACTACGAGGGCCTGGTCGCCCGCATCGTCGCGGACTTCGCCGAGGACCACGATCCGCACCTGGAGCGGGTCTGGATCGCCGAGCTGGCCGGACGGCCGGTGGGAGGCGTGATGTGCGTGCGGGACGACGCCCCGGGGACGGCCCGGCTGCGTCTGCTCCTCGTCGAGCCGGACGCCCGCGGCCTCGGCATCGGGGACCGGCTGGTCGAGGCGGTCGTCGGTTTCGCGCGGGACGGCGGCTACCGGGACCTCGTCCTGTGGACCAACGACGTCCTGACCGCGGCCGGCCGCGTCTACCGGCGCCACGGTTTCTCCCTCGTCGCCGAGAAACCGCACCGATCCTTCGGCGCGGATCTCGTCGGCCAGGACTGGCGACTGGACCTGCACGTCTCCCCGGGATGATCCGCGGTGCCGGGTAGGGTCCCGGTCCATGAAGCTGGCCTTCTCCACGCTAGGCGTGCCCGCGCTCCCCGTCCCCGACGTCGTACGACTCGCCGCCACGCACGGCTATCACGGTGTGGAACTGCGCGCACACCCCGAGGAGCCGGTGCATCCCGGGCTCGGGCCGGCCGAGCGGGCCGGGGTGGCCGCGGCGTTCGAGGCGGGCGGTGTCGAGATCATGGGTCTGGCCGGGTACGCACGGGTGGCGACGCCCGGTGACGACGCCCC
Organism: Streptomyces sp. RPA4-2; assembly: GCF_012273515.2. NCBI lineage: Bacteria > Bacillati > Actinomycetota > Actinomycetes > Kitasatosporales > Streptomycetaceae > Streptomyces > Streptomyces sp. RPA4-2. The sequence goes on from NZ_CP050975.2 coordinate 3,489,863, forward strand.
CGTCGTCGCCGAGATCCGCGAACTCCTGGACCTGGCGCGGGACCTCTCGGCCCCCTTCGTCCGTGTCTTCCCGGGCGCGAGTGCCGGACAGAGCACCGAGGAGGCCGACGCGACGGCGGCGCGACGGCTCGGCACGGCCGCGGAGTACGCCGCCGACGTGGGCGTACGCATCCTGCTGGAGACCCACGACTCGCACCGCACCGGCGCGGACGCGATGCGGATCCTGGGCCTGGTCGGCCATCACCACGTGGGCGCGCTGTGGGACGTCATGCACACCTGGCTCGGCGGCGAGGAGCCGCCGACGACGTACGCGGCACTGTGCACGTATCTCGGCTATGTGCAGGTCAAGGACATCGCCTCCGCCGAGGACACCACCCCGCTCCCGCTGGGCGCCGGTGTTCTGCCGCTCGCGGAGTGTGTGGAGCTGCTCTCCCGGGAGGGCTGGGACGGCTGGCTGTGCTGGGAGTACGAGAAGCGGTGGTACGAGGCCGCCGCGCCGCTTCCGGAACTGCTGGGTCCGGGCCGGGACCACCTCGGGCGTCTGCTGAACGAGTCGGCGTAGCCCCGCGCCGCCCCTTCCGAACCCGGCCCCGGCCGCCCGCGCGGACCGGAGCATGACCACGCGGGAACCAAACTGATTGGCACGAGCACGGGGTCAGTGGTTAGCCTCCGCCGGTGAACGAGCACCGTCCCACCCGAATCCGGGCCACCCCGTGGGCCTGACGCACACCTTGATCGACGTCCGGCCGCTGCGGACCTCACCCGTCTTCCGCCGGCTGCTGATCGGCCGGACGGCCTCCGTGCTCGGCACCATGATGACGATGGTCGCCGTCATGTACCAGGTCTGGCAGTCCACGCACAGCACGGTGTGGACCGGTGCGGTCGGACTGGCGCAGGCGCTGCCGCTGATCGCGTTCGGACTGTTCGCCGGTTCGCTGGTGGACCGCGGCGACCGGCGGCGGCTGTACCTGGCCTCCACGGCGGGCCAGGCGGCCTGTTCCGCGCTGCTGGCGGTGCAGGCCCTCGCCGGACACCCGCCGGTGCCGGTGGTGCTCGCCCTGGTCGCGGCGCAGTCCGCCTTCGGCGCGGTCGGCGGTCCGGCGGCGGGCACGTTCGTGCCGCGGCTGCTGGCCAAGGACCAGGTGGCGGCCGGGCTGGCCCTCAACCAGATCTTCTTCCAGGCGATGCTGCTGGCGGGCCCGGCGCTCGGCGGTCTCGTCCTGGGCTGGGGAGGCGTGAGCGTCTGCTATCTCGTGGACGCCGTCAGCTTCGGCTTCTCCTTCTACGCCGCGTTCGGGCTGCCGCCGCTGCCGCCCGAGGCCGAGCAGTCACGGGCCGGGCTGCGCGGTGTGCTGGACGGGCTGGCGTTCCTGGCGGGCCACCGGGTGGTACGCGGCGCCCTGATCACCGACCTGGCCGCGACCGTGCTGTCGATGCCGATGAGCCTGTTCCCGCTGATCAACGCCGAACGGTTCGGCGACGACCCGCGCATGCTCGGCCTCTTCCTGTCGGCGCTCGCGGTCGGCGGCGTCGCCGCCTCGGCCCTGTCGGGTTCCCTCACCCGCCTCACCCACCCGGGTCCGGTGATGCTCTGTGGCGCCGCCGTCTGGGGCATCGCCCTCGCCCTCTTCGGTCTGACGACGAACCCATGGGCCGGTCTCGGGCTGCTGGTGCTGGCGGGTGCCGGCGACACCGTGTCCGTCATCTCCCGCAGCACCATCGTCCAGACGCGCACGCCGGACGCGCTGCTCGGCCGGGTCACCGCCGCCGAACAGATCGTCGGCCAGGCGGGCCCCAACCTGGGCAGCCTGCGCGGAGGCCTGGTGGCCGGCTGGACCTCCGGTACGACCGCCCTGGTCAGCGGCGGGCTGCTGTGCGTGCTCGCGGTCGTGGCCGTCGGCGCGAGTACGGCCGAACTCCGAAGCGCGAAGGACACCGACTCCGAGCCGGCCGGCGCCCCGGCCGCTGAGCCACCCGGCGCCCCGGCCACCGGCTGAGCACCCGCCACCGCACCCCGCCGCAGCACCCGCGCCCGCGAATCACCCACGCGGCCTCCCCACCACCGCGCCCGTGATCGCGAACCACCCCCACCATCCCCCCCATCGCCGCGAACCACCCCCACCCGATTCCGCGCCACGACCTGGGGCGATCGCCTTACCCCCACCCACCCCCGGCAAACCGGCTATCGTGGGCGGCATGTCGGCCCCGGAACTGATCCGTATCGTCTCCCGCGACTCCCCCATGGCCTTGGCCCAAGTGGAGCGCGTACGCGCCGAGTTGAGCGCGATCCACCCTGAGATCCGCACCGAGGTCGTCCCGGTGAAGACGACCGGCGACAAGTGGATGGGCGACCTGTCCAAGGTCGAGGGCAAGGGCGCGTTCACCAAGGAGGTCGACGCGGCGCTGCTGGCGGGCGAGGCCGACCTCGCGGTGCACTGCGTGAAGGACATCCCCGCGGACCGCCCGCTGCCCGCGGGAACGATGTTCGCCGCCTTCCTCGCCCGGGACGACATCCGCGACGCGCTGATCCACCCCGCCGGGCTCACCCTCGACGAGCTGCCGCAGGGCACCCGGATCGGCACGTCCTCCGTGCGGCGCGTCGCGCAGCTCGCCGCCTCGCACCCGCACCTGGAGTGTGTGCCGTTCCGGGGCAACGCCAACCGCCGGCTGGAGAAGCTGGCGGCGGGTGAGGCGGACGCGCTGCTGCTCGCGGTGTCCGGGCTCGAACGCATCGGCCGCGCGGACGTGATCAGCGAGGTCCTGTCGCCCGAGACGATGATGCCGCCGATCGGCGCGGGCATCCTGGCCCTCCAGTGCCGCGAGGGCGACACGGACGTGATCGAGACGATCAGCGACCTCGGCGACCCGGACACGCACCGCGAGGCCACCGCGGAGCGCATGTTCCTGCATGTCCTGCAGGGCCACTGCAACTCACCGATCGCGGGCTGGGCGAAGGTCGACCGCGGCGGCGAACTGTCGCTGCGCGCCTGCGTGTTCACTCCGGACGGCAAGACGGTCCTGCACGCGCACGAGTGGGCGGGCCGCCTCGACGCCGCGACCCTCGGCACGTCGGTCGCCGTCGCCCTGCTGCGCCAGGGAGCCCGCGAACTGATCGACGGCATCCCGCACTGACGGGCGGCCCCGGAAACCCGGGAACTCATGCCGGCTCCCCGATCCGGTCCCGCGTCGGCCCGTCCGCCGGACGGACCGTCGCGCGGGTCGTCCGCGAGGGTGCCAGCGAGGTCAGGGCCACCCCTCCCACCAGCAGCGCCGCCGCTCCCCAGCGCAGTGGGCCGATCGGCTCGCCCAGGAACAGGGCCGCCGACGACATGCCGAAGACCGGGACCAGGAGGGAGAAGGGCGCGACCGTGGACGCGGGGTAGCGGTGCAGCAGCCGGCCCCATGCCCCGAAGCCGAGGACGGTCGTGATCCAGGCGACGTAGACCACGATTCCCGCGCCCCGCCAGTCGAGGGCGCGCAGCGCGTCGAGGTCTCGGGCCGGGCCCTCCGTCAGCAGCGAGAGGCCCAGCAGCGGCAGTACGGGGACGGTGCTCACCCACACCATGAAGTTGAGGGAGTCGGGCGGGGACGCCTTGCGGGTGAGGACGTTGGACACGCCCCAGCAGGCGGCCGCCGCGATCACCAGGGCGAAGGCGCCGAGAGGGCCGCCGGTGCCCTCGTCCACGGCGGCCAGGGCCACGCCGCACAGCGCCACCGCCATACCCGCGAGCCGGACGCCGGTGGGCCGTTCACCCAGGACGACATGGGCGATGAGCGCCGTGAAGACCGCCTGGATCTGGAGGACGAGGGACGACAGGCCGGCCGGCATCCCGGCGTCCATGCCGATGAAGAGCAGTCCGAACTTGGCGACGCCCAGGACGAGTCCCACCGCCACGATCCACTTCCACGCGACCTTGGGCCGCCCCACGAAGAACACCGCGGGCAGCGCGGCCACCAGGAAACGCAGTGCCGAGAAGAGCAGGGGCGGGAAGTGGCCGAGGCCGATCTCGACGACGGTGAAGTTCACGCCCCAGACGGCGGCGACGAGGACGGCGAGACAGAGGTGGGCAGGTCGCATGGGTCGAGGATCACGCCCACGAACCGTTAAGCACCAGCGAATCCTGCTGCATGGTTGGATGAAGCATTCCTGATGAAAGGGGCGGGTCGTGCTCGATCTCCAGCGGCTGCGTGCCCTGCACGCCGTCTCCGTGCACGGCACGGTCGGCGCCGCCGCGGCCGCGCTCGGGTACACGCCCTCCGCCGTGTCCCAGCAGATCGCCAAGTTGGAGCGGGAGACCAGGACCGTACTGCTCGAACGGCGCGGACGCGGTGTGCGGCTCACCGAACAGGCCCTTCAACTGGCTTCCACGGCACAGCAGTTGATGGCCATCGTGGAGCGGGCCGAGACCGAACTCGAGGAGCGTCGCGGAGTGCCCGCGGGCCGGCTGGACCTCGCCGCCTTCGCCAGTGCGGCACGCGGGCTGCTGCCCGCCGTACTGGCCGATCTGGCCGTCCGGCATCCGGCCCTCGACACCCGGCTCACCGAGGTCGACCCGCATCTCTCCGTCGACCTGGTCGCCAAGGGCGCCGTCGACGTGGCCGTCGCGCACGACTGGGACATCGCGCGGCTCCCCGCCCCGCCGGGCGTGGAGCAGGCGGTGATCGGGGACGACCTCTGCGACCTCCTCGTGCCCGCCGGGCATCCCCTCGCCGGGCGGGTGTCCGTGCGGCGGGAGGAGCTGGCCGGCGAGCGATGGATCTGCCAGCCGCCCGGGCGGGTGTGCCACGACTGGCTGGTGCGCACCCTGCGTGCGGCGGGCTGCGAGCCGCACATCGTCCATCAGGCGGACGAGAACCCGACCCTCGTCGCCCTGGTCGCGGCCGGGCTCGGGGTCGCGCTCATCCCCCGGCTCGGGCGCGGCGCGCTTCCCGACGGGGTGGTGGAGGTGCCGCTCGACCCGATGCCCGTACGACGGCTGTACGCGCTGTGGCGCACCGGCGCGGCGCGGCGTCCTGCCATCGCGGAGACGGTCCGTACGCTCCGGTCCCACTGGGCCTCGGCGTCCCGGCACGACGCCCCGTGAGCGGCGCCCCGGCGCCCCACCGGACCCGCCCGGCACTCCCGTACCGACTTCGCCGATCAGCCGGAATCGGGGAACCCGGACCGGTGCCGGCTCGTCCAATCCGCATGCTGCCGCACGAGTCTCCGCAGCGCGGTGTCGGCCTCGCTGCTGGCTGCGATCGCTGACCACCCTCTCCGCCGCCTGCGGCCGGCAGCACACCGTCACCGGCGCGCCCCCCTCCAACTGCGCCGGTGACGGCCCCTGTCCGGCTACTGTGCACACTCTTGACTGGAAGAAACTTCCAGGATATTCGTGACTCCTCGGAAGTTTCCTTCACGAGGGAAGGAGCGCTCGTGCGCGACTCCAGCACGGGAAGCACCGCACAACCGTCCAGACGTACGGTTCTCGCCGCCACCGCCGGAACCACCGCCGCTCTCGCCCTGGGCACGGACCCCGCCCGAGCCGCCGGGGGCCACCATGACGAAACGTCACTCCGCGCCCTGATCTCCCGCATGACGCTGGAGGAGAAGGTCGGCCAGCTCTTCGTGATGCGGGTGTACGGTCACTCGGCCACCGCCCCCGACCAGGCGGACATCGACGCCAACCTCGCGGAACTCGGCGTCAGAACGGCCGCCGAGCTGATCGCCCGCTACCGCGTCGGCGGCATCATCTACTTCACCTGGGCCCACAACACCCGCGACCCGCACCAGATCGCGGCCCTGTCCAACGGTATCCAGCGGGTCTCCCTGGCCCAGCCGCGCGGCCTGCCCGTGCTGATCTCCACCGACCAGGAGCACGGCATAGTGGCCCGGGTCGGCAAGCCCGCGACGCTCTTCCCGGGCGCGATGGCGCTGGGCGCGGGCCGCTCACGGGAGGACGCCCGCACCGTGGGGAGGCTCGGCGGGGCCGAACTGCGCGCGCTCGGCATCCGGCAGGACTACTCCCCGGTCGCCGACGTGAACGTCAACCCGGCCAACCCGGTCATCGGCGTGCGCTCCTTCGGCGCCGACCCGGACGCGGTGGCCCATCTGGTGACGGCCGAGGTGGAGGGATACCGCGGCGCGGGCGTGGCCGCCACCTCCAAGCACTTCCCGGGGCACGGCGACACGGCCGTGGACAGTCACTTCGGCTTCCCGGTCATCACACACAGCCGTGAGCTGTGGTCGGACCTCGACGCCGTGCCCTTCCGTGCCGCGATCCGGGCCGGCATCGACTCGATCATGACCGCCCACATCATGGTCCCGGCGCTCGACCCGGCCGGCGACCCGGCCACGCTCTCCCACCCCATCCTCACCGGCATCCTGCGCGAGGAACTCGGCTACGACGGTGTGGTGGTGACGGACTCGCTCGGCATGGAGGGCGTGCGGACGAAGTACGGCGACGACCGCGTCCCCGTGCTGGCCCTGAAGGCCGGCGTCGACCAGCTCCTCAACCCGCCGTCCATCGACGTCGCCTGGCACGCCGTGCTCGACGCGGTGCGCGGCGGCGAGCTGACCGAGGCCCGCCTCGACGAGTCGCTCCTGCGCGTCCTGCGCCTCAAGGCGAGGCTCGGGCTGCTGGAGAACCCGTACGTCAGCGACGGCGGGGTCGACCGCTCGGTCGGCACCGCGGCCCACCTCAGGGCGGCCGACCGGATCGCCGAACGCACGACGACCCTGCTGGTCAACCAGCGGGGCCTGCTGCCGCTCTCCCGCCGTACGCACAGGAACGTGCTCGTCGTGGGCGCCGACCCCGCCTCGCCCTCCGGCACCGACGGCCCGCCCACCACCGTCCTCGCGACCGCGCTGACCGCGCTGGGCTTCACGGCCACGGCGCTGTCCACGGGGACGACGCCCACCGGGGCGGCCATCGACGGCGCGGTCGCGGCCGCCGCGGGAGCGGACGCCGTGGTCGTCGGGACGTACAACGTCACGGCGGCGAGTTCCCAGCGGACGCTCGTCGACCGGCTGGTCGCCACCGGCGTGCCGGTCGTCGTGATCGCCATCCGCAATCCGTACGACGTGGCTCACCTTCCGTCCGCCGACGCCCACTTGGCCGCATACTCCTGGACAGACGTCGAACTGCGGGCCGCCGCACGGGTGATCGCCGGCCGGGTCAAGCCGCGGGGCAGGCTTCCGGTCGCGGTCCAGCGGGCGGACGACCCTGCTCAGGTGCTGTATCCGATCGGGTACGGATTGACGTATTAGCCCTACGCCGCAGACCGGGCGCACCACCCCCAACATACGCAAAGCACCCCGGATGTCTGGCGTGTGCCCGCCGCGGCGGGTCACGCTGGACAGGGGTATCGGGGGGAAGACATGCGAGCCAGCTCGGTGGGTCGGCGTTGCGCCGGGGTGATGTGCGCGCTGCTGCTGACCGTGGCCGCACTCACCGGCTGCGACCACTGGTCGGACTCCAGGAGCGCCGGACCCGGCGCGGTGACGACGTCGGCCGGACCCTCCGGCTACGGCGCGGTGTTCCTCGCGGTCGACGAGTGCAGTTCCTTCGGGACGACCAGCTTCACCGAGGTGCCCTGCACCAGCGAACGGGCCGCCGCCCGCGTGGTCGCCCGCTACGACGGCGGGGTCACCGACGGCCCGCCGTGCCCGCCGACCACCGACTTCGTCCTGCACATCAGCGAGACCCGGGCCGCCGCGGACGGGAACGGCGACAGCGCGGTCCCGCAGGGCTACGCCTGCATGCGCAAGCTGGAGGCCCCGCACCCCGGCGACCCGGGCGGCGGCGGAGGCCCCCGCACGATCGTCGGCGACTGCGTCTACAGCGCGGGCAGCGGTCAGGTCCGCGAGACCGCCTGCGACGGCAAGGGCAGGAAGCCCCCGGAGTACCGGGTGACCTCGGCGGTCGCCGAGCGCTCCGAGTGCCCGTCCGTCACGGCCCTCTACGTCCAGTTGGGCGGCGGCAGACCGGTGGGCTGCGCCCGCCCGGTGTGACCGGTGGGCGGGCGCAGCCGTGCCTTACGGGCGCAGCGCGGGCTCGCGCTCGATGTCGCGCCGGTCGAGCCTCGCGTCGAATCCGGCCAGCGGCCGGGCCGCCGACGGGTCGGCCTGGACGGCCGCGGAGGCGACGCCGGCCCATTGCAGGATGCGGGCCGTCGCGAGCGCCTTCTCGTCGGGTACGAGACCGGCGACGTTGGCACCGTGGTTGAGGCCGGGAGCCGTGAAGACGTACGCGTCACGGGCGCCCCTGCCGAGGCGGAAGCGCTCCGCGCCCCACGGGTCGTTCTGGCCGTAGACGTAGAGCATGTGGTGGGCGTGGTGCGCGACCCATGTGTCCACGTCCCGCATCGCCGACCGCTGGAACGTCATCGGGATGGAGCGCGGCACGAAGTTCCGCGGCGGCTGGTAGCCGTAGCGGATCAGCTTCTTCTCGATGTACGGGAAGTGGATCGTGGGCGCGCCGAGCTGTGTGCCCGCCTGGTAGTAGTAGGGCGTGTACGTCTCCAGGCCCTGGTCGGTGTAGGCCGAGAAACCGGAGATGGTGTCGACGGAGTCCCAGATCGCGTCGTCCGTGGCGTGCGGCGCGTCGGCGGGGATCGTGGCGCAGTCGGCCAGCAGGCTGTACTGCCAGAAGCCCCACACGTAGTCGAGGACGACGGCCTCGTACGCCTTGTCCAGGCTGCCGATCGTGGTGAAGGTGTAGCCGTTGTCGGCGGCGTACTGGGCGTACTTCTTCTCCAGCGGCTTCCGGCGCACCAGCGCCTCGCGCTGCACCGCGTCCAGCTTGTCGCGGCACTCCTTGGTGCCGACGTTCCTGAAGAAGCGGTCGTACGCCGAGTCCTCGTCGTTCACCACGTCGTTGGGGGCGACGTAGGCGACCACACCGTCCATGTCGCGCGGGTAGAAGCGCTCGTAGTACGTGGCGGTCATGCCGCCCTTGGAGCCGCCCGTCGAGATCCACCTCTGGTGGTAGATCGGCTTGAGGGCCTCGAAGATGCGGTGCTGGTCGCTGGCCGCCTGCCAGATGTCGAGCTTGGACCAGTCGGCCGGCTCGGGGCGGGACGGGGTGAAGAAGCGGTACTCCATCGAGACCTGGTTGCCGTCCACGATCTGGGTCGGCTCGCGGCGGCTCGGGGTCGTGGAGACGTTGTAGCCGCCGGTGTAGAAGACCGTCGGGCGCGCGGTGTCCTTGTGCAGCACCGTGATGCGCTGCTGGAACGTTCCCCTGGACGGGTGCCTGTGGTCGATCGGCTGGGTGTAGCCGAGGACGAAGAAGCGGTAGCCGGTGTACGGCTTCTCCTCGATCAGGCTCATGCCCGGTATCGCGAGGAGACGGTCCTTGATGTCCTGCGTGGTGGTGCCGGTGGTGCCGGTGGTGGCCTCCGGCTGGGCGGCGGTGGCCGCCCCGGCCGTGCTCAGCGTGCCTATGAGCACGGTGAGCGCCAGCAGCCATCTGAGCGCCTTGCGCATGCACCCTCCCCTGGAGTTACACAGCTGTCCGCCGGAACCTAGCGGAGCAACTGGCGTGACACCAGAGGGACTTGAGGGAATTCTGTGACTTAGCTGTGATTTCGGCCGGGACTGGCGGGGGCTCCGGCCGGGACCGCCCGGCTCAGCACAGGATCCAGCCCGAGCTCACGGAGCCCGAGCCGACCGAGCCCCTGATACGGACGCAGCGGTGGCCCGCGTGGACGGTGACCGGGCCCGCGTGGTGCGAGAAGCGGCCCGCGTCGGTCACCGGCCGGTTGCCGCGCGCCTGCACGCTGACCGACATCGGCCGTTTCTGCGACTGCTGCTTCTTGGGGACCGTCACGGCGCAGACGTAACCGCCGCTCCGGTAGAGCTGCACGGAGCCCGTCGCGAAGGGGACCGTGCGCACCTTGTGTCCCGAGCAGTACGAGGCGGCCTGCGCGCTCCCCGGGCACACCAACGCGAGCAGCCCGGAGGCGGTCAGCACAGCCAGACCGAGCGCCATGCGCCGACGGATCGCACCACTGTCCACAATCGCCCCTCCCCGACCATTGAGCGTACTGGTGTACGGACGCAGAACATACATCTGACGGTTGCGTGCGCCCGGCCGCGCGCCTCCACCCTGTGACCCGGACGGGTTTTTTTCCGCTTTCGGGGCAACCACGCCGCTTTGACCGGTGTCCAACTGGTCAGAAAAGCGAAAGGTGGTACCCGATGTCCCGCACGTCCCGTTCCCACTCGCCCCGGTCCCGCACGTCCCGGTCCCGCGCCGCCGTCGGCGCGTTCGCCGGCGCCGCGGTCCTCGCCGCGGCCGGTGCCTCCGTGCCCGCGTTCGCCGGTTCCCCCACTCCCCCGCCCCCACGCGCCGGCGCCAACGGCCCGGCGTACGACCGGGTGGCCGACTTCTACGGCGCCTACATCGACGCCGTGACCGACCAGGGCGCCGGCCGTCTCGGCCCGCAGCTGCGCTCGTTCTACCTGACCTCGGACCTGCGCACCCGGCTGGCCAGGTGGGAGGGCCGTGAGCACGCCGACGGCGTCCTGCGCGCCCAGGACGTGCCGCGCGCCTGGAAGGTGACGGCGGGCGACAGCGGCGCGGGCCACACCTGGTCGACCGTCCGCCTGACCTGGGGTTCCGCCCAACACCCGACGTACAGCTATCTGGCCGTCCAGTCGGATCTGTCGACGAAGAAGATCTCCGACATCAGGCAGAAGGGCTGAGCGGGCGGGCGTCAGGCGGTGGAGCCGACCGGCTCCTCCGGCTCCGACGCCCCCACGAAGGTCCGCCACAGCTCCGCGTACCGGCCGTCGAGCAGGAGCAGTTCGTCGTGCGTGCCGTCCTCCGTGACCCGGCCGTGGTCCATGACCACGACCCGGTCCGCGCGGGCGGCCGTGGTCAGCCGGTGGGCGACGACCAGGGTCGTACGACGGCCCGCGAGCCGGTCGGTGGCCTGGTTGACCAGGCTCTCCGTGGCGAGGTCGAGCGCGGCCGTGGCCTCGTCGAGGAGCAGGACGTCGGGGTCGACGAGTTCGGCTCGGGCCAGCGCGATCAGCTGGCGCTGGCCCGCGGAGAGGTTGCGGCCGCGCTCGGCGACCTCGTGGAGGTAGCCGCCGTCCAGCGTGGCGATCATGTCGTGCGCGCCGACCGCGCGGGCGGCGGCCTCCACCTGGGCGTCGGTCGCGCCGGGCCGGCCGTAGGCGATGGCGTCGCGGACCGTCCCCTGGAAGAGGTACGCCTCCTGCGGGACCACCCCGAGCCGGTGGCGGTACGAGGTGATGTCGAGGGCGCGCAGATCGGTGCCGTCGACGGTGACCCGCCCGCCCGTCGGATCGTAGAAGCGGGCGACCAGCTTCACCAGCGTCGACTTGCCCGCGCCGGTCTCACCGACGAAGGCGACGGTCTGTCCGGCCGGGATGCTCAGGGAGACACCGCTGAGGGCCTCCTCGTCGTCGCCGTACGCGAAGCCGACGTCCTCGAAGGCGATGTCGCCGCGCAGTGAGAGCACCTCCAGCGGCTCGGCGGCGGCCTGTGTCGACGTCGGTTCCTGGAGCAGCTCCTGGATGCGGCCCAGCGACACCGTCGCCTGCTGGTAGCCGTCGAAGACCTGGGAGAGCTGCTGCACGGGCGCGAAGAACAGGTCGATGTAGAGGAGGTAGGCGACCAGCGCGCCGGTCGTCAGCGTCCCGGCGTCGACCCGGTGCGCGCCCACCATCAGCACCGCGGCCGCCGCGACCGACGACAGCAGCTGCACGAAGGGGAAGTAGACGGAGATCAGCCACTGTCCGCGGATGCGCGCCGCGCGGTAGCCGGCGCTGCCCTCCGCGAACCGCCGGCTGCCCGAACGCTCGCGCCGGAAGGCCTGCAGGATCAGCAGCCCCGAGACCGACTCCTGGAGGTCGGCGTTGACCGCCGAGACGCGCTCGCGGGCGAGTTCGTACGCCTTCACGCTCGCCCGGCGGAAGAAGAACGTGCCGACGACCAGCGGCGGCAGCGTCACGAACACGACCAGCGCGAGCTGGACGTCGATCACCAGCAGCGCGCCCATGATGCCGAAGAAGGTGACGACGGAGACGAACGCGGTGACCAGGCCGGTCTGCAGGAACGTGGACAGCGCGTCGACGTCGGTCGTCATCCGGGTCATGATCCGCCCGGTCAGCTCCCGCTCGTAGTAGTCGAGCCCGAGGCGCTGGAGCTGCGCGAAGATCTTCAGGCGGAGCGAGTACAGGACCCGCTCGCCGGTCCGTCCCGTCATCCGTGTCTCACCGATCTGCGCCGACCACTGGGCGAGCACGGTGACCAGCGCCAGGGCCGCCGCGGCCCAGACCGCGCCGAGGGCCATCCTGGAGACGCCCTGGTCGATGCCGTGCCGGATCAGCACGGGCAGCAGCAGGCTCATACCGGCGTCGACGGCGACCAGGCCGAGGCTCACCAGGAGCGGGGGCCCGAAGCCGCGCAGCAGCCGGCGCAGTCCGTACGACTCCTCGGGCGTGACCGCGCGTGCCTCGTCGATGGCCGGGGTGTCGGTGGCCGGGGGCAGCGCCTCGACCTGGGCGAGGAGTTCGGGTGTGGCCGGCATGCCCGCCAGCGCGTTGTCCCTGGGCTCGCGGTCGCCGGTCCACAGATGCGGGGTGACACCGCGCTCGGCGTCGAACTCGGCGTCCAGTTCCTCCCGTACCGAGGTGTCCTCCGCCGCCGCCACGGGCTGGGCGTGTCCCGGGGAGACCCCGCCCAGTTCGTCCGGGTCGGTGAGCAGCCGCCGGTACAGCGGGGAGCGGTCCTGGAGCTCCTCGTGGGTGCCGATGTCGGCGAGCCGGCCGCCGTCGAGGACGGCGATGCGGTCGGCGAGGTTGAGGGTGGAGCGGCGGTGCGCGATCAGCAGGGTCGTGCGGCCCTCCATGACCTGCTTCAGCGCCTCGTGGATCTCGTGCTCGACGCGGGCGTCCACGGCGGAGGTGGCGTCGTCGAGGACCAGCAGGCGCGGGTCGGTGAGGATGGCGCGGGCGAGGGCGACCCGCTGGCGCTGGCCGCCGGAGAGCGTCAGGCCGTGCTCGCCGACCTTGGTGTCGTAGCCGGCGGGCAGCTCGGTGATGAAGCGGTCGGCCTGCGCGGCCCGTGCGGCCTCCTCGATCTCCTCCTGCGTGGCGTCGGGGCGGCCGTAGGCGATGTTGGCGCGCACGGTGTCGGAGAAGAGGAAGGAGTCCTCGGGGACCAGGCCGATCGCGGCGCGCAGCGACTCCTGCGTGAGCTCGCGGACGTCGTGGCCGCCGACGAGGACGGCGCCGTGCGTGACGTCGTAGAAGCGGGGCATCAGCAGCGACACCGTCGACTTGCCGGACCCCGAGGAGCCGACGACGGCGAGGGTCTCGCCGGGCCGGATCTCGAAGCTCAGCCCGTTCAGGACCGGCCGGCCGTCTTCGTAGGCGAAGGACACGTCGTCGAACTCGACGGTCGCGGGCGCGTCGGCCGGGAGGGTCTTGGTGCCGTCCTGGATGGCCGGTTCGGTGTCGATCAGTTCGAGCACGCGCTCGGCGCCGGCCCGGGCCTGCTGTCCGACGGTGAGGACCACCGCGAGCATCCGGACGGGCCCGACGAGCTGGGAGAGGTACGAGGAGAACGCCACGAACGTACCGAGCGTGATCTGCCCCCGTACGGCGAGCCAGCCGCCCAGCGCGAGCATCGCGACCTGGCCGAGGGCGGGCACGGCCTGGAGGGCGGGGGTGTACCGGGCGTTGAACCGGATGGTCCGCATCCGTCCGGCGAAGAGCCGTCGGCCGACCTCCCGGAGCTTTCCGGTCTCCTGGTCCTCCTGGCCGAAGCCCTTGACCACACGGACACCGCTGACGGCGCCGTCCACGACGCCCGCCACGGCGGCGGCCTGGGCCTGCGCGTACCAGGTGGCGGGGTGCAGCCGGGAGCGGCTGCGCTTGGCGACGAACCACAGTGCGGGAGCGACGGCCAGCGCGACCAGGGTGAGCGGCAGGGAGAGCCAGGCCATGATCCCGAGCGAGATCACGAAGAGGAGCACGTTCCCGATGGTCATCGGGAGCATGAAGAGCAGGCCCTGGATCAGCTGGAGGTCACTGGTGGCCCGGCCGACGACCTGTCCGGTGGACAGCTCGTCCTGCCGGCGTCCGTCGAGCCGGGTGATCGTGTCGTACATCTCGGTCCGCAGGTCGTGCTGGACGTCGAGGGCGAGACGGCCGCCGTAGTAGCGGCGGATGTAGGTGAGGACGTAGACGACGACGGCGGCCGCTATCAGCGCGCCCGCCCAGGGGGCCATGGAGCGGGTGTGGTTCCCGACGACGTCGTCGATGATCACCTTCGTGATCAGCGGGACCACCGCCAGCACGGCCATGCCGCCGAGCGCGGACCCGAGCGCGAGCAGCACGTCCTTCGGGTACCGCCACGCGTACCCGGCCAGTCGCCGTGCCCATCCCCGCTGACCTGCCACGCCGGTGCCTTCCGTAGATCTCACTCCGCCGGAAGTCACCAACGCCGAACGAAGCGGATTTCATCCCTCCGCAACAATCATTCCCTCACCGTCCGTGGCAGGCGCACGCGCGGGGAGTACGGAGGGGTGGTCCGCGCGGCACTCCGGCGGTCGCCGCCGTCCCTGGTACGGGCCGGGGCAGCCGTCCCTGATGCGGGCCGGGGCGGCCGTCCGGGTACGGGCCGGGGCAGCCGTCCCGGGTGCGGCCGGTGACGGTGAGCCCCTCGATGTCGTCGAGGGGCGGACCGGGCCGGCCTGCTCGGCCCAGGGCCCTCGGGTGAGGGGCGGTCCACCAGGCCGGCCGACGGGCCTCGCGGAGAAGCCGGAGGCAGGCCGACCGGTTCGGGCGGTGCGGCGGACCCGGGCGGGGCAGCCGTCCCGGGCCGTACAGCCGACTCGGCCGGGGCGCGCCCGGCCCCGACCCGACCCGGCGCGACGTCACCGCGCCGGTGGCGGTGACGTGGCGTGCAGGGTTCTCGGGCGCGTCCGGTCACGACGGGCGCGGGCCGGACACGGCAGGACGCGCGAGCGGCCCGGGAGCGGACGCGCCTGGAGCGGGGAGAGCCCCGCCGCGCCGTCAGCTCGCGGGCGCGGGCACGGACGCCTCCTGCGGGGTGCCGGTGGGCACGTACCGCAGCACGCTCGCGCTGCTCTTGGAGGTGGCCGGCACGAGGTCCTTGTGAATCGCCTTGGCGACGCCCTGGATGGTGCTGACGCCGTAACTCATGGTGCTGTTCCCGTGAGTGAGCACGGTGATCATGTAGTCGTGACCGGCGCCGTTGAAGGTGCCGACACTGTGCACGCGCCAGCCGTGCGTGGAGCGCGACAGCCAGCCGTTCTTGACGTGCACGGCGACCGACGAGGGCGCGCCGGCCGGGGTGCCCCAGCGCTGCGAGGAGATGACCTTGCCCATCAGCTTCAGCTCGTACGCGCGGGAGTTGTCGCTCAGCACGGAGTTCTTGGCGGTGAGCAGCCCGAGCAGTTTCTGCTCGTCGCGCACGGTGATCTGGGTGAGACCCCAGTAGCCGTTCGCGCCCGGCTTGGTCTCGGTCATCCCGGCGGCGGTGAGGAAACCTTTCACCTTGGTCACGCCGAGCTGCTTCCACAGCGTGCTGGTCGCGGTGTTGTCCGACTTGGTGATCATGGCCGTGGCGAGCGTCTGCTCACGACTGGTCAGATACCGGTTGTGCTTCTTCGCGTCCCACAGCAGCGTGGCCAGCACGGTGACCTTGACCACGCTGGCGGAGTCGTAGGCGGAGGTGGCACGCAGGGTGCAGGTCGTCTTCGTCGTCCGGTCGTAGAGCCCGACGGCGACGGTGCCGGCACGGCTCTTCAGGGCCGCGGTGATGTCCTTCTGCAGTTTGGCGGCCAGGCCCGCCTTGGCGGACGTACAGCTGACCTGCGGCGCCGCGGCGGCGGAGGCCGGTGCCGCGGCCGCCGCGAACGGCACGAGCACCCCGGCGCCGAGGCTCGCTGCGAGCATCCGGGCGCGCCGGGATATCCGGTGAGTCATATGGAGGTTCCCCATCCCCTTCGACCAGTACGAGCGCGCCTGCGGCGCACCCGACTCTCATGACTCGCAGAGGCGACCGAGGGTTGTACGTGTGTTCGTGGGGCTCCGCGGCCCACCCCCGCGTGGAGCGCGGGCCGCGCCGCCCGCCGAGCGGCGGCGGCCGCCGCCCCATCGAGCCGACCACCGCAGCACCACGCGGCGTTCACCCCCGCCGTGGCCGCTCGGCACGCCATGTCGCGTGCCCTGAAGGCGACTTACCGGAAGGCGACTTGCCGGATTCCGACACGGAACCGACACCGCCCGTTCATTGCCCCCACCGCATGTCCATGCCACGCTCCGGTTGCCTGCTCAATCAACACGCGTAGAACGGACTCCCCACGATGCCCGCGACAACGCACATACGCCGCTGGAAGACGCTGGCGCTGACCACATCCGCCGTACTGGTGGGCCTCACCCTGCCGACGGTCACCGCGACTCCCGCGAGCGCCACGACGACCGTGTACGACAGCACGTACTACAAGAACGCGGTCGGCAAGACCGGCGCGAGCCTGAAGTCCTCGCTGCACACCATCATCAGCAGCCAGAGCAAGATCTCGTACGCGGCGGTCTGGAACGCGCTGAAGGTCACCGACCAGGACCCGAACAACAGCAACAACGTCATCCTGCTGTACAGCGGCGTCTCCCGCAGCAAGTCCCTCAACGGCGGCGACGTCGGCGACTGGAACCGTGAGCACACCTGGGCCAAGTCGCACGGCGACTTCGGCGAGGTGACCGGCCCCGGCACCGACCTGCACCATCTGCGTCCCGCGGACGTCCAGGTCAACGGCATCCGCGGCAACCTGGACTTCGACAACGGCGGCAGCGCGGTCACGGGCGGCGGCGGCAGCCGCGTCGACTCCGACTCCTTCGAGCCGCGCGACGCGGACAAGGGGGACGTGGCCCGGATGATCCTCTACATGGCCGTGCGGTACGAGGGGGGCGACGGGTTCGCCGACCTGGAGCCCGACGAGAAGGTCAACAACGGCAGCGCCCCGTACATCGGCAAGCTGTCCGTGCTGAAGCAGTGGAACGAGCAGGACCCGCCGAGCGCCTTCGAGGAGAAGCGCAACCAGGTCATCTACGACAGCTACCAGCACAACCGCAACCCGTTCATCGACCACCCGGAGTGGGTCGAGGCGATCTGGTAGCGGCTCGGACCGGCCACCGCCCGGTGCGGTGGCCGGTGCGTCCGGCAGCCGGTCAGCCGTCGAGGTGCGTGGGCGCGAACATCCGCAGGACCGCCGGGAGCAGCACCACCGTCGGTCCGGGGGTGGCCAGCGCCTTCGACAGGTCCGCTTCGAGGGTCCCGGGGCTCGTACGGATCCCCGGGACACCGAAGGACTCGGCGAGGGCCACGTAGTCCGGGCGCGCCAGCTCCGTCGCCGTCGCCTGGCCGAAGGCGTCGGTCATGTACTCGCGCAGGATGCCGTAGCCGCCGTCGTCGACGATCAGCCAGGTGACGTCGAGGCCGTACTGCTTCGCCGTGGCCAGCTCGGCGATCGAGTACAGCGCTCCGCCGTCGCCGGAGACCGCGAGGACCGGGCGGGTGGGGTCGGCGGCCGCCGCTCCGAGGGCCGCCGGGAAGCCGTAGCCGAGGCCGCCGGCGCCCTGGGCGGAGTGCATGGTGTTGGGCCGGCGGGGGTCGAAGGCGGACCACGCCCAGTACGCCAGGATGGTCATGTCCCAGAAGGACGGGGAGCCGTCCGGCAGGGCGCGGCGCACGGACGCCAGCACGTCCTGCTCCAGGGTGAGTTCCTGCGCGGCGATGCGCTCGCCGACCCGAGCGAGCAGCGTGCGCACACGCTCCGGCGCCGTCGGGTCGGGGCGCTCGTCGACCGTCTCCAGGAGCGCGGAGAGCGCGAGCCTGGCGTCGGCGTGGATGCCCAGTGCCGGGTGGTTGGACTCCAGCTTGCCGACGTCGGCCTCGATCTGGATCACCCGGCCGCGGGGCTTGAACGTGTGGTAGTTCGAGGACAGTTCACCGAGGCCGGAGCCCACCACGAGCAGGACGTCGGCGTCCTCCAGGAGGTCGGTGGTGTGCCGGTCCTCCAGCCAGGACTGGAGGGACAGCGGGTGGTTCCAGGGGAAGGCGCCCTTGCCGCCGAAGGTGGTGACGACGGGGGCGTTCAGCCGCTCGGCGAGCCGGCGCAGCTTGCCGGAGGCGTCCGCCCGTACGACACCGCCGCCCGCGATGATCGCGGGGCGGGCCGCCGAGGACAGCAAGTGGGCTGCCAGCGCGGTCAGTTCGGGGCGCGGGACGACGTCCTCGGGGGTCGCGTCCATCGGCGTCACCATCGGCAGGCTCGTCTCCGCGAGGAGGACGTCCTGCGGGATCTCCACCCAGACCGGGCCGTGCGGGGCCGTCAGCGCCGACTCCCAGGCCGCCGCGAGGGCGGAGGGGATCTGCGACTGCGTGCGGACGGTGTGCACGGACTTCACGACGCCCCTGAACGAGGCCTGCTGGTCCGGGAGTTCGTGCAGATAGCCGTGGCGTCCGCCGCCCAGTCCGGCGGTCGGGATCTGGCTGCTGATCGCGAGGACGGGGGCCGAGGCGGCGGCCGCCTCCTGGAGCGCGGCGAGCGACGTCAGCGCTCCCGGGCCGGTGGAGAGCAGCAGCGGCGCGGCCTCCCCCGTGATCCGGCCGTACGCGTCCGCCGCGAACCCGGCGTTGTTCTCGACCCGCAGCCCCACGTACTGGAGCGACGAGCGGCGCAGCGCGTCGAACATGCCCAGCGCGTGCTGGCCGGGCAGACCGAAGACGGTGGTCGCGCCGAGCCCGGAGAGGGTCTCCACGACCAGGTCCCCGCCGTTGCGGCCGGGGGGCGGGTTCAGCGCGGCCTCCGTCTGCGCCGCCGACGGACGGAGTACCAGGTCGTGGTCGTGGGTCACTTCGCTGCCTTCTCCTGGGCGATCTGGCGGGACATGATCGTGGTCAGTTCGTACGCCGTGTGGGACGCGGCGACGGCGGTGATCTCGGCGTGGTCGTAGGCGGGCGCGACCTCGACCACGTCCGCGGAGACCAGGTGGCAGGAGGACAGGCCGCGCAGGATCTCCAGGAGCTCGCGGGAGGTCATGCCGCCCGCCTCCGGGGTCCCGGTGCCGGGCGCGTGCGCCGGGTCGAGGCAGTCGATGTCGATGGAGATGTAGAGCGGGCGGTCTCCGATGCGCTGGCGCAGCTGGTCGGCGACCTCGTCGGCGCCGCGGCGGTAGATGTCCGCCGAGGTGACGATGCCGAAGCCCATCTTCTCGTCGTCGGTGAGGTCCTGCTTGCCGTACAGCGGGCCGCGGGTGCCGACGTGGGAGAGGGCGGAGGTGTCGAGGATGCCCTCCTCGACGGCGCGGCGGAACGGGGTGCCGTGGGTGTACTCGGCGCCGAAGTACGTGTCCCAGGTGTCGAGGTGCGCGTCGAAGTGGAGCAGGGCGACCGGGCCGTGCTTCTTCGCCACGGAGCGCAGCAGGGGCAGCGCGATGGTGTGGTCGCCGCCGAGGGTCATCAGGCGGGCGCCCGTGCCGAGCAGTTCGTCGGCCGCCGCCTCGACCGTCTCCACGGCCTCGTTGATGTTGAACGGGTTCGCCGCGATGTCACCGGCGTCGGCGACCTGGGCGAGGGCGAAGGGGGAGGCGTCCTGCGCCGGGTTGTACGGGCGCAGCAGGCGGGAGGCCTCGCGGATCGCGTTGCCGCCGAAGCGGGCGCCGGGCCGGTAGGAGACCCCGGAGTCGAACGGCACGCCGACCACGGCGACGTCGGCGGTGCCGACCTCGTCGAGGCGGGGCAGCCGGGCGAAGGTCGCGGGGCCGGCGTACCGCGGGACGCGGGACGAGTCGACGGGGCCGCGCGGCTGGCTGCCGCCTGCTGCCGGGTTGTCGGTGCTGCTCATCGTCGGACTCCTCCTGGTGATACCGGTGATGCGTGGTACGGGTGATACGTCTTCCAGTGTCGCGGACCCCGGCCACCGGAGTCCGCCCGGCCCGGCCGCCCCACGGCGACCGGCCCGAAACTCTTCAGCCCTCCCCGGCGCCCAGGCCGTCGGCCCCGGGAGGCGACGGCGCCCCCTCCAGCGTCCCGAGGGGGCAGCGCCCCTTCACGACCCCAGTGGGCCAGGGAGGCCGCCCCTTCACGGCCCCGGGGCGGGCAGCGCCCTCAGGGGCGCGGGGAACTGCGCGACCGGCCACGACCGACCCGCGGCCATACGCACTCCCCACCCCATGGGACCCGGGGTCCGGGACCCGCTCACGCCGGTACCTCCGCCGCCTCCGCCGAAGGCACCCCACGCCCGGCCAGCCGCTCGCGCCAAGCGACCAGCACCGCCGGATCGGTCGCGGGGGTGACCAGGGACACGATCACGTACACGACCAGCGAGGACAGCAGCCCGTAGTAGACCGGCTCGTTGGCGAGGATGCCGTACACCGCCATCAGCCCGACGACCGCGAGCCCGCCGACCACGACGGAGGCGAGCGCACCCTGCGCGGTCCCGCGCTTCCACAGCAGTCCGCCGAGGATCGGCACGAGCAGCCCGCCGACGAGCAGGTTGTACGCGACGGTCAGCGCCTCGACGACGTTGTTGAGGGCGATGGCGGTGCAGATCACCGCGACACCCATGACGAGGATGAAGACCCGGTTGCCCTTGACCTCGTCGTGGTCGCCGTCGTGCTCCTCGCCCGTGGGCCGTACGGCGCCCCGCAGCCGGGACCAGATGTCGTTGTTGGCGACGGTGGCGCAGGCGATCAGCGCGCCGGAGGACGTCGACATGACGGCCGCGAGCGCCGCGGCCAGCACCAGCCCGCGCACGCCGACGGGGAGTTCGTCCTTGACGATGGTCGCGAAGGCGGCGTCGGCGCTGGGCAGCGTCGGGTAGAGGACCTTGGCCGCCGTGCCGATGACGGCGCCCGCGACGGCGTACACCAGACAGTAGGTGCCGGCGACCGTGCCGCCCCACCGCGCCGTGGTGTCGCTGCGGGCGGTGAACACGCGCTGCCAGATGTCCTGGCCGATGAGCATGCCGAACGTGTAGATGAGCACGTAGGTGAAGATCGTCTCGCCGCCGATGCCCAGCGGATCGAAGTACTCGGTGGGCAGCTTGGCCTTCATCTCGCTGAACCCGCCGGCCTTGACGACCGCGATGGGCAGGAGCAGGAGCAGCACACCGATGGTCTTGACCACGAACTGCACCATGTCGGTGAGGGTGATCGACCACATGCCGCCGAGCGTCGAGTACGCGACGACGATCGAGCCGCCGATGACGATCGCGAGCGTCCGGTTCATGTCGAAGAGGACGTCGAAGATCGTGGCGTACGCGATGGTCGAGGTCACCGCGAGCATCAGGGTGTACGCCCACATGACGACGCCGGAGATGACACCGGCCCGGCCGCCGTAGCGCAGGTCCAGCATCTCGGAGACGGTGTAGACCTTCAGCCGGGCGATGCGGGCGGAGAAGAAGACGGAGAGGGCGAGCAGGCCGAGCCCGATGGTGAACACCATCCAGGCCCCGGAGAGCCCGTACTGGTATCCGAGCCCGACGCCGCCGATGGTGGAGGCGCCTCCCAGCACGATCGCGGCCATGGTCCCGGAGTACATCGCGGGCCCGAGCCGGCGTCCCGCGACGAGGAAGTCGCTCTTGGACTTGGCGCGGCGCATGCCCCACCAGCCCATGGCCAGCATGCCGGCCAGATAGACGACGATCACTGTGTAGTCGACGGCCATGCGGGGCCCTCCTTCGCTCACTCTCGGTGGCGTGTCGTGCAGATACGGATGGGGACGCGGCCGGGGCGAGCGCGGTCCGGCCGGGAGGACCGGTGGCGGATCCGCGAGCGGTTCCCGCCCGGTCGGTGCGGCAGCGGATCGCGGGGACATACGCCCGTACCCGCGGCTGCCGACGGCACGACCCTAGGTGGCCGGGAGGCGACTCTGAAGTGTACTTTTCATCCACTGTCGCTGAACCGGATGGAGGGAATGACCACCATGCCGGACGCCATGCCGGAACCGTCCGCCTCGCCAGGCCCACCGATCTCGTCCGCCCCATCGGCTCCGCCGGTCCCCCGGCACCGCCGGTCCCGCCCACTCCGCCGGTGCCGCTGAGCGCGCTGCTGGCCCGGGAGGACCTGGCCCTGCGCCGTATCGCGGGCCCCGCCGACCCGGACACGGTGATCCACTGGGCGCACACCTCGGAGATGGCGGACCCGTACCCCTATCTGCAGGGCGGCGAGCTGCTGCTGACCGCGGGCGTGCACGTCCCGGAGGCGGCGGGCCCGGCCGGGGACGCCCCCGGCCGGGCCCGGTCGCGGCTTCGGGAGTACTTCGACGGCTACGTCTCGCGCATCGTCGCGGCGGGCGGTGCGGCGCTGGGCTTCGGCGTGGCGCCGGTGCACGACACGGTTCCGCGCGCGCTGGTCGAGGCCTGCGACGCCCAGGGCCTCCCGCTGATCGAGGTCCCGCCCCAGACGACCTTCTCGGGGGTGGCCCGCGCGGTCTGGCAGCTGATGGCCCAGGCCCGCCTGGCGGAGCTGCGCCGCGTCACGGAGGGCCAGCAGAGTCTCGCCGCGGCGGCGGCCCGCCCCGACCCGGTGCCCTCGGTGCTGCGCCAGCTGGCGCAGCGGGTGTCCGGCCGGGCCGTGCTGTACGGGCCGGAGGGGGCGGAGCTGGCGGGCGCCGGACGGGCCCAGGAGGCACCTGTCGCGCGGGCCCTCGCGGGACTGGCGGCCGTGGTGCGCCCCGGCGAGACCCAGGGCCCGGCTCCCTCCTCCGCCAGCGACACCGTCCAGGGCACCCACCTGGCCGCCTACGCCCTCGGCGGCGGGCAGGGCTTCGTCCTCGGCGTGGCGGCGCCGCGCCGCGACCCCGGGGACCACACCATCGCCTCCGTCGCGGCCGTGCTGCTCTCCCTGCTCACCGGGGAACAGCAGAGCGGGAGCGGCGCGGCACGGTCGGCGGCGCTCGTCCGGCTGCTGCTCGGGGCCGCGCCGGAAACGGTCGCACCCCTGCTGGGCGGGGAACGGTGGATCGTCGTGCACGCGCGGCCCACGGCGGACGGTCCCGCTCCGGACGCCGTCGCCGCCTCCGCGCTGGGGACGGCGCTGGGCTCCGCGCTCATCGACGCGGGCGGCGACGTGGTACGCGTCCTCGTACCCGGTGACGGCGAGCCGGCCGCCCAGCGGGGCTGGACATGCGGGGTCAGCGCGCCTGTCGGCCCGCACGAGTGGGCGCTCGCCGACACCCAGGCAGCCCGGGCACTGGCCCGCGCGCGGGCGACCCGTACGGCGCTGGTGCGCCACGCGGAGCGTCCCGCGCTCGCCGACCTCGTTCCCGCGGCCGACGCGGAGGCCCATGCCCGCGCCCTGCTCGCACCCATCGCCGCAACCCCGGCCCTCACCGAGACCCTGCGCACCTGGCTCTCCCTGCACGGTAGTTGGGACCGCACCGCGGTGGCCCTCGCCGTCCACCGCAACACCGTGCGCCAACGTGTGGCGCGCTGCGCGGCGTTGCTGGGGGCCGATCTCGACGACGCCGATGTGCGCATGGAGTTGTGGTTCGCGCTGCGGAGCGGTGAGCGGGCGCCCGGGGACGGTGCGGCGCGGTGACCGGGCGGCACGCCCCCTCCGCGCCCGCGCTCCCCCGTCCCGAGTGACGCGCGTCCCAGGGCGCGGGACAGCCGTTCCCCGGGCGGGACGCCCCGGCACAATGGGGGCATGCCAATATCCGGGACCCCCAACCGCAGCGAGCTCGTCGACCACCTCGTACGGACGCGTATCGCGGGCGACGTCGCCACGCCCCGCGAGAACAACCTCTCCCACTACCGCAAGCTCGCGAACGGCGACCGCAACTTCTGGCTCGGCCTGGAGCTCGGTGACCGCTGGACCGACGAGCAGGACGTCCTCGCGGTGATGGCGGAGCGGTGCGGCGTGAACGACGACCCGGAGTTCCGGTACGGGCAGGACACCATCGACCCGGAGCTGACGGTCGACGCCCTGGACCGGATGGCGGCGCGGCTGCGCAAGTCGGCGGCCGCGAAGGAGCGTGTGCTGTTCGCGACCGGGCACCCGGGCGGGCTCCTCGACGTGCACCGCGCGACCGCCGCCGCGCTGCGTGCCGCGGGCTGCGAGATCGTCGTCATTCCCGACGGGCTGCAGACCGACGAGGGGTACGTCTTCCAGTTCGCGGACGTCGCGGTGCTCGAACACGGTGCGACGCTCTGGCACACCCACTCGGGCGAGCCGATGCGGGCGATCCTCACCGGGCTGGAGCGCGAGGGCCGCCCGCTGCCCGGTCTGGTCGTCGCCGACCACGGCTGGGCCGGCTGCGCGGGCCAGTTCGGCATCGACTCCATGGGCTACGCCGACTGCAACGACCCGGCCCTCTTCCTCGCCGAGTCCGAGGGCACCGTCCAGGTGACGATCCCGCTCGACGACCATGTGACGAGTCCCCGGCACTACGACCTGATGACGGCGTACCTGCTCAACGCGGCGGGCCTCGCCTGACACCACCGCGCCGAGCCGGACGCACCGTGTCCGACGCGCGCGCCGGTCCAGGGGGGATCGGGGGACAGCCCTCAGGGCCAGGGGTTCAGCCCCTCGGCCCGGCGCTGGGCGTGGCCCGGGGTCGGGTCCAGGTACACCCGGCTCACCGCCGGGAACGCCTCCCGCAGTCGCTGTTCGGCCTGTTCGCAGGCCCACTCGATCTGGGCGGCGGTCGACACGTCGCGGAAGTCGACCTTGGCCGCGACGAGCGCCTCGCGCGGTCCCTGGACCAGGGTCGTCAGCTCCAGCACGGCCTCCACGTGCTCCACCGCGAGCAGTTCGGCCCGGATGCCCTCCCGGACGGCCTTCGGCAGCGGACGCCCGATGAGCAGCTCCGCGTTGGAGCGGCCGAGGACCCAGGCGACGTACAGCAGCAGGAGACCGATGCAGAGGGACGCGACGGCGTCCCAGACGCCGGAGCCGGTGAGCTGCCCGCCGAGCAGACCGCCCGCGGCGAGGACGAGGCCGATCAGCGCGGCCGAGTCCTCCAGGACCACGGCCTTCACCGCGGTGTCCGGGGTGTGGCGGAGGTAGCGCTTGAAGGGCGCCCCGATCCGCGCCGCCTCACCGCGTGCCTGGCGCACGCCGGTGCGCAGGGAGTAGCCCTCCAGCAGGAAGGCGACAGCGAGCACGACGTAGGAGACGACAGGGTTGCCCAGTTCCTCGCCCGCGACGAGGGTGTGCACCCCGTCGTAGATCGAGAACACCGCGCCGCCGACGAAGGTCGCGACCGCCGCGAGCATCGCCCAGATATAGCGTTCGGGCCCGTAGCCGAGGGGGTGGTCCTCGTCGGCCGGTTTCTCGCTGCGCTTGAGCGCGGTGAGCAGCAGCACCTCGGTGACCGTGTCGGCCACCGAGTGCGCGGCCTCGGACAGCATCGCGCTCGATCCGCTGATGACGCCCGCCACCGCCTTGGCCACCGCGATCCCCAGATTGGCGAGGGCGGCGACGATTACCGTGACCGTACTCTCGCCCGCGCCGACGTCGTCCTGTGCAGCTTCAGTCATGCCCCAGTCCTACCCGGGGATCCCGGGGATCAGGACAACTCGCGGGGGATCCGGACCACGCCCTCCTGGATCACCGAGATGGCCAGCCGGCCGTCCTGCGTGTAGATCCGGGCCTGGCCGAGCCCGCGGCCCCCGGACGCCGAGGGGGACTCCTGGTCGTACAGCAGCCATTCGTCGGCGCGGAAGGGCCGGTGGAACCACATCGCGTGGTCCAGCGAGGCCCCGACGACGTCACCGGTCACCCACCCGCCGCGCCCGTGCGCGAGCAGGATGGAGTCGAGGAGCGTCATGTCGGAGACGTACGTGGCGAGGACGACGTGCAGCAGCGGTTCGTCGACGGCGCCGTCGAGTTTGCCGTTGGTGCGGAACCACACCTGGGAGTGCGGTTCACGGATCTCGCCCACGGTGCCGTAGGGCGGCGGGTCGACATAGCGCAGGTCGACGGACTCGCGCGCCTCCAGGAGGCGCTCCACGACGACGGGGTCCCCCAGGACGTCGGCGTACCGCGGCAGCAGCTCGGCGGCCGTGGGCAGCGTCTCGGGGTCGGGCGCGGGCGGCATCGCGGCCTGGTGCTCCATGCCCTCCTCGTGCGCCTGGAAGGACGCGGAGAGGTGGAAGATCGGCTGCCCGTGCTGGACGGCGACCACCCGCCGGGTGGTGAAGGAGCGGCCGTCGCGGATGCGGTCCACCGAGTACACGATGGGCGCGCCGGGGTCCCCCGCACGCAGGAAATAGGCGTGCAGGGAGTGGGCGAACCGGTCCTCCGGGACCGTGCGCCCCGCCGCGACCAGCGCCTGCGCGGCGACCTGCCCGCCGAAGACCCGGGGGACGACGGCGGAGCGGGACTGGCCGCGGAAGATGTCCTGCTCGATCCGCTCCAGATCGAGCAGATCGAGCAGCGACTGCAGTGCCTGACTCATGGTGTCAGTTGTACCGCGCAGTTGTTTCCCGTGATCCTTCGCGGGCCTTACAGGCCCATGTCCTTCGCGATGATCGACTTCATGATCTCGCTGGTGCCGCCGTAGATGCGGTTGACGCGGTTGTCCGCGTACAGGCGGGCTATCGGGTACTCGTTCATGAAGCCGTAGCCGCCGTGCAGCTGGAGGCAGCGGTCGATGACGCGGTGCGCGACCTCGGTGCAGAACAGCTTGGCGCTGGCGGCCTCGGCCGGCGTCAGCTCGCCCTTGTCGAGGGCCTCCAGGGCGCGGTCGGCGACGGCCTCGGCCGCGTCCACCTCGGCCTGGCAGGCGGCCAGCTCGAACTTGGTGTTCTGGAAGGACGCGACGGGCTTGCCGAAGACGGTGCGCTCCTGGACGTACTCCTTGGCGAACCGGACGGCCGCCTTGGCCTGGGCGTACGCGCCGAACGCGATGCCCCAGCGCTCGGAGGCGAGGTTGTGGCCGAGGTAGTAGAAGCCCTTGTTCTCCTCGCCGAGGAGGTCCTCGACGGGCACCTTGACGTCGACGAACGCGAGCTCGGCGGTGTCGGAGGTCTTCAGGCCGAGCTTGTCGAGCTTGCGGCCGATGGAGTAGCCCTCGGACTTGGTGTCGACGGCGAAGAGGGAGATGCCGAAGCGGCGGTCCTCGGCGGTGGGCGCGGAGGTGCGGGCGCAGACGATCACGCGGTCGGCGTGGACGCCGCCGGTGATGAAGGTCTTGGAGCCGTTGAGGACGTAGTGCGTGCCGTCCTCGGAGAGCTTGGCCGTGGTCTTCATGCCCGCGAGGTCGGAGCCGGTGCCCGGCTCGGTCATCGCGAGGGCCCACATCTCCTCGCCGGTGACGAACTTCGGCAGGAACCGCTTCTTCTGCTCGTCGGTGGCGAGCATCTTGATGTAGGGCAGGCCGAGCAGCACGTGCACGCCGGAGCCGCCGAACTGGACGCCCGCGCGGGCCGTCTCCTCGTACATCACGGCCTCGAACTTGTACGAGTCGATGCCGGCGCCGCCGAACTCCTCGTCGACACGGATGCCGAAGATGCCGAGCTCGGCGAGCTTGTGGTAGAAGTCGCGCGGCGCCTGGCCCGCGGCGAACCACTCGTCGTAGACGGGAACGACCTCGGCCTCGATGAAGGCCCGCAGGGTCTCCCGGAACGCCTCGTGGTCCTCGTTGAACACCGTACGGCGCACCGTCGGCCCCTCTCTGCGCCTGAACCGGCGCCGCTCTCGCGGATGTGGCTGCTCGCCGTCGGGGTTGCTCAATGGATGGCCGCGACCCTTGGCTAAGCGCTTGCTCAGCAGTCAGGTTACCCGTCGGTCACGACGACCGTCCAGAGCCATCGGCCGCCCTCCCCCATGACGCTCGTCACGCCCGCTCCAGCTCGGCCGGGCGGGCGGGAACGCGCCGCGGGGGCACCCGCCCGGACCGGCCCGCGACCGGTAGGTCCGAGCACGGGGCGCGGGTCGCGGTCACGTGGCGCTGATCACGGGGCGCGGATCACGGATGACGGGGCGCGGATCACTCATCGGGGATCAACGCGCCCATGGACCCCACCACTTGGGCGGCAGCGGGTCGGCCGGTGCCGAAGTCGGCTGATCGGGATGGAGGCCGAGTCGGCGCAGGGTGTCGGCGCGCACGCACACGACGACGGTGCCGTGCCAGTGGCCGTCCGGCCGGACCCCGCACATGAGGTCGATCCGGACATCGCGCGCGGCGAAGGGGTCCCAGTCGATGCCCCGGTCACGCAGTCAATCCGCCACCAGCCGCCCCGGCCGCGGGCGGCCGGGGACGTTCTCGAAGCAGAAGAGGGTCACCCAGTCGGAAGCGGGTCCGTCCATGGCCGTGTGTCCGTCCATGGCCGCCATCATGGCGCGGGGGACAGAGCCGCCGCTCGCGATTGATCCGAGTCAGAGAACGGCGTCCCCGGCCGCCGCGAAGGCGCCCCGCGCCATCCGGTGCAGCAGGGCCGCCGTCACCCCGCGCCCCGGCAGCGCGCCCGGCCGTCCCAGGTGGGGCGTCGAGTTCAGCAGCCCGAACACCGAGTGCACCGCCGAGCGGGTGGTGGGTTCGGTGAGGGCCGGATACACCTCCCGCACGACCTCCACCCACAGCTCGACGTACTGCCGCTGGAGCTGCCGCACGAGCTTGCGGTCGCTGTCCCGCAGGCGGTCCAGTTCGCGGTCGTGCAGGGTGATCAGCGGCCGGTCGTCGAGAGCGAAGTCGATGTGCCCCTCGATGAGCGAGTCGAGCAGCGCCTCCGGGCCGCCACCGGCCTCCGCGACCCGCCGCTTCCCTCCCGTGAGCAGCTGTCCGCTGATCCCGACCAGCAGCTCGGCGAGCATCGCGTCCTTGCCCGGGAAGTGCCGGTAGAGACCGGGGCCGCTGATACCGACGGCCGCCCCTATCTCGTCCACGCCGACGCCGTGGAAACCACGCTCGGCGAAGAGGCGGGCGGCCTCCTTGAGGATCTGCTCGCGTCGGGTGGGGGCGTCGGTTCTCGTGGCCATGGAAGCAATTCTAGACAGGGAGGTTAGCGGTCGTTAACCTGGACGACATGCGTTAACGCTCACTAACTGGTGGACCGCTGGGCGAGGGGACCGCAGGACATGCACGAAGCACCGGAGCTGACGAGCGCGGCCGATCCCGCGTCGGAGGCCTGGCGGGCCAACGAGGCGGCTCATCACGCCCTCGGGGAGGAGCTGCGCGCCAAGCTCGCCGAGGCGCGGCTCGGCGGCGGCGAGCGGGCCCGGCAGCGCCACACCGCGCGCGGCAAACTGCTGCCGCGCGAGCGGGTGGACCAGCTGCTGGACCCGGGATCACCGTTCCTCGAGCTGGCCCCCCTGGCGGCGCACGGGATGTACGACGGGCAGGCAGCCGCGGCCGGCGTGATCGCCGGAATCGGCCGGGTCAGCGGCCGCGAATGCGTGATCGTCGCCAACGACGCCACGGTCAAGGGCGGCACGTACTACCCGATGACCGTGAAGAAGCACCTGCGGGCCCAGGAGGTCGCGCTGGAGAACCGCCTCCCCTGCGTCTATCTCGTCGACTCCGGCGGAGCCTTCCTGCCGATGCAGGACGAGGTGTTCCCCGACCGCGAGCACTTCGGGCGGATCTTCTACAACCAGGCGCGGATGTCGGGAGCGGGAATCCCGCAGATCGCCGCCGTCCTCGGATCGTGCACGGCCGGCGGCGCGTACGTCCCGGCGATGAGCGACGAGGCCGTGATCGTGCGCAATCAGGGCACGATCTTCCTGGGCGGCCCGCCCCTGGTGAAGGCCGCCACCGGCGAGGTCGTCACGGCCGAGGAGCTGGGCGGCGGCGAGGTCCACGCCCGCGTGTCGGGCGTCACGGACCACCTCGCGGAGGACGACGCGCACGCACTGCGGATCGTCCGGAACATCGCGGCCACCCTCCCCGCGCGCGGGGCGCTGCCCTGGGAGGTCACGCCGGCCACGGAGCCCAAGGTCGACCCGTACGGCATCTACGGCGCCGTGCCGGTCGACTCCCGCACCCCCTACGACGTGCGCGAGGTCATCGCGCGCGTGGTCGACGGTTCGCGCTTCGCCGAGTTCAAGGCGGAGTTCGGGCAGACCCTGGTCACCGGTTTCGCCCGCATCCACGGGCATCCGGTCGGGATCGTCGCCAACAACGGCATCCTGTTCTCGGAGTCCGCCCAGAAGGGCGCCCACTTCATCGAGCTGTGCGACCAGCGCGGCATCCCGCTGGTGTTCCTGCAGAACATCTCGGGCTTCATGGTCGGGCGCCAGTACGAGGCGGGGGGCATCGCCAAGCACGGCGCCAAGATGGTGACGGCGGTCGCCTGCACCCGCGTGCCGAAGCTGACCGTCGTGATCGGCGGATCGTACGGCGCGGGCAACTACTCGATGTGCGGCCGGGCCTACTCGCCGCGCTTCCTGTGGATGTGGCCCGGCGCCAAGATCTCCGTGATGGGCGGCGAGCAGGCCGCCTCCGTCCTCGCGACCGTCAAGCGCGACCAGCTGGAGGCGCGCGGTGAGTCCTGGCCCGCCGAGGACGAGGACGCCTTCAAGGCCCCGATCCGCGCCCAGTACGAGCAGCAGGGCAGCGCCTACTACGCGACGGCCCGCCTCTGGGACGACGGCGTGATCGACCCGCTGGAGACCCGGCAGGTGC
Organism: Streptomyces sp. RPA4-2; assembly: GCF_012273515.2. Classification (NCBI taxonomy): domain Bacteria; kingdom Bacillati; phylum Actinomycetota; class Actinomycetes; order Kitasatosporales; family Streptomycetaceae; genus Streptomyces; species Streptomyces sp. RPA4-2. The sequence goes on from NZ_CP050975.2 coordinate 3,520,480, forward strand.
TGGGCCTCGCCCTGACCGCGTGCGCCAACGCGCCCCTGGGTGATCCCCAGTTCGGCGTCTTCCGGATGTGAGGGACCTCTGATCATGTTCGACACCGTTCTTGTGGCCAACCGCGGCGAGATCGCCGTCCGGGTCATCCGCACCCTGCGGTCGCTGGGCGTGCGCTCGGTCGCCGTCTTCTCCGACGCGGACGCCGACGCCCGGCACGTGCGTGAGGCGGACACGGCGGTACGGATCGGTCCGGCGCCGGCCGCCGAGAGTTATCTGTCGGTGCCCGCCCTCCTGGAGGCGGCGGCGCGGACGGGGGCCCGAGCCGTGCACCCGGGGTACGGCTTCCTCGCGGAGAACGCCTCGTTCGCGCGCGCCTGCGCCGAGGCCGGCCTCGTCTTCATCGGTCCGCCCGCCGACGCGATCGCGCTCATGGGCGACAAGATCCGCGCCAAGGAGACGGTCCGGGCGGCGGGCGTCCCCGTCGTCCCCGGCTCGTCCGGCAGCGGTCTCACCGACGCCCTGCTGGCCGAGTCGGCACGGGAGATCGGCATGCCGGTCCTCCTGAAGCCGAGCGCGGGCGGCGGCGGCAAGGGCATGCGGCTGGTGCGGGACGCCGCGGACCTGGCGGACGAGATCGCCGCCGCCCGGCGTGAGGCCCGCGCCTCCTTCGGCGACGACACCCTCCTCGTCGAGCGCTGGGTCGACCGCCCCCGCCACATCGAGATCCAGGTCCTGGCGGACGGGCACGGCAACGTCGTGCACCTGGGCGAGCGCGAGTGCTCCCTGCAGCGCCGCCACCAGAAGATCATCGAGGAGGCGCCCAGCGTGTTCCTCGACGCCGCGACCCGGGCCTCCATGGGCGAGGCGGCGGTCCACGCGGCCCGCTCCTGCGGGTACGAGGGCGCGGGCACCGTGGAGTTCATCGTCCCCGGCTCCGACCCGTCCTCGTACTACTTCATGGAGATGAACACCCGCCTCCAGGTGGAACACCCGGTCACCGAACTGGTCACGGGACTCGACCTGGTGGAGTGGCAGCTCCGGGTGGCCGCGGGCGAGCGGCTGCCCTACGAGCAGAAGGACATCACGCTCACCGGACACGCCGTCGAGGCGCGCGTCTGCGCGGAGGACCCCTCCCGCGGCTTCCTCCCGTCCGGCGGCACGGTGCTCTCCCTGCGCGAGCCGCAGGGCGACGGGGTGCGCACCGACTCGGGGCTGAGCGAGGGCACGGAGGTCGGCAGCCTGTACGACCCGATGCTGTCCAAGGTCATCGCGTACGGCCCGGACCGCGCGACCGCGCTGCGCAAGCTGCGCGCCGCCCTCGCGGAGACGGTCACGCTCGGCGTCCAGACCAACGCGGGTTTCCTGCGCCGGCTGCTGGCCCATCCGGCGGTCGTCGCGGGCGAGTTGGACACCGGCCTGGTGGAGCGGGAGGCCGACGGACTGGTCTCCGGTGACGTACCGGAGGAGGTGTACGAGGCGGCCGCGGCCGTACGGCTCGACGCGCTGGAGCCCCGGGGCGAGGGCTGGAGCGATCCCTTCTCGGTGCCGAACGGCTGGCGGCTGGGCGGCACGCCCGCGCCCGTGGGCTTCGACCTGCGGGTGCACGACCCCGTGGTCCACGTCCCGCGCGGCGCCCACACGGTCACCGCCGGCCGGGTCTCCGTGACCCTCGACGGCGTACGCCACACCTTCCACCGCGCCGGCGACTGGCTCGGCCGCGACGGCGACGCCTGGCACGTGCGCGATCACGACCCGGTGGCCGCATCCCTGACCGGCGCGGCGCACGCCGGCGCCGACTCACTGACCGCGCCCATGCCCGGCACGGTGACCGTCGTCAAGGTCGCGGTCGGGGACGAGGTGACCGCGGGACAGAGTCTGCTGGTGGTCGAGGCGATGAAGATGGAGCACGTCATCTCCGCCCCGCACGCGGGGACCGTCAGCGAACTGGACGTCACCCCGGGCACCACGGTCGCCATGGACCAGATCCTGGCCGTGATCACCCCGTACGAGGAGACGACATGAGCACCCCGGAACTCGGCCTCCCGATGGTCGTACCGGCCCAGGACCTGCCCGCGCGGGTGCGGATCCACGAGGTCGGCGCGCGCGACGGACTGCAGAACGAGAAGGCGACCGTACCGACCGAGGTCAAGGCCGAGTTCATCCGGCGCCTCGCCGACGCGGGCCTGACCACCATCGAGGCCACCAGCTTCGTCCACCCCAAGTGGGTGCCCCAACTGGCGGACTCGGAGCAGCTGTTCCCGCTGGTGAGCGACCTCGGCGGGACCGGCGGCGCGCCTGGGGTCCGTCTCCCGGTCCTCGTACCGAACGAACGCGGTCTGGACCGGGCCCTGGCCCTCGGCGCCCGCCATGTCGCCGTCTTCGCCAGTGCGACGGAGTCCTTCGCGAAGGCCAACCTCAACCGCACCGTGGACGAGTCGCTGGCCATGTTCGAGCCGGTGGTGTCCCGGGCCAAGGCGGAGAGGGCGCACGTCCGCGGCTATGTCTCGATGTGCTTCGGCGACCCCTGGGAGGGCGCCGTCCCCATCCACCAGGTCGTGCGTGTGTGCAGGGCCCTGCTGGACATGGGCTGCGACGAGCTGAGCCTGGGCGACACGATCGGCGTGGCGACGCCGGGCCACGTCCAGAACCTGCTGGCGGAGCTCAACGAGGAAGGTGTGCCGACCAGCGTGCTCGGTGTGCACTTCCACGACACGTACGGCCAGGCGCTCGCCAACACCCTGGCGAGCCTGCAGCACGGGGTGACGACCGTCGACGCGTCCGCGGGCGGCCTCGGCGGCTGTCCGTACGCGAAGTCCGCGACCGGCAACCTCGCCACCGAAGACCTCGTATGGATGCTCCAGGGCCTCGGTGTCGACACCGGGGTCGACCTCGGCCGCCTCACCGCCACCAGCGTGTGGATGGCCGGACAACTGGGCCGACCCAGCCCGTCCCGCACCGTCAAAGCCCTCTCCCACCAGGAGTGAACCCCATGTCCCTGGACCACCGCCTCTCTCCCGAACTCGAGGAACTGCGCCGCACGGTCGAGGAGTTCGCGCACGACGTCGTGGCTCCGAAGATCGGCGACTTCTACGAGCGGCACGAGTTCCCGTACGAGATCGTGCGGGAGATGGGCCGCATGGGCCTGTTCGGCCTGCCCTTCCCCGAGGAGTACGGCGGCATGGGCGGCGACTACCTCGCCCTCGGCATCGCCCTGGAGGAACTCGCGCGCGTGGACTCCTCGGTGGCCATCACCCTGGAGGCCGGCGTCTCGCTCGGCGCGATGCCGATCCACCTCTTCGGCACCGACGCGCAGAAGGCCGAATGGCTCCCCCGCCTGTGCTCGGGAGAGATCCTGGGCGCCTTCGGCCTGACCGAGCCGGACGGCGGCTCGGACGCGGGCGCGACCCGCACGACGGCCCGGCTCGACCCGGACACGGACGAGTGGGTGATCAACGGCAGCAAGTGCTTCATCACCAACTCGGGCACGGACATCACGGGCCTGGTGACGGTCACCGCGGTCACGGGCCGCAAGCCCGACGGCAAGCCGCTGATCTCCGCGATCATCGTCCCCTCCGGCACCCCCGGCTTCACGGTCGCCGCGCCCTACTCGAAGGTCGGCTGGAACGCCTCGGACACCCGTGAGCTGTCCTTCGCCGATGTCCGCGTCCCGGCCGCCAACCTGCTGGGCGAGGAGGGCCGCGGGTACGCGCAGTTCCTGCGCATCCTGGACGAGGGCCGCGTCGCCATCTCGGCCCTGGCGACGGGACTGGCCCAGGGCTGCGTGGACGAGTCCGTGAAGTACGCCAAGGAGCGGCACGCGTTCGGCCGGAACATCGGCGCGTACCAGGCCATCCAGTTCAAGATCGCGGACATGGAGACGAAGGCCCACATGGCCCGCGTCGGCTGGCGCGACGCCGCCTCCCGGCTGGTCGCGGGTGAGCCCTTCAAGAAGGAGGCGGCGATCGCCAAGCTCTACTCCTCCACGATCGCCGTGGACAACGCCCGCGACGCCACCCAGATCCACGGCGGCTACGGCTTCATGAACGAGTACCCGGTGGCCCGCATGTGGCGCGACTCCAAGATCCTGGAGATCGGCGAGGGCACGAGCGAGGTGCAGCGGATGCTGATCGCGCGGGAGTTGGGGCTCACGGGCTGAGCGCCCGCCCGTACCGAGGTCCCGTGAACAGCCTCCCGACCAGGACGCGTCCGCGCCGGTCGGGGGGCTGTCCGGCGCCACCGGAAGCCGTCCTCGCGACCCCACCCGACGCGCGTGCTTCCCGGGCCGCCGTACAGACCTGACCGGCAGCACCGGCGAGTGGCCGGCACCCGCCCCTGGAACAAGAACTGAGGTTAGGCTAACCTACCTTCGAACTTGTCCGGCGGGCGCTCCGCCCCGTGCCGAAAGCAGCCACTCTCATGTCCAACGCCCATGCCACCCACCTCTCCCGCCGCGGCATCCTCGCCGCCGGCGGCGCCCTCGGCCTCGGTGCCGTCCTCGCCGCCTGCGGCGACGACGACGCGAAAAGCGGTGGCTCGGACTCGACGAAGGCCGCCGACGCCGGGTCCAAGTCCGGCCCCTGGACGTTCAAGGACGACCGCGGCACCACCGTGAAGCTGGACAAGACACCGGCGAACATCGTCGCCTTCACCGGTGTCGCCGCCGCGCTCCACGACTACGGCATCGAGGTCAAGGGCGTCTTCGGCCCGACCACGACCAAGGACGGCAAGGCCGATGTCCAGGCCGGCGACATGGACGTCACCAAGCTGACCGTGCTCGGCAACGAGTGGGGCCAGTTCAACATCGAGAAGTACGCGACTCTCGCGCCCGACGTGCTGATCTCGACGATGTTCGACGCCGCGGGCACCCTCTGGTACGTCCCCGAGGAGTCCAAGGACAAGATCCTCAAGCTCGCGCCGAGCGTCGGCATCTCCGTCTACGACCGCCAGATGCCGCAGTCCCTGGAGCGCATGTACGCGCTGGCCGAGTCGCTCGGCGCCGACGTGAAGTCCGCGCGGATCGTCGAGGCGAAGAAGAAGTTCGAGACGGCCGCCGAGCGCCTGCGCAAGGCCGCCAAGGCCCGCCCGGAGATCAAGGTCCTGGCCGGCTCCGCGAGCCAGGACATCTTCTACGTCTCCGGCTCGAACCTCTCCATCGACCTGGAGTACTTCAAGGCGCTCGGCGTGAACATCGTCGAGCCCTCCGCCAAGGCCCTGAAGGCCAGCGGCGGCTGGTTCGAGAACCTGAGCTGGGAGAACGTCGACAAGTACCCGGCGGACGTCATCATCATGGACGACCGCAGCTCGACCATCCAGCCGGCCGACATCACCGAGGCCACCTGGAAGAAGCTGCCCGCCGTCAAGGCCGGCCAGGTCATCGCCCGCTCCCCCGAGCCGATCATCTCGTACGACAAGTGCACCCCGCTGCTCGACAACCTCGCCGAGGCCATCGAGAAGGCCAAGAAGGTCGCCTGACACCCCGCCGCGACACCCTGACCACCACTCAGGAGCCCTGATGACGACGGTCGTTGCCGCCCCGTTCCGTTTCTTCTCCCTCCAGGTCGTACGGACGAGGCGGCTCGGCCCGTCGCTGGTCCGGGTCTCGTTCGCGGGCTCCGACCTGGACGCCTTCGCCTCCGACGGCCGGGACCAGAGCCTCTCGCTGTTCCTGCCGCACCCCGGCCAGACCGAGCCCGCCGTCCCCTTCGAACTGGGCGACCACTGGTGGCAGGGCTGGCGCGAACTACCCGAGGACGTACGGGCGGTGATGCGCTCGTACACCCTGCGGGCGCTGCGCCGCGACGCCCGGGGCCGCACCACCGGGATCGACATCGACTTCGTGCTGCACGGAGTGGAGCCGGGCGCCGGGGCCCCCGCGGGTCCGGCGTCCCGGTGGGCCTCGCGCGCGGCGGCGGGTGACCGCGTCGTCCTGCTCGGCCCGGCGGTCGAGGACAACCGGGCGATCCGCTTCCGGCCGCCCGCCGACACCGACCTGATCGTGCTGTGGGCGGACGAGACCGCCCTGCCGGCCGCCTCCGCCATCCTGGAGTCGCTGCCGGCCGGCACCCGGGTCCGGGCCTGGCTGGAGGTCGAGCACCGCGAGGACGTCCAGGACCTGTCCGTGGCGGCCGACGCGGAGATCACCTGCCTCGTGCGCGACAGCGGCTCCCCCATGGCCGCCGACGCCGTACGGGCCTCCCGGCTGCCGTCCGCCGAGCGGCCGTACGCCTGGATCGCGGGCGAGTCCGGGTGCGTGAAGGAGATGCGCCGTCACCTCGTGCGCGAGCGCGGGATCGACCGCAGGCGCGTCACGTTCGTGGGCTACTGGCGGCGCGGGCTGACGGAGGAGCAGCTGCGCGAGGAGGAGTAGCGGCTCACACCGGTGACGGCCCCTCAAACAGAGGCGTACGTCACTGCCGGAACCCGTGGGACGGGGTCGCGTAGCGAACTTAGGTTAGGCTAACCTTAGTTGAACGACGCGGCCTCGTCCCTTCCGTCTTCTCGGCTTCTCGGCTTCTCGTCTCCTCGCCCTCACCCGAGCCGTCCCCCTCTGCCACCCCGCCCGGACGCTCCCTCTTCCCCGCACGGAGGACCCCCACATGCGCTCGCACCTGCTCAATGACACGACCGCGGAGCGGTACCGCCGCTCCGTGACCGAAGGAATAGAGCGGGTGGCGGCCAAACTCGCCACCACCGACCGTCCGTTCACGGGCGTCTCGGTCGACGCCCTCGCGCCCCGCATCGAACAGATCGACCTGGACCGTCCGCTGCACGACACCAGCGCGGTCCTCGACGAACTGGAGGAGGTCTACCTCCGGGACGCGATCTACTTCCACCACCCCCGCTACCTCGCGCACCTCAACTGCCCGGTCGTCATACCGGCCGTGCTCGGCGAGGCCGTGCTGTCCGCCGTCAACTCCTCCCTCGACACCTGGGACCAGTCGGCCGGCGGCACCCTCATCGAGCGCAGACTCATCGACTGGACCAACGAGCGCATCGGCTTCGGACCCGCCGCCGACGGCGTGTTCACCAGCGGCGGCAGCCAGTCCAACCTGCAGGCGCTGCTGCTGGCCCGCGAGGAGGCCAAGACCGACGACCTCACCCGACTGCGCGTCCTCGCCTCCGAGGTCAGCCACTTCAGCGTCAAGAAGTCGGCGAAACTCCTCGGCCTGGGCGCCGACGCCGTCGTGTCGATCCCCGTCGACCACGACAAGCGCATGCAGACACTCGCGCTCGCCCGAGAACTGGAGCGCTGCAAGAGCGAGGGCCTGGTCCCGATGGCGGTCGTCGCGACCGCGGGCACCACCGACTTCGGTTCGATCGACCCGCTGCCCGAGATCGGCGAGCTGTGCGCCCGCAACGGGGCCTGGATGCACGTCGACGCCGCCTACGGCTGCGGCCTGCTCGCCTCGCTGAAGAACCGGGACCGCATCGACGGCATCGAGCGCGCCGACTCCGTCGCCGTCGACTACCACAAGTCCTTCTTCCAGCCGGTGAGTTCGTCCGCCGTGCTGGTGCGCGACGCCGCGACCCTGCGCCACGCCACCTACCACGCGGAATATCTGAACCCGCGCCGCATGGTCGAGGAGCGCATCCCCAACCAGGTCGACAAGTCCCTGCAGACCACCCGCCGCTTCGACGCGCTCAAGCTGTGGATGACGCTGCGCGTGATGGGCGCCGACGGCATCGGCGAACTCTTCGACGAGGTCTGCGACCTGGCGCAGGAGGGCTGGCGGCTGCTGGCCGCCGACCCGCGCTACGACGTGGTGGTCGAACCCTCGCTGTCCACCCTGGTCTTCCGGTTCATCCCGGCCGCCGTCACCGCCCCGGCCGAGATCGACCGCGCCAACCTCTACGCCCGCAAGGCCCTGTTCGCCTCCGGTGACGCCGTCGTGGCGGGCACCAAGGTCGGCGGACGCCACTACCTGAAGTTCACCCTGCTCAACCCCGAGACGACGGCCGACGACATCGCCGCCGTCCTCGATCTGATCGCCGGCCACGCCGAGCAGTACCTGGGAGAGTCCCTTGACCGCGCTTCCTGAATCCGCCGAAGGCACCGGAAAGACGTACGACTTCGTAGGGATCGGTCTCGGCCCCTTCAACCTCGGTCTCGCCTGTCTCGCCGAGCCGATCGCCGAACTGGACGGCGTCTTCCTCGAGTCCAAGCCGGACTTCGAGTGGCACTCCGGGATGTTCCTGGAGGGCGCGCACCTGCAGACCCCGTTCATGTCGGACCTGGTGACCCTCGCCGACCCGACCTCCCCGTACTCCTTCCTCAACTACCTGAAGGAATCGGGTCGTCTGTACGCGTTCTACATCCGCGAGAACTTCTACCCGCTGCGGGTCGAGTACGACGACTACTGCCGCTGGGCCTCGTCGAAACTCTCCAGCGTCCGCTTCTCCACCACGGTCGCCGAGGTGACGTACGAGGACGCGGCCGGGGTCTACGCCGTACGGACCGAGGCCGGTGACACCTACCGCGCCCGGCACCTGGTCCTCGGCACGGGCACCCCGCCGTACCTCCCCGAGGCCTGCGCGGACCTCGGCGGCGACTTCATCCACAACTCCCGCTATCTGCGGCACAAGAAGGAGCTGCAGGCGAAGGAGTCGATCACGCTGGTCGGCAGCGGGCAGTCCGCCGCCGAGATCTACTACGACCTGCTCAGCGAGATCGACGTCCACGGCTACCGGCTCAACTGGGTCACACGCTCCCCGCGCTTCTTCCCGCTCGAATACACCAAGCTCACGCTGGAGATGACCTCCCCGGAGTACATCGACTACTTCCACGCGCTGCCCGAGCAGACCCGCTACCGCCTCCAGACGGAGCAGAAGGGCCTGTTCAAGGGCATCGACGGCGAGCTGATCGACGCCATCTTCGACCTGCTCTACCAGAAGAACCTCGGCGGCCCCGTCCCCACCCGGCTGCTCACCAACTCGGCTCTGAACAGCGTGCGTCACGAGGACGGCGGCTACACCCTCGGCCTGCGCCAGGAGGAGCAGGGCAAGGACTACGAGCTGCGGTCGGAAGGCCTGATCCTGGCCACCGGCTACAAGTACGCCGAGCCCGCGTTCCTGGCACCGGTCCGCGACCGGCTGCGCTACGACAGCCGCGGCAACTTCGACGTGGCCCGCAACTACGCCGTCGACACCACCGGGCGCGGCGTCTTCCTGCAGAACGCCGGCGTGCACACGCACAGCATCACCAGCCCCGACCTCGGCATGGGCGCCTACCGCAACGCGTCCATCATCCGTGAGCTGCTCGGCACCGAGTACTACCCGGTCGAGAAGTCGATCGCGTTCCAGGAGTTCAGCGTATGAGCCGCACCGGCATAGGTGTCCTCACCGTCCGCCCGCTCGATCCGGTCCAGGACGCCGGGCTGCTGCACGGGTGGGTGACGCACCCCAAGTCCGCGTTCTGGATGATGCAGGGCGCGAAACTGCACGACGTGGAGCGCGAGTACATGGCCATCGCGGCCGCCGAGCACCACCACGCGTATCTCGGGCTGCGCGACGGCGAGCCCGCGTTCCTGATGGAGAGGTACGACCCGCGCCATGTCGAGCTGGTCGGCCTGTACGAGCCCCAGCCCGGCGACGTCGGCATGCACTTCCTGGTCGCGCCGACCGACACGCCCGTGCACGGTTTCACCCGGGCCGTGATCACCACGGTGATGAGGCACTTGTTCGCCGACCCGGCGACCCGGCGTGTCGTCGTCGAACCCGACGTGAACAACACGGCCGTGCACGCCCTCAACGAGGCCGTCGGCTTCGTGGCCGAGCGGGAGATCCAGAAGCCCGAGAAGCGCGCGCTGCTGAGCTTCTGCACGCGGGAGCGGTTCGAGGCAGCGGTAGGAGCAGCCGCATGACCCTGTCCGACGCCGTGTCCCACCTCTCCCCCGAACGCTGGGAGCGCGCCAACCGCCTCCTCGTCCGCAAGGCGCTCGCCGAGTTCGCCCACGAGCGGCTGATCACGCCGGAGACCGCCGGGGACGACCGTTACGTCGTCCGCAGCGACGACGGCCTGACCCGCTACGGGTTCACCGCGACCGTCCGCTCCCTCGACCACTGGCAGATCGACGCCGAGTCGGTCACCCGCCACCGGGACGAGACCGAACTCCCGCTCGCCGCGCTGGACTTCTTCATCGAGCTGAGGAAGTCGCTCGGTCTGAGCGACGAGGTCCTGCCGGTCTATCTGGAGGAGATCTCCTCCACTCTCTCGGGCACCTGCTTCAAGCTCACCAAGCCGCGGATCACCTCCGCCGAGCTCGCCGGGGCGGGGTTCCAGGCGATCGAGACGGGCATGACCGAGGGCCACCCCTGCTTCGTCGCCAACAACGGGCGGCTCGGCTTCGGTGTCCACGAGTACCTGTCCTACGCGCCGGAGACCGCGAGCCCGGTCCGGCTGGTGTGGCTGGCCGCGCACCGCTCCCGGGCCGCGTTCACCGCCGGTGTGGGCATCGAGTACGAGTCCTTCGTACGCGCGGAACTCGGCGGGCCGACACTGGCACGGTTCGCCGCCACGCTCACCGGCCAGGGGCTGGACCCGGAGGACTACCTCCTGATCCCCGTCCACCCCTGGCAGTGGTGGAACAAGCTCTCGGTGACGTTCGCGGCCGAGGTCGCCCGGCGTCACCTGGTGTGCCTGGGCGAGGGGGACGACGAGTACCTGGCCCAGCAGTCGATCCGGACGTTCTTCAACACGTCGAGTCCCGAGAAGCACTATGTGAAGACCGCTCTGTCGGTCCTCAACATGGGCTTCATGCGGGGGCTCTCGGCCGCGTACATGGAGGCGACGCCGGCGATCAACGACTGGCTGGCCCAGCTCGTCGAGAACGACCCGGTGCTCAGGTCCACCGGCCTGTCGATCATCCGCGAACGTGCCGCCGTCGGTTACCGCCACCTGGAGTACGAGGCCGCCACCGACCGCTACTCCCCGTACCGCAAGATGCTCGCCGCCCTGTGGCGGGAGAGCCCCGTGGCCTCGCTCCGGGAGGGCGAGACCCTGGCGACGATGGCCTCCCTGGTCCATGTCGACCACGAGGGCGTCTCGTTCGCGGGCGCGCTCATCGAGCGGTCGGGGCTGACGCCGGTGGAGTGGCTGCGCGGCTATCTGCGGGCCTACCTCACCCCGCTGCTGCACAGCTTCTACGCCTACGACCTCGTCTACATGCCGCACGGCGAGAACGTCATCCTGGTCCTCGAGGACGGTGCCGTGCGGCGCGCGATCTACAAGGACATCGCGGAGGAGATCGCCGTCATGGACGCGCAGGCGGTGCTGCCGCCCGCGGTCGAGCGGATCCGCGTCGAGGTCCCCGAGGACACGAAGCTCCTGTCGATCTTCACGGACGTCTTCGACTGCTTCTTCCGCTTCCTGGCGGCGAACCTCGCGGCCGAGGGCGTCCTCGACGAGGACGTGTTCTGGCGGACGGTGGCGGAGTCGGTGCGCGCGTACCAGAAGGCGACGCCCGAACTCGCGGAGAAGTTCGCGCAGTACGACCTGTTCGCACCCGAGTTCGCGCTGTCCTGCCTCAACCGGCTCCAGTTGCGCGACAACCGGCAGATGGTGGATCTGACGGATCCGTCCGGAGCGCTGCAGCTGGTCGGCACGCTGAGGAACCCGATCGCGGGCCGCTGAGCCGGGTGGGGCTCAGGGGACGGTCCCCCTGAGCCCCACCTCCGTCCCGCAGGGGATCAGACGCCGGGCCAGGGAACCTGGGGCGACTTGTAGTAACCGATGCCCAGCGCGTCCCAGCGCGGCGCCTGGGCGGCGAGCCGCACCTTGTAGGTGTCCCAGTCGTGCGTCGAGGCGGGCGACCAGCCGAGTTCGGCCACTCCGGGCAGCCGTGGGAAGGCCATGTAGTCGATGTCCGCTCCGGTGACGAGGGTCTCCGACCACAGCGGCGCCTCGACGCCCCGGATCGCCGACGCGGGCGCGCCGGGAAGGTAGGTGCCGGGATCCCAGTCGTACGCGCGCTTCACCTCGACCAGACCCGCCCAGTCCTGCCCGAGCGGGGTGTCCTCGGTGTACTTCATGTCGAGGTAGATCCGGTCGGCCGGCGACAGCACGAGCCCCGTCCCGTTCCGCGCGGCCTGCGCGACCTGCTCCTTCTCCGTGGCACTGGTGTCGTCGAGCCCCCAGTACTGCGCGAGCGCGCCCTTCGCCGGGGTCGCCCCGGTCAGCTGGTGCCAGCCCATCACCTTCTTGCCGTACTTGGCGACGAGGGGCTGCACCTTGTTCATGAAGGTCACGTAGTCGGCGTGGCTGGTGGAGTGGGCCTCGTCCCCGCCGATGTGGAGGTACGTGCCGGGCGTGAGCGCGGCCAGCTCCCGGATCACGTCGTCCACGAAGTCGTACGTCGCCGGCTTGCCCACGCACAGGGAGCTGAAGCCGACGTCGGTACCGGTGTAGAGCGGAGGCGCGGTCCCGTCGCAGTTCAGCCGGGCGTACGAGGCGAGCGCGGCGTTGGTGTGCCCCGGCATGTCGATCTCCGGGACGACGTCCAGATAGCGCTCGGCGGCGTACCGCACGATCTCCCGGTACTGGGCCTTGGTGTAGGAGCCCGCGGGTCCGCCGCCGACCTGGGTGGAGCCTCCGTACGCGGCGAGGCGCGGCCAGGAGTCGACGGCGATGCGCCAGCCCTGGTCGTCGCTCAGGTGCAGATGCAGCTTGTTGATCTTGTACAGGGCCAGCTCGTCGATGTACCGCTCGACCTGGGCGACGGTGAAGAAGTGCCGGGAGACGTCCAGCATCGCGCCGCGGTAGCCGTAGCGCGGGGTGTCCTCGATGGTGCCGCCCGCGACCAGCCAGGGGCCCGGCTGCACGGAGTCGCTCTCCACGGCGGCCGGGAGGAGCTGGCGCAGGGTCTGCACGCCGTGGAAGAGGCCGGCCGGTTTGCCGGCGGTGATGGTGATGCCGCTTCTGCCACTGGCCAGCCGGTACCCCTCGGCACCGAGGGTCCGGTCGCCGAGCCGCAGCCGGATGCCGCCGGTGCCCCGGTCGGTGACCGGCAGCCGGTAGCCGGTGGAGGGCCGCAGGACGCCGGCCAGGTAGGCGCCGACCCGGCGGACCTCACGCGAGTCGTCGACCCGGATGCGGGTGTCCCGGGTGATGCCGTACGGTGACCCGCCCGCGTCGACCGAGGCGGGCGCCGGAACAACCCGGCCCAGCGGTACGGCTGTTCGGCCGGCCGCGGAGGATGTCCCGCCGGCGACGGAGATGCTTGCGGCCGCCACGAGCAGCAGCGTACCGAGAAGGCGGGGCGTTCTGTGCAGTCTCACATGCGCTCCCTTCAGGTCCCACGAGCTGTCATGAGCCCCTTGGCTTCCCTGGGCTCCGATGGGTATAGACCACTCTGCCGCAGAGCCGGTGAAACAATCCCCCTCATGGCGGAAATCATCCAGAAGGACGGGACCTGGATCTTCGACGGCGACGCGCTGCGGCTGACTCCCGGGCGCGACAGGAACGTGAGCCTGCTCCGCCGGGCCTTGGGTGAACTGACCGTCCCGCTGGGGGCGTTGGCCGGAATATCCTTCGAACAGGGCAAGCGCAGCGGGCGGTTGCGGCTCCGGCTGCGGGACGGCGCCGACCCGCTGCTGCAGGCCACCGGCGGCAGGCTCGCCGAGCCCAACGACCCCTATCAGCTGACCGTCGAGTCCGAGCGCTACGGCGTCGCCGAGTACGTCGTGGACGAGGTCCGCAACGCGCTGCTCCTGGACCAGGTCCCGGCCGGTCCGGTCGACGGCTATCTGCTCCCCGGTCCCGCCGTACCGCTGTCCGCCTCCGCGGGCGACGGCACGGCGAGCTTCGACGGGGAGCAGGTGCGCCTGGAGTGGAACTGGAAGACCGAGGACGCGAAGGCGTCCGCCGGCACCCGCCGCCTCGCGCTCCGCGACATCACGGGCGTCGAGTGGCACCCCGCGGTCGGCCTGGAGAACGGCTGCCTCCGCTTCACCGTGCGCGGTGCCGGCACCAAGGCTCCGCCGAAGTACGACCCGCACGCGGTGGAGCTGTGGGGCTTCAAGAAGGATCCGCTGATGGCGCTGGTCGCGGCGGCGGTGCAGGCGCGACTCGACCATCCGACGGCGCCTCCCGAGCGGCCGCCGGTGAAGGGAACTCCGGCGGTCCCGCACCCGGCCCCGGAGGCCGACCACGACGCCCTGCTGCGGCGTCTGCGCGAACTGGGCGACCTCCACAGGTCCGGCGTCCTGACGGACGACGAGTTCGCCCTCGCCAAGCAGGCGGTCCTCAGGCGCATGTGAGCGCCCGAGGACCGCCTGCGGCGCCTACGCCCCGGCGTGCGGGCGTACGGGCGTACGGGCGTACGGGCGTACGGGCGTACGGGCGTACGGGCGTACGGGCGTACGGGCGTACGGGGTGGCCTACTTGGCCCGGCGGGCCACCGTGAAGTGGTCGACCTCGGCACCGGTCTCGGCGATGCCGCGCACCGTCAGCGTGGTCAGGCGGCCCCTCGACGCGGGGGTGACGTCCACGCGCAGGAACGAGTAGTTGAGGTAGCGCACCCGCGACCAGGCGACCGTCTCGTTCTGCTTGCCGTCCTTCAGGTTGATGAAGGAGGCGACCGAGTCGACCTCGTTCTCGTGACCCTCGTACGACTCCGCCGCGCTGAACGCGTACAGGCTGCGCCCGGCCGCGCCCGCCGTCACGTACACGACACCGTCGGTCTCCGGGTACGCGGTGCCGCCGATCGGCAGCTTCTTGGTGACCTTGTTGCCCTTGATGACGTCCGTGCGCTCGTACTGGTGGTTGTGGCCGTTGATCACCAGGTCCACCGTGTACTTCTCGAACAGCGGCACCCACTCCTGTCGCACGCCCCCCTCCGAGGCGTGCGCCGTGGAGGTGCAGTAGGCGCAGTGGTGGAAGAAGACGACCACGAAGTCGACGTCCCTGGAGGCCCGGAACTTCTTGAGCTGCCCCTCCAGCCACTTGGTCTGGGTGCCGCCGGAGATGCCGAGGTTGGCCGGGATCTCGAACGAGATGTCGTTGGCGTCCAGCGAGATGACCGCCGTGTTGCCGTAGACGAAGGAGTACACACCCGGGAGGTTCTTCGCGTCCGGGCCGTTGTCCGGGAGGCTCCAGCGGGCCTCTTCGCCGCCGTAGCCGTTGGGCGAGTACCAGGCCTCCATGTCGTGGTTGCCGTACGCCGGCATCCACGGGACCTGCTTGGCGACCGTCTCGGTCTGGGCGAGGAACTGGTCCCATACGCGCGAGTCGAAGCCGGTGTCCTCCGTCTTGCCCGCGCCGGACGGGTCCGCGTACGCGATGTCGCCGGCGTGCAGGTGGAAGGCCGGGTTCTGGCCGAGGAGCAGGGCGTCGTTGGCGAGGCCGTGGTAGCCGACACCCTCGTCGCCGAAGGCCGTGAAGGTGAACGGCTCGGAGCGGTCGGGCGCGGTGGTGAAGGTGCCGAGGGTGCCCAGCAGGTGGGACGCCGCCGGGTCGAAGCCCGCGTGGCCGACTCCGTAGTAGTACGTCTTGCCGGGGCGCAGGTGGGTGAGCTTGGCGTGCAGGTAGTACTGGGTGTGGTCGCCGCTCACGCCGACGCCGGCGGGGGTGTAGAGCGTGCGCACCTCGGCCTCGATCTTGCGGGAGAGGTCCCAGGGGTGGGCGCCGATACGGATGTACGGCTTCTTCACCGCGGTCGGGACCTGCCAGGAGACCGTGATCTCCGTGCGCGGGTCGTTGCCGAAGGCGAGGTGGCGGCCGAAGGGGGCGACGAGAGCGCCGTCGACCTTCTCGGCCTGGGGCGCGGTGGACCGGGTCGGGACCGCGGCCTGCGCGACGGCGCCCGGTACGAAGGCACCGCCCGCGACGGCGCCGAGGGTCACGGCACCGCCTCTGATCATGTTGCGCCGCGAGAACTTGGCGCGGAGATACTCGTGCTGCTCGGCCATGCTCATGTTCTCGGCGAGCTTCTCCGGTACGCCCATGCGTGGAGTGTCCATGGGCTCAGAAGTTGCTCCCGGCAATCGACGCGGCGCAAGACGGAGTATGGACAGATCGCAAACAGCGGCCCATAAGAGATTCAACAGCCCCTTGCCCGATATCGGGCAGGATTCTTGCGAATCGACTCTTCGTACTCCAGGATCAACGGGTGCACGACGAACTTGCGGATCATCTGACGCGCTCCACACCCCTGAACCGGGGCGAGGCGCTACGGGTGATCCAGGACGTGCTCGCCTATTTCGACGAGCCGACCGAGGAGTACGTCCGCCGCCGCCACCGCGAGCTCCAGGCCCAGGGCTGGGTCAACACGGCGATCTTCGAACGGATCGAGGCGGACCTGAAGTACCGGGCGGTCGCACCGCCGGAGCTCACGCTCCGGCAGCTGCGCCGCATTGTCTACGGCTGAGGAATACGTATATATGTGCGGAATCGTCGGATACATCGGCAGGCGTGACGTGGCTCCGCTGCTGCTCGAAGGTCTGCAGCGGCTGGAGTACCGCGGCTACGACTCGGCGGGCATCGTGGTCACCACGCCGAAGTCGGCCGGTCTGAAGATGGTCAAGGCCAAGGGCCGGGTCCGCGACCTGGAGGCCAAGGTCCCCGCGCGCTTCAAGGGCACCACCGGCATCGCCCACACCCGCTGGGCCACCCACGGCGCCCCCTCCGACGTCAACGCGCACCCGCACATGTCGGCCGACAACAAGGTCGCGATCGTCCACAACGGCATCATCGACAACGCCTCCGACCTGCGGAAGAAGCTCGAGGCCGACGGCGTCGAGTTCCTCTCCGAGACCGACACCGAGGTCCTCACCCACCTCATCGCCCGCTCCCAGGCCGAGACCCTGGAGGAGAAGGTCCGCCAGGCACTGCGCGTGATCGAGGGCACCTACGGCATCGCCGTGATGCACGCCGACTTCCCCGACCGCATCGTGGTGGCCCGCAACGGCTCCCCGGTCGTCCTCGGCATCGGCGAGAAGGAGATGTTCGTCGCCTCGGACATCGCCGCCCTGGTCACCCACACCCGGCAGATAGTGACGCTGGACGACGGCGAGATGGCGACCCTCAAGGCCGACGACTTCCGCACGTACACCACCGAGGGCACCCGGACCACGGCCGAGCCGACCACCGTCGAGTGGGAGGCCGCGTCGTACGACATGGGCGGCCACGACACGTACATGCACAAGGAGATCCACGAACAGGCCGACGCCGTGGACCGCGTGCTGCGCGGCCGCATCGACGACCGCTTCTCCACCGTGCACCTCGGCGGCCTGAACCTGGACGCCCGCGAGGCGCGTCAGATCCGCCGGGTGAAGATCCTCGGCTGCGGCACCTCGTACCACGCGGGCATGATCGGCGCCCAGATGATCGAGGAGCTGGCGCGCATCCCCGCGGACGCCGAGCCGGCCTCCGAGTTCCGCTACCGCAACGCCGTGGTCGACCCCGACACGCTGTACGTCGCGGTCTCCCAGTCCGGCGAGACGTACGACGTCCTCGCCGCCGTCCAGGAGCTGAAGCGCAAGGGCGCGCGGGTCCTGGGCGTGGTCAACGTCGTCGGCTCGGCGATCGCGCGCGAGGCGGACGGCGGCATGTACGTGCACGCGGGTCCCGAGGTCTGCGTCGTCTCGACGAAGTGCTTCACCAACACCACCGTCGCCTTCGCGCTGCTCGCGCTGCACCTCGGCCGCACCCGTGACCTGTCGGTCCGCGACGGCAAGCGGATCATCGAGGGGCTGCGCAGGCTGCCCGGGCAGATCTCCGAGATCCTGGCGCAGGAGGACGAGATCAAGAAGCTGGCCGAGCAGTACGCCGAGGCCCGCTCGATGCTCTTCATCGGCCGGGTCCGCGGCTACCCGGTGGCCCGCGAGGCCTCGCTGAAGCTCAAGGAGGTCTCGTACATCCACGCCGAGGCCTACCCGGCCTCCGAGCTCAAGCACGGCCCCCTGGCGCTCATCGAGCCCGCGCTGCCGACGGTCGCGATCGTCCCCGACGACGACCTGCTGGAGAAGAACCGCGCCGCCCTGGAGGAGATCAAGGCGCGCAGCGGCAAGATCCTCGCGGTCGCGCACCGGGAGCAGGAGAAGGCCGACCAGACGATCGTCGTCCCGAAGAACGAGGACGAGCTGGACCCGATCCTGCTGGGCATCCCGCTGCAGCTCCTCGCGTACCACACGGCGCTCGCGCTGGGCCGGGACATCGACAAGCCGCGGAACCTCGCGAAGTCGGTGACGGTCGAGTAGGACGGGCCGCCCGCGGCTCCCCGGACATGAACGGCCCCCTGTGCGCGCCACCTTCGCACAGGGGGCCGTTCCTTCCAGGCCGGAGCCGCCTGTACCCCGGCCCGCGCCGGGCTCAGCCGGTGGCCGTCACCCCCCGGCCGGCGGCGCGTCCGGGAAGCGCGGTGGGCCAGTGGGCGAGCGCCGCCGTGGCCGCGTACCAGGCCAGCAGTCCGCCGGCCGCGGCGAACCAGCCGCCGGCCTTGGCGAGGGCGGCGCTGTCGCCGAACTGGCTGACGGCCAGCAGGAGCAGGGCCACGAACAGCAGCGCGTACGTCCCCCGGGCGAGCAGCGGGGCACCGCTCGCGCCGGCGGTCAGGCTCAGCGCGACGAGCGCGAACAGGAGCAGGAAGAGGCCGGTGGCGTTGGCGGACATCCGCCCGTCGGAGGTGACGCCCCAGGTGAACCAGAACGCGCCGAGTGCCGTGAACGCCGTACCCGTGAAGGCGTCGCGGTCGCGGAAGGCGAACAGGCCCGCGACGAAGAGCGCGATCCCGCCGACGTACGTGGCGAGGGAGACGGAGTCGGCCGCCGTCACTCCGTCGATCACCCGGGTGTTCCCGAGACCGAAGAGCAACAGGGTGAGACCGAGGGCGAGTTGGCCGAGAGTCGAGGTGGTGCTTCCCGAGGAGACGTCATTGTCCACGGCGGGGTCCCTTCATGCGGGTGCAGTCGTGCTGCGCGGTGCCGGCCGAGGGATGGGGCCGGTGACCGGTATGTACCCTTCACAAAGGCACAATCCACCTCGTCGCACGAGTGGATTCGCGCGTTTTCGGGCGCGCGTCAAAGGGAGTTGACGATCCGTCGGGACATCGACCGGATCACCCCGCCTGGAACAACGGCGAGTTGACGGCCGGTCAGGGAATGACGATCACCGGGCGCCGCGCGCGCTTCGCCAGCCGCCCGGCCACCGAGCCGAAGATACGCCCGACGAGGCCGTGCGTGGAGCCGACGACGATCGCGTCCGCCTCGTACTCGCGCCCCACCTCCTCGAGTTCGTGGCAGATGTCTCCGCCGCGCTCGACGAGGATCCACGGCACCTCGGCCAGGTACTCGGCGCAGGCGAGCTCGAGTCCGAGCACCTCGGTGCGGTGGTCGGGCACGTCGACGAAGACCGGTGGTTCACAGCCCGCCCACACCGTGGTGGGCAGCCGGTTCGCGACATGCACGATGATCAGGCCCGAGCCCGAGCGATGGGCCATGCCGATCGCGTACGCGAGGGCACGTTCACTGGACGTCGAACCGTCGAAACCGACGACGACGCCGTGTTTGAAGGCGGGATCGCAGGACTGGCGGGTTTCTTCCGCCGCCAGGGGCTCGGCCGCCGTGGGATCGGCGAGCGGGCGCTTGCGGTCCGCGGGATCGAAGAATTCGTGACCGGCCATGGGTATCTCGGCGTTTGGATCCTCGTGGTGGGGACGACAACGATCGGCAGAGCTGTGTCCGGGAATCATCTTCCCAACCCCATACCCCCAAGGGTACGGCGGCACTCCTCCTCTGCCCAGATACCGCGTGCGCTGTGCGGCGCTCCCCGGAGCATGCATGAGAGGCGCCCGTAACGCAATGGTTGCTGCCCCGTACAGGCGGTTTGCGCAGGGTTCACCCAGGGATGTGCCTCCGCGGACCGGTACACCGCAGGCCGGGCAGTGACCGGCCGGTCGAACACGCGTTGAACAGGTGAGCCACCGCCATGGAGAGCAATGGAGTACCAGGGAACCAGGGAGCAGACCGTGCCCGGACCAGACACCGTGTCCCGCCCCTCCTCCGGAGCGCGCCCCGGACCGCCCCCCGCGCCGGACACGGCGAGCGAGGTGGCACGCTGGGCGGCCTTCAGCTGTGTCCTCGTCCCGGTCGTCCTCGTCTGGTTCGGCACCTCGCTCGCCGGGGCGGCCGGCACGGCACTGGGCCTGGCGGCCGTGACCGCGGCGTGCCTGGTGCTGCTGCGCCAGTCGGAACGGGGCGCGGCGCGCATGCGCGCCGCGGAGCGGGCCCCGCACCGCGCACGCCACGGCAGGACCGGACCGCGGGAACGCGGACCCCGGGAGCGCACGCATCGGGACCGGGGCGGACGGGACCGGGACGAACGGGATCCTGCCGCCCGGAATCCTGTCGCCGGCGTGCGGGATCCCGGCGTGCGGAATCGTGACGGCGGAGATCATCGCGGGGGAGATCGTCACGGGGGAGGTCGTGTCATGGGAGTTCCCGGGCCCGGCAGCGGCTCGGGGGGCGCTCCGGTGCCGGCTCCCGGCGCGCAGGATGTGGCCGACACGCACATCATGAATGGCTTGCCGGGCAGGAGTGGCTCGGGGGCGCACAGGGGCGGGCGCCGCGGTGCGGGAAAGAAGCCGGTTGACTGACCGGTTTGCGCGCACGCCCCCGCTTCTTTTCAGCCAACTTCGGTCTCCCGGGCATCCCTTGCCCGAACGACCCCCCAACCCGCGTTCGACCTGCGCCTAAAGGCCCCTGGAGGCCTCGTGCACCCTATGTGGATTGGCCACTGACACGAGGCGCACTTCCCTGCACGGCCCGCGAGTGCAACGCTTCGTGATCGAATGCTTCACGCCAAGTTGCCATGTCGACATTCTGTCGAGTGTCGAAGTGGTCACCCAGGCGCGACGGGACACAGTAGATTCGATCTTGACTGTCTTACGGCGGGGGACTCGTGCAGGACCGAGGGGAAACGTGCAGGAGCGACACAACCGAGGAGCCGCGACCACCGAGGGGGGCTTAGCAGTATGAGCCACGACTCCACTGCCGCGCCGGAAGCCGCGGCCCGGAAACTCTCCGGGCGACGCCGCAAGGAGATCGTCGCGGTGCTGCTGTTCAGCGGCGGCCCCATCTTC
Source organism: Streptomyces sp. RPA4-2 (assembly GCF_012273515.2). Taxonomy (NCBI): domain Bacteria; kingdom Bacillati; phylum Actinomycetota; class Actinomycetes; order Kitasatosporales; family Streptomycetaceae; genus Streptomyces; species Streptomyces sp. RPA4-2. The sequence goes on from NZ_CP050975.2 coordinate 3,541,542, forward strand.
GAGAGTTCCATACCGCTGTCGGTGTTCGGGATTGACCGCCAGGACGCCGGCGTGCCGCGCTACCGACTTCTGGTGTGCGCCGGCGAGGACGGCCCGCTGCGGACCACAGGGGGCCTGGAACTCACCGCGCCGCATGGCCTGGAGGCGATCTCGCGAGCGGGCACCGTCGTGGTGCCCGCCTGGCGCTCGATCACCTCACCGCCACCGGAGGAAGCGCTCGACGCGCTGCGCCGGGCGCACGAAGAAGGGGCCCGCATAGTCGGACTGTGCACCGGTGCGTTCGTACTGGCCGCCGCCGGACTGCTGGACGGCCGCCCGGCGACGACACACTGGATGTACGCGCCGACGCTGGCCAAGCGCTATCCGTCCGTACACGTCGATCCGCGCGAGCTGTTCGTCGACGACGGTGACGTACTGACGTCGGCGGGCACCGCGGCCGGAATCGATCTCTGTCTGCACATCGTGCGGACGGACCACGGCAACGAGGCGGCCGGCGCGCTGGCCCGTCGTCTGGTGGTCCCACCGCGCCGGAGCGGCGGACAGGAGCGCTATCTCGACCGGTCTTTACCAGAGGAGATCGGCGCCGACCCCCTCGCGGAGGTCGTCGCCTGGGCGCTGGAACACCTTCACGAGCAGTTCGACGTCGAGACGCTGGCGGCGCGCGCGTACATGAGCCGCCGCACGTTCGACCGCCGCTTCCGCTCGCTGACGGGGAGCGCGCCGCTGCAGTGGCTGATCACCCAGCGTGTGCTGCAGGCGCAGCGGCTGCTGGAGACGTCCGACTACTCGGTCGACGAGGTCGCCGGACGCTGCGGCTTCCGCTCGCCGGTCGCGCTGCGCGGGCACTTCCGGCGCCAGCTCGGCTCGTCCCCGGCCGCCTACCGGGCGGCGTACCGGGCGCGTAGGCCGCAGTCCGAGCGGCCGTCGGACCCGGACGGTTCCGTGGGCTCGGCCGGGCAGTCACCGGTCCTGAGCCAGGAGAGTGCGGTCCCGTCGCAGACCCGTCGTACGGCGGCCGCCGGTGCTCTGAGCCCGGCCTCGGCGCTGTCGACCGCGACGGATCCGGGCAAGCCGGGCGCCGAGCTGTACGCGGCGGGCCGGCCGAGCCTGCCGGGGCAGCGCAGCGCTCCCTAGCGCTCGGGCGCCCTGGCGCCGTCACACCGCCCGGCCGTGAACGGCCCGGGGCCCTCGGGTCCCGGGCCGTCGCCGTGTGCGGGCGCCCACGGCCCGCGGGTCCCGGGCCGTTGCCGTCCCGGACCTGCCCGTGCGCCGGGGCGCGCCGTAGGGTTGGGGCCATGAACGATCGCATGGTGTGGATCGACTGCGAGATGACCGGGCTCTCGCTGTCGGAGGACGCACTCATCGAGGTGGCCGCGCTGGTCACCGACTCGGAGCTGAACGTGCTCGGCGAAGGGGTGGACATCGTGATCCGCCCGCCGGACGCGGCCCTGGAGACGATGCCGGACGTGGTGCGCCAGATGCACACGGCCTCCGGCCTCCTCTCCGAACTCGCCGCGGGCACCACCCTGGCCGACGCCGAGGAACAGGTCCTCTCCTACGTGCGTGAGCACGTCAAGGAGCCGGGCAAGGCCCCGCTGTGCGGGAACTCGGTCGGCACGGACCGGGGTTTCCTGCTCCGCGACATGCCCACACTGGAGGACTATCTCCACTACCGCATCGTGGACGTCTCCTCCGTCAAGGAGCTGGCCCGCCGCTGGTACCCGCGGGCGTACTTCAACAGCCCGGACAAGAACGGCAACCACCGCGCCCTCGCCGACATCCGCGAGTCCATCGCCGAACTCCGCTACTACCGCGAGGCGATCTTCGTCCCGCAGCCCGGCCCCGACTCGGAGACCGCCCGCACCATCGCGGCGAAGCACGTACTGCCCGTGGAATGACGCGTGTCCGGGGTCCCGGGGGACCCCGGACAAAAGCCGGGCGCGAGCACCCCTCCGGACCCTGTACACTTTTTCTCGGCCGGTCAGGGAAACCAGGACCGGACATGGTGGGTGTAGCTCAGCTGGTAGAGCACCTGGTTGTGGTCCAGGATGCCGCGGGTTCAAGTCCCGTCACTCACCCTGACAGACCGAGGCCCGGTCCGCGCAAGCGGACCGGGCCTCGGTCATGTGCGGATCCTGGTCATGTCCGGTGCGCGGTCGTACGCGGGAAGGTCTGCCGGGCGAAGTCCGCCGGCAGCGATCGGCGCGGGCCTCGCGGACCGCGGCCAGGGTCGGGGCCGAGGCCGAGGCCGGCGCACCGTCCGCGAGGCGCCGGACCCCGGATGCCTGACGCTTGATGCAGAACGTCGGATGCCTGACGCCGGGCGCGGGACGTCTGACGCCGGGCGCCTGAATCCGCGCGCCCGGCGTCGGACAGCCGGCCTCAGCCACCCGGCCTCGGACAGCCCGCCTCGGGCACCCGACCTCAGGCGCCCGGCGCGGTGTTGGCCGCCCGCCACGCCTCGGCGAAACGGTGGACGTTCTCGAAGCGCTCCCCGGGATCGGTCCGGGTGGCACGGACGATCACCGTCTGCTGGGCCGCGGTGCCCCGCCAGGCGCGCTCCTCGTCACCCGCGTCCAGCAGGAGCCGGGCGGCACGGCCCAGTGTGAACACGGTCGTCCGGGTGTCGATCACGGCCCCGCGCACCCATTCCTCGGGAGCCATGAACCGCCGGGAGCCCGGCAGGCGTTCCTCCTCGACCACGAACGGACCCGGCCGGTACTCGTCGAGGTCGACCAGATGGGCGACGTCACGGTCGAAGTCGTACAGCAGCGCCCCGTCGTAGAAGTCGACGGCGACCTGGCCGGCGGCCTCCACCGCGAGGTGGGCGTCCAGGACCCGGTCGAAGGCGCGCAGGACCGCGTCGGCCGGCAGCGCGCGGAAGCGTGCCATCGCACTGGCCGGGTCCGTACGGTCGCGCGCCCCGTCCACCTCCGCGGGGTACAGCACCTCGCCCTCCCGCCAGGGCATCACCACCGCCCAGCCGCCGTCCTGCACGGCGATGCGGTGCACCTGCGGGACGATCGCCCGGTGCCGTACCGACCGGTGGAAGGCCCAGCCGCGCTCCAGCGAGCGCCGGCCGTGATCGGTGACCGCCTCCTTGAGGAACCACCGGCCGCCGTCGAGCAGTCTCACCCCGTACGACACGCACCCCGAGTCCTGCTCGCGGAACGCCCGGAACACCTCGCCCACCCGGCCCAGATAGGGCTCCACGGCGGGCACTTCATCGACTCCCAGCAAGGGATGCAGGACCATACCCGCCAGACTGCCCTACGGAGCTCTTCCCGTGCGGCAACAGCGGCAACAGCGGCGGGGCGGCTCCGCCGTCAGCGGTACAGAGCGGTGCAGGACAGCGGCGGTGACGGATGACGATGCCAGTGACGGAGACGGTGACTGCGACGGGACCGTGGCGGCGGGGCGGTGGCGTGCGGCGTCAGGACGACGCCCGCGCCACCAGCTCGGTGGGCAGCACGACCTGACGCTTCTCCAGCTCCCGCGACACCGCCGGGCGGCGGTCGGCGATCTCCCCGAGCAGCAGGTCGATCATCGCCCGGCCCATCTCCTCTATCGGCTGGCGCACACTGGTCAGGGGTGGATCCATGTGGCGGGCGATGGCGGAGTCGTCGTAGCCGACCAGGGCCACGTCGTCCGGTATACGGCGGCCCGCCTCGCGCAGGACCTGGCGGGCGCCGGCCGCCATCACGTCCGAGCCCGCGAAGACGGCGTCCAGATCGGGGCAGCGGGCCAGCAGCTCGGTCATCGCACGGCGCCCGCCCTCCTCCGTGAAGTCGCCGGCGGCGATGAGGCCGTCGTCCACCGGGTGGCCCGCGGCACGCAGACCCTCGCGGTAGCCGTCGACACGGCGCTGGGCGCCGAAGACGTCGAGGCGGCCCGCGAGGTGGGCGATCCTGCGGCGCCCCCGGGCGACCAGATGCTCGACGGCGAGGCGCCCCCCGCCGTAGTTGTCGGAGTCCACGGACGGCAGCGTCTCGTCCGCCGAGCGCCGGCCGCTGATCACCGCCGGGATCTCCAGCTGGGAGAGCAGGTCGGGCAGCGGGTCGTCCGCGTGCACCGAGACGAGCAGGACGCCGTCCACGCGGTGCGCCGCCAGATACTGGGCCAGGCGCTGCCGCTCCCGGTCGCTGCCCGCGAAGATCAGCAGCAGCTGCATCTCGGTGTCGGAGAGCTCCGCGCCGACACCCCGGAGCATGTCCGAGAAGTACGGTTCCGCGAAGAACCGGGTCTCCGGCTCGGGGACGACGAGCGCGATCGCGTCCGTGCGGTTGGCGGCGAGCGCGCGCGCCGCCGTGTTCGGAACATAACCGAGCTCCGCCACCGCCGCCTCGACCGCGGCGCGGGTCGCGTCGCTGACCCGCGGGGAACCGTTGATCACCCGGGACACCGTGCCGCGGCCCACACCGGCGCGCGCGGCGACCTCCTCGAGGGTCGGCCGCCCGCCGCTCCGGCCCCGCGCTCCGTGGCCTGCCATGGTCCGCCTCCCGTCGACGCCGCGCTTCTGAGCGGCTGGCCTGGAATCTAACAGTCCCGTTCATGGACAGGGGCCCGGCCGCGGTGGCAACCTCACCGAGGCTGCTGGTGCCGGCCTCGCCGACACCGCCGGCCGGCCCCGTGAAGTCACCTCGGTACGAGCGGCTCCACCCGTCCCCCCACCCTTTTTCGCCCTGCCCCCCGGAGTTAGTTAACAGGCCGATAACTGAACGCGTCTCTCCGTGTCCACTCCCTTGACACCCCCGCGCGAACCGACGACTCTTCAACACATCACCTGTGGGAGCGCTCCCACGGTACCTGACACCTAAACATCCCGCACGTTCCCCGCCCGAGCCGCAGCGAGAAAAACGGGCCCAACAATGCAGTTGGCCGGGGGGTCGGCACGTCAGGCAACAGGAGGACGCAATGCGCACGAGTACCCGCCGGTCCCGCAGGCTGGGGGCCCTCGCGGCCGTCGCCGCGCTGACCACAGGGCTGCTGGCCGGCTGCGCCAACGACTCGAACGACGGATCGTCGAACTCGGGCGACGGCGGTGGGGGCGGCAAGGGCAAGACCACTCTGACGATCGGCACCTTCGGCGTCTTCGGCTACAAGCAGGCCGGTCTCTACGACGAGTACATGAAGCTGCACCCGGACATCACCATCAAGGAGAACGTCACCACCCGTACCGACGTGTACTGGCCCAAGACGCTCACCCGTCTGCAGGCCGGCTCCGGTACCGACGACATCCAGGCGATCGAGGTCGGCAACATCACCGAGGCCGTCCAGACCCAGGCCGACAAGTTCGTCGACCTCGGCAAGGAGGTCGACAAGTCGCAGTGGCTGGACTGGAAGACCGCCCAGGCCACCACCAAGGACGGCAAGACCATCGGGCTCGGTACGGACATCGGCCCGATGGCGATCTGCTACCGCAAGGACCTCTTCGAGAAGGCCGGTCTGGAGACCGACCGCACCAAGCTCGCCGCGCAGTGGAAGGGCGACTGGGCCAAGTACGTCGACCTCGGCAAGCAGTACATGAAGAAGGCGCCGAGCGGCACCAAGTTCGTGGACTCCGCCTCCTCGGTCTACAACGCGGCGCTCGGGGGCGAGAGCGAGCGGTACTACGACAAGGACGGCAACGTCATCTGGGACAAGTCCACGGGCGTGAAGAAGTCCTGGAACGCCGCGATGACGGTGGCGACCAGCAACATGTCGGCGAAGCTGAAGCAGTTCGACCCGACGTGGGACCAGGGCTTCGCCAAGGGTTCGTTCGCGACGGTGGCCTGCCCCGCTTGGATGATGGGCTACATCCAGGAGAAGTCCGGTGACGCCGGGAACGGCAAGTGGGACGTGGCTGCCGCGCCGACCGCGGCCAACTGGGGCGGTTCGTTCATCGGCGTGCCGACGGCGGGCAAGCACCAGAAGGAGGCCATCGCCCTGGCCAAGTGGCTGACCGCGCCCGAACAGCAGGCGAAGGTCTTCGCCAAGCAGGCCAGCTTCCCGTCGACGCCCGCGGCGTACGACACCCTGAAGCCGGCGGCCGCGACGACGTCGTACTTCTCGGACGCGCCGATCACGCAGATCTTCGCCGACTCGGCGAAGACCATCCCCGTGCAGAACTTCGGCACCAAGGACCAGCCGATCGGCACCGCGATCACCGACGTCGGCATCCTCCAGGTCGAGCAGAAGGGCAAGTCCCCCGACCAGGGCTGGAACGCGGCCAAGGCGGAGATCAAGGACGTGCTCGGCCAGTGACCAGCTCCAACGAGGCTCTCGCGCACACCGCGACGAGCGCCGACGCCGCGCCCGGCTCCCAGCCGGGCGCGGCCCGGGGCGCTCAGGGTCGCGGTACGCCGCCGCCCGGCCCGGATTCCTGGCGCAGCCGGCTGTACCGCTGGGACATGAAGGCGTCGCCGTACGCGTTCATCGCCCCCTTCTTCGTCATCTTCGGTGCCTTCGGGCTCGTGCCGCTGCTCTACACGGCCTGGTACTCGCTGCACAACGTGCAGTTGTCGGGCCTGGACCACCAGACCTGGGCCGGGCTGGACAACTACAAGAACCTGTTGTCCTCGGAGTTCTTCTGGAACGCCCTGGAGAACACCTTCACCATCGGCGTGATCTCCACGGTGCCGCAGTTGCTCATGGCGCTCGGAATCGCCCACCTGCTCAACTACCGGCTGCGCGGCTCGACCGTGTGGCGGGTCGTGATGCTCACCCCGTACGCCACCTCGGTGGCGGCGGCGACGCTGGTCTTCACGCTGCTGTACTCGTGGGACGGCGGCATGATCAACTGGCTGCTGCACTTCGTCGGGGTGCACCCGATCAACTGGCGTGAGTCGGACTGGGGTTCGCAGTTCGCCGTCTCCTCGATCGTGATCTGGCGATGGACCGGCTACAACGCGCTGATCTACCTCGCGGCGATGCAGGCGATCCCCACCGACCTGTACGAGTCGGCGGCTCTCGACGGCGCGGGCCGCTGGCAGCAGTTCCGCCATGTGACGGTCCCGATGCTGCGGCCGACGATCCTGTTCACGGTGGTCGTGTCCACGATCGGCGCGACGCAGCTGTTCGGTGAGCCGCTCCTGTTCGGCGGGGTCAGCGGCTCGAAGGGCGGCTCCGCGCACCAGTACCAGACGCTCGGCCTGTACATGTACGACCAGGGCTGGGGCATCGGCAACCTCGGCAAGGCGTCAGCGATCGCATGGACGATGTTCCTGATCCTGCTGATCGTCGCCGCGATCAACCTGCTGGTCACCCGACGGCTGAGGAAATCCCAATGACCACCACAGAACTGACTGTTCCTCAGGCGGCGGCGAAGGGAACCCGGGACGACCGGCGCCCCGGACGGCGCCGGGTGCTCGGCGCGGGCAAGCAGCTGCACGCGGGTCCGGTCACCTATGTCGTGCTGGCCGTCTTCGCGCTGGTCTCGCTCGCTCCGCTGGTCTGGACGGCCATCGCGGCCTCCCGCAACAACGAGCGGCTGGCGCAGACACCGCCGCCGCTGTGGTTCGGCGGGAACCTGTTCAAGAACCTCCAGGCCGCGTGGGAACAGGCCGGGCTCGGCACCGCGATGCTCAACTCCACGATCGTCGCCGGGACCATCACCCTCGGTACGGTCGTCTTCTCCACGCTCGCCGGGTTCGCCTTCGCCAAGCTGCGGTTCAGGTTCTCCAGCACCCTGCTGCTGCTGACCATCGGCACGATGATGATCCCGCCGCAGCTGGCCGTCGTACCGCTGTACCTGTGGATGAGCGACCTGGGCTGGTCCAACCAGTTGCAGACGGTCATCCTGCCCACCCTGGTGAGCGCCTTCGGTACGTTCTTCATGCGGCAGTACCTGGTCCAGGCGCTGCCCACCGAGCTGATCGAGGCGGCGCGGGTGGACGGCGCGAGCAGCCTGCGCGTCGTGTGGCACGTCGTCTTCCCGGCGGCGCGGCCGGCGATGGCGGTCCTCGGTCTGCTGACCTTCGTGATGGCCTGGAACGACTTCCTGTGGCCGATCATCGCCCTCAACCAGCAGAACCCCACCGTGCAGGTGGCCCTCAACTCGCTGGGCACCGGTTACGTCCCCGACCAGGCCGTGATCATGGCGGGCGCGCTGCTCGGCACGCTGCCCCTGCTCATCGCCTTCCTGCTGTTCGGAAAGCAGATCGTGGGCGGCATCATGCAGGGCGCGATCAAGGGCTGACCCGCCGTACCGCCGCCCGTGGGGGCCGGGTCACCGCCGCCCCGGCCCCATCGTCCCCTTCACCTCCCCGTCTCCTCCCCCTTTCTCCTCCTTACCGTCGTTCTCCACGACCTTCCATGGGAGCGCTTCCATGCCTGAACCCGCATCGCCCGTGACCTTTCCCCCCGCGTTCCTCTGGGGCGCGGCGACCTCCGCGTACCAGATCGAGGGGGCGGTACGGGAGGACGGCCGCACGCCCTCCATCTGGGACACCTTCAGCCACACGCCCGGAAAGACGGCCGGCGGCGAGACCGGTGACATCGCTGTCGACCACTACCACCGCTTCCGTGACGACGTGGCCCTGATGGCGGAGCTGGGCCTGTCCGCGTACCGCTTCTCGGTCTCCTGGTCCCGGGTGCAGCCGACGGGCCGCGGACCGGCGGTCCAGCGGGGTCTGGACTTCTACCGCAACCTGGTCGACGAACTGCTGGCCCACGACATCAAGCCGGCCATCACCCTCTACCACTGGGACCTCCCCCAGGAACTGGAGGACGCGGGCGGCTGGCCCGCGCGCGACACGGCGCTGCGGTTCGCCGACTACGCCCAGATCGTGGGCGAGGCGCTGGGCGACCGGGTGGAGCAGTGGATCACCCTGAACGAGCCGTGGTGCAGCGCGTTCCTGGGCTACGGCTCCGGGGTGCACGCGCCGGGCCGTACGGACGCGGCGGCGTCGCTGAAGGCCGCCCACCATCTGAACCTGGCGCACGGCCTGGGCGCGAAGGCGCTGAGGTCCGTGATGCCGGCCCGCAACTCGGTCGCGGTGAGCCTCAACTCCTCGGTCGTCAGGCCGCTTTCGCAGAGTCCGGCGGATCTCGCGGCGGTCCGGCGCATCGACAACCTGGCCAACGGTGTCTTCCACGGCCCGATGCTGCACGGTGCCTACCCGGAGGGCCTGTTCGAGGAGACGTCCGCGATCACGGACTGGTCGTACGTCCTGGACGGCGACCTGGCGGTGATCAAGCAGCCGCTCGACGCGCTGGGCCTGAACTACTACACCCCGACGCTGGTGTCGGCGGCGGAGGCGACCGCGTCCGGTCCCCGTGCGGACGGCCACGGGGCGAGCGCGTACACGCCGTGGCCGGGCGCCGACGACGTGATGTTCCACCAGACTCCGGGCGAGCGGACGGAGATGGGCTGGACGATCGACCCGACGGGCCTGCACGACCTGATCACGCGCTACACGCGGGAGGCGCCCGGCCTGCCGCTGTACATCACGGAGAACGGCGCCGCGTACGACGACAAGCCGGACCCGGAGGGCCGCGTCCACGACCCCGAGCGCATCGCCTATCTGCACGGCCACCTGTCGGCGGTCCGCCGCGCCATCGCCGACGGCGCGGACGTCCGCGGGTACTACCTCTGGTCGCTGATGGACAACTTCGAGTGGGCGTACGGCTACGACAAGCGCTTCGGCGCGGTGTACGTCGACTACGCGACCCTGGCCCGTACGCCGAAGTCGAGCGCCCACTGGTACAGCCGCGCGGCCCGGACGGGGACGCTGCCGCCGGTGACGTCCGCGGCCGAGTAGGCCGGGTCACGGCCCAGGGGGCGGAGGGGCTCGGCCCTGGACGGCGACGGGCCCTTTGTCCGGGAGGGCAAGGGCCTGTCGCCCGCGGAGACGGGGCGGGGGATCGGGGGGCGGGGCGCGGCGTCCGGAAAGGGGGCCGCGCCCCGGCCGGATGGGGGTGGTCCCGGCCGGGACGCTCTTCCCGTGGGGGAGGATTCGGTGGCTTGGGCCTACTTGTAGGCGCCGAACGCCTTCGAGAACGCCCCCGCGTCCTGGACGACCGAGCTGCAGGTCGCGTCCGCGGAGTTCTTCGCGCCGCCCGCGCACTGCTTGTCGCGGCTCGCGGACCACATCGACAGCCAGCCGAGACCCTTGGACTTGGCGAACGCCACCAGCTGGGCGGCGTCGTCGACCTTGAAGATCTCGGACGCCACGTCGTTGACGCCGATCATCGGGGTGACCGCCACGGCCTTCCAGGCCGCGCTGTCGGAGAGTCCGAGGACGCTCTTGACCTGGGCCTGCGTGGCGGTGGCGGCCTGCTCGGCGTAGCTGCCCATGTCACCGCTGTACGAGGGGCCGTAGTCCATCGCCATGATGTTGACGGCGGAGATCTTCACGCCGTTCGACCTGGCGTCGGACAGGAGGTTCACGCCGTCCTGGGTGAGGCCCTCGGGCATGACGGGGAGCGTGAAGGACACGTCCAGGCCCGGGTGCTGCTGCTGGAGCTTCGCGATGGCCTTCGCGCGGTTGGTGTTCGCGGTGGTGTTGGGCAGCGCGCCGCCCTCGACGTCGAAGTCGACCTTCGTCAGCCGGTACGCGTCCACGGCCTTCCCGTACGCCGTCGCCAGCGCGTCCGCCGACGAGCAGGTCGTCGCCAGCTCCGCACCGGAGGCGCCGCCGAAGGAGACGCGGACGTCGCCGCCCTTCGCCCGCAGTGCGCCGATCTGCGCGGCCACCGCGTCACTGGCGAGGTCGCTCACCCCGCCCCACTTGGGCGTGCAGCCGCCGCCGTCGGTGATGAAGGCGAGGTTGTAGTTCTTGACCCCGGTGGCCGTCGCGCTGCCGACCAGGTCGAAGGCCGGGTAGAGGGAGGTGTCGACGTAGGGCGCGAAGCCGGCGCCGGTGGTGGTGCCGCTGCCGGTGCTCGCCGGGGCGGAGGGGGTCGGGGTGCTTAAGCCGGGGTGGAGGCGGGAGTGGTCGGGGTGCTGCTGTGGGAGGCGGTCGGGGTGGGCTTCGGCGTGGCCGTGGGGGTGGCCGACTGCGTGGGGCGGCCGCTCGGTTCCGGGGTCGCGCCGTCGTCCACGGAACACTTGGCGCCGTCGATGACACAGCCCTTCGGGTCCGCGGTGCCGTTCACGACGAAGCCGACGGTGACCGACTCGCCGGCCGCCAGGCCGTCCTTGTCCCAGGACGGCGGCTTCACCGTGACGTGGCTTCCGCTCACGCCGGCCTCGCCGTTCCACAGCGAGCCGAGCCGGGCGCCGGAGGGCAGGTCGAACTCCAGCGTCCAGTCGCTCTTCGTCCGGCCGGTGTCGTTCGTGATGACGTACTGAGCGGTGTAACCCGTGGACCAGTCACTGGTCTTGGTGTACGCGGCGCCGACACCGGCGGCGAGCGCGGTGCCGGAGAACAGGAAGGCGCCGCCGCCGACCACGGCAGCCGCCACGACGCCGCCTATCGCCTTGTTCCTGCCACTGACCTTGCGCCGGTGCGTACTGCTCATCGCGTGCCTGCCTTCGCGGTTTCACGGGAGTTCGCTGGGGATCCCCAGGGGGTGCGGGCAGCACGCTAGCGATCCGGAATCGGGCAAACCGCTTCATCCGGACGGAGGCCGGCGATCTTAGGGTGCGCTTAAGGAAGGCATCGGGGACGGTTAAAGGTCGAGACCTGTCCGGACCGGTTCAGGGCCGTGGACCGGCCGGGACCGGCCCCGGCTCAGCTCACGCCGACGCCGCGTCTGCGTCGCCGTACCGCCCCCCGGTGCCCGCGTCGCACCGGCGCTCGCCCGTCCAGCTGGATCCATATCCGCACCTCGGTGCCCCCCAGCACCGACGACCCCAGCCGTACGTCCCCGCCCGTCGACTCCGCCAGGCGCCGCACGATGTCCAGCCCGAGACCGGTCGAGCCGTCGCTGCCCGAGCCCCGCCCCCGGGTGATCGCCGACTCCGGGTCCACGATCCCCGGTCCCGCGTCCGACACCAGCACGATCACGGCGTCGTCGCCGTTGTGCACGTCGACCGCGAAGGCCGTGCCCTCCGGGGTGTGCCGGAAGACGTTGCCGAGGAGCGCGTCGAGCGCGGCCACCAGGTCGGCCCGCGCGACCGGTATGCGGACCGGACGGTCCACGCCCGCGACCCGCACCTCGCGGCCCTCGTCCTCGGCGAGCGCCGACCAGAAGTCCATCCGCTCGCGGACCACCTCGGACGCGTCGCACCCGGCCCCGACACCGAGCGCCACCGTCCGCGGCTTGGCCTCGCGCGCCGTCCGGATGATCGTGTCGACCTCCCGCTCCAGCTGTGCCACGGCCGCCCGGGTCTGCTCGGCGGCCGGACCGTCGCCGAGCGAGGCCGTGTTCAGCCGCAATACGGTCAGCGGGGTGCGCAGGCGGTGCGAGAGGTCCGCCGCCAGCTCCCGCTCGTTCGCCAGGAGTTGGACGACCTGGTCGGCCATCGAGTTGAACGCGACCGCCGCCAGCCGCAGTTCGGTGGGGCCCTCCTCGGGGACCCGCGCTCCGAGCTTGCCCTCCCCCAGTTCGTGCGCGCCCTCGACCAGCCGCTGGGCCGGCTGCACCATGCGTACGCCCAGCCGGTCGGCGACCGCGACCGAGCCGACGATGAGCGCGACGCCGACCGCGGCGAGCACCGCCCAGGCCGTCCCCACGCCGTTGCTGACCTCGGACTCGGGGACGTACACCTCGACGACCGCGATCTCGCCCGAGCTCAGTGCGGTGGGCTGGAGCAGGGTGGAGCCGCCCGGGACCTCGGAGGTGGAGGCCCGGCCCAGTGCGCGGGTGGCCGCGATGTCCTTGGCGGCGGCGCGCTGCCGGCCGATGTCGACCGCCCTGGCGCCGTCGCCCGCCGGTATGTGCACGGCCATGCCGTCGTCGGAACCGGCGGAGGCGACGACCCGCTCCAGCTGATCCCGGTCGGTGGTGATGGAGAGCGCGGGCGCGACGGCCGCGGCCTCCCGCTCGGCGTTCGAGAACGCGCGGTCGCGGGCCATCTCCTTGATGACGAGCCCGAGCGGCACCGCGAAGGCCACCACCACCATCGTGGTCACCGCCACGCACACCTTGACCAGTGCCCACCTCACAGCGGCGGCTCCGCTCGCGGGAACTCCGTCCGCGGTGGCTCCAGCTTCACGCCGACACCGCGCAGGGTGTGCAGATAGCGCGGCCTCGCCGCCGTCTCGCCCAGTTTCCGCCGCAGCCAGGACAGATGGACGTCGATGGTCTGGTCGTCCCCGTACGACTGCTGCCACACCTCGGCGAGCAGCTCCTTGCGGGCCACGACGACACCGGGCCGGCCGGCGAGGAAGGCGAGCAGGTCGAACTCGCGCCGGGTGAGGTCGAGTCGGACGCCGTCCAGCTCGGCCCGGCGGCGCAACGGGTCGATGGCCAGGCCGCCGACCCGGATGACCGGCGACGCGGGCGCCTCCCCCACCGACCGCGAACGGCGCAGGACTGCCGCCATCCGCGCGGACAGGTGCTCGACCGAGAACGGCTTGGTCAGGTAGTCGTCCGCGCCGTCGTTCAGCAGGCGGACGATCTCCGTCTCGTCGTCCCGGGCGGTGGCGATGATCACGGGGACGTCGGTGATGCCGCGCAGCATCTTCAGGGCCTCGGCCCCGTCCAGATCAGGCAGACCGAGGTCCAGGATGACGACGTCGAAGGGGAAATGGGCGACCTCGCGCAGCGCCTCCAGCGCGGTGCCGACGCTGCGCACCGTGTGCGAAGCGTCGGTCAGATGCCGGATGAGGGCCGAGCGTACGAACTGGTCGTCCTCGACCACGAGCACACTTGCCATGGGCGGCACCGTACGCCATCCGTGCGATGCCGGTCCGGCGCCTGTGGACAACTCCCGCCGCACGACCGGAAGGAGACACCCGTGGGGCGCGTGGGGCAGTATGGCCGCGATGCGCAGAGGACTCGTACACGTACTGGCTTGGACGCTCGCCACGGGCGCGGCGGTCACGCTGTCGTGGTGGGGTGTCCACACGGTCATGACGGGGACGGCGTACGACCCGCCGCGGGCGCTGCCCGTCACGGTGGGCGACTCCGTCACGCAGAAGGCGAAGCCGCTTCCAACCCCGACCGCCCGGACCGGGACGCCGACCACCTCGGCGACCCCGGAGCCGGAGCGGAGCCGACGGCCGGCCGCCACTCCCTCGCCCTCGAAGTCGCCCTCCTCCGCGCCGAGTACGAGCGCCTCCGCGCAGAACGGACCGGCGGGCCAGGTCAGGAGTTACGACACCGACGGCGGGCGGGCGGTCTTCGACCTGGGCACGGCCTCCGCGACGCTCGTCTCCGCGACGCCCGGCTCGGGCTGGTCGATGCAGCTGTGGAAGACCGAGTCGTGGATCCGGGTGGAGTTCACCTCGGGTGCGGATCGGGTGTCGGTGTTCTGCACGTGGCACGACGGGCCGCCGCATGTGGAGATCGGCACCTACTAGGGCGGGTGGCCTCGGGTCGTACGCGGTGGGGGCCGTGCCGTCAGCGGAACACCGAGGGGGGCGGGGCCGGTGACGCCACCGCCGCCGCGTCCAGGACCGGTGCCGCTCCCCCGGTGAAGTCGGCGAGCTGCCTGCCGTGTTCGACCCGTCCGGGGTGCGGGTCCGAGGCCGCGCGGCGGGTCAGTTCGGCCAGCGGCAGCGGCCGGTCGCAGGCGACGAGGACGGCGTTGCCGAAGCGCTTGCCGCGCAGCACCGTCGGGTCGGCGACGAGGGCCAGTTCGGGGAAGACCGCCGCGGCGGTGGCGATCTGGCCGCGCAGATGGGCCAGCGGGGGCCCGTCGGCGAGATTGGCGGCGTACACGCCACCGGGCTTGACGACCCTGCGGACGTCGTCGAGGAATTCCACGGAGGTCAGGTGGGCCGGGGTCCGCGCGCCGCTGAACACATCGGCGATGACGAGGTCCGCCCAGCCGTCCGGCACCTTGGCCAGCCCCTCACGGGCGTCCACGGAACGCACCCGGACACGGGCGTTGGGGTCCAGCGGGAGTTCACGCCGGACGAGTTGGACGAGGAGACCGTCGCGTTCGACGACCTGCTGGGTGGAGCGGGGGCGGGTCGCGGCGGTGTAGCGGGCCAGGGTGAAGGCGCCCCCGCCGAGATGCACGGCGTGCACGGGCTTGCCGGGCGGGGCGACCAGGTCGATGACGTGGCCGAGCCGGCGCTGGTACTCGAAGCTCAGGTGGGCGGGGTCGTCGAGGTCGACGTGGGACTGCGGGGCGCCGTCGATCAGCAGGGTCCAGGCGCGCGGACGGTCCCGGTCGGGTATCAGCTCGGCGAGCCCGCCGTCGACCGTCTCGACGAGGGGCTCGGTGGGCGCCTGGCCGCGCCGCGCGTTCTTCGACCTTCCCATTCCGCCATTATCAGGGGCTCCGGGACGGTCGGCCCAGCGGCCGCTTCGGGCGGTCAGCGACAGTTGTCCGCGGCCTCGATGAGCCGTGCCGCCTCACCCAGCGCCGCCCGCAGGACGGCCGGGTCAGTCGCGAGGTCCGCCTCCCCCGGCGGCAGCAGCCAGTCCGAGCCCTCGACCGGCGGCTCGGGGGCCGGCCGCAGGCCGCGGCCGACGGTCTGCGTACAGGTGCTGCCCGGCACGTCCCAGGCGTCGGCGGTGCCGCGCGGCACCAGGAAGCCGAGGGTGTCGCAGCCGCCGTCGAGCAGGACGGGCCCGACGGATTCGCAGGCGCCGCGGCGGAGGATGTCGACCGCCTCCAGGCCCTGGCGCGCCGGAACGGTCACCAGGTCGCAGCCGGCGACCGGCTGCGGTGGGGCGCCGTACTCCGGGGACGGCCCGTACCCGGCGGTCGACAGCGGTCTACGGAACTCGGTGCTCTCCAACCCGGCCTCCAACACGGAACCCCTCCTCCTGCTCGAGCGGGTCGGGAGTTCGGGTGCGCTCCCGGTCCATCGGGTTCAACGCGTCAGAACGTCAACGGCTACGGCGGAACACCGCCGCAAAGGATGGCAGTTCATGGCAGATCATGCATGAGATATCCGTTTTGTAGCCAAACCCAGCGTGGCGACGTCGTCACAGCAGGTACGTTCTTGCTCCGCCGGAGCAGGGCACCACACGGCACGACACAGACACTTCGCCCTGATTCCGGCATGGTTCGACGGTTCGCAAGAGAGGGCCCGGCCATGGCGTCGTCAACGGTGACCTCGTCCCAGTCCCCCCGGCCACCGCGGCCGAACCTCGCCTTCCGGCGGCTGCGCGGACAGCGCTCGCCCGGCGAGTTCGCCGCGGCGGTCCGGCGGGCCGCGCGCGAGATCGGCGAGCGGGTCAGCTGCGACGCGCGCTATGTCGGGCGGGTGGAGGCCGGCGAGATCCGCTGTCCCAACTACGCGTACGAGCGGGTGTTCCTGCACATGTTCCCCGGCCGCACGCTGACCGACCTGGGCTTCTCGCCCCGCTCGTCCGTGCGCGGACGAGGGGCGCGCGGCACGGACGAAGAGCCCCCCGCGCACACCACAAGCCTTTCGTGCACCACGGGTGAGACGGAAGGAGCGTGCGAGACGTATGAGACCACGCTGAACCCGTACGACCCGCAGAACCCTCACGACCCGTACGACCCGCAGAACCCGCATGAACCGCATGACCCGCACGAGCACCATGAACAGAACCACGAGGAGAGCGACGTGCAGCGTCGCGCATTCATGACCGGCGGCACCGCCACCATGGCGGCAGCCACACTGGGCCCCTTCGCGGGCACGTTCGGCGCTACGGCCGAGGCCGAGGCCGCGGACCACCGTGTCCGCCGCACCCACCGGGTGGGGACGTCCGAGGCGGGCGCCCTCGAAGAGGCCGTACGAAGGATCCGGCTGCTCGACGACCGGCACGGGGCCGACGGCCTCTACCGGCGGGCCGCCGCCCCCCTGCGCACCGCGTACGAACTGCTCGACGCGGGCACCACCCGTCAGCGGACCGCCGACCGGCTGTACGCGGGGGCGGGCGAACTGGCCATCTCGGTCGGCTGGTTGGCACACGACTCCGGGCGCTTCGACGACGCGCGCTCGCACTACGCCGAGGCACTGGCGACCGCACGGATGTCCGGCGACCCCGGCCTGGAGGCGCACGCCTTCTGCAACACGGCCTTCCTCGCCCGCGACGCGGGCCGCCCACGTGAGGCGGTGCGCGCGGCACAGGCGGCGCAGCGGGCGGCGCGCCCGCTCGGCTCCTCGCGACTGCTCTCGCTGCTCGCGCTGCGCGAGGCGGGCGGCTGGGCGGGGCTCGCCGACCGCGCGGAGTGCGAACGGGCCCTCGTCCGCGCCCAGGCCCTCTTCGAGCGCGGCCCCTCGGAGACCGACCCCGAGTGGATGACCTTCTACGGAGAGGCCGAACTGGAGGGCCTGGAGGCGCAGTGCTGGTCCACGCTGGGCGACTGGCCGCGCGCGGCCCGTCACGCCCGTCGCGCGGCACACCTGCAGGATCCGCACTTCACCCGCAACATCGCCCTCTACACCGCGGAACTCGCCGACGACCTCGCCCTCGGCGGCCGCCCCGACGAGGCCGCGGTCGCGGGTCTGCGCGTCCTCGACCTGCTGGGCGAGGTCCAGTCGTCCCGCATCCAGACCATGCTGGCGGCCACCGCGCGGGTGCTGCTGCCGCACCGCAGGGCGTCGGGCGTCTCCGCGTTCCTGGAGCGCCACGCGAATCTGCCGCGGACCGCGTGAGCCCGCCCCGGCGTGAAGGGCCTGGTGAAGGGCCGGACCCGGTCCACGCGCTCTACGCGGTCAGATGTCCGAGGTCGTTCCAGGTCTCGATCGCGGGCTCCCCGTAGGCCCAGCCGAGCACCGACAGCGAGGTCGGGTGGAGACGGATCCGGGCGGCGAAGTCGAGCGGGAGGCCCAGCCAGCGCGCACCGATGGAGCGCAGGATGTGCCCGTGCGCGAAGACCAGCACGTCGCGGTCGGCGGCGCGGGCCCGGCCGACGACCTCGTCCGCGCGCGCGGTGACCTGCTCCAGGGTCTCGCCCCCGGGCACCCCGTCGCGCCAGATGAACCAGCCCGGACGTACGGCCTGGATCTCGGCCGGGGTCATCCCCTCGTACGCGCCGTAGTCCCACTCCATCAGCGTGTCCCAGGAGGTGGCGCGCTCACCGAAGCCGGCCAGCTCGCACGTCTCACGCGCGCGGGCCAGCGGGCTGGTGAACACCTCCGCCCCGGGGAGCCCGTCGAAGGGCGCCCGGTGCAGTCGCTCGCCCAGCGTCTTGGCACCGCGCCGGCCCTCGTCCAGCAGCGGTACGTCGGTCCTGCCGGTGTGCTTGCCGGACAGCGACCACTCCGTCTGTCCATGCCGGGCCAGCAGGATGCGCGGTGCCATGAGGAGAAGCCTTCCCGATTCGCCGGATAAATGGGTCAGTCCATCATCGCGCACCCCCGCGAGGGGCAACCCGCAGGGCGATCTCAGCGTCCTTGACGACCGGGGGCGCTTCCAGGGGCCGTTCACATACGCCGTAAAATCCGGTGCGGCCACGCATCGTCACGGACAGACTTGCGCACCGTCACACCGCGAGCGGTCGCTCGCGCGGGGCCGGTGCGGCCGCCGGCGGGGCCGCCGGGGCACGACGAGCAGATGGGGGAGGGCGATCGGATGCCGCAGACCGATGCACGGCGGACCGGGACGGCACCGCGCGCCCGGCTCGGCCGGTGGACCGAGCTGCGCCCGTCGGCACCTCACCTCCGGCTGCGCTGGTGGACCGAGCTGCCGCTGATAGTCCTCGTGTACGCGTCGTACTCGGCGGGCCGGCTGCTCGCCCGGGGCGACACGGACAGCGCCGTCGGTCACGGCCTGGAGATCCTGCGCATCGAGAAGGCCCTCCACCTCAACGCCGAGCACCCGCTCAACCGGCTGTTCACCCGCGAGGCCTGGCTCGGCGTGCCCGCCGACTTCTGGTACGCGTCACTGCACTACCTGGTGACGCCCGCCATCCTGATCTGGCTCTTCCGCTCCCGCGCCGTCCTGTACCGCGCGGCCCGCACCTGGCTCATGACGTCCACCCTCATCGGTCTGATCGGCTTCACCCTGATGCCGACCTGCCCGCCCCGGCTGCTCTCGGCGGGCCACGGCTTCGTCGACACGATGGCCCAGTACAGCTCGTACGGCTGGTGGGGCGGCGAGGCGAGCGCTCCACGGGGTCTCGGCGGCATGACGAACCAGTACGCGGCGATGCCGAGCCTGCACGTGGGCTGGTCGCTGTGGTGCGGAGTGATGCTGTGGCGCTACGGCCGCACACGCGTCGTCCGGCTCGCGGGCATCGCGTACCCGCTGCTCACCACGATCGTCGTGATGGGCACGGCCAACCACTACTTCCTCGACGCGGTCGCCGGCGTCGCGGTGATGGGAACGGGGCTGCTGCTCGCCCCGCAGGTGACACGGCTCGCGGACCGTGTGAAGACACTCCTGGCTACCCGGATCCCGTGGATCGCGGGCGCCTCCCACGACGCGGGTTCCCACATTGTCAGTGCCGGATGCCAGACTTCCACGGGTGAACGCATTCCCCGACAGCGCGAGTCCCGCACCGGACCGGGAGCCGACCCCGGTGTCCCTCCCAAGGATGCGGGGGACGGAGCTGCGGACTGGGATCTCCCCTCCTCCAGCGAAGCCGGGAGTCTGGGGAAGACTCGCTGAGCTGCGCGGCCAGGCGGTACCGCCCAAGGCCCTGGACGCGCGCGCGCTCGCGGCGCTCGCCGCGAACCCCGGATGCGAGCGGCGCGCCCTGCTCGACGGCGCGGGCGTCGACAAGGCGAAGCTGGCGGAAGGGCTGGGCTCACCGTCCGCCTTCGGCCAGTCCCAGTTCGCGTTCATGCGGGGCAACGCGTTCGAGGCCCGGGTCAAGGCGGACGGCGGCGCGGAGCTGCTGCGCCTCGTGCACGAGAGGCTGGACCCCGGCGCCGAGCCGCCCCGGGCCGGGACGGTCCCCGACCTGACCGCCGCCGGCCCCGAGGGCCGCACGGCCCGTACCGCACTGGCGCTGCGCGACGCCACCGCCGCCGGCGTCTGGACCCTGCTCGACCACCCCATGCTCGCCCTCGACGTCGCGGGCTCCCCCGCCTTCCTCGAACCGGACGCCGTCGTCGTGCACCCCGACGGGACCTGGACGGTCGTCGAGATCAAGTCCTTCCCCATGCTGGACGGCTCGGCCGACCCGGCGAAGGTGGGCGCGGCCGCCCGTCAGTCGGCGGTGTACGTCCTCGCGCTGGAGGAGGTCGCCGCGCGCCTGGACCCGGCCCCCGACGTCCGCCACCGCGTCCTGCTGGTCTGCCCCAAGGACTTCTCCAACCTCCCGACCGCGTCCGCCGTCGACGTCCGCAAGCAGCGCGCGGTCACCCGCCGCCAGCTGGACCGGCTCACCCGCGTCGAGGACATCGCGGCCGCCCTCCCCGAGGACACCTGCTTCGCTCCCGGTCTGCCGGCCGGGCGGCTGACGGCGGCGGTCGAGGCCGTCCCCGCGGCCTACGCCCCCGAGTGCCTGGCCGCCTGCGAGCTCGCCTTCCACTGCCGCGCCCGCTCCCGGGAAGCGGGCGCGGTGACCGCGCTGGGACGGTCACTGCGCGCGGAGCTGGGCGGTCTGACCACCGTGGACGACGTCCTGGCGGCGGCTCGCGGAGACGCCGGGGACCCGCAGGATCCGGCGGTCGCCGCCTTGCGCGCAGCGGCCCGGCTGCGGGCGGAGGCCCTGCGGGGACACGAGCCGGCGCACCCCACCGGCCGGGCCGCGCTTGCGGAGGTGGCCCCTTGTCGCTGATCGCCACCCTCGCCCGGCTGGAAGCCGTCGAGAGCGGGCGGGCGCAGCCCCTCGCCACCGTCCGCCACCGGCATCTCTCCGACCGGCCGCTCGTCCTCGTGCCCCTGATCACCGCCGGTGAGGCCGGGGCCCCCCTCGGGGCCCTGGTCGGTACGGACCGGGACGCGCCGCGGCTGCTGGTCGTGCCGCAGCCCCGGGACCGCGATCTGCGGTTCGCGTTCCTCGCCGAGCTCGCGGACGTCGTCCTGCCGTACGTCGACTCCTACGCGGACGTCGTCGAGGCGGCCGAGCGCAACGAGACCGATCCGGAGACCGGGAAGCGGGTCAAGGTCGAGGTCGAGCTGTGCGCGGACGCGCCCCAGCTGATCGTGCCGAGCCGGGCCGGTGCGGAGTTCGTACGACTCCTCGGGCGCTCCATGCGATTCCGGCGCACCGCGGAGCAGGAGCCGGAGGCACCTCATCCGGCGCCGCCCCGGGTGCCGCTGCTCGGGCGGTGGCTGACGCACTTCGGGGAGCGGGCCCGGGTGCCCGGTTCCGCTCTGCTGCTCGCCCTCGGCGACGTGCTGTCCCGGCACTGGGCCACCGGCCAGAGCAGCCTGGAGGACCAGCACCTCGGAGCGCTGCTCGCCTGGATCGATCCCCCGGCGGGCGAGTCGGGCGCGCGGGCGGCCCTGGAGGCGGAGCTCCGGCGGGACCCCGGCGGCCAGCTCGTCCGGCCGCCCGCGGGACCGGCCACCGATCCCGCCCTCGACAACAAGCTGCTGGCTCCCGCCATCGAGCGCTACGACCGCGCGCGGACGGCACTCGCCGCCGCCGAGGACGGTCTGGAGGCGGACGACCGGCTCGGTGAACTCACCGCGGCGGAGCGGGAGATCCGCGCCCTGGTGGAGCGCGTCGCCAAGCCCACCTGGGACGCGGTGTGGCAGGGCCTCGACCTGCTGCGGACCCTGCCCGAGGGGGTGCACGCGGCCGGCCGGTGGACCCGCGACCGCTGGTCGTTCACCGGTCACCGCGACCGGGTCGTCGCGGGTGAGCCGCCGCAGCCGCGCCGCGACGACGCGGTCACGGCTGCGAACAAGCTGGCCACGCGCGAGCGCGAACAGGCCCGCCTGGACGCGCAGGAGGCTCTCGACGATCCGCTCGTCATGGCCGGCCGGCGCCTGGTCGGCGAGGCCTTCACGGGCGAGGTCGTCGACGTCGTCATGGCGTACAGCGAGAGCAGACGCCCGAGCCCCCGCCCCCTGGTGACCGTCCGCACGGACGACCGGCCGCATCTCGGTGAGCGCGCGAAGGTGTACCGGTCGCTGGACGGCAAGCCGCAGGCGGCGGAATTCGTCGGACCCGCGCAGTCCACCGGACCGCAGGAGCCGGAGGAGGAGGGCGGTCTGCTCGTGCTGCGGATCGTCGACAAGATGGGCCGCGGCAAGGAGCCCGAGCCCGGTTCCGTGCCGGAGAAGGGGGACCTCGTCTGCTTCACGCTCTTCGAGCACGAGCAGCGCGGCGGCGCGAAGCTGCCCGACCCGGAGAACACACCGTGGACGCACGGCGGCCCGCCGGGCGACCCCGACGCCGTACCGCGGCCGGATCCGGTGACGGAGGAGGACATCCTGTGACCACGGTCTTCGATCCCGGGGCCGCGGCCGCCCGCGCCACCGACGCGATCCTGCGCGACACCCTGCACGGCACGCACCGCGGAGTCGTCGTCGACTCCCCGCCCGGCGCCGGGAAGTCGACCCTCGTGGTGCGCGCGGCACTCGAACTCGCCTCCGCCGGACGCCCCCTGATGGTCATCGCGCAGACGAACTCCCAGGTCGACGACCTGGTCGCACGGCTCGCCGAGAAGGACCCCGAGCTGCCGGTGGGGCGCCTGCACAGCAGTGACGCCGACCCGTACGACAAGGCACTCGACGACCTGGGGAACGTCCGCAAGTCGGCGAAGGCCACCGACCTGGCGGGCCTCCCGGTCGTCATCTCGACCGCCGCGAAGTGGGCCCACGTCAAGAACGTCGAGCCCTGGCGGCACGCGATCGTCGACGAGGCGTACCAGATGCGCTCCGACGCGCTGCTGGCCGTGGCCGGCCTCTTCGAGCGGGCGCTGTTCGTGGGCGATCCGGGCCAGCTGGACCCGTTCGCCATCGTGGGCGCGGAGCAGTGGGCGGGACTGTCGTACGACCCCTCGGCGTCCGCCGTCACGACCCTGCTCGCGCACAACCCCGAACTGCCGCAGCACCGGCTGCCGGTGTCGTGGCGGCTCCCGGCGTCCGCGGCCCCGCTGGTCTCGGACGCGTTCTACCCGTACACGCCGTTCCGCAGCGGCACGGGACACGGTGACCGGCTGCTGAACTTCGGTGTGCCGTCGGACGGTTCCGGCCCCGACCTGGTCATCGACGAGGCCGCGGAGACGGGTTGGGGGCTCCTGGAGCTGCCGGCCCGGCACACGCCGCGCACCGACCCCGAGGCGGTACGGGCGGTGGCCCAGGTCGTACGGCGGCTGCTGGAGCGCGGCGGCGCGGCGACCTCGGAGCGGTCGCCCGATCCGGCACCGCTGACGGCCGACCGGATCGCCGTCGGCACGGCGCACCGGGACCAGGCGGCGGTGGTGCGGGCGGCGCTGGCGGATCTCGGTGTCACGGACGTCACCGTCGACACGGCGAACCGGCTCCAGGGCCGCGAGTTCGACGTGACGGTGGTGCTCCACCCGCTCTCCGGGCGGCCGGACGCGACGGCGTTCCACCTGGAGACGGGACGGCTGTGCGTCCTCGCCTCCCGGCACCGGCACGCGTGCATCGTGGTCTGCCGGGCGGGGGTGACCGAGCTGCTGGACGACCACCCCTCCACCGAGCCCGTGCAGCTGGGTGTCACGGTGAAGTTCCCGGACGGCTGGGAGGCGAGCCACGCGGTGTTGTCGCATCTGGCGGAGCACCGGGTGAGATGGCGGCCCTGAACCCCGGTCCGCCCCGTTCCACGGGCCCCCTTGCGCGAGCGGGGGACAATGGACGGTGGCCCACCCACGAAGCGGGCCCCTGAACCGTACGAGGAGGAGAAGACATGGCGGAGCCCACGCCGCGTCGGAACGAACCGCGGCTACGCCCCGCGCCCCTGCTCTTCGAGCCCGCGGAGGCGGCCGGTGACCCGGAGCACTTCTTCGATCTCGAGTCGATAGACGATCCGCGGGCGCTGCTGGCGCGGGCCACGGAGCTGACGCTCGCCTTCCGGGCGGCGGCCGACCGGGCGCTGGAGTTCCAGGCCATCGCCGCGGCACAGCTCGCCGATCCCCGCCGCTTCGACCGGCTCACGACGGCGGACATCGCCGAGCGCGCCGAGTGGACCGAGGACTACGCGAAGAAGATGGTCGAGTTCGGCCGTGATCTGCTCCGGGGGGCGGACGGGAACGGACACGGGCACGGCGTGGGCGACCACGCCTGAGCGGCACGGTGTGACCGCCGGGGGCCCGCCCCCGGCATCCCCCCGGCATCTCCGGCTCCTGGCATCCCCGGCCCCAGGCGGCCTCCTCCTGCCAGGTGGACGGCGCCCGCAGGATCTCCTGGCATACGCCGGCGGCGGGTGACATACCCCATTCCCGACCTCCCTGTCCCGATTTCCCACAACCCTCGGAGACGGGATGCTCACCGACGGTAGACCTTGTCGTCATGAGCAGCACACGGAACACCGTCGGCACCTCCCCCCACGGCACCGGCGCCCCGCTGTCCGACCGGTTCGACGCCGCGGGCGTCACCGCGGAGGGAGCCGCCTGGCTCGCCTCGGCAGGAACGTATCCGCGCAGCACCCTCGCCCTCTGGGAGGACCGGCCGACCGCGCCGGTCGTGCTGCCCTGCGGCACCGCTTTCGACGTCGTCAACGCGCCCGCGATCTTCGGTCGGCGGATGCTGGACCGCCTGTGGGACGAGGGGCCGGGCTCCGGCCCGGTGGCCGTGTTCCGCGGGCGGATGCTGCTGTTCAGCGCGCCGGGCACGGCTCAGCGACTCCCGTCGCTCCTGGAGTGGGAGGAGTGGGGTTCCCGCGGCGCCGAGGGCTCGTGGGACGCCTGGGACGCCGGCGCTCTCAGCACCTTCGACGACGGGGACGGCGACGGCTTCGACGACTGCATCGGCGACATCGACAGCAACAAGGGCACCAATGGCGTCAAGGGCATCGACGACGGCTTCCAGGACCCGCGCGAGCCCATGGGGTGGCGCGGCCGTCCGGGTGACGCCGGGCCGTCAGGTGTCGCCGGCGTCACCGGACGGCACGGCGTCACCGGCGATCCGGTCTGTCCGGGCGGCCTGGGACGCGTCGGCGCGA
Organism: Streptomyces sp. RPA4-2; assembly: GCF_012273515.2. Taxonomy (NCBI): domain Bacteria; kingdom Bacillati; phylum Actinomycetota; class Actinomycetes; order Kitasatosporales; family Streptomycetaceae; genus Streptomyces; species Streptomyces sp. RPA4-2. Next base: position 3,566,533 of record NZ_CP050975.2, read on the forward strand.
TCCCTCCCCTGCTCTGTCACGGCACCGGCGACGCGGTGACCGTCCCCGCTCCGGGAGACGGCCGTACGACCCGCGTCCGCACCCCCGGCGACCGCACCGGCGGTACCGGCCCGGACCCGGCCGGCCGTCCCGAATCCCGCTGGCTGGTGGCCCCCGACACCCGGCATCCCTGGCTGCCCGGCGCCGAGATCCTGGTCTGGGCGGCCATCCGTGCGGCCCGCGCGGCGGCCTCCGCCGCGGTGCGGATATCGATTTTTCCTCCCGCCGATCAGGATGCTAAGGTCTACGACGTCAGCAGGCGCCGCTAGCTCAGTTGGTTAGAGCAGCTGACTCTTAATCAGCGGGTCCGGGGTTCGAGTCCCTGGCGGCGCACGCTAGCGATGGCGAGGTTTGTTCGCGGAAACGTGAACGGGCCTCGCCATCGTCATGTCCAAGGCCGCTCAGCCCGTCGTGATCTTCACCGTCCACTCCCCCGCGGCCGTCCAGTCCTCCACCTCGACGCGCACCTTCTCGCCGGGGACCGTGAAGCTCTCGCCGAGCCCCACCGGCGCGTCCGCGAGCGGCGGGTAGACCGACTCGCCCCAGCAGGACTCCGAGTGCGGGTGGGCGTCGACGACCTGGATCGGGCCGTCACCGGAGGCGGCCTCGCTGCGGACCCGGTAGACGAGGATGCCCTGCGTACAGGTCGTCCCGTCATTCCCCGCCGAGCCGCGCGCCTCGAAGGCGAGGGCGCTGTCGGGCCCCGTACGGACGACCGCCAGCTTGGTACCGCGCCCGGAGCCGAAGACCGGTACGCCGGAGCCGACGGGCACGGGACCTGGAGCGCCGCCGGAAGCGCCGTAGGGGTCCGCCGCCGGAGGGGCCCCGGCGGCCGGTGCCCCCGCCGCGCCCACACCGGCCGCCGGCGGCCCGGCGCCCAGCGGCTCCAGCGTCAGCCGTGTACTCCCGTGGGCGCCCACACACACGACCTGCCGCGGCTCCAGCCACCCCAGCTTCCACTTGTGCCAGCCGAACAGATCCGGCGCGAGGCCGAACTGGCTGCCCATGAGGTCCCAGTCGCCGACGTATGTGTCCCAGTCGCCCTTGCCGTCGGAAGGCCGGTGGTAGAGGTCCGGCAGGTCGAAGACGTGCCCCGTCTCATGGGCGAGGACGAGCCGGTCCGGCGGGTGCTTCTCGAAGACCGTGACGACGCGGCTGATGTCCTTGCCGTCGGCCCGCAGAGGGGTCTCGAGGTTGACGACCTTCGTCGCGTCGGAGTCGACGCCCGGCGCGTCCGGATCGGCGACGAAGTAGACGATGTCGTAGCGCGAGAAGTCGACCTGCCGGTCGGCCACGCCGATCGCGTCGCGCAGATAGGCGGCGCGCCGCGCGGAGTTCCAGTCGCGCCGCATGGCGTACGAGGTGGAGGCGTGCGGCATCCGGATCCAGTCGCGCTGGGCATGCGGGCGCAGCGTGAACCTGCCGTAGGAGGCGCGCTCGAAGAAGCGGCTGGTGGACGGGAAGTAATCGGCCGTCAGTTCGGCCGGCGTGGTGCGCGGGCGGGAGTCGGGGAACGAGAGGAAGACCAGTACCGCGTCGAGGGGACGGGTGGGGCGCGGATAGGCGGCGTTCCAGACGTCCAGGCCCTCCGAGTGGTGGGCGTCGGTCCGTTTCAGGGCGCAGGGGGCGAAGAGGGGTTCGGCGAGGGCGGGGCCCGTCACCAGGGAGGTCGCGACCACCGCCGCCATCGAGGTGAACGCGGCCGCGGTACTGCGCCAGCGGGACGCCCCATGGGGAGCGAGACCCAGCAGGACCTCACGGGCGAGACTCCTCAAGGGGAGCTGACGCGGCACGTCGACCTCCGGGCGCGGATTTCGGGACACCGCACCCAGCTTGTGTTACTTCGTACTACTTCGCCCTGTTTGTCTGCCCCAGAAGAGTGAGGGGTCGCGCGCCACGGGCCTCCCGGCCGACACCCCGAACACTCACGGAACGTCACATATGATCGCCGGGCAAAGGATCCGGTCCAGATGCAGGCAGAAACGATCTGTCAGAACGGGTGGTTGTTCAGGGACACTGGAGAGTGGCTGCAAGGCCCGAGAGCAGCCTCTATGATCGGCACACTTTCCTGCACGGACACGGCTTGTTCGGCCGTTCAGCACCGGCCGACCACTCCGAGCGACCCATACGAAGAACGAGTGCACTGCGGGAGCGAGCGGTGAGCGGAACGTCCGAAGGGCCGGCGCCCGCGGCAGACCTCGACCGGCCGGCCGTCACAGAACGTCACACCACTACATCTCCTCGTACGTCCACCGGATCGCCCTCCGGCGCATCCGCACCACCCGTCTCCCCGTCCGCCTCCGCGTCCGGCCCATACGACCCGGTGGAACAGCTCCCCGACCCGGCCGGACCTCCCGGGACGTCACCGCGCACGTTTCGCGCCGCCTTCGCCGCGGCGCCGCTCCCGATGGCCGTCGTGGACCGCGAGGGCCTGGTCGTCACCGCCAACGAGTCGCTGAGCGCACTGCTCGGCTTCGGATCCGGCGCGCTCGCCGGACGGATCGCCGCCGATCTGGTGGACCTGGCCTCCGACGCCCGCACCTGGCACGCCTATCGGGAGGTACTGCGCGGCCGGCAGGCCCGGCTGCGCTGCACCCGGCGGCTCAAACACCCCGACGGGCACGCGCTGTGGGTTCAGGTGACGGTCGCGCCGCTGCCCCCGGACGAGGAGGCGGTGCTGCTGTCCGTCACGGACCTCAGCCCCCGCCGTGAACTCCAGGCGCGGCTGCGGCACTTGCAGATGCACGACCCGGTGACCCGGCTCCCCAACCGCTCCCTGTTCTTCGAACGTCTGACGTCCGCGCTGGAGGCGGGGGCGTACGAGGACGGCGGCACCGGCCGGATCGGGCTCTGCTATCTGGACCTGGACGGGTTCAAGGCGGTCAACGACACGCTCGGCCACCGGGTGGGCGACCGGCTGCTCGCGGCCGTCGCCGAGCGGCTGACGCGGTGCGCCGACGCGGCCGGCTCCGGGCGAGCGGCCACTCCGCTGGTGGCCCGGCTGGGCGGCGACGAGTTCGCGCTGCTCGTCGAGGACTCCACGGGCACCGACCAGGTGGCGGACCTCGCCGAGTCGGTCCTGACGTCACTTCAGGCGCCGTTCGACCTCTCCGGCCGGCAGCTGTCGCTCTCCGCGTCGATCGGGGTCGTCGAGCGCCGCGCCGCCGGGACGACCGCGACCGGTCTGATGCAGGCCGCGGACACGACGCTGTACTGGGCGAAGGCGGACGGCAAGGGCCGCTGGACGCTCTTCGACCCGGAGCGCAACGCCCACCGCATGACCCGTCAGGCACTCGCCTCCACCCTCCGGGCGGCCGTCGAGCGGAATGAATTCGCCCTGGAGTACCAGCCGTTGGTGGGCATGGAGGACGGCGGCGTACGCGGCGTCGAGGCGCTCGTGCGCTGGAACCACCCGCAGTTCGGCATGCTGACGCCGAATCGGTTCATCGGACTGGCCGAGGAGGACGGTTCGATCGTGCAGCTCGGCCGCTGGGTGCTGGCCACCGCCTGCCGGCAGGCACGCCGCTGGCAGCTGGACCACCCGGACGCGCCCCCGATCTTCGTCAGCGTCAATGTCGCCGTCCGGCAGGTGTGGGACTCCGACCTGGTAGCGGACGTCGGGGAGATCCTCGCGGAGACCGGCCTCGCCCCGCATCTGCTCCAGTTGGAGCTGACCGAGTCGGCGGTGATGGGATCGGCGGGCCGGCCGCTGCAGGCCCTGCAGGCCCTCAGCGACATGGGCGTCCGTATCGCCATCGACGACTTCGGCACCGGCTACTCGAACCTCGCCTACCTCAGCCGGCTGCCGGTCTCCGTCCTGAAGCTGGACGGTTCCTTCGTCCGCGGCTTCCAGTACGACGCCCATGACGGCGGCTCCGCCCGGCCCAGCCCCGCCGACGAGGTCATCGTCGAGGCGCTCATCCAGCTCGCGCACCGGCTGGGCCTGACGGTGACCGCCGAGTGCGTGGAGACCGCCTCCCAGGCGTCCCGGCTGCGCGGGATCGGCTGCGACACCGGACAGGGGTGGCTGTACTCCCGCCCGGTGGCGCCGGACCGTATCTCCGCGCTGCTGACCGCGGCCTGCGCTCAGGCCTGAGCGCTCGGGTCCGCCGCGGCCCCCTGGCCCGGCCGGGCCTTCGGCAGCCCGTAGGCGTCCGCGATCAGTTCGTACGAGCGCAGGCGTACGTCGCCGCTGTGGGCGTTGCCCGTGATCATCAGCTCGTCGGCGCCGGTGCGCTTGTGGAGGTCGTCGAGACCTGCGCGGACCTCGTCGGCGGTGCCGTGGATGACGTTGGCGTTCCAGGAGGTGATGAACTCCCGCTCCATCGGCGAGAAGGTGTACGCCTCCGCCTCCTCCGGTGTCGGGACCAGGCCGGGGCGGCCGGTGCGCAGACGGACCATGTTCAGCGCGGCGGCCATGACCTGGCGGCGGGCCTCCTTCTCGTCGTCCGTGGCGAGCGCGGAGACGCCGATCAGGGCGTACGGGGAGTCCAGTACCTCACTCGGCCGGAAGGACTCGCGGTACAGGTCCAGGGCCGGGATCGTGTTCTGCGCCGAGAAGTGGTGCGCGAAGGCGAAGGGGAGGCCGAGGACACCGGCCAGGCGGGCGCTGAAGCCGGAGGAGCCGAGGAGCCAGACCGGGGGGCGGTGCGGGGACTGGACGCCGCCGGGCGAGGTGGCCTGGACCGGGCCGGGCACGGCGTGGATACGGCCGTAGGGGTGACCTTCGGGGAAGTCGTCGTCCAGGAAACGGGTCAGCTCCGCGAGCTGCTCGGGGAAGTCGTCGGCACCTTCGCCCAGGTGGTCGGTGCGGCGCAGGGCCGCCGCGGTGGCGCCGTCCGTGCCGGGGGCGCGGCCGAGACCGAGGTCCACCCGGCCTGGGGCCATGGCCTCCAGGGTTCCGAACTGCTCCGCGATGACCAGGGGGGCGTGGTTCGGGAGCATCACGCCGCCGGAGCCGAGGCGGATGCGGGTGGTGTGGGCGGCCAGGTGGGCGAGGATCACCGCCGGTGAGGACGAGGCCACGCCCGGCATGGAGTGGTGCTCGGCCACCCAGTAGCGGTGGAAGCCGCGGGACTCCGCGAGGCGGGAGATGGCGACGCTGGTGCGCAGGGCGTCGGTGGCGGTGCGGCCGGCGCCCACGGTGACCAGGTCCAGCACGGAGAGGGGTACGGGGGCGGTGCCCTGGGCGGTGCCTCGGATCTCGTCCGTGTTGTCCGTCGCGTCCACCGGGGGGCCTCCTGATTGCGTACGTGGTGCGGTCCTTCCTCACGGAACAGGAGACAGTCCCCGCTTATTCCCGCCCGCCGGCGTTCGTGGCATCCCTGGGGGCTCCGCCCCCAGCCCTCAAGGGGCTGCGCCCCCTGGACCCCCGCATCGCCCGAAGGGCTCGTCCTCAAACGCCGGACGGGCTGAAGATCTCCAGCCCAGGCCCGCACCACCAGCCCGTCTGGGGCGGAGCCCCCAGCAACGGATGAGACAACCCAGGTTCAGGACTGGACCAGCGGCTCCCGGGTGAAGAGGGCGCCGAGGGCGGGCGCGTTGACGCGGCGGTCCGCCAGCCGCAGCGCCTCCCACACACTGACCTGGTTCGCGGTGAGCACCGGCTTCCCCAGCTCCTTCTCCAGCGCCGTCAGATGAGCCACCGTGTGCAGAGCCGTGTCCGGCAGAAGCACCGCGTCGGCGTCGGCGTGATCCCCACCCCGCGCCAGCGCGAACACCTCCGCCTCACCCCACGTCCCGACCTCCGCCCCCGTCACGATCCCGGACGCCCGCACCGAGACCACCTCCGCCCCGGCCTTCCGGAGAAAGTCCGCGAACAGTTCCGCCACGTCGTCCGGATACGTCGCGGCGACAGCGACCCGCCGCGCCCCGATCTCCCGTACGGCGTGCGCGAAGCCGAAGGACGTCGAGGAAGCCGGCAGGCCCGCCGCACGGGCCAGGGAGCGCACCTGCTCGTGGGCACCCTCCCAGCCGTACACGAAACTGCCGCTGGTGCACGCCCAGACCACCGCCTCGGCCCCGGACAGCCGCAGCTCCTCGACGCCCGGCGAGAGCCGCGCCAGGGAGCCCATCTCGAGCAGGGCGTCCACCCGGTGCGCGTCCTCGCCGATGTCCGTGTGGATCAACGGCAGCCGGATGTCGCTGCCCAGGAGCTGCTCCATACGCGGGTAGTCGTCCTCGGCCGAGTGGCCCGGGTAGAGGAATCCGAGTGCGGTCATGTCCAGCCTTCCTGTTCTTCCGGCAGTACGGGAGCCCCGTGCGCGGGCTGTCCCCCAGAGCCTGAGGGGCGGGGAAGGTGTCCCCGGACCAGCCGCTGGCGCGGGCCCACTGCCCGGGTACCCAGATGACGCAGCGCCGCCCACATCGTCACCTGGTTGGCCGAGATGACCGGAATGTTCAGTTCCGTCTCCAGCTGGGCGATGACGTCGTACGTCGGCAGATTGGTGCAGCTGATGAAGAGCGCGTCCGCCGGGCCGTTCCGGACGGCGCGGCGGGCCATGTCCACCACGTCGCGGTAGGGCACCTTCCAAATATGCCTGGTCAGACCCATGAAGGCACGCCCGGTGACCTCCGTGCCCGCCTCGGCGAGGTACTCCTCCAAGGACTGGGTGACCGAGACCGTGTACGGCGTCACCAGGGCGATCCGGCGCGCGCCCAGCTCGGCCAGGGCCTCCAGCAGCGCCCCGGACGTGGTCAGGGAGGCCACCTCGCCCGCCCGCCGCATGGCCTCGCACATCGCCCGCTCGCCCGCGACCCCGCCCACGAAACTGCCCGAGGCGCACGCGTACGCCACGACCTCGGGCGCGACGGCGTTCAGCGCCCGGACCGCGTCGCCGAGCGTCTCGTGCTCGGAGACCAGGCGTGCCAGGTCCAGGCTGACCTCGACCGGCACGAACGGGGTGCGGGTGACGTGCAGGGAGACCTCGTCCGGGACCCAGCGCCACAGCTCCCGGTCGAGGGCGAAGTCGAAGGGCGCGACGACACCCACCCCGCGCTGCGGGCGGGGACCGCCCAGAAACGAGATGTCCAGGGAGACGTCCATGGCAGCACCGGCCTCACGAAGGCGGAAGGTGGGACCCACGCGGCGGCACCGACGGACAACAGGCCGTGCGCGCCACCGTGTTGACGAAGGTAGGTTCGGGTGCGAGCGTGGTCAATCCGCGCATCTCAGACGGCTCCGGCCCCGCCCCGCTCCCCCGGCTTCGCCCCCTCGGCCGCGCCTCACGCACGCCCCGCACTCCCGTCCCCGTACGCTCGCCCCGCAGGTTCCTCCGGCAGGTTCGTCCTCTCAGGAAAGCGGACTCGCATTGCGAAACGGTTTCCCCCGAACGCCCCGCCCCGTGTCCGCGACCGCGTCCACGCCGTTGTCCGCCGCCGCGTCCGGGGACCGCACCACGCTGCTCGTCCTGGACGCCGAACCGCTCCCCCGCCTCGGCAGGCTCACCGGCCGGGTGCGGATCGAGCACGCCGACGAGTCGACGCTCGCCGAACGGCTGCCACGCGCGGACGTGCTGCTGGTCTGGGACTTCACCTCGCGGGCGGTGCGGCGCGCCTGGCCGGGCGAGGGCCGGCGGCCGCGCTGGGTGCACACGGCGAGCGCGGGTGTCGACCATCTGCTGTGTCCCGAACTCGCCTCGTCCGACACGGTGGTGACCAACGCGCGGGGCATCTTCGACCGGCCGATCGCCGAGTACGTCACCGCGCTGGTGCTGGCGATGGCGAAGGATCTGCCGCGGACCTGGGAGCTCCAGGGGCGGCGGGAGTGGCGGCACCGGGAGTCGCAGCGGGTGGCGGGCACCCGCGCCTGCGTGGTCGGCTCCGGGCCGATCGGACGCGCGATCGTCAAGTCGCTCAAGGCACTTGAGGTGACGACGGCGCTGGTGGGACGCACCCCGAGGACCGGGATCCACGGGCCCGGGGAGCTCGACCGGCTGATGGCACGCGCCGACTGGGTGATCTCGGCGGCGCCGCTCACCGAGGCCACGTACGGCATGTTCGACGCCCGGCGCTTCGGGATGATGCAGCCGTCGGCCCGCTTCATCAACGTGGGGCGCGGGCCGCTCGTCGTCGAGGACGCGCTCGCCGAGGCCCTGTCGAAGCGGTGGATCGCGGGCGCGGCCCTCGATGTCTTCCAGCACGAGCCGCTCGGTCCGACGAGCCCGTTGTGGGACGTTCCCGGACTGATCGTGTCACCGCACATGAGCGGGGACACGGTCGGCTGGCGGGACGAACTCGGCGCGCAGTTCGTGGAGATGTACGAGCGCTGGGAGGCGGGCCGACCGCTGCCGAACGTGGTGGACAAGAAGCGCGGGTACGTGCCCGGACACTGAACCGCCGAACTTCCTGGAGGGGCAGGCCGATGACCGAACTCACCGAGCTGACCGCGGTCCAACTCGTCGACGGCTACCGCAAGGGCGAGTTCGGCCCGGTGGACGCGGTGCGGGCCGCGCTGCGCAGGGCCGAGGAGGTCCAGCCGGCCGTGAACGCGTTCGTCCGGCTCGACACGGACGCGGCGCTCGCGGGGGCGGCGGAGTCCGCGGACCGCTGGCGGCGGGGCGAGCCCGCGGGGCTGCTGGACGGCGTTCCGGTCTGGGTCAAGGACATCCTGCTGCTGCGTGGCGGCCCGACTCTGCGGGGCTCGAAGACCGTTTCCCCGGAGGGTGGTTGGGTCGAGGACGCGCCGTCCGTCGCCCGGCTGCGCGAGCACGGCGCCGTCTTCCTCGGCAAGACGACGACACCCGAGTTCGGCTGGAAGGGCGTCACCGACTCACCGCTGTCGGGGGTCACGCGCAATCCGTACGACGTCTCGCGCACGGCGGGCGGCTCCAGCGGCGGCAGCGCGGCGGCCGTCGCCCTGGGCGCGGGACCGCTGGCGCTGGGCACGGACGGGGGCGGCAGTGTGCGCATCCCGGCCTCGTTCTGCGGGATCTTCGCGCTGAAGCCGACGTACGGGAGGGTGCCGCTGTATCCGGCGAGCCCCTTCGGGACGCTCTCGCACGTGGGGCCGATGACCCGGGACGCGGCCGACGCGGCGCTGATGATGGACGTGATCAGCGGGCCCGACGCCCGTGACTGGTCGGCGCTCGGGCCGGTCGGCGGTTCCTTCGTGGACGCGCTGGAGGGCGGGGTGCGCGGGCTGCGGGTCGCCTACTCGCCGTCCCTCGGCGGGCAGGTCGCGGTCCGCCCGGACGTCGCGGCGGCCGTGCGGCGGGCGGTGGAGCGGCTGGCGGCCCTGGGCGCGTACGTCGTGGAGGCCGACCCCGACGTCAGGGACCCGGTGGACGCCTTCCACGCCCTGTGGTTCGGCGGAGCGGCCCGGGTGGTGCAGCGACTCGGGCCGCGGCAGCGGGAGTTGCTGGACCCCGGGCTCCGGGAGATCTGCCGGGAGGGCGCACGGCTCAGCGGCCTGGACCATCTGGCCGCCGTGGACGTCCGGATGGACCTGGGCCGCCGCACGGGCCGTTTCCACGAGTCGTACGACGTACTGGTGACGCCGACGCTGCCGATCACCGCGTTCGAGGCGGGCGCCGAGGTCCCGAAGGGCTCCGGGCACCGGCGCTGGACGGGCTGGACCCCGTTCACCTATCCCTTCAACATGACGCAGCAGCCGGCGGCGTCGGTCCCGGTGGGTACCGACGCCGCGGGGCTGCCCGTCGGCCTGCAGATCGTCGCCGCCCGTCACCGTGACGACCTGGTCCTGCGGACGGCGCACGCGCTGTACGAGGCGGGGGCGGCCGGGGTCGCTCCGCCGCCCGGCTTCGCTACGTCCGCCGGAAGCTGAGGGTCTCCCCCAGCGCGCCGGAGCGCCACAGGTCGTTGCAGGCCTCGGCCATGGTGTCGAGGCCCTCGACGATCCGGCCCCAGACGATGCCCGGCACCCAGCCCACGTCACCGTTGAGCAGCAGGTTGTTGCGTTCGTAGAAGACGGCGAGGTCGACGACCGTGGTGCCGGGGCGCACGTCGGTGTCGTAGCCGTAGGCCTTGGTGCCCAGCTCGGTGCCCGCGAAGGCGAAGTAGCAGAGGTCGCCGGGGACGGGGGTCACCGTGGGGTTCTCCAGCGGGGGTTCGGTGGCCGCGAAGGGCGGGAACAGGGCGTAGATCTCGTTGCGCGCGTACTTGGCGTGATAGACGTCACCGGCCAGGGGGAGGGCGTCCCACACCGCCGCGCAGGTGAGGGGTGCCCGGTCGTCGAGCAGTCTGGCCGTGCAGTGGACTCCCCGCTTGACCAGGGAGACTTCGATGTACCGGTCGGTCATGCGCTCGGTCATGCGTTCCATGGTCCCGCCGGGGTCAAGGGCGCCTCGTCGACGGACGGGGCGCACGGTGGCCGGAATGGGTCGTGAATGGATCGTGTGGTCCCGGGTAGCCGCGCCGCCATGGCTCCACCACTACGCAATGACGGAAGAGACGGGCCCGGTGCGCGGACACGAGGACCGAGCCGGCGGGCGCTGCTCACGGGTGTCTCGGCGCTCGGGGCGGCCGGCGCGCTGGGCGCCGCGGGCTGCAGCCGGGTGGCCACGGCCGCCGGGACGGACGGCGGCGATCTCCTCGGCCGGCTGAGGGCGCAGGGTGTCGTGCGACTGGGCATCGCGGGCGAGATCCCGTTCGGCTACATCGGCCGGAACGGTGAACTGACCGGAGAGGCGCCCGAACTCGCGAAGGCGGTCTTCAAGCGCCTGGGGGTCGACCGCGTCCAGCCGGTCCCGACCGAGTTCGGCTCGCTCATCCCCGGGCTCAACTCGCAGCAGTTCGACGTCGTGTCCGCCGGGATGTACATCAACGCCGAGCGGTGCGAGCAGGTCATCTTCGCCGACCCCGATTACCAGATGCTCGACGCCTTCATCGTGCGCAAGGGCAATCCGAAGGACCTGCACGACTACAAGGACGTCGTGGCGAAGAAGGCCAGGTTCGCGACCGGCACCGGGTACGCCGAGATCCAGTACGCCGTCGAGGCCGGGTACAAGGAGAGCGACATCCTGATCGTGCCCGACCAGGTCGCCGGGCTGAACGCCGTCGAGGCGGGGCGCGTCGACGTCTTCGCCGGGACCGCGCTGACCGTCCGCGAGGTGGTCGGGAAGTCCCGCAAGGCCGAGAGCACCAAACCGTTCGCGCCCCTGGTCAAGGGCAAGCCGCACGTCGACGGCGGCGGCTTCGCGTTCCGTTCGGCCGAGACGCGGCTGCGGGACGCCTTCAACGGGGAGCTGCGGAAGATGAAGAAGAGCGGCGAGCTGTTCCGCATCCTGCGGCCGTTCGGCTTCACCAGGGCCGAGATGACCGACATGACCGCGAAGGAGCTCTGCCGCGGATGACCCCGGGACTCTGGGAACTCGTACTCAAGGGGATCTGGGTCACCCTCCAGCTGCTGTTCCTCGGCTCGCTGGTGGCCGGAGCCGTCTCCTTCGTGGTGGGCGTCGCACGCACCTCCCGGCGGTGGATCGTCCGCTTCCTCGCGGGCCTCTACACCGAGGTGTTCCGCGGGACCTCCGCGCTGATCATGATCTTCTGGGTGTACTTCGTGCTGCCGCTGGCCTTCGGCTGGCAGCTCGTCCCGCTGTGGGCGGGCACGCTGGCGCTGGGGCTGACCTACGGGGCGTACGGCAGCGAGATCGTGCGCGGCGCCCTGAACGCCGTCGACCCCGCCCAGCGCGAGGGCGGCATCGCGCTCAGCTTCACGCCCTGGCAGCGGATGCGGCTGATCCTGCTGCCGCAGGCGGTGCCCGAGATGATCCCCTCCTTCTGCAACCTGCTGGTCGAGCTGCTCAAGGGCACGGCCCTGGTCTCGATCATGGGCATGGGCGATCTGGCCTTCAGCGGCAACCTGGTGCGGCTCGCGCTCCAGGAGAGCGCGGAGATCTACGCGTACATCCTGCTGATCTACTTCGTGATCGCCTTCGTGATCACCCGGCTGATGCGCGTCCTGGAGCGGCGGCTGAAGGCCGGGCTCGGCAGGGCGCCCGAGCGCCCCGCCGCCGCGCGGGAGACGCGCCGCGCCTCAGCGAGCGGAGTCGGCGCGGCGAGCGGAGGTACCTCATGACCCGGTACAGGACGGCCGACGTGGGAGGTGTCGCATGACGTGGGACTGGAGCGCGGTCGGTGACTTCATGCCGCTCTTCCGGGACGGCCTGCTGGTCACCCTGAAGGCGCTGGCCCTCGGCTCGTTGATCTCCTTCGCCCTCGGGCTGGTGTGGGCGCTGCTGATGCGGGCGCCGACCCGCTGGGTGCGCTGGCCGGTGGGGGCCGTCACGGAGTTCGTGCGCAACACCCCGCTGCTGGTGCAGCTGTTCTTCCTGTTCTACGTGCTGCCCGAGTGGAACATCACGTTCTCCGCGCTGACCACCGGGGTCGTCGCGATCGGGCTGCACTACTCGACGTACACGATGCAGGTCTACCGGGCCGGCATCGAGGGCGTGCCGGCCGGTCAGTGGGAAGCGGCCACGGCGCTCAACCTGCCTCTGCGGCGCACCTGGACCGCGGTGATCCTGCCGCAGGCGATCCGCCGCGTGGTGCCCGCGCTGGGCAACTACGTCATATCCATGCTCAAGGACACCCCGATGCTGATGGCGATCACGGTCCTGGAGATGCTCGGCGAGGCACGGCTGTACTCGCAGGAGCACTTCCAGTTCACCGAGCCCCTCACGGTCATCGGCGTGGCCTTCATCCTCATTTCCTATCCGGCCTCCCTTCTTCTGCGAGCCCTGGAGCGACGTCTTGTCCGTTGACATCGACAATCAGACCCCCGACACCCGTCACCAGCGGACCCAGGAACTGATCCGGTTCGACAAGGTCACCAAGCGCTTCGGGGACAACACCGTCCTGGACGGGCTCGACTTCCGTGTCGAGCCCGGCAAGCACGTCACGCTGATCGGCCCCTCGGGCTCCGGCAAGACGACGATCCTGCGGCTGCTGATGACCCTGGCCGAGCCCGACGAGGGGACGATCACGGTGGCCGGGGAACGGCTCTTCCCGGCGGAGGAGAAGCAGATCCGTGAGGTCCGCAAGAAGATCGGGATGGTCTTCCAGCAGTTCAACCTGTTCCCGAACATGAAGGTGCTCCGCAACATCACCGAGGCGCCGGTCACCGTCCTCGGCCTGTCCAGGGACGAGGCCGAGGAGCGGGCCCGTGAGCTGCTCGACCTGGTGGGCCTCGCGGACAAATGCGACGCCTACCCGAGCCAGTTGTCCGGCGGGCAGCAGCAGCGGGTCGCGATCGCGCGGGCGCTGGCGATGCGGCCGCAGGTGCTGTTGCTGGACGAGGTGACGTCCGCGCTCGACCCCGAGCTGGTCGCGGGGGTCCTCGACGTCCTCCGTGACATCGCCCGCACCACCGACATCACCATGCTCTGTGTGACCCACGAGATGAATTTCGCCCGTGACATCTCGGACCAGGTGCTGATGTTCGATTCCGGCCGTGTCATCGAGGCCGGTCCGCCGGAGCGGATGTTCGGCGATCCGGAGCACGAACGGACCCGGGAATTTCTCAGCGCGGTCCTGTGACTACAAGGAGTGAACGCGGGAAGGCCCGAGGTCCGACCCTCGGCGCATGCCCGACGGGCCATGACCCTGGCATATGCCAGGGTGTCACGCCGCTGCTGAGAGCACCGCGGGCGACGAACATTCTGGTCAACAGCCCCTCCTCGTCCACCGTTTGACAGTTATCGTGGAGGAGCTCAGCTGTCCGGACCGAGGACCCAGGAAGCGCAGGGGGAAACCGTGGCGCTGATGAACGAGCCGACCGCGCCGTACCACTCGGCCCAGGACGCCCTGCGCGTCCTGGAGGCGGTGGCCCGGCACTCCGGCGGTATCACCGACGCCGAACTCGCCCGCAGGACGCGCCTCGGGCCTGACCGACTGCCCGCGCTGGTGCGGATGCTGCGCCGCGAGGGATACGTCGAGCAGGTCACCGACGGCGTGTTCGTCGCCGGTGCCGCCCTCGGCCGGCTGGACTCCGCTCACGGCCGTGACCTGGCGCTGCGCGAGAAGCTCCAGCAGACCATCGACCGGCTGCGCGACTCGGTGGGCGCCGCGATCTACATCAGCCGCTACATCGACGGCGAGGTGCAGGTCACCCAGTGCGCCGAGGGCCCGGCGACCCCCGCGGTCAACGAATGGGTCGATTTCCGTTCCTCCGCCCACGCCAGCGCCGTGGGCAAGAGCCTGCTCGGCCAACTCGACCTCGACGCCCGCCGCGACCACCTCTCCCGGCACAGGATGGCCCGCCTCACCTCGCGCACCATCACCGACGAGCGGCTGCTGCTGTCCCGGCTGGACGCCCAGCCGCCGACGGTGCCGGTGCTCGACCTCCAGGAGTACGCGATCGGCACGGTCTGCGCGGCCGTCCCCATCACCGCGGGCTCCTCGGTCGGCTGCCTCGCCCTGTCCCTCCCGGTCGAACACGCCCACCGGCTGCGCCGGGCCGCGGACACCCTGAACCGCGAGGCGACCCCGGTGCTCGTGTCGCTCGCCCTCTAGAGCCTGCCCTTCGTCGGCCGCCCGACCGGAAGGCGGACCCGACGCGGGTGGTCCGGAGCACCCCGTCGGACCAGGTAGTATTTCTTTCGTCGCCGACCGCGGAAGCGGAAGGCGGGAGTCATGCGCCGCTAGCTCAGTTGGTTAGAGCAGCTGACTCTTAATCAGCGGGTCCGGGGTTCGAGTCCCTGGCGGCGCACAGAATGAAGGCCCTCCACGACCGTGGGGGGCCTTCACGCATGTCCGGGGTCCGGCTCAGCCCGCCGTGACGAACTCGGTCAGCACCCGCGCCAGCAGACCGGGGTCCCTTGCCCCGCACAGTTCGCGGGCGGAGTGCATCGACAGCCCCGGTACGCCCACGTCGACGGTGGGGACCCCCAGCCGGGCCGAGGTGATCGGTCCGATCGAGGTCCCGCACGGTATGGCGTTGTGGGAGACGAACGGCTGCCAGGGCACCGACGCCCGCTCGCAGGCCGCGGCGAAGACGGCGACCCCGGTGCCGTCGGTGGCGTACCGCTGGTTGACGTTGACCTTGACGACGGGGCCGCCGTTGGGCAGCGGGTGGTGATCCGGGTCGTGGCGCTCGGCGTAGTTGGGGTGCACGGCGTGCGACATGTCGGCGGAGACGCAGAAGCCGCCGGCGAGGGCGCGGTGGAAGTCCTCGGCGCTGCCGCCCCGCGCGCCGACGGACCGGCTCAGCACCCGCTCCAGCAGCGGCCCCTGGGCCCCCGACCAGGAGCCGCTGCCGACCTCCTCGTGGTCGAAGGCGGCGAGCACGGGGACGTACGCGGGCGGCCGTGCGGCGGTCGCGGCGGCGACCAGCGCGGTGATGCCCGCGTGCACGGAGATCTGGTTGTCGAGTCGGGAGGAGACGAGGAACTCCTCGTCCGCGCCCAGGTAGCCGGGCGGCTGGATGTCGTGCAGCATCAGGTCCCAGCCCAGGATGTCGGCGACACGGGCGTCCGCCTCGTCGGCGATCCGGCCGAGCAGGGCGCCGGGCCGGGTGGCGCCGAGCCCCCACAAGGGGGTGAGGTGCCGCTGTGGGTCCAGCGCGACCCCTTCGTTGACGCCGCCGTCGAGGTGGATGGCGAGCTGCGGCACCCGCAGCAGCGGCCGGTCGACGCGGACGAGGCGGCTGGAGCCGTCCCGCATCATCAGCCGTCCCGAGATGCCGAGGTCCCGGTCCAGCCAGGTGTTGAAGGGCACACCGCCGTAGACCTCCACGGCGATCTGACGCCAGCCCGCCGTGCCGGTGTCCGGTTCGGGTTTGATCCGCAGGTTCGGGGAGTCGGTGTGGGCGCCGACGATCCGGAACGGCGTACGGGCCGGAGCGCCTTCGGGGACGTACCAGGCGAGCAGCGCTCCCGCGCGGACCACGTACCGGCCGCCCTCGGCGCCGGCCGCCCAGTCGTCCGTCTCGCGCAGCTCCAGGAAACCCGCCTTCTCCAGGCGCTGGGCCGCGTTCGCGACCACGTGGTACGGCGAGGGGCTGGAGCGTACGAAGGACAGCAGATCGTCGCTGTGACTGCGGTCATGCGTGGGGGACATGGGCGCTCACGCCTTTCGGGAAGGACTGACGAGGGTCGAGGAGCGGGTCGACGGGCCGTCCGGCCGAGTGCACGGTTCGGGGGACGGAGGACGGGTCGCCGGGGAACTCGCGGGCCTTGGCGGGGTACCACGGTCCGGCGGACACCTGGGGAGGGGGCGCGGCGGCCCGGGCCGGACCGCCGCACGGGGAGGGACCGACGGAGGGGTCACCGCGGGACACGGGCGGGGTGTGCCGCCGGTCCCGGCGTCAGCCGCCGAAGCCCGGCACCTCGATCAGCAGGAGCATGACAAGAACGTGACCGAGGTCCGCCCGCGGCGTCACGCCCGTAGGCCGTCACGGGTGCGCCGCCATGAACCGTCCGCGCCGTCCACGCCGTCCACGCCGTCCGAGTGGCCTGCTTGGCCCGCATGGCCCCGACCGTCCGGACCCACCGGGCCCTCCGGGGCGCGCGCGGACGGCCGGTCGCGCCCGCGTGGGGCGGTGCGGCGCCGACGGCCTCCGTGACCCGGATCCGGATCAGGTGACGCATGATCCCTCTTTCCTCGGCGCGGCACCGTCCTCGGCACGCGCGACACGGGTGTCCGGGTGCATCCTCCCCCTGTCGGGCGGCCGGGATTCCTCCGCCGGCCGAGACCTCACCACGGCCTCCGCCGGTCGTGCGGACAGACCGGTACACACCGTCCGAACGAGGGGGGATCCGGGGTGGCGTCAGCCCTGCGCCGCCGGCAGCAGGTCCTCGCGCCCCCGCGCCCGGTACTCGGCCAGCAGGCCCCGCACGTCCGCCTGCCCGAGCCTGCGGTAGGCGGGCGCGCCGGACGGCCGCCACCACACCGGGTCGGCGCAGCGAAAGCCCGCGCGCCGCAGCGCCGCCCGGTGGATCTTGTTGGTGGCGGTGACCGGCATCCGCTCCACGATCCGCACGAAGCGGGGCGCCATCTTGGTCCCCAGGTCGGGCTGCCCGGCCAGGAAGGCGGCGAAGGCGTGCGGGTCGAAGGGGACACCGTCGCGCGGCGCCACCGTCGCCATCACCTGGTCCCCCGCCACCGGGTCCGGCACCGCGTACACCGCGACGGCCGCCGCGCCCCGGTACCGGGCGAGGATGTTCTCGATCATCGCGGCGGCGAGGTTCTCGCTGTCGACGCGCAGCCGGTCGTCCGTGCGGCCGGCGAAGTAGAGGAAGCCGTCGGAGTCCCGGTAGAAGAGATCGCCCGTCCAGTACCAGCCGTCGCGCCGCCGGGCCAGGTCGGCGGCCGGGTTGCGCCAGTACCCCTCGAAGGGGCTGGCTCCGCGGTTCACCAGTTCCCCTATCGCCGCACTCCCGTTGAGCAGCCGGCCGTCCGGGCCGAAGACGGCCGCCGGGCATTCGGCGCGGGTCTCCGGGTCGATCACGGCCAGGTCGTCGCCGGATGCCGCCCGCCCGATCGCGCCCGCCGGAGTGCCGGGCGTGCGCTGGATGGCGGCCCCGCCCTCCGAGGAGCCGTATCCCTCCACCAGCCGCACTCCGAAGCGCTGTTCGAAGGCGGCCGCGTCGACCGCTCCGGCCTCCGTCCCGAATCCCGTCCGCAAGGGGTTGTCCCGGTCGTCGGGACGGGCGGGCGTGGCCAGCAGGTACTGGACGGCACGGCCCACGTAGGTGAAGTACGTGGCTCCGCAGGCCCGTACGTCCGGCAGGAAGCCCGACGCGGAGAAGCGGCGCCGGAGCGCGACGCGCGCGCCCGCCGCCAGTGCGGGCGCCCAGTCGGCGATCACCGCGTTGCCGTGGAACATCGGCATGCAGATGTAGTGCGTGTCCTGCGGGCGCACCCCGAAGTGGTCGACCAGCGAGTGTCCGGCGGCGGCCAGCCTGCCCTGCGTGCAGATCGCGGCCTTGGGGGCACCGGTCGAGCCGGAGGTGAAATAGAGGAGGAGGCGGTCGTCCGGCGACGCGGACGACGCCTCGGGCCGCACCCCGTCGTACGGCGCGAGGAGGTCCTCGTACGCCTCGGTGCCGGTCACCAGGACGCGGACGCCGGGGAGTTCGAGGCCGTCGAGGAGGGGCAGATGGGTCCGCTCGGTGATCAGGACGCGGCATTCGGTGTGCAGGATGTCGCGGGCCAGTTCGGGGCCGCGGCGGGTCGGATTGATCCCGGCGACGGCGGCGCCCCCGAGGGCGGCGGCGCTCAACCACATCGGATACTCGGGGGTGTTGTCGAGCAGGACACCGAGGTGCGGCTCGGCGCCCGCGGGCAGCAGGTCGGCGAGGAGCGCGGCCCGTGCCGCCGCGGCCGCCGTCACCATGTGATGGCTCAGAACCCGCCCCTCGAACCACAGCCCCGGCCGGTGGTCGCCCCACCGCTCCAGTACGAGCTCCGCGACGGTTCGCCTCATGAACCCCATGGAGGCGCACCATAATTGACGTGTCGTCAGAAAGGGAGCCCCGCGCCCTCGAACTCGTCCCCTCCCGTCCAGACCGAGTCCCACTCCGAGGAGAACGCGTGGAAGCCCACCATGAAGCCGACGCAGAAGACGATGACCACCGAGCAGAAGGCCAGGACGAAGACCGTGCCCGCCACCAGCACTCCCCGGCGCGGCGCGTGGGCCGTCGCCTTCTCCGGGCGGTCGGCGGTGTAGTGGACGGTGACGATGTCGCCCTCGACGACCGTCGCCGGGCCGTTCGGCTCCTCGAAGCGGATCGTGCGGCCGTCGCGCGTCATGAACTCGTACACGTGGTGCAGCGTCGTGGACACGGAGGTGTCGCCACCGCCGCCACCGATCGTCGTGTACGAGCGCAGACAGCGCGCCTCCGCGGTCAGTCCGCTGTTCCAGGCGCGCCGCACGTCCAGCGAGCGGCGGATCACGGTGACCGCCATGAGGACCGCCCCGGTCATGATCAGCGCGGGTACGGCGTAGAAAACGAACTCCATGACATTCCCCCGTTTGTCGGTTCAGCTCCACGCACATCGTCATGGTCATGGCGATGTGCGTGGAACCTACCCGTGGGGGGTGGACCGGCGCCTCAAGGGAGGCTCAGAACATCCGGGCTCGGCACCTTCAGAACGTGACGTCCGCGCACGAGTAGAACGCGTTCGCGGTGTCGGCGATCGTCCACACGCCGAGGATGACGTGGTGTCCGCTCAGACCGGTGGGCAGGGTGCCGGAGTGGGAGAGGGTGGACGGTGGGCGCTGGCCGTTGTAGGGGACCGTCAGGAACGGTGTGGTGTTCAGGTCGGCCCGGGTCAGCGCGTGGTTCTGGTTCCAGCCGGGCTTGGTGACGAAGTACTTGAAGTCGGTCGTGGCGTGCACGGCCGTGAACTGCCAGCGGAAGCTGTAGCTCTGGCCGCCGGTGACCCTGGTGGTGGGCCAGGCGCCGCCCGAGGGGGTCTTGGGCTGGTCGAGCTGGCCGAAGTTGGTGTGGTTCGCGGAACAGATCCGGCCGTCCGCGGGGCCCGCCGCCGGGAAGCCCTTGGGACCCTCGACGCTCTGAGGTTCCCACTGGATGTCACCGCAGTTGGCGACGGTGCCGCCACTGGCGCACATCTTCTGCCGGCTGAGGGGCTGGTCGGTGTAGCCGTGGGCGCCGGCGCTGCCGGTGGAGAGCGCGAAGGTGCCCGCGGTGGCGAGGCCGACGACGGCCGCGTACCACTTGGCGTTGTTCCTGGTCGTCCGTATGCGCATGCTGCCGCTCCTGGAGGACGTGGGGGAGGTTCTCGTGAGCCGTGCGCGCGTTTTCAGGTCTAGACCAAGTCCCAGATTATTGCGCCTTCTTGAACATGTCCAGACCAATCACACACCGGCCGGAGCCCGTCGTCGTCCGGACCAGGCGGTGCCGGAGCGCGGTGCCTGGTCAGCCGCCCCGCGTCCCGCCGCGTGATCCGAACGGCGGCCCCTACTAGGGCATGTTGCGAAAGCCCCGCCTGCCTCGCGACGCCTGCACGCCCTAGGAGCCCTCCTGGCGCCCGGTGCAGAACGCCACCGTCAGGTCCTTCACCAGCGCCTTGCGTTCGTAGTCGTCCAGTTCGACCAGCCCGCGCAGGGTCAGCCGGGTCACCGTGTCCTCGACGGAGTCGACGACCGAGTCGAGCACGGAGTCGCGGTGCCGGGCGTCCAGGGCGGCGATCCGGTGACGCTGCATCACGGCGGCGATCTCGGGCGCGTACTCGATCCGGGTCGGCTGCGCCGAGAACACCTCCAGACCGACCGGCGCCGCCTCCTCGGCCACCAGCCCGGTCAGCGCCTCGCCGACGGCGTCGGTGTTGCGCAGGGTCAGGTCCTTGACCACCGACGAGGGCAGATCCGCCGGCAGCCGCGTGAGCACCCGCGACAGCGCCGCCTCCACACACTCGCGCAGATACGTCTCATGGTCCTCGACCCCGAGCACGGCCCGCGCGGTGTCCTTGATCCGCCACACGACGAGCACCACCACCCGCAGCGCCACGCCGTTCCCGTCGGCCACCGGCATCGGCTCGCTGCGCCAGTGCCGCAGCCGTACGTCGGCCCGGCGCCGGATCACCAGCGGGTTGATCCACATCAGGCCGGTGCGCCGGACCGTGCCGCGGTAACCCCCGAAGAGACCTAGCACCCAGGCCCGGCCGGTCCGGCCGCGGGCCAGACCGCCGAAGCCGAACAGGCCGAGCGCGCCCGCTCCGGCGTAGGCGCCCAACTGCGTGGGCCCGAGCCCGGCACCCGCGTGCCCGGGCAGCCCGAACGCGTGCCCCGCGGCCGACGGCAGCGACCCCGCCCACCAGGCGGTGAGGACACACCCGGCCACCCCGCAGGCCCCGGCCAGCACACCCGCCACCGCGGGCAGCACCCGCGCGGGCCGCTCCACCAGATCGGGATCGACCTCCGGCACCGGGCGCGCGGCCCGGCCCGACGCGGGCCGGCGCACCCGTGGCTGCTCGCGCTCCCCCTTTCGCACCTGCGCCCGCAGGGGGACGGTGGTGTCCGGCCGGCGCTCCACGGCATCGGACGCGAGCGGGACCGGCACCGGCTCGGGCTCGTCCCGGAAGAGCAGGTGGACGGGGATCTCGGTGGTCGCCTCGTTGTGGATGAGCCGGGCGGACCGGATGGCACCGCTCTCCGGAGTCCCCTCGGGCTCCGGAGTGGGTGAAGTGGTCGAAGTCATACCTGCCTCCATGCCTCCGCGCGTGGAAGTACGATCACGGACCGCGTCGGGACCGTGGGCCGTGCGGCCCCGTCAGGGACCCCCGTGACGACTCGGGGACCTGCGCCGCGCCCGGGTTCCGTGCCGCTTCGGGGACCCGGTCACGAGAAGATCCGCCGCCAGGTCTCCGGACCCGGACGGCCGTCCACCGCACCGCCCCGCCAGCCCTGCGCCCGCTGGAAGGCCTCGACGGCGCGCCGGTCCGACTCGCCCCAGTCCGGCCCTGGTCCGTGCGCGTAGTAGGCGCCGAAACCCTTCTTGACCAGCTGCTTTCCGAGCAGGGTGACGAACGCGTTGCGCGCACCCGGCCGGAACGTCCCGCGCCCGGGAAAGGCGGGAACGGCGACGGACGGCGCCCCGCCCGCCCCCGCGGTGCTCGCGGTGCCCGTCGTGCCCGTCGTGCCCGTCGTGCCCGTCGTGCCCGTCGTGCCCGTCGTGCTCGCAGTGCCCGTCGTACTCGCAGTGCCCGTCGTGCCCGTCGTGCCCGTCGCGCCCGCCGCGGGCGGGATGTCCCTGCCCTTCTTCTCCACCAGGTACGACCAGGTCCGCGGCCCCGGCAGTCCGTCCGCGCCGGTCCCCTTCCAGCCCTGGGCGAGCTGGAAGGCCCGGGTGGCCCGCCGGTCCGCGTTCGACCAGCGCGGCCCCGGTCCCGAGGTGTAGAAGCGGCGCCCGCCCCGCTCCACCAGGAGCCGGCCCAGCTGGGTGACGTACGCGTTGTTCGTACCGGGGCCGAAGGCGGACGGGCCCGGGTAGGGGGCGGCCTTGGTACCCGGTACCGAGGACTGCGCGCCGCTCGCGCCGTCAGCCAGCCCCTTGTGACGGTAGGGCAGATAGTGGGTCGAGTTGCTCCAGTACGCGTACGGCGTGGACTGCCTGCGGGTGCGCGGGCGGGTCTGTTCGTAGGCGATGTAATACGTGTGCGTGTAGTCCGTCCAGCCGCCGAAAAGCACGACGTGCGAACCGTTCTGGGGGTCCGCCGGATTATGGAAGAGAAGAATGTCGCCGGGTTGCAGCTGATCGCGGGAAATGCGTACGCCGAACGAGTGGAGACTGCCCGTCCATTCGTTTCCCGGCAGATTCCAGGCCATCGAGACGAATCCGGAGCAGTCCTGCCGGTATCCGTCCGACCAGTACGCGCTCATGCTGTACGGCACCTGCGCGGTGATCCACTTCTTGGCCCGGTTGATGATCGCCGCCCGGGTGGTGGCGGGCACCTCGACCCCGGTCCCCGGCTTCGCGGGACTGCCGGCCGGCCCATGCAGCGGAGCTTCGCCGCCCTGCGGCGTGTCGGGCTCGTCACCTGCGGGGTCGCCCGGCCGGGCGGGTCCGTGCGCGACGGCGACGGCCGGCACCGACGGGACCGCGACGAGGGCCGCGCCCGCCGCCGCAGCGATCACGAAGGCCCTGTGCGACACCGGGCGGCCGAGCGGTCCCGGGAGCACGGAAGGGGCCGGGAAACGCCGCCCGCGCACGCATCCGGGGCAATCGCAGTCACTCGCGGGTTCGAATTCCTCGAATACCGGAGTCTCCATGCGTCGCCCCTCACACTCCAGATAGAAATCTCCGCTTTTCTGCACAGTCGTCAGTTTCTCAACTGTCATCCGGTGTCGCATGTTGACGGTCCGAATGATGTACGGGGCCACCCATGGGCGGCCGGGGCCGCACCGCGGTCGGGAGCACCCGTTCGCATCGGGTAGGGTTCTCGGGTCAGCAGGCGCCGCTAGCTCAGTTGGTTAGAGCAGCTGACTCTTAATCAGCGGGTCCGGGGTTCGAGTCCCTGGCGGCGCACCGACAGAAGGGCCCCTCGCCACAGGCGAGGGGCCCTTCGTCGTACGGAGACGTCCCCTCTTCGTACAGACGTCCCAATTAGATCGTATGACCGGTTAACACCGCGTTTCACACCTTGCGATCATGGCGGGCGCCGTAGAACCCTGGGCGGCAAGGGACTGCCGTTATACGGCAGTTGGGGGTTCGGCCGGTTGCGTCCGTGGGGGGCTGGGGGCCCCGCTCACGAACGGGTGCCGAGGGGGCGCCGTGCAACCGGATGGTCGCGTTTCCGTGGTCTTCCTGAGTGTGGACGAAGCGGTGACGCCGCCTGCCAGCATGCGTCCGTGACGGTCGAGGGGGATCCGAGCGGGCGACAAGAACCGACGGACACGCACGCGACCGTGCGTGTGGGGGGAATGACTCATGACGTCGACGCCGACAGGCGCCCGACAGGACTTCGACGCGTCCGGGACGGCCCGGCTCCGGGTGCCGCCACAACGGACCGGTGGCCCCGGCAGGATCGAGAAGACCCTGCCGAGATACGACTACGAGCACTACAGCAGGCTCGCCGGGCCCCTCACACAGCCCGATCCAGGCAAGCGGTACACGGTGCAGTACCGCTCCCTGCTGTCCCAGGAGCCGCACCGCGTACGGGCCGCCCTCATGCTGGGCGCGGCGCCGCTGCTCTCGCTGGTCCTGCTCGGCTGGCTGCTCCAGCCGGAGCACTGGACCGAACGCGACTACCCGGCCCACGACTTCCTGCCGGTGCTCGACACCGTGATGCTCGTCTCGATCGGTCTGATCGAGTTCTTCCGCTGCATGAACGTGCTCTCGAACGCACACGCGACCCTGGTCGCCCGCGACCCGATCCCGGTGGTGCCCGAGACCGGCACCAGAGTGGCCTTCCTCACCTCCTTCGTGCCCGGCAAGGAGCCACTGGCGATGGTGACGAAGACCCTGGAGGCGGCCGTCAGGCTGCGCCACCGGGGCCTTCTGCACATCTGGCTCCTCGACGAGGGCGACGACCCCGAGGTGAAGGAGGTCTGCGAGCGCCTCGGCGTGCACCACTTCTCCCGCAAGGGCGTCGCGAAGTGGAACCGGGCC
This sequence comes from Streptomyces sp. RPA4-2, assembly GCF_012273515.2. Lineage (NCBI taxonomy): Bacteria > Bacillati > Actinomycetota > Actinomycetes > Kitasatosporales > Streptomycetaceae > Streptomyces > Streptomyces sp. RPA4-2. The sequence goes on from NZ_CP050975.2 coordinate 3,590,604, forward strand.
AAGGGTCCGCACCGCGCCAGGACCAAGCACGGCAACTACAACGCCTGGCTGGAGGCGCACGGCGACGCGTACGACTTCTTCGCCTCCGTCGACACCGACCACGTGCCGCTGCCGAACTACCTGGAGCGGATGCTCGGCTTCTTCCGCGACCCGGACATCGGTTTCGTGATCGGCCCGCAGGTGTACGGCAACTACGACAACCCCATCACCAAGGCCGCCGAGTCCCAGCAGTTCCTCTTCCACGCGCTGATCCAGCGGGCCGGCAACCGCTACGGCGCGCCGATGTTCGTGGGCACCTCCAACGCCGTACGCATCGAAGCGCTGAAGCAGATCGGCGGTCTGTACGACTCGATCACCGAGGACATGGCGACCGGCTTCGAGATGCACCGCCACCGGAATCCGGCCACGGGGCGCAAGTGGCGCTCGGTCTACACCCCGGACGTGCTCGCGGTCGGCGAGGGCCCGAACGCCTGGACGGACTTCTTCACCCAGCAGCTGCGCTGGTCACGGGGCACGTACGAGACGATCCTGAAGCAGTACTGGAAGGGCTTCTTCTCGCTGCCGCCGAGCAAGCTCTTCAACTACACCATGATGATCATCTTCTATCCGATGTCGGCCCTCAACTGGATCCTCGCGGCGCTGAGTTGCGCGCTGTTCCTGGGCCTGGGCGCCTCGGGCGTGAACATCGACCCGACGGTCTGGCTGATGCTGTACGGCAACGCCTCCGCGCTGCAGATCGGTCTGTACGTGTGGAACCGCCGCCACAACGTCTCCCCGCACGAGCCCGAGGGCTCCGGCGGCGTCGCGGGCATGATCATGTCGGCGCTCTCCGCGCCGGTCTACGCCCGCTCGCTGATGGACGCCGTGCTGCGCCGCGGGAGCAGGTTCGTGGTGACCCCCAAGGGGGATTCGGCGAGCCCGGACACACTGTTCGGGACCTTCCGGATCCACCTGTTCTTCATCCTGGTCTTCGCCGGCTCGATCGTCGCCGGACTCCTGCTCGGGCACTCCCACCCCGCGATGATCACCTGGGCCTGCTTCGCCCTGCTGATCACGGCCTCGCCGATCCTGGCCTGGCAGTGGACTCTGCGCCAGGCCAGGAGGAAGCCCCCGGTCCCGTCCGAGGAGCCCGCTCCCCTGCCCACGCGGTCCTCCGTGCCGCGGCAGGAGCAGCACGCCCCGCACGCGCCTCAGCACACGCCCGGCTGGGCGGCGGCGCGGGAGGACACCGGACAGACCGTGCGGATTTCCCCTGGGGGACGCGAGAAATGAAGGACGGTGCCCGCATCCGCCGCGCTCGCCGTCTCGCGATGGGCGGGGCGGTGGTCCTCGCCCTGGCCGGGATGAACGGCCCGTGGGTCTATCGCTTCAGCACGGAGAGATACCACCAGTACACGATCAACAAGCCCGAGTACAAAGCCGAGAACGGTCACTGGGACGTCGTCCGGTTCCCCAGGCGGTACCGCCTGAACACCATCCACGCGGCCCTGCTGCACACCGGCAAGGTCCTGCTGGTCGCGGGTTCGGGCAACAACCAGGACAACTTCGACGCGAAGAAGTTCGACACGCGGCTCTGGGATCCGGTCAAGGGGACCGTCAAGGCGGTCCCGACGCCGGCCGACCTGTTCTGCACGGGCCACACCCAGCTCACCGACGGCAATCTCCTGATCGCCGGCGGCACCAAGCGCTACGAGACGCTGAAGGGCGACGTCACCAAGGCCGGCGGCCTGATGGTCGTCCACAACGAGAACCCCGACAAGCCGGTCACGCTGCCCGCGGGCACCCGGTTCACCGGCAAGGAGAACGGCAGGACGTTCGTCTCCAAGGACCCGGTGCTCGTCCCGCGCGCGAAGAAGGTCTTCGACCGGGCGACCGGCGCGTTCCTGCGCAACGACCCCGGCCTGGGCCGGATCTACGTCGAGGCGCAGCGAAGCGGCCGGCGGTACGAGACGGGCACCCAGGACAACTACCGCGTGCGGGGCCTGACGGGCCCGGACGCGCGCAACACGTACGGCATCGCCCAGAAACTCGCCCTGGACAAGAAGGACTTCCAGGGCATCAGGGACGCGTTCGAGTTCGATCCGGTCGCCGAGCGGTACATCAAGGTCGATCCGATGAACGAGGCCCGCTGGTACCCGACCCTGACCACCATGAGCGACGGCAGGATCCTCAGCCTCTCCGGCCTGGACGAGATCGGCCAGCTGGTCCCCGGCAAGAACGAGGTCTTCGACCCGAAGACCAGGAAGTGGACGTACACCAAGGGCATCCGTCAGTTCCCGACCTATCCGGCGATCAGCCTGATGCAGAACGGCAAGATGTTCTACTCGGGCTCGAACGCCGGTTACGGACCGGACGACGTGGGCCGCGACCCCGGCGTCTGGGACGTGGCGGCGAACAGGTTCACCAGACTGCCCGGCCTGAGCGATCCCACCATGATGGAGACCTCCGGCACGGTGCTGCTGCCGCCCGCGCAGGACGAGAAGTACCTGGTGATCGGCGGTGGCGGAGTCGGCGAGTCCAGGCTCTCCAGCAGGAAGACCCGGCTCATCGACCTCAAGGACAGGAACCCGAGGTTCGTGGACGGCCCCGAGCTGGAGAAGGGGACCCGCTATCCGCAGTCCTCGATCCTGCCCGACGACACCGTCCTGGTGTCCGGCGGCTCCGAGGACTACCGCGGGCGCGGCGCCTCCGACATCCTCCAGGCACGGATCTACGACCCCCACGCCCACACCTTCGACCGGGTCGCCGACCCCCTGGTCGGCCGCAACTACCACTCGGGCTCGATCCTGCTGCCCGACGGCCGCGTGATGTTCTTCGGCTCCAACCCGCTCTACGCGGACAAGGCCGACACCAAGCCCGCCACGTTCGAGCAGCGCATCGAGATCTACACGCCGCCGTATCTCTACCGCGACTCCCGGCCCGGCCTGGCCGGCGGCCCGAAGACCGTCGCGCGCGGCGGCTCGGCGACCTTCGCCACGGCGCACGCCTCGTCCATCAGGACGGCCCGCCTGATCCGGCCGAGCGCGTCCACCCATGTCACCGACGTCGACCAGCGCTCCATCGCGCTGGACTTCAGGAAGACGGCGAAGGGGATCACGGTGACCGTGCCGAAGAACCGGAACCTGGTGGAGTCCGGCTGGTACATGCTGTTCGTGACGGACGACCAGGGAACGCCGTCCGAGGCCCGGTGGGTCAGGGTTCCCTGATCCACCGGGGCCTGCCTGTATGACCGGGGGCGCCCTCCGCGCGACGGCGGAGGGCGCCCCCGGTCACGTACCGGCCGCTGCTCGGAGGCCCTCACTCGGAGGTCTTCCCGCGGAAGCCTTCACTCGGAGGCCTTCACTCGGAGGCCTTCGCCAGCTCGAGCGCGTACTCGGGCCACCAGTCGCCCGCCTTCGGACCGCCCTTGCAGGTGCCGTCCGACTCGCCCGGCCGCTTCACCCACAGATAGGCGTCGACGAGCGGATCGGCGGTCTTCGTCGTCGGGCTCTCACCCAGCGCGCGTCCCGGCGGATTGCACCAGTTCTCGTCGGCCTCGCCGGCCGTGTACGGCCCGTTGCCGTTGCGGCTGGTGTCGATGACGAAGTGCTTGCCGCCGACCTTCGCGGACAGCCGCTTGCCGTACGCGAGCGAGTCCCGGGTCGAGTAGAAGTTGGAGACGTTCACCGCGAAGCCGTCGGCGAGATCGACGCCCGCCCGTTCGAGCGGCTGGAAGATCTGGTCGGGGTGACCCCAGCCCGCGTTGCCCGCGTCCAGGTACACCTTCGTGTTCTTCAGGGACTTGAGCTTGGTGACGGCCTCCTTCAGAAGGAAGTAGCGCTCCTCCCGCAGCGCGGCCGGAGTGCACTGGTCGACCAGGTGCAGGATCGCGTCCGGCTCCAGGACCACCGTGGCGGGCCGGTCACCGATTCCCCGGGCGACCCCGTCGATCCAGGTCCGGTAGCTGTCGCCGTCGGCGGCGCCGCCCTGCGAGAACTGGCCGCAGTCGCGGTGCGGGATGTTGTAGAGGACCAGTACGGCGGACCGGTCGGCCCGCTGGGCGGCCTGCGTGAAACCGCGCGCCTCCCGCTCCGGGTTCTCCGGCCCGATCCACTCGCCGGTCGGCCGCTCGGCGATCTTGCGGATCTGCTCGGCGTCGTCCTTCCTGCCCGCCTTGACGTACGTGGCGACCTGCTCGGCCGCGCTGCCCGCCGGGTTGACCCAGAACGGGTCGGGATTCCCGGGCCCTCGGGTGACCCCGGATCCGGCACCCTCGCTCTCGCCCCCGCCGCCCCCCGCGGACGAACACCCCGCCAACAGCAGGACCGCCCCCACCACCGCCAGGGACGCCCGTACCCCGGCCTCCTTGCCGCCGTACATGCAACTCCCCCTCGGGTGCACTGCGTTAAGGGTCAATCGTGACATAGGTGTCTCCTCGCCCACGAGAACGCCCGAGCCCTGTCGGAGAGCTGTTACAGGCCCGCACGCGCTGGGTAGGCGCCGCCGAACGGGACCCGGCACAGCGGGACGACACCGACGGAGACGACAGGGAAACGGGGGGACGACAACGGAATCGGGGTACGGGAGATGCATCTGAGCACCCGGGAGACAGGGCTCGCGGCCGCGCTGCTGGAAGCCACGGACACCCTCTCCGACAGCTTCGACACCGCGCACCATCTGCAGCGCCTGTCCGACCACTGCGTGGAGATCGTCGGCGCGCACTCCGCCGGGATCATGCTGGTCGCGGGCGGCGAGAGGGTCTCGTTCGTCGGAAGCAGCCGCCGCCAGGCCATCGCGCTGGACCTGCTGACCGTCCAGGCGGCCCCGGACCACGGCGGCCCCTGCTGGGACAGTTACGGCACGGGAAGGCCCGTACCGCACGTCCCGATCGGCGCCGCCCGGACCGCCGCCCGCTGGCCCGACTTCACCCGGCGGGCGCTGCGCCACGGCATCGCCGCGACCTTCGCGGTCCCGCTGCGCCGCCGTGAGACCCTGCTCGGCGCGCTCAACGTGTTCGTAGCCCCGCCGCCCGGCCCTCCGGAGCCGCCCGGCCGGCCGGAGTCACCCGGCGAAGAGGAGAGCGTGCGGCTGGCGCAACTGCTCGCCGAAGCGGCGGCCGCCGGACTGCACAACCAGCGGTTGCACGCGGAATACCGCGCGCTGGCGGGGCAGTTGCAGTCGGCGCTCACCCACCGCGTCCGCATGGAGCAGGCGAAGGGCATGCTCGCCGAGCGCTGGAGCACGGGGGTGGACCAGGCCTTCGCGGCACTGCGCCGGTACGCGCGCCGGCACCGGATGCCGCTCGACGAGGCCGCGGCGCGGGCGGTGGAGGGCTCGCTGGACCGGGACGGCCTGGACGCCGAACGACCCCGGCCCGTATGAGGAGTTCACCAACCAGCCCGGAAGCGGCCGTCACCTGGGCGGATCACACAGCGCCACCAGGTGTCGACTGACGTCCGACAGCCTCTAGGCCGGAACGCTCATCCGCTCTAGAGTTGGCCCGAACGGCCCAGGCCCCCGGCCAGTCGCGCCATACCGGTCATCCGGATCACCGAGCTCCTCCCCGTGGTTCGCGATGTCCGGAATGGTCTCAGAACCTCCCGCGCCGTCGCCGGGTTACTCCCGCAGCCCGTGCGTGCGCGGTCGAGGACCAGTCCGGTCGGTGGCCCCGGGGGGAGCGGGCCGCCGGCCGGGCCAGGTGTGCCGGGTCCGGGGGACCGGGCCTTACGCGGGCCGCCCCGGGTTCAGAACCCCTTGCCGGTGAGGTACGCGGACACGACCACGTTCGCGGTGTACGTACGGCGGGTCCGGTCGAAGGTGCCGCCGCAGGTGACGAGCCTCAGCTCGGCCCGCCCCGACTGCCGTGGCCCGTAGGCCTGTTGGGCGTCGAAATGATCGCGCGGGAAGACCGCGACGTCGTCCACGGTGAACTCGGCGACGGTCCCGTCGTCGCGCATGACCCGGACCGTCTGGCCCGGCCGCATCGCGCTGAGCTTGTAGAAGACCGCGGGCCGGGTCTCGGTGTCGACGTGCCCCACGAACAGCGCGGTCCCGGCCGACCCCGGCTGCACTCCGGCGGCGTACCAGCCGACGACGCCCGGCTGCTCGTAGGGCGGCGGATCGATGGCGCCCTGTGTGTCGAGGCCGCGGGCCACGACCGGCGCCCGCACCCCCATCGACGGAATGTCGACGCGCTGGGGCCGCGCCCCGCCGAGCGGCTTCAGCGGGGGAGGCATCCGCACCTCCGGCGGCCGTCCCACCGCCGCGATGTCTCCCGTGGTCGGTGCCGACATCCCCAGCCGTACGTCGGTCACCTCCCGGCCCCACAGCCACAGTCCGATCAGCAGCAGCACCCAGGCGAAGCCCGTCAGCAGCCGCCCCGCACCTGAGAAACGCTCCCTGTCCGGCATGTCACTCCGAGGTGTCCCGGCCGCGGCGGGCGCTGCGCAGCGCCACGGCCACCGCGGCGACGCCCGCGAGGACGAGACCGATCACCGCCTGGCGGGTCCCGGGTCCGGTCGCCCGCGCGTCCACGGCCACGGTGTGCGTGCCGTTTCCGTCGGCGCGCGCGGTGCCGCCACCGCCCGCGTGCACCGGGGCGATGGGCGAGGCGGGGACCGGGAGCGACGCGGGGGCGGAGCGCGTGGAGAGCGGTTCCGCCTGCCCGGTGACGGTCACGGTGCCCGTGACCTGCCGCGGGCCCTGCCCGCCCTCGCAGCCGACCGTCACGTCGTAGCTGCCGGGCGACAGCGAGGTGCGGACCCGGGTCTCGCCGGTGAGCACGCCGTCCGAACCCGTGAGCCGCGCGTCCGACACGAACGCGGTGGACGCGGCGGTGCCCGTGCTTCCCGTGCAGCCCTGTGCCCGCAGCCGGATGTCGCTGCCGGGCGCGGGGACCGCGGGTGTCACCGAGACGCCCGCCGTGTCACTTCGGGGAGCGGTCGCGTACGCGGCGGGGGCCGGCGCGGCCAGGTAGGCGGTGGGAGTCAGCACGGCCGCGACGACCGCACCGGTGCAGAGAGTGAGTTTCCGTGAACCCATCGTGAACCTCCAGATATCTGGAGACTCCCCCCGCGGGCCGCACGACGCATCCGCTGACGCCGACGACTACTCCGGACGGGTCACAAATGGTTTAGACCCGGTCGACGAGGTCCGCGATCGAGTCGACGATCCTCGAGGGCCGGAACGGGTACTTCTCGATCTCCTCGCGCGTGGTGAGACCGGTCAGTACCAGGTAGGTCTCCATCCCCGCCTCCAGTCCGGCCAGCACGTCGGTGTCCATGCGGTCGCCGATCATCGCGCTGGTCTCGGAGTGCGCCCCGATGGCGTTCAGGCCCGTCCGCATCATCAGCGGGTTCGGCTTGCCCGCGAAGTACGGCTGCTTTCCGGTCGCCTTGGTGATCAGCGCGGCGACGGCGCCGGTGGCGGGCAGCGGGCCCTCGGTGGACGGGCCGGTCTCGTCGGGGTTGGTCGCGATGAACCGGGCGCCGCCCTTGATCAGCCGGACCGCCTGGGTCATGGCCTCGAAGGAGTAGGTGCGGGTCTCGCCGAGGACCACGTAGTCCGGCTCGTGGTCGGTCAGGACGTACCCGATGTCGTGCAGCGCGGTGGTCAGACCCGCCTCGCCGATGACGTAGGCGGTGCCGCCGGGGCGCTGGGCGTCCAGGAACTTGGCGGTGGCGAGGGCGGAGGTCCAGATGTTCTCCACCGGGACGTCCAGGCCCATGCGGCGGAGCCGGGCGTGCAGGTCACGGGCGGTGTAGATGGAGTTGTTCGTGAGCACCAGGAACGGCTTCCCGGACTCCCGCAGCCTTTTGATGAAGGCGTCGGCGCCGGGGATCGGCACACCCTCGTGGATGAGCACACCGTCCATGTCGGTGAGCCACGACTCGATGGGCTTGCGCTCTGACATCTGCTGGGTCTCCTGCCGTCCTGGCGTTCGTACGCACTGGATCCGGGGGCGCCGGAACGACGCTGTGCCGACGCCCCCCAGCCTAGTCAGGGCCGTACGGTCCCGAGCTGGTCAGGCCTGTTCGATCCGCACCCCGTCGATCACCCAGTACCAGTTGTTGCCGCCGGTGTAGCGGAACCGGACGCGGGCCGTCTTCGCTCCGGCCGGCACCTGGAGGGCGACGGTCTCGGTGCGGGAGGGCACATCGGCCGTGTACGTCCTCACCGCGACCGGCGCGGCGCCGTCGTAGGAGACGAGCACCTCGCCCTTCTGCGGGGCCTCCTGGCGGTAGTACGTGGTGTAGGTGAGCGTGGCCGTGGTGCCGCCGGTGACCGGGTGGGCGGGGCTGACCAGGGTCGAGTCGAAGGTGCCCGTCACGCTCTTGTCGTTCCACTCGTCGCCGTCGGCCACCGCGAAGACGTTGCGGGCCCGGACGTTGGACTCGCGCTGCTGGTCGGCCTGGGCCGCGGTCCAGAACTCGTCCGTGGTGAAGGACCAGCCGCGCCACTCCGTGACGCCGCCCGTGCCCATCGCGGAGTTGTCGACCGACCAGCCGGCGGGCGGGGTGTGGGTGAAGCCCAGGATGCCGGCGTCGATGCCGGTCTCGTCGACGCGCGTCCCCAACCGGGGGCGCAGCGTGTCGAAGTCGTCGGCCACCGGCTGCTGGAGAGGCCGTCCGTCCAGGCCCCAGGCCGGGTCGATCGCGATGCCGAGGTGGGCGAGCGCGGAGGCCGCGACGTCGGGCATCTTGATGTCGTGGCGCACCGATCCGGGCGCTGTCCCGGCCCCGGTCGCGATCATGAAGGTCTGCCGCTCGGGCCGGCTGGAGCCGCCGTGGCCGCCCGCGTCGGTGTGTCCGTGGTCGGCGGTGATCATGATCAGCCAGTCCTCGTTCGGGTACGAGGCACGGCCCTTGACCGCGGCGACCAGCTGTCCGACCTGGGTGTCGACGCCGTGGATGGCGTCCAGGTACTGCTGGCCGGCCGCGCCGTAGCTGTGGCCGGCGTGGTCGACGTTGTCGAGCTGGACGAAGACCGCGTCCGGGTTGGCGTCCCGCAGCCGTGCCACCGCGCGCGAGGTCGTGCCGGTGTCGTACTCGGCGCTGGGCGTGGACACCCGGGTGTCGACCTTCGACGAGAAGACCGTGTCGGTGAGCGGCGCCCAGGACGAGACGGCGTACGTGCTCAGGGACGGCTTCGCTGTCTCGATCCGGGTGAGGAAGTCCGGGTACTGGGCGAACTTCTGGCCGGTGAAGTTGTTGTCCTTGACGTTGTGCTTGTCGGGCCAGACGCCGGTGATGATCGTGGACCAGCCGGGGCCGGACAGGGTGGGTGCGAAGGGGCTGGCGTAGATGCTGCTGGGCGCGGTGAGGCCCGCGGCCATCAGGGCGTCGAGGTTCGGGGCGTCGGCGTCCTTGATCCGGTTCAGCAGGGTGCCGTCCAGACCGATGACCAGGACCTTGGGCGTCCTGGCGGCGGCGCGGGCGACGGCGGAGAGCGGTCCGGCGGAGGCCGCGAGGGCGGCCACCGAGACGAGCAGCGAGCGACGGGACATGCGTGACGACACGTGGTCCTCCGGTGAGGGCTGTGGGGCACGGATGAGGGGGGTGGGGCGAAGGCGAACGGTAAGCGCGGCCGACGGTTCGGGCGGCGCTTCGGGCATGGCGACGCCCCCGGTGGTTCCAGGGGCGTCGCGGGGTGGGGCGTGGGGCCGGGGGCGTCAGCTGCCCGTGGCCGACTTCCAGTCGTCGACGTACGACGTGAGGTTCTTGTCGATGTCGGCCCAGTCCGGCGCGAAGACCTCGACCCCGTCCATGAGCTTGGTCAGGGCGATGGCGTTGGCGTCGGTGGCCTTGACGTCCCCCCGCGCGGAGAAGCCGCCGCCGATCTCACTGACCTGCTGCTGCGCCTTGGCGGAGAGCATGAAGTCGAGGAGCTTCTTGCCGTTCTCGCTGTGCGGCGCCTTGGTGACGAGGCCTCCGGCGTAGGGGAGCGCGAAGGTGGTGGGCTTACCTGCGGCGTCGGCGGCCTTGTCGGTGGCCTGCGGGAACCAGATGCCGAGGTTCGGCATGTCCTTGGACTGCGCGTAGTTCATCTGGACGTCGCCGTTGGCGACCAGCAGTTCGCCCTTGTCGACCTTGGGGGCGAGCTTGCCGGTGGAGGCGGACGGGCCGACGTTGTTGGCCTGGAGCTTCTTCAGGTAGGCGAGCGCCGCTCCCTTGCCGCCGAAGTCGTGGATCGCCTTGATGAGGACGGCGGTTCCGTCACCGGCGACACCCGGGGTGGAGTACTGGAGCTTGTTCTTGTACGACGCGTCGAGCAACTGGTCCCAGTTGGTGGGCGCCTGCTTCAGCTCCTTCTTGTTGTAGACGAAGCCGAAGTAGTTGTTGACGACGGAGGTCCAGGTGCCGTCGGTGGCCTTGTCGGCGCCGTCGACCTGGTCGGAGCCCTTCGGGGTGTACTTCTGCAGCAGTCCCTTGCCGTCGGCCTGCTGGATGAACGGCGGGAGGGTGACGAGGACGTCGGCCTGCGGGTTGGTCTTCTCACGCACGGCGCGCTGGACCACCTCGCCCGAACCGCCCTCCACGTACTTGACCTTGATCCCGGTCTGCTTCTCGAAGTCCTTGAAGACCTGGTCGTACCAGCCGTCGCCGTTCTCGCCCTTGAGGCCGTCGGCGCTGTAGACGGTGACGACCTTGGCGTCCGCGGCCGCGGAGTCGCCACCGCAGGCGGTGAGGGTGGAGGCGAGGGCGAGGCCGCCGACGACGGCGGCGATCGACTTGAGGTGCGTGTTTGTGGGCATGGCGAGATGAACTCCTTGCGCGGCGGGGCGGGACGGGGCGGTGACGAACGGGATCGGTGGATCGGTCGGTCAGCGGGAGGTCAGCGGTAGGTCGCCCTGGTGCGGATCCGGGAGACGGCGAACAGGACGAGCACGGTGGCGGTCATGAGGACCACGGCGAGCGCGGAACCGGTGAAGAGGGCGCCACGGTCCGTGGCGGCGTAGATCTGGACGGGGAGCGGTGTCCAGTCGGGCGGGTAGAGCATCATGGTGGCGCTCAACTCGCCCATGGACAGGGCGAAGCAAAGGCCGGCCGCGGCGGTCAGCGAGGGCAGCAGCAGCGGCAGCCGCACCCGCCACAGCACGTACGAGGGCCGGGCGCCGAGCGAGGCGGCGGCCTGTTCGTACGCCGGGTCGAGACGCACGACGGCGGCCGACACCGACTGGTGGGCGAACGCCGTGACAAGGACGGCATGCGCGAGGATGACGATCCACCGGGTGCCGTTGAGCAGCACCGGCGGCTTGGAGAAGGCGACGAGGACCGCCAGGCCGACGACGACCGAGGGCACGGCGACCGGCAGCATGAACAGCGCGTCGAGGACGCGGGCGCCCCGTTTCCTGAGGGCGTGCGCGGCGAGCGCCGCCCAGGTGCCGACGACCAGCGCGAGGACGCTCGCGGTGAGCGCCGTGACCAGGCTGGTGGTCAGGGCCTGGAGCGACTCGCCGCGGGTGGCGGCCGTGTAGTGCCCGGTCGTGAAGCCGGACGGGAAGGCGCTCGACCAATTGGTGGCGAACGAGGCAGCCAGGACGACGAGGAGCGGCAGCGCGAACAGGGGCAGGAAGAGCAGGAAGAACACGGCCCAGGTGGCCCACTTCCCCTTGCGGCTATGCACCAGCACGACGGCTCACCACCCGGTACAGGCCGTAGAGGCCCACGGAGATCAGGACGTTGACGACGGCGACGACACAGGCGCCCGGGTAGTCGGACTCCAGGATCGCCTTGCTGTAGACGAGCATCGGCAGGGTCGTGACCCCCTTCGCGCCGGTGAACAGGACGATCCCGAACTCGTTGAGACACAGCACCAGGACGAGGCTGCCGCCGGCCGCGAGCGCGGGCAGCGCCTCGGGCAGGATCACCTGCCGCACGATCCGCGCGGGCCGCGCCCCCAGCGACGACGCCACCTCCAGCTGGGCGGTCTCGATGTTCGAGAACGCGGCGAGCAGGGGGCGCATCACGAACGGGGTGAAGTACGTGATCTCGGCGAGCAGGACGCCCCACGGTGTGGTGAGGAACCGGAACGGCCCCTCGGCGGTGCCGGTCGCGTCCGTCCACAGTCCGTTGGCGATGCCCACGCTGCCGTAGAGGAAGAGCAGGGCGAGGGTGATGAGGAAGGACGGGAAGGACAGGAAGACGTCGATGAACCGCGCGACGGCCTTTCCGCCGGGGAACGGCACGAACGCGATGACCAGGGCGAGCGCGAACCCGAGGACGAGACATCCGGCCGTCGAGCCGACCGCCAGCCACACGGTGGTGCCGAGCGCCTCCCGGAAGGCGGTGGAGGCGAACACGTCGCCGTACGCCTGCGCCGAGGTGCCTCCCGTGTCCGGCCGGAAGGACTGCTGGACGACGAGGGCGAGGGGGTAGAGGAAGACGAGGCCGAGGACGGCGACGGGCGGCAGGGCCCAGGCCCACGGCGGTATCCGCCGGCGGGACCCGGCGGGCGCCGGCACGGGGGCGGTGGCCACGGCGCTAGCCATCCGCGGTCACCCCCGCCGACAGCAGTACGGCGTCGTCGGGCGCGAAGTGCAGCGTCACCGGGTCGCCGTGGACGGGGGGTTCGCGCAGCTCGCGGAGGTCCGCCATCACCCGGTGGCCCGCCACGTCGACGTACAGCCGGTGGGTGGAGCCGCGCCACTGCACCTCGCTGACGGTCCCGGTGACCTGGTTGGGTCCGGGGCCGAGGCCGACGAGGTGGGGCCGTACGCACAGGGTCGCCGAGGCGCCGGGCGCGGCGTCCGCGGTGTCGGCCTTCAGCTCGGTCCCGGCGAGGGAGACGGTCCCGGATCCGACGGTCACGGGCAGCAGGTTGGCGTTGCCCACGAAGGACGCCGTGAACTCGGTCCGCGGCGCCCGGTACAGCTCCTGCGGTGTCCCGCAGTCCCGCAGCCGCGCCCGGTCCATGACCGCGATCCGGTCGGCCAGGGTGAGTGCCTCGACCTGGTCGTGGGTGACGTACAGGATCGACACGTCCGGCAACTCGCGGTGCAGTCGGGCGAGTTCGGCGAGCATTCCGGAGCGCAGCTGCGCGTCGAGGGCGGACAGCGGCTCGTCGAGGAGGAGCACGCCGGGCCGGATGGCGAGCGCCCGCGCGATGGCGACGCGCTGCTGCTGTCCGCCGGACAGCTCCCGGGGACGGCGCCGGGCGTAGGCCGCCATCCCGGTCATCTCCAGCGCCTCGGCGACCCGCCCGCGGATCTCGCTCCTGGCGACCTTCCGCGCCTTGAGCCCGAAGGCGACGTTGTCCTCGACGCGCAGGTGCGGGAAGAGCGCGTACTGCTGCACCACCATGCCGATGCCACGCCGGTGGGGCGGCAGGTCGGTCACGTCCCGGTCGCCGATGAACACCCGCCCGGAGGCGGGCCGTACGAACCCGGCGACGGCCCGCAGCGCGGTGGTCTTCCCGGATCCGGAGGGCCCGAGCAGCGCCATGACCTCGCCGGGTTCGACGGTCAGGTCGAGGGCGTCGAGGACCGTGGTGCCGTCGTAGGCGACGGACACCCGGTCGAAGCGGATTCCGCTGGTCATCGCCCGTCCCCGCCGGGCCGGTCCGATCCGAGGAGCAGGGCGGGCAGTTCGGCAACGGAGCCGAGCACGTGCCCGGCTCCGGCGGCGCGCAGTGCCGCGTCGTCGTGCGCGCCGGTCAGCACGCCGGCGACCAGGCCGGCCCCGGCGCGCACCCCGCTGAGCATGTCGTACGAGGTGTCGCCCACGACCGCGATCTGCTGGACGCCGTCGGCGGCCCCCGTCCGCAGGAAGGCCTCCAGGACCATGTCGGGGTACGGGCGTCCCCGGCCCCCCGCGTCCGCCGGGCACAGGGTGAGCGGCACCAGGTCCTGCCAGCCCAGGGCGTCGAGGATCGCGTCCTGGGTGACACGGGCGAACCCGGTGCTCAGCACGACGGTCCGCCCGGCCCCGGTGAGTGCCTCGATCGCCTCGCGCGCTCCGGCGACCGGCGCGATGTGCCCGCCGTCGACGAGTTCCCCGTAGGCCTTCTCGAAGGCGGAGTTGGCCCGCTGGGCGAGGGGTTCCTCGCCGAACAGGTGCCGGAAGACGGAGATCTTGGACTCGCCCATGGTGGCCCGGACGTAGTCCAGCTTCTCGGCGTGGTCCGCGGATCCGGGCTCGACGCCCAGTTCCCCGGCGGCCACCGCGAACGCCCGCTCCACCAGGCCGCCGTCGGCGACGGTGGTGCCGGCCATGTCGAGGACGACGAGCCGTGTGTCCCTGGTCATTTCCTTCACCCTCTCTTTCACCATCCCAGTTCGTTGGCTGTGGTCTCGGCGATCGCCGGTGAACAGGTCATTCCGCGCCCGCCGGGCCCGGTGACGAGCCACACCCCGTCCCGCACACGCTGCCGGTGCACGACCCGGCTGGTGTCCGTGCACTGCGCGTACACCCCGGCCCAGCGACGCCGGATCTTCGGCAGCGGGCGCCCGAGGAAGGACTCGACGACCTCGGTGAGGTGGTCGTAGGGGTCTTCGAGGGTGTCGAAGGCGAAGGGGTGTTCGTACTCGTGGGTGTCGCCGATGGTCAGTCCGCCGTCCGCGCGCTGCACCATGAGCAGCTGCATCCGGTGCTCGGCGGCGGTCGGGGCCTGCGGCTGGAGCGTGTTGAGCTCGTCCAGGGCGGGGCCGCGGTAGGCGGGGTAGTACCGGAAGCTGTCGGCGTCGGCGACCGAGGTCGTGAGCGGCTCGCCGAGGGGGTCGGTCTGCATCATCTGCAGCCGTACGCGCCGCACGGGCAGCTCGGGACCGGCCAGCTCCCGTACGAGACCGCCGAGCCAGGCTCCCGTGCACAGCACGACGACGTCACCGGTGTGCACGTCCCCGTGGTCGTCGCGCACGGCGTGCTCACCGATCACGTCCCGGACCTCGCGCCCCGGCAGGAAGGTGTAGCCCGGGGACCGCAGCAGCTGTTCGCGCAGGGCGAGCTGGGCGGTGCGGGGCTCGACGGCGGCGTCGCGCTCGCAGTACAGGGCGGCGTCGAACGTCCCCCGCAGCGCCGGGTTCACCGCGCGCGCCTCGTCGGGCGTGAACAGCTTGTAGCCGCGGGCGGCGGCGTCCGTACGGGTCAGGGCGGCCTCGGCGACTGCGAGCTCGCGCTCCCCCCGCAGCGGGGTCAGCGATCCGTTGGCCCGGAAGCCGAGGCCGGGCACGCGCGCCCCGATCGACTCCCACAGCTCCCGCGCCCGCAGGGCGGTCTCGAGTTCCTCTCCTCCGGCACGGCCGCTCACCCAGATCTGCCCGAAGTTGCGCAGCGAGGCCCCACGGGCCTCCGCCTCGCGCTCGATCTGGACGACCTCGTGGCCGCGCTCCACTGCGTGCCAGGCATGCAGGGTGCCCACCACTCCGGCTCCGACAACTATCACTCTCACGACGGCAACGCTCCTCGGTACGGGGGAATCGGAAGGGTCCGGACTGCAACCAGATGGTGAACTGCCCATCACGTTTGGGCTAGACCCGTTATCTTGTCGTTATAAAAAGGGGCGGGCCGGAGCCCGCCCGAACATGGCTCCGATCATCCTCCCAGGTGGGCCGTGAAGGAGAAGCGGTCCCCCCGGTACAGCGTCCGCACCCGCTCCAGCGGCCGCCGCTCCGTGTCCCGCGAGACACGGTGGATCAGGATCATCGGCAGGGCCGGCGGCGTACCGATGAGCAGCGCCTCGCGCGGGGTGGCCAGCACGGTCTCGATGCGTTCGTCCGCGTCGCCGAACGCGATACCGAGCCGGTCGTGGAGGTACGCGTAGAAGGACGAGTCCGGCGTGAAGTCGCGGTCGAGGTGCGGTACGCGCGCCACGGCGACATACGTGCTCTCCAGCCCGACCCGCTCGTCGTCCGCCAGCAGCACACGCTCCATGTGCCAGACGGGCTCGCCGCGCGTGAGCCCCGCCTCCGCCGCGAGCGTCTCGGAACAGGGGAAACGATCGAGACTGATCAGCGTACGGCCGGGGGTGCGCCCCTGCCGCCGGACGCCCTCGGTGTAGCTCGCGAGGGAGAGCGGCTGCTCCAGTTTCGGCCCCGCGACGACCGTCCCGCGCCCCTGCCGCCGCAGCTTCCCTTCGAGCAGCAGCTCGCGCAGGGCCTGGCGTACGGTCTCGCGGGCGACCCCGTACTGCTCGGCGAGGTCCCGCTCGGTCGGCAGGAGGCCGCCTTCGCCCAACTCCTCGATCAGCAGGGCGATGTGCGCCTTCACCGCGTAGTACTTGGGGATGCGGCCGTGCTCCGGGATGCCGGAGCGGACGGGGGCGCCGGGGGCCTGGTCGTTCGGGTAGTCCACGGGTGGGATGGTCGCAGACGGAACGCGCGGCCGCGCTCGCGGGAGGGTTCAGCGGGGTTCGGACCGGGCCCGGACCGAAGACTCAGCGACGTACGGGCCAGGCCCCGACCGAAGACTCAGCGACGTACGGACCAGGCCCCGACCGAAGACTCAGCGACGACCGGACCGGGCCCGGCGGGCCACCACGAACAGGGCGACGCCGGTCGCGAACACGCCGATCACGCCCGCCACGCCGAATCCGTGCGGGGCGCCGGGACCGGTCTCGGCGAGCTCGTCCGCGGCGGAGCCTGGGCCGGTGCCCCCGTCGCCGTCCGTACCCCCGCCCGCACCTCCGTCGCCCGTACTTCCGTCGCCGCCCGTCCCCCCGTCGCTGCCACCACCGCCCGTGCTTAAGGCGCTGGACCCGCCCCCGCCGGTCGCGGCACCCGCGCCGGTACCGGCATCGCCGGTCCCGCCGCTGCCACCGCCCTGGTCGGGGGTGGCACTGCCTCCTCCGTCGCCACCGCCACTCCCCCCTCCGTCGCCACCGTTGCCCCCGCCGCTTCCCCCTCCGTCGCCACCGCCGCTGCCGCCCCCGCCGTTCCCCCCACCGGTGCCGCCGCCGTCGGTGCGGCCGTGGTTCTCCGCGGTCCCGGGGACGTCGCCGTCACCGCCGTCGATCCGGAACCGGTAGTCGTTCGACTCCCCCACCCAGTTCCCGTCGTCGCCGCGCCGCTGGACGACCGCCGCGTTGGCGACGACGTCGTTCGGCACGGCGTCCGAGGTCACGGACAACCGGACCTTCACGGTGACCGTCCGGCCAGGCCCCACCGTGAACCCCGGGAACCCGTCGTCGAACGCCCCGACGTTCTCGTCCTCGTCGCTCGTCTCGAACGTGACCGGATGCGGCTTCTCGCCCTCGAAGAACTCCATCCGCGTCTGCTTCGGCCGCAGCGCCCGCTTGCCGTCCACCAGCACGACGACCGGATGGATGTCGCCGCAGGTGTGCGCCGTGGTGTTGGTCAGGTCGATGTACCAGGTCCCGAAGCCACCACCGGCCTCGAAGGTGCCGGGCCCCCGTGGATCCGGGTCTTGACCGGGAAGGCACGGGTGTCGGGGGCGGCACAGGTGGGACCGGGGACCGCGGGGGCGACGCGCGCGTGCGCGGGAGTGGGCGCGAGGGCGAGGGCGAGGGCGAGACCCAGGGCGGAGCGCGGCGGCGGCCGGGGCGAGCGGGAGGCGGTTCAGGACAGGCGGGAGGGACGGGCGCGGTCGCATGAAGGGCCTTTGCCGATCGAGGACGGTGGGGACCAGGAGCGTCAGGCGGTAACGGGCAACGGCACGCGAGACCCTGCCACTCCCACCCGGCGGCCCCGCGTCGCCACGCCCGCCGGTGGCCCCGATCGGCCGCGGAAATCCCCTCGAACAGCGGACCGGGGAAGCGCGGAGGACGAGCGAGCGAACCCGTGCCCGCGCCTCCCGCTCGGGGCGGGGCTCCGGTTCCGCGGTCCTCGGCGCCCTCGTCACCCTCGCTGGCCGCCTTTACGCCTCAGCCTCTCCCCGCCCGAACAGCGGGGCCAGCAACAACTGCGCCGCCCCTCCGCCACCCCGCGCGCCCCGCCGAGCGATCCGCACCGGAACCGTGTCCGTGCCCTCCCGCCGGGCCCGCTCCCCCAGCACCGCGCCGACACCCCGTACGAAGGCCTCCTGATGAGCCGCGACCGTACGGCCGCCGAGCAGCACCAGGTCGATGTCCAGCAGCCCGACCAGATTCGCGGCCCCCGCGCCCAGCACGCGAGCCGCCTCGTCCACGGCCCCGCGTCCCACCGCGGCAAGGCACAGCGCCTCGACGCAGCCACGGTTGCCGCAGTCGCACAGGGGGCCGTCCAGCTGGATGACCTGGTGCCCGAACTCCCCCGCTCCGGTACGGGCGCCCCGGTGCACGGCCCCGCCGAACACGAGCCCGGCCCCGAGCCCGGTACCGAGATGCAGATAGGCGAACGCCGCCTCCGCGCCCGCGCGAACGCCGCCGCCGCTCCGGCCGCCGTCGACTCCGCCATCCCCCACCCGGTCACGGCCGCCGACGCGGTCCCCGGGACGGTCGCCGGTTCCGTCACTGCCGCCGCCACGGTCCCCGGCGCGGTCGCCGGTTCCGTCACTGCCGTCGCCGTAGCTGTCGCCGTCGCCGCGCCCGGCCCCCGGTTCACGCACCGGTCCACAGCCGCCCACCGCCAGCCCCAGTGCCGCCGCGTTGGTGTCCTTGTCCACCACCACCGGCACCCCGAGCCGCCCCGCCAGCGTGTCCCGCAGCGGGAACCCGTCCCACTCCGGAAACCCCGTGACCCGGTGCAGCGTCCCCCGCGCGTGGTCGAGCGGTCCGGGCAGCGCGACGCCCACCCCCAGGACGGACACGCCGGCTCCCTCGATCAGCGCCTCGACCTCCCGAGCCGCCCCTTCGACGACGGCCCCGCCCCGGCCCCCCAGGCCGAGCGGCACCCTCCGCTCGGCGACCACCGCGCCCGCGAGATCGCAGAGCACCGCCGTCAGCTCGTCCCGGTCGAGGTGGAGCCCGACCGCGTACCCGGCCTCGGGGACGAGCCGCAGCACGGTACGCGGCTTGCCGCCCGTCGAGGCCAGCTGTCCCGCCTCCGCCGCCAGCCCCTCCGCCCGCAGCCGGGCGGTGATCTTACTGACCGCCTGCGGGGTCAGCCCGGTGCGCTCGGCGAGTTCGAGACGGCTGATGCCCGTCGTGCCCGCCGTCCGCAGCAGGTCGAGCACGAGCGCCCCGTTGTGGCTGCGCAGGGCGAGCAGATTCGCCCCCGCCCCCTCGAGCCGCCCCGCCAGGCTCGCTCCCGACTCCCCGCTGGTCCTGTTCACGTACGCCATTGTCCCCGCGCTTGCACTTTGGCAACAGCGTTGCGAAAGTGGAGCCATGACAGGAAGCACGACTGACACAGGTCCTGAAGCAGGTTCCGCCCCCGGCGCCCCCCTCCGCGTGGCCCTCATCGGCTACGGGCTCGCGGGCTCCGTCTTCCACGCCCCGCTGATCGCCGCGACCGAGGGCCTGGCCCTGGACACGATCGTCACCTCGAACCCGGAGCGGCAGGAGCAGGCCCGCGCCGAGTTCCCCCAGGTGCGCTTCGCCGCCACCCCCGACGACCTCTGGGCACGCGCCGACGAGCTGGACCTGGTCGTCATCGCCTCTCCGAACAAGACCCACGTCCCGCTCGCGACAGCCGCCCTCAAGGCGGACCTCCCGGTCGTCGTCGACAAGCCGCTCGCCGGCACGGCGGCCGAGGCCCGGGAGCTCGCCGCCCTGGCCGACGAGCGCGGCCTCCTCCTCTCGGTCTTCCAGAACCGCCGCTGGGACAACGACTTCCTGACCCTCCGCAAGCTGCTCGACGAGGGCGAGCTCGGCGACGTATGGCGCTTCGAGTCCCGTTTCGAGCGCTGGCGTCCACAGCTCAAGGGCGGCTGGCGCGAGTCCGGCGACCCGGCAGAGATCGGAGGTCTCCTCTACGACCTCGGCAGCCACGTCGTCGACCAGGCGCTCGTCCTCTTCGGCCCCGCGGCCTCGGTGTACGCCGAGGCGGTCGTCCGTCGTGACGGCGCCGTGACGGACGACGACACCTTCATCGCGATCACGCACACGAGCGGCGTCCGCTCCCACCTCTACGTCTCCGCGACCACCGCGCAGCTCGGCCCGCGCTTCCGCGTCCTCGGCTCGCGGGCCGGTTACGTGAAGCACGGCCTCGACCCGCAGGAGGCGCAGCTGCGCGAGGGCGGCCGCCCCGGCGTGACGGCCGAGTGGGGTGTCGAGCCCGAGTCCCTGTGGGGCCGGGTGGGTTCCGGCGAGTCCCCGCTCTCCGGAGGCGGCCGGCCCGAGCCCACGCTCCCGGGCGCGTACCCCGCGTACTACGCGGCGGTGGCGGCCGCCCTGCGCGACGGCGGACCGAACCCGGTCACCGCGCACGAGGCGGCGGCAGCGCTCGACGTGCTGGAGGCGGCGCACCGCTCCGCCCGCGAGAACACGGTGGTGGCCCTGTGAGCGCCCCGGACATCGCGGAACTGGAGGAGCAGGAGCGCCGGTTGGTGCTTCCCCGGTTCACCCACGACGACGCATGGACGCTGGGCACGCTGCTCGTCGAGCTCGCCCGTGAGCGCCGCGCCCCCGTAGCCGTCGACATCCGGCGGGGCGGCCAGCAGCTCTTCCACGCGGCACTGCCCGGCTCGACCCCGGACAACGACGCCTGGATCGACCGCAAGCGCCGGGTCGTCGAGCGCTACGGCTGCTCGTCGCTCCTGGTCGGCACCCGCTTCCGCGCCAAGGGCACGACCTTCGAGGAATCCTCACGCCTCGACCCCGACACGTACGCGGCCCACGGCGGCGCGTTCCCGGTCACGGTCGAGGGCGCGGGCGTGATCGGCACCGTGGTGGTCTCGGGCCTGCCCCAACTGGACGACCACGCGATGGTGATCGAGGCCCTGACCCACTTCCTGGCCCTCTGAACCGCAGGGCCCCCGCGCCCCGCCAGGGGCACGGGGGCCCTGCGAGGGGCGCGGGGAACTGCGCGCCCAACCCCCACCGACCCGCACCCGAAACACCGACCGGGAAAGGCCGGGGGCGCAGCCCTATGCCTGTCAGGGGCGCGGGGAACTGCGCGCCCAGCCCCCACCCACCCGCAGCTCACCCACCACCCGCAGCTCCCCGCACCCCCTCACCTCACCCGGCGGAGCCCCTACGCATCGCCGAAGGCTTGCCGCTGTCGCCCCAGCCCCTCGATCTCCAGCTCCACGACATCCCCCGCCCGCAGATACGGCTTGGGCTCCGGCTGTCCCAGCGCCACCCCCGCCGGCGTACCGGTGTTGATGACGTCACCCGGGTAGAGCGTCATGAACTGACTCACGTAGCGGACCACTTCGGCGACCGGAAAGATCTGCTCGGCCGTCGTGCCGTCCTGCTTGAGCTCGCCGTTGACCCACAGCCTCAACGCCAGGTTCTGCGGATCCGGGACCTCGTCCGCGGTCACCAGCCACGGCCCCAGCGGATTGAACGTCTCGCAGTTCTTGCCCTTGTCCCAGGTGCCCCCGCGCTCGATCTGGAACTCGCGCTCGGAGACGTCGTGCGCGACCGCGTACCCGGCGACGTGCGCGAGCGCCTCCTCATGGGACGGCAGATAGCGGGCGGTACGTCCGATCACCACCGCCAGCTCCACCTCCCAGTCGGTCTTGACCGACCCGCGCGGCACGAGCACGGTGTCGTGCGGCCCGACCACCGTGTCCGCCGCCTTGAAGAAGATCACCGGCTCGGCGGGCGGCTCGGCCCCGGTCTCCCGGGCGTGGTCGTGGTAGTTCAGGCCGATGCAGACGACCTTGCCGATACGGGCGAGCGGCGGCCCGACCCGCAGCCCCGCCGCGTCCAGCGCGGGCAGCTCCCCCGACTCGGCCGCCGTACGGATCCGGCCGAGCGCCGCGTCGTCGGCGAGCAGCGGCCCGTCGATGTCCGGGACGACACCCGACAGGTCCCGGAGGGTTCCCTCGGTGTCGAGCAGCGCGGGCCGCTCCGATCCCGCCGTACCGACTCGCAGCAGCTTCATGGTCACAATCTCCCTCGATCGCGGGCAGCCGCCGATGGGTGCAGCCATCGGAGGACTGGTCGATCCTCCAAGGTGCGCGTCCAGTCCGCAAGACCCAGTTCACGGACTGGACCGCCCACCACCGTCACCCCGGCCCCCGGCCCGCGCCCTCAGGGGTACAGCACCGCCCGCTCCACCGCGCTCCACGTCGTAGTGGTCACGACGTACAGCGCGGCCGCCAGCGGCACCAACGCCACGGTGAGGAGAGTGAAATAGGAGAGGAACGGCATGAACGCGCTGACCGCGCCGAGTCCGGGGACCCGCTGCTCGCCGCCGGCCTCCGGCGCCGCGGCGGCCGTCGTCCGCTTCGTACGCCGGTAGTTGAACGTCGCGACCAGGGCGACCACCGCGAACAGACCCAGATAGACCAGCCCTTGGGCCCCGAACACCCCGCCGTCCCCGAGCGCGTCCGCGTACCGGTGGCCGAGCGGGGCGCCGAACAGCCGGTGGTTCAGCAGCCCGTTGGGGCCGTCGCCGAGCGTCGTGCCGGAGAACAGGTGGTAGAGGAGGACGAAGGCAGGTATCTGCAGAAGACCGGGCAGGCAGCCGGCCAGCGGCGACACCTTCTCCCGTGCGTGCAGTTCCAGCAGCGCCTTCTGGTACTTCTCCGGATTGCCGCCGTGCTTCTCGCGCAGCTCGGCGACCCGTGGGCGCAGCGCGGTACGCGCCCGCTGCCCCCGTGCCGACGCCCGGGACAGGGGGTGCACGAGCAGCCGTACGAGCGCGGTGATGAGAACGATCGCGGCGGCGGCCGCGGAGGCGTGGAACAGCGGCTGCAGCAGGTCGGCGACCTGCTCGACCAGAGTGCCGAAAGCGGACATGAGTGTGGACATGGATGAGCCCTCCGAGGGTCTCGTCGTGCCGGAGTCGAAGCAGATGTCGGCATGACGACCCGCGTGAGCCACGTCGGTCGTACGGAAGACAGGGAGCGTACGGAAGGGGGTGCCGTGGCCTACGCGGTGGTCGCCGGGAGGGCGGACCCCGGTGCCCGGGGACGTCTGCGCCCCGCCGCGTCCGGATCGCGCTGCGGCAGGAAGGCCGTACGGTGCTCGCGGTCACGGAGGGCCGTACGGACCCTCGTACGCGGGACGACGGGGGCGCACCGCGCGGCGAGGACGGCGCAGACCGCGATGGCGGAGCCGACCGCCGTGGTGGCGGCGAAGGCGACGGCGACGGCGGCCGAGAGGCCACCGGCGTCGAGCAGGACGACCTCGGCGAGGAAGAGGAGGAGGAGGACGAGGGGCAGGGGACGAGGGAACGGCGCGACGGCGGAGCGCATTGTCGCCCGGCGACGGATCATCGGCCACTCCCCCTCTCGCACATCCCCAGGTCCCGCCCGGCTCTCGCACGTCCCCAGATCCCGCCGGGTCGGGATCGAGCCCGGGGCCCGGCACCCTTTCGACGTCCGGGAGGGGCACGATGGTTCCCCGGGCGGGGCGTTCACGGCTACTGGCAGCGGCGCTTCTCCAGGACGCCCGGGTCCTGCGGGGACTCGACGAGGCTCACCGGGGCTCACCGGGGTTTCATGGACCGCAGCTTCCCCCACACCACCAGGCGGTACGTGGAGGTGTACTCGGGGGTGCAGGTGGTGAGGGTGATGTAGTAGCCCGGCTGGCTGTAGCCGTAGGACGGCCGGACGGTACTGCGCGGCACCGGGTCGATGACACCGCCGTCCCGCGCGGAGGTCCGCGGCAGCGTCCTGTCGACGGCGTACGTGAAGACGGCGGACGCCGTCTCGACGCGCACGGTGTCCCCGGGCCGCAGCCGGTTGATGTACCGGAACGGCTCCCCGTGGGTGTTGCGGTGCCCGGCGACCGCGAAGTTCCCGGCCTGGCCCGGCTGTTGGGAGCCCTTGTAGTGGCCGACGTACCCCTTGTTGAGGACGTCCCGTTTGCCGACGCCCTCGGCGACGGGGACACGGAGGCCGAGACGGGGGATGGTGAGGACGGCGTACGCCCGGGACCAGCGGGGTGCGGCGGGGGTGTCGGTGGACCCGGCCCGCCGTTCGCGCTCCCGGGACCCGGCGCTCCCGTCCCCGTCTCCGGCCTCCGTCTCCGCCCGCTCAGTTCCCTCGGCTCCCTCTGCTCCCTCGGAGGGGCCGGCCGGTCCCGGCGTCCCGGGTGCGCCCCACTCCCGTTCCAACGCCCGCACCTCGCGATCGGCGTTGTGCTGGGCCTGCCAGTTGGTCCACCACAACTGGTGGACGACGAGGAGCAGGAGGACGACGCCGACGGTGACGAGAAGTTCGCCGCCGGTCCACAGGACGCGCCTGCGCAGGGCGCGCCGGCGCAGAGTGCTGTGCCGCACCACGGGAACCCGCACGCGCATCCCTCTTCACCCCGGCCCGTACACCTCGGCCCGGCACGCCCGCTGGCCGCGCCGGGGGCCCGCACGATAGGGCGCGCCCGCTCAAGTCACCAGCCCTGCGGGCCTCTTCAGGCCCGAGCCGCTTCGTACAGCGGTTTTGGAAAGGGCTGTCGCAACCCTCGACAACCCCACGCGCCACACCCGATGCTTCCTGAGGGCGTCGGCGGGACCGATGCCCTCAGCCGGACAGGCCAACGCCGTGCGGACACACGGCAGTTGAGCGGTACGGAAAGGTGGAGAGCCGTGATCCGACGCAGAACACTGCTGGCCGCAGCCGGCGGTACGGTCCTCGGTGGCGCCCTGGCGACAGGAACCGCGCGCGCCGACGCGACCATCGCCGTGAACCCCGGCACCACGTACGGGAAATGGGACGGCTGGGGCACCTCGCTCGCGTGGTGGGCCAATGTGTTCGGGGCCCGGGACGACTTTGCGGACCTCTTCTTCACCACCAGGTCCGTCACCTACAACGGCACCGCGCTGCCCGGCCTCGGTCTGAACATCGCCCGCTACAACCTCGGTGCCTGCAGCGCGAACAGCGTGGGCGGCGAGAGCATGGCCGCCTCGCCCGACATCCCCGGGTACAAGCAGATCGAGGGCTACTGGCAGGACTGGAACAACGAGGACCCCACCTCGTCGGCCTGGAAGTGGACGGCGGACGCCACCCAGCGCGCCGCCCTCACGAAGGCGACCGCGCGCGGCGCGGCGAGCGAGCTGTTCGCCAACTCCCCGATGTGGTGGATGTGCCTGAACCACAACCCGTCGGGCGCGTCCGGCGGCGGCAACAACCTCCAGTCCTGGAACTACCGCCAGCACGCCTCCCACCTGGCCGCGGTGGCCCTGTACGCCAAGAACAACTGGGGCGTGAACTTCTCGACGGTGGAGGCCTTCAACGAGCCGTCCTCCAACTGGTGGACGGCCACCGGCACCCAGGAGGGCTGCCACGTGGACGCCTCCGTCCAGTCCGCCGTCCTGCCCCACCTGCGCGACGAACTCGACCGGCGTGGCCTCACGGGCACCAGGATCTCGGCGTCCGACGAGACGAACTACGACGTGGCGCGTACGACCTGGAACTCCTTCGGATCGACGACGAGGGCGCTGGTCGACCGGGTCAACGTGCACGGCTACCAGGGGTCGGGCGGCCGCCGTGACCTCCTCTACACGGACGCCGTGACCACCGGCGGCAAGGCCCTGTGGAACTCCGAGTACGGCGACGGCGACGGCACCGGCCTCAGCCTGGCGAGCAACCTCCTCCTGGACTTCCGCTGGCTGCACCCGACCGCCTGGGTCTACTGGCAGGTCATGGACCCGACAGCGGGCTGGGGCATGATCAAGTACGACGAGAGCACCCTGACGGCCGGCGCGGTCGAGACGAAGCTCTATGTGATGGCCCAGTTCAGCCGCCACATCCGCCCCGGAATGACGATCGTCGACACGGGCGTGGACTACGCGGTGGCGGCGTACGACGCGACAGCGAAGCGCCTGGTGATCGTCGCGGCGAACAAGTCCACGTCCGCCCAGACCCTGACCTTCGACCTCTCCCGCTTCACCACCGTGACCGGCTCCACCGGCGGCCTGGTCCCCCGCTGGAACACCCTCACCGCCGGTGGAGGTGACCTCTACACCGCGCACTCGGACACGCGTCTGAACGGGAAGTCACTGAGCGTGCCGTTCGCGGCGGGGGCGGTCCAGACGCTGCAGGTCGAGGGCGTGGTGGCCTGAGCCCGATCCACGACCGGGCACCCGCCACCCGTGCCACCCCCATACCCCTCCCCCTCCCTCTCCTCATCCCCCCCGGATCGGGTATCGGCCGCCCGCGCTCACCCTCTGGCCAGCGGATCTCTCCATTTCGTAAGGCGACGGCAGTACGGTGTCACCCATGCGCCCCGACACGCCTGCCGAGAACGTCGACCACACCGCCGAAGCCGCACGCCTGGAGCGGACCGCCGGCCTCTACCCCGAGGACGCCGAACACCTGCTCCTGCAGGCCGCGGCCCACCTCGAACTGGCCGGCGACCGCCCCGGCGCCAGCGCACTCTACGACCGCCTCCTGTCGTCCTCGACGCCCCTGGAGCGCCCCCACCTGGTCCGCGCCCTGAAGGCGTCGAACCTGTGGGAGTACGGCCACGAGGCGGAAGCGCGCGCGATCATCGACGGAGTACGCGCCGCGTCCCCGCGCGACCCCGCGCCCTGGGTGATCGTGGCGGAGGCACTGGAGTCGCACGACGAGCTGGAGGCGGCGCAGGAGACGTTCACGGAGGGCGCGACGCTGCTC
Source organism: Streptomyces sp. RPA4-2 (assembly GCF_012273515.2). Lineage (NCBI taxonomy): Bacteria > Bacillati > Actinomycetota > Actinomycetes > Kitasatosporales > Streptomycetaceae > Streptomyces > Streptomyces sp. RPA4-2. The sequence continues at coordinate 3,617,126 of NZ_CP050975.2, forward strand.
CTGACGGACGTGACGGACCCCCCGTACGCCACCCGCCCCATCCTCTTCGGCCGCCACCGCGTCCGCCGCATGCTGGGCGTCGCCCACGACGACTGGGACGCCCTCGCCGACACCCTCCACTCGTCCCCCGTCTCCCTCGACGAACTCCACGACCCCAAGCGGGTGTGGTCACTCGGCTCGGAGAACCCCGCGGAGCTCCAGGCGGAGATCAGCCGCCTCCGCGCCGAACTGGGCGCCCACCGGGAGGCCCTCTCCCGCCCGTTCCCGGTCGCGGTCCTGCACTGGCCCGCCGACGAACTGGCGGAACTCCTGGCCGCGTATCCCTCCCTCGCCACGGAGTACCCGTCCCACGAGGAACACCTGGCGACGATAGAGGCGTCCCTGCGCGAACTGTCCGCCTCCGGCACCCCCAACCTGGGCATCGTCACCGGCACGGTCCCGTCCTACGAGGCCTTCTCCGCCTCGGAGGCGTCGTCCCCGTCCGACACGACGCTGCTCCCCCAGTACGCGACGACCCTGGCGGCCCGAGGCCGCGCAACGTCCTGGCCGCCTCAGCGGGGGGTTGTCTGCTGGTGCGGGTCGGGGCGGGGGTATGGGGAGTGTCACGGCACCCCGGGCGCTTGAGGCCAGCGACGTCCCGCCTGTCGAGGTCCGCCCCTGGAACACGTCCAGGGGCATCGAGCACATTTCTTCCGATCCCACTGTTCCTTCACAACTCGCGCACGCTAACGTCACATGTGACCAGCTGAACTGACCTGCCCGCACACATTCCGGGCACGGCTCTGCCCGCGAGGAACCCGTATGCCGCCCTACCAGCCGTCTTCGGACTGGCAGTTCGACGTACCCACCAGCGGAAGCAAGCGGCTCCCCCCGGCTGCCAGGTCGTTCGAATCGCTCACGCACCAGGGCTACGGCTTCGAGGCGGCCGTCGCCGACCTGATCGACAACTCGATCGACGCGGGAGCCCACAACGTCGTCGTGAGCTTCCTGCGCGACACAGGTGAACACGGCGGACGGGATCGCCTCGTGGGCCTGCTCGTCATCGACGACGGCCATGGCATGGACGAGGCGAGCCTGGACACGGCGATGACCGTCGGCGGGCGCGAGAAGTACGCAGCCGGGTCCCTCGGGCACTTCGGTGCCGGACTGAAGGCCGCCTCTCTGTCGCACGCCGATGCGCTCACCGTGATCAGCCGGACCAAGCGCAGCCCGTCGGCCGGCCGTCGCTGGCTCACCACTCGCGCGCAGGCCGACTTCACCTGCGACATCGTCGATGCGGCGTACTGCCAGAGCCTGGTCGACCGCTACGACGGGATCATCGACTGGCACGGCACGATCGTGCGCTGGGACGAGGTCCGCGCGTTCGAGACCATCACCACGGGCCAGACCGACCGCTACCTCAATGACGCGATCGAACGGCTCGAGACCCACCTCGGTCTCTTCCTCCACCGCTTCCTCGCCCGCGACGGCTTCCACATAGACATCGTCGTCGAGGACGTCCATACCCGGGAGGAACTCGACCACCGGAGCGTGGAGCACATCGACCCCTTCGGCTACCGGGTCCCGGGCCGCCCGGGCTATCCCCGTACGTACGTCGCGCCCGTCGAGGGCGCCGGCGACGTCGCTCTCACCGCGCACATATGGCCGCCCAAGTCCCCGCTGGTCGCCTACCGAGGCATCGGCCCGCTCGCCGAGCGCCAGGGCTTCTACCTCTACCGCAACGACCGGCTCGTCCAGGCCGGCGGCTGGAACGACACACGCAGCCCGGAGGGCCACCTCGCCCTCGCCAGGATCGCCGTGGATCTGCCGCCCGAGCCCAACGACGTGTTCTCCCTGACCGTCAAGAAGGACGGTGTCCAGGTCACCCCCGCGTTCGCCCGGGGCCTGGAAAGGGCAGTAACCCCCACCACTGGCCACACCTTCACCGAATACATCCGTGAGGCCGAGACGACCTATCGCGAGGCCGCCAAGCGACGCACCGAGGTCAAGCGCACGGCCGTCATCCCGCCCGGCAAAGGCATCGACCCGAAGCTGAAGCGGACGCTGCGGGACGAACTGCCCCAGCTGGAGGGCGACGACCCCATCACCTTCACCTGGGCCAGGCTCGACGTGCCGCCCGGCGCCGACTCCGCCGAACTCCTCTTCACCATCGACCACAAGGAGCGCCTGGTCGTCCTCAACAAGGACTACCGGCACGTCTTCAACTGCGGCAGGCGCGGGGGCTCCAACGACGCCCCGGTCCTCAAGAGCCTGCTCTATCTGATGCTCAACGAGATCTTCCAGAAGGAGCGGGTCTGGGCCAACCAGACCGACAAGGTCGCCCTGTGGAACAGCGTCCTCGTCACCGCGGTACGAGCCGAACTCGCCCGCACCGACGGTTAGTCCACCTCCCCGCCCCACATCTCCCCGCATATCAGAGAGGCCACCCAGCCGCCGTGACCGCCGAGAACACGCCCGCTCCCGACCGCCTCACCGACCTCCACGGCGAGGTCCTCGACGCGATGAGCCGGCGCGGCCCCAGGCACTTCGCCAAGCTCGCCTTCGTGCTCGCCGACACCGACGAACCTGCGGACACGTACGTGACCGGCTTCCACGATCGCATCCTGGCCGCGGTCCCCGGCGACGAGCTGCTCGACCTCTGGCGCCGCAAGCTCATCGCATGGGACTTCGAACAGTCCCCCATGTGGTCGGCCACCGCACCCCGAACCCCGGAGCGTCGCGCCGAGGTCTACGGGAAGCTCGCGTTGGATGCGGATCTGCGCAAGGCGTTCGACGCCGTCGTTCCTGTCCACACGGAACCCGGTCCTGTCACCATCAGCCGTGAGTTCCAGCCCTGGTACACCCGGGAGACGGCGGCGAACCGCTCCTTCTACTGGGCGTCGTACGAGCGTCTGCTGCGGCGCAAGGGCTGGAACGACGCGGCCGTCTCCGGTCTGGACGAGGCCGCGCACGCGGTCGTGGAGCGGCTCGCCGACCCCACCCGTGACGACCCCTACGGCGCGCGCGGGCTGGTCGTCGGCTACGTGCAGTCCGGCAAGACCGCCAACTTCACCGGTGTCACGGCCAAGGCGATCGACGCGGGCTACCGTCTGGTGATCGTCCTCGGCGGCACCCTGAACCTGTTGCGCGGCCAGACCCAGCGACGTCTCGACATGGAACTGATCGGCCAGGAGAACATCCTGGGCGCCGCCGACCCGAACGACGCCGATGCCCTGGTCGGCATCGACTACCAGGACGACGAGGACTGGCCCGCGAAGTTCGTCTCGTTCGGTGCCCGCCCCTCCGTGCTCGGCGCCTTCGACATCGAGCGTCTGACCTCTCGCGACCACGACTACATGTCCCTGGAACGCGGCATCAGCGCGCTGGAGTTCGACAAGCCGGACCGTACCCGTCCCCTGCACGACCCGGCGAACCTGCACGTGGCCCGCGCACGCGTCATGGTCGTGAAGAAGAACAAGTCGGTGCTGGAGAAGCTGGTCAAGGACCTCAAGAAAATGGGTCCGATCCTCGGCGAGATACCGGCCCTGATCATCGACGACGAGTCCGACCAGGCTTCGGTGAACACGACGGACCCGAAGAAGTGGGAGGACGGCAAGGTCACCCGCACCGCGATCAACGGCCAGATCAGCAAGCTCCTCACGCTGCTGCCCCGCGCCCAGTACGTCGGCTACACCGCGACTCCCTTCGCCAACGTGTTCATCGACCCGGGCGACGAGGAGGACCTCTTCCCGCGCGACTTCCTCATCTCCCTGCCCCGCCCGACCGGTTACATGGGGGTCCAGGACTTCCATGACCTGGACCCCGTCGACGACGGCGAGGGCGAGGGCGAGGCGGAGCGGCGGCACGTCCGAGGCATCTACGACTCCACGGGCGACCGGCTCCAGGAGGCCCTGGACGCCTTCATGCTCACAGGCGCTCTGAAGCTCTACCGCGAAGCCCAGGGCGTCCCTTCCGACGAGTTCCGGCACCACACCATGCTCGTGCACGAATCGGTACGCATGGCCGAGCACGCCGCACTCGCTCTGCGCATCAACACCCTGTGGGACAACGCCGCGTACACGGGCCCGGAGGGCCACGCTCGTCTGGCGTCCCTCTTCGACAAGGACTTCCACACCTACGCGGACAGCTCCCTGCCCACTCCCCCGACGTACGCGGACCTCAAGCCGCACGTCAGTGATGCCCGCCGACTCATCAACAGGGGCGGTACCCCCGTCATAGTCGTCAACGGCGAGAGCGAACGCGACTACGCCCAGCCCCACCTCGACTTCGACCGCACCCCGAACGTCTGGAAGATCCTCGTCGGCGGCACGAAGCTGTCCCGGGGGTTCACTGTCGCGGGCCTGACGATCACGTACTACCGCCGCACGACGCAGCAGGCCGACACCCTGATGCAGATGGGCCGCTGGTTCGGCTTCCGGCCCGGCTATCGCGACCTCGTGCGCCTCTACATCGGCCGTGAGGAGTCTCTGGGCCGCGGCCGCAACGCCAAGACGGTCGACCTGTACGAGGCCTTCGAGGCGATCTGCCGCGACGAGGAACTCTTCCGCGCCGAGCTGGCCCGTTACGCACCCCTGGTGGACGGCCGACCCCAGGTCACCCCTGCCCAGATCCCGCCGCTGGTGGCCCAGCACCTGCCGTGGGTGAAGCCGTCGGCCCGGAACAAGATGTTCAACGCGGAGCTGGTGGAGGTACGGTCGCCGGGCACGCCGATCGAGCCGGCGGCGTACCCGCAGGACGCCAAGATGACAGCGCGGAACACTGAGCGCTGGAAGCCCGTCCTCGCGGCAGTCAGCGGCACTCCAACGACATGCCGTCTGCTGCCGGATACCACTTCACCACTGTCTCGCAGCTTCCAGGCAGGTACCACGGTGGTATCGCACACTCAGCTGCTTTCCATCCTCAGCTCCCTGGAATGGGAGGACGGCAACGTGCTCGCCCCGCACCTGGCCTACCTGTCGCAACTCGACGGACGCCTGTCCAAGGTCGACGACTGGCTGGTCATCGTTCCGCAGCGGACACCGCGCAATCGGATCGAGGCGTCCGTGCTGGGCCAAGGTCCCTTCTCTCTGTTCCGCCGGAGCCGCCAGTCCGGAAAGGCGTCCTTCGGCCGCATCTCGGGCCTGGAACATCGCCTGTTTGCACAGCAGTTGATTGACCAGTCGGGCTCAGTCTCCGCTGGAGGCAGTTCCCCCGCACTCGGATCGACCCGAGGCGTAGTCCTCCTGTATCCCGTTGTCGAAGCCTCCCATGACGATGAGGTGAAGGCCGTGGCCGCAACGGGTACCGCGACAAGTGACCGGGTCATCATGGCGTTCACCGTGATTCCGCCGAAAGCGGCCCTCGACACGAAGCAGCGACTCGTACGCTTCCAGACCAGGGACTCCACTCGGCCGGACGCGGTTATCGTCAACGCGATCTAAGACGCCTTGGCTCTGTGCGTACCGAATGACCCACCGATGAGGAGAGCATGCTTCCTTTCGAAGAGGCCGACATCAGGGCCGCCGCGTCGGTGGCCCTGCAGCATGCGGCGGCCGGGGCGGACCCAGAACTCGACAAGGTCTACGAGCACATCAAGGCACTCGACCCTACGGGCTGCCGGTTCTCCAGGGTCCTTCGTGAGACCATCGACCAGCTGCTCAACGGCGAGGTGACCGGACGCTACGACTGGAAGACGCTCTTCAAGACCGAGAAGACTCACGCGGGAACGCTGGTAGAGATCAACTTGCAGCGTGAGTTCAAGTTCGCGGACGGCGACGCTATGGACTACCAGATCGCCGGCGTCGACGTGGACTGCAAGTACTCCCAGCAGTTCGGCGGCTGGATGATTCCACCGGAAGCGGTGGACCGCCTCTGCCTCCTGGCCTGGGCGAATGACTACAAGTCCGTCTGGAGTATCGGCCTCGTCCGTATACGCAATGAGTGGCTGAACACCGGAAACAACCGTGATCTCAAGCTCACGATCAAGGCGGACCACCGGGACAAGATTCGGTGGTTGTGGCGCGACGAGGACCTCCCCGAGAACGTGCTCCTCCACATGGATGCTGCGGACCGTGAGGCGGTCTTCACATCGAACTCGGGCCAGCGCCGCTTGAACGAACTCTTCCGGCGCGTCCAGAAACGACGCATCGGCCGCAACGTGGTGCGCACGGTTGCCCAGCAGAAGGACTACATGAAGCGGGTCCGCGGCAACAGCGGCAGTCGGTCAGCACTGAGGGCAGAAGGCATCCTCATCATGGGTGACTCCGCCAGCCATCGAGTGATCGCCGGCCGACTCGGTCTCCCCCTCCCGGAGGAAGGCGAATTCGTCAGCGCCCGGGTGGTCACCGCAAGACCTCATCACGGGAAGGCCCTACAAGTCTCTCTAGGCGGGAACCCATGGGTCCTGGCCCAGCCAGACGACCCGGTTGAGGCCGCCCCGGCCCTGCCTTCGCACACCGGACAGGACTGACGATGAACGCACCGTTCGCCACGGGCCTTCTCGGGTGGAAAAGGCTGGAGAAGACCGGGAATCTCGTCCCAAACAGCGCGGACTCCGACAGCAATACGTCAAAGCTGCTCGCGAGGCATGTTCTTGAGGCATTGGGGGTGGAGTCCGATGTCGTACTTCCCGGCACCCCCGACAGCCTTGGCCCCGCACTGGAACACGCCGTCTGCGATCACCTGGGAGCCGTGCTGCCTGACCTGTCTCCCGAACGGGTGTGGCACGTTGACCACAAGAAGACCGTGGCCGACTTCACGCAGTACGAGCACTTGGACAGAGTTGCCGAGGCCGTACGCAAGAACGCCACCCTCCGTGTTGATCTGGGTCGCGATTACCTCATCAAGCCCGATGTCACCGTAGGGGTCACGCGTCCCACAGCGGAGGCCACGACCCGCCCGCGCCTGCATGCGGCAGTATCATGCAAGTGGACAATAAGGTCAGATCGCGTACAAAATGTGCGCCACGAATTCCTGCAGATGATCAGGCATCGACGTGGCCGGCTCCCCCATCTGGTGGTGGTGACCGCGGAGCCCATGCCCAGCCGCATCGCCTCAATCGCGCGGGGAACGGGAGAAGCCGACGCCATCTATCACATCGCCTTCGACGCTCTGAAGGCCGCGGTAGCTGCCGTTGGCAGCCGCCAGCAAAGGGACGATCTCAGCGAGATCATCGAACAGGGCCGCCTTCTCCCCTATGGAACACTGCCGCCAACTCTGTCCGGCTGGTAATTCACCTCAGATGACTGCTCCCACCCCAGAACCAGATCCGTCACAGACCCCCTGGGTGCCGCCCGAGGGCTCATGGGCATCGTCCGCCGCACGCCGCCGCAACATGCAGGCGATCCGAAGCCGGGACACCACTCCGGAGCGCCTTGTCCGTCGGCTAGTACACGCTCAGGGCCTGCGGTACCGAGTAGCAACCCGCCCGCTCCCCGACCTTCGCCGCACCGCCGACATGGTCTTTCGGCCGGCGAAGGTGGCCGTCTTCATCGACGGCTGCTACTGGCACGGCTGCCCTGACCATTACGTCCCCCCGAAGACCAACCCTGGCTACTGGTCCGACAAAGTGGCCCGGAATATGGCCCGCGACCGCGATACGGATGAGCGCCTACAGGCAGCTGGCTGGCTCGTCTTGCGCTTCTGGGAGCACGAATCAGCGGAAGAATGCAGCGAGATGATCTGTCACGCAGTGACATCCAGACGTCACGCTTCGCCCGGCAGCACGCCGGACATCCCTACTGAGCAAGGGACATCTTGAGCACTCGCCGGGCCATGGCGTTGTCCTCGATCTTCATAAACTCATAGGCAATCTCCGCCAGTTGCCGCCCATCACGCCCGGTCTGCACATACCGGAGGATCACGTCGGCCTCGGAACGCAGCCCGCGCGCCCTGCACGCGGCTACCGCATGAGCCACTTCTGCTGGGTCACCCGCCAAGCCGACATGCCGCAGGATGCCGGCGATATCCTCGGCCCTTCTGGTTTGTTTCATGTCCAGCAGGGCCACTGCCGTGGGCCAATGCCCTCGCCCGTGTTGCCGGTCCCCCTCTACTGAGGGGACCGGCAACACAAGCGCCTGGCAGCTCACGCACAGAGGCGCCGGCGGTTCACACGCCTTCCGCCATAGGCCCTCAACTTCGGCCCAGGCGACCGGCATAGAGGTCTCCTTCGCCCGCGCGACGGCTTCCGCCAGGTCGTAGAGCGCGCGGACCACCGCCCGCTTAGGCCTGCGTATACGTGCATTGAGCAGATCGGAGAGTGCACTCGCTGAAGCGTCACAGCCACAATTGCGCTTCTCCAGGGCCTCATGCGTCTGCCTCAGCGACAGTCCGACCACAGCCATCAGACCGCGCAAGGCCCCGGCGAGGGCCCTTCTCTCATCCGGAATTTCCGGATCCAGTTCCCTGAAGCGACCCGGTCGCGGCACGCCAGCTCCTTCTGTCCTCACCGCACGGAAGACAACAGTCTTTGACAACAGTGTCCCGCCACCCATCCCCAACAGGCGCCTCATCTATGTCCGGATACTCATCTGGACACTCCATCACTTCCGTTTCGGGCAGACATGGAGTTCTGTTGTGTCCAACGGGCCACCGTCAGGCATCAACCGTCCTGACATGCAGTCGGGCTGGCCCACTCAGGCTCTGCGAGGTGGCAGATGAGCACGGCCTTGCCTTCATGGCAGGACAGCAAACTGGGCACGATGAAGCGCGCTGCACTCTGGCTCGTCCAAGTGGTCGGTGAAGAGAACGTCTTTACCAAGGCGGAGCTCCGCGAAGCCTTTCCAGATGTGGCACAGATCGACCGCCGCATGCGAGATCTCCGCGATTTCGGATGGAAGATCGACACCAAGCGCGAGGACATCGACCTCGACGCCAACGAACAGCGCTATGTGCAGCGCGGCGAGCCCGTCTGGGAGCCCGGCCGCGGGACCCGGCCCAAGAGCGCGATAACGGTGAACCAACGCCGCGAGCTGCTGGCCATCTACAACCACAAGTGCAGTTCGTGTGGTGCTACCCCCGGAGACGCCTACGCCGACTCGGAGGTCACAGCTCAGCTCGACGTGGCCAAGCGCGAAGTGCTGTTGCCGGACGGTACGAAGGCACTCCAGTACGTCGTCGAGTGCAACCGCTGCCGTGTCGGCGGCATCGGTGCCACGTACGACGTTTCGGCGTTGCTCTCCGAGGCCACGTCGCTGCCCTCATTCGAACTCGACATCCTGAAGACCTGGCTCAAGCGGGACGCCCGGGCGTTCAGCTCTGTCGAAGACATCTGGGCGAAGTACCGCGCACTGCCGGTTGAGGCACGCGAAGCCTTCCGTGACGGCCTGAACTAGGCCTCTTCGGGTCCCTTGCCGGCCTCGGGCCACCCATCAGTCCCCACAGCTCACTCCAGCTATGAGAGGTACCAATGCCGACGGACTTCGGCGTCCCCCCGCTCGCGGATGAGAACCGCACCCTGGTCGAACAGCGGCTCCAGGACGCGCGCACCGGCGACGCAGTACCCGAAACACTCCGGGTGGAGTTCCGGGGCCGCCCTATCCACGTCGAAGTCATCGACATGCCGGTCGACCAGCTCTCCTACAACCCCGCAACGCACAGGATCAGTGCGCAACGTGCTTATGACCCGGTGCAGGAAGAGGAACTGACGAAAGATCCCTGGTCGGACGCAGGTCAGAGCTATCTGCATCACCTGCTGACAGCAACGCCGTCTGACCCGCACCAGCGCGACCCGGACTTCGACAAGCTGCAGGAGAGCCTTCGCGAACACCGCCAGAACGAGCCGGGACTCATCTCCCGTGAAGGTGTTCTCGTCAACGGCAACACCCGCCGAGCCGCTCTGAAGGAACTGGGTGTCCAATCCATCCGCGTGGGTGTGCTGCCGGCCAGCTGTACCTGGGACGATATCCGTTCAGTCGAACTATCCTTGCAGCTCAGGCCGGACCGACGGCGCGAGTACTCCTACATCAACCAACTGATGGCCATTGAGGAGCAGATCCGCCTCGGACTGCCCCTAGCCGCCATCGCCAAGCTGTTTCACACGTCAACGCCGGCACTGGACCGGGATACATGGGTTCTCGGGCAGTTGCGCGACCTGGTCAAGCGCAGCGAGCACGGCCGGATCAAACTGCGCCTCATGGACTTCGAGGACGCTAAGGAGAGCTTCGCCGAGCTGTACCGGACGTACATCAAGGAGAAAGCCAAAGATAAACAGAAGGCCGACACCCTTCTTGAATACCGGCTGGCAGCCATTGCCCTCGATTTCGCCAAGACCGACATCCGCAGCATCCGCACCGACTTCCGGGAAAAACACCTGGAACGCCGCTTGCCCGAAGGTCCCCACACCGCGGTCCCGGAGCCGCCGAAGGCCGTCTCCATCCCTGGCCTTAATCGTTCCCTACCGGCACCAAGTTCCGAAACGGCCGTTGCCCGCGCCCTCACTGACATGCTCCTCAGGGCAAAAGCGACACAGAAGTCCGCGACCACAGCAACCGTTGAAGAGCTCACTGAAGCCAACCGTTCTGTGTCCGTACTGAAAGGCGCCTTCGAGGAGTCGATCCATTCCGCTCACAAGGCGATCCGCGACCGGAAGAAGCGGCTAGCGGCCCCCGACCGTGTCAATGCAGCAGTTGAGGAACTTCAGCAGTGCGCCACTGACCTGGTACTAGCGCGAGGCAACAACAGCCTGGACGAGGGTGCATTCGACGACACGCTGGTCGCGCTCAGGCAGGCACTGACCAAGGTGTCAGCCGAGGCCTCAAAGAGCATCCAACTCCCGGGCGAGGGCCTGTCGTGGCTGCGTGAAGCCCTGGGAATCCAGCGATGACCCACTCTGGTCTTCCCTCTCTCCGCATCACCTTCAACGTCACGCGCACGCGTGCGGTACTCCGCGCGCGCCCAGGGCTGGAAGGAGACTTCGGAATGCTGGCCACGCGGGTGACTCCGGGTGGCCAACGGGGCCCACTGACGTCCGAGGCCGATCTGGACAGTTTCCTGTCCTCCATTGGTGAGCTGGCGGACTGGCCCCACGCGGATGTCGAGTGGGAACCTGAGCTGGCCAGTCTCGTCACGGGTGTTCTCGACGACTCCGAAACCGTGCAAGCCCGGCTCAGCTCACCGCCTGCCGACGGCCGGCAGGCGCCGCTCGCGCCAGAGGACGTCCCTACCCTGCTAGGCACAGGGTGGCAGGCAGACCTCACTTCATTCCAGCTCCGGGATACCGGGGAGCTGTTGTCCCTGGGCCACGGTGCGAACTTCAGTGTTCCAGGGGCCGGCAAGACTCGCACGGCACTGGCAGTGTTCAGCGCCCTCCGTGAGCGAGGCGAAGTCCGGCGTCTTCTCGTCGTCTGTCCCAAATCAGCATACGAATCCTGGCAATTCGAGGGGAACGCCTGCTTCAAGGAACCCCTGCCGACTTCCGTGATGGACAACGGATCCCTCGGCCCCGAAGCTGAAGTCGTCCTGGTCAACTACGAGAGGCTGTCCGGCTCCGTCAGCCGTCTTGCAGAGTGGCTGCGCACGACACCGGCGATGTTGGTGCTCGACGAAGCGCACCGCATGAAACTCGGAGCCCGCGGCGCATACGGTGCTGCCTGTCTGTCTCTTGGGCCGCTGGCTCGACGGCGTCTCATTCTCACCGGGACGCCAGCTCCCAACGGCGCCCGTGATTTGGAAAGCCTGCTCTCATTCGTATGGCCAGGACGGGGCAAGCAGCTCGTCGTCGAAGCTGTCAGCGGTGGTGATCTCGCTTACGCGAGCCAGGCTCTGCGTCCGCTGTTCACTCGGACAACGAAGAAGGAGCTGGGCCTTCCTCCATTTGAACCCCTAGTCCGCTACGTCGAACTTCCCCCGCTGCACCGTGAGTTGTACGACGCACTCAAGGGGGACCCGTCCACTCGCCGAGGTGACCTGGCTTCTCTCGGCAAGGCAGCAATGCGCGTACTGATGGCTGCCATCAGCCCGGCTTTGCTGGCTCCGAGCGACAACCGGTACGGCCCGCTTGTCTTTCAGCTGCCAGCGCTTGACGTCTCGGATAGCGACTCATTGCATACGCTGCTCCAGCGGCTTCCTCAGCATGAGCTCTCACCCAAGTACGCGGAAACCGTTCGAATCGTCGCAAGGAACGCGCGGGCCGGTCGCAAGACACTGGTCTGGACTGGGTTCATCCGAAGTCAGAAAACCCTAGAGGACCTACTGGCACCGCATGCCCCGGCTTCCATTTACGGTGCCACCCCGAACCAGGACCGGGTAGCTGAGCTCAGCCGCTTCCGTGAGGACCCGTCATGCATGGTCCTGATCTCCAATCCCGCGACCCTTGGTGAAGGCATCAGCCTTCACCAGGTCTGTCATGACGCCGTATACGTGGACCGCGACTTCATGGCTGGCCGATTCCTCCAGAGCCTTGACCGCATTCACCGGCTGGGGCTGCCTCCAGGCACCGAGACACGCGTGACCGTCCTGGCGGCCCGGGGCACGATCGATGAAATCGTCGCCATGCGTCTCGAAAAGAAGCTGCATTTTCTGGGCAGCGTGCTCGACGACCCTGCGGTGCGCCAGCTCGGCGATCTCCAAGAGGAGGAGACCACGGGCCTGGGCATGGACGCCGATGACATCCATGCCCTCCTCGCGCACTTGGACAGCCGGTTCCCATGAAGGGTGGCTGACGTGTGAGGCCGCCCCGGCGCGCCCACTTTCCTCAGCCACCCTCATTCACTGACTGGTACCACGCTTGCGGTCAGCCTTGAGTACCTCGATGATCGACTCACCGACAGCCTGCGCGACAGGCGGCGGAAACGCGTTCCCGACCTGCCGGTACTGGGCCGTCTTGCCTCCCGTGAATTCCCAATACGTCGGAAACCCCTGAATGATCGCGGCCTGGCGAACCGTGAGCATGGGGCCTTCGGTACCGAACAGATCGCGATTCTCAGTGCCGGTCTCCTCACCGTTCACTGGCGCGTTGGCCACGCCCATGCCCGAGACCCCCAGCACTCCCCATGCCTTCTTAGCCCGGCTGGGGCCAAGATCGGCGCCCCCGTGCTTCTTAGAACCGCCCACAAGCGTGGGAGCCACGCCCTTTTTTGCCGCATCCATCCATTTTTCGAACACCCGGTCCGCTTGAGCCTCCCGAGGCCCTCCCCTAAACGGCTTGATGCGCTCTTCCATCGTTTCCTCAAGCGCATCGAAGACGTTGACCCTCTCGGCACTGGGCGTGGGGGCTTCGTACTTCAGGTCCTTGAGCACGTCCTTCCGGAAGGCGACGAGGATGGAACGGGGCCGGAGCTGCGGAACCCCGAACTCCTCCGCCTTGTAGACCTCCCACCCCACAACCTCATAGCCGGACAGCCCGTCGCCATCGGGCTCCATGCCCTCAAGGCTGGCCTGGATCCGTGACCTGTAGTCGTCGAACTTGGCGTCCATGAGGCCACGGACGTTCTCGATCATCACGGCCCGGGGGCGGATGAGTTCGGCCAGCTCCAGGATGCGCGGGAAGAGATCACGCTCATCGTCCTCGCCAAGCTGCTTACCAGCGTGAGAGAAAGGCGGGCACGGAACGCCGCCGGCGAGCAGGTCAACCTCTCCCCGCCGATAAAGGCCAGCACTCTTCTTCAGGTCACGCCCGGGGTCGAACTCAAGTACGTCTTTGCAGAGAACATCGCAGTTGCCGCGCTCCCATTCCCACTTCGGGTGCACCTCGATGTTTTCACGCAGGGTCGCCGCCGCATACTTGTCGATCTCGACGAGGGCAAGATGCCTGAAACCGGCCAAGTGCAGTCCGATCGCCTGTCCGCCAGCGCCAGCACAGATCTCGATCGACGTGTAGCCCCGGTCAGTCTCGGTCATGACCTCTCCTCTTGCACGAATTCCAGTGACGCCTCACACAGCAGCCATCACAGAGGGTGACACGACCCACTGACATTGCGACTCGGCACGGCGGCATACACCAGTGTGCGGCATCCCCTGGGACGCCTTGGTCCCCAACAGCACGGCTATTTCGAATGCTCGTACGATACCGCTGTGGCGAGAATCAACTGGCCGCGTGACGGGCTGTTGCTGGCCTGCATGCTCGTTGCCGAGAACGGCTGGCGTGAGCTGCAGCCAGCCGACAAGCGGGTGCGGAGCCTGTCCAAGATCCTCAGGAAGCTCCCATTGCACGATGCCACGGCGGCAGATCCGAAGTTCCGCTCCTCTGGCAACGTTAGCCGCGAGACCGGCGACATCGTGACAGTCCATGCCGGGTCCCACGGAGCCACCTCGAAGGGCGGCGGCTGACCCGCGAGGTGGTGGCCGACGTCACAGAACGCACCGACGAGGTGCTCTCCGCCGCCTACGGCGGACTCGGAGACGGCTACATCGAAGTCCACCACAGCCTGCCTCTCCATATTCGGGGGTGACCGAGACCCAGATAGCAGATCTGGCCCTCCTGCGCGCGAACTGCCACCGCATGTGCCGCAGGAGTTTCCGCGGAGAATCCTGGCGTACCCCGGCCGCCCTCCGGAGGCAGATGCACAAGCCCGTTCAAGCGCTGCCCCATTAGGCCGCATCCGCTTCAGCTTCGTAATGCATCTGAGCACGCTCGAGGACGTCGTCCGGGTCGAGTCCGCGAGCGGCAGTCCAGTGCAGCAGATCCGCGATCAGCTCCACCGCTGACTCCTCGAGACCAATGTCCCGCCCGCTCCCCCGAGGCGGAGCGCCACGGGAGGGCCTCTGATAGCTCTCAAGCGCCTCGACGGCACGCTCGATGCGTCGGTACGCCTGGCCGGAGCTCATCGCGATCTCGCACCAGACCGCCTTACCCGCCACGGTCAGGAGAGTGCCCCAGTCCACTGCCAGCGCCGTAAGCAGGTGCAGCCCGCGGCCACACTCTTCGTCGCAGACGGCCGCTTTGAGTGACGGCACCGACCGGCTCTTGTCGTGGACTTCAAGCCGGAGCCGCTCAGCCCTCCATTCAAGGATCAAGGTCGCCGATACCCCCTCGCCCACATGTTTGACGACATTCGTCGCCAACTCCGTAACCAGCAAAGCTGCTTCATCCGCAGCCACAGGCACCCCCCACCGGTTCAGCTGCTTCACGGCGGCTCTCCGGAGCAGACTCACTTCCGCCGGGAGTGCCTCGAAGGGCAGCACACAGCGGAGTCGCGGTTCGATGACTTCGTAGCCGGGCATGGCCGGCTCCTCCCTCCCAGGCCACGCAGATGCTGCGGCTGCCGTATCTGCACGACTGCACTGCGTAGCGATCTCCGAATGAGCATGGCACGGAGAATTCTCGCTGTGTAACTTCTCATGGGAATCGATCGAGTGAATCTGATGGTGGGGCTGCTTCTCAGCTGCCTAGCCTGTTGAGGATCTGCGGGCTGGCTGCCCTGCTCATGGCGAAGGAGCCTCATGTCCGAACGGACCACAACCCGCCGCCGTCAACTCGGCGCGTTGATGCGCAAGTTGCGCGCCCGCAAAGGGCTGACCCTTGAGGAAGCCGGGCAGCTCGTCGGCGTTTCCAAGGCAACGGTGAGCCGGTACGAGACCCAGGCGGGGCCGGTCAAGTGGCTCGTCATTGACGCGTTGTGCCGCGAGTACGCGACAACTGACGCCGAGCGCAGAGCCGTTGTCGCGATCGCCAAGAACGCCAGGCAGCAGGGCTGGTGGAGTTCCTTTGCCGACTCGATTCCGGAGAGCATGAACCTTCTGCTCACGCTTGAGGACGAGGCCGTACGGGAGGATCACTTCTCCTGTGTCTACGTGCCAGGGCTCTTGCAGACCCGCGGTTACAGCACCGCTCTCCAGCAAGCCAACGAAGTGCGGCTGGAGCCGGCGGAGATCGAACGGCTAGCCTCGATCTTTCTTGAGGGTCCGCCGACGGAGTCGGCGGACCCTTTTGCTTTCCGGAGCTGATGCCGGGCAGGCCGGTGGCCCGGCTGTCGCGTCGGGTGGGCGCCGGGTTCCACTGCCCGGGCGGGTGATGCTGCCGCAGGGACGATGGGTTGCCAGTCAGCCGGGGTCAGGCAGGAGCGCGAGCCGTTCAAGGGCGGCGGTGATCTCGCCGGTCCAGGGCCAGTGCCGGGCGAGGCGGAGAATCCTGCGCCGACCGGTGGTGACGAGCTGGCCGGCTGCGGAGAACAGGCGGAACCGCAATCGACGCGGTTCCCAGAGCCTCGCCCGGCCGGTCAGCGCGAGCATGGGCATCCAGGCCAGCAGGTCGAGCGCGATCTGGACGATCTCCATCCAGACCCGGTTCTGGGCGGTGTCGTGCAGGGGCAGGTTGCGCAGGCCGGTGGCCCGGGCGGCCCGGATCCGGTCCTCGGCCCGTGCCCGGAGCCGGTGACGCAGCTCGAGCTCGGCGATCGGCCGGCCGGTGGTGTTGGTCGCGAAGCACGTGATCCGCATGCCGTCCGCGTCCGTGATCCTCAACTGGGCGCCGGGATGGGGCCGTTCCTTGCGGACGATGAGCCGCATGCCCTTGGGCCAGTCGTCCAGGAGCTTGCCGGTGAGCTCGGCGACCCAGGCCCCGTCCCGGGCCTCACCGTCGGCCTCGACGGCCGGGGTCCAGGCCGAGGCGGGGACCTTCAGCACGTGTTCGTGGATCGCTTCGGTGACCGTCATGCCGACCGAGTAGGACAGCCATCGGCCCCGCTTCGCGAGCCAGGACACGAAGTCGTGGGTGCCGCTTACGGAGTCCGTGCGGATCAGCGTCTGCCGTCCTCGCCGGTAGTGCTTGGGCAGTTGGGCCAGGGCGAGTTGGGCGGTGGTGATGTGGTCGGCGGCGGTGTTGGAGCCCGCGTTTCCCGGTCGGAGGAGGGCGGCGACGGGTTCACCGGTTCCGCCCGGTCCGTGGTCGACGAAAGCCGTCAGCGGGTGATGGCCGTAGGTCTTCTTCCAGGTCGCGGCCGCGTCCTGCTTGTCGGAGTGGGCGATCACGAGGACGCCATCGAGGTCGACAGTGACCTGGCCGTCGGCGTCCGGGGCGTTCTCGCCGGCCAACGACCAGGCACGATGACGGACTTCGGAGCGTGCGGACCGGACGGCCTGCAGGGCTTTGTCGCCGGATGCGGCGAGGGTGTCGATCAGGCGGGAGACGGTCGGGTCCGAGGCGACCGGGCCGAAGACGGCCGGCTCACACCGCAGCATGGAGACGTCCGCGAGGCAGTCCCCGCCCAGTGCGACCGCCAGGGCGACGTCCAGGAGGATCTTGCCGGGATCGTGGACGGCCCGCGGTTTGCGCCACGGAGCCAGAGCTGCGGATATCGCCTGGTCAAGGCCCGTCTTGCGGACCGTCTCCAGCAGCAGGACCGCACCGGCCTGCGAGAGCACCTGCCGACCGTCTGCCTGGACACGGACACGTGGGTACGACGAGATAGGCTCTCTCACCTGGAAAGTGCTCTTTTCCTTGCAGCCAACAGGACCCTCAGCAAGTCCCATCGTTGCAGGTCAAGGGCACTTTCCGTGTTTCTGATCAACTCTTGGACAGCCCACCTCGTGAAAGCCCGAGGCTAGTGGACATCCGCATGAAGCGGCAGGAGATCCTGACTCGCCCGGCTCCCCCACACCTATGGGCCATCCTCGACGAGTCCGTGATCCACCGGGTCGTCGGCTCACCAGAGATCATGGCGAGCCAGCTGGACCGCCTGCTCGAAGCGAACGATTCCCCTCACATCACTTTGCAGGTGCTGCCGTTCTCGAAGGGTGCTCACTCCGCGGCTCTCGGGAGCTTCGTGATCCTCGGCGGCACGGAGGCCGCCCTTGATGTCGTGTACGTCGACTTCCACACGGGGTCGCTCTTCCTGGAGAAGGAGGAAGAACTGGAGCGATACCGGCTTGCCTTCGAGTATCTCCGCGCACAAGCGTTGGACATGGAGGCTTCCTCGTCTCTGATCCACCGCATGCGCAAGGAGCTATGAATGCCCGTGTCCTCTTCCTCCGGTCCCGACCTGGCCTGGTTCAAGTCGTCATACAGCGGAGGCAACACAACTGAGTGCGTGGAAGCCGCGTTCGTACCGTCCGGCGTGTGCATACGGGACTCGAAGCACCCGGAAGGCCCACAGCTTCCGGTGGCCGCAGAGGCGTGGGCGACGTTCATAGCGGCTGCCGCTCTGCGAGACGGCATTTGGCAACGGTCTCCTAGTCACTCCCTATGGAACGGAACTCCAGGCATGGGGCTGCTCTGACCCCCGGCTGGCCAGCGTGGTGCACCCGCCTCGCACCACCACTGGCGTTCAGGCGGGCCCGTCGACGTGGCGCCGCAAGGCCCCAGGCACCGAGTCGCTCCTCCCCCCCCATATCCAGCCGTGCTCTGAACTGGCACCGGCGCGTTAGCCTCGGTTTGTTCAGAAGGCACAGGTAGGCGCAGGAGGCAGCAATGGCGAAGGTTCCGGCCGCGGTGGTGGCCGCCGGTGGGCTTGTCGGTGGGTACGGCGTGGCCAGGTGGACGAAGAAGCGGCAGCTCGGCGGGGTCGTGCTGGCCGCCGCGGGGGCCGCGGCCGCGCGGCAGTGGCGGCGGCAGGCCGGCGGGAAGGCCGCCGGGGCGCTGACCGTCGCGTACGTCGCCGCCTTCGCCGGGTCGCACCCGCTGGCCAAGAAGGTGGGCGCCTGGCCCGCGGTGTTCGGGGTCGCCGGGGCCGTCGCCCTCGCCTCCTGGGCCGTGGCCGACCGGCGTGCCTGAGCACTGCACCGAGCACCGCACCGAGCGCAGAGCACGGAGGGCGGCGCGCAGCGCGACCGCGCCTCCGCGTCAGGAGACCCGCTCCTCCGCCCCCTGAAACGCCCGCCGGTACGCGTACGGGCTCGTCCCCACCACCCTTTTGAAGCGTTCGCGGAACGCCGTCGGGGAACCGAAGCCCGCCTGGGTCGCGATGCGTTCGACCGGGTACGTGGTCGTCTCCAGGAGGTACTGGGCACGGCGGACCCGGGCACGGTGCACCCACTGCAGTGGTGTGGTGCCGGTCTGTTCCCGGAAGCGGCGGTTGAGGGTGCGGGTGCTCGTGCCGGCCCGGACGGCGATGTCCTCCAGGGTCAGGTCCCGGTCCGCGTTCTCCTCCAGCCAGCCGAGCAGCGGTTCCATGGTCGCGCCGGCCGGTGCCGGTGGCTGGGCGTGGACGATGAACTGGGCCTGGCCGCCCTCCCGTTCGAGCGGCATCACCGACAGCCGGGCCGCGTGCGCCGCGACGGCCGAGCCATGGTCCCGGCGGATCATGTGCAGGCACATGTCGAGGGCCGCGGCCGCGCCCGCCGAGGTGAGGAACTGGCCGTTGTCGACGTAGAGCACGTTCGGGTCGACCGTCACGGCGGGGTGCAGGGCCGCCAGGTCCCCGGCCGCGATCCAGTGGGTGGTCGCGCGCAGCCCGTCCAGCAGGCCGGTGGCGGCGAGGACGAAGGCTCCGACACAGATCGAGGCGATCCGGGTGCCGTTCGCGGCGGCCGCGCGCAGCGCCTCGGCCACCCCCGGCGGGAGCGGGGCGGTGGGGTTCTCGGTCCCGGGCAGGATGATCGTGTCCGCCTCGGCCAGCGCCTCCAGGCCGTAGGGGGCGCGCAGCGTGAACGGGCCCGCGCCGACCTCCTGGCCCGCCTCGACCGAACAGACCCGGATCCGGTAGGCCGCCCGGCCGTCCGGCAGGCGCGCCCGCCCGAAGGCGTCGATCGGGGCGGAGAGGTCGAACGGGATGACCTGGTCGAGCGCCAGTACGGCAACGGTGTGCATGGCCAGAGCGTAGGCATACGGCGGGTTGTGGCCAACAGCGGCCCGGGGCGACCCGCCTCCGCCGCAGCGGGCCGCTGGTCTCGCGGGACCCCCGCCCAGCGCCTCGTACGGCCCGTACCGACGGGACGGGGCCGCGGCTGGCGGGAATCCGTCGGGCCCTGGCAAAAGTGCCACTTCTGCAAGATCCGGACCGCCCATAGCGTCACCCCGTGACCAAGTTCCTTCTTGCCGTGCACGTCCTCGCCGCGATCGTCGCGATCGGGCCCGTCACCGTCGCCGCCAGCATGTTCCCGCCCGCCGCCCGCAAGGCGCTCGCCGAGCCGCGGGACGGTCAGGCCCGCTCCACCGTCCAACTGCTGCACCGCATCTGCCGGGTGTACGCGACGGTCGGCGTCGTGGTCCCCGTGTTCGGGTTCGCCACCGCCAGTGCCATGGGTGTCCTGGGCGACACCTGGCTGGTCGTCTCGATCGCCCTGACGGCGCTGGCCGCGGTCGTGCTCGCGGCGCTGGTGCTGCCCCGGCAGACCGCGATCGTGGAGGGCATCTGGCACGACAGCGGCGTACTGGACCCCCGGGCGACGGTCCGGCTCGCCATGTTCACCGGCGTCTTCAACCTGCTCTGGGCCACCGTGACGATACTGATGATCATCCGTCCGGGGTCCACCACGGGTGCCTAAGGGCTGTCCCGTAATCCCCGGTGGATCAGCGCGCGGCGTCAGATGCGGTGCATCGCAAGGCGGAGGGTCGTCCTCATACTGGACGTATCAGGGCGATCCGACAACGCGGCGTGGGGGTCCCCCCTGCTCGAAGAGCTCGGGGGAGTGCCGTAGCTGTCGTCGTGCGCCCGCCGGGGATTACGGGACAGCCCTTAGCCGCAGGATCCGGCCCGACGGCCGGTGAGGAGCGGTGTGTCGGCCTGTTCCTCCAGGTCCGCCCTGAACTGCCGGGCCACCGCCGTCGCGACCAGCACCCCCGCCGCGACGACCAGCGTGAAGGACGCCCACGCCAGTGGCCAGACCGCGGCGTCCGGAGGCTCCGGGTGGGCGTGGAAGGAGACGTACATCAGGGCGGCCGGCGGGACCGCGAGCAGCAGCAACGGCCAGGCCAGCGCGTCCCGGTGGCCGAAGTAGGCCGCCAGGAGCAGCAGGGCCCCGCCGAGGAGCACGACGCCGAGGACGGTCACCGGGGTCGTCTCGGTGAGCGACCCGGACGTCTCGGCGCGGTTGCGCAGGTCCCAGGGCAGGCAGAGGAGATACGCCGCGCCGGAGAGGGCGGCGCCGAGCACGCGCGTCAGCCAGCGTTCCGGCCAGGGGCGCGTGCGCAGAGGGCTTAACAGCTTCTCGGTCATGCGTACGAGGGTTCCTGTCCGGGCGTCGGCCCGACAGAGTATGCGTACTCAGATCCTCGTCCTCGGCGGACCGGTCCACCGAGTCCGACCGAACCGCCCGGTCGGACGGAACCGGCCCGGTGGCTCGAACCGGCTAGACGGACGGAACCTGGGCGGCGGACGGAACCGGGACGGCGGTCGGAACCGGGACGGCTCGTCGTCGGCGGACCGGGTCAGGCCGGCTCGTGGGACGTGCCGGACGATGCCGTCGACAGCGGGGCGGCGATGTCCTCCAGGGAGCGCCCCTCGGCCTTCACCGCAAGGAACGCGGCCACCAGGCCCGCCGCGCACATCAGGGCCGCGCCGATCTGGAAGGCGAGCACCGTGTCGCCGACGACACCGGACTTCGTGAGGTCGGCGAAGACCAGCGGTCCGCTGATACCACCGGCGGCCGTTCCGAGGGCGTAGAAGAAGGCGATGGCCATCGCGCGGGTCTCCATCGGGAAGATCTCCGAGACCGTCAGGTACGCGCTGGACGCGCCCGCGGAGGCGAAGAACAGTACGACGCACCAGCACGCGGTGAGCGTCGCCGCGTTCAGCGAGCCCTGGCCGAAGAGCCAGGCCGTGCCGAAGAGCAGCAGGCCCGACAGCAGGTACGTGGAGGAGATCATCACCTTGCGGCCGACCGTGTCGAAGAGCTTGCCGAGCAGCAGCGGGCCGATGAAGTTGCCGGCCGCGATGACGGCGAAGTAGTAGCCGGTGCCGCCGGAGGGGACGTCGTAGAACGTGGTGAGGATGGCGCCGAAACCGAAGGTGATCGCGTTGTAGAGGAAGGCCTGGCCGATGAAGAGGGAGAGGCCGAGCACGGCGCGTTTCGGATAGCGGCGGAAGACGGTCCGCGCGATGAGCCCGAAGCCGATGCTCTTGCGCTGCTCGATGGTGATCTCGCCCTCGGCGCGCGGCAGCGGCCTGCCCTTCTCCCGCTCGATGTCCCGCTCGACGGACGTGACCAGCTCGTCCGCGTCCTCGCCGCGGCCGTGGATGAACTGCCACCGCGGGCTCTCCGGCACATGCCGCCTGACCAGCAGGACCACCAGCCCGAGGACCACTCCGAGGGCGAACGTGAGCCGCCAGCCGACGTCCTTGGGGAAGATGTCCGTGTTCAGCATGACGACGGACAGCAGCGCGCCGCCGACCGCGCCGAGCCAGTAGCTGCCGTTGATGATCAGGTCGACGCGGCCCCGGAACTTCGCGGGGATGAGCTCGTCGATCGCCGAGTTGATGGCCGCGTACTCGCCGCCGATACCGAAGCCGGTGAGGAAGCGGAAGGTGAAGAACCACCAGGCGTCGAAGGAGAGCGCGGTCATCGCGGTCGCGCCGAGGTAGACGACGAGCGTCACCATGAAGAGCTTCTTGCGGCCGTAACGGTCGGTCAGCCAGCCGAAGAAGAGGGCTCCGACGCAGGCTCCCGCGACATAGAGCGCCGCCGCGACGCCGGTGACCTGGGCCGAGGAGATGGACAGACCGCTGCCGTCCTCGGAGAGCCGGCTCGCGATGTTGCCGACCGTGGTGACTTCCAGGCCGTCCAGGATCCAGACGGTTCCCAGGCCGATCACGATCATCCAGTGCCACCGGGACCAGGGAAGCCGGTCGAGGCGGGAGGGGACACTCGTGGTGATGGTGCCCATGGAAGCGGGCACGGGGGCCGGCGCGGCTGGTGGGGTCATGGCTCCCTCTCCGTTCGACGAACCCTGACCGGATTCCCCGCCGCGGGGTGGTTACGCCCCCAGCGCTCGCGACACCACGTAGATCAGCAGTCCGGCCAGTGATCCCACCACCGTGCCATTGATCCGAATGAACTGCAGGTCACGGCCGATGTGCGCCTCGATCTTCCGGGTCGTGTGCTCGGCGTCCCAGCCGGCGACGGTGTCGGTGATCAGTGAGGTGATCTCCTTGCGGTAGGTCGTCACGACGTACACCGCGGCGCCCTCGACCCACCGGTCGACCTTGGCCTGGAGCTTGGGCTCGGTGGCCATGCGGGTGCCCAGCGAGAGCAGCGAGGCCCGCACCCGCAGACGCAGCTCACTGCGCTCGTCCTCGGCGGCGGAAACGATCATGGATCGTACGGCCGTCCAGGCGGAGGCGATCAGGTCCTGGACCTCACCGCGGCCGAGCACCTCGCCCTTGAGCCGCTCCACCCGGGCACGGGTGTCGGTGTCGGACTGGAGGTCGGAGGCGAAGTCGCCGAGGAAGCGGTCGAGGGCGCCGCGCGCCGGGTGAGACGGGGCGTCGCGCATCTCGGTGACGAAACGCAGCAGCTCCTTGTAGACCCGCTCACCGACCTTCTTGTCGACGAAACGCGGGGTCCAGCCGGGCGCGCCGCCCTGCACGGCGTCCATGACCTGCTCGTCGTGGAGCACCAGCCAGTCGTGGGCGCGGGCGCAGATCAGGTCCACGACCCGCTTGTGACCGCCGTCCGCGACGATCTTCTCCAGCATCTTCCCTATGCCGGGCGCGATCTCCTGGGCGTCGGCGCGGCGCGTGATGGCCTCGCCGACCACCGCCTGCACGTCCGAGTCGCGCAGCACGGTCAGTGCTCCCCTGAGGGCGGTGGCCAGCTCGGCCGTGACCCGGTCCGCGTGCTCCGGTTCGGCGAGCCAGGCCCCCAGCCTGCCGCCGATGCCGACGGCGCGCAGGCGCTGGCGTACGACCTCCTCGGAGAGGAAGTTCTCGCCGACGAACTCGCCGAGCGACACGCCCAGCTGGTCCTTCTTGGTGGGGATGATCGCGGTGTGCGGGATGGGCAGGCCGAGCGGATGGCGGAAGAGGGCCGTGACCGCGAACCAGTCGGCGAGCGCGCCGACCATGCCGGCCTCGGCGGCCGCGGCGACATATCCGGCCCAGGAGCCCGCGCCCTCGTGCGAGGCCCACTTGGCGAGGACGTACACCAGGGCGACCAGGAGCAGCAGGCCGGTCGCCGTCGCCTTCATCCGGCGGACGCCGCGCTGCTTCTCCTCGTCGGCGGGGCTGAACGAGGACATCGTGCGGTTCACCGGGCCGGGCGCCGTCGTCGCGCGGTTCGCGGCGCCGCCCGGCCGGGCACGCCGCCCTTCGGTATCCGCTGCTTCCGGTTCTGTGCGTTCCATTCGCTCCACCCGTTCACCGACCCCGTCCGAGGCCTCGTACCCATTGTCCCTTCCTGACCGACTCCTGGAACGGAACAGGAGTTCCCGGCGTCTGTTCGGACGGGGAGAACTCAGGGGGATCTCCGGGACGCCTCAGGGTCGTCCCCGGAAGGGGCCCTGTCCTTCTCCCTCTACCCCATGACGCATCATGGGTTCATCACATCGGAGCCTCGGGCTCCCATCGCCCGAGGAGACACGCACCGCATGACCAAGCGTCACGGTTATGCCCTGCTGGCCGCGATCGTCGCCGTGATCGTGGTCATATCCGCAGCCATATACGTCGGAGCCGCGGCCGACGACGGAAGCGGCACCCGCAACGCCCTCGCCGGCGCCCCCGGACTCCACAACTCCGCGGCCCCCGCGTCCGTGGGCACCTGGGTCGCCGCCTGGTCCGCCTCACCCGGCGGAGCCGAACCCGGCACCGAGGCGGGCGGCCTGGCGGGCCGCTCCGTGCGCAACGTCGTGCACGTCGACGTCGGCGGCACCGACGCCCGCATCACCCTCTCCAACCTCTACGGACAGCAGCCGCTGCGCATCACGCACGCCTCGATCGCGGTCGCCGCGGGCGAGAACGACGCGGCGGCCGCGGCCGGGACCATGAGCCGCCTCACCTTCGCCGGCAGCACCGCGGTGGTCGTCCCGGCGGGACAGCAGGTGATGAGCGACGGCGTGCGGATCCCGATCCCGCGCGACACCGACGTCCTCGTGACCACGTACTCGCCCACCCCGTCCGGCCCGGTCACCTATCACCAGCACGCGCGGCAGATCTCGTACGTCGCCGAGGGCGACCGCACCGAGGACCCGACCGGCGCCGCGTACACCGAACAGACCCCGCACTGGCGCTATCTGACCGCCCTCGACGTGCTGAGCAACGAGTCGGCGGGCACCGTCGTCGCCCTGGGCGACTCGCTCACCGACGGCATCACCTCCACGACGGGCGCCAACCACCGCTGGACGGACGTCCTTTCGGAGCGGCTGCGCGCCGCGGCCGGTTCCGGGGACGTGCCGCGCTACAGCGTCGTCAACCAGGGCATCAGCGGCAACCGCGTCCTGGCCGATGGTCTCGGGCGGCCCGCCGACAACCCGAGCGGCCTCAACCGCTTCCGCCGCGACGTGCTCGACCGCACGAACGTCAAGGCCGTCGTCATCGACCTCGGCGTCAACGACATCCTGCGCAACCCGTACCAGGCCGACCCGCGCGCGATCACCGACGGACTGCGCCGGCTGGTCCAGCAGGCGCACGCCCGGGGGCTGCGCGTCGTCGGCGCGACCCTGATGCCCTTCGGGGGCCACCGCGGCTACACGAGCGGCCGCGACGCGGTGCGCCGGGCCGTCAACGAGGAGATCCGCGCGGGCCTGGTGTACGACGCCGTCGTCGACTTCGACAAGGCGCTGCGCGACCCGTACGACCCGCGCAGGCTCCGCTCCGACTACGACTCGGGCGACCATCTCCACCCCAGCGACAAGGGGTACGAGCGGATGGCGGAGGTCTTCGACCTGGACGACCTGAAGGGGTCGGCCCCGGCGGAGCTGTAGCGGGGGCCGACCGGGTCCAGAAGTCGCGGGGGCGGCGGTGCCGATCCGGTCAGAAATCGCGGGGGCGGGGGCGGTGCTCGGTTCAGAAGTCGCGGTGGCGGCGGTGGCGCTCCTGGCGGCGGGCCTCGTGGCGTTCGCGGCGCTCGGCGTGCCTCTCCCGGCGATCCTCGTGACGCTCGCGGATCAGGTCGCGGGCCTCTTCGAGCGCCTCGAGGTGGGCGTCGTACTCGTCGAGGCGGCCCCGTGAGCCGGCCCCCAGCGCCCCGCGGCCGGCCTTGCGATCCAGCTTCTCCTGGCGGCGCTCCTCCCTCAGCCGCAGCCGCTCGGCGCGGGTGACCTTCCGCTCCACGCCGACCCCGCCCCAGAACGCGAAGCCCGTGACGATCACGCGCGGGGCCCCGGGATCGCCCGGCCGCCCCTCCTCACGGTGGTCGAAGCCGCCCATGATGCCGATGCCGCGGACGACGACCTCCACGCCGGGCGGCACCACGACGTTCACACCGCCCATGACCGCGACGCAGTTGATGACGACCTCACGGTCGGCGAAGTTCGCCTCGCGCAGATCGATCTCACCGCCGCCCAAGAAGGCGAAGGAGCTGAAGCGCCGCGGCACGGTCCAGCGGCCCTTGCGCTCGAACCCGGACAGGATCGCGACCCCCCACCCGGACGATCCCTCCCCGCCGACGATCCGCGCGGCCCAACTCCCGCTCTCAGCAGGCTCTTTGATCATGTTCACCGGAGTCGCGGCGGCCGAGCCCGGCAGATCGCGGGTGAGCGGCGCCAGGTCCCGGTACGTACGGGCACTGAACGTCGCCTCCAGCCGCTCCTCGAACTCCTCCATGTCGAGGCGCCCCTCCGCGAGGGCGTCCCTGAGCTGTTCGGCGACCCGTTCACGATCGGCGTCGGAGGCTCGCAACTCCGGGCCCGCGGGTTCGGGAGCCCGCGGCACCGGGCGCTGGTCGTCGCTTCCCCGGGAAGGCACATCCTCGGTCATGGGACCAGCCTACGAGAGAGCCTTCTCCTCGTACATGCGGCTGATGACCGTCTCGATGTCCGGCTCCCGCACCGAGAGGTCAACCAGGGGGTACTGGGCCGCGATCCGCGCCACCAGTTCGGCCGCCGACGCCGACGCGGGGAAGGCGAGCCACTGCCGGGGCCCCTCCACCTTCACGACCCGCGCCGACGCCACCTCGACGGGCGGCAGTTCCCGCTCCAGGTCCACCACGAGGGTCCGCTCGCTCTCCCCCACCTCGTGCAGCCCGGTCAGCGGACCGTCGTACATCAGCCGCCCGTGATCGATGACCATCACCCGCCGGCACAGCTGCTCGATGTCGGTGAGGTCGTGCGTGGTGAGCAGCACCGTCGTGCCGCGCTCGGCGTTCAGGTCGCGCAGGAACGAGCGGACCCTGGCCTTGCTGATCACGTCCAGACCGATCGTCGGCTCGTCGAGATACAGGACCTCGGGGTCGTGCAGCAGCGCCGCCGCGATGTCCCCGCGCATCCGCTGGCCGAGGGACAGCTGCCGGACCGGTACGTCCAACAGCTCGCCCAGTTCGAGGAGTTCGACGCAGCGATCGAGGTTCTCGCGGTAACGGGCGTCCGGGATGCGGTACATGCGGTGCATCAGCCGGTAGGAGTCGATCAGCGGGAGGTCCCACCACAGCGTCGTGCGCTGCCCGAAGACGACCCCGATGCGCCGCGCGAGCCGGGTCCGCTCCCGTGACGGATCGATGCCCGCGACCCGCAGCCGGCCACCGCTCGGCGTGAGGATCCCGGTCAGCATCTTGATGGTGGTGGACTTCCCGGCCCCGTTCGGTCCGATGTAGCCGACCATCTCCCCGCGCGGCACGGTGAAGGAGAGGGAGTCCACCGCCCGCACCTGACGGCGCTCGCTGCGCAGGAAGCCCGTCTTCTTGCGCACGTCGAACACCTTCTCGACGCGGTCGAGCTCGATGAAGGCGTCAACCGGACCCGCGGAAAGGTCTGTTGTCATGTCGGTTCAGCTCCCCGTGCTGCGATAGGAACGAAGTCCCGCCCGCCAGGCGGCTCCTGCCAGCACGCAGCAGCCCGCCGCGACGAGTGGCGGTGCGAAGGCGACCCAGACCGGCAGGTCGAGCGGATAGGGCCGCCCCAGGACGTAGAGCGCGGGCAGCCAGTTCACGAAGGCGAGCGGAAGCACGAAGGTGACCCCGCGCACCAGGTCCTTGGCGAAGACGGTCGGCGGGTACTGAAGGAGCGTACTGCCGCCGTACGTGAAGGAGTTCTGCACCTCGGAGGCGTCCTGCGCGACGAACTGGAAGGCCGCGCCGGCCACGAAGACGGCCGAGAAGATCGCGGCGCCGCTCAGCACCATCAGCGGCACCAGCAGCACCTTCAACGGCGTCCAGGTGATGTCGAGTGCGGTGACCGCGTACCCGAAGACCAGCAGCCCCTGGGTGACCCGGCCCAGCCGGCGCAGGGCGAAACGGTCCGCGGCGACCTGCGCGAGCACGGGCACGGGCCGCACGAGCAGCGTGTCGAACGTGCCGTCGCGCACCCGGCGCCCGAGCCGGTCCATCGAGCCGAGCACGAGATCCGTGAGCCCGAACGCGATGGCCGAGACCCCGTACAGGAAAGCCACCTCGGGCAGGCTGTAACCGCCGAGCCGGTCGATCTGCGAGTACATCAGCAGGATCGCGACGAAGTCGAGGCCGGTCGCCGCGAAGTTGCCGAAGGTGGTCATCGCGAAGGACGCGCGGTAGGCCATCGTGGATCGGATCCACATGGCGGCGATCATGCGGTACGCGCTCAGTCCGTCGCGCATCCGGGCGTACGTCCCCTGCCGGGCCCACGGGTCCTCGGCCTCGGCCGCGGCCGTCCGGGACCGCTCGTCCACCGGGCTGTCCGCCGGGCTAGCCACCCTGCACCACCACCCTTCGCGTCGCCACCGACTGGAGGAGCCGGCCGAGCGCCAGCAGCCCGACCGCCCAGGCCGCCTGGAAGGCGTACGTGCCGAGTGGGTCCGCCGTGCCCAGCAGCACGTCGACGGGCGCCTGGATCAGGGACGACCAGGGCAGGGCGCGCACCACCTCGCCGAGCACGCCCGGGAAGACGTTCAGCGGCAGCAGCATCCCCGAGCAGAAGACGCCCGCGATCATGGCCATCTGCGCCGTGCCCGCCCCGTCCAGGAGCCAGAAGGCGGACAGGGCGACGAGATAGCGGAGGGAGAAGCTGACGAGCACCCCGAGGGCGACCGCGACCAGGAACGCCAGCCAGGTCAGCGGATCGGCGGGCAGCGCGAGGTCGAAGCAGAGCGCGCCGAACGCGAGCGGGACCACGCCGCGCCCCAGCAGATGGAACAGCGCCCGGCCCGCGTCCTGGGCCAGCCACCACAGCTGGAGGTCGGCGGGACGGTAGAGATCGATCGCGATGTCACCCGTACGGATACGCTCCAGGAGCTCGTCCTCGAAGCCGCCGCCCATGGTGGCGACCACCATGAGCAGCGCCTGGGACAGCCACACATAGGAGAGCGCCTGTGCCTGGTCGTAGCCGCCGAGGTGCGGTTTCTCGTCCCACAGCGCGGTCATGATGTACGCCAGGATGAGCCCGAAGACGGTGTTCGTGAACACACCAGCCGCCGTCGCCGTCCGGTAGGTGGCGTAGCGCCGGAACCCGCCCAGGGCGACGGCCGTGTACAACCGCCCTGTCCCCACGAGGAAGTCCTCCTTGCACCGGGAAAGCCGTTTTCGGCCGAAGCGCAGGAGCCTAGTCCCACGGCGATCCTCGCTGCCAGGCATTTTCCGGCGCGACGCGTGCCGGAATCCGGGAACGGAACGCTTGGTGCGACAGTCTTCAAGAGGGGGCGCACAAGGCGTATGAGGTCGTACGGGTGCGTACGACGTGAAACAGGAGTCCGGCAAACAGATGAGCGACAAGCCGCAGCCGCAGCAGGACAACCAGGGCTGGGCACCCAGGGGGCCCGAGCCGGCTGCCCAGGCGGCACCGGGCGGACCCGGTGGGCCGGGGAAGCCGGGAGATCAGGAGAAGCCGGGAGCGCCGGGGAAGCCGGAGGAGTCCGGAAGGCCGGAGACGAAGGGAAGTCCCGAGCAGTCCGGACGGCCGGAAGAACGCGCGACGCCGGAGGAGACCGGGAAACGGGAAGACCGCGCGACGCCGGAACAACCCGGAAGGCCGGAACAACCCGGAAGACCGGAAGGACCCAGGAAGCCGCAGGGACGCGCGACGCCGGAGGAACCGGGGGAACCTCGGAAGCCGGGCGGACCGGGGAAGCCGCAGGAACACGCGACACCGGGCGGACCCGGACCCGGGCAACCGCAGGAACACACGACACCAGGCGGACCCGGACCCGGGCAACCGCAGGAACACACGACGCCGGACGGACCCGGGAAGCCGGGGAAGAAACCGAGGCGGAAGCGCACCGGCTGGGGGCGGCTCATCCCCACCTGGCGGATGGTCCTCGGCACCTTCCTCGGCCTCGTCCTGCTCGTGATCGGTCTCTTCGCGCTCGGCTACTACCTGGTCAAGATCCCGTCCGCGAACGCCGCCGCGACCAAGCAGAGCAACGTCTACCTCTACGCGGACGGCAGCCAGCTCGCCCGCGACGGTGAGGTCAACCGCGAGAACGTGTCCCTCGCCCAGATCTCGAAGGACGCCCAGCACGCGGCGCTCGCCGCCGAGGACCGGGACTTCTACACCGAGTCCGCCATCGACCCCAAGGCGATGATCCGCGCCGGCTGGAACACCGCCACCGGCAAGGGCAGGCAGTCCGGCTCGACGATCACCCAGCAGTACGTGAAGAACTACTACCTGGGCCAGGAGCAGACCGCCACCCGGAAGGTGAAGGAGTTCTTCATCTCCATCAAGCTCGACCGCCAGAAGAGCAAGTCCGACATCCTCGAGGGCTATCTCAACACCAGCTACTACGGCCGCAACGCGTACGGCATCCAGGCCGCCGCCCAGGCGTACTACGGCGTCGACGCCCAGGACCTGACGGTCGGCCAGGGCGCCTACCTCGCCGCGCTCCTGAACGCGCCGAGCGAGTACGACGTGATCGCGCACCCCGAGAACAAGGCCGCGGCCCTGGCCCGCTGGAACTACGTCCTCGACGGCATGGTCAAGAAGCAGTGGCTGACCCCGGCGGCACGCGGCAAGGTCACCTTCCCCGAGCCCAAGCAGTCGGTGGTCGCCACCGGCATGTCGGGCCAGCGCGGCTACCTCGTCAAGGCCGTGAACGACTACCTCGCCGAACACAAGATCATCGACGAGGACACCCTGCAGACCGGCGGTTACCGCATCACGACCACCCTCCAGAGGCCCAAGCAGGACGCCTTCGTCAAGGCCGTCGACGACCAGGTGATGAGCCACCTCGACAAGAAGGCCCGCAAGGTCGACCGCTACGTCCGCGCCGGCGGCGTCTCCATCGACCCGTCCACCGGGAAGGTCGTCGCCATGTACGGCGGCATCGACTACACCAAGCAGTACGTGAACAACGCCACGCGCCGCGACTACCAGGTCGGTTCGACCTTCAAGCCGTTCGTGTTCACCTCGGCCGTGCAGAACGACTCACGCACCGAGGACGGCCGCACGATCACCCCGAACACCTTCTACGACGGCACGGACAAGCGTCCCGTGCAGGGCTGGAACGGCGGTACCTACGCGCCCGAGAAC
The DNA here is from genome assembly GCF_012273515.2 of Streptomyces sp. RPA4-2. NCBI lineage: Bacteria > Bacillati > Actinomycetota > Actinomycetes > Kitasatosporales > Streptomycetaceae > Streptomyces > Streptomyces sp. RPA4-2. The sequence continues at coordinate 3,648,501 of NZ_CP050975.2, forward strand.
GAGGACAACGTCTCGTACGGGCCCATCACCGTGCGCACCGCCACCGACAAGTCGGTCAACGCCGTGTACGCGCAGATGGCCGTCGACGTCGGCCCGTCCAAGGTCAAGGACACCGCCGTCGACCTCGGCGTCCCCGCCGACACCCCGGACCTCACCGCCACCCCCTCCATCGCGCTCGGCCCGTCCACCGCCAGCGTCCTCGACATGGCGCAGGCCTACGCGACACTCGCCAACCACGGCAAGCACGGCACGTACACGCTCGTCGACAAGATCACCAAGGGGGGCGCGGAGGACGTGCACCTGCCCAAGCAGGCCACGAGGCAGGCGGTGACCCGGCAGGCCGCCGACACCACCACCTCCGTCCTGCAGAGCGTCGTCGAGGGCGGCACCGGCACGGCCGCGCAGGCCGCCGCCCGGCCGGCCGCGGGCAAGACCGGCACGGCGGAGGAGGACCAGGCGGCCTGGTTCGCCGGCTACACCCCGAACCTCGCCACCGTCGTCGCCGTCATGGGCCAGGACCCCGACACCGGCGTCCACAAGTCGCTGTACGGCGCGCTCGGCCAGGCCCGGCTCAACGGCGGCGGCTACCCGGCACAGATCTGGGCGCAGTACACGAAGTCCGCGCTCAAGGGCACCAGTTCGAGCGACTTCGACCTGCGACTCCAGCCGGGCGCCGAGGAACAGCAGCAGCTCCCGAGCACCGGACCCACCGACCAGTCCCCCGGCACCGGCGGCCAGGACGGCGGCGCCGCGACCGGCGGCCAGGACACCCAGAGCCCGCCGCCCGGCGACAACGGCGGCCAGACCCAGGGCCAGACGGACGGCGGCACCACCGACGGCGGCACCACCACGGACGGATCGACCACCGGCACCACCACCGACGGCGGCACCACCGACGGGTCGACCACCGGCACCACCACCGACGGCGGCACCACGACCGACGGGGGCGCCACCGACGGAGGCACCCCGGGCAACGGCGGCGCCACCGACGGCGGGACGACGGGCACCACCACCGGGGTGGGACCGCTGACCGGGCTCACCCAGAGAAGGCAGTAGCCGCGGGCGGGGATCGTGACGGGTCAGTGGCCGGAGGTGACCTTCAGGCCGACCACGGCCACCAGCAGCAGACAGACGAAGAAGATCCGGGCGGCGGTCGCCGGCTCACCGAGCACGACCATGCCGAGCACCGCCGCACCGGCCGCGCCGATCCCCACCCACACGCCGTACGCCGTACCGATGGGCAGTGACTTCGCCGCGTACGACAGCAGCACCATGCTCGCGACGACGCCCGCGCCCGTGAGCACGCTCGGCACCAGCCGCGTGAAACCGTCCGTGTACTTCATCCCGATCGACCAGCCGACCTCCAGCAGGCCGGCGACGAGCAGCAGAACCCAGGCCATGACAGGCACCTCCGTGCATGGGGCAACAGGGGTGCGTCGTCTTTGCGGAGTCCCGGTACGGCGCGTCTCGTCGGGTGCTTCCACGGTAGCAAAGCACAGGCAAAAGGGGCTGGTGACCATGGTCACCAGCCCCTTTCGGACCGCGGACTGCGGGGAGCGGACTACAGGTAGAGGCCGGTCGAGTCCTCGGAACCCTCGAACCGGTCGGCGGCCACGGCGTGCAGATCCCGCTCGCGCATCAGCACGTACGCGATCCCGCGCACCTCGACCTCGGCCCGGTCCTCCGGGTCGTAGAGCACACGGTCGCCCGGCTCCACCGTCCGCACGTTCTGCCCGACCGCGACGACGTCGGCCCAGGCGAGCCGCCGGCCGACGGCCGCCGTCGCGGGGATCAGGATGCCGCCGCCCGAACGCCGCTCGCCCTCGGCGGCGTCCTGCCGCACCAGCACGCGGTCGTGCAGCATGCGGATGGGCAACTTGTCCTGGTGGGTGTTCTGCTTGTCCTGATTGGCGCTCACGCCCCGAACCTACCTGCCTTTGAGCCGTCGGTACGCAGCCGGGTCAGCGCTTGCGGCGCCGCGAGCCCACCGCGAGCAGCCCCACCACGCCCACCGCCACGAGCGCCACGGGCACGATCCGCTCCAGCCTCGGCGCGCCCTCCTCGGTGACGAACCGGCCCTTCACCTCGCCGACGACGCGGTGGACACCCACGTACGCCCGCCCGACGGTGTGATCGATGTTCGCGGCGACCTTGGCCTTCGCGTCCCCGACGATCGTCTTCGGGTGCACCCGAACACCGATCTCGTCCAGCGTCTCCGCCAGGATTTCACGGCGGCGCTTGATGTCCGCCTCGATCTGCGCCGGAGTCCTGGTATCCGACGTTCTCGACGTATCCGACACCGCGCTGCCTCCGTGGTCGATTTTGGAACTCTGTGCAGTCGACAGTCTGTCAGCTCACGCTGCGACGCACCCCTCGGCACCCCCATTACGCTCACTCCGTAGTTCCGTAACCATCCCCCGGCCACGTGAGGTACCGATGAGCGAGCGACTCCAGCCCGGCGACACCGCCCCCGCCTTCACCCTGCCCGATGCCGACGGCAACGAGGTCTCCCTCGCCGACCACAAGGGCCGCAAGGTCATCGTCTACTTCTACCCGGCCGCCCTGACCCCCGGCTGCACGAAGCAGGCCTGCGACTTCACGGACAACCTCGACCTGCTGGCGGGCGCGGGCTACGACGTCATCGGCGTCTCCCCCGACAAGCCCGAGAAGCTCGCCAAGTTCCGCGAGCAGGAGTCCCTGAAGGTCACCCTGGTCGGCGACCCCGACAAGACCGTCCTGGAGGCGTACGGCGCCTTCGGCGAGAAGAAGCTGTACGGCAAGACGGTCGTCGGCGTCATCCGCTCCACGGTCGTGGTGGACGAGGAGGGCAAGGTCGAGCACGCGCTGTACAACGTGAAGGCGACGGGCCACGTGGCGAAGATCATCAAGGATCTGGGGATCTGAGACCGCGAGCCCCCCAGCGTCGGCAAACTCGCAGTCGCCGTGGCGCAGCATCATCCGATGCCGCTCCACGGCATGCGAGAACACGGGCGTGACTGTCCGATAAACGATTCGTTACTCCGTACGAGGCTGCGAACGTGCGGCCGGAACGGAGGAAAGCGGTGGGGAGCAGCGCATACACCCGGGCTCGTTTGGCGGAAGCGGCCGGGGCGTCCCGGACGCTGTCCGAGGCGCTGGCGCGGCTGGGAGTGGATCCGCGGAGTTCGACGCGGCAATACGTCCTGACCCGGATGAAGAAGTTGGGGGTGGACGTTTCTCACTTCGAGCGAGAAGGCGTGCGGTGGACCAGGGAGATCCTTCAGGCGGCCGTTTCGGCCTCGACCAACATGTGCGAGGTGCTCCGGCACCTCGGGCTCGAGGTCGTCGGTGGGCACCACACGTACATCAGCCGTCGGGTCAAGGCGTACGGCATCGACACCTCGCACTTCCGGATGCCGTCACAACGGGGAATGGCGCGCCGTCCGCGGACTCCGGAGGGTCTGCTCGTCGAGCAGGCTGTCGGTCATGCCCGGCGCATCCCGAGCGACCGCCTCAGGTGGGCACTGACGACGTCGGGGGTGCCGGAGCTCTGCGCCTTCTGCGGCATGGAAGCCGTCTGGCTAGGGCACCCGCTCCCGTTGGAGATCGATCACATCAACGGCAACTGGCGTGACAACCGCATCGGGAACCTTCGGTTCCTCTGCCCCAACTGCCACTCGACAACGGCAAGTTACAGGGGCCGAGGCAAGGGGCGTGGCAAGGACGACGCCTCGTGAGCAGCGGTGTCCGATACACGCGACCGCTCCTCATTCGGGCCGCCGGGCAGTGCTCAAGCATCGACGAGGTGATCGCGTTCTTCGGCACTCGGCCGTACGCGAACCTCAGGCGCTACTTGTACCGGCGATTCGAGCACTTCGGTATCGACATCACCCACTTTCCCCAAGCGTCTGGCAGACACGGGGAGATCCCCGGCGAGAGCGAGTTGCGCCAAGCCGTCGCTCAGTCCGCTTCGATCGCCGAAGCCCTTCGCAGGGTGGACTGCCCCGACAAAACCCACCTTCGCGCACTGTTCCACCGGATGACTGCGGCGTACGGCATCGACACCTCACACTTCCTGGGCCAAGGTCACCTGCGCGGGAAGCGTGGTCCGACACCCTTGAAGCAAGCTGAGGACGTGCTGGTCAAGCACAAGGGCGAGCGGCGGACGAAGACCAGCCAACTGCGGCGGGCACTTCGCGAGGTCGGTGTACCCGAAAGGTGCGCCGAGTGCGGGACCGGTCCCGAGTGGACCGGGAAGCCCATGACGTTGGAGGTCGATCACATCAACGGCGACTGGAGTGACGACCGGCGCGAGAACCTGCGGTTGCTGTGCCCGAACTGCCACGCGATCACCAGCACATGGTGCCGAGGGGGCAGGCAGCTCCCCGCGCAGCAGGACTCTCCCCGCCTGTAACCGGCTCCGTCCAGTTAAACTGATCCGTGGTTCACGCGCCCGTGCGCCAACGGCTGAGCGGCGATCTTTAGGTGGTCGTGTCTGTCGGTTCGAATCCGACCGGGCGCACCGAAAACGAGGGCCCTGCACACGCGCGTCGTGAGCAGGGCCTTCGGCCTGCACACCCTCAGCCCAACAACTCCCGAACCACCGGCACCAGCCCCCGGAACGCCTTCCCCCGGTGGCTGATCGCGTTCTTCTCGTCGGGGGAGAGTTCCGCGCAGGTGCGCGTCTCTCCGTCCGGCTGGAGGACCGGGTCGTAGCCGAAGCCGTTCGTGCCCGCGGGGGTGTGCCGGAGGGTGCCCCTCAGCTGGCCCTCCACCACCCGCTCCGTGCCGTCGGGCAGGGCGAGGGCCGCCGCGCAGGCGAAGTGGGCGCCCCGGTGCGGCTCGTCGATGTCGGAGAGCTGGGCCAGCAGGAGGTCCAGGTTGGCCTGGTCGTCGCCGTGCCGGCCGGCCCAGCGGGCGGAGAAGATGCCGGGCGCGCCGTTCAGGACGTCGACGCAGAGGCCGGAGTCGTCGGCGACGGCGGGCAGGCCGGTGGCCCGGGCCAGGGCGTGGGCCTTGAGGAGGGCGTTCTCGGCGAAGGTGACGCCGGTCTCCCGGACGTCGGGGATCTCCGGGAAGGCCTCCGCGCCGACGAGGTCGTGGGTGAGACCGGCGTCGGCGAGGATCGCCTTCAGCTCGGTGATCTTTCCGGCGTTGCGGGTGGCGAGGATCAGGCGGGTCATGGCCCTCAGTATCCCCAACCCCGGGGAGTGGCTCCTACGGGGTGCAGACCTTCGTCAGTTCTCCCGCGGCGTCGGTGACGGGGCTGATGTCGGGGGTGTTGTCCCCGTTCCTGACGGCGGTACGGACGTTGTCGACGGCCTTGCCCAGGTCGTCGACGGCCTTGTTGACATCCGCGTTGTCGGTCTTGTCGCCGATCTTGCCGAGGTTCCGCTCTATCGCGTTGAGGGACTGATCGGTCTGCGTCGGGTCGTTCGCCGCGTTCTCCACGGCCTGCTGGAGGTCGGTGACGCTGTCGGCGATGGCGTCGGCGGTCTGGACGCAGTCCAGGGCCTTGTTGACGGCATCGCAGCCGACCGCCGCGGGCAGGGCGACGAGTGCGGCGGTGACGGCGATTGCGGCGGTGCGGCGACGGTGGCGCGCGGCCATGGAACGGTCCCTCCCCGTGGACAGGATGTGGTCGACCGGTGGTGCGGTCGGCCCGCCCCATGGGGGCCGGCGGGGCGCACGGCTGGACCGTACGCCCGTACCCCTAAGAACGCGAAGGGTTAACCCACGGTTGCCTCGAGCGCCGCCCGCTGGATCGCCGCGAGTTCGTCGCAGCCCGAGACGGCCAGGTCGAGCAGCGCGTTGAGCTCCTTGCGGTCGAAGGGCTCGGCCTCGGCGGTGCCCTGGACCTCGACGAAGCGGCCGTCGCCGGTGCAGACCACGTTCATGTCGGTGTCGGCCTTGACGTCCTCCTCGTAGCAGAGGTCGAGGAGGGGGACGCCGCCGACGATGCCGACGGAGACGGCGGAGACCGTGCCGGTGAGGGGCTTGCGGCCGGGCTTGACCAGCTTCTTGTTCTGCGCCCAGGTGACGGCGTCGGCCAGTGCGACGTAGGCGCCGGTGATGGCCGCCGTGCGCGTGCCGCCGTCGGCCTGCAGGACGTCGCAGTCCAGGACGATGGTGTTCTCGCCGAGGGCCTTGTAGTCGATGACGGCGCGCAGGGAGCGGCCGATCAGTCGGCTGATCTCGTGGGTGCGGCCGCCGATCTTGCCGCGGACGGATTCGCGGTCGCCGCGGGTGTTGGTGGCGCGCGGGAGCATGGAGTACTCGGCGGTGACCCAGCCTTCGCCGCTGCCCTTGCGCCAGCGCGGGACGCCCTCCGTGACGGAGGCGGTGCAGAACACCTTGGTGTCGCCGAAGGAGACGAGGACGGAGCCTTCGGCGTGCTTGCTCCAGCCGCGCTGGATGGTGATGGGGCGCAGTTGCTCAGGGGTGCGGCCGTCGATTCGAGACATGGCGATGAGCCTAGCCGCATGCGGGTGAGGGGCTGCCTCCGATGGCGGAAGCAGCCCCTCAGGGGTGAGCCGGGCTCAGGGAGCGTGGCTCACATCATGTCTTCGATGTCCGCGGCGATCGGGTCGGCGTCGGTGCCGATGACGACCTGGATGGCGGTGCCCATCTTGACGACGCCGTGGGCTCCGGCTGCCTTCAGGGCGGCCTCGTCGACCTTGCTCGGGTCGACGACCTCGGTGCGCAGGCGGGTGATGCAGCCTTCGACCTCTTCGATGTTGTCGATGCCGCCGAGCCCGGCGACGATCTTCTCAGCCTTGGTGGCCATGTCCTACTCCCTGATCCGAACCGCTTTGTCGCAGTAACCCACAGTTGGCCCATCTTCGCGAGCATTCATGCGGTGTGTACCGAATGATGGCGTTCACGACAGTGCGGCCGTTCGCCGACCGGTCTTCACCGACCAGCCCACACCCGACTGGTCTACACCAGCTGACGGACGGTCGCCAAACCGGCTCCGCACGAAGGACGCCCATGAGTGCCGACAGCGCCGCCGTACCCGCGCACGCCCGCTGGAACAACCTGTTCCAGGGCCTGCAGAAGATGGGCCGCAGCCTCCAGCTCCCCATCGCGGTACTGCCTGCCGCGGGCATTCTCAACCGCTTCGGCCAGCCGGACATGTTCGGTTCGGACGGACTCGGCTGGGACAGCGTCTCCAAGGTCATGAAGGGTGCCGGCGGCGCGCTGCTCGACGGCTCGCTCGGGTTGCCGCTGCTGTTCTGCGTCGGCGTGTCCATCGGTATGGCGAAGAAGGCGGACGGCTCCACCGCGCTCGCGGCGGTCGCGGGGTTTCTCGTGTACTTCGGCGTGCTGCACCAGTTCCCGGAGAGCTGTGCGCAGCAGGCGAAGGTCATCCAGAACATCGGCTGCCAGTTGCCCGACACCTCCGTGACGGCGTTCACGTACCAGAATCCGGGGGTCTTCGGCGGCATCGTCATGGGGCTGCTGACCGCCTACTTCTGGCAGCGGTTCCACCGCACCAGGCTGGTGGACTGGCTCGGCTTCTTCAACGGGCGCCGGCTCGTGCCGATCATCATGTCGTTCGTCGCCATCGTGTTCGCCGCGCTGTGCCTGTGGATCTGGCCGCCGGTCGGCGACGGCCTGCAGACCTTCAGCGACTGGCTGGTCAGTCTGGGCGCGTGGGGCGCGGGCGTGTTCGGCCTGGCCAACCGGGCCCTGCTGGTGATCGGCCTGCACCAGTTCCTGAACGTGCCCATCTGGTTCCAGTTCGGCAGCTACACCACACCGGACGGGACGGTGGTGCACGGTGACATCAACATGTTCCTGCAGGGCGACCCGAACGCGGGTCAGTTCACGTCGGGCTTCTTCCCCATCATGATGTTCGCGCTGCCGGCCGCCTGTCTGGCCATGACCCACTGCGCGAGGCCGCATCGCCGCAAGGAGATCGGCGGCATGATGCTCTCGCTCGCGCTGACGTCGTTCGTCACCGGCATCACGGAACCGATCGAGTACTCCTTCGTGTTCATCGCGCCGGTGCTGTACGCCGTCCACGCGGTGCTCACCGGTGTCTCCATGGCGGTGACCTGGGGGCTCGGCGTGCACGACGGCTTCAGTTTCTCGGCCGGTCTCATCGACTACGTCATCAACTGGAACCTGGCGACGAGACCGTGGGCGATCATCCCGATCGGGCTGTGCTTCGCCGTCCTGTACTACGTGATCTTCCGGTTCGCGATCACCAGGTTCGATCTCAGAACGCCCGGACGGGAGCCGGAGGAAGAGGTCGAGGACCTCACCAAGGCGTAGTCCTCCCCACTCGAAAGGCCCCCGGACCCGCAGGTCCGGGGGCCTTTCGGCATGAATGCAGGGGGTATTCCCGGTATGGCCGAGGCCACAAAATTCGTGGGTTCCTTATCCAGCCTTCACCGTGCTACAACAGGTCTACACCACTGAGTGGTGTAGACCACGCCGTCCCCACCCCCTTCATTGTCCCCCGGGCGGCGCCTTGCCCACTGGAGGAAGTTGTGACCACGGCCAGCGCCGCTCCCGCGGCCGACAAGAAGAAGGGCTCCGGCGTGATGGCTGTTCTGCAGCGCATCGGCCGCAGCCTGATGTTGCCGGTCGCCGTACTGCCCGCCGCCGCGCTCCTGGTGCGACTGGGCAACACCGACATGCTCGGCCGTCCGTCCTTCCCCACGTTCTTCACCAAGATCGCCGGCTTCATGGCGGCCGGCGGCAACGCGATCCTCGACAACATGGCGCTGCTGTTCGCCGTGGGCATCGCGATCGGCTTCGCGAAGAAGTCGGACGGCTCCACGGCGCTCGCTGCGGTGGTCGGCTACCTGGTCTTCAAGAACGTGCTGGCGACCTTCACCGACAAGAACCTGCCGAAGGTGGCCACGGCCGTCGACGGCAAGGTCGTCATGGTCGACGCACCGGTGGACGCCAAGGTCCTGGGCGGCGTGGTGATGGGCATAGTCGTCGCCCTGCTCTACCAGAAGTTCCACCGGACCAAGCTGCCCGACTGGGCCGGCTTCTTCGGCGGCCGCCGCCTCGTCCCGATCCTGTCCGCCTTCGCGGGCCTGCTGATCGGCATCGTGTTCGGATACATCTGGCCGGTGCTCGGCACCGGTCTGCACAACTTCGGTGAGTGGCTGGTCGGTTCGGGCGCCGTCGGCGCCGGCATCTTCGGTGTCGCCAACCGTGCGCTGATCCCGATCGGCATGCACCACCTGCTGAACTCCTTCCCCTGGTTCCAGGCGGGCGAGTACCACGGCAAGAGCGGTGACATCGGGCGCTTCCTGGCCGGCGACCCGACCGCGGGCCAGTTCATGACCGGCTTCTTCCCGATCATGATGTTCGGCCTGCCGGCCGCGTGCCTGGCGATCGTGCACTGCGCCCGCCCCGAGCGCCGCAAGGTCGTCGGCGGCATGATGTTCTCCATCGCTCTGACCTCGTTCGTCACGGGTGTCACCGAGCCGATCGAGTTCACCTTCATGTTCATCGCACCGGCCCTGTACGCCATCCACGCCCTGCTCACCGGCGCGTCCCTGGCGCTGACCTGGGCGCTCGGCATGAAGGACGGCTTCGGCTTCTCCGCCGGCGCGGTCGACTTCGGCCTGAACATCGGCATCGCGAGCAACCCATGGGGCCTGGTCCTGGTCGGACTCTGCTTCGCGGTCGTCTACTACGTCGTCTTCCGCTTCGCGATCACGAAGTGGAACCTGCCGACGCCGGGCCGCGAGTCCGACGAGGAACTCGCGGAGCTGCTGAAGGCCGAGGCCAAGTAGACCCGCCCACGACGAGTGAGGGCCCCCGGAGATCACTCCGGGGGCCCTCACTCGTCTCTACGGCCGCGCGTCCCGCACATGAGGCGGACGACAGGCCCTAGATCTCGTACGACATCCCAGGCACCGCCAGATCCGCCGGGCCCGAGTACGCCGTGCGGGCGTCGGCCAGGTTGATCCGGGGGTCCGTCCACGGCGGGATGTGGGTGAGCAGGAGACGGCGGGCTCCGGCACGGCCCGCCGTCTCACCCGCCTCACGGCCGTTGAGATGCAGGTCGGGGATGTTCTCCTTGCCGTGCGTGAACGCGGCCTCGCAGAGGAACAGGTCGGTGTCCCGGGCGAGTTCGTCCAGGGTCACGGTGACACCCGTGTCCCCGGAGTACGTCAGCGACTTCCCACCGTGCTCGACACGGATGGCGTACGCCTCCACGGGGTGGCGGACCCGTTCCGTGTGGACGGTGAACGGGCCGATCTCGAACGACCCCGGCTTGACCGTGTGGAAGTCGAAGACCTCGCTCATCGAGGAGGCGGTGGGGGTGTCCGCGTACGCGGTGGTCAGGCGCTGCTCCGTGCCCTCGGGTCCGTAGACGGGGATCGGGTCGCAGCGGCCGCCCTCATGGCGGTAGTAGCGCGCGACGAAGTACGCGCACATGTCGATGCAGTGGTCGGCGTGCAGATGGCTGAGGAAGATCGCGTCGAGGTCGTAAAGACCGCAGTGGCGCTGCAGCTCGCCAAGGGCACCGTTGCCCATGTCGAGAAGCAGCCGGAAGCCGTCGGCCTCTACGAGGTAGCTCGAGCAGGCCGATTCCGCGGACGGGAACGACCCCGAGCAGCCGACGACGGTGAGCTTCATAAGAGCTGGAACCTCCGCGCTGACAGGAAGTGCAGGGAGTAAGTGCGGTAGGCAACTACTCGGAGCAGATACGGAAACGGGGGTCGTGCGGTCCGTCGAGCGTAAGGCGCAAAAGGGCGGGTCGCTCCTCCGCCAGGGGCTGTTGTGGGCGAACTCACCTGTGCTGTCACCGGTTCGGATGGACGCTCGGACGAAGGTGGCACGGGCGCGTCGTGCGGGCGGGGGGCGCGTCGCGGTGCGCGCCGGTACCTTCTTTGGTATGGACACGTCCTGGTGGCTCGCGTTGGCGGCCGTGGTGCTGCTCGCGCTCGTCGCGACGCTGGTGGACGGCTGGGGACGCCGTGGGCGCCGGCCCTCCGCCCGCACCCGGCCGCCCGGCCGGCCCGGTCGCCCCGGCCGGCGGCCCGCGCGACGGTCCGTCGGGGTGCGGCGGGGGACGCGGCCCCGGCCGGCGGAGATCTGGTGGGCGAACGTTCCCTACGAGGACATGGCCGGAGGCAAGGACCGGCCGTGTCTGGTCCTGGTGGTGCGGGGGGAACGGGCGACCGTCGCGAAGATCACGAGCAAGTACCACGACGAGCGGGCCGGGGTGATTCCGCTGCCGCCCGGGGCGGTCGGGGACGGGCGGGCGAGTTTCCTGGAGACGGATGAGCTGCGCGAGGTGTCCGTCGGGGAGTTCCGGCGGCGGGTCGGGGTGGTCGATCCGGTGCTGTGGGACCAGGTCCGCCACCTGGCCGACTGACGTCCTCGCCCCCGGGGCTCCGCCCCGGACCCCGCCGAGGGGCTGCGCCCCTGGACCCCCGCATCGCCCGAAGGGCTCGTCCTCGATCGCCGGACGGGCCGGAGATGCGGGCCCCGTCCGGCGATCGAGGACAAGGCCCTTAAGGCCGAACGGGGGTGTGGGGGCGGAGCGCACCCCTACGCCCAGAGCTGCCCCTGGAGCGTGGCGATGGCCTCCTCCGTCGTCGCGGCGGTGTAGACCCCCGTCGACAGGTACTTCCAGCCCCCGTCGGCCACCACGAAGACGATGTCCGCGCTCTCCCCCGCGGCGAGCGCCTTGCGGCCGACCCCGAGCGCGGCATGCAGCGCGGCCCCGGTGGAGACCCCCGCGAAGATGCCCTCCTGCTGGAGCAGCTCCCGGGTGCGGGTCACCGCGTCGGCGGAGCCGACCGAGAACCGGGTGGTCAGGACGGACGCGTCGTACAGCTCGGGTACGAAGCCCTCGTCCAGGTTGCGCAGCCCGTACACCAGGTCGTCGTAGCGCGGCTCCGCCGCGACGATCTTCACGTCCGGCTTGTTCTCCCGGAGGAAGCGCCCGACGCCCATCAGGGTGCCGGTGGTGCCGAGGCCCGCCACGAAGTGGGTGATGGAAGGCAGGTCGGCGAGGATCTCCGGCCCTGTCGTCGCGTAGTGCGCCCCCGCGTTGTCGGGGTTCCCGTACTGGTACAGCATCACCCAGTCGGGGTGCTCGGCCGACAGTTCCTTCGCGACGCGCACGGCGGTGTTGGAGCCGCCGGCGGCCGGGCTGGGGATGATCTCCGCGCCCCACATGCCGAGCAGCTCACGCCGTTCCTGCGAGGTGTTCTCGGGCATCACGCACACCATGCGGTAGCCCTTGAGCTTCGCCGCCATCGCCAGCGAGATGCCCGTGTTGCCCGACGTCGGTTCCAGGATGGTGCAGCCGGGTGTCAGACGGCCGTCCTTCTCCGCCTGTTCGATCATGTGCAGCGCGGGCCGGTCCTTGACCGAGCCGGTGGGATTGCGGTCCTCCAGCTTCGCCCAGACACGGACGTCCGCGGACGGCGAGAGCCGCGGCAGGCGCACCAGAGGGGTGTTGCCCACCGCGGCGAGCGGGGAGTCGTAGCGCATCGGTGACCAGCGGCCGATCAGGCCATGCCGCCGGCCACGGCCGGCAGGATCGTCACGTTGTCGCCGTCGGCGAGCTTGGTGTTGATGCCGTCGAGGAAGCGGACGTCCTCGTCGTTCAGGTAGACGTTGACGAAGCGGCGCAGCTGGCCGTCGTCGACGATGCGTGCCTGGATGCCCGCGTGCCGGGTCTCGAGGTCGGCGAAGAGCTCGGCGAGGGTCTCCCCGCCGCCCTCGACGGCCTTCTCGCCGCCGGTGTAGGTGCGCAGGATGGTGGGGATGCGGACCTCGATGGCCATGGGTTCGGGCTCCTGTCGGAAGGAAGTCGGTCGGTGGGCGCGCGGCAGCGCGGGAAAGCATGGGGTACGCCGGTTGCGGATCCCCGAAGCGGCGGCTTCACCCGGGGTACCCCGATGGCTCACGGCCGTACGGCGGCGGCCGGATCAGCGCGTACAGATGGCGCTCTGCAGCCTGCACAGATCGACGTGCAGCCGCGCCACGAGCAGCACGCCCGGCGTCTTCTCGCTCACGTCCTGGGAAACCATGGGCTCATCGTATCGATTCCCGCCCGGGATCCCCGAGTGTGATCTCGCATTCCGGATACTTCTGGGCCGGGGGGTGAGATCAGTAGGCCTCTACGATCTTGAGCTCCTCCTCCGTCACCTCGCCCTCCAGGATCCGGTACGAACGGAACTGGAAGGGTCCGGCGTCGTCGGCGTCCGCGGTCGAGACGAGGACGTAGTGCGCGCCGGGCTCGTTGGCGTAGGAGATGTCCGTGCGGGAGGGGTACGCCTCGGTCGCCGTGTGGGAGTGGTAGATGATCACCGGCTCCTCGTCGCGGTCGTCCATCTCGCGGTACAGCTTCAGCAGATCGCCCGAGTCGAACTCGTAGAAGGTGGGCGAGCGGGCGGCGTTGAGCATCGGGATGAAGCGCTCGGGGCGGCCCGTGCCCGCCGGGCCGGCGACGACGCCGCACGCCTCGTCGGGGTGGTCCTGGCGCGCGTGCGCGACGATCTGGTCGACGAGGGCCTGAGTGATGGTCAGCATGTCGGCCAGGATAAGCAGACGGGCCGCCCCGTACCGAAGAGTGGTACGGGGCGGCCCGTATGCCGGACGTCCGAGCGGCGGCCCGTGCGGGCCGGACGTCCGCGGCCGGTCAGCCGGTCTTCTCGAAGGTGGGCTCGCGGCGCTCGGCGACCTGCGGGTTGCGTGCCTTGAGGACGGCCCAGCCCACGGCCAGCGCGGCGGCCCAGACGGCCATCACGTAGAGGCAGATGCGGGAGTCGGCGTCGTAGGCGATCAGGCCCGTGACGAAGAGCAGGAACGCGACCGCGACCCAGCTGCACTTCGCGCCGCCCGGCGCCGGGAAGGACGAGGCCGGCAGGCGTCCGGCGTCGACCGCGCGGCGGTAGAGAATGTGGCTGACCAGGATCATCAGCCAGGTCCAGATGCCGGCCGCGGTGGCCACCGAGGTGACGTAGCCGAAGGCCTTCTCCGGGACGATGTAGTTCAGGATCACGCCGATGCCCATGAAGAGCACGGAGACCGTGATGCCGAAGGCCGGGGTCTTGGTCGAGGAGAGCTTGTTGAAGACCTTCGGCGCCTCGCCGTTGTCGGCGAGGGTGCGCAGCATGCGGCCCGTGGAGTACATGCCGGAGTTGCAGGAGGACAGGGCGGCGGTGAGCACGACGAAGTTGACGATGCCGGCGCCGGCCGGGATGCCGATCTTCGCGAAGGCTTCCACGAAGGGGCTCACCCCGGGGGCGAACTCCGTCCACTTCACGACGCAGAGGATGACCGTGAGCGCGCCGACGTAGAAGAGGGCGATGCGCCACGGGAGGGTGTTGATGGCCTTGGGGAGCGTCTTCTCGGGGTTCTCGGACTCGCCCGCGGTGACGCCGACGAGCTCGACGGCGAGGTAGGCGAACATGACGCCCTGGAGGGTCATCAGGGACGAGCCGATGCCCTTGGGGAAGAAGCCGTCGAACTGCCAGAGGTTGGCGACGGAGGCGGTGTCACCGGCGGAGCTGAAGCCGAAGGTGAGCACGCCGAGGCCGATCACGATCATGCCGATCAGCGCGGTGACCTTGACCATCGAGAACCAGAACTCGATCTCGCCGAAGAGCTTGACCGAGATCAGGTTCGCCACGAAGAGGACCACGAGGAACACCAGTGCGGTCACCCATTGGGGGACGGCCGGGAACCAGTAGTGGACGTAGATCGCGGCGGCGGTCAGCTCGGCCATGCCGGTGACCACCCACATCAGCCAGTACGTCCAGCCGGTGAAGTAGCCGAAGAACGGGCCGAGGAACTCGCGGGAGTACTCCGCGAAGGACCCCGAGACCGGGCGGTACAGCAGCAGTTCGCCGAGTGCCCGCATGATGAAGAAGATGATCACGCCGGCCAGGGCGTACATGAGGATGAGGCTGGGTCCGGCCTTGGCGATGTTCGCCCCGGCACCCAGGAAGAGACCGACGCCGATGGCGCCGCCGATCGCGATCATCTGGACCTGACGGCTTCCGAGCCCGCGCTCGTACCCCTCTTCGAGGGTGTCGCCGCCCACGGCCTCACTGCCTGCGCGCGGCTCGTCGGTCTGGTCGACCTGCGATGAGGTCATGCGTGGTGCGCCTTTCTCCATGCCGTTCCGAGCCAGTCCCCCTGGCTTCGGATCGGGTTCCGATCCCCCCGGATTGATGGAGCGTGTGCCTGGCCGGCGATCCGCCGGCTCGGTGGCGCACCCGACCGGACGTGGGTGGTGTCCTGTCGGGCGGTCGTGAAGATTTATCACGACCGCAACGGACGGGGCGGGCGGCTCGTGTTGTGCACACCACAGGGAGAAGCGGACAAAGAGACCACAGTGCTAGATAGCAGGCCGCAACGGTGACGGGATCGTTATCCGGATTTGAGCGTCCCCTGAGCGAACGCCGAAATGGGGAGGGATCAGGGCAGAAGGGTCTCGACGAGCGTCTCCTGGAGACCGCCCAGCCAGAGGTACGCCATCACCATCGGCTTGCGCGGGTCCTCGTCGGGCAGGCGGTAGAGGAGGTCGGTGTCCTCCTCGTCGACGACGTCGAGCCGGGCACCGATCGCCAGCCGCAGGTCGTTGAGCGCGCGCAGCCACGACTCGGACTCCGGGACGGAGAGCTTGAGGACCGCGCCGCCGTCGCCCGCCGTGGTGAGCGCGTCGAGGCAGCGGATCACCACGAGGGCGTTCTCGCGCTTGCCCGCGCGCAGGTCGTTCTCGGTGAAGCGGCGGAACTCGGAGGAGTACGCCCGCTGTTCCTCGGCCTGCTCCGGCGAGGAGGCCTCGACGTCGGGGCCGCTGTAGGCGTCCGGGAAGAGGCGCTGGAGCACCGGGTCGGAGGGCGGTTCGCTGGGGCCCTCCGCGAACAGCTCCGCGAGCGGGTCGTCGGGGGCGTCCGCCGCGGGGCCGGGACCGATGAGCTCCAGGAGCTGCACGGCGAGGGAGCGGATGATGGAGATCTCGACCTCGTCGAGCGCGACGGCCGCGCCGCCGTCGGGGAGCGGTTCGAAGTGTCCTGGCATGGAGTGAGTCGCTACTTCCGGTCCTGCTCGCGGTTTCGGGGCTTTTCGGTGGTCCGGTTACTTCCGGTCCTGCTGGAGGGTGGCCCACAGACCGTAGCCGTGCATCGCCTGCACGTCGCGTTCCATCTCCTCGCGCGTGCCGCTGGACACGACCGCCCGGCCCTTGTGGTGGACGTCCATCATGAGCTTGGTCGCCTTGTCCTTGGTGTACCCGAAGTACGTCTGGAAGACATACGTCACGTAGCTCATGAGGTTGACCGGGTCGTTGTGCACGATCGTGACCCAGGGAACGTCCGGCTCGGGCACGGCGAAGACCTCCTCCGCCGACTCGGTCTTTTCGGTCTCTAGGGGTGCGGGAGCCGTCACACGGCCCATGCTGCCACCACAAGGGGGTGCCCGCACAAACGGGCCCGACAAACCGGACCCAGAAATCGTCAGAGTGACGAGATGGGGGTACGATCCCGTGCTGTGCGGCGATTGCGGGGGACGGCCCCCGGTCCCCCGGCGCCCTGCCGGCGACCCGCAGCGATGAGTGCGAGGAGAGCGCAGTGAATCCAGCGGACCTCGGACTGCCGGTGGACGTGCCCTCGACGGCGCTCTTCACCGACCAGTACGAGCTGACGATGTTGCAGGCCGCGCTGGCCGCCGGGACCGCCGAGCGGCGCTCGGTCTTCGAGGTCTTCACCCGGAGGCTTCCCGAGGGACGTCGCTACGGCGTCGTGGCGGGCACCGGGCGGGTCCTCGACGCCGTCGAGAACTTCCGCTTCGACGCCGACGTCCTCGGATTCCTGCGCGAGCGGGCCATCGTGGACGAGCCGACCCTGGAGTGGCTCGCCTCGTACCGCTTCCGCGGGGACGTCTGGGGCTATCCCGAGGGCGAGATGTACTTCCCGGGCTCGCCCGTCCTGCGGGTCGAGGGGTCCTTCGCGGAGTGCGTGCTCCTGGAGACCGTGGTCCTCTCGATCCTCAACCACGACTCGGCGATCGCGGCCGCCGCCTCCCGGATGTCCTCCGCCGCCGGCGATCGCCCGCTGATCGAGATGGGCGCCCGGCGCACCCACGAGCTGGCCGCGGTCGCCGCCGCGCGGGCCGCGTACGTGGGCGGTTTCACGACCACCTCCGACCTGGCGGCCGGCTTCCGCTACGGCATCCCGACCGTGGGAACCTCCGCGCACGCCTTCACGCTGCTGCACGACCACGAGCGGGACGCCTTCCAGGCCCAGGTGAACTCGCTAGGCCGGGGCACCACCCTGCTCGTCGACACGTACGACGTCGCCGAGGCCGTACGGACGGCCGTCGACATCGCCGGGCCCGAGCTCGGGGCGGTCCGGATCGACTCCGGGGACCTGCTGCTGGTCGCGCACCGGGTGCGGCAGCAGCTGGACGAGCTGGGGGCGACCGGGACGAGGATCGTCGTGACCTCGGACCTGGACGAGTACGCGATCGCCTCCCTGGCGGCGGCGCCGGTGGACGCGTACGGCGTCGGCACCCAGCTGGTGACGGGGTCCGGCCATCCCACCTGCTCGATGGTCTACAAGCTGGTCGCCCGTGCCGAGTCGGCGGACCCGAAGGCTCCGCTGGTGCCCGTGGCCAAGAAGTCGACCGGCGGCAAGACCTCCATCGGCGGGCGCAAGTGGGCGGCGCGGCGGCGTGACGAGCGCGGGTTCGCCGAGGCCGAGGTGATCGGGACCGGGCCGGTGCCCGGCGACCTCGCCGACCAGCAGCTCCTGGTCGAGATGGTCAAGGGCGGCCAGGTCGTCTCCCGGGAGCCGCTCGACATGGCCCGCGACCGGCACGCGGCCGCCCGTGCCCGTCTGCCGCTGTCGGCGACCCAGCTGTCGCGCGGGGAAGCGGTGATTCCCACGGAGTACGTCTGAGGATTTCCACGGAGTACGTCCGAGCAGCACACGGAGTACGTCCGAGCTGGACTACGCGTCCGTCGAGAAGACGTCTGCGCGGCGGCGCGTCCGGGGCGGCGCCCCGCTCCGCCGCCCCGGACCCGTCCGATACGCCCAGGGTGCGCCGGGGTGTGCGCGGGCAACGCCCTGGCGGTACCCGGCTTCTTCGGCCGCCCCCGGGCAAACACGAATGAACGGGCGGTCAGCGGGAATGCAACGGCAGCACGCACGAGTACAGCCGTCGGGGCCGACAGCAGTGATCCAACCCCTCCCGCGCCGCACGTGAAGCCTCCAGGCCGGCCCGACAGGCCGGGCCCCTATCCCCACACCGACCCCATAGTCGAAGGACACCGACCATGCGCCGCGCCTTGATCGTCGTAGACGTGCAGAACGACTTCTGCGAGGGAGGCAGCCTCGCGGTGGCCGGGGGCGCCGACGTGGCCGCCGCCGTCACGGAGCTGATCGGGCAGGCGCCCGCCGGCTACCGGCATGTCGTCGCCACCCGTGACCTCCACATCGCCCCCGGCGGCCACTTCGCCGACAACCCCGACTACGTCCACTCCTGGCCCGCGCACTGCGTGGCCGGCACCGAGGGGGTGGGGTTCCACCCGAACTTCGCCCCGGTGGTCGCCTCCGGCGCGATCGACGCCGTCTTCGACAAGGGCGCGTACGCGGCGGCCTACAGCGGATTCGAGGGCGCCGACGAGAACGGGGTCTCGCTGGGCGACTGGCTGCGGGCCCGCGAGATCGACGAGGTGGACGTGGTGGGCATCGCGACCGACCACTGCGTGCGGGCGACCGCGCTGGACGCGGTGCGGGACGGGTTCCGTACGCAGGTGCTGCTCGACCTCACGGCCGGGGTGTCCGAGGCGACCACGGAGCGGGCGCTGGAGGAGCTGCGGGAAGCGGGCGTCGAGCTGACCGGCAAGCCGGTCGTCTGAGGGCCGCCCCCTCCCGGTTCCCCGCGACCCGCCCGCCGCACGGCTGAGGGGCCACCCGTCCCACGGCCGAGGGCGGGGGCTCACGGCCGAGGGCCGGACGTCTCACATCTGAGAGTCGGGCGTCTCACGGCTGAGGGGCCGGGCGTCTCAGGAGGGCTCTGATCGGGTGCCAGAGCTCCTGGGACGGGACCGGGCACGCGACACCGTTGTCAGGGGCCGTGCGCCATATCAGGCCGTCGGGATGGTGCAGTACGGCCGTGATCTCGTCGGGCGTGGGCGGAGCCCCGTTGCCGCGGAGGTAGACGGCGCGCAGGCCCAGGTTGCGCAGGCGGGTCAGGGCGCGGGCCCGGTTCTGGGCGAGCACCAGGAAGCGCACACAGCCCAGCGCCGAGCCCGGCGGGCTGGGCAGGTTCAGCGCCACCACCACACTGCCGTTCGGCAGCTTGCAGAAACCTCCTGCGGCCATGCAGTCACACCCCCGTGCGTCCCGGTGTCAATAAGAAATCCACAGGACGCACCTAAACACGATCGGCCGCAACCCGCCAGGGGGTCACGGCCGATCATGCTCTGACCTGCTAAAACGTCACTTACTTCGCCGACCGGCCCACCAGGAGCGTGATCGTCGAGCCATCCTTGGGCTCCTTCACGATCCTGATCTTGGTGTTGGTGTCAGTGACCTTGACACCACCCGTGGGGTTCGCCGGGTCGTAATAAGAGTTCCTGCCGTCGTCGAAGACGGAGACCCCCTTCTGCGACTTGATCTTCAGCGCGACGTCGGCGTTGTGGAGCTTGAGCGCGTCCGTCGGATAGGTGCTGAAGGTCGAGTCGAAGGTCTGGATCTTGTTGCGGAGGATCGTTCCGTCGGTCCACTTCAGGGCCGTCGGGTGCGCGTCCACCGGCAGGATCAGACCCACGCCCGGGTGGGCGCTGGTGTTGTCGTCCGCCTGGGAGGTGTCCCACTTCCAGATCAGCAGGCCGTTCTGGTACGGGTAGTGCTCGACCCAGTCCGGACGCGTCGTCGAGAAGCCGAAGTTGTACGGGCCGACCTTGAGGGTCTTGTCGTACGAGACGTACTGGCGGTTCTCGGCGATGTAGTACTGCGCGTAGTCGTCGGAGAAGGACGCGCCGATCCGGGAGAACCCGGCGGCGGTCCACGCGGCGTCCGCGCTCTCCGCGTTGTCGGAGAAGAGCGGCGTGCCGTCGGCGGTGACGGTGATCTCGTCGGCCGTGAAGCCCTTCAACGCCACGCCACCGTCGCTCTGGTAGCGGAAGCGCAGGTCGATCTTCTTGCCCGCGTAGGCGTCGAGCGGGAACGACAGCTTCTTGTACGCGTCCACGGAGCCGGTCAGCGCGGGCTTGCCGCTGCCGTCACGCGGGATCGCGGCGCCGTCCACCGTGCCGTCGAGGGCGGTCCAGTTGGCGCCGCCGTCGGTGGACACCTCGGTGTAGAGGTAGTCGTAGTCCTGCTCGATGTCGTACCAGCCGTCGAGCGTCAGCGTGGCCGCGGCCTTGCCGGTGAGGTCGACCGATCGGGTCAGCGTGTTCTTGAGGTCGTTGCCGCTGCCGCTCCACCACTGGGTGGCGCCCTGTGCCGGGGTGACGACGGTGGTGGTGACCTTCTTGTCGGGCAGCGAGACCACGAGGGCCTGCCTGTTCTTGGTGTTGTACTCGGCGACGCCCAGCTTGTGCTCCGACGTCACGCCGGCCTTGGCCCGGTCGTAGTCGAGCCAGCCGAGCTGCAGCTTGTCCCAGGCGTTCATGTCGCCGGGCAGGTCGCCGATGGCGTTCTTGCCGGTGCCGAGCCAGGAACCGGCCGACATCAGCGTCCAGAATCCGGTGCCGTTCTCGCCGCCGCCGGAGGTGTCGTACTCGTCCGGAAGGCCGAGGTCGTGACCGTACTCGTGGGCGTAGACGCCGAGTCCGCCGTTCTCCGGCTGGATGGTGTAGTCGCCGACCCAGATGCCGGTGTCGCCGATCGCGGCGCCGCCGAGCTTGTTGCCGACCGGGCCGGTCGCGCCGGCGTCGGTGCCGAACGCGTACCAGCGGTGGGCCCAGATCGCGTCCTCGCCCTGCGCGCCGCCGCCCGCGGACTCGTCCTCACCGGCGTGCACGATCTGGAAGTGGTCGATGTAGCCGTCGGGCTCGTTGAAGTTGCCGTCGCCGTCGTAGTCGTAGCGGTCCCACTGGTCGTACTGGGCGAGGTCCGCCTTGATGGCGGCGTCGGACTTGCCGGCCGCCTTCTGGTCGGCGACCCAGGCGGTGACGCCGTCCTGGACCGCGTACCAAGCCCCGGTGGACGCCTTGTTGGAGCCGTAACGGGCCTCGTTGTAGGGGACCTTGACCCAGTCGGTGACCTCGCCGTCGACCGAGTAGCGGCCCGAGGACTGCTTCTCGTAGTACTTCTTCAGCGACTCGGCGTTCTTGCCGGTGCCGAAGTAGAGGTCCTGGAAGTGCTTCTGGTTGTAGTCCGCCTGCCACGCCGTGCTGTTGTCCTTGGCGCGGTCCGGCGCGGCTATCTGGTTGTGCAGCGGGCCGGCGGTGCCGCCGTAGCGGCTGTCGACCTGGTCGCCGAACTCGACGAGGATCGTGAAGATCCGGTCGGTCTTCTCACGGCCGAGCTCGACGTACTTGCTCTTGCCCTTGTTCTTGCCCTTGAGCTGGACGACGTGCGAGCCGTTGCGGTCCTGGACCTTGGCGTCGCCGGATATGACCTGGTCCAGGGCTTCTTTGCGCTGTGCGTCCTGGGTCTTGCTGAGCGGGCCGTCGAGGTCGTGGTCGACCTTGTTCCGGGCCGGCTGCGGGTCGTGGCGCTCCACGGCCGCCGCCGACGGCGCACCGTCGGCCTGCGCGACGGCGAACGTCGAGAACGTGGCGGTGGCCGCCGCGAGGGCGACGCCCACCGCGGCCGCTCTGAACGTCCATGGTCTGCTGGTCACTTGAAATCCTCCCCCGCGTCCGTCCGCGCGGATGGGGGGATCCCGGTGTCATGGAGCTCCGCGCGCGTATACGCGTGTCAAGTGACGACATTTGACCGGAGTTACCAAAGAAAAGACAGATCTTGACTTGCACAAGTCAACTGCACTATGTAGGAGCGCCCGTTCGGTATCCGAACCGCCCTGAGCGCACCCAACGGGCGCGTCCACACGTCCACTTGATGGACGCGGTGACTCCGTGCGCCCCCTGTGCACCGGCACCGTGGGTTAGGTCACGCTTACCGGGCGTTCCAGTCGGGCATGCAGGCGAATAGAGTCGATTGGCGCACCGTTGGAATGTCAACGGATCGACAGGTCGACAGCGTTGTCGTCCCGCGATTCACCGTTCCGTCCGAGCTCGCGGCTCCACCCGAGTTCGCAGCTCCACCCCCGTTGTTGTCCGCATCCTCCCCCATCTCGAGAGGCACGGGGGGAGTACCCCCACCCCGAGGAATCGCCATGCCTCGTCCGACCGCCGCACAGCTCGCCTACGGTTCCTGCACCGTGATCTTCTCCACGCTCGCCATGCTGCTGCTGTCTCAGACGAGTTCGGGCCTGGGGATCGCGGTGATCACCCTCTCGGCACTCGCTCTCGGACTGCTCGTCGCCGTAACGGTTCCGCTGCCGAAGCGCGCACCGTCGGCCGTCGCGGCCCCCGCCGTTCGGACGCGGGTTCCGGTGCGGCGCGAGACCGCGTCCGTCGCCGCGTCCGTCTCCGTGTCGTCCGAGCCCGTTCACGAACCGGCGGGTCCGTGACCCCACGCACGTCCGGCGGGCCCACGAAGCGCGGACCCGCCGTCCCGGTCAGCCGTCTCCTCGTGGAGTGCGGCTGATCGCGTGTGTCAGCCGGTGGCCACCACCACCGTCTTGGCCGCCTTGTCGTGCAGACCCTGCTTGTAGGGCTTGTCGAAGAAACTCCAGCCGCCCGCGATCGCGGTCCAGATGCACGCGCAGCAGAACGCGAACGGGATCCACAGCACCAGGGCGCGGATCAGCGAGGTCTGCGTGGAGGGTGTGGCGCCGTTTTCCAGGTCGGCCACCCGCATGTGGAACAGCTTCATGCCGAGGGTCTGCCCCGACTTGCGGATCAGGAAGGTGTCGTAGCCGGTGTAGAGCACCGCGGCGATCACGGACTGCCCGAGACCCTTGCCGTACTCGACCCGGTCCGCGTTCACGTTGTACTCGGTGACCCCGAACGCCCAGGACAGCAGCCACACCACGATGCCCACGATGATCATGTCGAGGATCCTCGCCAGCACGCGTTTACCACTGTCGGCGAGCGGCGGCATGCCCTCCAGCGGATCGCCGCCGTAGGGGCCGCCGGAGCCGTAGGGATCGCCGCCACCGGAGCCGTAGGAGCCGCCGCCCCCGGAGCCGTACGGACCGCCGCCGCCCGGACCGTAGGGACCCCCGCCGGGGGGCGGGGGCTGCTGACCGCCGTACGGCGGGGGCTGACTCCCGTACGGCGGCGTCCGGTTGTCGTGCGGGGAGTCGTACGGCGACCCCGACGGCGGCGGGGACGAGGTGCCGTCGTACGGGGAGCCGCCGCCCTCAGCCGGCGGGGGCTGCTTCTTGAACGGGTCTTCCTCCGGTGGCTGCCCGGAGCCGGGGGGCGGCGGTTCGCTGCTCATGGCCCGAGTCGACCGCGAACCCTCCGGCTCCGCATCCCGCGAGCGGCCGTCCGGGGGACCGCGGAGCCCGGCGGCCGGACGGCCGCGTCGACGCCTAGGCGGAGGGCGGCCGGGCGGCCACGAAGGTGTGGGCCGCCTTGTCGTGCCAGCACTGCCTCCAGGGCTTGTCGAACAGGCACCACAGCACGCCCACGACACCGATGACCAGGACGCCGGGAACGCTGTAGACGAGCCAGCGGCGCAGCGCCGGACCGAAGGACGGGGGTTCATGGCCCTCGATGTCCCGGACCTCGATGCCGCACAGCTTCTTGCCGAGGGTGCGGCCCCACCGGGCGGTGGGCAACGCGTCGTAGACCACGCCGAACAGGAGCAGGACGGCGAGGCAGACGCCCAGGTAGCCCGCGGTCGTGCCGTCCAGCAGCCAGACCGTCACGGTCTGCCCGGACCGCTTGGCGGCGTCGATCTTCTCGTTGACGTGGTCGATCGCCTTGGTGCCCAGCGGTACGGCGGCCACGGCGGTGACGGTGGCCAGCACCGCGGTGTCCACGATCCGGGCCGCCAGCCGTCTGCCCAGGGCCGCGGGCCGTGCCGCGGAGTGGCGGCGGGCGGCGGCCTGGAACACGTCGTCGACCGGCGGCTTCCAGGGGCGACGGGCCCCTCGTCGCCCGCGAGCCGGTGCACCTGCTGGGCCCAGGAGGGCTGTCCGCCACCGGTGCCGCTCGACAGCGGCGTGGCGGCGGGGCCGGTGGACTGCTGGGGGACGGCCGGGGGCCGGCTGCTGGGCGGCAGCGGCTCTGGCCGCTTGGGCGGCGGCCTGCCCGGCGCCGAAGCCGCCCCCGGCGCCGGTGGGGCCGTCTCGGGCGTGGCCGCCCCCGGCGCGCCGCCCGCCGGGGCCGTGCTCCCCTCCCGCGCCCCGCCCTGCTGCTCCGTGCGCGGGGAGCGCGCGCGGAAGGTCATGGTGCCCTCGGTGGGGACGGGGTCCTGGGTGCCCGGGGTACCGGTGGCCGCGGACGGTCCCGGGGCCGCCTGCCGCCCCGGGGTACGGCCGAACTGCGCGCCGCTCGCCGCGGCCGTGCCGGGGTCCGCGGCCCCCGCGGGGCCGGTCGCCGCGCCGGGGCCCGCCGTCGCGGGCCGGCGGCGGAAGACGAAGGTGCCGTCGGGCGCCGGGGGCTCCGAGCCGGCCGCCTGGTCCGTGGGCTCGATCGTCGCCGTGCCGTCCGTGTGCGGGGTCTCGCCGCCGGGCGGCCGGACCGCTTCGGCGGGCTCCGCCGCGCGCGACAGACGCGGGTCGGCACCCTGGGGCGCCCCCCAGGACACCCGCCGGTCCTGCTCGCCGCCGAAACCGGACTGCCGCGAGCGGTCGGCGCCCCACGCGGTCGCGGGCTCGGGTCTGCTGCCGTGCTGCGCCTCGGCCGGGGTCACCCGCCGCGGCTCGGCTGCCGGCCCGGGGTCCTCGTCGAAGAAGTGCGGTCCCGTCTCCTCGGTGGGCGCCGGTGCCGGAGCGGGTACGGGAGCCACCGGGCGCGTGCCGGGCGGCGGCGCGAGCGGCACGCCGTCGGACGGCGCGGGACGGCTCGTGCCCGGTACCCAGGCGGCACCGTTCCAGTACCGGACATATCCAGGAATGGAGGGGTCCGGGTAATACCCTTCGCGGGGCCTGTCGTCACCGGGTGCCGGGGTTGGGGCGCTCATGTCCGTCGTCCCGTATCTGCTCGGGGGTCTTTTGGGGGCTCCACATCTATCAGACCCACGCCCTCGTCAGCGGCGCTCCCGCGGTACCCACCTCTTTCGGGCAAGGATCCGCCACTTCCGATCACCGCCCGCACGGTCGGCCCCGGTACGCCCGCCAAAAGATTTCTCCGAACCCGCGTAATGGTTCCGCGCCACCGCGCTCTCCACTCGTACGGACCCGCCCCGGAGGCCCGTAGACGAAGGGAAGCGCACCGACATGCACACCGTGGTGGAACGCGAACTCGAACTGCGCCTCGTCCTGTCCCCCGAGCGCAGCATCCCCGTACCGGCCCGGCTCAGCTACCGCTCCGACGACCCGTACGCCGTCCACATCACCTTCCACATCGGCTCGGACCATCCGGTCAGCTGGACCTTCGCCCGCGAACTGCTCGTCGAGGGGGTGTTCCGGCCGTGCGGGCACGGCGATGTGCGCGTGTGGCCGACGAAGGTCGGGGGACGCGGCGTCGTACTGATGGCGCTCACCTCACCCGACGGCGACGCGCTGCTGGAGGCGCCGGCCGCACAGGTGTCCGCCTGGCTGGAGCGCACCCTGCGGGCGGTTCTGCCGGGGTCCGAGGGCGAGCAGCTCGGCATCGACGACGGTCTCGCCGAACTGCTCGCGCCCTCCCCCAGGCTCTCGGCCTCTCCCCCGTGTTCGGCCTCGCGTGAGCGCGGGGACCTCCATGACCAGCCGGGATCCCCGTCGGCCGACGAGTTGTGGCTGCGCGACCCGTGGCCGTCGGACGAGTCGGAGGACGGGGAGTGAACCGGCGTGGGCACGGCGGCGCCCCCGCGCCCGGCCGGATCCGGTGCCCTGACGGGCTCCGGTGCCGCGGCGCCAGGGCGTGTCGCGAGAGTCCCGCCCGCCGCACGACGCCCTAAGGGCTGTCCCGTAATCCCCGGCGGGCGCACGACGACAGCTACGGCACTCCCCCGAGCTCTTCGAGCAGGGGGGACCCCCACGCCGCGTTGTCGGATCGCCCGAATACACCCATCATGAGGACGACCCTCCGCCTTGCGATGACCGCATCCGACGCCGCGCGTTGACCCACCGGGGATTACGGGACAGCCCTAGAACACCTTGCCCGGGTTGAGGATCCCGAGCGGGTCGAACGCGGCCTTGACGGCGCGCTGCATCTCCACCCCGACCGGCCCGATCTCGCGGGCCAGCCACTCCTTCTTCAGGACGCCGACCCCGTGTTCGCCGGTGATCGTGCCGCCGAGTTCCAGTCCGAGGGCCATGATCTCGTCGAAGGACTCGCGGGCGCGCCGGGACTCGTCGGGGTCGGTGGCGTCGAAGCAGACGGTGGGGTGGGTGTTGCCGTCGCCGGCGTGCGCGCAGACGCCGATGGTCAGGGCGTACTTCTCCGCGACGCGCTCGATGCCGTCGAGCATGTCGCCGAGCCGGGAACGCGGCACGCACACGTCGTCGATCATCGTGGTGCCCTTGACCGCTTCGAGTGCGGTGAGGGACAACCGCCGGGCCTGGAGGAGGAGTTCGGATTCCGCCGCGTCCTCCGCCGGTACCACCTGGGTGGCGCCCGCGGCCTCGCACAGCGCGCCCACGGCGGCGAGGTCGGCCGCCGGGTCGTGGGTGTCGAAGGCGGCGAGGAGAAGCGCCTCGGTGGTCTCCGGGAGGCCCATGTGGGCCAGGGCGTTGACCGCCTTCACCGTCGTACGGTCCATCAGTTCGAGGAGGGAGGGCACGTGGCCGCCCTCCATGATCCGGCAGACGGCGTCGCAGGCGGCCCGCGCGGACCCGAACTCGGCGGCCAGCACGAGCTGTTGGGGCGGCCGCGGTTTCAGGGCCAGCACCGCCCGTACGACGATGCCGAGCGAGCCCTCGGATCCGACGAGGAGCCGGGTGAGGTCGTAGCCGGCGACGCCCTTCGCGGTACGGCGGCCGGTGCTCATCAGCCGTCCGTCGGCGAGCACGACGTCCAGGCCGAGGACGTACTCGGCGGTCACCCCGTACTTCACGCAGCACAGGCCGCCGGAGGCGGTGCCGATGTTGCCGCCGATCGTGCACATCTCCCAGCTGGAGGGGTCCGGCGGATAGTACAGGCCGTGTTCGTCGACCGCGCGCGAGAGCGTGGCGTTGACGACGCCGGGTTCGACGACGGCGATGCGGTCGACGGGACTGATCTCGAGGATCCGGTCCATCTTCACCAGGGAGAGCACGATGCAGCCGTCCGAGGCGTTCGCGGCGCCGGACAGCCCGGTGCGGGCGCCCTGCGGGACGACCGGGATCCGCAGGGCGGTCGCGGTGCGCATGACGTGCTGGACCTGTTCGACGGTGCGCGGCAGGACGACGACGGCCGGTGTGCCGGCCTCGCAGAAGCTCGCCATGTCGTTGGCGTACGAGACCGTGACGTCCGGGTCCGTGAGGACCGCCTCGCTCGGCAGGCCCGCCAGGAGGCGGTCGACGAGGGTGCCGGTGACGTCGTCGCGCGGGGCTTCGATACGGCTCATGATCACAGCGTCGCACTCGGGGCCATCGGTGTGAACCCCGTCTGCCGCACCCTTCGCGTGCCGGGATGTGGTCGTCGTACTGGCGCATGGTGAGCGGCATGGAGATCGAACAGCGACAGCGGATCCTCACCGCGCCGCCGGGACCCCGCGTACGCTCCGGACGGCGCCGCTCCCGTGCCGCCCGGCGCGCGCTGATCGGCGTGGTCGCGGGCTGTGCCGTCTTCGGCGGGGCGATGGTGATGCTGCCCTCCGGCGGGTTCACTCCGACGCCGGCCGCCCCGGGGCCGGTGGCCGGGGCGATGACGGCGGTGACGGCCGGGGTGCCGGTGTCGCTGCGGGATCTGGCGGCGCTCGTCGGCGACCGCGAGGCGTATCTGCGCACCCATCCGCGGGACGCGGAGTCCTGGGCGGTCCTCGGGACGGCGTACGTGGAGCAGGGGCGGCGCACCGCCACGCCCGGCTACTTCCCGAAGGCCGAGCGGGCGCTGCGTACGTCGCTGACGGCGGGGCCGACGCGGAACCTGGCCGCGCTGCGGGGGCTGGCCGCGCTCGCCAACGCCCGCGGCGACTTCCGCAAGGGCCGCGAGTGGGGGGAGACGGCGCGCAAGCTGGCGCCCAAGGAGTGGACGACGTATCCGCTGCTGATCGACTCGTGCCGGGGTCTCGGCGACTACAAGGCGAGCCGCAAGGCGCTGGAGAAGCTGCAGGCGCTGCACTCCGGGCCACCGGTGCTGGCCCGGGCCGCCCAGGTGTACTGGGACCGGGGCTGGCGCGAGGACGCGGTGGCGGCGCTCTCGGACGCGGCGGCGGGCGCGCGGACGCCGACCGAGCGGGCGGTCTGGCTGACGGAGGCCGGCCGGCTGGCGTGGGAGCGCGGGGACCGTGAGGTGTCGCTGCACTCCTACGAGGGCGCGCTGCGCATCGACCGGGCCGAACCGGCCGCGCTCGCCGGGCGGGGGCGTGCGCTGGCGTCACTCGGGCGCGTACCGGAGGCGCTCCGCGCGTATCAGGCGGCGTTCGCCGGGAGGCCCGCGCCGGGGTACGCGCTGGAGCTGGGCGAGCTGTACCAGTCGCGGGGGCTCGACTCGGCGGCGCGGGCGCAGTACGGCCTGGTGCAGACGCGGGTACGGACGGAGACCGCGGGCGGTGTCGACGACACGCTGGTCCTCGGGCTGTTCGAGGCGGACCACGGGGATGCGTCGGAGGCGGTGAAGCGGCTGCGCGCGGAGTGGAAACGGCAGCCGGGTATCGGCGTCGCGGACGCGCTGGGGTGGGCCCTGCACCGGGACGGGAAGAACAAGGAGGCGCTGAAGTTCGCGGAGCGGGCGACGGACAAGGAGCACGGCGGCGGGGTGCGCAGCGCGCTGTACGTCTATCACCGGGGGCAGATCGAACGCGGCCTGGACCTGACCGGGTCCGCCCGCCGGCATATCGCCGAGGCCCTCCAGATCAATCCGTACTTCTCCCCCGTTCTCGCTCCCCTGGCCCGGCGGACGCTGGACACGCTGGGCGAGCCGTCCACGTCGTCCACGTCGCTCCCGAGCGAGCTGGAGGAGGACCCGGCGTTCCCGGAACCAGAGGTCCCGGAACCCGACCGCACCTCACCGGCCGGTTCCGCGCCGGCCGAGTCCACCCCGTCCGTCCCGGCCCCTGCCGGGTCGTACGAGGCACCGGCTCCGGTGCCGTCGGAGTCGGCGGCCGACCCGGCCGGCGACGGCCGGGGACCGGAACCCGCGCCCGCGCCCCGCCGCACCGCCCCGCACTGACCGGGCGGGTGGTACGGCGGGCGGGCGGCGCCGCCGCAAGGCGTCGCTACAGGTTGCCGCGCTTCTCCTGCTCGCGCTCGATCGCCTCGAACAGGGCCTTGAAGTTGCCCTTGCCGAAGCCCATCGAGCCGTGCCGCTCGATCATCTCGAAGAAGACGGTCGGACGGTCCTGGACCGGCTTGGTGAAGATCTGGAGCAGATAGCCGTCCTCGTCGCGGTCGACGAGGATCTTCAGTTCGCGCAGGGTGTCGACGGGCACGCGGGTGTCGCCGGCCCACTCGCCGAGGGTGTCGTAGTACGAGTCGGGCGTGTCGAGGAACTGGACCCCGGCCGCGCTCATGGTCCGTACGGTCTCGACGATGTCGTTGGTGTTTAGCGCGATGTGCTGGACGCCCGCGCCGCCGTAGAACTCCAGGTACTCGTCGATCTGGGACTTCTTCTTGGCGATGGCCGGCTCGTTGATCGGGAACTTGACCTTGAGCGTGCCGTCGGCGACGACCTTCGACATCAGGGCGCTGTACTCGGTCGCGATGTCGTCGCCCACGAACTCCTTCATGTTCGTGAAGCCCATGACCTTGTTGTAGAAGCCGACCCACTCGTTCATGCGGCCGAGCTCGACGTTGCCGACACAGTGGTCGACGGCCTGGAAGGTGCGCCGGGCGGGCGGCTCGACGATCGGGGCGGCGGCCGTGTACCCGGGCAGGTAGGGACCGTCGTACCCGGTCCGCTCGACGAGCGTGTGCCGGGTCTCGCCGTACGTGGCGATCGCGGCCAGCACGACGGTGCCGTTCTCGTCCTTCAGCTCGTACGGCTCGGTGAGCGGGCGTGCGCCGTGCTCGACGGCGTACGCGAACGCGGCGCGCGCGTCCGGGACCTCGATGGCGAGGTCGACGACCCCGTCGCCGTGCGCCGCCACGTGCTCGGCCAGGAAGTGGCCCCAGGGGGTGGAGGGCCTGATCACCGAGGTGAGGACGAAGCGCGCGGAGCCGTTCTCCAGGACGTACGACGCCGTCTCGCGGCTGCCGTTCTCCGGCCCGGAGTAGGCGACCAGCCGCATGCCGAACGCGGTGGAGTAGTAGTGCGCGGCCTGCTTGGCGTTGCCCACGGCGAAGACGACGGCGTCCATTCCCTTGACCGGGAAGGGATCGGCCTGCCGGGCGGTGTCGGGAGTCTGTTCTGGGTTCGCGTCGATGAGGGACATGGCCGCAGGCTCTCGCCCTTCCACAAGGTGCGCAATAGTTTGCGTATCGGCTGGGCAATGTGTTCAGCGGCCTGCCGCGAACGGCGGGCGGTCTGTACAGGATGACCACTCCGGAGGCACCCATGGCGATCGATCATCTGGACGGCCGGCTCATCGTGCTGCTGGCGCGGGAGCCGCGGATCGGCGTCCTGGAGATGTCCCGGCGGCTGGGGGTCGCGCGCGGCACGGTGCAGGCCCGGCTGGACCGTCTTCAGTCGAATGGAGTCATCCGGGGATTCGGCCCGCAGGTGGATCCGGCGGCGCTCGGGTACCCCGTGACGGCCTTCGCGACGCTGGAGATCCGGCAGGGGCAAGGCCCCGACGTACGGGCGCACTTGGCGACCGTCCCGGAGGTGCTGGAGCTGCACACGACCACCGGCAGCGGGGACATGCTGTGCCGGCTGGTGGCCCGCTCGAACGCCGATCTCCAGCGGGTGATCGACCGGGTCGTCGGTTTTGATGGCATCGTCCGGGCCTCCACGGCGATCGTCATGGAGAACGCCGTGCCGCTGCGGATCATCCCGCTGGTGGAACAGGCGGCGGCCGAGCACTGACCGACGACAGGGTGAGGCGGCGTGAACTTCTGGGAGTACCTGAGCAACCGCCATCAGCAGTTGCTCATGGACGCGTACCAGCACGCCAGCGTGGTCTTCCAGTGCATGGTCGTCGCGACCCTCATCGGCGTGGTGCTCGGTGTGGTCACCTACCGCAGCGACTGGGCGGGCGGCCTCGCCACGGTCACCACCTCCTCCATCCTGACCGTCCCGTCGCTCGCCATGATCGGCCTGCTGATCCCGATCGTGGGTCTGGGTGTCCCGCCCACCGTGATCGCGCTGACGCTGTACGGACTGCTGCCGGTCGTACGCAACTCGATCGTGGGCCTGCGCGGGGTCGACCCCGCGCTGGTGGACGCCGCGAAGGGCATCGGCATGTCACGGGTGGCGCGGCTGCTGAAGGTCGAGCTGCCGCTCGCCTGGCCGCCGATCCTCACCGGCATCCGGGTCTCCACACAGATGCTGATGGGCATCGCGGCCATCGCGGCCTACGCCTCCGGGCCCGGCCTCGGCAACGAGATCTTCCGTGGCATCGGGTCCCTGGGCAGCAAGAACGCGCTCAACCAGGTACTCGCGGGCACGGTCGGGATCATCATCCTGGCGCTGCTGTTCGACGCCGCGTACGTGCTCGTCGGGCGGCTGACCATCCCGAGGGGGATCCGTGGCTGAGACGACCGAGGCCGGGCGGGACGGGCACGCCGCCGCTGTCGCGCACACGTCCACGACCGGCGCCACCATCGAACTGGAGCACCTCACCAAGCGCTATCCGGGCAGCAGTGACCCCGCCGTGGACAGCGTCAACATGGAGATCAAGGCGGGCGAACTCGTCGTCTTCGTCGGCCCGTCCGGGTGCGGCAAGTCCACCACACTCAAGATGATCAACCGGCTGATCGAACCGACCGGCGGCCGCATCCGCATCGGCGGCGAGGACGTCACCGACATGGACCCGGTGAAGCTGCGCCGCAGGATCGGGTACGCGATCCAGTCGTCCGGGCTCTTCCCGCACATGACGGTCGCCCAGAACATCGCCCTCGTACCGAAGATGGTCGGCTGGCCGAAGTCGCGGATCCGGGCGCGGGTCGAGGAGATGCTGGACCTGGTCGGCCTCGACCCGGGCGAGTTCCAGGGCCGCTATCCGCGTCAGCTCTCCGGCGGCCAGCAGCAGCGGGTGGGCGTGGCGCGGGCGCTGGCCGCCGACCCGCCCGTCCTGCTCATGGACGAGCCCTTCGGCGCCGTGGACCCGATCACCCGCGACCATCTCCAGGACGAGCTGATCCGGCTCCAGCGCGAGCTGCACAAGACGATCGTCTTCGTCACGCACGACTTCGACGAGGCGATCAAGCTGGGCGACCGGATCGCCGTCCTGCGCGAGCGCTCGCACATCGCGCAGTTCGACACCCCTGAGGCGATCCTCACCAACCCCGCCGACGACTTCGTGTCGGGGTTCGTGGGAGCCGGCGCGGCGCTGAAGCGGCTCAACCTCACCCGGGTGCGGGACGTGGAGATCACCGACTATCCGACGGTCACCGTCAACGACCGGCTCCAGGAGATCTTCAACAAGCTCCGGAGCAGCGGGACGAACGAGATCCTGCTCCTCGACAAGCGGCGCCGTCCCTACAAGTGGCTGCGGCGCGGCGACCTGATGCGGGCCAAGGGTTCGCTGGCGCGGGCGGGCACGCTGGTCCACGACACGGTGACCCGGGACGCCACGCTGCGGGACGCGCTGGAGGCCGTGCTCACCGACAACACCGGCCGGGTCGCGGTGACGGGGCGGCGCGGCGAGTACATCGGTGTCGTCGACATGGAGACGCTGATGAACTCCGTGCACGAGCTGCTGGAGGAGGACCGGCTCGAGGCGATGGAGCACCAGCACGAACTGGAGGACGCGCGCGCCCAGCAGACCCACTTCGAGCAGGAGGGTCCGGGCGGGGAGGCGAAGGCATGAGGACTCCCCCGCCCGGCCGCAGGCCCGAGGGCGAGCACGAGGTCAAAGGGCTCGCGTTCCGGGACGACGGCGCGTTCCCCGACGACGAGGTCCTCCCCGGGGACGCCGGCCTCCCGGACGAGCGGGAGCCCGTGCCACCGCCCGCCGCGCCGCGGCGCCGGATCACCTGGCAGAAGCTGACCGTCCTGCCGGCGGTGCTGGCGGCCGTGCTGCTGGCCACCTGGCTGTGGTTCCAGCAGGCCGCCCTCGACCCCATCTCCAGGAACGCGCTGTCGAACGGGCAGGTGTCGAAGGCCCTGTGGCAGCAGATCGAACTGACCGTGATCTCGACGTTCTTCGTGCTGATCATCGCGATCCCGCTGGGTGTCCTGCTCACCCGCGGGATGTTCCGGAAGGCGAGCCCGGTCGCGATGGCCTTCGCCAACATGGGGCAGGCCACCCCGGCCATCGGTCTGCTGGCGCTGCTGGTCATCTGGCTCGGCACCGGGCAGAAGGCGGCCCTGATCGGCATCACCGTCTACGCCATCCTGCCGGTCCTCTCCAACACGATCGCGGGTCTGAAGGCCAACGACCCGACGCTCCTGGAGGCCGCGCGCGGTATCGGCATGTCCCCGATGGGTGTCCTGTCCCGCGTCGAACTCCCGCTGGCCGTCCCGCTGATCCTGGCCGGTGTCCGCACGGCCCTGGTCCTGAACGTGGGTACGGCCACGCTGGCCACCTTCGGCGGGGGCGGCGGCCTCGGCGTCCTGATCACCACCGGCATCACCAACCAGCGGATGCCGGTCCTGGTGCTCGGTTCGGTCCTCACCGTGACGCTCGCGCTGCTCGTGGACTGGCTGGCCTCGCTGGCCGAACTGCTGCTGCGGCCGCGGGGGCTGGAGGCGGGCTCATGAGGCGGACGGGTCCGCGCGCGCTGCTGGCCGGTGCGCTGGTGCTTCTCTCCGGCTGCGGTCTGACCAGCGGTTCCCCCATGGTCGACGACGTCGGGCCCGGCTCCATCGGGCAGGGGCTGCCGCTCAAGGGCGCGCATCTCACGGTGACGTCGAAGGAGTTCACCGAGCAGCTGATCCTCGGCGCGATCATGGGTATCGCCTTCCAGGCGGCCGGTGCGGAGGTCCTCGACCGGACCGGGATCCAGGGGTCGATCGGTGCCCGGGAGGCCGTCAAGAGCGGCGACGCGGACGGCATGTACGAGTACACGGGCACCGCCTGGATCACGTACCTCGGCAACAGCAAGCCCATCCCCGACCCGCGGAAGCAGTGGCAGGCGGTGCGCGACGCCGACCTGAGGAACGGGATCACCTGGCTGCCGCCGTCCGCCCTCAACAACACCTACGCGCTGGCCATGAACCAGGCCAACTTCCGGAAGTACGGCACGAAGACGCTCTCCGACGTGGCCGCGCTGTCCAGGAAAGACCCCGGCGCGGTCACGCTCTGCGTGGAGAGCGAGTTCGCCAACCGGGCCGACGGGCTGCCGGGCATGGAGAAGGCGTACGGGATGAGCGTGCCCGCGAAGAACATCACACAGATGGACACCGGGATCATCTACACCCAGGTGGCGAAGGGGAGTTGCACGTACGGGGAGGTGTTCACCACGGACGGGCGCATCCGCTCGATGCACCTGGCCGTGATGGCGGACGACAAGAAGTTCTTCCCCAACTACAACGCGGCGCCCGCGATCAACTCCCGGGCGCTGAAGCGATATCCGGCGATCGCCCGGGTCCTCGACCCGGTGACGAGGAAGCTGGACAACACGGTGGCGCAGGAGTTGAACGCCAAGGTGGACGTGCAGGGGCAGGATCCGCACGAGGTGGCACTGGACTGGATGACGGCGGAGGGGTTCGTGAAACAGGGCTGAGGCCCTGACGCGACCCTTCCGGAGACCCTAGTTGCAAAGAAGTGGTTGCAAGCATTTCTTTGCAATGCTATCTTTGTACTCATGACGGAGCCCCGGGAACCGCAGCACCACACGCTCGACGCCCGCTCGCTGCGCGGACTCGCGCACCCTCTGCGCATGCAGTTGCTGACCGCCCTGCGCCGCGGTGGACCCGCGACCGCATCGCAACTGGCGGAGCGGCTCGGCGAGTCCAGCGGCGCCACCAGCTACCACCTGCGCCAGCTCGCCGCACACGGCTTCGTCGAGGACGCCCCGGAGCACGGCAAGGGGCGGGAGCGCTGGTGGAGGGCGTCCCACCAGGCTCTGATCTACGACAGCGCCCAGCTGAACGACGCGGACCCCGCGGTCCGCGGAGCCGCCGACCTGTTCCTGCACGAGGTCGCGAACAGCCACACCCGTGAGCTGTCGACCTGGATCGCCACCCGGAGCGACTGGCCCGACGCCTGGTCCGGGGCCACCGACATGAGCGACATGACGGTACGCCTGACACCCGGCCAGGCGGCCGAGCTGGTCACGAAGATGCACGAACTGCTGAGCAGCTACCGCCCGCTGGAAGCCGAAGAGGACACCCCCGGCGCGGAGCAGGTACGTATCCACACGCACCTCTTCCCCTTCAAACAGACCTGAGAGGTACTCCGATGCTCGACGCCCAGACGCACCTCGCCCTGCACCACGTCCGCGCCGCCGACCTCCGCGCCCAGGCCGACGCCCACCGGCTCGCCGTCGCCGCCCGGGCACCGGGCGAACTGCGCACCCGCCTCGGCTGGACCCTGGTGGAGGTGGGCCTGCGCCTCGCCTCCGGACCCAGGCCCGCCATCGCCGCCTAGGTGTATCGCAATGTGAGGCTGGGGACGCGGCTGGTAGCCCCGCCCTAGCAGCCGGGCACCGAGCCCTTCCCCTTCTCCAGGGACACCAGCGCGTCGACCGCCCCCTTGAGCGTGGTCACCGCCACCAGCCGCAGCCCCTTCGGGAGCTCGGCCTCGGCGTCCGAGCACTCGGCCTTCGGAACCAGGAAGACCGTCGCGCCGTCCCGCCGCGCGGCCTGCGTCTTCAGCGCCACGCCACCGACCGCGCCGACCTTGCCGTCCGCGTCGATCGTCCCCGTACCCGCGACGGTGCGACCGCCCGTGAGGTCGCCGCCGCTGCCGTCGCCGTCCAATTTGTCGATGATGCCGAGCGTGAAGAGGAGTCCGGCACTGGGGCCGCCCACGTCGGCCAGCTTGAGCGTGACCTTCACGTCGTTCTTCTCGTGCAGATAGGACAGCGCCGCCTCGGTGGCCGTGTCCTGCGACTGCTTCATCTCGTCGGCGTTGTGCTGCTCGATCTCCTTGACGCTGTTCCCGCTCGGGTAGACCGAGTCGCGGGGCATCACCGCCCGGTCCGTGGCGAACCAGCCGCTGATCACGTCACCGAGCGAGACGCGCGCGTCCGGCCCGGTCGCCTCGATCGTCGTCATCCGCAGCTGTCCGCGGGTCCGGCGGACGGGCGACCCGCTGATCGTGATGACCGGGTCACCCCTGTTCTCGCCGAGGACGTTCGCCGTCAGGCCGGGCTGCGCGAGGGAGAACGGCAGCGGCGCGAACACCGCCGTGGCGAGCAGGGCCACGACGGGAACGGCGCAGACGGCGACGGCCTTGGGGCGTGTGAGGCGAGAGAGCACGGGATCAATCTAACGGCAGTGCCCTCCCGGATCTTCAGGGCGTCGTCCGCCGGGCCGCCGGGCCGGCTTCAGCGCAGCGCGTCCGCGACCTCACGGGCCGCGTCCATGACCCGCGGCCCGACCCGCTCCGGCACGGAGTCCGCGAGCATGACGACGCCCACGCTGCCCTCGACACCGGTCACGCCGAGGAGCGGTGCCGCGGCGCCGCTCGCACCCGCCTCCAGCTCCCCGTGCGTGAGCGTGTATCCGGGCTCGCCCACGGGTGCCTGCCGGGCGGAGAGGATCGCGCGGCCCGCCGCACCCCGGTCCAGCGGGTGGCGGAACCCGGCGCGATAGGCGACGTGGTAATCGGTCCAGGTGGGTTCGACGACGGCGACGGCGAGGGCCTCGGTCCCGTCGACGAGGGTGAGGTGGGCGGTGGCCCCTATGTCCTCGGCCAGTGCGCGCAGCGCGGGCAGCGCGGCCTCCCGTACCAGCGGA
Organism: Streptomyces sp. RPA4-2; assembly: GCF_012273515.2. Taxonomy (NCBI): domain Bacteria; kingdom Bacillati; phylum Actinomycetota; class Actinomycetes; order Kitasatosporales; family Streptomycetaceae; genus Streptomyces; species Streptomyces sp. RPA4-2. The sequence continues at coordinate 3,685,693 of NZ_CP050975.2, forward strand.
TGCACCTGGCTGCCCAGGCGCAGCACCCCGAGCCCGACCCGGGCGCGGCCGCCCAGATCACGGCGTACCAGCGCGTGCTGCTCCAGGGTGGCGAGCAACCGGTACACGACGGTCCGGTTGACACCCAGTTTGTTCGAGAGCTCGGTGACCGTCAGCCCGTGATCCGTGTCGGCGAGCAGCTTGAGGACACGCAGTCCCCGGTCGAGCGTCTGAGAGGTCTCCGCGGTCACGACGCCCACTCCTTAGTGGTGAGGTCGGCGGCCCCCTCCGGGCGGTCGCGGCACCGAGTCCCGTCGGCGACGCGCTTCAGAGGCCGCCGTCGGCTGACGACCCGGGCTCTTCCCGGGCGGAGTCGCTACACGGCTGCGCTCCGCGGCGGCGCTGCCACGGGGCGTGTGCGTAGCGTGACAGTAGCGAGCCGGTCCGCTCAGCGGAAGTCTCCGTCCAGAATCCGGGCAGGGGCCGGTACGGACTCCCTCCCTTTGTCCCGTTACACGCGGCGCCCGCCACACGGCGCGCACCACCCCCGCACACAGCGCGCACGCCCCGGTTCCCCTGCGGTGGCGCACGTCGTGGCACGCACGAAGCGCGCGCCGACCCCGATCGGCGCGCGCGGTGTCGGGCGGACCCTGTGTACGGGGCGTCACCGCATCCGGGTGGCCCACTCCTGCACCTTGGCGATCCGCTGCCGCAGCTGCCCCGCGGTGGCCTCCGCGCTCGGCGGGCCGCCGCACACCCTCCGCAGTTCGGTGTGGATCACCCCGTGCGGCTTGCCGCTCTGGTGGACGTACGCGCCGACCATGGTGTTGAGCTGCTTGCGCAGTTCCAGCATCTCCTTGTGCGAGACCACCGGACGCCGCTCGGCGGGGAGTTCGAGGAGATCGGCCTCCTCGTCGGGCTTCTTGCGGCTGTGCGCGATCTGCCGGGCCTGCCGCTTCTGCAGCAGCATCTGCACCTGGTCGGGCTCCAGCAGCCCGGGAATGCCGAGGTAGTCCTGCTCCTCCGCGCTCCCCGGGTGGGCCTGCATCCCGAACTCGGCGCCGTCGTACAGCACCCGGTCGAAGACGGCCTCGGACTCCAGCGCCTCGAAGGAGAACTGCTCCTGCTCGCCGGTGTCCTCGTCCTGCTCCTTGTTCGCCTCGTCCATCTCCTTCTCGGACTCGGCGTACGGGTCCTCCTCGCCCTCCTTCTTGGGCTTGTCGAGGACGTGGTCGCGCTCGACCTCCATCTCGTTGGCGAAGCCGAGAAGGTCGGGGACGGTCGGAAGGAAGACGGAAGCGGTCTCGCCGCGCCGCCGGGAGCGGACGAAACGGCCCACGGCCTGCGCGAAGAACAGGGGGGTCGAGATGGTGGTCGCGTACACACCGACGGCGAGCCGTGGAACGTCGACGCCTTCGGACACCATGCGCACCGCGACCATCCACCGGTCGTCGCCGTGGCTGAACTCGTCGATGCGGTTCGAGGCGCCGGTGTCGTCGGACAGGACGAGGGTCGCCTTCGTCCCGGTGATCTCGCGGATCAGCTTGGCGTAGGCACGGGCGGAGTCCTGGTCGGAGGCGATGACGAGGGCACCGGCGTCCGGGATGCCCTTGCGCACCTCGGTCAGCCGCTGGTCGGCGGCGCGCAGCACGCTGGGCATCCACTCGCCGCGCGGGTCGAGCGCGGTGCGCCAGGCCTGGCTGATGGCGTCCTTGGTCATCGGCTCCCCGAGCCGCGCCGCGATCTCGTCGCCCGCCTTCGTGCGCCACCGCATGTTGCCGCTGTAGGAGAGGAAGATGACGGGCCGCACGACCCCGTCGCCGAGGGCGGACCCGTACCCGTAGGTGTAATCGGCGGAGGACCGCCGGATCCCGTCGTTCCCCTCCTCGTAGGTGACGAAGGGGATCGGGTTGGTGTCGGACCGGAACGGCGTACCGGTGAGCGCGAGCCGCCGGGTGGCCGGCTCGAACGCTTCGAGACAGGCCTCGCCCCAGGACTTGGAGTCACCGGCGTGGTGGATCTCGTCGAGGATGACGAGGGTCTTGCGCTGCTCGGAGCGGTTGCGGTGCAGCATCGGCCGGACGCCGACCCCGGCGTACGTCACGGCGACACCCTGGTACTCCTTGCTGAGCGGGCCCGCGCTGTACTCGGGGTCCAGCTTGATCCCTATCCGCGCCGCGGCCTCCGCCCACTGCTTCTTCAGGTGCTCGGTCGGCGCGACCACGGTCACCTGCTGCACCACGTGATGATGCAGCAGCCAGGACGCGAGGGTCAGCGCGAACGTCGTCTTGCCGGCGCCTGGGGTGGCGACGGCGAGGAAATCGCGCGGCTGCTCCTGGATGTACCTCTCCATCGCCCCCTGCTGCCAGGCGCGCAGCTTGCCCGCGGTGCCCCAGGGGGCGCGCCCGGGAAAGGCGGGTGAGAGGTGGTGCGAGGAGGAAGCGGTGGCGGCGGTGGTAGTCACGGTCTCCGTGGGGTGGTCGAGCGGCTCGGCTACGTATGACAACCGGGCCACCCTACCGGCGACCCGGATGTGTCACCGCGCGGACGACGCCGGGGCACCCGTGGATGCGACCCACCTCACAGCGCGCGCAGCCGGGCCGCGATCACCCCGAGCCCGCTCTCCTCGCCGGACGCCACGTCGATGACCAGGTCGTACGCCGCCGCCTGGTCGCAGCCGCCGAGGTCGACGCCGTTGACGGCGAGGAAGGTGGCGGCGGACAGCCAGGCCGTGCGCTTGTTGCCGTCGACGAAGGGGTGGTTGGCGGCGAGCGCGTGCAGCAGGGCCGCGGCCTGTTCGTAGAGGTCGGTGTAGGCGGCGACGCCGAGCATGCGGGCGCGCGGGCGGTGCACGGCGGAGGCCAGCAGTCCCGGCTCCCGTGTCTCGGGGGCGGTGCCGCCGAAGGCGATCCGGGCGATGTCCGTCACCTCGGCGACGGTGAGGTGCCGGGTCGGGCCCGCGGGGTTCACGGGGTCACCGGGGTCGACAGCGCTCATTCGCCGAGCCTTCTCAGCAGTCCGGCGTGGTCTTCCGCGAGCCGGGTGGCGAGCGAGCGGACGTGCTCGCCCTCGTCGCGCAGATACCGGCGTACGGCGTCCACTGCGACCTCCTCGGGCAGTTGGTCCCGCGCGTCCGCGAGGTCGGCGAGGTCGCGCGCGAGGCCCGGGGCGAGACGGAGCGGCAGTTCTTCCACGGCGTCACGGTAGAGCCACCCGGCCGCCGCGGTCGACCGGTTCACGGTCGGCCGGTTCACGGTCGGCCGGTTCACGGTCGGCCGGTTCACGGTCGGCCGGTTCACGGTCACCGTTCCCGCAGCCGGGTCGTCACCCAGGCGCCCGCCAGCGCCACCCCGGCCATCGGCAGGAACACGGCGGCGAAGGCGGCGGGGTGGGAGCCGGCCGCCGAGGTGGCCGTGTCCGTGACCGTGCCGCCGCCCAGGGAGGCGAAGGCCGCACCGCCCGCCGCGAGCAGGACGATGTTGGAGAGGGCGTCGGAGATCTGCAGCGAGGCGGAGTTCGCGCCGGCCTCCTCGGGTGCGGAGAGATGGAGCAGCAGCACACTGGTCGAGGCGATCACCAGCCCCATCCCGAAGCAGCCGAACCCCCAGGCGACGGCGACGGTCCACACCGGCACGGCGTGCACGAGCACAGCGGGCACGGCGGCTATCGCGGCCGCGACCAGCACCATCCCGAAGAACATCAGCCGCTCCCGGTACGGCTCCACGCGCGGCCTCGACTGGACGTACGAACCCAGCGCCCAGGTCCCGCCGCCCGCCGCGAGCGAGAACCCGGCGAGCGTCGGCGACAGTCCACGCTGGGTGACCAGCATGAGCGGCACGAAGGACTCGGCGGCGACGAAGGAGCCGGCCGCGACCCCGCGCAGCAGCACCACGGAGGGCAGACCGCGCGCGGCCCGGTAGGTACCGGCCGGGAGCAGCCGGAGGACGGCCGGGACGAGCAGCGCGGCCCCCGCCGCGGCGGGGACGAGCGACAGCCACCGCAGATCCTGGGCGGCGTACTGGAGCAGCCCCGCGCCGAGGGCGACCGCGAGCGCCGAACGGATGCGCCGCCGGCCCGCGGGTACGGGGGCGGGGTCCGCCGTCCGTCCGCGGGTGCGCCGCCGTATCTGCGGCAGGGCGAGGGCGAGCGGGAGGACGACCAGAACCGGTATGCCGACGAAGACCCAGCGCCAGCCGAGGTGTTCGGTGACGGCGCCCGCCGCGAGCGGTCCGACCACGGACGGCACCACCCAGGCCGCCGCGAAGCCCGCCATGATCGACGGCCGCAGCCGCTCCGGGTAGGCCTGCCCCACGACCACGTACAGCGCGACGATCACCAGACCGCCGCCGAGCCCCTGCACCGCCCGTCCGAGCACGAACAGCCACATGCCGCCGGCCGTACCGGACAGGATCAGCCCCGCCGCGAAGGCCCCGATTCCCGCGGTCAGCGAGCCCAGGGGGCCGTCCCGGTCCGACCACTGGCCGGCGAGCACCATCCCGAACAGGCTCGTCGTGAAGTAGCCCGAGAACGCGAAGGCGTACAGCGCGACCCCGTCGAGCTCCCTGGCCGCCACCGGCATGGCCGTGCCGACCGCCGTCGCCTCGAACGCGATCAGCAGCACCACGGAGACGATCCCGACACTGAGCGCCCGGTACGGCCGGCTCAGCACCCCTTCCCCGGCCTGGGCCTCCGTCGGCGGCCGGGCGGTTGCGGCGTCCCGTGGTTCCAGTGCGGTCATGGCCGTCAGCGTAAGGGGCTTAACCCGCACTGGCTCCTGTCCGAAGACCGTGATCAGCTGGTTCTTTGGTCGTACGACCACCCGCGCGCGCCACCCGCGGGGCGCTTCGTGAACGGCGTGTGGCAGTCCCGTTGCGGCGGGCCCGGACCTCTTGAGCCGCGCCCGTACCGCCGCCTACGGTCGACCCATCAGGTTCGGAACGAGTGAGCCGTGCCGCACCTGACACGGCCGTGTGCCCGAGTGGTTCAGGGACTCGCCTGCAAAGCGAGTTACGCGGGTTCGATTCCCGCCACGGCCTCAAGAAGTCCGCCTGCCCCGCCCCGGGGCAGGCGAACGGGGCTCGCGCGTGGTGCGTCCGCGTGGGCCCCGGTGCCGGTGGGCCGTCCTCCCGGGGGGGCGGTCTCCGTGGGGGTGCCTCAGTCGGGGGCCGTCTCAGTGGGGCCCCAGGCCGCCGCTGCCGAACGAGCCGCTTCCGCCCTCGTCCCAGCGTCGCCGCTCCTGCGACGCGCTCGGTCGGGACGAGTGGGCCAGCTCGTACGGAGTGAGGGCGTGCCCGCTCTTGTCCACCTTGGGGATCTCGGCGGACTCGCGGACCTCTCGGACCTCGTGGACCGCGCCGCCCGGTGGCAGCTGCGGCTGCTCCTCGGGGCGCGGCAGCTGTTCGTGGGCTCGGATGCGGCAGCCCAGCCAGAGGCTGCCGCCCAATAGCGTCACGAGGGCCACGGCGACCAGGAACAGCCCGAGGCTGAGCAGGCCGCTGGGCGCTGCCATCTGTATCGATGCGGATGCGGTACTCATATCAGTCAAATACCCGCAAAAGCCCTCACGAACCGGACGTCCCGACGGGACGCGGCCCGCCTACGCGTACAGCGAGCCACCCGCCTGGTCCTCGAATATCTCCGGCCAGTAGCGCCGGCCGTCGTCGCCGTCCAGTTTCGGGGTCGGGTCGCAGGCGACCGGGTCGACCGCGGCGAGGGTCTGGGCCATGGTCGCGGCGAGCTGCTCGTAGGAGTCGGTGAGGTCGTACGCCGCGTCGATCGACTTCTCGCGGTGCAGCAGCCAGAGGGTGAAGGCGAGCGTGGAGATGTCCGCGTTGAGCGGGCGCAGGGTGGCGTCCGGCTCGCTCCAGGCGAGGACCGCGCCCGTCGTGCCGTCCACGACGAGGCTGGTGTCCTCCAGGAGATAGCCGAGGCGTATGAGCCGGTCCGCCGTCGCGGGCAGCTCCTCGGCGGTGAACTCCTCCGGACGCTCGTCCGCGTAGTACTCGGTGAGGGCCGGCAGCGGCACCTCCGTGTCCAGCTGGAAGAGCAGGCCGTCCTCCGGCAGGCCCGTCCCGCGCAGGAAGCGGCGCGTCGGCTCGTGCACGAGCGCGGGCGGGAAGTCGACGTCCTCGAAACGCATGATCGCGCCCGGACCGAACTCCTCGTCCAGCAGCCGCTGCGGCAGATCGAGCAGGAGCCCCTCGCCGGGGCCCGCGATCCGCGCGAGGGGGCGGATCAGCGCGGCCATCCGCCAGTACGCCGCCACCTCGCCGCCCGTGGCCGTCTCGAAGACCTCGGTCAGCGACTCGGAGACCTCCGTGACCGCCTTCGGGCCGAACCGGCCTCCGTGGGACGCGAACCGCTCCTGGGACACGGTCAGTTCCTCCGTCGCCGCCGCGAAGCGCACCAGCGCCTCCAGGGACGGGGCCAGCGGAGCGAGGTCCATCAGGACGGGGTGGGCGGAGAGCCGCGTCGTGGCCACCTTCCCGGTCGACCCGTCCAGCACGATCGACTCCAGGTCCCGGTCGAAGGTTCGCAGCGCCCCGATGACCAGCTGGTCACGGAGCTCCTCGGCGAGCTTGTCGGCGTCCGAGGCCAGGTCCGTCACCCTGCGCAGACCGTGCTCCCGCAGGCTGCCGAATTCCAGCAGTGTGCCGTCGGACGGCAGTCCCGGACCCGTCAGCCGGTGCCGTGTGTCCGCGTGCGTGATGTACGGATCCAGCTCGCCCTCGGTCAGCGTGATCGCGCCGACGACATCGGTGTCAGTCGTACTCATGGCTCCCCCGCACATGTGAACGCTTGTGTGCTTCCCCCGGGGAACACCCCGCCGCCCAGCGGCTGTTCCCCACTGACCGAGAACCATACGCCGCCCCGCTGACAACGCCGGAAACACGCAGGCACCCAGGGGGCACAGCCGGGAAACACGCCGGTTCAAGCCATCCTCGGCAGGACTCGGCGCCTTCGCCCTCAGGTGAAGTACACGCCGCCCAGCACGACCGCCAGGGCCGCCACGAAGAACAGCAGGACCCAGATCATCAGCTTGCCGACACTGGGCGGGGGTTCGTACCGCGGCAGGTCCCCGTCGCCGTCCCGCGGCAGCCGGGGCTCCTCCCCCGGGGGCTCTGACGTGGTCATGCGGTCGTCACCACCGCGGCCTGCGGACGGATCGGGAGCCGGTTGACCGGGCGCCCGGTCGCCGCCCGCACGGCGGACGCGACGGCGGCCGGGGACGTCACGACCGGCACCGCGCTGGCCGCCTTCGCGCCGAAGGGCGCGACGACGTCCCGCTCCTCGACGAGCTTGACGATGCGGATGTCGGGCGCGTCCAGGGCGGTCGGGAGGGCGTAGCCGGTCAGGTCGGGGTGGCGGACCAGGCCGCGCGCGGTGCGCAGGTTCTCGGTGAGCGCCGCGCCGACGCCCTGGGTGACGCCCGCCTCGATCCGGGCCGTGAGCTGCGCCGGGTTGAGGATCCGGCCGACGTCCTGGGCGAGGGCGAGTTCGACGACGCGTACCGAGCCCAGCTCGATGTCCACGTCCACCACCGCGCGGATCGCGCAGAAGGCGAGGCCCACGAAGGCGTCGCCCTGTCCCGCGGCGTCCAGCGGCTCGGTCGGGTGCGGGCGGCACTGCGCGGTGGCCCACAGTTCCTTGCCGTCCATCGCCTCGGTGACGGTCGTGGAGAGCACACCGTCGTACGACGTGATCTTGCCGTCGGTGATCTGGAGCAGCTCGGTGGACATCCCGAACTTGTGCGCCAGGGGCTGCAGCAGCTGCGTACGGACCATCTTCGCCGCGCGTTCGACCGCTCCGCCCGACACCCAGGTGTGGCGGCCCCGGCAGCTCGGTCCGGCGGGCGGCTGGTCGGTGTCGACCGGTGCCACGTGCACCTCGTCGATGCCGAGCGTCTCCTGGACGATCTGCCGGGCCAGCGTGGTGAAGCCCTGACCGGTCTCGACGGCCGCGCAGAGCACCGTGGCGACGCCGTCGTGCACCTTGACCGTGGCCGTGGAGACCTCGTCCGTGCCCTCCGCGCCGAGCATGTGGACCATGCCGAGGCCGTAGCCGACGCCGCGGCGCACGGCGCCGGGCTCGCCCGCGCCCTCGGGGCCGCCCGGGAGCAGCCACTCGTCCTCGGGTGTGTCCTTGGGGAGCGCGGGGAGCGGGAAGTCGCGTACGGCCTGGAGGAGTTCCGCGACCGGCGCGGGGCAGGTCACCGTCTGGCCGGTCGGCAGCACGTCACCGGTGGCCATCGCGTTGCGCAGGCGCAGCTCCGCCGGGTCGACGCCGAGTTTCTTCGCCAGCTTGTCCATCTGCGCCTCGTAGGCGGCGCAGACCTGCATGGCGCCCTCGCCGCGCACATGGCCGGAGGGCGGGTTGTTGGTGCGTACGGCCCAGCCCTCGATGAAGGCGTTCGGGACGACGTAGGGGCCGCAGGCGAAGGAGACCGCCGCGGCCAGGGACTCCGAGGACGTGTCGGCGTACGCGCCCGCGTCGAGCAGGATCTGTGCCTCGACCTTCACCAGCTTGCCGTCGCCGTCCGCGTGGTGGCGGTAGCGCAGCAGCGTGGGGTGGCGGTGGGCGTGGCCGAGGAAGGACTCCTCGCGCGTAGCGGTGAGTTTCACCGGGCAGCCGGTCTTCAGGGCCAGCAGTCCGAGCGGGAGCTGGAAGCCCTGGTCCTCGCGGTCCGCGGTGGCGCCGGGCACGCCGGTGACGACGACCTTCACGCGCTCGGGCTCCAGGCCGTAGCAGGCGGCGGCCGTGTCGCGGTCGGTGTGCGGGTCGGTGGAGGCGATGTAGAGCTCCACCCCGCCGTCGGGGCGGGGCACGGCGAGGCCGGCCTCCGCGCCGATCGGGGCCGGGTCCTGGCGGCCGATGCGGTACAGGCCCTCGACGACGACCTCGCCCGCCGCGTCGGGGTCGCCGTGGCGCAGCGGGATGTGCCGGATCAGGTTGCCGTCGGGGTGCAGCGGTTCGGCCTCGAAGGCCTGCTCGGGGTCGGTGACCGGGTCGAGCACCTCGTACTCGACGATGACGGCGGCCGCGGCCATCCGCGCGGTATCGGGGTGGTCGGCGGCGACGGCGGCGATGGGCTCGCCGTGGTGGCGCACGACCTCGGAGGCGAAGACGGGGCGGTCCGCCCTGCCGCGGCCGTGGAAGGCGGCGCCGGGCACGTCCTCGTGGGTGATGACCGCGCGTACGCCGGGCATCTCACGCGCGTGGCTGGTGTCGATCGACACGATGCGCGCGTGCGGGTGGGGCGACCTGAGGACGGCCGCCCAGAGCAGGCCCTCGGCCCACAGGTCGGCCGCGTACGGGAAGGTGCCCTCCGTCTTGGCGCGGGCCTCCGCGGCGGGCAGCGACACGCCGAGCCCGTGCGGCAGCGGCTCCGGTCCGGTCTCGGTCGCCGCGGCAGCCGCGGTCACGGTCTCGTTGCTCACGCCTGGCCTCCGTCCTGGCCGTACGGCTGCTCGTACGGCGCCTGGGCGTCGTACGGAGAGGGGTCCTCGTATGCCGACGGGTTGACTCCGCCGGCGCCGGGGCCCGCCTGGTGCGGGATGCGTGGTTCGTCCGCGTCGGGCACGGACTCGGCGGCGGCCGCGCTGTGCGCCTCGCGTTCGGCGACGACCTCGCGCACGGCGTCCAGGACCCCCCGGTAGCCGGAGCAGCGGCACAGGTTGCCGCAGAGCGCCTGCCGGGCCTCCAGTTCGGTGGGGGCGGGATTGCCCTCCAGGAGGTCGTGCACGGTCATGGCCATGCCCGGTACGCAGAAACCGCACTGCACCGCACCGCACTTGGCCAGCGCGCGCTGCACGTCCGAGGGCTGGCCGTCGGCGGCCAGGCCCTCCACGGTGCGCACCTCGCTGCCCGCGGCGGTGACGCCGGGCACCAGGCAGGACGCCACGAGCCGTCCGTCCACCTGCACGTTGCAGGCGCCGCACTCGCCCTGCGAGCAGCCGTCCTTGGCGCCCGCGAGGCCGAGCCGCTCCCGCAGGACGTAGAGCAGCGACTCGCCGATCCAGGCGTCGGTCACCGGGCGGTCGGCGCCGTTGACGCGCAGGACGTACGAGGCGAGGGGGTGTTCGTTGTGCGCGGGCGGCGTGTCGGAGGGCTCGTCCGGGGCGTCGGGGCCGTCCTGGGCGGCGGCTTCGGCGTCGGGGGCCGTGGAGTCGTCGTCGCCGGAGGCGGGCCGGGCGGCCGGGCGGGGTCCGGTGCGCGCGCTTCGAGCGGTGCGGAGCGGTCGCCCTCGGCGGACAGGGGTCCGGCGGTCGGTCCGGAGGCCTCGTGAGCGCGTTCGGCGGCCTGCTGGGCGGCCTCGGCGGCCGGTTCGGCATGTGTCGGCCGCGAGGGTGCCACGGGGGCCTCAGCGGCCTCAGGAGCGCCCGTCGGCGGTGCGGCGGACCAGGGTTCCCCGATGGCCTCCGTCGTCGCCCAGGGCGCGGACGCGCCGCCGGGGAGCGTGGCGGGCGGGGTGCCGCCCCACTGCTCGACGAGTGCCGAAGTGGTGAACTCGCCCGATTCGTCCGGAAGATCACCTCCGGCGACCGGGATCGACCACTGCCCGGTGACGTCGTGCCCGGGTGTGCCGCCGGGGTGGTGACCGCCGGGGGCGCCCTCCCGGGCGGCCTCCCCGAAGTCCCACTGCCCGGTGGCGCCGGGGTGGTACGAGAAGCCGTCGTGCGTGGTCCGGTGATGCCCGGCGTCCTGGTGCCCGGTGCTCTGCTCGGGCCATCGGGGCTCGGCCGGCGCGCCCCACGCGTCCGTGCCGCCCTGGTCCTGCGCCGGGGGCGCCGTGGTGATCTCCGGGGGCACGTAGCCGTGTCCGGGCGCCGCGAGCGGGCTGTTGCTGTTGCGGTCCCGTTCCGCGAGGAGGGCTTCGATGCCTCCCTCCGGAAGCTTGACGAAGGCGGTGGCGCCGTCGTCGTAGTCGCCCTGCGGGAGGGGATCCCAGCGGCCCCTGCCCTGCGGAGCGCCCTCTTCGTGCTGGTCGTCGGTCACGACAGTGCCCTCCCCAGTGCTCGTCGGGCCAGCGCGGCGACGGTGCGGCGCAGATGCAGTACGGCGGGCGGAAGCGGTTGTACGGAGCCGTCCTCGGCCGGGACCGGGTCGGGAATGCAGGCGGCGGCGACGTACTCGCCGAACGCGGTGAGCGCCTCCGGGACGATCGCGCGGCTGTTGTCCCAGTCGATCAGCTGGGCGACCCATGCCTCCGCGTCCAGGGGCCGCAGAGGCATCGGCGCTATGGCCCCGACGGCGCACCGCACGCCGCGCCGGGCCGGGTCGAGGACCAGCGCCACGGACGCGATCGCCCGGCCGGGACCGGTGCGCCCCGTCGCCTTCAGGAAGACCTGCGGGGCGTGCAGCAGCGGAACGCGCACGTAGCCGATGAGTTCACCGCCGCGGAGCATCTCCATGCCCGCGAGCAGGTGCGACACCGGGATCTCCCGGCGGGACCCGCCCTGGCCGGCGATGACCAGCGTGGCCTCCAGGGCGGCCAGTACGGGCAGCGCGTCCCCGGTGGGGGCGGCCGAGGCGATGTTGCCGCCCAGGGTGCCCGCGTTGCGGATCTGCGGTGGCCCCGCGGCGCGCGCGGCGGCGGCCAGCGCGGGGATGAGGGCGGCGAAGTCGGGGCGCCCCATGCGGGCGTGGGTGAGGCCGGCGCCGAGCAGCGCGTGGCCGTCCTGGTACTGCCAGCCGCGGATCTCGCTGATCCGGCCGAGGCCGACGAGCGCGGCGGGCCGCAGTTGTCCGGAGTTGACCGCGGCCATGAGGTCGGTGCCGCCGGCCACCGGAACGGCGGCGGGCATGGCGGCCAGCGCCGCCACTGCCTCGTCCAGCGAGGCGGGCAGCGTCACGGCCTGCGCCGCCTGCGGTGCGTGCGTGGTCAAACCGGCTGCCCCTTCCCGCTGCCCCACCTGGTCCCACCTGTGTTGCGCGTACGGTACGTGCTGACAGGGCGGACGTGGCAACTCTGGCACATCTTCCCCGGCCCCCGACGCGGGGGTCCGCTAGGAGGCATTCGCCCCCCTCACCAGGGAGATGGTCCGTTTTCGTACGGCATCGCCGGTCAGTGCGAATTGCCACTCTTCGGAGACTCTTGGGGGCCTTTTTCCTCGTCGGGCCGCGGTGACGGACCCTGCGGCCCGGGACACGCCGCCCGGGAGCCGCCTCACACGTTTGGGGGCGCCCCCTCGATCGGGCGTCCGAGCACCCCCGGGCGCTTCTGCCACGGAAGCGGCCCCGCGGGCGGACGACAGGCCACTCCAAGGGCGTCAAGTCGCCGGTAGTGGACGGCCATCCGCCGCTCGAAGCCTGCGAAGTCACGCTCCGCGGGGGCGGGAAGCGCGCTCCAGGCGACCTCGGCGAAGGCCGCGAGCCGGGGGAAGACCTGGTAGTCCACGCGCGCGGGGTCCTCCATCACCTCGGTCCACACGTTGGCCTGAGTGCCCAGCACATGCCGCGCCTCCGCCTCGGTGAGCTCGGACGGAACGGGCTCGAAGCGGTAGACGTCCTCCAGGGTGCGGACGTAGGCGATGGGCACCGGCTCGTCCTCCCCGGCGTCCTGGCGGTAGTCCAAGTACACCTGCTGCTCGGGGCACATGACGACGTCGTGGCCCGCGCGGGCGGCCGTGATGCCGCCCTGGTAACCGCGCCACGAGGACACCGCCGCGCCGTCCGCGAGCCCGCCCTCCAGGATCTCGTCCCAGCCGATCAGCCGACGGCCGCGTGCCGAGAGCCAGTTGTCGAAATGCCGGACGAACCAGGACTGCAACTCGTCCTCGTCCGCGAGACCCAGCTCCTCGATACGCGCCTGCGCGGCCGGCGACCGCTCCCACTGGTCCTTGGCGCACTCGTCGCCGCCGATGTGGAAGAAGTGCGAGAACGGCCCGGCGTCCGCCGGGAACAGGCCGAGGAGTTCCTCGAACACCCCCTCGTAGAAGCGCAGGGTGTTGTCAGTGGGGGCGAGTACGTTCTTGGAGACGCCCCAGGAGTCCCAGACGGTCAGGGAGGCGGTGTCGACGACGTCGGAGTTGCCCAGTTCCGGATACGCGGCGATGGCGGCCTGCGAGTGCCCCGGGATGTCTATCTCCGGCACGACACTGATATGCCGCTCGGCCGCGTACGCGACGATCTCGCGGATGTCGTCCTGGGTGTAGAAGCCCCCGTGCGGCTTCTCCTCCCACAGCGGCGAGGCGCGGTGGCCGAATTTCGTGCGCGCCCGCCAGGATCCGACCTCGGTCAGCCTCGGGAAGCGTTTGATCTGAACACGCCACCCTTGGTCGTCGGTGAGGTGGAAGTGGAAGACGTTGAGTTTGTGCGCGGCCAGCAGGTCGAGGTAGCGCAGGACGCCTTCCTTCGGCATGAAGTGCCGGGACACGTCGAGCATGAGACCGCGCCAGGGGAATCGGGGGGCGTCCTCGACGGAGCCGGCGGGCACGGTCCATCGCCTGCCGGGCGCGAGGGCCGCGCGCCGGAAGGCGTCGGGGCCGAGCAGTTGACGCAGTGTCTGCGCTCCCCAGAAGACACCGGCCGGGCCATCACCGTGGAGGGCGACGGCGTCCGCGCCGATGTGCAGCCGGTAGCCCTCGGGGCCGGGGTGGCCCGCGTCCGGCGGGTCGATACGCAGGCGGATCGTCCCGCCGTCGCCCTCGGCCCCGGGCGCCAGCGCGCACCCTGTCACGGCGCCGAGCGTGGTCCGCAGCCAGCACGCGGTCGCCTCGGTGCCGGGCCCGGCGTCGATCACGGTGCTCTCGCCGATGACGAAGCCGTCGGCACCGGGAACGCGCCGCACGGCACCCGGCGCGGGAATGAGCGCGGAATCCGTCATGTCCATGAGTCCATCAGTCCTTCACCGCTCCGCCGAGGCCGGAGACCAGTCGTCGTTGTACGAGTACGAAGAAGATCAGCACGGGAATCGTCATCACCGTGGACGCCGCCATCACGCCGCCCCAGTCCGGCTCGTCGGGCTTGTAGAAGACGAGCAGGGCCATCGGCAGGGTGGACTGCGAGGTGTCGCTGATGATGAAGGACTTGGCGAACAGGAAGTCGTTCCAGGCCGAGATGAAGGAAAAGACGCTCGTGGCCACCAGTCCCGGGAAGACCAGCGGGAAAAGGATCTGCCAGAGGAATCGCGCACGGCTCGCCCCGTCGATGTACGCGGCCTCCTCCAGCGCGTCCGGTACGGCCTTCACGAAACCCCGCAGCATCCAGATCGCGAAGGGCAGCGAGAACGCGATGTGGGGCAGGATCAGCGAGCCCAGTGTGTTCAGCTGACCGAAGTCCCGCATGAGGAAGAAGAGGGGGATCGTCAGCGCCTCCACGGGCACCATCTGCGCGACCAGGAACATGATCAACAGGGTGGTCCGGAAACGGAAGCGGAATCGCGTCACCGCCGTCGCCGCGAGAAACGCGATCAGTGCCGAGACGACGACCACCGAGCCCGCCACCACAAGACTGTTGAGGAAGTAGCGGCCGAATTCCTGCTGCCCGAAGACGCGCCGGAAGGAATCCAGGGAGGGAGAAAGCGTCCAGGGCCGGGGCTCGGTGGACTCGATCTCACCGGCCGGTCTGAAGGCGCTGAGCACCATCCAGTAGAGGGGGAAGGCGACGACCACCGCGATCAGCAGCGCGGACGCCTCCGCGGCGAGCCGCCACGGCCGGCGCACGGCGATTCCCGGAAAGCTCACAGTTCCTCTCCCTGTCCGCGCAGCAGTCTCAGGTACCCGAGCGTGACCGCCAGCAGGATCACCAGCATCACCACACCGATCGCGGAGCCGAGGCCGTACTGCGAGGAGGCGAACGCCTTCTGGTACGCGTAGACGTTCAGCACGAGGTTCTGTCCGGCGATGCCGCCCCCGTTCGTCATCACGTAGATCTGTGTGAAGACCTTGAAGTCCCAGATGACCGACTGGATGGTGACGACCACCAGGATCGGCCGGAGCATCGGCGCGAGCACCGAGCGCCAGATCCGCCACTGCGAGGCGCCGTCCAGCGCGGCCGCCTCCAGCACCTCGGCCGGTACGGCGCGGATCCCCGCGTACACCGTCACCATCACGAACGGGAAGGAGCACCACACCACTTCGAGCAGGACGAGCGCGAAGGCGCTGTAGCGGCCGTACGTCCAGGAGTGGTCCCCGATGCCGAGCATCCGGTCGACGGGACCGAAGTCGGGGTCGAAGAGGAACAGCCACACGGTGGACCCGGTGACGGCCGGGGTCGCCCAGGCGCCGAGCGCGGCCAGCATCAGCGCCAGCCGCGGCAGGGCCCGCACCCGGGTGAGGAGCACCGCCAGCGCGCAGCCGACGGCCAGCGTGGAGAGCACGCAGGCCCCCGCGAACAGCACGGTGGCGGCCAGCACCTGCCAGAACTGGTCGTCGGCGAAGAGCGCCGTGTAGTTGCCGAACCCCTCGAAGGTGGTCGGCTCGCCGCCGCTGACCTGCGCCTGTGTGTAGTTCAGGAGCGAGATCAGGCCGAGCTGGTAGACGGGGTAGACGAGCAGCCCGCCGAGCACGACGAGGGCGGGGGCGAGGTAGAGCCAGGGGGCCGGGCCCGCCCCGCGGCGCCGGGGCCGGGCCGGCGCCGCCTCGCCCACCGGGGTCCGCCCGGCCACGGCCTCTTGCGTGGTCATCGGCTCAGCCCGCGGAGCTGAACGCGTCGTTCATCTTCTTCGCCGCGTCCTTCGAGGCCGCCGCCACGTCCTTCTTGCCGCTGATGACCTCCTGGAACATGGTCGGCAGGACGAGCGAGGCGTCGATCTGCGACCAGGCCGGCGACGCGGGCACGAACCTGGCGCCCGAGGCGAGCGTCTTCACGAAGGGCGCGACGAACGGCTGCTTCCTGGCCACGTCGTCCCGCACGTCGGTGTACGTGGGCAGGAACCCCATGGCGTCGAAGAGCGCGGCCTGGGTCTTCTTGCCCGCCAGCTCCTCCATCAGGCCGACCGCGAGGGTGCGGTGCGAGGTGCTCTTCAGGACGCCGAGGTTGTTGCCACCCGCGAACGCCGGGGCGATCCCGCCCGCCTTCAGGCCCGGCAGCGGCACGACGGCGTACTTGCCCTTGATCTTCCCGGCCTCGATCGCCGCGTGGCTGAAGTCGCCGCCTATCGCCATGGCCGCCTTGCCGGAGGAGAACGCGGTGACCGTGTCGTTGCCGGTCATGCCCGCGCACTTGGCGGCCGGACAGTTGTCGTCGCCGAAGAGCGAGGTGTACGTCTTGATGCCCTTCTGGGCGGCGGCGCTGTCGATGGTCGCCGCGTACGAACCGCCCTTGCCCTCGGCGAGTTCACCGCCGCGGGACCAGATGAACGGCATCGCGCCGTACGTGTAGGCGCCGCCGACCGCGAGCCCGTACAGGTCCGGTTTCGCCGCCCTGACCTGCCGGGCGGCGGCGACCAACTGGTCCTGGGTCTTCGGGACTTCGATGCCGAGGTCCTTGAAGATGTCGGTGCGGTAGTAAAGGGCGCGGACGCCGACGAAGAAGGGGGCGCCGTAGATCTTCCCATCCACCGTCACCGACTGCCTGGCCGTCGGGTCGGTGTCCTTGGACTCGCTCCAGTGCGCGAACTCCCCGGAGACGTCGGCGAGTCCGCCGTCCTTGACGTATCCGGCGGTGTCCGTGTTGCCGTACTCGATGACGTCCGGGGCGCTCTTCGGGTCGTTGAAGGCGGCCTTCATGCGCTGGGCCCGGGTCTCCACGGGGATGTACTCGATGGTGACCTTGGTGCCTTTGTGGGCCTTCTCGAAGGTGCCGACGGCGGCGTCCACGACCTTCTCCTTCGGCGCGTTGCTGACCTCCTGGAAGAGCCAGACGCGCAGGGTGCCGGTCTTCTCGTCCTTCCCTGAGGCGGAGTTGCCGGAGCTCTGGGGGGCGCAGGCGGTGGCGGCGAGAGCGCCGACGGCGAGTGCCGTCGCGGCGGCGGCCGTTCGGACGGAGAGGTTCAGCGGGAGCTTCATCGAGCGTCCTCCGGTGGGGGTGCGTTGCAACATGCGCAATGGGGGTTTTGCTCTGCACAACACACCGGAGGCTATGGAGTACATGAACATGCCCACAAGAGGTCTCCACCACTCTGTGACCACAGGACGCAACCCGTGCAACGCGCGCACGACAAAACCGCGGCACCCCGCACAGGGATGCCGCGGTCTGCTCGCTCCTCGCGGCGAGCCGCGCCGCGAGGGCGCGGGGGCGGCTACTTCTTGTCGCCGCCCTTGTCCTTGTCGCCACCGGCGCCCATGGACTCGTAGATCTCCTTGCACATGGGACACACGGGGTACTTCTTCGGGTCGCGCCCCGGGACCCACACCTTGCCGCAGAGGGCCACGACGGGCGTGCCGTCGAGGGCGCTCGCCATGATCTTGTCCTTCTGGACATAGTGGGCGAAGCGCTCGTGGTCCCCGTCGCCGTGCGACACCTGCGGCGTCGGCTCCACGAGGGTCCCCGTCCCAGTGCCGCGCTGGGGCTGGGTCTCAGGCTCAAGAGTGCTCATGGGAGCAAGGGTAATCAACGACGCGCCGCTACAGCGACGGGCCCGCGTCACAGATGGACAGCCGTACGAGGAGCGACCGCGCGTTCGTGGTCGTCCGCCCCGTCGAGGAACCCCGGCCGGGGCAGGGCGCGGGGGCGGCGGCCGGGCCGGAACCCGCCGGTCAGTTGAGGGAAGGGTCGTCCGGATACGTCGCCACCATCGCCAGTTCGTTGCGCTGGCGGCGCAGCACCTCGCGCCACAGGCGTTCCGGTGCGGGGGACGAGACGTCCCCGGGTTCGGACTCGACCACGTACCAGGCGCCCTCGACCAGCTCGTCCTCCAGCTGGCCGGGGCCCCAGCCCGCGTACCCGGCGAAGATCCTCAGGGAGCCGAGGGCCGAGGCGAGCAGTTCGGGCGGTGCCTCCAGGTCGACCAGGCCGATCGCGCCGTGCACACGCCGCCAGCCGAGCGGCGCGCGCTCCCCGGACGCCATGCCGCCCGGGATCACCGCGACGCCCAGTGCCGAATCCAACGACACCGGGCCGCCCTGGAAGACGACACCGGGCTCACCGGCCAGGTCCGCCCAGGCCTCCAGGATGTCGCTGACACCCACCGGGGTCGGACGGTTGAGGACGACACCGAGCGAGCCCTCCTCGTCGTGGTCGAGGAGCAGCACCACCGCGCGATCGAAGTTCGGGTCCGCCAGGGCGGGCGTGGCCACGAGCAGCCGCCCTGTGAGCGAGGACACCTCGGTCATGCCAGACATGATCCCGCATCTTCCCCCCGTAGGGGGACCCAATACCCGTAACCGAGTGAATGCAGCTCAGGGCGCAGAGAAGCGCCCCCCGCGCACAAGGGCTCCGGTGACCCGGTGTGCCCGATACGGAACGGTTCGTGTTGTGGCAAAGCTGGGACGTTGCCGGGTGGTCCTCGGGCTTACGGAAGGGGGGTGGGCGGCGATTACCCTTGCTGTTCGGCTCCCGCCCAACAGGCCCGCCGATGCGTACCCCTGCCCAACTCTTCGGATCGCGAGACACATGACCGTCAACGGCTCTGACGATGTACTGATTGTCCACGGCGGAACCCCGCTCGAGGGCGAGATCCGTGTCCGCGGTGCGAAGAACCTCGTACCGAAGGCCATGGTCGCCGCCCTGCTGGGCAGCGAGCCGAGCCGGCTGCGGAACGTCCCCGACATCCGCGACGTGCGTGTCGTGCGCGGACTGCTGCAGCTGCACGGGGTGACGGTGCGCCCGGGCGAGGAGCCGGGCGAACTGGTGCTCGACCCCTCGCACGTCGAGAGCGCGAACGTCGCGGACATCGACGCGCACGCGGGCTCGTCCCGGATCCCGATCCTGTTCTGCGGTCCGCTGCTGCACCGCCTGGGCCACGCCTTCATCCCGGGCCTCGGCGGCTGCGACATCGGCGGCCGTCCCATCGACTTCCACTTCGAGGTGCTGCGGCAGTTCGGCGCGAAGATCGAGAAGCGGGCGGACGGACAGTACCTGGAGGCCCCGCAGCGGCTGCGCGGCACCAAGATCAAGCTGCCGTACCCGTCCGTGGGCGCCACCGAGCAGGTGCTGCTGACCGCCGTCCTGGCGGAGGGCGTCACGGAGCTCGCGAACGCGGCCGTGGAGCCGGAGATCGAGGACCTCATCTGCGTACTGCAGAAGATGGGCGCGATCATCGCCATGGACACCGACCGGACGATCCGCATCACCGGCGTGGACTCGCTCGGCGGCTACACCCACGCGGCCCTGCCGGACCGTCTGGAGGCCGCCTCCTGGGCGTCCGCGGCGCTGGCGACGGAAGGCAACATCTACGTCCGGGGCGCCCAGCAGCGCTCGATGATGACGTTCCTGAACACCTACCGCAAGGTGGGCGGCGCGTTCGAGATCGACGACGAGGGCATCCGCTTCTGGCACCCCGGCAGCCAGCTCAACGCGATCGCGCTGGAGACGGACGTCCACCCGGGCTTCCAGACCGACTGGCAGCAGCCGCTGGTCGTCGCCCTGACGCAGGCCACCGGCCTGTCGATCATCCACGAGACGGTCTACGAGTCCCGGCTCGGCTTCACGTCCGCGCTCAACCAGATGGGCGCGCACATCCAGCTCTACCGCGAGTGCCTGGGCGGCTCGAACTGCCGCTTCGGCCAGCGCAACTTCCTGCACTCCGCGGTCGTTTCGGGCCCGACCAAGCTCCAGGGCGCCGACCTGGTCATCCCCGACCTGCGCGGCGGCTTCTCGTACCTGATCGCCGCTCTCGCGGCCCAGGGCACCTCCCGGGTCCACGGCATCGAGCTCATCAACCGCGGCTACGAGAACTTCATGGACAAGCTCGTGGAGCTCGGCGCGAAGGTGGAACTGCCGGGCAAGGCGCTCGGCTAGACACGGCCGGACGCGCCCGGCTCGTCACGGTCGCGGGTACGACGATGGGGCGGCCCCCCGGTGAAGGGGGCCGCCCCATTGGCGTTACCGGACCTCGTGCGCCGTCTCGTGGCACACGCAGGAACCTACTTGCCCTTGGCCGCTTCCTTGAGCTTGCTGCCCGCGGAGACCTTCACGCTGTAGCCGGCCGGGATCTGGATCGGGTCGCCGGTCTGCGGGTTGCGCGCGGTGCGAGCGGCACGGTGGGTGCGCTCGAAGGTCAGGAAGCCGGGGATGGTGACCTTCTCGTCGCCCTTGGAGACGATCTCGCCGACGGTCTCGGCGAACGCGGCCAGAACGGCGTCGGCGTCCTTGCGGGTCACCTCGGCGCGGTCGGCCAGCGCGGCCACCAGCTCACTGCGGTTCATGTTCTTACTCCCGTGTTCTTCTTGCCGTTGAGGCGTGCCACGCGGCGGAGCCGCATGTCGGATGCGGCGAAGCCGATGCTGCCAGGGTCCTCGGTCGGTCCCCGGACCCGGGTCCGTAGCCAGACCCTCGCGCCCGAAGACGCATCCTGCCCCCACCTGCGGCGGGAAAGCCAATCCGGCACCCCTGGGAGTCACACGAACACCCTTGGGAGTCACACGAAAAGCGCCACTGCCTCAATGTGGTGACGCTCCGTCCGCTCCCGGCAGCGGATCGCAGGGCCTGCGAAGGCCTGAGCCTGGCCGCCACCCTAGAGGGCGCCCGCGGGCCCCGCGTTCCACGACGCGCCGGTGCCGGACCGGCCGTGGCGATCGTCACAGCCGGTGCGCGCCCGGGCGTGTCCCGCGCCGGCGGTCCACGCGTCCGGTGCGCCCCCGGACCGGCGCGCCGGGGTCTACTCGGCCGCCGACGCCCCCGCCGCCTTCGCGGCGTTGCGCACCGCTCCGGCGACCGCGCCCGCGACCTTGTCGTTGAAGACGCTGGGGATGATGTAGTTCGGGTTCAGCTCGTCCTCGGTCACCACGTCCGCGAGCGCGGCCGCGGCGGCCAGCATCATCTCCGTGTTGACCGTGCGCGACTGAGCGTCCAGCAGGCCGCGGAAGACGCCCGGGAAGACCAGCACGTTGTTGATCTGGTTGGGGAAGTCGGAGCGGCCGGTGGCGACAACTGCCGCCGTCTGGCGGGCGATTGCCGGGTCGACCTCGGGGTCGGGGTTCGCGAGCGCGAACACGATCGCCCTCTCGGCCATGGCGGCCACGTCGTCGCCGTCCAGCACGTTCGGGGCGGAGACGCCGATGAAGACGTCGGCGCCGCGCACGGCCTCCTTCAACGTGCCCGTGAGGCTCTCGGGGTTGGTGTTGTCGGCGATCCAGCGCAGGGCCGAACCGGGGGCCGCGTCGACCAGGTCCGCGCGGTCGGCGTGCACGACACCGTGGATGTCGGCGACGACCGCGTTCTTGACGCCCGCGGCGATCAGCAGCTTGAGGATGGCCGTACCGGCCGCGCCCGCGCCGGACATGACGACCCGGATGTCACCGATCGCCTTGCCCGCCACCCGCAGCGCGTTGGTGAGAGCGGCCAGGACGACGATCGCGGTGCCGTGCTGGTCGTCGTGGAAGACGGGGATGTCGAGGGCCTCACGCAGCCGGGCCTCGATCTCGAAGCAGCGCGGCGCGGAGATGTCCTCCAGGTTGATCCCCGCGAATCCGGGGGCGATGGCCTTGACGATCTCGACGATCGCGTCGGTGTCCTGGGTGTCCAGGCACAGCGGCCAGGCGTCGATACCGGCGAAGCGCTTGAAGAGGGCCGCCTTGCCCTCCATGACCGGCAGCGCGGCCTTCGGGCCGATGTTGCCCAGGCCCAGCACGGCCGAGCCGTCCGTCACGACCGCAACGGAGTTGCGCTTGATGGTGAGGCGGCGGGCGTCCTCGGGGTTCTCGGCGATCGCCATGCACACCCGGGCCACGCCCGGGGTGTAGATCATCGAGAGGTCGTCACGGTTGCGGATGGGGTGCTTGGACTGCATCTCGATCTTGCCGCCGAGGTGCATCAGGAACGTACGGTCGGAGACCTTGCCGAGGGTGACGCCCTCGATGTGGCGCAGCTGCTCGACGATCTCGTCGGCGTGCGACGTGGAGGTCGCCGCGATGGTGACGTCGATCCGGAGCTTCTCGTGACCGGAGGCGGTCACGTCGAGGCCGGTCACCGAGCCTCCGTGGGACTCGACGGCCGTGGTGAGCTGGGAGACCGCGGTTCCGCTCGCGGGCACCTCCAGCCGGACCGTCATCGAGTAGGAGACGCTGGGCGCCGTTGCCATGGCCGACTTCCTCTGCTTTTCACCGTGTACTGCGTGTCGCGGGTATGCCGTCCGATCGTCGCACCTACCGCGGAGTACGTGGTAGCCGCCCCGGGTTGCGAACGTTTTGTTCGCGGCGCGGGAAATCTTTTCGGAAACCTGATTCCACCATACGAGAAGCCGCCTGCCGGTGGAAGGGCGGACCGGTAAGGAGCCCGCGCCGCGAAAATGAACTTTCGGGACGGGAATTGCCTAGCGGGGATCCTTTGTTACCGTGGACGTGACACCGGCCCGATCCAAGCCCCCGGGCCCAACCTTCGTCGCTACGAGCGACCACTTGCCGCGAGGCGAGCATGGCGGGTCGGTGTCGTGAACGAACGAGAGGCCCACGTCACCCCGTGACGTGGGCCTCTCGCCGTAGCCTCCCCTCCGCCCGAGCGCCCGAGCGCCCGAGCGGAGGGTGCGCCTCAGTCCCGCAGCAGGTCCGGCACCCCGTTCCCGTCCGGCTCGTCCCGCTCACCGGAGACGATGGTCAGCTGCTGCGTGGCCCGGGTCAGCGCGACGTACAGGACACGCAGCCCCGCGGGCGACTCGTCGGCGATCTCCGCCGGCGAGACGACCACCGTCGCGTCGTACTCCAGCCCCTTCGCCTCCAGGCTGCCGAGCGCCACCACACGGTCGCCCAGGCCCGCGAGCCAGCGGGCGGCCTCCTCGCGCCGGTTCATGGCCACGACGACGCCCACGGTGCCGTCCACCCGCTCCAGGAGATGCGCGGCCTCGGCGCGCACGGTCTGCGCGAGCGAGTCCGCCACGACGGCGAAGCGCGGCGCCACGCCGGTGGAACGGACCGCCGACGGGGACTCGGACCCCGGCATGGCGAGGGCGAGGACCTTGGCGGCGAGCTCGGCGATCTCGGCCGGGTTGCGGTAGTTCACGGTCAGGGTGAAGCGGCGCCTGGGACGGCTGCCCAGCGCCTCGTCACGGGCCTGCGCGGCCTCGTCCGGGTCGGACCAGGAGGACTGCGCGGGGTCGCCGACGACGGTCCAGGTGGCGTGCCGCCCGCGTCTGCCCACCATCCGCCACTGCATGGGCGTGATGTCCTGCGCCTCGTCGAGGATGACGTGCGCGTACTCGGTCCGCTCCTGGGCCAGCCGCTCGGCCCGCTCTCGCTGCGTCTCCTCGCGTACGGGCATCAGCTCCTCGAGACCGGTGAGCTGGTCCAGCGGGTCCAGATCACGCCGCTTCCTGGGCCGGGCGGGAGTGCCGAGGATCGCCTGGAGCTCGTCCAGCATCGCCACGTCGTGCACGGAGAAACCGTCCCGCTTGAGCGAGCGCGCCACCCGGCGGACCTCGCCCGGGTTCAGGATCCGCCGCGCCCACCGCCCGAGCCGCCGCTCGTCGGCCATCGCCTCCAGCACGCCGCGCGGGGTCAGCTCCGGCCACCACGCGTCCAGGAACGCGATGAAACTGTCCTCGGAGGCGACGTCCTCGTCGAACGACGAGCGCAGCTCCGCGGCCAGCTCCGGGTCCGCGTGCCGGGTGCCGGCGCCGGAGTGCGCCCACAGCGCGTCCAGCAGCAGCTTGCGGGCGCGCGGGCGCAGCAGGTTCACCGGGGCGGTCCCGCTCAGCGCGTTCTCCTTGACGCGGTCCAGCTCGGCGGCCTCCAGCTCCAGGCGCCGTCCGAAGGCGACGACCCGCAGCCGGACGGGCGGCCCGGCGGGGGCCTCGGGGGTGTCAGCGCCGAAGGCGAGCTGCTCCCCGGAGCTACCGGAGCCCGCGGAGCTCCGCCCGGAGCCCCTGTCGCCCCGCCGCGAGCCCGAGCCCTGTGAGCCCTGCCGCGAGCCTCCCGGCGCCTCCAGCGCCCCGCGCGCCGCCTTCCGGAGCACCTTGAGCATGCGGTAGGAGCCCTTGGCGCGGGCGACGGCCGGGGAGTCGTACAGGGTGGCCTCCGCGTCGTCGACGAGGGAGCCGATGGCGCGGATGGCGACCTGGCCCTCCTCACCGAGGGAGGGCAGCACGCCCTCGGTGTAGGCGACCAGGAGCGGGGTCGGGGAGACGATCAGGATGCCGCCCGCGTACCGGCGGCGGTCCTGGTAGAGGAGGTAGGCGGCGCGGTGCAGGGCGACGGCGGTCTTGCCGGTGCCCGGTCCGCCCTCCACGTACGTCACGGAGGCGGCGGGGGCCCGGATCACCAGGTCTTGTTCGGCCTGGATCGACGCCACGATGTCCCGCATGGTGTGGCTGCGGGCCTGGCCGAGGGCGGCCATGAGGGCGCCGTCGCCGATCACCGGGAGCGCCTCGCCGTCCAGGGTGGCCTTGAGCTCCGGGCGCATCAGGTCGTCCTCGACCCCGAGGACCCTGCGGCCCTTGGAACGGATCACCCGACGGCGGACCACCCGTCCCGGGTCGACCGGCGTCGAGCGGTAGAACGGGGCCGCGGCGGGCGCCCGCCAGTCGATGACGAGCGGTGCGTAGTCCGCGTCCAGCACCCCGATACGGCCGATGTGGAGCGTCTCGGCGATGGAGGCGTACTGACCGGTCTCGTCGGCGCGGACCGCGCCCTCGGCCGGTTCGACGGCCGTGTACGCGCCGTCCGGCCCCTTCTTGCCGTCCTTCCCCGGCAGGAGGTCGATCCGGCCGAAGAGGAAGTCCTCGAACTCGTTGTTGAGGCGGTTGAGGTGGATTCCCGCCCGGAACACCTGGGCGTCACGCTCCGCGAGCGCTCCCGGCGTACCGACCTGGCCGCGCTGGGCGGCGTCGTTCATGAGGAACTCCGCCTCGTGGATCTTCTCCTCGAGGCGCCGGTACACCCGGTCCAGATGTTGCTGCTCGACCCCGATCTCCCGCTCCCGTACGGAGTCGTCCTTGACGGACTTCTCCGGTACGGAACCGTGGACCGGGCCGAGCGCGGTTTCCTGCTGAGCCTGAGCGGCCACCGGGCCCCCTTCTGACGTGCTGGGCAGCCGTCAACCGTACGCGAAGGGGACCCCGGGAGGCTACGTGCGCGCCCTGGCCTCGCTCACGCCTTCACCTGTACGAGCCGCTTGCCGTCGAAGGTCATGACCTCGAAGTGGTCGATCTGGTTGGGCTTGAAGGCCGCTCCGCCGTGTACGTAGAGCGGGTTCTTCGCCTGTTCGGTCGTGGCGCCCGGGATGCCGTAGCCCCACTCGGGGACCGCCCAGGAGGTGACGGTCTCACGCTCGCCGTTCTTGCCCACGGCGATCAGGGAGCACTTCAGCGGGCCCTTGACGTTCGAGAGCTGGAGGACCGCGTGGGTGCCCCAGTCCTTCGACTCCACCGCGACGGTCGCCGTGGTCTTGGTCTTCGGGTCCGTGGCCGTGACCTTGTCGGTCATCGTCTGGAACGCCGCCTTGGCCGGACTGGTGGCCATCGCGGCGGGCGTCTTGGTACCGCCGTCGCCGCCGCCGACCGCCATCACGGTCAGCGGACCGCCGATGATCAGCGCGGCCGCCGCGGCCACCAGGTACATCCCGCGCCGGCGCTTGACGGCGCGCCGCTGCGAGACCTCGTCGACCAGCCGTTCCGCGAGCCGTGGGCTCGGGCGGGCGGACAGCGACTCGCCGATGGCCGGGGTGCCCTGCGCGGCGGGCAGATCCGCGAGCGCGGCGAGCATCGGTTCCATCCCGGCGAGCTCGTCGAGCTGCTGGCCGCACCACTCGCAGGTGGCGAGGTGGGCCTCGAAGGCCGTGGCCTCCGCGTCGTCGAGGATGCCGAGGGCGTAGGCGCCGACGGTTTCGTGGATGTTGTCGCCGGGGTTCTGCTGTCCCCGTGGTCCCTGCATGGCTCCTGGACCGCCCGTTCCGTATCCCCCGTACGCGTTCATGCCGTCACCCCCCGCTCCTCCAGCGCCAGCTTCATCGAGCGCAGGGCGTAGAACACCCGGGAGCGCACGGTGCCACTGGGTATGCCGAGCGTTTCGGCCGCTTCATTGACCGTACGCCCTTTGAAGTACGTTTCGACCAGAACCTCCCTGTGGGCAGGGGTCAGGTCGTCCAGCGCGTCCGACAGTGTCATCAGCCACAACGCCTTGTCGATCTCGTCCTCCGCGGGGATGACCTCCAGCGGTGCCGGGTCCACCTCCTGCGGCCGGGCCTGCCGGCTGCGGTGTCCGTCGATGACGATGCGCCGGGCGACCGTCACCAGCCAGGGTCGTACCGAACCGGTCGCCCGATTGAGCTGACCGGCGTTCTTCCAGGCACGGATGAGTGTTTCCTGTACGACGTCCTCGGCGCGCTGCCGGTCGCCGGCGACCAGGCGCAGCACGTATGCGAGCAAGGGACCCGCGTGCTCCCGGTAGAGCGCACGCATCAGCTCCTCGTCGGGTTCGTTGTTCGACGAAGCCGACGCGGACGGATTCATGCGATGTCGGGCCCTTGACCTTCGTTCATCATCAGCCACGGCCGAATCCTTGCGCACGCCTACCTCCGGTGTCCGGGGGTTCCCCCAGTCGGTCGCTCATGACGGGGTACGTGCGGGGTCGGGCCCGTGTTCAAAGAGGCAGTACATATTTCCTGGGGGAGTTGTGAAGATCTCTTCATGACCACTCGGCGCGATCGGAAGATCACGTAGGGGTGGGAAAGAGGTCTCCGGAGGGCTGGTTCACGCCCGGGCGAGGGCAGCCCGCCGCCGGTGCCGGGCCACTCGCTCGCGGTTGCCGCACACCTCGCTGGAGCACCATCGCCGGCGCCTGCCGCGGGAGGTGTCGAGATACACGATCGGGCAGTTGTCACCGGCGCATTGTCGCAGGCTCGCGCGCGCCGCCGGATCGGTGAGCAGTTCGAGGGCGTCGCGGGCGATCACCGCGAGCAGCCCGGGACATCCGGGCGGGGTGTGCAGTCCGCGCCGCAGGGAGCCGTCCTCGGCCCGTACGGCCGAGGGGGCGGGCGGGGCGGCGAGGGCGAGCGCGTTGACCCGGGCGAGCGCCGTCTCCGCGGGCCGGCCGTCCAGTTCCGCGCGGACCAACTGGGCCACTTGACCGCGTAGTTCGCGAAAGTCCACGAGCCAGGAGGGATCGGCCGCCGCCAGGGGTGTGCCGGCCGGGACGAGGCCGGACCGGGTGATCCAGACACGCAGCCGGTCCACCGCGTCGAGCCGTTCCTCCGGGTGGGTGGTCGCCAGGAGATCCAGGCAGATCCGCCCGGAGTCGAACCGCAACTCGTACGGGGCCGTGGCCATGCCCGATGCCATGTGCCTGTCACCGCCTTGGGGTTACCGCCGTGAGGGAGGTACCTCCTACAGTGCATGCCCGCGCGCGCCGCCGGAAGACCCGGTACCGCACAGGCCGTGGACGGCCGTGCGAACAGCGGCGCGGACAGTCGCGTGGACGTCCGCTTATGGGGCCGCGCGCCTCGGCCATGTGCCCTTTCCGCTCACGCCGGTTGACTCGGTGTCATGACAGAGAACAGCACGGGGCGGCCGTCGGCCGCCGCAGGTGTCCTGGGCGCGGCCACGGTCGCGATGGGTCTGATCGCGGGCGTCTTCTACATCTTCGCCTGCGACGTCATGCCGTCGCTGGCGCGCAGCGACGACCGCGTCTTCATCGAGGTCATGGGGAACGTCAACGACGTGATCCAGAACCCGGTGTTCTTCCTGAGCTTCCTGGGCGCGCTGGTCCTCACGGCCGTCTCCGCCTGGCAGTCGCGCAGGTCCCCCCACCGCAGGTGGGTGTGGGCGGCCCTGGCCGCGTACGTGCTCGCCTTCCTGGTCACCATGGTCGTGAACGTCCCGCTCAACGACCGGCTGGCGGACGCGGGCGACCCGGCGCGGATCGCCGACCCGGCCGCCGTGCGCGAGCGCTTCGAGGACACCTGGGTCGCCTGGAACGTCGTACGGGCCCTGCTGTCGACGGCCGCCCTGGCCTGCCTCGCCCGCGCCCTGTTCCTGCACCGCGGGGCCTACCCGTCCGCGTACTTGGCGTCGGCGGCCGGGTCGAGGGCCAGCCGGTAGCCGCGCTTGACGACGGTCTGGATGAGTCCGGGGGCGCCCAGCGCGGTGCGCAGCCGGGCCATGGCCGTCTCGACGGCGTGCTCGTCGCGTCCGGCGCCCGGCAGCGCCCTCAGCAGTTCGGCCCGCGCCACCACCCAGCCCGGCCGCCTCGACAGGGCCCGCAGCAGCGACATCCCGGCGGGCGGCACGGGACGCAGCGCGCCGCCGACCAGCACCGCGTGCCCGCGGATCTCCACCCGGTGGCCGGCGACCGGCAGCGTGCGGGCACGGCCCGGGAGTTCCTGGCAGAGCAGTTGGACGAGGGGGCCGAGCCGGAAGCGCTCCGGCTGGACCGTGGTGACGCCGTGGGCCTGGAGCGGCAGCGCGGTGACCGGGCCGACGCAGGCGGCCAGCACGTCGTGGTGGAGGGCGGCGAGCAGTTCGGGGAGCAGGCCGCGTCCCTCGGCGCGGGACAGCAGGGAGGCGGCGGCGGGCGCGCTGGTGAAGGTGAGCGCGTCCAGGCCCCGGGCGACGGTGGCGTCCAGCAGCCGGTCGACCGGTCCGATGTCCTCGGGCGGCATCCACCGGTACACCGGCACGGGCACCACCTCGGCGCCCGCCGCCCGCAGCGACTCCACGAACCCGGGCAGCGGTTCACCGTGCAGCTGTACGGCGATCCGGCGGCCCTCCACGCCTTCCTCCAGGAGCCGTTCGAGCACCTCGGCCATGGACTCGGAGGACGGCGACCACTCCTCGGTCAGCCCCTGGGCCCGTATCGCGCCCTTGACCTTGGGCCCGCGGGCGAGGACCTCGACCCCGCGCAGCGTTGCGAGCAGGGCCTCGCCGAGTCCCCATCCGTCGGCGGCCTCGATCCAGCCGCGGAAGCCGATGGCGGTCGTGGCCACCGCGATGTCCGGGGCCCGGTCGATCAGTTCCTTGGTGGCGGCGAGCAGTTCGCCGTCGTCGGCGAGCGGCACGATGCGCAGGGCGGGGGCGTGCTGGACACAGGCGCCGCGCCGCTGGAGCAGCGCGCCGAGCTCGTCGGCCCGGCGCGCGGCCGTCACTCCGACGGTGAACCCGGAGAGGGGGCCGTGATCCTGCGGGGCGGGTCGCTGCGGTTCCTCGTACATGGGTCTCGTCTCACGCGGGAGTCGTCGTGCGCTTGCTGCCGACCGAGCCTGTCAACGGCCCGTGACAGGCCCGGTTCCCCGTGATGTCACCCGTGTTACGTCAGACCTCGGCGTGGTCGGGCCGCGGCTTCGCCTCCGCGACCGCGACGGTCCGGGTCCGGGGTGCGGGCCCGCGAAGGTATACGGCCCAAGTGACCGCGAAGCAGAGCCCGTAGAAGGCGAGGAAAGCCACGAAGGCCCCGGTGCCGGAGCCGTAGGAGAGGAAGGACTGCCGCAGGGCGAGGTTGATGCCGACGCCGCCGAGCGCGCCCACCGCGCCGATGAGTCCCATGGAGGCCCCGGACAGCCGCCGCCCGTAGGAGGTGGCCGCCTCGCCCCGCAGCCCCTCGGCGACCGCCTCGGCCTGGAAGATCCCGGGGATCATCTTGTACGTCGAGCCGTTGCCGAGCCCGGTGAGCACGAACAGCGCGATGAACGCGACGGTGAACAGCGGCAACGACCTCTGGACGGAGGCGACCACGACGACACCGGTCGCCCCGGCCATGGCGACGAAGTTCCACAGCGTGATCCGCGCCCCGCCGTACCGGTCGGCGAGCCGTCCGCCGACGGGCCGGATCAGCGAGCCGAGCAGCGGGCCGACGAAGGTGACGTACGCCGCCTGCAGGGGCGTGCGCCCGAACTGGTTCTGCAGCACCTGTCCGAAGGCGAAGCCGTAGCCGATGAACGACCCGAAGGTGCCGGTGTAGAGGAGGGACATGATCCAGGTGTGCGCGTCCTTCGCGGCGTCCTTGACGGCGCCGGTGTCGTTGCGCACGGACGCGATGTTGTCCATGAAGACCGCGGCGAGCGCGGCGGCGACGAGGACGAGCGGGATGTAGATGCCCAGCAGCACGCGGGGCCCGCCGTGCGCGCCGATGATCGCGAGCGCCACGAGCTGGATGACGGGCACGCCGATGTTGCCGCCGCCGGCGTTGAGGCCGAGCGCCCAGCCCTTGCGGCGCAGCGGGAAGAACGCGTTGATGTTGGTCATGCTGGAGGCGAAGTTGCCGCCGCCGACGCCGGCGAGCAGACCGACCAGCAGGAAGGTGGAGAACGAGGTCCCCGGCTCCATCACCACGAACGCGGCGACGGTCGGGACGAGCAGCAGGGCCGCCGAGACGATCGTCCAGTTCCTGCCGCCGAAGACCGCCACCGCGAAGGTGTACGGCACCCGCACCACGGCCCCGACCAGCGTCACCATCGACGTGAGCAGGAACTTGTCGGCGGGGGTGAGTCCGTACTCGGGCCCCATGAAGAGCACCATGACCGACCACAGGGTCCAGACCGAGAAGCCGATGTGCTCGGAGAGGACGGACAGGAGCAGGTTGCGCCGGGCGACCTTCGCCCCCGTCTCGTGCCAGAAGGTCTCGTCCTCCGGATCCCACCGCTCGATCCAGCGTCCTTTCCTGCTGCGTGCGGGGGCTGTGCTCGGGGCTGTCATGACGCCTCCACGGATCTCCGGTGCGGTGCCCAGGCGTCGGCCGACGACCTGCTGGGTCCCGAAGGTAGGGAGGACGCGTTTCCGCGTTGTGGCCTCGAGTGACCGGAGCGGAACGTTGCTCTCACCGGAGAGCGGGGGCGACGGTGAGGAACGCGCGGCGTGCCGTCGCCTCCCGCCCGGGTTCAGACCCGGTGGCCGTCTCCTGAGGGTGCCTCGGTCCCGGCCCGGTGGCTGCCCCGTGGGGCGCCGCCCTTCGGCTTCGCTCCGTTCGGCCACAGCCGCGGGCCGCGCTTCGCCGCGATGTCCTCGATCCAGCCGAAGGCCAGGATGGCCAGGCCGATGAGGGGCCACACCAGGACGAACGTCCACAGCGTGTACGTCGCGTCCAGCGCCGCCGCCGCGCGGTCGCTGTCCATGAACGGAAGGCCGTACATCCGGTCCAGGATCGGGACCGTGGCCATGATCACCATGTTGTGCCACAGGTAGATCGTGACCGCGCGGTTGTTGGACAGCGTCACGAGCTTGTCCCACCTGGCCAGGCGGCCCGGCAGTTCCTTCCAGGACGGGCTGTACTGGAGCAGGATCACCACGAAGCCGAAGGACCACAGCGCGTCGGCCAGCGGGATGTCGTTCAGGTCCCAGCCCTCGGAGCCGAGATGACCCGAGGCCCACCACAGGGCGAAGGCCATCACCAGCGCCGAGCCCGAGATCGCGAGGTAGCGGGGGACCTTCACCAGCATCCCCTCGTGGTGGGCGAAGCCCAGGACCCAGCAGCCGCCGTAGACCGCGAAGTCGGTGACGGCGTTGCCCGTCTCGCCGGGGATGGTGACGAGCCCG
Organism: Streptomyces sp. RPA4-2; assembly: GCF_012273515.2. NCBI lineage: Bacteria > Bacillati > Actinomycetota > Actinomycetes > Kitasatosporales > Streptomycetaceae > Streptomyces > Streptomyces sp. RPA4-2. The sequence goes on from NZ_CP050975.2 coordinate 3,717,167, forward strand.
GTGCCGATCACCGCCGTCAGCGCGAGCGGAGCCAGCAGGGTCGCCCAGGGAACTCGGCGGAACGCCCACAGCAGGAGCGGGGACGCGACCACGAACCACAGGTAGGCGCGCAGGTACCAGAGCGGACCCGCGCCCTGTTCCGCCCAACTGGATTCCAGCAGGCCCGACTCGGAGCCGGCGTGCGCGGGGTACGGCGGGGCGCCGACCGGGACGATGTAGTTGAGGACGTCGGCGACGCCCCAGACACCGCCGCCGGTGTCCGGGTCGTGCGCGGGGTTCCAGCCGCCCGCGAACATCAGGGCGAGCACGACCGCGCTGAAGGCCCAGAGCGGGGGCAGCAGACGCCGCACGCGCCCTCGGATCACACTCCACGCGGGACGGCTCAGGGAGCGTGCCATCAGCGAGCCCGCCAGCGCGAACATCACGCCCATGGAGGGGAACAGGATGGACAGCCACGCCCAGCCGAAGAGGTGATAGACGACCACCCGGACCAGGGCGATCGAGCGCAGCAGGTCGAGGTAGCGGTCACGGCCCGGCTTCGTGGCCGCCGCCGCGGGCGCCTGCGCGGGCACCGCCGCCGGTTCGGTGCGGACGCGGGGGGCACCCAGGGGCGGGGTCGCACCGGCCGTGTACTCGTGCGTCGTCATGCGACCGGCCTCCGGTCCTTCCCGCTCTCGCTCTGTGCCGTCCGCTGCCGCGGGATCCCCCCCGGCGCCTCCACCACACCCGTGCGCCGGAGCTTCTGCCAGCGCAGCCGGCCTCCGGTGAGAGCGGTGATCCAGGACTGGATCAGGACCATGTACATCAACTGCCGGTAGAGGATCTGCTGGAGCGGGAGCGATATGAGGTGGGTCATGCGCTCGCGGTCCAGACGGAAGGCGTACGCCGCGCAGACCGCCTGGACGGCGAGGACACCGAGCCAGGCGATGATCGTCTTCTGGGTGGGTCCGAACACCACTCCGTAGAGCAGGAAGACGTCGATCAGCGGGGCCAGCAGCGGGGCCAGCACCATGAACAGTGCCACCAGCGGCAGGCCGACCCGCCCGAAGCGGCCCGAGGGGCCCTTCTCCACGACGGCCCTGCGGTGTTTCCAGATCGCCTGCATCGTGCCGTACGACCAGCGGTAGCGCTGGGACCAGAGCTGCTGCACGGACTCCGGTGCCTCGGTCCACGCGCGCGCCTTCTCCGCGTACACCACCCGCCAGCCGTCGCGGTGCAGGGCCATCGTGATGTCGGTGTCCTCGGCGAGCGTGTCGTCGCTCATGCCGCCGACCCGGTCCAGGGCGGAACGGCGGAAGGCACCGACCGCGCCGGGGATGGTCGGCATGCAGCGCAGGATGTCGTACATCCGCCGGTCGAGGTTGAAGCCCATCACGTACTCGATGTGCTGCCAGGCCCCGATGAGGGAGTCGCGGTTGCCGACCTTCGCGTTGCCGGCGACCGCGCCGACGCTCGGGTCGGCGAAGGGCTGCACCAGTTCACCGACGGTGGCCGGTTCGAAGACGGTGTCACCGTCCATCATCACGACGATGTCGTGCCGGGCGTTGGCCACACCCCGGTTGAGGGCCGCGGGCTTGCCCGCGTTGAGCTGGCGCACGACACGGACGTTCGGCAGCCGCAGCTCCTCGACGATCCGGGCCGTGCCGTCGCTCGAACCGTCGTCGACGACCACGACCTCGACGGGGTGTTCGCTCGCCATGAGGGAACGGACCGTGTTCTCGATGCACTTGGCCTCGTTGTACGCCGGCACGAGCACCGACACCGGTTCGGTGACCGGGACCGGGCCCCAGCGGAAGCCGTCGCGGCGCACCCGGCGGGCGTGCGCGGCGGAGAGCACGAGCATCATGCCGAAGCGGGTGAAGACCAGCACGCCGATGACGGCGATACCGGCGACCAGGACGTCGGTGACGCCGTCGGAGGCCCCGACCAGGTAGATCCAGACCTTGCCCTTCCACAGGTCGAGGCCGGTGACCGGGGTGTGCGCGCTGGGGGCGTCCAGCGCCTCGGTGAGGTTCTGGAACTCGTAGCCCTGCCGCTGGAGTCCGGGCAGAAACCTGTCGAGCGCCTCCACGGTCTGGTGCCGGTCACCGCCGGAGTCGTGCATGAGGACGATCGCGCCCTTGCCGCCCTCGGGCGTGGCGCGGCGGATGATCTCGTCGACGCCGGGCTTCTGCCAGTCCTCACTGTCGGTGTTGTTGACGACGGTGATGTAGCCGCGGCTGCCGATGTACTTCGTCACCGGCCAGGACTTGTTGTCCATGGCGTCGGCGAAGGAGGAGTACGGGGGGCGGAAGAGCGAGGTCCGGATGCCCGCCGCGCCCTCAAGGGCCAACTGGCTCTGGGACAGCTCCCAGTCGATGCGCCCCTTCGACTGGTACGAGAGGTCGGGGTGGTTGAAGGTGTGCAGTCCGACCTCGTTCCCCTCGTCGACCATGCGCCGCACCAGCTCCGGATAGCGCGAGGCCATGGTGCCGGTGACGAAGAAGACGGCGTGCGCGTGGTGCTTCTTGAGGACGTCGAGGACCTGGGGCGTCCACTTAGGGTCCGGGCCGTCGTCGAAGGTGAGGACGAGCCGGTGGTCGGGGACGCTCAGGCTGCTCGTGCGGCCACCGCGGGTGTCGATGACCGGGCCGCCGTCGAGGATCTTCTCGGGCACCTTGTCGGTGGCCGCCTCGGGCTGGATCCGGTGGTCGGCGAGGATCTCGCTGTGGACGTAGCCGCGCAGCATCAGCATCGCGAGCAGGGCGACGAGGAGCAGCGAAGGAAGCAGGAAACGCATCGGCAGCCGTCGGCGCCGGGCGTTGGGAACCGGGCGCCGCGCACGGGGAGCGGGCCCGTGCGCGCTGGTACGGGAAGCCATCAGACGAGGTTCTCCGAGAACGGGGTGCCGGTGGCGCCGGGTACGGGGTCGAGGGGCCGCGGCTCGACGGGACCGTCGGCGACGGTCCCGCTGTCGCCGCCGAGCGGGCTCTGCGAGGTGCCCGCGGAGGGGTCCACCGAGGGGGTGGGGTCGGGAGAGCTGGACACCGGCAGGGACGGTTCGACGACCGGTGACTTGGTGGTGCTGGCGCTCGGCTTCGGCTTGGTGGTCGTGGACGCCGAGGGCTTGGGGTCAGCGGAGGTGCCCGGCGGCGGGGTGCTGCCCGAGGCGTCGGGCGTCGGGGCGACGCCCGCGGCCGGCGTGGTGGTGTCGCCGACCGCCGCACCCGCGCCGGGTGGGGCGCCGCCGCTCGCGTCGGAGGGCTTCACCGAATCGGTGGGCAGAGGTGAGGTGTGGACCTGGCCGGCCGGTGTGTCGTCCTCCTGGCCCGGCACCGGCAGCCAGGGCGCGTCGGAGCTGCCGGACAGCAGCGTGGCGACGATGACCACGGCGTACGCGGCGCAGGCGATGCCGATCAGGACGCCGAGGCGGCGGAATCTGCGGCTGCGGCGCCCCGACTCGTCGACGAAGACCGGACCGTCCGAACTGTCCGGAACACCGGGGGTGTCCTTGGTCTGCGCGACGAGCCGGTCCTCCAGCCGGCGTCCGGCTCCGTCGAGTTGGACGGTCACCTCATGGGGATCGTGGGTGTGGTCCGGCTCCTCGGGCCGCTCCCAGGGGACGGTGGCGAAGGCGGCACGGGGGCTCCGCGGCGGGCCGCCGGCCACGCTCCGGTGCCCCGCGCCGGCCGGACGGTCCGCGTCAACCGGGCTCACCGCCGACCCCGGCCGGTCCACCGGCGCCGACCGATCCGCCGACGCCGAATGGTCGGCCGACACGGAATGGTCGGCCGACGTCGAACGGTCCGTCGGCGTTGGGCTGCCCGCCGTCGTCAGGCGGTCCGTCGGCGTTGCGCTGCCCGCCGTCGTCAGGCGGTCCGTCGGCGTTGCGCTGCCCGCCGGCATCGCAAGGTCCGCCGACGTCGAGCCGTCGGCCGGCATCGCACGGTCCGCCCAACTCGGCCGGTCTACGCCGAATCGGCGGTCCGCACCGAATCCGCGGTCCGTACCTATTCGGCGTTCTACCCCGATTCGGGGTTCCGTCCCGGTTCGGGGCGGCATCGGCACACCCCGCTCCGCCGCAGCTCCACGAGCTGTTTCGGCATCGTGTTCGACCCCTGTCTCACATTCCGCTTCTGCGGCGCGCGAGGTCTCGGAGTCGATTCCGGCCTGCGGCCAGGTCGATGTCGCCTGGGCCGCGTCGGGCCAGACAAAGGGCTCTTCGGGGCCGTCCGGCGTCACGTCTCCGGCTTGTCGCCGTTCCGACGGATCAGGACCGGTCCCCTCCACCTGATCACCGGTCCGGTGATCAGGTTGGGCTTCTTCTCGCCACTTCTCCACGTGCACGTACATCCCCCCAGGGACGGATTTCGGGTGCGCGCACGACTCCGGGCGCTACTGACTCGCCGTCCGGAACGGGCCCCCACCCGTTCCGAGCGCCCCCTTTACCACACTGAACCCGGAAGATGAATGTAGCGCACGTGGAGGACCCGTGTGCTTATGTGTCAATCCTGCCCCGTCATGATGCCCGCATCGCTGGCCGGAATCCAACCGTCGACCGGGCGTCGCAGCCAGCCTTCCGCGGCCGCGAATTCGACCGCCGCCCGCCGCAGGGCATCGATGCCTGGATGCTCCAGCCCCTTCCGCCACACCAAGGACACCGGCGACAGAGGAACGGGGTCGATCAGAGGTCTGCGTACAGTTTCGGACATCGTCGGAAAGTCCACGACGGCCAGCACCGGGTTCCGCTTCTTCGCCATGATCCGCTGGAACTCCTCGACTCCGAGGGCCACCGGCGCGGGGGGCGCCAGCACGATCCCACGTCCCTCGAAGAGGTGACGCGCCAAGTCGGTCCACTCCAGCGTCCGGGGATTCCCCGCGCCGGCGTACACGGTCTCGCCCGCCAGCGCGTCCAGCGGCACCGCGTCCAGGGCGGCCAGGGGATGGTCCTCGGGCAGGACGACGGCCATCGGCTCGTACCGCACGGGCTGCTGCGCGAGCCCGGCCCGGACCGCCGGAGCGAGGCCCGCGAACCGTCCGAACGAGGCGTCCAGGCGCCCGGCGAGGATCTCCTCGGCCGCGCCGGTGAGCCCGCTCTCGAAGCGGGCGAGCAACTCGCAGTCCGGGGCGAGCGCGCGGGCCCGGTCGAGGACGCGCCCGCAGGCGAGCCCCGGCGAGTTGACGTCGACCAGCAGCGGCCGGTCCGGCCCGTTCCCCGCGAACGCGGACAGCAGGGCCTCGTTCGCCTCCAGCACCCGCCGGGCGTGCGGCAGCAGGCGCTCACCGTCCGCCGTCAGCGTCACCTGCCGGGTCGTCCGCACGAACAGCTCCGCCCCGAGCTCCCGCTCCAGCCGTCGGACGTCGCGGCTCAGGGCCTGCTGGGCGACGTACAGCCGGGCGGCGGCCCGGGTGAAGTGCAACTCCTCGGCGACGGCGAGAAAGGCGCGCAGGAGACGGGGGTCGAGCCGGGCGGTGGGACGAGGGTGGCGACGGCGGGCGGGAGGCACGGTGCGGGATGCGGCAGGGGCCGTTGACCAGGCATCGAGCGAATTTACAATGCGGATGCGTCAATCGCCGCCGAACAGGTGTTGGACCGTTCGTCCCGCCCCCCGGCGACGGTGGGCCCATGCCGCAACAGCCCTCCGAGCAGACACGCACGCCACCGCTCACCGTCACGGGCGACAGCCCGGCGCCCGCTCTACCCGGACCTCCGCCCACGCCTCTCGAAGCCAACCCGAACCACCAGAGCAACTCAAGCAACTCAAGCAACTCCAGCAACTCAAGCAACCCGAACCAACCACACCCCCCGCGTCCCTCGCCCTCCCCGCACCCCGTACCACCGCCTCTTCGCCGTCCCCGGCGCCCGTGCCTTCACCCTCGGGAACCTGCTCGCGCGGCTGCCCATGGGCATGTTCAGTGTCAGCGCGGTCATCATGATCGCCGGATCGCGCGGCTCCTACGCCCTCGCCGGTGCCGTGACGGCGACGGGCCTCGCGGCGACCGCGCTGGTCGCCCCCTGGACCGCGCGGCTCGTCGACCGCCACGGCCAGGCCCGGATCGCCGTGCCCGCCACGGCCTTCGCCGTGCTGGGAAGTCTGGCGCTGCTGCTGTGCGTGCGCTTCGGGGCGCCCGACTGGACCCTGTTCGCGGCGTACGCCGCCACCGCCACCACACCCAACACGGGCGGCATGTCACGCGCCCGCTGGGCCCACCTCTTCCGGGCCGACCCCGACGCCGCGCACACCGCGAACTCCTTCGAACAGGCCGCGGACGAGCTGTGTTTCATGCTGGGCCCGGTGTGCGCGGCGTTCCTGTGCACCACGCTCTTCCCGGAAGCGGGGACGCTGGTGGCCGGGGTCCTGCTGATGACCGGCGTCCTGGTCTTCGCGGCCCAGCGCTCCACGGAACCGCCGCCCCAGCGGCACCCGCGGTCCAAGTCCCCCGTCCTGGCCCCCGGAATGCCTCCGCTCCTGCTCGGCTTCCTCGCCACCGGCGCGGTGTTCGGTTCGATGGAGGTCGTCACGATCGCGTTCGCGGACGCGCAGGGACACCGGTCGGCCGCGGGCGCGGTGCTCGCCCTGCAAGCGGCCGGCTCGTGCGCGGCAGGGCTGCTGTACGGAGCCCTGAAGCCGGCCGGCCCCGCCGAACGGCGCCACCGGCTCGGCCTCGCCGCCATGACGGTCACGATGTCCCTGCCGCTGCTCGCGGCCTCGCTCACCGGTTCACTCCCGGTGCTGGCGGGCGCGCTGCTCCTCGCCGGGACCGCCACCGCGCCGACCATGGTCACCGGTATGGCGCTCGTCCAGCGGCGCACGCCCGAGGGCCGCCTGAACGAGGGCATGACGCTCGCGGTGACCGGTCTGCTCGGCGGGATCGCCTGCGGCTCGGCGGCCGGGGGGTGGGTGGTGGAGCGCTTCTCCTCGACGGCCGGGTATGTCGTGCCCGTCGCGGCTGCGGCGACCGCGTTCACGCTCTCGGTCCTGATATCAGGGCGTTTTCGAGGGAGTTCACCGTCTTTTCGAGGGAGTGCGCCGTCCGGTGGGTCGAACCCGTGCGCCAATTCCGACGCACCCCATTGACGCGCCCAGAGCCCCCACATACCTTCCCCCGTCGAAGCGCTTCGACGTCGCGCATCGAAACGATTCGACGTCCGTTGCGTGACGGCTCCGATCCCCATCCGACCCCTGGAGGCAATGGATGTCGACGACACGAAGGCGTGTGGTGGCGACGGCGGCGGTGACCCTGACGGGCGCCCTGCTGCTGGCCTCCTGCGGCAGCTCGGACAGCGGTTCGCCGGACGGCAAGACGCTGAAACTGTGGCACTACGAAGGGCCGGACAGCGCGATGGGCGTGGCCTGGAACGAGGCCATCAAGGAGTTCGAGAGGACCCACCCGGGCGTCAAGGTGAAGTTCGAGGAGAAGGGCTTCGAACAGATCCAGAAGACCGCGCCGATGGTCCTGAACTCGAACGACGCGCCCGACCTCATGGAGTACAACAAGGGCAACGCGACAGCCGGACTGCTCTCCAAGCAGGGGCTCCTCACCGACCTGACCGCCGAGGCGGCCAAGCGCGGCTGGGACAAGAAGCTCAGCGCGGGGGTGCGCACCACCAGCCAGTACGACGCCAACGGGGTCATGGGCTCCGGCAAGTGGTACGGGGTGCCCAACTACGCCGAGTACACGATGGTGTTCTACAACAAGGACCTCTTCAAGAAGTACGGCATCGCGGAGCCCACCAGCCTCGACCAGCTCACCGCCGCCATGGACACGTTCGTGTCGAAGGGCATCACCCCGCTGGCCAACGCGGGCGCCGAGTACGTGGCCCAGCAGTACCTGTACCAGCTCGCCCTCTCCAAGGCCGACCGCTCGTGGGTCGACAAGTACGAGCTCTACAAGGGGAAGACGGACTTCCACGACACCGCCTGGACGTACGCCGCCACCACCTTCGCCGACTGGGTGAAGAAGGGTTACATCGGCAAGAAGTCCACCTCGCTCAAGGCCGAGGACGCGGGCGTCTCCTTCATCCAGGGCAAGAGCCCGATCCTGTTCAGCGGCAGCTGGTGGTACGGGCGCTTCCAGGCGGAGAGCAAGTTCGACTGGGGCACCTTCCTCTGGCCGGGCAGCGGCCTCACCCTCGGCTCCGGCGGCAACCTCTGGGTCGTCCCCAAGGGCGCCAGGAACAAGGACCTCGCCTACGACTTCATCGACATCACCATGTCGAAGAAGATCCAGAACCTGCTCGGCAACAAGGGCGGGGTCCCGGTGGGCGCCGACACCGCCGCCATCACCGACCCGAAGGCGAAGACCCTGATCGCCGACTTCAACACCCTCTCCGGCAAGGACGGTCTGGCCTTCTACCCGGACTGGCCCGTCGCCGGCTTCTACGACGTCCTCGTCTCCGAGACCCAGAAGCTGATCACGGGGAGCGAGAAACCGGACGCCTATCTGAGCGCGCTGCAGACGGCGTACGACAAGGGCGCGCCGAAGACATGACGGCCACCGCCGAACGGGGCGGCCAGGTGGTCCGGCGGCACCGCGGCCGTACGGGCCGCCCGCGCCGCCCCCGCTCCTCCTACGCCCTCTTCCTGCTCCCCGGCGTCCTCGCCTTCCTCGTGGTGATCGTCGTCCCGTTCCTGATGAACACCGGTGTGAGCTTCACCGACTGGCAGGGCGTCGGCTCGCCGAAGTGGTCGGGGCTCGCCAACTACCGTGAGCTGTTGGACGACTCCGAGTTCTGGGCGTCCTTCCGGCACAGCCTCTTCATGGTCGTCGCGATGGCCGCCGTACCGACGGTCCTCGGGCTCGTGCTGGCCGCCGCCCTCTTCGACTTCGTCGGCAAGCACTTCGGCACGAAGACCGCCGCCGTCCTGCGCGCCTGCTTCTACCTCCCCCAGGTCCTGCCCATCGCCGTCGCCGGCATCGTCTGGAGCTGGATCCTCGCCCCCGACAACGGCTCCCTGAACGCGCTGCTGAAGGCGGTGGGTCTCGGCTCGCTCCAGCGGGACTGGCTCGGCGACCCCGACCTCGCGCTCTACAGCGTCATGGGCGTGATGGTGTGGGTCCAGATCGGCTTCCCGCTGGTCGTCTTCATGGCGGGACTGCAACGCGTCGACCCGCAGCTGTACGAGGCGGCGGAGCTCGACGGCGCGGGCTGGTGGCGCCGTTTCGGGCACATCACGCTGCCGCAGATCCGCCCGGAGATCTACGTCGTCCTCCTCTGGTGCACGATCGCCGCGCTGAAGGTGTTCGGCGCGGTGTACGTCCTCACCAAGGGCGGCCCCGGCGGCGCGACCGACGTGCCGTCCTACTTCTCCTTCACCACGTTCTTCGAGAAGACCCAGGTCGGTTACGGCGCCGCGATCTCCACCGTGCTGACCGTGATCATCCTCGTACTCGCCCTGATCGGTCTGAAGCTCCAGACCCGCGCCGAGGACGCCGAGGAAGGACTTCGCGCATGACCGCCCTACGCCGCTATCCCGTCCTCGTGGCCCTGATCATCGCGGCCCTCTTCATGGTGCTGCCGTTCGGCATCGTCGCGGTCAACGCGGTCAAGTCCCCCACCGAGTACTCGTCGAACGGACCCCTCAGCCTGCCCCACGGCCTCTACCTCGACGGCCTCAAGGACTTCTGGCAGCGCGTCGACTACGGCCAGAAGCTGGTCAACTCGGTCCTGATCTCGGGCTCGGTGGCGATCGGCGCCGCCGTGCTGTCCGTCCTGAACGCGTACGCGATCGGCATCGGCCGCATCAGGGGCCGCACCTGGGTCCTCGCCTTCTTCGTGCTGGCGAACATGCTGCCGCAGGAGGCGCTGGTCTACCCGGTCTACTACCTGAGCAAGCAGGCGGGCCTCTACGACACCCGGCTCAGCGTGATCATCGTGTTCACCGTCGTCCAGGCGGCCTTCGGCACGTATCTCCTGTCCTCCGTCCTCGGGCAGTTCCCGCGCGAGATCATCGAGGCCGCCCGGATCGACGGGGCGAACAGGTGGCAGGTGCTGTGGCGGATCGTGGTCCCCGTCAGCCGCCCCACCATCGGCGTCCTCCTGGTCTTCTTCTTCATCTGGACCTGGAACGAGTTCCTGCTGCCGCTGGTCATGCTGATCTCCAACGACAACCAGACGGTGTCGGTGGCGCTCGGTGTCCTCCAGGGCCAGCGCCTGATGGACGCGACCATGACCAACGCGGCGGCCCTCCTCGGCGTGCTCCCCGCGATCGTCTTCTTCCTCGTCTTCCAGCGCACGCTGACCCGCGGCATCGCCGTGGGCGCGGTCAAGTAAGGGGTGTGGGCGTGAAGTTCACCGACGGCTACTGGCTGCTGCGCGAAGGCGTCACCGCGGCCCACCCGGTCGAGGTCCTCGACGTGAGCGTGTCCGACCAGACCCTGGAGATCCACGCGCCGACCCAGCCCATCCGCCACCGCGGCGACCTGCTGAAGGGACCGGTCGTGACGATCAGCGCGCACGCGCCGATGCCGGACGTCATCGGCGTCACGTTCACGCACTTCCAGGGCGAGGAACCGCGCGGTCCCCGCTTCGAACTCCACCGGAGCGGTTTCTCCCCCGTCGTGGAACAGGACGACGAGCACGCGACGCTCACCGCGGGCGCCCTGTCCGTCCGGGTCGCCCGCACCGCCCCCTGGCACGTCGACTTCCTCGCCGACGGCCGCGTCCTCACCACCAGCGGCCCCAAGGGCATGGGCATCATGCGGGACGCGGCCGGCGCCCACTATCTGCGCGAGCAGCTGAACCTCGGGGTCGGCACCCAGGTCTACGGCCTCGGCGAGCGCTTCGGCCCGCTCGTCAAGAACGGCCAGGTGGTGGACATGTGGAACGCCGACGGCGGCACCGCCACCGAACAGGCCTACAAGAACGTGCCGTTCTATCTGACGGACGCGGGCTACGGCGTCTTCGTCGACCACCCGGGCCGGGTCTCCTTCGAGGTCGGCTCGGAGGCGGTGTCGAGGGTCCAGTTCAGCGCCGAGACACAGCAGTTGACGTACTACGTGATCCACGGGCCGAGTCCGAAGGACATCCTGCGCAAGTACACGCGGCTCACCGGCCGTCCGGCCCTCCCGCCCGCCTGGTCCTTCGGCCTGTGGCTGTCGACGTCCTTCACCACCTCCTACGACGAGGCCACCGTCACCTCCTTCATCGACGGCATGCGGGAACGTGAACTCCCCCTCTCCGTCTTCCACTTCGACTGCTTCTGGATGCGCGAGTTCAACTGGTGCGACTTCGAGTGGGACCCGCGCGTGTTCCCCGACCCGGCGGCCATGCTGACCCGGCTGAAGGACAAGGGCCTGCACATCTGCGTATGGATCAACCCGTACATCGCGCAGCGCTCCCCGCTCTTCGCGGAGGGCAAGGCCCTGGGGCATCTGCTCAAGAGGCCCGACGGCAGTGTGTGGCAGTGGGACCTGTGGCAGCCGGGCATGGCGCTGGTCGACTTCACCAGCCCCGCCGCCCGTGACTGGTACGCCGCCAAACTGGAGGCGCTGCTCGACCAGGGCGTCGACTGCTTCAAGACCGACTTCGGCGAGCGGGTCCCGGTCGACGTGGCGTACGCCGACGGCGCCGACCCGGAACGCATGCACAACTACTACACCTACCTCTACAACCGCACCGTCTTCGAGGTGCTGCGCAAGCACCGGGGCGAGGCGGAGGCCGTCGTCTTCGCCCGCTCGGCGACGGCCGGGAGCCAGCAGTTCCCGGTGCACTGGGGCGGCGACTGCGAGGCGACGTACGCGTCGATGGCCGAGTCGCTGCGCGGTGGGCTGAGCCTCGGCATGTCGGGGTTCGGTTTCTGGAGCCACGACATCGGCGGCTTCGAGGGAACGCCTCCACCGGCCCTCTTCAAGCGGTGGATCGCCTTCGGTCTCCTCTCCTCCCACAGCCGGCTGCACGGCTCGTCCTCCTACCGGGTGCCGTGGCTGTTCGACGAGGAGGCCGTGGACGTGCTGCGGCTGTTCACCCGGCTGAAGCTCCGCCTCATGCCCTATCTGTACGAGGCCGCCCGCGCCGCGCACGCCGAGGGGGTGCCGATGATGCGGGCGATGGTGCTGGAGTTCCCGGACGACCCGGCGTGTGCGCATCTGGAGCGGCAGTACATGCTCGGCCCCGACCTGCTGGTCGCGCCCGTCTTCAACGACGAGGGAGACGTCTCCTACTACGTTCCGGACGGCACCTGGACCCACCTCCTCACGGGGCGGACGGTGACCGGTCCGCGCTGGGTGCGCGAACACCACGGCTTCCTGAGCGTGCCGCTGCTGGTGCGGCCGGGCGCGGTGATCCCGGTGGGCGCCGTGGACGACCGGCCCGACTACGTCCACGCCGACGGGGTCACCCTGCGCGCGTACGGCCTGGAGCGCGGCGCCCGGGTGACGGTGCCGGTGGGCGGCGTGACGTTCACCGTCGTCCGTGAGGGGAACACCCTGCGGGCCTCGTCCAGTGATCCGGCGGCGCCGTGGGGACTGGCGGCGGGCGGCCGCGAGGTGCGGGCGAAGGCGGGGACGGGCTTCCTGTCCCTGGACCTGGAACCCGACCCGCAGCAGCAGCCGGAGTCGGAGTCGGAGTGATGGTGAAGATCACCGATGTGGCGCGGCACGCCGGGGTCTCCCCCAGCACCGTCTCCTACGCCCTCAGCGGCAAACGCCCCATCTCCGAGGAGACCCGGCAGCGTGTCGAGGCCAGCATCCGTCGGCTGGGCTACCGTCCGCACGCCGGGGCGCGCGCCCTCGCGAGCAACCGGTCCAACGTCCTGGCGCTGGTGGTGCCGCTGAGGGCGGGCATCCACGTGCCGGTGGTGATGCAGTTCGCGGTGTCGGTGGTGACGGCGGCACGCCGGCACGATCACGACGTCCTGCTGCTGACGCAGGAGGAGGGCGAGGAGGGGCTGCGGCGGGTCGCGGACACCGCGCTGGTGGACGCCCTGATCGTGATGGACGTCCAGCTGCACGACCCCAGGCTGCCGCTGCTGCGCGCCCTGGACCGGCCCTCCGTCCTCATCGGGTTCCCTTCCCAGCCCGCCGGGCTCACCTGCATCGACCTGGACTTCAAGGCGGCGGGTGAGCTCTGCGTCGAACGTCTGGCGGGGCTCGGGCACCGGGTCGTGGCGCTGGTCGGGTCGCCCCCCGAGGTGTACGTGCGGGGGACGGCGTTCGCCCAGCGCGTGGTGGAGGGCTTCACCACCGCCGCCGACCGCGACGGACTCGTGTCCTCCGTCCACCCCTGCGAGGCCTCGCCCGCCGCCGCGCGCCGGGTCGCCGAGCGGCTCCTGCGCGAACAGCCGGCGCTCACCGGCGTCGTCGTCCACAACGAACCGGTCCTGGAACCACTGATCGACGCCTTCGAGCAGCTCGGTCTGCGCGTCCCCGTCGACCTCTCCGTCACCGCGATCTGCCCGGACGAGCTCGCCGGGAACGTCCGTGTCCCCGTCACCTCCGTCGCCCTCCCGTCCACCGAGGTGGGCACTCGGGCGGTGGAACTGCTGATGAGGAAACTGGGCGGCACCGACGTCCCCGAGGCCACGCTCCTCGCACCCCGGCTGACGGAACGCGCGAGCACCGCACCGCGCACGCTGACCCCTTGAGGAACCGTGCCCCCCGAGGAGAGGCGGGCGGGACGGAGTAGGCGCACGCCGATTCTCCGCCGGACGGCGCGCGCCCGACGGTCACGCCGAGAGGGCCTGCCCGCCGCCTTCCGCGTCCTCCGCGACTTCCGCGGCTTCCGCGCAGGCGACGGCCAGGTCGTCGAGTGACAGGTGCAGGGCGTGGGCCAGGGCTGCCACGGTGAAGAAGGCTGGGGTCGGGGCCCTGCCGGTCTCGATCTTGCGGAGGGTCTCGGCGGACACGCCGGCTGCCGCCGCCACGTCGACCATGCTGCGGTCACCGCGGGCCTCGCGGAGCAGCGACCCGAACCGCTCTCCACGTTGCCGCTCTCGCGGGCTCAAGGGAACTCTCACCATGCCCGTGATACTAATACCGGTATAAGTATTGGGTACCATCGCAGGGCAGGGAGCAGGACACATGGTGGAGATCAAGACCGACACGGCACTGGAGATGATGCGCGAGGCCGGACGCGTCGTGGCCCACGCGCTCGCGGCCGCCCGTGCGGCGGCAGCCGTGGGAGTCCGCCTGCGCGAGCTCGACGAAGCCGCCCGCACCGTTCTCACCGAGGCCGGGGCACGCTCTCCGTTCCTCGGCTATCAGCCCTCCTTCGCCCCCCTTCCCTTCCCCGCCGTGATCTGCGCGTCCGTCAACGACGCCGTCGCGCACGGCATCCCCGGCGACCACCGCCTGCGCGACGGCGATCTGGTCAGCATCGACTGCGGAGCCGAACTCGACGGCTGGACCGGCGACGCCGCGATCAGCTTCACCGTCGGCACCCCTCGCCCCGCCGACCTCGAACTCATCGCCGCCACCCAGCAGGCCCTGGACGCCGGCATCGCCGCCGCCACCGTCGGCCATCGCATCGGGGACATCTCCCACGCCATCAGCACGGTCGCCCGCAAGGCCGCCTGCGGCATGCCGGCCGACTTCGGCGGCCACGGCATCGGCCGCCAGATGCACGAGGACCCCCACGTCCCCAACCACGGACGACCCGGCCGCGGCTTCCCCCTGCGCCACGGCCTCACCCTCGCCATCGAACCCATGTTCATGGCCGGAGGACACAACGCGTACCACACCGACCCCGACGGCTGGACCCTGCGCACGATCGACGGCAGCCAAGCCGCCCACATCGAACACACCATCGCCATTACCGAGGACGGCCCCCGAATCCTCACCCTGCCCTGACCTCGAACCCACTCCCACCCGGCAGCCGGACACGTGCCGAACAGCACCCGGAAAGCCAGGTCCGGAGTGCGGCAACGAGCACCGTCGACGAGCGCCTCGCGCACCTCGACGGCCAGGAACTCCCCCGCGCACCCGGCGCGGTATGGGCGGTCATCCCGACTCGTCCCGGACATGCCGGAGGATGAGGGCGACGACATCGTCGAACAGGCCGCCTGTCGCGGACCAGTTGAGTTCCTCTGCCGGTTTCCCACCGGGCGGACTCATGAGTTCGGACACCTGATTCCTTCATCCCGCGGAACGCGCTTTGCGGGGCCCGCGCCCGAACTCGCCGCAGTGGAGGGCCGATCCGCGGCCATGTCGGCCGCCGTGGGACCTCCACGTCCAGTCCGGGTGGAAGAAACCCATCACCCACGAGACACCGAAATCGAAGTCACCGGACCAGCACCGGGAACCGACCGTCGGTCATGACGAAGGCCCCGTCGCCCGAAAGCGACGGGGCCTTTGCCCACATGGGATGTGGAGGTCCGAGGGACCTCCTGATCGTGGAGATGGCGGGAATCGAACCCGCGTCCACCGGTGCAGAATCAGGGCTTCTCCGTGTGCAGTTCGCTGCGATTTTCTCGGCCCCGGTGATCACGCGAACAAGTCGCCGACGGGCCCAGTCACTGTTTGATTTCCCATCGAACCCCGTGACCGGGCTCGATGGTTTAGTTCCCTAGATTATGCCAGGGTCCGGGTCGGGAACACCCCCGGGCTGACACCCATTAAGGGTCCTTCACTCACTGCTTATTAGGCAGCGAGGGCGAAGGACTGGGAATCGCTCTTGGAATTGGCGATTATTGGTTGCGACATATGGTTAACGAGATCATTGTCGCTTCCTCGACACGCTTCCCCTGCTTCGACAGCCGCTGTCGAAACCGATCATCCCCATGTTGTTTTTTCAAGCCCCTCCGAAGAGGGTCGCGCACCCGCTGTGGGATGCAGATCCCATCCTACGTGACCGACGCACGTCGGTGCCACCGTATTCCCCGTGGCCACCGCCTCGCGGCCGGCGCCTCGTGGCTACTCGCCCCGCTGCTTCCGCTTCGCCGACGCGATCGCGCGGTCGGACTCCCGGCGGTCCTGCTTCTCGCGCAGGGTCTGCCGCTTGTCGTACTCCTTCTTACCGCGGGCGAGCGCGATCTCGGCCTTGGCCCGGCCGTCCTTGAAGTACAGGGCGAGGGGCACGATCGTGTGACCCGTCTCCTCCGACTTCGACGCCAGCTTGTCGATCTCCTCGCGGTGCAGGAGCAGCTTTCGCTTGCGGCGCACCGTGTGGTTGGTCCACGTGCCCTGGCTGTACTCGGGAATGTGGGCGTTGTGCAGCCACGCCTCGTTCCCGTCGATCTGGACGAAGCCGTCGGTCAGCGAGGCGCGACCCTGACGCAGCGACTTCACCTCGGTGCCGGTGAGCACGAGGCCGGCCTCGTAGGTGTCGATGATCGCGTAGTCGTGCCGTGCCTTCTTGTTCTGCGCGACGATCTTGCGCTTGCCGTCCTTGGCCTTCGCGGCCCCTCCGCCCTGCTTGGGCTGGGACTCCTTCGGTACGTACATTCCCTTGCTCATAGTGCTGACCATTTTCGCACTACAGGGGGGTCCGGGGGAAAGCCGATTACAGGGGCGCCGGCCGGTGACGACTACGAAGGGTCACCGAGACCGCTGAGCACGGTCTCGGCGCGCTCGAGGGCGCCCGCGTCGGCCTCCAGGTCGGGGGTGATGCCCCGTCCGTCGACGCCGTGGCCGGAAGGCGTGCGGTAGTGCCCGACGGTCAGCTCGGCGACGGAGCCGCCGGGGAGGGTGCTCGGCATCTGGACCGAGCCCTTGCCGAAGGTCCTGGTGCCCACCACGACCGCGCGGCCACGGTCCTGAAGGGCGCCGGTGAGCAGCTCGGCGGCGCTCATCGTGCCACCGTCGACGAGCGCGACCAGGGGTCTGGTGGTGTCGCCGCCGGGCGCGGCGTGCAGGGCGCGCTGTTCGCCGTTGACGTCGTACGTGGCGACGAGGCCGCCGTCGAGGAAGGCGGAGGCCGTCGTGACGGCCTCGGTGACCAGTCCGCCGGAGTTGCCCCGCAGGTCGAGGACGATCCCGGTTTGCCGGGGGGCCTGCTCGACGGCGGTGCGCACGGCGTCGCCCGCGCCCTTGGTGAAGGCGGCGACCTTGATCACGGTGGCACCGCCGGGGAGCTTGCGCACGGTCACGGAGTCCGTGGACAGCCTGGCCCGGCGCAGGGTCTCGCTCCACGCGCGCCTGCCGCGCTCCAGACCGAGGCGGACTTTCGTACCGGCCGCCGCGTCGTCCGCGTCCCCGCGCAGTAAGGAGACCACCTCGGTGACGGGCCTGCCGTCGACGTCCTCGCCGTCGACGCTGCGCAGCCGGTCGCCCACACGGATCCCGGCGGCCGCCGCGGGTGATGCGCCCTGCACCCGGGTCACCTCGATCCGGCCGTCACGCTCGCGCCGGGCCCACAGCCCGACGCCGGTGTACTGGCCGTCGAGGGCCTCCTCGAACTCCTCGTAGTCGCCCTGGGAGTAGACCGCGCCCCAGCGGTCGCCGCTGCGGCTGACGGCTCGCTCGGCCGCCTCCATGGGGGACTTGCCGTCGGCCATCGCCTCGGCCGCCGCCGCGGCGACGTCCTTGTGGTGGGCGGCCGGCGTCGAACGCGTCGGCGGGAGCGGGGATTTCCGGTCGGGGTCGCCGAACGACCCGGTCGCCGCACCGGCGACGAGAACGCTCGCAAAAACCAATGTCAGGGCAGCCCCGCGGCCGACGCGGCGGGGCTGGCAGAACAGGTCACGACCTGACATGGCGGTGAGTCTAGGACAACGCGAAGGGCCGTACCGCCGGTTGGCAGTACGGCCCCCTTGGCATGCGTCACACCTTCAGGTACTTGCGCAACGCGAAGAACGCGGCAAGCGCGGGCATCAGCAGGCTCGTCGCGAGGATGAGCGGCAGCTTGGTGAGCACCGCGTCCCAGCCGATGAAGTTGATCAGGTTCAGCTTCTCGGACAGGGCCAGACCGTGATCGATGATGAAGTACCGCGCGATCACCAGGAATCCGCAGGCGACACCGCCGCCGATGAGTCCGGCGACCGCGGCCTCCATGATGAACGGCGCCTGGATGTAGAACCCGGAGGCGCCGACCAGGCGCATGATCCCGGTCTCCCTGCGCCGGCTGAACGCCGAGACGCGCACCGTGTTGACGATCAGCATCAGGGCGACGACGAGCATCATCGCCATCACCGCGCGCGCGGCCCAGTTCATGCCGTTGAGCAGCCCGAAGAGGTTGTCCAGGATGCCCTTCTGGTCCTGCACGGACTGCACGCCGTCACGCCCGTCGAAGGCGGTCGCGATGACCTGGTACTTCTCCGGGTCCTTCAGCTTGATGCGGTACGACTCCTGCATCTGGTCCGGCGTCAGGGAACTGGCCAGCGGGGAGTCGCCGAACTGCTCCTTGTAGTGCTTGTAGGCGTCGTCCGCGGACTCGTACGTCACCTTCTGGACGACGGTCATCTTGCCGAGGTCGCTCTCGATCTGCTTCTTCTGCTCGGCGGTCACCGCCCCCTTGGCGCAGTGGGGGTCGGACTCCGCGTCGCTCTTGTTGCAGAGGAAGACCGAGACGTTGACCTTGTCGTACCAGTAGCCCTTCATGGTGCTCACCTGGTCGCTCATCAGGAGCGAACCGCCGAACAGGGCGAGGGAGAGGGCGACCGAGACGACGACCGCGAAGGTCATCGTCAGATTGCGACGGAGACCGACACCGATCTCCGACAGAACGAACTGGGCGCGCATGGCGTCTGGTAAGCCTTTCCGTGGACCGTCGTCAGTGCTGGTAGCCGTAGACGCCGCGCGCCTGGTCGCGGACGAGACGACCCTTCTCCAGCTCGATGACGCGCTTGCGCATCTGGTCCACGATGTTCTGGTCGTGCGTCGCCATCACCACAGTCGTGCCCGTCCGGTTGATGCGGTCGAGCAGCTTCATGATGCCGACGGAGGTCTGCGGGTCGAGGTTGCCGGTCGGCTCGTCCGCGATGAGGAGCTTGGGCCGGTTCACGAAGGCTCTCGCGATGGCCACGCGCTGCTGCTCACCACCGGACAGCTCACCGGGCCTGCGGTCCTCCTTGCCGCCGAGCCCGACGAGGTCGAGCACCTGGGGCACGGACTTGCGGATCTCGCCGCGGGACTTGCCGATGACCTCCTGGGCGAAGGCCACGTTCTCGGCGACCGTCTTGTTCGGCAGCAGCCGGAAGTCCTGGAAGACGGTCCCCAGCTGGCGCCGCATCTGCGGCACCTTCCAGTTGGAGATGCGCGCGAGGTCCTTGCCCAGGACGTGCACCTGACCGTGGCTGCACCGCTCCTCGCGGAGGATCAGCCGCAGGAAGGTGGACTTTCCGGAGCCGGAGGACCCCACGAGGAACACGAACTCACCACGCTCGACCTCCAGGGAGACGTCCCTGAGAGCGGGGTGGGTCTGCTTGGGGTAGACCTTGGAGACATTGTCGAATCGGATCACGGATGCACCACGGGTCGCCGGGGGTAGGTGTGCGTGACCATACGCGAACCGGGTGTGGGTCCGCAGTCGGCGTCCGGGGTTGCGCGACGCTTGCACGTTTTGTCACGGATCTGACGGGCTGGAAAGCGTCCGGGCGGGGCAGGATAAGGCGAGCCGCGCCGAATTCCGCGGAACCTGGCACAGTGGAAGGGGAACGGTTGCGTTCCCCGCGGCGTTATGTTCGCGGAGGACGGCGCAAGGAGGGCAAGCGCATGACGTACGACCGATTGGTGTGCGCGAACTGCGCGGCGCCCGTCAGTGAGGGTCGCTGCCCGGTCTGCCGCGCGAACCGGGAGCGGCTGCAGCAGGAGAGCCCCTTCGCCGGGCTGAACCCGATGGCGCTGATAGCGCTGCTGGCCGTGCTCATCGCGGCGGTGGCCCTGCTGGCCCACCAGACGGTGTAGGACCCGCGAGAGGGCACCCAGGGCGTACGGACAGCTACCCAGGGCGTACGGGAAGGGCCCGGAGCAGCTCGCTCCGGGCCCTTTTCGCCTCTTCACGCGAGAATGGTGTCGCGTATCACACCGGCCTGGGTCAGGCAGCGCTGCCGCGGCTGCCCATGAGGCGCGGCAGCAGTCGGAAGCCGATACCGCCGGCGATCATCGTGGCGGCGCCGACCATCAGGAACGTGGTCTCGGCGGCACCCGTCTCGGCCAGCTCGCCACTCTTGCCCTGGGCGGAGGTGTCCGAGCCGGTGTCGGTCAGACCGGAGGAGCCCTTGCCCTGCTCGACGGGCTTGGAGCCGCCGTCGGGGTTGCTGTCGTTGCCGCCCGTACCGGCCTCGTCGGTCGGGTCGGTGGGCTCGGTCGGCTCCTCGGTGGGGTCCGTGGGCCCGTCGGTCGGCTCGGTGGAGGGCGTGCCCGGGTCCGAAGGCGTGCCCGGGTCCGAGGGCGTACCGGGGTCCGAGGGCGTGCCCGGGTCCGAGGGCGTGCCCGGGTCGGAAGGCGTGCCGGGGTCGGTCGGGATGCCCGTGTCGCTCGCCGTCGGGGTCGGGCCGTCCAGCGTGACACCGACGTTGATGTCGAGAGCCGAGGCGGCACCCGCGGCGGTCAGCGAGGCACCGGCGGCGATCACCGCGCAGGCGGCTATCCGCGCCGCGCGAATCCGCGTCTTCTTGGTCATCTGCTTGCTACCCCCAGTAGCTGATCGTCAATGGAGCAGCGCCCGGGGCCACGGCGTCACAGGGTGGCTTTGCTCGACCCCCCGGTTCACATGCGCCCCAGAGATACGCATGCCACGCGTCACCCTTCCCAGTTTTCAAAGCAGCGTCAAGGTCGTTGCGGCCGCGATGTCCGGATCAGCTCCATTTGACCGCCATGAAGACATGTGACTGTGACGTAAAACCCAGACAACCGCCACACAAAAAGGCAACTGCCGCTCAAAGAGCGGCAGTTGCCATGTCGACAAAGAGGCCCTGGGGCCCCGTGTCACTTCTCCTGCTGCTTGCGCCAGCGAATTCCGGCCTCGAGGAACCCGTCGATCTCACCGTTGAACACGGCCTCGGGGTTGCCCACTTCGAAGTCCGTCCGCAGGTCCTTGACCATCTGGTACGGGTGCAGCACGTACGAACGCATCTGGTTGCCCCAGGAGTTGCCGCCGTCGCCCTTGAGGGCGTCCATCTTGGCCTGCTCCTCCTGGCGGCGCCGCTCGAGGAGCTTGGCCTGGAGGACGTTCATCGCGCTCGCCTTGTTCTGGATCTGCGACCGCTCGTTCTGACACGACACGACGATGCCGGTCGGCAGGTGGGTCAGACGCACCGCGGAGTCGGTGGTGTTGACGCCCTGGCCGCCGGGACCCGAGGAACGGTAGACGTCCACCCGGAGCTCGGACTCGTCGATCTCGATGTGATCCGTCTGCTCGACGACGGGCAGGATCTCGACACCGGCGAACGACGTCTGCCGGCGTCCCTGGTTGTCGAAGGGCGAGATCCGCACGAGCCGGTGGGTGCCCTGCTCCACGGAGAGCGTTCCGTAGGCGTACGGCACGTGCACGGCGAAGGTGGTGGACTTGATGCCCGCCTCTTCCGCGTACGAGGTCTCGTAGAGCTCGGTCTTGTACCCGTGCCGCTCGGCCCAGCGCAGGTACATGCGCTGCAGCCGCTCGGTGAAGTCGGAGGCGTCGACGCCGCCGGCCTCGGCGCGGATGGTGACGACGGCCTCGCGGGAGTCGTACTCCCCCGACAGCAGCGTCCGCACCTCCATCTCGTCCAGCGCCTTCTTGACGGCGGTGAGCTCGGACTCGGCCTCGGCGCGGGTGTCCGGGTCGTCCTCCTCCTCGGCCATCTCGAAGAGCACGCTCAGATCGTCGATACGCCCGCGCAGCGCCTCGGCCTTCCTGACCTCCGCCTGGAGGTGGCTCAGCTTGCTGGTGATCTTCTGCGCCTCGTCCGGGTCGTCCCACAGGGACGGCGCGGCCGCCTGCTCCTCGAGCACGGCGACGTCTGCCCTCAGCTTGTCGAGGTCCAGGACGGCCTCGATCGACTCCATGGTCGAGGAGAGGGACTTGAGCTCTTCGGATACATCGACGACTGCCACGCCTCCAGCGTAACGGCTGCGGCAAGCGGGGCTCTCACCCCCGGGGACCGCACCCCCGGGCCTCCCCGTCCCGGGGCTGCCGCCCCGGACCCCCGCTTCGGCCTGAACGGCCTCGTCCTCAAACGCCGGACGGGCTGAGAAGCCGTACCCCGGTAAGCATCCCCGGTCCGTCCCGGGCCCCGCTCCGCGCGGGAACCTTCCAGCGCGGGCCCGCACCCCCAGCCCGTCCGGCGATCGAGGACGAGCCCTTCGGGTCCGGGGCGAAGCCCCTGACGGGACACGACGGGACGGGACCCGTCAGGGAGAGGCCGCCGAATTCTTCGTGTCGGAGGGCTGCGCCCTCCGTCGTCCCCCGAGGTGGCCAGCCACGTCCCCACCCCCACCGCGGCGACGAGCACCACTCCCGCCACCCCCAGCGTGATCCGGCGCCGCCGGGCTGAGGCCCGATGCCGCGCCGATCCGGGCCGGGGCGCCCCCGCGGCCCGCGGCACGCGTGCCGTCCCCCGCGCCCCGCCGGCCAGCTCGTCCGGCCCCGGCACCCGCATCGAGGTGTGCGTGTCCCGGTTCGAGTCCGGCGCGGCGCCCGGCACCAGCGGCACGGCCCCTCGTCGTACCCGCGACGTCGGCTCGGCCGGCTCCGCGGCCTCCTCGGACGTCTCCTCCGCCGGTTCCCCGTCCGGCTCGTCCACGTCCAGCGGCGGCATCCCCGCCAGCAACGGCAGCTGCTCCCGCAGCCGCGCTCCCAGCTCGGACGCCCGCAGCCGCGACGCCGGGGCCTTCGCCAGACACTGCACGAGGAGCTGCCACAGCTCCTCGGGGATCCCCGGCAGCGGCACCACCGTCTCGGTCACGTGCCGCCGCAGCACCGCTCCCGGGTGTCCGCCCCCGAAGGGCGTGAACCCGGCCAGGAGCTCGTACAGGACGGTCGCCAGGGCGTAGATGTCGACGGCGGCCCGCGGCGGCAGTCCCTCGATGATCTCGGGCGCGAGATAGTCCGGCGTGCCGATGATCTTCGTGGCCCGGGTCCGCCGCGGCGAGTCGATGAGTTTGGCCACACCGAAGTCGGTCAGCAGCGCGGGGTGCGCGCCACCCGGCCCGAGCGGCCCCTGCATGTCGAGGAGCACGTTCTCGGGCTTGACGTCCCGGTGGACCACCCCGGCCGCGTGCGCCGCCGCCAGGCCGTCCGCGACGTCGGCCACGATCGCGACCGCGGCCTCCGGCGCCAGCCGCCGTTCCCGGTCCAGCCGGGTGCGCAGGTCCGTACCCCGTACGAGATCCATGACGAGCGCGAGGTCGTTGCCGTCCACCACGAGGTCACGCACCGCGACCACATGGGGATGGTCGAGACCGAGCAGGGCCGTGCGCTCCTGGACGAAGCGGCCCACGAGCTCCTGGTCGGACGCGAGGTCCTCGCGCAGCAGCTTGATGGCGACGGGCCCCTCGGGTCCCTCGCCCAGCCACACCGTACCGGCGCTGCCCCGCCCCAGAATCTGGTGGGCGGTGTAGCGGCTCCCGATCTTCCGTGCCAAGACTGCTCCTACCGACGCGTGTTGCCGCTAAAAGTACGCGTCCGAGGAGCCAACCTTCACTCCGGAGGCGGAAATCACCCGCCAGATGTCGACAAGTCCCCAGAGTCGGCCGCGGACCGGCCGCCGGTCAGGTGCGCGGGCGCGGCGCGTCAGTTGCCGGACGAGCCCGAGCCGAGATTCCCGACCCAGTCGCTGACGGTGTGGTACCCGTGCGTCAGCTCGCCCCAGAAGGACCTGGTGGAGCCGATCCAGCCCTGCAGGGGGCTGAACTCCCAGACCAGCCATCCGCCGACGAACAGGATGACGATCATGAACAGGCAGCCCTTGAGGCAGCCCAGCCCCGGGATCCTCATCCGGTTGGCACTGCGCTGCCGCGGCTCACGCGACTGCCGCGGCGCGGGCGCCTCGGGCTGCTGCGGCGCGGGAGCGTACCGCTGGGGCTGCGGCTGCTGACGCTGCGCCCGCCGGGACTGCTGTTGCTGCTGTTGTTGCTGCGCGTACTGCTGTTGCTGCTGTTGCTGCTGTTGCTGCCCGTACTGCTGCTGTTGCTGCTGCCCGTACTGCTGAGGCTGCTGAGGCGCGTACCGCTGGGGCTGCTGTCCCTGCTGCGGATACCCGTATCCGGGCGGCGGCTGCTGGCCCTGCTGCTGCTCGGGCCGCTGCTGCGGTCGTGCGACCTGCCGCTGCGGACGCCGGCGCAGCGGGTCCTGGTCCGGGTCGACGTACTGCTGGAACTGCGTCTGCTCGTTGCGGTCGCGGGCCGCCCGCAACTGGCTCTGCCAGGGATGCGGGTCCTCCGGCCGGCCGGGCCCTCCGCCGGGCTGGTTCTGCGGCACCGGCGGCATGACGGCGGTCGGGTCGGCGGCACCCCGGTGCGGCAGGACCGCGGTGGGATCGGCGGCGCCCGTGTGCGGAAGGACACTGGTCGCGCCGTTCGGGTCGTACGCCCCCGGAGCGCCGTGCGGCAGCACCTGGGTGGGGTCGGCCGCGCCCGGCGTACCGGGGACCGGCGCCGGTGCCGGGTCGGGGGCGAGCAGCGCGCCCACCCCGTCCGCCGCGGCGATCTGCGCGGAGGTGGCGTGCACGCCGACGCCCTCGGCGACGGCGCGCAGCCCGCGCGCGAGGTTCTCGGCGCTGGGCCGCTGGTCCGGGTTCTTGCGCAGACAGCGTTCTATGACCGTCCACAGCGGATCGGGCACGGTGGAGGGCCGGCGCGGCTCGGCGCTCAGGTGCTGGTGCAGCACTTCGAGGGCGGAGCCGCCGGAGAACGGCGGGCGTCCGGTGACCAGCTCGTACAACAGGATGCCCGCCCCGTAGATGTCGACGGCGGACGTCTGCGGACGTCCCTCCGCGGACTCGGGCGCGACATACGCGGGCGTACCGACGAACTCGTGGGTCCGGGTCAGGCCCGGGGAGTCGGCGAGCCGGGCGATGCCGAAGTCGGTGAGCAGCGGGTGCATCTGGCCGCCGTCCTGCTTGAGCAGGACGTTCGCGGGCTTCAGGTCCCGGTGCACGACACCGTCGGCGTGGCTGGCGGCGAGCGCGTCGGCGATCTGAGCGGTGAGGAGGGCGGCGGCGACCGGCGAGAACGGGCCGTTCTCGCGCAGGTAGTGGTGCAGGTCGGGTCCCTCGACCAGATCCATGACGAGCGCGAGCAGATCGCCCTCGACGACGAGGTCGCGGACCCGCACGATGTTCGGGTGGGTGAGCCGCAGCAGGACGGACCGCTCCCGCAGGAAGCGCATCACGACGTCCGCGTCGTTGGCGAGCTCCTCCTTCAGGACCTTGATCGCCACGGTCTCGCCGGGCTGGCCGGCGACGGCCGCCTCGGCACCCGCGGTCTCCCGCTGGCGGGCTCGCCAGACGGTGCCTGTGGCGCCGCGTCCCAGCGGCTCCTCAAGGAGGTACTTGCTCCCTACCGGCCGCACGTCATGCGCTCCCTGTTGCTTGCTTGCCTGGTCCGTCCGCCGTTGTCGCATCTGCGTCACTTCTGCCGCGGCGGTTCCGCCCACTGTAATGCCGAGCTGCCCGGCACCGGGCTGTCGTCCTTGTGTGCTTCCCGTGAGCGCCTGTGGTTCGTATAAACGCTTACGCAGGCGTTCCCGTACATGTTCGATGGAAAGACGCTCACTCGCGACGGTTGGTTGCCGTTCGGCCCCTTCGACGGGGGTGTGACGGATGCCGCGACCGATCCCAAGCGGGCACCGGTCGGGCACTGGGCAGGCACTTTTACGGGCAGAGCCGACCAATCAAGATCACTTCTGCCCGGGTGGCGGGCGTGTTGTCAGTGACAGGTGCGAGGATGCCTTCAGTACTGGCCGACGTGTCCGTGCGCGGTGGGGGGATCTGCGGTGGGGGGACCGCAGCACAGCCTCGTCCTCGTCGCGGGCGCCTGCGCGGAAGGGACCCCTGACGGCGATGCAGATCCGGCTGACCGTCGTAGACCCGCTGGGCCCGCCTTCGGAGCCGCGGGGGCGTGCCACGGCCTGTGATGTGCTGGTCACCGCCCCCGCCGGGACGGCGCTGGCGGCGGTGGCGTCGGGTCTGGCCTCGGCGGTCGGCGGGGACGGGAGCGCCGCCCCGTCCGAGCGGAGCCGGGAGCCCGGCGGTGGTCCGGTCGTGCTGTACGCGGGCGCCGAGCGGCTCGACGGGCAGCGCTGCACGCTGGGCGAGCCGCCGCTGACCGACGGCGCGGTGCTGTCCCTGGGCGCCCCCACGGAACCCGGTCCGGACGTCGACGAGGAGGCGGCCCAGCTCCACGTCGTCGCGGGCCCCGACGCGGGCGGCGTCCACCTGCTGCACGGCGGGCGGATCCACATCGGCCGTTCCGTCGAGGCGGACGTCCCGCTGGACGACCCCGACGTCTCCCGTCTGCACTGCGCGGTCACGGTCTCGCCCGAGGGCCGCGTCACGGTGGCCGACCTGGGGTCGACGAACGGTACGACGCTGGACGGCACCCGCGTCACCGCCCGCCCGGTCGGCTTCCCGCCGGGCGCGCTGCTGCGCGTGGGCGAGTCCGCCCTGCGGCTGGCCCCGCCCGGCGGCCCGGGCTCCGTGGGGACGGCACCCGACGGGGAGGGACACGTCCGGGTCTCCACCACGGCCGGCACGGGCGCCCGCCCGGATCCGGCGTCCGCCCGCGTCGCGTCCGTGCCCCGGGCCCGTACCCCGGACGCCCCCGAGCCGCCCCGCGATGACACCCGTCACGCCTACGGATCGACGCGGTGGGAAGCCACCGAGGACGCCACCGGAACACGCACGCACGGCCGGGCCGTACCGCCCGCCGCCCCTTCCGCCTCGCCCGCCGCCCCGGCCGCACCCTCCGCCGTGCCCCCCGTCGTGCCGGAACAGGGCGGGGCGCCCGGGATCGAGAGCAGGTGGCCGGAGCGGTCCGGTCCCGGCACCACGTCCGCCGGGGACCTCGCCCGGTCCCCGGCCGGCCCTGATCAAGGCGCCAGGAAGGGCACTCCCCCGCGGGGCACCGAGCTGCCGCCGGGTGAGCGCAAGCGCGGCGGCCTCGGGGCCTGGGCGCGCCGCCTGACCGGAAGCCGGGGCGAGCCCACGGACACCGGACAGGACCCGTACGAGTACGGAGAGCACGGCGAGTACGGGGAACACGGTGAGTACGGGCAGCACGGCGAGAACCACGCCGCCGAGTCCACGGCGGACCGCGGCACGGCACAGATGCCGGAGAGCTGGCCCGACCCCGCGACGCTGCTGCTCACCGCGCTCGGACCGGGATCGCGGCTGTGGGAGCGCGGCCCGGGGCACCCGGAGGCCCTGACGGTACGGCTGGGGACGGCCG
Organism: Streptomyces sp. RPA4-2; assembly: GCF_012273515.2. Taxonomy (NCBI): domain Bacteria; kingdom Bacillati; phylum Actinomycetota; class Actinomycetes; order Kitasatosporales; family Streptomycetaceae; genus Streptomyces; species Streptomyces sp. RPA4-2. The sequence goes on from NZ_CP050975.2 coordinate 3,744,392, forward strand.
ACCGGGCGACGCCCCACGGTTCGGGGCTGCTGCCCGCGGTGCCGGTCACGGCCGGTCTGCGGGAGGCCGGCGCGCTGGGCCTGGCGGGACCGCGGGCGCGCCTCGCGGGGCTGGCCCGCTCGGTGGTGGCACAGCTCGCGGCGCTGCACTCGCCGGACACCCTGGAGATCGTCCTGCTCAGCACGGACCGCTCCCGCCCGGTCGAGGAGCGCACCGCGGAATGGGCCTGGCTCGGCTGGCTCCCCCATCTGCGCCCGGCCCACGGCCAGGACTGCCGCCTGCTCCTCGCCTACGACCGCGAACAGGCGACCGCCCGCACGGACGAGCTGCTGCGCCGCCTCGAGGACCACCTGGCGGAAGCGGACGGCGGTCACGCCACGCACTCCCGGGGCGCCGGCACCACCGGCCCCGGCGCCCGCCCCCGGCCGTACGACGAGGCCGACCACATCCCGCTGGACACCCGGGCCGCCGGACGGCGCCCGTCCTGGGCGCGGGACCAGGACCCGGCGGACAGGGGCGGGACCGCGGGCACCGACCCGGACCGTGACTTCGACGGGCCGTACACGCTGGTCGTCGTCGACGGGGACCCCGGAGGGGCCGACGTGCGGGAGGCCGTGCTGCGGCTGGCGCACGAGGGGCCCCGCGCGGGCATCCACGTGCTCTGCCTCGCCGAGACCGCCGCGGCGTCCCCCGCGTCCCCGGTGACGAAGACGTACGAGGCGGCCTGTTCGGCGTCACCGGCGTTCCGCGAGTGCGGGGCCGTCGCGCTGCTCAGCGGGGACGTGGCCACGGCGCTGCGGCTGATGCGGGTCGCGTCCGGCGGGCCCGTCGGGCACGGCACGGTCGCCACCGTGGACGCGGTGTCCCGGGCCTGGGCCGAGCGCTTCGCCCGCGCCCTGGCGCCCCTGCGCACGGACGGCGCGCACGGCGACCGGCACACGCGCGTGTCCGCTCCGCTCCCCCACGTCGCCCGTCTGCTGGACGAACTGGGACTGGCCCGCGCCACCCCCGCCTCACTGATGGCGCGTTGGGCGGACGCGGCCGATGACACGGAGTCGCTCGGCGGGCGCGGACGGGCGGTCCTGGGCGCCGGCCCGCGGGGGCCGCTGGCGGTGGACCTCCCCGCCGAGGGCCCCCATCTGCTGATCGAGGGCCCGCCGGGCAGTGGGCGTACGGAGCTGCTCCGTTCGATCGCCGCGTCCCTGGCCGCCGCGGAGCGGCCCGACCGGCTCGGCATCGTGCTGGTGGACGGCCGGGACAGCACCGGCGGCCCCGGCGCGGCGCAGGGCGGCGAGGGGCTGCGGGTCTGTACGGACCTCCCTCACGTCACGACCCATCTCACCGCCAACGACCCCGTGCGGATGCGGGAGTTCGCTCAGTCGCTGAGCGCCGAGCTGAAGCGGCGGGCCGAGCTTCTCGGGCGGCTCGGCTTCGCGGAGTGGCACACCCACCGGGAGGTGTCGGGCCGGTTCGTCGGCCAGCGAGCGGTCCGGCCGGCCCCCGGGACGCCGTCCGACGCGTCCTCGGGTGCCGCCGATCTGGACACCCCGCCCAGTTCGACGCTGCGGCTGCGGCCGGCGGCCACACGCGCGCGTGCCGAACCCGGGCCGCCGCTCGCCCGTCTCGTTGTCGTGGTCGACGACCTGGACGCGCTGCTCTCCCCCGCGCTGGGGTCGCCGGGCCGGCCGGCCGCCGGTTCGGTCGTACGCGCCTTGGAAGCCGTGGCGCGTGAGGGCGACCGGCTCGGTGTCCATCTCGTGGCGGCCGCCTCGGACGACGGGCGGGCGGCGGCCAGTGAGCCGGGGCGTTCCGCGGGGCTCCGTGTCGCCCTGGACCCGGTGTCACCCGGGGCCGACGAACCCGCCCCCGGGCGTGGGCGGTTGTTCACGCCGGACGGCCGGGTCACGCCCTTCCAGGCCGGGCGGGTCACGGGGCGCATTCCGCGGACGGCGACGCTGCGGCCGACGGTCGTGGCCCTCGAGTGGCAGCGTATGGGGGATCCGCCGGCGCGGCGGCCCGTGCGGGAGTTGGGCAACGGGCCGACGGATCTGGCGTTGTTGGCCAGTGCGTTGGAGCGGGCGGCGAGGTCGGTGGCGGCCGCCGAGGTTCCGTCCCTCCTCTGACCCCGTTGCCCTCGCCCCGTCCCCGGGGGCTCCGCCCCGGACCCCGCCAAGGGGCTGCCGCCCCTGGACCCCCGCATCGCCCGAAGGGCTCGTCCTCAAACGCCGGACGGGCTGAAAATGCGCGCCCGCGCTGGAGATGCGGGCGCGAGCCGGAGGGTTTCGGGCTCACCCTGGAGGTGCGGGTGCGAGCCGAAGGTGCGGGCGCGCGCTCCGCAGATACGGGCACGAGCCGGAGGTCTCGGGTGCGAGCCGGAGGTTTCGGGTGCGAGCGGATGGCTTCGGCCAGGGGCATGTCTTTCAGCCCGTCCGGCGTTCGAGGACGAGGCCGTTCAGGCCGAACGGGGGTCTGGGGGCGGAGCCCCCGGGTACGGGCCGGGACGGCACAACGGCCGCCGGCCACCCTCCAGGGGCGCGGGGAACTGCGCGACCAGCCCCCACCCACGCGCACCCGAAGAACCACCCACCCGGGCCGGCCAGGCCGGCAGTCCACGTCACGACCCAATCACGATCGCTCACTTGACACCGCAGGCGCTCTTGCCGCCCTTAAGGCCCCGGGCGTAGACCAGACCGCACGGGACAGCGCCGGACGTTCGACGAGGAACGAGGAACGGGGCAGTGATGCGCAGATCGCTTCGTACAGACAGGTCGCCCACCCACTCGACGCACAGGGCCGCACAGGCCGCCGCAGCCGCCGTCATCGTCGGCGCACTCACCCTCACCGCATGCGGCGGTGGCGACGACAAGAAGAGCGACGACGGCAAGAGCCCCGCCAGTAGCGGCGACACGGCGGGCAGCGGCGGGGGCGTCAGTCTGCCCAAGCTCGACGGCGCGAGCCTGGAGGTCGCCGCCGTGTGGACGGGGCCCGAACAGGCCAACTTCAAGAAGGTGCTGGCGGAGTTCGAGAAGCGCACCGGCGCGAAGGTCACCTTCGTCCCCGCGCAGGACCCGATCATCAACTTCCTCGGTTCGAAGATCGCCGGCGGCGCGCCGCCGGACGTCGCGCTGCTCCCCCAGGTCGGCGCCATCAAGCAGGCCGTCGAGAAGAAGTGGGCCAAGCCGGTCGGCGCCGAGGCCCAGGCCCAGCTCGCCAAGAACTACTCGCAGGGCTGGCAGGACCTCGGCAAGGTCGACGGCAAGCAGTACGCCGTGTACTACAAGGCGGCCAACAAGTCGCTGGTCTGGTACAACACGAAGGTCTTCGAGAACGCGGGGGCGAAGGAGCCCACCACCTGGAAGGACTTCCTCTCCACCGCCCAGACCGTCTACGACTCCGGGGTGACCCCTGTCTCCGTGGGAGGCGCGGACGGCTGGACCCTCACCGACTGGTTCGAGAACATCTATCTCTCCCAGGCCGGTCCGGAGAAGTACGACCAGCTCGCCCAGCACAAGATCAAGTGGACGGACCCGTCCGTGAAGGACGCCCTGACCACGCTCGCCCAGCTGTGGGGCAACAAGAACTACATCGCGGGCGGCCCGGACGGCGCGCTGCAGACGGAGTTCCCGGCCTCGGTGACGCAGACGTTCACCGGCGGCGACCAGCCGAAGGCGGGCATGGTCTTCGAGGGCGACTTCGTGGGCGTCAACATCGCGGAGACGAAGGCGAAGATCGGCACGGACGCGAAGGTGTTCCCGTTCCCGGCGGTGGGTGCCAAGGCGCCCGTGGTCAGCGGTGGTGACGCGGCCGTCGTCCTGAAGGACTCCAAGGCGGCCCAGGCACTGGTCACCTTCCTGGCCTCCCCGGACGCGGCGACCATCCAGGCGAAGCTCGGCGGCTATCTCTCCCCCAACAAGAGCGTGGCGAACTCCGCGTATCCGAACGCCGTGCAGCAGTCGATGGCGAAGGCCCTGATCGCCGCCGGCGACGACTTCCGCTTCGACATGTCCGACCAGGCCCCGCAGTCCTTCGGCGGTACGCCCGGCAAGGGCGAGTGGAAGGACCTGCAGGACTTCCTGAAGAACCCCAAGAACGTGGCGGGGACGCAGGCGAAACTGGAGGCCGACGCGGCCGCGGCGTACAAGGGCTGATCCGGCGATGACGTCGGCAACGGCGGGAGGGGTCGGCCCGACCCCTCCCGCGGCAACACGGCGCAAGAGCGTGACCGGTACCCGTAGGGCCGTGGCAGTGCTGTTCCTGCTGCCCTGCCTCGTGCTGCTCGGCGCGCTCGTGGTCTACCCGATCGGGTACTCGCTGGTCCGCAGCTTCCTCAACCAGTCCGGTGACGGATTCGCCGGATTCGACAACTACAAGGCGCTGTTCACGGACGACGGGATTCGCGCCGCGCTCAAGAACAACGTCATCTGGGTCGTGTTCGCGCCCACCACCGCGACCGCGCTCGGTCTCGTCTTCGCGGTACTCACCGAACGGGTGCGCTGGGGCACGGCGTTCAAGCTGGTCGTCTTCATGCCGATGGCGATCTCGATGCTCGCCGCGGGGATCATCTTCCGGCTGGTGTACGACCAGGACCCGGACAAGGGGGTGGCGAACGCGGTCTGGGTCGGGGTGCACGACACCTTCGCGGAGTCGTCCGCGTTCCCGAAGGCCCACCCGGGACGGCAGTCGCCGCTCCGGCCGGAGAAGGGCGGGTTCGTCACCGGCCAGGCGGTGCGGGCGGGGCAGTCCGTCGCCCTGCCGCTCGTCGGTGTCGCTCCCGACCAGATGCCCGGCAGCGCGAAGAAGGCCGTACAGGCCGCCGTCGAGCCGGGCAAGGTCACCGGTACGGCCTGGCAGGACTTCACCCGCGGCAAGGGCGTCGGCAGGCTCGGGCAGGCCGACCCGAGTGAGCTGGGCTACGCCGGCATGAAGGTCGAGGCCCTCAAGGGCGGCAAGGTGGTCGCCTCCACGAAGGTGCGCGACAACGGCACGTTCACGCTGCCGGCCCAGGCCGACGGGGCCCTGCTCCGGCTCCCCGCGAGCAACTTCAAGGAGCCGTACAACGGCCTCGACTGGCTCGGCCCGTCCCTGGTCACCCCGGCGATCATCGGCTCGTACATCTGGATGTGGGCCGGTTTCGCGATGGTGCTGATCGCGGCGGGGCTCGCGGGTCTGCCGCGGGAACTGCTGGAGGCCGCCCGGGTCGACGGCGCGAACGAGTGGCAGGTCTTCAGAAGGGTCACGGTGCCGCTGCTCGCGCCGGTGCTCGCGGTCGTCGCCGTCACCCTGATGATCAACGTCCTCAAGGTCTTCGACCTGGTCTTCATCATCGCGCCGGGCTCCTCCCAGGACGACGCCAACGTGCTGGCCCTGGAGCTGTACCGCAAGGGCTTCTCCGAGGACCAGCCGGGCATAGCGAGCGCCATCGCGGTGTTCCTGCTGCTGCTCGTGATCCCGGTGATGCTCTTCAACATCCGACGGCTCCGGCGGGAGGTACGGCGATGACCACACACGCCGGCACGGTCACCAAGGCCACGCCCGTCACCGCCCGGGAGAAGGCCAGGACCTCGCTCGGCTCCCGCCTCGCGAGCGGCGTCAGCGGCGGGATCGTACGCGTCTTCCTGCTGCTCGTCGGCCTGTTCTGGCTGGTGCCGACCATCGGGCTGCTGCTGTCCTCGCTGCGCAGGCCGGCGGACATGAGCGCGTCCGGCTGGTGGAAGGTGTTCAGCGAGCCCTCGCAGCTCACCGTGGACAGCTACCAGAAGCTCCTGGAGAACAGCGACATCACCAACTCGCTGCTGAACACGGTGCTGATCACGGTTCCGGCGACCCTCCTGGTCGTGGTGATCGGCTCGCTCGCGGGCTACGCCTTCGCCTGGATGGAGTTCCCGGGCCGCGACTGGTGGTTCCTCGGCACGGTCGGCCTGCTGGTCGTCCCCGTGCAGGTGGCGCTGATCCCGATCGCCGAACTCTTCGGGAAGATCGGCATCTTCGGAACGATCTTCGGTGTGATCCTCTTCCACGTGGGCTTCGGTCTGCCCTTCGCGGTGTTCCTGCTGCGGAACTTCTTCGCGGAGATCCCGCGGGAGCTGCTGGAGGCGGCCCGGCTGGACGGCGCGGGTGAACTGCGCCTGTTCGTACGGGTCGTGATGCCGCTCGGCGGTCCCGCGATCGCCTCGCTGGGCATCTTCCAGTTCCTGTGGGTGTGGAACGACATGCTGGTCGCGCTGGTGTTCTCCGACTCGGGCAGCCAGCCGATCACGGTCGCCCTCCAGACCCAGGTACGCCAGTTCGGCAACAACATCGATGTGCTGGCACCGGGCGCCTTCATCTCGATGGTGATCCCGCTGGCCGTGTTCTTCGCGTTCCAGCGGCAGTTCGTGTCCGGCGTGATGGCGGGCGCCGTCAAGTAGCGGTACGGCAGGCGGGTCGAGGGGCGGACCGGACACCGGTTCGCCCCTCGGCGTTCACCCGGGGTCCCCCATATGCCACATCTGGCGTAACCAAGTCACCCCTTCGGCCGTTGCCGGGCAGTATGCCCGCGCCGACCCATGGATGTCCGTTGCCCAGGTTCAGTGTCATCGTCCCCGCGTACAAGGTTCAGGCGTACCTGCACGAATGCCTCGAATCCGTGCTGGAGCAGTCCTTCCCCGACCTCGAACTGATCGCCGTCGACGACTGTTCACCCGACGCCTGTGGCGCGATCATCGACGAGTTCGCCGAGCGTGACGCCCGTGTCCGTCCCGTGCGTCTGCCGCGGAACGTGGGCCTGGGACACGCCCGCAACGCGGGGCTCGCCCAGGCCACCGGCGACTATCTGGTCTTCCTGGACGGCGACGACACCCTCACACCGGACGCGCTGCACGCCATCGCCGACCGGTTGAAGGAGACCGGCGAACCGGACGTCCTGGTCTACGACTACGCGCGCACCTACTGGTCGGGCGAGGCGGTCCGCAACCAGTTCGCGGCGCACCTCACCGAGGAGGGCCCGGCGCCCTTCCGGCTCGACGACCGGCCGGGGCTGCTCAAGGTCCTGATGGTGGTGTGGAACAAGGCGTACCGGCGGGAGTTCGTCGAACGCGCGGGCTTCACCTTCCCGCCCGGGTACTACGAGGACACGCCGTGGACGTACCCGGTGCTGACCTCCGCCGAGACGATCGCGACCCTCGACCGGGTCTGTGTGCACTACCGCCAGCGCCGCCAGGGCAACATCCTCGGCACCAGCAGCCGCAAGCACTTCGACATCTTCGCCCAGTACGACCGGGTCTTCGCGCACCTCGACGCGCACCCGGAGCTGGAGCACTGGCGCCCGGTCCTGTTCCGCCGCATGGTCGACCACCTCTCGACGGTGTTCACCAAGCGGGGCCGGCTGCCGCGCGGCACCCGCGCCGAGTTCCTGCGCGCGGCCCGCGCCCACTACCGCCGCCACCGCGCGCCGGGCGCGCCGGTCAGCCTGCGCACCCGTGTCCGGCACGCCCTGGTCCGGCTCGGCAACCACCGCACGTACCGGCTGCTGTCGCTGGCGTCACGCGTCCACAAGAAGACGCTGCGCCGCACCAAGGAACTGCTCCGCGGGGCCCGCGGCGCGGCGCTCCAGTTCCACTACCGTGTGCAGCTCCGCCTCCCGCTGCGCGCCGACCGCGCCGTCTTCTCCAGCTACTGGGGGCGCGGTCACGGCTGCAACCCCGGCGCCCTGGAGTCCGCGTTCCGTGATCTCGCGCCGCACATCCGCACCGCGTGGATCGCGCACCCCGAGCACCACCACACGATCCCGTCGGCGACGCACGGGCTGCGGCCCGGCTCGGCCGGGTACTGGACGGCGTTGGCCCGCTCCAAGTACCTGGTCAACAACGTCAACTTCGACCGCAGGCTGGTCAAGCGGCGCGGCCAGATCATGATCCAGACCCAGCACGGGACCCCGCTCAAGCACATGGGTCTCGATCTGCAGGACCGCCCGGCCGCCGCCCGCGGCACGGACTTCGCCGAACTGCTGCGCAGCGCCGACAAGTGGGACTACTGCCTGTCCGGCAACCGCCACTCCACCCTGGTCTGGGAGCGCGTCTTCCCGGCCGCCTTCACCACGCTGGAGTACGGTCTGCCGCGCAACGACGTCTTCCAGCGGGCGACTTCGGCGGACGTGGCGCGGCTGCGCGAGTCCCTGGGCATCCCCGCGGGCACGGTCGCGGTCCTGTACGCGCCGACGCACCGCGACTACCGGCTCACCCAGCGCCTCACCCTCGACCTGGAGCGCGTCCTGCGCCGGCTCGGCCCGCGCTTCGTCGTGCTGGCCCGCTCCCACCACGCGTACGCGGGTCCCCTCACCGCCGTCCCCGGGAGCCGGCTCATCGACGTCTCCGACCACCCGAGCGTCGAGTCCCTCTGTCTCGCCTCGGACGCGCTGGTCACCGACTACTCGTCCCTGATGTTCGACTACGCGGTCCTCGACCGGCCGATCGTGGTCCACGCGGACGACTGGGAGGCGTACGAGGCCTCCCGCGGGACCTACTTCGACGTGCGTGCCTTCCCGCCGGGCGAGGTCGCGCGGAGCGAGGACGAGCTGATCGACATCTTCGCGGGCGGACGGTGGAGCGGCTCCCGTTCGGCGCGGCTGCGGGCCACGTTCCGCGAGCGTTTCTGCCCGTACGAGGACGGGTTCGCCGCCGAGCGGGTGGTGCGCCATGTCGTACTGGGCGAGAACGGCGGGCTGCCGCGGGCCCTCCCGCTCGCCGAGCGCCACCCGGTCGCGTCGGCCGCCCGGACCCAGCCGGTGCCGCCTCTCGCCACGGTGCCCGCGCCCGGTTCTCCCGCCCCCGTCACCGAGACCCTCTGAACCGGAGCAGGCATGCCCTCCAGCCCCTCCCGGCCCACGCCGTCCCGGCCCGCCACCTGGCGTCCGGCCGGCCGGCCGGGGCGATGACAACCCGCCTCAGCGCTCCCCGAGACCTCAGCTCCCTGTGAGAGAAAGAGCAGAATGCCCCGCTTCAGCATCATCGTCCCCACCCATGGAGTCGCCGGGCGGCTGGCCCTCGCACTGGACTCGGTCCTCGGCCAGTCCTTCGGCGACTTCGAGCTGATCACGGTCTGCGACGCGCCGGACTCACCGGCGGCCGATGTGGTCGCCGGGTACGCCGCGCGCGACTCCCGGGTCGTCCCGGTGCACTCGCCGCCGTCGGACGGGCTGAGCGCGGCACGCAACACCGGGATCGGGGCGGCGGCCGGCACGTATCTGCTCTTCCTGGACGGTGACGACGTCCTGGTGCCGGGCGCGCTGGGGACCCTGGACGGCGGGCTGCGCGAGGAGCCCGACGTCCTGTACTTCGCGCACGAGCGGGTCCACTGGTGGGACGTCGAGACCAGCACGCCCCCGCTCCCGAGGACACCCGAGGGGGTCTTCGCGCCCGACCGGGCACCGCGGCTGACCGGTGTGCTGCTGCCGGCCTGGAGCGCCGCCTACCGGCGGGACTTCCTGCGCGAGCGCCATCTCTCCTTCCCCCAGGGCCACTTCACGGACCTGGGCTGGGGCGGTCTGGTGAATCTCGCCGCCGAGCGGATGGCGGTGCTGCGCTCCGTCCTCGTACGCCATCTGCTGCGCCGGCAGGGCAGCCGGCTGAACGAGCCGGGCGAGCACCAGTTCCACCTGCTCGACCAGATCGGCCTGGTGCTCGGTCGGGCCGCAGGACAGGGGCTGTCCGAGGAGCGGTCGAGGGCGCTGTTCGGCGACCTCTTCACGGCGGTGCTGAAGTCGGCGGCCCATCCCAGGAGGCTTCCCCTGAGCCGGCGCCGGGCCTTCTTCCGCCGTGCGGGCAGGCTCTACCGTCTGCACCGCCCGGCCGGGTTCCGGCCCCCGCCGGGCCGGGTCGGGGTGCAGCACCGGCTGCTGGCGGCCGGGGCGTACAGCGCGTTCCGTGCGCTGCGCGGTGCCAGCCGGCGGCTGCCGAGGGTCTGGGGGAAGGCGCCGCCTCCCCGGCTGCTGCGCACCCGTACGCGGTACGCCGCGCAGCTGCGCCGCCCGATCGACGAGAACCTCGCGGTGTACTGCGCCTACTGGGGGCGCGGCTACGCCTGCAACCCGGCCGCGATCCACGCCAAGGCCCGTGAACTCGCCCCGCACATCCGGGGGGTGTTCCTCGTCGAGGCGGACGCGGTGGACGGGCTGCCCGCGGGCGTGGACCACGCGGTGATCGGCAGCGCCCGCTCCTGGGAGGTGCTGGCCCGCGCCAAGTACCTGATCAACAACGCCAATTTCGCGGACGGCGTCGTCAAGCGCCCCGGCAGTGTGCATCTGCAGACCCAGCACGGCACCCCGCTGAAGAAGATGGGCGTCGACCAGTCGACGTACCCGGTGGTGGCCGCGGCGACCGGCAGTTTCACCAAGCTGCTGACCCGGGTGGACCGCTGGGACTACAACCTCTCCTCCAACCGGCACTCCACGGAGATGTGGGAGCGGGCGTTCCCGGGCACGTACGAGGCCCTGGAGTACGGCTATCCGCGCAACGACGTCTACTGCACGGCGACCGCCGAGGACGTGGCCCGGGTGCGCGGGGAGCTGGGCGTGCCCGAGGGCAGGACGGCCCTGCTCTACGCGCCGACGCACCGGGACTACAGCACGGGTTTCGAGTCCCGGCTGGACCTGGAGGCGTTCTGCGAGGAGATCGGCGACTCCTTCGTCGTGCTGCTGCGCGCCCACTACTTCTACGACGAGGGCGGCCGCGCGGGCAGCGGCCGGATCATCGACGTGACCCGGCACCGCTCCTCGGAGGACGTCTGCCTGGCCGCCGACGCGCTGATCACGGACTACTCGTCGATCATGTTCGACTACGCCAACCTCGACCGTCCGATCGTCGTGTACGCGGACGACTGGGAGGTGTACCAGGAGACGCGGGGCGTCTACTTCGACCTGCTCAAGGCGCCGCCGGGGCCGGTGGCCCGTACCCCCGGGGAGCTCACGCGGGTGTTCCGCGACGGCTCCTACGCGGACGACTCCTCGCGGGCCCTGCGGGCCGGATTCCGGGAGCGGTTCTGCTCGTTCGACGACGGGCAGGCCGCCGAACGGGTCGTCCGCAGAGTGCTGCTGGGCCAGCCGCCCGAGGCGATCCCCCCGGTGATCCCGCTCGCCGAGCGGCTTCCGGCCCCCGCCGCGTCCACCCTCGTAAGGAGCTGACGTGCCCCGCTTCAGCATCATCGTCCCCGTCTTCAGGGTGCAGGGCTTTCTGCGCGAGTGCCTCGACTCGGTCCTGGACCAGTCGTACACGGATCTCGAGGTGATCGCCGTCGACGACTGCTCGCCGGACGGCTGCGGCGCGATCCTCGACGAGTACGCGGCCCGCGACCCGCGCGTGCGGGTGCTGCACCTGCCTCGCAACGTGGGGCTCGGACGCGCCCGGAACGCCGGAATGCCGTACGCCGGCGGCGAGTTCCTCCTCTTCCTGGACAGCGACGACACGCTCACACCGGGCGCCCTGCGCGCCATCGCCGACCGCCTCGACGAGACCGCTGCCCCCGACGGCCCCACCGGCCCCACCGGCCCCGATGTGCTCGTGTTCGACTACGCGCGCACCTACTGGTGGGGCGGGACCCGCCGCAACGTCCTCGCGCATCTGCTGTCCGAGGCGGGGGACGGCACCTTCCGCGCCGCCGAGCACCCGGAGATCCTCGAACTGCTGATGGTGGTGTGGAACAAGGTCTACCGCCGCGAGTTCGTCGAGCGGGAGGGCTTCACCTTCCCGCCCGGCTACTACGAGGACACGCCCTGGACCTTCCCGGTCATGCTCAGCGCCGACCGGATCGCCACGCTCGACCGGATCTGTCTGAACTACCGGCAGCGGCGCCAGGGCAACATCCTGTCCACCACCAGCCGCAAGCACTTCGACATCCACGACCAGTACGAGCGGGTCTTCGCGTTCGTGGACTCCCGTCCGGAGCTGGCGCGCTGGCGCCCGTATCTGCACCGCAAGATGGGCGAGCACTGTCTCGACATCCTCGCCAAGCCGGACCGGCTGCCCGCCTCCGACAAGGGCGAGTTCTTCGCGCGGACGGCCGCGCTCTTCCGCAAGCACCGCAACGGCCCCGTGCCGCCCGAACTCCGCGTCCTGCTGGGCGGTTACGCGCGTTACCGGGCCCGGCGGCAGGCGGCCCGCGCCGGCGGGGAGCTGGTCCGGCGCGGGCAGCAGGCGCGCTCGGCCGCGGTCACCCGGATCAAGCGCGGCTGGTCCGCGGCGCACGAACTCCGGCCACTGGACCCCGGCCTGGCGGTGTACTCGGCGTTCTCGCACCGCGGGGTGCTCGGCGATCCGGGTGCCGTCTACCGCGCGGCCCGTGAACTCGCCCCGCACATCCGGGGGGTGTGGGTGGTGCGCGCGGATCAGGTGGCGCTGCTGCCGCCCGGCGTCGAGCACGTCACGCCGGACTCGCTCGACTACCGCCGGGTGACCGCGCGGGCCACGTACTTCGTCAACAACGTCAACTGGCCCGGCTCCCTGGTCAAGCGCGAGGGCAGCGTGCACATCCACACCCACCAGGGCACACCGCTGAAGTACATGGGCGCGGACCTGCTGGGCAAGCCCGGTGCCCGGCACGGCTTCGACGTGCCGCAGATGCTGCGCCGCGCGGACCGCTGGGACTACAGCCTGGTCGCCAACCGCCACTCCGAGCTGGTCTGGGACCGCGCCTACCCCTGCCACTTCACCTCGCTGCGCACCGGCAGCCCCCGCAACGACCTTCTCGTGCGGGCGCGGCCCGAGGACGGACTTCGGGTCCGGGCGCGTCTCGGCATCCCGGCCGGCCACCGGGTGGTGCTGTACGCGCCGACGCGCCGCGACTACGTCAGGGGCGGCCACCTCGACCGTGTCGATCTCGCCCGGTTCGCCGACGACCTCGGCGAGGGCCACACCCTCGTCGTCCGTCTGCATCCCTCGCTCGTGGACGGTCCGGCGCGCGGGGCGGGTCTGTCCGAGCTGCACCGGCGCGGGGTCGTGGTCGACGCGACGGACGAGCCGCACGTCGAGGAGCTGATGCTCGCCTCCGACGTACTGGTCACGGACTACTCGGCCCTTCTGTTCGACTACGCCAACCTGGACCGGCCGATCGTGGTGCACGCCGACGACTGGGGCGCGTACGCGGCGAGCCGGGGCGCCTACTTCGACATCACGGCCGACGCACCGGGTCATGTGGCCCGCTCCTACGAGGAGCTGGCGCGGCTGTTCGCGTCCGGGGCGTGGCGGGACGCGGAGTCGGCGCGGCTGCGTGCCGGATTCCGGGCGCGGTTCTGCGCGTTCGACGACGGGCGGGCCGCCGAGCGGGTGGTGCGGACGCTGATGCTCGGTGAGCACGTCGAGGGACCGGCGCCCTCCGTCCAGGTGCCCGCACAGGCGGAGCACGACGTCCTCACCTCGTCGTGAGCACCCCGGTGGACCTGCTTCCGGGCTCCAGGCCCGCGCGGTTCTGGGTGATCGTCCTGGCCGCCGTCTTCGCCGTCCTGCAACTCGCGAACATCACCGGCCGGGACACCCCGGACAGCAAGAACTACCTCTCGTACGCGCTGAGTCTGGGCGGCGCGGGCAAGCAGGAGGCGGCCTCGCTCACCATCGACTACGTCTGTACCGGCAGGGCCTCCCTCGCCCGCCGTGACCAGAGCGTCGACGTGCTGCGCTTCCACGCGCCGAGCCCCACCCGGCGGGTCTTCGAGGAGTGCCGGCGCGAGCAGTGGGAGGGGGTGTCGAAGCGGCTGCGGGCCGGGCAGACCTCGGGGCACACCGTGCCGTTCATGTCGGCGCGCTTCATGCGGATCTTCGAGGCGCGGCCCGGGTATCCGGCGCTGCTGGCCCCGTTCGTCACGGTCCTCGGGGTGAAGTGGGGCGTGTGGGTGTCGAGCGTCCTCGTCACCGTCGCCGGGGGCGTGCTCGCCTTCCTCGTACTGCGCACCCTGCGCGCCCCCACCGTCGTGGCCCTGACCGGGCAGGCGCTCTTCTACGTCCTGCCGTGCGGGACGACCGCGATGCGCCCGATGACCGAGGGTCTGCTGCTGGATCTGACGCTGGCCGCGCTGTGGGGCTGCGCGCTGGCGCTGGAGGGCCGTGCGCGGGCCGGGAGCCTGCTGGTCGGGGGCTCGCTGGCGGCGCTCTTCACGGTGAAGCACTCGCAGGCGTTGTTCCTCGGGCTGTGCCTGGCGGGCGCGTGCGCGGTGACCGGCGTGCGGCACGGAGGTCTGCGCCGGCCGTTGCGCGGGCTCACGCCGCCGCTCAGGGCGATCGGGGCGGTGGCGGCCGGGGCGGTCGTGGTCACGCTCGTCGCGGCGCGGGCGCTGCGCTACCCGGCCGAGTCGGAGAGCCTCCAGGACCTGCTCACGGGGCACTTCGCCGTCCCGGACCGCGCCCGCCCGTGGCCGGAGTTCCTGCATCTCGAAGCCGACTTCTGGGTGGAATGGCTGCGCCGGGAGCTGTGGGAGCCGTTCGTCCTCGCGGCACTGGCGGCCGGGGCGTGGGGGGTTGGGCGGCGGCGTCCGGCCTTCGCCGTCCTGCTGCTCGCGGGCGCGCTCACCGGCGTCCTCAACCAGGCCGGGCATCCCGACATCACCATCTACGGGGACCGGCTGATCGTGCTGGTGTGGGTGCTGCCGGTGGTGGGGCTCCCGCTGCTGCTGGAACAGGCCGTACGGCCACGGGCGCGGGGCCTGGACATGGTGCCGGGGCCGCTGCGCACGGACAGCGGAGTCACCCGATGAGGTGTAGGGCGGGGCATGCGGGTGGGTCCGGCACACCGCGGGGCGGCGAGGGCCGGACGCGCGGATCCCCGTGCCCCTCGCGGGCGCGGGGGGCACGGGGACGGCACGGTGCGGTACTACTCGACGACGAGCTCGACCTGGATGTTGCCGCGGGTCGCGTTGGAGTAGGGGCAGACCTGGTGGGCCTGCTCGACCAGCTTGCGGCCGGTGGCCTGGTCCACGGAGTCGGGGAGCTCGACGCGCAGCGTGACGGCGAGGCCGAAGCCCTCGCCCTGCTTGCCGATGCCGACCTCGCCGGTCACCGCGGCGTCGCTGACGTCGACCTTCGCCGCGCGGCCGACGAGGCCGAGGGCGCTGGCGAAACAGGCGGCGTAACCGGCGGCGAACAGCTGCTCGGGGTTGGTGCCCTGCCCGTTGCCGCCCATCTCCACCGGCACGGCCAGCTGGAGGTCGAGCTTGCCGTCGGAGCTGACGGCACGACCGTCACGGCCGTGGGTGGCGGTGGCGACAGCGGTGTAGAGCGCTTCCATGAAGACCATCCCTCTCAGATGAATGTCCTGTCGGAGCGGCCGGTCCGGCCGTCTCACGGACTCGATTAGAGCACACAATTAAATTGCACACAACTTAGTGACGGACGAGAGCTATCCTGTGGGTATGACCGCCATGCCGACCCCGCATCCCCAGGCCCCGCCCGACGGGGACTACCTCCGTCTCGACCAGCAGATCTGCTTCTCCCTCAACGCGGCGTCGCGCGCCTTCGGCGGCGTCTACCGGGTGATCCTCAAGGACCTCGGGCTGACCTACCCGCAGTACCTCGTGATGCTGGTGCTGTGGGAGCACGGCGAGCTGCCCGTGAAGAAGGTCGGCGAACATCTGCGGCTCGACTCCGGGACGCTGTCGCCGCTCCTCAAGCGCCTGGAGGCGACCGGTCTGGTACGGCGTGAGCGCAGCGCCCTCGACGAGCGCTCCGTGCACGTCCACCTCACCGACGAGGGCACCGCCCTGCGCGAGCGCGCCCTGCGGGTGCCGCGCCGGATCGCCGCCGCGACGGGCTTCGAACTCGACGAGATCGTCGAGCTGCAGTCCCGGCTGGACCGGCTGACGGTCGCGCTGGACGACGCGGCCCGGAAGGAAGCGCCGGACCCGGCGTCAGGCCGGGACTAGACCGGCGCCGGACCTGCGCCAGACCGGCCGGAGGGCGACTCCCGGGTCGTCCGCCGACGGGTGGCGTACATACAGGCGCAGGGTGACACCCCGGCGCGCGAGTTGCTCGCGCAGGGTGAACTCCTCGCCGATCACGGCGAGTTTGACCCGCTCGGTCGGGGTGTGCGGGTGCCAGCCCGACCGCAGCGCGAACGGCGCGGCGACCAGCCACACATGGTCGAGCCCGGCGAGCCGGCGGCGCAGTTCGGCGGGGCCCTCCTCCTCGCCGTACAGCGTCCCGGAGGCCGTCGCGGAGGCCCGCAGCGCGATGTCCCGGGCCCCGCGGAAACCCTCCGGATAGGCCAGCGCGGACCGCCGCGCGAGTGAGGGCAGGAACAACACCGGGTCACCGGGGCGCAGTTCGCGCCCGACGGCGGCGGAGACGGCGGCGAGGTTGTCGGGGCGCCGGCTGGGGGTGCGATCCTGGCACAGCAGCGGGAACTGGGCGGTGAGCGCGAGCGCGACCGCGAGGACTCCGGCGAGGGCGGCCACCGGCAGCCGCATCCTCGTCCGCGCCGTCCACGGCGGCCTCGTCCCCCTCCACCGCTCCCACGACCGGGCCACCGCCCGCGCCAGCCGGTCCGTCCCGGCGGCGGCCAGCAGCGGCGCCCCCGCCAAGGCGTAGAGGACGTACCGCTCGTCGTACAGCGGCCAGAAGCGGGAGACCGTGATCAGCACCGCGGGCGGCAGCACCATCAGCGGTGCGGCGACCGCCGCGAGGGTCACCTCCCCGCGCGGCACCTGCCGCAGCACCCCCAGGGCGACCAGGAACAGGTAGGGCACGAAGACCGGTTGGGTCGGCCCGGCGAACGCCCGCAGCAGCCGGTCCACGCTCTCCCAGTCCGGCCGCGTCAGCCACGCGACCTGCCCGGACTGCCCGTGCGAGACCAGGACCAACGGCGACAGCACCAGCACCGCCCCTCCGGCCGCGCGCCCCCAGCGCCGCCAGACCCGGCGCGGCAGCCGGGCCGCGGCCAGGGTCGTGGCGTGCGCGAGCAGCAGGAGCACCGCGAACTCGTGCAGCAGACAGGTCACGGCGACCGTCGCGCCGTACGCCCACCAGACCCCCGTCCCCGCCGACCGCACGCCCCTGACCAGGAGCAGCGTCGCCCCCGCCGCGCCCGCCGCGACCAGCGCGTACGACCGGCCCTCCTGCGCGAAGTGCCCGGCCATGGGGGTGACCGCGTACAGCAGCCCCGCCCACAGGCCGACCCGCGGGCGGCACAGGCGGACGCCGAGGGCGGCGACGAGGCCCGCGGCGGCCGCGGCGCCGCAGACCGAGGGGAGCCGGAGCGCCACCTCACCGGGATCGGAGGCGAGGACGGCGTGCATGAAGAGGTAGTACAGGCCGTGCACCGCGTCCACGTGGTGGAGCAGGTGCCAGATCTGCGGAACCGAGCGCCGCGCGACCTGGAAGGTGGCCGCCTCGTCGCGCCACATGCCGCCGCGGTCGAGCCCCCAGAGCCCGAACGCGAGCATGACGAGCACGGGCAGCAGGACCGCCACGACCTCCGCGACGACCACCGGACGGCCGGCTCCGGACCGCTTCATCAACACCCTCACCCTGAGACCTATTTAGTACTATTAGCCAACCTTTGCAGGGTCATGACGGCGTATCACCGCCCCTGAGGCATTCAGGAAGCTTACGATCCGGCATTGATGAGCGTTTACCTGAGCCCCCGACACCGCCTGTTCTCCCTCGCCGCGGCCTGGGCCGTCACCCGCGCCCTGATGCTGTGGCTGCTCGCGCACGACAACCTCGCCGTGCTCGGCGGCGGCGGGGTCTCCCGCGAGGTGAGCCATCTGTACTTCCGCTGGTACGGCGTCCTGTCGCACGGCGCCTGTCCGGCGGGCGACCGGCTGTGGCAGTACCCGCCGGGTGCGGGCGCGGTCCTGCTCTCGCCCGCTCTGCTGCCGGGCCTGACCTACCCGCAGGCCTTCGTCACCCTCACGCTCCTCGCGGACGCCGTGATCGCGGTCGCACTCGTGCGCGCGGGTTCCCGGGCGGGCCGCAGTCTGCGGGGCGCGACGCTGTGGACGCTGGGCCTTCCGCTGCTGCTGCACGTGCCGCTCGCCCGTTACGACGTACAGGTCACGGCGTTCGCGGTGATCTCCCTGCTGGCCCTGAAGCGCTCCCCGCGCGCGTGCGGCGCGTTCGCCGCGTGCGGCGCCCTGGTGAAGGTCTGGCCCGCACTGGCCCTGCTGGGCACCCCGCGCGGCCGTACGACCCGGGCGGCCTGGACGTCGGCGGTTCTCTCGGCGGCCGTCCTGCTCGCCGTCCTGACAGCTGCCTTCAGCGACCCCTTCGACTTCCTGCGCCAGCAGGGCGGCCGGGGCGTGCAGATCGAGTCGCTCGGCGGCACGGTCCTCGGTTTCGCGCGCCACGCGGGCTGGCGGGGCAGCGTGCGCTACCAGTACGGCGCGATGGAGTTCGTGGGCCCGCACGTCCCCACGGTCGCGACGGCCTCGCTCGCCCTCACGCTCGTCTGCTTCGGGCTCCTGCTGCTGTGGCGGGTGCGCGCGCGCCGCTGGACGCTCGCCACCCCGAACGACGCGGCGCTCACCGCCGTGCTGCTGTTCACGGTGAGCAGCCGGGTGATCAGCCCCCAGTACATGGTGTGGCTGCTCGGCCTGTCCGCCGTCTGCCTGACCTCGCGTCACACCACCCAGCGCCCGGTGGCCGCACTGATCGTGGCGGCGACCGCGGTCAGCTCCGTGGTCTACCCCGGCCTGTACGAGGAGGTCACCCGGAGCACCTGGACGGGCTGTCTGCTGATGCTCGTACGCAACGGGCTGCTGGCGACGGCCGCGGCGCTGTCCTTCACCCGGCTGTGGCGTTCCGGCCTCCCCTCGACGAAACGGCCGGAGCCCGCCACGCCCGTCCAGGACCCGCGCCCGGCCCCCGCCGTCTCCCCGACCGGACACTGAACACCCCCTCAACGGAAAATTACTGCCATCCCCTACGATTTCGGCCAGTGAACTCATGAAGCCTCAAGCCGCGCAGGTCTGTGTCGTCGTCATCGGGTACAACGACGCCCCCCATGTGACGGACGCGGTGCGCTCGGCACTCGCGCAGGGCCCGGCCGTCCGGGAGGTGCTCGCGGTCGACGACCGGTCGACCGACGGGAGCGCCGACCTGCTCGACCGCCTCGCCGCCGGCGAGCCGCGCCTGCGGGTCGTCCGGCGCCGGGAGAACAGCGGCGGCTGCGGCAGCCCCCGCAACGACGGCATCGACGCGACGACCGCCCCGTACCTGATGTTCCTGGACAGCGACGACGTGCTGCCGCCGGGCGCGGTCGACGCGCTGCTCGGCGCGGCCCTGGAGCGGCGGGCCGAGGTCACGGCCGGCCTGTGCGTGCGCCGTGAACTGCCCTCCGGGCGCGAGACCCCGTGGCAGCGCGCGCTCTACGCCGAACCGGCCGTGTTCCCCCACCCTTCCCGGCGGCCGCGCCTGGTCCACGACACCCTCTGCGTCAACAAGCTGTACCGCACCGACTTCCTGCGTGAGCACCGCGTCCGCTTCCCCGAAGGCCGCCACCCCTACGAGGACTTCGTGTTCACCGCGCGGGTGCTGGCCGCCGGGCCGCGCGTCGCGCTGATCCCCGACACCGTGTACGTCTGGCACGTACGGCGCACCGCCGAGCGGCTGTCGATCTCGCTCGACCGCGCCGACATCGACAACTGGCGGGCCAGGACCGAGGCCGGCCGCGCCGCCCACGCGATCCTCCTCGGCGCCGGCGAGAAACGCCTCGCGCGCGCCGCGCACGCCAGGTTCCTCGACCACGAACTGCGCATGTACGCCCGCGAGCTGGAGCTGCGCACCCCCGCGTACCGGCGTGCGTGGTGGGACCTCACCCGCGCCCATCTGGCGTCGTTCGACGCGGCCGACCTCACCGTCGACCCGACCGCCCCCGGCCGTCTGATCGCCCGGGTCGTCCTGGCCGCCCCCGGTCCCCGCGACCTCCCCCCGGCTCAAGGAACTCGCCGCCCGCCCCGCACGGCTGCGGCCGCCGTACGCGCGCGCCGCCGACGGCACACCCGTCTGGTCGCACGACCTCCCCCAGGTGACGCTGGACCACCTCCTGCTGCGGCCCGCGCACGTGCTGCCGGCCGCCGTCGACGCCGAACTGCGGCCCCGCGCGCGTGCGGCCCTGCTGCGGCTGCGCCTGCACGACCTCTACGGGCGGATCGCGCAGGCCGGCCCGGCCGCGGCGGACGTCACGTTCGCGCACCGGGAGGAGAAGCGGACGGGCCCGAGTCTGAGGGTGGCCCTCGCGCCGGACCCGGACCGGGGCAGCTGGTCGGCCGAGACGCCGGTGGACCTGTCGGCGCTGGGCCACGGCACCTGGGACCTGCGGCTGCGCCTCCACTTCCGCGACGGCACGCACCGGGACGTCAGCGCCCACGCGGTCGGCGGCCCGGGTCTGCTGCGCCGGCGCGCGGTCCCGGACACCCGGCACGGCGTGCTCCTGGTGCAGCCGTACCGCACCCACGCGGGAGCACTGGCGCTGCGGCTGGCGCCCGGATGGAGAGGAATGACCGAAGTGGTACGCCGTCGCCTCGGCCGCCTGCTTCACTGAGAGGCGGCCATGTCACCGGTCCACGCCGGTCCAGGGCCACCCCACCGGACCACGACCGGCGGCACCGGCACCGGCACCATCATCGGTCCACCGACGAGAGGACGACCGTCCATGACCTGGCTGATCACCGGCGGCGCCGGTTACATCGGGGCGCACGTCGTGCGCGCGATGCGGGATGCGGGCGAACAGGCGGTGGTCTACGACGACTTGTCCACGGGCATCGCGGAACGGGTGCCCGAGGGCGTACCGCTGGTGGTCGGATCGACCCTGGACGCGGGGCCCCTGGCCCGGACGCTCACGGAGCACGCCGTCACCGGCGTGGTCCATCTGGCGGCGAAGAAGCAGGTCGGCGAGTCCGTGGACCTGCCGCTGCACTACTACCGGGAGAACGTCGAGGGGCTGCGGGTCCTGCTGGAGGCCGTGACGGCGGCCTCCGTCCGCTCCTTCGTGTTCTCCTCCTCGGCCGCGGTGTACGGGATGCCGTCGGCCGCGGCCGGGGAGCTGGTGACGGAGGAGACCCCGTGCGTGCCGATGAGCCCGTACGGCGAGACGAAGCTGGCGGGCGAGTGGCTGGTCCGCGCGACGGGCCGGGCGACGGGTCTGTCCACCGCCTCCCTGCGCTACTTCAACGTGGCGGGCGCGGCCACTCCCGAACTCGCGGATGTAGGGGTCTTCAACCTCGTCCCCATGGTCTTCGAGAAGCTCACGCAGGACGCGCCGCCGCGCGTCTTCGGGGACGACTACCCGACACCCGACGGAACGTGCGTCCGTGACTACATCCACGTGGTCGACCTCGCGGAGGCCCATGTGGCCGCGGCCCGCGCGCTGGACGCCTCGCCCGGCCGGGACCTGACCCTCAACATCGGTCGTGGCGAGGGTGTTTCGGTCCGCGAGATGATCGACCTGATCAACGCGGCCACCGGCTACGACCGCCCGCCGGTGACCGCGCCGCGCCGCCCGGGCGACCCGGCGCGGGTCGTCGCCTCGGCCGACCGCATCCGCGGGGAGCTGGGATGGAAGGCGAGGTACGACGTCCAGGACATGATCACTTCGGCCTGGGCGGGATGGCTGCGGCTGTACCCGGAGGCGGCACGCGGCTGACCCCGGCCGCCCCACGGAAAGGGCCGACCCGGCGTCAGCCCCCCGCCACGACCGCTCGTGCGGCCTCGCCCAGCCGGGGGAAGGTGACGCCGGTCAGCTCCTCCGAGGCCCGCCACAGACGGACGGCGGAGACCGGGTCGCTGGCCGCGGCCGAACGGCCGACGAGGGTCGGTCCGCCGCGCATCTCGCCGAACCCGTCCGGTCCGACATAACCGGCGCCCGGCAGGTCCTGCGTGGCCGCGTACAGCGTGGGCAGCGCGCCGGCCCTGTTGTCCTGGGCGATGAACCGGTTGCCCACCGCCATCAGCGCGCGGCGCACCACGCTGGCGTCGTGGCCCTGGAGGCCGGTGGCGGCCCAGCCGGGGTGCGCGGCCAGTGCGCGTACGGGCGATCCCGCCGCCGCGAGCCGGCTCTGCAGCTCCAGGGTGAACAGCAGGTTGGCCAGCTTGGACTGGCCGTAGGCGGTGATGGGCGCGTACTCGCCCGTGAGGTTCAGGTTGTCGAAGTGGATGTGGGTGCTGCCGGGAATCCGGTGGGCCCCCGAGGACACGGTGACCACGCGGTCGGTGACGTGCGGCAGCAGCAGGTTGGTGAGGGCGAAGTGCCCCAGGTGGTTCGTCCCGAACTGCATCTCGAAGCCGTCCTTGGTGCTGGCCTCGGGGATGTTCATGACGCCCGCGTTGTTGATCAACAGGTCGAGGTCGCCCCGCCAGGACGCGGCGAACTCACGGACGGAGGCGAGGTCCGCCAGGTCCAGCCGGCGCACCTCGACGCTGCCGTGGACGGTGCGGGCGGCGGCCTCGCCACGCTGCGGGTCCCGTACGGCGAGGACGACATGGGCACCGGCCCGCGCGAGGGCGTCGACGGTGGCGATGCCGAGCCCGCTGTTGGCGCCGGTGACGACGGCGGTGCGGCCGGTCTGGTCACCGATGTCGCCCGCGCTCCACTTCTTCTTGCTCTGCTCGACAGCCGAGTCCTTGGTAGCCATGGCCTCAATGTAGGCGTCGCCAACAATGCTGTCAACGACAACAATGATGGCGATGCCCACAATGTTGTCGCCGGTTACATACCGGATAGACTGCCGCCCATGCAGACCCGCCCTCGCCCCTACCACCACGGAGACCTGCGCGCCGCACTGCTGGCCCGCGCGGAGGACACCCTCAGGGAGAAGGGGCCCGCCGCGCTCTCCCTGCGCGAGCTCGCCCGCGACCTGGGCGTCAGCCACGCCGCGCCGAGCCGCCACTTCAAGGACAAACAGGCCCTCCTGGACGCGCTGGCCCTGACCGGCTTCGAACGCCTCAGCACCACCCTGGCCGCCTCACAGGAGACCGCGGGCGACTCCTTCGCCGACCGGCTCGGCGCCCTGGCCCGCAGCTACGTCGGCTTCGCCACCGCCAACGCCGAACTCCTCGACCTCATGTTCTCCATCAAGCACGACCCCGCGGCATCCGAAGCCCTCGTCCAGGCCTCCCAGGGCATGTCCGTACTCGCCACCGACCTCATCGCCGAAGGCCGCCGCACCGGCGAGGTCCGCGACGCCCCCCTGGACGCCATCGCCATCCCCATGTTCAGCACCCTCCACGGCTTCGCCAGCCTCGCCGTCAGCAGCACGCTGCCCCCCGGCACCCTCGACGCCAACCTGGACGACGTCATCGCCCACACCCTCCGCGGCTGCGCACCCGACCACCCCACACCGCACTGACCCACACCACACTGACCCACCCCCCAGGACACCCCGTACGCTGCCCCGATGACCGGACCCCGTGAACTCCGGAGTCCTCGGCTGCGTGCTCGGCTCCGCCGTGGGCGACGCGCTGGGCGCGCCCTTCGAGTTCGGCCCCGAGGGCGCCTTCTCGGCACGCTTCCCGCAGCCGGGGCACGGCGGGGAGATGTGCGGAGGCGGAGGGTGGGAGCCGGGCGAGGCGACCGACGACACCCAGATGGCCGTGCTGGTCGGGGAGTCGCTGCTGGACCGGGGCGGACTCGAACTCCCCGACGTCTTCCGGAGGTTCCAGCGGTGGGCGGCCGCGGAGCCCAAGGACATCGGGCTGCAGACGGAGGCCGTGCTGGGCAGCGGGGACCCCTGGGACCTAGCCGCCGGACTGCACTTCCAGGTCAGCCAACGGGCGGCGGGGAACGGGGCGTTGATGCGAGCCGCCCCCTCCGCCGTGCACTTCGCGCGGCAGGGGACCACGCCCGTCGGCGTCAGCGGCGCCGCACGGATCCGGACCGCGCCGTGGCCGGACCCGCTACAACGCCCGCAGCGCCGCCGCAGTCGACCGGGCCAGGCTCGCCAGGTACCCCTTCGGCAGCTTGGGGCCGCGGACCACGACCGAGCGCCAGTACAGCGGCCCCGACATGAGGTCGAGCGCGAGTTCCAGGTCGATCCCCTCGTCCAGCTCGCCCCGCGCGGCCGCCGCCGCCACGATCCCGCTCGCCACTCCCTGCTGCCCCTCCCGCAGCGCCTCCTGGAGGGCCCGCGCGATGTCGGGGTTGCGCGCCGCCTCGGCCTGGAGGTCCGGGATGATCTGGCCGGCGACGGGGTGCCGCAGCGCCCGCGAGGTGACCTCGTACAGCAGACGCAGGTCACCCTCCAGGGAACCCGTGTCCGGGGCGGGCAGCCCCTGCACCGCTATGGCGGAGACGAGGTCGAGGACCAGATGCAGCTTGGAGCGCCAGCGCCGGTACACCGCCGTCTTGCCGACGCCCGCGCGACGCGCGATGCCCTCGATGGACATCCGGGCGAAGCCGACGGCCGCGAGTTCCTCGAAGACGGCTGCCCGGATCGCCTCGGTCACGTCCTCCCGCAGCACGGCCGCACCGGCGGGAGCCCTACGACGCGGGGCCTTCCCGGCAGCACTCTCCGCGCCCGCGGCGGCACTCGTGGTGTCGGCGTTCGTCGTCATACCGACCAGCATAGGCCGTAGCGACGAAACGGTTGCGTTCCGACGCTCCAAAGCTCTAGGCTCCCGTTGCGACGATACGGTCCCGTCCCGACGTAAGCTACTGGCAAAGACACAGTGGGCGAAACGTCAAGGACGGGACCACGCATCCCACCCCCTTGAGCGAAAGCAGCGGATGTGAGCCAGGTCCTCCACACACCGCCCCCGACGCCGGCCCCCCCGGCCGACGATCCCGCGGCGCTCGCCGCCCGGTACGGCCTCAGCGTCAGCGGCGCGCGTCCGGCCCTGCGCGAGTACGTCCGTCAGCTGTGGGAGCGGCGCCACTTCATCACCGCCTTCGCCACCGCCAAGCTCACCGCCCAGTACAGCCAGGCGAAGCTCGGCCAGGTGTGGCAGGTGATGACCCCGCTCCTGAACGCGGCGGTCTACTACTTCATCTTCGGTGTGCTGCTCGGCACCAAGCGCGGTGTGCCGGACTACATCCCGTTCCTGGTCACCGGCGTCTTCATCTGGACCTTCACCCAGAGCTCGATCATGGCGGGCACCCGGGCCATCTCCGGGAACCTCGGCCTGGTGCGGGCCCTGCACTTCCCGCGGGCCGCGCTGCCGGTCTCCTTCGCCCTCCAACAGCTCCAGCAGCTGCTGTTCTCGATGGCCGCCCTGGTCGTCATCCTGCTCTGCTTCGGCGTTCCGGTGAGCGCGTCGTGGCTGCTCGCCGTCCCCGTCCTGGTGCTCCAGTTCACCTTCAACGCGGGCGTCGCGATGGTGATGGCGCGGATGGGCGCCAAGACGCCGGACATCGCGCAGCTCATGCCGTTCGTGCTGCGTACCTGGATGTACGTCTCCGGCGTCATGTGGAGCATCGACAAGGTGCTCAGCAAGGACCATCTGCCGCACTGGGCGATGATCGCGCTGGAGAGCAACCCGGCCGCCGTCTACATCGACCTGATGCGCTACTCGCTGATCGACAGCTTCCACGCCACCCAACTGCCGCCGCACGTGTGGGCGGTGGCGATCGGCTGGGCCGTGGTCGCCGGGGCCGGCGGCTTCATCTACTTCTGGAAGGCCGAGGAGACGTACGGACGTGGCTGACACCCTGACCAAGGAATCCGGCCTCCCGCGCGACGCCGGTCCCGCGAACGCCCTCGTCCCCACCGTCGTCGCCGACGGGGTCGACATCGTCTACCGGGTCAACGGCACCGGCGCCGGACGCGGCTCCGCCACCGCGGCGCTCAACCGCATCATGCGCCGCGAGCGGACCGAGCAGGCCTCGGGCGTGCGCAAGGTGCACGCCGTCAAGAACGTCTCCTTCACCGCCTACCGCGGTGAGGCCATCGGTCTGATCGGCACCAACGGCTCGGGCAAGTCGACCCTGCTGAAGGCGGTCGCCGGCCTCCTCCCGGTGGAGAACGGCAGGATCTACACCGACGGCCAGCCCTCCCTGCTCGGCGTGAACGCGGCCCTGATGAGCGACCTGACGGGCGAGCGGAACGTCTACCTCGGCGGGCTCGCGATGGGCATGTCCCGCGAGCAGATCAGGGAGCGCTACCAGGAGATCGTCGACTTCTCGGGCATCAACGAGAAGGGCGACTTCATCACCCTGCCGATGCGGACGTACTCCTCGGGCATGGCGGCGCGGCTGCGCTTCTCCATCGCGGCCGCCAAGGACCACGACGTGTTGATGATCGACGAGGCCCTGGCCACCGGCGACCGCTCCTTCCAGAAGCGCTCCGAGCAGCGGATCCGCGAGCTGCGCAAGAGCGCGGGCTCCGTCTTCCTGGTCAGTCACAACAACAACTCGATCCGCGACACCTGCGACCGCGTGCTCTGGCTGGAACGCGGTGAGCTGCGCATGGATGGACCGACCGAAGAGGTCCTCAAGGAGTACGAGAAGTTCACGGGGAAGTAGGAAGCAGGGGGAAGCAGCGCTGAGGACCGGGCCCAAAAGGCCCGGTCCTCAGCGCTCCAGGAACACGAAGAGTTCCTCCCACCTGCGCACGATCTCGTCCGTCGAGTAGCGCTGGATGTTGACGCGGGCCGCCTCGCCCATACGGTCGCGCAGCCGCTTGTCGGACATCAGCGTGTCGAGGCGGCGGGCGAGTTCCCCGGTGTTGCCGCGGGTGGCGAGGAGACCGTCCTCGCCGTCGCGGACGATCTCGTGGACGCCGGGCGCGCAGTCGAAGGCGGCGCACGGGAGGGCCGCCGCCATGGCCTCCATGACGGCGAGCGGGAAGCCCTCGCCGCGCGAGGACAGCACGAAGACGGAGCCGCCCCGCAGCGCGCCCGGCACGTCCGCGGTCGCCCCCATCCACTCCACCGAACCGTCGAGGCCGAGGGACGTGCACTGCTTCCTGAGGATCTCCTCGTCCTCCCCCGAGCCGTAGATCCGCAGGCGCCAGCCGGGGTGGCGCGGCGCGACCTCGGCCCAGGTGTCGAGGAGCATGTCGATGCCCTTCTGGTCGGTCAGCCGGCCGACGCTGACGACCACCTTCGCGGTGCGGGGCGAGGGCACCTCGGGCATGAACGGGATCGGGTTCGGCATGAAGGACGCGTTGTCGAGGCCCTGCCGGATCCACAGGTCGGCGTCCTCACGGGTGAGCGTCAGCATCCGGTCCACGCCACGGTAGTGCCGCCGCACCCGGCCGAAGCGCGAGGTCACCCGCGAGTAGGCGAAGGACTCGTGGCTCATGCCGATCACGGTCCGGCCGGTGGTGTCGGCAAGTTTCACCCACTCCATCGCCCACACCTGCGTGACGATCACCACCGCCCCGGGGCGCGCGGCCCGGAACAGCACGCTCAGCTTGGCGGCCTGCTCGCGCATCCCCGCCGCCCGTTCGGCACGCAGCCTGCGCCCGGCCAGGTCGAACCGTCCCCTGATGCCGCGGGCCGGGCCGACCCGCGGCGGGTGGACGTCGTACAACGTGAAGGTGGGGTAAGGGAGTTCGCCGAGTTCCTGGGGGACCTCGGGATCGGTGATGCCGATGACCTTCACACGGTGGCCGCGCTCGGTGAACAGGCGGGCCATCTGGTGCGACCAACTGGTCACCCCGCCGAGCTCGTCGACGCTGTTGGAGACGAAGAAGATGTCCCGTCGGGGGTCCGCGGTCATGTGCGCCTCCAGTGGGCGAAGAACTGGTCGACGACGCTCTCCGCGGCGTTCCCCCGGTCGAACTCGCTGAAGTCGGCGACGAACCGCTCGCGCGAAGCCGCGTACTTCACCCTCTGGTCCTCCAGCGACCCGAGGACGGCGTGGAGCTCGTCCTCGGTGCGGACGACCGGCCCCGGGGCCCGTTCGAGCAGGTCGAAGTAGGTACCCCGGTCCTCGTGCACGTACTCCTCGTAGTCGTACGTGAAGAAGAACATCGGGCGGTCGAGGAGGGAGTAGTCGAACATCACGGACGAGTAGTCGGTGATCAGGCCGTCGGCGAGGGCCAGCAGCGGGGTCACGTCGTGGTGGTCCGTGACGTCGATGACGCGGCCGCGCACGGACGGCGGGAGCACGACGTGGTTGAGGTAGTGCGAGCGGACGAGAAGGACGTACCGGTCGCCGAAGGTGTCGGCGAAGCGCTCCACGTCGAAGGGCAGCTCGAACCGCTTCCGCTTGCCCCCGCGCTGTCGGAAGGTGGGCGCGTAGAGCAGCACCTCTTTGTCGGACGGAATGCCCAACTCGACTGCCAGGAGGACTGGTTCGCGCCGGCCCCCGGATGCCTCCGCGCGCTTCCTGACCCGTACCAGCGCGTCGTTGCGCGGATAGCCCACCCGCAACAGGGTCCGCTCCGGGAGCCTGAACGCCCGCGCGAGGGTGCGCACGTCGTGTTCGGAGCGGATCAGGAACCGGTCGAAGCGGTCGAGGGTGCGCTGCTGCGCGGCCTGCGAGGCGCGGGACCTCACCTTCCACCCCGGCTCGTCGAAGCCCATGCGCTTGAGCGCGGATCCGTGCCAGGTCTGCAGATACGTGGTCCCCGGCCGTTTGGTGAGCTTCAGCGGGTAGCTCTGGTTGTCGACCCAGAACTCGGCCTGTGCGAGCGCCTTGAGGTACGGAAGCGACCAGCGGCGCACCAGTGTGGCGTCGGCCGGGAAGCCTTCGGGGCTGCCCGCGTACGCCCACACGGCCTCGAACTCCAGCCCTTGTCTGCGCATCTCCTCGTAAATGGCCTTGGGGCTGTCGCTGTACTGCCTCCCCAGATGGCTCTCGAAGACGACGAGGCCCTTCCGGTGCGGGAGACGGCTGAACACCTTGTGGTAGAGGCGGAGTTTGGAGCGTCCCGAGGCGAGGTCCCTGCGCCGCGCCCTGGCCTTGCGGTAGCCGGACTTGGCGCGGCGTGCGACTTTGCCGCGCATCCCGCGCCGGACCAGTTCCTCGGCCTTCTTGCCCGGGACGAGCCGGAAGGAGAGGTGGCCTCGCGCGGAGACCTCCGGCTCCATGCGGTCGGCGACCAGCCGGGTGAGGCGGGGCCGGACCGGCAGGCCGCCGGCCGGCGGTCCGGCTTCGGCGGCGGTGAGCCGGGTCGTGGTCCGGGCGCCGTCGACGTCGAGGTGGAGGCGAACGTCCCACACGGTGTCCACGACGCCGATGGGCCGCAGCCCCCTGGCGAGACCGGCCGAGGCCGCCCAGGTGATGGTCTCGCCCTCGTGCCGCACCTCGGCCACGGGGAAGCGGAAGGTCCGAAAGCGCACACCCTTGCGGCGGGCGTAGAACTCCAGCTCGGCGGAGAGCCGGGCGCCGGGCGGGATCACGCCGAGCGGGTTGGTGACGCGGCCGGCCAGCCGCACGGTGCCGGCGTGCTCCTCGTACCGGGTCAGCGCGTTGCGCAGGAACATCTTCTCGACCGGCTTGGTGTGGTAGCCGAGGTCGGTGACGTCCAGGACGCGCCGGCCGAAGGCGTCGTCCTCGATGTGCTGGGCGCACCAGTACACGCGTCCGGCGCGCTCGACGAGCGGCGAGGAGATCTTGTCGCGGTTGGTGAGCGTGTCCACGGCGGGCAGCAGGTTGTCCCAGTCGCTCTCGTGGAGGAGGTAGGCGCAGATCGCCTGGATCGGCTCGGTCTCGTCGAAGGCGGCGCGGTCGATCGACTCCAGGTACGCGCGGGCGATCGCGGCGAACTCCCGCCGGTAGGCCGCGTCCCGGAACGGCAGCTCACGCAGATGCAGGACCAGATCGTGCTTGAGCCACTTGACGTCCTTGGCGAACTTCAGCTCCAGCAGGCCGTGTTGCGCGAGCAGCCGGTCCACGCGGCGGTGGATCTCCATGCGGTGCGCGAAGTTGGCGATCTCGTCACGCCGGTTGCTGATGGACCTCGCCGCCGTCATCACCGGCCGGTCCACGATCCGCCAGTCGTAGACCCGGTTGGGGATGAGGGTGATCCGGCGCGCGGCGACGTACGCCTGCGCGGAGAAGAGCAGGTCCTCGTAGTGGATGCCGACCGGGAACTCCAGGCCCTCGTCGAGCAGGAACCGCCTGCGGTAGCACTTGTTGGTCGACAGGGTGTCGAAGACCAGCAGGTCGGGCAGTTCGGAGACGGACTCCAGGGTGCGGGTGCGCTCGTACAGCCAGGGGTACCACTTGACCTCCTTGCGCGTGCGCGAGTCGACGTGCACCCGTACGCACAGCCCGGAGACGAGGTCGGCTCCGGTGTTCTCGGCGGCCTCCAGCATGTTGCGGCACGCGTTGCGCTCCAGGACGTCGTCACTGTCGAGGAAGAGGACGTAGTCGCCGCGGGCCTGCTGGATGCCGTGGTTGCGCGGGGCTCCGCAGCCGCCGCTGTTCTCGGGCAGCCGGAAGGCGCGGACCCGGTCCGGGTGCGCAGCGGCCAGCCGCTGCGCCGCCGGGTACGAGCCATCGGTGCTCCGGTCGTCCACGATGACGACCTCGACGCTCCGCAGCGTCTGGTCGAGGACGGAGCGCACGGCCGTGGGCAGCCTGTTCTCGTCGTTGTAGACGATCACGACCACGGACACGGCGGGTACGGCTCCGGTTCCGGCGGGCCCGGTCCCGGATGCGTCGGGCGCGCAGCGCTGATCAACTTTCACCCTGTCAAGGGTAGACATTTCCTATGAAACTACACAGGTGACTGCTCCATTGGCGTGTCACCCGGGCAGCTGCGGGTCCTGGACAAGCTCTTGGTGGTCGCGTTTCGTCCGCTCGAACACCCACGTCCGGTACACCAGGAAGCGGAAGGCCGAGGCCAGCACGATCGACAGCGCCTTGGCCAGGTTGGAGCCGAGCGGACCGCTCATGCCCAGCCCGTGGTACGCGACGTAGAACAGCGCGCTCTCCATGACGACGCCGATTCCGCTGAAGACGAAGAAGAGGAAGATCTGCCGCCGGGTGCGCGAGGCCCGGTCGCGGTAGGCGAAGAAGCGGAAGCCGAGGTAGTTGGTGCCCATGGCGACACAGCTGGCGACGACCGTGGCGGCCATCGGGGCCCACTTCAGGCCGTGCAGCAGGAGATTGAAGACCAGGAAGTTGACCGCGACACCGCTGCCGCCGACGGCCGCGAACTTGACCACTTCGAGAGCGACGCGACGGGTCCACGCGGAGGGTCCCGGAGGACCGGCGGGCGAGGGCTGGGCGGGCGCGGGGGCCCGGCGCCCGATACGGGCCCACCCCTCGAAGAGATTCACGGTCACAATTGTCCCTTTTATCAGCAATAGGTAAAATCCAAGTCCGGTTTTTCCGTGAGGTCCTTGAGAGATCGGCAAGAAAGACGGAGGCGCCCCCGGCCTTGTCGGCCGGGGGCGCCCCAGGAACGTCGGGAACGTACGGACTACGAGTGCGTCCGCAGCAGGGTCCGCATCGTGCGCATCGCCACCGACAGGTTGGCGAGGTCGAACGAGTCGGAGCCCTGGATCTCCTCCAGAGTGGCGCGGGCGCGGCCCAGGATCGGCGCGTTCTTCTCCTCCCAGGCCTTGAAGCGCTGCTCGGGCGTCGAGGTGCCGTTGCCGACGGCGAGGACGTCGGCGGTCAGCGAGGCGTGGGCCGCGTACAGGTCCTCGCGGATCGAGGCGCGGGCCATGGACTGCCAGCGGTCGGCACGCGGGAGTTCGATGATGCGGTCCATGAGCTTGGTGATGCTCAGGCGGTCGGCGAGGTCGTAGTAGACCTCGGCGACGGCCATCGGGCTCCTGCCCATGCGATCGGCCACCGCGACGATGTCCAGCGTCGGGAAGGCCGAGGAGAACCCGGCCACCCGGGTGGCCAGCTCCTCCGGCACACCCGCGCCGGACAGCTCGTCGAAGATCTGCTGGTACCACTCCAGGTCCGCGCCGCGCAGCAGCTTGGGCAGCTCGCCCCAGACCTGTGCGACCCCCTCACGGAAGAACGAGATGTTCTCGGCGAGCTGGAGCGGCTGCGGCCGGTTGTTGAGCAGCCAGCGCGTACCGCGCTCGACGAGCCGGCGGGAGTGCAGCCGGATCCGCGTCTGGACATCGGCGGCGACGACATTGTCGAGCGCCTCCACCGCGTCCCACACCGCGCTCGACCCGAAGATCGCGCGGGCCGCGGTCTGCGCCCGGACGATCTCGTCGAGGGAGGCACCGGTCTCCTCCCGCAGGCGGTGCAGGAAGCTCGTACCGCCCGTGTTGACCGTGTCGTTGACCAGAAGGGTCGTCACGATCTCGCGGCTCAGCGCGTGTCCCGCGATCTGCTCACGGAACTTCTCCCGCAGCGCCGTCGGGAAGTACTCGAACAGCAGGCTCTGCAGATACGGGTCGTCGGGCAGCGAGGTGGCGAGCAGCTCGTCGGAGACCGTGATCTTCGTGTAGGCGAGGAGGACGGCCGTCTCCGGACCGGTCAGGCCCTGCCCGGTGTTGAGCCGCTCGCGGATCTGCCGGTCGCTGGGCAGGAACTCCAGCGCGCGGTCGAGGTGGCCCTCCCTGACCAGGTGGCGCAGGAAGCGCTGCTGGGCGTGGAGCATGCTCCCGGACTGGGCGAGCGCGTTGGAGATCGCCACGTTCTGCGCGTAGTTGTTGCGCAGCACCAGGTGTCCGACCTCGTCGGTCATCTGCGCGAGCAGCTTGTTGCGCTGCTTGACGGTCAGATCCCCGTTGGCCACCACGGCGTTGAGCAGGATCTTGATGTTCACCTCGTGGTCGGAGGTGTCCACGCCCGCGCTGTTGTCGATGGCGTCCGTGTTCATCTTGCCGCCGTGCTGCGCGAACTCGATCCGGCCGAGCTGCGTCAGGCCCAGGTTGCCGCCCTCGCCGACGACCTTGACGCGCAGGTCCGCGCCGTCGACCCGGATCGCGTCGTTGGCCTTGTCGCCGACGTCCGCGTGCGACTCGGTGGACGCCTTGACGTAGGTGCCGATGCCGCCGTTCCACAGCAGGTCGACCGGTGCCTGGAGGATCGCCTTCATCAGGTCGGCCGGGGTCATCTTCACGACCCCGGACTCGATGCCGAGGGCCTCACGGACATGGGCGTTGACCGGGATCGCCTTGGCGGTCCGCGGGAAGACGCCGCCGCCGGCGGAGATCAGCTCGGTGTTGTAGTCGGCCCACGAGGAGCGGGGCAGCTCGAAGAGGCGGCGGCGCTCGGCGTACGAGCTCTCCGCGACCGGGGTCGGGTCGAGGAAGATGTGCCGGTGGTCGAAGGCCGCGACCAGCCTGATGTGCTCGCTGAGCAGCATGCCGTTGCCGAACACGTCACCGGACATGTCGCCGACGCCGACGACGGTGAAGTCCTCGGTCTGGGTGTTCACACCCAGCTCCCGGAAGTGCCGTTCGACGGACTCCCAGGCACCGCGGGCGGTGATGCCCATCTTCTTGTGGTCGTAACCGGCCGAACCGCCGGAGGCGAAGGCGTCCCCGAGCCAGAAGTCGTAGCTCTGGGCGACCTCGTTGGCGATGTCCGAGAAGGTGGCGGTGCCCTTGTCGGCGGCGACCACCAGATAGGTGTCGTCGCCGTCGTGCCGGACGACGTCCGCGGGGGGCACGATCTCACCGGCGACCATGTTGTCGGTGATGTCGAGCAGCGCGGAGATGAAGGTCCGGTAGCTGCGGATGCCCTCCGCGAGCCAGGCGTCGCGGTCCACGGACGGGTCGGGCAGCTGCTTGGCGACGAAGCCGCCCTTGGCGCCGACGGGCACGATGACGGTGTTCTTCACCATCTGCGCCTTGACGAGCCCGAGGATCTCCGTCCGGAAGTCCTCACGCCGGTCGGACCAGCGCAGTCCTCCGCGCGCGACCTTGCCGAACCGCAGGTGCACACCCTCGACCTTCGGCGAGTACACCCAGATCTCGTACGCGGGGCGCGGCGCCGGCAGGTCCGGGATGGCCTGCGGGTCGAACTTCATGGAGACGTACTCGTGCGGCCTGCCGCCCACCGCCTTCTGGAAGAAGTTGGTGCGCAGCGTCGCCTTGATGACCGTGAGGAAGGAACGCAGGATCCGGTCCTCGTCGAGCGAGGCGACCTGGTCCAGGGCGGCGTCCAGCTCCTCCATCAGGGCGTCCGTCAGCTCGACACCGGCGTGCTGGCGCTCCGGCGCCATCCGCGCCTCGAAGAGCGAGACGAGCAGCCGGGTGGTGTGGACGTTGTTGCGGAGGGTGTCCTCCATGTAGTCCTGGCTGAAGGTCGAACCGGCCTGGCGCAGGTACTTGGCGTACGCGCGCAGCACCATCGCCTGCCGCCAGGTCAGCCCGGCGCTCAGCACGAGGGCGTTGAAGCCGTCGTTCTCGGCCTCGCCGATCCAGGTGGCGGCGAAGGCCTCCTGGAAGCGCTCGCGGCCGTCGTCGCCGAGGTAGTCGCCGTTGCCGTTCAGGAACTTGGGCAGACGCAGCCCGAAGTCGTAGATCCACGCCGTCGTACGGTCCGAGCAGCGCAGCTCGTAGGGACGCTCGTCGGTGACCTCGACGCCGAGGCGGTTGAGGGCCGGCAGGACCGCGGAGAGGGAGACCTGCTCGCCGGTGCGGTAGATCTTGAAGCGGCGCTCACCGGGACCGGCGCCCACCGGCTCGTACAGGCTGAGCGCGAAGTCCTTGGTGTCGTCGTCGGTGAGCTTCTCCAGGTGGACCAGGTCGGCGACGGCGGCCCGCGGGGTGTGGTCGGCCTTGTAGCCCTCGGGGAAGGCACCGCCGTAGCGGCGCAGCAGCTCGGCCGCGCGCTCCTCACCGCACTCGGCGTTCAGCGCCTCGGCGAAACCGTCGGCCCAGGAGCGGGCGGCCTCGACGAGCCGCACCTCGAGCCTGTCCTTGTCGGCGTCGCTGAGCTGCGCCAGCTCGGTGCCCTGCGGGACCCGGACCACGAAGTGCAGCCGGGAGAGGATCGACTCGGTGTTCCAGGCGGTGAAGTCGACACTGCTGCCGCCGAGTTCCTCCTTCAGGATGTCGATGATCCGAAGGCGTACGCCGGTGGTGTAGCGGTCGCGCGGGAGGTAGACGAGCGCCGAGTAGTAGCGTCCGTACTCGTCCTGGCGCAGGTAGAGCCGCAGCCTCCGCCGCTCCTGGAGGTACAGCACGGAGGTGACGATGGCGCGCAGCTCGTCCGGGGGCGTCTGGAAGAGCTCGTCGCGGGGGTACGTCTCCAGGATCTGCAGCAGGTCGCGGCCGTCGTGGCTGTTGGGCGAGAAGCCCGCGCCCCTGAGGACCTCCTCGACCTTGCGGCGGACGACGGGAACGCGCCGGACGGACTCGGTGTAGGCGGCCGAGGAGAACAGGCCGAGGAAACGCCGCTCACCGACGACGTTGCCGTCGGCGTCGAACTTCTTCACACCGATGTAGTCGAGGTAGGACGGCCGATGCACGGTGGCGCGGCTGTTCGCCTTGGTGAGCACCAGGAGCTTGTGCTCACGGGCCTTGGCGCGGGCGTCGGCGGGCAGCCGCTCGAAGGAGGGGCTGACGGGGTGGCTGTCGTCGCCGCCGTGCTGCGGGTCGGAGCGCAGGATGCCGAGCCCGGTCCCGGGCACCGCCGCCAGCACATCGTCGTCACGCAGCTCGTATTCCCGGTACCCGAGGAAGGTGAAGTGGTCGTTCGAGAGCCAGCGCAGCAGCTCACGGGCCTCTTCGACCTCCTGGTCGCGCAGGTCGCCGGCGGTCGGCTCGGCGGGCAGTTCCTCGGCGATGCGCAGCGAGGCGTCGCGCATCTTCTCCCAGTCCTCGACGGACTCACGGACGTCGGACAGGACCCGCAGCAGATCGGCGGTGATCTGCTTCAGGTCGGCCCGGTCGGTCTCGCGGTCGATCTCGACGTGGATCCACGACTCGATGTGCGCGTCGTGCGACAGCTCGTCGGCAACGGGCCGGCCGGGCAGCACCTCGATGAGCTCGCCGGTCACGTCCCGCCGTACGACGACCTGCGGGTGGATGACGAGGTGGATGCCGCGCCCCTGCCGGGACAGCTCGTTGGTGACCGAGTCGACGAGGAAGGGCATGTCGTCGGTCACGACCTCGACGACGGAGTGGCTGCAGGTCCAGCCGTTCTCCTCGACGGTGGGCGTGTGCACGCGGACGCTGGCCGTGCCCTGGGGGCGGTTCTCGGCCAGTCGGTAGTGCGAGAAGGCGGCTCCGAAGACGTCGACCGGGTCGCGGTCGGTCAGGTCCTCCGGGGCGGTGTGCAGGTAGTAGCGCTGGAGGAACGCGAGCACGGTCTCCCGGTCCGGGGTGCCCGCGCCCGTCTTCACGGTCGGTAGGTGCCCCCCGACCGGACTGTTCTCAGCTACCCGGGCGGCCCGTTCGAGCAGCTCGGCCTTTGCTTCGTCCAGCTTGGTCTGCATTGTCCTCTGGCTCCTGTCGCGCGCCATTGCGTGACGTAGAAGGAAATACGGTCTCTTCTCCGACGTGACGCCGTGACGCGGGGTGTCCGGTCTGGTCCGACGCTATGCCGCATGGAGAGATGGGCGGGGGGATATCGGCCATGTTCGGCACCTCTGGGGACTGTGACGCTGCTCTCGGCGACGTCCGTCCACGGGGTGTCATCGGCATACGGAGTGCGCTTGCCGCTCCGTCCCGCCCGCGAAGGTCAGCGACTGACGCCCGGTCACGGATGTCGTCCGTGGTCTCCGGGCGCGGGGCAGGGGCGACGGCGCCCCCGCGAGATATCGCGCTGATCACGCCACCAGGCTATCGCTCCTCACCCCGGACTCGTCATGAGCCGTATGTGTACAAAACCGGGGGTCGAACTTTGACAGTCTGCACAGGGACGAAAGGGACGGTAACGTGCAGTGCGGGCCACGGGGGCTGTCGGCGTGGGTCCCGCACGGGTCGCAGGGACGGCTTGCGCGGCCCCTGGAGGGGCACGGGGAACTGCGCGACCAGCGAGCGGCCCGCGGCCGGTACAACCCCCGCGGTGCCCCGGCGAGCCGCCACTCCGTTCCCGAAACACCTGCGCGCCCCCTTGGCAGGGCCCGCCCGCCGAGGCACGTTGCCCAGGACGGCCGACGAAGACGCACCCACGGCTCACAGAGCGGAGCGACATGGCAGCGAAGATCCTGATCGTCACCGGTGACGCGGCGGAGTCACTGGAGGTCCTGTACCCCTACCAGCGCCTGCGCGAGGAGGGCTACGAGGTCCACATCGCGGCCCCCAGCCGCAAGAAGCTCCAGTTCGTGGTCCACGACTTCGAACCCGGCTTCGACACGTACACCGAGAAGCCCGGCTACACCTGGCCCGCCGATCTCGCCTTCAGCGAGGTCGACCCCGGCCAGTACGTCGCCCTGGTGATCCCGGGCGGCCGCGCCCCCGAGTATCTGCGGGGCGACCCCGAACTCCGCAAGATCCTCAGGTCCTTCTTCGAGACGGACAAGCCCGTGGCCCAGATCTGCCACGGGCCGCTGCTCACCGCCTCCGTCGACGCCCTGCGCGGGCGCCGCGTCACCGCGTATCCGGCACTGGAACCGGACATGCAGACCGCCGGCGCGACCTTCCAGGACACGGAGACGGTGGTCGACGGCACACTCGTCTCGGCACGCGCCTGGCCGGACCACTCCAGCTGGATGCGCGAGTTCCTCACGGTCCTGCGCGCGAAGGCGCCGGTGACCTGACCGGCGGACGGAGCCTGGCCTCCCGGCGTACCGGCCGCCGGCGTCGCTGCGGTCAGGCCGCCAGCCGCTCGGCCTCCTCGACCGCTTCGGCCAGGCTGTCCACCACGGGCACACCCGCCACTTCGAGGCTGGCGCGGCCGTGCGATCCGCCGGTGTAGAGCACGGCCCGCGCCCCCACGTGCAGCGCGGCGACCGCGTCGTCGGCGGCGTCCCCGATCACGACCGTCCGCCGCGGATCCACCCCGGCGAGCGCGCCGATGTGCCGCACCATGTGCTCCGCCTTGCTGCCGCCGGACGGTCCCGTCCGCCCGTCCACCCGTACGAAGTGCGGCTCGATACCGAACCCTCTGACCAGCGGGACCAGCTCGTCGTGGCCGTACATGCTCAGCAGTGACTGGCTGTGCCCCGCCGACCGCCACCCGGCGAGCAGCGTCGCCGCCCCCTCCGTCAGCTCGCAGGCCGTGCGGTGCCGCGTGTAGTACCGGTGGAAGGTCTCGTCCATGATCTCCCACTCGGCGTCCGTCGGCAGCCTCCCCATCAGCCGCTCGTAGAACTTGGGCACCGGGACGCAGTACAACGCCCGGTACCGCTCCAGCGTGATCGGCTCCAGCCCCAGTTCGGCGAACGCCGCGTTCGTCGCGCCGATGATCGCGGCGTTGTCGTGGAACAGAGTCCCGTTCCAGTCCCACACGATGTGCGCTGCTGCTCCGTGCTTCCCCATACCAAGAACGTACCCGGCTCCACCGACAACGGGACGGGGGCGCCTCAGTCCCCGAGTCCCACCAGGTTGGGGATCTCCTGCGTCGCGAACCACAACAGCTCGTGGTCCTCTGCCCCGTCCACGACGAACTGCGCGTCGTCGTCCCCGTGGTCGGCCGCCCCGAGCGCCCGCACGGCGGCCGACACGTCCTCCTCGGCGTCGTCGGCGTCGACGTGCACCGCGGCCGCCTTGGCCAGCGGCACCGCCCCGGACACCCGCACCTCGCCGAGCGCCACCGGATCGAGCCCCCGGTCGGGATCGGCTGCCGCGGCGCGGTCGGGGACGTCGACGGCGACGACCACCCGGCGCCGCGCGGTGTCCCGCTCCCCCGCGAGCAGCCGGAGGGAGGCCAGCGCGGCCCGGTTCAGCGCCGCGTACTCGAGCTCCTCGATGTCGTCGGAGAGATACCACTCGCGCAGGGCGGGCGTGACCGCGTACGCCACGAACGGTCCCGTTCCCAGTTCCCCCGTCTTGTGCGCCTCGGCGAGCCCGGAGAGGGTCAGGGGGACGTAGACGCGCATGGCTGGCCGCTTTCGTAGTCGGGGAGCTCCTGAGTGGTCGGGGAGCTCCTGGGAGGGCTGTCCCGCGCCTCCCGGGAGGGCCTTCAGGATACGGGTGGGCGTCCTCTTTCGGGTCCCGGGCCCTACCGCCCGCGACGTCCACCCCCGGCCCGCGATTCACCCGGTACGCCCCTTTCGCGTCAAGGCCCCCGCACCCACCGGTCACCCTGATAGGTGAATCCTCCAGCCGCCGCGACGCGTGCCGGACATCCTTGCGGGCCCCCGCTCCCGCCTCGTACAAGATCTCCGACACGAAAGTTACCGCCCGGTACCGACCGGGCCGCAGCGAGCGGGGACGACGCATGAACAAGGTGATGACCAGGACGCAGCGCCGCCCGGGCACCCGCCCTCCCGGCCGCCAGGACACCCGTCGACCGGGAGGCGCCCCGCCCCGCGCCCCGGGCGGCGGCGCTCCCCGCACGGCTCCCGCGGGCAGCCCGCCGCCGTCACCCCCGCGTACCACCCCGGTCCCGGCCCCCTGCCCGGACGGAACCCGGCAGGGCCCCGCTCCGCAGCCCCGGCCCACCGACGTCTTCGCCGACCGCCTGCTCGCCGTGCTGAGCGGTCAGCGCCCCGTCCACTGCATGCTGCGCCACACCGCGGGCCGCGCCTACGACGAGCTCGCCTGGCTCGCCGAACGCGGCCGGCTGCGCACCCGTGGCAGTCGGCCGGTCGTCCGCGACATCGGCTACTACGTCCCCCGCCCCGGGGCGATCGAGGCCTTCGCCCGCATCGGCGCCGGTGACCAGATCCGCGCCATGGCCTTCCGCCTGGAACAGGGCCCCGACCTCCGCTGGCGGTGCACGGCGGTGGAGCTGGGCGGCCCCCGCATGCCCCGCTCCGCCGACGACGGCTGAACGACGCGAAGGGCCGGACACCCGAGGTGCCCGGCCCTTCGACCCATCAGCCCGTCACGGCGCGGTCCCACCGGACCGGTCGGCCCTCCGGGGCCACTCGGCCCCCCAGGGCTCAGCCGTCACAGCCGTCACTTCTTGCGGCGGCGACCGATGCTCTTCTGCTGCTTGCGGCGCTCCGCGCGCGTGAGGCCGTCCGCCTCGGAGCGCACGGGCTCGTCGTCGTTGGTGAAGTCACCCTCGACCACGCCGCCCTCACCGTCCACGGTGGGCGCGGAGAAGTGCAGCCGGTCGGGACGCTGCGGAGCGTCGAGCCCCTTGGCGCGGATCTCGGGACGCGCGCCCGCGGGGACGACGTCCTCCTTCTCCAGCGACGGCGCGGCATCCTCGACCGGGACCTCCTCGACCTGCTGCTCGACCTGGACCTCCAGGTTGAACAGGTAGCCGACGGACTCCTCCTTGATGCCGTCCATCATGGCGCCGAACATGTCGAAGCCCTCGCGCTGGTACTCGACCAGAGGGTCCTTCTGCGCCATGGCGCGCAGACCGATGCCCTCCTGGAGGTAGTCCATCTCGTAGAGGTGCTCACGCCACTTGCGGTCCAGCACCGAGAGCACGACCCGACGCTCCAGCTCGCGCATGATCTCGGAGCCGAGCTGCTCCTCGCGCGCCGCGTACTGCTCGTGGATGTCGTCCTTGATGGACTCGGAGATGAACTCGGCGGTCAGACCGGCGCGGTCACCGGCCGCCTCCTCCAGCTCGTCGACGGTGGCCTTCACCGGGTAGAGCTGCCTGAAGGCGCCCCACAGGCGGTCCAGGTCCCACTCCTCGGCGAAGCCCTCGGCGGTCTCGGCCCCGATGTACGCGTCGATCGTGTCGTCCATGAAGTGCTGGATCTGCTCCTGCAGGTCCTCGCCCTCCAGGACGCGGCGGCGCTCGCCGTAGATGACCTCGCGCTGGCGGTTGAGCACCTCGTCGTACTTCAGGACGTTCTTGCGGGTCTCGAAGTTCTGCTGCTCGACCTGCGACTGGGCGGACGCGATCGCGCGCGTGACCATCTTGTTCTCGATCGGCACGTCGTCCGGCACGTTCGCCATCGACATCACGCGCTCGACCATCTGGGCCTTGAAGAGGCGCATCAGGTCGTCACCGAGGGAGAGGTAGAAGCGGGACTCGCCCGGGTCGCCCTGACGGCCGGAGCGACCGCGCAGCTGGTTGTCGATGCGCCGCGACTCGTGGCGCTCGGTGCCCAGTACGTAGAGCCCGCCGAGGTCCTTGACCTCCTCGTTCTCCGCCTTGACGGCCTGCTCGGCCTTCTCCAGGGCGGCGGGGAGGGCGGCGGCCCACTCTTCGATGTGCTCCTCGGGGTCGAGGCCGCGCTGACGCAGCTCGGCCTCGGCGAGGTCCTCGGGGTTGCCGCCGAGCTTGATGTCGGTGCCTCGGCCGGCCATGTTCGTGGCGACGGTCACGGCACCCCGGCGGCCCGCCTGGGCGACGATCGTGGCCTCGCGGTCGTGCTGCTTGGCGTTCAGCACCTCGTGCTGGATGCCGCGCTTGGAGAGCTGCTGCGAGAGGTACTCGGACTTCTCGACCGACGTCGTGCCGACGAGGATCGGCTGGCCCTTCTCGTGCTTCTCCGCGATGTCGTCGACCACCGCGTCGAACTTGGCCACCTCGGTGCGGTAGATCAGGTCCGACTGGTCCTTGCGGACCATGGGCTTGTTGGTCGGGATCGGGACGACGCCGAGCTTGTAGATCTGGTGGAACTCGGCGGCCTCGGTCATCGCCGTACCGGTCATGCCGGAGAGCTTGCCGTAGAGGCGGAAGAAGTTCTGCAGGGTGATCGTGGCGAGGGTCTGGTTCTCGTCCTTGATGTCCACCCCTTCCTTCGCCTCGATCGCCTGGTGCATGCCCTCGTTGTAGCGGCGGCCGGCGAGGATACGGCCGGTGTGCTCGTCGACGATCATGACTTCGCCGTCGATGACGACGTAGTCCTTGTCCTTCTTGAAGAGTTCCTTGGCCTTGATGGCGTTGTTCAGGTAACCGACGAGCGGGGTGTTCACCGACTCGTACAGGTTGTCGATACCCAGCCAGTCCTCGACCTTGGCCACGCCGGGCTCGTGGATGGCGACGGTGCGCTTCTTCTCGTCGACCTCGTAGTCGCCGGTCTCCTCGATGCCCTTGAGCGGGTTGCCGGCCTCGCCCTTCTTGAGGCGGGTGACCAGCTTGGCGAAGTCGCCGTACCACTTGGTGGCCTGGTCGGCCGGGCCGGAGATGATCAGCGGCGTACGGGCCTCGTCGACGAGGATGGAGTCGACCTCGTCGACGATCGCGAAGTTGTGACCGCGCTGGACGAGTTCGTCCTGGGCCCACGCCATGTTGTCGCGCAGGTAGTCGAAGCCGAACTCGTTGTTCGTGCCGTAGGTGATGTCGCACGCGTACTGCTCGCGACGCTGGGCCGGCGTCATGTTGGCCAGGATGCAGCCGACGTCCAGACCCAGGAACTTGTGGACGCGGCCCATCATTTCGGAGTCGCGCTCGGCCAGGTAGTCGTTGACCGTGATGAGGTGGACGCCATCTCCGGAGAGGGCGTTCAGATACGCGGGCAGTGTGCCGACCAGGGTCTTGCCCTCACCGGTCTTCATCTCCGCGACGTAGCCGAGGTGGAGCGCGGCGCCACCCATCATCTGCACGTCGTAGTGACGTTGGCCGAGGACGCGCTTGGCGGCCTCACGGACCGTGGCGAACGCCTCGGGCAGCAGGTCGTCGAGGCTTTCGCCGTCGGCGTACCGCTGCTTGTACTCATCGGTGAGGGCCCGCAGCTCGGCGTCGGAGAGGTCGACGAAGTCCTCTTCGATGGAGTTGACCTGGTCCGCGATGCGGTGCAGCTTGCGCAGGATCTTGCCTTCGCCTGCACGCATGATCTTCGAGAGGACGGACACGGGGGTTTGTCTCCTTGCCGGTCGGGCCTGGGACGGTCGGTTTCAATGGCGGTGTCAAGAGCAGCTTGAGCAACGGCCATCGTAAGCGAGGACCCCACCGCGCCGGGAGGTCTGCTCACGACAGCCACTAGGACAACGGACAGGGGTTGCGTAAGGTGCCGCGTCCACGCTGCGAAAAGTAACCGACGCATCACCCACGGCAAAGGAATGGCGCCCTTACGGCAGCCCGAGCAGAATCGGCCCGATGGACCCCGTCACGCTCACCACCGACCGCCTGCTCCTGCGCACCGTGGGCTCGCACGACACCGACGCCGTGTTCGACGCCGTCCAGGATCCCGACATCCAGCGCTGGACCACGATCCCGTCGCCCTATCTCCACGAGCACGCGGCGGGGTTCACGGCCCAGCTGGTGCCCGACGGCTGGGCGGACGGGTCGATGTTCACCTTCGGCGTCTTCCTCCCTTCCGGGGAACTGGTGGGCATGCTCGGCATCACCATGCGCTCCCTGGGTGTCGGCGAGGTCGGCTTCTGGGCCACGAAGGAGTACCGCGGCAACGGCTATCTCACCGAAGCCACCGTCGCGGCCTCGCGCTGGGCATTCACCAGTCTCGCCGTCGATCGCGTCGAATGGCGCGCCGAGGTCGGCAACCAGGCCTCCCGCGCGGTGGCCGAACGGGCCGGCTTCACCGTGGAGGGCACGCTCCGCTCCGCCATCAACAACAAGGGCGTCCGCCGCGACTGCTGGATCGGCTCCCTGCTCCCCTCGGACCTGGGCCTGCCCTCGACGGCGCCCTACCTCCCGCCCCCCGCCGGGCCGCCGAACATCTGAGACCCGGACACCGGAAACCGGGACACCCGAAACCGGGACAGCCGGCGCGGCACCGGACCGTCCGCCCGTCCCGGCCGCCGCCCGGGCGCGTCGCCGGTGGCTTCCCGGCCCCCGGACCACGGGCCCGGCCCCCACTGTCAGTGCCACCGCCTATCGTGCGGGCATGACGAGTCTCCCGCGTCCCGCCACCGACCTCTCCGCCGCCGAGGCCCGCCGCGTCGTCCTGCGAGCCCAGGGTTTCCTGGGCGCCCCGGACCGCAGGTCGGGCGTCCGCGGGGTCCTGCGACACCTGGGCGCGGTCCAGCTCGACACGATCTCCGTCCTCGCCCGCTCCCACGAACTCGTCCCGTACGCCCGGCTGGGCGCGGTGGGCCGCAGGACGGTGGACGAGGCGTACTGGACACCGGGTGCCGGCGGCGCCCCTCACGCCTTCGAGTACTGGTCCCACGCGGCCTGCATCCTCCCCATCGAGGAGTGGCCCCACTTCGCCTTCCGCCGCCGCGCCTACCGCGCCCGCCCGCACTGGAACCACGCCCTGCCGGACGGCACCTACGACCAGGTCATCAAGCAGCTCCGCACCGAAGGCCCGCTCACGGCGACGGACTTGGGCGGCGCGAAGAAGACCAGCGAGTGGTGGGACTGGTCGGGCACGAAGGTCGCCGTGGAGCGCGCGCTGATGTACGGCGAGGTGGTGTGCACCGAGCGCCGCGGCTGGAAGCGGGTGTACGACCTCGCGGAGCGCGCCGTCCCCGACACCCTGCTCCATGACGAGCTGGACGACGCGGAGTGCCTGCGCCGCCTGGTCCGCCTCGCCGGCCAGTCCCTGGGCGTCGGCACCCGCGCGGACATCGCCGACTACCACCGCCTCAGGGGCGAGCAGGTCGACGCGGTGATCGCGGACTCGGGGCTGGTCCCGGTGGCCGTGGAGGGCTGGGGCAAGCCGGCGTGGGCCGATCCGGCGGCCCTGGAGACCGCGCCGCGCGGCCGTCACCGTACGACGCTGCTGTCCCCGTTCGACTCGCTCGTCTGGGAGCGGGCGCGGACGGAGCGCATCTTCGGCTTCACCCACCGCCTGGAGGCGTACACGCCCAAGGCGAAGCGGATCCACGGCTATTTCGCGATGCCGGTCCTCGCCGGCGGCCGACTGGTCGGCCGGGTGGATCCCGCCCGGGAGGGGAACACCCTGGTCGCCAAGCAGGTCACCCTGGACGGCGCCAAGGCCGTCCCCGCGGTGGCCCAGGCACTGGTGGAGGCCGCGAGCTGGGTGGACTGCACGAGCGTGCGCGTGGAGCGGGTGGACGCGCCCGAGCTGCGCGACCCGCTGACGAG
Source organism: Streptomyces sp. RPA4-2 (assembly GCF_012273515.2). Classification (NCBI taxonomy): domain Bacteria; kingdom Bacillati; phylum Actinomycetota; class Actinomycetes; order Kitasatosporales; family Streptomycetaceae; genus Streptomyces; species Streptomyces sp. RPA4-2. Next base: position 3,789,140 of record NZ_CP050975.2, read on the forward strand.
GGAGCTGGCGCACGCCCTCGGGTGACGCGCCCGGACCGGCCACCCGATCCGGACGACGGCCCTCAGCGGATCTCGAGGATCTTCTCCCGCATCGCGTACACCACCGCTTCCATCCTGGAGTGCAGCTGGAGCTTCTCCAAGATGTTGCGCACGTGGTTCTTCACCGTGTTCTCGGAGATGAACAACTCCTTGGCGATATCCCGGTTGTTCATTCCGGTCGCGACGAGCTTGAGGACTTCCAGCTCGCGATCGGTGAGCCGCGGCGCGGGCACCAGCCGGCGCTCGTCGGTCCGCTGGATCATCGACTTGAACTCGGTGAGCAGTTTCGACGCCATCGAAGGGCTGATCTGCGACTGTCCGTCCGCCACCGCGCGAATGGCCGTGGCCACCTCGTCCGTGGAGATCTCCTTGAGGAGATATCCGGTCGCGCCGGCCTTGATCGCGTCGTAGAGGTCGGCCTCCTCGTCGCTGATCGTCAGCATGATGATCTTCGCGCTGGGGGCCACCTCCTTGATGGAGGTGCATGCCTCGATGCCGCCCCGTTTCGGCATGCGTACGTCCATCAGCACGATGTCCGGGAGCAGGTCGGCCGCCTTGTCGACCGCCTCCGCCCCGTCACCCGCCTCGCCGACGACCTGGATGTCCTCCTCGGCCGCGAGCACGATCTCCAGACCGCGGCGGAAGAGGGCGTGATCGTCCACGACGAGGACACGGATGGGCTCCTTGCGTGAGGTGCCCACGTCCGGGCTCGTACCGGCGCCCCCGCCGTCGGCATCCTCGACACGCATCGGTCCGAAGCTGTCCGCCATCGTTCCTCCCCCTGAAGGCCGTGGCCTGTGTTCCTGTGCCATCGCCAACCCAAGGCAACGGCCCCCCGGTTGGGGCCGGTGCGGCCATGATTTCATGCCCGGACGACAGTGGGGTGACAGAGCGGGTCGCGAAGTGGTCGCACACCGGTGCCCCTGGGGGCGCACGCGCGCACCAGGGGCACCGGCTCTGTCGTCGTCTGGGCGGTTCTAGCCGCCGAGCGCACCGCCCGGCGCGTCCGATCCGGCCTGGGTGACCATCGGGTCCGTACTGAGGTGGATGACGCCGTAGTCGTACGCGTGCCGCCGATAGACGACACTCGGCTCCTTGGTCTCGGAGTCGACGAACAGATAGAAGTCGTGCCCGACCAGCTCCATCTCGTAGAGCGCCTGGTCGAGCGTCATCGGGGCGGCCACGTGGGTCTTCTCCCGGACGACGAGGGGCCCTTCTCCCATGACCTCGAGGGAGCCGATCTTCTTGGTCGGCACACTGTCGGGCTCGTCCTCGTGGACAACACTCCCGTTCCCGTTCAGTGTCGCGGCACCCGGGACGTGGTCGGCGACCTCGGCCGCCGAGAGCCGCCCGTTGCCACGGCGGGTGTAGCGCTTGTCGTGCTGCTTGCGCAGCCGGGCTTCGAGCTTGTCCGCCGCCAGGTCGAGTGCTGCATACGGGTCGCTCGCCGCTGCCTCCGCCCGGATCACCGGACCGCGGGAGCGGAGCGTGATCTCCACTCGGTCACAACGGTCGGCCTGCCGGGGGTTGGGCTCCTTGGACACCTCGACGTCGAGGCTGATCACCTTGCCATCGAGCTTCTGGATCTTCTCCAGCTTCAGCTTCTCGGCCACGTGCTTGCGGAACCGCTCGGGCACCTCGGTCTTGCGGCCCTTGACGACGATGTCCACGCAGAACTCCGTTCCCGGATAGCCCCGCTCCACAGGCGGAGCATCTCCCTTTTGCACCAGATCCCGGTGAGCCCCGGAACCTCGGACTCGGTGACTTTCACCTCCTCCTCCCCCATGGGCAAGATCTACACCCCATGGCGGGCGGGTGATTCAGAAACCCGCAGCACGGCATTCGGATATACGAGGTGTGGCCAGCGCCAACGGCCTCACAACCGAACATATCTCGCCCGGACGGATGTCGTCACCCTCTACTGCGGCGTACCTCCGTTCAGGTGAATTGACCTGGTCATTACCAGCAACGATGGAAGTTCTCAGTCAGTTCCGGTTGATTTCGAAACCATCCGGCGTCGCCGCCACCACAGCCGCACAGATCATGGCGCCGACTCGGCTCGCGTCCGTCATCCCGCGGGCCGCCGGATGACGGTCCTCGACCTCTCTCGTTGCCTCAGTCATCCGTTTCCCCACTCGTCTCCGCATCCGTTCCCCCGTTGCTTCCCCGGCTTCCCTTCCGTATGCATCGACGCCCTCCAGCGCCACCCGTACGGCGCGCGCCGCCTCCGCCAAGGAGGCTCCCGTCGTCATCAGGTCGTCCACCAGCACCACCCGGCCGGCGCCCGCCAGCAGCCGATCGCCTCCCGTGGCGACCTCCAGCGCGCCCGCGAGATTGCGCAACCGCTGCCGGGAGTCGAGTCCCGCCTGGTCGGCCACGGCGCGTCGCTGCCGCAGCACGGCCAGCACCCGGACCGGCGCTCCCGTGCGCCGCAGTTCCCCGGCGGCCGCGAGGGCGATCCGGCGCGCCGGATCGTGACCGCGCGCCCGCACCGCCCGCCGTGAGGAGGGCACCGGAACCAGCAGCACGGGTCCCGGCCCGCCGGCGGACCCCAGCCACCCGCCCCCCGCGCTGAGAGGCCCGTCCGGGGCCGCCGGAAGCCCGTACGGGTCCGGGAGGAGCGGGAGTCCCGAAGCCGCCCTCACAGCCCCCGCCAGGGCCGTTCCCAGTGGTGTCGCCAGTGTCAGTGCCCCCCGTTCCTTGTGCGCGAGGAGTGCCGCGCGCACCTCGTCCTCATAGGGGGCCGCCGCGTGCACGACCGGCAGCCCGGGCGGCGCCGGATCCGGGCGCACCCGGCGCGGTGCGGCCCCGCTCAGGGCGGCACGGCACTCCGGGCAGAGCACCGTATGGGGTCTCCCGCAGCCTCCGCACTCGGCCGGCAGCACCAGGTCGGTGAGGTCCTGCCACCACGCCCGCATGTCCACCACTGTGCCAACACCACGGCCGACCGGCCACCCCTGTGGACAACCGCCTGTGGACAACCGGACACCCGTCACCCTCGGGGCCGACCCTCGACCGGGACAGCCGACGGACCAGCCCACGGAACCCCCGTAGCCCCCCGGAACGCGGACAGGGCCGCCCCGAAAGCACGGGACGACCCCACCTCGACACGGACACGGCAGAGAACGGCGGAGAACGACAGAGACGGCAGGGAACCGACCTACCCGGGGTAAACCGGCGCCGTGCCGTTCTTGACGACCTTCTGCCACTGCTCCCCGGACGACAGCCGCACGATCCCGTCCTCCTCCGAGTGCGCCACCAGCGGCAGCCGCTCGTCCTCGGACGCGGCGATCTCCTTCACGCCCGTCAGCGCGGAGGGCGCCGCGCCCACCGGAGTGGAGCCGTCGACCTGGACGTACCGCATCTGCAGCACCCCCTCGGACTCGCGCCCGACGACCACGAGCCGGCTGTCCCCGGCCCATGACATGGCCGTGACCTCCTCCAGCTGCGGTGCGACCGAGTGCAGTTCGAGAACAGAGACGCTGGGCCGCTCACCGGTCTTGGTGTCGGTGTCCCGGTCGATGCGCCCGATCTGCAGGGAGCTCTTGCCGTCCTTCTCGACGATCAGCGCGACCCGTACCCCGTCGGCGGCCACCCGTACCGCCTTGACCCGCCCGTCGAGTCCCGGCGTCGAGACCTGCAGCGGTTCGCCCGCGCCCTTCTCCAGCAGCAACAACCGGGGATTCGCGGGATCCCGGTCCGCCACCCACAGGTCGCCCCGGCCGTCCCAACTGGGCGTCGTCAGCCGGTCCTGTGCCGTCCTGCCCTGGCTGTGCAGCACCGCGTCACCGAGCGAGGCGCCCGACACCAGCGAGCCCACGTACAGCGAACTCCCGTCGACCGACACGCCGGCCGCGCTGTCCTCGTCCCGCGACACCGCCGCGGCCCGCAGCTTCCTGCCGCCGTCGCCCAGCGGGCCGGGCACCGGCTCGGCCTCCTTGCCGCCGTTGGTGCTGGACAACCGTACGAGGCGCTGCTTGCCGTCGATGAAGTACTCGAACCCGGGGTGCTCGGCCGTACCGTGCGAGGCGATGATCTCCGCGTGGTCCTCGCTGAGCACGCACAGCTGCGAACCGTTCGACCGCTGCAGCTCCACCTCGTCGACCCCCGTGGGCGTCAGGTCCCGGAAGGTGAGCAGGAGCTGGGCCGCCATCCTGTCGCACTGGGGCCCACCGACCCGGTCGGCCTTGTGGTTCAGCGGGACCGTCACCCTGTTGCGGTCGTCGGGCGACAGCGAGGTGACGCCCTTCTTCAGATCCGTGCCGGACGGGAAGCTCGACGTGACCACCGGATCGAGCCAGCTCGTGGGCCCCTTCAGCAGCGCCCGGACCATCTCCGTCATCGGGTCCACCTTCTCGCGCACATAGACCGGATCGGCGACGGTCCCCAGCTGTCCGGCCGACCCGGAGGTCGCGTTCGAGGCGAAGTAGTACTTGTTGACGGACACGTAGTTGCGCTGGAAGTCGGAGTTGCCCATCACCACGCCCTGCGGCAGCCCGTCGATGCGCCACTGCTTGGTGTCCTTCTGCCGGGTGAGGTGCACCGTCGCGTGGTACGCGGCAGAGTCCGGCATGTACGCGTGCTGGTCGTTGACCGTGGCGACCTTGGTCCCGGCCAGCACGTACGAATAACTGCCGTCGCTGTCCTGGGCCTTCACCGACTGCTGCGACCTGGCGTCGGGCCCGTCGGTGAGGACGGTCGTGGAGCTGAAGGGGTCCCAGGTCTTGCGGGCGGCCGTCGTCAGATATTTGAGCGCCGTCTTGTACTGCGCGTCGTCACTGGTCAGGGCCTCCAGGAACCCCTGTACGATCTCGGCCGGCCGGGCGTCCTCACGCGGCGGCAGCGCGAAGACGCGGACCTGCGAGTCCTGCCTCGGCGTGGACTCGACGCCCCGCAGGTCCCCGCTGTCCGGCATCGAGGCGCACCCCGTCAGCAGCAGCGCACCGCAGCCGAGGTACACCCCCACGCGTACGGGACGCAGCCGGCCGCTCCCCTCGCGGTCAGCGCCCACGGAATGTCTCCCCTTGTCCGAGCTCTTCGTGCTGCCCGAGCTCCTCGTGCTCGCCGCGGTCTTCCGCGGTCCGCTCCCCACCCGCTGCGGGCGTGCCGTCCGGCCGTCGCACGGCCCCGGCGGGCCGCGGCACCACGCGGGCGCCGTTGCCCGGCAGCGCCGTCGGATCGGCCGTGGGCGACACCCCGGCCATACGTGACTCCATGGACGTGCGCGGCGGCATCGGGGGCGGCGCATGACCCCCCGTGGACTGCGCCGGCACCGTGGCGAGTTTGCCGCCACCGCCGGAGGGCAGTCCCGCTTCGCTGAGTCCACGGTTGCGCCGTGAGTCCTTGGGCTCCAGGGGTATCGGGGACCCCCGCAGCGGCTCGTCCGCCGTCCGCGGCAGCGTCAGCCGGAACTGCGAACCACCGCCCGGTTCACCCCACGCCTGGAGCCAGCCGCCGTGCAGCCGGGCGTCCTCGAGGGCGATCGACAGCCCGAGTCCGGTACCGCCGGTGGTGCGCGCGCGGGCCGGGTCCGCGCGCCAGAAGCGGCTGAAGACCCGGGTCGCCTCGCCGGGCTTGAGGCCCACGCCGTAGTCGCGCACCGCGATCGCGACCGCTCCGCCCGCCGCGGCCAGCTTGACCACGACCTCCTTGCCGTCGCCGTGCTCCACGGCGTTGACGACGAGATTGCGCAGCACCCGCTCCACCCGCCGGGCGTCCGCCTCGGCGATCACGGGCTGCGCGTCGCCGACGATCCGTATCGGGGAGCCCTTGCGCTCGGCGAGCGGCTCGGCGCCGCTGACCACCCTGCGTACGACCTCCCTGAGGTCGATCGCGTCGGCCTCCAGCGCCGCCGCGCCCGCGTCGAACCGGCTGATCTCCAGCAGGTCCGCGAGCAGCGTCTCGAAACGGTCCAGCTGATCGGCGAGCAGCTCGGCCGACCGGGCGGTCATCGGATCGAAGTCCACCCGCGCGTCGTGGATGACGTCGGCCGCCATCCGGACGGTCGTCAGCGGCGTACGCAGCTCGTGCGACACGTCCGACACGAAGCGGCGCTGCATCCGCGACAGGTCCTCCAGCTGCTGGATCTTCAGCTGGAGGTTCTGCGCCATCTTGTTGAAGGCCTCACCGAGCCGGGCGATGTCGTCCTCGCCGGTGACCTTCATCCGTTCCTGCAGGTGGCCGGCGGACAGCCGCTCGGCGATACCGGCCGCCATCCGCACCGGCGTGACGACCTGGCGCACCACGAGCCAGGCGATGGCCCCCAGCAGCACCACGACGAACAGGCCGGCCGTCGCGAGCGTCCCCTTGACGAGGCTCAGCGACTTCTCCTCCTGCGTCAGCGGGAAGAGGTAGTACAGCTGGTACGGGTCTCCGTTCGGGTCGTTGACCTGCTTGCCGACGACCAGCGCGGGCTGCGACTGCGTGCCGTCCTTGTAGACGACACGGGTGTAGCTCTGGGCCGCCAGCGTGCTGCTGTCGACGCGGGCCCGCAGGTTCTCCGGCACGCTCAGCGTCGGATCGACGTCGCCCGAGGAGCGCGGGCCGAGCCCGGCGCCGCCGGAATCGGCCGCGGTGGAACTGAGCGTCACCACGTCGAAGGCACCCTGGCCACCACTGGACAGGGACACCACGAGGTCGCTCATCCACTGGCTGACGTTCTTGGAGAGGCGGTCGTCCGTGCCGGACCCCGCGTCGCCGTTGGCCGTGGCGGTCGCGTCCGCCTTCTGCTTGGCCACCGAGAAACCGCCGGTCGCCTGGCTCTGTGACGCCTTCACCTTGGCGTCCAGCAGACCGTTGCGCACCTGCCCGATCACGACGAAGCCGAGCAGCAGGACGACGCCCAGGGACATCAGGAGCGTCGTGACGACGATCTTGAGCTGGATGTTGCGCCGCCACAGCCGCATCACCGGCAGCAGCGGACGGCGCACCCAGCGCACGAGCAGCCGGAGGATCGGGCTGCCCTTGACTCCGCCCTGGAGCAGCCCGCCCGCCATGAGCCGCTCCCAGCCGGAGCCCGTCATGGTCCGGCCGACAGGCCGCTCCGCGCGGTTCCCCGGCTGTCCGGGCGCCGAAGCGGCACTGTCCCTGGACACGTCAGCTCGGTCCCGCCTTGTAACCGACTCCTCGGACGGTCACCACGATCTCCGGCCGCTCCGGGTCCTTCTCGACCTTGGAGCGCAGCCGCTGGACATGGACGTTCACCAGACGGGTGTCCGCCGCGTGCCGGTAGCCCCACACCTGCTCCAGGAGCACCTCACGCGTGAACACCTGCCAGGGCTTGCGCGCCAGCGCCACCAGGAGGTCGAACTCCAGCGGCGTCAGCGCGATCGACTGCCCGTCCCGCTTCACAGAGTGACCGGCGACGTCGATCACGAGGTCGCCGATGGCCAGCTGCTCCGGCGCCGGCTCCTCGGAACGACGCAGCCGCGCCCTGATCCTTGCCACCAGCTCCTTTGGCTTGAACGGCTTCACGATGTAGTCGTCGGCACCCGACTCGAGGCCCACCACGACATCGACGGTGTCGCTCTTCGCCGTGAGCATCACGATCGGTACCCCGGACTCCGCCCTGATCAGGCGGCACACCTCGATGCCGTCCCGGCCGGGAAGCATCAGGTCCAGAAGCACCAGATCGGGCTTGGTCTCACGGAAAGCGGCCAGCGCCTTGTCGCCGTCGGCTACGAAAGACGGCTCAAAACCTTCACCACGCAACACGATGCCGAGCATCTCGGCCAGTGCGGTGTCGTCATCGACGACAAGGACTCGTCCCTTCATAAACGACATCATCCCATTAACTAAATCGTTACCTGGCGTGACCTGTCACACAGCTCGGCAAGCGCCTCAGCCGTCACGGGCGAAACAACGCCCTCTTCGGTCACGATCGCCGTCACCAACTCGGGCGGCGTCACATCGAATGCCGGGTTGTACGCCTGGGTTCCCAGGGGTGCCACCGGTATCCCGCCTCCCGCTTCCACTCCCACCACCGGCACCTGCGGCGCGGTGAGCTCGGTCACCTCATGACCGGGGCGCTGCTCGACCTCGATGGAGGCTCCGTCCGGGGTGTCCGGATCCACCGTCGTCACCGGCGCCACCACGATGAACGGCACATGGTGATACCGGGCCAGCACCGCGAGCGGATAGCTCCCCACCTTGTTCGCCACCGAACCGTCGGCGGCTATCCGATCGGCCCCGATGAGCACCGCGTCCACCTCACCCGCCGCGAACAGGGATCCCGCCGCGTTGTCCGTGAGCAAGGTGTACGCCATTCCGTTGCGCGCCGCTTCGTAAGCCGTCAGGCGAGCACCTTGCAGCAACGGACGCGTTTCGTCCACCCAGAGCCGCCGCAACTGCCCCGCCCGATGCGCCGCGAGGGCCACCGCGAACGCCGTGCCCTCCCCTCCGGACACCAACGCCCCGGAGTTGCAGTGGGTCAGGATCCGGTGGCCGCCGCCCGGCAGCAGCTCGTCCAGCAGCGCCAGCCCGTGCACCGCCATCCGGGCACTGGCCCGGGCGTCCTCCCGGTGCAACGCCCGCGCCGCGGCCAGCGCCGCCGCCCCGGCGGCCCGCTGGTCACCGCCCCCGGAGAGCGCTCCTCGGTACGCCGCCTGCGCCCGGCGCACACCCACCGCGAGGTTCACCGCCGTCGGCCGGGCCCCGGCCAGCGCACGGGCGGCGTCCTCGACGTCGAAGCCGCGCACCGCGGCGAGCGCGACACCGTACGCCCCCGCGATGCCGAGCAGCGGCGCACCGCGCACGGCCAGCGTGCGGATCGCCTCCACCAGCGCCGGGGCATCCGTGCACACCAGCTCGACTTCCTCGGCTGGCAGCCGCGTCTGGTCGAGAAGGACCACTACGGGCCCTTCAGGTGGTTCGTCCCAGCGGATCGCCGGTATCTCCATTGGCCCGTCGTGCTCGCGGGATTGCGCGTACTGATCAGCCATCCGCCCAGTCTGCCCCGTACCCGGCGGACAATTGAAGATGTGCAGCCCATACGGCGGCCGGTCCCCTGGCGGGCACACCGTGACACGATGGCTGCCAACCTGCCGCCGCGCCCGCGGACGCGCACCGTGAAGGAGCGACGATGAACGACACTCCGGGCTGGGCCTCGCCCGGATCCGCCCCCTCCGAAGGGCAGGAGCCGAACGGCTCCGGCACCGCGCAGCCCCCGGAGCGGCCCTCGGACCAGGGCGGCACCGACCAGCCGGAGCCGCCCTCGAAGTGGTCCAAGGAACAGCCCCCGCCCGGCCAGTGGTCCGCCCCCAGCCCCCAGGGCCCCGGCCGGACCCCGCCCCCGCCCGGACCCGGCTGGGGCGGCTTAAGCCTCCGGCCCCGGCGGCCCGGCGGGGCAGAGCGGCGGCTACGGAGCCTGGGGCGGACCCGGCCGCGGACCAGGAGGTCCCACCGGCTGGGGCGGCAACTGGGGCGGCCCACCCCCGCCGCCAAGCCCGGCGTCATCCCGCTGCGCCCGCTCGGCGTCGGCGAGATCCTCGACGGCGCGGTCTCCACGATGCGCACGTACTGGCGCACGGTGCTGGGCATCTCGCTGACCGTCGCCGTGGTCACGCAGATCGCGGTCATCCTGCTCCAGGGCTTCTTCCTGAACGACAACGCCGACACCGACGCCCTCAACGACCCGAGCGCCACCGTCGGTGAGCTGAGCCACGCCCTGGGCTCCGCCATGCTCAGCTCGGGCATCGTCCTGCTCATCACCCTGCTCGGCACCATCGTCGCGACGGCGCTGCTCACCTCCGTCACCAGCCGCGCGGTGCTCGGCAAGCCCGTCACCGCCACCGAGGCCTGGCGGGACGCCCGCCCCCAGCTGCTGAAACTGTTCGGTCTGACCCTCCTGCTGCCGCTCCTCGCCTGCGCGATCATCGGCGTCGGTGTCCTGCCGGGTGTGATCATCGCGTTCGCCGGGTCGAGCGGCGCCGGCGCGGCGCTCGCCGTCCTGGGCGGACTCGGCGCGGCCGTAGTCGCCCTCTGGCTGATGATCCGCTTCTCCCTCGCCTCTCCGGCACTCATGCTGGAGAAGCAGGGCGTCCTCAAGTCGATGAGCCGCTCCGCCAAGCTCGTCCGCGGCTCCTGGTGGCGGATCTTCGGCATCCAGCTGCTCGCCACGATCATCGCCAACATCGTCGCGTCGATCGTCGTCATCCCGTTCGCCGTCCTCGCCGCCGCCCTCAGCGGCAACGGCATCAGCGGCTTCCTCGACAGCGGCAGCGGCAGCCTCGGCTGGACGTTCCTCGTCATCAGCGGGATCGGCTCGGTCATCGGGTCCATGCTCACCTTCCCGATCACCGCCGGCGTCACCGTGCTCCTCTACATCGACCAGCGCATCCGCCGCGAGGCCCTCGACCTCGACCTGGCCCGCGCCGCCGGCGTCCAGGACTACGAGTCCCACGCCCCCGGCACCACCGCGGGAGGCTGACGGAGTGAGTCCGGCGGGGGGAGTTCTCACTACGCTGCGAGCGCTGCCGCACACCGGCGCCGCGGCCGTCCTGGCGCTGCCGCACGGCGGCGACGAACCACCGGTGACGATCCCGCGCGACCCCGCACGGGAGGCGGCCAGGCGCGAGCTGTCCAAGCGGATGTACCACGAGAACGAACCCAGCCTGGTCCAACGCGCCCTGAACGCCTTCTGGGACTGGGTCGACAAGCTGTTCGGAGCCGCGTCCTCCGCGACCCCCGGCGGCACCCTCGGACTGCTGGTGATCGTGGTGGCCGTACTCGCCGTCGTCGCCGCCCTCTGGTGGCGCCTGGGCACCCCGCAGCGCACACCCGCCCCGTCCGCCGCGCTCTTCGACGACCGCCCCCGCAGCGCCGCCGAACACCGCTCGGCGGCCGAGGCCCACGCCGCCCAGGGCCACTGGAACCAGGCCGTCCAGGAACGCATGCGCGCCATCGTCCGCTCCCTGGAGGAACGCACCCTCCTCGACCCGCGCCCCGGCCGTACGGCGGACGAGGCGGCCGCCGAGGCGGGCCGCACCCTGCCCGGGCACACGGACCGACTGCGCGCCGCCGCCCGCGACTTCGACGACGTCACGTACGGCGGCCGGCCCGCCGACTCCAGTGCGTACGGCCGCCTCACCGAGCTCGACCGCGACCTGGAGCGCAGCAAACCCGTGCTCACCGGCAGCGCCCACCACACCGGCCACGGAGCCGCCTCATGACCGAGGCCACCCTCCCCTCCACCTCGGCCTCGCCCACCGCCCGCCAGGTGTGGACGCGCGCCCGGGGAGTCACCCTCGCGGTCGTGATCCTGCTGGCGGCCGCCGTGGCGATCGCCGCGATCCGCTCCGGCGCCCAGCACGGCCGCCTCGACCCGCGCTCCGCCGACCCCTACGGCAGCCGCGCCACCGCCGAACTCCTGGGCGACCGCGGCGTCTCCACCCGCGTGGTCACCACCCTGGACGAGGCCCGCGCCGCGGCCGGCCCCGACACCACCCTGCTCGTCGCCGCCCCCGACCTGCTCACCGACAGCCAGCAGACCGGCCTGCACAGGGCGACCGCGAGCTCCGGCGGCCGCACGATCCTGATCGCCCCCGAAGCTCCCTCCCTCAGTACCCTCGCCCCCGGCGTCACCGCCGACCCCGCGATCAGCTTCGACTCGACGCTCTCACCCGACTGCGACCTGCCGGCCGCCCGGCGCGCGGGCAGCGCCGACACCGGCGGCATCCGCTACACCACCACCGACCTCGACGCCGACTCCTGCTACCCCAGCGACGGCCTGCCCACCCTGCTGCGGATCCCGGCAACCTCCGGAAACGGCGACACCGTCGTCGTCGGCGCCCCCGACATCCTCTACAACAACCGTCTCGACCAGCAGGGCAACGCCTCGCTCGCCCTCCAACTGCTCGGTTCCCGCCCCCATCTGGTCTGGTACCTCCCCTCCCTGTCCGACACCTCGGCGACCGACGCGGGCGGTAAGACCTTCCTCGACCTGCTGCCCTCGGGCTGGCTCTGGGGCACACTGCAGCTCTTCATCGCCGCGGGCCTGGCCGCCTTCTGGCGAGCACGCCGACTCGGGCCCCTCGTCCCCGAACGCCTGCCCGTCGCGATCCGCGCCTCGGAAACCGTCGAGGGCCGCGCCCGCCTCTACCGCAAGGCCAACGCCCGCGACCGCGCCGCCGGCTGCCCTGCGCTCCGCCACCCGCACCCGCCTCGCCCCCCCTCGTCGGTGTGTCCCCCACCCAGGCTCACGCGCCCGAGGCACTGCTCCCCGCCCTGTCCGCCCAGCTCCACGGCGACGGACAGTCCTCCCTGCACTCCCTCCTCTTCGGGCCGCCGCCCCGCGACGACGCGGCCCTCGTCTCCCTCGTCGACCAACTAGACGCCCTCGAAAGAGAGGTACGCCGTTCATGATGGCCCCGACCACTGACAACGCCGGGTACACCGGGGATCCGGGCGCCGCCCGCTCCTCCCTGGAAGCCCTGCGCGCCGAGATCGCCAAAGCCGTGGTCGGCCAGGACCCCGCCGTGACCGGCCTCGTCGTCGCCCTCCTCTGCCGCGGACACGTGCTCCTCGAGGGAGTCCCCGGAGTCGCCAAGACGCTGCTCGTCCGCGCCCTGGCCTCGGCTCTGGAACTCGACACCAAGCGCGTCCAGTTCACCCCCGACCTGATGCCGAGCGACATCACCGGCTCGCTCGTCTACGACGCCCGCACCGCCGAGTTCTCCTTCCAGCCCGGCCCGGTCTTCACCAACCTGCTGCTGGCCGACGAGATCAACCGCACCCCGCCCAAGACGCAGTCGTCCCTCCTCGAGGCGATGGAGGAACGCCAGGTCACGGTCGACGGCACTCCCCGGCTGCTCCCGGAGCCCTTCCTCGTCGCCGCCACCCAGAACCCGGTCGAGTACGAGGGAACGTATCCCCTGCCGGAAGCCCAACTCGACCGCTTCCTGCTCAAACTGACGATCCCTCTCCCCTCCCGCGAGGACGAGATCGACGTCCTCACCCGGCACGCCGAGGGATTCAACCCACGCGATCTGCGCGCCGCCGGCGTACGCCCCGTGGCGGGCCCGGCCGACCTGGAAGCCGCGCGCGCCGCCGTCGCCAAGACCGCGGTCTCTCCCGAGATCACCGGCTATGTGGTGGACATCTGCCGCGCCACCCGCGAATCGCCGTCCCTCACCCTCGGTGTCTCCCCGCGCGGCGCGACGGCCCTCCTCGCGACGGCCCGCGCCTGGGCGTGGCTGACCGGCCGCGACTACGTCATCCCGGACGATGTGAAGGCCCTGGCCCTCCCCACGCTCCGCCATCGCATCCAGCTGCGCCCCGAGGCCGAGATGGAGGGCGTGACCACCGACTCGGTCATCAACGCGATCCTCGCCCACGTCCCCGTCCCCCGCTGATGGCACTCACCGGACGCGCCGCTCTCCTGGCTGCCATCGGCACCATCCCCATCGGCATCTGGGAACCGAGCTGGACGGGCATCCTCGCCGTGAACGCCCCTCTGGCGCTGGCCTGCGCCTGCGACGCGGCCCTGGCCGCACCGGTACGCCGGCTCGGTCTGACGCGCTCCGGCGACACCTCGGTACGCCTGGGCGAGACCGCCGACGTCACTCTGAGCGTCACCAACCCCTCGGGCCGCCCGCTGCGCGCCCGCCTCCGCGACGCCTGGCCCCCGAGCAGCTGGGAAGCGGGCACCGAGGTGGCCGCTTCCCGTCACCGTCTGACGGTCCCGCCCGGCGAACGCCGCCGGCTGACGACCCGGCTGCGCCCCACCCGCCGCGGCGACCGGCACGCCGACCGCGTCACGATTCGCTCGTACGGTCCACTCGGTCTGTTCTCCCGCCAGGGCAGCCACAAGGTCCCGTGGACGGTGCGCGTCCTGCCCCCGTTCACCAGCCGCAAGCATCTCCCGTCCAAACTGGCCCGGCTCCGTGAACTCGACGGCCGCACCAGCGTCCTGACCCGCGGAGAGGGCACTGAGTTCGACAGTCTGCGCGAGTACGTTCCCGGCGACGACACCCGGTCCATCGACTGGCGCGCCACGGCCCGCCATTCCACGGTCGCCGTCCGCACCTGGCGTCCCGAACGCGACCGTCACATCCTCCTGGTCCTCGACACGGGCCGCACCTCGGCGGGCCGGGTGGGTGACGCCCCGCGCCTCGATGCTTCCCTGGACGCGGCCCTGCTCCTCGCGGCACTGGCTTTCCGGGCCGGCGACCGTGTGGACCTCCTCGCGTACGACCGCCGGGTACGCGCCCTCGTCCAGGGCCGCGCGGCGGGCGACGTCCTGCCCTCCCTGGTGGCCGCGATGGCCACCCTGGAGCCGGAGCTCGTCGAGACCGACGCACGCGGCCTGACGGCCACTGCGCTCCGTACGGCCCGGCGACGTTCCCTGATCGTCCTGCTGACGACGCTGGACGCGGCCCCGGTCGAGGAAGGTCTGCTCCCCGTCCTCTCCCGTCTCACACAGCGCCATACGGTTCTGGTGGCTTCGGTCGCCGATCCGCACGTCGCCCGCATGGCGGGGGCCCGCGGAAACGCCGACGCCGTGTACGAGGCGGCGGCAGCGGCCCACGCCCAGGCGGAACGCCGTCGCACGGCCGAGCAGTTGATGCGTCATGGGGTCACGGTCGTGGACGCGACTCCGGACGATCTGCCACCCGCTCTCGCGGACGCGTATCTGGCCCTCAAGGCGGCAGGACGCCTGTAAGCCGGCACAAAAAAAGGGGGCCTCTTTTCCAAGAGGCCCCCGAACAAAACGATTCCAAACGCAGAAAACCCCCGTACCGATTTCCCGGTACGGGGGTCTCCTTCAAAATTTGTTCGGCGGCGTCCTACTCTCCCACAGGGTCCCCCCTGCAGTACCATCGGCGCTGTGAGGCTTAGCTTCCGGGTTCGGAATGTAACCGGGCGTTTCCCTCACGCTATGACCACCGAAACACTATGAAACTGTCAACCGGAGCCGTGGCATAGCTACGACGGTTGTTCGTGGTTTCAGAACCAACACAGTGGACGCGAGCAACTGAGGACAAGCCCTCGGCCTATTAGTACCGGTCACCTCCAGCGGTTGCCCGCCTTCCAGATCCGGCCTATCAACCCAGTCGTCTACTGGGAGCCTTAACCCCTCAAAGGGGGTGGGAATACTCATCTCGAAGCAGGCTTCCCGCTTAGATGCTTTCAGCGGTTATCCCTCCCGAACGTAGCCAACCAGCCATGCCCTTGGCAGGACAACTGGCACACCAGAGGTTCGTCCGTCCCGGTCCTCTCGTACTAGGGACAGCCCTTCTCAATATTCCTACGCGCACAGCGGATAGGGACCGAACTGTCTCACGACGTTCTAAACCCAGCTCGCGTACCGCTTTAATGGGCGAACAGCCCAACCCTTGGGACCGACTCCAGCCCCAGGATGCGACGAGCCGACATCGAGGTGCCAAACCATCCCGTCGATATGGACTCTTGGGGAAGATCAGCCTGTTATCCCCGGGGTACCTTTTATCCGTTGAGCGACGGCGCTTCCACAAGCCACCGCCGGATCACTAGTCCCGACTTTCGTCCCTGCTCGACCCGTCGGTCTCACAGTCAAGCTCCCTTGTGCACTTACACTCAACACCTGATTACCAACCAGGCTGAGGGAACCTTTGGGCGCCTCCGTTACTCTTTAGGAGGCAACCGCCCCAGTTAAACTACCCATCAGACACTGTCCCTGATCCGGATCACGGACCCAGGTTAGACATCCAGCACGACCAGACTGGTATTTCAACGACGACTCCACCATGGCTGGCGCCATGACTTCAAAGTCTCCCAGCTATCCTACACAAGCCGAACCGAACACCAATATCAAACTGTAGTAAAGGTCCCGGGGTCTTTCCGTCCTGCTGCGCGAAACGAGCATCTTTACTCGTAGTGCAATTTCACCGGGCCTATGGTTGAGACAGTCGAGAAGTCGTTACGCCATTCGTGCAGGTCGGAACTTACCCGACAAGGAATTTCGCTACCTTAGGATGGTTATAGTTACCACCGCCGTTTACTGGCGCTTAAGTTCTCAGCTTCGCCACCCCGAAGAGTGACTAACCGGTCCCCTTAACGTTCCAGCACCGGGCAGGCGTCAGTCCGTATACATCGCCTTACGGCTTCGCACGGACCTGTGTTTTTAGTAAACAGTCGCTTCTCGCTGGTCTCTGCGGCCACCCCCAGCTCACCGAGTAAATCGGATCACCAGTGATGGCCCCCCTTCTCCCGAAGTTACGGGGGCATTTTGCCGAGTTCCTTAACCATAGTTCACCCGAACGCCTCGGTATTCTCTACCTGACCACCTGAGTCGGTTTAGGGTACGGGCCGCCATGAAACTCGCTAGAGGCTTTTCTCGACAGCATAGGATCATCCACTTCACCACAATCGGCTCGGCATCAGGTCTCAGCCTTGATGTGCGACGGATTTACCTATCACACGGCCTACACCCTTACCCCGGGACAACCACCGCCCGGGATGGACTACCTTCCTGCGTCACCCCATCACTCACCTACTACAGGTCTGGTCCGTCGGCTCCACCACTCCCCTTTGCCCGAAGGCTCCGGGGCGGCTTCACGGACTTAGCATCGCCTGGTTCAATGTTTGACGCTTCACAGCGGGTACCGGAATATCAACCGGTTATCCATCGACTACGCCTGTCGGCCTCGCCTTAGGTCCCGACTTACCCTGGGCAGATCAGCTTGACCCAGGAACCCTTAGTCAATCGGCGCACACGTTTCTCACGTGTGTATCGCTACTCATGCCTGCATTCTCACTCGTGAACCGTCCACCACTGCCTTCCGGCGCGGCTTCACCCGGCACACGACGCTCCCCTACCCATCACAGCGGGCGTTGGCCCTATTGCTGCAATGACACGACTTCGGCGGTACGCTTGAGCCCCGCTACATTGTCGGCGCGGAATCACTAGACCAGTGAGCTATTACGCACTCTTTCAAGGGTGGCTGCTTCTAAGCCAACCTCCTGGTTGTCTGTGCGACTCCACATCCTTTCCCACTTAGCGTACGCTTAGGGGCCTTAGTCGATGCTCTGGGCTGTTTCCCTCTCGACCATGGAGCTTATCCCCCACAGTCTCACTGCCGCGCTCTCACTTACCGGCATTCGGAGTTTGGCTAAGGTCAGTAACCCGGTAGGGCCCATCGCCTATCCAGTGCTCTACCTCCGGCAAGAAACACACGACGCTGCACCTAAATGCATTTCGGGGAGAACCAGCTATCACGGAGTTTGATTGGCCTTTCACCCCTAACCACAGGTCATCCCCCAGGTTTTCAACCCTGGTGGGTTCGGTCCTCCACGACCTCTTACAGCCGCTTCAACCTGCCCATGGCTAGATCACTCCGCTTCGGGTCTTGAGCGCGCTACTAAATCGCCCTATTCGGACTCGCTTTCGCTACGGCTTCCCCACACGGGTTAACCTCGCAACACACCGCAAACTCGCAGGCTCATTCTTCAAAAGGCACGCAGTCACGAGATATGTGCAAGCACATATCCGACGCTCCCACGGCTTGTAGGCACACGGTTTCAGGTACTATTTCACTCCGCTCCCGCGGTACTTTTCACCATTCCCTCACGGTACTATCCGCTATCGGTCACCAGGGAATATTTAGGCTTAGCGGGTGGTCCCGCCAGATTCACACGGGATTTCTCGGGCCCCGTGCTACTTGGGTGTTTCTCAAACGAGCCGTTGATGTTTCGACTACGGGGGTCTTACCCTCTACGCCGGACCTTTCGCATGTCCTTCGCCTACATCAACGGTTTCTGACTCGTCTCACGGCCGGCAGACCGTGAAAGAGAAATCCCACAACCCCACATACGCAACCCCTGCCGGGTCTCACACGTATATGGTTTGGCCTCATCCAGTTTCGCTCGCCACTACTCCCGGAATCACGGTTGTTTTCTCTTCCTGCGGGTACTGAGATGTTTCACTTCCCCGCGTTCCCTCCACTTGCCCTATGTGTTCAGGCAAGGGTGACAGCCCATGACGACTGCCGGGTTTCCCCATTCGGAAACCCCCGGATCAAAGCCTGGTTGACGACTCCCCGGGGACTATCGTGGCCTCCCACGTCCTTCATCGGTTCCTGGTGCCAAGGCATCCACCGTGCGCCCTTAAAAACTTGGCCACAGATGCTCGCGTCCACTGTGCAGTTCTCAAACAACGACCAACCACCCATCACCCCCGGTTCACACCGGAGTTCACTGGGGCCGGCACTGAAGGCAGCCAACGATCGGCCGTACCTTCAGACACCCAACAGCGTGCCCGACCAGATCCCGTCCGGAGATCATGCTTTCCACGCTCCTCTCAGAGCAGTACTCGCAAGCCTCCGACCCGTGAAACCGGCCGAATAATCAACGTTCCACCCATGAGCAACCATCGTCGAACGTTTGCCGACGTAATGGCTCCTGGACCACCAGGCAAGCCTGGCAGCCTAGATGCTCCTTAGAAAGGAGGTGATCCAGCCGCACCTTCCGGTACGGCTACCTTGTTACGACTTCGTCCCAATCGCCAGTCCCACCTTCGACAGCTCCCTCCCACAAGGGGTTGGGCCACCGGCTTCGGGTGTTACCGACTTTCGTGACGTGACGGGCGGTGTGTACAAGGCCCGGGAACGTATTCACCGCAGCAATGCTGATCTGCGATTACTAGCAACTCCGACTTCATGGGGTCGAGTTGCAGACCCCAATCCGAACTGAGACAGGCTTTTTGAGATTCGCTCCGCCTCACGGCTTCGCAGCTCATTGTACCTGCCATTGTAGCACGTGTGCAGCCCAAGACATAAGGGGCATGATGACTTGACGTCGTCCCCACCTTCCTCCGAGTTGACCCCGGCAGTCTCCTGTGAGTCCCCATCACCCCGAAGGGCATGCTGGCAACACAGAACAAGGGTTGCGCTCGTTGCGGGACTTAACCCAACATCTCACGACACGAGCTGACGACAGCCATGCACCACCTGTACACCGACCACAAGGGGGCGACCATCTCTGGCCGTTTCCGGTGTATGTCAAGCCTTGGTAAGGTTCTTCGCGTTGCGTCGAATTAAGCCACATGCTCCGCTGCTTGTGCGGGCCCCCGTCAATTCCTTTGAGTTTTAGCCTTGCGGCCGTACTCCCCAGGCGGGGAACTTAATGCGTTAGCTGCGGCACCGACGACGTGGAATGTCGCCAACACCTAGTTCCCACCGTTTACGGCGTGGACTACCAGGGTATCTAATCCTGTTCGCTCCCCACGCTTTCGCTCCTCAGCGTCAGTAATGGCCCAGAGATCCGCCTTCGCCACCGGTGTTCCTCCTGATATCTGCGCATTTCACCGCTACACCAGGAATTCCGATCTCCCCTACCACACTCTAGCTAGCCCGTATCGAATGCAGACCCGGGGTTAAGCCCCGGGCTTTCACACCGACGTGACAAGCCGCCTACGAGCTCTTTACGCCCAATAATTCCGGACAACGCTTGCGCCCTACGTATTACCGCGGCTGCTGGCACGTAGTTAGTTTAAGCGCTTCTTCTGCAGGTACCGTCACTTTCGCTTCTTCCCTGCTGAAAGAGGTTTACAACCCGAAGGCCGTCATCCCTCACGCGGCGTCGCTGCATCAGGCTTTCGCCCATTGTGCAATATTCCCCACTGCTGCCTCCCGTAGGAGTCTGGGCCGTGTCTCAGTCCCAGTGTGGCCGGTCGCCCTCTCAGGCCGGCTACCCGTCGTCGCCTTGGTGAGCCACTACCTCACCAACAAGCTGATAGGCCGCGGGCTCATCCTTCACCGCCGGAGCTTTCAACCCACCCAGATGCCCAGGCAGGTATTATCCGGTATTAGACCCCGTTTCCAGGGCTTGTCCCAGAGTGAAGGGCAGATTGCCCACGTGTTACTCACCCGTTCGCCACTAATCCACCCCGAAGGGCTTCATCGTTCGACTTGCATGTGTTAAGCACGCCGCCAGCGTTCGTCCTGAGCCAGGATCAAACTCTCCGTGAATGTTTTCCCGTAATCGGGACGACACCACGAGAGCGGAACCAGGAAGAGGAATAATCCTCCCGGTTCACAGCGTCCTCGCTGTGAGCCTACCCCAAGGGGCAGGACTTTTTCAAAGGAACCTCGCCCCGACCGATCGGCCGGAGACGGGGTATCAACATATCTGGCGTTGATTTTTGGCACGCTGTTGAGTTCTCAAGGAACGGACGCTTCCTTTGTACTCACCCTCTCGGGCTTTCCTCCGGGCGCTTCCCTTCGGTCTTGCGTTTCCGACTCTATCAGACCGTTTCCGTATCCGATTTCCTCGGTGCTTTCCAGGCTTCCGCTCTCGCGTTTCCCTTTCCGGCGGTTCCGACTTTACCAGATCCGTTTTCCGTTCCGTTTCCGGTCGGAATTCATTTCCAGTGGCCGTTGGAAGGACCTTTGCCTATTCGCGCCTTGCGGCTCTCTTTCGGCAAGTCCGACTTTATCAGAAGCTTTTGACCGGCCTTACCGGCCGCTCGGTCCTGACTAATCGGAAAGTGCTTCTCGGAATCGCGTTCACAAGAAGCTCGCAGATGCTAACCGCCACCGACTGGACGTGTCCAGTTCTAGGCAACTGTTCGAATCTACCTCCCCACCGGCTCCATGTCAATGGCTCCTGTGGGGCGAAGAGGAGACTAGCAGGTCAACGGCCGTAGTCGCACATCACGCGGCCGTCGGCAGCGTGGCGCTGCGCTCGGCCTCCTCGACGTCACCGGTGTCACCGGCCCGTACCGCACGACCGCCCAGGACATAGACGTACGTGAGGAAGGCCAGTTCGGCCGCGATCCCTATGCCGATGCGGGCCCAGGTGGGGAGGCCGGAGGGGGTGACGAAGCCTTCGATGGCGCCCGAGACGAAAAGGACCAGTGCCAGGCCGATCGCCATGCCGAGGGCGGCTCGGCCCTCTTCGGCGAGTGCCGTGCGGCGGGAGCGGGGGCCCGGGTCTATCAGGGTCCAGCCGAGTCGCAGGCCCGTGCCCGCGGCCACGAAGACGGCCGTCAGTTCCAGGAGGCCGTGCGGGAGGATCAGGCCGAGGAAGGTGTCGAGACGGCCGGCCGACGACATCAGGCCGATGCCGACGCCCAGGTTGAGCATGTTCTGGAAGAGGATCCAGAGCACGGGTATCCCCAGGAAGACGCCCAGGACCAGGCACATCGCGGCGGCCTCGGCGTTGTTCGTCCACACCTGGGCGGCGAAGGAGGCCGCCGGGTGACTCGAGTAGTAGGTCTCGTACTCGCCGCCGGGGCGCGTGAGCCGGCGCAGGTCGGCGGGAGCCGCGATCGAGGACTGGACCTCCGGGTGCGCGCCGATCCACCACCCCAGGAGGACCGCGACGGCCGTGGAGACGAGTGCCGTGGGCACCCACCAGTGGCGCGAGCGGTAGACCGCCGCGGGGAACTGCTGGGTGAGGAAGCGGGTGACATCGCGCCAGGAGGCTCGGCGGGTGCCGGTGACGGCGCTGCGCGCGCGTGCCACCAGTTGGCTGAGGCGCCCGGTGAGCTGCGGGTCCGGGGCGCTGGACTGGATGAGGGAGAGATGGGTGGCCGTGCGCTGGTACAGGGCGACGAGTTCGTCGGCCTCGGCTCCGGTGAGCCGGCGCCGACGGCGCAACAGGGCGTCCAGGCGGTCCCACTCCGCGCCGTGCGCGGACACGAAGACGTCGAGGTCCATCGGTTCTGCTGCTCCTCGTCCTCTCGTACCGCGTGTCAGCTTGTCGTACCGCGGCGCGATGTTGCCCTCAGCTTGGCAGACTGGCGGTTCTCGGGGCAGGTCAGGGGAAGGACGGACGAGCGTGAGTGAGCTAGTGACGGGCGAGGCGGTGGCGCTGGAGCTGCGCCCCGCGAAACTGCCGAGCCGTGCGCTCGCGGTGCTGCTCGACCTGGTCGTGGCGATGGCGGCCTATCTGATCGTCACCATCGGGCTGGTCGCCGCGACGGCGGCGCTGGACGAGGCGGCGCAGATCGCGGTGTCGATCGCGAGCTTCGTTCTGCTGCTGGTCGGTGGGCCCATCGCGGTGGAGACACTCAGTCACGGCCGTTCGCTGGGGAAGCTGGCGTTCGGGCTGCGGGTGGTGCGGGACGACGGGGGGCCGATCCGGTTCCGGCACGCGCTGGTGCGCGGTGCCATCGGTGTGGTCGAGATCCTGATGACGTTCGGGATCGTCGCGTGCATCGCCTCGCTCGTGTCGGAGCGGGGGCGGCGGCTCGGTGACGTGTTCGCGGGGACTCTCGTCGTGCGGGAGCGGATTCCGGCCGGGCGGAGCGCGTTCGTGCCTCCCCCGCCGCCCTGGTTGGCGGGACGGTTCTCCGGGCTCGACCTGTCGGCGGTGCCGGACGGGCTGTGGCTGGCCGTCCGCCAGTACCTGACGCGGATGCGGCAGCTGGATCCGCAGGTCGGGGCGGCGATGGCGGAGCGGCTTGCCTCCGATCTCGCCGCCCGTACGGGGGCTCCCGCGCCGCAGGGTGTCCCGGCGGCCGCGTATCTGGCGGCCGTGGTGCACGAACGGCAGACACGGGACGCCAGGCGGGCCTTCGCGGGCGGGCTGCCGGCCGCCGCGTGACGGGGGGTCCGGGCGGGTTCGTCGCAGGGGTGTCGGGCATGAGTGGCCCGGTCCCGCGGCATCCGGGATTCCCGGATCGGCACGCGGGTCCCGCCGCCCCGCCCGCGGGCGGGGTTCCCCACGCGTCGCCGTCGCCGGTCGTGGACGGCGACCGGTCGCCCGGGCCACAGGCGGTCCGGCCCTCGGTGGCGCGGGAGGAGCGGACCGACCGGCCCGCGACCGGATTCGCGCCGCCTGCCTGACGCCTGACGGGGCGGCCCGCGCTCAGGCGAACGTCGACGGTGGTGTTTCGAGGTGTTCCAGCTCGATGCCGGGTGCCGCGAGGACGACGTCTCCGGCGAGGTGCACGGCGTGCTGTTCTCCCGTGTCCAGGGCTGTGACCTGGTACGCGTCCACGGTCAGGGGGCCGTTGTCAGTGCCGTGTGTTTCTCTCGAGACCAGAGCCCAGGACTGGTCGAGGGTGCGCGGGGCGAGAACCGGGTCGGTGAAGGCGACGAGGCGTACGCGGGTGGCCGACCCGGAGGGGGTGAGGCGCAGGAGACGGGCCGTGGCGACGAGGAACGCGGGGGACGTGCCGGTGAAGGCGTGCGCTTGGACATTGCCCTCGGTGGCCTCGGTGCCCGTGGGATCGGTGCGTACCCAGGTGACGCCTTCGAGCGCGGCGCCCCGGACCTGCCAGCTCGCGGCGTGCAGTTCGAGCCGGATGGGCCGGCCCAGCTCGTCGAGGGCCAGGTCGACGGAGCCGGCGTGGTCACCGGAGGGTGCCGTCAGCTGGGAGACGTAGCGCCAGCCGGAGGGTCCCGGCGCGCAGTGGAAGTGTTCTTCGGCCAAGGGGGTGTGATCGTGCGGATCGTGGAGCGAATAGCGGCCGCGTGGCATGGGCGTTCAGGTCCTCATCGGGGACAGGCCCCCGCCACGGGGGCGGGGGCCTGCTGACATCCGTACGCCGCGCGGTCGGTGCGGCCGCCCGGCGGGGGTGCTCAGTAGCGGTAGTGGTCCGACTTGTACGGGCCCTCGACCTCTACGCCGATGTAGGCGGCCTGCTCCGGGCGGAGCGTCGTGAGCTTGACGCCGAGGGCGTCGAGGTGGAGGCGGGCGACCTTCTCGTCGAGGTGCTTGGGCAGCACGTAGACGTCGGTCGGGTACTCGTCGGGCTTGGTGAACAGCTCGATCTGCGCCAGCGTCTGGTCCGCGAAGGAGTTGGACATCACGAACGACGGGTGGCCGGTGGCGTTGCCCAGGTTCAGCAGGCGGCCCTCCGACAGCACGATGAGCACCTTGCCGTCGGGGAACTTCCAGGTGTGGACCTGCGGCTTGACCTCGTCCTTGACGATGCCCGGGATCTGCGCGAGGCCGGCCATGTCGATCTCGTTGTCGAAGTGGCCGATGTTGCCCACGATCGCCTGGTGCTTCATCTTGGCCATGTCCGAGGCCATGATGATGTCCTTGTTACCGGTCGTGGTGACGAAGATGTCGGCCTTGTCGACGACCTCGTCGAGGGTCGCGACCTGGTAGCCGTCCATCGCCGCCTGCAGGGCGCAGATCGGGTCGATCTCGGTGATGATCACGCGGGCACCCTGGCCGCGCAGGGACTCCGCGCAGCCCTTGCCCACGTCGCCGTAGCCACAGACGACGGCGGTCTTGCCGCCGATCAGGACGTCGGTGGCGCGGTTGATGCCGTCGATCAGGGAGTGGCGGCAGCCGTACTTGTTGTCGAACTTCGACTTGGTGACGGCGTCGTTCACGTTGATCGCCGGGAACAGGAGGGTGCCGTCGCGGTGCATCTCGTACAGACGGTGCACGCCGGTCGTGGTCTCCTCGGTCACGCCGCGGATCTCCGAGGCGAGCTGGGTCCACTTCTGCGAGCCATCGGTGATGGTGCGGTTCAGCAGTTCGAGGACGACGCGGTGCTCGTCGGACTCGGCGGTGTCGGCCGAGGGGACCTTGCCGTCCTTCTCGTACTCGACGCCCTTGTGGACGAGGAGGGTGGCGTCACCACCGTCGTCCAGGATCATGTTCGGGCCGCCGGTGGGGGTGTTCGGCCAGGTCAGGGCCTGCTCCGTGCACCACCAGTACTCGTCCAGGGTCTCGCCCTTCCAGGCGAAGACCGGGACGCCCTGCGGGTTGTCGGGCGTGCCGTTCGGGCCGACGGCGATGGCCGCGGCGGCGTGGTCCTGGGTGGAGAAGATGTTGCAGGACGCCCAGCGGACCTCGGCGCCGAGGGCGACGAGGGTCTCGATGAGGACGGCGGTCTGCACCGTCATGTGCAGGGAGCCGGTGACGCGGGCGCCGGCGAGGGGCTGCGCGGCCGCGTACTCCTTGCGGATCGACATCAGGCCGGGCATCTCGTGCTCGGCGAGGGTGATCTCCTTGCGGCCGAAGTCGGCCAGGGAGAGATCGGCGACCTTGAAGTCCTGTCGGTTGTCGACAGTCGTCATGGGGAGCTGCTCCTCGGGATTGTGGCGAGGTGGGTACGGCTGTTCTGCGCGACGGCGGGCACAAGGGTGCCCACGGGCACAGGCGTGCCCGGTGCGCGCAGCTCAGTCCGTCGGAGGCCCTCTCTCCCTCGGCCGGTCCGCGGTGGGACCGCCCGACCGCCATCAGCAGCGACGTCTGGCTCAGTCACCAAGCTACACCGGTCACCCCGGGCCTCCCCAGTCCGGCTCCGGCCATAGTGTGCCTCGGCCGTTTCCAGGAAACCCCTAGTGTCCGTGCGCGCGGGTGCCCGCACAGGGGCTCGCGGCGCACACGTCGCCGGGGTCGGCGGTCAGTGTGCGGCCGGACGTGCCGGGCCGCCGGGGGTCGCGGCGGGGTCCGGGCCCTTGGCCGCCTCCGCCTCGCTGTAGATGTCCGGCTCCAGGTAGATGACGCGCGCGATCGGGACGGACTCCCTGATGCGTGCCTCGGCGGCATTGATCGCCGAGGCGACCTCGCCTGCCGTGTCGTCGTGCCGTACGGCGATCTTGGCGGCGACCAGGAGTTCCTCCGGGCCGAGGTGGAGCGTGCGCATGTGGATGATGCCGGTGACCGTGGCGCCGTCGACGATCGCGGTCTCGATCCTCTTCACGTCGTCGACGCCCGCCGCCTCTCCCAGCAGCAGGGACTTGGTCTCGGCCGCCAGGACCAGTGCGATCAGGATGAGCAGGATGCCGATGCAGAGCGTGCCGATGCCGTCCCAGACGCCGTCGTCGGTGAGGAGTGCCAGGCCGACGCCGCAGAGGGCGAGGACCAGACCGATGAGCGCGCCGAAGTCCTCCAGGAGGACGACCGGGAGCTCGGGGGCCTTGGCGCGGCGGATGAACTGCGACCAGGACAGCTTCCCGCGCAGCTCGTTGGACTCCTTGATGGCCGTGCGGAACGAGAAGCCCTCGGCGATGATGGCGAACACCAGGACGCCCACCGGCCAGTACCAGTGCTCGATCTGGTGCGGGTGCTTGATCTTCTCGTAGCCCTCGTAGACGGCGAACATGCCGCCGACCGAGAACAGGACGATCGAGACGAGGAAGGCGTAGATGTAGCGCTCACGGCCGTAGCCGAAGGGGTGCTGCGGCGTCGCCTCGCGCTGGGCCTTCTTGCCGCCGATCAGGAGCAGGGCCTGGTTGCCGGAGTCGGCGATCGAGTGGACGCCCTCGGCGAGCATCGAGGACGAACCGCTGAAGGCGAACGCGACGAACTTGGATACCGCGATCGCGAGGTTGGCGCCGAGTGCCGCCACGATCGCCCTGGTGCCGCCTGAAGCGCTCATCTGCTCCTGCTGTCCCTTCGTACGCCGTCCCGGGCCCCGTCCGTACCCTCGTACGCCGGTCCTGGCTTTGCCCGCCCTTTGCGGTGGGCCATTGTTGCAGCCCGGTCCGGCGGCGGCGCGGCTGGCCGCCCTGGCGACCGGGCCGGGTGGCCGCCGTCACCCCGTCAGGCGACCACTGTCGCACGGAAGATCGTGCCGGAGCCGGACACCTCGGCCTTTTCACCGGCCGGTACGAAGACCGACTGGCCGGGGGCCAGAACGCCGCCGTCCGCGTGGACGGAACCCGCCGTGCAGAGCAGGATCTGCGGGGTCTCGCGGGTGAGGTCGTGCGGGGCCGCTCCCTCCGCGACGACGTAGCGGGAGAGGCGGAACTCGTCGATGGGGGTCGCGTAGACCTCCTCGCCGCCGGGCGACTCCTCCGGGCGCAGGACACCGGGGTCGCTCGCCTCGAAGCGGACGATGCGCAGCAGTTCGGGCACGTCGACGTGCTTGGGGGTCAGGCCGCAGCGCAGGACGTTGTCGCTGTTGGCCATGATCTCGACGCCCAGGCCGTTCAGGTACGCGTGCGGGACGCCGGCGCCGAGGAACAGGGCCTCGCCGGGCTGCAGTCGGACGTGGTTGAGGAGCATCGCGGCGATGACGCCGGGGTCGCCGGGGTAGTGGTGGGCTATGTCGGCGTACGGGGCGTAGGCGCCGCCGAGGCGGTCGCAGGCGGCCGCGGCCTCGGTGACCGTGCGGGCCATCTCGCCGGGGTCCGCGCTCAGCACCGCGGTCAGGACCTCGCGCAGGGCGGCGTCCTCCGGGTGGGCGCGCAGCAGGTCGACGTACGGCTTGAGGGAGTCGACGTCCAGGGCGGCGAGGAGCGCGGCCGCCTCGTCCGGGGCGCGGAAGCCGCACAGGCCGTCGAACTCGGTGAGCGCGCAGATGAGTTCGGGCTTGTGGTTGGCGTCCTTGTAGTTGCGGTGCGGGGCGTCGATCGGGATGCCCCGGCGCTCCTCGTCCTCGAATCCCTCCCTCGCCTGTTCGAGGTTCGGGTGCACCTGGAGGGAGAGAGGGGCGCCCGCGGCGAGGATCTTCAGCAGGAACGGCAGCCGGGGGCCGAACTTGGCGACGGCCGCGGGGCCGAGCTCCTTCTCGGGGTCCTCGGCTATGACCTCGGTGAGGGGACCGCGCGCCGTGAGCGAGGGGGCGCCGGGGTGCGCGCCCATCCACATCTCCGCCTGCGGTTCACCCGTCGGCTCGACGCCGAGCAGCCGCGGTATGGCGGTGGTCGAGCCCCAGGCGTAGGGGCGGACGGTGTTGTCGAGGCGGTCCATGTGTGCTGTCTTCTCCGTACGTACGCTGCTCTGCGGTCGTTTCCCCACCAGGTGGGCGCCCGTGCGCCGCGGTGGGCGTCAGCGGGCGTGGCTCAAGGTCAGGCCCCCGAGGCGAGCGCCAGGTAAACGGCGGCGAAATCCGTGACGGCGATCAGTTCCGCGAGCGTTTCGAGGTCGCCGCCCTCCTCGGGTTCGAGCTCGCTGATGGCGGTGTCGTGGCTGAGGGCCAGCTCGCGGGCGGCGGGCGCGGCGGTGAGGCCGCCGGCCGGGCGGTCGCGCAGGAGCACCACGCGCGCGTGCAGGACCTGCTGCTCCTCGACACGGTCGCGGAAGAAGTCGTCGGGGTCGGCGGCCGCGGCCAGCGCGCCCGAGAGCAGGACGCTGTGGGCGGCGAGCGCCTCGGGGAGTTCCGCGGCGAGCGCGGGGCGGCCGGCCAGTTCCGCCAGCGCGGCGGTGAAACGGCGGCCCGCGGGACCCGCGGAGGTGCCCTCCGTCCAGATCACCGGGAGTGCTTCGGCCAGATCGGCGGCGAGCGTCTTGGCGGGGTTGCCGTAGGTCGCGATGGCCGGACCGCAGCGTTCGGCCACGCGGTCGAGGCGGTCGGCGACCTTCTGCAGCGCCTCGGGCGGGGCCGAGACCAGGCCGGTGCGGTCCAGCAGGGCCAGGAGCGGGGTGAGCAGCGCCCACAGGACGCCGGGGGCGGAGGCCGCGAGGGGTGAGTTCGGCTCGTACGGGGCGGTCGCCATCGGTACGAACAGGCCGTGCGTGCCCTCCACGGCTTCCGCGATCGGGGTACCGGTGGGGGCCACGGCGACGACGGAGCTGCCGCGCCGGTACGCCTGCTCGACCAGGAGTTCGAGTCCTGGTTCGGCGCCGTCCGGGGTGGCGATCAGCACGAGGTCCACCGGGCCGGCCCAGCCGGGCAGCTCCCAACGCAGGGCGCCTCCCGCGGGGGCGACGCCGGTGGGGGTGAGCCGGGTGACGGGGCAGCTGGCCCCGGCGAGCGTGCCGAGCAGTTCGGCCACTCCGGTGGCCGCCAGCCCGGGGCCGGCGATCAGGACCGCGCGGGGGCGGCCGTCCGGCTTCAGGTCCGGGATCCCGGCCTCCGTGGCGTGCCGGACCGCGGTACGCACGCGGGCGCCGGCCTCGGCGGCGCCTCGGAGCAGCTCACGACGGTCGGCGCGGGCGAGCGCCTCTGGGTCGTCGAGCAGCGAGTCGTCGAGCATGGGTCGGCAGCCTCCCGATCGCCGGTGTGTCGCCTGTGTCGCTGTGGTGCGGGGTGGGCGCCCGGGTGGTGGCGGCGCCCGGTGGCTCGCTCACACGGGGCGGCGGGCCTCGTCGACGAGCAGTACGGGGATGCCGTCCCGGACGGGGTAGGCGAGGCCGCAGTCCTGCCCCGTGCAGACCAGCTCGCTCTCCTGCTCCTTGAGCGGGGCGTGGCAGGCCGGGCAGGCGAGGATCTCCAGGAGGCCGGCTTCGAGCGGCATGGGGTGTCCTTTCGAACAGGTGGATGCGGCCTGGTCAGAGTACCGCTGTGGGGGGCCGGGTGCCGGAGTTAGGTGACCGGGGGCTTCGTCGTCCTGCGCCTGGGGCTCCGCCCTGGACCCGGCCGGTCTACTGGACCCGGCCGGTCTTTGCTCGGCCCCGGCGGGGGCTCCGCCCCCTGGACCCCCGCATCGCCCGAAGGGCTCGTCCTCAAACGCCGGACGGGCTGATGGTGCGGGCCCGCGCTGGATGGTTCCGCACCGTCTGGAGGGACGGATCCGCGGTGGATGGTTCCGGACCACCCGAAGGCACCCGCCTCCGCCGGATGGTTCCGGGGTGGGCCGGGAATGTTCGTGTCCGGGGTTTCAGGGCGCGGGGGGCTGTGCGGCCGGCCCCCCGCCGCCGTCCGGGCCGGGTTCAGCCTCGGATGAGGTCCAGTACCTCGTCGCGGACCTTCGCCACGGTGGCCTCGTCCCTGGCCTCGGCGTTGAGGCGGAGGAGGGGCTCGGTGTTGGAGGGGCGGACGTTGAACCACCAGTCGTCCGCGGTCACGGTCAGCCCGTCGAGTTCGTCGATGGTGACGCCGTCGCGGCCCTGGTAGGTGTCCCTGATCGCGGTGAGGCGGGCCGTCTGGTCGTCGACGGTGGAGTTGATCTCACCGGAGGCGGCGTAGCGGTCG
This sequence comes from Streptomyces sp. RPA4-2, assembly GCF_012273515.2. Lineage (NCBI taxonomy): Bacteria > Bacillati > Actinomycetota > Actinomycetes > Kitasatosporales > Streptomycetaceae > Streptomyces > Streptomyces sp. RPA4-2. The sequence goes on from NZ_CP050975.2 coordinate 3,818,928, forward strand.
TACGCGGCGACGAGCTCGGAGAGCGGGCCGTCCTGGCCGCCGAGCGCGGCGAGGACGTGGAGGGCGGCCAGCATGCCCGTGTCGGCGTTCCAGAAGTCGCGGAAGTAGTAGTGCGCGGAGTGCTCGCCGCCGAAGATCGCACCGGTGCGGGCCATCTCGGCCTTGATGAAGGAGTGGCCGACACGGGTGCGGACCGGCGTGCCGCCCTGCTCGCGGACCACCTCCGGGACCGACCAGGAGGTGATCAGGTTGTGGATGACCGTACCGCCGCCGTGCTTGGCGAGTTCGCGGGAGGCCACCAGCGCGGTGACGGCGGACGGGGAGACCGGATCGCCGTGCTCGTCGACGACGAAGCAGCGGTCCGCGTCGCCGTCGAAGGCGATGCCGATGTCGGCGCCCTCGTCACGGACGCGCCGCTGGAGGTCCACGATGTTCGCCGGGTCCAGCGGGTTCGCCTCGTGGTTCGGGAACGTGCCGTCCAGCTCGAAGTACATCGGGACGAGGTCCAGGGGCAGGCCGGCGAAGACGGTCGGGACGGTGTGCCCGCCCATGCCGTTGCCCGCGTCGACGACGACCTTCAGGGGGCGGATGGAGGTCAGGTCGACGAGCGAGCGCAGGTATCCCGCGTAGTCCTCCAGCGTGTCGCGCTGCGTGATCGTGCCCGGAGTGGCGTCCGACACCAGGGCGCCCGAGTCGAGCCAGGACTCGACGAGTTCGCGGATCTCGGAGAGGCCGGTGTCCTGGCCGACGGGGGACGCGCCCGCGCGGCACATCTTGATGCCGTTGTACTTCGCGGGGTTGTGCGAGGCCGTGAACATGGCGCCGGGCAGGTCGAACGCGCCCGACGCGTAGTACAGCTGGTCCGTCGAGCAGAGCCCGATCTCGGTCACGTCGACCCCGCGTGCCGCCGCCCCGCGCGCGAAGGCCCGCGACAGGCCGGGCGACGAAGGCCGCATGTCGTGCCCGATCACGATGGCTTCCGCTCCGGTCACCTGGACGAAGGCGGCCCCGAACAGCTCGGCCAGCGACTCGTCCCACTGGTCCGGGACCACCCCGCGTACGTCGTACGCCTTCACGAGCTGCGACAGATCAGCAGTCACGGCCAACCCTCCAGAAGTCCACTTCGGTCACCCCAAGCTACCCGTCCGTGCTGACAGTCCGCTGTGCGGCCGCTGATCGGACGCGCATCCGTCACCTGGGAAGCCCCACTCGTCACCCAGGGGCGACGCACGGACCAGGTCCCGTCAGGGCAGCATCCAGCCGAGGACGGGCGAGCTCTGCCCCAGCACGATCAGGCACATGATCAGCAGCAGCCCCGCGCTCCACGGCAGCACCTTGCGCAGCAGATCCCCCTCGCGGCCGGCGAGCCCGACCGCCGCGCACGCGATGGTCAGGTTCTGCGGCGAGATCATCTTGCCGAGGACGCCTCCCGAACTGTTGGCGGCGGCGAGCAGTTCGGGAGAGAGCCCCGACTCCTGGGCCGCGCTCACCTGGAGGGCGCCGAACAGGGCGTTCGCCGAGGTGTCGGAGCCGGTGACGGCCACGCCGAACCAGCCGAGGACGGGCGACAGGAAGGCGAGGCCCGCGCCCGCCGCCGCCACGAACTGGCCGATCGTGGCGGCCTGCCCCGACAGGTTCATCACGTAGGCGAGGGCCAGCACGGACGTGACGGTGAGGATCGCGAACCTCAACTCACGGACAGTGGCGACCCATTCCTCGACCGCCACGCGCGCGTGCACGCCGAGAACGGCGGCCGTGCACAGCCCGGCGAGCAGCACGAGGGTGCCGCCGGTCGCGACGACCGGGAGCGTGAAGACGTTGCCGCCGACCGGTTTGCCGTCCGGGTTCACGACGTTCAGGAAGGGCCAGTCGAACACCCTTGTGGCTCCCGCCAGCCAGTCCTTGACCGGCGGGATCTGGGCGACCGAGAAGACGATGACGATGAGGGCGTACGGGGCGTAGGCGCGCACGACTTCGGGGCGCGGGTCCTCCTCGTCCAGGTCCTCACTGCGTACGCCGGTCAGTACCGCGACGCGTACGGGCTCGGGGGCGGGCCGGCGAGCCCGCGGCAGGGCGACCAGGGCCGCGGCACCCGCCAAGGCCGCGGCGATGTCGGCCAGTTGGGCGGAGACGTAGTTGGAGGCGGCGAACTGGGCGAGGGCGAAGGCGACTCCGCACGCCAGGGCGGGCGCCCAGGCCTCCCGCAGCCCGCGCCGCCCGTCGACCAGCGCCACCAGCAGCAGGGGGACCACGAGGGCCAGCAGGGGCGTCTGACGGCCCACCACGGAGGCGACCGAGTCCAGGGGCAGGCCGGTGACTTGGGCGAGGGTGACGACCGGTGTGCCCATCGCGCCGAAGGCGACCGGCGCCGTGTTGGCGACGAGTGCCACCACGGCCGCGCGCACCGGGTCGAAGCCGAGCGCGACCAGCATCACGGAGCAGATCGCGACGGGTGCGCCGAAGCCCGCGAGCGCCTCCAGGAGCGCGCCGAAGCAGAAGGCGACGACGAGTGCCTGGACGCGCGGGTCGTCGGAGAGGCGCCCGAAGGAGCGTCGCAGGATGTCGAAGTGCCGGGTGCGGACCGTCATCCGGTACACCCACAGGGCGTTGACGACGATCCACAGGATGGGGAAGAGGCCGAAAATGACCCCCTGGGCGGCGCTGGACAGTGTCTGGCCGACCGGCATGCCGTACGCGAACAGGGCGACCAGGGCGGCGGCGAGGAGACCGAGGAGGGCGGCCAGGTGCGCCTTCATGCGGACGCCGCCGAGCAGCACGAGGACGATGAGCAGGGGCAGGGCCGCGACGAGGGCGGACAGGCCGAGCGAGCCGGCGACGGGTTCCACTTCCTGGACGTACACGGGCGCTTCCCCGGGTTCGGCCGCACGGGAGATTCCGCGATGCGGAAAGCGATGTCTCACGGGTGCCGAAATGGTCGTGTCCGCGACAACCAGCCGTCAATGGGCGTGCACCACCCTGTGACATCGGGGCGCGGGAGGGACGGGCGCTGGACGCGTCGGGCCGCGGAGCGCGGGAAGTGGACGGCGGGAGCGCCCAGTTGTCCGGTGAGCCCGGAACGCGGGAAGTCGAGGGAGAGCGCGCTCAGTTGTCCGGTGAGCGCAGCACCCGCAGGTGGCCGCGGCGGGCGACCTCCATCGGGTCCGCCGACCGCGCGCTGCCGCCGGCCTCGGCGGCGCGCTGCTGCGGACGGGCCGCCTCACGCACCGCGTTGGCGAGCGCCTCGAGGTCGTCACCGCTGGGGCGGGAGGGGGCCGAGGCGTCGGCGAGCCGGACGACCTCCCAGCCGCGGGGCGCGGTGAGGCGCTCGGAGTGCTCGGCGCACAGGTCGTAGCAGTGGGGTTCGGCGTAGGTGGCGAGCGGGCCGAGGACCGCGGTCGAGTCGGCGTAGACGTACGTCAGCGTCGCGACGGCCGGACGGCCGCAAGCGGTTCGCGAACAGCGACGTACAGGGCTCACGACGTTGGACGGTACCGCACTCTTGAGCGGGCCGCGACGACTCTCCCCCAGGTCACCCCACCGTGTCATGCCGTGAGACCGCCCACGGGGGCCTCCGGGTCCCCCTCGCCGACCTGGGACGACCTCCGCCACCGGAAGGCCGAACGGACCTGAATCCGGTCGCCACTTGGCACAAATCATGTCAATTGCCATGTGTCTGGCGGTCCTGGAGAGATACGGAATCGAGCCCAAGCTTGGCCGGAATGGTCATCCAGCGACATCCGGAACGCGCACAGGGCCCCGCCGCGGGGCCGCGGGCGGCCGCGTGGGGGCCGGGCGCGCGGTCGTCGCGGGGACTACGCTTCGTCAGTGATGGACACCCCTGTACCGCCCCGCGCCGCAGCACCCGGGCCCCGCCGCCGTGATCGCCACGGAAGGGGCATGCGCGGCCCCGTCGCACCACCCCAGGTGCCGCTGGCCGCGAGCCGCGCCGAGGTCTTCGCGGACCTCGTGCAGGACTCCGTGGAGCGTCTGGAGCGGCGCTGGCCGCAGCTCGCCGACATCGACTTCATGGTCCTGGAGGTACCGCGCCTGGACGGCCCCAGCGAGAGCTGGAACGACGAGGCGGTGCCGCTGGGCGGCACGATCGCGGCGCACGAGGGCCATCCCGCGCGCGTGGTCGTCTACCGCCGCCCGGTCGAGATCCGCACCAAGGGCCGCGACGAGCGAGCCGCGCTGGTCCACGAGGTCGTCGTGGAGCAGGTCGCGGAACTGCTGGGTCTGACTCCGGAGACGGTGGACCCGCGGTACGGCGAGGAGTGAGGATCCACCGCGTCCGCTCGGGACCCGGTGGATCACCCGTACGGGATCACTCGTACGTGATCAGCTCTTGAGCAGTACCGACAGGTCCTGGTCCGCCTCCGGGACCGCCACCGTCCCGTGGTCGTCCGGGAGCGTCTGGATCGTGAAGCCCGGTACGCCCTCCTGGGTGGAGGCGAGCGTCCGCGAGGCGTAGACGGGACCTCCGGAGACCGACTCGACGGTCAGGGCGTACGTCCCCCGCAGACCGCTCGGCGCGGGGGCGTCGACGTCCTGGGTCGTACCGCCCTTGATCGTGTACGTCTTCGTCGCCGGGGTGCCGCCCTCGCTGCCCGCGGACGCGGTGACCTTGACCTGGGCGGTTCCGCCGGGCGCGGACAGGGCGAGTGTGGTGCCCTTGGCGCTGTTGTCGGCGACCGTCGCGCGCGCGGCGACCGGAGCCGTGGCCGGGATGAACGCCGACTCCTGCTTGTCTCCCTTGCCGCGCACCACCCGCAGGGCGGCGACGACCGGCACCGGGGTGCTGCCGGTGGGGGTGAGCACCAGGGAGCCCGCCTCGCCGCGGGTGACGTCGCCGAGGTCGACCGCGGTGGTCATGCCGGACTTGATGTGGAGCGTCTCGTTGCCGGCGGGGGTGATCAGGCCCGAGGGCGAGGCGAGCCGCACCTTCAGGTCGGCGTCCTGGTCGCCGGGCGCGAAGGCGACCAGCCGCACGGAGGTGGCGTCCTTCGGGATGCCCGGCATGACGAGGCTGCCCGCCGGGTCGGTGGAGGCGCCCAGCCAGTCGCCGCCGGTGCGGTCGTCCAGGGCCTGGACCGCCGCGCCGACACGGCCGCTGCGGACGGTCACATGGACCGTGAGGTCGGTCTGCGGCGCGCCGGTGAGCGTGCTCAGCAGGATCGGCTCGCCGGCGTGCGGCTGGACCGTGATGCCGTCGCCCACCGTGGACTTGAGGGTGCCGTCCTTGCCGTACAGCTCGATGTCGACGACGGCGGCCGAGTCGTCCGGGTTGGTCAGGTGCACGTAGTCGGTGCGGCTGTCCGCGGTGCTGGCGCCCGGGAACCAGAACTCGGTGTCCGGAGCCGTGCAGGCGGTGCCGAGCAGGCCCCGTCCGGTGCCCGCGGCGACCTCGGTGGTCTCCTGGACGGTCCAGCCGGGCGCGAACCTGCCCTCGGCGGTGCCGACCAGCGCGGGTCCCTCGGCGCCCGAGCTGTCGCCGGTGGCCGGCTTGCCGGGCGCCTTGGGCTCCACGGCGGGCTTGGAGGCCTTCTTGCCGGTCTTCTTGCCGCTCGGGGAATCCGGCGACTCCTCGGTCGCGGGCTGCAGTCCGGCCTTGCCGCCGTCGCTCGTGCCCTGGGTGACGGGCGTGAACGACGTGTACGCCGTCTCCGCGAGGTCGGACGTGCTGGGCTGGGGACACAGCAGGCGGCTGCGCTCCACGGGCCGCTGGACGGCCGCGCCCGTGGTGCCGGCGCCGGAGGCGGCGGGCGTGTTGAGCGAGGCGAATCCGGTGACGGCGGCGAGCGCGGCCGCGCCGGCGATCAGGGACAGGGTGGTGCGGTTCACTGCTGGCTCCCGTCGGGGCGCTCACTGTCGGTGCCGTGCGGCGGCTGCGGGGGCATCGGGGGCTGCTGCGGGTCGTACGCCGTCTCGTAGCCCTGCTGGTACGTCTGGTCGTACGACGTCGTGTTCCCGTACCCGTACGGGTCGTACTGGCCGGTCTGGTACGGGTCCGCCTGGTACGGGTCCGCTTGGTACGGCTGTTCGTAGGTGCCCGCCGGGTACTGCTGCGCGCCCTGGTACTGCTCGCCGGCGTAGGAGCCGTAGTCGGCGCCCGCGTAGTCGGGCGCGTCCCATTCGGCGTACGTCTGCTGGTGCGGGACCGCGGCGGGACCGTGCTCCGGCTCCTCCTCCGCGGGCTGATGGAAGTCCGCGTCCTGGTCCGTCCGGGCCTCCGCCTCGGCCTCCGCCTCCGCCTCGGCCTGGGCGCGCAGGCGGCGGGCGCGGCGGCCCTCGCCCGTGACGTCCTGGGCGGGCAGGACCGGCTCCTCGGGAAGGTCGTCGTCGATGTCGCGGCGCCGACCGGGCAGGGCGAGGACCACGAGGACGACGGCGAGCGCGCCCTGTGCCCACAGCCAGCCGGTGTGGCTCAGCGGGGCGTCGAAGGCGACGTCCAGCCTGCCGCCGTTCGCGGGCAGTTCGAAGCCCTGTGCCCAGCCGTCGACCGTGGTGCGGGTCAGCGGCTTTCCGTCCAGGGTCGCCGTCCAGCCGGCGTCCGCCGTGTCGGCGAGGCGCAGGACGCGGCCCTCGGAGCCGGCGGGGACGGTGGTGTGCAGCTCTACGGGTCCGGCGGCGATGGCCAGCGGCTCACCACCGGACCTGGGGGCGATCGAGGCGCGCGAGACCTGGCGATCCAGACGCCACAGCGCGCTTCCGTCCTGCTGGCTGAGCCGGGACAGACCCGGCGTGGCGTCCAGGACGCGGCTCACCTCGCGGGGCGCGCCCTTGCGGACCAGGACGTAACGCACGGCGAATCCGCCGAGCTGGTCGGCCTGGTCGGCGCCGGAGCCCGCGACGAGGTTGGCGACGACCTTGTCGAGCCTCTCGTTCTCGCCGCCCGAGGCCGCGAGTTCGCCGTCGCCCATGCGCGCGCCGGAGCCGCGCACGAGGGTGTAGCCGACGCGGGCGCCGGTGTCGCTGTCGAGCACCAGGGTGCGGGCCTGGTCGCGGGTGCCGCTCTCCTCGGCGACGAACGCCGGCACCTGCACCGGGTCGCGGCGCTCCACGGGACCGTCGGCGCCGCCGATGATCCACCCGACGGCCACGAGCAGCGGGCCCGCGACGGAGGCGAACGCGATGAGCGCGGCGACCGGCTGACGCCAGCCGAAGCTCTGCTCGGCCACGCGGGTGCGTGCCCCGTCGGCGCCGAGCACGGCGGCGGTGAGCACCGCGAGACCGTAGACCAGGGTGGCGGGGCCGGCCCACGCCGACTTGTTGGACAGCACGGCGAAGACGAGCGCCACCAGGGCGACGGCCCAGGCGGTCCAGACCGCGCGCTGCCGGTCACCGCGCAACAGGGCGGCCAGCCCGGCGAGCACGATGCCGATGAGCATCAGTCCGCTGACCGTGCCGGGACCGCCGGGGCTGGCGCCGAGCAGGTCGAGTGCGGAGGCCGCGCTCTCGCCGTAGGGCAGGCCGGCCTCCTTGAAGAAACCGAACGGAAGCAGCGTCAGCGACCAGGGGGCGAGGACCAGCAGCGGGGTGCCGAGCTGGGCCAGGAACCGCGGCCCGTACGTGGTGAGCTCCCTGCGGCGCACGGCGAGGAGCGCGATCCCGAGGACCAGCGCGATGGGCCACACGATCGGTGTGAACGCCGTGGTGAACGTCAGCAGCAGGGCGTACGCCCAGGTGGCGCGCCAGCTGCCGCGCGCGCCGGAGGCGTGCGCGAGCCCGCTCGCCGCGACGCCCGCGCGGGCGATGAGCGGCAGCAGGATCGCGAGGAAGGCGGTGCCGACGCGGCCGCCCGCGAGCGCGCCGGCGGCGGCGGGCAGGAACGCGTACACCACGGACGCCCAGGCACGCAGCAGGCGCGACTCGACGAGCGGGCGGGAGGCGAAGTACGCGGCGAAGCCGGCCAGCGGCACGGAGGCCACCATGAGCACGGTGACCGCGAGTCCGGTGGAGCCGAGGAGCAGCGAGGACAGCAGCGCGACGATCGCGAGGTAGGGCGGCGCGGACTCGGTGCCGCCGGCTCCCACCGGGTGCCAGCCGTCGAGGTAGCGCGACCAGAGCTCGGAGGCGTCGGCGGGCGCGGGCAGCAGCGCGCCGCCCGCGAGCGCCCCGCCGCCGAGGAGGCCGCGGCAGGCGAGCAGGGAGACGAACAGCAGCACCAGGAAGAGCATCGGGCCGGGGTTGCGGGCGATGCGCTTGAGGCGGGCGAACTGCTCGATCTCGAGGAAGTCGGCGTCGTCGCCGCCGGGCCCGGACTCGACGGCGCCGCCGTGCCGGCCGGCGCCGGAGGTGGCCTCGGGGTCGTCGCTGCCCATGAGGCTGCCCGCGGCCTGCTCGACGGTGGCCCGCACGGTCGCGCCCGGGGGCGGGAACAGCGCGCGCAACTCGCCCTTGTCGACCTGGGGGCTGCCTCGCCTGCGGCGGCCCGCGAGGATCCGCTCGGGCCTCAGCAGGGTTCCGAGCAGACCGCGGATCTCGTCGACGGCCTGTCCGGGGACCTTGCCGACGAGGTAGGCGAGGGTGCGCAGCAGGGTGCCGAGGACGAGCCGGATCAGGATCCAGGGGAGCTGTGCCGTCCGGGCGTTGACGAGGAGGGTGTAGACGGCGCCCGCCTTGTCGACCTTGTGCGGGGAGGCGGAGGTGCGCCCCACGCAGTCGACGGTGCGGCGCTCGCGGGAGGCCGCCTCGGCGTGCCGGACGACCGCCTCGGGGGCGACCAGGACGCGGTGTCCCGCGGACTGGGCGCGCCAGCACAGGTCGATGTCGTCACGCATCAGGGGCAGACGCCGGTCGAAGCCGCCGAGCTCCTCGAAGACATCACGGCGGATCAGCATGCCGGCGGTGGACACGGCGAGCACGGGGTGGACGTGGTCGTGCTGGCCCTGGTCCTGCTCGCGTCGGTCCAGACCGGTCCAGCGGCGGCCGGAGTTGGCGATGGTGACGCCGACCTCCAGGAGGGCGCGCCGGTCGTACCAGCCGCGGAGCTTGGGGCCCACGACGGCGACTTCCTTGCCGAGCTCCCGCTCGTTCTCCACGACGCGGAGCATGTGGGCGAGGGCGTCGGGCTCGGGGGCGCAGTCGTCGTGCAGCAGCCAGAGCCACTGCTCGGGTTCGCCGTGCGGAAGATCCGGCATGTCGTACGCGTCGTCGCGCCAGCTGCGGGTGACGGGGTCCCAGCCGCTGGGGCGCTTCAGGTAGGGCAGGTCGTCCGGGGTGAGCACACCGGCCCCGCGGATGGCCTCCTCGACGGCCTGGCCGAAGCCGGTCCGGCGGGCAAGGTGCAGCACCCGGTCGGCGCCGAGCGCGTCGGTGAGCAGCTGGGCGGAGTCGTCCGCGCTGCCGGTGTCGGCCGCCACCGCGTTCTGCACGGGGCGCTCCTGGCCGAGCAGGCCGGCGAGCGCGTCGGGCAGCCAGCGGGCGCCGTCGTGGGAGACGAGCACCGCGGTCACCACGTGGCGCGGGAACTCAGGAGCGGCAGCGTCTTGTTGGGCTGCCGTATGGCTGTGCACGGACATCGAGGTACGGGCCCCGGTTCGATGGACTGCGGTGGACGCCTGTGTCCGGCGGGGACAGCTGGACGTCTCGGACGAGGGCCCACACTAACGGCTGGGCAACACGGCGGCCCGCCGCCTGTGGATAACCCACCTGCGACGGGCCGTTCCTTACGTGTCGGTACGGAGAGGTGTGCGCCGTTCGGTCGGACGGCGGTCCGCTTCGTGCGATGTCGTGCGCGGTCAGACGGCGGCCTTCTTCAGGCGGCGCCGCTCGCGCTCGGACAGACCGCCCCAGATGCCGAACCGCTCGTCGTTGGCGAGCGCGTATTCAAGGCACTCGGAGCGGACCTCACAGGCGAGACAGACCTTCTTGGCCTCGCGGGTGGAGCCGCCCTTCTCGGGGAAGAAGGACTCGGGGTCGGTCTGGGCGCACAGCGCGCGCTCCTGCCAGCCGAGTTCCTCGTCCGCGTCGTCGACCAGCAGTTGCTGCACCAGCTCGGTCATGTGCGCCCCTCGTCTGTCTTTCGCGTCCCCGTGATGCTGTCGTTACCGTTTTCGGCTGAACGACACGAGTGAAATTACAAGTGTGCCGATCCGGGCCAGTCAAGCCGAGATCTGCTATTGGGCCCCTTATTCACTCTGCGGAACCAAGGCTATGCGGAAAGTGTTCAAATCGGCATAAACCATGACAGCCTCAAGGGTCCGACCGGACCTCCGACCCGCTACAGGGAAGGACGTCCAGAAGTTCGATCTCGTTCCGACGCGCACCCCGAAGCGAACCGGATCACATTTGGATCACAGGATCGCGCCGAGGTTTGCGCGCCCGGTTGTGCGCCATGTGTCCGGGGCGGCTCCTGAGCAAACCTTTCGCCTTACAGATGAACCGGATGAGGTGAAACATCTCCCACATACCGGACAGGAAGTTGACAGTCCGGGTGTGAACCGGTGTGCTAGTGGGCATGCTCGCGAACTTGGCACGCACCTCGACCCGCACCGCCGGGTCGCAGGGTGCTGCCCTCGCTCGCCGCAGCTGTTGTCGCTGTTCCAGCTGTTGAGCCTCACCGCGCTCCGGCTGCCTCGCCGCCACTGAGGCGAATCCCCGCCCCCTTCAAGGGCGAACGCCCGCACCAGGGCACCTCTCCCCGTCCGCGACCCGGACGCAACGGCCCTCCCCACGTTCTCGGCTTCGCCCGAACAGTGGGGTCCCCCGCACTCTCCGCCGAGGAAACCACCGCATCCATGAACAGCGACAGCGACCTCCAGATCGCCGGCGACATCCTCGAAGTCCCGCACCTGCTCCAGCCGCCGCGCGAGCACCCCGCCACCGTGGCCGACTTCGTCGGCCTCGCCCGCGCCGTCTCCGCCGACCGCTCCCGGTGGGAACACCTCGTCCAGTACGACGCGACCTCGCGCTGGTACCACCGGCTGCACACCGGGCCCGGCTACGAGGTGTGGCTCCTCTCCTGGGTGCCCGGACAGGGCAGCGGGCTGCACGACCACGGCGCCTCCTCCGGCGTACTCACCGTCCTGGACGGCGTGTTGACGGAGCGCACCGACCGCGGCACGCGCGCGTTGGGCGCGGGCGCGCAGCGGGTCTTCGCGCCCGGGTACGCCCACGAGGTCGTCAACGACTCCCTCGAACCGGCCGTGAGTCTGCACGTCTACTACCCGGGTCTCACCGAGATGCCGATGCATGGGGCGCGGTGCGCCGTCGCCGAGGTCCAGTAACCGACTCACACCTTGTCGTAGCCGCCTGCGAGACTGAGCACCATGCGCATTGTGGTTCTGGCAGGCGGCATCGGTGGTGCCCGGTTCCTTCGTGGTCTCCAGCAGGCCGCGCCGGACGCGGACATCACCGTCATCGGCAACACCGGCGACGACATCCACCTCTTCGGGCTGAAGGTCTGCCCGGACCTCGACACCGTGATGTACACCCTCGGCGGCGGCATCAACGAGGAGCAGGGCTGGGGTCGGACCGACGAGACCTTCCACCTCAAGGAGGAGCTCGCGGCGTACGGGGTCGGGCCCGAGTGGTTCGGGCTCGGCGACCGCGACTTCGCGACGCACATCGTGCGGACGCAGATGCTGAGCGCGGGCTATCCGCTCAGCGCGGTCACGGAGGCCCTGTGCGACCGGTGGAAGCCGGGTGTCCGGCTGATCCCCATGTCCGACGACCGCGTCGAGACCCATGTCGCCGTCACGCTGCCGGACAGCGGCGAGCGCAAGGTGATCCACTTCCAGGAGTACTGGGTGCGGCTGCGCGCCTCCGTGGCGGCCGAGGCCGTCGTGCCCGTCGGCGCCGAGCAGGCCAAGCCCGCCCCCGGGGTCCTGGAGGCCATCGCGGAGGCGGACGTGATCCTCTTCCCGCCGTCCAACCCGGTCGTGTCCGTCGGCACCATCCTCGCCGTGCCCGGCATCCGGGAGGCCATCGCCGACGCGGGCGTGCCCGTGGTGGGCCTGTCCCCCATCGTCGGCGACGCGCCCGTGCGGGGCATGGCCGACAAGGTGCTCGCGGCGGTCGGCGTGGAATCGACCGCGGCGGCGGTGGCCGAGCACTACGGCTCGGGGCTCCTGGACGGCTGGCTCGTCGACACCGTGGACGCGGCCACCGTGGAGCGCGTGGAGACCGCCGGTATCCGCTGCCGTGCCGTACCGCTGATGATGTCCGACCTCGACGCCGCCGCGCGGATGGCCCGCGAGGCACTGACGCTGGCGGAGGAGGTGCGGGGCGCTTGAGCGGCGGACCGGTCGAGGACGAGGGAGCCACGGGCGACGTGAGGCCGACGGACGACAGGGGCCGTACGGGTGGCACGGGCGGTACGGGCCCGGAAGCCGCCCTGGGCTACCGGGTCTGGGCGCTGCCCGGCCTTCCCGAAGTACAGCGGGGCGACGATCTCGCCAAGATCATCGCGGGGGCCGAGCCGGGGCTGGCCGACGGGGATGTCCTGCTCGTCACCTCGAAGATCGTGTCCAAGGCCGAGGGGCGCCTGGTGGAGGCCTCCGACCGGGAGGCGGCCATCGACGCCGAGACGGTACGGGTCGTGGCGCGCCGCGGGGCGCTCCGGATCGTCGAGAACCGGCAGGGGCTCGTGATGGCCGCCGCCGGGGTCGACGCCTCCAACACGCCGGCCGGGACCGTCCTGTTGCTGCCCGAGGACCCCGACGCGTCCGCCCGGACGCTCCGGGACGGCCTGCGGGACATCCTCGGGGTGGACGTCGGCGTCGTGATCACCGACACCTTCGGGCGCCCCTGGCGCACCGGGCTCACCGACGTCGCCATCGGCGCCGCGGGCGTACGGGTCCTGGACGATCTGCGCGGCGGCACCGACGCGCACGGCAATCCGCTGAGCGCGACCGTCGTCGCCACCGCCGACGAACTCGCCGGCGCCGGTGACCTGGTCAAGGGCAAGGCCTCCGGGCTGCCGGTCGCCGTCGTGCGCGGGCTGCCCCAGGTGGTGGCCGAGGACGACGGCGCGGGCACGCGCGCGATGGTGCGGGGCGCCCGCGACGACATGTTCCGGCTGGGCACGTCCGAGGCCGTACGGGAGGCGGTGACCCAGCGGCGTACCGTACGGGCCTTCACCGACGAGCCGGTCGATCCGGGCGCCGTACGGCGCGCCGTCGCCGCCGCGGTGACCGCGCCCGCGCCGCATCACACCACGCCCTGGCGGTTCGTGCTGCTGGAGTCCGCGCGGTCGCGGACACGGCTGCTCGACGCCATGCGGGACGCGTGGATCGAGGATCTGCGCGGGGACGCGAAGAGCGAGGAGTCGATCGCCAAGCGGGTGCGGCGCGGCGACGTGCTGCGCAACGCGCCCTACCTGGTGGTGCCGTGCCTGGTGACGGACGGGTCCCACACTTACGGCGACCCGCGCCGTGACGCCGCGGAGCGTGAGATGTTCGTCGTCGCCATGGGAGCGGGTGTGCAGAACTTCCTCGTCGCGCTCGCCGGGGAGCGGCTGGGCTCCGCGTGGGTGTCCTCGACGATGTTCTGCCGCGACGTCGTACGGGACGTGCTGGCCCTGCCGGACGACTGGGACCCGATGGGGGCCGTCGCCGTCGGGCACGCGGCCGAGGCGCCCAGGGCGCGGCCCGAGCGGGACGCCGGGGCGTTCGTCGAGGTGCGCTGACCGGACGGCGGTGCGATGCCCGGGACCGCGGCGCCGGGGGACATGGGGCGACTCGTGGGTCCACGGCGCCGGGAGCGCCTACCCTCGTAGGGCGACCCGAGCACCCCTAGGACCTCTTCCGTGGCTGGACGATTCACCCCCCGGCCGACGCGTACGACCGTGCGCGGCGGACACGTCGACGTGCCCGCGGGCCATGGCGGCATACCGCGACAGTCGGCCGGGCCCGGACTCGGACGGACCTGGACACCGCCCGGTCCGCTCGATCTCGGTCTCGTGCTCGGCCCGCTGCGCCGGGGGCCGGGCGATCCGACCTTCCGCGCGGCGTCGGACGGGTCCGTGTGGCGGGCCAGCAGGACGCCCGCGGGGGCCGGGACGCTGCGGGTCGCGGTGCGGGCCGGGGTGGTGCGGGCCGAGGCGTGGGGGCCGGGGGCCCGGTGGCTGCTCGAACAGCTGCCCGACATGCTCGGCGCGTCGGACGATCCCGGCGCCTTCGAGCCTCGGCACCGGCTGGTCGCGTCGGCGCGGCACCGGCGGCCGGGGTTGCGGCTGACCCGTACCGGGCTGGTACTGGAGTCGCTCATTCCGTCCGTTCTGGAGCAGAAGGTCACGACGGACGAGGCCTATCGGGCGTGGCGGTTGCTCGTACGGAAGTTCGGGGAGCCGGCGCCGGGGCCCTCGCCGGAGCGGATGTACGTCATGCCGGCGCCCCGGACCTGGGCCCTGATCCCCTCCTGGGAGTGGCATCGGGCCGGGGTCGACAACAAGCGGGCCTCGACGATCCTGCGGGCCGTGCGGGTGGCGGCACGGCTGGAGGAAGCGATGGGCATGGAGGCGGAGGCGGCGCAGGCTCGGCTGGAGCTGGTGTCCGGGATCGGGCCGTGGACCTCGGCGGAGACCGTGCAGCGCAGTCATGGGGCGGCGGACGCGGTGACAGTCGGGGATCTTCACCTGCCGGGGATCGTGGGGTACGCGTTGGCGGGGGACCGGGATGCGGACGATGCGGTGATGCTGGCGTTGTTGGAGCCGTACGCGGGGCAGCGGCATCGGGCGGCTCGGTTGATTCTGTTGTCGGGGCGGGGGGCCGCGGAGGCTCGCGGATGCCGCGGGGGGATATCGGGCGGTTGTGATTCCGGGGTGCGTGGGGTGGCGGGGCCGGATGTTCCTCGCCCCCGCCGCCCCTACCCGTCCTGTCCCCGGGGCTCCGCCCCGGACTCCTGGGGGCTGCGCCCCTGGACCCCCCGCATCGCCCGAAGGGCTCGTCCTCAAACGCCGGACGGGCTGAGGGTGCCGGCCCGCACTGGAGATGCGGGCCCGCGCCGGATGGTTACTGGTCCGAGGAGAAGCGGAGTGCTCCCGCTGGGATGTGCGCCTCGCACCAGATGCGTACGCCCTCGCGGAGTTCGTTGTCGGGGCCGATCACCGCGCCGTCGCCGACGACCGTGCCGGACAGGACGGTGCGTTCGCCGATGCGGGCGTGGGCTCCGACGAGGGAGTCGGTGATGACGGCGCCGGATTCGACGACGGCGCCGGACAGGATGGTGCTGCCCGTGACGCGCGCGCCCTCCCCGACGTGCGCGCCCTCACCCACGACCGTGCCGCCGGTCAGCTTGGCGTCCGGGGCGACCCGGGCCGTGGGCAGGACCAGACGGTCGCCGCAGCGGCCGGGGACGGCCGGCGAGGGGGCACGGCCGAGGACCAGGTCCGCGGAGCCCCGTACGAAGGCCTGAGGGGTGCCCAGATCCAGCCAGTAGGTCGAGTCCACCATGCCCTGCAGGTGGGCCCCGGTGGCCAGCAGCTCCGGGAAGGTCTCCCGTTCCACCGAGACCGGGCGGCCGGCGGGGATCGAGTCGATGACGGAGCGGCGGAAGACGTACGCCCCCGCGTTGATCTGGTCGGTGACGATCTCCGCGGGCGTCTGGGGCTTCTCCAGGAAGGCCGTCACCCGGCCCGAGGGGTCCGTCGGGACCAGGCCGTACGCCCGGGGGTCCTCGACCCGGGTCAGGTGCAGGGACACGTCCGCGCCCGTCGACTCGTGCGTCGCCACCAGCGCCTGGATGTCCAGCCCCGTCAGGATGTCACCGTTGAAGATCAGGACCGGCTCGTCCGGGCCCGAGTGGAGGCGCGCGGCGACGTTGCGGATCGCGCCGCCCGTGCCGAGGGGCTCCTCCTCGGTGACGTACTCGATGTGGAGACCCAGCGCCGAGCCGTCACCGAAGTACGGCTCGAAGACCTCGGCCAGGTAGGAGGTCGCGAGGACGATGTGCTCGACGCCCGCCGCTCTCGCCCGCGCCAGCTGGTGCGTGAGGAAGGGCACCCCGGCCGCCGGAACCATCGGCTTGGGGGTGTTCACCGTGAGCGGGCGCAGCCGGGTGCCTCTGCCACCGACCAGGAGGATCGCTTCTGTCACCTGTCGTCTCTGCTTCCTGCCGGGACCGGCCGAAGGGTGTTCCGGCCGGTCAGTGTATGCAGTCCGTTCGATGGCGCCTTCGACAGCGGTGGGTGTCCTCGATGGCCGGGGCCGATCACCCGGCCGGACAGCCGGGTCCGTCGGACGTGGGGCTCCGCGATGGCCTCCAGCCCTCTCAGCGGCCCTGGTACCGGGCCGCGGTCGTCCGGGCCGAGCCGAGTTTGCCGTACAGGAGCCGTCCCGGGCACTCCGTGGCGAACCCGTCCCGATGGCCGGAGATCACGTTGAGTCGTACGTTCTTGCCCTTTCGGTAGAGATTGCCACCGGCGGACTTCAGGTATGTCTTGCCGCGCGGATTGACTCCGTAGAGACCGAGCTTCCATGCCGCGAGCCGCGCGACGGCTCTCAGCGCGGCAGCGGCCGGCCTCGTGTCGGCGAAGGTGCCGAGGACGGCGATCCCCATGGTGTCGCTGTTGAAGCCGAGGGTGTGGGCGCCCATGACGGGCTTGGCCACGCCCCCGGCCCGGCCTTCGTAGATGTTTCCGCACTTGTCGACGAGGAAGTTGTAGCCGATGTCACGCCAGCCGCTGCTCTTGACGTGGTAGCGGTAGATACTGCGGATGACCGAAGAGGCCTGCGAGCAGCGGTAGTTGTTGCCGGATGCCGTGTGGTGCACGAAGGCGGCCTTCACCTTTTTGGTGTACACGAGACCGCGCTCGCGCAGCCTCTCGTTCGCGCCCCAGCCGCGCCGGGTGACGATGCGCGGGCGCGCGCCGATGTACGGCTTCGCGCGCGGTTCGCCCGGGTGGGCGGCGAGGTACTCGCGCTCGGTACGGGCCTTGGAGAGTGCCGGGATCGCGGTGGCGCCGAGCGGCGCGAGCGCGGCGTTCGCGGCGGTCGCTTCGTGGGCGGCGGACGTGGTGGCCGCGGCGGCGTCCAGGGCGGTGGTCGCGGAGTCCGTCCCGGCCTTCGACCCGGCGGAGCGGCCGCCCGCGGTCGACGCCCCCCGCGACGAGGGCTCCTCGTCGGGGTCGACGAGTTCGAGGTGCATGCCCCTGGGGAGGGGTGACTCTCCGGGTGCGGTCGAGCGTTCGTCCACCTCCGCCTGGACGCGCACCTCGACGCCGTCGGAGTCCCCGACCCACAGCGGCGCCGTGGAGCCGCGCACCCGGCCCGAGGTGCTCTCGGCGCTGTCGGGGTCGGCGCCGTGTTCGTGGTTGTGCGTCTCGATGTCCTGCCAGCCGGTCCAGTGGCGGGTGCCGAAGGCGCGGGTACGGACCTGGACGCGGCCGCGCAGTTCGGTGTCGGGGTCGTCCCAGATGACGCCGACGAGCGAGAACGACCGTACGGCCCGTCTGACGACCCCCTGTTCGGGCGCGGCCGATCCGAGGGCCCGGCCGTCGCCGAGCGGGACGAGCCGGAGGGATTGGGTGCTGCCCGGGACGGCGGGCTCGGTCGTCGCCGCCTGGGGTCCGGCCTGTGCCGGGGCGGACAGGGCCAGCGGAAGGGCGAGAGCGGCCGCGCAGGTGACGCCGACCGAGGAAGCAAGGAATCCACGCATGCCCCTGATCGTGGACATAGGCATACATATCTGTCCATTGGGGATGTGACGGACCGTCTGCTGCGCTCGGCCGAACCGGTGGCACGGCCGGTCCGTCCCGCGCGCGGGGTCCGCGTACGCTTCTGCGCGTGAACGCCATCGATCGCACCCCTGCCGACCTGCTGCGATCCGCGCTCGCCGCGGACCCCGCACGCCCGCTGGTGACCTTCTACGACGACGCCACGGGTGAACGTGTCGAATTGTCCGTGGCCACCTTCGCCAATTGGGTGGCCAAGACCGCCAACCTGCTCCAGGGCGAGCTGTCCGCCGAGCCCGGCGACCGGCTGGCGCTGCTGCTGCCCGCGCACTGGCAGACGGCGGTGTGGCTGCTGGCGTGTTCGTCGGTGGGAGTGGTCGCGGACGTGGGCGGCGACCCCGCCGCGGCCGGCTTCGTGGTCAGCGGGCCGGACACGCTGGAGGCGGCCCGCGCCTGCTCCGGGGAGCGGATCGCGCTCGCGCTGCGGCCGCTCGGCGGGCGCTTCCCGCAGGCGCCGGCGGGCTTCGCCGACTACGCGGTGGAGGTGCCGAGTCAGGGGGACCGGTTCGTGCCGTACGCGGTGGTGGACCCGGAGGAGCCGGCGCTGATCGTCGCCGGGGCGGAGTACACGGGGGCCGAGGTCGTGGAGCGGGCCCGGTCCGGCGCGCCCTCGCTCGGGCTGACGGGGCCCGGCTCGCGGATTCTGTCGGGGCTCGCGTACGACACCTGGGAGGGACTGAGCGCGGGGCTGTACGCGCCGCTGTCGACCGGTGCGTCCGTGGTGTTGTGCCGGCACCTCGAGCTGTTGGGTGAGGAAGGGCTGGCGAAGCGGGTGGAGAGTGAACGGGTGACCGCGACGGTTCGCTAGCGCGGGGCGGTATGGGGGTACGGGCTGGGGCGGGCTCTCGGGTGCGGGTCGTCCGTGGCCGGGCGCGCAGTTCCCCGCGCCCCTTACGGGGCACGCCCTGTACGGGCTGCTGGAGGCCTGCCAAGGGCTTGGTTCCGGGTGGGGGGCGTCGCCCGTTCGGGCTATCAGCGGCCTGCCTCGGGGGGCCGGGCGGGCCATGGTCGTAGGAACACCGCGGCACGACACGCCCGTACGCCAGGAGGGGGTTCCCCGACGTGACCCACAGCGCAGGGCCGGGAGCGGGGGCGTCGGCCACCGGTACCGGGCTCGCCCGGCGGCGTCGGCGGTTGTGGGTGCGCAACACGTCCTTGGGGCTCAGCGTCTTCCTGCTGGCCGCGAGCGGGACCGGCTGGGCGATGTACGAGAAGCTGAACGGGAACATCACGTCGGACGACGACGCTGCCGCCGAGCTCGCCCGGTACGAGAAAGAGCGGCCCACGGCGCTCGTGCGGGGCGCGCAGAACATCCTGCTGATCGGATCGGACTCGCGCTCGGGGAAGGGGAACCGGAAGTACGGCCGCGACTCCGGGACCGAGCGCTCCGACACCACGATCCTGCTGCACCTGGCCGCGAACCGGCACAGCGCAACCGCCGTCTCGCTGCCCCGCGACCTCATGGTGCACCTGCCGGACTGCCGCCGTCCGGACGGCACCCGCAGCAGGCCGGTGTTCGCGGCGTTCAACTCGGCCTTCGAGGTGGGCGGTTCGGCCTGCACGATCCGGACCGTCGAGAAGCTCACGGACATCCGCGTCGACCACCACATGGTCGTCGACTTCCACGGCTTCAAGGACATGGTCGACGCGGTGGACGGTGTCCAGGTCTGCCTGAAGCAGCCCATCGACGACAAGGACGCCAAACTGCGGCTGCCCGCGGGCGAGGTGACGCTCAACGGCGAACAGGCCCTCGGCTACGTGCGCGCCCGCAAGACCATCGGCAACGGCAGCGACACCGACCGGATGGACCGCCAACAGCGGTTCCTGGGCGCGCTCGTCAACAAGGTGCGCAGCAACGACGTCCTGCTGAATCCGGCGAAGCTCTATCCCGTTCTCGACGCGGCCACCTCCTCGCTCACCACGGACCCCGCCCTGGCGAGCCTGCGCGGGCTGTACCAGCTGGTCCGCGGCATGCGCGACATTCCCGTGGAACAGGTGCAATTCCTGACGGTGCCCCGGGCGTCGTACGCCTACAACGCCAATCGCGACCAACTCGTCGAGCCCGAGGCGGCCCAGCTCTTCGCGCGGCTGCGTTCGGACACACCGGTGGCGGTCGCCAAGGGTGTTCCGAAGGGGGCCCCCGCGGACGTTCCGGAGGATTCTGGAGCGAAGAGCGGAAATGCGGCAAAGGGCCGTCCGAACCCCGCGAGGAACTCGTTCGAGAGGGGCGGCAAAGTCGCGTACGAGTTCGCATTCGACTACGAAGAGCAGTCGGATGACGACGCGAAGTGGCCGGTCGAACAGGCTCTCTCCCCCGCCGGCACCCCTCCCCCCGCGCCGACTTTCCGGGGAAACACGGCGGCCGAGGACGCCTGCGGGTAAAGCGTGCGCCAAGGACGGGAACTGCTGAGCTAAGAAGTCCCCGAGAAATAAGGCGGATTGCCCAGTTGTAGGCAAGTGGAATTCGTCACCGTCGTCGCTCGACACTGACCTGGGCAGATAGTGTGAGCGATCCGGTGCACCCGGCCACGAGGTCTGTCCTGGCGGTCGCGCACTGTTGGACCGAGAGACCCGAGCGCCTTGAGGGGGAAGGGCGCCGCGTGGCCCCGACGGAGGATTCAGACAACCGTGGACGCGCAAGGCCGTGGGCGGGCGGACAATATCGATCCCGCAGACCAGTGGGTGCTCAACCCGAACACCGGCGAATACGAACTGCGACTGAATGCTTCCGCACCGCAGTCGGGAGTCCCGAGACCGCGTCGCGGCACCCCCGCGCCGACGGGAGCGGGAGCCAGGCCGGGACAACGCGCGCGTCCGGCGCCGGAGCGGGACACGCCCGCGCCACCCGGCACCGACATCCCGGGGCCGCGCCGACGCCGCGGAGCCCCGCCCGAGCCGCCGCCGGGCCGCCGCCGGACGCGGACGAAGCCCAGGAAGTCGAAGGCGAAGAAGGTCCTGTTGTGGACCGGCGGGTCGATGGCCTTCGTGTTGGTCGCCGTGTCGGCCGCGGGGTACCTCTACATCAAGCACCTCAACGACAACATCACGTCCGTGTCCGACGACGGGGCGAGCACCGGTGGCTTCAACAAGGACCGGGCGATCAACATTCTGGTGATCGGCACCGACAAGCGCACCGGCAAGGGCAACGACGGCTACGGCGACGCGGGGAGTGTCGGGCACGCCGACACCAACATCCTGCTGCACGTCTCCAAGGACCGGTCCAACGCCACCGCGCTGAGCATCCCGCGTGACCTGATCGTCGACGTCCCGGACTGTCCGACGCAGCAGGCCGACGGTACCGACAAGGTCATCCCGGGCACGGACGGCGTCCGCTTCAACACGAGCCTCGGGCAGGACGACCGGACGCCGAGCTGCACCATGCGTACGGTGACCGAGCTGACCGGGATCAAGCCGGACGACTTCATGGTCGCGGACTTCAACGCGGTCAAGACGCTGACCGAGGCAGTCGGTGGTGTCGACGTCTGTCTGGCCAAGGACATCAAGGACCCGGACTCGCACCTGAACCTCTCCAAGGGGACGCACAACATCTCCGGCGAGCAGGCTCTGGCGTTCGTCCGCACCCGCCATGCCGTCGGTTTCGGCGGCGACCTGAGCCGGATCACGCTGCAGCAGCAGTTCCTGAGCGCGCTGATGCGCAAGCTCAAGGGCAACGCCACGCTCTCCAGCCCGACGAAGATGCTGAAACTGGCGGAGGCGGGCACCAAGGCACTGACCGTCGACGACAAGTTGGACAGCATCGGCAAGCTGAAGGACCTGGGGCTGGAGCTGGGCAAGCTCAACCCCAAGAACCTGACGTTCACGACGGTGCCGGTTCTGGACAACCCGGCGGAGAAGATCAAGGCCACGGTCGTCCTCAACGACGGGAAGGCTCCCGCGGTCTTCGACGCCATCAAGAACGACGTGTCCTTCACCGAGGTGAAGAACAAGCAGAAGGCGGCGAAGGACGCCCAGGCCGCCCGCCTCCAGGGCACCAAGTCCGCGGCCTCCGAGGTCCGGGTGCGGATCCTCAACGGTGGGGCCGCCGGCGGCTCCGCTCAGCTGACCCTCGCCTGGCTGCAGAACTCCGAGGGCGTGCAGAAGTCCGAGAACGCGGGCAACGCGCCCGCGGTACTGAGCAAGACCACGCTGGAGTACGCGCCCGACCAGGCGGCTCAGGCACGCAGGCTGGCCGCGATCATGGGGCTGTCGGGATCCGCGCTGAAGCCCGGCAAGAGCGTGACCAACTCCCAGGGGCTGCCCGCGATGACGCTGACCCTGGGCAAGGACTTCAAGGGCGCGGGCGAACCGCTCACCGCCCCGACGAAGGCGCCGGAGGTCGACAAGTCCACGGCGGACAAGGTGAAGTGTGCCTCGTAGGTGACCTGACACGGGTCCGCCCCGCGCCCTCTCGGGCGCGGGGCGGACCCGTGTCAGGCGCGTGCGGACCGCGTCAGGCGGTGGGGCGGACCCGTTCAGGCGGCGGGATCGGGCAGTGCTCGTCGGCGCGCACGCGGGCCGACGAGCCGCGACCTCATGAAGTGGCGGACTCCCGTACGGCGGGACGCCGTGAGGCGATCACCCTTCTGGCCAGCGCTCGCGGGCTGGTCAGGAAGCCGAAGCCCCAGGACATGTGCATGGTGGCGAGGGCCACGGGGATCTGCAGGCGGGCCTTCGCCCGCAGCCCCTTGCCCGCGGGCAGCGAACCCGCGGCTATCGCCGCGAGGTAGCCGCCGGGGATCAGGAAGCCCCAGGGCGTCAGGGCCGCGCCCACCACGACGCCCGCCGCGATCGCGCACACAGCGGTCGGCGGGGCGAGGTAGCGCAGGTTGATGGAGCCCTCGTGGTAGCGGGCGACGACATGGCGCCAGCGTCCGTAGTCCTTGTACTGCTTGGCGAGGGCCCTGACGGAGGGCCGCGGCCGGTACGACACCTTCAGCTCGGGCGAGAACCAGATGAGGCCGCCCGCCTCCCGGATCCGGAAGTTCAGCTCCCAGTCCTGGGCGCGGATGAACTCCTCGTTGTAGCCGCCCTGCCGCTCCAGCGCCTCGCGCCGGAAGACGCCGAGGTACACGGTCTCGGCCGGTCCGGCCTCCCCGCCCGTGTGGAAGGCCGCGTTGCCCACGCCGATCTTCGAGGTCATCGCGGCCGCGACGGCGTGCTCCCAGTCGTTCTCGCCCTCCGCGTGCATGATGCCGCCGACGTTCTGCGCGCCGGTCTCCTCCAGGAGGCGGACGGCGGTGGCGATGTAGTTCGGCGAGAGCATGCCGTGCCCGTCGACGCGGACGACGACGGGGTGCCGGGACGCCTTGATCGCCGCGTTGAGCGCGGCGGGGGTGCGGCCGGTCGGGTTCGGCACGGTGTGCACGCGGGGGTCCTCGGCCACGAGCCGGGCGGCGATCTCGTCCGTACGGTCCGTGGACGGACCGATGGCGATCACCACCTCCATCTCGCCGTCGTACTCCTGCGCCAGGATCGCTTGGACGGCTCCGCGAAGGTGCCTCTCCTCGTTGAGGACGGGCATGATCACGGATACGGCGGGGGGCTGCACGCCAGACTTCTCGCTCATCGGACGTCACGTTACCGCGAATGGGGGACACGGGCGCGCGCCGCCCTGCCTACGGGCCGGGCAGGAGATCGTATCTGCCTACCGTGCTCACGCATCCCCACGCCCAGCCTCGCGGAGGTGTCCCCCTTGCCCACGTCGCCCCGCTCCGCCGCCCCGCCCCACGCTCCCGACCCCGTCCGTCCACGGCGGCCTCCTCTCCAGGGCCGCCCACAGCCGTCCCGTACCCGGCGGCCTCCGGCGCGGCCCCCCGTACGGAGGAAGAGGCCGCGCTGGGCCATGCGGGTCATCACCACGCTGTCGGTGGTGGTCCTCGCGTCGGCGGGCATCGGGCACGCGGTGGTCACCAGCCTCGACGAGGACATCGCCCGGGTCGACCCGTTCAAGGACATGAAGAACCGTCCCGCGGCGGGCCACGGCATGAACGTCCTGCTGGTCGGCACCGACGGCCGCGAGAAGATCACGGAGAGCGAGCGGCGCAAGTACCGCCTGGGCGGCGCCCCCTGTCACTGCACCGACACGATCATGATCGTGCACATCGCGGCGGACAAGGAGCGCGCCAGCGTCGTCAGCCTGCCGCGCGACTCGTACGCCGAGACGCCCGCGCACACCGACCAGACCACCGGCGCGCAGCACGCCCCGCACCCGATCAAGCTCAACGCGGCGTACGCGGAGGGTGGTCCGCAGCTGACCGTGCGCACCGTCGAGAACATGACCCACCTGAAGATCGACCACTACCTGGAGGTCGACTTCACCAGCTTCATGAAGACCGTGGACGTGCTCGGGGGCGTCGACATCTGCACCACGCGGCCTCTGAAGGACTCCTACACGGGACTCGACCTGACGGCCGGCCCGCACGAGCTGAACGGCGGGCAGGCGCTGCAGTACGTGCGCTCCCGGCATGTCGACGGTGCCTCCGACCTCGGCAGGATGCAGCGCCAGCAGCGGTTCCTGGCGGCGCTGATCGGCCGCGCCACCTCCTCCGGAGTGCTGCTGAACCCGCTGAGGTTCCGTGACGTCACCCGGGCCGTGCTCGGCTCGGTCCGCGCGGACAGGGGCTTCGGCACCGACGAGCTGCTGGACCTCGGCCGGGCGATGCGCAACTTCTCCCCTTCCTCCTCCGAGTTCACGACCGTGCCGATCGGGCGGATGGGCTTCGCCGTCAAAGGCATCGGCTCGACGCTGAAGTGGGACGAGCCGAAGGCCGCCCGTCTCTTCGGGTCGCTGCGCGACGACAAGCCGCTCACCCCGCCGCACCGGGCGGCGGTGCGCAGCGCGGTCGCGCGCGTCGAGGTGGCCCCGCAGCAGATCCATGTCCAGGTGGAGAACGCGACCTCCACCGAGGGCCTCGGCAGGCGGGTGGACGGCGCGCTCGCCGCTACCGGGTTCCGTACGACCGGGCAGCCCGCGACCGCGCAGGAGTCGGGCCTGAAGCACACCGTCATCATGTACGACCCGCGCTGGGACCGTTCCGCGCGCTCCCTGGCGGCGGCGCTGCCCGGCAGCGAGCTGCGCGCGGTCGTCCGACAGGGGCCGGTGCTGAAGGTGCTCGCGGGAGCGGACTTCAAGGAGGTCAGACGGGTAGGGGTGGACGCTCCGTCCCCGGGGGAGTCGTCTCCCGTGGTGACCGGCGACGAGGTGCTGTGCCGCTAGGGCGTGTTGCGAAAGTCCCGTCGTCCGCCCGGAGGGCGGGCCTCGCGGCGTCTGGTGCGTGCTCTCGGTGGGCCGGGCGGAAGCCCGCGTACTGGACGTACTCGGGTTTTCGCCCGGTGCGGCGAGAGTGCGTGCCAGGCGTCGCGAGGCAGACGGGACTTTCGCAACGCGCCCTAGGGCGCGTGTACGTGACAGGGCCCCGCCGATGTGCTCGGCGGGGCCCTGTCACGGGTGTGGGGCGTCGGTCCTCAGTTGCCCGAGACCGTCACCTTGTCGTCGTTCTTCAGCTCGTCGACCAGCGCCTTGACCTTGGCCTTGTCCCAGACGAGGTTGCCGCCCGTGGAGCCGGAGATCGGCATGTTCATGGACTTGCCGTCACCGCCGGTGACACCCTTCATCGCCCAGAACATGTCCGCGAGGTCCCACAGGCTCATGTCCTTGTCGACGGTCAGCGAGTCCAGGCCCGCGCCCATCGTCGGGTAGAGGGTGAAGGGGTTCAGGACCGTGGACGGGGTCGCGACCTGGTGGGCCAGGGCGGCCAGGAACTTCTGCTGGTTCTTGGTGCGCTCCAGGTCCGAGGCGGCGAAGGCGTGCCGGGTGCGGACGAAGGCGAGGGCCTGCTCGCCGTTCAGCGTCTGCTTGCCCGCCTTGAAGTCGGCGCCGGAGTACTTGTCCTTGAAGCCCTTGTCGAGGGTCATGTCGACGCCGCCGACCGCGTCCACGATCTTCGCGAAGCCGCCGAAGCCGATCTCCACGTAGTGGTCGATGCGCAGACCGGTGTTGAACTCGACGGTCCGCACGAGGAGCTCGGGGCCGTCCTCCGCGTACGCCGCGTTCAGCTTCACGTGCCGGCCGGTGCCCTGGTACGTCTTGCCGGAGTCGGAGCCCTTGTACGTCGGTATCTCGACGTTCGAGTCGCGGGGCAGCGAGACCAGCGTGGAGCCGTTGTCGCCGGTGTGCAGGATCATCATGGAGTCCGTGCGCTTGCCCTCGGCGGAGCCGGTGTGCAGCTTCTTCTTCTCCTCGGCGGACATACCGGCGCGGCTGTCGGAGCCGACGATCAGGTAGTTCGTGCCCTGGCCCGCGTCGGGCCGGTCGATGACCTTCGACAGATCGACGTCACGGTGCAGCTTGGAGTCCGCCCAGAAGTAGGTGCTGACGGAGACCACGACCAGCAGCGTGACCAGCGTGATCGCGGTCCACTTGATCCGGCGCCGCCAGTTCGGCGCGGGGCGCGGATCCCGGGTGCCGGTGCCACCGGGACCCTGCGGGCCGCCGGGGCCGTTCGGCGATCCGTAGACCTGGCCGGTGTTGTAGCCGGAGTCGTATCCGTTGTCGTAGCCGTCCCCGTACGTCGGCTGCTGGGGCACTCCGCCGTAGGGCGGGGCGCCGGGGCCCGGACCGGGCGACGCCGGACCACGCCGAACCTGCCGCATGACGCGGGCGCTCTCGGGCTGTGCGCCCGCGCTGCCGCGACCGTAACGGTTGCCGCCGTTGTTGCGGCTGTCGTCCCACCCGTCGGGCCAATCGTTCATGCGGACCAGTGTGCAGGGCCGCACCAGGTGCCTAACAAGAGAGGGGGGAGATCTGGGTCACGCCTGTTGCAGAGCTGATGCAAAGCGGACCATGCGCGCACCCCGCATAGGGTGGAGGGCATGACAGACCAGGCGCCCACTCCGGAATCCGATATTCCGGGCAAGCCGACCTCCGCGTCCCGGACCACCCTCAGCCACATCATGACCCACAACGACACCAACCTTCTGGGCACGGTGCACGGTGGCGTGATCATGAAACTCGTGGACGACGCGGCGGGTGCGGTGGCCGGGCGGCACTCCGGTGGGCCCGCGGTGACCGCCTCCATGGACGAGATGGCTTTCCTCGAGCCCGTGCGCGTGGGCGACCTCGTCCATGTGAAGGCCCAGGTCAACTGGACGGGCCGGACGTCGATAGAGGTCGGTGTCCGGGTGCTCGCCGAGCGGTGGAACGAGTCCACGCCACCCCAGCAGGTCGGCTCGGCCTATCTCGTCTTCACCGCGGTCGACGCCGACGGCAAGCCGCGCCGCGTTCCGCCCGTCCTCCCGGAGACCGAGCGGGACGAGCGCCGCTACCAGGAGGCCCAGATCCGCCGCACCCACCGGCTGGCCCGCCGCCGGGCGATCATGGAGCTGCGGGAGAAGCGGATGGCGGACGGGCTGGACGCGTAGGGCCGCGGACGTCAGCCAAGTAGGGCCGCAGGCGTCAGCCACGCAGGACCGCGGGCGTCAGCCACGCAGGACCGCGGGCGTCGGCGGGCACCGGGCATCGCGGTCCCGGGAGTACGAAGGCCACCGGCGGGAGCCGGAGTTGTCGGCGGCTCCGGACCGCCGGAGTACGGGAGCGCCGGAGTACGGGAGCGCCGGAGGTCAGCGGCGCCGTAGGTCAGGGGTACAGGGCGCTGGAGCACCGAGGCCGCGCGCCGGCCCCCGTCCCGGTCCCGAGGCGGGCGCGAGGGCTGCGAGGGGGGTGCGGCGGCCCGGTCGACGGCCCTGGTCGACGGCTTCCCGGGGCCGGATGTCAGGGTGACGGCATGACCCTCTCTCCCGCCTCCCCCCCCACCTCGGGCGGTCGCCCCTTCGACGCGGTGCTGTGCGACGTCGACAACGTGATCCGCGTCTACGACCCGTCCCGCCTGAACGCGCTGGAGCGCGCCGCCGGACTGGCCGAGGGCACCACCATGAAGCTGGCCTTCGCACCGGACACGGTGCTGCCGCTGGTGGTCGGGCGGATCACGCCGGACGAGTGGGCACGGTCGGCCGTGCGGGGTCTGGCCGGGCTGGTGTCCGAGGCGGCGGCCCGGGAGCTGGGCCGGGCGCTCGTCCGGACGCCGTTCCGGGCGGACGCGGCGGTGGTGTCGCTGCTGCGCGGGGCCCGCGCCCACGTGCCCCTGGTCCTCGTCACCAACACCTCGGTGCAGCTGGAGGAGGACCTGGAGGCCCTGGGTCTGACGGATCTCGCCGACCACGTGGTCAGCAGCGCGCGGGTGGGCATCGCCAAGCCCGACCGGCGCATCTACGACATCGCCGTCGAGCGCGCCGGAGTTCCGGCCGAGCGCTGCCTGTTCGTGGACGACACCCTGGAGAACGTGGAGGCGGCGTCCGCACTCGGGATGCGGGCCGTCCACTACCGCGCTCCCGAGGACCTGCGCCGCGCACTGGCCGCCCTGTGACGCCCGGCCGGCACGGGCTCTGACTCCGCTCCACCGGGTCGGCGCCCCAAACCCGCCTGGCCGACGCGCCGTTGACCAGCGGAGCCGGTGCCCGGCGTTCCGTGGTGCCTTGGCCGCCGACGGACGCCCGCGGGTAAAGCGTGCACCAAAGAGCGATCTTTATTCCCCGGAAATGGGCCAATTGACCGGTTGTACGGGAGTGGTATTACTCACCGCCGTCGTTCGACGTTCAACTTGGCCGATAGTGTGAGCGATCCGGCGCGCTTGGCCACGAGTCGCGCGTTGCCCGCGCGCATGACCGGCCGAGGGGCTTGGGGCCGGTACACCGCGTGGCCCCGACGGAGGACAAGACGACCGTGGACACGCAGGGCCGTGGATGGGCGGACAGCATCGACGCGTCGAAGCAGTGGGCGCTGAACACCGGCGACACCCCGGCGTGCGTCCTGGCCGGCGGCGCGAACGCCGTCCGCTTCGGCCCCGCGGACACCGGCATCCTGCCGCATGTCTCCCACCGCACGAGGAAGTCCGACTCGGCACTCGGCCCACCGGACGAACGCGACCGTGACCGCGCCGAGCATCCCCCGGGACCTCGTCGTCGACGTCGCGGGCGCCGGCACCCACAGCGCGGGCCTGCCCGACGGTCGCGCCAGGACGGCCCTCGCGGCGAAGCAGCGGGAGAAGACGGCGGACGCGGCCGGGCTCAAGGGCCCCCGCTCCGCCGCCGATGTCCGGGCCGCGCGCGAACCGGCCGACATCGTGGGGGTTGCGGCACCGGCCCTGAAGCCGGGCAGGAGCGAGAGCGGACCGCGGGGGGTGCCCGCGAACGCGCCGCCCTCGGTGGGGACTTCAGGTGTGGGGGCGCACCGGTCACCGGTCCGACGAAGGCACCGGACCGGCGTTCCACGGTCGGGAGTCAACGAGGTCAGGCGCGTCCGGTGACCTCGAGGGCCGATTCTGCGTCTCACTGAGTGGAGGAGCACGGCGACGCCACGAAAAGTGCCGTGGCCGAGACTTCGCCCGGCCTGTGCCCAGGTTTTCCGAGGCACACGGTCGAGGGGGGAAGGCGACATGGTTGCCCCGGTCCGTACTAGGACGTGTGCCGGGACGCGAAACGAAGCCGCGGTGAGGATGCCGGGGGCGGGGAGGGGCAGGAGAATGACACGAAGCAGCGTGCGCGGAGAAGGGGCTCTGCCGCACACTCGGCGCGGCGACGAACCCGGTGGGGCGGGCGAGGCGCAGGGCACGGACGGCGGACGGCACAAAGAGGGCTCGCGCTCGCCGTCCGGCGACCGCGAGCCGCAGGGCGGCAGCCGCAGGCGCAAGGCGGAGTCGAGACCCCCGCGCCCGAAGCGGCGAATACTGCGCTGGTCGGCGATGACGCTGACGGTGGTGATACTGGGGACCGCCGGGGCGGGTTACCTCTACTACGAGCACCTCAACAGCAACATCAAGAAGGACAAGCTCAACCTCGGTGACGACGCCGCGCCCAAGGCGACCGCGAACGCCGCCGGCCAGAGTCCGCTGAACATCCTGATGATCGGCTCGGACAGCCGGAACACCGCGGAGGACCTCAAGCTCGGCGGGTCCAAGGGTGATGTGGGCCGCCCGCCGCTCGCGGATGTGCAGATGCTGGTGCACGTCTCGGCCGACCGCAGCAACATGTCCGTGGTCAGCCTCCCGCGCGACACCATGATCTCCATCCCCAAGTGCACCGACCCGCACACCCACAAGGTGTACGAGCCGCTCTCCCTGTCCATGGCCAACGAATCGCTGGGCCGCGGCGGCCCCGGCTGCACGGTCGCCACCTGGGAGAAGCTCACCGACATCCACATC
Organism: Streptomyces sp. RPA4-2; assembly: GCF_012273515.2. Taxonomy (NCBI): domain Bacteria; kingdom Bacillati; phylum Actinomycetota; class Actinomycetes; order Kitasatosporales; family Streptomycetaceae; genus Streptomyces; species Streptomyces sp. RPA4-2. Next base: position 3,848,856 of record NZ_CP050975.2, read on the forward strand.
GACCACTTCATGATGGTCGACTTCTCCGGGGTCGTGTCGATGGCGGACGCCATCGGCGGGGTCCCGGTCTGCGTACGGAAGAACGTCTACTCGCACACCTCGGACGGGCACGGATCGGGCCTGAAGCTGAAGGCGGGCACCACGCCGGTCAAGGGAAAGCAGGCCTTGCAGTGGCTGCGCACCCGTTACGGCTTCGAGGACGGCACCGACCTCGGCCGTACCCACGCCCAGCACATGTACATGAACTCGATGGTGCGCCAGCTGCGCGAGAACGCGACGCTGAGCAACCCCGACGAGATGCGCAGGCTGGCGGAGACCGCGACGAAGGCGCTGACGGTCGACGAGGGCCTGGGAACGGTCAAGAAGCTGTACGACCTGTCCGAGGACTTCAAGCGGGTGCCCACCAAGGGCATCACGATGACGACGCTGCCCACGGAGCAGTGGTCGCAGGACCACAACCGGCTGGTGCCCCTGCCCGGTGACGCCGACCAGCTCATCTCCATGATCCGTAAGGACACTCCGCTGAACGGCCACGGCACGAAGCCGAAGGCCGAGCAGACCTCGAAGGACCCCGCGGCACCGAACGGCCAGATCGCCGTACAGGTCCGCAACGGCACCGGAGTGAACGGCCAGGCCCCGACGCCCCAGCGGGCCCTGGCGGTCGAACAGGCCCTGCGGGGCAAGGGGTTCACCCAGGCCGTGAAGGACACGGAACTGACCCCCGAGGCCGAGACCACCGTCCTCTACCCCAGCGCCGATCTGGAGGGTGACGCCCAGGCGGTGGCCAAGGCGATGGGGGTGCCGGTGAGTTCGGTGCGCAAGTCGACCGACGTCTCGGGAGTCACGATGATCGTGGGCGCGGACTGGCGTACCGGGAAGACCTATCCGGCATCCGCGCAGCCGACGAAGGCACCCAAGTCCGCCGCCGTGCTGAGCGGTGACAAGGAGGACGCGTGCATGGAGATCCAGCCGGGGTTCACCTGGGGGTGAGCGGGACCCGCTGACCGCGCCGGCGGACAGCGCCCACGCTGAAAGGGGCCGCAGCTCCGTGAAGAGCTGCGGCCCCTTCCGCGTGCCGGCGGTCAGCGCGCGTGGACGATCACTACGCGGCCGTCCGCGTCCGGATCCCACGGCTGACCTGTAAAGACCCTGCTAGGGAAGGTTCCTCGCCATCACGATCCGCTGCACTTGGTTCGTGCCTTCGTAGATCTGGGTGATCTTGGCGTCGCGCATCATGCGCTCGACCGGGTAGTCACGGGTGTAGCCGTAGCCGCCGAGCAGTTGGACGGCGTCCGTGGTGACCTCCATGGCGACGTCGGAGGCGAAGCACTTGGCCGCCGCGCCCTGGAAGGTCAGGTCGCCTTCTCCGCCTCCGGCGGCGACGCGCTCGGACTTGGCCGCCGCCGCGTACGTCAGCTGGCGGGCGGCCTCGATCTTCATGGCCATGTCGGCGAGCATGAACTGGATGCCCTGGAAGTCGGCGATCGGCTTGCCGAACTGCTTGCGCTCGCGGACGTAGCCCTTGGCGTAGTCGAGAGCGCCCTGGGCGATGCCGAGCGCCTGGGCCGCGATCGTGATGCGGGTGTGGTCCAGGGTCTTCATCGCGGTGGCGAAGCCGGTGCCCTCCTCGCCGATCATGCGGTCCGCGGGGATGCGAACGTTGTCGAGGTAGACCTCGCGCGTCGGGCTGCCCTTGATGCCGAGCTTCTTCTCCGGGGCGCCGAAGGAGACGCCCTCGTCCGACTTCTCGACCACGAAGGCCGATATGCCCTTGGAGCGCTTCGTGGGGTCGGTGACGGCCATCACCGTGTAGTACTCGGACTCACCCGCGTTGGTGATCCAGCGCTTCACACCGTTGAGGACGTAGGAGTCGCCGTCGCGGACCGCCTTCGTCTTCATGCCCGCCGCGTCCGAGCCCGCGTCCGGCTCGGAGAGGCAGTACGAGAACATGCCGTCGCCCGCCGCCAGGGGCGCCAGGTACTTCTGCTTCAGGGCCTCGGAACCGGAGAGGATCACCGGGAGCGAGCCGAGCTTGTTCACGGCCGGGATGAGGGAGGAGCTGGCGCACACCCGCGCCACCTCCTCGATCACGATCACGGTGGCGAGCGCGTCGGCGCCGGCACCGCCGTACGTCTCCGGCACGTGCACGGCGTGCAGGTCGGAGGAGACCAGGGCGTCCAGGGCCTCCTGCGGGAAACGGGCCTCCTCGTCGACCACCGCCGCGTACGGCGCGATCTTCGCCTCGGACAGCGAGCGGATCGCGTCCCGGAGCATGTCGTGCTCCTCGGACGGGCGGTACAGGTCGAAATCAGCCGATCCGGCCAAGGTCTCTCACGCTCCAAAGACGCTAATTACCGTTAAGTAACCCAAATTTTAGGGGCCCGCCCACGGGAGGGATACGTGAGCTTGGCGACAGCGGGAAACCTGCCCGACGAGGGGCCCCGTCATGCCCCGACTATGCTCGGGCAGCGCACCCACGGCCGTATACCCCAGGAGCACGCATGGCCCTCAAGATCACCGTGATCGGTACCGGCTATCTCGGCGCCACACACGCCGCGGCCATGGCCGAACTCGGTTTCGAGGTGCTGGGGCTCGATGTCGTCCCCGAGAAGATCGAGATGCTCCAGCGGGGCGAGGTCCCGATGTACGAGCCGGGCCTCGAGGAGCTGCTGCGCAAGCATGTGGCGGGCATCGAGGGGTCCACCGGGCGACTGCGCTTCACCATGGACTGGGCCGAGGTCGGAGAGTTCGGCGACGTCCACTTCGTCTGTGTGAACACCCCGCAGAAGCACGGCGAGTACGCGTGCGACATGTCGTACGTCGACGCGGCCTTCGAGTCGCTCGCCCCGCACCTGAAGGGACCCGCCCTCGTCGTCGGCAAGTCCACCGTGCCCGTGGGGTCCGCGGAACGGCTGGCACGGACGCTCGCCGAACTGTCCCCCGCGGGCGAGGACGCCGAGCTCGCCTGGAACCCGGAGTTCCTGCGCGAGGGTTTCGCCGTACAGGACACGCTGCACCCCGACCGGATCGTGGTGGGCGTGCGCGGCGAGCGGTCCGAGAAACTGCTGCGCGAGGTGTACACGACGCCGGTCGCCGAGGGCTCGCCCTTCGTGGTGACCGACTTCCCGACCGCCGAGCTGGTGAAGACCTCCGCGAACTCCTTCCTCGCGACCAAGATCTCCTTCATCAACGCCATGGCCGAGGTCTGCGAGGCCGCCGGCGGCGATGTCGCCATGCTGGCCGAGGCCATAGGACACGACGACCGCATCGGCAAGAAGTTCCTGCGGGCCGGGATCGGCTTCGGGGGCGGCTGTCTGCCCAAGGACATCCGCGCCTTCATGGCACGCGCCGGTGAGCTGGGCGCCGACCAGGCACTGACCTTCCTGCGCGAGATCGACTCCATCAACATGCGGCGGCGCGGCCAGATGGTCGAGATGGCCCGCGAGGCGCTCGGCGGCGGTTCGTTCCTCGGCAAGCGGGTCGCCGTGCTCGGTGCGACCTTCAAGCCCGACTCCGACGACGTACGGGACTCGCCGGCGCTGAACGTCGCCGGGCAGATCCACCTCCAGGGCGGCCAGGTCACCGTCTACGACCCCAAGGGCATGGCGAACGCCAAGCGGCTCTTCCCGACGCTCGGGTACGCGGACTCGGCCGCCGGGGCCGTCCGCGGCGCCGATGTCGTCCTGCACCTCACCGAGTGGCGCGAGTTCCGTGAGCTGGACCCCGCGGCCCTGGGCGAGGTGGCCACCGCCCGCGTGCTCCTCGACGGGCGCAACGCCCTCGACCCGGAGCTGTGGCGGCGGGCCTACTGGACGTACCGGGCGATGGGACGGCCCACCGCCTGACCCGCCCGCCCGTCCCGGCTTGCGGCCCCTCCTCGGAGGACCACACGCTGTCCCTGACGCCCCTTGTGTGCGATCTGTCCCGTTGCGGCCCGGTCACGTGATGCCACGGCGTTGACCGCAGGCGCCTCTTCGGCGACGCGCCTGTCCGGTCCCGACGACGGAGGGCGGTGACGCACGGGTGACCGACGGATCGCGCCGTTCGCACGGACGGCCGGGTGAGCCCGGCACGGGTCCGGACGCGGGCCGCGGCTCCGGTCGCGGCGGACGGCGGGCGCGGTACGTCGTACGGGGGAGCCGGCCCGTCGGCGGCGTGGGCGCGGTGACCCGGGCGCGTACGGCCGGGACGGCGGCGCGGCGCGGCGGGGACCGCGACAGCGTGACCGCGGACGTGACCAGCGGACTGCGGGTGACCGCCGGGTACGCCTGGCGGCTGCTCGTGCTGGGAGCGGCCGCGTACGCGTGCTTCAAGATCCTGGGACGGCTGCAACTGGTCGCCGTCGCGCTGTTCCTCGCGCTGGTGGTGACCTCGGTGCTGCGTCCGGCGGCCAATCTGCTGGCACGGTGGCTGCCCCGGGGTCTGGCGACCGCGGTGAGCCTGGTCGGGAGCGTGGTGGTCGTGCTCGGGCTGCTGGCCCTGGTCGGCGGTCTGGTCGCGGGGGAATCGGGGCGGCTGGGCGAGGAGTTCGCCGGGGGCGCCGGACGGATCGAACGGTGGCTGGAGGGATCTCCCTTCCACGTCGACCACGCGGCGCTGGCGAACCTTCAGGACAAGGCGACCGCGTACCTCTCACAGCACCGTTCCGCACTGCTCAGCAGCGCGCTCAGCGGCGCCGGGCGGGTGCTGGAGGTGCTGGCCGGCGGCGTGCTCGCGCTGTTCTGCTCGCTGTTCTTCATCCACTCCGGTGAGCGGTTCTGGCACTGGTTCCAGGCGCTGCTGCCCGAGCGCGCGCGGGACCCGTGGGACCGCGCGGGACGGGCGGCCTGGCGGACGTTCGCCGGGTACACCCGGGGCATCATCATCGTGGCCGCCACCAACGCCGTGGTGGTGGGCATCGCGTTGTTCCTGCTGGGCGTGCCGCTGGCGCTGCCGCTGATGCTGCTGGAGTTCTTCGCCGCGTTCGTCCCGCTGGTGGGCTCGCCCGTCGCGCTGGCCGTGGCCACGGTCGTCGCCCTCGCCTCACGGGGTCCGGTGGTCGCCCTCGTGGTGCTCGCCCTGATCGTGGTCGTCGGCCAGCTCGAGGGCCATGTGCTGCACCCGCTGGTACTCAGCTGGGCGGTCCGGCTGCACCCCGTGGTGGTGGCCCTCTCCGTCATCGCCGGCGGCGTCCTGGCCGGGGTGATCGGCGCGGTCGTCGCCGTACCGATGGTCTCGGTCGCGTGGTCCGTGTTCGGCGCGCTGCGCGCCCCGCCCGCCCCGCCCGTACCGGACCCGCACGCCACCGACAAAACACACCCATAGCCGCATCAAGAGCATTCCACGCATCTCGTTTCAAGCCTGGGGTTGAGGGGACCCGACAGACAGAGGCGCACATCGGGCGCCGGCGAGGAGGCTCTGCCCCATGTCAACAGGAACACTTCTGGCCATCATCATTCCTGTCGTGGTGGTGATCGCCCTGATCGCGGTGGTGGCTTCACAGCTCATGCGGCGCCGGAAGCTGCGGGAGCGCTTCGGTCCGGAGTACGAGCGAACGGTGGAGAGCGCCGACAACCGCTCGGCCGCGGAGCGCGACCTCAAGGACCGTGAGAAGCGGCACGACTCCCTGGACATCAGGCCGCTGGACAGCGGCACCAAGGACCGCTACACCCGCGACTGGGCCGGCGTACAGGAAGACTTCGTGGATCACCCGGAGGGCGCCGTGCACGACGCGGACCGCCTGGTGACCTCGCTGATGAACGAACGCGGCTATCCGACCCAGGACTTCGAGCAGCAGCTCAAGGACCTCTCGGTCGAGCACGGCCGCACCCTGGAGCACTACCGGGCCGCCCATGACGTGGACGCGCTCAGCACACAGCACCAGGCGACGACGGAGCAGCTGCGGGGGGCCATGGTGCACTACCGCGCCCTCTTCGACGAGCTGCTCTCCGACGGCGGCCGTCGCCGCCACGCGCGGGCCTGACCGGCCCGGACGGAACGGAGTGAGCGATGCACCGCCAGGACACACGAGGCCATGACACGCCGGACACCGCCACCGAGAGCGGCCTGTCCACCGACGATCTCGCCCGGCCCCACGACCGCGCCACCGAGGACACCTCGGGCCCGCCGCCCGACGCGCCGATGTTCCCCGGCGAGAGCACGGCCACGCCGAGCGACGCCCCGGAGCGCGAGGACGACGCGGGATTCGACGGCACCGGACGCGAGGGCACGGGACGCGCGGACACCGGGCGCGAAGGTGCCAGGGGCGCGGAGGACACCGGGCGCGCGGGCAGCGGGCGCGACACCGGCGGCTCCCGGGACGCCCAGGACGCCGACGACACCCCCCAACTCCTCAGCCCGCAGGACGAGGAGGCGTTCCGCGCCCGCTGGCAGGAGGCGCAGAGCCAGTTCGTCGACGACCCGCGCGACGCCGTGCACACCGCCGACGCCCTCGTCGCGGACGTGATGCAGAGGCTCGCCGCCACCTTCGCCGATCACAAACAGGAACTGGAAGGACAGTGGAACCGGGGTGAGCAGGCGGACACGGAGAACCTGCGCCTGGCACTGCGCCACTACCGCTCGTTCTTCAACCGGCTGCTGGTCACCTGACCCGGCGCGGCGGCACCCGGGCGACGCCGGTCCGGCCGAGGCTCAGTCGGCCGGACCGGCGTCGAACCACATTCTCCACCGTCCCTGGGACCGGCGCGGCCGGTTGGCCCACTTCGTACGGCTCCGTCACCTACTTCGCGCGGTAGCGGCGCATCTTGGCACGCGCCCCGCAGACCGACATCGAGCACCAGCGGCCGCGGCCGGCCGGGGAGCGGTCGTAGTACGCCCAGTGGCAGGTCGACGCCTCGCAGGCCTTCAGCCGGGCCCAGGTGCCGTCGACGAGTGACTCCGCGATGGCGGCGGCGACGCGGGAGGTGAGGGACCCGTTCACGGCGGGCGACGGGGTGGCGGGGGCCGAAAGGGCGGCCGATACCGAAAGGACGGCGGGGGCGGCCGGAGCGAAGCCCGCGCCGCCGTCCCGTCCGTCGACCGTGAGGTACAGGGGCGCGCCGGCCAGCAGTTCGCCGAGCGGCGTGACGGGCCGGTGCGGTGGATGGTCCGCGTGCGCCAGGCACACCGCGCGCAGCGACTCACGCAGTTCGCGTGCCGCCTCGGTGCCGCCCGCCACGAGGCCGAACGCGGCCCGGCCCTCGGCGGTGTCCAGCCGGTCCGCGCCCGATTCGAGGTCGAGGGTGTTCACCAGGGACTGGATCAGGGCCAGTCCTCCAGGTGCGGGTGCACGGTCGTTCATGGTTGCGACGTTACCTCCAATGCGGGAGCATGCAGTAACGCTGTTACCTCATGCAGGGGTATACAGGTAACCCATTCTCTCGTAGGAGGAGTCATGGCTCTCGCCAAGCTCGGCGTCGTCGTCCTGGACTGTCCCGACCCGCGCGCGCTGGCCGAGTTCTACGCCGAGGTGCTGGGCGGCACCGTGGAATCCGAGGAAGGAAACGCGGGAGACGCAGGAGACGCAGAGGACGCGAACTGGGTGGATCTGGTGGTGCCCGGCGGACGGTCGCTGGCGTTCCAGGCCGCTCCCGGGTACGTAGCGCCGCGGTGGCCGGCGCCCGAGGGCTCGCAGCAGTTCCATCTGGACCTGACCGTCGACGACCTGGACGCGGCCGAGAAGGGCGTGCTCGCGCTCGGCGCGCGGCCGCTGGACGCGGAGGACCGCTCACGGGGCTGGCGGGTCTACGCCGACCCCGCGGGGCACCCGTTCTGCCTCTGCGCCTGCTGACCGGGGCGGGCCCGGGTCCGGGTCCGGCCCCAAGTCCCGGTCCGGGCCGCCGGATCAGCCGTCCAGTTCGGCGATCCTGGCCGTGGACGGCTCGCGGCGCTGCTGGGCCGCCCGCGCCGTGAAGTCCGCACTGCGCACGATGCGCTGGACGTTCCCCCAGGTCAGCAGGGCGAGATCGGCCTCGGACCAGCCGCGGGCCAGGAGTTCGGCGATCAGGTTCGGGTAGCAGGACGCGTCGGCGAGGTCCTGTGGATGCGCGGCCCCGGAGTCGTACGTCCCCGAGACGCCGACGCACTCCGGGCCCGCGACGGCCCGGACATGGTCGAGGTGGTCGGCGACGTCCCGGACGGTCGGGCCCGCCTGCTCGGCGGTGAGCGGAACCATGCACACCCCCTTGGCCGCGCCCAGTCCGGCAAGGACGTCGTCGGAGAGGTTCGCCGGGTGGGGACGGAGCGCGCGGGCCGCCGAACGGGTGAACAGGACCGGGGCCTTGGAGGCCGCCAGGGTACGGGCGATGGTGGCGTCCGAGGTCCCGGAGAGGTCGGCGATCACGCCCAGCCGGTTCATCTCGCGCAGCACCTCCTCCCCGAACCTGGTCAGGCCCGCCTGACTCGCCCAGGAGGCGCCCGCGAGGGTGAGGACCCGCAGGCCGAGGGTGCGCAGGGCCCGCAGGATGCCGAGCGAGTCGCCGAGCGCGGCGGCACCGGCCGGGCCCAGCAGCACGGCCACCCGGCGGCAGAGCCGGGCGTCGTTGACCTCGGAGGCGGTGTGCGCCATCCGCAGCCCCTCGGGGTGGGCCTGGACCACGGTGCGCACCAGATCCAGCTGTTCCAGGGTGGCGCCGACGGCCCGGTCCCCGGCCAGTCCCTCGGGCAGGTGCAGCGACCAGAACAGCGCGCCGACATGCCCCTCGCGCAGCCGCGGCACATCCGTGTCCACGGCGCTCTCGCCCACCTCCAGGTCGTACCAGGGCAGGTGTCGCAGCGCCCAGGGCAGTCCGCTGTAGCCGTCGGCGACGGGATGACCGGCGAGGAAGCTGCGCGCCCGCTCCAGGGGATCGGCGTCCGGGGCGTTGTCCCGCGCCGCGGCCGGCGCGGACTCCTGGACGTCCAGGTCCGCCGTCCCGGACTCCGGCCCGGCCTCCGCCCAGGCAGCGGGCCGGTCGAGCTCCGCCACCTCGGGGGTGGGGTGCAGTTCTTCCTGCAGGTCTGCCATGACGTGGCTCCGTTGCGTGGACGGTGATCGCAGTACCGTCACCGTCGCACGGGGCCCGGGGGAGCTTCCTGGTGGACGGGGCGTTCGGGGGTACGGCCCGTCCACCGGGAAGCGGCCGGAGCGGTCAGCCGTCCAGCTGTCGGAGCGTCGCGTTCGACGGGCCGCGTGTCGCCCGCAGGCCGCGGGCCACGTCCTCGGCCGCGCCCAGCACCCGTACCGCGTTCTGCCAGGTCAGCTTGGCGAGGTCGGCGCGGGACCAGCCACGGGCGAACAGCTCCGCGATCAGGTTCGGATAGCCGGAGACGTCGTCGAGGCCCTCGGGCGTGAACGCCGTGCCGTCGTAGTCGCCGCCGATGCCGAGGTGGTCGACGCCCGCGACCTCGCGCATGTGGTCGAGATGGTCCGCCACCGTCGACACCGTGGCGACGGGCCGCGGGTTGGTCTCCTCGAAGGCACGGTGGACCTTCATTCCCTCGGGGGTGGTGTCGAGGTGGTGGAGGCCGTGCGCGCGCATGTTCTCGTCGGCCGCGGCCGTCCAGTCGACCGCGGCCTGCAGGACGAACTTCGGTACGAACGTCACCATCGCCACTCCCCCGTTGGCGGGCAGCCGCTCCAGGACGTCGTCCGGGATGTTGCGCGGGTGGTCGCAGACCGCGCGCGAGGAGGAGTGCGAGAAGATCACCGGGGCGGCGGAGGTGTCCAGCGCGTCCCGCATGGTCGTCGCCGCGACGTGCGAGAGGTCGACCAGCATGCCCTCGCGGTTCATCTCCCGGACGACCTCGCGGCCGAAGGCCGACAGACCGCCGACGGCCGGGGCGTCCGTGGCCGAGTCCGCCCACGCGGTGTTGTCGTTGTGGGTGAGCGTCATGTAGCGCACGCCCAGCGCGTACAACCCCCGCAGCGCGCCGAGGGAGTTGTCGATGGAGTGACCGCCCTCCGCGCCCATGAGCGAGGCGATCCGGCCCTCCGCCCGCGCCGCCGTCATGTCCGCCGCCGTCAGCGCGGCGCGCAGGTCGGCCGGGTGACGGTCGATCAACTGCCGTACGCAGTCGATCTGTTCGAGTGTCATGGTGAGCGGGTCGGGCAGGTCCGAGCGGACGTACACCGACCAGTACTGCGCGCCGACGCCGCCGGCGCGCAGGCGTGCCAGGTCGGTGTGCAGATGGGCGCTCTGGTCGGCGGCGATGTCACGGGCGCCGAGGTCGTAGCGGACCTGCTCGCGCAGTGCCCAGGGGAGGTCGTTGTGACCGTCGACCACGGGGAACTCCCGCAGGAGGTCCCGGGCTTCGTCGAGGGGTGCCATCCGCGTCACTTCCCGAAGCCGAAGCCGCCGGCCATGCCCTCGACCTTGGCCCGCAGCCGCTTGCCCTTCTCGGTGGCCTGGTCGTTCAGCTCCTGCTGGAAGTCCCGCATACGGGTGAGGAGTTCCTCGTCGTGCGCGGCGAGCATCCGGACCGCCAGCAGGCCCGCGTTGCGGGCGCCGCCGACGGAGACGGTCGCGACGGGGACGCCGGCCGGCATCTGCACGATCGACAGCAGCGAGTCCATGCCGTCGAGGTACTTCAGCGGGACCGGTACGCCGATGACGGGCAGCGGGGTGACCGAGGCGAGCATGCCGGGCAGATGGGCGGCGCCGCCGGCACCCGCGATGATCGCCTTGAGCCCGCGCCCCGCGGCCTGCTCTCCGTACGCGATCATCTCGTGCGGCATGCGGTGCGCGGAGACGACGTCGACCTCGTAGGGGATCTCGAACTCGTGGAGGGCCTGGGCGGCGGCCTCCATGACGGGCCAGTCGGAGTCCGACCCCATGACGATGCCTACAACTGGGCTCATTCTGTGATCGTGCCTCTCAGGTAACCGGCTGCGTGGCGGGCGCGATCGAGGACGTCGTCCAGGTCGTCGCCGTAGGTGTTGACGTGACCGACCTTGCGGCCGGGCTTCACGTCCTTGCCGTACATGTGGATCTTCAGCTGGGGGTCGCGGGCCATGCAGTGCAGGTACGCGGAGTACATGTCCGGGTAGTCGCCGCCGAGGACGTTGACCATGACCGTCCACCTGGCGCGCGGGCGCGGGTCGCCGAGGGGGAGGTCGAGGACCGCGCGGACGTGGTTGGCGAACTGGGAGGTGATCGCGCCGTCCTGGCTCCAGTGGCCCGAGTTGTGCGGGCGCATGGCCAGTTCGTTGACGAGGATGCCGGGCGTCCCGTCGGGCTCGCGGATCTCGAACAGTTCGACGGCCAGATGGCCCACGACGCCGAGTTCCTTCGCGATGCGCAGGGCGAGTTCCTCGGCCCTCAGGGCCAGCTCGTCCGGGATCCCGGGCGCGGGCGCGATCACCGTGTCGCAGACGCCGCCGACCTGCTGGGACTCGACGACCGGGTACGCGACCGCCTGGCCGTGCGGTGAGCGGACGACGTTCGCCGCCAGTTCCCGTACGAAGTCGACCTTCTCCTCGGCCAGCACGGGGACGCCGGCGCGGAAGGGCTCGGCCGCCTCCTCCAGGGAGCGTACGAACCAGACCCCCTTGCCGTCGTAGCCGCCGCGGACGGTCTTCAGGATCACCGGAAAACCGTCGCCCTCGGCGCCGGGCGCGAGGCCCTCGGCCGCGAAGGCGGCGACGTCGGCGACGTCGCTCACGATCCGGTGCCGTGGGCAGGGCACGCCGAGCGCGTCGAGCTTGGCGCGCATCACACCCTTGTCCTGGGCGTGCACGAGCGCGTCGGGGCCCGGACGGACGGGAATGCCGTCCGCCTCCAGGGCACGCAGATGCTCGCTGGGCACATGTTCGTGATCGAAGGTGATCACATCGCAGCCCCGCGCGAAGTCACGCAGCGTGTCGAGGTCGCGGTAGTCGCCGATGACGACATCGCCGACCACTTGCGCCGCGGAATCCTGAGGGGTGTCACTGAGGAGCTTGAACCTGATGCCGAGCGGGATGCCCGCCTCGTGTGTCATACGAGCGAGCTGACCCCCGCCGACCATGCCGACTACCGGGAACGTCACGCTCCAAGAGTATCGGCCACACCGAGGCGACCGGATTCCGCTCTCCGCGCGCCCGCCCCCGCCCGCCCCGCGGCCCGCTCCTCGCCCTGCCGTGCGCCCCGCGCCCGCCCCGTGCCCGCCCCGTCGGTTACCCGCTTTTTCCGCACCCGTGAGTCTGCCCACAGGCACGACAGGGAGCCGCTGGTTAGCATGGCCGGGTTGAAATAACCGAACGACGACCGACCGATGACCGAACGACGGGGGCTGGCGACACCATGGGCAGTGCTTCTTCGGGGCTTCATACGAGGCCTCGCGGCGCGGTTCGCCGCCGTTTCGACCAGCTCCTGCGCGAAGTCGCCAAATTCGGCGCGGTCGGCGGCGCGGGCCTGCTCGTCAACCTGGTGACCTTCAACCTGGTCCGGCACGCCACCGGACTGCAGGTCGTCCGGGCCAGCGTCATCGCCACGGTCGTCGCCATCGTCTTCAACTACGTCGGGTTCCGCTACTTCACCTACCGGGACCGCGACCGCGGCGGCCGTACCCGGGAGATGACCCTCTTCGTGCTGTTCAGCGCGGTGGGACTGGTCATCGAGAACGGTGTGCTGTACGTGGCGACGTACGGCTTCGGCTGCGACAGCCCGCTGCAGAGCAACGTCTTCAAGTTCGTCGGCATCGGCATCGCGACCCTGTTCCGCTTCTGGTCGTACCGCACGTGGGTGTTCCGCACGCTGCCGGCCGAGGAGCCCGCGACCGGGACGGAGCCCGGAGCGGAGCTGCGCACGCGGGCCGTCCTCGACGCGTCGGAGGCGCAGACCGGCGCCGAGCGAGCGCCTGCCAGGGCCCGGGCCAACTAGCGACCCGGGCCAGCCAGGGCGGGTTGCGAACCTTCCGCCACGCCGGGGCCCCGCTACCGGACCGTCGGCTCCTCCTCGTCCACCAGTGGCGGCCTCTTCAGCGGCGTACGCGACAGGAACAGGCCGAACACCGGCGGCTGCGCCTGCAGCATCTCCAGACGGCCCCCGTCGGCCTCCGCGAGGTCGCGGGCGACCGCGAGACCGATACCGGTGGAGTTGCGGCCGCTGATCGTGCGCTCGAAGATGCGGGCGCCCAGGTCGGTGGGGACCCCGGGGCCCTCGTCCGTGACCTCGACGACGGCCTGGTTGCCGGTGACCCGGGTCCGCAGGGCGACGGTGCCGCCGCCGTGCATGAGCGAGTTCTCGATGAGCGCGGCCAGCACCTGGGCGACCGCGCCCGGCGTGCCGACCGCCCGCAGGTGCCGCTTGCCCGAGCTGACGATGGCGCGGCCCGCGCTGCGGTAGGCGGGGCGCCACTCCTCCAGCTGCTGCTTGATGACCTCGTCGAGGTCGAAGGAGACGGCGGAGCCCGTACGGGGGTCGCGGGCGTTGGTCAGCAGGCGCTCCACGACGTCCGTGAGCCGCTCGACCTGGGTGAGCGCGATCGTCGCCTCCTCCTTCACGATGTCCGGGTCATCCGTGAGGGTGATTTCCTCCAGCCGCATGGAGAGGGCCGTGAGGGGCGTACGGAGCTGGTGGGAGGCGTCGGCGGCCAGGCGGCGCTCGGCGGTCAGCATGCGGGCGATGCGTTCCGCGCTGCTGTCCAGGACGTCCGCGACACGGTCCAGCTCCGGGACGCTGTAGCGCTTGTGGCGGGGGCGGGGGTCGCCGGAGCCGAGCCGCTCGGCGGTCTCCGCGAGGTCGGTGAGCGGGGAGGCCAGGCGGTTGGCCTGGCGTACGGCGAGCAGGACGGCGGCGATGATCGCGAGCAGGGCGACCGCCGCGATGATCAGGAGTGTGCGGCCGACCTCGCGGGTCACGGCCGAGCGGGGCTCCTGGACGACGACGGTCTCGCCCTCCTCGCCCTTGGCCGTGGAGTGGATGACGTCGCCGCTGGGCTGGATCCCGACCTCGATGGGGGGCCGGCCGGGGACCCGGATCACGGCGTAGCGGTCCTCCGCGACCTGGTTCCTGAGGATCTCCGCGTTGATGTGTTCCTCGCCGAGGATGCGGCTGTCCACGATGCTGGTGAGGCGCAGGGCCTCGGAGTCCACGCGTTCCTGGGCGCTGTTGCTGATGGTGCGGGTCTCGACGATCACGAGGGAGACGCCGAAGACGGCGATCACCACGAGGACGACGGCGAGGGTGGACTGGATGAGGCGGCGACGCACGGGGCCCTCCGGGCGGGTGGCTGTACGGGGATCAGTGTGCACTGTCGCGGTGGCCGACGGGCTCTCTTCGCCCCCGCCGCCCCTACCCGACCCGTCCCGGGGCTCCGCCCCGGACCCCGCCAGGGGCTGCCGCCCCCTGGACCCCCGCCATCGCCCGAAGGGCTCGTCCTCAAACGCCGGACGAGCTGGAGATGCGGGCCCCGGCTTACACCATCAGCCCGTCCGGCGTTTGAGGACAAGGCCCTTCAGGCCGACCGGGGGTCTGGGGGCGGAGCCCCCAGGGGACGGGGAGCGCGCGTCAGCTCTTCTCGAAGCGGAAACCGACACCCCGTACCGTCGCGATGTACCGGGGGTTCGCCGCATCGTCACCGAGCTTCTTGCGCAGCCAGGAGATGTGCATGTCGAGGGTCTTGGTGGACGACCACCACGTGGTGTCCCAGACCTCGCGCATGAGCTGGTCCCGGGTGACGACCCGCCCCGCGTCCCGGACCAGCACCCTCAGCAGGTCGAACTCCTTGGCCGTGAGCTGGAGTTCCTCGTCACCCATCCAGGCCCGGTGCGACTCGACGTCGATCCGCACCCCGTGCGTGGCGGGCGGCTGCTGCGGCTCGGCGGCGCCACGCCGGAGGAGCGCCCGGACGCGGGCGAGCAGTTCGGCGAGACGGAACGGCTTGGTCACGTAGTCGTCGGCGCCCGCGTCGAGGCCGACGACGGTGTCCACCTCGTCGGCGCGCGCGGTCAGGATGAGGATGGGGACGGTGTGGCCTTCGGCACGGAGTCGGCGGGCCACTTCCAGGCCGTCCATTCCGGGCAGCCCCAGGTCCAGGACGACCAGGTCGACGCCGCCCTGCATCCCGGCGTCGAGCGCGGTGGGTCCGTCCTCGCGCACTTCGACCTCGTAACCCTCCCGGCGCAGGGCACGGGCCAGCGGCTCCGAGATGGACGCGTCGTCCTCGGCGAGCAGTACACGGGTCATGGGGTGATGGTAGTCCGCCTCGGACAGCACCTGTGGTGTGATCGGCAACCGGGATTCTTACCTACGACCCGCCGGAGAGCCGCCTTCGGCTGTGGGACGCGATCTTGGGTAAGGCCTTCGAATGTCCTTCCGTGATTCCATTATTACCTGTGATCCATCTCTCAAGTCCTTCCATATGCGGCATTGACATGTCGTATGGTGACCAGACGCCTGTAGCACCGCACTGAGACCTTTGGCGCGTTACGTGACGCTGAGGGTCTCTTTTGTGTGCGGGCTGGTGTTTCACCAGCCTCGAAAGGAATGACCTGTGGCCGGGCCCGAGCGCATCGACGCGTGACGGGCGTGGATCCCGGTGGTCGCCGTGCACCGCTTCGCGAACCGGAGCGGACTCCCCGTGGGCGTGGGGTGGACGGGTCGGACCTCGCCGGTGCCGGCCGCCCCCCACCGGGCGCGCCCCGCTCCTGCAGCGCGTCCCGACCAGCAAGGAACGACCATGGCGTCCAGCCTGACGAAGGACTCGGTCACACCGGGCACCCCCGGTTCCGAGAAGACCTTCTTCGGCCACCCCCGCGGACTGGCCACCCTCTTCATGACCGAGATGTGGGAGCGTTTCTCCTACTACGGCATGAAGGCTCTGCTCCCGCTGTACCTGGTGGCACCGGGCGGCCTGCACATGAGCGCGGCCACCGCGACCGCGATCTACTCCGTGTACCTGTCCCTGGTGTACCTCCTCGCCCTGCCGGGCGGCTGGTTCGCCGACCGTGTCCTCGGCCCCCGCAAGACGGTCGCCGTCGCGGGCCTGATCATCATGCTGGGCCACCTCACGCTCGCCCTGCCCACCTCCGGCACCTTCTTCGCGGGCCTCGGCCTCGTGGCCATCGGTTCCGGTCTGCTCAAGGCCAACATCTCGACGATGGTCGGCCACCTCTACAAGGGCCCGGACGACCCGCGCCGCGACGGTGGCTTCACGCTCTTCTACATCGGCATCAACCTGGGCGCCTTCATCGCGCCGCTGGTCATCGGTACCGTCGGCGAGAACGTGAACTGGCACCTGGGCTTCGCGATCGCCGCGCTCGGCATGGCCCTGGGTCTGGCCCAGTACCTGCTCGGCGGCCGTCACCTGAGCCCCCGCTCGCAGGAGGTCCCCACGCCTCTGTCGGCCGAGGAGAAGGCCGCGACGCTGCGCAAGTCCGCGTTCTGGGCGGCCGTCGCCGTCGTCTTCTACGCGATCGTCGGCTTCTCGGGTCACTACACGCTGAACTGGCTGCTGGTCCCGATCACGCTCGCCGGTCTGATCATCCCCGTCCTGGTCATCGGCCGTATCAAGCGGGACAAGGACCTGGACCGCGCCGACCAGTCGAAGATGTCCGCGTACATCTGGTTCTTCGTCGCCGCGGCCGTCTTCTGGATGATCTACGACCAGGGCGGCTCGACCATGTCGATCTTCGCCGAGTCGTCCGCCAAGAACACGATCTTCGGCTGGAACTTCCCGGTCTCCTGGTACCAGTCCGTCAACCCGGTCATGATCATGGCGCTCGCCCCGGTCTTCGCCTGGGCGTGGCTGGCGCTGAACAAGCGCGGCAAGGAGCCGAGCACGGCCACGAAGTTCGCCTCCGGCCTGATCCTGGTCGGTGCGTCGTTCTTCCTCTTCCTGGCCCCGCTGACGATCGCCGAGGGCGGTCACAAGGCGGCGGCGATGTGGCTGGTGGCGATCTACTTCGTGCAGACCGTCGGCGAGCTGACGCTCTCTCCGGTGGGTCTGTCGGTCACGACGAAGATGGCTCCCGCGAAGTACGCCTCCCAGATGATGGGTGTCTGGTTCCTGGCGGTCACCGCCGGTGACGCCACGACCGGCATCCTCTCCATCGCCGAGGTCGACCTCAACAAGACGGGCATCGTCGCCCTGGAGGCCACGCTCGCCGTGATCGCCGGCGTCGCGGTCTGGATGTACCGCAAGCGGGTCAAGGAACTGATGGGCGACGTCAACTGACGCACCCGCGCCGGGGGCTTCCCCGGGCCGACGCCCGGCACCCGGAGGGCCACCGCACCACATCGGCGCGGTGGCCCTCCGGCGTTCCCGCGCCGGAGCGCGGGGACGGTTCAGTGCGGGTGGCGGCGGGGCAGGAACGTGAAGACCGCTCCGCCCAGCAGGATCACCGTTCCGGCGACCAGCCCCAGCGCCCTGAGCGCGCCGTGGCTGTCGGAGCCCGTCTCCGCGAGGCCGCCGGATGTCGACGACCCGGACGACGTGCCACCGGACGTGGAGGAGGACCCTCCTCCGCCCGACGCCCCGCCCTCCTGCCGTGTGGTGTCCAGGGTCAGGGAGACCTGTGACGTCGCCGGGGTGCAGGTGGTCGTGGTGCCGAGGGCCGTCACCGTCAGCACACCGGGCGCCAGGGTGGACTCACCGCTCGCGCCGGGCTTGTACGTGCCCGTGAGGTCGGGGACCTCGATCGGATCCCCGGACTTGATCGGCTGGGCGTTGGCCGGCCCTTCGACATGGACCGTGCCCTTGTCCGCACCGCCCAGGACCACCTCCATCGACGGCTTGACCGAGTTCGCCGGGATGTCGGCGGGACTGTCCATCACGGACTTCTTGAACCGGACGGTGAGGTCGAAACTCTCACCGTTCTTCCGTGCGTCGATCTGCACGGGAGAGGTGGCGTTCTTGTCCCCGATCGGCGTCTTGCACGCGTAGGCGACGGAGACCTCCTTGCCGGTGAAGTCCGTCTGTCCCCCGCTGTCGCTCGGGCTCGCCGACGCCGATCCGGAGGGCTGCGTCGACGCCGTGCCGGAGGGAGTGGTCGAGGGCGTCGTCGTCGATGTCGGAGTCGGAGACGGGGACGGGGACGGTGACGTCGAGGAACCTGTCACCTCGATCGTCGCCGCCGGCTTCACCGTCTCGGTCGGGGCGCACTTCGTGTCCGTCGAGAAGGCGTTGATGCTGTACGCGTCCGGGGTCAGCGTGACCGTGCCGGGCGCCGTCAGCTTGAGGGTGCCCTTCATGTCGGAGAGCACCATGGCCCCGCCCTTGGGTATGGCCGGGTTCTCACGGGGTCCCTGCATCGCGAGGTCCGCGGTCTGCGCACCGGCCGCCTTGAGGGTGCCGCTGGGCTGGACCGAGTCGGCCGGGAGGTCGATGAGGTCGGGGTTCTTCGACGCGGCCCGCGTGAACTTCCAGACCACCTCGACCTCGTCGCCCACGCTCGCCGTCGCGGGCGCGGTGATCTGCACCTCGGTGGTGCCCTCGACGGGGTCCAGGCCGGAGGCCGCGGGCGGCACGCACCGGGTCGCGTAGGACACCCCGGCGGCCTGTGCGGGGCCCGCCGCGACGCCCACCAGAAGGCCCGCGCCGACGAACATCAGCGCGAACCCGGTCGCGCTCGCTCTCCGGCCGCCCCCAGGGACTGTTCTCCGCCCGTCCGAGGGGGCGCCTCTCCGCCCTCCCGCCGACGCAACTCTCCATCGCGTACTCACGTGTTCCCCTTCGTCGTCGGACTGTTCTCTTGCGGTGCGGAGAGCTGACCGTTCGCGGTGCCACCGGGATCGTTGTCCGGCGTGAACCACGGCAGGACCGGGGTCGTGGCGGTCTTCGGCACGCGGTTCCCCGCCGCGGCGGACTTCGCCGTCCCGGGCGCGGCGGGTGCGGACGGCGGGGCGGTCGAACCGCCCGGCCTCGGCAGCCGGTGAGTGATGCCGGCCAGCCGCGGGCCCCGGCGCCGGCCCGCACGGCGCGCCAGCCGGCGCGGCCGCACCCGGTCCACCACGGCCATCCCGATCCGGAACACCGCCGCCGGGACGACCACGCACAGCAGGATCCAGAAGAGCGTCACGCCCCAGGGGCGGCCGACGCCCCACGGCTGTTCGGCGAGGACCTTCCCGTCGTACCTCAACGAGACCGTGTAGTCGCCGTGCGCCCCGGCCGCGAGCTCCACCGGGAGGGTGATCCGCGCCTTCCTGCCGGGCGCGACCGTGCCGCGCCACTGCTGTTCCTCCCACTGTGGCGCGAACACCCCGTGCGAGGTGCCGACCTGGAAGACGGGGTCCTTGACGGAGGCGGTGCCGACGTTGCCGACGGTGAAGACGAGGTCCCGGGCGGGCGGCGCGCCGAACCAGGTCAGCACTCCGCCGGAGCCGTCCAGCCGGGTGTCGGTGAGCACCGCCAGGCGTCCGCCGCCCGACTCCTTCGGCAGTGGTTCGACGGGGTGCCCGGCGACCATGAAGACGGTGTCGGCAGCCGCCCGTCCGCCCGTGACCGTGGCGACGTGCACGACGCACGGGCACGGCTTGGGCGGCTCGGTGACCGGCAGTTTCTTCTCGAAGTTCCCCTTCGCGTCGGTGGTGACGGCCCGGCCGCCCGCGTTGGCACAGGAGTTGGTGCCGCCGATCACCCCACGGGACGGCACGGACTGCCCGCAGATCAGCATCATCAGCAGCGTCCTCGGCCGCCATCCGCTGCCGGTCACGGTGACCGAACCACCCGTCCCCGCCTCGGCGGTGGACAGTTCCACCGCCGGTCCCCCCGCCGCGGACGCGACGGACGCGACGGACGCGACGGACACCGCGGCCGTCCCGACCACGGGGACCAGGAGCAGCGCGACCGTCACCGCCCGCACGGCCGCCGTCCGCACCGCCACGCGCGCCCTGCCACCGACGAAGCTCACGACACCGCTCCCGTCCACTCCGCGTCCGTAGGCGCCACTTCTGTACGCGCCACTTCTGTACGCGCTGCGTCCGTACGCGCCGCTTCCGTACGCGCCGGTGCGCACGCCCCGTCGTCCGTCGTACGGCGCCCGCGCCGCCGTACGACGAGCAGCGCGGTGAGCGCGGCGAGACCGCACCCGACGCCCGCAAGCCCGCCCCAGGGCACGAACCGCACCGGTGTGGAGGCGGTGGCGCGCGCCCCTCCCGCCGCCGTCACCGTGAGCCGCACGTCGACCGCGTCCAGCGTCGGCGGGTCGTGCCACGGTTCGGTGAGCGTCACGCGGCGGCCCGGCGGGAGCTCGACCGGAAGGGCCCTCGGGGGTCGGTCGAGGACCCTGCCGAGGACACCGTCGGCGCGTACCGCGAGCTTCGGGGCGAGCACGGTGTTGCCGCGGTTGACGAGCTCGTACGAGATGCGTCCGCCGTGGAGGGTGACGTGCTCGACCGTGAGCGCCGACAGCGTCGGCCCGCCGACCCGCAGCCGTACCCGTACCGCCGAGGAGCGGCCGCCGGAGCTCGCGACGATCGCCCCCGGGTGGTCGCCGGGCGTCGCGCCCGGCGGAACGCTCACGCTGAACGGCACGTCGGCGCGGGTGCGCGCGGGCACCCGGACGGACACCGCGCCGGCCGGCGCCCGGTGTCCCTCCCGCTCCTCGGCGAAGGCGATCCAGGCGCCCGTGTCCGTAGGCCTCCCGGTGGTACGGACGGTGAGGCCGCCGCGCGCGGTGCTGTCGGCGTCCGCGCCGCGCAGCCGGACCGTCAGCGGCCTCGCGCCCGGGTTGAGCACGGACACGGTGTCCTGGAGGACCGTGCCGGGCGTCCCCTCCGCGTAGACGTACGGCCGCCCGGTGCCCGTGCCCGCGGACGGCACGACGGACCAGTCGTCCTCCCCCGCGGCGGCCGGAGGTGCGGCCAGCGACAGCAGCACGCCGACGGCACAGCACAGAACACGGGCGTACGGCATCGGCGGCTCCTGGTCGTCGTACGGGTCAACGCCTCAGCGGCGTGCCGCCTGCTGCCTGCGCGTCAGCCACAGCGCGCCCGCGGCGCCCGCGAGCAGCACCGTGCCGCCGAGCGTGCCGAGGGCCAGCGCCGAGTCGGCGGGACCGGTCTGCGGGAGCTGCCCGCCGGAGCCGGTCTGGGAACCCGACCCGCCCGACCCACTCGACCCGCCGGACCCGCTCGATCCGCCCGAACCGGTCCCGCCGCCCGCGGCCGTGACGTCGAGGGTCAGCGAGGGCCCCGGGTTGTTGGTGGGCGTGCAGGTGGTGGTCGTGCCGAGCGCCTTGATGGTCAGGACGCCCGCCGTGAAGGTGACCTTGCCGCTCTTGGACGGGGTGTACGTCCCGCTCAGGTCGCTGATCTTGATGGGGGTGTTGGCGGGGATCGCGGCCGCGTTGGCCGGGCCGCTCACCGCGACCGTGCCGCTGTCCGCGCCGCCCACCTTGATGACCGCGCTCGGGCTCATCGCTCCCTTGCCCAGCTCGACCGGGCTGGAGGAGACGCCCTTCTGCCAGGACATGGTGAGCTTGTAGGCGCTGCCGCTCCTGACGCTCTTGATGTCGATGGGCGAGACGGCGCTCTTGTCGCCGATCGGCGTCTTGCACTGGTAGTTGACGTCCACCACGGCGGCCTGGGCGGCGGGGGCGGCCGTCAGCACCGCCGAGCCGGCCAGGGCCGCGGCGAGCGCGAGCGCGGCGGTTCGTTTCTGGTACGTCCGGTTCGGCACGGCCTGCCCCTCACTCCTGACAGATTTCTGACGGAACATCAGATCGGCCGTCAAGGTACGCCCGGGGCCTTGTGGAGGGAAGACAAAGCGCGCGCCGGATCTGAGGAGATCCAGCGCGCGTGCGGCACGTACGAAGAAGCGTTGTGACCGCGGGTAATTCCTGGTGGGTGTCAGGCGGGTGCCCCGAGTTCCGCCCATACGGTCTTGCCGGCGACGCCCGGGGTGCGGACGACTCCCCAGTCCAGGCACAGCCGCTGCACGATGAACATGCCGTGGCCGCCGGGCCGTCCGGCGCGGTGCGGGGTGCGCGGTGCGGGCTGGCCGGTGCCCCGGTCGGAGACCTCGACGCGCAGCACCTTGTTGTCGCAGCTGATCCGGAGTTCCTCCGGACCCTCGGCGTGCAGACAGGCGTTGGTGACCAGCTCGGAGACGACCAGCAGGACGTCCTCGGCGGCGGCTCGCCGGTCGGCGCCCTCGGCGGGCAGCCAGCCCCACGCGTGCAGCGCCTGACGGGCGAAGTCGCGGGCGAGCGGCACGACACCGCTCTCACCCTCGAAACTCAGTCTGCGGGCCGACCGGACGGCGGACGGAACGCCCACGTCGCCCGCGGACACCGTCACGGACACGCCGTCGGCGGTCGGGGCCACCGGGCGCCCGGACACGCTCACGCCGTCTCCCGACACCCCGGAAGCGCCGCCTTCGCCCGACTCCGGGCCG
Organism: Streptomyces sp. RPA4-2; assembly: GCF_012273515.2. Classification (NCBI taxonomy): domain Bacteria; kingdom Bacillati; phylum Actinomycetota; class Actinomycetes; order Kitasatosporales; family Streptomycetaceae; genus Streptomyces; species Streptomyces sp. RPA4-2. The sequence continues at coordinate 3,871,131 of NZ_CP050975.2, forward strand.
CGGTCGCCCGGCGAGTAAGGCCGGGTGGTGCTCATCAGCGCTTCACCTCACCGATTCACCAGTATCACGATTCAAGACTCAGTACTCACCATGTGGTACGCACACCAGGGGCTTCCGCACTCAGGACATCAGGGCACTTCCGCGTCCAGGACGCTCGGGACGGATATCTGCAGCGTTTCTCTCCGACGTTCCCACCGATTCTCGCCGACAGGGTCAGGATGTCTCCTGCCCGACTGTCGCGCGGGAACACCCCCCTGCCCGACCGGGAATGTGTGACGGACGTGACGCGGCGGCCGTCCGGGGGGACCTGGACGCGGCAGAGCGGCGCCCGAACGCCCCGGCTAGTCGGCCAGCGCCGCATCGAGCGACTCGTGAACGGTGAAGACGGCGTCCGCCCCGGTGATCTCGAAGACCCGGGCCACCACCGGCAGCATCCCCGCCAGATGGACCCCGCCGCCCGCGGCCTCGGCCTTGAGCCGGGCGCCGAGCAGCACGTTGAGCCCGGTGGAGTCGCAGAACTCCAGCCGTGAGCAGTCCACGACGAGCCGGGAATATCCCTTTTCGAGGCAGGCCTCGAGTGGCTCACGCAACAATTCGGCCGTGTGGTGATCCAACTCACCCGCGGGAGTCACGACGGCGCTAGAGCCCTCTTCCCGCACCTCGACAAGAAGCCGGCCCGACTGTGCGCTGCCGACCGTCCCGCGGTCCATGCCGTCTCTCTCCCGAGCGTCGTGAGTCCTGGTTACACACTCGAACACTACGCCTTCCCCACGATCTCCGACACCCGAACAACCCCCCGAAAACGGACATTTAGCAATGAAAGGCACTTGCGAGGGATACGCGAAAGCGGGTAGGGCTAGTAGAGACAGCTATTCGACACGGCCGGCTACGGAGGCGCCGCACACCGCAGTGCACGTATTGGCATCGGCGGCCATATGCCGAGAACGATGGAGGACACCATGTCACCCCGGCTCGACGCATCGCAGACCCAGAGGGCGACGTCGGCACCCTCTCCGGAGCACCCGGACCACGCTCCCGCCGACCACGGCGCGGACCTCGCGGGCCTGGAAGGACTTCCGGAGATCCCCCCGTACGACGAGGTGGGGGCGGTGGACGCACGAGCCCTGTCCAAGACGCTCTTCGAGCGCCTGGAGTCCCTCGAAGAGGGCACCCACGACTACTCGTACGTCCGCAACACGCTCGTCGAACTCAACCTCGCGCTGGTGAAGTTCGCCGCCTCCCGCTTCCGCTCCCGCAGCGAGCCGATGGAGGACATCATCCAGGTCGGCACGATCGGCCTGATCAAGGCGATCGACCGCTTCGAGCTGAGCCGCGGCGTGGAATTCCCCACCTTCGCCATGCCGACCATCATCGGCGAGATCAAGCGCTTCTTCCGCGACACCTCCTGGTCCGTGCGCGTGCCGCGCCGGCTGCAGGAACTCCGGCTCGACCTGGCCAAGGCCGGCGACGAACTCGCCCAGCGCCTCGACCGGTCACCCACCGTCGGCGAGTTGGCCGAACGCCTGGGCATCACCAACGACGAGGTCGTCGAGGGCATGGCCGCCTCGAACGCCTACACGGCCAGCTCGCTGGACGCCCAGCCCGAGGAGGACGACTCCGAGGGCGCGCTCGCGGACCGCATCGGCTACGAGGACCACGGGCTCGAAGGCATCGAGTACGTGGAGTCCCTCAAGCCCCTGATCGCCGGTCTCCCGCCGCGCGACCGGCAGATCCTGTCGCTGCGCTTCGTCGCCAACATGACCCAGTCCGAGATCGGCGACGAACTCGGCATCTCGCAGATGCACGTGTCGCGGCTGCTGTCGCGCACGCTGGTGCGGCTCCGCAGGGGCCTCACGGTCGAGGAGTGACGGAGCCTCACCCCCACAAACGGTCCCGGAACTCCCCCACGCACTCCTGGTACCCCCACAAACGGTCCCGGAACTCCCCCACGCACTCCTGGTACCCCCACAAGCGGTCCCGGAACTCCCCCGCGTGGTCCCGGTGGAAAGCGGTCCGGCCCTGACGGCGCCGGACCGCTTCTTTCTGCTTCTTTCTGCTTCTTTCCGGTTCATCCGGTTCATCCGGTTCATTCCGCGCAGTTCCTTTCCCCCGGCGGAAGTTACCCGGGGAAACACCCTCTTCACTCTTTCCCCGGCGGGTCACCCCTGCCACTGTGGGCACCCCCAAACTGGCCAGTACGTCAGGACGGGGCGAGCGACCGCACGGGGGACGAGGAGGCGGAGGGATGGCTCAGGGCGATCCGGCCGGCAAGGGCGACGGGACCGGGGCCGAGGGCGGCGGGGCCCACGCGCGCACGCCCGACGCGCGTCTGACCGAACTGCTGCGCGCCGCCACCCCGACCGCGTACCCGGCGCTGCAGGAACTCCGCGGCCGCCACCGCGCGTCGGTCCTCGCCTACGCCCGCCTGTGCACCACCAGCGAGTCCGTGGCACGCCAGCTCGCGGCGCAGGCCTTCACCCTCGCGGCCCGCGAGACGGCCCGCGGCAGCGACCCCGGCGTCCCGTGGCGGCACCAACTCCTCCTGCTGACCGCGCGGGTGGCCGTGTCCTGGGCCGCCGACGAGCGGGCCGCCGGCCTCGACGCCGGACTGCTCCTGGTCCTGAACACGGCCGGCCCCGAGGGCCCCGTCCCGCGGATGCTCCCGGCGTTCCAGTCCCTCCCGTCCCGCGCCCAGGGCCTGGTCTGGTACGGGCTGGTGGAGCGGGAGCCCGAGGAGCGGACGGCGGTGCTGCTCGGGCTCACCCGTGAGGACGTGACGTACGGCACGGAGCAGGCGCTCCAGACGCTGGGCCAGGCCTGTCTGAAGGCCCGGCTTGCCGCCTCCGACGACCCCTCCTGCGGGGACTTCCGGCGGCTGATCGAGGAATCGCTGCGGCCCGGCAACCCGCGCTTCAGTTCCGACCTGGACGCCCACATGGCGCACTGCGCGCACTGCACGACGGCGTACGAGGAACTGTCCGCCCTGCGCGACCACCCGCGCACCACCCTGGCCGAGGGCCTGCTGCCCTGGGCCGGCACGGCGTACACCACGACCGGCACCCACGAGCCGGCGCCCAGTGGCCGGGCGTCGTCCGGGCCGCCCTGGCCGCCGTCCCGCCGCCTGGTGCTGGCGTCGGCGGCCCTCGGGGTCGCCCTGGCTCCGCTGCTGCTCCTCCTGCTGACGTCCGGTGGCTCACCGGCCCCGGACCCGGCGGGCGCGGTCGGCACACCCGCGAGCCCGCCGTCGGTGACGGTCACGGCGACGGTCCCGGCGGCCCCGTCCCCCTCCCCGTCCCCGTCCGGCCCGTCGGCCTCGGCGACCACCGCCTCCGCCTCCCCGACCGCGCCCGCGTCCCCGTCGAGGTCCGCGCGTCCGAAGCCGTACCCCACGCCCACCCCGGCCGCTCCGCCGGGGAGCCGCGTACGCCCAGGTGGTGAACGCCGCCTCGGGCCTGTGCCTGGACATCCGCGACGGCGACCTGGAGAAGGGCACGGATGTCGTCACGGCCCCCTGCGACTCCTCGTCCACGCAGCGCTGGCGCGTCGACGCCTCCCGCGGCGTCCTCCAGTCGTACGCCGACAGTGACTTCTGTCTGGACAGCCGTGGCTCCGTCGACAACGGCGTCGGCATCTGGGAGTGCTCCTCGGCCGAGGGCCGGCACGCCCAGAACCTGCGGTTCACCGTGGGCGACGACGGCGTGATCCGCCCGGCCGTCGCCATCGAGACCGGGCTCACCCCGGACGGCGGCGACGGCCTGGCGCTGCTCCCGCTGAACGGGAGCGGGGAGCAGCGGTGGCGGGCGGGGGCGTCCTGACCGGACCGGGCCCCGGAACGGTCAGGACCGGGCCCGGGGAGATCAGACCTCGCGTACGCCGCCCCGCCAGACGCCGGTGACCAGTGGCACGCCGGGCCGGTAGGCGAGGTGCACGTGGCTGGGCGCGTCCAGGAGGGTCAGGTCCGCGCGGGCGCCGACGGTGAGGCGGCCGATGTCCTCGCGCCGCAGGGCCGCGGCGCCGCCCGCCGTGGCCGACCACACCGCCTCGTCCGGCGTCATCCCCATGTCCCGCACCGCGAGCGCGATGCAGAACGGGACGGACGAGGTGAAGGAGGAGCCCGGGTTGCAGTCGGTGGAGAGGGCGACGGTGACGCCCGCGTCCAGCAGGCGGCGGGCGTCCGGCCACTGGGCGCGGGTGGAGAACTCGGCGCCGGGCAGCAGCGTCGCCACGGTGTTTCCGCTCGCGAGCGCCGCCACGTCGGCGTCGGTCAGGTGCGTGCAGTGGTCGGCGCTCGCCGCGTCGAGTTCGACGGCGAGCTGGACGCCGGGGCCGTAGGTGAGCTGGTTGGCGTGGACGCGCGGGTGCAGGCCCTTCGCCATTCCCGCGGTGAGGATGGCGCGGGCCTGGTCGCCGTCGAAGGCGCCCTTCTCGCAGAAGACGTCGATCCAACGGGCGTGCGGGGCACAGGCGTCGAGCATCTCGCCGGTCACCAGGGCCACGTACGCGGCCGGGTCGTCGGCGTGCTCGGGGGCGACGATGTGCGCGCCGAGGTAGGTGACCTCGTCGGTGTGGCGGGCCGCGATCCGCAGGGCACGGGCCTCGTCCTCGACGGTGAGTCCGTAGCCCGACTTCGTCTCGAAGGTCGTGGTGCCCTGGCGCAGGGCCTCGCCGAGGTAGTGCGTGAGGTTCCGCTCCAGGTCCTCGTCGCTCGCGGCGCGGGTCGCGGCGACGGTGGTGCGGATGCCGCCCGCCGTGTAGCCGCGGCCGGACATCCGGGCGTTGAACTCCTCGGTGCGGTCGCCGGCGAAGACGAGGTGCGAGTGCGAGTCCACGAAGCCGGGGACGACGGCCCGGCCCCCGGCGTCGACCCGGTTGTCGGTGGCGGGTGCTTTCCTTGATTCACCGGTCCACACGACGCGGTCGCCGTCGATGACGACGGCCGCGTCATGGATCGGACCGAGGGGTCCGTCACCGAGGGAGGGATCGTTGGTGACCAGCGTGGCGATGTTGGTGATGACGGTGCTCATGGCGTCCTTGTCGGTGGTGAGCCTGTGGACGGGTGTCAGGCGCGCAGCGCTTCGACGGCGTCCGCGAGGGCCTTCGGCACATCCGGTACGAGGGTGTGCGCGCCGTCGCGTACGACGGGCCGGCCCGCCACGACCGTGTGGCGTACGTCGGCGGCCGTCGCGGCGAACACGGCCGACTCCGCGCCGAGTCGCGGCAGCGTGCCCGCCGTTCTGACCGAGTCGAGCGCGATCGTCGTGAAGTCGGCGCGCGCGCCGACTTCAAGGGTGCCCGCGTCGTCCCAGCCCAGGGCCGCGTGACCGTCCGCGGAGGCGGCGCGCAGCAGGGCGGCGGCCGTCCAGTGGCCGCGGGTGCGGGTGCGCAGGCGTTCGTTCAGCTCCATCGCGCGGGCCTCTTCGAGGAGGTCGATGACGGCGTGGCTGTCGGAGCCGAGGGAGAGGGGCGAGCCCGCGCGCTGCAGGGCGGCGGCGGGGCCGATGCCGTCGGCGAGGTCGCGTTCGGTGGTGGGGCACATGCAGGTGCCGGTCGAGGAGCCGCCGAGCAGGGCGATGTCCTCGTCGGTGAGGTGCGTGTTGTGGACGCCCGTGGTGCGCGGGCCGAGCACGCCGTGGTCGGCGAGCAGCCGGGTGGGGGTGCAGCCGTGGTGCCGCAGACAGGCGTCGTTCTCCGCGGTCTGCTCGGACAGGTGCACGTGGAGCGGGGCGCGGCGTTCCTCGGCCCAGCGCGCCACGGTCGCCAGCTGTCCGGCGGGCACGGCCCGTACGGAGTGGACGGCCGCGCCGATCCGTGCGTGGTCACGGTCCTTGAGGAGGGAGGAGCGTTCCGCCCAGGCGTCCGCGCTGCCGTCGGAGAAGCGCAGCTGGTGGCGGTTGGGCGGCTGGCCGAAGCCCGAGGAGACGTACGCCGTGTCGAGCAGCGTGATCCTGATCCCGGCCTCCCGCGCGGCCTCGATCAGTGCCTCGCCCATCGCGTTCGGGTCGGCGTAGGGGGTGCCGCCCGGGGCGTGGTGCAGGTAGTGGAACTCGCCGACGGCCGTGACGCCCGCGAGCGCCATCTCGGCGTACACCGCGCGGGCGAGCGCGTGGTAGGTCTCCGGGGTCAGCCGGTCCGCGACGGAGTACATGGTCTCGCGCCAGGTCCAGAAGGTGCCGGAGCCCACCTGGACGGTGCCGCGCAGGGCTCGGTGGAAGGCGTGCGAGTGGGCGTCGGCGAGTCCGGGGAGGGTGAGTCCGCGCAGGATCTCGGCGCCCGGGGGCGGGGTGCGGACGCCCGCGCGCAGGGCGGTGATGCGGCCGTCCGCGCCGGCGGCGGAGCCGCTGCCCGACACGGTCAGGGCGACGCCCGGCTCGACGTGGGTGTCGAGCCAGGCGTGTTCCAGCCAGTACGTCTGCGTCACCTGCAGGCCAGCCCTTCGAGTACGTCGGCGAGTGCGGTCACCCCGGCCACGCAGTCGTCCTCGGCGGCGTACTCGGCCGGGGAGTGCGAGACACCCGTGGGGTTGCGTACGAACAGCATGGCGGTCGGGACGGTCCCGGAGAGGATTCCGGCGTCGTGTCCGGCACCCGTCCCCAGCACGGGGACGGTGAGGTCCGCCGTGGTGGTGAGGATGCGGGCGAGCTCGTCGCGCAGGGCGTGCTCGAACTCGACGACGGGGGTGAACGACTCGCGCACGACGTCGAGTTCGACGCCCTGGGCCTGCGCGTACTCCCGGGCCGCCTTCTCGATGCCGGTGACGACGGTGTCGAGGGTCGGCTGGTCGGCGGCGCGGGAGTCCAGCCAGCCGCGCACCAGCGACGGGATGGCGTTCACGCCGTTCGGCTCGACGGAGATCTTGCCGAAGGTGGCGACGGCGCCCGTGATCAGGGCCTCGCGCCGGGCGGCGAGCACGGTCTCGGCGTACGGGAGCATCGGGTCGCGGCGGTCCACGAGCCGGGTGGTGCCGGCGTGGTTGGCCTCGCCCCGGAAGTCGAAGCGCCAGCGGCCGTGCGGCCAGATGGCGCTGGCGATGCCGACCCGGTCGCCGGACAGGTCGAGGGCCCGGCCCTGCTCGACGTGGAGTTCGACGAAGGCGCCGATACGGGAGAGGCGTTCAGGGTCCGGTCCGATGGTGTCGGGGTCGTACCCGGCCCGCTCCATGGCCTGCGGGAGCGTGACGCCGTCGGCGTCCGTGAGCCGGTGTGCCTGCTCGACGGTGAGCTGCCCGGCGGCCAGCCGGGAGCCGACGCACGCGAGTCCGAACCGGGCGCCCTCCTCGTCCCCGAAGTTGACGACGGCGAGCGGCCTGGTGAACCGGGCCTGCCTGCCGCGCAGTTCGTCGAGGGCGGCGAAGGACGACACGACGCCGAGCGGCCCGTCGAAGGCACCGCCGTCGGGCACGGAGTCCAGATGGGATCCGGTGACCACGGCGTCGCCCTCGGCGGGGTCGCCGAGCCAGGCCCACTGGTTCCCGTTGCGGTCCAGCTCGTAGCGCAGCCCGCGGGACTCGGCCTGCGTGCGGAACCACGCCCGGCAGTCGGCGTCGGCCCCGGTCCAGGCGAACCGGCGGTATCCGCCGCTGTCCGCGTGGCGCCCGATGGGCCGAAGGTCCCGCCACATGGTGTGGAAGGAGGCCGGCCGGGAGCCGCCCGGTACGGCCGGGGCGGCCGGGGGCACGGTCCCCGGGCCGCCGTCGTGCTGGGTCACGCGGACTCGCCTTCCCGCATCGGGACGCGCACGCCGCGCTCGGCGGCAACGGACTCGGCGATGTCGTAGCCGGCGTCCACGTGGCGGATGACGCCCATGCCGGGGTCGTTGGTCAGGACGCGGCGGATCTTCTCACCGGCCAGCGCGGTGCCGTCGGCGACGGTGACCTGGCCGGCGTGGATGGAGCGGCCCATGCCGACGCCGCCGCCGTGGTGGATGGAGACCCAGGAGGCGCCCGAGGCGACGTTCACCATGGCGTTGAGCAGCGGCCAGTCGGCGATCGCGTCGGAGCCGTCGAGCATGGCCTCGGTCTCGCGGTACGGGGAGGCGACGGAACCGCAGTCGAGGTGGTCGCGGCCGATGGCGAGGGGCGCGGCGAGCTCACCGGAGGCCACCATGTCGTTGAACCGCTCGCCCGCCTTGTCGCGCTCGCCGTAGCCGAGCCAGCAGATGCGGGCGGGCAGGCCCTGGAAGTGGACGCGCTCGCCGGCCAGCTTGATCCAGCGGTGCAGGGACTCGTTCTCCGGGAAGAGGTCGAGGATCGCCTTGTCCGTCTTGTGGATGTCGGAGGCCTCGCCGGACAGGGCCGCCCAGCGGAAGGGGCCCTTGCCCTCGGAGAAGAGCGGGCGGATGTAGGCGGGGACGAAGCCGGGGAAGGCGAACGCCCGCTCGTAGCCCGCGAGTTGTGCCTCGCCGCGGATCGAGTTGCCGTAGTCGAAGACCTCGGCGCCGGCGTCCATGAAGCCGACCATGGCCTCGACGTGGCGGGCCATCGACTCGCGGGCGCGGGTGGTGAAGCCCGCCGGGTCCTTGGCCGCGTACGAGGCCATGTCGTCGAAGTCCACGCCGACGGGGAGGTAGGCGAGCGGGTCGTGGGCCGAGGTCTGGTCGGTCACGATGTCGATGGGGGCGCCCTCGGCGAGCATGCGGGGCAGCAGGTCGGCGGCGTTGCCCAGGAGGCCGATCGAGAGCGGCCTGCGCTGGTCGCGGGCCTCGACGGCGAGCTGGAGGGCGTGCTCCAGGGAGTCGGCCCGCACGTCCAGGTAGCGGTGCTCGATGCGGCGCTCGATGGCGCGCGGGTCGACGTCGATGCAGATCGCGACGCCGTCGTTCATCGTCACGGCGAGGGGCTGGGCGCCGCCCATGCCCCCGAGACCGGCGGTCAGGGTGATGGTGCCGGCGAGCGTGCCGCCGAACTTCTTGGCGGCGACGGCGGAGAAGGTCTCGTAGGTGCCCTGGAGGATGCCCTGGGTGCCGATGTAGATCCAGGAGCCGGCCGTCATCTGGCCGTACATGGTGAGGCCGAGCGCCTCCAGGCGCCGGAACTCCTCCCAGTTGGCCCAGTCGCCGACCAGGTTGGAGTTGGCGATGAGGACGCGCGGGGCCCACTCGTGGGTCTGCATGACGCCGACGGGGCGGCCGGACTGGACGAGCATCGTCTCGTCCTGCTTCAGGGTCCGCAGGGTGCGCACCATGGCGTCGAAGGAGCGCCAGTCGCGGGCGGCCTTGCCGGTGCCGCCGTAGACGACGAGCTTGTCGGGGTGCTCGGCGACCTCGGGGTCGAGGTTGTTCTGCAGCATCCGCAGCGCGGCTTCCTGCTGCCATCCCAGGGCACTCAGTTCCGTACCGCGCGGCGCTCGGACGGGGCGGGGTCCTGACATGGTCTGCCTCCTGTGCGGAACTGTTCCGGCTGACGCTGCAGCGAACTGTTGCAGCAGATATTCACATCCTGTCGCCTTGAATAGAGCTAGTCAATAGAACGGTAGGCCAGCGCGGGCGCGCCGCGGGTGTTTGGCTGGGATGTATGGGCTCAGACAGGGACAGGTCGGGGGATCCGACGAGCGGCGGGACGGGTGGGCACAGGGTGATGCCCCCGGGTGATCGAAGGTCTCACGCGAGGGGAGGCGGGCACGGGTCGGACTCCGATCGGGTGGCGCGGCGCGACGAAGCGGTCCGGGCCGCCGTGGAACAGGGGCTGCTGGGGCCCGAGTCCCCCATCATCGCGCTGCTCGACGTTCCCGGCATCAGGGCCTCGGCGGCGGCGCTGCGGGCGGCCTTCGACGCCGTGACGGCGCCCGGCACGCCCGTCCTGCACGCCTTCGCGGTGAAGGCGACCCCCCTCGTGCCCGTACTGCGGCTGCTGCACGAGCACGGCATCGGCGCCGAGGTGGCGAGCCCGGGCGAGGTCGCCCTCGCCCGCGCGGCCGGAGTACCGCCGTCCCGGACCGTGCTCGACTCCCCGGCCAAGACGACCGCCGAACTGCGCGAGGCGCTGACGCTGGGCATCGCCGTCAACGCGGACAACCCGCAGGAGCTGACGCGCCTCGACGCCCTGGTGGGGTCCACGGATCCCGCCTCACCTCTCGGGATCCGGGTGAACCCGCAGGTCGGCGGCGGTTCCATCGAGGCGCTCTCGACCGCGACGGCGACCTCGAAGTTCGGCGTCGCCCTGCGGGACGAGGGTGCCCGGGACTGGATCGTCCGGGCGTACGCCGACCGCCCCTGGCTGACCCGGCTGCACGCGCACACCGGATCGCAGGGCATCCCGCTCTCGCTGATGGCCCGGGGGATCGCCGAGACGTACGCGCTCGCGGAGGAGATCAACCGGCACGTCGGCCGGCGGCAGATCGACACGCTCGACATCGGCGGCGGACTACCGGTCAACTTCGGCTCCGACGCCACGGCCCCGACCTACGCGCAGTACGCGCGGCTGCTCGCCGAGGCGGTGCCGGGGCTCTTCGACGGACGGTACGGACTGGTCACCGAGTTCGGGCGGTCACTGCTGGCCAAACACGGAACCGTGGTCGCGCGGGTCGAGTACGCGAAGTCCGCCGGCGGACGGCCCGTCGCGGTCACGCACGCCGGGGTGCAGATCGCCGCCCGTACGGTCTACGCGCCCGCGTCCTGGCCGCTGCGCATCGCCGCGTACGACGCGAAGGGGCGGCCCAAGCCGGGGCCCGACGTGGTGCAGGACGTCGCGGGCCCGGCCTGTTTCGCGGGTGACCTGCTCGCCGAGGGACTCGCGCTGCCGCTGCTCGAACAGGGCGACTACGCGGCGGCGCTGGACACGGGCGCGTACTACTTCGCGCACCACTACGCGTACAACTCCCTGGCCCGCCCCGGCATCCACGGCTACGCACCGGCCGGCGGCCACCGGGGCGCGGACGGACACGGGAGGGCGGGGGTGCGTTTCGCGGTCGTACGGGAGCCGCAGACCCTCGCCGAGATTGTCGCGGAGTCGGGTGGAGCGCAGCCGTCCGCGCTCTCGGGACTGTAGGGCCGGACGACAGCGCGCGGAGGTCGGCCGCGCGCCCCGGCGGGCCCGCCGGCGCCCCCCGGCAGGTCTTCGAGCGGACGCCCAACCCACCGGAAAATGTGGTCAGTCGACCTACCTTAGTCACCGCCGGGCATGTTCCACAGGAAAATGCCATTTCCATCACTCGCCACGCACACGTTGCGTAACTTCGTCGTCACTCGGCCGAACCCTTTGGCGGGAGGGGATAAACGGTGCCCGGAATCGACGAGTGCCTACTGGAAGCCATGCGACTGCCCGGTGCCCGGGGAGCCGCGGTGGTCGACTGGACCAGCGGGCTGGCCCTGGGCACGGTCGGGGACGCGCCGGGCGGTGACCACGAGACGACCGCGGCCGAGGCCGCCGAGCTCGCCCGGCTCGCCGCCGAGCACAAGGCGTTCGCCCCGGCCGACGGTTCCGACTGGTCCGAGCAGGAGACACCGGTCGAGGACCTGATCATCAGCAACCGCGACAGCTACCACCTGCTGCGGTTCGTCAGGACCACCTTCGACAGCAGCGTCTTCCTGCACCTGTGGCTGGACCGGACGGACGGCAATCTCGCTCTGGCCAGGATCAGGCTCGGCGAGATGGCAGGGCGGCTGGTGCTCGGATGACCACGGTCAGAACACCGCCCCCGCTCGAACTTCCGGTGCGCGACAAGGGGGCGGGTCCCGTCAACGCCGTCTCGCCGATGCTCAGCCGGCTCGCCGCCGAGCGCGCCACCGGCGTACTGGTGCGCGAGCGCGGTGTGCTCTACCTCTGCGACGGAGACGTCGTGCACGCCGAGAGCCCCGCCACCCCGTCGCTCGACGTGCTGCTCACCGCACGCGGCGTGGTGGCGGCGGAGGCCTGGCGGGAGGCGGTCGCGGAGGCCGGCGCACGCCGCCGGGTCGGCCGGTTCCTGGTGGAACGCGGCCGGATCGCCGAGGGCGCGCTCGAACTGTGCCACCTCGGGGCGCTGTACGACGCGGCGTACTTCGTGCTGGGGCCGAGCAGCACCCCGGCCCGGTTCCGGTACGGGGCCGCGCACTGGCTCGGTCCGGTACGCCCCGTCCCGGTGGCCGCGCTGGAGCGCGAGACGGTGCGCCGCCGTCACCTGCTGCACCGGGTCTGGCCCGACCCCGCGACGGACACCGCTCCGCTGGCGCGCTCCCGGCGCTCCTGCGAGCCGTCGGTCCCGCTCCGGCAGTGGTCCGTGCTCGGCCGGGTGGACGGCCTGCGCACGGCCTCGGACATCTCGCTCGCCCTGGGTCGGCCGGCCTTCCACACCCTGGTCGACGTCCGCCGGCTGGCCGCCGCCGGAGTCGTGACGGCGGCGAACCCGCCGGAGCGGCCTCCGGTGCCCACTGTGCTCACCCAGTCCTCCGCCGACCCCGACGTCGCGCTGCTGCGCCGGCTGCGAGACGCGCTGGAGGCGCTGTGACCCCGGAACGACGGGAGGCCCTGTGATCCGCGCGCTGCGACAGCGTGCCGAGAGGAGACTGCTGATGGCGGCGGAACCCGAAGTCCTCGACGAACTGCACCGGTTGAGGGCCCGCGTGCCCCAGCTGACCGGTGCTCTGGCGGCCAGCGTCGACGGTCTCGTGCTCGCCCACGACACGCCCGGAGTGGAACCCGAGGGCGTGGCCGCGCTCACCGCGGCCGCGCTGGGGGTCGCCGTGCGGATGGCGGACGCCACCGGGCAGGGCGACTTCCGCGAGCTGCTGGTGCGCGGCGTCGACGGCTATGTGGCGACGTACGCGGCGGGCGCCTCCGCCGTACTGACGCTGCTGGCCCAGGACCGGGTCAACGTCGGCCGGCTGCATCTGGAGGGACGGCGCTCCGGAACCCGGATCGGCGAGCTCGTGGAGGCCGCGACGGCGCGCGGTGAACCGGTCACCCCGGCGAGGGCTCCCACCCGGACCGCCCCGCTGCCCACCCGCGCCCGCCCGGCGCGCGGCGCATCCCGCACATCGACCACTCCTACACCCAACACCCCACGCACATCGGAAAGCTGAGAGGGAGAACCACACCATGACCAACACCGAAACCGCACTGAAAGAGGCGCTGGCGTCCATCGAGGGCGCGACCGGAGCCGCTCTCGTCGACTACACCAGCGGCATGGCGCTGGGCACGATCGGCGGCAGCAAGGGCTTCGACCTCACCGTCGCGGCGGCCGGCAACACCGACGTCGTCCGCGCCAAGCTGCGCACCATGGAGCACCTCGGGCTGAAGGGCGAGATCGAGGACATCCTGATCACGCTGTCCGACCAGTACCACCTGATCCGGCTGATGAAGGGGCGCGGCGGCAACGGGCTCTTCCTGTACCTGGTGCTCGACGCGAAGCGTTCCAACCTGGCGATGGCCAGGCACCAGCTGAAGAGGATCGAGGCGGACCTCGAGGTGTAACGGCCGGGCCGGTATCCGGTCAGCGACGTCGCGCTCCTCCGGGCGCGGCGTCGCCGGCCGCCACACCGGTGGCCCGGCAGGCCTTGACCGGCTTGCCCGCGGGGGCACCGGAGCCCCGGCCGAGCCAGTCGACCCGTACCCAGATCAGCGCCTGCTCGGCGCGTTCGCGGCGCCCGAGCCAGCCGGCCTTCAGCCACAGGCCGACGCCCGCGCCGGCCAGCAGCATGCCGCCCGCGGCGGGCAGGGCGAAGGAGCCGCCCAGCGCGGCCACGAAGGCGAGCAGCAGCCACCAGCGGTGGCCGCGGCGCCAGTTGCGTATCGTCACGGCCCGGTCCTGCAGCACGTCGTGCTTGCCCGCCCGGGCCGCGGAGCGGACCAGGGCGGCATACCGCTTCCTGCGGGTGTACGCCGTCACGGCGGCGGCCAGGACGAACAGCGCGGCGCCGGACAGGACGCCGATACGCCGCCCGGTCAGGCCCGGCACCAGCACTCCGACACCGGCCGCGAACACTCCGCACCACCACAGCGGCGCGGCCCCGGCCCTCACCACGACGGCCACCCGGGCCAGTCCCTGCCCTCCGTGCGCCACCTTCCGCCTCCCTTTCGTCCGCCGTCAGCGTCTTCGGGCGGGCAGGCTAACGAGCGAAGGTGAGATGAGTCTGAGAAGCGCGGCCGCTCCACCGAAGCGTGACCGCGGGACCTATTCCACGAACAGTCCCCGGGCCGAGGCCCGGGTGTCGAACTCCTCCAGCCGCGCCTGGGCGTCCGGCAGGTCGTCGCACATCGCCTCCAGCAGGACCCGCCCGAGGAGCATGGGGGCGCAGGCCGTGTCGAAGGCGAGCCCGGTGCCGACCGCGGCCGGCAGCAGCAGGTCCGACACCTTCGCCACCGGCGCGAAGGCGGAGTCCGCGACCGTGACGACCGTCAGGCCCGCCTCCTTCGCATAACCGAGGGCGTCCACGACCTCGCGCGGGTGGCGGGGCAGCGCGAAGCAGAGCAGGGCACTCGCTCCGGCGCGCACCGCGGCGTCGACGCGGTCGTGCAGCATGGTGCCGCCCTCGTGCAGCAGCCGTACGTCGGGGTGGACCTTGGCGGCGAAGTACGCGAAGCCGTACGCCTGGGAGGCCGCGGCCCGCAGCCCGAGCACCGGGAGCGGGCGGGAGGCGGCCAGCAGGCGGCCCGCACGCTGCACCGGGCGCGGGTCGGCGAGCACCGCGGCGAGGTGCTTCAGGTTCTCGATCTCCGCCTCGACGGCCTGCTGGTACTCGTTGTACGAGCCCGGGGCCGCCGCCTGTTCGGTGGGGGCGACCTCGCGCAGGTGCCGGCGCAGCGCCGGGTAGCCGTCGAAGCCGAGCGCGACCGCGAAGCGGGTCACGGACGGCTGGCTGACGCCGGCGAGTTCGGCGAGTTCGACGCTCGACAGGAACGGCACGTCGGCGGCGCGCCGCACCATGCTGTGCGCGATGCGCCGCTGGGTCGGTGTCAGCCGGTGCCCCTCGAAGAGCGCCTGAAGGCGCCCGGCCGGGCTGTCCGTCACGTTCGATTCCCTGTCCACGCTCATGATCCGCTCCCCCTCCAGATGTCCGCGAACCGGTCGAGCAGCGCGGCCGCCGCCGTCACGTCGTCGGTGAGCGGCCGGTCGGCCTGGTCGAGGCCGAGCACCGACTCGGCCAGTTCCAGCGCCCGTCCGACCGGCAGCTCCGGGTCGGGCCGCAGGTCGCGCTGGCGCAGCGCCCGTACGGCGGCGACCAGTTCACAGCCGACGACGAGACGGTAGGCACCGCACGCCCGCAGTGTCTGCCGTGCGGCGAGCGAGGCGAAGCTCGCCTGTTCCTCGACGCCCCGGGAGAGTACAGCGTGGCCGAGCGAGGCGGGCGCGGAGAAGGCCCGCAGGTCACCGAGGGCGGCCCCGGCGGCGTATTCCAGGATCATCACTCCGGAGGACGCGGGCTCGTGGTCGGCGAGGAAGGGCCGCAGCCGGGTGTAGGCGGGTTCGTTGAGGGTGGAGAGCCGGGAGGTGGACAGCCGGGCCACCTGAGTGACCGCCAGCCTGAAGTGGTCCAGGGCGAGGGCGAGTTGGGCCTGGTAGAAGCCACCGTGGTGGTAGGCGGCCATGTCCTCGGCGGAGATCAGGGGGTTCTCGGCGGCCGCGTTGATCTCGACGGAGAGGACCTCGTCGAGCGAGTCCGCGGCGTCGTGCGCGG
The DNA here is from genome assembly GCF_012273515.2 of Streptomyces sp. RPA4-2. Classification (NCBI taxonomy): domain Bacteria; kingdom Bacillati; phylum Actinomycetota; class Actinomycetes; order Kitasatosporales; family Streptomycetaceae; genus Streptomyces; species Streptomyces sp. RPA4-2. Next base: position 3,886,719 of record NZ_CP050975.2, read on the forward strand.
GCCCGTGGATCTGCGGAACGCACCGGAAGCCGTACGGGTCCTGGATCCGCCCGAGCGGCGGGGTGGGCCGGTCGGCGGCGCCGATCAGCTCCCGCATCCGCCTGGCCACTTCGCCCGACCCCCGGTGCGGCCGCGCGGCGTGGACGGGGGCGGCGTACGCCTCGTGCGAACCGTCGACGGCCAGCAGCGACAGCGCGGCGACGACCTGGGTGGCCGCGATCAGCCCGCGCAGCTCGTGCAGGGCGAGGGCGGACTGTCCGAGGGTGAGCGCGTTGCTGCTGATCAGCGCGAGAGCGTCGTTGTTGTCGAGGGGCTGGGGCTCCGGAGCGCCCGTTCCCCTCCACCGGTGCTCCCCCACCAGCGCCAGTCCGAGCTGGGCCAGCGCCGCGATGTCCCCGGTGCCGACCGATCCGAACTCGTTCACGACGGGGTACGCCCCGGCCTCCAGCGCCTCGCACAGGGCGGTGACGACGGTGGGCCGCAGACCCGCTCCGCCGGCCAGCAGCTGGTTGGCGCGGACGGCGAGCATGGCCCGTACCTGCCGGGCGGGGAGCTCCTCGCCGATCGCCCCGGCGTGGCTGCGCAGCAGCCGCAGACCGTGCTCGGCGGCCGCCTCGGTCGGCACGTCCTCGTTCCGGTTGGCGCCGACGCCGGTGGAGCGGCCGTAGACCCGGCCGGTCGCGGCGATCTGCCGGGCGGCGTCCCAGGACACCTCGACGCGCTTCATCGCCTCGGTGCCGGGGACCGGGCGCGAGGTGCCGTCGGCGAGCCGGACGATGTCCTCGACACCGGTGCCGCACCCGTCCAGGACCACGAGCCCGGCCGTGACCGGTGCGTCCACCGCGTCGAACGTGTCCACATTCCGAGACGACATAAGGCCCGAACTCCCCTCGATCCCGACATTGAATCTTGCCTGGCGGCCATGAGTAACCAGCGATTAACGCCGGACCGTTGACAACCTATTCAGGTACAGAGAACTCTGCATGACGATATGCAGACCGGGCAAGGGACACCTCATGATCCAGTTCGACACGGTCCACAAGCGCTTCCCCAACGGCACCACCGCAGTCCACGACCTCTCCCTGGAGATGCCGGAAGGCGGCGTGACGGTCCTCGTCGGATCTTCCGGTTGCGGTAAGACCACCACCCTGAGGATGATCAACCGGATGGTCGATCCGACCTCCGGCACCATCCGCGTCGGCGGCAAGGACGTCCTGGAGCGGGACGCCGCCGAACTGCGCCGCTCCATCGGCTACGTCATCCAGCAGTCCGGCCTCTTCCCGCACCGCACGGTGCTCGACAACATCGCCACCGTGCCGCTGCTGCTGGGCTGGGGCCGCAGGAAGGCCCGCGCCCGGGCGGCCGAACTGCTGGAGACGGTCGGTCTGGCCGCCGACGCCGGCAAGCGCTACCCGCACCAGCTCTCCGGCGGCCAGCAGCAGCGCGTCGGCGTGGCCCGCGCCCTCGCCGCCGACCCGCCCGTCCTACTCATGGACGAACCCTTCGGCGCGGTCGACCCGGTGGTGCGCACCCAGCTCCAGGACGAACTGCTGCGATTGCAGAAGGAGTTGAGCAAGACCATCGTCTTCGTCACGCACGACGTCGACGAGGCGGTCCGGCTCGGCGACCAGATCGCGATCTTCCGGACCGGCGGCCACCTGGTGCAGTGCGCGAGCCCCGCCGAACTGCTCGGCCGCCCGGCGGACGACTTCGTCGCCGACTTCCTCGGCGCCGAGCGGGGCCTGAAGCTCCTCTCGCTGGAGAACCTCGCCGAGGTGCCGCAGGGCCCCGCCCCCGAGGGCGGCGCCTGGACCCTCGTCCTCGACGAGGACCGCCGGCCACGGAGCTGGCGCTCCACGTCCGGGGACACCACCTTCCCCGTACGGCCGCTGCGGGACGGCGACTCCCTGCTCGCCGCCCTGAACGAGTCGATCGCCTCGCCGGCCGGTCTGGTGGCGCGGGTCGACGCACAGGGCGCGCTGACCGGTGTCACGTCCCGGGACGACATCCACGAGCACGCCGCCAGGGCCCACGGCACCGCGAGCGTCGCCATATGACCATCGACTGGTCCTGGCTGGGCGACCACACCGACGACCTGACCAGCCTCACCCTCTCGCATCTGCAGGCCGCGCTCTCGGCGGTCCTCCTCGGCCTGCTGATCTCCCTCCCGCTGGCCGTGCTCGCACACCGCGTCCGCCCCCTGCGCGGAGTGCTCCTCGGCCTCTCGAACGTCCTCTTCACGATCCCCTCGATCGCGATCTTCGTCCTCCTGCTCCCGGTGAGCGGCCTGACCCGCACCACCACGGTCATCGGCCTGACGGTCTACTCCCTCGTCGTCCTGTTGCGGAACACCGTCGAGGGCCTCGACTCGGTCCCCGTGAAGACCAAGGAGGCCGCGAAGGCCATGGGCACCCGCCCGCTGCGCACCCTCCTCACCGTCGAACTCCCGCTCGCCCTCCCGGTGATCATGGCGGGGGTCCGCATCGCGACGGTGATGTCGATCTCCCTGGTCTCCGTCGCCACGTACATCGGCGACGGCGGACTCGGCCAGCTCTTCACGGACGGATTCCAGCGCGACTTCCCGACGCCGGTGATCGTGGGCGTCGTGCTGACCCTGCTGCTGGCCCTGGTCGCGGACGCCCTGCTGGTCGCGATCCAGTACGTACTCACCCCCTGGACGAGGCGGCGAGCCTGACATGTACGAACTCTTCCAGAACCTCGCCAAGTGGCTGGTCAGCGGCGACCAGTGGGCCGGCAACGACGGCATCGCGCACCGGATCGCCGAGCACCTGGAGTACTCGCTGTTCGCCACGCTCATCGCCGCCGCGATCGCGCTGCCCCTCGGCCTGCTGATCGGTCACACCGGCAGGGGCGCGTTCCTCGCCATCAACCTGTCCTCCTTCGGCCGCGCGCTGCCCACCGTGGGCCTGGTCGTCCTGGTCTTCCTGATCAGCGGCCTGTCGCTGTGGTCGGTGTACGTGGCCCTGGTCGTCCTCGCCGTGCCGGCCATCGTCACCAACACCTACGCGGGCATGAGCGCCGTCGACCCGGAGGTCAAGGACGCGGCCCGCGGCCAGGGCATGCGCGCTCACCAGGTCCTGTTCCAGGTGGAGATCCCGCTGGCCCTCCCCCTGATCATGACGGGCCTGCGGCTCTCCCTCATCCAGGTCGTGTCCACCGCCACGATCGCCGCGTACGTCAGCTTCGGCGGCCTGGGCCGGTACGTCTTCGACGGCCTGGCGCAGCGCGACCTCGTCCAGGTCCTCGGCGGCGCGGTCCTGGTGGCGGTCGTCGCCGTCGTGCTCGACCTCGCGCTGGCCGGACTCCAGCGCTACCTCTTCCGTCATCTCCGTTCCGCCGCCGCCCACTGAGGAGCCGAAGAACCATGAACCGTAGGACTCTGCTCGGGGGCCTGTTCGCCGCGGCCTCCGTCCCCGCCCTGGCCGCCTGCGGCGGCGGCATCACCTCGCTCGACAACTCCGGCGGCGGCAGCGGCGGCTCCGGATCCAGCGCCGGCGGTCTGACCATCGGCACCGCCAACTTCACCGAGAACCAGATCCTCGGGTACCTGTACGCGGGTGTCCTCTCGGCCGCGGGCATCAGGACGAAGGTGCGCCCCAACCTGGGCTCGCGCGAGATCGTCGTGCCCGCGCTGGAGGGCGGCGACATCGACCTCCTGCCCGAGTACCAGGGCAGTCTGCTCCTCTACCTGGACGCGAAGGCCACGGACACCGAGGCCGGCGCCATGCAGAACACGCTGACGACCGTGCTGCCCGCCGGTCTGGAAGTCCTGCCGTACGCGGCGGCCGAGGACCGCGACAGCTTCGCGGTCACCCGGGAGACCGCCGACAAGTACGGCCTCAAGAGCCTCGCCGACCTGCGCAAGGCCAACGGGAAGCTGGTCCTGGGCGCGGCGGCCGAGATGAAGAAGCGGGTCGTCGGGGCGGTGGGCCTCAAGGAGCGCTACGGCGTGGAGTTCAAGGAGTTCAAGTCCCTCGACTCCTCCGGGCCGCTGGTCAAGGGCGCCCTGAAGAAGGGCGACGTCGACGTCGCCAACGTCTTCACCACTGACGTGGACGTCATCGAGAACGGCTGGGTCGTCCTCACCGACCCGCTGAACCTGATCCCGTCCCAGCACATCGTCCCGCTCATCGCCTCCCGCAAGGCCGACGCCAAGGTCCGCAAGGCCCTGGCGTCCCTCGGCAACGTGCTCTCGTCCGAGGAGCTGACCCGGCTCAACCGGCTGGTGGACAAGGAGAGGAAGGATCCGGACGAGGTCGCGGACGCGTGGCTGAAATCCAAGAAACTGACGTGACCGGCCCTTTTTTCGCCCCCGCCGCCCCTACCAGACCCGTCCGTTCCTGGGGCTCCGCCCCCAGACCCCCGGTCGGCCTTGAGGGCCTTGTCCTCAATCGCCGGACGGGCTGAAAATCCGCAGCCCAGGCTTAAGCACCATCAGCCCGTCCGGCGTTTGAGGACGAGCCCTTCGGGCGATGCGAGGGTCCAGGGGGCGCAGCGCCCCTGGCGGAGTCTGGGGCGGAGCCCCCAGGTACGGGATGGTGGGGGTCCCCCTGCTCGAGCGAAGCCGAGAGCTTGGGGGAGGGTAGGGGCGGCGGGGGCGAGGAAGGGGCGGTGGGACTACACCCGTACAGCCGAACCCCGTTCACTCATCCGAGGCGCACACAGAATCCTCTTCCTCCGCACCCGCTTCCCCTCGATCGCCGCAACAGTCAACCGCGCAGCCTCCGCGGCGATCTCGGACAACCCCCAGTCCACCGTGGTCAACGGCGGAGCAAGCACCCGCGAGACGGGATGGTCGTCGAACCCGACCACGGACACGTCCCGCCCGACCACGAGCGACGCCTCGGCCGCCGCCGCGTACACCCCGTACGCGAGCGAGTCGGAGAAGCAGAACACGGCCGTCGCGGGGCGGGGCCCGTCCAGCAGCCGGCGCGCCACCACCGTCGCCTCCCCCAACTCCTGCGGACACGGCACCAGTTCGGCCCGCAACCCGAGCCGCTCGGCCGCCTCGCGCACATACACGTCGGCGGGCCGGTCCGGCGTGCTCGGCCGGGTCGGGGTCAGTACCGTCACCCGGCGGTGGCCGAGACCGTGCAGATACTCCAGCACGGCGTCGATACCGGCCCGGTTGTCGAAGATGACCTGCCCCGCCGTACGGGCCGCACTGAGCGAGTCCCCGACGGCCACCACCGGCAGCGCGTCGGCGATCGCCGCCCACCCCTCGGCCGAGGGGTTCACCGGCGACACGAGGAGCGCGTCCACCCGCTGGTCGCGCAACTGCTTGGCGAGCACCAGCTCACGGTCGGGATCGCCTCCGGCGTCCAGGATCAGCGCGTAACGGTCACCGGCCAGCAGCTCCCGGCCGATGGCCGCCATCAACTGCTGCTGCCACAGGTCCTGGAGGTCCCCCGCGAGGACGCCGACCATGCTGGTACGGCCGCTGGCCAGCGCGCGGGCGATGGGATCCGCCTCGTAACCGAGCTCGGCCGCGGCCTTGCGCACCCGCTCCTCGGTCTCCTTCGAGACGTGCTTGCCCCGCAGGGCGTAGGAGACGGCGGCGGTGGAGAGACCCGTGGCCTCGGCCACCTCCCGGAGGGTGGTGCGCTTATTGGGCCTGGCCATGCCCGGAAGCCTACCGGGAGGGGTCCGGACTACGGGCGCATGCTTGACACGACACCTGGTTAACCGCTTAAGTTAAGCGCATAAGTGAAGCGGTTAACCTGATCCGGACCCACCCTCCCGGACCCCTCCTGACACCCCGCCCCTCCCCGAGGACTCCTTCCAAGGACCGCCGCGTGCCCACCGACGTCCACCAGCACCTATGGCCGCCCGCGTTCATCGAGCTGCTGCGCGCCCGTACCGCGCCACCGCGCCTCGACGGCTGGACCCTGCATCTGACGGGCGAGCCGCCGTACGAGGTCGACCCGGCCGACCACGACCTCGCCGCCCGCACCGCGCTCGCCCACGCCGACGGCCTCGGTCTGGCCCTGGTCTCGCTGTCCAGCCCCCTCGGCATCGAGTTCCTGCCGCCCGCGGACGCCGCACCCCTGCTCGCCGCCTTCCACGACGGCGCGCTCGCCCTGCCCGCGCCCTTCGGTGTCTGGGCCTCCCCCTGCCTGTCCGCACCGGAGCCCGAGGCGGTCGAACGGGAGCTCCGTCGCGGCTGCGCGGGCCTCCAACTCCCCGCCACCGCACTGCTGGACGCGGCCGGCTGGGAGCGCCACGCACCGCTCCTCGACGTCCTGGTCCACGAGGACAAACCGCTGTTCGTGCACCCGGGCGCGGCGCCACCGACCCCGCACGCCCCGCCCTGGTGGCCGGCGCTGGTGCCCTACCTCCACCAGATGCACGCGTCCTGGTTCGCCTTCCGCGCCTTCGGCCGTGCCCGCCACCCTCGGCTGCGCGTCTGCTTCGCCGCCCTGGCCGGGCTGGCCCCACTGCACGGTGAGCGGCTCGCGGCCCGCGGCGGAGGGCGCGGCGAGATCGACTTCGACGTCTTCTACGAGACCTCCTCCTACGGAACCCGTGCGGTGGACGCGCTCGTCCGGGCCGTCGGCATCGACGTGGTCGTCAGCGGCAGCGACCGCCCCTACGCGACCCCCGTCGTCCCCGACCTCGGCGCGGACGCCGCCGTCCACGCCCTGCGCACCGCCAACCCCGACCGACTGCTGAAGGGAGCCACCCCATGACGTACCAGGCCCTGCCGGACCGCACGCTCGACAAGCGCGAACTCCAGGCCCTCGTCGACGATCTCGCCGCCCGCCCCGACCGCTGGCGCGAAGAGGTCGCGTTCTCCGACGAGGAGCGGCACTACGCCTCGCTGTACCGCGACGAGTACGTCGACGTCTGGCTGCTGTGCTGGACCCGGCAGAACGACACCGGCTGGCACGACCACGATCTCTCCTCCGGCGCCGTCGCCGTCGTCCAGGGCGCGCTGAACGAGTCCAACCCGCGCATAGGCGGCAGCCATCTGTCCGTCACCGTCGGCGCCGGCGAGTCCTTCTGCTTCGGCCCCGAGCACATCCACCGTCTCACCGGCGCCACCGACGACGCGGTCTCGCTGCACGCGTACTCGCCGCCGCTGTGGCGGCTGGGCCAGTACGACATCACCGAGGACGGCCTGATGCGCCGGATCTCCGTCTCGTACGCGGACGAGCTGCGCCCACTGGACCTTCCGGCCGCGTGAACCCGGAACCGGTTCACCGCGAACCGGTTCACCGATCAAGAGCCGGTACCGACCGGCGACCGGGCCGACCACACCGTCCGGGCCTCGACACGGGTCTGGTCGGCCTCCCGCCCTGAACGCCTCCCACCGGCATCGCCGGAGCCCCCGGGGTTCTCGCCCACGGGGGTGGGGCCCCTCCTCAAGAGGGGGGCTAACCCCAGTGTCTCAGGGGCTTCCGCTCCCTACCGTGGACACCATGACCGGTAGGGAAGCGGGCGGCGACGCCGAACTGAAGAAGGAACTCGACGCCACTCTGCACGCGCGCAGGGAGTTGGGCGACGAGTACGAATCCGCGCTCGTCGACTCCTTCCTGGAGAAGGTCGAGCAGCGACTCGACGGGGCGGTCGACCGAAGGGTGCGGCGACAGCTCGCCGAGCAGCAGATGGTGGTGGCCCGGGGCGCGCGCTCACCCCAGGGAACCGATTCATGGGGGGAACGCTTCGGCTTCGGCATCGTCTCGCTGGTCCTGGCGGTCCCGCTGTCCGCGATCGGCGGCGGGATCGCGCACCTGCCCGGACTGCTCGTCGCCTGGGTCGGCATCGTGGGGGTGAACGCGGTACAGGCCGCGCGTGTCTCCCCGGGCCTCTTCGGCCGCCGTCACCGGGAGAAGTCGGACTGGGAGGACTGACCGGACGCGGGACGACGGTCACGGGGAACGGGGCCACGGCGCCACGGGGAACGGCGAGGAAGAGGAAACGGAAGGGCCCGGCACCCTCGGGGGTGCCGGGCCCTTCCGACGTGTTGCGCGGGGACCGCCGCACCCCCGTTGCCGGGGGGCGGGACGACGGCGGTCCCCGCGAGGGACGCGGGCCGGGTCAGGGCCGGGCTTGCGCGTCCTTGGCGTCCATGGAGGTCCGGGAGCCGCTCCGGAGGTCCTTGGCGCCGTTTTGGTGCCGGCCGGGGCGGGGAGCCGCTCCCGCCCTGCCGACATCCACCAATGTGCCGGACGTGTGTTAAGCGGGTGCTGCGCGGACGTGACACGCTCGTACCACTTCCGCGAAGTTCCTCGCCGGGCGACCGGAAGATCCGCCCAGGAGGGGAACTTCCGGAGATTTCCGCCCACCCACCTGCGGATATCTACTGTCGGGTGCCGCCCTTGGCGAGGAAGGACAGCAGGTCCTGGCGGCTGACGACGCCGGTGGGCTTGCCCTCGACCAGCACGATGGCGGCGTCGGCGGTGCCGAGCACGGACATCAGGTCACCGACCGGCTCCCCGGAGCCGACCTGCGGCAGAGGCGCCGACATGTGCTTCTCCAAGGGGTCCTGCAGCGAGGCCCGCTGGGTGAACAGCGCGTCGAGCAGTTCGCGTTCGACCACGGACCCGACGACCTCGGCGGCCATCACGTCCGGGTGACCGGCGCCGGGCTTGACGATCGGCATCTGCGAGACGCCGTACTCGCGCAGCACCTCGATGGCCTCGCCGACCGTCTCGTCCGGGTGCATGTGGACGAGCGAGGGGATGGAGCCGCCCGCCTTGTCGCTCAGGACGTCGCAGACCCGCGCGCTCGGGCCCGTGTCCTCCAGGAACCCGTAGTCCGCCATCCACTCGTCGTTGAAGATCTTGCTGAGGTAGCCGCGCCCGCTGTCGGGCAGCAGGACGACCACGACGTCGTCGGGTCCGAGCCGCTCGGCCACGCGCAGCGCCGCCACCACGGCCATGCCGCAGGACCCGCCCACGAGGAGACCTTCCTCCTTCGCGAGCCGCCGCGTCATCTGGAAGGAGTCCTTGTCGGACACGGCGACGATCTCGTCCGCGACCGTCCGGTCGTACGCCGTCGGCCAGAAGTCCTCACCGACGCCCTCGACCAGGTACGGCCGCCCGGACCCGCCGGAGTACACGGAACCCTCGGGGTCGGCGCCGACGACCTGCACCTTGCCGTCGCTCGCGTCCTTCAGGTACCGCCCGGTCCCGGAGATCGTCCCACCGGTGCCCACGCCGGTGACGAAATGGGTGATCCGCCCCTCCGTCTGCTCCCACAGCTCGGGGCCGGTGGAGTGATAGTGCGAGAGGGGGTTGTGCGGGTTGGAGTACTGGTCCGGCTTCCAGGCGCCGGGTGTCTCACGGACGAGCCGGTCGGACACGTTGTAGTACGAATCCGGGTGCTCCGGGTCGACGGCCGTCGGGCAGACGACGACCTCCGCGCCGTACGCCCGCAGCACGTTGATCTTGTCGGTGGAGACCTTGTCCGGGCAGACGAAGATGCACTTGTAGCCCTTCTGCTGGGCCACGATCGCCAGGCCGACCCCGGTGTTTCCGCTGGTCGGCTCGACGATGGTGCCGCCGGGCTTGAGGGCGCCGCTCTCCTCCGCGGCCTCGATCATGCGCAGGGCGATGCGGTCCTTGACGGACCCGCCCGGGTTGAAGTACTCAACCTTCGCCAGGACGGTCGCCTGGATGCCCGCGGTCACGTTGTTGAGCCTCACCAGCGGGGTGTTGCCGACGAGACTGATCATCGAGTCGTGGAATTGCACCGTTGTCTCCGGAGCTGCGTTCTAAAGGGATGGTCCCGTCAGCCTAAGGCCCCACGTGGGCGTTCACGTGTCGTTGAGATTGGCCGACCCGTTCCACGGGGCAAGCAGTGGTTGTACGGCTACGAGGAGGTGGCGGCGACGCATGACGAGTTTGTCGAGGGCGAGGGTGGCACGGCGGATCGCGGCGGGCGCGGCGTACGGCGGCGGCGGGATCGGTCTGGTGGGCGCCGCCGCGATCGGTGTCGTACTGGCCGAGGTGCAGCTGGCGAAGCGCCATGTGGGCAACGGACACGGTCAGGCACCCCGCGCGAACGGTCTGTACGGGTACGCGTACGCGACGCAGGACGGGCCGCCGCTGCGGCTCGCGATGCTCGGTGACTCCACCGCGGCGGGGCAGGGGGTGCACCGGCCCCGCCAGACACCCGGCGCGCTGCTGGCCTCCGGGCTCGCGGCGGTCGCCGAACGCCCGGTCGAACTCTGCAATGTCGCGCTCCCGGGCGCCCAGTCCGACGACCTCGACCGGCAGGTGGCGCTCGCCCTCGCGGACACCGCGCGGGTGCCCGACATCTGCGTGATCATGATCGGCGCGAACGACGTCACCCACCGGATGCCGCCGACGCGATCGGTCCGTCACCTGTCCGCGGCGGTACGCCGGCTGCGCACCGCCGGTGCCGAGGTCGTGGTCGGCACCTGTCCCGACCTGGGCACGGTCGAGCAGGTCCAGCAGCCGCTGCGGTGGCTGGCACGGCGGGCCTCCCGACAGCTCGCCGCCGCGCAGACCATCGGGACGGTAGAGCAGGGCGGGCGGACGGTGTCACTGGGTGACCTGCTGGGCCCCGAGTTCGAGGCGAACCCGCGCGAGCTCTTCGGTCCCGACAACTACCACCCCTCCGCCGAGGGGTACGCGACGGCGGCGATGGCGGTGCTGCCCACGGTGTGCGCGGCGCTCGGTCTGTGGCCGGCCGAGGAGGAGCGGCCCGACGTCTCCCGCCGCGAGGGGTTCCTGCCGGTGGCACGGGCGGCCGCGGAGGCGGCGTCCGAGGCCGGTACGGAGGTCACGGCGGCCATGCCGACGGGGCCGCGCGGGCCCTGGGCTCTCCTCAAACGCCGCCGGCGCCGGCGCGTCCCCGCCACGGACCCTGCGCCCACGCCGACAGCGTCCCCCTAGGGTTCTTCGGGTGCGGGCCGGCGGGGGCTGGTCGCGCAGTTCCCCGCGCCCCTGGAGGCGCGGGCCCGCACCTCCAGCCCGTCCGGCGTTTGAGGACGAGCCCTTCGGGCGATACGGAGGCCAAAAAAAGCAAGCGCTTAGAAAAGTGCGTCCGGAGTCACACGACCTGAGCGGTGACCTGGACGGTACGGACGGGTAACTTCCCAAGCAGTCCCGCCCGTCCACCCCTCGTGCCCATGGAGCCGTGATGCCCGAAGCCGTGATCGTCTCAGCCGCCCGCTCCCCGATCGGCCGCGCCTTCAAGGGCTCCCTGAAGGACGTCCGCCCCGACGACCTGACCGCCACGATCATCCAGGCCGCCCTCGCCAAGGTCCCCGAGCTGGACCCCAGGGACATCGAGGACCTGATGCTCGGCTGCGGCCTCCCCGGCGGCGAGCAGGGCAACAACCTCGGCCGCATCGTCGCCGTACAGATGGGCATGGACCACCTCCCGGGCTGCACGATCACCCGTTACTGCTCCTCGTCCCTCCAGACCAGCCGCATGGCCCTGCACGCCATCAAGGCCGGCGAGGGCGACGTCTTCATCTCGGCGGGCGTGGAGCTGGTCTCCCGCTTCACCAAGGGCAACTCCGACTCCCTGCCCGACACGCGCAACCCCTTCTTCGCGGAGGCCGAGGCCCGCACCGACGCCGTCGCCAAGTCCGAGGGCTCGACCTGGCACGACCCGCGCGAGGACGGCCTCGTCCCGGACGCGTACATCGCGATGGGCCAGACCGCCGAGAACCTGGCCCGGATCAAGGGCGTCACCCGCCAGGACATGGACGAGTTCGGCGTCCGCTCGCAGAACCTCGCCGAGGAAGCCATCAAGAACGGCTTCTGGGAGCGCGAGATCACCCCGATCACGACCCCCGACGGCACGGTCGTCAGCAAGGACGACGGCCCGCGCGCCGGCGTCACCCTGGAGGGCGTGCAGGGCCTCAAGCCCGTCTTCCGCCCGGACGGACTCGTCACCGCCGGAAACTGCTGCCCCCTCAACGACGGTGCCGCCGCCCTCGTGATCATGTCCGACACGAAGGCCCGCGAGCTCGGCCTCACCCCGCTCGCCCGGATCGTGTCCACCGGCGTCACCGGCCTCTCACCCGAGATCATGGGCCTCGGCCCGGTCGAGGCGAGCAAGCAGGCGCTCCAGCGCGCCGGCCTCACCGTCGACGACATCGACCTGTTCGAGATCAACGAGGCCTTCGCCGCCCAGGTGATCCCCTCCTACCGCGACCTGGACATCCCGCTGGACAAGCTGAACGTGAACGGTGGCGCCATCGCCGTCGGCCACCCCTTCGGCATGACCGGCGCCCGCATCACCGGCACGCTCATCAACTCCCTCCAGTTCCACGACAAGCAGTTCGGCCTGGAGACGATGTGCGTCGGCGGCGGCCAGGGCATGGCGATGGTCATAGAGCGCCTCAGCTGATCAAGCTGATCAAGCTGATCAAGCTGATCCACGATCATCCACGACGGGATCGCGCACCCTCCTTACGGGTGACCGCGGCTGGACCCAGCGTGACGAATCGGCCCGGATCCCGGTTGCCACCGGGACTCCGGGCCGATTTGTGATCCAATCCCCCCCAAGATGTGACCTATCTCCCCCTGGAGAGGGATTTACGCAGGTCAGCGCCGCTACGCAGGCAAACCCGAGGCCCAAAGCCTTGTCCTATTCGTGACGTTACGCACTGACAGCTCGATGGTCCGCCCTTCAAGCTGATGTAGGAAGTCGGGGGTCGACTTTGAACCGGGAGTACGTCAGTGAGCGCCATGCCGATTGCTTTGCTGCTCACCACCGCCGCGACCGCGGCCGTGGGCGTCGCCGTTCTGCGCACCCTGCTGGGTCTGCGCGGGCAGGTCGCAGCTCTGCGCAACGAACTCGCCGAGAACCGCGCCGGCGCCGCGCGCGGTCTCGTGCCCGCAGCCCGCTCGGCCGCGGACACCGACGAGATACGCGCCGCGGTGACCGAGGCGCTCGCCGAGGAGCGGGAGCGGGAACTCGCCGAGGCCCGTGCCTTCTGGGCCGCCCAGGAGGCGCGTGACGCCTCGGACGCGCCCTCGCTGCTCGGCCTGACCGACAGCGAACTGTTCACGGCGCGCCCTTCGGACTTCGCGGGGCTGGAGTACCTGGAGACGGTCACCGAGCCCGACCTGGACGCCGAGGAGTTCTCACCCAAGGACTTCGTGCAGGGAGGCACCGTCGGGGACTCCCCCGAACTGGCCGCCGCCCGCCGCCGTCACCCCTCCCACCCGGACTTCGTGCCGGTCCAGTCGCCCGTCGCGAACGACCACGAACGCACGGTGGCCTGCCTGGAGGAGCTCGCCGAGTCCCGTACCGAGCTGGCGGACGTCCGCCCCGGCCCGCTCGGCACCCTCGACGTCTACGTCTTCGCGGACGGGACGACGCTGTGCATGACCCCGGGCCACCGCGAGACCGCGGAGCGGCTGGCCGCGGCGCTGCGCGCGGGCGAGACCCCGGTCCTGCTGGGCGGCTCGGGCGTCTCCGGCGCGTACGCCCTGACGTTCGCGTGCGGCGAGGAGAACGTCTACATCCTGGCGGACCGCGTCATAGCGTCGCTGTAGCGCGCCCCCGTCTCGCGGCGAGCGCCCCGGAAAAAGGGGCGCGCGCCCGCGCACCAGCACCGCATGCGCACCGGGCGACGCGCCGCCCACCACCGCAACACCCACGTCCCGCCCGCACAGGTCGGACTCTCTCCCCGCTGGGGTCGGACCCGCGGCAGCCGCCCGTACAGGTCAGCGCCGCGACAGCCGCCGCCCTCACCTTCAGACCCGTGGCAGCCCCGGGCGGGTCAGACCCCGGCCCGCTTCTGGGCCTCCTCCACCAGCGCCACCGCCTCCGCGACTTCCGCCTCGTCCCTCAGTACGAGCGCCAAATCGTGCGCCGCGACCGTGATTTGGTCGGCGGCGGCGAACATCCCCGCCTCGGGCATCTCCCGGGGCTCCCCCGACGGGTCCTCCACACGCTGGGCACGCAGTGCCAACTCCCTGGCCAGACCCAGTGCCTCGGCAGCCGCCCCCCGCTGCAGCCGGCTCTGCGGGGCTGCCCGCAACCGGTCGGCGAAGTGGTCCACGGCTCGGGTCAGCGACGTCGTATCAAGCACGCCGCGAGACTACGCGCCGCGACGGGACTGTTGCCAACAACCCAACCCTCAGGCACCGTGGCGTGAAGGACCGGCTTACATCCCCTTTGCGTCCGGAGGCGCCGATGTCCCAAGTGTTCTCGCAAGAGACCCACCGCAATCTGCTCGCCCGCATCCCCCACTGCACCGGTCGTGAGATCTCCGACTGGCTGCGCGCCGTCGACGAAGGCCCCGCTCTCTTCCGCTTCGAGGAGAAGGTCAGCTGGCTCCGCGCCGAGCACGACCTCGCGTACGGCCACGCCAAGGCGATCATTCACGAGTACGACCTGAGGAGGGCCGCGCGCAAACTGCTCTGAGCGCGCACCACCGGCACCACCAGGTGTCCCACAGACGTCCCGACAGGCATCCGCGCACAGCGAAGGGCCCGCGAACCGGTGGTTCGCGGGCCCTTCGGACGCCTGCCGCCGGCCGTCGCCGACGATACGGTCCGTGTCGCTAGTCGTTGCTGCTGAAGATGGCGACCAGCCGCAGCATCTCGACGTAGATCCACACGAGGGTCATGGTCAGGCCGAACGCGGCCAGCCAGGCCTCCTCGCGCGGCGCGCCGTACGCGATGCCGTCCTCGATCTGCTTGAAGTCGAGGGTCAGGAAGAACGCGCCGATCAGGATCGCCAGGATGCCGACGATCGCGCCCAGCGGACCCATGCTGCGCAGTCCGCCGTCCCCCGCCACACCGAAGGCGACGAGCAGCAGGTTGACCGCCATGACGACCACGAAGGCGATGGCGATGGCCATACCGATGCGTGCGTACCGCGCGGTCACGCGGATCCAGCCCGCCTTGTAGACGAGCAGGGTCGCGCCGGCCACCGCCATGGTGCCCAGGACCGCCTGGAAGGGGGCGCCGCTCCACCGCTCGTTGTACATCTCGCTGATGACCCCGAGGAAGACGCCCTCGAAGGCGGCGTAACCGAGGATCAGCGCGGGCGTGGCCTTGCGCTTGAAGGACTGCACCATCGCCAGGACGAACGCCACGAGGGCGGAGCCGATGGCGAGGCCGTAGCTGGTGGACGAGACGGGCAGGAGTGCCCACGCCAGGATGGCGCCGACGGTGACCGTGCCGAGCGTCATGGCGGAGCGCATGACGACGTCGTCCATCGTCATCCGGCCGGTGGTGGCCGGGGCCTGCGGCGGGGCGCCGTACTGCTGGCCCTGCTGTGCGTAGGGGTTCTGCGCGTAGGGGTTGCCGCCCTGTTGGGCGTACGGGTTGGCCTGCGTGCCGACAGCGGGTCCCCCGGCCTGCGGCGCCGCGTTGAATCCCGCGTAGCCGTTGTCGCGGCTGAACCCCCGTCGCGAGAAGACCGGGTTGCTGCTCCTCATTTCACTCCTCCATGGCCACCCTGCGCGGCCTTGGCCTCAAGGGTAATAGGTAGGCAAAGGATCGACCCTACTGCTTGGGGAGGATCTTTCCCTCGTGCTGCCAAGGTACGCGTGTGTTCCCTGGCCTGCGAGCACTGGTACCAAGCCGTGACAGCTCCCGGTCGCGGCGCCCCGGCCGGCCCCTCGGCTCCGGTCCTCTCACTCCAGCGGAAACCCGGTGTATCCCTCCGCCAGATCCGCCTCCGCAGCCCGTGAGGTGGCCACCCGGCGCAGCCGGGCGAGCTGGATCCGGTCGTCGAAGGCGGTCGCGCCGGGGGCGCGGTGAAGCAGGGTCGTCATGTCGTACGAGAACCGCTCGGCCTGCCAGACACGGCGCAGACAGGTCTCGGAATAGGCGTCCAGGCGCTCGGCCGAACCGGTGTCACCGAGGTGCGTCAGGGCGCGGGCGAACGTCACGACGTCGCCGACGGCGAGGTTGAGTCCCTTGGCTCCGGTCGGCGGGACGATGTGGGCGGCGTCCCCGGCGAGGAAGAGCCGCCCGTACCGCATGGGCTCGTGGACGTAGCTGCGCATGGGGGTGACGGACTTCGAGGTGACCGGCCCGCGCTCCAGCCGCCAGGCGTCACCGGTCTCGAAGCGCCGCTCCAGCTCGTCCCAGATCTCCTCGTCCGCCCACTCCCCCGCCTCGGTGCCCTCCGGTACCTGGAGGTAGAGCCGGGAGACGGCCGGTGAGCGCATGCTGAGCAGGGCGAAGCCGCGGTCGTGGCGGGCGTAGACCAGTTCGTCGTGGGAGGGCGCCACATCGGCGAGTATCCCGAGCCAGCCGAAGGGGTACGTCCGTTCGAACACGTGGGAGAGCCCGGCGGGCACCGCCTTGCGGGCCACGCCCCGGAACCCGTCGCAGCCGACGACGTAGTCGCAGTCGAGCACGTCCTCATGGCCCTCGTGCCGGAAGCGGATCCGCGGCCGGTCGGTCAGCGCCCCCTCGACCGCCAGCGCCTCGGCCCCGAAGAGCAGCGGGCCCCCCTCCTTGAGCTGGAGCGCGATCAGGTCCTTGCAGACCTCCGTCTGGGCGTACACCAGCACGGAGCTGCCTCCGGTGCGGGCCGGGAAGTCGACCCGGTGCCGCTCCCGCTCGAAGCGCAGCTCGATCCCGTCGTGCCGCAGCCCCTCCCGGTCCATCCGTTCCCCGGCCCCGGCGGCCCGCAGGACGTCGGCGGTCCCCTGCTCCAGGATCCCGGCGCGCTGCCGCCGCTCCACGTACGCCCGGTCGCGGCTCTCCAGTACCACGGAGTCGATCCCCGCGTTGCGCAGCAGCCGCGCCAGCAGCAGTCCGGCCGGCCCGGCTCCGATGATCCCGACGGTGGTACGCATCCGGCACGCCCCTTCGCGGTCCCTGCGCCTGTTCGTCCGTTCGCCTGGCGTCGGTTCACCTGGCGTCGGTTCGCCCGACACCCGCTCACGTGACGTCCGTTCGCCTGGTGAAACTTCGTTCACCCCTATCGCACGTGAGTCTCCGGCGGCACGCGCCGGCTGTCAACGGATCGCGGCGAACTCCGCCGGCGGGATGCGCCCGGGGAGGACGGGTCGGGAGGGAACGCGAGAGGTCGGAGGTGCCCGGAACCGGACTTGAACCGGTACGCCCGCGAGGGGCAGCGAGGTTTAAGCTCGCCGTGTCTGCATTCCACCATCCGGGCAGGCCATGGGCTCCGCGTCGAGATTCCGAGCCTATCGGGGCTCGCTCCTCGAACAGCGGCCGGGCGAACCGATGTTGTCTTATTTTATTGACGTCTGAGGGTGCATCAGCCCCCGGTACGGGCCATCAGCACTTGCCAATAGCCTTCCGGGCGGTGCGGAGACGCGTATACGGAATGACGGAATTTCACCGTCCGAACGGACGCACCTCACGCGGCCGTACCCGGACGGGGGTCAGGGAACACCCTCATCCCCAGGTATGACTCCGGCGCTCGCGGTCCGACCGGAGGCTGCCCCAGGAACCGGAACAGCGGCTGACTCCATGGCGCCGAACGGCCGGGACGATGGGACACGTCCCCCAATAACGCCGTCGTCCCGACAGGAGCACCCTCCCGTGACCACCACGCCCCTTGCCGACCGGACCACCACGGTGGCCGCCCGCGCCACGGAACTGTCGAAGGTCTACGGACAGGGCGAGACCCAGGTGGTCGCCCTCGACCGGGTCTCCGTCGACTTCCGCCAGGCCGAGTTCACCGCGATCATGGGTCCCTCGGGCTCGGGCAAGTCCACGCTGATGCACTGCGTGGCGGGCCTCGACTCCTTCTCCTCCGGCTCCGTGCGCATCGGGGAGACCGAGCTGGGTTCCCTCAAGGACAAGCAGCTCACGAAGTTGCGCCGGGACAAGATCGGCTTCATCTTCCAGGCGTTCAACCTGCTGCCCACGCTGACGGCCCTGGAGAACATCACCCTCCCGATGGACATCGCCGGCCGCAAGCCGGACCGGGAGTGGCTGGACAAGGTCATCGCCATGATCGGCCTCGCCGACCGCCTGGGCCACCGCCCCTCCCAGCTCTCCGGCGGTCAGCAGCAGCGCGTCGCCGTCGCCCGCGCGCTGGCCTCCCGGCCCGACATCATCTTCGGCGACGAGCCGACCGGAAACCTCGACTCGCGTTCGGGCGCGGAGGTGCTGGGCTTCCTGCGCAACTCGGTACGGGAACTGGGGCAGACCGTCGTCATGGTCACCCACGACCCGGTCGCCGCCGCCTACGCCGACCGCGTGGTCTTCCTCGCCGACGGCCGCATCGTCGACGAGGTGCACGGACCGACCGCGGACTCCGTCCTGGACCGCATGAAGCAGTTCGACGCCAAGGGCCGCACCACCTGACCCGCCGTCAACTCGCCCCCCGGGCCCCCGCACCGTCCTGAACAGCCTCACCCTCCTGGACTGAGAAACCCCATGTTCCGTACCGCCCTGCGCAACGTGCTCGCGCACAAGGCCAGGCTCCTGATGACCGTGCTCGCCGTGATGCTCGGCGTGGCGTTCGTGTCCGGGACCCTCGTCTTCACCAACACCATCTCGGACGCGTACCAGAAGAGCTCCGCCAAGGGCTTCGGCCAGGTCGACGTGGCCATCCAGCCGGAGAGCCGCAAGGACACCGGCGACACGATCGGCAAGGACCCGAAGCTCACCCAGGCCCTGCTCGACAAGGCGGCCAAGGTCCCCGGCGCCGGTTCCACGATCGGCGTCGTGAACGGCTTCACCGCCGTCGCCGGCAAGAACGGCAAGCTCGTCGGCAACGGCTTCCAGTCGCAGGGCGGGAACTACTGGGGCACCAAGGACCCCCGGTACCCGCTGACGAGCGGCCACGCGCCCCGGGGCGGGAACGAGGTCGCCCTCGACTCCAGGACCGCCGCACGGGCGGGCTACAAGGTCGGCGACACCGTACGGCTCTCGGTCGACGGCCCGGTCCTCACCCCCACCGTCGCCGGCGTCTTCACCACCGACGACGGCAACGTCGCGGCCGGCGGCAGCCTCGCCCTCTTCGACACCGCGACCGCCCAGCGGCTCTTCCACCGGGCCGGCGAGTTCGACGAGATCGACGTGAAGGCCGCGCCGGGCACCAGCCAGACCGCCCTGCGCAGCGCCCTCGGCCAGGTCGTCCCCAAGGACGTCGCCTCCACCACCACGGGCAGGCAGCTCGCCGACGACCAGGCCACCGAGATCGCCTCGGCGATGAGCGGTATGAAGACGGGCCTGCTGGTCTTCGCCGGCATCGCGCTGTTCGTCGGTACGTTCATCATCGCCAACACCTTCACCATGCTGGTCGCCCAGCGCACCAAGGAACTGGCGCTGCTGCGCGCCGTCGGCGCCTCCCGCAGGCAGGTCACCCGGTCCGTCCTCGTCGAGGCGTTCTTCGTCGGCGCGGTCGCGGCGGTGGCGGGCCTGGTCGCGGGTATCGGCATCGGCGCGGGGATGCGCTCGCTCATGGGCACCCTCGGCGCCACCGTCCCGGACGGCCCGCTGGTGATCTCGCCCGGCACGATCGCCACGGCCCTGCTCGTCGGCGTTCTCATCACGATGCTCGCCGCCTGGCTGCCCGGCCGCCGCGCCGCGAAGATCCCGCCGGTCGCCGCGATGAGCAGCGTGCACGCGCAGGCGACCACCAAGTCCCTCGTCGTACGCAACACGCTCGGCGCCCTGTTCGCCGGCGCGGGCGTCGCCGTGGTCCTGTACGCGACGACCATGAACGGCTCGGACGGGCAGGCGCCCATGGGCCTGGGCGCGGTCCTGCTCATCATCGGCGTCTTCGTCCTCACCCCGCTGCTGTCCCGTCCGCTGATCGCGGCGGCCGCGCCGGTCCTGCGGGTCTTCGGGGTGTCCGGCAAGCTGGCCCGCCAGAACTCGGTCCGCAACCCGCGCCGGACCGCCGCGACCGCCTCCGCCCTGATGATCGGCCTCACGCTGATCACCGGGATGACGGTGATGGCGGGCAGCCTGCAGAAGTCGATCGACAAGATGGCCAGCTCCGCGATCAAGGCGGACTACGTCGTCTCGATGGCGAACGGCAACTCCCTCTCCCCCGACGTCGCCAAGACGCTGTCCGGGCTCGACGGGGTCACCGCCACCAGCCCCCTGCGCAACGCGCCCTCGCGGATCGACGGCAGGACCGAGTACCTGACGGGCGTCAACGGCGCGTCCATCGCCCGGCTCACCGACCTCAAGGTCGACGAGGGTGCCTTCAAGGTCGGTGGCAGCCGCGTAGTCGTCGACAAGGACACCGCCGAGTCCCACCACTGGAAGGCCGGTTCCGGCTTCACGGTCGCCTACGAGGACGGCGCGAAGAAGCGGCTCACGGTATCCGGTGTGTACGAGGGCAACCAGATGATCAGCGGCATCATCCTCGACAACACCACGCTCGCGCCGCACCAGAGCGACGCCTCCGACATGCAGGTCATGCTCAAGACGTCGAGCGGCACGTCGGACGCCGCCAAGACCAGGCTGGAGAAGGCCCTCGGCGACAACCCGGCCATCCAGGTGCAGGACAAGAAGGACATCTCCAACGGCATCGCGCAGATGTTCACCCTGCTCCTGAACATGCTCTACGGCCTGCTCGCGATGGCGGTCATCGTCGCCGTCCTCGGGGTCATCAACACCCTCGCCATGTCGGTCTTCGAGCGCTCGCAGGAGATCGGGATGCTCCGCGCGATCGGCCTCGACCGCAAGGGAATCAAGCGGATGGTCCGCCTGGAGTCCCTGGTCATCTCGCTCTTCGGCGGTGTGCTCGGCATCGGTCTGGGTGTGTTCTTCGGCTGGGCGGCCGGCGAGCTCGTCGGCAGCAGGATGGCGACGTACGAGCTGGTCCTGCCCTGGGCCAGGATGGCCCTCTTCCTGCTGCTCGCGGGCACGGTCGGCGTCCTGGCCTCGCTGTGGCCGGCCCGCCGGGCGGCCCGCCTGAACATGCTGACGGCGATCAAGTCCGAGTAGCCACGGCGGCGGTACGCGGAAGGGCCCCGTTCCGGGCAGGAACGGGGCCCTTCCGCCGTCGGTGCCGAGGAGCCGGCCACGGAACCCGCCGCGGGCCTACGGGACGACGGGGTGCCAGGTTCTCGCCCGCAGCGGCAGTCCGGAAGCGCCGGAGGGCTCCGGTGTCCTGACCGCCAGCACCTGGTTGACGCCGATGCGGTTGCGCTCGAAAGCGAGCGCGGAGGCCGCCATGTAGAGGCGCCAGACACGGGCCCGGCCGGGGCTGGTGAGCTGCACCGCCCGGGGCCACTGCGCCTCCAGGTTGGCGACCCAGTGGCGCAGCGTGAGGGCGTAGTGCTCGCGGATCGACTCGACGTCACGGACCTCGAAACCGGCCCGTTCCAGCTGTGTCACGGTCGTACCCACCGGGGCCAGTTCGCCGTCCGGGAAGACGTACGCGTCGATGAACTCGTCGACCGAGTAGGTCGATTCGTCGCGCTGCGGCCGCCGCCCGATCTGGTGGTTGAGCAGCCGCCCGCCCGGCGCGAGAAGCCGGTACAGCACCTCCGCGTACTCCAAGTAACGCTCGGCGCCCACGTGTTCGGCCATACCGATGGAGGAGATCGCGTCGTACGGTCCGTCGGCGACGTCCCGGTAGTCCTGCACCCGGATCTCCACCCGGTCGGTCAGGCCCTCGTCCGCGACCCGCTTACGGGCGTACGCGGCCTGCTCCTGCGAGAGCGTCACCCCGACGACACTCACCCCGTGCTCGCGCGCGGCGTGAATGGCCATCGAGCCCCAGCCGCAGCCGACGTCGAGGAGCCGCTGACCCGGCCTCAGGGCGAGCTTGCGCGCGATGAGTTCGAGCTTGTCGCGCTGCGCGCCCTCCAGGGTGCCGTCGTCCTCCCAGTAGGCGCACGAGTAGACCATGGAGGGGCCGAGGACGATCTCGTAGAAGTCGTTCCCCACGTCGTAGTGGTGGCTGATCGCGCGCCGGTCGCTGCGTTTGGTGTGCAGGTGACGGCGTCTGCGCACCTCCTCGCGGGGCGGGGCGGGCGGCAGCGGGGACCCGGCCATCCTCACCAGTCCCCGCACGGCGGCACGGACCTCGGGGTCGCGCAGGGACTCCGCGAGGCTCCGTGCGTCCTCGCCCCGGTCCCAGATCAGCCCCGACACCAGGTCCAGGGCGGCGTAGAGGTCGCCCTCCACGGCGAGGTCACCGGAGACCCAGGCGCGGGCGAGCCCCACCTCGCCCGGTTTCCACAGCAGCCGGCGCAGGGCGCGCCGGTTGCGCACCACGAGAGCGGGGGCGCCGGGCGGGCCCGCCTCCGAACCGTCCCAGGCGCGAATACGCACCGGCAACGGGGACCCCAGCAACTGCTCGACAAGGCTCTTCAGCCGCGGCGCGGCGTCCTGCATGGCGTACACCTCCGAGACGACACTCCCGAACGCTCCAACACCACGTAAACACCAACCGGCCTCCTGCGCAGTCCCCCTTCCGCGTTACAGCTGAGCAAAATAGCTGTAGCCGCCACGCTCTTTGCCCCCGGCGTCCCAGGCACACCCGTCCCCGGGGCTCCGTCCCAGACCCCGCCAAGGGGCTGCGCCCCCTGGACCCCCGCATCGCCCGAAGGGCTCGTCCTCAAACGCCGGACGGGCTGAATATGCGGGCCCGCGCCGGATCGTTCCGGCCCGGCTGGGGATATGGGCTCATGGTTCCGGCCGGGGGCATGCCTTTCAGCCCGTCCGGCGATTGAGGACGAGGCCGTCCAGGCCGAAGCGGGGGTCCGGGGGCGGCAGCCCCCGGTGACGCGCCGGACACCGCCCCTCGCTCGAGGTCAGGGCTCTCCGGACCGGGCCGGGGTCCCGAGAACCCCCGGCCCCTACGGCGCACGCCGAAGGGGCCTCCCGCACCACGGATGGCGGGAGGCCCCTTCGGGCTGAACAGTCTGCAACAGTGACCGACGGAGGGTCAGGAGGCCTTGGCCCGCTCCTCGGTCTTGGCGGCCGCGGGAGCCGCCGCCGCAGCGGCCGGCGCCGGCTTCGCCGCCTCGTAGAACTCCTCACGCGGAGTCTCCATGGCCCCGAGCGAGACGACCTCACGCTTCAGGAACATCGCGAGCGTCCAGTCCGCGAAGACACGGATCTTCCGGTTCCACGTCGGCATGGCGAGACCGTGGTAGCCACGGTGCATGTACCACGCCAGGCGACCCTTGAGCTTGATCTTCGTCTTGCCCATGACGATCATCGCGACGCCCTTGTGGAGGCCGAGACCCGCGACAGCACCCTTGTTGGAGTGGCTGTAGTCCTTCTGCGGGAAGCCCCGCATACCGGAGATCACGTTGTCGCCGAGCAGCTTGGCCTGCCGCAGCGCGTGCTGCGCGTTCGGCGGGCACCAGGCGTTCTCCACGCCGGCCTTGCGGGCGGCGAGGTCCGGCACCTGGGCGTTGTCGCCCGCGGCCCAGATGTAGTCCGTGCCCTGCACCTGCAGCGTCGTCCCGGTGTCCACGTGGCCACGCGGGCCGAGCGGCAGACCGAACCGGGTGAGGACCGGGTTGGGCTTGACGCCCGCCGTCCACACGATCGTGTCGGAGTCGACCTCGAGGCCGTTCTTCAGCACGACGTGGCCGTCGACGCAGGAGTCCATGGAGGTGGAGAGGTAGATCTCGACCCCGCGCGACTCCAGGTGCTCCTTGCCGTACTGGCCGAGCTTGGGGCCGACCTCGGGGAGGATCTTGTCCGCGGCGTCGACGAGGACGAAGCGCATGTCCTCACGGGACACGTTGCCGTAGTACTTCGACGCGTCGCGGGCCATGTCCTCGACCTCGCCGATGGTCTCCGCACCCGCGAAGCCACCGCCGACGAAGACGAAGGTCAGCGCCTTGCGGCGGACCTCCTCGTCCGTGGTCGAGTCGGCCTTGTCCAACTGCTCGAGAACGTGGTTGCGCAGGCCGATGGCCTCCTCGATGCCCTTCATGCCGATGCCCTGTTCGGCAAGGCCGGGAATCGGGAAGGTGCGGGAGACCGCGCCCATCGCGATGACGAGGTAGTCGAAAGGCAGCTCGTACGCCTCACCCACGAGGGGGGCGATCGTGGCTACCTTGCGGTCCTGGTCGATGGTGGTGACCCGACCGGTCAGAACCTCCGCCTTGGGCAGCACGCGTCGCAGTGGGACGACGACATGCCGCGGCGAGATGCTGCCGGCGGCGGCTTCGGGGAGGAAGGGCTGGTAGGTCATGTACGACCGGGGGTCGACGACCGTGACGGTCGCCTCTCCGTAGCGCATCTTCTTGAGAATGCGCCGAGCTGCGTACAGGCCTACGTACCCACCGCCTACTACGAGGATCCTGGGACGCTCCGTGGTGCTCATGCCATCGAGTATCCACCCGCCCCTTGGGGGTCGCTCGTGCGCCCCTTCACAAGCTTAGGTGGCCCCTCTGCTACACTGCGCGGCTCACGTGACCCAGGTCATGTCGGCGCAAGGGAACCAGTGTTCGGGCCGGACCGTTGTCAAGAGCCCGTGAGCTGCCACTCCGGGCGTTCGAGTACATCGAACCACTCTTCGACTTCACCCCCCGGAAACACTCCCGGAACGCTCCGGTGAGCATCGCCCCGAGACCGGCGAGCACCCCCGCGGCACCCGAGTGGCTCAGTCCTCGCCCATCAGGGCCGAATTCCTTGTGAAGAACTTCACGAAGTTTTCCGGCGGCGTGTCGCAGAGAGGGCCCGGATGGCCCCCTGTACGCGCTCATACGTTATCCGACCTGCTCAGTGGAGGCTACCAGCGGGTAGCAAGCGCTCCGGGGCCCCTGGCCGGGGCTCAGGCGACGGACCACGCGATGCCGTCGAGGATGTCGTGCTCGCTGACGACGACCTCCTCCGCGCCGACCCGCTCCATGACGGCCAGCAGGACGAGGGCGCCGGCGGCGATGACGTCGACGCGCCCGGGGTGCATGGAGGGGATCGCGGCCCGTTCGGCGTGGGTGGAGTGCAGGAGCCGCTCGGTGATCTCACGGACCTTCTCCCGGGGGATGCGGGAGTGGTGGATGGCGGCCGAGTCGTACGCGGGGAGGCCCAGCGCGATGGCCGCGACCGTGGTGACCGAACCGGCGAGGCCGACCAGGGTGCGGGCCTCGCCCAGCGGGACCGTCCGGGCCGCGAGGTCCAGCGCGGCTTCGATGTCGGCGCGGATCGCGTCGGTCTCCGCGGGCTCCGGGGGATCGCTCACCACCCCGGCGTGCACCAGGTGGCGCTCCGTCATCCGTACACAGCCGATGTCCACGGAGCGGGCGGCCTGTACGTGGTCGTCGCCGACGACGAACTCGGTGGAGCCGCCGCCGATGTCCACGACCAGGTACGGCTTGGCGAGGTCGTCCCGGCCCGTGAGTTCCCTGGTCGCTCCGGTGAAGGAGAACTCGGCCTCCTGGTCGCCGGTGATCACCTCGGGCTCGACGCCCAGGATGTCGAGGACACCGCGTACGAACTCGTCCCTGTTCTCCGCGTCGCGGGAGGCGGAGGTCGCGACGAAGCGGAGGTGCTCCGCGCCGTGCTCCTTGATGACCGCCGCGTACTCGCGGCAGGCCGCGAAGGTGCGGTCCAGGGCTTCGGGGGCGAGGCGGCCGGTGCGGTCGACTCCCTGGCCGAGCCGGACGATCGTCATACGGCGGTCCAGGTCGACGAGTTCGCCTGTCGCCGGGTTCGCGTCGGCGACGAGGAGACGGATGGAGTTCGTACCGCAGTCGATGGCGGCGACCCTGGTCATGAGCTGTGGTCTCCTGTGGTGGTTTCCGATTCCGGCGTGCAGCCGTCCCAAGCCTATTTCGCCCCCGCCGCCCCTACCCGACCCATCCCGCACCTGGGGCTCCGCCCCAGACCCCGCCAAGGGGCTGCCGCCCCTGGACCCCCGCATCGCCCGAAGGGCTCGTCCTCAAACGCCGGACGGGCTGACATACCCAGCCCGTCGGCGTTTGAGGACAAGGCCCTTCAGGCCGAACCGAACCTCACCCCTCCGTGCCGGCCCCCTCGGCCACGGAAAGGTCCACACACGGCCCCTTGCGCCACCACTCCGGCAGCATCGCGATCGCCTCGTCCCCCAGCGGGTTCACCCCGGGGCCCGCCGCCAGGGAGTGCGCCACCAGGACGTGCAGGCACTTCACCCGGTCCGGCATGCCCCCCGCGCTCGGGAACCCGGCGAGCACCTCGATGGCGTCGCGGCGCGCGATGTAGTCCTCGTGGGCGGCCCGGTACGCGGCGGCCAGCTCGGGGTCGGTGGCGAGACGGTCCGTCATCTCCTTCATGACACCGTTGGCCTCAAGCGTGCCGATCGCGGAGGCCGCGCGCGGACACGTCAGGTAGTACGTCGTCGGGAACGGCGTCCCGTCGGGAAGCCGGGGCGCCGTCTCCACCACGTCCGGCGCACCGCAGGGGCAGCGGTGCGCGATCGCGCGCAGCCCGCGCGGCGGGCGGCCGAGCTGCTGCTTGAAGGCCTCGACGTCCGCGTCGGTCGGCTCGGTCCGCGGGGTGGGCGGCGGGGGCGTTTCCATGCCTGTGCTCAAGTCACTTTCTCTGTCGTTTCACCGGTCCGTGTCAGCTCACCGGTCGGAGCGGTCGGACTTGTCGACGCCGTCCCAGACGTTGGCGTACCAGGGGCGGGCGTCCGCCCCCCGGTTCGTCCGCGACTGCTTCACAGCGTCCGGGTCGATCACGACGTATCCGGTTTCACCCGGCATCACATAGTGCAGCCGTTCGCGGATCCGCTGCTCCGCGTACGCGTCGTCCTGCCAGCGCGCCTTCAGGTCGCGGAGCTGTTCGACCCGGGCGCGGGCCCGCTCCTGCTGCCGCTGCAGATCGGCGATCTCGGCGCGCTGGGACACGTACTGCCTTATGGGGTACGCGAGGGCCACGATCAGGGAGCAGACGACGAGCGCCAGCAGCGCGGCCCGGCCCGTCAACCGCGAGCGCCGGGCCTGACGCTTGGTCTGGGAGCGGTAGACCCGGGCCGCCGTCTGCTCGCCGAGCAGCCGCAGCCGGGTCGCGGTGGAGAACCGGTCCCGGTCCTTCACGGCCATGTCCCCGCCTCCCCTTCACACGTGCGGACGTCCCCGCACACGGTACGGGACCGGGTACGGGGACGTACGTGCGACTGGCTAAGCCTTAACCCTGCCGGGGTCAGCCCTTGAAGCGCGGGAAGGCCGAGCGGCCCGCGTACACCGCGGCGTCGTCGAGGATCTCCTCGATGCGCAGCAGCTGGTTGTACTTGGCGACACGGTCCGAGCGGGCCGGGGCGCCGGTCTTGATCTGGCCGCAGTTCACCGCGACGGCCAGGTCGGCGATGGTGACGTCCTCGGTCTCGCCGGAGCGGTGGGACATCATGCACTTGAAGCCGTTGCGCTGGGCCATCTCGACGGCGTCCAGGGTCTCGGTCAGCGAGCCGATCTGGTTCACCTTGACGAGCAGGGCGTTCGCGGAGCCCTCCTCGATGCCGCGGGCGAGGCGCTCGGGGTTGGTGACGAAGAGGTCGTCGCCGACGATCTGGACCTTGTCGCCCAGCTTCTGGGTGATGACGTTCCAGCCGGCCCAGTCGTCCTCGTACAGCGGGTCCTCGATGGAGACGAGCGGGTACGCCGCCACGAGCTCCTCGTAGTACTCCGTCATCTCGGCGGCCGAGCGGGACTTGCCCTCGAACTCGTACTTGCCGTCCTTGTAGAACTCGGACGCGGCGACGTCGAGGGCGAGCGCGATCTGCTCACCGGGGACGTAACCGGCCTGCTTGATGGCCTCGAGGATGAGGTCGAGCGCGGCGCGGTTCGACTCCAGGTTCGGGGCGAAGCCGCCCTCGTCGCCGAGGCCGGTGGACAGGCCCTTGGACTTCAGGACGGACTTGAGGGTGTGGTAGACCTCGGCGCCCCAGCGCAGCGCCTCGGAGAAGGACTCCGCGCCGATGGGGGCGATCATGAACTCCTGGATGTCCACGTTCGAGTCGGCGTGCGAGCCGCCGTTCAGGATGTTCATCATCGGAACGGGCAGCAGGTGCGCGTTCGGGCCGCCCAGGTAGCGGAAGAGCGGGAGGTCGGACGCCTCGGAGGCGGCGTGCGCGACGGCCAGCGAGACGCCGAGGATGGCGTTGGCGCCCAGCGAGCCCTTGTTGTCGGTGGCGTCCAGGTCGAACATGGCCTGGTCGATCAGGCGCTGCTCGGTGGCGTCGTAGCCGACGAGCTCCGGGCCGATCTGCTCGATGACGGCGAGGACGGCCTTCTCGACACCCTTGCCGTGGTAGCGGTTGGGGTCACCGTCACGGAGCTCGATGGCCTCGAAGGCACCCGTGGAGGCGCCGGACGGGACGGCGGCACGACCCGTGCTGCCGTCGTCGAGGCCGACCTCGACCTCGACCGTGGGGTTGCCTCGGGAGTCCAGGATTTCCCGGGCTACGACGACGTCGATGGACGGCACGAGCATCTCCTTCTGGGATGTGACGCGGGTACGCGGGCCCGCGGGGCCCGCACTGCACGGTGCCGCGTTCGGCTCCGCGGGATGAGCCTAACCGGCTCGGGACGATCGGCCAGCCGTTCGCCCACGCCTTGAGCAGAACTGAGGGTACATATTGTTCCCCTTCGAAACAAAAAGCCCCGCTCCGGTGCGTACGGGGGAAGACGCACCGGAGCGGGGAGCCCGTGGGGACGGGGGTGGACCCTCATCGGGCCTCCGCGTGGAGACCCTTCCTACGAGAGGCCCGTCATCCGAGAGGACCGTCGGCCGAACGGCCCGTCATCCGAGAGGACCGTCGTCTCAGCTGAGGTGGAGCTGCTGACCCGGGTAGATGAAGTCCGCGTCGTCGATGATGTCCTTGTTCAGCTTGAACAGGTGCTGCCAGCCGCCCTTGACCTTCTTCTTCTCGGCGATCGAGCTGAGGCTGTCACCCTTGACGACCTTGTACTCGCCGTCGCCCTTCTTGACCTTCTTGCCGGTCGGGGTGGAGACGGTCTTCTTGGCCGCCGGGCGCTCGGACGAACGGGAGGCGGCGGTGTCCGTGGACCGGGTGGCGGTGCTCTGCGTGCCGCTGGAGGTGGACGGCTTCGCGGGGGTGGCCGTACCACCGGTGTAGGCGGCGCCGGACAGGCCCGTGCCGCAGGTCGGCCAGGCACCCTTGCCCTGCGCGGCGAGGACCTTCTCGCCGATGGTGATCTGCTGGGACTTGGAGGCCTTGTCGGCGGTGGAGGCGTAGGCGGTGCCGCCGTACGCGGCCCAGGTGGAGGCCGAGAACTGCAGGCCGCCGTAGTAGCCGTTGCCGGTGTTGATCGACCAGTTGCCGCCGGACTCGCACTGGGCGACGGAGTCCCACTCGGAGGCGGTGGCGGCGGAGGCGCTGCCGGTCGCCATCAGCGGAGCGGCGATGGCGACGCCGGTGACACCGGCGAGCGTGGCGACACGAGTGGCCTTGGACGGACGGCGGTGCTTGCCCTTGCTGGAAAACAGCATCGAGTGATCCCCTCACCGACGCCTGCGAGGTGAGCTGTCGGGTTCGGGCGGGTGAGTGCCCGGCCGTGCGCCGTCGGCGCACGTCTTCACCCCAAGCCGCTCCCGGTCAACTACCGGGCGCGGCGCTTACCTTGGGTCCCCCGCTCCTGCCTACGGCGCTTGACGCGTCGACTGTTCCCGTACGGCCGCTGGCAGGATTCGGCGTTGCGACCGTCGGGGCCCGCTGTGGCGAGCGGTGATGACCGTAAGCAGTCGATCGACCGAATTTCAAAGACGATCAGGGCCTTTGAGATCCATCTCTCACTTGCGCCAAACCGGACATTACACAGCGAACCGTGACGTGAACTCCCGCTACTTTTCGCCCGATTCGGCATCAACTGCAAGGCTCTGACCGGGGAGAATGAGGTCCGGGTCGACGCCGACCGTCTTCTCGTTCCCGGCGTAGAGCCCGGCCCATCCGCCTTCGAGGTCAAGGGCGTCGGCGATCGCCGAGAGGCTGTCTCCGGTGCGGACGACGTACGAGCCGTCGACGACGACGCGGGAGGCGCCGGAGTCGCGCGAGGCGTGCCGGCCGGAGGAGTCGTCGCCGCGGCCGTCCACCGCGTCGTCGGTGGAGTTCTCGGCGGCGGTGCCGCCGCGGTGGCGCCCGGCGCCGGTGGTCGCACCCTCGGGCGCCGCCGAAGCGTCGCCGTCCTGGCCCGAGTTGCCCGATTCGCCACCCTTCGCCGTCCGCGCGCCCTCGCTGTCCGTCTCCCGGGCGCTGCCGGACTCCTCGTCCGAGGAGGTGTCCGACTTCGCTCTGTTCCCGGTCTCGCCCGAGGACGAATCGGACCGGGAGTCGGACGGGGAGACGCCGATCCCCAGTGAGTCCGACAGGGAGCCGGACCCGCCGGACGAAGTGGATGAATCGGATGAACCAGATGAACTGGACGAATCTCCGGCCACGCCCGTGTCGACCGAGACCTCGCCGGAGTTCTCACTGAGCCCGGAGAGCGGGCCGCAGGTCGGCCAGGCGGCGAGGCCCTGGTCGGCCAGGACCTTCTCGGCGACGGCTATCTGCTGGGACCGGCTGGCCTCGTCGGCGCTCGGCGCGTACATGCGGCCGCCGTACCTGTGCCAGTTCTCCTGGGTCAACTGCAGTCCGCCGTAGTACCCGTTGCCGTCGTCGGCGCTCCACTGACCGCCGCTCTCGCATTCGGCGACCCGGTCCCATGTGGTGCCGTCGGCCGCGTTCGCGCTGGCGGCACCGAGCAGCGGGATGGCGATCGCCGATCCGGTCACCCCTGCCGCGACGATGAGGGCCGGAGCCTGACGGGGGCGACGATGGCGGCCGTTCCCGGAGAGCATGCGAGAGCCTTTCACGTGACAGCAGGTGACTACGCGGCTGATGAGCCGCGTTGTTGGGTGAACGTAGCCGCACCCGATCACTTGTCACAAGTAGATGCAGCGCAGATCACGTGAAGATCACAGAGTTGAGGGACCATCACCTTTTCGCGGCCGGACCTTCATACTCTGCGGCCACCGCTCCGGCACCCCGCGACGGCCGCACCGCCGACACCGTACGACTGCCGCATCACTGCCGACCGGGGGTGAACTCCACCGGAAGCGTCCGCAATCCGCGCATAATGAGTCCGCCACGCCATCGCAAATCAGCCGAATCGCCCGCTAGTTGGAGGTCCGGCAGCCGGGTGAGGAGGGTGGCCAGCGCGGTCTGTCCCTCCAGCCGGGCGAGTGGCGCGCCGAGGCAGTAGTGGATGCCATGGCCGTAGCCGAGGTGCTGGTTGTCACGGCGGGAGAGATCGAGCGTGTCGGGCTGTGCGAACCGGGCGGGGTCACGGTCCGCGGCCGCGAGGACGACGAGCACGGGGTCGCCGGGCGCGATGTCCTGTCCGCCGATGTGGACCGACTCGGTCGCGAACCGCCACGTGGCCAGTTCCACCGGGCCGTCGTAGCGCAGGAGTTCCTCGACGCCCGTCTCCAGCAGCGCCCTCTCCCCGGCGGCGAGGGAGGTCTGCAGCCGCTCCCGCTGCCCGGGGTGGGTGAGGAGCGCGTACATGCCGTTGCCGATCAGGTTCACCGTCGTCTCGAACCCGGCAAAGAGCAGGATGAAGGCCATGGCGGCGGCCTCGTTCTCGGTGAGGTGCTCGCCGTGGTCGGAGGCGCGGATGAGACCCGAGATGAGGTCCTCGCCGGGCGCGGCCACGTCGGGAAGGGCCTCACGCTTCTTGTGGATGAGCTCGCCCAGATACCCGCGCATCTTCTTGACGGACCGCCCGACCCCGCCCCTCGGCCCGCCGCCGTGCCGGATCATCATCCCCGCCCAGTCCCGGAAGTCGTCCTGGTCCTCGCGGGGCACGCCGAGCAGGTCGCAGATGGCGTAGATGGGGAGCGGGAACGCGAACTCGTGGATCAGGTCGGCGGAGCCCCTCTCCTGGAACTGGTCGATGAGGTGGTCGGTGAGCTCCCGCACACGCGGCGCGAACTCGGCGACCCGCCGCGGGGTGAACGCCTTGCTGACGAGCCGTCGCAGCCGGGTGTGGTCGGGCGGGTCGATGTTGAGCAGATGGGTCATCAGCTCGGCCTTGCGCTCGCCCGGGATGCCCGTCTTGCCCTTCGCGTGCGCGGGTTCGTCGTGGTGGGCCGGGTTCTTGCTGAGCCGTCCGTCCGCGAGCGCCTGCTTCGCGTCCGCGTACCGGGTGACCAGCCAGGCCTCCACCCCGCTGGGCAGTCGCGTCCGGTGCACGGGCGCGTGCTCCCGCAGCCAGGCGTACGCCGGGTAGGGATCGGTGGCGAACTCCCAGGTGAAGAGTTCGGGGGCGGGGCTGAGCGGCGGGGGCTGGTCGGTCACTCCCCGACGGTATCCGGCGGGCGGATCACCGGTGTCCGCAGGGCGCGCGGGCCCGGCCCCGGCCTCGGCGCGGCCGCCGCGCGGACTTCACCCCGGACTGTCCGTAAATCACCTGCCGTTTGACTCCGCGGCTCGACGACTCTCTACATTCACGCCGTGGACCCCGAAATACTCAGATCCAGCTTCGCGGTCGTCGAGAGACGGGCCGAGTTCGCGGTCAAGTACTTCTACTCGCATCTCTTCCGGCACAACCCGGACCTGCGCGGGCTCTTCCCGCTGGACCACCCGGAGGACATGGAGCGGCAGCGGGACCGGTTGTTCGCGGCTCTCACGTATGTACTGGAGCGGCTGGAGGACCCGGCGCTGCCTGGGTACTTACGGGAACTGGGGCGTGATCACCGGAAGTACCTGGCCGAGCCGGAGCACTACGCGGCCGTGGGGGCGAGTCTCGTCGCGGCGTTCGCCCTCGTCGCGGGGTCGGCGTGGAACGCGGAGGCGGAGAAGGCCTGGGGCGAGGCCTACGGGGCGATCACGAACGTCATGCTGCAGGGCGCCTGGGAGTCGCAGCACGCGGATGAACCGCCCTGGTGGGACGCCGAGGTCGTGTCCCGGGCGCGGCACGGCGACGACCTCGTCGTCCTGACCCTGCGGCCGCACCAGCGGCTCCGGTACTTTCCCGGCCAGTACGTCAGCGTCAACGTCCCGCATCTGCCGGGCATCTGGCGGCCGTACTCCATCGGCAACGCGCCCCGGGCGGACCTCACCCTCGATCTGCACGTCAGCCGGGTGGAGAGCGGGGTGCTCTCCACCGCCCTCGTGCGGCAGACCCGGGAGGGCGACGTCCTGCGGCTCGGCTCGCCCGGCGGCGGGCTGGTCCTGCGGACTCCGGTGGAACGCCCGCTGACCTTCATCGCGGCCGGCACCGGGTGGGCGCCGGTCAAGGCACTGCTGCAGCAGCTCGACGCCACGCACGAGGCCCGGCTGTTCGTCGTCGCCCGTGACACCTCGTACCTCTACGACCGGTCCGCCGTGGAACATCTGCAGGCCCGGCTGCCCCGGCTGGGCGTCACCTTCATCACCCCGGCGCCCGGCCGCCCCAGGACCCAGGCGACCGAGCGGCTGCTGACCGCGCTGGGCAACCGTGCCGGCTGGGCCCGGCACGACGTCTATCTGACCGGTCCGCCCCAGCTCGTCGAGGAGGTCGGCGAGGCCCTTCCGGCGCTCGGCACCCCGCCCGACCGGCTCTTCCGCGACCTCCTGCCGCCCACCGCGGAGGCGCGCGGCCGGCCGTTGGGCGCGGCGGAGTGGCTGCTCGACCGGCCCCGGCCGAACTGGCACAGCCCGTCGGCTCGCGCACCGGACGCGTGATCCCAGGGCCGCGCGCCGCCGCGGCCTCAGCCGTCGAGCGCCGGTGAACCCTCCCGCGCGCGGATCGCGTCCCGGTACGCCCGCGCCGCCGCGCGCAGTGCCGCCTCCGGGTCCACGCCCTCGGCCTCGGCCCGCGCGGCCACGGCCAGCAGTTCGTACCCGACGCCCTCGCCGCGCGGCAGTTCGACCTCGAGTCCGGCCGTGCGCGCCCGTGAGGCGAGCTTGGCCGCGAGTGCCAGGCCGGGCTGGCCCAGTGGTATCCCCTCCGTGACGGACGTCCGGCGCTTCTCCTCGGCCTTCGTGCGCAGCCAGTGCTCCTTGACCTCTTCGGGGGTCGTGGCCGTCTCGTCACCGAAGACGTGCGGGTGGCGGTGGATCAGCTTGGTGACAATGCCGGCCGCCACGTCGTCGATCGAGAAGGGCTCGGCACCGTCCTGCGGGCGGCCCTCCTCGGCGATCCTGGAGTGGAAGACCACCTGGAGCAGGACGTCGCCGAGCTCCTCCCTGAGCTCGTCCCGGTCCCCCTCCTCGATCGCCTCGACCAGTTCGTACGCCTCCTCGATCCCGTACTTCGCCAGGCCCTCGTGGGTCTGGCGGGACGACCAGGGGCACTCGACACGGATGCGGTCCATGACCTGGACGAGGTCGAGGAGACGGGCGCCCGGCAGGTCGTACGAGGCGGGGAGCAGCTCCAGCTCCGGCATGTGGACGCGGCCGGAGCCGGCCAGCCGGGCCAGTCCGTCGGTGAGGCGCGGCTCGCCCTCGCCGGTGGCCACGACCACCACCGTGCGGCCGCCGGCACAGGCGTCCACCAGCTCCTGCGCGCCGGGCGAGGTCTCGTCCACGGCGATGCCGGCCTCCCGCAGATAGGGCAGCTGGGGATGCGCGCCGTCCGCGCACAGCACCTGGTCGGCGCCGCGCAGCGCCTGCCAGGCGGGCCAGGACAGCAGTCCGGGTGCGACGCGGTGGCTGGTGGTGAGCAGGACGATACGGCCGGAGGCGGCGGGGCCGGCCTGGGCGGCCGCGTCGGAGCTGGTTGCGTTCACCCCTCGAACGTAACCCACTCCGCCGACACCCCCGGAGTTGTCCACAGGATCTGCGGGACCGGGTGCCGAACCGTCTTCTCCGCGCGTCTTGTCGCTCCGCGCCCGCCCCTCGCGCGTCGTGACCCCGGTGCCGCCGACGGCCGTTCTCGGCCGTCTTGCAGCGACTGCCGGTTCCCGCCCTTACGCCGACTGCGGGGTTTCCGCCGGCGTGACCTCCCGCAGCCACGGCGTCTTCGCGTCGACGCGGCCGCTCTTCTCGACGTCCCAGGCTCCGTAGCGCGGGTTCAGGTCGATGCGCAGTTCCTTGGAGGCCTGGGACATGGCCTTCCAGAACGTGGCCTTGCCCTCGGCGGTGTTCATGTCGGCCCCGAGCGAGGCCGCGACCTTCTGGGCCTCGATCTCCGTACGGAGGTTCTCGTCGAGGCGCGAGGGCGCCACGCCGTACTGCTGCAGCCAGACCGTCTCCAGTCCGTGCGCGCCGCCCGCCTGCTGTTCCAGGGACCCCCGCAGCTGCTGGACGTCCTTGCGGGTGACGCTGACGTGCGCGTCCTTCGCCGCCCGGTCGAGGACGTGGTCGAGGACCATGCTGTGCAGGGTGTCGCGGGTGAGGCTGCCGCTCTTGGCGATGGCCTGCTCGTACTGGGCCTCGTCCTTGGTGACGGCCCGCTGGGCCGACCGCACCTCGTTCACCCGGCCCTCCAGTTGGGCGACGGTGATCCGCTGGCCGCCGACGACGGCCGCGGCGCCTGGATGCGCCTCGCTGCCGCACGCGGTGAGCAGGGGGGCCGCGGCGACGATCGCTGCGGAGAGGACGAACGCGGTGCGACGGCGGCGGTGCAAGGAAACCTCCCGAGGAGATTGTGCGACGGTGCACAAAGTCTTGCGATGATCGATGTTAGGCAGTGACCCGGCTCTCGGCCAGCCATTCGACCAACGATTCGCGGAGAGTTCGGGTACCACCGCGCACGCGTGCGGTACCCGCCACCCGCCCCGGGCCCGTCGCGCCGTCAACCGCGCGCAGCGACCTGTCGCTCGACGGCGTCCGCGACCTCGGCGCGCAGTCCGTCGCCGGGGCGCGCGAAGGTGATGTTGCCGGAGCCCTTGCCGCTGTCGGCGTCCTGGGCGCTCCCGGTGTCCTCCGAGCCGCTCCCGCTGTCGCCGACGAGGACGAAGTCCACCGTGCGGTGCAGGGGTGCGGCTCGCTCGGCGGCCTCGGTCTGGGGGCCGCCGGCCGCGAGCACCAGGTCGCAGGAACGCTGGAGCAGGCCGCTGAGGTAGGACCGCGCGTTGGCCGCGGACTGCTCTCCGGTCACCGGTACTTGGCTGACGCGCACGTGGGTTTCGAGGGACGCGTCCTGCATGCCCTCCCAGACCTGGGCCGCCGCGGTCCCGGCCGTGATCCCGCCCTTGCCGGTGAGCAGACAGGCGTCGACGTCCTTGGAGGACCGGGGCGTGGTGTCGGGGAGCCGCCGCGCGGTCTCGGTACGGGAGAGGAAGTACCCGGTGACGGCGACGGCGGCCACCACGACCATGGCGCCCGCGAGCAGGGCGATGGTGCGCCCGCCCAGCTCCTGCAGCCACAGCCGCGCGGACCGGGCGGCCCTGGTGAGCCATGACCAGGGTGTCGCGCCGCGCACCGCCTTCGCGCGCCGCGCCTGCGGTACCTGCCTGACCCGCTTGACCACTGGTTGTCTCGTGCTCTCTGTCGTGCCTGCCGCTGCCTGCCGCCCGCTGCCGTCCGTCGCCTGTCGTGGCGTGTCTACGGACGGACCGGCCGGCGCGGCCGGCGCGGCCGGCGCGGCCAGACCTTCCGGGCATGTACCGAGGCGGCGCCCGTAAACAACGGGGGCAACGGTGACAACGGAGGCAACGGGGACAACGGAGGCAAAGGGGGCAGCCGGGTCAGCGGCACGTCGGCCGCGAACGCGCCCCCGTGCGTGCCCCCGTGCGTCGGCGCGAGCTCCACGAGCCCTGCCGCGAGGACCGGACCGAAGGCGCCGAAGACGCCTCGGTCCGCGCGGCTGCCCCGGCGCGGCGCGATCACGAGGGAAGGAACGGGGCAGGGCGGTCCCGGACTCACGACGGGAGCCGCCGCGGCCCCGGCCCGCACGGCCATCGGCCGTGGTACCCGTACCGGCGCGATCCTCATGCCCCGCTCCTTCGTCCTCATCGGCGACCTCAGCCGGTGATGGCCACCGGCGCGTCCCACGCGTCCCGGTCCACCGTGATGGTGTAACCGCCGATCGTTTCCTTGCTGTTGACCATGTACTGGTGGGCGCGGCTGTGGTTGGTCCACCGGTCGGCGGCGAACGGCCAGTCGGCCGTCGTGGTGTTCTGCTTGTCCCACAGGGCGTACCAGAGGTTGCCCGGCAGGTTCGTACGGTCGGTGGCGTCGGCGATGGCCTTCGCGCTGGAGCTGCGGAAGCCGTAGAAGCCCGCGCGGTACGTCTTGGCGTTGAGCGTCTTGTCGAAGGCCCGTATGTACGTCAGCGTGGCGGTGTTGCACGACTTGTTCGTGATGTCGTACGACTCCATGTCCAGGTAGATCGGGCTGCCCGCCTTCATCCCCAGCGCGGACGCCTTGGCCACCGCGTCCGCGCCGTCGGTGGCGCCGAGCGAGGCGGCGTTGGTGGAGGTGAGCTTCTCCGGGTTGGAGCCCGTCTGGCAGGAGGGCTGCGCGCCGACGTACAGCGGGATGAGCTTCCAGCCCAGCGTGCTGACCGACTTCACCCAGGACGCGGTGAGGTTGGGCTGGCCGCAGCCGCGGTTCTTGCCGCCGATGTACACGGCGGCCGCTCCGTAGAAGCCGGTGTGCCAGGCCTTCATCGCGGTCAGGGAGGGCGCGGCGCAGGTGTCGAACGCGCGGCCTGTGAAGGTCTTCTGGGCGGGCCAGGTGGTCGCCGCCATCGACGTCTGCGCCGCGATCCCGGCTCCCGCGACCACGGCGGCACCCGCCGTCGCCCAGGCGATGTAACGGCCCTTCTTGGACATCCGATGGCTGGACATCCCCACCCCAATTCGTGACACGCGCGGATCGCGCCACGCGTGAACGCGCGCGATCTG
This sequence comes from Streptomyces sp. RPA4-2, assembly GCF_012273515.2. NCBI lineage: Bacteria > Bacillati > Actinomycetota > Actinomycetes > Kitasatosporales > Streptomycetaceae > Streptomyces > Streptomyces sp. RPA4-2. Next base: position 3,924,362 of record NZ_CP050975.2, read on the forward strand.
CGAACAGTTGAGAACAGCGAAGAAAGCCCCTGAGACGGCGCCCATCCCCGGCACACCGGCGAACGGTGTCCGGCCCCCGGCGCGCGGGGCGGATCGCACCCTAACCGACGCCACCCCCTCAACTGGGAAACCCCTGATCTCGATCGCCACAAGATTCCCTCAAGTCACAGCAAAGTGCGCCGAGTCGACGACGCTCCGGGCCCGCCGCCCCCTCCCACCGCGGATCTTTGGCACACGCATACCTGTGCATGACCTGTACCTGACCTATGCATGACTTGCCCGTGGCCGGCCCGCCCCTACAGTCCGCTCGGCTGCATCGCCCCACTTCACAGAGGACTCAGAGATCCCTATGCATCACCCGTCCCCGTACCGTCCCGCCAGAACGCTGCTCGCCGTCGCGGTGCTCCCGCTGGCCCTGGCGGCCTGTTCCTCCGGAACCTCCGACCACCCCTCCGCCGCCCCGACGAAGGCGGCCAAGGACCCCGACGCCGGTCTGCTGACGGGCGCCCGGCTCAAGAAGGCGCTGGCGCCCGCGTCCTTCTTCGCCTCCGGTTTCGCGGTCGACCCCGACGGCGCACGGGACTCCGGGGCGACGTACACCGCGCCGTCCGCGTCCGCCGCGGCGAAGCCGGACTGCTCCCTGCTCGGCGGCACCAGCTGGATAGCCGTCACCGGCGTCTCCGGGGTGTCCTTCGCGCAGAACGACTACGTCAGCAAGGACACGTCCGAGGACATCGCCCAGGAGATCGACACCTTCCGCGGCGCGACCGCGGCCGAGGTGCTGAAGGGCCTGGAGAAGACCGCCACCGCCTGCACGACCTTCACCGACACGCAGACCCACAGCCAGGTGAAGGTCACCGGTGCGGCCACCCCAGGTCTGGGCGACACCGCGTACACCCTCACCCTGACCGACAGCGCCTGGCAGAACGGCACGACCCTGCTCGCCGTGCGCTCCGGAACCGACGTCGTCAGCGTCCTGTCCACCGACGGGCACGACAACGGGGCGGCCACGGCCGGGAAGCTCGCCGCGCGGATCGTCACGTCTCTGCGGGCCGAACACCAGCGCGCATGACCCCCCGAATGGGAACATGACGGCTCGGAGGGTGTCCCCGGAGTGTCTTGGGGCGGCTCCGGGGAGTCTCGGGGGGCTTGACGGTGAGCATGGACAAACGCCTGGAGGCCGGCTGGCTCCAGCGGATCGCGTGGTCGGTGCTGGCCGTGGGGTCGGTGGGTCTGCTGGTCTGGGTGCCGTTCCTGTACGTGGCGATCCGCCGCGGCCGGGGCTCGGACTGGGGCGCGTTCGCCGCGTTCCTGCTGTACGAGCTGGTGACGCTGCCGTGGGCGACCACCGACCAGAGCGACTCGGGGGATCCCATCCTCGGCGTGGTCGCGCTGGTCAGCATCGGCATGGCCGTGGGCATGCTGCTGTTCGCGGTGTTCGACAGACGGCAGCCGAAGTACCGGGGGGCCGGCCGGGGTCCGGTGCCGGATCAGATGCGAGGACCCGTACAGGGCCCGGCGCAGGGCCAGGGCGGCCCGGTGCAGGGCAACCCGTACCTGCGCTAGACGACCGGGCGGGCAGCGGCGGTCGAGCCCCGCTGCCCGCCCGGTCGGCCGTCGGCCCGCCCATCGGCCCCTTGTCTCAGCCGCGCCGGGTGCCCCGCAGGACCCGTACGGCGGGCCAGGCCAGCAGTGCGCCGACGCCCCAGAGGAAGACGGCGACCGCCGCCCATTCGCCGATGCCGGTCTCCGGGTCCGAGAAGCCGAAGACGGTGTAGGCGAGCGCCGGCAGGGACCACAGTCCCGCGAGGAGACCGAAGACGACGAGCAGCGCGGTCTGGCCGCCGGTACGCCGTGCCGGCGCCGCCTTCGCCGACGAACCGGTCCCCTCGCCCCCGCCCGCCTCCGGCCGCGGCTGCCGCTGCCGGGGCGGCAGCCGGACCACCGCGCTGGGGTGCACGGCGGCGTCGATGGTCGCCATCGTGTGCGCGTCGATGCCGTTGAGGCCCGGCTCCACGTCCACGCACAGACCGTCGTGGCCGATGAGTCTGCGCCCGCCGTCGGGCCAGTTCAGTACCGCCGCGCACGCGCGGTAGAGCACGGTGGCCGTCTGCTCCCCCGCCGTCACGCTGACGCCCTCGCTCCCGACGATCAGCGAAGGACCGCCTCTCCGCTGAGGGGCGAACGTGGTCCCCGTGACGGCGTACGACGAGCCGGTCGGCGCCTGCGCGTACCCGGCCCAGTCGGCGCTGTGGCCCGCGGGCGCCTGCAACAGGGCGGTCCCGGCGGCCTCCAGCGCGACCCCGTACAGGTGCTGCGGGGTGATCGCCCACAACTCGGACCGCAGCTCGTCGAACCCGCGCGGCGCCCGGTGGGCGAGGAGGTCCTCCGCCGCGCCGGGCAGCCGCCGTAGCGCCGCGTCGTGCGCGGTCAGCGTCGCGTCCGCGCGGGCCCGTACGGCGTCCAGGTCGCCCTGCGCGATCCGGCCCGCCTGGAGTGCCGCGAGGACGTCCACGAAGCCGCCGAGCACCGCGTCCTGCTTCGCGGGCAGCGCGTCCGCGAAGGCGGTGACGACCGCGAAGCCGTCCCGTCGTGGCGTGTAGTCGGTGGCGGCCGTGTAGGAGTAGCCGCCCTCCTGCCGCAGGGCCCGGGACAACTCCCTTTCCAGTACGCCCGCGTACAGCCGGGCGGCGGTGCTGTCGCCGACCACGCTGTCCAGCAGGACACCGCCCTTGCCGTCGGAGAAGTAGGCGGGGGCGGTGGGCAGGGCCGACGTGACGGCGGGCATCGGGCGGCGGTGACCGGCGGGCAGCTTGAGCGAGAGCCCGGCCGGCAGACGTTCCCCCGCGATCCACAGCACGGCGTTGTCCCGGGTGAACCAGGTCTGCGCCCAGTGCCGCAGGTCTTCCGGCCGCAGATCCCGTACGCCCCACTCCGGGTAGCTGACCAGCCCGTACCCCTGCGCTCCGTAGCGCCACAACGGCAGTTGACCGGGCTCCCGGCGCGCCTCCTCGGTGCGCAGGATCTCCTTCTCGGTCTCCAGCCGCTCCATGGGCAGGTCCGTCAGGGAGGCGCACACACCCTCCAGGTAGGCGACGATCTCGTGCTCGGCGCCCTCCGCGTGGAAGTGGGTGAACGCGCCCTTGGTCGCGCCGTTGAAGTGGTAGTCGGCCAGGCCCTGGCGGTGCAGGGCGAGGTGCTCCAGGAGGTGGGTGACACCGGACCGGGCGAGCGTCTCGTCGGCGACGCCGACCCGGAAGACCAGCCCGGCACGCATCGGCCCGGTGGCGTACGCGAAGAGGGTCGGTATGCCGTCGACCTCGGTGGGATGGATGGCCTGGCTCATCTGCTCAGCCTTTCGCGAGCGCGGCAGAACGGTGTCGGACGTACGCTTCCGCGGGCTTGCCGAGGTAGCTCCAGGGGTACTCGGAGGCCAGGTTGCCCAGCGCGCGGAAGTGCGCGGCGGCGCGGGCGTGGTCCCCGATCAGCGAGAAGAGTGCCGCGAAGTTGCCGTGCACGGTGACCCAGCCGTACACCGGCCGGTAGTGCGGGTGCAGCACCGACCGTTCGGCGGCCTCCACGAGTTCGGAGTGGACGTGGGGCCGGCGCAGATACGCCGTCCGCTCCTGCCCGGCGGGCAGGTCGAGCCAGCGCTCCAGATGCACCTCCGCCACCAGACCGCCGCTGAGCGTCCCTTCGGGCGCGTTCAGCAGGCATTCGCGGGCGAAGCCGTGCGCCGCCTCCCAGCTTCCGCTCCACTTGGGGCACAACTGCTGGAGCAGCCCGGCCTGTCCGCTGTAGTGGTGCGGATGATGGGCGGCCAGCCGGTCGTAGCGGCGCCGCGCCTCGTTCTGCCCGAGCTGGAGCCCCCTGGCCGTGGTCAGCCGCGAGGCCCAGGCCGCGTCGTGGGTCGGGTCCAGGGCGGTGGCCCGGATGAGCAGTTGCTCGGCCTGCCGCAGGTGCGCGTGGAGCCCCGCGAACTGCTCGCGGCTGACGTCCTTGGCCCGCGCGCTGGTCCGGACCTCCCAGCCCAGCCTCACTTCACGCGTCCCGAGCAGCGTCAGGGCCAGTACGTCGCCGGGGGCGGCGGCGACCATTTCGCGCAGCGGGTGCTCCACCCCGGGGATGTCGGCGACCACGCCGACGAGGAACGACCGGTTGGTTCCCCGCGGGAGCCCGTCCACGTACTGCCTGATCCCGGCCCAGTCCCGCGCGGCGACGGCCTGCCGCAACCAGCCCGCCTCGGGAAAGGCCGAGGCCAGCTCGAAGTCGGGGGGTGGAAGGGGCGGTGCATCGGGTGACATGGCGCGGATCTTAAGCGAGCCCTGCGACAACAGGGCAAGTGGATACCCGGAGCGGTAATTCCGCGGCACGTACGGGACTTCGGCGGGTAAGGGTTCGCGACGCGTAACTGCCCTTGTCCCACCGGTTCCGGGGGTATCTGAGGGGGTATCCGAGGGCTGCGCATTTCCCAGAGCGGCTATATACTCCGCCTGGCAAATCTGCCGTGCCGCGCTCGAATGCATCCCCGTTCGACAGCGCGCCCCCACGCACTCGCTCACTCGCCCGTCGGCACAGCCGTGCGTTCTTTTGCTCTGCCATTGCGCTCTCTTTGCGCAGCCTTTCCCGTTGCCTTTCTCTTCCGAATGCCAAGGAGCCCCCCGTGTCCCTCAACTCCCGCCGCCGGCGTCAACTGCTGGAGGCCACCGGCCCCTTGCTGCTCCAGGGGGAACAGGTCGAACTCGCCACGCTGGCGGCGGTCGGCACGGTGTCCGTGCGCAGGCAGGCGCTCACCGCGGCGGTGGTCGGCGTACTCAGCGCCGGAACGGTGATCGCCACGGTCAGACCGCGCCCGCTGTACATCGCCCTGACCGATCAGCGTCTGTTGTTCTTCGACGGGAACAACGGCGGAAAGCCCGGCAAACTCCTGATGAACCTCCCCCGCCCCTATGTCTCCGTCGGCGCGACGAAGAAGGGCCTCTTCGGCCTCACCCTGATAACCCAACTGTCCGTCGTGGAACAGGAACAGGCCCTCAAGGTGACCTTCCCCGTCCAGCACCGCGCGGACGGCCACCAGTTCGTGTCACTTCTCCCCGTCACGCGCTGACACCCGGGCTCCCGTTCCGACGAGGGGCGGCCGTCGAACCGATCGAGCGTCGGCGGCTGGTGCCGACGGCCGCATCCGTCCTGCTCAGCCGCCGCACTGCTGCAGCATCATCCGCTTGTCCGCGGCCGTCACCGGAAGGTCGTACTTCAGTGACACCTGGGCGAAGCGCACCACGTAGGAGCAGCGGATCTGCTTGTTCGGGGGCAGCCAGGTCGCGGGCCCCGAGTCGCTCTTCGCGCCGTTGGTCGGTCCGTCCACCGGGATCAGGTTGAGCGGGTCATTGGCGATGTCCTCCCGCTTGCCCTTCGTCCAGTGCGAGGCGCCCATCTGCCAGTCGTAGGACAACGGCATGACGTGGTCGATCTGGACCGTCGTCGCACGGGACTTGGCCCACTCGATCGTCTTCCCGGTGTACGGGTCGTGCAGCGTCATGGAGGTGACGATGCAGTCGGAGCCGGCCCGGAAGCGGGCCTTCTCACCATCGCGTTTCAGGAGATCGTTTCGCGAGTCGCAGCCGTTGTGGGCGAAGGGGATGCCGCCTGGAGCCGAGTCCATCCAGGCGTAGCCGAACTCGTCCCTCTTGTATCCCGTCTTCGGCCCGCGCCCCTTCGTCGCCACTTTCCCGATCAGCGACCGTGCCTTCGCCTTGTCCGCGGTGGCAGTGATCACCGCCATCCCCGGCTTCGTGCCGTCCGGATTGTCCAGCGGGTTCACGGCCCGGCTGTTGCCGGCGGTCGGGACGGCGGAGCCGGAGGGTCCGCCGTCCGCGGGCGGTGGAGCGATGTCCTTGCAGCCGGCGACCACGATCCCGGCGGCCACCACCGCGGCGGACGCCAGGAGGACGCGCCGTCCTCCGCCGCTGTACCTCATGTGCCTCTCAGCAGGCATGACGCACCGCCCCCCGGGTGAGCCCGGAGAACTCCGCGCCGTGCGCGGCGTCCCCGGCCTCGGTCCCCTTCGGTTGCGCGGCGCCACCCGTGCCCTGCTCGCAGCCGCCGGCCCCGGCACCCACGGTGAACACACGCGGGCGCGGCCATGGCCGCTCCACCCCTCAGACGCACCACGACGCCCCTCCCCTTGCCTCCCCGGATCCGCCCCGTGCGGGCGCATCTCCCCTGGTGCCCACGGTAGCGGCCGGTATGCCATGGTCATACCAACCTTCAACGGGCAATAGGCGCACGCCGGGCGTATCGTCGGAGGTGACCCACCTCCGGAGGGAGTTCCTGGATGGGCATCTTCGACAGATTCAAGGACCACGCGAAGTCCAAGGGCAAGGACATGTCCGACACCGCGGAACGGGACGTCAACGAGAAGACGGGCAACAAGTACACCGGCCAGGTGGACGACGCCCAGCAGCGGATCGAGGGCACGACGGGTCTGGAGGGTGACCGCCCCGGCCGTCCTGACCGACCCGACCAGCGCTAGGCCCTCGCCGGGCCGTTACCCCTCGGACGCGCGGAAGCGCGACTCGCCCGTACGCGCCGCGTCGTCCATCGATCGACCGTGACACCGAGGCCGTCCGCGACGGGCAACTCCCGCGGACGGCTTCTTCTTTGCCCCGCGTCGCCCCGCCCCGCCCCGTGCTTTAAGCGTGACCCCGGGGCACCGGCCCCACGACAGGGGTAAGCCGCCACCGGCCCCCCCACGCGGCACCGACACCTCTTTCCACCACCCGGGACCCGCCTCTACGACCCCAGGATCGTCGCCAGGAATTCGCCGGTCCACCCCAGCAACTCCCGCCCGACCAGCGGCTTCCCGCCCACCTTCGCGGTCTTCGGGCGCGGGACCAGCAGCTGGTGGGCGGCCGGCTTGATGACCGTGCCCGGGTACAGCCGCTTCAGGCGCAGCTCCTGCGACTCCCGCAACTCCGCCGGCGCGAAACGGATGTTGCTGCCCTGGAGCACGACCTCGCCGACCCCGCACGCCCGCGCGAGCATCCGCAGCCCGGCGACCAGCAGCAGGTTCTCCACCGGCTCGGGCAACTTGCCGTAACGGTCGACGAGTTCCTCCCGTACGGACTTCACGTCCTCCTCCGAGTTGGCGGAGGCGATGGCACGGTAGGCCTGCAGACGCAGCCGCTCGCCCGGCGCGTAGTCGTGCGGCACGTGCGCGTCGACCGGCAGCTCGATCTTGACCTCCAGCGGCGGCTCCTCCTCCACACCGCCCTCCAGCTGGGCGCGGTAGTCGGCGACCGCCTCGCCGACCATGCGTACGTACAGGTCGAAGCCCACGCCCGCGATGTGGCCGGACTGCTCGCCGCCGAGCAGGTTTCCGGCGCCGCGGATCTCCAGGTCCTTCATCGCCACGTACATGCCCGCGCCCATCTCGGTGTGCTGGGCGATGGTCGCGAGCCGCTCGTGCGCCGTCTCGGTGAGGGGCTTCTCCGGCGGGTAGAGGAAGTACGCGTAGCCGCGCTCCCGGCCGCGCCCGACCCGGCCGCGCAGCTGGTGCAGCTGCGAGAGGCCGAAGTTGTCGCCGCGCTCCACGATCAGCGTGTTGGCGTTGGAGATGTCGATGCCGGACTCGACGATCGTCGTCGAGACGAGCACATCGAACCTGTTCTCCCAGAAGTCGACGACGACCTGCTCCAGCGACTGCTCCGACATCTGACCGTGCGCCGTCGCGATGCGCGCCTCGGGCACGATCTCCCGCAGCCGGGCGGCCGCGCGGTCGATGGACTCGACACGGTTGTGGATGTAGAAGACCTGGCCCTCGCGGAGCAGTTCGCGCCGGATGGCGGCGCCGATCTGCTTCTCCTCGTAGGGGCCGACGAAGGTCAGCACCGGGTGCCGCTCCTCCGGCGGGGTGGTGATCGTGGACATCTCGCGGATGCCCGTGACCGCCATCTCCAGGGTGCGCGGGATCGGGGTCGCGGACATCGTCAGGACGTCGACGTTGGCGCGCAGCTTCTTCAGCTGCTCCTTGTGCTCGACGCCGAAGCGCTGCTCCTCGTCGACGATGACCAGGCCCAGGTCCTTGAACCTCGTCTCCGCGGAGAACAGGCGGTGGGTGCCGATGACGACGTCCACCGAGCCCTCGCGCAGCCCCTCCAGGACCGCCTTCGCCTCCGTGTCCGTCTGGAAGCGCGACAGCGCCCGGACGTTCACGGGGAACTGGGAGTAGCGCTCGCCGAACGTGCCGAAGTGCTGCTGCACGAGAAGCGTCGTCGGTACGAGCACCGCGACCTGTTTGCCGTCCTGCACCGCCTTGAACGCCGCGCGGACGGCGATCTCCGTCTTGCCGTATCCCACGTCGCCGCAGACCAGGCGGTCCATCGGGACCGTCTTCTCCATGTCCTCCTTGACCTCGGCGATGGTCGTGAGCTGGTCGGGGGTCTCCGCGTACGGGAAGGCGTCCTCCAGCTCGCGCTGCCAGGGCGTGTCGGCGCCGAAGGCGTGTCCCGGGGCCGCCATGCGCGCGCTGTACAGCTTGATCAGGTCCGCGGCGATCTCCTTGACCGCCTTCTTGGCGCGGGCCTTGGTCTTCGTCCAGTCGGCGCCGCCGAGGCGGTGCATGGTCGGTGCCTCGCCGCCGACGTACTTGGTGATCTGCTCCAGCTGGTCGGTCGGGATGTAGAGGCGGTCGCCGGGCTGGCCGCGCTTGGCCGGCGCGTACTCCACGACCAGGTACTCACGGGTCGCGCCCTGCACGGTCCGCTGGACCATCTCGATGTAGCGGCCGACACCGTGCTGCTCGTGCACGATGTAGTCGCCGGCTTCGAGGGTCAGCGGGTCGATGGTCTTGCGGCGACGGGCGGGCATGCGCGCGCCGTCCTTGCCGGCCGCCTTCTGGCCGGAGAGATCGGTCTCGGTGAGGACGGCGAGCTTGAGCGTGGGGTCCACGAAGCCGTAGTCGATCGAGCCGCAGGAGACGTGCACGACGGACGGCGCGATGCCCGCCAGGTCGGTTTCGAGGCGGGCCGCGATGCCCTCGCCGCCGAGCACCTCGACGGTACGGGCGGCGGGGCCGTGCGCCTCGGTGACGTACACCGTGCGCCAGCCCTCGGCGAGCCAGCCCTTGGTGTCGGCGAGCGCGCGGGCGGTGTCGCCGCGGTAGGTCTCGGGGGCGTGCATGCCGAGTTTGAGGGTGTCCGCGTCGCCCGCGCCGGAGCCCTCGGTGAACGACTCGTCGGCCGCGAACGGCGACACCGACCACCACATCATGTCCAGCTCGCGCGCCCGGTCCCGGACGTCCGCGATGGACCACAGGGAGGCCGCGTCCACGTCGATGGGGGCCTCGCCACCGCCGGCGGTCGCCGCCCAGGACGCCTGCAGGAACTCCTGCGAGGTCGCCACCAGGTCCGCGGCCCTGGTCCGTACCCGCTCCGGGTCGCACACGACGGCCATGGAGCCCTTGGGCAGCACGTCGAGCAGCAGCTCCATGTCGTCGACCAGGACCGGAGCCAGTGACTCCATGCCCTCCACGGCGATGCCCTCGGCGATCTTGCCGAGCAGCTCGCCCAGCTCGGGGTGGGCCTCGGCCAGCCGGGCGGCCCGCTGCCGTACGTCGTCGGTGAGCAGCAGCTCGCGGCAGGGGGGTGCCCACAGCCCGTGCCCGGCGACCTCCAGGGAGCGCTGGTCGGCGACCTTGAAGTAGCGGATCTCCTCGACGTCGTCGCCCCAGAACTCCACCCGGAGCGGGTGTTCCTCGGTGGGCGGGAAGACGTCGAGGATGCCACCGCGGACCGCGAACTCGCCACGCTTCTCGACCAGTTCGACCCGGGCGTACGCGGCTGCCGCGAGCGCTTCGACGATGCCGCCGAGGTCGGCGCTCTGGCCGGTGCGCAGGGCCACCGGCTCCAGGTCGCCGAGGCCCTTGACCTGTGGCTGGAGCACGGAACGGATGGGGGCGACGACGACGGAGACCGGGCCTGTCTCGGGGTCGTCGGGGCGCGGGTGGGCGAGGCGCCGCAGGACGGCGAGGCGGCGGCCGACGGTGTCGGAGCGGGGGAGAGCCGCTCGTGGGGAAGCGTCTCCCACGAGGGGTACTCCGCGACCGTGTCGGCGGGCAGGAGCGACCTCAGCGCCGCGGCCAGGTCCTCGGCCTCCCGTCCGGTGGCCGTGACCGCCAGTACGGTGCGGCCTGCCTCGCGGGCGAGCGCGGCCACCGCGAAGGGGCGGGCGGCGGGCGGGCCCACCAGGTCGACATGCCTGCGGACCTCGCCGGTCGCGGCCTTCACCGCTTCCGCGAGAGCGGCGTCCTTGACGACGGCGTCGAGCAGACCGTGCAGGCTCATGAAGGGCTTCCATCCGGAGAGTGGGCAACGCGAACCGCCCGACACGTCGCTACGGGCCGGGGATCTCCAGCCTACGACGGCGCGCTCCCTCACGCCGGACCTGTGGACAACGCCCACGCCGGGCACCCGGCAGCGCAAAGGGGCCCGGCCGGGGAGGTGATCACCTCCCCGGCCGGGCCCCTTCCCCCGCGACCCCCGTGCGCGGCGGCCATGAGGTCGGTCGTCAGTCGGTCGCGATCGCGTTCAGTACGTTCATCCGGCCTGCCCGGAACGCCGGGATCAGGGCGGCGAACAGGCCCACGAACGCCGAGCCGATGAAGACCGCGATGATGGTGCCCCAGGGGATCTCCAGGACCTTCAGGCCCTCCAGGGCCAGCAGCTTCTGGGCCGTCGCTCCCCAGGCCATGCCCAGGCCGAGGCCCAGCAGGGCTCCGAAGAGGGCGATGACGACCGACTCCAGGCGGATCATGCGGCGCAGCTGGCGGCGGGAGAGACCGATGGCCCGCATCAGGCCGATCTCGCGCGTCCGCTCCACCACCGACAGGGCCAGCGTGTTGACCACGCCGAGGACCGCCACGACGATCGCGAGGGCGAGCAGGCCGTAGACCATGTTCAGGAGCTGGCCGATCTGGTCCTTCAGTTCCTGCTTGTAGTCGGTCTGGTCACGGACCTCGTACTGCGGGTAGCCGGCCAGCGACTTCTTGAGGGCCGCGTAGGCGGTCTTCTCCTGGCCGTCCTTGGCGGTGGCGAACATGATCTGGTCCGGCGGGATCCGGTCGGCCGGGAGGTACTTCCGCATGGTCTCGGTGCTGAGGTAGCGCGCGCCCTGGTCGATGGCCACGTCGTCGTCGGTGATCGCGGCGACCTTGAGCTTCGCGGTGCTGCCGCCCTTGAAGGCGACGGTCACGGTGTCCCCGAGCTTGACGTGGTGCTCGGTGGCGAAGTCGGAACCGACGGACATGGAGTCCTTGCCGTAGGCGGCGGTCAGGTCACCGGCCGTCGTCTTGCGGTGCAGGTCCTGCGCGTAGGTGGGGTCGGCGGCCGTGACGCCGTCGCCGTCGGAGGAACCGTCGGGGGCGACGAGTTTCGCCTCGATGTCCCGGTAGTGCGTGACGTGCGACAGACCGGGCGTGGACTCGATGGCCTTCGCCGCCTGCGGCACGATCCGCTGGTTGCCCTGAATGATGAAGTCGGTCCCGACGGTCTTGTCGAGTTCGTCGGTCGCGGAGGCGACCATGGAGGAGCCGACCACGGAGAGGCAGGCGACCAGCGCGAGGCCGATCATGAGGGCCGCGCCGGTGGCGCCGGTACGGCGCGGGTTGCGCAGGGCGTTGCGCTCCGCCATCCGGCCGACCGGGCCGAAGAAGCGCAGCAGCACCGCGCTGATGACCCGGACCACACCGCCGGCGAGCAGCGGGCCGATGATGACGAACCCGATCAGGGTCAGGACGACACCGGCGCCCAGCACCAGCGATCCGTCGCTCGCCTTGTCCGCGCCGGCCGCCGTGTAGAGCGCGAAGGCTCCTGCGCCGGTGAGGACCAGGCCGATGATGCCGCGGACGAGACCGGCCCTGCCGTCCGCGGGGGTCCCGGCGTCGCGGAGCGCGGCCATCGGGGAGACCTTGCCGGCCCGGCGGGCGGGCAGATAGGCGGCGAGGACGGTGACGACGACACCGAGGAGGAGCCCGATGGCCGGCGTGGTCGCCTTCACGGTCAGATCGCGGGTCGACAGGTCCATGCCCGCCGCCGACATGAGTTTCATCAGGCCGACCGCGAGGCCGACGCCGGCGCCGACGCCGAGGACGGAGCCGAAGACGCCGAGCAGGGTCGCCTCGATGAGCACGGACCGGTTGACCTGCTTGCGGGAGGAGCCGATCGCCCGCATCAGGCCGATCTCGCGGGTGCGCTGGGCGACCAGCATCGAGAAGGTGTTGATGATCAGGAAGATGCCGACCAGGAAGGCGATGCCGGCGAAGCCGAGCATGGCGTACTTGATGACGTTCATGAAGGAGCCGACACCGGAGCGGTTCTCGTCCGCGGTCTCCTTCTGCGTCTGCACCTTGTAGGACGTCTTCGCGGTGGCGTCGGCGCCGAGCGTGGTGGTGACGTTGCGCTTGAGCTGCGCGTCGGTGACACCGTTCGCGGCGGAGACGTTGATCTGGGTGAACCGGCCAGTGGCGCCGAGCAGTTCGCGCTGGGCGGTGGCGGTGTCGAAGTAGACGATGGCGGCACCGGGGTTGGTCACCTTGAAGGTGGCGATGCCGACGATCCGGGCCTTGAAGTCACCGGTGACGGCGATGGTGCGCAGTTCGTCGCCGAGCTTGAGGTGGTGCTTCTTGACGGTGTCGGCGTCGACCATCGCCTCGGTCGGCCCGCGCGGGGCGTGACCGGTGGTGATCTCCATCGAACGCAGGTCGTTGCGCGTCCAGTTGCCCGCGATGGTCGGGGCGCCGTTGCTGGAGCCCATGTTCTTGTCGGCGCTGTTGACGACGGTCACGTTCATCGAACTGACCGCGCCTTCGGCGTACTTGACGCCGTCGGCCTTCTCGGCCCGGGTCAGCACGGAGGCGGGCAGCGACTCCGGCCTGCCGTTCTGCGGAGTGTCGTCGGTCTTGGCGGCCTTCGGCGACACCGTCACGTCGGACGAGGTCGCGGCGAACAGCTTGTCGAACGTCGCGTTCATGGTGTCGGTGAACACCAGCGTGCCGCAGACGAAGGCGACGGACAGCAGGACCGCGACGGCGGAGAGGGCCATCCGCCCCTTGTGCGCGAAGAAGTTGCGCATCGAGGTCTTCAGGACGGTCATGACGTACGCCCCCGGGCGTCGAAGTCCTTCATGCGGTCGAGCACCTGGTCGGCCGTCGGCTGGTGCATCTCGTCGACGATCCTGCCGTCCGCGAGGTACAGGACGCGGTCCGCGTACGACGCGGCCACCGGGTCGTGCGTGACCATCACGATGGTCTGGCCGAGCGAGTCGACGGAGCGGCGCAGGAAGCCCAGTACCTCGGCGCCGGCCCGGGAGTCGAGGTTTCCGGTCGGCTCGTCGCCGAAGATGATCTCGGGCCGGGCGGCGAGCGCCCGTGCCACCGCGACGCGCTGCTGCTGGCCGCCGGAGAGCTGCGTCGGCCGGTGCTTGAGGCGGTCGGAGAGCCCGACGGTCTCGACGACCTGGCTCAGCCAGGCCTTGTCCGGCTTGCGGCCCGCGATGTCCATCGGGAGCGTGATGTTCTCCAGCGCGTTCAGCGTCGGCAGCAGGTTGAACGCCTGGAAGATGAAGCCGATCCGGTCCCGGCGCAGCTGCGTGAGCTTCTTGTCCTTGAGGCCGGTGATCTCGGTCTCGTCGAGGTGGATCTGTCCGCTCGTCACGGTGTCGAGCCCGGCGAGGCAGTGCATCAGCGTGGACTTGCCGGAACCCGAGGGGCCCATGATCGCGGTGAACCGCCCCCGCGCTATGTCCACGTCGATGTGGTCCAGGGCGACGACACGGGTCTCTCCGGACCCGTACGCCTTCACGACCTGCCGCGCTCGCGCGGCAACGGCCGTACGCCCTCCAGTGCCCCCGTGCCTGGGAATGGTTACAGCCGATGTCACGGTAAGTCTCCTATATCGGTCGGCGGATGAGCCGGTCGGTCCGCGGATGCGGTGTTCCTGGGCGGATGCGGTGCTCTTGGCTACGTCGGTAAGTCTGGCGGCGGGGGGTGCTGCGGCGCGCTGGTGCCCAGCGCAGTCTTTTGCTGGGGAAAACCCCACCCCCGGGAGTGCGGTCCGTACGACCCCCGTACGTCCCGACCGCGTCCCGGCCGCTCGTCAGCGGCGTAAAGCCAGGTTAAGGACGGGCACCGCCTCTTCTCCTCCTCCGGCGGTACGAACCCTCCCCGAGCCGTAGTACGGAGGTACCCCTAGGGGCTGTCCACCCTCCGGTGGAGTCCTTCTCGGGGTCGGCTCCACCCCCGGGCGCCGTCAGCTTCCACCCTGCCGCGACGTGAGGGTCAAGTGAGAGGGTGGCCCGAGGCGGATGGATGCAGGGGGAAAGGAATCCCGTGGACCAGGGGGACACCGAGACACGCGCCGCGGGGGCCGTACGTCCGGGGGCTCCCCCCGGACGCAGGGGCGCGGTCGTCGCGGCGCTCATGCTCTCCATGGCGCTCGCCGCGCTGGACTCCACCATCGTGTCGACCGCCGTACCGCAGATCGTCGGCGACCTCGGCGGCTTCTCGGCCTTCTCCTGGCTGTTCTCCGGCTATCTGCTCGCGGTGACGGTCACGCTGCCGGTGTACGGCAAGCTGTCGGACACCTTCGGCCGCAAGCCGGTGCTGATCACGGGAGCCGTCGTCTTCCTCCTCGGCTCCCTGCTCTGCGCCACCGCCTGGAACATGGCCGCGCTCATCGTCTTCCGCGTCGTCCAGGGCCTGGGCGGCGGCGCGCTCCAGGGCACGGTGCAGACGCTCGCCGCCGACCTCTACCCGCTCAAGGAGCGCCCGAAGATCCAGGCCAGGCTGTCCACGGTGTGGGCGACTTCGGCGGTCGCGGGCCCGGGGCTAGGCGGTGTGCTCGCCGCGTACGCGGACTGGCGCTGGATCTTCCTCATCAACCTGCCGATCGGCGCGCTCGCCCTGTGGCTGGTCGTCCGTCATCTGCACGAGCCGGCCCGGGAGTCCTCCGGGCGTGCGCGCATCGACTGGGCGGGCGCGCTCGCCGTCTTCGCCTGCGGCGGCGTCCTGCTGACGGCGCTGGTGCAGGGCGGGGTGGCCTGGGACTGGCTGTCGGTCCCCTCGCTCTCCCTGTTCGGTACGGGATTCGCGCTGATCGGGGCCGTCGTGGTGATCGAGCGCCGGGCGGCCGAGCCGATCATCCCCGGGTGGGTGTGGCGGCGCCGCACGATCGCCGCGGTGAATCTGGCGCTGGGCGCGCTGGGGCTGCTCATGGTCGCCCCCTCGGTGTTCCTGCCCACGTACGCGCAGGCGGTCCTCGGGCTGGCCCCGGTCACCGCCGGATTCGTGCTGTCCGTATGGACGTTGAGCTGGCCGGTGTCCGCGGCGCTCAGCCAGCACATGTACCGGCGGATCGGTTTCCGCAACACCGCGATGGCCGGCATCGGCGCGGCGGCCCTGATCCTGCTGGCCTTCCCGTTCCTCCCCTATCCGGGCGCGCCCTGGCAGCCGACCCTGCTGATGCTGCTGCTGGGAGGCGCCCTCGGCCTCTTCCAGCTCCCTCTGATCATCGGGGTCCAGTCCACCGTCGGCTGGGCCGAACGCGGCACGACCACCGCGTCCGTCCTCTTCTGCCGTCAGACCGGCCAGACCGTCGGCGCGACCCTGTTCGGGGCGATCGCCAACGGGGTGCTGGCCGCGCGGCTCGGCGGGGCCGGGGACCTGGACGCGGTGACGCGGGCGCTGGCCTCGGGCGCGCCGGACGAGCGGTTGCGGCACGCGGTCGCCGACGCGGTCCACGCCGTGTACCTCGGCGCCGCGTGCGCCGCCGTGCTCGCCTTCCTGGTGCTGCTGTTCGTGGCACCGAGGCGCTTCCCGGTCCTCGACAACCCCGCGGACTGAGGACGTCGCCGCTCCCGCCGGGTGTGGGTTCCGGTGGGAATGGAGTCTGTCAGCGGGGTACGCGGGGGAGGCACACGGTTGCGAACACCCCCCACCTCAGACACCACTCCCCTACCTCTTCACACTTCCGTCACAGGGGTATGCCTGGGCAACACTCCAGGTCAGCGAAGTAAGCGCATACCGACCGATCAGTTCGGCGAAACCCGCGCCCACGAGGGCTACCTGCGAGTAGCGTGCCTCGCCCACCCCCCTGCTCCCTGCGGTCCGCACCGGACCCGAGCCACGCAAGGAGAACCGGGATGCCAGACGCGTTCTCGTCCCCCGAGCACCAGACGCCGCACCGATCACACCGACAGCCCCCGAATCCGCCCTCGTATCCGCAGCAGTCCCCGCCTCCGTATCCGCAGCAGTCCCCGCGCCCGTACCCGGAGTTCCAGGACTATCCGGAGTTCCAGGACGAACCCGTCCCGCACTCCCCCGCGTACGCCACCTACCCCTGGCAGCCGCAGCCTCCCGAGCCTCCGAGGAGGCGGCGGCCGCGGCATCACGCGCTGGGGCAGCACAGCGACATCCGGCTGCTGCGCGGCGCCTATCGCCGGCAGCGGCGGGTGGCGACGCTCACGGCGCTCGGGTACTTCACCCTCTTCCTCCTCCTGTCGGCGTTCGCGCCGGGCCTGATGACGAGCACGGTGTCCGGCGGACTGCCGACCGGGCTGCTGCTCGGGCTGCTGCAGGTGCCCGTGACCTGCCTGGCGATCGGCGTGTACGAGTACACGGCGCGCCGGGGGGTCGACCCGGTGGCGGACCGGATCCGCAAGCAGAGCGAGCTGGACGCGAAGCGGGAGGCGGCCCGATGACCGGGGCGATCGAGAGGGGCGGGATCGGGTTCAGCAGTTCCGCGCAGGCCATGTCGCTGGTGGCGTTCACCGCGGTCACCACGGTCACGCTGCTGCTGTGCGTGATGACCGGGCCGGACCGTGACGACCTCGACGAGTTCTACACGGGGTACGGGTCGCTGTCGCCGATGCGCAACGGCCTCGCCATCGCCGGGGACTACATCTCGGCGGCGACCGTGCTCGGCACCGGCGGGGTCATCGCGCTCACCGGGTACGACGGGGTCGTGCTCGCGCTGAGCACGGCTCTCTCCCTGATGCTGCTGATGTTCCTGCTGGCCGAACCGCTGCGCAACGCGGGCCGGTTCACCATGGGCGACGCGCTCGCGCGGCGGATGCCGGGCCGTGCCGTACGTATCACCGCGTGCGCCGCGACCATCGTCGCCCTGCTGCCGCTGATGCTGGTCCAACTGGCGGGCACCGGCGACCTGCTGGCGTTCATCCTCGGATTCTCCGGCGATTCGCTGAAGACCGGCTGCATCGTCGGACTCGGCACGCTGATGATCGGCTACGCGGCGATCGGGGGCATGAAGGGCACGGCCCTCATCCAGATCCTGAAGATCGTGATGCTGCTCGGCTCGGGCACCGTGGTCGCCCTCCTCATCCTGAACCGCTTCGACTGGGACCCGGGGGCGCTCTCCCGGGCGGCCGCCGACCACAGCGGTGTCGGCACCGCGTTCCTCCACTCCGGTCTGCAGTTCGCCGGCGGCCCCAGCCCCCGCCTCGACATGATCAGTTCGGAGCTGACGGTCGTCCTCGGCGGCGCCTGCCTCCCGCACGTCACCATGCGCATGTACACCGCCGGCAGCGCCCGTCAGGTACGCCGCTCGCTGTCCTGGGCGGTACCGTGCGTGGCCCTCTTCGTCCTGGTCATCACGGTCGTCGGCTTCGGGGCCACGGCGCTGATCGGACGCGGGGTGATCGCGCAGGCCGATCCGCAGGGCAACACGGCGTATCTGCTGGGCTCGCGCGCCGCGTTCGGGCCGGACGTCTCGACGGCCGAGACGCTCCTGTTCACCACCGTCACCACGGCGATCTTCCTGACCGTGCTCGCCTCCGTCGCCGGAATGATCCTGGCCTGCGCCAACTCCCTGGCGCACGACGTGTTCGCGCACGCCCGGCTCTTCCGGGGACGGCGCCTCGACGACGAGCTGTCCCCCCGCCGCGAGATGCTCCTCGCCCGGCTGTCGGCCTTCGCGGTCGGCGCGCCGGCGATCCTGCTGGCCACCCTCGTCCAGCACCGCAGCCTGCAGCCGCTGATCACGCTCTCGTTCTGCCTGGGCGCCTCGGCGCTGGCACCCGCGCTGGTCTACGGACTGTTCTGGCGCCGCTACACCCGAACGGGCCTGCTGTGCACCCTCATCGGGGGTTCGCTGACGGTCCTCGTCCTGATGACCGGCACCAACCTGGTCTCCGGCTCGCCCACCTCCGCGTTCCCCGAGGCCGACTTCAACTGGTTCCCGTTCACCACGACCGGGCTGGTGTCGATCCCCCTGGGCTTCGCGTACGGATGGCTGGGGACCGTGGTCTCGGGCCGCCGGAAGTCGGAGGAGCAGCGCCGGCAGTACGAGGCCGTGGAGGGCTGGATCCTGGCGGGAGCGGTGCGGTCACCGGGCCGTACGGGTTCTCGCGGCGGGCGCTGAGCCGGGGCCTCCGACGGTTCTCCCGCCGGTCCTCCCGTCAGTCCTCCGCTCGGTCCTCCCGTTCCGTCGGTCATCGGCGGACCGTGGGGCGACGGGCGGGGGGCCGTCGTGGTTACTCCACCGGGGCCCGGCCCGTCAGGGTCATGAGGCTCGACCGTACGTGGTCCATGTGCGCCCGTACGTCGTCCCACCGCTCGCCGTGCTCGCGCAGCACCCGCTCGGTCTCCCGGACGATCCGTTCCTCCCGCACCCGCGCCTCGGCGATCAGTTCGGCGGCCCGCGCCGCCGCGTCCTCCTGTCCGTGCCGCGCCGTCTCCTCGGCCTGGGCGTAGGCGCTCCGGGCCTCGGCGAGGGCGGCCTCGGCACGGGCCACCCGCTGTGCGTGGTGCGCCTCGAACGCGGCCACCCGCTCGGCGGCCACGCGCTCGGCCTCCTCCCGGCGGCCGGCGTGCTCCTTCTCGTGCTCGACGAGGAGCGCCTCCGTGCGCCGGCGCACCTCGCGCAGCGCGGCCAGTGCCTCCCCGCGGTTCTCCTTGATCTCCCGGCGGGCGGCGATCCGTGCGTCGTCGGCCTCGGCGCGGGCGGCGAGCAGCCGCTGCCGGGCATGCTCCTCGGCCTCGGCGCGCACCCCGTCGGCGTACTCCTGGGCGGCGTCGCGGACCCGCCGCCCCGCCGCCTCGGCCTCGTCGACGGCGTGCCGGGCCTCGCCGCGCGCGCCCTCACGCACGGCCGTGGCCTCCTCCTCGCCGAGTTCGAAGAGCCGGCGGGCGCGTTCGCCGAGCGTGTCGTACGTCTGCGGGGCGAGCCGTGTCACGGCCTCGCGCAGCCGCCGCGCGTCCCCGTCCATCTCCTTGGCCAGGACGGTCAGCCGGGCGGCCCGCTCCCAGGCGGCGTCGCGGTCCCGTGAGAGGGCGGTGGTGTACGTGTCGACCTGCTCGGGACGGTAACCGCGCCCCCGTACAGCCGGGAAGCCGTGCGGCGACACCGATGCGCTGCTCATCCCTGAACCCCTCTCCGAATGTGCGCCCTGCGACATGATTCGTCGACATCATGTGGCGCATATCCTGATGGATGAGGTGTAAGTGTTCATAACGCGACACTCCGCCCATCCGTTCCGGTCGAGGGAAGTAAAAAAATGGGTTGAACCCGGTCATGTGCACCGGGTTCAACCCATGCGTGGCGTTCCGCGCGGAAGCCGCGACGCTCAGCGGGAGGTCACAGCAGGCCGTCCCACATCTGTTCCAGCAGGACCGACCACCAGCTCTCCGGCGAGCCGAGCGCAGCCGGGTCGAGAGAGGCGAGCTGGGCCTGGAAGTCGACGGTCCAGCGGCCCGCCTGCTCCTGGTTGAGCCCGAACCGCAGCCGCCACATCCGGCCGAGCAGCGCCAGGCAGCGCGCGAACTCGGGCAGACCCGTGTTCACGAACTGGGGCGGCACCGGGGCACCGCCCGGACCCGCCTCCACCGGCACGGCCACGATGTTCGCCGTGCCGTACTGGACACAGATCGCCTTGCCGAAGTCGCTGCCCATGACCAGGTACGAACCCGCGTCCGGCGCCGGATGCACCCCCCGCTCCTGCGCCAGCTCGGCGAGCGTCGGCACCGGACGGCCGGGCTGAGCCTGCGCCCAGAAGAACGGGCCCATGTCGACCGGGAGTCCGGCCACCACCAGGGTGTGCGCCACGACGTTCGGCACGCCCTGACGGGAGACCGCGACCTGGTCGAACCGGAACACGCCCGGTCCGAACGCCGCCGCCAGCTCGTGCCCGATCGCCTCCGGCGGAACCGGCGCCGCGGGCTGCACCGGCGGGATCGGCGCCCGCACCGGCGCGGGGCGCGCCGGGCCGTCCGCCACCTGATGCAACTCGCCCTGGTGCGCGAGCAGTTCGTGCATGCCCTGCTGACGGCTCGCGTGGTCCGTACCGTACGGGGCGATGCTCGTGATCCGTGCCTGCGGCCAGGTCTCCCGGATCATCCGCGCGCAGTACGCGCCAGGCAGCTCGCAGGACTCCAACTCTGTGTGCAGCTCCAGCACTTGCTGCGGCGGCACGTTCATCGCCCGCAGTTCGTGCAGCATCTGCCACTCCGGGTGCGGGGTGCCCGGAGCCGAACGCCGGATCAGCTGCTGCTCCGAGCCGTCCTGCGCGCGGTAGCGCAGCACGGCCTGGTAACCGGGGCCGACGGTCGGCTGACCGGTCGGCGGGTACCCGTACGCCGGGGGCTGCTGGCCGGGAGGCATGGGTTGGCCAGGAGGCATCGGCTGGCCCGGGACCGGGCCGCCCATCGGCCGGCCCGGCATGGGCTGACCCTGCATGGGCTGACCGGGCATCGGCTGCGGTGCGCCCTGCGGCACTCCGGGCGCCTGCGGGGGCGGCGGTGCGCCGGGGCCGCCGGACTGCGGGCCCGCCAGCATCGTCGCGGCGTGGTGGACGCCGGGGGGCTGACTGCCCGGGGCCGCGGGAGCACCCGGGACACCAGGGGGCTGGGGCGCGCCGGGGACACCGACGGGCGGACCCGCCAGCATCGTCGCGACATGGTGGACCCCGCCGGGAGGGGTACCGCCCGGAGGCTGCGGAGTGCCGGGCGCACCAGAGGGCTGGGGCGCACCGGGAGTGCCGGGCGCGGCAGGCGCTCCGGGCGGGCCCGGGACTCCCGGTGCCGCCGGGCCCCCAGGGCCGTCCGGGCCCAGCTGGGAGACGAGTTGGTGGGCACGTACCCGCCCGCCGGGGTGCCCGGGGCACCGGGCCCGGACGGCGCGGGCGCGCTGCCCGGCCGTGCGCCCGGCGCGCCCGGGGCGCTCGGCGGAGGCGGCGCCCCGCGCGGCGGCTGTGCCTTGCTGGTCGCGGCGTCGGCGATGTCACCGGCGTTCGGGGGCAGCGGCCGGGGAGGCGCCACGGGGGCACCCGGACGGGCGGGCGGCTGGGGGGAGTTCGGCGCGCCGCCGGGCCCCTGCGGGTAGCCGTACCCGGGCGCGCCCGCGGGAGGCGTGCCCTGCGGACCGCCGGGAGCGGAGGCACCGGGCGGCGGAGGCGGCGGGGTACCTGGGGCACCACCGGGCCCCTGCGGGAACCCGTAGGCGGGCGGCGCACCCGGAGGAGGTGTGCCGGGCACCGGCGGACCCTGGGGGTAGCCGTACGGCGGCGGGGCCGGCGCGGGGTCGTCGAGCGCGGGGGCGACCGCCGTGCGCGGAAGCTGGCTGCCGCCGGAGATCAGGGCCGTCTTGGCGTCCGCGATCGCCCCGGGCAGCGGTGTGCCGGTGTCGTCGACATCGATCAGGGGCGGTGCGAACACCGTCGCCGGCAGCGGTACGGAACGGTCCTCACCCGCGTCGGCGTTGGTGTCCGTCCCCGCCCACGGTGTCGCCGACGCGGGCACCCGCGGCGGTCCCACGGCGTCCCGCGGACCCGCGTCGGGCTCGTCACCCGCCGCGGCGGCGGGCCACGGCGTGGCTCCGCCGGAGACACCGGAGACACCGGAGACACCAGAGGTACCGGGGAGACCGGGTGCGGTGCGCGGTCCGGCTCCGAAGGGCCCTCCGTGCGGCACCGCGTCCTCCGGCTCACCCGGCGCCGGAGCCACCGGACCACCGCCCGTGGAAGCCGGACCCTGCCCCGGGCCCGATGCCGCGGCGGCCGCGGCCGGACGCGATCCCGCCCCGTCGGAGCCGGAAGCGCCGGACGCCCCCGGACGCCGGTCCGGGATCCCCAGCTTGTCCGCGGCCTCCTGCAGCCACTCCGGGGGACTCAGCAGGAACGACGTCTGGTTGAGGTCGACCCGGGCCGAAGGCGCCGGCGCGGGTTCCGGGGTCCCGTCCGGTGCCCCGTACTCCTCCTCGTAGCGGCGGATCACCTCACCGACCGGGAGTCCGGGCCACAGTGTCGCCTCGCCGCTGTCCCGCGCGATGACGAGCCGCTGCGCGCCGCCGTCCGAGCGCGGACCGTCGGCCCGGTCCTCCGCCCAGACGACGAAGCCGAGTTCGAACTCCCGGACCCGCACCTCACGGTGCTGGTAGCCGGGCACATCGCCGTTGATCCACTCTTCCGCGCGCTCCTGCGCCTGCGCGAAGGTCACCATCGGACGTTCACTCCCCCACCGAAGACACGGAAGAGACGGGAACGGCGTGCGCGAAGCCGCCGTCCACCATCAGGTTCGCCACCGTCTCCAGCTCCGGCGGATTGCCCGCGAGCCGGGACAGGAACTGGTCGAAGTCGGCGCCGCAGGACAGCAGCAGCCGCTGCACCCGCTCGGGCGGCGGCCACGCGTCCTGGTCGCGGGCGTCGTCGTAGGCGCAGAACCACACCGACCCGATCGCGTCGCCCTTCACCTTGACGGCGAGCAGGCCGCCCTGCACGAACCCGACGCACAGGTAGTCCTTGGTCAGATGGTCGCGCAGGCACTTGTTGATGTAGACGAGGTCGTTGACCGCGGCCTCTTCGCGCACCGTGAAGAAGGGCTGGTCGAGCAGGAGTCCGAGTTCCGCGTCGAGCACGGCACCCATCGGCGCGCAGCCGCCCGCCGCCTTCAGGAAGGAGCGGTAGGCGCCCGGCAGCCGGTACCCGAGATCCTCCTCGACCGCCAGCACCTGCTGCTCCGTCACCGCCACCGAGGACTTCGGCAGTCCGAAGTGCGCGGGCCGCGTCTCCTGCAACGGCCGCGTCCCGCGCTTGCTGTGGTCGACGTTCGTGGTCGCGATGCCACCGTGGTGCCGCAGCAGCGCCTTCACCTCGACGGGGACGAGCTCCAGCCGCCTGGTACCGGCCACGTGATGCCACGTCCAGCCGTGCGGCGTGGCCACGGGCGGGATCGTGTCCCACAGTTCGTGTCCGGTCGCGGCGAGCGCCGCGTTCGCGGACACGTAGTCCGTCAGGCGCAGTTCGTCGACGCCGAAGCCCTCCGGGGGTTCGGCGATCTCCGCGGCGGCACGCGCGTACGCCGAGAAGTCGGGGTAGCCGTGCGCGTCGACCCGTACACCTCTGGGGTGTCGAGCGGCCCGGACGGGATCCGGGAAGTGCACGACCTGCCCGGCGTAGGCCGCGTTCGGCGGCGCGGCTTGCTGCCCGAGCCGACCTGTCGTCATGGCTGTTGCCCCCTGCGGCGTTCTCAATAGCTGTATGGATCGCGGATGTCGACAGCCTATGCGGTTGAAGGACACCGGTCACCGGGCCTCTGGTTCCGTGACCTGTCGTCACCTCGCCGTGACGGTGCGACGAAGACCGGGCGTGTCGCGCGCCCCAGCTTCCCCACCCGCCACGCCGTTTGGCAGTCTGTAGCCGCATCGGGGGATGCACGGGAGGGAAGAGCGATCATGAACGCGACGCATACAGGCACGTCCGGGGACCCGCGCGTCGGCTGGAGCAGCTCCGAGGCACCGCACACCCCCACCCTCCTGCACCGCCGGGACGGCATACTTCCGACCGTCGCCGCCGCCCTCTCGGTGCGTGGCGCGACCCTCACGGGCACCGCGGCCCGCGGCGACCAGCCGCCCGCCCTGCACCCGTTGGTCCAGGACTTCCTCGACACCCTCACCAGCACGCAGCGCGACCGCTTCACCGGCCGCTGCGCCGAGGCGATCCTGATCTCCCGGCACATCACCGGCCTGGACGCGGCACGCAGCAAGCGGGCCGCGCGCAAGCCGATGACCAACGGCGAGGCGCGCAGGGCCCTCAAGCAGGCCAAGCTCACCGCGCGTCGCATCCGCGAGGACGGCGACCCGCTGCACGGGAGTTTCGCGGCGCCCTGTCGTGCCTGTACGGCGCTCAGCGAGCACTTCGGTGTCCGCGTCGTCGATCCGACGGCGTCAGCCGACGCCTGAACCCATCCGTACCCGTACCCGTACCCGTACCTAGGACGGCGCCCCTCTTCCCCTGTCCTCCCGCCTCGCCGCGCCGCCGGACTCCCGTCCCCCGACTTCCTTGTCCCCCGATCCCATGTCGCTCGACGAACGAAGGGCAGATGCACGCCGACCGCACCTCCACCACACGCTTCTCCGTCCCCGTGGACGCCGCGCTCCGCTCCGCGGGGTGGCAGCCCGGACGCTGGGACATAAAGCAGGCCGAGTACTGGGCCGACGCGCTGCGGGAGCACGAGTCGCCCGCCGGGCACCGGCACGCCGTGTTCCCGGCCGCGGTGGAGGCGTGGGCGGAGTTCGGCGGTCTGCGGGTCGTGCCGTCCGGGCCCGGTCGGCAGCTCGCGCCGACCGCGCTCCACCTCGACCCGTTGCACGGGCTGCACATGGCGCGCACCCTTGGTGACCTCGGGCGGGCGCTGGATGCCGAGGTGTGTCCGCTGGGGGAGGAGTCCGACTCGCGGGCGCTGCTCGCCATCGACAGTGAGGGGCGGGTCTACGCGCTCGATCACACCGGGGACTGGTATCTCGGGCCGGACATCGACACGGCCCTGACGACCCTCGTCTCCGGCATCGAGCCGGCTCGGCTGACCGCCGGCTGACGCCGGACGCCTTCGCCGCCCCTACCCGTCCCATCCTCTGCCTGGGGCTCCGCCAAGGGGCTGCCGCCCCCTGGACCCCCGCATCGCCCGAAGGCCTCGTCCTCAAACGCCGGACGGGCTGACATACCCAGCCCGTCCGGCGCTTGAGGACAAGGCCCTCAAGGCCGGCCGGGGGTCTGGGGGCGGAGCCCTCAGGGGATGGCGTCGGCGAGAGAACCCGGGGTCACGAAAGGAGCCGCTCAGCCCTCCGCAGGAAGCACCGCCGACACCCGGAAACCACCCGCGTCCGTGGGACCGGAGACGAACACACCCCCGAGCGCGGCAACACGTTCCTTCATCCCCAGCAACCCGTTGCCCCCGCTGGGAAGCCGCACCGCGGACTCCGCCCCCGGCTCGGGCGGGCACTCGTTCTCGACCTGCATGGCGATCTCGGACACCCGATGGGCGAGCCGCACATACGTCTTCGCACCGGCCGCGTGCTTGTGGACGTTGGTCAGCGCCTCCTGGACGACCCGGTAGGCGGTCTGTTCGATCTCCGGCGCGTACGGCCGCGTATCGCCCTCGACCGAAAGGGCGACCACCATCCCGGCCGCCGCCGACTGCCCGACCAGCTCGTCCAGTTCCGCGAGGCTGGGACCGTCACCCGGATCGTCGGCCGCGCGCGACGCCGCCGCGGCCGCCGCCATGCCCACCGCCGCCAGCGGCACCGGCTGGGGCCGCGAGGCCAGCCCGTCCCCCGTGCGCAGCACGCCCAGCATCTCGCGCAGCTCGGTCAGCGCCTGCCGTCCCATGTCGCCGACCAGCGCCGCGTTGCGTACGGCCTTCTCGGGGTCCTTGCGGGCCACGGCCTGAAGGGCCGCCGCGTGCACCACCATCAAGGACACCCGGTGCGCGACCACGTCGTGCATCTCGCGCGCGATCCGCGTCCGCTCCTCGTTGCGCGCCCACTGCGCCCGCTCCTCGGCCCGCTCGGCCAGCAGCTGCAACTCCCGCTCCAGCGAGTCGGCCCGCTCCCGCAGGCTCTCCATCAGCCGGCGCCGCGCCCCCACGTACAGTCCGAGCAGGACGGGCGGGGCGGTCATGCCGATGGCGGTCGTGATGGAGACGAAGGGGACGAACCAGTCCCCCATGGTCACGTCCCCGCGCACCATGCCCTGATGGGCCCGGACGAACGTGACGATCAGCATGCCGGCGAAGGACATTCCGGCGAGCGCCGCGATGATCCGGCGCGGCAGCTCGGACGCGGCGAGCGTGTACAGCCCGACGAGTCCCATCGCGAAGCCCATCTGCGCGGGCGTGATCGCGATCGACACCAGCACGACGGCGATCGGCCACTTCCGCCGCAGCAGCAGCACGGACCCGGCGAGCAGACCGAACACCGCGCCCACCGCCGCCGGCAGGCCCGCGTCGTGTGCGAACGGAATTCCCTCTGTCGCGCACTCGGCCGCCGACATCGCCGCGAGGCCCGCGTCGAGCGCGGCGCCGCGCCACCTGACCCACCACCACGGCCCTGTCCCGGCCTCGGTGTGCTCTTCCCCCGTCGTGGTCATGCCTCCAGCCTACGTTTGCTCCCCGCCCCTTTTCCGGTGAGTTTCGCCTCCTCTCCGGCGCCGCGCCCCGCCGCCGATCGGACGCGAAACCCGTGGGTATCCCTCGAACTGCCGAATCGCTCACTGTTCGACCTTGGAAGCCGGTGCGCATCAGTACCGTCGCGGCGAAGGTGCCCGGTACGGCATAGTGTTGGGTGCCCACTCGGCGGCCTGACTAAATGTCCGGCTCAGTCGGGTTTGATCCCCCGTGGTGTAATTGGCAGCACTGTGGCTTTTGGTGCCATCTGTCCGGGTTCGAGTCCTGGCGGGGGAGCCATGACCGATTCGGGCCCTGACAGTTCCGTCGGGGCCCGCTCTCATGTCACTCCTGATACGCCCCGGTATCCTGCGGTTGTCCACACCCCAGTCATCCGTAGCCGAAGGGCATTCCCGTGAGCGCCAATCGCCCGGCAGCCGTCGTCGTTCTCGCAGCGGGTGAGGGCACCCGTATGAAGTCGGCCACACCGAAGGTCCTGCACGAACTGTGCGGCCGTTCCCTGGTGGGCCATGTCCTCGCGGCCGCCCGCGCGTTGGAGCCGGAGAACCTGGTCGTCGTCGTGGGCCACGCCCGCGAGCAGGTCACCGCGCACCTCGCCGAGTCCGACCCCTCGGTCCGCACCGCCGTACAGGCCGAGCAGAACGGCACCGGGCACGCCGTCCGCATGGCGCTCGAAGAGCTCGGCGGCGGCATCGACGGAACCGTCGTCGTGGTCTGCGGCGACACCCCGCTGCTCAGCGGCGAGACCCTGCGCCGGCTCGCCGCGGCCCACGACACCGACGGCAACGCCGTCACCGTGCTCACCGCCGAGGTCCCCGACGCCACCGGATACGGCCGTATCGTCCGGGACGGGGCCAGCGGTGCCGTCACCGCGATCGTCGAGCACAAGGACGCCACCGAGTCGCAGCGGGCGATCCGGGAGATCAACTCCGGGGTGTTCGCCTTCGACGGGCAACTGCTGGCGGACGCGCTCGGCAAGGTGCGCACCGACAACAGCCAGGGCGAGGAGTACCTCACCGACGTGCTGGGCATCCTGCGCGAGGCCGGGCACCGGGTCGGCGCCTCCGTCGCCGCCGACCACCGGGAGATCGCCGGGATCAACAACCGCGTCCAGCTGGCCGCGGCCCGCCGCACCCTCAACGACCGGCTGCTGGAGCGGGCCATGCTCGCCGGCGTCACCGTCATCGACCCGGCCTCGACCTGGGTCGACGTCACCGTCACCTTCGAGCAGGACGCGATCGTGCACCCCGGCACCCAGCTGCTGGGCGCCACGCATCTCGCCGAGGGCGCCGAGGTCGGGCCCAACTGCCGCCTGAAGGACACCGGAGTGGGAGCGGGAGCGCGGGTCGACACCACGGTCGCGGACAGCGCCGAGGTCGGCCCCGAAGCCACCGTCGGCCCGTTCGCGTACCTGCGCCCCGGCACCCGCCTCGGCCTCAAGGCCAAGGTCGGCACGTACGTCGAGACGAAGAACGCCACGATCGGCGAGGGCACCAAGGTCCCGCACCTCTCCTATGTGGGCGACGCCACGATCGGCGACCACTCGAACATCGGTGCCGCCAGCGTCTTCGTGAACTACGACGGGCAGGACAAGCACCACACCACCGTGGGCTCCCACTGCCGTACCGGTTCGGACAACATGTTTGTGGCTCCCGTCACGGTGGGGGACGGCGCGTACACCGCGGCGGGCTCCGTCATCACCAAGGACGTACCGCCCGGTTCG
Source organism: Streptomyces sp. RPA4-2 (assembly GCF_012273515.2). Classification (NCBI taxonomy): domain Bacteria; kingdom Bacillati; phylum Actinomycetota; class Actinomycetes; order Kitasatosporales; family Streptomycetaceae; genus Streptomyces; species Streptomyces sp. RPA4-2. The sequence goes on from NZ_CP050975.2 coordinate 3,952,549, forward strand.
CTCGCCGTGGCCCGTGGCCAGCAACGGAATATCGAGGGTTGGGTGGCCCGCAAGCGTCCCGGGAGCGCGGCCGCGAAGGCCGCCGAGGCGGCCTCCCGTGAGCCGGAAGGCGAAGCCTGACCGGAAACAGGTGCGTCTGACACGGCGTACCGTGATAAGTGCACACCCGCACCGTGCACCCGCACCCCCAGCTGAGACGGACTTCCGCGCCCAGTGGAGTTGTCCTCTCACCATCCAGCTGAGACACCTCTGAGGAGACAGTGCTGTGACCGGGATCAAGACGACCGGCAAGAAGAAGATGATGTTCTTCTCCGGCCGCGCCCACCCCGAGCTTGCTGAGGAGGTCGCCCACAAGCTGGGTGTCGGGGTAGTCCCGACGAAGGCCTTCGACTTCGCCAACGGCGAGATCTACATCCGCTACCAGGAGTCCGCCCGCGGCGCCGACTGCTTCCTGATGCAGAGCCACACGGCTCCCATCAACAAGTGGATCATGGAGCAGTTGATCATGATCGACGCCCTGAAGCGGGCGTCCGCGCGGAGCATCACGGTCATCGTGCCGTTCTACGGTTACGCCCGGCAGGACAAGAAGCACCGCGGACGTGAACCGATCTCGGCACGTCTGATCGCGGACCTGATGAAGACGGCGGGCGCCGACCGCATCCTCACCGTCGACCTGCACACCGACCAGATCCAGGGCTTCTTCGACGGCCCGGTCGACCACCTCTTCGCGCTGCCGATCCTGGCGGACTACGTGGGTGCCAAGGTCGACAGGTCGAAGCTCACCGTCGTCTCCCCGGACGCGGGCCGGGTGCGCGTCGCCGACCGCTGGTGCGACCGCCTGGACGCCCCGCTGGCGATCGTGCACAAGCGCCGCGACAAGGACGTCGCCAACCAGGTCACCGTCCACGAGGTCGTCGGTGACGTGAAGGGCCGTGTCTGTGTCCTCGTCGACGACATGATCGACACGGGGGGCACGATCTGCGCCGCCGCCGACGCCCTCTTCGCGCACGGCGCCGAGGACGTCATCGTCACGGCGACGCACGGTGTGCTCTCCGGTCCGGCCGCCGACCGTCTGAAGAACTCCAAGGTGAGCGAGTTCATCTTCACGGACACCCTGCCGACCCCGGGCGAGCTGGAACTGGACAAGATCACGGTGCTCTCCATCGCGCCGACGATCGCCAACGCGGTGCGCGAGGTCTTCGAGGACGGCTCGGTGACGAGCCTGTTCGAGGAGCAGTAGAGATCCTTTTGGGTGTGGCCTTCCCGCCGAGTAGACTGCGCGAGTTGCTCGGCGAGGGAGGCCACACTTCTGTGTGGCGGTCCGTTATCGACGCGCTCTTCGTAGCAGGCCGTTGTTCGGCCGGGTGACTCATCCCCAGGCCCTTCGGGTCCCTTACTACGAGGAGTGAACATGTCCGAGGTCAAGCTCGCCGCCGAGACCCGCACCGAGTTCGGCAAGGGCGCCGCCCGCCGCATCCGCCGCGAGAGCAAGGTTCCCGCGGTCGTCTACGGCCACGGCACCGACCCCGTCCACATCGCGCTGCCGGGCCACGAGCTGCAGCTCGCCCTGCGCACCCCGAACGTCCTGCTCACCCTGGACATCGAGGGCAAGACCGAGCTCGCGATCCCGAAGGCCGTCCAGCGCGACGCCATCAAGGGCAACCTCGAGCACGTCGACCTGCTCCTCGTGAAGCGCGGCGAGAAGGTCAACGTCGAGGTCTACGTCCACACCGAGGGCGAGCTGGCCCCGGGTGCCTACCTGCTCGAGCACGTGCTGAGCACGCTGACGGTCGAGGCCGAGGCCACCCACATCCCCGAGTCGGTCACCGTCTCCATCCAGGGCCTGGAGGCCGGCGCGGCCATCCTCGCCAAGGACATCCCGCTCCCCAAGGGCACCACGCTGGCGATCGACGAGGACGCGGTCGTCCTCCAGGTCCTCGCCGCCCAGGCGGAGGAGGCCCCGGCGGACGCCGAGGCCGAGACCACCGAGGCCTGATTCCTCCCGGAATCTCATTCGCCGGCCGCCGCTCCCTTCCGGGGCGGCGGTCGGTGCGTTGTCAAGGACGCAGGCGCATCAAGGACCCATGGGAGACACCGACGTGACGACGGACCCCAACGCCCCCTGGCTGATCGTGGGCCTCGGCAATCCCGGCCCCGAGTACGCCATGAACCGGCACAACGTGGGCTTCATGGTCGCCGACCTGCTGGCGGAGCGGATCGGCGGCAGCTTCAAGCGCGCGGGGAAGGCCCAGGCGCAGGTGATCGAGGGCCGTATCGGCCCGCCCGGACCGGCGAACCGCCGGGTGATCCTGGCCAAGCCGATGTCGTACATGAACCTGTCCGGCGGCCCCGTGAACGCGCTGCGCGACTTCTACAAGGTGCCGCTCGCCCACGTCGTCGCGATCCATGACGAGCTGGACATCGACTACGGCGTGCTGCGGCTGAAGCTGGGCGGCGGCGACAACGGGCACAACGGGCTGAAGTCCATGACGAAGGCGATGGGCCCCGACTACCACCGGGTGCGCTTCGGTATCGGGCGGCCCCCGGGCCGGATGCAGGTCGCCGACTTCGTGCTCAAGGACTTCGCTTCGGCCGAGCGCAAGGAGCTGGGCTACTTCGTGGACCGGGCCTCGGACGCGGTGGAGTGCCTCGTCATCGACGGGCTGGAGCGGGCGCAGGGCACGTACAACTCCTGAGCGGCGGTGCCGGGGACGGCCGGCTCCCGAGCGGCGGCCGGGGATGATCGACGTACTCGTACAACTGCCGACTTGTCCCCCGGCCGAGTTGACCGGACGCACGGCCATGGCCAAGGATCGCCGCCATGTCCGCCGCCTCGCGCAAGCGCCCCCGCAAGAACGCGCACACGGCGCTGCGGTTCGGGCGGCTCGCGGCGATGGGGACGGTCACCGCGCTGATCCTGATCGCGGGTGTCCGGGGCTCCTGGGGCGCGGCTCAGCACGTGATGCTGGGCAAGGGCCGGGAGCAGGGGACGATGACCGTGACGGCCTGCTCGGAGGAACGCTGCACCGGTCCGTACCGGCCGGTGTCGGCGGGTTCCCGGGCGCGGACCCGCGTCACGATCGAGGAGTCGGCCGCGGTGCGCGAGGGGCGCACGTACGCGGTCACGGTGAAGCCCGGCAGCGATGACGTGGTCCGCAGCGGCCCGGCCGGACTGCTCTACGCGTGGGTTCCGTTCGGCGGCGCGCTGCTGCTGGCCTCGGTGGTGGTCGCGGGCGGTCTGCGGCTCACCCGGTCGGCCTGGGTGATGGCGGGCGCCGGGCTCGCGCTGCTGACGGCGACGTTCCTGGCCGTGTGAAGCCGACGGCGGTACCCCCGGACCGGGGGTACCGCCGTCGGTCGTCCGGGGATCAGCCGGTGTTGCGCAGGCCGGCCGCCACACCGTTGACGGTCAGCAGCAGGGCCCGCGACAGCAGCGGGTCGGGTTCCGCGCCCGCCGCGGCCTCGTCGCGCTGGCGCTTGAGCAGGGCGACCTGGAGGTAGGAGATCGGGTCCAGGTAGGCGTCGCGGATCGAGAAGGTCTGCTGGAGCACGGGGTTGGTGTCCAGGAGCCGCTCGCCGCCCGTCACGCGCAGCACTTCGCTGACGGTGAGCCGGTGCTCGGCCTCGATGGTGGCGAACACGTGCTTCAGCTCGTCGGGGACGAGGGTGTCGACGTAGTGCCGGGCGATCCGCAGGTCCGTCTTCGCGAGCGTCATCTCGACGTTGGAGAGGAAGTTGCGGAAGAAGTGCCACTGCTCGTGCATCTCGTCGAGCACGGTGTCCAGACCGGCTTCGCGCAGGGCCTTCAGGCCGGAGCCGACGCCGAACCAGCCCGGCACGATCTGCCGCGACTGGGTCCACCCGAAGACCCACGGGATGGCCCGCAGTCCGTCGAGCGAGACGCCCGAGCCGGGGCGGCGGGAGGGCCGCGAGCCCAGGTGCAGGTCGGCGAGCTGGTCGACCGGCGTGGAGGCGAGGAAGTACGTCGGCAGGTCCGGGTCCTCGACGAGCCGCCGGTAGGCGGAGTGGGCGGCCTCGGAGACGACGTCCATGGCCGCGTCCCAGCGGGCCAGTGCCTCGTCGGACTGGCGCGGAGCGGTGTGCAGGGCGGAGGCCTGGAGGGTGGCGGCGACCGTCAGTTCCAGGTTCTCCCGGGCCAGCGAGGGCACGAGGTACTTGTCGGAGATGACCTCGCCCTGCTCGGTCACCTTGATCTCGCCCTCCAGGGTGCCCCAGGGCTGCGCGAGGATCGCGTCGTGGGAGGGGCCGCCGCCGCGGCCGACGGTGCCGCCGCGGCCGTGGAAGAGGCGCAGACGCACGCCGTACCGGTGGGCGACGTCGCGCAGCCGCCGCTGGGCGCGGTGGATCTCCCACTGGGAGGTCGTGATGCCGCCGAACTTCGACGAGTCGGAGTATCCGAGCATGACCTCCTGGACGTCTCCGCGCAGCGCCACCAGGCGCCGGTAGGAGGGGTCGGCGAGCATGTCGTCCAGGATCACGTCGGCCGCGCGCAGCTCGTCGGTGGTCTCCAGGAGCGGCACGATGCCGATCTTCGCCCAGCCACCGTGCAGGTCGAGCAGACCCGCCTCGCGGGCGAGGACGGCGGCGGCGAACACGTCGTCGGCGCCCTGGCACATCGAGATGATGTACGACTCGATGACCTCGGGCCCGAAGACCTCCAGGGCCCGCTTCACCGTCTGGAAGACGCCGATGGTCTTCTCGCCGGCGGCGTCGACCGGTGCCGGGGTCGGGGCCAGCGGGCGCCGGGAGCGCAGTTCCTTGGCGAGGAGCTTGGCGCGGTACTCACGGGGCATGTCGGCGTAGCGCCAGGACTCCTCGCCGAGCCGGTCGAAGAGCTGGCCGAGGGCGTGGTGGTGGGCGTCCGCGTGTTCGCGTACGTCCATGGTGGCGAGCTGGAGACCGAAGGCGGCCAGCGTGCGGATGGTGCGGTTCATACGGCCGTCGGCGAACAGCGCGCCCCGGTGCTCGCGCAGCGAGCTCTGGATGAGGGTGAGGTCGCGCAGCAGCTCGGCGGTGCCGAGGTAGTCGCGGCCGGCCTCGTGCGGGATACCCCTGGCGAGGCGCTGCTTGGTGTTCTCCAGCTTCTGGCGGATGCAGGTGGCCTTGAGCCGGTAGGGCTCCTCGGCGTTCAGCCGCTTGTAGCGCGGGCTGATCTCCGGCAGTCGCTCCAGGTCGGCCTGGAGGGAGACCAGCAGTTCCTCGGTGGCGCCGGTGTACCGGATCGAGTTCGACAGGAAGCCGCGCAGTTCGTCGATCATCTCCAGCGCGTCGTTGATGCCGTGCTCGTGCTGGAGGATCAGGACGTCCCAGGTGACGTCGGGGGTGACGTTCGGGTTGCCGTCGCGGTCGCCGCCGATCCAGGTGCCGAAGGTCAGCGGCCGGGTCTCGTCGGGCACCTTCACGCCGACGCGCTCCAGTTCGGCGGTGAGGTCCTCCAGTACGTCGCCGACGGCGCCGGCGTGCAGCTCGTCCAGGTAGTAGATGGCGTTGCGGGCCTCGTCGGTGGGCTCGGGGCGGACCACGCGCAGCTCGTCGGTCTGCCACACCAGGTCGATGTTCTCCGCCAGCCGGGTGTCGTAGCGGCGGCGGTCGGCCTCGATGACGGGGGTTTCGAGCAGGGCGGCGATACGGCGCAGCTTGTTGAGGACCGAACGGCGGGCCGCCTCCGTCGGGTGGGCGGTGAAGACGGGGCGGACGTTGAGGTTCTTGACCGTCTGGCGCAGGTGCTCCGGGTCGGCGTCCTTGAGCCGGTCGGCGGTCCGGGAGAGCAGTCCGCCCTCGGCGGCCCGCTTGGCGCGCAGCTCGCGGCCGCGGTGCACCTGCTCGGTGACGTTCGCCAGGTGGAAGTAGGTCGAGAACGCGCGGACCAGCTTGACCGCGGTCTCCAGCTCGGTGCCGCGCAGCAGCTCGGCGGCGGCCTCGCCGTCCTCGCGGGTCAGGCGGCGGACCTTCTCGACCAGTTCCAGGAGCTCGGGGCCCTCCTGGCGGACGAGGGTCTCCCCCAGCAGGTCACCCAGGCGCCGGATGTCGGCGCGCAGCTCGCTGCTGGTCGTCGTGGTCTGGTCGTCGGCACTGCTCACAGGTGCGGCTCCTTGCAGTGTGGAAGCTCGGCTGAAGAGTGTGGAAGCTCGTCTGAAGCTCGTCTGGGAGGGAACCCGGGTGACGACCGCGCGGCGGCTGCCGCTTAGGGACGTGGCATCCGGGAATAAACAGAACGGACCGCGCTGTCCGACCGACTCCAAGGATAGGTGTCCAGGTGGACGCGCAGGGTCTCGGGCTGTTGCCGCTCGGCAGCGCGCTGCCATACTTACGATGCCGTAGGTTACGGAAGCGTAGGGATTCCCGTCAGACAACGGGAGAACCCTGGGAGCCGTACCCGGCCACTCTCTTCCCCACCCTCGAATCCCACAGGGGACGCCCATGAGCACGAGCTCCGATGTGATCGACGATGCCCCGGGGGCGAACGACGACCCCTCGATCCCTCCTGCCACGCTGGGCGGAGAGAAGAAGGGGTCACTCGAACAGCTCACGCTCCTCCTCTTCATCATCGTCCCGTTCCTCGCGCTGCTCGCGGCGGTACCGCTGGTCTGGGGCTGGGGAGTGAGCTGGCTGGATCTCGGCCTGCTGGTCTTCTTCTACTACCTGGGCTGTCACGGCGTGACGATCGGCTACCACCGCTACTTCACGCACGGGTCCTTCAAGGCGAAACGCCCGCTGCGGATCGCGGTCGCGATCGCGGGGTCGATGGCGGTCGAGGGCCCGGTGGTCCGATGGGTCGCCGACCACCGCAAGCACCACAAGTTCTCCGACGCGGAGGGTGACCCGCATTCGCCATGGCGGTACGGCGAGACGGTTCCGGCGCTGATGAAGGGCCTGTGGTGGGCGCACATCGGCTGGATGTTCGATGAGGAGCGGACCTCGCAGGAGAAGTACGCCCCCGACCTGATCAAGGACCCGGCGATCCGTGCGATCTCGCGCCAGTTCATCTACTGGACCCTGCTCTCGCTCGCGCTGCCGCCCCTGATCGGCGGCCTGGCGACGATGTCCTGGTGGGGCGCGTTCACCGGCTTCTTCTGGGGCTCACTCGTCCGGGTGGCCCTGCTGCACCACGTGACCTGGTCGATCAACTCGATCTGCCACGCGGTGGGCAAGCGCCCGTTCAAGTCGCGTGACCGCTCGGGCAACGTGTGGTGGCTTGCCGTGCTGTCCTGCGGCGAGTCCTGGCACAACCTGCACCACGCCGACCCGACTTCGGCCCGGCACGGGGTGGAGCGCGGCCAGCTGGACTCCTCGGCCCGGATCATCCGCTGGTGCGAGCAACTGGGCTGGGCGTACGACGTGCGCTGGCCGTCACGCTCGCGTATCGATTCCAAGCGCGACACCGACGGGTCCGCCTCCCGGCGCGAGACGGAAGCCCCCGACCCGGCATGATTGACGGCGTGGCGACCGACTCCAGCAGCACCCCAGGCAGCAACGAAAAGCCGCGGCGTGCGCGTCGCACCCGAATGACCGGTGCCGAGCGCCGTCAGCAGCTGCTGGAGATCGGCCGCACGCTGTTCGCCGCGAAGGGTTTCGAGGGCACGTCGGTGGAGGAGATCGCGGCCAAGGCGGGCGTCTCCAAGCCGGTGGTCTACGAGCACTTCGGCGGCAAGGAGGGCCTGTACGCGGTGGTGGTGGACCGTGAGATGCGCCGGCTGCTGGACATGGTCACCGGCTCCCTGACGGCGGGCCACCCGCGGGAACTGTGCGAGCAGGCCGCCTTCGCCCTCCTGGACTACATCGAGGAGTACACGGACGGCTTCCGCATCCTGGTCCGCGACTCCCCCATCCCCCAGTCCACGGGCTCCTTCGCCTCGCTCATCTCCGACATCGCCACCCAGGTGGAGGACATCCTGGGCCGCGAGTTCAAGAACCGCGGTTTCGACTCGAAGCTCGCCCCGCTCTACGCGCAGGCGCTGGTCGGCATGGTCGCGCTGACCGGCCAGTGGTGGCTGGACGTCCGCAAGCCCCGCAAGGCCGAGGTCGCCGCGCATCTGGTGAACCTGGCCTGGCACGGCCTGGACGGCCTGGAACCGAAGCCCCGCCTGATAGGGCACCGCAAGAGCTGAGGGGGCGGTCGGAGCTCGATATTGACCACAAGATTAATCTTGTGGAATCATCTGCGCATGACTGAGATTGCGATCAGCGCGGCCCGCTCCCAGCTCGGAGATCTTGTCCGCCGGGCGGCCCACGGCCGGGAGACCATCGCCCTCACGGACCACGGCCATGTGGCAGCGCTCCTCGTCTCCCCTCAGGTCATAGAGGATCTCGAAGACGCCCTCGCTGTCGCCGACTATCAGCGGCGCAAGGCCGAGGGCACGCTGGAAGAAGGCATCCCCCACGCGGAAGTCGGGCGAATGCTGGGGCTGCGTCCGTGACGTACCGCATCACGTGGGAACCGGATGCCACGAACACGGCAGTACGGTTCCTCAAGGACGACCCCACGGAACTCGCCGCGGTCTACGAAGCCGTCGACGCACTCGCCGAAGCCCCGCGGCCTGCCAACTCCACTCCCTACGGATCTCAGATCAGGCGTCTCCGCGTCGGCGACCATCGGGTCCTCTACCTGATCGACGACGAGGCCATCCGCATCCTCGTCATGAACCTGGGGCGTACGCCCTGACCACCGGCTCCAGGAACTCCAGCCGGTTGCCGACGGGGTCCTCGGAGTAGAAGCGGCGGTGACCGGGCAGGTCGTCGTCCCAGGCGACCTCGGCCCCGTGGGACTCCAGCCGGGCGGCGTAAGCCTCGATGTCCGTGACCCGCAGCCCGGGATGCGCCTTCTTCGCGGGCCGGAACCCCGCCGGTCCCCCGCTCCCGGAAGCGCCCTCGATCCCCAGGTGCAGCTGCACGGCCCCCGCCCGGAACCAGCAGCCTCCGCGCGCGGCCAGGACGGGCGGCTTGGGGATCTCGGTCATCCCGAGGGCGTCGACGTAGTAGCGGCGCAGGAGGTCCTCCGACCCCGGCGGGGCGGCGAGCTGGACGTGGTCGATGGCGGCGAGCACCCTCAGGCCTCCTTCCGCGCGACGGCGAAGATCCGGCGGAAGGGGAACACGGTGCCGTGCCGGGTCGCCGGGTACGCCTCGCGCAGCGCGTCCCGGTACTCGGCGACGAAGGCCTCCGCGTCCGCCCCCAGCTCGGTGAGGACCGGCCGCAGCCCGGTTCCCTTCACCCAGTCCAGGACGGGGTCCTCGCCGTGGAGAAGATGCAGGTACGTCGTCTCCCACACGTCGGCCGCGCAGCCGAGGGCGGTGAGCTGCTCCAGGTAGACGGCCGGGGTGTGCACGGCGTCGTCGTGGCGCAGCGCCTCGGCCAGGCGGTCCTTCCAGCGGGGGGAGTGGGCGAGTTCGCGCATCAGGCGGTGGCTCGGGGCGTCGAAGTTGCCGGGGACCTGGAAGGCGAAGGTACCGCCGGGGGCGAGGCCCGCCACCCAGTCGGGGAAGCGGGTGACATGTCCGGGCACCCACTGGAGGGTCGCGTTGCTGATCACCAGGTCGTACGGTTCCGCGGGTGTCCAGGTCCTGGCGTCCGCCGGGGCGAAGTCGAGACGGCCGCCGCCCGGGGTGGGGCCCGCGAGCGCCTCGGCGCGCGCCAGCATCTCCGGGGAGCTGTCCAGGCCGGTGATCCGCGCGGTGGGCCAGCGTTCGGCCAGCACCGCCGTCGCGTTCCCGGGGCCGCAGCCCAGATCGGCGACGCGGGCCGGGTCACCCGGCAGCTCCGGGACCCGGGCGAGGAGGTCGGCGAAGGGGCGTGCGCGGTGGCCGGCGTGACGCAGGTACTGGCCCGGGTCCCAGGTGGGGGCGGTGGCAGGCATGGGCAGACCTCCTCGAAGTCGCGTACGGACATCATGTCCGGGCGGAGCTCCACCCTCACATCCAAGTATCTCGACGTCAAGAGACTTCACATCAAGAGACTTCACGTCGACACAACCACTACACTGATCGTCATGGAGGACGAGGTCGATCGGCTGGTCGGAGCGTGGCGCCGGGAGCGCCCTGACCTCGACGTGGAACCGCTCGAGGTACTCAGCAGGGTCAGCAGGCTGGCCCGGCATCTGGACCGCGCCCGACGGCTGGCGTTCTCGGAGCACAGCCTGGAGCCCTGGGAGTTCGACGTCCTGACCGCGCTGCGGCGCGCCGGCGCCCCGTATCAGCTCTCCCCCGGCCAACTGCTCACACAGACCCTCGTCACCTCCGGCACGATGACCAACCGCATCGACCGGCTGACACAGAAGGGTCTGGTGGAGCGCCTCCCGGACCCGAGCGACCGACGGGGCGTCCTCGTACGCCTCACCGACGAGGGCCGCGACCGCGCCGACCAGGCACTGGCCGGGCTCCTCGACCAGGAGCGCGCGATCCTCGCGGAACTCAGCAGGGCTCAGCGCGGCGAACTCGCCTCGCTGCTACGCCAGTTGACCGCCCCGTTCGACAACATCCCCGGCTAGGTCGACGGGCCCGACCCCGGCCCGCCGGGCGAGGGCGACCGCGGCGAGCGTCGAGTGCACGCCCAGCTTCCCGAGCACGTTCTGCATATGGGTACGCACGGTGTGCGGCGAGAGGAACAGCCGCTCCGCGACGGCCTTTCGCCCCAGTCCCGCGACCATGCACCGCAGCACCTCCCGCTCCCGGGGCGTCAGCGACTCCACCAGCCGCTCGCTCTCGGTGCGGTGCTTGCGCGCGGCCGTCAACTCCCGCAGTACACCGGTGAGCAGGGCGGGCGGGAGATGCGTCTCGTCCCGCAGCACACCCCGTATGACGGTGAGGAGCCGCGACAGGGAGCAGTCCTTGGCGACCCAGCCCGAGGCACCGGCCTGCAGGGCGAGCGCGGCCCGGCGCGGGTCGTCCTTCTCGGCGAGTACGACGATGCGCACCCCGGGCTGGCCCGCACGGACGCCCGCGACCAGCGAGATGCCGTCGACCAGCCCGTCCTCGTTGCTCTCCTGCACCGGGACGGCGGGCCTGGCGCCCGGCACGTTGCCGCCGAGGTCGGCGTCCACGAGCAGCACGTCGAACCGGCGGCCCTCCGCCGCCGCCCGTTCCAGGCAGCGCAGCGCGGCCGGGCCGCTGCCGGCGGCGGACACGTCGACATCGGGCTCGGCGGCCAGAGCCGCGGCGAGCGACTCGGCGAAGATGCGGTGGTCGTCGACGACCAGGACTCGGATGCGAACCACAGAAACCCCCTTCCCCACGCTCCTGAGGAGCAGGGGATACCCCATTGTCGGGGGACGACCCGCGCAGGTACGACACCCGGAGAGAACCCGAACCGGTCTCCGGCTCGGAGAACGGGGCGCCGCAGCCGCACGGCCGCCGCCGTGCTGGAAGTGCTACCCCCACTCCGGGTGTCGTACCCGGCTGTCTCGCCCCCTGATCAGCACCGGCCCCCACCGGTGCTGTTCATCAGAGTACGGCCGGGGGCCGGGAGCGGAAGGTAATTTGCAGAACTGATTGGCCGGGGCGTTTAGGGTGAGTCGTATGTTTCGTATGGAGACAGAAGTCGACAAAGACCGACGTGAACTGCTCCGCCAACGGCTGCTCGACACCAACACGGAGGCGTCTCCCGTCCTGCGCGCGCTGCGCGGGACCCCGGCCGAGCGGGAACTTCCGCTCCACGTCTGGGCCATGGACTCCGCCGGCGAGCTCGCGGGCGGGCTCGTCGGGCACACCTGGACGACGTGGCTGCACGTGACATACCTGTGGGTGGACGGCGTCCACCGGGGTTCCGGCCTCGGTTCCCGTCTCCTCGCCGAGGGGGAGCGTCTCGCGCGGGAGGAGCGCGGCTGTCTCGCCGCCCGGCTGGAGACGTGGGACTTCCAGGCGCCCGGGTTCTACAAGAAGCAGGGCTACGAGGTGGTGTGCGTGGTCCCGGACTATCCGCCGGGGACCACGGAGTACACGCTGACCAAGCACCTGGGCTGACCCGCGGGTTCTTCCGCCCCCGCCGCCCCTACCCGACCCATCCCGTGCCTGGGGGCTCCGCCCCCAGACCCCCGGTCGGCCTGAACGGCCTTGTCCTCAATCGCCGGACGGGCTGACTACCCAGCCCGTCCGGCGTTTGAGGACGAGCCCTTCGGGCGATGCGGGGTCTGGGGCGGAGCCCCAGGATCGGTCGGGTAGGGGCGGCGGGGGCGAAAGAATCGCAGGTCAGTGGAGCGAAGCGTGCGCCCGCCGAAGGGACCGCCGGGAACACCCGCGGCGCGGTGTACCCGGCGGCCGCGAACGCCTCCGTCACCGCCTTCCCGACGGAGTCCACGTCGGCCGACTCGACCAGCACGATCGCCGAACCCCCGAAGCCACCCCCCGTCATCCGCGCCCCCAGCGCCCCCGCGGCGTTCGCCGTGGCGACGACGAGGTCCAACTCCTCGCAGGAGATCCGCAGATCGTCCCGCAGCGAGGCGTGTCCGTCCGTGAGAACCGGCCCGATGGCCCGGACGTCCCCGGCGTCCAGCAGCGCGATGACCCGCGCCACCCGGTGATCGTCGGAGACGACATGGCGCACGTACCGGCGCACCCGCTCGTCGGACAACCGGGCGAGCGCCGCGTCCAGCTGCTCGTGGGCGACGTCCCGCAGATGGGAGACCCCCAGCTGCCGCGCGCCCTCCTCGCACCCTTCACGCCGCTCGGCGTACGCCCCGTCGCCCAGCGCGTGCTTCACCCGGGTGTCGACGACCAGCAGTTCCAGACCCTGGGAGGCCAGGTCGAAGGGGACCTGGCGGATCGACAGGTCCCGGCAGTCCAGGTGCAGCGCGTGCCCCTCGGTGCAGCACGCCGACGCCGTCTGGTCCATGATCCCGCAGGGCACCCCGACGAAGTCGTTCTCGGCGCGCTGCGCGAGGCGGGCCAGTTCGGGCCGGGTGAGCCCGAGTCCGTACAGGTCGTCGAGGGCGAGCGCCGTCACGACCTCGAGGGCGGCCGAGGAGGACAGCCCGGCCCCCGTGGGCACGGTCGAGGCGAGATGGACATCGGCACCCGTCACCGCGTGCCCGGCCTCGCGCAGCGCCCACACCACACCCGCCGGGTACGCGGCCCAGCTGGTGTTCGTCAGCGGCGTCAGTTCGTCGACGCGCAGCTCGACGACCGGCCCCTCGATGTCGGCCGAGTGCAGCCGCAGCACCCCGTCGTCGCGACGCGACACCGCGGCGACCGCCGTCTGCGGCAGCGCGAGCGGCATCACGAACCCCTCGTTGAAGTCCGTGTACTCGCCGATCAGGTTGACCCGGCCGGGCGCCGCCCAGACGCCTTCGGGCGCGGCGCCGTACAGTTCCTCGAAGCCCTCGCGTACCCCCACCTACTGCTCCCTTGCGATGTTCTGCGCGAACGCCCACGCGTCCGCGACGATGCCGGCGAGGTCCGCGCGGGACGGGTTCCAGCCGAGCCGCTCGCGCGCGGTCGCCGCGGAGGCGACCAGTACGGCCGGGTCCCCGGCGCGGCGCCCCGCCATGACCTCGGGGATCGGGTGCCCGGTCACCTGACGGACGGTCTCGACGACCTCGCGGACCGAGAACCCGTTGCCGTTGCCGAGGTTGCAGATGAGGTGTTCACCGGGGGCGGCGGCCTTCAGCGCCAGCAGATGCGCGTCGGCCAGATCCGCGACGTGGATGTAGTCGCGGACGCAGGTGCCGTCCGGCGTCGGGTAGTCGTCGCCGTAGACGGAGATCGCCTCGCGGCGCCCCTGCGCGACCTGGAGCACCAGCGGGATCAGGTGCGACTCGGGGTCGTGCCGCTCGCCCTGCGCGCCGTAGGCGCCCGCCACGTTGAAGTACCGCAGCGACACCGCGCCCAGCCCGTGCGCCGCGGCCTCTCCGGTGATCATGTGGTCGACGGCGAGCTTGGAGGCGCCGTAGGGGTTGGTGGGCCTGGTCGGCGCGGTCTCGACGATGGGGGTGGTCTCCGGCTCGCCGTACGTCGCGGCGGTCGACGAGAAGACCAGCCTGCGCACGCCCGCCTCGCGCATGGCCGCGAGCAGCGCCATCGTGCCGCCGACGTTGTTGTCCCAGTACTTCTCGGGCTTCACGACGGACTCGCCGACCTGCGAGAACGCGGCGAAGTGCAGGACGGCGTCGTACGACGCGTCCAGCCACTTGGCGGCGTCGCGGATGTCGCCCTCGATGAAGGTGGCCCCGCCCGGGACGCCCTCGCGGAAGCCGGTCGAGAGGTTGTCGAGGACGGTGACCTCGTGGCCGGCCTCGATCAGGTGCTGCGCGACCACACTGCCGACATATCCGGCGCCACCGGTGACCAGGTACTTCCCACTCATGTACTCGCTACCTCTCGCAGTCGCTGAGCCGCGGCCTCCGGCGGCACGTCGTTGATGAACACACTCATGCCGGACTCGGAACCCGCGAGGAACTTCAGCTTGCCGGAAGTGCGGCGAATGGTGAAAAGCTCGAGGTGGAGCGCGAAGTCGTCGCGGTTGACGCCGTCGAACTCCTCCAGCGTGCCGAACGGCGCCTGGTGCCAGGCGGCGATGTACGGCGTCTGAGGCTCCCCCGCCCCTTCCTTCTCTCCACCCGGCCCGTCGAAGATCCGGTCGAAGCGCTTCAAGAGTTCCAGATAGACCTGAGGGAACTCTTGGCGCGCGTCCTCGCCGAGGCCGAGCAGGTCGGGCACCCTGCGCCGGGGGTAGAGGTGGACCTCGTAGGGCCAGTGCGCCGCGTACGGCACGAAGGCCACCCAGTGCTCGGTCTCCAGGACGATCCGTTCACCCTCGGCCAGCTCGCGCGCGACGACCTCGTCGAAGAGGTTCCCGCCGTCGGTCGCCTCCTTGTGCGCGGCCAGGGAGCGCAGCATCAGCGCCGTGCGCGGGGTGGTGAACGGGTAGGCGTAGATCTGCCCGTGCGGGTGACCGAGCGTGACGCCGATCTCGGCGCCGCGGTTCTCGAAACAGAAGACCTGTACGACGGAGGGGAGATGGGACAGCTCCGCCGTCCGGTCCGTCCACGCCTCCAGGACGAGCCCCGCCTGCTCCTCGGTCAGGTCGGCGAAGGACGAGTCGTGGTCGGAGGTGAAGCAGACGACCTCGCAGCGGCCGGAGTCGCCGGCCAGGGAGGGGAAACGATTCTCGAAGACCACGACGTCGTACGAGGAGTCGGGGATCTCGCTCAGCCGGTCGCCCCGGGAGGGGCACAGGGGGCATTCGTCGGCCGGCGGGTGGTACGTGCGGCCCTGCCGGTGCGAGGCGATCGCCACCGCGTCGCCGAGGAGCGGGTCGCGGCGCACCTGGGAACTGGTGACGGTCGGCTCCAGCGGACGCCGGTCCACCGCGTCGCGCACCGTGTCGTCGCGTGAGTCGTAGTAGATCAGCTCACGACCGTCGGCAAGCCGGGTCGAGGTCTTCTTCACCGCTGGACTCCTCATCAGCACCGCTTCGAACCAGCAAAGCCACCCAACAGAACCCAACACAACAAATCACAAAGCAACAGTAACGTCAATGCCTGTGCGGGTTTGGGGGGTCTCTGTGAAGCTTGGGCGGCCTCTGGGGCGCACGGGGCATAGATACCGGCATGCCTACCCCCACCTACCTGGCCGACGGGGCCGTCCACCTGGCTTCCGGACCCCTGGCCTCCGGCCCCACCGCCCATCTGGCCGAAGGCCTCCGGCTCCCCACGAACGGGCTCGACTACACGATCCTCGGGATCTACTTCGTCGTCGTCCTCGGCATCGGCTTCGCCGCGAAACGCTCGGTCAGGACGAGCCTCGACTTCTTCCTCTCCGGGCGCTCGCTGCCCGCCTGGGTCACCGGCCTCGCGTTCGTCTCGGCCAACCTGGGCGCCACCGAGATCCTGGGCATGGCCGCGAACAGCGCGCAGTACGGGGTCTACACCGTGCACTGGTACTGGATCGGCGCGATCCCCGCCATGGTCTTCCTCGGCCTGGTGATGATGCCGTTCTACTACGGCTCGAAGGTCCGCTCGGTTCCCGAGTTCCTTCTGCTGCGTTTCGACAAATGGGCACACCTGCTGAGTTCGATCCTGTTCGCCTTCGCCGCGATCCTGATCGCGGGCGTCAACCTCTACTCACTCGCGATCGTCGTCGAGGCACTGCTCGGCTGGCCGCAGTGGGTGGCGATCGTGGTCGCCGGCTTCTTCGTCCTCGCCTACATCACCCTCGGCGGTCTGTCGTCCGCGATCTACAACGAGGTACTGCAGTTCTTCGTCATCCTCGCCGCGCTGATCCCGATCGCGGTGCTGGGCCTGCACCGGGTCGGCGGCTGGAACGGTCTGACGGACTCGCTCGACAAGTCCCACGGCACCCACTTCACCACGGCGTGGGGCGGCACCGGCATCGGCAGCGACAACCCGCTCGGCGCCAACTGGCTGACCATCGTGCTCGGCCTCGGCTTCGTGCTCTCCTTCGGCTACTGGACGACGAACTTCGCCGAGGTGCAGCGCGCGCTGTCGGCCAAGAACCTGAGCGCGGCCCGGCGCACCCCGCTCATCGCCGCGTACCCGAAGATCTTCATCGTCTTCCTGGTGATGATCCCGGGCCTGGTGGCGGCCGTCCTGGTCCCGAAGATCGGCACGAGCGGCTCGGACCTCCAGTACAACGACGCGATCCCGTACCTGATGCAGGAGCTGCTGCCCAACGGCGTGCTCGGCATCGCGGTGACCGGCCTCCTCGCGGCCTTCATGGCGGGCATGGCGGCCAACGTGTCGTCCTTCAACACCGTGTTCACCACCGACATCTGGGCGAAGTACGTGGTCAAGGACCGGGAGGACGCCTACTACATCCGCTTCGGCCGCCTGATCACGGTCATCGGCGTCCTCGCGTCGATCGGCACGGCCTTCCTGGCCTCGTCCTTCTCCAACATCATGAGCTACCTGCAGACGCTCTTCTCCTTCTTCAACGTACCGATGTTCGTGGTCTTCATCGTCGGCATGTTCTGGAAGCGGGCGTCCGTGAAGTCGGGCTTCTGGGGCCTGCTGGCGGGCACCACCGCCGCGATGGTCAACTACTTCGTCATCTACAAGCAGGGCATCATCGGCATCCCCTCCGACCAGGGCGCGAACTTCGTGTCGGCGATCGCGGGCTTCGTGGCCGGTGCGGTGGTGATGGTCGCGGTCTCCCTGTTCACCGCGCCCAAGCCGGCTCAGGACCTCCAGGGCCTCGTCTACGGCACCCGCTCACCGGGCGCGGCCGAGCCGGCCGCCACCGGCGACGACGCCTGGTACCGCAAGCCCGCCCTGCTGGGCTGGGGCGCGCTGATCCTGGCGGCGGCCTGCTACATCCCGTTCTCGTTCTGATCCCGCTCCCGCGCCGCACCCACCCCGAAGAGAAAGGCCCAGAAAGCCATGTCCGACCACTACTCGGACCGCGACGTCCAGCGCGAGGTCACGGAGCTGGAGAAGAACTCCGCGACCGCGGCCCGTCTCTTCGACATCCGCCGCATCATCGGCGGCCTGTTCGTCGTCTACGGCGTCATCGTCACGGTCGCCGGCCTGACCGCCTCCGATGCCGACCGCACCAAGACACAGGGCATCAACATCAACCTCTGGACCGGCCTGGGCATGCTGGCCCTGGGCCTCTTCTTCCTGGCCTGGCTGTGGCTGCGCCCCCTGACACCACCGACACCGGCCGCCGAGGAGAAGGAACCGGCCGAGTAGCCGGGGCGGCCACCCGCGGGGCCGGACCTCACCGGGTTCCGGGTGGCGACACGGCCCTCAGTCCCCGAAGCCGTCGCGGACAATGTCGCGGCCCACCGTGGCACGGGCGCCCGCGAGTTCGGCGGCGATCCGTCGTTCCCGGTCCTCGTTCGTCACCACGGCAGCCGGCAGCGACGGACCGACGAGCAGACACGTACGTCTGAGGTGGGTCGGCGGGTGGGTCGAGTCGACGCTGTGTCCGCGCCGGGCGCCGACTCGCCGCTGCCGCTCGTACTCGTTCTCGGGGATCGACGCCATGTGCGCGCCGAGCCGCTCCCAGATCTCGTCGCCCCCGGCCTCCGCCGTGCGGGCACCGCGTGGTCCGGCGAGGGCGGCGCGGTTGGCCTCGCGACGGAGGACGACCTCGACGGACCCCGCCACCAGGAGGCGGTCCATCAGGCCCACGGCCGCCTCCGTGGAAGCGGCCCGGGCGGCCTCGCGGTCGGCCAGGTATTCGGCTCGCTGGGCGGCCCGCAGCGTCAGGTGGTCGAGCAGCGTCAGCACGCCCAGGAGAAGCAGGCGCGGCACCGCGTAGAAGAGGTTGACGACCATCTCGACGACGGACGGGTCCTCGATCGGAACGAAGTAGTAGTGCCAGGTGGTCAGGGAGCGGTACGCCGCCGACACGACGAGGCCGTGACGGGTGTCGCCGTTGCTGTAGTGGGCGAGTTCGTGGCCCAGCAGCGCGATCCGCTGCTGCGGCGTGAGAACTTCCCACAGAGGCAGGCCCAGCACCAACAGCCGCCGCCCTGGCACACCGTGGGCCACGACACTCGCGTTGACGCCCCCGTCGACCACCACCCGGTCGATCCCGCGGGTGCCCACCACCCCGGCGACCTCGTCGACCAGCGCGTAGAACTCGGGCGCGTCTTCACGGAGCAGCGCCGGAACCGCCTCGGGCAGCCGCGCCGCACGCGGTCTGAGGGACCACGCGGCCACGAGGAGGAGCAGCCCCGGCAGCATGCCCACCCCGCCCCATCCGCGCACCAGCCACCAGAGGCCGCCGAAGGCCAGGGCCAGGGTGACGCCGTGCACGGCGAGGCCGATCGCGAAGGCGAGCAGCGAGGCGGCGTCGCGCCGGGCGCGCGGTCTCCCGCCGGCCGTGAACTCCGTCAGCAGCCTCTCGCCGTGTCTTCGGGCCAGCGCACGCCGTGCCCGATCCAGCCGATCCCGGTCCCGCTGTGGCTCCTGCGGATCGACGTTCCAGTCGCAGGCCCCGCACCAGACGACGAACCTGCTGTCCGCGCTGATCGCGGCTCCGCACTCCGGGCACGACTGGGACTTCTCCTCGACGGTGCGCACGATGACGCCCTCCCCCATCCTCGCGGCCCCTCTCCCGAGGCCGTACGGCTACGCCGATCCGAGGTGATCATGGGGCCGCATGCGCGTAAAGTCCTCTCCTCACGCTGTGAACTGTCTGTGATCCAAACGAAACGCTCCAAGGCGTGCCAGGCGTCGCGAGGCAGGCGGGACTTTCGCAACACGCCCTAGGTGGCCACCGTCCCCGCCCGGTCAAGCAGTCCCGTTCGTGCCGCCAGTGCCGCCGCCTCCAGTCTCGACCCCACGCCCAGCTTCATCAGCACCCGCTGGACATGGGTCCGGGCCGTGGAGGGCGCGATGCCCATGCCCGCCGCGATCAGCCGGGTGTCCTCGCCGTCGGCGACCCGGACCAGCACCTCGACCTCCCGGGGTGTCAGCATCTGGAGCAGGCGCTGGCCCTCGTCGTCCGGCTGGGCGGCGGGGTTGAGCAGTTCGCTGAAGGCACCCTGGAGCAGGCCGGGGGCCACCGCGGCCTCGCCCGCCCTCGCCTTCATGATCGCCCGTTCGACGCCCTCTATGCGCTCGTCATGGCGTACGTATCCCGACGCGCCCGCGGCGAACGCGGCGGCGATGCCACGCGGGTTCGGCACCGGGCCCAGCACCAGAACGGCCACCTGCGGACGTTCTCGCTTGATCTTGACCACCGGGTCGAACATCCCCGGCTCGGCGGGTGTCGCCGTACCGATCAGGCACACCTCGGGTGCCCTCGTGATCACCAGCTCCGCCGCTCCCGCGGCAGGTGCCGCCGCGGCGAGCACCCGGTGCCCGCGCAGCTTCAACGCCGAGGCCAGCGCCTCGGCGAGCAGTCGGTGGTCGTCGACCACCATGAGCCGCACTCCCATCGAGCAACCCCCCAGTCCCCCCAAGCATCCCCACTGGTTCCCCGTGGATTCGGAGCCCCCCGGCTCTCCATCCCCCGGAAGCTACACGCTTGTTCGACGTTGCGCTTCCCCTACCGGAGAGAACCGCCCCGGAATACCGAAATTCCTCGCATTCGGGAATGCCGGGGGGCAAGCGCGCGGCCCCGCCCCTGAGCAGGGACGGGGCCGTGATCACGTGGTGCCGGTCAGCGCGTGCCGAACGCGATCGCCAGATACTCCTTCTCGTCCGTGCCGGTCGGCTTGTGGGCGTAGACCGCGGACATGTAGAGACGACCGCCGCCGTAGAGGATCTCCGCGTACTCCGGAAGCATGCTCGTCTCCGCGTCGCGGACCGACCGGGTCGCCGGGTTCTCCAGGAGCTTGGTCTCCTTGAAGGTGGTGGCGTCGATGCTGACGATCTGACCGCCCTTGTCGTACGGCGGCCGCTTGTACGCCAGGATGTTGGCGCCGTCCATGCGCAGCGGGGAGATCGTGTAGCCGTCGCCCGCGTTGGCGCGCTGGCCGGTCTGCTTCCCGGTGCCGAGGTCGAAGGCGACGATCTCGTTGGTCCTGCTGTACTGGCCGGTGCCGTCGTGTTCCTCGGTCGGGATGTAGAGCTTGTCGTTGCCGACCGCCAGCATCATGCAGGCCTCGGTCTTGCTGATGCCGTCGCACTTGGCGGCGTACGTCTTGCCGGGCGCCGAGATCCTGGTGCGCAGCCGGCCGGTCCTGTTGTCGATCGAGAAGAAGTCGGAGATGCCGCTGCCGTCCCCGGCGGTGTCGCCGACGTCGGCGGCGACCACGAGGGGGTCGGTCGACACGACACTCGCGTACTCGATGCCGGGCGACATCTTGTACTCGGAGATCACCTTCCCGGACTTCGGGTCGATGGTCTGGATGTGCAGCTGCCTCGTGCTGCCGTACGCACCGCACTTGCGGACCGCGACCAGCTTGGCACCGCCGGCGTACCCGGCGTCGTAGCAGCTGTCCGTGGGCTTCGGCGACCAGAGCGCCTTGCCGGTGGAGATGTCGAACGCGGCGCCGCCGCTGGTGCTGCCCGTGGCGACCGTGTCGCCGCTGACGGTGACGTTGTCCAGGCTGATCTTCTGGTCACCGGACTTGACGGACTTGGCCCACAGCTCCTTGCCGGCGGCGAGGTCGAGCGCGGCGACCTCGCTGCAGCCGTGCGAGGGCTGGGCCTTGGTCGGCATGGCGGGCTCGTAGACGATCGCGGTCCGGTCGGAGTCGGTGGCGTGCCGGCTGGCCGAGCACACCGGCCCGGGGAGCTTGATCGTCCAGAGTTTGGCGCCGGAGTCGGGGTCGTAGCCGTCGACCTCGGCGTTGCCGCTCTTGGCGTACACCTTGTCGGTGAGCCAGGAGCCGACGGTGGTCGCGCTGCTCCCGGCGGCCACGGACGGCGCGGGGACCTGGAAGAGGACCTTGGAGCTGGTGTCGGCCGGCACCTTCTCCTCACCGTTCGAACCGGTGGTCCCGCCGCCGCCCGTACCGCCGTTGTCCTTCTTGCCGCCGGTGCCGCCCCCCGTACCTGAGGAGTTGTTCTTGCTGTTGTCGTCCTTGCCGGAGGAGGTCGCGTACAGCACACCGCCGCCGATGATCAGCGCGACGGCCACGACGGCCGCCACGATGATGACCGCCTGACCGCTCATCTTCCGCCCGCCGCCGCCCTGGGGAACCTGCGGCTGCATGGGGTAGGTCGGCGGCTGCTGCGGATAGCCGTAGCCGTACGGCGGCTGCGCGGGCTGCTGACCCGGATAGCCGTAGCCCGGCGGGGACTGCGCGGGCTGCTGACCCGGATAGCCGTAGCCCGGCGGGGACTGCGCGGGCTGCTGACCCGGATAGCCGTAGCCCGGCGGGGACTGCGGAGGGGACTGGGGCGGGGACGTCTGCGGGTATCCGTAACCCGGGCCCTGCGGAGGCTGCGGGGCGCCGAACCCGCCGGGCGGCGGTGTCTGCGGAGCGCCGAACCCGCCCGGGGGCGGGTCCTGGGGCGCGCCGAACCCGTCCTTCGGGGGGCTCGTTGGGCGGCGGCGGGGGCGGCGGCTGGCTCATGGCGTGTGTACCTCGGATACGGATGCGTTGGGGACGTGGACGAAGCGGGTGCCGAAGGTGGCGTGAGCGCGCCTCACTTGCCGTAGGCCAGCATCAGCTTCTCCCTCGACTGGTCATTGCCCGTCAGCCGGGTGGTGGAGATGTAGAAGCGCCCGTCCACGTAGTCGACCGCCTTCGAGAAGAACCCGTTCTCGATCGACGCCGTGCCCTGCGGGTTCTGCAGCAGCTTCGCCGGTGTGTGGCCACTGCCCGTGGTCGGTATCGACACGACCTGCCCACCGGCGTCGTACGACGGCTCGACGTACGCGATCAGCCGGGTGCCGTCCATCTTCAGCGGCATCATCGACTTGTCCGTCGGGGACTTGACGCGCCACCTCTCCTTGCCCGTGGCCAGGTTGAAGGCGACGACCTCGTTGGCGCCGGTCTTCGCCTCGGTCGGCAGGTAGAGGGTGTTCGCGTCGGCGACGGCGCCGAAACAGCCCGGCAGATCCCGGTCGATGATGGCGAACCCGCACTCGGGCGCGAAGGAGTCCTTGCTCGACAGCTGCGAGCGGACGCCTCCGCCGTCCTTCAGGGTGGTGACGTTGACCGTCTTCTTGTCGTCGTTGGTCATGTAGAGGACGACGGGGTCGACGGAGTAGGCGCGCACGACCCGCCAGCCCTTGGGGATCTTCGTGGTCCACCTGGCCTTGCCGGTGGCCGGGTCCAGTTCCTGCACCTCGTCGTGCTGGGTGGTGCTGCCGGCCCCGCAGGACGCGACGGACAGCAGTTTGGCGCCGCCCGCGAACGCGGCCGGATAGCAGGCCTGGCCGTAGTTCTTCTTGTCCCAGAGCTTCTTGCCGCTGGTGACGTCGTACGCCGTACCGGACTGCGAACGGCCGACCATCAACGTCTTCCCGGTGACGGACAGTTCGACGGTGAGCGTGCTGTCGAAGAGCGCGCCGTCGGCGACCTTCCCGCTCCAGCCCTTCGCTCCGGTGGCGAGATCGATCTGCTGGAGCTGGTTGCACTTGGCGCTGTCGCCCGCGCCGCTCATGTACGCCACGACGACCTTGTCGTCGGACGTCTTCTGCGGAGTGACCGCGCAGATCTTCTGCGGAAACGTGATCGGGGCCCAAGTGGGCTTGCCGTCATCGACGTTGTACGCGAACACCTGCTTGTACGCGGCCTTCACCGCGGCCTTGCCGGTGATCCACAGGCCGGGGGCGTCGGCGCCCGAACCGGGCGCGTCCGGCGCCTGCTTGTACCAGAGCACCTTCGCCTCACCGGCCTGACGGCCGTCGTTGAGGTTCTCCGGGTCCTCGCCACCGTCACCACTGCCGTCACCCGGATTGGCCGAGGGCTGGGACGCGGTGTCCTTG
Source organism: Streptomyces sp. RPA4-2 (assembly GCF_012273515.2). Classification (NCBI taxonomy): domain Bacteria; kingdom Bacillati; phylum Actinomycetota; class Actinomycetes; order Kitasatosporales; family Streptomycetaceae; genus Streptomyces; species Streptomyces sp. RPA4-2. The sequence goes on from NZ_CP050975.2 coordinate 3,975,858, forward strand.
CCGCCCTTGCCGTCCTTGCCGCCCTTGCTGTCCTCGGCGACCGGCTTCTTCCCGTCGTCTCCACCGCCGCCACCGCTGACGGCCCACACCGTCCCGCCGACGACGAGCAGCGCGGCCACGGCCGCCCCGACGATGACGGCGGGCCGACCCTTGAAGGGGTTCCTGGAACCGCCGGGTATGCCGGGCGGCGGAGTGCCGGGCGCGCCCGGATACGGCACCTGCCCGGGATGGCCGTACCCGGGCCCGTATCCCTGCCCCTGTCCGGGGGCCTGCCCGTATCCCGGCTGCTGGCCGTACGGAGCGGGCTGGCCATAGGGACCCGGCTGCTGTGCGTACGGGCCGGGCTGCGCGTACGGCTGCTGGCCGGACTGCTGCGGATAGCCGTAGCCGGGCTGCTGCGGGTAGCCGTAGCCGGGTTGCGGCGGTCCGGCTTAGCGGGGTCTGCGGGGGCGGAGGCGCCTGGGGCGGCTGCGCGGGTGGCGGCGGCGCCTGCCGGGGATCCTGGGGCGGGCCGAAGCCGCCCTGCGCCGATGGCTGGTCCTGTGGTGCTCCGAAGCCGCCCTGCGGCGGTTCATTCGGCGGCTGACTCATCAGCGCGTCCCCCTCATTCACTGATGCGGCGCCCCACCGGCGGCGTCGGCGGCCGGCCCCGCACAGGCCCCGACCGCGCCTCCGTCCCGCGCCACGCCGGTGGTTCTCAGACTGTTCTCAGACCGCTCTTTCTATCACTCCGCGCCCCTCGCACGAGGGGCCGGTCGTTCCCCTGTTCCCAAGGGAGGACCGGCCCGTGATGCCCTCGTTACGCGCCTTCACGCCCCCTTCACGGGACGTGCGCGCCGCCCGCCCGAGGCTTACGCGTCTTCCGCGAGCTCCAGCCAGCGCAGCTCCAGTTCCTCGCGCTCGCCGGTCAACTCACGCAGTTCGGCGTCGAGTTCGGCGACCTTCGCGAAGTCCGTCGCGTTGTCGGCGATTTGGGCGTGCAGCCTGGTCTCCTTCTCGGAGATCTTGTCGAGCTGCCGCTCGATCTTCTGCAGTTCCTTCTTGGCGGCGCGCGCGTCGGCGGCCGAGGCCGCCTTGGCGGGCGCGGGGGCGGCGGCGAGCACGGCGGCCGCCGCGACCTCCTCGATCCGCTTGCGCCGCTCCAGGTACTCGTCGATCCCGCGTGGCAGCATGCGCAGCGTGGCGTCGCCGAGCAGGGCGAACACGTTGTCCGTGGTCCGCTCGATGAAGAACCGGTCGTGGGAGATCACGACCATCGAGCCGGGCCAGCCGTCGAGCAGGTCCTCCAGCTGGGTCAGCGTCTCGATGTCGAGGTCGTTGGTCGGCTCGTCGAGGAAGAGCACGTTGGGCTCGTCCATGAGCAGCCGCAGCAGCTGGAGCCGCCGCCGCTCACCACCGCTCAGGTCGCCGACGGGCGTCCACTGCTTCTCCTTGTTGAAACCGAACGTCTCGCACAGCTGCCCGGCGGTCAGCTCGCGGCCCGTGCCGAGGTCGACGCGGTCACGCACGGCCTGGACGGCCTGCAGCACCCGCCAGGTCGGGTCGAGCTCGGCGACCTCCTGGGAGAGGTAGGCGAGCTTGACGGTCTTGCCGGTGACGACCCGGCCGGCGGCGGGCTGCCGCTCGCCCTCGCTGCGGGCGGCCTCGGCCATGGCGCGCAGCAGCGAGGTCTTGCCGGCGCCGTTCACGCCCACCAGTCCGACCCGGTCGCCGGGGCCGAGGTGCCAGGTCAGGTGCTTGAGCAGCACCTTGGGTCCGGCCTGTACGGTCACGTCCTCCAGGTCGAAGACCGTCCTGCCGAGCCGGGAGCTGGCGAACTTCATCAGCTCGCTCTTGTCGCGGGGCGGGGGCACGTCCGCGATCAGCTCGTTGGCGGCCTCGACGCGGAAGCGGGGCTTGGAGGTACGGGCGGGGGCGCCGCGCCGCAGCCAGGCGAGCTCCTTGCGGACCAGGTTCTGCCGCTTGACCTCCTCGGTCGCGGCGATGCGCTCGCGCTCGGCCCGCGCGAAGACGTAGTCGGAGTAGCCGCCCTCGTACTCGTAGACCGAGCCCTTCTGCACGTCCCACATGCGGGTGCAGACCTGGTCGAGGAACCACCGGTCGTGGGTGACGCACACCAGCGCGGAGCGGCGCTCCCGCAGGTGCTGGGCGAGCCAGGCGATGCCCTCGACGTCCAGGTGGTTGGTGGGCTCGTCGAGGATGATCAGGTCCTGCTCCTCGATGAGCAGCTTCGCGAGGGCGATGCGGCGGCGCTCGCCTCCGGAGAGGGGGCCGATGACGGTGTCCAGTCCCTGCGGGAATCCGGGCAGGTCGAGTCCGCCGAAGAGTCCGGTCAGCACGTCCCGGATCTTGGCGTTGCCCGCCCACTCGTGGTCGGCCAGGTCACGGATGACCTCGTGGCGGACGGTGGCCGTGGGGTCGAGCGAGTCGTGCTGCGTCAGCACCCCCAGGTGCAGGCCGCCGGAGTGCGTGACGCGTCCGGTGTCGGCCTCCTCCAGCTTGGCGAGCATGCGGATGAGGGTGGTCTTGCCGTCGCCGTTCCGCCCGACCACACCGATGCGGTCGCCCTCGCTGACGCCGAGGGAGACTCCGTCGAGCAGGGCACGGGTGCCGTACACCTTGCTGACGGACTCGACATTGACCAGGTTGACGGCCATTTCTCTCCTGACAAGGGGGACGATCGACCCTCAAGAGTAATCCGACCGCCCCCGCACCCGATCCACCACCTTTCCTCGCCCCCGCCGCCCTACCGGCCCATCCCGTACCTGGGGGCGCAGCCCCTTGGCGGGGGCGGGGGCACCGCGGTCAGGCGCGGCCCGTGCGTTCCACCAGCAGCCACCCCACCAACGTCATCGCGACAGCGACCGGCGCGGACACCCGTACCGCCACCAACACCGCCGTACGCCCCTCCAGCAGCCCCCCGAACCCGACCAGCGACAACCCGAGAACGCCGAACAGACACAGGGCCACCCCCACGGCGGCAGCCCCCGCACTCCATCGGACACCCCCGCACCCCCGGCACGGCAGTGCCCCGCTCGAACCCCCCGGAACACGGCGACGAGCCCCGCGGTCACCACCCCGGCGACCACCCCCCGCACCGGCACCTGCGCCCACCACTCCCCCGTGGCTTGGCTCCGGCAGTCGTACCCCCAGCCCCAGCAGCACCCCGTACACCCCGAGCATCGCGGTGAGATGCCACAGGAAGGCGGTCATGGAGACTCCGTTGGCCGCGACGACCACCCGCCACACCCGCGGCCTGCGCAGCCACCGCCCCGCGGCCCCGCGCAGCAGTTCCACCCCGCCGACCAGCCACAGCCCGTGGCACAGCAGCGCGAAGGTCGGCGGTGCCATGTTCGAGATCCTCTCGCCGGGCATGCCGACCATGGAGAGCGGATACGGCCCGCAGGCGACCAGGAGCACCGCCCCGGCGAGCCCGGCGCCCGCGAGGAGGTACGGCCGCCGCAGTCTCCCGTCCGCGCGCAGGAAGCCGAGCTGATGGACCGCGAGCCAGACGAAGGCGAAGTTGAGGAACCCCACGTACGGGACACCGAAGCCGAACCGGAGGACGTCCACGCAGCCGGCCGCCGCGACGAGCCCGCCGAACGCGCCCCACCCCCGTCGCTCGTGGAGCCGGAGCAGCGGCGGTGTGAAGGCCACCATCGCCAGATAGACCCCTATGAACCACAGCGGCTGGGCGACCAGACGCAGGGACACGTCCAGCAGCCCGCCCCTCGCGCCGGCGAGCTGCAGCAGGAGGGCCGCCAGCCCCCACACCCCGATGAACACCATGGTCGGCCGCAGCAGCCGCTGGAGCCGCGCCCGCAGGAAGACGGCGTAGAGCGCCCCCTCCGTGCCCTCCCGCTCCGCCCGGCGCCGCAGCGAGCGGTACGACTGCGCGTGCGAGAACCCGCCGACGAAGAAGAAGACGGGCATGACCTGGAGGACCCAGGTGAGCAGTTGCAGCCGGGGCTGCACGGCGAGCAGGTTCCCGACCTCGGCCCGCCCGTCGTCGCCCACGGAGACGGCGGCCATCAGCCAGTGCCCCAGCACCACCGTGCCGAGCGAGGCGACCCGTAGGAGGTCGATGTACTTGTCGCGCGTGGCGGGGGTGGCCGCGGCGAGGTCACGAGCGCTTGATCCCATACCGGTACGGTCGCGCCGCGGGGCCGTTCGGCGTCAGCGCGCCCGTACTCAACTCGCTTCTGAGTACGGGCGCCGGCCGTGCGCGGAGGTCGGACGGGCCGGAGGGATCACACGACGGTGGCGCCCGGCGCGGGCCCGTCGGTGACCCTCACCGTCCGGCAGGTTCCGGAAGCGCGCAGCGCCCCGGCCACCGTCCGCGCGGACTCGGCGTCGGCCGCGAGGAAGGCGGTGGTCGGCCCCGAGCCGGAGACGAGCGCGGCGAGGGCGCCGGCGGCGCGGCCCGCGGCGAGGGTGTCGGCGAGGGCCGGGAAGAGGGAGAGGGCGGCGGGCTGGAGGTCGTTGGAGACCGTGGCCGCGAGGGCGGCGGCGTCGCCCTTCGCCAGCGCGTCGAACAGCTCCTGCGAGGCGACCGGTTCGGGGATCCGCACCCCTTCGTTCAGCCGGTCGAACTCCCGGAAGACCGCCGGGGTGGACAGCCCGCGCTCGGCGATCGCGAAGACCCAGTGGAAGGTCCCGCCGACCTCCAGCGTCCGCAGCCGTTCGCCGCGTCCGATGCCGAGTGCCGCCCCGCCGACCAGACTGAACGGCACGTCGCTGCCCAACTCGGCGCAGATGTCGAGGAGTTCCCGGCGCGAGGTGCCGGTGCCCCACAGGGCGTCGCAGGCGAGCAGCGCACCGGCGCCGTCGGCGCTGCCGCCCGCCATGCCGCCCGCGACGGGGATGTCCTTGGCGATGTGGAGGTGGACGGCGGGTTCGATGCCGTGGCGGCGGCCGAGTTCGAGGGCGGCGCGGGCCGCGAGGTTCGTACGGTCGAGGGGGACCTGGTCGGCGTCGGGGCCCGAGCAGGTGACGAGCAGCTCGTCCGCCGGTGTCACCGTGACCTCGTCGTACAGGCCGACCGCGAGAAACACGTTGGCCAGGTCGTGGAAGCCGTCGGGGCGGGCGCCGCCGACGGCGAGCCGCACGTTGACCTTGGCAGGGACGCGTACCGTCACCGTCTGCGTCACGGCTGGACCGGCTCCTTGTTCTCGACGGTGTTCCCGGCGACACGGTTCTCCGCGATGCGGGCGAACTCCTCGACGGTGAGGGACTCGCCGCGGGCCTGCGGGGAGACCCCGGCGGCGACGAGCGCGGCCTCGGCCGCGACGGGGGATCCCGCCCAGCCGGCCAGGGCGGCGCGCAGCGTCTTGCGGCGCTGTGCGAAGGCGGCGTCCACGACGGCGAAGACCTCGCGCTTGGACGCGGTGGTCTCGACGGGTTCGGCGCGCCGGGTGAGGGACACGAGGCCGCTGTCGACGTTCGGAGCGGGCCAGAAGACGGTGCGGCCGATCGAGCCGGCCCGCTTCACGTCGGCGTACCAGTTGGCCTTGACGCTCGGCACGCCGTACACCTTCGAGCCGGGGTCGGCTGCGAGCCGGTCGGCGACCTCCGCCTGCACCATGACGAGCGTGCGCTCGATGGTGGGGAAGGTGTCGAGCATGTGCAGCAGCACGGGTACGGCGACGTTGTAGGGGAGGTTGGCGACGAGGGCGGTGGGCGCGGGGCCCGGGAGTTCGGTCACCTGCATGGCGTCGGAGTGCACGAGCGCGAAGCGGTCGGCGCGGGCCGGCATGCGGGCCGTGACGGTCGCGGGGAGCGCGCCCGCGAGGACGTCGTCGATCTCGACGGCGACCACCCGGTCGGCCGCCTCCAGCAGCGCGAGGGTCAGCGAGCCGAGGCCGGGGCCCACCTCGACGACCACGTCGTCCTCCCGGACGCCGGCGGTGCGCACGATACGGCGCACGGTGTTGGCGTCGATCACAAAGTTCTGGCCGCGCTGCTTGGTGGGCCGCACGCCGAGCGCGCCCGCGAGCTCGCGGACCTCGGCGGGGCCCAGGAGGGCGTCGGGGGTGGGGCTGTTCACGCAGCCAGGGTACGGGGACGACGACCCCGGCCGACTCCACCACCCTGCGGGGCGGGGCCCTGGGGACGGCTTCGGCTTCTGGTGCGGGTGAGTGGGAGCCGGCCGCGCAGTCCCCCGCGCCCCTGCGGGGCAGGGGCGCGCCCCGCGTCCTTCCAGCCCGTCCGGCGATTGAGGACGAGGCCGTCAGGCCGAACGGGGGCCAGGGGCGCGGCCCCAGCACCGGGAACCCCGGAGGTCAGCCGTGGAGGCGGCCGCCGCAGTGGGGCCACGGGGTCGCGCCCCGCCGCACGTACAGCTTCTTCGCGCGCATCGTCTGCTCCGTGGCGGGCGCGTCCTGCGGCCGCCCCGACCCGCCGAGGCTGCGCCAAGTGTGCGTGTCGAACTGGTAGAGGCCCCCGTAGTTCCCGGAGGCGTCCACGGCGGCGGGCCGTCCCCCGGACTCGCACGCGGCGAGGCCGGACCAGTTCAGATGGTCGGCCCCCTTCACGGAGTCCGGCCGCGGCTTGGTACCGACCCGTACCACCTGCGTCCGCGGTTCCCGCACCACCTCGGCCCCCATCCGACGGGGCCGCTCCTTGACCCCGTTGACGGTCCGCAGCAGGTACAGGACCCGCCGGGTCCCCGGCTCACCGGCCCGGTCGACGACCTCCGTGCCACGGAAGAGCGAGGGATCGTTCGTCCGCGTCACCTCGAAGGGGATCGCCTCCTCGCGGATCTCCCTGGACCCGGTGATCCGCATCACGCTGACCGTCTGTCCGTCCCGCGGGAAGCTCCCGGACGGCACGGACGTCGTGTCCTGGTCGCGCAGCGTGATCCCGGCCTCCTCGACCGCCTCCGCCACGGTCGCCGCGTTCGTCCGGATCGTCCGCGCCCGGCCGTCCGCCATGATCGTCACCGTGCGTTCGGTGCGGACGTCGAGCGCGAGGCCCTCCCGGCCGATGGGCCGGGAGCGCGAGGCCGACAGGTACGCCCCCTCGGCCCGCACCCCGAGCTGTTCCAGCGCCCCGTCCACGGTGGCCGCCGTCGTCCACACCCTGCGACGGTGCCCGTCGAGCGTGAGGTGCACGGGCCGCCCGTAGTGGACCGCGACCTCGTCACCGCTGGTCAACGGGGTGCCGGGGGCGGGTGCGACCACGTCGTGGGGACCGACCCGCACGCCCTCGCCCCGGAGCAGTTCGCTCACGTCGTCCGCGAAGGTGTGCAGCGTGCGCGGCTTCCCGTCGACGGTCAGCTCGACGGCCTTGTCACTGGCGACGAACGCGGAGGTGCCGCCGGCCAGGAAGGCGACGACCAGCGCCTGCGGGAGCAGCCGGCGCAGCGGATCGGCGCGTTCGGTGACCCCTCGGCGCCGGGGCGCACGCCGGGCGGCCCGGCGCGCCTGCGCCCGCCCACCGGTCCGGAGTTCCGCCGTCGCCGCCTCGGCGCCCACCGGGTCCAACGGGTCCGTCGAGGCCACCATCGGCCCTTGCGGGTACTCCTGGCGGGGCAGCTGGGGCTCCGTGGGGGCCTGGGACAGCAGGGTGGCCCGGGACACCTGGGTCGTCCGGTCGGCCGAGGCCTCCTCGTACGCGGGCCGGTACGTGTCCCCCGAGCCGCCCGGCGGCCCGACCGGACCGTCCGGAGGGCTCCCCGGGCTGCCGTCGGCGTACGGCTCGGGGTTCTCGTACGACTCGTAGGGGCCGTAGGGCGGCTCGTACGGTGCGTACGGCGCGTACGGCGTTGCGGTCAGGCCAAACGTCTCGTACTGCGAGTTGCTCACGACGACACGCTCCAGGGTCCGGATCGGGCGACCAGAACCTAGCGGAGCGGTCGTCACTCTCCCAAGCAACGCGGCTACGCTGTGTCGCGACACTGTCCCCGGCCGAGCCCCCGGAAAACGCCTGCGAGCGTTATCGCTCAGTAATCGAAAGCGCGTGCAGTGTTCGCCGAGAGCGCCGTCGCCAGCACGTCCTCCCCGATGCCTCGCACGGCCGCCATGGCGCGGACCGTGACCGGAATGAGATACGGCGCGTTGGGCCGTCCGCGGTACGGGACGGGTGTCAGGAAGGGCGCGTCGGTCTCGACGAGGAGCAGTTCCAGGGGCGCCACGGCGATCGCGTCGCGCAGCGGCTGGGCGTTCTTGAAGGTCATGTTCCCGGCGAAGGACATGAAGTAGCCCGCGCGGGCGCAGATCCCGGCCATGTCGGCGTCGCCGGAGTAGCAGTGGAAGACGGTCCGCTCGGGAGCGCCCTCCTCCTTGAGGATGCGCAGCACGTCGGCGTGGGCGTCGCGGTCGTGGATGACCAGCGCCTTTCCGTGCCGCTTGGCGATCTCTATGTGGGCGCGGAAGGACCGTTCCTGGGCGGCTTCGCCCCCGGGACCCGTGCGGAAGTAGTCGAGTCCGGTCTCACCGACGCCCTTGACCTGCGCGAGAGCGGCGAGGAGGTCGATCTCGGCGAGGGCCTCGTCGAGTGCGTCCTCGCCACCGGGCCGCCGCGCGCCCTGGCGGGACCAGCCGTCGGGATCGCCGTGCACGATACGGGGCGCTTCGTTGGGGTGCAGCGCGACGGTCGCGTGGACGGCCTCGTACGCGGCGGCGGTCTCGGCCGCCCAGCGCGAGCCGTTCAGGTCGCAGCCGACCTGGACGACCGTCGACACGCCGACCGACGCGGCCTTGGCGAGGCCTTCCTCGACCGTGCCGGACTGCATGTCGAGGTGGGTGTGCGAGTCGGCGACGGGCACCCGCAGCGGCTCGGGGAGCGGGGGCGCTTCGGTCTTGTCGGAGGGCATGCCCCGATCCTACGAAAGGGGCATGCCCGGTCTCACCCGAGCAGGTGCCGAGCGCCGGCCCGCCCTGCGGTGGGCGTCAGCTCGCGCGGCGGTGGTGGAAGGGGTGGAGCAGGTCGGAGAGGTGCCAGTGGTGCGGCTCCTTGGGCGTCACCGACCGGTCGAGGTCCTCGTCCGGCACCTCGCCGCGCGCCGTCGCGGGCTGGCGGGACAGCGGGCGCTCCGGGTGGTGCGGCCGGTGCATGGAGTTCTGGACGGAGGACACCTGGCCGGCGCGCATGATGCGCACCACGTGACCGTCGCAGTTCTGGCAGGAGGGGCGGCTCAGCGGCGACGGCACGACACGGCCGTCCGCCACGTACATCACGAACTCGCTGCCCTCGGCGTCGTGGTGGTGCTCTATCTCGTACGACTGCTCCCAGCCGTGCCCGCAGCGCATGCAGGCGAAGGAGTACGACTCGTTGACGACGGCGGTCGCCGCGCTGCGAGGGCCCGTCTGCTGCCTGGTGACCGGGCCGTCGACACGGCCGGTCCGTCCTGCGATCTCACTCATGCCAGTGCTCCTCTTGTCCGCTGGACAAGCGCCTTCGCCGAGGAGGATTCCCCCTGAATCCCTCCGGCCTTTCGAAGACTGGGGACCGGTGCGTCCCTTCAACCAGTGGACGCTTCTCCGGGCGCGAACGCATCCGGCCTGTCGAGTGTTGGAGCCGTTTTGGCCTTTCCTTGTCGGAACGGTCTCGGAACACGGTCTGAGCTTTGCTTTTGGCGACCGCCCTTTGCGCTTCTATGGGGCGGTGTGTGCCGCGTTCTTTGCCGCTACGACCGCATCGAAGACATCGCGCTTGGGAATTCCGGCCTCCGCCGCGACCGCCGCGATGGCCTCCTTGCGGCGCTCGCCCGCCTCCTCCCGCACCCGCACCCGGCGCACGAGCTCTCCGGCGTCCAGCTCCTCCGCGCCCTTGGCGGGCGCGCCCTCGACGACGACGGTGATCTCCCCGCGCACGCCCTCGGCGGCCCAGGCGGCCAGCTCGCCCAGCGGCCCGCGCTTGATCTCCTCGTACGTCTTGGTCAGCTCGCGGCAGACGGCGGCCCGCCGGGTGTCCCCGAAGACCTCGGCCATCGCGGCGAGGGTGTCGTCGAGCCGGTGCGGAGCCTCGAAATAGACCATCGTCCGGCGCTCGTCGGCGACCTCCCGCAACCGCGACAGCCGCTCCCCCGCCTTGCGCGGCAGGAACCCCTCGAAGCAGAAGCGGTCGACGGGCAGCCCGGACAGCGCGAGCGCGGTGAGCACGGCGGACGGGCCGGGTACGGCCGTGACCTTGATGTCCTTCTCGACGGCCGCCGCGACCAGCCGGTAGCCGGGGTCGGAGACCGACGGCATGCCCGCGTCGGTCACCAGCAGCACCCGCGCGCCGCCCGCCAGCGCCTCCACGAGTTCCGGGGTACGGGCCGCCTCGTTGCCCTCGAAGTACGACACGACCCGCCCGGTGGGCTGCACCCCGAGCGCCTGGGTGAGCCGGCGCAGCCTGCGGGTGTCCTCCGCGGCGACGACGTCCGCGCTCTCCAGCTCCTGGGCGAGCCGGGGCGGGGCGTCGGCCGTGTCACCGATCGGGGTGCCTGCCAAAACAAGGGTTCCTGTCACGGATCCATCCTCGCAGGGGCGATCCGCGGCAGCCTCATCCACCCTTTAAGGCCCGTGCACGGGACTCGCACAGACCTGTTCCCTACGATGGCGCGGTGACCAGTACCGCGTCCTCCACGGACACCCGGCAGGGCCAGGCCGCCGAAGCGCAGCAGCCGTCGTGGCAGCAGCGGCTGCGCCGCTTCGGATACACGGCGCCGCCGAGAACCGATGTGCGCGACCGGCTCGTGCCGCCGTACGCCGAACCGAGCCCACGGATCTGGGCCGTGTTCGGCCTGCGCCACGAGGTCGCCGAGCGCCTCACGCGCTGGTCGGGCTGGGGAGGGCCGCTCCTGGTGACGCTGCTCGCCGGGCTGATGCGGTTCTGGCACCTGGGCAGCCCGAAGGCGGTGATATTCGACGAGACGTACTACGCCAAGGACGCGTGGGCGCTGATCCACCGCGGCTACGAGGTCAACTGGGACAAGAACGCCAACGACCTGGTCCTCCAGCACAACGGGCACGTCTCGATCCCCGCCGACGCCGCGTACGTCGTCCATCCCCCGGTCGGCAAGTACGTCATCGGGATCGGCGAATGGATGTTCGGGTTCAACCCGTTCGGCTGGCGCTTCATGACGGCGGTGCTGGGCACGCTGTCGGTGCTGCTGCTGTGCCGGATCGGGCGCCGGATGTTCCGCTCGACCTTCCTTGGCTGTCTCGCGGGCACGCTGATGGCGGTGGACGGGCTGCACTTCGTGATGAGCCGCACCTCGCTCCTCGACGGTGTGCTGATGTTCTTCGTACTAGCGGCCTTCGGCTGTCTGGTCGTGGACCGGGACCGGGCGAGGGCCCGGCTGGCGGCCGCGCTGCCGGCCGACGCGGACGGCGTCGTCCGCCCGGACGCGCACACCGCGGAGACGACCCGCCTCGGCTGGCGGCCCTGGCGCTGGACGGCGGGCCTGATGCTGGGGCTCGCGCTCGGCACCAAGTGGAGCGGTCTCTACGTCCTCGCCGCGTTCTGCCTCATGTCCGTCCTGTGGGACGTCGGCTCACGCCGCGTCGCCGGTGCCCAGCACCCGTACGCCGCCACCCTGAAGCACGACACGGGACTCGCGTTCCTCGCGACGGTCCCGGTGGCGATCGTCACGTACCTCGTCTCCTGGACCGGCTGGATCCTCTCGCCGGACAACGGCAAGGGCGGCTACTTCCGCAACTGGGCCATGACCGACGGCAAGGGCGGCAACTGGACCTTCCTGCCCGACTGGCTGCGCAGCCTGTGGCACTACGAGCACGAGGTGTACAACTTCCACGTCCACCTCTCGTCGCCGCACACCTACCAGTCGAACCCCTGGAGCTGGCTCGTCCTGGGCCGCCCGGTCTCGTACTTCTACGAGTCCCCGCTGCCCGGCAAGGACGGCTGCCCGGCCGACGCGGGCGACAAGTGCGCCCGCGAGGTGCTGGCTCTGGGCACCCCGATCCTGTGGTGGGCCGCCTGCTTCGCGGTCGTGTACCTGCTGTGGCGCTGGGCGTTCCGCCGCGACTGGCGCGCGGGCGCGATCGCCTGCGGCATCGCGGCCGGCTATCTGCCCTGGTTCCAGTACCAGGAGCGCACGATCTTCTTCTTCTACGCGGTGATCTTCCTCCCGTTCCTGTGCCTGGCCCTCGCCATGATGATCGGCGCGATCCTCGGCCCCCCGGGCTCCACGGAACGCCGCCGCGTCATCGGCGCGACGAGCGCGGGCGTCCTGGTCCTGCTGATCGCCTGGAACTTCATCTACTTCTGGCCGCTGTACACGGGCACGTCGATCCCGATAGAGCAGTGGCGGTCGCGGATGTGGCTGGATACGTGGGTCTAGCTGGGCAGTTGTAGCAAGGGGGCGCGGCAATCCGCCGCGTCCCCTTGGTCGTTGCTAGTCGTTGGCGGTTGACGTTGGTCGCCCTCGGACGGCCCGAGGACGGCCCAGCTCTGGGCCCGGCAGATTTACAGCGGGCTGGCTCCGCTCCCTCTGACCAGCCGCTCTGCCCCCCAAGCCAGTTTTTGGGGGACGTGTGGGGGATCAGCGCTCCGGAGCCGACCGCCGCGAGCCGCTGCTGACCGTGGTTGACGGCCAGATGCCGCACGGCCGTGGCAGGGCAAAGACGAGGGGGCGGTACGTCTGGCCGAGTCGCCTGGATACGCTGGATCTCTTAGCTCAGCCACAACTGACCGCCAGCGGCCGTGGCCTGCAGCCGCCTCATCGATCAACGTCCTGACCTACTGATGAGCTGTCGGTAGCTGTCGACCTTGGTCATCATTGAGCGCCCTTGCACGGCCCGGGAGGGCGCTCGTGCATGAGCACCGCATTAGGAGCTCGGTCGGGTGCCAACGAGACTTGGCGGTTCCGCAGCCATGACGGCCGGTCAGGGGTGCTCATGTACGTCCCTATCCAACGCCGTTGATGTCAGAAGTGGATGTCAGAGAGTTTCTGACGCGTAGCTCTACTGGTCGGCGACGTCCACTCCGGTCGCTGCACGGGCCTGACGGCAGGAGAGCGGCCGGGGACGGTTGCCGCGGCTGCGGTGTCGCACTGCTAACCCGGAGCCTCAGCATCGTCGGGGCGTAGCAAGCACAACGATCCCGCTGAAGAATCATCTGCCCGCTGGCAGACTGCCTCGTATGTCTGAGACACCACGCGGCGTCCTAAAGAGCTGGTTGTTGATAGCTGTAGCGGAGCTCGGAGGTTCTGCCCCACGTGCAGACGTGCATGGACGCGTGGCGGACAAGTTCGGCCACCAGTTCACCACCGAAGACCGCTTGCCCCGGGTGGGGAGACGCGGAGAGGAGGCATGGAGAAACAATCTGGACTCTCTTTATCACCTGTTGAAAAGAGAAGGGCTCATGATGCCTTCATCTCGGGGGGATGAATGGCGGATATCGCCGCAAGGGTCAATGTTTTCTGCATGTCAAATGGATCCCGTAGATGAGAGGGATCTCTTAGCCGACTTTTCCCCTAAAGATGCAAGTGAGTATGTTGCAAGGGTAGCGGGTCGGGAGCTTACTAAAAAGCGGGAGCATGAAGATCTACTGCGTTCCTACGGGCAAGAAATGGCGAGTATGCGTTGGCGCCCGTCGACTAAGGTTCATCCGCGAGACCTGGAGCTCGTCCGTGGTGCGCAAACTTGGCTGGTTGAAGTCAAGGTGGTGTATCGGGGAAACGGGACTGAAGCTGCTAGAGCGGCGCTCGCTCAGCTTCTTGAGTATCGTCACTTTTTCTACTCCGAAGGGGTTAAGCCTGGAATGGTGGCGCTATTCAGCGAAGAGATAGGAGGGGCGCATATTTCCCTGTTGAGTGACCTAGGGATACGTGTTGTCTGGAAAACGCAAACCGGCTGGGGCGGTGAGAGGGGCGCTTACTCTGGTGGGCTGGTGCCGTGAACCGGTGCATCTAGAATCCGAAAAGGGATTGGCCGTACAGGTTTTCGGAGGTCGACCAGAAGCAGATCCCGACCCAGCGCGCGGTAGATCGGCCGGGGTGTTCACGAATAGTCAAAGTCCGGCTGCTCCTTTAGGAGTTCGGCCGGAAAACGTCACCCCTATTGGCGCCGCGGCTTTCAGTGCTGCTGGCGGCTGTCTGGTGCTGCCATTTTGCACCGCTTTGCTGCCAGGGCCGCAGGATCCCCCTCGATGCAAACTACGGGCGGGGAGGACGTCGAGGTCTGGTGGGCTGGTCAGACGGTCGTCTGGGTCTGTTTGCAATCGAGTGCGGTCACGGGGGTTGCTGTACGCCGCTACTGCACGGCCCTTACCTCCCAGGAGTATCCCCCCAAGGCGCACGACCGTGGGCTCCCGTTTCCGCCGACCCCTACCGCGCGCAAACCGTCAGTTCGCGAGCAGTGCACTTTTCAAGACTGTGATATCCGGGCAGAGCGTCTCAGTCTCGTTGCCGCCATGGTTACCGATGACTTGATACGACATGTGACCATCTTCATCAGCCGAGACGTAAACGGCGGTGAAGTCACCGTTCTGTGTCTCGTTAATCCATGCAGGTTCGAAGTCGCGTAGGGTGAAGGCCCATCCTTCCGACTGAGGAAGTGCCTCAGGCAGGGCTCGCCACCAGTTCAGAGCATTACCGATCTGGTGCTCTTCCCACGCCTTTTCGTAGTAGCCGAGGAGCACGACGACCCGAATTACCTCTTCATAGGGAAGGCTCACTTGGCTCAGATGGGGCTGCCCCGCATTCATCAGTCTGCCTCGTACCAGGTGCGCGCCGTCCTGGTCCATCTCGCCCTCCGGGTCCGTGATGCTTGTCGAGGGAGGATACCGCACAGGCTCTCGGGAGACGACTGATGGGCCAGGCCAGGGGGCGTCCCCGGACGGGCCCATCAGTACGAAAACGGTGAAAGTCTAGGTACCGCCGTGCGCGGAACAAGAGAGCTCTCTAGGGGCGCTAGCCGTCCTCCTGAGGAGCTCTCAAAGGGATACCACTATCACCTGGCGAGGACCCGCCCCCTGGGGTCCACCTGGATGTAGGTGCCGCTGATGGTATGCCCGGCGTTGTCCGTGACCCACATCTCGGTGTGGTAGACCAACTTGTAGGACTTGGCTTCAACCGCTGCTTCGAACGCGCCGTTGCTCTGCTTCTTGCCCCACGTATGGGAAGCCTCTCCGGCGTTGTTCTTGTACGTAATCTCAACGTGAGGGTGGCAGCGAGGATCGCTGCCACCCCCAGCGCTGTAGTAGGCCATGCCGGAGACGAACACATGCTTGCCGCGGTGCCCCGGGAAGTTCGTCGTGTCGGCCTGGATCCAATTGTAGGTACATTGGTTGTGGCTGCCGCCGGCTACCCGCCCCGAGGACTGCGGGTAGTGCGGACCTTCCGCGAACGCTGCAGACGCACCACCGAGGACGATGGCCGCGCCGATTGCTGTGGCCGCGAATCCCTTTTTCTTCCAACTCATTGTCGTTTCCCCCTGGTCAGTTGTGAATGGTCGCGCAGGGCTTGCCGCCCCAGCGGTCCCCGTTCGTCCTGTAGAAGGCCGCGCAGATTTTGGTTCCGTTGGGCCACCGCGTGTCCTTGGCGATCCCCGTGTAGTAGTCGCCGTTCCCGCAGCGCTGCCCCCTCGGGTGCCACAGGTAGTAGGTTTGATTGCCCCTGGAGTTGTCGAAGGTGACACGGGCGTTCAGGCAGTAATTGTTACTGGGTGAACCGCCATAGATAGTCACATCGTCGACGTGTAGCTTCTTCCCGGTGACGTGAAGTGCTACGTGGTTGTCGGTCTTGTCAGCGTCAGCGCTAGCCTGGCCCACAAACGCCAGGGCTGCGAGTGCCGCTGAGGCAGTCACCGCCACCGTCCTGCCGATGTACTTCAATGCTCACATTCCTTTGCATGAGCCACTCCCGTGCTGGTCAGGCCGGGGTGGTGCGGGGGTGGAGCGAACTGAGTTCCCCTTGTGGCGAACGGAGTCGAACTTAGCCACCGGTGTTCGTGATATTCAACCGACTTGAGCTAGATCTGAGCCGCGATAGCCCAGCCGCTCCCAGCCTGAGTTTTACGGCCATAACGAAGCAGCGTCGTGCAGCCGTCATGATCGCTCACAAGTGGATCAGGCTCACAGCGACGAGAGGTCGGCGTAGCGACTTTGGTCGGGAGCTGCTTTGGCACGAGTGATCATGGCCCCGTAAGCTTCCGGCGCGTCGGGCAGGCTGTGGACCTGCCCGGTAAAGCACGACGTTGGGGCCGTGATCTTCGATGCTCGCGCCAAAGTGGCTGGCTAAAGTCGTGGAGCCGACCGCCCCAGCCAGAGGGTGTCTCCTACTTCGTGCCCGCTGCCGCTACCGCGCCGCCGGGCGGGGCCGCCGCTGGCGAAGACAGGGCGGCGGCCCCGCCGACAAGGCGGCGTGCGACCGCGCCGTGCGCGGGCCTTGATGAAATAGAGAAAGTTCTACCGCGCCGCCGGCCCGTAGCCTGCGTCGACATCACCCGCTAGGACGAGCGGCAACGTCAGCGGGCAGGAGCCGTCCGGTGAACCCTTCGGCACACAGCCGCTCGTAGGCAGCCACGATTGCGTCTGGGACATCCTGTTCGACGGCCAGACCCCAGCCAGGGAACACGAGCACGCGTTGCAGGGCGCCCACGATCATGTCGATCACCATGCGAGCATCCCCGATGGAGTCGGCGTACTTCTCCAAACTCATCGGCGTGGACGCGCACACCACCTCTACGTCGGCCCAGAGCTTCCGCATCATGGCGTACGAGCGCCGCTCTTCATACGGCTTGCTCACGAGCAGGACTGCCGAGACCGCGATACCGGCCTCTGCCAGCAGTGTTTTCGTGAACTCAATGTTCTCGCCGGTGTTCGTCGCGCGCGGCTCCACGAATACGGCGGAATCGGGGACCCCGAGCTGCAATGCCCGCTCCCGGTAGTGGACTGCCTCTCCACGCGGCATGCGTGACCGGGTCGTGGGGCTTGTGGCCCCGGTGAACACGATGACCGGCGCCATGCCTTGGCGAAACAGCTCCGCGGTCATGTCAGCCACCCCTAGGTCGTGGCTGCCCAGACCGACAGCCACCGAACAGGGTCGCGGGTCGTGGTGCATGCGGTGGTAGTCCCACAGGAGCCGGGCATCCGCCCATGTCTGCGCCGAGATCATTCCTGGCCCTTCCTGTCTTTTGCCGCCGAGTCCGGAACCTTGAAGTCGTACTCCCAGGCGAAGCGAGACGCTGAGTGGATACCCACTGCGAACTCGACCGCCGTGCCGTCTGCGGTGTACGTGGTCCGGTGAAGCTCGACCACGGGCTCACCGGCGGGGAGTTGCAGGAGCTGCACCTCGTCCGCGGTCGGGACTCGGGCGAACAAGGCTTCTCTCATGTGGTCGATCTCGTATCCGGCGTCATAGAGAACCCGGTATCCGCCGCCACGGCCGGCAGGGCCAGGGGTGGCGTCAACGATGCGTGTGCCCTCGACGTGCTCTGGTCTGTAGTAGCTAGTCAGGGTGTGGGTCGGCTGCGTTCCCTCTTTCACGAGGCGGGCGCGCGCGTACACCTCAGAGCCGACTGAGACGCCTAGCCCCTCCGCCACGAGGCTGTTCGCCTCTACACGGGTTACGGTCTGCGTTTGCTCGTCGCGCTTATAGGCCCGTCCCGAAGCAACTCGGTCAGCGATGAACGCCACCTCGTCCCCGTCACGCCACTTCGCCTTGTCGTAGCGGGCGATACCAAGCCGCTTAAGGGGAGTGCGCGGACGCACCACGGTGCCGTGGCCGCGTGTAGACGTCACCAGGCCCTCGGCCTCCAGAGCCTTATAGGCCTGGTGAACGGTGGCCTTCGAGCCTTCTCCTGCGTCGACCAACTCCCTGATCTGGGGCAACTGGGCGCCCGGTGCGTACTCACCGTTCTTGATCTGCTCCGCGAGCCTGTCCGCCAGGTCGCGCCACTTCGGTGCCACGCAGAACTCCTCTCGACGCGAACCAGTGAATCACAGTCCTAGGACTGTTGACAGTCCTAGGACTGCATGCCACTGCCATCCCAAGCGCTCGCAGCCCTAGGACAGCGAGTTGGCGGCTCTTCTTTGAGCTGCCAACGGGCCATGCCGGTTCGGGATTGCTCGCCTCAACGTGGGGCCCCTTGCTGGTCGTTCCTTGAGAACTCAACAGTGCGACGAATCGACGGGGGAACCCCCGTCCCCGCGGCGGTCCGGGTGACGGCCGCTGCCTCCCCTCGCCTGCCCGGCCACCGCGGTCGTGCAAGCGAGGCGACAGGGGCCGAGACCGGAGCCGTCCGGCCAGGCCCGCCCCCATCAACACGTCAGGAGTCCTGCATGAAGCGCAGTTACCGCTTCACCGCCTTTGTCACGGACCTGAGCACCGGTAAGCGGGAGCAGGTCAGTGACACCGCGCACTTCGACCACGTGGTCAGCCGGGCCGACGCCCGGACCGCGATCGGCAACGAGCTGAGCCGGCAGAAGCGCCCCGGCGCTCAGATCACCATCACCGACTGACACCCACCCCAACGGCGCGCCCCCGGAGCTGGAACTCCGGGGGCGCTGTCGGGCCGTACATCTTCTAGGGAGACCACGACCCAATGAACACCATCGTCACTGTTCAGGAAGCTGTTACTGCGTTCGCCGACTGGAACGAGCCGACGGATGCGGAGCTGGACGCGATCGAGTCGGAGATGCCGCTGATCCTGGCGGACGTCGACCTGATCGACGCGCAGATCATCGCCATGGACCGCACCCCGAACGAGGTCGACACCCGCCGCGTGCGGCGTGCCCTCGCTCGGGTCCTCAGCGAGTACCGCGTCCTCGCCAACCGCACCACCGACGCGGTGGGCGGTGCGGCATGAGCACGATTCTCACGCTGGACGCCCTGTCCGCGCCGCTGCGGGCGCTGCGGTTGCTGGCGCTCGACTTCCCGGACCTGCCTGCCCCGGTGGTCGACGTATCCGCGATCTACCCGGACCGACTGTCCCTGTCGTTCCACCCGTCGCAGGGCGGGTTCACTGGGTTCGAGGCGTGGCGGGCGGCGCTCGGCATCGACCCGAGTGCGGTCGACTTCCACGTGCAGTGCGACCACCGCACCGCCGTAATGACCGCACAGACCGAGTACGGCGGTGCGAACGTCGCCCTGACTGGCTTCACGGAGGTTCCCGCCGGCGCGCGGATGTCCGAGGCGGGGGTGGCGTGATGGCACGCCCGACCGCTCTGCCCGCCGTCGCGGTGACTGCGGTGTCCCTGGTCCTCACCCTCGCCGTGGTGGTGATGTGGCTGGGCACGGCGATGCCGTGGCCCGTCGCCCTGGTCGTCGGTCTGGGCATCGACGGCGGATGGCTCGCCACCCTCGCCTACGAACGCCGCCTCGCCGCCCAAGGCGACCACAGCCGGGCCGTGACCGCGGTCGGCTGGTCGTTCGGCCTGGTCGCCACCGGTGTCCTGGTCGCTCACGCGCTCACCGTGGAAGCGTCCACGGGCGCGTGGCTGGCCGTGGCGTGGCTGCCCATCGCGGCCAAGGCCTTGTGGCTGGTGCACGGCATGTGGGAGCGCACCGCCCTCACCCCACGCGCCCTCGACATGATCCGCGGAGTCCAGCAGGAAGCCCGGGACGAAGCGGCCGTGGCCCGCGCCCGACTGCGGGCCGAAGCCGGCACCGAGGAGACCCGGCTGACGGCCGTGACGGAAGCCGGCGCCCGCGTCGCCCGCGTCCAGGCCAAAACCGCACAGACCCTCTCCCGCGCCTGGTCGACGCTGGAGACCGCGCGCAACGGTGAGGACACCGGAAGGGCGCTCACCAGCGTGACGCACCGCGTCACACCCGACGTCACACCCCGCTGGGAACTGCCCGTCTGGGGTCCCATCGAGCCGTTGGCGCCCGCGCTGGAGACCGCGCCCGCCCTCAGCGACGCGGCCCTCGACACGCTCGTCGACGAGATCCGGCACAGCGAAACGCCCGCCCTCTCCTACCGCGAGATGGCCCTACGGTTCCGCGCGGCCGGCCACTCCGCATCCGAGGTCCGACTCCGGGCCGCGTGGAAGCGCGTCGCGTGAGCGGGACGCTGCCGGTGTTCCGGTGGCGCCTCGCCCCGGACGGCTACGCCACCCGCCGCCAACTCCGGGCGCGCAACATGCGCCCCGGCGGTCAGGACGTCGCCGCCCAGCTCGAACGGCCCCGCGGCCGGGGTCGGCCGCCGCTGGTCGCCTACCTCTACCGCGTCGATCTCGCCCGACCGGTCCGACCGATGACGCCGGGCCGGTGGCGGGCTCACGCGGCGATGATGCGCGCCCGCCGCACCTGCCCGGCCTGCCGACGCGACGCCGGATACGTCATCCCCACCTCACTCGGCACCTGCGTACCCTGCGCCGACCCGCTCGGGTGAGACGGGACCAGCTCAGTTCCCGAAGCCGAGCCACGAATACGCGTGCACGGCGAAACGCGCAAGCAACAGAAAGAAGTGCAGGCCCAGCCGGTCCGCTGCCACCGCCAGGAAAACCGCTGCGCCTGCTATCTGCCCGGCGAGACGGCGCCATGAGGACCCGTCCTCAGTGCTCGGTGCCGACGACGGCTCGGTACTTCCCTTGGACGTGCTGCTTTCACCTGTGCCGGCGCCGTGCGCCTCGATCTCCCCACCCATGCGCGGACCTTATCGCTCCCGCAGAAACGACAGCTCTGCCCGCACACCCCAACTCCCGTCCCACGAAGGGAAACAAGCATGGCCAACGCCGACACCCGTCGCCTGGACCGCGAGATCCACAAGACGATGCGCAAGCTCGAAGCGGTCCGCCGCGGCGAGACGTGGCCGCTCACCAGTTCCGAGCGCCGCGCCGTGCTCACCGCGCTCGCCGGCGGCTCCTACCGCGTCGCCCGCGGCAAGAGCCCCGCCCGCGCCGAACAGCGACTGGACTCCGTGTCCAACGCTGCGGAGACCCGGCTGAACGCGGAACTGACCGCCCTGCACGGCGAGCGTCAGCGGCTCATCACCGAAGCCGCCCGCGCCAAGGCCGCCAAGAAGTCATCCGGCTGGTGGTGAAACCCGCCCGCACCACCCCGCTCCCGCACCACTCCGCACTGATCTCTCTCTTCAACTTCACCCCGCCATGGGGCAGTCAGGAGTGCTTTCCCGATGAGTGACAACGTCGTTCCCCTGCACAAGAACACCCCGCCGACCCCCGAGCCTGGCACCGTGACCACGCTGACCGTGGTCCCCGAACCGGCCCCCGCCGCACCCGTTCCGCTCTGGGTGCGCTCCGGACGGGCCGTGAAGCACGCGGTCACGCACGAGACGACCAAGACGACCGCCCGCGCCATCGCCCGCCACACGCTCTACGTCGCCGGCGGGGCGAAGATCGCGGCGAAGCAGACGTGGGACGGCCGCACCGCATCCCGCTACGAGCGGATGTTCCGCGCCGCGGAAGCCGCCGGGAACTACGAGGTGGCCGCGGAGTGGGAGGAGCGCGGGCAACAGTTCCGCGCGGCCCGCCACCGCCGCCGCATGGACCTCCTCCACTCGCCCGTGGACGCAGCCAAGGGCATAGCAGTCGGCACCGGCGCGGGCATCGGTGGTCTGATCGCGCTCGGGATCGTCATGGCGATCGCTACGAAGGACGTCACGCACGTCGTCACCCCTCTGATGGCCGTAGTCGAGTTCATCAACCTGATGATCACGATCGTTCAGGTGGTGTGGGGGCCGGCCCTGACGATCGGCCCGTTCCTCGCCCTGCTCGCCCTCTGGACGATCGGCAGCAAGCAACAAGCCGCTCCTCAGTGGGCACTGCCGGCGAACGTCCGCAACGGCGAGGGCGAGCCGATCACCCCGTCCATCGTCGTCAAGGCGCTCCGGGACCTCGGAGTGCCCGCGCTGCGCAACGCCATCAAGGAGATGGGCGATGCCGGCGCGAGCATGCTCGGACCGATCCGGATCGCCGGATGCGGCGTAGAAGTCGACGTCACCCTGCCGTCCGGGGTGTCCACGAACGAGATCCAGAACCGGCGCCGCAAGCTCGCTGAGAACCTGTCCCGGCATGAGCACGAGGTGTTCATCGTGATCCCGCAGGCGGCCCGCACGGTCCGGCTGTGGATCGCGGACTCCGGCGCGCTTGACCAGCCGATCGGCCCGTCCCCGCTGGTCACCGACCAGACCATGACCGCCGACTACGCCAAGGGACGCGCCCCGTGGGGTCAGGACCTGCGCGGCGACGCGGCGGCCCTGTCCGTCTACCAGCGTCACCTTCTGATCACCGGTCTGTCCAACCAGGGCAAGACGGCCGCACTGCGGTCGTTGGTCCTGTGGCTGGCCCTGGATCGGTCGGTGGAGTTCTGGATGGGTGACCTCAAGGGCGCCGGCGACTGGGCCATGTGCGACGGGCTCGCCGCCCGGCTCATCCAGGGCCCGACCGACGAGCACGTCATCCAGGTCACGGAGATGCTGGAAGACGCGGTGGAGGAGATGAACCGCCGTCTCCAGTCGCCGCCCGGTACGCAGTTCCCGGCGCTGATCGTGATCGTGGATGAGGCGCAGGTCGCGTTCATGTGCCCGGTCAAGGGTGAGGACAAGCGGCCCTACGGCGGGTCGAGTTCCACCTCCCGGTACTTCATGGCCGCGCGGAAGATCCACAACCAGGGCCGCGCGGTGAACGTGCTGCTGTGGCAGGGCACGCAGGACCCGACCGACCAGAACCTTCCCAAGCTGGTCCGCGAGGGCGCGCACACCCGCGCCTCCCTCGCGCTCGGCTCCGACTCCCAGGCCCGCATGGCGCTCGGGGACAAGGCCGTCGACGGTGGGGCCGCCCCGCACCTGCTGCGCCCCGGGCTAGACAAGGGGACGTTGGTCGTTGCGTCGGACGGGATCGAGATTCCGAAGGGGCAGTCGTCCATCACGGTGCGGACGCACTACATCAGCACCGAAGAGGCGACTGCCATCGCCGACCGGGCCACGGCCCTGCGCGACGGAGTCACGACGCTGACCGTGATCGAGCGGGGTGAGGAGGGCGACCCGCTCGCGGACATCGCCGCGGTGCTCGGGGACGCGTCCCGGGTGCGGACCAAGGACGTGCTGGCTCGCCTCGCGACGCTGAGCGCGGATGCCTACGGCGGTTGGTCGTTCATCGACCTCAAGCGCGTCTTGGACGCGGCTGGCCCGGACATCGCCTACAAGTCCGATGGGGTCATGGTCGTCGGTCGTGACCGCGTCCTGCGGGCGCTCGCCAACCGGGACACGGACGGTTCTGCTTCCGCCGAAGGATGACAGGGAGCCGACCCGTGACGGGCCAGGGAGACAGGGAGAACTCCCTGAACCCCTCCCTGACCCGCCTCCCTGCCTCTGAGCTGCACAAATGATCGTTCAGGGAGTCAGGGAGGACCGCAGGTCAGACCCCCGAAAACCCCTCCACAGCCACCCCGCAAGGGTGTGGCCCCGCCTCCCTGCACCGCATCGCGAAGGGATTCCGCATGTACCCCGAACACCCCACCCACGACTGCTACGAGACCGCATTGGACGTCCACCGGCCCACCCCGCTCATCCCCGCCGCCGTGATCCCGGCACCCCTCGTGCCCATACAGCCAGGCGCCGTTCCAAGCGTGGCGAGCGTCGTCCTGCCGGATGGGCGAGTCGTCACCGGCTACGCCATCAACCCCATGCAGCCCGTACCGGCTGTGGCCAAGCCGGCCGTGTCCCGTGCGGCCGTGAACGTGGCACTCGGGGGCGTCGGGTTCGCCACGGTGTGCGGCGGGCTGCTGCTCCTGACGACGTTCATCGCCGCACTCACCGCACTGATCACCCAACTGATCATCCTGGCCGCCGTGATCTTCGGCGGATGGATCGCCGTACAGATCTTCTCCGCGTCCGGCTCGAAGGGCGGGACCACGGTCCACATCCGCAAGGCCGTGATCAAGCGCAACCGCTTCTACAGCTAGCTAGCGCGAGGGGAGCGTGGCGTCACTGCCGATCACCCGGACCATCTGGTTCAACGGCTGGCCCCGGCAAGGTCTTGTCCGGGATCTGCTCATCGACACCCGCAGGGCGTCCGCTCGTCCGGGTCACCTTGGAACTGACAAGCACGAGTCCGACGGCAACCGTTCTTACCGCCGACTCGACCACGTCGGTGGACGCCACCATGGCGGCCCCCATCAAGAACAAGCCGACGGCGAGGACCAGCACTCCCAAGCCGTAGAGGCGAGGACGCACCACCTTCGCCCGGATGCTGGGGAGTACCCAGCCATAAGTGATCGCGGCGATGCCGCCGACAGCGACCACCAACGCGCCCAAGGCGAAAAACGCCCCGAGGTAGATGGACATGTTTCCCCCTCCGGGTGCCAATGCAGGTCAGACGCTTGCGTGATCATGACACCCCCCACACCACGCGTCCACATATGGCGCAGCTACGCCAAGGGCGGCCCCCCATTCCGCCAAGAACCGGGGCCGCCCTTGCTCGCCAGCACCTCACCAAGGAACTGGAGACATTCAGCATGACGCAACCCACCGACGTCCGGCGACTGCCCGCCCGGCTCGAACCCTTCCGCGTGCTCGACGCGTTTTCGTGCATCGGCGGGGGCACCAAGGGCTACCGGCGCGCGTTCGGGGTTCGGCTCCGGCGGCCCCTTCCGGCTCGCTGCCGCCACGCAGGACGGCATGCGCGTCTACGTCGACGGCGTGCGGAAGATCGACCTGTGGAAGAACGTCTCCACCACCGCCCGCAAGACCGTCGACCTGACCATCCCCGCCGGCAAGCACGCGATCCGCGTGGACTACGTCGCCTGGACCGGCTTCGCCTACGCCGGGTTCACGTACGCCCCGCGCACCGAGGCCGCCGTCGACACCGTCAAGCCGCTGGCCCCGACCGGCCTCACCGCCATGTACGACCGGGGCACCACGAAGACCACCCTGCGCTGGGCCGCGAACAAGGAGATGGACCTCGCCGGCTACCGCGTGTACCGCCGGCTGAGCACCACCCCTTGGGCGAGGGCCGGCGGCTCGTCGCTGCTCACCTCCCCGTCCTTCGTGGACGCGACGCCCGCCACGGGCCAGACCTTCCTGTACGAGGTCCGCGCCGTCGACAAGGCGGGCCGGGAGTCCGCCGGCAGCCTCGACGCCACCGCTGCGACCGTGGACCGCACCGGCCCGGCGGCACCGACCGGTCTCACGGTCGCCGGCGACGCGTGGTGGGCCACCCTGTCCTGGCGGGCGGCCACCGACGCCGCGAGGTACGAGGTGTACGCAGCCTCCGCGGCCGCCGGCCCATTCGAGCCGCTGGGCACGACGACCACGACGTCGTACCGCACCGACGCACCTGTGAACACCGCCCGGTACTACCGGGTCCGCGCCCTCGACGCGCTCGGCAACCCGTCGGCGTACGCCGCCGTCACCGGCGACGGTGTCGACCGGACGCCGCCGAAGTCCCCGACCGCCCTCGGCTCCGTCGTCCGCAGCGGCTCCACCAAGGTGTACTGGAGGCAGCCCGACGGCTTCTACGAGGACTTCGACAACGGCGGGACCTACCGCGTCTACCGCTCGCCCGGCAAGACCCTCGACCCGGCCGCACTCACCCGCGTGACCTGCGCCGAGGAGAGCGACGAGACCAGCACCGGCGGCATCTGCCACGACCTGGACATGCCCGCGGGCACGTACGTGTCGTACGCGGTCGCGGCGGTGGACCCGGCCGGAAACGAGTCGGCGCTGTCCGCCCCGCTCGTCGTCCGCACCGGCGACCGCGTCGCGCCCGGCCCGGTCACCGGCGTGAAGGCCACCCCGCGCGCCGACGGTGTGCTGGTGAGCTGGGCGGCCTCGACCGAGGACGACGTCGATCGCTACGCGGTCTGGAACGGCGTCCGGCAGGCCGACGGCACGGTCAAGTGGCTCAGCTCCACCTCCTGCGCGGAGGGCATGAGCGACCCGCTCGCGGTCATCTGTGGCGACCTGCCGGACGGAGAGACGTTCGTGTACGCGGTCCTCGCCCTGGACCGCTGGGACAACGAACTGCACCCGGCCGACCCGAAGGTCACGGTCGTCGAGGCCACCGAGCTGGACGTCCGGCCGTCCGTGACGGTCACCCGGGACTGGAACCTCGGCAGCATGGGCTACGACACCATCATGGGCGGACCCGACGTGGCCGGGCCGTCCATCAACTGGCGGTGCGACAGGACGGCTGAGTGCGACACCGTCGCGGGCTACCGGGTCAGCCGGTGGAACGCGGCCAGCCAGGCGTACGAGCCGCTGCACGCCGGACTGCTGGCGGCGGAGACCCGTGCCTACACGGACACCACGGCCGCGCGGGGGACCACGCACTTCTACCTGCTGGAGGCGGTGCGCGCGGACGGCGTCGTCGTGGGCACGCACGTGTGGAACTGCGTCTTCCAGAACCGCGTCTAGCTCCGGCACGGATGTGGCTGGATACGTGCGGCAGGCGGGACTTTCGTATCACGCCCTAGTGCCGTGGCACTGGCTGGGCGGACGTGGCGAGGGGGCGCGGCACGAGGCCGCGCCCTCTCATCTCGCCCCCGGTGGGCCGCCGTGCGTCCGCGGTGTCACGGGAACAGGGCGATCCCGACGAGGATCAGCAGGATGATGCCGGCGACGAGCGCGACGGTCGCCCACGTCCCCCGGTGGTGCAGCGGTGCCGCGGGGCTGCCGCCGCGTGGGCGGTCCTCCGCCAGCAGGGGGTCGGTCGGCCGGCCGTGCGCGTAGAACTGTTCGTCGGTCGGGTAGACGTTGCGCGGGTCGCTGAGGGCGCGCGGATCGATCTCGTGTGGACTGGTCATCACTACTCCCGGCACGGCGCCTCGGCGGGGCCGGGGACCGGTGGACGCCTGGGCTCGCGTCGGGGGCGGCGGCTCACCGCTTCCCGGACGCGCAGCCCTTCGGGAGGACGCCGCACGGGCTCTCGCCCCACTCGCCGCGCACCTTCGATCGTATACCTGGGCCGTTCGCGCGGCCTGGGAAGTGACCTGGGAACGGCCCAGGACCGGCCTGGGAGGAAGTGGCCCGGGTAGCCAGGCCTCATCCGTGACCTAAGTTCAAGGATGCGATCGAGGTCCGGTCTAACGATTCGGAAAATGTAGACCCCACGCGTCCCTCCTCCCGCATACAGTGCTACGCAGGCCGACTTTTCTGAACGCGTTCAGAAGTTCGGAAGAGCGGTCCACGGGGAGGGTTTCGCGCGATGCGCAAGGGGGCAAAGGCCGCCATCATCGGCAGTGTGTTCGCCGTGATGGTCGGGGGCGCCGGATACGGCGCGTTCAACGTGGTGAGCGCGCTCGACGGGAGCGAGAGCGGGAGCGCGGGCGGGCCCGCGCCGGTGAAGAGCGGGCCGCCGAGCGGCGCGGAGGTCAAGGAGACCTCGGCGAAGTTCTTCGCGGCCTGGGCGAAGGGCGACGCGGCCGAGGCGGCGACGTACACGAACTACGCGAGCCAGGCCGAGGGCCTGCTGGCCGGCTACCGCACCGACGCCCACCTCACCGGCGTGCGGATCACACCGGGCACACCGTCCGGCGCGACCGTGCCGTTCTCGGTGAAGGCCACGGTGTCGTTCGAGGGGAAGTCCAAGCCCCTCGCGTACGACTCGGAACTGACCGTCGTACGCGGCGAGACCACCGGCAAGGCGCTGGTCGACTGGAAGCCGTCGGTCGTCCATCCGGAGCTGGAGGAGGGCGACACCCTGGTCACCGGCGAGTCGGCGAGCCCGCCGATCGAAGCCGTGGACCGGAACAACGTTGTCCTGACCAAGGAAAAGTACCCCTCGCTGGGCCCGATCCTCGACGCGCTGCGCGAGAAGTACGGCGACAAGGCGGGCGGTACGGCGGGCGTCGAGCTCGCGATCCATCACGCGACCGAGGGCGCGGGCGACACCACTCTGGTGACCCTCGCCAAGGGAGAGCCGGGCAAGCTGCGCACGACGCTCAGCGCGAGCGCGCAGGGCGCCGCGGAGAAGGCGGTCGCGCGGTACGCCGAATCGTCCGTGGTCGCGGTCAAGCCCAGCACCGGTGAGGTGCTGGCGGTCGCCAACCACCGCGCGGACGGCTTCAACGCGGCCTTCCTCGGCAAACTCGCCCCCGGCTCCACCATGAAGATCATCAGCGCGGCCACGCTCATCGACAACGGCATCACCACGGCGAACGGCCCCGCGACGTGCCCGGACAGCGCGGTCTCGGAGAGCCAGACCTTCCACAACCTGGCGAACATGACACCCCAGCTGAACGCGACGCTCTCCGACAGCTTCTCGCGCTCCTGCAACACGGCGTTCGTGAAGTACGCGGACACGGTGAAGGTCGACTCGCTCACCAACGAGGCCGAGCAGCGCTTCGGCCTCGGCCGGAACAACTGGAAGACCGGCATCGAGTCCTTCGACGGCTCCGTCCCGGCCTCCGGCGGCCCCGACACCGCCGCCAACCTGATCGGCCAGGGCCAGGTCCAGATGTGCCCGCTGAACATGGCGTCCGTGACCGCGACCGCGATGACCGGCGTCTTCCGGCAGCCGGTCATCGTGTCGCCCAGCCTCGACAACCGTGAGATCGCCACCGCCAAGGGGCTGCCGCCGAGCACGGTCGCTCAGCTGCGCACGATGATGAACCGCACCGCGGTCAGCGGTACCGCCGCCCAGGTGATGGCCGGCCTCACCGGCAGGATCGGCGCCAAGACCGGCTCCGCCGAGGTCGACGCGCAGTCCAGGTCGAACAGCTGGTTCACGGGCTACCGCAACGACATCGCGGCCGCCGCGATGACCCAGCAGGGCGGCCACGGCGTGGACGCGGCCGGTCCGATCGTCGCAGCTGTGCTACGAACGGGCGGCTGAAGTCACCCTTCACAGGACGGGACCCTACGCTGGGAGCCCTCGTTGTGGAGCGTGAGGGCACCGGGGGCCAGGGGAAGCAGCGGAGGATCGGGAACCGTGGGGAAGAGAAGGCGCGTCGCCGAGCGACGGAAGACGAAGCCCGCCGTGATCGGCGGGCTGATCGCCGTGGCCGTCGTCGGCGGGGCGTTCGGCGCCTACAGCCTGTACGGGGGCGGCGCGTCGGCCGATGACCGGTCGACGACCGCCGGCCACAAGGCCGTGAAGACGGGTCCGCCGACGGCGGCCGAGGTCACCGCCCTGTCCACGCGGTTCCTCGCCGCCTGGCAGAGCGGCCAGGTCACGAAGGCGGCCGCCGCCACCACCGACGCCGGGGCCGCGACGACCGTGCTGACCGGCTACACCAAGGACGCGCACATCACCGGCGTCACGGTCACTGCGGGCAGGCCGTCGGGAGCCTCCGTCCCCTTCTCCGTCAAGGCCACGGTCACCTACAAGGGCACGAGCAAGCCGCTGGCGTACGAGTCGAAGCTGACCGTCGCCCGGCGGGCCGAGGACGGCGTCGCGCTGGTCGACTGGAAGCCGTCCGTCGTGCACCCGGACCTCCAGGACGGCGACCGTCTGGTCACGGGCGCGGCGGGCACTCCGCCCATCAAGGCGCTCGACCGCGCCGGCGGTGAACTGACCACGGCCAAGTACCCCTCGCTGGGCACGGTCCTGGACGGTCTGCGGGAGAAGTACGGCAAGACCGCCGGCGGTACGGCGGGCGTCGAACTGCGGGTGGTCCGCAAGGCCGCGACGAAGGGCACCCAGAAGTCGCCCGACAAGACGCTGGTGACCTTCAGCGAGGGCACCCCGGGCACGGTGCGGACGACCCTCAGTCCGGCCCTCCAGGCGGACGCCGAGCAGCAGGTGGCCGAGAAGACCCGGGCGTCCGTCGTCGTGATGCGTCCCTCGACCGGCGAGATCCTCGCGGTCGCCAACCAGAGCCACGGTTTCAACACCGCCTTCCAGGGTTCCCTGGCGCCCGGCTCCACGATGAAGGTCATCACCTCGTCGCTGCTGATCGACAAGAAGCTCGCCTCGGCGGACAAGCCGCACCCGTGCCCGAAGTACGTCACGTACGGCGGCTGGAAGTTCCAGAACGACGACAAGTTCGAGATCAAGGGCGGCACGTTCAAGGCGAGCTTCGCGCGCTCCTGCAACACGGCCTTCGTCAGCCAGGCGCCGAAACTGGAGAACGCCGACCTGACGCAGCAGGCCCAGCAGGTCTTCGGGCTGAGCATGAACAACTGGGCCATCGGCGTCCCCAGCTTCGACGGCTCGGTGCCCGTCCAGTCGAAGGCCCAGATGGCGGCCTCGCTGATCGGCCAGGGCGGGGTCCGCATGAACCCGCTGAACATGGCGTCGGTCGCTTCGACGGTCAAGTCGGGCGAGTTCCACCAGCCGTACCTGGTGTCGCCGGACGTGGACCACCGCAAGCTGGCCGCCGCCTCCCGCACCCTCTCCGCGGGGACGCTCTCCCAGCTTCGCGAACTCATGCAGTACACGGCGGCGTACGGTACGGCCGCCGAGGCGATGTCCGGGCTCGGCCCCGACTACGGCGCCAAGACGGGCTCCGCCGAGGTCGACAACCAGAAGAAGCCGAACGGTTGGTTCACCGCGTGGAAGGGTGACCTCGCCGCGGCCGGCGTGGTCCAGCAGGGCGGCCACGGCGGCGACACCGCGGGCCCGATCGTGGCGGCGCTCCTCAAGGCGGGAAGCTAGGCCACGGACCGCACGCCGGTGGACGTACGCGAGCGGCGGCGGTAACCCCACAGGTCAGCGCCACGCTCCAGAGTGCAGTGCTCCCGCTGTACGCCCCCACCCCTGCGCGGAGAGTGCGTCGCCTCGCCACGGCCCTTCGCCGCCCTCGGTCTGCCGGGCTCGACACTCTCCGTCCTGGCGTACGGCCTCGTACTCTGGGCCCAGGCACGGGCCGCACCGACACCCATCGCGGCGCTCCGGGAGCCCTCGGTCAAGCCGTGCTGATGCGGTAACGACTTCGCTGGTCAGGGGGCCGGAGAAGCGACTCCGTACGCCCCGGCCTCGTCCCGCGCCGTGAGAACGCGATGGACATCTACCTTTTCGCCGACGCCAGTTGGCGACGTTCTCAACCCAGCGTGAGCCATCGGATGCCGAGGCGGCTGACATCCAAGGCTTCCTCCCCGGTGATCGGCTCGCGCCCCGTCGCCTTGCGCAGGAAGTGAAGCCGACCCCAGCCCAGCCTCTCCAGTGCCGCTGCCCCATCCGGCCCGAGCAGAAGACCCTGCAACAGATCGGCGGCCTGGGAAGTCAGCCACGGCTCACGCCCCAGGGCGTCGGCCAGGTCCAGACCGTGCACGGCGACCCCGACCACGCGCGTCAGCAGGAACTCCGACAGGAGCATCGGATCACCGTGCCGGGTGCGAACCACACGCCCTTGGGGCTCGGCCCGGCACAGTCGGTCCACCTCTTGCCAAGTGGCGTCGAAGTCGTCGGCGAGTGCGGCACCGCTGAGCTGTTCGGCCGCATGGTCTTGGGCCAGAGCGATCCGAGCGGCGTTGGCCCCCGGAGCGAAACGGTCGTCGGGCCGGTAGTACTCCACTGCCGAGACCTCGGCACGAATCGGCGCCGGCGCGGCCAGCATGCCCGGCAGCCAGGCAATCACCACACGAACATGAGCCAGCAAATCGCTCACGTTCCACGGTGCACACCGCGTCGGCAGACCCCACTCGGCAACCGAGACCTCCGTCATCGCCCGCGCGAGCTGCCCCGCCTCAAGACGAAACGCTTCAACCACCCGCCCCTGATCCATGCCGATCAAGCTACCCAGCCAGAAGTGGCGCAGTTGTCCTCAGTACGGTCGAGGTCGCGTATGGCGCACGTCGGGGTTGGTCGCTCCTAGGCGTGCGCTGGTTGATCGCGTGCGACTACGGGAGCTCGGTCAACTCCCCTTCACGCGGCAATAACTTCGCTGCTCGGGGGGCTGGACACGTCGTCGTCCGACTACAACAGCGCGCGCTCGGCTGCTGATACGGATGTTGTCACCGGACTAGGCTGACCCGATGACAGCGGATGAGGGCCTGGGTGTGCTGAAGCGACTGACGGGTCATCGACAGCTGGACATCGGCGCCTTGGCACAGCTCACCGGCGTCACCGAGCGCGAACTGCTCACACTGTTCCACGGCGGAACGCCGAACCCATCGCTGATTCGGCGGCTCGCGCCCGTGCTCGGTCTGCGGACGGCGGACCTCTTCGCGGTTGTCGGCGTCGACGTATCCGACGACCTCGCCCCCACGGACACGACAGCCGGATCGCTTGTTCCCCGCCTCGTCCGACACGCCGTCGCTCTGCCACCGGAGCAGAAGGACGCGTTGCGCGGGTTCGTGACGTCCCTGCCCCAGGAGGAGCGCACGAAGCCTGTTCCCGGGCCGCCGGTGCACGAGCAGTACTCTCCAGGTCCCGGTGCCCTGCTCATGCGCATGGCGCGGAACGGAAATCTCAACTGGCTGGCCACAGCCATGACCTTCCAGGCGCTCACCGGTCGGTATTGGTCCGCTGCCACCTACGGCGGGGTGGGCCATGGTCGCATCCAGCTGACCCCTGAGCTCCTGCTCGACTTCTCCACCGTGCTCGGCGTCGCCGTCGGCGACCTGGCGGCGATGACGGGCATCGAGCCGCCCGACTCGTCACCGCGGCCGGCCGCCGCCGGCGTGGCCGAGCTCATCTGGGACGTGCGACGTCTCACCGCGAGTCAGCTCCAGCAGGTCAGCGACCTCGCGGAATCAGTAATTCCGCACACCCGGCCTCGTCCCGCGCCGTGAGAGCGCGATGGACATCTACCTTTTCGCCGGCGTCAGTTGGCGACGTTCTCAACCCAGCATGAGCCATCGGACGCCCAGACAGCTGACTTCCCCACGCGGAAAGGCCGAAGAGCGCTACGCGACTCGCGCGGCTCCTCGGCCCTGCACGGGAGGACTCCAGGTCTCGTTGGCGGACCCGATGATCTGACGCAGTGGCCTGACCACCCCGGCCACAGCCCGTTCCCGCTCTCCCCTACCGGGCGGCCGCAGCAGCCGGATCTCCAGCGCGGCGACGTGGCGCTCGAAGGTCTGCGGTCCTCTCGATGCGGCGGAGCAGGGGCCGTCGCGCGTCGGCAAGGGGCTCAGCGGCGGCCTCGCCGGTCCTCGTAGTTGACGAAGAAGCTCACAACAATGAGCAAGCCGAAAATCCCCACGGCGAAGGTGCCGAGGATCGTCCAGATCCCCTTGCCGTCCAACGCAGAGCGCACCCCACCGGCGAGCCCGCCGACGGACATGCTCATGCCGAGGACTAGAAACCGCGAACCCTGGGGTTTCAGCCAGTGCCGCAGGTCCGGGCGGCGGCGCCCACGCGTGGGTGGGCCGGCGGAGTGCGTCATTGGTATCTCACCTTTCCCGGTTCTGCTGGGGCGTCCACATGGGTGTCGCCCGGGGTCCTGGGCTGGTTGGGCGTGTAGTAGAAGTCGATCCCCGTCGCGACCACAGCGACCGGCGCGCTGAATATCTTCTCTCCGAACTTGCCGATCGTGTTGATGAACGTGGGGCGATGGTGTTTTCCGCTTACGTTGCTCAGGATCGAGCCCTTGGCGAGGTCCGCGCTGGCCTTGCCGCCGGCCGCGGAGGGGGCGCCGCCGATCAAGCCCTGTATCGCGCCGTTGATGTCTCCGTGCAGGAACGCCTCGCCACCACCCATCCAGGAGCGGTAACTGAGGAACTCGGCAATGGGCTTGATGGTGCCGCTGCCCCACTTCGCGGGCGGCGTGTACTCCACCGAATCCGTCTTCGTCTGCTGCGCCTGTCGGGCGTCGATGCTCGCGTCCTTGAGGGAGCCGTAGTACGTGCTGCCGAACTCGTGCTTGTCCTTGGTGAGTTGCCGCAGGCCCCAGGAGCAGGTCGAGTCCGCTTCCGCCGCCCGGGCGATGATCGCATCGATGCGCCGTTGCAGGGCGTCGAAGTCGGCCTGGATCACCACATACTCAGGATCCCCGTGAGACATGCGCTGGGGCTGGACGCTACGGCTCAGCGTGCCGTCGGTATGCATCGTGATGCCTGCGGGCGGATTCCCGCAGAGCTCCTTCAGGTCGTTCCTCGCCGTCTTGATCTTGTCGTGTGCGGAAGCCAGCAGGTTCCCGATGCTCTCCGCTTCGGTGACGGCGTCGGTGAACTCGTCCGACACCCGGACGACGAACGGCTTAGTGACGGAGGCGTTCTCACCCCTCCACTCGGTTCCCTGGGCCAGGCTGCGCATGCTCCCGGCCTCTTTGGCGACTTTCTTCAGCAGGACCGCCATGGCGGCCCAGTCGTCGGCCGCCGACTGTAGCCTCGAGAGATTGACGTGGAGAAGTTCTTCGAAAGTCGGCATCGGCCCCCGGCCGTTCCCGGCGTCGCCGCCGTCGTTTTCCGGAGGGTTCCCAGTCCGCTTTGGAATCCCTCTGCCCCGCACACACTGACCAGCCGTCACATGATGGGGCCGTCCGCCTTCGGAACGTGGGGCGCGTCGGAACTCGGGGTAGGCGGTGGCACGTCCAGATACTCGGAGATCTTCGAGACCCGTATCTGCGCGGCGATGAAGTGGTCGTCTTGCTTCGACGACTTCTCCGAGTAGTCGAGATGGTTGGAGATCTGAGCGCAGGCGTCGACCAGCACCTGGAGCTGCGCCTGCCAGCCCTCTTCGGCCTTGGCCAGTGCGTCGCCCATGTCGAACCCCTCGCTCTCCAGGCTCTTCGCGGCGGCATCGGTGTGTGACTGCGCATGCTTACCAGCGCTCGACAAGTGCTGGTGCAGCAGGAAAGCGGCATGCCCGATCTTCCCCATGTCGTCGTACCTGAGGATCAAATCCGCGCCACCAGGCGACGTTCCGCCGGGATCCGTAGACACGCTGTCCAGCCGCATCCGGGCCTTCGTCTTCAGTTCCGACCACTCCTGATCAAACGACATGCTGTCACACCCCGTTACATCATTGATCAGATAAGCCTACCCATGACAGTGCGCGCAGCCTTCAGCGGTGCCGCTACTAGTCCAGCGGGTTCGGCTTGATGTCCACCCGGTCGGTGTCGAACCCCCTACCCTTCCTCGTCGGCGGGCGCGGCTTGCCCTCGCGGGCCTTGTCTTTCAGAGCGGCCTTCAGCCGGCGTGAAGAATCGTTGGAAGAGCGGCAGGCGCGCGCCACCTCGATACGCAGGATGAACCGGTCGTCAGGGTCCGACAGATCGCGCCGGTTCGCCTCGCCGTGCAGGAGTACGCGCTTGTCGTCGGCTATCGAGAGAGGCTCTTCGAGATCCATGGGCTGCCGCATTATGAGCCCGGTATGACATCGATCATCATCGGAGCGGCAATCGGCGCCGTCTTCTTCAAGGAACGGTTCGGGGCGCCCCGGATCGCGGCGGCGGGGCTGCTGGTGGTGGGCATCGGGCTGATGCTGCACGCCGGATAGACGCCGCGGAACGGCCCGGTGGGCGGCCCCCGCGAGACTCCCCCGGCCTCCTGCGCAGGCCGCGCTCCCCACTCCCCTCGCGCCCCGCTCCTCCGCAGGCCGCGCCCCCAGCTCACTCCCCGAGTGCCGTCCGCACCGCCCTGACCAGTGCCTGCGCTCGCGGGTCGGCCGTCACGCTCTTGCGGAAGCCGTTCGTCACGTACCCGAAGGCGATTCCGGAGCCGGGGTCGGCGAAGCCGAGTGACCCGCCGCGGCCGGGGTGTCCGAAGGAGCCGTCGCCGAGCAGCGGGGACGCGCTGCCGTGCAGCATGTACCCGAGGCCGAAGCGGGTGTGCACGACCAGGACGCGGTCGGGTCCCGCGGACTGTTCGGCGCGGGCGAGCGCGACGCTCTCCGGCGTGAACAGCCGCACGCCGTCCACCTCCCCGATCAGCGACGCGTAGAAGCGGGCGAGGCCGTCCGCCGTCGCCACGCCGTTGGAGGCGGGCAGGACGGCGGCCCGGTAGGCGGGATCGTTCTCGTCCGGCTGCGGGGTGATCGCGCCGAAGGCGCGGCGGGTGAGCGACGAGGGGTCCGCGTACGCCTCGGCGACCGCCCGCTTCGGACGCAGCCGCAGGCCGCCGTCGGCCGCCGGGGCCTCGATCGGGGCGACCCGGCCCACCCGGCCCGCCTGCGCGTCCGGCAGCCCGACCCACAGGTCGAGTCCCAGCGGCCCGGCGATCTCCTCGGCGATCCAGGTGCCGATCGAGCGCCCGGTGACCCGGCGCACCAGCTCGCCCGTCAGCCAGCCGTACGTCTGCGCGTGGTACCCGTGGTCGCTCCCCGGCTCCCAGGCCGGCGTCTGCGCGGCCACGGCGGCGGCCGTCACGTCCGGGTCAGCCGCCTCGGCCGGGGTGAGCGGACGGTCGAGCACGGGCACCCCGGCCCGGTGCGCGAGCACGTGCCGGACCAGGGCGCGCTCTTTGCCGCGCGCCTTGAACTCGGGCCAGTAGTGGCCCACCGGGGCATCGAGGTCCAGCTCTCCACGCTGGGCGAGCAGCAGCAGGACTGCGGCGGCCACACCCTTGGTCGCGGAGCGCACGATCTGCGCGGTGCTGTGCTCCCAGGGCGCCGGGCCCGCCGTACCGCCGGTGACCGCACCGTCGGCCCCGTCGGACCCGCCGGTCGCCTCATCCGCGTTCTTCGCGCCGCCCCACAGGTCGACGACCTTGCGCCCGTCCCGGTACACGGCGACGGCCGCGCCCCGGTCCCCGAGTGTCTCGAAGTTGCGCAGGAACGCCGTCCTGACCGGCTCGAAGCCCTCGGCCACTGTGCCGTTCACGTCCACGTCCGCACTCCGTCCACTCGCCTGCGACAGTGGCTGCAACACTCGTGCGAAGGCGCGGATTCCTAGCCCAGCAGGATCGTGACCTCGATGTTGTTCCGGGTCGCGTTCGAGTACGGGCAGACCTCGTGGGCCTCGCCCACCAGCTTCGTCGCGAGTTCCCGCTCCACGACGGGGAGCGAGACGCTCAATGCGACCGCGAGACCGTATCCGCGCTGTTTGTTGGGCCCGATGCCGACCTTCGCGGCGACCGTCGATCCGGACAGGTCGTAGCCGGACCGGCGGCCCACCAGGACCAGCGCGTTGTGGAAGCAGGCGCTGTACCCGGCGGCGAAGAGCTGCTCGGGGTTGGTGCCGTTGCCGTCGCCGCCGAGTGCGGGCGGCATCGCGACCTTCAGCTCGATCTGGCCGTCCTGGCTCGTGACATAGCCGTCACGGCCGCCGTGCGCGGTCGCCTCGGCGACGTACATGATCTTCGTCGGACGAGTGTCGACGGCGGTGCCATCGATCATGGCGGACCTCCCCCAGGACGGAAACACAGGGACGCACAACTGCATCGCGCACAAGATACTGGTCGGTATGGAGTCCTGGACCACCAGGGGGAGCGACCGCGGGTAACCCCGCGGTCGCGGAACAGGGCAGGTCAGCGAGGCCGCCCGGCGGACTCGCCGGTTCGTCACACGCCCGTTCGGGGAGCGCCGGGTGTCACGGGGTGCCGATGGCCACGGAGCGCGGGTCGAACCCGAAGGGCAGTTCCAGCCGGTGGGTACGCATCAGCCCGTCGTCGGAGAGGAGTTCGCCGGTCTTGCCGTCGGCCGCGATCACCCCGTCGCTCAGGATCATCGCCCGGGGGCACAGTTCGAGCGCGTACGGCAGGTCGTGCGTGACCATGAGGACGGTGACGTCCAAGGACCGCAGGATGTCGGCGAGTTCACGGCGCGAGGCGGGGTCCAGGTTGGACGAGGGTTCGTCCAGGACCAGGATCTCCGGCTCCATCGCGAGCACGGTCGCCACCGCCACCCGGCGCCGCTGGCCGAACGAGAGATGGTGCGGGGGCCGGTCGGCGAAGGCGTCCATGCCGACCTGTTCCAGGGCCGTACGGACGCGTTCCTCCAGCGCGGCGCCCTTCATCCCGGCGGAGGCGGGACCGAAGGCGACGTCCTCGCGCACGGTCGGCATGAAGAGCTGGTCGTCCGGGTCCTGGAAGACGATGCCGACCTTGCGCCGGATCTCGGCCATGTGCCGCTTGTCCACCGGGAGTCCGGCCACCGTCACGGTCCCGGCGCCGCCGGTCAGGATGCCGTTGAGGTGCAGCACGAGGGTGGTCTTGCCGGCGCCGTTCGGGCCCAGCAGCGCGACGCGTTCGCCGCGGCCGACGGTGAAGTCCACGCCGAAAAGGGCCTGGTGTCCGTCGGGGTAGGCGAAAGCCAGTCCGGCCACTTCCAGCGAGGGTGAAAGCGAGGGTGAAGTGGTCACAGGGTCCATCCCAACAGGCAGACGAGCAGGGCGGCGGCGGGCAGGGCGAGAGCGTACGACCACTGCGCCCGTGACGCGGTCACCTCGTCGATGACCGGCATCGAACCGGCGTATCCCCGGCTCACCATGGCGAGATGCACACGCTCCCCCCGCTCGTAGGAGCGGATGAAGAGCGCGCCCGCGGACTTGGCGAGGACGCCCCAGTGCCGTACTCCGCTCGCCTCGAAGCCGCGCGACTCCCGGGCGATGCGCATGCGCCGCATCTCGTCCGTGATGACGTCGCCGTACCGGATCATGAACGACGCGATCTGCACGAGGAGGGGAGGCAGGCGCAACCGCTGGAGTCCCAGGAGCAGTTCGCGCAGTTCGGTGGTCGAGGCCAGCAGCACGGAGGCCGCCACGCCCAGCGTTCCCTTGGCGAGCACGTTCCAGGCGCCCCACAGGCCGTTGACGCTGAGGGACAGGCCGAGGAAGTCCACCCGCTCGCCCTCGGCGACGAACGGCATCAGCACCGCGAAGGCGACGAACGGTACCTCGATCAGCAGCCGTTTGAGCAGGAACCCGGCCGGCACCCTGGCCCGCCACGCGACCGTCGCGAGCA
Source organism: Streptomyces sp. RPA4-2 (assembly GCF_012273515.2). Classification (NCBI taxonomy): domain Bacteria; kingdom Bacillati; phylum Actinomycetota; class Actinomycetes; order Kitasatosporales; family Streptomycetaceae; genus Streptomyces; species Streptomyces sp. RPA4-2. The sequence goes on from NZ_CP050975.2 coordinate 4,014,440, forward strand.
GCACGGCGTACAGCGCGAACGCCCACATCGCCTCGCGCGGGGTCGAGACGACCACGACCACGAAGGCGAAGGCCGCGGCGAGTTTGGTGTGCGGGGGCAGGGCGTGCACCGGTGAGTGCCCGTGCCGGTAGAGGCGGTGGGCATGACCCGCGCCCACCTCAGACGCCCTCGGGGAGGGAGGCGGGTGACGCGTCGGCCGTACGGCGCCTGCGCAGTGTCCAGAAAACGCCGGTGCCCGCGACGATCGTGACGCCGACGCCGATCACACCCGCGAGGCCGCCGGAGATGCGGGCGTCGGAGATGTCCTTGACGCCGTACCCGGCGAGCGGGGAGTCCTCGGTGTGGTGCTTCTTGGTGCGCTGGTCGATGCCCTGGTCCTTGGCGACCTTCTCCAGGCCGTCGGGGCTGGCGGAGGCGTAGAAGCTGACGAAGCCCGCGAGGACGAGGGAGGTGACGAGACCGGCGATCCACACCTTGCGGCGGGAGACCGGGGCGGCGGCGGGAAGGGCCGGCGCGGCCGCGTCGACCAGTTCGCCGCCCACCCGCAGCTTGAGCCGCTGTTGCAGACCGCGCGCGCCGTACACGAGGTCCGGCCGTACGGCGATGACCGCGCCGACCGTGAGGGCGGTGATCGCGGCCTCGCCGATGCCGATGAGGACGTGCACGCCGATCATCGCGGTGGCGACCTTGCCGATCGCGACGTCGGTGGTACCGCCGAGCGCGTAGATGAGGGTGAAGACGACGGCGGCGGCCGGGACGGAGAGCAGCGCGGACACGAAGGCGGCCGCGGTGACCGAGCGCCGTCTCCTCGGGAGCACCTTCAGCAGGCCGCGGAAGACGGCGTACGAGACGACGGTGGTGACGATCGCCATGTCGGTGATGTTCACGCCGAGCGCGGTGAGGCCGCCGTCGGCGAAGAGGATGCCCTGCATGAGCAGGACCACGGAGACACACAGGACCCCGGTGAAGGGGCCGACGAGTATCGCCGCCAGTGCGCCGCCGAGCAGATGTCCGCTGGTCCCGGCCGCGACCGGGAAGTTCAGCATCTGTACGGCGAAGATGAAGGCGGCGACCAGACCGGCCAGCGGCGCGGTCCTCTCGTCGAGTTCGCGGCGGGCGCCTCGCAGGCTCACCGCGACGGCGCCGGCGGCGACGAGTCCGGTGGCGGCGGAGACCGGGGCGTTGATGAATCCGTCAGGCACATGCACCGTTCGATGATAGTGCCTTGTTGCGAACGACTTGCAAGAGCGAGGCACTCATGAATAACCGAGAGGGTCGCCACACGCCTTGTCACGCGCCCCGCCGCGCGCCCCGTCACACGCCCCGCCGCGCGCCCTGTCACATGTCCCGCCGCGCGTTCCGCCGCACGTCCCGTCACGTGTCCCGTCACGTGTCCTGTCCCACAAGACCGTGTCGCGAGGGCCCCACAGGGGTACGCGGTTGTCCAAGAGCGGAATCCACGGAATGTGGGACATTGGAAAGGTGACGGATTCATAGATTCCGCACAGGTTACGCAGCGTAAGGAGTCGGTTCATGTCTGCCGTCGAACAGTACGCACGCGCCCATATCGTCACGGACACGGCCGACTCCCCCGAGGACGAAGGCAGAGCTGTTCCGGTGGCCTTCCACTACGACCCCGAGACCGACTCCCGTCAGGTGCGCATCACCCTGCCCGGCCCGCACGAGTGGGTCTTCCCGCGTGAGCTGCTGGAGCAGGGCCTCCGGGTCCCCGTCAGCAACGGCGACGTACGCGTCTGGCCCTGCGGCCGGGTGCAGGCGGTCATGGAGTTCCACTCGCCCAAAGGGGTGGCGGTCGTGCAGGTCGACTCGAAAGCCCTGATGCGCTTCCTGCGTCGTACCTACCTGGCCGCCACCCCGGTGGCTCACTGACGTCGGACGGTCAGACCCGCGCCAGCTCGCGGTCGTCGTCCTCGTTCCTCGGGCGTCCGTCGCCCATCTTGCGCAGCCCCTCGCCCTCGACGTCCACGTTCGGCAGGGCCCGGTCCAGCCACCTCGGCAGCCACCATGCCTTCTTGCCGAGCAGCGCCAGGACCGCCGGGACGAGCGCCATGCGGACGACGAACGCGTCGAAGAAGACGGCGATCGCGAGACCGAAGCCGATCATCTTGATCATCGACTCACTGGAACCGATGAAGCCGGAGAAGACGGCGATCATGATGACGGCCGCGGCCGTCACCACCCGCGCGCCGTGCTTGAAGCCGGTCACGATGGCCTGGCCGGGCTTCTCCCCGTGCACGTACGCCTCGCGCATCCGGGTCACGAGGAACACCTCGTAGTCCATCGCGAGGCCGAAGACGACACCCACCATGAAGATCGGCATCATCGACATGATCGGGCCGGTCTGCTCCACACCGATGAGGTTCGCCAGCCAGCCCCACTGGAAGACCGCGACGACCGCGCCGAGCGCCGCCATCACGCTCAGCAGGAAGCCGAGCGCCGCCTTCAGCGGGACCAGGATCGAGCGGAAGACCACGATCAGGAGCAGGAAGGCGAGACCGACCACCAGCGCCAGATACGGGACCAGCGCGTCGTTGAGCTTCTGCGAGAAGTCGATGTTCATCGCCGTGCTGCCGGTGACCAGCACCTGGGCGTCGGTGTCCGCCTTGATGTCGCCGCCCGCGTCACGGATGGTGTGCACCAGGTTCTCGGTCTTCACCGAGGACGGCTTCGAGTCCGCGATCACCGTGATCATCGCGGTGTCCCCGGGCTTGTTGTACGTCGCCGGAGTCACCGAGACGACGCCCTTGAGGTCCTTGACCGTGTCGGCCACCCGGGTGACCGCGCCCTTGGGGTCGTCACTCGCCTTGGCGTCCACGACCAGCATCAGGGGACCGTTGAAACCGGGACCGAACCCGTCGGACAGCAGGTCGTAGGCCCTGCGCTGGGTGGTCGAGGCGGGCTGCGAACCGTCGTCGGGCAGACCCAGTTCCAGCGAGGCCGCCGGCACCGCGGCGGCGCCCAGGCCGACCACACCGAGCAGCAGGACGGCGAGCGGACGACGGACGACGAAGCTCGCCCAGCGGGTGCCCATGTTGGGCCGGCTCGCGTTCTTCGCGGCACGGCCGCCACCCAGCAGCCTGCTCTTCTGGCCGGCCGGCTGGACCTTGCGGCCCGCGTAACCCAGCAGGGCCGGGATCATCGTGAGCGCGATCAGGACGGCGATGGCGACCGTGCCGGCCGCCGCGACGCCCATCTTCGTCAGCATCGGGATGTTCACGACCGACAGGCCGACGAGCGCGATCACGACCGTCAGGCCCGCGAAGACCACTGCCGAGCCCGCCGTGCCGACGGCCCGCCCGGCCGCCTCCTCGCGCTCGCGGCCCTCGGCGAGTTCGGCGCGGTAGCGGGAGACGATGAACAGCGCGTAGTCGATGCCGACCGCGAGGCCGATCATCATCGCGAGTGTGGAGGTGGTGGTGCCCAGGTCGAGCGCGCTGGCCAGGGCGGTGATGGTCGAGACGCCGATCCCGACGCCGATCAGCGCGGTCAGCAGCGGCAGTCCGGCGGCGATCAGCGAACCGAAGGTGATGACGAGGACGACCGCGGCGATCGCGATACCGATGACCTCGGTGGACCCGGTCTCCGGCGTGGCCTGGAGCGCGTCACCGCCCACCTCGACGGTCAGCCCGGCGTCCCGCGCCTGCTGCGCGGCCGCTTCCAGGGCGCCCTTCGAGGAGTCCTTCAGCTCCATGCCGGAGACCTTGTACTTCACCGACGCGTAGGCGATCGAACCGTTCTTGCTGACGGCCTTGGCCTTGAACGGGTCGGTGACGGAGGTGACCTCCGAGCCGTCCTCGAGCGCCTTGACGGTCTTCTCGACGGTCGCCTTGTTGGCCTTGTCCGCCATCTTCTCGCCGGTGGGCGCCTTGAAGACGACGCGCGCGGTCGCCCCGTCGGCACTCATGCCGGGGAAGCGCTGCTCCAGCAGGTCGAAGGCCTTCTGCGCCTCGGTGCCGGGTATGGAGAAGGAGCTGGCGCCGGCGGCCGGGGCGTTGGCCGCGCCGACTCCCGCCAGCGTCAACAGCGCCACCCAGATCAGGGCGACGAAGTGCCGTCGCCGGAAGGCGAGTCGGCCGAGTTTGTAGAGGAACGTGGCCACGAGGGCGTACTCCCGGTCAGGTCGTGGGGTGGCAGGGGCTGGTGAGGTCACCCGATGGGGGCAGGGGAGATCAGCCCGACGACGTGAGCGGTCGCGTCAGGTACGGATACGAGGGTTCGTCCCGGGGTGGTGCGGGATCAGGCGCCGAGTGCGGGGAGGATCACGGCATCCACGTACGAGGTGAGGAAGGCACGGGTCGGTGGCCGCTGGTCGATGACGCCGCGCACCGCGAAGGCACCGATCAGCATGTGCAGCACGTACTCCTGCGCGGGGTTGTCCGGTCGGATCTCACCCCGGGCGACGGCACGCTCCAGTACGCGGCGCAGCTCAACGGTCTCCGGTTCGATGATCAGTTCCCGGAAGGCCTTCAGAAGATCGGGGTTCCCGTGCAGTGCCGTGGCCAGACCCCGCATCAGCGCGGAGTTCTGCTCCATCCGGCAGTCGTCCTCACGCATCACCAACGCGTGGAAGTCGCCTGCCAGGGATCCCGTGTCGGCGTCGCCGGCGCTCGGCTTCTCGTGCCGCAGCGCCTTCACCACCAGCTCGGCCTTGCCGCCCCACTGACGGTAGAGGGTGGCCTTGCTGGACTTGGTGCGGGCGGCGACGGCGTCCATGGTCAGAGCGTCGTAGCCGACCTCCCTGAGCAGGTCGAGCACGGCCCGGTACAGCTCGGCCTCGCGCTCGGGCGTGATCCGACTGCGACGCACCGTTGCGGCTTCAGTCATCCCACTCACCATCTCCCGCTCAGAACGACTCGGTTCTGTACGTCATCGTTGTACGGCATCTTCTTCGTCGTCGTACGTGTTTCAAGATACCCCGGCCGTCAGCGAAACGAAACCGTTTCGTACGTGTGCTGGGTCACGCGCGCCCCGCGCCGGGCGTGTCCCCCGCACAAGTTGCCGGGGCCCTCCGAGGGGAAAAGCATGGGGAGGTGAGCGACGAGTACGAGAAGGCGACCGCGGACAAGGACACCACCGACCGCGCATCCGGTTACCTGCGCTTCCCGCACCTGAGCGGCGACCGGCTGTGCTTCGTGACCGAGGACGATCTGTGGGTGGCACCGCTGGACGGCCCGGGGCGGGCCTGGCGGCTCACCGTGGACCGCACCAAGGTCGGACACCCACGCTTCTCCCCCGACGGAAGAGACATCGCGTACACGAGCTGGCGCAGCTATGTGCCGGAGATCCATCTGGCACCGGTGGACGGCGGACCGGGCAGCCGCCTCACCTACTGGGGCAGCGCGGACACCCGGGTCTGCGGCTGGTCCCCCGACGGCGACATCCTCGCCGTCGCCTCGCACGGACAGCCCTTCTCCTATTTCACCTGGGCCCACAGCGTCCCGACCGACGGCGACCCCGGCGGCAACCTGCCCTGGGGGCCGGTGGCGGACATCGCGGTCGCCGACATCGACGGCGAACGAAGGACCCTGCTGCTCACCGGCACCCCGCCGCACGATCCCGCCGCCTGGAAGCGCTACCGGGGCGGCGCCATGGGCCGGCTCTGGCTGCACGGGCAGCGCCTGCTCGCCGGTATCGACGGCCACCTCGACTCCCCCATGTTCGTCGGCGGCCGGATCGCGTTCCTCTCCGACCACGAGGGCCTCGGCAACCTGTACTCGTGCGCGTACGACGGTTCCGACCTGCGCCGGCACACCGACCACGACGCGTTCTACGCACGCAACGCCTCCAGCGACGGCAGCCGGGTCGTGTACCAGTGCGCCGGGGATCTGTGGATCGTCGACGACCTGTCCCCCGACTCGCTCCCGCGCCGTCTCGACGTCCGCCTCGGCGGGCAGCGCGCGGGCCGGCGCCCCTACCAGGTGCCCGCGGCCCAGCACGTGGACGCCATCTCCGTGGACGAGACGGGGCGGGCAGGCGCCGTCGTCGTACGCGGCAGCCTGTACTGGCTCACCCACCGCGACGGGCCCGCCCGCACCATCGCCGACACCCCGGGGGTACGGGTCCGGCTCCCCGAGATGCTCGGTTCGGGCGGCCAGGTCGCCTATGTGACCGACGCGGACGGCGAGGACGCCGTCGAGATCGCCTATCTGCCGCGGGCCTCCGGCGCGCGCGAGCCGCGCCGGCTGGCCTCCGGCGAGCTGGGCCGCGTCCTGGAGCTGGTGGCGGACCCCCAGGGAGACCGGCTCGCGATCGCCTCGAACGACGGACGGCTGCTGCTTCTCGACGCGACGGAGGATGCGGGAGAACTAGCGGGGACAGCGGAGACAGCGGAGACAGAGACGCCGGAGGAGACAGAGGAGACAGAGGAGGCAGAAGGGGCGGAGGAGGAGGCAGAGGAGGTACAGGCGGCGGGGGCTGCGGAAGAGGTCGCGGAGACCGCGGAGGCCACCGAGGGCGGGGGCGCGGAGGAGACGGAGGAATCCCGCGGGACCGGCCGGGTGAAGAATGGGGGAGGCCAGGTCACGGAGCTGATCCAGTCCCTCAACGGACCGGTCCGGGATCTCGCCTTCTCCCCGGACGGGGCCTGGCTGACCTGGTCGCACCCGGGGGTCGGCCGCTCCCTGCGCCAGATCAAGATGGCGCGGATAAAGGACCGGCTCGTCGTCGACGTCACCAACGGGCGCTTCGAGGACGAGAACCCGGTCTTCACCAGGGACGGCCGCTATCTGGCCTTCCTCTCCTGGCGCGGCTTCGACCCGGTCTACGACGTCCACACCGGCGACCTCTCCTTCCCGCTGGGCTGCCGCCCGTACCTCGTCCCCCTGTCCTCCGCCACCCCTTCCCCCTTCGCCCTGAACCCCGACGGGCGGCCGGTCGCCGGAGGCCTGGACCCGGTCGAGGACGAGGGCGCCGACGGCGCGGTCAGTGTCGAACTGGAGGGACTGGAGAGCCGGGTCACCCCGTTCCCGGTCACCGCCTCCAAGTACTCGGCGCTCTACCCGGTCGCGGGCGGCGGGCTGGTCTGGCTGCGCTGGCCGATCTCGGGCGCGCTCGGCGAGACCTTCGCCAACCCCGACGACACCTCGGGGCGCCCGACCCTGGAGTACTTCAACATCAGCAAGGCGAAGAAGTCGGAACTCGTCGGCCACCTCGACTGGTTCGCGGTGAGCGGCGACGGCTCCCGGCTGGTCGTGGTCGACGAGGGCGAGCTGCGCGCCGTCCCCTCCACCGAGCCCGGCGACAGCGACTCGACGGTCTGGATCGACCTGCGCCGCATCCTCCACGAGGTGGACCCGCCCGCCGAGTGGCGCCAGGCCTATGACGAGGCGGGCCGCATCATCCGCGCCTACTTCTGGGAACCCCACATGTGCGGCATCGACTGGGACGCCGTACTCGCCCAGTACCGCCCGCTGGTCGAACGGGTCGCGTCCCCGGACGAGTTCGCGGACCTGCTGCGTGAGGTCCTCGGTGAACTGGGCACCTCGCACGCCTATGTCGCCGCCGCCCGCCGCAACGAGGGACCCGGGCACTACCAGCGCTGGCAGGGCCTGCTGGGCGCCAACTTCGTCCGGCGCGACGGCTGCTGGACCCTGAAGCGGATCCTGCCCGGCGACTCCTCCGACTCCAAGGCCCGCTCACCGTTGGCAGGCACCGGCATCCGCGAGGGTGCGGTGCTCACCCACATCGACGGCCGCCCGGTGGACCCGGTGACAGGCCCGTACCCGCTGCTCGCGGGCGCGGGCGGTACGACGGTGGAGCTCACGTTCGTCCCCCCGACGGGCGAGGGACCCTCGCGCCGGGTGGCGGTGGTGCCGCTGATCGACGAGCGGCCGCTGCGCTACCAGGACTGGGTGGCCAAACGCCGCGAGGTGGTGAGGGAGTTGAGCGGTGGCCGCTGCGGCTACCTCCACATCCCGGACATGGGCGGCTCGGGCTGGGCCCAGTTCAACCGTGATCTGCGTCTGGAGGTCTCGCGCCCGGCGCTCCTCGTCGACGTACGCGGCAACGCGGGCGGCCACATCAGCGAACTCGTCGTCGAGAAGCTGACGCGCACGATCCTGGGCTGGGACCTGACGCGCAACGCCCAGCCGGTGTCGTACGCCTCGAGCGCTCCGCGCGGCCCGGTGGTCGCCCTCGCCGACGAGGCGACCTCCTCCGACGGCGACATGATCACGGCCGCCTTCAAGCTGCTCGGGCTCGGTCCGGTGGTCGGCCAGCGCACCTGGGGCGGAGTCGTCGGCATGACCGGCCGGCACCAGCTCGGCGACGGCACGGTGATCACGGTCCCGATGAACGCGGCCTGGTTCGACGCGTACGGGTGGTCCGTCGAGAACCGGGGTGTCGCCCCGGACCTGGAGGTCCTGCGCACCCCGCTGGACTGGGCGGAGGGCCGTCACGCCGAGATGGACACCGCGATCCAACTGGCCCTCGATCTGCTGAGCACCCACTCGGCGGCCTCCCCGCCCGATCTCTCGGACGTACCGGACCGCACCCGCCCGAAGCTGCCGCCACGCACCCGCTGAGCACGCAGCCGAGTGGGGCGCCCCGAAGTCGGGGCGCCCCACTCAGACTTCAAGCGGACGTCCGACGTCAGGCGTCGTGGTCCTCGTCGAAGCGGTCCTGCGCCTCACGACGCACGCGCTCGTTCTCAGGGATGGAGCGGTCGCGCTCCTGCGCAGAACCCTGCGCCGAACGCTGGGCCGAGCCCTGGGCCGAGCCCTGGGCCGAGCCCTGCGCGGAACGCTGGCCCGCCGCCTGCGGCGAACGCTGGGCCGAGCCCTCCTGGGAGGCGCGGTGGCCCGTCCCCTGCGGGGAGTGCTGACCGGGCTGCTGCGGAGAACGCCGTCCCGGCTCGCTGATCTCCTGGTCCATCTTCTTCTTGCCCTGCTGCTTCATGTTCTCCGCCTTGTTCTGCATCTGGTCCTTCTTGCCCATGCTGTTTCACTCCCATGTGTGGGTGAGGGGATCGGGCTCGACCAGACTTACACGGGGACACTACGCACGCATTTCGATCAGTAACTCACAGTGATCCAGGCTGGATAACCCGTGGTCAGACGCCCTGCTCCCGTCTGTCGTCGGCTGCCCCACCGGCCCCTACGAGCCCCTTGCCGACACTTCCCAGCCGTGGTTCGAACCGCCGCATCTCCCGCTGCCCCACCGCCGCGATGACTCCGGGCAGGTAGCCGCGGACGCCCTGCATCCCACGCAGCCACCACTGCGCGTACACATGGCTCGACCGCCGCTCGATCCCCGCGACGACCCGGTCGACGGCCGGTCCGAGCGGGTAGGTCTTGTTGGACGGCCAGGGCAGCCGCTGCCGCAGCTCGCGCATCACGTCGTCCTGGTCGGCCCCGCGCACCATGTCGGTGTCGGTCCAGGACAGATATCCGACGCCGACCCGCACACCCTTGTGACCGACCTCGGCACGCAGGCTGTGCGCGTACGCCTCCACGCCCGACTTGGACGCGCAGTAGGCCGTCATCATGGGCGCCGGCGTGATCGCCGCGAGCGACGCGATCTGCAGCAAGTACCCCCGGCTTTCCATGAGTACGGGCAGGAACGCGCGGGCGGTGACGGCCGAACCGATGAGGTTGACCTCGATGACCCGGCGCCAGGCGAGGGGATCGGAGTCCACGAACGGACCGCCGTTGGCCACACCGGCGTTGGCGACGACGATGTCCACCTTCCCGAACCGTTCCTTCACCTCGCCCGCGACCCGGGCCATCGCCTCGTGGTCGGTGACGTCGGCGTACCAGTGGTCGCTCTCGCCGAGCAGCCGCTCCGAGACCTGCTTGAGCGCGTCCGGCTCCAGACCGACGAGCGCGACCTTGGCGCCCCGCGCGGACAGCTTGCGTGCGAGAAGTTCACCGACGCCCCGCGCGGCCCCCGTGACGACCGCGACCTGTCCCTCCAGGCTCACCCTGCTCATGCGCCCTCCTTGATCTGTGCGTAGTCGGCGACGAGTTCGCGTATGCGTGCGGTCACCACGTCCGGCGCCTCCACGGGTGTCATGTGTCCCAGTCCGGTCAGCTCGGTGAGGCCGACGCAGTTCGGCAGCGCCGCGACCAGGGCGCGCGCGTGCACCAGGGGCGTCAGCCGGTCCGCCGTCCCCGCCACCACGGCCGTCGGCACCGCCAACTCCCGCACCCCGTGGTCGAGGTCGAGCAGATCGAGCACCCGCGACCAGGCGTGCCGCACCGCGCGTGGACAGGCGTGCACGATCCGCGCACACGCCTCGACCATGCCCGGCGACGAACCGGGGCCCATGGTCGCGTACTTGAGGATCCTGCGGGCGGCCGGCGTGACGGGCCCGAGCGGTGCCCGCGACCCGAGGACCCGTTTGGTGACCCCGGTGCGCAGCCGCCCGGCGGGCAGCGGCAGCACGCGCGCCTCGGCCACCAGCCGCGAACTGCCCGTGCTGCACAGCAGAACCGCCGCCGCGTGCTCCCGGAAGCGCGGCCTCGCCGAGGCCGCCATCAGCGTCATCCCACCCATGGAATGCCCCACCAGCACGGCCTTCTCACCCGGCCCGAGGGTGGCCGCGAGCACGGCCTCCAGATCGTCGGCGAGCGCGTCCGTGCCGCACGCGTCGCTCGCGGGGCTGCGCCCGTGCCCGCGCTGGTCGTACGCGATCACCCGGTGGTCGGCGGCGAGGTCCCGTATCTGCGCCGCCCAGAAGGCGGTCGAGCAGGTCCACCCGTGCGCGAGGACGACAGTGGGCACGGCGGCGTCCACGGGTCCGTGCACCTCGACGTGCAGCCGGGCGCCGTCGGCGGAGACCGCGGTCAGTTCGCGCGCGGGGGCCGGCGGCGCGTAGGGGCCGCTCGTCACGTGCGTCAGTCGGCTCACGCCCCGGCCTCCACCTTCGCCGGGCTCCCCGGCTGCCCGCCCTGCCGTGCCCCCGGGGCCCGCAACACCTCGTACTCTCCCAGGTCCAGCCGGCGGGTGGCCGTGCGGAATTCGGTCGTCGTGCCCGGCCACACCGTCGTGTTGCGGCCCTGCGCGTCGAGGTACCAACTGGTGCAGCCGCCGGTGTTCCACACCGTGCGCTTCATGCGCTCCTGGACCTTCTGGTTCCAGTCCGCCACCGCGCCGGGCCGTGCGTCGAGGGCCACCCGCCCGCCGAGCACGCCCAACTGCCGTACGTAGTCGGCCATGTAGTTCAGCTGGGACTCGATCATCAGGATCATGCTGGAGTTCCCGAGACCCGTGTTGGGCCCGATGATCGTCATCCAGTTGGGGAACCCGGCCGCGGAGGCGCCGCGCAGGGCGCTCATCCCGCCCTTCCACGCCTCGGCGAGTGTCCTGCCCTCCGCGCCCACCACCCGGTCGGCGATCGGCATGTCCGTGACGTGGAATCCCGTACCGAAGATGATCGCGTCGACCTCGGCCGTGCTGCCGTCGGCCGCGACGAGGGTGGACCCCTCGATCCGGTCGAGCCCGGAGGCCACCACGTCCACGTTGGGCCGGGTGAGCGCGGGGTAGTAGGCGTTGGAGAGCAGGATCCGCTTGCAGCCGATCCGGTAGTCCGGCGTCAGCTTCGCGCGCAGCTCCGGGTCCTGGACGGCCCGCGCCATGTTGCGCTTGGCCAGCCGCTCGACCAGGCCCAGCTCGTCGGGCCGCTTGGTGAACGCCTGGACCTGCAGCTCCCGGATGCCCCACAGGAGTCCTCGGCGGGCCTGGGCGGTGAACGGGAGCATGCGGTGCAGCCCGCGTTCGAGGCCGCTGATGGCGCGGTCGACGCGGGGCATCACCCAGGGCGGGGTGCGCTGGAAGAGAGTGAGGCGCGCGACCTCGGGCTGGACGGCCGGCACGATCTGGATGGCCGAGGCACCGGTCCCGATCATCGCCACGCGCTTGCCGCGCAGGTCGTAGTCGTGGTCCCAGCGGGCCGAGTGGAAGACCTTGCCGGGGAAGGTGTCGATCCCCTGGATGTCCGGGATCTTGGGATCGGACAGCGGTCCGGTGGCGGACACGACGAAGTCGGCGCTGAGGGACCCGCTGCTGGTCTCGATGTCCCACCGCAGCTTCTCTCCGTCCCACGTCATCCGCTTCACCTCGGAGTCGAAGCGGAGGTGGGGGCGCAGTCCGAAGACGTCGGTGACGTGCTCGAGATAGGCCCGGATGTGCTCCTGCCCGGAGAAGGTGCGGGGCCAGTCGGGGTTCGGCGCGAACGAGAACGAGTACAGATGGGACGGTACGTCGCAGGCGCACCCGGGGTAGCTGTTGTCCCGCCAGGTGCCGCCCACGCCGCCGGCCCGTTCCAGGACGACGAAGTCGGTGACTCCTTCGCGGCGCAGCCGCACCGCCGCCCCCAGGCCTCCGAACCCGGACCCGACCACCGCCACGCGTACATGTTCGTGCTCGGTCATCCCGACGCCTCCCTAGCCGCACGACCCTGCCAGTGAACACTGGCGCAATGGGGAGCGTAGAGCAGCTCCGTACTGATGGGTAGGGGTCGCGACCGGGAAAGTTACCGGGGGTACGACGTAAGGTGCGCCTGTGGCGGAGAAGCGTGAGTACCGAATGGAGGAGCTGGCCGAGGAAGCCGGCATCACGGTGCGCACCCTGCGCTTCTACCGGGAGCGCAAGCTGATACCGCCGCCCCGCCGCGAGGGCCGGATCGCCTGGTACGACGACACGCACCTGGCCCGCCTGCGCACGATCTCGGCGCTGCTGGAACGCGGCCACACGCTCAGCGGCATCGCGGAACTGGCCGAGGCCTTCGACCACGGCCGCGACGTGGGCGAACTGCTCGGGCTCGGCGAGCCCACCGAGGAGACCCCGGTCCGCCTCTCCCCCGAGGAACTGGCCGACGTCTTCGCGGGCCAGGCGACCCCGGAGAACCTCGCCGCCGCCCTCGACCTCGGCTACCTCGGCACGGACGGCGGCGAGATCGTGCACATCAGCCGCCGTCTGCTCGACGTGTCGGCGGCCCTGGTCCGCGAGGGCATCCCGCTCGCCGACGTCCTCACCGCGGCCCGCGGCGTCCGCGACCACGCCGAGGCGCTCGCCACCCTCTTCACCACCCTCGTCCTCACCGAGAACCGCACGACGGACGACCTGACCCGCCTGCGCCCCCTGGCGAAGAGCGTGGTGGAGGCGGAACTGTCGATGGCGCTGGACCGCCGGCTCAGCCGCCGCCCGGGGGCTTGAGCGCCCGCCGCGCCGAGCCGCTCGGCTGCACTCCGGCCGGCGAACCGTCCGACCTCGCCATCCGACCTGACCCGACCCACGCGGGTCGGGTCAGGTCGGATCAGGTCAGGTCAGGTCACTTCTCGAAGACCACCGTGACGGGCGCGTGGTCCGACCACCGCTCCCCGTGAGTGGCGGCACGCTCCACGAACCCCTTGACCGCACGCCTCGCGAGCCCTCCGGTCGCTACGACCAGGTCGATCCTCCACCCGGCGTCGTTGTCGAAGGCCCGCCCCCGGTAGGACCACCACGAGTACGGTCCCTCCGTGTCCGGATGCAGGGCGCGCACGACGTCGACGTATCCGCCGTCGGCCGCGTCCAGGACCCGGCCCAGCCACTCGCGCTCCTCGGGCAGGAAGCCGGAGTTCTTCTTGTTCGCCCGCCAGTTCTTGAGGTCGGCCTCCTGGTGCGCGATGTTCCAGTCGCCGCAGACCACGACCTCGCGCCCGTCGGCGGCCGCCCGCTCGCGCAGGGCCTTCAGATGGGCGAGGAACTCACCCATGAACCGCATCTTCTCGTCCTGCCGCTCGGTGCCGACCTCCCCGGAGGGCAGGTAGAGGCTGGCGACGGTGACGCCCGGGAGGTCCACCTCGACGTACCGGCCGGCGGCGTCGAACTCCTCGGAGCCGAATCCGACCTGGACGCGGTCGGGCTCACGGCGGGTGTACAGGGAGACGCCGGCGCGGCCCTTGGCGGCGGCCGGAGCGTGCACGACGTGCCACCCTTCGGGCGCCCGCACCTCCTCGGGCAGTTGCCCGGGCTCGGCCCGCACCTCCTGGAGGCACAGGACGTCGGCGGAGGTCTCCGCGAGCCATTCCACGAAACCCTTCTTCGCGGCGGCCCGGAGTCCGTTCACATTCACAGAGGTGACAGTCAGCACCCGGGCACGATACTTAATCCGGTCCACTCCACGCATGCATACATGTACGATATTCGGCATGCATATCCGCCCGGTCTCTTTCGACCACCCCGACGCCGTCAAGCTCAACGACCAGGTGCAGGCCGAATACGCCGAGCGCTACGGGGACGAGGGCGATGTCACACCGCTGGACGCGGCGATGTTCCGGCCGCCGCTCGGCCTGTACCTGCTCGCGTACGACGAGCGGGACCGCCCGGTCGCGACGGGCGGCTGGCGCACCCAGGACGAGAACGACGAGGGGTACGCGGACGGCGACGCCGAGCTCAAGCGCATGTACGTCGTGCCGGAGGCCCGCGGTCTCGGCCTCGCCCGCCGCATCCTGGCCGCCCTGGAGGACGACGCCCGTGCGGCCGGCCGCACCCGTATGGTCCTGGAGACCGGCGCCAAGCAGCCCGAGGCGGTCGCCCTCTACACATCCAGCGGCTACGCGCCCTGCGTCAAGTTCGGCTACTACCGATTCCATGACTTGAGCATGTGCTTCGCCAAGCCGCTGTCCGCGTCCTGAGCCGGGCGCACCGAGTTCCACGCCGGAACATCCGGAACTTCCGGAACATGCAGAAACCCCGCCGGACGAATCCGGCGGGGTTCTGAATTGCGGTGGACCTGTGGGGATTTGAACCCCAGACCCCCTCGATGCGAACGAGGTGCGCTACCAGACTGCGCCACAGGCCCTTGCAACGAGTGAAACTCTAGCATCCCGATCCGGGTGCTTGGAAATCCGTTCCTGGCTGGTCAGCCGGGGCTCCCGAACAGGCGGTCACACGGCCCGCGCGCCCAGGGCCGTGCGGCCCGCGCGGGGTCACTCGTTGGCCGCGCGCGGCCGTTCGCCGTCCTCGTACTGATCGAACAGCGGGGTGCGGCCGCGCTCGCGGGCCCGCCGGGCGGACGCGGCGCGCCGGGCGTCGCTGCGGCCGTCGCCGTCGGCCTCGGTCCCTTCGGCGGCCTCGGCTGGGCCGCCCTCCTCTGCGGGCTCCGCCTCCGGCTCGGCCGGTTCGACCGCGCTGGAGCGCGCGGAACTCCACGTGTCCGGCGCGCCCAGGTCGACGCTGGAGGTGGCCCGCGGCGCCACGGGCGCGGTCACGTACGTCGGCAGCGGTACCGGCACCGGGTCCCAGCTGTCACCCCGGCCGGGGCCCCGCCTGCGCTCGCGCTGCTGGTCGACCCACTCGGCGTGGTCGGTCTGCTCGACGAGGGCGCGGCGGTCGGCAGCGAGCGCGGAAAGACCGGGGTCGGTCTCCGGCTCGGGGCCCTCGTCCTGGTCCTCGGCACCCGCGTCGAGGCCGGCGCGGCGGCGCGGCTGCCGCTCGCGCAGCCGCTGCGCCGCGACCTCGGCCCGGCGGCGGTCCATGACGTAGGTGAAGCGCCGCCGCTCCTGGGCCCGCAGATAGACGATGTAGGAGCTCAGCATCACGGCGGGCACGCCGGGGGCCCACAGGAACGCGAGCCCCCCGACGGCCGCCACGATCGCGCCGCAGGTGAAGGCGAGGAAGAGCATGACGGTCGTACGCCGTCGGCGCGCGAGCACCTTCGAGCGCCGGGCGCGTGCTGCGGCCTCCGCCGCGGAGACCCGCCGCTCGGCGGGAATCCGCGAGGCCGCGGACGCGCCCGATGCCGACGGTGACGACGCCGAGGGCAGGGGTTCGGTGTGCGCCGGCTGCTGCGGTACCGGTCTGGCGGTCGCAGCGGAGCCCTGCGGGGCACCGTGCCGGGCGGCCGGCTGCGGTGCCTGCTGGGGCTCCTGCTCGGCGGGCTGCGGGAGTTGAGCCTTGGTGTGTTCCCGGGCCGGGGGCATGGCGAAGGCCCGGACGTCCACCGAATCGGTGACGCCGCCCGGGTCGGCGCTGGGCTCCCCCTCGTCGGTGGAGCGCGCCCGCAGGTCCTTGGCGTACCGGCGCTCCATCCCCGCCCGTCCGGACAGCAGCCGGATGGCGGTGCTGAAGCGTTCCGTCGGACGGGCTTCGTTCAGCTCGTCCTGCCTACGGAGCCACATCGGCACCAAGTAGGCGGCCCAGGCCCCGACGATGACTGCGTAGATGAGGCCGCTGCTGCTCACGCCTCACACGGTAGAGGGGTTTGCGTGAGGCCATCTGCCAATTGAGCCGGTGTGTCGCACGATCTGGCTGATATTTCGAGCTTTTTTTGTGACCGATGCGATCAGCAGGCCGCCGAGACCCGTGAATTTATCGCCGTGGGACGACTTCGAGAGACACCGAGAGACACCGAGATCGCCCCGAGATGGTTCCGAGGTGATCGCCGACCGATCAATTTCGAACACGCATTTCATTTACTGGGTACTCGGCCTGCTCCGGTTCTGAGAGCGTGCCCGCTGCCAGCGGCCGAGAAGCCCCTCGGGCACCTCTTCCGCGGTGAGCGCGAAGACGAGATGGTCCCGCCAGGCCCCGTCGATGTGGAGATAACGCGGCCGGAGCCCTTCCTCACGGAATCCGAGTTTCTCCACGACGCGGCGGCTGGGGCCGTTCTCCGGGCGAATGCAGACCTCGATACGGTGCAGCCCGACCGTGCGGAAGCAGTGGTCGGTCACCAGCGCCACGGCCGTCGGCATCACCCCGCGCCCCGCCACCGCCTGGTCCACCCAGTAGCCGACGTGCCCCGAGCACATCGAGCCCCAGGTGATCCCGGCGACGGTCAGCTGGCCCACCAGACGGCCCTGGTACTCGATCACGAAGGGCAGCATCCTGCCCGCGTTCGCCTCGGCGCGCAGATGGCGGACCATCTGCCGGTAGGTCGGCCGGTGCGCTATCGGCCCGCTGGGGGTGGGGGGCGGAATGGTCGCCTCCCAGGGCCGCAGCCAGTCGCGGTTGCGCCGGTTCACCTCACGCCAGGCCCGCTGGTCGCGCACCTTTATCGGCCGGAGGACGACATCGCCGTCCACCAGCTCGACGGGCCAGGACGGGCTGTTCAGCTCGCACCCCCACTGCCGCTGGGTCTGGGGTGGTCGCCGCCGCGGATCTGCTCCACGGCGTGGACCAACAAGGGCTCGAGGACGGCCAGACCGTCCTTCACCCCGCCGGTGGAACCCGGCAGGTTGACGATCAGCGTCCGTCCCGCGACTCCGGCGAGCCCACGGGACAGCCCCGCCGTCGCGACCTTCTCTCTGCCGAACGCCCTGATCGCCTCAGGAATGCCCGGCACCTCATGATCCACTACGCGCCGGGTCGCCTCGGGCGTCCGGTCGGTGGGCGAGATCCCCGTGCCACCGGTGGTCACGATGACGTCGTAACCGGCCTCGACGCCGGCGCGCAGCGCCGCCTCCACGGGGTCGCCGTCGGGCACGACCCGGGGGCCGTCGACGGTGAAGCCGTACGACGTGAGCCCCTCGGCGATCAGGGGCCCGCCCCGGTCCGCGTAGACACCCGCGGCGGCCCGGTTGGAGGCGGTGACCACGAGGGCGCGGTACGACGGTGACGTCATGACCGGCTCCAGTCGCCCGACTTGCCGCCTGTCTTCTCCTCGACCCGTACGTCCGTGATGACCGCCCCCTTGTCGACCGCCTTGACCATGTCGATCACGGTCAGGGCCGCCACGCTGACCGCGGTGAGGGCCTCCATCTCGACGCCCGTGCGGTCGGTGGTCTTCACGGTGGCGAGGATCTCGACGGCGTCGTCCGCGACCGACAGGTCGACCTTGACGCCCGACACCGACAGCGGGTGGCACAGCGGGATGAGGTCCGGGGTGCGCTTGGCGCCCATGATGCCCGCGATGCGCGCGGTGGCCAGGGCGTCGCCCTTGGGCACTCCCCCGCCGCGCAGCAGTTCGACCACACGGGGGGAGACCAGGACACGGCCGCTGGCGCGGGCGGTGCGCGCGGTCACGTCCTTCCCGGAGACGTCGACCATGCGGGCGGCACCCGCCTCGTCGATGTGGGTCAGTCGGTCCTGCGTACTCATGTGCGGCAGCGCTCCCGGTCGGGCCTGTTGTGCGCGACACGGTACCGCCAACTCGGCACGGGCAGCCGGGCAGGACCCTCCCTGGCTCCGGCCGGGTCAGCCGAGGAGGACCACTTCGACCTCGGTGCCGGGCTCGACCGAGGTGGTGTCCTCGGGCACGACGATCAGCGCGTCGGCGTGCGCGAGGGCCGCGACCAGGTGGGATCCGGCCCCGCCGACGGGTGTCACCCTGCCGTCCTCGTACGTTCCCCGCAGGAACTGCCGGCGCCCCGGGGGCGAGGTCAGCGCCTTCTCGGTCTCCAGGGTCGCTCTGGCGGTGGGGCGGTGGACGTCGTCCACACCCATGAGCGTGCGGATCGCGGGGCGGACGAACAGTTCGAAGGAGACGTACGACGACACGGGGTTGCCCGGCAGGGCGAGCAGCGGGGTGTGGTCGGGGCCGATGGACCCGAAGCCCTGGGGCTTGCCGGGCTGCATGGCGAGTTTGCGGAAGTCGACGCCGGCGCCCGCCTCGTCCTCGTCGCCCACCGAGGACAGGGCCTCCTTGACGACGTCGTACGCGCCGACGCTCACGCCACCGGTGGTGACCAGCAGGTCGGCGCGGATGAGCTGGTCCTCGATGGTGGAGCGGAGTGTCTCGGCGTCGTCGGCGACCGCGCCCACGCGGTAGGCGATGGCCCCGGCGTCGCGGGCGGCGGCGCACAGGGCGAAGCTGTTCGAGTCGTAGATCTGGCCGGTGTCCAACGGCTCGCCCGGCTGGACCAGTTCGCTGCCGGTGGACAGGACCACCACCCGCGGGCGGGGCCGCACGCGGACGGTGCCGCGGCCGATCGCGGCCAGCAGGCCGATCTGCGGGGGACCGAGGACCGTACCCGCCGCGAGGGCGAGGTCGCCCGCCCGCACGTCGCTGCCCTTCGCGCGCACATGGGCGCGCGCTTCGGCCGGGCGGTGCACCCGCACCTGGCCGGAGGCGCCCTCGGGGGCGGCGCTGTGGGCGCGCATCCCGGAGACCGGACCCTCGCCGAGTCCTCCGTCGGTCCACTCCACCGGGACGACGGCTTCGGCACCGGGCGGCAGCGGGGCGCCGGTCATGATGCGGGCGGCCTGCCCCGGACCCACGTGCGGCGGCTCTGACCGGCCCGCCGCGACGTCGCCGACGACGGTGAGGACCGCCGGATACTCCTCACCGGCGCCCGAGACATCCGCGACCCGCACCGCGTACCCGTCCATCGAGCTGTTGTCGAACGGCGGCAGGGAGACCGGCACCGTGACGTCCTCGACCAGGACGCAGCCCTGGGCGTCGAGGAGTTGCAGCTCGATGGGTTCGAGGGGGCGGACGGTCGCGAGGATGTCCTCCAGGTGGTCGTCCACCGACCAGAGACGGTCCTGGCCGGTGGTGCGGGCGGCGGCAGTGCTGCTCAAGATCCCTGCATCTCCTCGGCTACGTAACTGCGAAGCCAGGTCCGGAAGTCCGGGCCCAGGTCTTCACGTTCGCACGCGAGTCTGACAATGGCACGCAGGTAGTCGCCGCGGTCCCCGGTGTCATAGCGGCGGCCCTTGAAGACGACGCCGTGCACCGGGCCGCCGACCTTCTCGTCGGCGGCGAGCTGCTGGAGGGCGTCCGTGAGCTGGATCTCGCCGCCGCGGCCCGGCTCGGTCTTGCGCAGTATGTCGAAGATGTGGGGGTCGAGGACGTAGCGTCCGATGATCGCGTAGTTGCTGGGCGCGTCGGCCGGGTCGGGCTTCTCGACCAGGCCGGTCACCTTGACCAGGTCGCTCTCACCGGTGGTCTCCACGGCGGCGGAGCCGTAGAGGTGGATCTGCTCGGGCTCGACCTCCATGAGCGCGATGACGCTGCCGCCGTGCTGCTCCTGGACCTCGACCATGCGGGCGAGCAGGGGATCGCGGGGGTCGATCAGGTCGTCGCCGAGGAGCACCGCGAAGGGCTCGTGGCCGACGTGCGGGGCCGCGCACAGGACCGCGTGGCCGAGACCCTTGGGGTCGCCCTGGCGCACGTAGTGCATGGTCGCGAGGTCGCTGGACTCCTGGACCTTGGCGAGCCGCCCGGCGTCGCCCTTCTTCTGGAGGGCCGACTCCAGCTCGTAGTTGCGGTCGAAGTGGTCCTCGAGGGGGCGCTTGTTGCGTCCCGTGATCATGAGGACGTCGTCGAGACCCGCCGACGCGGCCTCTTCGACCACGTACTGGATCGCCGGCTTGTCGACGACCGGCAGCATCTCTTTGGGAGTGGCCTTCGTGGCCGGAAGGAACCGGGTGCCGAGGCCTGCTGCAGGGATGACAGCCTTGCTGATCCTGGGGTGCGACTCAGTCATGCCCGTAACCATATCCGGTGCCTATGAGCAGAATCTGTGGCTCCGGTCAGTTGGCTCTCATATGAGCACATAAGGAACCACGGGGAGCGATCTGTGCATCACGCCGGACGTGAGGCCGAGCCTGACAAGCGAATGTTGCGCCAAGGATTCCTGGCGGTGAGAAGCAGGTTGACAGCCGGTGACCTGCGGGAGACCGCCGAGGCCCTGGCCCTGCGCGCACTGGAGCTGCCGGAGCTGGCGCACGCGCGCACGGTGGCCGCGTACGTGTCCGTGGGGAGCGAGCCGGGCACCCTCGCGCTCCTGGACGCGCTGCACGCCCGCGGTGTGCGCGTCCTGCTGCCGGTGCTCATGGCCGACAACGACCTGGACTGGGGCGCCTACGCGGGCGAGGGCTCCCTCACCCGCGTCCAACACGGCGGCCGGATGGCCCTCTTGGAGCCCGCGGGTGAGCGCCTGGGCCCCGAGTCCGTCCAGGAGGCCGACGCCGTCCTGCTGCCCGGCCTGGCGGTGGACCGGCGCGGACAGCGGCTGGGGCGCGGCGGCGGCTCGTACGACCGCGTGCTGGCCCGCCTGGAGCGCGCGGGGACGGATCCGGCCCTGGTGGTGCTCCTGTACGACACCGAGGTCGTCGAGGACGTGCCGCGGGAGCCGCACGACCGTCCGGTGCACGCGGTGGTGACGCCTTCGGGGGTTCGCCGCTTCCGGTGACGTTCCCCGTGGCGACCCCGGCCTGGCTCGTGGCGACCCCGGCTCGGAGTCCCCGTGTGACGCGGAAGGGCCCTCCACGCGTGCGTGGAGGGCCCTTCCGCGGATGCCGTCAGCGCCTCACGGCTTGAGCACCAGGGTGTCGCTCGTGCTCTTCTCGACCGCCTTCGGCGAGAAGGCCCACGGCAGCAGCTCGCCCTTGGCCCACTTGTCCGTCTGGTCGGTGTAGTGCGCGCTGTACGCGTGCCCGGACGCTCCGGAGAGGTTGATCCACTTCGACTTGTCGAGCTCGTCGAGGTTGACCACCATCCGCATCGACGGCACCCAGACCACTCCGTAGCCGCCCGCGGCGTTCCAGCCGGTCGCGTTGACCGTCGCCTCGCCGCCACTGAGCTTCCAGGGGCCGCGGTTGAGCATGTACTTCAGGAAGGCGGGGCCCTCGGTGCCCAGGGTCTGGTTCTTCAGGAACAGGCGGTGCAGCCGGCCCCAGCTCCAGGTGTCGAGGTCCTTGCCGAGCTTGGCGGTCAGCTCCCAGCGGGCGTCCTTCATGGCCCGTACGAACAGCTCGTCACGGGTGTCGATCGCCTTGTCGAGGCGCGTCTTGGGCGCCTTCCACCAGTCGTTGTGCTCGTCGTCGATGATCTTGCGGACCACCTCGAACCAGCGGTCGCCGCCGTCCGGCTGCGCCTGGTCGGCGTCGCGCTGACCGCACTCGAGGACCTTCCGGTCGTCGTCCGCGGGACCGGTGGTGTCGACCGGATCGACGTACAGGCACTGCCCCTTGACCCGCAGCTCCT
Source organism: Streptomyces sp. RPA4-2 (assembly GCF_012273515.2). Classification (NCBI taxonomy): domain Bacteria; kingdom Bacillati; phylum Actinomycetota; class Actinomycetes; order Kitasatosporales; family Streptomycetaceae; genus Streptomyces; species Streptomyces sp. RPA4-2. Next base: position 4,036,314 of record NZ_CP050975.2, read on the forward strand.
TGGGCAGCTTGTTGCCGAAGGCCAGCTTGAGGATGTTGCGCCAGACCGCGTTGAAGTACGCGGCCGCCGCGGAGTCGGCGTCCTGGGTGTAGTCCCAGCCCTCCAGGAGCTTCTGCGCCTCGCGGACGTTCTTGTCGGCGACGTCCAGCTTGAGCAGCTTGGGCACGATCTTGCTCGCGATCTCGCTGCTGTTGTCCAGCTGCATCTGCCGCATGTCGTCGGTCGAGATCTTGCCGCCGCCGTCGGTCTTCGTCTTGATCAGATCGGTGATCCGCTGGCTGCGCGCGCCGTAGCCCCAGTCCGTGGTGAGCGTGTAGGGGTACTTGTCCTTGTCGACGACGGCCTGGTTGGCGGTGACGATGTAGCCGCGCTTCGGGTCGAACTCGTAGGGCAGTTCGGACGGCTTGATGTAGTTGCCGGTCCAGCTGTACTTGGGGTCCCAGCCGGGCGAGGGGAGCGAACCGTCGTCGCCCTTCGGGCGGATCGGGATCTTGCCGGGCAGCTGGTAGCCGATGTGGCCCTTGGGGCCCTTGCCGTCGGCGTAGACCAGGTTCTGCGAGGGCACCTCGAAGGACTGGGCCGCCTTGCGGAACTCGTCCCAGCCCGACGCCTTGTCGATCCGGAAGACGGCGTCCATTGAGGTGCCCGGGTCCAGGGCGGTCCAGCGCAGCGCGATGGCGTAGCCGTCGCCGCGGTCGGGCGCCGCGGCGTCGACGGTGGCCTTCTTGCCGACCTTGACCAGCTCGTCGTCGCGGTCGGACAGCAGAGGTCCGTTGTTGGTGGTGCGCACGACGATCGTCCTGCTGCCGCCGCCCGCGATCTTGATCGTTTCCTTGCGGGTGGTGAAGGGCAGCACCTTGCCGTCGTACTGGTAGCCGTTCCCGGTGATCTTCTCCAGGTACAGGTCGGTGACGTCGACCCCGGAGTTGGTCATGCCCCACGCGATGTTCTGGTTGTGGCCGATTATCACGCCGGGCATGCCCGCGAAGGTGTAGCCGGAGACGTCGTACGGGCACTTGCTGGAGACCGCGGTGCAGTGCAGGCCCATCTGGTACCAGACCGAGGGCAGCGAGGCCGACAGGTGCGGGTCGTTGGCCAGCAGCGGCTTGCCGGTGATGGTGCGTCCGCCCGACACGACCCACGAGTTGGAACCGATGCCGTTGCCGTTGACCCCGACGGCCGTGGGCACGTCGTCGAGGACGTCGTAGAGCTTGGAGAGCTGGCTCTGCAGACCCCCCGGCGCCGTCGTGTCGCCGGCCAGCCCGGTGCCCGCCGTCGACTGCCCGGTGCCGCCCGTGGTCGTCGAGCCGTTCTGGACGTACGACTGCGTGACACTGTCGTACGCGCCCTCCTGCGTGATCGTCTTGTTCCGGCCGTACGGGTAATCCGGGTACAGGTCGGCGATCTGCTTCGGGCCCAGGCGGCTGGTCATCAGGGAGCGGTCGATCTCCTCCTGCATGTTGCCGCGCAGGTCCCAGGCCATCGCCTTGAGCCAGGCCACCGAGTCGACCGGGGTCCACTCCTGGGGCTTGTAGTCGTTGGTGAAACCGAGGGCCGCGTACTCCAGGGAGATGTCCTTGCCGTCCTTGCCCTTCAGGTAGGCGTTGACTCCCTTGGCGTACGCCCGCAGGTACTTCTTCGTGGAGGCCGACAACTTGGTGTCGTACTCCTTCTTGGCGACCCGGTCCCAGCCCAGCGTGCGCAGGAACTCGTCGTTCTTGACCTGGCCCTTGCCGAACATCTCGGACAGCCGGCCCGAGGTCATGTGCCGGCGCACGTCCATCTCGTAGAACCGGTCCTGCGCCTGGACGTAACCCTGGGCCATGAACAGGTCCGTGTCCGAGGACGCGTAGATCTGGGGAATCCCGTAGCCGTCCCGCTTCACGTCGACGGGCCCGGAGAGCCCTTCGAGCGTGAGCGAGCCCTTGGTCTGCGGGAAGGAGGCACGGACGGTGCTGACTCCCCAGTACCCCCCGTAGGCCACGCCCCCGATCAGGGCCAGAACCAGGACGATCAGGATCAGACGGGCGCGGCGCCCCTTCTTCCTGCCGGACTTGCCGGGCTTTTGGCCGGAAGAGGCGGTGGTGTTCGGGGGCATCGCTGTCCTTGCTGTCCTAACGCGAGCGGCAGGCGGTCCTGGAGTGCTGGAGCAACCATAGGCGCAGGGCCCACCGCGCCTTGACGCGGAGTCGGGTACCCGGACGGCCGAGCGTTTGATCTCGGCCCCGGGAGCGTCAAGAAAGCGTCAAGAGTTAGGTAAGGTAACGAAGTACTTGGACCGCTGTACCGACTTCCGGCGTTCGGATCGACCTGCTCGGACCCCGTGCCCGGATCGGCGAGAAGGGAACGGCCGCTGACTGTCCACCACCTCAACCAGCTCCTGCTCGTCTGCTCGCTCGTCCTGCTCGTCGCGGTGGCAGCGGTTCGGATCTCCTCGCGCAGCGGGCTCCCCAGCCTGCTCGTCTACCTGGGCATCGGCATGGCCATGGGCCAGGACGGCGTCGGCGACATCCACTTCAGCAACGCCGAGCTGACCCAGGTCATCGGATACGCGGCCCTGGTCGTGATCCTGGCCGAGGGCGGCCTCGGCACGAAGTGGAAGGAGATCAAACCGGTCCTTCCGGCCGCCACCTCGCTGGCGCTGGTCGGCGTCGCGGTGAGCGTGGGGGTCACGGCCACCGCCGCCCACTACCTGATCGACCTGGAGTGGCGGCAGGCGCTCATCATCGGCGCGGTGGTGTCCTCGACGGACGCCGCGGCGGTCTTCTCGGTGCTGCGCAAGGTCCCCCTCCCCTCCCGGGTGACGGCCGTCCTGGAGGCCGAGTCGGGCTTCAACGACGCCCCGGTGGTCATCCTCGTCGTCGCGTTCAGCACGGCGGGCCCCGTGGAGCACTGGTACGTGCTGGTGGGAGAGATAGCCCTGGAGCTGGCCATCGGCGCGGCCATGGGACTCGCGGTCGGCTGGCTCGGCTCCTGGGGCCTGCGGCACGTGGCCCTGCCCGCCTCCGGCCTCTACCCGATCGCCGTGATGGCGATCGCCGTCACCGCCTACGCGGCCGGCGCCCTCGCGCACGGCAGCGGCTTCCTCGCCGTGTACCTCGCCTCGATGATGCTCGGCAACGCCAAGCTGCCGCACTGGCCCGCCACCCGGGGCTTCGCCGAGGGACTCGGCTGGATCGCCCAGATCGGCATGTTCGTCCTGCTCGGCCTGCTGGTCACGCCGCACGAGATGGGCGACGACATCTGGCCCGCGCTCGTCATCGGCCTGGCGCTGACCGTGGTGGCCCGGCCCCTGAGCGTCTTCGCCGCCCTGCTGCCCTTCCGCATCCCCTGGCAGGAGCAGACGCTGATGTCCTGGGCGGGGCTGCGCGGCGCCGTGCCCATCATCCTGGCGACCATTCCGATGGTGAGCGGCATCGAGGAGAGCCGCCGGATCTTCAACATCGTCTTCGTCCTGGTCGTCGTCTACACCCTCGTCCAGGGGCCCACGCTGCCCTGGCTGGCCCGCACGCTGCGGCTGGGCGAGTCCACGGGCCCCGCCGACCTCGGCATCGAATCGGCACCCCTGGAGCGGCTGCGGGGACATCTGCTGTCCGTGGCGATCCCCAAGGGGTCACGCATGCACGGCGTCGAGGTGGCCGAGCTGCGCCTGCCCGCGGGCGCCGCCGTCACCCTCGTCGTACGCGAAGGGACCTCCTTCGTACCGCTGCCCACGACGGTGCTGCGGCGCGGCGACGAACTGCTGGTGGTGGCCACCGACCCGGTCCGCGACGCGGCCGAGCGACGACTGCGCGCGGTAGGCCAGGGCGGCAAGCTGGCGGACTGGCTGGGCCCCCTGGGCGGCGGCAGCGGACGCTGAGACGGCGGAAATCCACCCCGTTGCGCATTCACAGGCCAGCGGTGCGGTGGTGCTCGTTTTCACAGGCACCGCCCGCCTCTCCCCCTGTACCATGAAGGCATACTTTGATCGAACCAACTCTGCCTGACGCAGAGCTGGCGCGACCGTATGGCGGTCGCGGTGCCCTTGCAGGGGGCGGCGCGGCATCTACCGCAGTTCCGCGCAAGAGGACAGCTCTCGGCGCCCCCGCACGGGCGCGCTACCAGGCGGCAGAAAGGCACGGGCCGTGGCATCCACGGTCACCTCCCGCCCCGGGTACGGACAGCTGCTGCGCACCCGCGGCGCCTGGACGTTCCTGCTTCCCGGTTTCGCGGCACGCCAGCCGTTCGCGATGCTGACCATCTCCCTCGTGCTCCTCGTCCAGCACACCACCGGCTCGTACGGGGCCGCCGGCGCCGTCGCCGCGGCCACCGGCGTCTCCATGGCGCTGTTCGCTCCCTTCACCGGCCGTCTCGCCGACCGTCACGGGCAGCGGGCCGTCCTGCTGCCCGGCGTCCTGGTGCACGTCCTGGCCGCCCTCTGCCTGACCGCCCTGGCCCTGTCGGACGCCCCCCTGTGGGCCCTTTTCCTCGCCGCCGTGCCGACCGGCGCCTCGGTGCCTCAGATCGGGCCCATGGTCCGCGCCCGCTGGGGCGTGAAACTCCAGGACTCGCCCCTGATGAGCACCGCGGCGGCCTTCGAGTCCGTCACGGACGAGCTGACCTTCGTCCTGGGCCCGCTGGTCGCGACCGCCCTGTGCACCACCGTGCACCCGGCCGCGGGCCTGCTGACCGAGGCCGCGCTGACCCTGTTCGGCGGCCTTCTCTTCGCCGCGCAGAAGAGCACCCAGCCCGCCACCGCCCGCGAGGGCCACGCGCGCGTGGAGCACGGTTCCGCGCTGCGGATCCCCGGGGTGCGCGTACTGATCGTGACCTTCCTGGGCATCGGCTCCGTCTTCGGCGGCATGCAGGTCTCGCTCGCCGCGTTCAGCGAGTCCATCGGCGAGCCCGGCATGAACGGTGTCCTGTACGGCGTCTTCGCCGCCGGCAACATGCTGTCGGGCGTCGCCTGCGGCGCCATCGCCTGGAAGGTGGCCCCGCGGCGCCGTCTCGTCATCGGGTACGCCGCCCTGACGCTCACCGCCTCCGGGCTGTGGACCGCCCACTCGGTGGCCGTGCTCATCGGCATCGGACTCCTGGTCGGGATGTGCATCGCTCCGGCCCTGATCACCGGCTACACCCTGGTCGAGGGACTGGTGCCGGCCGGTGCCCGCACCGAGGCCTTCACCTGGCTGACCGGCGCCGTCGCCCTCGGCCAGGCCGCGGCCGTCACGGTGGCCGGGCAGATGGAGGACCGCCTGTGGGACGGCGCCGGATTCCTGGTGCCGATGGGCGGTACGGCCCTGGCGCTGGTCACCCTGGTGGCCCTGCGTTCACGGCTCGGGACACGACCCGCCGGCCGCACCGTCGCACGTGGCGTCGGTCACCGAGTGCCGGTGACAGTGGACTGATCTCTCGGAATACGTCACTATGGACCGTCGTTAGCACTCACTGAGTGAGAGTGCCAGGAGGAAGACAAGTGCCGACCTACCAGTACCAGTGCACCGAGTGCGGCGAGGGCCTCGAGGCGGTGCAGAAGTTCACCGACAATGCCCTGACCGAGTGCCCCAACTGCGGTGGCCGCCTGAAGAAGGTGTTCTCGGCCGTCGGCATTGTTTTCAAGGGCTCCGGCTTCTACCGCAATGACAGCCGCGGCTCCTCGTCGACCAGCTCGCCGGCGTCCAAGCCGTCGACGTCCTCACCGGCGTCGTCGTCTTCTTCGTCATCGTCATCGACGACCTCGTCGTCGTCGGAGTCGAAGTCGTCGGGCAGCGGTTCGTCCAGCAGCAGCTCCGCCGCGTAGTCCGCCCCCCGGGACGCGATTCCTACCGGACCCTGCCGTCAGCGACGGCAGGGTCTTCGGTGTGCCTCGGGCCCGGCTAGGGTGCGGTTCATGGAGAACCCCGTGAACCCCGTGAATCCAGTGAACCCGGCCGGAAAGCAGGTGCCCGGCGTGGCCGAGATCGGCGTCATCGGCGGCTCGGGCTTCTACTCCTTCCTCGACGACGTGACCGAGATACAGGTGGACACCCCCTACGGGCCGCCCAGCGACTCCCTGTTCCTCGGCGAGATCGCCGGGCGACGGGTCGCCTTCCTGCCACGCCACGGCCGCGGCCACCATCTGCCTCCGCACCGCATCAACTACCGGGCCAACCTGTGGGCGCTGCGGTCTGTCGGCGCCCGGCAGATCCTCGGGCCCTGCGCGGTGGGCGGTCTGCGCCCCGAGTACGGGCCGGGCACGCTGCTCGTGCCGGACCAGATGGTCGACCGGACGAAGGCGCGGGCGCAGACGTACTTCGACGGACTGCCGCTGCCGGACGGCACGGTGCCGAACGTGGTGCACGTGTCGCTGGCCGACCCCTACTGCCCCGTCGGCCGCAAGGCCGCTCTGGAGGCGGCGCGCGGGCGGGACTGGGAGCCGGTGGACGGCGGCACGCTCGTGGTGGTCGAGGGGCCGCGGTTCTCCACCCGCGCCGAGTCGCTGTGGCATCAGGCGCAGGGCTGGTCCGTGGTGGGCATGACCGGCCATCCCGAGGCCGCGCTCGCCCGTGAACTCGAGCTCTGCTACACGTCGTTGACCCTGGTCACCGACCTGGACGCGGGCGCGGAGGCCGGCGAGGGCGTCTCGCACGACGACGTCCTCAAGGTGTTCGCGGCCAACGTGGACCGGCTGCGGAGCGTGTTGTTCGACGTGGTGGCGGGGCTGCCGGAGAACGGAACGCGGGACTGCCTGTGCACGACGGCGATGGGGGGCATGGACCCGGGGTTCCAACTGCCGTGACCGTCGGCGGGCGGGAAGTGGCGAGGTGGGGACGGACCTGCGGGGAGACCGGTCGAGGCGTGCGGAACTCCTCGTTCGGGTGAGGGAGTTGTCCACAAATCGTCGGTGATCCACCGGCTCCGACGGGATTCGCCGCGAGGCCTCATCGTGGGATCGCAAGCCCGGTCCCTCGTCGCAGGTGGTGGTTCCCCATGGCCCAGCTCTCCCCTTCTCCTCCCGCCCGCTCCCCACGGCCCCCGTCCTCCCCTGGGACGCGGAGGTCCCCGTGGGACGGCCCTCGGACCCGTACGCGGGACGGCCCTCGGACCCGTACGACGTGGACGACCTGCGTCCGCCGGGCGTGGACGCGCCCCCGACCTGCGAGGTGCCGCAGTTCCCGCCCGTTCGTGTGCGCGGAGGCCGGTATCGGCCGCGGTGCCTCGCCCGGTACCGGCGGCGGGCCGTGGCCGCGGGGCTCGCGGTCACGGCGGCGGCCCTCGTGGCGGCCGTCCCCCGAGCCGCGGAGCGGGCACGCGGCCACCCGGCGTCCACGGCCTCGACCTCGGCCATGTCCACGCCCACGTCCGCCGCCTCCTCCCCTTCCGGTTCCGCTTCCTCTTCCTCCTCCTCGTCCAGTTCCGCTTCCGGTTCCGTACGGGAGTCCGGCGGGGTCGAGATGGTGGCGGCGCCGGTGCGGATCGCCGACGCGGCGACGGTGCGGCTGCTCAGGCCCGGGGATCGTGTCGACGTGATCGCGTCGGACGGCCGCGACCAGGGGCGCGTGGTCGCGGCCGGGGCCCGGGTGAGCGCGGTACCGGACTCCGGCGGTACCGAGCCCGGTGCGCTGGTCGTGCTGTCCGTGCCCCGGCCCACCGCCGCACGGCTGGCGGGTGCGGGCATCTCCGCACGGTTGGCGGTGACACTGTGCTGAGGACTCCGCCGGATATCGAATCGGTGTCAAGTCCCGCACGGGGGCTACGGGATTGGACAGCGCCCACATGCCCTGCCGTAGGTTGCGGAGCTGTTTGTTCCACAACTTGTGCAGAGGGGCCTCTTGGTGAGCGAGAAGCAGCAACCCGGCGTCTGGGAGGGCTTCAAGGCCTTCCTCATGCGGGGCAATGTCATCGATCTGGCCGTCGCGGTGGTCATCGGAGCGGCCTTCACCAACATCGTCAACTCGGTGGTGAAGGGCATCATCAACCCGCTGGTCGGTGCGGTCGGCACGAAGAACCTCGACAGTTACCACTCCTGTCTGAAGGGGCCGTGCCAGGGCAGCGGGGACACCGCCACGGGCGTCCGGATCCTGTGGGGCTCGGTGCTGGGCGCCACGCTCAGCTTCGTGATCACCGCGGCCGTCGTCTACTTCCTGATGGTCCTGCCGATGTCGAAGTTCCTGGCCCGGCAGGCGGCCCGCCAGAAGGCGAAGGAAGGCACACAGGAGGTCATCGAGGTGTCCGAGCTGGAAGTGCTCAAGGAGATCCGCGACGCCTTGCTGGCTCAGCGCGGTTCGGGGCAGAGGCCCGGCTAGGGCTGTCCCGGCTGGGGCTGTTCCGACGGGGGCTGTTCCGGCTGGGCGTGTTGTCGCGGTGGGGGCCGGACGGGGGCCGGTCCCCAAGGCGCCGGGGCCGCGTTCGGCGGCCCCATCGCCCGGCTCAGAGGTGGTGGGGCGGCTTCTCGTCGAGGAAACGCTTCAGGTCAGCGGCGCTGTCGGCGTCGCCGCCCGGCCGCTCGCCCCATCCCCGGTCCGTGTCGTCGGAGGACTGCTGGCTCAGCGGGTCGTCGAAGACCAGCGTCGGCTTCCGGGGAGCGGGGCGTACCTCCCCGGACGACTCGGTGCGCGGTTCCGGGGCATCGCGCGGTTCGGGCGCGGGGGTGCTACTCATGCGTCCAGGGTACGCCGAGGGCATGCCGGCCCCTCGCGCCACGACCGGCGGATCAGGCCCCCCGCGTGGGCGTTCCGGGTCCTTTTCTGCTGTGCTTGGCCGCATGACGTCCAGTTCCGCTTCCGAGTCCGCACCGACGCCCGGCACGTCCCGGCTCGGGCCCCTGCGCAGGATGACCGCCCGGGGGCGGGGCGAGGCGCACCGCGTCGCGACGCCGCTGGAGCTCTTCTTCGACCTGTGTTTCGTCGTGGCGATCGCCCAGGCCGGCGCCGAGCTGATGCACTCCATGGCCAGGGGTCACGCGGGCGAGGGCATCCTCAACTACGTGATGATCTTCTTCGCCATCTGGTGGGCGTGGATGAACTTCACGTGGTTCGCCTCGGCGTACGACAACGACGACGCGCTCTTCCGGGTGGTCACGTTGGTGCAGATCGCCGGTGTGCTGGTGCTCGCCGCCGGGGTGTCGCGGGCGTTCGAGAACCACGTCTTCCTGGCCGTCTGGCTCGGCTACGTGATCATGCGGTTCGCGCTGATCACCCAGTGGCTCCGAGCGGCGCGCTCCGCCGAGGGCGCCGAGAGAACGATGGCGTTGCGGTACGCGGTCGGTGTGCTGCTGTGCCAGGTCGGCTGGCTGGGGCTGCTGGTCCTGCCGGAGTCGGGCCGCGGCTGGGTGTTCCTGGTGATGGCGCCCTTGGAGATGTGCGTCCCGCTGTACGCGGAGAAGGACTACGTCACCTCGTGGCACGCGCACCACATCTCCGAGCGGTTCGGCCTGTTCACGATCATCGTGCTCGGCGAGTCGATCTCCGCGGCCACGGTCGCCGTGAAGACGGGCGTCGACGAGCACGACGCGCTGGGCCGTCTGCTGCCGATCGCCGTGGGCGGCCTGCTGATCGTGTTCGCCGCCTGGTGGATCTACTTCGCGGTGCCCATCCACGGCTTCCTGCGGTCCAACAGACAGTCGTTCCTGTGGGGGTACGGCCACTATCTGATCTTCTCGTCGGCGGCCGCGATCGGCGCGGGTCTGGAGGTCGCGGTCGAGCAGGCGGTCGGCAAGGCCCACATCTCGACGCTCGCCGCATCCGCCGCGGTGACACTGCCGACCGCTCTGTACTTCCTCATGGTGTGGCTCCTGCACGCGCGCCACTTCAAGGTGGGCACCGCTCAGCAACTGGTCCTGCCCACGGCCGCGTTGCTGGTGATCCTGTGCACGTTCCTGGGCGACTGGGCGGTGCTCGTGGCCGGAATCGTGGCGACCCTGGCGGTGGCGGTGGGAGTGATCCTGACCGCGCGGATGACCGCACCCGAGAGACGGGCGACGGCGGGGGCCGCGTAGAGCCGCTCGAGCGGTGCGGGCACAGGCGGACGGGCGGGCACGGAGGAGGCGCGGGACGGAGGGGGAGCGCCGAGGGCGGGGCGGGGGAAACACTGGGCCCATGACAGTTGACGCTCTGACAGATGTCGCGGGGCTGCGCGTGGGGCACGCGACACGCACCGGCGGCGGTTGGCTCACCGGCACCACCGTGGTGCTCGCTCCCCCGGGCGGCGCCGTCGCGGCCGTCGATGTGCGCGGCGGTGGACCCGGCACCAAGGAGACCGACGCGCTCGACCCGCGCAATCTGGTGCAGAAGGTCGAGGCGGTCGTCCTGACCGGGGGCAGCGCGTACGGGCTGGACTCCGCGTCCGGGGTGATGGCCTGGCTGGAGGAGCGGGGCCGCGGCGTGCGGGTGGGCGTCGATCCGGCGCACGTCGTGCCGGTGGTGCCCGCCGCCTGTGTCTTCGACCTGGGCCGCGGCGGCGACTTCCGGGCACGGCCGGACGCGGCCACGGGCCGGGCCGCGGTCGAGGCGGCCGACGCGAGTGGACCCGGCGCCCCGGTGGCGGAGGGGTGCGTGGGCAGCTAAGCACGGGCGCGACGGTCGGGGCGGTCAAGGGCGGGGTCGGTTCGGCGAGCGCCGTGCTCGGCTCGGGGATCACGGTGGCCGCGCTGGTGGTGGCCAACGCGGCGGGATCGGCGGTGGATCCGGAGACGGGAGCGCTGTACGGGGAGTTGCTGGGGGGCGGGCGGGCGGAGTACCCCGCGTCCGGGGGTCCATGAGGCGGCTCGGAAGCGGCTCGCCGAGGCCGCCGCGAGGAACACGCCGCCGCCGCTGAACACCACACTCGCCGTCGTCGCGACCGACGCCGTCCTCACCCGGGCGCAGGCGCACAAACTCGCCGGGACGGCGCACGACGGCATCGCCCGCGCGGTGCGGCCGGTGCATCTGCTCAACGACGGGGACACGGTGTTCGCGCTGGCCACCGGCGTCCGGCCGCTCGCCGCCGGGGACCCGCTCGCGCTCAACGAGATTCTGGCTGCCGGCGCGGACCTGGTGACACGGGCGATCGTGCGGGCGGTGCGGGCGGCCGGCCCGGTGGACGGTCCGGGCGGGATGTGGCCGTCGTACGAGGAGTTGTACGGGAGCCGGTAGTCGCTAACCAGTGGCCGGCAACCGGTGGGCGGAGGTCGGTGGCCGTAGCCGACATCCGGTGGGCGGAGGTCGGTGGTCGGTGCTGGTTATCGACATCTGGTGGGCGGTGGCTGGTGGTCGACATCCGGTGGCCGGAGGCCGGTGGGCGGAGGGCGGAGGCCGGTAGCCGACACCCGGTGAGCGGTGGTTGGTGGGCGACAGTCGGTGGCCGGTGGCTCCAGGGCGGTCATGAAGGGGGCGATTGTCCCGGTTCTGTCACCGGACGGCGTCAGGCGGAGATCGTGGGAACCCTTCTCTTCACCGCTCGCTCTTTCCCCACGCACCGGAGCGGATCACCCACACCACAAGGAACTGGAGAAGCCCGTGAATACGCCGAACTCAGCAGCGCGGCGCGCACTGGGGGCCTGTGCCGCCCTGATGGTCGGCGCCCTCGCCCTCACCGCCTGCGGCGGCAACGCCAGTGCCGACACCGAAGGCAAAGGCGGCAAGAACGGCAGCGGCTCGGCCAAGACGTCCACGGCGAAGATCGCCATCTCGGCCAAGGACGGTTCGACGAGCGCGTCCATCAACGCGACCGGAGTGAAGGTCAGCGACGGCAAGCTGACGGACGTGAAGATGACGGTGTCGGGGAGCGGTGCCGCCGTACCGGGGGCGATAACCGCGGACGGCGGCAGCTGGCAGCCCAAGGCGCAGCTGGAGCGTGGGACGAAGTACCAGATCTCGGCCACCGCGAAGGACGCGAGCGGGCGTACGGCCGCCGCCAACTCCATTTTCACGACGGTCTCTTCGAGCAACAGCTTCATCGGTACGTACACGCCCGACAACGGCAGCACGGTCGGCGTCGGGATGCCGGTCTCTTTCACCTTCGACAAGGCGATCAGCAAGCCGAAGGCCGTGCAGTCACACATCAGCGTCACTTCCAGCAGCGGGCAGCAGGTGGTCGGGCACTGGTTCGGCGCGCAGCGGCTCGACTTCCGGCCCGAGCAGTACTGGAAGGCCGGCTCCAAGGTGACGATGAAGATCGACCTGGACGGCGTCGAGGGGGCGAACGGTGTCTTCGGCGTGCAGAAGAAGACGGTCACCTTCACCATCGGCCGCTCCCAGGTCTCCACGGTCGACGTCAACACACAGACCATGACGGTGGTCCGGGACGGCAAGACCCTCAAGTCGGTGCCGATCTCGGCCGGCAGCCCGGAGCACACCACGTACAACGGGCAGATGGTGATCTCCGAGAAGTTCGCGCAGACGCGGATGAACGGCTCGACGGTGGGCTACGGCGGCGAGTACGACATCCCGGACGTGCCGCACGCGATGCGCCTGACCTCGTCGGGGACGTTCGTCCACGGCAACTACTGGTACAACCGCGGGAACCCGCCCTTCGGCCGGCAGGGCACCAGCCACGGCTGCGTGGGAATGGCCGATGTACAGGGCGCGCAGGGGGACACGACCGCCAAGTGGTTCTTCGACAACTCCCTCGTCGGGGACGTCGTGACGGTGAAGAACTCGCCCGACAAGACGGTCGCGCCCGACAACGGACTGAACGGCTGGAACATGTCGTGGAGCGCGTGGACCGCGGGAAATACCGCCTGACGGGGCGCCGTTGACGCCGAAGCGGGCCGTGTGGGAACTTGCCGCGCGGCCCGCTCGTTTTTGTGTCCGTACGTTTTCTCGGTTCCCAGGAATGATGTCGGACCGAGGGGCTACGGTATGCACCCACAAGGTGACATGCAGCAACGCCGGGAGAAACCTTGAGCGTTCCGTACGAGACAGCAGCGTACGAACCACCCGAGTCGCCCGAGTCTCCGGAGGAGCACCTCGCGCGACTCCTCGGCCGTGCCCTGAACTCCTTCGAACTGCCCGACGAGGCGATACGCCGGCTCGACTGCGCGCTGGCGCACGACAGTTCCCTGCACTCCGCGCACCACAGCGCGGGGCTGCACCGCGAGACGTACCGGCACACCTGGCTGCTCGCCGACGGCTCCGCGGTCACGCTGTGGGAGCTCGTGCACAACACGGCGCCGGGAAGCGAGCCGCAGCACGAGGTGTACGTCGACGAGGAGGAGCTGCGTGCCGCCACGGCGCGGCTGCCGCTGCCGCCGGACGCGCCGGACTTCGAGCTGCCGGTGACGGTCGGGCTGTCGCCGGTCCCCGAGCCACGGCACGCGTACGTGCCCGACGATTCGGCGGATCACGCGCGGCGTCTGCTGCGACGCGCGGAGAACGCGGACCGGCCGGGTCCCGACCTCGCGACGCTGCTGCTGCGGACCGCGTTCGCGCACCAGATCACCCAGGCCTTCGGCCGCCCCTGCCGGGCGGGCCAGGTGGGCCAGGTCGGCCTGTGCTTCTCGCTCTACGAGCACGCGTTCCTGCTCCGCGACGGCCGGGAGATCTCCCTGTGGGAGGTCGAGCACACGGCGACACCGGACGGTCGGCACATGTGCGAGGTCTACCCGACGGAGGACGCGGCCCGCGCCGCGATGGAACGCCGGGCAGCACGGCTCGGCTGACCCGACTCGGCTGACCCGGCTCGGCTGATCTGATGCGGCTGATCTGATGCGGCTGATCTGATGCGGCTGATCTGATGCGGCCGGCTCGACGCGGCCCGATCGGCACGGCTGACCGGGCGTGGCCCGCTCGGAGGCCGGCCCAACACGGCCCGCTCGACGCGGTCCGCCCGACGCGGCTGACACTCCTGGACTGTCACGACCCGGCTGGGACGACTCCGCGCACGGCGATCCCGCGGGCGCCTGCGCCGGCCCGGACGAGTACCGGGCACGCGTGCGGCCCGGCGTCACGGGCGTGCGGGCAGGGCCCGATGTCACAGCCGTGCGGATGCGGCCCGGTGTCGCGGTGCACACGCGGGTGCGGCACCGCGGGGTACGCGTTCTACGGGCGGCTGTCGCTGAACTGGCGTACCAGGCCCGCGAACGCGGCGCGCTCCTCGGGGGTGAGCTCGACGGACTCGGCGACGGGGCCGGAGCGCCGCTGGTGGGGCATCGCCCGCAGCACGGCTCCGTGGGACCGCGTGGGCCCCAGGAGTCCCGCGGCGCGGGCCCGGCGCGTCAGACGGATCAGACCGATGGCCCAGACGACGGTCAAGAGGGCGAGGACGGCCACGCCTATCAACTGGGAGATCGATACATGCTCAGGCATACGCACCAGTAGACACCACGGTCCGGGGCTTGGCCCCGGACCGTGACGTATATCGCAGATGCCGCGAAGGTGTCGATCTCGCGCAGGTGCGGTGAACGGCTCACCACCGCCCCAATCGGGCGGACGGGGGCGCGTCTCAGGCCGCGACCGGCTCCGTGGTGTCGGCCTTCGTCGTTATCGGAGCCTCCGCGACACCCGCGCCCGCACCGGCGGAAGCCTGCTTCCGCATGCCCTTCAGGACGACCACCAGGGCGGTGGTGACACAGACGCCGGCCGCGATGGCGATCAGGTAGAGGAACGGGTTGCCGATCAGCGGGACCACGAAGATGCCACCGTGCGGGGCCCGCAGCGTCGCGCCGAAGATCATCGACAGGGCTCCGGTGACCGCGCCGCCCGCCATGGCGGACGGAATGACACGCAGCGGGTCGGCGGCCGCGAACGGGATCGCGCCCTCCGAGATGAAGGAGGCGCCCAGGACCCAGGCCGCCTTTCCGTTCTCGCGCTCGGTCTGGGTGAAGAGCCTGCCGCGCACCGTCGTGGCGAGGGCCATGGCGAGCGGCGGCACCATACCGGCCGCCATCACGGCCGCCATGATCTTCATGGCCGAGTCGCTGGGGCTCGCGACCGCGATACCGGCGGTGGCGAAGGTGTACGCGACCTTGTTGACCGGGCCCCCGAGGTCGAAGCACATCATCAGGCCGAGCAGCGCGCCGAGCAGGACGGCGTTGGAGCCGGTGAGACCGTTGAGCCAGTCGGTCATGCCCTTCTGCGCGGAGGCGATGGGCTTGCCGATGACCACGAACATCAGGAACCCGACGATCGCCGCGGAGATCAGCGGGATCACCACCACCGGCATGATGCCGCGCAGGGCCGCCGGGATCCGCACCTTCTGGATCCCGATCACCACACCACCGGCGATGAGACCGGCGGCCAGGCCGCCGAGGAAGCCGGCGTTGATGGTGAGGGAGATCGCCCCGCCGACGAAGCCGGGCACGATACCGGGCCGGTCCGCCATGCCGTAGGCGATGTAGCCGGCCAGCACCGGGACGAGGAACCCGAAGGCGACGCCGCCGATCTGGAAGAGCAGCGCGCCCCAGCTGTCCCCCTGGGTCCACACGAAGTGGTCCATCACCGACGGCGCCTTGTTGATCTGGTAGCCGCCGATCGCGAACCCGAGGGCGATCAGCAGACCGCCGGCCGCGACGAACGGGACCATGTAACTCACGCCGGACATCAGCCACTTGCGGAGCATGGTCCCGTAGCCCTCCCCGGCGGCACCCGCGCGCTCCACCGGCGTGCCGGGGGCGGAGCCCGCGGTGACCTCGCCGCGCTCCGCCTTGCCGCGCACCTCGGAGATCAGCTCGGTGGGCCGGTTGATGCCCGCCTTCACACCGACGTCCACGGTCGGCTTCCCGGCGAACCGGTCCTTGTCCCGTACGGGCACGTCGTGCGCGAAGATCACGCCGTCCGCGTCCGCGATGACCGCCGGGTCGAGCCGGGTGAATCCGGCCGAGCCCTGTGTCTCGACGACGAGTTCGACGCCCGCCGCGCGGCCCGCGTTCTCCAGCGACTCGGCCGCCATGTAGGTGTGCGCGATACCGGTGGGGCAGGAGGTGACGGCGACGATACGGAACGGGCGCTCGCCGGTGCTGACCGTGGCGGTGTCGGCGGAGGCCGCCGCCGACACCGCCACGGAGTCCTGGGAACCCTCGGCCACCTCGGCCACCTCGGGCACCTCTGAGGCCTCGGTCGTCGCCGGGGACGTGGCCGCGCCGGCAGCCGCGGCCGCCGGGGACTCGTCCCCGCGGATGAGCGCGGCCGCTGCCGTCGCGTCGTCCACGGCCCGCAGCGCGGAGGTGAACTCGGCGTTCATGAGCTGGCGGGCCAGCGCCGACAGGATCGTCAGATGCGCGTCGTCGGCGCCCGCCGGAGCGGCGATCAGGAAGATCAGGTCGGCGGGGCCGTCCGGCGCCCCGAAGTCGATCCCGGCGGCGCTGCGTCCGAAAGCGAGCGTCGGCTCCGTGACGTGTTCGCTCCGGCAGTGCGGGATGCCGATGCCGCCGTCGAGACCGGTCGGCATCTGCGCCTCACGGGCGGCCACGTCGGCGAGGAAGCCGTCGAGGTCGGTGACCCGGCCCTGGGCAACCATGCGCTCGGCGAGGGCTCGTGCCGCCGCCTCTTTGGTCTCGGCGGACAGGTCGAGATCGACCAGGTCCGCGGTGATCATCTCGCTCATCGCGGGCTCCTTCGCACGCGTATCGCCCGTGGGGGAGTGGGCGGGGGTGAGGACGGGGACGGGGGTGAAGACGGGGACGGGGGTCAAAACGGGGGTGCCGCACGCGGAGGACTCCGGAGGTGCGGGGACGGTGAGGTCCGAGGGAATGACGGGATCTGCGGGATCTGCGGGATCTGCGAGGACGGCGCCGTGGCGGGTGCCGTGGGCGGGACCTGGGAAGTCCCCCCACCTCAGCGCCCGTTCGGGAGGCGTCTTCGGAACCGGGCCGGGAGACGCCTTCGCCACCGCGCCGCTACGCGGTACCTTCCGCGCCCGGCCAGGAGGCACCTTCCGGCCGGGAGCGCGGCTCGACGCCCGCGAGACCGGCCCGGGAGGCGTGCGCCGGCGCGTGGCCGCGCTCGCGGCGGTGGGGTCCGTCATGACACCGGCTCCGTGAGGACGCGGTCCACGGGGATCTCCGTCGTGACGGTCACGCCGGCGGGGTCGAGATCGGCCGGTCCCGGCATGACACTGCCGGGCAACTGCACGGCGGCGGCACCGTGGGCGACGGCGGAGGCGAGCGCTTCCGGGCCGCGCCCCCCGGCGATCAGGAATCCGGCGAGCGAGGAGTCACCGGCGCCCACGTTGCTGCGTACGGCGTCCACCTGGGCGCTGCCGAACCAGGCTCCCGAGTCGTCCACCAGCAACTGCCCGTCCGCACCGAGGCTCGCGAGCACGGCGCCGGCGCCCATCTCGCGCAGTTCCTCGGCGGCCTTGACCGCGTCGCCCACGGTGGTCAGGGGGCGCCCGACGGCTTCCGCGAGTTCCTCGGCGTTGGGCTTCACCACGTCGGGCCGCTCGCGCAGCGCCGCGAGCAGCGCCGGTCCCGAGGTGTCCAGGGCGATCCGGGCACCCGCCGCGTGGGCGCGGGCGACGAGGTCGGCGTACCAGGAGGGACCGAGTCCGCGCGGCAGGCTGCCGCAGCAGGTGATCCAGTCGGTGTCGCCGGAACCGTACTGCCGACGCACCGTCTCCAGGAGCGACTCGGCCTCCGCGGCGGAGAGTTCGGGGCCGGGCGCGTTGATCTTCGTCAGGGTGCCGTCGGGTTCGGCGACCGAGATGTTCGACCGGGTGGCTCCCGCGACCGGGACCGGGGCGACCTCGATGCCCTGCGCGTCGAGCAGCTCGGCGACGAGTGCGCCGGGCGCGCCGCCCAGGGGCAGTACGGCGATCGTGCGCCGCCCGGCCGCGGCGACCGCGCGCGAGACGTTCACGCCCTTGCCGCCCGGGTCCACGCGCTCGCCGGTGGCCCGGTTGACCTCGCCGCGGTCCAGTGAGGGGACTTCGTACGTGCGGTCGAGGGAGGGGTTCGGGGTGACGGTGAGGATCATGCGCGTACTACTTCCGTGCCACCGCGCTCGATGTCGGTGGCGTCTTCCGGGCTCAGCCCGGTGTCGGTGATCAGCAGGTCCACGTCGCTCAGGTCGCCGAAGCGGGCGAAGTGCTCCTGGCCGTGCTTGGAGGAGTCGGCGAGCAGCACCACCCTGCGTGCCGCCTGGACGGCCGCGCGCTTCACGGCGGCCTCGGCGAGGTCGGGGGTGGTCAGTCCGTGCTCGGCGGAGAAGCCGTTGGCGGCGATGAACAGGACGTCGGCGCGGATCTCGCCGTACGCCCGCAGCGCCCAGGCGTCCACGGCGGCGCGCGTACGGTGCCGGACGCGTCCGCCGACCAGGTGGAGCTGGATGCCGGGGTGGTCCGCGAGGCGGGCCGCGATCGGCAGGCTGTGGGTGACGACGGTGAGCGTCGCCTCCAGCGGGAGGTCGCCGGCGAGGCGGGCGACCGTGCTGCCCGCGTCGAGGATCACCGTGCCCTCACCGGGCAGTTCCGCCACGGCTGCCAGGGCGATGCGGTCCTTCTCGTCGGCCGCGGTGGACTCGCGCTCGGCGAGATCGGGCTCGAAGTCCAGGCGCCCGGCGGGTATGGCACCGCCGTGCACCCGCCGCACGAGACCCGCGCGGTCGAGGGTCTTCAGGTCACGCCGGATGGTCTCCGCGGTCACCTGGAACTCCTCGGCCAGCGACAGCACGTCCACCCGGCCGCCGTCACGAGCCAGCCGGAGGATCTCCTGCTGCCGCTCCGGTGCGTACATGTCCGTTCGCCTCCGACTGATGCCCGAATCTGTGGTTTCAGTCGGAGGCTACGCCCGGATTTCCGGAAAGTAAACAGGTTCGGACGCAGGACGGACACAAACAGGCATCGATGCTTCTCGGAGGCGGCCAAGAGCAGACCTGATCGGTCCCCGCACCCGCCTCCTGACCGCCCACGCCACCGGAACCGCCGGGGCCGCCCGCGCGAACCGCCGGGCCCGCCCGCGCGAACGGTCGGTGCCCGCCCTCCGCGGACGGAGAACGGGCACATGACCTGGGCGCCGGCCCCTCGGGCCGCTCGCTGTCGAACCTCGGGAGATCAGCCGGTCAGCACCGGCCCACCGTCGGACACCGGGGCGTCCCCCGACGAGCCCACGCCGTCCCGAACGCCGCCCCGCCCGGCGGACGGGGGCTCCTCCCCGGCGGAGTCCTCGCCGCCGGGCCCCTCTCCGACGGGCTCCTCCCCCGCCCCCTCCACATGCTGCGCCGGCCGCTTCGGCAGCGCGAACATCAGGAGGAAGATGGCCGCCATGAGCGCCACGACCCAGCCCAGCGCGTACTGGAAGGCGTGCACGAAGGCCGGGCCCACCTGGACCGCGGTGAGCCGGTCGGCGATCCGGCCGAAGAAGAGCACCGATACCAGCCCGAGGCCGAGCGCGTTGCCCATCTGCTGCACGGTGTTGATGAGGCCGGACGCCGAACCGGAGTGCTCGCGCGGAACCTCCGAGAGCACCGCGTCGGTCAGCGGCGCCACGATGAAGCCCATGCCCGCTCCCATGACGACCAGCGGAAGGGCCATCTGCCAGGAGGCGATGGACATGCCGTACCGGTCGGACTCCCAGATGTAGAGCAGTACGCCGACCGCCATGATCAGCGCGCCCGCCTGGAGCACCTTGCGCCCGAAACGCGGGACGAGCAGCTGCACCGACATACCGGCCGCGGCCGAGACCGCGATCGAGAACGGCACTCCGGTCAGCCCCGCCCGCAGCGGGGTCCAGCCCAGACCGACCTGCATGTACAGCGTCCAGACCAGGAAGAAGACGCCGAGGCCGACCCCGAAGACGGTCTGTACGGCGATGCCCGCCGCGAAGCTCTTCACCTTGAACAGCGACAGCTCGACCAGCGGCGAACCGTCCCGCGCGGCCTTCCGCCTCTCGTACGCCACCAGCCCCGCGAAGACGACGAGGGAGCCGGCCATCGACACGTACCCCCACAGCGGCCAGCCCAGCTCACGTCCGCGGGTCAGCGGGTAGAGCAGCATCAGCAGGGCCAGCGTCACGAGAGCCACGCCGACGAGGTCGAGCTTGAGGGCCTTCGGGGCCTTGGACTCGCTGATGAAGCGTCGTCCCAGGATCAGCGCGGCGACACCCACCGGCAGGTTGATGAGGAAGATCGGCCGCCACTCCAGGCCGAACAGGTTCCACTCGGTGAGCAGCGCGCCGAGGAGCGGACCGGACACGGCTCCCAGACCGATGATCGCGCCGAAGAGGCCGAAGACCTTCCCCCGCTCGTGCGCCGGGAAGGTGGCGTGCACGATCGACAGCACCTGCGGCACCATCATCGCGGCCATGCCGCCCTGCAGGATCCGCGAGGCGACGAGCATCTCCGGGTTCGCGGCGAAGCCGCACAGCGCCGAGGCGACCGTGAATCCGCCTATGCCGAGGAGGAAGACCCGCTTGCGGCCGTGGATGTCACCGAGCCGTCCACCCGTGATGAGGCCGGCGGCGAAGGCCAGCGCGTAGCCGGCCGTGATCCACTGGATCTGGCCGAACGAGGCGCCCTCGTCCCGCTGGATGGACGGGATGGCGATGTTGACGATCGTCACGTCGACCAGGTCCATGAAGGCCGCGGTCATCACGATGGCCAGGGCGAAGCAGCGCCGCCGGTCGGCCGGGCCCGGCGCCCGCACGGCCACGCCGCTGGGAGGGATGTCGGTGGAGGTCATGAGAAGAAGGTAGGCCCTCATTAGGTCAGGTCATGTCCTAGATGTGCGGCACTCTGGGAAACATGACGACGGACACGCCGGCCCGGCTTCTCCAGCTGCTCTCCCTCCTCCAGACGCCCCGCGAGTGGCCCGGCGGTGAGCTGTCCGAGCGGCTCGGGGTGTCGCGGCGCACCGTCCGCCGCGACATCGACCGGCTCCGCGAGCTGGGGTATCCGGTGCAGGCGACGAAGGGCGCCGACGGCGGTTACCGGCTGGTGGCGGGCAAGGCGATGCCGCCGCTGGTGCTCGACGACGAGGAGGCGGTGGCCATCGCGGTGGGTCTGCGGGCGGGCGCCGGGCACGCGGTCGAGGGCGTGGAAGAGGCCTCCGTACGGGCCCTCGCCAAACTGGAGCAGGTGCTGCCGTCCCGGCTGCGGCACCGCGTGTCCACCCTTCAGGCCGCGACCACCCCGCTGACCAGCGGGGACGGAGCGAGCATCGCGCCCGAGACACTGACCGTGATCGCCTCGTCGGTGGCCGGGCGCGAGCGGCTGCGGTTCGCCTACCGCTCCGGGGACGGAACGCCCTCGCGGCGGCAGGCGGAGCCCTACCGGCTCGTCTCCACCGGCCGTCGCTGGTACCTCGTGGCGTACGACCTCGACCGCGCCGACTGGCGCACGTTCCGCGTCGACCGCGTCACCGAACCCGCCTCGACGGGCGTCCGCTTCACACCACGCGAGCTGCCGGCGGGGAACGCCGCGGAGTTTCTGCGGCAGTCGATGTACCGGCGTCAGGAGACGTACGAGTTCGAGGTCACCTTCGCCGCGCCCGCCGCGTTCGTCGCGGCCCGGCTGCCCAACTGGCTCGGCGCGCCCGAACCGATCGACGAGGACAGCTGCCGGCTGCGGTCCTCCGCCGGTGACTCGGTGGAGTGGCTGGCCGTGCGGATCGCCCTGGTCGACTGCGAGTTCACGGTCCATCGGCCACCGGAACTGGTCGGCCACATAAGGGAGTTGGGCGAGCGCCTGACGCGGGCGACGGGTGGCGCGGAGGACTTCGGCACCGTTGTCGGGTGACGTACGCCGGGTGGGGTGCGCCGACGGCCCGAGGGAAGATCACGTAGCGCTTCCGGGCGGCCCGGCGCACGCGGCACCGGTCACGGTCGGCCGGATGTGCCCTTGTGGCAGACTCTGCCCTCCGGGTCACCCCGGGGTTCAGGTACGGGGTGGCCCGTCGGCCTGCCCGAAACCCGGCCCGCCCCCCGTCACCTTCCCCGGGCGAAGGCCCCGAGCCCGAAGACCCCGGGCCCGAAGACTCCGGGCGAAGACAAAAGCGGAGACAAAATGGAGCCGAGCCCCGGCGCCAGGGGGGAAGGCGCCGAAGCTCGGCTCTGGAAGAGTCCCGGCGCGGGGGGGAGTGCGTCGGGACTCGGTTCTGGGGGGTCTGGGGCGTGCGCCCCGGGACCCTGAACCCTGGGCCCTGAAGTCTTGTGCCCAGAGCTCAGCGTTTTGAAGCGGCGTTACATGGCCATGTCCGGTCGAGTTATGGCCGACCTCAAGCGGATACGGATCTGCCGCACCGCCCGGACCTGCCGGACGGGTGCTTCGGATCCCTACGAACCATACGCGGAGCGGAACGGTATGAACCGCACGAACCGCGCGAACCGCGCGTACTCATTACGTCGCCCTCGTCACGTCGTCCCCGTCACATGGCCCTCGTCACATCGACCTCGTCACGCGGACCCCGTCACGCCGCCGCGTCGAAGCCCGTGTCGCGAGCCAGCTTCTTCAGCTCGAGCAGCGCGTGCTTCTCGATCTGGCGGATGCGCTCACGGGTGAGACCGTGCTCCTTGCCGACCTCGGTGAGCGTGCGCTCGCGGCCGTCGTCGATGCCGTAGCGCATCTTGATGATCGAGGCCGTGCGCTGGTCGAGGCGGCCGATCAGGTCGTCCAGCTCCTCACTGCGCAGCAGCGTCAGCACCGACTGCTCGGGCGAGACGGCGGAGGTGTCCTCCAGGAGGTCACCGAACTGGGTGTCGCCGTTGTCGTCCACCGCCATGTTCAGCGAGACCGGGTCGCGGGCCCAGTCCAGCACGTCGCCGACGCGCGCCGGGGTCGAGTCGAGCTCGGCGGCGATCTCCGCGTGCTCGGGCTCGCGGCCGTTCTTCCGGTTGAACTCGCGCTGCACCCGGCGGATCCTGCCGAGCTCCTCGACGAGGTGCACGGGGAGGCGGATCGTCCGTGACTGGTCGGCTATGGACCGGGTGATGGCCTGGCGGATCCACCACGTCGCGTACGTCGAGAACTTGAAGCCCTTGCGGTAGTCGAACTTCTCGACCGCGCGCACCAGGCCCGCGTTGCCCTCCTGGATCAGGTCCAGCAGCGGGAGGCCGCTGCGGGGGTAGCGGCGCGCCACCGCGACGACCAGCCGCAGGTTCGAGCGGATGAAGACGTCCTTGGCCCGCTCGCCCTCGGCGATGAGCGCGTCCAGTTCCTCACGGGTCGCGTCCGCCTTGGGGGCATCCACCTCGCCGTCGATGATCTGCCGCGCGAACACACCCGCCTCGATGGTCTGGGACAGCTCGACTTCCTTGGCGGCGTCGAGCAGGGGCGTGCGCGCGATCTCGTCGAGGTACATGCCGACCAGGTCGCGGTCGGCGATTTCGCCGCCTACGGCGCGAACACTGCGTGCCGCGTCGCGGGTCTCGCCGGTGGCGGACTGACGACGGGCGACGGCACGGGTTGCCATGCGTGCTCCCTTGCGTATCGGTGTGTCCCCCGCTCGAGCCGGAGCCGAGAGCGGGAGGAGGGCTTGCGAGTCCTGGTGGCGGCTCGGCCACTCATCCGAGTGCCCGGCATCCGAAGGAAACAACGACTGGAATCCGGACAGAATTCCCAACCCGTTCCCCTATTTTTCTGATCATGCAGTACCCTGTGCCGCCACAGCAGGGGGTCAGATGACGTCAGAACGTACAGATGTGCAGGTCAGGGCCGGAGTGGAGAGCGATCTCGGCGCCCTCACCAAGATCTACAACCACTACGTACGCGAGACGCCGATCACCTTCGACACGGCGGTTCTCACACCGGAGGAGCGCCGTCCGTGGCTGCTCTCCCACCTGCAAGACGGCCCTCACCGCCTGATGGTTGCCACGGACACGGACCGGGAACCAGGGAGCGGACGGATTCTGGGGTACGCCACATCCAGCGGCTTTCGCCCGAAGCCCGCCTACGTCACCTCGGTCGAGGTGTCCGTCTACCTCGCCCCCGGCGCGGGCGGCCGCGGCATCGGCACACTCCTCTACGAGGCACTCTTCGAGGCGCTGGCCGGCGAGGACCTGCACCGCGCCTACGCGGGCGTCGCACAACCCAACGAAGCGTCCGTGCGGCTGCACGAACGCTTCGGGTTCCGGCACGTCGGCACGTACCGGGAGGTGGGCCGGAAGTTCGGCCGTTACTGGGATGTCGCCTGGTACGAGAAGGAGCTCGGCCCCGGCTCCGACCCCGCCGGGTGACCGGGCTTCAGCCGAACTGCACCGAGCGCTTCGCCAGCCCCATCCAGAAGCCGTCGATCACGGACTTCTGGCCGTCGAGCTCACCGGTGGCGTCCGCCGCGCCCATCGTCACGAACAGCGGGGCGAAGTGCTCGGTACGGGGGTGGGCCAGCAGACCGGCCGGCGACTTGTGGGTGAAGTCGAGCAGGGCGTCCCAGTCGTGGGCGTCCAGGGCCCGGTGCCCCCAGTCGTCGAACTCCGCCGACCAGGACGGGACGCCGCCCTGCCGCAGCGCCGCCAGATTGTGCGTGAAGAAACCGGAGCCGACGATCAGGACACCCTCATCACGGAGGGGGGCCAGTTGCGGCCGATGTCCATCAGCTTCACCGGATCGAGGGTCGGCATCGAGATCTGCAGGACGGGGATGTCGGCCTCGGGGAACATTTCGACCAGGGGCACGTAGGCACCGTGGTCGAGGCCGCGGTCCGGGATGTCCTGGACGGGGATGCCGGGCGCGCGCAGCAGCTTCCGTACGGACTCGGCGAGCCGGGGAGCGCCGGGGGCCGCGTAGCGCACCCGGTAGTAGTGCTCGGGAAAGCCCCAGAAGTCGTACACGAGCGGTACGGTCTCCACCGCGCCGAGGGCCAGCGGGGCCTCCTCCCAGTGGGCGGAGACCATCAGGATCGCCTTGGGGCGGGGCAGTTCGGCGGACCAGGCGGCCAGCTGGCCGGGCCAGACCGGGTCGTCGGCCAGCGGCGGGGCGCCATGACTGAGGTAGAGGGCGGGCATGCGCTCCTGCGGGGCACGCCCCTCGGTGACGTCGGACATGGCGACAGACATGGCGGCTACTCCCTCCGAGGGATTCATCGTAGGACCGATCAGCCAGTTATTTGAAGTCTCAAGCTTTCATCACGACTCTACCCCCGACTTGTTTAACCTTCAAGAAGAGGCTCGTACAGTGGAGTACATGAACACGGCATCCGCACCCGCTGAAGAGCCGCGCTGGCTCACCGACGAGGAACAGCGCACCTGGCGTGCGTACATGCACGCGGCCACCCTCCTCGAGGACCACCTCGACCGGCAGCTGCAGCGCGACGCGGGCATGCCGCACGTCTACTACGGGCTGCTCGTCCAACTCGTCGAGGCGCCGCGCCGGCGACTGCGGATGACCGAGCTGGCCATGAACGCCAAGATCACCCGCTCCCGTCTCTCGCACGCGATCGCCCGCCTGGAGAAGAACGGGTGGGTGCGCCGGGAGGACTGCCCGTCCGACAGGCGCGGCCAGTTCGCGGTGCTCACCGACGAGGGCCACGAGATGCTGCGCCGGGCCGCGCCGGGCCATGTCAGCGCCGTACGCCAGGCCTTCTTCGACCGGCTCACCCCCGAGCAGAACCAGGCCCTCGGCGACGCCATGCGCGTCATCGCCGAGGGGCTCCAGCCGAAGGACGCGGGCGCGGATCTGCCCTGGTTGCGGTAGCGCTCCGCCGTGGGGACGGGTGTGCGGACGCGGGTCCGCCCCGGCTCCGACGAGTTCGGAACCGGGGCGGACCCTGGGATTCGTACGGGCGAGGCGTCCCCACCCCGCGCCCGTACGCGAAGTACCCGCGCGACGGGTGATCAGTGGGCGATCACCGGCACCTTGATCTCGTCCTCGGCGCCCTCGCCCGTACCGACGGTCGAGGACATGTCCGGACGGCCGGTGTTGACGAGGGTCACGGCGATCGCGGAGGCGAGCACCAGGATGCCGACGGCGAACCAGATCGCGTTGGTGTAACCGTTCACCAGGCCCTGCAGCTGGACCAGCTGCTGCTGCGGCTTGGAGGCGGCACCACCGATGTGGTCAGCGATGTACGAGGTGGTCGCCGAGGCGGCGATCGTGTTCAGCAGAGCCGTACCGATCGCGCCGCCGACCTGCTGCGAGGTGTTGACCATCGCGGAGGCGACACCGGCGTCCTGCGGCTGGACACCGTACGTGGCCAGCGACATGGCCGGCATGAACGCCGTACCCATGCCGAGGCCGAGCAGCAGCTGGGCCGGGAGCAGCAGACCGGCGTACGAGGAACCGATCTCCATCTGGGTCAGCAGCAGCATGCCGATCGCGGCGGTCAGGAAGCCGGGGGCCATCAGCAGCCGCGGCGGAACCCGCGTCATCAGGCGGGCGCCGATCTGCGTGGAGCCCGTGATCATGCCCGCGATCATCGGCAGGAAGGCGAAGCCGGTCTTGACCGGCGAGTAGCCCTTCACGATCTGCAGGTAGTAGGTCAGGAAGAGGAACAGGCCGAACATCGCGATGATCGCGAGGCCGAGGGAGAGGTAGACACCGCCGCGGTTGCGCTCGGTGATCACGCGCAGGGGCAGCAGCGGAGCCTTGACCCGGGACTCGACGAGGACGAAGGAGGCGAGCAGCACCGCCGAGGCGACGAACAGGCCGATCGTGCTGGAGTCGCTCCAGCCGGCCGACTCGGCGCGGGTGAAGCCGTAGACGAGGGAGACCAGACCGAGGGTGGACAGGACGACGCCCGGGATGTCGAGCGGCGAGCGGTTGCGGCTGCCGGCCGGCTCACGGATGACGAAGTACGCGCCGAGGGCGGCGATGATCGCGAACGGGATGTTCACGAAGAACGTCCAGCGCCAGTTCAGGTACTCGGTGAGGAAACCGCCCAGGATCAGACCCACGGCGCCGCCGCCACCGGCGATCGCACCGTAGATGCCGAAGGCCTTGGCGCGCTCCTTGGCGTCCGTGAACATCACGGCGAGCAGGGAGAGCGCGGCGGGCGCGAGCAGCGCGCCGAACGCGCCCTGCAGGGCGCGGGCGCCGAGCAGCAGGGCCTCGCCCTGTGCGGCGCCGCCCAGCGCGGAGGCGCCGGCGAAGCCGATCAGGCCGGTGACGAAGGTGCGCTTGCGGCCCCACAGGTCGGCGATGCGGCCGCCGAAGAGGAGCAGGCCGCCGAAGGCGAGGGCGTAGGCCGTGATGACCCACTGCCGGTTGCCGTCCGATATCCCCAGGTCGCGCTGGGCGGAGGGCAGCGCGATGTTCACGATGGTCGCGTCGAGGACGACCATCAGCTGGGCGAGCGCGATGAAGGCGAGGGCCTTCCAGCGATTGGAATGCGCGTCGGCCGTTTCCGCCGCCGCTGTCGGTGTTGCTGATGAAGACATGGGGATACCCACTCCGGTACTTCGCAGTGAAAAAAGGTGAGGGAAAGAGACGGCTCGTCCTCGTCGACGGCCGAAGGCTTTGGGGAGTCCGGGGTCCGGAGTCCGACGTCCGGCGCCCGCGTCCGGAAGCCGTACACGGATCACACGTTACGGACTGCGGATTACGGGTTATGGACTACGGGTTACGGGTCAGGACTGCGGCTAGGGGCTGACTGTCGGGCCATGGACCGGCGCCGCGGGCCGAACTCATCGCTCTGGACTGATCGGTCAGGCTGTTCGCAGACCCTCCACGGTGGCCGCCACTCCGGGCAGTACGGAGCGGGCCGGTGCCCGCAGACCGTCCAGGAACAGCTGCAGATGACGGTGTACGAACCGGTCGATGCCCTGACACGCGGTGCCGGGCAGCGGCCGGGTGAGCTGGCTGACGGCGACCATCAGGTCACCGGACTCCACGTCGGAGCGCAACTGGCCTGCCTCGCGGGCACGCCTCATCAACGCTTCGATCAGGTCCACGGTCCGTTCGCGTGCCGCGTACAGGTCCGGATGGTTCTGGTCGAAGGCCGCGGAGAGCATGGGGCACAGGGCGCCGATCCGCTCGTCCGCCGAGAAGTGCACGAAACGGCTCAGTGCGTCGAAGGCGTCGCCGCCCTCGACGAGTGCCGCCTCGATCCACTCCGACGTGCGGTCCATGACCGAGCAGACGACCTCCCGCGCGAGCGCGTCGCGGTCGGGGAAGTTGCGGTACACCGTGGCGTTGCCGACACCGGCGCGGCGGGCGATCTCGTCGAACGGCACCTCGGGGCCGAACTCGACGAACATCTCGCGCGCGGCGGCGACGATCCGCTCCCGGTTGCGCAGCGCATCGGCTCGGGGCCGGGGCATCCGACGCTTCACGGGGATGGCGGTCTCCACGGCGTGCTCCTCGGAAGTAGGTGAAGGCTCTGGCGTGATCCGGGGATTCACTCCCCGTTTTCACTCGGACACCTATGCCAAACGGGGAAACCATCCCCGGTTATTTCCCCGACCCCCGCTCAATTCCTGTGACCCGCGTCACACCTTCCTCGGCGAGAAACCCACGATCGGGCTCCTCCAGCGAGCGCCCGCGCATCCATCGACACAGGGTGATCGCACAGGGTGCAGTCGGTGACCGGGCGGCTGCCGCGAGCGAAGGACCCCTGCATGCAGCCGACCAGCCACCGGATACGCCGGCGCCGCGTGGCCGCCCTGGCCTCGGTGACCCTTCTCACGCTGGCGGTCAGCACCTCCGCCGGCACCGGGCACCTCACGGTGGGCTCCACGGCGGCGGGCTCCATCGCACTGGCCCGCTCGACGGCGCTGGGTCCCTGCATGATCAGCGGCACGAAGGGCGTGCAGATGGGGGAAGGGATACCCACCGTGCCCGGATACGCCCGCTCCACCGGCACGGTCCGGGCCCTCACGGTGATGGTCGACTTCTCCGACGCGCCCGGTCAGGGCAGCGCGCTCGACCGGCTGGGCGAGTTCTTCCCGCAGACCCAGAACTGGTTCCGCACCAGTTCCTACGGCCGCCTCGACTACCGTCCCGAGACCCCGATACGGCACTGGCTGCGCATGCCCAAGCCCTTCAGCGCCTACGGCATAGAACGCGGCGCCCCCTTCGACCCCGGGTACCGCGGCCTGGTCCAGGACATCGTGGCCGCGGCCGACCCCGAGGTGGACTTCCACTCGTACGACCTCCTGAACGTGCTGGTGACGCCGAACGCCGGGCCCTCCGCCCTGGACACCGTGCTGTCCGTCACCTTCGCCGGCAACGCCGAGGCCCCGGTCGCCGACGGTGTCCCGGTCTCCAACGCGTCCTTCGTCTACAGCCGCCAGGACGACGGCTCCGGCTCCTACGCCGACACCGGTTTCCGGGTGCTCCCCCACGAGAACGGCCACACCTTCGGCCTGCCCGACCTCTACACCCAGGACGGCGGCGGCTCGGTCGGCCACTGGGACATCATGAGCGAGGACTGGGGCGCCGACAACGACCTGCTCGGCTGGCACAAGTGGAAACTGGGCTGGCTCGACGACTCGCAGGTCAGTTGTGCCGCGCGACCCGGGACCACGCGGTACACGCTCACCCCGCTGTCCCGGCCCGGCGGCGCCAAGCTCGTCTTCGTCCCCACCGGCACCCGCACGGGCTTCGCCCTCGAACTGCGCACCCATGGGGGCAACGACACCACGATCTGCCGCCCCGGCATCCTCGTCTACAAGGTCGACGCGGACGTCGACACCGGGAGCGGCCCCATCACCGTCTACGACTCCCACAAGAACAGCGGCGGCTGCACGCGCAGCCCCAACGTCCACGCGGAACTGTCCGACGCGCCCTTCGCCCCCGGCGAGTCCTTCAAGGACCCCAAGACCGGCGTCACGATCGCGGTCACGGGGACGAACCCCGCGGGCGACTACGAGGTGTCCGTGACACGCCGCTGACGTCCCCGCGTCCCCCGGCGCCGGCCTGTCGCCGGCCGTGGGCACGGACGCCGCCGACCTGCTGGGTCGACCGGGTAAGCACTACCGTGGGCCGCAATGAGCGAATCTTCCCCGCGGGCCGCGCCGAGTCCCGGACGGGAGTCGCGCAGAGCCTCCATCGAGAGCCGCAACGGAGAGCACATGGCAGCGAACGTCGGGGCGGCCCAGGGCAGCGCGACCGGGAGCGAGCGGACCGGACGGGCGGGGGACGAGGGCGGGGCCGGGGTGGGACCTCCGTGCCCGTCGAGGCCGTCACCCCGCTGATCCGCGGTATCGCGGTGCTGCGCCGGCTGACCGAGGCCGACGGGGTGTCCAGCCTCAGCGGCCTGGAGCGGTCCACGGGGCTCGCGCGGTCCACCGTCGACCGCATCACGGCGACCCTGGCGCGCAGGGGGTACGTACGTCTCGACGGCCGGGACGCCGTACTGGCGCCCCGCCTCATGGAGCTCGGCAACGCCTACCTCGCCGCCCTGCGCCTGCCCCGCCTCCTCGACGCGCACGCCGACGCCCTCGCCGACGAGCTCGACGAGTCCGTGTCCCTCGCGGTCGGCGACCAGGACGGCATCCGCTTCATCCACCAGGCGACCCGGCGCCGAGCCATGTCGCTGAGCTTCCGCATCGGCGACCTGCTGCCCGCCGAACGCACCGCGCCAGGACCGTTGTTCGCCACCGAGTGGGGCGAGCGGGAGTGGGTCCGATGGCGGGAGCGGCGCGCCGCGGATCCGGAGGACCGCGGCTTTCCGGCCGTCCCGGCGCGCAGCCGGCCGATCGGGACCGAGACCGACTCCGAGCGACGGAACGCCTCCGGCGCGACCCACGCGGACCGGTCCCCCACTCCGGACGACGGCCCGTCCTCCGCCACCACGGACGACGGCCGGGTCGCCCCCACGGACGACGGCCGGGTCGCCCCCACGGACGACGGCCGGATCGTCCCCACGGACGACGGCCGGATCGTCCCCACGGGCGCCGAC
Source organism: Streptomyces sp. RPA4-2 (assembly GCF_012273515.2). Taxonomy (NCBI): domain Bacteria; kingdom Bacillati; phylum Actinomycetota; class Actinomycetes; order Kitasatosporales; family Streptomycetaceae; genus Streptomyces; species Streptomyces sp. RPA4-2. The sequence continues at coordinate 4,066,956 of NZ_CP050975.2, forward strand.
CGGCATCCCGGACCGGCCCCCGGCCGGACCCCCTCCCCGGAAACAGGCCCGCTCCCCACGCTCGGCGACGACTTCGAGCGGCGTACGGCCGAGGCGCGGGAGGACGGCTGGGCACTGGACGACCAGCTGATCGAACCGGGACTCGTCGCCCTCGCCATGCCCGTACGGGAGGCGGGCCGGATCGCCTGTGTGGTGAGCGTGGTGAGCCACACCAGCCGGCACACCGCCGCCGATCTGCGTGACACCCTGCTGCCACGGCTGCGGGCGGCCGTCGCCGCGATGGAACGGGAGCTGAGCGAGGCCTCGCCCGCCGCGCCCGCCGCGGCCCCCGTCCCTTCCGGCCTCGCCGTCTGGACCGGCGCGTCCAAGCAGGAGCTGGGCCGGGAGTTCGTCGAGTCGCTGGCCCGCGGACTCACGGTGATCACCGCCTTCGGCGAGGGCCGCTCCGAACTGACCCTCACCGAGGTCGCCCAGGCCACCGGTCTGGCCCGCGCGACCGCCCGCCGCGCGCTGATCACCCTGGAACACCTCGGATACGTCACCGCGCACGCCCGCGTCTTCCGGCTCACCCCCCACGTGCTGGGCCTCGGCTTCCCGCCGCTCTCCCGCACCTCGCTCGCCGAGATCGCGGCCCCGCACCTCACCGGGCTCTCGGAGCGCCTGCGCGAGTCGGTGTCCCTGGCGGTGCTGACCGGCGACGAGATCCAGTACACGGCCCGCATCACCACCAGCCGCATCCTGAGCGTCCACATCACCGTCGGCACCCGCCTGCCCGCGTACGCGACCTCGCTGGGCCGGGTGATGCTGGCGGACCTGCCCGACCCCCCGCTCTCCGGGCTGCGTCCCCTGACCCCGCGCACGATCACGGACCCCGACCGGCTGAAGGCGGTCCTGGACCGTGCACGGGACGAGGGGTACGCCCTCGTCGACGAGGAGTTGGAGCAGGGGCTGCGCTCGATCGCCGTCCCGGTGCGGGAGCGCGGCGGGCGGGTGGTCGCCGCCGTCAATGTCGCGATGCACAGCAGCCGCCGTACGTCCGCCCAGTGTGTCGACGAGGTGCTGCCGGAGCTGCTGGCCACGGCGGGAAGCGTCGAGGCGGACCTGCGGGTCGCGGGACGGTTCCGGCGGGTTCCGAGCGCGTGAGGGAGCGGGGTGGGAGCGGGCGGGGTGACAGCGGGGGCGGGGTGGTCCCCGCGGGGCGGGTGGCCCCCCCGTGCCTGTGACCACGTGAAACGCCCGTGTCCGGCCACGGGGAGCGGCCGGACACGGGAGGGGGAGGGCGGCGGCGGGGCGGGGTCGCGCGGGCTCGTCGGCGGGTCGCGTCTGCGGTTCACGCCCCCGCGTCCGCGATTCACGCTCGCGCGTATGCGGTTCGCGCTCGCGCGTCCGTGGTTCACATCCCCGTCAGCTCTTCGCGTCCGCGAGCCGGGCCGCGTCGTCCGGGGCCGGAGCCGGGGCCGGGGCGCTCGCCTTCGCCTTCTCGCCGGCGTCCGCGGCGGCCCTGCCGTCCCGCATCAGGAAGACGGCGAGGACCGCCGCCACCACGACGCCCCCCGCGCCGGCCAGGAAGCTCGCCGACATGGCGCTGGTGAAGGCGTCGTGGGCGGAGGCCGACAGGGAGGTGTCGCCGGTGCGGGCGGCCACGGAGAGGGCGTCGCCGATGGAGCGGCGCGCGTCGGCTGGGGCGTCGGCGGGCATGTGGCCGGTGAACGTACTGGAGAGGACCGCGCCCAGGACGGCCACTCCGAGGGCGGCGCCGGCCTGCTGGACGGTGTCGTTGAGCGCGGAGCCCACTCCGGCGTGCTCGTCGGGAATCGCCCCCATCATGGCCGCCATCGCCGCGGGCATCGTCAGACCGCCACCGGCTCCCATCAGGCACATCGCACCGGCGAGCACGCCCCAGCCGCTCTGCGGGTCCAGCGTGGACAGCAGTCCGAACCCCGAGGCGATGACCAGGAGACCGAGGACCACCATGACCCGGTTGCCGGTCTTCGGCAGCAGCGCGGCACCGACGCTGTTGAAGGCGAGGGTGGCGAGGGCCAGCGGGGTGAAGGCGAGACCGGTCTGGGTGGCGGAGTAGCCGAGGACGAACTGCAGGTACTGGGTCAGCACCAGCATCAGACCGCCCTGGGCGAAGGTCAGCAGCACGAGGGAGAAGCTGGCCCCGGTGAAGACGCGGTTGCGGTACAGCGACACCGGGATCATCGGCGAGGAGCAGCGGGTCTCCCAGAAGCCGAACCCGGCCAGACCGAGCACGGCCGCGGTGAGCGAGAGCTGTGTGCCCGGGTGGCTCAGGCCGCCCTTGGGGAACTCGATGATCGTCCAGATCAGCGCGGTCATGCCGACCATCGACAGCACCATGCCGACGGGGTCGGCCTTGCGCCACGGCCCCTTGGACTCGGGCATCAGGACGAGCGCGGCGACGATCGCGAGAGCGGTGATCGGGATGTTGACGAGGAAGACGACTCCCCACCAGAAGTGCGCGAGCAGCGCGCCGCCGAGCACCGGTCCGCCGACCAGACCGACCATCGCGACCGCGCTCCAGGCGGCGATCGCCTTCGGCCGCTCGGCGTCGTCGAAGACCGTGACGAGGATCGACAGGGTGCTGGGCATCACCAGGGCACCGCCGACACCCATCAGGACCCGGCCCAGGATCAACGCCCCGGGTGTCGCCGCCTCCATGGCCACCACCGAGGCCGCTCCGAAGAGCGCGAGCCCCACGATCATCACCCTGCGCCGCCCGAACCTGTCGGAGAGGCTGCCCCCGGTCAGCAGCAGCCCGGCGAAGACCAGCATGTACGAGTCGAGGATCCACTGGAGGTCCTGGGCGCCGGCGTCCAGGTCCTCGGCGATCGTCGGGATCGCCACGGTGAGCGCCATGTTGTCCACGACCAGCACCAGGGTGCTGAGGCACAACACGATCAGGATGAGCCAGCGGCGCGGATGACGGTCCATCTCCATACCCCTCAAATGTCTCGGACGTCTCGAACGGACTGAGCGCGCTGCACACGCCGTGCGCTCTGAAGAACACCGTACGGTTCTGCGTACAGTGTGCGCAAGAGGGAACGACGTACCGGACCGGGTAAGGTGTGCGCACGGAACGGAACGGGAGAGAGGGACGCCGCATGCCACACCAGGAGCCGGCAAGCCACCAGGCCGGGGCCCCGAAGTCGCCCCAGCCGCCTCAGCCCTCACAGCCCCCGCAGCCGATCCCGTCCGTCTGGACCCGCCCCCGGTCCGGACGCGAACAGCCGGCACTGAGCCGGGACCAGATCGTCGCCGAGGCACTGCGCCTCCTCGACTCGGACGGCCTCGACGCTCTGAGCATGCGCAAGCTGGGCACCCGGCTCGGCGCCGGAGCCACCTCGCTCTACCGGCACGTCGCCAACAAGGACGAGCTCATCGAACTGGCCATCGACGAGATCTACGGGGAGATCGAGGTCCCCGAGCCCACCGAGTCCCCTGACTCCGCGACCTGGCGCGCGGACGCCGTCCGCTGCGCGCAGAGCCTGCGCGGCACGATGCTGCGGCACCCCTGGATCGCCTCGGTGCTGGGCGAGATGGGCATGTCCTACCTCGGCCCGAACGCGATGCGCCTGGCCGAGGGCCTGCTCGCCCTCTTCACCCGCGCGGGCCTCCCCGCCACCGAGGCCGACCAGGCGGCGTCGACCCTCGTCGCGTACGTCACCGGCATGGCCACCAGCGAGGCCGCCTACCTCAACGTCCTCGCCCGCAGCGGCCGGACCGAACAGGACTGGGTCGACCACGTCTGGCCCACCGCCGAACAGGCCGCCGCGTCCTACCCCCACCTCCGCGACGGCTACGCCGAACAACGCGGCAAGGACCCCCGCGCGTCCCGCGACACCAACTTCCAGTACGGACTGGACCGCGTCCTGGACGGCCTGGAAACCCGAATCACCCACTGACCGGACGCCCCGACCCGCGCCCGCCCGCATCCGCTACGCTAGTCGCCGGACCTCACAGAGATCCGTCCCGCCTTCGTAGCTCAGGGGATAGAGCACCGCTCTCCTAAAGCGGGTGTCGCAGGTTCGAATCCTGCCGGGGGCACACGATGAAGGGCCAGTTCAGAGGCTTGATCCTCCCGAACTGGCCCTTTCGTATGATCACGGCGGTGCCACACACGTGCCACAACGCACTGTCCGGCCCATGGCGTTTTCCCCGCTCACGCTCTGCGCCTAGCATGCGATGGTGGACGACATACAGGTTCCCGAAGCCCTGGTAGCTCTCCAGTCCGCTGCCTATATCGCTCGCGTGTCGTTGGCTGACTACGTCCGAGCGAACGGCCCGGTCCGCGATTGGACCGACGAGACCCGGGTTAAGGCAGCCAGCCTTCAACAGACGCTCGAATCGGCTGAGATCGCCCTCCGGCAAGCCTTTGAGGCGAGCGACTTGCTAAGCCACCACACCAGGCGGTCACTGCGCCTTGCCCTCATGAAAGCGACTGCTCCTCCCGCACCCCTTAACTAGATGTCCGTACCGCCCCGAGTCTTACGGATCATCGCACCGAGCCGATCGGCAATCTCGCGGTCACGGCCGCTGACCACGTGCTGATAGATCAGCGCCGCGCGCGGCGTACTGTGGCCCATCCTGGTCATCAGCTCACGCAGGCTCGCGCCGGACGCGGCAAGGGTGTTCCCCGTGTGTCGGAGATCGTGGAAGTGCACGTCTGCCGTAATGCCCGCGTCGGCCCGCGCCTTGATCCAGTCATCGCGGAAGTTGCTCCGCCGCAGCCGACCGCCCTGGGGGCCGAGGAAGACGTGTCCATCCCGGCCGGCCCCGGCGAAGCCGTCGAGGTGGCGCTTCACGTCCGGCAGGAGCTCGGTCGGGAAGGCCACCGGCCGGACACCCGCATCTGACTTGGGTGCCTTGTCGAAGAGCGCCCCAGTCTGCATCTCCGCTTGCGAGCGGCGGACCGTGAGCGCCCCGTTCTTTATGTCGACGTCCCGCCGGCGAAGTGAGGCCAGCTCGCCGAAGCGCAGTCCGGTGAACGCGGCCAGGAGGACGAGAAGCCGGTACCGCGGAGCCATCGCATCGGCCACGGCGTACACCTCTGCCACGGTGAGGACGGGCCGTTCCGGCACGTCGTACCTGTCGGCGCCCTTGATCCGGCACGGGTTGCGGCGGATCAGCTCGTCATCAACAGCCGTGTTCAGGACCGCCCGCATGATCTGGTAGGCCTTCACCACGGTCGGCTCACCGGTCCGCGTCAGGCATGCCGTACGCCAGGCCCGGACCTGTCCCGTCGTGATCGAGGACAGCGGACGCTCACCGAAGGTGGGCAGCAGGTGAAGCCGGATCACCGACTCATGGCGCTCACGCGAACGCGCAGCGAGCTTCCGATCCCCGAGCCAGGCGGTGGCGTAATCCCCGAAGCGAACCTTGCCCACGTCCGGATCGGCCCACTGTCCGCGGGTGACGTCCGCTTCAATGAGGGTCAGCGCGACTTCCGCATCGGTTCTGGTCGCGTACGTCTGCTCTGCGCTCCGCAGCTGGCCCGTGTTCGGATCACGGTAACGGACTTGCCACCGAGTGGACTTGAGCTGTCGGACGGAGCCGAACCGACGACGCCTTCCCTGATTGTTCGCCATCAGGCCACCCTCCGCAGCACGCCAGGCCGAACCGCTACCGGCTGGACTGTGTGCTCAGCGACGAAGGAGGTCAGCGCACTTTCAGGGATGCGAACATGCCGCCCGACCTTGACGAAGGTGATCCGTCGTTCTTCGATCAGGCGTCGAGGGAAGCGGACACCCGTCCCGAGGACTTCGGCGACCTGTTCCACGGTCAGAAGTCGATCCATGGTCACCACTCCCCCTCAGTCAGCGTGTCGGGCATGTCGGCGAGGGCTTCTCGTGCGATCTCTCGGTTCAGTCGGATCTCCTTTGCGATCGTTGCGGCGAGCCACGACTCACCGGGGGTGTGGCCTTGTCCTGCGTAGGTCCAGTGGGCGAGCACGAGCGTGGAGCCCTCCGAGTCGTCGAGGTCTTCGGAGAGCCCGCGTTCGCGGCGTTCCTGGCGGGCTCGGTAGTCGGCGCGGACCTGTCGACGCTCGCTGAGGGTGGTGGAGTAGGCCCGCGATTTGGTCATGAAGTGGCCCCGGAAGCCGAGCATGTGAGCCCACCGCCACAGCATCCGGTCGGGGTAGGAGTCGTCCAGGTCCGAACACGCTTCGATCAGCCGTCGCGTGTGCGCGGGCAGCGGAAGCTTGTCGAGTTCCGAGAGCTCCCCGATCCGGCGGTCCACCGTCTCGGTCGCCTCAGCCGCCTTCGTGGCGTACTTCGCGACGTAGGAGGCCACTGCCCCATCGGTCAGCTCAACACCGGCGAGACTGCCGATCGGCTGCACGTCGACCTGCGTTCCCCAGCGCAGGGTGCGGGCCGGGAAGTCACCGCCCGCGGGGACGGGCACGCAGACGCGAGCGGCAGCCGCCTTGATGGCGCTGTCCAGGAGAGCGACGGTGGCCCACGCCGGCGGGGGGCTGTCGGGTCCGTCCGGACCGTCCATGCGCACCACGGCGTGGAAGTGCACGGCGCCCCGTTTCTGGAACTCGGCGACCTTGCCGAAGGAGACCCGGCAGACCTCTTTCATGGCCGCTTGGGTCAGGCCCGCGTGCGCGGCGACCTCCCGGCGCAGGTAGATGGTGAAGCGGCGCCACAGGTCCCCGGCGTGGTTGTTGAACAGCACCGCGCCCGCGTAGTCGTAGCGCGCCGGGTCGAGGGCTGTGCCGAGCGCCGGATCGTCCTCCGCATGGGAGCTCCCGCAGCGGCAGCGGCCGGAGGCGGGCCGGTTGTGGACGGGGCCGAACGAGGGCGCGGTGAGGGTGGCGAACACGCCGGGGTGCTGGCGGATCCGGCCGGAGATGCCCATCCGGCTGTCCCCGGTGATCCCGGCACGGATCAGGTGGTAGACGTCCCCGGCATACGTCCAGGCGCAGGAGGGGCAGCGGGAGGCCCGGCGGTTGCCGCACGCGACGCGGAGCATGCCGCCCGGCTCGTGCTCGGTGCTGTAGGAGTACAGGACATCCCCGGTCGCGCGGTCGCGGGTCACGGTCTGCCCCTGGAGGCGGATCGGGTTGGCGCAGCCGCCGGTACGGCGGACCTGTTCCTGCCAGCGGTCGAAGCCCGGCGAGTTGGCCACCCGTAGCAGATCGGCGAGGGTCAGAGGGTCGGTGCCCATGGAGGCCGCAGCGCCAGCCACGGCCTCAGAGGCGACGGGGAAGTCCGTCACGCGGCCACCGCCAGCGGGGCCGGGGCGGGGGTGTAGCCGAAGGAGCGGTCGCGCGGGCAGATCAGGTCACCGTCGTGGGTGACGATGGACAGGCCGTCGATGTCGACGCGGACCCAGGCCGGGGCGTGGGTGCCGCAGGCGGGGCAGCGCGAGGACCGGGCGGGTAATGCGTCGAGCAGGTCGGCGCAGGAGGCGAGCACGCTCATGCCGCCACCTCCAGCACCGGCGCGGGCACGAGCGCGGTGAGACGGGCGACGTGCGCGGCGAGCCGCTGCTTGGCGCCGTCGCTGATCTCGTCGTCCGTGATCTGACCGGGCGCGTACTCGTTGAGGCCGGAGCCGTCGCAGTAGCCGCAGAAGATCTCCAACGGGTCGCAGTCCTCACCGGCCCAGCCGGAGCCCTCGCACCTGACGCAGTCGGCCCACGGGCGGGAGGTCAGGAAGAACAGGCACTCAGCCGGATTGGCGCACCGAGCACCCATGCAGGCCGGGCAGCCACGCTGAAGAGGAATCTGCACCGTCAGGGGAGAAGCAGGCATGATGGAGCTTCCCTTCGTGGGATCAGGGGAGCGACGTATCTGCTTGGCGGTAGGGCGTCGCTCCCTGCTTTTCGTCCTAATCGAAAGGTTATAACGAGTATGACGACTCGACAAGGAGATTCGACGGCCAGACTTCACCCGGCTCAAAGAGGCATGGTCTACTTGTTCTATCGAGTTGACGGAGAGAGTAGACAGCCATGGCCAGCTACCAGGGACGACCGGCGTACGTGCAGGTTGCCGACGACATCCGGCAACAGATCACGGATGGCGCACTCCAGGCGGGAGACCGGATCCCCTCTGAGGCTGAGCTCATGGAGGACTACGGTGTCTCGCGCATCGTGATCCGCAACGCCATGGAAGTCGTGCAGAACGAAGGCTTGGTCATCAAGCAGCAAGGGCGCGGCACCTTCGTGCGCGAGCAGCGACCGCTGCGCCGGCGGGTACTTGGCGATCTCTACGGCAAGCGGCCAACAGGCTCACCGATGAAGCGCGCTACGGAGTCCGAAGGCCGCCGTTCAGAGTGGGAGTACCAGAGCCGCCGGACCACGGCGACGAAGGCGATTGCTGATCGGTTGGCCCTAGAGCCTGGAGCTCCCGTTACGCGAACGACGTACCGCTTCTTCGCTGATGACGAACCCATCATGCTGTCGACGTCGCACGAGCCCCTTGAGATCACAGAGGGGACGCCGGTAGAGCAGCCGGAAGGCGGAACCATCACGGGCGTGGTTCCTCGCATGGACTCGTTGGGCCTTCACATCACGCACGTCACCGAGGACGTGAACGCCCGTGCGCCACGACCGTACGAGAGCGAGGCCCTTCAAATCGGCCCCGGCGTGCCCGTGATGGCGATTACCCGGACGTACTACGTCACCGATCGCCCGGTCGAGACTGCCGACATCATCGTCGCGGCCGACCGCTACACGCTGACCTATCACGTCCCCGTGCCGCCTTTGAGCTGACCAGCACAGTTACAGGTTTCTCTACCTCATCAAGTGCCCGCGCGAGCGCGGGCTGGCCCTTGGGCTTTGGCCCCTCTGCGCCTTCGGCGCCGGGGCCAAGCCCTGGGCCGCAGCGAGTGCGGGCCCGAGTCGAGGACGATAACCACGCCGATGGGCCGGTTGGCTCCGAGGCTTTAGGCAGCCACCATGGGGCGAGCCTCGAAGATCATGGCCCCAACGTCGTGCTTTAACGGGCAGGTCCACAGACTGCCCGACTCGCCGGAAGCTTAAGGGGCCATGATCACTCGCCCCATGGCAGCTCCCGCCCAAAGTCTCGGAGCCAACCTCTCGACGTCGTCGACCGCAGGCCGGCGGACACAGGTGGTAAGTGTCCTCACCTGCCCGTATACGATCCCCGACCATTTATGCGGACCCCGACTAGAGGTAGCCTTCCAGTCCGATCGAGGCCCCTGGAGGCTCCCCGTGCACACCACCATTTTCCTGCTGCGCGACGCGCTGGGCCTTGGTGCCGGTCTAGTGCTCATGTGGGAGCTGAACCGCCAGGCTTCGGGACCGGGTTGGAGGAAGCCACGGGTCTTCACAGCTGTGGGGGCTGGGCTGCTTGCCGCGCTGCTGGCCGCCTACGCCTAGAGGGCGCCAGTCGACGTGCCCCTCTCGTGCCCGTTCGGTCGGGAAACAGCGGGGAGTCACGGGCACTGTGGACACTGGCCACGAGAACGGACCCTGACCGATTTACCTGGTCAGGGTCCGTTTCTGCTGGCGGTGGGTGTGGGATTTGAACCCACGGTGACTCGCGCCACGACGGTTTTCAAGACCGTTCAAGAGGTTGACTCGCCCATTGAGACTCAACGGACCGCGGGGCCTGCGTGTGCTCAGAGCCCTCTGGATGCCGTTTAACACGCCGTCCAGACCTCAGCGGTCGCTATCACAGCGGCCCGCTCCAGCCTACGAATGAGCTGCCAGACGACGACGATCGACAGCCCTGCGGCGCAGATGTCCAGACCGTCGCTGAACATGATCTGCCGCAGGGCATGCCGAGCCTGGGCCGCGTTGACAGCCTTCTTCAGATCCGCGGAGGCACCGCTGTACGCGTTGGCCGCGATGAGGACGGACAGCCACCATGCCGTGAGCAGGGGGTGTCCCCGACGACGCTGCGGTTCCGGTCGGCCGGCAGCCCACAGATCGTTGACGAACATCTTGGGTACGAAGAGCTGCGCCACTGGTACCACCCACCCGAATACCAGCCACGCCCTGCGCCGGCGCTGTCCCTGGCGCCAGAGGACATCCGCGACGTCGCGCATGTTGGCGAGCCAGATGCTGAACTGGAGCAGGGCCATGACGAGCAGAGCGGTGCGCCAGCCCGTCAGATTCCTGAAATACGTGTCGACCTCAACGAACGGATTGTCCACGTACGGTCCTGACGCGGGCGGTCCGGCCAGCAGTTGGTACTTGTGCCACGCTGCCAGCCCGGCCGCGAGGGTCACCAGCGCGAACACGGCGAGGGCGCCGGAGGCGAACCGGGCCTGCCCGCGCGGCACCCTGATCGATCCGGCCACGTCACACCTCCTGGAGACCGCCCGTTCGGACTTCCCGCAGGTCGGCAGCGGATCTTAACCCTCTGGGAAGCGGATGCAACAGCGTCTGTGCAGCTCAAGACCGCTGTAAGGAGCTGACATCAGCGGCTGACACCAACATGCGCAAACGTTGGCGGGCAATGCCGGATCTTTATGACCGCTCATCCTGCGACCGCCAGGAGAAGACGAGGGTAATGAAGTCCTTGTATTTGACCTGATAAGGATGAGGCCAGACCTCAAAGCCTTGGCCTCGTATGGCGCCGCCCCCCGTCGGCCGGCGCTCCTCACAGTGGACTCGGTCCTTGAGACTCCACCGACCGCGATCGCAGGCGTGGCATGCATGATGGCGCAGTGCATCAGCTCCCGATCAGCGCGGACGACAGGGGAATCGTGGCCTACCAACTCAGCTTCTTCTGCCGCTCCGGGGAAGAGAGCGGCGACGAAGCGCTTGATCGCCTGCTGGACTACTTGTTGGAGAGCGGCGACGGTTTGGTAGGCGAGTGGTTGGGTCCGTTCGAAGATCCGGTGGCCGCGTTCAGACTCGGTACTCGCAGTAGGGACAGCGACGGGCCGGTCGCGGACTTGCTGACACTGGAACTTCACGTGGGCGTGGCCGAGATCGCAGAGTCCGTGATCGCTGCATCGCCCAATGACGAGTGGGGCATCTGGGGATGCGACCTGCTTGCCACCATCACCCTCAGCGGGGACAACCCCGACTGGGCTCTCGTGCATCAAATCTGGGCCGCTGTGGTGAGCCTGTGGAAGGCGGTTCCGTGGGATGAATCCTCCGGATTCGAGATTGCTGCCACGGAAGCGCCGCAGCACTAACCCCTACCAGGGCTTCGACCACCGGATCAGACGTTCTCCGTGCCACAATCGTGCCAGAACGAGCGGGGACTCACGGCGAACAGCGGGCACCAGTGGGCGCGTGCCCCACGTCAGCCAGAGTGCTTCTTTTGCAGGCCAGCCGCAGGGTCGCCCCACCTCGCTCCTAAAGCGGGTGTCGCAGGTTCGAATCCTGCCGGGGGCACCACGGGAAAGACCCCGGACCGATCATGGTCCGGGGTCTTTGACATCCAGTATCGATATCAACGGGGCGGCGGTCGCTGACGACCGGGATGCGCCCTGAGCGTCGTGGCAAACGGTCCGCAAGGCGGTGGAATCACCTACTTGCCGGCGCGCGCCATGAGCAGCGGCTGGAAGAAACCCGTCTCGTGCGGCATCCGCCACTCGGGGTCCGCGAACCCCGCGTCGGTCACGAGGCCGGCCAGCCGGTCCCGGCCGAGCGCCCAGTAGACGGTCCGACGGACCTTGACGCGCCATTCTCCGCCGTTCGGCAGCAGTTGGAAGTGCTCCATGTCGTAGTGCTCGCCGTCCTCGTGCCAGTGCCAGAGCTGGAAGGTGACGGTCCGTTCTCCCCCGTCCGCGGACTGGTGGACCTGTGGAGACGCCGAAGCGGGGCGGTCGCGCAGCAGGTCATCGTAGGGGCGGGTGCTGAGCAACAGCAGGCCGGCGGGACGCAGCACGCGGCGCATCTCCGCCAGGGCGGCGTGGACGTCCTGCTCCGTCAGCAGATGGGGCAGGGAGTTGTCGGCGCAGACGACGGTGTCGAACCGGCCGTCAGGAAACGGCAGGCGTCGCATGTCGGCGACGCCCGTGCGCACCGTCACGTTGCGGTGGGCGGCCTCACGGACGGCGCGGGCGGCGGCGCGGGCGCTGAGGTCCGTGCCGGTGACGCGGTGCCCGTGCAGCGCCAGGCCGATGGCCTGCGTGCCGATGCCACAGGAGCAGTCGAGCACCGTCGCGTTGTCCTGGCCCATCAGGCCGTCCAGGGCGTCTCCCTGCCGACGAATGCTTGCGTCCCAGTCTGCGTAGATCAGGTGGTAGTCATCGGCCAGCTCGTCATAGAAATGTGCCACCGAGGTCTCAGGCATGACCCGAGGCTACTGTGCGTAACTCCCAGCGCAAGGCCCCGGACGGACCACGGGCCGGGGTCCTCGACCCGAGCAACTCCGGTGGTCACTGGCGTTCCCTCGGCGAGGGCCCCACGCCCCGCGACCCCCTCAGATGCGCCGAAGGTGCTGCACGAACAATGCGCGTGCCCTGTCCAGGTCTTCGGAGGAAGCGGCACCGCGCTTGGGCAGCACGAAGAAGTAGCCCAGACTTCCGGTGAGGACGAACGCCCGGTCACCACCGGCGTCCGGTCCCGCTTCGAGGGCGTACGGCCCAACGCGACGCCCACCCTCGACGACGAGGCAGGCGCGATCTTCAGTCTCATGCAAGCCGCTCCGGTCCTTCCTCCCCAGGTGAACGCCTCCTTGTTCCGAGCCCTGAAGCTCGTTCCGGGTGTGCGGTACATCGCCGGGACGGAAGACGCGCTCCACCGGCACGGACTGGGTGTCCAGATCACCAGCGGCACCAGATTCCCCATACGTAGAACCCTGGTCCTGGACCCGAAGACCTACGCCTACCTCGGCTACAGGCAGCAGTGGCACGGAGCCAAGGACTTCACCTTCGTCTTCGCCCGCAAGGTCTCCGGCGTGGTCGACCACCCAGGTGAAAGACCGCGCTGAACCGCGGGAGCCGCGGTGGGCGACGGGGCTGCCGTCTCCGTTCGCGGACGTCGAGGCCAGACCGGGAACCCACCGCGTCGCACCGCCCGGCCACGTGGCAAGGTGCGCGCACCCGGCCCGTCACCGCACGGCGTCGGTACCCCGGCGGCGGGTCGTGGCCTGAGCGGGTACCGGGGGCTGGTCCGGCCAGGCGAACGCGTAGCGAGGGTCGCCCCCTCGGCTCAGCCGTACGAAGCGCAGGAGTTCGCGGACGATGCCCGCGTTGCCCATCGCCCAGCCGGTGCGCGGTTCCAGGTCGCTCGGGGTGGCCCGATGCTCGACGTTCGACCAGCGGGCGCCGTCGCCGTCCCGGATCGCGCGGTCGGCGAGGTCCGCGACGAGGACGTGGGCGAAGTCGTACGGGTCCTGCTGTTCGGCGATCCGGTCGCAGGCCAGGGCGAGGACGCCCGCGGTCCCGCAGCAGCGGCCGTTGTTGTCCCAGAAGCCGGGGCGCAGGTGCCGGGGCAGGCCGGAGCGGGTGACCGTGTGCCAGCAGCGGTCGGCGAGGGCGGCCCAGCCGGGGTCGGCCGTGGTGTCCCGCAGCAGCCGGAAGACCTGGGCGTCGCCGGCCGGGCCATGGCACCAGCCGTAGCTGATGGGCTCGATCACATCCGGTCGGTACTGCGGGGTGGAGTGCGGGACCAGGAACCCCTCGGGCCCCGCTTCGTCGCGGGCCACGACGTCCGCGGCACCGGCCAGCGCCAGCTCGACCATGTCCGCACGGCCGGTGGCCACGCCGACCCGGGCAAGCGACAGCACGATGCCGAGCGTGCCGTGCGAGAGGTGATGCAGACGGGACTCGATACCGGTGCGGTGGGCCCAGTGGACCCCCGCCGCGGTCCGCTCCGCCGTCCGCAGATACGGCTCCATGGCGAGGACGGCCAGTTCGGCATCGCCGGCCAGGAGCGCTCCGAGGCCGATCCCCGCGTTGCCGCCCATCAGCTCGAACAGCTCGCCCCAGCGGGTCCCGTCGAAGCGTGACCGCACGAGTGTCAGCGCGCGGTCGGCGGCGGCGCCGGCGGCCGTGTCGCCGAGTTCTTCGTGAAGGGCCCGCAGGACGAGTGCCATTCCGGTGCGGCCGAAGTAGAGGGAGTCGTCGTCGATGCCGTCGATGGAGTCCGCGATGCCGCGGGCCGCGCGCAGGGCGGCGTCGGCGTAGGAGTCGTCACCGAAGTGCCGCCACGCCTCCAGGAGCACGGGGACGTTCCCGGCCGTACCGCTGTAGAGCATCGGGTCGGGCTCGTCGTCCGAGGGCCTGGTCGTCCAGGCGAGGCCTCCCCCGGCGGTTTCTCGCGCCGCCCCGGTCAGCCACCGCAGGCCGTCCACCGCGAGTCCCTCGACCTCGTCGACCACCACGACCGTGGCTTCTGGTGCCGTCATGGACCCACTCTCGCACGACCTTGTGGAGCCGCGTCGTCCAGAGCGGTTCGAAGCCCGGCTGGACGGGGCCGATCTCTCCGGCGGCGACCAGTTCCTCCAAGTCCTTTGGGTCCAGGGGCTCCAGGGCTTCGGGTTCGATGCCCTGATACCGGTCCACGTCGAGGAGCCGCCGCACGAACGAGAGGGCGGGCTCCGGTCTCAGGAGGGGCTGCCGGGGCGGACCGTGAGGTAGGTCCACTGGCTCCACACGCCGGTGGTCTGTGCGTCCTTGGCCGGTGGCGTGTAGTGGCCGCGGATGCGGTAGTGGTCGTTGCTCGTGTAGAGCTTCAAGCTCCGGGCGTAGCCGTACCAGCCGTCGGAGTACAGGGGCACGCAGGTCTGTGAGGTGGTCTGATGCCAGGCCCCCGAGTAGTAGTGCTCGAGGTACACCGTGGTGCAGCCGCCGGTCTGACGCGGAGTGACCTGGAGGTTGAAGCCCATGTTGACTTCGGACTTGTAGAAGACCTGGTAGGTGGTGGATCCGACGCGGGTGGTCGTGAGCGGCCGCTGCATCGCCGTCCGGACCGTCGGCGTGAGGGTCGTTCCGGTGGTCACCGTACGCGGCGCGTAACGGTAGTCGCCCGTGAAGGCCGCGCTGAAGACGGTGTTGCGGGTGACCTTGTAGGAGGCGACGAGGTTCCCGTGCGCGTCGACCTTGCCGCTCTTGAGCTGGGTCCGGGACTTGCCCACGGGCTGGTCGTACAGCGTCACGGACCGGGAGTTGTACGTGGTTCCCAGATGCGCGGTGACCTTGACGGTCGCGCCGGAGTGGTACGACTTCGCGTCGGTCGTCACGCTCAGGCTCGGAGTGGCGCGGGACACCTGCACCTTCGCCGACGCCGTGACCGGGAGGTAGGAGGTGCCGCCGTCGTAGGTGAACGCGTAGCTGTTCACGCCGCCGACCTGCGGGGTGTCGTGGAAGGCGAAGCCGCCGTCGGCGGCGACGGGCATGGTGCCCAGCGAGGAGCCGGAGGTGTGTGCCGGGTCGGTCTTGACGACGTGCACCGCGCCGGTCGTCACATGCGCGTGCGGCCAGGTCAGACGCCCGGTGACGGTCGTCGGCGCGGCTCGGCCGGCGGTGGACGGAGCTGTCAGCGCCATGGTGGGCGCGTACTTCGCGACGGGGACGTCGAAGGTCTGGCCGGCCGGACCGTAGTGGCCGCTTCCGGAGTAGTCGACGTGGAAGCTCAGCGGGCCACTGAGGGGAGCCGTGCCGGCCACGTGGTAGGAGCCGAAGAAGTCGGCCACGTTGGCCCGAGTGGTGGTCGGGTCCGGGATGAGCACGCCGTCCGGATCCGCGGCGTCGTAGCGCGTGATCCGTACGGTGCCCGGCATCAGGGATTCCCCGGCACCGAGGTCGAGCGGCGATTGGAAGCCCGTCCGGAACGCATAGGCCTCGCCGGGGGCGAGCGGAGTGGTGGTCGAACCTCCGTCGAGACGGACCCACGCGGTTTCCGGGTTACGGGCTATGCGGAGCGTAGGTGTTCCCCCGGAGGCGTCCACGCCCACGATGTAGAGGCGGCTCCCGTCCGGTGACCAGGCGAGGCCGTGGGCCGGCAATCTCAGCGGAGACTCGTAGTCGTACTCGTTGTAGAAGCCCTCGACCGTTTCCGGAAACGCCTGGACCGCGTACGTGCAGCCGCAGCCGGCCATGGCGCCGTCCGGGGCCACGGCGACAGCCCTTGAGGCCATGGACTCGGCGAATCGCCCGTCCACCGCCAGATCCGAGGTGCGATACCGGTCGGCGCTCGGATGCGCCCCGGACGGTACCGCCAGGTGCCGGCCGTCCGCCGTGACCGCGAAGTCGCTCAGGTCGGGGACGGGCAGCGCCTTCGCGGCCTGCCGGCTCAGCGCGTCGCCCTCGGCCCGGTACGTGACCACGGCGGAGGTGTCGCCCGTCTGCGCGGCGGCGGCGAGTACGCCGGAGGGGGTCGGGGTCGTCGCCAGCATCGGCGGCGCCGGCCAACTGCCCGGATCCTGCCGCAAAGTGACCGTGCCGGCCGCGTCGAGGGATCCGATGCCGCCGGCGCCCGCCGTGCCGTAACCAAACCAGAGGGTGCCCCCGGCGACGGCCAGCGAGTCCGGACGGGTGCCCGCGCCCGTGCCGTAACGAGCCGACTCGGTCAGGTTGTTCGTGCTGATCGCCGCGATCGCGTCCTGGCCGGGGAGAGCCGCGTACAGCGCGGATCCGTCGTCGGAGAGGGCGAGACCGGTGGCACCCGGCTCACCACTGATCGTCGTCGGGTTCCCGCCGTCGAGGTCGGTGACGAGAATGCCGTCGGTGCCGGCGCCGCCGCTGATGAACAGGTGTCCGTGCGGAGCGTCCACGACGATGTGCGCGAAGTGCGCGATCGGCAGCGGTACGCCCGACGCCGCGTAGGAGTCGACCGCGCCGGGACCGATGACAGTCGTCAGCCCCAGGAGCAGCGCTGCGGCGGTTGGCGGTGTGTATCGCGCCAGCTTCATGAAAGGCCCCCACATAACCTTCACGATCAAGGAGCGCAAAATAGCACGGGGAGGATCGGGTCCCGGCCACCGGTCGGCGCGCTCGGGGCGAGCCCGGCCGTTCGCCGTGATCACTGCCGTGCCCCTCGTCACCGGGTCGCGACGCTGAGGGCCGGCCCGGCGATGGACATGTCGCCGCTGAGCCGGGTGACCTGTGAAACGGTCACGTTCTCGAAGGTGATGGTGCGGCTGGGCGCGGTGGGGTGGGAGAGCCACGGGGGCAGCGCGTCGGGCGTGACGGTGACACTGCGGTCCGCGGGGAGCGGAGCGCCGCCCAGTCCGACGAGCGTGCCGTACAGCTTCTGGGCGTACAGGGTCACCACGTCCTTGCCCTTGAGCGTGGATGTGGTCGCGGGCCTGGTCCGCAGACGCATCGCGGCGCGCCCGCGGCCCGCCGTCAGATCGAGGTCGCCGAAGTCCAGCGACCGTGCGGTGAACTTCAACACCCGCTTGGATCCGGCCGTGGTCCTGACGACGACCACGCCGCGGAAGGCACCGTCGTGGAGCACGAGTCTGTCGGCACGCAGCACCCAGGGGACGTTCGTCGCGGGGGCCGGCAGCCGGGCGACCGGCGGTCGGACGGCGGGTGTGCGGGCATCCGCTGGTGGCCCGGACGTACGGATACCGCCAGGGGCGAGCCACGCCTTCGAGGCCGCTGGTGTGGCGAGTTGGAGGACCAGGGACAGGCCGGCCACTGCCAGCGCGCAGGCGAGGGGCCGCAGCAGTCGGCCGCCCGAGCGGTTCTTCGCCGCACCGCCCGGATGGCAGGGGCCGGACTCCGGCCCGCCTGCCGCACCGCCGGTCAGGACGTCACCTCTCACCGTGGTCCTCGCCCACGGGGACGGGGGTCGACGCACGGTTCACCGCGGGCTGCGCCTCGGGGTCGCCTGTCGGAGGCACCCAGGCACAGGCCAGGGAGCCGCCGATCAGACCGGAGACCAGCCCGATGAGGAGGCCCCCGAAGTTGGCGACGGGAAACGAGACGAGCGCGAGCAGAATGACCGTGATCCCCGCGAATACGCGCGTCTGCTGCTGGAACCAGAGGGAAAGGGCGAGGACCACGAGCAGAACCCCGATGATCAGCGACCCCGCGCCCGCCGAGGTCGACAGCGCCAGGGGAATGGCGCCGAAGTTCAGGTGCGCGTACGGGAAGTAGAGGATGGGGAAGCCCGCCGCGAGAGTGAACAGGCCTGCCCAGAAGGGGCGTTCGCCCCGCCAGGTCCTGAATC
Source organism: Streptomyces sp. RPA4-2 (assembly GCF_012273515.2). NCBI lineage: Bacteria > Bacillati > Actinomycetota > Actinomycetes > Kitasatosporales > Streptomycetaceae > Streptomyces > Streptomyces sp. RPA4-2. The sequence goes on from NZ_CP050975.2 coordinate 4,085,037, forward strand.
CCCGTCGGGCGCCGGCGGCGGCGGCGCGCAGGTTCTCGCGCCTGCCGATTCGTTGGAGGAACACGTGAGCTCTCCGTGGGGTTCGGCGGGCGGGACTACGTGCGGACCTACGTGCGGGAGTACGTGGCGAGCGGGCGCGGAGGGTGCGTGTTTCGTGCCGGCGGATCAGAAGCACTCGTGGTGGCCTTGCCTGAGTCGCACATCGAGGCCGGGGACGTTGAAGGTGGTGGCCGAGACCGCGACCGTGGTGAAGCGCACGTCTCTCAGGAGGGCCGAATCCGCCTGCTGGGCGAAGCCGTTGGGGTCGAAGAACCGGGAGTTCCTGTCCTGCGGGCTGATCGGGCCCTTGCTGACCGCCCCGGCCGCCACACCGATGTCGAGGTCGTCGAAATTCGCCTGTCCGCTCGACACGGAGGTCGCGTCGAGGAACAGGTTCCTCGCCTCGATCCGGCTGCGTTGGCCGCCGGTGACCCTCAGCGTGTACGGGCCCAGGACCGGGATCGGGACCACGACGGACTGGCACAGCCCGCTGATCTCCGCGCGGCGGGCCCCGGTGACCACGACCGGCACGAGGGTGCCCTGCCTGGTCACGTCCACCGTTCCGTAGATGCTCAGACCATGGGCGTCCAGCGTGTCCAGGGCCACCTGGAACTTCTGGCCGGAGATGAGGAACGACGCGGCCAGTACTCCTTGGGCCATGCCGACGCCGAGGGCCGCGGCGGCCACGACACTCGGGACGAGAACGCGGGCGAAGCGCTTCCAGGAGGTCCTGCCGGCGCGGTGCAGCATCCCGTCTCTCCTCCGGTCATGACGTGGGCTCGCCGATGCCAGACAGGGGTAGGCGACGTCTCTCTCTAGTGGCGGATCCTAGGCTTCCCTGCGCGGCAGCCGACGGCACGCCAGGTCGGCCGGACGGGTGAGTCGGTTTCCGTTGCGCCATCCGGACGACAGGCGGTGCGGTGACGCCGCCGGCGTTCCCGATCCGCCGACCGTCGCGGATGGGGCGACGCCGCGGCTCGTCGGTGCGAGCGGTGCGAGCAGTGCGGTCGGTGCGGTCGGTGCGGTCGGACGGGAAGCCCGCGGGTCAACACGCCCTAGAGGAGGCCGAGGTCGTCGAGTTCCTTGTGCAGGTCCGCGCGGGGGTTGCCGGCGCCCGTCCGCGGGGTGCGGCGGGCGGTCGCCCCGGTGTCGCCGCCGGAGTGGGCGGTCGGCAGGGACCGCGGGCGCCGGTCCCGGAAGAGCCAGGCGCCGAGCAGACCGCCGATCAGACCTCCGAGGTGGCCGAGCCAGCTCACCCCCGGTGTCCCGGGCACGGCAACGGTGAGCAGGTAGGCGAAGGAGGCCGCCATGACGATGCCGATCAGTGTGTCGATCAGGTGCCGGTCGAAGATCCCGCGGACCACGACATAGCCGAAGTACCCGAAGATCAGACCGCTGGCGCCCACCGTGTCGACGCCGCCCCGTTCGAAGAACCACACCAGGAGTCCGCTGGTCACCGCCACGAGCAGACTCAGTCCGAGGAAGCGGACGACACCTCGGTACGCCGCGAGGAATCCGAACACGAACAGCGGCCCGGAGTTGCTCTCGATGTGTGCCCAACTCCAGTGCAGGAAGGGCGCGCTGATGACGTCCGGCAACGTCCCGAGGTCGCCTGGGACCACCCCGTAGTCCCGCGAAAGGGCGTAGTGGTCCGCCGAGTTGGCCAGCTGCACCAGCCAGACGATCACCAGGAACCCGAACATCACGAAGAACGCCTTCCGCGCCTCCGCGATCATCCGCTCGGGGTCGACCGGCCCCCTGCCCACCCGTTCCTGATCCGGTCCGCCGCCCATGGCACGATCCCCTCCCCGGCGGATCCGTATCCGCGTCACCGAGAACTCTATGAAGTCCGGGCCGGACCGCCCAGAGGGAGGCGCACGGCACTCGCGGGCCGTGACCTGGAGTGCGGAGTACGGGACCGGCGGTGTACGGGGCCGACGAGGTGCGGGTACGGGGCTGATCCCCGTACCCGCTCCTACGGAAGGGGCTTCGCCCGGCCCGACGTCGGCTCCGGTGTGGTTCCGGCGACGCTCCCCCGGCCACCCGACCTCGTCCCCGACCTCGTCCCCGGCCCCATCCCCTTCCCGCGCCCCTTCCCACGCCCCCTCCCCGACAGCGTGAGCGCCGCCGTCACGGCGATCGACGCCGTCGCCATCACCGTCATCGCCGCGCCGGGCGAGGTCAGTTGGGCGACCGAGCCCGCCAGGGCCGCGCTCACGCCCTGCAGGGTCAGCATCCCGGCGGAGTGCAGCCCGAGGGCGTGGCCGCCGAGTTCCTCGGGTGTCAGCGCCATCAGCCGTTCCTGCTGGATCAGGCTCGACCCGAAGCCGACGGAGGCGACCGCCGCGCAGGCCGCGGACACCGCGATGCCCGGGTGGAGGGCGAAGAGGAGGTACGGCGTGGCCAGGAGCAGGAGGAACGGGGCGCCCAGCCGTGCCCGGACGCGCGGTGCGAGGAGACGGCCGGTGGTCACGTCGCCCACCAGCATGCCGAAGGCCGCGGAGGCGAAGAGGACACCCGCGTGCTCGGGGGCGTACGAGACGAAGAGGGATTCGCAGCCGACGATCAGACCGTTGGGGATCCACAGGAGCAGAAAGACGGTGCGGCGGGGACCGTACGACCACAGGAGGGCGTTCGTGCGCCACGTCCGGGCGACCGACGGGCGGCCGGAGGCCCGGGGCGCGCGGCGCGTGAGGCCGAGGCGGGTGCCGGCCGCCGCCGCCAGGTACAGCGCCGCCGCCGTCAGGAGTCCGACGCGGGGGGACACCGCGGCCACCAGGAAGCCGCCCGCCGCGTACCCCGTGACCTGGGTGATCCCGCTCATCATGTTGAAGACGGAACGGCCCAGCAGATAGCCGTCCCTGGGAAGGATCTCGTTCAGCAGGCCCCAGCGGACCCCGCCGCTCAGGGAGGCGACCAGCCCGAGCGCGAAGAGGATGCCGAAGATCGCGGCCACCGGGAGGCCGGGCAGCGCCACCGCCGCCGTACCGAACGCGAAGGCGAGGGCGATGCCCGTCGTCGTCGCACGCGGCGGCAGCCGGTCCGCCGCGGACAGGAGCGTGGTCGCGCCCAGCACTTGGGCGAGGGACGGGCCGAACATGCTCAGGGCGGAGAGCAGGGGCGAGTCCGTCGCCCGGTAGACCAGGGTGCCCAGGGCCAGGCCGCCCACCGTCGAGGCCGCTCCCTGGAGCGCGGACGTCAGGAAGAGCGGAGTGAACTCCGGGGTGCGGAAGAGGTCGGAGTAGCTGCGCATGGGTGCAGTCTCGGGCGGCGTACGTGGCGGTCGACATTGTTTCGCGGGGTGGCGAAAGCAACGGGGGTCCGGGACGGCCCGACGAGGGGGCCAAGGTGGGGACGGGCCGCTGAGACGTCCCGGGACCAGCAGGAATGCCGGGCCGGAGGGGTGCGGGGGCGGTCACGTGGGCAGGAGCAGGCCCGGAGGGACAGGTCCGGGGCGGGAACCCGCCCCGGGGACAGGAAGGGCCCGGCGGCCGGAGCGGATGCCGGGGCGGGTGTGACGGAAGGGACAGGGTGCGGACATGGGGTGGTGGCAGGTCAATGCCGACACCCTCGCCCGCAGCCGCTTCGTGCTCTCACCGCTCGCCGAGACCTTCGCCAGTCTCAAGGTGCTGCAGTCGGGCACGGCCGCGCACCCCGGCGAACGTGCCTGGCTCGACGCCCATCTGCCCGCGTACCGCCGTCGGCTGGCCGAGGATCCGGTCACCGCGCTGCTCATCCGGTCCGGTCTCGGCCGGGAGTGGATCGCGGACTTCCTGACACCCACGCCACGCGGCGAGGCCGGCTTCGAGGAGGAGGTCGCACGGGTCAGGGAGGTGCCGGCCGCGGACGCCCGCGCCCACCTCGCCGTCGCTCTGCGCGGGCCCCTCCCCGCCGCCCTGCACCGCGACGACCTGCCGGAGCGGGCCGCCGGTCTCCTCACCGACGTCTGGACCGAGACCGTACGCCCCTACTGGGCCCGGCGTCGGCGCGTCCTGGAGGCCGACGTCGTCGCCCGCAGCGCACAGCTCAGCCAGGGTGGCTGGGCGGCCGCCCTGGACGCGCTGCGGCCCGGGACACGCTGGCTCGGCGACAACCGGTTGCAGGTCAACCCGCACGAGTATCCGCCGCGCGAGATCTCGGGTGCCGAGCTGTACTTCGTACCGGTCACACCGCAGAGCCACGGCTGGGTCTCATGGGAGGAACCGCACCGGTACGCGGTGGTCTACCCGTGCGTCGGGGCGCTCGCCCACTCCGGGCCCGAGGCCGTGCCGGAGAGCCTGGGCGCGCTGCTCGGTCCCGCCCGCGCCGGTGTCCTCGTCCACCTCGGCTCTCCGCTGAGCACGACCCAGCTGGTGGCGCTGACCGGGCAGGGGCTGGGCTCCGTCGGCCGGCATCTGAAGGTGCTGCTGGACGCCCGGCTGATCCAGCGGCGGCGGGCCGGGCGGTCGGTGCTGTACTCCCGTACGGCCGCCGGCGAGGTGCTCGTGAAGGCTCAGGGCGGCTGACGCGGGTGGCCGAACCGGGCGGAGTTAGCATCCGTTCATGACTACTGACAACTCTGTGTTCGACGTCCGGATCGATTCTCTGCAGGGCGGCTCCGCGGATCTCGGGCAGTACCGCGGCAAGACCGTGCTCGTCGTGAACGTGGCCTCCAAGTGCGGGCTGACCCCGCAGTACGCGGGTCTTGAGCGGCTGCACGAGCGGTACGCCGCCCAGGGCTTCACCGTGCTCGGTGTGCCCTGCAACCAGTTCATGGGACAGGAGCCCGGCACCTCCGAGGAGATCGCCGAGTTCTGCTCCGCGACGTACGGGGTGACCTTCCCGATGACCGAGAAGGTCGAGGTGAACGGGGACGCGCGGCACGAGCTGTACCAGCGGCTGGTGGACACCGCCGACGGTGAGGGTCACACCGGTGACATCCGCTGGAACTTCGAGAAGTTCCTGGTCGGGCCGGCCGGGGATGTCGTGGCGCGGTTCTCGCCGCAGGTCGAGCCGGACTCGGTGGAGGTCGTGGCGGCGGTGGAGAAGTCGCTCGCGTAGTTCGCGGTCCGGGTCAGGTCTCGAATGCGGTTCCGGGTTCGGTTCCGGCTCAGGTTCCGGGTCCGGTTCCGGGTCCGGTTCCGGGTCCGGTTCTGCGGGGTTTGACCTTGCCCCTGGGGCAAGGACCAGTGTTCTCCGTCACCGGGCGGACCGCGCCCGGTGACGGAGGATGGACTCGTGCATCAGGAACTGCTCACGATCGGCGCGTTCGCCGCCCGCGCGCGGCTCTCGCCGAAGGCACTTCGGCTGTACGACCGGCTCGGACTGCTCGCTCCGGCATACGTCGACGAGGTCAGCGGCTACCGCTACTACCGCGCCGACCAGGTCGAACGCGCCCGCATGGTCGCGCTCCTGCGCCGGCTCGACATGCCGCTCGCGCGGATCGCGGACGTGGTGGAGGCCGACGGGACCACCGGTGCCGCTCGGCTCGCCGCCTACTGGGCGGACGCCGAGACGCGGTTCGCCTCGCAGCGGACGCTGGCCGAGTACCTCCGTGGACGGCTGTCGGGAAGGAGTTCCGAGATGTACGGGAAGTTCGTGGTCGAGACCGTGGACGTGCCGGAGCGGGTGGTGCTGACGGAGACGCGGCACACGCTCGCGGATGAGCTGCCGGTGTGGATTCCCGCCTCGCTCGGCCGGCTGGAGGAGGGGGCGCGGGAGTGCGGGGGCACGACCGGGGCGCCCTTCGTCGTCTACTACGCCGAGGTCAGCATGGAGAGCGACGGGCCTGCCGAGTCGTGTGTGCCCGTCGCCGACGGGGAGGCCGCGCGGGGCTGGGCCGAGCGGTGGGGGTCGGGGGTGGGGGTGCGGGTCGAGCTTAGCGCGGCGGTTGGCATATGCGCGGATCACCAAGGCGCAGGTGGCTCATCCGCAGATCGTCGCGGCGTTCGAGGCTGTGGAGGCGTGGGTTCGGGAGCGGGGGCTCTCGGTCGACGGGCCCTGTCGGGAGGTGTACTTCGGGGACTGGGACGCGGCGGGGCCGGAGGACGCGGTGTGTGACGTGGCGTTTCCGGTGACGTGAGCCCTGCGGGGCGGTCGGGATTCCCGCCCCCGCCGCCCCTACCCGTCCCATACCGTTCCTGGGGCTCCGCCCCAGACCCCGCCAGGGGCGCTGCGCCCCCTGGACCCCCGCATCGCCCGAAGGGCTCGTCCTCAAACGCCGGACGGGCTGGATGCGGGCCCCGGCCGGCACCATCAGCCCGTCCGGCGATTGAGGACAAGGCCCTCAAGGCCGACCGGGGGTCTGGGGGCGGAGCCCCCAGGGGTCAGCGGAGTTCCTCGGGGCACGGGGTACCCCGGGGAAGCTGGTAAGGCGCCGCCAGGCGATACGTACCGGGGGCCGGCGCCAGGAGCTCCGTCCACTTGTCGCCGGAGGCGTTCTCCTGGGTCTCCATCAGGCAGCCGTTGAGGTTGTCGTACGTCTTCGGGGCGCCCTCGGCCCGGTGCTTGGACTTCTCCGTCTCCTGCGGCGGCTTCACACTCTTGCCCTCGGCGTCGACGAGGCCCAGCCACGGCGAGTACGGAACGCGGATGAGAACGCGGCCGGCCTTCTTCACCTCGATGGTCAGCTCGCCCTGCTCGGCACGGTCGACGACGGCCGGCGGGTCGGCGAGCTGCGTCGGGTCGGTCACCGCGAAGAGCTGCCAGTTCGCGTCGCCCCAGATCTGCCGGAGATACGGCATGCCGCGCTGGACCAGCTGACGTTCGCGTTCACCACCGTTGCCGTCCGGCTCCCCCTTGGGCAGCACCACGTAGTGGACGGCCCAGCGCTGGAGCCACTCGTGGTAGTTCGCGGAGTTGAGCGTGTCGTCGTAGAAGAGCGGGTTGCGCTCCATGTCGGCCTGCCGGTTCCAGCCGCGGGCGAGGTTCACGTACGGCGCGAGCGCGGACGCCTCCCGGTGGGAGCGGGCCGGGACGACCTCGACGCGGCCCTTCTCGGCACCGACGACCTGGAGCTGGTTCACGAGCGGGGCGAGCTCCCGCGCCCAGGACGCCGCCGGTGTCGTGTGCACGATGTCGTCGACGGACTTGAAACCGATCCACCCGGTGAATCCGGCGAAGGCGACGATGATCACGTACCACTTGCGCGTCTTCGGCACGGTGAAGGGAAGGGCCGCCAGCAGCGCCACCCCGGCGAACAGCATCGCCAGCCGCGTGATGTTGGAGCCGATCTGCGAGCTGATCAGCCAGACGAGGAGGACACCGAGGCCGTACACCGCCGCCGTGATCCGTACCGTCTTCCACTCCTTGGGCACGAGCGCGAAGACCAGCACGGAGTAGATCAGCGGCAGCGAGGCCGAGCCGATGGACATCGGCTGGGTCCCGGAGAAGGGGAACAGCCACGCCGAGGCGGCCACGACGAGTGTCGGCGCGATCCCGAGCGCGTACGCCCCGGGGCGCCGCTTCTGGAGGAAGAGGGCGGCCGCGACCAGGCCGACGAACAGCCCGGCCACCGGCGACGCGGCGGTGGCGAGGGCGGCGAGCGGCGCCGCGCACAGCGCCTTCGCCCAGCGTTTGTGGCGCCAGCGGTAGGGCCAGCAGAAGACGACGGCCGCCGCGGCGAGCGCGAACACCATGCCCAGGCCGTACGTGACGCGGCCCGACGCCGCGTTGCACAGCAGCGCGAAGACTCCCGCGAGCGCGGGCCACATCGGCTCGCGCACCGCACGGCTGCGGATCAGGATCATCGTCAGCAGCCCGGCGGAGAGCGTCCCCGCGATCATCATCGTGGTCCGGACGCCGAGCACGGACATCAGATACGGCGACACCACGCTGTACGACACCGGGTGCATACCGCCGTACCAGGCGAGGTTGTACGCGGAGTCCGGGTGCCGTCCCACGAACTCGGCCCAGGCGTCCTGCGCCGCGAGATCCCCGCCACTGTTCGCGAACGAGAAGAACCATGCGAGGTGGAGCAGCCCGGCCAGCGCCGTGACGACCGCGACGGGGTGCCGGTGCACGAAGCCCTTCAGCCGGGCGGCACGGGTGCCGGGCTCCTCGTCGGCGCCGTCAGGTCCGTGAGCGCCGTCAGATCCGTCTGCGCCGTTCGGTCCGGCGGCCTCGGCGGAACGTGCGGGTAGCCGTATTCGCGAGCCCGCCCTGGGGCCCGGATCGGCGTCGTCGGCGTGTGTCGGCTCCGCTGTCGCCACTACAAGGCACTCCTGTGTCCCGTTTCCTCGCGCTCGCCCCGGGGCCGGCGGCCCGCGACCTGCCCCGATCTCGCGACGCTAGCACGCACCCCGCCGGGGAGCGCCCGGGTGGGGCGCCCCCGACGGGGTGCGGCACGTTCGCGCTGTGCTCACCGCGCGTTCGCGTGGTGTTTCGGGGCGCTCACGGCGTACGCCGCCACAAGCGCGTCCGCTCGATCGCTCACCTGGACGTCCCCTCAGCTCACGCGGGTCAGCTTGGCGCCGAAGCCCGGCTCGGCGAGATCCTTCTGGAGCGCGACGGGGATCTTGACGGCGTGACTGGAACCGTCGCCGACCGTCAGCACACCGACGGTCTCGCCCGCCTTGCCCGTGTGCGGGACCGCCTGGCCGTCCTCGCCGATCGACAGCTTCGTCTTCAGACCGGGCCAGCCGACCGCCGTCATGTTCTTGGTGGCGACGACCGGCGTGCGGCCGCCGAGCTGGTCGTCCACGTACCCGACGACGTCGCCCTTCTTCACCACCGTGGCGGAGATCAGGCTCCGTTGGACCTTGTCGATCAGCTTCTGGCTGTTGGTGAGGGCGAGCTGGAGGCTGTCCCAGACCTTGCCGGTCCCGGCGTTCTGGCCGAGGACCGCGCCGTAGATCGTCTGCTGCTTGCCGTTCACCGTCTTGGTGGCGGCCCACACCAGGTTGCCGCCGGCGGGGGTCGACGAGCCGGTCTTCAGACCGATCACACCGACCTGCTTCACCAGCAGGTCGTTGTTGTTGTAGATCTTGCTGTCGAGGCCGGGGATCTGGGCGCTGGCCATCCCGACGATGCCGCGGAACACGTCGTTCTGCATGACCTGCTTGGCCAGCTTGAGCTGGTCGGTCGCGGTGCTCACCGTCGTCTTCTGCAGACCGCTCGGGTCCGTGTACGTCGAGTTCGTCATGCCGAGCTTCTTGGCGGCGGCGTTCATCTTGGCGACGAAGGACTTGCTGTCGGAGTCCCAACGGGCGAGCAGCCGCGCCGCGTTGTTGCCGGACGGGATCATCAGCATCTGGAGCATCTCGCGCTCCGTGAACTGCTGCCCCTTCGACATGGCGGCCGTCGACTCGTCCGGCAGTTTCGACTCGTCCTCGGCCTGCTGGTCGACGGTGATCTTCTCGCCTCCCTCGCTCCCCTTCAGAGGGTGCTCCTGGAGGATCACGTACGCCGTCATGATCTTGGCGACGCTCGCGATGGGGGCGGGTGCCTGCTTGCCGTCCGTGCCGAGGCTGCCGACGCCCTCGACCTCTATGGCCGACTGTCCATGGCCCGGCCAGGGCAGATCGAGGGTGCCGCCCTCGAAGGTGTACGTGGCGTCGGCGCTGAGCCCGAGAGCCGCGCTCGGCAGCGGCCGTACGGCCTGCGCGATCGCGAAGATCACCACGAGCAGCAGGACCAGCGGCGTCCAGATCTTCACGCGGCGCGCGAGTGTCCGTACCGGGGTCTGCGGAGGCGGCGGCGTGTTCGTCAGCTCGGCGAGCAGGTCCAGCGGCGGCTTCGGCGGAAGCGGCTGCTGGGTGGTGCGCTCGGGGCCGACCTGGGGCATCGCCCTGGTGGCGTCGGCGGGGGTCACCCGCGGCTTCGCCGGTGCCTGTCCGTCCAGGGACCTGAGGGCGACGAATTTGCTGGTGCGTTCGGCCGCGGCCTCGGCCTTCGGCTCCGCCGCGGCCTTCGGCTTCGGCTCGTCCTCCGGCTTCGCCCCGGTCTTCGGCTCAGGCTTCGGTCCCGGCTTCGATCCGGGCTTGTCCGTCGGTGTTCCGGTGGATCTCGCGGCGGGCTCGGAGGCGGGCTTGTCCGTGGACGGCTTCGCGTCCGGCTTCGCGTCGCCCAGTTTGAGCATGGTGGTGGGCTGGTCCACGACCGGGCGCCGCGGCGCCTTGAAGACGGCGGTGGGCTGGTCCACGGGGGGCTTCGAGGTCGCGGGGGTCGCCGATCCCTCGACGTCGGACTTCGAGCCGGGCTTCACGTCCTCGACCGGGTCGTCACCGGACCCGGATTCCTCACCGGACTCGGCGTCGGACCCGGAGTCCGAGTCGGACCCGGAGTCGGACCCGGACTCGGCGGCCTTCGTCCCGGCCGCGGCCTTCACCTCGCCGGCGGCCACGGGCTCGGCGTCCGAAGGTTCGGCGTCCGAGGGTTCGGCGTCCTTCTTCGACTCGGCGTCGGCGTCCACATCCGTGTCCGCCCCGGCGTCGTCCGCGACCGCGTGATCAGCCTCGGCGGCGGCCTCGCCGTCGTCACCGGCCTCCGCCTCGGCATCGGCATCGGCATCGGCCCCGGCATCGTTGTCGTCCGCGGATTCCTCAGCCGACGCTCCGTCAGCCGCGTCCTTGGCATCCCCGGCATCCCCGGCGTCCCGGGCACCCCCGTCGGCCCGGTCCCCGGCTCCGGCCTCCGCCCGCGCGTCCTCGTCGGCCGTCCCCGAGTCCTCCGCGGCCGTCTCCGCGCCCTTCGCCGCCGAGGCGGACTCCTCCGCCTCCTCGGCGCCCGCAGCCCCGCTCCCGGCCTCCTGCGGAACCTTGGACTCCTCCTCGTCCGCGCCCGACACCCACGCGGCCACCGCGGCCCGCAGCCGGGCGTCCCCGCCGGAACCCTTCTCGCCGGACCCACCCGGGGTCTTCTCGCCGGACCCACCGGGAGTCTTCTCCCCGGAACCGTCGGAGACCTTCTCCCCGCCGCCCGCGGGAACCTTCTCCGCGGATCCGGCGGAACCTTCCGCCAGGGCCCGTGTCGAGAACACCGCCGTGGCCTGGTCCACCCGCACCGTGGCGGCCCGCTCACGGGCCACCGCCAGACGGGGGTCCGCCGACGCGGCCGCGGCGGACCGCACCGGCCCCGGAACCGCGGCGGGGGTCCCCGACGTCGCTTCTGCCGACGACGCCGACGACTCGTGCTGCTTCGACCTGTCGGGGGACTCGCCCGCCACCGATGCCTCCTCCGTGCGCCACCCACCGGGCGCCCAACGAACCATGAAACCCTTGACCCGCTGCCCGGACATCGCTGTCCGAACCATGTACCAGTGTCCTGTGTGCGGGCTTAACCCCTGCGGTAGACGAGAACGACATACCTGCCGGTTCCACTACGAACCGGTCACGCACTCTCGACAGACCATTGTGAGAGGGGTCACCCTGTCATTCATCCACGCGGGGAGGCATGGATGGGCAGGAGCCGCAGAACACTTCCGGAGGAGCTTCTGCTGCTGGCGTTGGACCCGACCACGGGTACCACCGCACAGCCGCAGTCGCTCGACCTCGGTCTGGCCGGAGCACAGCTAGTAGAGCTGGCGCTGGCCGGACGGATAGCCCCAGACGGGGATCGTATCGCCGTGGTGGCACCACGGCCGACTGGAGATCCAACACTGGACTGTGCGTTGGAACTGCTTCGCCGGCGCGGAGCACCCGTACGCGCGGTCAACTGGATTGGCGGGCCCCGACTGGGACTTCGCCAGACCTACCTCTCGCATCTGGAGAGGTGCGGCATGGTCCATGCCGTGGCCGGCCAGATGTGCGGGGTGCTTCCGACGACTCGCTACCAAGCGACGGACACGGAGATCAGCCGGGAGATCAGATCCCGGCTGGACAGCGCGATCCGCACCGGCGTACCGCCGGACCCGCGGACCGCGGCGCTCGCCGCGCTGGCCCATGCGGTCGGTCTCGGCAAGCACCTGTATCCGGGTAATGAGGGACGCTCGTCCCGCTCCCGGCTGCGGGACCTGATCAGACACGACCCCATGGGCGGCCTCGTGGCCCACGCGGTCATGGACGTTCAGAACGGTGCGGTCGCACAACCGCGCCGCAGCCCGGCACCGGCAGGCCGTCCGGCCACCGCCGGAGTCAGGTCCGCACCGGAACCCGCCCGCGGTGTTCCGATGCAACCGCGCCACGGTTCCATGGCGCGCGCCGTGGTCCACTGAGCCGCAGTCCCACGGCACGCGCCGGCAGGCACCGTCGTTACGCACCACACGCAGTACCCAGCACCGCCAGCACCATCCCAGCATCACCCAGCGCCGCACCGCAGTCCCCAGGATCCGGTTCGGGAGCCGCTGGCTCGCGCGGGGCGGTGAGCCGTACGTCCGGACGACGACACGGCTCCGCCGCCCCGCGCGGCCGCATTTTACGGGTGGGAGGGCATATGCGTGCGGTATGCGCCGACGGGACGCGCGGGCGCGTGAGAGGCGCCCCGGTACACGCCGGATCCCCGAACTGGCCCGTACCCAGCGCATATCCGCTGTTTCCCAGCGGTAGAAAGCACCTTGGTGGCAATCTGCTCAACAGCAGATACGCAAAGTAGAGGCCCGCAGCCGGAGGTGCACGTCCCGTGGCGTCAAGTGTCAATCCCACCGTCCGGCGGCGCCGGCTGGGCCAGGAGCTGCGCCGGCTCCGCGAGCTCAAGGGCATGACGGCCGAAGAGGTCGCCGAGCGCCTGCTGGTCTCGCAGTCGAAGATCAGCCGGCTGGAGAACGGGCGGCGCAGCATCAGCCAGCGTGACGTCCGCGACCTGTGCGGGGTCTACGAGGTCGAGGACCACCGGATCGTCGACTCGCTGATGCAGATGGCCAAGGACTCGCGCCAGCAGGGCTGGTGGCACTCCTTCGGCGACATCCCGTACAGCGTCTACATCGGTCTGGAGACCGACGCGGCGAGCCTGCGGGTGTACGACCCCCAGGTCGTCCCTGGCCTGCTCCAGACCCGGCCGTACGCCGAGGCGCTGATCGCGGGCGCGCTGCCCGAGACCGCGCCCGCCGACATCGACAAGCGCGTCCAGGTACGTCTGCGCCGGCAGGAACGGATCTCCGCCCCGGACAACCCGCTGCGCCTGTGGACCGTCCTCGACGAGTCCGCGCTGCGCCGGGTGGTGGGGAACCGCTCCCTCATGCGCGACCAGCTGGAGCACCTGGTGGAGCAGTCCCAGTTCCCGCACGTCACGGTGCAGGTGATCCCGTTCGACATGGGCGCGCACCCGGGCCTCAACGGCCAGTACGCGATCCTGGAGTTCCCCGACGCGGCCGACTCCAGCGTCGTCTACATCGAGGGTGTCACCAGCGACCTCTACCTGGAGAAGGCGAACGACGTCCAGAAGTACAGCGTGATGTACGAGCACCTGCGGGCGCAGGCGCTGAACGTGGAGCAGTCGCGACAGCTCATCGCGGACATCGCCAAGGAGTACGCGCGCTGAGGCGGGTTCCTGTGCTCCGGACACACCCCTGATGGAGAAGCGGGGCATCGTACACTCCCCCTACGCCAGAACGGAAGACCCCACTGGAATATGCCACCCGGTCGAGTTAATAGTCGCTTCGCCCGCGGATGTTGGCGAGTAGCGTCGATCACGCCATCAAGCAACAACGTTGGCGTAAACCGCACCGCGCGTTCCGTAGCGGATCCGCGGCGCGGTGACAGCAACTCGACGACTGGCTATCGGAGCGATCATGGCAATCCAGCAAGGCGCCACGGACACGTGGACCAAATCCTCGTACTCGACCGGCAACGGCGCATGTGTCGAGGTCAAGTCCCCGGTTCTCGCGGCGATGGCCGTCCGGGACTCCAAGGTCCCCGAGGGCCCCACGCTGGCGTTCCCCGCGAACTCGTGGAACGCCTTCGTGGCAGAGGTGAGCCGGGGGGCTTTCGACCTCGCCTGATGCATCGACATCTTCGCCGACACCCACAACTGCACCGACCAACCGCATACGCACCACAGACAGAGCCCTCTCGACTGGCCCGCCGTCCCGGCCGAGGGGGCTCGGCCCTTTTCCGGGGACTCCCCCGCGGGTGATCCCCGTTCAGCGCAGGAGGTCCACGTACCGGTCCGTCCCCGGCACCGTGGGAATGAAGGGCGCCACCAACTCGACCTTCCCCAGGCCCGCTTCGGCCACCGCCGTCTCGCGACCGGCGAAGTGCCCCTCCCAGCACTCCCGTGGATCCGCCTCCAGGAACCACAGCAGGGTCAGCCGGGTGTCGACGCCCTCGACCTGTTTCACATACGTCATGCGGTCGCCGGGGAGCGGGGTGGGGCGGAAGACCGTGACCATGGCGGCCGGGGAGTGCGCGAGCCGCCGGGGGAGGTGGCGGGAGCGCAGCCACTCCAGCAACTCGGCCCGCTGCCGCGGCCCTTCGGAGTCGATGACCTCCAGGACCAGCCCGGCGTAGGGGTGGTCGAGGGCGTGGAAGTCGCGGGGGCCCGCGGCGCCGTCCCGGTACACCGTCGCCTCGTGGTCCTGGAAGGCCGTGAAGACGTGCGTCCGGTCCTGGTACACCCGGCCGTCGCGGTTCAGCCGTTTGTTGATCCCGACGGTCCACTTCATGTGGTCGTCGTAGCGGCTCTCGGTGACCCAGTACGTCGACAGGTAGCAGCCGGCGGTGACGGGCTGGGCGACCGCCGACTTCTCCGGCACGCGCAGGAGTTGGAGGTCGCGGGGGGCGACCCAGCGGCGGCCCGCGTACATCCAGGGCATGGCCATCGCCCCGGCGTAGTAGTGGTCGTCCTCGTACCAGCGGTTGTACGCGTACTCGTGACCCGGGTGCGGCTCGACCATGGTGATCAGCGCGTGGCCCGGGCGCACTCCGTACGGGCCGAGGGCGGCCAGTTCCGCGTACACCTCGCTGCGGGTGTCCTCACTCACGTCGTTCCCCTTCCTTCCTCCGCCGGTCGCCCATACTCTGACGCCCCGTCAGACAAAGCGCCAGAGCCGCGGCGCCCACGGCGAACGAGCCGAAGGGACGCGCCGGCCCGGGGCGGACCGAGCCGCAAGCGGGAGGGGAAGACTGCGATGTCACAGCTCGCGGGCAAGACCGTGGTCGTTTCGGGGGTCGGCGCCGGGCTCGGCCATCAGGTCGCGGCGGCTGTCGTGCGCGACGGGGGGAACGCCGTGCTGGGAGCGCGCACGGAGGCCAATCTGGCCAAGTCCGCGGCCGACCTCGACCCGGACGGCGCGCACACCGCGTACCGGGCGACGGACATCACGGACGAGGCGCAGTGCGAGGCGCTGGCCGCGCTGGCGACGGAGCGGTTCGGGCGGATCGACGCGATCGTCCATGTCGCCGCCTGGGACAGCTACTTCGGCGGCCTCCAGGACGCGGATTTCACCACCTGGCAGTCGGTCATCGACGTGAACCTGCTGGGCACCCTGCGGATGACCCGCGCCTGTCTGCCCGCGCTGAAGGTGTGCGGCGGCTCGGTCGTCATCATCGGGACGCAGTCGTCGGTGGCCGCCCCGTCACAGGTGCGGCAGGCGGCGTACGCGGCCTCGAAGGGCGCGCTGACGAGCGCGATGTACTCCATGGCGCGGGAGCTCGGCCCGCACCGGATCCGGGTCAACACCGTGCTGCCGGGCTGGATGTGGGGGCCGCCGGTGGAGGCGTACGTCCAGTTCACCGCGTACACCGAGGGCGTACCGGAGGCGGACGTCCTTCAGCGGCTCACCGAACGGATGGCCCTGCCCGAGCTGGCCACGGACGGGGACGTCGCGGACGCCGCGGTGTTCCTGGCCTCCGACCGGGCGCGGGCGATCACCGGGCAGTCCCTGCTCGTGAACGCCGGCGAGATCATGCGTTAGCCGTACCAGTCCCGCCGTCCCTTCCCAGCCGTACGGGACCCGCATCCCGTACGCCCGTCGTCACCTAGGTCGTCCTGTCGATGTGCTGGCGAAGTGCCCGCTCATGGTGTGGTCCCCGTCACGGACACGACAACAGCCCGGGGGGTAAAGTAGAGGCAAAATCGTTCTGCTTTCTGATCTGCGTTCATATGCGTGACCGCGAAGGGTCTTGACCGCTCCCTCCGAACGGCGGTTCAATCCCCGAAGTCCCCGCACCCGCACGGGGGCGCCGCCCTTCCCCAGGCTCTCGGCTCCGCCAGAGCAGGGGGGACCCCATGCGTACTGGCGAAGTGCCGTCCGGTATCTGCAGGTTCACAAGGCGGACCCCTGGAGGGGGCACATGAACGGTCTCGACTGGGCCGTCCTGGTCGCGTACTTCGGCGTCATGACCGCGATCGGCTTCTGGTCCCACAAACGCGTGGACGACGTCAGCGACTTCTTCACCGCGGGCGGCAAGATGCCGTGGTGGCTGTCCGGCATCTCGCACCACATGTCGGGCTACAGCGCGGTGATGTTCACCGGGTACGCCGGCATCGCGTACACGTACGGCATCACGTCCTACGTCACCTGGGCCCTGCCCATCGCCATCGGCGTGCTGCTCGGCGCCAAACTCTTCGCGCCCCGGCTGAACCGCCTGCGGTCCCGGCTGCACGTGGCCTCACCGCTCGAATATCTCAAGGACCGCTACAACATCTCGACCCAGCAGGCACTCGCCTGGTCCGGCATCCTGCTGAAGATCGTGGACGTCGGCGCGAAGTGGGCGGCCATCGCCACCCTGCTGAGCGTCTTCACCGGGGTCACGCTCACCCAGGGCATCCTGATCACCGGCGGCATCACGGCCGTGTACTGCACGATCGGCGGACTGTGGGCCGACGCCCTCACCGAACTCGGCCAGTTCATCATCCAGTTGCTGGCCGGGATCTCGATGCTGGTCATCGCGCTGAACAAGATCTCCGACCAGGGGGGTCTGTCCAAGGCGCTGGACTCGCCCAAGCTGCACGGCCACGCCAACGGCTTCGCGGGTCCCTACCTGACCGTCTTCTTCATCGCGTACCTCTTCATCAAGCTCTTCGAGTACAACGGCGGCATGTGGAACCAGGCCCAGCGCTACATGGCGACGGGCAGCGCGAAGCAGGCCACGAAGTCGGCCTTCCTCTCCGCGGGACTGTGGTTCGTCTGGCCGGTGATCCTCTTCATCCCCATGTGGCTGTCGCCGCTGCTCGTCACGGCGAAGAAGCCGGACGGCTCCGACGCGTACGGTCTGATGACCGAACAGCTGCTCCCGCACGGGCTGTTGGGTCTGGTGGTCGTCGGCTTCTTCTCGCACACGATGGCCATGTGCTCCTCGGACGCCAACGCCATCGCCGCCGTGTTCACCCGGGACGTCGCGCCCGTCCTCTCCAAGGCCGCGCGGGCCTGGGACACCCGGGCCGGGCTGATCGCCGGACGCGTCACGACCGTCGCGTTCCTCGGCCTGTCGATGGCGGTGGCCACGCAGGTCAACTCGCCCACCTTCAAGGACATCATCACGGTGGTCATCAAGTGGGTGGCCGGTCTGATGGGTCCGATCGCGATCCCGTTCATCCTGGGACTGCTGCGGCCGTTCCGGAAGTCCGGGCCGACGGCGGCCCTCACCAGCTGGGCCTGCGGTCTGCTCGCGTTCTTCTTCGTCAACTACCACCTGGACTTCTCCCAGCGCACGGACGTGAAACTGGAGTACCAGGTCTCCCTCCCGATGGTCGTCTCCCTCGTCCTGTACATCCTCATCGGCCTGATCAAGCCCGAGGACACACCGGAGCGTGACGCGATCATCGAGAAGATCAACACGGACGACGACGGGGACGGGGCCGCCGCGGTGGCGATCCCGGCCCAGACGGACGGGGCGTCGACCAGCCCGTCGGGCGTCTGAGGACACCCCGTCCGGCGCCCGCGCGCTACTCGATGACCGACCCCGGGGACGGCGTTCCAGTACGGCCCCGGGGACGGCCCTCAGGCCCGCGGATAGCGGGCGAGCCACCCGGGGGACGACGCTCCGGGCCCGTGCAGCGCGGGCCCCTGCGTCATCTCCATCGCGAAGTCGTCCGCGAGGACCAGCATCGTGGGACGGCCCTCCAGCTCGGCCAGCCAGGCCGGCGGGAGGGCCGTCTCGCCGTGCAGAGCGCCCAGCAGACCCCCGGTCAGGGCCCCCGCCACCGCGGAGCGCCCGCCGTGGTTCACCGCCAGACACAGCCCGTGCCGGATGTCCTCCCCCACCAGTGCGCAGTACACGGCGACCGCGAGCAGCCGCTCCGCCGTGCCCTCCCCCGCCAGCTCCTCCACCCGGGCCGGCGACGGCATCCCCTGCCGTACGGCCCCCAGCGCGTGCTGCAGGGCGTCACTGACGGGCTCCTGCCCCGGCCGCGCGGCCAGGATGGCGAGCGCCCGCTGCACGGCGCCGTCGAGGCTCTCGCCGCGTGCCAGCGCGTGCACGATGACCGCGTACGCGCCGGCCGCGAGATACGCCGTGGGGTGCCCGTGCGTCTGCGCGGCGCACTCGACGGCGAGCTGCACCACCAACTGCGGCTCCCAGCCGACGAGCAGTCCGAAGGGCGCGGAGCGCGCGGCGGCCTCGGGACCCAGCTCGCCGGGGTTCTTCGGTGCGTCCAGCGTGCCCATGGTCTCGTCGCCGAAGCCGGTCAGACAGGCCCTGGTGGGGTCTCGCCGGGCGTACAGCCACTCCTCGCGGGCCAGCCAGCCGTCGTCCTTGCGGCGCTCGTCCGGACCCCAGTCGCTCTGGGTCGCCGCCCAGCGGCGGTACGCGCGGTGCAGGTCGGTGGGCGGATGCCAGGCGCCGGTGTCGCGGCGCACCTGCGCGCGGACGAGGCCGTCGAGGGTGAAGAGCGTGAGCTGAGTGAGGTGGGTGACGGTGCCGCGGCGGTCGTGGCCGACGGCGAGGTCGTTCAGCCCCTCCGCGCCGTACTCCTGACGGATCTCCTCCAGGGTGAGCCCGTCGAGCGGTGTGCCCAGGGCGTCGCCGACAGCCGTGCCCAGCAGGGTTCCACGGACCCGGCTGCGGAAGTCCTGCTGTTCGGCACGGCCCCAGACGGCACCGGCTGTCGCACCCACCGAGACCTCCCCAGGCACCGTCCGCACGTCCGACAGCTCAGCACTGTAATCGACGGTGAACGGTCCGTTCAGGGCGCGGAACGGTATGTGAAGTGTGACCCGAGAAAGCCAAGTGATCGCTTATGAACACCGTTCGGTCGGCTTCTCCCGGATCATTCGGGGCGTGGTCCTTCGGGGCGCGGTCCTTCGGGGCGCGGTCCTTCGGGGCGCGGTCCTTCGGGGCGCGGGGCGGACCCGGCCGCCCGCGCCGCGGTGACGCGTTCGACGAGCGGAGCGAGGCGGTCACGGTCGGCGCCGGGCGCGTGCAGCAGGTCGTCCAGCACGCGGGACAGGTCGTCGAGGTCCGGTCCGTTCGGCGGGCCCCCGGCGTGGGGCCCGAGCGCGTGGTCCAGGTCGAGGCGGGCCTCGTCGTGGCGTCGCAGGGCGATCAGGGCGCGGGCGCGGCACAGCAGCACCGGTACCTCGTCGGGCCGCAGCGCCTTCGCCCGGTCGGCGTCGGACAGGGCCGCGGCAAGATCGCCCAGCCCGAGACGGAGCTCCGCCCGGTGGCGCAGTGCCCAGGGGTACTCCGGCACCAGGGCGATGGCCCGGTCCAGGTCCGCGAGTGCCTCGGCCGGCCGGCCGAGGCCGGCGTGACAGACGCCCCGGCTCGCGTACGCCGACGCGTACGCGCCGTCGATGTCGATGGCCCGGTCGTAGTCGGCCAGCGCCTCCTCGTGCCGGCCCGCCGAGCGGAGCGCGTCGCCGCGCTCGCACAGCCCCCAGCCCCAGTCGGGCAGCAGGCGCAGGCCCCGGTCGAGGTCGGCCAGTTGCCGGGCCGGCTCGCCCAGCCCCCGCCACACCCGGGCCCTGCGCCCCAGCGCCCAGGGGTAGTCGGGCTTGAGTTCCAGCGCGCGGTTCAGATCCGCGAGGGCCTCGGCGAGCTGTCCGAGCCGCTGCCGGGTCGCTCCCCTCGACGCCCAGGCGAAGTGGTACGAGGGGTCGAGTGCGATCGCCCGGTCCAGATCACCGATCGCGTCGGCGTCGTGGCCGAGGATGCGGTGGTACTCACCGCGTACGGAGATGGTCTCGGCGTCGTCCGGGGCGAGCGCGGCGGCCCGGTCCAGGTCGGTGATGCCGTTCTCGTGGTCGCCCAGGCCGTTGCGGCCGAGGGCTCTGCCGCGATAGGCGCGCGCGAGACCGGGATCGAGGGCGATGGCCCGGTCGTACTCGGCCAGCGCCTCCTCGTACGCGCCGTCGTGCCGCAGCGCGCTGCCCCGGACCACCCGGGCGAGCGCCTGCCGGCGTTCGTCCAGTCCGCCGCGGTCCAGCAGCACCCCGAGCGCGGCGGGCACCCCGCCGTCGGCGAACGCCTCCGACAGGGCCCGCCCCCACGTCCGTACGGGCTCCGCGTCCGCGTCCTCGCCCGCCTCCGCCAGGACGCGTGCCCAGCGCCTGGCGGAGACGTCACCGCCGTCGCAGGCGTCCACGAAGTCCCGCAGCGCGGCGGGCAGCGCGGTCCGGGCGTTCGCGCACAGCAGGTGGTAGGTCTCCGCGAGCCGCAGCTCGCGCCAGCCCTCGTCCGCCCACAGCTCCCCGGTGCCCCGGTCGTCCTCGGCCTCGGCCTCGGCCCGCCACCGGCCGAAGGTCTCCGCGAGCAGGGCGTGCCGCCGCGCCCACCCTCGTGGCGAGCGCAGCCGTTGCAGGCGCAGCATCGGGGCCCGTACGACGTCGTGGTACTGGACGCGGTCCCCGCGGTCGCTGACGAAGGGGAGGCCGCGCAGCCAGCCGAACAGCGCGTCGGCCTCGTCCTCGGGGCAGTGCGCGGCGGCCCGGAAGACATCGGCGTCCAGCCTCCTCGGCAGGGCGCAGGCCAGGGCTGCGGCGCGGCGGACGGGGTCCTGTTCCCACTTCAGGAAGCGCTCCACGGCCGTCGCGCTGGGGTCGCCCACGTCGTCGGGCCCGGTGGGCCGTCCGGCGGCCAGGGTGGACACCAGCACCGGCAGTCCGCCGGTGAGCCGCAGCACCTCCTCGACGACCGGTTCGGCCACCACTCCCCTGTCCGCGAGCAGGGACCGCGCCTCGGCCTCCGTGAAGGGCCCCAGCGGTACGTCGGCCACGAAGTCGGCGAAGCCGCCCCAGCGGGCGGTGTCGAAGGGGCGCTGTCCGGCGGTGACGACCACGACGTTCGCCGGCAGGGCGCCGTGCCGGTCGGTCGTCATCACCTCGTGCAGCCAGCCGTCGAGGAAGGGCGCGGTCCGCTCGTAGGTGTCGAAGAGCAGGACGAGCCAGGGGGCGTCGGCCGCGACGGACGCCAGCTCGTCGAGCAGGACCGGGGTGAGGACCCGCTCCGGTGACTGGACCAGCCGTACGTCCTCCTGGTTGCGCAGCCGGGCGCCGATCCCGGCCCTCAACCAGTCCGCTCCGTGGGCGAGTTGGTTCGGGTCGAGGGCTCCCGCGAAGGCGCCGACACCGGGCAGCAGGCCGAGCCCGACGAGGCTCGCGCGGGCGGCGGCCAGACTCGCGGGCGACGGCGGGGACGCCGGGGGTTCGGGCGTCTCCAGCGCTGCCGCCTCGGCTTCCAGACGGCGCTCCCGATGGGTGGCCAGCAGCCGGTCGAGGTCCTTGAACCGGTGCCCCTGCCGGGCGAAGCGCTCGCTGACCGCCGCCATCGCCTCGGGCACGCTGCCCGCGCCCTCGTCGACGTACGCGGTCAGCGCCCCGCGTTCCCGGGCGAGCTGTTCCAGCTCCCGGACCAGAAAGGTCTTCCCGACCCCGGCGTTCCCGTGCACATGGAACAGGAACCGGTGCCGCTCGTCCTCCGGCGACAGCTCGAGGTTCTCCCGGAACGCGGCCCGTTCGGCACCGCGCCCCACGAACCCCTGCCGTCTGCGCTGCCGGATCAGCTCCTGCATCGACGGCCGCCCCCGCACCATCCGCCCGTTCCCCCCGTCACCGCCCGCTCGGACCGGGCTCCAGTCTGGCGCAAGCCGTCGGGATCGACGTGGGTCCGGCCTTGACGGGCGACGCCGTCACTCGACCACCGAGACGGCCGTCCCCTTGGTGCCGAACTGCCAGACCGCGTCGCCGTCGGCGCTGTGCATCCGGATCGCCCCGGTCCGTGCCCCGGCCGAGGGCTTGGGCGAGGAGCCGTCCTGGGCGTTGGAGAACGCGATGAAGACGCCCGACCGCACGGTGAAGTAGACGATGTTCTCGACCTTCGTCCCGTCGGTGCCCGTGGTCGAGGCGACGGTGGACGACACCGCGTACCGGCCCGGCGCGGGGCTCACCGTGCCCGGCCACACCGTGAAGCTGCGGCGGGCGGCGCCGGCCGCGTCGACGAGCCATACCCGGCGCAGGCCGAGGGAGTAGACGATGCGGCGTCCGGTGCCCGAGCCGTCGGGGACCGCGACCGGTGCGCTCTTCCTGGGCGAGGCGGAGGGGTGCGGGCTCGCCGACGCCGAGGGCTTCGCCTTCCGCGCGGCGGCGAGCGGGTGTGCCCCCTGGTCGGCCTGCGCGGCCAGGGCCGTGACGCCGACGAGCGCCGCCGCGGTCAGACCGGTGACCCAGACCCAGGAGGGAAGCCGTCGGGCAGGCACGGACACGCAACTCCTCAGCTCATGAAGCTTCCGGCTGACGAAGCTTCCGACCCTCGGCCGAGGGTCGGATCATCGTACTGCGAGACGTGGACCTCGAACGCCGACCCCGGACGCCGACCCCGGAAGCCCCGGCCCCCGGAAGTCCCGGCCCCCGGAGGCCCGACCCCGGTACACCGGTCCCGGGGGCCGCTCACCGCCACCGCCGGGTCCCTCACTCCAGCACGGGAAGCAGTTCCGGCAGGTGGCCGTCCGACGCCGCCGCCGCGCGCTGCCGCTCCTCGGGCACCTCGCCGTACAGGGTCGTCCGCGGCTTCGCCGGGCGCCCCGCCGCCTCCGCGACCGCGACGAGGTCCTTGACGGACTTGTAGGAGCCGTACGAGGAGCCCGCCATCCGGGAGATGGTCTCCTCCATCAGCGTGCCGCCCAGGTCGTTGGCGCCGGAGCGGAGCATCTCCGCCGCGCCCTCGGCGCCCAGCTTCACCCAGCTGGTCTGGATGTTGGGGATGTGCGGGTGGAGCAGGAGGCGGGCCATGGCGGTCACCGCGCGGTTGTCGCGGACGGTCGGGCCCGGCCGGGAGATGCCCGCCAGGTACACCGGCGCGTTGGTGTGGATGAAGGGGAGCGTCACGAACTCCGTGAAGCCGCCGGTCCGCTGCTGGATGCGGGACAGGGTGCGGAAGTGGCCGAGCCAGTGCCGGGGCTGGTCCACATGGCCGTACATCATCGTCGAGGACGAGCGGATGCCCAGCTCGTGCGCGGTCGTGACGACCTCGATCCAGGTCGCCGCGGGCAGCTTCCCCTTGGTCAGGATCCAGCGGACCTCGTCGTCCAGGATCTCCGCGGCGGTGCCGGGGATGGTGTCGAGGCCCGCCTCCTTGGCCGCGGTCAGCCATTCGCGCACCGACATCCCGGTGCGGGTCGCGCCGTTCACCACCTCCATGGGCGAGAAGGCGTGCACATGCATGCCGGGGACCCGCTCCTTGACCGCCTTCGCGATGTCGAAGTACGCGGTGCCGGGCAGGTCGGGATGGATGCCGCCCTGCATGCAGACCTCGACCGCCCCGACGTCCCAGGCCTGGGCGGCGCGGTCGGCCACCTGGTCCAGGGACAGGGTGTAGGCGTCGGCGTCCGTACGGCGCTGGGCGAAGGCGCAGAAGCGGCAGCCGGTGTAGCAGACGTTGGTGAAGTTGATGTTCCTGGTGACGATGTACGTGACGTCGTCGCCGACGGCGGACCTGCGGACGTCGTCGGCGATGCGGCACAGGGCGTCCAGCGCCGGCCCGTCCGCGTGCAGCAGCGCGAGCGCCTCGTCGTCCGTCAGCCGCGTCGGGTCGTCGGCGGCCGTCGCCAGCGCGGCCCGGACGTCGGTGTCGATGCGGGACGGCACCATGCCGGGGGCCGCCGCCTCCCGCAGCGCCTCCCAGTCGCCGTAGACGAGGTCGAAGTCCTCGCGGCGGTCGCCGGTGCGGCCCTCGGTGTCGATCGACGCGTGCAGGTCCGTACGCCCCGACGCCGTGAACGCCTCCTCGGGCTCCTGCCAGGGGTGCCCCTCGACGACGGCGTCCGGCAGGGCCAGGCCCGTCCGAGGGTCCGCCAGGGCCCGTACGTGCGGCAGCAGCCGCGGGTCCAGCCAGGGCTCGCCGCGCTGCACGAACTCCGGGTAGACGCAGAGCCGTTCGCGCAGTTCGAAGCCGGCCGCGCGGGACTGCTCGGCCAGCTGGTCGATCCGCGGCCACGGCCGCTCGGGGTTGACGTGGTCGATGGTCAGCGGGGACACCCCGCCCCAGTCGTCGATCCCCGCGCCGATCAGCCGCCCGTACTCGGAGTCCACCAGGTTGGGCGGTGCCTGGAGGCAGGCCGCCGGTCCCATGATGTGCCGGGCCACGGCGACCGTGGCGACCAGCTCGTCCAGTTCCGCGTCCGGCATCCCGCGCATCGCGGTGTCCGGCTTGGCGCGGAAGTTCTGGATGATGAGTTCCTGGATGCCGTGGTAGGCGCGGGAGACGCGGCGGAGCGCGAAGAGGGAATCGGCGCGCTCCTCGTACGTCTCGCCGATGCCGATCAGCAGCCCGCTGGTGAAGGGGACCGAGGAGCGGCCCGCGTCCTCCAGGACCCGCAGCCGTACGGCGGGTTCCTTGTCCGGGGAGCCGTGGTGAGGTCCGCCGGGCTCGCTCCACAGCCGGGTGGCCGTCGTCTCCAGCATCATGCCCATGCTGGGTGCGACGGGCTTGAGCCGCTGGAAGTCGGTCCAGGACATGACGCCCGGGTTGAGGTGCGGGAGCAGTCCCGTCTCCTCCAGGATGCGGATGGAGATGGCCCGCACATAGGCGATCGTGTCGTCGTACCCGTGCGCGTCCAGCCACTCCCGCGCCTCGGGCCAGCGGTCCTCGGGCTTGTCGCCGAGGGTGATGAGGGCTTCCTTGCAGCCGAGTTCGGCACCGCGCCGGGCGATGTCGAGGACCTCGTCCGGGGACATGAACATCCCGTGCCCGGCCCGGCGCAGCTTGCCCGGGACGGTCACGAAGGTGCAGTAGTGGCACTTGTCCCGGCACAGCCGGGTGAGCGGGACGAACACGCTCTTGGAGTACGTGATGACGCCGGGGCGGCCCGCGGCGTCGAGGCCCGCGTCACGCACCCGCGCGGCGGACGCGGCGAGGTCGTCGAGATCCTCGCCGCGCGCCTGGAGCAGTACGGCCGCCTCGGTGACGTCGAGCGCGACGCCGTCCCGCGCGCGCCTGAGCGCCCGCCGCATGGAGTTCGCCGTCGGCCCGGTCCCGGGAGTCGCGGAAGTCGTCATCCTTCGAGCATACGATCGCCGTGATCAGGCACTGGAGGGCGCGGGCGGATTCCTCCGGCCGGGCGGGCCGGTACGGGGGCGGCCACCGGCCACCGGACGGTTCCCGGTCCGCGGTTCCCGGCCACCGGACGGTTCCCGGTTCGCGGTTCACCGCCGCCTGTCGGGTTCCCGGTTCGCGCGCCGCTTCGCCGAAAGCTGTCGATCCCCTTCCCTTGCACCACCGTTCACTGCCGACTACGAGGGTTGTACGGGATACGCCCGCACCACCCCTGCACCACCCATGTCAGCGACGACACCCTGGGAGCGGCAGCATGTGCGAGGACGAGCGGGACAACGGCATGGCCAGGCGCGCGCTGTTCGTGACGGGAGCGGCCGCGGCGCTTACGTTGGGAGGCGTGACCTTCGCGAGCGGGGCCGGAGCGGCCGGCCGTACCGAGACCCGGACGGTGTCGGGCACCCTGCCCGTCGGTGCGCCGGACTTCGTGTACCTCCCGGTCGAGATCCCGCCCGGGGTGCGGGAGATCCATGTCGCGTACGCCTATGAGAGGCCGTCGGTCCCGGCGGGCACGGCGGGCAACGCGCTCGACATCGGCCTCTTCGACGAGCGCGGTACGGAACTGGGCGGCGAGGGCTTCCGCGGCTGGTCGGGCGGGGCGCGTACGGAGTTCTTCGTCCGGGCGGACGACGCGACCCCGGGATACGTCCCCGGCCGGATCCGCCCCGGCACCTGGCACCTCGCGCTCGGCCCGTACACGGTGGCACCGCAGGGCCTGTCGTACGAGGTCACCCTCACGCTCACGTACGGGGAGCAGGCCGCGACGCCGGCCCCGGTGTACCCCCCGTCACGTGCGAAGGGCCGCGGGCGTGCCTGGTACCGGGGCGACTGTCATCTGCACTCCTGGTACTCGGACGGCCGCCGCACCCCGGCGGAGATCGCGGCACTGGCCCGGGCGGCGGGCCTGGACTTCATCAACAGCTCGGACCACAACACGCACTCCTCGCATCCGCACTGGGCGGACCAGGCGGGCGACGACCTGCTGATCATGCTCGGTGAGGAGGTCACCACGCGCAACGGCCATGTGGTGGCGCTCGGCACGGACCCGGGCACGTTCGTCGACTGGCGCTACCGCGCCCGCGACAACCGGTTCGGCCGTTTCGCGCGCCGGATCCGCCGCGCGGGCGGCCTGGTCGTCCCGGCGCATCCGCACGCCACCTGCATCGGCTGCGGCTGGAAGTTCGGGTTCGGGGAGGCGGACGCGGTCGAGGTGTGGAACGGCCCGTACACGCCGGACGACGAGGTGGCCCTCGCGGAATGGGACAACACGCTGGTCGCGTCCGTCCGTTCGGAGTCGCGGGCCTGGCTCCCGGCGATGGGCAACAGCGACGCCCATCGCGACCCGGACGCGGTCGGCACACCCCAGACGGTCGTCCTCGCCGACGACCTGACCCGGGAGGCCGTCCAGGAGGGCATCCGCGCGGGCCGCTCGTACGTGGCGGAGTCCAAGTCGGTGGTGCTGGCGTTCACCGTGTCCGGCCCGAGCGGTGAACACGCGGGTATCGGCGGCCGGTTGAAGGCGGCGGCGGACGCTCCGGTCACGGTCCGCCTGGAGGTCACCGGCGCCCCGCGCTGCACGGCCCGCTTCGTCACCGACGAGGGGGTCCTGTTCACCAGTGACGTCCTGCCGGTCTCCGGCTCGGGCACGGTGGAGTGGCGGACGACCGCGCAGTACGCGGCCTACGTACGGGCCGAACTGCGGCACGAGACGGCGGCGGGTCCGGTCCCGGGCGCGTTGGCCGCGTTCACCAACCCCATCTTCCTGGGCACCTGACCAGCGCGCCTCACACCTGGCCCAGGGCCGCCGGACGACCAGGAGGACCGCCGGCCCCGGGCTCTGAGCAGCGTCGCTACCGCTGTTCCGGCGCCGTGTTGGAGAGCCGGTCGAGCCACTCCCCCAGCAGGGCGGACTCGGCGGGGGTGAAGGCCGGGCTGGGGGTCTGCCGGAGGAGCGCGCCGAGGCGGGTGGCGGTGGCGGGGACCGGTGCCTCGCCGGTACCGGCCGTCGACTTGCCGGACGTCGCGGCGCCGGACGTCGCGGTACCGGCACTCCCGCTGCCTGCCGTCCCGGTGCCGGGGGCGGTGTCCGCCATCACCTCCGGTACGAAGACCGCGGTGTGCACGGCGTCCCGTACCCGGCGCGACAGGGTCCTGTCGTCGAAGGTGGCCGGGCGGGAGACCAGCATCAGGCAGACACCCACGTTGGCGGACATGATCATCTGTGCGGCCAGTTCGGGGGCCAGGCGCAGTTTCCCCTGCTCGGCCGCCCGCCGGAGGTCCTCGGTGAGGATGCGGTGGGACTCCAGGGCCGCGGCGGGCGGGGTGCGCATCGCCGGTGAGTTCATGAGCCGGTAGAGGTTGGGGTTGCGCAGGGCGAAGTCCGTGTGGGTGTCCCAGCCGTCGCGCAGGTCCCGCACCGGGTCCGTGCCGGGGGTGCGCTCGCGCTTGGCCGCCAGGTACTGGTCGAAGCCGTGGTCGACGACGGCCGACAGCAGTCCCTCCTTGTCCCCGAAGTGGCGGTAGAGCGCCGGGGCGCCGACCCCGGCGGCCTCGCACACCGCCCGGGTCGAGACGTCACCGTCCGGGGACTGGGCGACCAGGGCGGCCGCCACCTCGAGGATCCGCGCCTTCGTACTCACGGGGCCGACGGTAGCGGAGGTCACGCGGCCACCTCGCGCAGGGCCGGACGCGGGGCCGGGCCCGTGGCCGGACGCGGGACCGGGCGCGGCGTCAGCAGGTCCTCCAGGCCGATCCGGGTCAGGAACTCGGCCCGGACGCGGTCCGCGACCCGGCTGACCTCCTCCGAGCCGTCGTCGGCGGGGTCCACGTGCACCCGGAAGGGCCGCTTGCCGTCCGGGGCGCCGACGACCTCGACGACGGCGTCGGCGACGAGGGACGCGTCCGCGCCGGCGGGCGCGAGGGCCGCGAGGCGCCGGGCGACCTGGTCCGTCAGACCCGCGTAGTGCTCCTCGTACGCCCGGATCACCGTGGCCCCGGCCGGATGGCCGCCGTTCGCGAAGTGGTCGGTGCCGGAGGTGAAGGCGCCCGGCACCACGATGCTGGTCTCGATGCCGAAGCGGGCCAGTTCGGCGGCGTACGACACGGCGAGCGCGTCCATCGCGGCCTTGGCGGCGAAGTACGGCGCCAGGTAGGGCGGGGTGCCGCCGCGCGAGGAGGTCGAGCCGACCCACACCAGCAGGCCGTGCCCCTGGGCGCGCAGGTGCGGCAGCGCGGCCCGGTTGACCCGCTGGGTGCCGAGCACGTTCGTGTCGTAGACCGCCGCCAGTTCTTCGGGCGTGAAGGCCTCCGCCGGTCCGGTCACCATGTGCCCGGCGTTGTGCACCAGCACGTCCAGGGTGCCGGTCCGCGCCAGCACCTCGGCGATCGCCGCGTCGGCCGACTCCTGGGAGAGGACGTCGAGTTCGACCGTACGGAGGTCCACCCCGTGCGCGGCGGCGTACTCCTCGGCGACGGCGACCCGCACGGCGTTGCGGCCGGCGGTGTCGCGCATCGCCGCGTACACCGTGTGACCGGCGCGGGCGAGGGCGCGGGCGGACAGTGCGCCGAAGCCCGAACCGGCGCCGGTGATGAGGATCGTCCTGCGGGGGGCGGGGACGGAACGCGGATCGGCGTCCATGGCGCAACTCCTTCGAAGTCGAGGGGGGTGGGTCGGACGGGGTGGGCCGAGGGGGATCAGATGATGCCGCCGTTGGCGCGGAGCACCTGTCCGTTGACCCAGCGGCCGTCCGGGCCCGCGAGGAAGGACACGACCCCGGCGATGTCCTGGGGGGTGCCGAGGCGCTCCAGCGGGGGCTGGGCGGCCGCCCGAGCGATGGTCTCCTCGTCCTTGCCGTCCAGGTACAGCGCGGTGGCGGTGGGGCCGGGGGCCACCACGTTGACGGTGACGTCCCGGCCGCGCATCTCGCGGGCGACGATCAGGGTCATGGCCTCGACGGCGCCCTTGGTGGCGGCGTAACCGCTGTACCCGGGGATGGCCAGCGCCAGCACGGAGCTGGAGAAGTTGATGAGGGCGCCGCCCGTACGCAGCCGGCGCACCGCCTGCTGTCCGACGACGAACGTGCCGCGGACGTTGGTGCGGTGCATCCGGTCCAGGTCGTCGAGGTCGAGGTCGGCCAGCGGGGCCAGGGTCATGATCCCGGCGGCGTGGACGACGACGTCGACACCGCCGAAGCGTGCCTCCACCGCGTCGAAGAGGGCCGCCATCGCGGTCTCGTCGGCGACGTCCGCGCGCAGGGCGAGGGCCTCGCCGCCCGCGTCGGTGATCGCGGCGACAGCCTTGCCGGCCTCCGCCTCGTTGCCCGCGTAGTTGACCACGACGGTGTATCCGTCGGCGGCCAGCCGTTCGGCGGTCTCGCGGCCGATCCCACGCGATCCGCCGGTGACGACCGCGACGCGCGGGGAGGTGCCGGTCCGTTCGGTCATGACGTTGCTCCTCGACCTTCGGGGGTGGCGGTGTTCGCAACCCGACGAGAGCAACGCTAACACTTATTCGATAGCAACGCTACCTTTCCGGGGTAGCGGCGTTACGGAGCAGGGTTACGGAGCGGGGTCACGGAGCCCGGCCGCCACCTCCGCCGCACGAGGGTCACCCAGGCCACACGAGGGCCTGCACCTCGCTGTAGGCGTGCAGGGCGTAGGAGCCCACGTCCCGCCCGACACCGCTCTTCTTGAACCCGCCGAAGGGCGCCTCCATGTTGCGGCCGACGGTGTTGATCCCGACCCCGCCCGCCCTGAGCCGCCGGGCGACCCGGAAGGCGCGGGCCACGTCGCCCGACCAGACGTAGTCGATCAGCCCGTAGTCGCTGTCGTTGGCGAGCGCGATCCCCTCCTCCTCGTCGTCGAAGGGCACGACCACGACGACGGGCCCGAAGATCTCCTCGCGCACCACCCGCATGTCCGCGGTGCAGTCCGCGAGCAGCGTGGGGGCGACGTAGAAACCCCGGTCGCACGGCGGCCGTTCGCCCCCCGCGACCACCCGCGCGCCCTCCTTCCGGCCGAGTTCGACGTACGCCTCGACCCGGTCCCGGTGGGCCGCCGAGATGACCGGCCCGACCACCGTCCCCGGCTCCCGCGGATCCCCGACCGTCAACCGGCCCGCGAACGCGGCGAGTTCACCGACCAGCCGGTCGTACACACCGCGCTGCGCGAGCACCCGGGTGGGGGCCGTACAGATCTGTCCGCTGTAGAACGAGTAGGTGGTGCCGATCCCGGACACCGCCGAATCCAGGTCGGCGTCGTCGAAGACGACCGCCGCACCCTTCCCGCCCAGTTCCATCAGCTGCCGCTTCATCCCGCGTCCGCACACCTCGGCGATACGCCGGCCGACGGCGGTCGAGCCGGTGAAACTGACCATGTCCACGTCCTCGCAGTCCACGGCGGCCTCCCCGGCCTCCGCCCGCGAACCGCTCACCACGTTGAGGACACCCGGTGGCACGCCCGCCTCCTCCAGCGCCTCCGCCATCCGGTACACGGACAGCGGATCCTGCGGGGCGGGCTTCACGACCACCGTGTTCCCCATGGCGAGCGCGGGGGCGATCTTGCCCGCCGGATTGGCCCAGGGGTTGTTGTACGAGGTGATGCAGGTGACCACGCCGACGGGCTGGCGCACGGCCAGGGCGCCCATCACGGCCGCCCGCCCGAACGGCCCCGCCTCGTTGATCTGCGGCGGCAGCGGCTGCTCGGCGGGCTCGACCCGGGCGTAGCGCCGGAAGCGGGCGGCGCCCACTCCCACCTGCATCCCGCGCGCGGTCGCCGTCGTGGCACCGCTCTCGGCCGCGGCGAGTTCGGCGTACGGGAGGAAACGGCGCTGGATGACGTCGGCCGCCCGGCCGAGCACCGCGGCGCGCTCCTGCGGGGGCGTCCGGGACCAGGGCCCGAAGGCCTCGCGGGCGGCGGCCGCCGCCGCCCGCACCTGGTCCCGGGAGGCCTCCGGCGCCCACCCGACGAGCCCCTCGGTCGCCGGGTCGGTCACCGCGTAGTGCCCGTCGTCGGGCGCGACCCACGAGCCGCCGATGAACAGCCGCTGCCCCTCGGCCGCCGGACCGCTGCCGATGGCACCGCTCACCGTGTGCTCACCGTCCTCGTGTCCCGCCCGGAGCGGAGCACCTTCCCGGGGACGGCGCCGGTCACCGTGTCGTCGCGGATCACCTCGACCCCGTTGACCCACACCGCCCGCACGCCGATCGCCTTCGAGTCCAGCCGCGGGCTGTCGCCCGGCAGGTCGTGCACCAGGGTGGCCTTGCCCGCGTCGATCCGCTCGGGGTCGAAGAGCACGAGGTCCGCGTGGAAGCCCTCCGCGACCCGCCCGCGTCCGCGCAGCCCGAAGAGGCGCGCCGGGTCGTCCGTGAGCATCCGCACGGCCCGCTCCAGCGTCACCAGCTTCCGCCCGCGCAGACAGTCCCCGAGGAACCGGGTCGTGTACGGGGCCCCGCACATGCGGTCCAGATGGGCGCCCGCGTCCGAGCCGCCGAGCAGCACGTCCGGGTGCTGCCAGGTCTCGGCGCGCAGCGACCAGGAGTCGGGATCGTTGTCGGAGGGCATGGGCCACAGCACGGTCCGCAGCTCGTCGGCGGCGCAGATCTCGACCAGGCACTCGAAGGGCTCCTGGCCGCGCTCGGCCGCGATGTCCCCGACCACCCGTCCGGTGAGCCCCTCGTTGGCCGCGCTGTAGGTGTCGCCGATGACGTACCGCCCGAAGTGCGCGAGCCGCCGGAAGACACCGGCCTCCTTCGAGCCGGCCCGGCGCAGCATCTCGGCCCGTACGTCCGCGTCGCGCAGCCGCGCGATGCGCTCCGGCACGGGCAGCGCGAGGACCGGTCCCCAGCCGGGGATCAGGTTCAGCGCGCAGAAGGTGCCCAGCGACATGTTCATGGGGGTGAGGATCGGCATGGTGAGGGCCACCACCCGGCCGCCCGCCTTCCGTGCCCGTTCGCTCGCCAGCAGTTGTCTAGGCACCCGTTCCGGCACGGCGGCGTCGATCGTCAGCACGTTCCAGTTCAGGGGACGGCCGGCCGCCGCGCTCATCTCGGCGAAGAGGTCGATCTCCGCGTCGCTGAACTGGTCGAGGCATCCGGCCACGATCGCCTCGATCTGGGTACCCTCGTGCTCCCCCACCGCCCGGCTGAGCGCCAGCAGTTCGTCGGGTCCCGCGTGCCGTGAGGCGACCGGCCGCCCGTCGCCGTCGGAGTGGGTGGAGGACTGGGTGGTGGACAGGCCCCAGGCGCCGCCGTCCATCGCCTCGTGGAACAGCGTGAGCATCCGCGCGAGTTGCTCCCCGGTCGGCTTCCCGCCCACCGCGTCCGCGCCCATCACGTACCGGCGCAGCGCGCAGTGGCCCACCATGAAACCGGCGTTGACGGCGATCCGCCCCTCCAGGGCGTCCAGGTACTCGCCGAAGGTGTGCCAGTTCCAGGGCGCGCCCTCCTCCAGGGCGACCAGGGACATGCCCTCGACCCTGGACATCATCCGCCGTGTGTAGTCGGCGTCCTCGGGCCGTTCGGGGTTGAGCGGGGCGAGCGTGAAGCCGCAGTTGCCGCCCGCGACCGTGGTGACGCCGTGGTTCAGGGACGGGGTCGCGTACGGGTCCCAGAAGAGCTGGGCGTCGTAGTGCGTGTGCGGGTCGACGAAGCCGGGGGCGAGGACGAGACCCGTGGCGTCCTCGCTCGTCCGCGACGGCTCGCTCACCGTGCCGATCACGGCGATCCGGCCGTCCCGGATGCCGACGTCGGCCCGGCGGCCGGGCGCGCCCGTGCCGTCCACGACGGTCGCGTCCCTGATGACGTGGTCGAGCATGGCCGACCCCCTTCAGGAAGCCTGGCGGAACCGGGTGGTCCGGTGCACCGGGTCCGTGTCGATCTTCGGAATCACGTGCCGGCCGATCAGCTCGATGGTCTGGAGCGTGTACTCGCGCGAGACCCCGACCGGCAGGCCGAAGGAGAGCTGGTCGGCGCCCGCCTGCTCCCACCGCTTGCACTGGGTGAGGACCTCGTCCGGGTCGCCGCAGATCAGCAGTTCCTCGGCGATGAGCAGCTCGATGAACTCCTCGTTGTACTCGGGGAGGGTCTCGGGCCAGACGGGGAAGCCCTCGGGGCGCGGGAAGGTGTCGTGGTAGCGGAAGACGAGGGAGGGCAGGTAGTGCAGGCCGCCGCTGACCGCGATCCGGATGGCCTCGTCGTGCGTCGGCGCGCAGATCGCGGTGGTCGTCACCATCACGTTGTCGTTGACGAAGTCCCCGACGGGTTCCGCCTCGACGACGGCCGTCTTGTACTGCTCCAGGACCCATTCCATGTCGGAGACCTTCTGCACGCTGAAGCCGAGCACGCCGAGCCCCTTGCGGGCGGCCATCGCGTACGAGGGCGGCGAGCCGGCGGCGTACCACATGG
Source organism: Streptomyces sp. RPA4-2 (assembly GCF_012273515.2). NCBI lineage: Bacteria > Bacillati > Actinomycetota > Actinomycetes > Kitasatosporales > Streptomycetaceae > Streptomyces > Streptomyces sp. RPA4-2. Next base: position 4,118,818 of record NZ_CP050975.2, read on the forward strand.
CGGGGTGCGACTTCCCGTACGGCTTGGGCAGGATCTTGCGCGGCGGGAGCTGCCAGTGCTTGCCCTGGAATCCGGGGTACTCGTCCTGGAGCCACATCTTCGGGAACTCGGCGATGGTCTCCTCCCAGATCTCCTTGGTGTAGTTCATGTCGGTGACGCCGGGGATGAAGCCGAGGATCTCGTGGCTCCCGGCGCCCCGGCCGCTGCCGAACTCGAAGCGGTTGCCGGTGAGGTGGTCGAGCATGGCGACCTTCTCGGCGACCTTCACCGGGTGGTTGACCTGGGCGAGCGGGTTGAAGATGCCCGACCCGAGGTGGATCCGCTCGGTGGCGTGCGCCAGGTAGCCGAGGTAGACGTCGTTGGCCGAGAGGTGCGAGTACTCCTCCAGGAAGTGGTGCTCGGACGCCCAGGCGTACTTGAAGCCGGACTTGTCCGCCTGGATGACGTACTCGGTCTCCTCCATCAGCGCCTTGTGCTCCGCGAGCGGGTCGGTCTCGGCGCGCTTGCCCACGTATCCCTGTACGAAGAGCCCGAATTCCAAGGAGGTTCACCGTCCCCACATCCGTATCTGACATTCCGTCAGATCTATTGTCCGCCGACTGTCGCACCGGGTCCCCGAGGCGTCAATAGCTGACGGCCCGTCAGATGATGCTGACGCCCGCCAGCCAGCCGCCGTCGATCACGAACGGCTGGCCCGTGATGTACGAGGAGTCCTCGCCGGTGAGGAAGAGGGCGAGGCGGGCCACCTCCTCCGGCCGCCCGATCCGGCCGAGCGGCACGAGTTTGCGGTACAGCTCGTCCAGCGCCCGGGAGGTCGCCGCGCTGACGGCGGGGTCGGCGTCCGGGTCGAGCTGGGCGGGGTTGCTCATCGCCGTGTCGATGGCACCCGGGCAGACCGCGTTGACCCGGATCCTCTTGGCCGCCAGCTCCAGGGCGGCCACCCGCGTCAGACCCACGATGGCGTGCTTGGTCGCGGCGTAGGCGCCCACGCACGCCATCCCGGTGAGGCCCGCGTAGGAGGCGGTGTTGACGATCGTGCCGCCGCCCGCGCGCGCGATCTCCGGCGCGACGGTCCTGATCCCGAGGAAGACCCCCACCTGGTTGACCTGCACGACCTGCTGGAACTCTTCCAGCGGGGTGTCGACCAGCTCGTTGAAGCGCAGGATGCCGGCGTTGTTGACCAGCCCGTCGATCCGCCCGTACGCCTCCTTGGCGCGGGCGACCGCCGCACGCCAGTCGTCCTCCTCGCGCACGTCGAGGTGGACATAGCGCGCGCCGATCTCCTTGGCCAGCGCCTCCCCCTGGTCGTCGAGCACGTCCGCGACGACGACCGCGGCGCCCTCCCGCGCGAAGAGCCGCGCCTCCTGCTCGCCCTGCCCGCGCGCCGCACCGGTGATGAGGACGACGCGTCCGTCCAGTTTGCCCATGTCCGTCTCCCTGGGTCGTGTCCGACAATCCGCGCCGCCCGCCCGACCGGAGGGGCAGCCCCGGCCGTTCAGCCGAGAAGGGGCGCCACGCCGGCGCCGAACGCGGCCATCTGGTCGACGAGTTCACCGCTCCCGCGCGACCGGAACCGCACCTGGATCTGGTCCACCCCCATCGCGCGGTACGCCCGCAGCGACTCGGCGAGGGCCTCGGGCGGCCCGCTGAGGGTGCGGCGACCGGTCGCCCAGCCGGGCTCGCCCACGTACAGGGGCTCGGTGATGGCGCCGACGGTGAGCGGGTCGCGGACGCCCGCCTCCTCGCGCAGCCGCCTCAGCGTGGCGATCTGCCCGGGCAGCCGTTCCCGCGGGTCGCCCTGCGGCAGCCAGCCGTCCGCCTTCAGCGCGGCCCTGCGCACGGCGGCGGGCGAGGAGCCGCCGACCCACAGGGGCACCCTCGCCTGCGCCGGCCGGGGCCGCTGGCCGAGCCCCGAGAAGTCGTACAGCTTCCCGTGGTGCTCGGGGAACTCGTCCTGCCCCAGCGCCGCCCGCAGCGCGTCGATCGACTCGTCCAGCACGGCGCCCCGGTGCCGGAAGTCGGCCCCCACCGCGTCGAACTCCTCGCGCACGTGCCCCGCGCCGACCCCGAGGATCAGCCGGCCGCCGCTGAGGTGGTCGAGGGTGGCGTACTGCTTGGCCGTGATCAGCGGGTGCCGCAGCCCGACGACCGCGACATGACTGAGCAGCCGTACCCGCTCGGTCACGCCCGCCAGGAAGGCGAGCGTGGCCACCGGGTCGTACCAGACGGTGCTCATGGCGTCCGCGAGCCGGCGCGGGACGGCGACGTGGTCGCAGCACGCGACGTACGCGAAGCCGGAGCGGTCGGCGGCACGGGCGATCTCGGCGAGCTCCGCGGGACCGGCGCCGGCCTCCCACCCCTCGGCGTAGAGGGTGCTCTGCGACTGCACCGGGAGCTGGATGCCGTAGCGCAGCGGCCGGTCCGCGGCGCCGTGCGCCCCGGGCCCGTCCCCGCTCAACGGGCACCGCCCGGACCCGCCCACAGCCCGTCCTCCGTCAGCCCCAGCAGTTCGATCGCGTTGCCCCGTACGATCCGCTCGACCACGTCCGGGTCCAGGTGGCCCATCTGGGCCTCGCCGACCTCGCGGGACTTCGGCCAGGTCGAGTCGGAGTGCGGGTAGTCGGTCTCGTACAGGACGTTCGCGACGCCGATGGAGTCGAGGTTCCTGAGCCCGAAGGCGTCGTCGAAGAAGCAGCCGTACACATGGCCGGCGAAGAGCTCGGACGGCGGGCGGTGGACCTTGTCGGCGACGCCGCCCCAGCCGCGGTTCTCCTCCCAGACCACGTCGGCGCGTTCGAGGATGTAGGGGATCCAGCCGATCTGGCCCTCGGCGTACATCACCCGCAGGTTCGGGAAGCGCTCGAACTTGCCGCTCATCAGCCAGTCCACCATCGAGAAGCAGCAGTTGGCGAAGGTGATGGTGGAACCGACGGCCGGCGGGGCGTCGGCCGAGGTCGACGGCATCCTGCTGCTGGAGCCGATGTGCATGGCGATGACCGTGCCGGTCTCGTCGCAGGCCGCGAGGAAGGGGTCCCAGTCGTCGGTGTGCACGGAGGGCAGCCCCAGGTGGGGCGGGATCTCGGAGAAGGCGACCGCGCGTACGCCGCGGGCGGCGTTGCGGCGCACCTCGTCCGCCGCGAGCGCGGGGTCCCACAGGGGGATGAGGGTGAGCGGGACGAGACGGCCGGCGGCCGCCGGACCGCACCACTCCTCCACCATCCAGTCGTTGTAGGCCCGCACCGAGAGCAGTCCCAGCTCACGGTCCTTGGCCTCGGTGAACGTCTGCCCGCAAAAGCGCGGGAAGGTGGGGAAGCACAGCGCGGACTGGACGTGGTTGACGTCCATGTCGGCGAGCCGCTGCGGGACGTCGTACGAGCCGGGCCGCATCTGCTCGTACGTGATGACCTCCAGGCGTATCTCGTCCCTGTCGTATCCGACGGCGGTGTCGAGGCGGGTGAGAGGCCGGTGGAGGTCCTCGTACACCCACCAGTCCCCGATCGGCCCGTCGTCGCCCGGCCCGCCCATCACCGGGGCGAACCTGCCGCCGAGGAAGGTCATCTCCTTCAGCGGCGCGCGGACTATGCGGGGCCCGGTGTCCCGGTACCTCGACGGGAGGCGGTCCCGCCAGACGCCCGGGGGCTCCACGGTGTGGTCGTCCACCGAGATGATCCTGGGAAAGTCGGAGGCGGTCGAAGGGGTCTGGGTGGTCTCCATACGGCCCACGGTAGCGCTGATCTGACGACCCGTCAGCTCCCTGGAGCGCTCCCGGAAACCCACGACTCTGTGCGAACGTGTGCGGAGACGGCGTGAAGGACATGTGATCTTCCGCGTCCGGCCCGTGCGCGCGGCTGTGATCGCCGTCTCCCACGGCTGACGCATCCGCCATGAACAAGGCAAACTGGCCTCGTTGCACTGACGGTTCGGCAGGGGGACAGCGATGGACGGTGTACCGCGAGTGCCGGAGCAGCGGCGCCCCGAGGAATCGGCGGCGTTGCGCTTCAGCGTGCTCGGACCGGTGCGCGCCTGGCGCGGCGAGGAATCGCTTCCCACCGGGTCCCCGCAGCAACGCGCCCTGCTGGCAGCGCTGTTGCTGCGGGAGGGCCGCACCGCCACCTCCGGCGAGCTGATCGACGCCCTGTGGGGCGAGGAACCCCCCTCGCAGGCACTCGCCGCCGTCCGCACGTACGCCTCCCGGCTCCGCAAGGCCCTCGACCCCGGCGTGCTGATCAGCGAGTCGGGCGGCTACGCGATCCGGCTGTCCGAGGGCGCGGGCACGCTCGACCTCGCCGAGGCCCAGGAGATCTCCGCCGACGCGGAGAAGGCGAAGCACTCAGGAGACCTGTGCCTCGCCCGCGAGCTGCTGAACCGGGCGCTGGCCCTGTGGGACGGGGAACCCCTGGCGAGCGTGCCGGGACCGTACGCGGACACCCAGCGGGCGCGCCTGGAGGAATGGCGCCTCCAACTCCTGGAGTCCAGGCTCGACATGGACCTGGAGCAGGGCTGCCACGCCGAGGCGGTCTCCGAGCTCACCGCGCTGACGGCGGCGCACCCCCTCCGGGAGCGGCTGCGCGAGCTGCTCATGCTGGCGCTGTACCGCAGCGGGCGGCAGGCCGAGGCCCTCGCCGTCTACGCCGACACCCGCCGGCTGCTCGCCGACGAACTGGGCGTCGACCCGCGCGCGGGCCTGAAGGAACTCCAGCAGCGCATCCTGCAGGCGGACCCGGGCCTCGCCGAGCCGTCCGCCCCGGCGGCGGAACCCGCGGCCGCGCCGGTCCGCCCGGCCCAGCTCCCGGCCACCGTCACGGACTTCACGGGCCGCGCCTCCTTCGTCCAGGAACTCAGCGACGTCCTGGCCTCCGCCTCCTCCGCCGAGGGCGAGGGACAGGTCATGGCCGTCTCGGCGCTCGCCGGCATCGGCGGCGTGGGCAAGACGACCCTCGCCGTGCACGTCGCCCACCAGGCGCGGGCGGCCTTCCCCGACGGACAGCTCTACGTCGACCTCCAGGGCGCCGGGCAGCGGGCGGCGGAGCCGGAGACGGTGCTCGGCGCGTTCCTGCGCGCCCTGGGCCACCCGGCCTCCTCCATCCCCGACTCGCTGGAGGAACGCGCGGCGCTCTACCGCTCGGTCCTCGACGGCCGCCGGGTCCTGGTGCTGCTGGACAACGCCCGGGACGCCGCCCAGGTGCGCCCCCTGCTCCCCGGCATGGAGGGCTGCGCGGCCCTGGTGACGTCCCGGGTGCGGATGGTGGACCTGGCCGGCGCCCATCTGGTGGACCTCGACGTGATGTCCCCCGAGGAGGCCCTCCAGCTCTTCACGAAGATCGTCGGGCAGGAGCGGGTGGCGTCCGAGCGCGAGGCGGCCCTGGACGTCGTCGCGGCCTGCGGCTTCCTCCCCCTCGCGATCCGCATCGCCGCCTCCCGGCTGGCCGCCCGCCGCACCTGGACGGTCTCGGTGCTGGCGGCGAAGCTCGGCGACGAGCGGCGCCGCCTCGACGAACTCCAGGCCGGCGACCTCGCCGTCAAGGCCACCTTCGAACTCGGCTACGGCCAGCTGGAGCCCGCCCAGGCCCGCGCCTTCCGTCTGCTGGGCCTCGCGGACGGCCCGGACATCTCGCTGGCCGCCGCTGCCGCCGTCCTGGACCTGCCGGTCGACGACACCGAGGACCTCCTGGAGTCCCTCGTCGACACCTCCCTCCTGGAGTCCGCCGCCCCCGGCCGCTACCGCTACCACGACCTGGTCCGCCTCTACGCGCGCGCCTGCGCCGAACGCGACGAACAGCCGCCGAGCGAGCGGGACGCGGCGCTGTCGCGGCTGCTGGACTTCTATCTGGCGACGACCGCGGGGGTGTACGCGATCGACCGGCCCGGGGACCGGCTGGTGGAGCACCTGGAGGCCACGGAGTATCCGGGCCTGGTGTTCGAGGACCGGCACCAGGCCCAGGACTGGCTGTACGCGGAGGCGGTCTGCACACTCGCCTGCGCACGGCAGTCGATGGGCCCGGGGACGCTGGCACGCGCCGTCGACCTGCTGTGGGCCGCCTGCGACCTGGCCGAGTCGGGCGCGAACTCCAAGGAGTACGAGGCCGTCGCCGGAGCCGCGGACGCCGCCGCGCAGGGGGCGGGCGCGTCGCGGGCGCAGGGCAGGGCCCTGACGACGCTGGCCTTCGTGCACCACATCACCGGCCGCTTCGACCCGGCGGACCGGGCCGCCACCCGCGCCCTGAAACTGGCGCTGGCCTCCGGCGACCCGCTGACCAGCTGCTGGTCGTCGAACATCCTCGGCGTGATCGCGATCTACCAGAACCGGCACGAGGACGGAGAGGCGCACCTGACACGCGCCATCGAGAACTTCCGCGCCTGCGAGGACCGGCCCGGCGAGGCGAGCGCCCTGTGCAACCTGTCCCGTATCCACCTCGCCACCGGACGGACCGCGAGCGCGGTGGCCCTGGCACAGCAGGGCACGGCCATGTACGACGACATGGACCACGCGCTGAAGGGCGCCAACGGCCGGTACGCGCTGGGCCTGGCGCTCACCCACAGCGGGCAGCTCTCGCAGGCCGTGGACCGCTTCCAGGAAGCCCTCGCGGTGTTCCGGGACAGCCGCCAGCGGCTCTGGGAGGGCATGACCCTCTTCCGGCTGGCCGAGGCCGACCTCGCCGCCCGGCGGCCCGCGCAGGCCGCGGCCAACGCCGAGCTGGCGCTGACCGTGCTGCGCGGCATCGGCGGCGACTGGCGACGCGGCAACGTCCTGACCGTGCTCGGCCGTGGCCTGAGCGCGATCGGGCAGTCCGGCCGCGCGCAGGTCTGCTACCGGGAGGCGCTGGACCTGTTCGAGGCGATGGGAGCGCCGGAGGCCGCCGAGGTGCAGTCGCTTCTCAAGCCGCTCGCCGTCGCCTGAGGGCGCGGGGCGCCGGCCCGCGCCCGTCCCCCGTATCGGCACACCCATGCCTGTCTCCCGTGACCGTGCGCCTGGGCGTTCATCATTCGTTTATCGCCACACGTCACTCTCAACGAGTCGATCCGTCGCGTCGGGGGGCAGGCGGGATGACAACAGGCCGGGCCTCTAGGGTGAACCGGCCACGAAGTGCCCGTCCGGCGGTCCTCGGGGGAGTTGCCGGACGGGCGCTTTCCGCCTAACGCATCGAAGAACTGCAGGGGAGCCAGTCATGAGTGACACCAACAGCACCGACAACGTCCACGCCACCGACGAGCCGACGAACACGACGGACAACGTCCACGCGACCACCGAGCCGCTCAAGGGCAAGAACCCGATCGCCCCGGGCGAGACCGGTGACGCCACCACGGACAACGTCCACGCCACGGACGAGCCCGCCTAACACCGGGATCGCACGGGGGACCGGCGGGACCACGGGGGACCAACGGGGGAAACGGGGGGCCCACGGGGAAACGGGTCCAACGGGGGATCACGGGGAAACGGGTCCAACGGGGGATCAGCGGTCCTCCACCACACGGGGATCGGCCGCGGCGGCGTGGAGGGGGAGCCGCCGCGGCTGACGTGTGTCCGGGGCCGGACGCGGTCACGGGGCGCCCCGCGCTCACCACGCCGACCTGCGATACCGCCCGCGGCGCTCGCGGCGCCCTCAGCGCCGCCGAAGGTCCCCCTTCACCACCTTCCCGCTCGCGTTCCGCGGGAGTCCGGTCACGAACTCGACCGTCCGGGGGACCTTGTAGTTGGCCATCTCTCGGCGCGACCAGGCGATCAGGTCGTCGCCGGTCAGAGCCGCTCCGGGGCGCCGTACGACGTAGGCCCTGCCGACCTCTCCCAGCCGCCCGTCGGGCACGCCGATCACCGCCACGTCCGCGACGTCCGGGTGGAGGCCGAGGAGCTGCTCTATCTCGGCGGGATAGGCGTTGAAGCCACCGACGATGAACATGTCCTTGATCCGGTCGGTGATGCGGAGGTTGCCCGCCGCGTCTAGGACGCCCACGTCACCGGTGCGCAGCCAGCCGTCCGGGGCCAGCACCGCCGCCGTGGCCGCCGGGTCCTCGAAGTAGCCCCGCATCACGTGGAAGCCGCGGACCAGCACCTCGCCGGGGGTGCCGGGGGCGAGGGGCGTCCCGTGCGCGTCCACCACCCGGACCTCCGTGTCCGGGATCGCGCGGCCCGACGTGGAGGCGATCACGGCGGGCGCGTCGCCCCGGCGGCACATGGTGACGATCCCGCTCGCCTCGGAGAGCCCGTACGCGGTGAGTACGGTGCCGATCCTCAGCTCGGACCTCAGCCGCTCCACCAGTCGCAGGGGAACCACGGCCGCCCCCGTCACCACCAGTCTCAGCGCGGACAGGTCGTACGCGTCCCGGTTCGGGTGGTCCAGCAGGGACTGGTGGAGCGTGGGCGGGCCGGGGAGGACCGAGATGCGCTCCGCCGCCACGTTCGCCAGCACCGTGTCCACGTCGAACACGGGCTGCGGGACCATCGTCGCGCCGCGCATCAGACAGGCCAGCACCCCCGCCTTGTAGCCGAAGGTGTGGAAGAACGGGTTCACGATCAGATAGCGGTCGCCCGCCCGCAGCCCGGCCAGCTCGCTCCAGATCGCGTAGCCCCGCAGGCTCTGCGCGTGCGTGATCACCGCGCCCTTGGGCCGTCCCGTCGTCCCCGACGTGAAGACGATGTCGGACGGGGCGGTTCCCGCCACGGACGCCGCCCGTTCCCGTACCTCCGCCGCCCCGACGCCCTCCCCGTCCGCCAGGAAGTCCTTCCAGGTGCGGAAGTCGGCGGGGGCGTCGTCCGACAGCACCACCACCTGTTCCAGGTGCGGGAGTCCGGGCAGCGGGCCGGGACCCTCCCCCTCGCCGGCCGCCCGGCGCAGTGACGCCACGTACGAGGTGCCCAGGAACGTCCCCGTCACGAAGAGCAGTCTCGCCCGGCTCCGGGCCAGCACGTACGCCGCCTCGGCGCCCTTGAAGCGGGTGTTGAGCGGGACCAGCACGGCGCCCGCCGAGACCGCGCCGAGCGCGCAGACGATCCAGTCCAGGGTGTTCGGCGCCCAGACGGCCACCCGGTCGCCCGTGCGCACGCCCTCGGCCAGGCAGGCCGCCGCGGCGCGTTCCACGCGGGCGCCCAGCTCCGCGTACGTGACGCGCGTCCGGCCCTCGACGACGGCCTCCCGGTCCGCGAACCGCCGGGCCGCCGACCGGACCAGACCCGGGACGCTGCCCCACTCCAAGTCACCGCGCACAGCGGGCCTCCCCATGACCGACGACAGCTAGCTGACTACCCGTCAGATTAGCTGTAGCCTGACGCACTGTCAGCAGCCCCGGTTCGCAGGGAGGCGCGCGCCCATGGCACGGAGCACGGCGGGGATCAAGGACGCCACGGCCGTCGTCGGCATCGGTCAGACCCCCTTCGCCAAGCAACTCCCCGAGTCCGAGAAGACCTTGGCCTGTCGTGCGATTCTCGCCGCCCTCGACGACGCCGGGATCGCCCCCGCGGAGGTCGACGGGCTGGCCTCTTACACGATGGAGGAGACCGACGAGGTCGAGGTCGCCAAGGCCCTCGGCTTCGGCGACCTCACCTTCTTCAGCAAGGTCGGTTACGGGGGCGGCGGTTCGTGCGCGACCATCGCTCATCTCGCCGCCGCCGTCACGACCGGGCAGGCGACGGTCGGGGTCGCCTGGCGGTCGCGCAAACGCGGCAGCGGCCCCCGGCCCTGGCGGAACACGGTCGCCCAGCTCCCCACCCCGGCGCAGTGGACCCGCCCCTTCGGGCTGCTCAGACCCGCCGACGAGATCGGCATGCTGGCGCGGCGCTACATGCACGAGTACGGCGCCACCCGCGACCACCTCTTCAACGTGGCGCTCGCCTGCCGCAACCGGGCCAACCAGAACCCCGCCGCGATGATGTACGACCGTCCGCTCACCCGCGAGATGTACATGACCTCGCGGTGGATCAGCGAACCCCTCTGCCTCTACGACAACTGCCTGGAGACGGACGGGGCGTTGGCATGCGTGGTGGTGTCGGCCGAGCGCGCGCGGGACTGCCGGCGGCGGCCCGTGTACGTCCACTCCGTCGCCCAGGGCCTGCCCGCCCAGCACCACGGCATGGTCAACTACTGGAACGACGACCCGCTCACCGGCCCCGCCTGGACCGCCGCCCGGCACCTGTGGAAGAACGCCGACCTCACCCCGGACGACGTCGACGTGGCCCAGATCTACGACGCCTTCACGCCCCTCATACCGCTCTCCCTGGAGGGCTACGGCTTCTGCGGCCGGGGCGAGGGCGCCGCCTTCACGGAGGGCGGCGCGCTGGAGATCGGCGGGCGGCTGCCCCTCAACACGGGCGGGGGCGGGCTCAGCGAGGCGTACGTCCACGGCTTCAACCTCATCAACGAGGGCGTGAAGCAGCTGCGCGGGACGAGCACCGCGCAGGTGCCGGGAGCCGCCACCTGTCTGGTCACGGCCGGGGAAGGGGTCCCCACCTCCGCGGTCCTGCTGCGAACCTGAGGAGCCGAGATGACACGACCCCCGCCCCGGACACCACGCACCCCCTGCTCTCGCCGGTCGTGGACGAGGACGGCGCGCCCTTCTGGGAGTACGCCGCCCGGGGCGAGCTGCGGATCCAGGCGTGCGCCGACTGCGGCGAACCGCGTTTCCCGCCCCGCCCCTGCTGTCCCCACTGCCATTCCTTCGACAGCCGCTGGCGCCTGATGAGCGGGCTGGGCCGGGTCTGGTCGTACGTCGTCCCGCATCCGCCCCTGCTGCCCGCGTACGCGGCCCGGGTGCCGTACAACGCGGCCGTCGTCGAACTCGCGGACGCCCCGCGCATCCGCCTGGTCGGCAACCTGGTCGCAGGACCCGGTGCCCCCCTGGGGTCCCTCGCCCCCGACCGGATCCGCATCGGGGCGCGGGTGCGGATCGTGTTCGGTGCCGAGGGGCTGCCGCAGTGGGTTCTGGAGCGGTCGTGAGCGGCGGGCTGCGGATCTCGCGCGCCAAGGACACCGGGGTCGCCGTCCTCACCCTGGACCGGCCCGCCCGGCTCAACGCGATCGATGTCGCGACCGCCCGCGAACTCGCCGCCGCCTGGCAGGCGTTCCGGTTCGACGACGCCGTGCGGGCCGTCGTCGTCACCGGGGCCGGCGAGCGGGCCTTCTGCACCGGGCTCGACCGTGCGGCCGAGGTGCCGCAGCCGGACTCGCCCTTCATGGTGGACGATCCGCTCCTGCGGATCGGCCCCAAGGCCAACGACCTGTGGAAGCCGGTCGTGGCCGCCGTGCGCGGCATGGCCTGCGGGGGCGCCTTCTACCTGCTCGGGGAGGCGGAGTTCGTCGTCGCCGACGAGACCGCGGCCTTCTTCGACCCGCACACCACGTACGGCATGGTCAGCGCGTACGAGTCGGTCTACCTCGCCCAGCGCATGCCCTTCGGGGAGGTGGCCCGGATGGCGCTGATGGGGACGGCCGAGCGGATCTCCGCCCGGCGGGCGTACGAGGTCGGCCTGGTTTCCGAACTCACGCCCCCGGGCGGAGCGTTGGCGGCGGCCGTGGCGTGCGCGACCGTCATCGCGTCCTACCCGTCCGACGCCGTCCAGGGCACCGTGCGGGCGCTCTGGCAGGCCCAGGAGGCGACCCGCGCGGCAGCCCTCGCACACGCCCCGCAGCTCGTCTCCCTCGGCAACCTGCCGGGCGAGCGGCAGGCGGAGCTGTTCGCCGCACGGCGCCCTGGCGGTTTCCGGACGCGGTGAACCCAAGGGCTGTCCGTCAACGCACCGCGACGGCCCGTCGATCGACCTCGCAGTGATCGATCTCGTCCACGTGCCCCGCACTGGCGACGGGCACCCGGACGGTCGCCTTGTCCTTCGCGGGCACCGACACCTGGTCGGAGGTGTCGATCATGGTGAAGCCGCGTGCGTCCTTGAAGGCGATCTTCACCGTCAGGACACTGTCGCGCCCGTTCGGATTCCTGACCTCCACGGTCGCGTACGGGTCCTCCGTGCTCGCGCAGTGCACGAGCACCGCGGTGCCGTCCTTCAGGGGCCGGGCCGTGCCGCCGGTGGAGGACGCGGTGGGGGTGGAACGGTGGGTGGGCCGCGAACGGTACGTGGCGCCGCCGCTGAGACCGCTACTCGTACCGGAGCCGTACGCGTCGCCGCCGGACGAGGAGCTGCCGGAAGAGGAGCTGTCGTACGAGCCACCGCCGCCCGACGTCGACGAGGAACTGTCGTGGTCCTGGCGGGAACTGCTGCATCCGCCCCCGCCACCGCTGTGGTGACCGCGGCTCCCGTGGCCACGGCCCGACGAGAAGCCGGTCAGGGCCAGCACCACCATCGCCGACACCGCTGTGAATCTGAGTCTGCGCCCCCGCGTGTACATGCCCATCACCCTACCCACGGCCCCCGCACCTGCCCCCCGTGAGGGGCCACCGGCGGGGGCCCTCACGTCGTGCGGGCCGTCCCTGTCCCCTTCTCCGCGTCCAGGGCGTACACACAGCGGTCCTTGCTGCAGGCGTACACGACGCCGTCCTTGACGACGGGGGCGCCGGTGATCTCGCCGCCGGTCGCCAGTTTCCAGCGCAGCCGCCCGTCGTCGGCCTTCAGCGTGTACAGCAGATGGTCCGTGGAGCCGAAGTGGATACGGCCCTCGGCCACGGCGGGCGCGCCCACGATGTCGCCGCCCGCCTGGAAGCGCCACTTCGGCGTACCCGTGACCGCGTCCAGGGTGTACAGGCCCTTTCCGCTGCCGACGTGGACATGCCCCGCGGCGACGAGCACCGGCTCGATGGAGGCACGGGCCTCGGTCGCGATGCGCCAGCGGTCCCGCCCGTCGGTGGCGTCGAGCGCGTACACCGTGCCGAGGTAGTCCGCGAGGTACACCCCGCCCCCCGCGACCGCGGGCCCCGGTACGAAGGTCGGCGGGCACAGGAAGACCGCCGGTGCCTCGAAGTGCCAGCGGACGTGACCGCTCGCCATGTCGACGGCGAGCACCCGGGTACCCGCGGAGATGTACACGTAGCCGTCGTCGGCGCGGGTCAGCCGGACCGGCACACCGCCGCACGACGCCGCGTCGCCGATCGGGTACGACCAGCGCTCTTCACCCGTACGGGCCTCCAGCGCGCGCAGCCGCGCGTCCTTCCACACGAACACCGTGCCGTCGTGCACGGCGGGCCCGGCCTCCGGGGACTCGAAGTCGCTCTGGGCGCCGGTGACCTCCCAGAGTTTCTGGCCGTTGGAGGCCTCCCAGGCCTGCACACCGCCCCCGCGCGTCCCGGTGACGACGGTCCCCCGGTCGGCCTTGAGGGAGTAGACCCAGGCGTCCGTCGCCAGCCGCCACAGATCGGCGCCCTCACGGGCGTCCAGGGCGAACAGCGTCGGGCCGTCGGAGGCGTGGATACGGCCGTCCGCGACCGCCATCGACCAGGCCACGTCCCGCGTCTTGAAACTGCGGCGGCCGGTCGCCACGTCCAGCGCGTGGACCTCGAAGGACGTGACGTAGACGAGGTCGCCGGCGACCGTGGGCGTGCCCCAGACATCGTTCGACATACGGAAGCGCCAGGGCCGCCAGCCGGACGGGGAGTCCGGCGGGGGCGGCGCGACGGCCGCCACGGGGTCGGCGCCGTTGACGCCGACGCGCGGCCGGGACCAGGAGGCGGCGAGGCCGGCCTCCGGAGGAGGGGCCTTCACGGCGGCGGCACGGGCGTCGGCGACGCGCGGACCGGGGCCGATGGGCACCTTGGCGCCCGCCAGCCGCACCGGGCCGGTGTCGGGCGCGCCGACGACGGCGGGAGCGTGCGAGGGCGGCGGGGGCACGGCCGGGCGTCCGCCACCGCTGCGGCCCCCGGACGGCGGGGTCTTCACCGGCGGACGGCCCCCGCGGCGCGACTCGATCAGGCCCACCGCCCGCTCGGGCAGCCACGCCGACGCCGTACCGCTGTCGTCCGAGCCGGAGCCGAACAGGTGGGGAGCCAGTTGCGCCTGGAGGTCGGCGGGGTTGGGACGGCCGGTCGCCTCCATCTGCATGCAGGACTCGATCAGCGGCCTCAGCTCGTCCGGGAGGCCTTCGAGGTCGGGGCCCTCCCGGAGCAGCATGAAGACCGTCTCGACCGGGTTCGCGCCGTGGAAGGGGGCGTGCCCGGTGGCGGCGAAGACGAGCATCGAGCCGAGCGAGAAGACATCGCTCGCGCCGGTCACGCTGCGCGAGTCCTTCGCCTGCTCGGGTGACATGTACGCGGGCGTGCCGACGGCGACATTCGTCATCGTCAGACGGGTGTTCGATACACCGGACGCGATACCGAAGTCGATGACCCGCGGCCCGTCCTCGACCACCAGCACGTTCGAGGGTTTCAGGTCGCGGTGGACGAGCCCCGCGCCGTGGATGGACTGGAGGGCCTCCGCGACGCCCGCGGCCAGCCAGCGCACCGCCTGGGCCGGCATCGGCCCGCACTCGTTCACTATTTCCTCGAGGGAGGGCGCCGGAACGTACGCGGTGGCCAGCCACGGCACCGCAGCGCGCGGGTCGGCGTCGACCACGGCCGCCGTGTAGAAGCCGGAGACCGCGCGCGCGGCCTCGACCTCACGCGTGAAGCGCACCCGGAACAGCTGGTCCTCGGCGAGCTCCGTCCTGACCGTCTTGATCGCCACGCGACGGCCGGAGGCCGAGCGCGCGAGATAGACCAGCCCCATGCCGCCGGCACCCAGCCGCCCCAGCACCTCGAACGGCCCGATCCGACGCGGATCGTGCTGCGTCAGCTGATCCACCACTTGCCTGCCACCTCCCCGTACGAGCCACGTCATCCACGTATGAACGCAGCCCAGTGCAGCGTCTCACCACCGCACCGCCTTGGCGGCACGCACCCCGATTCTTCCTGTCCGCGCCACCGGTTGCGAACCCGGGGGCGGATCGGGGTGTCTCGGGATATAACGGCTACTCCCCACCGGCGGACGGAGCTTCACCGCCACCGGCCGGGGCCGTTCACCGCTGGATGACGGCGAACGACGCCCCTTGATTGTCGGTGACGACGGCCACTTTTCCGTACGAGGTGTCGAAGGCGGGCACCTGGACCCGGCCGCCGAGCCGGTTCACCGTTCCGAGTACCGCCTCGACGCTCTCGACCCCGAAATGGACCAGGAAGTGCGGCGGCATCTCGGCCGGGAAGACGTCGAGGACGGGGGCCCTGCCGACGTCGGGGGAGGCGTCGGCGCCGAAGAGGGCGTCGTGGAAGAGGGCCCCGTAGAACGCGTCGACGACCCAGGTGTCCCGTGCGTACAACTCCGCCCAGCAGAAGGAGCCCGGCGCGTGCCGCTTTCCGAAGCCGGAGTGCTCTCCGGCCTGCCAGAGGCCGAACACGGCGCCCTCGGGGTCGGTGGCGAGGGCCGTCGTGCCGAAGGAGCCGACCGGTGTGGGCGCGGTGATCAGCCGGCCGCCCGCCGTGGTGATCCGGGCGGCCAGCGCGGCGGCGTCCGGGGTGGCGAAATACACCGTCCAGACGGTGGGCATCCGGCCGTCCCCCTTGGGCGCCAGGGCGGCGACGGGCTCGCCGTGGTGGCGCGCCCACACCCCGGCTTCGGGCGGCCCGAAGCCCTCCCCGAAGGTCCAGCCGAACAGCTCACCGTAGAAGCGTCGGCCCGCCTCCACGTCGGGAAGCTGCGCTTCCACCCAGCAGGGGACGCCTTCGGGGAAGGCACCGGACGCGTCGGAGGCGCCGGATGCCGGGGATACGGCCATGCGGCCAAGTTAATGGCGTTTTCGCCACCTCGCGCGGTGGCCGGTACCGGCCGCAAAGGCCCCACGGACCCGCCCGGCGCCCTTCTCACACCCCACCCACGCCCCACAACACCCCACCGCACCCCATTTGCAGTCGGCCGAATCGCGCTCCGATCACCCCTCGGTAAGCTGACGGCATGACAGGACAAGTGCGTACCGTCGACGGCCGCGTGGCCGGTCGGCGTGGGCAGGCGACCAGGCAGAAGCTGCTCGACTGCCTCAGTGAAATGCTCAGCTCCTCCCCCTACCGGGACGTCAAAGTCATTGATGTCGCCCGTAAGGCAGGCACTTCACCGGCGACCTTCTACCAGTACTTTCCGGACGTCGAAGGCGCCGTCCTGGAGATCGCGGAGCAAATGGCCGCGGAGGGAGCCGGGTTGACGGAACTGCTGGACGGGCGCTCCTGGGCCGGCAAGGCCGGCTGGCAGACCGCGCAGGAACTCGTCGACGGGTTCCTGGAGTTCTGGCGGAAGAACGACGCCATTCTCCGCGTGGTCGACCTGGGCGCCGCCGAGGGCGACAAGCGGTTCTACAAGATCCGCATGAAGATCCTGAATTCGGTGAACAACTCCCTTACGGACACCGTCACCGAGCTGCAGGCCAAGGGCAGGGTCGACAAGGACGTGAATCCCGCGGCGATGGCCGGCTCCCTCGTCGCGATGCTCGCGGCGGTGGCCTCGCACCAGAAGGGATTCCAGACGTGGGGTGTCAAACAGGCTGAACTCAAGCCGAATCTCGCGCTGTTGGTACATCTCGGCGTGACCGGGAAGAAGCCGACCAAATAGGAGTCGCTTTCCCTCTGTTTTTCCCCTGCCCCCCTCCTGTCATGCAGGCGGCAGCCCTACGCCGGACGGACCGTTCCGGCGGGCTGCCGCCTGCTGCGCTGTGCGGGCCCCACGCCTCGCCCCACGCCTCGCCCCACGCCTCGCCCCACGCCTCGCCCCGCACCTCGCCTCGCCCCTCGGCGTCTCCCCGGCGGCCGCGGGCGGACGGCTCCCGGCTCCCGCCCCTCAGCGCCGCGTGATCCGGAACAGCCGGATCTCCCGCTCGATCCGCGCCTGGTACGTGGCGTACGGCGGCCAGAACACCAGCACCGCCTGCCAGGCCGCGTCCCGCTCCGCCCCCGCCAGCAGCCGGGCCGTCACGGGTATGTCCCTGCCCTTCCAGCTCACCTCGGCGTCCGGGTGGGCGAGCAGATTGGCCGTCCACGCCGGATGGTCCGCACGTCCGAAGTTGGAGCCGACCAGCAGCCAGCTCGCCGCGTCGGCCCCCTCCGGCATGCAGGCCAGCGGTGTCCGCCGGGCCAGCCCGCTCCGCGCACCGCGCGCCGTGAGGACGACGCCCGGCAGCATCCGCGCGCTGAGCAGCACCCTGCCGCGGGTCAGCCGGTGCACCGCGCGGTCCACGGCGGGGACGAGACGCGGCGCGACGCGGGCGAAGGTCCGGGTCGAGGAGACCTTCTGCACGAGCCGGACCCCGGGGAGCGCCCCGCGGGCCATCAGACCACCACCTCCCCGCCCTCGAAGAGGCGCGCGTCGTCGGCCGCGTGCGCCCGCAGCCGGTGCACGGGCCCGAAGAGCAGTTCGTCGCCGGACGCCCGCTTGAAGTACAGGTGGGCCTCGTGCTCCCAGGTGAAGCCGATGCCCCCGTGCAGCTGGATCCCCTCGGCGGCGGCTGTGCGCAGCGCCTCCAGGGCCTGGGCGAGCGCGAGCCCCCCGACCCGTTCGTGGCCGCCGCCGTCACCGGCCGCCCAGGCCGCGTAGTAGGCGGCCGAGCGTGCCGCCTGCACCCGCACGTACACGTCGGCGAGGCGGTGCTTGACCGCCTGGAAGCTCCCGATGGCCCGCCCGAACTGCTCCCGCTGCCGCACGTACTCGACGGTCCGCTCCAGTGCCCGGTCGGCGGCGCCCACGGCCTCCGCGGCGAGCACGGCCGCGGCACTCCGGCCCAGGCCGGCGAGCGCGCCGAGCGCGTCGGCGTCCTCCCCCAGCGGCTCGGCCGCCACGTCCCTCAGCTCCACCCGGGCCTGCGCCCTCGTCTCGTCCAGCGAGGTCTGCCGCACCCGCACGAGCCCCTCGGTGTCCTCCCGTACGAGGAACAGCGACGTCCGCGACCTGGCGAAGCCTCCGGTGTGCGCGGCCACCACCAGGAGCCGCGCGCTGTGTCCGTCGAGCACATGGGCCGCCTGCCCGTAGAGCCGCCAGCCGCCGTCGGCCCGCCGGGCCTGCACCCCGCCGGCGCGTCCGCCGCCCGCCCAGTCCCCGTGCTGGTCGCCGACCAGTCCGAGGGCGGTGGCGAGCCCGGCGCCCGGCACCACGAGGGCCGCGGTCAGGTCACCGCCCGCGATCCGGGGCAGCAGCGCGGCGCGCTGGTCCTCGGTGCCCAGGGCCAGGATCAGCGGGGCGGCCAGGACGGCCGTGGAGATCAGCGGCGACGGGGCCAGGGTGCGTCCCGACTCCTCACAGGCGAGGGCGAGTTCGGTGACCGAGCAGCCGACTCCGCCGTACCGCTCGGGAAGGGCGAGCCCCGGCAGACCGAGCTGCCGGGCGAACGTGTCCCACAGGCCGGTGTCGTATCCGGCGGCGGTCCGCACGGCCGCCCGCACCTCGTCCGGGCCGCACCGCTTGAGCAGGAGTTCCCGGAGGGTGCGGCGGATCTCGTCCTGTTCGGGGGTGAAACGGGCGTCCATGGGCAGGCCTCTCCTGATCTGACGGGCCGTCATATTAGGTCGCGCGGAGGAAGATGCACAGAGACAGGACGGAGGCGGGACGGAGCCGGGACAGGGCGGGACGGCCTCCCCCGTACCCATTATCTGATGTACCGTCAGATTCATGACTCCGGGGAAGCGCAAGGTCGCCGTGGTCGGTGTCGCCCTCTCCGACTGCGGCCGGGTGGACGACGCGACCCCCTACACCCTGCACGCGCAGGCCGCCCGCCGGGCGCTCGCGGACGCGGGCCTGGACCGGGCGCGGGTCGACGGCTTCGCCTCGGCAGGCCTGGGCACGCTCCCCCCGGCCGAGGTCGCCGAGTACCTCGGGCTGCGACCCGCCTGGGTCGACTCGACCGCCGTCGGCGGCTCCACCTGGGAGGTCATGGCGGCGCACGCGGCCGACGCGATCGCGGCCGGCCACGCCCGCGCCGTCCTCCTCGTGTACGGGTCGACGGCTCGCGCGGACATCAAGGCGGGCCGCCGCACCGGCGACCTCTCCTTCGGCGCCCGGGGCCCGCTCCAGTTCGAGGTCCCCTACGGCCACACGCTCATCGCCAAGTACGCGATGGCCGCGCGCCGCCACATGCACCAGTACGGCACGACGCTCGAACAGCTCGCCTCGGTCGCCGTCCAGGCCCGCGCGAACGCGGCCCTGAACCCGGAGGCGATGTTCCGCGCCCCGATCACGGTCGACGACGTCCTGTCCGGCCCGATGATCGCCGACCCCTTCACCAAGCTGCACTGCTGCCTGCGTTCCGACGGTGGCGCGGCGGTGCTGCTGGTGGCCGAGGAGTACGTACGGGACTGCCGTACGGCCCCGGTGTGGATCCTCGGCACCGGCGAGCACGTCTCGCACACGACGATGTCCGAGTGGGCCGACTTCACGGTGTCCCCCGCGGCGGTCAGCGGACGTCTCGCCTTCGAGCGGGCGGGGGTGCGGCCGGACGAGATCGACGTGGCCGAGGTCTACGACGCCTTCACCTACATGACGCTCGTGACGCTGGAGGACCTGGGCTTCTGCGCGAAGGGCGAGGGAGGGGCGTTCGTGGACGCCGGGAAAGGGCGGCTGCTCGTGGGCGGGGAGCTGCCGGTGAACACCGACGGAGGCGGCCTGTCGGCCCAGCATCCCGGGATGCGGGGGCTGTTCCTGCTGGTCGAGGCGGTCCGGCAGCTGCGCGGGGAGGCGGACGGACACCAGGTACGACTCGCGGACGGCGAACCGCCCCGGCTGGCCGTGGCGTCCGGCACCGGGGGCTGGTTCTGCTCGTCCGGGACGGTGGTACTCGGGCGGTAGGGCCGCGACGGCCGCCTCAGCGGACGGTGCGGAGGAAGGCCGTCCAGGTGGTGGGGGTGACGGTGAGGGTGGGGGTCGCGTCCGCCGGGTTCTTGGAGTCGCGGATGTGGATGGTGGTGGGGGTGGTGGCTATTTCGAGACACTCGCCGCCTTCGTTGCCGCTGTAGTTCGACTTGAACCAGGCAAGTTCGGTTGTGTTCAAAGTTCTCCCGCCTTCTCCTTGATGAGCTTCGCGGACTCCCAGGGGTCGAGCGCCTCCGCCCGCAGGATGCCGAAGAGGTCGAACAGATCGGTCACCTGCTCCGGCTTGTGGATCAACCTATCGCCGCCACGCGCCTCCTCGTACACCAGATTGCGCCCCTCCTCAGTGCTCATCAGCTTCAATGGCCCCATCAGCCCGGCGTGCGTGTACCGCTTGGTCGGCATCACCTGAACCGTGAGGTGGTGCTTCATCCTCAGGCCGCACTCCAGAATGTGTCGCAACTGTTCCCGCAGCACCTCCTCGCTGCCGAGATCCCGCTCCAGAACCGACTCCTCGATCACATAGCCCACGTACGGCGGCGAGTTACGCCTCAGCACCGACTGCCGTTCGAGTCGAGCCGTGACATGCCGTTCGATCTCCTCCTCGGTGTACGCCGGCCGCCGCGCTTCGTACAGCGCCCGCGCATACGCCGGGGTCTGGAGCAGCCCCGGAATGAGCATCGTCTCGTACGCACTGATCACCCGCGCCTGTCGCTCCAGCCGCACCCAATTCAGGAACGTGGGCGGGTACTTCTCCTTCTCGATGATCTCGATGCACGCGATGAGTGCGCCCCTTGCGTCCAGCGCCGCGTCCACGTCTCTCAAGAAATCGATCGTCGGAATCCGCTCGGCCCGCTCGTACGCCCCGAAACACGACTCGGACACGTGCACCAGGTCGGCGGCGTCCTTCTGCGTCAGCCCCAGCCGCCCCCGATGAATCCGCAGCAACTCCCCCACCAACCTGCGCCCCATGGACACCCCACCACTCGCCCCCACGACAACCACCGTCCTCCCCACAACCGGCAATGTGGTCCGTGTTCATCTGGTCACGCTACGCAACCGCCGTCACGCTCATAGTCATGACGAACGAACTCACCCCGAATTGGGTCCCCAAGTCAGGTCTTCAACTACGTCTCGCCGGGGTCCACTTCGACGCCATCCGTGTGTGCGGCGTGCGCGGGGAAGCCGTACTGCACCACCTCACCGGACTGACCGACGGACGCCCCGGACCCGTCGTACGGGAGATGAGCGGCTGCCGGTGGACGTACTTCCTGCTGGCGCCCGGGGAGAGCGCGGAGCACGACTGGCCGCCGGGGGCCCGCCGCTTCGCCCGGTCCGGGCACGACGAGTACATCGGGGTCCCCGCGCCGGAAGGCAACACCTACCCGCTCGGCTGGGGCGCCGGCGCACCGGAGGTCGGGGAGTTCGTGGACGCGGAACTGCTGCACGGGGTGCTGCTGGCGCAGCTCTGCCGGATGCCCGAGTGATACTCGGGGGCATGGGAACGGATCTTCACGAGCTGCTGAGGTCGCTGCGGGTGTGGGACGTCGAGCTGCCCTCCTTCGACCCGGCGGGGGCGCCCCCCGCACCACTGCCCCTGTTCACGGAGTGGTTCGCGCAGGCGGTGGCGGCGGGCCAGACGGAGCCGCACACGATGTCGCTGGCGACGGCGGACGAGGACGGTCTGCCGGACGTGCGGATCGTGATGCTGCACGGCGCGGACGCGGACGGCTGGGCCTTCGCGAGCCACACCACCAGCCGCAAGGGACGGCAGCTCGCGACCCGTCCGTACGCGGCGCTCGAGTTCTACTGGCCCGCCCAGGGCCGTCAGATCCGGCTGCGCGGCCCGGTGACGGTCGCGCCGCCGGAGGAGGGGCGGGCGGACCTGCACGCCCGGTCGACGGGGGCGCTGGCCGCCGCGCTGGTCGGCAGGCAGAGTGAGGTCCTCGGCTCGGTCGAGGAGTTGGCGCTCGCCTCGGACGCCGCCTGGGAGCGCGCCGGGCGCGAGCCGGACGCGACGGCGCCGACCTGGACCCTCTACCGCCTCCAGCCGGAGGAGGTGGAGTTCTTCCAGGGAGACGCGCGACGCCGGCACGTACGGCTCGTCTACCGCCGCACGGGAACGGACTGGCACACGGAGCTGCTGTGGCCCTGAGGGACTGAGGGCGCGGGGAACTGCACGACCAATTCCCACCCGCCCACACCCGAGGAACGAAGGACGAAGGACGAAGGACGAAGAACTCCCGTCACCGTCAGGCAGACATTTCGGCGGGACGCGAAGCGTCCTTGAAGTCGTACACGTCGAAGTCGGCCACCGGCCGGTAGCCGATCCGCTGGTAGAGGCCGTTGCTGGTGGGGTTGGAGAGGTCGGTGAAGAGCAGGACGTCGTCCACGCCGGAGGCCAGCGCGACCCGGCCGACCTCGACGGTGGCGGCCCCCGCGTAGCCCCGGCCGCGGAACGGGGCCGGGGTGTAGACGGGGCCGACGCGCACCTGGCGGGCGACCCGGGGGGTCGCGCCGGCCATCGCGACCGGGGTGCCGTCCGGCGCCTCCCACAGGGTGATGCCGCCGTGGGCGATCCGGGCCGCGGCCCAGTCGTCGGCGACCCGCGCGGTCCGCTCACCGACCGCTTCGGCGAACTCGCCGTACCAGCGGGCGAGCAGCCCCCGGTCACCGTCCTCGGCGACCCGTGGCCGGCCGGGCGGGACGGGCCCGGGCACGGTCGGTGTGTCCAGCCGGTACAGCCGGTCGTGGCGGTGCAGCGGGGCGCTCACCCCCGGGCGGCGCCGCTGCCAGGCCTCGGCGAAGGCGGCCGCGGTGGCCCGGTCGGCGGTGACGCCCGGCAGGTCGTGTCCCAGCTCCGCCAGACGCGCGGCGAGGGAGTCGGCGTCCTCCGCGGACAGGGGCGTGACGTTCAGCCGGTGGGGTGGTGTGCGGAAGAAGGCCGCGCGTACCTCCCCGCCCCGCTCCAGCAGGCCGAGCACCGGCGGCCGCGCCCCGAACGTGCTCGGACCCCGGGTGCGCAGCGCGTGGGTCACCGTCAGCGGCACGGTGTGCAGAGCGGGCCGCGAACGGAGGAAGTCCCCCGCGCGCGCGAGGAAGGCGTCCACGTCGTGGGTGACCGCCCAGGTGTGAGGCTCACGAGGCATGCCGTCATGATTCCGCCCGCCGCCCACCCGCCGCCTCCGGTTTTTCCGGTACGGCGACCGGCCGGGAAGCGGGACAGGCCCGGGAGCGGGGTCTCACAGCGCGCTACGGCCGGACCGCCTGCGTGTCCGGGTCCGTCAGGGCCGGCACGGGTCGGTCGCGACCCGCGCGTGCAGATGGACGTCCCGGAACGCGTCGTGCCGCCCGGCTTCGAACATCGCGCCCCTGAGCGTCCCCTCGTAGCGGAACCCGCACCGCTCGGCGACCCGGCAGGAGGCCTCGTGGCCCAGGGCGTGACCCAGTTCCAGGCGGTGCAGACGGATCGCGCCGAAGGCGAAGCGGGAGGCCAGGGCGAGGGCGCGGGTGGCGACCCGATGGCCTCGGGCCTCCGGCAGGACCCAGTAGCCGATCCGGGCGACGCGCATGACGTGGTCGATCTCGTTGATGCCGATGTGCCCCAGTGCCGTACCGCCCGCCTCGTCCATGACGCAGAAGGAGACACCCGTGCCGTCGGCGGCGCTCTCGGTGCGCGAGCGGAGCGACTCGCGGGCGCTGTCGATGTCCCGGACGGGCCGGAGCGGGGTGTTCCAGCGCTGGAACTCCGGGTCGGACACACCGCGCAGCCAGGCCGCGACATCGACGTCGGAATCCGCGTCCCAGGGCCGCAGCAACAGACCGAGGCCGTGGAGCTCGGGGAAGGGCTCGGCGGGGGACCTCACGTGGAAACCGGACACCCGTTCATTGAAACGCGTCGGCGGCCCGAGCTCACACCCGGGGCGCCCGGGGCCCGTGGGGGTGCGCGGGCGGAACCGCGGCGGGACGGGGACGGAAGACCGGCGTCCCGTCCCGGAAGGCCACCTCGAGCCGCATGCCGATCCGCAGCGCGTCCGGGGCGCACTCCACCACCTCGGTCATCATCCGCGGGCCCTCCGCGAGGTCGACGACGGCGGCGACGTACGGCACACGGTCGCCGAACGGCGGGAGGTCGTTGCGGTGCACGACGGACCACGTGTAGAGCGTGGCGCGGCCGCTCGCGGGCCGCCACCGCCCGTCCTCGCTCCAGCAGTGCGGACAGAACTCGCGGGGGTAGTGATGCGCCCGCCCGCAGGCGTCGCAGTGGCGCAGCAGCAGCCGGCCCGTCGCGGCCGCCTCCCAGTACGGCCGGGTGAAGGCGTCGGCCTCGGGCACGTCGAACCGTGGGCTCACCGGAACAGCCCGATCGCGTCGTCCAGCGACCACGTCTGCCAGGACATCCCGAACAGGGCGACCGCCGAGATCAGTGCCATCATCGCGTTCTGCCCCTGCTCGGCCCAGTCGTGGATCATGAGCGTGAAGTACAGGACGTTGAGCAGCAGCCCCCCGGCCAGGGCGACCGGGGTCAGCAGGCCGGCCACCAGGCCTAGTCCGAGGGCGAGTTCGGCGTACACGACGACGTGGGCCATCGCCTTCGGGCGTGGCGCCACGACCGTGTCGAAGCCGGAACGCACCGCGCTCCACCGGTGTTTGGCCGCCACGTCCGCCGCCCACGCGATCCCGGTCCCCCGCTCGAACCAGGCCGTCCTGTCCTTGTGCCGCCAGCTCTCCAGCCACCACAGTCCGAGCCCGATCCGCAGCACGGCCAGCCATTGCGCCCCGTCGAGCCAGATCGTGTCCATGGCCGAACCTCCCCTGCCGTCACCCGTATCTGACGGTACGTCAGTTCAGCGTACGCGGGATGTCCGCGCAAGAGGCGTACACCGACCCTGCCTCCACGTCCGGAACACAACCAGGTGACCTACGCCACCAACCGCACCCACCCCTCCACAGCCGTGATCAGTTCGCAACCGATTCCGGTCTTGACCGAGACCTATCAATTGATGACGTGATTACGCTCGCGCTCATGGCCGACTCGACTGCTTCCTCCACACTCCGCCCGGTACCGTCCCACGAGGACCGCCCCGTGTACGTGATCGGCGGCGGTCCCGGTGGCCTCGCGGCGGCGTACGCGTTGCGCGCCCAGGGCGTACGGGCCGTCGTGCTGGAGAAGTCCGACCGGGTCGGGGCCTCCTGGCGGCGCCACTACGACCGGCTGCACCTGCACACGACGCGCCGGCTGTCCGCCCTCCCAGGACTCGCGATGCCCCGCGCGTTCGGGCGGTGGGTCTCGCGCGACAACGTGGTGCGCTACCTGGAGAAGTACGCCGAGCACCACCAGTTGGAGATCGTCACGGGCGTCGAGGTCTCCCGCGTCGAACGCGCCGGTGACTCCTGGCTGCTGCACGCCACCGGCGGCCGCGAACTGACCGGCAGCGCGGTCGTCGTCGCCACCGGCCACAACCACACGCCCCGCATACCGGACTGGCCCGGCCGCGACGCGTACAGCGGCGAACTCCTGCACGCCGGCGACTACCGCGACCCGGCCCCCTACGCCGGACGGGACGTCCTGGTCGTCGGCGTCGGCAACACGGGCGCCGAGATCGCCGTGGACCTGGTCGAGGGCGGCGCCGGGCGGGTGCGGCTCGCGGTGCGCACCGCCCCGCACATCGTGCGGCGTTCCACGGCCGGCTGGGCCGCCCAGTTCACCGGCATCCTCGTACGGCGGCTGCCGGTGCGCCTCGTCGACACCCTCGCCGGGCCGATGGCCAAGGTGAGCGTCCCGGACCTGTCGGCGCAGGGGCTGCCGCGCCCCGGCACCGGCCTCTACTCACGCGTCAAGGAAGGCTCGATCCCCGTCCAGGACGTCGGCCTCGTCGACGCCGTGCGCAAGGGGCGGGTCGAGATCGTGACGGCGGTGGAGGGCTTCGAGGAGGGCAAGGTCGTGCTCGCCGACGGAACGCGGATCGGCCCCGACGCGGTGATCGCCGCGACGGGGTACGAGCGCGCGCTGGAGGGCATGGTCGGTCACCTCGGCGTGCTGGACGAGCGCGGCCGCCCGGTCGTGCACGGCGGCCGCACCCCGAAGGACGCGCCCGGCCTGTACTTCACCGGTTTCACCAACCCCATCAGCGGCATGTTCCGCGAACTCGCCCTGGACGCCCGGAAGATCGCGAAGGCCGTGGCACGCGCCGCGGGACGGACCCGCACCGCGGACTGAGCGAGGTCCACCGCGCACGAGCCGGGCCGCACGCGAGCCGGGCCGCACGCGAACAGCACCGGTCACGAGCGGGACCGGACCCGAGCCCGGCCGTGTTCGCGCGGGTGGGCGGGTGGTGACGCCGGGGACCGATGAGGCGGGTTCCGGTCCCCTTACCGCGGGTACGAACCAGGTGCACGTCGCACCCGTCCACGCACCCCCGTCCGCCTGCCGCGCACCCGCCACACACCTCCCCGAGCGGTCGTCCGGGCACTCGCCCGCACACCCACGGGCGCACGACCCACACCGCACGCGGGCGGCTTTGCTTGCACGACTGTTCCTGACAGGCCGTCAGTTAAGTAATCTGACACAGCGTCAGTTAATTGGCTGTCACACAGGAGCGGGCGGACCGATGCTTGGATCAACCCACGGCACCCTCACCACCGACTCCCGCCGGGCCCGGGTCATCGCCTGCGGCGAGCAGCCCTCACCCGTCGTGCACGGCCGGCCGGCCGACGTCGACGACCTCGACGTCAGCGGACGCCCGCTGTACGCCGGCGTACCGGATCTGGACCGCTTCTTCCGCCCCGGGTCGGTGGCCGTCGTCGGCGCCTCGGACACCGAGGGACGGCCGAACACCGGCATCACCCGGCAGCTGATGGCCTGGGCCGAGCGGGTCGGGGCCCGGCTGCACCCGGTGCACCCCACCCGTCGGTCCGTCTTCGGCCTGCCCTGTTTCCCTTCCGTCGCGGAGCTGCCCGAACAGGTCGACCTGGCCGTGCTCCTGGTCGGTGACCCGCTCGCCGTGATCGGTGAACTGAGCGAGGCCAAGGTGAAGTTCGCCGTCGCCTTCGCCTCCGGGTTCGCCGAGACCGGCGCCGAGGGCGCGGCCGCGCAGGACCGGCTCGCCGCCGCCGTGCGCCGCTCCGGCCTGCGGCTGCTGGGCCCCAACACCAATCTCAACGCCTTCGAGCGGTTCCGCGACGACCTCGAAGGGCCCGCGGTCGCCCTCATCACCCAGTCCGGCCACCAGGGGCGCCCGGTCTTCGCGATGCAGGAACTGGGCGTACGGCTCTCCCACTGGGCGCCCACCGGCAACGAGGCCGACCTGGAGACCGCCGACTTCATCTCCTACTTCTCCGAGCGGCCCGAGATCGGCGCCATCGCCTGCTACGTCGAGGGGCTCAAGGACGGCCGCTCCTTCCTGCTCGCCGCCGACCGCGCCGCCCGGCGCGGGGTGCCCGTCGTCGCCGTCAAGGTCGGCCGCACCGAGGCCGGCGCCCGCACCGCCGCCTCCCACACCGGCAAGCTGACCGGCGCCGACACGGTGGTGGACGCGGCGATGCGGCAGTACGGCGTGATCCGCGTCGACGGGCTGGACGAACTCCAGGACACGGCCGCCCTGCTGGCCCGCGCCCGCGCTCCGCTGGCCGACGGGGTCGCCGTCTATTCGATCTCCGGCGGCACGGGGGCGCACTTCTCGGACCTGGCGACGGCGGCGGGGCTGCGCCTGCCGGACCTCTCGGCGGCCAAGCAGGCCGAGCTGCACCAGTGGATACCCGAGTACCTGAGCGTGGCCAACCCCGTCGACAACGGCGGGCACCCGGTCGGCGACTGGCGCGGCCCGAAGATCATCGACGCGATCCTCGCCGATCCCGCGGTCGGGGTGCTGATCTGCCCGATCACCGGCCCCTTCCCGCCGATGAGCGACAAGCTCGCGCAGGACCTGGTGGACGCGGCGGAGCGGACGGACAAGCTGGTGTGCGTGGTGTGGGGGTCGCCGGTCGGCACCGAGGCCGCCTACCGCGAGACGCTGCTCGGGTCGGCGCGGGTCGCCACCTTCCGTACGTTCGCCAACTGCATCACCGCCGTGCGCGCCTATCTGGAGCACCACCGGTTCGTCGCCGCGTACCGCTCGCCCTTCGACGAGGCGCCCCGCACCCCCTCGCCCTCCTTCCGCAAGGCTCAGGCGCTGATGCGGCCGGGTCAGCAGCTGAGCGAGCACGCGGCGAAACAGCTGCTGCGCGCGTACGGGATCCGGGTGCCGCGCGAGCAGTTGGTGACCAGCGCGGCGGCGGCCGTGCGCGCGGCCGGCCTGGTGGGCTACCCGGTCGTCATGAAGGCCTCCGGCGCGCAGATCGCCCACAAGACCGAACTCGGCCTGGTGAAGATCGGGCTGACCTCCGCCAGCCAGGTCAGGGACGCCTACCGCGAGCTGACCGACATCGCGCGCTACGAGGGGATCTCGCTGGACGGGGTGCTGGTGTGCCAGATGGTCGAGCGGGGCGTCGAGATGGTCGTGGGGGTCACGCACGACCGGCTGTTCGGGCCGACCGTGACCGTGGGGCTCGGCGGCGTCCTCGTCGAGGTGCTGCGGGACACGGCCGTCCGTGTGCCGCCCTTCGGTGAGGACCAGGCCCGGGGGATGCTCCGCGAGCTGCGCGGCCGGGCGCTCCTGGACGGCGTGCGCGGGGCGCCGCCGGTGGATGTGGACGCGCTCGTCGAGGTCGTCCTGCGCGTCCAGCGGATGGCGCTGGAGCTCGGTGACGACATCGCCGAGCTCGACGTCAATCCACTGATGGTGCTGCCCAGAGGGCAGGGGGCGGTGGCGCTGGACGCCCTGGTGGTGTGCCGCTGAACCGCCGCGCCACCCACCGCGCCACCCACCGCCGACCACGCCTCGTACGAACCGGAGCACCCCCATGCCCGACTCCTCTCGCGAACCGTCCGATTCCGTTCGATCCCCTCAAAAGTCCCTCGACTCATTGATACGCCACGCCACTGACAACGCCGTCTCGTGGATCACCCTCGACCGACCCGAGACCATGAACGCCCTCACCTGGGACCAGCGCGAACGCGTGATCGCGCTGCTCGCGTCGGCGTCCGCGGATCCGGACGTGCGGGCCGTGGTGATCACCGCGACGGGACGCGGCTTCTGCGCGGGCGCGGACCTGAGAGGGGCGCCCGCGGCCGGCGAGCGGATCCCCGGCGACGTCGCCCGCACCCTCCGTCTCGGCGCCCAGCGGCTCGTCGCGGCCGTCCTCGACTGCGAGAAGCCGGTGATCGCGGCGGTCAACGGCACCGCGGCCGGCCTCGGCGTCCATCTCGCCCTCGCCTGCGACCTCGTACTCGCCGCCGAACCGGCCCGGTTCATCGAGGTGTTCGTGCGCCGCGGGCTGGTTCCCGACGGCGGCGGGGCGTATCTCCTGCCGCGTCTCATCGGGCCGCAGCGCGCGAAGGAGCTGATGTTCTTCGGCGACGCGCTCACCGCCAGGGACGCCGAACGGCTCGGCCTCGTCAACCGCGTCGTCCCGCCCGAGGACCTGGAGAAGACCGCACGCGAGTGGGCCGGACGCCTGGCCGCCGGGCCGACCCGCGCCCTGGCCCTCACCAAGCAACTGGTCAACGCCTCCCTCGACAACGACCGCACCGCCGCCTTCGCCGCGGAGGCGGCCGCCCAGGAGATCAACATGACGACGGCGGACGCGAAGGAAGGCGTGGCGAGCTTCGTGGAGCGGCGGGCGGCGGAGTACCGGGGGCGGTGAGAGCCCTCGGCGGTCGGCCACCCCTTCCTATCTGATGCATCGTCAGGTTCAATGAGCGGTGTGATGGGACACGCAGGAATGGCGGCAGCGGCCGTGCGCTATCTCCGGTCGGCCGGGGCTCCCGCCGTCGCGGGCCCGGTCGAGACGCTGCCGCGGCCGGAGTTGCGCGCCGTCGGTGAGGACGAGCGGGCGCCGGTCGATCACGGCGAGTTCCGGCGGGTGCTGGGGAACTTCGCGACGGGCGTGACCGTCATCACCGCACCGCAGGCGCCCGGGGAGGCGGCGGGACCGGCCGGTTTCGCCTGCCAGTCCTTCTCCTCCCTCTCCCTCGACCCGCCACTGATCTGCTTCATGGTCGGCCGTACGTCGACGACCTGGCCGCGCATCGCCCGCGCCGGCGTCTTCTGCGTGAACGTACTGGGCGCGCACCAGGGCGACCTGTGCCGTGGGTTCGCGGTGAGCGGGGCCGACAAGTTCGCGGGCGTCCGGTACGACGCGGCACCCGTCTCCGGGGCGCCCCGCCTCGCGGGGACCGCGGCCTGGATCGACTGCACGATCCACGCGGTGCACACGGGCGGGGACCATCTCATCGTGGTGGGACGGGTGGACGCGCTCGGCGCGGGTGACGGAGGCGCGGACGGTGACGCGGGCGACGGCGCGGGCGTCTCGCCGCTGTTGTTCCACCGAGGACGCTTCGTCTGAGCCGCGTCGGCAAGGCCCGTCGCACCGCGCCGTTCATGGCTGTCAGGGGCACGCCCTGACTTGGTGTCAGGGGCGGATCAGGGTAGACCGAGGGGCTTCCCGGTGGCCGGCCCGAGGTGCCCGACGGCACGCTGAAGGGCATGGAGATCACCGCTGAGAAACACCCCTCGGCCGTCCGTCGCGGGGCCGCCGGGCTCGCCCTCGCCGCCGCCCTCGCCACCACGATCACCGCCACGGTAAGCTCCCCCCGCCGACGCCGCCACCCCCACCACCACCGTGACCATCGCCGCGGACGCCACCCCCGCCGCCACCGTTGCTTAAGCGTCGCCACCACCGCGGACATCGCCACCGGCGCGCACCCCGTCGTCCCGTACGACTTCGGTGACTGCCCCGACATCCCGGCCGGCGTCGACGCGGCCCGCTGGAAGTGCGAAGTCCTCACCGCCACCGGTTCGTTGACCCTCGGCAGCAGGACGGTTCCCGAGCTGGCGCCGATGACCGTCACCCACGCCGAGGGCCCGCTGCCGGACGGCACGGACGGGCAGGTCTGGGGCGCGCTGCGCTCCACCTCGACCGCCGTCCCCGGCGGCCTCCTCGGCACCGGCACGACAGGTCACGGCCCCTTGTCGCCCCTGGCCCTGCGTCCTGAGTACGGCGGCAGGTCCGACTTCCACTCCACCGGAAACAGCCTGGGCCTGTTCACCCTGCGCTTCCGGGTCCTGAGTCCTGTGCTGCCGCGCGGCTGCGTCATAGGCGGTGACGCCCCCGTCGAACTCCGTCTGCGGCGCGCGGGCGACTCCGAGTGGGTCTCCCAGGACCCGCCGGTCATCAGGTTCGACGCGTACGACGACACCTTCACCGCCCCGGCCGCCGTCGGCTGCGGCCCGCTGGGCCGGCTCGTCGACGACCGGCTCGGCCTGCCGAGAGGGGCCGGGAACGCGATCACCCTGTCCGCGCGGTACACCTTCAAGACGTACGACCGGCTTCCGGCGCTCTGACCTCAGACGGCCGTCCGTACGGACAGCACGGGGGCGACCGGCCGCCGCCGGATGACCAGCGCCATCATCGCCGCCACCGCGCACAGCGCGCCCGAGGCGATCCAGACCATGTCGTACGAGCCGAACGCGTCCCGCGCGACACCGCCGAGGAAGGCGACGAGGGCCGCGCCGATCTGGTGGGAGGCGAGCACCCAGCCGAAGACGATGGCGCTGTCCTCGCCGTACTGCTCACGGCACAGGGCCAGGGTCGGCGGGACCGTGGCGACCCAGTCGAGGCCGTAGAAGACGATGAAGAAGATCATCGGGGGGTGCACGGTCGAGGACATGAGCATGGGGAGGAAGAGGAGCGAGACCCCGCGCAGCGCGTAGTAGACCGCGAGCAGCCGGCGCGGTTCGAAACGGTCGGTGAACCAGCCGGAGGCGATCGTGCCGGCCACGTCGAAGACCCCGATGACCGCGAGCAGGGAGGCCGCCGCCGTGATCGGCATCCCGTGGTCGTGGGCCGCGGGCACGAAGTGCGTCTGGATGAGGCCGTTCGTCGAGGCGCCGCAGATCGCGAAGGTGCCGGCCAGCAGCCAGAAGGGGCCGGTGCGGACGGCGGAGAGGAGGACGGTCACGGCACGCCGGGCCGCGCCCTGCACGGGCGCGGGCTTCGGCACGAACTCGGCCGCCCCGTAGGGCTTCAGACCGACGTCCGCCGGGTGGTCGCGCAGCAGCAGCCAGACGAAGGGGACGACCGCGAGCGCCGCGAGGGCGACCGTCACCGCGGCCGGGCGCCAGTCGTGCTCGGTGACGATCCAGGAGAGCACCGGCAGGAAGATCAGCTGGCCGGAGGCCGAGGCCGCCGTCAGGATGCCGGTCACCAGGCCCTTGCGCGCCGTGAACCAGCGGTTGGTGACCGTCGCCGCGAAGGCCAGGGCCATCGAGCCGGAGCCCAGTCCGACCAGCAGGCCCCAGCAGAGCAGCAGCTGCCAGGCCGCCGTCATCCACACGGTCAGCCCGGAGCCGAGCGCGATCACCATCAGGGCGACCGCGACCACGCGCCGGATGCCGAAGCGGTCCATCAGCGCGGCCGCGAAGGGCGCCGTCAGTCCGTACAGCGCGAGGTTGATCGACACCGCCGCGCCGATCGTGCCGCGCGACCAGTGGAACTCCTGGTGCAGCGGGTCGATCAGCAGACCCGGCAGTGAACGGAAGGCCGCGGCTCCGATGATCGTCACAAAGGTGACGGCGGCGACGAACCAGGCACGGTGGATCCGGGTTCGCCCGGGGACGGAGGGCATCTCAGCGGCGTCCACGGCGTCGGTTGTCTGGGTCACGCCATAGAGCTTCGCTCCCGCGGCTTTCCCGAACGAGTGGCCGGAAGGTCAGTATTCGCTAGGATCGGGCCATGGACCCTCGAGGTACGTTCCGCCGCCACCGCGTCGTCGTGCTCGCCCTCGACGGGCTGCTGCCCTTCGAACTCGGCATCCCGCAGCGCATCTTCGGCAAGTCACGGGACGCCGAGGAACGATCCCTGTACGAGGTCGTCACCTGCTCGGTCCGGCCGCCGGGTCCGGTCGCCACCGACGCCGACTTCGCCGTCCTCGTCGCGAACGGGCCGGAGGCGCTCGCCACCGCCGACACCGTCGTCGTCCCCGCCTCCTACGAACTGGGCCCGGTCCACGAGCAGGGCGTCCTGACCCCCGAACTGGCCGCCGCCCTCGCCCACATCCGCCCCGGCACCCGGCTCGTCTCCATCTGCACCGGCGGATACGTCCTCGCCGCCGCCGGATACCTCGACGGCCGCCCCGCCACCACCCACTGGTCGCACGCCGAGCACTTCCAGCGGCTCTTCCCGCGGATCAAGGTCGACGCCGACGTGCTCTTCGTCGACGACGGGAACGTCCTCACCTCCGCGGGCGTCGCGGCCGGAATCGACCTGTGCCTCCATATCGTCCGCCGTGACCACGGGACGGCCGTCGCCAACGACGTGGCCCGCCGGACCGTCGTGCCGCCGCACCGCGACGGCGGCCAGGCGCAGTACGTCCAGCGGCCCGTCCCCGAGCCGCAGGCGGCCACCACGACCGCGGCCCGCGCCTGGGCACTCGGCCGCCTCGGCGAGCCGATCCAGCTGCGCGACATGGCCGGGCAGGAGTCCATGTCCGTACGCACCTTCACACGCCGCTTCCGCGAGGAGGTCGGCGTCAGCCCCGGGCAATGGCTCACCCTGCAACGCGTCGAGCGGGCCCGGCAACTGCTGGAGTCCAGCGATCTGTCGGTCGACCAGGTGGCGCGGGACGCCGGCTTCGGCACGGCCCAGTCGATGCGGCAGCACCTGCAGGCGGTGCTCGGGGTCACCCCCACCGCGTACCGCCGTACCTTCCGCTCCTCGGGCCGGGAGGCCGGAGGCGGGCCGGCCGGGGGTGACCGCAGCGGTGGCACGCGACTCGGTACCGCGCGGGTGGCCGCCGTCGGCTGACCGGCCCCGGTGGATCTCCCCGGCCCGTGGACACAACCGCCTCCGCGCTGCCTAGAACGTCAGTACCGCGCGTGCCACCCTCCCCTCGTGCGCGTCCTGGGCCGCCTTGTCGAAGTCCTCGACCGGATACGTCCGGGTGACCAGTTCGTCGAGCAGCAGACGGCCCTCGCGGTAGAGGTCCGCGTAGAGGGCGATGTCGCGCTGGGGGCGGGACGAACCGTAGCGGCAGCCGAGGATCGACTTGTCCAGGTACATCGCGGAGACGAGGAAGGACGCCTCGGCGGTGGCGGGCGGTACGCCGAGGAGCACCGCCTGGCCGTGACGGTCCAGCAGGTCGATCGCCCGGCGGACGAGTTCGACGCGGCCGACGCATTCGAAGGCGTGGTCCGCGCCCGTGGGGAGGATCTCGCGGACGGCCTCGGTGGAGGTGAGGAAATGGGTCGCGCCGAACCGGCGGGCCACCGTCTCCTTGGCCGGGTTGGAGTCGACCGCGACGATCTTCAGGGCGCCCGCGATCCGGGCCCCCTGGATCACGTTGAGCCCGATGCCGCCCGTGCCGATCACGAGGACGCTCTC
Organism: Streptomyces sp. RPA4-2; assembly: GCF_012273515.2. Lineage (NCBI taxonomy): Bacteria > Bacillati > Actinomycetota > Actinomycetes > Kitasatosporales > Streptomycetaceae > Streptomyces > Streptomyces sp. RPA4-2. Next base: position 4,153,040 of record NZ_CP050975.2, read on the forward strand.
CCCGTGGTCCACCCGCGCGCGGTTCAGGACGGCGCCCACGCCCGTCACCACCCCGCAGCCGATCAGCGCGGCGGACGGCAGCGGGATGTCCTCCGGTATCCGGACGGCCTGGACGGCCTTCACCACCGTCCGTTCCGCGAAGGCCGAGTTGGAGGCGAACTGGTACAGCGGCCGCCCGCCCCGCGTGAACGGCTGCCGCGGCATGCCGATCGCCTTGCGGCACATCGTCGGCCGTCCCCGGTCGCACTCCGCGCACGCGCCGCAGTTCGCGAGTGTGGACAGTGCGACATGGTCTCCGGGCCGGACGTGGGTGACGCCCGCGCCCACCGACTCGACCACCCCGGCGCCCTCGTGGCCCAGCACCACGGGAACGGGGAAAGGTATGGTCCCGTCCACCACGGAGAGGTCGCTGTGGCAGAGTCCGGCCGCGGAGACGGCGACCCGCACCTCGCCGGGTCCCGGATCCCGTACCTCCAGGTCGTCCACGACCTGGGTCTGCTTGCCGTCGAAGATCACGCCTCGCATCGCACCGGCTCCCCTCTCGTCCCCGGGGGCTATCCCCTGGGTTCCTTCGGCAGACCGAGCACGCGCTCGGCGATGATCGTGCGCTGGATCTCGTCCGAGCCGCCGTAGATGGTGTCGGCCCGGCTGAACAGGAACAGGTGCTGGAACGCGTCGAGTTCGTACGGTGCCGCGGCCGACCAGTCCACCGGGCCGGTCGCCGCCTCCGCTCCCCGCACCTGCACCGCGAGTTCACCGAGCCGCTGATGCCAGCCGCCCCACAGCAGCTTGGCGACGCTCGGCGCGCCCACGTCGCCCGAACCGCCCAGCGTCCGCAGGGCGTTCCAGCGCATCGTGCGCAGCTCCGCCCACAGGCGCACCAGCCGGTCGCGGACGACCGGATCACCGGCCGCGCCCGTCGCGACGGCCGTCTCGATCACGCGTCGCAGCTCCGCCGCGAAGCCGACCTGCTGAGCGAGTGTCGAGACGCCGCGCTCGTGTCCGAGCAGGCTCATCGCCACCCGCCAGCCGTTGCCCTCGCCGCCGACGACGTGCTCGGCCCGCGCCCGCGCGCCGTCGAAGAACACCTCGTTGAACTCGCTGGTGCCGGTGAGCTGGCGGATCGGGCGGACCTCGACGCGGCCCGGCTGGTCCATCGGGACGAGGAGCAGGGACAGGCCGTGGTGCCGCGGGGCGTCCGGCCGGGTGCGGGCCAGGACGAAGCACCAGTCCGCCTCGTGGGCGAGCGAGGTCCAGATCTTCTGGCCGCTGACGCGGTACGTCCGTGCGGGCGCGGAGCCCTCTTCCCGTACGGCCGTCGTTCTGATGCCCGCGAGGTCGGAACCCGCGCCGGGCTCGCTGTAGCCCTGGCACCAGAGTTCCTCCCCGCGGGCGATCGGGGGCAGGAAGCGGGCCTTCTGGTCCGCCGTCCCATGGCCGATGAGGGTGGGGGCGAGGAGTTTCTCGCCGATGTGACCCGAGCGGGCGGGAGCCTTCGAACGGGCGTACTCCTCGGCCCAGACGACCTGCTGGGTCAGGCTCGCGCGCCGGTTCCCGTATCCGTCCTCGGGCCATCCGAGGCCGATCCAGCCGTCCCGTCCGAGCTCCCGTTCCCAGTCCCGGCGGCCCGGATCACCCACATGGTGCGCCGCCAGCCAGTCCCGCGCCGTACGCCGGAAGACCTCGTCCCCGGCATCGAATCCGAACTCCACGCGTCGTCCTCCCAGTCGGCCGGCACCACGCCACCCTCACGCGTTCGGCCGCGACTTCTGTGCCGCCGCCCGCGCCATCGCCTCCACCCGCTCCAGCAGCGGCATCGGATCCACCCCCACCGTGCCCGGCAGGAAGTCCGCGATCCGTTCCGGGGTCCAGGCGCCCTCCGCGTACCCGGCCCGCAGTTCCCGCGGCTGCGCCCACACCGCGATCTTCGGTCCGGCGATCGTGTACACCTGTCCGGTGATCCGTTCCTGCCGGGCGCGGTCCGACAGCAGGTAGACCACCAGCGCGGCGACGTCCTCCGGTTCGCCGATCTCCGTCAGTTCCATGGGGACGTTGGCCGACATGCGGGTGCGGGCCACGGGTGCGACCGCGTTCGCCGTCACCCCGTACTTGTGCAGGCCGAGTGCGGCGCTGCGGACCAGCGAGATGATCCCGCCCTTGGCCGCGCTGTAGTTGGCCTGCGCCACGGAACCCTGGTGGTTGCCGCTGGTGAAGCCGATCAGCGTTCCCGAGCCCTGCGCGCGCATGACGGCCGAGGCCGCCCGGAAGACCGTGAACGTGCCCTTGAGATGGGTGGCCACGACCGGGTCCCACTCCTGTTCGGACATGTTGAACAGCATCCGCTCGCGCAGGATGCCGGCCACGCACACGACGCCGTCGATCCGCCCGTACGCCGTGAGCGCGGCGTCGACGACGTGCTGCCCGCCCGCCATCGTGGAGATGTCGTCGGCCACCGCGACGGCTTCCCCGCCCGCCGCCTCGATCTCCTTGACCACGGCGTCGGCGACCGAACTCGTCGGCTCGGCGCCCTCGACGGAGACCCCGTAGTCGTTGACGACGACGCGCGCCCCCTCACCGGCTGCCGCGAGCGCGACGGCGCGGCCTATGCCGCGCCCCGCTCCCGTCACGGCGACGACCTGGCCTGCCAAGAAGTTCCCCACGTCCGGCCCCTTCCCGCAGTTTCTGACGGTCCGTTAGATTCAACTCGGATTCTACGACCCGTCAGTTACCCGGAGACAAGCCCTCGGGGAGGACTCATGTCACTGCCGACGCTCCACCCGGCCTTCCACGAGATCGCGAAGCGCGTGAACAACTGGGGGCGCTGGGGTGCCGATGACGAGATCGGGACCCTGAACCTCATCACCGACGAGGTGGTGCGCCGGGCCGCGGCGGGGGTCCGCTCGGGCCGCCGCGTCCCCCTCGCGCTCCCCCTCCAGCAGGACGGGGTGCAGACCGGGATGATCCCCGGGCGGGTCAATCCGCTGCACGTCATGGTGCAGATCAACCAGGAGGTCTTCGGCCCCGGCACCGTCGCGTGCAGCGACGACGCCGCGACCCTGGGCCTACAGGCGGCGACCCACTGGGACGCGCTGGCCCACGTCTCGCACTCGGGAAAGCTCTACAACGGCCGTCCGGCCGGCACGATCACCCCGCACGGCGGCGCCGCGTTCGGCGGCATCGACAAGCCCCGGCACATCGTCTCGCGGGGCGTGCTGCTGGACGTCGCCCGCGCCCGGGGCGTCGACCGCCTGGACGGCGGGCACGCCGTGACCCCCGAGGATCTGGACGCCGCCGAGGAACTGGCCGGCACCCGGGTGCGGTCGGGCGACATCGTGCTCGTACGGACCGGTCAGATCCAGGTCTGCCTGGCGGGCGACAAGCACGGGTACGGGTATCCGTCGCCGGGGCTGTCCGTCCGCACGCCGGAGTGGTTCCACGCGCGCGAGGTCGCGGCGGTCGCGAACGACACCCTCACGTTCGAGATCTTCCCTCCCGAGATCGAGGACCTCTGGCTGCCCGTGCACGCCCTCGACCTGGTCGAGATGGGGATGCCGCAAGGCCAGAACTGGAATCTCGAAGAGTTGTCCACAGCCTGTGGAGAAGAAGGCCGCTACTCGTTCCTGCTGTCGGCGATGCCCGAACCCTTCGTGGGTGGCACGGGCACCCCGGTCGCCCCCGTCGCTCTGCTGTAGATGGCACATACCCGCACAAAAGGGACCGGAAAGAAACGACAAAAGGCAACGGAAAGAGTCGACTGGCGGCGCGTCACTGCTCGCCCCGAGCACGGCAACGCGCGCCGCCATCCGGCTCCGGCGCACCCACCCTGCCCCTCAGGACCCCGAAGGAGCCGACGCCGAATCACGATCCGCACTCGCCAAGGGCTCCCGTCACCGGAACCCTCGCCGTCCCCTCGCGGCGCATCGCTGTCCATAAGCGTGATCAAACGGACACGTCACGTCAACACCCGTTCGGGGGATTATCACTTATGCGCCCTTTGTGTCGGCGCGCAGAGAAGCACGACCCGGCGCATTCGGCTCGGCCCACTGCCGGAGAACCGGGATTCCTGCATACATGCACGAACCGTGCACGCGTCAGACGGCCTCGTACGCCTCGTAGGCGAAGCCCTGGTAGGTCACATAGGAGGCCGAGGCCTTCGCGACCGGCGTGCAGCGGTCCACCTCGCACCAGATGCTCTTGCCGACGCCCTCGGGGTTCCAGCCCCAGCGGTCCGCGAGCCCGTCGACCAGTTCCAGGCCGCGGCCGTTGGTCTCGTCGCCCTCGGCGTGCCGGGGCCGCGGGGGGCAGTCGCTGGAGTCGGCCACCTCCAGGCGGACCGTGCCCAGCGACTCACCGGGGACGCCCGGCAGGGAGAGACGCAGTACGGCCGGACACCCGGTGTGCACCACGGCGTTGGTGACGAGTTCGGAGACGAGCAGGATCAGCGTCTCGGCGAGCGGCTCATCGGCCTCTATGCCTGATCCGGCGAGCCTCGACCGGGCCCATCTCCGGGCTCGCCCCACCTCTGCGGGGTCGGGCCGGATCTCCAGCTGCACTTGAAGCACCTGCACCGTTCACACCATCCGAACCGGCGGACACATCGCCTCGCGCCTCACGAGGGCCACGATCGTGGCCATGACCTGCATGACCAGAACCAGGATCACGGAACGTGATTCCCTTGAGAGACAGCATGGTTGACGTACAGTCACCCCAACAAGCGCTTCGGGCATATTCCAGCGCGAAGGAGTACGCGTGCGGGATACTGTGCGACGCTCGCCACGGGGAGTCGAACAGGCGGTCACGGGGTCCCGGACCGCCTCGCGAACGGCGAGCATCGCCGGATCCGGCGCGGCCTCAGGGGCAACACCGGGATGGCTCAGTCTCGGAACCGCTCGCATCCCACACAAGGTACCGGAGCACGGCGCCGACTCCAGGCCGTGACAAGTCACGCGTAGGACACAACCCGATATCAACGCTCTGTGATGCCGATATGCCACGATCCGTGACATTCGACGCGACCCGCCCCGGAGCATGCCTGAACAGAGCCTCATCGACCCGCTCCGGCCACCAGATCGTCCGCCAGCAACTCCTCACTCTCCGTAGCCGGACCACCCCGCCGGGTCCGCACCCATGCCCTCTTGAGATACAGATGGACGTCGGACTCCCAGGTGAAGCCCATACCGCCGTGCACCTGGAGGCAGTCACGGGCACCGCGCACGGCGGCGTCGTCCGCGAGCAGCCGGGCCGCCGCGATGTCCATGGGGTCGGCGGTCACGGCGGCCGCGTAGACCGCGGCCCGGGCCAGCTCCACCCGCACCAGCATCTGCGCGCACAGGTGCTTGACCGCCTGGAAGGCCCCGATCGGCTGCCCGAACTGCTCGCGGGTCCGGGCGTGTTGCACCGCCGCCTCACAGGTCCGGGCGGCGTTGCCGAGCTGCTCGGCGGAGGTGAGGAGCGTGGCGAGGGGATCCGAAGGACCGGTGGGGCCTGCGGGGCTGGTGGGACTGGCATCGCCGGGGGGATCGACGGGGAGACCCCCGGGTACCCGGTGCAGCGGTGTCAGCGGGTCCACCGAGGTGAGCGGCACGGCACCGGCGGCACCGTCCCCGGCCGTGCTCCCGGCGGCGTCCCGTACCGCGTCGGACTCGTCCAGCCATTCCACGAGGCCGCCGTACACGGCGGTGACCACGGTCTCGCCGGTCGCCGCCCCGGCCACCTCGCCGGCCGCGAGATGCGTCGCGACCAGCGGGCCCGGGAGCAGCACCCGGCCCGCCTCCTCGAACGCCAGTACCGCCTCGGGCAGCCCGAGTCCGACACCGCCGTCCGCCTCCGGCAGCCGCAGTGAGAAGAAGCCCGCCTCGCCCAGCTCGCGCCACAGTGTCCGGTCGAGACCCCGGCCGCCGCGGGCCACCGCCGCCCGCAGCGCCTCCGGCCCGAAGCGGCCCGCCAGCAGCGCCCGTACGCCGTCCCGCAAGGCGCGCTGGTCCTCGGTGAGTTGGAAGTCCACGGAGTGAGCTCACCGCCCTTTCGGCAGACCCAGGATGCGTTCGGCCACGATGTTGCGCTGGATCTGCGAGGTGCCGGCCGCGATGGTGTAGGACAGGGACGTGAGGCGGTCGCGGGTCCACTCGCGGTCCAGGTCCAGTGCCTCCGGGCCGAGGACCTCGGCGGCGGCGTCGTACAGCTCCTGGCGCGCGTGCGAGTACCGCAGCTTGAAGACCGAGCCGCCGACGCCCGGCACTCCCCCCGTCCGCTCCGCCTCGCTCACGTTCCACTGGGTGAGCCGCCACAGCGCGCGGAACTCGGCGTTGAGCCTGCCCAGCCACCGCCGCAGCACCGGATCGTCCCAGCGGCCGTTGCCGCGCGCCGCGTGGGCGAGTTCACCCAGGACCCGCCGGCACGCCACGACCTCGCCGACGAAGGCGGTACCGCGTTCGTACGACAGCGTCACCATCGTCACGCGCCAGCCGTCGTTCTCGGCGCCGACCCGGTGGGCGACCGGTATCCGCACCTCGTCGAGGAAGACCTCCGCGAACTCGGCCGACCCCGCGAGCGTGCGCAGCGGGCGGACGGTGATCCCCGGGGCGTCCATGGGCATCGCGAGCCAGGAGATGCCCCGGTGCCTCGGTGCGGACGGGTCGGTGCGCACCAGCAGCTCGCACCAGTCGGCGACCTCCGCGTGGGACGTCCAGATCTTGGACCCGCTCACCACGTAGTCGTCGCCGTCGCGCCACGCGCGCGTGCGCAGCGCCGCGAGGTCCGAGCCCGCGTCCGGCTCGCTGAACCCCTGGCACCAGACCTCCTCACCCCGCAGCACGGGCGGCAGCCAGCGGGCCCGCTGGCTGGCGGTCCCCTCGGCGGCGATGGTCGGCCCGGCGTGCAGCAGCCCGACGAAGTTGGCCCCTACGTAGGGGGCTCCCGCCTTCTCCGACTCCTCCAGGTAGATCAGGTGCTGGACCGGCGTGGCCCCCCGGCCCCCGGCGTCGAGGGGCCAGTGCAGTCCGGCGTACCCGGCGTCGTACAGCGTCCGCTGCCATCCGAGGTCGTACGCGCGCCGGCCGGGCCAGTCGTCCGGGGAGGGTTTCGGGGGCAGCGCCGGGATCGCCTCGGCGAGCCACTCGCGCAGCCGGGCCCGGAACTCCTCCTCCTCGGGGGTGTACGTGAGGTCCACGGGCCGGCTACCTGTCCAGGTCCAGGTCCAGCATGCGGATCGCGTTGCCGCGCATCAGCTTGTGGACCGTCTCGTCGTCGAGGCCCTTCACATGGTCGAGGGCGACCTCCTTGGTGTGCGGGAAGGTCGAGTCGACGTGCGGGTAGTCGGTCTCGAAGGTGGCGTTGTCGCGGCCGACGACGTCCAGGGACGCGACGCCGTGCTTGTCGCGGAAGAAGCAGCAGAAGATCTGGCGGTAGTAGTACGTCGACGGGGGCTCCGGGACGAGGTCCTTGACGCCGCCCCAGGCGCGGTGCTCCTCCCAGACGTCGTCGGCGCGCTCCAGGGCGTACGGGATCCAGCCCATCTGGCCTTCGGAGTAGGCGAGTTTGAGGCGGGGGAACTTCACCAGGACTCCGCTGAAGAGGAAGTCCATCATCGAGGCCATCGCGTTGTTGAAGGACAGCGACGCCTGGACGGCGGGCGGCGCGTCCGGCGAGGCGGCGGGCATCTGGCTGCTGCTGCCGATGTGCATGTTCACGACCGTGCCGGTCTCCTGGCAGACCGCGAAGAACGGGTCCCAGTGGCCGGAGTGGATGGAGGGCAGGCCCAGGTGGGTGGGGATCTCGGAGAAGGTCACCGCGCGCACGCCGCGCTCCGCGTTGCGCCGGATCTCCGCGACGGCCAGGCCGATGTCCCACAGCGGGATGAGGCAGAGCGGGATCAGGCGGCCGCCGCTGTCACCGCACCACTCCTCGACCATCCAGTCGTTGTAGGCGCGCACGCAGGCCAGGGCCACCTCCTTGTCGTGCGCCTCGGCGAAGGTCTGGCCGCAGAAGCGCGGGAAGGTCGGGAAGCAGAGGCTGGCCTCCACGTGGTTGAGGTCCATGTCCTTGAGGCGCTCGGCGGGGTCCCAGCAGCCGCGCCGCATCTCCGCGCGGGTGATGCCCTCCAGGGTCATCTCGTCGCGGTCGAAGCCGACGGCGGCGATGTTGCGCTTGTACGGGAACTTGAGGTCCTCGTAGATCCACCAGTCGGTGGGCGGCCCGTCCGGGTCCATGGTGATCCGGTACTTGCCGCCGACGTAGGCGAGCTCACCGATGCCGGCCGTGAGGGGCTTCGGCCCGCGGTCGCGGTACTTCGCGGGCAGCCAGGTCTCGAAGAGGTGCGCGGGCTCGATCACGTGGTCGTCGACGCTGACGATCCGCGGCAGTTCCGTCATGAGTGGCCTCCGCCTGGCATACGTATCTGATGACCCGTCAGATAGCAGGCTAGCTCCGCGCCTATGGACCGACAAGGCGGTGCGGCCTACGCTCCCGATTGGATCTGACAACCCGTCAGCTACAGGGGGCCGTCGTGAACGACACCGCACACGCTCTGGGCGCCTCGCGCACCCTCTGGGAACTGGTCGAGCGCCGCGCCGGCCTCACCCCCGACCGGCCCGTCCTCCTCCAGGGCGACCGCTCCCTGAGCTTCGGCGCCCTGCGGGAGCGGGCCGAGCGGGTGGCGGCGGGCCTGTACGACAGGGGCGTGCGCCCCGGCACGGTGGTCGCCTGGCAGCTGCCCACCCGCATCGAGACGGCCGTGCTGTCCTTCGCGCTGGCGCGTCTGGGCGCCGTCCAGTCCCCCGTGATCCCCTTCTACCGGGACCGCGAGGTCGGCTTCGCGCTGCGGGAGTCCAGGGCCGAGTACTTCGCCGTACCGGGCGAGTGGCGGGGCTTCGACCACACGGCGATGGCTCGGCGGCTCGGCGCGAAGGGCGTCTTCGAGGCGTACGACGTGCTGCCGGACGGTGATCCCGGCGTCCTCCCGCCACCGCCGGCCGACGGCACCTCCGTGCGCTGGATCTACTGGACCTCGGGCACCACCTCCGACCCCAAGGGCGTCCTGCACACGGACCGTTCGCTGATCGCGGGCGGCTCCTGCCTGGCGCACGCGCTGCGGCTGTCGGCCGAGGACGTGGGCTCGATGGCCTTCCCATACGCGCACATCGCCGGGCCCGACTACACCGTGATGCTGCTGCTGTACGGATTCCCCGCGGTGATGTTCGAGCACTTCGCGCTGCCCGCCGCGCTCGGGGACTACCGCGCGCACGGGGTGACGGTGGCGGGCGGTTCGACGGCCTTCTACTCGATGTTCCTGGCCGAGCAGCGCAAGGCGCCCGGCCGGCCGGTGATCCCCACGCTGCGGCTGCTGGCGGGCGGCGGCGCGCCCAAGCCGCCCGAGGTCTACCACCGTGTCGTGCGGGAGATGGGCGTGCAGCTCACCCACGGGTACGGGATGACCGAGGTCCCGATGATCACCATGGGGGCGCCGGACGACACCGCCGAGAACCTGGCGACCACGGAGGGCAGGCCTCCGCAGGGCATGGAGATACGGATCGTGGACGGGGAGGTACGGCTGCGCGGCGAGGCCGTCTGTCAGGGGTACCTGGATCCGGCGCAGACCGCCGAGGCCTTCGACCCGGACGGGTTCCTGATCACGGGTGACGTGGGCCATCTGACGGAGAGCGGGCACCTCGTCCTGACCGGGCGCCTGAAGGACGTCATCATCCGCAAGGGCGAGAACATTTCCGCGAAGGAGATCGAGGACCTGCTGCACCGGCACCCGGCCGTCGGTGACGTCGCGGTGATCGGGCTGCCGGACGCCGAACGCGGGGAACGGGTCTGCGCGGTGGTCGAACAGCCGCCCGGGGCGGCGCCGCTGACGCTCGCGGCCGCGGTCTCGTACCTGCGCGCGGAAGGGCTCTCGGTGCACAAGCTGCCGGAGCAGCTGGAGGTGATGGAGGCCCTTCCGCGCAACGAGACGCTGCGGAAGGTGCTGAAGTACCGGCTCCGGGAGCGGTTCTCGGGGCCGGCCGGGTCGGCGGGGGCTACTCCGGCACCGTGAAGTAGCGGGCGAACGCGGTCACGACCTCCGACTCGCCGATCCGGCCGTCGGCGTCCGTGTCGAGGGCACCGGCCGCCAGTGCGGCGATCTCGTCGCTCACGCCCAGGGCCCTGAGCACGCGCTCGGCGTCCTCGACCGTGGCCGCTCCGTCCCCGTCGGTGTCCGCGACGGCGAGGGCCGCGTGCAGGAAGGGGCGGGCGATCTCCCCGAAGCGGTCGGGGTTGTCCCGCAGCCGCTTCACGGCGCCGTTGACGAACTCCTCCCGGTTGATGCGCTGGTCTCCGTCACGGTCCGCTATCCCCGCCATGCCCTGCCAGAACGCCTCCGCGCCCACGTAGAGGGCCTGGCCCTTGTCGGACCGGGCCGCCGTACCGAACTCGGCGAGGACGGACTTCGCCGCCGCGTTGAAGTCCTCCCGGTCGATGTAGCCGTTGCCGTCCTGGTCGAAGCCCGCGAAACGGGCGGCAATCCTGCGTTCGTACTCGGTACTGACCATGGCCTTCTCGGACCGCCTTACGACTCGGCCGGACTCTGTGCCGGACTGCGGGTTCATCTGGCAGGGAGCGTACGACGGCCCGGCCGCGAAGGGAGCCGGAAAACGACGCTTGTACCAAGACCGCAGGAATTCTTGGACAACTCCGCGGCGCACCGCGGCGCCGGTCGGACGTGGGGCGTGACCCGTGGGATCTCACGCCGAGAGCGGGCTCGACTCCTCGTCGACGGCCGTGAGGGCGTCCGGATAGACGTCGAAGAGACGGCGGACGCCGAGGGCCGCGAGGACACGGTTGACGTGCGAACCGTCGGCGGCTCCCTGGGCCGGCAGGATCAGGCGCAGCCGGCCCTGACAGGAGCGGACCAGCCGGCGGGTGGCGATCAGGACGCCGACACCGCTGGAGTCGCAGAAGAGGACCTCGGAGAGGTCGAGGACCAGACTGCGGCGGCCTTCCGCCACCGCGTCGTGCACCCGCTGGCGCAGCACCGGTGACGTCGCGAGATCCATCTCGCCCGACACCCGGAGCACGGCCCATCCGCCCAGTTCGCCGTCGGTCACCTTGAGCGTCACCGCGTCGCCTCTCGCTCGCCTCGCCCACCAGGAAACGGAAGCAGTTCCTACGCTTCCTTTCAGCGCGGCTGCCCAACCGTCGTTCCATGAAACACCGGACCGCGATCGATGAAACGTCGGTCTACGGTCGAAAATGCTGAACGAGCGAACTGTTTCGGTCGCATGTTGGTCACGTACGGTCTTATTCGATCGGATGTGCGGGGTAAGTGAGGGGCTTTTACCATTCCCGGCCCGCCCAGGGGCGCACGTTGGCGTAAAGGGGCGTGCGCTGTCCTACGTGCCGACTACATTCGAGACAGCGATGCGCACAGGCTGGACACGCACAGACACACCGGGCACGAGCAGGCGCGAGGGGGCCGTATGGCGGCGAAGGACGCACCGCCCCGCTGGGACCGCAAGATGCAGCAGCGGCTCGCACGCGGGGAGGCGGCGGCGCTCGGTGAGCTCTACGACCGGTTCGCCTCCCTGGTGCACGGCCTCGCGCACCGCGTGCTCGGCGACGAGCGGGCCGCCGACGGGATCACCCGCGAGGTGTTCGTCCACGTCTGGGAGAACCCCGAGTCGTACGACCCGAAACAGGGCCCGCTGCGGTCCTGGGTCGCCACGCTGACCCATCGGCTCGCCGTTCAGCGGCTGCGCGCGACCGAGACCGCCGCGCTCGCCCTGGAGGGCGGGGGCACCACCGAGGAGCTGGAGCGCAAGGTGCGCAGTGCGTCCGTCGCCGCCCGCGCGGACTACATCGTCACGTCCATGCCCACCCCGCTGCGGGCCGCGCTGGAGCTGGCGTACTTCCAGCGCCGCGACTACCGCCAGGCCGCCGCCGATCTCGGCGTCACCGAGGACGAGGCCCGGCGCCGGCTCCGCCTCGGCCTGCAACTGCTGTCCACCGCCCACGACGCCGGGTCCCCCGGCGGGCCGCCCGGGTTCGGGGGTGCGCGGTGACGGAAGGAGCGGGCCGGTCCGACGGCTTCGACGAGCACGAGGCCGGCAAGGGGCCCCGGGAACGCATGGAGCGCGAGGAGCACTGGGAGCGCGAGGAGAAGGAGCGCCCGGGGAAGGAACACGAGACGTCGTACGAGGGGAAGGACCGTGGTCCCGCTGGGTCCGAAGGCGGTGACAGCGATGTCGGCGACGCCCGCGGCTCCGGTGACGGCGGCTTCGGCGCCGGGGGCGGCGGCGGTTCGGGCGGTTCCGCCGGTGTCGGGCAGCCGTCGCGCATACCGACGCCGCGTTCGTCCGTCGAGGACACCGGGCTGCCGCTGCCGGCGCCCGCGCCGCTCGTCCTGGAGCACCGGGTGCTGAAGTCGCTTCTCGGCGCGTGGGCGCTGGCCGCGTGTTCGGGCGAGGAGACCGCCGCGGTCGAGGAGCATCTCGGGGAGTGCGGTGCGTGCGCCGACGAGGCGCTGCGGCTGCGCGGGGCGGTCGGGCTGCTGCATCCGCCGGAGAGCCTCGACCTCGACCCCGCGCTGCGCACCCGGGTCCTGGAGAGCTGCCTCGACCGGCGTCCGCCGCGCATCCCGGTGCCCGAGTGGGCGGCACCCTACGACGCGGAGACCGCGCGGCTCGACGCGCTGCTGCAGGACATAGCGGACGCGGAGTGGCACGCCCCGGTTCGGCTGCGCTGGTTCGAGGACGACGGGCCGGTGAGCCGTCGGACGACGGTCGCCGGGGTGATCGCGCATCTGCTCAGCGTGGACGGGCTGGTCGGGGTCGCGCTGGGCCTGGACGATCCGCTCGGCGGGGCCGCCGCGCGCGTACGGGCGGGGGCCGAGGCGGCGGCCGCCGCGGAGGGGCCGGACCCTGCCGTGCCGGAGGCCGCGACGCCCACCGGGCGCACCGAGGCCTACTGGCGTGCCTCGCACTTCCCGCCCACCCGGGCCGTGCGCGGGCCCTGGCGGGAGCAGAGCCACCATCTCGTCCGTACGGTGGCGTTCGCCGGCGGGGGTTCCGGACGGCTCGCCGTGTCCTACGGCGGCTTCGCGCTGCCGCTCCGTGACTCGATGCTGGACCGGGCCTTCGAGTGCTGGGTGCACGCCGGGGACATCGCGGACGCGGTGGACTATCCGTACGAGCCGCCGGCCGCCGCGGCATCTGCACCGGATGATCGATCTCGCGGCGCGGATGCTGCCCATGTCGCTGGCCGAGCGGCGGCGGGCGGGGCGGGCGGCTCCGGCCTCGCGTCATCTGGTCGCGGCGGGGGCGCCCGGGCGCAGTCTCCGGCTGGAGATCGAGGGGGCGGGGGGTGGGGAGTGGCTGATCCCGCTCGACTCGTAAGCCGCTGTGGCGTCCGCCGAGCACGAGGTCGCTCATGTCGCTCTGGACGGGGTGGAGTTCTGCCGGCTGGCGGCCGGGCACGTGTCGCCGGAGGAAGCGGCGGCGGGGCAGGTCGGTGACCGGGAGGCGATCAGGGATGTGCTGTTCGCCGCGGCGGCGTTGAGCCGGATGTAGGCGCCGGGGGCGTTTCCTCGCCCCCGGCGTTCCGTCCCTGGGGGCTCCGCCTCCAGACCCCCGCCAAGGGGCTGCGCCCCCTGGACCCCCGCATCGCCCGAAGGGCTCGTCCTCAAACGCCGGACGGGCTGAGGTACCCAGCCCGTCCGGCGATTGAGGGCAAGGCCCTCAAGGCCGATGCGGCCCCCAGGCAGGGGCAGCCGGCCTAGGCGAAGATGACCGTGCGGCGGCCGTTCAGGAGGATTCGGCGTTCCGCGTGCCACTTCACCGCGCGCGCCAGCGCCCGGCACTCCACGTCCCGGCCGAGCGCGACGAGCTGGTCGGGTGTCACGTGGTGGGCGACCCGCTCGACCTCCTGCTCGATGATCGGCCCCTCGTCGAGGTCCGCGGTGACGTAGTGCGCGGTGGCGCCGATGAGCTTGACGCCCCGGGCGTGCGCCTGGTGATACGGCTTGGCGCCCTTGAAGCTCGGCAGGAAGGAGTGGTGGATGTTGATGATCCGGCCGCTGAGCTGCTTGCACAGGTCGTCGGAGAGCACCTGCATGTAGCGGGCCAGGACGACCAGTTCGACGCCCTCGGCCCTGACCAGCTCCAACAGCTCCGCCTCGGCCTGCGCCTTGGTGTCCCTGGTCACCGGAATGTGGTGGAAGGGGATGTTGTAGGAGTCCACAAGCTCGGCGAAATCCGTGTGGTTGGACACCACGGCCGCGATCTCGACGGGCAACGCCCCGGTCCGCGCCCGGAACAGCAGGTCGTTGAGGCAGTGGCCGAACTTGCTGACCATGAGGACGATGCGCATCTTGTCCTCGGCCCGGTTGATCTGCCAGTCCATGTGGAAGGAGTCACCGATGGCCGCGAAGGTCGCCCGCAGTTTGTCCACGGTCACCGGCGACTCCGCCGAGAAGTGGACGCGCATGAAGAACAGGCCCGTGTCGTGGTCGCCGAACTGCTGACTGTCCTCGATGTTGCAGCCGGTCATGAAGAGGTAGCTCGACACGGCGTGCACGATCCCCTTCTTGTCCGGGCAGAAGAGGGTCAGGACGTACTGCTCGGCGGGCTCGGCGGCGGGCTCGACGGCACGCACGGACTGCTCGTTCATGCGGCACAGGGTCCCATACGGGGCCCCCGCGACGGACGACCGTCCCGCCACGCGGACGCCCGCGCCGGAGCGCTACGCCGAGCGCGTCATGATCCGCAGTACCTCCAGCGTCCGCGGCGGGACGTCGGGGTCCTCGCCGTCGCTCGCGGCCAGTCGCACATGCGCGTCCCGCGCGGCCCGGACCGCCTCCGGCCAGGCCGCGTGGTCGACGTACGCGGAGACGGGCGCGTCGGGTCCGACCTGGTGCACGATCCGCAGGACGCGGAGCACCGCGGTGTCGACGAGGGCCGCCTCCTGGGAGTCCCGGAAGATCGTGCCGACGTACTTCTCGGCGGACCAGTTGTCCAGCCAGGTGTCCTCGACCAGCCGGTACACGGCGTCGGTGACGTCCCCGTATCCGTCGACCCCGGCGAGCCAGACATCACGCTGGAAGGCGGGGTCGGAGAGCATGTGCAGCGCGGAGCGCACATTGCTGCGCCAGCGCCACCACGGCATGTCGTTCAGTGGCATGCCGCCCATGGTGGGGGAGCGACGGCCGCGACGGGAAGAGTTCTCCGAACCTTGCACGGTCACCGATCGTACGTTCTTCATGAAAAGCAGATCATCCGCCCCTCCAATTCACCCCTATGTCACCTCGTGTTGACCGGGGGTCACACACGGGTTTGTGATGTGGGGGAATCGTGCGTGTCCATGACCGGCAGGCGACGTACCCGCACCACCTCACCCACCCGCCCCCGACCCGCCAGGGCCAGACCGCTGTCCGCGGCCGCGCTGGTCGCGTGCGCGTCGCTCGCCGTCGGCTGCGGGGTCGTGCCCGGTGTCATGGGAGGTTCCGGGGACGACACCATCAAGGTGATGACCTGGGCCCCTCAGGACACCGCCGCGACCAACAAGCCCGGCATGCCCGCCATGGCCGAGGCCTACGCCCGCTGGGTGAACGCGCACGGTGGCATCAAGGGCCACAAGCTCACCGTCCTGACCTGCAACGACCACAACGACACGGTGGGAGCCGCGCAGTGCGCCCGGCGCGCGGCCAAGGAGAACGTGGTCGCCGTCGTCGGCTCGTACAGCCAGCACGGCCGCTCGTTCCTGGCTCCGCTGGAGGCCGCCGGCATCCCGTACATCGGCGGCTACGGCGTCACCGACGACGAGTTCACGAGCCCGGATTCCTACCCGATCAACGGGGGCGCGCCCGCGCTGCTCGCCGGTCTCGGGCAGCAGCTCGGCAAGAAGTGCGGCCCGGTGTCGCTGATCCGCCCCGACACCGTCGCGGGCGACCAGCTCCCGGTGCTGCTCGACGCGGGCCTCAAGTCACAGCAGCACGCGCCCGCCGAGGACCAGCGCGCCGCCGAGGACGCGACCGAGTACTCCCGGCAGGCCAAGCGTGCTCTCGAGCGCGCCACCGTGAACCCGCAGACCACGGGGTGCGTGGTGACGGCGCTCGGGGACCGCACGGACACCTTCATGGACTCCTTCCGGCGCGGCCGCGCGGACTACCGGAAGGTGGGGACGGGCACGGTGCTCGGCAGCGTCGACCAGTCGCGGATCGACGCCAGCGGCGGGAAGTCGGGCCCCTACGAGGGCGCGTACGTCACCGGCTGGTACCCGGTGGCCAGCGACCCGCGCTGGGACCCGATGCGCAAGGTCATCAAGGAGCAGGCGTTCGGCGACAACCGGATCGACCCCGCGGACGCCGGGGTGCAGACCACCTGGATCGCGTACAACGTGTTCAAGAAGATCGTCGAGTCGCTCGGCGGCGACGTGACCTCGAACGCGATCCGGCAGACCCTCGACAACGGCCTCAAGGTGACCACGGACCGGCTCACCCCGACACTCAGCTGGCGCTTCGAGGACCTGATCGCGGCCGTCGACTTCCCGCGCCTGGTCAACGCCCATGTCACGTTCCAGGTGGTGCGGGGCGGTCAACTGGTCTCCGCGCAAGGCGGATTCGTCAACGAGGCGAAGACACTGGAGAACGCGGACCAGCACTGAAACGCCTGGGGCCCGCCCCGCCGGATGATCCGGCGGGGCGGGCCCCAGGGGTTTTCACAGCTGGATCGGTGTGCGCCGCGTCAGTCCGTACTTCGACGCGATGGAGTTCCACAGCCCGGCGGCCTTCGACTTCTGCGCACTCGCGGTGCCGCTGGCCGCGTTGGCCGCCTGGGTCTGGCCGGTGGTGCGGGCGTGACCGCCCTTGCAGCCCTTCTTGCCGCCGACCTGGTCGGCCCAGGTCGCGTAGTGGTTGTCGGCCGCCGCGGAGGCCTTCCACGCGTTGTTCAGCGCGGTGGTCAGCTCGGCGTGGTTCGGGAGCTTGTCGACGGAGAGGGCGGAGAGCCGGGTGACGAGCCCGGCGCGCTGCTTGGCCGCGCCCCGCAGATCGCCGGCCGCCTGGCCCAGGTTGTTGCACGCCTTCACGTTCTCGACGGCCTTGACGACCGAGTCACGGCTGTTGTTGCTGTCCGCGAGGAGCTTGTCCAGCGCGACGGCCTGTGCCTTGGCCGGGTCGGCACCCGCGGACGCCGAACCGTCGGTGGCGGCGGCCGTCGCCGACACGTTCTTGCTGCCGCCGCCCGCGCTGTCGCCGCTCCCACCGCCGCTGAGCAGGGCACCGGCGCCGACACCGAGCACGACGATGCCGATGCCGACGGCAGCGATCAGCGGGACGCGTGAGCCGCCGCGCCCGCCACCGCCCTCGGCGGGCGCGCCACGCCGGGTGGCGGCCCGTCCGCCCGGTCCGCCGGGCGCCCCCGGGGCCTGCGCGCCGTACGGGGCCTGCGCGCCGTACGGGGCCTGCGCGCCGTACGGAGCCTGTGGGGTGTGTGGGGCCTGTGGGGTGTGTGGGGCCTGCGCTTCGAAGCGCGGAAGCTGCTGCGTGGACGCGGGCGCTTCCGGTGCGCTCGACTCGGCGCGGAAGAGATTGTCGAACTCCGCGGGCGGTTGCCGGTCCTCCGGGCCGCCCGGGCGTATCCCGTACGACGCGCCGGGCTGATCGGCGGGCACCGGAGCCATGAACTGGGTGGCCTCGGCGTCCGGGTTCGCGGCCGGGGACGGCGATCCCGCGCCGGGCATCCCCTGGGGCGCGTGCCCCGGGAACTGCGTCCCGCCCCCGCTCACCTCGGGCGGCAGGGCGCCGGGGCCGATCGGCGGGAGGAACTGGGTCGCGCCCTCGTCGGCGGCCGGGACGGGCGGGATGTACTGCGTGGCACCCTCGTCGGCGACGGGCGGCAGGGCACCGGGGGCGACGGCGTGCGGAAGCGACCGGCCGCCCGCGGGCTGCTGCGAGCCCACGGGTCCGGCTCCCGCGTACCCGTCGTGGGCCTGGCCGCCCTGAGCGCCGTACGCCTGGGCCTGTCCGTTGTCGTACGAGCCGTTGCCGTACGAGCCGTTGCCGTACGCGGACGGCCCGTGGCCGCCGTACGACGGCGACTGCTGCCCGCCGTAGGGCTGGGGCTGCGCGCCCTCGGCCGGGAGCGGCCCGGCGCCCGACGCCTGTGCGCCCTGCTGGGCCGACGTGCCCCAGCGCGCGTCCGGGGTCTGGTCCGACCCCGCCGGCCAGCCGGCGGAACCCACGGAACCCTGGGACGACACCTCGTGGGCGCCCCAGTCCGGACCCGGCTCGGCGGCCCGGTGCGCACCGGGCTCGCCCCAGGCCTGGGTGCCGTCCGCCGGCGGCCCCCAGCCCTCACCGGGCTGTGGGGCCGGGGCGGCCGCGGGGTCGGGACCCCACGGCCGGTCCCAGGACCGGCCTCCCGCCGGAACGGCCTGGTCGCCCGTCATGCCCGGCAGCAACGGCTCGCCACCGTCGGAGGGCAGCACGATGCCTTCACGCGCGGGGCGCGCCGAGGGCTGCTCGCCCTGTCCACTCTGCGTCACCGGGACTCCTACTGATGGGGGACCTTTCGGAATCGTCGGCTCACGCTACCGGGTCCCCACGAGCCCGTGCCACGCAGCACAGGTCATCACCCCGCCCCCGGTGACCGGGGTAACGAATACGTCCCGCCGTGCGCTGTATTCTCCTCCTCTCCCACGGGACACCGTCGTTTTCCCGCCGTTCACGCCCGCGCTCACAAAACGTTCACGCCGCGGCCTGCAGCTCCAGCCTTGCCCCGAACTCCCTCACCACCGGCTCGTCCCGGTACGGATCGAGGCGTTGCTGCAGGTCCTCCACGTACTCGGCGCCGCGGTTGGAACGCAGGGTGCCCAGCAACTCGACCGCCCGCAGCCCCGTATGACACGCCTGCTCCACCTCGCGCTGCTGGACCTGCGCGGTGGCGAGCAGCACATAGCCGATGGCGCGGCGGCGGGCCCGCGACTCCGGATGCCCGGCCAGCGACTCCTCCGCGCACCGCGCGGCCGCCTCCGACTGCCCCAGGTCACGGTGGCAGTGCGCCAACTCGTCGGCGAGATAAGCCTCGTCGAAGTGCGCGATCCACGCCGGGTCGTCGCCCGAGGCCGCGTCGGCGGACTCCAGGGCGGTGACCGCGCGCCCCGACGCCACCTGCGCGGCGCGCGCGTCGCCCAGCAGGGCGTGCCCGCGCGCCTCGGCGGCGTGGAACATCGACTCCGCGCGCGGTGTCACCCGCCCCCGCGCGCCCTCCTGGGCGGCGCGCGCCAACTGCGCGATCTCGCGCGGGTTGCCGAGCTGCGCCGCCAAGTGGCTCATGGACGCCGCGAGTACGTAGCCGCCGTAGCCCCGGTCCCCGGCCGCCTGGGCGAGTCTCAGCGCCTGGATGTAGTAGCGCTGGGCGAGTCCCGGCTGACCGGTGTCGATGGCCATGTAGCCCGCGAGCTCCGTCAACCGGGACACGGCTGCGAAGAGTTCGCGCCCGACCGCCTCCCGGTAGGAGCCCGCGAGCAGGCCGGAGACCACGCTGTTGAGGTAGTGCACGACGACCGGGCGCACATGGCCGCTGCCGTACTGGTGGTCGAGGTCCACCAGGGCCTGGGTCATCGCGCGGACCGCCGCCACGTCCGAGAGCCCGACCCGCGGGCCCGCCGCGCGCGCCACCTGGGAGTCCGGCGCGGAGATCAGCCAGTCGCGGCTGGGCTCGACGAGCGCGGAGGCGGCGACGGACGAGCCGGACAGGAAGTCCCTGCGCCCGACGTCGCTCCGCCACAGCTCACACACCTGCTCGATGGCGCCGAGGACGGTCGGCGAGAACTGCAGGCCGACGCCCGACGCGAGGTTCTTGCCGTTCGCCATGCCGATCTCGTCGATCGTGACCGTACGGCCGAGCTTGCGGCCCAGCGCCTCCGCGATGATCGCGGGCGCCCGTCCCCGCGGCTGCTGGCCTCGCAACCAGCGCGCCACGGACGTCTTGTCGTAGCGCAGATCGAGACCGTGCTCCGCGCCGCACATGTTGACCCGGCGGGCCAGGCCGGCGTTGGAACAGCCCGCTTCTTGGATGAGCGCCTGCAGTCGTTCGTTCGGCTGCCGCGCGACGAGCGGCCTTGCGGCCATGGCGTACCCCCTGTGGCTGCGGTGCTTGCCCACGCACCGATGTGACGTGTCCTCACCGGCCGGCGTCATGGAACGAGGCCGGCCATGAAGATCAATGCCCCGCAGACATACCGAAGATGCGGGACATGTGAGGATTGCCGGGGTAAGGGCGGTTGCCCGACCCCTCCCCTGGTTACCCACCCCCCGCTGCCGTTCCCCACGCGCGCCCCCACCCGTGCATCCATGCGCCCCACATGCGGGAACGATGCCCCTCCCCCGCGCACAGGACGCCCGTAACCCCCCGTGGCCACCAGAGTTGTGTTCATCGTGGAAGAGACCATCGCGGGGCCCGAGGCCGCCCAGATCCCGAAGCAGCGCGGCGAACCGCTGCTGGACACCGCCGTGCGATATGCCGAGGAACGCCACTGGGACGTGTTCCCGGGAGCCTGGCTGGAAGTCGTCGACAGGACCCAGCGCTGCTCCTGCGGCGACGGCGGGTGCTCCGCCCCCGGCGCGCATCCGGCGCGCGACGACTGGGCCACGCAGGCGACCGGCAGCGCGACCGTCGCCCGCCGCATGTGGTCGAAGCAGCCCACGGCGTCGATCCTGCTGCCCACCGGGCGTACGTTCGACGCGATCGACGTGCCCGAGTCGGCCGGCTTCCTCGCGCTCGCCCGCATGGAGCGGATGGAGCTGACGCTCGGTCCGGTCACCTGCACCCCGGACCGGCGCATGCACTTCTTCGTACTCCCCGGTGCCGCCGCGAAGGTCCCCGACCTCGTACGCGCGCTCGGCTGGCCGTCGGCCTCGCTCGACCTCGTCGCGCTCGGCGAGGGCTCGTACGTCGCCGCCCCGCCGACCCGGTTCGGGTCCCGGGGGGCCGTGCAGTGGGCCTGCCGTCCCACGCCCGCCAACCGATGGCTGCCGGACGTGGAGGAGCTGATCTCACCGCTCGCCTACGCGTGCGGACGGGACCGGTAGGGCTGTAGGACGGTAGGGCTGTAGGACGGTAGGGCTGTGACGCGGAAGGACCGTGGCCCTGATCCGGCCCGGCTCTCCGTCGTGGCCGGTCGCGCGGTTCCCTCCCCCTTGGAACGAGGGCGCTCCCCCGTAGGGTGCCTCCATGACCCAAGGAGCAGCCGTACACGTACAAGGGCTCTGGAAGCGGTTCGGGGAGCAGGTCGCCGTCGGCGGGATCGACCTGGAACTGCCCGCGGGCCGGTTCATCGGGCTCGTCGGCCCGAACGGGGCCGGGAAGACCACCACCCTCTCGATGGTGACCGGACTGCTCAGGCCGGACCAGGGCACCGTCGAGGTCGTGGGCCGTGACGTGTGGCGCGACCCGGCGGCGGTGAAGGCCCGGATCGGCGTCCTGCCCGAGGGCCTGCGCCTGTTCGAACGGCTCTCCGGGCGCGAACTCCTCGCCTACACCGGCCGGTTGCGCGGCCTGCCCGGCCCGGAGGTGGACAAACGCGCCACTCAGCTCCTCGACGTCCTCGACCTCGCGGGCGCCCAGCACAAGCTCGTCGTCGACTACTCGACGGGTATGCGCAAGAAGATCGGCCTCGCCGCCGCTCTCCTCCACAACCCCGAAATCCTCTTCCTCGACGAGCCGTTCGAGGGCGTCGACCCCGTCTCCGCGCAGACCATCCGTGGCGTCCTGGAGCGGTACACGGGATCGGGCGCCACGGTCGTCTTCTCCTCCCACGTGATGGAACTCGTCGAGTCGCTGTGCGACTGGGTCGCCGTCATGGTCGCGGGGCGCATCCGCGCCCACGGCCCGCTCGCGGAGGTCCGCGGCGACGCGCCCTCCCTCCAGCAGGCGTTCCTCGAACTCGTCGGCGCGCACGGCCGCACGCCCGGGGCCGATCTGGACTGGCTGGGCGGCGGCGCACGATGAGCACCCCGGCGAGCATCCCCGCGAGCACCGCGTCGGGCACCCCGGCGAGCTCCTCCGCGCCCGCCTCCGCCGTGTCGATCACCCCCGTCGTCGTACGGCTGAAGCTGTCGCTCCTGCGCAACGGGCTGCGGCAGTCGGGCGGGCGGCGGGCCGCGTACGTCACCTCGGTCGCCCTCGTCCTCCTCTTCGCCGCCCTCCAGCTGCTGGGCCTGATCGCCCTGCGCGGCAACCCGCACGCCGTCTCCGTCACCGTGCCGCTCGTGGTGGTCCTGGCGCTCGGCTGGGCGGTGATGCCGCTGTTCTTCCCGAGCGGCGACGAGACGCTCGACCCGACCCGGCTGGTCATGCTGCCGCTGCGGCCGCGCCCGCTCGTCAAGGCGCTGCTCGCGGCCTCGCTGGTCGGCATCGGACCGCTGTTCACGCTCTGTCTGCTCGTCGGGTCCGTCGTCTCGGTGGCGCACGGCACGGCGGCGTACGTCACCGCCGTCGTCGCCGTGGCCGTGGCCCTGCTCGTCTGCGTGGCCCTCGCGCGCGCCGTGGCCGCCGCCAACATCCGGCTGCTGTCCAGCCGTAAGGGCCGCGATCTCGCGGTGCTCAGCGGACTGGTGATCGCGGTCGGCGCGCAACTGGTCAACTTCGGTGCGCAGCGGCTCGGTTCGGCGGGCGGCCTCGCGGAACTCGACCCGGTGGCGGAGGTGCTGCGCTGGGTGCCGCCGGCGTCGGCGATCGGCGCCGTGGACGCGGTGAGCGAGGGTTCGTACGGGGCCGGGGCCGTTCAACTGGCGCTTTGCGTGGCCGCGCTGGCGGGGCTGCTGGCGCTGTGGTCGCGGCATCTGACCCGCCTGATGACCTCACCGGACGGCTCGACGCTGCGGACCGCGGAGCCGGCCCGGGAGAGGGGCCCTTCGGGGCTCGGCCGGCTGCTGCCGTCGGGACGCACCGGGACGGTCATGGAGCGCAGCCTGC
The DNA here is from genome assembly GCF_012273515.2 of Streptomyces sp. RPA4-2. NCBI lineage: Bacteria > Bacillati > Actinomycetota > Actinomycetes > Kitasatosporales > Streptomycetaceae > Streptomyces > Streptomyces sp. RPA4-2. Next base: position 4,175,992 of record NZ_CP050975.2, read on the forward strand.
GGTACGTGTGGCGGGACCCGAAGACGAAGGCCGCGTGGGTGACCTCGCTGGCCATCGGGCTGATCGTGCCCGTGTTCAACGCGCTGCAGGGCACCGGCTCGGTCTACTTCGCGTGCTTCGCGGCCGGGATGCTCGGGATCCAGATGTACAACCAGTTCGGGCAGGACACGTCCGCGTTCTGGATGGTCGCGATGACGATCTCGTCCCCGCGCGACGCGTATGTCGAACTGCGCGGGCGGGCACTGGCGCTGCTGGTGATCACCCTGCCGTACGCGACGCTCGTGAGCGTCCTGACGACCGCGCTGCTCGGCGACTGGACCCGGCTGCCCGAGGTGCTGGGACTGTCCTTCGCGCTGCTCGGCGCGATGCTGGCCACCGGCGCCTGGTCGTCGGCCCGCTTCCCGTACTCGATCCCGCAGGAGGGCTACAAGAACGTGGCCCCCGGGCAGGCGGGGCTCGCCTGGATCTCCATCTTCGGCGGGATGGTCTCGGCGGCGCTGCTCAGCGCTCCCGTCATCGCCCTCACGATCTGGGTGAACGTGACGGCGGACGGAGACCGGTGGAGCTGGCTGCTGCTGCCGCTGGGGGCCGGGTACGGGGCGCTGATCGCGCTGCTGGGGCTGCGGATGGCCGCGCCACGGACGGCCCGGCGGCTGCCGGAGATCCTGGCGGCGGTGAGCAAGGGGTGAGCCGGGGCGCGTCCGTGAGGTCCCGTCGTCCGCCCGGAGGGCAGGCCCCACGGCGCCCGGTGCGTGCTCTCGGTGCGCCGGGCGCAGGCCCTCGTACCGGACGTACTCAGGGCACTCAGGGCCGTGCCCGGTGCGGCGAGTGGGGGGACCTCCCACGCCCTTGAGGCAGTGGGGGAGCGTGCCGGGCGTCGCGAGGCACGCGCGCCCTCGCGGACACGCCCCAGGGGCGCGCGCGGGCCGGGTTCCCGGGTTCCCGGTCAGCCGGTGAGGACGCCGTCGAGGAACGGCTCGATCGCGGTCCGCCAGGCCTGCGGCCGGTCGTAGTGCACGAGGTGGCCGGCGTCGGCCACCTCCGCGTACCGGCCGTGCGGCAGGACACGGACCATCTCCTGGGACTCCGCCCGGCCCAGCTCGCCGTCCAGGCCCCTGACGACCAGGGCGGGGCACCGGACCTGGGCGAGCTCCTCCCAGTGGGCGTCGTACACCCAGGTCTCGCGGGACTTCAGCATCTGCTCGGGTTCGAAGACGGGCCGCCAGCCGTCGGCCGTCTCGTGCATCACCTCGGCGTAGAACTCGCCGCGGGAGGGGCTGGGGCGCTCCACCCAGGGGTCGTCCTCGCCGAACCACTTCCGTACGTCGGCGAGCGTGGCGAACGGCATCGGCCAGGCCTTGAACCAGTGCTCCCACTCCCGCTGCGACGCGGCGCCTAACGCCGAGGCCCGCATGTCGCAGATGACCAGCCCGCGGACGAGGTCGGGGCGCTTGGCGGCGAGCTGCCAGGCGGTGAGCGCGCCCATGGCGTGACCGACGAGGACGGCCGGGGCGAGACCCAGCTGCTCGAGGGCGGCCTCGGCGTCCTCGACGTACGCCTCGCGGGTGTACTCCTCCTGCGGCGCCTTGTCGCTCCGGCCGTGGCCGCGCTGGTCGAGCGCGACGGCACGGTGCCGCCCGGAGAGCCAGCGGGCGGTGGGGGCCCAGTGCGAGGCGCGGCCCATGAGGCCGTGCAGCAACAGCACTCCAGGGGCCGACGGGCCCGGCGGGCCCGTCGGGGGAGCGTTCTCGGGAGAATCGGCGAACTCCCACGCAGCCAGGCGTAGACCGCCCGCGCCTGTCACGTCGATGCGCCGCACCATAGGTCTGGCACCCCCCTAGCTCGCTCGGACCGCCCGCTCCCACTCGAGCCCGCCGGTCCCTCGTACCGCTCCGTGCCGCTTCCTGCCGCTGTCGTGCCGCTGTCACCGCTGATGTGCCCAGATCGCCGGCGTGCCGCCCGTGCCGCTTCCTGTGCCGCTCCACGGGTACCCGGTACGCCCGTCGTACGCCGCCACATTATCGAATAGACATTCGAAAATAGCCCGCTCGGCGACAACACCCCTCGTTCGAGTGACCACGAGCGGGGATTGACCGCCGCTGCCGAGGGGAGATCTTCAGCGGGAGGCGGACCGCTCGGGGACAACGGTCCGAAGGGGATGACCCTGGGAGCTCGGGGCTCCGGGTCAGCACAGGGGAGGACAGGCCCCGGCGCCATCTGGTGCCGGGGCCCTCTCCCTGTCTGCGGCACATCCTCCCCGCCCCCTCCCCGACCGTGCGACATCCCTCTCGGACACGGTCAAGAGCCCTCAGGTCATATGCCTCACGCGACAGCCTCGCACGCAAATGGTCTCGCCGCTGCGATTCGGCACACTGAATCTTGGTTTCGACGACACAGTGCAGGCGTCACAACTACCTCTGCCGCCCCGGGAGTTGACACGACCACGCCGACCGGGCCGGGGCCCGCCGCACGGCCTTCACGGCGCCCGGCGGTGGTGCGGGCCTCGGGTTTCGGCCCTGTCCGGCGGGCTCCCGGGAGCGGACCCCGGGGTCCGGCCGAAGCCGGGCCCCGCGGCCCGCGCCCGGGGGCTGCCCCTCGCGGGCTCAGGGCCGGGGGACGCGCACCGAGGTGTCGACGCCCGCCCACGAACACCGGACGCCGGCGCTCCGTACGGAACTCCCGCCGTCCGCGGCGCGCACGCCGCCCACGGCCACCGGCGGGCCGCCCGACGCCCACCGCCGCCCGTGGCGCGTCAGCGCTTCGCGACGAACACGTGGGACGCGACGTCCGACTCCAGCTCCGCCGCCTCACCACCGCTGCCGACGAGCACGCCGCCCGCCGACTCCGTCACGCTCACCACGGAGCCGGGCTGCACACCGGCCCGGCGCAGGGTGTACATCAGCTGCGCGTCCGTCTGGATGGGCTCGCCGATCCGGCGTACGACGACGGTCTTGCCGTCCAGGCCCGGGTCGAGCTCGGCCAGCGACACCATGCCCTCGTCCAGGAACGGGTCGGCGCCGTCCTTCTCGCCGAGCTCCTCAAGACCGGGGATCGGGTTCCCGTACGGAGACTCGGTCGGGTGGCGCAGCAGTTCGAGGACGCGCCGCTCGACGGCCTCGCTCATCACGTGCTCCCAGCGGCAGGCCTCGGCGTGCACCTGCTCCCACTCCAGGCCGATCACGTCGACGAGCAGGCACTCGGCCAGACGGTGCTTGCGCATCACCCGGGTGGCCAGGCGGCGGCCCTCGTCGGTGAGCTCCAGGTGCCGGTCGCTGGCGACCGCCACCAGACCGTCGCGCTCCATGCGCGCCACCGTCTGGCTGACCGTCGGGCCGCTCTGGTCGAGCCGCTCGGCGATCCGGGCGCGCATGGGGACCACGCCTTCCTCCTCCAGCTCGAGGATGGTGCGGAGATACATCTCCGTGGTGTCGATCAGTCCGGACATACGTGCCCCTCGATTAGCTCTGCCGGAGGCTCGGTGGCTCACCGGCTTGTGCGCTGGCCCTGAACTCAATTCTGACGCATACCACTGACAACCGTGCCTCGCCGGGGAAACCGCACAATGACGACTGCCTCCGCTTCCTCCGCGGCGATGCGGGCGGCGGCCCGGCCGGATCGGACACGACCGGCGTCCGGGCGGGCGTCCGGGGCCCGGCGCCGTCCCCGGGTGTGCGGCGCGGGCGCCTGGTGCCCGCGGCCGGGCGGCTTGGCCGTCGGGCCGCGCGTCGGCGGCCCCGTGCCCAGTGTCGCCCCCGCGGGCCGTATTGACACGGCAGTGGTCCAGACCGCAACGTGATCCGCGACACGACGGGAGCAAGGCTGTACCGGGCCGCCGGTTCAACCGCTCGCCGGCCTTGTGCCGACGCGACTTCTAAGGGGCTTCGCCGATGAGCGACAGCAAGCTGGCCGGGCAGTTCTTCGACGCCGCGATCGGCCTGCTGCAGCGGGTGCGGGACGAGTGCGCCGAGGACGTCGAGGCGGCCGGCGCCCTCATCGCCGACACCGTCACGGAAGGCGGCCGGCTGTTCGCCTTCGGCGCCGGGCACTCCTCGCTCGCCGCGCAGGACGTCGTCTACCGCGCGGGCGGTCTCGCCCTGATGAACCTGCTCACGGTGCCGGGCGTGGTCGGCGTCGACGTCATGCCGGCGACGCTGGGCTCCGCCCTGGAACGGGTCGACGGCCTCGCGAGCGCGGTCCTCGACTGCAGCCCGCTCCGCGCCGGCGACCTGCTCGTGATCATCTCCCTGTCGGGCCGCAACGCGCTCCCCGTCGAGATGGCCATGAACGCCCGCGCGCTGGGCGTGAAGGTCATCGGGGTCACCTCGGTCGCCTACGCCTCGGAGACGACGTCCCGGCACGTCTCGGGGACGTATCTGAAGGACCACTGCGACGTCGTCCTCGACTCGAAGATCGCGGTCGGGGACGCGGAACTGACCCTGGACGCCATCGAGGCGCCCTTCGCCCCCGCCTCCACGGTCGTCACGTCGGCCCTGCTCCAGGCCGTCATGGCCACGGCCGCGGGCGCGCTGGCCGGCCGCGGCGTCGAGCCGCCGCTGCTGCGCTCGGGCAACGTGGACGGCGGCCACGAGTGGAACCGCCGTGTGATGACGGAGTACGGGGACCGGATCTTCTACCGGCGCTGAGCCGTCCGGCCCGGACACCGGCGCCGGGCCGGCGCACCGGCCCGGGACTCACCGCCGTGACCGTCACGCCCCAGCGGTCCCGGAGGTCCCAGCGGTCCCCGGAGGTCCGGGAACACACCCCTGAGGCCGTCGCGCCGCGCCTACGGCCGCTCCACCAGAGCCTGCAGATCCAGCGCCATGGCGATCCGCACCGCCACGTCCTCCGCGTACGTGGCGTCCGTGCGCTCGAACTGGCTGCGCCCCGCCCCGCGCAGAAACGTCACGACGCCCAGCGTCCGCCCCCGGCTGCGCAGCACCGCGCACAGGGCGTGCACCGAGTCCGCCGGCCAATGGCGGGCCGCGGCCCACTCCCGCGTCCGTTCGGGCGTGCTCTCGCCGGAGCCGGCCCGCACCGAGCCGGCCCGCTCCACGCACTGCAGCGCGGGGTGCCCCTCGGCGTAGCGCACGGGCAGCCCGGCCTGTCCGGTGAGCAGACTCGGACCCGGCGCCCCGGCCGGCGTGGCGGTGACCCGTACGAGCCGCACGGGCCCTTCGCCGTCGGCCACCGGGCCGCCCGCCACACGGTCGATCAGCGCGTGGTCGGCGAATCCGGCGAGCGAGAAGTCCAGGTGGACGGTGGCCGCCTCGCCCGGGTCCTCGCACTCGGCCGCGGCTCGCGCCGCCCGGTGCAGCTGATTGGCCCGGAACCGCAGCAGCGCCGCCTCCTGCTCGGTCTGCCTGGCCTCCGTCACGTCCTGGAAGAGCCATCCGACACCGAGCGGGACCGGTTCCTCCGTGAGTGGCGAGGCGAGCCGCACGAAGCCGCTGCGCCAGCAGCGCCTCTTCTCGCCGTCCGTCGAGCGCACGCTCACCCACATCTCGGCGGGCGCGGGCGGCGCGCCCTCGGCGAGCACATGGGTGAGCGCGCTCTCCAGCTCCTCGACACCCTGCGACAGCAGCTCTCCCAGGGGCCGCCCGAGCACCGCCGTGCGACCCGTCCCGAGGGCTCGGGCCGCGTGGGCGTTGACCACGGCGGGCCGCAGGTCCGCGTCGACCAGCACCACGCCCCAGCTGGCGTCCTCGAACAGCGCCTCGCTCAGGGCGATGGACCGCTCGAGGTCGATCTGCGCGTGCACCTCGCTGAAGGCGCAGTACACCCCCGCGGGCTTGCCGTCGGGCCCGCGCACGGCGGCGGACTGGGTCCGGACGAGCACCCGGCCGCCGTCCTTGGTCAGCAGCGCGAACTCGTTCACCTGCCGGCCCGGGGCCTCCATGGCGGACAGCAGCCGCCCCTCGACCGACTCGGCGTCCGCGGTCCGTACCGCCCACCCGGCGAATCCGCGCCGCCCCACGGCCTCGGCCGCGGTCCAGCCGAGAATCCGCTCCGCCTCCCGGTTCCAATGGGTGACGACCCCGTCGGCGTCGAACGCGCACAGGGCCGCGTCCATCCCGTCCAGCAGCGCGGCAAGCAGATCCGAACCATCCGGCTCGGGCTCGTCCGGCCCCAGCTCATCGGTGGTCCCACTACGCCGGGAAGCACTCACCTGGACCCCCTGCAGGCTGCGTCCGCACGTACGGCGAGACAGTTCACTCACTGGCAGTCATTCAACTCGAACGTGACCCAGCCCACACCTGATTCCCCGAAGATTGGACGAAAACGTTGCGCGCCAGGAATTCCGTCCCACCTGTCCCAGGAGCCGCGGGCCGGTCGAAAAAACAGTTGAGCGGTTCGCGATCCGTTCCTAAGGTGTGGTGCACACGAGAGAGGAGGTGGTTCGGCAGATGTATGCAAACCGGACGCGTGAGGTGGCTGCGGGCTAGCGGCCCGTCACCCCATTCAGTGCGGTGCCGGACCCGCGCGTGAAGCAGCGCGCAGCCGGCCCAATCTCCAGCAGTCACCCGACCCGCGAGTTCGCCGGTACGTCCGGCCGGCTCCTCCGCCGCGAGGCGGAGGGACCCGAACTCGCGGGTCGCCTGCGTTGTGCGGGACATGTGAGGTGGGACACATACGTTTGTGGGGCTCCGCAGTACTCTTACGCCATGCTTCCGATGCTCGTTCGACGCCGGCACGTGGACTACGTGCGTGTCACGAGCATGGGCTGTCGGCCCAGCGCCTGACCTCGCCCTCACCTTCTCTCCCCCGGCACCCGTGGCCCCCGCCCCACCCCCGGCGGCCCTCACGGGCACCCCGTACACCCCGCGGACGCACCCCATGACGACGTACCCGTCCTCCTCGCCGTACCAGCAGCTCCCGATCATCGACCTCTCGGCGGCCGACCGCGGCCCGCAGGCCCGTGCCCTGCTGCACGCGCAGCTGCACAGCGCCGCCCACGACGTGGGCTTCTTCCAGCTCGTCGGACACGGGGTGAGCGCGGCCGAGACCGGCGCCCTGCTCGACGCCATGCACCGCTTCTTCGCACTGCCCGAGGCCGACCGGCTCGCCCTCGACAACGTCGGCTCGCCGCACTTCCGCGGGTACACGCGCACCGGCGACGAGCGGACGGGCGGCAGCCAGGACTGGCGGGACCAGCTGGACATAGGCGCCGAGCGGCCCGCGCGGACACCCGGCGCGGGTGAGCCCGCCTACTGGTGGCTGCAGGGCCCGAACCAGTGGCCCGCCGCGCTGCCGGAGCTGCGCACCGCCGCCCTGACCTGGATCGACCGCCTCGGCTCGGTCGCCGCACGGCTGCTGCGCGAGCTGCTCACCGCCATCGGGGCGCCCGCCGACTTCTACGAGCCGGTCTTCGGGGAGCGGGCCCATCCGCATCTGAAGCTCGTCCGGTATCCGGGGAGCGCGGGGGACGGCGCCGGTCAGGGCGTGGGCGCGCACAAGGACTACGGGTTCCTGACGCTGCTGCTCCAGGACACCGTGGGCGGGCTCCAGGTGCAGCGGGCGGACGGGCTCTTCCACGACGTGCCGCCGATGCCGGGAGCGTTCGTGGTCAACCTGGGCGAACTGCTGGAGGTCGCCACCAACGGCTACCTGGTCGCCACGAACCACCGGGTCGTCAGTCCGCCCGGGGCCACCGAGCGGTTCTCCGTGCCCTTCTTCTACAACCCGCGCCTCGACGCCCGTATCGAGCCGCTGGTCTTCCCGCACGCGTCCGCCGCGCCCGGGATCACCGACGACCCGACGAACCCGCTCTTCGCCGAGTACGGGTTCAACGAGCTGAAGGGCAAGCTGCGGGCCCATCCGCTGGTCGCCGCCCGTCATCACGCGGACCTGCTCACGCCCGCGTGATGACCGGCGGGCCCCGAGGCGGGCCCCGGAAGCGGGCTCAGTGCGCGATGCGCTCGTAGCCCTTGATCTCCTGGGGGCCGCGCGGGCCGGGGCCCACATAGTGCGCGGACGGCCGTACGAGCCGTCCCGTGCGTTTCTGCTCCAGGATGTGCGCCGACCAGCCGGCCGTGCGGGCGCAGGTGAACATCGAGGTGAACATGTGCGCCGGGACCTCGGCGAAGTCGAGGACGATGGCGGCCCAGAACTCGACGTTCGTCGCCAGGACCCGGTCCGGGCGGCGGGCGTGCAGCTCCGCCAGGGCGGCCTTCTCCAGCGCCTCGGCCACCTCGAAACGGGGGGCGCCCAGGTCGCGGGCGGTGCGGCGCAGGACCCGCGCGCGCGGGTCCTCGGCACGGTAGACGCGGTGTCCGAAGCCCATCAGGCGTTCGCCCTGGTCCAGCGCCTGCCTGACGTACGCCTCGGCGTCCCCGGTGCGCTCGATCTCCTCGATCATGCCGAGGACGCGGGAGGGGGCACCGCCGTGCAGCGGGCCCGACATCGCGCCCACGGCTCCGGAGAGCGCCGCCGCCACGTCCGCGCCGGTCGACGCGATGACGCGGGCGGTGAAGGTGGAGGCGTTCATGCCGTGTTCGGCGGCGGACGTCCAGTAGGCGTCCACGGCGGCCACGTGCTTGGGGTCCGGCTCGCCGCGCCAGCGGATCATGAAGCGTTCGGCGATCGAGTGCGCCTTGTCGATCTCGCTCTGCGGGACCATGGGGCGGCCCTGCCCGCGGGCGGACTGGGCGACGTACGAGAGGGCCATGACGGCGGCGCGGGCGAGGTCCTCGCGGGCCTGCGACTCGTCGATGTCGAGGAGGGGCTTGAGGCCCCAGACGGGCGCGAGCATGGCGAGCGCGGACTGGACGTCGACGCGGATGTCACCCGAGTGGACGGGGATCGGGAACGGCTCGGCGGGCGGCAGGCCGGGGTTGAACGCGCCGTCGACGAGGAGTCCCCAGACGTTTCCGAAGGAGACGTGACCGACCAGATCCTCGATGTCGACGCCCCGGTACCGGAGTGCGCCGCCCTCCTTGTCCGGTTCGGCGATCTCCGTCTCGAACGCGACGACTCCTTCGAGTCCGGGTACGAAGTCGGACATCAGGCGGCTCCTCATGATGTGTGCGACAGGGGGTCTGCGGGCGGGTGCTGCGATGGACCGTGCCGTGGGAAACCATGCGCCGGTGACGGGTGGTCGACGTCCGGTTCCACGGTCGGCTCGTGGACTCGTGGTCCGGTACGTATCCCGGTGATGCCCCGTGCGGCCGGCGGTCACCCCACCGGAGCGGCAGCAGCACGATATCCCCGAGTGCCACCTTTGGGGAGAGCACGCGGCACTCAGTGCCACGCAGTGATGAACCCCACTCCCGCCGAGTGGGGGTCGAAGTACGGCAAGATGACCGCGTGAACGACCGTTACCCGGATGAATCCGCCGAGCCCCTCGTCCAGCGCGCGGCCGAGGCCGCCGCCGAAGAACAGGCCGGAGAAGGAGCCGGCGCGGAACTCGGCACCGACCCCGCCGCGATGCGCGCCCACTACCGCGCCGAGGGGCTCGTGGAGTCCGATCTCGCCCCGCGTCCCATGGACCAGTTCGCCCGCTGGTTCAGACAGGCCGCGCAGGCCGCCGTACGGGGTGTCGTGTACGAGCCGAACGCGATGGTCGTCGGCACGGCCGACGCCGACGGGCGGCCCAGTTCCCGCACGGTGCTGCTCAAGCAGTACGACGAGCAGGGCTTCGTCTTCTACACCAACTACGAGTCCCGCAAGGCCCGGGAACTGGCCGCCAACCCGTACGTGTCGCTGCTCTTCCCCTGGCACCCGATGGCCCGCCAGGTCATCGTCACCGGGACGGCCCGCCGCACCGGCCGCGACGAGACGGCCGCGTACTTCCGTACCCGCCCGCACGGCTCCCAGCTCGGCGCCTGGGCCAGCGCCCAGTCCTCGGTCGTCCCCTCCCGCACCCCACTCGACTCCGCCTACGCGGAGCTGAGCGCCCGCTACCCCGAGGGGGAGCAGGTCCCGGTCCCTCCGAACTGGGGCGGCTTCCGCGTCGCCCCGCGGACGGTCGAGTTCTGGCAGGGCCGCGAGAACCGCCTCCACGACCGGATGCGGTACACGGCGGAGCCGGACGGCGGCTGGAAGGTGGAGCGGCTCAGCCCGTGACGGCGGCCCGGCTCAGTCCAGCACCCCGTTCAGGATCTCGCCCCACTGGGTGACCACCCGCTCCCGGCGGGCCGCGTCGTCCGTGAGCAGGTTGGCGAGGCCCAGGCCGCGGGACATGTCGAGGAAACCCTGGACGGTCTCCCGTACGCCCGTGCGGGACTCGTCCGCGGCCAGCAGGTCCACGGCGATCCGGTGGGTCTCGCGGCCGACGCGGGCCTCCAGTTCGGTGACCCTGAGGCGGAGCTGGTCCTCGTTGGAGGCGGCGACCCACAGGTGGAGGGCGGCGCGGAAGAGCGGGCCGGTGAAGAGGTCGACGAGGGCCGTGACGACGGCGCGCCGGTCGGCGGCACCCTCCGGGAAGAGGGCGCGCAGGGCCGTGGAGCGCTCCTCGGCGACGTACTCCACCGCCGCCGTGAACAGGTCCTCGCGGGTCGGGAAGTGGTGCTGGGCGGCGCCCCGGGAGACGCCGGCGCGTTCCGCGACGACGGCGACCGTGGAGCCCGCCCAGCCGTGTTCGGCGAGGCAGGCCACGGCGGCCGCCAGCAGCCGTTGCCGGGTGGCCCGGCTGCGGTCCTGCTTCGGGACATGCGGAGGGCGGGAGCCGCGCGAGCCCTGAGCCGCGGCATGGCTACGGTGCGCGTCCCCCGCGTCCCCCGTACGTTCCGTGGGCTGCGGATCTGCCGGGTCCGTCGCGTCCGTCGCGTCGTCCGAGGCTTCCGCCGTGTTCACACCACCCATGCGGGATCCCGTCGTTCGAGGAAGGCCGTCATCCCCTCGCGGGCCTGTACGGAGGAGAACAGCTCGGCCGAGAGCGCCGTCAGGGCGACCGCGTCCCGGTCGAAGGCCTCCAGCACCTTAGCCGTGAGCAGCCGTTTCGTCTCGGCGAGGCCTTGCGGGGAGGACCGGCGCAGGCCGTCCAGGACGGGGGCGAGAGTCACGTCGACGTCGGCGCCCGTCGCGGTCAGCAGTCCCGTCCGTACGGCCTCGGCCGCGTCGAAGCGTTCGCCGGTGAGGTAGTAGCGGGCGAGGGCTCGGGGGTCCGTGCGGGACAGCAGGGGGAGGGAGATGACGGCGGGCGCGACGCCGATGCGGACCTCCGTGAAGGCGAACGTGGCCTCGGCGGAGGAGACGGCGATGTCGCAGGCGCCCAGCAGACCGAGACCGCCCGCCCGGACGTGCCCGGTCACCCGGGCCACCACCGGCTTGGGCAGTTCGACGATCCGCCGCAGCAGACCGACGAGCGCGTCCGGGTGCGGCGGGTCACGCAGGTCGGCGCCCGCGCAGAACGTGTTGCCGGTGTGGGCGAGGACGACCGCGCGGACGTCCTCGTCCTCGCCGCACCGCGTGAGCTCCTGGGCCAGTTCGCCCACGAGCGCGGACGACAGGGCGTTGCGGTTGGCGGGCGAGTCGAGGGTGAGGGTGGCGACGGCGCGGTCCTGGTCCGCGCGCACGACGGTCATGACCGGCCCCGCAGTTCCCGCCGCAGGATCTTCCCGGAGGCCGCCCGCGGCACCACGTCGACGAAGGTGACACCCCTGACCCGTTTGTACGGGGCGACGCGTTCGGCGACGTACATCATGACCTCGCCCTCGGACAGCCCGGTGGCGGACCGCTGACGCACCACGTGGGCGTGCGGGACCTCGTTGTTGTCCTCGTTGTAGACCCCGACGACGGCGGCGTCCGCGATGCCCGGGTGGGTGAGCAGGAGTGCCTCCAGTTCGGCCGGCGCGACCTGGAAGCCCTTGTACTTGATGAGCTCCTTGACCCGGTCGACGACGAAGAGCCAGCCGTCCGCGTCCGCGTACCCGACGTCCCCGGTGTGCAGCCAGCCGTCCGGTTCGATCATCTCGGCGGTGGCGTCGGGACGTCCCAGATAGCCCTTCATCACCTGGGGACCGCGGATGACGATCTCCCCGGCCTCGCCGACGCCGAGTTCCTCGTCCGGGTCGTCGAGGGAGACGATCCGCATCTCGGTGCCCGCGACCAGCCTGCCCACCGTCCCCGGGGGCGCGTCGGCGGCGTCCAGCGGGACCAGGTGGGTGCAGGGGGAGAGTTCCGTCATGCCGTAGCCCTGGCCGATGGGCGGGAGGCCGAGCCGCTCGGCGCAGGCTGCGGCAAGCTGGGCGTCCAGGGGCGCGGCGGAGGAGATGACGTACTTCAGGGACGACAGGTCGTAGCCCGCGACGGCCGGGTGCTTGGCGAGCGCGAGCACGATCGGCGGGGCCACGAACAGGCCCGTGATGCGGTGCCGTTCGATGGCCGTGAGGAACGTGTCGAGGTCGAAACGGGGCAGCACGACGACGGTGGCGCCCTGTCGCAGGGGCGCGTTCATCAGAGCCGTCAGCCCGTAGATGTGGAAGAAGGGCAGCACCGCGAGGATGCGCTCCCCCTCGTCCATCGGCACCGAGCGCGCCAGCTGCGCCAGGTTGGTGGCGATGGACCGGTGGGTGAGCATCACGCCCTTGGGTATGCCGGTGGTCCCGGAGGAGTACGGGAGGGCCGCGACGTCCGTCACGGGGTCGATGTCGATCCGTGGCTCGGGCGCGGCCGAGCCGAGCAGGTCGACCAGTGACCGGTGCCCCGGCGCGCTGTCGCAGACGAATATCTCCCGTACCCCGCCCGCCAGTTCCGCGGCCCGCAGGGCCGTCTCCAGAAGGGGTGAGACGGTCACGATCCAGCTCGTGGCGCTGTCCCGCAGCTGCTTGGCGAACTCCTCGGCCGTGGCGAGCGGGTGCACGGTCGTGACCGAGGCCCCCGCGCGCGTGGCGCCGTAGAACACCGTCGGGAACGCGATGGTGTTCGGGCTGTGCAGGGCGAGCACGTCGCCCTTGCGGAGGCCCGCGTCGGCGAACGCGGCGGCCAGCCGGCGGTGGAACCGGTCGAGTTGGCCGTAGCTGAGCGTCGTGCCGTCGACGCCGTCGACCAGCGCGGGCATGTCTCCGCGCTCGGCGGCCCGGCCGAGGACGGCCTCGTGGATGGGTTCCTCGACGGCCGGGACATCGGCGTACACACTGCGGAACACGGGTCCTCCTGGAGCGGCTCGCTGGTAGGACTGGCCGGTGGGTTCTTCGGTGGGAGGACCCACCGGGGCGCTCGGGCGGTACGGGCGGCCGGTGGGCTTCTTCGGTGGGAGGACCGGCCGGTGGTCCGCTCCGGTGCGGCCCTTCGGCGCGCCCCTCAGTACGATTTGGGCAGTCCCAGGGTCTGGTGGGAGACGTAGTTGAGGATCATCTCCCTGCTCACCGGGGCGATACGGGCCACCCGTGAGGCCGTGATCAACGAGGCGAGGCCGAACTCGCGGGTGAGTCCGTTGCCGCCGAGGGTGTGCACGGCCTGGTCGACCGCCTTCACACAGGCCTCACCGGCGGCGTACTTGGCCATGTTGGCGGCCTCCCCGGCGGCGACGTCGTCCCCGGAGTCGTACAGGTAGGCCGCCTTCTGCATCATCAGACGGGCGAGTTCGAGCTCTATGTGGGCCTGGGCGAGCGGGTGGGCGACGGCCTGGTGGGCGCCGATGGGGGCCTTCCAGACGGTGCGCTCGCGGGCGTACTCGACGGCACGGGAGAGCGCGAAGCGGCCCATGCCGATCGCGAACGCGGCCGTCATCACCCGCTCCGGGTTGAGCCCGGCGAAGAGCTGGAGCAGACCCGCGTCCTCGTCGCCGACGAGTGCCTCGGCGGGCAGCCGCACATCGTCGAGGGTCAGCTCGAACTGCTTCTCCGCGCTCTGGAGTTCCATGTCGATCTGCCGCCGGCCGAAGCCCTCCGCGTCACGCGGGACGATGAACAGACAGGGCTTGAGGCTGCCGGTGCGGGCGTCCTCCGTACGGCCGACGACGAGGGTGGCGTCGGCGATGTCGACGCCGGAGATGAACACCTTGCGGCCGCTCAGCAGCCAGTCCGTGCCGTCCCGGCGGGCCGTGGTGGTGATCCGGTGCGAGTTGGAGCCGGCGTCGGGTTCGGTGATGCCGAAGGCCATGGTGCGGGTGCCGTCGGCGAGGCCGGGCAGCCACGCGCGCTTCTGCTCCTCGGTGCCGAAGCGGGCGATGACGGTCCCGCAGATCGCGGGGGACACGACCATCATCAGCAGCGGACAGCCGGCGGCGCCCAACTCCTCCAGGACGAGGGAGAGTTCGGCTATGCCGCCGCCTCCGCCGCCGTACGCCTCCGGCAGGTTCACGCCCAGGTAGCCGAGCTTGCCCGCCTCGGCCCACAGTTCGGTGGGGTGGCGGTCCTCGCGAATGGCGCCGGTCAGGTAGTCGCGGCCGTAACGCCTGCCGAGGGCGGCGACGGCGGCACGGAGGGCTTGGTGCTCTTCGGTCTCTGTTACGGGGCTCATCGGGCCTCCTGAGTACGGAAGGTGCGGGTCTTTCGTGGCGGAGCGCGCGGTCACCCGCGGCCCTTATCCGGGCACGTCGTTGTCCACGACCGCCAGCAGAGCCCCCATCTCCACCTGCTGGCCGGGGACTACGCGCAGAGCGGTCAGGGTGCCGTCGGCCGGGGCGGAGATCCGGTGCTCCATCTTCATCGCCTCCAGCCACAGCAGGGGCCGGCCGGCCTCCACCCGGACTCCTTCGGCGAGGCCCTCGGCCACCCGGACCACCGTGCCGGGCATCGGCGCGAGCAGGGAGCCGGGGGCGTGGTCGGCGGTGGGTTCGGGGAAGCGGGGCAGCGCGGTGAGGGCGGTGGAGTTCACGTACACCTGGTCGCCGTGGCGTGCCACCCGGAACCGCTCCCGCACACCGTCCACTTCGAGGACGACGAGACCGGCGTCGGCGCTCACGACGCGCACTCCCTCGGCGGTCAGCCCCTCCCGGGTGTGCCGGTAGCGGACCTCGTGCTCCTGTCCCGCCACGAGGTAACGCCTGATCTGCGGCTGGGAGGGCAGATTGCGCCAGCCGCCGAACCGGGAACGGCCGTGCGCGTCGGCGAGGGCTGCGGCCAGCGGCGCGTACGGCTCGGCGACGGGCGTCGTGAGAGCGGCGAGGTGGCGGTCGTAGAACCCGGTGTCCATGCGGCCCTCGGCGAACTCCGGGTGCCGCAGGGACCGTACGAGCAGGTCCCTGTTGGTGACCGGGCCGTGGATGTCCGCCCGCTCCAGGGCACCCGACAGGGTGCGCAGGGCCCGTGCGCGCGTGGGGGCGTGGGCGACGGCCTTGGCGAGCATCGGGTCGTAGTGCACACCGATCCGGTCGCCGTCGCCGTAGCCGGTGTCCAGGCGGACGCCGTCCGGGACGGCGAGGCGGTGCAGGGTGCCGGTCTGCGGGGCCCAGGCGGCTGCCGGGTCCTCCGCGTACAGACGGGCCTCGACCGCGTGCCCGCGCGCGGGGGGCGGAGCGTCGTCGAGCGCGGCACCCTCGGCGACCTGGATCTGCAGCGCGACGAGGTCGATCCCGAACACCGCCTCGGTGACGGGGTGTTCGACCTGGAGGCGGGTGTTCATCTCCAGGAAGTGGGCGGTGCCGTCCGCGATCAGGAACTCGACGGTCCCGGCGCCCACGTAGTCGACGGCGCGGGCGGCGCGTACGGACAGGTCGTACAGCGTGTCGGTGAGCCGCTGCCCGAGCCCCGGGGCCGGGGCCTCCTCGATCACCTTCTGATGGCGCCGCTGGAGCGAGCAGTCGCGCGTGCCGAGCGCCCAGACCGTGCCGTGCGTGTCGGCGAGGATCTGCACCTCGACGTGCCGGCCGCCCTCCACGTACGGCTCGACGAAGACCTCGCCGTCGCCGAAGGCGCTGAGGGCCTCGGCCCGCGCCGCCTCCAGTTCCGTTTCCAGAGCGGCCAGTTCGCGCACGATCCGCATACCGCGCCCGCCGCCGCCCGCGGCCGCCTTGACCAGCACCGGAAGGTCGTCCGTGGTGACCTCCACCAGCGGGGCAAGACCCATCAGCTTCTTGGCGCGGGTCTTGGACGCCATCGCCTCGATCGCCTCGGGCGGCGGCCCGATCCAGACCAGGCCCGCGTCGAGGACGGCCCGCGCGAAGTCCGCGTTCTCGGAGAGGAAGCCGTATCCGGGGTGCACCGCGTCCGCTCCGGCGTCGAGGGCCGCTTTCACGACCAGGTCGCCGCGGAGGTACGTCTGCGCGGGTGTCGCGCCCGGCAGCCGCACCGCCGCGTCGGCCTCCCGTACGTGCAGGGCGTTCTCGTCGGCGTCCGAGTGCACGGCGACGGTCCGGATCCCGGCCTCCCGGCAGGTGCGGAAGACACGGCAGGCGATCTCGCCCCGGTTGGCCACAAGGATGGAACTGATCATGGGGAGGGACCTCACATCCGGAAGACGCCGAAGCCGCCGCGCGCGCCCTCGTAGGGCGCGGTGTGGATCGCGGACAGGCACAGGCCGAGGACGGTGCGGGTGTCACGGGGGTCGATCACCCCGTCGTCGTACAGCCGCCCGGACAGGAACATCGGCAGGGACTCCGACTCGATCTGCTGCTCCACCATGGCGCGCAGGGCGGCGTCGGCCTCGTCGTCGTACGGACGGCCCTTGGCCGCCGCCGACTGCCGGGCGACGATGGACAGGACGCCGGCGAGCTGCTGGGGGCCCATGACGGCGGACTTGGCGCTGGGCCAGGCGAACAGGAAGCGCGGGTCGTAGGCCCGTCCGCACATGCCGTAGTGGCCGGCTCCGTAGGAGGCGCCCATCAGGACGGACAGGTGCGGGACACGGCTGTTGCTCACCGCGTTGATCATCATCGCGCCGTGCTTGATGATGCCGCCCTGCTCGTACTCCCTGCCGACCATGTAGCCGGTGGTGTTGTGCAGGAAGAGGAGCGGGATGTCGCGCTGGTTGGCGAGCTGGATGAACTGGGCGGCCTTCTGCGACTCGGCGCTGAACAGCACGCCCTGGGCGTTGGCCAGCACCCCGACCGGGTAGCCGTGCAGCGACGCCCAGCCCGTCGTGAGGCTGGTCCCGTAGAGGGGCTTGAACTCGTCGAAGTCCGAGCCGTCGACGATCCGGGCGATGACCTCGCGCGGGTCGAAGGGGTGCCTGAGGTCGCCGGGCACGATCCCCAGCAGCTCGTCCTCGTCGTACTTGGGCGGGGCCGCCGGTCCCGGGTCCGGGTACGCCTTGCGGTGGTTGAGCCGGGCGACGACGCGCCGGGCCTGCCGGAGGGCGTCCCGCTCGTCGACGGCGAAGTAGTCCGCGAGACCCGACACCCGCGCGTGCATCTCCGCGCCACCCAGGGACTCGTCGTCGCTCTCCTCGCCGGTGGCCATCTTCACCAGCGGCGGACCGCCCAGGAAGACCTTCGCCCGCTCCTTGACCATGATCACGTGGTCGGACATGCCGGGGACGTACGCGCCGCCGGCGGTGGAGTTCCCGAAGACGACGGCCACGGTCGGGATGCCCGCCGCCGACAGCCGGGTCAGGTCGCGGAAGATCGCGCCCCCGGGGATGAAGATCTCCTTCTGGGACGGCAGGTCGGCGCCGCCCGACTCGACGAGGCTGATGCAGGGCAGCCGGTTGGCGAGGGCGATGTCATTGGCCCGCAGCGCCTTCTTCAGGCTCCACGGGTTGCTGGCACCGCCGCGCACCGTCGGGTCGTTGGCGGTGATCAGGCACTCCACGCCCTCGACGACCCCGATCCCGGTGACGAGCGAGGCCCCCACCGTGTACGCGGGGGCGTCGCTCCCCCAGGCCGCCAGCGGCGACAGCTCCAGGAAGGGGGTGTCGGGGTCGAGCAGCAGCTCGATGCGCTCGCGGGCGAGCAGTTTGCCGCGCTCCCGGTGCCGGGCGACGTACTTCTCGCCGCCGCCCGCGAGCGCCTTGGCGTGCTCGGCGTCCAGCGCGGCGAGCTTGGCGAGCATGACGTCGCGGTGGGCGGTGTGTTCGGGGCTGTGGGCGTCCAGGGCGGACGCGAGGACGGTCACAGGAGTGCCTCCGGTATGTCCAGGTGGCGGGAGCGGAGCCATTCCCCGAGGCCCTTGGCCTGGGGGTCGAAGCGGTGCTGGGCGGCGACCCCCTCGCCGAGGATTCCCCCGACGACGAAGTTGAGGGCGCGGAGGTTGGGCAGCACATGGCGGACGACGTCGAGCTGACGGCTCTCGGGGATCAGACTCCGGAACCGGTCGGCCGTCAGCTCGTGGACGAGCCAGCGCCAGGCGTCGTCCGTACGGACCCAGACACCGACGTTGGCGTCGCCGCCCTTGTCCCCGCTGCGGGCACCTGCCACCAGACCGAGCGGGGCGCGGCGCGTCGGCCCGGCGGGCGGCGGCTCGGGCGGGTCGGGCTGCGGCGCCGGTTCCAGGACCAGGGTGGCGCGGGCCGGAGCCACCGGGACGCGGCGCCCGTCCGGCAGGACCGCCACCTGCTCCACGGCGTCCTGGGGGACGCGGGAGTCCTCGAACACCCCGTACGGCGCGCCCTTTCCCGGCGGCGCCAGCACATGGAAGCCCGGGTAGCTCGCCAGGGCCAGTTCGACGGCCGCCCCGCCGAGCGTGCGGCCGACCGCGTCCTGGTCCGGGTCCCGTACGACGAGACGGAGCAGGGCGCTCGCGGTCTCCTCGGTGGGGGCGTCCGGCCGGTCGGTGCGGGCCAGCTCCCAGCGGACCTCCGCCGGACGCGACTTGGCGGCGTCGAGCGCGGTCTCCATCTGGTCCCGTACGAGCGCGGCCTTCGCCTCGATGTCCAGCCCGGTCAGGACGAAGACGACCTCGTTGCGGAAGCCGCCGAGACGGTTCAGGCCGACCTTGAGGGTGGGCGGCGGCGCCTCGCCCCGGACGCCCGCGATCCGGACCCGGTCGGGGCCCTCCTGGGAGAGCGTCACCGAGTCGAGGCGGGCGGTGACGTCGGGGCCCGCGTACCGGGCGCCGGACGTCTCGTACAGGAGCTGCGCGGTGACCGTGCCGATGTCCACCAGGCCGCCCGTGCCGTCGTGTTTGGTGATGACGCTCGTGCCGTCCTCGTGGAGTTCGGCGAGCGGGAAGCCGGGACGGCGCAGCCGCCCCGCCGGATGGTCGCCGAAGAAGGCGTAGTTGCCGCCGGTCGCCTGCGTGCCGCACTCCAGGACGTGCCCGGCGACGACGGCGCCCGCGAGCCGGTCGTACGCGTCCGGGGCCCAGCCGAAGTGGGCGACGGCCGGGCCGGTGACCAGCGCGGCGTCCGTGACCCGTCCCGTCACGACGATGTCCGCGCCCTCGCGCAGACAGGCGGCGATCCCGGCGCCCCCGAGGTAGGCGTGCGCGGCGAGAGTGCCGGGGTGGCCGCGGGTGAGGTCGTCCCCCTCGACGTGGGCGACGCGTACGGGGATGCCCAGCCGCCCGGCCAGCTCCCGCACGGCGCCGGCGAGTCCGGCGGGGTTGAGGCCGCCCGCGTTCGCCACGACACGGACGCCCCGCTCGTGCGCGAGGCCGAGGCACTCCTCCAACTGCCGCAGGAAGGTGCGCGCGTAGCCGCCCGCCGGGTTCTTCAGACGGTCGCGGCCGAGGATGAGCATGGTCAGTTCGGCGAGGTAGTCGCCGGTGAGGACGTCCAGGGGACCGCCGGTGAGCATCTCGCGCATCGCGTCGAAACGGTCGCCGTAGAAGCCGGAGGCGTTGCCTATGCGCAGGGGACGCGGGGAAGGGAGGGAGCCGCTCACTCGCCCGGCTCCTCCTTCCGGCGCCGGTCCTCAGGCGTCGGTGCCGCCGGCCGGGGTTCCCCCGGCGGTTCCTGCGGCAGTGGCTCCGCGGACCGCGCCTCCTTGGGCTGCCGTCCGTCCCCCGGCGGCCCCGCGAAGGCCTGGGCGATGTCCAGCCAGCGGTCGGCGTCGGGGCCCTGTGCCCGTACGGCGAGGTCGGCGCGGTGGGCGCGCTGGGTGACCAGGAGGCAGAAGTCGAGGGCGGGGCCGGTGACCCGCTGGGGAGCGTCCTCGGGTCCGTACGTCCACAGCTCGCCGGTGGCGCTCACGAGTTCGACGCGGAACTCCCCTTCCGGCGGGGTGAGCCCGCGGACCCCGAAGGCGAAGTCCCGTGCCCGGACGCCGATCCGCACCACGTGCCGGAGCCGGTCCGTGGGGGTGCGCGTCACCCCCAGCGCGTCCGCCACGTCCTGGCCGTGGGCCCAGGTCTCCATCAGCCGGCCGGTGGCCACGGAGGCGACCGACATGGGCGGGCCGTACCAGGGGAAGCGGGTTCCGGCCGGGGCCGCGCGCAGGGAGTCCTCCAGCGCCCCGCGTCCCGAACGCCAGCCGGCGAGCAGCGCGGCGGGCGGCCGGGCCGCGCCCTCCTCGGCGCCCTCGTCCACGAATCCGCCGGGTGCGGCGATCGCCTTCTCGACCTCCTTCGCGAAGGCCTCGGCGTCGGTCACGGCGAGCAGCGCGGAGCGGTCCGTCCAGGCCAGGTGAGCGATCTGGTGGGCGACGGTCCAGCCCGGGGCCGGGGTGGCGAGCCGCCAGCCCTCCTCGTCCAACCCGCCCACCAGCAGGTCGAGTTCCTCGCTCTCCCGATGCAGATCGTCGAGCACGGACGAAAGGTCGGACACGATGGCGCTCCCTCGGGGCACGACGATGTGCGGGGTCTTGCGCGGTGCGTTCTGGAGCATGGCAGCGGGCGGAGAAACAAGCAAGCGTGCTTGCATTGATTAGGGGCGGGACATCCGGGGTGGGTGCGGACGCGCCCCTCCCTCCAGTCCCCCCGCCAGGGGGCTGCCGCCCTGGGCACCCGCTTGTCGCCCGAAGGGCTCGTCCTCGAACGCCGGACGGGCTGACATACATGCCCCGGCTTAAGCACCATCAGCCCGTCCGGCGTTTGAGGACGAGGCCGTTCAGGCCGATGCGGGGGTCTGGGGGCGGAGCCCCCAGGGACGGGACGCGCCGGACAGCGAGCGGCCGACAGCCACGCCCCGCTCCGTCCCGGTCACCCCGCGGACGCGGCTACGCGGAGTTCGCCCGGCCCCGCCCCACCTGGGTCCGTACCGCGCCCATGCTCGCCGCGATGACGAGGGCGATCGCGAGGGCCTCGGTGGCGGAGAGCGCCTGGTGCAGGACGAGGAAGCCGGCGGTCGCGGCGACGGCCGGTTCCAGGCTCATCAGGATCGCGAAGGTGGAGGCGGGAAGGCGGCGCAGGGCGAGGAGTTCGAGGGTGTAGGGGAGGACGGAGGACAGGACGGCGACCGCGGCCCCGAGCGCCACGGTCGTCGGGTCCAGCAGCCGGGTCCCGGACTCGGCGATCCCCAGCGGCAGGAACGCCACCGCCGCGACCACCATGGCGAGCGCCAGCCCGTCGGCCTGCGGGAAGCGCCGGCCGGTACGGGCGCTGAAGACGATGTACGCCGCCCACATCGCGCCGGCCGACAGCGCGAAGGCGACGCCCGCCGTGTCGAGGCTGCCGAAGCCCCCGCCACCGAGCAGGAAGACCCCGCCGAGGGCGAGGCCCGCCCAGAGCAGGTTCAGGGCGCGGCGGGAGGCGACCACCGAGAGCACCAGCGGGCCCAGCACCTCGAGCGTGACGGCGGGGCCCAGCGGGATGCGGGCGACCGACTGGTAGAAGAGGCCGTTCATCGCGGCCATGGTCAGCCCGAAGAGGAGGACCGTGGTCCAGTCGGCCCGGGAGTGTCCGCGCACCTTCGGCCGGCAGATCACCATCAGCACGATCGCGGCCACCAGCAGCCGCAGGGTCACCACTCCGAGCGCCCCGGTGCGCGGCATCAGGGTCACCGCCAGCGCGCCGCCGAACTGCACGGAGATGCCTCCGGCGAGGACCAGGCCGACGGGCCCGAGGCCGCCGCGCCGGACCGGGGAACCGCCGCCCGTACCGGGCAGGGGTGCCATCACCGGGGCGACCGGGGTCGCGGACGCCGGGGAGGACGGGACGGCGCTGGGGGTGTTCACGGTGCCTTCCAGGGGCTCGACTCGGGGTGCGTGCATCACGCTGCACTTTCCGGTCCAGAGTAATGGACTCGGTCAGGCGCGTGAACCCTGTACGACCCTGTCTCGTTGCTCACAGCGGCCCTCCCGGTCCGCGTGGACGCCGGAGCCTCAGCGGCGGGCCATGTACAGGTCGAGGGCGCGGTGGAGCACACGGTTGAGGGGGAAGTCCCACTCGCCGAGGTACTCGACGGCCTCGCCGCCCGCGCCGGCCTTGAAGCGGAGCAGGCCGAGGAGGTGGTTGGACTCCTCGATGGTGTCCGTGATGCCGCGGAAGTCGTAGACGGCGGCGCCCAGTTCGTGGGCGTCGGTCATCATGCGCCACTGGATGGCGTTGTTGGGCTGGACCTCGCGCCTGCGGCTGGTGGAGGCGCCGTAGGAGTACCAGACGTGGGTGCCGACCGTCAGCATCGTGGCCGCGGCGAGGACCTCGCCGTCGTGGTGCGCGAGGTAGAGCCGCATACGGTCCGGGTCCTCGGCGGTCAGGGCGGTCCACATGCGCTGGAAGTAGGGCAGCGGCCGGGGGATGAAGCGGTCGCGCCCGGCGGTCTCCGCGTAGAGCTCGTAGAACGCGGGCAGGTCGTCGTAACCGCCGCGCCCGACCTTCACGCCGGCCTTCTCGGCCTTCTTGATGTTGCGCCGCCACTGCTGGTTGAAACCACGCTGGATCTCCTCCAGCGGCCTGCCGCCGAAGGGGACCTGGAAGACGTAGCGCGGCTGCCCGGCCGCGAACCCGTCCTCGGCGCCCGCCTCGGCCTGCCGCCACCCGCGCTTCCGCAGCCGCTCGGCGACACCGGCGGCGGCCGGTTCGTACGTCGTCGCCTCCGTGTCCCCGAGCCGGCGCGCGGCCGGGTCGGCGATGGCCGCCTTGACGGCGTCGGCGCTCCACCGGCGTACGACGACGGGCGGCCCCATCTTCACCGAGAACGCGCCACGGCCCTTCAGATACGCGAGCATAGGGTCGAGCCAGCGCTCCACGAGATCGGCCGCGTACCAGTCGACGACCGGCCCCTCCGGGAGATAGGCGAGGTACCGCCGCACCTTCGGCAGCGGCCGCAGCAGCACAAGACCGGCCCCGACGAGCCGGCCCTCCCCGTCGAACCACCCGAGGCTCTCCGCCCGCCAGTCCGGCTTCACGTCACCCCAGGACGGCACCTGCATATGGCTGACCGAGGCCCGTGTCGCGACGAACGCCAGGTGCTCTTCACGGGTGATGACCTGCAGGCGGAGCCTCATGCGCGGCACTCCTCGGTGAGGGGGATGGCTGGGAACGTCAGGGTAGTCAGCACATTTCGCCATTCTCGTGCCCACGCCCGTGGCCCGCCCGTCGGCCGGAGTCGTCGAGTGCCTCCGCCAGCACCTCCGCCAGGTGCCTTCCGCCGCGGCCCGTCAGCTGCTCCAGCTGTGTGCGGCAGGAGTAGCCGTCCGCGAGGAGCACCGCGTCGTCGCCGGCCGCCGCCACCGCCGGGAGGAGCTGTTCCTCCGCGCAGGCCACCGACACGTCGTAGTGGCCCTTCCCGAAGCCGAAGTCGCCCGCGAGGCCGCAGCAGCCGCCCACGAGCGAGCCGGTCAGACCCGCCGCCGCGCGCAGCCGGCGGTCGGCCGCGTCGCCGAGGACGGCGTGCTGGTGGCAGTGGGTCTGGCCGACGACGGGGCGGTCCAGCGACGGCGGCGACCAGTCCGGCGCCAGCCGTTCCAGCGCCTCGGCGAACGTCAGCACCGCCGAGGCCAGTCGCGCCGCGCGCGGGTCGTCGTGGAGGAGTTCCGGGAGGTCCGTGCGCAGCGCGGCGGCACAACTCGGTTCGAGGACGACGACGGAGGGGGGCCGCGGGTGGACGTCCGGGTCCAGGAAGGCACCCATCAGGTCGAGTGTGCGGCGCATCACCGCGCGGGCGAGGTCGAGCTGGCCCGTGGAGACGTACGTCAGACCGCAGCAGACCCGGCCCGCGCGGCCCACCGCCCACGGGGCCGGCCCGTCCGACGTGCGGCCCGCGCTCGGCACCCCGGCCGTCGTTCCCGTCGTCCCGGGTGCCCCCGTCGGCCTCTTCTTGCCGCCCTTCCCCTTCTTGTTCCGGCCGCTCCTTCCCGGGCCCCCCAGCTTCCTCATCGCCACCGTCGGCGTCAGCATCACGTCCACGCCGGCCGCCTCCAGCACCCGTACGGCCGCCCGGCCCACCGACGGCGAGAGGTGCTCCGTGAAGGTGTCCGGCCACAGGAGGGCCACCTCCGCGGGGGCGACGGCGCCGTTCCCGTCGACGCCGTTCCCATCAGGGCCGTACCCGTCGGTGCCGTTCCCGGCGGTCCCCGGCACCCCCTCGCGCATCATCCGCCGCACCCGCTCCTTGAAGCGCCGCTGCCACCACCGGCTGAACGTCTCGGGCGCCAGTCGCGGGATCTGCCGCTCCGGTGCGATCCCGGCCAGCCGCTTGGCCACCGCGGCCGGCGGGCGCAGCGAGGACAGCGCGTTGAGCAGCCCGGCGGTCCTGGTCCGGGCGACCAGCGCGAGCCACTCGGGCAGCCGCCCCAGGGCGTAGTGCGCGGCGGGGCGGCGCCGGCCCGCGTAGTGGTGGTGCAGGAACTCCGCCTTGTACGTGGCCATGTCGACGCCGACCGGGCAGTCCGATCGGCACCCCTTGCAGGACAGGCACAGGTCCAGCGCGTCACGGACCTCCGTCGACCGCCAGCCGCCGGTGACCACCTCGCCCGCGAGCATCTCGTGCAGCAGCCGCGCGCGTCCCCGGGTGGAGTGCTCCTCCTCGCCCGTCACCCGGAACGACGGGCACATGACACCCGCGTCGGCGGGCGTCGTCGTACGGCACTTGGCGACCCCCACGCATCGGCGCACCGCGGCGGAGAAGTCCCCGCCGTCCGCCGGATATCCGAACGTCACGTCCACCGGCTCACGCGGCAGCACCGCGAACCGCAGGTTCTCGTCCAGCCGGTGCGGGCGCACCAGCATTCCGGGGTTGAGCAGGCCGTCCGGGTCCCACAGGTCCTTCGCCCGCTCGAAGAGGCCGACCAGTTCGGGACCGTACATGAGGGGCAGCAGCTCGGCCCTTGCCTGCCCGTCGCCGTGCTCGCCGGACAGTGAGCCCCCGTGCGAGACCACCAGTTCCGCCAGTTCCCGCGAGAAGCCGCGGAAGCGCCCGATCCCCTCGCTCGTCAGCAGGTCGAAGTCGATACGGACGTGGATGCAGCCGTCCCCGAAGTGCCCGTACGGCGTCCCGCGCAGCCCGTGAGCCGCCAACAGGCCCCGGAAGTCCCGCAGATACGCGCCGAGCCGGGCCGGCGGCACCGCGCAGTCCTCCCAGCCGGGCCAGGCCTCTCCCCCGTCGCCGGGCATCCGGGTCGCCGTGCCGCTCGCGTCCTCGCGCAGCCGCCACAGGGCACGCTGCCCGGCCGGGTCGGTGACCACGGCGGCGTCGAGGACGTCGGCGGCGCGCAGGACCGCCTCGGCACGCGCGCGGGCCTCCCCCGCGTCGGCGCCGCCCGTCTCGACGAACAGCCAGGCCCCGCCCCGCGGCAGCCCCGCGCCGGGCGGTACGAGGTCCGCGGCCATCCCCTCCACCGTGAGCGGCCCGAGCGGCAGCAGCCCGGCGGCCGCCTCCGCCGCCGCGCTCTCGTCGGCGTACCCGAGCACGGCAAGCGCCGTCGCCCGGGGTGCCTCGACCAGTCCCACGACCGCTTCGGTCAGGATGCCCAGCGTGCCCTCGGAACCGCAGAAGGAGCGGGCGACGTCCGCGCCCCTCTCGGGGAGCAGGGCGTCCAGCGCGTAGCCGGAGATACGGCGCGGCAGATCCGGGAAGCCGGTGCGCAGGCGGGCCAACTCGCCCTCCACCAGGGCGCGGAGGCCGGGCGGGGCACCCTGCCAGTCGCGGCCGAGCGTGCGGGCCTGGGCCCGGCCGGTGAGCACCGACAGCTCGCGCACGCTGTCCGCTGTCGTGCCCCACGCCACCGAGTGCGACCCGCACGCGTTGTTCCCGATCATTCCGCCGAGGGTGCAGCGACCGTGGGTGGAGGGGTCGGGGCCGAAGCGCAGGCCGTGCGGGGCGGCGGCCTCCTGGAGGCGGTCCAGGACGACGCCGGGCTGTACGACGGCGGTGCGGGCCCCGGGGTCCAGCGCGACGATCCGGTTCATGTGCCGGGTGAAGTCGAGGACGACGCCGGTGCCGGTCGCCTGGCCGGCGATCGAGGTGCCGCCGCCGCGCGCGACGACCGGCACCGCGAACGCGCGGCACACGGACAGCACGGCCGCCACGTCGTCGCTGTCGCGCGGGGCCACCACACCGAGCGGGACGCGCCGGTAGTTGGACGCGTCCATGCTGGTCAGCGCACGTGCGGTGGCGTCGAAGGAGATCTCGCCGCGCACCTCCGCGGCGAGCCGTTCACGCAGTGCGGCCCGCAGTTCCCGAAACTCCGCCGGTCCCCGATCGCCAAGATCCGTCATGCCTCCAGGATGGCCCCGGGCGGCGGTTCCGCGCGGTATCCGGGGCGTCCGAATCGCGGTCCGATGACGGGACCGGATCCGGAACCTTCCCAATGCGATCACGAACTCTCATATAGTGACGGCGAATTGAGTATCAGGTGTCGCCTCTCGCCCAGGAAACGACCGAGGACACGGACCGAGGACAGGATTCATGACCGCGCCCAGCCCCTCCGGCGAACGACCCACCCTCCGCGCCACAGCGCCCGCACCCCTGCTCACCGCCGCCCTGGCGGCGCTCGCGGTGGTCGGTGCGGTGGCGACCGCGCCGAACTCCGCCCGGGTGCCTGTCGCCTGGGTCACCGGGACGGCCGCCGTGCTGCTCTGTGTGGCCGTCGCGGTCGCCACCCGCGCCGTACGGTCCGCGCAACTGGCGCGCCGCCGCCTCGACGCCGTGAGCCAGGACGCCGGGCGGCTGCTGCAGGAACGGGCCCGCCAGGCCGAGGAGTTCCACCAGGAGCGGACCCGGCTCGCGGAGGAGTCCGCGCGTGACCGGACCCGGACCGCCGACGCCGAGGCCCGCGAACGCGCGCGCCTCACCGCCGACTTCGAGGCCGAACGGCGGCGGCTCGGCGCCGAGATCGCCGAGGAGCAGCGGAGGTCCGCCGAACTCACCGCGGAGAAGGCGCACCTGGCCCAGCAGGTCCGGCAGGCCACGAGCGACCGCGCCGCCGCGATCTCGGCCACCGCCAACGCGGCCGGCCGTATGCAGGCCCTCTCCACGGCCATGCTCGCCGACCTGCGCGCCATGGAGGAGAAGCACTCCGACGAGGAGGTCCTCGCCGATCTCCTGCACCTCGACCACCGCACCGCGCAGGCCGGCCGTCTCGCCGACTCCGTCGCCGTCCTCGCTGGCGCCCGCTCCGGCCGCCGATGGGCACGGCCCATCGTCATGGAGTCGATCCTGCGCGGCGCCATGGGGCGCATCGGCGGCTACCAGCGGGTGCGCCTGCACTCCTCCAGCGACGCCGCCGTCGCCGGACACGCCGCCGAGGGCGTGATGCACGCGCTCGCCGAACTCCTCGACAACGCGGCGAACTTCTCGCCGCCGACCGCCGAGGTCCATGTGTACGTCGAGGAGGTCCCGGCCGGTGTCATCGTCTCCGTCGAGGACAGCGGCCTCGTCATGGGCGACGTCCAGCTGCGCCGCGCCGAGCGCGCCGTCTCCGGCGACGGCGCCGAACTGGGCGGCCTCACCGGTACCCGGCTCGGCCTCGCGGTGGTCGGCCGGCTCGCCCGCAAGCACGGCCTGAAGGTCTCCTTCCGGCCTTCCGCGCGCGGCGGCACCGGCGTCCTGGTGCTCATCCCCCAGGACCTGCTGTCCCTGCCGTCCGCGCCCGCGCCCGCGCTCCCCAGGCCGCGCCCGCCACGACACCGTCCCCCGCCGCGACCCCCGCCCCCGTACCGGCCGAGGACCGCAATGCCGCGGCCGGGGACCACCCGCGGCCGGTAAGCGCCCCCGGTGTCGTACGCCGCCGCCCGGGCCACCGAGGACCTCGACCCGGACCCGGTCCCCACCCACGACTCCCCCCCGGCACGAGGCCGCCGAGCCCGCCGGCAGCCTGCCCAAGCGCCGCCGCGGCCGCACCCTCGCGCACGCCGAGCGCAGCCGCGCCCGCCTCGCGGACCAGGCCCCCGAACCCGAACCCCGCGTCACCGACTCCAAGGTCACCGCCGCCCGGTTCAGCAGCTTCCGCCAGGCCGTCCGCGGCACGGCACCGGACCAGGCCGCGGTCCAGGGGACCGTGCCCGAGGACTCCGTACGCGCCCCGGCGTACACCCCCGAGAACGCCGTACGCGACGAAGCAGCCGTACGGGACCCCCACCCCCGCACCCGGAAGGCGACACCACTTCATGACCGGCACCACCACCGCCGACGAGAAGCTCTCCTGGCTCATCGAGGGCCTCCTCGAGCGCACCCCGGGCGCCCGGCACGCCCTCGTGCTCTCCCGCGACGGCCTGAAGCTGTGCCGCACCCCGGAGCTCACCGTCGACCGGGCGGACCAGCTCGCCGCGATCGCCGCCGGCATCCAGTCGCTGTCCCACGGCGCGTCCGTGGAGTTCGGCGACGGCAGCGGCGGTGTGCGCTCGGCGATGACCGAGTTCTACGGCGGGGTCCTGTTCATCGTGGAGGCCGGTGACGGCGCCCATCTCGCCGTGGTCACCGCCGAGGACGCGGACGCCGGCCTGGTCGGGCACAACATGAGCGAGCTGGTGGAGCAACTCGGCGAACACCTGAGCGCGCAGCCCCGGACGTCATGAGCCGTCCGGGCAGGGACGACGCGCCCGACCGGCTGTACACCCTCACCGGAGGACGCAGCCGTTCCGGGCCGGACACCCCGTTCGACCTCGTGACGCTCGTGGTCGCCGAGTGCGACCCGGTGCTGGGCATGCAGTCGGAGCACGCCGCGATCCTGCGGCTGTGCGAGCGGCCGACGGCGGTCGTGGAGATCGCCGCCGTGCTGAAACTGCCGGTGTCCATCACCCGGGTCCTGCTCTCCGACCTGCTCGCCGCGGGCCGGGTCAGCGCCCGCCACCCGCAGAAGGCAGCACTACCCGATCCCGACATCCTGGAGCAGGTGCTCGTTGGACTACGCAACCTCTGACGCGAGGACCCCGCTGGGCGCCACCGCCGACAACGGTCTGAAGATCGTGGTCGTCGGCGGTTTCGGCGTCGGCAAGACGACCCTGGTCCGCTCCGTGAGCGAGATCCGTCCCCTCAACACCGAGGAGACGATGACCCGGGCCGGTGAGGCGATCGACGACATCAGCGAGGTCCGCGGCAAGTCCGCGACCACCGTCGCCTTCGACTTCGGCCGCATCACGCTCGACGCCCACAACGTGCTGTACCTGTTCGGCGCGCCCGGCCAGGAACGCTTCTGGTTCCTGTGGGACCGCCTCTTCTCCGGCACCCTCGGCGCGGTCGTCCTCGTCGACACCCGCCGCATCGACGACTCCTGGTACGCGATCGACCGCCTGGAGCACCACGGCACGCCGTTCATCGTCGCCTGCAACGACTTCGGCGGCCCGGGACACACCCCCGCCGAGATCCGCGAGGCCCTCGACCTCGACCCGCACGTCCCGCTCATCGACTGCGACGCCCGCTCGCGGGAGTCCAGCAAACGGGTGCTGATCACCCTGGTCGAACACCTGAAGACCGTGTACGCCGCCGCGGCCGAGGCCACCGCCCCGGCCACCCCGGCCACCGAAGAAGTCACCAAGTCCCCGGAGTTGGCCCTGTGACCTCCGCCCCCGTGCCCCTCAGCGGGCCCCGGTTCCAGACCGAACCGGCCGAGCTGTACCGGGAGATGCGGCGCGACCACGGTTCGGTGGCGTCCGTCGTGCTGGACGGCGACATCCCGGCGTGGCTGGTGCTCGGCTACCGCGAACTGCACCAGGTCACCGGCGATCCCGTGCTGTTCAGCCGGGACTCCGACCTGTGGAACCAGTGGGACCGCATCCCCGACGACTGGCCGCTGCTGCCGATGATCGGCCGCAAGCAGCCCTCCATCCTCTACACCGTCGGCGAACGCCACCGTGAGCGCGCCGCGATGATCAGCGACGCACTGGAGGCCGTCGACCCCTTCGAACTGCGCACCCACGCCGAGCGGTTCGCCGACGAACTCATCGACGCGGCCTGCGCCAAGGGCGAGATCGACCTCGTCGGGGACTACGCGGCACTGCTGCCCGTACGGGTCCTCGCGACGCTCTACGGCTTCTCCGAGGAACAGGGCCCCGGCCTGGTCACCGCCCTCAACGACATGATCAACGGGCGGGAGGGGGCACTCGCCGGACAGCAGCACCTCGCCGGTTCCATGGCGCGGCTGCTGGCCGACCGCAAGGCCGACCCCGCGAGCGACGTCGTCTCCCGGATGCTCGCCGACACCTCCGGCTTCACCGACGAGGAGATCATCCAGGACCTGATGGTCATGATGGCCGCGGGCCACCAGCCCACCGCGGACTGGATCGGCAACTCGCTGCGCCTGATGCTCACGGACGACCGCTTCGCCGCCTCCCTCTTCGGCGGCCGCAACAGCGTCGCGGAGGCCATGAACGAGGTCCTCTGGGAGGACACCCCCACCCAGAACGTCGCCGGCCGCTGGGCCTCCCGCGACACCCAGCTCGGCGGCCACCGCGTCCGCGCCGGCGACCTGCTGCTGCTCGGCCTCCAGGGCGCCAACTCCGACCCGCAGGTCCGCACCGACGGCTCCGCCCTCACCGGCGGCAACAACGCCCACTTCTCCTTCGGCCACGGCGAGCACCGCTGCCCGTTCCCGGCCCAGGAGGTCGCCGAGGTCATCGCGCGCACGGGCATCGAGGTCGTACTGGACCGGCTGCCCGACATCGACCTGACGGTACCCGCCGACTCCCTCACCCGCCGGCCCTCACCCTGGCTGCGCGGCCTCACCGAACTCCCGGTGCGCTTCACCCCCGTACCCGCACTGTGAGACTCCACCGCGCCCGGCCGGCCCGCGTGTCCGGCCGGGGTCCACGGGGGCCTCGGCGGCATACGCCGTCGCCACCGCCCCCGCGACGACGCGGCAACCCCACCCCGGCTCCTGGAGGCATCCCCGCATGACCGCACGTATCGCCCTCGACCCGTTCGTGTCCGACCTCGACGGCGAGAGCGCCCGGCTGCGCGAAGCCGGTCCGCTGGCCGCCGTGGAACTGCCCGGCGGCGTACCCGTCTGGGCGGTCACCCGCCACGCGGAGGCCCGCGCGCTGCTCACGGACCCCCGGCTGGTGAAGGACATCAACGTGTGGGGCGCCTGGCAGCGCGGCGAGATAGCCCCCGACTGGCCGCTGATCGGCCTCGCCAACCCCGGTCGCTCCATGCTGACGGTCGACGGCGCGGACCACCGCAGGATGCGCACACTGGTGGCGCAGGCGCTGACGCCCCGCCGGGTGGAGCAGATGCGGGAGCGGATCACCAAGCTGACGCAGGGGCTGCTCGACCAGCTCTCCGCGGACGCCGGTGTCGTCGACCTGAAGGCCGACTTCGCCTACCCGCTGCCCATGTACGTCGTCGCCGACCTCATGGGCATCGAGGAGTCCCGGCTGCCCCGTCTCAAGGAGCTCTTCGAGAAGTTCTTCTCGACGCAGACCCCGCCGGCCGAGGTCCTCGCCACGCTCACCGAGCTGGCCGGGATCATGGCCGACACCGTCGCGGCCAAACGCGCCGAGCCCGGCGACGACCTGACCAGCGCCCTGATCCTCGCCTCCGAGAACGGCGACCACCTCACGGACGAGGAGATCGTCTCCACCCTCCAGCTGATGGTGGCGGCGGGACACGAGACCACGATCTCCCTCATCGTCAACGCGGTGGTCAACCTGTCCGCCCATCCGGAGCAGCGCGCGCTCGTCCTTTCCGGTGAGGCGGACTGGCCGGCCGTGGTGGAGGAGACACTGCGCCACTCCACCCCCACCTCGCACGTCCTGATCCGCTTCGCGACGGAGGACGTGCCGGTCGGCGACAAGGTCATCCCCGCGGGTGACGCGCTGATCGTGTCGTACGGCGCGATCGGGCGGGACGAGAACGCCCACGGCCCGACGGCCGGGGACTTCGACATCACCCGCACCACGGCGAACCGCCACATCTCGTTCGGCCACGGCCCGCACGTCTGCCCGGGTGCGGCCCTGTCCCGGCTGGAGGCGGGCGTCGCGCTGCCGGCGCTGTACGAGCGCTTCCCCGCCCTCGACCTGGCGGTCCCCGTCGCGGAGTTGCGCAACAAGCCCGTGGTCACCCAGAACGACCTGTACGAACTGCCGGTCCGGCTGGCCCCGTAGCTCTCCCGCCGCCCTCCTCGTGGCTCTCCACGGGCGTGGGCTCGGCGCCGTGATCCATCGGCAGCCACGGGCCGGCCGGGTCGTCTCATCGAACGGACACGCTTCCGTCCGGTTTCACCGAAGAGATACCCTCCGGCTCGTGGCTGACATCCAGATCCCCGCTGACATCAAGCCCGCCGACGGACGCTTCGGCGCCGGCCCCTCCAAGGTGCGGACGGAGGCACTGGACGCGCTGGCGGCGACCGGCAGTTCTCTGCTCGGTACGTCCCACCGCCAGGCGCCGGTCAAGAACCTGGTCGGGAGGGTCCGGGAGGGTGTGCGCGAACTGTTCTCGCTGCCCGACGGGTACGAGGTCGTCCTCGGCAATGGCGGCTCCACCGCGTTCTGGGACGTGGCGACCCACGGCCTGATCGAGAACAAGTCGCAGCACCTCAACTTCGGTGAGTTCAGCTCCAAGTTCGCCAAGGCCGCCAAGCTCGCCCCGTGGCTCGCCGAACCCACCGTGATCGTGTCCGACCCGGGCACCCACCCCGAGCCCTCGGCCGAGGCCGGCGTCGACGTGTACGCCTTCACCCACAACGAGACCTCCACCGGTGTCGCCGCCCCCGTCAGGCGGGTCGCGGGCGCCGACGAGGGCTCCCTCGTCCTCGTGGACGCCACCTCCGGCGCCGGCGGCCTGCCGGTCGACATCGCCGAGACGGACGTCTACTACTTCGCCCCGCAGAAGTCCTTCGCCTCCGACGGCGGCCTGTGGATCGGGGTCTTCTCCCCCGCCGCCATCGAGCGCGCCGAGCGCGTCCACGCGTCGGGCCGCCATGTGCCGGAGTTCTTCTCGCTCCCCACGGCGATCGACAACTCCCGCAAGAACCAGACGTACAACACCCCGGCCCTCGCCACCCTCTTCCTGCTCAACGAGCAGCTGGAGTGGATCAACGGGCAGGGCGGCCTGGCCTGGTCCACGGCCCGCACCAAGGACTCCTCGACCCGGCTGTACACCTGGGCCGAGGACTCCAAGTACGCCACCCCGTTCGTCACCGACGCGGCCAAGCGCTCGCAGGTCATCGGCACGATCGACTTCGACGACGAGATCGACGCCGCCGCCGTCGCCAAGGTCCTGCGCGCCAACGGCATCGTCGACACCGAGCCCTACCGCAAGCTCGGCCGCAACCAGCTGCGCGTCGCGATGTTCCCGGCGATCGACCCGGCGGACGTCGAGGCGCTGACGAAGTGCGTCGACCACGTCATCGAGAAGCTCTGACCTCAGCCGTACACGGAAGGGGCGCCCGGCACTCGCCGGGCGCCCCTTCCTCCTGTCGTCTCCCGACGCCGCGCGCGTCACCGCCGGCGCTCGCCCGAACCAGAAGCCCGCACGGCTCCCGGCTCCCTAGGACTTGCGCCGCAGCCGCCTCACCCCGAGGACCACCACCAGCACAGCACCCACCGCCAGCGCCCCCTTGGCCCCGGCACCCAGTCCACCGCCCCCGTCACCGCCCGCCGACGACGAACCACCGTTCTTCGAAGGGGACTTGGAGTCGGAGCCGCCCCCGGGAACCGAACCGGGCTGCACCGGGCTGTCCTTGCCCTCGCTCCCGTACATCAGCTCGGACCCGTCGGGCGTGTACGTGACGGACTCGCCCTGTCCCTGCAGCGGAACGTTCAGCCGCCCCTGCCGCTTGGG
The DNA here is from genome assembly GCF_012273515.2 of Streptomyces sp. RPA4-2. NCBI lineage: Bacteria > Bacillati > Actinomycetota > Actinomycetes > Kitasatosporales > Streptomycetaceae > Streptomyces > Streptomyces sp. RPA4-2. The sequence goes on from NZ_CP050975.2 coordinate 4,209,847, forward strand.
CTTCCCGTCGTTCCAGGTGTACACGATCCCGCCGAAGTACCCGCGCAGCGCCAGCTGTTCGCCGTTCGGCGAGAAGGCCCCGTCGGTGACCCAGAGGTCGATGGTGGCGACCCTGCGGAACACGTTCGTGCCGGAGGGGGAGAGCTGTGCGGGGCCCTCGTACAGGTGGCCGCCGTCCTCGTTCTTGTCGGCGATGTAGACCCGCCCGGTCTTCGGATGCACCATCAGCGCCTCCGCGTTGCGGGGCCCGTCCGCGTACTTCACGACGTACTGGGTGGCCCGGATCGTCTGGTCCTTGAGCACCTTCGGCTCGGGCAGCTTGTAGATCCAGACGTGGTTCCAGGTGCCGCCGAGGTTGTCGCCGATGTCACCGACGTAGAGATCGCCATCCGGACCGAGCGAGATGGCCTCGACGTCGCGGGGGGCGCCGACCCCGCTCATCGTGACGGTGGCGACCGTCTCGCCGGTCTTGCTGTCGACGGCGTAGAGGTACGGCCCGTCGTCGCTGTCGTTGTGCGTCCAGTAGATGCCGGGGTGCAGACGCGAGGCGGCGAGTCCGCTGGACTCGGTGATCCGGGGGTCCTTGATCGTGAACCCGCCGTCCCCGCTGTCGGCGACGGCGGGCGCCGACAGCGCGACGACGAGGGCGGCTCCGGCGGCCACCCGGGCGGCGGCTGCGGCAAGGTACGAGGGCGATCGGCGCATGGCCCAAGCCTGCCATCTCGAACGGACTTTCAGTTCGATCTACGCCACCGGCCGGCCCCGCATCGCGTCCGCGAGGCGTGTCCAGCCTCACATCCCCCGCGGTCATGCCCTCCGTACCGATCGTCCATGATGAGCGGATGCTCAGGTTCATGCCCGTCGGCGACTCCCAGACGATCGGGAGCGCGGGGGAACACACGTGGCGTTACCGGATGTGGCAGCACCTGCGCGCGACGTACGGGGGCCCGTTCCGGATCGTCGGCCCGCGCGAGACGCTGTACGACAAGGCGACCGAGTCCCCCGACTCGTACGAGTACGCGGAACCGGACTTCCCGCAGGCCCATCTCGCCGGCTGGGGCGAGGGCTGGATCCACATGGTCCCGCTGATCCGGGACGCGGTCCGCGTGCACCGCGCCGACGTGCTCCTGGTCTCCCTCGGCCTGATCGACCTGGGTTTCTACACGAACGCGGAGCAGACGGCCGAGAACGTCCGCGCCTTCGTCGCCGAGGCCCGCGCGGCGAACCCGCGGATCCGGATAGCCGTCCTGCCGGTGATACCGAACGTCCGCGCGCAGTCCGACGCGCCCTTCGCCGCCGCGGTGGCCTCCTTCAACGACTTCCTCGCGAAGGCGGTCGCCGACCTCGACGAGCCCCGCTCCCCCCTGCTGCTCGTCTCCCCGCCCCTCGGGTACGACATCCACCTCGACACCTACGACGGCACCCACCCGAACGAGAGCGGCGAACACCGGATCACGGAGGCCTTCGCCGAGGCGATGTACCAGGCCTGGGACCTCGGGGAACCGTACGCGGCCGAAAGCGCCTGACCGAATCCCGGCGCACCAGGATCGTCGTACGTATCGTTGAACCGCGTGGCTGCGCTCGACCGGGTCGCGGCCGGGGAGGAGTGCCACGACCACCCTCCTCGGCCTCACCATCAAGACGGACGACTTCCCCCGGGACTAGGGCGTGTTGCGGCGTTCCACTCTTGCCTAGAGCGCACTCCACGCCGTTGGGTGGGGAGTCATGAAGTACACGCAGCTCGGACGCACGGGACTCAAGGTCAGCCGACTCGTCCTCGGCACCATGAACTTCGGTCCGCAGACCGACGAGGCCGACAGCCACGCGATCATGGACGCGGCACTGGCCTCAGGGATCAACTACTTCGACACCGCGAACGTGTACGGCTGGGGCGAGAACAAGGGCCGTACGGAAGAGATCATCGGGAACTGGTTCGCCCAGGGCGGCGAGCGGCGCGACAAGGTCGTGCTCGCCACCAAGGTGTACGGCAACATGGCCGCCGAAGGCGACGCCTGGCCCAACCACGACAAGCTCTCCGCGGTCAACATCCGGCGGGCGGTCGACGCCAGCCTCAAGCGGCTCAAGACCGACTACATCGACGTCTACCAGTTCCACCACGTCGACCGCCGCACCCCCTTCGAGGAGATCTGGCAGGCGATCGACGTCCTGGTCCAGCAGGGCAAGATCCTCTACGTCGGCTCCAGCAACTTCCCCGGCTACAAGATCGCCCAGGCCAACGAGATCGCCGCCCGCCGCGGCGGCACCATCGGCCTCGTCAGCGAACAGTGCCTCTACAACCTGGCCGAGCGACGCGCCGAGATGGAGGTCATCCCGGCCGCTCAGGAGTACGGGCTCGGGGTCATCCCCTGGTCCCCGCTGCACGGCGGACTGCTCGGCGGGGTCATCCGCAAGGAGGCGGAGGGCGGCCGCAGGGCGGGCGGCCGGGCCGCCGAGTCGCTGGCCAACACCGCCATCCGCGCGCAGATCCAGTCGTACGAGGACCTGCTCGACAAGCACGGGATCGAACCCGGCGAGGCGGCACTGGCCTGGCTGCTGACCCGGCCCGGCGTCACCGGCCCCATCGTCGGCCCGCGCACCGCGCAGCAGCTCGACTCCGCCCTGCGCGCCGTCGAACTGGAGCTGTCGCAGGAGCTCCTCTCCGCGCTGGACGAGATCTTCCCGGGCCCGGGTCCATCCCCGGAGGCCTTCGCCTGGTAGCACGCCTGCGCAGGGGGTCGTCAGGGGTGCGGGAACCACGCGGCCGGTCCCACGCGGACAGGGCCCGCGGTTCCCGCGCCACCCGGCGGGGTCGGGCCGTCCGCGACGCTCCCGGAGGCTCGCGGCTCTTCCCGCGCCTTCACGGCCCTCCCGGCGCCTGTGCGGCGGAGCGCGCCGAGCGCGGACGGGCCGAGCGCGGACGGGCCGAGCGCGGGCGGGCCGCCGCTACTTGACCGCCGCCGCCAGCGCCACCACGACGAACATCAGTACGAGCACACCGGCCATGATTTGGTTTCGGGTCTTGGGATTCACGTCATTGAGGTTAACCGGCGGTCCCCGGCCCTCTTCAGCCGCCCGCCCCGGCCAGCGCCCACCGCGCCACCGTCTCGTAGCGCGGCTGCTCCCCCGGGACCCCCGACCTCGGCAGATTGCTGCGTACGAGACACAGCTCGGCCGCCGTCCAGGGGCGCCCGGCGAAGTCGTCCAAGGCGGTGACGTACGGCGCGAAGTCGGCGGCCTGCCTGCTGCGGGCCACCGTCAGATGCGGGCGGTAGCGGCGGTGCTCCCCCATCGGGACGCCCGCCCTGCGCGCCGCCGCCTCCGCGCGGTCGGCGAGCAGGCGCAGGGTGGTGACGTCTCCCGACACCCCCGCCCACAGGGCCCGGCCGCCGAAGTGGCCGCCGCCCCGGAGGACGAGCGGGACGGGCGGCGTACGCCGGGCGGCCCGGGACAGCCGGTCCGCGAGGGGACCGGTGAGCTCCTCCTCGACCTCGCCGTAGAAGGCGAGCGTGAAGTGCCACCCCGGGCGGCCCGTCCACCTCAGGTCGTCCGCGCCCGGCAGCCGGTGCAACCCGTCCACCGCCGCGCCGAGTTCACGTACCGCTTCCTCGGGTGGCAGCACGGCCGCGAAGAGTCTCATGACGCCACTCTCCCAGGGTCGGGGGCCATGGTTCCCGCTCAGGCCGCGGCCGCCAGCCGTTCCTTGGGGACGAAGCGCACCCGCGGACGGCCGCGGTGCCAGCCGACCGACAGGCGCAGGCCGCCCACGCGGGCCAGGACCAGGCCGACGGCCGTCGCGGCGGCGGCCGAGACCAGACCGCCGAGAGCGAAGCCGACGCGCGGACCGTAGGCGTCGGTGACCCAGCCGACCAGCGGCGCCCCCAACGGCGTACCGCCCACGAAGACCATCATGAACAGCGCCATGACACGGCCGCGCATGACGGGGTCGGTGGCCATCTGGACCGTGGTGTTCGCCGTGACGTTGACCGTCAGCCCGAAGACCCCGATCGGGACCATGAGCAGCGAGAACAGCCACAGCGACGGCACCACGGCCGCCACCGCCTCCAGCAGGCCGAAGGCCAGGGCCGCCGCGATCAGCACGCGCAGCCGGGCCGTGCCGCGGCGGGCGGCGAGCAGCGCGCCGGCCACCGAGCCGACCGCCATCAGCGTGTTGAAGAGGCTGTACGCGCCGGCGCCCGCGTCGAAGACGTCGTCCGCGTAGGCGGAGAGCCAGACCGGGAAGTTGAAGCCGAAGGTGCCGATGAAGCCGACGAGCACGATCGGCCAGACCAGGTCGGGGCGGCCGGCGACATAGCGGAGGCCTTCGCGGAGCTGACCCTTGCCGCGGGGCGCCCGCTCGACCATGTGCAGGTCGCGGGCGCGCATCAGCAGCAGACCCGCGATGGGGGCCACGAAGGACATCCCGTTGAACAGGAACGCCCAGCCGGTGCCCACACCGGTGATCAGCACGCCCGCGACGGCGGGACCGACGAGGCGGGCCGACTGGAAGTTGGCGGAGTTCAGGCTGACCGCGTTCTGCAGCTGGCCGGGACCGACCATCTCGGAGACGAAGGACTGGCGGGCCGGGTTGTCGACGACCGTGGCGAGGCCGACGGCGAACGCCGCGAGGTAGACGTGCCAGACCTGGACGTGGCCGGAGAGGGTCAGGAAGGCGAGCACGAGCCCGGTGACGCCCATGGCCGTCTGGGTGGCCAGCAGGGTGGGGCGCTTGGGGAGACGGTCGACCAGGACGCCGCCGTACAGCCCGAAGAGCAGCATCGGCAGGAACTGCAGCGCGGTGGTGATACCGACCGCGGCGGAGGAGCCGGTGAGGCTGAGCACCAGCCAGTCCTGGGCGATGCGCTGCATCCAGGTGCCGGTGTTGGAGACGACCTGCCCGAGGAAGAACAGCCGGTAGTTCCGGATCCTCAGGGAGCTGAACATCGAGGACGACGCCGCCGAGGGCGACGGGGGTGTTGACGGCGTCGCGGTAAGCCGGAGACGACGGCGAGGCCGCCGGGGCCGAGGGGCCGACGGGGCCGAAGGGGTCCGGGAACCGGATGTGCGGGACGGGCGGGTGGCACCGTCAGGGGCTGGCGGGGAGTCGTGGGTGGCTGGTGCGGGGGCGGAGTCTGCTCCGGGTCCCGAACTCAAAAGGGCTCGCCTCCTTGGGGGCACGGACGGCGGTGTCCGGGGTGAGGGCGTGCCGGCCGGACGTCGGTCGGCACGCCGGGCGGGGCATCAGATCTGCGCGAGCTTCTCCAGGACGGGAGCGGCCTCGCGGAGCTTCGCCCACTCGTCCTCGTCCAGGGCCTCGACCAGGCCGGCCAGCCACGCGTTCCGCCTGCGGCGGCTCTCTTCGAGCATCGCCTCGGCCTTGTCGGTCTGCGTGACGACCTTCTGTCGCCGGTCCTCGGAGTGAGGCTCCAGCCTGACCAGGCCCTTGGCTTCCAGCAACGCGACGATGCGGGTCATCGAGGGCGGCTGCACATGCTCCTTGCGGGCGAGTTCACCCGGTGTGGCGGAGCCACAGCGGGCCAGGGTGCCGAGCACCGACATCTCGGTGGGGCTCAGCGACTCGTCGACCCGCTGGTGCTTGAGTCGACGTGACAGCCGCATCACTGCGGAGCGCAGGGCGTTCACGGCGGCAGCGTCGTCGCCATGGGTGAGGTCAGGCATGTATTTAGCTTAACTCATTACTCTCGCTAAAGAGCATCGGGGTGCCCGTGACACGGACCACTGAATCCTTACGTCACTCATACGAGTGAGTCCCCTGCGGAAAGTGACCCGCTCCGCGCCGAAGTCCGGCGACCCTCGACTCCATGGGGACCAGTGTGCTCAGCCTGCGGATAGACGGGGAGCTGCTCGACCGGCTCCGAGACCATGCCGCCAAACGCGGAATGAGCGTCCAGGACTATGTCGTCCGGACGCTCATTCGCGATGACTTCGACGAGCGGTTCCAGACCGCCGTCGACGAGACGGAGAAGTTCTACGGGGTCACGTGAGCCCGGGAGACCCCGGGAGCCTCTGGAGCCCCGGGAGTCCCCGAAGGGCGGGGACGCGAGACCCCACCCGTCAGGTGAGGCCGAGGGCCGGCATCAGGTAGTAGAAACCGAACACGGCGGCTACGACATACATCGCGACCGGGATCTCCCGGGCGCGGCCGGCCGCCAGGCGCAGCACCACGAAGGTGATGAAGCCCATGCCGATGCCGTTCGTGATCGAGTAGGTGAACGGCATCATCACCATCGTCACGAAGGCCGGGATCGCGATCGTGTGGTCGGCCCAGTCGATCTCGCGCACGGAGCCGGACAGGATCAGGAAGCCGACCGCGAGCAGCGCGGGGGTCGCGGCCTGGGACGGGACCATCGTGGCGACGGGGGTCAGGAAGAGCGCCACGGCGAAGAGCGTGCCGGTGACGACGTTCGCGAAGCCGGTGCGCGCGCCCTCGCCGACGCCCGCCGTGGACTCCACGAAGCAGGTGGTGGCCGAGGAGGAGCTGGCGCCGCCCACGGCGACCGCGATGCCGTCGACGAAGAGGACCTTGTTGATGCCGGGCATGTTGCCCTGCGCGTCGGTCAGCTTGGCCTCGTCGCTGACGCCCATGATCGTGCCCATCGCGTCGAAGAAGCACGACAGCAGCACGGTGAAGACGAAGAGGATGCCGGTCAGCACGCCGACCTTGCCGAAGCCGCCGAAGAGGCTCACCTTGCCCACGAGCCCGAAGTCCGGGGTGGCGACCGGATTGCCCGGCCACTTCGGGGTGGTCAGGCCCCAGGACGGGATCTTGGCGACGGCGTTGACGATCACCGCGAGCACCGTCATGGTGACGATCGAGATGAGGATCGCGCCCGGCACCTTGCGCACGATCAACGCGAGGGTGAGCAGCGTGCCGAGGACGAAGACCAGCACCGGCCAGCCGTTGAGGTGACCGTCGGAGCCGAGCTGCAGCGGCACGGTGGTCTGGGCGACGTCCGGGATGCGGGAGACGAAGCCGGAGTCGACCAGCCCGATCAGCATGATGAACAGGCCGATACCGATCGAGATGCCCTTGCGCAGCCCCAGCGGCACGGCGTTCATGACGCGCTCGCGCAGCCCGGTGGCGACCAGCAGCATCACGATGAAGCCGGCCAGCACGACCATGCCCATGGCGTCCGGCCAGGACATCCGCGGGGCGAGCTGGAGCGCGACGACGGTGTTCACACCGAGGCCGGCCGCCAGCGCGATCGGCACGTTGCCGATGACACCCATGAGGAGCGTCGTGAAGGCCGCGGTCAGGGCGGTCGCGGTGACCAGCTGGCCGTTGTCCAGGTGGTGCCCGTACATGTCCTTCGCGCTGCCCAGGATGATCGGGTTCAGCACGATGATGTAGGCCATCGCGAAGAAGGTGGCGAGACCGCCGCGGATCTCGCGCGGGATGCTCGAGCCGCGCTCGGAGATCTTGAAGTAGCGGTCGAGGGCGCTCCGCGCGGACCGGGACTCCGGCTCCTGCGGGGCGGGGGCCTTGGTGGCGGCCGAGGTGGACATGCGGGTCCTCAAGCGTGCGGGGGGACGGGGAACATGATCGAGTCCGGTCGGCAGTCGATCGCCAACAGGATTTCCCCGGTCCCTGTTGGTGTTTCCTACGAATACAACTGGCCAGACTCGGACCGTTTCAGTATGAACATATGAAACAGAAATGGCTATCTCCGCGCGTAGACCGTTGGTGTGCGCCGGGAACACGGGTGCGAGCGTCGGCCGGTCCGCGGCCTCGTAAGCTGTGCCCATGGCGAAGTGGACCCCCAAGCACGAGGCGCCGGAGCCCCTGGAGGGGCCCGTCGTCGCCACCATCACGGGCGGCACGATCCTCTGGTTCGTCCTCTTCCTGGTGCAGCTGCCGTTCTACGGCTGGTACGACGACCACGGGCACACCTGGTGGGTGTGGACCTGTCTGGCCGGCGCCGGTCTCGGACTCATCGGCATCTGGTACGTCCGCAGGCGCGACGCCGCGATCAAACGGGCCGCGGCGGCAGACACCGCGCCGTCGTCCACCACCGCGGAGTAATTCGGCTCCCCCAGCCGACCTCCTGCCTCCTGCCTCCTGCCTCCTGCCTCCTGCCTCCTGCCTCCTGCCTCCTGCCTCCTGCCTCCTGCCAGGGCATCACAACCCGCCGCGCCCCGTCCTCCCCTGGTCGGATCTTCGGGGCACTCGGCAGGTGAAGCACCCTTTCCGCACGTACCGTCGAATGCATGACGCACATCGACGCGGGCGCGGAACTGGACCCGGTGCACCCCGTGCCCCTCCCCGCCCCCGGTCGGGCCAAGGGGCTGTCCGCCGCCGAAGTCGCCGAAAGGGTGGCGCGCGGCGAGGTGAACGACGTCCCGGTGCGCAGCAGCCGCTCGCTGGGCGAGATCGTCCGCGCGAACGTCTTCACCCGGTTCAACGCGATCATCGGTGTGCTCTGGCTGATCATGCTGTCCGTGGCTCCGTTCCAGGACAGCCTGTTCGGGTACGTGATCATCGCCAACACCGGGATCGGCATCATCCAGGAGTGGCGGGCCAAGAAGACCCTGGACTCGCTCGCGGTGATCGGCGAGGCGAAGCCGACGGTGCGCAGGGACGGGGTCGCCGCCGAGGTCAGCACCTCGCGGATCGTGCTCGGGGACGTGATCGAGATCGGCCCCGGGGACAAGATCGTCGTCGACGGCGCCTGTGTGGAGGCCGACGGCCTGGAGATCGACGAGTCGCTGCTCACGGGCGAGGCCGACCCGGTGGTCAAACGCCGGGGCGACGCGGTGATGTCGGGCAGCTTCGTGGTCGCGGGCGGCGGCGCGTTCACCGCGACGAAGGTGGGCCGGGAGGCGTACGCGGCCCAGCTCGCCGAGGAGGCGTCGCGGTTCACGCTCGTCCACTCCGAGCTGCGCAGCGGTATCTCCACGATCCTCAAGTACGTGACCTGGATGATGGTCCCGACCGCGATCGGTCTGGTCATCAGCCAGCTCGTGGTCAAGCAGCACGGCTTCAAGGACTCCGTCGCGCGGACGGTCGGCGGGATCGTGCCGATGGTCCCCGAGGGTCTCGTCCTCCTCACCTCCGTCGCCTTCGCGATCGGCGTCATCCGGCTTGGCCGGAAACAGTGCCTCGTGCAGGAGCTTCCGGCCATCGAGGGCCTCGCCCGCATCGACACCGTCTGCCTCGACAAGACCGGCACCCTCACCGAGGGCGGCATGGACGTCACCGAGCTGCGGCCGCTGGGGGGTGCCGACGAGTCGTACGTACGCAAGGTCCTCGGGGCGCTCGGCGAGTCCGACCCGCGGCCGAACCCCTCCCTCCAGGCGATCATCGACGCCTACCCGGACAGCGAGGACTGGCGCTGCGTCGAGTCGCTGCCCTTCTCCTCGGCCCGCAAGTACAGCGGGGCGACCTTCAACGAGGGCAACGGCGAGTCCGGTACGTGGCTGCTCGGCGCCCCCGACGTACTGCTGCCCGCCGGCGACCCGGCGCTCGCCGAGACCGATCGGCTGAACGAGGAGGGGCTGCGGGTCCTGCTCCTCGCCCGCGCCACCGGGGACCTCGACGATCCGGACGTGAAGAAGGGCGCCCGGCCGACCGCGCTGGTCGTACTGGAGCAGCGGCTGCGCCCGGACGCGGCGGACATCCTGCGCTACTTCGCCGAGCAGGACGTCCGGGCGAAGGTCCTCTCCGGCGACAACGCGGTCTCGGTCGGCGCGGTGGCCGGGAAGCTCGGTCTGAGCGGCGCGGTCGTGGACGCGCGCCGGCTTCCCGACGAGCGGGAGGAGATGGCGAAGTCACTGGACAAGGGCACGGTGTTCGGGAGGGTCACCCCGCGGCAGAAGCGCGACATGGTGGGCGCGCTGCAGTCGCGCGGGCACACGGTGGCGATGACGGGCGACGGTGTGAACGACGTCCTGGCCCTCAAGGACGCCGACATCGGCGTCTCCATGGGGTCGGGTTCGGAGGCGACCCGGGCGGTCGCCCAGATCGTGCTCCTCAACAACAGTTTCTCGACGCTGCCCTCGGTGGTGGCGGAGGGCCGCCGGGTCATCGGCAACATCACCCGGGTCGCGACCCTGTTCCTGGTGAAGACCGTCTATTCGGTGCTGCTGGCGGTGCTGGTGGTGTGCTGGCGGGTCGAGTACCCCTTCCTGCCCCGGCACCTGACCCTGCTGTCCACCCTGACGATCGGCATCCCGGCGTTCTTCCTCGCGCTCGCCCCCAACACGGAGCGGGCGCGACCGCACTTCGTGCGGCGGGTCATGCGTTACTCGATCCCCGGCGGTGTCATCGCGGCGATCGCCACCTTCGTGACCTATCTGGTGGCCCGTCACCACTACACCGGGCCCGACCAGTTGAACGCGGAGACCAGCGCCGCGACGCTGACGCTGTTCCTGATCTCCATGTGGGTGCTGGCGATCATCGCCCGCCCGTACACCTGGTGGCGGGTCGCCCTGGTGGCCTCGATGGGGCTGGCGTTCGTCGTCGTACTGATCGTGCCGTGGCTCCAGCACTTCTTCGCCCTGAAACTGGTGGGCGTGGAGATGCCGTGGATCGCGGTGGGCATCTCGGTGGTGGCGGCGGCCGTCCTGGAGGTCCTGTGGAGATGGGTGGACCGGCGCATTCCCGCGTGAACCACGCGGTCCCCGCACCCCTGGCGGGGGCGCGGGGACCGCGTGGTGGAGTACGGCGAGCCGGTTACTTCACGTCGACGTAGTCGCCCGCGGCCTTGACGGCCGGGGTGGTCGAGGTGCCCGCGAAGCTGTAGCGGTAGTAACCGTCGACGGAGGCCTTGGTGGTCGTCTTCAGATTGCCGTAGCCGTCGGTCTTGACCGTCTTGACGGTGGTGTACGTGGTGCTGTTCTTCTTGCGGAACTGCAGCTGCACGGACTGGCCGGTGTAGCCCGCGTACTTGTTCGTCTCCCAGTTGGCGCGGGACAGCTTGCCCGTGACCGTGAGGGTCTTGCCCTTCTTCACCGGCTCCGGGGAGGCGTTGACCGTCAGCTTGGAGTAACGCTGCACGTTGGGAGAAGTGAAGCCGCCCTGGTCGGCGATACCGACCTTGGTGATGTCGAAGCTGGAGCTCTCCGGGTTCTGGCCGTTGAGCGCGATGGCCAGGCCCGCGGCCTTCCAGGCACCCGCGTCCGAGTTGAGGAGGTAGCCCTCGGCCGGGTAGATGTCGATGTTGCCCTTGCAGGACGCGGTGGTCGTCGAGGTGACGGTGCACTTCGCCGGGTCGTCGCCGAAGAGCTCGTTGTCCGGGTCGCCGAAGGTGCCCTTGTAGAGGTAGGGGCCGGTCTGGAAGTCGGCAGCAGTGATCTTGACGTCGGTGCCGTGGGTCAGGGTGTACGTGACCGGGACGGCGACGTGGTTGGTGGTGCCGACCGGGATGGCCTTGCCGCTGTTCACCTTGATGTTGGAGAAGGTGACATTGAGGGCGTACGGCGCGTCGTCGGCGGCGGTGGTGGCGGTGAACGCGGTCTTGCCGGACGCGGAGTGCGCTGCTTCCAGGACCTTGGCGACGTCCGCACGGTAGGAAGAGGCCGAGTCGGCGGCGTGCGCGGCCGGCACGACGAACGCGGAGAGGGCCAGGGCGCCGGTAGCGGCAGCCACAGTGGCTCGAATGCGCATGCGATCCCCAAGTGGAGAAAGGGGCCCCTACGGTGGTCGTTCCTCACGGCTCGTCGTCACTCAGGGCCCAAGTGATGTGGAGTCTCTTGACTCGGATGATCAGATCCGTGACGGGGGTGAATGGTTGTACGAGCGGTGAACTCTTTGTGTACACGTGACCAGGACCGCCGTCCACGCAGACGCCGAACGCGAAGGCCGGTGCCGCCCTGGCTGGGCGGCACCGGCCTTCGTCGTACCGGTTCGCGTGCCTACTTCACGTCGACGTAGTCACCGGTGGCGCTGACGACCGGGGTGGTCGTCGTGCCCGCGAAGGAGTAACGGAAGGTGCCGTCGACGGACGCCTTGACCGTCGTCTTCAGTGCGCCGCCACTGGTCGACTTGACCGTCTTGACCGTGGTGTAGGCGCTGGCGCCCTTCTTCTTGAACTGCAGCTTCACCGACTGACCGGTGTATCCCAGGTACTTGCCCGAGTTCCAGCTCGCACGCGTCAGAGCGCCGGTGACCGTGATGGTCTTGCCCTTCTTCACCGGCTCCGGGGACGCGTTGACCGTCAGCTTGGACAGGCGCTGGATCCGGAAGCCCTTGACGTTGTCCTTCTGGACGTAGTTGCCGTCGGTGCCCTGGGCGATCGCCCAGACCTTCCAGCTGCCGGCCAGGCTGTCGATGAGGTCGACGTCCGCCTTGACCGTGTAGGCCGACTTGCAGTTCGACGTGGTGGCGTTGACCTTGGTGCAGGTGGCACGGCCGTTGGACGAGTCGGCCACGGCGCCGCCGTCCAGGTGGTCGAAGTCCGGGCCGTGCCACAGGATCGCCTGTGCCCACTCGACGCCCGAGTTGTCCTTCACGGTGAAGGAGACGGTGAAGGTCTTCTTCGTGGTGGTGCCGAGAACGATGTCCTTGCCGCCGTTCACCACGACGTTCGAGATCGCGGTGTCGCCGCGCGAGTCGTCGGCGGGAGTCTTCACCGCGTCGGCCACGACGGAGCGGGCGGCCGAGGTGGCGCCGGGCCCCTCGGCGGCCTGCGCCGCCGGTACGGCCAGGGCGGAGAGGGCCAGCGCGCCGGTAGCGGCGGCCACGGTGACTCGAATGCGCATGCAGTCCCCAAATGGGAAAGGGGCCCCGACGCCGGTCGTCCGCACGGCTCGTCGTCACTCGGAGCCCAAGTGATGTGGAGTCTCTTGACTCGGGTGATCAGATCCGTGACGGGGGTGAATGGTTGTACGAGGGGTGAGGATTTTGTGCGTACATGACCAAGGCCACATCGAGCGGCCCCGCCGGGCCGGTACGGACGGTCGCCGCGCGCCGTCCGTACCGGCCGCCCACCTCAGTCGAACCAGCGGTCCCGGGCCAGTTCCTCCGTGCGGGACTGGTCCTCCAGCAGGGCCGCGACCTCGAAGCGGCGCGGCCACTGTCCGGCCGCCCAGGCGAGGCCGGCCGCCACGCCCTCCAGGGTGGACGCGTGCAGCACCCCGTCCCGGGTGCGGCGCCAGTCCAGTTCGGTGCCGTCGACGACGAGTTCCTCGTGTTCGACGTACGAGGAGGGGGCCGAGGGGCCCAGCAGGATCCGTACGGACTCGGGTACGTCGTGTTCGGCGCCCTCCGAGGTCACCTCGCCGGTCACCGACTCGCTGAGGCGCCGTACCTGGAACAGTTCGGCGAGCTCGGCGGCGCGGGACGGGCGGACGGGGAGCAGCGGCATGCCGGTGGTGAAGGGCAGCAGGTCGGGCGAGTCGACGACCACGGCGTCGGCGGCGTCCACGACGGTCACCCGTCCGTCCAGCACGGCGCGCAGCTCGTCCGGCAGGGTCACGCGCTCGGGCTCCAGATCGGCCAGCGCGCCGTACAGGGCGTGCAGTTGGGTGCCGGAGACCTCGCGGTCGGGGTCGGCGAGCCGTTCGAGGAGCTCGGCGGCGCCCCCGGGCTCGTCCAGCAGGGCGGCGACGGACGTGCGGACGCCCAGCGCCCGCAGCACCTGCTCGTCGTCGAAGCCGGTCGCGTCGGCCTCGTCGTACAGCCCGCGCAGGAGCGGGTCGCCGCCCGCGGCGAGCAGTCCCGCCGGGTGACGCCCGTCCAGGACGGGATGGCCGCGCAGCCACCAGGCGGAGTACGGCCGGACGATCTCGTGGGTGCCGTCCGGGAGCAGGACGCGCACCGGCTGGGTCAGCGCGTCGCGCAGCGGCGGCCGGGACAGCAGCGCGAGCGCCTGCGGCCACCGCTCGTCGTCCACCAGGTCCAGGTCCCGTACGGCGACGATCTCGGTGGCGACGGGCGGTACGGGGGTGTCGGGCAGCCGGTCGAGGACGTCCTCGCACCACACGTCGACGGCGTCCAGCAGTCCCGCGTCGTCGGGTTCGGCGAAGTCGGAGTCGCGGGGGTCCAGTTCGTCCGGGTCGAGGACGACGTCGGTGGCCCGCACCAGGGTGAAGTTGGCCAGCACACCACAGGCGGCGAGCGGCTGCTCACCCCATCGGTCGGCCAACTCCGATTCGACGAAGGCGAGTTCGTCCTCGCGCATGACCTGGGCGAACGGGCTGCCGGGCAGCACCAGTTCACCGGCGGGGGCGAGTTCGCCCTCCTCGTCCGGCAGGGCGAGGGCGCCGAGCCAGGGCTCGTCGCCGGGTTCGAGCGCGGCGTCGCGGACCAGGGCGAGGACCAGCTCCGCCACTTCCTCGGCGTCCGGCGCCTCCTGGTCCCAGCCGGCCCCCTCGTCGTCGAGCGAGGCAGCGACGGCCGCGCGCACCTGCGGGGTGGTGAGGACCGCGCGGGGAGTGGCCGGGAGGGCGCCCAGTTTTTCCAGCAGCGGGTGGGCGGCGTCCGGGTGGGCGACCTTGAGGCCGAGGCGGGCGAGGGTGTCGGGGGCGGCGGCCCGCATGTCGTCGGAGCCGGGCAGCAGGATCTGCCGGGGCCCCACCGCCGTCCGGCCGTCGGCGAGCGGCACGGGCAGCCCGGACAGCCGGTCCGGGTCCACCCCGGCCAGGCTCTCGTACAGCCGCCACCACCAGCCCGGGTCCTTCTCCAGCCCGGCCAGCCGGTCCACGGCCTCGGCGAGCGGTACGCGGGCGACGCCCAGCGTCCGGAGCTCCGCCCGGCGCTCCAGGCCGGCGGGCAGCAGGCTGGGCAGCACTTCGGCGAGTACCCGGACGGTCTCGGCGCCGGCGCCCTCGACGACCTCGGCGTCACGGGGCCGCAGGGCGGCCGGGTGTTCCGCGGCGCTGCTCTCGGGCCAGTCGGCGGCGGTGTCCGGGCCGCCGTTCTCCGGCGGCGGGACGGCCGGCGGCAGGAAGGCGGTGCGCGGCAGCCGGTCGAGGATCGCGCGGCGCAGGACGCCGTCCAGCTCGCCCTTGCCGAGCGGGCCCGGCACCAGGTCGATGATCCCGGCGTCCACCGGGCTCCAGGCAGCGAGCAGCTCCGCGTACGCGTCCGCCGCGCGCTCCACCAGGAAGTCGGTGAGGGGGCCCGGGGCGGCGTGCCGCCTACTGGTGTCGAGCGGCAGGGAGGCGATGAGCAGGGCGGGGACGCCGAGGGGCTCGTCGCTGGGGGTCGGCGCGTGCACGACCGGGCTGGTGCGGGGGCGGCCCGGGGTGCCGTCGGTGTCGACCGGGACGGCCCAGGTCACCGACCACTGCGGGCGCAGCCGCTCCTCGACCGGGCGGTCGGCCAGCAGGGCCGGGTCCAGGGGGCCGTGGTGGGAGACGGTGCGCCAGCGGGTGGCGCCGTCCCGGGAGTCCTCCAGGGTGACACCGTGCTCCTCGGCCCTGCGGCGCAGGGTGCGCACCTCGCCGCCCGTGCCGCCGTCGCCGATCTCGACGACCACTTCCTCCAGGCCGGGCAAGGCGAGCATGAGCGCGTCGTCGAGCCCTCGCAGCAGGCGCTCGGCGAGATCCTCGGCGGCGGTGTCCCGCAGCGGGAGGATGACGGCGGTGTCGTACGGGTCCGGGGCGGTGCCCTCGGCCGCGAACGGCAGCCGCAGCAGCGGCACATGGCCGTCGCGGCGGCGGATCTCGTCGCCCAGACCCGGGCTGTGGCGGGCGGTGTCGGCCGCCAGTTCGCGGGCCTCGGCGAGGGACCAGCGGATACCGCCGTGCCGGCCGACCACGGCGGGCTCGTCGGTGACCGCGACGACCGCGGCGAAGCCGACGCCGAAGCGGCCGACGGCGGTGTCGGGCGCGTCGCGCTTGGCGGAGGCGCGGAGGGTCGACAGCGACTCGACGCCGGCCGCGTCGAGGGGGGCGCCGGTGTTGGCGGCGACCAGGACCCCGTCGCGGAGGGTGAGCCGCAGGCGGCCGGGGACGTGGGCCCGGGCGGCCGCGTCGGCGGCGTTCTGGGCGAGTTCGACGAGGAGGCGGTCACGGTATCCGCCGAGGACCAGGTCCTCCTCGGCGTTGGCGTCTTCACGGAACCGGGCCGGGCTGGTGGCCCAGGCGTCCAGCACGCCGCGGCGCAGGCGGGCCGTGCCGAACGGGTCCGCGCCCTCGGGTGCCGGTTGCACGAACTTGCTCACGGTTCACTCTCCCTCTGGCTTCACGCGATCGCGAGCGCTGGGCTCGGTCGCCGCACGAAGGTACCGTGCGGGGAGGGGGGCTCCGGCCGGTCCTGGTCACGGGGGCCCCGCGTTGCCCTGCGTTGCCCTGCGGGGCGTGCGCGGGATCCGGCTCGCTGCGGCATGTGCCTTGCCTGCCGGGCCGTGGGGGCTGAGCGCGCAGTTCCCCGCGCCCCTTCAAAGCCCCTGCCAGAACGCGCCTCACACCGGGCCACGCCGCCACGCCCACGGCCCGCACCATGTGCCTTGCCTGCCGGGCCGTGGGGAGTTGCCCGCGCCCAGGGCACCTCGGAAGCGCGCCTCGGCGGGCGGTGTTGTTCAGCCCGTCCGGCGTTCGAGGACGAGGCCGTTCAGGCCGAAGCGGGGGTCCGGGGGCGGCAGCCCCCGGAGACGGGACACCGGGGTCACGAGTGGCCCAGTTCGGACGACGGCTCGTCCGGGGTGATCGAGACCGAACCGGAATCCGGCGAGGGCCGGAGCGGGAAGGGATCGACCCGGGTCTCGTCGATCACCGGCGGCGCCGGCCGCGGCGGCGCCGGCATGACCGCGGCCTCGGAGTGCCCCCCGCACCCGTACGAGAGCGCCACGACCCGCCCGTCCGCCGGCGAGAACTCATTCGCACAGACACCGAACGCCTGTCCGAGCGAGCCCCCGATCGGGTTCAGGAAGCCGCAGCTGACGCACGACGCGGGCGCCGCCTGCGCCATCGCCGTCTTGGGCCCGTACGACTCCTCCCACCGGTCGGCCGCGACATGCAGCCCGTACCGCGAGAGCACCCGCGCCCGGCGCAGTCCGAGCTCCTCCGCCACCGCCGCGATCGAACCGCGGCGCGGCGCGAACGGAAGGTGCGCGGGAACGCCCGCCGTCACCTCCGCGTCCTCCGCCTCCACCAGCTCGGCCATGTCCTGCGAGACGGCGGAGTTCGGCGCGGGCTCGTCCTCACCGGAGAAACCGGGCTCGAGCCGCAGGTCCTCGGCGTCCGTGGGCAGCAGGTCACCGGGGCCCATGTCACCGGGCCGCAGCCGCTCGCTCCACGGCACCCACTCGGGCGCGAGAAGGGCGTCCGAGCCGGGCAGCAGCACCGTCTCGTCCAGGGTGACGATCTTCGCCCGGGAGGCACGGGCGACCGTCACCGCCCAGCGCCAGCCCCGGTAGCCGAACTCCTTGCACTCGAAGTAGTGCGTGACGACACGGTCCCCCTCGGAGACCACCCCCACATGTTCACCGACGACGCCGGGGGCGGCTGCCTCCTCGGCGGCGGTGCGCGCGAGGTCGACGGCCTCGGCGCACAGACGGTCGGGGGTGCGGCTTCGCGTGGTCGCTGCGCTCACAGGTATCGCTTCTCTCCTACGCCGTCTCACGGGTGCGCCCTTCCTCGGCGGCGGTGCGGACGGAGCGGACCGGTGGGCCGCGTCGACGTCCGCGCCCGATCGCGCTCGGGCGCACCTACGTCATCCATTCTGCGGGATGACCGAGAGGCGCGCGGCCGAGAACAACCGCCGCAGGCGCGTTACGCACGCTACCTTCTCCTGAGCCCTGGGCCCACACCGGCGGGGCGCTTCCGCACTCCGAGCCGGTGTTCTTCGTCGCCACGAGGCGGCGTTTTCCCACCGTCCGCCCCTTCTCGGCCGGACCGGAAGGGGCCCCGCCGCGTCGCTCCCGGTCGGCCGAAAAACGCCCACGGCCCCTTCACGGCGGACCGGCACGGGCCCGCACCGGCCCCACTCGGCCCCTATACGCGTGGTAACCGCACTACCCACGCCCTTCTCGGGGCACTATTGCGGAGTGGCAGCCGCGAGGTCGTCCCAGGGAACCGCCGGAATCGGTGGCACCAAGGGGAGCATCCGAAGGGGCGGGCCGGGCCGGATGAGCGGGTCCGTCCGCGCGGTCGGCCGTGCCCTGCACTTCCCGTTCACCGGCACGGCCCGCGGAATCCGCAAGGCGACGCACGCGCACGGGGCGGGTGAGTCCGGCCTCGGCAAACTGATCGAACTGCACGCGGTCAACGGCGCCGGCGACGTCATGATCACCATCGCCCTCGCCTCCACCGTCTTCTTCTCCGTGCCCACCGACGAGGCCCGCGGCCGCGTCGCCCTCTACCTCGCCATCACCATGGCGCCCTTCACCCTCCTCGCCCCGGTGATCGGCCCGCTCCTGGACCGCCTGCCGCACGGCCGCCGGGCCGCGATGGCCGGCGCGATGCTCGCCCGGGCGATGCTCGCCCTGCTGCTGTCGGGCGCGGTCGCCAGCGGCAGCCTGGAGCTGTATCCCGCCGCGCTGGGGGTGCTCGTCGCGTCCAAGGCGTACGGAGTGGTGCGCAGCGCCGTCGTGCCCCGGCTGCTCCCGCCCGGCTTCTCCCTGGTGAAGGCCAATTCGCGGGTCACCCTGGGCGGACTGCTCGCCACCGGCGTCGCCGCGCCCGTCGGAGCGGGACTGCAGGCCCTCGGTCCGCGCTATCCGCTCTACGGCGCCTTCGCGATCTTCGTCGCGGGGACGTTCCTGTCGTTCACCCTGCCGCCGAAGGTCGACTCGGCCAAGGGCGAGGACCGGGCGCTGCTGGCCGCGGACGAGGAGCACGTGCGCGGGCCGCGACGGGAGAGGACACCGCGTCCCGGGCTGCGCACCGTCGGTACGGCGGTCACCCACGCCCTCGCCGCCAACGCCGCCCTGCGCTGCCTCTCCGGCTTCCTGATCTTCTTCCTCGCCTTCCTGCTGCGCGAGCACCCGCTCACCGGCGAGAGCGCGGCCGTCTCGCTCGGGATCGTCGGCGTGTCGGCCGGCGCGGGCAACGCGCTCGGCACCGCGGTCGGGGCCTGGCTGAAATCCCGCGCCCCCGAGATCATCATCGTGACCGTCGTGGCGTGCGTGCTGGGCGCCGCGATCACCGCCGCCCTCTTCTTCGGGGCCGTCCTGGTGGCCTGCCTCACGGCGGTCGCCGGGTTCTCGCAGGCGCTCGCCAAGCTGTCCCTGGACGCGCTGATCCAGCGGGACGTGCCCGAACTCGTACGGACCTCCGCCTTCGCGCGCTCCGAGACGCTGCTGCAGGTGGCCTGGGTGTTCGGCGGCGCGATCGGCATCGTGCTGCCCCTCAACGGCACGCTGGGCCTCGCCGTGGCCGCCGCGATCGTCGCCGTCGGGTGGCTCACCACCGTCCGGGGGCTGATCGGCGCGGCCCGGCACGGAGGCACGGCGCGGCCACGCGTGGCATGACTGCGGCACGCCGTACCCCACGTGGGGAGAGCGGTGGACGTGCCCGATAGCCTTCGCCCATGACCTCCCTGCCCCGCGGCAGAGCCGCCAATGGACATCACCGTCGCGCCGTTGCCGCTCTCGGCGCCGTTTCCGCCGGACTTCTCGTCCTGTCCGCCTGTGACAAGCCGACGCCGCTGGCCACGATCACGGTCGGCAAGAGCTCGGTGAGTTCCGAGACCGACTGCTACAACGACGGCAAGGCGGTGAGCAGCGCGGACCTGGCCAAGTGCCTCAAGGCCAAGGACATCAAGTCCATCAAGGTCGACCCCGACGACACCGTGCGGTTCGGCGTGGACCCGAAGATCGCGGACAACGGCTGGACGATCCTGATGAACGGTCAGCCGCTGACCGACTCCAGCAAGAAGACCTACCGGACGATTCCGGGAAGCGTGTTCTTCAACGCCCAGTACGGAGCCAGCGGCAACTCCACGCTCGTCTCCATCAAGGAGGGCGACAAGACGGTGACCGGACTGTGGTCGTTCAAGCTCAAGAAGGACGCCTGATCGCTGCCGCAGGGCCGAAGGTGCTGGTGGCCACCGCGGTTCCGGTCGAACGGGACGCGGTGGCCGGGGCGTTCACGGGCCCGCACCATGAGGTGCGGCTCCCCGGGGTGACCCTGCACCGGCTGCGCCCCGCCTCCGCCGTCCCGCCGCCCGGCGCCGCGCCCGCCGCCGGGCCGACCCTCGATCTGCTGGCCGCGGGTGTCGGCCCCGCCCTCGCCGCCGCCTCCGTCGCTGCCGCGCTCACCGCGGGCGCTCTCGAAGGCGCCCCCTACGACCTGGTCGTCTCCACCGGCATCGGCGGCGGTTTCCAGCCGGACGCGCCCGTCGGATCCCTCGTCCTCGCCGACGAGATCACCGCCGCGGACCTGGGCGCCGAGACCCCGGACGGGTTCCTCCCGGTGACGGAACTCGGCTTCGGCACCGTCACTCACCGTCCGCCCGAAGCACTCGTACGGGAGCTCGTGGCCGTCACCGGCGCGCGCGCCGGGACCGTACTGACCGTGTCCACCATGACCGGCACCGCCGAACGCACCGCCGCACTGCGCGCCCGCCACCCCCGCGCCCTCGCCGAGGCCATGGAGGGCTTCGGCGTGGGCGAGGCCGCCGCCGCCCACGGCGTGCCCGTGCTGGAGCTGCGCGCGGTGTCGAACGCCGTCGGCCCGCGCGACCGCGCCGCCTGGCGCATCGGCGAGGCTCTCGCGGCCCTCACCGAGGGTTTCGGGAAGCTCGCGCCCGTCCTGGAGAGTTGGAACCCACATGAGCCCTGAGAAACTGCCCGAGCCCCTGCGGATCGCGTACTCGCCCTGCCCGAACGACACCTTCGTCTTCGACGCCTGGGCCCACGGCCGCGTCCCCGGCGCGCCCGCCCTCGACGTGACGTTCGCGGACATCGACATCACCAACGGCATGGCCGAGCGCGGCGAGTCCGACGTACTGAAGGTGTCGTACGCCGTGCTGCCGTACGTCCTCGACGAGTACGCGCTGCTGCCCTGCGGCGGCGCGCTGGGCCGGGGCTGCGGCCCGCTGGTGCTGACCCGGGAGCCGGGGGCCGACCTGGCGGGCCGTACGGTCGCCGTGCCCAGCGAGACGTCGACGGCGTACCTGCTCTTCCGTCTGTGGGCGGCGGACACGGTACCGGGCGGCGTGGGCGAGATCGTCGTGATGCCGTTCCACGAGATCATGCCCGCCGTGCGGGACGGGAAGGTGGACGCCGGACTCGTCATCCACGAAGCCCGTTTCACGTACCAGAACTACGGGCTGCACAAGCTCGCCGACCTGGGAGAGCACTGGGAGCTGACGACCGGGCTGCCCATCCCGCTCGGCGCGATCATCGCCAGACGCTCGCTGGGACAGGAGCGCCTGACCGAACTCGCCGCCGCGACCCGCGCCTCGGTCCGTGCCGCCTGGGACGACCCCGAGGCCTCCCGCCCGTACGTCCTCGCGCACGCCCAGGAGATGGACCCCGCCGTCGCCGACCAGCACATCGGCCTGTACGTCAACGAGTTCACCGCCGACCTCGGCGAGGACGGCTACGCGGCGGTCCGCGGCCTGCTCACGCGCGCCGCGGCCGAGGGACTGGTGCCGCCCCTCGGCCCGGACGCGCTGCGATTCCCGTAGCCCGGTATTCGAACCGCCGGGAGCTTCCCGTGGCCGGGGCTACACGTCGAGTTGGTCGGCGACCGCCCGCAGCAGGCCCGCGATCTTCTTCCCGGAGGTCTTCTCCGGGTAACGGCCCCTCTCCAGCATCGGTGTGATGTTCTCGAGGAGGGTCGTCAGGTCCTGCACGATGGAGGCCAGTTCGTCCGGCTTGCGGCGCTGGGCGGCCGCGACGGAGGGGGTGGGGTCCAGGATGGTCACCGAGAGCGCCTGGTCGCCGCGCTGGCCGGCGACGACGCCGAACTCCACACGCTGGCCCGGCTTGAGAGCATCGACTCCGGCGGGCAGGACCGAGGAGTGGACGAAGACGTCGCCGCCGTCGTCGCGGGAGAGAAAGCCGAAGCCCTTCTCACTGTTGAACCACTTGACCTGGCCGGTAGGCACGTCTGTCCTCGTCCTCGTACTCGTCGGGAACCGCTCTGAAAACTGCTCGGGCACTTACGTCGGAAGTTGCTCCGGCAACTTCGGGCAACCATCGGGAAACCGCTCCGGACAGCACTGCGGCGGGCCGTCCGACCCGCCGGTACCAAGGCTAATGGTCCGGGGGCCACTGACAAGACGTCGCCTGACTGTTCCTTCGCGCTGGGAACTACCCTGGTCCGGTGCGTGACAAAACCCAACCGAATTCCGCAGAACCGGGTGACCGGCTGATCCGCGCCGGTGCTCTCGTGTTCTTTGCCGGTGCCGTGGCCACACTCGTCACCGTGACCCCACTGCTTCTCGACACCAAACCCTTTCCGACCTACATGTTCGGCTTGAGCATGCTCATGGGTGTCGGTTTTCTGATCGCCGGAGCCGGGGTGCTCCGGTCGGTCGCGGCCGGCCGCCGCCGGGCCCGCGCGGTTCAGGCGGGCGCGGCCCCGCGGTAGCCGCCCAGCCACGCCGGGAACTGCGTCAGGTCGGTGAGGACGACGTCCGCGCCCGCCGCGCGCAGCTCCGCCGCGTCGCACGGCCCGGTGGCCACGGCGACGGAGTACGCGTCCGCGGTGCGCGCGCCGCGGACGTCGCCGGTGTGGTCACCGACGTACACGCTCGCGCCGTGCTCGCGCAGGGCCTCCGCCTTCCGCTCGGCCCACAGGTCGCCGACGACCGCGTCCGCGCCGATCCCCAGGTGCTTGAGGTGCAGTTTGGCGTTGGGCTCCCACTTCGCCGTGACGACGACGGCACGGCCGCCCGCCGCCCGCACCGCCTCGACGGCCTCGTGGGCACCCGGCATGGCGAGCGTGCCGGTGATGGCGTAGGCGGGATACAGCTCGCGGTAGAGGTCGGCGACGGCCGGGACCCGCTCCGCCGGGAACCAGTTGACGAGCTCCTCCTCCAGCGGCGGCCCGAGCCGGGTGACGACGAGGTCGCAGTCGATGTACGTGTCCGTGCGTGCCGAGAGCGCCTGGTAGCAGGCGTGGATGCCGGGGCGGGAGTCGATCAGGGTCATGTCGAGGTCGAAGCCGACGGTCAGCCCGCGCGAGGGCATCGGTGCGATATGCATATGGACCATTGTGCCCAGGCCGGGCACGGGGTGGTCCGGGCTGGGGTCCGGGGTCCTTCAGCGGCGGCGCTGGGAGCGCCACACCAGGTACAGGGCCGAGGCGACCGCCGCACCGCGCACCACCCACGGCCAGGTGTCCGCGAGCGCCTCGTCCATGTGGCCCTCGGCGATCGGCTCGCCCCAGCGGCCGTCAGTACGGCCCCACAGCCACACGATGCCGGCCGCGGCCACCAGGCCCGGCATGCCGAGGACGGCCCACTTCGACTCGTGCGGGCTCAGACGGCGGGACGCGTAGGCGATGAGCCAGCCGAGCCCGAGCGCGAACCAGTTGCCGAGGGCGGCACCCGCGACGAGGAGGACGGCGGCGAGCAGGAGCAGGGGGTTGCTCCACGTACGCGGGCGGGGGAACCGCACCCGGGGCGTGCGGCCCTCGTCCTCGATGCCGGGGACGGCCTTCTCGGCCTTGGGCCCACTCGTCGCCGGCACCGGTTTCGCCCGTGCCCTCCACCGGCGCCACGATGTGGCCGGTTTCGGTGCGGGGGCCGCCTCTTCACCGGAATCGGCGTCCGCTTCGACGCCGGCATCCGCATCGGCATCGATGCCGGGATCGGCCTTCCGGGGCCTGGGCGGTGGTCTGAGCAGTCCGGGGATCTCCACACCGCCGACGAAACCCGGCACGCCGTCCCCGAGTTCGAACGGGTCGCCGTCCACCCGCCACCAGTCCGCCGGGGCGGAGGCCTCGCCCGGTTCGTAGGAGCCGGCGTGATGAGGCGGCGAGAGGTGGTCGCCGGTGGCGGCCTCAAGACCGTCCTCGTCGGAGGTGCGCCGCGGCCTCGGGACGACCCTGCGCAGACCCTTGGGGCGGGCCTCCGGCTCACCGGCGCGCTGGGTGGGCACGGCGGCCCGGGTGTCCGCGCCCGGCTCGGACGCGCCCTGACGGGCCGACGTGACGATCTCGTCCGGTGTGCCCAGGCGGGAGAGGATGCGGCGGACGGCGGCCGGGTTGTCGACGGGAGCCTTCGACCGGCGGCGGTCGATCTCGTTGCGCAGCTCCGAGACGAGTCGCATACGGGTGGCCGAGGGCAGCTGGCGCTGCTGGGCCAGGTCGCCGACGCGGCTCAGATAGTCGAATACGAGCTGGTCGCTCTCAATCCCCACGAAGTCCCCTCCGGGGCGCGTGCGTTGAATACCCCGTGGCCACGACGGTACCGCGTCGGGGCCCGCTCCCGGGGGCTGCCGCCCCCGGACCCCCGCTCCGGCCTCAAGGGCCTTGTCCTCAAACGCCGGACGGGCTGAAGGACATACCCCCGGCCGGAACCATCCAACGCGGACCGACACCTCCAGTCCGCCCGGCGCGGCCCCGCATCTCCAGGCCACCCGGAACTATCCGGCGCGGGCCCGCATATCCAGCCCGTCCGGCGTTTGAGGACGAGCCCTTCGGGCGATGCGGGGGTCCAGGGGCGGCAGCCCCTGGCGGGGTCCGGGGCGGAGCCCCAGGACGGACGATGGGGGTCCCCCCTGCTCGAGCGAAGCCGAGAGCTTGGGGGAGGGTAGGGGCGGCGGGGGCGCGGAACCACTACCGTTGAGCGGATGAGGACAGAGGAGCAGCGCGACCCGGACCCCGCCCCGGCGGGCACCCCGCCGCGCTCACTGGCGGAAGCCCTCCGCACGAGGGACGACACCTCCCTGTCGGCCCTCCTTCGCATCCGGCCGGATCTCATCACCCCCGTCCCGACCGACCTGACGCAGCTCGCCACCCGCGCCGGCACCCGCGCCTCGGTCGTCAGGGCCCTGGAGCGCCTCGACCGGTTCGCCCTGCAGACGGCGGAGGCCCTGGCGGTGGCGTCGGACCCGGCGACGCACGACGAACTGATGGGCCTGATGGCGGGCGACGACCGCGACCCGGCGGTCACGGCGGCGTTCCCGCACGCGCTCGCCACCCTGCGCGAACAGGCCCTCGTCTGGGGCACCGACGACCGTCTCCGGCTGGTGCGCACGGCGCGCGAACTGCTCGCCCCGGGCCCCCAGCACCCCTCCCCCACCGGCCTCGGCCCGACGGTCGCCGAGGCCACGGCGGGCATGTCCCCGGGCCGTATCCAGGAGATCGTGGCCGCCTGCGGTCTGCCGACCACCCACGACTCCGTCTCCGCGGTGGCCTCGCTGACCACCCTGTTCACCGACCGGAGGCGGATGCCGGCGCTGCTCGACACGGCGCCCGCCGAGTCGCTGGAGGTGCTGTCCCGGCTGGTGTGGGGGCCGCCGTACGGCCAGGTGACGGCCGATCCGGCGCGTCATCTGCGCTGGTTGATCGACCGCGCGCTGCTGCTGCCGACGGCGCCCGGCACGGTCGTGCTGCCCCGTGAGGTGGCCCTGCATCTGCGGGCGGGCCGCGCGCACCGGGAGACGGACCCGGTGGCGCCGGCCCTCGAACAGGCCCGGACGCACCGTCCGCAGATGGTGGACACGACCGCGGCCGGCCAGGCCTACACCGCCCTCGCCACCGTCGAGGAACTGCTCAAGGACTGGCACGAGGGCGGGCCCTCCGTGCTGCGCGCCGGCGGTCTGAGCGTGCGGGACCTGAAGCGGACGGCGGTCGCCCTGGACGTGTCGGAACCGGTGGCCGCGTTCTGGGTCGAGCTGGCCTACGCGGCCGGGCTGCTGGCCACGGACGGCGAGGCCGACGAACGGTACGCGGCGACGCCCGGTTACGACGAGTGGCTGGAGCTGCCCTCCGGTGAACGCTGGGCCCTCCTCGCCTCGGCGTGGCTGGCCGCGACCCGCACGGCGGGCCTGATCGGCGGGCGGGACGCGAAGGACCGTACGTTGTCGGCGCTGGGGCCGGGTCTGGACCGCTCCGCGGCCCCCGAGGTCCGCCACCGTGTCCTCGCCCTCCTCGCCGGTCTCCCGGAGGGCTCCTCCCCCGTCCCGGACTCCGTCGTCGCCCGGCTCCACTGGGAGCGTCCCCCGCGCGGTCCCCGGACCGCCGCCGGCGACGACCTGCGCGGCCGGCTGGCCCGCTGGACCCTGTCCGAGGCGGAGCTGCTGGGGGTCACCGGCCGAGGCGCGCTGTCGGCGCAGGGACGGGCCCTGCTGGGGTTGCCGCCGGCTCCGGCCCACGACACCGCGTCCGGGTCCGGATCCGTGGGCGCGAGTGCCGGAAGAGGCGCCGGGGCAGGGGCCAGGCTTCCCGTGCACAGACACCACCGCGCCGCCGCCGAGCTTGGCCGCGCCCCTCCCCCGGACCCCGGCCGAACGGGCCGCCGCCGCCGCACAGGCCGCCCGGATCCTCGGGCCGCTGCTCCCCGAGCCCCTGGACCACGTCCTCCTCCAGGCCGACCTGACCGCTGTCGCGCCCGGCCCCCTGGAACGCCCCCTGGCCGACACCCTCGGTGTGCTCGCGGACGTCGAGTCGAAGGGCGGGGCGACGGTCTACCGTTTCACCCCGGGGTCGGTACGGCGGGCCCTGGACGCCGGCCGTTCGGCCTCCGACCTGCACGCTTTCCTCACGGCGCACTCCCGCACCCCGATCCCGCAGCCGCTCACCTATCTGATCGACGACGTGGCCCGCAGGCACGGCCATCTGCGGATCGGCGCGGCGTCGGCGTACGTCCGCTGCGACGACGACGCCCTGCTGAACGAGATCCTCGCCGACAAGCGCTCCCAGGGGCTGCGGCTCAGACGCCTCGCGCCCACCGTGCTCGCCGCGCAGGCCGACCCGGCCGCCCTCCTGGAGGGTCTGCGTTCCATGGGGTTCGCGCCGGCCGCCGAGTCCGCCGAGGGGGACGTGCTGATCACCCGCGCGCACGCCCACCGCACTCCGCCGCGTTCCGCCCCCGAGCCCGTCCCGGACGGCCCGCCGGTGCCCGACGCCACCCTCCTGGGCGCCGCGATCCGCGCCATCCGCGCGGGTGACCTGGCCTCCACTAGCCCGCGCAAGGGCGCCCAGGCCGATCTGCCGGGCACCGGTGAGCTGCCCCGCACCAGCTCCGCGGAGACCCTCGCCACCATGCAGGCCGCCGTCATGACCGGCGGGACCGTGTGGATCGGGTACGTCAACGCCGAGGGCGCAGCCAGCCAGCGCGTGATCGCCCCGATCCGCGTCGAGGGCGGCTTCGTGACGGCGTACGACCACACGGCCGACGAGGTCCGCACCTATCCGCTGCACCGCGTCACGGGGGTGGCGGAACTGGCGGACGACCAGCAGTGATCACCCGTTCGTAAGGCACACTTGAGGTTTGGCCGTGCGGAAGGGATAGGTACGTACGTGAACGGTCCCCTCATCGTCCAGTCCGACAAGACCCTGCTCCTGGAGGTCGACCACGAGCAGGCAGACGCCTGTCGCCGGGTCATCGCGCCGTTCGCGGAGCTGGAGCGGGCGCCCGAGCACATCCACACCTACCGGGTGACGCCGCTCGGGCTGTGGAACGCGCGGGCCGCGGGTCACGACGCCGAACAGGTCGTCGACGCCCTCGTCGAGTTCAGCCGCTACCCGGTGCCGCACGCGCTGCTCGTCGACATCGCCGAGACGATGGACCGCTACGGCCGGCTCACGCTGAGCAAGCACCCGGCGCACGGACTCGTCCTGACCAGCACCGACCGGCCCGTGCTCGAAGAGGTGCTGCGGTCGAAGCGGATCGCGCCGCTGGTCGGCGCCCGGATCGACCCCGACACCGTGGCCGTGCACCCCTCCGAGCGCGGGCAGATCAAGCAGACGCTGCTGAAGCTGGGCTGGCCGGCCGAGGACCTCGCCGGGTACGTGGACGGTGAGGCGCACGCCATCGACCTGGCCGAGGACGGGTGGGCGCTGCGGCCCTACCAGAAGCAGGCCGTGGAGAACTTCTGGCACGGCGGGTCCGGGGTCGTGGTGCTGCCCTGCGGCGCCGGCAAGACGCTCGTCGGCGCCGGGGCCATGGCGCAGGCCAAGGCCACCACCCTCATCCTCGTCACCAACACCGTCTCCGCCCGGCAGTGGAAGCACGAGCTGGTGAAGCGGACCTCGCTGACCGAGGACGAGATCGGCGAGTACAGCGGGACGCGCAAGGAGATCCGGCCGGTCACCATCGCGACGTACCAGGTGCTGACGACGAAGCGGAAGGGCGTCTATCCGCACCTCGAACTCTTCGACTCCCGCGACTGGGGTCTGATCGTCTACGACGAGGTGCACCTGCTGCCCGCGCCGGTCTTCAAGTTCACCGCCGATCTGCAGGCGCGGCGGCGGCTGGGCCTGACCGCCACCCTGGTCCGTGAGGACGGGCGCGAGTCGGACGTCTTCTCGCTCATCGGACCCAAGCGGTTCGACGCTCCGTGGAAGGAGATCGAGGCGCAGGGATACATCGCGCCCGCGGACTGTGTGGAGGTACGGGTCAATCTGACCGACTCCGAGCGGCTCGCGTACGCCACCGCGGAGGCGGAGGAGAAGTACCGCTTCTGCGCGACGACCGCGACCAAGCGGAAGGTGACGGAGGCGCTGGTACGGAAGTTCGCCGGGCAGCAGATCCTGGTGATCGGCCAGTACATCGACCAGCTCGACGAGCTGGGCGAGCATCTGGACGCGCCGGTCATCAAGGGCGAGACGAGCAACGCGCAGCGCGAGAAACTGTTCGACGCGTTCCGTGAGGGCGAGATCAGCGTGCTCGTGGTGTCGAAGGTCGCCAACTTCTCCATCGACCTGCCGGAGGCGACCGTCGCCATCCAGGTGTCGGGCACCTTCGGCTCGCGCCAGGAGGAGGCCCAGCGGCTGGGACGGGTGCTACGTCCGAAGGCCGACGGCCACCAGGCCCACTTCTACTCGGTCGTCGCCCGCGACACCATCGACCAGGACTTCGCCGCCCACCGGCAGCGGTTCCTGGCGGAGCAGGGGTACGCCTACCGGATCCTGGACGCGGACGAGCTGCTGACCGACAGCTGAGCCAGCACCAGCAGCCCCAGCAGCGGGTACGGGGACGCCAGCGGCTGCTGCCACCAGGGGAGCCGGAGGTCCAGGTCGCCCTGGTGCGGGATCAGCCAGAGGGTGCGGGCCGTGAAGACCGCGGCGACGGCGGCGGCCGGACGGGGTCCGTGTCCGGCGTACAGCACGGCGATCAGCGGCACGCACCACACCCAGTGGTGCGACCAGCTGATGGGTGAGACGAGCAGGGCCGTGAACGCGGTGCCGAGCACACCCCAGCGGTCGGGGTGCGGACCGGCGGCCGGGGCGGACCGTCCGGCGTGCGGGACCGCCCGCCCGGCGTACGCGAGGGCGCGGTCCGGGGCGTACGTGGTCTTCGACGCGTAGGTGGTCCGTGACGCACAGGTGACCTCCGGCGCGTAGGCGACCTCCGGCGCGTACGTCGTCCCCGGCGCGTGCGTCGCCCTCGGCGCGGGGGTGGTCATGGAGACGTGCGAGGCCTCTGAGACGTGCGGGGCCTTCTCGGGGTGAAGGGCCTCCTCCGGGTACGGAGCCTCGTCCGGGTGCCGGGCCCGGGCCGCGTACGGGATCTTCCCAGCGGGCGGGCTCTTCGCCGCGGCGGCGAAGGCGGTGGTGGGGACGGCGGCGGGGACGGCGGCGGTGCGGGTGCAGGACAGCCAGAGGCCCGCACAGCCGACGACGGCGGCCGGCAGGGCCCAGGCCGGGCCTGGGGACGGCTCTCCCAGCGCGCGGGCGATCAGCCCCTGGAGCGACTGGTTGTCGACGATCCACGGCTTGCCGACGCGGCCGGTCTCATAGAGCCGTCGCGTCCAGAAGTCCACACTCGCCGCGGGCAGCACGAACGCGCCCAGCAGCACGGTCCCGGCGAAGGTGCCCGCGGCCGTGCCCGCCTCCCGCCGGCGGCCCGTGAACAGCAGGTACGCGATGAACGCGACGGGCGTCAGTTTTACGCCGGCCGCGATCCCGACCGCGACACCCTTACCGGGGGCGCCGGGCGGCCGGGTCAGGTCCCACAGGACCAGACAGACGAGGGCGAGATTGATCTGGCCGAAAAGAACGCTCTGGAAGACGGGTTCGAGCCACAGGGTGAGCGCGGTGGCGGCACAGACCGCGGGGAGCCGGGCGGCCAGGCCCGCGAGACGGCAGGAGAGCCGTACGAGCACGGCCAGCAGGACCGCGTTCCCGAGGACGAAGGCCACTTTCAGGGCGGGCGGAGCGAGCCAGGCGGCCGGTACGAACAGGAGCGCCGCGAAGGGCGGGTACGTGGCGGGCAGCCGCCACTCGGTGACGGTGAACCCGTAGAGATCCGTGCCGTGCGCGACGGCCGCGCCCTCGGCCCGGTAGACGAGCGCGTCGGCCATGGGAGCGCGCTGGCGGACGCACAGCGCGGCGAAGGCGGCGAGGGAGACGGCGAGCAGGGCTGCCGCGGCGGCGGTCGCGAGCGGGCGGCCGACGGCTCCGGTGGGTGAGCGAGTGATCACGTTCCGCTGAAGCACGGAGTGACCCTAGTGCCGTGGCACTTCGCTCCGGCGTACGGCTCACCGCGGTGGGCGGGGCGTACGACCGCGGCGGTGGCCGCGGCTCAGTGGTGCCGTACGCCCGCCTCCTCGCCGTACTCGCCGAGGACGACCACGTCGAGGGCCGCGCCCGCGAAGACCTTGACGGCGCGCAGGGCGTCGCCGAGGAGATGGCGGTGGTGGCCGGCGGAGAAGGCGGTCGCGCCGCGGGCGGCGGGACCGTGCTGGGCTGGACCTGGGGTGAAAGTGGCTGCGCTCATGTATCCATCATGGGAGCCTCCGCCCCATATGGCGTCGGTCCATGGACCGAACCTCGGTGCCCCCTCGTACACCCGCGGGCCTCCGCGTGTCCGTCTCACGACGGACGGCGACCCCTAGGGATCCGGGGTCCGCGACCCTGACACCCGCGGACCCGCACCGCCGCCGACGTGGAACCCGCGCCACTTCGGCACCACGAAAACCGGTTGGCCCGTGCTCGCCCCCTGACCTAGAATCTCCGCTCTTGCCCGCCTCCCTCGACGGAGTGCCGCCGCCCGGACGGAAACCGGCTTACCCCAGGAACATCCAGGATCCAGTCACGCCGCAGGTCTCCGGAGGCAACCCCGTGTCCACCCCGCCCGCCGACCCCCACGCCGACCACGCCGACCCCACCGACCGCGCTTACCATGGCCCGGACGCCCCGGACGACCCCCTGCTGCGCGAGCGGACCCACCTCGGAGAGTCCCGTGCGGCGCTGCGCGCGATGCGCGAGGACGTGGAGAACCTCGACATCCGCGACGTCACCGCGAACTGGGTCAACGCCGCGGTGCTCCAGCGCCAGATGGACGAGCGGATCAAGGCCCTGGCCGATCTCAGCCACACCCCGCTGTTCTTCGGCCGCCTCGACTATCTCCACGCGCCCGGCGCCGACAAGGCGGAAGGCGCGGAGGGCGAGCGCTTCTACATCGGGCGGCGGCATGTGCACGACGCCGAGGGCGACCCGATGGTCATCGACTGGCGTGCCCCGGTGTCGCAGCCGTTCTACCGGGCCTCGAAGAAGGACCCGATGGACGTCGGGCTGCGCCGCCGCTTCGGGTACACCGGCGGCGACCTCACGGCGTACGAGGACGAGCACCTCTCCGACCCCTCCGAGACCGCGGCCACCAGCAAGCTGCTCCAGCGGGAGATCGAGCGGCCGCGTGTCGGCCCGATGCGCGACATCGTGGCGACCATCCAGCCCGAGCAGGACGAGATCGTCCGCAGCGGGCTGAGCGGAAGCGTGTGCGTCCAAGGGGGACCCGGCACCGGGAAGACCGCCGTCGGCCTGCACCGCGTCGCCTATCTCCTCTACGCCCACCGGGAGCGGCTGGCCCGCACCGGCACCCTCGTCATCGGGCCGAACAAGTCGTTCCTGCACTACATCGAGCAGGTGCTGCCCGCCCTGGGCGAGCTGGAGGTCAAGCAGGCCACGGTCGACGACCTCGTCGCCCATGTGGAGGTGCGCGGGGCCGACACGTCCACCGCCGCCGTCATCAAGGGCGACGCACGGATGGCCGAGGTGCTGCGGCGCGCGGTCCGCGCGCACGTGACCCCGCCGGGCGAGCCGGTCGTCGTGGTGCGCGGCTCCCGGCGCTGGCGGGTACCGGCGTACGAACTGGAGGAGATCGTGAGGGAGTTGCTGGACCGCGACATCCGGTACGGCGCCGCCCGCGAGGCCCTTCCGCAACGGATCGCGCACGCCGTGCTGGTGCAGATGGAGCGGGCCGGGGAGGCGCCGGACGACCGGGTGCAGGACGCCGTCGCCCGTGACAGCGCGGTGAAGGCGGCGGTCAAGGCGATCTGGCCGCCCGTCGACCCGGCCCGGCTGGTCCTGCGGCTGCTCACCGACGCGGACTTCCTCGCCGTCCACGCCGAGGGGGTCCTCGACGAGGACGAGCGGAAGGAGATCCTCTGGGCGAAGCCGGCCCGGTCCGTGAAGACCGCCAAGTGGTCCCCCGCGGACACGGTGCTGATCGACGAGGCGACCGACCTCGTCCAGCGCACGCACTCCCTCGGACACGTGGTGCTCGACGAGGCGCAGGACCTCTCCCCGATGCAGTACCGCGCCGTGGGCCGCCGCTGTACGACGGGGTCGGCGACCGTGCTGGGCGACCTCGCGCAGGGCACCACCCCTTGGGCGACCCGGAGCTGGGGCGAGGCGCTCGCCCACCTCGGCAAGGAGGAGGCCGTCGTCGAGGAGCTGACGGCGGGCTTCCGCGTCCCCACCGACGTCATCACCTACGCCTCCCGGCTGCTGCCGCACATCGCGCCGGGGCTGACCCCGGTGGCGTCGGTCCGCGAGAACCCGGGCTTCTTCGACCTGCGGGCCACCGTGACGGATCCCGAAGTGGTCGAGGCCTGCCGGGAGTTGCTGGGTCAGGAGGGCTCGGTCGGGCTCATCGCCGCCGACGCCCGCGTGCCGGTGCTCGCCGAGGCGCTGGCCGCCGCCGGTCTGACGTATCTCGGTCCGGGCGAGGAGACGACCCCGGACACCCGGCTGACGCTCGTCCCCGCCTCCCTGGCCAAGGGCCTGGAGTACGACTACGTGGTCCTGGACGAGCCGCGGGCCGTGGTCGACGGCGAACCGGACGAGCGGACGGGGCTGCGCCGTCTGTACGTGGCGCTGACCCGCGCGGTCTCGGGGCTGATCGTGACCCACGCGGCGCCGCTGCCGCCCCAGCTGGGTTAGACCGGGGGCCTCGGGAACGGCAGACTCGGGAACGGCGGGGGCAGGTGTCCGGGGAGCCGTCGTCCCCGCCCGCGGCCCGGCCCGGGACCGGTCGCGCAGGCGGGCGCCGCGGGCCCCGGCGCGTCCGACGCCGGCCCGGAGAACCGGCCGCTACGCGTCCAGCGCCGCCCGCCACTGCCGTACCGCGTCCGCCGACACCGGCCCGGCCCAGCCACCGGGCCGGGCCGCGCCACCGATGTGGAAGGCGTCGACGCCCGCGGCGCGCAGCCGGGGCACATGGTCGAGGCGCAGGCCGCCGCCCACCATCACGCGCGGCTCGTAGCCGGGCTCGCCGCCACGGGCGGTCTCGACGAGGAGGGTGGGGAACCCGTCGTCCACGCCGTCCGGTGAACCCGCCGTCAGATAGGCGTCCAGGCCCGGCAGTTCGGCGAGCTGCTTGCGCAGCGAGTCGCGGTCGGCGGCCCGGTCGATGGCGCGGTGGAAGGTCCAGGGGCAGCCGTCCAGTTCGCCGACGATCCGCTCCACGGCGGACAGGTCGGGGCCGCCGTGCTCGTCGAGGAACCCGAGGACGAACTCGTCGGCCCCCGCGGTCCGCATCCCGCCCGCCGCGCGGACGAGCGCGTCGACGTCCCCGGCCGCGAAGCCGTCGGCCAGTCTGAGCATCACGCGCAGCGAGATGTCCACGGCGGCGCGGATCCCGGCGAAGGTCTCCACCGTCGGGGTGAGCCCGTCGGCGGCCATGTCGGTGACCAGCTCCAGCCGGTCCGCGCCTCCGTCCTGGGCGGCGACCGCGTCCTCCACGTCGAGGGCGATCACCTCCAGGACTGCACGCCTGCGCTCACTCATAGGACCTCTTCCCTCGGACGGCTACTACAGGTCTAGTCCAATCCCCAGCGTACGCCGGGAACAGCCACCGTCGCGAGAAGATCCCCCGAGGGCGTCCCCGCCGCACCCTGTGGTCCGCCGCCCCGGCGCGGGAGAATGCGCGCATGCCCGACCTCGACGCGCTGCGCGCCCGCTGGACCCATGCCCTGGAAGGGACCCGCCCGCCCGGCGGACCCGACCCGGCCCCGTACGCGGACAACCTCCTCGCCCGCTGGCGGGAGCCGCAGCGCCGGTACCACTCCGTCGCCCACCTCACGGCGGTCCTCGACCACGTCGATCTGCTGGAGAAGTACGCGGACGATCCGGACCTGGTGCGCCTGGCCGCCTGGTTCCACGACGCCGTCTACCATCCCGACCGCTCCGAGAACGAGGAACGCTCCGCCCGCCTCGCCGAACGCGCCCTCGCCGAACTGGGCTGCGACGCGTCGCGCACACGGGAGGTCGCCCGCCTCGTCCGACTCACCGTCACCCACGACCCCGCCCCCGACGACCGCGACGGCGCCGTCCTCTGCGACGCCGACCTCGCCGTCCTGGCCTCGCCGCCGGACGCCTACGCCGCCTACACCGCCGCCGTCCGCGAGGAGTACGCCTTCGTCCCGGACGAGGCCTTCCGCGCGGGCCGGGCGGCGGTGCTGCGCGAACTCCTGGACCTGCCACGGCTGTTCCGGACGCCGTACGGGCAGCGGGAGTGGGAGGAGCGGGCCCGGCACAACGTCGGGGACGAGCTGGGCCGGCTGGACCCGACCGTGCCCGGGGCCGGCGCATGACCGGCGCGCGCACCCGTATGCCCCTCGCCGTCCACATCCTCGCCCTCTCCGTCTTCGCCCTCGGGACCAGCGAGTTCATGCTCTCGGGGCTGCTGCCGCCGATAGCCGACGACATGGGCGTCACCATCCCGCGGGCGGGCCTGCTGATATCGGCGTTCGCCGTCGGGATGGTCGTCGGGGCGCCGCTGCTCGCCGTGGCCACCCTGCGGCTGCCCCGCCGCACCACCCTCGTCGCGCTCATCGCCGTCTTCGGTCTGGGACAGATCGCGGGGGCGCTCGCTCCGACGTACACCGTGCTCTTCGCCTCCCGCGTGGTGAGCGCGCTGGCCTGTGCGGGCTTCTGGGCGGTGGGCGCGGCGGTGGCGATCGCGATGGTCCCGCAGACCGCCCGGGCCCGCGCCCTCTCGGTGATGATCGGCGGGCTCTCCATCGCGAACGTCCTCGGCGTGCCGGCCGGCGCGTTCCTCGGGGAGCACCTGGGCTGGCGTTCCGCGTTCTGGGCCGTCGGCGCCGCCTCGGCGATCGCGCTGACCGGCGTCGTCACCCTGATCCCGCGCATCCCGCGGCCGGCCGAGAAACCGCGGCTGCGGCGCGAGGTGCTCATCTACCGCGATCCGCAGGTCTGGCTCGCCGTCACCGTCGTGATGCTCTCAGCGGGCGGTGTCTTCTGCGCGTTCAGCTATCTCGCGCCGCTGCTCACCGACGTCGCCGGGCTCGACGACGGCTGGGTGCCCGGCGTCCTGGCACTGTTCGGGGTCGGCGCGTTCATCGGTACGACGATCGGCGGCCGTATCGCCGACGCGCACCTGTTCGGGGTGCTCCTCACCGGTATCGCCGCCTCCGCCTCCGTCCTCGTCGCGCTCGCCCTGCTCGGGCAGTACGCGATCGCGGCCGTCGCCCTCTCCTTCCTGCTCGGTGTCTCCTGCTTCGGCACCGCCCCGGCGCTCAACGCCCGCCTGTTCAACCTCGCCGGTGCCGCCCCCACCCTGGCCGGCGCCACCGTCACGGCCGCCTTCAACCTCGGCAACGCCGGGGGCCCCTGGGTCGGCGGCGCGGTCATCGACGCGGGCCTCGGGTACGCGGGGACGGCCTGGGCGGGCGCCGCGATGACGGTGGCCGGGATGGCCGTGGCGGCGGTCTCGCTGCGCCTGCACCGGCGCGGCGGGCCCTCCCGCCTGGTGGCGGCCGGGAACCCGAACAATCCAGTACGCACACAGGCCTAGCGCACTTATCCTCACCCGCATGCGAGGTATGGGTGGGGACCAGGTGCAGGAAGCCGTCGCCGGGGCCGTGGCACTGCTGCGGACGGTGACCGGACGGGACTGGGACGCGGTCCGGGCGGGCCGTCTGGAGTGGAGCTGCCGCAGGACGGCGGAGCACATCGCGTCCGACCTCATCGCGTACGCGGGCCAGTTGGCGGGCCGCGCGACCGGGGCCTACCTGCCCTTCGAGATCGTCATGGACGACGGCACCGACGCGGCGGGTGTCGTCGACGTGATCGAGGCGACCGGCGCCCTGCTGGCCGCCGCCGTCCGTACGGCACCGCGCGAGCTGCGCGCCTTCCACCCGTACCCGTTCCGCGGTGCCGGCCGCGAGGGCTTCGCCGCGATGGGCGTCACCGAGGTGCTGGTGCACACCCACGACATCGCGCAGGGGCTGGGGGTCGCCTACGAGCCCCCGGCCGAGCTGTGCGAGGACGTCCTCGCCCGGATCTTCCCGCAGGTGCGGCCCGGCCAGGCCCCCTGGCCCACCCTGCTGTGGGCGACCGGCCGCGGCGAACTGCCGGACCGCGCCCCGCTCACCGAGTGGCGCTGGAGCAACAACCTGGTGATCGAGGCCGAGCGGCTCACCCTGCAGGGCGTCACGCCCGCGGCCGCCGCCGATCTGCTCATGGGCGGCACGGGCGGATTCCGGTGGATCGAGGGCGGACCCTTCGAGGGCACCCGGGACGCCGCCGGGATGATCGTGAAGGGGTACGAGGCGGGCGTGCACCGCCCTGAGTGGGGCATGTTCGTGCTCGTACGGACCGCGGACGGCCTGGCCGTCGGCGGCATGGGCTTCCACGGCGTACCCGACGAGGAGGGCCGCGCCGAGGTCGGCTACGACCTCGCGGAGAACGCCCGCGGCCACGGCTACGCGACCGAGGCGCTCGGCGCCCTCGCCGCCCGGTACCTCGCCCGCGACGACGCCAAGGTCCTCTTCGCGGTCATAGACCGGGACAACGCCGCCTCCCAACGGGTCGTCGCACGCGCCGGTTTCACCCGGGTGAGCGAGGACGCCGACCAGTACGCGTACGAACTGGCGGGCCCGCACCCGGCCCTGCGGGTCTACGCCCGCGAGGACTGACCCGCGCCCACGGGCGCGGCCCGTCCGCCCCCGTCGTCCGCCGCGCCCGCCGCGGCCGGCCCGCGCTCTTCCGGGCGACCGGGGCCGGCTCCGGTCGCCGGTCGCCGGTCGCCGGTCGCCGGTCGCCGGGAAACGTGGCACATCCTGGACCCGGCCCTCACCCGCCGGCGTGCTTGCGCCGGCGCAGCCCCGCGCCGTGCAGCAGCCGCACCACCTCGCGGCTGCCGACCTCCACCGCCCCGGCGCGCACGGCGTCCGCGTAACGGTGTGCCGGGACGTCGTAGTGGTCACGTTCGAAGGCGCGCGACGGGACGCCGAGGCCGGCCGCGAACCGGTGCAGTTCGTCGTACGACAGGTCGCTGATCAGGTGGGACCACAGGCGGCCGTGGCCGGGCCAAGTGGGCGGATCGATGTAGA
This sequence comes from Streptomyces sp. RPA4-2, assembly GCF_012273515.2. Classification (NCBI taxonomy): domain Bacteria; kingdom Bacillati; phylum Actinomycetota; class Actinomycetes; order Kitasatosporales; family Streptomycetaceae; genus Streptomyces; species Streptomyces sp. RPA4-2. Next base: position 4,247,454 of record NZ_CP050975.2, read on the forward strand.
CGGTCACGAGGACGGGGTGTCGCCGGTGGCCGATCCGAGGGTGCCCACCGACGCGACCTTCACCCCGGCCTTGTGGCACACCCAGTGCGGGTCGGGGCCCAACTCGGGCTCCACGTCGAGCGCGTGCGGGTCCCCGGAGCCGCAGACCGGGCACAGCGGCCACCGCCCGTACCGCTCCAGGAGCGCGTCCTGCACGTCCTGGGCGACCAGTCCGGCGACATAGCCGAGACCCTCCGGCCACTGCTCGACCCACCAGCGGCGCTGCACCACCGAGTCCTCGACGAGCGAGACGACGTCCGCCTCGGCCACCTCCCCGGCGACCAGGTCGGCCAGGACGAGGGCACGAGCCGCGTGCAACGCCTGCTCCAAGGGGCTGATGGGATCACTGTGGGGGGGCATGCACCCATTGTGCGCACTCTTGACCGGATACCCCAGCAGAAAATATCTTTCAGAGGTGACTCAAGAAGTGAAGGAAATTTTCGCCGGTGAGGCGCCGCCCGCACCGGCCGCCCTCGCGGCCAAGGTGCGGACGCTGGCTCCGTCGATGACCCGTTCCATGCAGCGGGTCGCCGAGGCCGTCGCCGCGGACCCGGCCGGCTGCGCGTCCCTCACGGTCACCGGCCTGGCCGAGCTCACCGGCACCAGCGAGGCGACGGTCGTGCGCACCTCCCGCCTGCTGGGCTACCCCGGCTACCGCGATCTGCGCCTCGCGCTCGCGGGCCTCGCCGCCCAGCAGCAGTCGGGCCGCGCCCCCGCGGTCACCGCCGACATAGCGGTCGACGACCCGATCGCCGACGTCGTCGCCAAGCTCGCCTACGACGAGCAGCAGACCCTCGCCGACACCGCGGCCGGGCTCGACACGGTCCAGCTCGGCGCCGCCGTCACCGCGCTCGCCGCCGCCCGCCGCGTCGACATCTACGGGGTCGGCGCGTCCGGTCTCGTCGCCCAGGACCTCGCCCAGAAGCTCCTGCGCATCGGGCTGATAGCCCACCCGCACAGCGACCCGCACCTCGCCGTCACCAACGCGGTGCAGCTGCGCGCCAAGGACGTGGCCATCGCGATCACCCACTCCGGCTCCACCGGCGACGTCATCGAGCCGCTCCGGGTCGCCTTCGAGCGCGGGGCGACCACGATCGCGATCACCGGCCGCCCGGACGGGCCCGTGACGCAGTACGCGGACCACATCCTCACCACCTCCACGGCCCGCGAGAGCGAACTGCGCCCGGCGGCGATGTCCTCGCGCACCAGCCAGCTGCTGGTGGTCGACTGCCTGTTCGTGGGGGTCGCGCAGCGGACGTACGAGACGGCGGCGCCCGCGCTGGCCGCGTCCTACGAGGCGCTGGCCCACCGGCACACCCCCAGGAGGCGTGCGCGGTAGCGCGCCGCCGCAGAGGCCGGGAGAGGCCGGAGGCCGGAGGCCGTACCAGGACCCTGGACTGTCACGCCCGTCATGCCCCTCATGCCCGTCACGCCCGTCACGCCCACGCGACCGAGCCGCACCCGTCACACCCCAGCGCCCCGAAGGGCACACCCTTGTCACCCCGCACCGGAAAGAGCCGCTCCACATGACCTCCACCGCCGACGCCTCCTCCAACTACCGCGATCTGCGTGCCGAGCTGGAGACGCTGACCACCGAGGCGTTCCGCCCCGAACTCTCCGAGATCGACCGGCTGCCGACGCTGGAGATCGCGAAGCTCATGAACGCCGAGGACGCGACCGTGCCGGCGGCCGTCGCGGAGCGGCTCCCCCTCGTCGCCGCCGCGATCGACGACATCGCGGAGCGGATGTCCCGCGGCGGCAGGCTGATCTACGCGGGCGCGGGCACCGCGGGCCGCCTCGGAATCCTGGACGCCTCCGAGTGCCCGCCCACCTTCAACACCGACCCGTCCGAGGTCGTGGGCCTGATCGCGGGCGGTCCGGGCGCCATGGTCACCTCGGTCGAGGGCGCCGAGGATTCCAGGGAGCTGGCGGCGGCCGACCTGGAGGCGCTCTCCCTGACCCCCGACGACACGGTGGTCGGCATCTCCGCCTCCGGCCGCACCCCGTACGCCGTCGGCGCCGTGGAACACGCCCGCGCCCGCGGCGCGTTGACCATCGGCCTGTCCTGCAACGCGGACAGCGCCCTCGCGGCCGCCGCCGAGCACGGCATCGAGATCGTCGTCGGCCCCGAGCTGCTGACCGGCTCCACCCGCCTGAAGGCGGGCACGGCCCAGAAACTCGTCCTCAACATGTTCTCGACGATCACGATGATCCGGCTCGGCAAGACGTACGGGAACCTGATGGTCGACGTCCGCGCCTCGAACGAGAAGCTGCGCGCCCGCTCCCGGCGCATCGTCGCGCTGGCGACCGGCGCCTCGGACGAGGAGATCGAACAGGCCCTCACGGCCACCGACGGCGAGGTGAAGAACGCCATCCTCGCCCTCCTCGGCGGGGTGGACGGGCCCACCGCGGCCCGGCTCCTGGAGGAGAGCGACGGCCACTTGCGCGCGGCACTCGCGGCGGCACCCCGCTGAGCGGCACCTGGTGGGCCGGCCCCACCGGGTTGTCGGTGGGGCGTGGCAGGGTGGACGCATGAACCACGCACAGCTGACCGCCCTCGGCCGGGCCCTGCGCGTCCTCGGCGAGCACGGCGACGCGCTGAACGCCGACACGCCCGACGCGAAGCTGCACGAGGTCAAGGCCGACCTCAAGCGGGCCCTGGACCTGCTGGAGGAGACGGTCACCACGGCGGTGCCCACGACCCGCTGCGCCGAGCACCCGAACGGCCCGGTGGACGAGGGCGCCCCGGACCTCTGTCTGCTCTGCGAGACCCGTCGTCGCACCGCCCGCCGCACCGAGGTCAACGACGCCTACGGGCACGCCCGCCCCACCGGCCCCGACGAGTCCCCCGAGCGCACGATGTCCCGGTACGGCGTGCGCGCCGACCGCCCCCAGCCCCAGCAGCGCTGGCTCCCGGAGGTGTGGACGGGGCAGGCCTGGGCGCTGTGCGGCACCCCGCGCCGCGACCGCCAGGAGGCCGAGCGCTATCTCGCCGCGGAGCGCCGCACCCCCCGGCCGGGCATGGCCTACCGCCTGGTCCACGAGTTCACGGACTACGAGGTGCTGCGCATCTGGGGCACCCCGGTCAAGGTCGACATCGAACCGATGGGGAACCTGTAGGCACCTGTAGCGGCCCGTCGAACACCTGTCGCGGCCTCCCTTCGCGACGTAGTGCACGGCCCTCGGCGGCCTGCAGCTGGCTGGTCAGGAGGGTTTACCCCCGGCAGTGACCGTCCGCCGCCCACGTGTGAGGCACCCACAGGGACTCGCACAAACGGGAAGTGGGGCAATAATTCCGGTGATTCAGACCAATGCCGCACTTCCCCCAGGTACGGCATGGTCCAAATCCAGCAACCATCCATTTGTCCGGAAGTATCCCGACATCAGTTCGGATCTCGCCATAAGACTTCCGGCGGTCTCCCCGCGTATCGAAGATGGCTCCTGCCTCCCTGCCCGCCCACCTGCCGCGACGACGGCGAGGGCGCGGCATCGACACCGCGTGAAGGGAACCGTCCATGACCGAGCAGAAGACTCCGACACCCCAGCAGGTCACCGAGGCGCTGAGCGCCGCACCCCCGATCGTGCTGGCCCCCGGCCCCAGAGAGGCGCCCACCCAGCTCCCGCCGGTGCCGCACGACGTGTGGGACCTGCCGGGCGGCACGGCCTGGGTGTACTACGGCGAGGGGAAGCACGGCCTCACCCGTCCCGTGATCATCGCGGACGGCTTCAACTCCGGCCCCAGCGACGTCGGGATGCTCTGGGAGGGTCTCGACCGGCGCGAGTACGCGTTCCTGAGCGAGATCCGCCGCAGCGGCCGGGACGTCGTCATCGTCGGCTTCCACGAGCGCAGCGCGCCGATCCAGCACAACGCCCGGGCCGCGCTCGCGGCGATCGAGCGGGCGACCCACGACATGAGCGGCGGCCACGGCCTCGCGGTCGGCGGCTTCAGCATGGGCGGTCTGGTCACGCGGTACGCCCTGCTCAAACTGGAGCACCGGCGCACGGACCACCGCACCGAGCTCTACTTCTCCTACGACAGCCCGCACCGCGGCGCCTGGATCCCCATCGGCCTGCAGGCCTTCGCGCACTACATCAGGGACCTCGACGACCGGTTCTCGGACCAGATGAACAGCCCCGCCGCCAAACAGCTCCTGTGGCAGCACATCGCCGACTGGCCGGACACTCCCGCGACGCACCAGGACCGCACCGACTTCCTGGACGAGCTGGAGCGCATGGGCAACTGGCCGGCCCGGCCGCACAAGATCGGCGTGGCCAACGGCGTGGGCACGGGCGAAGGCAACGGCATCCTGCCCGGCGACGAGACCTTCCGGGGCCAGGGCCTGGCCATCACCGGCACCAGCCTCTACGCCCAGCGCACCGGTGACGAACAACTGGTCGCGAAGTTAAGGGTGCTGACCCTCGAAACCGAGGAGATCCACACCTCGGGTCTGCCCGACATCGACGGCGCCCCGGGCGGCACCCTCGAAGGCTTCGGCATCCTGGCCGACAGCCTCAACGAACTCCCCCTCTACTACGGCATGCGCTCCCAGGCCCTCATCCGCGAGCACTGCTTCGTCCCGGCGGTCAGCGCGGTCGACCTGCGCGAGATCGCCTCACGCGACGACCTGTACACCCCGGCCGACGGCATCCCGTCGGGCGACAGCGGCCTCGACGAGTACAAGCTCGCCTCCCAGAACGAGGGCCACACCGTCATGACCGAGGACCTCGGCTCCTGGATCATCGAGCGCCTCCCGTAGCACCACGCGCCGCACCACTCCGGACGCCGCGGGTGGCGCCCCCCGTACGAGGGGCGCCACCCGTGACCCGCCGCTCACCGCGACGGCGGCAGCGCGGTGGACCGCACCCCTCCGGCGTACAGCGGCGCGCCGAGGTCCGGGCCCGGCCACGGGAGTGGGGTCAGCTGAGCGTCCGCAGCGCCGCCGGGTCGTACGCCTTCAGCTCGTCGAAGCGGCCGGCGAGGACCTTCTCCGCCCACTCGGGGTCCTGGAGCAGCGCGCGGCCGACGGCGACGAGGTCGAACTCGTCGCGCTCCAGACGGTCGAGGAGGTCGTCGATGCCCCGGACGGAGGAGCCCTCGCCCTGGAAGGCCTTCAGGAACTCGCCGTCCAGGCCGACCGAGCCGACGCTGATGACCGGCTTGCCCGTCAGCTTCTTCGACCAGCCCGCGAGGTTGAGGTCGGAGCCGTCGAACTCGGGGAGCCAGTAGCGGCGGGTGGAGGCGTGGAAGGCGTCCACGCCGGCCTCGGCCAGCGGGGCCAGGATCGCCTCCAGCTCCTCCGGGGTCTCGGCGAGCCGGGCGTCGTACGCCTGCTGCTTCCACTGCGAGTAGCGGAAGATGACCGGGAAATCGGGCGAGACCGCGGCGCGGACCGCGGCCGCGATCTCCGCCGAGAACCTGGCCCGGGCCACGGGGTCGCCGCCGTACGCGTCGGTGCGGCGGTTGGTGCCCGACCACAGGAACTGGTCGAGCAGGTAGCCGTGGGCGCCGTGCAGCTCGACGCCGTCGAAGCCGATGCGCTCGGCGTCGGCGGCCGCCTTCGCGAACGCCTCGATGACGTCGTCCAGGTCCTGCTGGGTCATGGCCCTGCCGGTGACCTCGGCGCCCTCGTTGGTCAGACCGGACGGGCCGACCGCCGGGGCGTCGGCGAACGGCGGCTGACCCGCCTCACGCACCATGCCGATGTGCCACAGCTGGGGCACGATCGTGCCGCCCGCCGCGTGCACCGCGTCCGCGACCTTCGTCCAGCCCGCGAGCTGCTCCTCGCCGTGGAAGCGCGGGACGCGGTCGCTCTGCCCGGCCGACTCGTGGCCGACGTAGGTGCCCTCGGTGACGATGAGGCCGACGCCCGCGGCGGCACGGCGGGCGTAGTACCCGACGACGTCCTCGCCCGGGACACCGCCCGGCGAGAACTGCCTGGTCATCGGTGCCATCACGATCCGGTTCGGGACGGTCAGGCCGTTCAGGGCGACGGGGCGGGACAGGATCTCGGCTGCACGGGAGGCGGCGTTGGCAGTCACGTACGGGACTCCTCGGGGAGGTCGGTCGGTCATCGGGCGGACGGCTGACGGGCATTCCCCTCGGTATGTGCATGCGCATCAACCACCCGACACCTCAACCGCCGAGTCCGGCGCGGCATTCCGGTGCTCTCCGACTCCTTGTGTGACCCCGGACACGCCCGAGGGCGGCACCCCCTGCGAGAAGGGGTACCGCCCTCGGAACGTCAGGACAGTGATCAGCCGGAGGCGGATCAGAAGTCCATGTCACCGCCCGGCATGCCGCCCGGAGCGGCCGCGGAGGCCTTCTCCGGCTTGTCGGCGATGACGGCCTCGGTGGTGAGGAACAGCGCGGCGATGGAGGCGGCGTTCTGCAGGGCAGAGCGCGTGACCTTCGCCGGGTCGATGATGCCTTCGGCGATCATGTCGACGTACTCACCGGTCGCGGCGTTGAGGCCGTGGCCGACGGGCAGGTTGCGCACCTTCTCGACGATGACGCCACCCTCGAGACCACCGTTGACGGCGATCTGCTTGAGCGGGGCCTCCAGGGCGAGCTTCACGGCGTTGGCGCCGGTCGCCTCGTCACCCGTCAGCTCGAGCTTCTCGAAGACCGAGGAAGCCTGGAGCAGGGCCACGCCACCACCGGCGACGATGCCCTCCTCGACGGCCGCCTTCGCGTTGCGAACGGCGTCCTCGATGCGGTGCTTGCGCTCCTTGAGCTCGACCTCGGTGGCGGCACCGGCCTTGATGACGGCCACGCCGCCGGCCAGCTTCGCCAGGCGCTCCTGGAGCTTCTCGCGGTCGTAGTCCGAGTCCGAGTTCTCGATCTCGGCACGGATCTGGTTCACGCGACCGGCGACCTGGTCGGCGGAGCCGGAGCCGTCGACGATCGTGGTCTCGTCCTTGGTGATGACGACCTTGCGGGCGCGACCGAGCAGGTCGATCCCGGCGTTCTCCAGCTTGAGGCCGACCTCCTCGGAGATGACCTCGCCGCCCGTGAGGATGGCGATGTCGCCGAGCATGGCCTTGCGGCGGTCACCGAAGCCCGGGGCCTTGACGGCGACGGACTTGAAGGTGCCACGGATCTTGTTGACGACCAGGGTCGACAGGGCCTCGCCCTCGACGTCCTCGGCGATGATCAGCAGCGGCTTGCCCGACTGCATGACCTTCTCCAGGAGCGGGAGCAGGTCCTTGACGTTGCCGATCTTGGAGTTGGCGATGAGGATGTACGGGTCGTCGAGCGACGCCTCCATCCGCTCCATGTCGGTGGCGAAGTACGCCGAGATGTAGCCCTTGTCGAAGCGCATACCCTCGGTGAGCTCCAGCTCCAGACCGAAGGTCTGGGACTCCTCGACGGTGATGACGCCTTCCTTGCCGACCTTGTCCATCGCCTCGGCGATGAGCTCGCCGATCTGGGTGTCGGCGGCGGAGATGGAGGCCGTGGAAGCGATCTGCTCCTTGGTCTCGACATCCTTGGCCTGCTCGAGCAGGGCACCGGAGACGGCCTCGACGGCCTTCTCGATACCGCGCTTGAGGGCCATCGGGTTGGCACCGGCGGCCACGTTGCGCAGGCCCTCACGGACGAGCGCCTGGGCGAGCACGGTCGCAGTGGTCGTACCGTCGCCGGCGACGTCGTCCGTCTTCTTGGCGACTTCCTTGACCAGCTCGGCGCCGATCTTCTCGTACGGGTCCTCGAGCTCGATCTCCTTGGCGATGGAAACACCATCGTTGGTGATCGTGGGGGCGCCCCACTTCTTCTCGAGGACGACGTTGCGGCCCTTGGGGCCAAGGGTGACCTTGACGGCGTCGGCGAGCTGGTTCATCCCGCGCTCGAGACCGCGCCGTGCCTCCTCGTCGAACGCGATGATCTTGGCCATGTGAAGTGGTCCTCCCGGACTGGGGTGGATTGCTCCGGACCGCGCTGGCGCCCGCGACGGACGGCCTGCCTGCCACCGTGGTTCCTTGCACCACCTGGCCTGCGGGCCTCACCGACCCGGTCCTTCGTTATCACTCTCACCTTCAGAGTGCTAACGCAATGATTAGCACTCGCCCCTGCCGAGTGCAAGCGACTCGGGAGGATCCCCAGGTGAACAGGGGCGGCACGACCGTCCTCCGAAGGGGGTCCGCGACCGCTCCCGCGAGGTCACGCGGACGCCCCGGGAGGAGCCGCGGACAGGGTCCCCGCAGGTTCGCGGCCGGGCACCCGGAAGATTCAGGGCCGGATCCCGGTCGGTCCACGGACATACCGAAGGGCTCGCACCCCAGCGGGATACGAGCCCTTCGTCACGTCGAACAGTCAGTCGGCGCGTGCTTCAGCCGGTCGCGAGCCGGACCATGTCCGCCTGCGGCCCCTTCTGGCCCTGCGAGATCTCGAAATCGACCCGCTGACCCTCTTCCAGGGTGCGGTAGCCGTCCATCTGAATCGCGCTGTAGTGGACGAAAACATCCGCACCACCGTCGACCGCGATGAAGCCGTACCCCTTCTCCGCGTTGAACCACTTGACGGTGCCCTGAGCCATGCCTAACTCCCCTATTACTGGCCCTTGCACAGGACCGCACTTCGCGGACCCGGGTCAGACCTCCACCCCCCAACGGATTGGGGGTGTGCGCCGGAACGCGTCGACCGCGGCTGAATGTATCTGCCCAACTGCCGTCTGCAACAGGTCAATCGGACGAGAATTCTGGGCAGGCCCGATCGGGAATATAGGGAGAATTCGCGAAGATTCAGGGCAACTCGGGCCCCATAAAGGCCACATAAGACTCAAAAGCGCCGGGCACTTTGGCCACTTCTTATCGCAGGCGGTACGTGCACTCATATGCACCCGGCATGGATAACGCGGCGGGTTCCCCAACTGTACCCCGCTCAACCATACAGAATTGCCCCCTCCGCTTCTCTCACGGAGGGGGCAATTCGGTGAACTCTCGGTGATTGGCATTACCCACGGTAATGATCTCACCGTGGGTAATCGCCCGTCAGCCTCCGGCGACGGCGGGGATGATCGACACGCCCGCGCCGTCCGGCGTCGCCGTCTCCAGGCCCTGCTCGAAGCGGACGTCGTCGTCGTTGACGTACACGTTGACGAACCGGCGCAGCTTGCCCTCGTCGTCCAGCACGCGCGCGGCGATGCCCGTGTGGTTCTTCTCCAGGTCGGAGATCACCTCGCCGAGGGTTCCTCCCTCGGCGGTCACCTCGGACCGGCCACCGGTGTAGGTGCGCAGGATGGTGGGGATGCGGACGTTGACGCTCATGCGGTGACCTCCCGGTCGGATGGTGGCGTACGGCTGGAAGCGCCCCGGCGGGGGCGCGCGGAACTGCGCGGCCGGCCCTCACGGGCCCGCGGCCGGGGAACGGCCTCCCCCGGCCGGGCGGCTACGCGAGGCCGGCCTCACGGAAGGAGTCCAGGCTGGGACGGATGGTCGCGGTCAGCCCCGTGCCGGCCACCGCGTCCAGCGTCTTGAGGCCGTCACCGGTGTTCAGCACGACCGTGGTGAGCGTCGGGTCGAGCAGCCCGTTCTCGATCAGCTTCTTGGCCACACCCACCGTCACACCGCCGGCCGTCTCGGCGAAGATGCCCTCGGTACGCGCCAGCAGCTTGATCGCGTCGACCACCTGCTCGTCGTTCACGTCCTCCACCGCCCCGCCCGTCCGCCGCGCGATGTCCAGCACGTACGGGCCGTCGGCGGGGTTGCCGATGGCCAGCGACTTGGCGATGGTGTTCGGCTTCTGGGGCCGGACGACGTCGTGGCCGGCCTTGTAGGCGACGGACACCGGTGAACAGCCCTCGGCCTGCGCGCCGAAGATCTTGTAGGGCTTGTCCTCGACGAGGCCGAGCTCGATCAGCTCCCGCAGCCCCTTGTCGACCTTGGTCAGCTGGGAACCGGAGGCGATCGGCACGACGAGCTGGTCGGGCAGCTGCCAGCCGAGCTGCTCACAGATCTCGTACGCGAGGGTCTTGGACCCCTCCGCGTAGTACGGCCGCAGGTTGACGTTGACGAAGCCCCAGCCCTCACCGGCCGGGTCGCCGATCAGCTCGGAGCAGAAGCGGTTCACGTCGTCGTAGTTGCCCTCGATGCCGACGAGCTCGCCGCCGTAGACCGCGGCCATGACGATCTTGCCTTGCTCCAGGTCGTGCGGGATGAACACGCAGGAGCGGAAGCCGGCGCGGGCGGCGGCGGCACCCACCGCGCCGGCGAGGTTGCCGGTCGAGGAGCAGGAGAGGGTGGTGAAGCCGAAGGCGCGGGCGGCCTCGATGGCCTGGGCGACGACGCGGTCCTTGAAGGAGTGCGTCGGGTTGCCGGAGTCGTCCTTGACGAAGAGCCTGCCGGGGTCGACGCCCAGCTCGCGGGCGAGGTTGTCGGCCTTGACGAGCCTGGTCCAGCCCGGGTTGATGTTCGGCTTGTCGGCGACGTCGGCCGGGACCGGGAGCAGCGGCGCGTAACGCCAGATGTTCGCGGGGCCCGCCTCGATGCGCGCCCGGAGCTCCTCGGTGTCGTAGGCCGAGAAGTCGTAGGCGATCTCGAGCGGTCCGAAACACTCCTCGCAGGCGAAGACCGGGCCGAGCGGCACGCGGTGGCCGCACTCGCGGCAGGAGAGCGCCGCGGCGGGACCCAGATCGACGGAGCCGGTGGAAGCGGCGGAAAGGGTGGAAGCGGACGGGTTCGCTGAGGTCGCGGCGTCCGGAGTGCTTGCAACAGTCTGCGCAGCCATGGAGGCGAGGCCCTTTCTCCTCATCTTCCTCACGACGCACTTCGCCGTGAGACGGATTTGGCACCTTCCCGAGCCGGGAGCCCCGCGACACGATCGACAATGATCGGTACGAGACCGGCTGGAGGGTTGCCGGGGCTTCATCGGGCCGTATCCCTCTGCCCCTCTGGATGAGCGGTATTCGGTTGTTGGTCTGCTGTCCGGGATGATCTACGACATGCGATGGTCATCCGCGTTGTTCAAGACTGTAACCGAAGGCCAGGACAGTTGAGATAGTCGTCCGAACCGCGAGATGGATCACACCGTGAGACATCGGGTGATCAGACAGTGAGGAGCCGCGACTGTGCTGAAGGAAGTCGAGCGCTGGCTGAGCACACGCTCCTGGTCCGTGACCGATCGCCCGCTCCACAGAATCATGTCCGCCAAGCGCGCGTCGGGCTCCACGGTGAGCGTCGTGCTGCCCGCGCTGAACGAGGAGGAGACGGTCGGCGAGATCGTCGCCGTCATCCGTGAGGACCTGATGCGCCAGGTGCCCCTCGTCGACGAGATCGTCGTCGTCGACTCGGGCTCGACCGACCGCACCTCGCAGGTGGCGGCCGCGGCGGGCGCGCGGGTCGTGCACCGGGACGAGATCCTGCCCCGTATCCCGGCCGTGCCCGGCAAGGGCGAGGTCCTGTGGCGGTCGCTGCTCGTGACGAGCGGGGACATCGTCTGTTTCATCGACGCGGACCTGAGGGAGTTCTCGTCGGACTTCGTCTCCGGGATCGTGGGCCCGCTGCTCACCGAGCCGGGCGTGGACCTCGTCAAGGGGATGTACGACCGTCCGCTGGCCGGCGCCGCGGGGCAGGGCGGTCGCGTCACGGAACTCATGGCCCGCCCGCTGCTGAACATGCACTGGCCGCAGCTGGCCGGGTTCGTCCAGCCGCTCGGCGGTGAGTACGCGGCCCGCCGCTCGCTGCTCGAACAGCTCCCCTTCCCCGTCGGATACGGCGTCGAACTGGGCATGCTCGTCGACGCCCTGCACCTGGTGGGCCTCGACGCGCTCGCCCAGGTCGACGTGGGCGAGCGAAAGCACCGCCACCAGGACGGGCAGGCGCTGGGCCGGATGTCCGCCGCGATCTACCGCACGGCGCAGCTCCGGCTGGCCCGCGGTCACCTCATCCGGCCGTCCCTCACCCAGTTCGAGCGGGGCGAGGACGGATTCGAGCCGCGCACGTACTCGGTGGACACGGAGGAACGCCCCCCGATGGCCGAAATCTCCGAGTACGTCAAACGCAGGGCCGCGTGAACCGCGTCCCTGGTGAGGGGTTGGTGGACGGCGCCACCGGCCCCACCGCCCCGCGGTCCGTGTCCTTCGTCGCATCCGGCCGACGGGAACGTTTGAGCGTTTCGGTGCCGGGCTAGGTTTCGAGGCATGGCTTCAACGGCTTCATCGGCTTCACCGCACGGCGCCCACCGGATCCTCGTCGCGTCCAACCGCGGCCCGGTCTCCTACGAGGTGCGCGAGGACGGCTCCCTCCAGGCCCGGCGCGGCGGGGGCGGGCTGGTCTCGGGCCTCTCCGCGATCGGTCCGGACGCGGGAGCCCTGTGGGTGTGCTCGGCGCTCGGCGAGGGCGACCGCGAGGCGGTCCGGCGCGGGGTCGGCGAGGACGGCGTGCGGATGCTGGACATCGACGCCGCGGTGCACGCGGACGCGTACAACGGGATCGCGAACTCGGTGCTGTGGTTCGTCCACCACATGCTGTACCAGACGCCGCTGGAGCCGGTCTTCGACCAGGAGTTCCGGCGCCAGTGGTCGTCGTACGAGGACTACAACCGCGCGTTCGCGCGAGCCCTGGCGGACGAGGCGGCCGAGGGCGCCGTGGTGATCGTGCAGGACTACCACCTGACCCTGGTCCCGGGCATGCTCCGCGAACTCCGCCCCGACCTGCGCATCGGCCACTTCTCCCACACCCCGTGGGCGCCCGTCGACTACTTCCGCATGCTGCCCGACGACATCGCCGGGCAGGTGCTGCGCGGCATGCTCGGCGCGGACCGGCTGGGCTTCCTGACGCACCGCTGGGCGAACGCGTTCACCGCCTGCTGCGAGGCGCTCGTCGGCGGGCTCGGCGACACCCGGGTCGGCGTGCACGGGCTCGGCGCGGACGCGGACTTCCTGCGCGGGCGCTCCCACGAGGCGGACGTCGCCGAGCGGATGGACGCGCTGCGCGAGCAGATCGGCGAGGGACCCGACGGCCGCGCCCGCAGGGCGATCGTGCGGGTCGACCGCACCGAGCTGTCGAAGAACATCGTGCGGGGCCTGCTGGCGTACCGGCAGCTCCTGGAGGACCGGCCGGAGTGGCGCGAGCGGGTGGTCCACGTGGCCTTCGCCTACCCCTCCCGTCAGGACCTGGCGGTCTACCGGGACTACACGGCCGCCGTGCAGACCCTGGCGGACGAGATCAACTCCCAGTACGCGACACCGGGTTGGACCCCGGTCGTGCTCCACGTCAAGGACGACTTCGCCCGCTCGCTGGCCGCCTACCGGCTCGCCGACGTCGCCCTCGTCAACCCCATCCGGGACGGCATGAACCTCGTCGCCAAGGAGGTGCCCGTCGTCTCCGACGAGGGGTGCGTGCTGGTGCTGTCACGGGAGGCCGGGGCGTACGAGGAGCTGGGCGAGGACGCGGTCACGGTGAACCCGTACGACGTGGTCGGCACCGCGCAGGCGCTGCACGAGGCCCTGTCGCTGTCGGCCGGTGAGCGGGCCGAGCGCACGAAACGGCTCGCCGCGGCGGCGACGGCCCTGCCTCCGGCGCAGTGGTTCCTGGAGCAGTTGCGCGCGCTGGAGGAGTGAGGCCGCCGTCCGCCGGGGATCACCGGACAGCCCTCAGCGGTCCAGCCGGCCGGCCAGTGCCCTCAGCAGGCCGACGACCCCGGCGGGGCCGTCCACCACCAGATCGGCGCGTTCGGCGAGTTCCGCGACCTCCGAGCTGCCGCTGCACACCAGCAGGCCCGGGACGCCGTCCGAGCGGAGTTTGTCGACGGCGGCGAAGGCGGGGAGGTCGCCGAGGTCGTCGCCCGCGTAGAGGACGGCTTCGGCGCCGACCTCGCGGACGTACTCCAGGAGGGCGACGCCCTTGTCCATGCCCGGCGGGCGCAGTTCCAGGACCATGCGGCCCGGTTCGACGATCAGGCCGTGCCGGGTGGCGAGGTCGGCGAGGGGTTCGCGCAGGGACTCGAAGGCGGCCTGCGGGTCCGTGGCGCGGCGGGTGTGGACGGCGACCGCGCGGCCCTTCTCCTCGATCCACGTGCCCTGCCAGGCGCCGATCCGGTCGAGGACTCCCGGCAGCTCGGCGCGGACCGCCGCCACGCCGGGGTGGGGGGCGGGGGCGCTGACGGTGCCCGTGCGGGCGTCCCAGCGTTCGGCGCCGTAGTGGCCGAGGACGACGAGGTGGTCGAGGCCGGGGACACCCGCGAACCCGCCGTGGCGCACCGCGACAGCCGGCGGGGCGGCCGGTGACGACGGCGACGGAGGCGACCTTCGGGGCGAGGGCCACGAGGGCGGGGACCGCGGCGGGGTGGGCGCGGGCCTGTTCGGGGTCGGGGACGATGGGGGCGAGGGTTCCGTCGAAGTCGAGCGCGATCACGGTCCGGGCGGGGTGCGTGAGGATGGCTTGCAGCCCGTCCCTTCCCGCGGCGGTCGCCGGTGTCGGGACGGTGTCCGTGGTCTCGGGGTGTTCCGGGGATTCCGCATGACTGCCCATACGCCGACCCTATCGGCGCCGCCCCGAACACACCCGGGGTTCTTCGCCCCCGCCGCCCCTACCCGACCCATCCTCTGCCTGGGGCTCCGCCCCGGACCCCGCCAAGGGGCTGCCGCCCCCTGGACCCCCGCGTCGCCCGAAGGGCTCGTCCTCAAACGCCGGACGGGCTGGAGATGCGGGCCCCGGCCATGACACCACCAGCCCGTCCGGCGCTTGAGGACAAGGCCCTCAAGGCCGACCGGGGGTCTGGGGGCGGAGCCCCCAGGAACGGATGGGTCGGGTAAGGGCGGCGGGGGAAAGAACCCCGGGTCAGCGGTCGTCGCGGCGGCCCGCTCGGATCCGGCGGAGCCGGTTCACCGTGACCGGATCATGCGCCAGCGCCCGCGGATCGTCGAGCAGGGCGTTGAGAAGCTGGTAATACCGCACCGGCGCCAGCCCGAGCTGCTCCCTTATCGCCCGCTCCTTCGCCCCCGGCCCCGCGAACCCCCGCCGCTCCATGGCGAGAACCGCCCGCTCCCGCGCCCCGAGCTCCTCCATGGACGTCATGGACAGCACCGTAACCCCAGCCACCGACACCCGCGCCGGCCCGCTGGTGCCGCGGCACTAATCCTTGCTGTCGCGGATGGTCGCCGTCCGCTGCAGCGTGCCGAGGACCCCGGACGGGCTGCCGTCGGGAGCGACCGCCTTGCCGATGTCCCGCTTGATGTCCGCGCTGACGGACGCCCAGGAGGTCTTGCCGACCGGGTAGAGCTGCGAGGTGGGCAGCTCGTCGAGGAACGGGACGAGATCCTTGTCCTTCGTGTCGGCGCTCATCGCCTGGGACGCGGACGTCGTCACCGGCAGCAGGTCGTACTCGTGGGAGAAGGCCAGCACGTTCTTCTCGCTGTAGACGTAGTCCAGGAACGAGCCGATCTGCTCCCGGTGGCCGTTGTGCTTGAACGCCATCATCCAGTCGGCGACACCCAT
Source organism: Streptomyces sp. RPA4-2 (assembly GCF_012273515.2). Taxonomy (NCBI): domain Bacteria; kingdom Bacillati; phylum Actinomycetota; class Actinomycetes; order Kitasatosporales; family Streptomycetaceae; genus Streptomyces; species Streptomyces sp. RPA4-2. The sequence goes on from NZ_CP050975.2 coordinate 4,262,925, forward strand.
CGTCGCCTTGGCCCTGCCGTCGACGCCCGGCATCGGCACCATGCCGAACTTCACGCCCTTGTCGGCCGCCGCCTTCATCAGCGTGGGGTGCCCGTTGAGCATTCCGACCTCACCCCGGGCGAACGCCGCGAAAGCGTCAGCGCGGTTGAGCTTGGCAGGTGCGACGGGTCCGGTGAGCCCCTTACCGACCAGTTCGTTCTTGAGCCAGGTGAGCGTGTCGACGTTCTGCGTCGAGTCGAGGTGGTACGTGCCGACGTCGTCGGTGTAGCTGTCGCCGCCGCTCAGCAGCCACTGCATGGTCTCCGCCTGCGCCTCCTCCGGGCCCAGCGGCAGGGCGTAGGGGAACTTCACGCCCCGCGTCTTGAGCACCGCTGCGTCGGCCGCGAGCTCGCTCCAGCTCTGCGGCGGGGTGAGACCGGCGTCCGCGAAGAGCTTCTTGTTGTAGAACAGCAGCCGCGTGGAGGCGGCGAAGGGCATGCCGTACTGCACCCGGTTCATCTGCCCCGCCTCGGTGAGCTGGGAGGCGAAGTCGGCCTGGACCGGGATGGAAAGCACCTGATCGGCGCTGTAGAGCTCGCCCTTGGCCGCGTAGTCGGCGTACGCGCCGATCTGTGCCAGGTCGGGCGCCCTGCCCGCCGCCACCCGCTCGCCGACCTTGCGGTCGACATCGGTCCAGGGGTACACGCTGACCTCGACACGCACACCCGGGTGCGCGGTCTCGTATCCCTTGACCAGCGTGTCCCAGTACTGCTGGGAGCTGTTGGCCTTGGAGTCGCCGTAGTCGGCCGCCACGAGTTCGAGGGTCACGTCCGCGGACCCGTCCGAGCTGCCGCAGCCCCCGAGGGTCGCCGTCATACCCAGTGCGGACATCACCGCGACCAGTCCTGTCCTACGTCGCTGCACGCTGTCGTCTCCCGCCCCTGCGCCGTCTTGCCGTCTTTGCTTCTGCGTCCATTGCATCCGTCTCGGAATGCGGATACAAGGTCTACACCACGTGAGTGGACTAGACCTCTCCTGGGGTAAGGGGCGAGACTGTCCCCGTGAGACATGTCATCGCCCTCGATGTGGGCGGCACCGGGATGAAGGCCGCCCTCGTCGGGCCGGCGGGCGAGCTGCTCCACCAGGCCCGCCGCGCCACCGGCCGGGAACGCGGCCCGGAAGCCGTGGTCGGCGCGATCCTCGACTTCGCGGCCGAGCTGCGCGCCCACGGCGAGCGGCGCTTCGGCGTATCCGCGGCGGCCGCCGGGGTCGCCGTCCCCGGCATCGTCGACGCCGACAGCGGCACCGCCGTCTACTCGGCCAACCTCGGCTGGCGCGACGTACCGATGCGCCGGCTGCTCGGCGAGCGGCTGGGCGGCGTACCGGTGGCCCTCGGGCACGACGTGCGCACCGGCGGCCTCGCGGAGGGCCGGATCGGCGCGGGCCAGGGCGCCGACCGCTTCCTGTTCGTCCCTCTCGGCACCGGCATCGCGGGCGCCATCGGCATCAACGGCACGGTCGAGGCGGGCGCGCACGGCTTCGCCGGCGAGATCGGCCACATCGTCGTACGCCCCGAAGGCACCGCGTGCCCGTGCGGACAGCACGGCTGTCTGGAGCGGTACGCGTCCGCGGCGGCCGTCAGCCAGGCCTGGGCCGAGGCCTCCGGATCCCCCGACGCCGACGCGGCGGACTGCGCGAAGGCCGTGGAGTCGGGGGACCCACGGGCCGTACGGGTCTGGCAGGACGCCGTCGACGCGCTCGCCGACGGACTCGTCACCGCGCTCACCCTGCTGGACCCCCGCACCCTGATCATCGGCGGCGGTCTCGCCGAGGCCGGGGAAACCCTGTTCGCACCCCTGCGGGCCGCCGTGGAGCGACGCGTCACCTTCCAGAAGCTGCCGTCGCTCGTCCCCGCCGCCCTCGGGGACACGGCCGGCTGCCTGGGCGCCGGTCTGCTGGCCTGGGACCTGCTCGAAACTCCCCTCACCGACCGCTCGGAGGTAACCACCTGATGGCCCCTAGCAAGGTTCTCTCCGGTGCCAGGGTGGTCCTGCCCACCGGAGTCGTGGACGGTGGACGCGTGATCGTCGACGGCACGCGCATCGCCGGGAGCACGGCCGACGACACCCCGGCCACCGATCTGTCCGGCCACTGGCTCGTGCCCGGCTTCGTCGACCTGCACAACCACGGCGGCGGCGGCGCCTCCTTCACCTCCGGCACCGTCGAGGAGGTCCTGCGGGGCGTGCACACGCACCGGCTGCACGGCACCACCACGGTCGTCGCCTCGACCGTGACCGGTGACATGGACGGCCTGGCGCAGCGCGCCGGGCTGCTCTCGGAGCTGGCCGAGCAGGGCGACATCGCGGGCATCCACTTCGAGGGCCCGTTCATCTCGCCGTGCCGCAAGGGCGCCCACTCCGAGGAGCTGCTGCGCGACCCGGACCCGGCCGAGGTCCGCAAGCTGATCGACGCCGCGCGCGGCCGGGCCAGGATGGTCACCCTCGCCACCGAACTGCCGGGCGGCCTCGACTCCGTGCGTCTGCTGGCCGAGCACGGGGTGATCGCGGCGATCGGGCACACGGACGCGACGTACGAGCAGACGGTGGAGGCCATCGACGCGGGCGCGACCGTGGCCACGCACCTGTTCAACGCGATGCCCCCGCTCGGTCACCGCACACCGGGTCCGATCGCGGCTCTCCTGGAGGACGAGCGGATCACCGTCGAGCTGATCAACGACGGCACCCATCTCCACCCGGCCGCCCTCCAGCTGGCGTTCCATCACGCGGGCGCGGGCCGGGTGGCGTTCATCACGGACGCCATGGACGCGGCGGGCTTCGGCGACGGCCGCTATCTGCTCGGTCCGCTGGAGGTCGAGGTCAGCGAGGGGGTCGCGCGGCTGGTCGAGGGCGGCTCGATCGCGGGCTCCACGCTCACCCTGGACCGCGCCTTCCAGCGGGCGGTCACGATCGACCGGCTGCCGGTCGAGGACGTCGTCGCGGCCCTGTCCGCCAACCCGGCCAAGCTGCTGGGCGCGTACGACAGGGTGGGCTCGCTGGAGCCGGGCAAGGACGCCGACCTGGTGGTTCTCGACGCGGAGTTCGCGCTCAAGGGCGTGATGCGCAAGGGCGAATGGGTGGTCGATCCCCAACTGGGCTGATTCATCCGTTTGTTGCCGTGCGGCGGTCGACCCGGGGGACTGGGCCGACCGCCGTCTCGTTTGGCATGATCGTGCCTCCGGAACTGTCGGCAAGCACATCGGGGGAGGTCGGCCCAGGTGATCCTCACGGTCACACTGAACACCGCTGTCGACATCACCTACCGTGTACGGTCCCTGCGGCCGCACACCTCGCACCGGGTGACCGAGGTGACCGAACGCCCCGGCGGCAAGGGGCTGAACGTGGCCCGGGTGCTCGCCGCCCTCGGTCACCGGGTGACGGTCACGGGCTTCACGGGCGGTGCCACCGGCCGTTCCCTCCAGGAGCAACTCACCGGCAGCCCCGGCCTGGTGGACGCGCTGGTCCCGGTGTCCGGCCCGACGCGCCGCACGATAGCCGTGGTCGACACGGCGACGGGTGACACCACGCAGCTCAACGAGCCCGGTCCGGAGATCACCCCGGCGGAGTGGGCGGCCTTCCAGGAGACGTACGAGTATCTGCTGCGCTCCGCCTCGGCGGTGGCCCTGTGCGGCAGCCTGCCGCCGGGGGTCCCGGTGGGCGCGTACGCGGGACTGATCCGCGCGGCCCGCGCGGCGGCCGTCCCGGTCCTCCTCGACACCAGCGGCGAACCGCTGCGCCGGGGTGTCGCCGCCCGCCCCGACATCGTCAAGCCGAACGCCGACGAACTGGCCGAACTCACCGGCTCCCACGAGCCGTTGCAGGCCACCCGCGACGCCCGCAGGCGCGGCGCGCACGCCGTGGTGGCCTCACTGGGCGCCCAGGGGCTGCTCGCGCACACGCCGGAGGGCCTCTGGCGGGCCGCCCCGCCCCACCGCGTGCACGGCAATCCGACGGGCGCGGGCGACTCGGCGGTCGCGGGCCTGCTGTCGGGCCTGGTGGAACATCTGCCCTGGCCGGCCCGCCTGACCAGGGCCGTCGCCCTGTCCACGGCGACCGTACTGGCCCCGGTGGCGGGCGAGTTCGACCGGGGCGTGTACGAGGAACTGGTGGAACGGGTGTCGCTGACCGGGGAGACCAGCGCGGCCTGAAACGGTCCGGCCACGGCAGACGCCCCCTGGGACTCAGCCGCCGGACTTGACCCAGCCGTTGACCAGCCACATCTGGTCGATGAGGGCGTCGCACTGGTTGCCCTGCTCGCACGAGACCTTGATGGCGTTCGTGCCCTTGTCGAGCTGGATCCAGTTGTAGGTCTTCGTCCAGCCCTTCTCGTAGTCGCCCGCGGGGCCGCCCGCCCAGTTCTTCAGGCCGACAGGCGTCTTGGAAGCCGTGCCGTTGACCGTGAGAGTGGCGGTGCCGTCCTTGCCGGGGACGCTGTAACCGACGTACACGCTGTACTTGCCGGACTTGGGGATGCCGTTGACGGTCCAGGTGACTGAGGCGCCGGCCTGATTGAAGCCCGCGACGTAGACGCCGCCTTCCGACTTCGCTCCCTTGACGTCGGACGCCGTGGTGGCGCCGCCTTCCAGGCGCAGCGCCTTGGCGTCGATGGTGGGCAGCTTGCCTGCCTCCGGCGGCTGCTCGCCGGCCGACTTGCTCGGCTCCGCGCTCTGCGAGGCCTGTGGGGACGAGCCCGCATCGTCACCGGTCTTGTCGTTCGAGTCGCCGCCCATCATCGCGACGCCGATACCGATGACGACGGCCGCGACCACGGCGATCGCGCCGATCAGCAGGCCCTTGGTGTTCGGGCCGCGACCGCGTCCGCCACCGCCGGCCGACTGCCGGGAGGCGGGCGCACCGCCGGGGACCGTCTCGGGCGCCGCGTAGTGAGCGTTCGGCCGGCCGTAGCCGGGCTGCTGCTGGCCGGGCTGGCCGTAGGGCCCCTGCTGCGGGACCTGGCCGTAGGGCGCGGTGGGGGCGGCGGCCTGCTGCTGACCGTAGCCGGCCTGCTGCTGTCCGTACTGGCGCTCACCGACCGCCCGCACCCGGTTGACCGAGCCCGGGTAGCCGTAGCCGCCACCTCCGCTGGGCGGGGTGGCGCCGTTGGCCTGACCGTCGGCGTACAGGTAGCCGAACGGGTCGTCGTCCTCGGGCGTGCTCGCGCCGTTGTTGCCGGGCGTCATCCCTAGGTACTCCTCAACAGGTGCGGTACAGATGCGGTACACGAAATGAAGCACGTGAAGGGCGAGCCTACCCGCTTCCAGGGGCCCAAACGGGTGGCCTTCACCGCATCAACCCACTGACCTGTGACTTATCCGGCACGCCGATGCTGTTTGGGACGAGAACGTTTCTCGACGTACATCCGTTCGTCAGCGGATTTCAAGACCTCGTCCGCCGTCATGCCGCAGTGTGCCCATCCGATGCCGAAGCTGGCGCCCACCCGGACCGCCCGGCCGTCGACCCGGATCGGCGGGATGATCGCGTTCCGCAGCCGTACGGCGAGGTCCGCCGCATCCGCCCGGCCGAGGCCGTCGGCGAGCACCACGAACTCGTCACCGCCGAGCCGGGCGACCGTGTCGCCGTCGCGGACACCGTTGGTCAGGCGCCGGGCGACCTCGATGAGGACGGCGTCGCCCGCGTTGTGCCCGAACCGGTCGTTGATCGACTTGAAGCCGTCGAGGTCGCAGAAGAGCACCGCGAGCCCCTTGGCGCCGTCGTCCGTCTCGCCCTCGGGCGCGATGGTGTGCACATGGTGGTCGAAGGCGTCGTAGGCCGCCGCGCCCGGCCCGAAGTCGAAGCCGTGCGCCGCGGCGTGCCCGTCGAAGGCGCCGTGCTCGGCCGCCTGCTCCGCGTACGGTCCGTGCCCGTAGGCGGCATCCAGCGACTCGACCGCGCCGGGCTGGAGGGCCTGTGGGCGCTGGCACAGCCGGGAGCCGAGGCGGGAGCGCAGCTCCGCCGAGTTCGGCAGGCCGGTGAGCGAGTCGTGCGAGGCGCGGTGGGCGAGCTGCAGCTCGCGGCGCTTGCGCTCCTCTATGTCCTCGACGTGCGTGAGCAGGAAGCGCGGGCCGTCGGCGGCGTCCGCGACGACGGAGTTGCGCAGCGAGACCCAGACGTAGGTGCCGTCGCGGCGCCCGAGCCTGAGTTCCGCGCGGCCGCCCTCGGCGGAGGTGCGCAGCAGGGTGCCGATGTCCTCGGGGTGCACGAGGTCGGAGAAGGAGTAGCGGCGCATCGCGGAGGCGGGGCGGCCGAGCAGGCGGCACAGGGCGTCGTTGGTGCGCAGGATGCGGCCGTGCTGGTCGCCGCCCATCTCGGCGATGGCCATGCCGGAGGGTGCGTACTCGAAGGCCTGGCGGAAGCTCTCCTCGCTGGCGCGCAGGGCCTGCTGTTCGCGCTCGAGGCGGACCAGGGCGCGCTGCATGTTGGCCCGCAGACGCGCGTTGCTGATCGCGATGGCGGCCTGGAAGGCGTACATCTGCAGGGCCTCGCGGCCCCAGGCGCCGGGCTGCCGTCCGTTGCGCGGCCGGTCGACGGACAGGACACCGATCAGTTCGCCCGTGTTGCCGCCGACGCCGGGGGTGTACATCGGCGCGAAGAGGCGGTCGGAGGGGTGCCACTCGTCCTCGAAGCGGGGCGCGGGGCCGTCGGTGTACCACTGGGGTACGTCGTCGTCGTCGAGGACCCAGCCCTCGGTGTGCGGTATGAAACGCAGGTCGCCCCAGGCCTCGCCCATGTTCAGCCGGCGGTCCCAGGAGGCGCGGGAGCCGACCCGGCCGGTGATCAGGGCTTCGGCGGCGGAGTTGCCGGCGAGCGCGGCGACCACGAGGTCGCCGTCGGGGCGTACGAGGTTGACACACGCCAGCTCGTAGCCGAGGCCCGTGACCACGCCGTCGGCGACGGTCTGCAGCGTGTCCGCCAGGCTCCGCGCGGTGTTCATGTCCGCCATCACCTGATGCAGCTGCCGCAGGGTCGCAAGACGGACGTAGGGCTCCGACTCGGTCTCCATTCGCCCTCCCCTCGAGACCTCGCAGCAACTCCAGGGTTGTCTTCGGCGTACCTGGTTCTCTGTACCGGTTCTCTGTACCTGAGTTCTCTTGCGCGTACCGGTTGGTAGCTTCCTGCCTGGCTTCCCCGCCACTGAATCACAGCGCGCTGCCCACTCGGTACACAGGGTCAACAAAATATGGCCCCTGTGACTCAAGTCACAGCGTAAGATGAACAATTGAGTGGGGTTTCTGCATTTTCCCCGTGTGTTAACTGAACACATATTTAGATGCCGTGCAGACACTGTGAGCGGTTGTGTCCGTCCCGGGACCTAGGACCCGGCTCGGACCGAGGTCCGATGTGGACGCCCCGGGTCGGAGACTAGCGTTTCGGCGTGCTGAACACTCCCCCTGCCGTTCCTTCCACCCCCTCCGTGCATGCTGAGGGGGTGAGCAACGACGAGTTCCGCGCCGCCATGTCCCGGCTGGCCGCGGGCGTGGTCCTGGTGACCGCGCACGAGCCCGCGCTGGACCCGGAAGGACCGGGCGGCGAGGACGTCGGCATGACGGCGACGGCGTTCGTGTCCGTCTCCCTGGACCCCCCGTTGGTCCTCGTCAGCCTGCGCGAGGGCTCCCGTATGGACGACCTCCTCGACGAGCAGCCCCTGTGGGGCGTCTCCGTGCTCGCCGAGAGCCAGCGCCACATCGCCGGCCGGTTCGCCATGAAGGGCCGCATCAGTGACCGTCTGCTCTTCGAGGACATCCCGTACGTCCGCGGCGAGGCGGCCGGGGCGCTCCTGGTGGGCGGCGCCCTGGCGACCCTGGAGTGCCGCACCGAGCAGCGGGTCACCGCCGGTGACCACACACTCGTGGTCGGGCGGGTGCTGACGGCGTCGGTGCCGAGTGCGGACGGGGGGCCGCTGGTGCACTTCAAGGGGCGCTACCGGCAGCTGGGCTGACACCCCGGCAGCCGCAGGTCAGGGGTCACCGGTCGAGGACCGTGACGTCCACCCCGGCCAGCCGCCGCGGATCGTTGAGGATGTCGATCACCGCGATCCGCCCCTGTACGACCGTGAACGCGAGGACGCCGACGGGGCGTCCCCCCTCGATCACCACGACCCCCGCGGCGCCGTTGACGAAGGCGGGCCGCGCGACCCGGGCCAGATGGGCGAAACGGCTCGCGTTCGAGGCCACGTTCACCGCGCCGGCCGTCACCCCGTCCTCGGACCGTGCCACCACGTCCGGGTCGAGCACCGCGACGAGGGCCGTGAGATCGCCGTCGCGCGCCGCCGCGAGGAACGCCTCCACGACCTCCCGCTGCCGCGCCAGGTCCGGATCGGGTGCCGGGGCGCCGCCCTGGACGCGGCGCCGGGCCCGGCTGGCGAGCTGCCGGGAGGCCGCCGGTGTGCGGCCCACGATGGGCGCGATCTCGTCGAACGGCACCGCGAACAGGTCGTGCAGGACGAAGGCGAGCCGTTCGGCGGGCGTCAGCGTCCCCAGGACCACCAGCAGCGCGATTCCCACCGAGTCGGCGAGCAGCGCCTCCTGTTCGGGGTCGACGCCGCCGAAGGGGCTGAGCACCGGCTCGGGCATGCGCACCCCTCGCCCCTCCTCCAGCGGCTCCTCGCCGCGGGTCCTGCGGGAGCGGAGCATGTCGAGGCAGACGCGGCCGACGACCGTCGTCAGCCAGCCACCGAGGTTGTCGACCCGGTCGGCGTCGACGCGGCTGAGCCGGAGCCAGGCCTCCTGGACGGCGTCGTCGGCCTCCGCGAGCGAGCCGAGCATCCGGTAGGCGACGGCGCGCAGCCGGCCGCGATGCGATTCGAAACGCTCGGCGAGGAATTCGTTCGCGCTCACGGCACCGTTCACGGCATCGTTCCCGACGCCGTTTCCCACGCCGTTCCCTACAGCCCCGCCATTTTGCTTCGCATTCGCGTTCCCGGACGTGTTCCCGCCCGCGTACTCGCCCGCGTTCTCGCCCGCGTTCCGAGTGTGCTCATGGTTCTCATTCAGAAATTCGCCCTCGCTCATCCGTCACATCTCCCCGTCGGGCCCGCGGTCCTTCGTCCGTCGGTGGATTGACGGATCGCGGGCCCGAGATGTGACGTCAGGCCTCCGGCACGGCGCTCAGCCGTAGCCGGCCGGGGTCTCCCGCCCGCTCCACTTCGACCTCCGTCACGGAATCGTCGCCGAAGCGAAGGGTGAAGTACGGGCTGGCCTCGATCAGGAACTGCATGTCCTCCCGCGCGCCCCTGTCCAGCGGCGGCGAGACGACGGCGTCCCACGCCCGGGAGCCGGGCCCGGCGGCCAGCCGGACGGGGATCCGTGCCAGGCAGCTCGATCGGTTGGCCCACCACTCCAGATGCGCTCTGTCCTCATTTCCGTCCATTCCCCGAGCGTAGCCACGAGTGGCCGACTCGGCCCGCCGCTCAATCCGCGTACGGCGCCGGGCGTTTCGCGCGGCGCCGCCGGAGCGGCCCTCGGAGCCCGGTGGCGGGACGGGACAGCCCTCAGCCCCAGTCGCGCCCGGAACGCCCGCGCTTGGTGTCCGAGCGCTGCTTCTTCTCGCGCAGCCGTCGCTCGTTGATGCCCCTGGGGATACGGGTGGCCCGGCGCGGCTTGGGGGGCACCGTCGCCTCGGCGAGGAGGGAGGCGAGCCGTACGGCCGCGGTCTCCCGGTTGCGCCACTGCGAACGGTGCTCGGAGGAGCGCACGCTGATCACACCGTCGACGAGCCGCCCGGCGAGCTTGGCGAGCGCCCGGTCCTTCCAGACCGGGGGCAGCGCCTCGGTCTTCGCGAGGTCGAACCGCAGCTCGACCTGCGAGTCGGTGGTGTTGACGTGCTGACCGCCCGGCCCGCTGGACCGCGAGAAACGCCACATGAGCTCGGCCTCGGGGAGGGAGACGGAGCCGCGGATGACATAGGGACCGGACATGGGTTCATGGTCCCCCGGATGTCCGGTCCACGTCACCCGTTTTTCGCGCGGGGGTCCGTCCGGCGCAAAGGTAAAGGAAGTAAAGACAGCCGGAACCTTCGGCACCCCTCTTGGCGTTCTTAGGGGTAGCTGTAGCTTCGTGGCCGTACGAAGCCCAACCGTACGGGCACACCGCACGTACGCAACGAGGGAAGGGACTCCCAACAATGGCTGTAAGCCTGTCCAAGGGTGGCAACGTCTCGCTCACCAAGGAGGCTCCGGGCCTGACCGCCGTCACCGTGGGCCTCGGCTGGGACGTCCGCAGCACCACGGGCACCGACTTCGACCTCGACGCCTCCGCCATCGCGGTCAACCAGCAGGGCAAGGTCTACTCGGACGCCCACTTCGTCTTCTTCAACAACAAGCAGACCCCGGACCAGACCATCGTCCACACCGGTGACAACCGCACCGGTGAGGGCGCGGGCGACGACGAGGCGATCAACGTCAACCTGGCGGGCCTTCCCGCCGACATCGACAAGATCGTCTTCCCGGTCTCCATCTACGACGCGGAGACCCGCTCGCAGAACTTCGGCCAGGTCCGCAACGCCTACATCCGCATCATCAACCAGGCCGGCGGCACGGAGATCGCCCGCTACGACCTGTCCGAGGACGCGGCGACGGAGACCGCGATGGTCTTCGGCGAGCTCTACCGCAACGGCGCGGAGTGGAAGTTCCGCGCGGTCGGCCAGGGCTATGCCTCGGGCCTGACGGGCATCGCCCAGGACTTCGGCGTCAGCGTCTGATCCGTACGCGCGAGTCGACAGAGCCCCTGACCCGGGAACCCGGGCCGGGGGCTCTTCGCGTGGACGGGCAGGGGCCCGTCATCCATACCTGAGGGCTCCGCCCCCAGACCCCCGTTCGGCCTGAACGGCCTCGTCCTCGAACGCCGGACGGGCTGAAGGACATACCCCCGGCCGGGGGCATCCACCGCGGACCGACACCTCCACCCGGTCCGCAACGACCCAGCACAGGCCCACATCCCCAGCCCCGCCGACTAGCCTGCACCGCGTGATCCTCGAATCCCTGCCCCTCACCCCGGACCACGACATCCCGGGGCCGCTCCTGACCGAACTCACCGCCCTGCACGTCTCCAACCGCGAATTCAACGCGTTGAGCGGCGACTTCCCCGACCCGGACGACATCCGCCCCGAGCAGGTCGCGGAGGCCCTCGCCGAGGAGGCCGCCCACCCGGGCGTGGAGTTGCTGCTCGCCCGAGGCGCCGGGCGGCTCGCCGGGTTCGCCATCACGCTGGCGCACCATCCCGACCCGGCGGATCCGGACCCGTGGATCGGCCTGCTCCTCGTGGACGCCCGCGAGCACGGCAAGGGGTACGGCAGGGCGCTGGCGGCCGGTGTCGAGGAGCGGTTCCGGGCCGCCGGCCGCACCGGCGTGCGCCTTGCCGTCCTCGACAACAACCCCAAGGGCCTGGCCTTCTGGACCGCCCTCGGGTACGAGGTGATCGACCACCGCGAGGACCGTCGGCTGGGCCGTCCGTGCGCGGTACTGCGCAAGGCCCTGGACTCCCCCGGCCCCGACCGGACGGACAATCCCTAGGAGTTCAGGCGCCCGGGAGAAAGAGGCAGAACGGGTGACCGTGAGGATCGCGGAGGACCCGTACGTCCTTCTGGGGCTGGTGCTCCTCCAGCGTCGCGCCCAGGGCACGGGCACGCTCGGTCTCCGCCTCCAGGTCGTCGACCTGGAGGTCCAGGTGGGCCTGCATCTGCTGGGTGCCCGCGCGCTGCGGCCACACCGGGGGCGTGTGAGCGGTCTCCAGCTGGAAGCTGAGGCCGGGGCGCTCCTGTTCGGGAGCCCGCAGGCGGACCCACGCCGGCTCGCGGTCGACTTCCTGCCAGCCCAGCAGGGCCCGGTAGAAGTCGGCCGGCGCCGGCGGATCGGGAGTACCGAGAACGAAGGCACCGAGCGTCGTCGTCATGTCCCCCACCCTGCCCCCGGCGCTCGCCCCCACGCATCCGCCCGCACACGGCGGACCCCCCGCCGGTCCGGAGCACCGGGCGCCCCCGCTTCGTACCGGAAGGGCCGGTCTAGGCCGTGGCCGGTCTGCCCTCGCCGTACAGCCAGTCCTTCCAGATGCGGTGGAAGTCCTTGCCCGGCGCCTTCTTCTCGACGTACGCGGTGAACTCGGCGGTCGTCGCGTTGCCGTGGCGGTGGGTGGCGGCCCAGCCCTGGATGATGTCGTAGAAGGTGTCGTCGCCGACGGTCCTGCGGATCTTGTGGAGGACCATGGCGCCGCGGTCGTAGACGGGGCTGTCGGAGATGTGGGCCGCGCTGGAGGGCTTGGCGGGCGGGAAGTCCCAGATCGCCTTGTTGTCGGCGGCGTCGTCGTAGTAGTCGCCCCGGTAGAGGGCGTCGAAGATCTCGTCGGCCGTGTCGCCGTCGTGGTCCTCCTGCCAGAGCCACTCCGCGTACGTGGCGAACCCCTCGTTGAGCCACATGTCCTGCCAGGACGCGGGGGTGACGGAGTCTCCGTACCATTCGTGGGCCAGCTCGTGGACCAGCGTCTCGACGTCGGGGGCGCCCGGGAAGACGGGGCGGTTCTGGGTTTCGAGCGCGTAGCCGGCGACGCCGGGGCCGTCGACGATCGCGCCGGTCGAGGAGAACGGGTACGGGCCGAAGTTGTACGCCTCCCAGTCCATGATCTCCGGAATGCGGGCCAGCACCTTCGCGCTCGCGGCGGTCTGTGCCGGGTCGACGGCGACGTACACGGGCAGACCGCTCCTGGTCGTGCTGCGGGTGATGTCGTACGCCCCGACGGCGAGCGTCGCGACATAGCTCGCCATCGGTTCGGCGGTCCGCCAGGCGAAGGTCCTGCGGCCGTCGGCGGCCGTCGTCTCGCTCCTCAACTCCCCGTTGGAGACGGCGCTCAGGCCCTTGGGGACGGTGATCGTGATGTCGTACGACGCCTTGTCGGAGGGGTGGTGGTTGCCGGGGAACCAGGTCATCGAGCCGACGGGTTCGCCGAGGGCGAGCGCGCCGCGGGCCGTGGGCAGCCAGCCCTCCTGCGAGCCGTCCGGGTCCGTGAGCGTTTCCGGGGTGCCCGAGTAGCGGACCGTGGTGCGGAACGTCTCGCCCTTGCCGAGGCCCGTGCGCGGGCGCACCGTCAGTTCCTGGCCCGCCCGGCTCCAGCGGGCGTCCCGGTCGCCGACGGAGACCCCGGCGACGTCCAGGCCCTTCAGGTCGAGGTTGAAGGCGTCCAGGCTCCGGGTCGCCCGCGCGGTGATCCGGGCGGTGCCCCGCAGCCGCTTGCTCCCGGGGTCGTAGGAGAGGGTCAGGGCGTAGTGCGTGACGTCGTAGCCGCCGTTGCCCATCTTCGGGAAGTAGGGGTCGTGCAGGCCCGGGGGGCCCGCCGAGCCGTCCCCGCCGCCGCACGCGGTGAGCGCGCAGGTGAGGGCGAGAGCCAGCGCGCAGGGGACGATCACGGAAGATCGGGGCACGTCCGCGATCCTACGAGGCCATGACACCATCACGTACGTGCTCGACATCGGCTACGCCCTCTCCAACCGGTTCCCCGACCCCCCGCAGACCGACTACCGCCGCGCGGACGTCCACGCCCTGCGGCACGACCTGTTCTGCGGCGACGTGTACCTCGCCGACACCAAGGCGGACCGGGAGGTGTCGACGGCCTGGGGATGGGTGCCGGTGCTCGACTTCGCGTGGGCGCTGTGCGACATCGTGGAGCAGCTGGACCGGGACCCGCACGGCAGCCGGGCCTCCCGCCCCCAGCACGCGGAGCTCGACTTCACCGAGTCGACGGACCGCATGCTCTTCGAACGGCGCTTCGGCTGGGTCGACATCGAGGCCGACTGGATGCACCGCGACGAGGAGCCGCTGACCTTCTCGCACGCCGCGCTGCGCCGGGAGGCCCGCGACTTCCTGCACGACCTGATCGCGGACCTCACCGACCTGCACGACGACCTCGCCGAGAACCCGGCCCTGTGGACCCTCCAGGCCCGCTTCCCCCGCGTCACCTGATCCCCCCGCGGCCCTGCCCGGTCTCCTCCCGGACTTCCCCCTCGGTCTCCTTCGCAGCTCTCGCCCCCCTCAGCCCGCCTTTCGGCTCGCCCCGCCCCTCACACCTCACCCGCGTCGCCGTGCACCCGCACGCCCAGCGCCGCCGCCAGCACCGGTGCGAGTTCGAACAGCTGGACCGGGCTGATCACCGCGCCCGCCAGCCGGTCCACACCCCGCGCGATGTCCAGCTCCGCGGCGCGGCGCAGATCCACGTCGATCAGGGTCGCCGCGGTGAGGTCGGCGCCCTTGACGACACAGTCCACGAATTCCACGCGCTCCAGCCGGGCGCCTGCGAAGTCCGGCTCCACCAGCACACAGCCCTCGAAGACGACGTCCTTGAGGCGGGCCTTGCGCAGGTTCAGATAGTCGATCTTGCCGCCGCGGATCAGTACGCGCTCCAGCACGGAACCGTGCAACTGCACCCCGCCCAGGCGGGCGTCGACCAGCTCGACGTCGCGCAGCGTCGACTCGGCCAGGTCGGTGCCCACACCCCGTACGCCCGTCAGGACCGAGTCCAGGAAGCGCGCGTGGTGCAGCCGTGTCTCGTCGAGCGCGCACCCCGTCAGGGCGCAGTCCATGAAACGCGCGCCGCCGCCGTCCTGCCCGGCGAAGTCCGTCTCCCGGAACTCCAGCCCGTCGTAGTCCCCGTCCAGCTCCAGCGCGGAGCCCTCGTGGGGCTCCAGCGGCGGCAGCCGCACCTCCGGCCGCCGCGCCCCCTTCACCGCCCCGCTCGCCCTGCCCGTACCGCCCGCCGCTTTCCGCACCATGCCCCCATCCTGCACTCCCCCACCGACAACGCCTCCGGCCTGCGGTCCTGTCCCCCGATGTCACATTCCGGCCCCGCGAACAGTCGTACCCGACAAGACGACCCCGACCGCAGGGAGAGGCCAACCATGCACCACCTGACCGTCATCGGCGGCGGCCTCGCCGGACTCACCGCCGCGATCACCGCCGCCGAGGCAGGCGCCAGGGTCACGCTGTACGAGGCCCACCACACGCTCGGCGGCCGGGCCCGCACCGCGGACGGCCCCTACCGGACGAACAACGGCCCGCACACGCTGCACGGCGGCGGCCCGCACTGGACCTGGCTCAAACAGCGCGGCCTCACCGGACCGCTCGCCCCGGTACCGGCCCGGGAGACCGCGCGGCTGCGCCTGCACCACCGGGGTGTCCTGCGCCGCACCCCGCCCCTCGCCCTGATCGGACTGCTGCGCCGGGATGCCCGGCAGGCGCCCGTGGACGCCGACTTCCTGAGCTGGGCGAGCGCCCGGACGGGCGAGGAGGGCGCCCGCGCCGCCGCGCACTACTCGGCCGTCACCCTGTTCCACCACGATCCGGGCGCGCTCTCCGCGGCCTTCGTGCAGGAACGGCTGCGCAGGGCCGCCCGGCTGCCCACGGAGGCACGCCATCCGCGCGGCGGCTGGGCGAACATCGTCGACCGCATGGCCGCCCGCGCCTGGAACCTCGGCGTCCGGGTGGAGACCCTCGCCCGCGTCGACACGCTCCCCGACCGTCGCGGTCCGGTGGTCGTCGCCACCTCCCTCGACTCCGCCCGCCGTCTCCTGGGGGACGACTCCCTCACCTGGACGGGCGGCCGGACCGCCCTCGTGGACCTGGCCCTGCGCACCCGGCGCGGTGACCCCTACGCCCTCTCCGACCTGGACGCGCCCGGCCGGCTCGACCGTCCCACGGCGCGGGACCGCACCCTCGCCCCGGACGGGGAGCAACTCGTCCAGGGACAGTTCCCGATCGCCCCCCACGAGTCCCGCGGCGACGGCGCCGCCCGCGCCGAACACCTTCTCGACCTCGCCTTCGAGGGCTGGCGCGAGCGCGTGACCTGGCGGCGGGACGCGGTGGCGCTGGGGCGCACCGGTGCGGTCGACCCGCCGGGCACCACCTGGCGCGACCGCCCGGCCCTCGACCGCGGCGACGGCGTCTACCTCGCGGGAGACCAGGTGGCCGCGCCCGGCATGCTCTCGGAGGTCTCCTTCAACAGCGCGCTCGAAGCCGTCGCCCTGGCCTTCGGCATCCGCGAACGCCTTGACCTCAAGCACGCTTGAGGTCGGAAGCTGGGGCTGCTCACCGCCCGCACCCCGAGGAGCCCTTCCGATGCACGCCGTCCGCCTGCACACCTTCGGCCCGCCCGAGAACCTCACCTACGAGAGGACCGAGGACCCCGAGCCGGGTCCGGGCCAGGTCCGTGTCGCCGTGGCCGCGGCCGGTGTCCACCTCCTGGACACCGCCCTGCGGGAAGGCGCCCGGGGCCCCGCGCCCGCCCCCGCCACGCTTCCCACCGTCCCCGGCCGCGAGGTCGCCGGCACGGTCGAGTCGCTCGGCGAGGGCGTCCCCGGCCACTGGCTCGGCAGACGGGTCGTCGCCCACCTCGGCTTCGCGCCCGGCGGCTACGCCGAACTGGCCGTGACCGACGCCGGCCGCCTGCACGAAATACCCGAGAACCTCGACTTCGCCCAGGCCGTCGCCATGATCGGAACGGGCCGTACGGCGATGGGGATCGTGCAGTTCGCCGAGTGGTCCCCGGACACCGTGGCCGTGATCCCGGCGGCCGCGGGCGGCATCGGCACCCTTCTCGTGCAGTACGCCCGGCACGCGGGCGCCACCGTGATCGGCATCGCGGGCGGTCCGCGGAAGGTGGCCCTGGTCCGGGAGAACGGCGCCGACCTCGCCGTGGACCACCAGGACGGCACCTGGCCGGCGCGGGTCCGCGGGTACCTCGGCCCCCGCACGGCGACCGTCGTCCTCGACGGCGTCGGGGGCACCACCGCCCGCGCCGCCGTGGATCTGCTCGGTCCCGGCGGCAGGCATCTCGTCTTCGGCTGGTCCGCCGAGGGCGTCCGGGACGGCGGACCGCTGATCGTGCCCGGCGTGACCGAGCAGGTGCTCGGCCCCGCGATGACGCGCCGGGCGGGCGGTCCCGACCCCCTGCGCACCCTGGAACTGCGTGCACTCGCCGAAGCGGCCGCCGGCCGTCTCACCCCGGCCCTGACCCGCTTCCCGCTCGCCTCGGCGGCCGCCGCCCACCGCGCCCTGGAGACCCGCGCCACCATCGGCAAGGTGGTCCTGGAACCGTGAGCGGGAGGGCCTCGCCGAAAGGTGCGTCGCCCACCGATCCATGGTCTTCTGGGCAGGTGAGTGTCACCCCGACAGGTGAACCCGCAGGCGAGGATCCCCACCGCTGGTGGGGTCTGGTGATCATCGCTCTGGCCCAGTTGATGGTCGTCCTGGACGCGACCATCGTGAACATCGCGCTCCCCTCCGCACAGCGTGACCTGGGCATGTCCGACGGCAACCGTCAGTGGGTCATCACCGCGTACACCCTGGCCTTCGGCGGGCTGCTCCTGCTCGGCGGCCGGATCGCCGACCTGGTCGGCCGCAAACGCACCTTCGTCATCGGGCTCATCGGCTTCGCGGCCGCCTCCGCACTCGGCGGCGGGGCCACCAGCTCCGCCATGCTCTACGGCGCCCGCGCCCTGCAGGGAGCCTTCGCCGCTCTCCTCACGCCGTCCGCGCTGAGCCTGCTGACCACCACCTTCAGCGACCCGAGGGAACGCGGGAAGGCCTTCGGCATCTACGGCGCCCTGGCCGGCAGCGGCTCGGCGATCGGACTGCTCGCGGGGGGCCTGCTGACCGAGTACCTGAACTGGCGCTGGTGCCTGTACGTCAACGTCCCGGTCGCCGTCGTCGCGGTCGTCGGCGCGACCACCCTGCTGCGCGACCGCCCCGGCTACCGGGGCGGTCGCCTCGACGTCCCGGGTGCGGTACTCGGCTGCGGCGGCCTCGTCGCCATCGTCTACGGCTTCAGCGAGGCGGAGCCGCGCGGCTGGACGGACCCGCTGGTCCTCGCCCTGCTCGCGGCCGGCGTCGCCCTGATCGCGGTCTTCGTGTGGTGGCAGAAACGGGCCCCGAGCCCCCTGCTGCCCCTGCACGTCGTCCGGGACCGCAACCGCGCCGGCTGCTTCCTGACCATGGCACTCGCCGTCATCGGCCTGTTCGGGATGTTCCTGTTCCTGACCTACTACCTGCAGGTCGTCCTCGGCTACTCGCCGGTGCGGACGGGCCTGGCCTTCCTGCCCCTGACGGCCGCCATCGTCGTCGGCTCGACGCAGATCTCCGCGCGGCTGCTGCAACACGTCGCACCGCGCGTGCTGATGGTCCCCGGCACACTCCTCGCCACGTCCGGAATGCTGGTCTTCACCCGGCTGACCGTGCACCCCGACTACGCGGGCCTGCTGCTGCCCGGCATGCTCCTGATGGGGCTCGGCATGGGCCTGATCTTCATGCCGATCTTCGCCACCGCCACCGCCGGCGTCGCCCCGCGGGACTCGGGCGTGACCTCCGCGACCGTCAACACCTCACAGCAGGTCGGCGGTTCGATCGGCACGGCCCTGCTGAACACCGTCGCCACCACCAGCGGCGCCACCTACATCGCCGCCCACCTCACCGACCCGGCCCGCAGGGCACTCGTCGTCCGCGAGGGCATCGTGCACGGCTACACCATCGCCGTCTGGTGGGCCTGCGGCATCATGCTCCTGGCCGGTCTGATCGCCGGCCTGCTGATCACCGCGAAGGCCCCCAAGCACGCGCTCGGGACGGCCCCCGTCCCCGAGTCGGTCCCGTGAACCCAGCTCCCGCAGCGCCCCGTCGGTCAGCCGGTACACCGTCCACTCGTCCTGCGGACGCGCGCCGAGTGCCTCGTAGAACTCGATGGACGGCCGGTTCCAGTCCAGCACCGACCACTCCAGCCGCTCGTACCCGCGCGCCACGCAGATCCGTGCCAGCTCGGTGAGCAGCGCCTTGCCGTGGCCGCCGCCACGCGCCTGCGGACGCACATAGAGGTCCTCCAGGTAGATGCCGTGCACCCCGCGCCAGGTCGAGAAGTTGAGGAACCACAGCGCGAACCCGACCACCTCACCGGCCTCCTCCGCGACGTGCGCGAACGCCGCCGGGTGCTCGCCGAACAGCGCCTCGAACAGCTGCGACGGGGTCGCCCGCGCCTCGTCCGGCACCTTCTCGTACTCGGCCAGTTCACGGACCATCGCGTGGATGACGGGGACGTCGGCGGGGGTGGCGGTGCGAATCATGGGCGCAGTGTCACACACCCGCCGCGCGGCCCACCGCGCGTGGGACCGCCCGCCGGTGCCGTCCCGTCAGTGCCGCCCCGCCGGTGCCGTCCCGTCAGTGCCGTCCGGCCACCCGGTCCGCCATCCGCGCCAGCCGGGACGACTCCGCGCTGCGCGTGGCCAGTTCGCGGCGGTCCGCGGTGCGGTAGGTCGCGTACATGCCGTGCACACCGATCCAGCGGAAGGGCTCCGGCTCCCACTTGCGGACCTTGTGGCCGACCCAGGGCAGGCCGGTCAGCCCGGTCGGGCCCGCCTGACCCGAGTCCAGCCGGACGAGGTCGCGCAGGGTGCGGGCGGCGAGGTTGGTGGTGGCGACACCCGAGCCGACGTAACCGCCGGCCCAGCCGAGGCCGGTCGCGCGGTCCAGGGTGACCGTGGCGCACCAGTCGCGCGGCACGCCGAGGACGCCCGACCAGGCGTGCTCCACCCGGACGCCGGCCAGCGACGGGAAGAAGCGGACCAGGATCCCGTACAGGGCCTCGACGGTCGCCTGCTGCGTGCCGCCGTCGTGGTCGGTGCGCGAACCGAAGCGGTACGGGACACCCCGGCCGCCGAGCGCGATGCGGTCGTCGGCGGTGCGCTGCGCGTACATGTACACGTGCGCCATGTCGCCGAGCGTCTCGCGCCCCTCCCAGCCGATCCGTGCCCACTGCTCGGGCGTCAGCCGCTGCGTCGCGATCATCGACGAGTTCATGGGCAGCCAGGTGCGCCGCTGGCCCTTCAGGGAGGCGGTGAAGCCCTCCGTGCAGCGCAGGACGTAGGGGGCGCGGACCGTTCCGTACGGGGTCACGGCGTGCTTCGGGCGGATCTCCGTGACCGGCGTCCGCTCGTGGATCGTCACCCCGAGTGCTTCGGCGGCCGCCGCCAGCCCCTTCACCAGCTTCACCGGGTGCAGACGCGCGCCGTGCGGAGTCCAGGCCGAACCGACCGCGTCCGCGACCCGGACCCGCTCGGCGGTCTCGCGCGCGCCGTACAGCTCGCGGTCCCGCTCCCCGTACGACAGCTCGTGCTCGTGGAAGGCCTTCAGCCGGGCCAGCTGCGCGGGCGTGTACGCCACCTCCAGGACACCGCCCCGGTGGACGTCCGCGTCGATGCCCTCCTCGGCGGCGACCCGGACGACCTCGTCGACCGTGTCGTTCATCGCCCTCTGCAGACGGACCGCCGCCTCGTGGCCGTGCAGCCTCGCGTACCGGTCGCGGCCCGCGACGCCGTTGTAGAGCCAGCCGCCGTTGCGCCCCGACGCCCCGTACCCGCAGAACTTCTGCTCCAGGACGGTGACGCGCAGCGAGGGCGCCGCCTTCTTCAGGTAGTACGCGGTCCACAGACCCGTGTAGCCGCCCCCGACGATCACGACGTCGGCGGTCGCGTCGCCCGGCAGGGGCTCGCGCGGGACGGGGAGCCCGTCGTCCGCGTACCAGAAGGAGATGCCGCCGTTGACCGTGCCGCTGCTGCTCATGGCCGGGACGTTAACCCCCGGGAGCGGCCAGTGTCTCCTTCGGATTCCGTGCTTTTCCGCGGCCTCTGACCAGCGGATAGCAGCCCAGCCCGATCACCACGGAGAGGAAATGTCCGCATTGGGTGAGGGTGGGGGTGGGGGTGCCGAAGACCGGCAGCCCGTAGAAGACCAGGACCGCCGCCAGATACGGGTACCGCCAGGGCGCCGGGATCCGGTACGTGAGCACGGCGATCACTCCCGCCAGCGAGTAACTCACGCCGATGTCGAGGGTGTTCACGGAGGACTCCGGTGCGATCCCGCGCCGTACCGCCTCCAGCAGCGCCCCCTCGCTGGCCAGCGTCGCCAGCACGTGCGAGGCCACGCACACGAACAGCCACCGCAGGGTGCCGAGCCAGCGCTCCGCCTGCGCGTGGAACACGGTGAAGAGAAAGGCGTACGGGAACCAGTAGCCGCCGTCGATCCACATCGCGCTGGAGATCAGCACCCGCAGCGGGTCGTTCGACAGCTCGTGGATGTTGGTGGACCGCTCCCGCAGGAAGTCCTGCTCGAAGTCCGGTGACATGTGGTGCAGGGCCACGGTGGTGAAGAAGAGGACGCCCAGCCATATGTAGGTGCCGGGGGCGCTGCGTATGTAGCTCCCCACGGAGCGCACGATCCGGTCAACGCGCATGGGCGGCCGCTCCCCCGCGCGTAGGGTCGGCAGGGTGATCGAGGTTCCGGACGCCCTGGCCGCCTCGCAGCGCCGGTACAACGGAGCGGCGGGCCGTGCCTTCGTCGCCGCGCTCCCGCGGCGGGCGGCCCGCTTCCTGGACCGTTGGGAACTGCGCCTCGACGGCCCCTCGATGCACGGGATGACAGCGCTGGTGCTGCCGGTGCGCCGGGCCGACAACACCCCGGCCGTGCTGAAGCTCCAGTTCCTCGACGAGGAGAGCGCGGGTGAGCCGCTCGCGCTGCGCGCCTGGGCCGGCGGCGGCGCCGTACGGCTTCTCGACCACGACAGGGCCACCGGCACCCTGCTGCTCGAACGGCTCGACCACACCCGTATGTTGACGCACCTTCGCGACACGCGCGAGGCCGCCCTCGTCATCGCGCGGCTGCTGGCCCGGCTGACGGCCGTGGCGGCACCGGAGGGCGTGCGCCGGCTCGGGGACGTCGCGGCGGACATGCTGGAGCGGGTGCCGGGCGCCCTTCGGCGGATTCCGGACCCGTCCGACCGGCGGCTCGTCGAGGACTGCGCCGCTGCGGTGCGCGAGGTGGTGACCGAGCCGGGCGACCGTCTCCTCCACTGGGACCTCCACTACGACAATGTCCTGCGCGGCCTCCACCACGACAACGTCCACGACGACGCCCACGACAACGCCCACGATCACGACGGCGACCGCGTCGCGGGGCGCGCGCCCTGGGTCGCCATCGACCCCAAGCCGCTCGCGGGCGACCCGGGATTCGAACTCTGTCCCGCGCTCTGCAACCGCTTCGAGCCCGGCGAGATCCGCCGGCGCTTCGACGCGATGACCGACGTCATGGGTCTGGAGCGCGCGCGGGCCCGCGCCTGGACCCTCGGCCGTGTTCTACAGAACACTCTGTGGGAGATCGAGGTCGGCCGCCCGCTGGAGCCCGTTCGACTGGAGGTCGCCCGCCGGTTGCGGGAGGTCAGCTGAGGACTGTCCCGTGGTCCGCGTGTCCGCCATCCGGGTCATGGGCACGCGGGGACGGCCGGTACCGGGAGTGCCGCGGGGCACGCTGACGCGGCCGGTGCCGGGAGTGCGCCGGTCGAGCCCGCCCCCGGACTCACACCGAACACGCGGGAGCGAGGGCGCGGCCCAGTTCCAGCGGGTCCGCGCGCCCGTCCAGTGCGGTGTGCAGGGCCATCGCGAGTTCCGGGTGGGCCAGCAGACCCTCGCCGGCCCGGTCCGCGCCGGCCCGCGCCGCCAGCCCGAGTCCCACCCAGGCATCGGGGTCGCCGCCGCGGACCGCCCGCTCGCGGAACGCGTGCAGGGCCTCCGGTGTACGGCCCTCGACCAGGGCGACGTCCTCGGCGAGCGCGCCCGCGACCACGGCGCCGGGATCGTCCCGCAGTGCCGCGAAGCCCGCCGGGTCGGCCAGCAGCCACCGCAGCAGCACGGCCCGTGTGTCGAACCCGCGGAGCGGGCTGCCGTGCGGGCCGCGGGGGACGGGCGCCGCGTCCGGAGCCGGGGGCAGCGGTTCACCGCGGGACCAGGCCGCCGCCTGCGCGCGGACCGTCTCCGCCGCCGGCCGCAGATGGTGGGCGCGCCAGCTCGCCCGGTGATCCGCGACGGCCAGGGCCGCCGCGGTCCTGGCCCGCACGTCGACCGGTTCGTCCAGCCAGGGTTCGACGCGCCGTGTCAGCTCGGCCACCAGCCGCCGCCCCAGCTCGTTGAGCCCGTCCGCCGAGCCGATCGCGCGCAGCGCGTGCGCCGTCTGGCAGCGCCACAGCGCGAACTCGAACTGCCCGAGCACATGGACGCGCCGCCGCCAGAACGCGGTGACCCCGAAGAAGGCGTACACGCCTTGGAGCAGGCCGCCCAGCGGTCGCGGATCGTCGCGCCATGGGGCGTAGTGCAGCCGGTCGTCCCGGTCGTCGTACAGAGTGAACAGGTGCATGAACGCGCTGAGTTTGTTGTGCTGGAACTCGTGCACCAGTGTCGAGGCGAACTGCTCGGCGTCGTCCGGCGCCGAGGCCAGGGCGCCGCCGAAGGCCTCACCCGAGGACGCGCTGTGCGGCCGGAACCGTTCGGCGCGCGGGCGGGGCACCACCGACACCAGCCCGCGGGCCAGCGCACGGGCGCCCTCGGTGTCGGTCCGCCTGAGGATGTCCCAGGCCGGGGCGAACAGTTCCTGCCACTCGCCGGCCGTGGCGACCGGTTCGACCCGGCCCGGTTTCCGCAGGTCGCGGTAGGGGTCGGTGTCGTCCAGGAGCAGGGTGCAGCCGGCCGCGCGCAGCTCCGTCAGGGCGTGCCAGTCCGGGCCCTCCAGCGGGCGTCCGGCGATCCGCACGCGTCCGGCGGAGGCGGAGACCTCGGCCACGTCCCAGTCCGCCGGGCCGGGTACCCGCATCGCCCCGAGCGCGGGCAGGACCGCCCATCCGTGCCGGACCGGGATCTCGGCGCGGAACTCCAGACCGGCGCGGACGGCCGCGGCCGCCGCGATGGCGTGGAGGTGTCCGGTGTCCGCCCACAGGGGCGCGTCGTGCTGGGCGGTCCCGCGCAGCCTGCGCAGGGTGTGCGACGCCCAGACGCCGACCGCCGGATACCCCAGCAACCCTTCCACCGCCTCCCGCGCCTCCTCGGACGCGGCCCAGGCGCGGGACAGCAGCCGCCAGCCCTCCTCGAGGGGAGGCAGCGGGCCGGGCGGGGCCGTCGCCGCCGAGTCCAGCAGGGCCCGTACGACGAGGAGCCGCCAGCTCCGCTCGGTCCTGCGCAGCGTGTCCACCGTCGCGGGGCCGCCCCCGCCGCCCAGCAGTTCGTCGAACGACCGCGGTGAGAGGACGTGGGGTCGGGCCGTCTGGTGCATGGGAGAGCCT
This sequence comes from Streptomyces sp. RPA4-2, assembly GCF_012273515.2. Taxonomy (NCBI): domain Bacteria; kingdom Bacillati; phylum Actinomycetota; class Actinomycetes; order Kitasatosporales; family Streptomycetaceae; genus Streptomyces; species Streptomyces sp. RPA4-2. The sequence continues at coordinate 4,287,076 of NZ_CP050975.2, forward strand.
GTTCGTTGCTGCCTGTTCGCTGCTGCTGGGGAGGGTGCGGCGACGCCTTTGGGCGGTCGCGCGGCTGTCAGTCCTCGCGCTGCGGGTTGTAGCCGCCGAGGCTGCCCGCGGGGTCGTCGACGCGGCTGAGCAGTCGGCGCATGGAGCCCGACGCGGACGGCAGGTCCAGATGGGGCCAGGCGTCCAGCGGAACGTCGCTGAGGTCGATCAGCTCGGACTCGACTCCGGACTTCTCCATGGCGGCGCCCCTGTGACGGTGAAGGTGTGCGGTCAAGGTCTGTGATGCAACGTCTGATGCAGTGCCTGATGCAACGTCTGCGATCAATGCCCTATATATCACTGAAATATGGCTTTTTCAGTGATTTAAGGCTGCTTGAGTGACCCTAGTGCATCAGGGAGGTCACACAGAGCCACATCGCGCAATCGTCCCGGATCGGGTGACGTCCCCGGACCGAGTGACGCGCGGGCGCCGCGGGTAGGGACCGGGTGTGATTGAACTCGCTGAACTGATCGAGGAGTTGCGCAGGGAACTGACCGCGGCCCGGACGGCGGCGGAGGGGGAGGATCTGTACTTCGAGGTGGGTCCGGTGGAGCTGGAGGCGGCCGTGGTCGTGGAGCGGTCGGCGACGGCGGGCGGGAAGATCCGCTTCTGGGTGGTGGAGGCCGGCGCGGACGGACGCGTGGCCGAGGGCGTCACGCACCGGGTGAAACTGACGCTCGATCCGCGTACCCACAGCGGCGGCGGACGCGCGCCGTGGGTGGGCGGGTCCGAGGCCGACCGGGAGCGCTGAGCCGTGCCGGGGCAGGAACCGCGCCGCGGACTGGACCCGGTCCGGGTGGCCGAGGTGATGGTGCGTCCGGCGGCGGGCCGGGGTCCCGGGCGGCGCGGTTCCGGGTACCGGGTCGGGCTCCGCTGGGTGCTCACCGCCGCGCACGTGGTCCGCGACGCCGAGGGAGGAACCGCGGGCGTACGGTTCGAGGCCGACCGCGCCGCGGAGTGGACGGCGCCCGCGCGGGTGCTCCTCGCCTCCGACAAGGCGGACGTGGCGCTCCTGGAGATCACCGGGTCCGTGCCACAGGGCGTGCACGCGGCCGCGACCGGATCTCCCTCGTACGGGACGTTGCCCGACACGGACGTCGTCCTGCCGTGCGGCGCGATGGGCTTTCCGCGCTTCAAGCTGCGCGAGGACCGGATGCGGCTGCTCGACGACGGTTCGGCGTCCCAGTACCGCGACTCCTGCCACGCCACGGGCATGACCTCGGTGCTGTCCAACCGCCGCGAGGGCACGCTCGAACTCGCGGTGACCCCACCGGAGTCGGACAGCGAACCGGACCGCTCCCCCTGGGAGGGCATGTCGGGCGCGGCCGTCTGGCACGACGGCACACTCGTCGGCCTGGTCAGCGCCCACCACCGCGCGGACGGCCTCGGCCGGCTGGCCGCGGTGCGTGTGGACCGCTGGTACGAGCTGCTGACCGGGGCCGAACTGGCTCTGCTGCACGAGAACGCGGGCCTTCCCGCGTCTGCGGGCCGGCTGGTCCGCTTCCCGCCCGCGGACACCACCGTCGCCGTCCCGGTCACCCTGGCGGGCCTCCACGACGATCTGCCTCTCGGCGAACTCGCGGGGCTGGTCACCGCGTTGACCACACTGCCCACGGTGAGGGACCGCACCACGCTGGCCCTGGTCCTGAGCAGCATCGACCCGGTCGTCGCGGCGATGAGTCCCCGGATGCCGGCGCTGCGTCCCGATCTGTTCGGGATCCTGCGGACCTGCCTGAGCTACCCAGGGACCCTGGATCAACTTCTCGAAGCGATACGGTTGTTGGAGGGCGACTCCGCAGGGGTGGCCCGCATGGACCAAGAGGCGGTGGAGTTGTCCCGGCGCCACCGTCGATCCGATGGGCGCCGCTGACCTGATATCGCGCCGCCCCGCAGGTGCGGGGTTTCATCCCCCGTGCGGCGGGCCATTATCAGGAGGATGTGAGCAGCCCGCATCCACAAATGCAGCCGGGGGGAAGGGGTTTGGCCGTCATGGAGCCGCCTGTGGCCGCCGTCGAGTCCAGCCTGGTCGATCTCGCGGGGGTATCCCTTGAAACGCTGCGCTCCATTGACCGCCGGGTTCTCGCCGCGTCGCTGGAGGAGCTGCAACAGCGCATCGACCTGCCGCAGGCCAGTGTCAGCGACTTCAACCCCGCAGAGCGTTTCGACTGACGACGCCAGGGCCGCCCATGAGTGCTGACCCGTCCCCGCCCCATCATCACCTGCCCTCCGCCGCGCTGGCCGAGTTGGCCCGTGGCGAAGGCGGTCCGGCCACCGTGGGCCTCCTGCTCGAAGCCGAACGCAGCCGCCGTCTGCTGTTGCTGCGGATGCTCGACGACGCCATGGACCCGGGTCCCGCCTGGGACCTCCTCAGCGAGGCCCAGCGACGCTCGCCTTCCGTCGTCGACGAACTGCTGATGTATCCGCAGACGGGAATGTGGCTGGCCACCGCGTTACGTCGGCTGCGCGGGTCGGTCCCGCCGGATGATCCGCCGCTGTGGGTGGTGCTCGGCCATTTCTCGGCGCTCGCCGCCGTGGCGGCGCTACGCGCGGAGCTGGACTTCAGCATCGAGGTCCCGGTTCGGCACGGCCGGGTGCCGCTGCCGACTCTCGGCTGCGCGGTACTGCCGGCGACCGAGCCGTGGACGACGGCCACGGTGCGCGCCCAGGGCGGACGCGCGGTGGTGGAGAGGGCCGGCGTCACGATCGGCGTACCGGCTGCGCCCGGGTCGGCCGGACCAGGGTGGCATGAAGTGCGCAGGCTCGCGGTCGGCCCGGCCGGGCGACAGCTCGACGTGGCACTGGACGACCTGGACCCGTATCGCACGTATCCGCAGCCGACCGAGCCGCGCCCGCTGTCCGAGGAGGCGGTGACGCAGTGGCGGCAGGAGCTGGAGCGGGCCTGGGGGGTGCTGCTGCGGGAACTTCCCGGGACGGCCGAGGCCATGCGGCGGGGGGTGTTCTCGCTGACTCCGACCCCGGCGAGGGAAAGGTTTCGGCCGCGCAGCGTGACGTCCGGGGACGCCTTCGGCGGCATCGAGGCCTCGGAACCCGACGACGCCGTTCAGCTCGCGGTCACGCTCGTGCACGAGTTCCAGCACACCAAACTGGGCGGCCTCCTGCACCTGGCACCTCTGCTGACCGACGGTGCCGACGCGAGTACGGAGCTGTGGTACGCGCCCTGGCGCGACGACCCCCGGCCTCTCGACGGGCTGCTCCAGGGCATCTACGCGTTCATGGGGATAACCCGCTTCTGGCGCGCCCACCGGGAGAACCCCGACGCCCACAAGGCCATCGCGCACTTCGAGTTCGCGCTGTGTCGGGCCCATGTGGCCGCGGCGCTGGAACAGGTCCACCGCCATCCGCGCCGCACACCGCTCGGTGCCACCCTGCTGGACACCCTGCGCGGCCACTGCGCGCAGTGGCTCCAGGAACCGGTTCCCGAGGAGCAACTGGCCCTGGCGCGGCTGTGTGCCGCCGACCACGTCGCCCGCTGGCGGGTCCACCACCTGCGGCCCCCCGCCCCCGCGGTGGAGGCGGCCGTACGCGCCTGGTCGGTCGGGGCGAGCGGACCGCCCGCCGCCCTGACGGCCGAGCCCGAACTCGTCCCCGACCTGTCCGCACGCTGGCTGGACAGCATGGCCATGCTCGCCCGCCACCACCTCAGCACCACCCCCGGCGAACGTGCGCCGTCCGAAGACCCCGAGAAGGCCGCGGCCCACGTCACCGGGGCCTTGCCCGGTGACGCACTGCTGGCGGCGGGAGACCCCACGGCGGCCCGGCACGCCTACGCGGCCCACCTGGCCGTCGAACCTGAGCGGGCGGGCGCCTGGGCGGGCCTCGGGCACGCCCTGAAGGCGGCGGGCACGGAACCCGCGGCGGCCCACCTGCTCTGCCACTGGCCCGAGCGGGCACGGGCGGTCCACCAAGCCGTGTCACGCGCTACCGGTACCGCACCGGACCCTGTCCGCCTGGCCGCCTGGCTCGCCTCGCCCACGGGCTCGCGGTAGCCGTCGGCGGTCGCGCGGACCCGCCCCTCACCTCACAGCGGCATCGGGTCGATGTCGCAGTTGGCCCGCTTCATCGCCCGGGTCTGCAGCGTCGCCGGGTGCGGCGAGGGCTCCGCGGAGCTCAGCCGGGGCCCGTCGAGGACCCGCTCCATCCGCTCCAGCGTGTCCGCGTGCAGGGCCATGGCCTCCGTTTCCTGACCGACGGCGACAAGGTCGAGGGAGAGGTTGGCCGCGCACACCAAGGTGGTGGGGTGGTCCTCGCCCAGTCGCTCCCGGCACAGCTCCAGCGTCTTCTCGCCGAGGCGGCGGGCCTCGGCCGACTGTCCCTGCGCGCTCAGATCGCTCGCCAGGTTGATGGCGCAGGCCAGCGCGATCGGATGGCCCGCCCCGAGGCGCTCGGTCAGCGACTCCAGCGCCGTCTCGTCCAGCCGCTGGGCCTCCTGCGCCCGGCCCGACAACCGCAACGTCACGGCCAGGTCGATGTCAGCCGCCAGGACGTGCGGGTGCTCGGGCTGGAACAGCCTGCGGTAACGCTCACGCGCCTTCTCCCCGCGGTCACGGGCCGCCTCCAGCTCACCGTTGTGCCGCAGCGCCACCGACAGCGCGAGGGACGCGGTCAGGGACTCCGGGTGCGTGTCACCGTACCGACGGGTGAACTGGTCGAACGCCTCGCGCGCCAGTACCAGCGCGGTGACCGGGTCGCCCTCCTTGCGGCAGGCCTCACCGAGCTGGCGCACGGTACCCAGGGTCGAAGGGTTGCCGGCCCCGAAGACCGCGCGGAAACCGTCGACGACCGCCTGCTGCAGAGACCGGGCGCCGACGTAGTCGCCGGTCTCGCGCACGTCGACGGCGATGCTCGCCTCGGTGATCAGCGACTGCTGGTGGTCACGTCCGAACAGCCGCGCCTTCAGGGCGTGCGTGTGCTGGTCCAGTTCCAGCGCGCGCTGGAACTCGCCCATCAGCCGCAGACTCACCCCGAGGTTGTGGGCCCTGTCCAGCGTGGTGGGATCGTCCTCGCCGAAGGCACGGCGGGCCCGGTCGTAGGCCGCCTCGTCCAGCTCGGCCCCGGCGGCGAAGTCCCCCTGGACCCGTCGCACGGCGGCTTCCAGGTTCAGGGTCTCCAGCGCGTCCTCACGGGTGTCCTCCCGGTCCGCGGGCGCAGTGCGGGCATAGACGTCCTTGAGCTGGGCCACGAGCTGCGAGGCATCGTCGTAGCGACCCACCTTGAGATAGACGAAGCTCAGCCACCATGCCATCAGCCGCGTCTGCTGGTCCTCCTCGCCGAACAGCTGCCGCCAGGTCTGCCAGGCCTGCTCCATGAACTCGCGCGCGACCTTGTGGTCCCCCCAGTACCAGAGGTACTTGGCGACGTTCATCACGAGCTCGCGCACCCACGGCTGGTCGGACTCGACGGCGCCCGACGCGATGACGTGGCCGTAGAGCTCCGCGTAGCGTGTCCAGTTGACCGACTGGTTGGGTCCCTTGGGATCGGAGGCGGCCAGAAGGGTGTGGGCCCCCTTGCGCATGCGGTTCTGTTCCTCGGGCGTCATGCGGTTGATCAACACGGCCTGGACCAGGCGGTGCATCTCGATCGAGTTGGTCCGGTGGTCGATGCGGGCGAGGGAGTAGCGGTTGATCTCCCGAATGGCGCGGGCGAGCCGCATCGGGTCGTTGAGGGCCCGGTCGAGTTCGGGGTCGATGCTGGAACCGCCGAGGCCGGAGAAGATCGAACGGGAGATGGGGTCCGGCGCGAAGTAGGAGCACAGCTGGAGCAGACGCAGGGCGGCGAGGCTGCGCGTCTCCAGGTGGTCCAGGGAGACGTTCCACGCGGCCGCGACCGGAAGCTGGTAGTCCGGGGGCGGGGACACCTCGAGGAGTTCGCTGCGCTTGTCCTCGAACAGGCGCAGGTACTCGGAGACCGGCATCCCGGTCTCCGCGCGCCAGGCGGCGGCCTGCTCGAGCGCGAGCGGGAGGTCTCCGAGGGCATCGGCGAGGCGATCCGCCTCGGCGTCGTCGAGGTCCCCCGGCGAACCCGAGCGGCGCAGCAGCTCCTTGCTCTCCTCGCGGGTGAAGACGTCGACCTCCAGGGAGGGGCCGACGACGCTCCAGCGCCGGTTGCGGGAGGTGACGAGGATGGTGCCGCTGCCGCCGGTGGGGAAGTAGTCGCGGACGCGTTCGGGACTGTCGGCGTTGTCGAAGATCAGCAGCCAGCGGGAGTACGGCCGCCCCTCGCGCAGTGCCTCGCGCACCGCGGGACCCGCGATGTTGGCCTCGGCGCTGGTGCCCAGGCCCAGCCGCTGCGCAAGCTCCACCAGTGCCTGGCCGATCTGCCCCGGGCGCTCGGCGGGGATCCACCAGACGACGTCGTACTCGGACTGGTGCCGGTAGGCGTACTCGATCGCCATCTGGGTCTTGCCGACACCGCCCATGCCGTGGATGGCCTCGGGAAGCACGGTGGTCGTGCCTTCCTGAAGGCGCTCTCGCAGTCGTTCCAGAAGGTCCACGCGGCCGGTGAAGTTCGGATTGCGCGGGGGGATGTTCCCCCAGATGCGCGGCTGCGTCGAGCGCGCGCTCTCCACCGTCGGCTGCTGCGTGGTCGCCATGGTCGTGGCTCCTTCTGAAGTTGTCTCGGGCCCCCTCGGGGCGTGTGCGGCATCCCGGCGGGCCCGGGTGGCGGGGGCCTGGTCCCGCGTGTGGGTACGTGCGTCCTTGCCCAGGTCGACGGTGTTCTGCCGGTCGTACGCGCGCAGAGCCCGCGCGAGACGCTCGGCCCGGGGCAGGAATCGTCCGGACAGGGCGCGCAGCGCGGTCAGTTCGACGCGCAGGAACGCCACGTTGCGTGCGGTCACGGGCGGCACACCGGTCGCCTCGACGGGTTCGTCCGGGGCGGGCAGGACCGGCTCGGAGCCCTCCGGGGCGGCCGCCATCAGCACCCGTACGTCGTGCAGCACCCGGACGGTGTCCCGGCGGCGGGCCAAGGCCAGTAACTCCTGGCGGATGTTCGGACCGAAGGCGAAGACCATCTCGGCCGCGCGCTCGGCCTCCGCGCCCGCCGGCCGCACCAGGCCGCTCATCAGCAGCTCGGTGAGGTGGGCCGGTCCGGCGCCGGGCACCGAGGCCGTCAGCGCGCTCATCACGGACAGCGTCAGCGGGGCCGCCGCGAGACGGGTGGCCAGGGCGAACGCGGTGGGCGACGCGGCCGCCCGGAACTCCGAGACCCGCTCCCACGGCGGCATCGCGCTGGCGGGGTCGGGGACGTCGTCGACCCACGGGACGGCACGGGCGGCGTCCGGCCGCCGCTTCCAGTCCCGGGCCCGGACGCCCGACATCTCCACCCAGTCCCCGGCCCGCGCCGCCACCAGGTCGGCCCAGTCGGAGAGCGAGTGATCGGTCCGCTCCAGGACGGGGACCGGCACCACGCCGGAGCGCGCCGCCGGATCGTCGTCCACGGGTTCGAGGGGGGAGGTGCGCAGCTCCCATCGCAGGGCGTCGTTCGGCGCCCAGGGACGCCCGGACTTCAGCCGCATACGGTGCACGTCCAGGCCGGTGCGGAACCAGAGCCGTTGCGGCAGCAGGTGGAGCACCGCGAGGGGTTCGGAACGGCCGAGTTCCCTCAGCAGCGGCAGCACCGCGTCGGACCGCCAGCCCGCCGCCAGACCATCGGTCAGGACCAGCACCACCCGGTGTTCACCCACGGGCGGGGGAAGGTGCTCGAGCCGGATCCGGCCCGGCTCGGTGTCGTCGGAGCCCAGCAGCCGTAAGCGCGTGACCGGGCCGGACGACTCCTGGGCGGCGAGCTCCTCCGCCAGACGGTCGACCGTCTCGGCCCAGATCCGCATGCTCACATAGTCGTCGACGACGAGCAGGACGGACGGACGGTCCGCGGACCCGGCCCGCTCCAGGCCCCGCAGAGCATGCGCCACCGCGCACGGTGACACGTCGCCAGAAGCCCTCGCCGATGGTGGTCGTGGGCCGTCGTCACGCTGCATAAGCGCCCTCAGAGCGTCCGGTCATGCCCGACGACGGAGGGAGCACCGAGGAGGAGTCCCGCAGTCCGCGGGCATGCGTGACATCCACGTGCCAAGCCTGGCAGTGGTCTGCGTGCGGTGCAAGACGGCAGGCCACAGGGGGCGGCAGGACTGATGAAAACTCAAAAACCGGGCGGCACACACCCGTTCGGCGGTACCCACCCCCTGTGGACGGCCGGTGAGTCTGTCTCGGCACCAGCGTGGCACCCGGCGATGGTCCGTGCAAGACCACGGGGTGCCCGCCTCCGCGTGCCGGTCGCGGGCCCCTTCCGGGCGGCGGGGGCATGACGCCCTACACCGGTCCGGGCGGGCTCGGCTTGCGCTCGGGATCGTCGAGCAGAATGGCCAGATGGCGACCGACGTGCCCGTCCCAGGCCGCGGGGCCGAGGGCCAGCGCCTCCCTGCGCCACTCCCCGACCCGTTCCGCCAGACTGCCCAGCCCCCGGTCCTGCAGGATCTCGCCGATGGCGTCCTTGAACTTGGGGTCCGCGCAGTCGCTGCGGTGCCAGATCATCGCGGGCACCCCGGCCCGCAGCCCCGCCAGGACCTCACGGCGGCCGGTGCCCGACTCGTCGCCCGGCGGCTGGCTGAGCACCAGGCACACCGCGTGCTGGTCCTCCTTCAGCTCGCGCTCCAGGTGGAAGAAGTACGCCCCGTCCCGCTCCGGACTGCTCCAGTACGGATGGCTGTCCGCCGGGCGCTCGCGCAGCTGCCGCCACTTGTTGTGCCAGGGCCGGTGCCAGGCGGCACGCTGTAACCGCTCGATGCTGCGCACCACCACCGGATAGTCCAGGACCAGCGGGGTCGGGGACCCGGAACCGGACTCCTTCGACCACCACTCCACCGGCTCGTTGAGCAGCTCCCACGGGAGTATGAACTCGAGGATCACCGGCTGCCGCAGATCGGCCCACTTCTCCTCGGCCTCCTCGATCAGCCGCTCCACCGCGCCCGGGAGCTCCTCCCGGCCCAGATGGGCGGTCTCGCCGCGCACGGGGTGCCAGCCCTCGGAGTCGGACTGACGCCAGTGCGACAGGTAGTAGTGGTCCGCCTCGATCCGGTCGGGCTCGAACTGGATCATGAGATAGGCGGGGACGAGGGACGGCGCGGGATGCGGGAAGTCCGCCTGCTGCCGTTCCGCCAGCACGCTCTCCACCCCCAGGGCCGCGGCCTGGCCGCGGTTGAAGCGGCGCAGCACCTCGGCGCCCTCCGCCTGGCCGTCCTCCACCAGCCGGTCGGCCGACAGCGCGAGGAAGGCCATGCTGGGCGGGAGTTCACCGGCCGGGGAGTTCTCACCCGCCAGCCGCAGGAAGACCTGCCATCCCGTCCGGCACCACGCGGGCAGCTCCTGCACCCGGGACCGGCTGGAGCGGCGGGCCATGACGGCCAGGTCCGAGGACCCCATCGCCAGCAGGACGGGCCGCAGATGCCCGAGATCCGCGTTGTTGAAGAAGTCGACGGCCTCCCACTCGTCCACGAGCGGCCACAGCTCCACGACCGTCGCCGACTGCTGCTCCACGTACTCCAGCGACCGCACCAGGCAGGCCAGGCCGTCACCGACATCGGTGCACGCCTTCACCACCTGCAGCAGCCAGGGCCGCAGCCGGTCCCCGCCGAAGGGTTCCACGGGCGAGGCCAGCTCGCCGGCCAGCATCTCCCGCCAGACCTCACGGCTGCCGGCCTGGCTCACCGTGGCCGAGTTCTGCAGTGCGTCCACGATGGAGACGATGAGCTCGTTGCGGACCCGATCCGGACTGCGCCCTTTCACCCCGTATACCTCCACACAGCTGGCGCGGCTCCCTGATGGTGCCCAACAGGGTAAGGCCGCACCACGGGGCGTGGCAGCGAAAAGCACGGGCAACGGCGCCTGATGTCCCTTCCCGGGACCGGGATCGTCAACTCGCTGTCACACCCGGGCAATAGCCTCCGCCTCATGACTCCCCCGGACGTTCCCGAAGCCTTGCGTCAACTGCCCGCGGGACTGCCCGCCGGACGGCTCCTCCGGCCACGCCAGGACGGACTTCTCCGGGTCGGTCCGCCGCGGTCACCGGTGCTGTGGGTCAGTGACGAACCGCTGGACGACGCGGACGTGTGGTGGGAGAGCCTCTACCGGGACCGGCTGACGACGGGCCTGCATCCCGTCCTGTTCGAGTACCCCGACGACGCACTGCACCCGGGGGACGCCCGGGACGGATCCGGGACGAAGGCCGAACACCACCTCCTGGAGGAGTGGCGCAACTACCGTCGGCACAAGGCGGAACGGGAGGCCCTGCCGCCCGTGCCCTCGTCTCCCGAGGAGGAGGACGAGGAGGAGTGCGACTGGCCCGACGGCAGCCCGACCTTCGACGCCTGGCCCGGCCTGGCGGTGGCACCGGCCAGGGAAGCCGGACCCGACGACAGCGCCGCCGCCGCGGCGGCGCATCTCGTACGGAAGGAGTCGCTTCGCCATCTCGCCCTGGTACCGGCAGCGCGCAGTGCCGACATACCGGCCGCGATCGGATGGACCGGCATGGCCAACCGCCTGTCCGCCGGCGATCTGTCCGCGGTACTGCGCTCCTGGGAGGACCGCTTCGGCGCCCGGCTCGTCGGCCTCGGCCACGCGACCGCCTTCGTCTCGGTCGCGGCCAGGCCCGCCGACCTCGATCAGGCGCACGTGCTCGCCCTGGAGCACTACCTCACCTGCCCCGACAACGTCGAGCAGGGAATGTGCACGTTCCCCGAATACGCCGGCGATCTGCTGGAGCGGTCGGTCTGGCGCTTCTGGTGGGACTGACGGCCGCTCAGGAGCCTGTACGGCGACGGGTCGCCGCCCTGGACCGCTTCTGGCGTATCCGGAGCCGAGACCCGCGTGCCCGTGCGCTGCCCGGAACGTCTTCGGGCCTTCGGGGCCATACCGGCGTTCGGCACCTCGGACAGCGCCCTCTTGATGATGACCTTCAGATCCGCGGCGGCCGCGTCTCCCTCTTCACGAGGCGGGCCCCCCGCCTGCGTCGTCACGCTCGACCAGCCCGGCCCGAGGCAAGCGGTCGGCGAGGACCGGCACGACAGTGATCACGTCTTCATCGGGGCACTCGCGGACCGCGGTGACGATGAACGTCCGCACCCACGTGAGCGGCGGCGACCGGCGGGGAACCCACGGGCCACCTGGGCCGGCTCAAACGGCGCCGTCAACCGAGACCCCCGTCACATTCCGCCGTCAACGCCCCCATGGTCCAAGATCGCGGGGGCGTTGGCGCCGGTGAGCGGCGGAGCCCCCTGTCGGATTCGAACCGACGACCTTCGCTTTACAAGAGCGGCGCTCTGACCAGCTGAGCTAAGGAGGCCTGCACGCGCGCGTGCCGCGTGCCTGGCACGTGCGTGCCCGTGCAGTGTACCCACGTCACAGCGGGCCCCTGCCGAAAATTTCCGCGAAGTTCACAGGGCTGCGGGTACTGACAGAGCACGTGAACGGGAGGTACCGTCCAGAATCAGTTCACTCTTGTGGACTACACCACCGTGAGGCTTCACGGTGGACACCACCTTTACAACGGATCGTCCGGCACGTTCCTGCCGGTGAAGGGGGCCCCTCACCATGGCCACTGTCTCGTTCAACAAGGCGACCCGCATCTACCCGGGTGGCGACAAGCCCGCCGTCGACCAGCTCGAGCTCGATGTCGCGGACGGCGAGTTCCTCGTCCTCGTCGGTCCCTCCGGCTGCGGCAAGTCCACCTCGCTCCGCATGCTCGCGGGGCTCGAGGACGTCAACGCCGGCTCCATCCACATCGGTGACCGCGACGTCACGCACCTGCCGCCCAAGGACCGGGACATCGCCATGGTGTTCCAGAACTACGCGCTGTACCCGCACATGACCGTCGCCGACAACATGGGCTTCGCGCTCAAGATCGCCGGCGTGAACAAGGCCGAGATCCGCCAGAAGGTCGAGGACGCGGCGAAGATCCTCGACCTCACCGAGTACCTCGGCCGCAAGCCGAAGGCCCTCTCCGGCGGTCAGCGCCAGCGTGTCGCGATGGGCCGTGCCATCGTGCGCGAGCCCCAGGTCTTCCTCATGGACGAGCCGCTGTCGAACCTCGACGCCAAGCTCCGCGTCTCCACCCGTACGCAGATCGCCTCGCTGCAGCGCCGCCTCGGCATCACCACGGTGTACGTCACCCACGACCAGGTCGAGGCCATGACCATGGGCGACCGGGTCGCCGTGCTCAAGGACGGTCTGCTCCAGCAGGTCGACTCGCCGCGCAACATGTACGACCGCCCCGCGAACCTCTTCGTCGCCGGGTTCATCGGCTCCCCGGCCATGAACCTCGTCGAGGTCCCGATCACGGACGGCGGCGTGAAGTTCGGCAACTCCGTCGTGCCGGTCAACCGCGAGGCCCTGAAGGCCGCCACGGACAAGGGCGACCGCACCGTCACGGTCGGTGTCCGTCCCGAGCACTTCGACATCGTCGAGCACAACGGCGAAGCCGCCAAGTCGCTGACGAAGGACACCGAGGACGCCCCGGCCGGCCTCGCCGTCTCGGTGAACGTCGTCGAGGAGCTCGGCGCCGACGGTTACGTCTACGGCAGCGCCAAGGTCGACGACACCGTCACCGACCTGGTCGTCCGCGTCAACGGCCGCGCCGTCCCGGACAAGGGCGCCACGCTGCACGTCGTGCCGCGTCCGGGCGAGACCCACGTGTTCTCGACCTCCACGGGCGAGCGCCTCTCCGACTGAGGCAACCCGCACGGCTCCGACACCACCGGAGCGGGTGAATTCACCCAAGTTGACGAGGAGGGCCCCGCAGCCTGCTGCGGGGCCCTCCTCGTTGTCGACAAATACCCCGGCAAGCCGGTCATTTCGATACGTGTACGTCAACGCGCCACCCGGAAACCATCACTTCCTCGTCCCCCGAACCGGTGACTAAATGTCGCCAAATCATCACCCCGCGCTACCCTCACTCGCGTGAAGCACTCCACCACTAACCAACGGACCCGGCATGGCCGTGGCCCCGCCCGCCGGATCGGCCGCACCCTCGCCCTCGTTCTGCCTGTCGTCCTGGTGCTCTCCGGGACCCTCGCGGTCACCCGAGTCAACTGGTCGGGGAACTCCTCGGAGTCGGTGCTCACCGCCTCCTCCTCGGACGTCTCCTCGCGTGCCGTCTCCCGCGCCCCGCAGGACGTCCTGCGTGACCGGCTCCTGCTCGAACTCCAGGAGAAGGACCCGGGCACCGCCCTCACCCACCTCCAGGAGGCGGTGAACGGCCGCCCGTCGCTCGCGAAGCACTGCGTCTCCATCGCCCGCGCCCTCGGCCGCGCCGCGGTCCGCGCGTACGGCCCGACACGTGCCCAGGCGTTCGCGCGCCCGGTCTGCGACACCTCCTTCGCATCGGGGGTCGCGGCCACGCACCTCTGAACCCGCGGGGCCTCGTCCGAGGCCGGAACGGCCCCTTCCCGCCCGCCAGGTAACAGCTGCTTAAGGGAACGGTTGCCGACAGAAACCACCAGCGGGGCGCCACGTACAGTTCGGGCATGACCGATCCGAACGCCGCGTCGCGCCCCGTTCAAGCTGTTGTCCTGGCCGGTGGTCAGGGCTCCCGACTGCGGCCCTACACCGACGACCGGCCCAAGCCGATGGTCGAGATCCCCGGCACCGGGACACCGATCATCGGCCACCAGTTGACCTGGCTCGCCGAAGAGGGCGTCACCGACGTCGTCGTCTCCTGCGGCCACCTCGCCGAAGTCCTCCAGGACTGGCTGGACTCGGCGCACCTTCCGGTCAACGTCATAACGGTCGTGGAGAAGGAGCCCCTGGGCCGGGGCGGCGGCCTCAAGTACGCCGCCGCGCACCTCCCGCACCCGGAGCAGCCCTGGTACGCGACCAACGGCGACATCTGGACCCGTTTCTCGCTGCGCGACATGGCGGACTTCCACACCGAGCGCGACGCCGTCGCCACCCTCGCCCTCGCCCGCCCCCGCATCCCGTGGGGCGCCGTCGAGACGGACGACTTCGGCCGTGTGACGGACTTCATCGAGTCACCGCCGACCACCTACGAGATCAACGCGGGCGTCTACGTCTTCTCCGCCGAGTTCGCCGGTCTGCTCCCCGAGCGCGGCGACCACGAGCGCACCACGTTCCCGCACCTGGCCCGTGAACGCCGTCTGGCCGGCTTCTCCCTCCCCCAGGGCGCCTACTGGCGCGCGATCGACACGGCGAAGGACCTCACGGAGGCCGCCAAGGAACTCGCCGCACTCGGGCGCTGAGCGGCCTCACGGCACACATGACGACGGGGCCCCGCACATCGGATGTGCGGGGCCCCGTCGTCGTACCGTCCGGGGATCTACCCGAGCAGGCCGCCGACCAGCTTGTCCGAGCCGCCGGTCGTCCCGCCGCCGGAGCTCGAACCGCCGGACGTGCCGCCCGTACCGGCGCCCGTGGAGCCACCGCTGCCGGTCCCACCGCCGCTGCCACCGGTGGACGTCGGACCCGCGCTCGTACTGGGGGCCTGGTGCACCGGCGCGGAGTGCTGCGGGGGCGCCTGACCGCCGCCCTGCGTCCGGCTGGGTCCGCTGCTGACCGTGCCGCCCGTCTGGTGGGTCGCGCCCGGGGTCGCGGCCGGGCCCGACGGCGACGAGGAACCGTCGTGGGTGGGCTCCTTCGCGGAGGCCGACGGGGTGCTGGTCTTCCGCTGGGGCGTGCCGGGCTCCTGGGGAAGCGGGGAGCCCGGCAGTTCGTTGCGCGGAGCCTCGCCCGGTCCCGGCACGACCACCCGGTCGGCGTCACGGACGGCGCCGCCCAGCAGTGAGCCGACCAGCAGCGTGAGCCCGATGACGACGGCCGAGACCACCGCGCCGCGGCGCAGCACCCGCGCGCGCAGCTCCCAGATCTCGGCGCGCGGCCCGAGGGTGCGCCAGGCCTCGCCCGCCAGACGTCCGTCCACCGAGTAGACGGGGGCGCCCGCGATGATCAACGGGGACCAGGCGGCGAGGTAGATGATGTCCGGCGCGTCGTACGCGGGGACGGTCTTCCAGCTGACGGTCACGATGAGCGCGGCCGACAGCATCGCGCCGACCACCGCGGCGACCCGCTGCCACAGGCCGAGCACCGTGAGCACGCCCACGATGACCTGGAGGAAGGCGATGACGAGCCCGGAGCCGACCGGGTGCTGGAGCGCGAACTGCCGCAGCGGCTCGGCGACTTCCCAGGGGTGCAGCGTGTTCAGCCACTTCACCATGGAGCCGCGCTTGCCGCCGTCGAAGTAGACGGGATCGCACAGCTTGCCCATGCCGGCGTAGATGGAGATGAACCCGAGGAAGACGCGGAGCGGAAGCAGCACCACGCCGAGGTTCATGCGGCGGCCCGGGTAGTACCCCTGCCGCACCGAGTCCGTGGACTGCCGTCTGACCGGCAGTTCGGCCGCCTCGTCCTCGTAACCGTAGGCGTAGGCGTCGTCACCCTCGTCGCCGGCGAACTCCCCGCCGCCGTAGCGCGGTTCGTCGTAAGCGCTGTCGACGCTGCGCATGTTCGGCAGCAGCCGGCCCTCGTCGGCGAGGGAGGGCCCCCCGGTCCGGCCGGAGTCGAGGCCGGACGAGCCGGTGCGCTGGCTGCCGACGAGTGGCGTCTCGACCGTCTCGACGGTCATGTCGCCCTCGTAGCCGTGGTGTTCGTCGTAACGCGGGATGACCTGCGTCGCGCCGGCGTCGCCCACCGGGGCCGTTCCGCCATGACCGACGCTCGTGCTCCGCACGGCCTGGAGCAGACGGTGCGCGCCGGTGTCGTCGGGCGCGGACTTCCCGCTCCAGACGACCGGCGCGCGCCGACGGGTACCGGCGGCGCCCTGGCCGCCCGCTCTGCCCGCCGTACCGCCGGCGGGCATCCGCGCGGGGGCGCCACCGGCGCTCAAGTGCCGTGCGACGCGCGAGGATTGGGGTCGCGACGCAGCGCCCAGCTGCACGCGGAAGCTCGCATGATTGACGATGACCTGCGCCGGATCGCTCGGCACCTTCACCATGCTCAGCGCGGGAACGTCGTCGAATCCCGACGAGCGGTCCCCCGTGGGTGTGCGGGGTGTTCTGGTGTCCACACTCATCTAACCGAGTGACGTGTGTTTAGGACACTGCTTTGACCCCGCCGATCTGTCCGGACCGCGTCAAGGCCGTCCGGACCGACCCGATCACCCCACGGGGGTGACGGCACGCACGCCTGTTCAGGCGCGTCGCCGCGCCGCCTCGTACAGGACGACGCCCGCCGCGACACCGGCGTTCAGCGACTCCGCGCCGCCCGGCATCGGAATCCGCACCCGGAAGTCGCAGGTCTCCCCGACGAGCCGGGACAGCCCCTTGCCCTCGCTGCCGACGACGATGACGACGGGGCCGCCGAGGGCCTCCAGGTCACCGACCTCGACCTCGCCGTCCGCGGCGAGCCCGACGACGACGAGCCCGGCCTTCTTGTACGACTCCAGGGCCCGCGTCAGGTTGGCGGCACGCGCGACGGGCGTACGGGCGGCGGCACCGGCCGAGGTCTTCCAGGCACCGGCGGTCATCCCGGCCGCGCGCCGCTCGGGCACGACGACACCGTGGCCGCCGAAGGCGGAGGTGGAGCGGACGACGGCGCCCAGGTTCCGCGGGTCGGTCACCCCGTCGAGGGCGACGATCAGCGGGTCCTGGCCCTCGTCGTACGCGGCGGCGGCGAGGTCCTCCGGGTGCGCGTACTCGTACGGCGGGACCTGGAGGACGAGACCCTGGTGGTTGAGCCCGTTGGTCATGCGGTCCAGCTCGGGACGCGGAGCCTCCATGAGGTGGATGCCACCGCGCTCGCCCACCAGCTGGAGGGCCTCCCGGACCCGCTCGTCGTTGTCGATGAACTGCTGCACGTACAGCATCGTCGCCGGCACGCCCTCGCGCAGCGCCTCGACCACGGAGTTGCGCCCGACGACCATCTCGGACGTGCCCTTGCCGCCACGCCCGCGGGGCGCGGGACGGCGGGCGGTCTGCTTCGCCTTGACGTTGGCGATGCGGTTCTTCTTGTGTCCCTTGCGCATCTCGGCGGGCGGGGTCGGGCCCTTGCCCTCCAGGCCCCGGCGTCGCTGGCCGCCACTGCCGACCTGCGCGCCCTTCTTGCCGGACATGCGGCGGTTGTTAGCGGCCATGACCTACCTGTTCTGTGTGGGGTGTGCAGACGCTTCGCGTGCACGTTCGTCTATGCAGTGTGCCGCCCGGAGAGCCGGGCGGCACACTCGATCAAGGAACACTCAGCGCGGGCCGAGTGTCCATCGGGGTCCCTGCGGCCCGTCCTCGATGACGAGACCCGACTGGTTGAGCTGGTCGCGGATGGCGTCCGCGGTGGCCCAGTCCTTCCGGCCCCGCGCCGCCTCGCGCTGCTGGAGCACCAGGCGTACGAGGGTGTCGACGACTCCGTGCAGGTCCTCGCCGCGGTCGCCCTCGCCGGCCCACGCCGGGTCGAGCGGGTCGAGACCGAGGACGCCGAGCATGGCCCGGACCTCGGCGAGCCGTGCCACGGCGGCTTCCTTGTCGTCGGCGGCCAGGGCGGAGTTGCCCTGTCGCACGGTGGTGTGCACGACGGCGAGCGCCTGCGGCACACCCAGATCGTCGTCCATGGCCTCCGCGAACGCGGGCGGCACCTCGGCGACGGGCTCGACGACGCCCCCCGCCATCTCCGTCACCCGCTGGACGAAGCCCTCGATCCGCGCGAACGCCGACTCGGCCTCGCGCAGGGCCTCTTCGCTGTACTCGATCATCGAGCGGTAGTGCGGGGTGCCGAGGTAGTAGCGCAGCACGATGGGGCGCCACTGCTTGACCATCTCGCTCACCAGCACGGAGTTGCCCAGGGACTTGGACATCTTCTCGCCGCTCATGGTGACCCACGCGTTGTGCACCCAGTACTTGGCGAACTCGTCCCCGAAGGCCTTGGCCTGCGCGATCTCGTTCTCGTGGTGCGGGAAGATCAGGTCCAGCCCGCCGCCGTGGATGTCGAACGCGCTGCCGAGGTACTTGTGCGCCATGGCACTGCACTCCAGGTGCCAGCCGGGCCGGCCGCGCCCCCACGGGGTCTCCCAGGTGGGCTCACCGGGCTTGGCGGCCTTCCACATGGCGAAGTCGCGCGGGTCCCGCTTGCCGGTCTCGCCGACGCCGGACGGCTGCTGGAGGTTGTCCAGCTCCTGGTTGGACAGTTGCAGATAGCCCGGGAAGGACCGCACGTCGAAGTAGACGTTGCCGTCGGACTCGTACGCGTGACCGCGCTCGATGAGCCCGCGCATCATCTCGACCATCTCGGTCACGTGTCCGGTCGCCCGCGGCTCGTAGCTCGGCGGGAGGCATCCCAGCACGTCGTAGCCGTCGTTGAAGGCGCGCTCGTTCTCGTACCCGATCTCCCACCAAGGGCGGCCCTGTTCGGCCGACTTGGTGATGATCTTGTCGTCGATGTCGGTCACGTTCCGGATGAACGTGACGTCGTATCCGCGGTACTCGAACCAGCGGCGCATGATGTCGAAGTTGAGACCCGAGCGGATGTGCCCGATGTGCGGGGCGGCCTGCACGGTGGCGCCACACAGGTAGATCGAGACACAACCCGGCTTGAGCGGGGAGAAGTCACGGATCTGCCGGGCGCTGGTGTCGTACAGGCGAATGGTCACGCCTCCAGGGTAGTGGCCCCTGGGTAGTGCCCCGCGACCCTTCCCGCGCAAGGGGCACGTATTCGTGACATACGACCCTCACGGGCGGCTCCTGCGTCCCGGGCCCCTCATCGGTCCCGGCCCACTCCTCGGGGCTGCCGCCCCCAGACCCCCGCTTCGGCCTGGACGGCCTCGTCCTCAAACGCCGGACGGGCTGGAGATGCGGGCCCGCGCTGAAAGGCCGGCGTCCGGGCCAGGCATTTCAGCCCGTCCGGCGTTTGAGGACGAGCCCTTCGGGCGATGCGGGGGTCCAGGGGCGGCAGCCCCCTGGTCGGGGCACGCGCTCAGACCGCGCGGGCCACCAGCGCCGTCGCCACCGCCATCAAGCCCTCGTCCCGGCCCGGGAACCCCAGCCCGTCCGTGGTGGCCCCGGACACCGACACCGGCGCCCCCACCGCCTCGGACAGAACCTTCTGCGCCTCGTCCCGCCGCTTCCCGATCTTCGGCCGGGGTCCGACGACCTGGACGGCGACGTTGCCGATGACGAAACCGGCCGCCCGCACGATCCGCGCGGCCTCGGTCAGCAGGGTCACCCCGGACGCACCGGACCACTCGGGCCGCCCGGTGCCGAAGTGCGCGCCGAGGTCGCCGAGCCCGGCCGCGGAGAAGAGGGCGTTGCAGGCGGCGTGCGCGACGACGTCCGCGTCGGAGTGCCCGGCCAGCCCGGTCCCCTCCCCCTCCCACAACAGCCCGGCACACCACAGCTCCCGGCCGTCCTCGAAGGCGTGGATGTCCGTACCGACACCGACCTGCGGCAGCAACGGCACACCGGCGGCCGGCGGCCCCGCGGCAGCGGTGCCGGTACCGGAAACCTCAGAACCCATCGTTCGCCCTCCTGCGCGCGAGGACCGCCTCCGCGAGGACGAGGTCCAGGGGACGCGTCACCTTGAACGCCTCCTCGTGCCCCGGCACCACCACGACCCGCTCCCCGAGCCGCTCGACCATGCTCGCGTCGTCGGTCACGTCGTCGGTGACGGTGTCGTGGGCCCGTACGAGGGTGGCCCGGTCGAAGCCCTGCGGGGTCTGCACGGCGCGCAGCCGCGCCCGCTCGGGTGTGCCGACGACGGGCTCCGGCGTCCCCGGCACGCTCGCCGGCTCGACCTGCTTGACGGTGTCGGCGAGCGGCAGCGCCGGTACGACGGCCGGCGCGCCGTCCCGTACCGCCTCGATGACGGCGTCCACCGTGTCCACCGGCACCAGCGGGCGGGCCGCGTCGTGCACGAGGACGATGTCGATCCCGGGCGGCAGCGCGTCGAGGCCGTACTTCACGGATTCCTGGCGGCTGTCCCCGCCGGCGACGACCAGGAAGTCGGTGCGCTCGGGCAGCGCGTGCGCGTCGAGCAGGGTCTTGACCTCGGCGGTCCCGTCGGGCGGCGCCACGACGACGACGAGCGAGACGGCGCGGGAGGCGGCCATGGCCCGCACCGCGTGGATGAGCATGGGCGTGCCGTTCAGCGCCCGGAGCGCCTTGGGGGCGCCCGGACCGAGGCGCACACCCCGGCCGGCGGCCGGAATCACGGCCGCGACGGGGTTCCCGGACGGCGAAGGGCGCGAATCGTCAGACATCGGTTCCTGTCAGGTTTGTGTACTCGGCCTGCTTGGGTATGGCCCTGGCGTGCCTCCCGCTCGCTGAGCGTGGGGGAGTGCCCGGCGCGACGTCCTGACCGGACCCTTCCGTGACATCCGGTCGAGTCGGCCGCCCCGGGCCCGGCACATCAAGTATCCCGGCGCATTCAAGTGCCGGGGCTGAGGTTTCGGGGCGGAGACTTCGGGGAGACCCGGGTTTCCGAGGAGATGCGGGTACGAACATGCCGCAGCGCCCGGCGACAGCAATTCCCATTGCGTCATCGGGCACCGCGGCATTTCATTGCACAGCTGCGCGGCCTTGTGCTTTACGTCAGAACGACTATCGTCCGAACGACAGATGAACCAACCCACCGTCCGAACGACCACCGTCCAGGCGCTGATGCGTCAGGACGCGAGAACCTCGTCGAGCAGAGCCTCGGCCTTGTCCTCGTTCGTGTTCTCCGCGAGGGCGAGTTCGCTCACCAGGATCTGCCGGGCCTTGGCAAGCATCCGCTTCTCACCGGCGGAGAGTCCGCGCTCGCGCTCACGACGCCACAGGTCACGCACGACTTCCGCGACCTTGATGACATCGCCGGAGGCGAGCTTCTCCAGATTTGCCTTGTAACGACGCGACCAGTTCGTGGGCTCCTCGGCGTACGGCGCACGCAGCACCTCGAAGACCCGGTCCAGCCCGTCCTGACCGACCACATCACGCACGCCGACGAACTCCGCATTGTCCGCTGGCACACGTACCGTCAGGTCGCCCTGGGCGACCTTCAGCACCAAGTAGGTCTTGTCCACGCCTTTGATCTGGCGAGTTTCGATGGCCTCGATCAGCGCGGCCCCGTGATGGGGATAGACCACGGTGTCGCCAACCTTGAACGTCATGTGACAGGTACCCCTTCCGTGGCTATCCAGGGTAACACGGAAACTGCGTCTTCTGAATGGCGTTTTCGCAGGTCAGGGCATATCTCGGGGCTTGACAACCGCGACAGGAACGTGCTGCGAGGGGCGAGCGGAAGAGGGTATTCGCAGGTGGGAGCGGCTGTCCAGGGCAAGTGAAACGCGTACGGTACACACACCTGTAGACCCTGACCAGGGTCCGAACATCCCGTTTTGTCCTGCTCCAGGAGCTCGACTTCCGCTACTCCGTTCGGTTGCCGGAGTCGGGTACGAGACGAATCCGGAATTGATCACGCCTCTCACTGAACTGTCGATGATCAATTTTCTGGTCCGCCACGGATTCCCTACCGGAAAACCCCAAGCGGATCTCATGGCTACTTATGTGAATGGCAGACGAGCTGTGCCCAAAGGAGCCGTCGAGGCGGCTCCCGACGGCGCACGGACCGGCGTGCGCGGACGGCGCGACGGGGCTCGAGGGGGCGAAGGGGCGGGTCGGGTGCGGTGGCGCGGGAACGGCTCGGTAACCTAAGGCCGCTGACAGACCCTTAGGGCGGCTTTACACAGGAGTCGCCCTGCTTCGCCCACGTTCAAGGAGTTGCCGCCGCCGTGAGCAGCAGCCTTCGACGCGGCGCCCTCGCCGCCGCCGCCATTGCGTTCTCGATCGCCTCGCTCGCCGCGTGCGCTGCCGGCAACGACGCACAGACGCTGGAGGTCAAGCCGGACAACGCGGCGACCAGCGTCGGCGACATCAAGATCCAGAACGCCCTCGTCATCACCCAGCCCGACACCACGTCCACGGGCCCGGCGGTGATCTCCGCGACCCTGTTCAACAACGGCCGCACCGCGCAGACCCTGGACTCGGTCAGCGTCGCCGGTGACGGCACCGCCCAGCTCACGCCCGCCACGGGCAAGGGCAAGCTGACCATCCCGGCCGGCGGTTCCGTCATCCTCGGCGGCAAGGGCAACGCCTCCGCGGCCCTGTCCTCCCCCGGGACGACCGTCAAGGACGGCAACGCGCAGAAGATCACCTTCACCTTCAGCAAGACCGGGGACGTGAACCTGCGCGCGTTCGTCGTCCCGGCCGCGAGCTACTTCACGAAGTGGGGTCCGAGCAACATCCCGGCGGCGCCCGGCGCGACGGCGACCGGCTCCGCGTCCGCCTCGCCGGACGCGTCCACCTCGCCGTCCGACTCCGTCTCGGGCACGCCGTCCGACTCGGCGTCGTCCGGGGCGACGGCCACGGAGTCCGCTTCCGGCCAGTGACCGGAGTCCCGGCGTACATCCGGGACGCCGGGACGGTCACCGTACGACGCCCGTACGACGCCGAAGGGCGGTACCCCTGGCAGGGGTACCGCCCTTCGGCGTCGTCGTGCCGCCACGCGCGCGGTGGCAGGCGGTTTCCGGGCGCCGGATTCCCGGGCGCCCGTCCTCAGGAGGGCCGGTTTACGGCTCGAACTTGTAGCCGAGCCCGCGCACCGTCACCAGGTATCGCGGCGCACCCGGGTCCGGCTCGATCTTCGCGCGCAGGCGCTTGACGTGGACGTCGAGGGTCTTGGTGTCGCCCACGTAGTCGGCGCCCCACACCCGGTCGATGAGCTGCATACGGGTCAGCACGCGGCCCGCGTTGCGCAGCAGCATCTCCAGCAGGTCGAACTCCTTCAGCGGGAGGTCGACCTTGGAGCCGGAGACGGTGACCACGTGGCGGTCGACGTCCATCCGGACGGGACCGGCCTCCAGGGCGGCCGGAGTGACCTCCTCGGGCTCGCCCCGGCGGCGCAGGACGGCCCGGATACGGGCGACCAGCTCGCGGGACGAGAAGGGCTTGGTGACGTAGTCGTCGGCTCCTATTTCCAGCCCGACGACCTTGTCGATCTCGCTGTCCTTGGCGGTGACCATGATCACCGGAACGTTGGAGCGGCCGCGCAGCTGCCGGCACACCTCCGTGCCGGGCAGCCCCGGCAGCATCAGGTCGAGGAGGACGAGGTCGGCGCCGTTGCGCTCGAACTCGTCGAGTCCGTCGGGCCCGGTGGTCGCGATGGCGACCTCGAAGCCCTCCTTGCGGAGCATGTACGACAGGGCGTCGGAGAAGGACTCCTCGTCCTCGACGACGAGCACTCGGGTCACGGAAGGACCTCCGGGGCAGGAAGCGGTTCATACGGGGATGAGACGGTGGTCGTCCCGTCGGGCTGCTCGGTCTCGTCGTCTTCGTCGAGTCCGGGCATGTGGTGATCGATCACGCGGTCGCGGGCCGCACCCGCCTCCGGCAGCCGCAGGGTGAACGTGGAGCCCTGACCCTCGGAGCTCCACACCGTGACCTCCCCGCCGTGCGAGGCGGCCACGTGCTTGACGATCGCGAGACCCAGGCCCGTACCGCCGGTCTGGCGGGAACGGGCCGGGTCGACGCGGTAGAAGCGCTCGAAGACGCGCTCCCGGTCCTTCTCGGAGATGCCGATGCCCTGATCGGTCACGGCGATCTCGATGAGGTCTCCGCCGGGCGCGGTCACCCGGCGCGCGGCTATGCCCACCCGGGTACGGGCGGGCGAGTAGTTGACGGCGTTCTCGACGAGGTTGCCGAGGGCCGCGGCCAGCTGGCCACGGTTTCCCCAGATGCTCAGCTCGGCGGTGCCGCCGGCGGCCATGGTGATCTGCTTGGTGCCGGCCTGGTGGCGGCACCGGTCGACGGCCTCGGCGACGAGTTCGCCGACCCGTACGGGCTCGGCGTCCTCCAGAGGGTCGTCGTTCTGCACCCTCGACAGGTCGATGAGTTCCTGCACGAGATTGGTGAGCCGGGTGGCCTCGATCTGCATGCGCCCGGCGAAGCGCTCCACGGCCTCCGGGTCGTCCGAGGCGTCCATCACGGCCTCGGAGAGCAGGGAGAGCGCGCCGACGGGTGTCTTCAGCTCATGGCTCACGTTGGCGACGAAGTCACGCCGTACGGCCTCGATGCGCCGCGCCTCGGTGAGGTCCTCGACCAGCAGCAGTACGAGCCGGGAGCCGAGCGGCGCGACGCGCGCGGAGACGGCCAGGGCCTCACCGCGTCCCGTTCCCCTTCTCGGCAGATCCAGTTCGACCTGGCGTATCTCGCCGTCCCGGCGGGTGTCACGCGCCATCTGCAGCATGGGTTCGACGGCGAGCTTGCCGCCGCGGACCAGCCCGAGGGCGTACGCGGCGGAGCTGGCCTTGACGACGGCATCGGCCTCGTCGAGTACGACAGCGGAGGAGCGGAGCACGGAGAGGACCGTGTCGACACCTGGCGGAAGCACCGGGTCCGTGTGAAGCGAGGTGCGGGTGGGGCGTTTCTGGTCGCGCTCGCTCCAGCGGAACGCCAGCATGGCGATGACACCGGTGAGCACTCCGGCGATCGCTGCCGCTGCGGCGACCGCCGCGTTCACGTCCATGCCCCCAGGTTAGGCATGTCGACACGCCAGTCCACAGCCATCCGAGTGCGACCTCGAACACTCGTCGCCCAGAGTTCACCCAGGAGCCAGGGGTGGTTCATTTGGGATGCCGGAAACGGACGCGTACGAGCCGGAACGTGGGAGCGTGGGGTTCACGGGGCCCGTCCGGCGGTCAGTAGATGCCTTGGGGGTCCGGCCCCCAGGCCCCCAAAGGTGACGTAAGAGAGGGACAACACGATGCGTGACGCGTACCACGAGGAACTTGACTCGATCGGCGAGGGCCTG
Source organism: Streptomyces sp. RPA4-2 (assembly GCF_012273515.2). Taxonomy (NCBI): domain Bacteria; kingdom Bacillati; phylum Actinomycetota; class Actinomycetes; order Kitasatosporales; family Streptomycetaceae; genus Streptomyces; species Streptomyces sp. RPA4-2. Next base: position 4,311,961 of record NZ_CP050975.2, read on the forward strand.
GTCGAGATGGCCCGGCTCGTCGGGTCGGCGATCGGACGCGCCACGACGGCCATCCTCGACGCCGACCTGAAGCTCGCCGAGAGCGTGATCGCGGCCGATCAGAAGGTCGACGATCTCCAGCACGAGCTGGAGGCCCGCGCGATAGCCCTGCTGGCCCGCCAGCAGCCGGTGGCGACGGACCTGCGCATCGTGGTCACGTCCCTGCGGATGTCGGCGGACCTGGAGCGCGCCGGCGACCTGGCCCAGCACGTCGCGAAGCTGGCCCGGCTGCGTTTCCCCGAGCGCGGGGTCCCGCACGACCTGCACGCCACGATCCTGGAGATGGGCCAGCTCGCCCAGCGCCTGATGGCCAAGGCGGCCGAGGTCGTCATCACCAAGGACGTCGACCTCGCGCTCCAGCTGGAGCAGGACGACGACGACATGGACCTCCTCCACCGCACCCTCTTCCAGCACCTTCTCGACGACCGCTGGAAGCACGGCATCGAGACGGCCGTCGACGTGACCCTGCTCGGCCGCTACTACGAGCGCTTCGCCGACCACGCGGTGTCGGTGGCCAAGCGCGTGGTGTACCTGGTGACGGGCGAGCACGCGGACGAGCTCCAGGCCGACATCCACCCCGTCACGGGGGCGGAAGGCGTCTGAGACCGGGGGGCGGGGAGGCTGAGACCGGGGCCGAGGGGACCGCGACAGGGCGGGGAAGGCCTGTTCCCGGGCTCCGGGGGCGCTCGCGAGCCTCAGTGCGCCGTTGATGCGCCCAGCGGAGCGGGCATGGAATAGGCGTAGGCACCCATGCCTCGATGCCTCACTGAGGCCTCATTGAGGGAGAACCCCATGGCCGAATCCCCCGCCACGCCCGACCCCACCCTGGACCGGGACACCGAACAGCCCGCCGACATCAAGAGCCTCCCCCTGTTCGGCGCCTGCGGCTGCGGCTCCGGCTGCGGGTGCGGCTGCCAGTCCGGCAACCCCTGCCAGTGCGGCTGACCGGACACCCCGGCGCACAAGGGCACACGGATCCAGAGGGCCCCGTCACCACGGCGGGGCCCTTCCTCCACGTACGGCCCCCCCCCCCGAGGGGAGAACGTGCGCCGAGCACCGGGCCGCACCCAACGGTAAAATAAGCCACGAAAGGTACATCTCCGCAGCAAGTGGGAGACGTTCCATGCGCAAGATTCGCCCACGCAGTGCCGGCGCGGCCGCGGGTCTGGCCGCCGCCCTCCTCATCGCCGCTCCCACGGCGTCGGCCGCCTGGTCGGCCACCCCGTCCGCCTCCGACACCGGCCGACGGATTCACCAGCACACGGAAATCATCCAGCTGGTCGCCAGGCAGACCCATTCCGAGACCCTCGACGCGGGCAAGAAGGGGCTCGGTCCGGGAGACGAGATCATCATCGCCGAGAACCTCTACCGCGACGGCAAGAAGATCGGCGACCACAGTGTCGTCTGCACGTACGTCCGGACCGAGCCGGGCGAACTCCAGTGCCTCGGCACCTTCGACCTGCCCCAGGGACAGATCACCTCGCAGGCCCTGCTGCACCTGCCGGCCGCCGCCACGGTCGACATCGCCATCACCGGCGGTACGGGGGACTACCGCTCGGCCCGGGGCTTCGTGCACACCGTCCCTGCGGGCACGCACACCGTCCCTGCGGCCGTGACGGAACGACGGCTCACCTTCCACATCCTCGTGGACGACCAGCAGGAGGACTGACGACCATGACCGGCGCGCCCGCCGTCCAAGGCCCCCACCGCCCGTACGACCTCGCCGGCCGGACGGTCGTGGTGATCGGCGGCAGCGCGGGCATCGGGCTGGAAACCGCCCGCCGGGTCCGCGCGGACGGCGGCCGGCTGATCCTGGTGGGCCGGGACCCCGAGCGGCTGCGGCAGGCGGCGAGCGCCCTCGAACCGCTCGCCACGGCGGCGTTCGACGCCGGCGACACCGAGCGGCTGAGGCGGTTCTTCGAGGACCTTCCCGGACCGGTCGACCATGTGATGGTCACCGCCGGCGGCCCCTTCTACATGCCCTTGGCCGACATGGACCCCACCGTCGCCGGTGACCACATGGGCGAGCGGCTCGCGATGACACTCGCGGTCGGCCTCTACAGCCGCGACAAGGTCCGGGCCGGAGGCACCCTGTTGTTCGTCGGCGGCACCGGAGGGCGGCGCCCCGGCATCGGCATGTCCGTCGCCTCCGCCCTCACCGCGGCACTGCCCGCCCTCGTCGCCAACCTGGCACTCGAACTGGCGCCGGTCCGGGTGAACCTCATCGCCGCCGGATTCGTCGACACGCCCCTGTCGGCCACGCTCCTTGACGATCAACTGGAGTCCCGGCGCGAGGAGTTGCGCGCGACGCTGCCCATCCGACGGGTCGTCGGGCCGGCCGACGTGGCCGCCCTGGCCGTACACATCATGGTCAATGACGCGCTGACCGGCGGCACGTACGACATCGACGGCGGCCAGCAGCTCGTGGCGCGCTGACGGTTCCAGCGCGCTCGGACCAGCCCCGGCCGCCCGCACGGTTCCCGTGTGCTCGGTCCCGCGTGCTCGGTCCCGCGTGCTCAGATCAGCCCCGGCCGCCCGGACAGTTGGGGGTACAGCGCCCCCGGCCCCTCGGCCAGCGCCGCCTGGGCCTGCCTGCTGGCGTCGTCGGCGAGCACCTCGTGGAGTCCGGCCTCGACACCGTCGAGCGCCGCACGGGCCACCGCGACCGGATCGGCCTTCGGACCCGCCACGCTCGCGGCCATGTCCGTCGCCATGTAACTGACGTGCAGGGCGGTGACCTGCGTGCCCTGTTCCGCGAGAGCCAGCCGCAAGGAGTTCGTCACCGACCACTCGGCGGACTTGGCCGCGGCGTAACCGGCGCTGGCCGTGACCGACAGCCAGGACAGCACCGACAGCACGTTGACGATCGCGCCGCCCCCGTTGCGTCCGAGGGCGGGGGCGAAGGCCCTGCACATGGAGAGAGTGCCGAGAACGTGTGTCTCGAACTCGGTGCGGAACGCGTCCAGGCCGGTCGTGAGCACGTCGGCCCGGGTCGTCGAACCGGCGTTGTTGACGAGCAGCGTCACGTCCTGCGCCAGGTCCGCCACCGCGCGCACGGATTCCGGGTCGGTGATGTCCACGGCGACGGGGACCACCCCGGGCACCGTGACCTTCCCGGGGTCGCGGGCTCCGGCGTAGACCTTGGCCGCTCCGGCGGCGACCAGCTCCCGTGCGAACTGTTCACCGAGTCCGCGGTTCGCTCCGGTGACGAGGGCGATCGAGTCCTGGATCTTCATAGGGGCACCTCACGGCATGGGTTGCGGGCCGAGACCGGCGCCGCGACCAGGCACGACAGCGCGACGCCACCCCTTCTTCGAACGTATACCGCCCCCCGCGCGGTCACCACCCGAACCGGCGGGGCTCGGGTGAGTAGGCGTACTCATGACGCGCGCGGCCGCCCGGGAGAGGATCAGGGGCATGACAGCGATCAGGACGACGGGGGTCCGGCTCGGGATGGCGCCGATGGTGGTACCGGCCCTGCTGGCCGTGCTGGCCGTGGGATGCGGAACGCATCGGCCCGGGGACGAGGCCGGTGCGGAGGGACCCTCACGGGCGGCGGCGACGCCGAGCGCTCCGGTGGACTTCCGGTGCCCCGGCGAGAGCTCCGCACCGACGCCGACGCGGACCCCGGGCACCTCGGGGCCGGCCACGCCGCCCACCGACCACTACGCGGAGAACCACGGCTTCATGGTGCCCTTCCCGCTGCACGGCCGGGAGCGGTGCGAGGGGCTCGCGGCCGTCGCGCGGGTCGAGGGCGCACTCGAACCCCTGCGTGAGCGGGGCGACTTCGCGCCGGACAGCACCCGCGACGCGCTCACCGGCCTCGGCTACCCCGCCTCGAAGGTACGTACGTACCAGAACGGCCCCACGGAGGTCGGCTTCCTCATCGACACCTTCCCGCTGTGTGTGGAGGGCGGGATGAACCGCGAATCCACCCAGGCGGACGCCTTCGGCGGATACCCAGACCACTCCGCCTGCGACCGGCCCAGCGGCGGCCACTGACCCCGACCGCCGCCCATATGCCCCGGCGGGACGCGGAGGCGGCGGTCGCGCTGCTCCACCTGGAGGGCCGTGCCGCTCCGCCTGGAGCACCGCGCAACCGGAACTCCCTCGCCAACTCCCCCAGCGGCAGGGCCTGTTGGCTACCAGGCCAACGGCGGTGGTGAGCAGCGCGGGGGAAGCGTGACCGTACCGGGCTTGTGCGCGAACGTGTCCATCACGAGCCACTCGTCCAGCTCGGGGTCGTAGAGATTCTGGATGCCGAACTGCAGCACCTGCCAGAACGTGCCCCGATCCTTCTGATCGACGTAGATGTCGCCCAGTGCGAGGGGGAACCGAAGGAATTTCCCCGGCGGCCGCTTCGGCACGACGACACCGACCCGCCAGTGGTTCACGTACCGGTTCGGGCTCCGCTGGAGGATCTCCCGCCCGACGAACCGTGCGCCTCGGAACGCCTCGTTCAACTGGTCGAGGCCGAAGCCCGGGATCCGTGAGCACGGATGTTCGGTCAGGCCGGGCCACTTGTAGGTCAGCGTGTAGAGGCTGCCGTGGTGGATCAGGTTGGTGAACCAGATCGGGTACTGCGGGCCGCCCGCGATCATCTGGCTGTCGCCGTTTCTCCCCTCCCAGGTGAACGGGACCGTGACGCCGAGGTCCCGGACGATCCACCTGCCCTTCCCACGGAAGTCCCGCGGGAGGCGAGGGGGGCGCGGCATGGGCGTGCCGGACCGTTTCTCCGCCACGGTCGCGAACGACCGCGCGACCCCGGTCCGCGTTCCGGCGTGGGCCGGCTGCAGCATCGTTGAGACGAGGGCGATCGCTCCGGCGAGAGCCGCCGCCGCTGCCGCCCGACGTGTGCGTGTCCAGCTCATGGTCTCCCTCTACTGTCGCGTCAGGTGCCGTCGTGGCGCCGGGTTCGAACACAGAGATGTCACCCCGCCGCTCTGTCCGGGGACGAGAGCGCAAAGCGCACCAAGTGGAACATTCCCTATCAGACGACAGCAGGGTTGGCGCTCAGGCGAGCCGCACGCCCCGGCCCGGCCCCCGCTCTTTCCTCTCTACGGCGGGCGGCCGGCCCTCGTTTACGGCGGGCGGCCGGAAACCCGGAGTGCGCGGTCGGTCCACCGCGCGCTCCTGGGAAACGGATCCGGACCGGCGGCCATGGGCCGCGGACCTGCTCCGGACCCGCTCCGACCGCTGACGCCTACCAATTGATCTCGGCCGCCAGGAAGGGCTCGTTCTCGGGAGCCTCCTTGCGGGCCCGCAGGACGCGCTCGGCGGGTGCGCCGGACGGCACGCGCAACGGAGGTTCGGACAGTTCGATCGTGTCGGCCACCGTGGCGGCCACCTCCTCCGGGGTGATGAGTTCGCCACGGAGCGCGGGCAGTGCCTCGTAGAGCGGGGTGTAGGGATCGTTTTCCCTCAGGAACACCCTGGCCCGCTCGCCGCCGCCCGAGGAAACCGCGCCGGGCTGCACGACGCTCACCTTGATACCGAAGTGACCCGTCTCGATGGCGAGCGTCTCGGCGAGCGCCTCCAGTGCCCATTTGGTGGCGCCGTAGGGGCCGATCATGGGGAGCACCAGACGTCCCTGGATGCTGGAGACGAAGACGAGATGACCCGTCCCCCTCTCACGCATGGCGGGAAGCACGGCCTGCGCCACCCGCAGCGCACCCAGGGTGTTGAGCTGGAAGAGTCGTTCGACCTCCGAGAGCGGGACGCTCTCCAGGGGCGCGCGCACGGTTTCGCCGGCGTTGCTGACCAGTACGTCGATGTCGCCGGCGTCCCGGACGGCCTGGTCGACGCTTTCCTGGTCGGTGACGTCCAGGCGAAGGCGCTGGTCGACGGGGAGGTCGGCCAGCGTTTCCGGCCGGCGTGCGGTGGCGATCACTCGATGGCCTCGGCCTGCCGGCGCGACGGCGATGGCGCGGCCGATGCCTTTGGATGCGCCGGTGATGAGCACGGACGACATGGTGGACCTCGTCTTTCATGGGTGTCGGCGGCGGCCGCGCCCATCGCGTCGCGGCCGGTCACGGCTCAGGCGGCGGCTTCGACGCCGACGAGGTTGACGGACAAGGGCGTCGCACTGTGGCCGGCCGTGCACGCTCTGATGAACTGGGGGGAGTCCTTCTACTCCCCGAACGGAGTGAAGCGCGTCCTCCGTCATGACCTGGACGGCGGCCTCCTCGACCGCGACGGGCGCTGCCGGGACTGCGGTTCAGCCGTCCCGGTCCCGGAGATCCGGGTCGAACCCGGCCCCGGCTTCCAGCCGACAGGCACCGAGGTCGACCCGGTCTCGGGCGCGATCAACACACCACGCCGACTTCTCGAACCGATCGCGACAGCCCACAACCCCGGCTGAGGCGACGGACGCGACGCCGTGGGCCGTGCCGGTTGCCGGCGCTGGCTCCATCCCTGCAGCGGACACCGTCGACATCAATGACCGCACGCTTTCAACTGTCACTGGAGTCGCGTGACTCAGGGCGCAGCTGATCTTCACCGGACTGCGGCTGGTCACCGGGATACTCACCTCAACTGACCTGCGGTCGGGCGGTTGTTGGTTGTCGTTGTCGGTGGTTGGTGGTCGACCTCGGAGGTTCCATAGAGGTTCCAGGACTCGGCCCGTCGCCATCGGGGCCGGGCCGCACAGTGTCGGGCCGTCGGGCCGCCGCGAAGGGAAGATCAAGAAGGCATCGACGCCTCTCTGGAAGACCCCATAGGATGCGGCGCTCAATCCAACCGCGATCATGCAAAGAGGGGGGCGCGGGATGCTACTGACGTGCCGGAAGTGTCGACAGCGTGAAGTTGCTTTTGACGGGATCAAGGGACTGTGTCCGGTCTGTCAGCAGAAGAGCGACTTGTCGAAGCCGCCTCAGCGTCGCGGGCGCAACGACAAGGCGGCGTTGCTGGTCCAGTCCAAAGTGAGTCCCGGTCGGGTCTCGCTGTCGGGCCCACTGCTTACGGTGCTGGCCGCAGCCGCGGTAGCCATCGTCAACGAGGCCGTGCGGTTCTCCGCCGAGCGCACGCGGGCTCACCAATGGGCCTTGGCCGCCGCCGACAACGGTTACGACCGGCAGGCTTTGCACAGCGCACTCCAGACGATCAGCACCACGGGCATGTTGCGCTTCGTAGCCTTCATGGCAGTTCTGTACGCCTACCAGCGGTGGGCGCGCGCCGGTCATGCGAACGCCATGTCACGCACCGACATCGGACTGGGATGGATCAGGGCCCTGCCAGGCGGCAACGGAGTCGTCTGGGCCTACGGCGCGTGGTTCCTGTCGGTTTTCGCCGCGCTCTACGTCTCGTTCGTGACCAACTCCAACCTCCAAACGCCCGACGACTACGAGACCGCGGCGAACGTCGATGCCGTCTACAGCCTGGTCCGAATAGCCCTGGCCGTCCTACTGAGCGTGTTCTCCGTGCAGTTGACCCTTGGGCTGAACAAGCTGCTGGCCACGCCGCAGACGATGGACGTGGCCGACCGGCCCGTCGAGCTGCAGACCGTCGACGAGGAGTAACGTGCCACGGCCGGCCGCAGCGCCGCCTTGAGCAGGGCAAGGACCGCCCTTGGGGCGGGCGGCTTTCAGGCGCCCACTCGACGTGGGAACTCCCACGGCGAGGCGGCTGCAATCGCGAGTTGGGTCGGCACCGCAACGGCAAGAAGAGCAGGCCTCCACCTGGCTCTCCGGCCGCAAGATCACACGGGCTGAGGTTCCAGGGAGGTTCCACGGCACGAAAATGCCTCCCGCCCGCGCCGTATGCGCAGGTGGGAGGCATGATCGCTATTCCTACTTCTTGCCCTGGGTCTTGCCCAAGAAGTTGGCGACCTGCGTATTCGCTGGTCTGAGCGGTGCCTCGCTGCGCCTGCGTAGGTGTCATTGGTCGTCGTTGGCCACTGTTGAGCAACCTCGCACGGCCCAGAGACGGCCCAGGACGCCAGGCCATCCGCCGCACCGCACTTCTGATCCGCTGACCCGACCGCGCCCTGACGGGCGCACGCAACCAGCGGTTCACCCGCTGAGTTGACGATTTGACGCTGATCCAGAGGGGCGGTGCGAGGCGGGCGAGTATGGGGGCGGCTCACCCCGGCGCGACGTGCTGCTCTACGCGAGGACGACGAGACCGCCCGCTGATCCGTGGAGGCCGGCGACGGCGCCGTCGAGGGCAAGAGCCGCTGGTGGGATCTGGTATGCGAGCCCGGCGCCACGCGCCTCGTTGTGATCTGATGGCGGACCCCATACCCGGGTGAGATGTGGCGCGAGCTGCCGCCCGTGAGCCATCCCAGGATGCGGCCGAACCTGACGCTCACCTTGCGGCAGATCCGGTCGGTTGATCTTGCGGAGTAGGGTCGAACCACCCGACGGAGAACCGGCGTCAGTACCACGCCAAGAACTTTGGATCATGCACGTCGACCCGGGCGGCCGCCTCAAATGTCAGAGACGCTTGAGCAGCTCAGTCTGATCAGGCATGCTCCACGCCCCGAGGGCAGGGGACTTCCGGCGACGCCAGGCTGACACATGCCACGTGCCGGCGCGCTCCAGTCCGCCTCACCACATAGGACACGGTGTAAGTCGACAACCTCACCTGATAGCGCCTCTGTGTGTCAAGCGGCTTGAGCGAGGTGGTTCTGTTGGTCGCGTTTCATGATCCGGTAGACCACGTTGGACAGGCGTCGCTTCAGGGCTCTGCGGGCTTCGGACGGTGTCTTCCCTTCGCTGATCTTGCGGAGGTAGTAGTCCTGCCCGCGTCCGCCGTCGCGGATCTGGCAGACGGCGATGGTGTGCAGAACCGAATTCAGCGCGCGGTTGCCGCCGGTGTTGAGCCGGTGGCGGACGTTGTTGCCGCTGGAAGCGTCCAGGGGTGCGCTGCCGGTGTAGCTGGCGAAGTGGTGCTCGGTGGGGAAACGGGTGACGTCGCCGACGTGCCCGAGAACCTTGGCAGCCAGCACGGTGCCCAGGCCCGGCAGGCTGGTGAGCGTGGTGCGGGTCGCGGCCAACGCCTCGCGCATCTCGGCTTCGTAGTCCTTGACCTGCCGGTCCAGTCGGCGGAGGTCGGCCAGCAGGTCGCGGGCTATGTCCCGGCGACAGTTGTCGGTGGCCGTGGCTGGCCGGATCCCCTTCATCAAAGCGGCGGCTTTCTCAGCCGACAGGCCGGTGGGTGCTCCGCCGGGCAGGAGATCGCGAAGGACGGCGTGGAGTCGGTTGAGGACGCGGGTGCGCTCGTGGACCAGGTCGTCCCGGCGCTCGGTCAGGAGCCGCAGGATCGTGGTCTGGTCCTCCTGGACCACGGGGCGCAGGTCGTGGCGGAACAGAGCGACCTGGGCGACGTGGAGAGCATCCTTGGCATCGGTCTTGCGGTCGCCGCCGGTGGCCAGCAGCCGGGCCCGGGCCGAGAGCGTGGAGGGCACGTCGACCACGTTCTCGCCCCCGGCGGCCAGCTGTTGGGCGAGCGAGCGGCCCAGGCCGCCGGCACCTTCGACAGCGAAGCGACGGTCGGGCCACTGCTCGCACCAGCGCATCAACTGACGGAAGGTACCGGCGTTGACGACGAACCGGCCCTGGGCCACCTGGTGGCCCGCGGCGTCGACAGCGACGGCGGTGTGGGACGACTTGTGGGGATCGATGCCGATCAGGATCACAGGCTTCTGCCCTCGCACTCGATGAGACGGGAAGGGGAGTGCGGTGGGCACCCTGACTTGAAGTCACCGTGTCACCTTCATGCCTCTGTCGAGCCACACCGCGCGGGTGTCGGCCGGCGGCGGCACGCTATCAGTGAGCCAGCCCGAAGGCGGCAAGAAGCACTGCGGGCCCGTGCCGACCGACACCCTGGACGCTACGGCTGCAGACCGAGCATCTGGGCTCGATTCAACAAGTCAGGAAGCCTCGCCGTTTGGGCTCAACTTGCGTCGATCGCTTGCGGGTAGTTGAAGAATCCGGTCGGGTCGTATTTCCGCTTCACGTTGACCAGACGGGGGTAGTTCGTGCCGTAGTAGGCCTGTCGCCAGTTCTTCAGTGTCGGGTCCGGGAAGTTCTGGTAGGCGTGTTCGGGCGACTTGTCGGGGAAGATGTCGGCGTAGAACTGCTTGAGCCAGTGGAGGTTGGCATCGGCGACGCTGGAGAGGTCGTAGTCGGCCCACGAGGTCTCGGCAGCGAAGACGAAGAGGTCGTTTCGGTGTACGAACGCGGTCGCGTTCGGTGGTACCTGGTTGATCTCACCGCCGAGGGCGAACATCGCGAACCCGGCTCCGTCCTCGTTGTTGCTGCCAGGCCAGTCCAGCAGGCGCTCGGCTGCCGCGCTGACCTGCTGATCGGTCAAGAGAGTGCTGGAGTCCAGGATCGCCGATTTGGTGGCAAAGCGATCGATCGGTGTGGTCGCGCTCAGTAGCACGCTCGCCTCACCGGGCGTGACCTGACGAACGGACGCGCTGTTGCGGGCGCGTTCCTCGGCCGTGCCGATCTTGAGCAGCGGGTCGAGAATGGCACGCAGTTCCTGGACAGTGCCGTAGAACTGGCCGATGGCGTTGACGTTGGCATTCGCATGGATCTGTGTCCTGGTCATCCCGCTGGTACCGATACCCAGACGCAGATGGAACCGCCTGTCGCCCGCGGTGTCCTGGGCAATGTGCTGCGCGGCCGCGACCACCGGCAGTACGGAGTCCAGGTTCCAGCGGAGCTGGTAGAACCCCACGGTGCCCTCGAACTGCTCGTACTGGAAGGTGAACGAGGTGTTGACACCGAAGTTGTTGCCGGCTCCGCCGCGGCAGGCCCAGAACAGGTCGGGGTGCGAGTCCTTGCCGGCCTTGACCGCCCGTCCGTCGGCGAGCACAACGGTCGTGGAAACGAGCCGGTCGCAGGTCAGGCCGAACATCTTGTCGCTGAAGCCGATACCGCCGCCCAGAACCAGCCCCGCGACCCCGACGCTGGGGCAACGACCGGTCGGCACGAACATGCCGTGGTCCTCCAACAGCGGATGCAGGTCCCCGTTGGTGACCCCGGCCCCTACGGTGAGGGTACCGGCGTCGTGCACGACCTTCATCGGCCCGTAGACCCGAGAGCGGGCACCGCCCGGCATCGGGGTGGAGACGATGCTCTTCATACGGGCCATATTCAACAGCAGGCCCGTGGTGGTCGAATACCCGGCGTAGTTGTGTCCCAGCCCGGTGCGCGGTACGGCGGGCAGCCCTGCCTCACGAGCCCAGCGGACAGCTGCGGACACGTCCCTGGTGGTCGCGCAGGCAACGATGCCGGCAGGCCGAATTCCGGCGTACCTGTGGTTGAACGGCAAGGCCAGCGACTGGTACACCGAGCCATGCGGCCGGTAGAGGGTGGCCCCAGGGGACAGGGCCTCGGCCAACCGCTTCCAGTCCCGATCGCCAACCGGCCCTGCTGCCTCAGCCGCCGCAGCCGCACTTTCCGGTACTTGAAGCCCCAGCGCCCCAGCAGCGGTTCCCAACACGCCCGCCCGCAGCACGTCTCGCCTGTCGATCACAGCGACCTACCCTCACGCAGAGGTCGCAGGCTCCTCCTGCGATCCCATCGGCCAGTTTGTTGGTCGTCGACCGGAGCCATCCCCGTCGGCTGTCCACTCGCCAGACCCACCACACGAAGGGACGAGAGACGCACCGCCAAACAGCTCAGACACACCCAGGGCCGTTGTCTGCGAACGTGCCGTCAGCGCCTTCACCATGCGGTACTTGGCAAAGGCGCTGACGGCTTTCCGAACGTCCAGAGGATGGGTAGACCCACGCGGTTCTCAAACCGAGAGGTGTGCCGACGCGACTATGGAGTTGCCCACGGTCCGGCCGGCGTGGCCGCGGCGGCGCCCATCGCCCACGAGCCCGGATCATCCCTTCGTTGCCGGGCGTGAGTAGGTGGAAAGTGACGCTGAGCTTGATCTTGCTGCGGTCGGGCTACTAGAGGGTGCCTGCGGAGACGCCGAGCTGTTTGGCCATCGAGGTGATCGAGCGGCTCGGGCCGGACAACAAGTCGCGGGCGGCGCAGTTGACTTCCTCAGTGGCGAGGCTGGGCGCACGCCGATCCGGTCGCAGGCGGGGGCGACGGCCGGGCCTAGTAGCCCGACTGCTGATGCGGACGGCCCGGTCGTGTCGGCAGCAGCGCGTTGTCGAACACGTAGTCGCCAACGTTGGTACCGATCACGTTCCCGTCCTCGGCGTCCCAGCGGTAGTGCACGCCCAGCCAGAGTCGGCTCAGCTTGCCCTCCTCGGCGACCTGGCTGAAGTTGGCCATCCTGCGGTACGCCTCGATGGTGTGCGGGTCCTCGGAGTGTGCGATGAACGAGACGTCGTCACGACCGAAGAAGTGCTTCATCGCGCTTGCCCACGCAGCCGTGAAGTTGGCGTGCCCGGAGGTCCAGGCGGAGAAGCACGGGGTGAACGGTGCCCCTGCGCGGTCCGCGCTGAGAGGCTCCCAGGTCGCGTTCGCGCCGCCCGTCGCCTGGATCGCGGACGCCGGGCGCCACAGGTTGATCGGGCTGTCGAACTTGCTGTCCCAGGCCGTGATCCCGGCATCCGCCAACGACAGCGCCGACAGCGCGAACAAGTGGGTGGTCTCGTACGTGTCGAGCTTGAACTTCTTGGCGACGATCCCGGTCAGCTGGAGCAGTTGTCCCGGGGGGTGGTAGGTGCCGTTCAGGTCATGGTCCCAGAACCAGCCGATGACGGTCTGATCGTAGGTGCGCTCGGTGGAGTCGACGGCGCCGACCCGTCGTACCTCGTCGCGCTGGGCTGCGTACTCCGGGCTGGCCACCAGATCGGCGTAGGAAGTGAAGCCGCGCAGGGTGGGAGGCCGGAACTGCGAGCCAGAGCGGAGCACGAACGGCCTCACCTTGCCCCAGTTCGGGGTCACCGCGTCGCTCGGCTGCTTGCAGGCCCCTTCGTCAGCCGTCGCCTCTTCACCCGTCGGCCGCCAGGCTCCAGGTGTGGTGGTGTCGCCGCTGTAGGTCTCCGGGTTGTCCGAACCGTCGCCCGCCCGGGCTTTGTTGATCTGCCTCACCACGCGGTCGACCACCAGGCGGTCGAGGGGGTCGTAGGAGTGGGGGGAGCGGCCGGTCCGGGCCCTGTACTTGGCGTCGATGTACCCCTGATCGCCCGGGTACAGCTGCGAGATCATCCGGTACGCCGTGCGGTCGATCAGTCGCTCCTCGTCGTCCGGACGCGGCCGCGAGTGTTTGTCGGCGTACTTCAGCGGCCGGTTGAGGTATGGCTCGTACTTCAGGGTTCCGTACGTGTACTGATAGGCGCTCTCCGCGTTGTAGATCGCCGCGAAGACCATCGCCCCGGACCTGGACAGTTTGCCGGGCGAGGCGTCCCAGCCCCGCGCATTGCGGAACGTCTGGAGCAGGACGTTGTTCCAGTACTGCGTCGGATCGCCTTTGTGCCCTGACGCGGCGGCTGACTGTGGCGCACCGACCGCCACCGGACTCAGTCCGGCGAGCAGGGCACCGGCCACGACGCCGGCCCGTAGCCGTCCCAGGCGTCTGCCGGTACGGCACTTCAAGCGTGGGAGCACGGATTTCACGGCCGACCGACGGCCATGATTGGGCTCGAGAGGCACAGTATTCCTTTCGACGTCGCTGATCGACAGCGGTAGCGTAAGGTCAGATATGCGTAAATAGAGATCAACCACGCCGATATGCTGCCTGCATCCTGCAACTTCATGATTTACGCAGAAATGCTCATCCGGTCATGATTGACGGCCAAGCTGAGCCGTGATCGCCCAGACGTGGAGGTCTCACTCGTGTGAGCGATTTCCGGATCCACCGAAGGGCGGCTGTCTGACACTGACTCCGCGAAGAGAGCGTGCTCGCCCGGCAAGTCGGCCTGCCCTGTGGCCGTTCTTCAACAGGTGGATCGCCGCGAAGTCGCTGACGCCGCCGTCGTACAGGTGCGCCACCAGTGGCGGCTGCCCAACGCCGTACACCTGGTCCACCGCGAGCAGCCGCCCGGGCTCCCGGTCGAGACCGATCTCTTCGACCGTCTCGCGGCGAGTGCCCTGGTGCGGCGTCTCCCCGTCGTCGGGTTTCATGGTGCCGCCCGGAAGCGTATGCCGTTGATCAGCTGCCTCCTGGTCCATATCGGCGGTCGACCGGACTTTTTTGTTCCTTGGCGACAGTGACTCCAGCACCGCCCATTGCTCGTCCGCCAGATCTCCGCGCGCCACAAAGCGCCGCCCCGGTTTGCCGCTGCGCTGACGGATCTCGTCTGGGCGAGGCCGATATGCGAGGCGGGGAGCTGCGGCGTCAGACGCCTTGGCCGTGGTTGCGAGTGTGTCGAGACGGTCCACCGTGGCTGCCCTTGCTACTGTCCATGTCGCCTAAATCATCTATAAAGATGAATTCGCGTCTGCTGGTGGTCGCGAGGACATGGGCCATGAACGACTTTTCCCGTCGCTGACTGCTCAAAGCGACGGCGGTCGCCGGTGCAGGTGCGGTCGTCGTGCCGGGCGCTGCGGCCGTCGCAGCCCCCGGTGCGAGTGCCGTGACCGGGGTATACGGGGGCGAGGCGTATGGGGCGGAGTGCGGGCCGGCAAAGCTGACCGGCCGGATCGTCCGCCCCGAGGACCCCGGGTACACGGACGCGCGTCTCGGCTGGGACCAGCTCTTCTCCCACTATCCGCTGGTGATCGTCTTCGCCCAGAACACTCAGGACTTGGTGAACGCCCTGACGTGGGCGCGGCAGAACGACGTCGCGCTGCGGATCCGGAGCGGCCGCCACAGCCTTGAGGGCTGGTCGAACGTCGACAGCGGCCTCGTGATCGACATCAGTGAGCTGAAGTCGGTCCACATCGACAGTGCCTCTCGCATCGCGACGGTCGGCTCCGGTCTCAACCAGCTGGAAGCGGTGACCACGCTCGCGAAGCAGAACTTCGCGGTGACGCTGGTCGACGCGATCACGGGCCACCTGGAGCACTACGCCGCCGCAGGACAGCACGGTCATGTGTTCGTCGGTCCGCAGGGTGGGCAGCTTCGGCGGAGCAACTTCCGGGACGACTGGGTCAAGGCGCGGAAGGATGCGGGCGTCACGGCCGAGCTGCACTTCCACGACCTGAGGCATACGGGCAACACGCTCGCCTCGACTGCCGGGGCCAGCACCCGGGAGCTGATGACGAGGGTGGGCCACAGCGGCTCGCGGGCCGCGCTGATCTATCAGCACATGACCAGTGACCGTGATCGGGCCATTGCCGACCAAGGGCGGGCCCCGAGAACCCGGCGCCCACCCGGCACGACAGCCGGACCATCAGCCCCGCCCGCAAGCAGAAATCTTCACTCTGAGCGAGCAAAGGGATCGTCAGCAAGCTGACGATCCCTCATGCAAGATCGAGGCTAACGACACCCCTTCGACTGCGTCGGGCCCTTCTGCGTGAAAGGCCGAGCCTGACCGGGGCGGGGCCCCGACGGCGCACTGTCGATCAGCGTGACGCGGGCGGGATGCTCTGCTCGTACTGGAAGACGTTGTAGGGGTCGTACTTCGCCTTGATCTCGCGCAGCCGCTCGAAGTGGCGTCTCCCCCAGTAGGCGGTCTCCCACTCCTGCATGCCGACGTTCGGCACGTTGACGTAGGCGCCGTCCACGAAGCTGCGCATCGCCTGGCTGAATTCGGCGGTCCAGGCCTGGCACGTCGAGGTGAGCGGGTCGCAGACGCCTGGTGTCGTTGAAGGAGTCCCCCAGGCTGCGCCGATCTCGCCGTAGAAGATCGCGTCGCGGTGCACGAACGCGGTGCCGCCGCGGGGCTCCTTCTTGATCGCCCCGCCGAAGGCATCGACGAAGTAGTTGCTGTCCTCCGTGGGAGCGTTTCGCATGTAGTAGCCGATGACGTCGATCGCCTTCTTCGGGAACAGCTTCTTGGCGAACTGTGAGAAGAACTTCGCGTTGGCGGGCTCCTGCGAGCGCGGGACCTGGGCTCCGGCAAAGATGGGGCCCCAGTTACCGACCTGCACCTTCACATCGGGCGTGCCGATCGACAGGATCGGGGCCAGCATCTTTCTGGCCTCTGCCGCCGTGCCCTCCGCGAGCCACGCGAACAGCAGGATCTGGGACTTGTGGATCTCGACTTCGGATCCGAGGCGGTTGTCGGCGAACGGTACCGTACGCTGCCATGCATCGAAGATCCCATGCAGGTCCGTAAGGCCGTCCCAGGTCGCCTGCACATAGGCGATGCGCTTGAGCGGGCGCACCTTGTAGGTGAGTTGCGTGACGATTCCGAAGTTGCCGTTTCCCGCCCCACGGAGCGCCCAGAGCAGGTCTGAGTGGTCCTTCAGGTCGGCATGGATCACCTTGGCACAGTCGCGACCCGACGGGACGACGACCTCGGTCCCGATCAGGCTGTCGCAGGCCATGCCGAGCCAGCGGTTGAGGGGGCCAAGGCCGCCGCCGACCGTCGCACCGACCAAGCCGACGCTGCCCTCGCTTCCGGTCGTGACCGCGAGGTCCTGCTTGGCGAGCGTCGTCACCGCTTCCAACTGGGTCAGGCCGGCGCCGACCTTCGCGATACGAGCGTCGGTGTCGATGTGGACCGACTTGAGCTGGCTGACGTCGATCACGATGCCGTTGTCGATGTTCGACCAGCCCTCCAGGGCGTGGCGGCCGCTGCGTACCCGCAGTGCGACGTTGTGCTGCCGCGCCCAGGTGAGGGCGTTCACCACGTCCTGGGTCTTCTGGGCGAAGACGATGACCAGCGGGTAGTGAGAGAACAGCTGGTCGTAGTCGATGCGGTCATCCGTGTACGAGGCGTCACCGGGGCGGACGACGTGACCGGTCAGCTTCGCCGGCGGACATCCCGACGACCCTTTAGTCGGGTCGCTCGCGGCCAGAAGGCCCGAGGTGCTCGCGGCCGCAATGTCCGGTGCGCCTGCGGCCATAAGGCCCGGGACGACGACCGCCCCGGCGCCGGCGGCCGCTGACGCCCTGAGCAGGTAGCGGCGGGAAAAATCGCTCAAGGTCCAGATCCTCTCGATCGGGCTGCGCCGGTACGCGGCTGAGGGAGCCCTTACCCGCCAGCCGCCGGGCAGTCCTTTGTGGTCGACCCCCGCACGGTAACGGGGCGACCATGCGGTGTTTCGCGACACGCCAATTGAGGACGATGACGACAGTCTGAAGGAGTAACTCAGCGGGATCCCGTCATAACCGGTTTGGGATGCACCGCGCCCTGCTCGAAGCTATCCCTTGGCCCAAGCGGTCAGAATACGCTGGTGCTCTCAAAGATGATGGGCTCGCCGATGTCGCTAATTAGGTCAGCATCTCGCAATGGCCCGACGAACCGCCTTTCTGATAAGAATTTGTGGGCGTGCCCCCGTAATCACCACTCTCCGCCTGGAGAACCCGGCTGGTCACTCGCGGGACTCATCGTGCGAACGGTGTGCCGCTGTGCGCACGTGTACGCCGGTTGGTGTCGGCCGCTGATGTCAGGCCGCCCGCCTGTTTTCCTGGCCACCACTGACAGAAGGCCACGGTCGCGTCATCACCGGATTTGTAGCGTGGCCACCGGATGCCGGTTGGATATGTCGCCTCAACCTTGCGAACAGAATGTGTGTCCATGCCCAGGGACACTTCCTGCGCATCGGGCTCGTCGAAGTCGCACGTGAGGCGCCGCCGGCTTGGGCCACCGCTGAACTGCTCACCGACGCTATGGGTGCCGCCGCTGCCCACGTGCGCGTGGACGGCCCGGTCATCGACGGACGCGGGCACACCTTCACCTTCGGTCGTCAGCTCGACGTCGGCACCATCCGATCCGCCGACTTCGACGGCGGCCAAGAGCTGACGGAGCGTGCCGTCGCCTCCTATATCGCCAAGTACGCCACCAAGGGCGCGGAGACCGCGACGGGAGCTCTGGACCGCCCGCTGAAGTTCCTCGCCGAGCTGGCCCAGCTCGACATCAGCGAGCATGCCCGCCGGCTGATCCGAACGGCCTGGACTCTGGGCGCGCGCCAAGGAACTAGAGGATCTCCGGCTCCGCGCCTGGGCTCACATGCTCGGTTTCCGCGGTCACTTCTCCACCAGGTCGCGCCGCTACTCGACCACCCTCGGCGCTCTCCGCACCGCCCGCGCCGAGTGGCGCCGCGCACAGGCCGCAGCAACCACCGAGAGCGACACCGCCACGACCCTCGTCCTCTCGCACTGGGGCTTCGCCGGAACCGGCCTTTCGTCCGCCGAAGCCTGGCTCGCCGCATCCCTCGAACCCGCACCCGGAACAGAAGGAGAACCCACCCATGGCTGAGCGGCGTCTCACCGTGGCGCAGGTCCCCGACGGACCGCGCTCCCTCCCGGCGCGGTACCTCACTCCTCTGGACGTCGCGGAGCTCCTGGGCGTGCCGATCGAAACGGTCTACCAGTGGCGCCGGAAGCGCACCGGTCCCTGCGGCTTCCGGGTCGGCCGGCACCTGCGCTACGACCCCGACGACGTCCGAGCCTGGGTTGAGTCCCTGATGGAAGGGGCTGCTGCCTGATGGCCGGGCACATCCAAGACCGCTGGTACAAGAATGAGACGGGTCCGGACGGCAAGGTCCGCAAGGTCAAGAGTGATCGCTACGGCTCCGGGCTTCGCTACCGGGCGCGCTACATCGGCCCGGACGGCACCGAGAAAGCCAAGAGCTTCCCCGACCGGCAGAAGCGGCTTGCCGACCAATGGCTCGCCCACATCGAGGCGGACATGGCGCGCGGGCAGTACATCGACCCTCGCGCGGCCCGGATCACCTTCCAGCACTACGCCGAGCGCTGGGTGGAGGCCCAGGGCGCTGACCCGAACACGCAAGCCTCGATGGAGTCGCAGCTTCGGCTGCACGCTTTCCCGTACCTGGGTACGCGCCCCCTCGGGTCCTTTCAACCCGCCCACATCCGCGACTGGGTGCGGCAGCTTCAGGAGAACGGCGTCCGGGGCTCCTACGCCCGGACGATCTACTCCAACGTGCGTGCCGCGTTGAGCGCGGCCGTGGATGACGGGCATCTCCCCCGCAACCCGTGTGCGGCTCGCTCGGTCCGGCCGCCGACCGTCGACACCAAGCGCGTGATCCCGTGGACGCCGGAACGGGTCTTCGCTGTTCGCGCGGCCATGCCCGAGCGCTACCGAGCGATGGTCGACCTGGGCCGCGGCTGCGGGCTTCGTCAGGGAGAGATCCTCGGCGTCGCCGTCGACGCGATCGACTTCGAGTCGGACACGCTCCACGTGGTCCAGCAACTCAAGCTGAGTCGTAGCAAGGCCGTGTTCGCCCCGCCGAAGGGTGGCAAGCTCCGGGACGTGCCGCTCCCGGGGCCAGTCGCTGACGCCCTCCGGGCACACATGAATGAGTTCCCGCCGGTAGAGATCACGTTGCCGTGGAAGGTCGTGGACGGTCCCCCGGTGACCAAGCGGCTCATCTTCACCGGACCGCGCGGGGGTCACGTCTGGCGCACGTCGCTCAACGAGGAGGCGTGGAAGCGGGCGCTGGCCGGCGCCGGGGTGATCCCGGTCCCCGAGCGTGGCCAGCCCCACGCCGAGTCACGCGAGAACGGGATGCATGCGCTCCGCCACTTCTACGCCTCGGTACTCCTGGACGCCGGGGAGAACATCAAGGCCCTCGCCGAGTACCTGGGCCACTCGGACCCCGGTCTGACGCTTCGCGTCTACGCGCACCTGATGCCGTCCAGCCAGGAGCGGACTCGCAAAGCCGTGGCTGCTGTCTTCGGCTCGCCCAAGGCGATGCGACATGACGGCTGAGGGCTCGTACGCTCCGAACCGGAGAGGGGCGGGGAGAGCCTTGGCAGACGAGTACTTCTTGCTGGTGTGCGACGACGTGCCTCATGACGTGATGCTCACTGACCCCGGTCTCCGCGTGATGGACGTCGTCCAAGTCGTGCGTCGGCTGACGGGGCTGAGCCTCTGGCACAGCGAGGTTCTGGTGACACGGGTTCCCGCCATGATTATCACCGGCGTGCCCGAGGAAGACGCGGCGGCAGCCGTCTCGGCCCTCCGCGATGCGGGAGCCCAGGCAGAGACGAGAGAACAGCCGGAGCCGGACTTCCCTAAGCACTGAGTACGGCCCGGTCAACCGGCTGCCCGGCCCAGAGACGGCCCAGGCACAGCATCAAGCCCCCTACCGGCGGAGAACCCGCAGGTAGGGGGCTTGATCAGTCCGTCTTACTTCTTCTTGCCCTGGTTCTTGACCGCCTCGATCGCCGCCGCGGCCGCGTCCGCGTCGAGGTAGGTGCCGCCGGGGTTGAGGGGCTTGAAGTCGGCGTCCAGCTCGTAGGTGAGGGGGATGCCGGTGGGGATGTTCAGGCCCGCGATGTCGGCGTCCGAGATGCCGTCGAGGTGCTTGACGAGGGCGCGCAGCGAGTTGCCGTGGGCCGCGACCAGGACCGTGCGTCCGGTCAGCAGGTCGGGGACGATGCCGTCGAACCAGTACGGCAGCATGCGCACGACGACGTCCTTGAGGCACTCCGTCTGCGGGCGCAGCTCCGGCGGGAGCGTCGCGTAGCGCGGGTCGTCGAACTGGGAGTACTCGGCGTCGCGGGCGAGCGGCGGCGGCGGGGTGTCGTACGAACGGCGCCACAGCATGAACTGCTCCTCGCCGAACTCGGCGAGGGTCTGGGCCTTGTCCTTGCCCTGGAGCGCGCCGTAGTGCCGCTCGTTCAGGCGCCAGGAGCGGTGGACCGGGATCCAGTGGCGGTCCGCGGCCTCCAGTGCGAGCTGGGCGGTGCGGATCGCGCGCTTCTGGAGCGAGGTGTGGACCACGTCGGGCAGCAGGCCGGCGTCCTTGAGCAGCTCACCGCCGCGGACTGCCTCCTTCTCGCCCTTCTCGTTGAGGTTGACGTCCACCCAACCGGTGAACAGGTTCTTCGCGTTCCATTCGCTCTCGCCGTGGCGGAGGAGGATCAGCTTGTACGGTGCGTCGGCCATGCGGTCGAGCGTAATGGAACGCGCTGACGCGCCGCTCCCCCGGTCGGCAGACGGACAGGGACGCTCAGGCGAACGTCCGCCGGTTGACGGCATCTGTTAATCGAGTGGCCCACCCGGACCGGACTCTCGTAAGTTGTGCCTACCGCCCGAGCCACTTACACACCTTCCTGACCTGGGGTCCGCCATGCCACTAGTCGTGATGAGACGTGCCGTCCGAGAGACCGTCTCAGGACTCCCCCGTGAGTTCTGGTGGCTGTGGACCAGCACCCTGGTCAACCGGCTGGGGGCCTTCGTGGCCACCTTCATGGCGCTGTACCTGACGCTCGACCGCGGCTACTCCGCCTCGTACGCGGGCCTGGTGGCGTCCCTGCACGGCCTCGGCGGGGTCGTCTCCTCGCTCGGCGCGGGGGTGATGACCGACCGGCTCGGGCGCCGGCCCACCCTGCTCATCGCGCAGACGTCGACGGCGGCCTCCGTCGCGCTGCTCGGCTTCATGCACGACCCGCTGAGCATCGCCGTCGTCGCCTTCCTCGTCGGTATGGCCAGCAACGCCTCCCGGCCCGCCGTGCAGGCGATGATGGCCGACATCGTGCGGCCCGAGGACCG
Organism: Streptomyces sp. RPA4-2; assembly: GCF_012273515.2. Classification (NCBI taxonomy): domain Bacteria; kingdom Bacillati; phylum Actinomycetota; class Actinomycetes; order Kitasatosporales; family Streptomycetaceae; genus Streptomyces; species Streptomyces sp. RPA4-2. Next base: position 4,333,493 of record NZ_CP050975.2, read on the forward strand.
GGTCCGGGCGTTCTCTCTCAACTACTGGGCGATCAACCTCGGGTTCGCGGTCTCCTCGATGGCCGCCGGGTTCATCGCCGAGTTCAGCTACCTCGCGGGCTTCCTCATCGAGGCCGGCATGACGCTGGTCTGCGCGCTGGTCGTGTTCGCGAAGCTGCCGGAGTCCCGGCCGGTGCGGACCGCCAAGGAGACCGCGGTCGAGGCCCGCCTCGGGACCGTGCTGCGCGACCGGCGCTTCATGAGCGTCGTCGGGCTGTCCTTCCTGGTCAGCCTCGTCTTCCAGCAGGGGTTCGTGGGGCTCCCGGTCGCGATGGGTCAGGCCGGGTTCACCCCGGCCGACTACGGCTTGGCGATCGCCGTGAACGGTCTCCTCATCGTCGCCCTGCAGATCCCGGTCACCCGTTTCATCCAGCACCGCGATCCCCGGCGGCTGCTCGTGATCTCGTCGCTCCTCGCCGGGTACGGCTTCGGGCTCACCGCCTTCGCCGGCTCGGTCGGCGTCTTCGCCCTCACCGTGTGCGTGTGGACCCTGGCGGAGATCGTCAACGCGCCGACGCAGACCGGGCTGGTCGTCCTGCTCTCCCCCACGCACGGCCGCGGCCGGTACCAGGGCATGTACACCCTCTCCTGGTCGCTCGCCGCGCTCATCGCGCCCCTGATGTCAGGCGTCGTCATCGACCGGCTCGGCGCGGAGTGGCTGTGGGGGCTGTGCGCGGTGGTGGGCACGGTCGCGGCGCTCGGGTACGGGATGCTGATGAGCCGTCTCCCGGCGGAGGAACCCGCGGGGAAGGTGCCCGCGGTGGCCACGGAGACCGCGGCGCAGGCGCCCGCGGTGGGGACACCCACGGTGAAGGTTCCCGCGGTGAAGGCGGGACCGGCGGCCGAACAGACCACGGCGGAGGCGTGACCGGCGACAGGACCGCCGACGCGGGCAGGACCGCCGACGCGGGCCGGTCCTGCGGCCGCGACGGGCCCCTCGGCGGTGGCGGGGCCCCGAGCCGACACAGGTGACCCGACGGTGGCGGGGCCCCGAGCCGACACAGGTGACCCGGCGGTGGCGGGGCCCCGGGCCGACACGCGTGACCCGGCGCGCACCGGCCGGGCGGAGACGCCCCGCGCCCCGGGGCACCCCCGCCCGGGCGGCCGCCCGGTCTCAGGGATGCATCCGCGCCCCCTTGAACACCTTGTCCACCCCGTTCCGCGGCCCGTACACCGCGAGCCCGACCAGATCCAGTGCCGCGGTCGGCACGGCCCGTACGGCCGCCCGGTTGTCCCGGTCGTTGCCCGTGGCGAACAGGTCGGACGTGAAGACCGCCCTCGGGAGTGCCCGGACCAGCGCGCGGCCGTGCGCCGCGGTCAGCGTCTCCTTGCCGCCCTCGAAGATCATGACCGGCTGGCGGAACATGGGCAGGTACGGGACGCCGTCCGCGTCGGCATAGGGCTCACCGACCGCCTCGGGGACGGTCGCCCCGAGGCCGCTGACCAGGAAGGCGGTCACGTTGAGCCGCTGCCAGGGCTCCAGGTCGTCCCGCAGCAGTACGGCGATCTTGGTGTCGAAACGGATGGGCTCGTTGTCCGGTGTGCTCATGCCTCGAGACTGCCGACCGCCGTACGACGTCGTCTTGTACGTTGTTTGCATGGCGGCCCAGCGGGAGATCTCCGCGTGGCGCCCGCGGATCCCGGGCGTCGTGGAGGTCTTCCACGCCCACTACACCGAGTACGCGTACCCGATGCACGTCCACGAGGCGTGGACGCTGCTGATCGTCGACGACGGTGCCGTGCGCTACGACCTCGACCGGCACGAGCACGGCACCCCGCACGACACGGTCTCGCTGCTGCCGCCGCACGTCCCCCACAACGGTTCGCCGGTCACCGAGGACGGATTCCGCAAACGCGTCCTCTATCTCGACCTGAGCCGGCTCGACGCGAGTCTCATCGGCCCCGCGGTGGACGGTCCCGACCTGCGCGACCCTCTGCTGCGCCGACGCGTCGGGCAGTTGCACACCGCTCTCGCGCACCCCGGTGACGAGCTGGAGGCCGAGAGCAGGCTGACGCTGGTGGCCGAGCGGTTGCGCGGCCATCTGCGGCCACGTCTCGTCGAGGAGACGCGACCTGACCCGACGCTCGCGGACCGGCTGCGCGAGCTGCTGGACGCACGGCTCGTCGACGGGGTCTCCCTCGACGAGGCCGCCCGGCTCCTGCACGCCCATCCCGCCCATCTCGTACGGGCGTTCAGCGGTGCCTTCGGGATCGCGCCGCACCAGTACCTGATGTCGCGGCGCGTCGACCGTGCCCGCCGGCTGCTCCTGGACGGCGGCAGACCGGCCGAGGTGGCCACCACGACCGGTTTCTACGACCAGTCCCACCTCACCCGCCAGTTCAAGCGGCTGGTCGGGGTCGCCCCGGGGCGTTACCGCGGCGGGGCGACGCGGGCCCCGCGGACCCGATGAGCCCCAGGGGCACGACGGATCCGACGGTCAGGACGGGCACGATGGGCACGACGGGCACGGGTCCGACGTGACCCACGCGTCTCAGAGGTCGCGCTGTGCCTCGTACAGGTTCCGCGGCCGTACGACGTCCGTCGTCCCGTACAGCTCCAGGCGGGAGTGCAGGTCGCCGGTGAAGTCGGGTACGTCGATCTGGTCGAACTCCGTACAGGTGTTGACGCCGACCGTGGCGCTGTAGGGCGCGAGGCCGTCGATCTTGACGAGCCCGGCGCGGTTGTTGGTGTCGCGGATGTTCCAGTGGGTGAAGCGGGCGCCGAAGAGGGGCCCGGCGGAGGCGTCGCCACCGTGGCGGCCGTTGTTGTTGACGGTGATGTCGGTGCGGACGTTGGCGAAGGGCATCCCGCGGTGGGAGTCGAAGGTGCCCATCCGCATGTCGCCGCGCGACCAGACGTTGTGGGAGGAGAGCCCCTCCACGTTGATGCCGTGGAGCTGGGTGTCCGCCGGGGCCGGGACCGTTCGCTGCTCGATGGTGAAGTCCTCGACGAGGTTGTCGTGCGAGCCCTCGCGGCAGAAGTACGGGTGGTGCGAGCCGCGGCCGGCCACGCGGGTGCGGCGCAGGGTGCAGGCCGAGGCGGCCACGAGTCCGAAGCCGTTGTCCACATGGCGTACGACGACGTCGTCCGCCCAGCAGTCGTACGCGCACTGGAACACGACCCCGTTGTAGCCCTTGTCCAGGAGGTGCGGGGACTGCGGGGTCTCGACGGCCTCCAGGGTGAGGCCTTCGACGCCCGAGCCCGTCAGTGGCTCCACGTGGGTGGTCAGGCGCGGGTCCCACTCGGGGCGTATGTCGAGCGGGAGCGGACGTTCCAGGGTGACCTTCGTGCCCCGCACCCGGCTGACGCGCACGGGCCACTCGTAGGGGACGTAGCTGGTCAGCTTGGTCTTGTCGTCCCAGTAGTACGCCTCGGGGCCTGGGCCGCCGCCCGCCATGTGTTCCAACAGGGTGTGGCCGGTGTCGTCGGCGAGGCGGAGCAGGACGAGCCGGCCCGCCTTCAGCCGGCGCGGGTCGGTGACCGTGATCGTCCATGAACCCCGGGTGGCGGGTGCCACCGTCGTCAGCGTCTCCCACTCGTCGCGGCGGTTGCCGGTCCAGCCCTCGAAGGGCCAGGCCTTCGCCCGGACGGCGGCGACCAGGGAGTCCAGGCGGGCCGTGGGAGCGAGCCAGATGAGACCGCCCGCCCAGGACCAGGAGGACTTGTCGCCGCCGTAGCGGGAGCCGTAGACGCCGATCAGTTCGGTGAGGTTCCTGGTCGCGTACAGCTTCGTGCGGTCGCTGCCGGCGCCGCGCAGGACGACGTTCGAGTGGCCGACGCGGATCAGGCCGTCGACGCGGAAGGTGCCGGGCGGGATGAGAACCGTGCCACCGCCGGCCCTGCCGGCAGCAGCGATGGCACGGTTGATCGCGGGGGCGCAGTCCGTCACGCCGTCGTCCGCCACGGCGCCGAAGTCGCGTACGTCGGCCACGACGGGGCGGCGGGGGAAGCGCGCGGTCCCGCCCCGGAAGCCGGCCCGGCCCACGTACGGGATCTGCGGGTGAGTGAAGGGGGAGCGGGTGAACTCCCGCCAGAGTCCTGGCACCTGGCCGTGCGCCCCGTGCCGCGCGGATTCCGTGCCCGCCGACGCGGCTGTCGCGCCGATCGCCCCGGCTTGCATGCCCGGTGGACCGGCGGCGGCCGCGGCCCGCTCGGACGCGGCCGCCGCCGGTCCGCCGGTCACGGCGGCGGCCGCCACCGCCACGGCGCTGCCGAGCAGGCCCCGCCTGCTGATGCCCACGTGCTCCTCGCCCATGCCCGCCCGCCTCTCATCGCATCCATGGATGTGAATGACGTTCAGATCTGCGTCAGCCGCGAGCATGCCACTGTGAAGGCTCGCGCGGAAAGGGTCGCGCAGGGGCTAGTTGGACTGGACCATGAGTCAGTCGGTCGGACGCTGGGTCAGATGGGTGAACGCGTCCAGATTGCGGGTCGACTCCCCGCGGGAGACCCGCCAGGCGTACTCCTTGCGGATCGCGGAGGCGAAACCGAGCTCAAGGAGGGTGTTGAAAGACCCGTCGGCGGCTTCCAGGACCGAACCGAGCAGCCGGTCGATCTCGTCCGGCGTGACCGCGGCCAGCGGCAGCTTGCCGACCAGGTACACGTCTCCCAGGGGGTCGACCGCGTAACTCACGCCGTAGAGCTTGAGATTGCGCTCCAGGAGCCAGCGGTGGACGCCTTCCTCGTTCTCGTCGGGATGGCGGACCACGAAGGCGTTCAGCGACAGGGAGTGCTTGCCGACGATCAGCGACACGGTCGTCGAGAGCTTGCGGGTGCCGGGCAGTTTCACGACGTACGAGCCCGTCGCGGGGCTCTCCCACTCCAGCTCGGCCTCGGTGAGTGCCTGCTCGACGATCGACGCTGCGTCAGCCATGGGGCGAGCGTACGTCAGCCGTCCGACAGCGGGGTGTCAGCCCTGGTGGCCGCGGACCTTGCGGCGGTGGGTCTGCGTCGCCGCCGCGTACACGTCCGCCGTGGCCGCCGCCGCGGTGTCCCAGCCGAAGCGCTGCGCGTGCCGGGCGGCGGCCTCACCCATCCGGGCGGGGAGCGTGCGGTCGTCGGCGAAATCGCGCAGCACGCGCGCGTAGGCGGCGGGATCGTGCCCGGGGACGAGGAAACCGGTCTCCCGGTCGCACACGGCGACGGGCAGCCCGCCGACCGCGGCCGCCAGCACCGGCGTGCCGGCCGCCTGCGCCTCGATGGCCACCAGTCCGAAGGACTCGCTGTACGAAGGCATGACCAGCACCGACGCGGCCCGGAACCAGTCCGCGAGCTGCTCCTGGTCGACGGGCGGCCTGAAGCACACGACATCGGCGATACCGAGCCGGGCGGCGAGCTTCTGCAGTCCCTCGGGCTTGGCGAGACCGCTGCCGCTGGGACCGCCCACCACGGGGACGACGATGTTGCCGCGCAGCTCGGGACGCTCGTCGAGCAGGACGGCGACCGCGCGCAGCAGCACGTCGGGGGCCTTCAGAGGCTGTATGCGGCCCGCGAAGAGCGGGATCAGGGCGTCCTGCGGGAGCCCGAGCCGGGCGCGGGCCGCGGCGCGGCCGTCGGCCGGGCGGAAGCGGTCGAGGTTCACGCCGGGGTGGACGACGGCGACCTTGCCGGACTCGGCCTCGTAGTGGCGTACGAGTTCGCCGGCCTCCTCCGCGGTGTTGGCGATGAGGCGGTCGGCGGCGCGCACGATCTGGGTCTCGCCGATGACACGGGCGGCGGGCTCGGGAGTGTCGCCCTCGGCGAGCGCGGCGTTCTTGACCTTGGCCATGGTGTGCATCGCGTGCACCAGGGGCGCGCCCCAGCGCTCGGCGGCGAGCCACCCGACGTGGCCGGAGAGCCAGTAGTGGGAGTGCACCAGGTCGTAGTAGCCGGGGCGGTGCCCGGCCCAGGCCTGCATCACGCCGTGCGTGAAGGCGCACAGCTGGGCGGGCAGGTCCTCCTTGGCGAGGCCTTCGTAGGGGCCCGCGTCGACGTGCCGGACGAGGACTCCTGGGGCCAGCTCGACGGTGGGCGGGAGGGCGGCCGTCGTGGACCGCGTGAAGATCTCGACCTCGATGTTGATCGCGGCGAGGCGCTGGGCGAGCTCCACGATGTAGACGTTCATGCCGCCCGCGTCGCCCGTGCCGGGCTGGTGCAGCGGTGAGGTGTGCACGGAGAGCATGGCGACGCGACGGGGCCTGCGGTTCAGCCTGAGCCGTGACGGCGCCGCCTGGGAGCGCCGCCCGAGCCTGCTGACGTACTGGCTCACGTGGCGTTCCTCCTCGCTTCGGGCATGCCGGTCGGAGGGCACGGCGCACCCTCCAATCCTGACGAACGCCGGAGCAGGCCGCTCCATTTCCCTTTTACCGAAACATTGCCCATGGTCGCTCAACCGTTCGATAGCGAGTTGCGTACGCGGTCTTTGTCCACAGGGCCGGGGCCGGGACGGAGGTTGTCCACAGGCGGGCACGGCGTCGTGTACGGCCGCCTACTCTCATACGCATGACAGCCCGCGCCGCGTCCCGCCCCGTGGGAACGGTGACGCGCGGGACCACGAACCCCAACCGCCTGCGCCGGATGGACCGCTGGATCGCGGCCACCCACGGCGCCGAACTGCGCGGGAGCGCCGATCCGGTGGCGGTCGACCTCGGTTACGGGGCGGCCCCCTGGACCGCGGTCGAGCTGCTGGCACGCCTGCGCACGGTCGCCCCGCGCACCCGGGTGGTGGGCGTGGAGATCGACCCGGCCAGGGTCGCGGCGGCGCGGCCGTACGAGCGGGAGGGCCTCTCCTTCCGGCACGGCGGCTTCGAGGTCCCGGTCGAGGGCGGACCGACCCTCATCCGGGCGGCGAACGTGCTGCGCCAGTACGACGAGGAGCAGGTCGCCGCCGTCTGGCAGCGCCTGTGCGCGCGTCTGGCCCCGGCGGGGCCGGGGTCCTCGGGCGGCCTGCTCGTCGAGGGCACCTGCGACGAGATCGGCCGCCGGCACGTCTGGGTCGCGCTCGGCCCCGAGGGCCCCCGCACGGTCACCTTCGCCACCCGGCTGGGCTCCCTGGACCGGCCCTCCGACCTCGCCGAGCGCCTGCCGAAGGCCTTGATCCACCGCAACGTCCCGGGCGAACCCGTCCACGCGTTCCTGCGCGACTTCGACCACGCCTGGGCGGCCGCCGCGCCCTACGCCTCGTACGGCGCGCGGCAGCGCTGGATCCGCACGGTCCGCGACCTGGCGGCCGACTGGCCGGTGACCGACGCGATATCGCGCTGGCGCCAGGGCGAAGTCACGGTGAGCTGGCAGGCCTTGGCGCCAGGGGTGTGACGGCCGGTGGCGTGGCCCGGGTCCGGTGCGCGGGCGCGCTTCGGCGAACGGTCGCGGACTTCACCCGCCCGCACCACTCGCGGAACGAACTCCGTGAGTGGTTCGTCACACAGGCGGGGAGATCGTCTTGCGGAAGCGCGACGGAGGGAAGGGAGTTCTTGCCCGCCTCTGTCGCGTTGCGCGCCGACATGGCACGATCCCCCAGGCGTCCATAAGTTACTGACGGTAAATCAGTTTGGGGGCGGAGCAATGGGATCCGGCAAGCGGAGCCTGACCACGGCGGCCATGGTCCTGGCGTGCGCCTGCGCGGTGCTGTCGGCACCGGCTGTGGCGTACGCGAGCCCGACACCGGGATCCACGCCGGTACCCGCGCCGACACCCACCCCGCCGGGCAGTGCGGCGGGTGCGGGCGGTGCGGGCGTCCAGGATCCACAGGCGATCCGCAAGAAGAAGGATCTCCAGGCGATCCGCCTGAAGTTGGACGATCTCTACCACGACGCGGCGGTCGCCACGGACGCGTACAACGCCGCCGAGGAGAAGGCCCGCCAGCAGTCCGCCCAGATCGTCGACCTGGCCCAGGAGATCGTCAAGAGCCAGGAGAAGCTGGACCGGTTGAAGGACCTGGCGGGCGCCGCGGCCCGGGCGCAGTACCGGGGCGGCGGCCTGCCGCCCGAGGCGCAGCTCTGGCTGAGCAGGAACCCCCAGGAGTATCTGGACGGCGCGGGCAGGGTCCGTCAGGGCGAGCACGCGACCAAGGGCCTGCTCGACGAGATGGCCCGCACCCAGCAGGACTTGGAGCAGTACGCGAAGGACGCCTCCGCCCAGTGGCAGAAGCTGGAGGCCAACCGCGAGGCCAGGGCCGAGGCCCAGAAGAAGATCAAGAAGCAGATCGCCGCCGCCGAGAAGCTGGAGTCCCAGCTGCAGAAAGAGGAGAAGGAGCGGCTGGCGAAGCTGGAGGAGGAGGCCGCCTACAAGGCGCAGACGGCCTGGCTCAGCTCCGGCGTCCTCGCCGAGATCGACGGCAGGGCGTCGGCGCAGGGCAAGGAGGCCGTGAAGTACGCCACCGACCAGATCGGCAAGCCGTACGTGTGGGGCGCCGAGGGCCCGAAGTCGTACGACTGCTCGGGGCTGACCTCCCAGGCCTGGATCTCCGCGGGCCACGGCATCCCGCGCACCTCTCAGGAGCAGTGGAAGCAGCTCACCCACGTCGCCATCAAGGACATGCGCCCCGGCGACCTGATCATCTACTTCGACGACGCCAGCCATGTCGCGATGTACATCGGGGACGGCGCCATCGTGCACGCGCCCCGGCCGGGCCGGACGGTGACCGTCGCGGGCGCGGGATCGATGCCGATACTGGGGGTCGTACGGCCGGACGCGTGAGGCGTCTGGCGCGGGCCCGAGGCACCGGGTGTGGGCGGGCCCGAGGCACTGGGCACGGGTCGGCCCGAGGCACCGGGCGTGGAGCCCGGGACATGCGGCGTGACCGCCCGGTGACCGGGCCCCGCGCACCGCGCGCCCTGTCGTGACCCACCGCACGTGACCTGCCCCACGGGGGCGCCCAGCTCCCCCGCCCGGGGACGTGACGTTCGTCATCTTCGGCCACCCGGCATCCTGTCCAAGTGCGGTACAGGATGCGGCATATGACGGTGGCCGATTGCCGGAAGCCCCGCCGCACACCATTCCCCCGCGGCGTCCGCTACCGCTATGGTCCCCGTCGGTGGGTCGAGGACCTTCGCCCCACCACGCCCTCGGGGGGAGGGAAGGAACAGACGATGCCCGTACCCATACCGCGGCAGAGAGCGATCCCGGCCGCGGAAAGTGGTCAGGCTTCAGCCGCGTTCTCACCCGGCGGCCCATCCGGAGAGTCAACCGGCGGCCCCGCCGGACACGCGACTGGCGGCCCGGCCGAAGCCTTGCCGGCGCCCCGCGCCGCGACCCCGGTCGACAGCACCACCAACCTGACCCTGCTGGTCATCGAGGACGACCCGGCCGGTTCGCTGAGCGTGCCCGAAATGCTCGACGCGGCCGGCAAGCCGATCCGTATCCGTACTGCCCGCAACCTCACCGAGGCCGAGCGGCTGCTCACCGACGACGTCCACTGCATCCTGCTCGACCTCGCGCTGCCGGCGCCGGGCCGGGCGGCCGAGTCGGACGACGAGCTGGCCACGCTCAAGCACGTACTGCGGCTCGCGCCCCGGCACGCCGTGCTCGCGCTCACCGCGTCGGGCGACGCCGAGCGGGGCGCCGAAGCGGTACGCGTCGGCGCCCAGGACTACCTGTTCCGCGACGAGCTGGACGGCCGGCTGCTGAGCCGCGCGATCCGGTACGCGGTGGAGCGGAAACGTTCCGACAAGGCCGAGCGACGGCTCACCGAGTCCAGGCTGCGCGCCCAGGAGAACGCGCGCCTGGAACGCGGACTGCTGCCGACCCCGCTCCTGGAGGGCTCCTCGCTGCGGTTCGCCGCGCGCTACCGCCCCGGTCGCTCCCGGGCCCTGCTCGGCGGCGACTTCTACGACACGGTCCGTACGGCCGACGGCACGGTGCACGCCATGATCGGCGACGTCTGCGGGCACGGACCCGACGAGGCGGCGCTCGGCGTGGAGCTGCGCATCGCCTGGCGGGCGCTGACGTTCGCGGGGATGTGCGGCGACGAGCTGCTCTCGACGCTCCAGCAGGTCCTGGAGCACGAACGCGAGAGCGACGAGATCTTCGCGACGCTGTGCACGGTGGACATCGCGCCGGACGGCCGCCGTGCCGGGCTCTGCCTGGCCGGTCACCCGTCCCCGCTGATAGCCCGCCCCGGCCGCCCGGCCGAACTGCTGCCGTACGAGAACGGCGGCCCGGCGCTCGGTCTGCTGCCCGGCGCCCGCTGGCCGCGCCAGCAGGTGGAGCTGGGCGGCGAGTGGAGTCTGATGCTCTACACGGACGGTCTGATCGAGGGCCGTATCGGCGAGGGCAACCAGCGGCTCGGCCAGGACGGCATGGTGGACATGGTCCGCCGCCAGCTCGCCGAGGGGCTGGAGGGCGAACAGCTGCTGCGGGCCGCCGTGAGCGAGGTGCGCGAACTCAACGGCGGAGAGCTGACGGACGACGTCGCGGTGCTGCTGCTGGACCGCATGCCGTAGCGCCGTACGGCCGCCGGAGCGCCGTATACGTGCCTGGTGGTCAACGACCGCCGTTGTACGGGCCGTAGGGGCCGTCGCTGCTGCTTCCGCCGCGGCGGCCTCCGCCTCCGGAGACCTGACGGAGCGCGGGGCGTACGTCCACGAAGAAGACGATCGTGGCGACCAGCCCGGCGATCTGCAGGAAGATTATCGGGACCAGCAGGTTCACGGCCACCGTGATGCCCAGGATGATCAGCCAGAACATCTTGTTCTGCTTGTCCGCCGCGCGGTACGCGTCCTCGCGGGCGATCGCGGCCATCCCCAGTGCCACCACAGCGAGCACCAGCATGGCCAGGAAGATCAGCGACATGAAGCCGCCGAATGCCGTCAACAGCACTATGCACACCGCCCGAGTCGAATCATCTCTACGGTCACCGTACCCGGAGAACGGGCCGGGAACTCTGAGAGTGCCCGGCCCGTCCCCGCATCGCTACGCCGTTCGCCCGCCATGTCCGTCGGCGGGCTCGCGGCGGCCGCTCACTTCGCGGGCGGAGTCGTCTTCTTGGCGACGGGCTTGCGCAGCGGGGCCTTCTTCGGCGCGGTCTTCTTGGCCCCGACGGGCTCGGCGGCGACCGTGGCCGGCTTCGGCTCTTCCTTGACCGGGACGGGCTGCGCGTCCGGCTCGACGGCCACGGCCAGTTCCTCGATGCCGTCGGCCGCCTCGCCGCGCCAGGTCCGCACGGTCTGCTCGCCGTGCTCGGCGACCTTCTCGTACGTCTCCCGGGCCTTCACGGCGTACTCGGCGGCGACGCCGACTCCGCGCAGGGCGAGGTCCTGGGCGGACTCACCGAGCTTCTTGAGGTCGGTGTCGAGGGTGCTGATGAAGTCCGTCACCCGGGTCTGGATCGTCTCCTGCGCCTCCTTGGCACGGGAGGCGGCCTTCTCCTGGACGGTGTTCGCGTCCATGTTCTTCACGGTCTCGATGCGCGCCGGAGCCTCGGCGCGGATCTGCTCCACGATGCCGGGGACCTTCCTGGCCTGCTGGACGGCCAGGTCGGCGGTGCCGGCCAGGAAGTACAGCGGGGTCGGGTCCGTGGCGGCCTTGCGGATGTCGTCGGTGATGGCCATGGCGATGATCCTCCCGGAGTCGCTTTCAGCTGAGGGTTTGGGTGGTCCGCGGCGAACCTGCCGGTCTGCACCGGTAGCGGCGGCACTGCCGCCGCCGGTACGGGTCAACCGGCGGTCTGCTGCGGATCGGCATCGCTTCCGTCGGCCGTGCGGGGGCCTCGGACAGCGGTGTCCGGCGATTGCCGGGTGTCCGATATGTTCTGTGCCGGGTCCTGCACCGTCTCCTGGACCACGCCTGGGGCCATGTCCCGTGTCCCGCCCTGGGCCATGTCCGGCGTGATCTCGAATCCGTTCTCCTTGCGGAAGGACTCGTAGATCTGGAGCAGTACCTGCTTCTGCCGTTCGTTCAGCGTGGGATCGGCGAGGATGACGGCACGTGTCTCCACCTCGTCCCGGTCCCGTTCGGCGTCGAGGATGCCGGCCCGCACGTACAGCGTCTCGGCGGAGATCCGCAGCGCCTTGGCGACCTGCTGCAGCACCTCCGCGCTCGGCTTGCGCAGCCCGCGCTCGATCTGGCTCAGGTACGGATTGGACACCCCGGCGGCGTCGGCGAGCTGCCGCAGTGACAGCTGCGCGGTGCGCCGCTGTTCACGCAGATACTCACCGAGATTGCCGACGTTGAGCGATGCCATGGCTCCACCTTGCCGCACCCCCGCTAACAATTGCAAGCACCCGCTTGCAAAAGTGCGCTGCGCCACGCCGAAAGCCCCCGGTCGGACGCAGGCGCCGCTGTCCGTTCCCGGTAGGTCTGCGGTTTATTCGGAGCAGGCGTCCGTGCGTGCGCCCAACGGCGGTGGTTTTGCCGGAAGAGGCCGTGGCGGTGCCGTGCTGTCTCGTGAAGCCGTGGCGAGCTGTTGGTGCTGGTGCTCTCACGCTCAGCAGTCAGGATGGCTGGACTTGGTCGAAGAGTGCGAGGGCTTCGGCGGGGTCCGGGCTCACGAGGCGTTCCAGACCTGCCGTCGTGATCTTCGCCCACCTGCCGGCCCGTACCCACATCTGTTCCTCGAAGGCGCGGACGGTCTCGTCCAGATCCTCGGGGCCGGCGGCGATGGACTCGGCGAGTTCGGCGCCTTCCAGCATCGCGAGGTTCGCGCCCGCCCCCAAGGGGGGCATCAGGTGGGCGGCGTCGCCCAGCAGCGTCACCCCGGGAACGTGGGTCCAGGTGTGGGACACGGGCAGGACGTGGAGGGGGCGGTGGACGAAGGCGGTGCCGTGGCGGAGGAGGTCGAGGACAGGAGCGGCCCAGCCGTCGAACAGAGCCAGCAGCCTCGATCGCACGGCCTCGACGTCGGCCAGGTCCAGGTTCGCGTGCCAGTCCAGAGGGGCGCGGAACTGGGCGTACACCTTGACGTGGCCGCCGTTGTTGCGCTGGGCGACGAGAGCCCGGTTCACGCCGTACACCGCCACGGAACCGTCGCCGACCAGCCGGGCGAGGTCGGGATGGCGGGTGTCGACGTCGTCGAGGGAGGTCTCGACATAGGTGACGCCGGTGTAGTGCGGCGTCACCGACGAGACCGCCGGGCGGACCCGGGACCAGGCGCCGTCCGCGCCGACCACGAGGTCGAACGTCTCCTGCCGCCCGTCCGCGAAATGGACCAGTAGGCCATCCCGGGTCCCCGGCACCACCTGCGTCACGCCCCGGCCCCACTGGACATCGAGAGAGCCGAGCAGCAGGTCACGGAGTTGCCCGCGGTCGATCTCGGGATTGGCCCGGTCATCTGGACGGGGTCGCCAGTCGCGCAGGACGGTTCCGTCCGTGTCCAGGATGCGCATGGCCTGCCCTTCGGGACGGGACAGCTCCTGGAACTCCGCCAGCAGCCCCGCCTTGTCCAGCGCGAGCTGGCCCAGCCCTTCATGCAGGTCCAGTGTGCCGCCCGGGGGGCGGGCGTCGGGGGCGGGATCGCGTTCGAGGACGGTGACAAGGTGGTCATGGCGGTGCAGGACGCGGGCGAAGGTAAGGCCGGCAGGACCGCTCCCGACCACTGCGATGCGGTGTCTCATATCGATACACCGTATTGCTCGAATACGGTGTATCGCAACGGTACGGTGTGAGCATGACTGTCTGGGACCGGCCGGAACCGCCGTCTCGCCCCGTGCCGCTCGACCGGGAGCGGATCGTCGCCGCCGCCATCGCACTGGCCGACGAGGGCGGGCTGGAGGCGGTGTCGGTACGCAAGGTGGCCGCCCGCCTGGACGCGGGCCCGATGCGGCTGTACAGATACATCTCCAGCAAGGAGGAGCTGTTCGACCTCATGGTGGACGAGGTCCAGGCCGAGATCCTCACCGAGGAACAGCCCGGTGACTGGCGGGAGGCGCTCGGCGTCCTCGCCCAGCGCACCAGGCAGGCCGCTCTCCGCCACGCATGGCTGGCCGACCTGCTCGGCGGCCGCCCGGCGATGGGTCCGAACGGCCTCGCCGTGGCCGAGGCCACGCTGTCTGCCTTCGACGGCCTCGCCGACGTCGACACCGTCATGCGCGCCGTGGAGACGGTCAGCGCCTACTTCATCGGCGCGATCAGGCGTGAGACCGCGCACCTGCGGGCCGAGCACGCCACGGGCCTGTCCAAGCACGACTGGCAGCGCGCCCACGGCCCCCACATGACGAGCATGCTGGCCACCGGCCGCTTCCCGGCGTTGGCCAAGGCCGTGTACGACGGCACGGACGTGGACGCCGAGACATCCTTCGCAACCGGCCTGGAATGGGTCCTCGACGGCGTGGCCACCAAACTCGCCCGGCCGCCGGCGTGACGCTCAGCTCTTGCCGAATGCGAGCGAGGCCGGGGTCGGTGTCCACGGGCCGTGCGGGCCTGGGCCGCCACCATGAATCCTGCCGAAGGCCCCTCGCATCGACCCTGCTCGGCGGGCGCTACGGGCACCTCGCCGATGGACGAACCTCGGTCGGCACCGGCGCACCATCGACGCCGTCTGCACAGAGGCCGAGCCTCGGCTGAACGTCCCCACCCTTCGCGAGAAGCTCCACTCCTACGCCTTCTCCAACGACGCCCTTTTTCGCTGGACCGAGCCCTTGGGAAGGTCTCTGATGTTGGTGGCGACGCCGGACGACTACGACGCCCTACGGGATGAGTCCCACCACCAGAACTGAAAGACACCAGGCCGCGGCCGTGCCGTCCGACAGAACAAATGGGACCGTCTCAGCTCGCGCTCAAGCGGGCGCAGCACCGTGCAGATCCACTGGGCCGCCCGGCTCCGGTTTCGTCCCAACAGAACTGACGAGGCCCAGCTCAGAGACACCTCATCGATTCAGATCTTTTTGGGAACGGACAGCCGCGCCGGGACCCGATCCGCGCCCTCGGCGGCGACACGCCTCGACGGAGGCCGCCGGCCGGCTGCGGCCCCGCTGTCGAGAGGGGTGCTCTTACGAGATGGTCCGGCGTGGCCGCACTCGACAACCGACCGCGCCCCCTCGGAGGAATACGCGGAAAGGCGGCGGGAAATACCGGCCGAACCGGATCCGTAAAACCGTGGAGTCCACCGCCAGGAAAACGGTCCGGGTGGATGGCTTCTCTCTCCACCCGGACCGCGGAGTCAGTTATTGTTGTTGTTGGTGCCACCGCCATTGTTGTTGTTATTGTTGTTGTTATTGTTGACGATGACCGTAATCTTCAACCCGTCGTCGTCGAAGTCCCAGTCCCGCAGGTCGTAACCGGCGTCGCCGTCCTCATCGTCCTTGAAGTCCGCCCAGTCGTCGGCGCCCGCATCGGCCTTTGATTCCGCCCGGTCGTAACCACCGTCGACGTCCGCATTGTGCTCGAAGTCCGCCCAGTCGTGGCCACCGTCGACGCCCGCTTCCTCCTCGGGGGCGGCGAAGGCAACGCTTGAGCGGAAGGTCTTGAACGAGTCATGACCTGCGGCTTGCGCCATGGGCGCCGACCAGAGACCTACCATCCCGCCGCCGAGCACGATCAGCGCCGCCGCCCTCGCACCCCGGCGGGGGTGACGCGAGGGATTGCCCTCGCCCTGACGCCCGTTGCACATCGCCTTGAGCTTCGGAAACATCTTGCGTCCTCTCTCCTCGCATGAGCGAGGGAACTGTCCGATTGGTTCGAGGATGCAAACGTCGAGCCGCATCCAGCCTCATCACGCTTTCCGTGCGAACTGCATGCGATAACGGTTCGACCTGCGATGTTAGGCCAGATGCTGGCATGTCTGCGACATGCGGCTCACACCGATGGCGCGTCTGGAGACCAGGCGATAAAGTAATCGGCCTCAAATTGTCATGACGACCCTCGAGTTCGTCCGACGGGCCGTTTCGGCTTGCCGGACCGGCCATGGGCAGGCCGGCGGCCCGGCTGTGAGAGCGGAGCGAGCCACCTTGATCTTGAGGAGGCAGGGAAATCTCGGAACGGCGCCCGAGGCCTGTTCCGTGAAGCCCTCCGCGCACAGTACCGTTGCGGCCATGACTGCCGGGTCGGCCTCGTGCCGTGAGCGAGTGGGTTGCCCGGCCTCCGAGTGAGGCCGGGGCGGTGCAGGGCACCGCCCACTCCTTTTCCTCGCGCACTCCGGGATACGGAGTATCGCGCGCTTTCCCCCCTTCTCGATTTCCGCAACGCGGGCTTCGCGTGCCTTCGCACGCGCACGGCGCCGCGGCGATTCCCCCTGCCCGAAAACTGCCCGAAAAACAGAAAGCAGAGCATGCCCAACGCCTTCAACCAGCAGATCATCGATGAATTCCGCGCCCGTGACGGGAAGGTCGGCGGCCCTTTCGAGGGAGCCCGACTGCTCCTGCTGACCACCACCGGGGTCCGCACCGGAACCCCGCACACCACCCCCCTCGGCTACTACCCCGACGGCGGCGGCCGGGTCCTCGTCATCGCCTCGGCCGGGGGAGCGCCCAGGCACCCGGACTGGTTCCTCAACCTCGTCGCCGAGCCGCGCGTCCGCGTCGAGAGCGGTGTCTTCACGTACGACGCGCGGGCCGTCGTCCTGGAGGGCGCCGAGCGCGACCGGCTCTTCGCCCGGGCGGTGGAGGCCGACCCGGGATGGGCGCGGTACCAGGCGAAGACGGACCGCGTGATCCCCGTCGTCGCGCTCCAGGAGATCGCCCAGGACGGTCCGCCGCGCCTGAACGCCGGCTCCGTGAGCGAGGCCCTGAAACTCGTCCACGATGCCTTCCGGCGCGAACTCGCCCTGATACGAGCGGAGTTCGAGGCCACCGGCTCCCACCTGGGTGCCCAGCTCCGCGTCAACTGCCTAGCGCTCTGCCAGGGCCTGCACCAGCACCACACCGGCGAGGACATCGGTCTCTTCCGTGTCCTCGCCGACCGCCACCCCGAACACGCGCCGCTGCTCGACCGGTTGCGCGACGAGCACGGGCGGATCGCCGTGCTGGCCGGGGAACTGCGCCGGGTCGTCGGCGAGAAGCACGCCGACCCGGCTCTCGTACTCCCCGAGGTGGTACGCCTCACGGAAGCGCTCGAAGCCCATCTCACCTACGAGGAGGACCAGCTGATCCCGATTCTGGACGCGGCGACCGCCCCCTGAGACGGCGGGTGCGGCGACCTCGTCGAGCGGGACGAGGTCGCCGGCCGGCCACCGGGCCGGCCTGTCCGAGCGGGGCGGGCGCCGGCCAGGTGCCGGATGTCCCGCACGTTCGCGGGACGGTCAGGATTCCGCGGAGACCCCGGCCGGCCGCCGGCTCCCGCGTTCTCCGTGCGGCAGCGCGCGGGCGAGGTAGGGGTTCGTCGTCCTGCCCGGAAGTCCCAGCGCAGCGATGGCGTCGGCGAGGGTCATCGCGTAGGAGCCGACGGCCCGGCGGACGTTCGGGGCGTCCAGGCTGTCGCCGGTCACCAGACGGTCGAGGTCCACGTACGCCGAGCGGACCACCTCCATCCAGCGGTAGACACGCCAGTCCTCGCGCCAGCCCTTCGTGCAGTCCTCCGGCAGGACACGCTCCCAGCGGGCGAACAGGCGCTCACGGATCTCGGGCCGCGTGGGTGTGAGATGCATGTGCCGGACCAGGTCGTACAGCGGGTCGCCGACGACCGCCATCTCCCAGTCGATGAGCACCAGTCCACCCCACTCGCCGCGCACCAGGTTCCACGGATTGAGATCACCGTGCAGGAGTACGGGCCGACGCGGGACGAGTGTGTGGCGGTCGAGGATCTCGCCGAGCCGGTACCCGTCGGGGAGCCCGAGTTCCCGCATCAGATCCCGGGTCGGTTTGGTCAGTCCGTTCACCATGTGCACCAGTTCGGCGCGGAGTCCGGGGTAGAGATTCAGCCCTTCCATGAACGGATCCAGCTCTTCGCAGTCGACGGAGGACAGGGCCCCGAGCTGGTCCACGAGATCGTCCGCCTCGTAGGGGCGCAGCCCTTCCACGGGGTGATCCGGCGGCCTGAACCCGTCCGCCGGCCCCTCGTACGAGTGGATGGTGAACTGTTCCTTCAGGCCGCTGATGCCCAGGGCCAGCACCCGCGGGGCACGCACGGAGACGTCCGACCGCTCGATGGCTCCGAGGACGGCGTGCTCGTTGAGGAACCTGCGCTCGCGGGTGTTCGCCGCGCCGACCCTCCGACGGACCATGACGGGAAAGGGCAGGCTCGGCACCCGTACCGCCGTGTTGAGATGGGCCGTTCCCTTGAACACCCGATCCGCGGACGCGGCGCCCTCCTCGAACAGGGCCTCGCTCACGGCCGCCTTGGAGAGAGAGGGGTGCAGAGGAAGTCTTTCGTCGGCCGTCCAGACGATCCGCTCGCGGGACCAGTGATGTCCGTGCCGGTCTTCGTGGGACTCGTTCCAGCGGAAGAGAATGCGCTCGATCGCCGTCTCGTCCGGCACGCTCGCGAGCCGCAGTGGTTCCTCGGCCGCCAGCAGTGCCCGGTGCACCGCGCTCGTCGCGGCATCCAGTTCCTGCTGTTTGACGGAGTCACCCAGCGACATGGCGGCCCGGATCACATCCGGGTAGACGGACTGGGCACGCTCGAAGGCGACGTAGTTCCTGAGGTCGCGGTCGAGCCCGTGCACGGCCGCGGGACGCCGGCGGCCCATCGCCTCCCGCCATGCCTCGATCACCTCGGGCCACTGGTAGTCGGGGTACCGCATGCGCACCAGGTGCGTGGCGAGGTCGTGCAACGGGTCGCCGTAACTCGCCAGTTCCCAGTCGACGCAGATCAGGGGCGGGGCGCCGTCGTAGGACACGATCACGTTGTCCCGGTGCAGGTCGGTGTGGAGCAGGCTGAAGGGGCGGCTGACCTGTGCCGGCACCTTCTCGGCGAATCGCACCATCGCGTCCTCGGGAATACCCAGCATCGCGAAAAGACCGCCGAATTCGTCCCAGTTGCGCTGTCTGATCTGCTTCTCCGCCGCGAACGCCAACGTCCGTAGAAAGGCTCTGCTGTCACGGCTGGAGCGGGGCCAGGACGGTGGCAGCGGAGGAAGATGCCGTCTGCGCACCTGCGTCATGTCCGCCAGGAGATCCGCGAGTGCGCGGACCAGACCGGCGTGCAGCGGATTGTCGTTCGGGCAGATGCGCGACAGCGGCATGCCCTCCACATAGCTGAGAATGGTCAGATCACGGTGCTTGACCAGGCAGCGCGGAACGTGCGGCAGTACGCCGCAGATCGTGTTGAGGATCTCCGCCTCGTCCTGCCAGGTCCTGATGACCACGGGCAGCGCCGAGGGGATACGTTCCCGCACCGTCACCGGCGCACCGTCTTCGCACGCCACCAGACGGGAGTCGTGTTCCGTGAGCGGCCTCACCATGTAATTCAGATTGTGGTGTCCCCGGCCGAACGATCCGAATGCCTTGGCGTAGCGGACGAAGTCGCGGTACTCCGTGTCCGACGCCTCTTCCAGGGCCAGGGGACCGGGCGGGCCGGACATCAGCGGAACGCCCACGGTCACTCCTGAATGGCTGTGCGTTGTCGCCGATGTTCATGCACCGCGACGAGGGTGAGGACACCCTAGTGGTCGCCCGGGAGCGTGACCGGGCAATCGCCGCGTATTGAGAAAGAGTTCTACATTCAAGGAGTGCCGCGCTGCTGGAGGCCCCGTGGGTCCGGCTTCGGCTCAGGACGGCTGCGCGAGAAGATTCCAGCAGGAGTCGAACCAGGCGTGCATGCTCTCGACGAACACCGACCCGGAGGAGTCGGGATCACCCTCGTCGTTGACGTGGCGGGTGAGTGTCGATCCCAGGCCCAGCACGTCGATGGCGTCGACCTCTGTCTCGGCCTCGGTCTCGTCGTCCATGAGGATCGAGCGTTCCACCACCTCGTACGGCCCGAACAGTGCCTCGGCACCCGGGCGCAGATACAGCTTGAACGTGGGGGTGAGCGGCACATGCCGGACCTCCACCCGCACGGACGGCACGAGGCCCTCCGTCTGCAGGTCCCGCAGCGCCGAACGCAACGAGATCGCATGCCGCCGGGTGATGGCGTGCAGGCGCTCCTGGAGCCGTCCGTTCAACTGGTCCGGTTGCCCGGCCTCCGCCTGCTGCGCCTCCCCTCCTCCGCTCGCGGGGCGCTGCGCGCGGGGGTAGGGGAGTTCGAGTGACGGGGAGGGCAACAGCATGCGCAGTTCGAGGCGCTCGGGCTCGACCTCACCCAGGCGGACACGCTCGGCCTGCAGCCGGATGTGGGCGTCCAGGGATTCGGACGTCAGGGTGAACACGTCCAATTGGACGACCGGCTGAGCGAAGGCCCGCGCGATGAAGGTACCCAGGGTCGCGCGCACCCGGGGCGCTTCCTGCTGCGGGGTGCCGAGGTGTATGGGGCTTTTCACGACGCGTGAGCCGCTGCCCTGCCGGGACTCGATCCAGCCCTCGCCCGACAGTGCTCTCAGGGCCCGCTGAACGGTGTCCCGGGACACCGTCAACTCGTCGGCCAGGGCCCGTTGGGGCGGCAGTGTGCTGCCCAGGGGGTAGACCCCGTTGGCCAGCCGGCCGCGCAGCTCCTCCAGGACACGCCAGAACTCCCTGCCGCCCCCTTCGGTGGTCTGCTCCTCGTCCACACGGCGACCGTACCTCTTTCGGCTGACAAGCAAACCAGTTTCAGTCAAGCAGGGGTCGCCGCTGACGCCCGGTTAAGGGATCAGCCCAGCCGGGAAAACCAATCTCAAGCCAACCAGTCCAATTGGACGGGTAGTTGATCGATTCGCGGAAGTGGACGGGGTGGGACGCATGGTCTTCTTTCAACTGGTCGTCGCCGTGCTGGAATTCGGCACGGCGCAGCTGGTCCGGTCGAGGCTCGGACTGACCGGTCTGCTCGTGCTGACCTGCCTGGTGGTGGGCATACGCGCGGGGAGCGCCCGGCTGGTCTGGTGGTCGGCGGCCCTCTTCTTCCTGCTGACCCTTCAGATGCAGACGTGAGACCCCCGGACGAACGCGGCTCGGCACCTTCGTCCGCGCCGCATCCGCATCCGTATCCGCACCCGCGCCCGTCAGTTCTGCCCTCGAAGCACCCTCAGCACCGGCTCGAGCGATCCCACCACGTCCTCGGCGCCCGCGTCGCGCAGCAGCTTCTCCTTGTACGCGTTGCGTGCGTAGCCGAGGAACGGGACACCGGCCAGTCGCGCCGCCTCGTGGTCGGAGGGGGCGTCGCCGATCATCAGGGCGGCGGAGGGGGCGGCGCCCATGGCGTTCAGCGCGCGGTTGAGGCAGTGGGGGTGCGGCTTGAGCTGGTTCAGGTCCTGCGTGCGGCCGTAGAGGTTGCGGGCGAAGCAGTCGGTGAGGCCACGGCTTTCGAGATAGCCCGAGACCGTGCGGGCCGAGTTGTTGCTCGCGATGGCCAGCCGCGCTCCCACCGCGCTCCAGGTCCGGATCACCGGATCCGCGTACGCGGTCGGCCAGGCGGAGGGCACCGCCCTCAGTTCCTGCTGAGTGAGGCGTTCCTCCAGTTCGGCCACCAGGTCGCTGTGTGGATGGCGCCGGTGCACGGCGTACAGGACGACCATCGGATCCGGGTGGACCTGCTCCTCCTCCGTCAGCAACCCCCGCATGCCCTGGTGTTCGAGCCACTCCACCAGGTCCTTCGCCACGTCCTCCGCCCGGTGCCCCGCGAACAGCCGGCAGATCGGCCCGTCGAAGTCGAAGAGTACGAAGCGAGCGCGTTCGATCACTTCTCGCAGGTTCTCGGTCTCTGCTGCCACCAGTTCGGTCTGCCTCGTATCAGAAGTCACTAGGAGAGTGTCAGGTCCGTGGTGATGGTTTCCCAGAGGGCATCGAACCACTTCTGGGATTGCTCCACGAACGCGGCGTCCCGCATACCGGACCGCTTCTCGAAGGAGAAGAGGAGGGAGTCCGAACCCAGGGCGTCGTACATGTCCAGCGTCACGTCGGCCATCTCCTCCTCCCGCCGGGTGACCATGTAGTACGCGAGCAGGGCCTCGACCTCGTTGAGAAGGTACAGCTTCACGGGCGGGGTGAAGGGGAGAGCCCGGAACGTCACCCGTACGTCGATACCGTGCGAGGAGCGCAGGGCGCGGAGGTTGTGCTGGAGGACGTGGACCTGGGCGTTGCGCTGGGCCAGCCAGCGCCCGTGGACCGGGTCGTCGTCGACCCGGCCGTCGACGGAGACCGGGAAGGCCAGGTTGATGTCCCGGGACGGAAGCAGGATGCGGACGTCGATCGACTCAGGGCGCAGGCGGCCCTCGTGGATCAGACGGACCGGTTCACCGAGCGCGAGCATGAGGGTCTCCGCGGTCAGACAGGCCGCGTCGATCCGGACGTGCGGCGCCGAGAACGCCTGCGCCAGACGGGGCGCCAGGCCGACCATCGTCGTCTGGGGCTCGTCCTGTGCCGGGGCCGGCTCCGCGATCCGGGGCGGGCTCCCCTTGCTGACGTTGCTGAGCAGGCCGTCGTCCTGAAGGGCGCGCAGGGCCTGCCGGACGGTCCCCCGTTCGACGCCGAACTCCTCCGCCAGCTCGGCCTGCGTGGGCAGACGGTCTCCCGCCTTGAGGTCTCCGGCCCGGATCCGTTCCCTCAGGACGTCGGCGATCTCCTGCGGCGAAAGCCTTCTGCTGCCGTTCACTGCAACGTTCTCCTGGGTCACGACCAAACGTTACAACTCCCACCCATCTACGGGGAGTTGTTTAAAAGTTGTTTATGACTGGTGGCCAAGTGGGGACAACCTAAGCAGAGTTGGCAGCCAACTTGGTCAAGTTGGCGGAAGTTTTGCCTCCCCCGTCGAGCCGGCTGCCGCAGCTCCCCGGCCTCACCCCCGCACACCCCAGAGGAACCACCACGCCACAGTAGAAACAGGAGAACCGCCCATGCCCGCCATCGCCCTTCTCTCCGCCCTCTTCGTCGTCGGCTTCGACCAGTTCGTCCAGTGGCAGTACGGCACGACCGGCGTCGTCGGTCTGCTGCTGCTCACCGTCGGGGTCAAGGCGAAGAGCCCCACCTGCAGCTCCATCGGGGCGGTCGTCCTCGCCCTGCTGGTGGCCGGCCCCGCCCTGTGAGCCCCGGCCCGGAGGCGGTCAGCCCGAAAGCAGCAGCTCGGAGCTGATGGTCTCCCACAGCGCGTCGAACCACCGATGGGACTGTTCCACGAACGTGGTGTCCCTCAGCCCGGCTCCGTGCGCGAACGGGAAGAGCATCGACTGCGTGCCCTGGACGTCGTACATCTCCAGGTACTCGTGGTCGACCTCCTCCTCGCGCCTGGCCAGGGTGTAGTACGCGAAGAGCGCCTCGGTCCCGTTGAGCAGGTACAGCTTCACGGGCGGCGTGAAGGGCAGCGCGCGGAAGGCGACGTTGACGTCGATGCCGTGCGTGGCGCGCAGGGCGAGCAGGTTGTGGCGCAGCACCTGACCCTGGGCGTTGCGGTTGGTGAGCCAGTTGCGCTGGAGCCGTCCCGAGGCCGAGGCGTCCACCGGGGCCGGGAAGGCCAGGTCGATGTCGCTGCTGGGGAG
The DNA here is from genome assembly GCF_012273515.2 of Streptomyces sp. RPA4-2. Classification (NCBI taxonomy): domain Bacteria; kingdom Bacillati; phylum Actinomycetota; class Actinomycetes; order Kitasatosporales; family Streptomycetaceae; genus Streptomyces; species Streptomyces sp. RPA4-2. Next base: position 4,356,925 of record NZ_CP050975.2, read on the forward strand.
CAGGACGCGCACGTCCACCTTGGCTGGTTTCATACGGCCCGCGTGAATTTGCCGGAGGGGCTCGCCCATGGCAAGGGTGAGCGAAATCGAGGTCAGGCAGAGCGCGTCGATCTCCACGTGCCTGGCCCCGAAGGCGGCCGTGATCCGGCCGCCCAGTGCCACCGTGGTGGGCTGCGGTGAGGCTTCCGGGCCGGTCAGAGCCCGTTCCAGGGTGTCGGCGACGGTGGCCGGGCTCCCCTTGGACATGTTGACGAGCAGGTGCTCCGACTGCAGGATGCGCAGCGCCTGACGGACGGCCCCGCGCTCGACGCCGAACTCGTCGGCCAGTTTGGCCTGCGTGGGCATGCGCTGGCCCGGCCGCAGCTTGCCGGACCTGATCCGGCTCCGCAGTTCGTCGGCCACCTCACGGTGTGACCTCTGTGGCCGTGGTGACCTGTTCCGCCCATTGGCGGCGGCGTGTTCCGGCTCCACGACCGAACACTACAACTTCGCGCCATCTTTGGGCAGTTGAAGGATAGGTGGTTATGAGTCGACCCAACGCGGAGATAACTATGAGTGAGTTGGTTGCCAACTTAAGCAACATGGTCAAACTTCCCGAAGGGTTGGCCGCCAGAGTCGCCCAGGCACACGTTCGATCGACCAGGTGGACGGTCCCAGCGGGGTCCGCCTCGCCGTCCCGAAGGAGGGACCGTCATGCCGCTCATCGCCCTCGCCGTCGCCGCCCTCGCCATCGGATTCGAACAGATCATCCAGTGGAGGTACGGGCCGATGGGCCTCATCGCCTTCGCCGTGCTGACCGTCGGCCTCAAGGCCAAGAACACCACCATCAGCGGCATCGGGGCTGTGATCCTCGTCCTGCTGCTCTCCCAGTCCGGCTGATCGGGCGCCACCGTCCGGCAGTCCGGCTGACCGGGTTCCCCTCCGGAGGGGAGCCGGGAGCTCGGTCAGTCCGCACGACGCACCACCGCACGTCGAAAAACAACCACAACCGCAGTGCTACGGATCACCATCACGCACGAAGAACGATCACGCACGAAGAACCGGAACCCGGAACCCAGAACCCGGAGCACGAGCACGGAACCCGGTTCGGGATGCCGCGGCCACAGGGAGGAGCAGGAGTCGGGCCAGTAGAACGCGGGAATCAGAAGATGTCCGGGCACCACGGTCGCCTGGACGTGCGGAGCAGGGCGTCGGCCACGGAGGCGGCGCCCTCTCGTTCTTCCCGCACCCGCCCGAGCGCGGCGAGCCGCACCGCCGACGCTTCGCCGAGCCACAGGGCCGACAGCTCACGCACGTCCAGCGTGAGGTCGGCGCTCTGTCCGGTCGGAGCACACACCGCCCCGTCCGGGCCCGCGTCCAGCCGGTAGCGCCCGGCGGACAGTCCGTCCCCGTCGGTGACGTCCAGGACGAGAGTCCCCGAGCCGGCGTACGTACGCGCCTCCATCGCCCGTACGACATCCAGGATCCGCACCCACAGCCAGTCCGCCTGGGTGGTGATCCGGGCGGCGCGCGGATCAGGCAGGAAGTCCGGCAGCAGGTCGTCGGGGGCGCGCCAGCCGGTCTTGACCTGGGTGATCCAGTCGATCGAGCAGAGGTAGTGCCACAGGGCGCGCTCGGCGGCGGGGGTCACTCCGATCAGCCATTTCACGGTCGCCGTGTTCAGCGGCTGCTTCGCGTCGCCCCAGTTGTCGTCCGACTTGTAGGCGACCAGTCCCTCCACCTCGCCGTCCGCCGAGCGGTACACGGCGTAGAACGGCTCGGTCCACGTGGTGCCGTCCGGCTTCAGAGCGCCGGTGTTCACCTGCCACCAGCGCTCCACACGGCTCACCACGCCCGGCTGGGTGCGGCTGAGCCGTGCGTGCAGTTCCGGGCCGGTCTTCCGCACCTCCTCGCCGTCCACCAGGTCGATGCGGCCGCCGTCGGCCGGGCCCGACCAGCGGCGGTCGAGGCCGGTCCTGGGGACGTCGACGGTCCACTGGGTGGCGGTGGTGGCGGGTCCGAAGCCGTACCGCCCGTAGATCGGGTACTCCGCGGCGATCAGCGTGGCGACCACGTCGCCCCGCTCCTTCGCGGCCGTGAGGGCGGTGCCCATCATCCGGGTGAGGAGGCCGCGGCGGCGGTGGGTGGCGGTGACGGAGACGTTCGTGATCGCTTCGGCGGGGACGTGGGCGCCGCCCACGGTGGTGAGCTGCTGCGGGAACGAGCGGAAGGTCGCGACGCATCGGCCGGCGTCGAAGGCGCCGAGTGTGCGGGGCAGGAGCATGTACGCGCCGCGGTCGGCCGTCTCCTGCTCCGAGACGGCCGGGGAGCGCAGGAACCCTGTGTTCAGCGCGCGGATCCAGTCCGGGATCTCGGTCTCGGTGATCGGGCGTACGTCTATTCCATCGCGGCGGCTCATGGGGGCACGCTAGGTGTTCACGACCGGGGCTGTCGCGGGTTTTCTCGCCCCGCCGCCCCTACCCGACCCGTCCCGTACCCGGGGGCTCCGCCCCCAGACCCCCGTCGGCCTTAGGGCCTTGTCCTCAAACGCCGGACGGGCTGGGTAGTCAGCCCGTCCGGCGTGTGAGGACGAGCCCTTCGGGCGATGGCGGGGGGTCCAGGGGCGCAGCGCCCCTGGCGGGTCTCGGGGCGGAGCCCCGGGGATGGGTCGGGTAGGGGCGGCGGCGGCGAAGAAACCCGCCTCGGTCAGAACGTGGCGCGGATCTCGCCGACCTCCGCGCTCCCGCCCATCAGCGGAGCGCGTCCGATCCTCGACACGACCGGCGCGTCCAGACCCACCCGGGCCAGCGTGCGCGCCAGGACGGGACCCAGCGCCCGGCCACCACCGTCGTCGATCTTGAAGGCGAAGGCACGGCCGTCGGGCAGGGCCACCGCCTGGACGGCCTCCGCACCCATCTTGGACAGCACCCCGGGCACCTCCCGCATCAGCCACGTGTCGGGCCGCCGCGTACCGGCGACGTACTCGGGATGGGCCCGCATCGCATCGGCCACCCGCCGCTCCGCGGAACCCGGCGCGGCGGCGACGAAGGAGCGGAACGCCCGCGCCAGCCCGGTGAGGGTGAGAGCCATCAGCGGCGCCCCGCACCCGTCCGTACCGACCGCCGCCACCGGCTCCCCCGCCGCCTCCTCGACCACGGTGTGGATGAGCTGCTGAAGGGGGTGACCGGGGTCGAGGTAGGACTCCAGCGGCCAGCCCCGCTGCGCGCACACGGCCAGCATCGCCGTGTGCTTGCCGGAACAGTTCATGGTGACCCGGTCGCGCACACCGCCGGCGGCGAGATAGGTCTCCGCCTCCACCGGGTCCAGCGGCAGGTCCGGCGGGCACTGCAACAGCTCGGCGCTCAGCCCGTGCTCGTCCAGCATCTTCCGCACGAGATCGAGGTGGAAGGTCTCCCCGGAGTGGCTGGCGGCGGCGAGGGCCAGCCGTTCACCGGTCAGGTCGAGGCCGGCCCGCAGCACCCCGGCCGCCTGCATCGGTTTGTTCGACGAACGCGGAAAGACCGGTGTGTCCACGTCGCCGAGCGCCCATTCGACCGACCCGTCCGCGGCCAGCACCACCAGGCTGCCCCGATGGTGCCCCTCGACGAATCCCGAACGGACGACCTCGGCCAGAACGGGAAGGCCCGGAGGAGTCCGGACCGGCTGTGGGGCCCGGAGCGCTTGGCGGGCCTCACCGGCCGTGGCCTCCGAGTGGACCCGCGGGACCGAGGAGACCGAGGCGATCGAGGGAGACGACGGGGGTATGGAGGGGTCTGCGGGGGCGGCGGACATCGGCGGTGGCCTTCCGGGACGGGACCCGCGCGTGATCGGACCGGGACGCCGCACCGGGGATGTCCCGGATGCCGCCGGCCGAGCGCCGCGACCGCGTCCCCGGGCCGTTCCCGGTGCGGCCGCAGCGACCACCGCACACCCCCGGGATCGCCGGGGGCCACCGCGTCACATGAGCAGGTCGTCTACTTGTGCTTCCCCATCACGGTACCTGCGGGCGATCTCGGCGCTGCAATCGTCGGCCGTCCGCTGCAGCCGCTGGCGGCGCCGGGAGACCTGCTGCTCGTAGCGCACCAGCCGCCCCATTCCCTCGACCAGCTCCTCGTCCGTACGGGCCTCCAGGTCCGACAGCTCCACCTCGGAGAGCATGTCGGAGGCGAGCCGGCGGTACTCCTCACCGCGCGGTGTGCCCACCGTCACATGGCGGGCCGAGGATCGGTGCCGGGCCGGCGCGTCCGTCAGGATCTCCGGGAGCCGGTCGACGACCGAGGGCTCCCCCGCCGCCCCGCGCCCGGCGGCCGAAGCCGAGGACGCCGATGTGGACGCGGATGGGGATGGGGATGGGGAATCGGACGATCCTCCTGGGCCCCCCACATCCGCGCCGGGCGCCCGCAGGCCCCCACGTCGCGCGAGCTCCGCCCGCAGGATGTCGATACGGCCCTGGAGCAGCCGTCGCACATAGCTGAGGTCGGCCTCGTCGCGCTGGGCGTCGCGCCGCAGGGTCCGCAGTTCGGGCAGCCGCAGCAGGGTCAGATCGGGCTGGGGCGAGTCCGGGGGCAGCGGACTGTCGGTGCGCTGCGCGGGAGGGCGGTGGGCTCCCGCGCGACCGCCTCCCGTCCGTGGATTCGTCCGGGTCAATGACACGACTCCGGGCGGCTGCCCGGTACTCGGTGTGCTCATGTGCCTCTTCCGTCCCCTCAACCGGCGCGGTCCACCCCACGGTTGCACCGCAACACACGCATCGTGCCACCCCAAGTGGACGCTATGTGACCGAGTGCCCCTGATCAGACCTAGATGGGGGGTTAAGGATAAAAAAAGAAACCCCAAAGGGCGCTCCGGGGACCTCCGGAGGACTTCGCCGGACCCTCCGAAGCGGTCTTCGCCGCGCACGGCATGATGGTCTCCATGCGTGCGGTGGTGCAGAGGGTGGACGGCGCGAGCGTCGTCGTGGACGGCGAGACGGTCGGGGCGATCGACGGCGAGGGCCTGTGCGTGCTCGTCGGCGTCACGCACGACGACACCAAGGAGAAGGCGGCCCAACTGGCCCGCAAACTCTGGTCGATCCGCATGCTGGACGACGAGAAGTCGTGCAGCGACGTCGACGCGCCGCTGCTCGTGATCAGCCAGTTCACGCTGTACGGCGACGCGCGTAAGGGCCGCCGCCCCACCTGGAACGCGGCGGCGCCCGGCGATGTCGCCGAGCCCCTCGTCGACGAGGTCGTCGCCCAGCTCCGCGCACTGGGCGCGACGGTGGCGACGGGCCGTTTCGGCGCCCGGATGCGCGTCTCCCTCACCAACGACGGCCCGTTCACCGTCGTCGTCGACATGTGACGACCGCCGACGGGTGACGGGCGCCCGCCGACGGGTGACGGCCGTCGACGGGTGACGCATGACCAGTGCCGGCTACGGCTCGACGACGACCTCCTGCGCCGCGGCCGTGTTGTCCGCGAGCAGCGGCGCGTCGAGCGGTACGTTCCGCTTCACCAGCGCCAGCGCGATCGGGCCGAGCTCGTGATGCCGTACGGCGGTGGTGATGAACCCGATCTTCCGGCCGTCGGGGCCGTCGCCCGCCAGGCGGAGTTCGGCGCCGTGCGGCGGGAGGTGGACCTCGCTGCCGTCCAGGTGCAGGAAGACCAGCCGACGCGGGGGCTTGCCCAGGTTCTGCACCCGGGCCACCGTCTCCTGGCCCCGGTAGCAGCCCTTCTGCAGATGCACGGCGCTGCCGATCCAGCCCAGCTCGTGCGGGATGGTGCGGTGGTCGGTCTCGAAGCCGAGCCGCGGGCGGTGGTGCTCGACGCGCAGCGCCTCGTACGCGAGCAGCCCGGCGGCCGGACCGGCCTTCTCCGCGTACGACTCCAGGTCCGTGCGCGGCAGGAGGAGATCACGCCCGTACGGCGTCTCGCGGACGACGACGCCCTCGGGGACCTCGGCGATCGAACCGGCGGGCAGGTGCACGACCGCGAAGTCGCCCGTGCGGTCGGCGACTTCGGCACGGTAGAAGAACTTCATGGACTCCAGGTACGCGATCAGCGCGTCCTGGGTGCCGGGCTCCACGTGGGCCCAGGTCGTGGTGCCGTCGTCCACGAGGTACAGCGCGTGTTCGATGTGGCCGTGCGCGGAGAGGATCAGCGCCTCGGTGGCACGCCCCACCGGGAGGTCCGTGACGTGCTGGGTGAGCAGCAGGTGCAGCCAGCTCAGCCGGTCCTCGCCGGTGACGGCGACGACGCCGCGGTGCGAGAGATCCACGAAGCCGGTGCCGTCGGCGAGGGCGCGCTGTTCACGGAACAGGTCGCCGTAGTGGGCGGCGACGTCTTCGTCCACGCCCTCGGCGGGGACCGCGCCGGGCAGTGCCAGGAGGGGGCTCTTCATATCCACACAGCCTACGACCCGGCAGCCGCCGAATTTATTTCTCATTTCCCGGAAGCCGTGCTTCCTGCTCCCTGCCGGCCACCGCGCCCGGCTCCTACTTCTTGGCCGCGCAGTCCTCGCAGCGGCCGAAGATCGCGAAGTGCTTCATGTCCGTCTCGAAGCCGAAGGTGTCGCGGAGCTTCGCGGTGAACTCCGCGGCGACCGAGATGTCGGCCTCGATGACGTTCGTACAGTCCCGGCACACCAGGTGGATGTGGTGATGGCGGTCGGCCAGGTGGTACGTCGGCGCGCCGTGCCCGAGGTGCGCGTGGCTGACCAGGTCCAGCTCCTCGAGCAGCTCCAGCGTTCTGTAGACCGTCGAGATGTTGACACCGGAAGCCGTTTTGCGCACTTCGACCAGGATGTCGTCCGGGGTCGCGTGCTCCAGCGTGTCCACGGCTTCGAGCACAAGCTGCCGCTGCGGAGTCAGCCGGTAACCGCGCTGCCGCAGATCGCTCTTCCAGTCGGTGCCTACCACGCCGCCCAGTCTAGGCGGCCAGGATCTCTCTGACGCGGGTCACGACGTTCTCCAGGCTGAAGGGCTTGGGGAGGAGGACCACCGGGACCTCGCGGCCGCCGTCGCGCAGGAGGCGGGCGACGTCCGCGCCGTCGAAGTCCGGGAGGCGTACGTCGAGCACCACGAGGTCGGGGGTCTCGGCGTACGCGGTGTTCAGCGCGGCGACGCCGGTACCGACCGCGGTGACGGCGAAGCCCGCCAGCCGGAAGGTCTCGGTGAGCAGCTCGCGGACGTCCTGCTCGTCGTCGACGACGAGCACCCGGGCGGGAGCGGCCGCGGGTACCGGAGCCGGTACGGGAGCAGGCGCGGCGGCAGGCGCGGGTACGGGTACGGGTGGGTTCGGGGGCACTTCGGGAACGAAAGTGGGGCCGGTCACCCTCGTAGAGTTACCGGCCCCACATCAGAGAAGCGTGAACTTTCCCTGTACATCGCTTGAGAGAGTCGCGACCGACGCCGCGACCGACGGCGGGCCTACTTGAAGAACGCGATCCCGTCGTCCGGCATGTCGTCCGGGAGGGCCTTGGCCCAGCGCTCGACGTCCTCCGGGGTGACGACCTTCTTCAGGTGCGCGGACATGTAGGGGCGCAGCTCGACCTCGGGGGTCTGCTTCTCGCCGACCCACATGAGGTCGCTCTTCACATAGCCGTACAGACGCTTGCCGCCGGTGTACGGACCGGACGCGGCCGTTCGCGCCACCGCGTCCGTGACCAGGTCGATCTGCGGCTTCTTGTCGGCCAGGTCGCCGTACCAGATCTCGACGACACCGTCGTCGCGGGTCATGACGACCTCGACCTTGCGGCGGGGGTCGATGCGCCAGAAGCCCGACTCGGACTCCAGCGGCCGGACCTTGTTCCCGTCGGCGTCGAGCACCCAGGTGTGCGAGTGGTACTCGAGGAAGTCGCGCCCGTCGTGGCTGAAGGTGACCTCCTGCCCGAAGTTGCACTTCTCGGAGCCGGGGAATTCGTGGACACCCGCGCCGGCCCAGTCGCCGAGCAGGAAGGCGAGGGGGAGCAGGTCCTTGTGGAGGTCGGACGGGATCTCGATCATGAGCAGCTTTTCGTCGTCGACGTCAGAGGCGGGGTCAGCGCTGGCCCTGGTACAGCTTCTTCACGGTCAGCCCGGCGAAGGCCAGAACGCCGACGCAGACCAGAACCAGCAGGGCTTCGAAGAATGCCTCAAGCACGGGGTGCTCCTCGGGTGACGCGGTGGTGGGCGGTGACAGGCGGTACGAGAACCGGACCCCACTCTAGTCGTGCGGGGCCCGGCTCTCTCTGCGAGGTGCACCCTGGCGGCTCAGCCGAGCAGCTGGCTCTGCAGGACCACCGTCTGCTGGAACGGGACGGCCTTCGCGACGCCCTCGCGGGACTGCACGATCACGGCGAGGGTGTCCCCGGCCGTGAGGTACGCCTCGCGGACGTGCTCGGCGCCGTACGGCTTGGTCTCGGTGTACGCCGTCCGCACGACGTCGTCGATCCCGGCGCGGTCGGGGAACTCGTCGTCCCTGGACATCGCCGCGGCGCCGCGCATCGCGTATTTCGGGCTGTCGTAGGAGGTCAGAGCGACGGTGCCGAGTTCGTCCACGACGGCCGCGGTGCCGAAGTGCAGCAGGTAGATCCGCGTGTGCGTGCCGTCCGGTGTACGCCAGCCGCGCGCGGCGATGTTCCGCAGCCCGTTGTCGGTCAGCAGCTGTCCGACGGTCTCCCGGTCGTCCTTGGAGGCGTACTCCGCCAGGAAGGTCTTCGTCGCCAGCCAGCCGTCCTCGCCGCGCAGTGCCGCGTCGGCCTTCGCGCCCTTCGGAGCGGGCAGTACGAGTCTGCGCAGGTCGGCGTAGTGGGTGCCGGCCTTGTTCGCGTCGTCGAACGGGCGTGGACTGTCCTCGGGCAGCGGCGGCATGGTGATCTCCGGGTAGTCCCAGCGACCGTCCGACTCCGTCGCCAGCCCCGGGACGTCGGTCCGCTCCATCCGGGTGATGCCGTACGCGGCCGAGGTGCCGACCGCGGCGAACACCACGGCGGCGGCCGTCCAGCGCAGGACGGCGCGCAGGACGCGGCGGTCCTTCTTCACCGGCGGTTCGGCGGGCGCGACGACCGGCGGTTCGGCAGCCGACTCGGCCGGTGCTTCGGCCGGCGACTCGGCCGCCGGCTCGACGGGCGGCTCGGCGAGGGGCTTGTCCGCCGGTCGAGGTGCGGGCAGCAAGGGGTCCTGCTCCTCGACGGACGTCGTCTGCTCGGTCATACCGCCTCCCCCGGCTCGGCGATGCGGTCGAGCTGCTCGCGCAGCAGCATCGCGACGCCCTTGGTGTTCAGTGGCTTGGCCCCGTACGCGGTGGCGCTGACCAGTACGTCGCCCTGATAGGCGGAGCAGACCATCGCGTCGAGCTTCTCCTTCTTGTCCTTGGGCGGCAGGAAGCACTTCGCGTTCTTGTGGCCCTCGATCTTCGGCCCCGCGCGGAAGATCTTGAGGGCGTCGAAGAACTCGTTCTGGAACGTCGACATGTTCCGGACCGCGGACCTGTCCTCGATCTGGGCCAGCTCGATGCTCACGGTGAAGGCCCTGTCCGCGTAGAGCGTGGAGTCCGTCGCGTTGTCGGTGCTGAGGTAGCTGCGCATCGCGATGCCCTTGGTGTGCTGCTTGTCGATGCTCTTCTCCATCTGCCGCCGCTGGGTGCGGGGCAGCTCGCGCAGCGACTCCTTGCGCAGGGCGGCGGCCTCGGGACCGCTGAGCGAGGCCTCGTTGCCGAACTCGGCGATGTCGGGTCCCCGGCTCCAGCCGTCGGTGCCGTACGGCACGAGCATGGCGGCGAGCCCCGCGGGCCCCTTCGCCGTTCTGGCGTCGTGCGCGGCCTTGGGGAAGGTCCAGGTGGGCGCGCCGGGGTCCCGGTCGGCGTCCTGGACGGTCACCACGGTGTAGGCGCTGCCCGCGACGACGGCCCCGACGAGCAGGACGGCACCGGCGACACGGCCACGACGTACGCGCTTCCTGGCCGGAGCGGGCTCGGGCGCGCTCGGCCCGGGCTCGGCGGAGGGCTCCGGCGCCGCCGGCTCAGGCACGCCAGTGACCGTGGGCTCGGGCGTGACGGTGGACTCAGGCGTGGCGGGCGCCGGGACGGTCCCCGTGTCCGACGGGTTCGCCGGTTGCTCGTTCACAGCCGCTCCATCTGCCGCTTGGCCAGGTCCATGATCGTCGCCTTCGGGATCGGCTTGCTGTCGTAGATCCAGATCTCCATGGCGATGTCGCCGCGCCAGGCCTGCGCTTCCGCCCCGTAGACCGGCAGGTAGCCGGGATGCGTGTCCGGCTTGCTGTGGACGTACACCATGCCGTTCCCCGTGCCGGGAATGGCCCAGCTGCGCGTGCCACTCTCCTCGTCCGCCCAGTACTGGCCGTTGTCGGACGCTTCCCCGGCGGCGAGTTTCTCCTCCTGGCGGTACTGGAGGAGCCTGACTTCCACGGTGCCGGCGCTGCCCTGCTTCCAGCCCGTCACTGCCGCGCGCCGGAACTCGTCGGCGACCAGGTCCTTGAAGGCGCCGGCCGGCTTGGTGAACGACTCCGCGTACTCGCCGATGTCCATCCAGCCGTCGCTGCCGATCCACTCGGCCTCCCGCGCGCCCTTCGGCCGCTTCAGCAGCAGCTTGCGCAGGTCTCCGTCGGTCTTCACCCGGTGGTCCTGCGCGGCCGACAGGGGCTCGGGCGCCGCTCCCCGCGCCTGGGCGACCACGGGCTGCGAGAGCGACGGCAGCCCGGTGGGCTCCCGGTCGGCCTGGATCAGATAGCCGGCACAGGTGCCGGCGACCAGCCCCAGCACGGCGGCCGTGGCGATCAGAAGGGTCGTACGCCCACGACGACGCCGACGCGGGCCGGGTACGCCGGACTCGACAGGCGCGTCAGGTACGTGCTCGGGCGTCTGCCCGGACGTCTGGTCGAGCGGCTGCGGCGCTGGGGGTCTTTCCCCAGGTGCGTCGGCCGCCTCGGATGTTTCGGGTACTGCATCGACTTCCAACTCGTCCCCCCACGGAACGCGAAGCGCGGATTCCGTATCCGCGCGCACAGGAGACCCGTGGATGACCCACGGGGTTGTAAGGGCCTTGATCACGATTCGGACTCCGCCGACTACGATGCATCCATGGCGAAGAAGCTCCTGATCAAGGTGACGGCGGGGTCCGACGCCCCGGAGCGCTGCTCACAGGCGTTCACGGTGGCGGCGGTGGCCGTGGCCAGTGGCGTCGATGTCTCCCTCTGGCTGACCGGGGAGTCCGCGTGGTTCGCCCTGCCGGGCCGGGCCGCCGAGTTCGAGCTTCCGCACGCGGCTGCGCTGCCCGGTCTGATCGACTCGATCCTCGCGGCGGGCCGCATCACGCTGTGCACGCAGTGCGCGGCCCGCCGGGACATCGCGGAGAAGGACGTGCTGGAGGGCGTGCGCATCGCGGGCGCCCAGGTGTTCGTCCAGGAGGCCATGGCCGACGAGACGCAGGCGCTCGTCTACTGAGATCGCGCCGGCCGGTCGGGGGCAGAGGGGCGCGGGGCCGCTACGGCCGTCGCTTCTTCCCGTCCAGTTCGTCCCACCACTCGTCGGACTTGGGATCCCCCGACGGGTCGTCCCACCAGCGGTCCTCGGGGCCACGCCGGTTGGCCACCATCGCGGCCACCGGCGGGATCACCATCGCCACCACACACATCCCCACGGCCGCGGGAATCGACCAGATCCGCACGACTCCCCAGGCCAGGACGAAGAGACCGATGCACGTCCCCATCATGGCGAAGTACACGTGCCGCCGTCGTGCGTACATACGTCCAGAGTAGGTCCACGGAAGCGGTCCGGCGCGGGACCGTGCGGGCATACCGAAGGGCCGCACCCCGAGCGTTCGACCCGGGGTGCGGCCCTTCGGCCGTTCAAGATCCTGCGGGTGCCGTCAGACGGCGATGGCGACCTCGGCGAGGCCGCCTGTCTGGGCGACGACCGTGCGGTCCGCGGTGCCGCCGGGCACCAGGGCGCGTACGGTCCACGTGCCCTCGGCCGCGTAGAAGCGGAACTGGCCCGTCGCGGAGGTGGGGACCTCCGCGGTGAACTCGCCGGTCGAGTCCAGCAGACGCACGTAACCGGTGACGGGCTCGCCGTCGCGGGTCACCTGGCCCTGGATGGTGGTCTCACCGGGCTTGATCGTCGAGGCGTCGGGGCCGCCGGCCTTCGCTCCACACATATTTCGATTCCGTCCTTCTGGCCTTGGGGATTACTTGTTGGCGCCGAGCTCGATCGGGACGCCGACCAGGGAGCCGTACTCGGTCCAGGAGCCGTCGTAGTTCTTGACGTTCTCCACGCCGAGCAGCTCGTGCAGCACGAACCAGGTGAGCGCGGAACGCTCACCGATGCGGCAGTACGCGATCGTGTCCTTGGCGAGGTCGACCTGCTCGTCGGTGTAGAGCTCCTTGAGCTCGTCGTCCGACTTGAAGGTGCCGTCGTCGTTGGCGTTCTTCGACCAGGGGATGTTGCGGGCGCTCGGGACGTGGCCCGGACGCTGCGACTGCTCCTGCGGAAGGTGCGCCGGGGCGAGCAGCTTGCCGCTGAACTCGTCGGGCGAACGGACGTCGACCAGGTTCTGCGAGCCGATCGCGGCGATCACGTCGTCACGGAAGGCGCGGATCGCCGTGTTCTGGGCCTTGGCCTTGTAGTCGGTCGCGGCGCGCTCGGGCACCTCGTCGACCAGGTCGCGGGAGTCGAGCTCCCACTTCTTGCGGCCGCCGTCGAGGAGCTTCACGTTCTCGTGGCCGTAGAGCTTGAAGTACCAGTAGGCGTAGGACGCGAACCAGTTGTTGTTGCCGCCGTAGAGGACGACCAGCGTGTCGTTGGCGATGCCCTTCGACGACAGGAGCTTCTCGAAGCCCTCCTGATCGATGAAGTCACGGCGGACCGGGTCCTGGAGGTCCTTGGTCCAGTCGATCCGGATCGCGTTGGTGATGTGGTTCTTCTCGTACGCGGACGTGTCCTCGTCGACCTCGACGATGGCCACGCTCGGGTCGTCCAGGTGTGCCTGGACCCAGTCGGCGTCTACCAGGACGTCGCTGCGGCTCATGCTCTTTCTCCTCCGGGGCAGTTGCGGCGGGGCGGTGCGTTAGGGAGAGGGTGCGCGGTCGGGCCTGTCTCGGCTGCGCGGCGCGCACGGGGGTCCCTGGCGAAGAAGGGCCAGGGCAGGGCGGATGGGCGAACGCCCCCGCTAGAAGGTGCGACAGAGCATGGCGGCGACGCGGCACAGGTCTACTGCCCGCCGCTTCGTGAGGTCCGCCTGTCGCTTCATGGGTCCGATCGTAGGGACGGACAGCCGGACATGTCACCGGTGTGTCGCATCATGAGACGGGATCGTCCGGGATGTGGGATGAGTTGACCATCAAGACCACTCCCGCCCGTTCTCCGGGCCCCGGCGTCCGGCATCGCGTCCGCCGCGCATCTGTCGTACGGACGGGCCTGTCTCGCCTTTCGGACACGCGCGCTCCGACCGCCGCCGGAACCGCGGCCCCGGCGGGAGCCGTCAACCGTCCTACCCGACCAGCTTGACGTCCGAACCCTTCACCGAGATGGCCACGCCGTTCGCGGCCGCCTCGATCCTGTCGAGCTTGATGCCGCCCGGCAGCCCGTCGATCTTCTGCTCGAAGTCGGTGACCGTGCGGATCCGGCCCTCGACGAGATCCACTCCCAGCTTGGGCAGCCCGTCCGCGCGCACCTTGACCGTGTTGCCCCCGACGACGGTGACGGAGCTCAGCACGGAGACCGGCCGCAGTTTCTTGCCGAGGACGGTGGCCGTGATCTCGACCTTGATCTTGCCGTTCCCGCCGTCGGAGAGCCCGACGACCTGGGCCGTGACCGCGGGGGCGACCTCCGTGGGCTGGGCCTTGGCGGCCTTGAGCAGCTCGGCGTAGGACACGGTCGCGGAGCCGGAGGCGCTGTTCGCGGTGGCGGAGCTGTAGTCGCCGTTGAAGCGGACGCCGTGCATCTCGGCGTTCAGGGCGTCGATGCGGATGGTGCCGCCCGCGGCGCCCTTGGCGCCCTCCGCCGACGCCTCGTAGTCCTTGATGCCGATCTTCACGTCGTCGAGCTCGCCGCCGGCCACCTGGGTGAGGAAGGGGAAGCCCTCGATGGACACGTCGGGGGTGCCGGCGAGTCCCTCGGAGCTCCTGATCCGGTCCGCCGCCTTGTTCTCCGCGAAGCCGACCGCCACGCGGTCCGCGATCACGAACAGCCCGCCGAGGATGACGGTGACGACCAGAATTATTCGCAGTGCGCGCATGCTCGGGGTTCCCTCACCTAGACCGGGTCCGGGCGGCCGACAATGGCCGTCCAGCGCGAACCTAACTCCGAAGGGCCCCGCGCAGGGGCCCTTCGAAGCGGTTGTCGATCACCTGTGACGAACGGCGCGGTCCGGCGCCGCCGGTGGAACCCGGACGACGCCCTCCAGGATGTGCGGCGGCCTCGCGACGCCCGGCGCGCCCTCCGGGCGGGCGACGGGCCTTCGCGACACGCCCTAGCTCAGCGCCCGGCCCAGCAGGTAGACCGCCGGGGCGGCCGCGGCCAGCGGGAGAGCCACGCCGGCCGTGAAGTGCACGAAACGCGACGGGTAGTCGTAACTGGCGACCCGGTGGCCGATCAGCGCGCAGACACCGGCGCCGATACCGAGGACGGCGCCCTGGCCGCCCAGGTCCGTCATCCCGCCGACCACGAATCCCGCGCCGGTGGCGGCCAGCAGGGCCACCACCACGGAGGCGGCGGTGGGCAGCGGCAGCGCGCGGGCCAGGATCGCCACCGCGACCGCCGCGGCGCCCACCGTGACGGCGTCCGGCTCGGCCGCGAGGTGGCCGGCCGCGATGATCGACAGCGCCGCCGAGACGACGGTCGCCATCAGGCCGTACATCCGGGTGTCCGGGTCGGCGTGGCTGCGCAGTTGCAGGACGAGCGTGAGGAGGACCCACACGCCGAGGGTGCCGAGGATCGCGGCGGGCGCGTTCTCCCGGCCGGCCGCGAGCAGCACCACGTCGGCGGTCACCGCGCCCAGGAACGCCAGCGCGATGCCCTGCCGGGCGGGCCACATCCCGTTCAGGCGGAACCAGCCCGCCGCGGTGACGGCCTGGAGCAGCACCAGCGGGACGACGAGCGCGTACTCCCCGATCGCCGCCGTGCCGGAGAGCAGCAGCGCCAGCACGGCGGTGAGCGCGGCCGGCTGGATGCCGGGTTCGATGACGGGCGAGCGGCCCTCGGCGCGGGCACGCTGGGCGTCGGTGACACGGGCGTTGCCAGTGACGGTCGCGGGACCGTAGCCGGGTGCGGCCCCGGCGCCCGGGGCGTTGCCGGCGGTGGGGGCGGGCGCCGCCATAGGCGCGGGTGCCTCGGGGTGCTGCTGCGGCCGGGCGTGGTCCCAGCCCTGCGCGGCGGGTTCCTGGGGCAGCGGCCGGGCCGCGGCATCGTACCCGTACGCCTGGGCGTGCGCGCCGCCCTGCGAGTGCCCGGTGCCCTGCGAGTGCCCGGTGCCCTGCGGCTCCGCGTACCCCTGGTGGGCCTGCTGGTGGCCCTGCGGCGCCTGCCGGCCCTCGGGGGTCCGGGGTGTCCGGGGCGGCGGGTAGGCCGGGTCGGCGGCGGGCGTCGTGGGCTGCACCTGGGTCTCCCAGGTCTGGCCCTCCCACTGCTGGGTGTGCTGCTGCCAGTCGGCCTGCTGCTGAGGCTGCTGATACGGGTCGTGCCCCTCGTGCGGGGGCTCGAACTGGGGCTCGTACGGCTGCTGGTTGCTCATCGTCTCGCTCACCCTCCTGCGAACGGCGGGAGCACCTCGACCGTGCCGCCCTCGGCCAGCGGTACCGTCTCATGTCCGCGGGTACCCACGGGGTCACCGTCGATGAGGAACGAGCATCGCCGCAGGACGCGGACGAGTTCGCCGGGGTGTCGCTCGCGGGCCCCGTCGAGTGCCTCGGCGAGCGTGCCCGCGTCGTACGGCTCCTCGGCGACACCTGCCGCGGCCTTGGCGGCGGCCCAGTAACGCACCGTGCCCTTTGCCATGTCGTTCCTCAATCGGTGGACCGGCGGATCCAGTGGACCAGCGGATCGGTGGGTACGTGCCATCAGTGGATATACGTGCGTCAATCGACGCGTGCGTCAGCGGACACACGCGTCGGTGGTTCCTGTGAACACGGTCAGGCTAGCCCGCGGCCGAACCCGCCCACGCACCGATGCGGGCCAGCAGCTCGTCGCGGGCCGCGTGCTCGGCGTGGCCCATCCCGTGCTCCACCCAGAGTTCGGCGTGGCCGCGGGAGGCCTCGGCGAGCATCCGCGGGTGGTCCAGGGGGAAGTAGCCGTCCTGGTCGCCGTGGACGATCAGCAGGGGGGTGGGCGCGATGAGCGGGACCGACTCGACCGGCGAGGACGGCACCGGGTCCCAGTCGCGGGAGTGGATGCGGGTCCGCAGTCCGTAACGGCCGACCACCCGCCCCGCCGGCCGGGTGACCAGCCAGTGCAGACGCCGCATGGGCGCCGTCCCCCGGTAGTACCAGCGGGCCGGCGCGCTCACCGAAACCACCGCGTCCGTACGCGCCTCCGTGCGCCCCTCGTGCTCCCGGCCGGCTTCCCCGTGCATCGCCGCGTGCCGGAGCACCACCGACCCGCCCATCGAGAAGCCGACGGTGGCCACCCGCGCGTGCCCCAGCTCGCGGGCCCATTCCACGGCGGCGTCGAGATCGTGCACCTCGCGGTCGCCGACGGTGGAACGGCCGCCGGAACCGCCGTGGCCCCGGAAGGAGAACGTGACCACCGCCGCGTCCCGGCCGAGGACACCGGCCACCCGGCGCACGTGCGGACGGTCGAGACCGCCCGTGAAACCGTGCGCCACGACGATCGCCAGGCTCCCGCCCACATCATCGGAAGCGCCCCTCGCGGGGTCGTACGCCGCCTCGATCGTCACCCCGTCGACGGTGCGCAGAAACCTCCGCAAAGGGGCGCGCGGGGCCGTCTCAAGGGGTGGACGGAGGGAAGATCCCGTCACTTGACCTGCCGGACCTGAGCTCATGTGGGCTATTCTGCTGGGCAGAGGACTCGGGCAGTGAAGCCCCCGGGTCCTTTTGTGCTTTCTGAAGCGTTGTATACGAAACGGGAAACCGCCGGTGTACGAAGCCTCCGAAGGCGCGGCGGTTCCCCGGGACGCGGGAGCCGCGCCGCAGGACGAACGAAGAAGCAAGGAAGCAGTGCCGCAAACTCCCCCACCGCCTTGAGGGCGTGGGAGGTACCCCCATACAGGGACCGAGGAGGAACCAGACGTTATGGGCGAGCGAACCGTGCACGAACGTAGGACGACCCGGGCAGGTGGGGCGCGATGAGTTCTCTGCTGCTCCTGACCAATGCCCTTCAGCCGTCGACGGAGGTGCTTCCCGCTCTCGGCCTGCTCCTGCACAACGTGCGAGTGGCTCCGGCGGAAGGACCCGCCCTCGTCGACACTCCTGGTGCCGACGTCATCCTGATCGACGGCAGGCGTGATCTCCCGCAGGTGCGCAGCCTGTGCCAGCTGCTGCGCTCGACGGGACCCGGCTGTCCCCTCGTCCTCGTCGTGACGGAGGGCGGCCTCGCGGCCGTCACCGCCGACTGGGGCATCGACGACGTACTCCTCGACACCGCGGGTCCGGCCGAGGTCGAGGCCCGGCTGCGGCTCGCCATGGGCCGCCAGCAGATCGTCAACGACGACTCCCCCATGGAGATCCGCAACGGCGACCTCTCCGTGGACGAGGCGACGTACAGCGCCAAGCTCAAGGGCCGGGTCCTCGACCTGACCTTCAAGGAGTTCGAGCTCCTCAAGTACCTCGCGCAGCACCCGGGCCGGGTCTTCACCCGCGCACAGCTGCTCCAGGAGGTCTGGGGCTACGACTACTTCGGCGGCACGCGGACGGTCGACGTCCACGTACGCCGGCTGCGCGCCAAGCTGGGTCCCGAGCACGAGTCGCTGATCGGAACCGTGCGGAACGTCGGTTATCGATTCGTTACACCCGAGAAGGTGGAGCGGGCCGCGGACGAGGCGAAGGCCAAGGCCGCACAGCCAAAGGCGGCGGATGCGGACGAGACGGCGCACCTCGGTGCCGCGCGCGCGGTCGAGGCCGGGGCCGAGGTCCAGTAAGCCTCCGTACGCCCTGCCCAGAGGCGGGTCCATCCGCGTAGACTCCGCGCGTGGCCAAGGTGACGAGGGACGATGTGGCGCGACTGGCGGGTACTTCGACCGCCGTCGTCAGCTATGTCATCAACAACGGACCGAGGCCGGTTGCCCCGGCCACGCGCGAGCGCGTTCTCGCCGCGATCAAGGAGCTGGGGTACCGGCCCGACCGGGTCGCCCAGGCCATGGCGTCGCGGCGGACCGAGCTCATAGGCCTGATCGTGCCGGACGCGCGCCAGCCCTTCTTCGGCGAGATGGCGCACGCGGTCGAGCAGGCCGCCGCCGAGCGCGGGAAAATGGTCCTGGTCGGCAACTCCGACTACATCGCCGAGCGCGAGGTCCACTACCTGCGCGCCTTCCTCGGCATGCGGGTCTCCGGCCTGATCCTCGTCAGCCACGCGCTCAATGACAACGCTGCCGCGGAGATCGACGCCTGGGACGCCCGCGTCGTCCTGCTGCACGAACGCCCCGAGGCGATCGACGACGTGGCCGTCGTCACCGACGACATCGGCGGCGCCCAGCTCGCCACCCGCCACCTGCTCGAACACGGTTACGACTACGTGGCCTGTCTCGGCGGTATCGCGGAGACCCCCGTCGTCGGCGACCCGGTCTCCGACCACGTCGAGGGCTGGCGGCGAGCCATGCAGGAGGCCGGGATCCCCACCGAGGGCCGTCTCTTCGAGGCCCCGTACAACCGCTACGACGCGTACCAGGTCGGCCTGCAGCTGCTCGCCGGGCCCCACCGGCCGCCCGCCATCTTCTGCTCCACCGACGACCAGGCGATCGGCGTGCTGCGCGCCGCCCGTGAGCTGCGCATCGACGTGCCGGGGGAGCTGGCCGTGGCCGGCTTCGACGACGTCAAGGAAGCCGCGCTGACGGATCCGCCGTTGACGACGATCGCCTCCGACCGGTCGGCGATGGCCCGCGCGGCGGTGGATCTCGTACTGGACGACGGGCTGCGGGTCGCCGGGTCGCGGCGCGAGCGGCTGAAGGTGTTCCCGTCCCGGCTGGTGGTGCGGCGGTCCTGCGGTTGCGTGTGAGACCGCCGGGCCGGCTCCGGCCGGCCGCGCGGCCGCCCGCCGCCCCCTGAAACGCACATCGGCCCCGCGGATCGCGGGGCCGACGCGTTTGCCGTACCGGCTGGAACAGCCGGTCGTACCGCTAGAACAGCAGGTTGTACTGGTTGAAGCCCGAGCCCAGGCTGACCGGCGAGCCGAAGAGGCTGCTGGAGGCCTTGTTGGTGCCGGGGTAGAGCCAGAGCTTGCCCGCCGAGTCGCGGGTGATGACATCGGCGATGCCGTCGCCCGTGACGTCGCCGTTGGAGACGTACGAGGTGAAGTTCCAGCCCGTACGCGCCTGGATCCGCGCCGACCACGGGGTGTGCTCGACCTGCGTGCCCCGGTAGAGGTACAGGACGCCGGAGCTGTTGCGGACCAGCAGGTCGGCACGGCCGTCGCCGGACAGGTCGCCGTGGCCGAAGATCTTGACGTTCTTCCAGGCCTTGTCGACGACCTTGACGCGGCCGTAGAACTCGCCGTTGCCCTTGCCCGGGTAGAGGTAGACCGAGCCGTCGGCGTCCACCGCGACCAGGTCGGGGCGGGCGTCACCGGTCATGTCGCCGGGGATGGCGTACGACTTGTAGCCGCCCCACACCGAGGTGATCTGCATCCACTCGAACTCGTTCGAGCTGTGGTTCAGGTAGCTGCGGTACAGCTTGCCGTCACCCTTGTCGCGGATGATCAGGTCCTGGAAGAAGTCCCGGTCCAGGTCGGCCTGCAGGCCCCAGCTGGCGTTCTGCCAGCCGCTGCTCTGGAAAGCGCGGGTGGCGAGCGAGGTGCCCTTGCTGTCCTGCTCGAAGAGGCCCCCGGAAGGGGTGCGCTCGAGCAGGTCGGCCTTGCCGTCGAAGGTCAGGTCCGCGTCGTCGATACGCGGCTGCGCGGCCCAGGTGTACGAGGACACCTTGGTGAAGACCGGGTAGGCGCCCTTCGCGGTGCAGCCCGCGACACCCCACGAGACGATGCCGACGACCTTGCCGCCGACGATCACCGGACCACCGGAGTCACCGTTGCAGGGGCTCTTGGTGCCCTCGTCGGTGCCGGTCGCCGGGGTACCGGCGCAGAACATCGAGCCCTCGACGAAGTCGTCCTCATGGAGGACCGACTGCATCGCGCTGTTGCAGGTGGAGTCGGCGACCACGGGCAGGGTCACCTTGCGCAGCGTGGCCGACAGGTCGGCACCGTCGGCGCCGGAGGTCAGGCCCCAGCCGTAGACGGTGGCGGAGCCGCCCGCCTTGTAGGAGGCGCTGTCGCCGGCGGCCACCAGCCGCTGCCACTGCTGCTCCAGCGGGCGGTCCAGGGTGAGGACCGCGATGTCGTTCTGGACGGTGTCGCTGTTGTAGTGCGGGTGGTTCCACTGGCGGTAGACACCCGCGACCGTGCCGGTCGTGTCGTCCAGCAGTCCGGTGGCGCCGGCCACCACAGCGCCGTTCTTGACCCAGTTCAGTCCGGCGACGCAGTGGGCGGCCGTCAGGACCTTGTTCGGGGCGACGAGGGTGCCGCCGCAGAAGTAGCCGGTGTCGGCCGCGCTGTCGTAGTAGGAGAGCTGGACCATCCACGGCGCGGAGGAGATGGTCGTCGGGCTGCCGCCGATGATGAACGGCGTCTTCTTGGGACTCGTCGCCGGGGTCGCCTGGTCCTTGACGGCCTCGGCGACCCGGTTGCGCAGCTCCTTGTCGGAGACGGTCGGCTTCGCGGGCTGGGCCTGGCCGACGGCCGGCAGCGACGGTCCGTCCGCCGCCTGGGCGGGCTGCGCCGCGAAGGCGCCGGCGCAGGTCAGCGCCAGCGCGAGGGCGGCCGTGGGCAACGCCGTGACGGGGCGTCTCCAGCGGTCGCGCAGAGCACGTATCACTCAGGGCTCCTGGAATGGGTGCGGGTGGGTCATGACGTGAGTGGCCCGAGAAGGGGCGTACGACGCACCGGCCCGACCGACGTCGGCGGTCACCGGCCATGGCCGGCCGACCGCCCGCATCGATCAGGCACCACCGCGGAGCCCCCCTCCGGCGCCGTGATCGTAGGCCTCACCCGCCCCAGAACACATGTACTACACAGCGGGCATTCAAGTATTCGTCCGTCGCATTCCGTGACATCACCCCGGCGCAACCCTTTGTTTGCCCGACCAGAGCGGAGTCCGAGCGTCTTTATATCGGGCATACGAGGTTCTGTCGGGCTTCTCAGCGGGGACTCAGGGAGCTCTCATGATCGCGCGGGAGTCTCATGTCATGACCGAGAGCTTCCGCCGCAGCGGCGAGTATCCCCAGGGCGACGACCACCAGTCCCCGTACCCCCAGCAGCAGCCTGCCTCCGCTCCCTCCCCCGTGAACCCCGAGTGGCCGCCCCCGCTTACGTACGCGCTTACCCCGCCGGTCGCCGTCGAACCGGGCACCACCGTGTGGCCGGGCTCCGGTCGGTTCGGCAGCGGCGCGGCCGGCGGTCAGGGCGGCGGAAGCGGTGCCTACCCGGGACACCCGGGCCCGCCGGACGGCTCCACCGCGGTGCTGTCCGCGGCTCCCGTGCCGCCCGGGACCGCGCGGAAGAAGCCCGCGAGGGGCCCACTGGCCCTGATCGCCGCGGTCGCGATAGTCGCCGCCGCCATCGGGGGTGGCACGGCGTACGGCATCCAGGAGCTCACCGGCAAGGACACCGCGTCCAGCAGCACCAGCACCACCGTGGTGCCCACGGCCAAGAGGGGCACCGTCGCCGGGGTCGCCCAGGCGGTCAGCCCCAGCATCGTCGAGGTCAGCGCGACCTCGAACGCCGGTTCGTCGACCGGTTCGGGCGTGATCATCACGTCCGGCGGCGAGATCGTCACCAACAACCACGTCGTCTCGGGCGCCTCCGCGATCAAGGTGCGGCTGAACAACGGAAAGTCCTACACCGCGAAGGTCGTCGGCACCGACAGCAAGAAGGACCTCGCGCTCATCGAGGTGGCAAACGCGCCCTCCGGTCTGAAGGTCGCCACCCTCGGCAACTCCGACGGTGTCCAGGTCGGCGACGACGTCGTCGCGATCGGCTCCCCCGAGGGCCTGACCGGCACCGTCACCAGCGGCATCGTCTCGGCCCTCGACCGGGACGTGACCGTCTCCACCGACGAGAGCCAGGGCCAGCAACAGCAGGGCGGCGACAGCGGCCAGTGGCCGTTCTCGTTCGGCGGCCGCCAGTTCAACGGCGACACCGGCTCCTCGACCACCACGTACAAGGCGATCCAGACCGACGCGTCCCTGAACCCCGGCAACTCCGGCGGCGCGCTGATCGACATGAACGGCAACATCGTCGGCATCAACTCCGCGATGTACTCGGCGGCTTCGGACTCCTCGTCCAGCTCGTCGGGGGCCGGCAGCGTGGGCCTCGGCTTCGCCATCCCGGTCAACACCGTCAAGGCCGACCTCGCGAACCTGCGGGCCGGCGGCTCCGACAGCTGACGAGAGCACACGGGCGAGAGCTCAGCACAGCACACCCAGGAGGTCGACATGATCAGGAAGCGGATCTCTCGGATTTCCCCGGTCACGCACTCCCGCGAGGGCGGCGACCCGGCCGGGCTCGACCTGGCCCTCGCCGTGGCCCGGGAACTGCACCTGCCGGTGCCGCGCGCGCCCGAGGTGGCGCTCCCGGCCGCCGTCCCGCAGCTGATGGGCCTGCGCACCCCCGCCACCCGCCCGCACCGCCGCAAGGTCCCGCTGAACAGGCTCACCGCACTGTCGGGCTGAACGTCACCCAGCAGTACATGACGTTTCTCCCGCATCCGATGCTTTTCGCACCGACTCGGACGTTTCTTCCTCCGCTGATGCTTTCCGCCCCCGCCCGGAAACGTGCGACGCTGAAGGCCGTCAGACCCTCCACCCCACCGCACCCGAGGACTCCCGCCCATGAGCCCCGCCGAAGGCGACCGTGAACCCCAGCGCATCCTGATCGTCGACGACGAGCCCGCGGTGCGCGAAGCACTCCAGCGCAGCCTCGCCTTCGAGGGATACGACACCGAGGTCGCGGTCGACGGCGCGGACGCGCTGGAGAAGGCGACCGCCTACCAGCCCGAGCTGGTCGTCCTGGACATCCAGATGCCCCGGATGGACGGCCTGACGGCCGCCCGCCGGATGCGCGGAGCCGGCACGACGACCCCCATCCTCATGCTGACGGCCCGCGACACGGTCGGGGACCGGGTGACCGGCCTCGACGCGGGTGCCGACGACTACCTCGTCAAGCCCTTCGAGCTGGACGAGCTGTTCGCCCGGGTCCGGGCCCTGCTGCGGCGCAGTTCGTACGCGGCGACCGCGGATGCCGCCCCGGACGAGGACGCGCTCACCTTCGGCGACCTGCGGATGGACCTCGCGACGCGCGAGGTCACCCGGTCGGGCCGGGCCGTGGAACTGACCCGCACCGAGTTCACCCTGCTGGAGATGTTCCTCGCGCACCCCCGCCAGGTCCTCACCCGCGAGCAGATCCTGAAGGCCGTCTGGGGCTTCGACTTCGAACCGTCCTCCAACTCCCTCGACGTCTACGTCATGTACCTGCGCCGCAAGACCGAGGCGGGCGGTGAGCCGCGGCTCGTGCACACGGTGCGCGGGGTCGGGTACGTGCTCCGGTCGGGCGGCGCGGAGTGATCAGACGGTTCAGATCCCTGCCGATCCGTTCCCGGCTGGCGCTGCTGGTGGCGGCCGCGGTGGCCTTCGGGGTCGCGGCGGTCTCGGTGACCTGCTGGTTCATCGTGCGCGGGAAGCTGTACGACGAGATCGACAACAACCTGCAGGACCAGAAGCAGGCCCAGCAGTACACCCTGGTCCAGGGCGTCCTCGACAACTGCCGCAAGGAACCGAGCAACGACAACGACTTCCACGGACGGTTCGACGACTACGCCCAGGTGATCAACTCGGACGGGACCGTCTGCGTCTTCGGGTACTCGGCGGGCTCGGTGACGGTGACCGACGCCGACAAGGCCGTGGCCAAGCACCCGCAGTTCAACAAGAGCGCACCGCGGAACGGGACCGACACCAAGGGCAACGACGTCCGGGTCCTGGCGATGCCGCTCGTCGTCACGAACTTTCCCAACGAACTCCCCGGCACCCGCGTCCTGTACAGCGACCGCGCCTACGTCGTGGCCGTTCCTCTCAAGAGCACCCAGGCCACCCTGAACGACCTGGCCCTCGTGCTGCTCCTGGTCTCCGGGATCGGCGTGGTCGGCGCCGGCGCGGCGGGCCTCGCGGTCGCCCGAGCGGGCCTGCGTCCCGTCGACAAGCTCACCGAGGCCGTGGAACACGTGGCCCGCACGGAGGACCTCTCGATCCGCATTCCCGTCGAGGAGGGCAACGAGGACGAGGTCGCCCGCCTCACCCGCTCCTTCAACTCGATGACGTCCGCGCTGGCCAACTCCCGCGAGCTGCAGCAGCAGCTCATCGCGGACGCCGGCCACGAACTCCGTACGCCCCTGACCTCCCTCCGCACGAACATCGAGCTCCTCACCCGCAGCGAGGAGACGGGCCGTCCGATCCCCCCGGCCGACCGCAGGGCACTCCTCGCCTCCGTCAAGGCCCAGATGACCGAACTGGCCTCGCTCATCGGCGACCTGCAGGAACTCTCGCGTTCGGACGCGGGCCAGCAGGCGAACACCGTACTGACGGTGCCGCTCCAGGACACGGTCGAGGCGGCGCTGCGCCGCGCACGGCTGCGCGGTCCGGAGCTGACGATCACGGCGGACCTCCAGCCCTGGTACGTCCGCGCGGAGCCCACCGCGCTGGAGCGGGCCGTCGTCAACATCCTCGACAACGCGGTGAAGTTCAGCCCCGAGGGCGAGGCCATCGACGTCACCCTCAAGGCCGGCGAGCTGACCGTCCGCGACCACGGCCCCGGCATCCCCGCCGAGGAACTCCCGCACGTCTTCGACCGCTTCTGGCGCTCCCCGTCCGCCCGCGCGCTCCCCGGCTCGGGTCTGGGGCTGTCGATAGTGGCGCGGACGGTGCAGCAGGCGGGTGGCGAGGTGTCCCTGCGGCCGGCCGAGGGCGGCGGCACGGCGGTGACGGTCCGGCTCCCGGGAGCGCCCACGCCGCCGCCGGAGACGGCCCTCGAACAGGAGTGACCGCCGCGGGGAGCGGGCCGCTCACGGACTCACCCCGCGCCGGCTCGGTGAGGCGCCGTTCGGTACCCCGTAGGGCACGGGCCGGCCCGTGAACGCGTCCAGGAGGACACGGTCACCGACCCGCCCGGCCAGTCGCACCGTCACCTCCTCGAGGAGCATCACACCGGCGCAGGGGCCTTCGCGCACCCCGGTGACGAAGGCGGACAGCACCACGCCGCCCCCGGTCTCCAGCACGTGCACGGCGGGGCCGTCGTCGCAGGCCCCGTGCTCGGCCGTCACGGTGACCGACCGGCCGTCGCCGGCCACCTCGACCAGCCCGGCGAGGGGCGCCAGTTGGCTCGTGGACACCTCCCGCTGCGGCCCGATCGGCGGCCGGGGGAGCTTCGAGGGGGCGACGGCTGCCCGCTTGAGCGGGGTGTCGTACCCCTCCAGGGTGAACAGCCAGGCCGGGACAGTCGCCGGACCACGGCTGGTGGCCAGGGTCATCGCGCCCGGCCTCGCCCCGGTCACCGTCAGGTGCGGACCGTCGTCGCCTCCACGGGCCACGGATTCGTACGCCTCGCGTGCCCCCGTCAACGGCAGGGCGAGCGGGGCTCCGCTCCTCCACCGCACCGTGCCCTCCGCGGGCCCGGCAGCGGGAAGCGTGCCGCGCAGGACGAAGTTCTGCGTCGTGAAGGCGCGGGT
This sequence comes from Streptomyces sp. RPA4-2, assembly GCF_012273515.2. Taxonomy (NCBI): domain Bacteria; kingdom Bacillati; phylum Actinomycetota; class Actinomycetes; order Kitasatosporales; family Streptomycetaceae; genus Streptomyces; species Streptomyces sp. RPA4-2. The sequence continues at coordinate 4,382,806 of NZ_CP050975.2, forward strand.
GTCGGCGCCCGCGTGGAAGCCGCCCGCGGGCGGCTGCACCGCCTCCGCCATCGGGTGGTAGCCGGCACGCCACGTCCGGGCGGCCCCGGAGCCGTCCCAGGCCTCGGCGACCCGGCGGGCGCGGGCCTCCCTGCGCGCTTCCGAGCCGGTGTCACCGCCGGGTCCGGTGCCGCCGCATCCGGCGACGGCACCGGACCCGGCGGCGAGGAGGGCGAGGGCGAGGAACAGGTGGGCGGTGCGTGTGGTCTTCGTACGCATGGGATCCCCCAGGGAGGCGCATCGGCGGACGGAGTCGTGCGGGACGGGGCCCGCACCGCACCTGTGACGCCCGGCCCCCGGGCCGCGTTCGATCCGTCCGTCCCGTGGCCGCGCGCGATGCCGCATCGTCACCTCTCCCCGCCGGGGCGAGCGGGCAGGGCACGGACACCGCACGAACGGCGCGGCGATCCGGCCGGCGACGGCGAGGCCGCCCGCGGCGGAGCTAAGCGCTCCGCGTCACCGGGGAGCCGGACTCCGGCATCGCAAGCCGCGCGTACGCACCGCCCCTCGCCAGCAGTTCGTCGTGTGTCCCGGCCTCCAGGAGCCGGCCGCCGTCCACGACCAGGATCCGGTCCGCGTCCGGCGCCAGCGACAGGTCGTGCGTGATCATGATGGTGGTGCGGCCCGCCATCAGCCGCCGCAGCGGCCGCACCACTCGGCGGGCGGCGATCGAGTCGAGCCCGGCGGTCGGCTCGTCGAGGACCAGCACGGGCGCGGCACGCAGCATGGCGCGGGCGATGGCGACGCGCTGGAGCTGGCCGCCGGAGAGCGTGGCCGTGCCGGGGGCGATCCTCGTGTCGTACCCGTCGGGCAGCGCGCTGACGAAGTCGTGCGCGGCGGCGTCCCGGGCCGCCCGCTCGATGTCCGCCCGGGACGCCCCGGGCCGGCCGCACTCGATGTTCTCCCGGATCGTGCCGCGCAGGATCAGGGTCTCCTGGGGCAGCAGCGCGACGTTCTCGCGCAGGAACTCCAGGGACATGTCGGGCAGCGGGACGCCGTCCAGGCGGATCACACCGGCCGTGGGGTCGTAGAAGCGGGTGAGGAGTCTGGAGAGCGTGGACTTCCCGGCGCCACTCGGACCGGTGACGATGACGAGTTCACCGGGGCCCGCCGTGAAGGTCACGTCGCGCAGCGAATCGCGTTCGGCGCCGGGGTAGCGGAACGACGCGCCCTGGAAGTGGACCCGGCCGCGCACGGGCCAGGCCGGGACGGGCTCGGCGGGTTCGCTGACGGCGGGTTCGGTGTCCAGGACCTCCTGGATGCGTTCCGCGCCGGCGGTGGCGGCGGTGAGGGTGAGGCCGAGCCCGCCCAGAGAGCGGATCGGCGGGTACAGGTACCCGAGGAACGCGGCGAAGGCGAGCAGGCGGCCCAGCGACATGCGCCCCTGGGAGATCTCCCAGACGCCGAGGCCGATCACCACGAGCACGCACAGGGTCTCGACGACCTCGACGACCTGCTCGTACATCTCACTCGCCCGTGCCCCGCGCACCGACGCCCGCATCCAGGCGCGCGCCTCGCGGTCGAGCCGCAGCTCCTCGGCGTACCGGCGGTTGTAGGCCTGGGTCAGCACCATGTTGCCGAGCGATTCCTCGACCACGGAGGTGATCGCGCCGTCGGCGGTCCGCTCCTCCTTGGCGGCCTGCCCGATCCGGCCGGAGAAGTGGCGGGCGGCGACGAGGAGGAGCGGGGCGAGGACGAAGGTGACGAGGGCCAGGTCCCAGCGCAGCCAGAGCGCGGCGGCGGCGTAGAAGACGGCCGAGAAGACGGCGGAGACCGTGCCGACGGCACCGGACACGACCATCTGCTCGATGGCCTCGACATCACCGGTGAGGCGTTCGACGAGGTCGCCCCGGCGGTGCCTCTGGAAGAAGTCGGGGGGCAGGTCCTGGACGTGCCGGAAGACGCCCGCGCGCAGGCGCAGGACGAATCTCTCGGCGGTCCACACGGCGAGGGAGTTGCCGAGGTAGCCGACGGCCGCACCGATCGCGGCCACGCCCAGCCAGGCTCCGGCCGGGCCCCAGAACGCGGCGAGCGAACCCGCCGCGAGCGCGTGGTCGGTGAGCCGCGCGAAGAGCAGGATCGCGGCCGTCTCGGCGAGCGCGGCCACGACCACACAGCCGACGATCAGCACCAGCCACGCGCGGTCGCCGCGGGTCAGCGGCCAGAAGCGTGCGAACGCCGCCCGTACTTCCCGCATATCGACTCAGTTCCCCTTTCCGGTCCTCGAATTGTCGGGCAAGGCCGAGGCGGGGCCACCGGAATGGAATTCCGGGGACCCCGCCTCGTGCACCGCGCGGCGTTCCGTGCGATCTGCTAGCGACCCTGACGGCCCACCGGGCGCGGCTTCGGGGCCGCCTTCTTCGCACCGTGCTTCGGCGTCGGCCCGGCCGCGTGCCGGGGGGCCGGGGCGGCCTTGTGGATGCGCTTGACCGGGGCGATCTTGTGGAAGCTCATGGGTTGCTCCTTGTTCGGTGCGGGCGAATTCCCTTTGCCGTCCGCGCTGTTCGCTTTCGACATGGAAAACACTACGGCGCCCCGGAGCCGGAAATCGCCAATTCCACTGAGACCTGCATGAATTGCGACTGAAAGAAGTTCTCAGGACGACAGAGGAACCAACCGGCCGCTCACACAGAATTTATGACGCCCCTCGCCCGGAACTTACCGAAGCAATGCCCGGTCCGATTGAATTCAGCGGGGTTTCGTCAACGCCCGACCGACAGTCCCGTCCCCGTCACGTCGACCCGTATCCCGTCCCGCTCCACCCGTACGTCCCGCAGCCGGATCCGTCCGTCCGCCGGATGCGGCAGCCGGAAACCGAGCGAGAGCTGGTCGACGAGGACGGGGCGGGTCAGGCGGGAGAGGCCGTCGAGCAGAGCCGGGTCCAGCCCCAGCCGCTTCAGGAGTTCGGGGTGGGCCGCCGCCACGTCGAGGAGGTTCAGGCGCATCGCCTGCCGGACGAAGGTCCGCGATCCCGTCAGGGACGCGAGCTCGGTGTCGTCGCGCAGCGCCCGGCGCACCGCCGTGTCCGGGACCCCGAGCCTGCGGACGACCGACGGGACGGACAGCAGCGCCCTCGCCCTGGCGGTCTGGCCGGCGAGGCGGGCCGCCGAGCGCGGGGTGAGGTGGAGGCCCTCGGAGGGGCGGGCGCCGGGGCGGTACGTCGCCAGGTCACCGATGTCCAGGCGCATTCCGTCGATGTGGGTGGAGATGCCGCGCGTCCCGTCGCGCCGGATGCGTGCGTCGGCCCGTAGTCCCAGCTCGTGTCCGGCGACCGGCAGGGTGCCGCGCGCACGCACCTGGTCGCGGCCGTGTCCGGTGAACGTCACCTGGGAGGAGCCGAGTTCGCGGTTCAGGTCGTCGAAGGAGAGCAGTACCTCGCCGTGCAGCTCGGGGATGCGGGCGCCGTGCACGTCGGCCGGTCCGTCGCTGTCGAGCCGTACCCGTGTCGCGGTCGCCGACACCTTCGCCAGGGAGACCCGGTCGGCGGCCACGTCCGGCACGGTCACCCGCACCGAGTCCAGCCGGTCGTCGGCGAGTTGGGTCAGGAAGGGGAAGCCCCCGATCTCGACCTCGGGCGCGGCGGTCAGGTGCAGCTGGTCCTCGAGGGTCCGCGAGGCCTTGTGTTCGGCGTACAGCAGCGCCCAGCGGTCGGCGAGGGTGAGGAACGCGGCGAGGGTCACGACGAGGACGGCCGCCTTCATCGCGAACGGCAGGCCCGCGAGGTGCCTGCGGCGGCGCCGGCTGCCCCGGCGGTGGTTGGGCGGCGACCACGCCTCGTCCGGCTCCTCGTACGGCGGGCCGTCCGGCCCGCCGTCCGGCCCGGTCTCCGGCTCGTCCTCGTGGAGGAAGTCCTCCAGCGGGCCCGCGCCACCGAGGGCGCCCAGTTCGTCGTACGGGTTCGGGTAGCGGTCCGGCGGGTCGTCCTGGAGGTCGTACGGGTGGTCGTACGGGTGGTCGTACGCGTTCGACTGGTGGTCGTCCGGAAAGGGATGCGCTGTCATGCGGTGGGGGGTACGCATCGTCTCATCCGACCATGCGTACCGCCCCCGACCGCAACCGCAACCGTGCGGATGCGATCTACTTCACGATCTTCGCCGGTGCCGGTGTCCGGCCCCGGCGGCTACCGAACGACCGTGACACGGTCCGCCGAGGGCACCGGATACGGCGCCGTGGCGGAGGAGTTGGCCGTCAGGTAGGTCTCGAAGGCGGCCAGGTCGTCGCCGCCGACCAGGACGTTCGTGCCCTTGCCGAGTTCGGCGAAGCCGTCACCGCCGCCCGCGAGGAAGGAGTTCATCGCGACGCGGTAGCCGGCCGCCGGGTCGATCGCCATGCCGTCGAGCTTGACCGAGCCGGCCACCACGCGGGCGGCGCCCGTCATGGTGAGGTCGAGCGTGTAGGTCAGGCCCTTGGAGATCTGCAGGATCTTCGGCGCTGCCTCGTTGGCTCCGCTGACCTGCTGCTGGAGTGCGGTGATCAGCTGAGCGCCGGTGAGGCTCACCAGGTTGACGGTGTTGGCGAACGGCTGCACCGTGTACGCCTCCCCGTACGTCACCACTCCGTCGCCCTCGCCGCCGCTCGCGGTGTAGGTGAGCCCGGCGCGGATGCCGCCCGGGTTCATCAGCGCGATGTCGGCCTCCGGGTCGACCGACCTGGCGTACGCGAGCTGCGCGTCGGCGATCATGTCGCCGAGCGGGGACTCGGTGCCGGCGTTGCCGATCTCGCCCGCGATGTAGCCGATGGGGCGCGAGGCGATGGGGGCGGCGAGGGTGTTCCACTTCGCGATCAGGCTCGTCATGTCGGCGGCCTTCGCGACGTCACGGGTGACCACGTGGTTCGCGGACTTCACGGCCGTCCGCGCGATGTCGCCCGTCCAGCGGTCGTACGTCAGCGTGGTGTCCGTGTAGAGACGGCCGAAGGAGGAGGCCGACGTCACCATCCGGGGGTTGCCCGCCGGGTCCGGGATCGTGCACGCGTACGCCTGGTGGGTGTGGCCGGTGACCAGCGCGTCCACGGCCGGCGTGACGTTCTTCGCGATGTCGACGATCGGGCCCGAGATGCCGTCGCCCGCGCCGGGGCTGTCGCAGTCGTAGTTGTACGCCGTGGAGGCGGGCGCACCGCCCTCGTGGATCAGCGCGACGATCGACTTCACGCCCTGGCGCTGGAGCACCTTGGCGTACTTGTTGATCGTCTCGACCTCGTCACCGAACTTGAGGCCCTTGACGCCCTCCGCCGACACGATGTTCGGGGTGCCTTCGAGGGTCACCCCGATGAAGCCGACCTTGACGCCGTTCTTCTTCCACACCCAGTAGGGCTTGAGGATCGGCTTGCCGGTCTTCTCGCCGGTGACGTTCGCGGCGAGGTAGGGGAAGTCGGCGCCCTGGAACTTCGCCTTCTTGTCGTAGCAGCCGTCCGTGGGGTGGCAGCCGCCGTTCTGCAGGCGGGCCAGCTCCTTGGCACCCTCGTCGAACTCGTGGTTGCCGACGCTCGTCACGTCCAGGTCGAGCTTGTTCAGCGCGTCGATCGTCGGCTCGTCGTGGAAGAGCCCGGAGAGCAGCGGGGAGGCGCCGACCATGTCGCCCGCGGCGGCCGTGATCGAGTACTTGTTGCCCTTGCGCGCGTCGCGCAGATGCGTGGCGAGGTACTCGACACCGCCCGCGTCGATCGACTTCGCCGACCCGTCCGCCTGCAGCTCCGTGACCCGGCCGGAGGAACCCGACGGCGGTTCCAGGTTGCCGTGCAGGTCGTTGAAGGACAGCAGTTGTACGTCCTGGTAGCGGCCGCTGCCGTGGTGGTGCCGGGCGCTCGCCCTGTCCTGCCCCGCGCTCGCCGGCAGCGCGGCGGCCAGGGCGGCGACGGTGGCCAGGCCCGCGGCGCCCGCGAGGAGGCGATGGGTACGTCTGTTCCGGAACGTCGGCGGCATGGGATCCCCCCTGGAGAACGGTGAGAGCCACGAGTGTCACGATCGCTGTGCGACGGCTGTGGCTTTGCACGCACTTTAGAATCAACGCGCGTAGCACACCAGGGGGTTCGGGGTTACGGACTGGTTGCCATCGCCTCACCGGGAGGCACCGGCGCGGGGACCCGCGCAGGGGGGCCCGCGAGGCGACGCACCCGGAGTCGACGTGTGGCACCGCGCCGTCCGGGAGGCCGCCCGTCCCGCCACGCTCCACATCCACCCCGCCCAACTCCTTGTCCGGAAAAGACCGCGCCGTACCCTCGTATCCATGACCAGCGACGACACCGCACCCCCCGCGCTCTCCCGCTCCATCGAGACCTCCGCCGCGCTCTCCCCGGCGCAGGCCGAGGACGTGCTCCGGCTCCTCTCGGAGGCCGCCCTGGCCGACGGACAGCAGGCGGTCTCCGAGCAGGGTCGGCTCCAGCTGAAGCGCGGCGCGCGCGAGGGCGTACGGCACCTGCTGCTGACCCTCGGCGACGTGCTGGTCGGATACGCCCAGTTGGAGGACACCGATCCGGTGGAGGCCCCGGCCGCCGAGCTGGTCGTGCACCCGGCGCACCGTGGGCACGGCCACGGACGGGCGCTGGGTTCGGCGCTGCTCGCCGAGTCCGGCAAGCGGCTGCGGGTGTGGGCGCACGGCGGCCACTCCGCGGCCCGGCACCTCGCCCAGGTCCTCGGACTCACCCTCTTCCGCGAACTGCGCCAGCTGCGAAGGCCGTTGACCGACCTCGACCTGCCCGAGCCGAAGCTCCCGGACGGGGTGCGCGTCCGTGCCTTCGTGCCGGGCCGGGACGACGCCGCCTGGCTCGCCCTGAACGCCGAGGCCTTCGCCCACCATCCCGAGCAGGGCGCCCTCACCCAGCGCGACCTGGACGACCGCATGGCCGAGCCGTGGTTCGACCCGGCCGGGTTCTTCCTCGCCCTGCGCGGCGACGAACTCGTCGGCTTCCACTGGACGAAGGTCCACGCCACGGAGGGCCTCGGCGAGGTCTACGTCCTCGGGGTCAGCCCGGCCGCCCAGGGCGGCGGCCTCGGCAAGGCCCTCACCACGATCGGGCTCCGCCATCTCGCGGCGCAGGCCCTGCCGACCGCCATGCTCTACGTCGACGCCGACAACAGCGCGGCCGTCGCCGTGTACGAGCGGCTCGGTTTCGTCACCCACGAGACGGACCTGATGTACCGCAGCGAGTCCTGACGGAGCGGAGCTGGGCGGCACCTGCATGTCCGGGGCGAGGACCGACCCTGTCCGGACGGGGTCCCGCGCACCCCGTGGGCCGTATCGAGGAACGGTCCGATGCCATCCGCGGGGGTCAGCCCCGACCCGGGCGGCCCCACGCGTCAGGAGCCGGGGCCGCCGCATCCGGGGCGGACTCGGCGCACCCGAGCGGCGGTGACCTGCCCGGGCGGGCCCGGCGCCGGGCGGCCGGGGGCCGGGCCGTCAGCGGCGGGCGGGTACCGTCCGCCGCCACGTCCGTACCGGTTCGGTGCAGCACACCGCGCAGAGCAGTGCCGCAACGGCCAGGATCGCCGCCCACCGCTCGTGCGCGGCGTCCCAGTGCGGGTCGTTCACGGACACGATCAGCGCCCATCGCCCGGGCAGCAGCAGGGTCGGCACCGTCATGGCGATGACCAGCAGCCCGGTCGCGACGGCCGGCCCCGGCTCGGCCCGGTCCGTGAACCGCACGGCGGCGGACGCGGCGGCCAGGGCGGTCGCGGCGATCGCGGCCGCCTCCAGCGTGAGGGCGCCGGCCGGGGGCCGCGCCTGCCCCGGTACGAGGAGCAGCGCGACCGTCCACCAGAGCGCGGCGGCCGGGGCCACCAGCGCCATCCGCAGGCCGCTGCGCAGCGGCCTGCGGGCCGGTACCGGCGCGGTGGTGTGCCGCGCCGGGTCGTCCAGCAGGAACGCCAGGCCCACACCGAGGACGAGCGCGGCTCCCCGCAGCAGGTTGAGACACAGCCACGGATCCGGCTGACCGGACAGCAGGCGCGGGATCCCGGCCAGCAGGAGCCCGAGACCGCCGCAGGCCGCGAGGGCCCTTCGGGGCAGGGTGCGCCAGACGGGCCGCAGAAGGGCGCGGATCACGACGTACTCCCCGTTCGTCCGCTCACTGTCCGCGCGCTCGCGCTTCGCACACCGGCCGTTCCTGCGCTCGCTGTTCGTACGCTCGCACCTCGCCCACCCACGATTGGCGAGGTCGCGTCCGTGTCCGTGTCCGGCGCGGTCACCCCTCGCACAGGCCACCGTCCGTGTCCGTGTCCGCCGCCCCCGTCCTGGCCGGCACCCCCAGCAGCTCCGCCACCCGGGCCGTCGAGGTCTTCGGGGAGATCAGCTGCGACCAGTGGGCCTTCACCTTGGCGGTGACGCCGTAGCGCGGCATCTTCAGCAACTCCCTCACGATCCGCGTCTGTTCGGTGCTCATGGAGAGCGGATCCGTGGAGGCGAGGACGATGGCGGAGCCCGTGACGCTGTCGTCGAGGCGGACGTTCCGGAAGAGGGTCATCGGGTCGGACTCCGCGCCCAGCGCCAGCCACATGATGGTCACCATGCGGGCGTCGCACACCGTGCTGCCCGCCTTCTCGTTCCCCGCGACCAGGACGGACGCGACGGCGACCGCGAACTCCGTGACGCGGTTGCCGCCCCAGGCGGTGCCCACGGTCACCCGGCCGGGCACGGTGGACGGTTCGAGGGCGGGGTTGTCAGCCAGCCCGGAGCGGGCGTCGACGCGCTGGCGCACGGTCAGCCGCTCTCCCCAGGCGGCGCCGCCCGCGAGACCCCGGACCCGGTCGACGACCGCGGCCCAGTCGGCCGTGCGGCCCTTCCATTCGGGGAAGGCGCAGTACATCGAGGTGCCGTGCTCCAGACACGTCTGGACCTTCTCGGGGGTGACCGAGGCCCGTTCGCGGGCCGCGACCGTCGCGGCCGGGGTGCCGCCGGACTGCGCGACCGCCCCCACCAGCGTCAGGGCGAGCGCCCCCGCGAGGACCCCCTGGACGGCCCTCGTACGTCCGCCGCCGACCAGCACGGCGAGAACGGCCACGAACAGGGCGAGCCCGAGGAGGTACAGCGCGTGCCAGGCGGCGGGGCGGCCCAGCAGGTCGGAGGGGTACGGCCTGGCGCCGGTCTCGGTGACGACCGGGGACAGCCAGTCCGTCCAGCCGGTCCCGCCGGAGATGGTCCCGCCGAGCGCCTGGGTGAAGAGCAGGAAGACGAGGAGGACGGGCGCGGCGACGGCGGAACGGACCAGGCGGCCGAGGAGGACACCGAGCGCGCCGAACAGCAGGACCGTCAGCGGGCCGACGGCCAGTTCGGCCGGTGAGCCGTGCCCGACGGCACCGGGCTTGAGCGCCTCCCAGGTGAACTGGACGGTGACGCACACCGCGACGAACAGGGCCGCCGGGACGACGGACAGCGCGTGGGCGACCGTACGCCGCCACGGTTCGACGACCAGCACCCCGAAGTGGCGCTCCGTGTCGTTGCGGTGGGAGCGCAGGACGGCGCGGTTGACGCACAGCATGACCGAGAGGCCGACGAGCATCGGCATGCTCTGGGTGGCCCGGTCGACGTCCTGCAGCGCGGGGTAGTCGTCCGTCCCGGTCGCGCACCGCCACACGATCCAGCCGACGTACAGCAGCGCGACACCGAGGAAGGACACGTAGAGGCGCAGCTCGCGTGCCTCGAAGCGGGCGAGGGCGGTCACGGCCGCCCAGGGGCGCGGCTCCCGGGCCGGCTCGACGGCCTTGGCGGGGGTCTCCAGTACGGTGCTCATCCCGCCGTCACCTCCGCGGGCACGCCGTCGAGGGCGAGCAAGTATCCGTCCTCCAGGGTCGGTTCGAGGAGTGCGGCGCCCGGCGGCGGGTCGCCGACGTTGCGGAAGGAGCCCGTGCCCGTACGCCATCCGGCGCGTGCGGCCGGGTCGCGCTCGGAGCTGCTCCACACATGACCCGCGGCGCGTGCGGCGAGGTCGGCGGGGGTGCCCTCGAAGAGGACGCGTCCGCGGGCCATCACGATGACGCGGTGGCAGAGCATCGCGACGTCCTCGGTCTGGTGGGTGGAGAGGAGGACGGTGCGTTGCTCTCCCGCCTGGGCGATCAACTCACGGAAGCGCATGCGCTGTTCGGGGTCGAGGCCGACGGTGGGCTCGTCGAGGACGAGGAAGCCGGGGTCGCCGACGAGGGCCGCGGCCAGCGCGACCCGCTGGCGCATACCGCCGGACAGCTTCTTGATCCGCTTGCCGCGTACGTCGGTCAGGTCGACGGACTCCAGGACCCGGCGCACCTCGCCGTGCCGGGCCGTGCGGTCCGTCTGCTCCTTCAGGATCGCCACGTAGTCGACGAACTCGAAGGCCGTGAAGTCCGGGTGGAATCCCGGGGCCTGCGGCAGATAGCCGAGCGCGCGCCGGACGTTCTGCCGCCCCGCCGTCGTGGCCGGGTCGTGTCCGAGCACCGTGAAGGCTCCCCGGTCGGCGGGCACGGCGGTGGCGAGCACCCGCAACAGGGTGGTCTTTCCGGCCCCGTTGGGACCGATGAGCCCGGTGACCCCTTCCTGGAGCCGCAGCGACACGTCATCGAGGGCGGAGGTCCTGCCGTAGCTGAGGCTCAGCCCGGAGGCGGAGACGGTGGGGGTCATACGGCGCTCCTGCGGGAGTGGTCGAAGAAGGAACAGGAAGAGGTGGAGGGAAAGGCGGAGAGGACGGAGAGGGGGGAGAGCGGGGTGAGGGGGGAGAAGGGGCGGGCCGGGGAGGTGGCCGCGGGCGGCCTCACCCGTCGCACCCGCCGTCGTTCCCGCCGCCGCACCCGCCGGTGTCCCAGCCGATGTCTCCTCCGGAGGACCGTCGGCGGTCCGGGGCGCAGAGGACCAGGAGAAGCAGCTCGACCGCGAACGCCGCGAGCGAGGCGGCCGTCAGCAGCACGGCCTTCAGGAGACGCAGCCGCCGCTCCCTCCGGGTGACCGTGACGACCGGCCCGGCCGGTGCGACTGCCGTGGCCTGAGCGGGGGGTGTGCGGTCCGTCATCCCGTGCCTCCTCCGGTGAACCCCCGGAACGGCTTCCAGGGGGACGACGCGTCGAACCCGTCGCGCGCCAGGTACAGCAGCCCGGCGGCCAGCACGGCCACCGTGGCGGCGACGCCCTGCCCGGCCGCCGTGAACGGCGCGAGTGTGCCGTGGTGGGGCCCGGCCGCCGACGCCGTCAGCGCGAGCAGCGTCACCCACACCGTGCCGACCAGGCCGGGCGCGAGCACCGGGCCCAGCCGGGGCGTCAGCGCGAGCCCGGTCCCGGTGAGGGCCAGCGCGGGCAGCAGCCAGGCCAGCGCGCGCAGCCCGTACGAGGGCAGGGCGAGGGTGGCGAGACCGTTCAGGCCGAGGACGACGGTCAGCACGGCGAGCGTGCGGATCATCAGCAGCCGGAATCCGTGCGTCGGTGAGACGACCGCCATCTCGTACGTCGGGTCGAGCACGGGCCCGTACGACAGGGCGACCCCGGCGAGCGGGAGCAGCGGCGCGAGGGCCAGGAACAGGTTGGGCGCGGTGGCGGACTGCGTCGAGTTGGCCGCCGCCACGGTCATGACCAGGACGGCGGCGACCGCTCCCAGCCAGGAGCGGCGCAGTACGGGTGCGGCCGCCAGCAGGCGCGCGGTGTGGTCGGCGACGCCGATGCGCAGCAGCAGTGACTCGAACAGGCGCGGCCGGGGCGCGTCCAGTTCGGCGTCGAGCCGCTCCCACCCGGCGTCCAGCGCGACCGGGTCGGCCGCCGCGGAGAGCGTCTCGCGGCAGTGCGCGCACGCGGCGAGGTGGGTGTCCGCGGACCAGAGCCGGGGCGGGGCGAGTTCGCCTCGCGCGTAGGCCCGGATGTCCTCCTCCGGCACGTGCCAGGCGGTGCCGGTGTCCTTGTCGATGCCGCTCATGCCAGTGCCTCCCGCAGCTGCTTGCGCGCCCGCAGGGCCCGCGTCTTGACCGTGCCGGGCGGTATGCCGAGCAGGACGGCCGCCTCCCTGGTGGTGAGGCCGTCGATCACCGTGGCCTGGAGCACCGCCCGCAGTTCGGGCGAGAGCCGGACCAGGGCGCCCGCGAGGTCTCCGTGCTCCACCCCCGCGAGCACGCGTTCCTCGGCGGACGCCTCGTCCCGGTGGCGCAGGCGGGCCAGGGCCTGCCGCATCCGGCCGCGTGCGCCGTCGCCGCGCAGGGTGTCGATCAGCCGCCGGGAACCGACGCGCCAGAGCCAGCCGGCCGCGTCGCCCTCCTCCCGGTAGCGCGCGGTACCGCGCCAGACGGCGAGGAACGTCTCCTGTACGACGTCGTCGACCACCTCGGCGTCCGCGCACCGGCCGCGCAGGCGCGCGGTCAGCCACGGCGCGTATCGCCGGTACAGCTCCTCGAAGGCGCGACGGTCCCCGTCCGCCGCGATGGCCCGCAGCAGCTCCCCGTCGCTTCTCGTTTCCCTCACGTCACCTCATCGGACGAGCCCCGGCGATCGGTTCATGTTCTCGCCGACGGATTTCGCACTTGACTCAAGGCACCCTTCTGCACCACCCTTTCACTACTCAATTAGTGAAAGGGTGGTTACGAGTGGTGGAGTACCGCATCGACCGGCGCAGCGGTGTCGCCACGTACGTCCAGATCGTCCAGCAGACCAAGCAGGCCCTGCGGCTGGGCCTGCTCGAACCCGGCGACAAGCTCCCCACCGCCCGCGAGGTCGTGGAAGCCACCGCGATCAATCCGAACACCGTCCTCAAGGCCTACCGCGAGCTGGAGCGCGAAGGCCTGGTCGAGGCCAGACGCGGCCTCGGCACCTTCGTACGCCGCTCGCTCGGCATCACCGCCCCGGCCGACTCGCCCCTGCGCGCCGAACTGGACGCCTGGGTGACACGGGCTCGCGCGGCGGGGCTCGGCCGGGACGACATGGCGGCGCTCTTCGCCTCCGCAATCGACGACCGCTTCACTCAGGAACACGCCAAGGGAGATCAGGAATGAGCAACACCGCCATCGAGGCGGCCGGGCTCGGCAAGCGCTTCGGGCGACGCGGGAGCTGGGCACTGCGCGCGTGCTCCTTCCGGCTCCCCGCGGGACGCGTCTGCGCCGTCGTCGGTCCCAACGGCGCGGGCAAGTCGACCCTGCTGTCCCACACGGCCGGCCTGCTCGCCCCCACCGAGGGCGCCCTCACCGTGCTCGGCACCCACCCGGCCGCCGCCCGCGAGCGCGTCGCGTACGTCGCCCAGGACAAGCCGCTGTACCCGCAGCTCACCGTGGCCCAGACACTGCGCCTGGGCCAGGAGCTCAACCCCGCCCGCTGGGACGACCGGGTCGCCGGACGGATCGCGTACGAGGTCGGCGGCCTGGACCCGAAGAAGAGGATCCGCGCGCTCTCCGGCGGCCAGCGCACCCGGGTGGCCCTCGCCCTCGCACTCGGCAAACGGCCCGAACTCCTGCTCCTGGACGAGCCGATGGCCGACCTCGACCCGCTCGCCCGGCACGAACTGATGGGCACCCTGATGGCCGAGGCCGCCGAGTACGGGACGACGGTCGTGATGTCCTCGCACGTCGTCGCCGAACTGGAGGGCTCCTGCGACTACCTGCTGCTGATAGGCGACGGCCGGGTACGGCTCGCGGGCGACCTGGACGACCTGCTGGCCGCGCACACCCTGACCACCGGCCCGGTCCGCGACCTCGCCCCGCACACCGTGGTCGAGTCCCGCACCACGGGTCGCCAGCAGACCGCCCTGATCCGCCCGCAGGGCCCCTACCCCGCCGACGCCGGAGCCACCGCGCCCTCGCTGGAGGAGCTGGTCCTCGCACACCTGCGCAACCCCGCGGCCCCCGCGCTGATCCTCACCCCCGCCCGCGCCCAGGAGCCCGCCGTATGACCGCGCCCGCCACCACCGGCACCCCGGCGGCACCCGTCCGCCGCCCCTCGGCCTCGCTCGGCCTGGTCCGGACGGTCCTGCGGCTGCACCGTCCGGCCCTGTACGCCGGGGCCGGCCTGTTCGCCGTCCTCACCGGCCTGCTGCTGTGGCTGCACGGCCCGGCGATGGACGCGGCGGCCACCGCCTGGCGGCAGTACGACCACTGCCAGGAGGCCGCCTGCGCCTACGACCAGGACTCGCTCCTCGTCTACAAGTCCTTCTCCCAGTACGCCACCATCGCGGTGACCTGCGTGCCGTTCCTCGTCGCCGCCTGGGCGGGCGCGTCGCTGTTCGGCCGCGAACTGGAGACCGGCACCGCGCGGCTCTCCTGGTCCCAGTCGGTCTCCCCGGCCCGCTGGCTCGCGGTCAAGCTGGCCCTCCCGGCCGCACTCGTCACCGCCGGGACGAGCGTGCTGGTCCTGCTGCACCAGCGGACCTGGCGCAGGAGCCAGACCCGGATCGACACCGCCAAGGACTGGACCGACGCCCTCACCTTCCACGCCAACGGCCCGACCACCGTCGCCCTCGCCCTGTTCGGTCTGGCCGCCGGCGCGCTGACCGGCCTCGCACTGCGCCGCTCGCTGGCCGCGCTCGCCCTGTCGGTGCTCTGCACGGCCGCCGTCGGTCTCGGCACCGGTCTGGCCCTGCCGCACCTGTGGCCAACGGTGCGGACCGTCACCGACCTGCACCACAACGGCCCCACGGGCGTCGGCATCACCGTCGACGAAGGTCTCCTCACCTCCACCGGCGGCCACCTCGCCGACCCGCACTGCGGCAGCGACCTCAGCACCCCGTGCCGCGAGCTGTACGCGAAACTGCGCGCCGTCGGCTTCTACCGCGACTCCCACCCGTACTCCCACTACTGGCCCCTCCAGTGGGTGGCGGCCGGGATCGTCCTGGCCCTCGCCGCGCTCGCCGTCCTCACCGCCTTCCGGCTGCTGACCCGGCAGGTCGGCGCCGCCCCGAAGGAGGCCCGCCGGTGAACACCGTCAGCGGACTCCCGTGGACCGTCCTGCGCGTGCACCGCCCGGCACTCGTCCTGTGGGGCGCGTTCGTGGCCGTCGTCGCCGGGCTCCTGGTGTGGGCCGTCGAGATCGAGGCCGACAGGGCCCGCGCGGAGCTGGCCCGCTGCGCGCACCACGACGCCTGCTCCGTCACCGCCACCCTCTTCTACGGCGCCACCATCCGCTGGGCCGGCCTCGCGCTGTGCTTCTCCTTCTGCGCCGTGGCCGCCTGGGCGGGCGCCTCCCTGGTCGCCCGGGAACTGGAGTCGGGCACCGCACAGCTCGCCTGGACCCAGTCGGTGTCGCCGGTGCGCTGGCTGACCGCCAAGCTCGCCGTACCCGCGCTGGCCCTCACGCTCGGCGGCGCGGTGCTCGTACCGCTCTTCCGCTGGGTCTGGTCGAACAACCCGGACCGGCTGGACGACGGCTGGAGCGGCTTCAACACCTTCGTCGCCCTGGGCCCGGCGACGGTCGCGTACGCCCTGTGTGCCCTGGCCGTCGGCGCGCTCGCCGGCCTGCTGCTGGGACGCGCGCTGCCCGCCCTCGGCGTCACCCTCGCCCTGATGCTGCTGCTCAACCAGATCCTGGGGACCTTCCGCGCCGACCTGTGGCCCAAGGTCACCCGGACCGGCGTCACCGCGGCCGGCCTCCCCCACCGGGCCTGGCAGCTGGAGAACGGGGTGCTCGTCCACGGCCACCGGGTCGCGAACCCCGACTACGGGCACTGCGTCGGTACGGCCGCGCGGATCCGACGCTGCGCGGCCGACCACGGCATCACCGGCCACTACGCGGTCTACCATCCGGTCTCCCACTTCTGGCCCCTCCACCTGGTGGAGACCGGCATCGTCCTCGCCGTCGCCACCGCGGCCACCGCCACCGCCTTCCGGCTGCTGCGCCGCCGCACCGCGTAGACCCCGCCCCGGCGCTGCGGGGAGGGGGCGGAATCAGCCGCTGCGACCTGTCCCGTACGCCCTCCACGGGGGTGGGGACGTACGCGGCCCCCGGACATCTGGACGTCCGGGGGCCGCTCCCCGATATCCCGCACGTCATGTCGCCGTAACCATCGATTCAGACGAGCTTGCGACGCTCAGCCAATGAAGCCCGCCGTGCCAGAGCCTTCGCCTCCACCGGAGAACGAGCCCCAGCCGTCGACGGCGGACGAACCCGTGTCCGTGCCCCGCCAGGGGCACTCCCGGCAGGACGAAGCCGTGAGCCGGGGAGCCGTCATCCGTCTCGCCGCGCTGCCGCCCGCCCGCTCCGACGCGCCGGTCTCGCGTCCGGCGCGGAAGAATGGGTCCATGAACCAGCCCAGCGCCCAGGCCCAGGTCCAGCACCCGCAGCCGTCCGTCGGTTCCATCGCCGCGCACCGGCCGCACACCGTCGCCGCCAACGTCTCCGACCTGGAGCCCGACCTCGACGCCGACCTCGACGCGTACGAGGACACGGTGCAGGACGGCATCCAGCTCCCGCAGGGGCGGTTCCTGGACCGGGAACGCAGCTGGCTGGCGTTCAACGAACGCGTCCTGGAGCTCGCCGAGGACCCGAGCACGCCCCTCCTCGAACGGGCGAAGTTCCTGGCGATCTTCGCCAGCAACCTGGACGAGTTCTTCATGGTCCGGGTGGCCGGCCTCAAGCGCCGCATCGCGACCGGCGTCGCCACCAAGTCGGCCTCCGGCCTGCAGCCACGCGAGGTCCTGGAGATGATCTGGGCCCGCTCGCGCGAGCTCATGGCCCGGCACGCGGCCTGCTACCAGGAGGACGTCGCCCCCGCGCTCGCGGAGGAGGGCATCCACCTGGTCCGCTGGAGCGAGCTCACCGAGAAGGAGCAGGCCCGCCTCTTCACGCTCTTCCGGCACCAGATCTTCCCGGTCCTGACCCCGCTGGCGGTCGACCCCGCGCACCCCTTCCCGTACATCTCCGGCCTGTCCCTGAACCTGGCCGTGGTCGTGCGGAACCCGGTCAGCGGCCACCGGCACTTCGCGCGCGTCAAGGTCCCGCCGCTGCTCTCCCGCTTCCTGGAGGCCTCCCCCGACCGCTACGTCCCCATCGAGGACGTGATCGCGGCCCACCTGGAGGAGCTCTTCCCGGGCATGGAGGTGCTCGAGCACCACACCTTCCGCCTCACCCGCAACGAGGACCTCGAGGTCGAGGAGGACGACACCGAGAACCTCCTCCAGGCCCTGGAGAAGGAGCTCATGCGGCGCCGCTTCGGGCCGCCGGTGCGCCTGGAGGTCGAGGAGTCCATCGACCGGTACGTCCTCGACCTGCTGGTACGGGAACTGAAGATCTCCGAGGCCGAGGTGTACCCGCTGCCGGGCCCGCTGGACCTCACCGGCCTGTTCGGCATCGGCGCCCTCGACCGGCCCGAGCTGAAGTACCCGAAGTTCATCGCGGGCACCCACCGCGACCTCGCGGAGGTCGAGTCGGCGTCCGCGCCCGACATCTTCGCCGCCCTGCGCGAGCGCGACGTCCTGCTGCACCACCCGTACGACTCCTTCTCCACCTCCGTACAGGCCTTCCTGGAGCAGGCGGCGAGCGACCCGGACGTCCTGGCGATCAAGCAGACGCTGTACCGGACGTCGGGCGACTCCCCCATCGTCGACGCGCTGATAGACGCCGCCGAGTCCGGCAAGCAGGTCCTCGTCCTCGTGGAGATCAAGGCACGCTTCGACGAACAGGCCAACATCAAGTGGGCCAGGAAGCTGGAGGAGTCCGGCTGCCACGTCGTGTACGGACTCGTCGGGCTGAAGACCCACTGCAAGCTGTCGCTGGTGGTCCGGCAGGAGGGCGACACCCTGCGCCGCTACAGCCACGTCGGCACGGGCAACTACCACCCCAAGACCGCCCGGCTGTACGAGGACCTCGGACTGCTCACCGCCGACCCGCAGGTCGGCGCCGACCTCTCCGACCTCTTCAACCGGCTCTCCGGCTACTCGCGCCGCGAGACCTACCGCCGGCTCCTGGTCGCCCCGAAGTCGCTGCGCGACGGCCTGATCGCGCGGATCAACAAGGAAGTCCAGCACCACAACGCGGGACGCCCCGCCTACGTCCGCATCAAGTGCAACTCGATGGTGGACGAGGCGATCATCGACGCGCTGTACCGCGCGTCCCAGGCCGGAGTCCCCGTCGACGTGTGGGTGCGCGGCATCTGCGCGGTCCGGCCCGGCGTCACGGGCCTGTCCGAAAACATACGGGTCCGGTCGGTGCTCGGCCGCTTCCTGGAACACTCACGGGTCTTCGCGTTCGGCAACGGCGGCGAGCCCGAGGTGTGGATCGGCAGCGCCGACATGATGCACCGCAACCTCGACCGGCGGATCGAGGCCCTGGTCAGGATCACCGACCCGGCCCACCGGGCAGCCCTCAGCCGGCTGTTCGAGACCGGGATGTCGGACACCACCGCTTCCTGGCACCTGGGCCCGGACGGCGAATGGACCCGGCATGCGACCGACCAGGACGGCCAACCGCTGCGGAACGTCCAGGAGATGCTCATAGACGCCCGGAGGCGCCGGCGTGGCACAGCAACACCTTGACCCCACCGACCCCACGGCCGGGTCCTCACCCCGGCTGGCGGTCCCGCCCGACCTGCGGGACCCTCGCGTGCAGGGCGGTACACCCGTCGGCGAGGTCCTCGCGGACTATCTGCGGGACCAGGCCACGGAGTTCCTCCGTTCGCTGCGGCAGCACCGGGAGACCGGCGCCGCGGCGGGCGGCTCGGCGGATTCTGTCGACGCGGCGCGCGCCCTGCGCCGCTCGGCCCGCCGCATCAGCGGCACCCTGCACACCTTCCGGCCCCTCCTCGACACGGACTGGTCGGAGGGCATGCGCCCCGAACTCGCCTGGCTGTCGGGCACCTTGGCGCGCGAGCACGCCTACGCGGCCCGGCTGGAGCGGCTGCTCGGCGCGCTGAACCGGCTGTCCGGCCCGACCGGCTTCCCCACGCAGACCGCGGGGGGCTCCGACGTTCCCCCCAAGGGCCACCTGACCATCGGGGCGGCGAAGGCGGGCGCGCTGCTCGACCGGCAGCTGACCCTCGCCCGCACCCGGGCGCACTCGGCGGCACTCCAGGCACTGGGTTCCTCCCGCTTCCACGCGGTCGCGGACAGCGTCGCCGTCCTCGCGAGCGAGGTACCGCTCACCACGGCGGCCACCGCGGCCGACCTGCGCCCGCTGGCGGCCGCCGCACAGGACCGGCTCATCGACGCCGTCGCCGCGCTGCCGCTGCTCACCGCGGGGCATCCGTACAACGCGGAGGCCCTGGTGCACGGCCTGTCCGCGGACGCCGCTCCCCACCCCCAGGACGCGCCCTGGCACCAGGTCCGGCTGCTGCTGCGGCTGCACCGCTACGCGCGCGAGTGCCTCTACCAGGAGGACGTCCCCTCCGACGTACGGCTGCTCGGCGCGGGTCAGGCCCTCGACCGGCACCGGGACGCGGCCGAGGCGGCCGCGGCCGCGGCGTCGGCGGCCCGCACCCCGCGCATCGCGCCGGCGACCGCGTACGCGCTCGGAGTGCTCCACGCGGACCAGCGGCACGAGGTGGAGGCGGCACGCTTCGCGTTCCAGCAGAGCTGGCAGAAGGAAGCCGCACGCACCCCCTGAGGGAGACCCCATGACCGACGGCACCGACATCATCCGGGCGGCGGGCTGCGTCCTGTGGCGCCGCTCGCCCGTCGACGGCGAGCTGGAGGTCTGTCTGGTCCACCGTCCGAAGTACGACGACTGGTCGCATCCGAAGGGCAAGCTCAAGCGCGCCGAGGACGCCCTGGCGGGGGCGCTGCGGGAGGTCGAGGAGGAGACGGGGTACTCCGCGGTGCCGGGCGCCACCCTGCCCACGCTCGGATACGTCGTCGGCGGACGCACCAAGGAGGTCCGTTACTGGGCGGCCGAGGCGGCGGACGGCTGCTTCCGCCCGAACAGCGAGGTCGACCGGGTCCTGTGGCTCCCGCCGCCCGCGGCCCGGCACCGCCTGACCCAGCCCAGGGACCGCGACCTGGTCGACGCGCTGCTGCACTCGCTGCATCTCGCGTAGGCCGTACGAGTCATGAGGTACGGACCGGTACGCACCCTGAGGCCGGCGCACGCCGTCGCACCCCGCCCGGACTCCGCGCCCGTACGAGGAGGCCGTGCGCCGTATGCCCGCACAGCACCGCATCCGGCCCCGTCACGCCTCTCGCGCCGAAACCTGAACGATTGCGTCTGGTTGCCTAGAGTTACCCATGCGACCCGAGTTGTCGGAAACCGCCCCGTGTCCTCGACGTAAGCGTTCCGTGACCTCACCGCACCGACCGCAGGGGTTCACCCTCCGTTCACTTATGGCCATCGGCGCCTTCACCTCTTCTGCCTAATTTCGGCCTTACGCGGTGCGGACCGCGCCCCGGGCAAGTCCTGGGACACGGCTTCCGCCTACCACCGACATCGCACGCCGCCACTCGACGGCGGCTCCTGGAAGGAACTCCCGAAAAGTGAAGCTTCAGCGCAAGAACCGGCTTCGCGCCCTCTCGCTCGGTGCCGTCGCCGTCTCCGGCGCCCTGGCCCTCACGGCGTGCGGCTCGGACGACACCGGTGGCAAGAGCAACAGTGGCGACAAGGCGACCTCCTCCGCCACGAGCGCCAGCGCCATCAAGTGCGACGACGCCAAGGGCCAGCTGCAGGCCTCCGGGTCCTCCGCGCAGAAGAACGCCATAGACGCCTGGGTGAAGGAGTTCACCCGGGCCTGCTCCGGCGTCCAGATCAACTACAACCCGACGGGTTCGGGTGCCGGTGTGACG
This sequence comes from Streptomyces sp. RPA4-2, assembly GCF_012273515.2. Taxonomy (NCBI): domain Bacteria; kingdom Bacillati; phylum Actinomycetota; class Actinomycetes; order Kitasatosporales; family Streptomycetaceae; genus Streptomyces; species Streptomyces sp. RPA4-2. Next base: position 4,403,467 of record NZ_CP050975.2, read on the forward strand.
GCGTTCACGCAGGGCCAGACCGCGTTCGCCGGTTCGGACTCCCCGCTGAAGCCCGAAGAGGTCGGCGCGGCCGCGAAGGCCTGTGGCGGCAACCCGGCGATCGACCTCCCGATGGTCGGCGGCCCGATCGCGATCGGTTACAACCTGCCGGGCGTGGACGGCCTCGTCCTCGACGCGTCCACCATCGCCAAGATCTTCGACGGCAAGATCACGAAGTGGAACGACTCCGCGATCGCGAAGCTCAACCCCTCCGCGAAGCTGCCCAGCACCAAGATCCAGGCGTTCCACCGCTCGGACGAGTCCGGCACCACGGACAACTTCACCAAGTACCTGAAGGCCGTCGCCCCGTCCGACTGGAACTACTCCGGCGGCAAGGCGTGGCAGGCCAAGGGCGGCCAGTCCGCGCAGGGCTCCGCCGGTCTCGCCCAGCAGGTCAAGCAGACCGCCGGCGCGATCTCCTACTTCGAGCTCTCCTACGCCGCTGACGGCATCAGCACCGTCGACCTCAAGACGGACGCCGCCACCCCGGTGAAGGCCAGCGTCGAGAACGCCACCAAGGCGATCGCCAGCGCCGAGGTCAAGGGCAGCGGCAACGACCTGGCCCTCGGCCTGAACTACAAGCCGACCACGGAGGGCGCCTACCCGCTCACCCTGGTCACCTACGAGATCGTCTGCGAGAAGGGCAACAAGGCCGACACCCTGCCCGCCACGAAGTCCTTCCTCAACTACATCGCGAGCGAGGACGGTCAGAAGCTTCTGACCGACGCGCAGTACGCGCCCATCCCCGCCGAGATCATCACCAAGGTTCGCGCCGCCGTCTCGAACCTGAGCTGACCTGAGTGTGCGGCCCGCCTCACCCGAGGCGGGCCGCACCGTCCGGTGCACCGCCGCCTGGAGCCGCCACCCCTTACGGTTCCGCAGACCGGAGAATCCTCATGGACATAACGACACAGAACACTGAAGCGCCACCTCCCACCCCACAGACTTCCGCGCCCGGCACGAAGATCGCCGACCGCGGCGCCTCCCCCATCGGAGACCGCGTCTTCCTCGGCCTCTCCCGTGGGTCCGGCATCTTCCTTCTGGTGATCATGGCCGCCATCGCGGCCTTCCTCACCTATCGCGCGGCCAACGCGATCAGCGAGGACCACGGGAACTTCCTCACGACGTTCGAGTGGAACACCAACCTGCTGCCGCCGAGCTTCGGCATCGCGGTGCTGGCCTTCGGCACGGTGGTCTCCTCGATCATCGCCATGGCCCTCGCGGTCCCCGTCGCCGTCGGCATCGCGCTGTTCATCACGCACTACGCGCCGCGCAAGCTCGGCGGCCCCATCGGGTTCGTGATCGACCTGCTCGCCGCCGTCCCGTCCATCGTGTACGGCCTCTGGGGCGCCCTCGTCCTGGTCCCCCACATGGACGGCCTGTTCGGCTGGCTCGACCACTACTTCGGCTGGACCGGCATCTTCGACTGGCAGGGCGGCGCCCCCCGCTCGATGCTCACCGTCGGCGTCCTGCTCGCGATCATGATCCTGCCGATCATCACCAACGTGAGCCGCGAGGTCTTCCGCCAGGCTCCGCTGATGATCCAGGAGGCCGCTCTCGCGCTCGGCGCCACGCGCTGGGAGGTCATCCGCATGTCGGTGCTGCCCTTCGGCCGCTCCGGTGTGATCTCCGCCTCGATGCTGGGCCTCGGCCGCGCGCTCGGCGAGACGATGGCCGTCGCCACGGTCCTCTCGCCCACCTTCGAGATCAACGCCAGCCTGCTCGACCCGGGCGGCGGCACCTTCGCGCAGAACATCGCGAGCAAGTTCAGCGAGGCCACCCCGCTCGGCCAGGACGCGCTGATCGCCTCCGGTCTCGTCCTGTTCGTCATCACTCTGCTGGTCAACGGCGGCGCGCGGATGATCATCAACCGCCGCAAGGAGTACTCGGGGGCCAACGCATGAGCCACGCATCCGTCACCGAGAGGCGCCCCAGCAGCCTGCGCGGCGCCAGCCTCCCCTCGTGGTCCCCGTGGGGGATCGCCGTGGGCGCGCTCGTCCTCGCCGTGGTCATCGGACTGGTGGGCGGCCTCGACAGCAAGGTCCAGTGGGGCCTGATCGCCGCGATCCTCTTCATCCTCGGCACCTACGGCATCTCGGCCCGCGTCGAGGGCCGCCGCCAGGCCAAGGACCGGGTCGCGACCAGCCTCGTCTGGGTCTGCTTCCTCGTCGCCATCGTCCCGCTGGCCTCCCTGATCTGGGAGACCGCCAAGCGTGGCGTGAAGGTCTTCGACATCTACTTCCTGACCCACTCCATGGGTGTGGTCGCCGACACCGAGACCGGTGGCGGCATCTACCACGCGATCATCGGCACCCTGGAGCAGGTCGGCATCGCCACCCTGATCGCCGTGCCGATCGGCGTGCTCACCGCCGTCTACCTGGTGGAGTACGGGCGGGGCAAGCTCGCCAAGGCCGTCACCTTCTTCGTCGACGTCATGACGGGCATCCCGTCGATCGTCGCCGGCCTGTTCATCCTCAGCTTCTGGATCCTGATCCTGGACATGGGCTACTCCGGCTTCGCCGGCTCGCTCGCCCTGTCCATCCTGATGATGCCCGTCGTGGTCCGCTCCACGGAGGAGATGCTCAAGCTCGTACCGAACGAGCTGCGCGAGGCCTCCCTCGCGCTGGGTGTCCCGAAGTGGCGCACCATCATCAAGGTGGTCCTGCCGACGTCCATCGGCGGTATCACCACGGGTGTGATGCTCGCGGTCGCCCGCATCACGGGCGAGACCGCCCCGGTGCTGCTCCTGGTCTGGGGCACGAACTTCATCAACACCAACCCGTTCTCGGACCCGCAGGCCTCGCTGCCGCTGTACATCTACCAGCAGTACGCGAACAGCGCCGGCTCCGGCGCGGCCTACGACAGGGCCTGGGCGGCGGCACTCGCGCTCATCGCCTTCGTCATGATCCTGAACCTGGCGGCCCGCGGCATCGCCCGCTGGAAGGCCCCGAAGACGGGCCGCTGACGCGGCCAATCAGCGACCCGAACCTCTCGAAAGAAGCAGTGACTGACATGGCCAAGCGAATCGACGTAAGCGGTCTGACCGCTTACTACAGCGCCCACAAGGCGATCGAAGACATCTCGATGACGGTCGAACCGCGCTCGGTGACGGCCTTCATCGGACCCTCCGGCTGCGGCAAGTCGACCTTCCTGCGCACCCTCAACCGGATGCACGAGGTCACCCCCGGCGGCCGTGTCGACGGCAAGGTCCTCCTGGACGACGAGGACCTGTACGGCCAGGGCGTCGACCCCGTCGCCGTGCGCCGCACGATCGGCATGGTCTTCCAGCGTCCCAACCCCTTCCCCACCATGTCGATCTTCGACAACGTGGCGGCGGGCCTCAAGCTCAACGGCTCCTACCGGAAGTCCGAGCTCAGCGACATCGTCGAGAAGTCCCTCAAGGGCGCGAACCTCTGGAACGAGGTCAAGGACCGCCTGAACAAGCCCGGCTCGGGCCTGTCCGGCGGCCAGCAGCAGCGACTGTGCATCGCGCGGGCGATCGCGGTGGAGCCGCAGGTCCTGCTCATGGACGAGCCGTGCTCGGCCCTGGACCCGATCTCCACCCTCGCCATCGAGGACCTCATCGGTGAGCTGAAGGAGCGCTTCACGATCGTCATCGTGACGCACAACATGCAGCAGGCCGCCCGCGTCTCCGACCGCACGGCGTTCTTCAACCTGTCCGCGGTCGGCCAGCCCGGCCGCCTCATCGAGATAGACGACACGGAGCGCATCTTCTCCAACCCGTCGGTCCAGGCCACCGAGGACTACATCTCGGGCCGCTTCGGCTGAGCCGACCCCCCACAAACCCCTCGCGGTGCTGCATGGCGGTGCCACCGCGAGGACGAGAAGGGCCCGCCCCCGGCTCCCGGGGGCGGGCCCGCTCCCGTCTCCGGGTCCAGCCGCCCCCAGCCTGAAACCACGCCCGCGCACCTCAGACGGAACCTGCGCTGCGAACTCGCACCTCAGACGGAACCTGCACTGCGGACTCGCGCGGAAGACGGGGGCTGCGCTGCGGACTCGCGCGGAAGATGCGGGCCCACACCGGAGACGGGGCCTACCTCGGAGATGCCGGCCCACGCTGAGGACGCGGCCCTGTCCTGTTGGCGCGGGCACACGCGGCGGATCTCGGCGTGCGCGGGGGGCCTCCGGCCGAGGCCATGCCCTCCAGCCCGTCCGGCGTTTGAGGACAAGCCCTTCGGGCGATGCGGGGGTCCAGGGGGCGCAGCCCCTTGGCGGGGACCGGGCCGGAGCCCCATGCCGGGGTGCAGGGCGGAGCCCCATGCCGGGATGCAGGGCGGAGCCCCATGCCGGGATGCAGGGCCGGAGCCCCATGCCGGGATGCAGGGCCGGAGCCCCATGCCGGGGTCCGGGGCGGAGCCCCGGTTAGGGGATGGGTCGCGTAGGGGCGGCGGGGGCGAGAGAAATCCTTCGCAGACCCCCGGAGGGAACCCGCGGGTCCCTACAGGAACGCCAGGTCCACGACCCAGAAACTGGCCGCAGCCACCAACGCCGCCGCCGGCATGGTGATGAACCACCCCAGCACGATGTTCTTGGCGACACCCCACCGCACGGCGTTCACCCGCTTGGTCGCCCCCACCCCCATGATCGCCGACGTGATGACATGCGTCGTGGAGATGGGCGCCTTGAACAGAAACGCCGTAGCGAACATGATCGACGCCCCGGTCGTCTCCGCGGCGAACCCCTGCGGCGGATCCAACTCGATGATCTTCCGCCCCAGCGTCCGCATGATCCGCCACCCACCCGCGTACGTACCGAGGGACAGCATCACGGCGCAGGAGATCTTCACCCACACCGGAATCGGATCGTCGGCGCCCTGGACGTCACCGATGACGAGCGCCATCACGACGATACCCATCGTCTTCTGCGCGTCCTGCAGACCGTGCCCGAGCGCCATACCGGCCGCCGAAACCGTCTGGGCTATCCGAAAACCCCTCTTGGCCTTGTGCGGGTTGGACCGGCGGAACAGCCACATGATCGCGCACATCACCAGATAGCCGCCGATCAGGCCGACCACCGGCGACAGGAACATCGGGATGATGACCTTGTCGAGGACGCCGGACCACAGAACGGTCGTACCGCCCGCGAGCGCCGCCCCCACCAGACCGCCGAACAACGCGTGCGACGAGGACGACGGAAGACCGAAGTACCAGGTGACCAGGTTCCAGACGATGGCCCCGATGAGCGCGGCGAAGAGGATGCCCATCCCCTTGGAGCCCTGGGGCGTCGCGATCAGACCACTGCTCACGGTGTGCGCGACCCCGCTGCCGAGGAACGCGCCCGCGAGGTTCATCACCGCGGCCATGGCGAGCGCGGCCCGGGGGGTCAGCGCCCGGGTGGACACCGACGTGGCGATGGCGTTCGCCGAATCGTGGAAGCCGTTCGTGTACGTGAATCCGAGCGCGACCCCGATGGTCACGATCAGCGCAAAGGTGTCCACGGAGCCTCAGGACTCCTTGACGGCGATGGTCTCCACCGTGTTCGCCACGTGTTCGAACGCGTCGGCCGCTTCCTCCAGCACATCCACGATCTGCTTGAGCTTCAGCACCTCGATGGCGTCGTACTTGCCGTTGAAGAGCTGGGCGAGCAGCTTGCGGTGGATCTGGTCGGCCTGGTTCTCGAGGCGGTTGACCTCGATCCAGTACTCGGTGAGGTTGTCCATGGTCCGCAGGTTCGGCATCGCCTCGGCGGTCAGCTCGGCCGCCCGCGCCAGCACCTCGATCTGCTGCTCCACACCCTTGGGGAGCTCCTCGACCTGGTACAGCACGACCAGGTCGACGGCCTCCTCCATGAAGTCCATGATGTCGTCGAGGGACGAGGCCAGGTTGTAGATGTCCTCGCGGTCGAAGGGTGTGATGAAGGAGGAGTTCAGCTGGTGGAAGATCGCGTGCGTCGCATCGTCACCGGCGTGCTCCGCTGCCCGCATACGCTCTGCGATCTCGGCCCGGGCCGAGGCGTCGGCCCCGAGCAGTTCCATCAGGAGTTTCGAGCCCGTGACGATGTTGTCCGCGGATGCGGAGAACATGTCGTAGAAGCTCGTCTCCCTGGGGGTCAGACGAAATCGCACGTGAGGTCCTCGGGGTCCTTTTGTTTCGGTCAGGCTGATGCTAGGCGCATCATCCGGCCACGGCTAACCGGCCGTCCCCCAGTGTCGCCCATGAGGCACAGTGATCAGCACAGGGTCCGGTCCCGGCATCGGGCAAGGGCCCTATACCCAACGAAGTTCGATACCATATACCTACCAGGGGTATATGTAACCGACCTTTCCGGCGGGATCAGCAGGAGGACGCGATGACGACCACCGAGGCCGGCGCGCCGGTGCCCTCCGGTGACACGCGGGAGACCGCGGAGGAGGTCGTGACCGACCACGACCGCGGTGTCCACGGCTACCACAAGCAGAAGGACGAGCACCTCAAGCGCCTGCGCCGGATCGAGGGCCAGATCCGCGGTCTGCAGCGGATGGTCGACGAGGACGTCTACTGCATCGACATACTCACGCAGGTCTCCGCCTCCACCAAGGCCCTGCAGTCCTTCGCCCTCCAGCTCCTGGAAGAGCACCTGCGCCACTGCGTCGCGGACGCGGCCCTCAAGGGCGGCGACGAGATCGACGCGAAGGTCGAGGAAGCCACGAAGGCGATCGGCCGCCTGCTGCGTACCTGAGAGCTGTCATCGTTCGCCCCCTCACCACGCCCGGCACCCACCAGGTGGGAGGCGAGGCGGCGGGACCTACTCCTCCGTGCCGCTCTCCCGCGCACGCTCTTCGGCCACTTTCAGCACCTCGTCGATGCTCTCCAGGCTGAGCCGGTCCTCATGGGCGGCCGACGCCGCGATGATCAGATCGCCGCACAGCTCGATCTCGGCGAGGGCCACGTGGTCCTGAACTGCCGTACCGCCGACCGGAGCCACGCGCGTCACCTCTTCCTGCCGTCACCGACTTCCTAGAGTAGGGAGCGGCCTACACACCGCGCATGGCACGGAAGGGCCATTTCCAGCCCCCAACCCCGCCTCCCACCCGGAGCCCGCCCAGGCACTCCGCGCCCCCGCGCCGCCCCCGGCTCGGGCCCCTACCCGGACTCCGCCGGCATGCACGACATGCCGCACACCCTTCACCCCGCGGTCGCCGCGCCTCTACGGCTCCGCGATCTTCCCCGCGAAGATGTCCCCGGATTCGGGAAGCCGTACGGGCGCCGGGACCCCGAAGTCGTACAGCAGGGTCGTCGAGACGACCGCGACCGTACCCCGGTGCTGGCCGTTGACGAAGCTGAACCGGTGCCGCAGCTCACGGATCCGTCCCTCGTCGTCCAGATAGACGTCGAACGGGACCTCGGCGGTGGCGAACCCTTTCGCCGCCGCCCGCAGCGCCTCCCGGTTCCCCTTCGACGCGCTCCGTGCGGCGAGGCCCAGGTCGGCGGTCCCGCGGTAGTGCGCCACCGGCACCCCCGCCACGTCCGTCCTGCCCACGTACGTCGCCGTCCGCGCCCCGCGCAGCAACTCGGCCGCGGCGAACGGGTCGGTGGCACCGCCGGTCACCAGATTCCCGTCGGAGAGCGTGGCCGTGTCGACGCGCACCCACTTGTCGGCCGGGACACCCGCGCCGCGGTTCTTCATGAACAGGGCTCCCGGCGCGAGGAGTTCCGTGATCGGCCGGTGCTCCTCGGCGCCGGCCGGGTCCTGCGGCAGCTCCACCGTGAGCTGCCCCGACTGCTTCCTGAAGTCGTAGACACCCTCTCCCCGGATGGTGACGCGGGTCCCGCCGGTGGCCATCTCCATCGACGTACGGGTCCTCGCGCTGCCGGCGCGCTCCAGGGTGGCGGCGGCGCGGTGCAGCGCCTCGGCGGAGACGGCGCCGGAGCGGGTGCTCACGGCGGCGGGGCGCGCGTCCTCGGCACCCGCTCGGCCGGCCGAACATCCGGCGGCGCAGCACATGAGCCCCGCCATCGCGACCGCGAGAACGCGAGCGTCCGTCCGCCTGCCCTGTTGCGCCACCATCGTCCGCCGACCCCCAGCCGGTCCGTCCCGGGCCTCCTGTCGTACCGGTTAACGACGGGTAGGGACGCTCGTCACGCGGGTCCGATTCCGTTTGCTTGCCTTGGGTAACGTTATGGGCGTGGCGCAGCAGGACGACATCGCATTCGTCGGAGAACACCGGACCATCACGGTCGAGCAGGGCCGCTTCTGCGTGGCCCGCTGCTCCTGCGGCTGGAGAGGTCCGGCGCGCCGGGCCCGCAGCCTCGCGCGCACGGACGCGGAGTCGCACACGACGCCCCCGCTCGCCTGACCCCGCGTCCGGCCCGGACGGCCTCGCGCGAGCGAGGGCGTGGAGACGCGACGCCTCTGGCAGGAGTCCGCATTCCGGGTGGGACACCCGTGATATCGGTCATAAAGGGATCACGGTCCTGTAGCGGTTGCGTCCCGCGCCCGTTCGTTGTGGAACCCTCGGAAACGGTCACCCGTCTCGTCCCACGGGAACCAACGGGAGGCTCACATGCAACGGCGAATATTCATAGGCGGCGGCGCGGCCGCTCTCGCGGCCGCGGTCACCACCGCGTGCAACGGGAAGAACGGCGCGGCCACCAAGACGTCGTCAGGGGCCGCGGAGACGACCAGCGCCCCGATCCGCACGACCTCGGGCACCACCACCGCCGGCGTCAGCGCCGCCGCGAACTGGACCGCCCTCGCCAAGGACCTGGACGGCCCCCTGGTCCGCCCCGGCGACCGCGCCTGGGCCGCCGCGCACCAGCTGTACAACACCCGCTTCGACGCGCTGAAGCCCACCGCCGTCGCGTACGCCGCCCACGCGGACGACATCCGTACGGCCATGGCCTACGCCCGCGCCCACCACATACCGCTGTCGATCCGCAACGGCGGCCACTCCTACGCGGGCTGGTCCTCCGGCGACGGCCGGCTGATCCTCGACGTCTCCAAGCTGAACAAGATCCGGGCGTCCGCGAACGAGGCCGTCGTCGGGGCCGGTTCCAAGCTGATCGACGTCTACCGCGCCCTCGCCGCGAAGGGTGTCACCATCCCCGCGGGTTCCTGCCCGACCGTCGGCGTCTCCGGTCTGACCCTCGGCGGCGGCCACGGCGTCGTGTCCCGGGCGTACGGCCTGACCTGCGACAGCCTCACCCAGGCGACGCTGATCACGGCGGACGGCAAGCAACTCGTCGCGAACGCGAGTGAGAACAAGGACCTCTTCTGGGCGCTGCGCGGTGCCGGCAACGGCAACTTCGGTGTCGTCACCGAGCTCCGTTACAAGACCCACCCCGCCCCGCAGGCCGTCTCCGCGTACCTGACCTGGCCGTGGGCCAAGGCCGCCGCCGTGGTGAAGGCCTGGCAGGAGTGGGGACCGGACCAGCCGGACGAGATCTGGTCGTCCCTGCATCTCGAGAACACCGCCGGGGGCACCCCCACCGTCTCCGTCGCCGCCTTCTCCCTGGGCACCTACGGCGAGCTCCAGAACGCCGTGGACCGCCTGGCCGACCGGGTCGGCGCCCCCGCCCGCAGCGTCTCCCTCAAGAGGCACTCGTACGAGGAGTCGATGGAGGCCTACGCGGGCTGCTCCTCCTTCCCCACCGACCCCCAGTGCCATCTGCCGGGTACGACGCCGGGCCGTTCCCCGCAGGGCGCCCTCGGCCGCGAGACGTACGCGGCCCGTTCGGACTTCTTCGACCGCTCGATATCCGCGGCCGGCATCCAGACGCTCCTGAACCAGATCACGTCGGTCCGCGCCGGCGCGGGCAGCATCGCGCTCACCGCGCTGGGCGGCGCGGTCAACCGTGTCTCACCGACCGCGACGGCCTTCGTGCACCGCCGCTCCCGGATGCTCGCCCAGTACATCGTCTCCTGGCAGGCGGGCACCTCCGGCACCACGGCCCAGTCCTGGCTGACCTCGGCCCACACGGCGATGGCCCGCCACGCCTCCGGCGCGGCCTACCAGAACTACACGGACCCGACCCTCACCAACTGGCGCAAGGCGTACTACGGCGACGCGGCGCCCCGGCTGACCGCTCTGAAGAAGCAGTACGACCCGGACCGCTTCTTCTCGTTCCCCCAAGCACTGTAGAAACGGTCCGCCGCGGAAGCCGTCCCCGCGCGAGCCGATGGGAAGCGGGCCGGGGGCGGGGGCGGAGGGGCCGGGGGCGGAGGGGGCGGCAGCTACGCCGCCAGATCGGGCTCTTCCGGCCGCTCCGACCGCGCCTCCGGAATCCGCGCCTGCTGTTCCGTGAGACCCGCGCGCCGCGCCCGGACCAGCCGGCCGGCCCGCGGGGACCGCTCCACGGCCTTCATGACCGGCGTCAGCAGGGCCGTGGCGAGCGGGGACAGCAGCAGCGCGACGGCCGTGCCGAGGGCGAATCCGCCGATGACGTCCGTCGGGTAGTGCACGCCCATGTAGACCCGGCAGAACCCCTCGACGAGCGCGAGCCCGATCCCGGCCAGGCCGAACTTCCGGTGCACGACGAACAGGCCGACGCCCATCGCCATCGTGAGCGTCGCGTGGTCGCTGACGAAGGAGAAGTCGGTCTTGCCCGCCACCAGGACGTCGAGCCCCTGGTGGTCGACGAACGGCCGGGGCCGCTCCACGAAACCCCTTATCGGCACGTTCACCAGCACCGCGATTCCGGCGGCCAGCGGTGCCCACACCAGCCCGGCCACGGACGACGCCGCACCCTCACCGCCGCCGCGCCGCACGGTCCACCAGCACCACAGCACCAGCAGGACCATGGCGAGCAGCAGTCCGTACTCGCCCACGAACCCCATGCCCCGGTCGAACCAGTGCGGTGCGTCCTTGGCGAGGCCGTTGATGTCGTACAGCAGGTCGACGTCGGGGTTCGAACCGGATTCGGCGAGTCCAGCCATGGTGCTGCGGCCCCTTCGTCGTCTCTCCCGCGGGCGCGCCCTATCGCGCGCCGCTCGATCCACCCCGTGGTGTGTAGAACCGCGGCCCGGAAGTCCTGGGTCCGCTCTACGTCATCAGGAACGCACAGTGCCCTCCAGTACGTTCCGCACTCCACCGAATGATCACGCAGACGTTATCGAAGAGAGATACATCGCCGCAGCTCAGGGGGTGGGTTCAGACCGTGGTCGGCAGTGCTTTCGCGCCATCCTCGGTCACGCGCGTGGCTCCGAAGTAGTCGGGGGTGTCGATCGGGTCGAAGCGGATGACGGCACCCGTCCGCGGCGCGTCGATCATGTAGCCGCCGCCCACGTAGATGCCCACGTGCCGGATGGTCCGCGAGTTGGTGAGGTCGTCGGAGAAGAACACCAGGTCCCCCGGCAGCAGTTCCTCACGCGCGGGGTGCGGCCCGGCGTTGTACTGGTCGTTGGCGACCCGCGGCAGGGTGACCCCGACGCTTTCGTACGCGGCCTTCGTCAGACCCGAGCAGTCGAAGCGTCCGCCCTGGTCAGCGGTGCCGTTGCCGCCCCACAGATAGGGCGTGCCGAGCTTCTTCTGCGCGTAGTAGATCGCCGCCGCGGCCTGCCGAGACGGATCGACCCGGTTCACGGGCCGGGCGAAGCTCTGCTCCAGCGTCGTGATCGTCTTCACGTAGTTCCGGGTCTCCCGGTACGGCGGAACGCCTCCGTATTTGATGACGGCGTACGCCCCCGCGTTGTAGGCGGCGAGCATGTTCTCCGTGATGTTCCCCGGCGCGTCCTTCACGTACGAGGCGAGCTGGCAGTCGTACGAGGCGGCCGACGGAATCGCGTCATTCGGATCCCATACGTCGCGGTCGCCGTCGCCGTCGCCGTCGACTCCGTGCGTGGCCCACGTCCCCGGGATGAACTGCGCTATCCCTTCGGCCTTCGCCGGGCTCTTGGCGTTCGGATTGAATCCGCTCTCCTGGTACAGCTGGGCGGCCAGCAGCGCGGGGTTGATCGCGCCGCACAGGTTTCCCCACTTCTGCACGAGTGTCTGGTACACGGCCGGCACCGCGCCCTTGGCGAGCCCGACCGAGCCTCCCCCGACCCCGCCCGCGAGGTTGCCCGCGACGATGTAGACCCCGACGACGAGCAGCATCACGAAGGAGAGTCCCGCCCCGGCGACAGCGGCCGCCACGACCCATGCCTTACGCACCGTCAACCGCCCCTCGCCGCCCAGGAGTCCGCCGTCGCCAGTGTAGAGGCGCCCCCCGCGCCGCGGGACGATCACACACGAGGAGAAACCGCATGTGGCGGCCCTGCCGGGCCGGTCACGGCGCCCCCTGGGCAACTCCCTTGTGCCACAAGGCGGTAACACGCCAAAGTGGACACCCCGTCATGGCCGGAAGGCGCACGCGCGGGGCGCGGCGCTCCCCCGCTACTGCTCCTGTGTCGACCGGTACAGGTCCCGGGCCTCGTCCCCCAGGACCACGCTGTACGAGATGTCGTCGGTGTCCCCACCCGCCTCGTGGCCGCCGATGACCCCGACGACCTCCCCGTACCCGTTCACCCAGGGGCTGCCGCTCGTGCCGCCGGCGAAGGCGGGGCAGGCGATGCGCTGCTGGGTGCGACTGTGCACGGTGGGCCTGTTCGTGCAGGTGATCGGGGCGTCGAGGGTGCTGGGGTAGCCGGTGACCGTCACGGCGGTCGCCCCGGTCTCCCGCCCCGTGACGAACGCGTTGCCGCCGACGACGTCCTCGACGCCCTTGCCGCCCTGGTCGGCGACGGTGGCGAAGGCGACGTCGCTGTCCTCGTCCTGGGCGCCGGTCCACGCGTCACCGACGTACGTCCTGCGGATCTCCCAGATGCCGTAGGGCGCCTTCCCGTCGCGGTATCCGGGCACGAAGCGCAGCTTTCCGCCGCCGTCCAGGCAGTGCGCGGCGGTCACGAGAAGGTTCCGTCCCTTGCTGCGCACGACGGACGCCGTACAGAAGTGACCGCCCTCCAGAGCGCCGCTGTCCCCGAACAGTGCGCCGACGCGCGAGGCCGCCACGGTACCGGAGGCCCGCGCGGTCACGCCGAGAGGCCCACGGCCGTCATCGGCGGCCGCGACGGAGGCCGATGTCGCGGCCAGCACGGCGACCGCGACGAACAGGGCGTTCCGCCTGGCACCAGGGGGACGAGTGATGCGCTTCATCGGTTCATACTCTGGCTCACGGATCTGAGAGAAATCCTGAAACCACCTTGAGAAATTGCCATGAGTCGCCGGCGGAAACCGCCGTCCGGCCCACGTCCACCGAGCGTCCTCTCTCGCACTCCGATCAATAGGCGTCACGCTACGTTACTCCAGTCACGTCCCACGCGCGCGGCAGCCGGATATCCACAGCCTGTGGACACTTGTCCCCGCGCTCCACACCACCCGGACACCGGACGCTCCGGGGCGCCCGGGAGAGGAAGACCTCCCGGGCTCGAGTACCCCCGAACCCCGACTGGACGCGGACCGCCCCGCCGACGCGACCGGCCCCGGATCCCCGTCCTGACGCGCCCCCGTCAGGACGTCGTCGGCGGATCTCCGGCCTGGGGCGCTCCGTCCCCGCCACCCCCGCCGTACGCCGCGGCCGTGCGGGCCGCGGCCCCCCTGGCGGCGCTCTCGGGTTCTCCGGCCGCGAGGCTCGCGCGGTACCAGCCCTCGCTGCTCAGCGTCACGAACCGGCGCCCGTCCTCGGACGCGAGCCAGGCCGTGCTCTCCTTCGGATCCACGGACCCACCGGACGAGAGATGGGCGGCGAGCCCCATCAGACCGAGGTCCCAGCCGACACCGACCGCGCCGGGTCCGTACTCCGCCCAGCGTTCCTCGTCGACGTGCGCGATGTGCGCCAGTTCGAAGCGCGTCACGGCTTTCGCCACCGCCGTCAGCCGGACCTCGATCCAGCTGACCTCGCCGCCGAACTCCCAGGTGGCGGCGAAGCCCCGGGGCGGGTCGCAGCGCTCGACCGTGCCGCCCGCGTTGCCCTCCAACTGGTAGGTGCCACCGAGCCTCAGCTCCCCGGAGACCGGGAGGAACCAGCGTGGGATGCGCTGCGCGTTGGTGCAGGCGTCCCAGACCTCCTCGCGCGTCACGTCGTACGTCTGGCGCACCGTCACCACCCGGGCCTCGCCGGACCTGCCGGCACGGGTACCGACCTGCCGCCGTACCGCGTCGATCTGAAGGTCGACATCGATCATGGAGTGCTCCCGGATCCGCTCGCTGGGCGGCCATCTCACCACCGACGACGTCCGAACCCGCGCAACTCCACGCGTTTCCCGTGAGCCCGGCCGAGCCGACGCCGCGCGACGGTCGCGCAGCCCGCGCCCCGACTCCCGGACGGACCCCGCCAAGTCCTGCTGCTTCTAAGGCTCCACGACCCGCGCCACCACCAACGGCTGCCCCTGAGCGGTCAGTCGGACCGGCCTCGCGGAGGAACAGGTCTCGGCGACCGGCCACGGCCCGTTTCCCTGCCCCACGGTGACGGGGGATAGCCTGCGTGACGGCGGTCGCGCGTCCACATCCGGCAGACGTGCGACCCGGAGAACATCGGCTCGACCACCCGTCAGAATCGGGACGCGTCCGTGGCGCACCTACGAGGCGAGCGGGGCGACTGTCCCGCGCGCGTCGTAGAAGGGGTTAACGACGGAACCACACGACAGGTTCCGCATCGACTTCATTGCCCGGCGTGACCTGCCGTGATACACAGAGTGACCATACGACTCTCCGCATACCGGCGCACGCCTCCCGAATGGGGCCCGCGTGCGCCGGTGGCAAGGGATTCGTACGAAACCCGCCAATCAATGACGCCAAGTCGACATGCGACGGCGTCATTGTCGGCGAGAATGGGCCCGACCTCTGCGCGCAGTGGCAGGGGGTGCAGAACTACCCACTAGGGGCGGTGACTTACATGCTTTTCGCAGCCGACAAGGGCGACATCACCACAATCATCGGCGGGATCGCCCCGGACTGGGGTCCCTTCGGCAGCCTGGGCAACGAAGCCAAGACGATGATCCAGGTCGTGATGGCGGTCGCCATCCTGCTCTGCCTCGGGATCGCGATCTGGGGAGCGGCCAAGCAACGCATCGGTGCGACGGCGCTGCGGGACACCTTCAGCGCGGAACAGGGCAAGGGCCTGATCATCGCGGGCCTCACCGGGGTCTTCATCATCGGGTCCCTGGGCACGCTGTTCACCATCGTGTACGGCATGGCCGTCTAGCCCCGGCCGGGGCGCCCGGCTCCACTCTCCTCCGTCTGTCCGATCCACCTGTCCGTCGCGCCCACCGGCTGAGGTTGCGTTTCCCTGATGTCGAGTCACCACACCGCGTCCGCGCGGAAACCAGCACGGCTACCGTCGTACTACGCGATTCAGCAGAGGTTGAGGGGGCGTACGCGGCATGAGTCTCGGTGACGAACCCGGATACGGGGACGGCTCCCGCGGTGACGACGGGAGATACGGGGGCACGGGCCAGACCCGGACCCGGCTCCCCGACCGCCCCGGTGACGTCTACGGCGGCGCCCGCCGTGGACGCTCGTCCACACGCAGCCTGGTCACGGTGGTCGGCGTCGTGGTCCTCCTGATCGCCGCGATCGCCTTCGCGAACCGCGGAGGAGACGATTCCCCTTCTTCGGGCACCGGAGGCGGCAGCGGCGGCGCCAAGTCCGGAACCTCCCCGACGGCGGCCTCCGGGAACCGCCCGGTCGATTCGAAGACGAACGGGATTCCGGCGGGGTACAGCCACAACGTGCAGGGCGCTCAGAGCGCGGGGGCGAACTACGCGGTCGCGCTGGGCTCCGACGGCATGTTCAACACGGGTAAGCGTCATGCCATCGTGCAGGCGGTCGCCGATCCCAGCGCGCTGGACCGACTCCAGTCCGGCTTCGACGCGGACTACTCGGCGAACTTCCTGAAGAAGATCGGCCTCGACACCGACGGCAGCGCGCCCACCGGAAGCACGTTCGTCAATCGCACCCTGCCGGTGGGCACCAAGGTCACCTCCTCCAGCGACACCGCGGCCACGGTCGAGGTGTGGTGCAACAGCCTCTTCGGACTCACCGGCGAGAGCTCCACCAACCCTGTGACCAGCGGCTGGTTCACCGTCACCATGAAGCTGACCTGGAACGGCGACTGGAAGGTCCTGCAAACCAGCCAGAAGACCGGCCCGACCCCCGTCAACGGAGACAACGCCGTCTCCGGCGCCGACGAGATCGGCAAAGCGGTCGAGGAGTTCGGAGGGTTCACGTATGCCCGGTAGCCCGCACCGCGCGATCAAGCTCACCGGCGTCGTAGCAGTCGTGCAGACCACAGCTGTGCTGCTGGCCTCCCACGCCTACGCGGCACCCACCCCGAAGGCCACCGACGACTCCTGCTCCCTGATCGCGGGCCCAGCCAGGAAGTACTGCGAGAACGGCAGCGGCTCCAGCGGCACCGGCGGCGCACCCCCCAGCCTCACCTCCACCCTCGACCCCCTCTCCTCCCTCGCCAAGGGCTGCGCCGACGCCGCGTCCTGGACCATCGACAAGCTCTCCTCCGCGGTCAACGACACGGCGAACGTCGACTTCACGAACCCCAAGTTCCTCCAGCAGTACGCCGTCGTCTTCGCGGCGTCGACGATCCTCACCCTCCTCCTGTGGCTGCTCGCCGTGGCGAAGAGGGCGGTACGAGGCGTCCCCCTCGGCACCGCGCTCTCCGAGGCGATCGGCTTCCTCTGGCTCACGGTGCTGGCGTCCGCGTTCACCCCGCTGATCCTCTACACCGTCGTCTCGGCCTCCGACGGCGTCACCGACGTCCTCGCCAAGACCACCGGCAACCAGACCGACACCTTCTTCGGCACCTTCTCCGGCGCACTCGCCAAGGGCGAGAACATCGGCGGCGGCCCGATCATGCTGATCGTCGTGTCCCTGGTCTCGATCCTCGCCGCCGGCGTCCTGTGGCTGGAGCTCGTCATCCGCGCGGCGCTCCTCTACGTCGGCGCCCTCCTCGGCACCGTCGTGTACGCGGGCCTCGTCGACAAGAACCTGTGGGGTCACGTCCGCCGCTGGGCCGGCGTCATGATCGCCGTCATCCTGGTGAAACCGGTCATCGTGATAGTGCTGGGCCTGGCCGGCGCCCTGTCGACCGACAACGGCCCGGACTCCTTCTCCGCCGTCGTCTCCGGCCTCGCCATCATCCTGCTCGCCATCTTCGCCAGCGCCATGATCTACCGCTTCGTCCCCGGCTTCGGCGACGAGATCGCGAACTCCCGCAACAACCGCATCATGCAAGGCGCCGAAGGCAAGGCCGCGGCCGTGATCAGCTCCCCGGCCACCCTCGTCGCCCAGGGCATCAAGACCCACAGCACCCGCGCCGACAACAACGGCGGCGGTGGCGGAGGCAACAGCGGCAGCCAGCCGCCCCGCCCCGCCAATCCCGCCTCCGGCGGCGTGGCGGCGCACAGCACCCGCACACCGAACGGAGGCGGCGGATCCGTCCCGGCCGCCGCGCCTCCGCCACGCACGAGTCCCACCGGAAACACCCGCAACAGCAGTTCCAACCGCACGGGAGGTGAAGGGCGTTGACGACCGAGTCCCACGTGTCCCATCCGGTCACGCCCCGCCGTACATATCTGATCGGCCGCGCCCGGCCGAACGCGATGGTCGGCCGCAATCGCGAGTCCGGCGAGATCGTGCTCATCATCGCGGGCGCGTTCCTCGGCATGATGTGCGGTCTGCTCGTCCCCGTACTGTCCCTGCGGATCGTGCTGCTGATGGGCTTCCCGCTGGTCGCCCTCGCCGCGGTGTACGTCCCGTACAAGCGCCGTACGTTCTACAAGTGGTTCGAGATCAACCGCAGTTACAAGCGCAGCCTGCGCCGCGGGACGGCGTACCGCAGCAACGTCATGGAGGCCGGCACCCACCTCGACGGCCGGGAGATCGAGATCGGACCGCCGCCCGGCATCGGGCGGATCTCCTGGCTCGCGGCCCCCTTCGGGCCGGACGAGATCGCCGTGCTCCTGCACGCCGACCGACGCACCGTCACGGCCGCGATCGAGATCGAGGGTCCGGGCGTCGGCCTGCGCGACAGCGAGGACCAGGAAGCCCTCGTCGACCGCTTCGGCACCCTCCTCAAGCACGTCGCGAACGGCGACGGCTTCGTCACCCGCCTCCAGATGCTCGCCCGCACCCTGCCCGCCGACCCGGACGCCCACGCCAAGGACGTCTCCGTACGCGGGGACGAGAAGTCCCCCGGCTGGCTGCAGCAGTCGTACGACCAGCTCCAGTCCATGGTGTCCACCAGCAGCGAGCAGCACCGCGCCTATCTCGTCGCCTGCATGCACTGGACCCGCGAACTCGCCGCCGAGGCCCAGGCCATGGCGCGGGCGGCCCGGCCGCAGGGCGGCAAGAAGCTCGACCGGGACGCGGGCCTCGCCGTCGTCATGGCGCGCGAGCTGACCGACATCTGCTCGCGGCTCCAGGAAGCCGACATCCGCGTACGCCAGCCCCTCGGCCAGGGCCGGCTCGCCTCCCTCGTGCACTCCATGTACGACCCCGACCACCCCATCGACCACATCCAGGCGATGACGAAGCGCAACGCCTGGCCCGCCGAGCTCGACGCCATGGAGCCCACCTACCTCCAGGCGAAGACCCGGGAGTCCTCCACCCGCGCGCCCTGGTGCCACGCCACGGCCTGGGTGAAGGAGTGGCCGATGACCCCGGTCGGCGTCAACTTCCTCGCCCCGCTGCTGGTCCACACCCCGGACGTCATCCGCACGGTCGCCGTCACCATGGACCTCGAACCCACCGAGATCGCCATCGAGCGCATGCTGACCGAGAAGACCAACGACGAGGCCGAGGCCAGCCGCCAGGCCAAGATGAACCGCACCGTCGACCCCCGCGACATCGCCTCCCACAACCGCCTCGACCAGCGCGGCGAGGACCTCGCGAGCGGCGCCGCCGGAGTGAACCTCGTCGGCTACATCACCGTCTCCTCGCGCTCCCCCGAGGCCCTCGCCCGAGACAAGCGCACCATCCGCGCCTCGGCCGGCAAGTCGTACCTGAAGCTGGAGTGGTGCGACCGCGAGCACCACCGGGCCTTCGTCAACACGCTCCCCTTCGCCACCGGTATTCGGAGGTAAGGCCCTGATGCGGGATCCGCTGTCCGCCGCCACCGACACCTTCACGTCCTTCCTCTTCGGCAAGGTCGAGACGACCCGGCTGCCGGTCCGCACCTCCACGGGCCAGGCCCAGGCCGTCTACCTGCCCACCGCCGCACCCGGCCTCGGAGACTCCGGCGTCATCATCGGACGCGAGGTGTACTCCGGGAAGGGCTACATCTACGACCCCTTCCAGCTGTACGGGCAGCAGCTCCCGGCCCCGCACTGGCTGGTCCTCGGCGAGTCCGGCAACGGCAAGTCGGCGCTGGAGAAGACCTACGTCCTGCGCCAGCTGCGCTTCCGCGACCGGCAGGTCGTCGTGCTCGACGCCCAGGGCGAGGACGGGGTCGGCGAATGGAACCTCATCGCGGAGGAGCTGGGAATAACTCCCATCCGCCTCGACCCCACGGCCGCCCTCGACATGGGAATCCGGCTCAACCCGCTCGACCCGGCGATCACCACCACCGGCCAGCTGGCCCTGCTGCGGACGATCATCGAGGTCGCCATGGGCCACGGCCTCGACGAACGGTCCGGCTTCGCGCTGAAGGTCGCGCACGCCTACGTCAACGAGACGATCGTCGAGCGCCAGCCGGTGCTGATGGACATCGTCGAGCAACTGCGCCACCCCGAACCGGAGTCGGCCGAGGCGATGAACGTCGCCATAGACGACGTACGGGCCTGGGGCCTGGACGTGGCCCTGGTGCTGGACCGCCTCGTCGACGGCGACCTCAGGGGCATGTTCGACGGCCCCACGACGGTCGGCATCGACCTGGACGCCCCGCTCATCGTCTTCGACCTCTCCCACATCGACCGCAACTCCATCGCCATGCCCATCCTGATGGCGATCGTCGGCGTGTGGCTGGAGCACACCTGGATCCGGCCCGACCGCAAGAAGCGCATCTTCCTGGTGGAGGAGGCGTGGCACATCATCAACAGCCCCTTCGTCGCCCAGCTCTTCCAGCGTCTGCTGAAGTTCGGCCGACGCCTCGGCCTGTCCTTCGTGGCGGTGGTGCACCACCTGAGCGACGTGGTCGACGGAGCCGCGGCCAAGGAGGCCGCCGCGATCCTGAAAATGGCCTCCACCCGCACGATCTACGCCCAGAAAGCCGACGAGGCACGGGCTACGGGACGGGTGATCGGCCTGCCCAGGTGGGCCGTGGAGATCATCCCGACCCTGACCCCGGGCATCGCGGTCTGGGACGTCAACGGCAACGTACAGGTCGTCAAACACCTGATCACGGAGACCGAACGGCCCCTCGTCTTCACCGACCGCGCCATGACCGAGTCCTCCGCCGATCACCTCGCCGACGACGCGCTGCGCGCCGCGGAACTGGAGGCCGAGGAGCGGGCGGCGGCCTTCGTGGAGCAGCACCTCAGCGATCTCGACGGCACTTCCGAGTCCACGGTGGCATGAGATGAGACCGTACGAACGGGAACGGGAGCACGAGCGCGCGGGGGGCATCCCCGACGGTCTGCTGGTGGGAGTACTGGCCTTCCTCCTCGGCCTCACCCTGCTGGTGTGGTCCGCCACCGGGCTCGCCGGATGGCTGGCCCGGGGAGCCTGGCCGACGGCCGTCACCGTCGCCCGTACACCCCTGGCCCTGCGCCATCTGATCGGGCGGCCGCAGGACGTCGTGGGCGCCTGGCCGGACACCCCCGCCGGCCAGCTGTCGGGGTACGGGCTCTTCTGGGGCCTGTTCATCGGGCAGTTGATGGTGCTGGTCGTGCTGACGGTGTTCGTGATGGGCACGGTGGCGAGATGGCGGGCGGTGCGGGCACGGCGGAAGGCGGGCGCGTACGCGCCTCGGGCCGAGGCACGTGTGCCCGAACCCGCACAGGAACCGGTCCAGCCGTACGGCGAGGTCCCGAAGTCCGCCGAGGAGCCCGCGCGTCACGAGGTCCCGGTGCCCCGGCCCGCGCCCGAACCGGCCGAACTCCCCACGGAGGCACCGCGGACGACGCCCGCTCCTCTGGCGGCCGGCGGCGCACGCATGGGCGGCTGGGAAGGGACACCGGCCGCGGGCGCGGTCGTCCTCGGCCACGCCGAGACCCGCCACCCCACCGCCGCCCAAGCCGTACGGGACGCGGAGGGCCCCGTCCTGGTCGTCACCTCGGACCCGAGAACCTGGTCGGAGACCAAGGACGCCCGGGCCAAGCTCGGCCCGGTCCTCCTCTACGACCCCACCCACCGTTGCGACACCCCGGCCCGTCTCCACTGGTCCCCCGCCGCCGGCTGCGAGGACAAGGCCACGGCGGCCGCCAGAGCCGCCGCGCTGCTGGCCCCCGTACGCCCTACCGCCAAGGTCGACCACGCCATGGCCGACGTCGCGGAAACGCTCCTGCGGAGCTATCTGCACGCTGCCGCCGTGGAGGGCAAGGCCTTCCGTCACGTCCACCGCTGGGCCCAGGGATCCCAGGTCCAGGACGCGGTACGGGCCCTGCGTACGAACCCCAAGGCCGCTTCCGGCGCGGCGGGCGAGCTCGAGGCCGCGCTCACCTCACACCCCGAACGCCGCGACATAGCGCAGGAACTGACGGCCCGCGCCCTGTCCTCGCTGTTCACGGTCAACATCCGCGAGTCCTGTACGCCGAACCGAAATGACGCCCTGACTCTGGATTCCTTCGTGAACGAAGGGGGCACGCTCTATGTGGTCGGTGAACCCATCGAGGACCCCAGGGCGAACCCCGGCGCCATGCCGCTCCTGACGGCCCTCGCCTCAAGCGTGGTCGAGCGTGGCCGGCGCATGGCCGAACGGTCATCCTCCGGTCGGCTCGACCCACCACTTACGCTCGTCCTGGACGACGTGGCCGCGGTCGCCCCGCTCCCTCAGCTCCCCGACCTGCTGACCGCCGGAGCGGGCCAGGGCCTTCCGACTCTGGCCCTGCTCCGTTCCCGGGAACAGGGCAGGGCCCGCTGGCCGCAGTACGAACTCCCGCTCTGACGACCGAGGCCGGCCGGTCGGCACCCTAGGACCGTGTGATCACGAACTCCAGATCCTGTGCCCCCTTGTCCCCCACGGACGCCGTGCTCCCGCCGGTCGGCACGAACCCGACCCGGCGGTAGAACGCCTCGGCGCGCCCGTTCTTCTCGTGCACGAACAGCCGTACGCGGTCCAGGCCGATCCCCCAGGCCCAGGCGAGCGCGGCGTCGAACAGCGCGTCCGTCAGACCGCTTCCCCGGTACTCGGGCCGTACGAAGACGCCCACCAGATGTCCCTGGTCCCGCTCGCTCATGTTCCCGAGGATGTCCAGCTCCCCGGTCCTCTCGACCAGCACGACCACGGAGCCGCGCCACACCCCGTCCGGTCCGACGGCCACGAACTGCCGCCGCTCCAGGACGCCTTCGGCGGCCCCCGTCGCCCGCTCCTGCCAGAACGAGTCGGGCCGGGCCACGGAGTCCTCGTACGTCTCCACGAAGGCGAGATGCGCGACGGGGTCCCGCAGCGCGGCGAGCCGCAGCTCCTTCACCGCACGCCACTCGTCGGCCCGTATGGACCGGATCACTTGATTCATACGGCCACGGTAGACCTGAGGTACGCCCCCGTTCACCCGGATTTCGACACGGGAATTCCATCCCTGAAATCCACCCTGCCGATCCCCGCCGTACAGGCCCCCGTCATGCTCTTCCCTGTACGACGTGCCGTACGACGTCCGTGTACGACGTTGCCACGCCACGGAATTGACGCCTACTGTCGCCGGTCTGCCAGGGAGAACGACGCATGCCCAACGTCCCACTCGAAGAACTCCGTCACGTCATCCACCCTCCGGGCAAGCTGGAGAGCAGGGCGGAGCACTGGGCCGGCCGCCTCTACATGCGTTCCGTTTCCCTCCGGGTGACACGGCTGGCTCTCGGAACCCGCTTCTCGCCCAACCAGATCACCGCCGTGATGGTCGTCGCGGGCGTGCTCTCCGGGGTCGCGCTGGTCCTGCCGGGTCTGGGCGGCGCCGTGCTCTCCGTCGTCTTCATGCAGCTGTACCTTCTCCTGGACTGCGTGGACGGTGAAGTCGCGCGCTGGCGACGGCAGTACAGCCCGCTCGGTGTCTACCTGGACCGTCTCGGTGCCTATCTCGCCGACGCCGCCGTGATGGTCGGCATGGGCGTCCGGGCCTCCGAACTCGGCCTGGATCCTTACCTGGTGGCCGGCCTCGCGGCGGCGATCGGCGTCCTGCTCCTGAAGTCGTCCTCGGACCTCGTCCATGTGGCCCGCTCCGACAGCGGCATGGAGAAGGCGACCGACCAGTCCGTCGTCCCGCGCTCCAGCGGCCTCGCCCGGATACGCAGTCTCGCCTCCGCGGTCGGCCTTCACCGCCTGGTCAACGGCATCGAGTGCACCCTGCTGCTGCTCGTGACCGCGGTCGTCGACGTCGCGCTTGGCGATCTGACGGCGACGCGCGTCGCGACGGTGGGCGTGACGGCCATCGTGTGGCTGCTCGTCCCCGCACACATCGTCTCGATCGTGGCTTCGTCCCGTCTGAAGTAACGGCGCCCAGGACAGTCCACCGAACGCCTTCAGCCCCCACCTCCCGGCAACCGGGGGTGGGGGCTGATTGTTGTGCGGGTATCGAAGGGCCGGCGGCGACACTAAAACGAAGTGGCCCGTAAACGCAGAAAACCCCCGTACCGATTTCCCGGTACGGGGGTCTCCTTCAAAATTTGTTCGGCGGCGTCCTACTCTCCCACAGGGTCCCCCCTGCAGTACCATCGGCGCTGTGAGGCTTAGCTTCCGGGTTCGGAATGTAACCGGGCGTTTCCCTCACGCTATGACCACCGAAACACTATGAAACTGTCAACCGGAGCCGTGGCATAGCTACGACGGTTGTTCGTGGTTTCAGAACCAACACAGTGGACGCGAGCAACTGAGGACAAGCCCTCGGCCTATTAGTACCGGTCACCTCCAGCGGTTGCCCGCCTTCCAGATCCGGCCTATCAACCCAGTCGTCTACTGGGAGCCTTAACCCCTCAAAGGGGGTGGGAATACTCATCTCGAAGCAGGCTTCCCGCTTAGATGCTTTCAGCGGTTATCCCTCCCGAACGTAGCCAACCAGCCATGCCCTTGGCAGGACAACTGGCACACCAGAGGTTCGTCCGTCCCGGTCCTCTCGTACTAGGGACAGCCCTTCTCAATATTCCTACGCGCACAGCGGATAGGGACCGAACTGTCTCACGACGTTCTAAACCCAGCTCGCGTACCGCTTTAATGGGCGAACAGCCCAACCCTTGGGACCGACTCCAGCCCCAGGATGCGACGAGCCGACATCGAGGTGCCAAACCATCCCGTCGATATGGACTCTTGGGGAAGATCAGCCTGTTATCCCCGGGGTACCTTTTATCCGTTGAGCGACGGCGCTTCCACAAGCCACCGCCGGATCACTAGTCCCGACTTTCGTCCCTGCTCGACCCGTCGGTCTCACAGTCAAGCTCCCTTGTGCACTTACACTCAACACCTGATTACCAACCAGGCTGAGGGAACCTTTGGGCGCCTCCGTTACTCTTTAGGAGGCAACCGCCCCAGTTAAACTACCCATCAGACACTGTCCCTGATCCGGATCACGGACCCAGGTTAGACATCCAGCACGACCAGACTGGTATTTCAACGACGACTCCACCATGGCTGGCGCCATGACTTCAAAGTCTCCCAGCTATCCTACACAAGCCGAACCGAACACCAATATCAAACTGTAGTAAAGGTCCCGGGGTCTTTCCGTCCTGCTGCGCGAAACGAGCATCTTTACTCGTAGTGCAATTTCACCGGGCCTATGGTTGAGACAGTCGAGAAGTCGTTACGCCATTCGTGCAGGTCGGAACTTACCCGACAAGGAATTTCGCTACCTTAGGATGGTTATAGTTACCACCGCCGTTTACTGGCGCTTAAGTTCTCAGCTTCGCCACCCCGAAGAGTGACTAACCGGTCCCCTTAACGTTCCAGCACCGGGCAGGCGTCAGTCCGTATACATCGCCTTACGGCTTCGCACGGACCTGTGTTTTTAGTAAACAGTCGCTTCTCGCTGGTCTCTGCGGCCACCCCCAGCTCACCGAGTAAATCGGATCACCAGTGATGGCCCCCCTTCTCCCGAAGTTACGGGGGCATTTTGCCGAGTTCCTTAACCATAGTTCACCCGAACGCCTCGGTATTCTCTACCTGACCACCTGAGTCGGTTTAGGGTACGGGCCGCCATGAAACTCGCTAGAGGCTTTTCTCGACAGCATAGGATCATCCACTTCACCACAATCGGCTCGGCATCAGGTCTCAGCCTTGATGTGCGACGGATTTACCTATCACACGGCCTACACCCTTACCCCGGGACAACCACCGCCCGGGATGGACTACCTTCCTGCGTCACCCCATCACTCACCTACTACAGGTCTGGTCCGTCGGCTCCACCACTCCCCTTTGCCCGAAGGCTCCGGGGCGGCTTCACGGACTTAGCATCGCCTGGTTCAATGTTTGACGCTTCACAGCGGGTACCGGAATATCAACCGGTTATCCATCGACTACGCCTGTCGGCCTCGCCTTAGGTCCCGACTTACCCTGGGCAGATCAGCTTGACCCAGGAACCCTTAGTCAATCGGCGCACACGTTTCTCACGTGTGTATCGCTACTCATGCCTGCATTCTCACTCGTGAACCGTCCACCACTGCCTTCCGGCGCGGCTTCACCCGGCACACGACGCTCCCCTACCCATCACAGCGGGCGTTGGCCCTATTGCTGCAATGACACGACTTCGGCGGTACGCTTGAGCCCCGCTACATTGTCGGCGCGGAATCACTAGACCAGTGAGCTATTACGCACTCTTTCAAGGGTGGCTGCTTCTAAGCCAACCTCCTGGTTGTCTGTGCGACTCCACATCCTTTCCCACTTAGCGTACGCTTAGGGGCCTTAGTCGATGCTCTGGGCTGTTTCCTCTCGACCATGGAGCTTATCCCCCACAGTCTCACTGCCGCGCTCTCACTTACCGGCATTCGGAGTTTGGCTAAGGTCAGTAACCCGGTAGGGCCCATCGCCTATCCAGTGCTCTACCTCCGGCAAGAAACACACGACGCTGCACCTAAATGCATTTCGGGGAGAACCAGCTATCACGGAGTTTGATTGGCCTTTCACCCCTAACCACAGGTCATCCCCCAGGTTTTCAACCCTGGTGGGTTCGGTCCTCCACGACCTCTTACAGCCGCTTCAACCTGCCCATGGCTAGATCACTCCGCTTCGGGTCTTGAGCGCGCTACTAAATCGCCCTATTCGGACTCGCTTTCGCTACGGCTTCCCCACACGGGTTAACCTCGCAACACACCGCAAACTCGCAGGCTCATTCTTCAAAAGGCACGCAGTCACGAGATATGTGCAAGCACATATCCGACGCTCCCACGGCTTGTAGGCACACGGTTTCAGGTACTATTTCACTCCGCTCCCGCGTGTACTTTTCACCATTCCCTCACGGTACTATCCGCTATCGGTCACCAGGGAATATTTAGGCTTAGCGGGTGGTCCCGCCAGATTCACACGGGATTTCTCGGGCCCCGTGCTACTTGGGTGTTTCTCAAACGAGCCGTTGATGTTTCGACTACGGGGGTCTTACCCTCTACGCCGGACCTTTCGCATGTCCTTCGCCTACATCAACGGTTTCTGACTCGTCTCACGGCCGGCAGACCGTGAAAGAGAAATCCCACAACCCCACATACGCAACCCCTGCCGGGTCTCACACGTATATGGTTTGGCCTCATCCAGTTTCGCTCGCCACTACTCCCGGAATCACGGTTGTTTTCTCTTCCTGCGGGTACTGAGATGTTTCACTTCCCCGCGTTCCCTCCACTTGCCCTATGTGTTCAGGCAAGGGTGACAGCCCATGACGACTGCCGGGTTTCCCCATTCGGAAACCCCCGGATCAAAGCCTGGTTGACGACTCCCCGGGGACTATCGTGGCCTCCCACGTCCTTCATCGGTTCCTGGTGCCAAGGCATCCACCGTGCGCCCTTAAAAACTTGGCCACAGATGCTCGCGTCCACTGTGCAGTTCTCAAACAACGACCAACCACCCATCACCCCCGGTTCACACCGGAGTTCACTGGGGCCGGCACTGAAGGCAGCCAACAATCGGCCGTACCTTCAGACACCCAACAGCGTGCCCGACACACTCCCCGCTTCCCTCACTCTTTCCACGCCCCGAAGGACAGTACTCGAAGGAGAAGACGATCAAGTGTGCCGAATAATCAACGTTCCACCCATGAGCAACCACCGTCGAACGTTTGCCGACGTAGTGGCCTCTGACCTCACCCCGGAGGGATCGGTAAGAAGTGCTCCTTAGAAAGGAGGTGATCCAGCCGCACCTTCCGGTACGGCTACCTTGTTACGACTTCGTCCCAATCGCCAGTCCCACCTTCGACAGCTCCCTCCCACAAGGGGTTGGGCCACCGGCTTCGGGTGTTACCGACTTTCGTGACGTGACGGGCGGTGTGTACAAGGCCCGGGAACGTATTCACCGCAGCAATGCTGATCTGCGATTACTAGCAACTCCGACTTCATGGGGTCGAGTTGCAGACCCCAATCCGAACTGAGACAGGCTTTTTGAGATTCGCTCCGCCTCACGGCTTCGCAGCTCATTGTACCTGCCATTGTAGCACGTGTGCAGCCCAAGACATAAGGGGCATGATGACTTGACGTCGTCCCCACCTTCCTCCGAGTTGACCCCGGCAGTCTCCTGTGAGTCCCCATCACCCCGAAGGGCATGCTGGCAACACAGAACAAGGGTTGCGCTCGTTGCGGGACTTAACCCAACATCTCACGACACGAGCTGACGACAGCCATGCACCACCTGTACACCGACCACAAGGGGGCGACCATCTCTGGCCGTTTCCGGTGTATGTCAAGCCTTGGTAAGGTTCTTCGCGTTGCGTCGAATTAAGCCACATGCTCCGCTGCTTGTGCGGGCCCCCGTCAATTCCTTTGAGTTTTAGCCTTGCGGCCGTACTCCCCAGGCGGGGAACTTAATGCGTTAGCTGCGGCACCGACGACGTGGAATGTCGCCAACACCTAGTTCCCACCGTTTACGGCGTGGACTACCAGGGTATCTAATCCTGTTCGCTCCCCACGCTTTCGCTCCTCAGCGTCAGTAATGGCCCAGAGATCCGCCTTCGCCACCGGTGTTCCTCCTGATATCTGCGCATTTCACCGCTACACCAGGAATTCCGATCTCCCCTACCACACTCTAGCTAGCCCGTATCGAATGCAGACCCGGGGTTAAGCCCCGGGCTTTCACACCCGACGTGACAAGCCGCCTACGAGCTCTTTACGCCCAATAATTCCGGACAACGCTTGCGCCCTACGTATTACCGCGGCTGCTGGCACGTAGTTAGCCGGCGCTTCTTCTGCAGGTACCGTCACTTTCGCTTCTTCCCTGCTGAAAGAGGTTTACAACCCGAAGGCCGTCATCCCTCACGCGGCGTCGCTGCATCAGGCTTTCGCCCATTGTGCAATATTCCCCACTGCTGCCTCCCGTAGGAGTCTGGGCCGTGTCTCAGTCCCAGTGTGGCCGGTCGCCCTCTCAGGCCGGCTACCCGTCGTCGCCTTGGTGAGCCACTACCTCACCAACAAGCTGATAGGCCGCGGGCTCATCCTTCACCGCCGGAGCTTTCAACCCACCCAGATGCCCAGGCAGGTATTATCCGGTATTAGACCCCGTTTCCAGGGCTTGTCCCAGAGTGAAGGGCAGATTGCCCACGTGTTACTCACCCGTTCGCCACTAATCCACCCCGAAGGGCTTCATCGTTCGACTTGCATGTGTTAAGCACGCCGCCAGCGTTCGTCCTGAGCCAGGATCAAACTCTCCGTGAATGTTTTCCCGTAATCGGGACGACACCACGAGAGCGGAACCAGGAAGAGGAATAATCCTCCCGGTTCACAGCGTCCTCGCTGTGCGCCTACCCCAAGGGGCAGGACTTTTTCAAAGGAACCTCGCCCCGACCGATCGGCCGGAGACGGGGTATCAACATATCTGGCGTTGATTTTTGGCACGCTGTTGAGTTCTCAAGGAACGGACGCTTCCTTTGTACTCACCCTCTCGGGCTTTCCTCCGGGCGCTTCCCTTCGGTCTTGCGTTTCCGACTCTATCAGACCGTTTCCGTATCCGATTTCCTCGGTGCTTTCCAGGTTTCCGCTCTCGCGTTTCCCTTTCCGGCGGTTCCGACTCTATCAGATCCTTTCGGGCCTGATTCCCAGTCAGTGGGGCTTGTCTTCCCGGCCGTTGGGCCGTTCCGACGTCCCAAACTTTAGCGGATCCTCCCGGCAGGTCCTAATCGGTCCGCCGAGCCCATTCGAATTGAATTCGGGCACACCGAATTCGCCCCGGCTGGGAGATCGTGCTGCTGGTTTGGGTGCCGCGTCCGCGGCGGAGGTGCTACCGGAGAACCGTTACGGCTCTGTGGCAACTCGAAGAACCCTACGGATCCAGCAGGGGTGTGTCAACCGCCCCTGTCAAGATCTTTAATCGAGGTCGGTGAGTCGTCCGCCGGCGTCCGGCTGGGCGTGCTCCACGCGGCGGAGGAGACGGGTCAGTACCTCGCCCAGGACACCGCGCTCGTCGGCGGAGAGGTCCTGGAGAAGGTCCTCCTCGAAGACCGTGGCCAGGCGCATGGCCTCCAGCCACTTCTCGCGCCCCTCGCCCGTCAGCTCCACGATGACCCGCACCCGGTTCGACTCGTCGCGCTCCCTGGTGACGAGACCCTCCGCGACCAGGCGGTCGATCCGGTGGGTCATCGCGGCCGGGGTCAGCCCCAGTCGCTTCGCCAGGTCGCTCGGACCCATGCGGTATGGGGCGCCGGCCAGCACGAGGGCCTTGAGCACCTCCCACTCGGCGTTGCTGATGCCGAGGTTGGCGGTCTGCCGGCCGTAGGCGACGTTCATCCGGCGATTGAGACGGCCGAGCGCCGAGACGATCTTCTCGACCTGAGGGTCGAGGTCCTGGAACTCGCGCTGATAGGCGGCGATCTGCTCTTCGAGTGTCGGCTCGCCGCCGACGCCGGGGGTGTCGGCCATGGCGGAAGTATCGCATGGCTCGCTTGGCGTTGAAGTCCTTCTAGGTGTAGAGTTCAACTTCTAACTTTAGCTTCGAAGTCTTCAGGCTTGCACCCTTGCGGGGTGCGGGCCTGTTTCTTCGCGACCAAGGCAGGTGAAAGTGACCAGGGCGATGGGCGCAGCGATGCGCCGGATCCACGTAGGCAACGCACTCGGAGCGTTCGGGCTCGGCTTTACCGTCCCCTTCCTCTATGTCTATGTGGCGCAGGTGCGGGGACTCGGCTCCATGACGGCGGGCGTCGTGCTCGCCGTCTTCGCCGTGGCCGCGCTCGTGGTGCTGCCGTTCGCCGGGCGCGCCATCGTCCGGCGCGGTCCGCTGCCGGTCCTGCTCACCGCCCTGGCCACCGCCGCCCTCGGAGCGCTGAGCCTGGGGCTCGCGAGCAGCGCCACGACCGTGGTGCTGTCGGCGGCCGCGCTCGGTGCCGGGCAGGCCGTGATGCAGCCGGCGCTGGCGACGATGATCGTGGACTTCTCCACCGCGGACACCCGTTCGCGCGCCTTCGCCACACAGTTCTTCCTGCAGAACCTCGGGCTCGGGGTCGGTGGTCTGATCGGCGGCCACATCGTCGACACGACCCGGGCGGGTTCCTTCACGCTGCTGTTCGGGATCGAGTCGGCGATGTTCCTGGTGCTCGCCGTGATCATGGCGACGGTGCGGATGCCGCGCGCTCCGCGGATCCGGGACGAGGCACCGCAGGCCGACGGCGGCACGTGGAAGCAGCTGCTCGGCAACCGGGCCATGGTGCAGCTGTCCGTGCTGGGCTTCGTACTGTTCTTCGCCTGCTACGGGCAGTTCGAGTCGGGGCTCTCCGCGTACGGCGTCGAGGCGGCCGGGATCTCCACCTCCGCGCTCGGTACGGCGATGGCGGCGAACACGGCGATGATCGTGGTGGCGCAGTTCGCGGTGCTGAAGCTCGTCGAGCGCCGGAAGCGGTCCCGGGTGATCGCCGCGGTGGGGCTCATCTGGGCCGTGGCCTGGGTCGCGGCCGGGTACGCGGGCCTCGGGCACGGCAGCCGGACCATGGCGACGGCCGCGTTCGTCTCGACGTACGCGCTCTTCGGTCTCGGCGAGGCGATGCTGTCGCCGACCGTCGCGCCGCTGGTCGCCGATCTGGCACCGGCGGGTCTCGCGGGGCAGTACAACTCCGCCTTCGCCCTGGTGAAGCAGCTCGCGCTGGCCATCGGTCCGGCGGTGGGCGGGCCGATGGGGGCCTCGCTGCACGGCCCTTATGTCGTGACGTTCCTGCTGTTCTCGCTGGGCATCACGTTCCTGGCAGTGCGGCTCGGGCGGCAGCTCAGTCCGGTGCAGGACCAGCCGTGGCTGGCGAGGAGCAGGGTGGTCGCTCAGGGCGGGGCGACGGCGGAGCCGGTGGCCGCGAACGCCTGACGAACGACGCGGACGCCGGGCCGTCACCACTTCCTGTGGTGGCGGCCCAGTCGTCTGCGTTCTGTGGGACTTCCGGCGGGGGGAGTTCCGGTTCAGGGGGTGGTGCGAGGGAGTGCGAACTCGCACCACACGGCCTTTCCGCCGCCGGGAGTGCGTCTGGAGCCCCAGCCGGAGGCGATCGTGGCGACGATCGCGATGCCCCGGCCGGCCTCG
The DNA here is from genome assembly GCF_012273515.2 of Streptomyces sp. RPA4-2. Lineage (NCBI taxonomy): Bacteria > Bacillati > Actinomycetota > Actinomycetes > Kitasatosporales > Streptomycetaceae > Streptomyces > Streptomyces sp. RPA4-2. The sequence goes on from NZ_CP050975.2 coordinate 4,435,200, forward strand.
TCCGCGGGTTCGGCGCGGCGGCGGCGCGGGAGGTGGTCGTCGCCGTCGGTGACCTCGATGATCAGCCGGCGGTCGGTGCGGCGCAGCCGCAGACGCATCGGCGGGGTGCCGTGCTGCAGGGAGTTGGCGACGAGTTCGCTGGTGGCGAGGACGCCCAGGTCGTGCAGGTCCGGAGGGAAGCGCCAGCTCGTCAGGACGCCGGAGGCGAAGGCCCGCGCGCGGGGAGCGGCTTCCACCCCGCCCAGCAGTTCCAGCGCGGCGTTGCGGAAGAGCTCGCCGTCGGGGCCCGTGCGGGCCGGGTGCTGGAGGACCAGGACCGCCACGTCGTCGTCGTGGTCCGCGGTGACGCCCGCCGAGCGGACGAGACGGTCGCAGACGACCTGGGGTGTGCCGGTGGCGCCGGCGAGGGCGCGCTCCAGGGCGGCGATGCCCTCGTCGAGGTCCTCGTTGCGGCGCTCCACCAGACCGTCGGTGTAGAGGACGGCCGTCGAGCCGGGTCCCAGTGGGACCGAGCCCGACGCGTGCATCCAGCCTCCGGTGCCCAGGGGCGGTCCGGTGGGTTCGTCGGCCCGCAGCACGGTGCCGTTCTCGTCGCGTACGAGGATCGGGAGGTGGCCCGCCGACGCGTACACGAGCCGGCCCTCGTTGGGGTCGTGGACGGCGTACGCGCAGGTGGCGATCTGGTTGGCGTCGATCTCGGTGGCCAGTCCGTCGAGGAGCTGGAGCACCTCGTGCGGGGGCAGGTCGAGGCGGGCGTACGCGCGCACGGCGGTGCGCAGCTGGCCCATGACGGCCGCGGCCCGCACCCCCCGTCCCATCACGTCGCCGATGACCAGGGCCGTGCGGCCGCCGCCGAGGGTGATCACGTCGTACCAGTCGCCGCCGACCGCTGCCTCGGTGCCGCCGGGCTGGTAGGTGGCGGCGACACGCAGGTCGTCGGGCTCCTCCAGTTCCTGGGGGAGCAGGGAGCGCTGGAGGGTGACTGCGGTCTCGCGCTGGCGGCGCTCGCTGGCGCGCAGCCGCTCGGCCGCCTCGGCGTGGTCGGTGACGTCGGTGGCGAAGATCAGGACGCCGCCGTCGGGGCCGTCCGGGGTGGCGTCGACGGGCGTGCAGGTGAAGGTGTACGAGCGGCCGCCGGGCGCCTTGCGGGACTTGACGGTGCGGGGCTTGGCGCTGCGCAGGACCTGGTCGAGGAGCGGGAGCAGGCCGATCTCCGCGAGCTCGGGGAGCGCCTCGGCCGCGGGCTCGCCGACGGGACGGGCGCCGAAGGCGGCCGCGTAGGCGTCGTTGACGTAGGCGAGGCGGTGGTCGGGGCCGTGCACGAGGGCGACGAGGGCCGGTACGCGGTCGAGGACCTCGCGTACGGGGAGGTCGTCGACGGCGGGGACGGGCTGCTGGTCGTCGGTCAGCCGCTCGGCGCGGGCCGCGGGCACGGCCCCATCACCTCGCCGGTCCGGGGAGGCCATGTGCTCGGTCCGCGCTGCGGCGCGGCGCTGCGTTCCGGGGAGCCGGGCGCTCCAGCGCGTGAAATTCACCGAATCCTTGCCTCGTGATCCTTGCCTGGTGGTGGTCGTCTCCGGTCGGCTCCGGATCCGGTCGGGGTCGGCCCGCGGCGCGGTCGCCGAGGGCTCGCGTCCCCTGGGGGTGCGGCGCTTGGGAAGAAGCCTCGTGGGTGCGGAGAGCGGGCGGTCGGGCCGCCCGAGGTCGTGGACCAGTCTGGCCGACCGGACCGACATCCGTCAGACGCCTGCCTGATCGGTGGAGTTCCTGGGTCCGGTCAGGACGACCCCTTCGGGTCGAGCTTCGGGTCGATCGGATGTTTTCCACCGGCCGCGAGTTCGAACTCCGCTCGGGGGTGTTCGAGGGATCCGAGGGACACGATCTCCCTTTTGAAGACTCCCGCCAAGGTCCATTCGGCGAGTACGCGGGCCTTGCGGTTGAAGGTCGGGACCCTGCTGAGGTGGTAGACGCGGTGCATGAACCAAGCAGGATAGCCCTTCAGCTTTCGGCCGTAGACGTGTGCGACGCCCTTGTGCAGTCCCAGGGACGCGACCGAGCCGACGTACTTGTGGGAGTACGTCTCGAGCGGTTCGCCGCGCAGGGAGTGCGCGATGTTGTCCCCGAGGACGCCGGCCTGGCGCACCGCGTGCTGGGCGTTGGGCGCGGTCTCCGTGCCGGTCTCCGCGGCGGTGACGTCGGGGACGGCGGCGGCGTCTCCCGCGGCCCACGCGTGCGGGGCACCCTCGACGGTGAGCTGGGGCGTGCACCGGAGGCGGCCGCGCGCGTTCAGCGGCAGGTCGGTCGCGGCGAGCACCGGGTGCGGCTTCACTCCGGCGGTCCACACGACCGTACGGGTGGGGAAGCGGGCGCCGTCACTGAGGACGGCGATCCGGTCCGCGCAGGAGTCGAGGCGTGTCTTGAGGCGTACGTCGATGTTGCGGCGGCGCAGCTGGGTGATCGTGTAGGTGCCCATCTCCTCGCCGACCTCGGGCAGGATGCGGTCGGAGGCCTCGACGAGGATCCACTTCATGTCCTCGGGTTCGATGTTGTGGTAGTACCGCGCGGTGTAGCGGGCCATGTCCTCCAGTTCGCCGAGTGCCTCGACGCCCGCGTATCCGCCTCCTACGAAGACGAAGGTCAGAGCCGCGTCACGGATCGCGGGGTCGCGGGTGGAGGAGGCGATGTCCATCTGTTCGATGACGTGGTTGCGCAGGCCGATGGCCTCCTCGACGGTCTTGAAGCCGATGGCGAAGTCGGCGAGACCGGGGATCGGGAGGGCGCGCGAGATCGAGCCGGGGGCGAGGACGAGTTCGTCGTAGGTGAGCTGTTCCGTGCCCCCGCCTTCCTCGGTGGCGAGCGTGCCGAGGGTCGCGGTGCGCCGGGCGTGGTCGATGGAGCGGGCTTCGCCGATGACGATCCGGCACTGGCCGAGGACCCGGCGCAGCGGGACGACCACATGGCGCGGGGAGATCGAGCCGGCGGCCGCTTCGGGAAGGAACGGCTGATACGTCATGTAGGGGTCGGGCGAGACCACGACCAGCTCGACCTCACCCCGTTTAAGTTCCGACTTCAACTTCCGCTGGAGACGGAGGGCGGTGTACATCCCGACGTAGCCGCCGCCGACGATGAGAATGCGCACAGGTTCCTTCACCATCCCATGACGCACCCAGCTCTGGAGTTTGTCCACAGCCTCGACAATTTGTGTGACCGGCCGCCGTGAACGCGGAGGGATGGCCGATTTGCCGGACTGCGAAGGAAATTCGCAGGTCAGCGCGGGCGGGTGGGGGGTGCGGAGGGGGCGCAACCGGGAGGTATCCGACCCGTACTCCGATCGGGGGGCGCTCCGTGCGGAACCTGCCCCTTCTGAATTGACCCCCACTCAACTATGTTCGTGTGTCGACGGGGTGTAGGGGGATGTGCTGGACGAGTCCGCGCGGCGGGTTCGGGAATCAGGCTTGTTCCGCTCGCTCCGCCTTCCAATGGCGGGGGAGTCTCCGGGGGGAGACGTCATTACCGGGGGAACGCTTATGCACATTCAGGACTCTCATTGGTCTTCCGCGCCTGCCATCGCATCCGGTGGCACGGTCGGCGCGGCAGCGGGCGGCAACGGCCGTGGTCCGGGAGACGGATCACGGACGGCGCCGCTGCGCGTGGACGCACAGCGCAATCTGGAACACGTACTGCGCGCGGCGCGCGAGGTCTTCGGCGAGCTGGGATACGGCGCGCCGATGGAGGACGTCGCGCGGCGCGCCCGGGTCGGTGTCGGCACGGTGTACCGGCGCTTCCCGAGCAAGGACGTCCTGGTGCGCCGGATAGCCGAGGAGGAGACCTCCCGGCTGACCGACCAGGCACGCACGGCGCTCGGCCAGGAGGACGAACCGTGGTCGGCGCTCTCGCGCTTCCTGCGGACGTCGGTGGCCTCGGGCGCGGGACGGCTGCTGCCGCCGCAGATCCTGCGTGTCGGTGTCGCGGAGGACGAGCCCGCCGCGGACGAGGCACGGGTGCCGCAGCAGCGCTCCCAACTCGGCGCCGAACTCAGGCTCGTCGAGCAGCGGCCCACGCCCGAGAACGTGGTCGACGACGCCGGTGCGACCGCGCTGCTCGACGTGGTGGGCCGGCTGGTGGACCGGGCACGTGCGGCGGGCGAGCTGCGCACGGACGTGACCGTGGCGGACGTACTGCTGGTGATCGCCACGGCGGCGCCCTCGCTTCCTGACGCCGCTCAGCAGGCCGCGGCCTCGGCCCGGTTGCTGGACATCCTGCTGGAGGGGCTGCGCTCGCGTCCGGCGTGAGCGGCCTCGGACCGGTCCGGCAGGACCGACCGTTCCGGCAGCGGCCGGCCCTTCCCGCGGCGGTGGACCACCGAACGCGGGCGCACCGGCACGCACGCCGTGGACACGCGCCGTAGACACACCCGATGAGCGGCGCCCGCACCACCCGCACCACCGGCACGGCCGCACCGCCCGCACATCCGTACCGCCCGCATATCCGCGCCCCCCGTGGCACCCGTACCGCCCACGCCGCCCGTGCCACCCGCCTCGTCGGGTGGTGCGGGCGCTGCGCGTTCCACGAACGGCATGGGCGGCACACGACGCGGGACATATCACGACATACTGCCCATAGCGGCAACTCCCCTGTCGGATGCAGTTATTGACTATTCCCCAAACGGGTGACCGCTAGAGCTGTCGTGCGGCAAAACCCCACGGACGAGTGGTTGGTCCGTGGGGCGCGGTCCCGCCCCTGAAGCGTGTGGCAATCTGTCCCGGTATTCGGGTCCGAGTGTGTGCAGGCGGGGGCTTTCCGCGATGAGCGTTGACGGGCGGGACGAGTCACTCGGTGACGGCGGCGCGGAGGCGGGCGGCCTGCCCTCGCAGCAGGTCCCCAGCCAGGGCGGACCCCCGGGAGACAGCCTGGGCCCCTCCGGCCCCCGAGGCCCTCCGGCGCCCCGAACCTCCCGAGCCCCTCCGGCAACTCCCAGGGCACCCCCGGCGATCCCAGCGTCCCGGCGCAACGCGACCGCTTCGATCCGCGGGACGTCAGCGGCGTCCTGCCGCCCCCGGTCGAACCTCCGCCGTCCGACACCGATCTGATCGGACGCATGCGCTCGGGCGACGACACCGCGTACGAGGCGCTGTACCGCCGTCACGCGGAGGCCGTCCGCCGTTACGCCCGTACCTGCTGCCGGGACGCGCACACCGCGGACGACCTGACCGCCGAGGTGTTCGCCCGCATGCTCCAGGCGGTGCGCGGCGGCCACGGCCCCGAGCACGCCGTACGCGCGTATCTGCTGACGACGGTCCGCCGGGTCGCCGCGAACTGGACGAAGTCCGCGAAGCGGGAGCAACTGGTCGACGATTTCGCGGTGTTCGCCGCACAGGCCGTGCGCGGTGCCGAGGTCTCCGACGGCGACACGCTCGACCTCGGCGCGGACGCGCGCGCGATGCACGAGGCCGAACAGTCGATGGCCATGCAGGCGTTCCGCTCGCTGCCGGAGCGCTGGCAGGCCGTGCTGTGGCACACGGAGGTCGAGGACGAGTCACCGAGCGAGGTCGCCACCCTCTTCGGGCTGGACGCCAACGGCACCCGTGTCCTCGCCAGCCGCGCCCGCGAAGGCCTCAAGCAGGCCTACCTCCAGGCGCATGTGAGCGCCACGCTCACCCGGGACGAGGAGTGCGCGCGCTACGCCGACCGGCTCGGCGCCTACGCCCGGGGCGGGCTGCGCACCCGGGCCGAGCGCGGGCTGCGCAAACACTTGGAGGAGTGCGCCAAGTGCCGGCTCGCCGCGGGCCAGATCAAGGAGGTCGCCAGCGGTATCCCGGCGGTCGTGCCGGTCGCGGTCATCGGCTGGTTCGGCGCCGCCGGGTACGCGAAGGCCGTCGCGCTCATCGCCGGTGGTGCCGGAGCGGGCGCGGCGGGAGCGGCCGCCGCGGCAGGCGGCTCCGGCGGAGCGGGCGCGGGGGGCGGCGCGGCGGTCTCCGAGGGGCTCGGGGCGCCGGTCAAGGCCGGGATCGCGGCGGGCGTCGTCGCGGTGGCCGCCGCGGCGGTCGCACTCGCCCTGGCTTAAGCAACGAGAGCGGCGCCAAAAAACCCGAGGCCAGGCCCGCCGCGTCGCCCGCAGTCGAAGCACCGCCCCGGCCACCGGCGCTCCCGCCGTCGAAGAGGCCCGCGCCGCAGCAGTCGGTGGCGGCCACCGCGCCCGCCCGCGCCGCCGCCCCGGCACCGAAGCCCACCCCGAAACCCGCGCCCGACCCGTCCCCCGCCCCCACGGAGGCGAAGCCGGAACCCGCTCCGAGCCCCACTCCGCCGCTGCCGCCGCCCCCGGACCCGACACCCAGCCCGACGCCGACGCCCGCGCCGGTCGTCTACCAGTGGAACGAGCTGCGCTACGGCATCACCGGCGACCACACCCGGCCCGAGATGCGGCTCGGCGAGAGCAGCTGGGTCTGGCAGCGATGGGGGATGTCGGTCTCGGACCAGCGGTACGCGCACGGGGTGACCGTCCACGGCACGTCCTCCGTCACCATCGACCTCAACCGCAGCTGCTCGGCGTACGAGGCTCAGGTCGGCGTCGACGACCTGACGATGGGCCTGGGCCGGGTCAGCTTCTCCGTCTACGCCGACGGAGCACGCCTGTGGCGGTCGCCGCTGGTCAAGGGCGGCGACCGGACGATCCCCGTCCGGGTGAATCTCAACGGCCGGAGGACGATCCGGCTCGTCGTGGAACCGCACACGCCGTTCGACTCGGTGGCGCTGGCGGACTGGGCGGAATCGAAGTTCGAGTGCCAGTGAGCCCCGCAGCACGGTGAGCCGCACCGGGAGCCGCCCGGTGAGCCGCCCCGGCCCCACCGGCGGGGCCGGGGTCAAGGACTGTCGGCGGGGTGCTCCTTCGCCGCCTCCGCGAGGTCGCGCAGGGCGTCGTCCGCGGTGAAGTCCGCTCCCCTGGCGCACTCCGACGCGTAACAGTCGGGGCCGAGGGCCGCGCGGGCCGCGACCTCACCACGCTCGGCGGCGGCGCGCTCCAGAGCGGGGCGGGGATGACCGCCGCGCCACCGTGCCCCCGCGGCGAACAGACGGGTCGCGCGAGGATGGTCGCCGAGCCCGGACAGCAGGTCCGCCGCGCTGTCGACGAGCCCTGCCGTCACCACGTCGGCGCACCGCCCCGCCACCGCTGCCCCCAGGGCGTCGGCCATCTTCCGCAGCCCGCGCTCCGGACCGGACTCGGCGGCCGTGATGAGCGCCTCGACCCAGTTCAGCGCCGCCGTGAACTGCGGCGGAGGGGTGCCCCGCAGACTCATCTCGCAGGCCTTCTGCCACATGTCGCGCGCGAGGGCGGTCTCGCCGTCGTCCAGGGCCAGCTGCGCGCGCAGCATCCGGACGAAGGCACGGGAGTCCATCACCCCGTACCGCTCGGCCGCCGCGTCCGCCTCGTCCAGGGCGGCCAGCATCCGCGCGCGCTCGCCGGCGCGGTAGGCGAGTTCGGCCAGCCGCGCCAGCAGGAACGGCGTCTCGGCGTGCGCGCCGACCTCGAACGCGAGCCGCAGCGCCTCCTCGTACTCGGCCTTCGCCTCTTCGTAGAGACCGCGCGCCATGGCCGCCTCGGCGGCGGCGCTGCACACCTGGGCGCGCATCCAGCGGTCACCCACCCGCCGGCTGAGCACACGCAGCTCCGCGAGGTCGTCGTCCACGCCAGGCATACCGCCCGGGGCGTCGACGGCCATGTGCGTACGGAACATCAGGGTGACACCGATCGCCCAGTCGTCCCCGTACGCACGGCAGTTGGCGACCGCCTTCTCCATCGCCGGACGCACGTCGTACGAGCCGCTCAGGAAGAAGGCGGCCATCGGCCAGACGATGCCCGGCATGCTCGCGGCGTCCGGGCCGCCCTTCTCGAAGGCGTCCCGGACCCGTTCCACGTACTCCCGGACGCGCGGATGGTCCTGTTCGTCCAGCGCATCGGTCTCCACCCGCATGAACAGGTGCAGCATCCGTATCCGCATCCGCAGGCGGTGCAGCGGATGGGACTCCTCGCCGCCGGGGGCGTCGAGGAAGGCGTCCAGCGGGTCGAAGCTCTCGAGCCCGACGGGTCCGACGAGCCCGACGGGTCCGACGGGTCCGGCGCACCCGCCGGTGCCGGGCGCCGTCTGCCCGCCGTGCGCGGATCCGGTCGCGTCGAGTACCGCGCCCAGGCGCAGGACGCGGTCGGTCCAGTCGGTGCCCTCGCGGCGGAAGTTGCGCAGCCACCAGAACCATCCCATGGCGAGGACGAGCGAGCCCGCCTCCTCCTCGGCACCGGCGACGACGGAACGGTGGAGGGCCGCCCGGATGTTGTCGAGCTCGGTCTCCAGGCGCCGGATCCAGGGCAGTTGGGCGGCGGAGCGCAGCAGCGGCTCGGCCTGCTCGGCGAGTCCTCGCGCCCACGTACGGTGACGGCGCTCGGCCCCGGCGCGCAGTTCGGGGGCCTCGGCGGCGCGCTCGGCCGCGTACTCGTGGATGGTCTCCAGCATCCGGTACCGCATGCCCCCACCGCCACCCGTGCCGTCGGCACCACTCCCGTCGGCGTCCGCGTCGTACGGGGTCGCCACGACGAGGGACTTGTCGACGAGCGCGCCGACGAGGTGGGCGGCGGGGCCGGTGCACACGGCCTCGGCGGCGGCGAGGTCCCAGCCGCCCGCGAAGACGGACGCCTCGCGCAGCACGGTCCGCTCCCGCTCGTCGAGCAGGTCCCAGGACCAGTCGACGACGGCGCGCAGGGTCTGCTGGCGGGGCAGCACGGTGCGGCTTCCGGAGGTGAGGAGCCGGAAGCGGTCGTCGAGCCGGTCGGCGATCTGCCGTGGTGTCAGCAGACGCAGGCGCGCGGCGGCCAGTTCGATGGCCAGGGGCAGGCCGTCGAGCCGCCGGCAGATCTCGTCCACCGCCGCGGAGTCGCGCAGGGCGGCATCGGCGCCGGGACGCACGGCCGCCGCGCGCTGCGTGAACAGGCGCCGCGCGGGATCGGGCGGGAGGGGCTCGACCGGGCGCACCAACTCACCGGGCACACCGAGGGGTTCGCGGCTGGTGGCGAGGATCGTGAGCCCCGGGCAGTGGGTGAGGAGGGTTTCGGCGAGCTCGGCCGCGGCGCCGATGACATGTTCGCAGTTGTCGAGGATCAGGAGCAGGTCGCGCGCGGAGCAGTACTCGACGAGCAGGGCGAGCGGGTCGTCCTGGCCGATCGCCGTCTCGTTGCTGATCAGCGCGGTCTCGCGCAGACCGAGGGCGCTGACCACGGCACCCGGGACCGCCTCGGGCCGGTCGAGCGGGGCCAGCTCGACCAGCCACGCCTGCGGAAGCCCGGCGGCGGCTTCCTCGGCGAGGCGGGTCTTCCCCGAACCGCCCGGTCCGGTCAGCGTGACCAGGCGTGCCCTCCGCAGATCGGAACGGATGGCACCGAGGTCGGGTTCCCTCCCGACGAACGAGTTCAGACGGGGACGGATGTTGCCGTTCCGCTCCGGCCGGGAGGGTACCGGCGTGGGCCCGGCCTCCTGGTCGAGCAACTCCGCGTGCAGGGAGCGCAGTTCCGGGCCAGGGTCCGTGCCCAGCCCGTCCAGCAGGGCACGGCGCACCTCCTCGTACGCGGCCAGCGCGTCCGCGCCGCGGCCCGCGTCGCGCAGGGCCCGCAGAAGCAGGGCGCGCAGGGCCTCGTCGTACGGGTGGGCGGTCGTCAGCTCCTTCAACTCCGGTACGACGTCGGGGGCGCGGCCCAGTCGCAGGTCCGCCTCGACACGGGTGCGCGTCGCCTCCAGGCGGAGTGCGTCCGGGCGCGTCGCGGCGCTGCGGTCGGGGAGGTCCGCGAAGGCCGGGCCGCGCCACAGGGCGAGGGCCTCGCGCAGGGTGCGGGCGGCGGTACGGGCGTCGCCGTGTTCGAGGGCCGCCGTGCCCTCGCGCACCAGACGCTCGAAGACGAACAGGTCCACGTCGTCCCTGGCGGCGCGCAGGCGGTAGCCGCCGGGCTCCGAGACGACCGCGTCCCTGCCGAGGGTGCGGCGCAGGCGGCCCACCAGGGCCTGCAGTGCCGCCGGCGCGTCCAGTGGGGGGTCGTCCGCCCACACCTCGTCGATCAGGGTTTCCGGGGGTGTGGTGCGGTCGGGGCGGCGGGCCAGGGAGGCGAGCAGGGCGCGGACGCGGGGGCCGCCGACCGTGGTCGGTGTTCCCCGCTCGTCCTGTGCCTGGGCGACTCCCAGGATCCTGTACCGCACGCGTCCATTCTCACCGGCGCCGGTGTGTGGGGCCGAGGGTTTTCCCCGGCCGGGCGTCGCGCCTCCGGCGACCACCCGAAAACCCTTCCTTCGCCCCTACCCGACCCATCCTCCACCTGGGGGCTCCCCCAGACCCCCGCCAAGGGGCTGCCGCCCCTGGACCCCCGCCATCGCCCGAAGGGCTCGTCCTCAAACGCCGGACGGGCTGAAGGTGCGGACCTGCGCTGAAGGGTCGCGGACGGCCCGGAGACACCGGCCTGCACCGAACAGTTCCGAACGGCCCGGAGATGCGCACCCGCACCGGGGAAGCCCCCCTCCCGCAGCCGCCGTCCCACGCGAGGGGCCGTGCCGGTGTGTCGCAGGCCGTCGCTTACGTTCGGATCGAGCAGCGGCTCGCATGCCCGGCCCACGCCTGATCCGGCGGCGACGGCCTCGACACACCGGCACGGCCCCGCCCCACCCCCCACCGACAGCCGACCGGCACCACCACCGCCACCGCCACCACCGGCAAGCTACCCCCGCCCCCCGGCCCCCGCCCCCAACGCCCGCCCCTGCGGCACGATCCCCGCGGGCACCGCCCGCTGCCGCGCGGGCGTCCCCGTCCAGCACGTCCCCGCCGCGCGAGCAACCGCCGCAGCCACAGCTCCAGGGAGACCAGATCCGCGAGCCCGTCCAACGGCAACGGCTCCCCCGCGGCAGCGGCCCGCAGCGCCTTGCGCACGACCCGCGCCTCCACCAGCCCGGCCTGCGCGAGCAACGGCGTGTCGAACAGCGCGATCAGGGAGTCCGCGGCCACCCGCAGCCCCGTCCGCGCGGCCGCCGCCGAGGACGCGTGCGAAGGCGCCCCCACCCGGGCGGCAGTTCGGCCACCCCGGCCCCCTCCAGCACCGTACGCAGAATCTCCGCCCGCGCCCCGGGCTGGACACGCAGCGCCTCCGGAAGGGCGCGGCAGGCGCGGACGACCTGGTTGTCCAGGAACGGCATGTGCAGCCGCTGGAAGCGGATCTCGGCGGCCTGCTCCAGGACACGGAGATCGGCGGCATGGCGCGCGAGCGCCGCACGGGCGCGGAAGTCACCGGGCCGCTGCCCGGGCCCGACCCCCGGCCGACCTGTGGTTCCCTGCAGGCGAACCGATACTTCAGCCAACGCCTCACCGGTCAGCCAACGCGCCGCCGGGCCGGGCCTGGCCCAGGTGAGCGCGGCGAGCGACGCCCCCACGGCCCCGCCTGGTTCCTCGAACCGCCGGTGCATCAGCCGGTCGGCGAGGACGTCGACACCGGTCCGGTACGGCGTACGGGCCAGCCTGCGGGCCGCGCCGTACACGCGCGCGGGAACCATCACCGACCCGTCGGCCTTCGCCAACGCGGCGACGGGTCGCACCAGATGACGTCTCTTGCGGTCCATCAGCAGGTCGGCCAGCCGCGCCGGATGGGCGTCGAGCACCTGCCGGGCCCCGTACCCCGTGAAGTGGTCCGCGCTGCCGGAGGCGAGCCGCGCCCGGTGCCGCGCCGCGGCCACCAGCGACGGTCCTGGCTCGTCGGTCAGCGGGCCGTCCAGGTCGGCGTAAGGAAGGGTCTCCTCGCCCCCGGTGACCACCACGTGGTGCAGCCGGGGATTGGCGGCCAGTGTCCCCGCCCGCTCCAGCTCGGCCTCCCGTCCACGCACCGCGAGGTCGTTGAAGGTGACCGCGAGCAGCCGCTCCCCGGCTCCCGTGCCGTGTCCCAGGACGGTCCCGGGCGCTCCCGGAAGCCCCGCGGCGAGCAGGGCCAGCGTCCCCGAGGCGGGGCCTCCCGAGAGGTCGGCCCCGATCCCGGGCACGGGCATGCCCCGCGCCGCGCGCCGTTCCGCGGGCCCCATCCCGGGCACGGGCCCGGGGTCGATGTCCGTGCCGGGAACGTGCCGGGGCGCGGCGAGCCGCGCGCGCACGGCCTCCACGAGGGCGTCCCGGACGCCGTCCACCGCGCGCTCGGGGTCGGCGGAGGGCGCGGCGACGGCGAGCGAGGCGACGGGTTCGTAGCCGGCGATCTCCCGCGCGCCGGTGCGCAGGATCAGCGCGTGTCCCGGCGGAATGCGCCGCACGCGTTCGTAGGGGGTCGAGTCGTGGACCGCGGCCGGTACGTCGGGGGCGGCGAGCAGGGCCGCCAGATGACCGAAGTCGAGGTTGGCCTCGATGAGGTCGGCGAGGGGCAGCGCGGCGGTCGCGTACGCGGTGCCGCCGGCCCAGGGCGTGTAGAAGACGGGCCGGATGCCGGCGAGATCACCCGCGACGGTGACGCGGCGGCCGACCTGCACGACGGCGGTGTAACTGCCGGACCACGCGGTGAGATGCCGCAGGGCGCCGCCGCGCGCCGCGAAGAGTCCGACCTTGATCTCCTCGTCGCTCGCGCCACAGGTGCCGAGGACCGCGATCCGGTTCTGTGCGCCGGCCTTCACGACGCGGACCTCGTCGGGGCGCCAGTCGCCGACCGCCCAGAGCGGATCGGGGTCGCCCCACAGGAGTTGGGAGCCCACCGGGTGCACGGTCTCGCCGTCGCTTCCGGTGGCGCCCGCCGAACCGATCTCGGGCGCCTTGGCGGCGGTACTGCTCCACCCCACCAACCACCGCATCGACGCCTCCACGGACTGTGGACAACCAGTGCACCGTACGAACTCGGCACCATGCTGCCACGAAGAGTGCGCGCGGGAGGGTTCCTGCGACGGCTTGCGCCCCCTGGAATGCGCCCCCGCGAACGCGTGCGCGCCGCTGGGGAGCGACTGCAAAGCCGATCCGGAACAACTGCGAACACCCGCCGGAGGGGCGGCTGTCAGCGGAGACGGACGAACGGGCCGCCGAGGGAGGGGGTGGATCTGCGACGCGAATGCGCCCCCGATACGCTCCCCTCGGACACCCTGCGCGCCCTCAAGTCACGTGGTAGGAGCGGTAATCACCCGCGAGGGGCACCGTCGATTTTCGGCCAAATCGGCCACGGCCGGACAGCCGCGCACACTCTCCGTACAGGCCCTGCGCACCGCTGGACCGACGCACGGTCCGGGAGGCGGAGTTCGCCTCCCGGACCGGTCCGCCGCCCGCGGGGATGGAGGCGGCGGTGTCCCCCAGCCCACTGGATCCAGTACAGCGGGCCGACCCACGCACCATCCATGGAAGCGCTCCCCCGATGGCCGGAGTAGAGCGCACGGGCGGGCGCACAGCCACACGACAGGAGCACGCCGCAACCGTCCGTACTTCCGTACGGACCACAATCCCGCCATTGGGAACAACGCCCCTTAACGCATGGGATGCGGCGAACTACGCTGGGTTTACGAATGCCGCATGGTTATGCCAGCGCGGCAGCCGTCTGTGTCGAGGGGTGGCGCATGTCCAGGGAGCAACGCGGGCCGAACGAAAAACTCGGCGCCGTTCTCGCCCTCGCGGGAATCAGCAACGCAGGACTCGCGCGGCGCGTCAACGATCTTGGCGCTCAACGCGGGTTGACTCTTCGCTACGACAAGACGTCCGTGGCGCGCTGGGTGTCGAAGGGAATGGTGCCGCAGGGGGCTGCTCCGCACCTCATCGCGGCCGCCATCGGACAGAAGCTCGGCCGCCCGGTGCCGCTCCACGAGATAGGCCTGGCGGACGCGGATCCCGCGCCCGAAGTGGGCCTCGCCTTCCCCCGTGACGTCGGGCAGGCGGTGCGGTCGGCCACCGATCTGTACCGTCTCGATCTCGCCGGGCGCCGGGCCGGCAGCGGCGGCATCTGGCAGTCACTGGCCGGTTCCTTCGCGGTGAGCGCCTACGCGACCCCCGCCTCACGCTGGCTGATAACCCCGGCCGACAGTTCGGTGGCGCGGGACGCGAACCCCGCCGAGGGCTCCGGAGCGCCACTGAAAGTCGGCCACAGCGACGTGCAGAAGCTCCGCGAGGCGGCCGAGGACGCCAGGCGCTGGGACTCCAAGTACGGGGGCGGCGACTGGCGTTCGTCGATGGTGCCGGAGTGTCTGCGCGTCGAGGCGGCTCCGCTGCTGCTCGGCTCGTACTCGGACGAGGTCGGCAGGGCCCTCTTCGGGGCGTCCGCCGAACTCACCCGGCTCGCCGGCTGGATGGCCTTCGACACCGGCCAGCAGGAGGCGGCGCAGCGCTACTACATCCAGGCGCTGCGGCTGGCCAGAGCGGCGGCGGACGTCCCCCTCGGGGGCTACGTGCTCGCGTCCATGTCCCTCCAGGCGACCTACCGCGGCTTCGGCGACGAGGGCGTCGACCTCGCCCAGGCCGCCCTGGAACGCAACCGCGGCCTGGCCACGGCCCGCACGATGAGTTTCTTCCGCCTCGTCGAGGCGCGCGCCCACGCGCGTGCGGGGGACGCCCACGCGGCCGGCGCGGCCCTGCGGGCCGCCGAGGGCTGGCTGGAGCGGGCCCGGGACGGCGACAACGATCCGTCCTGGCTCGGCTTCTACTCGTACGACCGGCTCGCCGCCGACGCGGCGGAGTGCTACCGCGACCTCAAGGCGCCGCGCCAGGTCCGCCGCTTCACCGAGCAGGCGCTGTCGAAGCCGACGGAGGAGTTCGTCCGCTCCCACGGTCTGCGCCTGGTGGTGTCGGCGGTCGCCGAGCTCGAGTCGGGCAATCTGGACGCGGCGTGCGAACAGGGCGTACGGGCCGTGGAGGTCGCCGGGCGCATCTCCTCCGCGCGCACGACCGAGTACGTGAAGGACCTGCTCCACCGGCTGGAGCCGTACGGCGACGAACCGCGCGTGGTGGAACTCCGGGAGCGCGCACGACCGCTGCTGATGGCTCCCGCCTAGACCGTGTCCGACGGCCGTGCCCGGTCGCCCGGCCCTTCGCGTCATCCGACGGGAAGGAACGGACGACCGGACAGGGCCGGGATCGGATCCGCTCCGGTGTGCGGGGACGGGACGTGCGGGACGGGATGAGCCCCCGCGGGACACGGGCTCGCCCCGTCCCCCGCACGCGCGACGTCCGCTCGTTCTTCTGTGCGATCTTCGCGGCGCTTTCCGGGTTTGAGGGCATTGTCAGTGGCGCAGTGCACTATCGAAGCCGGGAGGTGAAGCAGGTGCGGATCGTTTACGACTGCGATGTGCTGGTGATCGGCGGCGGGATCGTCGGCCTGTCGACGGCGTACGCGATCACGCGCGCCGCGCCGGGCACGCGGGTGACGGTGCTGGAGAAGGAGTCCGGCGCCGCCCGGCACCAGACGGGTCACAACAGCGGGGTGATCCACAGCGGGATCTACTACCGGCCGGGCTCGCTGAAGGCGCGGTACGCGGTGCGTGGCGCCGCCGAGATGGTCAAGTTCTGCGCGGAGTACGGCATCGCGCACGCCGTCACCGGCAAGCTGATCGTCGCCACGGAGAAGGCCGAGCTGCCCCGCCTGCACGCACTCGTACAGCGAGGCCGGGAGAACGGGATCCCGGTGCGCGAGCTGGGCACCGCCCAGCTCGCGGAGTACGAGCCGGAGGTGCGCGGGCTCGCCGCGATCCATGTCGGCACGACGGGGACATGCGACTACGTCGCGGTCGCCCGGCAGCTCGCGGAAGCCTCCGGCGCGGAGATCCGGTACGGGGCCGAGGTCGTCCGCATCGACCGGCGGGACGCCCTCGGAGTCGCCGTCCGCACCGGCGACGGCACGATCGTCCGTGCGCGGGTGCTGGTCAACTGCGCGGGGCTCCAGTGCGACGAGGTCGCCCGGCTCGCGGGGGACGAGCCGGGGATGCGGATCGTGCCGTTCCGCGGTGAGTACTACTCCTTGGCGCGTCCCGAGCTGGTGCGGGGGCTCGTATATCCCGTGCCGGACCCCGCCTTCCCCTTCCTCGGGGTGCATCTCACCCGGGGGATCGACGGAGACGTCCACATCGGGCCCAACGCGGTGCCCGCGCTCGCCCGGGAGGGATACGGGTGGGGGGTGATCCGCCCCCGCGAGGTGGGCACGACCCTGGCCTGGCCCGGGTCGTGGCGGATGGCCCGGCGGCACTGGTCGTACGGGGCGGGGGAGCTGCGGCGGTCGGTGTCCCGGAAGGCGTTCACCGGGGCCGTGCAGCGGCTGCTGCCGGCGGTGACCGTGGACGATCTGGTGCCCGCGGCGGCGGGGGTGCGGGCGCAGGCGGTGTTGCGGGACGGGACGCTGGTGGACGACTTCCTGATCGAGGAGGGGGTGCGGACGGTGCATGTGCTGAACGCGCCGTCGCCTGCCGCGACGGCGGCTCTGCCGATCGGGAGAGAGGTTGCCCGTCGGGCGCTGGCTGCGCTGGCGGTGACCTGAGGATTCTCGCCCCCGCCGCCCCTACCCTCCCCCGAGCTCTCGGCTTCGCTCGAGCAGGGGGGACTCCCATCATCCTCCACCTGGGGCTCCGCCCCCGGACCGCCGCGTCGCCCGAAGGGCCTCGTCCTCAAACGCCGGACGGGCTGGGTATGTCAGCCCGTCCGGCGTTTGAGGACGAGGCCCTTGAGGCCGAAGCGCGGGTCCGCGGGCGGCAGCCCCCGTAGGCAGCGGACGGTGCCTGCGGGACCTGGTCGTAAAATCGACGCATTGTGTCTGAGTTCCTGAGCAGCTCCCCCGAACAGCCCCACCCCGGCGACACCCGCGGGAGCGCTCCCCGTGCCAAGGGAGAGCCCCGGTTCCCCGGCGGGCCGCAGGCCGATCCCGCCGGGTCGCACTTCGAGCGGCGGATCCGGAGTTTCCAGCCGCGCCGCAGCCGGGTGACGGCCGGGCAGGCGGACGCTCTGCAGCGGCTGTGGCCCAAGTGGGGTCTCGACATCGACGGGCAGCGCATCATCGACCTGGCCGAACTGTTCGGTGCCGACCTTCCCGTCGTCCTCGAGATCGGCTTCGGCATGGGCGAGGCCACGGCGCGGATGGCGGCCGAGGACCCGGGGACGGGGATCCTGGCCGTCGACGTGCACACCCCCGGCCAGGGCAATCTGCTGAACCTCGCGGACCAGAACGGACTGGCCAACATCCGGGTCGGCAACGGCGACGCGATCATCCTGCTCCGTGAGATGCTCCCGCCGGACTCGCTGAGCGGCCTGCGCGTGTACTTCCCCGACCCCTGGCCCAAGAAGCGCCACCACAAGCGCCGGCTGATCCAGCCGGAGTTCCTGGACCTCGCCGCGACCCGCCTCGCGCCGGGCGCCCTGGTGCACTGCGCGACGGACTGGGAGCCGTACGCCGAGCAGATGCTGGAGGTGCTGACCGCGCATCCGGAGTTCGAGAACACCGCGCCGGACGGCGGTTTCGCGCCTCGTCCGGGCTTCCGGCCGCTGACCCGTTTCGAGGGCCAGGGGCTGGAGAAGGGTCATGTGGTGAACGACCTGCTCTTCCGGCGCGTACAGCACCGCGAGCAGCACACTTCGGGCGACTGACACCCCTGCGGACCGCCTCCGGCACCGTCGCGGGCACCGCCCCTGCCTCGTTAGGGTCAATGCCGTGGCCACCTTTCCCGCGTACCCCACGCACCCCGGCGCTCCCGGCGGCGCGCCGCCCGCGGGTCCGCCCCGGCACCCGCACTGGTGGCAGCGATGGGGGCGCCTCCCTGCTCGAGGGCCGAGAGCTTGGGGGAGGGTGCGCTACGGCGCGCTGACCATCCTGCTCGCGCTCGCCGGTCTCGTCATCCTGGCCCTGGTGCGCCGGCAGACCGGTACCGAGGGCTTCCTGGTGGGCCTCGGCCTCGCCGTGCTGCCCGTCCCGCTCCTTCTCGCCGCGTTCCGCTGGCTGGACCGGGTCGAGCCGGGCCCCTGGCGGAACCTGCTCTTCGCCTTCGCCTGGGGCGCGTGCGCGGCGGCGCTGATAGCGATCGTCGCCAACAGCTTCGCGACCCGGTGGATAGCGACCGCCACCGCCGACCCGGCGAGCGCCGACACCCTCGGCGCGACGGTCATAGCCCCGATCGTCGAGGAGTCCGCGAAGGCCACCGCCGTGCTGCTGGTCTTCCTCTTCCGCAGACGGGACTTCACCGGGATCGTCGACGGCGTGGTCATCGCCGGGGTCACCGCGACCGGCTTCGCCTTCACCGAGAACATCCTCTACCTCGGCACCGCCTTCGGCACCGACCAGCTCAGCGGCGAGCACGGCCTGGCCTCCGTGACCGCCGCGACCTTCTTCGTCCGGGTCGTGATGGCGCCCTTCGCGCACCCGCTGTTCACCGTGTTCACCGGCATCGGCTTCGGGATCGCGGCGCTGTCCGCCGAGCGCCGACGCCTGCGCCGCTTCCTGCTGCCGCCGGCCGGACTGCTGCTCGCGATGGGCATGCACGCGATGTGGAACGGCTCGTCGAGCTTCGGGGAGTACGGGTTCTTCGCGGTGTACGGCGCGTTCATGGTGCCGGCGTTCGGGCTGCTCACCTTCCTCGTCATCTGGACGCGGCAGCGCGAGCTGAGGACCGTCCGCGCCGAACTCCCGGCGTACGCCGTCGCCGGGTGGCTGACCCCGCCCGAGCCGTACGTACTCGGTTCGATGCGGGCACGCCGGCTGGCCCGTCGGTACGCGGCCCATCACTTCGGCAGGGCGGCGGCACGGTCGGTCGCGCGGTACGAGGCCTGCGCGACCTCGCTCGCGTTCCTGCGGCACCGGGGGCGCAGCGGCCGTGCGGGCGCCGATTTCGTCGTACGGGAGCGGGAGCTGCTCCACGAGCTGTGGCACCGCAGGGAGGTCGCCCGCCCCTCCCTCGCGTACGCGGCACGGGTGACGGCCCCCGCCGTCCCGGTACCGCCGCCGCGGCCCGCGTACGGCCCCGGGTACGGCCCCGGCTACGGCTACGGCTACGGCTACGGCTATGTGCCGGTGCAGCCGTCACCCCGGGACGGACGGCCGTACCCGGACCCGACAGCCGCCCGCCCGGTGTACGGCCCCTACCGGCCCTGAGCGCAGGGCTCAGGCCGACGCCTCCGTCAGACGTGCCACTTCGTCGTCCTTCAGCGTGAGGTCCGCGACCGCGAGCAGCTCCGGAAGCTGTTCGACGGTTCGTGCGGAGGCGATCGGGGCCGCGACCGTGGGCCGGGCGGCGAGCCAGGCGAGGGCGACGGTGGCGACCGAGACGTCATGGGCGTGGGCGACCTCGTCGAGGGCGTCGAGGACACGCGGGCCGCGCTCCGTCTCGAGGTGCTTGCGCGCGCCCTCGGCCCGCGCCGAGTCGACGGTCGTGCCCGGACGGTACTTGCCGGTGAGGAAGCCGGAGGCGAGGGCGAAGTACGGGACGGCGGCCAGTCCGGTCCGGGAGGCGACCTCCTGGAGCGGGCCCTCGTAGGTGTCGCGCGAGACGAGGTTGTAGTGGGGCTGGAGGACGGTGTAGCGCGCGAGGCCCTCGCGGTCGGAGAACTCCAGGGACTCCGCGAGCCGTTCGGCGGAGAGGTTGGAGGCGCCGATCGCCCGGACCTTGCCGGCCCGTACCAGCTCGTCGAGCGTGCCGATGATCTCCTCGACCGGGACCGAGGTGTCGTCGAAGTGGGTGTAGTAGAGGTCGATGTAGTCCGTGCCGAGCCGGCGCAGTGACGCGTCGGCCGCCGCCCTGATGGTGTCCGGGGCGAGCCCCTTGTACTGGGGATGGGCGCCGGCCTTGGTGGCGAGGACGACATCGGAGCGGTTGCCGCGCGCGGCGAACCACTTGCCGATGATCGTCTCGGACTCGCCGCCCCTGTTGCCGGGGACCCACGCCGAGTAGCTGTCGGCGGTGTCGACGAAGTTGCCGCCCGCGGCCGCGTACGCGTCGAGGACGGCGAAGGACTGCGCCTCGTCGGCGGTCCAGCCGAAGACGTTGCCGCCGAGGGCGAGCGGGAAGACCTCGATATCGGAGGAACCGAGCTTGCGGAGAGGAGTCATACCCCATTTCAACAGTCGTACCGGACGACCGCATTCCGCACCCGCCGTGCTCGTGGCGGGCGCTGGATCAGGGGTTGATGCCCTTGCTCTGCAGCCACGCCATCGGGTCGATCGCGTCGCCGCCGCCGGGGTGGACCTCCAGGTGGAGGTGCGGCCCGGTCACGTTGCCGGTCGCGCCCACCCGTCCGATGACGTCGCCCGTGCCCACCTTCTGCCCCACGCTGACGCTGATGGACGACTGGTGGCAGAACCACAGTTCCGTGCCGTCGTCGAGGGTGAGGATCGTGCGGTAGCCGTACGAGCCGGCCCAGCCCGCCTCCGTGATGGTGCCGCTGTGGACCGCCTTGATCAGCGTGCCCGTGGGGGCGGCGAAGTCGAGGCCGGTGTGGTAGCCGGAGGACCACATGGAGCCGGCGTCACCGAAGCGGGAGGTCAGGGTGTACGAGGAGGTCGGCAGCGAGTAGCTCTTGGCGAGCTTCGCGAGGCGCGCGGCCTCGGCCTTCTGCTTGGCCTCCGCGTCCGCCTTCTTCTTCGCGGCGGCTTCCTTGGCCTTGGCCTCGTCCTGCTGTTCGGCGGCCAGCGCGACCGCCTTCTTCGCGGCGGCGGTCTCGGCGGCGGCCTGGACCGCGCTGTCGACCTGGTCCTGCTGGGACTCGGCCTGCTCCATGATGCGGGCCCGCAGCGCCTCGCCGGCGTCCGCGTTGCCCTGCGCGGCGTCGGCGCTGGTGAGACCGGCGCCGGTGAGCGGGGTGGAGGAACCCTTCGGCGTGCTGGAACCGCCGTCGGACATCAGGGCCTTGGCCGACTGGGTGACCGAGGAGAGGTCGGGCAGCGAGATCGACACGGGCGGCTTGCCGGGCGCGGCGGTGGCGATGCCACCCGCGCCAACGGCGGCCAGGACACCGACGCCGAGGACGGTGGAACTGCGGGCGAGCCCGCCTCCGCGCTGCTTGGAGACGCGGTGCCGGCCGCGGACGGGAGCGACGGAATCCGCGGTGGGGTTCCACTCCTCCCAGGGGCCCTCGTCGTCGCCGCGGGAGTAACCGAAAGTCTGGGTGTCGTTCGGCGCGAACGAAGTGGGCTGGGCAGGCCGGTTGGACGCCACGTGGGCGCGCTCCTTTCCTTCCTTCTCGCCTACCGGGTTAGCTGACGGGTTCGGAGCAGGAAGGTCTCCTACGCGCGTCAACCCACGGTGTCTCCACCGTGAAAGACGCTCGATTCACCCCAAGTTGGTGGTTCCCCGGTTCCCTCGCGGGATTCGGCGCGTGCGCACGGAGCCGTCTCTTGTGACGGCTGGGACGACCGCGCTGCGTTATCGAACGTTAATAGACTCGGGTACCGGATTCCAAGCCGTTCGTACGGATCATTAACCACTCTTGGCCAGGACTTACGGGGCATGAGCGGGGGAAAACGGGCGAGTTGACCCGCCCTCCCGCACGCACCTGTTTTTGACCGTGTGTCAGTTGTTACGCGGAGGAGTACCATCCGCTACCCCTCGTGACAACGATCAAGGAACTCCGTCGCCCGCGGGGGACGCCGCACGGCGAGCAGTGCCATGTCGTCCGCGAGCGCGCCGCCGGTGTGCCGGCCGACCCCCGCCGCGAGCTCGGCCAGCAGGGCGTCCGGGTCGCTGAAGGTCCGTCCCGCGAGCCGCTCGGCCGGATCGTAGAAGTTCCCGCGGCCGTCACGCGCCTCGGACAGACCGTCCGTGTGGAACAGGAGCGTGGAGCCGGGCGGGAAGTCCGCCGTAACCGCGCGGTCGGGCCAGGAGCCCAGCTCGCCCATGCCGAGCGGCAGCGCGGGGTTCGTGGCGGCGAGCGTGAACAGCGTGCCGTCCGCGTGCAGGAGCAGCGGTGACGGATGGCCGCGGTTGACGATCCTGACCACGTCGCCCCCGTGCGGGATCTCCGCGAGGACGGCCGTGGTGAAACCCTCGAAGGCGTCCAGGTCCTCGCGCCTGGTGCCCTCGCGGGCCAGCGCGCGTTCCAGCCGCTGCGCGACCGCCTCCAGCGCCGTCTCCTGCTCGGCCGCCTCCCGGAACGCCCCGATGACCACCGCGACGGCGGCCACCGCGCCCATGCCCTTCCCGCGGACGTCGCCCACCACCAGCCGTACGCCGTGCGGGGTGTCCTGCACGGCGTACAGGTCGCCGCCGATGAACGCGCCCTCCTGCGCGGCCTCGTAGCGTGCCGCGACCGCCAGGCCGCCGATCCGGCCCTCGGGTTGCGGCAGCACGGCGCGCTGAGCCGCCTCGGCGATCTGGCGGGCCGAGGCGAGCCGTTCGTCCGAGCGGCGGACGAGGATGTTGATGAGGACGGCGAGGACGACGACGGTCGCCACCGTGGCGACCTCGGTGATCGCGCCGATCCCCATGTGGAGGCCGAGCCTGAGGCGGCATGCGAGCAGCGCGGCCAGCGTCATGGCCCCCGTGAGGAGGGTGCCGCGCAGCGCGAAGATCGGCGCGGCGACGAGCGGGGCGGCGGTGAAGAGCGGTGCCGCGGTGAATCCGGGCGGGGTCAGACAGTCGTAGACCACCGCGACGACGACGAGCAGGAACGGCAGCGCCCGCACCAGGGTCCAGGCGTGCGAAATCCGGCGAGGGTCCGGGTCCGGCGACGGTTCGTCCCCCAGCCCCGGATCGGGCACGGGGCCGCCGGACCGCCGTCCGCCCGACCGGCCGTAGGACCGTCCGGCCCGCCGCGCACCTCCTCGCTGCCCCACCCGTCCAGGTTTCCCGGACCGGGGGGAGGGGGCCAGCGGTGTGGACCGACCGGGGGACGGCCCTTGCTTCCGTACGGGCGTGTCGAAGAAATCAGGGACCGGAAACACCAGGGACCGGAAACACCAAGCACCGACAACACCAAGGCGCCCTAGAACACCAAAACCCGGAAACGCCAAAGGCCGGAACTCGTGAATCCGAGTTCCGGCCTTGGCCTTGAGTAGCGGGGACAGGATTTGAACCTGCGACCTCTGGGTTATGAGCCCAGCGAGCTACCGAGCTGCTCCACCCCGCGTCGTTGAAACCAGTGTACGCCATGTTCGACCCCCCGAGCACACCCGTTCACGCACGCCCCACGACCAGGTCTCTTCTCCTCCGGATCCCCTGCGATTCCGCCCCGCTCGCGACCGTCCACGACCGGGCACCGGCCGCCGGAAGCCCCTCCGTCAGGCGGCTCCGAGAAGATGCCGGTTGGGTGCCGTGGCCCGCTCCTCGAACTCCGGGAGCACGACGACGTCCGCCCCCGCGGCCACCAGCAGCCCGTTGCCGTCCGCGCCCGCCACGAAGGTGTCCGGCTCCCGCCAGGCGGTCACCACCCTGCGCACCCCCGCGTCGAGGATCAGCCGGGCGCAGGGTGCGGGCCGCGAGGCCCGCCGGGCGCACGGCTCCAGACTGCTGTAGACGGTCGCGGACGCCAGCCGCGGATCCCCGGCGGCGATCTTGGCGAGTGCCGCCTCCTCGGCGTGCGCGACGGGGTCGCCCCCCTCCCGCGAGTGCCCGCGGGCCAGCTCGGTGCCGTCCGCGGCCACCACCACCGCGCCCACGCTGAACGCCGTCCTCGACGGCGGGCACAGCGCGGCCAGCTCGCACGCCACCCCCAGCCAGTGCCGGTCCGCCGCGGAGGCGAGCGCACCGGTGCCGGGGGCCGTGGGGACGTAGCGGATGAGGACGACGTCTCCCACCGCCCGTGTCTCCACCAGCCGCATCCGTCCGGGCGGGTATCCCCCGGGCCCGAACAGCCGTGGCGCGTCCGCCTGTCCCACGAAGAGCGGCGCGACGGCGAGCTGGAGCTCGTCCGCCAGGCCCTGCCCCATCAGCTGGGTGTGCACCCGCCCGCCGCCCTCGACCATGAGACGCCGCACCCCCCGTACGTCATGGAGGTGTTCGAGCACGGCGCGCCAGTCCAGCTCGGCCCCCGTCGCCACCACGTCGACGGCCGGACCGCGCAGGACCTCGGTGGCCCGTACGGCCCCCTCGTCCGTGGTGTAGACGATCTTCTCGCCGCCCGTGTGCCAGAACTGCGCGTCCGGGTCGAGGTCGCCGGACCCGCTGACGGTGACCTTCAGGGGGTAGGCGGGGCGGCCCGCGGCGACCCGGGCCGCCCGCCGCTCGGCGGAGTTGACCAGGAGCCGGGGATTGTCCGAGCGGATCGTGCCCGCGCCGACCAGGATCGCGTCGCTGGACGCCCGCACCTCGTCGACCCGGTCGAAGTCGGCCGGACCCGAGAGCAGCAGCCGTTCGGGGCCGGTGTCGTCCAGGAAGCCGTCGAGGGAGACGGCGGCGGACAACAGGACGTAGGGATGGGGCATGGGACGCTGCCTCCGGCTCCGAGCTCTGCGCTCTGGGCTGCTAGTGACTCAAGTAGGGGTTCGAGTAGCGGTTCAGCGGTGATTCAGCAGTGGTTCAATTTTTAAACAATACCTAGACTGGCGACATGACGACCCGCTGGCTCACCCCCGCCGAGCAACGCGCCTGGCGCTCGTACATCGCCGCCGTCTCGCTCCTGGAGGACACGATCGACCGGCAGCTCCAGGCGGAGGCCGGCATGCCCCACCTTTACTACTCCATCCTCGCCATGCTGTCCGAGGCCCCTGAGCGGCGGCTGCGGATGACCGACCTCGCCGAGGTCCTGAAGATCACCCGCAGCCGGCTGACGTACGGCGTGACCCGGCTGGCGAACGACGGTCTGGTGCGCCGGGAGGGCTGCCCCACGGACCGACGCGGTCAGGTCGCGGTCCTCACGGACGAGGGTATGACCGTCCTGGAGCGGGCGGCGCCCGGGCACGTGGAGCAGGTGCGCGCGGCGCTCTTCGACCGCCTGACGCCGGAGCAGGTGGGGCAGCTGGAGGAGATCTGCGCGAGCGTCACCCGCGGCATCCAGGGGGAAGGTCCCGGGGTCCAGGGGGAAGATCTGCCATGGCGGCGGCGTTCCTCCTGAGGACGCACGGACGAATCGGACTGGACGACCGGCACGGACGGGGCGGACGGGGCGGACGGGGCGGCCAAGGGGGTCAGGTGAGCCGCAGTCAGCTCATCTCCCCGAAAGTGTTGCTTGAACTTTAAAGCATCCTGTACGGTCGCCTCCCCAGGCTGTGCTTCAAATATGAAACACACCGCCCCGGGAAACCACTGCCACCGACCCGCTGGACCGGAGAGACAACATGCGCGACTTCCCCACCGCCACGGTGCGCACCCGCGTCGCCGTGCCCCTGCGCTTCGGCGACGGCTACTCCGTCGACGCGGAGCTGGTCACCTTCCACGGTCTGGCGGACGGCCGGGAACACCTCGCCGTCGTGCTCGGCGAACCGGGCGCGAACCCGCTGGTGCGCCTGCACTCCGAGTGCCTGACCGGCGACGTCTTCGGCTCGGCCCGCTGCGACTGCGGCCCTCAGCTGCGTGAGGCGGTGGAGCGGATCTCGGAACGGGGCGGCGTGCTCCTGTACCTGCGTCAGGAGGGCCGCGGCATCGGCCTCTACAACAAGCTCGACGCGTACGCCCTCCAGGACCAGGGCCTCGACACCTACGCCGCCAACGCCGCCCTCGGCCTCCCCGAGGACGACCGCGACTACACGGCGGCCGCCCAGATGCTCCGGGCCCTCGGCGTCGGCTCCCTCGACCTGCTCTCCAACAACCCCGACAAGGCCGAGCAGCTCCGCGACCTCGGCATCGAGGTCTCCCACCGTGTGCCGACGGGCGTCTTCACCACGGCCCACAACGTGCGCTACCTCCGCGCCAAGGTCCTCCAGACCCAGCACACACTCCCGCTGCCGGAGCTCACGGCGGGCTGAGCCCGGCTGCCCCTCCAACACACCGAAGCCCCAGGCCGGATGCACTCCGGCCTGGGGCTTGTCGGTAGACCCTGTGGGACTCGAACCCACAACCAATGGATTAAAAGTCCACTGCTCTGCCAATTGAGCTAAGGGTCCACGCACCGGCCCGCACGCATCCCGCGCCGACGCATCCCCGAGCATAGCCGGACGAGGCCGGGACTCCGATCGGGTATCGGTCTCCCGGCCGCGCCGGAGGCGCGCGCGGCCGGGGACCAACCGCGCACAACGCTACGGATCGACCGGTTCCGGCGCACCCTTGCGCGCCGCCTCACGCGCCCGGGTGCGGGCGTGGTCGGGGTTGAGGAACCAGTGGCGGGCCGAGGCCGTCCACCAGGCCGCGGCGGAACCCAGGACCACGAGGACGGCGACCGGGGCGTAGTTGAACGTCTCCCAGGTGACCGGGGAGACCTGCGGCAGCATGAACAGGACGGTGATGACGGCCACCCAGACGACCGACACGACGCCGATCGCGCGCGACCAGCGGCCCAGATGCCACGGCCCCCGTTCGAACGCCTCCCCCTTGCGCAGCCGCAGCAGCGTCGGGATGACGTACGCGATGTAGAGCCCGATCACGGCGATCGACGTGACGGCCGCGTACGCGGTCACGTTGATGAGGTACGGCAGCCCCAGCACCAACGCCCCCAGCGCCGCCAGCCACACCGCCGCGACCGGAGTGCGCGTGCGCGGGCTCACGGTGTGCCACACCCGGGAGAACGGCAGCGCCCCGTCGCGCGAAAAGGCGTAGATCATGCGGCTGTTGGCGGTCACGGACGCCATCCCGCAGAACAGCTGCGCGCCGATCACGACCAGCAGCAGGAGCTTGCCCGCCGTGGCCCCGAGCGCGTCGAGCAGGATCTGCGCCGGCGGCGCGCCGGTCGCCGAGCCCAGCTCCTTGTCGTACGACTGGATGGCGAAGGTGAAGCCGAGCAGGAGGACGAAGCCGGCGATCCACGACGTCCAGATGGACTGCACGATGCCCTTGGGTCCGGCCGTCGACGCGTCGTGCGTCTCCTCCGTCATATGGGCGGAGGCGTCGTATCCGGTGAACGTGTACTGCGCCATCAGCAGGCCGACGAGGACGACGTACACACCGCTGCCCCAGCCGGTGTTGTTCACGAAGTGCGTGAAGACGAAGGACGCGGACTGGTGGTGGTCCGGTACGAGGGCGAGAGCGCCCACGATCACCGCTACGCCCAGGACGTGCCACCACACGCTGATGTCGTTGAGGAGGGCGACGATCCGGACCCCGAAGGTGTTGAGCAGTCCGTGCAGGACGAGGATGCCGGCGAAGAGCAGGATCGTCCGGCCCGGCGTGACCTCGAAATCGAACTGCAGGTTCAGGTAGGCGCCCAGGAAGGACGCCGCGCCGAAGTCGATGCCCGCGGTCACCGCGACCTGCCCGAGGACGTTGAACCACCCCGTGAACCACGCCCAGGCCGCCGCCGACCGTTCGGGGGCCAGCCGGTGGGCCCAGAAGTACAGGCCGGCGGAGGTCGGATAGGCCGAACAGATCTCGGCCATCGACAGTCCGACGAACAACGTCATCAGTCCGACCGCGACCCATCCCCAGGTGATCACGGCGGGACCGCCGGTGTTCATGCCGAACAGATACAGCGTCAGACAGCCCGAGAGCACCGAGATGATCGTGAACGAGACCGCGTAGTTGGAGAACGCCGACATGCGGCGGGCCAGAACCTGCGTATAGCCGAGCTGGGCAAGCCGTTCTTCGTCCGACAGCCCACTCGCCTTGGCGTCATCTGTCATGCCCCCAGCGATTCCCTTGCCGGGCGCATGACATGCGCCACAACGGTGAGCAAACTGGCCAGAAAAGACCCCTGTCGCTCTTGGCGGCGAGCACGTGGACGTCGCCGGTCGAGGCCTCCCGCGCCGGCAGACCGGGCCGCCTGTCACCGGTCAGATCGCCCGGCGAGGTCATACAGAGCCTCCGCAGGGGGAGCGGAAGGCGTTGTCCACACGTTCCCTCGCGGACAGCGAAGTGGCCCCCACCCAGAACTCGGGTGGGGGCCACATCACTTGGCTGTGTCAGCGGCGATCAGCCGTTGCGCTTCCAGCGCG
This sequence comes from Streptomyces sp. RPA4-2, assembly GCF_012273515.2. Classification (NCBI taxonomy): domain Bacteria; kingdom Bacillati; phylum Actinomycetota; class Actinomycetes; order Kitasatosporales; family Streptomycetaceae; genus Streptomyces; species Streptomyces sp. RPA4-2. Next base: position 4,463,143 of record NZ_CP050975.2, read on the forward strand.
GCTTCTCGTCGCGGCGGAAGGAACCGCCGCCGGTGCCGGTGCCGGGGCCGGTGCCGGTGCCGGTGCCGGTGCCGCGGTGGTCGTCGCGGCGGCCGTACGGACGGTCGTGGCTGCCGGCGCGGAAGCCGCCGCCCGCGGGGCGGTCGCCCTGACGGTCGCGGTTGAAGGGACGGTCGCTGCCACGGTGGCCGCCACGGTCGTCACGACGCTCGAAGGAACGGCCGGTGGTGCCACGGTCGTTGTCGCGGCGGAAGCCGCCACGGTCACCGTCACGACGCTCGGGAGTACGGCCGCCACGGTCGTCGCGGTTGAAGCCGCCACCACGGTTGTCGTCACGACGGAAGCCGCCACCGCGGTTGTCGTCACGACGCTCGAAAGAACGGCCGCCACGGTCGTCCCGGTTGAAGCCGCCACCGCGGTTGTCGTCACGACGCTCGAAAGAACGGCCGCCACGGTCATCACGGTTGAAGCCGCCACCGCGGTTGTCGTCACGACGCTCGAAGGAGCGGCCGCCACGGTCGTCCCGGCGGTCGTTGTCACGACGGAACCCACCACGGTCGCCGTCACGGCGGTCGTCACGACGGGGGCCACGGTCGTCACGGTTGAAGCCGCCACCACGGTTGTCGTCACGACGGAACCCACCACGGTCGTTGTCACGACGCTCGTAGTTGCCCCGCTCGTCACGGCGCGGACGCGACTGCTCGTAGGACGGACGCTCCGCGGGCTGCTCGGCCACGGCGGCCGGCACCTCGGCGGGAGCCTCGGCCGCGGCCTGCTCGATCACGGCCTCCGCGGCCGCGGCGACCGCGGTCTCCGGGTCCTCGCCCCGCTCACGCGCGGCACGGGCGACCAGACGGTCGGCCTCACCGCGCAGCTCGGCGGCGCGACGCTGCGCGCGCTCCAGCTCCTTGGTGAGCTGCGTGACCTCGCGCTCGGCCTGCTGGGCGGCGTCGCCCGCCGACTGCGCCTGGACCTCGGTCATCGACCGGGCGCCGGTGATCTCGGCGACCTCGGGCTCGAAGGCCGTACCGGAGTTGATGATGTGACGCGCGGCGTCGACGCCCGCGTCCTCCATCAGCCGGAAGATCTGACGGCGCTGGTGCGGCAGCGACAGCGACACGACGGTGCCGGAGCGGCCGGCACGCGCGGTGCGGCCGGAACGGTGCAGGTAGTCCTTGTGGTCGCCGGCCGGGTCCACGTTCAGGACCAGGTCGATGCCGTCGACGTGAATACCGCGGGCGGCGACGTCGGTCGCGACGAGCGCGTTGACGTAACCGTCCTTGAAGTCGGCCAGCGTCCGGGTCCGGGCGCCCTGCGTCATGCCGCCGTGCAGCGCGTCGGCCTTCACACCGGCGTCACGCAGCTGCTCGGCGATGCGGTCGGCGCCCAGCTGGGTGCGGACGAAGATGATCGTGCGGCCCTTGCGGGAGGCGATCGCGGCGGTGACCGGCGCCTTGTCCTTGGGCTTCACGATGAGGATGTGGTGCGACATGGTCGTGACGTTGCCCTGGGCGCTGTCGACCTCGTGCGTGACCGGGTTGGTCAGGTAGCGCTTGACCAGCGTGGAGATCTCGTTCTCCATCGTGGCGGAGAACAGCATGCGCTGGCCGCCGGCCGGGATCTGGTCGAGCAGCTCGGTGACCTCGGGCAGGAAGCCCAGGTCCGACATCTGGTCGGCCTCGTCGAGGACGGCGATCTGGGTGTTCTCCAGCGAGCAGGCGCCGCGGTTGATGATGTCGCGCAGACGGCCCGGGGTGGCGACGAGGACGTCGACGCCGCGCTCCAGGGCGTAGATCTGGTTGCCCATCGACGTACCGCCGCAGACGACCTTCATCTTCAGGCCGAGGACGTCGCCGTAGGGCTGCAGGGCGTCGGCGACCTGCATGGCCAGCTCACGGGTCGGCGTGAGGATGACCGCGCGGGGCTTCTTCTTCTCGGTGTGACCGCCGGCGAGCTGCGCCAGGGTCGGCAGACCGAAGGAGAGGGTCTTGCCGGAGCCGGTGCGGCCGCGGCCCAGGATGTCCTTGCCGGCCAGGGCGTCCGGGATGGTCGCGGCCTGGATCGGGAACGGGCTGGTCACACCGTTCTGAGCGAGCTTGCGGACGACGCCCTCGGGAAGACCGAGGGTGGCGAAGGTGATCTCGGGGGTGGCATCGGCGGACTCGGTGGCCTCGACGGCCTCCGGGGTCTCGACGGAGGCCACGACAACGGCCTCGACGCCCTCGATGTTGTCGCCCTCGTTGTTCTCGGGCACGACGACGTGATCAGTACTGGAAACAGACATGCGAAATGCGAACCTTCCGGAGTTCTTCGGCACGCGCCCAAACTCCGTGAAGTCGCAATCGACCGCCTCTATGCGGTCCGGCCACGGCAAGGGAGAGTACGCGCCACGCGGCGCTCTCTGCGTTGGCGCCGGGCAAATGGGATCAAACGATCTACTACCATACGCACCCCTCGCCCCTGAAGGCAAACTGACCTCAAAGAGCCAGGTCAGGCGCGTACGGGAAGAGGAACACCCCCGCCCGCGAACCTATTCCCCGCCCTCTCCCCCTCGCCCACGGGGCACTCTCCGCCGCCCTCGCCCTCCCCCTCTCTCCCCCCGCCTCCCCATCCTCATCGCCACCGGCTACGCCCGAGGACCGGCTCCCCCGCGCGCGGTGCCGGCACCCGGTTCAGCAGCTGGGTGGCCTGCTCGTGCGCGGACGACGACGGCTCCGCCGTACTCGGCTCGGGGGACGGCGACGAGGGCGGCGGGGTGGGCTGGGGAGGCGGTGTCGGATCGGACGTCGCACGGGTGGGACTCGGCACACCGCCGGACGGGCCGGGCCGCGCTTACCGCCCCTTCACGTCACCGCTGCCGCTCGCTCCCGCCGGACGGCTTCGCCGCACCGGACGCCGACGCCGACGCCGAGGCCTCCCCGGACCGGGACTCACCCGGCCTACTCGGGACACCCCCTTCGCCCCCGCCCCTCCGTGGAACCAGCCGCCGCCCCCGCCTCCCGCGGATCCCGCGCCCGGTGCCCCGCCTCCGCGGTGCCCCGCCGAGTGCGCGGGGTCAGGGCGGCCCGCGTCGTCACCCACGCTCATGCAGTACGGCGGCCGCTACGACGATGACCGTGGCGGCCAGACGGACGGGTACGTACAAGGGGCGCACGGGCAGCCACCTCCGGTTGGGGTCTCCCCTGCTCGATCGCTGCCGAGAGCCCGGGGAAGTTCGGGGAGTCCCCCTGCCCAACTCCCGCCGCCCGCAAGAGGACACGCGGCAAGGCGCGCGCCCGCCGGACGACTCACCCGTATCCGAGCGCGTGCAGCCGTTCGTCGTCGATCCCGAAGTGGTGGGCGATCTCGTGCACCACGGTCACCTCGGTCTCCGCGATCACGTCCTCCCGGGTCGCGCACATCCGCAGCGTCGGCCCCCGGTAGATCGTGATCCGGTCCGGCAGCACCCCCGCGTACCACTCGCCGCGATCGGTCAGCGGAGTCCCCTCGTAGAGCCCGAGCAGCCCCGGGTCGGACGGGTCGGGCTCGTCCTCGACGAACACCGCCACGTTGTCCATCAGCCGTGTCAGCTCCGGAGGAATCCGGTCCAGCGACTCGGCGACCAGTTCCTCGAACTCCTCGCGCGTCATCTCCAGCACACGGCCATTGTCCGGCACGGCCGCCCCGTACGAGAGTCGACGACGGCCCCGCACGGGACACGGGAGTCACCGAGCCCTCCGGGGACGGGACTCACCGAGCCCTCCCGGTCGGGGGACCACCCGCCCGCGCCGCACCGCATACCCGCCCGCCCCCTTGGGCATACGGGACCAATGGCCCGCGTCCCCGCTGCCGTAACCGTCCCCGCGACCGCCCTGGCCCGCCGCTGCCGCACCCTCGGTGACCGCGTCCGCCGCGTCCGCCGCACCCCTCGTGTCCGTCCCATGGCCCAGGAACTCGTCCAGCAACCGTCCCCGTACACCAGGGCGCTCGGCCTGATGGCCGTCGTCCTGCTCGGCGCCTGGCTGGGCCTGCTCGTCGTGGGCAACGTGCGCGCCCCCGTCGGCCCGATGAACACCACGATGACCCTGCGCCCGTCGGTGACCGGCGGCACGAAGATAAACGTCTCCCCGCTCGGCGCCCTCGTACTCGACAGCCACGTCGCCCCCGTCCGGCTCGACGTCAACGTCGACCAGCTCGACCCGGCCCGCGCACAGGCCCTGGTCGACCACCCGGAACGCCTCTCGGGCCTCCAGGACGAGGTCGCGCACGACGTCGAGCACGGCACCCTCGACCTGGCCGTGCGGTCCTGCGTCGCGGTCGTCTCCGGGGCCACGGCACTCGGCCTGGCGGTCTACCGCCGGCCACGCCGCGCCCTGGCCGCGGGCGGTCTGGCCCTCACGCTCCTCGCCGCCTCCGGCGCGACGGCCTTCGCCACCTGGAACCCGGACTCGGTACTGGAACCGAAGTTCTCGGGACTGCTCTCCTCCGCGCCCTCCCTGGTCGGCAACGCCCGCAGCATCGTCAGCGAATTCGACGTCTACCAGAAGGAACTGGCGCGTCTGGTGACGAACGTGACGAAGCTGTACGACGTCACCTCCACGCTCCCGACCTACGAACCGGACCCCAGCACGATCCGGGTCCTGCACGTCTCCGACATCCACCTCAACCCGGCGAGCTGGAAGATCATCGCGTCGCTGGTGGAGCAGTACGACATCAACGTGATCGTCGACTCCGGCGACACCATGGACCACGGCACCGCGGCCGAGAACGGGTTCCTGGACCCGATCGCGGACCTGGGCGCGCCGTACGTCTGGGTCAGGGGCAACCACGACAGCCGTCTCACCCAGCGCTATCTGGAACACATGAAGAACGCGCACGTCCTGGACGACGGCCGCGCGCTCACGGTCGCGGGCCTGCGTTTCGCGGGCATCGGCGACCCGCAGTTCACCCCCGACCGCTCGGTCGCACCCGGCGGCGGCGCGGCGGAGGAACTGGCCGGCGCCCGCCTCGCCTCCTCCCTGCGCGACCAGCGCGCCGCGGGCACCCCCGTCGACATCGCCATCGCCCACGAACCCTCGGCGGCCCGGCTGACCGACGGCGAGGTGCCCCTGGTCCTGGCCGGCCACCTGCACCACGAACAGACGGAGGTCATGAAGTACGGAACCCGCCTGCGCGTCGAGGGCTCGACGGGCGGCAGCGGTCTGCGCGCGATCGAGGGCACCTACCCGGACCCCATCGAGGCCTCGGTCCTCTACGTCGACCGGGACACCCGCCGCCTCCAGGCCTGGGACGAGATCAAACTGGGCGGCCTCGGACTCACCACGGCCGAGGTCAGCCGCCACCTCCCGAAGGAGAACCACCCCGGCGCCCCCCAATCCACCGCTCCCACCCCTCCCACCTCTCCCACCCCTCCCACCTCTCTCGCCCCTCCCACCCCTCCCACCCCTCCCACCTCTCTCGCCCCTCCCGCCCCTCCCGGCCTTTCCTCCAGCCCCTCCGGCGGCACCCCGTAAACCGTTTTGGCGATACCTCCCGCCATCCCATATGCTTCTCACGTCCCCGACGCGCTGAGGAAGCGCCCAGGCGGGCCGATAGCCCTCATCGTCTAGCGGCCTAGGACGCCGCCCTTTCAAGGCGGTAGCACGGGTTCGAATCCCGTTGGGGGCACGCAACACCGTGTGCGACACTGTTCACGCGTCGCACGCAACAGCTTGGTCCTGTGGAGCAGTTTGGAGTGCTCGCCACCCTGTCAAGGTGGAGGCCGCGGGTTCAAATCCCGTCAGGACCGCTGAGGTTTCCTCGAAACCTCGTGGCTGGGTAGCTCAGTTGGTACGAGCGATCGCCTGAAAAGCGATAGGTCGCCGGTTCGACCCCGGCCCCAGCCACCACATGAAGGGCCCCGTCCATCGGACGGGGCCCTTCATCGTATGGTTCACCCCTGAACTTGGCATGCACCGTGCAGGACACGGTGTCCTGGGGATAGGGAACCCATGGTGTTACTCAAGGGCGAGCCGAAGCCGCAGACCGCGGCCAGGCGGCAGGCGCCGGTGCGCGAACTCGACCTGGAGCGGTATCGCGCCCGCTACGGACTGCAGGCGGTCCTCCTGAGCAATCTGGCGATCGCCGGCGTGGCGATCTTCGGAGTCTGGCGCCTGGACGGCGACAAGTCCGTCATCATCGGCGTCCTCACCGCGGCCTTCACCGCCGTCAGCAGCATGACGACGGCCTACCTGGGCATCAAGGCCGTCTCCAACACCGCCCAGGCGATGGCCCAGTCGGCCCCCTCCCGAGACCAGACCCCTCCCACACCACCCCCCGCAAAATCCCTAACCACCCCCGCCCAATAGGAAAACCCCCAACCCTCCCCCTGCCCACGCACCCGGCACCCGGCACCCGGCACCCGGCACACCCGGCACCCGGCACCCGGCACGGAACACTCCCACGCACCCGCAGCCAGGGTCTCGGAGTCTCGTGCCACCTCACCCCCACTTCACCCCCCACTCCCCACTCCTCACTCCTCACTCACCACTCCCCACTCACCCGCAGGGGCCCGTGCCACGGAAGGGGCCGTGCCGGTGTGTCGCAGGCCGTCGCTTACGTTCGGATCGAGCAGCAGTTCGCATGCCCGGCCCACGTCTGATCCGGCGGCGACGGCCTCGACACACCGGCACGGCCCCGCCCCACCCAAAACCGTTCGCCAGGAATTTCGGCGAGGTGAGATCCTGGACCGCGTATGTCTACGCATCCTGCCCCCGCCCTCGGCGATCTCGCCCCCCGCCTGGCCGAGCTGTCCCTGCGCGACGCGCACCGGCTCGGCCGCAGGCTCGAGGGCGCGCGCCGGATCCGCAAGCCCGAGGCCCGGACCACCGTGCTCGCCGAGATCGAGGCGGAGGTCACCACGGCCGAGGCCCGCATGGCCGAGCGCCGCGCCCGCGTGCCCGCCGTCACCTACCCCGAGCAGCTCCCGGTCAGCCAGAAGAAATCGGACATCGCCGACGCCATACGCGACCACCAGGTCGTGATCGTCGCCGGTGAGACCGGCTCCGGCAAGACCACCCAGATCCCCAAGATCTGCCTCGAACTCGGCCGCGGCGTCCGCGGCATGATCGGCCACACCCAGCCCCGCCGCATCGCCGCCCGCACCGTCGCCGAGCGCATCGCCGACGAACTGGACACCCCGCTGGGCGAGGCCGTCGGCTGGAAGGTCCGCTTCACCGACCAGGTCAACCCGGACGGCACCTTCGTCAAGCTCATGACGGACGGCATCCTGCTCGCCGAGATCCAGACCGACCGCGAGCTGCGCGCCTACGACACGATCATCATCGACGAGGCCCACGAGCGGTCCCTCAACATCGACTTCCTGCTGGGCTACCTCGCCCAGCTGCTCCCCAAGCGCCCGGACCTCAAGGTCGTCATCACCTCCGCGACCATCGACCCCGAACGCTTCTCCCGGCACTTCGGCGACGCCCCGATCGTCGAGGTCAGCGGCCGCACCTACCCCGTGGAGGTCCGCTACCGCCCGCTCCTGGAGGAGGACGGCGACGACGCGGACCGCGACCAGATCACCGCGATCACCGACGCCGTGGAGGAACTGCAGGCCGAGGGCAAGGGCGACATCCTCGTCTTCCTCTCCGGCGAGCGCGAGATCCGCGACACGGCGGACGCGCTCACGAAGAAGAACTACCGCTTCACCGAGGTCCTCCCCCTCTACGCCCGCCTCTCGCACGCCGAGCAGCACCGCGTCTTCCAGCCCCACACCGGCCGCAGGATCGTGCTGGCGACGAACGTCGCGGAGACCTCCCTCACCGTCCCGGGCATCAAGTACGTCATCGACCCGGGCACCGCCCGCATCTCCCGCTACAGCCACCGCACCAAGGTCCAGCGTCTCCCGATCGAACCCGTCTCGCAGGCCAGCGCCAACCAGCGCAAGGGCCGCTGCGGCCGTACGTCCGACGGCGTCTGCATCCGTCTGTACTCCGAGGACGACTTCGTCTCCCGCCCGGAGTTCACGGACGCGGAGATCCTCCGTACGAACCTGGCGAGCGTCATCCTCCAGATGACCGCGGCCGGCCTCGGCGACATCGAGAAGTTCCCCTTCATCGACCCGCCGGACCACCGCAACATCCGCGACGGCGTCCAGCTCCTCCAGGAGCTGAACGCGCTGGACCCCACGGAGAAGGACGTACGCAAGCGGCTCACGGACACCGGCCGCAAGCTCGCCCAGCTCCCCGTCGACCCCCGGCTGGCCCGGATGGTGCTGGAGGCCGACAAGAACGGCTGTGCGCGTGAGGTGATGGTGATCGCCGCGGCGCTGTCCATCCAGGACCCGCGCGAGCGCCCCTCCGACAAGCAGACGCAGGCCGACCAGCACCACGCCCGCTTCAGGGACGAGACCAGCGACTTCCTCGCGTTCCTCAACCTGTGGCGGTACGTCCGCGAGCAGCAGAAGGAGCGGGGCTCCTCCGCCTTCCGCCGCATGTGCAAGCAGGAGTTCCTGAACTTCCTGCGCATCCGCGAGTGGCAGGACATCTACACCCAGCTGCGCACGGTGGCGAAGCAGATGGGCATCCACCCGAACGAGGACGACGCGGCCGAGCAGAGCGTCCATGTCTCGCTCCTGGCCGGCCTGCTCTCCCACGTCGGCATGAAGGACGTGAAGGAGACCGGCGGCGAGAGCGGGCGCGGCACCGGCAAGAACGAGTACCTGGGCGCCCGCAGCGCCAAGTTCGCGATCTTCCCCGGTTCGGCGCTCTTCAAGAAGCCCCCGCGCTTCGTGATGTCGGCGGAGCTGGTGGAGACCTCCCGCCTCTGGGCGCGGGTCAACGCGAAGATCGAGCCCGAGTGGGTCGAGCCCCTGGCCGGGCACCTCCTCAAGCGGACGTACAGCGAACCGCACTGGGAGAAGGACCAGGCGGCCGTGATGGCGTACGAGAAGGTCACGCTCTACGGCGTGCCGATCGTCGCCCAGCGGAAGGTCAACTACGGGCGGATCGACCCCGAGACGTCCCGCGAACTCTTCATCCGCAACGCCCTCGTGGAGGGCGACTGGCGCACGCACCACAAGTTCTTCGCCGACAACCGCAGGCTGCTGACCGAGGTGGAGGAGCTGGAGCACCGCGCCCGGCGCCGGGACATCCTGGTCGACGACGAGACGCTCTTCGACTTCTACGACCAGCGGGTGCCGGAGCACGTCGTGTCCGGAGCGCACTTCGACTCCTGGTGGAAGCACAAGCGCCACGACGAGCCCGAACTGCTCGACTTCGAGCGTTCGATGCTCATCAACGAGAAGGCGGGGGCCGTCACCAAGGACGACTACCCCGACTCGTGGCGTCAGGGGCGTCTCAAGTTCCGCGTGACGTACCAGTTCGAGCCGGGCGCGGACGCGGACGGCGTGACGGTCCACATCCCGCTGCAGGTCCTGAACCAGGTGACGGACGAGGGCTTCGACTGGCAGATCCCGGGTCTGCGGGAGGACGTCGTGACGGAGCTGATCCGCTCCCTCCCCAAGCCGATCCGCCGCAACTACGTGCCGGCCCCGAACGTCGCACGGGCCTTCCTCGACCGTGCGGTCCCCCTCCAGGAGCCGCTGACGACGACGATGGCGCGCGAGCTGAAGCGCATGGTCGGTGTCACGCTCACCGCCGACGACTTCGACTGGTCCCGGGTCCCCGACCACCTGAAGATCACCTTCCGGATCGTCGACGAGCGGCGCCGCAAGCTCGCCGAGGACAAGGACCTCCAGGCGCTGCAGCTCCAGCTGAAGCCGAAGGCCCGCAAGGCGATCTCGCAGGCCGCGGCGGCGACGGCGGAGCGCGAGGGCGGCGAGTCCCTGGAGCGCACGGGCCTCACGGACTGGACGATCGGCTCGCTGGCGCGCGTCTTCGAGACGCGCCGGGCGGGCCAGCCGGTCAAGGCCTACCCGGCCCTGGTGGACGACGGCGACACGGTCTCCGTGCGCCTCTTCGACACCGAGGCCGAGCAGGCGCAGGCCATGTGGAAGGGCACCCGGCGGCTGATCCTGCGGAACATCCCGGTGAACCCGGGCAAGTTCGCCTCGGACAAGCTGACGAACGCCCAGAAGCTCGCCCTGTCCGCCAATCCGCACGGCACCGTGCAGGCCCTCTTCGACGACTGCGCGACGGCCGCGGCGGACAAGCTGATCGGCGACTTCGGGGGCCCGGCGTGGGACGAGGAGTCGTACCGCAAGCTGTACGACCGGGTGCGCGCCGAGATCGTCGACACGACGGTGCGTACGGTCGGACAGGTGCAGCAGGTGCTGGCCGCCTGGCAGGCCTGTGAGCGCCGCCTGAAGGACGCCAGGAGCCCCGTGCTGCTGGCGAACCTCGCGGACGTGCGCAAGCAGTTGGACGCCCTCGTGAAGCCCGGCTTCGTGACGGCGACGGGTCTGCGGCGGCTGGCCGACCTCATGCGCTATCTGGTGGCCGCGGACCGCCGGCTGCAGCAGATGCCGACCAGCGTCCAACGGGACACCACCCGGATGGAGAAGGTCCACGAGATGCAGGACGAGTACGCCTGGCTCCTGGAGCAGATGCCGCAGGGCCGTCCGGTCCCGCAGCAGGTCCTGGACATCCGCTGGATGATCGAGGAGCTCCGGGTCAGCTATTTCGCCCACGCGCTCGGTACGGCGTACCCCGTCTCCGACAAGCGCATCGTGAAGGCGATCGACGCCGTGGCACCGTAACGACGCCCGTACGGTGGGTGAGTTCGACCCCGGGCTCACCCTCCTGTACAGTCTCTTCTCGCAGCACAGCGCACGAAAGTGACTGCGAAACCTGGTCCTGTGGAGCAGTTTGGAGTGCTCGCCACCCTGTCAAGGTGGAGGCCGCGGGTTCAAATCCCGTCAGGACCGCAGTAGATACGAGAGCCCGGGTCTTCGGACCCGGGCTCTCGTGCGTCCGGCACCCTCACACGCCGGCACCCTCGTGCGTGTCCGACACCCTCGTGCGTCCGGCACCTTCACGCGCCCGGCACCCTCGTGCGTCCGGCACTCCCGCACTCCCGCCCTCTCGCGCGTCCGACCCCACCCCGCTCCGGCCCCACCCCTGGGGCTCCCGCGTCTTGACGGCACCTCATTCCCCGGGTACCCCGGAAACCAGGGCTCTCGACCCCTTGGAGGTGGCCCATGGCGGCATCGGCCCGGCACGAGACGCGTGCCCTGCTCCGCGCCCACTTGGCGGCCGCTTCCGGGTACCGCCATCTGACGCGGCACTGCCCGATCTGCCACCAACTCCTGAGGCTGGCCATGGAACCCGCTCCGCACGGCGAGGAGGACGAGACCGCGGCGGAGACGGCGGCCGAGGAGGAGAGTCCTTCCAAGGCGTGAGCGGGGACGCCGGGAATACACCTCGCTCCCAACTCCTTTCTCCTTTAGCGCAGGGGAGTCGTGAGCGACAAGGACTCTGGCATGTGACGGGTGTCACCGCATAAGTTTTCAGAACAGCGAAACTTACACCCCACCTACAACTAGTCAATTTAATATGTGCAATTGCACCACCCACCGAGGACTCCCACCGGAGATCCGACAGCCCTCCCCAGACTCCCACAAGGCCGCTCACGGACCCTCCGCGCCGACCGCTCCCGCGACCGCCCGACGCACGGGCGAAGCGTCAAGAGGGCGCGCCCAGGCCGCCGGCGGAGCGCGGACGGAGCCGCGCCAGGACCCGGCGGGGCACAAAAAAATCGCGCTGGACCCGGCGGAGTCCAGCGCGATCGACGACGCACCCTTGTCATGAGTGGAACTGGGTCGGGCGTGAGCCCTGTTGGGGCAGGACCCGCGTCGCTTGAAGCTGTGGTTCGGACGTTCCGGCGGATTGGGGGAGCTGCCGAATTGTCCGTTTATGTAATTGTTCAGGCCTCGCTGCGCTGCTGCGGGATGCCCGCGAGCAGTGCACGGACCTCCGCTTCGCGGTAGCGGCGGTGCCCGCCGAGCGTGCGGATGGACGTAAGCTTGCCGGCCTTCGCCCACCGTGTGACCGTCTTGGGGTCGACGCGGAACATGGTGGCGACCTCAGCCGGGGTCAGCAGCGGCTCGGCATCAGGGGTGCGAGCGGTCATGAGCGGCCTCCTCGGGAGAACCGAACCTTCTCGGTTCTTTCCTCTAAATTCTGCACCTTGACCCGCGTTGCCCGAAATGGCGGACGCGAGTCGAGTCGGTTATAGGACGAACGGCTTGTCCTCGGCACTACAACTACACCATCCGTCCAGCCGCGTCGGCCAAACCGATGGAATTGCCCTCCCAGGTGTTCATCAGCGACGGAAGCCGATGGACCATGCCATAGCGGACAGTCACGACACTGTGACGATCAGTCACAGGACGATCAGGAGTCACCAGACCCCCCATAGCGTGCAATGCGGAGATTCCACCCAAACACGGGTAGAAGGAGCCCTCCCCGGACTCCTTGTCCTATTTTGGCACGGGGAGGGGTAAGCGATGCAAGAGCCAGGTAAGTGCCATCCGTCACGCTTGACGCACCGTTGACGCAAAAGACCGGATCGGGACCTACGTCCCGTAGTCGTGACCTACGTCCTACAGTGGCACCTCTTCGGCGTGCGAGGACCATACGTCAGTTCGGTTGCTGTCGGCTGAGATACGCGTCACATGTCCCGGACAGGACCACGGGACGCACCCGCCCCGCCCGTCCCCGCCCACACCTCAGGACACGCCCGTCCCACGTGATCCACCCGTTCCACCCGGCGGACCTCAGTTCGAGGACTGTCGGTCCCTGACCGAGCGCCAGCGCTCCACGAGCCGCCCGTACGCCTCGCCCGCGGCGGGTCCGTCCCCGTCGCGCAGCGCCTCGATGCCCTCGGCGACGTCCGCCGCCGAGTGATCGTCCTCCAGGTGCCCGGCCGGCAGGGCGTGCACCAGCCCGCCGTAGTCCAGCTCGACCAGCGAGCGCGGGTGGAACTCCTCCAGCCAGCGCCCCACGTCCACCAGGCCGTCGATGAGCGGCCCTTCGTCGAGGGTGTCCCGGAGCGTCTTCAGCGCCCGCGCGGTCCGCCGGCGCGCCTGCACCATCGGCGTCCGGTAGCGCAGCACCGGCGCCGCTCCGTCGCCGCCCGCGCCCTTCTCGTACTCCCGCTCCTCGTCGGAGACGAGCACGAACCAGTTCAGCGGCACCTGCCAGGTCGAGCTGCGGATCCACGGGCGGGCGTCGGGGTTGCGGGCCAGCCAGCGCTCGTAGTCCAGGGCGGCCTGGCGGCGGACGAGCGGGGGCAGCACCGCGTCCAGGACCGACACCGGCAGCTCCTCGCCCAGTTCACCGAGCGCCTGCCAGCCCCGCAGCCGGGTGCGCCAGGGGCAGACGCAGAGCACCCCGTCGACGTCCAGCACGAACGCGTCGGCGCTCTCGTGCACCGGCACGGGGATCGGCGGCGTCGGGAGCAGGTCGGCCAGGGACCGGCGCAGTTCGTCCTGGTACGACGGACGCTCCGCGCGCCGGGCGTAGCGCGCCCAGTGGCCGCGCTCCGGCTCCGCGAAGGCGGCCAGCGGTTCGTAGACGCGCAGATACGACGCGTACGGGACGACCACCGAGGACACCTTGGGCACCTCTGCTCCCTCCCCATCGGGCCGAACACGAAACCCGGGCGGGAACGTGTTCAACCGGCACACGAGCGACCGGGAAACCACTGCAAATCGTCCCACGGCCGTGCGGAAACGTACTCCGGGAGAAGGTGATCCTGAACACTGCGCGGATGGTGACCGGGCGCAGGCTCTACCCTCGTGCCCACGGGGGCCCGCCATCCGCACGGGCACCGTCGTCAACCGCCGCTACTTACCTGGGAGTCACCACAGTGACCGACGTAACCGACGGCGTCCTGCACACCCTGTTCCACTCGGACCAGGGGGGTCATGAGCAAGTCGTGCTGTGCCAGGACCGGGCCAGCGGCCTCAAGGCCGTCATCGCCATCCACTCCACCGCTCTGGGCCCCGCCCTCGGCGGGACGCGTTTCTACCCGTACGCGAGCGAGGAGGAGGCCGTCGCCGACGCGCTGAACCTCTCGCGCGGGATGTCCTACAAGAACGCCATGGCCGGTCTCGACCACGGCGGCGGCAAGGCCGTCATCATCGGCGACCCCGAGCAGATCAAGAGCGAGGAGCTGCTGCTGGCCTACGGCCGGTTCGTGGCCTCGCTCGGCGGCCGCTACGTCACGGCCTGCGACGTCGGCACCTACGTCGCCGACATGGACGTCGTGGCCCGGGAGTGCCGCTGGACGACCGGCCGTTCGCCGGAGAACGGCGGCGCGGGCGACTCGTCGGTCCTGACCGCCTACGGCGTCTTCCAGGGCATGCGGGCGAGCGCCCAGCACCTGTGGGGCGACCCGACGCTGCGGGGCCGCAGGGTGGGCATCGCGGGCGTCGGCAAGGTGGGCCACCACCTCGTGGACCATCTGCGCCAGGACGGCGCCGAGGTCGTCATCACGGACGTGCGGGCGGACTCCGTGCGGCGGATCCTGGACAAGCACCCGACCGGGGTCACCGCCGTCGCCGACACCGAGGCGCTGATCCGTGTGGAGGGACTGGACATCTACGCCCCCTGCGCGCTCGGCGGGGCACTGAACGACGCCTCCGTGCCCGTCCTCACGGCGAGGATCGTGTGCGGCGCCGCCAACAACCAGCTCGCGCACCCGGGCGTCGAGAAGGACCTCGCGGACCGCGGGATCCTGTACGCGCCCGACTACGTCGTGAACGCGGGCGGTGTCATCCAGGTCGCCGACGAGCTCCACGGTTTCGACTTCGACCGGTGCAAGGCGAAGGCCGCGAAGATCTTCGACACCACGCTGGCCATATTCGCACGTGCGAAGGAGGACGGGATTCCGCCGGCCGCCGCGGCCGACCGGATCGCCGAGCAGCGGATGGCGGAGGCGCGTCGCCGCGGCTGACGGAACCGGCCATTCGGAACCCCTCGTTCCGGCTCGTTTCACGCTTGTCAGGGACCCGCCGAGGGAAGACTTGGAGAGAACTCTCACTCCTGTCGGCGGGTCGGGCGCCAAGAAGAGGTTAAAATCGCGGTTGACCAGCGGGGACAGGGCACCTCGCGGGTTCTGGGCCTAGGCGCGTCCTGCGGGCGACGTACCGTATGGGCGCGGGCTCAGGTACCGTGGAAGCCCTACGGACCGGTCTCTCCATGGAGAGCCCGTTCCAGATCATGAACGCGTGTCAAGACTCTGGGGCCACCGAGCCCCGTATCCGAGGGGGTCGAGCCATGGGGCGCGGCCGGGCAAAGGCCAAGCAGACGAAGGTCGCCCGCCAGCTGAAGTACAGCAGCGGCGGGACTGACCTCTCGCGCCTGGCCAATGAGCTGGGCGCTTCGACTTCGAGCCAGCCGCCGAATGGCGAGCCGTTCGAGGACGACGACGAGGAAGACGACCCGTACGCCCAGTACGCGGATCTCTACAACGACGACGATGAGGACGAGGACGACCAGTCCGGTCCCCAGTCCCAACGTCGCGGCGCTTGACGCAACAGCGTCCCTCGCGGTTTCCGCGATCTCTCGTAGCAGATTCCTGTTGGCGGACTTCTGCCGACAGATCTTCGCCGGCGGTTCTCCGTCGGCGGGTTCTGTCGGCAGAATTCTCATGACGAGCAGAATTCGCACAACAGTCGCACTTCACCCGGTCCGGAGCGTCAGCGCCGGACCGGGTTCTGTGCTGCCCGAGGGCATCAGCTCGCGTAGTCGCCGATCAGGGCCGCGCCCGTCGTGTGCTCGCCGCGCTCGGTGATCTCACCGGCGATCCAGGCGTCCACACCGCGGTCCCCGAGGGTGGCGAGCGCCGCGTCCGCCGATTCCTCCGGGACGATCGCGATCATGCCCACGCCCATGTTCAGCGTCTTCTCCAGCTCCAGCCGCTCGACCTCGCCGGTCCGACCGACCAGGTCGAAGACCGGGGCCGGGGTCCAGGTCTCGCGGTCGACGATCGCGTGCAGGCCGTCCGGGATCACGCGGGCGAGGTTCGCCGCGAGGCCGCCGCCGGTGATGTGACTGAAGGCGTGCACCTCGGTGGTCCGGGTGAGCGCCAGACAGTCCAGCGAGTAGATCTTGGTGGGCTCCAGCAGCTCCTCGCCGAGGGTACGGCCGAACTCCTCGACGTGCTGGTCGAGGCTGAGGTTCGCCCGCTCGAAGAGGACGTGCCGGACGAGGGAGTACCCGTTCGAGTGAAGCCCGGAGGCCGCCATGGCGATCACCGCGTCACCCGTGCGGATACGATCCGCCCCGAGCAGCCGGTCGGCCTCGACCACGCCCGTACCGGCGCCCGCGACGTCGAAGTCGTCCGGACCCAGCAGACCCGGGTGTTCGGCCGTCTCGCCGCCCACCAGGGCGCAGCCCGCGAGGACGCAGCCCTCGGCGATGCCCTTCACGATGGCCGCGACACGCTCGGGATGGACCTTGCCGACGCAGATGTAGTCAGTCATGAAGAGCGGCTCGGCGCCGCACACCACGATGTCGTCCATGACCATCGCGACCAGGTCGTGACCGATGGAGTCGTACACGCCGAGCTGCCGGGCCAGGTCGACCTTGGTGCCCACGCCGTCCGTGGCGGAGGCGAGCAGCGGCCGCTCGTACCGCTTGAGGGCGGAGGCGTCGAAGAGGCCGGCGAAACCGCCGAGGCCGCCGAGGACCTCGGGGCGCTGCGTCTTCTTCACCCACTCCTTCATCAGCTCCACGGCGCGGTCGCCCGCTTCGATGTCGACGCCGGCGGCCGCGTAGGAAGCACCGGAAGGGCTGCCCGTCGCCGGAGGTGACTGATCAGAGACAGAAGACATTGCCTGGGATCTTTCGGGTTGGTGAAACGGGGCTCTGCGGCACTTACGGGCGACGGATGGCGTCAGCCGCGGCCGTGGCTGCGGGACCCGCGGCCAGCTCGGTCTCCAGGAGCTGCTTGCCGAGCAGCTCGGGGTCGGGAAGCTCCATCGGGTACTCACCGTCGAAGCAGGCCCGGCACAGGTTCGGCTTGTCGATGGTGGTGGCCTCGATCATGCCGTCGAGAGAGATGTACGAGAGGGAGTCGGCGCCGAGGGAGGTGCCGATCTCCTCGATGGTCATGCCGTTGGCGATCAGCTCGGCGCGGGTCGCGAAGTCGATGCCGAAGAAGCAGGGCCACTTCACGGGCGGGGAGGAGATCCGGATGTGGACCTCGGCCGCGCCGGCCTCGCGGAGCATGCGCACCAGCGCGCGCTGGGTGTTGCCGCGGACGATCGAGTCGTCGACGACGACCAGCCGCTTCCCCTTGATGACTTCCTTCAGGGGATTCAGCTTCAGGCGGATGCCCAGCTGCCGGATGGTCTGCGAGGGCTGGATGAAGGTCCGGCCGACGTACGCGTTCTTGACCAGACCCGCGCCGAACGGGATTCCGCTGGCCTCCGCGTAACCGATCGCGGCGGGCGTCCCGGACTCCGGAGTCGCTATCACCAGATCAGCCTCCGCAGGGGCTTCCTTGGCGAGCTTGCGGCCCATCTCGACACGGGACAGATACACGTTCCGGCCGGCGATGTCCGTGTCGGGGCGGGCCAGGTACACGTACTCGAAGACACAGCCCTTGGGCTTCGCTTCCGCGAATCGCGAGGTGCGCAGGCCGTTCTCGTCGATGGCGACGAACTCGCCCGGTTCGATCTCGCGGACGTACGCGGCACCGCAGATGTCGAGGGCGGCGGACTCGGAGGCGACCACCCAGCCGCGCTCCAGCCGGCCGAGGACCAGCGGGCGGATGCCCTGCGGGTCACGAGCCGCGTACAGGGTGTGCTCGTTCATGAAGACGAGGCTGAAGGCGCCCTTGACCTGCGGGAGGACCTTCGCGGAGGCCTCCTCCACGGTCAGCGGCTTGCCGTCGTCGTCGACCTGGGCCGCGAGCAGCGCGGTGAGCAGGTCGGTGTCGTTGGTGGCGGCCACCCGGGTGGTGCGGCCGTCCTGCTTGGGAAGGTCGGCGACCATCTCGGCGAGCTGCGCCGTGTTGACCAGGTTGCCGTTGTGGCCGAGCGCGATGGAGCCGTGCGCGGTGGCACGGAACGTCGGCTGGGCGTTCTCCCAGACGGAGGCACCGGTGGTCGAGTAGCGGGCGTGACCGACCGCGATATGACCTTGGAGCGAACCGAGCGAGGTCTCGTCGAAGACCTGGGACACGAGGCCCATGTCCTTGAAGACGAGGATCTGGGAGCCGTTGCTGACCGCGATACCCGCGGATTCCTGGCCTCGATGCTGGAGGGCGTAGAGCCCGAAGTAAGTGAGCTTGGCGACCTCTTCACCGGGGGCCCAGACTCCGAAGACGCCGCAAGCGTCCTGGGGGCCTTTCTCGCCGGGGAGCAGATCATGATTGAGTCGACCGTCACCACGTGGCACGGTTCCGAGTGTAGGCGAGATCGACCACTGGTCCGAATTGGGGATACGGGGCCGCGGCGGCTCACTTGTCGGCGGACGCCGTCACGTGCGTGCCGTTTGTGCTGGTCAGAGCGATACTACGGTGATCCAGCACGTAGGCGACCGTGCTGTCGAAGAGGCCCAACAGGGCGCGCTCGGTGCTCATGAGTGAGGCGTCGCACACCATCCGGGTGGTCCTGGCCGCGCCGAGGGTGATATGTCCGTCGCGGACGGTGGCTTTCGCGGAGACGTCGTTGCAGCCGAGACGGCCGGAAAGTGTCCCCTGGCGCTGGTCCAGGACGAAGTACGCCGCGGCTCCCGCGGGCACGGGCCGGGCCGCGTCGCCGACGCCGACGGACGTGATGGTCCACTTGGTGCCGTGGAGCGGGACGTCCGCCTCCTTGGTGAGGCCGATCCGGTCGCCGGCGCGGGTGGTGAGGGTGAGTTTGTCGCCCTTGACCGCGGTGGTGAACGTGTCCCGGCCGAAGACGCGGACCAGGCTCCTCTCGAAGGCCATCGGGGTCTTCCCGCAGGCCATCTCCGTCATCCGGACGTCGCCGAAGTCGACGCGGTCGTCCTTGAGGGTGGCGGTCGAGCCGAAGCCGTTGCAGCCGAGGTTGCCGCTGACGCGGCCGTCCCGGTCGATCCGCAGGTAGGCGCCGCCGGGCGAGCGGGTGGTCCTCCCGTCGACGGTGAGGCTGTCGACGTTCCAGTGGACGCCGGTGACGCCGGTGGCGTGCGCCGCGGTGACGGACGACGAGCCCGTCCCGGCGGGGTCACCGCCCGCCGTCTCGGTGCCGCAGGCCACGGCGAGCGGAAGCAGGGTCAGGACGCTGAGGGTCAGTCGCTGCTTGTCCATGGCGATGGGACGGGGCGGGTGGGGTGGTCGGTTCCCTCCGGTAAGCCGCGCGGGCCCGTCGGTGTCGCGCGCGGATCGCCTCGCTTAAGCGTTCGCGCGGGGCGCTCCGCGGGCGTACGGCCGGCGCCGCGAGGGGCCGGCGGCCCGCGCCGCGAGGGGACGGGCGGGTCATGCCGCGAGGTATGGGCGGCTCGCGCCGCGAGGGACCGGCGAGGCCCACTGTGGCGGCCGCGCGGGCCTCGTCGCCGCGCATACGCGAGCCACCGGAGCGGCGCACGGGGCACGCGGCGCACGGGACCTGCGACGACGGATACGCAAGGCCCCCAGCAGCGGGCTCATGGGTCCCGGGCCGCTCCGGTGGCGAGGGGCGGGTCAGCCCATGAGCGGCAGGAGCGAGGCGAGATCCGCCCGCTCCCCGCTCGCGCCGACCTTGGCCTCGTCCAGCGCCGTCCGCCAGTCCACGCGTCCCGTCGCGAGCCGGATCCAGGTCAGCGGGTCCGTCTCGACGACGTTCGGCGGCGTGCCCCGGGTGTGCCGGGGGCCCTCCACGCACTGCACGACGGCGTACGGCGGGATCCGCACCTCCGTCGACGCGCCGGGCGCCTTCACGGCGAGCGCGTCGGCCAGCAGCCGGGTGCAGGTGGCCAGGGCCTGGCGGTCGAAGGGGATGTCCGTCCCGGCGGCACGGTTCAGGTCGTCGGTGTGCACGACGAGCTCCACCGTGCGGGTGACGAGGTAGTCGGCGAGGGTCATGGCGCCGGTGGGGGCTCCGGCCGCCCGGTCGGAGCCGGGGGTCCGGGGAAGCGTGGCGAGCAGCCGGCCGTCGGGTGCGGTGGCCAGTCGCTCGGCGTACCGCTCCCCGGTGCGGGCGTAGAGCGCGTCGAGGTCGGGGTGGTCCGCGGCCAGGCGGCGCGTGCCGTCGGCGATGTCGGCCGCCCGCCCGGCGGTGGCGAACGGCCAGTCGAGCAGGACGACTTCCCTGATCGCGGGTTCCGGAAGGTCGAGGTTGCGGCTGACGTTCTCCAGGGCCGTCGTGATGTGCGCGGCCAGTTCCCGCACACTCCAGTCCCCGAGGCCCGAGGCCCGCGCCAGCCGCTCCTCGTCGAGGTCGCGTACGCCGTCGCGTACGTGCGCGAACTGCGCGAGCACCGCCGCGCGCGTCTTGACGGGGTCGTAGGTGCGGGTGCGTTTCCTGGCCGGGGGCATGATCTCCAGGGTAGGCGGTGGACGGATCCGGGCGCGTGCGAAGGCCCCGCCCGGAATTCCCTTCCCCGGGCGGGGCCTTGACGCGCGTACGGCTCGCGGTGCTACGCGAGGAGCGCCGGGATCGTCTCCTCGTGCGCGGTGCGCAGCTCCGTCAGCGGGAGCGCGAATTCGCCCTGCACCTCGACCACCGCGGTCGCGTCGGACTCGGTCCCGTCCACGACACCGATACGGGTGACGGGCAGGCCCCGCGCACCGCACATGTCGTTGAAGCGGAGCTCCTCCGAGCGCGGGACGGCGACGACCGCGCGGCCCGCCGACTCCGAGAAGAGGAAGGTGAAGGCGTCCAGACCGTCGGGCACGACCAGCCGCGCGCCCTTCCCGCCGAGCAGCGCCGATTCGACCACGGCCTGGATCAGACCGCCGTCGGACAGGTCGTGCGCGGAGTCGATCATGCCGTCGCGGGAGGCGGAGATGAGGATCTCGCCGAGCAGCCGCTCACGCTCCAGGTCGACCCGCGGAGGCAGCCCGCCGAGGTGGTCGTGGACGACCTGCGACCAGGCCGAACCGCCGAACTCCTCACGGGTGTCGCCGAGCAGGTAGAGGAGCTGTCCCTCTTCCTGGAAGGCGACCGGCGTGCGGCGGGCGACGTCGTCGATGACGCCCAGCACGGCCACGACCGGGGTCGGGTGGATGGCGGCCTCGCCCGTCTGGTTGTAGAGCGAGACGTTGCCGCCGGTCACCGGGGTGCCCAGCTGCAGGCAGCCGTCGGCGAGACCGCGGACGGCCTCGGCGAACTGCCACATGACGGCCGGGTCCTCGGGCGAGCCGAAGTTCAGGCAGTCGGAGACGGCGAGCGGCTTCGCACCGGTCGTCGCGACGTTGCGGTAGGCCTCGGCGAGCGCGAGCTGCGCACCCGTGTACGGGTCGAGCTTCGCGTACCGGCCGTTGCCGTCCGTGGCGATGGCGACGCCGAGTCCGGTCTCCTCGTCGACGCGGATCATGCCCGAGTCCTCGGGCTGCGCCAGCACCGTGTTGCCCTGCACGAAGTGGTCGTACTGGGAGGTGATCCAGGACTTGGAGGCCTGATTGGGGGAGCTCACGAGCTTGAGGACCTGGTCCTTGAGCTCCTCGCCGGTCGCCGGACGCGGCAGTTTGTTCGCGTCGTCGGCCTGGAGGGCGTCCTGCCACTCGGGGCGGGCGTAGGGGCGCTCGTAGACCGGGCCGTCGTGCGCGACCGTCCGCGGGTCGACGTCGACGATCTTGCCGCCGTGCCAGTAGATCTCCAGCCGGTCGCCGTCGGTGACCTCACCGATGACGGTGGCGATGACGTCCCACTTGTCGCAGATCTCCAGGAACCGGGCGACCTTCTCCGGCTCGACGACCGCGCACATGCGCTCCTGCGACTCGCTCATGAGGATTTCCTCGGGAGAGAGCGTCGAGTCCCGCAGGGGTACGTCGTCCAGGGTCACGCGCATACCGCCGGAGCCGTTCGAGGCGAGCTCGGAGGTGGCGCAGGACAGTCCGGCCGCGCCGAGGTCCTGGATGCCGACGACCAGCTTCTCGGCGAAGGCCTCCAGGGTGCACTCGATGAGGAGCTTCTCCTGGAAGGGGTCGCCGACCTGGACGGCGGGACGCTTCGACGGCTTGGCGTCGTCGAAGGTCTCGGAGGCCAGGATGGAGGCGCCGCCGATGCCGTCGCCGCCGGTGCGGGCCCCGTAGAGGATGACCTTGTTGCCCGCGCCGGACGCCTTGGCGAGGTGGATGTCCTCGTGCCGCATGACGCCGATGGCACCGGCGTTGACGAGGGGGTTGCCCTGGTAGCAGGAGTCGAAGACGACCTCGCCGCCGATGTTGGGCAGTCCCAGGCAGTTGCCGTAGCCGCCGATGCCGGCGACGACACCCGGCAGGACGCGCTTGGTGTCGGGGTGGTCGGCCGCGCCGAACCGCAGCGGGTCGACGACCGCGACCGGACGGGCGCCCATCGCGATGATGTCGCGCACGATGCCGCCGACGCCGGTGGCCGCGCCCTGGTAGGGCTCGACGTACGACGGGTGGTTGTGCGACTCGACCTTGAAGGTGACGGCGTAGCCCTGGCCGACGTCGACGACACCGGCGTTCTCGCCGATGCCCACGAGGAGCGCGTCGGACTGCGGGGCCTTCTCGCCGAACTGGCGCAGGTGCACCTTCGAGGACTTGTACGAGCAGTGCTCGGACCACATCACGGAGTACATGGCGAGCTCGGCGCCGGTCGGGCGGCGGCCGAGGATCTCGACGACCCGCTCGTACTCGTCCTTCTTCAGGCCCAGTTCGGCCCAGGGCAGCTCGACGTCGGGGGTCGCGGCCGCGTTCTCGACCGTGTCCAGAGGCGTGCGGCTCATGCGGTGACCAGCTTCTTGAGGATCGAGGTGAAGAAGGGGAGGCCGTCGGTGCGGCCGGAGCCGACGAGGGGCTCGACGGCGTGCTCCGGGTGGGGCATCAGACCGACGACGTTGCCCGCCTCGTTCGTGATGCCGGCGATGTCGCGCAGCGAGCCGTTCGGGTTGACGTCCACGTAGCGGAACGCGACCCGGCCCTCCGCCTCCAGCATGTCGAGCGTGCGCTCGTCGGCGACGTACCGCCCGTCCATGTTCTTCAGCGGGATGTGGATCTCCTGGCCGGACGCGTAGTCGGTGGTCCAGGAGGTCTCCGCGTTCTCCACCCGCAGCTTCTGGTCGCGGCAGATGAAGTGGAGGTGGTTGTTGCCCAGCATCGCGCCGGGGAGGAGATGCGCCTCGGTGAGGACCTGGAAGCCGTTGCAGATGCCGAGAACCGGCATTCCAGCCTTCGCCTGCCCGATCACGGTCTCCATCACGGGCGAGAAGCGCGAGATGGCGCCCGCCCGCAGATAGTCGCCGTACGAGAAACCGCCGGGCAGCACCACGGCGTCGACCTGCTTGAGGTCCTTGTCCTTGTGCCAGAGGGCGACGGGTTCGGCGCCCGCGAGCCGGATGGCGCGCTGGGTGTCACGGTCGTCGAGGCTGCCCGGAAAAGTGACGACTCCAATACGAGCGGTCACTTTCCTGCCTCCACCTTCTCGTCCTCCACCTTCACGGTGAAGTCCTCGATCACGGTGTTGGCGAGGAAGGATTCCGCCAGTTCGTGGATGCGGGCGAGCGCGGCGTCGTCGACCGGTCCGTCCACTTCCAGTTCGAATCGCTTTCCCTGACGTACGTCGGAGACGCCTTCGAAACCGAGACGCGGCAGTGCACGCTGCACCGCCTGGCCCTGGGGGTCGAGGATCTCCGGCTTGAGCATGACGTCGACTACGACGCGTGCCACTGGCACTCCCGGTGTGTGGTGCTGAGCAGGTCCCTTCAGACTACCCGTACAAAATTTCTACCCGCGTAGATTCGTAGAATCCTACGTGAGCCCGATCACGATCCCGCATCGACGCGGGGGCCTGCACGGAAAATCCTGGGAAAAACCGCAGAAGAGCGGTGGGACCCCATTGCCTCCTGACACGCGGAAGGATTTAGTCGGGCTTCACAATGCAATGCCCGGCACTGTACAAAGGAATTGGCAATAGCCGATACTTTGCCCAATAACAGCCGGACAGTCGGCATCTCTCCGACAACTCCGTGACGTCCACGCACGTCATGGGGTGTGATCGCGGAGGTGCCGCGCGAAGGGACCGATATTCGTGGCGCAGCGTGTCGTGGTCACTCTCTTCGACGACATCGACGGCTCGGAAGCGGCGGAAACGATCGCCTTCGGACTCGACGGCAAGTCGTACGAGATCGACCTCAATCCAACCAATGCCAAGAAACTGCGTAAGGCCCTCGCCCCCTACGTCGAGGCCGGCCGCAAGCAGTCGAAGTCCGGGAAGGCCTACACGCACACGGCGTTGACGCCCGACCCGGCCGCCGTCCGCGCCTGGGCCCGCTCCAACAAGCTGGACGTGCCGCCGCGCGGCCGCATCCCGAAGAAGGTCTACGAGGCCTTCGCCGAAGCGCACTGAGGCCCGCGCTCCCCTCCACTCCGGGGCGCCCCCACCGCCGGGGGCGCCCGCGAGGGCCCGTCAGCGGGCCTTGGCGGCAACCGACTTGCGCAGACCCCCAGGAGATCAGCTAGAGTCTGGAACACGCCGAGGGGCAAGGCCGAAAGGCCCGAACCCCGAGGAGTCACGCGGGTGTAGTTCAGTAGCAGAACATCCCCCTTCCAGGGGGAAGGCGCAGTGTGCAATTCCTGTCACCCGCTCTGCAACCCTTACCGATCAGGTAGGGTGGTGCTCGCACCGATCGGTGAAAGCCGGTCGGGGGCAAATGCGGACGTAGCTCAGTTGGTAGAGCGCAACCTTGCCAAGGTTGAGGTCGCGAGTTCGAGCCTCGTCGTCCGCTCCAGCAAGCAAAGGCCCCGGTCAGTCGACCGGGGTCTTTCTCGTACGCCCACGCTTGTATCCCGTCACGCTCGCCTGTCCACCCTGCGCGTGGTCGCACCACTGGCGCACGTGCCGAAGGCGTGTGTCGAAGTCGCGTCTCCAAGGCGTGTGTCCGGGGCGTGTGTCCCGCCCTTGTGCCGAAGGCGTGTGTCGGTGGATCCCGGCGAGAAGGGACAGCGAGAAGGCACCGGCACGCCGGCGTCTGACATTTGTCATGCGGAGTCATGACACCGCGCACTGCTGCCGCGTCCGTTCCCCGGGGACGCTGATTTCATGAACACGAACGAACACGATGACGTGATTGAGGTCACCGATCTGCGGCGCGTGTACGGGGGAGATTTCGAAGCCGTGCGCGGGGTCACCTTCTCCGTGGGCCACGGTGAGCTCTTCGCCCTGCTGGGAACGAACGGCGCGGGCAAGACCTCCACGGTCGAGCTGCTCGAAGGCCTCGCCCCGCCGGCCGGCGGACGCGTCCGGGTCCTCGGGCACGATCCCTACCAGGAGCGCGCCGCCGTCCGGCCCCGGATCGGCGTGATGCTGCAGGAAGGCGGCTTCCCCTCCGAACTGACGGTCGCGGAGACCGTACGGATGTGGGCGGGCTGCACGAGCGGAGCACGGCCCACGGCCGAGGCACTGGACCTGGTGGGGCTCACACGACGGTCC
The DNA here is from genome assembly GCF_012273515.2 of Streptomyces sp. RPA4-2. Lineage (NCBI taxonomy): Bacteria > Bacillati > Actinomycetota > Actinomycetes > Kitasatosporales > Streptomycetaceae > Streptomyces > Streptomyces sp. RPA4-2. The sequence goes on from NZ_CP050975.2 coordinate 4,488,641, forward strand.
CGCGTACGGGTGAAGCAGCTGTCCGGAGGCGAGAAGCGGCGCCTGGACCTGGCGCTCGCCCTCCTCGGCCGCCCCGAGGTCCTCTTCCTCGACGAGCCGACGACCGGGCTGGACGCCGAAGGGCGCCGGGAGACCTGGGAGTTGGTGCGGGAACTGCGCGACACGGGCACGACCGTACTGCTGACCACGCACTACCTCGAGGAGGCGGAGCAACTGGCCGACCGGCTCGCGGTCCTCCACGAAGGGCGCATCGCGGCCTCCGGCACCCCCGCCGAGGTGACCGCGTCCCAGCCGTCCCGGATCTCCTTCGAACTGCCCGCCGGTTACTTCCCCGGGGACCTGCCACCGCTCGCCGCGCTCGGCGTGACCGGCCACGAGACCGCGGGCCGCACCGTGCGGCTGCGTACCGCCGAACTCCAGCGGACCGCGACCGGGCTGCTGCTGTGGGCCCGGGACGAACAGGTCGAACTGCGGGGACTCGACGTGCGGTCGGCCTCACTGGAGGAGGCGTTCCTGCGGATCGCGCGGGACGCCGCCGGTACCGATGCAGACGCCGGGGCCGGTTCCGGTGACCGTGCCACCGGGGCGACGACGGAGAAGGAGGCCGTGGCATGAGCGCGGCGACAGTGACCGGCCCCCGTACGGGCACCACCACGACGGGACGGATGGCGGCGCTGGCGCGCGCCGAGCTGACCCTCCTGAGCCGTACGAAGGCGACGCTCGCCGCCGCCGTGTTCGTGCCGCTGGCCCTGCCGTTCAGCCTGCGCTCGACCGTCGGCCAGATGGATCTGAAGGGCACCGGACTCTCGGCCGGCTCGGTCGTCCTGCCGTCCTCCGTCGGATTCTCCCTCCTCTTCGCGGTCTACAGCTCGCTGGTGAGCGTGTACGCGGCCCGCCGCGAGGAGCTCGTCCTCAAGCGGCTGCGCACCGGGGAGCCGCGGGACGCGGAGATCCTCGCGGGCGCGGCCCTGCCCTCGGTCGCGATCGGTCTCGTACAGTGCCTGGCCCTGACCGTCGCGTGTGCCGCACTGCTGGACGTCGGGGCACCCGAAGCCCCCCATCTCGCCGTCCTCGGACTGCTCCTGGGCCTGGCCATGTGGCCTCCGCTCGCGGCCGTCACCGCGAGCCTCAGCAGGAGTGTGGAAGGCGCCCAGGTGGCCGCCATGCCCCTGATGCTGCTGTCCCTGCTCGGTTCGGGCACCTTCGTGCCCCTCCAGGTGATGCCCGGCGCGCTGGCCTCGGCCTGTGAACTGCTGCCCCTGACCCCGGTGATCACCCTGGTCCGCGGCGGCTGGACCGGCGGCCTGTCCGCGCACGACACCCTGGGCGCCGTCGGGACGGCGGTGGCCTGGATCGTGTTCGCGGTGTTTGCTGTACGGCGGTGGTTCCGCTGGGAGCCGCGGCGGTGACCACGGACACGCGGAGGTCGGCATGAGCAGGCCGGGTGGCTGGTGGCAGGACAAGAGCACGCCGGCGAAGGTCGAGACCTACACGCGCTGGTCGTTCCACTTCTTCGCCCTGATCGAGATCACCACGATCGGACTGCCCCTGTTCGCGAACGTGCCCGGCACGCTGTCCTGGTGCCTGTTCCCGCTGGTGTGCGGGCACTCCGTGCTCTGCGCGGTGACCGCCTCGAGGACGCTGGACTGGACACGCGGCACCCGTGACCGCCCGCGGCGGATGCTGACCGCGCTGGCGGTGACCACCGCTCTGGTGGCCGTGGTCGCGCTCACCCTCTCGGGCACGGACTGGCGTCCGGCGACCGACGACGAGGTGCGCCTGGGCGCCTCGATGTTCGTCGGCGTCATCGCCTTCGGCACCGGGACTCTCGCCCTCGGCACACGGGACCGACGCCGGATGGCGCATGTGGTGGTCGGCGCGACGGTGGGTGCCGGAGCGGCGTCGTTCCCGCTGGGCTTCCCCGGCCCCGCCACGCTGATCATCACCGGCACGGTCCTGCTCACCGCCGGATTCCTCGCCTTCACGGCCGCCTTCTCCGTCTGGCTGCTCAACGCCGTGTACGAACTCGACGCGGCCCGCGAGACCCGGGCCCGCCTCGCGGTCGCCGAGGAACGGCTGCGCTTCGGGCGCGATCTGCACGACGTGATGGGCCGGAACCTCGCGGTGATCGCGCTGAAGAGCGAACTCGCCGTCCAGCTGGCCCGGCGCGGGCGGCCCGAGGCCGTGGACCAGATGACCGAGGTGCAGCGGATGGCCCGGGAGTCCCAGCGCGAGGTACGCGAGGTCGTGCGCGGCTACCGCGAGGCCGACCTCACCGTCGAACTCGCGGGCGCCCGGGGCGTGCTGACGGCCGCCGGCATCGCCTGCGAGGTGACCGGTTCCGCGCCGGGACTTCCCACGCAGGTCCAGTCGGCGCTCGGCTGGGTCGTACGGGAAGCGACCACGAACGTGCTGCGGCACGGGGACGCGCGGCGGTGCGGGGTCTCCCTGCGGGTGGCGGACGGGAAGGTCACCCTCACGGTGGAGAACGACGGGGTACCGGACGCGGTCGCCGCCGGCCCTGGAGCGGGAGAAGGCCCCGGAGCGGGAGAAGCCTCCGGGCCGGGCGGGGGCACCGGGCCACGTGGGGGATCCGGGCCGGGCGGGGGCTCCGGGCTCGTGGGCCTGCGGGAGCGGCTGGCCGAACTGGACGGCACCTTGCGGGCCGGACCGGCCGACGGCGGCACGTTCCGTCTGACGGCCGAGATTCCGATGCCGGAGCAGCCGATGGCGGAGCAGCCGGAGCCGCATCCGTCGGAGACGCATCCCTTGGAGGCCGATCCCTTGGAGGCGGATCCGTCCGAGCCGTATCCGTCGGCGGTGCCCGTGCCGCGTCGAGCGAACGAGGTCAGACCATGACGCACGTACCTTCCCCCTCACCCGTACCGCACGTACCGCCCGTCCGTCTGCTGCTCGCCGACGACGAACATCTGATCCGGGGAGCGCTCGCCGCGCTGCTGGGGCTGGAGGACGATCTCGTGGTGGTCGCCGAGGCGGCGACCGGGCCCGAGGCGCTGGCGATGGCACGGGCGCACGCTCCGGACGTCGCCGTGCTCGATCTCCAGATGCCAGGGGCCGACGGTGTGAGCGTGGCCACATCGCTGCGGGCCGAACTGCCCGGCTGCCGGGTGCTGATCGTGACGAGTCACGGGCGGCCCGGCCATCTGAAGCGGGCGCTCGCGGCAGGTGTACGCGGCTTCGTCCCGAAGACCGTCAGCGCACGACGGCTCGCCGAGATCATCCGCACCGTGCACGCGGGAAACCGTTATGTGGACCCGGAGTTGGCCGCCGACGCGATCTCCGCCGGGGACTCCCCGCTGACCGCGCGGGAGGCCGAGGTGCTCGAGTTCGCCGCCGACGGGGCGCCCGTCGCGGAGATCGCGGAGCGGGCCGCGCTGTCGCAGGGGACGGTACGGAACTATCTGTCGTCCGCCGTCTCCAAACTCGGTGCGGAGAACCGCCACGCGGCGGTGCGTCTCGCACGGCAGCGAGGTTGGGTATAGTTGCTCTCGCACCACAGCGCATGCGGACGTAGCTCAGTTGGTAGAGCGCAACCTTGCCAAGGTTGAGGTCGCCAGTTCGAACCTGGTCGTCCGCTCCAGTGAAGAAGCCCCCGGCCTCAGGCCGGGGGCTTCTTCGTGTGCTCGCCGGCGCCCTCAGCTCCAGCTGGTGCCGGTCAGCCGCTCGAACGCCTCGATGTACTTGGCGCTGGTCGCCTCCACGACATGCGCCGGGAGCGCGGGCGGCGGCTGCTCGCTCCCGCGGTCCCAGCCCGACTCGCCGGACGTCAGCCAGTCGCGGACGAACTGCTTGTCGAAAGACGGCTGGGCACGGCCCGGCTCCCACGCGTCGGCCGGCCAGAAACGGGACGAGTCCGGGGTCAGCACCTCGTCGGCCAGGACGAGGGTCCCGTCCTCGTAGCCGAACTCGAACTTGGTGTCGGCGAGGATGATCCCGCGTTCACGCGCGATGTCGCGGGCGCGGCCGTAGACGGCGAGGGTCGTCTGGCGCAGTTGGGCCGCGGCCTCGGCGCCGACCTGGCGGGCGACCTCCTCGTAGGAGACGTTCTCGTCGTGCTCACCGACCTCGGCCTTGGCGGCGGGGGTGAAGATCGGCGCGGGGAGTTCCGAGCCGTCGACGAGCCCCTCCGGGAGGGCGAGACCGCAGACCGTGCGGGAGGCGTCGTACTCCACGAGGCCGGAGCCGGTGAGGTAACCGCGGGCGACGCACTCGACCGGGACCATCCGCAGCGACTTGCAGATCAGGGTGCGGCCGGCCCAGTCGGCGGGGGCACCGGGCGGGAGTTCGGTGCTCAGTACGTGATGAGGGACCAGGTCGGCGAGCTTGTCGAACCACCACAGGGAGAGCTGGGTGAGGACCCGGCCCTTGTCGGGGATCTCGGTGGGCAGCACCCAGTCGTAGGCGGAAAGTCGGTCACTGGCGATCATCACGAGGTCGCCCGCCTCGTTCCGGTACAGGTCGCGCACCTTGCCGGTGTGCAGATGCACCAGACCCGGGACCTGGAGGGGCTCGGGCTTTTCGACGAATCCGGACACGGTTCCTCCCCGTATTTCTGTCCAAGTGGCTCGATTCTCCCGTATGCGGGGAGCGGCTCCGGCCACGGGGTGCCCGGACGGGGACGGGGAGGTGCGGCACGGGGTGTGCGGCGGGTGCGCGCCGCGCCGCCTGCTCAGTCGCGTTTGCAGATGCGGTCGAGCAGGTTGGCCGTGGCCCGCTGGACACGGGTGTCGACGTGGCCCGGCCGGTCCAGGGCCGGGGACCAGGCGAACGTCCCGGACGCGAAGACCAGCGCGCCGGAGGGGGCCCGGTAGAGGGAGGTCTCCTGGTGGCGGACGGCGCCCTCGCTGTCCCGGTACGGGGAGTGGGCGAGGAGGATGCGGCCGTGGTGCTCCGGCAGCGGGGCCCGGGGGAAGTAGCGGTCGGCCTCGCCCGCGACCATGCCCTCGAGTTCGTCGCCCTCGTGCGCGCCGGTGGCGTCCCACAGCCAGTGGTCGGAGTTGCGCACGACCAGGGGGTGGGGGTCGGGGACCCGGCCCGCGTACTGGATGCCGATGAGCTGCTGCTCGGGCCGGTCGATCTCCCGCCACAGCGACGGCTTTCCGGGGCCCCTGCGTTTGCGGCAGGTCAGCAGGCGGTCCGCGACACCGGACGGTGAGGGGCCCAACTCCACCTGCCAGTACATGGTGTTGGCGGAGAGGAAGACCAGCGAGGTGCCGTGTGCGCTGGCGAGTTCCGCGGTGCGGCGCATGGCCGGAGACCAGTACTCGTCGTGGCCCGGGAAGACCAGGCCGCGGTATCGGGTGGGGTCGACGCGGCCGGCGTGCAGGTCGCGGGCGTCGGCGTAGGCGAGGTCGTAGCCGTAGCGCTCGGCCCAGCGGATGAAGTCGTAGGCGTGACCGACGTGCAGGGGGAGACCCGCGCCGGCGTACGGGCGGTCGAAGGAGACCGTCGTCGCCGCGTCCGCCTCGCCGAGGAGCCGGCCGCCCTCGTCCCACGCGTGATAGAGGCTGGCGCCCGTACGGCCGTCCTCCGGGTAGAGGTTGTACGCCTGCCAGGTGACGTCCGGGAGCAGGAGCAGCAGGTCGGCGGGGTGGTTGTCGCGGACCGTGAAGGGGACGTGGGAGCGGTAGCCGTCGGCGGTGGTCAGTACGGCCACGTACGCGCCGATGTTCCAGTAGCTCGGGATCTGCAGGCGCCAGGACAGCCACCAGTGGTGGCAGGAAACGGTTCTGTCGGCGGTGAGCGGCGGGGGCTGGACGATCCCGGAGAGACGGGGGCTGGTGGTGATCTTGCTGGCGCCGTCGCCTCCGTAGTGCCCGATGCGGTAGATGTCGACGCTGAATTCCTGGGGCGGGTCGACGGTGACGTGGAAGTCGATGGCCTCACCCGGGGCGGCCGCGCCGTTGGAGGCGAAGCCCTTGATCTGGCGGTGCACGTCGTCCGCGGAGCGGGGACCCCCGATCCTGGGCTGCGGAATGGCACCCTTCACCGGCTTCGAGGCGTCCCGCAGGAGGGTGGCGCCCGGAGCGTGGTCGATGTACCAGGGGACGACGTGCCCGGTGTCGTCGAAGTACTGCTCGTCGCCGCGGAGCCAGGGAACGGGTCCCTGTCCGAAGGGGTCCGTCACGGCGTGCGCGAGAGCTCCCGACTCCCAGCGGCGGATCTGCTCCGATCCCATGCCTGCTCCCCTCCCTCGGTGCCCCCGTCGGTTCTGTAAGTCCCTGTTCTGCGCGCGAGCCTCTGCCCTGCGCGCGATCGGTCCCAGCACATCACATTACGCACGCACTCCGTCACCGTTCGTCGCGAATTGACGTGAACGGAACGGGGGAATCCGGACCCGGGCGGGAGAATCCGGACCGGGGTGAGTGGGAAGGGTCCCACTCACCCGGCGCCGGGCCCGGTACTCGGCTCGGCACCGGCGCGTCGCCGTCGTGCTCAGACCAGCCGGACCGGCTTCTCCGGGCGGACCCCGAGGCGGCGGAGCCAGTCCCGGAGAGGAGCCGGGTCCCCGTCCTCGACCAGCGTCAGGACGCGCGGGCCGAGATCGGCGGCGCGCTCGCCGCCGACCAGGAGGGACGGTCCGTCGAGCCAGTCGAGCCCCGGCGCCGCGCCCGCGGTGTCCATCGCGGCGCAGCAGACCATCGCGGTGACGTGGTCCGCCAGCAGCTCGCGTCCGGTGCGCGGCGGCTGGAGCGGGAAGAGCGGCAGCATCCCGTCCTCCCAGAACGCCAGGTCGGGACCCGGCTGCTCCGCGCCGCCACTCGGTACGGAGACCGGCACCGAGGCCTCGTCCCGGGCCAGCTCCGCGCTGAGCCCGGCCGCGAGCGCCGCCGTCCGTTCGCTGCCGAGGCCGAGACCGCCGTCGTCCTCGTCGGCGCCCATCCGCTCGTACGCTCCGCGCCGCTTGGCGACGAAGGGGACGGAATCCGGCTCCGGGGCCGTCCCGGAGGCGGCGCGTGTACCGCCGCCCGCGTCAGCGCCGGCGCCGGTGTCTGCGTCTGCGCCGGTTTCGGCTTCGGTCGGTGGCGCGGTCAGATGGTCCAGGACGCGAGCCAGTGTCGGGCCGCCACGGTCGGGCACCGTCGGGTCCGGGGAGTGCCGGACGCCCAGCGCGTCCAGGACCCGGTGCAGGCGGGCCGCGTCGGCCCGCCAGGTCCGGTCGACGACCTCGTCCGGATACTCCTGCCAGTCCACCGGAGCCCAGTCGGGCCCGGTCTCCGCGGGCCCGCCGTGGAAGAGCCGGGCGGCGAGCAGCGAGGCCGCCTCGTCCACCGTGCCGGGCTCTTCGAGCAGGTCGCAGGCGGGGCGCTCGCCGAGGCGTGAGGTGAAGCCCTCGGCCAGCCGGTCGCGGCGGGAGAGCTCGGTGAGGGCCGCGACGACCCCCACGTCCAGCCGGGACGGCCAGCGGCCCATCCGCCAGGCGGGCAGCGCGACGCGGTTCAGCAGCCGGTCCCAGCCCGCGTAGGCCAGGCCCACCTGTTCCTGGGCGACGATCCGCAGGCCGTAGTCCACAGCCTGTGCGCGCTCGGCCGCGGCGGCCGCCACTCCCCGCTCCATCTCGGCCGCGTGCCCCCGGCAGCTGCGCAGCAGCAGGCGGGTCACCCAGCCGACACCGGCCAGCACCGTGCGGACCACCGGGCCGTGGGCGGGCGCCGAGGTCACGGCCACGGCCGCGTCCAGCCCCCGTACGAAACGGCGGGCGGCGGCTATGTCGGGGTGCGCGGAGGGACCCGTACCGGCGACGACCGGGGCGAGGACCGCGCGCAGCTCGCCGACGCGCATCCACCACAGGAAGGGCGAGCCGATGACGAGGACGGGAGCGGCGGAGGTCCGGCGGACGTACGCCGAGGACCCTCGGACGCCCGTTATCTCGTCCCTGGCCTCGGTCGGCGGCGGACCGTGCGCGGGGTGGGTGCGGTCCTCCAGCCAGCTGTCGCAGTCCGGGGTGAGCGCTATCGCGGAGGGGGGCGGGACGTCGAGGCGGTCGGCCAGGTCCCGGACCATGCGGTACAGGTCGGGGGCGGACTCCTCCGCGATCGGGACCGTGGGGCTCACGGCGGGCCGGGCGCGGGCGACCACGAGCGCGATGCCCGCGGCCGCGAGGAGGACGAGGCAGGCGAGGACCGTCACGACCCAGCGTGTGACGGGCCAGGGCCCGCCGGTGAGGTGACCGGTCGAGCCGCCGACGAGCAGCACGACGGCGACAGCCGCGGGCAGCAGGGCTACGGCCAGCGCCCGGCTGCGGATCCGCAGCACGGCGAGAGCCCGGGAGCGCGCGGTCTGCGCGCCCACCTCCACACCCATACCGGTCACGACCGGAGGTCACCCCCTACTGTCCGCTCGTACGGGGCTGTTCGACAGCCCGCGCCGGCGGATGCCCTGGCTTTGCTCACTCCCCCACTGTGGCACCCGCCACCGACATCGCAATGCCGGTGGGCCAAGTGCCGGAATGCTTTCGCCGCACCCTAGTTGGGGCCTCGGTCCCCGTCAGGCGGTTGGGGCATCGCTCACTCGATGGAATGGCTTTGGGGAAAGGTGGATGACCGTGGGCAATGATCAGGCCCCGGATTCCGTACAGAATCCGGGGCCCGGGGGCAGGTCGTGGACCGGGTCCTACGCCGTCGCCGCGGCTCCCGCCGAGGAGTCCGCCGCGGCCTTCGCGGCGATGTCCGTACGGTGCTGGGAGCCGTCGAGGCCGATCCGGGCGACCGCCGTGTACGCGCGGGCGCGCGCCTCGGTGAGGCCGGTGCCGGTCGCCGTGACGGACAGCACGCGGCCCCCGGCGCTCACGACCGCGTCACCGTCGTGCTTCGTCCCGGCGTGCAGGACGTACGCGTGCGGGGCGTCCTGGGCCGCCACCTCGTCGAGCCCGGTGATGCGATCGCCGGTGCGCGGGGTGTCCGGGTAGTTGTGCGAGGCCACGACCACGGTGACCGCCGCGTCGTCGCTCCAGCGCAGCGGCGGAAGGTCGATGAGGGTGCCCTCGGCGGCGGCGAGCAGGACGCCGGCCAGCGGGGTCTTCAGACGGGCGAGGACCACCTGTGTCTCGGGGTCGCCGAATCGCGCGTTGAACTCGATCACCCGTACGCCGCGGCCGGTGATCGCCAGGCCCGCGTAGAGAAGCCCGGAGAACGGGGTGCCGCGGCGGCGCAGTTCGTCGACGGTGGGCTGGAGAACGGTCTCCATGACCTCCTCCACCAGCTTCGGGTCCGCCCACGGGAGGGGCGAGTACGCGCCCATGCCGCCGGTGTTCGGGCCCTGGTCGCCGTCGAGCGCGCGCTTGAAGTCCTGGGCGGGCTGCAGCGGGACGACCGTCACGCCGTCGGTGATCGCGAAGAGGGAGACCTCGGGGCCGTCGAGGAACTCCTCGATGACGACGCGTTCGCAGGCGTTGGCGTGCTCCCGGGCCTTCGCGAGGTCGTCGGTCACCACGACGCCCTTGCCGGCCGCGAGGCCGTCGTCCTTCACCACGTAGGGGGCGCCGAAGGCGTCCAGCGCCTCTTCGACCTCTTCGGGGGCCGTGCAGACGTAGGAGCGGGCGGTCGGAACGCCCGCCCTGGCCATCACGTCCTTGGCGAAGGCCTTGGAGCCCTCCAGCTGCGCGGCCTCCTCGGAGGGGCCGAAGCAGGGGATGCCCGCGGCGCGCACGGCGTCGGCGACCCCGGCGACGAGCGGTGCCTCCGGGCCCACGACGACCAGCTCGGCACCGAGCTCCGTGGCCAGCGCGGCCACCGCGGCGCCGTCGAGCGCGTCGACCGCGCGCAGCTCGGCCACGTCCGCGATGCCTGCGTTCCCGGGGGCGCAGTGCAGGGCGGTGACGGCGGGATCGAGGGACAGGGAACGGCACAGGGCGTGTTCGCGGGCGCCGCCGCCGATGACAAGGACCTTCACGGGGTCAGCCTAACCGCCGGGGGCGAGTGCCTTTGTGGGGGCTTCCGAAGCGGGGGGCCGGCGGAGTTGGTGGGATCCTCCAAGCCGCCTTGGAGTTCCGGTTCCTTGGAGTTCCGGTTCCTTGGAGTTCCGGTTCCTTCGGGTTCCGGTTCCTTCGGGTTCCGGTTCCTTCGGGTTCCGGTTCCTTGGGCGCCCGAGGCCCGGACTACTCGTTCGAGAACTCCTCGACCACCGTCGCGCCCAGTTCGCGGACGATCAGGTCGTGGCCCGAGAGGGCGGACTCGTCGAGGTCGGGGTCGTCGTCCTCGGGAATGTCGTCCTCGGGGGCCACGGGGGCGGCGGCTCGGGGGCGGGCGGTCCGCCGGGTCTCGACGCGGGCGCGGACGGCCCCTGGCCCGTGGACGGCCCCTGCGACGCGGCGGGGCGCGAAGCCGGGGCCGCGACTGCGGGGCCGCGGGACGCGGTGCTGCTCCGCCGTATCCGGCACCGCCACCGCCGTACCCGCCACCGCCGCCGTATCCGCCGCCTGCGCCACCACCGCCGCCGAACCCGGGGCCGGGTGCCGTCATCGGCGGCGGTGCCGAGCCGCCCGAGGTGTCGACGATCGCCTCGATCTTCCACTGGATGTTGAACTGCTCGGCCAGCGCCTGCTTGAGCACGTCCTCGCTGCCGCTGCTCGCGAAGTTGTCCCGCGCGCCCGCGTTGACGAAGCCGATCTGCAGCGTCGTGCCGTCGTACCCGGTCACCTGGGCGTTCTGGCTGAGCAGGATCCAGGTGAAGCGGCGGCGGTTCTTGACCGCCTCCAGGATGTTCGGCCACAGCACGCGCGGGTCGGGGCGGGCGCCTGCATCGGTGCGGCGGCGGGCGCCGCCGGGGTGCCGGGGGTGGCGGGAGCCGAAGGCGTCCGGGGTGCCGCGGGCGCGGCCGGGGCCTGCCCGCCGCCCGCGGAAGCCGGCGTCGGCCAGCCGCCGGGCCGCCTGCCGCTGCCGGCGGCCGTCGCGGCGGGCCAGGCGCCGGGCGCGGGCTCCGACGGGGGAGCTGCCGCGGCGGCCGGAGCAGGCTCGCCCGCCTGGGCGGGGGCCGTAGGTGCGGGGGCCGGGGGCGCCGGGGACGCGGCGGCGGGTGCGGGTGCGGCCGGGGCGGGAGCCCCCACACCCTGCACCGGAGCACCAGCACCAGCACCAGCAGTGTCGTATCCCCCGTGCTCCTCGGCACCGGCGCCACCGGGACCCGGCGCCCGTACGGCGGCCCGGGCCGCGGCGGGTCCGCCGCCCGGCGGGACGCCGGGGCCACCGGGGGCCGGAGCCGCCGCGGCCGCTCCATGCACTTCGGGACCGGGCACGTATCCCATGGCGGGGGCGCCGCCACCGCCGGAGAAGTTCACGCCGCGCTCGATACGGTCCAGCCGGGCCATGAGGGCCCGCTCGTCCCCGTAGGCGGCGGGCAGGAGCACGCGCGCGCAGATGAGTTCGAGCTGGAGCCGCGGCGAGGTGGCGCCGCGCATCTCCGTCAGTCCTTCGTTGACGAGATCGGCGGCGCGGCTGAGCTCGGCGGCGCCGAAGACTCCGGCCTGGGCCTGCATGCGCTCCACCACATCGGACGGGGCGTCGATGAGTCCCTTCTCGGCGGCGTCGGGCACGGCCGCCAGGATCACCAGGTCGCGCAGGCGCTCCAGCAGGTCGGCGACGAACCGCCGCGGATCGTTGCCCCCTTCGATCACGCGGTCCACGACCTCGAAGGCCGCGGCGCCGTCCCCCGAGGCGAAGGCCTCGACGACCGAGTCGAGCAGCGACCCGTCCGTGTACCCCAGGAGCGAGGTGGCCATGGCGTATGTCACACCGGCGTCGGCCGCTCCCGCGAGGAGCTGGTCCATGACGGACATGGAGTCACGCACGGAGCCCGCGCCGGAGCGCACGACCAGCGGCAGCACGCCGTCCTCGATGGGGATGCCCTCGCGCCCGCAGACCTCTCCGAGGTACTCGCGCAGGGTCCCCGGGGGTACCAGCCGGAACGGGTAGTGGTGCGTACGGGACCGGATCGTCCCGATGACCTTCTCGGGTTCGGTGGTGGCGAAGATGAACTTGAGGTGCTCCGGCGGCTCCTCGACGACCTTCAGCAGCGCGTTGAATCCCGCCGACGTGACCATGTGGGCCTCGTCGATGATGTAGATCTTGTACCGACTGCTCGCCGGGCCGAAGAACGCCTTCTCTCGCAGGTCACGGGCGTCGTCGACGCCACCGTGCGAAGCGGCGTCGATCTCGATGACGTCGATGGATCCCGGGCCGTTGCGTGCGAGGTCCCGGCAGGACTGGCACTCCCCGCAGGGCGTCGGCGTGGGTCCCTGCTCGCAGTTGAGACACCTGGCCAGGATGCGCGCGCTGGTGGTCTTGCCGCACCCGCGCGGACCGCTGAACAGGTACGCGTGATTGACCCGGTTGTTCCGCAGCGCCTGCTGCAACGGGTCGGTGACATGCTCCTGCCCGATGACCTCGGCGAACGACTCCGGGCGATAGCGGCGGTACAGCGCGAGAGACGACACACATACGAGGTTATAGGCGCCCACTGACAACAAGGACCGCCCGCGATGACAGTGCGATGACGACGGACGGCGACGGGGACGGTTCGCCCTCACATCCCCGGCAGACGCAAGCGCCCCCCACGCACCCGCCAGAGCCAACCTACCCTTGCTGCCTTCCGGCCCTGGGGGAGTTCAGTCAGATAGCGCCACGTGAGGGGCTGCGCTCACAGTACCCGATCCGGGCGGGGGGAACGAGTTCGCGAGCACTCCTCAACGTCTTGTATTGTTTGCCCCGGAGGATTCGCCTAGTGGCCTAGGGCGCACGCTTGGAAAGCGTGTTGGGGGCAACCCCTCACGAGTTCGAATCTCGTATCCTCCGCCAGTGCCTCACCGGGCACGACTCGAAGGGCCCCACCGTTCGCGGTGGGGCCCTTCGACGTTGTCTCAGTCGTCGTTGTCCTGGTTTTTGTCCACAGCAGGCGGCCTCGGGGCCCGGACGACGGCTGGGGTACTAGACCTTGATCCCCCTAAGCACGCGCTCCGCTTCGTCGTTGGCACCGACCGCGCGCAACAACTCCGCAGCTGTCTCACGCATCGCCTGCACCTCACCATCCCCGCGATCCGCCTGCGACAAGGTCAACGCCAACTCGCTGAGCGCCTTACCTCGCCGGAAACTGTCCCCTAGCTCTTCGAACAGCGCTGCCGACCGTTTCCCTGCTTCTTCGGCCAACCCGAACTCACCACGGCCCCGCAGCGCCATACCGAGGTTGGTCCACGCCGTGGCTTGGCCGTGAGCGTCGCCAAGGTCACCCAAACCCTCGAGAGCCCGCTGGCTGGCGCCAAGAGCTTCCTCAAAGCGCCGCAGCTCCCCAAGCATGTAGCCGATGTTCATCCACGCCGTGGCTTGGCCGTGAGCGTCACCGAGGTCACCAAAACCCTCGAGAGCCCGCTGGCTGGCGCCAAGAGCTTCCTCAAAGCACCCCCGCTCCCCATGGATGTAGCCGATGTTCATCCACGCCGTGGCTTGGCCGTGAGCGTCACCGAGGTCACCAAAACCCTCGAGAGCCCGCTGGCTGGCGCCGAGAGCTTCCTCGAAGCGCCGAACTCCGGCCAGGGTGGTGCCGAGGTTCATCCGCGCCGTGGCTAGGGCGTGAGCGTCGCCGAGGTCACCAAAACCGTCGACAGCGCGCTGATGGGCGCCGAGAGCTTCCTCAAAGCGCCGAACTCCGGCCAGGGTGGTGCCGAGGTTCATCCGCGCCGTGGCTTGGCCGTGAGCGTCGCCGAGGTCACCAAAACCGTCGACAGCGCGCTGATGGGCGCCGAGAGCTTCCTCAAAGCGCCGCAGCTCCCCAAGGGTGCCGGCTAGGTTCATCCACGCCGAAGCTTGGCCGTGAGCGTCACCGAGATCGCCAAAACCCTCGAGAGCGCGCCGGTTGGCGCTGAGGGCTTCCTCAAAGCGCCGCAGCTCCCCAAGGGTGTTGCTGAGGTTCATCCACGCCCTGGCTTGGCTCGTGCGGTCGCTCAGTGCTCTGGTGGCGCCGAGAGAGATGCTGTCGACAGTCAACGCATCGTTGAGGAGTCGGCGCATATGGAGATAGCGGGTGAGAAGGCTGGGCAGTCTGGCTGCGATTCGGAAGTGGCCGCCGACATAGGCTGCCTGGATGGCAGCGACGAGGTTGGCGCGCTCGGCTTCGAACCATGCCATCGCGTGGAAGCGGTCGCGGAAACGCGAGGAGTCAACCTTGGAGAATTCACCCCTGGCAGAGCGGTCAACATGCACGGCCGCATTTGCCGCGAAGCGGGTGTAGTGCTCCAGAAGTCGCCTAAAGGCATGCCCTGTGGCGGTGGTGTAGCGGGCTGCCTGCTCATTGGCGTAGGCGCGGACGAGGTCGTGCATGCTCCACCTGCCGCTGACGGGGTCCTGGCGCAGCAGGCTCGCCTTGCCCAGGGCGGCCAGCCGTAGACGGACGTCCTTGGCCTTGCCCACTCCGCTGATTGCCACAGCGGTGTCCAGTGAGAAGTCCGGCCCAGGGTTGACCGTCAGCAGCCAGAACAGTTCCGCCTGGGGTAGGGACAGCCGACGAACCGACCGCTGCACAACGCCGCGCACCGCTCGGGAGCCATCGTCCAGCACGTCTAGCCGCCCTGCGGGATCTTCCAGGTCTGCGGCGAGGTCGGCAGGTTTTAGGGAGCGGTCGGCAACCATCTGGGCGGCGGCGATACGCAGGGCGAGAGGCAGGCATCCGCACAACTCAGCAACGCGCCGGGCACCGTCGGTGTCGGCAGCCACCCTGCCGTCCTTTGGGAGAGCGGTGCGTACGGCGGCGTCGAGGAGGTCGATGGCTTCCCCAAGCAGGAGGGTGTCCAGGTCAACGAGCTGGGCGCCGATGTGGGACAGATCGTCGCGAGAGGTGATCAGGAGGCGGTGAGGTCCACTGGGAATCAACCATTCGACCTGCTCACCGGCGGAAGCGTTGTCCGCAATGACCAGGAGCCGCTCGCCGCGGCGGGCTCGGGCGCCGAGCTGAGCGCGGTAAACGGCGGCACGCTGGGCCAGTTCCGGCGGAATCTGGGCAGCATCGACGCCGAGCTGACGCAAGACGTCGTCCAGAGCGCGAGCAGCGTCGACCGGAACGTCGTCATAGCCGCGAAGATCCAGGAACAGTGCGCCGGTGAAGGCTCCGGCTTCTAGGGCACGCCAGCCGGCGGAAAGGGCGAGGGTGGTCTTGCCGATCCCGCCCATGCCCCGCACCGCTGCCGACACGACCACTGAAGTGGCAGCGCCTGGCTCCTCTTCTCCCGCTCCTTCACGGGAGCTGAGCACCGCGAGGAGATCCTCCAGCTCCCCTGTGCGTCCCGTGAAGCCGGGCGCCACCTCGGGAAGTGGCGGAAGCTCCACTGCTTGCGCGGACGATTCAGCGAGGGGTCGGTCGCCGATGTATACGTCGCGGGCGGTGAGGTAGTGCGCGGCCATCGCCCCGTACTCCGCCGACACGTGTGACACGGATTCGGCGTCCGGAACGGGTGCGGGAGATCGGGTGGGTGTGGCGCCCGGACCGGTCAGGAGGTGGCCGCCCCGGGCTTGGGAGGGTTTCCGAGCGAGAGATCGCCCTCGACATGGACACTACCGCCAGCCATGGAAGCGTTGTCTGCCCTGATGTCCACGTTGCCGCCGACTGTCAGGCTGTAGGCCCCTAGGGTCTTGGGATCAGCCGCGCGCTTGGCGTCTTCCAGGGCCTTAACCGCGTCCTGAAGTTCTTGTGCGAACACGGCATCCTCCGTGACGGCTTCCACAAGCCCGGTCACGACGTTGCGGCGGGTGAGCGCGCTGGGCTCGCTCTGCCCGGCTGCGGCCTCCTGCTCCAGCCGTTCGACTTCACCGCCGGAGCCGAGACGGCGCACCACCAGACCATGGACCTTGTCCATCGCCGCGTCCAGCGCGTAGTCGACCTCGGCATCGGCCTGCCCACCGACTCGGCGGGCCTTGCGCACAGCCCATGCGAATACACATGCCACCGCAGCCTCGACCACGATCGTCATCATGCCCCCTTGGCATCCCCCGCCATGCCGTCGCAACCGGCACAGCAGCAGCTTCCCTCAACAGCGTGGTCCGAACCATGGCTGGACATCGGCAGCTCGCGCGTCCGTGCCTGTAACGGGGACCGAAGGCACACGCTAGTCGCCTACTGGCCACGTCATAGGCGATCTCGGCAATCTTGGCCTGCCTTGAGCACACAGTCTGGACGGTGGCGGTGGGCGTCGGCCGAGCCCCTCCTTCGCCCGAGCCGACGCCCTCTACTACAGCTATCCCCAGATGGCGTCAGCGATCTTCCGGGCCACGTCCTTGAGCATGGCGTCCGGCACATGCAGGTACCGCGCCCGCATGCTCGCGGACGTTCCTGGCTCCCACCCCATGATCTGATCAATGACGCGAGCCGGGACACCGAGCAGCATGAGCACGGTGGCGGCCGTGTGACGTGCGTCATGCAGCCGCCCGTCCCGAACCCCCGCGTCCTCCAGCAGCCGCTTCCAGTCGTGATAGTCCGTGTTCGGACTCAGCGGGCCACCCAGCAGCTTGGTGAACACGTAGTCCGACTCTGCCCACAGGTTGCCGGCCGCCTTGCGCTCGCGCTCTTGCGTCTCGCGATGCGCACGAAGCATGGCGACCACCGGGCCCGGCAGGGGCACGGCTCGCCGGCCCGCCCGGGACTTGGTGTTCTTGGTCTCGCGCCGGACCTGCACCTTGTCAGGGCAGTAACCCGCCTTCCGACCGCACGGCGAGGCTTCCGGGCACCCGTGCTCGTACCGGGGGCGCAGACGGTTCCGGCGCAGTTTCAGGTACTCGTTCTCCAGGTCGACGTCAGACCAGCGCAGTCCGAGCGTCTCGCCCTGCCGCAATCCGAGCGCCAGTGCCAGCATCCAGCGCGCGCTGTTCCGGCGCTTGTTCGCTTCGAGCAGCAGGCGCTGGACCTCTTCCACGGAGTAGGGCTCTACCTCGGATTCGTCCTCCTCCATCCGCGGCGGCTTCGCCAACGCAGCGGCGTTCTTCGCCACGTAGCCGCGCCGCATCGCTTCCCCCAGCGCGGTTCGGGCGGTGCGGTGTGCCTGGTGGGCCGTGCCAGCCTTGCGCTCGCCGTTCGCCTGCATACGGCGATAAAGGCTCTCCAGGTGTTCGGGCTGCAAGCGGTCAAGCCGGTGCTTGCCGACACCGGGCACGAGGTGAACACGCACGGCGACCTCGTAGCCGTCGTACGTGTTCTCGCTGACGGTCGGCTTGGCGATGTTCTCAACCCAATGCTGAAGCCACTTCTCAACCGTCCATGCCTTGCCCGGCTGCTGTGCCGAACCGCCGTCGCGCTGCTTCTCCAGCTTTTTGACTTCTTCGACCAGGTCATCGCGCGTCTTGCGCGTGAGGTGGCGACGGTAGGGCTCGCCGTTGTCCTTGTAGCCCATCGGGACTCGCGCGTGCCAACGGCCGTCTGCTCCCAAGTAGATGGCCGATTCGCCATTGGCCCGGCGAGTGCGCTTCTTGTTCTCCGCCACGTGCGGACTCCTTTGGAAGTGCATGGATGCAGCTCGGAGCGCCACCCCTCATCGAGTGGCGCTCCGAGACAGGGGTTCAGGCAGCTCGCCGCTGGGCCCGCAGGCGAGCGACGTAGGCGGCGGGGGCGTCGGCAGGAATCCGGCGCAGACTCCCTATCGGGATGGATTCCAGCTCGCCATTGCGAATGAGCTGGTAGCAGGTGGTCCGGCCGATGCGGAGGCGACGTGCGGCCTCTTCGACGGTCAACAACACCAACGTGGGGTCATCGACCTCACGAAGCTGAGGCGTGTCCATGGATGGGGCACTCCTTTGTCTAACTCCGAGATGAGCTGCGAGGGGTGTCACGGGCCTCACCGGAAGCCCGCGCCTGTCCGAGGTGCGGATTTCTGCGTCACCTGCGACACCTGCGTCATTTGGGCTTCTGACCTGCGGTTTCTGAGTGACGCAGCGCGGCGGGCGTGCGTCACCGGTGACGCAGGCTGTCCGTCATCGGTGACGCAGGTGACGCGGGGTGACGCAGACTTTGCCGCTCTGCGTCACCGCTGTCTGTGCAGGTCACGTGCCGTTTTCCGACCCGTGGTGACGCAGGTGACGCAGCGCTTCCTACTTAGGAAAAAGAGGAGGCGTTCTGTGGTGGTGCGAGCGCGGCTCAGAACGTGAAGAAGGAGCCGCTGCGCGGCGCGACCATCGCAGGGCGGCGCTGCCGCCGAACAGCAAGAGGAGCACACCCTCGCCCGTGGTCCTGGTGCTCCTCTTGCTTGTGCGGTCAGGTGCGGTGCGTCAGAACGCCTGTTGCTCGTGCAAGGGCAGAGCCGACGAGCGGGTCATCTCGATGTACCGGCCGCCGTTGGTGCGGCCCGATTCGATGAGGACCCCGCGCGCGGCAAGGGTGGGCTGGAGGCGCTTGAGCCGGTCGGAGAGGACTTTGCCGGTGGCCGGCCACCCCTTGGGCAGGGGACGGAAGTCCTCCCCCGCGTAGAGGCGGCTGAGGCAGTGCAGCCACTCTGTGGACGTCATCCGCTGTCCCGTGCCCGGCTCGAGGGTGCCGGCGTACCGGAGAGCGGTCTGCGCGAGGAGGTCTCCCTCGATCACGTCGTCGTTCAGGTCGTCCAGGCTGGCCCGGTACGCGGTGAGCGCCCCGAGCCCGGTGGCCGCGTCGAGCTGTGCGCACAGGCGGGCGAAGTCCGCCATCCGCAGATCGGTGGGGGTCTCCGCCTTCACTGCGCGGACCTTCGCCGTCAGGTCCAGGAGCGAGCCGAGAACGACAGGCAGAACCTCCGCGTACTCCGCCCACAGTTCAGCTTCGGTGCGGCGGACGCGGGGCCGCTCCAGTCGCAGCGGCAGGAGGCGTTCGGCGAGGTCGGGCCGGATGACTCCCACATCGATACCGGTCAGCAGCAGGGGACGCCGGTAGCCGAGGCGGAACACGTCCCCATCGGTGAACAGGGCACGCTTGACGCTCTCGATGCCGGTCACGATGCAGCACATCGCGTCGGACAGATCCGGGGTCATGTGGGAGAGGTTGTCCAGGGCCGTGACCCATCCGGCCGCGACCGCCGTGATCAGGTTCTCCTCATCCTTCGGCGCCCGGCGCAGATCACCGGTCATGCCCTCGATGATCCGCACCAGCATCCGGCCCCCGGTCGACTTCCCCGCGCCCTGCGGTCCGGTGAGGAACGGCGCCGGTACCGGCACGGACGGCCCGAGACAGCCGATCAGCCACGCGATGGCCAAGCATTCGGTTTCCGCGGTGGCGAAGTTGCACAGCCGCATCAGCAGGTCGATGCCCTTGCCGTCGGTGTCCTTCGCCGGCAGGGGAAGTTCCCCGGTGAGCTGGGTGCGGCGCCAGCACACCTCCCGCGGGTCCGGGGTGAGCACGTCCCATCCGGTGGGGTGGATGCGGACGGACTTCCCGTCGTCGCGGCCCAGGTCGAGCCACGTCGCCCCGTCGAACCCGGGGGCGACGCGGATGTGCACGGCCTGGACGTCCTCGGTCAGTGCGAGTGCTTCGATCAAGTCCAACGCCTCCTTGAGCGCGGTCCCGTTGAAGACGCCGATCCCGTCCTTGAACAGGCCGACCATGAGTTCCTGACGGTGGCTTCCGGTGGTGCCCTGCGAGCGGATCGGGCGGGCGACGGGGTGGCCGTTCTTCTGCGCGTACACGGTCCCGTCCGCGGTGCGGAAGTACCGGAAGTGGCTCTGTGCGTAGTCGGTGATGACCTCGCGGGCAGGGTTCTTGTCATCCTCGGACATGGTCACAGTCCCAACGTGGTCAGGGCGTTGGTCCACGCGGCGGTGCAGTGCCGCGGCGATTCGCCCTTGGCCTGCGCCGCTGTGAACAGTCGCGCAGCATGAGCATCGGTGAGGCAGCCGCACCGGCCGTGCGTGGACAGCACGGCGAGGAACGTCCGGTAGACGGTGGCGTGCACCGCGCTGGAGGCCGCGGTGATGCGCTGCTCGGCCATGGCGATCCCGCGATCGAGATACGTGGGTGTGCGGTGCGGACACCGACCCCGTTGCCCGCTGAGGGGCACTGAGAGCGCCTGTGGCGCCCTACGGGCCGCAGGCGGCTCCATTACTGCCAGAGCGTGCACAGCGTCCGGGAGAGCGGCCGTGACGCCGACGCCGGGACCGAGCCAACGGGCGTACGCCATAAGGGACTTGACGTCCACACCGGGGCGTACGGCGTTGGCGGACTGCATGGTGCCCCGGTAGATCCAGTGCTCGCCCCGGGTCGTGGTCACGGTCCGGGTGACGGGCAGGGTCTCGCGGGCCCACGCGATGGCGGTGGGGTCGTCCAGGTCGACCACGGTCACGCCGGCGCCGCTGGGGTGGTAGGCAACCGTCGCCGCATGCCGCCACACGGGCGCCCACGTCGCGGAGTTGAGTACATGTGGGTCGGTGGTGGCGGCGGCCCAGCCGTGGCACGGCTGCGGGCAGACGCAGGGGCCCGGGGTTTTCATGTTCGGCCGGCCGCCGCACGCGTTGCGCGCGCACCGGTGGCAGTTGCCGAACGGCAGCTTCCCTGCCCGCAGCGGCAGCACTGGCACCCCGCTCGCGGCCAGTGCGAGCGCGGTCCGAAGCGGTTCCGGGTGCGCGCTCATGCGGCGGCCTCCGGGAGGCTGGCCGTGAGGGTGTTCAGGAGCTGGCTGTAGGCGTGGGCGGCTTGGTGGATGACGACGCCGTTGCCGAGGATCTTGAGCTGATCGGAGCGGGACAGGCCCAGGTCGGGCCCAGTGACCCAGCCGGGATCGGCGCCCATCATCCATTCGACGAACGCGGGAGACAGACGATGGTTGCCCTTGGTGCCTGGTTCGGTCGGTTCGGGTGCGGGGCGGCCCAGGACGGTTTCCCAGCGGTGGATGGCGGGTCCGTAGTCGGTGCCGTTGGTGGCGATCCACCGGTCGTCGAGGCGGACGGCCTGGCCGGGCAGGTAGTAGTTGCCGGCCGTGTCGCGCTGGTTGGGTCCGCCGTGTGGCCCGTCCGATGCTTTGGGGGTGGGCAGCAGGTTGACGACCACCTCGTTCAGCGGGCGGGAGTTGGTGCCGAGCAGGTTGGAGGCGCCGGACTTCCAGTCCCGGGCGGCGGGGGTGGGCAGCAGCGTGACGGCGGTGCGCAGGTTCATCCCACCCCGCCGTTTGGGCGAGGTGCCAGGGCCGCCTGTGCCGTCGGCGGCGGCCGGAGTCGGCAACAGCCTCAAGTGCCCGTCGGGGGCAGTAAGAACACCACTTCGTCCTCCAGCGTGGGCCCGTGCCCGCCCGCCTTGCGCTTGTCCGGGTGCTGCGGTCCGCCGTTGCGTCCGAGCTGGGAGGTGGGGGTCTTCAGCAGCGGGATAGGCGACGGCGAACCAGCGGTCGCGCCGGTGGCAGGCTCCGACTTCGGGATCTCCAGCGCGTAGGCACATCCATCGTGCGTCGTACCCGATCGCGGCCAGGTCGGCGGCGACGACGTCGAGGCCCCGGGAACGGATGGCGGCGACGTTTTCCAGGAACACGAGTCGGGGTCGAAGGTGGCGAATGGCGTGGGCGACGGTTTTCCAGAGTCCTGAGCGGTCACCGGCGATTCCTCCCCGAGGTCCGGCGTTGGAGATGTCCTGGCAGGGGAAGCCGGCGGTCAGCGCAGCCGGTCGGGGCATCGTCGCGGCCAGAGCGGGCCAGTCGACGGCGGTGATGTCGCCCACGTTGCGGGCGTGGGGCAGGCGGGCGGCCAGCAGCCGGGAGGCGGCCGGGTCCTTCTCGCCGACCACGACCGTGGTCAGGCCGGTGACGGCTTCCACGGCCTGGTCCAGCGCACTGGAGCCGGTGCACAGACTCACGTTGCCTTCCTCGGAGGGGAGGGCATGGGGGACGGTTTGGGGCATCCTGGTCTCTCCACTGTTCAGTTGGACGGGTGGTGGGCAAGGGCGGCCCCGGATTCATTGGCGTGAGACGGGGGCCGCCCTTGGCGTAGCTAGCTGTAGAAGCGATTGCGCTTGATCACGGCCTTGCGGATGTTGACGGTGGTCCCGCCGCGGCGATCGCCGCCCGCGCTGAAGATCTGTACGGCGATCCATCCGCCGAAGATGACGGCGGCCAGGATGATGAGTTGGGTGATGAGGGCGGTGAGGGCGGCGATGAACGTCGTCAGGAGCAGCAGTCCGCCGCACACCGCGAGGAATCCCACGCCCCCGAGGGCGACGTTCACGGCGGCGCGGGAGACGGCCGGCTTGGCCACGGCCGGTTCCGGCTGCATGGGGTTGATGGCGTAGCCGGTGACGACCCGCCCGTCGGGCAGGACGACGCTCGCCACGCTCGGGATGCTGCCGGGCTGCATGGGCAGGAGCGGCATCGCGTGTGCGGGTGCGAGCGGGGCGGGGTGGTGGACCACGGCCGCCGTGTCGTATCCGGCCGAGCGGTAGGTGGTGGGTTCGTTCACGGCGTGGTCTCCGTTCTAGCGGCCGGTGTCGGCGAGGGCGCCGGTCACGGCCGTGACGAGTTGGTTGACGGTTCCGGCCGCGCCGGTGTCGGCGAGGTAGAAGCCGAAGAGCGCGACGACGACGGCCGCACCGGCACCGACCGCCCGGAAGCGCAGCAGCATCACGGCGACGACGGCGAGGAGCAGGACGACGGGGATGGTGAGGGTCACGGGTGTCTCCCGGCGGGGTCAGCGGGTGCCGGCGCGGTAGGTGCGCGCGGCGCGGTTGTAGATCCAGCGGCCGACGCGTATGCGCTTGCCGGTCGCGTCGCAGCGGCGGCAGTCACGACCGCGCTTGAGGCGTCCCTTGCGGTCGTTCTTGAAGGCGTGGCCCATGCCGTGGCACTTGCGGCAGTCGCCGAACGGGCTCAGCCAGCACCGACCGACGTAACCAAGCGTGACGACGAGTAGGCATGCGATAGCAAGGAGGGGAAGGCTCATCAGGGGCCTCTCGGAGGGGTTTTCGAGGGTTTCCGCAGGTGGGCCGCTATCTGCTAGCGGCCTGATCAGGTGTGGTTTGGGTTGCTAGCAGGGTTGCTACCGGTAGCGACGTCCGCCGCTACCGGTAGCACCCTCCGACCCCTATCCGGCGTCCCTGTTCTGGTTGCGCTGCGTAATCGCGGTGGCGATGTCGTCGCGCTTGATGCCGCGCTTGTTGACCTGTTCGCCGTCGATGCGCCGGCTGATCTGCCCGGTGCCGATCCCGAACGGCTTGAGCGCGGCCGTGAGGGCTTCCGCCTTCGGCTTGGCCTCCAGCTCCGCCCACGGCCCGTAGGTCTCGGGGCGCAGGTCGGCGAGCCGGTCCACGATGGTCTCGGACCACACCTTGGCCTCGCCCTTGCCGAGGACGGCGGCGACGTCGTCCAGGATCGTCGCTGACACCTCCGGTGCCGGTGCCTCGCCGGCCGCGTCCCCGGACAGGGTGCCTTCGGCCTCGCGCAGGGCGGCGGCGCGGGTGAGGATGCGGTCGGCATCACGGCCGTCGGCGAGGTAGGTGCGGACGATCCCGGAGTCATCCGACATGCCCTTGAGCAGACCGACGCCCTTGTGGGACTTCAGCAGCTTGGACGCGTCCAGACCCTCCGAGTACGAGCCGGCGCCGAGGATCGTGTCGGACACCTGGTAGGCGCCGACCCGCAGCGCGAACCGTGCCTGATGCTGGTCACGCAGCTCGGACGGGCAGGCCTTGTCGTCCGGCTTCTGCGTCGCCGTCATCACCGAGACACCCACGGCCGGCGCGACGCGGGCGAGGTAGACCATCAGGGACAGGATCTCCTTGCCGTGCTCGGGGTGGGTCAGGTACTCCTGCACCTCATCCACCACGAACAGCGTCAGGGGCATGTTCAGCTTCTTGTCCCGGCTGATCTCCGGGGTGAGCTTGCCCTCCGGGCAGACGTGCAACGGCAGTTCGGACAGCCGGTGGTAGCGGTCCTCGACGTCCGCCTTCAACTCCCGCAGCGAGGTGAGCAGGTGCTGCACCGGGTCCATGCCGTTCTTGGGCACGATGCCGAACCCGATGCGGTGGGCGACCTTGGCGAACGTGCGCCAGTCCGGCGACGCCTTCCCATCGAACACATACAACCGGACGTACGGGTCCAACGCCGCGGCGAGGGCGATCGTGCGGGCGGAGAACGTCTTGCCCTGCCGCGGGACGGCGCCGACCAGCAGGGACAGCCACAGCATCGACGCCATGACCGGGTTGCCGCGCTCGTCGACACCCCAGGGGAACGGCTTCCAGAAGTCCACCCGAGTCGCCCCGAGCAGCGGCGACTTGCCCGACGGCACGGCGAGCGGGTCACGGTCGGCGATCCAGTACGACACCCGCCGGCCGCTCGTCTCGTCCTTGTCCAGGAACAGTTGCGTCGGGGCGATGTCCATGCCGGAGGCGAGGCGGCCGTGCGCCTTCATCGCGTCCTCGAACGTCTTGCCGTAGGGCAGATCCACCACGACCCGCCATCCGTCGCCGTCCCGGCCGATCGGCCGCGGGAAGGCAACCGTCTGATCCTTGCTGGTCAGCCCAGCGACCTCGTGCGCGCGGATCACGATGTCCGAGGACAGCCGGCGCTTGCGGAACGTCACCTTCGCCATGTCGATCAGCGGCCGGTCCGCGGGCGCCCCGACCACACCGAATGTGGTGGTCAGCGTAGCTATGGCCAGCAGGAGCAGCCACGACGGCGCCATGACGTACAGGGTCAGGGCGGCGGCGAGGCCGACCATGGACGCGATGGCGGCGACGATCCCGCGCAACCGGACGCGGTCGTTGCGCTGCCGCGACAACTTCAGGTACTCAGCCGCGTCCTCCGCGGCCACGGCCGCAAGCCTGAGCGTCTTTCCCTCTGCGTCGAACACCCACCGGCCGGTCGCGGTCGACCACCGCCAGGCGCCGCGGGGCGCGTACAGGCAGATCTTCGGCGTGTAGACCAGCGGCAGCCGCACCGCGTGATACCCGACGACAGCCGAGTAGTGCCGTACCGCCCACTTGCGTACCGCGGTGCGCTGGTCAGGGAGTTTGACCCAGTCGGGCAGCACCGGGAGACGGTTCTTGTCGCGCTCCTGCATCCATTCCGCGGCCGAGGGCGGGTAGGCCTCGCGGGGCGGGTCGACCGGGGCGCCGTCGGTCAGGCCGTCGGCCTCCGGGTCGTCGGTGTCGGGGAGTTCGGCCTCCCACTCCCCCGGCTTCACCACACCCTCGCTCGGGGCGATCGGGTCGGGGTCGGTCTTCTTCTTCAGCGGGAACGGCAGCACGTCGGCCGCCGGCCGCTCGATGCCCTCCGGGTCCCCGGCGGACGTGAAGGTGGTGGTCTCGGTCACGATGTACGTACTCCTTCGGGAGTCGACGGGTCCGGCCGGCTTGCTGTGGAAGGTCGGGCGGCCGGACCCGGGATTCACGGGTGGTTCAGGCGGCGCGCTGTTCTTCGGGATAGGCGCAGGTCACGCACGATCCGAGCGAGGTGGGGATGACGTATCCGGCATCCCTACGGCACTCGGGGCAGGTGCGGCGGGCGCGCATCATCGCGGCGTGAGCCCGCCACCGGCCCGGCGTCATCGGCCGGACCGGCTTGGCGAGGTCGACGCGGTACAGGTAGGCGACCAACGGCGGACGGCCCCGCCGCCGCGGGCGTTCGAGCTGAGCGGCAACGTCCTGCCCACCGGGCCGCAGGTTCCGGGCCCGGAGTTGGCGGCGGGTGGCGTAGCCGTCCGGGGCGAGGTGCCACCGGAAAACAGGCAGCGTGCTCACGCCGCCCCACGCCGACCAGGGCGCCGTCCCGCGACCGACCCGAGCAGCCGCCCGATACGGGCACGTCGAGGACCGGACCGGCCAGAGCGTTTCGCCGCGTACATGGCCTCATCGGCGCGGCGCAGCAGCGTGGACAGATCCTCGCCCGGGTGGTCGACGGTCCGCACCCACCCGAGCGAGACGGTGGTGTGGACGTCGGGGGCGGTGTCGACGGGCCGGGCGAGGACGCGGGCGAGGGTGTGCAGCCGGTCCGCGGCCGTGCCGTCGCGGTCAACCAGGACCGCGGCGAATTCGTCCCCGCCCAGCCGTCCCACGACACCGCCGGGGCCGGTGCCGTGGGCGAGGCGGGCGGCGACCGTGGCCAGCAGCACGTCACCAGCCGCGTGGCCGTGGGTGTCGTTGATCTGCTTGAAGTGGTCGACGTCCGCCAGCACCACGACCGCGCGGGGGTCGCGCAGCAGGTGGCGGGCCCGGCGCGTGAACGCGTCCCGTGTCCACAGCCCGGTGAGCGGGTCGTGGCGGGCGGTGGTCAGCCGGCGGTGCAGCCACCGGGCGTGGACCGCCCACCCGAGCGTGGCACCGGCCGATAAAAGCGCGGCGAGAGTGCTCACGGCGCCACCGCCCCGGCGGCACGTTCGGCGAGCAGGGCGTCCCGCAGCTTGCGGGCGTTCGCCGGGGAGGTGCGCAGGGCCCGGCGGATGCCCTCGCCGGTTACCTCCTGATCGGTCAGACCGGCGGTCGCCTTGCGCGCCTCGGTCATCAGTTGCTCGAAGGTGCGCCGGGGACGGGCCGACTTCGCGGCGTCCGGTACTCGCCCGGTCGCCCGATTCGGCCGGGCCGATTCCGCCGGGACCGATCGGGCCGCCGGTGCGATCGGGACCGGCTTTACCGCCGGGGCAACGGCGCGCATCGGCTTCACGCTGGCTCCCGACTTTCCCAGGTCGACCGGGGCCGGATCGGGCACGGCAAGCCGTGTCAGCACGATCGTGGGCTCGCTCGATACAGGCAGGTCAGGGGTAGACCGTTCTCGACTACTTCCGGCTGATTCCTCAGCATTTTCGATCGGGGTGGGATCGAGTGCGGCGGGGGTGAACATCGCGGCGAGCGCGGCGTCCGCGCCGGTCGTGACGCGCTGACGCTGAACGTCCAGCAGCCTCGATCCGAGCGTCGCGTCGCCGGTCCCGACCTGTCGGGCAAGTCGCCATGACGTGCGGTCCGACCGCTTGCGGGCGCCCTTGCTGGGGTGGTTGGCGGCGCGGGCCCGGTGGTAGGCGAGGGACCGCACGACGGCCGCCGATCGGCGTTCGGCTTCCGCGTCGTGTCCGCTGGTGTGGACGACGATGCGGCGGGCGAGGAACGCGGCACCTTCGGCGGACGCGCACATGCCCATCGGGGTCACGGCGTAGATGACGGTGTGACCGGCGTCCGTGCCCGCGGTCGCGGCCATCACCGACGCGGCGGCCGGCAGGGCCCACAGCCCGAGGCGGATCGTGTGGGGCGAGGACTGTCCCAGCATCGTCAGACCGAGCAGGACCAGGGCGAGGACGGCCGTGGCGCCCTCACCGGCGGCGACCGCGCCGAGCGCGGTCCCCCGCCCGTAAGCGGCGCTGATGTTGCTGAACGTCCCCGCACCACCGGCAACACCAGTGGCGACCATCGGGACGAACGCGGCCGTCAGCACGACCTTCTGCGCCCGGCTCAACGGCCGGCGGGAGACCGTGGCGCTCATGCCGCACCCGCCCCGGACATCCGCGCGTCGGCGGAAACCTCCGTGAAGCCCATCAGCTCGATGTCCGCGCCGCCGTACTCGGTCCGTGCGCTCAGCACGCCGGTGCGGTGGTCGCACTGCACGTGGAAGTCGACCGCGTCCGGGGCGATACCAAGCGCCGCCCGCCACGCCTCGAACCCGGTGAACCCGCCCTGCGACAGGTGGAACGACAAAGCCAGTCGGTCCGGGAAGATCGAGGAAACGTCGACCACCGGGGCCGGCAAGTCCGGGAAGTCGAGCGCCAACAGTCGCAACGCCCGCAACGGCGCCGACAGGCCCTCCAGCGTGAGAACGTCGCTCATGCCGCACCGCCCACCGCGTCGGTGGTGCGGTTGGCGAGGACGCGATACTCGGTCAGGACCCGGGCGAGGGCACGCCGCACGCGGCGGGTGTCGACCTCGTTCGGGGTGCGGTCCATGGCGGTGATCTGCGCGTCGATCAGGTCGACGTCCGCCAGGATCAGCGGCATCTCCGACTCGATCGCGTCCAGTTCCGCATCCGTCGGCTCGTTCCAGTCGGCGAACGCGGTAACGGCTTCCTGAACAGTGACGATGGGACTCATTGGGTCGTGTTCTCCCTAGTCGGTGGTACGGCCCGAAGCGGCTCCGGTGCTCGAACACCGGAGCCGCGCGCCGCTGTGAGGTGAGGTCAGGTCAGTCGGTGAGGGTGATACCGGTGGCCGGCCGGTCCTGGCGGGCCAGCTCGTTGCGGATCGCGGTCGTCGCGTCCGCCTTGCTCACCGGGTGGTCGAAGCGCGCGGTGTCACTGACCTGCTCCCGGTTGCCGGTGCTCAGGTCGGTGACGGTGGCGGTGAAGCTGTGGTCCCTCTTCATGTGCTTTCTCCCGTCCGTGCCGGGTCTCTTCCGGCTCCCTGCCACCCCGCCCGTACAGCACCCGACGAACGGGACCGGACGGGCGGAGGAGGCAACCGGCCACAGCCTTTGAGCTGCGGAAAGGTCAGCCGCGCTGTACCACACACCGGGACAGAACCGGTGCGCGCCCGCCCTCTTGTGCGAGGTGGGACGGGCCTACCTGTCGACCCATCGACCGCCCGTGTGCAGGCGGCTGGATCGGCACACTGTTGAGTTCTCAACCAAGGCGCGCTCACTTCGTACTCACCCCTCGCAGGGCTTCCCTCCGGGCGCTGTTCGTGCAGGTCAAGCGGTTTCCCCGTTTAGTTGGGGCGACCTCTTGCAGACTAGCTTGCACTAGTCTGCTGTGGTGCACAACCCTCGCGGGATGATGCGCACTAGTTCGCTGTAGTGGGTACCCTCAAGACATGACTGTCACTGGAGGGCCTAAGCCGAAGGCGGTGCAGGTCGCGGATGCTCTGCGCGGCGACATCAAGAAGATGAACCCGGGGGAAAAACTCCCGTCTCAGCGAGAGTTGATCGACCGGTTCGGGTATGCGAGCCAGACCATCCAGAACGGGCTAGCTGCACTCCGGGCCGAGGGGCTGATCGTGTCGGCAGGGAACCTGGGCAACTTCGTCAGCGACGGCTCCGCCCCCGGCGACGTGCGTGATGACATCAAAGAAATCCGCTCCCAACTCAAGACGTTGACCGAACGACTCGAAGCGCTGGAAAGCCGCTCCGTACCGGGTGGCGCTTGATCTGCAACCAGCATGGGAGTAACGGAGCGTGTGAGGTAAGTGACAGGCTGGGGACGGCGAGGGGAGGGTGGGGACATGCCCGGTGACACCCCCTGTCCCCTTCCCTGTCCCCCCTGCCCCGCGCGCGAGACTCGGAGTAGAGGCACTCAGAGGGAGGGCGCATGACTGACGACAGGCCTGCATGGGCGCGGCGCATCGCTGCCGAACGACAGGCGCGGGACTGGTCACAGCGTGACGCGGTCAGGGCCCTGCGTGCTCACGCGTCCACGGAGCTGCCGGCTGAGGACAGCATGATTCGCCAGTGGAAGCGCTGGGAGTCCGGCCAGGCACCGAACGACTTCTACCAACCGATCATCGCCGCCGTATTCGGCACGGTCACGCATGCCCTCTTCCCTGCGCCGTCTCGTCGTGACGGCGACAAGGAGATCCTGGCGGCCAGCGGCATGGAAACCCTGGAGATCGTGAGTCGCCTGAACCGGTCCGACGTCGACAGCGCGACGCTCGACGCCCTCCGGATCACCACAGACCGGCTTTGCTCTGAGTACCCGTTCATGCCCAGCGGTCAGCTCCTCATCGAGGGGCGTCAGTGGCTTCGCCGCGTGGTTGACCTGCACACCAAGAGCCTCACTCTTGCGCAGCATCGCGAAGTGCTCGCACTTTCGGGTTGGCTCGCCCTGCTCGTCGGATGCGTGGAGTACGACACGGGAGACCGCCACGCGGCCGAGTCAACGCGGCGTGCAGCCCTCTCGCTCGCGACCGAGTCCGACCATCCCGAGGTGGCGGGATGGGCACACGAGATGCGGGCATGGTTCGCCCTCACGACCGGCGACTATCGGGGGGTCATCGCCGCAGCCCAAGCTGGGACCGAGACCGCAGCGCACCATAGCGTCGCCGTGCAGCTCGCTGGCCAGGAGGCCAAAGCCTGGGCGCGACTTGGGGACCGGCGACAGGTTGAAGTGGCCCTCGACAAGGGGCGCCGGCTGCTCGAAGGGATGCCGTATCCCGAGAACCTGGACAACCACTTTGTTGTCGACCCCGCCAAGTTCGACTTCTACGCGATGGACTGCTACCGCCTCGTTGGGGAAGACCGACTTGCGCGAACGCTCGCTGAAGAGGTTCTTCGTGCGGGAACAGACTTCGACGGCACGGAGCGATCCCCCATGCGCAATGCCGAAGCACGGGTAACTCTGGGTGTCACCGCCGCCCGGGAGGGCGACCTTGAACAAGCCGTCATCCACGGTGAACACGCCCTGCGGGGCGAGCGTCAGTCTGTCCCGTCCCTGATCATGACCAGTCGAGAACTCGCGGCCATCATGAGGCAGCGCTACAGCACTGAACCGGCTGCCCAAGACTACCTAGGCCATCTTCAAGACCTAGGTAGGACAAAGCCGGGATTCCTTCCATCCTGAGGAACTCAAAGGAGATAGTTGGCACCTTACGGTGCCTAGGTTCAAGCGTCTCCCGCATCGGCTCCACTGCCCTCATCAGGAAGCTCCTCAGGCTCTAGGGATTGAAGGGTAGTCCGGGCTTGTTGAATTTTGACTTCAAGAAGCTCGAATTCCTCCTTCGCGGTTCCGACGATTTTATTCGCCTCCCGCCTAGCTTCTGCGATGGCTTGGTCGGCAGTCTGCTGCGCCAAGGTGAGAACCCTATCGGCTGAACCCGGAGGGTAAACTATAGGGCCACCCATAGGGCCACCCATAGGAATTTTCACGTGGCCAGGCACGTAGCTATCCTCAGGGCCCCAGTAGCCACCTGACGCATATGGATCTGAGACGTGCGGGCGCGGGCTCTTCGCGACTCCCCCCGTAGGACCGCCCATGCCCATGGAGCCAAAGGCATCGCCGCCGAAATTCAGTTCGGAGCCATACCCCGGTAGCCCCATTGTTTCGGAAGCGTCATGTACGTCTTCGTTCCCTCTATCCAGGTACATATCCATCTTCTCGATGGTGCGATCAATGCTATCCAGCTCGTTTGTCTCAGTATCGAGTAGGTCGCCAGGGTTCGCCGGCAGGCCGGAAGGTGAAGCCGCCGCAGGATCGGAGTGCCCCTTAAAGGCTCGCTTCAGCGATAGCTCCAACTCCATCGCTTTGCGAGCCGCGAAATCTGCAACAGCCTGAGCCTCATCCCGCTCCCGCTCCGCCCGCTCAAGCCTTTTCTCCAGCTCCTGTCGTTGGATTGTCGCGCGCTCCAACTTTTGCCGGAGTTGCCGCATATCGCCACGATCCTCGATATTCGAGAATTCCGTCAGCACATCTATTCTGCGGTTCAGTTCGGCCACCTTGGCCGTACTGGCACTAAGCAAAGAAAAGGCTACGGTGTAAATCTGTACCGCTTGCACGCGACCTCGCTCACTCATTTCGTACGCGTGCCACGCTTTTCGCATTTCTTCATAAACGCCAATGGTTTTCTGCTGCGATCTGACTAGATCTTGCATCGAAAAGTCGGAATCCAGCGTAGCCGGGGAGTCACCGTCCGAACCTTCTTGACTCGAATCCAATCGGTTCGCATCACCAACCGCCGTTTCCATCAAGAGGACATCGGCGAAACGCGGCCCGGGGTCACCTCCGCACGTTTTGTAAGCACGAGCCCATTCGATTACCATCGCCGATACTTCGTCACGCGAGAGCCCGTGATGTTCGCCCCAGATCAGCACGAGAAGTTCTACGTACTCCCACTTTGGCTTAGTATCCTTATTGGCAACCAAATTACTCCAGGTTCCGACACTCGGCGAAACATGAAGCCCCGGGATTTTTTTAATAAACCTCTCTCCCGCCTTCGGCAATTTTTCAAACGCAGGACAGTTTCTACGAAAATCGCGAATGGCCCTTCGATATGAGTTCCAGTTCCACTCATCCTCAGAACCGAGAAATTCCCGCCACGCACCAGTCATTGCTACCCCCGAAAACGATCACAACGTCCTTCAACCTGACGTAACTTTCTACACCTCGAAATCATTATCCTTCAGCGTCCCGTTCAAACTTGCCCGCCACCAGCAACAACGGCCTGAATGACGAGCTGATGAGACTCTGGCCTGGCCGTGCGCTGGATGTGAAGGATCACTTCCGAGAGCCTTGAGTCATGTAGCCGCCGGTCGCGACAGACGCCACAGGGCCTGATTTGAACGGGAGTGACTAGTGAATAACAACGGACAAAATCCATCACTGAACCAGCCGAGCACAAAGGAGAAGGTGATGTCCATCGCAATTGCGATGTTGTGCGGCATGGTAGCGAGCCTGATTACAATCATCCTCCATCAGCACCTCGGCGCGGGTCGACTCGAGACGACGGGATACGCGGGTGCATCCTTCCTCGGCGTCGCGAGCTTTGTGAAGATGGTTGCAGAGAAGCTCGGAGTGCTGTAGGTGGCGACAAGGTCGCCATGAGTTCAGGCAGCGGGGCCCCATACATGACCAAGGTGTGGATCTTGAGACTCGTGAGGATCTAGTCGCATCCGCACTCGTAGACGTCTGTCCTTGTCCTGCTTTTTGTCCAGTGCGCCCGCGGACATCGGCGTTCACCGCCGTACACACCCCGCCTCTGATCTGCCCGGTGAACCCCCGCGAATGCTTCCGGACGGTTCTGCGCACAGTTGGAAAGCGTGTTGGGGGCAACCCCTCACGAGTTCGAATCTCGTATCCTCCGCCAGTGCCTCACCGGGCACGACTCGAAGGGCCCCGCTGCTTGCAGCGGGGCCCTTCGACGTTGTCCGTCTCAGTTGGATTTTTCTTGGCTCCGGGCAGCTCCCAGAGCGCTTGTCCGACCTCCTGCGCGACTTTCCGGAGCATCGGCCCCGTGACATGCATGTACCGAGCGCGCATCCGGGCCGCTCCCCCTGGCTCCCATCCCATGATCGCGTCGACCACGACGTCCGGGACGCCAAGGATCAAGCACCCGGCTGCGCCGACGCCCGCCCACTGTGGATAGGCCCGGAGGTCATGAGTCGAGCACCCGACGTACGCGGCCACCGGTCAAGGACATGCCTCCGGCGGGAGATCGGCCGACACCGGGATGGAGGGGGCGCCGTTCCCAGCCGCGGGCACATCGTGGCGAGCGTCGTGGGCTCCCATCCCGTCCACCATCGACCCAGGCAGAGCCGAGCAGACGGCGGACGGGATGGGAGCTGGGGAGAGTGGTGGGCTGAGGTAGCGACAGCACGCTCCTTGAATCACCGTGAAGCAGCCCTTTGTCGTAGGGTCCTTCGGGGACTGTCCAGCTCAATTTCTGACTCAGCTGCTTTCTGAGGGGACTTGAGGGGACGCGGGCCCGGCGGCGAGCGTGGCGTCTTTCCGGTCCGCCGGGAGTACGGCTCGATGCTTCGAGCCGAGTGTGCCGGGTCCGCCCTGCGTGGGTACCGTTCCGGATCCCGCAGCTCGTTCGGGTACCGACCGCCGGCTGTTCATCCGCTGCGCGGCGCGCCGCCAGAGGTGTGGCAGCAGGGTGTAGAAGCGGTCGGGAAGGAATACGGCGTCCGCAACGATCATCGCGCCGGAGAAGAGGGGCAGCCCCATGACCACCGCGATGCCGATGTGCATGCCCAGCAGCATGACGAGAACGGGGTACTTGAGCCTGCCGAAGAGCACGAACGGGAAGGCCACCTGCAGGAGCACGGTCATATAGCCCGCGATCGCGATCAGAAGCGTGTGTTCGTCCACGAAGTGGGAGAGCGCGGGCCAGGGCCGGAAGAGTTCGAGGTTCAGGACGTAGTGGAGAGCGGTGCCACCGCCCCAGGAAGGGCCCTGGACCTTGTACAGGCCGGCTGATCCATAGAGAAGGCATACCTGCGCTGCGATGACGAGCATGCCGCAGTTGTGCACCACGGTGATCAAGGTGGTGCGGGATTCGCGGAGTTGCCGCGCGAGGCGGCTCCCTGCTGGTTCCGGCGCGCTGTCCGCACGAGGCGCCTTCAGTCGGGCTCTGCGCGCGTCCAGGGACCAGCGCCGGCCGCACGCGGTGAGGACGAGGTAGATGGCCATCAGCAGGACCAGATTGTCGCCCCCGTCCGTCATGAAGATCGCGCGGGCATGGAACGAGCACACCACGACGGCGAAGAGGACGGACATGACCCGGGTTCGCCAGCCCAACAGGAACAGCGCGGACGTGACAAGGGCGAGCACGTAGCAGAACTCGAAGTAGGCGCGGCTGTCGGACAGGGCCAGGATGCTCCTCCACCCCGTCTGCTCGAAGAGCTCGCGTGCCAAGGCCGGCGTCCACGGTGAGTCCGGGCCCCAGATCTCGGCACGGTGCGGGAACTCACGCAGCAGAAAGATCAGGTAGAGCAGCCCATAGCCGATGCGCAGCACCGACGCGGCGTACAGGGACACCGGCCGGCCGGTCAGGAGGTGCCACGCGGTGGTGATCCGGTCGGCGAGCCACCGCTCGGCGCCGAAGGGCGCGGCCTTGTGCGTCTCACTTTGCATGGTGGGTCACCTTCCACCAGGGCAGCAGCCGGTTCTCGACCGGTTTAGGCGGGCGATCGCCGACCGCGGCGCCGGGTGCGGCGATCGGCAGTGTGACGACGCGGAGCTGAATGAAGTCGAAGGTTCCGCCTCTGCGGTCGGCGACGCGGTCCGCGGCGATGTTACTCAGGTACTTCTGCATCATCAGGGCGCGTTCCGTGCGCGCCTTGTCGTCGCCTCCGTGCGAGTCGACGTAGCCGGCCCAGGCACGGCGCAACATGTTCTGCGCGGTGTGGCTCGGGAACGCTTGGTGCTCGACTGCGGAGCTGTCCACGGCGGTCAGGTCGAACCAGGGGCTCACCTGGACCGGTCCGTCGCGTTCGGTGTGTGCGGTTCTCACCAGAATCTGCCGGTTGACGGATTCGGGGTCCGGGGCGAAAAGCCGCCAATTCTGTTCGAAGAAGGGGAACACCCATGCATTGATCTCCGGGGTGTATCGCTTGGACAGGGTGTTCGCCGGCGCTACATGAAGGAACACTAGAACCACGTGGACGACGCTCGCCGCCAGGCACAGGACGATGGCAGTGTGCAGCCCGGCCCTCAGCGCAAGGGCACTTTTCGAGAATGTGGGCGTCGCGGCCGTGGCGTCAGGACATTCCCGCGCGACCGGACCTGATTCGGCGTGCTGAACTTCCTTCACATCCGCTGAGTCAATTCTGCTCGACACCGCGCACCCTGTCTTTCTCATTTCAGCTGTTCGCTCCGCGGTCCGCGCCTACTGCTACCGACGGCGCGCGGCGGATTCGAAGAGAATCCCGCCGCGCGCCGTGATCCGGTGAGCGGGCTGAGCGCAGTGCGCTGCCTAGCCCTCGTAGCTCTTGGAGTGGTGGTCGCCCTCGTAGCCCTTGGGCACGTCGTCGTAGCCGTAATTCTCGTCAGGCTGCTTGCCGTGGTCCGGCTTGCCGTGGTGGACGTACTGCTCGTCGTCGACCTTGCCGCCGTGGTCCGGCTTTCCGTGACCACCCTGGTCCGGCTTTCCATGACCGCCGTGATCCGGCTTTCCATGACCGCCGTGATCCGGCTTTCCGTGACCACCGTGGTCCGGCCCTCCCGGCGCATGGCCGTGCCCGCCGCCGGGGCCGCCGGTGGTGTTCCCGGCCGTGTTGCCCTCAGTGTTCCCGCCGGTGGTGTTTCCGGCCGTGTTGCCCTCGGTGTTCCCGGCCGTGTTGCCCGCGATGTTGCCCGAGGTGCCGCCGGACGTGACGAGGGGTCCGCCCAGGAGGCCGCCGGTGGTGATGCCACCACTGACGAGGCCGCCACCGAGGA
Organism: Streptomyces sp. RPA4-2; assembly: GCF_012273515.2. Classification (NCBI taxonomy): domain Bacteria; kingdom Bacillati; phylum Actinomycetota; class Actinomycetes; order Kitasatosporales; family Streptomycetaceae; genus Streptomyces; species Streptomyces sp. RPA4-2. The sequence continues at coordinate 4,524,411 of NZ_CP050975.2, forward strand.
GCCCCCCACCGGTGGTCATGCCCGTGGTGGTTCCGGTCGTCGTGCCGGTGGTGGTTCCCGCCGTCGTTCCACCAGTGGTGGGAGCCGCACACCCACCGAGGAAGATCCTGTTGTTGTTGAGGGTCACAGAACCTACCTGGGCCAGCAGCCGGCCCTCGACGTTCGTTCCCTGGTTCGCGGTGATCGAGTTCCCGGCCATGAGGGTGCCCACGAAGCTGGTGGTGACGCCGAGCGACGCATCTTGGCCGATCTGCCAGAACACGTTGCACGCCGAAGCGCCGTTGGTGAGGAGAATGCGGCTGGAGGTCGCGGTCGTCAGGGATTCCGGAATCTGGAAGACCCAGACCGCGTCGGAGCTGCCCTGGCCGTCCAGGATCAGGTCACCGGTGATGCCGACACCGGCGGAGGCGTGGTAGACGCCGGGAAGCAGCGCCGGGCCTCCGCCGATTCCCGCCGGTAGCGCGAAGTCCTGCGCCTGACCGGCCGCGTTGTTGTACGCCACGAGTAGGTCGGACTTGGCCTGGAGGGCGTTGGCGTCCGCCGCGTGCACGGCACCTCCCACCTGTCCGGGCGGGAATCCAGTGATGGCCGGATTCGGGTGTGTCCCGAGGTCATGGGCGAGCACCGAGTTGCCAGTGTTGGTAACTCCCTGACCCGCCAGAACGGAGTAGCTGGCGGTTGTGCCCAGAGGCACGGGCAAGGCGATCGCCGACGCCGCAGTCGGCGTCAGGAAAACCATCGCAGCGGAAACTGTCACGGCGAGGGCCGAGGCCAGCAAGCCGGACAAGGTACGACGGTGATCTGCTTGGGGGATCTTCAGTTTCATCGAGGCCATTCCTGTGGGGGGGGGCCGCGGCATACCGGGCCCTACCAATCACCCGGGAAGCCTTAGGTTTGCTGCCGCCGAATATTACGCAGAAATAGTCCAGTGCCGACTCAGATGAGAGGGGGAAGGATGCAGACCATTCGACCGGCGTACAGTATTACGGAAATATTTCTATTCGCATTTCCGGCCATCACCACTCCCTCGAATGGAAAGAGTCGTCGACACCGCACTCCCCGCTGCCAGTCACCACACGGCGGGCGCCGCTCTCTGACATCTACGTCGGCGCACACAGGCACACCCCGACGTACAGGTGAATCCTGGCCAACAGGCCCTGGTGGCTGGGGGCTTCACGTGATCCGTGTGCGCACCCGCCTACGGATCAGAAGGTTGCACTAGATGGAGACGGTCTGGCAGGCCGTCTCGGTTTCCGTCTCATTCAGCGACGTTCACAGTCGTTCAGGCGCGTCCATCAGCAGAAGACGTCCCGGCGTTCAGCCGCCCATGAATGCAGGTGAACGCCCATGCACACCGCTTCGCAGCCCACCAACACAGTTGGAAAGCGTGTTGGGGGCAACCCCTCACGAGTTCGAATCTCGTATCCTCCGCCAGTGCCTCACCGGGCACGACTCGAAGGGCCCCACCGTTCGCGGTGGGGCCCTTCGACGTACGCGGTGCCAGTCGTCGATCGACACCCCGCGGCGGTCACCGGTCAGGCACTTCAGTACGCAGCCACCGCCCAAGCACGGAGAAATCGTCCTCGGTGAGGCCCTCGGCCGGGTCGACACGGTGGAGCAGTGCGGGTTCCTGGTGCTGCGCGGCGACCCACAGCCGATCCGCGGCGCTGATCTCGTCGTCGACCCAGATGAAGGGGCGGTGGCCGGCCCACTCCACGAGGGGGCGCGTCTTCCAGTGCAGACCCCGCGGGCCGTCGGCGACGGAGGCTTCGGGCCACTCCACCACTGGCAGCCTGGGCAGCCCGATCCGTGGGGCGACGCACTCGTTGGCCTCCTCCATCCACGTCGAGGCCCACACCAGATCGCACCCGAGTGCCATCAGCCGCGGTCCGACCGCGCGGTCGAGCCGTCCGAGCAACGGGTTCCCGTCATCGGGGAACACTCCGGGGCCGGGAGCAGGGGCTTGAAGCCGACCGGGCGACGCCCCGAACGGGATGAGCGGTCCGTCGACGTCGAGGAAGAGGATGGGGCGCTCCACCGCGTGGGTCACGGCGGCACGATAGCCCCGCGTCGCGATGCTCGCAGCCGTGGTGCGGCGCCGGCTCCCGGCTGGTCGACCGTGCGGCACCCCCGAGTGCGGGTGTTACGGCGCCGGCTCCCGCGGGCACCTCGAAGCGGTGCTTCACGCACGGTCAGTTCCAGACCGACGGGCCGACGGGCCGACGGGCCGACGGGCCACCTTCTGCCGGCCGTCCGGACCGTTGACCTGCGGGACCGTTGACCTGCCGGACCGTTGACCTGACCGACCAGTGCCGTGCCGGGCGTCCAGTCCCTCGCCCCGAAGTCACCGGGCGGCGGCCTTGGCCTGGACGTGGGCGACGTAGCGGACGGTGAACAGCATCGGGACGGCGAAGCCGGCGATCTGGATCAGCGTCGCGGTGATCGAGTGCGCGTTCCCGGCGTGCGCCACGAAGGCGAGTACGACGGCGGTCACGGCGAAGGCCGCGGTCCAGACGGCGGTGATCACGACGTTGATCCGGATGAACGGAGCGAGCCCCCAGACCTCGCGCGGGGTGGTGCGCTTGGCGATGCCCAGCGTGAACGGCCTGCCGATCGCCAGCGAGACACCGGCGATGACCGCCAGCGTGGCCGACGACAGGGCCGACGCGTAGTCGTGCACGCCCGAGTCAGGGTCGGCGAAGGCGATGGCGGCCAAGGCCGCGAAGAAGGCCGCGGAGCCGAACTCGATGATCAGAGCGTCGGGTTCGGCACCGGCCCGTACCTGCTGGGCGATCACCGCCACCGCGACCACCAGCGCGATCAGCGCCGCCCACTGCCAGTTCCCCGAGGGCAGCACGGCGAAGACGATCCACGGAAGGAAGGTGCGCAGGTACGACATGAGGTCTCCGCTTGCTCGGCATCTCTCTTCTGACATGTCGAAAGTAGAAGGTCTGCTGATGACATGTCAATACTGGAAGGTAGACTGAGCGCATGAGCCTTCGACACGCACTGCTCGGGCTCCTCTCCGAGCACCCCGCCAGCGGCTACGACCTGCTGAAACTCTTCGAGACGTCGCTGGCCAACGCCTGGCCCGCGACCCAGAGCCAGATCTACACCGAGCTGACCAAACTGGCGGACGCCGGTCTGATCGCGGTGGCGGCCGAGGGCCCGCGGGGCCGCAAGGAATACGCCCTCACCGCCGAGGGACTGGCCGAACTGCGGCACTGGCTGACCGAGACCAAGCCGCAGCGGACCACCCGCAGCGACACCCTCCTGCGGGTGTTCTTCCTCGGGGTGCTGACACCGGATCAGGCGCGCGGCTACCTCACCGAGCTCATCGAGCGGGCCGACGAGGGCCACCAGGGCCTGCGTCAGCTGAAGGAGTCCATCGACTGGACCGACGACAACCTCTCGGTCTACGGCCGGATCGCTCTGGAGTACGGCCTGCGGCTCCACACCATGCACCGCGAGTGGGCCGAGTGGGCGTCCGGCCAGATCACCTGACCCGTCAACTCGTGCCCCGCGAGCGCATCCACGGTGCCCCTCGGCGGCGAATGAGCCCGAGTACGTATGTGCTCGCGCCCGTCCCGACCACGAGAACGGCCCGCTCACTCAGCCATGTACGACGAGAACACGCGCCAACTGTCCGTGACCTGGCCGCCGGGGGCTCCTCGATGAAGGAAATCGTCCGCGGCTACTGGTGCGAGTGCCGGACCGAGGACCTCGCCGGGGGCGGTCCGCCGGCGCTGCTCGCGTCGATGGACACGTACTCGGCCGCGCAGGCCGACCGGTGGATAGCGGTCGCCCTGCGCACCATCACACCGGCGCTCGGCCCCGCCGCGGCGGACGAGGCCTGGGACTGGCTGTACGACGGCCGCATCGAGATGCGACAGGCCCTGCTGCGCTCGGAACCGTGTTCGGTGTCGGTCGACAACAAGACCACCCGGCTCACCTGGACCGCCCGCCCCGTCCTCTTCCTGCCCCTCGCCCGCCGGGAGGACGCCGGCCTTCCCGACTGCGCGGACAGGTTCACACCCGGCACCGGCCGTCCCCGCCCCGTACCCGCCCCCGTCTCCTGTGAGGGACCTGCCTCATAAGGACCCGTAAGAACTCGTGAGAACCCGTAAGGCCCTGTAAGGACCGCCCCCGCGCGGGACCGGCACCGTCGGGTACGCGCAGTGCACGCGTGACCTTTCCGCCGCGTGCCCTGTTAGCGACTCTGCCCGCCGCCCACCTGCGCCAGGGAAGCCCTCATGACGATGACCAGGCCGCGTCCGGCGGTGCACCCGTGACCACGACGGTTCCGAGCCCCAACGCGGTCGACGGCTGCTTCCTCAGCTACGAGAGGGACGAGCCCCGGTTCCGGCCCTATGTCGGAGCGGTCCTGGAGGTGACCGGCTCCTGTCCGGGTCCGGGTCCGGTGCGGGAGCAGATCGCCGACCGTGTGGCCCGCATGCCGAGCCTCGCCTGCAAGGTGACCCGGCAGGGCCGCCGGACGGTCTGGGAGCTCGATCCCGCCTTCGACCCGCGCCATCACGTCCACGAGATCCCCGTGGAGGACGGCCGGCCCGCGCTCGGCCGGGCCGTGGACGCGCTGCTCGGTGAGCCGATCAGCGCCGGCGCGCCCCGCTGGGGGATCTGGCTCATCCACGGCTACTCCCCCGACGGATACGCGCTGTTCTACCGCGCCCACCACGCCGCCCAGGACGGGCAGGCGGTGCTGGACGCGCTCACGGCGCTGTTCGGGGTGGGTCCCGCCGTACCTCCCCGGCAGGCCGTGGACGAGGCACCCGGCGCCCGTGACACCGGCGGGGACCGGGATCCGCTCACGTGGGTGAGGAACATCCCGGCGCGGGCGATCGCGCAGAACGCGGCCGACACCGTACGCGGCCTGCGGTCCACCCTGACCTGGGCACCGCACCGCCCCCTCACCGGCCGGACGCGGCTGCTGTCGGCGGCCGTGCCGGTGGCCTGGCCCCGGGATGTCGCGAAGGCCCTCGGGGCCACGCCCAACGACGTCTGCCTGGCCGCGCTGGCGGAGGCGGTACGGGACTGGGTGCCCGCGGAGTGGCGGGCCCGCCCCGGACGCGGCCGGGAGCTGCACGTGGGACTGCCGGTCAGTCTCCGTCTGCCGGAGGAGCGGTTCGCGGTGGGCAACAGGGTCTCGGCCGTGCGCGTTCCGCTGTCCTACTGGGCAAAGTCCCCGGCCGAGCGGGTGGCGGCCGTCGCCCGCGCGACCCGCCGGGTCAGGACCGAGGGGATGCGCCGGGTGCTGCGGGCACAGCTGGAGTGCCTTCCGGAGTGGCTCGTCTACCGCTTCGTCCGGCAGTCCTGCGCCGCGAGCAGCGCGGTGGACACCTCCGGACTGCTGCGTGTCCCCCGCCGGCTGGCGGTCGGGGCGGATCCGGTCGACGGGGTGGTGCCCACGCTGTTCCTGCACGGCGACCACCTCTTCGCGGTGTCGTTCCTCTCCTACCAGGGACAGGTGCGGGTGAGCTTCACCGTCGACCGGGCGCTGGACGACGTCGGTGATCTCGCCGCCTTGTGGGCCGATGCCGTCGAGCGGCTGTGGCACGACGTCACCCCCCTCGGCCCCGCCGGTAACGCCAGTAACGCCAGTAACGCCAGTAACGCCAGTAACGCCAGTACCAGAGATTCGCACGCGTCCCGTTCCAGGGAGAACTCATGAGCACGACCGGCCCAGAAGGGTCCACCGCCCTGATCACGGGCGCCAGTTACGGCATCGGCGCCGACATCGCCCGCGCCCTCGCCGCCCGCGGCCACCACCTCGTCCTGGTGGCCCGTAGCGCCGAGCCCCTGGACCGGCTCGCGGCCGCCCTGGAAGCCGAGTTCGGGATCAGTGCCCGTCCACTGGCCGCCGACCTGAGCACCGAGGCCGGCATGGATGCGGCCGCCGCGCGCGCGGGCGACGCCGACATCCTCGTCAACAACGCCGGTGCGGGACTCGGTCTGTCCTTCGAGCGCACGGCGTGGGAGGAGGAGCGGCGGATGCTCGCCCTCAACGTCGTCGCTCCCTCCCGGCTCGTCCACGCGGCACTGCCCGGAATGCTCCGCCGGGGCCGCGGGCGCATCCTGAACGTCTCCTCGGTGGCCGCCACCGCGCCGGTCTGGCAGGGCACCACGTACGGCGCCTCGAAGGCGTACGCCCTGGCGCTGACCGAGTCGCTGGCCCACACGCGCCGTATCCGCACCTCGCCGGTCGCGCTGACCGCCCTCGTACTGGGACACACCGTCTCGGAATTCCACGAGCGGGCCGGTATCGCGCCGTCCCCTCCGTCGCTCACCCTCGCGTCGCCGTACGTCGCCGAGCGGGCGGTGCGGGCCATCCTCCGGCGCCGCCCGCCCGTCGTCTGTGTGCCGAGCGTCCGCTACAAAATGCTGGCCGGGCTGCTGCGTCATCTCCCGCGCCGGGTCGTCGCCCTGCCCCTCCTCGCCGACGACTTCACCGTCACCTCGTACGAGGCGCCACGGCCGCCGTACGGGGCCGGGGAGCCGCGGACCGGTGGGCGGGAGTCAGCCGGGAGTGACGGCCAGGACGGCGTTCTGCCCGCCGAAGCCCATGGACAGCGAGAGCGCCAGCCCTAGCCTTCCCTGGCGGCTCTCGGCCGGGATGTCGAGGTCGATCGCCGGATCGGGTTCCTCGAGGTTGGCGGTGGGCGGAACGAGCCCCTGCTCGACGGCGAGGACGGTGAACGCCGCCTCCACCGCGCCCGCCGCTCCCAGCAGGTGCCCGGTCACCGGCTTGGTGGACGTCACCGGCGGGCGGTGCGGGAAGAGCCCGGCCAGCACCGCGGCCTCCGCCCGGTCGCCGGCCGGGGTCCCGGTGCCGTGGGCGTTGACGTGGGTCACGTCGCGCGCGCTCGCGCCGGCCTGCGCGAGGGCCTCGCGGACGGCCGTGCCGAGCCCGGTGCCGTCCGGGTGGGGGCGCACCACATGGTGCGCGTCCGAGGAGGCTCCGAAGCCACTGATCCGGGCCCGGGTCCGGGCGCCGCGGGCACGGGCGTCGGCGCTGCGCTCCAGGACCAGCATCCCGGCCCCCTCGCCGATGACGAAGCCGTCCCGTCGCCGGTCGAAGGCGCGCGGCGCTCCGGTGGGATCGTCGAAGCGGTGCGACAGCGCGCCGATCCGGTCGAACCCGGCGACGTAGAACGGTGTGATGGCGGCGTCGGCGCCACCGGCCAGCGCGATGTCGCACCGGTCCAGGGCCAGCAGGTCCCGTGCCATACCGAGGGCGGTCGCGCCCGACGCACAGGCGGTGTTGACCGTGCAACTGGCGCCCGAGGCACCGAACTCGATGGTCAGCTGGGCGGCCAGCGAGTTGCCCAGCGCGGCGGGCACCGCGTACGGCGACATGTCCTGCGGGCCGGCCGTCAGCAGCGCGCGGTGCTCGGACTCCAGGGTCTGGGCGCCGCCGGTGCCGGAACCCACGATCACCGCGACGCGCGCGCCGTCCCACCGTGCCGGGTCCAGGCGCGCGTCGGCCAGCGCCTCCCGCGCGGCGAGCAGCGCCAGTTGCGCACTGCGGTCGGGTCTGCGCGCCCGGGCCCCGCCGAGCCGGGCCGGGTCGAAGCCGCCCACCCGGCAGGCCAGGTGCGCCGGGACCGTCTCCTGCTCCCACGCCAGTACGGCGGTCGGCAGCCCCTTGCAGACGCGCTCCCAGCCGGGGGCCCAGCCGTCACCGGCCGGGGTCACCAGTCCGAGGCCCGTGACGCAGACGTCCTGTCGGCCGGTCATACGGAGGTCACCTGGCTCCGACGAGGGCGGCCACGTCCGCGACGGTGAGGGTGGCGCCGATCTCCTCCTCCGTCACCGCCACCCCTTTCTCGCGGCGCAGGACCAGGGCCAGTTCGACGACGGCGATGGAATCCAGGCCGGCTTCCTCGCGCGTGGCGTCCGGGCTGATGTCATCCTCGGAAAGCCCAAGAGAAACAAGAACGTTTTTGAGTTCTTCGTATGACACTTTTTCTCCGTCGCGTGGATAGCAGGGCAGACACCTCAAAGTACCATCTCCAAGGGAACCGAATTCTCCGAGAGAATTAATGCGACAGGCGAGCGATGGGCGAACGCGGGCATGGATATTCTGGAAAAGTGCCGGCCGTGGACCGCGGAGCATCTGCGGGCGACGGGACGGGACTGCTACTTCCGGGCGATCGGCGATACGTTCGACGGCACGGAGGCCGATTTCGAGGGCCGTCGGGTGGTGGTCGCCGCCTCGCACGACTACCTGGGCCTCTCCGCCGAGCCACGGGTGCGTGAGGCCGCCGTCGCCGCGGTACGGCGCTTCGGCACCTCGCTGGGAGGGTCCCGGGCGGTGAGCGGCTCGCTGGAACTGCACGAGGAGCTGGAGAACGGGCTGGCGGCGTTCCTGGGCCACGAGGCGGCCGCCGTTCTTCCCTCCGGATATCAGGCGAATTTGATGCTCGCCCCGCTCCTCGGGGACGGGGACATGGTATTCAGCGACTTTTCCAATCATGTTTCGCTGGAAGAGGCCGTCCGTCTCGGCAGGGCGAAGGAACGCAAATTCCTGCACGGCAACCTTGATCACCTCGAGGAATTGCTCCGCACCGCCGACGGAAACGCAATCGGAAACGAAGGACCCGGAACCGGAGACGACGGGACCCGCACCGGCGGAAAGCTGATCCTCACGGACGGGGTCTTCTCGGTGGACGGGGACGTCTGCGACCTTCCCGGCCTCATGGAGCTGGCGGGCGCGCACGGGGCGCGGGTCGTCGTCGACAGTTCGCACGACCTCGGGGTGCTCGGCCCGACCGGAGCGGGCGCCGGCGAGCACTTCGGGCTGCGTCCCGACCTCGTCACCAGCGCCCTGTCCAAGAGTCTGGCCTCGGTGGGCGGGGTGATCGCGGGCCCCGCCGAGGTGATCCGCTATCTGCGGTTCCACGCGCGGACGTCACTGTTCACCGCGGCCGCCTCACCGGCCAACGTCGCCGCCGCACTGGCCGCGCTGCGGATCCTGCGCGCCGAACCCGAACGGCGCGTACGGGTCCTGGATCTCGCCGAGCGGCTGCACAACGGCCTGCGCGCGCTCGGCTTCGACACCGGGGCGTCCGTCACGCCGGTGGTGCCGGTGCTGGTCGCGGGACGCGAGCGGTGCATGCGCATGTGGCGGGAGCTGTTCGAGGCGGGAGTGTTCGCCGCGCCCATGGTCCACCCGGTCGTCAGGACCGGCCGCGAGGTGCTGCGGGTCACTCTCACCGCCGCGCACACCGATGCCCAACTGGAGCGGGTCCTGGCCGCGTTCGAGCACGTGGGCCGCGCCGAGGGGGTCATCCCGGGCTCCGCGCCGGCCGCGCACACCCCGGTACGGATCGCCCGCCCGCGCGGCCCCCTGACCGCCGCGCACGACGGCGGGTCCACCGGTGCGGGAGTACGACGGGCCACCGTTTAGGGCCGGGGCCGTACCTGGCCGGGGCCGTACCTGGCCTCGTACCTGCCTGCCGGGAACGTACCTGGCCGGGACCGTACCTCGTGCCGCCCCCGGTGCCGCGGATCAGCCGATCTTCACGGTCTTCGAGACCGTGACCTGGTCGATGTCGGTGGTGCGGACCGTCGCCTTCATCGTCCAGGTGCCGGCCACCGGGAGGGTGACGCCGTCGGCCCCCCAGTAGCCGCCCCGGTTCGCCAGCTCCGCGTCGATCGGGCCGATCCGCTGGGACTCCAGGGTGAAGGTGAGGCGTAGTTCGGGCACGGTCGCGATCCCTCCGTCGGGGCCGAAGATCACGGCCTGCACGGAGTTCTCGCCCACCCGGCCCGGCGCCAGTTCGATCTGCACCTTGCCGTGACCGCCCGGGGTGCCCACGTCGAACGGGATGATCGTCGCGGCCCCCGTCTGCTGCCCCGCGGGCGCGGCGGCCGCGGCGGCCTCGGTGGCCGCACGGCCCGGCTGGGTCCCGGTGAGCAGGGTGGTGATCACCAGCACGACGATGCCGACGGTGACCTCGGCCAGCACCGAGCCCCGCAGGGCCCGCCGGTAGCGGGCGATCTCGTCGGAAGGAGGCGAGTCCGGGTCCGAACCGCCGCCGGAGAGGTCGGAGGCCGAGGCGGACGCACCGGCGGAATCGGCGTCATCGACGTCATCAGCGTCATCGGCCGACGGGTCGCCCGTCGTCGAAGCACCGGACACGGCACCGGACACGGCCCCGCTCCCGTCCACGACGGCCGGTGTCCCGCCCCCGCCCACGACCGCCGCTGCCCCGACGGTCTCCGGCACGCGCTCGGCCACCGCCACGCGGCACGCTCCTGCGCCGCCACCATCAGCCGCCCCGCCCAGCGACGCGAGTACGCCGCCCCCGCCAGCAGGCACAGCACCGCGATCAGCTTGACGAGGAGGAGGCGTCCGTACGAGGTCGAGGTGAGGGCGTCCCAGGAGCCGAGGCCGCGCCAGGACTGGTAGACGCCGGTGACCACCAGGACGGCGACGGAGGCGAGGGCGAGCCGGGAGAAACGGTTGACGGTGGCCGCGGGGAGCGGTTCGGCCGACCGGTACAGCGCGGTCAGCAGCGCCGTCAGTCCGCCCAGCCACACCGCCATGGACAGCAGGTGCAGGACGGAGGAGGCCATCGCGACGGGTACCTGGATACCGGCGGAGGCGTGCTCGGCGGCGGCCCAGGTGACGGCGAGGGAGACGGTGAGCAGCGCGCCGAGCGCGAGGACGGCGCGCTCCCGGCGGTCCGCGCGCACCGGGTAGAAGGCCACCGCCGCCAGCAGCACCAGCCGGGCCAGCAGGGTGAGGCCCGGCCGGCCGGCCAGTGTGTCGTTCAGGACGGACGGGTCGAGGGCGTCCGCGGGGCCGCTGCCGCGTTCGTAGGGTCCCCGCAGCAGCAGCAGCGCGAAGGTCGACAGGAACAGCGTCCACCAGCCCGCGAGGAGCAGCCGCCGTACCGGGCCCGGGAATCCGCAGACCAGGACGAAGGCGGCGGTCCCGATGAGCAGGGCGAGACCGCCGTACGCGACGTAGCGCGCGATGTCGTAGAGCGTGGCGGAGACGGTGTCCCCCGCGGGGTCGACCGGGACCGGCGCGACGGACGCGGAGGGTTTGCCGATGGAGAAGGTGAAGGCGCCGGAGACCGGGTGGCTGTCCGCCGAGACGACCCGCCAGGCCACGGTGAAGGTGCCGGTGCCGAGGCCCTTGGGCAGGGTCACGCGGGCGGTGTCGGACCGTCCGTCCGCGTGCCCCGGATCGCCGGTGTGGACGCGCCGGTTGCCCGGGTCGAGCACGCGGAAGGAGTCGTCGAGGAGCCCGATCGACTCGGTGAACGTCAGGGTCACCTGGCGGGGAGCCGTCTTCAGCACGCTGCCGTCCTGGGGATCGGCACCCGTCAGCGCCGCGTGGGCGGACGCGCCGCCCACACCGCCGAAGAGGACCAGAACCAGCACCGTGCCCAGCAGGGCCAGGCCCCGGGCCACGCGCCGTCGCTCCCGCTGTCCTCGTCCGCTCACACGCCGTCTCCGTCTCCGTGTTTCCAGAGTTCCGTGTTTCCAGAGTCACGGATACGTACGGACGAATCCGGCGCCGTACTCACTCCACCGGTGAAACGCGCGGTGCGGCCGGGGCGCCCGGGGTGCCGGGCGAACCGGTCCCGAACACCGCTTCCCGGCTCAGGAAGGCGAGCCGGGCGCGCTTCTCGGGCAAGTAGACCCCGGGAAGGTCGATTTCGGGAAGCACGATCTCCGGGCCCGGTTCGAAGCCCTGCCGGACCAGGCGGGAGATCGCCTTCGCGTTGCGTGCGTCGGGTTCGACCACCACCCGCCGCCGGTCGAGGCCGATCAGCACGTAGGTGGTGAAGGCGGTCAGCAGCTTCGAGGACCAGCCGGGCCGGAGGCCCTCGGCTCCCGCGGGACCGATCAGCAGATGGACCCCGATGTCGCCGGGCTCGACCTCGTAGCACTCGCTGACCCGGTCGGCCTCGGGCTCGTACGTCTGGAACAGCGCGGCGGGCTCGCCGTCCTTGACCACGAGGAAGGCGTGGTGGGTGTCGAGCGAGTCGAGATGGAGGTAGGTCTCCAGGACCTGTTGCCTGGTGAACCCGGTCATGCCCCAGAAGCCGGCGCGCTCCTGTGTCACCCACCGGTGGATGACGTCCAGGTCGGCGCGAGGGTCGACGGGCAGGACGCGGACGGTGCCGAAGCCGGCGATCTCCTGTTCGTGCACGGCCTCGCGGTCGGGGGCGTACGGCTCAGTGGCCATGGTTCTCCTCCTTGTTCCGGTTGTTCCGGTTGTCCCGGTTACCCCGGTCGTTCCGGTCGTTCCGGCCGTTCCGGTCGTCCCGGACGGATTCCGGGGTGTCGTGCGGAGCCGGTTCCCGCTCCTCGGTCAGCCGGTTCCAGTCGGTGCGGACGGGGACCAGCGATCCCTCGAGCCACAGGGGGAGTTGGTCACGGTGATGGGCCGAGCCGGGAACCCCGGAGGCGCCGAACGGCACCACCCAGAGGCTGTTGTCGCGGTCGGCGAGGTCCCAGACGTAGCGGGCGGCCGGACCGCGCGCGCTCAGGTCGGTGAGGCCGGGGACGGCCGAGGTGCACAGCACGCAGTCGTGGTCGCCGGCGAGCCCCGGTTCGTCGTACGCGTCGCCGGCCAGCGCCCGCCAGGGGGCGAGGCGGTGGCTGTCGCCCCAGACGCCGGGCGTCCGCGCGGCCGCCTCCTCGACGGCCGCGCGCACGAGCCCGGTGCGGTCGACGCCGTACAACTCCTCGGCCTTGAGCAGGTTTTCGAGGGCGAGGCCGATGCGGGGGAGGAGGGCGAGCCAGGGGCGGAGGATCTCGGGGTACTCGGGCGGGTCGGCCAGTACGGCGAAGACGGGGTGGGCGGCGAGCCGTCGTGCGACCGCCGCGGACCGCCGCGTAGGCCGCCGCCTCCGTGCTGTCGGCCTCCATACGGCGGTCCCAGAGCAGCAGCCGGTCGCGCAGGGCCGCCGCCCGCGGGGTCAGTCCGTCGAGGGTGGCGAGGTGGTCCAACAGGGGTGCGGCCGAGGCGAGATGGGTGTCCATGTGGACGGCCGCCATGTCCGCGGCCGGCCAGGCCGTCCTGGAGACGAGCAGGTCGCGGATGCGCGCGGCGCGGTGCGGCGGGGCGAACTCGACGCCGAGCGGGGCCGCGGGGCCGCGCTGGTTGGCCATCACGGCGATGCCGTCCTCGACCGTCCCGTACGGCATCTCGTGCCAGCCCCGCCACTCGTGTCCGGGCTCCCAGGCGGCGACGATCCGGGTGCGGTTGTCCTCGCCGCGGACCGGAACCCGGCCCGCGACCCGGTGCAGCAGCCCGCCCACGGTGTCGGCGGCCTGGACCACGTTGACGGGTTCGGCCCAGAGGTCGAACGCCCGGTCCACGTCGGCGACTTCGCGGGCGCGCAGAAGCGGGAGCAGGGCGCTGAAGCCGAGGTCCCCGGTGACGCGGGGCGGGTAGCGGAGGCTGATGGGGCCGACGGCGCCGTGGCCGTCCGCGTCCTTTTCGCTCCCCCCGGCTCCCGCGTCGCGCCCTTCCGCCGTGCCGTGATCCGTGTCGCTCCCGCCTATGACGACCGGTCCCCGCGCGGTCTCGATCACCTCGACCTCGACCGGGGTGCCGCCCGCGACCTCGACCGTCTCCACGTGCCGGGTCGCCGCGCGCCACCGGCCGTCCGGGTCCAGTGCCTCCAGGGCCTCTCCTCCCTCCCCGGTCCGGCGCAGCCGCTCCCGGTACAGGTCCTGGTAGTCGGCCATCGCGTTGGTGATGGCCCAGGCGACGGTGCCGGTGTGGGCGAAGTGGGCGATGCCCGGGACGCCGGGGACGGCGAGGCCGACGACGTCGAACTCGGGGCAAGAGAGGTGGATCTGCTGGTAGACGCCGGGGTCCTCGATGAAGCGGTGGGGGTCGCCCGCGATGACCGGCTGCCCGGTGACGGTCCGTTCGCCGGTGACGAGCCAGCCGTTGCTGCCGGAGGTGCCCGGTCCGTCGGTGGCGAAGAGCCCCACGGCGTCGGCGCCGAGCCGCCGGACGACCTCCTCGCGCCAGAGTTTGGCGGGGAAACCCGCGAACAGGATGTGGGTGGCCAGCCAGACACCGAGCGGGGTCCAGGGCTCCCAGCGGCCCGGTACGAGTCCGGAGCGGGCGAACTCCGGTGTGCGGCGGGCGCCTTCGGCGAGCCCTTCGTTGACTCCCTCGACGTACGAGACGACCCACTCGGCGGTCTCCGGGTCCCCGCCCTCCAGGGCGGCGAAGCATCGTCTCGCGGTGTCGTCGAGCCGGGCCCGGCGGGCGAACACGTCCCAGGCGGCCTCCCCGGCGCCGAGGAACGCGGCGGAGGTGCCCTGCGAGCGGTGCCGTTCGACCTCCAGCTGCCACGCGCGGTCGACGGCGGTGGTACGGCCCTGGGCGTGGGCGAGTTCATGCGCGCTCCCGGCACGCAGATGGGGGATCCCCCAGGGGTCACGGTAGAGCTCGGCAGTCACGGTCATCCCCACTTTCCTCAGGTTAGGCTAACCTAACTTCAGTTGGGCGAAATCGTACGCGAGGGGTGGGGACAGGATGGGTCAGGGGCACGGCTGGGAGGGCGCGGTACTCAAGCTGCTGCGCGGCAAGGACTTCACGTTCACCGTGACCCGGGCCGAGGACGTGACCCCGCACTACCGGCGGCTGCGGTTCACCGACGGCGGCATGCTCGCGGCGACCGGGGTGCACCCGACGCTGTGGGTCCGGCTGTGGTTCGACGACGCGGGCAAGCCGCACCAGCGGGCGTACACGCTGGTCGACCCCGATCCGGCGGCCGGCACCTTCGGCCTGGAGTTCGCGCTGCACGAGGGCCGCGCCTCGGACTGGGCACGGGCGGCCGGTCCCGGGGACACCATCGAGGCCACGGTCCACGGCACCGCGTTCACGGATCCGGACCCGGCCCCCTCCCATGTCTTCGCCGTCGCCGACCCGGCCTCGCTCCCCGCCCTCAATTCCCTCCTGGACGCGATGGGGCAGGCTCCGGCGACGATCTGGTTCGAGACGGAACACGGCGTGGACGGACTCCCCTTCCGCACCGCTTCCGCCCGCCACACCGTGCGCCCGGTGCCCCGCCGCGACCAGGGCGCCCACCTCGTCACCGAGGTCAAGGCGGACCTCCCCGGCCTGCTGGAGGGCGAGTCGGACCCGTACGTCTGGATCGCCTGCGACACCGCCACGACCCGCTCCCTGACGGCGTACGTCCGCAAGGAGCTCGCCCTCCCGAAGCAGCGGGTCAACGCCATGGGCTACTGGCGTACGACCTGAAGGGTGTCCCCTGCGAGGACGGTGCCCCGTGCGAGGAGGCGGCGGGGCCGTCCGCGCCGGATCATCTACGCATGGACATCAGCCTTCACATCGCCCAGGATCCCGACGCCGACGAACTGCTCGGCCGCAGCCCGCTCGCCGCCCTGGTCGGGATGCTGCTCGACCAGCAGGTACCGATGGAATGGGCGTTCAAGGGACCCCGCACGATCGCCGAGCGCCTCGGCACGGACGACCTGGACGCGCACGAGATCGCGGCGTACGACCCGGAGAGGTTCACCGCGCTGCTCTCGGCGAAACCGGCCGTGCACCGTTACCCCGGCTCGATGGCCAAGCGGATCCAGCAGCTGTGCCAGTACCTCGTGGAGCACTACGACGGAGACGCCGCCGCCGTCTGGAAGGACGCCGGCACGGGCGCGGAGCTCCTGCGGCGCCTCAACGAGCTGCCCGGTTTCGGCGCCCAGAAGGCGCAGATCTTCCTCGCCCTCCTCGGCAAGCAGTTCGGCGTACAGCCCAAGGGCTGGCGCGAGGCGGCGGGCGCCTACGGCGAACCGAAGGCGTTCCGCTCGGTCGCCGACATCACCGGCCCCGAGTCCCTGGCGAAGGTCCGGGCCCACAAACAGGAACTCAAGGCCGCCAAGGCCTCCGGCAAGTGACCGGTACGCTCCGGTCGGCCCGCGCCGCCTCCCTGGGGGCTGCCGCCCCCAGACCCCCGCTTTCGGCCTGAACGGCCTCGTCCTCAAACGCCGGACGGGCTGAAAGACACACCCCCGCCCGGAACCATCCAGAACCGGCCGCCGCGGTCCCACACCTCCAGCCCGTCCGCAACCTTCCGGCGCAGGCCCGCATATCCAGCCCGTCCGGCGATTGAGGACGAGCCCTTCGGGCGATGCGGGGGTCCAGGGGGCGCAGCCCCTTGGCGGGGTCCGGGGCGGAGCCCCGGGGCGGGTCCGCCGGGTGGGCCACCCGGCTGGCGGGGTGGCCCCTACGGCCGAAGCATGAAACAGGGCCGCGGCACCCCCACCGCCCCCACCGTCAACCACACGCCCCATCCGTACGCCATGAGGGCGGATCTCCGCGCCCCCGATGAACACCCTCCCGCTGAGGGGACATGACCTGACATGAGTCCCGCCCCACCGCACCGCGCACCGCACCCGCGAGCCGGCACGCGTGGATGCGGGTACTGGCCCTGCTCGTCGTCGCGTTCCTCGCCGCGGGCGCGCAGGCCGAGGCGCTCTCCGCGGCGGCCCCCGTGGCGGTCGCCGACGCATCGGGCCACGGCGCCGAACCCGACGTACTCGACACGCCGCTCCGCCCGCCCGCCCGGCCCGAGCACGGCCGCGTCGCCCCGCCGCGCCCCACGCCCGGTACCGCCCCCGGAGACCCGGACCACGCGTCCCGGCCCGGCCCCGTCGCCGCTTCGCCCACCCCCGCCCCGCACACCCCGCGCTCGGTGGTCCTGCGCTGCTGACAGATCCGGTCGATCAGCGGATCAGGTACCAGCGAACGCAAGGACACAGTCATGCCCAACGACCCGTACGCGGTCCTGCGCGCCCTGCTGCGCGCGGAAGCCGCACGCAACGCGCCCAAGCCGAACCCGGACGCCGTCCGGCCGCCCGGACCGGACGAGGGCCGGGACACCGCGTCCCCCTCGGCTCTGGCATCCCCGGCGGCCGCACCGAGGAAGCGCGGGCGCGGCTAGGCGCCCACGGAGACCGGAACGGCCGTCCCGCACCGGGACGGCCGTCCTTCCAGCCCTGTCCGCCCTCGCGGCCGGGCGGCGCGAAGGGGCGGGCACGTCCTACCTTCTGCGGCGGGCCGTCCCGAAGAGGGAGCGGGTGATCTCCCGCCCGATCTGCGTCCCCACCGACCGCGCCAGGGACTTGAACACACCGCTGGCGACGACCTGCTGGACGACCGACGTCTCCTCCTTGGGGCGGCCCTTCGCGGGCGTCCTCCCCGGCGAAGGCGCGGCTTCCCCGGCAGCCCTCGCGCGTGCGGCCTCCTGAGCGGTGAGCCTCTCGTAGGCGGACTCGCGATCGACCACCTGCGCGTACCGCCCGTACAGCGAGGACTCCCGCACCGCCCGGTCCAGCGCGTCCGCGTCGACCGGGCCCATCAGGGACCCCGGGGCCCGCAGCCGGGTCGCCGCGACCGGTGTCGGCGCGCCCTTCTCGCTCAGCACGGTCACCACGGCCTCGCCGATGCCGAGCGCGGTGAGGACCTCCTCCAGGTCGTACCGGGAGTCCGGGAAGGTCCTCACCGTCGCCTTCAGCGCCTTCTGGTCGTCCGGTGTGAAGGCGCGCAGCGCGTGCTGGACACGGTTGCCGAGCTGCGCGAGGACGTCGGCCGGCACGTCCTTCGGGGTCTGGGTCACGAAGAAGACGCCGACCCCTTTCGAGCGAATGAGACGGACCGTCTGCGTGATGGACTCCAGGAAGGCCTTCGACGCGCCGGTGAAGAGCAGATGCGCCTCGTCGAAGAAGAAGACCAGCTTCGGCTTGTCGGCGTCGCCGACCTCCGGGAGGTCGTGGAAGAGGTCCGCGAGCATCCACATCAGGAAGGTCGAGAAGAGCTGTGGTCGGTCCTGGACCTCGGGGAGTTCGAGGACGGAGACCAGGCCGCGCCCGTCCGGCGCCGTCCGCAGCAGCTCGCCGGTGTCGAACTCCGGTTCCCCGAAGAACGGGCTCATGCCCTGCGCCTCGAACGCGGTGAGGGAGCGCAGGATCACCCCGGCCGTCGCCGTCGACAGCCCGCCGATCCCCTTCAGCTCCTGCTTGCCCTCGTCCGAGCTCAGGAACGCGACGACCGCGCGCAGGTCCTTGAGGTCGACCAGTTCGAGGCCCTTCTGGTCGGCGTAGTGGAAGATCAGGCCGAGGGACTGCTCCTGGGTCTGGTTGAGCTGGAGCACCTTCGACAGCAGCACTGGGCCGAAGCTGGTGACCGTGGCCCGTACGGGGATGCCGTGACCCAGACCCCCCAGCGCGAGGAACTCGGCAGGGCAGCCGGCCGGCGTCCACGTCTGCTGGACCTCCTCGGCCCGCGCCCGCACCTTCTCCCGCTCCGCGCCCGGCTCCGAGATCCCGGACATGTCGCCCTTGACGTCGGCCAGGAACACGGGCACGCCCTGGGCCGACAGCTGTTCGGCGATCAGCTGCAGCGTCTTGGTCTTGCCGGTACCGGTGGCACCCGCGACCAGGCCGTGCCGGTTGAGCATGGGCAGCGGGATGCGGATCTGCGCGTCCGGCAGACACCGCCCGTCCCAGAGCAGGGCGCCCAGGTCGAGAGCGGGTCCGGCGAAGGCGTATCCGGCGGCGATCCTCAGGGCCTCGGCGGGCAGCGCGGCTCCCCCGCTCACCGCTTCCGGCCCGGTGGCCGCTTCGCCGCTCACCCGTTCAGGTGCAGCTGTCGGAGGCGTCCCCGACCCGGTGTCACTGTCACTCATGTCAGGCCCCTGTTCCCCGTTGCTCGCCGGTCCGGGTGTGCCCGGCAGGTTCCGGGCAGACAGGGAGAGTTACCGGTTCGCCCGGATTTACAACGTCTTTTCCAGCGTCGCACTCCGTCGCCATGGCTGCGCCCGGAAGGTCTGGGCCGGTAGGCTTTCCGTGTGATCTTCAAGCGCATCGGCAACGGCCGGCCATACCCCGACCACGGCCGGGAAAGCACCCGGCAGTGGGCGGACGTCGCACCGCGCCCGGTCCGCCTCGATCAGCTCGTGACGACCAAGGGCCAGCTGGATCTGGAGACCCTCCTCGCGGAGGACTCCACCTTCTACGGCGACCTCTTCGCGCACGTCGTGAAGTGGCAGGGCGATCTGTACCTCGAGGACGGTCTGCACCGCGCCGTCCGCGCCGCGCTGCAGCAGCGCCAGGTGCTCCACGCCCGCGTCCTCGAGCTGGGCTAGCACCCGCCCGACCGGGGTCTCGCCCGCTCGAGCGGGCGAAGGTTGACCCTTTTGGGTTGGACTGCGTGCGGGTCAATGATCATTTAGTAGGCATCGCCGCCGCGGCACACTACGCTGCGCCCATGAGCATGCTCACTCCCCCTGGCATGGGCGGCCAGTACCGGATCACGGGGGACAAGTACCCACGGATGCGCCGGCCCCGAGGGCGCCGCAGGCTCGTGTTCCTGGTCGTCGTCTCCGTCACCGCGCTCGGGCTGATCGGGTGGGGAACCCTGCAGCTCATCGACGTCTTCACGGGCGGCGGTGACAAGGCCACGGCGGCCGGCACCAAGGCGCACTGCGCGCCCGGTCCGTCGGCCAAGGCGTCCACGGCCGCGGTGTCCACCGCCGCCGGCGCCCTGCCCCAGCCCGGCAAGATCACGGTCAACGTCCTGAACGCCACGCCCCGCAGCGGGCTCGCCAAGGACACCGCCGACGAGCTGAAGAAGCGCGGGTTCCGCATCGGTGACGTGGGCAACGCGCCGAAGGCGTACGACAAGAAGGTCGCCGGCCCCGGGCTGCTCCTCGGCTCCACGGCCGCCGTCAAGGCCGCGCTGCCGGTCCTCGGCACCCAGCTCTCCGGCGCCCAGCTGAAGGCCGACGGCCGGACGCGGGCGGACCGGGTCGACCTCATCATCGGCACCGGCTTCACGTCGCTCACGAAGAAGGAGGACGCCGACAAGGCGCTGGCCCTCCTGGCCGAGCCGAGACCGGACTCCTCCACCGAGCCGAAGAACTGCTGACCGCCGGACGGCGCGACACGCGCCGCCGACGGCACCGCACACCCCGAACACACCGCACACCGCACACCGCACACCCCGAAACGAACCGAAGGTCCCGCGTCGGACGCGGGACCTTCGACGGCTTCACGGGCCGGGCGGCGGTGCGCAGGCCCAGGTCGCCCCTGGGCCCTTGCCGCCGGTGCCGGGCGGAGGCAGCGTCATGGGGCACCGTCGCACCGGCGCGGGGCGGCGGACGGACCGGCGGACGGCGGCAGACCGCGGCCGCGGCGGCCCGGCCGACCGGCCGGTCCTACTCGGCGGCCCCGTACATCCGGTCGCCGGCGTCGCCCAGGCCGGGCACGATGTAGCCGCTCTCGTTCAGACGTTCGTCGACCGACGCCGTGACGACGGTGACGGGCGTCCCCGCGAGCTCGCGCTCCAGGACCTCGACGCCCTCCGGGGCGGCCAGCAGCACGACGGCGGTGACGTCGTCGGCGCCGCGCTTGATCAGTTCCTGGATCGCCGCGACGAGCGTGCCGCCGGTGGCCAGCATCGGGTCCAGGACGTAGACCTGGCGCCCGGAGAGGTCGTCCGGCATCCGGGTCGCGTACGTGGACGCCTGGAGGGTCTCCTCGTCGCGCACCATGCCCAGGAAGCCCACCTCGGCGGTCGGCAGCAGCCGCACCATGCCGTCGAGCATGCCGAGGCCCGCGCGCAGGATCGGCACGACCAGCGGGCGCGGATAGGACAGCTTGACGCCCGTCGTGGAGGCCACCGGGGTCACGATGTCGACCTGCTCGGTGCGCACGTCCCTGGTGGCCTCGTAGGCGAGCAGGGTGACCAGCTCGTCGGCGAGCCGCCGGAAGGTCGCGGAGTCGGTGCGCCGGTCGCGCAGGGTGGTGAGCTTATGGGCGACCAGGGGGTGGTCGACGACGTGGAGACGCATGCCCACAACAGTAGCCGGGCCCCCGTGTCGCTCGCGCTGGCATCAAACCGGCCGTCCGAGGGAAGGCGGGAGGGACGAACCTGGGGTGGTGTGCGTATGCCGGACCGGGAAGAGAAGTCCCCGGAGCAGTCCATGCAGCCGAAGCAGCCGAAACGCCCGGCGCGACCCGAGCGACCCGAGCGATCCGAGCCGCCGGCGCGGTGGCCGGAGCGGCCGGTCCAGCGGCCGGAGCAGGAGACGGACGCCCAGCGAAGGCGGCGCCGGGCCCAGTTCCTCCGTGAACTCACCGAGGCGCGCGAACTGCGCGACCGTGTCCAGCCACGCCGCGCCAAGGTCGCCCGCCTGCGCCACGCCATGCGCATGCGCACCTTCCGCTGGTAGCTCGCGGGGATCGCCCACGCCGTGAGGGCGTAGACATGCACGCGCGACGCCAAGGGCCGCGTACGATCCGCTGGTAGCGATCAAAAGAGGCAGACACAGCAGGCCGAAGACATCCCCTGAGCGCTCTGTTTCTGCCACGATTCCGAGTGGGCGGGGTCTCGGAGCAGCACTCCCCGCCCATCAACCTCCGCCGGGGGGACCCCCAACCGGCACGCCTATGACCAGTGGGAGAGTCACGGTGTACTTCGCCGCACTGCTCGCGCGCACCGAAGACGGGTGGGAAGCGAGCGACACAGAGCTCGACGATGTGGAGACCCTGTCGGATCTGACCGACCTGGCCCGTGAAGCCTCGGAGGAGGACACGGTGCTGGTACTCATCGAGCAGGAGGACGCGTGGTTCGGCGTCGTCCGCGTGGACGGCGAGGAGGACCCTCGTATCTACGTCTCGGATGCGGCAGCCGCCGCCCGCAGCTCGTACGGCGAGATCCTGCTCACGGACGAACTACTAGGACGGGATCCGGGCGACGACGACGCCGACCTGGACTCCCTCGACCTGGACGGCACCGAGGACGGTGAGCCCGACGACGCACACGACTCCGACGACGAGGACGAGACCGTGACCGACGAGGCCGTCTCGCACAGCCCCGTCGGGGACCGCGAGATCCTCGCCGACCTCGGGGTGAGCGAGAAGGAACTGCTCGCCCTGGACGAAGGCGACGCGCTCAGCACGATCGCCGACGCCCTGGGGGCGGCGGAGGTCCTGGAGACCGTCCGCTAGTTCCCCGGGTTAGGTTTCCCGGGTGAGCGGCACAACAGAGACCCTTCCACGAGATCCGGTACGCGACCGCTGGCGGGCCGCGATGCGGCTCGCCCTGGACGAGGCCGACCGGGCCGTCCGGGGCGGGGACGTCCCCGTCGGCGCCGTCGTGCTGTCCACGGACGGTACGACGGTGCTCGCCGCCGGACACAACGAGCGTGAGGCCACGGGTGATCCGACGGCGCACGCCGAGGTGCTCGCGATCCGCGGGGCCGCCCAGCGGCTCGGCGAGTGGCGGCTGTCCGGCTGCACGCTCGTCGTCACCCTGGAGCCCTGCGCGATGTGCGCGGGGGCGCTGGTGCAGTCCCGGGTGGACCGGGTGGTCTTCGGTGCCCGGGACGAGAAGGCGGGCGCCGCCGGCTCCGTCTGGGACCTCGTACGCGACCGCCGGCTCAACCACCGGCCCGAGGTGATCGGCGGTGTGCTCGACGAGGAGTGCGGCCGTCTCCTCACCGGATTCTTCCGCTCCCGCTGAACCCCCGTGGGTGCGGGAAACGGATTTCGGACCACGGCCCACCTTGGGGTAAGGTCTCTCTCGGTAGCGTGTCCGAGCGGCCGAAGGAGCTCGCCTCGAAAGCGAGTGTGGCGCAAGTCACCGAGGGTTCAAATCCCTCCGCTACCGCAGGTAGACGAAGGGTCCGGTTCTTTGAGCCGGACCCTTCGTGCATCCTCCGTCTCAGTTTCCGTCTCAGTTGGCCGGTCGAGCGACCAAAAACCCCTACGGTCCGGACGCTTTGCCCCCTACGCTCCACGTGTGGATCGCGACTGGATGCAGCAACGGCTCGAAGCGTTCGCTGACCTCATCACCGAGTACTGGCGTGTCCGGCAAGTCAACGGTGATACGTCAGGGACGAAGAATCGAATGTACGAGGCCGAGCCCACAGTGGTGAAGATCCTGCGGAGCATCGATCCTCGAATTCCAGACTCAGGGGTGCTTGGGGAGACCGAATGGGGCGGCCTGGCCATCAGCGAAACCGAGGTCCGGCGCGGTCTGGGCATCCTGGCCGACATGGATGAGTGGAAGACTCGATTGGCGCCAGACGCTCCGTCTCTCCCCGCCGATGGCTTCCACCCGTGGGTGTGGGACGCCGCGCACACCTTCTGGGAGTCCGACCACTATCGAGCCGCCGTCCACGCTGCCGCCACGTCGATTAACGCCCACCTTCAGAACAAACTGGGTCGACGTGATCTATCGGATGCCAAGCTGGTCCAAGAAGCCCTGAGCGACAAGGCGCCTGAGCCCGGCAAACCTCGGCTTCGGATACCGGGTGATCCAAAAGATCCAGGGGTGCAGACACGGCAGCGGGGCGCTCTACAGCTCGGCCAAGGCGCTTACTTCGCGCTCCGAAACCCTGCCGCCCACGAAACTGGCGACCTGCCAGAGCAGGAGGCTTTGGAGCAGTTGGCCACGTTCAGCACGGTGGCGCGACTCATCGATCAGTGCCAGGTCGTGACTTGAGCGGATGGGGTCAGATCGTGAGACCTGCCCCCATCCGCTTACCTGGTCGATACGAGCGCTCCAGCGGCTCCGTCGTCGGGCCCGTCTCCATCCGCGTCCCAGATAAGACCGTCGACCCGTCGGGCGACGTCATTCCTGACCGAGTCGACCATGTGTTGGTACCGCGCGGCCATAGCGGTGGTAGACCAACCCATAAGGCCCATAACGGCCCGTTCGGAGACTCCGAGAATCAGAAGCACCGTTGCAGCGGTGTGACGCGCATCATGCAGTCGACCGTCTCGCACCTTGGCGTCCGTGAGTAGATCCTTCCAGTCGTCGTAGTCGGTACGGGGAGGCGTGCCCCGCCCAACTGGCGTAGCGAAGAGCCAGCCCTCATCCGTCCAGTCCTGCCCCGCTGCGTCGCGTTCGGCATCCTGCTTGGCCCTGTGCGTCTTCAGCAGGTCTACGAGTTGCGCCGGCAGACCCACCGCCCGTCGGCCCGCACGCGATTTCGTGTCCGCCGTCTCGGGGTTGGTCCGTTCGCGCTGCGGGCAATAGCCGGCCTTTCTGCCGCATGTGTCGCCGCACCCGTGGGCGTAGTGCGGGCGGCGACGGCTCCGACGCACCATCAGCACCCCATTGCGCAGGTCCACATCAGCCCACTTCAGGCCGAGAGCTTCCCCCTGTCGGAGCCCGAGAGCCAGGGCTACGGCCCAGCGGGCAGAGTTCCGACGATCGTCGGCGGTCCGAAGCAGTCGTTGAACTTCTGTGACGGTGTAGGGCTCGATCTCCTCTTCGCTCAGACGAGGAGCCTTGGCGAGCTGCACCGGATTGCGCGTGAGGTGACCGCGCCGTACCGCCTCATTCAGTGCAGTCCGAAAGGTGCGGTGGATCTGATGGATCGTTCCGGCCCTGCGACCAGCGGCCTGCATCTTTCCGTAGAACCGCTCGATGTGCTCAGGTCCGAGCTTGTCCAGACGGTGTGCTCCAAGAGCGGGGATCAGGTGCTTCCGCACTGCAACGCCGTATCCCACCATCGTGTTCTCGTTGACGGCCAACGGGGCGATGCTTTCAACCCAATGGGTCAGCCACGTCTCTACCGTCCAGGCTCGCCCGACCTTCCGAACGGTGCCGCCGTCCCGCTGCTTCTCCAGTTCGCGGACAGCCGCCGTCACCTCAGCACGGGTCTTGCGTTCGACATGGCGACGATCCGGCTTGCCGTTGTCGCGGATTCCGACGGTGACGCGGCCGTGCCACTTGCCATCCTTGCCCAGGTAGATGGACGAACGGCCGTTGGGCTGCCGGGTGCGCTTGTCGTTCTTCTCTTCTGCCATGGGTACTCCTCAGGCTGCCGCTGCGGCGGTCATAGGGGCGGGGCGGCGCTGCGTCTTGCGGCGGCGGGTGACGAACTCAGGTACGGCATCGGCCGGGACCCTGCGGAGGTGGCCGACTGTGATGGACTCCAGCTCTCCCGAGCTGACGAACCGGTAGCAGAGAGTTCGGCCGATTCGGAGGCGGCGGGCAGCCTCTTCAACGGTCAGCAGCACGAGCGTTGGATCGAATGCGTCGTCAAGGTGGACCGTGTCCATGCAGAGATCTCCTTGAGGCAGAAAGCAGGAGGGTGCTCCGGGGCTCTCAGAAGTCCGCTACATCCGCTACGCCGCTACATCGCAGGTCAGCGGCATGATTTTTGTAGCGGAGGGGCTGGATGTAGCGGCTACGGCCGTTTCGGGGCGCGTGGCCGTAGCCGCTACATCGGGAGTTGCCGCTACAGATTCAGGGGCTCTGAGCTGGGGTGTAGCGGTGTAGCGGATGTAGCGGCCCCAGGGGGCGGGCAGTACCGGGACCAGGCGTCTTCGAGGTCTTTGGCGAAGAAGCCTTTGAGGACTCCGCCGGCAGTACGGATGTTGCGGGAGACGATCGGGTCTCCGTCGCCGGTGACGTAGTCGCTGAGCATTTTGGACAGACGCCGGTTGTCGAGAGGCTTGCCGTTGAGGTCGGCCCACGGGGCGTCGTCGAGGGCGTTGAGGCGGTCGAGGATGGCGACGGTGGGCAGGCGGTCGATGCCGATGAGGACGTGGTCGCGCAGGTCGGTCAGGAGACGGATGCCGATGCTGCCCTTGTCGTTGGCACGCGAGGCGGTGACCAGGGCCACGCAGGCCATTCGTGCTCGCTCTGGCCAGTCGCCCCCAGCGGCATCCGCGACCGCGAGCAGGGGTTCCCAGACGTCCGCCGGACGGTCGGTGACTCCGTCCGGCAGGGCGGGGAAGGCACCGGAGACGCGCTTTTCTACGGACTCCGCCCACTTGGCGAGGCGGTCGCGGATCTGGTTGCCCTCGCGCACGTGGATGCGCGAGCGGAAGGGCTCTGCCTTCTCGTTCCTGGCCCGTCGTCGCATGCGGATGATGACCGAGCGGGTGAGGATCGTGTCGGGCAGGGAGCCGAGTCCGGCGACGGCAACGGCGCAGTACGAGGGAAAGCCCTGTACTTGCTGGTTGGAACCGTCCCCGACGCACCGGTACATGACGCGTCCACGTGCGTGGCCTGCGTTGATGAATCCCCGGAGTTGCTCGTTGTCGCCGGCTTTGGGGCCGAAGACGGTGTCGATCTCGTCGAACAGGATGGTGGGCCGGCCGCCGTCGATGCCGGCGACGGCCCGGAACAGGGCGGCGGCGGATGCGTCTGCTGCGGCCATGGAGCGCGGCACGAGGGTTTCGACGACGTCCAGCGCCCGCGACTTCCCCGACCCGGGTTCGGGTGAGAGGAAAGCGAGGCGGGGGGTGGAGTCGAATGCGTCGAGCATGTGGGCGTGTGCGTCCCACAAGGCCACGGCGACGTAGGCGGCTTCGAGGGGGAAGACGTTGAAGCGACGGTGGAAGGCTTCCACCTCGTCGAGCAGCGCGGCCCCGTCGATGATGTCGGTCATGCGGCGGCCCTCCCTTCGGTCAGCGCGACAGGTGATCCGGTGCACTCCTTGGCCCGGTGGTAGTCGTAATCGGCGATCAGGGCGGCGACGTCGTCGGCGCCGCGCGCCGTGTCGGTGAGCCCGCACGAGCAGGCGTAGGCGGCCGTGGGGGTGTCGCCGTACCGCTTCGACCAGCGGGCACCGTCGTTGGCGTGGCGGTAGACCGGCGGGGCGAAGATCCGGATACCGGGGCGGTCCGGTGTCGGGCCACCCGCGCCGACCGGGTGCGGGTCAGGGCGAATAGCAATGGGGACGCCTTCGGCGGCGCCCTTCGGTTCGCCCACAGCCGCGATGTCCACAGGCTGTGGAGCGGCGGGCGGGCCGTCCAGGGTGATGATGCTCTTCAGAGGCGGATGCCGGCGGGTGCTCATGCCGTCCGCCGACTGTTCTGGTTGTGGGCGATGGACCAGTCCAGTGCGCTGCGAAGGGTGGAGCGGCACTCGGACGCGGACAGTCCGGTCGCCTCGCCCGCCCCCTGAAGAGCCTGTTCCACCACGTTCCGGGGGAGGTCGCCCCACGCGACGAACCGTCCCAGGGCTCGCGCCGCCCGGAACAACCGAGCCTCGCGCGAGCCGTGTTGGGCCCCGGCGACGTTCCGCGTCTCGTTGGCGAGTGCTACATCCGCGTATCGGTTGGATTGCCCCGCTACGGCCACTGAGGGCGCCTGTGCGGCCTTGGGGGCCGGTTTGAGGATGCTCAGTAGCCATGCGGGCACCGGGGTCGCCACGGGGCCGCTGGCGACTTCGTAGGGTCCGGTGGGGGTGATGCTGCCCGCGGCGACGACGTAGCCGCCCCATGCGCGTGTGTCGACCAACAGGGCGATGGTTCCTGCCGTGTTGGTCAGTCGCGCCCCCGCCGGCGCGGTGAAGTACAGGTGGCTGCCGCCGCTTGCGGTCCGGGTCCGGTAGGTGTCGGGGACGGCATGGCCGGTGCGCTCGCAGAGCGCTCCAAAGGTCGCCGCGCCGCCAGGCGCGCCCTTGTTGCTGTTGTCCTTGGGCACGTCGAGGTCGACCACCAGCAGCCCGGAAGGGCCGGTGGCGATACCGATGTTGAACGGCCCGCGGGACCAGGTGGCCCGGATACGGTCCGGGTCGGTAGTGGCGCGCTGCTCCCACTTGCGGTGGCCCGCCGCGCACACACCGGTGCGCGGGCAGGACGCTTCCCCGTGCAGGGCGGGGCGCTTCGTGGCGGGGCGCAGGGGGAAGACGTGCCAGCCGCGTTCCGCGGCGGTTAGAGCTGCGGCGAGTAAGGCCTCTCGCCGACTGTCGGTCGGTTGCGTCATGCTGGGTGACCTCCGCAGGTCTGTTGAGGACTGGAGACAAGGGCGGCCCCGCGACTTTGGCGAGACGAGGGGGCCGCCCTTGGCGTAGCTAGCTGTAGAAGCGGTTGCGCTTGATCACGGCCTTGTGGATGTTGACCGTCGTCCCGCCCTTCGAGTCGGAGGCGGAGAAGATCTGTACGGCGATCCATCCGCCGAAGATCACGGCGGCGAGGATGATGAGTTGGGTGATGAGGGCGGTGAGTGCGGCGATGAACGTCGTCAGGAGCAGCAGCCCGCCGCACACCGCGGCGAACCCGACGCCCCCGAGCGCGACGTTCACGGCCGCACGAGACACGGCCGGCTTGGCGACGACCGGTTCGGGCTGTATGGGGTTGATGGCGTATCCGGTGACGACTCGCCCGTCCGGCAGGACGACGCTCGCCACGCTCGGGACACTGCCCGGCTGCACCGGAACGAGGGGCGCCGGGATCACGGCGGCGGGCGTGAGTGGGGTGGGCCGGTGGACGTCCACGGCGGTCTCGTACCGGCCGTGGGGGGCGTGTTCGGGGTACATGCGGAATCCCTTCGCGATGCGGTGCAGGGAGGCGGGACCACCCCCTTGCGGGGTCGCTGTTGAGGGGTGTTTCGGGGGTCTGACCTGCGGTCCTCCCTGACTCCCTGAGCGATCATTTGTGCAGCTCAGGGGCAGGGAGGCGGGTCAGGGAGGGGGTCAGGGAGTTCTCCCTGTCTCCCTGCCCGGGGCGGGGTCGGCTCCCTGTCATCCTTCGGCGGAAGCGGAACCCTCGTCGTCGCGGTTGGCGAGCGAGCGCAGGACGCGGTCACGGCTGACGACCATGACCCCGTCGGACTTGTGCGGCTCCGCGCCGGCGTCGTCCAGGACGCGCTTGAGGTCGATGAACGACCAACCGCCGTAAGCGTCCGTGCTCAGCGCCGCGAGGCGGGCCAGCACGTCCTTGGTCCGCACGCGCGACTTGTCCCCGAGGACGCTCGCGATGTCGGCGAGAGGGTCGCGGTCCTCACCGCGCTCGATCAGGGTCAGGGTGGTGACTCCATCGCGCAGTGCCTTGGCGCGGTCGGCGATGGCGGTTGCGTCTTCGGTGCTGATGTAGTGCGTGCGGACCGTGATGGACGACTGGCCGGCCGGGATGGCGATGCCGTCCGACGCGACGACGACCGTGCCCTTGTCGAGCCCGGGGCGCAGCAGGTTCGGCGCGGCCCCACCGTCGACTGCCTTGTCTCCGAGCGCCATGCGCGCTTGGGACTCGGTGCCCAGGGCGAGGGAGGCGCGGGTGTGGGCACCCTCGCGGACCAGCTTGGGCAGGTTCTCGTTCGTCGGGTCCTGGGTGCCCTGCCACATCAGGACGTTGACGGCCCGTCCCTGGTTGTGGATCTTCCGGACGGCCATGAAGTACCGGGAGTTGGCCTTCGAGCCGCCGTAGGGGCGCTTGGCCTCATCCTTGGCCGGGCACATGAACGCGACCTGCGCCTCATCCACGATCACGATCAGCGCCGGGAACTGCGTGCCGGGCGGTGCCTGGATGCGGCGGTTCATCTCTTCCACCGCGTCTTCCAGCATCTCCGTGACCTGGATGACGTGCTCGTCGGTCGGTCCCTGGATCAGCCTCGTTGCGAGCCCGTCGCACATGGCCCAGTCGCCGACGCCCTTGAGGTCCCCGACCCAGAACTCCACCGTCCGGTCAAGCGCCAGCCACAGCGCGAGGGAGCGCAGGGCCGCGGTCTTGCCCTGGTTGGACAGACCCGTGATCAGGAGGTGGCGCTGAAACAGGCTCAGGCTCGCCGCGTCACCGCGCAGGTCCTGCCCCCACGGGGCGCGGCCCTTGGCGTAGTCGGCGGTCATCGTCTCGTCGGTGACCAGCGGAGACGGGCCGATCGGCTCATCGAGCGCCCCGGAGTCCGCGATCCACAGCCGCACCGTCCGGGCAGCGACGGGGATCATGATGAACACTTCGTGCTCGTGCCGGGTCAGGTTCTCGGCAAGCTTCCGGCGCCGGTTCTGCACCTCGATCGTGGACACCCCGGACGGGAGCGTCACGTCGACTTCCACGCCGCATCCGGCGATCCTGATCGGCCCGAGCATGCTCGCGCCGGCGTCTCCCATCTCCTTGATGGCGTTGCGGAGCGGGGCGACTCCGAGATCCCGGAGTGCCTTGATGACGATCGACGGGGTGATGGGCTCGCCCTCACCGTTCTTGATGTTCGCCGGCAGCGCCCACGCGGGGGCCGCGTGCTGCTTGCTCCCGACCGCCCACAGGGCGAGCAGGGCGAGGAACGGGCCGATCGTGATCGCGGGCCCCCACACGACCTGAACGATCCAGATCAGCAGGTTGATGAAGTCGACGGCCGCCATCAGCGGAGTGACGACGTCACTGACGTCCTTGGTCGCAATCGCCATGACGATGCCGAGGGCGACCAGTCCGCCTATGCCCATGCCGGTGCCGGCCGCGATGCCCTTCGCCGCGTCGATCGGGGAGGTGAGCAGGTCCATGCGGCGGCGGTGCCGGGCGTCGCGGTAGCGCTGCCCGCGCTCTTCCCACTCGGCTGCGAGTTCCATGTTCCCCGCGGCTTCGGCGGTGCGCATGTACCGCTCGTAGCGGGCGGCTGTGCGGCCGTCCCACGCCCGGCGACCGACGATCCGCGCGCCCCCGACCACGTACAGGCTGTGGCGGGCAGCGGCGCGGGCGGTCGTCTTCGTGTGGTCGTGCGTGATGACGTGCTTGACGGCCCGTCCGGAGCGGACCCACAACGGCAGGGGCGCCGGCGGGGCGGGTTCGGGGACCACGGTCAGGGTGGTGACGGTGGCCGGCTCGTTGGTGTCCTTGTGCAGGTGGACGACGTTCTCGGTCATGTGGAGCGTCTCCTGTTCAGGCGTGGGAGCCGGGGACGATGCGGTTGGCGAGGTGCTCGTAGCCGTAGGCTTCGGCCTCTTCCTGGTCGACGAGCCAGTTGTGTTCGCGGGCGTCGCGGCGGGATTGCCGCTCGATGCCGAACCCGGCTCGGGTGTTGGCCACGACCCGCTCGAACACGCCCTTGCGGCTGAACTGCATGGCGTGGGTGAGTTCGTGGACGAGCGTCACGGCGAACGCTTCGGGGGTGGGGTGCTTGTCGACGTCGATGATGATCAGCGCGCTCTTGTCCGGGCGCGGGATCGCGCGGGCCTGGATCTCGCGGGCCAACTTGCGGGCGTCGCGCTCGGCACGGCTGAGGGTGCGCCGATCCAGGGCGCCGGCGAGGGCGATGTCGGCGGCGGCCATCGCTTCGGCCATGCCGCGTTCGTTGGTGAGGATCACCTCGACGTCCGGCATCCGGCCCGGCACCGCGCGGTTCACCACTGGCACGGCCTGTTCCGTCAGCCGTTTCGCGGTGCGCGTGGTCGAGCCGTATCCGGGGATCTTGTGCGTGCTCACGGTCGTCTTCACACGAGTCTCCGAGAGGGGAAAGCCGCAGGTCACGCGGCAGCAGATTCGGCGGTGATGCACAGACCACAGATGCCGTACCGGGTCGACAGGCAGTAGCTGTAAGTGATCCGGCAGCGGGGGCAGGTGCGGCGGGCGAGCATCGCCAACGCGAGCGCGCCCCACTTCCGCGACGTCATCGGCCGGACGGGCTTGGCCAGGTCGAGCCGGTAGAGGTAGGAGACGCGGACCCCGCCTTGGCGGCGGTTGACGCGCATGACCTGCGCGGCGATCTCCTGCCCGCCCGGACGTAGACCGCGGGCCCGTAACTGCCGGCGGGTGGCCAGTCCGTCCGGGGCCAGGCGCCACGGGTAGGTCGGTATCCCGTAGCGGGCACCGGACGGGTCGAAGCACTTGCCCCACGCGGCGGACATCAGACGGCCGCCTTAGCGGCCCGCTCGCCGCGCAGGGTGTCCCGCAGCGTCCGGGCGTTGACCGGTGAGGTGTGGACCGCGAGGCGGATTCCTTCGGCGGTGAGCTTCGCGTCCGGCCAGTCGGCGGTGACGCGCCGTGCCTCATCGAGCAGTTGATCCGGGGTGCGCTTCGGCCGGCTCGATCGAGCGACTGCGGGGACCCGACCGGTCGCCCGACGAGGGCGGGTCGACTCCGCAGCAGCCACCGACCGCCGCTCGATTGGCGTTGTGGGAATCGGGGCGGTGGGAGTCGGGACGGGCTTGAGGGGGAGCGTCGACTTCTCGAACGGAACGGTCACGGGATCGGGCATCCGTAGGGGCGCCGTAGCGACCGGGGCGGGGGTCGATTCTGCGAGGTCAGCCGTAGACCGTTTGCTCACGGTCTCGGTAGATTTCTCCGCATTCGCGACCGGGGCCGGAATCGGCTCCGTGGTCGGGGTGGGGCGGTGGTGGAGGACCTTGGCGACCAGATCGGAGCCGAAGTAGATCGACCCGACCGGAAGCGAGGTGGCTAGCAGGACGAGGGCGTAGTTGGCGGGGTCCCAGTCGGCGAGCCGTCCCCAGTCGACCGTGGCACCGTGCAGCTTGGGGATGAGTCCGTGGACGTAGTTGAGGACCAGCGAAGCGGCGGTGTAGGTACCCAGGACCCGCAACGCGAACGTCCTTGCCTGGTCAGTCAGGACCAGAGTCGCGACCAGGGCCAGGGCCATCAGGCCGTCGACCACGAACGGGTAGAGCGTCGCGGCCGTGTCATCCGCGCCGATCGCGGTGGCAATGTCCCGCAGCGCGTTCCAGGACACCCGGAACGCCATGGCGACCACGACCACCAGAGCGAGGACTAACAGGCCCTTGCCCCACCGGTTCATGCCGCGCCGCCGACTGCGTCGGTGGTGCGGTTGGCGATGACGCGGTACTCGGTGAGGACCCGGGCCAGGGCCCGGCGGACGCGGCGGGTGTCGACCTCGTTCGGGGTGTGGTCCATGGCGATGATCTGCGCGTCGATCAGGTCGACGTCCGCCAGGATCAGCGGCATCTCCTGCTCGATGGCGTCCAGTTCCGCATCCGTGGGTTCGTTCCAGTCGGCGAACGCGGTAACGGCTTCCTGAACAGTGACGATGGGGTTCATTGGGTCGTGTTCTCCCTAGTCGGTGGTACGGCCCGAAGCGGCTCCGGTGCGGGAACACCGGAGCCGCGCGCCGTTGTGGGGTGAGGTCAGGTCAGTCGGTGAGGGTGATGCCGGTGGCCGGCCGGTTCTGGCTGGCCAGCTCGTTGCGGATCGCGGTCGTCGCGTCCGCCTTGCTCACCGGGTGGTCGAAGCGCGCGGTGTCACTGACCTGCTCCCGGTTGCCGGTGCTCAGGTCGGTGACGGTCGCGGTGAAGCTGTGGTCCCTCTTCATGTGCTCTCTCCCGTCCGTGCCGGGACTCTTCCGGCTCCCTGCCACCCCGCCCGTACGACACCCGACGAACGGGACCGGACGGGCGGGGGAGGCAACCGGCCGCAGCCATTGAGCTGCGGAAAGGCTGGTCGCGCTGTACCGCGCACCGGGACAGAACCGATGCGTGCCCGCCCTCTTGTACGAGGTGGGGCGGGCTTACCTGTCGACCCATCGACCGCCCGTGTGCAGGCGGCTGGATCGGCACACTGTTGAGTTCTCAACCAACGAGCGCTCCCTTCGTACTCACCCCTTGCAGGGCTTTCCTCCGGACGCGGCGAACCTGTACGAAAGAGCCGTACGTGACACCCCGTACGACTTGTCTGGAGGAGTGCCGTGCCATGAGGTTGCACGACAGGTGCTTGGAGAGTCAAGCCCCCTGGTCTAACTTGTACGGAGGAGCTGGAGTAGAGGAGACATGCCACCGATGCGACGCGGTATGACCAAGGCACAGGAAATCGCCTATGACCTGCGCGAACAGATCGTGTCCGGAGGGCTGAGGGGCGGAGAGGCCCTGCCCAGCGAGTCAAAGATGATGACCGAGTACGGCTACAGCCGTGAGACGGTCCGCGCCGGCGTCCGCCTCTTGATCGAGGAAGGCTTGGTCGTCACAGGCCAGGGCCAGGGGAAGTACGTCCGCGAGGACTACCCACCCGTCGTGTGGAACTGGACGACGCTGGAAAGCCGCAGTCGTCATGCCACCGCCGTGGAAGGACGGACCGCAGGCGACCAATGGGCAAGCGCGGTCGCGGAGGACGGGAAAGCCCCCCGGCAAGAGATCACGGTGTCAATCGTGGAGCCCCCGCCGCACGTTCGCGAGTGCCTCGAACTCCCCGTAGAGGGTTTGGCCGTGGCTCGGAAGCGAATCCGGTACATAGACAATCGGCCCTACGCCCTCGCCGACTCGTACTTCCCTCAGGATCTCGTGACCGGTACACCTCTGATGGAGCCTCGCGACGTCTCTGCACCGGGCGGCATCTTGGCTTCGGTCGGACTCGTGCAGGTCAAGTACAGGGACGAAATCTCAGTCCGCATGCCAACGCGACGGGAGGCGGAACTTCTTGCCCTACCTGCGGCAACGCCCGTCGCAGAGCACACCAGAACCGGCTATGACGCGGACAGTCGCCCACTCCGCTGCATGGTCACAATCCTCCCCGGAGACAGGCACAAGATCCTCTATGAAGTCAGCACGGACTGAGTACCTCCGCCCCGCAGCTGCGGAGGACATACCCATCCTTATGACTCTGCGGTCAGAGGCAGAGGGATGGTTGCGCACGAAAGGCACCGACCAGTGGAGCGACCCCGAGACTGGTGAGCGAGCGATTACCAAATGGCACGCCAACATAGACGAGGGACGTGCCTGGGTTGTGGTCGGCGAGCACGACAAAGTGCTGGCGACAGTCAGTCGGGGTGCCGTTGATCGGGATTTCTGGACAAACGCTGATCGCCCCGAGTCGGCCCTCTACCTCTACAAGTTGATCGTTGCCCGCGAGGCGGCAGGCCGGCATCTCGGCACCCGAATCATCGACTGGATGTCTCGCCTGGCAGCCTTGGAAGGTCGAACGTGGGTTCGCATCGACACGTGGCGAACAAACACGGGCCTGCACTCCTACTACGAGCGTCTGGGCTTCGAGCACGTACGCACGGAAGCACCCCCTCACAGACGTTCGGGATGGCTTGCTCAACGGCCCGCGGGGGATATCGCGCTGCCTCACGACCTGCTCTCGGTGACTCCGGACACGGGTGAGCGCCGCAACGCGACCGGGATTCCCAAGGGCCACACGGGGGCTGAAATGCCTGGCCAGCGAGAGGCGGCCCCGTCTCAGTTTCCGTCTCATTCACCCTCGTCCGCAGATGTCCACGGCGGTGCACGCACCGGGCAGGAGTACAGGAATGAACGAGGCTGAACGGCCACGGATCACGCTCTGACCAGCGCGAACAGACCTCGAAAGCGAGTGTGGCGCAAGTCACCGAGGGTTCAAATCCCTCCGCTACCGCTTGATGAGGGCCCCGTCGAAAGACGGGGCCCTTTGTGCGTATCCCGCCACTGGGGGCCGGGGGAAGCGACGTGCGGGACACGCCGCCGCCCCGGCGGGGGCGGGCCTCAAGTCCGCGCCGCGGGTTCGGAGGAATCCCGTGGCGTGGACCCCGCAGTGAGGTCCGTCCCCGGCCCTGCGGGCTCCCGACCGCCGGACTCGGCTCCATCCTGCGCCTGGGCGGCCGTGTACGGGACCGGCAAAAGGCCCCGGTCAGCAGGCCGTTGGTCCATAAAAAGGGCGTGAAGGTTACACTCGCCGCCGGCAACAGGGGGCCCACCGGGCGCAGCAGTCACAGGGGAGGCCGCGATGGCGGTGAATTCGAAGAAGATCGCCGTCTATGTGCTCGTGGTCTTCGCGCTGTACGTGATCATCACGGATCCGGCGAAGGCGGCCGACTACGTCCAGATAGGGTTTGAGGGCATTTCGACCGCCGCTCGGTCCGTCGGCGACTTCATGACGTGGATCGCCGACGGAGCCAAGAACTGAGCGGAGACCCGCGCCGCACCACCAGGGAGTGCCCGTGATCCGCCATCTGGTCCTCTTCAAGCTCAACGAGGGCGTCGAGCGCGACGACCCGCGGGTCGTCGAGGGCGTGGCCGCCTTCCGCGCGCTCGGCGACCTGATCCCCGATCTGCGGTTCTGGGAATGCGACTGGAACATCACCGACCGGCCCATCGCGTACGACTTCGCGATCAACTCCGCGGTCGACGACGCGGACGCCCTGCAGCGGTACTTGGAGCATCCGGCGCATCAGGCGGGCGTCGCGCTGTGGCGCGAGTTCGCGACCTGGGTGATCGCCGACTACCCGTTCTGAGCCACGCGCCCCGGAGCCCCCCGCCACGACCGGCGGGGGGCTTCTTCGCGTCACGGGCCCCCAACTCTCCACAATTCCCGCTCAACACGGCTTTATGCGGTGCTTGCACACAGTGCACATGTCTTGTGATGCTATGACCGCTTTTGACGGATGAGTTGACGGATCTGACGGATGATAGAGGTGGAGTTGACCGTGCCGGCCAGTACTGCGCCTCAAGCACCGCCCCAGGAACCGACGGCGCCTCTGGAGCGGGCTCCGCTCCACGAACAGGCGCCTCCCCAGGAGCGGGCACCCCTCCAGGAACAGCCGGCACCTCCCCAGGAGCGGGCCCAGGTCCTGGAACAGCCGTCACCGCTCGAGGACCGGGCCCCGGAGCAGGAGCGCGCTCCTGAGGAGGAGCAGGCCCCGTTCCCGGCAGCCGCCCCCGAGCGCCGCCGCGGTGCCGACACCCGGGCCCTCACCCAGGTGCTCTTCGGCCGCCTCAAGACGCTGGAGCCGGGCACCGCGGAGCACGACCGCGTGCGCGGGGCGCTCATCGAGGCGAACCTGCCGCTCGTCCGCTACGCCGCCGCCCGCTTCCGCAGCCGCAACGAGCCCATGGAGGACGTGGTCCAGGTCGGGACCATCGGCCTCATCAACGCGATCGACCGCTTCGACCCGGAGCGGGGTGTGCAGTTCCCGACCTTCGCGATGCCGACGGTCGTCGGCGAGATCAAGCGGTACTTCCGCGACAACGTCCGCACCGTCCACGTACCCCGTCGGCTGCACGAGCTGTGGGTGCAGGTGAACAGCGCCACCGAGGACCTGACGACGGCCTTCGGGCGCACGCCCACGACCGCCGAGATCGCCGAGCGGCTGCGCATCACCGAGGAGGAGGTGCTGTCCTGCATCGAGGCCGGGCGCTCGTACCACGCGACCTCCCTGGAGGCGGCCCAGGAGGGCGACGGGCTGCCGGGACTGCTCGACCGGCTCGGCTACGAGGACCCCGCGCTCGACGGGGTGGAACACCGCGACCTCGTACGCCACCTGCTCGTGCAACTGCCCGAACGCGAACAGCGGATCCTTCTGCTGCGCTACTACAGCAATCTGACGCAGTCACAGATCAGCGCCGAGCTGGGTGTT
This sequence comes from Streptomyces sp. RPA4-2, assembly GCF_012273515.2. Lineage (NCBI taxonomy): Bacteria > Bacillati > Actinomycetota > Actinomycetes > Kitasatosporales > Streptomycetaceae > Streptomyces > Streptomyces sp. RPA4-2. Next base: position 4,561,467 of record NZ_CP050975.2, read on the forward strand.
TCCCAGATGCATGTGTCAAGGCTCCTCGCCCGCAGCTTCGCCCGACTTCGATCCGCAAACAGGATCGAGGCGTAACCGGTAAGAGCGAATCGCTCAGAGGTTCCTTTTCCGGCGGTTCAGCCGTGAAAAGCCGTCAGACCCCCTTTTTCCAGGGCCTATTCACCCTCTCCATGTCGACATGTCACTACAGCGTGTTGCCGACATGTGACATTCTGCCGGAAGCGCGTTTGCCGCGGCCTCCCGACCGGTATTCAGGTGGAGGCTGCGTTCCTCCGACGGGAGCGTCCGCCGCGACCGTCCGCGACCCAAAGGGGGTGGCATGTCCGCAGACCAGGGCAGCTCGAAGGTGCTCACGCTCACGAAGAGCGACTCGGAGCCCGACGCGCTTCACGCAGTCGGCGTCGACGTCGTCGACGTCGTCGATACGGTCGACGTATCGGCCCTTCCGGCCCCGGACGCCGTCCCGGCCGCTCCGGCCGTCCAGGCCGCTCCGACCTCGGAAGCCATCGACACCCGCACCCTGTCCCGCTCCCTGTTCCTGCGGCTCGCCGCACTCGGTGAGAACAGCCCGGAGCGCGGCTACGTACGGGACACACTCATCGAGCTGAACCTCCCGCTCGTCCGGTACGCGGCGGCCCGCTTCCGCTCCCGCAACGAGCCGATGGAGGACATCGTCCAGGTCGGCACCATCGGCCTGATCAAGGCGATCGACCGCTTCGACTGCGAACGCGGGGTGGAGTTCCCGACGTTCGCGATGCCCACCGTCGTGGGCGAGATCAAGCGCTTCTTCCGCGACACGTCGTGGTCGGTCCGGGTACCGCGCCGCCTCCAGGAGCTGCGGCTCGCCCTCACCAAGGCCAGCGACGAGCTCTCCCAGAAGCTCGACCGCTCCCCGACGGTCGCCGAACTCGCCTCCGTACTGGGCGTGTCCGAGGAGGACGTGGTCGACGGCCTGGCCGTGGGCAACGCGTACACGGCGTCCTCGCTGGACTCTCCGGCCCCCGAGGACGACGGCGGCGAGGGCTCCCTCGCGGACCGCCTCGGCTACGAGGACACGGCCCTGGAGGGCGTCGAGTACCGCGAGTCGCTGAAGCCGCTGCTCGCCAAGCTCCCGCCCCGCGAGCGCCGCATCATCATGCTGCGCTTCTTCGCGAACATGACCCAGTCGCAGATCGGCGAGGAGGTCGGCATCTCCCAGATGCACGTCTCCCGGCTGCTCACCCGGACCCTCGCCCAGCTGCGCGAAGGACTCATCTCCGACTGAGGAGCCGGCACGGGAGAACGACCTCCCGAGCCTTCATAATTGACGGCCCGTCAGTCACACTGGCGCGATGCGTCGAGCGGGTCGAGCGACTTGTGATCCTGGCCGTCGAGGCGCCCTGGTGGGCGCCTCGACGGCTTTGGTGTGTCTGGGCGCCGTGCTGACCGCCTGCGGGAGCGGCGGGGGCGGCGGCCATGTCGCGGCGGGAGTGCCCGGGGGGTCCGGGAGAGCCGTGGCCCCCACCGGGGACGTCTCCCTGGCCCCCCTGGCCGGGGAGGGGGCTTCGCACCCCGGGAAGGACCCCCGCGAGGGCACCGGGGCGGCCGGTGACGGGACGGCTCCGGCCGCCGGGAGTCCGGGGCCGCCGGGACCGTCCACGGGCCTCGCGGGAAAGGGGGCGGGCGGTGGCGCCGGGAACGGCGGACCTCCGCCGCCGTCCTCCGCGGGCGGCGACCCGGGACACGCGCGGGCGAGTACCGGCGGTACGCCGACGCCTGCCCCGCCGACGCGCTCGGCACCGTCCACGCCGGCGCCCGCCGCCGTCGAGGTGGGCGCACCCGAGCGGGAGGCCACCGGTCAGCGCTGGTGCGAGAAGGTGACCCTCTCCTTCCGCAACACCGGTGGCACCGCGGTGAGTTCGGGCACGGTGACCCTCGGGACGCACATCATCGGCGCGCTCGGGATCGACTGGGCCACGATCGGGTCGACGCGGGACCTGCCCGCGCCGATCGCCCCGGGAGTGGGCACCAGGAAGTCCTGGACGGTGTGCGTCGACGCGTGGCGTGTGCCGTGGGGCATGCACATCGAGACGCGGGACGTGTCCGTCCAGTGGAAGTGACCCGCCGCTACCGGCGGGGCGTGCTCACGACAGGGCGAGCCATGCCACGGCGGCCACGACCGCCACGGCGACGACGATGCCGATGATGAGGCCGATGCGGGGACCCGCGGGGGCGGCCACCTGCTGCTGCTGACGGGCCTGGGGGCCCTCGTCGACGAAAGCGCGGAACATCTGGGTGCTACCCGCGGGGTCGTAGTTGCCCTCGGGGCCCTGGGTGTTTGCCATGGCCCAGGACCCTAGCGAATAGCCGCGGCCCGCCCAAGTGCGGGGCCCCTCCGGGACGCGACCGGGCCTCACAGCGGACTCTCAGTCTGACACCCCTCTCACCAGCAAGTTTACGTTTGCCAATACGTGCCTTTGCCATGTTTTTATCCCGGCGGGGACCGCTTCGTTTGCCTGCGGCAACCAACTGCATTTATGGTTGCCCCAAGCAACGAATAATGGAGGGGCGATGGCCGAGCGGGCGCAGTACGAGGAGTTGGCTCGTCAGCTCAGTGCCATCGGCGCCGTGAAGAGGGAGCTGGCGCGGATCCTGCCGCACGACTGCCCGGCGGGTTCCGCCGCCGTGCTGACGCTGCTGGGCCGCCACGGCGACATGCGGATGAGCAAGCTCGCCGAGCTGCTCGCCGTGGACATGTCCGTGACCAGCCGCCATGTCGCGCACGTCGCCGACCGGGGCTGGATCGAACGCCTCCCCGACCCGGCCGACAAGCGCTCGCGCATCCTGCGTCTCACCGGCGCCGGGCTCGCGCGGCTCGACGAGCTCTCCCAGCGCTCCTCGCAGCTCTTCGCCGACCGGCTCAGCGACTGGTCCGACCAGGAGGTCGGGCTGCTCAGCAACCTGATGGGCCGGCTGCGCGAGAGCTTCGGCGACTGCCGCGCCACCCAGCGGCCCCCCTGTCCCCCTGAAGTACAGGCAGTTCACGCAACAGAACCGACCACCACCCGTACACCCGCGTAAGCACACGAAGCACTAGAGAAGGAAGCCCATGGCAACGACCACACCAGCCGGTGTGCGGGCTCACGCCAAGCACGGAGGTGGGTCCTCCGACGGCGCTCCGATGACACACCGGCAGATCATGGAGGCGCTCTCCGGGCTGCTCCTCGGCATGTTCGTCGCGATCCTGTCGTCGACGATCGTCACCAACGCCCTGCCCGAGATCGTCGGCGACCTGGGCGGCGGCCAGTCCGCCTACACCTGGGTCGTCACCGCCGCGCTGCTCTCCATGACCGCGGCCACGCCCCTGTGGGGCAAGCTCTCCGACCTGTACAGCAAGAAGGCGCTCGTACAGATAGCCCTGATCATCTACGTCCTCGGATCCGCCGCCGCGGGTCTGTCGCAGAACGCCGGCATGCTGATCGCCTGCCGCGTGGTCCAGGGCATCGGCGTCGGCGGTCTGTCCGCCCTCGCCCAGATCGTCATGGCGGCGATGATCTCCCCGCGCGAGCGCGGCCGCTACTCCGGCTACCTCGGCGCGACCTTCGCCGTCGCAACCGTCGGCGGTCCGCTGCTCGGCGGCGTCATCACCGACACCTCGTGGCTCGGCTGGCGCTGGTGCTTCTACGTCGGTGTGCCGTTCGCGGTCATCGCGCTCATCGTGCTGCAGAAGACCCTGCACCTGCCCGTCGTGAAGCGGGAAGTCAAGGTGGACTGGGGCGGCGCGTTCTTCATCTCGGCCGCGGTCTCGCTGCTGCTGGTCTGGGTCACCTTCGCCGGTGACAAGTACGACTGGATGTCGTGGCAGACCGCCGCGATGGTCGGCGGCGCGATCCTTCTCGGCGCGGTCTTCGTGCTCGTCGAGTCCAAGGCGAGCGAGCCGATCATCCCGCTGCGGCTGTTCCGCAACCGCACCATCACCCTCTCCTCCCTCGCCTCGCTCTTCGTGGGCGTCGCGATGTTCACCGGCACGGTCTTCTTCAGCCAGTACTTCCAGCTGGCCCGTGACAAGTCCCCGACCATGTCGGGCGTCATGACCATCCCGATGATCGGCGGCCTGTTCGTCGCCTCCACGGTCTCCGGCCAGGTCATCACCAAGACCGGCCGGTGGAAGTACTGGCTGGTCAGCGGCGGCGCCCTGATCACCGCGGGCCTGGGTCTGCTGGGCACCATCCGCTACGACACGACCTACTGGCACGTCGCGATCTTCATGGCGCTGCTGGGCCTCGGCATCGGTATGACGATGCAGAACCTGGTGCTGTCCACGCAGAACCAGGTGGCGCCGTCCGACCTCGGCTCCGCCAGCTCCACGGTGACGTTCTTCCGCTCCCTCGGCGGCGCGATCGGCGTCTCCGCGCTGGGCGCGATCATGTCCACCCGGATCACCGACTACGTCAAGGACGGCCTGGCCGGCCTCGACCCCAAGTACGCGGCCGCGGCGGCCTCTTCCGGCACCGGCACCATCCCGGACATGGACGCCCTGCCCGCCCCGCTGCGCACCCTCCTGGAGAGCGCGTACGGCCACGGCATCGCGGACGTCTTCATGATCGCCTCCGTGCTGGCACTGCTCGCCTTCTTCGTCATGCTGTTCATCAAGGAGGTCCCGCTGCGGACCTCGGGCGCGCTGGCACAGGCGGCCCAGGCCGCGCAGGCCGACGCGGGGGTTCCCGCCGTCGCCGCCGAGCAGGAGGCCCCGGGCCGGGCCGTCCCCGCGACGAACGCCCTGACGAACACCTCGGCGGACACCGAGCCCGCGCCGGAGGGCACCCAGCGACTCGCCGCCGTCGCCACGGCGACGAGGGAGAGCGCCCCGGCGCCCGCCGGCGGGATCCCGGTCCGCGGTCACGTCCGCGGCGCCGAGAGCGCGCCGGTGCCGCGGGCCGCGGTCACGCTGATCTCGCTCGCGGGACGGCAACTGGGCCGGTCGGTCGCACAGGCCGACGGCTCCTACGCGGTGGACGCGCCCGGCACGGGTTCGTACGTCCTGATCGCCTCCGCCGACGGCTTCCAGCCGCAGGCCTCGACGATCGTCGTGAACGGCGAGCCGGTGGCGTACGACATCCTGCTGAGCGGCACGAGCGGGCTGAGCGGGCTCGTGCGGGCCGCCATCACCGGGACCCCGGTCAAGGACGCCATGGTCATCGTGACCGATGTGCGCGGCGACGTGCTGGCCACCGGGACCACCGGTGAGCAGGGCGAGTTCGCCTTCGCCGAGCTGGTGCCCGGACCGGTGACCGTCGCCGTGAACGCGGCGGGACACCGTCCGCAGGCGCTGCCCGTCGAGGTCGGCGGCGCCGGGGTCACCCGGGTCGAGGTCGAACTCCGCGCCGGCGCCGAGCTCCAGGGTGTCGTCAGGGCGCCCGGCGGCCCGCTGCCGGACGCGCGGGTCACGCTGGTCGACGCGGCCGGCAACGTGATCGGCACGGCGCGCACCGGCACGGACGGCGCGTACGCCTTCACCGACCTGGACGGCGGCGAGTACACGGTCATCGCGACGGGCTACCCGCCGGTGGCCACCGCGCTGACCGTCGGCGGTCGCGGTGTCGACGACCACGACATCGAACTCGCCCACCCCGGCGAGTAACAGGAAACCCCGGCCCGTGGGACGCGCGCTCCGAGCGGAGGCCGTGCTCCCACGGGCCGGTTCATGTGCAAGACAGGCAGGAGAAACGGGATGGGACTGACCGCACGGATTCGTACGCGGGACGGATGGGCCGTGTCGCACGCGGTCGTCACGGTGACCGACATGACCGGGACACAGGTGCTGCGGGCGGAGGCGGACGCCGAGGGCGCCGTCCGGGACGCCGGTGCGCTGACGCCCGGCGCGTACACCGTGATCGTCACCGCGGTCGGGTACGCGCCCGCCGCCTCCAGCGCGATCGTCACGGCGGGCGGCCGTGCCGAGGTCGGCACCGTGGTCCTCGCCCGGCAGGGCGGCACCGAGCTGCCGCCGCCCGGCCCGTGGACCGTCGATCCCGCCCACTCCTCGGTGGGGGCCGTCGCCCAGCACCTGGGCATCTCCAGCGTGCACGGCAGGTTCACCGCCTTCTCGGCCACCATCGAGATCGCCCCGGACGAGGTGGCCAAGTCCCGGGTGGAGGCGGTGATCCAGGCGGCCTCCATCGACACCGGCAACGCGATGCGTGACGGCCATCTGAGGTCCCCCGACTTCCTGGACGTCGAGACGTACCCGCTGATCACCTACCGGTCCACCGGCCTGACCCCGGCCGGCTCCGACCGCTGGACCGTCCACGGCGAGCTCACCCTGCACGGCGTCGTACGCCCGGTGGACCTGGACCTCGCCTACCTGGGCACGGGCGCGGACCCGTGGGGCGGCACCCGCGCGGCCTTCCGGGCGACGGCACAACTCCACCGCGAGGACTTCGCGATGAACTACAACCAGGTCGTCCAGGCGGGCATCTCCGCGATCGGCACCACGCTGAAGGTGGAGCTGGACGTGCAGGCGGTGCAGGGCGCGGCGTTGCCCCAGATGTGAGGTGACACCCCCCGCGGCGCCCCGTTCCCGGGCGCGGGACAGCCCTTAGGCTGCCCCCATGGCACCGAACATCGCGACGAACACCTCCGTATCCCGCGACGAACTGCTCGACTTCGTCCGCCCCCGCCACCGCGCCATCCTGCTCACCCGCCGGGCCGACGGCAGCCCCCAGGGCTCGCCGTTGACCTGCGGGGTCGACGACGCGGGCCGCGTCGTCGTCTCGACGTACCCCGAGCGCGCCAAGACCCGCAACGCCAAGCGGGACGAGCGGGTCAGCCTGATCGTGCTGAGCGACGAGTGGAACGGGCCGTGGGTCCAGATCGACGGCACCGCCGAGGTCATCGACCCGCCGGACTCCGTCGAACCGCTCGTCGAGTACTACCGGAACATCGCGGGCGAGCACCCGGACTGGGACGAGTACCGCGCGGCGATGCTCAAGCAGGGGAAGGCGATCATCCGGATCACCCCCGAGAAGTGGGGTCCGGTCGCGACGGGCGGTTTCCCGGCGCGTCTGGCGTCGCAGGAGTAGCCGGGGAGCACCCCGGAGTCGCCGGTGCGCGGCGGGCGACGTCCGCCTCGGACAGAACGACTAGGGCGTGTCCGCGCCGCGGGCCACCATGGTCTCGATGCCCGCGATCAGTGTCTCCAGGGCGAACGTGAAGTCCCGTTCGCGCATCTCCTCGACCGTGTCGCCGCCGCGGGCCTCCATCAGGTCCGCGGCGCTCTCGAAGTTGGCCGAGAACTGCGGCTGTTCACTGATCGTGCTCATGGCCTGGCGGAAGTACTCCTCCTGGCTCATGCCCGCCGAGGCGCAGCGCTGCACGAAGTGGCCCTCGATGGTGCCGAAGCCGTACACGAACTGGAAGACCGCCGAGAGCGCGCCCATCTGGCCGTGCGGGGGCAGGCCCGTGCTGCGGACCACCTTCTGGACGCAGAGCGAGAAGGCCATGGAGTGCGGGCCGATGTTCAGGAACGTGCCGATGAGCGGTGACACCCAGGGGTGCCGGACCAGCAGCGCGCGGTAGCCGGTGGCCACGGACCGCAGCTGGTCCCGCCAGTCCTCGCCCGACTCGGCGTCGGGCAGCCCCAGTTCGCCGAAGACCGCGTCGAGGGCGAGTTCGAGCAGGTCGTCCTTGGTGTCCACGTACCAGTACACGGACATCGCGGTGACGTTCAGTTCGGCGGCCAGCCGTCGCATGGAGAACCGCGCCATCCCCTCGGCGTCCAGCAGCCGTACCGTGACCTCGGTGATCCGGTCCCGGTCGAGCCCCGAGGGCTGACCACCGCCGCGTGCCGCACCGCCCCGGGGGGCCTTTCCCTCCAGCCAGACACTGGTCCGCGCCGGACGCTCGGCCCGGCCGGCTGCCCTCACCATGGCGTACCTTCCTCGGAACGGGGGACTGCGGTCACTCGCGACGGCGGGCCGGAACGCTCCGGTCCGTCCTCCCTGATGCTAAGCGCGCTTTGCGCGGAAACCGCCCTCGCGGAGTCTGCCCTCTCCGCACGCCGTAGCAACGCCGCGGCCCGGCGGTCCGCCGATCCCCGTGCCGCCGGTGAGGCGCGGAACGGAACGGGCGGTGGCCCGGAGCTCGATCGCTCCGGGCCACCGCCCGGTGAGTGCCTCGGGGTCGGTTCGTCAGCTCGTCGGCCGCGTCAGGTCGTAGAAGGTGGCCGAACCGACGGTCACCTTCTTGAAGTTGGCCGTGACCCACGAGCTGATCCGGGAGGAGGCGGAGGCGGTGCCCGAGGCGCCGCCGCCACCCATACCGCCGCCCATGCCGCCGCCCGAGATGAAGTAGTGGATCCTGCCGTCGGCCACGTACTTCTTGAACTGGGCCAGAGTCGGGGACGGATCGGTGCCGTTGAAGCCGCCGATCGCCATCACCGGCTTCCCGGTGGCCAGTTGGTAGCTCGCCGAGTTCTGGGAGCCGATGGCCGCGGCCGCCCAGGTGTAGTCGTCGGCGTTCTTCGACAGCAGCGTCCTGGCCGCGGAGCCGACGTTCGCGCCGTTCAGCAGACCGCCGGCGCCGCCTGCGCCCATGCGGCCGTCACCCGTGCCACCGCCGGGCATGCCGCCCTGCCGGTTCTGGCCCTGGGTACCGCCCTTGCCCTGGGTGTTCCCGTTGCCCTGCTGGCTCCCGCCGGGGAAGCCACCGGTCCCGCCCGTCGGGGGTCCGCCCGTGCCACCGCCCTGCTGCCCGCCCTGTTGCCCGTTCTGCTGGGTGCCGTTGCCGTTCTGCTGGGTGCCGTTGCCGTTCGGCTGGTTCCGGCCGCCGCCGGGGAAGCCGCCCCGCATACCGCCGCCGGGACCGCCGCGACCGCCCATCGTGCTCGCCCCGGACGGACCGGCCGTCACGATGGAGCCGGAGTGCCCGGTGTTCACCGTGGAGAGCGTGTACGCCGTCGGGCCCGCGAGCGCGGCCACGAAGCCCAACCCCGCGGCCACGAGCGCCAGATGGCGGCCGAGCCGGGTCACGAAGACCAGGCCGAGCGCGCCCGTCAGACCGCCGACGAGGACCAGCCACTTGAGCCAGGGCAGGTAGTCGGGGGTGCGGTTGAGGAGGACGTACCCCCAGGCCGCGGACGCGGTGACCGCACCGGCCAGGGTGAGCGACGCCCACACCTTCCCCCGCTCCTCCCACAGCACCGTCGCGCCCATGCCGACGACGGCCGCGATGTAGGGCGCCAGGGCCACCGTGTAGTACTGGTGGAAGATGCCGGCCATGTAGCTGAAGACGGCCATGGTCATCAGCAGCGAGCCGCCCCAGGCCAGGAACGAGCCGCGGGTCAGGTCGGTCCGCCCCGCCTTCCGGGTGAGGACGAGGCCGGCCACCAGCAGGATCAGGGCCGCCGGCAGGAGCCACGAGATCTGGCCGCCGATCTCGGAGTTGAACATCCGGTTCCAGCCGGTCTCGCCCCACATCCCGGTGCCACCACCGCCACCGCCACCGCCACCGCCGACGCTGCCTGTCTCGTCGCCGTTGATGCGGCCGAGACCGTTGTAGCCGAAGGTCAGCTCCAGGAACGAGTTGTTCTGCGAGCCGCCGATGTACGGGCGCGAGGACGCGGGCCACAGCTCCACGATCGCGACCCACCAGCCGCCGGCGACGAGCATCGCGCCCGCCGAGAGGCCGATCTGCGCGAACCGCTTCCGCACGCTCACCGGCGCGCAGACCGCGTACAGCACGGCCAGCGGCGGCAGGATCAGGAACGCCTGGAGCGTCTTGGCGAGGAACGCGAAGCCCACCGCGACGCCCGCCCACACGAGCCACTTCGTCCGGCCGTCCTCCAGAGCGCGGATCACGCAGTAGACCGTGACGGTCATCAGCAGCGCGAGCATCGCGTCCGGGTTGTTGAACCGGAACATCAGCGCGGCGACGGGAGTCAGCGCACAGACCGCGCCCGCGATCAGACCGGCCGCCGGGCTGAACCGGCGGCGCAGGGCCGCGTACAGGACACCGACCGTGGCGACGCCCATGACCACCTCGGGGACGAGGATCGCCCACGAGCTGAGGCCGAAGATCCGCACCGACAGGGCCATCGGCCACAGCGAGGCCGGGGGCTTGTCGACGGTGATGGCGTTGGCGGAGTCGAGCGAGCCGAAGAAGAAGGCCTTCCAGCTCTGGCTGCCGGCCTGGACGGCCGCCGAATAGAAGGAGTTGGCGTAGCCGGAGGCGCTCAGGCCGTAGAGGTAGAGCAGCGCGGTGGCGACGAGCAGTCCGGCGAAGGCGGGGCGCACCCAGCGCGGGTCCTCGGGCCGGCCTCGCCGGACGCGGTGGAGGAAGGGCCGCCGGGGTTCACCGGGCCCGGGAAGGGCGCCGGGTGCGGAGGGCTCTCGCTGGGGCGTATCGCCCTGGCCGGTCGGCGGACGTCGCACGGGCGCCGGCTCCGCGGAGGGATGCGCGTCGGGCTGACGGCTCATGTCGGGCTGACGGCTCGTGTCGGGCTGAGTGGTCATCGTGCGTCCCTCGGATCGTGATCGTGCGGGCGCACCGGCTGCAGTTGCATGGTGGCGTCCCCCCAGGTGCGGTCCGCGGCGTCACGGGCGCGGAACTCGTCGGTGTCGTGGGTGTTGTCGTAGGCGTTGCCGTACGCGCTGTCGTACGCGCTGTCGTGCGCGGATCGCGTCGCCGCCGGGAGAGGGGACCCTTGTGGATGCCGGGGGCCCTGCCGGGCCGGGGCCGTCGCGTACGAGGGCTGGGCCGGGGCCGGGGTGTGCGACGCCACCACCGTGGACGACGTACCGTCGCTCGTGCCGTCGCGCCGGTCCGGGAAGACCCAGGCGCGGAAGAGCAGGAACCGCAGCACGGTCGCCGCCAGATTGGCGGCGATCAGAACCGACAGCTCGGTGGAGTGCGCCGGGCTGCTCGTGGCCGCGTTCAGAGCGGCGAGCGATCCGCTGGTGAGCGCGAGGCCGATACCGAAGACGACCAGGCCCTGCGCCTGATGGCGGACCGCGCCGCCACGGCCGCGGACCCCGAAGGTCAGCCGCCGGTTGGCGGCGGTGTTGGCGACCGCCGAGACCAGCAGGGCGAGCGCGTTGGCGGCCTGTGAGCCGGAGAAGGACCGGAAGCCGTTGTAGAGCAACAGGTAGAAGAGCGTGGACAGGGCGCCCACCACGCAGAATCCGACCAGTTGGCGGGCGAGGCCCCCCGGCACGTCGGTCAGGTCGCGGTCGCGCGGGTCGTCCCCGAAGGGCCGCGCGAGCCGGTCCAGCGGCAGCGATCCGGTGCCGAGGGCGCGCCCCACGCGCCACACGCCCTTCAGGTCGTCGGTCGCCGTCCGCACGAGGTGCACCGTCGAGTCCGGGTCGTCGACCCAGTCGACCGGCACCTCGTGGATACGCAGCCCGGCACGCTCGGCGAGCACCAGCATCTCGGTGTCGAAGAACCAGCCGGTGTCCTCGACCAGCGGCAGCAGCACCTGCGCGACATCACGGCGGATCGCCTTGAAACCGCACTGCGCGTCCGAGAAGCGGGCCTGCAGCGAGCCGCGCAGGATCAGGTTGTAGCCGCGGCTGATGAACTCCCGCTTGGCGCCGCGCACCACACGCGAACTCCGGGCGAGCCGGGAGCCGATGGCGAGGTCGGAGTGGCCCGAGATCAGCGGAGCCACCAGCGGCAGCAGGGCGTTGAGATCGGTGGACAGGTCGACGTCCATGTAGGCGAGGACCGGGGCGTCCGAGGCCGACCACACGGTGTGCAGCGCGCGTCCTCGGCCCTTCTGTTCGAGCCGGCGGGACCGGACCTCCGGTATCCGCGACTCCAGGCGTGCGGCCACCCGGGGAGTGGTGTCCGTCGACGCGTTGTCCGCGACCGTGATGCGGAACGGGTACGGGAAGGTGCGCTCGAGATGCTCGTGGAGTCTCACCACACACCGCTGGAGGTCCTTCTCCTCGTTGTAGACGGGGATCACTACGTCCAGGACAGGCGTACCGGCGGACCCGGCCGGGAGGTGCTCCCGCGCCGGCAGGTCGCCGGGAGAAGAGTCGGTTCGCATGGGAACGACTCTGGTCAGACGCCCTGTCGCACCCATGTGGTGGCACTGTGCTGTGGCTGTGAGTGCCGTTGCGCCTTTGTTTCCACGGTGGTTCGCGGGGTCGTTTCCACGACCGGGTCGTCGGCGAGCGCGGGCAGGTGCAGGGTGAACACCGTCCTGCCCGGCACGCTGTCGACGGTGACGGCGCCCCCGTGCGCGGAGGCGACGGCCTGCACGATGGCGAGCCCGAGACCGGTCGAGCCGGAGGCGCGGGAGCGCGAGGAGTCGCCGCGCGCGAAGCGTTCGAAGACGCGCGGCAGCAGTCCGGGCGGGATGCCGGGTCCGTCGTCCTGGACGTCCACGCACAGCCACGGTCCGTGCCGGTGCACGCGTGCGGTGACGGTCGTACCGGGCGGGGTGTGCGTCCTGGCGTTCGCGAACAGGTTGACCATGACCTGTTGCAGACGGGCGGCGTCCGCGAGGACCAGCGCGGGTTCCTCCGGCAGTTCGAGCCGCCAGTCGTGGTCGCGGCCGGCCGCCCGTGCGTCACTCACGGCGTCGATGACGAGCGGTACGAGGTCGGTGCCGTCGTACTGGAGCGGGCGTCCGGCGTCGAGGCGTGCGAGCAGCAGCAGGTCCTCCACCAGCCCGGTCATCCGGCCGGCCTCGGACTCGATCCGGCCGAGGGCGTGCCGGGTGTCGGGCCCGGTCTCCTCGCGGCCGCGTCTGGTCAGCTCGGCATAACCCCGGATCGACGCCAGCGGTGTACGCAGCTCATGACTCGCGTCCGCGACGAACTGCCGCACGCGCGTCTCGCTCTGCTGACGTGCGTGCAGGGCGCTGTGGATGTGGTCGAGCATGCGGTTGAGCGCGGCGCCGACCTGGCCGACCTCGGTGTGCGGGTCGGCCTCCGACTCCGGGACCCGCTCGTAGAGGGTGACCTCGCCGGTGTGCAGGGGGAGTTCGGAGACACGGGTGGCGGTGGAGGCGACCTTGCGCAGGGGGCGCAGGGCGAGCCCGACGAGGACGCTGCCGGCGATACCGGCGGCGATGAGACCGGCGGCGGTGACGCTGACCTCGACGAGGATCAGGGTGTCGACGGTGTTGGTGACGGTCCTGGTGGGGATGGCGACGTAGTAGGCACCCCGGAAGCCTTCCTGGTACTTGACGCGGTACTCGCCGAGGCCCGGGACGTCCACGGTGTGCGTGCCCGTCCTCGGCACGGTGGCGAGCGCGGCCTTCTGGGCGGCGCCGAGCTCCTTGGTGCCCATGTCCGGGACGTCGCCGACGGCGGTGGTGTCCTGCTGCTCGGAGACGACCGCCCGGGTGATCACGCCGTTCGACACGGCGGCGCCGATGGTGTCCTCCTGGTTCGGCCCCCTGGTGAGGAAGTCGAAGACGTCGGTCGACACGATGCCGGCGCCGTCGGACCGGGCGTTCGGGGGTATCCCGGTGCCACCGGCCTGGTTCCCGCCCCCCGGTTTGAACAGGCCGGCGGCGCGCTTGGCGACCTCCCCCAGCGTGCCGTCCAGCTGCTGGTACAGATGCGAGCGCAGCGCGAGGGTCGTCACCGTACCGATCACCGCGCACACCACCGCGATCAGCGTCACCGCGGAGACGACGAGCCGCGTCCGCAGTGTGCGTGGCTGTCGTCCCCGCCCCCGCCCACGCGGCCGTCGTCGTCCGCTCATGACACCGCGGGCTTGATCAGGTAACCGGCTCCGCGCCGGGTGTGGATCATCGGCTCGCGCCCCGCGTCTATCTTGCGGCGCAGATACGAGATGTACAGCTCGACGACGTTGGCCTGGCCGCCGAAGTCGTAGGACCACACGCGGTCGAGTATCTGCGCCTTGCTGAGCACGCGCCGGGGGTTGCGCATGAGGAAGCGGAGCAGTTCGAACTCGGTCGCGGTGAGGTGGATGCTGTCCCCGGCGCGGAACACCTCGTGGCTGTCCTCGTCGAGGGTGAGATCCCCGACGACCAGCGTCGAGTCGGAGCGCCGGTCGGCGGCACCGGAGCGGCGGATCAGCCCGCGCAGCCTCGCCACGACCTCTTCCAGGCTGAACGGCTTGGTGACGTAGTCGTCACCGCCGGCCGTCAGACCGGCGATGCGGTCCTCGACGGCGTCCTTCGCGGTGAGGAAGAGGACGGGCACGTCCGGCAGTTCACGGCGCAGCCGCCCCAGGACCGCGAGCCCGTCCATGTCGGGCAGCATCATGTCCAGCACCACGGCGTCGGGGCGGAACTCGCGCGCGCTCTGCACCGCTCCCTGTCCGTCACCCGCGCTACGGATCTGCCACCCTTCGTAACGAAGGGCCATGGACAGGAGTTCGGTGATCGACAGCTCGTCGTCCACCACCAGGACTCGGACGGGGCTCCCGTCCGGCCTCAGCAGTTCGGTACGCCCCTGGGGCGAGGTCGTGGTCATAGCGGACACCTTGCTGGGCGCCGCTGAGAGCATCCTTTCGGAGACCTGTGATTTTTCTGAGAAACGCACAGGCGCCTCTCAGCGAACTCCTGGGAGGATCAGGCGGTTCCCGGGGCGCCTCCGGGCGGGGGTGCGACGCCGTCCGCGCGCGGGGGAGCGATCCCGAAGAGACGCGCCCCGTTCTCATAGCAGACCGCCCGCAGCCAGTCGTCGCCCAGCTCGAGCCGTTCCAGGGCGTGCAGTTGATGGGCGTAGGGATACGGGATGTTCGGGAAGTCGGTCCCGAGCAGGATCCGGTCGCCGAGGGCGGCGAGCCGGGCCGACGCCTCCCGTGGGAACGGCGCGAGCCGCTCGCTGAAGTCCGTGAACGCCATCGTCGTGTCGAACCGCACCTCCGCGTACCGCTCGGCGAGACGGAGGAACTCCTCGTACTCGGGCATCCCCAGGTGCGCGACGATCAGCCGCAGCCGGGGGTGCCGGGCGAGGACCCGGCCGGCCGGCTCGGGCCCGGTGTACTTGCCGGGCGTCGGTCCGGACCCGCAGTGCATCACCACGGGGATCCCGGCCTCGGCGAGCAGCCCCCAACTGGAGTCGAGGAGCGGGTCGGCCGGGTCGTACGCGCCCACCTGGACGTGTGCCTTGAAGACGCGGGCGCCCTGTTCCACCGCCTCCCGCACATACGCCTCGACGTCCGGCTCGGGGAAGAGGGTGGCGGTGTGGAGGCAGTCGGGCGTGCGGCGGGCGAAGTCGACGGCCCAGGAGTTGAGCCATCGCGCCATGCCGGGCTTGTGCGGATAGAGCATCGCGGTGAAGGCCCGTACGCCGAACTCCCGGATCAACGCCAGCCGTTCGTCCTCGTCGCCGCGGTAGGTGATGGGCCATTCGATGCCGCCGGTCAGCGGGCCGAGGCCGTCGAAGTAGTCCCACACCTTGCGCAGGACCCGCTCGGGCATGAAATGGGTGTGGACGTCGACGAGGCCCGGGAGACCGAGCCGCTCCCAGAATCGCCGTACGTCCTCCCCGTCAGCCGTGCGCGGACCGGACCCCCCGCCGCGCTGGACGTCGACGGGTGTCCGGGGTTGATCGCTCATGTCGCCCACCATGGTCGTAGGTGTCACCGCCGGTCCACCCCCTTTCCCCAAAGAACCCCGAGGAGGCCGACTCCTGACCTCACGCTCCCGGCCGCCGAGCGCCCCCTCAGAACAGCCCGTCCTGCACCACGGCGTCCTCCGCCTCACGGAACTCCCGTACGGGTACGGTGAATCCGCTCGCCCCCGCGGCCAGGTCCCACCCGGTCATGAGCCGGGTGTCGAGGACGACCACTCCCCTCGCGGTCGCCAGATGCAGATCGGGGCCGGCGGCCGCCACCAGCTCACCGCTCACCGCGCCGCCTCCGGTCAGCTCGCTCACGGCGCCCACGGCTGCCGGGACTCCGTCGAGCCCGAACACCTCCACGTGGTCGACGGCCCGGAACGGCGCCCGCTCCAGGGAGTCGGGCCAGCCGTCGAGCTCCGCGACGCGCGCGTGCAGTTGCCGGATCTCCTCCAGCCGCTCGGCCGCGTCCGGCAGCGCCGACCGCACCCTTCGCTTGTCGGCGTACCGGATCCGGTCCGGCACCCCGAGCGCGGCCCGCAGCAACTCCTCGGTCCGCCGCGCGGCCATCAACGGCCCCTCCCCCAGCCAGCTGAAACAGAGGGCTCCCTGCTCCAGCAGTCGCGCCGAGCCGCGTGCCGAGCCGGTGATGCCGACCTTCACCATCCCCGGTCCGAACCAGGCGAGATACACGCGGTACGGACGCGGGTCGTCGGCCATCGTGTCGGCGGCCACGGAGTGCGCACGGTCCAGGCGCGCGCACTCCTCGCACCGGGCCCCCGTACTGCGCCCCGAGACGGCCGCCCGCACGGGGCACGCGTTCCCCCGGGCCCCCACGCACGCCCGGCCGCCGCCGTCCGCCACGGTGAAGGCGACACGCTTCCCCGTGGTCAGCGCGCTCTCCCGCCCGCCACCCCACACCAGCACGGGACCGCCCGCCTAAGCCACCGCAGACCCGAACATCTCCACGTCTGTGCCATCACTCACGAGCGTAGGCGCTGCCACTGACAACGCGCCCGGCCCGCCCACGCCCACCCTCGAACTCCTCTGCGCGTACGCCTCTGCACGTACGCACCGCTCCCGCGGAGTCATCACCGGCGGCTTCTCGCCCCGGCCCCCGCCCCCATCCGCCCGGCGATCCGGTCCAACGACTCGGCCATGCGTCCCAGGGCGGCCGCCATCGCGTCCTGGCTCCGGGCGATCATCTCCTGTCTGCGCCCGATCACCTCCTGGCTTCGCGCGAGCGCGTCCTGGCCCCGGGACACGGCACGCCGGCCACGGCCGGACTCCCGCAGCGGCCGGTTCGGCTCCGCGGCCGGCCTTTCGCACCGGGCCGCCGGCCGGTTGCCCTCGGCCGCCGATCTGTCGCGCTCGGTCACCAGGGCGTTACGCACCGCCGCCCGCGCCGCGAGTGCCTCGTCCGCCAGGATGTTCCGCCCCTCGAGCCGTACGAGGGCATCGGCGACCTGCTGAGGCACGGCGTAGGCGACGCCCCCGTCGGAGGCGGGTTGCACGGGGGCCGGTTCGAGGGCGTGGCAGCCGTCGCGCTGGATGCTCACGACGGCCTCGGCCGCCCACGCCTTGAAGGGCTCGCACTCGGGCTTGGCACACCCGTTGACGAGCCTGACGAGCCCCTGCAGATTCACCATCGTCATCGACTTCTTGAGTCTGTGACCTGCGATCCTGCTCAAGGCGTCCGCGCCGTGGACGCTTCGCGCAAGGTCCTCCAGACTCTGCCGGCACTCTGCCGCGACATGCCGGAGAAGGGCCTGGCGGGTGTTCGTGTACCCGAGGACCCTGGCCACGTCCGCCGCCGGAAACCAGTGCTCCCCGTCCGCCGACGTCACCCTCCGCACCCGCGCCCCGGTCGCCGCGAACACGAAGTCGTTGATGTCGATCGCGTCCTGCTCGTACATCGAGCATCACCTCCACGCCGGAAATTAGGCGAGGAAGCATGCAACTCCCGTAGAAATCAATGATGTTCACCCAATAGGCGACAGAAGGATCGATTCGGCGCAAGTGCCCCACCCCAAAGGCCCGCCGGCCGGACCGGGCCGGCACGTCAGGTGGGCCGGAGACCCCTTCCGGGCGGGAAGGGTCCGAGGCCGGGCGTCACGCACCCGGCGCTCGGCCGCCGGCTTCGTGTCGGCGCACCTGCTCGATGAGACGGCGCAGGGACGCACGGGCACCGGCGATCTCTCCCGGCGGAATGTCGGCGGCGAATGTGCGGTGGACCTCGTCGGCGCGGGCCGTGATCCCGTTCAGCACGCGACGACCGTCGGGCGTGAGGGCCAGGAGCGGCGAACCGCGGTGATCGGGATTGGGCCCGAAGGCGGCGAGGCCCTCAGCAACGAGATCGTTCGCGACGCGCTGGACCCCTTGCCGGGTGACGCCGAGGCGGCGGGCCGCCTGTGCCACGGTCTGCGAACTCCCGGAAACAGCGCTCAGCAGTTGCCAGCGGGCTTGCGTCTGCCCCTCGGTCGCGGCGATCGCCTCACCTGACCTGCGCAGGAGTCCGGCCGCCTCGAACACGTCCGCCACCAGCAACGCGATCTCGTCCGGCATGCCACACCCTCCTCAATTGACAACATGTTGTCACTCTGTGAACCTACTGTCAGTATAGGAAGCGAAGGCCTGCCCGATCACCCTCCCCGGAGACGCCATGAACACCGCGACCGACCGCCTGCGGGCCGCCTTGGACCGCGCCGCCGCCATCCGCCCCAAGGAGGGCGGGTTCCCGTATCTCGCGGAAGCCCTGCGGCAGGCCGGGGTCACCCGCTGCCGGATGGCCGTGCCGTCGAACACCATGCTGTACCTCACCGACGCCGGACCCGTCGCCGTCCAGAGCGAACCCCTGGTCGCCGGCATGGTCGACGTCACGCCGTTCGACCGCCGGGCGCTCCTCACCGCACTCCGTGTCGACCAGGCAGGCGACAGCACGTTTCCCGAGTTCGTCCAGGGCTGCTGGGAGGCCGGCGTCGTCCGGTACGACGTCGACCTCGATGCGCGACAGTGCGTCTACTACGGAGCCGACGGCGACAGCTACACCGAGACCTACCAGGCCGTCGAGATCTGACGAGCCGCGTCTCGGACACCCCTGTCCGTACGGCCCGGAAATATCCGTACGGCCCGGAAACGCGAGAGGCCCCGGATCCCTCCGGAGCCTCTCACCTGTGTGCACTCGGCAGGATGCGAACCCGCAGCCTGCTGATCCGCAGGACCGTCAGTCCGTGGGGCGGGGCAGTACGGCGAGGGCGGTGCGGGCTATGTCCGCCAGCCTCTCCTCGTCCGCTCCGGCTTTACCCAGCGCTTCGATGCCGCGCAGTACGGCGAGCACCAGCGCGGCCAGCTTTCCGGGGTCCGCGTCCGCGGCGAGGTCGCCGTTGCGCTGGCAGGCCGCGATGTCGTCCTCCAGCAGCACGCGCAGCGCCTCGACGACCGCCCGCGCCCGCTCGGCCACCGTCTTGTCGTGTTCAGTAGTTCGAGGGTGAACTCATCAAGAGGATCCACGTCTACGTGGACCCGGATTTCGCCAACACGCATGCCGAAGGGGTGGCTTGCGGCAAGTCGGTGCAGGACAGCATCGCCACCCTGTAGTCACCAGCCTCTCCCACTCCAGCCGCGGCCCCGCCCGAGTGACCTACCTCACGGGAACTGCCCCGGTACACCTGACAGGTACCTGTGTGAAGCAATCCATGCGAGCTCGTCTGCGAGCCGGCGATCCAGAAGCCTTCCGCCAGCTTTTCCAGGAACTGGGCCAGGCGATCTACGCGCACGCCTACAGAGCCACGGGCGACTGGTCGGCGGCCGAGGACGCGGTGTCACTGACGTTTCTGGAAGTGTGGCGTCTGCGGGAGCGACTGGAGGAGGGGGACGAGAGTGTCCGCCCCTGGGTCTACGGCATCGCCACCAACGTCCTGCGCAACCGCGGACGTTCAGCGCGCAAACACCAACTGACCCTGGCTCGCTTCCCCGCACCGGACACCGTGCCGGATTTCTCCGACGAGGTCGCTGAACGCATCGACGACGGTGAAAGACTCGCGGCGGCCAGAGCAGCGGTGACCAAGCTGCGCCGCGGTGACCGCGACGTCTTCATGCTGTGCGTCTGGTCCGACCTCAGCTACACCGCGGCATCCGAAGCACTCGGCATCCCGGTCGGCACCGTGCGCTCCCGGCTGTCGCGAGCACGTACCCGTCTGCTCAAACTGACGGAGCAAGAACTACGACGCGCGAAAAAAAGAGTGGAACCCCCTGCGGACTTCCGACAGATACAGGGCGACCGCACACCCGCGGTCCGGTCGATACAGGAGAAAGCTCGATGAACGCTCCGAAGAATGGTGAAGAGGTCGAGCGCCAGGAGCTGTCCCACCTGCTGCCGCGCCCCGGCACACCTGGTCTCTCTCCCGCCCGGTCTCAACGTCTCGAGGAATATCTGATGCAGGAAGTCACCCAGATCGGCGCGCAGGCGCAGCCGTCTCCCGCCGCGAAGCGCGGTATGCCGCGCTGGAGCCTGATCGCCGCGCCGGTCGCGGCCCTGGCCGTCGCCGCGGCCGTCGCCGTCAACGTCACCGGCGCCGGCTCGACCCCCGACGACGACAGCGTGGCCATGGCATCGGTCATCACGGTGCAGCCCGCCTCGGCCCACGGCGCCACGGCTTTCCTGAGCCAGGTCGCGGACGCGGCGAGCAAGCAGAAGACCCCGTCCGTGGGCGCCCACCAGTTCATCTACGTCAAGAGCAAGGTCGGCTTCACCCACCAGATCAAACAGCGCACCATCGGCGGTCCCGCCAAGCTCGACGCCGTCCACCAGCGCGAGGTGTGGCTTGCTGCCGACCCCTCCAAGGACGGCCTCATCCACGAGGGCGGCGAGAACATCACGATCCACAACAGCGGCGCCGGCGTGGTCAACCCCGACGAAGCGTCCCAGCCCCCGAGGCCGGGCACCGTCCCCCAGATCGCCTCGCTGTCCACGAACCCCGACGCGCTGCTGAAGCAGATCTACTCCGCCACCCGTGGCGAGGCCCCCGGCAAGGACGCGGCCGCGTTCAACTGGGTCGGCGAGACGGTGTCCGAGTCGATCGTCCCCGGAGACGTGGCTTCCGCCATCTGGCGGGCCGCCGCGAAGATCCCCGGCGTCGTCCTCGTCAAGGACGCCACCGACGCGGCCGGCCGCCACGGCGAAGCCATCGCCCACGTCTCCAACGGCGAGCGCACCGAGTACATCTTCGACCGCAACACCCACCTGTTCCTCGGAGAGCGCAGCTACCTCATCAAGGACACCCCGATGGGCAAGGCAGGCATGCTCACCGGCACCAGCGCGGTCCTCTCCCGCGCCGTCGTGAACAAGATGGGCGACCTTCCCGCAGGCACCCGCGCCTGACCCCCGCACCACCCAACCGGCTGACCATCACCCAGCAGCCGGGCGGACCCGTCCCCCGACCGACGCCATTACGGCCGACTGCGCCGCGAAAGGCCGGGCACACGGCGATGCGCAGCCGGCCCATCGATCGGGCAAGTGAGGGGCACGCTTCTAGTCGTCGAGCCATGGGCCTCGGGTGATGTGTCTGTGAAGTCGCTCGTCCAGGCAGCTCAGGTGGGCCCAGACGAACTGTGTGCTCTGTTCCCCGGCCCGCGTGATCGTCAGTGTGACGCCATCACCGGAGAGGCCGACGTCGGTGGTTTCCATACAGAACGCGCAGCTCATTCGCTCCTCGGTGGTCATCTGGCGAATGTAGTCCGCGATGTGCGGATCGAGTTCGGTGCAGGGCTTGGACCGGAGCTGCTCCAGGTCACCGACATGCCGGCGTCCGCCGACTCCCCACGCCTGTCCCATCCCGTCTGCCGTCGGCCCAGACTCCGTGGAACGTGGTTCAGGATGTCGCGCGGCGATCGGCAAACCCTCTGACGCCAAGGGCGGTACGGGCCAACACCGTTGCTGCACTTCGCTGCTGTACAGCGCGGAAACGCAAGAGGCCCCGGACCTGCGGCTCGCTCGTGAAGTCGTAACCTGCCGGATCAGCCGGACGCCAGATCCGGCCCGCCAACGACAGACAGGTCTTGAAGGCGGTCCTGCGCGAGCGACCCTGGGTTCACATCCCACACCCACCGCGCAACAACACGGCCCCCTGACCGGACGAGACGGTCAGGGGGCCGTGTTGTCGCGCGGATGGGGCACGGGCAGCTTCTGATCCGTAGCTCCAGCCGGATCTCATCAAGGGGAATCGCCCTACCAGTGGTCGTGGTGATCGCAGCGCCAGCCGTACTGGTGACGCTTGATTTTGGTGGGGCGCCACCAACCCCGCCCGGGCCCGGCCAGCGATACCGCTGAAGCCGACACTTGCGCCGCCCGACGACCAGTGACACGCCAGAGGCCCCGGTCGCCCCACCTTTGAGATCTGTGAACGTCATTGGTCACGACACGCCGATCCTCTGCTGAAGAAATTCCCCGCTACGTCAGAAAACGGCCCGGGGGCGACAGAGCGACGGCACACAAACGCCGGCGTCGCGCAGGTAATGAAACCTGATAAATGAACATAAAACGTGGCGAAACGCTGCACTCTGCATCCTGTCCCGGGAGACGGCTCCGCGTTCGAGCAGGCTTGCTCTCCTCGGTCGGACAAAGTGTTGAAACGGGCCTCGTGCGTGGGTCGCCGCTGCGGCGAGGGATGTGCCGGGGCCCGTTTCTGATGTTCGTCGATCAGGTCGGAGGCGTGTGGGGTGGGTCAGAAGCAGCCGGGTCCGGTGGAGGGGTTGAAGCAGGCGTTGGTGCCGGGGCCGCCGTCGTTGGTGTTGGTGCCGGGGCCGCCGAAGAGCGCGTCGTTGCCGGGACCGCCGAAGAGGGCGTCGTTGCCGTTCCCGCCGTTCAGGGTGTCGGTGCCGTTGCCGCCCTCGATGCGGTCGTTGCCGTCGCCGCCGGTGAGGGAGTCGTTGCCGTCGCCGCCGCAGATGATGTCGTTGCCACCGCGGCCGTCGACCACGTCGTTGCCGCCGAGACCGAAGATCACGTCATTGCCGGGAGTGCCGATCAGGACGTTGTTGCCGTTGGTGCCGGTGATGGTGGGCGTGGCGGTCGCGCAGGTGGGGGGCGCCGGCTCGTAGGTGATGGTCACCTGGGCCGGCCCCGCGGCGGGAGCGGAGGTACCACCCGTTGGGACGCGGTTCGACGCACCGCCGCCACCACCGGGACCGAAAGCGGGAGGAAAAGAAAGACGGTTGCAGCCTCCGCCGCCGCCTCCGCCGAACCAGCCGCCCCCGCCTCCGCCCGCCCCGAAGTTGCCTCCGCCGTTGCCGCCCGCACCGCCCGTGCCCGGAGTGCCGGATGTACCACCGGAACCGGGGCATACGGCTCCGCCTGCGCCGCCGGCTGTCTGGGTTCCGCCGCCTCCGCCCTGGCCGCTGTTCGTTCTGCTGCCGCCGGCACCCCCGGTGATTCCGGCGTCTCCGCCGGTGGCCTCCGGGTTGAGGAAATTGGTGGGGACGCCGCTTCCTCCGCCGCCTCCGCCGCCCGCGACGATGAGGCGGGGGTCAGTGCCGGGGACGCCGGTCAGGGTGCAGCCGGGGCCGGCCGAGCTGCAGGTGCGGACATCACTGGAACCGCCGCCGGCACCGCCCGTAGTCGCCGATCCGCCGCCGGCGCCCCCGCCCGTGCCGACGTTGACATAGAGGGTGGTGGTGCTCGGCGGCACGGTGACGGTGCCGGTGACGGTGGCGCCGTTGCCTCCTGTGCCGCCGCTGGGACCGTTCTGGCCTGCGGCGCCGGTGGCGGTGACGGTCAGTTGGGTGACGCCGGACGGGACGGTGAAGGGCTGGTCGGCGCCCGCGTTGAAGGTGACGGTCACGGGCACCGCCGCCGCGGCGGGCGTGGCCGAGGGCACCACCAGGGCCGCCGGCAGCGCCACCGTGGCGAGCAGCACGGCAGCACGCCTGGCCGGACGCCTCCGCTCACCCGCGGCTCCGGTGCCACGTCGATGAAGAATGGCGTGTTGCAGGGTCGGTCTCACGATGGGGACTCCTCGACAAAGAGCGCGGCACTCAGCACGTGCCACGGTCGTCGGTTGGTGTTCAGGCCCCTGCCGGGACCGCCCGACGATCAAGCCACAGCCACCCTGCGCGGCCGTACAGACACACCGTCATACCGCCCGCGATCAACCGACCAGACGCTGCCGGTCCCCTCTTGTCGCCTGCTACGACCTTGCGCTGCCGGGATGCCGGGATGCCGAAATGTCATCCGCAGACGTCAAAGGCCCCGCCGGGCGAACCGGCGGGGCCTTTGAGCTGTGTGCACTCGGCAGGATTCGAACCTGCAACCTTCTGATCCGTAGTCAGATGCTCTATCCGTTAAGCTACGAGTGCTTGTTCTCTTGTTGTACCGCTGTCTCGCTTCCGGGCTTTCGACCCGCTCGCGGCGACAGGAAGAACATTACATGACTGCCGCCGCCATGTGAAATCCATTGGCCGCACCCCTTGTGACCTGGGCAAACACGCTTCCGTGGCCGGTAACGCCGAAGCCCCGGTCCAGAGGGACCGGGGCTTCGGATCTTGCTGCGGAGGCGGAGGGATTTGAACCCTCGATGGGCTTTAAGGCCCAAACCGCATTAGCAGTGCGGCGCCATAGACCGGACTAGGCGACGCCTCCAGCACTACCGCCCGCGCGAGCGCGAGTGGTGCGTTGCAGATGATGACACAGCCGGGTGGGCTGTCACCAATCGGCTCCTACGGTACTAGGCAGGCGGGCCGCAGAGCAAAGTCCCCCAGGCCTCGGGGCGTCGCGCAACCGCGTGGGGCGCGGGGCGTTAGTCAGGTCATGTCGCGTCGTTCCGCCCCCACCCCTCGGTCCTCCCCCGTCTCTCCGTCCTCCCTGTTCTCCCCCTCCTCCTTGTTCTCTCTGCCCTCCCTGTCCCCCCTGTCCCCCCTGTCCTCCTTCGCCTCTCTGTTCTCTCCCGGCCCTCGCTCCTCTTCTTCCGTCTCCCCGCGGCCCTCTTCCGTCCATCGGCCTCCCCTCACCTCCCGGCTCGCGGTCGCCGCCGCCGTGTCCGTCTCCGCCGTGCTGTCCGCCGTGCCCGCCGCCGCGCACGCCGACACCGCGCCGGGAGAAGGCCCGCACACGGGGGCCACGCGCCCGCAGGAACCCCGTACGGGGGCCGCCCCCGCCGTTCTGATGCCCCCGCCGGTCCGCGCGGAGGACTCCGGGGACCGGCTGACCGTCACCGTCCGCCACCTGGGAGACACCGACGGCCGGACGTACGAGCTGCGGTGTCATCCGGCCGGCGGCAGTCACCCCACCCCCGAGCAGGCGTGCGAGACGCTCGACCGGCGGACGACCTGGGGGAAGGACCCCTTCGCCCCCGTCGCGCCCGGCACCCTCTGCACGATGCTCTACGGCGGTCCGGCCACCGCCCATGTGACCGGGACCTGGGCCGGCCGGCCCGTCGACGCCCGGTTCGACCGCGCCGACGGGTGCCAGATCGCCCGCTGGGACGCCCTGGTGCCGCTGCTGCCTGACACCGGCGGGCAGTGACGCGGTGCCGCTGCCGGACACCGGCGGGCCGCGTCGCGGTGGCCACTGCCGGACCGCACCGGCCCCCCCGACGGGGGGCACAGCAGGATCATGGCCGGGGGAGGGCGAAATGCACGCTCACAGGTTCTACGTCTCATCCGCGTCGGTTCTGCGTGCGACCTCCCTCTCATCCGGCATCGCGAGCGCAGCCTCTGCCCGTAGACTCCCTCGCGTGACACGCTGCGGGCAGGTTGGCAAGATGGCCCTCGCGGTCGGCAAGGTGCGGTAACAGGGAGGAAGCGTCTCGTGAGCAGCAGGCCATCCCGAGGCGCTGCTCGCCTCGCAGCCATACTGGACGCCCTGCCCGACGCGTTGGTGCTGGTCAACGCCAATGGGACCGTCGTCAACGCCAACACCATCGCCCTGGAGGCCTTCGAGGCCCCGGGCACCGCTCTGGTGGGACGGGGCCTGCTCGATCTGCTTCCGCAGTTCGACTCGCGGCTGATCCCCGGGTCCATGCGCAGGCCCGACACCATCGACGAGCGCGGGCGGACCAAGCCGACCCGGATGGTCGCGCGGCGGACCGACGGGAGCGAGTTCCCGGTCGAGGTCACCAGCGCGAATCTGGAGGACGGCCAGCAGGCCTACGACAGCCACGGCTACACCGCCGACGAACTGCTCATGCTCGTCGTACGCGACCTGTCGGGCACCGTCGACACCGAGGCCGAACTCGCGCGCTCACAACGCCAGACCGAGATGATCCTGCGGGCCGCGGCCGAGGGCGTCGTCGGGACGGACACGGACGGGCGGGTCGTCCTGGTCAATCCGGCGGCCGCCCAGATACTCGGATACCGGGCCAGCGACCTCGGCGGCCAGGACCTGCACTCCCTCATCCTGCACTCGCGCGCCGACGGTGAGACCTTCGCGTACGAGGAGTCCCCGCTCGCCGACACCCTGCGCTCCGGACGCAAGCACCGGGTGCGCGGGCAGGTGCTGTGGTCCAAGTCCGGGGACAGGGTTCCGGTCGACCTCACGACCGCTCCGGTCCGGGACGGGGACCAGCTCGTCGGCGCCGTGATGACCTTCACCGACCGCCGGCCGTACGACACCCTCGTCGAGGAGAAGGACACCGAGGCCACCCGGCACGCCGAGGAACTCGCACGGATCGCTGAGGAGCACGCCGAGGAACTCGACGCGCTGCGCGAACGGCACGCGGCCGAGCTGGCCGAGGTGGGCGAGCGGCACGAGGAGGAACTCGCCGCGGGCGACGACCGGTACGCGGCGCTCGGGGAGCGCGAGAAGGACCGCTACGAGGCGCTGGCCGCCCGGCACGACCAGCTGCTCGCCGTGCTCGGGCAGTCCCTGCGCGGGCCGCTCGACCAGCTGCGCGGCGAGCTGTCGAAGCTCGCCGCCGACGACGCCGGTCAACTGTGGCCCGAGGCCAACCAGGTCCTGCACCACCTCGCCGCCGGCTACTCGCGGATCACGACGCTGGTCGACAACGTGCTCGGCTACCAGCGGCTCGACTCCGGCGCCGAGCAGATCGTCCGTACCAACGTCATGCTCGACGCGGTCGTCGCGGCAGGTGTCGACGGCGCCGTCGAACTGATCGGGCCCGGACGCGTGCAGTTCGCCGTGCACGCGCCGCCCATCGAGGCCCAGGTCGACGCCGGGCTGCTGGCGAGGGCCCTCGCGCACCTCGTCGCGGACGTCGCGGGCGTCGACGCGACCGGCAACACACCGGTGTCCGCGGGCGGCTACATGGACAACACCGTCGTGGTCGCGGCGGCGCAGCGCGGCGAGGTCGTACGGATCGAGGTGCGCGGGCCGTACGCCGGGGGAGACCCGGTGCACGAGCCGATCGTGCGCGGGATCGTGCGCGCGCACGGCGGTGTGCTGCAGACGCACGAGGTGCCCGGCATGAGCGGCAGCGCGTTCGTACTGGAAGTGCCCATCGGCACCGGCGCCGGGTCGGTCGCGCCCCCCGTCACGGCGATGCCGCAGATCGAGGCACCGGCCTCCACCGGCGCCGAGATCGCGCTGCCCGAGCAGGCCTCGCACCAGGGTGGTGGCAGGCGGCGGGCCCGGCGGTCCTCCGTGGACGCCTTCCTGGAGAGCGAGGTCGCGGCCGCGGAGCCGGTGGCGCCCGAGAGCGGCGCGGTCGCACCCACCGGACGGCGCCGCCGGCGCACGGCCGGTGAGCAGGACACCGGCGAGGCGTCCGTGCCCGCGCAGGGGTCCGGCGCCGAGCTCTCCGGTGACGACGGCTCCGGTGGTACCGGCCGCCGGCGCGGACGGCCGAGTGCCGTCGAGGACGCGGGTGACGGCGGGACCGAGGCCGTCTCGGAGGGCGCGGTCGTCATGGCGGGCGAGCACGGGGCGGGGACCGCGGCCGTGGGTACGGGGCTGGGCGGGACGGTGCCTCCGCAGGGAGTGCCCGTGCCGTCCGGGTCGTCCGGATCCGGGTCGTCCGGGCGGCGTGCCCGGCGCGACGGCGAACAGCACGCGCTGCCGGCCGCGCTCCCCGTGGCCGCCGGCGCCCCGAACACTCCGGGCGCGCAGGTCGCGACGAGCGCATCGGGCGACCAGGGGCTTCGCGAGGCCGGCGGGTCCGCCGAGGGTTCCGGTACGCAGGCCGGTGGGCGGCGCCGGCGCGCGCTGGCCGCCGCTGCCGAACGCGCCGCGGCCGCGCAGGAGACCGGTGCCCGTCCCGTGTTCGCGCTGCCCCCCGCGGACGCGGACCGCTCACCCGAGTACATCCAGGCCCAGCAGGCACAGCAGGCCCAACTCGCCCAGCAGCGGCTCCTGGAGCAGGGCGGTGACGCGGGCGCCGGGTACGACCACGGCGACGTAGGCCGTCACGACGTGATGTCCGCTTAAGCTCGGCCGACGAGCACACTCCGCCCCAGCCGCATCCCGCTTCCGGACCGTCGGGTAGCGCCACGCACAGCAGGCACCGGCCCAGCCGGGCACGATCCCGCCGGGTGCGATCCCGTCGCCCCAGGTCCAGTCGGCGCCGGTCCAGCGCGGTGCCCTCCCGCCCGGCCCGATGGGCGCACCCGCGCAAGGCGGCGTCCCGGCGCAGTCGCCCCCCGTGCCGGGGTTCCCCGCGCAGGCCCGGCCCGCCGCTGCCGCCGCGCCCGCGGCCCTGGCCTGGCTTACCCCGAACACCGAGGACACCTCCGGTGCCGGGACCCCCGCCGCCGTACGGCCGGGCGCCCCCGCGGCCCCGGTACCTCCCGCCGTGGCCGCCCCCCGGCCGCAGCCCCGACCGGAGAGCCCCGCACCGGGCACGCCCCTCCCGCCCGAACTGCCCGCGCAGCCCCCAGGCCCAGCCTCCGCTGCGGCCTCAGCCGCAGGCGCAGGCACGGATCGCCCAGCCGCTGCCCGCCGAGGCCGCCGCGCCCGTCGACCCCAACTCCACGCAGGGCCGGGCGATCAGCGTGCGCACGCTGGGGCAGGGTGTCCCGTTCGCCCGCCAGGCCGCCGCGAACGGATCGCAGGCGCCGGCGCAGGCGCAGTCGGCCACGCCTCCCCCGCACCAGACGAACGGCTCCGGCCGCCGCCGCAAGCTCGGCACGCCCCCGGAGCCCGTCGTCGAGCGCCCGGAGACCGCGGCCCGTGCGCACCCGACGGCCGGTCAGGCTCCCGGGGGCCGGCTGCCCGGCGCCACCGACGGTGCCGGACGTTCGTACGCCATAGGAGCGCCGGACAAGAACGCCGACGAGGGTCCCGAACCGCTGGACGGTCCCGGCGGCGCCGTCGAGGTCGCCGACCAGCCGCACCCACGGCCCGTGGACGACGAGCTGCCGCCCGAGCCGCTGGACAACCCACGCCGGCTGCTCGTGTGGCCCGCGCCGGACGTGACGACCCAGCAGGCGCTCAGCGACCGCGGGTACCGGCCCGTCATCGTGCACTCGCGCGAGGAGGTCGACGCGCAGATCGCCGCGTTCCCGGCCGCGCTCTTCGTCGACCCGCTGACCGGTCCGATCACCCGCACGGCACTCCAGTCGCTGCGCCAGGCCGCCGTCGCCGCCGAGGTGCCGGTGCTGGTGACGGCCGGACTCGGGCAGGCGACGCGGGAGGCGGCGTACGGCGCCGATCCCGCCGTACTCCTGAAGGCCCTGGCGCCCCGGGACTCCGAGCAGCACCCGCCGCGTGTGCTGCTCATCGAGGAGCACGCGGAGATCGCGCTCGCGCTGACCTCGACCCTGGAGCGGCGCGGCATGCAGGTCGCGCGGGCGTCCACGGACGAGGACGCGGTGACGCTGGCCTCGCAGCTGCGGCCGAACCTGGTCGTGATGGATCTGATGCAGGTACGGCGCCGGCGTGCCGGAATCGTCGACTGGCTGCGGGCGAACGGGCAGTTGAACCGCACCCCGCTCGTCGTCTACACCGCCGCCGTCGACCAGGCCGAACTGCCGCGGCTCGCCGCGGGGGAGACGGTGCTGTTCCTCGCCGAGCGTTCGACCAGCGCCGAGGTCCAGGACCGGATCGTCGACCTGCTGGCACGGATCGGCACCAACTGACCCCGCGCGCCGGGCTCCGGCGCGCGGGGGGCCACCGCATCCGTACGGAGCCGCGGCGTGCGTACGGGGCGCGGCGTGCGTACGAAGCGCGGCGTGCGACGGTGACGACCAGTGCGTCTGCCGGGCGGGGAGCCGCGGAGGCGCCCGCCCGGCGCACGGGGGGTCAGAGCCTGGTCACGTCCAGCTCGCCCTCGGCGTACTGCCTGCGCAGCACCTTCTTGTCGAACTTGCCGACGCTCGTCTTGGGGACCGCCCCGATGATCGTCCAGCGCTCGGGGAGCTGCCACTTGGCGATCCTGCCCTCGGCGGCGAGGAAGGCGCGCAGCGTCGCGAAGTCGGCGGTGGAGCCCTCCCTGAGGACGACGGTGGCGAGGGGGCGCTCGCCCCACCTGTCGTCGGGGACGGCGACGACGGCGGCCTCGGCGACGTCCGGGTGGGACATCAGCGCGTTCTCCAGGTCGACCGACGAGATCCACTCGCCGCCCGACTTGATGACGTCCTTGGCCCGGTCGGTGAGGGTCAGGAAGCCGTCGTGGCTGATGGTGCCGACGTCACCGGTCTTGAGCCAGCCATCCTCGCTGAACTTGTCGGCGGGCCGGAGAGGCTCGGTGCCCTGGCCGCCGTAGTAGGCGCCGGCGATCCACGGACCGCGCACCTCCAGCTCACCCGCGGACTCGCCGTCCCAGGGCAGCCGTTCACCGCCGGGGCCGGTGAGACGGGCCTCGACACCGGCCGGGAATCGGCCCTGGGTGAGGCGGTAGGCGAACTCCTCCGCGGTGCCCACGACACTGGCCGGCGGCCGGGCGACGGTGCCCAGCGGGGACGTCTCCGTCATGCCCCAGGCGTGGCAGACCCGCATCCCCAGCGTGTCGAAGGCCTCCATGAGCGACGGCGGACAGGCCGAGCCGCCGATCGTGACCTGAGTGAGGGAGGAGACGTCCCGGGGCTTGGCGTGCAGTTCGCCGAGCAGTCCCTGCCAGATGGTGGGGACGGCCGCGGCGTGCGTCGGCCGCTCGGCCTCGATCATCTCGGCGAGCGGCGCGGGCTGCAGGAAGCGGTCCGGCATGAGGAGGTTCACGCCGGTCATGAACGTGGCGTGCGGCAGCCCCCACGCGTTGACGTGGAACTGCGGGACCACGACGAGCGAGGTGTCCTCGTCCGTGAGGCCCATCGACTGCGTCATGTTGACCTGCATGGAGTGCAGGTAGATCGAGCGGTGGGAGTAGACGACGCCCTTGGGGTCGCCGGTCGTGCCGGAGGTGTAGCACATGGCCGCGGCGGCGCGTTCGTCCAGCTCGGGCCAGTCGTAGGCGGTCGGCTTCCCCGCGATGAGCTCCTCGTACTCGTGCACCCGCACGCTCGCTCCGGCGAGCAGGGAACGGTCGCCGGGACCCGACACGACGACGTGCTCCACCGTCGGCAGCTGGGGGAGCAGTGGTGCGAGCAGGGGCAGCAGGGAACCGTTGGCGATGATCACGCGGTCGGCGGCGTGCTGGACGATGAACACCAACTGCTCCGCGGGGAGGCGGAGGTTGAGGGTGTGCAGGACCGCGCCCATGGAGGGGATCGCGAAGTACGCCTCGACATGTTCGGCGTTGTTCCACATGAGGGTCGCGACACGGTCGTCGTCCGCGACCGCGAGGTCCTCGCGCAGCGCGTGCGCCAGCTGGGCCGCGCGGGCACCGATCTCGGCGTAGGAACGGCGCTGCGGCTCTCCCTCACCCGTCCAGGTGATCACCTGTGATGTGCCGTGGATGGCCGACCCGTGGGTCAGGATCCTCGAGATCAGCAGTGGTACATCCTGCATCGTGCTCAGCACGGCGTCCTCCCGGGGCGACATTGCCTACGCGGTGGTAAGGGTTGCGCTGATTCTGCGCACATACCGCGCGGTATGTCACTAGGTCCGGGTGATCGATCAAGTCACAGGGGTCGGACGGCCGTGGAGACGGCCACGGAGGGGACCGTAGGAGGCGGTGACGGAGGGGACCACGGAGCTCCGGTCCGGGGTCAGCGCACGGGCTCCAGTTCGGGATCCTCACGCAGCTTGCCCAGCGCCCGCGACACGGCCGACTTCACCGTCCCGATGGAGACGCCGAGCACCACCGCCGTCTGTGCCTCGCTCAGGTCCTCGTAGTACCGCAGGACGACCATGGCCCGCTGCCGCGCCGGCAGCTTCATGATCGCGCGCCACATCGCGTCACGCAGCGCCTGCTGCTCGGCGGGGTCCCCGGCCGGCACGCCATCGGGCTCCGGCAGCTCGGCGCACACGAACTCGTCGACCTTGCGCTTGCGCCACTGCGACGTACGCGTGTTCAGCAGCGCCCGCCGCACGTAACCGTCGAGCGCCCGGTGGTCCTCGATCCGCTCCCACGCGACATACGTCTTGGTCAGCGCGGTCTGCAGCAGATCCTCCGCGTCGCTCGGGTTGGGGGTCAGTGACCGGGCGGTACGCAGCAGCACCGGCTGACGAGCCTTCATGTACGACGCGAACGACGGGTAGGACGGGTACGACGGGTACGGGAAGGTCCGCGTCGCGACGTTCGCACCGCTGGTGCAGACGGGTGTGGTCATGACTCCACGCTAGGAGTGACCCCTACTCCTTCGGATCGGCCGGAGGTCCCGAAGCGATGTCCCCCTCAGGTTGTAGGAGGGGGGCCGGCTCCACCTCCTGAGGGTGGACGAGCGGCACCCACACCCTGAGGGTTCACCCCTGAGAGACCCGTACGGCGGTGGCATGGCGGCCGCCGCACCGGCCCCCGGAGTGTCCTCACGAGACCCCGGGCGCCCGTTCCTCCCCGTCCGCCCCCAGGATCAGCCCCGAGGTGGGAACTCCGGTACCCGCGGTGACCAGGGTGCGGCGGGCACCCCGTATCTGGTTCACGGACGTGCCCCGCAGCTGCCGCACCGCTTCCGCCACCCCGTTCATCCCGTGCAGATACGCCTCCCCGAGCTGCCCTCCGTGGGTGTTCAGCGGCAGGCACTCCGCGGCGACGAAGTCCGCGGCCTCCCCCGGCCCGCAGAACCCGAACTCCTCCAGCTGCATCAGCACGAACGGTGTGAAGTGGTCGTAGAGGATCGCCACGTCGATGTCCGCGGGGGTCAGCCCCGAGGTCCGCCACAGCTGCCGGGCCACCACTCCCATCTCCGGAAGCCCGCTCAAATCGTCCCGGTAGAAGCTCGTCATCTGCTCCTGTGCCCGGCCGGCACCCTGGGCGGCCGCCGTGATCACCGCGGGCGGGCGCGGCAGATCCCGGGCCCGCTCCACCGAGGTGACCACCAGCGCCTGGCCGCCGTCCGTCTCCTGGCAGCAGTCCAGCAGTCTCAGCGGCTCCACGATCCACCGCGAGGCGGCGTGCTCGGCGAGGGTGATCGGCCTGCCGTGGAAGTACGCCGCCGGGTTCGTCGCCGCGTACTTCCGGTCCACCACCGCGACCGGGCCGAAGGCCTCGGGTGTCAGCCCGTACCTGTGCAGATACCGCTGGGCCGCCATCGCCACCCAGGAGGCGGGGGTGAGCAGCCCGAACGGGAGGGCCCAGCCGAGCGCCACCCCCTCGGCCGACGGCTCCCGCTCCCGCACCCCGGCGCCGAATCTCCGTCCCGACCGTTCGTTGAACGCCCGGTAGCAGACCACCACCTCGGCCACGCCCGCCGCCACCGCGAGCGCCGCCTGCTGGACGGTCGCACAGGCCGCGCCGCCCCCGTAGTGGATGCGCGAGAAGAAGGACAGCTCGCCGATCCCGGCCGCCTGGGCGACGGTGATCTCCGGGCTGGTGTCCATCGTGAACGTCACCATCCCGTCCACGTCCGCGGGTGTCAGGCCCGCGTCGTCGAGCGCCGCCCGCACCGCCTCCACGGCGAGCCGCAGCTCGCTGCGCCCGGAGTCCTTGGAGAACTCGGTGGCCCCGATCCCGACGATCGCCGCCCGCCCGCCGAGGCGGTCCCGCGTCCGTACGCTCATGCCGCGCCCCCGGCCGGGAGGGTGACCGTCACCGTCGCGGTCACATGTCTGCCGATGCCGTTCGCCCCGACGACCCGGACCGTCGCCGTGTCGCCCGAGACCTCCTCGACCGTGCCGGTCAACACCATCGTGTCGCCCGGGTAGTTGGGGGCTCCGAGCCGGATGGCGACCTTGCGCAGGACGGCGTCCGGTCCGAAGTGGTCCGTGATGTACCTGCCGACCAGGCCGTTGGTGGTCAGGATGTTCATGAAGATGTCGGGGGATCCCTTCCGCCGCGCCAGCTCCGGGTCGTGGTGCACGTCCTGGTAG
Source organism: Streptomyces sp. RPA4-2 (assembly GCF_012273515.2). Lineage (NCBI taxonomy): Bacteria > Bacillati > Actinomycetota > Actinomycetes > Kitasatosporales > Streptomycetaceae > Streptomyces > Streptomyces sp. RPA4-2. Next base: position 4,595,289 of record NZ_CP050975.2, read on the forward strand.
TCCCGCGAGGCGATGGCGCCGGCCACGATCAGCGTGCGCGTGACCTCGATCTCCAGCGGCGGCAGTTCGTCACCGGGCTTCGTCCTCGGTGGATCGTCGGCGCGCTCCGTCCTCGGCGCGTCCTCGTCGGCCGTCATGCCCCTCCTTCGCCGCGCACAAGCAACTCCCCCAGCTCCTGAAGCACTTCGTCCCCGCATCCCAGATAGGCGTCCAGCTGCCGGCCCCACAGGAAGTGCCGGTGCACGGGGTGCTCCAGATCGGCTCCGGTGCCGCCGTGCAGATGCTGGCCCGTGTGCACGACCCGTCGCCCCGCCTCGGAGGCCCACCAGGCGGCCGTCAGGGCGTGCGTCACGTAGGGCAGCCCCTCGTCACGCCGCCAGGCCGCCTCGTACGCCGTCACCCGGATCGCCTCGGTGTCCAAGTACGCGTCGGCCGCCCTGAGTTGCACCGCCTGTTTGGTGGCGAGCGGGCGCCCGAACTGCTCGCGCGTGTTGGTGTGCTCCACCGCGCGCGCCAGCGACCCCGCGCACACTCCGGCCTGCAGCCCGGCGAAGGCGGTCCGGGCGGTGGCGAGCACGTCCGCGTGGACGCCCTCGGTGTGCCCGTCCCGCTCCCGTACCGTCCCCGCGCCCAGCCGCTCGCCCAGCCGTTCGCCCGGAGTGCCGTCGAGGGTGAGCCGTCCCGCCGACCAGGGCGCCGTCAGCTCGACCGGCTCGCACCGCGCGTCGACGGTCCGCACCAGCCACAGCCGACGCCGGTCGTCGGCGACGAGCACATGGGTGGCGTCCCGCAACCACGGCACCACCGGGACGGCGCCGCTCAGCCGCCCCGAATCCGTCGCGCGGACCGGTGACGGCGGGGAGACCGCGCCGCACACCACCACCGTCCCGTCCCCGATCCCGGGCAGCAGCCGCTCCCGCTGCTCCGGCGAACCGTGCGCCGCCACCGCCAGCAGTCCGTACACACCGCTCGCCGCGAACGGCACCTGGGCCGTGGTCCGCCCCTGCTCCTCCAGAAGGAGCACCAGACCGAGGAGCCCGGTCTCCGCCACGGCTCCCATCAACCCAGCCGCGCACAGCGCCTTCCACAACTCGGCGTCGCCGCCGGTCCCGGCGGCGGACAGCCGCTCGTGCGTGGCGAGGTCCCCGAAGATCCGGGCGGCCAGGTCGCGAGCCGCCGCCTGCTCCTCCGTGGGCGTGAAGTCCATGTCAGCGCTCACCCCCCTCGGTGCCGTCCGCGGCCCGGAAGACCGGCAGGACCACTTCCTCGTCGTACCACTCGAACTCGAGCCGCACCGGCATCCCGATCCGCACCTTGTCGTACGGCACCCCCGTCACGTTGCTCACGATCCGCACGCCCTCGGACAGCTCGATCAGACCGACCGCGTAAGGAGGATCGAAGGCCGGGAAGGGCGGGTGGTGCATGACGACGTACGAGTAGACGGTCCCCTCACCGCTCGCCCCGACGGTGTCCCACTCCGGACAGCCGCAGGCACCGCACCCCGGCAGCCAGGGAAGGCGCAGCGTCCCGCAGGCGGCGCACCGCTGGATCAGCAGCTCGTGCCGGCTCACGCCCTCCCAGAACCCGGCGTTGTCCCGGTTGACGACCGGCCGTGGTCGGGCGCTCCTCGGCCTGCCCTGCGCCGGGGCGTACTTGAGGATCCGGAAGCGGTGCGTGCCCACGAGCTCGCCGGCCGACCGCACCTCCATCCGGGTCGTGACGAAATACCCCGTGCCGAGCCGGGTCTTCTTACGCTCGGAGACCGATTCGATGACGGTGTCGTAGGTGATCTCGTCCCCTGGCCGCAGCGGCCGCAGGTACTCCTGCTCGCAGTCGGTGGCGACCACCGAGGTGCACCCGGCGTCGTCGAGCAGTCCGAGCAGATCGTCGAACGGGCCCGCGCGCCTCACCTGTCCGGAGAGGCCCCCCATCGTCCACGCCTGGAGCATCGTGGGCGGCGCGATGGCGTCAGGTCCCTCGTACGCCGGATTGGTGTCGTCCATCGCCTCGCACCAGTGCCGGATCATCGGCCGGTTGACCGGGTCCCTGCCGGTGCCCGCGACGGTGGCCACCCGGCCCTCGTACTCCTTGAGCCGCGCCGTCGGCCCGGCCGGTGCGCCGCTCACCGCCGCCCCCTCGTCATCCCCAGCCGCATGGTCGCCACGATCTCCCGCTGCACCTCGCTCACCCCGCCCCCGAACGTGTTGATCTGCGCCGCCCTGTTCATCCGCTCCAGCTCGCCGTCCCCGAACACCCCCGGTGAACCGGAACGCACCAGCGCGTCGGAACCCACGATGTGCTGACATATGCGATACGTCTCGACGGCCGATTCCGTTCCCGCGACCTTCACGCCGCCGGCGTCGCCCGGCGCCAGGCGACCGGCCCCCACATCCGCCACCAGACGCCAGTTGAGCAGGCGTGATGCCGCCAGCCGCGCGTGCGCCTCGGCCAGCCGCGAACGCACCCAGGGCTCGTCAACCCGGCGCCGCCCCGTCACTGGATCGGGTGTGCGCGCCGCTTCCAGCGCGGCCGTGTAGAAGTCCTCGGCCTGCATGCCGATGGCGGCGAGGGCGACGCGCTCGTGGTTGAGCTGGTCGGTGATCAGCTGCCAGCCGCGGTTCTCCTCGCCGACCAGCCGGGAGGCGGGGACGCGGATGCCGTCGTAGTACGTGGCCGTGGTGGTCAGGCCGCCGACCGTCTCGATCGGTGTCCAGGAGAACCCGGGATCGTCCGTGGGGACGAGGAGGATGGAGATGCCCCGGTGCCGGGGCGCGTCGGGGTCGGTGCGGCAGGCGAGCCAGATCCAGTCGGCGTGCTGGGCGTTGGAGGTGAAGATCTTCTGCCCGTGGACCAGGAAGTCCGTGCCGTCCCGCTGCGCGCAGGTGCGCAGCGCGGCCAGGTCCGTTCCGGCCGAGGGCTCCGAGTAGCCGATCGCGAAGACGAGGTCGCCGCTCAGGATGCGCGGCAGGAAGTACCTCTTCTGCTCCTCGTCGCCGTACTTGATGAGCGTCGGACCGACCGTGTTCAGCGTGACCATCGACACCGGTGCGCCGGCCCGGTACGCCTCGTCGAAGAACACGAACTGCTCGTCGGCGCCGCGCCCTTGTCCCCCGTACGCGGTCGGCCAGCCGATGCCGAGCAGTCCGTCGGCACCGATGCGGCGCAGCAGCGCGCGCCGGCGGTCGGGCTCGCGGGCGGGCGGGGGCCCTTCGGGCATCAGGTCCCGGAAGTACGCGCGCAGCTCGGCGCGCAGCCGTCGCTGGCGCTCGGTGGGGGCGAGGTGCACGGCGGCGGCCCTCCCGGACCTCGTACGGACAGGGGTTTCTGACTGTCCGTCAGATGCCGTGTGCTGTCAAGGTCGGCGGAAGGGGCGGGCGCCCGGCCGGCGGGAGCCGTCCGCCGGACGCGCGCAGTCGGTGCGCGGCGCCCGCGCGGGACGTGCCGCGAGGTGACGGGACGGAGGTGGTGGACGTGCGCGGGAACGCCGAAACGCCTGCGCGACGGTACCGAAGCACCGTCGCGCAGACGTGTTACGACCCCAGGAAGCACGCCCCCGCGAGGGAGGCCGGACCGATGAGCCCGACGGGGGCTCATCGGCCGGCGCTCACCAGAGCTTGGTGAAGTGGACGACGGTGGGCGACTGATTGATGGCTGTGAACGCGGAGCCGTTCACCTGCGCGGTATTGCTCTGGTTCGAGGCGCCGGAGCCCACCGCCTGCTGCTGCGTGGTCGAGGAGTTTCCACTGTTGTCGCGTCCGACCCCGCTGCCGCTGACGGTTGCCACGCCCGCGTTCGATCCGCTGTCCGAGATCGCGCCGTTGTCCGCCGCCGCGACACCCGTGAACAGGGCGGCGGCGAGGGGCAGGGCCGAGACGGCGGCGAGAACGCGGGCGGTACGGATGCTTGCCATGTGAGTTCCTCCATGAACCGGATGTACGGACCGGCGGTGAGCCGGGTGGTACGTGGGATACGGCTTGCTCCGAGGTGGCCGGCCGACCGCCCCGTCACTGTTCACGACGTCGCGAATCCAGAGTTGCCCACCGAATCCCCGGCGAACCAGCCCGGAAGCCACGATTCCCCCTCAAGCGTGAGGACAAGTCGATAAACCCTCTTCGTGACATCAAAGCCGCAGCTCAACGTGGATCGGACGACTCGAAACCGGACGCCGCAAGGGCTGAAGCGTTTCGCCATATTTCCGCCCCAGGCCACCCAGAGCCCCCACTCCGCGCTCCCCGGCCGGCGCACTCTTCCCTTTTTCGAACACTCGTACGAACATGGAGTCATGGCCACCATCGACCGGCAGGCCACGACCGTGGCCCTGGCCCATGCCCTGTCCGCCGCCGAGCGCGGCCTCGCGGTGATCCCGCTGTCCCGTACGAAACTCCCGGCCCTGCGCTCACCCCACCGCGCCGACCCCGACCCGACGACCCCGCCCTGCCACGGCGAATGCGGCCGCTTCGGGCACGGCGTGTACGACGCCTCCACCGACCCCCGACGCATCCGCGCGCTCTTCGCCGCCGCCCCCTGGTCCACCGGCTACGGCATCGCCTGCGGCCTCGACCCGCACCACCTCATCGGCATCGACCTCGACACCAAGGCCGGCACGGACTCCTCCACCGCCCTGCGTGAACTGGCCCTGCGCCACCTGTTCACCATCCCCGACACCGTCGTCGTCGTGACCCCGAGCGGCGGCCGCCACCTCTGGCTGACCGGGCCACCGGACGTCGTCGTCCCCAACTCGGCGAGCCGGCTGGCTCCCGGCATCGACATCCGCGGCGCCGGCGGCTACCTGGTCGGCCCCGGCTCACGCACCGAACACGGCGTGTACGGCACGGCGCCGGGCACCGCCCACCTCGCGCCCGCGCCCTGCCCGGGTGAACTTCTGCGCCTGCTCACGCCCCCACCCCGTACACGCCACCGCACGCCTCCCACAACCGGCCATCAGGGCGAGGGACTGATCCAGTTCGTCCTCGCCGCCCACGCGGGCCAGCGCAACACCCGCCTGTTCTGGGCGGCTTGCCGGGCCTACGAGAACGGCATCGGTCCCGACCTGACCCCCGCCCTCGTGGAGGCCGCCGTCCGCACCGGCCTCACCGCACACGAGGCCCGCTCGACGATCGCGTCGGCGTCCCGGATGTCGTTCCGGCATCCCGGGCTCCCACGGAACTGAGGCGCGCGCCAGGGATCACGCGTCCCTGGGGTGCCGTCCCTGGGGCGCGGCCGCTGGGGTCCTTTCACGGCGCCGGCCCGCACCACGCTCTCCTCCGGCCGTACGGTCGAGATGACCGGACTTAGGTTCCGCTCGGCCGACGGCGGGACGGGGGAGGTGGCGGGGCCTGGCGTTCGGATCAGGTGCCGCCGAGATTCATGACCAGGTTGCCGGTCCGCGCCTGACCGTTCTCGATCGTCTTCTCACTGTGCCAGCCGACCTGCACCGAGTACGACGCCGATCCGTCCGGCACCCCCCGCACGACGATCGGGAACACACAGGCCGAGTAACTGTTGTAGGCACCGCTTCCGAGAGACCCGGTTGCGACGACCCGGCCCGCCGAATCACGGACGGTCAGAAGCGCGCCCTTGTCGATGTCGCTGAACTCGTGACTGCCACTGCAGGTCCCCGAGGCTCCGAGGTTGCCCGTGATTCGTACCTGCCCCACCAACGTGAACGCGTGGTCGCCTCCGCGCCCGGACAGGTTCCACGCCAGCGCGACGGCACCGGAACCGACCACAAGGCCGGCAACCGCCGTCGCCACCAACACGCCCCGGAACCGATGCCCCCGTGCGGGCTCGGACGGTGCCGGCAAGGGGGCGGGCTGCGCAACGGCCCCTTCGTCGAGCGATTCGTCAGGCATACCCGCAGCATGGCATCGAGGGACAGCCCCGTGCGTCACAGTCACATCACAGCAGCGGGCCGCCCATCTTGCCCTCCGGCAGGGGCTGTTCGGCGGAGGAATCGTCAACAGGCCTGTGCGCGTTCCGGTTGACCGAGGGCCCGTGAATCCTGGCCGCGGGCCGGCCGCACGCGCGGGTCGAGGGCGGGACTCAGGATCTTTCGGCGATCACGGCCGCCAAGGTCTCCGCCGCGGCCGAGACGGGACAGGCACGCCCGCCGAACCGTCGTCATCGTGGTCGTGCCCGCCACGTGCCCCCCGGTCGTGAGCACGCCCGTCGAACCTACGGCCTGCTCCACCAGCCCCGCCCTCGCCGCCGTCGGGGATGTACTCCTGCCGCCTGGACTTTCCCTGTCGTCGCGGTGTGTTGGCCTCCTGGTCCTGGGGTTATCTGTTCAGCTGCCCGGGGTCGCAGGAACCTGAGTGACACCTCTGCGCGGCCCTCTCACCGGCTGTGCTCCGCCCGCCGCGAACACTCATCGGTGCGGGCGGGAGCACCTCTTTGGTCTCGAGGAGACAGACACCCCCATGTCGGCACACGTCAGAACCCTCTCTGAACGCCCGTCCACAGGTCGAGTACGACGCGCGTCCTTTCGGATGCTGGCATCGTCGGTCGCGGTGGCCATGGCCGGTCTCGCCGGTCCGCTGCTGGCGGCCACACCGGCGCAGGCACAGACCGAATGCGGTACGGCTTCCGGCGGTGGCACGACCGGGATCAACATCCAGACCAGCGGCAATGTGGTCACCTGCACCTACACGATCACCGGCGACAGCGGCGGCGAGTTCGTGTTCACCGCACCGGCCGGGGTCACCCAGTTGACCGGGATCACCGCAGTGGGCGGTTCCGGCGCGAACGGTACGAGCGGCCCGGGCGGGGCCGGCGGCCAGGTGACCGCGAGCTCACTCACCATCACCCCGGCTCAGACGCTCCGGCTGGAGGTCGCCGGTCGCGGCTCCGGGGGCGGCGGCGGTTACAACGGCGGCGGAGTCGCCGGTCCCGGCAACGGAGGCGGGGGTGGAGGCGGCGGCGCGACCAGTGTCCAGACCTGTGCTGCGGGCAGCTGCACCTCACCGGCACCCCTCCACCGATCCCCGCCTGCTCGTCGCTTCGGGCGGTGCCGGAGGCGGGGGCCGGCAATCAAGGCGGCGGCGGAAGCGGCAACGGTCCCGGCGGAGTTCCGGGAACGACACAAGGCGGCAGCGGCGCCTTCGGCATCGGCGGCGGTGGAGGGGCGGCAACAGTCCGGGCGGTAACGGCACCACCAGTGGCGGAGGGGCTGGGGGCAGCATCTTCGGCGGTGGCAACGGCGGCTCCGCCGCTCCCTACTCGGCGGGCGGCGGAGGCGGCGGAGCATTCGGCAGCGCCGCTCCCGGCGGCGGAGGCGGCGGCAACAGCCCGGGAACGGCCGTCAACGTCGGCAACGGCACCTCGGGAAGCCTCGGACAGGGCGGCAACGGAGACACCTCCACCGGCGGCGGAGCTATGAGGCGGCTGGTGGGGCGGGGGCCATGGAGGGGGCGGTGGAGGGGGTGCGGGATCGTCCTACGCCTCGCCCACCCAGGTCAGCGCGGCCAATGCCACCGCCACCACCGCAACCGCCCGGCCGACTCTGGTCTTCTCGTACACGATGGCTCCTCTCACCTGTGCCAACGCCACACCCACCATCGTCGGGACCAACCGCGCCGACCTCCTCATCGGCACGCCCGGCAACGACGTCATCTTCGGCCTCGGCGGCAGCGACGTCATCGACGGCCGTGGCGGCAACGACATCCTGTGCGGCGGAACCGGCAACGACCGCATCGGCGGCGGCGACGGGAACGACCGCGTCGAGGGCGAAGACGGTGCCGACGTCCTCACCGGCGGCAACGGCAACGACGCCCTCTTCGGAGGCAACGGCCCCGACGTCCTCGACGGCGGCCCCGGCACCAACACCAACAACGGCGGACCCGGCCTGAACGTCTGCGTCCGCCCCCTCAACGGTCCCGGCTGCACCGTCTGACGCCGCGGACCAGAACGCGCCTGTGCCCCCGCCGTGCCCGATCGGCCGGTACCTGACGGCGGACCACGGTGACTGACGCCCGGCGCACATGAGAACGGCCCCCGACCTCACCTGGTCAGGGGCCGTTCAGCTGCGGTGGGTGTGGGATTTGAACCCACGGTGACATCGCTGCCACGACGGTTTTCAAGACCGTTCCCTTAGGCCGCTCGGGCAACCCACCCGCGCCCCGGCCCACCTGGGGCGAGGCGGCTACAGCCTACCCGGCCCCGAGCGTTCCCCGGCGGCATGGTCCACGAAATCCACGGGTGCTGCTCCCGCTCGCCGCAAGCGGCACGCTCATGCAATCGGCAGCTGCTGGGCGACGTCCGCCGCGGCCCGTACGAACTCGCGTACGCGCTCCGTGGTGTTCCCTTCCAGCCAGACCGGTCCCCGCTCGATCGGTCGTGCGTCATGGAGAGGCACATAGGCGACGTCCGGTCGAGGGTAGTAACGTCGGGAATGTTCTCCGACGGGCAGGACGCCCCTGCCCATCGCGACCAGCGTGAGCATCTCGGAGAACGATCCTCCGGCCGGTCCTTTCGGAACCGGCCTGCCCAGCGGGGTGTGCTCCGGTGTGCGATCCCGTTTGAACCCGGCCGAGGTCACCTCCGGGTACTGCACCACCGGGTGCTCCGCGAGCACTTCGAGCGACACCGACTCCGCGCCCGCGAGCGGATGGCCGGCCGCGACGGCGAGCACCCGTTTCTCCGTCAGCAGCGCCGGCCCACAGGCCATTCCGTCGAACGGGAACGAGGCGATGAGGACGTCCACCGAGCCGTCCAGCAGGCTCGCCCGGGAGTTGGACAGCTGCACCTCCCGCACATCGACCCTGCAGTCGGAGTGGCGCTCGCTGAAGAGCTGGACCGCCCTCAGGAGCGCGGGTGCCGTCCACTCCCCGAGAAAAGCGACCCGCAGTTCTCCCGTGACACCGCGACTGGCATCGGCGGCCCTTCGGAGCGCCTCCTCCATCCCGACGACCAGGGGCACCAGGTCATCGGCCAACTGCCGCCCGATCGCTGTGACGCGAACGCTTCTGCTCGTCCGCTCGAACAGCATGCCGCCGATCCGTCGTTCAAGTTTCCTGATCACCTGACTGACCCGCCCGGTCGTGACGCACAGGCGCTCGGCGGTACGACCGAAGTGCAGTTCCTCGGCAAGCGTCAGGAAGGTCTCGATCTCCGCCCGTTCCAGCATGGTCCCCCCGTTCGTTGAATCACGCTCAACGGCCGTGTTCCCATCATGCCTTGATGACGGAGCCGAGTCGGCGGATCGTCAATGGCGCCCACTTGGACTCCACCATCTAAGGAAGCCCCATGAACGCCTCGGACATCACCACCCGCACGGCCGGGACCGGCGAGCCCCTGCGGGAGCGCAGCCATCCCTCACCGGGCCTCGGCGACCGACCCGGGGTGCCCTCTCTGCGCGTGAGGGCGTTCGACCATCTGGTTCTCAACGTCGGGGATGTCGAGCGGTCCCTGGACTTCTACACCGGACTCCTCGGCCTGGAACCGGTACGCGTTGCCGAGTGGCGAGCCGGCAAGGTCTCGTTCCCCTCGGTGAGAATTACCCCTGAGTCCATCATCGACCTGGTCGGTCGCCCTCGGGCAGGATCCAACGTCGACCACATCTGTCTCACCGTGGAACCGCTGGACTGGGACGAGTTCATCACGTCGGGAACCTTCACCGTCCTGGAAGGTCCCGTCGACCGCTTCGGCGCCCGCGGCACCGCCACGTCGGTCTACGTCCAGGACCCGGACGGCAACACCGTGGAACTCCGCTGGTACCCGCAGGACGCCGCGGTCTGACCGCGCTCGAGCCGGTGTGACGACGGGCCCGGGGGGCCGCTCGGGCAACCCGCCCCGCGTCACCCACGATCGTCGGTGGCGCGGGGACAGGACCGATCGGTCAGCTGTCGCCGTCGCGCTGGCCCAGGGTGACGTCGGTGGTGCGGACCTTGCCGTCACGCGTGTACGTGAGCTTGACGGTGTCGCCGGGCTGGTGGGTCCAGATCTCGCCGATGAGGGTCGGACCGCTGTCGATCACCTGGTCGTCGAGCTTGGTGATGACGTCGCCGGGCTTGAGGCCGGCCTTGGCGGCGGGGCCGCCGGAGGTCACCGCCGCGGAGCCGCTCGCGCCCTGCTCGGTGATCTTCGCGCCGCTGGTGCCCTCTTCGAGGGAGACGGACGCGCCGATCACCGGGTAGACCGGCTTGCCGGTCTTGATGAGCTGCTGGGCGACGTGCTTCGCCTGGTTGATCGGGATCGCGAAGCCGAGACCGATGGAACCGGACTGGCTGGTGCCGCCCAGGCCGCCGCCGCTCGTCGACTGGATCGCGGAGTTGATGCCGATGACGGAACCCTGGGCGTCCAGGAGCGGGCCACCGGAGTTGCCCGGGTTGATCGAGGCGTCCGTCTGCAGGGCGCTCATGTAGGAGGCCTTGCTGCTGGAGCTGCCGTCGCTGGAGGCCACCGGGCGGTTCTTGGCGCTGATGATGCCCGTGGTCACCGTGTTGGACAGGCCGAAGGGGGCGCCGATCGCGATCGTCGAGTCACCGACGGCCACCTTGTCGGAGTTGCCGAGGGCGAGCGGCTGTAGGTCGGACGGCGCGTTCTTGAGCTTGATGACCGCGACGTCGTAACCCTGGGCGTGGCCGACCACCTCGGCGTTGTACTTCTTGCCGTCGGGGAAGGTCGCGGTGAGCTTGCCGCCGTCGACCGCATCCGCCACGACGTGGTTGTTGGTGAGGATGTGGCCCTGCTTGTCGAAGACGAAGCCCGTGCCGGTGCCGCCCTCGCCGTTGGTGCTCTCGGCCTCGATGGTGACGGTGCTCGGCAGCGCCTTGGCCGCCACGCCCGCGACCGTGCCCGAGGCGCGCTTGACGTCGCCGCTGTTGCTCGGGGCGGAGACCGTCGTCGAGCCGGTGGAGCTGTCGTTGCCCCTGGCCAGCGAGTAGCCGATGCCGCCGCCGACCCCGCCCGCGACGAGCGCGGCCACCAGGATGGCGGCGACCAGGCCGCCACGTCCGTTCTTCGGCTTCGGCGCGGGCTGCCCGTAGGTGGAACCCCACCCGCCGGCGCCGGAGCCGCCACCGTCCGCGTACGCGGGGGTGGCGGGCGGCGGGGGCGGCCAGCCCGCCTCGGCCGCGGGGACGGCCCCGGGGGTCCCGGGACCGTAGCCCGGCGCACCGGGAGTCCCCGCGCCGTGCCCGTACGGGTCAGGCGTCCCGGCACCCATCGACGCGTACGCCGGTGACTGCTCCGGTGCGCCGGGGGCGCCCGGAGGCACCGACGGGATCTGAGCGGTCGGCGCGCCCCCTTCGGGCGCAGCGTTCTGCGCGGAAGCAGCGGGAGTTTCCACCGGCACGGGAGGTGCGGACGGGGCCGGGGGTACTGCGGTGCCCTCGTTCTCGGTGCTCACAGCTCTTCTCCTCGATCCACGGCTGTTGTTCTCGGTCGCACTCGGTCACGCTCGCTCATGCTTGTCGACGCGTCCGGCGCGATTCAGCTGTGCTGGTGTGCATGTGCTTTTTTGTACGCCGTCAGCTTTTCCCACAGGACGTCAGAGCACCATAAGCGGTGGCTGTGGGTCCAGGTCCATTCTTTACATAGGTCTTTTCTGGCGCAATGGTTTCATTTGTGGCGTATCCGACCCGGCGGCCACCCCGCAGCGATGGCACCATGACGCGGTGACCCACGCACGACAGCACCCGATCCAGGTCGTCGCCCATCGCGGGGCTTCCGAAGAAGCCCCCGAGCACACCCTGGCCGCTTACAAGAAGGCGATCGAGGACGGTGCCGACGCCCTCGAGTGCGATGTACGGCTGACCGCGGACGGACACCTCGTCTGCGTCCACGACCGTCGCGTCAACCGTACGTCCAACGGCCGCGGGGCGGTCTCCGCCCTGGAGCTCGCCGAACTGGCCGCGCTGGACTTCGGCGCCTGGAGGAACCGCGACGAGTCCCCCGACTGGGAGTACGGCCCCGGGGACCCGGAGGACACGTCCGTCCTCACCCTGGAGCGACTGCTCGAACTCGTCGCGGACGCGGGCCGCCGCGTGGAGCTGGCCATCGAGACCAAGCACCCCACACGCTGGGCCGGACAGGTCGAGGACCGGCTGCTGCTGCTCCTGAAGCGTTTCGGGCTGGACTCCCCGGCGAGCGCCACGACCTCACCCGTCCGCGTCATGAGCTTCTCGGCCCGCTCCCTGCACCGCGTCCGGACCGCGTCCCCGACCATGCCGACGGTCTATCTGCTGCAGTTCGTCTCGCCCCGGCTGCGGGACGGACGGCTGCCCGCGGGTGTCCGGATCGCAGGCCCTTCGATGCGGATCGTACGCAGCCACCCCGGCTACATCGAACGGCTGAAACGAGCCGGGCACCAGGTGCACGTCTGGACGGTGAACGAGCCCGAGGACGTCGACCTCTGCGTTGAGCTGGGCATTGACGCCATCATCACCAACCGACCGCGCGCGGTCCTGCGCCAGCTCGGCCGCTGACCTCGCGCGCACCACTCCGGAAGGCACTGATCGAACCCCCGGAACGGCCATCGAGATCCAGCCACACAGTGACAGGGAGTGCACCGGCGCGTTCGTTCCGTATTCGATCGTTACGAGTGCGTCAGCAGACGTGGATTGGCCGGTTTCCGGTTCAGTCCAGTGGGGCATCCACACCGTGGCGTGGGGCAAAGGAGGTCTCGGGGGTGGCGTTGGTGGTGGCACGGGAAGTGCCCACGTCGTCGAGCATGGCCGTTCCGCATGGCCCTGCGGGCGTCGGGAAGGCAAGACGTCGGATGCGGGATCAGCTGCGCACGGGCGGAATGGCGGAATCGATCGTCGACGACGCCGTACTGATCCTTTCGGAACTGCTGAGCAACGCGTGCCGGCACGGCAGGCCGCTCGGCGAGGCCCTGTCGGGTGACGGCGACGTGCGGGCCGCGTGGCGCGTCGACGCGTCCGGAAGGCTCACCGTCGAGGTGACGGACGGCGGCGGTCCCACCCGCCCGGTACCGGCCACCCCCTCGGTCACGGCACACGGCGGCCGCGGGCTGAACATCATCACGGCGCTGGCGAAGGACTGGGGCGTCCGCGACGACGCCCGCGGGGAGGTCACGGTGTGGGTCGTCGTCCAGGAGGACGTCGCCGACGCGACCACCGGGCACCGGCGCGACGATTTCGCTACGCGCGTCGCGTCACCGGCTGTGTCCGCGATACCCGAGCTGGACTTCGCGGACGCCTTCGACGACCTGGACTGAGACCCCCCGTTCCTCCGGAAGGACCCGGTGCGTGGTCGACGTTGTCCACAGGGTCCCTTCGGCCGTCGCACGAACGGCTAGGCTCGCGCCCGTACGAGTCGAGCCGTGATCGGGAGACACCCACGATGGCCAAGAAGCGACCCCAGACGAAGGCCCAGCGGCCTCAGCTGCAAGACGGGGAAATCCCGGTTGTCGGCGCTCGCGAACCCTGCCCCTGCGGCAGCGGCCGCCGCTACAAGGCCTGCCATGGCCGGGCGGCCGCGCACGCGGTGACCGAACTGGTGCAGCGCCCCTTCGAGGGCCTGCCGAACGAGGGCGACTGGGTCGCGCTGCGCGAGCTGGTGCCCGCCGCGACCGCCGAACTGAAGCTCAAGGAGAGCCTCCCCGAGGACGTCCCCTCGGTGACGCTCGCCACCGTCCTGCCGATGGCCTGGCCCGCGCTGCGCCGCGACGACGGCTCGGTCCTGCTCGGCCTGCAGAACGACACGGCGTCCGGCGACATCAGCCGCGACCTCGCCGACACCCTGCGGCGCGCCCTCACGGCGGAGCCCGGCACACCGGTCCCGGGCCGCCGCGCCCCGGCCGACGGCCCGCGGCTGCAGGAACTGCTCGACCCCGAAGGCGCCTTCGAGCCAGTTGTGCACACGGGCTTCGAGTTCTGGGTCCCTGACGCGGAGAACTCGACGCCGGACGTGGCCGCCTCCCTGGAGCGGGCCAACGCCGCCGCCGTCCCCACCGTGAAGCTCTCCGGCGTCGACGCCGCGTACTGGTGCGAGACCCCCGACAAGAACCACCTGCGCTGGGTCATGCCGCACCCCGAGGAACAGCTTCTGGACGCGCTCGCGCGGCTGCACGCGGCCGGCCGGTCGAGTCTCGGCGAGGGCACCCGGCTGGTCGGCTCCTTCCGCGCGCACGGGCTCACGGTGCCGGTCTGGGACCTGCCGAGCGCTGTCACGGCCGACGACATCGAGAAGCCGGCGGCCGAATTCGCCGAACGCCTGGCGACCGCCCTGGCCTCGGACGCGCCGCTCACCGCGGACGAACGCCGGGCGCGCGGCGGACTCACCAACCGACAGGTCACGCTGAGCTGATCCCCGGTCGCGGCACTGACCGACCGGTCAGCTGGTCCAGGCCCTTGAGGACAGGTGACTCCTGTCACAACTCCCGGTTGTGACAGCGGAATCCGTGTCCGAATAGCCGAGATCGAATTTGCGAACCGCCGATCTCTTGTTACCGTTCGAGTAGCCCGGTTGCTGGTGCATCCCCCGTCGCCAGCAACCGGGTCTTTTTCATGTCCGGAACCTCGTACGGCGTCAACGCCCTTGCCACAGAGGCAAGTTGCTACGAACCCGTACTGCTGCCGGAGCGCAGCAGCAGCGGCCCGTCACCGGCGCCCTGCGCGAACTCCGCGACCGCCGTGTAGGCCCCCGCCCCGCCCGCCGTGCGCTCCCTGGGCGTCTCGCACGCTCCCGGATCGTCCTCCGCGTCCACCACGCACCTCATCTGCACGGTGTGGCCGGCGGGCCCCATGAGGCTCAGTACGGAACTCAGCTCGTCGCCGGTCGCGTTGCGGTAGTACGTGCGCGCCCAGGTGTCCGCCCCCCGGGTCAGGACACAGGTCTGCGCCTCGATGCCGTCCGGTGAGGAGAGTTCGGGGCCGCACCGGGCGACGGTGGCCAGGCCCAGCCCCAGCAGCCGGGACGCGGACGCGGAGAGGCCCCCGGAGCCGGGCGCACGCCCCTTCTCGTCGACGCGCCCGGAGGTACGGACGACCGCGGGACCCTCGTCCCCGACGGGCCCCGCGGACGCCACGGTCAGCGGCAGAGCGACGATGAACGCCACGGCGGCGGTCAACGCCCCCAGACGAACGCTTCGGGGGCCCGGCCCGCCGCGCAGCGGCAAGGAGTCTCTGTGTCGGCCAAGATGACGCTGCATACCACGGAAGATAACGAGCCGGGGTGGGCGCGCGGCTCGCCGCGCGCCGGAGCGCCCTACAACTCGGGCGCGCTCACACCCGTACGAGTGAGCGCCTCCACCACGGCGTCCACCACGGCCTCCACCCCGGGCACCCAGGGCGCGGCCGAACCGGGCAGCGGGGCCCGCTCCCAGCGGATCCGTCCCTGGCCGGTCTCGGACGGGGGCAGCGCGATGTAACCGCCCTCGCCGTGGAAGCGCAGGGAACCCGGTACGAAGTCCTTGGCGTAGAGCAGCTCGCCGAGTTGCTCCATGGAGTACGGCGCGACGAGGATCGCCCACCGTGTGGGGGCCGCGACGACCGGGCCGAGGCGCATGCCCTTGCGGTCGAGCGCGTCGAGCGCGCGGGCCGCCGCGGGGGCGGGCAGGCTCACCGCGCAGGGCGCCCTGCCTCCGGTGGCCAGCACGATGGGTGCCGACGGCCGGTTGGTCCACCACCAGCGCACCATGCGCTGGTCGGCGGTGGCCGCGAGGAGGCCGGGGTCGAAGGGGTGGGCGCCGGGCACCGTGCACTCCGGGTCCGGGCAGCCGCAGCGGGCACGCCCCTGCGGATCCGGTGCCACACCCGGGAGTACGGGCCAGCGCCAATCGGCCGCGAAGGTCAGGGCCGCGCTGAGCATCTCAGGGCTCCCGTTGTTCCGCCTGGACAGGAGCCTGCGTCGCCTTCCGAGGATCTCGCGCATGAGCGCTCGTTCCTTTCCGTTGCACGCCTGGCAACACCGTGGATCACATCACGTCATGTGTCGATCACTTCACTGTGCGTACCTGCTGGCGCATCACACCCCCGCGCACGGCAGGGGGAACCCATCTGGGCCGAGCATTGGCTGCGTCCGCGTCCATACTGCGTCTGTCTGAAGCACGGGCATGGCGTGGGGTGGCGGCGCCTGGCGTTTTGCTGTCCCGCGTATTGCTTGCCGCCTCCGCCACGGGAGGATGGGGCACGGTCATCGGTAGTTAAGACGCCCGGGTCCGATTCCAGGTTCCGGGCGGTTCCCAACCGCCCCTGGCCTTCACCGAGTACGTACCCACCACGACCGCTGTGACGCTCCGTCGAACGAGGCCAGTCGACCTCAATAACGTGTTACCCGAGTCAGTTTTAAGCCAACTTTGCTTTCCCGCAAGGGTTACCGAGGGTCTCGTGGACACCAGGAATCCCGGCAGGACAATGCTGGACATCCCCTCACGAGTGCGTGTACATGTGGAGACACTGCCAGCGGCGCAGAACGACATGGGGGTTTGCGATGCTATTGAGCAATACGCACAGGTCGGAAAGCCGGACGCCATGAACGCCCCTCACCTTCCGAAAGTGGCCGGAATCGATTCAACGGTTCCCGCACCCGCACACACTGTCGCGCCTACATCCTCCGCCCCGGGCGCCGCTTCGGCCACTCCGGCCGCTCCGGCCACCGGCCCCGGACTCGTCCTCCAGGACCGGCTCGCCGGCTGGGTCTCCGATCTCACGACGCTCCACGAACTCACCGAACGCCTGGCGCGCACCGCGGCGCTGAGCGAGGCACTGCAGGAACTCCTGCGCGCCGGAGCCTTCCTCGTGGGCGCGCGGCGCGGTCTCGTCGTCCTGGAGCCGGGCGACGGACTCGGCCCGGACACCACCGTCGGCCTGGGTCTGGGGCGCGCCGATCTCGGCCACATCGAGACCGTTCCGCGCAGCTCCATGTCGTACGGACGGATCCTGGACGGCCTGCCCGGCGGCGACGCCGAGATCGCGCAGCCCGATCTGCTCTCCGAGGACGGCCTCGACCCCCGCCACCGCGAGGTGGCCGCCCGGCTCGGCTACGCCGCGAGCTACACGCTGCCGCTGTCCACCAGGGCGACGGGCCGGCTGGGCGCCGCCGTATGGCTCTACGACGAACCCGCCGAACCGGTGGAGCGCCAGCGCCACCTCGTCGGCCTCTACGCCCGGTACGCGAGCGAGCACCTGGCACGGCTGGTGGAACTGGAGCGCACACGCGCGTGCGTGGCGACCGTCTCCGAGGAGCTGCTTCCCCCACGGCTTCCCCGGGTCCCCGGTATCCAGCTGGCCGCCCGTCATCGCACGGGTCCGCGCGGTGGCGGCGACTGGTACGACGCGCTGCCCCTGCCCGACGCCGCGCTCGGCCTCTCCGTCGGATCCGTCACGGGGTCCGGACCCAGCGCGATCGCCGCGATGGGCCGGCTGCGGGCGTCCCTGCGGGCGTACGCCGTGATGGAGGGCGAGGACCCGGTCGCCGTCCTGTCCGACCTCGAACTGCTGCTGCGGCTGACCGAGCCCGCCCGCTCGGCGACCGCCCTCTTCGCCTATTGCGAGCCCGCGCTGCGCAGGATCACCCTCGCCGGAGCCGGTCACAGCCCGCCGCTGCTCATCGGCGCACGGCGCACGGAGTTCGTGGAGACCTCGCTGTCCGCGCCGCTGGGGATGCTCGCCTGCTGGGAGGCGCCGAGTGTCGAGCTGACCGCCGAGGCCGGTGAGACCGTGCTGCTCTACACCGACGGCCTGCTGCACCGCACCGGCGACCCCATGGACCGTGCCTTCGCCCGGCTGCACGCGGCGGCGGCGAGCGTGCCGAGGTCGCTGCGCGAGGACCCCGGCGCCATCGCCGACCACGTCCTGCGGACCGTCCTCCCGGACGAGTGCGGGTCCGGGACCGCCGGGTCCGGCATGCCTGTCGGCCCGAAGAGACCCGGGCCGGGGGGCGACAGCGACGAGGACGTGGTGCTGCTGGCGGCACGCTTCGAGTGACCGTGGCGCGGGACTGCTGGGCGGGACTACTGGGGGACTGCTGTGCGGGACTGCCGCGCGGAAACGTCACGAGCGACCACTGCGGGTGACCGCGGCGGACTCCTCACGAGGGGCACCGGGCCCCCTCGTGACGGCGACGGGCTCGGGTGTTCCCGGGGCGCGCACTCCGACTCCTCCGCGGTGAGCCTTCCCCGTCCGCTCCGCGGTGAGCCCTCCTCGCCGCCCCCGCTGAATCCTCCCCCGCTGCTCACGGCGAGCCCCCCCTCCGAGCACTCCCCGTGAACCGCGGCGCACGCACGGTGCGCTCCGGCGTGCGCGCGGTGCGTCGTCCCGCACGCGCGGTGAGCCCCCTCGCACACGCGGTGAGCTCTCGGCGTAAAGCCGTTCCGGCCCCGGGCCCGCTCCCGTACGACCGTACGATGGAAGCGGTCCAGAGTCGTATCAAGGAGGCAGACCGTGTCGGAGGCGCTCAACCCGGAGACCCCGGAAGCCGTGCTCGACGATGCCGCTGACGAAGCGGTCGAAGAAGAGCCGATCAAGCAGCGCAAGAACGGCCTGTACCCGGGCGTGTCCGATGAACTCGCCGAGAGCATGAAGTCCGGCTGGGCCGACACCGAGCTGCGCGGCCTGGAGCCGATCGCGCAGGCCGAGTACACCGCAGCCCGCCGCGCCGCACTCTCCGCGCGTTTCCCGGGCGACCGGCTGGTGGTCCCCGCGGGCAACCTGAAGACCCGGTCGAACGACACGGAGTACCCCTTCCGTGCCTCGGTCGAGTACGCGTACCTGACGGGCAACCTGACCGAGGACGGCGTCCTGGTCATGGAGCCGACGTCGGACGGGCACAAGGCGACGATCTACCTGCTGCCGCGCTCCGACCGGGAGAACGGCGAGTTCTGGCTGTCCGGCCAGGGCGAACTGTGGGTCGGCCGCCGCCACTCCCTCACCGAGGCCGAGCAGCTGTACGGCATCCCGGCGTCGGACGTCCGTGAACTGGCCGCGGCGCTGAAGGAGGCCACCGGTCCCGTCCGTGTCGTGCGCGGCTTTGACGCCGGCGTCGAGGCGGCCCTGACCGACAAGGTCACCGCCGAGCGCGACGAGGAGCTGCGGGTCTTCCTCTCCGAGGCGCGGCTGGTCAAGGACGAGTTCGAGGCCGGCGAGCTGCAGAAGGCCGTCGACTCGACGGTCCGCGGCTTCGAGGACGTCGTGAAGATCCTGGACAAGGCCGAGGCGACCAGCGAGCGCTACATCGAGGGCACCTTCTTCCTGCGCGCCCGCGTCGAGGGCAACGACATCGGCTACGGCTCCATCTGCGCCGCCGGACCGCACGCCTGCACGCTGCACTGGGTGCGCAACGACGGACCGGTCCGCTCCGGCGACCTGCTCCTGCTGGACGCGGGCGTCGAGACGCACACCCTCTACACCGCCGACGTCACGCGCACGCTGCCCATCGACGGCACGTACACCGAGATCCAGAAGAAGATCTACGACGCCGTGTACGAGGCCCAGGAGGCCGGTATCGCGGCCGTGCAGCCGGGCGCCAAGTACCGCGACTTCCACGACGCGGCGCAGCGGGTGCTGGCCGAGAAGGTCGTCGAGTGGGGTCTGGTCGAGGGCCCGGTCGAGCGCGTCCTCGAACTCGGTCTGCAGCGTCGCTGGACCCTGCACGGCACCGGCCACATGCTCGGCATGGACGTCCACGACTGCGCGGCCGCGCGGACCGAGACGTACGTGGAGGGCACGCTGGAGCCGGGCATGTGCCTGACCGTCGAGCCGGGTCTGTACTTCCAGGCCGACGACCAGACCGTCCCCGAGGAGTACCGCGGCATCGGCGTCCGCATCGAGGACGACATCCTGGTCACGCGGGACGGCAACCGGAACCTGTCGGAAGGACTGCCGCGGCGCTCCGACGAGGTCGAGGCGTGGATGGCCGCGCTGAAGGGCTGATCCGCGACAGTACGGCCGGGTACCCCCACGGGTGCCCGGCCGTTTTCGGTTCGCGGGGGTGACCCGGGCCTGTCCTGCCTGGCAGGGGGCGCGGTACTCGGAGGGAGGGCCCGGTTGCATGGACGACTTCTGGTCCGGCGTCGGTGTGGATCTGCATCTGGAGCCGGACGTGGCGGCGGGCCGGCGGGCGGGGCTCGAACGCGCGCTGCGGGACGCGGTGCGCGAGGGACGGCTCGCGCCGGGCACCCGGTTGCCCGCGACGCGGCGGCTGGCGGCCGAGCTGGGCATCTCACGCGGCACCGCGAAGGGTGCGTACGACCAGCTGGTCGCCGAGGGATATCTGACGGCGCGGCAGGGATCGGGCACCGAGGTGGCGCTGTTGCCGGCCACCACTCCGGAGGCGTCCGAGGGAGCGGCACGCGCGCGTGCCCCTCGTCTCGATCTGCGGCCGGGCAGCCCGGACGTCGGCTCGTTCCCGGCCGCCGCCTGGCTGCGGGCGCTGCGCCGCGCGATCGCGACGGCGCCCTCCTCCGCGTACGGCTACGGGGATCCGCGCGGCCGGATCGAACTGCGCACGGCGCTGTCCGGCTATCTGGGACGGGCCCGGGGGGTGATCGCGCCGCCCGAGCGGATCGTGATCACTTCGGGGTACGTGCAGGGACTCGCGCTCCTCACCAGCGCGCTGGGCGGCGGAGTGGTCGCGATGGAGGACCCGGGGCTGCCCTTCCACCGGGACGTGGTGCGGCGGGGCGGCGGAACGGTGGTTCCGTTGCCGGTCGACGAACGGGGCGCCCGCCCGGAGGAGTTGGGGGCCGGCGGAGCCGGTGCGGCCGTCGTCACGCCCGCGCACCAGTACCCGACCGGGGTCACGTTGCATCCGCGGCGCCGACGGGCGCTCACCGACTGGGCCCGCGCACACGGCGCGCTGATCGTCGAGGACGACTACGACGGGGAGTTCCGCTACGACCGGCAGCCCGTCGGCGCCCTCCAGGGGATGGCACCGGGCCAGGTCGCGTATCTCGGCACGGCCTCCAAGACGCTCGGGCCCGCGCTGCGGCTCGGCTGGATGGTCCTGCCGCCGCACCTGGTCGACGTGGTGACGGACGCGAAGCTGCACAGTGACCATCACACCGAGGTCATCGGCCAGTTGGCGCTGGCCGAGATGATCACCGGCCACGCGTACGACCGCCATGTGCGCGCCTGTCGACTCCGCTATCGGCGGCGCAGGGACCAGCTCGTGGACCGGCTCGGAGCATCCCGGAGCGTGCGCGGGATCGCGGCCGGGCTGCACGCGCTGGTGGAGGTCACCGACGAGGCGGAGACGGTGGCGCGGGCGCGGGCGCTGGGGCTCGCGGTGGGGCGGCTCGGTGACCACTGGCACACGCCCGGGGCGGGTCGGCCGCAGGGGCTGGTCGTGGGGTACGGGACGCCACGGGAGCAGGTGTTCCCGGAAGCGCTGGAGGTGTTGGGGCGGGTGCTGGACGGGACGTGAGCGGCGGGCGGGGGCGGCGGACGAGGCTGTCCCCGCGCAGGCGGGGCTCCGCCCCGGAGAGGACGCGGCGCCCTCCCGGAGAGGCCGCGGCTCCGTCCCTCGGAGCACCCGGCTTCGCGGCACAGAGGTCGACCCCCGTCCCGCGAGGGCCTCGCGGGTGACCGATTGGGTCATGGATCGGCGCTGTGATTGGGCCTGCCCAGGGGTCCACCGCGCTTCTAGGGTCGTTGTCATGACGAACCCCCTCGTCCCGCCCGCGGGTCCCCGGCGCGTCCTCGCCCTGGCGCAGTTGGCCAACTCCGTAGGTGACGGCGCCTATTACGTGACCTCGGCGCTCTACTTCACGCACGTCGTCGGCCTCGCCCCCGCGCGCGTGGGGCTCGGGCTGACCCTCGCCTGGGCGGTCGGCTCCTTGGTGGGAGTGCCGCTGGGACGCCTCGCGGACCGGCGCGGGCCGCGCGGCACGGCCGTGCTGCTGGCGCTCGCCACCGGGCTCGCGGTGGCCTCGTTCCTCGTCGTACGCGGTTTCGTCCCCTTCGTCGCGGCGGCCTGCGCGTACGCCGCCGCGCAGTCGGGGCTGGCGGCGGCGCGGCAGGCGCTGCTCGCCGGCCTGGTCCCCGCCGGGGAGCGGACCGGGCTGCTCGCGCACCTCCAGTCGACGCTCAACGCCGGTCTGGCCGTGGGCGCGGGCCTCGGCGGACTCGCCCTGCACGCCGGGACACGGGCCGCGTATCTGGGGGTGTTCGCGCTGGACGCGGTGAGCTTCCTGCTCTGTGCGGCGCTGCTGCTGCGGCTGCCGTCCCCGCCGGCGGCCGGTGTGACCCGACGGCACGGGACCGGTGTCCTGCGCGACCGCCCCTACGTCCTCGTCACCCTGTTGAACACCGTGCTGCTGCTGCGGATGCCGCTGCTCAGTCTGGGCGTCCCGCTGTGGATCACGGAGCGGACCTCGGCGCCCGCCTGGCTGGTCTCCGCGCTGTTCGTCCTCAACACCGCCGTGGTGATGGTCTTCCAGGTGCGGATGGCCCGCGGTGTCACGGGTCTCGCCTCGGCCACGCGCGCGATCCGCCGCTCGGGGTTCGTCATGCTCGCGTCCTGCGCGGTGTTCGCCCTGTCGTCCGGCACCCCGCCGTGGGTCGCGGCCGGGATCCTCGTGGCGGGCGCGGTGCTCCAGGTCGTCGCCGAGATGCAGCAGTCGGCGGGCTCCTGGCAACTGGGGCTCGGCCTCGCCCCGGCCGACCGCGTGGGCGAGTACCAGGGATTCTTCGGCACCGGCGTCACGGTGGCCCGCACCATGGGCCCGCTGGTCCTGACGGCCCTGCTGGTGGGCTGGGGAACGCCGGGATGGCTGCTGCTCGGGGTCCTGATGCTGGGCGCGTCGTACGGGACGGGGCCGGCGGCGCGGTGGGCCGCCGCGCGTACGGCGGACGGGAACACGGGACGCGGCTGTGCGCGG
Organism: Streptomyces sp. RPA4-2; assembly: GCF_012273515.2. Lineage (NCBI taxonomy): Bacteria > Bacillati > Actinomycetota > Actinomycetes > Kitasatosporales > Streptomycetaceae > Streptomyces > Streptomyces sp. RPA4-2. Next base: position 4,618,072 of record NZ_CP050975.2, read on the forward strand.
GGCGGGGATTCCGGGACAGCCGTCGTCGCGGAGAACCGCCCGGTCAGACAGCCATCAAAGGCGCGTCTTCCCGCCACTTGAGAACCTTGTCGAAGCTGACCACCGCGCCGCCCCGCCCCGGCTCGTTGTCGAACCGGACGTGGTCGGCGAGCTCCTGGATCAGGCACAGCCCCCGCCCGTGCTCGGCGTCGGCGCGGGCCGGGCGGAGCGGCGGGCGGGCGCGTCCGGCGGGGAACCCCGGGCCGGAGTCGGCGACTTCGATGCGGCACTTCTCGCCGTCGAGGTAGGCGGTGACCCGGTAGGCCTCGGTGGCCGCGCCGTGCGCGGTGTCGCCGCCGTGCTCGACGGCGTTGGCGCAGGCCTCCGTGAGCGCGACGGAGAGGTCGTACGAGATGTCGGGGTCGACGCCCGCCGTCTCCATCGTGCCGAGCAACAGCCGTCTGGCGAGCGGAACGCTCGCAGCCTCGCGCCGCAGATGGAGTGACCACCAAATGCTCATGCTCCAGCCTCCAGGCCGCGGCTCGACATACCGTTACGTATTACCGCGAGTACCCGTGTGCAATCGCCCGGATGACGTGATGCCGCCCATACGGCGGATGCGTGCGCGTCAGGGAGGGTGTATGTGCGGACGCTTTCGGCCATATGGCCACATTCCATGCGACACCTCGCGCCACGTCACCTTGCGGACCTGCCGTGGGGCGCGGGGGTGGCCAGTGCGATGATGGGGCCGCCATGACTGCCCCCCACTCACGCAGGGCGCGCTCCGGACAAGAGCTCCGGATTCTGCGGGCCGCGGTGTTCGCCGCGGTCTGCGTCGTGCTGGCCGCGGCCGGTCATGGAATCGCCTCCTGTACGACCGTCCCGCTGTGGACTCTGGGCGCGGGCTTCCTCGGCGTCTTCGCCGTCGCCGCCCCCCTGGCGGGACGCGAGCGGGCGCTGCCGGGCATCGCGGCGGTGCTCGCCGTGGGACAGACAGCGCTGCACACGCTCTTCGGGCTCGGCGTGTCCGGATCCATGGCAACGGGCTCCGGCTCCATGACGATGACCGACGCGTCGCTCGTCCAGCGTGCCGCCCACATCGTGTGCGGCACGGCCGCGGCGGCGATCAGCCCCGCACAGGCCCAGAAGATCCTGGCCGACGCGGGGCTCGACACGGGCACGACGCAGTCCATGCCCATGTCGTCGATGCCGTCGATGCCGTCGATGCCGTCGATGTCCGGGCATCACCCCGCGGACGCCGTGTCGTCCGCCGCGGGCTCCTCGATGGGGTTGCTGCCCTCCCTGCCCATGCTGCTCGGCCATGTCCTCGCGGCCGTCGCCGCCGGATGGGTGCTGCGCCACGGTGACATGGCGCTGCTCCGGCTCATGCGGCTGTCCGCGCACGGGGTCGCGGAAGGCGCGCTCGTACGGTCGTTGCGCGCCGCGCTCGCGCTCGTACGCGCCCTGCGGGCGGGACTCCCGGGGACTTCCGGCGCGGCACCGCGCACTCCGCGCCGCGCGCCGCGCGCCGCGCGCAAGCCACGCACCATCGCCCTTCAGCACTCCGTCGTCCGGCGCGGACCGCCACGCTCCCCCGCTCTCGTCCTCGCTGCCTGACACGGCGCACCGCTTCACGATCACGAAGGGGCCGCGCCGTGCGGCACGCGCGCGTGCCCGACGACGCCTCGCACGGGGTGCCGCTCCGCGGCTGTCGGCACGCACACCCCCTTCCTCATCGGACTGAAAGTGGAGTGTCCTCTTCTATGAAGGCTTCCCGTATCGCCGCCGCCGGTGGCGTCGCCGCCTCGGCCGTTCTCGCCCTGTCCGTCCCCGCCTTCGCGCACGTCAGCGTCCAGCCGGAAGGCGCGGCCGCCAAGGGCGAGTACGCCGTCGTCGACTTCAAGGTCCCCAACGAACGTGACGACTCGGCGACCACCAAGGTCGAGGTGAACCTCCCCACCGACCACCCGCTCGCGTCCGTCATGCCGCAGCCGCTCGACGGCTGGTCCGTGAAGGTCACCAAGAGCAAGCTGGCCAAGCCGCTCACCCTGCACGGCGAGCAGATCTCCGAGGCCGTCTCCAAGGTGACCTGGACCGCCACCGGCAAGGGCATCGAGCCGGGCTTCTTCCAGAAGTTCCCGCTCTCCATCGGCCAGCTGCCCGAGGACGCCGACGAGTTGGTCTTCAAGGCGATCCAGACGTACGACAACAAGGAGGTCGTGCGCTGGATCGAACCGCAGAAGGAGGGTGCGGAGGAGCCCGAGAACCCGGCTCCGGTCCTCGCGCTCTCCGCCGCGTCCGCGGACGGCCACCACGGTTCCGCCGCCCAGGACGCCTCCGACACCTCCACCCCGGCCGCCAAGGACACCACCTCCGCCGCCTCACCCTCCGACACGGACACCACGGCCCGCGTCCTGGGCATCGTGGGCATCGTCGTCGGTGCGGCGGGCGTGGCGTACGGCGTCATGGCCGGCCGCCGGCGCGTCGACGCCTGAGGCCCACAGCACCCCTCCGTCGTGCACCGGCAGGTCGTACGCCCCCGTCAACGGCGTCGTACGACCCCGGTGCACACCGGAGCCCTCACATCTGGGACATTTTTCTATGCGCAAGAAGACGTATGCCACTGCCGCCCTGTTCGCCGCCGCCGCACTGACCCTTTCCGCCTGCGGCAGCGGTGACGACGGCAACAAGCCGATCGCCGACGTGTCCGCCGAGGCCGGATCGGAACGGGCCGCGACGGTCCTCGACCAGCCGTTCGAGAAGCCGGATCTCGTCCTCACCGACACCCACGGCAAGAAGTACGACTTCCTCGCGGAGACCAAGGGTCGCCCGACGCTGGTCTACTTCGGCTACACCCACTGCCCCGACGTCTGCCCCACGACGATGAGCAACCTCGCCGTCGCCAAGAAGCAGCTGCCGGAGGCCGAGCGGGACAAGCTCCGCGTCGTGTTCGTCACCACCGACCCGGGACGCGACACCCCCGCCGCGCTCGGCAAGTGGCTCAAGGGAATCGACCCCGCCTTCATCGGCCTGACCGGCGACTTCGCCACCGTCCAGGCCGGTGCCCGGATCCTCCACATCACCATCGAGCCGACCACGAAGGACAAGAACGGCAAGCTCGTCTCCGTGCACGGCACCCAGGTCATCGCGTTCTCACCGAAGACCGACGCGGGCTATGTGCTGTACAGCGAGGCCGCCACCGTCGACGACTACACCAAGGACCTTCCCAAGCTGATCAAGGGGGAGAACCCGTGAGGCGCTCCGTCGGAGCCGCGGCGGTCACGGCCGCGGCACTGGCGCTGACACTGGCGGGCTGCGGCTCGGACGACTCCGCGTCCTCCGCGTCCTCCAAGCCCGAACTGAAGGTCAGCGGGGTCTACATGCCCGCCCCCGTGACGGACACCATGGCGGCCGGGTTCTTCACCGTCACCAACTCCGGCGGCACCGACACGCTCACCTCGGTCACCAGTGACCTCTCCGACGACGTCACGCTGCACTCCACCAAGGGCGGCGCGATGGAGGAGGAGACGTCGTTCGCCATACCCGCGGACGGCACACTCGCCTTCGCGAGCGGCGGCAACCACATCATGTTCGAAAAGCTCACCCACAGACCCCGGGAGGGCGAGAAGGTGTCGCTGACGCTCCACTTCGCCAGGACCGGCACGGTGCAGGTCTCCATGCCGGTGAAGTCCGCGACATACAACCCGACGACCGGGCACTGAGGGAGGGATCACCGTGACGCAGACCACCGTTCCCCGCCGCACCGCCGTCCGTGGCTCGGCCCGCGGCGCCATCACCGCCGCTTTCCGCATACGGACACTGCTGCTGCTGTTCCTCGCCGTCACCGGCGCGGTCCTCGCCGGCGCCGCCCCCGTCTCCGCGCACGCCGCGCTGACCGGGAGCAACCCGCAGCAGGGAGCGGTGGTCACGCAGGCACCCGACCAGGTCTCGCTCACCTTCTCCGAGAAGGTGGCGATGTCCGACGGCGCCGTGCGCGTGCTCGACCCCAAGGGCAAGCGCGTCGACACCGGCAAGGCGTTCGAGACGGGCGGCACCACGTACGGCGTGAAGCTGCACGCGGGACTGCCCGACGGGACGTTCACCGTCACCTACCAGGTGGTCTCGGCCGACAGCCACCCCGTGTCGGGCGCGTTCACCTTCTCCATCGGCGCGCCTTCGCGGACCTCCGTGGCCCTGTCCGACACGGCGGTCGGCGGCGGAGTCGTCGGGACGCTCTACGGCATCGGACGCTATGTCTCGTACGCCGGTTTCATCCTTCTGGTCGGCGGCGCGGCCTTCGTGCTCGCCTGCTGGCAGCGGGGCGCCGGCGTCCGCGCGGTCCAGCGGCTCGTGGTCTCCGGGTGGCTCGCGCTGACCGGTGCCACGCTCGCGCTGCTGCTCCTGCGCGGCTCCTACGTCGGCTCCGGCAGGATCGGCGACATCTTCGACCTGTCGCTGCTCGCCGAAGTGCTGCAGACGAAGTCGGGCGCGGCACTGGTCTCGCGACTGCTGCTGCTCGCCGCGGCGGCGCTGTTCATCGCGGTGCTCTTCGGCGCGTACGCGGGGCGGGACGACGAGGCCGAAGGCATCGACGCAGGCATCGACGAAGACACGGCCCAGGACGCCACGGTCGACGGGGCCGGAGTATCGGGCGGCGGCAGCGCGGACGACGGCGCAGGCACCGACAGCGGCGCCGACACCGGCGATCGTGCCGACGGAGCCGGCCGTTCCGTGGGTGCCGGCCGCACCGAGGGTGCCGCGGGGGCCGAAAAGAGGGACCTCACCTTCGGGCTCGCGATCGGCGGCACCGTCGTCGCGGCGGGCCTGGCCGCGAGCTGGGCGATGGCCGAGCACGCCTCGACCGGCATCCAGGCGGGACTCGCGATGCCCGTCGACGTCCTGCACCTGCTGGCGGTCGCCGTCTGGCTGGGCGGGCTGTCGACGCTGCTCGTGGCCCTGTTCCGGGCGCCCGCCGGGGAACAGATCGAGGCGGCGGCCGTACGCCGCTTCTCCCGCGTCGCGTTCGGCGGCGTGACCGTGCTGGCCGCGACCGGCATCTACCAGTCGTGGCGCCAGGTCGGATCCTGGTCGGCGCTCACCGGCACCTCGTACGGACAGCTGCTGCTCGTCAAGGTCGCCCTGGTGGCGGTACTCGTCGGCATCGCCTGGATCTCACGCCGCTGGACGGCCCAGCTGTCCGAGGCGCCGACCGTGGTGGCCCGGCTGGTGGAGCAGCGCACCGCGGAGAAGGAGCCCGCCACGGTGGCCGCCGGCTCCGGGGACGCGCGCCGCGCCGCGCAACTGGCCCGGCAGCGGGCCGCAGTGGCCACCACGCGGGAGAAGCGCGTCCGCGACGCCGACCCGGTCCGTACGGGTCTGCGCCGCTCGGTGCTCGCCGAGGCGGGCGTCGCGATCGTCCTGCTGGCGGTGACGACCGTGCTGACGTCCACCGAGCCGGGGCGTACGGAGGAGGAGGCCAAGGGGGCCACCGCGGCCGCCTCCCAGCGGTCCGGGTCACTTTCCCTGAAGCTCCCGTTCGACACCGGCGGCGAGGACGGCAAGGGCACCGTGGAGGTCACCCTCGACCCGGCCCGTGTCGGCGGCAACGAGATGCACGTCTTCGTCGTCCGGCCTAACGGCAAGGCCTTCGACGTCCCCGAGGTCAAGGTCGCCTTCACCCTGGAGGCGAAGAAGATCGGCCCGCTGCCCGTGACCCCCGATCGCATCGCCACCGGCCACTGGTCGGCGATCGGTGTGCAGATTCCCATGGCGGGCGACTGGAAGATCGCGGTGACCGTGCGCACCTCGGACATCGACCAGGCGACCGTGAACAAGAACGCGAAGATCGGCTGAACCACACCATGGCTGACCAGTCCAAGGCCTCTGCCAAGGAGGGCACCCCCGCTCGGCGGGACATCGCTGAGGAATCCCCATCCCCTCAGTCCTCTCTCCAAGGGGGAAAGGGGGCCTTCTCCCGGCGCCGGCTGCTCGGCACCGCCGGTGCCGGCGGTCTCGCGCTGGGCGCGGCCGGCGGTGCCGCCGGATACGCGGTGGCGCCCGCGGCCGACCGGTCCGCGCCCCTGACCTCGCTGGGCGCGGACACGGTGATGTTTCACGGGAAACATCAGCCCGGCATCACCACGCCGCTACAGGCCCGTGGCCATCTCGTCGCCTTCGACCTGGCCCCCGGCGCGGGCCGCAAGGAGGCCGCCGCGCTGTTGCGCCGCTGGTCGACGACGGCCCGGCGGCTGATGGCGGGCGAGGCGGCGGCGCACGACGACACGGATGTCGCCCGTGACGCCGGGCCGTCGTCGCTGACGGTCACCTTCGGCTTCGGCCACAGCTTCTTCGCGCGCACGGGTCTGGAGAAGCAGCGTCCGGTCGCCCTCGACCCGCTGCCCGACTTCTCCTCCGACCATCTCGACAGGACCCGCAGCAACGGCGACCTGTGGGTGCAGATCGGTTCGGACGACGCCCTGGTCGCCTTCCACGCCCTGCGCGCGGTCCAGAAGGACGCGGGCGGCGCGGCCCGGGTGCGCTGGCAGATGAACGGCTTCAACCGCTCACCCGGAGCCACTTCCCGGCCCATGACGGCCCGCAATCTGATGGGCCAGATCGACGGCACGCGCAATCCGAAACCGTCCGAGCCCGACTTCGGCCGGCGCGTCTTCGTGCCCGCCTCCGGCGACCCGGCATGGATGGCCGACGGCTCGTACGCCGTCGTACGCCGGATCCGCATGCTCCTCGACGACTGGGAGAAGCTCTCCGTCGTGGCCCAGGAGAACGTCATCGGACGGAAGAAGGCGACCGGCGCGCCGCTGTCCGGGGGCTCCGAGACCACCGCGATGGACCTCGACAAGACCGACGCCGCCGGTGACCTGGTCGTCCCGATCAACGCGCACGCCCGCATCACCCGGCCCGACCAGAACGGTGGCGCCGCGCTGCTGCGCCGCCCGTTCTCCTTCCACGACGGCTTCGACCCGGACGGTGTGCCCGACGCGGGCCTGCTGTTCGTCTGCTGGCAGGCCGATCCGCTGCGTGGCTTCGTCCCGGTGCAGCGCAAGCTCGACCGGGGCGACGCCCTGTCCGCGTTCATCCGCCACGAGGCGAGCGGACTGTTCGCGGTGCCGGGCGGGGCGGCACCCGGGGAGTACGTGGGGCAGCGGCTGCTGGAGGACTGAGGGGCCTCCTTCGGGTGCTGTTTCCGCAGCCGCGAGCCGGGTCGCACCAGGCCCATTAGGGTGAGGTCATGCCAGCCAGCTATGCGTATCTCGGTCCTGAAGGCACCTTCACCGAAGTCGCCCTGCGCACTCTCCCGGAGACCGCCACCCGCGAGCTCGTCCCGATGGTGTCGGTCCCCGCCGCGCTGGACGCGGTGCGCAACGGCGAGGCGGAGGCCGCCTTCGTCCCGATCGAGAACTCGGTGGAGGGCGGCATCACCACGACCCTCGACGAACTGGTCGCGGGCAGGCCGCTGATGATCTACCGCGAGGTGCTGCTGTCGATCACCTTCGCCCTGCTGGTCAGGCCCGGCACCAAGCTGTCGGAGATCAAGACGGTGACCGCGCACCCCGCCGCGCAGCCGCAGGTGCGCAACTGGCTGAGGAACAACCTGCCGGAGGTCCTCTGGGAGTCCGCGGCCTCGAACGCGGACGGCGCGCGTCTCGTGCAGGAGGGCCGTTACGACGCCGCCTTCGCGGGTGAGTTCGCGGCGGCCAAATACGGCCTCGAGGCGCTGGAGACCGAGATCCACGACGCGGAGAACGCGCAGACGCGCTTCGTGCTGGTGGGCCGGCCGGCCCGGCCCGCGGCGCCGACCGGAGCGGACAAGACGTCGGTGGTCATCTGGCAGCGCGACGACCATCCGGGTGCGCTCCTCGAACTGCTCCAGGAGTTCGCGGTGCGCGGGGTCAACCTGATGCTGCTGCAGTCCCGGCCGACCGGGGAGGGCATCGGCAATTACTGCTTCGCCATCGACGCCGAGGGGCACATCTCGGACCGCCGGGTGGGCGAGGCGCTCATGGGGCTCAAGCGGGTCTGCCCGGAGGTCCGTTTCCTCGGTTCGTACCCGCGTGCGGAAGTCGACCCCAAGGATGTGCGCGCGCCCCGGGCGGGCACGTCGGACGGCGAGTTCTCCGCCGCGTCGGACTGGCTGGCGCGTTGCCAGGACGGCCGGTTCTAAGCCGCTCGCCGGGCCATCGGCACCACCCTTCCCGGCCAGTCCTACCTGCAGATTTTCGTCATCCACAGATGTTATCCACAGGCGTGCTTCTCGACCTGGGGACAAGTCGACAACGAAGCACTACATCGTCGACAAATCGGCCTACAGGCCCCCACTTCGTCCACAGACCCTCACGTCACCCCTCGTCCACTCTTTTCCCTTGATCAATCCTTTGGAGCGAAGCATTTCCACTCGAACGTGGGTGTAGAGGTGGTTTGACCCGGGAATTCTCTGCCCGGCATGCGGCTTTCGGAACGATCAACTCCGCAGTCCACAGATCTTCCACACAGCCTGTGGATAACTTTGCGAAGGAGGGTCGCCTGTGGACAACCCCTTCTCAAATCCCAGCCCCCGCAGGGGAGTCCGGTCAACCGGCGCGCTGCCGTCTGCCCCGTTTCAGGGAGTAGGGTCCCTTTTATTGACGACAATGGATGATCAAGGGATTCGGTCCGGCATTTCACTCATAACGTGACACACGTAACGGAGTGGAATATCGAGTCGATGGCCGGAAGCGCGCACCGGTAGCCTTGTGGGGTGATTGACCTTCGCCTGCTCCGTGAGGACCCCGACCGTGTGCGTGCGTCGCAGCGCGCCCGTGGAGAGGACGTCGCACTCGTCGACTCCCTCCTCTCCGCCGACGAGCGGCGCAGGTCGTCCGGCGTCCGCTTCGACGAACTCCGTTCCGAGCAGAAGGCGCTCGGCAAGCTGATCCCCAAGGCCTCCGGCGACGAGAAGGCCGAGCTGCTGAAGAAGGCCGGCGAACTCGCCGCCGCGGTCAAGGCCGCCGACGCCGAGCAGCACGAGACGGACGAGGAGACCAAACGGCTCCTCCTCCAGCTCGGCAACCTGGTCCACCCGGACGTCCCGGTCGGCGGCGAGGAGGACTTCGTCGTCCTCGAGACGCACGGCACGATCCGCGACTTCGGCGCCGAGGGCTTCGAGCCCAAGGACCACCTGGAGCTCGGCGAGGCGCTCGGCGCCATCGACGTGGAGCGGGGCGCCAAGGTGTCCGGCTCCCGCTTCTACTACCTGACGGGCGTCGGCGCCCTCCTGGAGCTCGCTCTCGTCAACGCGGCGATCGCGCAGGCCACCGAGGCCGGCTTCGTCCCGATGCTGACCCCGGCGCTGGTCCGCCCGCGCGCCATGGAGGGCACCGGCTTCCTCGGCCAGGCCGCGGAGAACGTGTACCACCTGGAGAAGGACGACTACTACCTGGTCGGCACCTCCGAGGTCCCGCTCGCGGCGTACCACATGGACGAGATCCTCGACGCCGACCAACTGCCCATGCGCTACGCCGGCTTCTCGCCGTGCTTCCGCCGCGAGGCCGGCACCTACGGCAAGGACACCCGCGGCATCTTCCGCGTGCACCAGTTCGACAAGGTAGAGATGTTCTCCTACGTGGCCCCCGAGGACGCGGAGAACGAGCACCAGCGGCTCCTGGAGTGGGAGAAGCAGTGGCTGACCGGCCTCGAACTGCCCTTCCAGGTGATCGACGTCGCCTCGGGCGACCTCGGCTCCTCCGCCTCCCGCAAGTTCGACTGCGAGGCGTGGATCCCGACCCAGGGCAAGTACCGCGAGCTGACCTCGGCCTCGAACTGCGACGGCTTCCAGGCCCGCCGGCTGTCCGTCCGCATGCGCGACGGCAAGAAGGTGCAGCCGCTCTCCACGCTGAACGGCACCCTGTGCGCCGTACCGCGCACGATCGTGGCGATCCTGGAGAACCACCAGCTGTCCGACGGCTCCGTGCGGGTGCCCGAGGTGCTGCGCCCCTACCTGGGCGGCCGTGAGGTCCTGGAGCCGATCTCCAAGTGACCGGCACCACTGGAGCGACCGGGTCCGCCGGGGCGTTCCCCTACCAGCTCGTCGCGACCGACCTCGACGGGACGCTGCTGCGCTCCGACGGGACGGTCTCGGCGCGGACGCGTGAGGCGCTCGCCGCGGCCACCGCGGCGGGCGCGGCCCACATCGTCGTCACCGGGCGCGCGGTGCCCTGGACCCGGCACATCCTCGACGACCTCGGCTACGAGGGGCTCGCGGTGTGCGGTCAGGGGGCGCAGGTCTACCACGCGGGGGAGCACCGGCTGCTGACCTCGGTGACGCTGGACCGGCAGCTGGCCGGTCTGGCGCTCGCCAAGATCGAGGCGGAGGTCGGCCCCCTGCTGCTCGCGGCGAGTCGTGACGGGCTCGACGGCGAGGTGCTGGTCGGCCCCGGCTACCGGACGCAGGACGGCCCGCTCCCGGTCGTGCCGATCAAGGACGCGGCGGACCTCTGGTCGGCTCCGCTGAACAAGGTGTACGTCCAGCACCCGACGCTCTCCGACGACGCGCTCGCCGCGGTGGCCACGCAGGTCGCCGGTGGCCTGGTCGGCGTCACGATGGCGGGCGCGGGCATCGTGGAACTTCTCCCCCTCGGCCTCTCCAAGGCCACGGGGCTGTCCCTCGCCGCCCGGCGCCTGGGCGTGCGGGCCGCGGACACCATCGCCTTCGGTGACATGCCCAACGACATCCCGATGTTCGCCTGGGCGGCGCGCGGGGTGGCGATGGCGGGCGCCCACGAGGAACTCAAGGCGGTCGCCGACGAGGTGACGTCCTCGAACGACGAGGACGGCATCGCGGTGGTGCTGGAACGGTTGCTGGGTTAGGGCGTGTCGCGAGGCAGGCGGGACTTTCGCAACACGCCCTAGGTCGTCCGGGCCGGGATCGTCGGACCCGGCCCGCAGGGCCCGCAGTTCACAAGCCCGGTCACGGTGTCTCGCGGAGGATGCGCGGATCGAACGCGCGCGGGGTTTCCAGCCCCGACCACGGCTTAGCAAGCCGGTGCCTTTCCACTCGGCCAATCCTCCGGGTGGGCGGCCCGCGCGAGATGCGCGCTCGAAGCGGCCGCCCCGGGCAGCCCCCCGTGCGGAGCGGGTTCGACGGAGAGGTGGCTACTCCGGAACCCGCCGCGGGCTGCCCTGTCGGGAGCTCGACGAACTGCTCCTGATGAACATCGTCGCGCTCCTCTCCCAGAATGCGGCGCCGGCCGGGTGCGGCGGCGTGGACACAACTACTGTGCCCGTACGCCGCTTTGGGCGCCACTGATTAAGACCGTGCGGCGGCCGAGGGTGGCAACGGTCGAAGGCCTCGGCCGGAAGCCGTGGCTACTTGCGGCGCCACCTGCGACGGCGGGCCTTGCTGAAGAACCACCCCGCGGGCGGCTCGTCCGAGCGCCAGGGCTGTGGATCCGGTCCCCCCTCGCGCCAGCGGGCGGCGAGCATACGGGAGCGGGCCGACGGCTCGGCCGTCTCCGCGGACCGTATGAAGTCCTCGTCGAGTACGACGTCGTCCCAGAGGTCCCCGGACCCCCGCGGTCCCTCACCCCGCTGTCCTTCGCCCCGCTCTCCCTCACCCTGCGGTTCCGCCATCCCCGTTCCTCCTGGCCGCGCGTTCCCTTGTGCCCAGTGTGCCCGGACAGATGTGAAGCGGATGTCAAGAAAACGGGGCTCCACGCGCGCGTGGAGCCCCGGCTCACTCCTCGCCGGCCAGCGTCAGCGACCGCAGCCGCTGTCCGGCGTACCAGGTGGCGAGGACGGTGACGGCGGCCAGCAGCACCGTCGCCGTGGTCAGTCCGACGTCCGAGGTGACGAGGTCCCCGCCGGTGACCTTGTGGGCCACAGCGAGCGCCCACTGCTGGACGCTGAGCGTGCGCGCGCCGGACACCAGCGACCCGAAGAGGGCCTCCCAGACCAGCGCGTAGACGAGGCCGAAGACGACCGCGTGCCGCGTCACCGTTCCCAGCAGCAGGAACAGCGCCGCGTACGCGATCGAGGCGACCAGCGCGGCCACGGTGTAGGCGACGGCGATCTGCTGGCCGTTGCCGTTCAGGATCATGCCGGCGATGAAGGTGGGCACCGCCGAGAACGCCATGGTGACGGCGACCGCGACGATCAGCTTGGTGAAGATGATCGTCGACCGCTTGAGGGGCTTGGCCAGCAGGTACACCACCGAGCCGTCGTCGATCTCGGGCCCGATCGCGCCCGTTCCCGCGATGACCCCGATGATCGGGACCATGGTGGCCAGCCCGAACCCGCCCAGCAGGTCCGAGGCCACCTGGTCGTCGGCTCCGGAGAAGCTGCGTACGGCCGCCGAGATCACGATGAGCAGGGCGGGCAGCACGCAGAGGATGAGGGCCCGACGGCGGCCGAGCAGGCCCCGGTAGGTGAGTCGGGCGACTGTGGGGTCGTACATGTGGGGCCTCCTACGCCGCGACGAGATACGAGAAGACGGACTCGAGGGACTCGTCGGACGGCGAGACCGTGAGCAGTCGGATGCCGTGTTCGCGTGCGACGCGCGGCAGCAGGGTGGTGAACCGGCCGAAGTCGACCGCCTGGACGCGCAGCGCGCCCTCGGCGAGGTCCACCTCGATGCCCGATGTCGACGGGTCGGCGATCAGCGCGGCGGCCAGCGTCCGGTCGTCGCTGGAGCGGACGAGGTAGCGGTGCGGGCGGTCGGTCATCAGCCGGCGGATGCGCCGGAAGTCGCCGCTCGCCGCGTGCCGGCCGGCGACGATCACCTCGATGTGGGCGGCGAGCTGCTCGACCTCTTCGAGGATGTGGGACGAGAACAGCACCGTGCGGCCCTCGTCTCCCATGCGGCGCAGCAGGTCCATGAGCTGCATGCGCTGGCGCGGGTCCATGCCGTTGAAGGGCTCGTCGAGCAGCAGCAGGGACGGTTCGTGGACGAGGGCGGAGGCCATCTTCACGCGCTGCCGCATGCCCTTGGAGTACGTCGAGATCTTGCGGTCCTGCGCGTACTCCATCTCGACGGTCGCGAGGGCCCGTTGGGCGGCCTTCGCGCCGAGTCCGTGGAGTTCGGCGTTGGCGACGACGAACTCGCGGCCGGTGAGGAAGTCGTACATCGCCTCGCGCTCGGGGACGATGCCGATGTGCTTGTAGATCTCCTCGTTGCGCCAGACCTGTCGGCCGTCGAGGGTGACGGTGCCCGTGGAGGGGGCGAGGAAGCCGCCCATCATGTTGATGAGGGTGGACTTCCCGGCGCCGTTCGGGCCGAGCAGGCCGGTGACGCCGGGGCCGATCGTCATCGTGATGTCGTTGACCGCCACCACGTTGCCGAACCAGCGGGAGACGTGGTCGATGTTGAGCGTGGTCACAGCCCGACCTTTCGGTAGCGGCGCATCAGGAGGCCGTAGCAGCCGGCGATGAGGCCCAGGACGACGACGAGGTAGACGACACCCTGGCCGGCCGAGGGGCCCTCCCCGCCGGGGAAGGCGGAGGTGGCGCCTAGGAAGGCCGTCTGCACACCGTCGATGAGGGTGATCGGCGAGAAGAGACCGAGCCACGGGACCGCTCCCGTGCTGGACTGGTTGAAGGCGATCGCCTGGACGGTGGAGACCGCCCCGTAGGAGATGGTCAGGGCGGCGATGACGGCCGCGATGCCGAAGCCGCGGCGCGGGGTGATCGCCGAGATGACCAGGCCGATGCCGGCGAAGAGCACCGAGAGCAGTGCGACCGAGACGAGTCCCTGTCCGAAGCCCTTGGACTGGTCGGCGAAGTCGAGCTTCGCCAGCAGCGCCCCTACGTAGAGCACGATCAGCGGCGCGGCGGTGAGCACGAACAGCGCCGAGGCGAGCGCCGCGTACTTGGCGCGTACGTAGTCGACGGTCTCGATGGGACGCGAGAAGTACAGCGGTACGGTCTTGAAGCGCAGGTCGCGCGAGACGGACTGCGGTCCCTGGGAGGCGACGTACAGGCCGATGACGGCCTGCATGATGATCGCGTAGCGGGTGTAGTCGACGGGCAGGTCCTTCGCCTTGGTGGCGACCGCGACCGCCACCATGATGAGCGCGGGCACGCACATCACCACGAAGAGCAGCATCGGCAGCACCTTGGACTTGACCGAGCGACCGAGTCCGTAGGAGCCGCGCAGCGACTGCGAGTACAGGGAGCGGCGGGCGTACGCGCGGCCCAGGCGGGGGCCGTCGTAGTGGCGGTAGCCGATGTTGTGGATCCGGGTCTGCTCGCCGTTCTGGGCGAGGGGCTGCTCAACCGCCATGGCCGACCGCCTCCTTCCGCTGCTCGTCGCTTTCCGCGCCGTTGTCCTTGAAGACCTCGGCGATGTGGTGCCTGCGCTGCTCCATGCGGACCAGGCCGAGGCCGAGGTCGGCGACGACGTCGCGGACGAGGTCGTAGGTGTCCTCCCCCTCGGCGGTCAGCAGCAGGACGTGTCCCGCGCCGGGCAGCCCGCTGCCGTCGTGCGTCTCCACCCCGCGCGCCCGGAGCACGTCGCGCACCGCGCGGGTGCCGTCCGGGTGCTCGTCGGTGTCGGTGACCTCGATGGCGAGGGTCGTCGTGTTCTGGGTGAAGTCCGTGGTGGAGCTGGACCGCAGCAGCTTGCCGCCGTCGACGACCACGACGTGGTCGCAGGTCCGCTCCAGTTCGCCCAGCAGGTGGGAGGTGACCAGGACCGAGATCCCGAAGTCGGTGTGGATACGGCGGATCAGACCGAGCATCTCGTCGCGGCCGACCGGGTCGAGGCCGTTGGTCGGCTCGTCGAGGAAGACCAGCTGGGGGTCGTGGACGAGGGCCTGCGCGAGCTTGACGCGCTGCTTCATGCCCGTCGAGTAGCCACCGATGGGGCGGTAGCGCTCCTCGTAGAGGCCGACATGGCGCAGGGTGTCCGCGGTGCGTTCGCGGGCGGCAGCGGGCGGGAGCCCGGACATGCGCGCCATGTGCACGACGAACTCGGTGGCCGAGACGTCGGGGGGCAGGCAGTCGTGCTCCGGCATGTACCCGACCCGCTCACGGATGGCGCCGCCCTCGGTGGCGACGTCGAGGCCGAGCACCCGGGCGCGGCCCTCGGTGGCGGGGGAGAGACCCAGGAGGATCTTGATCAGTGTGGACTTGCCGGCTCCGTTGGCTCCGACGAGTCCGGTCACACCGGGTCCGACGTCCACGGAGAGCCGGTCAAGAGCGGTCACCCGTGGGTACCGCTTGCTCAGGCTTTCGGTCGCGATCACAGTCACGTTGTCGAAGGTAGTGGCGCACACCACAGGGGTCGTCAACCCGTGGAGCTGTATCGGCGTCCCTCTGGGGTCGTACGAGCCCGTAGGGGTCCCCCTGAGGTCGAACAACCGGTGGGGGTGTCATCCCCATCGGGCCGGTCGTCCACAGGCGTCAGACGGTCCTATTGACCCAGCCTCTAACAACTGTCACATTCACCAGTGTCAAGTTACGGGCACGTACCGCAGTCGATGGGGACAAGGTGGGACGGTGGCATGACGACGGCAGTGGCGGGCGGACTCTCGGCGGAGCTGCGGGGGTTCCGGGAGGTCCAGCGTCTCGCTTACGACTGCGCGGAAGCGGTCGCCGCGCAGCTGAGGCCGGGCGTGACCGAGCGCGAGGCGGCGCGCATGCAGCGCGACTGGCTGCGCGAGCGCGGGGTGCGTGACTGGTTCCACCTGCCCTTCGCCTGGTTCGGGGACCGCACGGCGTTCGTGGGCTTCCGCGTCCCGCCGCAGTTCTTCCCCACCGGCCGGCGTCTGGAGCCGGGGATGCCGTTCATCCTCGATCTGGCCCCGGTCCACGGGGGTTTCACGGCGGACGTCGGATACTCGGGCTCGTTGGGTCTCAACCCCCTGCAGGACAGGCTGCTCGCCGACCTGGAGGCGCACCGCGAGCTGATCCTGCGCGAGGTCCGCGAGCGCAGACCGCTGCGCGAGATCTACCAGGACGTGGACCGGCTCATGGTCCGCCAGGGATACGCGAACCGGCACCGCGCGTACCCGTTCGGGGTGATCGCGCACAAGGTCGACCGGGTGAAGGAGCGCTCCTGGTCGCCCCGGCTGTTCGGATTCGGCACGCAGTCCCTGAAGGGGCTCGCGGCCGACGCGCTCCACGGACACCGCGACGGCTGGTCGCCGCTGTGGTCGCCGTACCGGTTCTCCGACCACCCGCCCCGACTGGGGCTGTGGGCGGTCGAACCGCACCTCGGATTCCGGGGCACGGGTGCGAAGTTCGAGGAGATCCTGGTCGTCACCGACTCCAGGGATCCGGAACAGAGCGCCTTCTGGCTGGACGACGATCTGCCGCACGTGCGGCGCTGGGCGGAGGAGAAGTGAGTCTCGACGGAGCGCGCGAGCGCCGGGTGCGGACGGGCGGAATCGAGCTGTGCGTCGCCGAGCTGGGCGACCCGGCACAGCCGACGGTGGTGCTCGTGCACGGCTATCCGGACTCCAAGGAGGTGTGGTCCGAGGTCGCGTCGCGCCTCGCCGAGCGCTTTCACGTCGTGCTGTACGACGTCCGCGGACACGGCGCTTCGACGGCCCCGCGGCCGCTGCGGGGCGGGTTCACGCTGGAGAAGCTGACGGACGACTTCCTGGCCGTCGTGGACGCGGTCAGCCCGGACCGGCCGGTGCACCTGGTGGGGCACGACTGGGGTTCGGTGCAGTCCTGGGAGTTCGTCACGGTCGCGCGCACGGAGGGCCGGATCGCCTCCTTCACCTCGATGTCGGGGCCGTCCCTGGACCACTTCGGGCACTGGATCAAGCAGCGGGTCAGGCGCCCCACTCCGCGCAGGGTGGGCCAGCTCCTCGGCCAGGGCGCGAAGTCCTGGTACGTGTACCTGTTGCACACCCCTGTGCTGCCCGAGCTCGCCTGGCGCGGTCCCCTCGGCAGGCGGTGGCCGGGGATCCTGCGGCGGATCGAGCGGGTTCCCCCGGGCGACTACCCGACCCCGTCGCTGCCCGCGGACGCGGCGCACGGCGCCTGGCTGTACCGCGACAACGTCCGGGCCCGGCTGAGCCGGCCACGCCCGGACGCCTACGCGCATGTGCCGGTCCAGCTCATCACGCCGCTGGGGGACGCGTTCCTCTCCGAGCGGCTCTACGACGAGCTGGAGCGGTGGGCCCCGGAGCTGGTGCGCCGCACGCTCCCGGCCAAGCACTGGATTCCGCGCACCCGGCCCGATCAGGTGGCCGCCTGGATCACCGAGTTCGTGCACACCAACGAGGACGGGGTGCCCGTGCGGGACACCGTGGCCACCGGCAGGTACGCGGAGCGCTTCGGCGGGCAGCTGGTGCTGGTCACCGGTGCGGGCAGCGGCATCGGCCGGGCCACCGCGTTCGCGTTCGCCGAGGCCGGCGCGCGCGTGGTGGCCGTCGACCGGGACGCCGAGGGCGCCGCGCGCACGGCCGAGATGTCCCGGCTGATCGGCTCCCCGGACGCCTGGGCCGAGACGGTCGACGTCTCGGACGAGCAGGCCATGGAGAAGCTCGCCGAGAAGGTCGCCGGCGAGTACGGCGTGGTGGACGTGCTGGTGAACAACGCGGGGATCGGACTGTCGGGGTCCTTCTTCGACACGACCCCGGAGGACTGGAAGAAGGTCCTCGACGCCAACCTGTGGGGCGTCATCCACGGCTGCCGGCTCTTCGGGAAGCAGATGGCCGACCGCGGCCAGGGCGGTCACATCGTCAACACCGCGTCGGCGGCGGCGTACCAGCCCTCGAAGGCGCTGCCCGCCTACAGCACCTCCAAGGCGGCCGTCCTGATGCTCAGCGAGTGCCTGCGCGCGGAGCTGGCCGGCCAGGGCATCGGGGTCTCCGCGATCTGCCCCGGCTTCGTCAACACGAACATCACCTCGACGGCGCACTTCGCGGGGGTCGACGCCACCGAGGAGAAGCGCCGGCAGAAGAGGGCGGCGCGGCTCTACGGACTGCGCAACTACCCGCCGGAGAAGGTGGCCGACGCGATCCTGCGCGCGGTGGTCCGCAACCAGGCGGTCGTTCCCGTCACCCCGGAGGCGCGCGGCGCCCGCCTGATGGCGCGCTTCACTCCGAGGGCGCTGCGCGCGGTCGCGCGAATGGAGCCGCCGCTGTGAGCGAGCGGCACACGATCACCCCGCGCCGGGTCTCCTTCGACTGGGAGCGGACCCCGCTGCACTGGATACCGGACGAGCCGACCGCCACCCACGTCGTCAATGTGCTGCACCTGCTGCTGCCGGCCGGGGAGCGGTGGTTCGTGAAGGTCCTCAAGGAGGGGCTGCCGCTGATCGGGGACCCCGAACTCCTGCGGGACGTCAAGGGGTTCATGGGGCAGGAGGCGACGCACAGCGTGCAGCACGCGTACGTCCTCGACCACCTGGCGGCCCAGCATCTCGACACGGGGGACTTCACCCGGCACGTCGACTTCCTCTTCGAGAAGGTGCTCGGTGAGCGCCCGCCCCTGGCCGTGCCGCTGCCCGACCGGGAGTGGCTGCGCTTCCGGCTGTCGGTGGTCGCCGCGATCGAACAGTTCACGGCGGTGCTCGGCGACTGGGTGCTGGCCGCCGAGGGCCTGGACCGTGCCGGGTCCGACGAGGTCATGCTCGACCTGCTGCGGTGGCACGGCGCGGAGGAGGTGGAGCACCGCGCGGTCGCCTTCGACATGTACCAGCACTGCGGCGGCGAGGGCCTGCCCCGGTATGCCCGCCGGATCGCGGGCATGGCGGTCACGGCGCCGATGATGCTCTACCTCTGGGCATGGGGCGCCGCCTATCTCGTACGTCACGACCCGCAGCTCGCGGGGCGGGCGCGGTATTCGCTCGCGGCCCACAACAGGGCGGTGCGCAAGGGTCTGTTGCCCACCTGGAAGGAGCTCGGCGCGGCCGTACCGCGCTATCTGCGGCGGTCGTACCATCCCTCGCAGGAGGGCTCGCTGCGCAGGGCCGTCGAGTATCTGGCGCAATCGCCCGCGGCGCGGGCGGCGGCGGGGGCGATCGGGCGCGCGGCCGTCTCGTGACGGCCCGGGGGCCGGGAAGGCAGGGAGCGGTGAGCGACGAGCCGGCCGGTGCCGTGTACCGCATCGAGGACCTGGCGCACCACAGCGGCGCCACGGTCCGGACGATCCGTGCCTACCAGGACCGCGGGCTGCTCCCCCGCCCCGAGCGGCGGGGCCGCGCCAACGTGTACGCGGACGCGCATCTGGCCCGGCTGCGGCAGATCGCCGACCTCCTGGACCGCGGCTACACCCTGGCGTCCATCAAGGAGCTCCTGGAGGCGTGGGACACCGGCCGGGGTCTGGGCGGGATCCTCGGGCTGGTCGCGGAGGTCGACGGACCGTGGACCGACGAGCGGGCGGTGCGGATCTCCCGGGCCGAGCTGGACGAGCGCTTCGGGGGGCGGCCGGACGACGCGGCGGTGGCGGACGCCGTGGAGCTGGGTGTACTGGAGCGGATGCCCGGCAGCGAGGACTCGTTCCTCGTCCCGAGTCCCCAAGAGCTGTCCGTGGCGGTCGAGTTGTATGCGGCGGGAGTTCCGCTGTCCGCGATCTCCGGTCATCTGCGGGAGTTGAGGGTCAAGGTCGAGCACATCGCTTCACGTTTCCTGGAGTTCACGACCGAGCACGTCTTCGCGCGCTATCTCGGCGAGCATCCGCCGACCGATGCCGAGGCGGCCGAGGCGGCCTCGCTCGTACGTCGGCTGCGGCCGCTCGCGCAGCAGACCGTGGACGCCGAACTGGCGCGGGCCATGCGCTTGTTCGCCACCCGACAGCTGCGTGAGCACTTCGGCCCGGAGCAGCCCCCGGAGCAGCGGGAGGAGACGTGTCCCGTGGAGTTGCCGGTCACCACAACGCGGGCCGTGGAGCGCCTGGTTGGTACGGAACAGGTCGCGGCCTTCGTCGCGGCGGCGGCCGAACGGGAGCTTCAGGCAAGGACGTTGGATCGACTCGCCACAAACCATGCCGCAAGTACCATGATTGACGAAACCCCCTAAAGTGGCGTCCAGTTGTCCACAGATTCGTCAATTCCCCTGTGGATAACCACACTTGGCTGTGGATCAAACCTCCGAACCAAAATCAAATGCGTGATCAGTGTCTCGCCAGGCACCCTGGTCGGATGAACGAAGAGATGAAGGTAGGAATGGATGAAAGACGCACCGTGAAGGTGTCGAAATACCTCTCGAAGCATCTGCGGCATCAGCCCGAGCGGATCGGGCTCACGCTCGGCGAGGGAGGCTGGGTCGAGATCGACACGCTGATCACGGCGGCCGCGTCGCACGGATTCCGGTTCAGCCGCGCGGAGCTCGACCACGTGGTGGCCACGAACGACAAACGGCGCTTCGCCGTGGAGGGCACCCGCATCCGCGCCAGCCAGGGCCACTCCGTCGAGGTCGACCTGGGGCTGCCCGCCGCGACCCCGCCGTCGCACCTCTACCACGGGACCGTGGCGCGCAACCTGGACGCGATCCGCGCCGAGGGCCTGCGGCCCATGAACCGGCACGACGTCCACCTGTCGCCGGACCGGGAGACCGCCACCCGGGTCGGCGCCCGCCGCGGGCGGCCGGTCGTGCTCGGCGTGGACGCCGGCGCCATGCACCGCGACGGCCATGTCTTCCGGGTCAGCGCGAACGGTGTGTGGCTCACCGAGGCCGTACCCCCGGCGTATCTGCGGTTCCCCGGCCCGCACTGAACGGGGACCGCCCCCGGAGTGATCACACGGCGGCAGCCCACCGCCCCCTCCGGCCGGCCACGCGACCGCGGTCGGCCCTCCTTCGCCCGGCCCGCGCCCGGCCCCACGGCACACCGGCCGCCCGCACCTCCACGGCTATACTCACGGCCGCATTCGACATGGTGAGAGGAAGTCCAGGTGACGGGTCCGACTGCGCTGAACTCGGTGATCGACGGCAAGGAGGTCCCCGGAAGCGGTGTCACCTACGCCTCCCGCAACCCGGCGCGCCTGAGCGACGTGGTCGCCGAGGTCGGGCTGGCCGACGCGGGACAGCTGCGGGACGCCTGTGCGGCGGCGCGGCGGGCACAGCGCGAGTGGGCGCGGGTACCGGCCCCGGTGCGCGGACAGGTGGTGGGGGCGTTCGGCCGACTCGTGGAGGCGAACAAGGAGAGCCTCGCCCGACTGGTCACCCGCGAGGTGGGCAAGCCGTACGCCGAGGCCCTGGGCGAGGTCCAGGAGATCATCGACACCTGTGACTTCTTCCTCGGCGAGGGCCGGCGCCTGTACGGGCAGACGGTTCCGTCCGAGATGGCCGACAAGCAGCTGTTCACCTACCGGATGCCCGTCGGGGTCGCGGTCATCGTGACCGCGGGGAACTTCCCGGTGGCGGTTCCGGCGTGGTACCTGGCCCCGGCCCTGCTGTGCGGCAATGCGGTGGTGTGGAAGCCCGCCGAGTACGCCGCGGCGACCGCGCGCGCCCTGGCCGAACTCGCCTGGCGGGCGGGTGTGCCGGCCGGAGTCCTCAACCTGGTCTACGCCGACGGCGAGACGACGTTCGAGGGGCTGGGCACCGCGCTGGAGGACGGCCTGGTGGACAAGGTCGGGTTCACGGGCTCGACCCTGGTCGGCCGGCGGATCGGCGAGCTGTGCGGCCGGCACCTGCAGACGCCGTGCCTCGAACTGGGCGGCAAGAACCCGATGGTCATCGCGCCCGACGCGGATCTGGACCTGGCCGTGGAGGCCGCGCTGTTCTCCGGGTACGGCACGGCGGGACAGCGCTGCACCTCGCTGGGCACCGTCATCGCGCACGAAGAGGTGCACGACGAGTTCCTGCGCCGGTTCACCGAGGCGGTGCGGGACGCACCGGTGGGTGACCCGGCATCCTCCGCCGTCGTCTACGGCCCGCTGCTGGACGAGAAGTTCGCGCACTCCTACGAGACCGCGCTGAGCTGGATCGACGCCCACCACACGGTGCTCGGATCGAGCGCCGTCGGCAGGATCACGGCCGAGTCGCCCAGGGCCGGGTTCGTCGGTGACCCGTCGGACGGCCTGTACTACCACCCGGTACTGGTGGACGGTGTCCGCCCCACGGACAAGATCTTCCTGGAGGAGACGTTCGGTCCCCTCGTCGGGGTCACGACCTACCGGACGCTCGACGAGGCGATCGAGCTCGCCAACGCTCCGGGCTACGGACTCTCCGCCGCGGTCTGGACCCGTGACCCGGCCACCGCGTTCCGCTTCCGGCAGGGAATCGGCGCCGGGATGGTCAGCGTGAACAACTCCACCTCCGGTGCCGAGGCCCACCTTCCGTTCGGAGGCAACGGCAAGTCCGGGAACGGCAGTCGCCAGTCCGGTGTCTGGGTGCTCGACCAGTTCACCCGGTGGCAGTCGGTGAACTGGGACTTCTCCGGCACCCTGCAGAAGGCCCAGATGGACGTGACGACCGTCGAGTCCGACCTGGACTACCGGCTGCCGGCTGCCTGGATTGACGAAGCCTGAGAAGGCCTTCGGCGCCGACGGCGGTGATCGTGACCACCTCCGTCGGCGCCACAGCGGCACCGGACCCGTTCAGGACCGGCGGTCCGCCCAGGTGCGCTGGACGACCGTCCTCGCGTGGCCCATCGTCCAGTCCGGCAAGGCCGCCAGGGCCCGGTCGGCGTCCTTCCCGGTCCGCAGGAACACCTGGTCGACCTGGATCCTGACGGGACCCGAGCGTTCGACGGTCACCGTGTGGCCGTCGAAGCGGCCGACGACGTCGACCACCGCCTCGTCGCCCTCGAAGGGCCGGCCGCCGACGGAGAGGCCGGGGCCGGTGACCGTGACCCTGACCAGCTCCGCACGGTTCGCGCCGATGGCGATCCGGACGGGGGCGGTCGGACCGGCGGTGTCGAAGGAGACGGTCCCCTCCGGCACGGACACCTTCCGCGCGGCGAGCCCACCGTCGCGGACCCGCAGTCCGGTGTCGTGCGCGACCTGGTCGACGATGCCCAGCTTCTGCGGCGTGAGGTAGTCGCGGCCCTCCAGCACGATCCGCGCGTCCTGGCCGTCGGTCTGCTCCTGGAAGAGGCTCACCAGCTTGGGGTGCGCGCTGTCGTACGGCGAGATGAGGCCGACGACCAGCAGTCCGCAGGCGGTGTACGCCGCCAGGGCGAGGCCGGAGCGGCGCGGCGGCCGGCCGGCGTGCACGGCGAACGGCGCGAGGATCAGCGCCAGCGGGACCGCGACCAGGGCGCAGGCCACGGCGACGGCCGCGTCCATGGGGACGGCGGTCGGCAGCCGGCCCATCATCGGGACCGCCAGCTCGAACAGGTTCCGGGCGAACTGGGCGATCAGTACGAACAGCGCGAACGTGCCCATCAGCAGCGGCACCGCCCGCCAGCGGCCTGGCAGCAGCAGGAATCCGCCGATCGACACGACCAGCAGGGCGGAGGCGATCCACAACAGGTAGCCGAGTCCGACACCGAACCAGGCGGTGAGCGCGCCGAGCACGACGACCGCCCAGGTGTTGCCCAGCAGGGCGGTGCGGGCCCCCGGCCGCCGGTCGCCGTCCGGGGTCCGGCGACGGCGCCTGCGCTCCAGCAGCAGTTGGGGGGCCAGCGCGCCGAGGACGATCAGGGGCAGCGTCACCAGATAGACCAGCCACGGGTGCGCGAACCAGGCGTGCGGGCCCGCCAGGGACTGGGCCACGCCCACCACGATGCCCGTGAGCACGGCCGCCGGGAGGCCCAGCAGGGCGGCGCCCGCGGTGGCGGCGACCCTGCCGGGCCGGATGTCCCAGACCCGGCAGGCACGCCAGGTCAGCCCGGCCAGGGCCAGCAGCAGGGCGAGCATGCCGGCCTTCGTCAGCAGCGGGTCGAGGGTCACCCACCACCGCGACAGCACGTCGAAGTAGTAGGGGGCGGGCTTCCGGTCGCTCAGGTCGGCGGACCCGGTCACGTCGGAGGCGAACCGGACGGTCAGGTCGGTGACCGCCTGCGCCGAACCGGAGCCGATCCCGGCGACCCGGTCGTCCGGCGTGTGGTAGCGGTAGCCGTCCTCGAAGAGGGCGTAGTCGAGGCCCGACCAGCCCCGGGCGCGCCACACCCGGCTGTCGGTGTCGGAGTTGATGAGGCCCGCCTGGAACAGCCACTGGCCCAGGACCGAGCCGTAGGGCCGCGCGGTGTCGCCCGCCAGGTCGACCAGCCCGCCGTCGTCCTTGCCGGCCTGGAACAGGATGGGCAGTCCGCCCGACCCGACGGCCTCCAGGTTGAGGAACCAGCGGACGTGCGACGCCCACGGGTGCTTGGTGAACGCGTCCGCCCCGGTGAGGCCGACCTCCTCGCCGCCGTTGAACAGGTAGATGACCGTGCGGTGGTGATCCTGTCCGGCCAGTTGCCGAGCGGCCTGGAGCACCGCGCCGACGTTGATGCCGTCGTCGGCGGCGCCGGGCCCTTCCATCGCCGAGTCGACGTGGACGTTGACCAGCAGGGCGTCGTCGGTGTCGCCCTGCTGGCGGGCGATCACGTTCTCGACGCCGTAGTCGACGGCGCGGTCGTGGAAGCGGTACGAGCCCGAGGCGCGCTGCCGTTCCACCTCCAGGCCCGGAATCGCCTTCAGGTCGCGGGAGACGAGGTCCAGCGCACCGGCGAGCTGAGGGCTCGCGGCGACGTGCGTGCCGAAGCCCTCCAGCTGCCGGGCGGTGGCCAGCGCCCCCCGACCGGCCTCCCGGTCGGGGGACGGGCGGGTCGCCC
Organism: Streptomyces sp. RPA4-2; assembly: GCF_012273515.2. Taxonomy (NCBI): domain Bacteria; kingdom Bacillati; phylum Actinomycetota; class Actinomycetes; order Kitasatosporales; family Streptomycetaceae; genus Streptomyces; species Streptomyces sp. RPA4-2. The sequence continues at coordinate 4,642,702 of NZ_CP050975.2, forward strand.
AGTACGCCAGTGAGAAGGAGAGGGCCAGGAGCAGGACCAGGACCCCCCAGGTGCGGACGAACCGCCTGGTGTCGGGCCGGGAGGGCCCCGCGCCCACCGCACGCGGTGCGGACGACGGCGCGTTCACCGCACGCGGCCGGGACTTCAGCATGCTCACCGCACAGACCTTTCCCTGGTCATTCTCCGGTCCCCCCCATGTCCCGCAGCCACGAACGCAGTTCACGCTCGACCGTCTCCGGGTGTTCGAGCGTGAGGGCGTGCGCGGCGTCCGGGACCCGTACGAGCGAGGCCTGCGGGCAGGCGCGTTCGAGCTCCTGCGCCATGGCCCGCATGCCGACGGTGTCCGCGTCGCCCACCAGTACCCGGACCGGGCAGCCGAGCTCCGCCAGACGGCCGGCCGCGGGCTCGGTCTTCACGAAGTCCGGGGTGTCGCGCTGCTGGGCGTAGTTGAGCCGCGACATCTCGGCGACCGCCTCGCGTACGGCAGCGCGCACGGGTTCCGGTTCACGGCTCGGGCCGTCGACGAACAGCCGTACCTCGTGCGCGATGAGTTCCTCGACCGACCAGGCGTCCTCGGCCGCCTCGATCGCGTCGAACAGCGGGCGTTCGTCGTCCGTGACCGGGGTGTCGAACCCCGAGATGTCGGGCGCGAGCAGGAACAGCCCGCCGACCCGCTCGGGATGGGCCAGCGCGAAGTCGATCGCCAGCCGCGCGCCCCGTGACTCCCCCACCAGGACCGCGGACTCGAGTCCGTAGGCGTCCAGTACGCTCCCGAGATCGGCGAGGTCGGAGAACTCGCCGTCGAGCGTCGTCGTCGACCGGCCGAAGCAGCGGCAGTCATAGGCGACGGCGAACACCTCGTCGTCCAGCGCCCGCATCAGCGGGGACCACATCTGGGCGTGGGCTATGCCGGAATGGACCAGGACGGCGGCGGGGTTGCCCGGTGTGCCGCTGTTGTCGGCCTGGAGCGACCCGCCGGGGACTGTGATGGTGCGCGTTTCCATGTTTCTCCTCCGATCGACTGCAGATGGCAGCCGATCACGAATTCGGCGACTTCTTCGACATGGCTCAGCAGGTACATGTGACCGCCCTGCCACATGCGGGTCGGACAGCCGCCCTGGGACTGCTCCGCCCAGGCCGCCAGGCCCTCGGCGGGCACTCCGGGGTCGTCGGTGCCCCCCAGGGCGAACACCCGCGCCGAGAGCCTCGCGTCCTCCCGGTACCGATAGCCCATCGCCATCCGGTAGTCGGCGCGGATGCCCGGCATGACGAGCTCCAACAGCTCGGGCTGCTGGAAGAACGACGCCGGCGTCGCACCGTGCGCACGAAGGCCGTCGAGGATCTCGGCGTCCGTGGGCGCGGGCCTGGGGGGCAGGGTCTGCGGCGCCGGCATCCCGGAGGCGACCAGGCAGCGGACCGGGAGCGAGCGGCGCTGGAGCCGACGGGACAGTTCGAACGCGACCAGCGCGCCGAAACTGTGCCCGAACAGGCTGGTCGGCCGCTCGTCCGCAGACAGCTCGTCGGCCAGGGTGCCGACGAGCAGCTCCATGTCCTCCACGGGCGCCTCGAGCATCCGCTGTTCGCGTGCGGGCAGGAAGGGTGCCCACAGCTCCACCTCGGAGGGGAGCCATCTGGTCCAGCTCTCGTAGACCGTCCCGTTGCCGCCCGCGTAGGGCAGGCAGACGATCCGGCTGGTTCCGTCACCGGCGCTGAGCCGTCTGAGCCACGTCATGACGAGTGGTCAGCCCCGCACGCGGCGCGGACGCATGTCGGTCCACACCGTCTCTATGTGGTCGAGGCATTCGTCCTTGCTGCGGGCCGGTCCGTCGGCCTGCCAGCCGGCCGGCAGCTCGCGGTCGCTGCGCCAGATCGAGTACTGCTCCTCGTCGTTGACGACGACGACGTATCCGGTCTCTGCGGTGGTCACGGTCATTGCGTTACCTCTTCGAATGTCAGGGGTGCGGTGAGGATGGGTTCGGAAGCCGTCGGCAGCCGTCGGCTGAAGATCCCGAAGGCGGTGCTGATCGCGATGCAGGAGAGCGCGATCACGGCCAGGGTCACGGAGCCGGACGTCGCCTCCAGGGCGATGCCGGCCACCAGAACGGACAGGGGTTTCAGGCTGAACGCCGCGACCTGCGCGGTCGTGGTCACGCGGCCGAGGAGTTCGTCCGGGGTGAGCCGCGCCCGGAGGGTGCTGTAGAGGATCGCGGAGAGGGACTCCCCCCCGCCCGCGAGCAGGACGACACCGAGGGCCAGCGGCAGCGACGCGGTACCGCTCAGGACGAGCAGCCCGACGCTGCCGAGGACCGTGCCGGCGCACATCACCGCGATGGAGGCCTCCTTGATCCGCGAGGCGAGCACGGCGCCGGCGATCGCACCGACCGCGTAGACCGCGATGATCGACCCGAGGACGCCGGGCGACCAGCCGAGATCCTCACGGATGAAGTACGTGGCACAGATGATGACCGGCGAGGTGAAGAACGTGATCGCCGCCCAGTAGAGCAACGCCGCCCGCAGCAGCCGGTGCCCGGCGATGAACCGGAAGCCCTCCAGGACCTGCCCGCGCATCGGAACGGGCGCGTGCTCCCGCGGGGCCTGCAGCGGGCGGCGGATCAGCATCAGGGTGGCCGCCGACACCGCGAAGGTCAGCGCGTCGGCCCCCAGGGTGCCGGCCCCGCCCACGCCCGTCACCAGCAGGCCTGCCAGCGCCGGCCCGGCGATGTAGCCGAGCGCGTTGCCGATCGACAGCAGCGAGTTGGCCTCGCCGAGCCGCTCCCGGCCGACCAGCGACGGCACACAGGACAGGCATGCCGCCTCGAAGACGGCGAACAGCGCGCCGACCGGCACGGCGATCGCGTACAGCACCGGCAGTACGGGCACGCCGAGCACCGCGGCCAGCGGGACCGCGCCGACCAGCAGCGTGCGTCCGACGTCCGCCCACAGCATCATCCGCCGCCGGTCGAAGCGGTCGGCCCAGGCGCCCGCGGCGACGCCCAGCACCACCATGGGCAGCGCCGACAGCATGGCGATCAGGCCCATGTGCAGCCCGGAACCGGTGAGGGCCAGGACCAGCAGCGGAAGGGCGGTCTTGCTCAGCGCGTCGCCGAGTGCCGAGGCGCCCTGGCCGCCCGCGAACAGCAGGAAGTCGCGGTCCTTCAGCAGGTGGGGGCCCACGGGGGCGGAGATGCTCGCAGGGGTGCTCACCGTCAGGCCCAGTCGTCCCAGTCCTTGGCGCCGGTCACGTTGCGCAGACCGCCCTGGGACTTGAAGTACAGCTGGGCCAGGTAGCGCTCGGGGATGCAGGTCAGCCAGCCGAGGGCGTTGTCCTCGCCGACGATCTGGTGGCTGTACGAGATCGAGGTGTCCATGGCCTCGATGGCGTGCCAGTAGCCGCTGGGGACGTACAGCGTCTCGCCCGGGTGCAGGACGGTCTCCTCCACGACCACGTCGCGGAAGCGCGGGTGGCGGGTCAGGTCGGGACGGCGGTAGTCGACCTGCGCCATGCCGAACTGGCGGCGGAACGGGCGCGGGTAGAGCTTCTCGTGCTGGTCGGGGGAGACGAAGTAGCAGCGCTTGCGGCCGAGGACCTGGCTCAGGTAGGCCGCGGTCTGCATGCCGTCGCTGTGGAAGGGGGTGACGGTGCCCTTGCTGCCGACGAACATCACCGCCGCGACGCGGGAGGACACGGTCGCCCGCGGAGCGGGCTTGTCGCTGCCACGGTTGAGGAAGGTCTTGGCGAGGTACAGCCCGAGCAGCTTGGCCGGGTTGGCCGTGCCGGTCTTCCAGTCCGCCTTGAAGCGGATGTCGGCCCAGTTCGGCGCCAGGTCGGGGAGGTCGTAGTCCTCCGCGAGCCGCGGGTAGTGCTCCAGCATCCGGTGGACGGGGTAGGCGCGCAGGTAGAAGGCGCGGCCGGGGTCGGTGTTCTTCTCTATCTCGTCGAGCAGGGCCGCCAGCTTCATCCCGCGGAAGCCCCCGACGTTGCCGAGGATCAGCTCGTTGTCGAGCCGCTGGAGGTTGGCGTGGATGTCGAGGTCGCCGAGGTGCTCGCGGAAGTAGTCCAGGCTCCAGCGCTCCATGGCCGGCCAGGAGTCCATCAGGCCGGTGATGACGGCGGGCTTGCGCTTGTAGACGTACTCGCGCTTGAACTCCTCGGGGGAGGGCGCGTGGATCCGGTCGATCGCGTCGGTCCTCACCGTGGCCTCGGAGAAGATCGTGCCGGCGACGGTCGCGTCCTGCTCGGCCGGGTTGATGGTCATGACGGTTCCTGTTCCTCTGTCCTGTGGGATGGGGATGTCGGGAGGGTGGGCGGCGTCAGCGGGACAGCGCCGTGAGCAGGGCCTCGTGGATCAGCTCGCAGCCGCGGCGGAGCACGTCGGGCTCCATGGTCAGCGCGGGCAGCAGCTTGAGGACGGCCTTGTCACGACCGGTCGACTCCACGATCAGCCCGCGCGCGAAGCAGTGGGCCACCACGTCGTCCGCGGCCCGGCGGCCGCCCGCGTGGGTCAGGTCGATGCCGATCGCGTGGCCCTCGGAGCGCACCTCGACACCGGGCAGCGGGTGGTCCTCCCAGAAGGTGCGCAGCAGTTCGGCGCCGGCGCGGGCCCGGTCCAGGAAGGCCTGGTTGCGCCACAGGTCGAGGGCGGCGCAGGCGGCGACGAACGCCAGCTGGTTGCCGCGGAAGGTGCCCGGGTGGTCACCGGCCTCCCACGAGTCGAAGCCTTCGCGGATGAGCAGGAGCGACATCGGCAGGCCCAGGCCGCTGATGGACTTGGAGACGGTGATGAGGTCGGGGACGACCCCGGCCTGCTCGAAGGAGAAGAAGCCGCCGGTCCGGCCGCAGCCGGCCTGGATCTCGTCGGCGATCAGCACGATCCCGTACCGGTCGCAGAGGTCGCGCAGGTGCCGCAGGTCCGCGTCGGGGATCCGGTAGACGCCGCCCTCCATCTGGACGACCTCGAGGATCACCGCCGCGGGCACGTCGACCCCGGACAGATCGTCGGTGAGGTACTGCTCCAGGAGGTCCATGGTCGGGAACGAGCCGCGCGGGCCGACCGGGAAGGGCAGGTGGGTGACCTCGCCGAGGGCCGTTCCGGCCACCTTGCGCAGCGACAGGTCGGCGGTCGCGGCGAGGCTGCCGCGGCTGACGCCGTGGTAGGCGCCGGAGAAGGCGATGACCTGGGACCGGCCGGTGTGCTTGCGGGCCAGCTTCAGCGCGGCCTCGACGGCGTCGGTGCCGGTGCTGCCGCAGAACTGGACCCGGTGGCGCAGACCGCGCGGCTCCAGGATCTCCTGGCCGAAGCGCTCCAGGAACTCGCGCTTGGCCGCCGTGTGGAAGTCGAGCGCGTGCAGCAGACCGTCGCCCTCCAGGTGCGCGACGACCTGGCGCTTGATGTGGTCGTGGTTGTGGCCGTAGTTGAGGGCGCCGGCGCCGGAGAAGAAGTCGGTGTACTCCGTGCCGTCCTCGGCGACCAGCGTGGTGCCACGGCCCGAGGTGAGAAGGGTGGGGAACGCGCGGCAGTACGACCGGACAGCGGACTCTCTGGTCTCGAACACCTGGGTGGACGTGGCGAGATCTGCCAGAACCGTCATCGGGGGTCTCCAATCGGAAGGCGGGAGAGCGGGAGTACCTGGCCGACGGTGGCGGCAGGTGTACGGGCGACGGCGGCGAGCAGCGCGAGATAGTCGTCGAGCAGCTGCCGGGCGTCGGCGTCGGTGATGCGGTCGCCGTAGTACGACAGGGCGATACGGGGTTCGGCGTCGTCGGTGATGTCCAGGCGGAGCGCGTACTCGGTCTGGTTGCGGGTGCCGTCGCTCTCGGCACCCCGCTGCACGCTCGCGGACTGCTGGGCGCGCAGCGCCGAGGACACGGGGTAGTTGGCGACGACGACGACCGAGTCGAACAGCGGTCCGTCGTCGGTCCCCATCCGCTGGAGCGTGCCGGTGGGGACCGAGGTGTGCTCGGCGCCCTCGACCCGGGCCAGCTGGAAGCGGTCGAACAGGGCGGTCAGGGTCTCGTCCCGGTTCACCTGGACCCGGACCGGCAGGGCGGCGATGAACAGGCCGACCGCGCGTTCCAGGCCGTCGACCGCGCGGTCGCGGCCCGCCGAGACCACGCCGACCGTGACGTCGGCGCGCCCCAGACGCGAGGCGGCCAGCAGGGCCCAGCCCGCGCAGGCCAGGGTCGAGAAGGTGTGCCCGTGCCCGGCGCCCCGCTCGCGCAGCGCGCCGGCGATCGCCGGGTCCACCCGGTCCGCCACCCGGCTGAAGCGGGAGGGACCCAGCCGGCCCCGCTCCGCGGCCAGCCGTGACGGGAGCGCCCCGGCCAGCTGGTTCTGCCAGAAGGCGCGGTCCGCCTCGGGGTCGGTGTCCTCGGCCGTGTCGAGTTCGGGGACCGGCGGGAGGCCGGCCTCGCGGCCTTCGAGAGCGGCGAGGTAGAGCGCGAGGAGTTCGTCGAGCAGCACCAGGTTCGACCAGCCGTCGGCCAGCAGATAGCTCTGGACCTGGCCCAGCCACCAGGTGGACGGGCCGCGCACCAGCCACACCCGCCACAGGGGCGGTTCGGACACGTCGAAGGGCGTGACGCGTTCGGCCTCCAGCAGGGCGATCAGCTCGTCGGCGACCGCGTCCGGCTCGTGGCCGCTCCAGTCCAGCACCTCGATCACCGGGTCGAGCCGGTCGGCGACGACCGGGGTCCAGGTGCCGTCGCCGTCGCGCCGGAAGCCGGTGCGCAGGGCGGGGTGGCGGGCGTTGAGCTGGTGCCAGGCGGCCCGGAAGAGGCCGGGGTCGATCTCGAAGGGCAGCTCGGTCGTGGACTGCATCTGGTACAGGCCCGGCACCCAGGCGCTCTCCAGCACGTCGAGCATGTGGTGCTGACCGGGCGTCACCGCGGGTCCGGCGGACCGGGGCCGGCCTCCCCGGGCGGTGGCCGCGAGGGCGCCGCCCTCGTCGACGGCCTTCGCGAGGGCCTCGATCGTCTGGTGGGCGAACACCATGCGCGGCGTCATCTCAAGACCCGCGCGGCGGGCGGCGCTCACCATGCGGATGACCGCGATGGAGTTGCCGCCCAGGGCGAAGAAGCCGATGTCGACCGGGACGTCGTCGCGGCCGAGCGCCTCGCTCCACAGCGTCACCAGAGCCTGCTCGGTCCCGGTGCTCGCGGCGCGCCCCGTGACGGCCGTGACCGTGGGCGCCGGCAGCTCACGGCGGTTGACCTTGCCGTTGTGGGTGAGCGGGAAGGACTCCATGCGGACGAAGGAGGCCGGCACCATGTGCTGGGGCAGCCGCGCCGACAGCTGCCGCTTGAGCTCGGCGTCGCCCGGGATCTCCCCGCCCGAAGGCGCCACCAGATAGGCCACCAGCGTCTTGGCGCCGTCGCGCGGGCCGTGCGCCGCGACCAGGCAGGAGCCGCCGCCGATCACCGCCCGCAGGGCCGCCTCGATCTCGCCGGTCTCGACCCGATAGCCGTTGATCTTGACCTGGAAGTCGATGCGCCCGAGCAGTTCGAGATTGCCGTCCGGCATCCAGCGGGCGCGGTCGCCGGTGCGGTACATGCGGGCCCCGGGCACCGCGCTGAACGGATCGGGCAGGAAGCGCTCACCGGTCAGCCGGGCCCGGTAGTGGTAGCCCCAGCCGACACCGACGCCGCCGAGGTACAGCTCGCCGGGCACGCCGACGGGCAGCGGGGACAGCGCCGCGTCGAGGACGTACGAGGTCTGGTTCGCCATCGGGGCGCCGTAGGGGATGCTGCGCTGCTCCGGCAGGACCTCCCCGATCAGGTGGATCGTCGAGTCCATGGAGACCTCGGTGGCCCCGCCCATGCTCACCAGCTGCGCCGAGGCGATCAGCTGCGCGGCGGCCCGCTGCGGGAGCGCCAGCGGGATCCAGTCGCCGCCGAGCAGCGCCAGCCGGATCGGCAGCCGCTCCCCGCCGCGGATCTCGCACTCCTCGACCAGCAGCCCGAACAGCGCCGGTACCGAGTGCCACACGGTGACGGACTCGCGCTCGATCGTCTCGATCCAGCGGTGCGGGGAGCGCTCGTCCTCGGGCGCCGGGAACACCACGGTCGCGCCCGCCATGAGCGTGCCGAACACGTCGTACGCACTCATGTCGAAGGCCAGTGCCGAGACGCCGAAGACCTTGTCCCCAGGGCCGACCCCGAAGCGCCGGTTGAAGTCGGTGAAGTTGTTGACGCGGCCCCGGTGGTCGAGCAGCACGCCCTTGGGCAGACCGGTCGATCCCGAGGTGTAGATCAGGTACAGCAGGTCGTCCGGGCGGACGTCGCGCTCCGGCCGCGTCGCGGGGAAGGCCCCGGCACCGGTGGGGTCGACGGCCGCGACGCCGTCGCCGGCGAGCCGGTCGTCCCGGGTGACGACCACCCGGGCGCCGGAGTCCGCCAGCATCCACTGGAGGCGCTCGGCCGGGTAGCCCGGGTCGAGCGGGACGTAGCCCGCACCCGTCTTGGCGATGGCGAGCTGGGTGACGACCAGGTCGATGCCGCGCTCCAGGCAGACACCGACGCGCTCGTGGCGGCCGCAGCCCTGTTCGATCAGCAGCCGGGCGAGCCGGTTGGCGCGCTCGTCGAGTTCGGCGTAACCGACCCCCTCGTCGCCGCAGACCACCGCGACGGCGTCCGGCTCCAGGTCCGCCCGCTGCTCGAACAGGCCGTGCGCGGTGGCGTGTTCGGGATACTCCTCGCCCGTACGGTTCCACTCCTCGACGACCAGTTCCCGCTCGGCCGGGGTGAGCAGGTCCGCGTTGTCGACGTGGACGTCCGGGGTCTCGCAGAGGCCTGTGAGCAGCCGTCGGTAGTGGCCGAGCAGGCGTTCGGCGGCGGCGGCGTCCAGCACCGACTCGTCGAACTCCAGCGACACCATGACCTCGCCGTCCGTCACGGCGCAGGACAGGTCCAGGGGGAACTTGGCCGTACCGGAGTGCAGATGGGTGGGGGCCAGGGACAGGTCCCGCAGCCGCAGCTCGTGGCCGGGGCCGTTGTTGAAGACGAACATGGCCTCGAACAGCGGGCTCTCGGCCAGCGTGCGCTGCGGCGCGACCTTGTCGACCAGCACGTCGAAGGGGATCTGGTGCTCACGCGCCCACAGCGACTCCCGGGTGATCCCGGCCAGCACGCCCCGCAGGCTGCCGCCCCCGTCGGACAGGTCGGCCACCACGGGGACGGTGTTCGCGAAGTAGCCGACCAGGCGCTCGGTCTGCCGGTTCCGGTTGGCCATGACCGTGCCGATGGCGAACCGGGAGGTGCCCGTGTACCGGTTCAGCAGCACCGCGAACGCGGTGAGCATCACGTTGAAGACGGTCGTACGGTGTGCCTCCGCGGTGCGCTGGAGCTCGCGGCCGAACTGCCCGTCCCACTGGCACCGGATGCGCCGGCCGGTGCGGGCCGTGCCCCGGTCCCCGTTCGGCGACAGTCCGAGCGGCTGGGCCCAGGCCAGCTGCTCGCGCCACTGCGCGACCAGCCAGCCGTGGTCGTCGGGCTCGTGAGCCCGCTCGTGGGCGGCCGCGTCGGCATAGTCGATGTCGAGCTCGGGCAGCCGGGGCGTACGGCCCTCGCGGGCCGCGTCGTACAGCTCGGCGAGGTCCTCCAGCAGGACGCCCACCGACCAGGCGTCGGTCGCGATGTGGTGCACGACCAGCGCCAGCAGGTGGTCGTCGGCGGCGATCCGGAACAGCCGTCCGTGGATCACGGGGCCGGCCGCCAGGTCGATCGGCCGGGCCGCCTCTTGTTGCGCGGCGGCCATGGCGGCCTCCTCGTCGCCGGCCTCCTCGACCGGCAGCGCCACCGGCTCGGCCGGCAGGACCACCTGCTCCAGGCCGCCGTCCGGCCGCTGCCGGTAGACGGTCCGCAGGACGGAGTGCCGGGCGACGAGCCCGTCGAGCGCGGCCCGCAGCGCGGTGATGTCGAGCGCACCGCGCAGCCGCACCCCGTAGGGGACGTTGTACAGCGGCCGGCCGTCCGCGAGGGACTCGGCGACCCACAGCTGCTCCTGGCCGCGGGAGAGCAGGCAGGGCTTCGCGGGATCGCGGCGGCGGACGGTGCGGGCCGCGGCCCGCTGCCTGCCGCGGGCCAGCAGGAGCGAGGCCATCAGCTCCCGCTTGGCCGCGGACAGGCTCTCGAAGGCCTCCCGCTCGGTGGCGGTCTCCCGGATCATGCGTCCCTCTCCTCGCCGGCCGCGAGAAGCTCGCGCGCCTGGTCGTCGGTCACACCGTCGAGCAGCACCTCGAGTTCGAGGAGCTCGGCCTCGCTCAGCCCGGCCATCTGGAGCTCCTCCAGGGCCTGTGCGACGCCTCGCACGGTGGGCTGCTCGAAGACCGTGCGCAGCGGCAGTTCGATGTCCGTCTGCGCGGCCAGCTCGGCCACCAGACGGGTGGCGAGCAGCGAGTGGCCGCCCAGGGTGAAGAAGTCGTCCAGCGCGCCGACCGCCGGGGTGCCGAGCAGTTCCTCGAACACCGAGGCCACGAGCCGTTCGGTCGGGCCGGACAGCTCCTCGAAGCGCCGGCGGACCCGCTCGACGATCACGTCGTCCCGTTGCAGCGCGGCCCGGTCGACCTTGCCGTTGGGGGTGCGCGGCAGCCGGTCGGCGAACACGTAGCCGGTGGGGACCATGTAGCGCGGCAGGCGGGTGCCGACCGCGGCGGCCAGGACGGCCGGGTCGCGTTCGGTGCCGACGACGCAGGCGACCAGGGTGGGTTCGCCGTCGCAGTCGCGCAGGACGACCGCCGCCTCCCGCACGGCCGGCAGTTCGCACAGGGCCGTCTCGACCTCGCCCGCCTCGATGCGGAAGCCGCGGATCTTGAGCTGGTCGTCGAGCCGTCCGAGGAACTCCAGCCGGCCGTCGGCGTGCAGCCTCACCCGGTCGCCGGTGAGGTACAGCCGCCCACCGGGGACCGCCGCGTACGGGTCGGGGACGAACCGCCGCGCGGTGGCCCTCGGATCACCGAGGTAGCCGCGGCCCACCACCGGCCCGCCGATGGCGAGCTCGCCCGGCACGCCGAACGGCAGGCGCCGTCCCTGCGCGTCGAGGACGTAGGAGGTCACTCCGGCGACGGGGCTGCCGAGCGGGACCGCGCGGTCGGTCGGCGGCGGTGTGGTCAGCACCGCGAGGTGGGTGTCGTCCGAGCACTCCGCGGGACCGTAGGCGTTGACCATCGGGATCCCGGGGAAGCGGCGCAGCCAGTCGGCGGCGAGGTCCGGCGGCAGCGCCTCACCGGTGGCGATCAGGAAGCGCAGGCTCGCCAGGTCGCCCGCGTCGGCTCCCTCCCAGCCCGCCCGGCCCGCGTGTTCCAGCAGCGCCCTGATCATGCCGGGCACCAGCTGCAGCACGGTGACACCACGGTCCCGGACGAGGGCGAGCAGCGCCTCGCTGTCCCGGCTGGTGGCGTCGTCGCTGACCACGGTGGTCGCGCCGCGCGTCACCGCGACGAGCATCTGCCAGACGGAGATGTCGAAGGACTGCGAGGCCGTCTGCGCGATGACGTCGCCCGAGGACAGTTCCAGGTCGTGGGCCATCAGCTCCAGGTGGTTGAGGAGTCCGGCCTGTTCGATCTCCACGCCCTTGGGCTCACCGGTCGTACCGGAGGTGAAGATGACGTAGGCGCGCTGTGCCGGGTGTGTCGTGTGCGCGTCGAGCGGACGGTCCGCCGAGGCGGAGTCGTCCAGTACGAGGCGGGTGCCGCGGGCCTCGCCGAGCAGGGCGGCGACGCGGGCCGCCTGCTCGTCGTCGGTGACCGCGACGACCTCGCCCAGCCGGTCCAGCATGGTGGCGATCCGCCGGTCCGGGACGGCCGGGCTGACCGGCACATAGGTCGCGCCGACCGCTCCGCAGGCGAGGGCGGCGGCGATGTGCCGGGCCGAGCGCCCGGCGCACACCACCACGGCCGGCTCCGGGCCCGTGGTCGCCGTGGACAGCCGGTCGGCGAGTGCCGCCACCCGGTCCCGCAGTTCGCGGTACGTCCACACGGTGCTGCCGTCGATGACGGCGGGGGCGTCCGGGGTGTGGCGCGCCCAGTGCTCCAGCGCCTCGGTCGTGGTCCTCGGCGTGAAGGCCGGCGGACCGGCGCTCAGGGCGTCCTGAGCCGCGGCCTCGGTGGCCGAGCGCAGTTCCAGGTCGGCCACGGCCCGCCGCGGGGCGGCGACGATGCTGCCGAGCAGGACCTCGAAGTGGTCCAGGAGCTGCTCACCGGTCGCCTCGTCGAACAGGTCGCCGTTGAGCTCCAGCGTCGCGTGCAGCCCGTCCTTCTCCTCGGCCAGGTCCAGGCTGAGGTCGAACTTGGCGGTGCCGGCCGGCGCGTGCAGCCGCTCCAGCCTGAGGTCGCCGAGGTCGATCTCCGAGTAGGGCGCGTTGTGCAGGGTGAACATGACCTGGAACAGCGGGCTCATGCTCAGGTTCCGGCTCGGCTGGAGCGCGTCCACCACGCGGTCGAAGGGGACGTCCTGGTTGGCGTAGGCGGCCAGCGTGGTGGACCGGACGCGTTCGAGCAGCTCGGTGAAGGACTCCTCCGTGGAGAGCTTGTTGCGGAAGACGATCGTGTTCACGAAGAACCCGACCACGTCCTCGATCTCGACCGAGCGGGTCGACACCGGGGTGGCGACCGCGATGTCCGCGGCGCCGCTGTAGCGGTGCAGCTGGCAGTTGAACGCCGCCAGCAGGGTCATGAACAGGGTCGCGTTGTGCTCGCGTCCCACCTGCCGGACCCCGCCCACCAGTTCGGCGTCGATCAGCCGGCGGACCGTCAGGCCGCGGTTGGTCATCGCCGCGGGCCTCGGCCGCTGCGCGGGGAACTCCAGCAGCGGCGCCGGCTCGGCCAGCGTCTCGCACCAGAAGTCGAGCTGCGCCTGATGGTCGCCGCCTTCGACGCGGTCGCGTTGCCAGCTCGACCAGTCGGCGTACTGCACCTCCAGTTCGGGCAGCGGGGAGGCCGTGCCCTGGCGGTGCGCCCGGTACAGGGCCGCGAAGTCGCGGACCACGATCTGCAGGCCCCAGCCGTCGGCGACGACGTGGTGCACGGTGAGGACGAAGACGTGGTCCTCGGCGGAGAGCCGGATCAGGGTCGCCTGTTCCAGCGGGGCCACGGCCAGGTCGAAGCGGTGTCGCGCGGCTTCGTCGACGAGTCGTGGCCAGCGCCGCTCGGCGCTCTCCGGCGGCTCGCCGCTCAGGTCGACGAGCGTGAGCGGCATGGTGACCTCGCCGGCCGGCTCGACGATCTGGCTCACCCTGCCGTCGTCCATGACCAGCCGGGTGCGCAGCACCTCGTGTCGGGCGACCAGCTCGTCCAGTGTCGCGGACAGGGCCTCGGTGTCCAGCGGGCCGCGCATGCGCACGACCGTGGTGCTGTTGTACGCGCCGGTGTCGCCCTCCAACTGGTCGAGGAACCACAGGCGTTCCTGGCCGTAGGAAGCGGGCAGCGGGCCGGTGCGGGGCAGGGCGACGACCGGTTCCGCGACGCTGCCGCCGCCGGCGACGCCGTCGATGTACGCGGCGAGTTCCCGTACGGTCTGCTTCTCGAACAGCGTGCGCAGCGCGATCTCGCAGCCGAACACCCGGCGGATCCGCGACACGACCTGGGTCGCCATCAGGGAGTGGCCGCCGAGGTTGAAGAAGTTGCCCTCGGGACCCACCTTGGGTGCGCCGAGCACGTCCTGCCACAGGCCGGCCACCAGTTCCTCGGTGGGGGTCAGCGGCGAGCGCGGTCCGTCCTCGTGGCCGTCGGTCACCGAGGAGGGCTCGGGCAGTGCCGCCCGGTCGATCTTGCGGTTCGGGGTCAGCGGGAAGGCGTCCAGCGCGACGACGAACGCCGGGACCATGTAGTCCGGCAGCCGGTCGCGGACGAAGGCCTTCACCTCGTTGCCGGCCACCTTGGCGCCGGGCCGCGCCACCACGTACGCGATCAGCGAGTTCTCGCCACTCGCGTCCGCTCGCGCCATGACCAGGGCGTCCTGGACGTCCGGCGCGGCGCAGATCACGTGCTGCACCTCGTCGGTCTCGACGCGGTAGCCACGGATCTTGACCTGGTTGTCCGCTCGGCCGAGCGGGGTGACGGAGCCGTCGGGCAGATAGCGGCCGAGGTCACCGGTGCGGTACATGCGGTCGCCCTCGGCGTCGCCGAACGGGACCCGCACGAACTTGGCTGCGGTGAGCGGCTCGTCATGGGCGTAGCCCAGCGAGAGGTGCGGGGAGCGGATGACGATCTCGCCCGGCTCGCCGATGCCGGCCTGCTGCCCCGCCTCGTTGAGGACCAGCAGCTGGACGTCCTTCATGCCGCGACCGAGGGGATAGGTGACACCGGGGTCGGTGTCGGCGATCCCGTGGGCCGCGGGTACCACGTAGTAGCCGACCGCGCGCTGCGTCTCGGTCGAGCCGTACAGGTTGACGCAGGTCGCCGAGCCCGCCATGCGGGTGATGGCCCGCACGTCACGGCTGGTCAGTGTGTCGCCGAGGAAGAACACCCGCTCCAGCAGCGGCAGTGTGCCCGGGGCGACCGACAGCTGGTCGAACAGCCGCGCCATCGGAGGCGTGAGGTGGCTGACCGATACCTGCGCGGTGCGGTACCACTGCGCCAGCCGGCCCGGGGTCTCGACGTCGAGCCGGTCGGGCACGCAGATCGTGGCGCCCGTGACCAGCGGTGTGAACACCTCGCGGTGCAGCGGGTCGTGGCTGATGCCGGAGAGCAAGCTGTAGCGGTCGGTCTCACGCAGCCCGAACGTCTCCACCATCCAGGGCACGAAGTGGGTGAGGGACCCGTGCGCGCCCCGGATGCCCTTCGGCTTGCCGGTGGAACCGGAGGTGAACGCGATGTACGCGCAGTCCTGCGGCCCGACCTGGACCGCGTCCGCCGGCTCCGCCCCCTGCGGCACCAGGTGCCGGGCGTTGTCCAGCCCGGACGGCAGCTCGAAGCGGCAGCGCAGCGACAGTTCCTGGAGCGCGTTGTCCACCGCCAGCGGCACGGCCCCGGCGCCCTCCAGCTGGAGGAACGCTCTCGGGCGGGCCACCGCGAGGCAGTCGGCGATGCGGTCGGCCGGATAGCTCGGGTCGAGGATGGCGAACGAGGCACCGGTGCGCAGCACGGACAGGATCGCCCAGACCAGCGATGCGCTGCGCTCGCCGTAGATGGCGACCACATCGCCCTTGGCGACACCCTGCTGGGTCAGCAGGCCGGACAGCGCCGCCGTCGCCCAGGCCAGGTCGCCGTAGGTGAGTTCCTGGCCCGGCTCGCTGATCGCGATCCGTCGCGGTTCACGGGCGGCCCGCCGCTCGAACTGCTCGACCACCGACCCGTACCAGGTGGTGTCCAGTGGCGCGGCCGGGTCGGGCAGTTCGCGGCGCGCCATCGGCGTGTCGAGCCGCAGCGAGTCGATCGGGCTGCCGCTGTCGGCGACCACCTGCTCGATGACCCTGCTCCACTGGGCGAGCAGTTCGTGCATCGTCGCCTCGTCGAACCGGTCGGCGGCGTACATGAGATCGAGTGAGAGACCCGGCTGCGCGGGGTCGACGTAGAAGGTCAGGTCGAACTTCGCGCCCAGGTCCGGGACGGCGAAGGTGTCGACCGTGAGGCCCGGCAGCTCGGCCTGGTGCGGCGGGATGTTGAGCAGGTTCAGGTAGACCTGGAACAGCGGTGTGGTGGTCAGGTCGCGCTCGGGGGCGAGCTTGCCGACCAGCGTCTCGAACGGGACGTCCTGGTGCTCGTACGCGTCGAGGGTGGTGGTGCGGACCCGCTCCAGCAGCTCGGCGAAGGTCGGGTCGCCCGAGAGGTCGGCGCGCAGCACCAGCGAGTTGATGAAGAAGCCGATGAGGTCCTCCACCTCGCGGTGCCGGCGCCCCGCGATGGGTACGCCGATCGCGAAGTCGCGCTGGCCGGCCAGCCGTCCGAGGGTGAGCTGGAGGGTCGCCGCCAGCACCATGAACAGGGTCGCCCCGGACTCGGCGGCGAGCCGCTCCATCGCCTCGCGCAGCTCCGGCGTGACGGACGCCCGCACCCGGTGGCCCCGGGTGGCCGCGGGCTCGGAGCCGCCGCGCGAGATCGGCAGGGTGAGCGGGGGCAGCGCGTCGAGCTGCTCGCACCAGTACGCGACGGAGGCGTCGAGTCCGCCGGAGTCGAGCTCGTGGCGCTGCCAGCGGGAGAACTGCTCGTAGGTGGCCTTGAGCGGGGGCAGCGGGGTGCTCGGCTCGTGGCCGGTCTCCTCGACGTAGAAGTGCGTCAGGTCCCGCTTGAGGATCTCCATCGACCAGCCGTCGCCGACGATGTGGTGCAGGGTCAGCACCAGCACCGCGTCGTCGTGGCCCAGCTGGAGCAGCCGGACCCGCAGCAGCGGGCCGGTGGCGAGGTCCATCGGCTCCGCCGCCTCGCGTTCCACGAGGGCGAGTGCCTCGGCCACCCGCTCCTCGGCGGTCGCGCCGGTGGGCTCGGTGGGCGACAGCGTGACGTCGGCGCCGTCCAGGACGGTCTGTGTCAGCACGCCTTCGTGGTGGGAGACCACCGTGCGCAGTGTGGTGTGCCGGTCCACCAGGCGGGTGACGGCCCGCTGGAGGGCGGCCTCGTCGAGCTCACCGGTGAGCCGGATCGCGCCGGCCAGGTGGTAGCGCCCGGTGGTGGCGTTCCGGCCGGAGCCGTTCTCGATCTCCTCCAGCAGCCACAGCCGCTCCTGCATCACCGACAGCGGGGCGCCGCTCCCGGTGGAGGCGTGCGACACGATCCCGCGGGAGGTGTCCCGGGCCGCCGCGGCGTCGCACAGCGCGGCGTAGTCCCGGAGCACGGGTGCCTCGAACAGGGCCCGCAGCGGGACCTCCCGGCCGAGCTCCTCGCCCACCTGAGAGGTGATCACGGTCGCGAGCAGGGAGTGGCCGCCGATGGTGAAGAAGTCGTCGGCGGCGCCGACCACGTCGACGTCCAGCACCTGCGCCCAGACCCGGCCGACGATCCGCTCCGTCTCCGTCTCCGGTTCGGCGAAGTCGGCGTGCGCGAAGTCGGCGCGGCGCGGGCGCCCGAGGCGGCCCGGGTCGATCTTGCCGCCGGGCAGCCGCGGCAGTTCCCCGCGGACCACGAAGGCGGCCGGAACCATGTGCGGCGGCAGCTCGGCCGCGCACAGCTTCGCCAGCGTCTGCGGGGTCAACTCCGGGCCGGTGGACTCGACATGGGCCACCAGCACCCCGTCGGCGCCCCTCACCACGGCCTGCGTCACACCGGGCAGGGCCAGCAGGACCGACTCGATCTCGGCCGGCTCGATCCGGTAGCCGCGCAGCTTGATCTGGCTGTCGCGACGGCCGCAGTAGTCCAGGGTCCCGTCGGCGCGCAGCCGGACGAGGTCGCCCGTGCGGTACATCCGGGCGCCGGCGACACCGGAGAACGGGTCGGGCAGGAAGTGGTCGGCGGTCAGCGCGGGCCGGTCGTGGTAGCCGAGGGCCAGGCCCGCGCCGCCGACGTACAGTTCACCGACCGCACCGGTGACCACCGGCCGCAGTTCCGCGTCCAGGATGTACGCCGTCCCGCCCGGCAGCACCGCGCCCAGTGAGGCGGGCCGCCCCGGCTCGCACTCGGCGGCCGTGATGACGACGGTGCACTCGGTGGGCCCGTATGCGTTGACGAAGCGCCGGCCCGGCTGCCACTGCTCGACCAGTTCGGCGCGGCAGGCCTCGCCGCCCGAGACCAGGGTCTTGAGCCGCGGCAGTTCACGGACGGGCAGGGACGCGATCACCGACGGCGGCAGCAGGCACACGCTGACGGCGCGCTCGGCGAGGACGCCGGCCAGTGCCTCGCCGACCAGCGCGTGCTCACGGTCGACGACACACAGGGTGCCGCCCGCGGCGAGCGTGGAGAAGATCTCCCAGACGGAGGCGTCGAAGCTCAGGCTCGCGAACTGGAGCATGCGCGAGTCGGCGTCGATCCCGAAGACACGCGCCTGGGCCGCCGTGAGGTTGGCGAGCGCGCGGTGGGAGACCAGCACGCCCTTGGGGCGGCCGGTGGAGCCCGAGGTGTACATGAGGTAGGCGGGCGCGTCCGGATCGGCCTGCGGCAGCGCCTCGTCCTCGGCTTCGGGCTGGGCGGGTGCCTCGCGCAGCGCCTCCTCGACGAGGTCGCGGGTCACCAGACCGCGCGCCCCCGAGTCGGCCAGCATGAAGTCCTTGCGCTCGGCCGGGTAGGCGGGGTCGATCGGCAGGTACGCCGCTCCGCAGCGCTGCGCCGCCAGTACGGCGACGACCGCCTCGACGGACGGCTCGACGCCCACGGCGACGACGTCCCCCGGGCGCACGGCGAACCGCCGCGCGATCACCCGGGCGACCTGGTCCACCCGCGTGCGCAGCTCTCCGTAGGTCAGCGCGCTCTCGGTGCCCTCCAGCGCGACCGTGTCGGTGCGGCCGTCGGCGATCCGCTCGAACTGCGCCCAGAAGGTGTCGGGCTGCCGTTCGGTGTCCGGCTCGGACGGCCAGTGGTCGAGGGCCGCCGCCGAGAGGGTCTCGACGCGCTCGTCCGGCCGCCGCGCCATGGCGCGGGCCGTCTCGCCGAAGAGGCGGGCGATGAGCTGCGCGGTCTCGGGCCGGAACAGGTCCGAGTTGAACTCGAGCCAGCCCGTCAGCGGGCCGCCGTCGTCGGTGATCTCGAAGGTCAGGTCGGTCTTGGCGGTGCCGGTGTAGAGCGGCGCCGTCTCGACCCGCAGGCCGGGCAGCGCCGGCGAGGGCAGCGCGCCGCTGCGGACGTCGAGGATCGCCTGGAAGAGCGGGCTGCGGCTCGGGTCCCGGTCCTGGCCGCTCGCCTCCACGATCGCGGAGAACGGGACCCACTTGAACGGCATCGCCTCCAGCGTGGTGGCCCGGGCGCGGTCGACGAGGCCACGGCCGGTGGCACCGCCCGGCACCTCGAAGCAGAACGGGACGGTGTTCACGAAGAAGCCGACGACGTCGTCGTACGCGCCGTCGGCGGTGCGGTTGGCGTCGGGCACGCCGATGACCACCCGCTCCTGGCCGGTCAGGCGGGAGAGGGTCGAGGACATGCAGGCGGCCAGCGTCATGAAGACGGTCGCCCGCTGATCCCGGGCGAGAGAGCGCAGCAGGTCCGAGTCGGCCTGGCTCAGCGTCAGCGGCACGCGCATGCCGTCGAAGGTCTGCACGGCCGGCCGGGGCCGGTCGAAGGGCAGGTCGAGGGCGAGCGGCGCACCACTGAGGTGCCCGGTCCAGAACTCCAGGCCGCGCCGGCCCTCCGCCGACGCCAGCCGGGCGCTCTCGTCGACCGCCCACTGTGCGTACTCGTGGACGACCGCGGGCGGTTCGCCGTCACCGGCACCCGAGCCGTGCGCGTACAGCTCGGCCAGCTCACCGGCGATGATCTCCATGGAGCGGCCGTCGGAGACGATGTGGTGGAAGGCCAGGAGCAGGGCGTGCTCGTCGGGCCCGAACTCCACCAGGGCGGCACGCAGCAGCGGCGGCTCGTCCAGTCCGAAGGGCTGCCGGACGTGGCTGTCGACGAGCCCGGCCAGTTCCGCCTCGCGCCGTGCGGGCGTGACCGCGGTCCGGTCGAGCACCTCGAAGGGGCAGGCCAGGCCGGTCCCCACGAAGGGCACGGGCCGGCCGCCCTCGTCCTTGAACCCGGTGCGCAGCGCGGGGTGCCGCTCGACGATCGCGTCCAGCGCGCCGCGCAGGACGGCCTGGTCGAGTTCCCCGTACAGCCGCAGCACGCCCGGCACGACGTAGGCGCAGGAGCCCGGGGCGAACTTCTCCAGGAACCACAGCCGGCGCTGGCCCAGCGACAGGGCGGGTTCGACCGCGGCGGTCGCGGCGTCCGCGCGGACGTCGGCCGGTGCGGTGGCGACGAGTTCGGCGATCCGCGCCGCCTGGGCCCGTACGGTGACGGACTCGAAGAACATCCGCAGCGGCGGCTGTACGCCGAACTCCCGGCGCACCCGGGTGCTGAGGTCCGCCGCGCGCAGCGAGTGGCCGCCGCGCGCGAAGAAGTCCTCGTCGGGACCGACCCCGGCGACCTCGAGCACCTCGCACCAGATGGCCGCGAGCCTGCTCTCCACCGGCGACATGTCCGCCGTCCCGGCCGAGCGGGACGCCTCCAGGGCGAGTTCACGCAGCGCGTGCGCGTCCACCTTGCCGTTCGAGGTGAGCGGGATGCGGTCCAGGACCAGCAGCCGGCTCGGGATCATGTAGCTCGGCAGTTCACGGTTCAGCCAGTCGCGCAGTCCGTCGGGGCTGATGCCGTCCCCGGTGACGGCGGCGATCAGCTCCGTCTCGCCCGCGCCGCGGGAGGCGACCACGGCCGCCTCGGCGACCTCGGGGTGACGCCGCAGCGCCACGTCGACCTCGCCGAGCTCGATGCGGTAGCCGCGTACCTTGACCTGCTGGTCGGCGCGGCCGACGTAGCGCAGCTCGCCGTCGGCGGAGCGGCGCACCAGGTCGCCGGTGGCGTACAGCCGCCGGCCCGGCTCGGTCGCGAACGGGTCCGGGACGAACCTCTCGGCGGTCTTGCGCGGCGCCGACGCGTAGCCGCGTCCGACACCCACGCCGCCTATGTACGCCTCCCCCACGAGGCCGTCGGCGACGGGCCGCAGCTCGGCGTCGAGGACGTGGATCACCGCGTCGGTCATGTCGGCGCCGATGGACACGTCCCGGGCGCGGGAGACCTGGCCCGACTCCGGGCCGAGGCGGGCGACGGTCGAGCACACCGTGGTCTCGGTGGTGCCCCAGCGGTTGTACAGCTCGACGTGGCCGCGGTCGGACGCGAACCACTGCGCGAGCTTGTCGGGGTGCGCGGCCTCGCCGCCGATGAGGATCGAGCGCAGCGCCGACGGCACCTGGGCACCGGCCTCCAGCGCGGTGACCAGCACGTGGAAGAAGGCGGTGGGAATGTCGAGCAGGGTGAGCCGCTGCTCCTCGCACCAGGCCCAGAACCGCTCCGGCGAGCCCAGCACCGACTCGTCGCGCTGCACCAGCGTCGCGCCCCGGGTCCAGGCGGAGAAGATCTCCTCCAGGCAGGGGTCGAAGGTGAGCGGCGCGAACTGCAGCACCCGGTCGCCCTCCTCGACGTCGAACGCGTCGAGGAAGGACAGCAGATAGCTCAG
The DNA here is from genome assembly GCF_012273515.2 of Streptomyces sp. RPA4-2. Lineage (NCBI taxonomy): Bacteria > Bacillati > Actinomycetota > Actinomycetes > Kitasatosporales > Streptomycetaceae > Streptomyces > Streptomyces sp. RPA4-2. The sequence goes on from NZ_CP050975.2 coordinate 4,663,766, forward strand.
CAGCGACCGGTGCTCGATCTGCACGCCCTTGGGGCGGCCGGTCGAGCCCGAGGTGAAGATGACGTACGCCAGGTTGTCGCCGGTGGTGAGGAGCGCGGGGCGGTCCTCGGGAAGGCCGGCGCCGGGCTCCTCCTCGACCCGGGTCGCGGCACCCAGGGAGCCCGCGAGGTCCGCGGTCGCGGCGTGGCACAGGATCCGCGCGCACCGCGCGTCGCCGACCATGTCGGCCAGACGGGTCCGTGGCAGCGTCGGGTCCAGGGGCACGAACGCGGCCCCCGACTTCATGACCGCGAGCATCGCGACGATCAGCTCGGGGGAGCGCTCCAGGCACAGGCCGACGGTGTCCTCGGGCCCGAGGCCGTCCTGCCTCAGCCGGTGGGCGAGGCGGTTCGCCGCGCGTTCCACCTGGGCGTACGTCAGCTCCGCCGCACCGGCGGCGAGGGCGATCGCGTCGGGGGTGCGGTCGGCCGTCGCCTCGAACAGCTCGTGCACGGAGGTGATGCCCGGCAGGGTGCGGGCCGGGACGTCGGCCCGGCTGAGGGACTCGGTGGTGCCGGCCAGCCGCAGCGCGGAGACCGGGGACTCGCCGTGCGCGACGATCTGCTCCAGCAGATCCAGGAACTGCCGCCCCAGCTGGCCGGCCAGGGCCTCGTCGAAGCGGTCCGAGCGCACGAGCATGTGCGCGAGCAGGCCGCCGTCGGCCGGTATGGCGTGCAGGGTGATGTCGAACTGGGTGGCCAGTTCGCCGGCCGGGAACGGCTCCAGCCCGAGGTCCCCCAGCACCGCGGTGTCGCGGCCCGCTCCGAAGAGCACGGAGGTGACGTCGTCGGCGATCGCGTTGTGCGGCCGCTCGAAGACGACCGCCGTGTTGACGGCCGCCGAGGTGTTGCCCTGGGCGCGCAGCAGCTCGACGAGCCGGCTGACCGGGAAGTGCTGGTGGCCCAGCGACTGCCGCAGCTGCTGCCCGGTGCTGCGGATCAGCTCGGTGACACTCGTGTGGGCGCCGGGTTCGGCGCGTACCGGAATGGTGTTGGCGAAGTAGCCGAGGGTGTTGCGGAAACGTGCCTGCGGACGGCCGGCCGTGGTGGCGCCGACGACGAAGTCACGCGCCCCGCTGTGTGCCGCGACGAGGACCTCGAACGCCGCCATCAGGACCGAGAACACCGTCGTGCCGCTGTCGCCGGCGACCCGCTCCAGCTCGGCGAGCAGCTCGGCGTCCACCGTCACCCGGTGGCTCGCGATGCCCTTGTCCGGCTGCTGACGCTCCCGCACCGGAAGCGTCGGCGCCTGTACGTCACCGGCCAGCAGGTCGAGCCAGTAGCGCTCGTCGGCCTGCCACTGCGCGGAGCGCTCGTAGTCCTGCTGCCAGCGCACGAACTCCTCGTAGCCGACGGGTTCCGCAAGCTCGGAGGTCCGGTCGTGCAGCAGGTCGCCGTAGACGGTGGCCAGCTCGTCGAGCAGGGTCACCACCGACCAGAAGTCCGTGATGGCGTGATGCTGAGCGAGTGCCAGGACCGGTGCGCCGCAGCCGGTGAACAGCTTCGCGCGGGCGACGTCGCCGTGTTCGATGTCGAAGGGGGCGAGGGCGCACTCGTCGACCCTGGCCCGCAGCACCGGCTCCGTCTCGCCCGTCAGGTCGACGACGTCCAGCTCGAACGGAACGGCGGGGTCGATCAGATGCGCGCGCCGGCTGCCGTCGGTGCCGAAGCTGGAGGTCAGGATGGGGTGGCGGGTACCGATCCGGCGCACGGCGGCGGACAGCACCGCGACGTCGACCGGCTCCCGCAGCCGGACCGCGACCGAGACGTTCTGCCGGCAGTCCGGGCCTTCGAGCTCCCGCATGAACAGCAGCGACTGCTGACCGGCCGACAGCGGTACGGCGCCGCCGCGCTGTCCGGAGTCCTGCCGTACCGGTGCCTCGGGGAAGGTGCGCGTCCGCTCCTCGATCGCCGCGGCCACCTCGCGCAGGCTCGTCGGCTGGAGCAGCAGGCTCGGGTCGGTGACCGCACCGAGCTGCTCCTCGATCCGGAAGGCGAGGTCGACGGCCGCAAGCGAGTCGAGGTCGAGCTCGGCGACCATGGTGGCGGGCGTGTCGCCCTCACCCCGGCCGAACAGGCTCAGAGCGCGTTCGATCTCGTCGACGCGCTGCTCGCGGGAGAGCGCCAGCAGTTCGGCGCGCGGCGGGAACGTGAGCTGTCGCTGTCCGCGGCGGGCCGGGGCGGCCGTGGCACGGCGGTACAGCTCGCCCTCGACCTGACCGGCCGTGTACGCCGTCCGGCCGGCCAGGCGCTGGATCTTGCCGCTGGAGGTCTTCGCCAGGCTGCGGGCGCTGAGCAGGACCACGTCGAACAGAGCGATGCCGTGCTCGTGCTGGACGGCCGCGGCGATCGCGTCGGCGATCCGCGGGAGTTCCTCCTCGGGGGTGGCGGCCGCGACCTCGTGCAGGATCACGCACTCCTCGCCGTTCCCGGTCTCCACCGAGAACGCCGCGCCACAACCGGGGCGGGCCCACTTCGACGCCGCTACGGCGGTCCCCTCCAGGTCGTGCGCGTAGAGGTTGCGGCCGCGCACGACCATCATTTCCTTCAGCCGGCCGGTGACGTAGACCTGGTCGTCCAGGACGAAACCGAGGTCGCCGGTGCGCAGGTAGGGCCGCGGGTCGTCGGCCAGCCGGGCACCGAAGGTCGCGTCGGTCGCGGCCTCGTCCTCCCAGTAGCCGGAGGCGACGGAGGTGCCGCGCACCCACAACTCGCCCACGCCGCCGGGAGCGACGCGTTCACCGGACCCCGGGTCGACGACGGTGAGTTCGTGCCCGACCGCCACACCGCCGGAGGACACCACACGGTCCCCGTCCGCGAGCGGCTCGGCGCGGCCCTGCTCCAGGGCGGCGCGGTCGATCCGGGTGCTGTGCGCGCCGCTGCCGCGGCCGGCGCCCGCCACGAACAGGGTGGCCTCGGCGAGGCCGTAGCAGGGCAGCAGCGCGGACCTGTCGAAGCCGCTGCCGGCGAACGCCTCGGCGAAGCGCTCCAGCGTGCGGTGGTGGACCGGTTCGGCTCCGCAGAAGGCGACCCGCCAGGAGGACAGGTCGAGGTTCTCCCGCTCGGCGGGGGTGCTCTTGTTGACGCAGAGGTCGAAGGCGAAGTTCGGGCCGCCGCTGACGGTCGCCCCGCGGGAGGCGATGGCCTCCAGCCAGCGCAGGGGCCGCCGCATGAACTCCAGCGGGGACATCAGGACGTTGGACATGCCGGAGAGCATCGGCTGCAGTACGCCGCCCAGCAGGCCCATGTCGTGGTAGAAGGGCAGCCACGAAACGGTCAGGTCGTCCGTGGAGAGGCCGAAGTTGTGGGCGATGGCGGAGCCGTTGGACAACAGGTTCTGGTGCGTCACCACGACACCGCGCGGCGTGCCGGTGGAGCCCGACGTGTACTGGAGCAGGGCGATCGAGTCGGAGGTGAGGGCGGGCCGCCGCCAGTCGTCGGCGCCCTCCAGCATCGCCTCCTCGGTGACCACCCAGGGCAGCCGGGCCAACTCGGGTGCCTGGTCGAACAGTTCGTGGGTGAAGGCCTGCACCAGGCTGTCCGAGAGGACGATCTCGGCACGGGAGCTGCGCACCACCGCGCGCAGCCGGGGCAGCGTACGGGCGACCCGCATGGGGTCCGGCGGGTACACGGGGACCGCGACCATGCCGGCGTAGAGCGTGGCCACGAAGCCCACGACGAAATGCTCGCCCGGTGGATACAGCAGCATGACCCGCGCACCCGGCTTCGCCCGCTCCAGCAGGGAGACGGCTATCGCCCGCGCACGCCTGTCGATCTCGATCATGCTGAGCTCGGTGTCGACTCCGCCGGCGTCGGCGAGGAATTCGTAGCTTACGGCGGCACCGCGCTCGGAGACATTGCGGCGGATGACATCAACGACAGAGTTGTTTGCGTACATAGACCGTTCTCGCATCGGCGTGGAGTTCTGGAGCCCGGACGGGGTCGAGCAGGCTTGCGGGCACACCGCGGAGACGGAACCGACGGCACGGAGAGGGCCGTCGGGTCCGCCCGGGGGAATCGCGGTCAGTAGCCGGCGATGGGCCGGCGGTGGCAGATGGCGCGGACCCGCTCCTGCACACGTGCCTGTACGGCGGGGTCGAGCGCGTACGTGGTGTTGGACGTGTTCTCGGTGGTGGTCAGCACCTCGATGACGAGGTCGGCGACCTCCGCGACGTCGGCGGCGTCCAACCCGCGGGCGGCCATGCTGTTGCTGCCGAACCGCACGCCCGACGTCACCATGGCGGAGTGGGCGTCGCCGACGATCCGGTTCTTGTTGACGAGAACGCCGCACTGTTCGAGCGCCTTCTCGGCATTGACGCCGGTGATGCCGAACGACGTCAGGACGTCGGCCACGACGATGTGGTTGTCGGTGCCGCCGGAGATGACCCGGACGCCCCGGCCCATGAGCTGCTCGGCGAGGGCGGCCGCGAGGGAACGCACCCGGTGGATCGTCTCGGTGAAGGCCGGCGTGGTCGCCGCCCCCAGGGCGTAGGCCTTGGCCGCGATGCTGTTCACCACCGGCGCGCCCTGGATCAGCGGGAAGAGTCCGCTCTGCAGGGTCTGCCGGAGCGTCCGGCCGCTCGGGAGCACGGTGTCGGCCGAGTCGCCGAGCAGGATCAGGCCGCCGCGCGGACCGTAGAGCTGCTTGTGCGTGCAGGTGGTCACGACATGGGCGTGGGCCAGCGGCGACGGGTGCAGGCCGGCCACCACCAGGCCGGCGATGTGGGTGATGTCGGCGAGCAGGTACGCGCCCACCTCGTCGGCGATGGCACGGAACGCGGCCCAGTCGAGCGTGCGGGGGTAGGCGGTGGTCCCCGCGATGATCAGACGCGGCCGGTGCAGGTGGGCCTGCGCCCGGACCTCCTCGTAGTCGATCAGTCCGTCGGGCCCGAGGCCGTAGCTGTGCGCCTCGAAGATCCGGCCCGAGATGTTGACCGACGCACCGTGGCTGAGGTGGCCGCCGGCGTCCAGGTCGAGGCCCAGGATCGGGTCGCCGGGCTTCAGCAGCGAGTTCATGACCACCTGGTTGGCGGTGCTCGCCGAGTGGGGCTGGACGTTCGCGTAGCGGGCGCCGAAGGCCTGCTTGGCGCGCTCGACCGCGAGTTCCTCGACCTTGTCGACGTTCACGCAGCCGGCGTGGAACCTCCGGCCCGGGTACCCCTCGGCCGTGACGTTGGCGAAGAAGCTCCCCTCGGCGAGCAGCGCCGCGGGGGTCACCGGGCTGCACGAGGCGACCAGGGCGAGGGTCTCGTGCTGTCGGTGGAGCTCGTCGTCCAGCAGCCCGTACAGGGCCGGATCCCCGAGTTCCATGGCGTGCAGGGCGTTTTCGTAGAAGGACGACAGCGGAGCGGTCGGGGCGGTGAGCGTGGGCAGACCGACGGCCTGGGTCATGGAGTCGAATCCAAACTGTGAGAGTGGCGGTCGACAGGCGACAGGGGAGGGGTCGTTCAGAAGTTCGGCGTCGAGAGCATCGCCGCGACCTTGCGGTCCGGGTCCTCGAAGCCGCGCCGGCCGTGCATCACGCGCTTGTTGTCGATCATGACGATGTCGCCGGCCTCCCACTGGAGGTCGACCCGCACCTCCTCGGTGGCGTCGAGCGCGTCCCAGCGGCAGTGCTGCGGGATGGTCGATCCGTCCTCGAAGGACACGATCGCGCCGGAGCCCAGGTAGCTGTTGCACAGCGTGGGCGCGTCCACATAGCGCGCCTGCGGGACCGCGGAGACGGTCCACTTCCAATCGAGGTTCCCGGCGTCGTCGAAGTCGTACTCGAAGTCGTCGAACGTGGCGAACAGCGCCTCCAGCTCGGCGCGGTCGGCCGTGCCGAACACACGCTCCTGGTGTTCCGGGGCGGTCGGGAACGGAAGGCGCCAGGTCAGCCGGAGCTTGTCGAACAGGTCCCGGGTCTCCTTCGCGAGCCGCTTGTACGCCTCGACGCCGTCGTAGACCGTCGTCTCGCCGTCCTCGTCGGCCGGCCGCACGCAGTAGAACCACTGGAGGTCCGGGTGCAGCGGGCAGTAGCTCATCTCGGAGTGCGCCGGAATGGGATTCCGGTGTGCGTCGACGAGCAGCACCGCGCCGTCGTCGGAAATCGTCTCGCGGTTCGGATTCTGATGGAAGAAAAGCTTCGACGAAAACCTCTGCACGAGTTCGCGGAAATCGTCGGCAGTGGCCCCGAAACCGCGGAACATCAGCGTGCCGTGCTGCTTGAAGAGATCAGCGATCTCGGAGTGCGGGAGTTCGGCGAGAGGGAGATCTGCGCTCTCGATCACCAGACCGTGGTGATCGGAAAGGGGAGAGGTTTTGAAGGGGGTCGTCGTCATGAGATTCCTACGTTGGGAGGGGCCCTGACTTTCGATCACGACCATGACGCTAGACGGGCTCCAAGCCGGTGAGCAATATCGGGATCATGGACGGATCCGGTCAATGACGGGGCGGCGTAATTCCGTCCAGGGACTGTTCCGCGCACTGTCCCCTAAACAGGTGTCACGGCTTTCGGGGGCGTGTGTCCGCGGCGTACCGCCGTGAACATGGGAGGCCGGCTGGTACACGCGGTACCTCCCCGTTTCCGGCATGGAAGGCAATGCGGTGAAGGATGACCTCGGGCTCGACGCCATTCGCGGCCGGCTCGCAGAGATCTGGTGCGAGGCCCTCGCCATGGACCAGGTCGGGGACGACACGGACTTCTTCGTCGCCGGCGGCCGCTCCCTGCTCGCGGTCCAGGTCTGCGCGCGGGCGGCCGATGCCTTCGGGGTCGAGGTGAGAAGCAGCGACCTGGCCCTCGACGCCCTGTTCGGCTCCATGGTGGAGCGCGTCGGAGAATCTCTGCCCTCGACCACGGGGAGAGCACGTGCTGCTTGACGCACCTCAGGTGGTCCCGGTGCTCGGTCCGGCCGACTGCCACATCTGGTGGGCCGATCCGGCCACGGTCACCGACGACTGCGTGGCCCTGCTCGACGGGACCGAGCGGGAGCGGATCCCGCAGCAGCGCAGGACGGAGGACCGCCGGCGGTTCATCGCCGGCCGGGCCCTGCTGCGTACCGCCGCGGCGGGCTATCTCGGCCTTCCGCCGCGGCGACTGGAGGTGGTCGCCCGCTGCCCCGACTGCTCCAGGAACCACGGCAAGCCCGAACTCCCGGGCACCGGGCTCCAGGTGTCGGTGTCGCACTCGGGCACCCGGGTGGCGGTCGCCGTCACCCGGGCGGGTGCGGTCGGGATCGACGTGGAGGAGATCAGCACGTCGGTGTCGCCCGCGGAACTGCTCCCCCATGTCATCGGACCGGCCGAACCCCGCACCCCGGCCCACGCCACCGCGAGCGGCTTCCACCGGATGTGGACCCGGAAGGAGGCCGTGCTCAAGGCGACGGGCCAGGGACTGCGGGTGCCGTTGTCCGACGTCGGGGTGTCGGCTCCGGAGGAGGCCCCGAGGGTGCTGTTCCTGAGAGGTCCGTCGGCGGGGCCGGCCGAGGACTTCGTGCTGGCCGACCTGGAGGCGGGTGCGGGCTGTGCGGCGGCGGTCGCGGTGATCGGCGGCGGGCCGCTGGTCTTCACCGCCTACTCCCGGAGCCGTCCCTCGGCCGCTGCCTTCAGTCCGGGGCCGCCGCGGGCCGCGGAGACCGGGCGCTGAGCGGCCTCATGTCCGTCCACACCGGTCCGACGTGGTCGAGACACGGCCGCCGCTCGCCGCGGAACCCGTCCGCCACCCGGCCAGCCGGCGGCTCGCGGTCCGTCGGCCGGGCGAGCGGCCGGCCGGCCGCAACACGCCCTAGTACCGCGGTTCGTGATCGTGGGCCACGGGACGGGTGCGGTCGCCGTCGGACGTCATGTCTCCACCTGCTGTCGTGCTCGGAACTCGGGGTGCGCGGACGGAGAGCGCGACGTGGTCAGGGCGGCGCGGACCAGCTGGGCCTTGTTGTGCGCGCCCAGCTTGGAGCGGATGCGCTTCACGTACGTGTCGACCGTGTGCTGGCTGATGCCGATCCGCCGGGCCGCCTGGTCATGGGTGCAGCCCTCGACGAGATGCCTGAGCACCTCCCGCTCCCGCGGGGAGAGGGTGGCGACACCCTGTCGGGCGACGGTCCCGGCACCGGCCGCGGCCGGCCCCGGGCCGGCCACCCGCCGGATGGCGTCCACCAGCAGCAGGGGCGCGTCGTCGAACGGATGCGTCTCGCCCGCCCGGTCCGGGCTCGTGTCCCGGGCCGCGGCGGCCCTGTCGGCGGTCAGCAGGACCGTCCGGGCGGCGGGCACCCCGGCCGTCCCGCGGGCGGGCTCGGGCAGCTCGTCGAGCAGGCCCAGGTCCAGGACCAGACAGTCGACCGTGCCGGCCGGCACCGCGAAGGGGGTGCCCGTGGCGAACGCGACCTCGATGTCGGCCTCCGCGTCGAGCAGACAGCGGACGCCCAGCACGGCGAGCTGGTTCCGGATGAAGATCCCGGCACGAACCATGTCGACTCCCCGTCTGCGCTGGTTCCGGTCCACTCCGGCGGTACGAGGCCAATCTCCATGATCGGCGCACCGACCGGAAGACCACTCCGGTGGCCCGTTGGGGCCCTGGACACAAGGGGACATCCGGGTGCCGGCGCGGGCCGGCCGAGGACGGGGTACGGCGGGACGACCGGCCCACGACGGGACGGCCCGGGTACGGCGGCGAGACGCGGCCGCGTGCGGACACCGCCGGGCGCGCGGACTGCCGGCGGCCGTCCCGGGCGAAGGCAGGCGCCTCCGTCGCGGCAGACCGTCCGGCCGGAGGCGGGTGACTCGGGCACGGGCGGGTTGTTCGGCCGGAGGCCGGGAAGAGGGGCTGTCCGCGGCGCGGACGACGGTTCAGCGGTGCTCCGAGAGCCAGCCGTTCTGCACCGCTCGAACGCCCGCCTCGAACCGGCTGCGCGCTCCGAGCCGGGTCATCAGCTCGGAGGCCAGCCGCCGCGCGGTACGCGGCGACACCCCGAGCCGCTTGGCGATGGTCTCGTCCGTGTGCCCCTCGGCCAGCAGGATCACGACCATGGACTGCTGGTCGGTGAGCCCCTGGTCGTCGGCCCTGCTCTCCTCGTTCAGCGGCCGGGCGCCGTTCCAGACGCTGTCGAACAGCGCGCACAGCGCGGTCAGCGTGCCGTGGCCGGTCAGCACCACCGCGCCCTCGGCACTGTTGTTGCTGTTCACGGGCATGACGGCCGCCTTGCGGTCGACGACGATCATCCGGGTCGGCAGGGTCGGCACCGTACGCACCTCGCCGCCCAGCTTGGACAGCCAGCTCACGTACTGGAGGGTGTGCGGGCTGTTGCAGGCGCTGTTGAGGTAGACCGTCCGCATCCGGACACCGCGCTCCAGCAGCTCCCGGTTGAGCGGCTTCGCGGCCTCGATGTGCTCCGGCCGCTGGGGCCCGTCCGGGGCGAAGGTCATGACCTCCTCCCGCGTCTCCCGGGTGAGTGCCGCGAGCCGGTCGCGGATCTGGTCGATCCCGGTCAGGCGCTCGCTGTGCGGGCCTGCGTCGGCCGGCCGTGCCTCCGCGTACTCCGCGATCAGCCGGGCCGCGGCCGCCCGCGACTCCTCCAGCTGTTTCTGATGCGCCGCGAGCTCGGCCTGCTGGCGCGCCATCAGCACCTGGAGGCCGACCTCGGGCGATACGGGCCACAGCTCGCCCTCCCGGTCGTAGGAGGGTCTCAGCAAGGCCAGTTCGCTCAGCGTGTCCAGTCCGTGGCGGGCCTGCTCGGGAGTGAGTCCCAGTCGCTCGGCGAGATCCGCCACGCCGTCACGCGGCCGTGCCAGGAGACCTCGGTAGACGGCCTCGGCAATGGAATCGAGACCAAGCGACTTCAGCACGGCACATCTCCCCCCGGAGGTCTTGCTGTAAAGACACGTACATCATCACACGTGTGGCGCGGTTTCTACAGAAGGCCGCCTGGACTGTACCGGCCATTGCCGGAATGGGACTTCTGGTGCTCTTCTCCCGTGTTCGCCCTTTTGGGAAAATGCGAGGCGTGTATCTCGTTCACACCGAACTCCTTAACAGGAAGGCGGACTCGTGCATCCCCCAGAACCTCGCGGATCTCCTTCACGCCTTGGCGCACCCCGACGACGGCGTGGAGCATGTGGTCATCCACCCCCATCCGGGACATGGGGTGACGGTGGGCGTCTACCTGCTGGCTGACCACCTCCGGAGTGCGGAGGAGACAGCGGCGAGACTGTGCCGACGCGCGGTGGCCGAGATCGGACCACTGCCGGGATGGCAGGTCGGACGCTCCGAGGTACCGCTGCTGGCCCCGTACGGCCTCGACGGCCTCATCGACTGAGCCCTGCGATGCGGCCCGCTGACCTCTTCGGTCCAGGGCCCGTTCCGTCCACCAGAACTCTCTTCCGAAGGTCTTTCTGCTTGGCGAAGCTTTGTCGCACAGAAGGAACAACTCACCGACTTCGGAAGGGATTCCTACGTTGCTGCGCTTTCATCCCGCCCGCTGGGCCGCGATTCTCCTGACGGCCTTCGCTCTCCTGACCCCGGCGTTCGAAGTGTCCGGCAACACCACGGACTCCGTGGTCGCCGGCGCCCCTGCGCCGGACGACATGATCTGGGGCTGACACCGCCTCGACGCCGTGGCGTCGACCGGTGGCGCGGGATGCGGGTGCGCGAGGCGCCCTCTCCAGAATGTCGGACGGCACCGAGGTCATCGGGCTTCGGTGCGGTCTCGACCTTCACCCGCAGGAGCCACCGTGCACGGCGGCCCGACGCGGCACCGGCGGGGACGACCGGGCGACCGAATAACCGGGTGACCGGGTGACCGCGGCAGGATTTCGAGTCGTAGGTCAGAGCCACAGCAAAGTCCGGCGGTATCGCCGACTCCGCGCATCACGAGCGCGGGATATCCGGTCTCCTGACGAATATCGTCCCTACGATTGACCGCGTTCTCTGCGTTCTCCGCGTGCTCCGTTTCCCGGTTCCAGCTCCGCGCCGACAGGCGGCGATCCGCCTCTGTCCTGATCATCCGCATCCAGCACGCGGGCATCGGCTGAATGCGACTCCAGAACCCGTTCGTCGACGTCGGGACACCTCGCGGGCCGCCCCACCGACCGGGCTTCAGCGGCTGGCCGCGACAGCGGGCGGTGACCTTACTGGTGAGGACGGTAACCACTCACCTGTGCGGACCTCCGCACGACCGTGCGGGCATATGCGCCAGAATGGCGCGGTGACCCCAGCGACCCGACAGCCCGAGCCACCAGCCCCCCGCGCCTCCCGCACGGTCTCGACCGCGCTCGAACAAGGAGGTACCCCCATCGTCCCGCCCCGCCTGATCGCCACCGACCTCGACGGCACCCTGCTGCGCGACGACAAGTCGGTGTCCGAGCGCACGGTCGCCGCCCTCGCCGCCGCCGAGGAGGCCGGCATCGAGGTCTTCTTCGTCACCGGGCGCCCGGCGCGCTGGATGGACGTCGTCAGCGACCACGTGCACGGTCACGGCCTGGCGATCTGCGGCAACGGCGCCGCCGTGGTCGACCTGCACGGCGGCCCCGGTGCCCACCGGTTCGTCAAGGTGCGGGAGCTCGCGCGGGAGAACGCGCTCGACGCCGTACGGCTGGTACGGGAGGCCGCGCCGGGCGCGGTGTTCGCCGTGGAACAGACGTACGGCTTCTACCAGGAGCCCGCGTACCCCAAGCTGCACCTGGAGCTTCCGGACGCCCTCGGGCCCGCCGAGAAGCTGCTGGCACCTGACGCTCCCGGCGCCGGTGAGCCGGTGCTCAAGATCCTCGCCTTCCATCACGAGCTCGAACCCGACGCCTTCCTCACCGTGGCGCGCCGCGCGGTCGGCGGCCGTGCCACCGTCACCCGCTCCAGCCCCAGCGCGCTGTTGGAGATCAGCGGCCCGGACGTCTCCAAGGCCAGCACGCTCGCGCTGTGCTGCGCCGAGCGCGGTATCGCGCCGGAGGAGGTCGTCGCCTTCGGGGACATGCCGAACGACGTCGAGATGCTCACCTGGGCGGGCACGTCGTACGCGATGGGCAACGCCCACCCCGACGTGATCGCCGCGGCCTCCGGCCGTACGGTCGCCAACAACGAGGACGGGGTGGCGGTCGTCATCGAGCGGATCATCGCCGACCGGCTGTAACCCCGAGACGCAGAAACGATTCGAGCAGGCATCACTGTCTACCGGACCGCGATCCCGGGCCGGGCCGGGCCGGGCCGGGCCGGGCCGGGCCGGCCGCGGCACAGGACCGACGGCCCAGCCCGGTCGCGGGTACCGCGAAGTCCTGCCCGGTACGGCGGTGGGCCCAGCGCTCGCCGCCGCTGCCGAAGCCCGCGGAGATCGTTCACGTCGTACGCCCGGGGGGACACACACCCCCGGACGGCGTCCTTCTACAGCGAGCCGGCCCGCGGATCGTACGGCGCCTGCCACACCACCGTCGTACCGCCGCCGTCCTCGCCGAGTCCCGGGCCGTGCCGGCTCTCACCGCCCAGCGCCTCGGCCCGCCGCCTGAGATTCGTCAGACCGCTGCGCCGGCCGCGGTCGGGGATGCCGACACCGTCGTCCGCGACGCTCAGGCGCACCCCGCGCCGCCCGTCCCGCAGGGTGACGGCCGCGTCGACGACGACATCGATGCGGGAGGCCCCGGAATGCCGGAAGGCGTTGGACAGGGCCTCCCGCAGAGCGGCGATGAGGTTCTTGGCGGTCAGCTCGCCGACAGCCGTGTCCACGGGCCCGACGAAGCGGTGACCGGGCTTGAATCCGAGGGGCACAGCGGCCATGTTGATCTCGCGCAGTACGCGGGTCCGCAGTCCGGACGGGGTCTCGGCGGGGCCCTGTTGGAGCGCGAAGATGGCGGTACGGATCTCCTGGATGGTGACGTCGAGCTCGTCGACCGCCTTGCCGACGCCCTCCCGCACCTCGGGCACGCCCGAGCACCGCTGGGCGCTCTCCAGCATCATCCCGGTCGCGAAAAGCCGTTGGATGACGAGATCGTGCAGGTCACGGGCGATCCGATCGCGATCCTCGTAGACCGCGAGCCGCTCCCGGTCGCGCTGCGCCTCGGCCATCATCAGGGCGAGCGCGGCCTGCGCGGCGAATTGCTCGGCCAGGGTGTGCTCGGCCTCGGTGAACGGGCGGGCGCCCCGTCCCCGGGGAGTGACAAGGGCCCCCAGCAGGCGGCTCCCGCTCTGCAGGGGGAGCATCATCATCGGACCGTACTCGCGGCCGAATTCGGTGAGGACGCGCGGATCGGTGGCCGCGTCGGCGAGGAACACGGCCTTGCCGCCGAGGAGTTCGGCGACCAGCTCGCTCTCCGGGGGAATGACCACACCGAGCGCCCGGGACGGGCGGTCCTTCGCGACCGCGGTGATCTCCAGGCCGCCCTCGTCGGCGGGCAGCAGCACGATCCCGGCCGCCGCGCGGGAGAGCCGGCGCGCCTGCTCGGCGACGACCTGGAGCGCGTCCTCGGCGTCGCCGCCCGCCAGCAGCGCCGTGGTGACGGCCACCGAACCGTCGATCCAGCGCTCGCGCTGCTGGGCCGCCTCGTACAGCCGGGCGTTGCCGATCGCGATGCCCGCCTCCGCGGCCAGCACACGGACCATGTCGAGATCGCTGTCACCGAACGGGCCGCCGTCGCGTTTCTCGGCCAGATAGAGGTTCCCGAAGATCTCACCCTGTACGCGGATCGGAACCCCCAGGAAACTGCGCATCGGCGGGTGGTGATCGGGGAACCCGCACGAGCGCCCGTCCTCGTCCAGATGCGTGAGCCGTACCGGCCCCGGATCGTGGATGAGCGCCCCGAGCAGCCCTCGGTGCCCGTCGGGCAGCTGCCCGATCCGCTGGGCGGTCTCCGCGTCGATCCCGTGGTGGGCGAAGTCCACGAGCCCCTCGCCGCCCTCCTCGACGACCCCGATGGCCGCATAGCGCGCGTCCGTCAGCGCTGCCGCGGTCTCGCAGATCCGGTCCAGCGTCGCGTGCAGCTCCAGCTCCGCCCCGACCGCCCGCATCGCATCCAGGAGGCGCGGCACGTCCGGACCACCGTCCGGGTCGGGTGAGGCGGAAGCCTCGGAAGCCACTGACATGCCTTGAGCGTAGTTAGTCGCTTTTACTACCGAAAGTCGGGTACGGAGCCCACGGCGTCGCGCCTACCCACGGGTCCGGGGTCGGACCCGGCCGGACTCGTCACCGCTCCGGCGAGCAGGTCCCCCGCAGCCTCCCGCTCCACCATCTCCCGCAGCGGACCCTCCACCACGGACAACTCGGCGTACGCACCCCGCTGCGCCACCCGGCCGTGTGCCAGCACGATCACCTCGTCCACCGCTTCCAGCCCGGCCAGACGGTGGGTGATCAGCAACGTCGTACGGCCCTCGGTCGCGGCCAGCAGGTCCGCGGTGAGCGCGTCGGCCGTCGGCAGGTCGAGATGTTCCGCGGGCTCGTCCAGGACGAGGACGGGGAAGTCGGCGAGCAGCGCCCGGGCGAGTGCCAGCCGCTGGCGCTGACCGCCGGACAGCCGCGCTCCGTGCTCGCCGATCAGTGTGTCGAGTCCGTCGGGCAGATCGTCCGTCCACTCCAGGAGCCGGGCTCGGGCGAGCGCGTCGCGCAGCTCGGTCTCCGTGGCGGTCTTCCTGGCCAGCAGCAGGTTCTCCCGCACGCTGCTGTCGAAGAGGTGCGCGTCCTGGGCGCAGAGCCCGACCAGCCGGCGTACGTCGTCGCCGTCCATGCCGTATGCGTCGGTGCCGTCCAGCGTGTACGTCCCCGCCTCCGCGTCCAGGAAGCGCAGCAGCACCTGTGCCAGTGTGGTCTTGCCGGAGCCGGAGGGGCCCACGACGGCGATCCTGCGGCCCCGTTCGAGGGTCAGGTCGAGGCCGGCGAGCGCGTCCCGGTCCTGTCCGGGGTGACGGGCCGTGAGTCCGAGCACCCGCAGCGGGAAGGGCGAACCGGGCGCAGGGAGCGGCCGCTCGGGTTCGCGTACGGGGTCGGGGGCGTCCAGGATCTCGTACACGCGTCCCGCGCTCTCCCGCACCCGCTGCCGGTGCTGGACGGCGAGCGGCATCCCCAGAACGGCCTCGAACGCGGCCAGCGGGGTGAGGACGACCACGGCCATCGCCACGCCGCTCAGCCGCCCGCTCGCGACCGCCTGGGCGCCCACGAAAGCGGTCGTGGCGACGGTCAGGCCGGTGGCCAGTGCGGTGAGTCCGTCGCCGAGCGCGGTCGCGGTGGCGGACCGGGAGGCGATGCGGGTCAGCACGGTGTCGGCCCGCCGGGCCTCGGCGGTGCGGGCTGCCAGCGCGCCCGCGACCGTCAATTCGGCCGTGCCGGTGAGCAGATCGGTGACGCGGGTCGCCAGGATGCCGCGGGCGGGGGCCAGCCGCCGCTGCGCGCGGCGCGCGACGGCCCCGGTCACGAGCGGCACGCCGGCCCCGGCCGCCAGCAGTCCGGCCGCGAGGGCGGCTCCGGCCTCGGGCAGCAGCCATGCGGTGAAGCCGACGGAGGCGGTGGACACCAGGACCGCCGCCCCGGCGGGCAGCAGCCACCGCAGCCAGTAGTCCTGCAGCGCGTCCACGTCGGCGACGAGCCGCGAGAGCAGATCCCCCCGCCGGGTCGTGCGCAGTCCTGCCGGCGCGAGACGCTCCAGGCGCCGGTAGACGGCGACGCGGGTGTCGGCCAGCATCCGCAGCACCGCGTCGTGCGACACGAGCCGCTCGGCGTAGCGGAAGACGGCACGGCCGATCCCGAACGCCCGCGTGGCCGTCACCGCCAGCATCAGATACATGACCGGCGGCTGCTGGGACGCCCGCGAGATGAGCCATCCCGAGGTGGCCATCAGGCCGACGGCGCTGGCGAGCGCGAGACTGGCGAGCAGGAGCGCGAGCGCGAAGCGACCGCTGCGGGGACCGGCCATGGCACGAGTCCGGGCGAGGACGTCGCCGCGTCCCCTGGATACCGCGAGGGACTCTTCCGGGGCGACCGCGGGCACACCCTCCGGCTCGGCCGGACGGGGCCGCGTCGTGGTCCCGGCGGGTGCGGGACCGGCCGCCGTGGTCGGGGCCCCGGGCTCAAGCCGCACCACCCGGTCCGCCACCCCCAGCAGAGCGGGCCGGTGCACGACCAGCAGGACCGTCCGCCCGACGGCAAGCCTGCGCACCGCCGACACGACCTCCGCCTCCGTCGTGCCGTCGAGCGAGGCCGTCGGCTCGTCGAGAAGCAGCACCGGCCGGTCCGCGAGGAACGCCCGGGCCAGGGCCAGGCGTTGGCGCTGCCCGGCGGAGAGACCACTGCCGTCCTCGCCGAGCATCGTGCGGGCTCCGTCGGACAGCGCGTCCACGAACTCCAGCGCCCCCGCGTCGGCCAGCGCCCGCCGTACCGCCGCGTCGTCGGCGTCGGGGCGTGCCAGCCGCACGTTCTCCACGATCGAACCGGCGAAGAGGTGCGGCCGCTGCGGCACCCAGGCCACCCGTGAGCGCCACTCCGCCACATCACATCCCGCGAGATCGGCTCCCCCGACCCGCACCCGGCCCGCGGTGGGTTCCACGAACCCGAGCAGGACGTTCAGCAGGGTCGACTTGCCCACGCCGCTCGGTCCGACGAGTGCCACCGTCTCGCCCTGCGCGACCACGAAGGAGACATCGCGGACCGCGTCCCCGGAGCGTCCCGGATAGCGGACCGTCACCGCGTCGAAAGTGATCTCGCCTTCCGGCACGGGAAGCGAGCCGCCGGCCGGCAACGGGGTCTCCAGCACCGCGAAGATCTCCTCGGCCGCGGCGAGCCCCTCGGCGGCGGCGTGGTACTGCGCCCCCACCTGGCGCAGCGGCAGGTAGGCCTCGGGCGCGAGGACGAGGATGACGATCCCCACGTACAGATCCATGTCGCCGTGGACGAGCCGCATCCCGATGGTCACGGCGACCAGCGCGACCGAGATCGTGGCGAGCAGTTCCAGCGCGAAGGAGGACAGGAAGGCGATCTGCAGGGTCCGCATGGTCGCCTGGCGGTACTCGCCGGTGATCCGCCGGATCGACTCGGCCTGGGCCTTGGCCCTGCCGAAGACCTTGAGCGTGGGCAGTCCGGCGACCACGTCCAGGAAGTGCCCCGAAAGCCGTGACAGCAGCCGCCACTGACGGTCCATCCGCGCCCTCGTGGCCCATCCGATCAGGACCATGAAGACAGGGATGAGCGGAAGGGTGACGACGATGATCGCCGCCGACACCCAGTCTTCGGTGACGATCCGCGCGAGCACCGCCACGGGCACCACGATCGCGAGGCCCAACTGCGGGAGGTAGCGCGAGAAGTAGTCGTCGAGCGCGTCCACTCCCCGCGTGGCGAGGGCGACCAGCGACCCGGTGCGCTGTCCGCCCAGCCATCCGGGACCGAGTGCGGCGGCCCGCTCCAGCAGCCGTCCCCGCAGTTCCGACTTGACCGCCGCGCTTGCCCGGTGCGCGGCGAGTTCGGTGAGCCATGCGACGAGTGCCCGCCCCAAGGCGACCACGACCAGCAGGAGCAGGGGGGTGCGAAGCTCCGGAGCCGAGTGACCGTGCTGGAAGGCGCCGACCACGACTTCGGCGATGAGCATCGCCTGGGCAATGACCAGCGCCGCTCCGACCGCGCCCAGCCCCACGACCGTCAGCAGGAAGACGCGGGTGGCACGGGCGTACCGCAGCAGACGCGGATCGATTGGTTTCACGTGAAACACACCCTTGGCTCATCCGGCATGTTTCACGTGAAACATGCCGTTACGTCGGATTCAGTGCGAGATATCCGCGGCGATGTGATGTGTGCCGATCCGCTTGCGGAACACCCAGTAGGTCCAGCCCTGGTAGAGCAGGACGATCGGTGTGGCGATCCCGGCGCACCAGGTCATGATCTTCAGGGTGTACGGGCTCGACGAGGCGTTCGTGACCGTCAGGCTCCAGTCCTCATTGAGCGAGGACGGCATGACGTTCGGGAAGAGCGTCAGGAAGAGCATCGCGACGGCGGCCACGATGGTGAGCCCCGACAGGGCGAACGCCCAGCCCTCCCGCCCCGCGCGCGCCGCCACCAGGGCGGCGACCAGAGCGACCACGGCCACGATCATCGCGGTCAGGGACCTGCCGTCACCGTTGTCCACCTGGGTCCAGCTCAGGAAGACGAGCGCCAGCACCGCGGCGACCGGGCCGACCTGGAGTGAGAGCCCACGAGCCCGCTCCCTGATGTCCCCCACCGTCTTGAGCCCGACGAAGACGGTCCCGTGGAAGGTGAACAGTGACAGGGTGACCAGACCACCGAGGATCGCGTACGGGTTGAACAGGTCACCGAGAGTGCCCACGTACTCGAAGCTCTTGTCGATCTTCACTCCGTGGACGATGTTGCCGAAGGCCACGCCCCACAGGAACGCGGGGATCAGCGAGGTCCAGAAGATCGCCGTCTCCCAGTTGCGCTGCCAGTTCTCCTCGGGCCGCTTCGCGCGGTACTCGAAGGCGACACCGCGCACGATCAGACAGACCAGGATGAGCAGCAGCGGCAGATAGAAGCCGGAGAAGAGCGTGGCGTACCACTCGGGGAAGGCGGCGAAGGTCGCACCGCCCGCGGAGAGCAGCCACACCTCGTTGCCGTCCCAGACGGGGCCGATGGTGTTGATGAGGACGCGCTTCTCGGTGCGGTCACGGGCCAGCAGCCCGGTGAGGACGCCGACCCCGAAGTCGAAGCCCTCCAGGAAGAAGTAGCCGGTCCACAGGACCGCGATGAGGACGAACCAGACGTCGTGAAGTTCCATGACTCAGCAGCTCCCTGGGCCTAGTAGGAGAAGGCCATCGGCTTGTCGGCGTCATGGGAGTCGCCGCCGATCCTGGTGGGCGGGTTGAGGTCGGCCTCGGTGAGCTCGGGCGGCCCCTGCCTGACGTACTTGAGCATCAGCTTCACCTCGATGACGGCGAGGACCGCGTAGATGAGGGTGAACACGATCAGCGAGGTCAGCACCTCGCCCTGGGAGACTCCCGGCGACACCGCGTCCCTGGTCCTCAGCAGGCCGTAGACCACCCAGGGCTGACGCCCCGTCTCGGTGAAGATCCAGCCCCAGGAGATACCGATGAGCGGGAAGATCAGCGTCCACTGGGACAGCCGCCACCACCAGTCGCCCAGCCTCGGTGTCAGCTCCATGCTCTTGGTGAGCATGAGCTTCGGCACCTCCTCGTCCCCGGTGCGGTGTTCCGGCGCCAGCCAGAGCTTCCGCCTGGTCAGCCAGAGGCCGGCCGTGCACAGGGCCATCGAGACCCCTCCGAAGCCGATCATCCAGCGGTACGCCCAGTAGGCGGTGGGGATGTTGGGGCGGTAGTCGCCGGGTCCGAACTTCTCCTGCTCGGCCTTGTTGATGTCGTTGATGCCGGGGATCTTGGCGTTGAGGTCGTTCTTCGCGAGGAAGGAAAGGACTCCCGGTATCTCGATGGCGACCGTGTTGTGGCCCTTGGCGACATCGCCGTACGCGAAGAGCGAGAAGGGCGCGGGCTGCTGCGAGTCCCAGAGGGCCTCGGCCGCCGACATCTTCATCGGCTGTTGCTCGTACATCACCTTGCCGAGGGTGTCGGCGCTGACGACGGTGAGGAGCGTGCCGACGAGAGCGGTGACCAGACCGAGCCGCAGCGACATCCGCATGGTGCGGATGTGCCGCTTCTTGCGGAGGTGGAAGACCGCGATACCGGTCATGAAGGCGCCGCCGACCAGGATGGAGGCGCTGATGACGTGCCAGAAGTTGACGAGCGCCGTCTCCTGGAAGAGCACCCTGGGAAAGTCCGTGAGTTCGGCCCGCATCGAACCGTCCGCCTTCTTCACGAGCCGGTAGCCGACCGGATGCTGCATGAAGGAGTTGGCGGCCATGATGAAGTACGCCGACAGGACGGTGCCTATGGAGACCATCCAGATACAGGCGAGGTGGATCTTCTTCGGCAGCTTGTCCCAGCCGAAGATCCACAGCCCGATGAAGGTGGACTCGAAGAAGAAGGCGATCAGGGCCTCGAAGGCCAGCGGGGCACCGAAGACGTCGCCGACGAAGCGCGAGTAGTCCGACCAGTTCATGCCGAACTGGAACTCCTGCACGATGCCGGTGACGACACCCATGGCGATATTGATCAGGAACAGCTTGCCCCAGAACTTGGTCGCCCTGAGGTAGTGCTCCTTGCCCGTCCGCACCCAGGCGGTCTCCAGGATCGCCGTGAGAGCGGCGAGCGAGATCGTCAGAGGGACGAAGAGGAAGTGGTAGACGGTGGTGATGCCGAACTGCCATCGCGCCAGGGTCTCCGGCGCCAAAGCCAATTCCACGTCGTCAGTCTCCTAACGCCGCCTTGCTGCAGCGGCAGTCTGCCCCTTTTGTCACACGCATCACGGGGCAACCGGGACACGCTTGTGAACGCGTTCACATTCACAAGCAATTATGACGCATGGCTGTTCGAGACGGGACAGGTGGGGGGTCCCTAAACGAGAACCGACCGGCTCCCCCTGCGCGGGAGCCGGTCGGAACCTTGATCGGAGTGGACTAGAGCTCCTTGTGGAAGCCCTCGGTCACCTTCAGGAAGATGTCGTTCGCCTCGGTCTCGCCGATCGTCACGCGCACCCCTTCGCCGGCGAAGGGCCGCACGACGACCCCGGCCTGCTCACAGACGGCCGCGAAGTCGAGCGTGCGCTCCCCCAGCCTGAGCCAGACGAAGTTGGCCTGGGTCTCGGGCACCGTCCAGCCCTGGTCCCGGAGCGCCTCGACCACCCGGACCCGCTCGCACACCAGCGAGCCGACCCGGCCGAGCAACTCGTCCTCGGCGCGCAGCGAGGCGACCGCCGCGTCCTGGGCGAGCTGGCTCACGCCGAAGGGCACCGCCGTCTTGCGCAGTGCCGCCGCCACCGGCTCATGGGCGATCGCGAAGCCGACCCGGAGGCCCGCCAGCCCGTACGCCTTGGAGAAGGTGCGCAGCACACAGACATTCGGCCGGTCACGGTAGATCGCCACACCGTCCGGCACCTCGACGTCACGGATGAACTCGCGGTAGGCCTCGTCCAGGACCACCAGCACGTCACTGGGCACCCGGTCGAGGAACCGCTCCAGCTCGGCCCGGCGCACCACGGTGCCGGTCGGGTTGTTCGGGTTGCAGACGAAGATCAGCCGGGTCCTGTCGGTGATCGCGTCGGCCATGGCGTCCAGGTCGTGGACCTCGCCCGGTGTCAGCGGCACACGCACCGAGGTGGCTCCGCTGACCTGCGTGATGATCGGGTACGCCTCGAAGGACCGCCAGGCGTAGATGACCTCGTCGCCGGGACCGCAGGTCGCCTGCAGCAACTGCTGGGCGACCCCGACCGATCCGGTGCCGGTGGCCAGGTGCGCGAGAGGGACCGCGAAGCGTTCCGACAGCTCGTCCATCAGGCCCGTGCACGCCATGTCGGGGTAACGGTTGAACGAGGCCGCCGCCGCGGTCACGCTCTCAATGACGCCGGGGAGGGGCGGGTAGGGGTTCTCGTTCGAGGACAGCTTGTACGCCACCGCACCGGCCGCGGCGGGCTTGCCGGGCTTGTAGGTGGGGATACCCTCCAGCTCGGCACGCAGCTTGGGGCTCGTCTCGCTCACCGCAGTCCTCCTCGCGACCACCGCTGGTTCATGACCACCACCGGCTACCAATACTTCTCACCTTATGAGGATTCGGCGCCGCTGCGAATGGGCTGTGGACAACCTCGTACGACGTCACACGGGACGGCGGCACACGTACACCCCGGCGATCATCCTCGTACGCCCCGAAGACCACTCCGAGATGCCCCGATGTGAGCACCCACGGTGTGCGACGAGCGTCACACACACCTGGCGGTCATCTTCGTACGAAGGCGTACGAATTGGGGGGCGCGCTCTCCAGAGCCGCGCGCGCCGGTGGCTCACGCCGTGGCGCGCATCACCCGTGAAGGTGAGTTGAGACCTCTTCGAAACATGGCCCACTTGGCAGGCCCATGCGCGCCGACAAGTCACGTACCGCCATTGTATCGTTCAACTTCCTTTGTTTCCAAGGCACTTGAGCTGTTTTGATCATGCAGAAACGTGCCTGTCAACGCGTGCATATGCGTCCGCACTACCCCACCGCATGAGCCCTACTATCGGCTCGCCATGACAGCAGCAGGGAAGCACCAGGTGAGCCGGGCGGACACCACCCGCCGAGGCGGTCGACCGGGCCGGGCGGGTATCAGAGACGTGGCCGCGGCCGCAGGGGTCTCGATCACGACCGTGTCCGATGCCCTCAACGGCAAGGGCCGGCTCCCGGACGCCACCCGACGCCACGTCCGCGAAGTCGCCGACCGACTGGGATATCGCCCATCGGCCGCGGCCCGAACCCTCCGTACCGGAAAGTCAGGCCTCATCGGCCTGACGGTGACGACATACGGGGATGAACCTTTCACCTTCACAGAGTTCGCGTACTTCGCGGAGATGGCCAGAGCCGCCACCTCGGCCGCACTCGCCCGGGGCTACGCCCTGGTCATCCTCCCGGCGACCTCCCGCCACGACGTGTGGTCGAACGTCGCCCTGGACGGAACCGTGGTCATCGACCCCTCCGACCAGGACCCGGTCGTCAGTGAGCTCGTCCGCCAGGGCCTACCGGTCGTCTCCGACGGCCGCCCGGCGGGCACGCTCCCGGTCACCGCCTGGGTGGACAACGACCACGAGGCCGCGGTCCTCGGCATCCTCGACCATCTCGCGGACGCCGGCGCCCGCCGGATCGGCCTCCTGACCGGCACCTCCACGGACACCTACACCCACCTCTCCACCACCGCCTATCTGCGCTGGTGCGAGCGGGTCGGACAGGATCCGGTGTACGAGGCCTACCCCGCCCACGACCCGTGTGCGGGCGCCGTCGCGGCGGACCGCTTACTGGCCCGTCCCGACCGGCCCGACGCCGTCTACGGCCTCTTCGACCCGAACGGCACCGACCTGCTGGCCGCGGCCCGGCGCTACGGCCTGCGTGTACCGGACGACCTGCTGCTGGTCTGCTGCAGCGAGTCCACCGTCTACGCCAGCACCGAACCGCCCATCACCACGCTCTCGCTCAAACCGCGCCGGATCGGCACCGCCGTGGTCCAGCTCCTCATCGACGCCATCGAAGGGGTCGACTCGGACCAACCGGTCGAGCAGGTGATACCGACGGAACTGATCGTGCGGACGTCCTCCGAGCGGCGGTCGCCCCGCACGACGGTCAGCCCACCCCGGTCGCCCGAACAGGGGTGAGCCCGGCGCCGGCGCGAGAAGTCGAGTCCGGCGTCGGCACGCGGGGGTAACCCGGCGTCCGCCGGGGTTGACGCCCGGTGGACGCGCCACGGGGCGTCCACCTGCGAAAGCCCTGCCCAATTCGGGCGAAAACCGTGGCGAACAGGGCTCGTGCTCCGATTCACCACCCCTGGGTCATCACATGGCGCGATCCGCATTCCTATGATGGGCCCACGACACCGCGGGCCGCTGCGACCAGGCAGTCCGATCCGGTGCAGATGCGGCGCGATGGTGGTGGAGGGGTCGATGACTCAGGGGGCCGGTCAGGGACCCGAGGTGCTGCGGACGGAGACGTTGCGCGACTTCCGGGTGCCCGCGTACGTCCACGAGACCGGTCCGTACGTGCCGAGCACGCCTCCGGGCGAGCCCCTCGGCGCGGTCGACGGACTCGCCGAGGAACCCGACGGCTACACGCCGACACAGCGCGACCTGCCCATCATCAACCGGGGTGACACGGTTCAGGCCGCCGTCGGCCCCGAGGCCGGCCCGGCTCCGCAGCCGGCCGAGGGCCCGGGGCCGCTGTACGTCGTCGGCGATGTGCACGGCTATATCGACCAGCTGATCGCCGCGCTCCAGGAGCAGGACCTCGTCGACGCCGCGGGCAACTGGTCCGCCGGGACCGCCCGCCTGTGGTTCCTCGGCGACTTCACCGACCGCGGCCCGGACGGCATCGGTGTGATCGACCTCGTGATGCGGCTGTCCGCCGAGGCAGCGGCGGTCGGCGGCTACTGCAAGGCGCTGATGGGCAACCACGAGCTGCTGCTGCTCGGCGCCAAGCGATTCGGCGACACGCCGGTGAACTCCGGCGCGGGCACGGCCACCTTCCAGGCCGCCTGGCTGCTCAACGGCGGCCAGAAGACCGACATGGACCGGCTCCAGGACCATCACCTGCAGTGGATGGCCCGCCTCGACGCCATGGAGGAGGTCGACGGGCACCTCCTGATGCACTCCGACACCACCGCCTATCTCGACTACGGCGACTCCATCGAAGCGGTCAACGACACCATCCGCGAAACCCTCACCCGCAACGACGCCGACGAGTGCTGGGACCTCTTCCGCAAGTTGACCAGGCGCTTCGCCTTCCGCGACGACGGCGGCGCCGAAGCCGTGCTCTCCCTGCTGGACACCTACGGCGGCACCCGGATCGTCCATGGGCACAGCCCCATTCCGTACCTGCTGGGCGAGGTCGGCTCGGAGGAGGGCGAGAACAGCCCGAGCCCCGTGGTCGAAGAACCCCATCTTTACGCCGACGGACTGGCCATCGCGATGGACGGCGGCGTGACCATGGCCGGAAAGCTGCTGGTCCAGCAGCTGCCCCTGGGTAGCTGAGCGCTCACCGGGCAGGCGTCCGCCACAAAGGACCACGCCGGCCAGGGGGCAATTTCTTGAAACCCCCTGTCACGGCGTGCCGTCACCGCTCTACCATCGGCTTATCCGTAGCAGGCTCCCCTCCGTTTCTGCCCAACGGCTCGTCAGCGTGCGAGCCATCAGCCCTACGGAGCATCGGGGGATGCAGATGAACAGCGTTCCGCAGCACCTGCTGAGTGAGGACCGCCAGGAATACGAGCGGATCCTCGATGAGGCGCTGCGCTCCGCCCCGTACCGCCCGGAACTCGCCGCTGTCGGCCGGCGGCTCAACCCCGAGCAACTGCGCACCATGGCGCTCAACGCCACCGCACTCATCACGGCGGCCGCGACGACCGAGTACGCGCACTACGTGAAGGTCCGCGAGGAACTGCGCCATCCGGCGCCGTCCACCCCAGCCGTCAGCGAGGAGATCGGCTCCACGGAGCCGGGCGTCGCCGCGGTGGGGCTCGCCACCACCATGGGAGAGGTCACCG
The DNA here is from genome assembly GCF_012273515.2 of Streptomyces sp. RPA4-2. Taxonomy (NCBI): domain Bacteria; kingdom Bacillati; phylum Actinomycetota; class Actinomycetes; order Kitasatosporales; family Streptomycetaceae; genus Streptomyces; species Streptomyces sp. RPA4-2. The sequence continues at coordinate 4,688,847 of NZ_CP050975.2, forward strand.
AGACCGCCGGAGCCGGTGCCATCGCGGTCATCGCGGTGCTCGCTCCCGTTCTCGCCGGAACAGCCGCGGTGATCTTCCTGCTCGTCGGCTACCTGCTGAAGGTACTCGATCCCGAACAGACGTTCGCACAGACTCTCCTGACCACCGGGTGGGTCTTCGGCGCGGTCACGGCGGCCGCGATATTGGTCGCCGCGGTCGGGCTGCTGCTGACCGCACTGCGCAACGGCTCGTCCTCACTCCAGGCAGGAGCGCACGGCGAGCTCGACGAGGAGGTGGACCGGGCCAGGGAAGCCTGGCGGGATGCCCTGCTGGAGCGCGGCATCATGCCGTTCCTCCGGCACGCCCTCGCCGATCCCGGCGCGGCGGCACTCGACCGTCCGTCACCGACGCCCACCACCGGCCGCATGCCGCATCTCGGTTACAACCGGCCGGGGTTCAGCAGCCCCGACGGTGGGCCCGCGGCGGGCCCCCGGCCGAGCTTCTCCAGCCCGGACTTCACGAGCCCTGACTTCGGGGGGCCCGAGCACCAGCCGGAGTGACCCCGGCGGGCCGACACCGGGGGTGGCAGGAGGAACCGGGCCCGCGCTGCCGAAGCGCGGGCCCCGATCGGTGCCCGGCATGCCCGCGTACGGGCCACCGGGGCGGCCGGCGGGATCAGAGGATGCCCTCCCGCCGGGCCGCCGTGATCCAGGAGGGAAACTCGGAGAGCAGCCGGTCGTACAGCTCCGGGTCCGGAAGGCCGCCGATGTCGTCCACGGCGAAGAAGCCGACATTGTCGACGCGTCGGCCCGGCAGGGTGTCGAACCGCTCCAGCACGCCGTAGTTGGACCGGCCCAGGCCCACGAACTGCCAGAAGATCGGCTCGTCCACCGCTTCCCGCAGTTCCCGCTCGATCTCGTTGTTGCGATAGACGCCACCGTCGGAGAAGAACAGCACCAGGGTGGGATCGGCGGCCGGATGCTCCCTGACATACGTACGCACTTCGGCGATCGCCTTCTGCTCCTCGTTCTGGATGCCGACCGTCCGCATGTCCACCTGCCCGGCCAGCAGCCCCTTCCGCGGCTTCTTGCTCCGTCGGAAAAGGCTCAGCTCACCGACCCGGACGTGGAGCTTGAGCCACTCGGGCAACTCGCCGAGGGTCAGATCCGGCAGCCGGGCCGCGTGGGAGGCGAACGTCCACGCCTGCATCGCGCCGTCGTCGTCCAACTGCGCGGCCACGGCGGCCATCCGCTCCACCACATCGGCCACGACGCCCTTCGCGTAGAGGAAGGACATGGACCCGGACGCGTCCAGGATCAGCACCACACGCGCCGTGACACCCTCCGCTCCGTGCTTGCGCAGGCTGACCGCCACCTGCTCCTTGCGCAGGGAGAGCCGCTTGCGCATGTCCACGGGCAGCCGCTCCTCCCCCTTGCTCGAACGCGACGCGGAGGCCGGGGGTACCTGTGGTGCCGGAGGTGCCGGAGGTACTGGGGGTACTGGGGGTACTGGGGGAGTCCGGGGTGCCGGAGGAGCCTGAGGGGTCGGCGGGGCAGGCGCGGCGGCGGGCACACCCACGGGCGGCGTCCCCGGCGCCGAGGCGGGGAGGCCGGGCTCCTCGTCCACGCTGATGCCGAAGTCGGTGGCCAGACCCGCGAGTCCGGACGCGTACCCCTGTCCGATCGCCCGGAACTTCCACTCTCCGCCGCGCCGGTACAACTCGCCGCCGATGAACGCCGTCTCCGTCGTGGCCTCCATCTCGAAGCGCGCGAACTCCCGCCGCGTCCCGGCGTCGAGCAGCCGCAGTGTCAGCCCGGACAGCTGACCGAAGGTGCCGCCGTCGGCCGAGGCGCCCAGCACGACCCGCTCGATCTCCGGTTCCAGCGAGCGCAGGTCCACCTCGACCGTGTCGGTCGTGGCACCGGCGTCCCGCCGCTTCCCCAGGTGGCGTACGGCACCGGAGGCGTGCCGTGGCTGGTTGTAGAAGACGAAGTCCCCGTCGTCCCGGACCCGACCGTCCGCACCGAGCAGCAGGGCCGAGGCGTCCGCGTCCGGCGCGCCGGGACCCCCCGTCCAGCCGAGCACGGCCCGTACGGCCCCGACGGCCACCGGAAGGTTGGCGCCCTTGCTCATGGATGTCGATGTCATGGGCTCAGTCTGCCGACGGAACCCGGCCGTCCGCAGGGGGGAACTCCCGTGACATGCCGGCCCGACGGGTGGTGCCGATTCCTCCGCGGCCTTTCGGGAAGCGGTGCTCAGGGTGCGCCGGACCCTGAGCACCACTTCTCCGGAGCGTCGGTGCGTCAGTCCGCCAACGGCAGGTACACCCGGTTCCCGCTCGCCGCGAACTCCTTCGACTTCTGGAGCATCCCCTCGGCGATCTCCTCGGGCGAAGCCCCCTCGGCCGCGGAACCACCGAACTGCTCCGCGATGCTCTGGCTGATCTTCATGCTGCAGAACTTCGGGCCGCACATGGAGCAGAAATGCGCTGTCTTGGCGGGCTCGGCCGGCAGTGTCTCGTCGTGGAACTCACGTGCCGTGTCGGGGTCGAGGGCCAGGTTGAACTGGTCCTCCCAGCGGAATTCGAAGCGGGCGTCGGACAGCGCGTCGTCCCATTCCTGCGCGCCTGGGTGTCCCTTGGCGAGGTCGGCCGCGTGGGCGGCGATCTTGTAGGTAATGACGCCGGTCTTGACGTCGTCACGGTTGGGCAGGCCCAGGTGCTCCTTGGGCGTGACGTAGCAGAGCATGGCCGTGCCCCACCAGGCGATCATCGCGGCACCGATGCCGGAGGTGATGTGGTCGTACGCCGGCGCGACGTCCGTGGTCAGCGGGCCGAGCGTATAGAACGGAGCTTCATCGCAGATCTCCTGCTGAAGGTCGATGTTCTCCTTGATCTTGTGCATCGGGACATGTCCCGGGCCTTCGATCATCGTCTGTACCTGGAAACGCTTCGCGATCGTGTTGAGTTCCCCGAGCGTCCTCAACTCGGCGAACTGCGCGGCATCGTTGGCGTCCGCGATCGAACCGGGCCGTAGCCCGTCGCCGAGCGAGTACGTGACGTCGTAGGCGGCGAGGATCTCGCAGAGTTCCTCGAAGTTCTCGTAGAGGAACGACTCCCTGTGGTGTGCCAGGCACCAGGCCGCCATGATCGAACCGCCGCGCGAGACGATGCCGGTCTTGCGGTTCGCGGTGAGCGGTACGTACGGCAGCCGCACGCCCGCGTGGACCGTCATGTAGTCCACACCCTGCTCGGCCTGTTCGATGACCGTGTCCTTGTAGATCTCCCAGGTCAGCTCCTCGGCGCGGCCGTCGACCTTCTCCAGTGCCTGGTAGAGGGGCACCGTGCCGATGGGAACGGGGGAGTTGCGCAGGACCCATTCCCGCGTGGTGTGGATGTTGCGGCCGGTGGACAGGTCCATGACCGTGTCGGCGCCCCAGCGGGTCGCCCAGGTCATCTTCTCGACCTCCTCCTCGATCGAGGAGGTCACCGCGGAGTTGCCGATGTTGGCGTTGACCTTCACCAGGAACCGCTTGCCGATGATCATCGGCTCGATCTCCGGGTGGTTGACGTTCGCGGGCAGCACCGCGCGGCCGGCGGCGATCTCCTCGCGGACGACCTCGGGGTCGACGTTCTCGCGGACCGCGACGAACTCCATCTCGGGGGTGATCTCGCCGCGGCGGGCGTACCCGAGCTGGGTGACCGCCTCTCCGGGGCGGCCCCGACGCGGCTGACGCGGCCGGCCCGGGAAGACCGCGTCGAGGTTGCGGAGGCCCCCGCGCGGCGAGGTGTGCTTGATCCCGTCGTCCTCGGGGCGGACCGGACGGCCCGCGTACTCCTCGGTGTCGCCCCTCGCGACGATCCAGTGCTCACGCAACGGAGCGAGTCCCCTGCGTACGTCCGTGTCGACGGTCGGATCGGTGTACGGGCCGGAGGTGTCGTACAGCGTGACGGACTGCCCGTTGGTGAGGTGCACCTGACGGACCGGCACCCGCAGGTCGGGGCGCGAACCCCCGACGTATGCCTTGTGCCACCCGATGGACTGCCCGGTCCCCCTGAGCTCTTCGCCCAGGGACGCGGCCGACGGCTCGTCCGTCTGGCTGGAGGCAGGCGTGCGTACGTCCTTGTTGGTCATGAGACCTACTCCCTACGCCGGCATTACCCGGTAACAGGTTCAGCGGTCGACGCAGCGGCTTCCGTCCGCCGATGTTTCATGTGAAACATCGCTGAGACAGAGGTCAGCGCCCTCTCAGCCCGGTGCTCCGAGCTCCCGCGTGTGCAAAGGTGCTTCCACGCTAGCGTCATGTCTGGCGCGGTGAACAGAGGGCCCTCGCCGTTCTTGCGATGATCGGTCGGTGACCACGATGCAGCAGCCCCCGTTCCCGCCGTCCGAGCCGCGGCGCGGCTCCGGTCCCGGCGACGGCCATGGGCAGGGGCACGGGCACGGACAGGGCTCCGGAAACGGCCGCGGGCACGCCCACGGGCCGGATGGTGGCAACGGGCACGGACCCGGTGCCGGGCACGGACTGGGCGGCGGGCACGGATCGGGCGGCGGGCACGGACCGGGGGAGGGGCGCGGGCACGGACCGGACACCCTTCCCGCGCCGGGGCACTCGCACAGCCACAGTCATGGCCCCGCCGCGCCCGTCTCCAAGCATCTGCGCAAGGTCATCGCGGCCGTGCTGATTCCCTTCGCCGCGGCGGTCGTTGTGGGTCTCGTGGTGCTCTGGCCCGGCGGCGCCCCGTCACACGAACGCACGGGTGTCGGCTTCGACCGGCAGAGCCAGCAGGCCACGGTCACCCAGGTCGTCCAGGTGGACTGCAAGGCGGTGAACGCCTCGGGGGACACCCCGACCGGCGACACCTCCACCGCCGAGGGTTCCTCCGCCCAGCGGCAGGCGACGGGCGAGTGCAAGAAGGCGACGATCCGGGTGGACACCGGTAAGGACAAGGGGCGCACGTTCACGGAGATCGTCCAGCCCGACCAGTCACGGCAGTTGCACCAGGGCGAGAAGGTCGTGGTCGCGTACGAGCCCTCGGCGCCCAAGGATCTGCAGTACTCGGTCACCGACGTGAACCGGAAGTTCCCGATGGCGCTCCTCGCCGGGATCTTCGCACTGGCCGTCGTGGTGGTCGGCCGGATGCGTGGGCTCATGGCGCTGATCGCGTTGGCCGTCAGTTTCCTCATCCTGACGTTCTTCATCCTGCCCGCCATCCTGGAGGGGGCGAATCCGTTGGTCGTGGCGGTGGTCGGGGCGAGCGCCATCATGCTGATCGCGCTCTACATGTGCCACGGCCTGTCGGCCCGTACCTCGGTGGCCGTGCTCGGCACACTGCTCTCGCTGATCCTGATCGGTGTGCTCGGCTCGGTGTTCATCGGCTGGGCCGCCCTGACCGGCAACACCGACGACAACACCGGTCTGATCCACGGCCTGTATCCCTCCATCGACATGAGTGGTCTGCTGCTCGCGGGCGTGATCATCGGTTCGCTCGGTGTGCTCGACGATGTGACGGTGACGCAGACCTCGGCGGTCTGGGAGCTGCACGAGGCCAATCCCACCATGGGCCGGCGCGGCCTGTACCGAGCGGGCATCCGGATCGGCCGCGACCACATCGCGTCGGTCGTCAACACGCTCGTCCTGGCGTACGCGGGAGCCGCGCTGCCGCTGCTGTTGCTCTTCTCGATCGCGCAGAGCAGCGTCGGCGCGGTCGCCAACAGTGAACTGGTCGCCGAGGAGATCGTGCGCACCCTGGTCGGCTCGATCGGCCTGGTCGCCTCGGTCCCGGTCACCACCGCGCTGGCGGCCCTGGTGGTCTCCGCGGACCGCACCGGGACTCCGGGCCTCTCCACGACGGCCACAGGGCCCGTGGCGCCCGTACGGGAGCCCGTGGGGGCCCGGGGACCGGTCCGGGGCGGCAAGGGCCGTCGCCGCAAGCACTGAAGCCACCGCGCGCCCGCCCCGGGTGTGCAGAAGCGTTCCTCCACAGAGTGCGGAAGCGTTCCTCCGCGAAGGCGCGGGAACGTTCAGCCCGCGCTCTGCTCCTCCGCCAGGATGCGGTCCAGCGCCTCGTCGAGATGGGTGTCGAAATCCGCGAGGGAGCGCTCCTGCCCCAGCGGTACGAGCTTGTCGGTGCGATCGAGGAAGGCCACCAGCGGCGCCGCGCCGGACCGGAACAGAGCGTGGTCGCCGCCCACCTGAAGCCGGATCAGTACCTCGCCGAACGCGTCCGGATCGGCGGGCGCGATGTGCACATCGCCGTCGCCGCACGGCCGGCCCACGCCGTCGATCAGCAGCTCCCGCCCGAACGCCCAGGTCACGGGCGCGTCTCCGGGCAAATGGAAGGTCAGCCGCACGGCGTACGGATCACAGGTCTCGTAGCGCAGTTCCACCGGGATGCGGAAGGACAGCTCCTCCGACACGAGGAAGCTCATCATGACCTCTGCCTGTACCGACTCGCGCATCGCCTACCCCGTCGTTTTGCCGTCGACTGGCCAGGAATCGTCCCCCTGACACTGCTGGAATCTTGCTCAACGTACACAAGAGATCACAAGGAGTGAGTTTTCAGATGCTGATAGAGATCGCGAGTGTCCCCAGTAGTCTGCCGATCTCACCTTGCAATTGTCGTGCCGCCGGTAGCAGTCGATCGGCCTGGTGGACAGGGAGGGAAATGGCCATGGTCGCGGCGGTTGCCCCCGCGGTGATGGGCAGTGCGGCACACACCGTGCCCAGCGCGTACTCCTGCCGCTCGGTGACGGGATCCATCCGTCCCGTCCGATCCAGACGCCGCAGCAGGCCGGCGTTGTCGCGCACCGTGTACGGGGTGAGCGACTGCACGGGATAGCGGTCGAGGTGATCCCGGCGAGCCCTCTCGTCGAGCTGCGACAGCAGACACTTGCCGATCGCGTGGGCGTGCCCGGTCTCCCTGAAGTCGGCCCACTCCTCCACCGCCGGATTCCCGGGGGTGTCCGCGACGCACATGACCTCGATCTCACCGTCGCGGTAGACCGCGTAGTACACGGGCGCACCGATCGCGTCGCGCCACCGGGCGAGCGCGTCGCTCACCGTGCTGCGACGTTTCTGCTGGGCTCCGCTGCTGCTCAGCCGCTCGGCGGCCTCGCCGAGGAAGAACAGGCCCTTATCCCGGCACAGGTAGCCCTCGTGAACCAGGGTGCGCAGGAGGTGGTAGGCCGTGGGCAACGCGAGCCCCGCCTCCCGGGCGAGCTGTTTCGCGGGGGCCCCGTGCTCGCGCGCGGCGACGGCCTCCAAGAGCCGCATCGCCCGTTGCACGGAGCCGATCAGGGTTGTCGGGTGAGGTTCCGGGGGCGGGGTCTCCAGCCGATCGGTGCGCGCGGCCGGCAGAGGGGCACAGATCTCCGCGGGTGAGGAACGCGGCTGGGCCGGCGGGACGTAGGACGCGGCGGAGGCACTGGACCGCTGGAGGGGTGGAGTGAGTGATTCTGTGGGTGCGGTGTCAACCGTGGCCAAGGGGCACTCCCGAAGCGCGAGGGGAACCGCCCGTGCGGGGGGACACGGGAGGGGGCTGTGCGCTGCCCGCGGGGAGTCGGCCCCGCGTCGAATTCCGGACTTTAACCGCCTGCCACCGCTCGCAGACGGCCCCGCCGGAAAACTTCCCTCGGGCGAGGGAACCTGAGGTTCCCTTTGCCCACCTGCCCGTTACCCGCGACTCACCCGGTTGTGCGTCACCAGTCGCCGCGGGAGGACGAACTCGACGTGAACTTCCGCACCACGTAGATCAGGCCGCCGACGAGCGCGACGAAGACCAGCGCCTTGAAGAGCAGGCCGATCACCACGGTGAGCACGCTGACTATCACCGTGCCGAAGACGACCAGGGCGATGACCGGCACCGCGATCCACTTCACCCACCACGGCATCCCGTTGAAGATCTCTCGCATTGCCCTTGTCCTTGCCTCTCTTCGCCCGTCGTCCCAAGTCCGGGACTCCGATTCCGGGTTCTCCGACTGTCCTGTGTTCGATGCTAGGGCCCAGGAGGGGGACTGCGGGCGTCTCGCACCCCTTGTCCTCCCCTGACCGTTCCCCTAGGGAACCCTGAGACCGGGGTCAGCTCTCCGGCGGAGAGAACACCACCAGCACCCGCAGGTCCTCGGTGATGTGGTGGAACTTGTGGGCGACGTCCGCGGGGACGTAGACGACGCTGCCGCGCGCCACCTGCGTGGTCTCCAGGCCGACCGTGATCGCGGCCCGGCCGCTCACCACGAAGTACACCTCGTCCTGCTGGTGGGGCTGCTGGGAATCGCGCTCACCCGCGTCGAGGGCGTACAGGCCGACCGACATGTTCCGCTCGCGCAGGAACTGCAGATAAGCGCCGTCGTTGGCGGCGCGCTCCGCCTCCAGTTCGTCCAGCCGGAATGCCTTCATCGCCTCGTCCGCTCCCGTGCTCCGCGGGCTGTCCACAGCCCTGCTCACCAGTCGATCTCTTCTGCCACGATCAGACACATGAAGAATTTCGTAGTCAAGACGATCGCCAACGCCGGGGCCCTGGCCGTGGCCGTATGGGTACTCGACAAGATCACCCTGACAGGAGACAGCACCGGCAAGAAGGTCGGCACGCTGTTGCTCGTCGCACTGGTCTTCGGACTGGTGAACTTCCTGGTCAAGCCGCTGGTGAAGGTCCTGACCTTCCCGCTGTTCATTCTCACACTCGGCCTGATCACGCTCGTGGTCAACGCCCTGATGCTGCTGCTCACCTCGTGGCTCGCCGACAAGCTGAACCTGAGCTTCCACGTCGAGGGCTTCTGGACGGCCGTCCTGGGCGGCCTGATCATCTCGGTGGTGTCCTGGGCGCTCAATGTGGTCCTCCCCGACGGCGACAACGACTGAGAGAGCCCTATGTCCTATCGCGTCTGCTTCGTCTGCACCGGCAACATCTGCCGCTCCCCCATGGCCGAGTCCGTCTTTCGTGCTCGCATAGAGGAGGCCGGACTCGACGGTGTGGTCGAGGTCGACAGCGCGGGCACGGGCGGCTGGCACGAGGGCGACGGCGCGGACTCCCGCACCGTCGCCGTGCTGGAGGCGGGCGGCTACGGGAGTGACCACACGGCCCGCCGGTTCCGCGCCGCGTGGTTCTCCCGGCTCGACCTCGTCATCGCCCTCGACTCCGGCCACCTGCGGGACCTGCGCCGTCTCGCGCCCACCCCCGAGGACGCGGACAAGGTCCGTCTGCTGCGGTCGTACGACCCCGCGGCGGGCGACGATCCGGACGTCCCCGATCCGTATTACGGACGTCTGGACGATTTCGAGGAGTGTCTTGAGATGGTGGAGGCGGCGAGCCATGGACTGCTCGCCGCTGTTCAGCAGGAACTGGAGGGACGGGCGGCATGACGTCAGGGGATTTCGTCACGGGAAGCGGTGACGGCACACGCGCGGTACGGGCGGGGCTGCCCGAACCCGTCAAACACGAGCCGACCCTGCCCGGGCCGGTATTCGCCGCGCACTTCCATCTGCCGGGCGATCCGACCGGTCCGTACACCTATGGCCGTGACGAGAACCCGACCTGGACGCTTCTGGAGCGTGCCATCGGCGAACTGGAAGCACCGGGGCGGGAGGGCGTGACCACGCTCGCCTTCCCCTCCGGGATGGCCGCCATCTCGGCGGTGCTCTTCTCGCAACTGCGGGCCGGGGACGTGGTGGTCCTGCCCGACGACGGCTACCAGGTGCTGCCACTGGTGCGCGAGCAGCTCACCGCGTACGGCATCGAGGTGCGCACCGCGCCGACCGCCGGTGACGCGCAGCTCGACGTCCTCGACGGCGCGAAGCTGCTGTGGATCGAGACCCCCTCGAATCCGGGGCTCGACGTGTGCGACGTACGGCGGCTCGTCGAGGCGGCCCATGCTCAGGGCACCCTCGTCGCCGTCGACAACACCCTGGCCACTCCGCTCGGGCAGCGCCCGCTGGAGCTGGGAGCCGACTTCTCGGTGGCCAGCGGGACCAAGATGCTCACCGGGCACGGCGACATCCTCCTGGGGTACGTCACCGCGCTCGACGCCGGTCCGATGGCGCCCGTGCGGCGCTGGCGGAAGATCGTCGGGGCGATCCCCGGTCCCATGGAGGCCTGGCTGGCCCACCGCTCGCTGGCCACGCTCCAGTTGCGCGCCGACCGGCAAAACGCCAACGCGCTGGTCATCGCCGAGGCACTGCGGGGCAGGCCCGACGTCACGGGACTGCGCTATCCGGGTCTGCCCGACGACCCCTCGCACAAGATCGCCTCGCAGCAGATGCGGCGCTTCGGCTGTGTGGTCTCCTTCACGCTGTCCACGCGCGCGCGTGCCGACCGGTTCCTCGATGCGCTGCGTCTGGTGGACGACGCGACGAGCTTCGGAGGGGTGCGGTCCACCGCCGAGCGGCGCGGCCGATGGGGCGGCGACGCGGTGCCGGAGGGCTTCATCCGCCTCTCGGCCGGCGCCGAGGACCCGGAGGACCTGGTGGCGGACATCCTCCGCGCGCTCGACGAGTCCGCGGAGTGACCTCTTGCTGAGCGGTCGGTGAGTAGGCTGCGCCCTGGCGTCCGACCGTCCGCTCGGCACCTCGCTTCGCACGACGGACGGTCCGAGCCTCCCCCCTCGTGGCTCGGACCGCCCCGGTTCTTTGCGCTAAGAACCGCGCGCACAAGGCTAGTTGACTCTGTGTCAGTGTCCAATCACAGTAGCGACAGAGACCTATCGACTTATTTATAGTTGGGGCCCGGTCGGGGGTGCAGGGAGAGGAGGGGCACCATGGATTTGGCCCTGCTGCGGACGTTCGTGACCGTGCACCGGGCCGGTTCCTTCACTCGCGCCGCCGCGCTGCTCGGTCTCTCCCAGCCTGCCGTCACCTCGCAGATCCGTACCCTGGAGCGGCAGTTGGGGAGGCCGCTCTTTCTGCGTCAGGCCCGCGGGGTGACGCCCACGACGATCGGCGACGAGCTCGCGCACAAGGCCGCGCCGCATCTCGACGCCCTGGTGGAGATCGCCGAGGCCGGGCTCGACGAGGACTCGTCGCTGCGTACCCTGCATCTCGCCGGGCCGCCGGAGTTCACCGCCGAGCGGGCGCTGCCCGCCCTGACCGAGCTGACGGGTGACGACGGACAGGGGTTCGCGCTGCGCGCCTCGTTCGGCAACGCCGAGGAGACGTTGGAGGGGCTGGCCGCCGGACACCATGATCTGGCCATCACCACGGCCCGTCCGCGCGGCGCCCTGCTCACCGCGACCCCGCTCTGCGACGAGGAGCACGTTCTGGTGGCGGCTCCGCGCTGGGCCGCCCGCATCGGTCCCGGAAAGCTCCGCCGTAAGGGCTCGCCGGTCCTGGACAACTTCCCCGTGGTCGAGGTCCACGAGTCACTGCCGCTCGTCGCCCGCTACTGGGCCTCCGTCTTCGACTCCCGTCCGGCCGCCTCGGGCACCGTGGTCGTCCCCGACCTGCGCGCCGTGCTCGCCTGCGCCGCCACGGGCGCGGGACTCGCGGTGCTACCTCGGTATCTGTGCGCCGAGGCCCTGGAGCGCGGTGACGTCGTGGCGCTCCTCGACCCGGTGGTGCCTCCACTGCGTACGTACTTTCTGGTGGTCCGCACCGGCACGCTGGCCATGCCGCACATCGCGCGGGCTTACGAATGGCTGCTGCAGGCCGCCGCGGACTGGACCTGAAGACCGTCCCGGGCAACTCCCCAGGTACCCGTGGAGGCCCTCTCCGAGAGCCCTCCTGGGGTCCTCGGGGCTCCACGATGTTTCACGTGGAACCTGTCGGGCCACATTCCTCCCATGACCGTCCGACCCGTGGTCAAGCGCACCGCCCGTGCCGTCCTGCTCGATGGCGACGACCTGATTCTGATCAAACGCACCAAGCCTGGTGTCGATCCCTACTGGCTCACACCGGGTGGCGGGGTCGAACCGGAGGACACGACTGTCGTCGACGCACTTCACCGCGAGGTCCACGAGGAACTCGGCGCCAAGGTCACCGATGTGGTGCCCTGCTTCGTCGATACCGTCGAGCACATCGGCGATGACGGCGGTGCCACCGGCGTGAAAGTGCAGCACTTCTTCGTCTGCCGCCTGGAATCCATGGATCCGGCCCTGCGGCACGGCCCCGAGATGGACGAGCCCTGCGGCGAGTACGAGATCGTCCGGGTGCCCTTCACCCGGGTCGGCATCGCCTCCGTCCACCTCGTCCCGCTGTCCCTGCGCCACTATCTCGACGGGAACATCGAAGGCGTACGGGCGATGCACGCACCCGACCTGGGCTGACGTCCTCCAGTCGTACGGCTCTCGCGCTCACCCCGGCAGTGTGTGCCCTGGATCAGTCCCCGGCCCCGACGAGTTCCTCGACCGAGTCGTGTCGGATGCGGTCCGACGGGATGCCGGCGTCCCTCAGCACGTCCATCCCGCTGCGGATCATGCCGGGCGGCCCGGAGAGATAGGCGTCGTACTCGTTCCACGGCCCGTACTCACGCACGGCGTCGGGCAGGTGGAGATGGGCCTGGTGGTCGACGATCGGACGGACGGCGAGCCATGGGTGGCTCTGCTGAAGCCGCAGCATCGTGTCGATGTCATACAGGTCGTGATCGGTGCGGGCACCGTAGAAGACCTCGACCGGGCGCCGCTCCCCGTGCTCGGCGACATCCTCGACCAGTGCCTTGATGGGGGCGATGCCGGTGCCTCCGCCCAGACAGAGCAGTCCGCTGTCGCTGCTGTGGTCGACGGTCATCGATCCGGCCGGCGGCCCGAGACGGATGATGTCGCCGGGGCGGGCCCGGTGCACCAGGGCGTTGGACACCCACCCCGCCGGAACCGCCTTCACGTGGAAGGACAGCAGCCCGTCGGACCGGGACGCGGAGGCGAACGAGTAGTGGCGCCAGATCCGGGGCCACCACGGCGTCTCCAGGCTCGTGTACTGCCCGGCGAGGAAAGGATACGGCTGGTCGGGCCGGACGGTGATGACGGCGACGTCAGGGGTCCTGAGATCGTGCGCGACCACCTCGGCGTACCACCACGCAGGGGCACGCAGCTCGTCCGAGGACGCCGCGTCGATCATGACCTGGGAGATGGTCGTGTACGCGCGCACCCAGGCCGCCTCGGTCTCGGCGTCCCAGACCGCCGAGGCGAACCGGCTGAGCGAGCCGATGAGGCACTCGCCGACGGCCGGATAGTGCTCGGGCCGGGTGCCGTACTTACGGTGACCGCGACCGAGGTTCTGCAGATAGTCGACCAGAACCGGGGTGTTGTCGATGTGCTCGGCGGCGGTGAGCAGCGCCTTGAGCAGCCGGTCCCGCTGGGTGTCCATCGCGGCGGGGAACAGCGACCGAAGATCCGGGTGCCGTACGAAGAGCAGCGCGTAGAAGTACGAGGTGACCTTGTCGGCGACGGGGCCGACCTCGGCCATGGTCCGACGGATGAGCGCGGCGTCGGGGGACGGTTTCGCGACGGCGGCGGGCCGTCCCGCGGGCACCGCGGGACGGATCGGTCCCGCTTGCGAGGGGACGGGGTTCCGGTGCACCGAGGGCGGCGTGGTCCGCGGTTCCGGCATCGTCGGTGCCTGGATCGCCGGTGCCGGGAAGGGCGGTGCCTGGAAGGGCGGAACAGCGTCTCGGACGGCCTCGGGCGCGGCCGTGGGCACCGCGTCCTCAAGAGCAGATATTCGTGTCTGCGCGCCCGTCTCGTCGCCCACCGGACGCCCATGCCTCACGGGGCTTCCTTCGGCCGGCCCGGCCTCCGTGGAGCGGCCCACGGGGCGCAACGCGGCCAGCCGGCTGGTCCCTTCGGCCTCCCGCTCTCTGTCGGCGGGCGACGGTGCCGGTTCCTTGCGCGGCGTGAACCAGCCGCTCCCGCCATTTCCTCCGGAAGTGCCGTTGTCGGCCGACGTGGTGGTCGGAGCGTCCATACTGTGCCTCGCCTCGAACATCTTTCGGTCGGTCTATGCACTTCCGCGTTCGGAAAATGCCTGCTTTCCCCCGTAGACGGCTTGCTCCCCTGCCCCGTTCAGTCCCCTGACCCATGCGGCCACATTCAATCCGGGCTTCCGCTCGGCGCGGACAAGTAAGGCGAGAGTGTGACATTGACCGCATCGCCCTCACGGCAGCATCCCACTCCGCGTCAACGCCCGTCCGCATAACGGAAAATTCGGGTCTCGATCTCTCCGTCCCGTTACGCTGCATTGGCCTGCGTTCACGCCCCACGACCTGCCCGCACATCACGGTGACGCGAACCGGAGTCGACCATACCGGCAGTCGCCCCACTGACAAGTCCACTCTTCCTTCGAAGTGATCGAACGAGGGACTGCCCATCAATTGCTTTGATTACAGGGCCGGTCGGACCAATTCATACGCCTCCCACAGGCTCCGGCCCATGTAGGAGTGCGTGGCGATGCCGGCCAGATGCCGGTCCGCGTTGATCGCCACGGACACCGGCACGGTCTCGAACAGGTCCTTGTCCGAGAGCGAGTCCCCGTAGGCGACGCAGTCGGCCCGTTCCACCCCGAACTCTTCACAGAGCCGGTTCGCGATCTGCACCTTCGCGGCGGCGCTGAGAATGCCGGCGAGATCAACGGGCTCGGCGAAGGGGAGGGCCGGGAACCGCGAGCCGTATGCCGCGTGCGCGCCCCACCTCGTCAGCCGCTCGACGAAGAATGAGGGCGAGAGCGAGATGACGGCGCAGTAATCCCCGTTGTCCCTGATCTCGGCCCAGACGTCTTCGATGCCGGACAGCCAGGGCGCTTGCTCGAAGGCCGCAGCCACATGCGCGTCCGTGAGCTGCGCCCACAAGGCGTACACCTGCGTGGCGTATTCCGGTGGGCCGATGCGTCCTGCCGAGATTGCCTGCTCGATCACGATGGTCTCGGCCTCCAGACCGATCTGCCGCGAGATCTCCAGAGGCGCGGAACTCCCGTACAGCAGCGTTCCGTCGAGGTCGAAGAGATGAAGGCGTGCCATACGAGCCGAGGCTAGTGGCATGAGCGGTCTTCGCTGTTTCACGTGAAACGTCTGTACGCGCCCTCTACCGAGAGGGACCGCATGGCCAAAAGCGCATGCGTCCCCGGGCAAACAGGTGGACGCCAGGGGTATGTGTCGGACAGCCTGACCTGCGTGTCGACACCTTCTCTCCTTGCTCTGCCCATCCGTCGTCTGACGCTCCGCGATCTCACCGCGTGCGCCGACCTGTCCGAGGACCGGGGGTGGCCCCGCGAAGAACACAAGTGGGGTCTGCTTCTGACAGCGGGGAAGGGATACGGCATCGACGCCCCGGACGGCGGCCTCGTCACCGCGTGCGTCGTGACCGAGTACGGAACGCCTGGGAGGCCCGAACTCGGGGCGATCGGCATGGTGCTGGTGGCGAAGCGGTACGCCCGCCAAGGCGTCGGCCGACGGCTCATGCGGCAGGTGGTGGCCGAGATGGGCCTCACCCCACTGACCCTGCACGCGACCCTTTATGGGCGGCCGCTCTATGAGGAACTCGGTTTCAAGGTCACGGGTCGCGCCGAGATGGTCAGTGGACACTTCGTCCCCCGCGGGCCGGAACCAGAGATCTCCACACGACCGGCCGGCGCCGAGGATCTCGCCGGGATCCTCCGGCTCGACTCGGAGATCTTCGGCCTCGACCGCACGCATGTGATCACACGGCTGCCCGCCTTCTCCGACCAGCTGCGCGTAGCCGAGGAGAACGGCCGGATCATCGGTTACGCGGCCGCCTGGCCCACCATGGACACCCATGTCGTGGGTCCCCTGATCGCCCGCGACACGGAGACCGCGAAGGCACTCGTCACCTCGCTGGCCGCCCGCACCGACCGTCGGCTGCGCACGGACATCGACGTACGGCACCAAGAGTTGCTGTCCTGGGTGAAGGAGTGCGGCCTGGAACCCGTCGGGTTCAATGCCGTGATGGCGTACGGGATCTCGGAGCTGCCCGGCGACTGGACGCGGCGCTTCGCCCCGCTGACGGTGGCGGCGGGCTGAAGGACCGCCCGACCCGGTGAGGCCTCCCCGGCACGGAAGTGCCGTCCCCGGCATCTGCTGGGCACGGCACTTCGGCGGAGGGGTGTGATCAGACGAGAGCGTCCACGGCGGCGACGGCGAAGGAGTGGTCCTGCTCCGGCGCTCCGCCGCCGACACCGACGGCGCCGATCAGACGTCCGTCACGGTGGACCGGCACACCGCCCGCGATGAACAGCAACGGGCGGTCGAGCGCGGTGGGCAGCGTGTGGAAGGGGGCGCCGGGCTGGACCGCGTCGACGAGGTCGGCGGTGGCGGAGTCCAGCTGGAGGGCCGTGTAGGCCTTGCGGGTGCTGGTCTCGCCGGAGATCAGGACGGCCCGGTCGTCTCGCCGGAAGGCGAGCAGATGACCGCCCGCGTCGAGGACGGTGACGCTGACCGTGACTCCCGAGGCCTCGGCTGCCTGGCGGGCCGCGGAGAGGAGAACCTCGGCGTCCTGGATGCTCAGCGGGGCGACAGCGGTGGCAGTGGTGCTCATGAAGGGTTCTCTCCTTGGGGGCTGTACTCGGCCGGGGGTAAGCCGTGGGGGACCGGGTCGATCGTCGCGGGGGGCGTCTGACGGTCGGGCAGGTGAGGGGGCGAGCCGGTGGGCTCAGTGGTGGACAGCGGTCCGCTGCTCGGCGGACACGCCTTCGGTGACGACGGTCCCAGGGGCATCGGTCCGGCGCTCCAGAGCGGCCGAGAGGACCGCGAGGACCAGAGCCCCCGCGGCCAGGGCGGCGCCGACCCAGTTGGGAGCCGTGTAGCCCAGGCCCCCTGCGATGACGATCCCGCCGAGCCAGGCCGAGAGGGCGTTGCCGAGGTTGAACGCGCCGATGTTCACGGCCGAGGCCAGTGTCGGGGCGCCGTGTGCCTGGTCGAGGACGCGTTTCTGGAGCGGTGGCACGGTCGCGAACCCCAGCGCGCCGATCAGGGCGATCGTGACCGCCGCGAGGATCTTGTTGTGCGCCGTCACGGTGAACAGTGCGAGGACGACGGCCAGGCCGCCGAGGGACGTGTACAGCATCGGCATCAGCGCCCGGTCGGCGAACCTGCCGCCGATGAGGTTCCCGCCGACCATGCCGAGGCCGAAGAGGACCAGCAGCCAGGTGACGGAACCGTCGGCGAAACCGGTCACACGGGTCATCATCGGCGCGATGTAGGTGATGGCCGCGAAGACGCCGCCGAAGCCGAGCACGGTCATCGCCATGGCCAGCAGGACCTGGACGTTCTTGAAGGCGGCGAGTTCATGGCGGAGGTGGACGCCTTCGGGCTTTGGCATCTCGGGGACCAGCTTGGCGACACCCAGCAGACCGATCACGCCGAGTGCGGCCACACCCGCGAAGGTGACCCGCCAGCCCGCGGACTGTCCGACCAGCGTGCCCAGGGGGACACCCACCACATTGGCGATGGTGAGGCCGCTGAACATCATGGCGATCGCGCCGGCCTTCTTCTCGGGCGCGACCAGCTCGGCGGCGACGACCGATCCGATGCCGAAGAACGCTCCGTGGGCGAGCGATGCCACGACCCGGCCCACCAGCATCAGTCCGAAGACCGGCGCCACGGCGGAGAGCAGGTTCCCGAGGACGAAGAGCCCCATCAGCAGCATCAGCATCCGCTTGCGGGACACCTTCGTGCCGAGCACGGTCATGATCGGGGCGCCGATCACGACGCCCAGGGCGTAGCCGGTCACCAGGAGCCCGGCGGTGGGGATGGAGACACCGAAATCGCCGGCGACCTCAGGCAGCACACCCATGATCACGAACTCGGTGGTTCCGATTCCGAAGGCCCCGATCGCGAGGGCCAGAAGCGCGAGAGGCATGGTGGGGTACACCTTCCCAGACGATTGCAGGAGCGCTTTGCGTGCGTTCACAATAGTTGCAGACGCGGGTTAAATGCAAGAGCGGACTATTGCGCCCGTGCCCTACCCTGGTGTCAGCCGCTCCGGGACGGAGGAACACGCCATGACTGCCACGGACCCCGCACTCACTGCTCTCGCACAAGGGTGGTGCGCCCTCTCCCTGCTGCACGGGAGGATCGAGGCCCACATCGAACGCGCCCTGCAGGCCGGGCACGACCTGAGCGTGCGGGAGTACTCCCTGCTCGATGTGCTCAGCCGACAGCACGACGGCGAGGGCGGTCATCTGCAGATGAAGCAGGTCGCGGACGCGGTCGTGCTCAGCCAGAGCGCCACCACCCGACTCGTCACCCGGCTCGAGGACCGCGGGCTGCTGTCCCGCTACCTCTGCCCGACCGACCGTCGCGGCATCTACACGAACGTCAGCGAGGCGGGCCTCGCACTGCTCGACGAGGCACGGCCCACCAATGACGCCGCCCTGCGCGAGGCACTCGACGAAGCGGCCGAGAACCCCGCCCTGGCACCACTGGTCCGTGTCGTGGAGTCGGCGAGCGTGCCCGCATAGGCCCTGCGCAGACGGGTTCCCACCGCTGTATAGGCTGCGGCCATGGGAGATCTTGAGATCCGATCGGCCGTCGCGGATGACGTTCCCGCCATCGTCGCGATGCTCGCCGACGATGCGCTCGGGGCCCAGCGGGAGTCGCCGGACGATCTGACCCCCTATCTGGCCGCGCTCGAACGGCTCAGCGGAGACCCGAACCAGCACCTGGTCGTCGCCGTTCGCTCCGGGCAGGTCGTCGGCACCCTGCAACTCACCGTCATTCCCGGACTGTCCCGCAGAGGCTCGACCCGCGCCCTCATCGAAGGGGTGCGGGTGCGTACCGACGAGCGCGGCAGCGGCCTCGGCACCCAGATCATCGAGTGGGCGGTCGATGAATCCCGGCGCCAGGATTGCCGGTTGGTCGAGCTGACCTCCGACGCGAGTCGCACCGACGCCCACCGCTTCTATGAGCGGCTCGGCTTCACCGCCTCGCACGTGGGTTTCAAACTGGCGCTCTGAGCACGCCCGACCGCAACAGCCCGGTGAGACCCATCTACGCCAAGGCGTCCTGTTTCACGTGAAACAGGACGCCTCTCAACGCATCGCCGCCTATGCGATGCCGTGCCACCCCTCGGGGTCCACCCCACCGGGCACAGGAGCGCTCTGGTCGTACGGCTGACGCGTGAAGACGAACGACCCGAGGTCCAGATGACTCAGGGACCCGTCGGGGCGCCGTACGGCCCGCAGCAGCTCCCCCGTGTAGTAGCCGTCGAGTCCCGTCCAGGTCCCGTCGTCGTTCGGCCTGAAGCGTGAACGGCGGCCGGCACCCGCCAGCGGGCCCAGCTCGACCATGCCGTGGGCGGTGAGACGCAGTGCACAGCCCTGAGTACCCCAGTACCAGGGTCCCGCCAACTCCAGTACGGACGGCTGGATCTCAGGGGCCGGACGCCAGGGTTCGGGGATCCGCGGCTCGGCCTCGGCGACGATGCGTACGAGATCGGCTGCCACCGTCAGCGGCTGTGGGCCGGAGGTGCAGTTGGTCAGGACGACGGCCGACACGTCGTCCCCTACGCCGATGACGAGGGCTGCCATGAAGCCGGGCAGGGACCCCGAGTGGCCCGCGAGAATCCGGCCCGAACGGCGCAACACCTGCAGTCCCAGGCCGTATGCGTCGCCCGACGCCAGCTCCTCGGCGTCCAGAGGAGCCGCGGGCGTCCGCATCTCCCGGAGGGACTCCGCGCTGAGCACCCGGTCGTCCCCCTCCACCAGGAAGACCGTGAAGCGCGCCAGGTCGCCGGTGGTGGACCACAGTTGCCCGGCGGGGGCCATCCGGCCGAGGTCCTCCGCGGGCTCCGGCATCATGACGTCCGCCCACGGGTGAACGGCCCAGCCGCCCGCGTGAGGTGCCTGCGGCAGCCCACTCGTGCGGTGCAGGCCCAGGGGTTCGAGTACCTCGCGTCGCAGGACCTCCTCCCAGGGAGCCCCGCGCACTTCCTCGACCAGAGCGCCGAGCAGGGTGTAGCCCGGGTTCGAGTAGTGATGAAGCCGCCCGACCGGATGGAGGAAGGGCTGCTCGCCGAGGACATCGGACAGCTCGGGCCGCAAGGACGCGGGGCTACGTTCCCACCAGGGGCCCGGTGTCTCGGCCGCCAGGCCTGCGGTGTGCGAGAGGAGTTGGGCGATGGTCGCCTCCCCCGCGCCCGTTCCCGGCAGATGCTTCTCCAGTGGGTCGCCCAGATCCAGCAGCCCTTCGTCGCGCAGCCGCAGCACCAGCACGGCGGTGAAGGTCTTGGTGATCGAGCCGATCCGGTACTGCACGTTCTCGTCCGGCCCGTGCCCGTCCACCGAGGTCCGCGATCCGTGCCACACCGTCCGCCCACCCCGGACCACCGCGGCGACCAGCGACGGTGCCCGTCCGTCGGCCTGAGCGACGGCGATGCGGTGCGACAGAGCCCGGCGTGTGGCGGGAAGCAGCTCTTCCTGAGGTGTTGTCATACCCCCCAGTCCACCCGGACCGCCGCCACACGTCGAATCCATTTCCCCGGACGTCGGCAGATGTCCTCCGCCGCCGCCCCGAGCACCGGATCAGGTCTGTGCCATGTCCACGAAGCGGGAGTAGTGGCCCTGGAAGGCCACCGTGATCGTGGCCGTCGGGCCGTTACGGTGCTTGCCGACGATGATGTCCGCCTCGCCCGCCCGCGGTGACTCCTTCTCGTACGCGTCCTCGCGGTGCAGCAGGATCACCATGTCCGCGTCCTGCTCGATCGAGCCGGATTCACGCAGGTCGGAGACCATGGGCTTCTTGTCCGTGCGCTGCTCGGGACCACGGTTGAGCTGCGACAGCGCGATCACCGGCAGCTCCAGCTCCTTGGCCAGCAGCTTCAGGTTTCGCGACATGTCGGAGACCTCCTGTTGCCGGCTCTCGGACCGCTTGCCGCCCGACTGCATCAGCTGCAGATAGTCGATCACGACGAGCTTCAGGTCGCTGCGCTGCTTGAGGCGGCGGCACTTGGCACGGATCTCCATCATCGACAGGTTCGGAGAGTCGTCGATGTAGAGCGGCGCTGCCGAGACGTCCGGCATCCGGCGCGCGAGCCGGGTCCAGTCCTCGTCGGTCATCGTGCCGGACCGCATGTGGTGCAGTGCCACGCGCGCCTCGGCGGAGAGCAGACGCATCGCGATCTCGTTGCGCCCCATTTCGAGGGAGAAGATCACGCTGGGCATGTTGTGCTTGATGGAGCAGGCCCGTGCGAAGTCCAGCGCGAGCGTCGACTTACCCATGGCGGGACGGGCCGCGATGATGATCATCTGGCCTGGATGCAGCCCGTTGGTGAGCGAGTCGAGGTCGGTGAAGCCGGTCGGTACACCGGTCATCTCCCCCGACCGCGAACCGATCGCCTCGATCTCGTCGAGGGCGCCCTCCATGATGTCGCCGAGCGGCAGATAGTCCTCGGTGGTGCGCTGCTCGGTGACCGCGTAGATCTCGGCCTGGGCGCTGTTGACGATCTCGTCGACGTCACCGTCGGCCGCGTATCCCATCTGTGTGATGCGCGTGCCGGCCTCGACCAGGCGGCGCAGCACGGCGCGCTCGTGGACGATCTCCGCGTAGTACTCCGCGTTGGCCGCGGTGGGGACCGTCTGGACGAGGGTGTGAAGGTAGGACGCGCCGCCGACCTTGGTGATCTCGCCCCGCTTGGTGAGCTCGGCCGCGACGGTGATCGGGTCGGCCGGCTCGCCCTTGGCGTACAGGTCGAGGATCGCCGTGTAGATCGTCTCGTGTGCGGGCCGGTAGAAGTCGTGGCCCTTGATGACCTCGACGACATCGGCGATCGCATCCTTGGACAGGAGCATGCCACCGAGGACGGACTGTTCGGCGTCCAGATCCTGGGGCGGCACGCGCTCGAAGGACGAGCCTCCGCCCTCCCACGGCCCGTTGTCCCGGTCGCGGTCGTGCTGCTCGTCACGGGCGCGCCCGGTGTCGCGGCGCTGACGGGAAGCGGGCAGACGATCACTGGGACCGCTGTCGGCCCACGGGTCGTCCAAGGGCTCGGAAATACTCACCGAGCCACCTCCTCCCGTCCGCCGAGCGGACCTAGCCGTGCCCAATATTTCTACGGCACGGCACTGACAAATAAGGAGCCCAACTCCGGTTCTGACCCGTCGGTTTTGCGAGGTTTCCGAGGGCGGAGGAGAGAGCGCGCGCCGCACCACGTTAGGCCCGCGGGCACCGTCAGCCAATCTGGTTATCCACAGGCCATGTGGACGACGGCCCAGATGCTGTGGAGAACCCCACGAAACCTGTGCACGACCCGGTGGACAGGCCTGTGAACAAGCCCTCAGCGAGGACTCATCAACACTTCTGACCTGGCCTTTCACCGTCCACCGGCTGTGCAGAAGAAAAACTTTCCCAGCCGGACCAAGATCCCTTCAAACGGTGCGCGCCGACACGCCCGGCGACCCGGTCAGTAAGGGTCACGAATCCTTTGCATCTCTTACCTGTGGAAGATTAGATTGGTGCCCATGACACAGGCTCCCCCGGCACCCAGGGCCGCCCGACGCCGGCACGACCGAGAGATCGTCGCGCTGGCCGTCCCGGCCTTCGGCGCACTCGTCGCCGAGCCTCTTTTCGTGATGGCGGACAGCGCCATCGTCGGCCATCTCGGCACCGCGCAACTGGCCGGTCTCGGTATCGCCTCAGCCCTCCTCGTGACGGCCGTCAGCGTCTTCGTCTTCCTCGCCTACGCCACCACCGCCGCCGTTGCCCGACGGGTCGGCGCGGGTGATCTGCGAGCCGCGATCCGCCAGGGCATGGACGGCATCTGGCTCGCGCTGCTGCTCGGCACCGTCGTCATCGTCACCGTCCTGCCGACGGCCCCCGCCCTGGTCGAACTCTTCGGCGCCTCACCGACCGCCGCCCCGTACGCGACGACGTATCTGCGCATCTCCTCACTCGGCATCCCCGCGATGCTCATCGTCCTCGCATCCACCGGTGTCCTGCGGGGACTGCAGGACACGAGGACTCCTCTCTATGTCGCCGTCGCCGGCTTCGTGGCCAACGCCGCGCTCAACCTCGGGCTGGTCTACGGCGCCGGACTGGGTATCGCGGGCTCAGCCTGGGGAACCGTCATCGCCCAGTTCGGCATGGCCGCGGCCTATCTGTTCGTGGTCGTACGCGGAGCCCGGCGGCACGGGGCCTCGCTACGACCGGACGCCGCCGGCATCCGGGCCTGCGCCCAGGCCGGCGCCCCCCTGCTGGTGCGGACGTTGTCACTGCGGGCGATCCTCATGATCGCCACTGCCGTCGCGGCCCGTCTCGGGGACGCGGACATCGCCGCCCACCAGATCATCATGAGTCTGTGGAGCCTGCTCGCCTTCGCGCTCGACGCGATCGCCATCGCCGGACAGGCCATCATCGGACGCTACCTCGGTGCGAACGACGCTCAAGGTGCCCGCGAGGCGTGCCGCCGCATGGTCCAGTGGGGCATCGCCTCCGGCGTTGTCCTCGGCCTGCTGGTCTTCGTCGCCCGGCCGCTGTTCCTCCCGCTGTTCACCAGCGATCCGGCCGTCCAGCACACCGCGCTCCCCGCACTCGTTCTGGTGGCCGTCTCCCAACCCATCAGTGGAATCGTCTTCGTCCTGGACGGAGTCCTCATGGGCGCGGGGGACGGGCCGTATCTGGCGTGGGCCATGCTGCTGATCCTCGCGGTCTTCGCACCCGTCGCACTGCTGGTGCCCGCGTTCGGCGGTGGGCTCACGGCACTGTGGGGAGCGATGACGCTGATGATGGCGCTGAGAATGCTGACCCTCTGGCTGCGTTCCCGTTCAGGACTCTGGATCGTCACGGGCGCTACGCGCTGATCGAGTGAGCGACCCCATCGGACGCTTACATGTGTGTACCCGTCCGGCCCGTCGCCCGTTTCACGTGAAACGGGCGGCACACGAAGCCTGCGTTTCACGTGAAACCCCTGATTCCGGGGAAGTCTCTCGTTTCACGTGAAACGAAGAAGGGCCGGACCCCAGGGGGTACGGCCCTTCTCTCAGCTATGCCGAGCGCTGCACTCAGGCAGCGACGACCTCGATGTTGACCTTGGCGGCAACTTCGGGGTGCAGACGCACGGACGTCTCGTGGGCGCCCAGGGTCTTGATGGGCGAGCCCAGCTCGATGCGGCGCTTGTCGACCTCGGGGCCACCGGAAGCCTTGATCGCCGAAGCGATGTCGGCCGGGGTGACGGAGCCGAAGAGACGACCGGCGTCACCGGAGCGAACGGCCAGGCGGACCCTGACGCCCTCGAGGCGGGCCTTGATCTCGTTGGCCTGCTCGATGGTCGCGATCTCGTGGATCTTGCGAGCACGACGGATCTGCTCGACGTCCTTCTCGCCGCCCTTGGTCCAGCGGATCGCGAAGTTCCGCGGGATCAGGTAGTTGCGAGCGTAGCCGTCCTTGACGTCGACGACGTCGCCCGCGGCACCGAGGCCGGAGACCTCGTGGGTGAGGATGATCTTCATGTTTCGGTCACCCTTCCCTTATCGCGCAGTGGAGGTGTAGGGCAGCAGCGCCATCTCACGGCTGTTCTTCACGGCCGTGGCGACGTCACGCTGGTGCTGCGTGCAGTTGCCGGTCACGCGGCGGGCACGGATCTTGCCGCGGTCGGAAATGAACTTCCGCAGCATGTTCGTGTCCTTGTAGTCCACGTACGTGACCTTGTCCTTGCAGAAAGCGCAGACCTTCTTCTTAGGCTTGCGCACAGGCGGCTTCGCCATGGTGTTTCTCCTGTGTGATCAAGAAGTGGGGGTACGGCCCACCCTCGGCCCGAAGGCCTAGAAGGGGGGCTCGTCCGAGTAGCCGCCGCCAGAACCGCCAGCACCGCCGGAACCGCCGGAGCTTCCGCCCCAGCCGCCGCCACCGCCGCCCTGGTTGCCACCACCGGCGGGAGTGCCGGTGGCCCAGGGGTCGTCCGCGGGGGCACCGCCGCCGCCCTGCTGGCCGCCGCCGGAGCCTCCGCCCCAGCCGCCGCCCTGCTGGCCGCCGCCGCCACCGCCGCCGTAACCACCCTGACCGCCTCGGCCTGTGGTCTTGGTGACCTTGGCCGTGGCGTTCTTCAGGCTGGCGCCGACTTCCTCCACGTCCAGTTCGTAGACCGTGCGCTTGACGCCCTCACGGTCCTCGTAGGACCGCTGCTTCAGCCGGCCCTGCACGATGACGCGCATGCCTCGCTGGAGCGACTCGGCGACGTTCTCCGCCGCCTGACGCCAGACCGAGCAGGTCAGGAACAGGCTCTCGCCGTCCTTCCACTCATTGGTCTGACGGTCGAAGGTGCGGGGGGTGGACGCGACACGGAACTTCGCGACCGCCGCACCGGAAGGGGTGAAGCGCAGCTCGGGGTCGTCTACAAGATTGCCGACGACCGTGATGACGGTCTCGCCTGCCATGGGGGAACCTCTCGGCGGGTTTGCTGCTGGCTGCTGGTGCTGCTACTCGATGCCCGAGATCAGCTGAGCTGGAGAGCTCAGTGGGTCTCGGGACGGAGGACCTTGGTCCGGAGGACCGACTCGTTCAGGTTCATCTGGCGGTCGAGCTCCTTGACGACCGCAGGCTCGGCCTGCAGGTCGATGACCGAGTAGATGCCCTCGGGCTTCTTCTTGATCTCGTACGAGAGACGACGACGGCCCCAGGTGTCGACCTTCTCGACCTTTCCGTTGCCCTCACGGACGACGGAGAGGAAGTTCTCGATCAGGGGGGCGACAGCGCGCTCCTCCAGATCGGGGTCGAGGATGACCATCACTTCGTAGTGACGCATGTGGAACCCACCTCCTTTGGACTCAACGGCCACGGTCGTTCCGTGGCAGGAGGGTTGTGATGCGTACGCAACGGTATCGGCCGCCACTGACAATCGGGCTCCGTTCGATGTACCGAGTGATCGGCGGATCGAAGGGAGTCCTTGTCGTGACCTGGCCGCGGCCTGGGCAGACACCGGTGCAGAGGGTACAGAGTACCTGCATACCTGCTTCGGGTTGAAATCCGGCCGGGGTCACCGTCAATCTGTACACATCGGGTGTGTATGGCGCTACGATGCGCCGCCTTCCGCAGGAGGTGCCCTATGGCACAGACAGTGCGAACCAACACCGCCGGATCCCTGCTCGCCACCGACCACAAGCCCCATCCGCTCCAGGACACCCTGCTCGCCGTGACCCTGGTGCTCGGAGTGACGGCGTTCATCACGGCACAGTTCGACAGCCTGCACCTGATCAGCTCCTGGACGGGGCTGATCGGCATCTTCACCGGTGCGGGCGGGCAGTTCATCTCGGAGACGACCAGGCAGCGCTTCGGGTTGATCCTGGGGCTCGGCGCCTCCGCGGTCGGCTTCTTCCTGGGCATGGCACACGGCGGCCTCTTCGGCGGCATCATCGGCTGAGGGGGCGGAGCGGCCGGGCGGCCCGGACCCACTCCGCGGCCGCCCGCACGGTCCCCGACAGGTGACACAACACCCCATATCGTCCCGACCGGGCACCGGTCGGGACGCAGGTTCCATACGGCCAGACGGGGCGCTCGCAGGGCGCAGTAGGCTTCGGCGCGAGAGCCGGAGCCCTTGTACCCATGGGGACACACCAGCCCGAGGAGCGCCCCTAATGAGCCTGACCCTGAGGACCATCAGCCGAGAGCAGCATCTGGCATACATCCAGAGCCTGCCCTCGGCTAGCCACATGCAGGTCCCGGCCTGGGCCGACGTGAAGGCCGAATGGCGCTCGGAGAGCCTGGGCTGGTTCGACGGCAGGAGCGGCGAGATGGTGGGCGCCGGGCTGGTGCTGTACCGCCAGCTGCCCAAGATCAAGCGCTACCTCGCCTATCTGCCCGAGGGCCCGGTCATCAACTGGTACGCGCCGAACCTCGACGAGTGGCTGCAGCCGATGCTCGCGCACCTCAAGCACCAGGGCGCCTTCTCCGTGAAGATGGGTCCGCCGGTGATCATCCGGCGCTGGGAGGCCACCTCCATCAAGGGCGGCATCCAGAACCCGGACGTGAAGCGTCTGCGCGACATCGAGGCCGACTTCATCGAGCCGCGCGCCTTCGAGGTCGCCGACAAGCTGCGCCGCATGGGCTGGCAGCAGGGCGAGGACGGCGGCGCCGGCTTCGGCGACGTACAGCCCCGCTACGTCTTCCAGGTGCCGCTGGCCAACCGCTCCCTGGAAGAAGTCCACAAGAACTTCAACCAGCTGTGGCGCCGCAACATCAAGAAGGCCGAGAAGGAGGGCGTCGAGGTCGTACAGGGTGGCTACCACGACCTCGAGGAGTGGCAGCGGCTGTACGAGATCACGGCGATCCGCGACCACTTCCGGCCTCGACCGCTGTCGTACTTCCAGCGCATGTGGACGGCCCTCAACACCGAGGACCCCAACCGGATGCGGCTCTACTTCGCCCGCCGCGGCGGCGTGAACCTGTCGGCGGCGACGATGCTGGTGGTCGGCGGTCACGTCTGGTACTCGTACGGCGCCTCGGACAACATCGGCCGTGAGTTCCGTCCCTCGAACGCGATGCAGTGGCGGATGCTGCGTGACTCGTACGCCCTGGGTGCGACGGTGTACGACCTGCGCGGCATCTCCGACTCGCTGGACGAGACCGACCACCTCTTCGGTCTGATCCAGTTCAAGGTGGGCACCGGCGGCCAGGCGGCCGAGTACCTCGGAGAGTGGGACTTCCCGCTCAACAAGCTGCTGCACAAGGCGCTCGACATCTACATGTCCCGCCGCTGAGGGGCACGCCGCCGAGCCGGCCCGAACAGCATGCCGAGCCGCTGATCCGGCCCGGTGTCGCTCCGTCGGTCCGGCGCATCAGCCACACTTTCCTTCCATACCCCTGATACACCGCAGCCACGAGAAAGGTTCCGGGACCGGCCATGGCGCTCACGCTCTACGTCGACACCGCGCGCTGGCGGGCACACCACAAGCAGGTGTCCGAGCAGTTCCCGGGGCTCGTCCCCGTCTGCAAGGGCAACGGCTACGGCTTCGGCCACGAACGGCTCGCGGACGAGGCCACCCGCCTCGGCTCCGACATCCTCGCCGTCGGCACCACGTACGAGGCCGCCCGGATCAAGGACTGGTTCGGCGGCGATCTGCTGGTCCTGACGCCGTTCAGGCGGGGCGAGGAGCCCGTACCGCTGCCCGACCGTGTCATCCGCTCGGTGTCGTCCATCGACGGCGTGTACGGCCTCGTGGGCGCCCGTGTCGTCATCGAGGTGATGTCCTCGATGAAGCGGCACGGTGTCAGCGAGCAGGATCTGCCGCATCTGCACTCCGCCATCGAGAACGTGCGGCTGGAGGGCTTCGCCATCCACCTGCCGCTGGACCGTACCGACGGCTCGGACGCCGTCGAGGAGGTCATCGGCTGGATGGACCGCCTGCGTGCGGCCCGCCTGCCGCTGCACACGATGTTCGTCAGCCATCTGAAGGCCCAGGAACTCGCGCGGCTGCAGCAGCAGTTCCCGCAGACCCGGTTCCGCGCCCGTATCGGCACGCGACTGTGGCTGGGCGACCACGAGGCGACCGAGTACCGCGGGGCCGTCCTGGACGTCACGCCCGTCGCCAAGGGCGACCGTTTCGGCTACCGGCAGCAGAAGGCGGCCTCGGACGGCTGGCTCGTCGTCGTGGCGGGCGGTACGTCGCACGGGGTGGGCCTGGAGGCCCCGAAGGCACTGCACGGCGTCATGCCGCGCGCCAAGGGCGTCGCCCGCGCCGGCCTGGCGACGGTCAACCGGAACCTTTCCCCGTTCGTCTGGGCGGGCAAGCAGCGCTGGTTCGCCGAGCCTCCGCACATGCAGGTCTCGATCCTCTTCGTGCCCTCCGACGCCACGGAGCCGAGGGTGGGCGACGAGCTGGTGGCCCATCTGCGGCACACGACCACGCAGTTCGACCGCGTAGTCGAGCGCTGACGCCGGGCCGCCGCCCTCCCTCACCGGAGCCGGCGGGGCAGCCAGGCAGCAAGCAACAGAAAGGCCGTACACGATCACCGTGTACGGCCTTTTCGCATGCCCCGCGGCGCGCTGTTCGCTCAGGGCGAACGGTCCTCCACGGCCGCCCCTCCGTTGCCCCACTGCACGGCCGGCCCGTCGAAGTGCGCCGCGTGCCGGGGCGGATGGGCCGCGGCCCCAAGGACGAAGGCGTCCTCCGCCCCGTCGAGGACTCCGCCCGAGGGGTCGTCGTCGCCCGCCTTGCGGACCATGTCCCGCTCCGGCATGAAGATGTCGCGGACCACCACGGCGCACAGGTACAGCGTGCCCAGGAGGTGGACGGCGATGGCGATCTGGTAACCCTGCGAGGAGAGGCCCTTGTGGGCCTCCCCGCTGGTCGTGTACGCGAGGTACATCCAGATCCCCAGGAAGTACGCGACCTCGCACGCCTGCCAGATCAGGAAGTCCCGCCAACGCGGCCGGGCCAGCGCGGCGAGCGGGACCAGCCACAGTACGTACTGGGGCGAGTAGACCTTGTTGGTGAGGACGAAGGCCGCGACGATCAGGAACGCGAGCTGGGCGAAGCGGGGGCGGCGCGGTGCGGTGAGGGCGAGCGCGGCCATGCCCACGCAGACGAGCACCATCAGGACCAGCGCCCAGGCGTTCGCCGTGTCGGCGGTGATCGTGATCTTGAACCAGGTCGAGAGGAACAGGAAGACCGAACCGAAGTCGACCCCCCGGTCGTGGCTGAAGCTGTAGAACTTCGCCCAGCCCTCCGGGGCGAGGTACATGACCGGAAGGTTGACGACCAGCCAGGCGCCCACCGCGCCCATCAGCGCGACCCCGAACTCGCGCCACTTGCCGGCCCGCCAGCACAGCACGAGCAGCGGACCCATCACCAGGAACGGGTAGAACTTGGCGGCGGTGGCGAGCCCGATCAGGATGCCGAAGGCGAGGGCACGTCCCCGCGACCACATGAGCATCGCGGCGGCCAGCAGGGCCACGGCGAGGAGATCCCAGTTGATGGTGGCCGTGAGCGCGAAGGCGGGCGCGAGGGCGACCAGGAGGCCGTCCCAGGGGCGCCTGCGGTGGGTGCGCGCGGTGCTCACGGCGATGACCGCCGCGCACACCATGAGCATCCCGGCGTTGACCATCCAGTAGATCTGCTCCTGGTCCTGGATGCTGCCGCCGCCCGGCGTGAGCCAGGCCGCGACCTCCATGAACACACCGGTGAGCACGGGGTACTCGAGGTAGTCCATGTCGCCGGGGAGCTTGTCGAAGTACGGCACCAGGCCGTCGGCGAAACCGCGCCCCTGGTAGAGGTGCGGGATGTCCGAGTAGCACGCGTGCGTGTACTGGGTGCTGGCCCCGAAGAACCAGCCGCCGTCGTAGCAGGGCAGCTTCTGGACCATGCCGAGGGCGAACATGGCGATCGCGACGAGCGCGACGACCCGTACGGGCGTCCACCAGGACGTCCCCAGCAGGGCCCTTCGTCCGATGGGGCCGCCGATCAGCTCGCTGCCGGCCGCGGCGACCTCGTCCTCCTTGGTCGGCCGCACCGGCTCCGGCTCGCGCACGCTCGCTCGCGTCGTCTCTGCACTGGGCATGGCGCACATCCTGCCGTACGGACCTGAGAGTGCGGTGGTCGGCGACGGATGCCGCTTCCCCTCCCGCCCGCTTGTGATCAACGACACATCGGATGCCGCCGCACGAAAGGGGGCCGACGGCATGTGCCGTCGGCCCCCTTTGGTCAGGCTCGCGTCTGTCGCTCGGCCCGGGTGTCCCTCACTCAGCCGGTCTGACCTCGGATGAAGCCGCCGCCGTTGCCATTGCCGTTGCCGCCGTTGCCGGCGGTATCGGTGGCCGTGGGACTGGTGGTGACGCCTCCGTCCGTCCCGCCGTTGCCGGTACCACCCGCGTCCGTCCCGCCGTTGTTACCGCAGGTCCAGTCGAACTTGCCGCAGCTCTCGCTCGTCGTGGGCGAGGGAGAGTTGCTGAGCGTCGGGCTGGGGGTGTCGCTCGGCGTGGGGCTCGACGACGGCGTCGAGGTGGCCGACTGGGTCGCGGACGGGCTCGGGGTGTTGTTGAGGACCTCGCCGATGGGCTGCGGCGTCGGGAAGTTCTCCACCTTCTGGCCCTTGAGCGCGGTCTCCATGTAGTCGTGCCAGATCTGGGCCGGGAACGAGGCACCGTGGATCTTCTTCTCGCCGCCCGTGCCGTACATCTCCAGGAACGTACGGTTCTTGCTGCTCGCGTCGTCGTCCAGGCGGTACATGCCGATCGAGGTCGACAACTGCGGGGTGTAGCCGACGAACCAGGCCGACTTGTTGCCGTCGGTGGTACCGGTCTTGCCGGCCACCTGACGGCCGGTCAGCCGCGCCGCGGTACCGGTTCCCTTGTCCACGACGGTCTTGAGCACGTCGGTGACGTTGTCCGCGACCTCCGGGCTGAACGCCTCCTTCGCCTTGGCGATCTTGCTGTGCTCGAACACCACGCCGTCCTTGCTGCTGATCTTCTCGACCGAGTAGGGCTCACGCTGCTGTCCGCTGTCCGCGAAGGTGGCGTACGCACCGGCCATCCGGATCGCACTGGGGTCGGAGGTGCCGATGGAGAACGAGGGGAAGGCGGAACTCGCCAGGCTGGTCTTGAGGATGCCCGCGTTCAGCGCGGCCTCCTCCACCTTGTCCAGGCCTACGTCCATGCCCAGCTGGACGTAGGCGGAGTTCACGGACTCCCGCATCGCCTCACGCAGGTCGATCTTGTAGCTCGGCGGGTTGTACGACTCGTTTCCGTCGTTGGTCTGCAGCCACTCCTTGCCGTCCTTGTCGGTCCAGACGGAGTGGTCGTATTGCTTGATCTTGAGTTTGTTCTTGCCGCTGTACAGGCTCTTCGGAGAGGCGATCTTGCGCTCCGACGACCCCGAGGGATCCTTGACGCCCCACTGCATGGCGGCCGCGAGGACGAACGGCTTGAACGTCGATCCCACCTGGGCACCGGTCTGGTCCGCGTTGTTGGTGAAGTGCTTGGTCGCGTCCTCACCGCCGTAGATGGCCTTGATCGCTCCCGTGGCCGGGTCGACGGAGGCCCCACCGAACTGGACGAACTTGTCCGTGTCCGGACGCACCTTGGGGTTGATCTTCTTGCTGCGGACTTCCTTGACGGCGGCTTCGAGAGCATTGACCTTCGATTTGTCGAAGGTCGTGTGGATCGAGTAGCCGCCCTGCTGGAGCTGGTTCTCAGTGATCTTGGTGTTGTGGACGACGTACCCCTTGGCGAGGTCGACGAGGTAGCCGATCTGGCCGCTGAGCCGAGTGTTCGAACGCGGGTTCTGGGGCTTGGGAAGCTCCTTGAACGTGGCCCGCTTCGCAGCACTCAGGTGGCCGTACTTGACCTCTTTGTCCAGCGTGTCCGACCACTGGGCGGTGGCCCGCTTCGTATTGGCCTCGGCGGTGGCCGTCGAGTCGAGCGCCGTCGAGCCCGCCGGGTCGTAATAGGTGGCGCCCTTGAGCATCGCTGCCAGGAAGGCGCACTGGCTCTCGTCGAGCCTGATGGCGTCCTTGTCGAAGTACGCGCGCGCGGCCGCCTGGAGTCCATAGGCTCCGCGACCGTAGTACGCGGAGTTCAGGTAGCCCTCCATGATCTTTTCTTTCTTGACCGTGGCGCCCACCTTGATCGAGACGAAGATCTCCTTGAACTTCCGGGAGATCGTCTGCGACTGGTCGTCCAGCATCGCGTTCTTGACGTACTGCTGGGTGATGGTGGAGCCACCCTGCGTCTGGCCACCCCTGGCCATGTTCAGGAAGGCACGCGCGATGCCCTTCGGGTCGACGCCGCTGTCGGTCTCGAAGGTCTTGTTCTCCTGCGAGATGACGGCGTAGCGCATCGCCGCGGGGATCTGCGAGTAGTTGATGATCTGGCGGTTCGTCTCACCACCGGTGGCGACCATCTGGGTGCCGTCGGCCCAGTAGTAGACGTTGTTCTGCGCCTCGGCGGTGTGCGCCACGTCGGGGACACTCACCATCGCGTACCCGATGCCGGCCACGGCCACCAGGCTCCCGACGAAGCCGATGAACAGGCCCGACACCAGCCTCCAGGACGGCACCCAGCGGGCACCCCCCGACCGGCCCGCGCGCGGGTAGTCGATGAAGCGTTTCTTGACGGGCCCCGAGGGACGGCCACGACCGGGCCCGTTCGGCCCGCCGGGGCCTCCGCGGCGGCCCTCGGATCCGGCTGCCTCCGCGCCTCTGCGGCGTCCGCCGCCACTGCTTCTCTGTGCCGCGCGCCGGGCCTCGGCGCGGCCACCGTACGGGCGCTCCTCCTCACCTCCTGACCCACCGGAGCCGGAAGGTGACTCATAGGAGTCGGAAGGTGACCCGGTGGCGCCTCGCGGTGTCGCGCGGCGGCCGGCGGCCGGGCCGGGCTGGCCGCGCCGGGCCGCGGCACGTCCGCCGCCCTGCTGCTGCGGCGGTTTGCGACGGTGCTCGCTCATCGAACGACTACTCCTAGGGCAGGCGCACCCTTGCGCGCCTGGAAACGGCGGCTGGTTTCCGGTCCCCCCGAAGTACGGATGCGGTCGATCACACATTCACCCGTACTGCACCGAGGACGAAGACGTCCTCAGGCGTCACTCGGTTCCCGGTGGTTTTGCATGGCGCACAGACTACGCACCGTCAAAACCCACCTAGCTCCGAAGTTCACCTCAAATCAGGCAACTTGCTTCGTATGAATCGGTGATGTGACGCCGTTCACCGTGGCCCCTCTTGTCGCAGACGGATGGCCGTTCTATCGTGCTGATGTATCGAGTCGATACATCAGCTCGGCATAAAGAACGTGCCGAGGAGGCCGCGACAGACAGGAGGCGACATGAGCCGGCGCTCCGGGATCCTCGAGTTCGCCGTTCTCGGTCTGCTCCGCGAGTCCCCGATGCACGGCTATGAGCTGCGCAAACGACTCAATACGTCACTCGGTGTGTTCCGGGCGTTCAGCTACGGGACGCTCTACCCCTGCCTCAAGACGCTGGTCGCCAACGGCTGGTTGATCGAGGAATCGGGGAACACCCCGGAGGACGCCCTCGCCGCACCACTCGCAGGGCGTCGCGCCAAGATCGTCTACCGATTGACGGCAGAAGGTAAGGAACACTTCGAGGAGCTGCTCTCGCAGACGGGTCCCGACGCGTACGAGGACGAACACTTCGCCGCTCGTTTCGCCTTCTTCGGGCAGACGTCACGCGACGTACGCATGCGCGTACTGGAGGGCCGCCGCAGCCGGCTCGAGGAGCGCCTGGAGAAGATGCGCGCCTCTCTGGCACGCACCCGGGAGCGCCTCGACGACTACACCCTTGAGCTCCAGCGCCACGGAATGGAGTCCGTGGAGCGCGAAGTGCGCTGGCTGAACGAGCTCATCGAAAGCGAGCGGGCGGGACGGGACGTCAAGGGTTCCGCCACCGAAGACACCTCCCGAGGTGCCTCCGACGGTCCCGCTCCGCAGCACAGCACATCTGGAGAGACGGGCGGCCTGCCCCGGCACCGGGATGACTCCCGACCGGATCCGTCCGACGACACCACCACGTGAGGTCCAGTCGGGGCTTCACCTCGTACACACAGGGAGCAACCGGAATGGGTTCGGTTCGCGTAGCCATCGTCGGCGTGGGCAACTGCGCCGCCTCGCTGGTTCAGGGCGTCGAGTACTACAAGGACGCCGACCCGGCGACCAAGGTCCCCGGCCTGATGCACGTCAAGTTCGGCGACTACCACGTCGGTGACGTCGAGTTCGTCGCCGCGTTCGACGTCGACGCGAAGAAGGTCGGCCTCGACCTCTCCGACGCCATCGGTGCCAGCGAGAACAACACCATCAAGATCTGCGACGTCCCGAACAAGGGCGTCACGGTCCAGCGTGGTCACACCCTGGACGGTCTCGGTAAGTACTACCGCATGACCATCGAGGAGTCCGCCGAGGCGCCGGTCGACGTCGTCCAGATCCTCAAGGACAAGCAGGTCGACGTCCTCATCTGCTACCTGCCCGTCGGTTCCGAGGACGCGGCGAAGTTCTACGCCCAGTGCGCCATCGACGCCAAGGTCGCCTTCGTCAACGCCCTCCCGGTCTTCATCGCCGGCACCAAGGAGTGGGCGGACAAGTTCACCGAGGCCGGTGTCCCGATCGTCGGCGACGACATCAAGTCGCAGGTCGGCGCGACCATCACGCACCGTGTGATGGCGAAGCTGTTCGAGGACCGCGGTGTCCGTCTCGAGCGCACCATGCAGCTCAACGTCGGCGGCAACATGGACTTCAAGAACATGCTGGAGCGCGACCGCCTCGAGTCCAAGAAGATCTCGAAGACGCAGGCCGTCACCTCGCAGATCCCCGACCGCGACCTGGGCGAGAAGAACGTCCACATCGGTCCCTCGGACTACGTGGCCTGGCTCGACGACCGCAAGTGGGCCTACGTCCGCCTCGAGGGCCGTGCCTTCGGTGACGTTCCGCTGAACCTGGAGTACAAGCTCGAGGTCTGGGACTCCCCGAACTCGGCGGGTGTCATCATCGACGCCCTGCGCGCCGCGAAGATCGCCAAGGACCGCGGCATCGGCGGCCCGATCCTGTCGGCGTCGTCCTACTTCATGAAGTCCCCGCCGGTCCAGTACTTCGACGACGAGGCCTTCGCCAACGTCGAGAAGTTCATCCAGGGCGAGGTCGAGCGCTAGAAAGACAGGCGCCGAGCGCCGGCCGCCACGGTTCGCAGTGCCCGTAGGACAAGGCGCCGCGGGCCGACGGGACGCCGCGCGCACAGCGTCGAGGGGCTCTTCGCTCCTGCCCGTCGAGGGTCCCCGGGTCACTCACCCGGGGACCTTCCTCGTATGTGAGGCTGTGCCCCATGGCCGTCGTGCGTGATCTGCGCGTCCTCCTGCGCGTCCAGAACTTCAGACGTCTGCTCGGGATCCGCCTGCTGTCCCAGGGCGCCGACGGGGTCTTCCAGATCGCGCTCGCCACCTACGTCGTCTTCTCCCCGGAGAAACAGACCTCGGCTGCCTCGATCGCCTCGGCGATGGCCGTCCTGCTCCTCCCGTACTCCCTCATCGGCCCCTTCGCGGGCGTCCTGCTGGACCGCTGGCGGCGCCGCCAGGTCTTCCTGTACGGCAATCTGCTGCGGGCCGGGCTGGCTTGTGCGACGGCCGTTCTGATGCTGAGCCACGTCCCCTCCTGGCTCTTCTACGCCTCCGCGTTGTGCGTCACCGCGGTCAACCGCTTCGTCCTCGCGGGTCTCTCGGCCGCCCTGCCCCGCGTCGTCGACTCCGACCGGCTGGTGATCGCCAACTCCCTCTCACCCACCGCCGGGACACTCGCCGCGACCGCGGGCGGTGGCCTCGCCTTCGTCGTGCGGCTGGTCGCCTCGGACTCGGACGCGGCGGTCGTGCTCGTCGGGGCGGCCCTCTACCTGGGCGCGGCGCTCGCCTCCCTGCGCATCTCCCCGGAACTGCTCGGCCCGGAGCAGCAGTGGGTGCGGCCGAGTCTGCGCACGGCGCTCGCCGGTACCGCGCGCGGTCTGGTGGCGGGCGTGCGCCATCTCGCCGAACCCGCGCGACGGGAGGCCGCCTGGGCGCTCCTGGCCATGACGTTGATGCGCTTCTGCTACGGCGCCCTGACGGTCATGATGCTGATGCTCTGCCGGTACGCCTGGTCGTCCGGCTCGGACGACGGGCTCGCCCTGCTGGGGCTGGCCGTGGGCATATCGGGGGCGGGCTTCTTCGCCGCGGCCGTGGTGACGCCCTGGGCGGTGGGGCGACTGGGCCCCGGGGGCTGGATCGTCATGTGCGCCGCTATGGCCGCGGTCCTGGAGCCCGCCCTCGGTCTGTCCTTCACCCCGCCCCCCGTGCTGGCCGCCGCCTTCGTCCTGGGCCTGACCACACAGGGCGCGAAGATCGCCACCGACACCGTGGTGCAGTCCTCGGTCGACGACGGTTACCGCGGCCGGATCTTCTCCGTCTACGACGTCCTGTTCAACGTCGCCTTCGTCGGGGCGGCCGCGGTGGCCGCCCTGATACTGCCTTCTGACGGACGCTCGGTTCCGCTCGTGGCCACCGTGGCCCTGCTCTATGCCGCGATTGCTCTTTCTATGGCCCGTTTTGAGCGCCGGTAAGTGTCACATCAATGACACAGAGCCCCTCCCGGCTACTGCGTTGTCACAGGCTCCAGATAACTTACGTGCGTCTTATTTCGCGCCATGCGCCTACGTCCCAGGGGGGACCCCAATGGCTACTCCGCCGCCCCACGGCCAGAACCCGTACGCCCAGCAGCCCACCGCTCCCATGGGGCAGCAGCCCGTCCAGCCGGGGGTTCCCCCGCAGCAGCCCTACGCGCCGTTCCCCAACCAGGGCGCCCCGGTGCCTCCGCCGGCCCCGGCCAAGCGTGCCGGCAAGAAGGCCCTGCGGATCGTCGTCCTGATAGTCGTCGCCCTGGGCCTGTACGGGGTGAAGTGGTATCTCGGCCAGAGCGACGCGGAGACCGCGTCGGTCGGCAACTGCATGCACAACGACGGCACGGACTCCAAGGCCGACCTCAAGAAGGTCGACTGTTCCTCGGGTGACGCGCAGTTCAAGGTCGTCGAGAAGTTCGACAACACCAGCGACGACACCAAGTGCAAGGACGTCGCGGACGCGACGATCTCCTACATCCAGTCGGGCGGGGGCCACGACGTGGTGCTGTGCCTGAAGGAGAACAAGTAGCGGCACCGTTTACACGCGATGAGGGGTGGTGTTTCACGTGAAACACCACCCCTCGTCACTCTCCGTCGCTTCCCTGTGGGCCATGTTTCACGTGAAACATGGCCCACAGGCATGAGCCTCAGCCCTGCTCGGCCCACCACTCCTTGAGCGCGGCCACTGCCGCATCGTGTTCCATCGGGCCGTTCTCCAGCCGCAGCTCCAGCAGGAACTTGTACGCCTGCCCGATCGCCGGGCCCGGGCCGATGCCCAGGATCTCCATGATCTGGTTGCCGTCGAGGTCGGGCCGGATCGCATCCAGCTCCTCCTGCTCCTGGAGCTGGGCGATGCGCTCCTCCAGGCCGTCGTACGCGCGCGAGAGCGCGGCCGCCTTGCGCTTGTTACGGGTGGTGCAGTCGGAGCGGGTCAGCTTGTGAAGGCGGTCGAGGAGCGGTCCCGCGTCCCGTACGTAGCGACGCACCGCCGAATCGGTCCACTCGCCGGTGCCGTACCCGTGGAACCGCAGATGGAGTTCGACCAGCCGGGAGACGTCCCTCACGAGCTCGTTCGAGTACTTGAGCTCCGACATCCGCTTCTTGGTCATCTTCGCGCCGACCATCTCGTGGTGGTGGAAGGAGACCCGTCCGTCGTTCTCGAAGCGCCGTGTCCTCGGCTTGCCGATGTCATGCAGCAGCGCGGCCAGCCTCAGGGTCAGGTCGGGGCCGTTCTCCTCCAGCGCCATGGCCTGTTCCAGGACGATCAGGGTGTGATCGTAGACATCCTTGTGCCGGTGGTGTTCATCACGCTCCAGCCGCAGGGCCGGCAGCTCGGGCAGCACATGGGCCGAGAGACCGGTGTCGACGAGCAGCGTCAGGCCCTTGCGCGGGTGCGCGGAGAGAAGGAGCTTGTTGAGCTCGTCCCGTACCCGTTCCGCCGAGACGATCTCGATACGTCCGGCCATGTCCGTCATCGCCGCGACGACGTCCGGGGCCACCTCGAAGTCGAGCTGAGCCGCGAACCGGGCGGCCCGCATCATCCGCAGTGGATCGTCGGAGAAGGACTGCTCGGGCGTTCCCGGCGTGCGCAGCACCCGGGCGGCCAGATCGTCCCGGCCGCCGTGCGGGTCGATGAACTTCTTCTCCGGCAGCGCGACAGCCATCGCGTTCACGGTGAAGTCACGGCGGACGAGGTCTTCCTCGATCGAGTCGCCGTAGGACACCTCGGGTTTGCGGGACGTCCGGTCGTATGCCTCGGAGCGGTACGTCGTGATCTCGATCTGGAAGGACTGCTGTACGCCGTCCACGAGGGCGTCCTTCTGCGCGCCGACGGTGCCGAAGGCGATCCCGACCTCCCAGACGGCATCCGCCCAGGGACGCACGATCTTCAGTACGTCCTCGGGCCGGGCATCCGTGGTGAAGTCCAGGTCGTTGCCGAGCCGGCCGAGGAGCGCGTCCCGGACCGAGCCGCCGACGAGGGCGAGGGAGAACCCCGCCTCCTGGAATCGGAGGGCGAGGTCGTCGGCGACAGGGGACACCCGCAGCAGTTCACTCACCGCGCGGTGCTGCACCTGACTCAGGGCACTGGGGTTGTCTTCGTTGGCGTTCGGCACAACAGAAAAGGGTACGTGGCCGGGGCACCCCGGGGCGCCTCCATAAAACGTGCACAGGCGTCCTCCCCTTTACACGGGCCTCAATACACGCACATACGGGACAGTCGACCCAGTCTCCCGATCTTGTGGAGCACTCCGCGGCACTTCCCCTCAGCGCGCATCGTTACCATGCGTGGACGCACATTCCGACGACCACTGACGACGACGAGGGACGGGCGAGCGCGTGGCCGAGGCGGCAGACTTCCAAGGGACGAGTCCCTCACCTGCCCACCGGTGGTTGCGGCGCACCGGCGCACTGCTGGCCGGGGCGCCCCTTCTGGCCGGACTGCTCCAGCTGCCCGCCTCTCCCGCCGCACACGCCGCGGAAACGGCCTCTGTGGCCGCCGCGAGCGGGTCCCGGACGGTCGACGTCTCCCTGGACTCCCTGAGCCCCAGCGCCCCCACGGACGGCGACACGGTCACCGTCTCCGGCTCGATCACCAACAAGGGCAAGCAGACGGTCACCGACGCCCACGTGGGGCTGCGGGTGGGCCCCTCCCTCAGCGGTCGGGTGGCCATCGACGACGCCGCCGAGCGCACCGGGTTCCAGCCGGGGCTCGACCCCCTGGAGGTCGGTGGCAAGTACGTCCAGAAGTTCTCCGCGCTCCCCGCCGGCGTCTCGCAGCGATTCAGCATCTCGGTGCCTGTCAAGGAGCTCGACCTCGGGTCGGACGGGGTGTACCAGTTGGGCGTCTCCCTCTCGGGTCAGACCTCCGCGGAACCGTGGGAGCACGTGCTGGGGATCGAGCGGACGTTCCTGCCCTGGCAGCCCGGCGCCGCGGACACCAGGACGAAGACGGCGTATCTCTGGCCGCTGATCTCGACGGTCCACCTCAGTGCGGAGACCGGCTCGGACGCCCAGCAGACCCCCGTTTTCCAGAACGACGAACTGGCCGAGGAGATCGCCCCCGGTGGCCGCCTCGACCAGCTCCTGACGCTGGGCGGCGATCTCGACGTCACCTGGGTCCTCGACCCGGACCTGCTGGCCTCCGTCGACGCCATGACGGGCAACTACCGGATCCAGGACGGCGACACCACGACGGCCGGCAAGAACCAGGCCGTCGCCAAGGAGTGGCTCGACAAGCTCGAGAAGACGGTCTCCGACAAGGAAGTCGTCGCACTTCCCTTCGCCGACCCCGACCTCGCGTCGCTGGCGCACCGGGGCAAGGACGTCGCCGACTCCCTGAATCACCTCAAGGACGCCACGGACGTGGCCTCCGACACCGTGGACACGATCATCCACGTGAAGCCGGAGACCGACTTCGCATGGCCCGTGAACGGCGCCGTCGACCCGTCGATCGTCAAGGTCGCCACCTCCGCAGGCGCACACAAGGTGATCGCCCGTAGCGACAGCCTCCGTGAGACCGGCGATCTGACGTACACCCCCAGTGCGGCCCGCCCCATCGGTGGCGGCACGACGGCGGTGGTCTCGGACTACCGACTGTCGACGGAGTTCCAGGGCGACATGGCGAAGGCCGACAGCTCCACGCTGGCCGTGCAGGAATTCCTGGCACAGGCCCTCGCGCTCAACCTGCAGGAGCCGAACCACCAGCGCAGCATCGTGGTCGCCCCGCAGCGCATGCCGTCCGTGAGCCAGGCACAGGCGATGGCGACGGCGGTGAAGGCGCTCCAGAACGGAAACTGGTCCGACGCCGAGGGCCTGTCCGCGGCCGCCAAGGCCAAACCGGATCCGGATGCCACGACAACCATCCGCCCGGTGTCCTTGTACCCGCTCTCCCTGAAGAATCAGGAGCTGACGCGGTCGGACTTCGAGACGATCCAGACCACGCAGCACACCCTCGACAGGTTCAAGGTCATCCTCACCGACAAGTCCCGCGTGGTGACTCCGTTCGGTCGGGCCATAGACCGGGGGATGTCGACGTCCTGGCGCGGCCGCGCCACCCAGGGGGAGACCTTCCGCGACGGGGTGGACACGTATCTCAACAACCTCACCGGTCTCGTCAAGCTGATCGACAAGTCCGACGCGAAGCTGTCGGGCCGCAGCGCCACGATCCCGGTGACGGTGCAGAACAACCTCGTGCAGGGCGTCCACCACCTGGTACTGCGCCTCACGTCGAAGCAGCCCACCCGCCTGAAGATCGGCAACGCCGCCTACTACGAGCAGCCGATCCAGGTCGCGGGCGAGCACAGCCAGTCGGTGAAGTTCACCACCTCCTCGAAGGCCAACGGTCCGGTGACGGTGACCGCCCAGTTGTTCACCGAGGACGGCCAGGCATACGGTTCCGCCGTGCCGTTCGAGGTGAAGGTCACCGAGATCACCCCCACGGTCATGCTGGTCATCGGTGGCGGCGTGCTGCTCCTCGTGCTCGCCGGATTCCGGATGTACACGCAGCGCAAGCGCGCGGCGGCCCGGCAGGCCGAGGAGGCGCGGGAGAACGCCTCGGACGCCGAGGGTGGAACCGAGGCCGAGGCCACGAGCGTGCACGGGGTGAACGGCGTGAACGGCGTGAACAAGGACGCCGCGGGCACCGTAGACACTGTTGAGGACACCGAGCGCTCCAAGGACGGTCCCGACGGGGATTCCACGACGGAGCCCGGGGCGGACGCCCCGGAGCAGCCGAGTGACCCCGCACCGGACACCGCACCGGAAAGCACCGACCCGTCCGGCACGGGTGAGAGAGTGGACCGTTGAGCGATGTCGTGGCCGGTGGGCCCGGGGACGATGAGGTGGGGTAACCATGAACGCGCCGTACGACGGTGACCGCGGTCAGGGCGCGGGCAGCTCGGGCTACCCCGAGGGCCGCCCCGAGCAGGGCGCGGGGAACGGCTACCCCGAGGGCTACCCGGAGCCTCCGGCCGAGCCCGGTCAGGTGCCTCAGGGGCACTACCCGGACATGTACTTCCAGGACGCCTACAACCAGGACCCGTACGGGGCGCAGGATCTCGCCGCCCAGGATCCGGTGACCGAGGCGCTCTACGACCGTGCGGCGCATCCCCCGCCGCCCGGGGGACCGCAGTACCCGCAGCAGCCGCTCTACGCCCAGCCGCCCACCGCCCAGCACGCCCCCGACCCTCGTGTGTGGGCCCAGACGCCTCCGCCGGAGCCGGCGGGTCCCAGCCGCCACCTGCCGTACGGCGAGGACGCGCGCACGACCCAGTTCGTCGGCGTCGACGATCTCGTCACGCAGGCCGCCGAGCAGCAGCCCGAGACCGATGCCTTCGCCCACCTCTTCCGTGACCAGCGGCAGGGCGGCGTCCGGCCCTCCATGGAGGCCACGGCCGCCCCGGCACAGGCACAGGCACCGTCCGTGCGCCAGGGCCCGGCGGCTCAGCCTCCCGGCCCGCTGTCCGAGCAGACGATGCAGCTCACCCCCACGGCGCCGCCCACCCCCATGGCCGCCCCGAAGAAGGGTGGACGTGCGTCGGGTCTGCTGAAGTCGAGCGCCGTCATGGCGGCCGGCACCCTGGTGTCCCGCCTCACCGGCTTCATCCGCTCCGCGCTGATCGTCTCCGCGCTGGGGCTCGGCTTCTTGGGCGACTCCTTCCAGGTCGCCTACCAGCTCCCGACGATGATCTACATCCTGACCGTGGGCGGTGGTCTCAACTCCGTCTTCGTGCCGCAGCTCGTGCGCGCGATGAAGGACGACGACGACGGTGGCGAGGCCTTCGCCAACCGCCTGCTGACCCTGGTCATG
This sequence comes from Streptomyces sp. RPA4-2, assembly GCF_012273515.2. Taxonomy (NCBI): domain Bacteria; kingdom Bacillati; phylum Actinomycetota; class Actinomycetes; order Kitasatosporales; family Streptomycetaceae; genus Streptomyces; species Streptomyces sp. RPA4-2. The sequence continues at coordinate 4,731,634 of NZ_CP050975.2, forward strand.
GTGGCGCTCGGCCTGCTGACCGCGCTCGCGATGCTGGCCGCGCCCCTTCTGGTCCGCATGCTGTCGAACCCCGTCGCCACCAACCCCGCCGCCAACGAGGTGGCCGTCACCTTCACCCGCTACTTCCTGCCCTCGATCTTCTTCATGGGCATCCACGTGGTGATGGGGCAGGTTCTCAACGCCCGGGGCAAGTTCGGCGCGATGATGTGGACCCCGGTCCTGAACAACATCGTCATCATCGTGACGCTCGGCATGTTCATCTGGGTGTACGGCACCGCCGCGCACTCGGACATGTCCGTCGAGAACATCCCGCCGGAGGGCCAGCGGCTCCTCGGCGTCGGTGTGCTCCTCGGCCTCGTCGTCCAGTCCCTGGCGATGATCCCGTATCTGCGTGAGACCGGTTTCAGACTGCGGCTGCGTTTCGACTGGAAGGGTCACGGCCTCGGCAAGGCCGCGATGCTCGCCAAATGGACCGTGCTCTTCGTCCTCGCCAACCAGGCGGGTGCGATGGTCGTCACCCAGCTGTCCACCGCCGCGGGCCAGCACTCCGTCAAGGGAACCGGCTTCGCCGCCTACGCCAACGCCCAGCTGATCTGGGGTCTGCCGCAGGCGATCATCACGGTCTCCCTGATGGCCGCCCTGCTGCCGCGCATCTCCCGGTCGGCGCACGAGGGGGACAGCGGCGCGGTGCGCGACGACATCTCCCAGGGGCTGCGGACGACGGCCGTCGCGATCGTGCCGATCGCCTTCGGCTTCCTCTCCCTCGGCATTCCGATGTGCACCCTGATCTTCGGGTCCTCGGGCATCGCGCCGGCCACCAACATGGGCTACATGCTGATGGCCTTCGGCCTCGGTCTCATCCCGTTCTCCGTGCAGTACGTCGTGCTCCGCGCCTTCTACGCGTACGAGGACACCCGGACCCCCTTCTACAACACGGTCATCGTGGCGGTCTTCAACGCCGCGGCCTCGGCCGTGTGCTACTTCGTGCTCCCCGCCCGCTGGGCCGTCGTCGGCATGGCCGCCTCCTACGGCCTCGCCTATGCGATCGGCGTCGGGGTCGCCTGGAACAGGCTGCGCAAGAGGCTGGGCGGCGACCTGGACGGGGCCCGCGTCCTGCGCACCTACGCCAGGCTCGGTATCGCCGCGGTTCCGGCGGCACTGCTGAGCGGCGCCGCCTGCTACGGGATCGCACAGACGCTGGGACAGGGGGTCGGCGGCTCGTTCGCCGCCCTGCTCGGCGGCAGCGTCGTGCTGTTCGGCGTCTTCTACGTCGCCGCGCGGAAGATGCGCATCGAAGAACTCAACTCGATGGTCGGAATGGTCCGCGGGCGCCTGGGGCGCTGAGGCGGGGGTACGAGCACAACCATCGTCCGTCGCCGTGTGTCGTGCATAGCGCCGGACTGTGGGCACAATTGGTTTCTGCGTCGGACAGCGCGCAATGGATGGGGAGGCGGGAACGACGGTGGCGGAACGGAGCACGGCTGCCGTCGACGTGGCAGACAACAGTGGCGATGAGCCGCTGACCGCCAAGGCGGGCCAGTCCACGTCCGACGGGGTGGCCCAGAACCGGGAGCGGGAGACGGACAGCGACGAGGCACAGGGGAGCGGCGGGACCGAGAGTCCCGGGAAGGTCTCACCGCCAGAACTGCACAGCGGCCACAAGCTGGCCAGGAGGTATCGCCTCGAGGAGTGCGTCACCCGTCTGGACGGCTTCAGCAGTTGGCGTGCGGTGGACGAGAAGCTGCGCCGAGCCGTCGGCGTGCATCTGCTGCCCGCCGACCATCCGCGGGCACGCTCGGTACTGGCGGCGGCCCGATCCTCCGCCCTGCTGGGCGACCCCCGCTTCGTCCAGGTCCTGGACGCGGTCGAGGAGAACGATCTCGTCTATGTGGTCCACGAGTGGCTGCCGGACGCCACGGAGCTGACGGCGCTCCTGGCCGCGGGCCCGCTGGAGGTGTACGAGGCCTACCAGATGGTCACGCAGGTCTCCCAGGCCATGGCTGCCGCACACCGTGAGGGCCTCGCGCATCTGCGGCTGACCCCGAGCGCCGTGCTGCGCACGTCGAGCGGCCAGTGGCGCATCCGTGGGCTCGCGGTGAACGCCGCGCTGCGCGGCATCAGCTCCAACACCCCCCAGCGCACGGACACCGAGGCGATCGGCGCGCTCCTGTACGCCACGCTCACCCAGCGGTGGCCGTACGAGAGCGATGCGTACGGCCTGTCGGGGCTGCCCAAGGGAGTCGGCCTGATCGCACCGGACCAGGTGCGGGCCGGTGTCCACCGTGGCCTGTCCGAGCTCGCCATGCGTGCGCTCGCCAACGACGGCGCGACGGCCTCTCGACACGAGTCGCCGTGCACGACGCCGGAGGAACTGGTCAAGGCGATCGCCGAGATGCCTCGCATCCGGCCGCCGGAGCCCGCGTTCACGGCTCCGCCGGAGTACCAGCGCACCTCGTACCAGCAGGGCAGCTACGGCCGCCCTGTGCCGCACGCCGCGCAGCCGGTGCCGACCCCGACGCCCCCGCTGCAGAGCCGCACCGGCAAGGCCCTCAAGTGGACGGTGTCGGCGCTCCTCATCGCCGCCCTGGGCCTCGGCAGCTGGCAGCTCGCGGACGCGCTGATGGACCGCGGCAAGTCCGACGACACCCAGCCGACGCGCACGACGGACGGCAACGACAAGAACAGCGAGAAGACCAAGCCGGTCAAGCCGATCGCCATCAAGGGTGCCCAGGAGTACGTCGCCAAGGGCTCCCCCCAGGCGGCCGGGGACGTCGACAAGACGTACGACGGGGACAGCTCGACGTACTGGCGGAGCAAGAGCTTCGTGGACGGTCCCAACATGAATCCGGCCTTCAAGCCCGGCGTCGGCGTCGTCTACGACCTCGGCTCGCAGCAGACCGTCACGGCGGCTTCCATAGGGCTCCGGTACCCCGGTGACCACACCACGATCGGCCTGTACGCAACCGACTCGACGAGTTCTTCGACGCCCGTGGATTCGATGACGAGGATCGGGTCCATCACCACGAGCGGTACGACCGCGAAGATCACGGTCAGCAAGAAGGTGAAGAGTCAGTACGTACTGCTCTGGATCACGGCGATGCCCTACGCGTCCGGTGACCAGTACAGCAACGCCGGCTACAAGCAGGCCATCACTGACGTGAAGTTCACCGGCTGACGCTCGCGTAAAAGGGGGAGGGGGTCCGATGGCCGATGAGGCCGCATACGCCGATGCAAGCGATCAGGACCTCCTCGCCCGTCACGTGGACGGCGATCCGGAGGCCTTCGGCGAGCTCGTGCGGCGTCACCGTGATCGGCTCTGGGCGGTGGCCCTGCGCACGCTGGGAGACCGTGAGGAGGCCGCTGACGCCGTTCAGGACGCACTGGTCTCCGCCTATCGGGCCGCCCACACCTTCCGTGGCCAGTCGGCCGTCACGACCTGGCTGCACCGCATCACCGTGAACGCCTGCCTGGACCGCGCCCGCAAGGCCGCCTCCAGGAAGACCTCCCCCGTCGATGACACCGAACGTCTGGAACAGCTCCTAGAGCCCCACGAGTCCGCCTCCGCTCCGGCGGAGCGCAACGACCTGCACCGCGAACTGGTGACGGCCCTGGGCACTCTCCCGGCCGACCAGCGCGCCGCCCTCGTCCTCGTGGACATGCAGGGCTACCCCGTCGCAGAGGCGGCCACCCTCCTCGACGTACCCGTCGGCACGGTGAAGAGCCGCTGTGCCCGGGGCAGAGCCAGACTGCTTCCGCTGCTCACCCATCTCCGGTCGGAGAACAGGAGCAGCAAGGACAGCAACAAATCGGAGGGTGGAAGGAACCGGACGCAGGGGGCATCCGTCCCACCGGCAGCGGGACCGCACGACGCGGGACCCCGTGACGCAGGGCCAAGCGATTCAGCTGCTGTGAAGGGCGGAGGTGGGCGAGCGTGACATCCACGACGGATACGGCCGGGCACCCGGATGTCGCGGAGATCTCCGACCTCACCGAAGGTCTGCTCCCGCCCTCCCGCACCGCGGACGTTCGACGGCATCTGGACGACTGTGCGCTCTGCGCCGACGTGTACGACTCCCTGGAGGAGATCCGTGGGCTGCTCGGCACGCTGCCGGGGCCGACGCGCATGCCCGACGAAGTAGCCGGCCGGATCGATGCCGCACTGGCCGCGGAGGCATTGCTGAGTGCCGCGGCACCGGGCCACACGTCCGAGGCCGACGATCAGAGCCTCACTGTTTCACGTGAAACATCGACCACGGATTCACGTGAAACATCGGCCACGAGCGTCTCCGGTCCGCAGTCCGCCCCCGGTTCCGCCTCTTCCGTGAACCGTCCCTCGGGGCACTCCCACGCGGCCACCGGGCCGGGCCGTTCACATCGGGGACGTCCAGGACGCCGCAGGGTGGCCCTCCTCGGCACAGCGTTCACCGCCGCAGCCCTGGGGCTGGGCGCGATCCTCTTCCAGACGCTGGGTGACGACGGCGCCGGCAAGAGCCCTCAGACGGCGACGCAGCAGGGGTCGAAGAACACCTACTCCGAAGGAACGCTGCAGACCCGGGTCACCGACCTTCTCGCGAAGAACAAGAACGGCCGGGACCGCTCCGGCGGCTCGAAGCATCCGTGGGGGGTCGAGTCCAACGGCGCGGACAACGGGTCCGGCGGAGTGGACACCTTGATCACGCCCGCTGTGCAGATCCCCGACTGCATCCAGCAGGGGACCGGAAGCACCGGGGCCGTTCTCGCCGCGGAAAAAGGCACGTACAAGGGAACGAGCGTCTATCTCGTCGTACTGCCGGATACCTCCGACAGCACGAAGGTCACGGCGTACCTCGTCGACGCGGCCTGCGAGAAACCCGGGGGAACATCCCCCGGCAAGCTCCTGCTGACCCACTCGTACACCCGCTCCTGAAAGCGTGCCCGTAGAGTCCCCCGTTCCCCAGGAACCCCATGGGATCTCTGTGCGGCGCCCCATCTCCGTGTGCCCGGACACAGCGGGAATGCACGCCCCTTAGGATCCGTTGGGTGGGGTGAGAGTTCTGAGAGAGGCTCCCACCGGCAGTACGTAGCAGTCTCCAGAGACGAGGAATGAAGCCGTGAGCGACGTCCGTAACGTGATCATCATCGGGTCCGGGCCTGCCGGCTACACGGCAGCGCTCTACACCGCGCGCGCGTCGCTGAAGCCGCTGGTCTTCGAGGGCGCCGTCACCGCGGGTGGCGCGCTGATGAACACCACCGAGGTGGAGAACTTCCCCGGCTTCCAGGACGGCATCATGGGCCCCGAGCTCATGGACAACATGCGCGCCCAGGCCGAGCGCTTCGGCGCCGAGCTGGTGCCGGACGACATCGTCGCCGTCGACCTGTCGGGCGAGATCAAGACCGTCACGGACACCGCCGGGACCGTGCACCGCGCCAAGGCCGTCATCGTCACCACGGGCTCGCAGCACCGCAAGCTGGGCCTGCCCAGGGAGGACGCCCTCTCCGGACGCGGCGTCTCCTGGTGTGCCACCTGTGACGGCTTCTTCTTCAAGGACCAGGACATCGCCGTGATCGGCGGCGGTGACACCGCGATGGAGGAGGCCACCTTCCTCTCCCGCTTCGCCAAGTCCGTGACGATCGTCCACCGCCGTGACAGCCTGCGTGCCTCCAAGGCCATGCAGGAGCGTGCCTTCGCCGACCCGAAGATCAAGTTCGTCTGGGACAGCGAGGTCGCCGAGATCGAGGGCGACCCCAAGCTCTCCGGCCTGAAGCTGCGGAACCTGAAGACGGGTGAGATCTCCGACCTGGCGGTGACCGGTCTGTTCATCGCGATCGGCCACGACCCGCGCACCGAGCTCTTCAAGGGTCAGCTCAACCTGGACGACGAGGGCTACCTCAAGGTCGAGGCGCCCTCGACCCGTACGAACCTGACCGGTGTCTTCGGCGCCGGTGACGTCGTCGACCACACGTACCGCCAGGCCATCACCGCGGCCGGCACCGGCTGCTCCGCCGCCCTCGACGCCGAGCGCTACCTCGCCGCCCTCGCGGACAGCGAGACCGCCGCGGCTGCCACCGTCTGATCCCCGTCCGCCCCACCGCACCAACCAGCTAAGGAGCCCGCCGTGGCCGGCACCCTCAAGAACGTGACCGACGATTCCTTCGAACAGGACGTCCTCAAGAGCGACAAGCCCGTCCTGGTGGACTTCTGGGCCGCCTGGTGCGGTCCGTGCCGCCAGATCGCGCCGTCCCTCGAGGCGATCGCGGCCGAGTACGGCGACAAGATCGAGATCGTCAAGCTCAACATCGATGAGAACCCGGGTACGGCCGCCAAGTACGGCGTCATGTCCATCCCGACCCTGAACGTGTACCAGGGTGGCGAGGTCGCCAAGACCATCGTCGGTGCCAAGCCGAAGGCCGCGCTCGTGCGGGACCTCGAGGACTTCATCACCGAGTAGTAGGCGAGCAGCCGTACCCAAGCGGCGCGTGTTTCACGTGAAACACGAATGGGCCAGCCCTTCCGGGCTGGCCCATTCGCTTTGTCGTCTCAGACACCGATCACAGGTACAGCGGAGCCCCGACCACGGGACGCGCCACTGGCTACAACGGGCGAAGCGCCGGTTCCTTCTGTACCACCCCGAGGAGACGGTCCAGTGCCATCTCCACGTCTTCCTTCCAGGAGAGCGTCGTCCGCAGCTCCAGCCTCAGACGTGGGTAGGCGGGGTGGGGCCGCACGGTCTTGAAGCCCACCGCCAGGAGATGATCTGCCGGCAGTAGACAGGCCGGTTCCTTCCAACGCGCGTCCCCGAAAGCCTCGATCGCCTTGAAGCCCCGGCGCAGCAGATCCTTGGCGACCGTCTGGACCATCACCCGGCCCAGCCCTTGGCCCTGATAGCCAGGCAGGATGAAAGCGGTCATCAGCTGGACGGCGTCCGGCGAGACCGGACTTGTGGGGAACGCGGTGGCGCGGGGGACATACGCCGGGGGTGCGTACAGCACGAAGCCGACCGGCACGTCGTCCACATAGACCACGCGGCCACAGGATCCCCATTCCAGCAGGACGGCGGAGATCCACGACTCCTTCTCCAGCTCGGACGTTCCCGCCTTTACCGCGGCTTCCCCACTGACTGGGTCCAGCTCCCAGAAGACGCACGCCCGACAGCGCTGGGGAAGATCTGGAAGGTTGTCCAGCGTGAGCGGTACGAGCCGACGCCCCATGAAGGATGTTCCTCGCTTCCTTCGCCCGCGGCGCCGCGGGCGGCAGTCAGAGCGCTTCGCTCCCTGAGCAGGCTACCGACGAACCCGCCGACCGCCCCCAGGCCCAGACCCGCGGTCACCAGTCCGGTACGGCTCACGCTGTGCATGGCCCCTGCCTCCCCGATGAAGGTGCCCCAGGTGAATGCGTCGTACCCGATCGCATCGTATCCACGATGCGATTCCATCGATACCGTCAGAAAGCAAAGAGCGGGCCGTGTTCCGGTACACACCGGACATGACCCGCTCTTGTGGTCGGTGGATCCGAGATCTCCGACCAGGATGCTCAGTCCTCCGTGCCCTCGGTGTCCTCGGAGTCGCCGTCCAGGAGGCTCCTCTGCAGGACGGGTCCCTCGCCCGGGGCCAGAGAGCCGAGGATCCGCTCGAGATCGTCCATCGAGGCGAACTCGACGGTGATCTTCCCCTTCTTCTGTCCCAGGTCGACCTTCACCCGTGTCTCGAAGCGGTCCGAGAGACGCGTGGCGAGATCGCTGAGCGCCGGGGAGAGCCGAGCACCGGCCCGGGGCCCCTTGGAGCGCGTAGCGGTCTGCGGACGGGATCCCATCAGGGTGACGATCTCCTCGACGGCCCGCACCGACAACCCTTCGGCCACGATGCGGTGGGCCAGCCGGTCCTGCTCCTCCGAGTCAGCCACGGACAGCAGGGCCCGTGCGTGACCGGCGGAGAGGACTCCGGCGGCGACACGACGCTGGACCGCCGGCGAGAGCTTCAGCAGACGCAGGGTGTTGGAGACCTGGGGGCGCGAGCGCCCGATACGGTCCGCCAGCTGATCGTGCGTGCAGTTGAAGTCCTGGAGCAGCTGGTCGTAGGCCGCCGCCTCTTCCAGCGGGTTCAGCTGGGCGCGGTGCAGGTTCTCCAGCAGTGCGTCCAGGAGGAGCTTCTCGTCCTCGGTGGCGCGCACGATCGCCGGAATCGCGTCCAGCCCGGCTTCACGGCAGGCCCGGAAGCGCCGCTCACCCATGATGAGCTCGTAGCGCGTCGGCCCCACCTGGCGCACGACGACGGGCTGGAGGAGCCCGACTTCCTTGATGGAGGTGACGAGCTCGGACAGAGCGTCCTCGTCGAAGACCTCACGGGGCTGACGCGGGTTGGGAGTGATGAAGTCGAGCGGCAGCTCCGCGAAGTGCGCACCGACCGGCGCGGCTAGCGTCTCCGGGCCTCCGCTCGCCGCAAACTCCTCGGCTTCCTGTGAAACAGGCGGCAGTGTGGCCACCTTCGCCACCGCCACTCCCCGTTCCGCGGTGAGCACGGGCCCGCCGGTCGGTGAGGTGGAGAGTCCACCTACCGGCGAGGAAGCCGCCCTCTCCCCTGTCGGAGCCGCGGGGATCAGTGCGCCGAGGCCCCGCCCCAGCCCTCGTCGTCGCTCGCTCACTGGATCCCCTCCACAATGTTCTGACTGTTCTGTGCGCCCGCATGGGCGTTCTGTGCGTCGTACGCCACACCGACTCCTCGGAGAGCGATTTCTCGTGCGGCCTCAAGATACGAGAGGGCACCACTCGACCCTGGATCGTAGGTCAGCACCGTCTGCCCGTAACTGGGGGCCTCGGAGATACGGACCGAGCGAGGAATGCTCGTCCGCAGCACCTCCTCGCCGAAGTGGCTGCGCACCTCGTCCGCGACCTGGGACGCCAGGCGGGTCCGGCCGTCGTACATGGTGAGCAGGATCGTCGAGACATGGAGGTCGGGGTTGAGGTGCCCCCGTACCAGATCGACGTTGCGCAGGAGTTGCCCCAGCCCTTCCAGCGCGTAGTACTCGCACTGGATGGGGATGAGGACCTCCGCACCGGCGACCAACGCGTTGACCGTCAGGAGGCCGAGCGACGGCGGGCAGTCGATGAGGATGTAGTCCAGCGGCTGCTCATAGGCCTGGATCGCTCGTTCCAGTCGGCTCTCCCGTGCGACCAGGGACACCAGCTCGATCTCCGCACCGGCGAGATCGATCGTGGCAGGCGCGCAGAACAGTCCCTCCACATCGGGGACCGGCTGGACGACCTCGGAGAGCGGTCTGCTGTCGATCAGCACGTCATAGATGGAAGGAACCTCGGCGTGGTGATCGATACCCAGCGCGGTGGAGGCGTTGCCCTGCGGGTCGAGGTCGATCACGAGGACACGACCGCCGTGCAGGGCCAGCGAGGCGGCAAGATTGACCGTGGTCGTGGTCTTCCCCACCCCGCCCTTCTGGTTGGCGACCACCATGACGCGGGTTTGCTCAGGCCGGGGCAGGCCCTCGCCGGCGCGACCTAGCGCCTCCACCGCCAATTGGGCAGCACGACCGATGGGAGTGTCGTCCATCGGAGGCGGTGTTTCACGTGAAACATCCGCCCCCATCGACTCGGTACGGGGACCGGGGACCGGATCGGTCATCGGTCCCGCGATGTTGGCGTCGGACCGCAAGGATTCACTCTCCTCGACTTCAGGCTCGCAATGAACAGAGCCTCCCATGCCTTCGGGGTCGTGAACCAGCGAGGCCCGTGCTTCTGTGGAGAAATCCACCTCTGTGGACACCTCCACCCCCTCTCGGAGTGAACCAAGAGGCTGCCGGTCGCGGGGTTCGGCCGCGGCCCGGCCGCGACTGATGATGCCGTGCAACAGTGAGCGACGTTTCACGTGAAACACGATGCAAGGCCGCCACGGCCACGACGGCGCGACACTCCGAGCGACAGGGTGGGGCAGCTTGTGTGGAGTAGGGCTCGTCGTCAGGACGGATCAGCCGCAGTGATGAAAAACTCCCGGCTCCGTCGTGCGGAGCCGGGAGTCCAGGTCGACCAGTCCCGCGGGATCAGCGGCGGCGTCGCGTTCGTCCGGTCCGCGCCGCCTTGGCCCGCTTGGCCGCGAAGCGCACACCGCCCGGACTCTCCCCGACCTCGACGCGGACGACGGTGGAGAGGGGATCAACCACTCCCTCGCCGACGTGAAGGATGGAGGTCTTCACCGCACCAAGCTTGCTGAGAGCCGTTGTGGCGCTCTTCAGCTCCTCCTCCGCAGTGTCACCCTTCAGCGCGAGCATCTCGCCGTACGGGCGCAGCAGGGGGATCCCCCACGTGGCCAGGCGGTCCAGAGGCGCCACGGCCCGCGCCGTCACCACGTGCACAGGGGGAAGCTGGCCCATGACCTCCTCCGCACGGCCACGGACAACCGTCACATGGTCGAGTCCGAGGAGTTCCACGACCTCGGTGAGGAAGGTCGTGCGCCGCAGCAGCGGCTCAAGGAGCGTGATCTTGATGTCCTCGCGGACGAGCGCCAGCGGAATACCGGGCAGCCCGGCGCCCGAGCCGACATCGCACACCGTCACGCCCTCGGGTACGACCTCCGAGAGCACCGCGCAGTTCAGCAGGTGCCGCTCCCACAGGCGGGGCACTTCGCGCGGGCCGATCAGCCCCCGCTCCACGCCGGCCTCCGCCAGGAGCTCCGCGTACCGGACCGCGTCCGCGAAGCGATCACCGAATACCTCGCGCGCCTGCTCGGGCGCGGGAGGAAGCTCCGCTGCCTCCGTCACGGGGGACCGTCCTTCCGTACCGCATAAGCGCTCTGAGCGCTGACCACCAGGACTATCAGGCTGACAAAGTTCGGCCCCGCCTGCTCAACAGACGGGGCCGGAGGAACATACGTACCGATCAGGCGGGGAGTACGACGACGAAGCGCTCCGGCTCCTCGCCCTCGGACTCGCTGCGCAGACCCGCGGCCTTCACCGCGTCGTGGACCACCTTGCGCTCGAAGGGCGTCATCGCCTTCATCTTCACCGGCTCGCCGGAGCTCTTGACCTCGGCCGCGGCCTTGGCGCCGAGCTCGGAGAGTTCCTCGCGCTTCTTGGCCCGGTAGCCCGCGATGTCCAGCATCAGCCGGCTGCGGTCCCCGGTCTCCCGGTGGACGGCCAGGCGCGTGAGCTCCTGGAGGGCCTCGAGCACCTCGCCGTCACGGCCGACGAGCTTCTGCAGATCACGGCCGGCGACGTCGCTGATGATCGAGACAGCGGCGCGGTCGGCTTCGACGTCCATGTCGATGTCGCCGTCGAGGTCGGCGATGTCCAGCAGACCCTCGAGGTAGTCCGCCGCGATCTCGCCTTCCTGCTCCAGGCGGGACAGGGTGTCGCCCTCGGCGGCGGCGGAGGTGGTGCCTTCCGTCACGGGATGGACTCCTTCTTACTTCTTGGACGGGGACTTGGGCCGCTGCGGGCCCTTGCGCTGTCCGGACTGGGCTTTGCTGCGGGTACCGGCGCCCGGCTTGCTGCCGCCGCCTGCCGGCTTGGGGGCGGTCTTGGCGTCCTGCGGCTCGTCGGACTTGATCAGCGAGGTCTTCGGCTCGGACTCGTCCGCCGTCTTCGCCGTACTGGTCGTCGTGCTCGACTGGCGCTGGGACTTGGACTGGCGCTTCGGCTGCTGGCGCTTGGGAGCGCCGCCGGTGGTGATCGTGGTGCCGTCCTCGGTCTCGACGACCGTCGCGTTCTCGCCCTTCACCACGAGGCCGTCGGGCTGGGCGACGAGGCCCGCCTTGGTCAGACCGTTGATGAACTTGCGCTCGAACTCGTTGCGGTCGCGGCCCTTGCCGACGATCGTCTTGATGATGGTCTTCTCGCGCCGGTTGCGGGTCTTGCCATGGTGCGCGACGTGCTTCTGCAGGCGCTCCAGGTACGCGGCCTGGGCCTTGCTGCCCGGGGTCGGGTTGTTGCGGATGACGTACATCTGCTGACCCATGGTCCACACGTTGGTGGTGAGCCAGTAGACAAGGACACCGACCGGGAAGTTGATGCCGAAGACGGCGAACATGACCGGGAAGACGTACATCAGCATCTTCTGTTGCTGCATGAAGGGCGTCTTCACCGTGGTGTCGACGTTCTTCGTCATCAGCTGACGCTGGGTGTAGAACTGCGATCCCGACATCAGCACGATCATGATCGCGGTGACGACACGGACGTCCGTGATGTGAGCGCCGAGCTGGGCGACCTTGTCGGCGCTGTCGGTGAACTTCGCGGCGAGCGGGGCACCGAAGATGTGCGCCTTACGGGCGCTGGCGAGCAGCTGATCGTCGATGACGCCGATCGTCTTGCCCGTCGCGATGCCGTTGAGCACGTGGTACAGAGCAAAGAAGAACGGGGACTGCGCCAGGATGGGAAGGCACGAGGAGAGCGGGTTGGTGCCCGACTCCTTGTACAGCTTCATCATCTCTTCGGACTGGCGCTGCTTGTCGTTCTTGTAGCGCTCCTGGATCTTCTTCATCTCGGGCTGCAGGGTCTGCATGGCCCGAGTGGCCTTGATCTGCTTCACGAAGAGCGGGATCAGGCAGATACGGATCAGGATCACCAAGGACACGATCGACAGGCCCCAGGCCCAGCCCGTATCGGGACCGAAGATCTTCCCGTACACGGAGTGGAACTGGACGATGACCCAGGAAACGGGTGTCGTGATGAAGCTGAAAAAACCGGCAATCGTGTCCACTAATCAGGCTCCTTGAGCATGGGACGGAGTCTCGGCGGCCGGGCCCGGGGCAGTGGTCTCCCCGGTGGCCGGTTCGGCGGCGGAGGTTCCGCCCTTGCGTGCGCGCCAGGCGTCGCGCACCATCTCGTGCCACCGCGGACGCTTGCGCGGCGGAACATGGTCCACACCGCCCAGCGACCACGGATTGCACCGGAGGATGCGCCAGGCGGTGAGTGCCGTTCCCTTGATCGCACCGTGGCGGTCGATGGCCTGGTAGCCGTAGTGGGAGCACGACGGGTAGTACTTGCACACCGGCCCCAGCAGCGGGCTGATCGTCCACTGGTACAGCTTGATGAGAGCCAGCAGCGGGTACTTCATCGCGCGCCCCCTCCCAGCAGCCGCTGAAGAGCGGCATCCAGGTCTTGGGCCAGCTGTTCATGGTCGGCGTCGCCCGCACCGGGCAGCGCTCGTACGACTACCAGGCTACCGGGGGCCAGCAGGCCGACCCGGTCACGCATCAGATGGCGAAGCCTGCGCTTCACCGCGTTGCGTACGACGGCTCCACCCACGGCTTTGCTCACGACGAAACCCGCACGCGTCGGGGGAGCGCTCTCCCCAGGCGCGTGCGGGTCCGTTGCACCGCTACGAAGGTGGACGACGAGGAGCGGGCGTCCGGCCCGGCGTCCTCGGCGTACCGCGGTCGCGAAGTCCTCGCGCCGCCTCAGCCGATGCTCGGAAGGCAGCACGTCATGACCTGTAAATGATCAGGCGGACAGGCTCGCGCGACCCTTGCCACGGCGGTTCGCGAGAATCGCGCGGCCGGCACGGGTGCGCATCCGCAGGCGGAAGCCGTGGGTCTTGGCGCGACGACGGTTGTTCGGCTGGAAGGTGCGCTTGCTCACTCGGGGGCTCCAGAAAGAATCGGTGGTGGCGGGGTGCCGTCCTGGCTGTCACCGTGCGCCCACGAGTAGCTCGCTTACGCCCGAGTGCACCGCTTCCCGATCACTTTTCGCGATCTGTGCCCATCGGAGGCAGGCGGCAGCAGCCATCGACAACTCGACCTGGTTACGGTACGCGCGGCTGCGCCATTCGGTCAAACCAGCACCTGGCGAGAGACACTGTCCACAGGCTGGGGACAACAACTTGAACCACAGCGGTCGCCCTGACTACCGTGGCTGAACTCCGATTCGTTCCCTTCCCCCCGCCCCAGCGGTTTTGTTCCCCGTCCCACCCGACTGACTTCCCAACCTGTTCCCAGAACCACACGTTCGTGGGACCCGTGAGAGAGCGTGCCCTGTGGCTGACGTACCTGCCGATCTTGCCGCAGTGTGGCCACGAGTACTGGAACAACTCCTCGGTGAGGGCCGCGGGCAGGGTGTCGAGGTGAAGGACGAGCACTGGATCAAGCGTTGCCAGCCCCTGGCCCTGGTCGCGGACACCGCCCTGCTCGCCGTTCCGAACGAGTTCGCGAAGGGCGTCCTGGAAGGGCGCCTCGCGCCGATCGTCAGCGAGACGCTGAGCCGCGAGTGCGGACGCCCGATCCGCATCGCGATCACCGTCGACGACTCGGCGGGCGAGCCCCCGCCGCCTCCCGTCCAGCCCCGGTACGACGAGCCCGACCCCTCCTCGGCCACGGGCCAGGGCCGCGACCCGTACGACGGCCAGAGCGCCGAGGACCGCAACTCCTACGGCGGCCAGGGCCGCGACGAGCGCACCGGCTACGACTCCCAGGGGCGCGACGACCGCAACGGCTACGACGCGGGCCGTGAGGACCGCAACGCCTACGACGCGCAGCGCCGCGAAGGTTACGAGGGGTACGGCCGCCACCGCGCCGACGACCGCCGCGACGAACGGCGTGAGGACCGGCGTGAAGATCACCGCGGTGACCACCGGGGCGATCACCGGGGAGGCCGCGCCGACCAGCTGCCCGGCGCGCCCGGCGACCAGTTGCCGCCCGGCCGTTCCGACCAGTTGCCGACCGCCCGCCCCGCGTACCCGGACTACCAGCGTCCGGAGCCCGGTGCCTGGCCCCGGCACGGTCAGGACGACTACGGCTGGCAGCAGCAGCGCCTCGGCTTCCCGGAGCGCGACCCGTACGCCTCGCCGTCGCAGGACTACCGACCGCAGTCGCTGGAGCGCCCGCCCTACGAGCAGCAGCGCCAGGACTACGACCAGCCACGCCCCGACTACGACCAGCGTCCCGACCGCCGCGACCTCCAGGACCCGTCGTCGGGCGGCGGCCCCCTGCACCGCGGCGGCCCCTCGCTGCCGAGTTCCAGCGGTGCCCCAGGTCCGCTGGCCGCCAAGCCCGCGCCGGCCTCCGGTCCGGGTGAGCCCACCGCGCGCCTCAACCCGAAGTACCTCTTCGACACCTTTGTCATCGGTGCCTCGAACCGCTTCGCGCACGCCGCGGCGGTCGCCGTCGCGGAGGCGCCGGCGAAGGCGTACAACCCCCTCTTCATCTACGGGGAGTCGGGTCTCGGCAAGACGCACCTGCTGCACGCGATCGGGCACTACGCCCGCAGCCTCTATCCGGGCACCCGGGTGCGGTACGTGAGCTCCGAGGAGTTCACCAACGAGTTCATCAACTCCATCCGCGACGGCAAGGGCGACAGCTTCCGCAAGCGCTACCGCGAGATGGACATCCTGCTGGTCGACGACATCCAGTTCCTGGCGGACAAGGAGTCGACGCAGGAGGAGTTCTTCCACACCTTCAACACGCTCCACAACGCGAACAAGCAGATCGTGCTCTCCAGCGACCGGCCGCCCAAGCAGCTGGTGACGCTGGAGGACCGGCTGCGGAACCGTTTCGAGTGGGGGCTGATCACGGACGTCCAGCCGCCCGAGCTGGAGACGCGTATCGCGATCCTCCGCAAGAAGGCGGTGCAGGAGCAGCTCAACGCCCCGCCGGAGGTCCTGGAGTTCATCGCGTCGCGGATCTCACGCAACATCCGCGAGCTGGAGGGCGCGCTGATCCGGGTGACGGCGTTCGCGTCGCTCAACCGGCAGCCGGTGGACCTCGGTCTGACGGAGATCGTCCTGAAGGACCTCATCCCGGGCGGCGAGGACTCGGCTCCGGAGATCACCGCGACCGCGATCATGGCGGCCACCGCCGACTACTTCGGTCTGACGGTGGACGACCTGTGCGGGTCCTCGCGCAGCCGCGTCCTGGTGACGGCACGCCAGATCGCCATGTACCTGTGCCGTGAGCTGACCGACCTGTCACTGCCGAAGATCGGTGCCCAGTTCGGCGGCCGCGACCACACGACGGTCATGCACGCCGACCGCAAGATCCGCGCGCTGATGGCCGAGCGCCGCTCGATCTACAACCAGGTCACCGAGCTCACCAACCGCATCAAGAACGGCTGACGGACTCGGCCTCACGCCGGCCAGGGCGCCCCCGGGACACGCTCCCGCGGGCGCCTTCCGTTTTCCCCCTCGACATCCCCGGCATCCCGATGCCGCCGCTCTCGCCGTCCCGGCGGGCGTCCCCGTGGCCCGGCTCCCCATGTCCACCCAGGCCGCCACTCCCCGCGCGTCCGCCCCGCTTCCCCTCGGCCTGCCGAGAGCCTTCGAGAGGTTCCGAGACCCGCGCCGGCTCCGCCCCACGCGCGTTCCGGCTTCGCCCCACGCCCCCGGGAGCGCCGCCCGGCACCCTCCGGAACGCCGTTCCGGCACCCTCCGAGGCACTCCTCGTCCGCTTTCGGTGGCCGCCCGGCGTCGTTCAGAGGTCATGCCCTCGGCACCGTCTGTTCGAATACGCGCAGGGTTACGGCCACTCTCCACAGATTCGGTGACTTTCTGGCGTCCACACCCTGGGGACCGCGAAGTTGTCCCGATCGTGTCCACAGGGGGTGCGGTCGTAGGACCATCGGGCCAGGTCAGCCCCCTGTGGATTCGTGGATGAACGCTCTCCACAGACTGTGGACAAAGAAATGATCCACAGGGTGTGCGCGGAGTTGTCCACCGGCAGCCCACAGGCCGGCGCCTCTTGTCCCCAGTGAATCCCAGCTTCTCCACACCTCTGTCCACTGTTCGGCAACAAGACGCGGCCTCTCACCGTGTCGAGTGAAAGGCGTCACATCGAGGTGCCGGGTCGGCCTGTGGGGAACGTGGGCAAAGCTGGGGACGGCGCTGGGGAGAAGTGGCCCGAGGCTGTGCATCGTGTGTGCAGAACTTTTCGCCATCCACAGATGCCCCCGGTTTTCCACCGCCTCCACCCACAGGGTCGGTGGACAAAAAATCTATGCTGACCTGCGAAAACAGGGTTATCCACGGTTTCCACAGGGCCTACTACTAAGACCAACTAGAGAGAGCCTGAGAACCGTTTCGAAGTGGGGGCTGTGCACAACTCGCTCCCGGAGCCCCGTCTGCCGCTCGGCACGACTTGACCCCGAGGGGCACCGACTGTCAGCGCGGTGCGTCAGACTGTTCCCCGGTGTCCTTCCCCTCACAGGGTCGAAAGACACCGAGTCAGACGACGAAGGCCAGCAGGGCGAGAGCGCCGGCAACAGACGGAGGCGGCAACGGTGAAGATCCGGGTGGAACGCGACGTACTCGCGGAGGCAGTGGCCTGGGCGGCTCGCAGCCTCCCGGCCCGTCCGCCGGCGCCTGTGCTCGCCGGCCTCCTTCTGAAGGCCGAGGAGGGCGCCCTGAGCCTCTCCAGCTTCGACTACGAGGTCTCGGCGCGTGTCTCCGTCGACGCGGAGGTCGAGGAGGAGGGCACGGTCCTGGTCTCCGGCCGCCTGCTCGCGGACATCTGCCGCGCTCTCCCCAACCGGCCGGTGGAGATCTCCACAGACGGTGTACGGGCGACCGTGGTCTGCGGCTCCTCCCGGTTCACCCTCCACACCCTGCCTGTGGAGGAGTACCCGGCTCTGCCGCAGATGCCGTCGGCGACCGGCACCGTCCCGGGCGAGGTCTTCGCCTCGGCCGCCGCGCAGGTGGCCATTGCCGCCGGGCGCGACGACACGCTCCCCGTCCTCACCGGTGTGCGCATCGAGATCGAGGGCGACACGGTCACCCTGGCCTCCACCGACCGCTACCGCTTCGCGGTCCGCGAGTTCCTGTGGAAGCCGGAGAACCCGGAGGCGTCCGCGGTCGCCTTGGTGCCCGCCAAGACGCTCCTGGACACCGCCAAGGCCCTCACGAGCGGTGACAGCGTGATCCTGGCGCTGTCCGGCTCCGGCGCGGGCGAGGGCCTGATCGGCTTCGAGGGTGCCGGGCGGCGTACGACCACCCGGCTGCTCGAAGGCGACCTCCCGAAGTACCGCTCGCTGTTCCCGACGGAGTTCAACTCCATCGCCGTCATCGAGACCGCCCCCTTCGTGGAGGCCGTCAAGCGTGTGGCCCTGGTCGCCGAGCGCAACACCCCGGTGCGGCTGAGCTTCGAGCAGGGCGTGCTGATCCTGGAGGCGGGCTCCAGCGACGACGCACAGGCTGTGGAAAGGGTCGACGCGCAGCTCGAGGGCGACGACGTCTCGATCGCCTTCAACCCGACCTTCCTGCTCGACGGTCTGAGCGCCATCGACTCGCCGGTCGCGCAGCTGTCGTTCACGACGTCCACGAAGCCCGCGCTGCTGAGCGGCAGGCCCGCCCTGGACGCGGAGGCGGACGAGGCCTACAAGTACCTGATCATGCCGGTGCGCCTGTCCGGCTGAGGCCCTGAGCCCGCCGGGCCGACCCGGCCGGCGGGCGAATCCGCAGGTGGGGCGTAACGCCTGAGCGGCTATGCCCACAGGTGTGCGTGAGCGTCCGGGTTTAGGCTCAGACACAGGTACGAAAGTGCCCTCACGCCACGTCGCAAACCTAAGGAACAACTGATGGAGCTCGGTCTCGTCGGCCTCGGCAAGATGGGCGGGAACATGCGCGAGCGGATCCGCCGCGCAGGACACACCGTCATCGGCTACGACCGCAACCCGGAACTCGCCGACGTCCACAGCCTCGAAGAACTCGTGGGCGCGCTCGAAGCCCCGCGTGTGGTGTGGGTGATGGTGCCGGCCGGCGCCGCGACCCAGTCCACCGTCGACCAGCTCGGCGACCTGCTGGAGCCCGGCGACACCGTCGTCGACGGCGGCAACTCCCGCTGGACGGACGACGAGAAGCACGCCGAGGAACTGGCCGCCAAGGGCATCGGCTTCGTCGACGCGGGCGTCTCCGGCGGCGTCTGGGGCCTGCAGAACGGCTACGCGCTGATGGTCGGCGGCGACGCCGAGAACGTCGCCAAGGTCCAGCCCGTCTTCGACGCGCTCAAGCCCGAGGGCGACTCCGGCTTCGTCCACGCCGGCAAGGTCGGCGCCGGCCACTTCTCCAAGATGGTCCACAACGGCATCGAGTACGCCATGATGCAGGCCTACGCCGAGGGCTGGGAACTCCTGGAGAAGGTCCACTCCGTCACCGACGTACGCGAGGTCTTCCGCTCCTGGCAGGAAGGCACGGTCATCCGTTCCTGGCTGCTCGACCTCGCCGTCAACGCCCTGGACGACGACGAACACCTCGACAAGCTGCGCGGCTACGCCGACGACTCCGGCGAGGGCCGCTGGACCGTCGAGGCGGCCATCGACAACGCGGTACCGCTGCCCGCGATCACCGCGTCGCTGTTCGCCCGCTTCGCCTCACGCCAGGACGACTCACCGCAGATGAAGATGATCGCGGCACTGCGCAACCAGTTCGGCGGCCACGCCGTCGAGCAGAAGTAATCCACAGATCCACATCCGTATCCACAGATCCACAGATCCCGGGCCTGAAGGCCCGGGATCCGAGTCCCCGGGGGAGGTCGGCGAACGACCATGCACGTCACGCATCTGTCGCTGGCCGACTTCCGCTCCTACGCCCGGGTCGAGGTTCCGCTCGACCCGGGCGTCACCGCGTTCGTGGGCCCCAACGGACAGGGCAAGACGAACCTGGTCGAGGCGGTCGGCTATCTCGCGAGCCTCGGCAGCCACCGGGTCTCCTCCGACGCGCCCCTGGTGCGGATGGGCGCCGAGCGGGCGGTCATCCGTGCCAATGTCAGACAGGGCGATCGTCAGCAGCTCATCGAGCTGGAGCTGAACCCTGGCCGGGCCAACCGCGCGCGCGTCAACAGGTCCTCGCAGGTCAGGCCCCGTGACGTGCTCGGCATCGTACGGACGGTGCTGTTCGCACCCGAGGACCTCGCGCTGGTCAAGGGCGACCCCGGTGAGCGCCGCCGCTTCCTCGACGAACTGATCACCGCCCGCTCCCCGCGGATGGCGGGCGTCCGCTCCGACTACGACCGGGTCCTCAAGCAGCGCAACACCCTCCTCAAGACGGCCGCGCTGGCCCGCCGCCACGGCGGCCGCACCATGGACCTGTCCACGCTCGACGTCTGGGACGAGCACCTCGCGCGGGTGGGCGCCGAACTGCTCGCCCAGCGCCTCGACCTGGTCGCCGCGGTCCAGCCGCTGACCGACAAGGCCTACGAACAGCTGGCGCCCGGCGGGGGCCCCGTCGCCCTGGAGTACAAGCCCTCCTCGGCCGCCCTCACCGGGCACACCCGCGAGGAGCTCTACGAGCAGCTGATGGAGGCGCTCGCCGAGTCCCGCAAGGCGGAGATCGAGCGGGGCGTCACCCTGGTGGGCCCGCACCGGGACGAGCTGCTGCTCAAGCTGGGCGAGCTGCCCGCGAAGGGATACGCGTCACACGGCGAGTCCTGGTCGTACGCGCTGGCGCTGCGACTGGCCTCGTACGACCTCCTGAGGGCCGAGGGCAACGAGCCGGTCCTGGTCCTCGACGACGTCTTCGCCGAGCTGGACAGCCGGCGCAGGGAACGTCTCGCGGAACTCGTGGCTCCCGGCGAGCAGGTCCTCGTGACGGCGGCGGTCGACGACGACGTGCCGGGTGTCCTGGCGGGGACGCGCTACGCCGTCTCGGAGGGCACGGTGGAGCGGGTATGACGGAGAACACACCTCGGATCCCAGGGCCGTCCGCGCCGTCCGGTGAGGGCGCCGGGAAGACCCCCGAGCCGTCCGGCGTCGACCTCGCGCGCGTGGCGCTGCGCGCCGCGAAGGAACAGGCACGGGCGCGTGGGGACGCGGCGCAGCAGAAGAAGCAGGCGCGCCGCGGCGGTCTGCGCTCCGGCGCGCGCGCCGACGGGCGCGACCCGATGGCGCTGGGTGCCGCGATCAACCGGCTGCTGACCGAGCGCGGCTGGGAGACGCCGGCCGCGGTGGGAGGGGTGATGGGGCGCTGGCCGCAGATCGTCGGAGACGACCTGGCCAAGCACTGCGTCCCGCTGCGGTACGACGACGACCCGGCCGAGCGGGTGCTGACCGTGCAGTGCGACTCGACCGCCTGGGCCACCCAGCTGCGGTTGCTCGCCCCGCAGCTGGTCGCGCGGCTGAACCAGGATCTCGGGCACGGCACGGTGAGGCTGATCAAGGTGCAGGGCCCGGGGGGTCCCCCGCGCCGGTTCGGGCCCCTGCGCGCCCCCGGGAGCACGGGTCCGGGCGACACCTACGGGTGACCGGGGCCCGCGGGAACCGGCCGCCGGGCGGGGGCGCCCGCGGTGGGTACGGGCAATCGCACGCGGTTGCGAACACCGACCTGACTCCGCAGTAGCGAAGGGTTGACACCCGGAAGCGCTGAGTGCCTCTGTGAGCCTCTTTGGGGCCGGGGCCGCATATGGGGAGTCGGGAGAGGCGGGTTCAGGGCGGCACATGCGGACTCAGGTACCGGCAAACCCCCATCACTGTCTGCGCTACCGGTAGACTGGAAGCTAATCCCGCCCCACTTGTGGGGACCGTCCGGGAGAAGCTGAGCAACGCTGATCAAGGCTTACCAACGCAACGTGCCGCAGCCGCTCCGGCAACCCGCCGACGAGCCTGGTTTGTGCTGTGCCAGAAAGGGCGCTTCGTGGCCGATTCCGGCAACCCCAACGAGAACATCCCGTCCACCGACGCAGGCGCCGTCGCCGGGGCCACCGCCTCGAACGGCGAGGTCACGGCCTCGTACGACGCCAGTGCCATCACCGTCCTCGAGGGTCTGGACGCGGTCCGCAAGCGACCCGGCATGTACATCGGCTCGACCGGTGAGCGCGGACTTCACCACCTCGTGTACGAGGTCGTCGACAACTCCGTGGACGAGGCGCTGGCCGGACACGCGGACACGATCGACATCACGATCCTGCCGGACGGCGGCGTGCGCGTGATCGACAACGGCCGCGGCATCCCGGTGGGCATCGTCGCCTCGGAGGGCAAGCCGGCCCTCGAGGTCGTGCTGACCGTCCTGCACGCGGGCGGCAAGTTCGGCGGCGGCGGCTACGCGGTCTCCGGTGGTCTGCACGGCGTCGGCGTCTCCGTCGTGAACGCCCTGTCGAGCAAGGTGTCCGTCGAGGTCAAGACGGACGGCCACCGCCACACGCAGGACTACAAGATGGGCGTCCCGACGGCCCCGCTGGTCCAGCACGAGGACACCGAGGAGACGGGCACGTCGGTCACCTTCTGGGCCGACGCGGACATCTTCGAGACCACGGAGTACTCCTTCGAGACGCTCTCGCGGCGCTTCCAGGAGATGGCGTTCCTCAACAAGGGCCTGACGATCAAGCTCACGGACGAGCGTGAGTCGGCGAAGGCCACCGCGGGCGCGGACGAGGCGGGCGCGGACGAGAAGGACGAGGTCAAGTCCGTCACGTACCACTACGAAGGCGGCATCGTCGACTTCGTGAAGTACCTCAACTCCCGCAAGGGAGACGCGGTGCACCCCACCGTCATCGACCTCGAGGCGGAGGACAAGGACAAGAGCCTGTCCCTCGAAGTCGCGATGCAGTGGAACAGTGGATACAGCGAGGGCGTGTACTCCTTCGCCAACATCATCCACACGCACGAGGGCGGTACGCACGAGGAGGGCTTCCGTGCGGCGCTGACCTCGCTGATCAACAAGTACGCGCGCGACAAGAAGCTGCTGCGCGAGAAGGACGACAACCTCACGGGTGACGACATCCGCGAGGGTCTGACCGCGATCATCTCGGTCAAGCTGAGTGAGCCGCAGTTCGAGGGCCAGACGAAGACCAAGCTGGGCAACACGGAGGCGAAGACCTTCGTCCAGCGCGCGGTCTACGAGCACCTCAACGACTGGTTGGACCGCAACCCGAACGAGGCCGCGGACATCATCCGCAAGTCGATCCAGGCGGCCACCGCGCGCGTGGCGGCCCGCAAGGCGCGCGACCTCACCCGCCGCAAGGGCCTGCTGGAGTCGGCGTCCCTGCCCGGCAAGCTGTCCGACTGCCAGTCGAACGACCCCACCAAGTGCGAGATCTTCATCGTCGAGGGTGACTCCGCCGGCGGCTCGGCCAAGTCCGGCCGTAACCCGCAGTACCAGGCGATCCTCCCGATCCGAGGAAAGATCCTCAACGTCGAGAAGGCGCGGATCGACAAGATCCTGCAGAACCAGGAGATCCAGGCACTGATCTCCGCCTTCGGCACCGGAGTCCACGAGGACTTCGACATCGAGAAGCTCCGCTATCACAAGATCATCCTGATGGCGGACGCCGACGTCGACGGCCAGCACATCAACACCCTGCTGCTGACCTTCCTGTTCCGCTTCATGCGGCCGCTGGTCGAGGCCGGTCACGTGTTCCTGTCGCGCCCGCCGCTCTACAAGATCAAGTGGGGGCGGGACGACTTCGAGTACGCGTACTCGGACCGTGAGCGCGACGCGCTGATCGAGCTGGGCCGCCAGGCCGGCAAGCGCGTCCGTGAGGACTCGATCCAGCGATTCAAGGGTCTCGGTGAGATGAACGCCGAGGAACTGCGCATCACGACCATGGACCAGGAGCACCGCGTCCTCGGTCAGGTCACGCTCGACGACGCCGCCCAGGCCGACGACCTGTTCTCGGTCCTCATGGGCGAGGACGTCGAGGCGCGTCGCGCGTTCATCCAGCGCAACGCCAAGGACGTCCGCTTCCTCGACATCTGAGTCGGTCTCAGCTGACCGCGTCAGAAAGGATCTGCACCAGCAATGACCGACGAGAACACTCCGAGCGTCCCTGAAGAGGGCGAGATCGCCCTGCGCATCGAGCCCGTCGGGCTCGAGACCGAGATGCAGCGTTCGTACCTCGACTACGCGATGTCCGTCATCGTCTCGCGCGCGCTGCCCGACGTGCGGGACGGCCTCAAGCCCGTCCACCGTCGCGTCCTGTACGCCATGTACGACGGCGGCTACCGGCCCGAGAAGGGCTTCTACAAGTGCGCCCGTGTCGTCGGTGACGTCATGGGCACCTACCACCCGCACGGCGACTCCTCGATCTACGACGCGCTGGTCCGCCTCGCGCAGCCGTGGTCGATGCGGATGCCGCTGGTGGACTCCAACGGCAACTTCGGCTCTCCTGGCAACGACCCGGCCGCCGCCATGCGGTACACCGAGTGCAAGCTGAAGCCGCTGTCCATGGAGATGGTCCGCGACATCGACGAGGAGACCGTCGATTTCACGGACAACTACGACGGCCGCAACCAGGAGCCGACGGTCCTGCCGGCCCGCTTCCCGAATCTGCTGATCAACGGCTCGGCGGGCATCGCGGTCGGTATGGCGACGAACATCCCGCCGCACAACCTGCGCGAGGTCGCGGCCGGCGCCCAGTGGTACCTGGAGAACCCCGAGGCCTCCCACGAGGAGCTTCTGGACGCCCTGATCGAGCGCATCAAGGGCCCGGATTTCCCGAGTGGCGCCCTGGTCGTGGGCCGCAAGGGCATCGAGGAGGCGTACCGCACGGGCCGTGGCTCCATCACGATGCGCGCGGTCGTCGATGTCGAGGAGATCCAGAACCGCCAGTGCCTGGTGGTCACCGAACTCCCCTACCAGACCAACCCCGACAACCTCGCCCAGAAGATCGCCGACCTGGTCAAGGACGGCAAGGTCGGCGGCATCGCCGACGTCCGCGACGAGACCAGCTCGCGTACGGGCCAGCGGCTCGTGATCGTGCTCAAGAGGGACGCGGTCGCCAAGGTCGTCCTGAACAACCTCTACAAGCACACCGATCTGCAGTCGAACTTCGGCGCCAACATGCTGGCGCTGGTCGACGGGGTCCCGCGCACGCTGTCGCTCGACGCGTTCATCCGGCACTGGGTGACGCACCAGATCGAGGTCATCGTCCGGCGGACCAAGTTCCGGCTGCGCAAGGCCGAGGAGCGCGCGCACATCCTGCGTGGCCTCCTGAAGGCCTTGGACGCCATCGACGAGGTCATCGCACTCATCCGACGCAGTGACACCGTGGAGATCGCGCGAGAGGGCCTGATGGGCCTCCTGGAGATCGACGAGATCCAGGCGAACGCCATCCTCGAGATGCAGCTGCGCCGACTGGCCGCCCTGGAGCGCCAGAAGATCATCCAGGAGCACGACGAGCTCCAGGCGAAGATCACCGAGTACAACGCGATCCTGGCTTCGCCGGTGCGTCAGCGCGGCATCATCAGCGAGGAACTCGCGGCGATCGTCGAGAAGTTCGGTGACGACCGCCGTTCCAAGCTGGTGCCGTTCGACGGCGACATGTCCATCGAGGACCTGATCGCCGAAGAGGACATCGTCGTCACCATCACGCGGGGCGGCTACATCAAGCGCACCAAGACCGAGGACTACCGGTCGCAGAAGCGGGGCGGCAAGGGCGTCCGCGGCGCGAAGCTGAAGCAGGACGACATCGTCGACCACTTCTTCGTCTCGACGACGCACCACTGGCTGCTGTTCTTCACGAACAAGGGCCGTGTCTACCGGGCGAAGGCGTACGAGCTGCCGGACGCCGGCCGGGACGCCCGCGGGCAGCACGTCGCGAACCTGCTGGCCTTCCAGCCGGACGAGGCGATCGCCGAGATCCTCGCGATCCGCGACTACGAGGCGGCGTCCTACCTGGTCCTGGCCACCAAGGGCGGCCTGGTGAAGAAGACGCCACTGAAGGATTACGATTCCCCGCGGTCGGGCGGTGTCATCGCCATCAATCTCCGGGAGACGGAGGACGGATCCGATGACGAACTGATCGGAGCCGAACTCGTCTCGGCCGAGGATGATCTGCTTCTGATCAGCAAGAAGGCCCAGTCGATCAGGTTCACCGCAACGGACGACGCGTTGCGACCGATGGGCCGTGCCACCTCGGGCGTCAAGGGCATGAGTTTCCGCGAGGGGGACCAACTGCTCTCGATGAATGTTGTTCGACCCGGTACGTTCGTGTTCACTGCCACAGACGGTGGGTACGCGAAGCGGACCGCCGTCGACGAGTACCGCGTCCAGGGTCGCGGCGGCCTCGGTATCAAGGCCGCCAAGATCGTGGAGGACCGTGGTTCTCTCGTCGGCGCGCTGGTGGTCGAGGAGACCGACGAGATCCTCGCCATCACCCTGTCCGGCGGTGTGATTCGTACGCGAGTCAACGAGGTCAGGGAGACGGGCCGTGACACCATGGGCGTCCAACTGATCAACCTGGGCAAGCGGGATGCCGTGGTCGGCATCGCACGCAACGCCGAGGCCGGCCGTGAGGCCGAGGAAGTCGACGGCGAGGGTGCCGAGGACGAGACCGCCGAAGGCACCGAGGCCGTCGGTACGGACGAGGGCGAGCAGTCCTCGTCCGAGTAGCGCGAGGAGTGAGTCATCGTGAGCGGAGCCACGGGCGCCGGATCGACCGGTACGGATACGGACGGCGGCCGTGGCCCCGCCACGGAGGCGACTGACTCCCATGACTCTCATGGATCCCAGGGGGGAACTGTGACGGACACCCGAGGTCCGCAGGGCCAGCAGTACGCGGCCGGAGCGGGCCCCGCGGCTCCGGGCGGACCGGCCGCGGCCGGTCCTGCCACGACCAAGGCGGCGCCCGGCGCGCCGGGCACTGCGCCGACCGCTCCCGCGGGCTCAGGGACGGCCGCTCCGGCGGCCGCCTCCGCGCTGCCGGGGGAGCGGCAGCCGCAGCAGCCCTCGCAGCCGTATCACCCGCCGCAGGCGTACGCGGCGCAGACGCCGTCGGGCGCCGTGCGTCGGCCGCGAACCGGGGCGCGCACCACGCCGCGTACCCGCAAGGCGCGGCTGCGGGTGGCCAAGACCGACCCGTGGTCGGTGATGAAGGTCAGCTTCCTGCTCTCCATCGCGCTCGGCATCTGCACGGTCGTGGCGGCGGCGGTGCTGTGGATGGTCATGGACGCCATGGGCGTCTTCTCGACGGTCGGCGGCACGATCTCCGAGGCGACGGGGTCGAACGAGGCGAACGGTTTCGACCTGCAGTCGTTCCTCTCCCTGCCGAACGTCCTGCTGTTCACGTCGATCATCGCGGTCATCGACGTCGTGCTCGCCACGGCGCTCGCGACGCTCGGATCCTTCATCTACAACCTCTCCGCGGGCTTCGTCGGGGGCATTGAGCTGACCCTCGCCGAGGACGAATAGCAGCGGCCCGCGAGCCTCCGCCAGGGGCCCGGGATACCGATTTTGGGACTGGCCGCGTCGTGCGCTAATCTTCAGAGGTCAGCGCGCGGGACACACACCGCAAAGCGCGGCGGGGCTATAGCTCAGTTGGTTAGAGCGCATCCCTGATAAGGATGAGGCCACAGGTTCAAATCCTGTTAGCCCCACCATGACGAAGACCCCCGGTCCACGAGGACCGGGGGTTTTTGGCATCTACGGCGGACATCAGCCGCCGGGGGTGCGCCGGTCGGCGTGCCGGCCGCAGCGTGACTTCCCTCCAAGCGCTTCAAGCGCCGGTTTTCGAAGCCTCGGTAGACCTACGCTCGGCGGATGACCTTGGAATGGGAACAGGTAATCGTTCACTCGACGGATCCGGTGGCCCTGGGGCAGTGGTGGGCGGAGGCTCTCGGCTGGGTCGTGGTGTATTCCTCCGACGAGCAGTTCGAGATCCGCCCGGAGCCGGATCGCCTGCCGGGGCTGGACTTCGTCCGGCTCGATGAGAGCAAGAAGGTCAAGAGCCGGCTGCATCTCGACTTCAGGCCTGATGACCAGGACGCCGAGGTGGCTCGTCTTGAGGCTCATGGCGCCAAGCGTGTCGACATCGGCCAGGGCGACCAGTCGTGGGTGGTCCTGGCGGACCCCGAAGGCAACGAGTTCTGTGTCCTCGGCCAACGGCGTCAGTGAGAAGAGAACCGCTGAGCAGGAATCCCTGACCGGTGTCCGCGCATGAGAAAGCCCGGCAGCTCTTTCGAGGTGCCGGGCCTTCGGTTCCGGGTGTGGCGGTGTACGCAAGTTCGCCGCTACGTCGGGCAGGAGGGGCAGGGTCGGTGAGGTGGTGCGGTGCGCGTCAGCGCTGGAGTGGCGCCTCGCCGTGCTGGAGGGACGTATCACGGTCGGTCGTGGCATCCGGGGCGCACAGGGCGGTGAGGCCGCTCGCTTCGGCATCGACCCGCGGGCGGTGCCGACAGCTAGGTGAGGATCCGTGGGCCTCGGCGTGGATACGTTGTTTCATCGTGGGGGGCAGGGCCCGACTGTAGGACGCTGTCCACGGGGCCTGCGCCGGCACCGTCACGGGGGCCGCGCTGTTGTGCGCCGCTCCGGTCTGCGGTACGGCCGCGGCCGCGGTGGTCGTGATGAATCCGAGCGTCGTGCAGAGCGCCAGGAAGGCGGTCACGATGACGGTCCACAGCTTCATGACCTTGTTCTGGGTCATGGCCCCTCACTTTCGGGTCAGGCGATTTGCGTACTTTCCTCATGATGTGTAAGCGGGCCGCGAAGTGGTGGACCGACGCTCATGGCGCGTGGATGTTCCGATGAACACCACCCGTATGGGTGCAAGAGGTCTCTAAAGCCCATAAAAACCCGCAAAAGTGCAGCGAACGGTCACCTTGTGTGAGGTGTGATCACCGTGAGATCGGTGTGGTCACGCCCCGTCCTACTGCTCTCCACCAGGCGGGAGTTGGGGGTGGATGCAGGTCACTGATCGATATCGGTCGGTGTGTATAGTCGGGCGCCAGAGGTCCCCTACGTCAAGAAAGACGAGGTCGCGCGGTGAAGAAGCTTCTCCTGGTCGCACTGGCCGCCATCGGCGGACTCCTCGTGTACCGCCAGATCCAGGCGGATCGCGCCGAGCAGGATCTGTGGACGGAGGCGACTGACTCCGTACCCACGGGTTCGTGAGTACCGACACCAGTCTCAGAGCAGACCCCGGCCGCCTCGCGGTCGGGGTTTTGTGTTTCCCGGGCCGCCCACCTGCCCGCCATTCGCTTTCGCACACGAATTGATTGCTGAAGTAAAGCGTTCTGCTCCACGGACAGGCGGTTTCGGCCGCTTGTCCGATAGCAAGGGCGAACCCGCGCCTGGCGCGGCAGGATGGCCACCGTCCGGGGACACGACGAGGGGTGGCGCGTGATGGGGCGGCGCACGGTGGGACGGCGAGCGCCGTCACGGTACGGGCGGGCGCTCGGTGCCCTGGCCCTGGGAGCGGCGCTGTGCGCGACGGCCGCGCCCACGGGGAGGGCCTCGGCGGCCTCTCCCGTGACGGAGTCCGGTACACCGAAGCCGTACGCCTACGCCGAGGACGACACGACGGTCGAAGGCGCCGCGAACACCACGAACGCCGCACGGCTGGAGCCCGGAAGGACGTACCGGAGTTCCATCGGCGAGGGCGGCAAGCTCTACTACCGCCTCGCACTCGACGCCAGGTCCGACGCGTACGTCTCCGCCACCGCCGTTCCCAGGCCGGGTACCACGGTGTCCTACGCGGACGGCGTGAAGGTCTCCGTCCAGGACGACAACAGCCGCCGCTGCTCGTCCTCCGCGGCCGCCCACTTCGGCGCCTCCGAGAGTCCGCGTCCCATCGCCGCCTGGGCGTCCCGCGAGATCGGCCCCACCAGATACTCCTGCCAGACGGCGGGGACGTACTACGTGGTCGTCGAGCGCGTCGACACGACCGGTTCGTCGGCGTCCGCGTCCCTCTCCCCCGGCGACTGGGACCTCGAACTCGCCTATGTGTCGGAACCCGCCCTGAAGAAGGCCGGTTCGACGAAGGCCCCCGAAGCGTGGAACTCCGCCTCGCCCGAAGCCCTTCAGGGAGACGCCCGGACCCGGGCGGGCGGCGCGGGGTTCGCCACGGCCGCCGCTCTCGAAAAGGGCGTCTGGAAGGACGGGATCAGACCCGGGCAGACGCTCTTCTACAAGGTGCCGGTCGACTGGGGGCAGCAGATCTACGCCGGCGCGGAGCTCGGCAGCTCGACCGGTGGCGACGGGTTCCTGGGTACGGCCCTGGTCGTCTCCCTCTACAACCCCGTCCGCGGGTTCGTCGACGACGTGGGCTGCGGATACGACGGCAGCCAGCGAGCCGCGGTACTGGATCCGCTGCCGCCCGTCGCGTACGAGAACCGCTACGCCCTCAACGACCGGACCAGCAGTATGCGGTTCGCGGGTTCGTACTACCTCGCCGTGCACCTCGCCGCGCAGGTCGCCGACAAGTTCGGCGACGGGCCGTTCGGGCTCACGCT
Source organism: Streptomyces sp. RPA4-2 (assembly GCF_012273515.2). Taxonomy (NCBI): domain Bacteria; kingdom Bacillati; phylum Actinomycetota; class Actinomycetes; order Kitasatosporales; family Streptomycetaceae; genus Streptomyces; species Streptomyces sp. RPA4-2. The sequence continues at coordinate 4,761,692 of NZ_CP050975.2, forward strand.
GCGCGTACGGGTGGAGGGCGCCGCCCAGGCGGGCCCGGCGTACGCGGGGCGGGCGGATCCCCGGGACGTGTTCGACGCCGCGGCCGGTGCCGCGGCGGAGGCCTCCGGCGGGACGACGGCGGGCGCCGGGGACCGTGCGGTGGGCTCCGGCAGTGGCACCGACCCGCACATGAAGGCGCTCGCCGCGGGCGGCCTCGGCACCGGGACCGCCCTGTTGCTGGTGCTCGCGGTGTGGACGGCGGTCGCACGGCGGCGGGCGAGGAGGTGGGCGGCGGCCGGGGACACATCAGCGCCGGCTTCGTCCGCGGCTCCCCCCGCCCTGCCCTGGGACCCTGAGGCGCCGCGGGGCATGTAGAGCCGCTCGGGGGCGGCCGACCGGGTTCAGAGCCGCGTCAGCGCCCAGAAACCCACCGCGAAACAGGCCAGCGCGAGGAGCAGGAGCGGGACGGCCACCCGCCGGGGTGGTCCGGGGCGGGCCGCCCGCCGGGACACGGCCCGGTGGAAACCGGCGGAACCGGGCGCGTGCTGTTGGACCACGACGGTGGGATCCGCGGGCCGCTGCGGGACGGGCACCGGCGCGGACCGGAGGCCGAAGGGCTGCGCGTGCACGGGAGTCGTGCTCGGCACGTTGACCGCGGTGGGGGGAGTGGGCGGCTGCTCGGGCGGATGCCACGGGTGGCCCGGGACGGGATGCCGCTGAGTCTCGTGCCAGGCGTGCTGCGGTTGCGGCTGGGGCTGTTGCTGCGGTGAGTCGTGGGATGGGGGCCGGTGTTGGGGCTGCGGTTGCGGTCGCGGTTCGGGCTGGGACTGCGACTGGGACGGGGACTGTGGTGGTGCCTGGGGGCGGCCGCCCGGGGCGGCGGCAGGAGGAAGCTCCCGGTGTCCGACATCGTGGACGGCCTCGGGGGTACGGAGTCCGGCGCGGGGCGCGGTGTCGCGTCACCGGGGGCGGTCGTCTCGGGCCACGCGGCTTCGACGGCACCCGAATCCGAGGCGGAGCCGGGATCGGAGACTGAGCCGGGATCGGGGCCGAGGGCGGAACGAGGGCCGGGGGTGGAACTAGTTCCGGGCGCCGGGCCCTCGTCAGGAACGGCGCCTTGGCCGTGAGCGGGGCTCTGGCCGGAGCGGAGACTCGGATCGGGAAGGAGAGCCTGGTCGGGATCCGTCCCCTGGGCGGAAGCCGGGCCGGAGAAGGACCCGGGCCGGGAAGCCGTGTGCTCGGTGGTGGTCCCGGGTGCCGTCCCGGCCGGTCCGGTGGGGCCGAACCCCGGGGGAAGCGGGCCGACTTGGTCGAAGACCTCGACCAACTCGTCGTCGGGGCCGGGTTCGGGCAGCAGCTCGGCGGCCGAGGCCAGCGCCTTGCGCGCCCCCGTCGCCGTGCGGAACCGCGCCTGGGGGTCCGGCTGCAGCAGCGTGGCCACGACCTGCCACAGCGGCTCGGGTATGCCCTGCGGGGCGGGCGGTGTGCCGTTCTGCGCGAAGTACTCGATCAGCGCCTTGGCGTCCGGTTTGGCCCCCTCGAGCAGGTACAGGGCGACCAGACCCACGGCGAACAGATCGGCGGGGAAGTCCGGCTCGGCGCCCATCATCTGCTCGGGCGCGAAGTAACCGGGCGTTCCCACCACGTAGTTGGTCTCGGTCAGCCGTGGTTCGCCCAGCCGCATCGCGATGCCGAAGTCGGACAGCCGCAGCCGCGGCCGGGCCGTCCCCGTCGCTTCGAGCAGCACGTTGGCGGGTTTGATGTCACGGTGCACGACCCCCTCGGCGTGCACCGCGGCGAGCCCCGCGAGGAGCTGGTCGAGCAGGGTGCAGACGAAGGCGGGAGGCAATGGGCCGTAGTCGTTGACCAGATGGACCAGGGATCCCCCCGCGACCAGGTCCATGGTGAACAGGACCTTGTCGTCGTCGGCGGCCCAGCTGGCGGGCGCCAGCACATGAGGGTGATCGATCCGCAGCGCCTGCTCCCGCACGAAGCGCAGCAGCGCGTGCGCGTCGCTCTGCTGGAGCACCTTGGCGGCCACGTACCGGCGCCGCCGCCGGTCCCAGGCACGCCATACGGCACCGACTCCCCCGTGGCCGATCGGGTCGACCAGCTCGTACCGTCCGGCGAAGACCTCACCCATGGTCGTGCGTCGCTCCCCTTCGGCAGTCGGTCCTGCGGCTTCCGCGAGGTGCCCGGCGGCCCGGGACGCGGCGCTGGACGGCGTTGCGAGCCCTCCAGCGCGGGTCGTGCGGCCGGCCGGACCGTCGGCTCAGTTCTGGTGCGACTGGTAGTGGGCGACGGCGTCGGACGTGCGGCCGGCGCCGTACACCCGGAGGAACTCCGCCAGTTCCGGATGGGTCGGAGCGAGGGTGCCGGCGGCCTCGATGATGTCCCCGGCGGCCGCCACGGAGCGCAGCAGCGACTGGATCTCGCGGACCACCCGCTTGACCGTGGGCGCACCGGAACTGCTCGTCGACTGCGTGGTGTTGTTGAGCACGGAGCCCCCCTGCGACTTCTTGATCTCGTCCATGCGCTCGGTCGCCTCGGCGGCGCTGACGCTGCCGTCCGCCACCTGCCCCGCCAGATCCTGCAGCAGCTGGACTCGCTGCACCACCGCGGGGTTGCCGATCTTGGCACGCTGGCCGCTCATCAGCTGCGACAGCATGGGCGCGGACAGGCCCAGTACTCCGGCAAGACGCGCCTGGTTGAGGCCCAGATCGTCTATGAGCCTACGGAAGAGCGTCCCCAGCGGCTCCCCGTACCAGTTCCGCTGCAGCTCCTGGGCTCTTGCGGTTGCTTCTTGCTGTGCGGCGTCCATTGCGTCTCCCCATCGCTTCCCCAAAACCGTGGTTCGCTGTCGCGAACCACGTCGAGCATCTTACGGAGAGTGGTCGCCCACGGGGACCCCCAATCTTTTTGCGAGATACCGGGGGTGACCCGGTACGCTGGTCCCCGGCGCCAGTCGGTATCCGAATCAACCGGCCGGACGCCTCCCTTCAGGGGCCTTAGCTCAGTTGGTAGAGCGCTGTCTTTGCATGGCAGATGTCAGGGGTTCGACTCCCCTAGGCTCCACACCTCGGACCGGCCGGACGCCTTCACGGCGACTGGCCGGTTTTTGTATGCCCCGCTTTGACCATCCATGGTGACCTGCGTCACAGGGTCCGGTTCGCAGGCGTTGCATTTGTTTGCGCAAATGGATGGGCAGGTGAGGGCGCCCGGAACCGTCACGCGGGTGGTCGCGGCGCCCCACAGGAGGCCGGGCTCCGATCTCGGAGCCGTGCGTGAACTGGTGCAAGCAGATCTGTGTAATCGGGGCAATGCGCACGGTGAAGAGAGTCTGTGTGGATGTTGTGCGGGACGGCCGTTGCAAACGTCATCGCGGATGGAATCCGTAAACGGGCGGCTTCCCCGTCGTCCTCCCCGCGCCTTTTCCGCCGTCGTCCCCGGTGCGGTGGGCGCCGCGGTTCCGGTCCGTTCCACGTGAAACAGCGCTGTGGGGCAGGAGACCCTCAAGTCTCCTGCCCCACAGCGGTGTTGATGTCCTGCGTCAGGACTCAGTGGCGATCGTCGCGCTTCGCCGCTTCCTCCTCGGCCTGCTTGGCCTGGACCTCTGGGTCGAGGTCGGGCCGGCCGCTGCCGTCGACCGATGTCAGGCGGCCGGGCTCGGGTACCTCCGTAGCGGCGGGAGGCTCGACCAGCCAGTCGGGGTTGGCCTGCTTGTCCCACCACTTCCAGGCGGCGTAGGCGCCACCTGCCAGCAGACCCAGGACGGCCAGTCCCTTGACGGCACGGCCGGCCTTCGCCCGCCGCCGGTGCTTGCGGACCAGCTTCTCGATCTCCTTGGGGGAGACCTGTCCGCGCAGAGCGGCCAGCGCCGCCGCACCCCGCGCCGCGGCCTCCTCCCGTACCGGCCCGGCCGCTGCCACGGCCTGCTCGATTCTCGGCTTGGTGTAATCGGCGGCCTGGAGCGCCGCCAGGCGGGTACGGACGGCGGCCGTGTGGGCGGCGTGGTCGACCTTCGGCGGCACATGGGTACGCGCCTGCTCGAGACGCGGTGCGAGATGGGCGTCGTACTGCACGCGGGCCTGCTCTGCGGCCAGCGACATCTTGGGCGCGAGCCGTACGCGTGCCTCGGTCGCGTAGTGCGAGGCCCGGTCCTTGGCCGTGTCGGCGTAAGGCGCCACCACTTCCGCGGCGTGCAGCACGCTGTCCTTCGCCGAGCCGGTCGCGGCGCGCACGCTGTCAATGCGGGTCACGGGTTTTCCTCCTCCTCGGTGGCGTACTTGGGCGTTCGAGTACCCCAAACAGGCACAGTCCACCTTTCCACCCTTTTCGAGATCATGCCCCTCGCGCGACCGCGGGGCATGCGAGATAGGGCATACGGGGCAACAGGGTCTTGTCGCCGACCCTGCCACGGATCGGCGCTCCCGGCGCCGCTCGCGGGAGGACTCGACGCGTTTTCCGCAAGAGCGAGGACGGGATGTTCCCCCGGAGGTGGCGGTCGGGCGACGCGAGGGGCGGTCCGTGCGAGGATCGGGGGGTCAAAAAAAGGCAACGGAAGGCAGATCGTGGCCGAGCAGCTTTACGCCACCCTGAAGACCAACCAAGGCGACATCGAAGTCCGGCTCCTGCCGAACCACGCGCCCAAGACGGTCCGGAACTTCGTCGAGCTCGCCACGGGTGAGCGGGAGTGGGTCAACCCGGAGACGGGTGCGAAGTCCACGGACAAGCTCTACGACGGCACGGTCTTCCACCGGGTGATCAGCGGATTCATGATCCAGGGCGGTGACCCGCTCGGCAACGGCACCGGTGGCCCGGGCTACCAGTTCGAGGACGAGTTCCACCCCGACCTCGCCTTCGACAAGCCGTATCTGCTGGCCATGGCCAACGCGGGCCCGGGTACCAACGGCTCGCAGTTCTTCATCACCGTCTCCCCGACGGCGTGGCTGACCCGCAAGCACACCATCTTCGGCGAGGTCGTCAGCCCGGCGAGCCAGAAGGTCGTGGATGCCATCGTGGGCACCCAGACCAACCCGCGCACCGACCGTCCGGTCAACGACGTCGTCATCGAGTCGGTCGTCGTCGAGACCCGCGAGGGCTGATCCCGGGGGCCCGAGAGGCACCGAGGGCTCCCGCAGGGAACCAATCGCCCCGTTCATCCGTAAGGATGGGCGGGGCGGTGCAGTGCGTACGACCGATTGAGGGGACCCCATGGACCAGGCGCCAGGCAGCCCACAGGGCCCGAAGGACCAGGGATCGCAGGATGCCCAGGGCCTGCCCACCTGCTACCGGCACCCGGACCGCGAGACCGGTGTGCGCTGCAGCCGCTGCGAACGCCCGATCTGCCCCGCGTGCATGGTCAGCGCGTCCGTGGGCTTCCAGTGCCCCGAATGCGTCCGGGGCGGCTCCGGTACGGGACATTCGCCGGCGGCCTCCCAGCCCCGCACGCTGGCGGGCGGCACCGTCGCCGCGGACCCCCGGCTCCTCACCAAGATCCTGATGGGGATCAACGTCGCCCTCTTCCTGGTGCAGCAGGCCGTGGGCGACCGCTTCACGGACAGCTTCGACCTCATCGGCCGGGCGTACGTCCCGGTTCTCGGCTCGGTCGAGGGCATCGCGGAAGGCCAGTGGTACCGGCTGCTGACGTCGATGTTCCTGCACGCCAGCTATATCCACATCCTGTTCAACATGCTCAGCCTGTGGTGGATCGGCGGCCCCCTGGAAGCCGCCCTCGGCCGGGCCCGCTACCTCGCGCTGTACTTCGTCTCGGGGCTCGCCGGCAGCGCGCTCACCTACCTGCTCGCCGCCCCGAACCAGCCGTCGCTCGGCGCCTCCGGCGCGATCTTCGGCCTCTTCGGCGCGACCGGGGTCCTCATGCGCCGGCTCAACTACGACATGCGCCCGCTGATCGGCCTGCTGGTGGTCAACCTGATCTTCACCTTCACCCCCGCGTTCGGCATCTCCTGGCAGGCCCACATCGGCGGCCTCGTGGGCGGTGTCGTCGTCGGCTACGCGATGGTCCACGCGCCGCGCGGGCGGCGGGCCCTGGTCCAGTACGGGGTGTGCGCGGTGGTGCTGGTCGCGGTGGTGGTCGCGACGCTGGTCAGGACGGCTCAGCTCACCTGAGCCGCCCCGCTCACCGCTGTTGTCCACAGACGGTGGCGGATCTTGTGCACGCTGTGTGGGAACAGCTGTGCCCCCTGTCGCTGACCCGAGTTTTCCCAGGTCGGACAGGGGGCGAACAGGCTTGCGGATCCCGGTAGGCCAGTCACACCGGCGTCAACCCTGGATGAGTTATCCACAGATCGTCGTTCTTTTTCCACCTGTGGAAAACAGTTGTGGATAACTCAGTGGATAGCCCTGGGGAGAGCTGTCGGAGAGCTGCCGGAACGTCGGTCGCGGAGCGCTACTTCCACTGTGTGGAGACGCCGAATCCCGCCGCGATGAAGCCGAAACCGACCACGATGTTCCAGTTGTCCAGCGCGTCGACCGGCAGTGAGCCGTCGGTCACGTAGAAGACGACGATCCAGGCGAGGCCGATGAGGAACATGGCCAGCATGACCGGTGCGACCCAGCCGCGGTTGGTGAGCTTGATGTTGGTCGTCTGCTTCGCCGGGGGTGGCGTGTAGTCGGCCTTCTTGCGGATACGTGACTTCGGCACGAGGGTCTCTCCTGTCGATGCGCTGCGTGGCCGCGCAGGGAACTGGGGCGGGCTCCGGGGCAGCGTACAAGGGGACACTGAGCGCTCCCCCGGGCGTCCGTTAGCGTAGTGCTTCCGCGGCGCCGAAGGAGATAAGGGTACGTTGAGCAATTCTGCCGACTCTCCAGGGACGGGTTCCAGTCCTGCCGATACGCGCCGTTTCCGGCCCGTTCGCGTGCTCACCGTGGCCGTCTTCGCCCTCGCCGGACTTATTTTCTTCACCAGCTTCAACACGGCCAAAGGCACCAATATCCGCACCGACGCGTCCCTGCTGAAGCTCTCCGACCTGATTCAGGAGCGCAGCCACAAGAACGCGTCGCTCGACGATTCCAACGGCGCGCTGCGGGACCAGGTCGACTCCCTCGCCGGCCGGGAGAACGGCGGCAGCAAGGCCGAGACCGCCAAGGTCGCCGCGCTGGAGAAGAAGGCGGGCACCCAGCCGCTCAAGGGCAAGGCCGTCACGGTCACCCTCAACGACGCCCCGCCGAACGCCACGGCCAAGCTGCCCGGATACCCCGCGCCGCAGCCCGACTATCTGGTGATCCACCAGCAGGACCTGCAGGCCGTGGTGAACGCCCTGTGGCTGGGCGGCGCCCAGGGCATCAAGGTGATGGACCAGCGGCTGATCTCCACGAGCGCCGTGCGCTGCGTCGGCAACACGCTGATTCTCCAGGGACGCGTCTACTCGCCCCCGTACAAGATCACCGCGGTCGGTGACCCGCAGAAGCTCCAGAAGGCGCTGGCGGACTCCCCGGCGATCCAGAACTACATGGTGTACGTCAACGTCTACGGGCTCGGCTGGAAAGTCGAGGAGAACGGGACGGTGACTCTTCCCGGCTACTCGGGCACAGTGGATCTCCACTACGCGAAGCCTGTGGAGTAGCCGGAGCCGCTGCCGCTGGGGGGCCTGTGTCGGTGCGAGTGGTCGTCAGGACGTTGAGCGAACTCTGCATCACCGTCGGCACGCTGATCGTGCTCTTCGTGGTCTACGTGCTGTTCTGGACGGGCGTGAAGGCCGACAGCGAGATGGGCCACCAGATCGACCAGCTCCAGCGGCAGTGGTCGAAGGGGGCACTCGCGCGGCAGCCGGGGACGCCCACCGCCGCCCCGGCAACCGGGAGCCCGAAGGCGCCGCCCTCCTACACGTACGGCAAGCCCTTCGCGGTGATGTACATCCCGCGTCTTGGTTTCACGTGGAACAAGCCCGTGCTCGAAGGCACCGGAACGAGTGTCCTGAAGAAGGGCCTCGGCCACTACCGGGGGACGGCCCAGCTGGGCCAGACGGGGAACTTCGCCGTCGCGGGACACCGCCGGACCTACGGCGACCCGTTCAAGGACTTTCCCAAGCTGCGACACGGCGACGCGGTGGTGCTGACCGACGGGACTACCTGGTTCACGTATCGGATCGACAAAGGCCCCTACAAAACCGTGCCCGCGGACGTTGAGGTGATCGACCCTGTGCCACGTAAGTCCGGGTATACGGCTCCGGGCCGCTACCTCACGCTGACCACCTGCGAACCGGAGTGGGGGCACAGCCACCGGCTGATCGTCTGGGCACACCTGGATTCCACACAGCCTGTGGAGGCTGGGAAACCGGGGGCGCTCCGCCGTTAGTCTGGTCCCGTACGGCGTGGGTCCGGTGGTGCAGGGCGTGGCTCTGACGCCGTGGTGCGACGGAAGGGACGGCATGTACGGCTTCATCTGGCGGCATCTGCCGGGGAACGCGTGGGTCAAGGCGCTGATTTCACTCGTGCTCGCCCTGGCGGTGGTCTACGTGCTCTTCCAGTACGTCTTCCCCTGGGCCGAACCGCTGCTGCCCTTCAACGATGTGACGGTGAACAACCAGTGAGCGCGCGGATCCTGGTCGTCGACAACTACGACAGCTTCGTCTTCAACCTGGTCCAGTACCTGTACCAGCTGGGCGCCGAGTGCGAGGTGCTGCGCAACGACGAGGTGTCCACCGCGCACGCGCAGGACGGGTTCGACGGAGTGCTCCTGTCGCCCGGTCCGGGCGCTCCCGAGCAGGCCGGCGTCTGCATCGAGATGGTCCGCCACTGCGCGGACACCGGGGTACCCGTCTTCGGTGTCTGTCTCGGCATGCAGTCGATGCAGGTGGCGTACGGCGGGGTCGTGGACCGTGCCCCGGAGCTGCTGCACGGCAAGACCTCGCTGGTGGAGCACGAGGGCAGCGGCGTCTTCGCCGGACTGCCGTCCCCCTTCACCGCGACCCGTTACCACTCGCTCGCGGCGGAGCCGGAGACCGTGCCGGCCGCGCTGGAGGTCACCGCTCGCACCCACGACGGGATCATCATGGGCCTCAGACACCGTGAACTCCCGGTCGAGGGCGTTCAGTTCCACCCCGAGTCGGTGCTGACCGAACACGGGCACCGGATGCTCGCCAACTGGCTCGTGGAGTGCGGCGACCAGGGTGCCGTGGCGAGGTCGGCGGGGCTCGCCCCGGTGGTGGGCAGGGCCACGGCGTGACCGCGCTGCGCCCCGAGCGCGAGTCCGGTGCCGCTTACGGCGCCGCCGGAGGAGACGGGTCCTCGTACGGGCAGCAGCCGTACGGGGCGCCCGGCGCGTTCGAGGTCGCGGTCGAGCAGCTGGCGGACCCGCTCACCGATCCCCTTCCGGGCACGGCCCCCGCCGCCGGCCACTCCGTGGCGGCCGCGCCCGCCGCCGGGCCGCAGGTCGGTCCGGGGCAGCAGTGGCCCGGCCACCATCAGTACGCGGGGGATGATTCCGCCGGGTACGCGCAGCAGTGGCAAGGCACGGCACAGGGCGGCTACGACGGGGCGCGGCAGCGGCAGCCGTACGCGGACCCGGCGACGACGGCCATGCCGGCCACGCCGGCCTTCCAGGAGTCCACGCCCCCGTACGGGGCGTCCGCCGCTCCGCCCCCGTACACGCCGCCCGTCACCCCGTCCGCGCCGGCGTACGGGGCCTCCACGGCCTCGCCCGGTCCGGCGTCCGGTGCGGGCTACGGCGTTCCTCCGACCGCGGCCCGGCCGCTGGACGACGAGACCGTGGCGCTGCGGGCCTCGGAGGTCGCGCAGGCACGGCTCATGGCCGCGCCCGTGACGCGCGCGGACGCCGCGGACGATTCCGCGGCGGCGCCCGGGGGCCGCGCGGCCCGACGCAAGGCGGCACGGCGCCATGGGCGCCACGGAGGGCCTCCGGAGTCCCAGGAGTCCGAGGTGGCCCCGGAAGGGGCTCAGGAGGCCGCTGGGGCGCCGCTGAGCCGTGTCGCGGCCCGGCGTGCGGCGCAGGCACGGAAGCCCGGCGCCGCGGTCATGGTGAGCCGGATGATCGGCGAGGCCTTCATCACCACCGGCGTCCTGATGCTGCTGTTCGTGACCTACCAGCTGTGGTGGTCGAACGTACGGGCGCACCAGCAGGCCGGCAGCGCCGCGCACCACCTCCAGGAGGACTGGGCGAGCGGCAAGCGGAGCCCGGGAACGTTCGAGCCGGGGCAGGGCTTCGCCATCCTGCACATCCCGAAGCTGGACGTCGTCGCGCCGATCGCGGAGGGAACGAGCAAGACGAAGGTGCTCGACCGCGGGATGGTGGGCCACTACGGCGAGGGCGGCCTGAAGACGGCGATGCCGGACGCCAAGACGGGCAACTTCGGTCTCGCGGGCCACCGCAACACGCACGGCGAGCCGTTCCGCTACATCAATCACCTCAAGCCGGGCGATTCGATCGTCGTCGAGACGCAGGACGACTACTTCGTCTACAAGATGACGTCGATCCTCCCGGTGACGTCTCCTTCGAACACAAGTGTGCTGGCCCCCGTCCCCAAGGGGTCCGGCTTCACGGGGCCCGGCCGCTACATCACCCTGACCACCTGCACGCCGGAATTCACCAGCACGTACCGGATGATCGTGTGGGGCAAGATGGTCGAGGAACGCCCGCGCAGCAAGGGCAAGCCGGACGCCCTCATCGGCTAGGCGCATCCAGCGGTGCGCTGTCGGCCCCTCGGGCGAAGCGCACGTGAGACAACCTGAGACAGACCAGACGGGGCAGATGCACAGTGGCAGCGAGGACCGACCACGACGAGCGCACCGACGCCGACGCGGAGGCGCCCGCACCGAAACGGCGTGGTCCCGGCCGGATCGCGATGGTGGTCAGTGTCTTCGGTGAACTCCTCATCACCGCGGGCCTGGTGCTCGGCCTCTTCGTCGTCTACTCGCTGTGGTGGACGAACGTCGTCGCGGACCGCGCGGCGCACACGCAGGGCGACAAGGTCCGCGACAACTGGGCGGGGGACAAGGGCCCCGGAGCGCTGGACACCAAGGACGGCATCGGCTTCCTGCACGTCCCGTCCATGAAGAACGGTGAGGTGCTCGTCGAGAAGGGCACCTCCACGGAGATCCTCAACGACGGCGTCGCCGGCTACTACACGGACCCCGTCAAGTCGTCCCTGCCGATGACCGGCAAGAACGGCAACTTCACGCTCGCCGCCCACCGCGACGGCCACGGCGCCAAGTTCCACAACATCGACAAGGTGGAGAAGGGCGACCCGATCGTCTTCGAGACCAAGGACAAGTGGTACGTCTACAAGGTCTTCGGCATCCTCCCCGAGACCTCGAAGTACAACGTCAAGGTCCTCCAGACGGTCCCCAAGGAGTCCGGCAAGAAGAAGCCGGGTCACTACATCACCCTGACGACCTGCACGCCGGTCTACACGTCCCGCTACCGGTACGTGGTGTGGGGCGAGCTGGAGCGCGTCGACAAGGTGGACGAGAACAGGACCCCGCCGAAGGAACTGCGCGGCTGACCGGCACAGCTCCTTCGGCGGTCGTACGTGCCGTATTCGGCCGGTTACCTCCCGGTCCGGCCTGCGGCGGGTTACGCCGACTTGGAAATGCCACGGGTACTCGGTGCGAGTGCCGTCGTAGTTGGCCGAGACCAGCCGGAGCTTCGGCGTCAGGCCGTCGCTGCTCCGGTCAGCCCTCATTTGGCATGTTCCGTACGTGTATCGCAAACAAGATGCGCAAGGGCCCGGTACTCGGACGAGTACCGGGCCCCTGTTGGCAGGCCTTGCGTGTTCGGCTGCTAGTTGCCGCCGATGAATCCGCCGCCGTTGCCGCCGTTGTTGCCGTTGCCGCCGATGGTGGTCAGATTGATCGTCGTCGCGTTCGGATCCGCCTGGCCCTGTTGCGGGTCCTGCGCGATGACGCGGGCGTTGTCGTTCTGATCGCCGTTGACCTGGATGTTGTTGAAGCCGTTCTGCTGCAGGATCTGCCTGGCTTCCTGAAGGGTCCTGCCCCTGACGTCCGGGATGTTCTTCTGCGGGGTCTGGGCCTTCTTGCCGATCTGGATGTTCACCGTGGAGTTCTTGTCGGCCGAGCTGCCCGCCTGCGGGCTGGTCGAGACGACCTTGTCGACCTGGGCGTCGTCCGCGGTCTCCACCTCGGTGCAGTTGCCGACCAGGTTGTTGGCCGTCATCTGCGCCTTGGCATCGTCACAGGTCTTGCCCGTCACGTCCGGCACGGTGGACTTCTCCTGCGCCTTGGCGATGGTGAGGGTGATCGTCGACCCCTTCTGGACCTCCGCGCCGAGCTTCGGGTCCTGCTCCAGGACCGTGTTCGGGTCCTCCGTGGAGATCTGGGTCTTCGTCTTGACCTGGAACCGGTAGCCGTCGCCCTCGAGCTTCGCCTTGGCGTCGTCGAGGCTCTGGCCGGTCACGCCGGGCACGACGACCTTCGGCGCGCCCGTCGAGACGACCAGGTTGACGGCGTCGCCCTTCTTGACGTCAGCGCCGGCCTTCGGGTCCTGGTCGCACACGCTGCCCTTGGGCTGGGCCTCGCACGGCTTCTTGGTGGTCGTCACCGTCAGCTCGACGTTGGCGGCCATCGCCTTGGCGTCGACCAGGGTCTGGCCGACGAAGTTCGGGGCCGCGAAGGGCTTGTTGCCGTTGCCGCTGCCGCTGAAGGCCCACTTGCCGATCAGGATCGCGCCGATGAGGACCAGGACCGCCGCCACGACCAGCAGGATCGTCGAGGTGTTCGACTTCTTCTGCTGGCGGCGCCGGGGCGGACGGTCGTCGTAGCCGCCGAAGCCGCCGTCGTCCGGGTTCATCGGGGGAAGCATGGAGGTGGCCTGGGCGTCCGTGGAGCGCAGGGCCGTGGTGGCCTGGTCGTCCGGGTAGCCGCCGTAGCCGACCGAACCCATGGCGGCAGTGGCCGCGACCGGCTGGCCGTCGAGGCAGGCCTCGATGTCCTGGCGCATCTCGTCGGCGGACTGGTACCGGTAGTTCGGGTCCTTGACGAGCGCCTTCAGCACGATCGCGTCCATCTCGGGCGTGATCTCGGGGTCGAAGACGCTCGGCGGCTGCGGCTCCTCCCGTACGTGCTGGTAGGCGACCGCGACCGGCGAGTCGCCCACGAACGGCGGGCGGACCGTCAGCAGCTCGTAGAGGAGGCAGCCGGTCGAGTAGAGGTCGCTTCGCGCGTCCACCTGCTCGCCCTTGGCCTGCTCAGGGGAGAGGTACTGGGCGGTGCCGATGACCGCGGCCGTCTGCGTCATCGTCATGCCGGCGTCGCCCATGGCGCGGGCGATGCCGAAGTCCATCACCTTGACCTGGCCGTTGCGCGTCAGCATGACGTTGGCGGGCTTGATGTCGCGGTGGACGATCCCGGCGCGGTGGGAGTACTCCAGGGCCTGGAGGATCCCGATGGTCATCTCCATGGACCGCTCGGGCAGCAGTCTGCGTCCCGAGTGGAGCAGCTCACGCAGGGTGGAACCGTCCACGTACTCCATCACGATGTACGGGATGGAGATGCCCTCGATGTAGTCCTCACCCGTGTCGTACACGGCGACGATCGCGGGATGGTTGAGCGAGGCGGCCGACTGGGCCTCCCGGCGGAACCGGGCCTGGAACGACGGGTCGCGTGCGAGGTCCGCTCGCAGCGTCTTCACCGCCACGGTGCGACCGAGCCGGGTGTCATGGGCGAGATGGACCTCCGCCATGCCACCACGGCCGAGCACCTGGCCCAGCTCGTACCGGCCGCCGAGGCGACGCGGCTCTTCCATAGCTACCTACCAGCCCTCTCCGTCGATCCCGACCGCACACATGTGTGGTCCGGCGGTGTGCCGTCCGGGCATACCGTACCCGGATCGACTTGTGTGACCTGGCCGAGCCCGTCACCCGATACAGGACCGGTATCGCAACGTGCAGCGATGTGAAGGGGACGTGACAGGGTTCACTTCTTGCTGTCGATTACTGCCTTCATCACACTCTTGGCGATCGGGGCGGCGAGACCACCACCGGAGATGTCGTCCCGGTTGGCGCTCTCGTCCTCGACCACCACGGCGACGGCGACCGGAGAGCTGCCGTCGGCGAGTTTCGCGTACGAGATGAACCAGGCGTACGGATTCGCGCTGTTGGCCACACCGTGCTGGGCGGTACCGGTCTTGCCGCCCACCGTGACGCCGTTCTCGTTGATCTTGGCGTTGGTGCCGGTGCCCTCGCTGACGACCGTCTCCATCATCGACTGAAGGATCTGGGCGTTGTCTTTGGAGAGCGGCTCGCTCAGCTTCTGCGGCTCGGTCTGCGAGATCACGTCCAGGTTCGGAGCCTGCAGCTTGTCGACCATGTACGGCTTCATGAGCGTGCCGTCGTTGGCGACCGCCGAGGCGACCATGGCCATCTGCAGCGGGGTCGCCGCGGTCTCGAACTGGCCGATGGAGCTGAGCGCCGTCTGCGGCTTGTCCATCGACTTGGGGAAGACGGAGGCGTTCGAGCGGACCGGCGTGAACTGCTGGGCGTTGAAGCCGAACTTCTCGGCCTCCGACAGCATCTTGTCCCTGCCGAGGTCGGCGCCGATCTTGCCGAAGACGGTGTTGCAGGAGTAGCGGAGCGCGATGCGCATGGTCGCGTCCTTGCAGGGGATGCTGCCCTCGTTCTTCAGCTCGGTCCTGGTGTCCGGCAGGGTGTACGGCAGCGGTGAGTCCGTCTTCTGGTCCGCGGACGAGTACAGCCCGTTCTGCAGCGCCGCCGCCGCCGTGACCACCTTGAAGGTGGAGCCCGGCGGGTAGGTCTCGCGCAGCGCCCGGTTGAGCAGCGGGTCGTTGGGGTCGTTCTTCTTCTGCAGCTTCGTCCAGGCCTTGCCGTCGACACTCGTCGAGTTCCCGGCGAAGGTCGAGGGGTCGTACGACGGGGTCGAGGCCAGTGCCAGGATCGCGCCGGTCTTGGGGTCGATCGCCGCGACGGCGCCCTTGCCCTGCTTCAGCAGACCCTGGTACGCGGCCTTCTGCGCGGCGGCGTTGAGCGTGGTGACGACGTTGCCGCCCTGCTTCTTCTTGCCCGTGAGCATGTCGAGGGTGTTGCGGAAGAAGAGCCGGTCGTCGTTGCCGGTGAGGATGCCGTCGTCGATGCTCTCCAGCTGGGTGGCGCCGAAGGCCTGGGAGGCGTACCCGGTGACGGGCGCCCACATCGCGCCGTCCTTGTAGGTGCGCTTGTACTCGAAGTCGTTGATGCCGTCCTTGGTCGACTTCGCGGCCCCGGTGATGGGGTTGCCGTCGACGATGATGTCGCCGCGCGGGGTGGCGTACCGCTCGATGGCGACGCGGCGGTTGAGCGTGTCGGTCCGCAGGCTGTCCGCCTGGACGTACTGGATGTAGTTGTCGCGGATGAGCAGGGCGAGGACGAGGAGTCCACAGAAGATCGCGATCCGGCGCAGGGGCTTGTTCACGGGCGGACCACCTGGGTCATCTCGGCGTCGGGGCTGGGCGCGGGTGCGGGGGCCGGGCGGCGGGCGGTGTCGCTGATTCTGATGAGGATGCCCATCAGCGCCCAGTTGGCGATGACGGAGGAGCCTCCGTAGGCCAGGAACGGCATCGTCATACCGGTGAGGGGGATCAGGCCCATGACGCCGCCCGCGACGACGAAGACCTGGAGCGCGAAGCCGCCGGAGAGACCGACGGCGAGGAGCTTGCCGAACGGGTCGCGGGCCGCGAGCGCCGTACGGATGCCGCGCTCCGCGATCAGGCCGTAAAGGACCAGGATCGCCATGATCCCCGCCAGGCCCAGTTCCTCGCCGAAACTGGCGAGGATGAAGTCCGAGTTGGCGGCGAACCGGATGAGTTCGGAGTGGCCCTGTCCCCAACCGGTGCCGAGCGTGCCGCCGGAGCCGAAGGCCCACAGGGCCTGCATGGCCTGCTCGGAGTGGAGGATGCCGTCGTGGGTTCCGGCCTGGCTGAGCTTGTACTCGTGCAGCGGGTTGAGCCAGGCCTGGACACGCGTCTGGATGTGCGGTTCGAAGCTCGCCACGCCCACGGCGCCGACAGCCGACATCAGCAGACCGAAAACGATCCAGCTGGTCCGCTCCGTGGCGACGTACAGCATGATCACGAACATGCCGAAGAACAGCAGCGAGGTACCGAGGTCGGTCTCGAAGACCAGGAT
Source organism: Streptomyces sp. RPA4-2 (assembly GCF_012273515.2). Taxonomy (NCBI): domain Bacteria; kingdom Bacillati; phylum Actinomycetota; class Actinomycetes; order Kitasatosporales; family Streptomycetaceae; genus Streptomyces; species Streptomyces sp. RPA4-2. The sequence continues at coordinate 4,777,787 of NZ_CP050975.2, forward strand.
CAGGATGGAGACGAACCAGACCACCAGGATCGGGCCGAGGTCGCGTCCGCGCGGCAGGTAGAGGCCCATGAAGCGGCGGCTGGCGAGGGCCAGCGCGTCGCGCTTGACCATCAGGTAGCCGGCGAAGAAGACCGCGAGGATGATCTTCGCGAACTCGCCCGGCTGGAGGGTGCCGAGGCCGGGAATCGAGATCCAGATCTTGGCGCCGTAGATGTTGGCACCGAGGCCCGGAACCAGCGGCAGCAGGAGCAGGATCAGGGCACCGAACATGGAGATGTAGGTGTAGCGCTGCAGGACACGGTGGTCCTTGAGGAAGATCAGTACCGCGACGAGCAGGCCGATGCCCAGCGCCGTGTACATCAGCTGGCGGGGCGCGGCAGGGGCGAAATTGGGCAGTGACCGGAGTAGCTTGGACTGGTCGAGGCGCCAGATCATCACCAGCCCGAGCCCGTTGAGGAGCGTCGCCAGCGGCAGCAGCAGCGGGTCCGCGTACGGGGCGAACTTGCGCACCGCGAGATGGCCGACGCCGGCGAGCAGGCCGAGTCCGAGGCCGTAGCTCAGCAGGCCGGGCGGCACCGAGTCGTTGATGGCCAGGCCCACGTTGGCGTAGGCGAAGACCGGGATGACGACGGCGAACACCAGCAGTGCCAACTCGGTGTTGCGCCGGCTCGGCGTGCCGATCGAGCCGATCGTCGACGTGTGGTGCGTCGGCGTGTTCGTACTACTGCTCATGGTGTGACAGGGCCCCTCACGGCTTCTTACTGCTTACCGCACAGCGAGACCAGCTTCTGCTCCTCGTCGGAGAGGCTGGGGCCGGGTGTGGGAGTAGGTGCGGTCTTGGACGGGTTCGACGACGGTGAACTCGACGAGTTCGGTGTCGGCGTCGGACTGGACGTGGCCTTGGACGTCAGCGAGGTGGTTGTGGTTCCCGTGGTCCCACCTGCCTCGCCCACACCGGCCTTCGCGTTGTTCTGCGTTCCGGCGGAGCGCCGCTCGGAGTCCTTCTTGCACGCGGACGCCTGCACGGCGAGCTCGTCGATCTTGGACCGGGCGTCGCTGAGACCGCCCTCCGCGATGGTCGCCTTGACCTGCTTCTGCTGATACGGCGGCAGGTACTTGAGTTCGATCTCGGGGTGGTCCTTCGCCACCTTCGAGAGCGAGACCCAGGCGAGGTCCTGGCTGATGCCGCGGTACAGCGCCACGTGCTGCCCGTTGCTGCCGACGTAGTACTGCGTCTGCGTCCACCGGTAGCCGCCGTACGCGCCGCCGCCGATGACGGCGAGCGCGAGCACGGAGTAGAAGGATCTCTTCAGCCACCTGCGTCCGCGGCGCGGCTTGACGAAGTCCTCGTCCGAGTAGTCGGCGAAGCCGCCGGTGGGGGCGTAGCCGTCGGCTTCGCCACTGCCGGGCGGCCCGAACCCGCCGCCACCGCCCTGTCCGGGCACCGGACGGCCGAGACCGGAGGCGCGGCCCGCGGGGGTCTGCATGGCGCCGTTGTCGTGCAGCTGGTGCTGGTTCTCGGCGACCGCGCCCACCACGACGGGGGTGTCGGAGAGCTGTGCGGCGAGGGTGTCGCCGGAGTCGATGTCGAGGACGTCGGCGACGATGACGGTGATGTTGTCCGGGCCGCCGCCGCGCAGCGCGAGCTCGATGAGGTTCTGGACGGTCTCCTGCGGGCCCTGGTAGCTGGCGAGGGTGTCCTCCATCGTCTGGTGCGAGACGACGCCGGACAGTCCGTCGGAGCAGATCAGGTAGCGGTCGCCGGCGCGGACCTCGCGGATGGAGAGGTCGGGCTCGACGTGGTCGCCGCTGCCCAGCGCGCGCATCAGCAGGGAGCGCTGCGGGTGGGTGGTGGCTTCTTCCTCGGTGATGCGGCCCTCGTCGACGAGGCGCTGCACCCAGGTGTGGTCCTGGGTGATCTGCGTGAGGACGCCGTCCCGGAGCAGATAGGCGCGGGAGTCGCCGACGTGCACGAGACCGAGGCGCTGGCCGGTCCACAGGAGCGCGGTGAGGGTGGTCCCCATGCCCTCCAGCTGGGGGTCCTCCTCGACCATCATCCTGAGCTGGTCGTTGGCACGCTGTACGGCGGTGCCGAGCGAGGTGAGGATGTCGGAGCCGGGCACGTCGTCGTCGAGCGCCACGATGGTGGAGATCACCTCGGAGGAGGCGACCTCACCGGCGGCCTGGCCGCCCATTCCGTCGGCGATCGCGAGCAGCCGGGGACCGGCGTAACCGGAGTCCTCGTTGCCCTCGCGGATCATGCCTTTGTGCGATCCGGCGGCGAAGCGCAGTGACAGACTCATGCGCACCTCGCCCGTCGGCTCCGGGTACATCCGCACGGTGCCCACCCTCCGGTCGGGAGCGCGCCGGGGTCCTTCGGCTGGACCGCCGCTGCGTGCTCGCTCCGCTCGCGCTCATTCATGACGTGGCACTACTTCCGCAGCTCGATGACGGTCTTGCCGATGCGGATCGGCGCACCCAGCGGGATCGGCGTGGGAGTCGTCAGTCGGCTCCGGTCGAGATACGTGCCGTTGGTGGAGCCGAGATCCTCGACGATCCACTGGCCGTCCCGGTCCGGGTAGATCCTGGCATGACGGCTGGACGCGTAGTCGTCGTCCAGCACGATGGTGCTGTCGTGCGCGCGGCCGAGCGTGATGGTCTGCCCCTGGAGCGCGACCGTCGTGCCCGTGAGCGTGCCCTCGGAGACGACGAGTTTGCTGGGGGCGCCGCGGCGCTGGCGGCCGCCGCCGCTCGGCGGCGCCTGCTGCTGGCGCTGCGGCGGTGGCGCCGCAGCCTGGCGCGCGGCCTGTTGCGGCCTGGCGGCGTCCCTGCGCGAGCCGCGCTGTGTGACACGCGTTCCGAACAGGTCGCTGCGGATGACCTGCACGGCCACGATCACGAACAGCCACAGTACGGCCAGGAAACCCAGCCGCATGACCGTGAGGGTCAGCTCTGACATTGCCCCCGCTTCACCCTTCGGCTTGCCGGTAAATGATGGTGGTGCTGCCCACGACGATCCGCGAGCCGTCGCGGAGCGTAGCGCGGGTGGTGTGCTGCCCGTCCACCACGATGCCGTTGGTGGACCCGAGATCCTGGATCGTCGAGGGCGTTCCGGTCCGGATCTCACAGTGCCGGCGGGATACGCCGGGGTCGTCGATCCGCACGTCGGCTTCGGTGCTGCGGCCCAGCACCAGCGTCGGGCGGGAGATCTGATGGCGGGTGCCGTTGATCTCGATCCAGTGCCGCGTGCGGCCACCGCTCGCTGGTCCGGCGGCCGCGCCGGGCCGCTGGCCCATGGGCGAGGGCGCCGGGCGTCCGGGCGGCGGCGCGGACGGCATGGGAGGAGCGGCCGCCGGCGGGTAGCCGTACCCGCCCTGGCCCCCCTGGCCGCCCTGGCCGCGCGGGGACGCCGGAGCGGGGCCCGCGGGGGCGCGATCGGGTGCCTGCTGGTCGGTGGAGGAGGCGAGCGTACGGCTGCGCACCCGGTACAGGCCGGTGTCGAGGTCGTCCGCATTCTCCAGGTGGACCTTGATGGGGCCCATGAAGGTGTAGCGCTGCTGCTTGGCGTAGTCGCGCACCATGCCGGCGAGCTCGTCGCCGAGCTGGCCCGAGTAGGGGCTGAGGCGCTCGAAGTCCGGTGTGCTCAGCTCCACGATGAAGTCGTTCGGTACGACGGTCCGCTCGCGGTTCCAGATCGTGGCGTTGTTGTCGCACTCGCGCTGCAGCGCTCCGGCGATCTCCACGGGCTGGACCTCGGACTTGAACACCTTGGCGAAGGTGCCGTTGACCAGACCTTCGAGACGCTGCTCGAATTTCTTCAGGACTCCCATGGGGCACCTCCTCCTTCGTAGCCGTCCTGGTACTGCGTGCTGCCTGTGCCGTACTGCGCACGGCCCGCCGCGTCGTACGGTCGGCCGCTGTCGCGCTGGTCGTGCTGGTACTGCTTACTGATCGTATCCACGCGCCGGGAAATCGGCTGGTTCCCCCTGTCGGCTCGGTCGACGGGTTGTCGACGCCTTCCGAAGTCCCCTCCCGAAGTTCCCTGCGAGGCACCTTTTCGAACTCTTCCCTGCACTACTCCTGCCAAGGATCGTAGAGGCGGCCCGGGACCAGTGTCCCGCACCCGACTGTGCACGCTGTCCTGCTCCTGGGGAGATGGCCTGGACCGGTACGAGGTTGATACGTGAACCGGTTCTCGTCGATACGTGCGACGGAGCCGACGTGCTCGGGCCCGGCGTACGGGACGTCACCGGGGCCGCTCGAAAAGCGATGTGAATCCGCCCCTGCCACCGTGCTAATCTTCTGCATGTCGGAAGGCCGTCGCACCACACGGTGGGGCGCCGGAGGACACACCCAATGCGCGGGTGGCGGAATAGGCAGACGCGCTGGATTCAGGTTCCAGTGCCCGAAAGGGCGTGGGGGTTCAACTCCCCCCTCGCGCACCAGTGAAGAGGGCCCATCGTGATCACGATGGGCCCTCTTCCGTATGCCCGTGACCGGGGCGGATCCGGGCGGCCCTGGCCGGAGTGTGTTCTGTCTCTCAATTTTTCCCGGGCCGCCGGGGCGGGGTCTCAGGGATGCCCGCGCAGCGGGAGATGGATCTCCAGGAGCGTGCCGGTGGGGGTGCCCGGGGTGACGCGCGTGCGGCTGCCGAGGTCGTCGATCCGGTCGGTCAGGGAGCGCAGGGCCTCGGCGGAGCCGGCCGCGGCACCGTGGCCGTCGTCGGTCACCTTCGCGTAGAGCCAGCGTCTGGTGACGCGTACGACGGTGTCCACCCGCCGTGCGCCCGAGCGGGCCAGGCGGTCGCGCAGGGCCTCGCGCAGGGCGAGGAAGGCCTCCTCCCGGTACCGCTCGGAGAGGGTCCGCTCGTCCCCCACGACCTCGACGGAGGTCCGGATACCGAGGCCGGCGTGCGGGCGGGGGCCCGCGAGGAAGGCCTCCAGGGCCTCGCGCAGGGGCGGCAGGGCGGCGCGGTGGCGCAGGCCGCCGATGACCGCCTGGTTCTGCCGGTCCGCCTCCGCCAACGCCCGCTGCGCCGCGGCGAGATGGGCGGCCAGGTGGGCGGCGGGGCGCTGGGAGGTGGTGGGGGAGCCGGGGAATGCGAGCGGGTCCAGGGTCGCGCGTGTGCCGGAGGCGTCGGACATCGCCGCGGTCGGTGTGGCCTTCGTGGCGGCTGTCGTCGTGGCGGCCTCGAGGCTGAGGCGGGCCGTGGACAGAGCGCAGCCCAGTTCGTCGTGGAGCTGCCGGGCCAGTCTGCGGCGCTCACCGCGGCCGTCGTCACCGGACCACACGCCCTCCCCGCCGTCCCGGACCACCTCGCCGAGGCGCCGGACGACCGCGATCGCGCGCGGCAGCACGCTCTCCCGGTGCGCGATGCCGTGTTCCAGGACGTGCAGCAGGGCGCACTCCAGGAGCAGCGCGACGGCGGCCGCCACCTGGTGGGGGGGAGGCCGAGGGCGGGGCCACGGGGGCGGGCGGATCGTCCGCGGCGGGGGGTGCGGACGTGGCCGGGGCGGTTTCGCGGCGCGCACCAGGACGGTACGGGCGAACTCCGTCAGCGTGCCGCGCAGCGCCGGCACCTCCGCCTCGGCGGGGGCGAGTACGTCGGGCAGCCGGGCGGCGAAGCGGGCGAGGACGGTGTCGGTCTCCCAGGTCCCCAGGGCGTCGCCGGCCGGGCCGGTGGCGGGGCCGTGGCGCGGTGACATCCGGGACGCCGCACGGACCAGGCCCTCGTGCAGGGCCTCGCCGAATCCGCTGCCGACGACCGGCACGCCGCCGGGAACGGAGACGGCCGGAGGAACGGGGGCGGGGGCGGTCGTGCTGCTCATCGGACTCCTCAACGCTCGGGTGACGCTCGGGTGCCGGGGCAACGTGGCCATCGCCAACGTAACAAACAGACTTGTCTGATTGTCAAGGGTCGACGAGCGTTCCGGGCGGGTGGTGCTCACGGGATCGCTCTCCCGTCAAGAGCCCGGTCATGGCCAAGAGCAGCAGGTTGTATGGGGATTGGATGGAGGTGTGTGTTCACAGGGCTGTCAACCAAAACAGGCATGGTTGTATGATTCCGGTTGTCGCCGGCGCCCACGGGCACCCGCGCGCTCCTTCATGCCAAGCGCAGGAATAGGCAGGTGCAGCCTGATGCAGACTCGGTCCGAACAGACCCGTCAGGCTCTCGTCCGTGCCGCGGCGGAACTGATAGCGAACGGCCGGCTCGCCGATGCGGGGCTGGTCAACATCTGCCGCCGGGCCGGAGTGAGCCGGGGGGCTCTCTACCACCACTTCTCCTCCATCGCGGAGTTGAACGCCGCCGTCTACGAGCAGGCGCACGAGCGGGTCGTCGCGCTCATGGACGAGGCCTTCGGGGGCGGCCCCGTGGAGGACGCCCCCGAGCGCCTCCTGATCGCCTTCTGCGAGGCCCTGCGGACGGAGGAACTCGTCCGGGCCGGGATCCAGTTGGCGGTGGACGGGTCGGCGGGGCCGCCCCGGCTGCGCGACGACGTGCTGACGCTCGTACGCGGGCGTGTGGCCGACACGCACCGGGACGCCGTGCCGGCGCCGGAGGATCTCGCCGACCTCGCGGTGGTGGTGGCCGCGGGGCTGGAAACCCTGGGGCACACGGATGCCGAGTGGTGGGACGCCAGGACGTCCAAGAGGCTGTGGGCGCTGTTGCGGCCGTTGTTCTCGGTGGCGGCCGTCGGGGGCGCCGGTGCGGTGGGTGCGGTGGGTGCCGCGGGTACGGAGGGGCCGGGCGGCGGGGGGAAGGGGAGCGGGTCTGAGGTGCCGCGGTGGGCCGCGTCCGGCCCGGACGGCGTCGTAGCGGGACGCGCCCGTGCCGTGCGGCGGTGTGCGTGGCACCGGGCACCTGTCCCGCGCGGCGGTGTGGCGGGGTGCGTCTGGTTCCAGAGGGGCGCGGTGAGGTGTGTCGGAGCGGGCCGATCGCGGTTCAGCGGCTCTCTGTCCGGGCCGAGTCGTGTCGGCCCGGCGTCAGGGGCCCGGGATGTTGGCGTGGCCCGTGCGGTCGCGGCCTCGCGCCCCGGCGCGGGTCGGGGCGAAGCGGGGCGAGCCGCCGGTGGTGCCGTACGGGCGGGGGGCGCGGCAGCTGTCCATGGGGTGCGCGAGGACACGAGCACGAGGGTGTCAGGGCGCTGGTCGCGTTCCGGGCGTCCGGAGGTGGCGCGCGGTCAGGTCCCGGGCCCGGACGGCGGCTTGGGGGAGCCTGGCCGCTCGGCGGGGTTCGGCCGGGTCCGCCGGTCCGGCGGGGTGCTGCGGGGTCCGGCCGCGCTCAGACGTCCTCGGACCCGGGCTGCGCGGCCATGGTGGTGCGCAGGCGGCCGAGCAGGCCGGGGGTGGCCAGGCCGGGCAGCACGAAACGCCAGAACGCGCCGATGCGGTCGGGCAGGTCCTCGCGGTTGCTGTACACCTGCGACATCAACTGCAGCCCGGTGAAGGCGCCGACGATGGTCGAGGTGGCTTCCTGGATGTCCACGCCGGGCAGGATCTCGCCCTGCTCCTCGGCCTGCCGCAGCAGCGCCAGGATCGCCGCGCCGGACTGCTCGTACGCGGTCTGAGGCGGGCGGGAGAAGGACGTCTGCTCGACCGCGAGCCGCACACTCGCGCGCAGCACCGGGTCGCGCTGGAGGCGCTGGGCGAACTCCAGGGTCAGGTCGATGACGGCCTGGAGCTTCACCGCCCGGTCGGGCACCACGAGTGCTTCGCTGTGCGCGGTCACCAGGGCCACGGCGATCGCTTCCTTGGAGGGGAAGTGGTGGTACAGCGCGCCTCGGGTGAGACCCGTCCGGGCCAGGATGTCGTTGGTGCTCGCCGCGTCGTAGCCGCGCTCGTCGAACACGCGGGCCGCGGACTCCAGGATCGAGTGCCTCGACCTCGTTCCGCGCTCTTGTGTGGCCATGCCAGGTCCTTGCTCTCGCCCCGCTGAAATTTTACCGACTGGTCTGTATTGTATCGGCAAGGCGGCACGCCGCCAGAGGGCGGAAGTACTTGCTTCCGGTTCGGCTCCGTCCGGCTCGGTTTTCGGCCGGTCCGGGCGTGGCCCTCCAGCGTTCCTTCGGCGGTCCTCGGGCGGGCTGTGCGGGGCGGTCCCGGGGCACCCCGGGCGGTCGCGGACGACCGCCCGGGACTACGGATGGCCGAGCCGGAAGCCGACCCCGCGGACGGTGATGATCCAGCCGCTCGAACCGAGCTTGCCGCGCAGGCTGCTGACATGGGTGTCGATGGTGCGGCCGCGGTGGGACCAGGTGTCGTCCCAGACCTGCGCCATGAGCTGGCGGCGCGGCATCACGGTGCCGGGCTGCGAGGCCAGCAGGTGCAGCAGGTCGAACTCCTTGCGGGTGAGGTCCACCGGCTCCCCGTCCAGCGTGGCCACCCGGGTGCCCACGTCGATGCGCAGCGGCCCGTGGGTGATGACCTGGGCGGACGCCGGCTGCTGCCGTACCCGGCGCATCACCGCCTCCATCCGCGCCAGCAGTTCACGGAAGCCGTACGGCTTGACCAGGTAGTCGTCGGATCCGGCCTGCAGTCCGAGGACGCGGTCGAGCTCCGAGCCGCGCGCGGTGACGGCGATGACCGGGGTGTCGCAGACCGCCCGGATGCCCCGGCACACCTCCAGCCCGTCCAGGTCGGGCAGGTCGAGGTCGAGCAGCAGGAGATCGGCGTCGCGGTGCGCCTGGAGCGCCTTGGTGCCGGTGGCCACGCTCTGCGCGGCGTACCCCTGCCGCAGCAGGCCCTGGACGAGGGAGTCGGCGGCCCTGGCGTCGTTCTCCACGACCAGGACGCGCAGGGCTCCGGCCGGCGGGCCGGGGTGGTTGGTGGCAGCGTGTGCGGCAACCGGCCGCCCGGGGTGGGGAATCGTGGGGCGGTGCGGGAGATTGCGCTGCGATCGGACGTCGAGTAGATCCACGGCTTGCCGATTCATCTGCTCCTCCTGAGGCACAGTCTCGTCATCACGGAACGGACTGCTGAACGCTCACGTTGAGGACGATAGCAAACAGACTTGTCTGATTGTCAACGTGTTCTCCGTCCCCCGCGCGTCGGTCCGTGACCTCCGTCAACATCCCTTTCTGACCTGCTTGGATGTGCGGTTCTTCGCCAATCCGAGGTCGTGTGTCCAGGGGGTCCGCAGGGGGTGGCGAGCCCGGTCCGGCCGGGCTTCGTGACTCTAACCATGCAGGTCTGCACGGTTTCGAGGAGGTGATGGCGCAAGTGGCGTGATCGTGTCGTACCAACCGGTAATGACGGCCTGAACCTAGAGGGATACTAAAGCTTTACTTGAAGAACCGAACAGACATGTCTGTATCTTGTGCGAGCAAGAGAACGTCGGCCACGGGGGGTGGCTGCCGACAGTGCGAAGTGCTGCCCCCTGCTCGGAAACAGACAGGAGTGCCGTACATGTCGTACACCACCTCCACCCGTGTGTCCGTCGAAAGCGACGTCGCGACGGTGGCCACGAGGGCCCCGCGAACCACCGCGAGGACGCTGCAGCCCCGGCTGACCACGACGGTTCCGCGCGAGTACGTGCACCGCGCCGCCGTGTCCGAAGTGCTGCTGACCGGCTGGGAAGCCGCCACCGCGCCCGCCGGGCCCGACCTCTCCGACGTCTTCGCGGTCAGCGCCCAATGGCCGCGCAGCCACTCGTTCTTCACCCAGTCCGGCGGCTATCAGGACCCGATGCTGCTGATCGAGTCCGTCCGCCAGATCGGCTCCCTGCTCGCGCACGCCGAGTTCGGCGTCCCCTTCGGGCACCAGTTCCTGATGTGGGACATGTCGTTCAGCACCGTTCCCGAACTCCTCGTCGCGGACGCCGTGCCCACCGAGGTCGAACTGCGCACCGTCTGCCGCGACATCGTCCGCCGGGGCCGTGTGCTCGGCGGTATGCGCTACGACGTCACCGTGCTGCGTGACGGGAAGGCCCTGGCCACCGGGGGCGCCGCGTTCAGCTGCACCAGCCCGGCCGTCCACCGCAGGCTGCGCGCCGGCCGCCCCACCACCACCGACCGCGTCGTGCCGCCGGGGATCGATCCCGCCGCCGTGGGCCACTCCGGCGACCACCATGTGCTGCTCGCCGAGCCCGGGGCCGGCGCCGGCCCCGGTTCCAGCGACCGCTGGGAACTGCGCGTGGACACCGCCCATCCCACCTTCTTCGACCACCCCGTCGACCACATACCGGGCATGGTCCTGCTGGAGGCGGCCCGGCAGGCCGCCCTCGTCTCGACGGGCATGCCCGACGCCCTGCTGCTGGGCCTCAAGAGCAACTTCGCGCGCTACGCCGAGTTCGACGCCCCCTGCTGGATCGAACCGCGGGTCGAACCGCACGGCACCGACGGCGGCGTACTGGTGCGGGTGCGCGGTACGCAGCACGCTGAGACGGTCTTCACCGCCGAGCTCGTCCTGAGCCCGCGTGGACGCTGAACCCGTACACCGTCCGGGCCCCTTGGCGAGCGTCCCATCCCGAGGAGAGTGTTCCGTGCCCACCCTTCTGATCACCGGCGCGGCCGGCTTCGTCGGCAGCCATGTCACCCGCGAGGCGGGGCGGCGGCGGGCCGAGTTGAGGCTGATGTCGCACCGCAGTCCCCTGCCCGGCTCCGGCCCCCGGGTCGTACGGGCCGATCTGAGTGAACCCGCGTCCCTGCGCGGGGTGTGCGAGGGCGTCGACGTCCTGATCCACTGCGCCTCGCGGATCGGTGGGGACGTCGAGGCCAACGAGGCCGTCAACGCCCGCGGTACGGCGGCCCTCGTCGAGGAGGCGCGCGGCGCGGGGGTCGCGCGCATCGTCCAGCTCAGCACCGCTTCCGTCTACGGCCGCGGTACCTTCCGCGGCGGCCGGCCCGGGGAGCTGACGCGCCGTCCGGGCTCGCCCACCTCCCGCACCCGGGCCGAGGCCGAGGACGCCGTTCTCGCGGCCGGCGGCATCGTCCTGCGGCCGCACCTGGTGTACGGGGAGGGCGACACGTGGGTGGTTCCGGGGCTGGCCCGGCTGCTGTCCACGCTGCCGGGCACCGTGGACGGCTGGCCCTCCCGGACGTCGATGATCGCGGTGTCCGAGCTCGCCGGACTGCTGGTGGCGACCGCGCTCGCCCCGGCCGCCGACCTGACGGCCTCCGTCTACCACGCGGCCCACCCGGAGCCCGTCCCGGTGGACGCCCTGCTGCGCGCGGTGGCCGCCTGCGCCGGCATCGACCGGCCGGACCGGGATCTGACCGCCGACCAGGCTCGGGCGGTCCTGGAGGAACGCGGCGTACCGGCGTCGGGGCTCGACATGTTCATCACCGACCACGTCTTCGACAGTGCCCCGCTCTGGTCCGATCTGCGCCGTGCTCCCGGCCCCGGGTTCGACACCGATTTCGCGCGGGCCGCGCCCTGGTACCGCAAGGTCCTGCACTCCGGCTGAGAGTCCCCGCACTCCGCCCGGAAGCGCCCGTGCACCGTCTGGAAGTTCCCTACCCCGCCTGAAAGTGCCCGTACTCCGAACTCGAGGTCCCCGTACTCCGACCCTGGGTTCCCGCACTCCGGCCGACGCGACCTCCGTCGGCCCGGAAAATCTATGGGAAGGCCGAAAGCATCTCCATGGAATGCTGCATTCCTTCCCTTTCCGGACCCGACGGTTCCGCCCGTCGGGTCCGGTTTTTTGACGGAAGCCTGACCTTTTTCTTTCCTCTTCCGCAAACTGCTGCCCCGGGTCTGCGGATTCTGACCCAGTTCTGCAACGGACCGTATTGAAGGGGGGTGCGCGCTCGAACAGTGTTGGGGCTCCGAGCGGAGTCAGGGGAGGTCCATCGTGCGCAAGGTGCTCATCGCCAACCGTGGCGAAATCGCTGTCCGCGTGGCCCGGGCGTGCCGGGATGCCGGGATCGCGAGCGTTGCCGTGTATGCGGAACCGGACCGGGACGCTGTGCATGTCCGAGCGGCGGACGAGGCGTTCGCGCTGGGCGGTGACACCCCGGCCACCAGTTATCTGGACATCGCGAAGGTGCTCAGGGCCGCCGGGGACTCGGGGGCGGACGCGGTCCATCCCGGGTACGGCTTCCTGTCGGAGAACGCGGAGTTCGCGCAGGCCGTCCTGGATGCCGGGCTGATCTGGATCGGGCCGCCTCCGCAGGCCATCCGTGACCTGGGTGACAAGGTCGCCGCCCGGCACATCGCGCAGCGTGCCGGTGCCCCGCTGGTCGCGGGCACCCCCGATCCGGTCTCCGGCGCGCAGGAGGTCGTGGCCTTCGCGAAGGAGCACGGCCTGCCGATCGCGATCAAGGCGGCGTTCGGTGGTGGCGGGCGCGGGCTGAAGGTGGCCCGCACCCTGGAGGAGGTCCCGGAGCTGTACGACTCGGCGGTCCGGGAGGCGGTCGCCGCGTTCGGACGCGGTGAGTGCTTCGTCGAGCGGTACCTCGACAAGCCCCGCCATGTGGAGACGCAGTGCCTGGCGGACGCGCACGGCAACGTGGTCGTCGTCTCGACCCGTGACTGCTCGCTGCAGCGCCGTCACCAGAAACTGGTGGAGGAGGCGCCCGCGCCGTACCTGTCCGACGCGCAGGTCGCCGAGCTGTACGCGTCGTCCAAGGCGATCTTGAAGGAGGCCGGCTATGTCGGCGCGGGGACCGTGGAGTTCCTCGTCGGCATGGACGGCACGATCTCCTTCCTGGAGGTCAACACCCGTCTGCAGGTCGAGCACCCGGTCACCGAGGAAGTCGCCGGCATCGACCTGGTCCGGGAGATGTTCCGCATCGCCGACGGCGAGGAACTCGGTTACGGCGACCCCGAACTGCGCGGTCACTCCTTCGAGTTCCGTATCAACGGCGAGGACCCCGGCCGCGGCTTCCTGCCCGCCCCCGGCACCGTCACCACCTTCGCCCCGCCCTCCGGCCCCGGCGTCCGCCTCGACGCCGGTGTGCAGTGCGGCAGCGTGATCGGTCCGGCCTGGGACTCCCTGCTGGCCAAACTGATCGTGACCGGTCGTACCCGCGCGGAGGCGCTCCAGCGCGCCGCCCGCGCCCTCGACGAGTTCGAGGTCGGCGGGATGGCCACCGCCCTGCCCTTCCACCGCGCGGTGGTGCGGGACCCGGCGTTCGCCCCCGAGCTGACCGGTTCCGCGGACCCGTTCACGGTCCACACCCGCTGGATCGAGACCGAGTTCGTCAACGGGATCCCCGCCTTCACGCCCCCCGGGGACCTGGGCGCCGGGACGGAGGACGAACCGGGCCGCGAGTCCGTCGTCGTCGAGGTCGCCGGGCGCCGTCTCGAGGTGTCGCTGCCGTCCTCGCTGGGCATGTCGCCGGCCCGCACCGGACTCGCCGCGGGCGCCAGGCCCAAGCGCCGCGCCGCCACCCGCAGGTCCGGCCCGGTCGCTTCCGGCGACACCCTCGCCTCGCCCATGCAGGGCACGATCGTCAAGGTCGCGGTCGAGGAGGGCCAGGAGGTCCAGGAGGGCGACCTCATCGTGGTCCTGGAGGCCATGAAGATGGAACAGCCCCTCAACGCCCACCGCTCCGGCACCGTCAAGGGCCTGAGCGCGGAGGTCGGCGCGTCCGTCATCTCGGGCGCCGCCATGTGTGACATCACCGGCTGATTCATGAGCGGATTCTCGGCCAATTCGCCATGGAACCGTGCGGTCCTCCGTAATTGTCTGCGGAATTCTGACCCGGTCTGACAATTACCTGACACAGCGAATATTGAAACCGCTCTCACCGCCCCGGATACTGAATAAGAGCTTTCGTCACCTGTCGTGTGGTGGGCCTCGAGGAGAGGGAAACGTATGTACAGCACGCTGATTGTGGCTCGGATGGAACCCGGGTCGAGCGTCGACGTGGCCAGGATTTTCGGTGATTTCGACGACACGGAAATGCCGCATCGCATGGGAACGCGCCGGCGCCAGCTTTTCCAGTACCGGGGTCTGTACTTCCACCTCCAGGACTTCGACGCGGACAACGGCGGCGAGCTGATCCAGCACGCCCGGCACGACGCGCGCTTCGTACAGATCAGTGAGGACCTGAAGCCGTTCATCGAGGCGTACGACCCGGCCACCTGGCGCTCCCCGGCCGACGCGATGGCCACGCGCTTCTACAACTGGGAGGCGTCCGCGTGACCGGCCGACGAGTCGTCATCACCGGCATAGAGGTGCTGGCCCCCGGCGGTGTCGGGGCGAAGAACTTCTGGAACCTGCTGAGCGAGGGCCGTACGGCCACCCGCCGCATCAGCTTCTTCGACCCCAGCCCCTTCCGCTCCCGGGTCGCCGCGGAGATCGACTTCGACCCCGCGGAGCACGGACTGAGCCCGCAGGAGATCCGCCGGATGGACCGCGCCGCGCAGTTCGCGGTGGTCGCGGCCCGTGGCGCGGTCGCCGACAGCGGCATCGACCTCGACGCCCACGACCCGTACCGGGTGGGCGTCACCATCGGCAGCGCGGTCGGCGCCACCATGGGTCTCGACGAGGAGTACAACGTCGTCAGCGACGGCGGCCGGCTGCGCCTGGTGGACCACGCGTACACCGTCCCGCACCTGTACAACTACCTGGTTCCCAGCTCCTTCGCGGCCGAGGTCGCCTGGGCGGTGGGCGCGCAGGGCCCCAGCACGGTGGTCTCCACGGGCTGCACGTCCGGCATCGACTCGGTCGGCCACGCCGTCGAGCTGCTTCGCGAGGGCTCGGCCGACGTCATGATCACGGGTTCGTCCGACGCCCCCATCTCGCCGATCACGATGGCGTGTTTCGACGCGATCAAGGCGACGACGCCCAGGGACGACGACCCCGAGCGGGCCTCGCGCCCCTTCGACGGGACCCGCAACGGGTTCGTCCTCGGCGAGGGGGCCGCCGTGTTCGTCCTGGAGGAACTGGAGAGCGCCCGGCGGCGCGGCGCGCACATCTACGCCGAGATCGCCGGGTACGCGACGCGCTCGAACGCGTACCACATGACGGGTCTGCGGCCGGACGGCGCGGAGATGGCCGAGGCCATCACGACCGCGCTGGACGAGGCCAGGATGAACCCGACCGCGATCGACTACGTCAACGCGCACGGCTCGGGCACCAAGCAGAACGACCGCCACGAGACCGAGGCGTTCAAGCGCAGCCTGGGCGACCACGCCTACCGGACCCCGGTCAGCTCGATCAAGTCGATGGTCGGGCACTCGCTCGGCGCGATCGGTTCCATCGAGATCGCCGCGTCCGCGCTGGCCATGGAGAACCACGTCGTGCCGCCCACGGCCAACCTGACCACCCCCGACCCCAAGTGCGACCTCGACTACGTGCCGCTGGTCGCCCGGGAGCAGCTCACCGACGCGGTGCTCACGGTCGGCAGCGGCTTCGGGGGATTCCAGAGCGCCATGGTGCTGGCGCGTCCCGAGAGGAGCGTGGCATGACCACCACGGTGGTAGTGACCGGTCTGGGCATCGCCGCCCCCAACGGACTGGGCACACAGGACTACTGGGCCGCGACCCGGACCGGCAAGAACGGCATCGGGCGGGTCACCCGCTTCGACCCGTCGTCCTACCCGTCGACCCTGGCGGGCGAGGTGCCGGGCTTCGTCGCCGAGGACGTGCTGCCGAGCCGGCTGCTGCCGCAGACCGACCACATGACGCGGATGGCGCTGGTCGCCGCCGACTGGGCGCTCGCCGACGCGGGGATCGACCCGACGGAGCTGCCGCAGTACGACATGGGCGTCGTCACGGCCAGTTCCTCGGGGGGCTTCGAGTTCGGCCAGGGTGAGCTGGAGAAGCTGTGGAGTCAGGGCAGCCAGTACGTCTCCGCCTACCAGTCCTTCGCCTGGTTCTACGCCGTCAACAGCGGTCAGATCTCCATCCGCAACGGGCTGAAGGGTCCCAGCGGCGTCATCGTCAGCGACGAGGCCGGCGGTCTCGACGCGGTGGCGCACGGCCGGCGGCTCATCCGCAAGGGCACCCCGATGATCGTCTCCGGGGGTGTCGACGCGTCGGTCTGTCCCTGGGGCTGGGTGGCGCAGATGGCCGGCGGCCGGCTGAGCACCAGCGACGAACCGACCCGCGCCTATCTGCCCTTCGACGCCGACGCGTCCGGCCATGTGCCGGGCGAGGGCGGCGCCATCCTGATCATGGAGTCGGCCGAGTCGGCGTGCGCGCGCGGCGCCCGGATCTACGGCGAGATCGCGGGCTACGGCTCGACGTTCGACCCACGGCCGGACAGCGACCGCGAGCCCGGTCTGCGCAAGGCGATCGAACTCGCCCTCGCCGACGCGGACGTGGCACCCGGGGACGTCGACGTGGTCTTCGCGGACGCGGCCGGCGTGCCGGAGCTGGACCGGATCGAGGCCGAGGCGATCTCGGCGGTCTTCGGTGTCCGGGGCGTTCCGGTCACCGCGCCCAAGACGATGACGGGCCGACTGTACTCCGGCGCGGCCCCGCTCGACATCGCCACCGCCCTGCTCGCCGTGGAGGAGGGACTGATCCCCCCGACGGTGCACGTCGACCCGGACGAGGAGTACGGACTCGACCTGGTCCTCACCCAGTCGCGGCCCGCCCAGGTGCGTACCGCGCTGGTCGTGGCCCGTGGCTACGGCGGCTTCAACTCGGCCGTCGTCGTCCGCGCCGTCGACTGACCGGACATCCCGTCGCCCGACCGATCCGTCGCCCGAAAGATCCATCGCCTGACCGACCCATCGGCTGACCGACCCACCGTCCGACCGATCCATCGTCCGACCGAACCATCTCGACCTGGGAAGGAACCCACGTGTCCACTTCGGAATTCACCCTGGACGACCTGCGCCGCATCCTGCTGGAGGGCGCGGGCGTCGACGAGGGCGTCGACCTCGACGGCGACATCCTCGACGAGCCGTTCGAAGTCCTCGGCTACGAGTCGCTGGCCCTGCTGGAGACGGGCAGCCGCATCGAGCGCGAGTACGGGATCGTCCTCGACGAGGACCTGCTGACCGACGCCGACACCCCGCGCGCCCTCATCGAGGCCGTGAACCACCAGTTCGGCGCCGACGAGCCCGCCGCCGCCTGACCCCGACGGCTTTCCCGGGCCGGGCGAAACCTTTCGCCGCATCCGAGCGCGGCCTTGCCGCACCGCATCCGAGCGGGGCCTCGTCCGGCCCGGGCCCGCCGCAGACCACACGCCACAGGGAGAGGAAGCACATGTCAACGCTGGAGAAGCGGGTCGCTCTCATCACCGGGGCCACCAGCGGCATAGGTCTCGCGTCCGCCCGCGCGCTGGCCGCCGCCGGCCACCGGGTGTTCATCGGCGCGCGCAACGCCGACAACGTCGCCGAGACGGTCAAGACGCTCCAGGACGAGGGTGCCGAGGCGGACGGCGGTGTGCTCGACGTCCGTGACCCGGCCTCGGCCGCCGCCTTCGTGCAGGCCGCCGTCGACCGCTTCGGCACGGTCGACGTCCTGGTCAACAACGCCGGCCGGTCCGGCGGCGGTGTCACGGCCGACATCGACGACGAGCTGTGGACCGATGTCATCGACACCAACCTCAACAGCGTCTTCCGGCTGACCCGGGAGGTGCTCAACACGGGCGGCATGCGCCACAGCAGCCGTGGCCGGATCATCAACATCGCCTCCACGGCGGGCAAGCAGGGTGTGGTCCTGGGCGCCCCGTACTCCGCCTCCAAGCACGGCGTGGTCGGTTTCACCAAGGCCCTCGGCAACGAGCTGGCCCCCACCGGCATCACCGTGAACGCCGTCTGCCCCGGCTATGTCGAGACGCCGATGGCCCAGCGCGTGCGCGCCGGGTACGCCGCCGCCTACGACACCTCCGAGGACGCCATCCTCGAGAAGTTCCAGGCCAAGATCCCGCTCGGCCGCTACTCCACCCCCGAGGAAGTGGCCGGCATGGTCGCCTACCTCGCCTCCGACACGGCCGCCTCGGTCACCGCGCAGGCCATCAACGTCTGCGGCGGACTCGGCAACTTCTGAGCGGCCCCGCCACCCCCGCCCCGTCATCCCCGTCACACCCATTCCCGCTTGGCTCTCCCCCACCGGCAGCCCGTACCCAGCCATGGAGAAGAAAGCGTCATGACGACCCGTGAGGTAGAGCACGAGATCACGATCGCCGCGCCCGCACCGGCCGTGTACCGGCTGCTGGCGGAGGTCACCAACTGGCCGCGGATCTTCCCGCCCACCATCCACGTCGACCAGGTCGAGCGGAACGGCTCCGAGGAGCGGATACGGATCTGGGCGACCGCGGGCGGCGAGGCGAAGAACTGGACGTCGCGCCGCGAACTGGACCCCGAGGGCCTGCGGATCACCTTCCGCCAGGAGATACCCGCTCCGCCGGTCGCGGCGATGGGCGGGACCTGGATCATCGAGCCGCTGGGGGAGAACGCCTCCCGGGTGCGGCTGCTGCACGACTACCGCGCGATCGACGACGACCCGCACGACCTGCTCTGGATCGACCAGGCGGTCGACAGGAACAGCCGCTCCGAGCTGGCCGCGCTGAAGGAGAACGTCGAGTTCGCGCACGCGGCGGAGGAGGTGACGTTCTCCTTCGAGGACACCGTCCTGGTCGACGGGTCGGCGAAGGACGTGTACGCCTTCATCAACGAGGCCCATCTGTGGTCCGAGCGGCTGCCCCACGTCGCGACCGTCCGCCTGGAGGAGACCACCCCCGGCCTGCAGACCCTGGAGATGGACACCCGCGCCAAGGACGGCTCCGTCCACACCACCAAGTCCTACCGGGTCACCTTCCCGCACCAGCACATCGCGTACAAACAGGTCACCCTCCCCGCACTGATGACCCTGCACACCGGCCACTGGACCTTCACCGACACCGACGAAGGCGTCGCCGCCACCTCCCAGCACACCGTCACCCTCAACACCGCCACCATCCACACCGTCCTCGGCCCCCAAGCCACCCTCACCGACGCCCGCCAGTACGTCCACACCGCCCTCTCCACCAACAGCCGCGCCACCCTCACCCACGCCAAGGCCTACGCGGAGAGCAGGCGTTGACGATGACGACGGACCATCAGGACACCGACACGGCCACCCTGGACACCGACGTCCTCGTGGTCGGAGCGGGCCCCACCGGTCTGATGCTCGCCACCGAGCTGAGGCTGGGCGGCGCCGAGGTGGTCGTCGTCGACCAGCGCCCCGGCCCGACCACCGAGTCGCGGGCCTCCACGCTGCACGCCCGCACCATGGAGATCCTCGACTCGCGCGGACTGCTGGACGAACTCGGTACGCCGCCGTGCGAGCCGCGCGGCCACTTCGGCGGCGTACCGCTCGACCTGACGCTGCCCGGCCCGTACCCGGGGCAGTGGAAGGTGGCCCAGACCCGCACCGAGGAGCTGCTGCAGCGCCGGGCGGCCGACCTCGGCGCGGATCTGTGGCGCCGGCACCAACTGCTGTCCCTGACCGTGCAGGACGGAGCGGCCGGCGCGGCCGAGGGCGTGGAGGCCGAGACCATCGGCCCGTACGGACCGGTCCGTGTCCGGGCCCGCTATCTGGTCGGCTGCGACGGCGAGGACAGCACCGTGCGGCGGCTGGTGCGGGCCCCCTTCCCCGGACAGGACGCCGGACGCGAACTGCTGCGGGCGGACGTCTCCGGCATCAGCGTCGCCGACCGGCGCTTCCAGCGCCTTCGGCACGGGCTCGCCATCGCCGCCACCCGGGACGGGGTGACCCGGGTGATGGTCCACGAGTTCGGCCGGCCCGTCGCCGAACGCGGCGGCGGTGAACCGGACTTCACCGAGGTCACCGACGTGTGGAAGCGCGTCACGGGCGAGGACATCAGCCACGGCACCCCGCTGTGGGTCAACGCCTTCGGTGACGCCAACCGGCAGCTCGCGCACTACCGGCACGGCCGCGTCCTGTTCGCCGGGGACGCGGCGCACCGGCAGATGCCGAGCGGTGGGCAGGCACTCAACCTGGGCGTCCAGGACGCCTTCAACCTCGGCTGGAAGCTCGCCGCGGTGGTGCGGGGCCGTGCCCCCGAGGAACTCCTCGACACCTATGACACCGAGCGCCACACCGTGGGCCGTCAGGTCCTCGCCAACATCCGGGCCCAGGTCGAGCTGCTGCTCGGTGGCCCGGAGGTCGAACCGGCCCGTGCCCTGCTCACCGAACTCCTCGCCGTGGACGGCGTACGCCGGCACCTGGCCGGGATGATCAGCGGCCTCGGTATCCGCTACGACGTCGGAGGCGTCGCGGACCACGCGGGATCCGGGGGCGACGCGGGCGACGAGGGCGCCGGGGGAGCGGCGGGGGTCGTGGTTCTGGGGGTAAGCACCGGCCCTGGTGTCGGCGCCGCATCCGGGATCGACGCCTGGGGTGACACGGCCGCCGGGCATCCGCTGCTCGGGCGGCGGCTGCCGGACGCGTGGCTGGAGCCCTCGGGAGGTGGCACGCGGCGCCGTACGACCGAACTGTTGCGCACCGGTCGCGGGCTGCTGCTGTCCCTGGACGGGAACGGGAACGGTGCTGGTGCCGGGGCGCTGCGCACGGTGGTGGAGCCCTGGTCGGACCGGGTCGTCTTCGTGGCCGGCCCTCCCGAGGCGGGGGGTCCGCTCCCCGCGGGCCAGGCCCTTCTCGTACGCCCCGACGGCTACGTGGCCTGGGCCGGTCCGCGTCCTGACGGCCTGCCCGAGGCGCTGACCCGCTGGTTCGGCTTCCCGGCCGACGCCGGCTGAGCGCGACCGCACGAACGTACGCGGACCCCGGCGACCTCCACCGGCTCGTACCCGCACACGCACCCGCACACGAGGAACCGCACGCACGCCACCCACCGATGCGAAGCGCGCCGACGCGCGCGCGAGGAAAGGACACCCATGGACGCGCAGAGGGACGCGGACGTCATCGTGGTCGGCGCCGGCCCGGCCGGGCTGATGCTGGCCGGGGAGCTGCGGCTGGGCGGGGTGAGCGTCATCGTCGCCGAGCGGCTGGAGCGCCCCACCGGACAGTCGCGCGGGCTCGGGTTCACCGCCCGCGCGATGGAGTCGTTCGACCAGCGGGGCCTGGTCCCGCGCTTCGGCGGCCTGGAGAAGAGCCCGATGGGCCACTTCGGCGGGGTGCAGTTCGACTACACCGTGCTGGAGGACGCCCACTTCGGGGCCCGTGGCATCCCGCAGTCCCGGACGGAGGCGGTGCTGGAGGAGTGGGCCCGCGACCTGGGCGCGGACATCCGGCGGGGCTGGGAGTTCCGGGCGCTGGAGCAGGACGGGGACGGGGTCACCGTCACGCTGGCCACGTCCGCCGGCCGACGCGCGCTGCGCGCCGCCTATCTGGTGGGTGCCGACGGTGGACACAGCCCGGTGCGCAGGGCCGCGGGTTTCGACTTCCCCGGCACCCCCGCCACCAGGGGCATGTACCTCGCCGACGTGGTGGGCTGCCGGGTCGGGCCCCGCTTCCTGGGCGAGCGGCTGCCCGGCGGCATGGTGATGGCCGCGCCGCTGAAGGAGGGCGTGGACCGGATCATCGTCTGCGAGCACGGCACCCCGCCGGCCGACCGCAGCGAGACCCCGGAGTTCTCCGAAGTGGCGGCGGCCTGGCTGCGGTTGACGGGTGAGGACATCTCCGGCGGGGGCGCCGACTGGGTCAGCTCCTTCACGGACGCCACCCGGCAGGTCACCGAGTACCGGCGCGGCCGGGTGCTGCTCGTGGGCGACGCAGCGCACATCCATCTCCCGGCCGGCGGCCAGGGCCTGAGCACCGGGGTCCAGGACGCGGTCAACCTGGGCTGGAAACTGGCCGCGACCGTGCGGGGCACGGCACCCCAGGACCTGCTGGACACCTACCACGGCGAACGCCACGCGGTCGGCGCCCGGCTGCTGATGAACACCAGAGCGCAGGGCACGGTCTTCCTCGGCGGCCCCGAGTCCCAGCCGCTGCGCGACCTGTTCGCCGAACTCATCGGCCACGACAGCGTCAAGCGTCATCTCGCCGGTGTGGTCAGCCACCTCGACGTCCACTACGACCTCGGCGACGGCGGACATCCGCTGGTCGGCCGGCGGCTGCCGCCGCGCGCGCTGGACACCGCCGCGGGCGAGGTCCGTACGCCGGAACTGCTGCAACCGGCCCAGGGCCTTCTGCTCGACTTCGCCGACGACTCCGTGACACGCGGGGCCGCGGCCCGCTGGAAGGACCGCGTCACCGTCGTCACCGGTACCCCGCGGGACCCGGACGCCTTCGGCGGCGCCACCGCGCTGCTGGTCCGCCCGGACGGCTACGTCGCCTGGGCGGACACCGGAACGGCCGAGCTTTCCGCCGCGCTGCACCGCTGGTTCGGCGCGCCGGAGGGCGGCTGAGATCCGACGCCCGCGCCGACGGCACCCCGCGTACCGGTGACCACGAGAGCCCGCACACCAGAGCACGACCACGAGAGGAAGTAACCCAGTGAGCGTTCCCACGGCCGAGACCATCCCCTCGTCCGTATCCGGCTCGTCCGTAACCGGCGCGGCTGTATCCGGCTTGCCCGCGTCCGGCTCGTCCGTGCCGGGCTCGGCCATGTCACCGGGCGTCCGCCCCGTGGCCCTGCAGGCCGGTGACGTCACGCTCTCCGCGTTGATCGCCCAGCCGGCCGGCCCGCCGCGGGCCACCGTCGTCGCGGTGCACGGCGGAGGGATGAGCGCGGCCTATTTCGACGGGCAGGCCCACCCCGACGTCTCACTGCTCGCCCTCGGCGCGCGGCTCGGATACACCATGGTCGCCGTCGACCGGCCGGGCTACGGACTGTCCGCCGCGGACGCCCCGGGCGGGCAGACCCTGGCCGAGCAGGCCGGTGCGCTGCACGCGGCGCTCCGGCATCTGGCCGGGCGCGCCGAGACGGGCGCCGGGGTGTTCCTGCTCGCGCACTCCTTCGGCGGCAAGCTGGCGCTGACGTACGCCGCCTGTCAGGCCGGCGACCCGGATCCGGCCGTACCGCCGCTGCTCGGGCTCGACATCTCCGGACTCGGCCGCGACTACGCGGTCGACCCGGGCGACGGGCCCGAGCCGCACCGGCACCGGAACTGGAAACGGAACTGGGGCGCTCTGCGCTTCTATCCGCCGAACACCTTCCGCGCGGCGGAGGCCATGGTCGCGCCCATGCCCCCGCGCGAGCGGGCCGAGGCCGTGCAGTGGCCGCGCCGGTTCCCGGTCGCGGCGGCCGCGGTGCGGGTCCCGGTGCGGCTGACCTTCGCCGAGCAGGAACTGTGGTGGAACCACGACGAGGACACGGTCGCCGACCTCACCGCGCACTTCGCCTCGGCGCCGTCCGCCTCCGTCGACCGCCAGCCCGGCGCGGGTCACAACATCAGCCTGGGCTGGGCCGCCCGTACGTACCACCTGCGCGCGTTCGCGTTCTTCGAGCAGTGCCTCGCGCGCCGGACCGCGGGCCCGTCCGGCGCCCCCTGACGTCGGCTTCATCCTCCAGCTCGCCCTGCCACCGCTCGCCAGGTCCGTCCTCCACTCGGGCGCGACCACGTACGGGCCGCCGACCACGTACGGGCCGCCGGCCACGGCGTTCGCCGCCGGTGCGCTGCTCGCCGCGTTCGCCACCACCGCCCGCGGCGGCCCGTACCGTCACCGGCTCCACGCGCGCCCTCGGACTCCTCGAGACCGCGGCCGGCTGGTCGCCCACCTGCGTGTGGGCGGCCGTCCTGCTGTTCCTGACCCGTTTCGCCACCCTCTGCTTCGACCGGGCCGCCGACCACCACGGCCGGGTGAGGGCGCTCGACCCGCTCGCCTTGCAAGGACTCACCCGCTCGGTGCTCTCCTCGTGGGCCGGCTCACCGTCCGGCACGGTGCGCGCTCCGGCCTCCCCGTGGGAGGGATCGCCTCGTCGACGGCGTCGCTCGCGGTGCTGCGCGCGGGGCGGACACGCCGTCTCCTGAACAGCCACCGGTCACGTCCGGCACTGGGCCGGGCCCGGCCCCCACCACGAAAGGCAGCCCCATGAGCGAAGAGAACCCGTGCAGTTGGCTCGACCGGCTTCCCGATCCGGTCGCCCTGCGCGCCATGACCCCCGACGAGCGGGCCGGTGCCATCGGCCACTGCCTCCGGCTCGAACTGCACGACCTGCTCGCGGTCCCGCCGGGCCACCGGCTCTCGCCCGCCCTGTCGCTGCGCGGCCAGGGTCTCGACCCGCTCGACGCCCTGCACCTGGGGCGCCGGATCCGGCGCGCCCTCGACGCCGAGGTGCCCGCCGAGGTGCTGCGGGAGAGCACCGTCGGTGAGCTGACCGCGCTGCTCGCCCGCTGATCCGCCCGTATCCAGTCCTTCTCAGACCTCTCGACACATGTGAAGGGGAGATCCCCAGATGGAGCCCGCAATACCCATGGAATTCGACGGCCGACTGATGGAGCTGGCCGAACGCAAGGACACCGCCCGTGCCGGACAGGACCCGAAGGCCACCGAACGCCAGCACGCCAAGGGCAAGCTGACCGCGCACGAGCGCATCGAACTGCTGCTGGACAAGGGCAGCTTCCAGGAGGTCGAACCGCTGCGCCGGCACCGGGCCACCGGCTTCGGCCTGGAGGCCAAGAAGCCCTACGGCGACGGTGTGATCACCGGCTGGGGCACGGTCGAGGGCCGTACCGTCTTCGTCTACGCGCACGACTTCCGCGTCTTCGGCGGTGCGCTCGGCGAGGCCCACGCCTGCAAGATCCACAAAATCATGGACATGGCCATCGCCGCCGGTGCGCCCCTGGTGTCGCTCAACGACGGCGCGGGCGCCCGGATCCAGGAGGGTGTCTCCGCGCTGGCCGGCTACGGCGGCATCTTCCGGCGCAACACCCGGGCGAGCGGGGTGATCCCGCAGATCAGCGTCATGCTGGGCCCGTGCGCGGGCGGCGCGGCCTACTCGCCCGCCCTGACCGACTTCGTCTTCGCCGTCCGGGACATCTCGCAGATGTTCATCACCGGACCGGACGTGGTCCGCGCGGTCACCGGGGAGGAGATCAGCCAGAACGGGCTCGGCGGCGCCGACGTCCACGGCGAGGTCTCCGGGGTGGCGCACTTCGTGCACGACGACGAGGAGAGCTGCCTCGCCGAGGTGCGCTATCTGCTGTCCCTGCTGCCGTCCAACAACCGTGAGCTGCCGCCCCGTCACGTCAGCGGCGACCCGGGCGACCGGTCGGGGGACGCGCTGCTCGACCTGGTGCCGGACGACGGGAACCGTTCGTACGACATGCGGGCGGTCGTCGAGGAACTCGTCGACGACGGCGACTTCGTGGAGGTGCACGCGGGCTGGGCGCCGAACATCGTCTGCGCGCTGGCCCGTGTCGACGGCCACACCGTGGGGATCGTCGCCAACCAGCCGGCGGCCATGGCGGGGGTGCTGGACATCAAGGCGAGCGAGAAGGCCGCACGGTTCGTCCAGTTCTGCGACTCCTTCAACATCCCGCTGGTCACACTGGTCGACGTGCCCGGGTTCCTGCCGGGCGTGGACCAGGAGCACGAAGGCATCATCCGGCGCGGCGCGAAGCTCCTGTACGCGTACTGCAACGCGACCGTGCCGCGGGTCTCCGTGGTGCTGCGCAAGGCGTACGGCGGCGCGTACATCGTGATGGACTCCCGGTCCATCGGCGCCGACATCGCGCTGGCCTGGCCGACGAACGAGATCGCGGTGATGGGTGCGGAGGGCGCCGCCAACGTCGTCTTCCGCAGGGAGATCGCGGCCGCGGACGACTCCGACGCGATGCGTAGAGAGAAAATCGACCAATACAAGAGGGAGTTGGTCCACCCTTACTACGCCGCCGAGCGTGGGCTGGTCGATGACGTCATCGATCCGCGCGAGACCCGGGCGGTCCTGGCCCGTTCGCTGTCGATGCTCGTCGCCAAGCACGCCGAACTGCCCCGCCGTAAGCACGGCAACCCGCCCCAGTGAGCGGCCCCGAAGAGTGAGTGAGGGAGGATCCATGACCGCACAGCACCCTGACACCGACCCCGTGGCCGGTCCGCTTTTCCGGATCGAGCGTGGTTGCCCCTCGCCGGAGGAACTGGCCGCGCTGACCGCCGTGCTCATGGCGGTGACCGCCGGCCCCGGCGTCGTACCGGACGATCTCGCCCGCAGGCACCAGGTCGTCGCCCTGTGGCGGCGGCCCGAGCGGATCACCGGCTTCGACGGTCCGCGCACCTGGCGAGCGGCGGCCTGAGCGGATCGCACGGGGGTGGAGCAGGACGAAGGGCCGGAGAGTTCCCAGGAACTCTCCGGCCCTTCGACTGTGGGCTGTGCGGGGCCGGGGCGATCCGCGGCCCGGTCGTGGCCGGTCGCACGGAGGCCCGTGCCCCGCGGGGCACGCTCTCAGCGCTCGAGGTCCCCGTGCTCGGCGGGGTCCCGGAGCATGGAACGCAGCCCCGGTTCCATCCGCACCAGGCGTGCGACCGCGTCCGGGGCGTACAGATACGCGGTGGGCACCGCGCGGACCGCGACGGGCCGGTCCCCCGCACCGGCCAGGGCCACCGCGGCGATATGGGTGGAGCAGAGCGGAAGGTTGCCCACCACCCAGCCCGTCGGCCGCTCGGCGAGTCCGGCCTCGCCGAGGTAGTCGAGGTCGGCGCCCCGCGTCAGCCCGGTGCCCAGACCCTTCAGATACGCCTCCTTCCGCGTCCACAGCCGGCCGAAGGCCATGGTCCGCTCGTGTTCGGGCAGTTTCCCGAGCTCCTCCCGCTCGGACGGGTGCAGCGCCGGCAGACACACCTCGACGGTCTCGGCCGACGGCAGTCGCTGTACGTCGGCGCCCACCCGTGCCTCGGCCACCACCACGATCGCCAGACCATGGCTGTGCGAGAGCGAGAACTGCGGGGCGCCGCCCGGCACTCCGAGCACAGCCGGCCGGCCGTGCCGTTCGCCGTTGCCCTTGTGCCGCTCGCCGGCGAGGTGGAGCCGGCTCGGTTCGATACCGGTGTATCCGGCCAGGACCCGGCGCAGTCCCACATGCGCCGCGGCGTACATCTGGCGGTCGTCGGGCCGGCGGTAGGAGTCGGCCCTTCCGCGCTCGTGCGTGTCCAGTTCGTCGTAGGGGACATCACGCGGCGAGTCGGGCGGTGGCAGCAGCCACACGTCCAACTCCCCCCGCGCCACGGCGAGCCGGCGCACCGCCGGGATCAACGGCGGCCTTCCGCGTAGGCCTTGGCGTGGGTGAGGGTGGCGCGGCTGTTGGTGGAGAGGGCGGTGTGGACGTACTGGCGGGCGTCGGTGAGGGTGGCTTGGGGGCCGAGGACGGTGTGGACGGTGGCGGTGTTGAGGGTGACGGTGTGCTGGGAGGTGGCGGCGACGCCTTCGTCGGTGTCGGTGAAGGTCCAGTGGCCGGTGTGCAGGGTCATCAGTGCGGGGAGGGTGACCTGTTTGTACGCGATGTGCTGGTGCGGGAAGGTGACCCGGTAGGACTTGGTGGTGTGGACGGAGCCGTCCTTGGCGCGGGTGTCCATCTCCAGGGTCTGCAGGCCGGGGGTGGTCTCCTCCAGGCGGACGGTCGCGACGTGGGGCAGCCGCTCGGACCACAGATGGGCCTCGTTGATGAAGGCGTACACGTCCTTCACCGACCCGTCGACCAGGACGGTGTCCTCGAAGGAGAACGTCAGCCCGGCCTCGGCGACGTCACGCTCGGCGTTCTCCTTCAGCGCCGCGAGCTGTGCGTGGGCCCCGCGGTCGACCTCGGCACCGATCCTGTCCAGTGCCTCGGGGGTGTCGCCCTCGGCCCGGAACTCGTGCAGCAGCCGCACCCGGGAGGCGTTCTCCCCCAGCGGCTCGACGAGCCAGGCGCCACCGATCCCGGCGACGTGTGCCTCGGTGACCAGATGCTGGAAGTTGACCCGCAGTGCGGCGGGTTCGACGATCCGGCGCAGCGGGCGGCTGTACGGCCCGCCCTCCGCGGACGGCCCGCCTTCTGTCGACGGCCCGCCCTCCGTGGACGGCGCGGTTTCCCATATCCGCAGCCGCTCCTCGCCCTCGGGGGCCTCCTCGTGCGCGACGTGGATGACCGAGGGGAAGATCCGGGGCCAGTTCCCCACCTCGGCGATCAATCGGTGGACCGTGTCCGCCGGGGCCGCGACGTTGATCTCGTGCGCGACTTGGCGCATGCCCGGGTGCTCCATGCGTGCTGTCTCCTCGTCCTGGTGTGGTGCGCGCGGACGGGACGGGGCGGGCCGGGAACGGTGCCGGACGGAAAAGCCGCTGCCGGGTGGGGGAATTCCCGGCAGCGGCCGGCCAGTGGGGGTGGGAACGCGCCCATGTGTCCGCGTCCGTGCGCGATCTTGGTGGACGTCCTTCTGCCGTACGGCGCGGAAGGGCGTTGTTTCACGTGAAACCGGCGGTTGGTTCCTGCCGCGCGGTGACGCGCTGTCAGAACCAGGCGACGGGCCGGTCGCCGCCCGACCGGCCCACCGCCGGGTGGCTCACTCGGCCGCGGAGCGGGTGTGCACGACCTGGTAGGTGTTCTCGTCCTGCCAGGTCTGGAGGGCGGCGACGCGGGCGTCGACCTTCTGACGCTCCGGGGAGCGCTCCCCCTGCGGCACGGAACGGAAGGCGTCGTACGCCTCCTTGCTGTCCCACTGGGAGTAGACGACGACGAACTTGCCGTCGAGGCCGCGGGCACGCAGGCCGCGCAGAACCGTGTGGGTGCGGTAGCCGGGGACGTCGACCAGCCATGTCTGGGACTCGCCCAGAGCGTCGATCAGGTCCTCCTGGTCGGCAGGCAGCACACCGAACAGCTCGATGGACGTGTAGTCGTCGCGGTCCGGGGAGATCTCCGTGACGCCGCCCAGTTCCGGCTTCTGCTGGGTGAAGGCGATCTCGTTCTGAAGCAGACGGATCGACGTGGTGATCTCGCCGAAGAGCGGCAGGGTGCGGTGCTTGAACTCCTCGCCCGCGTAACGGCTCTCCAGGTCCTCGGTGCTGCGCCACTGGATGAAGTTGGCCGTTCCCGGCTTGTCCTGTCCGGCGTGCACCGTGCTGGACATCCAGCCCTCATAGGCCGCCGTGTCGACGATCTGGCGCATCGCGGCGAGCAGCTTGACCTGCTTCTCGGCGGCGTCGGTCGAGAACAGGTTGAGAACGGTCAGGTGCTGACCATCGGCTGCGATCTTCGGCATTCTCTCGTCTCTTCCGTTCGAGGAAAGGTGAGTTGCGAATGGAGGTACGAATGCAGCATGGCAAGCGGATCTGCCCATGTGAAAGGCTCCGCGGTTCAGGAATGACGGCTCATTTGTCAATTGTTCGAGGGGGGTGTCAGATCTTTCCCCACTTCGTCAGAGCTGTGAAAAACGGCCTTGGTCGCCGATTGGCGCGGGCGCCATGCTC
Organism: Streptomyces sp. RPA4-2; assembly: GCF_012273515.2. Classification (NCBI taxonomy): domain Bacteria; kingdom Bacillati; phylum Actinomycetota; class Actinomycetes; order Kitasatosporales; family Streptomycetaceae; genus Streptomyces; species Streptomyces sp. RPA4-2. The sequence continues at coordinate 4,806,981 of NZ_CP050975.2, forward strand.
GGGTAATGCAGCCAGGCCCGGAAGAATCAGAGATATCCACTCTCCTGGACCGGTACCTCATCGGTCTCGACGACGACGAACTCGACGACGCGTGGGCGCGGGGGCTCTTCACGAAGGACGCCCTGGTCGAGTTCCCCATGAGCCGGCACGAGGGTCTCGAAGGACTCGCCGGCTATCACCGTGACGCGCTGACGGCCTTCGCCGCCACCCAGCACCTGGGCTCACCCGCGGACGTCGCCCTCGACGGCGACGGCGAGCGGGCCACGCTGCGCGCCAACCTCGTCTCGACGCATGTCCACCACCCCGGTGCGGCGGACGAGCCCCTGTTCCAGGTCGGCACCCTCGCCACCGGTGAGGCCCGCCGCGCCGCCGAGGGCTGGCGGCTCTCGTCCCTGACCTTCCGCGTGCTGTGGAGCCGCGGGACCCCGCCCCGATCCCAGGAGCCCCGATGACGACTCTGGCGGCGGCCAGCGCCCAGGACATGAAGCTCGCGATCATGCTCGCCGACATCGGGGTGGTGCTCGTGGCGGGTGCCGCGCTCGGCAGGCTGGCGCAGAAGCTGCGCCAGCCGGTGGTGGTCGGTGAGATCACCGCGGGCATCCTGCTCGGCCCCAGCGTCCTCGGTCTGCTGCCGGGGAACCTGACCGAGCGTCTCTTCCCCGTCGACGTGAGGCCGTTGCTGTCCGCGGTCTCCCAGGTCGGCCTGATCCTGTTCATGTTCGTGGTCGGCTGGGAGTTCGAGAAGCGGCTGATCCGGCCGCACGCCCGGCTCGCCGCGGGCGTCTCGCTGTCGTCGATCGCGATGGCGTTCGGCCTGGGGGTGGCGCTCGCCCCGTTCCTGTACGACGAGCACGCCACCGTGGCCGGACACCACATCTCCTTCGTCGCGTTCGCCACCTTCATCGGCACCGCGATGTCGGTGACGGCCTTCCCGGTGCTGGCGCGCATCCTCACCGAGAACAAGCTCCTGGACACCCGGGCCGGTTCCCTCTCGCTGGCCAGCGCCGCCATCGACGACCTGCTCGCCTGGTGCCTGCTGGCGTATGTCTCCGCCCTGGTCACGGCGGACGGCAACTACGCCGACCTCGCCCGCATCGGTCTGTTCAGCGCCGCCTACGTCGCGGGGATGCTGCTGGTGGTACGGCCGCTGGTGGCCCGTCTCGTCTGGCGCTGGGCGGCCACCGAGCGCTGGTCCGCGTTGCTCGCGGTGCTCTGCGCGGGCGCCCTGGCCTCGGCCTGGCTGACCACCTGGATCGGCATCCACGCGATCTTCGGGGCGTTCCTGTTCGGGTTCGTGATGCCCCGTGAGCCCGCGATGGTCCTGGCCGAGCATCTGCGCAAGCCCATGGACCACGTCAGCGTCGTGCTGCTCCCGGTCTTCTTCATCGTCACCGGACTCGGCGTGGACCTCGGCGCGCTCACCTCCGGCGACCTCGTCGCGCTCGTCGCGATCATCGTGGTGGCCTGCGCCGGCAAGCTGGTCGGCGCGATCCTTCCGGCGCGGCTGGCCGGGTTCTCCTGGCGGGAGGCGAAGGACCTGGGGCTGCTGATGAACACCCGGGGTCTGACCGAACTCATCATCCTCAACGCCGCGGTGAGCCTGGGCGTGCTCGATGGCCGCATGTTCACCATGCTCGTGATCATGGCTCTCGTCACGACGGCGATGGCGGGACCGCTGCTGTCCCGGCGCCGTCCGGTGGCGGCCGACGTGTCCGAGGCACCGGACGCGTCGAAGGTGCCCGGTGCGTCCAGGGCGTCCGGGGAGCCGGCCCCGTACGGCCCGGAGGCCGCCGGGGACTTCATCCGCCCACGCGGCTGAATCCCGCGCCCCCGGTCCGAAGCGTGCGCGTACCTCCGTAACCCGTAACCCGTAACCCGTATCCGAGAACGAGAGGGCTGTCGTGATACCCGTTTCGCAAGCCATCCCCGAGCAGCTCGGTCCGGTCGACGGCCGTGCGCTGCGCACCGTGTGCGGGCACTTCGCCACCGGTGTCACGGTGATCACCTCGGGCAGCGGCGAGAACGCCGCGGGCGCCACGGTGAACTCCTTCACCTCGGTCTCCCTGGAACCGGCGCTGGTGCTCATCTGCCTGCACCACAACTCCCGGCTGCTGCCGGTGGTCCAGGAGTCCGGCGGCTTCGTCGTGAACTTCCTGACGCAGCGGCAGGAACCGGTGGCCTGGGCGTTCGCCGGCCGGCGGACCGCCCGGATCGAGGAGGTGCCGCACCACGGGTCGGTCCACGATCTGCCGGTGCTCAGCGAGGCGCTGGCACACCTGGAGTGCCGGCTGGCCGCCGAGTACGACGGCGGCGACCACACCATCCTGCTGGGCGAGGTCGTCTCTCTGGGCGCGCCCGCCGGTGAGGAGGACCCGCTGATCTTCTTCCAGGGCGCCATGCGGGAGCTCGGCGACGACCGGGTCCTGCCGGGCCGGTGACCCGGTGACGAACGCGGGCGGTGCCACGGCGGGCGGACCGGGCTCAGGGGCGACGGGCCGCGGTCTGCTCCTCCGCCGTGTCGAAGTCCTGACGGGCCTGCTCCACCAGCGGCAGGTGCACCGTCGACCAGTCCGTGAGCGAGGCGAACAGCGGCGCCAGGGTCCGTCCCAGGTCGCTGATCTGGTACTCCACCCGGGGCGGCACCTCGGGGAAGTACGTGCGGATCACCAGCCCGTCGCGCTCCAGCTGACGCAGCCGCTGGGTCAGCACCTTCGGCGTGATGGTGCCGATGTTGCGCTGCAGTTCCACGAAGCGCTGGGTGCCGAAGGCGTTCAGCGTCCACAGGATCGGCGTGGTCCAGCGGCTGAACACGATGTCGAGGACCGGCTCGATCAGGCAGGGCTGCCGGGAGCCGGCCGCGGCCGCGTGGGCGGCTTCGGGGCCGGCCGGGACCGGGGTGGCGTCCGCGACGGCGCTGTCGCCCGCGGGCGTGGCGCCCCCGGGTGCCGCGCCGCCGTTCCTGACCGCGGTGCTCTTCATACCGATCATCACCTTCCGGGAAGTCACTTTCCTCTAGGTACCTACTTTACTCAGGATGCTAGCTTCCGAGAAGCCAGCGATAACCGCACATCCCCGCACGTCCCCGTCCCAGAATCCTCATGCTCCTAGGGAGTGACATGTCCATCCAAGAGTCCACCCACAGCCCCGCGGTGGCGGGCGACTCCGGGCCGGTCCGCCGCCCCGGACTCATCCTGGCCTTCCTCTGCCTGGCCGGCTTCATGACCTTCCTCGACGTCTCGATCGTGAACGTCGCCCTGCCGACCATCGAGGACGAACTCAACATCTCCACGACCGCGCTGCAGTACGTGGTCACCACCTACGGCATGCTCCTGGGCGGCTTCCTGCTGCTGACCGGCCGGCTCGCCGACACCCTCGGCCGCCGCCGGATGCTCCAGACCGGCCTGCTCCTGTTCGCCGGCGCCTCCCTGCTCGCCGGGGTCGCCCAGAACGCCGCGATGCTGATCGGCGCCCGCGGCGCACAGGGCCTGGGAGCCGCGTTCATCGCCACCGCCGCGCTCAGCCTGCTGACCAACAACTTCGAGGAGGGCCCGGCCCGCAACAAGGCCCTCGGCGCCTGGGGCGCGCTCAGCGGTCTCGCCGCCGTCGCCGGCGTCACCCTCGGCGGTCTGCTCACCGACGGTCCCGGCTGGCGCTGGATCTTCTTCATCAACGTGCCGATCGGCATCATCGGCGCCCTGGTCGCCCCGATGGTCGTCGGCGAGAGCCGCTCCGCCGAACGCAGCAGGTCCTTCGACGTCGCCGGTGCCGTCACCCTCACCGGTGGCCTGGTCGCGCTGATCTACACCCTCGGCCAGACCGTCTCCGACTCCGACGTCCCGACCGGCCGGGTCGTCGGCGGCTTCGTCCTCTCCGCGCTCCTGCTCGTCTCCTTCGTCCTGATCGAGCGCCGCGCCAAGGAGCCGCTGATGCCGCTCGGCGTCTTCCGCCGCCCCTCGCTGCGCGCCGCCAACGTCATCGCCGTCCTGCTGCTCGGCACCTGCGTGACCCTGTTCTTCTTCGCCAGCCTCTTCATGCAGCAGGTCCTGGACTACTCCGCCGTCAAGACCGGCTTCGCCTACGTGCCGCTCGCGGTGCTCACCGCGGTCGGCGCCGGCATCGCCTCCCAGGTCGTCACCAAGGTCGCCGCCAAGCCCGTCCTGCTGGTCGGTCTCGCGCTCGCGGCGACCGGCATGATGCTCCTGTGGCGCACCCCGTCCGACGCCTCCTACCTGACGGACGTGCTGCCCGCCTTCGTCCTCATGGGCCTCGGGCTCGGCATGTCCTTCGTCCCGCTGCAGGTCTCGGCGTTCGCCGGGATCGAGGAGCGCGAGTCGGGTCTCGCCGCCGGTCTCATCAACACCGCCCAGGAAGTCGGCGGCGCGCTCGGCCTGGCCGTCGCGGCGACCTACGCCTTCCGCCGTGTCGACGAGCTGACGGCCAAGGCCCACGGCGTCCCGGCCCTGGTCCAGGACGCCCGTACGACCGTCTTCCACGACGCGTTCCTCGTCGGTGCCTGCTTCGCCGCGGCCGCCTTCCTGGTGACCCTGGTGCTGCTCCCGCTGACCAAGTCCTCCGAGCAGTCCTCGGCCGTGCCCGCGCACGCCTGACGGAAGAACGGACCCGGCCATGTCCAAGCACCTGCCCCTCTCCGCCGCGGCGGAGGAGTTCCTCGCCGAGAACGCCCTGTGCACCCTGACCACCCTGCGCCCGGACGGCACACCGCACGTGGCGCCCGTACGGTTCACCTGGGACGGTGAGACGGGCCTGGCCCGGGTGATGACCACCGTGCACCGCCGCAAGTCCCGCAACCTGCTGGCCGCGGCCGGCGGCCGGGCCGCCGTGTGCCAGCTGGTGGGGCCCCGCTGGATCACCCTCGAGGGCCCGGCGACCGTCTCCACCGAACCGCCCCGGGTGGTGGAGGGGATGCGCCGCTACGCCAAGCGGTACTGGTCCCAGCCGCCGCAGCCGCCGGGACTGGCGGTCATCGAGATCGCGGTGGACCGGGTGATGGGCCTGTACTGAACCCGAGGGAGCCGAGCGGACGAGAGGGTGCCGGAGGACGTTTCCGGCACCCTTTCGCGTGCTCCGACTGTGGTACGCGCCCGGTATCACCCGGTAGCTGCCGGGCCTCTGACGAACTTGTCAGAACTTGTCAGAGCTCTGTACCGGCGGCCATTCAGCTTCCCGGGAACCCTCGGAATACTGGAGAAAACGCCAGCGGGAGAGGGAATATGGACGCTTTCAATGCCGATGTGATCGTTGCCGGTGCGGGACCCTCAGGGCTCATGCTCGCAGGGGAACTCCGCCTCTCGGGTCTCTCGGTCATCGTGCTCGACCGGCTGGAACAGCCGATGCAGCAGTCCCGCGCCCTGGGGTTCTCGGCCCGTACGATCGAGGAATTCGGCCAGCGCGGACTTCTCGGGGAATTCGGCCCGCTGGAGACCATACCCGGCGGCCATTTCGGCGGACTTCCCATCGACTACCGCATTGTCGAGGGCGGTAATTTCGGGGTCCGCGGAGTTCCGCAGTCGCGCACCGAGGCCATCATCGACAAATGGGCCACGCAACTTGGCGCAGACATCCGCCGCGGCCACGAGGTCATCGGCCTGACGCAGGACGAGGACGGCGTCCGGATCGAGGTCGCGGGGCCCGAGGGAGTGGAGACCCTGCGCGCCGCGTACGTCGTCGGCTGCGACGGAGCCCGCAGCACCGTCCGTCACCTGGCCGGGATCGACTTCCCCGGGGTCGGCGCCACCATCGAGATGAAGATGGCCGACGTCGCCGGCGTCCAGCTGCGGTTGCGCCCCACCGGTGAGGTCGGCGAGGCCGGCATGGTCGTCGTCCTGCCGCTCGGCCCGGGTGCCACCCGCGTGGTGGTCTTCGAGCGCGGCGCGGGCGTCCGTCCCACCCAGGAGCCGCCCACCTTCGAGGAGGTGGCCGCCGCCTTCCAGCGGGTCACCGGCGAGGACATCAGCGGTGCCCGGCCGCTGTGGACCAGCTACTTCACCGACGCCAGCCGGCACGCCGCCGAGTACCGCAAGGGCCGGGTCTTCCTGGCCGGCGACGCCGCCCACATCCACCTGCCGATCGGCGCCCAGGGCATCAGCGCGGGCGTCGGCGACGTGGTGAACCTGGGCTGGAAGCTCGCCGCGGCCGTCAAGGGCCACGCCCCCGCGGGCCTGCTCGACACGTACCACTCCGAGCGCCACCCGGTCGGCGCCCGCATCGTCCACAACACCCTCGTCCAGCGCACCCTCTACCTCGGCGGCCCCGAGGCCCAGCCGCTGCGCGACCTGTTCGCCGAGCTGGTCCGGATCGAGGACGTACGACGTCACCTCGTCGGTCTGGTCACCGGCCTCGACATCACCTACGGAGCCGTCGAGGGCGGCCACCCGCTGCTGGGCCGCCGGCTGCCCGACCAGGACCTGCTGGTCGGCGACGACAAGACCACCACCTACGAGCAGTTGCACGCGGGCCGTCCGGTCCTGCTCGACCTGCACGACAGCGCCGCGCTGCGCGAGGCCGCGGCCGGCTGGGCCGACCGCGTCGACGTCGTCACCGCGACGCGGCCCGACGCCGGGGCCCCGGCCGCCGACCTCCTCGTACGCCCCGACGGCTATGTCGCCTGGGCCAGCGCCGACGGCTCCGCCGAGGGACTGACCGACGCGCTCGCCCGGTGGTTCGGCGAGCCCCGCGACGCCGCCTGAACCACTCGATCCCCCGATCCCCCGATCCTCCGATCCCCCGACCGGTCGACCCGGACCCCCCGTAGGACGCGCGCCACCCATCCGAATCCGTCCGTGAAACGAGAAAGAGGAGTGCGGTCTTGCCCACCAAGGCTGAGGAAGCGAAGAAGGCCGACAAGGCCGCCGAGTGGACCGAATGCGACGTAGCCATCCTGGGGTCGGGCCTCGCGGGCTCGATCATGGGAGCGATCCTGGCCCGCCAGGGCGCCGACGTGGTGCTCATCGACGCGGGGCAGCATCCCCGGTTCGCCGTCGGCGAGTCCCAGAACCCGCAGCTCGTCGAGTGGCTGCACATCCTGGCCGTGCGCTACGACGTGCCCGAGATCAAGCACATGCTGGACGTGAAGGCGGTCACCGAGCACATCGGTCCGACGCACGGCCGCAAGCAGAGCTTCGGCTTCGTCACGCAGCGGCCGAACCGCGAGCCGGACCCGCGCGAGGCGACGATGTTCGTCATCCCGAAGATGCTCACCGAGGCCGTGCACCTCTTCCGCCAGGACACCGACTCGCACTATCTGAACGTCGCCGCCAAATACGGCTGCACCCTGCGCCAGAACTGGTTCGCCACCGACCTGGACGTCGACGACGACGGCGTCACGATCACCGGCCGGAACGGTGAGGTCTTCCGCGCCAAGTACCTGATCGACGCGAGTGGCTTCCGCTCCCCGCTGGCCGAGAAGTTCGACCTGCGCGAGAACCCGCCCCGGCACAAGCACCACGCCCGCTCGCTCTTCACCCACTACGTGGGCATCAAGCCGTACGACGACGTGTGCAACTACCCGGACGCGCTCCGCCCGCCCGCCGAGTCGCCCTTCCACGGCGGCACCCTGCACCACCTCATCGAGCGCGGCTGGTTCTGGATCATCCCGTTCGACAACTACAAGGACTCCAAGAACCCGGCCTGCAGTGTCGGGCTGACCTTCGACGAGCGGCTGTACCCCAAGCCGAAGGACATGACGCCGGACCAGGAGTTCAACCACTACCTGGACATGTACCCGGCGGTGAAGCGGCAGTTCGACGGTGCCAAGCGGATCCGCGAGTGGGTCTCCACCGACCGGATCCAGTACTCCTCCAAGCGCACCATCGGCGCCCGCTGGTGCCTGATGTCGCACGCGGCCGGCTTCATAGACCCGCTGTACTCACGCGGCCTGTCCAACACCTTCGAGGTCGTCGACGCGCTCGCCTACCGGATCCTGGACGCCCTGCGCGAGAACGACTTCACCGAGGAGCGCTTCGAGTACGTCGAGCGACTGGAGCAGGGACTCCTGGAGTACAACGACAAGATCGTCAACAGCTCGTACATCGCCTTCAGCCACTTCCGACTGTGGAACGCGGTGTTCCGGGTCTGGGCCTGCTTCACCACCCCGGCCACCATGCGGCAGATCATGGCGCGCCAGAACTTCCAGCTCGACGGTGACGACCGGCACTTCAAGGAGATGGAGAAGGCGCCGTACACCGGCCTGTGGTGGCCGGACAGCCACGCCTTCAAGGTCCTCTTCGACATCACCGCCGAGACCTGCGAGCGGTACGAGGCCGGCGAGATCGACGGTGACAAGGCCGCGGACATCGTCTTCGAGGCGATCCGCGACTGCGAGTCGGTCAACACCCCGTTCGGCTGGAAGGGCCCCGAGGACCTCCGGTTCTTCCGGGCCACCACGCCCACGATGATGAAGTTCATGTGGTGGGCGAGCACCTCCGGCCCCAAGGAGATGCGCGATCTCGGCCGTTCGATGCTCGCCGGAGTCGTCAAGCAGGGCATGAAGGGCCGCAAGGTCTCCTGACCCCGGCCACGACCGACCCCCGCCCCGCCGGGTTCCCTCCCCTCGGACGCGGCGCCGGGCCCGCCCTCCCCCGTGGGCCCGGCGCCGTCCCTTCCCCGAGAACCCCTCCCGTCCTTCCCCCCACTGGCAACCACCGTCTCCTAGAACCCTTGGGACATCCGTGATCACTCGTAGAGCACTGATCGGTGCGGGATCCGCCGCCGTCGGCCTGGCCGTCCTGCCCACCAGCCCCGTCCTCGCGGGCTCCGGCACAACCCCCTGGAGCACCCTCGCGGGCAAGCTCCAGGGCCGTCTGGTGCTGCCCACCGACTCCGCGTACGCCGTGGCCAAGCAACTGGAGCTCGGCCAGTTCGACGCCGTCAACCCGCGGGCCGTGGCGTACTGCGTCAGCTCGGCCGACGTCTCCGTCGCCCTGCGCTTCGCCCAGACCTACGGCCTGCCGTCCGCCGTCCGCAGCGGCGGCCACAGCTTCGCGGGCTACTCGACCACGCCCGGCCTGATCATCGACGTCTCGCGGCTGAACGCGATCACCGTGGGCAACGGCACGGTCGACATCGGTCCCGGCGCCAAGAACGTCGAGATACTCAACGCCCTCGCCCCGCACGGCCTGGTGGTCAGCGAGGGCGGCTGCCCCACCGTGTCGGCCGGCGGTTTCCTCCAGGGCGGCGGCTTCGGCTTCCTGACCCGCCCGTTGGGCATGGCCTGCGACGCGGTCACCTCGGCCGAGGTGGTCCTCGCCGACGGCCGGGTGGTCACCGCGTCACCGACCAGCCACTCCGACCTGTTCTGGGCGATCCGCGGCGGCGGTGGCGGCAACTTCGGTGTCGTCACCCGCTTCACGGTCACCCCGCACGAGGGCGACCAGATGGCGATCAGCAACCTGATCTTCCCGTACGACCGTGCCGCCGACGTGCTGCACGGGGTCGGCCAGTGGCTGGTCGACGCGCCCCGCACCATCGGCGGCGGCGCCTACCTCGTCCAGCCGGACGCCGCGCCCGGCACCGTACCGGCGCTCAACGTCTTCCTCGCCTCCCGCGGCACCCCGGCCGAACTGGCCTCGGAGTCCGCGCGGCTGCTGGCGCTCACCGGCGCGGTGACGGCCCGCCAGGACGCGGTCATGACGTACCAGCAGGTCATGATGATGATCTTCGGCTGCGGCACGCTGACCGAGGACCAGTGCCAGCGCGCCGGGAAGTCCCCGAACGGCGTGCTGACCCGGCCCGCCTTCGGTCTGGAGCGGACCCGGCTGGGCAGCGCGCCGTACGCGCAGAGCGGCTGGGCGGACGTGCTGACGGCCTTCGACGCCGACCGCAGGGCCGGCCAGGCCCGCTACCTCGACCTCCACTTCTTCGGCGGGGCGGCCAACGACCCGGCCCGCACCGACACGGCGTACGTGCACCGCGACTCGCTCTTCTCCGTCAACTACCGGGTCCTCGTCAACGACCCGGCGCAGGTGACCGCGGAGGCCAGGAGTGTCGCCACGGGCTGGGTCGACCACGGGTTCGCCACCATCGATCCGCTGTCGAACGGTGAGACCTACCAGAACTGGATGGACGCCGAGCTGACGGACTGGCGGCAGTCGTACTACGCCGAGAACTACGCCCGGCTGTCGGTCGTGAAGGCCAAGTACGACCCGCACCGGTACTTCAGGTTCGCCCAGGGCGTCGGGGCCTGAGAGGTGTGCGGCGCTCCGCCGCCACCGTGACCTCGGTGACCTCGGTGACCTCGGTGATCCATGTGAACTGCGGACGGTGAGGGGCCGCCGGACCGGTGTCCGGCGGCCTGCTCGCTCGATGGTCCGCTCCGGAGCCCCGTCAGGGACGGCGGCCGTACCAGCCCACCAACTTGTCGATGTCGGGAGCGTTCTCGTGCACCTCCACCACCGGTCCGAACGGCACCTGGCCGCCGCGGGGTTCCGCGGGCACCGCCCGGTGCATGGCGGCCAGCGGCGCGGCGAGCATCTCCGGGTCCCACTCGGGGGTCTGGCCGGTGGCCTTGGCCAGGTCCCAGGCGTGCAGCACGAACTCGTTGGTGTAGATCACCGAGGCGACCACGCCGGGAACCGGGCCCCAGGGCAGACCGATCTGGCGGCCCAGCACGGCGGGGTCCCGCCAGACGGCGTCGAACTCCTGGGTCGCCGCGGCCCAGGCCTTGGCCCAGTCGCCGTCGGCGACGTCCTCGGCGAAGTGCGGAACGCTCATGAAGGAGCCGCCGGCGCCCAGGACGGCGACCCGGCGCAGCACCGACACCACGTGGTTGGCCATGTCGCGGACCGTGTAATCGGGACACGGGGTGACGGTGTCGTACTGCTCGGGGCGGAGCGCGGCGAGCGTGCGGCCGGTCAGGTCGACGGCCTTGAACAGGCCGCCACGGGGGTCGGCGGGCGGGGCGGCGGCGGGTGCGGCGGGCGTCGTGGTCTCGGCCAGGTCGTCAGTCGTGTCGTGAGTCATGTGTTCATCGTCGAGGTCAAACAGGTCATCTTGTGGCCTATTACCGAAGCCGTATCCGATGGTGCCGAAAATGTGTGGAGTGGCTCAAAACAGCTCAAATATCCCGCCGAGTGCGCCGTACGGGGAGGGGACGCGTCGTGAAGGCCGACCGGCTGGTGGCGACCCTGCTGCTGCTCCAGGCGCGCGGCCGGGTGACCGTGCGCGAGGTGGCCGAGGAGCTGGAGGTGTCCGAGCGCACCGCGCGCCGTGATCTGGAGGCGCTCACCAGTGCCGGTGTCCCCGTCTATTCGCAACGCGGCCGGGGTGGCGGGTGGAGCCTGGTCGGCGGTGCCCGCACCGATCTGACCGGCTTCACCTCGCGAGAGATCGGGGCGCTGTTCCTGGCCGCGGGACCGCTGTCGGCCTCTCCCGAACTGCGGGCCGCGCTGCGCAAGTTGATGCGTGCGGTGCCCGCTCCCATGCGACCGCATGCCGAGGCCGCCGCCAAGGCCATCCTCGTCGACGGCCTCGACTGGTCCCGCACGGCGGGCGGCAGTGGACCCCACCGGCACGCCCTGGAACGGGCGGTGCTGGACGGCCGGCAGGTCCGGTTGGGATACGCGCACGCCGACCTGGCCCTGGCGGAAGGGGACTTGGGTGAGGACGGCTCGGGCGGGCGCGGTTGGGGCGGGTGCGGTTCGGGTGTACGCGGTGCGGGCGGGCACGGTGCGGGCGGGCACGGTGCGGATGAAGGCGGCTCGGGCGGAAGCGGCTCGGGCGCGCGGTGGTCGGGTGAGCGGATGACCGGCGAGCGGACGGTGGATCCGCTCGGGCTGGTGTCCAAGGCCGGGCGCTGGTACCTGGTGGCGGGGACCGGGGAGGGGCTGCGCACCTTCCGGCTCAGCCGGGTCACCTCCGTCGAGCCGACCGGTGCGCCGGTGCGACGTCCGGAGGGGTTCGAACTCGCCTCCGCGTGGCGGGAGCTGGCGTCCGAGGTGGAGCAACGGCTGTCCGCGGTGAGCGTACGGGCCCATGCCGACCCGGACGCCCTGCCGGTGCTGCGGCAACTGCTCGGCGGGCGGCTCCGCACGGGCGAGGTCCAGCCCGACGGCCGGGTCGCCTTCACCGCCGACGGTCCCTCGGTGGAGGTGCTGGCCGCGCAGCTCGCGGGCCTCGGCGCGCGGATCGAGGTGCTCGGCCCTCCCGAGGCGCGCGAGTCGCTCGTCCGTCTCGGCCGGTCGCTCGCCGCGGTGTACGGCGGGTACGGCGGGCGCCACGACGACCAGCAAAGAGATAGTCGCTTTCCTCTAGGTACCTACTATACCGACGATGCTAGCGTCGCGGTCATGGCTGCGACCCGCTGAGAACCGGCTGCTGTCCCGGCCCTTCGTCACCCATGACGACGAGCGGCCGCGCGCCGCGTCCCCGCCTTGCCGACTGATGACTGTCCCGACTGATGACTGTCTCGACCGAGGACCGACCGAGGACCGACCGAGGACCGACTGCCGGTCGGCTGATGGATCGGTGACGGACCGATGACTACCGACCACGGATCAACGCACTAGGGAGCATTTTCATGATTGTCGTCACCGGAGCCACCGGAAACGTCGGGCGTCCACTGATCGAGGCGCTGGCCGAGGCGGGGGAGCAGGTCGTGGCGGTCTCGCGCCGCCCGTTGCCCTCCCCGGCGAAGAATGTCCGGCACGCCCAGGCCGACCTCGGCAACGCGCGGAGCATGCGGCCTGTCCTCGAAGGGGCCGACGCCTTCTTCATCCTGCTCGCGGGCGAACTGCTCGGTCACGGTGAGGCCGCCACCGAACTGCTGACGGCGGCCGAGGACGCCGGGGTCGAGCGGGTCGTCCTGCTCTCCTCGCAGATCAACGCCACCCGCCCCGGCGTCGCCTCGCACGGCAGGCTGCGCGAGTTCGAGGAGGCCGTACGCGGTTCCGGCCTTGACTTCACCATCCTGCGCGCCGGCGGTTTCGCCTCCAACGCCTTCGCGTGGGCGGAGTCGGTCCGCGCCGACCGTACGGTCTTCGCCCCCTTCGGTGACACGGCGCTGCCGGTCGTCGACCCGGCGGACATCGCCGCGGCCGCCGCCGTGGTGCTGCGCGAAGACGGGCACGCCGGCCGTACGTACGAGCTGACCGGCCCCGAAGCGATCACTCCGCGCCTGCAGGCCGAGGTGATCGCGGAGGCGATCGGCGAAGAGGTGACCTTCGTGGAACTGACCCGCGAGGCCGCCCACGCCCACATGGCGCAGTTCATGCCCGAGGAGGTCATCCCCGGCACCCTGGACATCCTCGGCGAACCGCTCCCCGCCGAACAGCGGGTCAGCCCCGACGTGGAGAAGATCCTGTCCCGGCCCGCCACACCCTTCTCCGGCTGGGTCGCCCGAAGCGTCCCGGCCTTCAAGTAACCCACCGCCGGCCGCGCCGCCTTCCCGCGTTCCCTCCCCCGGTACCGCCGCCGGATGCCTGCTGCGACTCATCCCCCGCGGCAGCAGGCATCCGGCGGTCCACGGCGGACGGCGGCTCAGGACCGACGGCGGCCCTGAGCCGCCGCCGACCACGATCGACGCCGGCCCCGAAGAGCGGCGGCGCGGAGGGATGGCGGCCGCGACGGATGGTGGCTCCGAATGGCGACGGCCCCGAGAGACGGTGGCCTCAAGAGATGGTGGCCCCGAACGGGGGGCGGTCCCGAAAGGCGACGGCCCCGAAACACGACGGCCCCGCGGGTCCAGGACCCGCGGGGCCACCGCACGCCCCCCGGAGGGGTTACGCGGCGAAACGGTCGGCCAGCTCCTTCGCCTTGATGGCGGCGTCGTCGAGTGCCTTGGTGCGGGAGGCCTCGAAGAGCGGGACCAGCTCGGACATCGCCGGGTTGTGCGGGGCCATCGTGAGCTCCGGGACGATGAATTCGAGGTCGAGGCCGAGGGCGTCGCGCAGGACGACCTCCAGGTAGTTCTGCACGTACTCGTAGCCCTCGCGGGGAGTGCCCGGCGCGTACGAACCGCCGCGGCTGGCGATGACCGTGACCGGGGTGCCCTTGATCTTCGAGTCCTCGGTCATGGCGGTGCGGCCCATGAGGATCACGTTGTCCAGCCACGCCTTGAGGGTCGACGGGATCGTGTAGTTGTACATCGGCGCGCCGATCAGGATCGCGTCCGCCTGCTCCAGCTCCTCGATGAACTTCAGGCGCTCGGCGAAGGCCGCGGCCTGCTCCGGGGTGTGCGCGTCCGCCGGGGCGAAACCGGCCGTGTGGGCGTCGGCCGTGATGTGCGGAGCCGGGCTCACGACGAGGTCGCGGTAGATCACGGTGCCCTGCGGGTGCTGCTCCTCCCAGGCCTTGCGGAACGCGTCGGTCACCGTGCGCGAGGTGGAGGCGGAGCCCGGGAAAACGGACGAGTCGATGTGGAGGAGGGTGGCCATGGGGGATCTCCAAAAGGTGTGGCGGGTCGAGCCCGACGGGACGGATCCCGTGGGCTTCTTTTTTGTACTCGACTAGAGATAACACAGCTACTTATTTTTTTTCACCCCCCAAAGAGAACGCAGTACTCTTGAGCCATGCCAGAGCTGGGAGCACACGACGTGGGGCCGTGCCAGAAGGTCGACGACGGCATGGCCCGGGTCTTCCAGCTGTTCGGAAAACGCTGGACGGGCCTGATCGTGGCCGTGCTGCTGCCGCATCCCGTGCACTTCGCCGACCTGCGCCGAGCGATCCCCGGCATCAGCGAGCGGATGCTCTCCGACCGCCTCACGGAACTCGCCGCGGCGGGACTCGTCGTGCGCGAGGTCGACGACGGTCCCCCGCTGCGGGTCTCGTACGGCCTGACGGAGGCCGGCGGCGCACTGGAGCCCGCGCTCCTGGAACTGGGCAGCTGGGCGGAGAAGCACCTGCCGGGAAGCCCGCAGTGCCCCTCCGAGCTCAGGAAGTGAGCCGTCCGGAGGAGATCGGGACGGGTTCCTGAGGGGCCTGGGAGGGGTTCGGGCGGATTCGGGAGGCGGTTCCCGCGAGGGGTGGTTGTTCACAGGCGCGGAGTTGTCCACAGGGTCTGACGCGTTTCGGCCACCGGCTGTACGGTCATCACGAGTTGATGTTCGTGTGTGCGGGGGAGGCGGTCGCCATGACCGAGCTGGGTACAAGGGCCGAGGCGCTGCAGGCGCCCAGGGTTTCCGGGGTCTTCGCGGTACCGGGGTTCGCGGGCTGGCCCGCGCAGGGCTCGCCCAAGGAGAAGGGCAAGGAGCTCCGCGCCCGGGTGCCGCGCACCGCGCACGCCGAGCTGACCCCCGACGCCGACCGGCCGGACGTCGTGGCCGTGGTCGAGGAGTCCAACCGCGGCAGGATCCCCGAGCTCACGCCGATACGGGTCGGCAGGATGGCCGCCACCCCCTTCGCCTTCCTGCGGGGTTCGGCCGGCCTGATGGCCTACGACCTCGCCCGCACCCCCATGACCGGTATCGACGCCCAGATCTGCGGTGACGCCCACGCGGCGAACTTCGGCCTGTACGGCGACGCGCGCGGCGGCCTGGTCATCGATCTGAACGACTTCGACGAGACGGTGCGCGGCCCCTGGGAGTGGGACCTCAAGCGCCTCGCCGCCTCGCTGGTGCTCGCCGGCCGGGAGACGGGCGCGGACGAGGACACCTGCCGCAGGGCGGCCAAGGACGCGGTCGGTGCCTACCGGCGCACGATGCGCCTGCTCGCCAAACTCCCGGTGCTGGACGCGTGGAACGCCATCGCGGACGAGGAGCTCGTCTCCCACACCGACGCCCATGACCTGCTCGGCACCCTGGAGCGGGTCTCGGAGAAGGCGCGGGCCAACACCAGCGGGCGGTTCGCCGCCAGGTCGACGGCGTCGGTCGAGGGCGGCGGACGGCGCTTCGTCGACGCGGCGCCGGTGCTGCGCCGCGTGCCCGACGCGGAGGCGGCAGCGGTCGCGGCCTCGCTGGAGCAGTACCTGACGACGGTCTCGGAGGACCGCCTCCCCCTCCTCGCCCGGTACGCGGTGCACGACGTCGCCTTCCGCATCGTCGGCACCGGCAGCGTCGGCATGCGTTCGTACGTCGTGCTGCTCCTGGACCACCGCGGCGAACCCCTCGTCCTCCAGGTGAAGGAGGCCCGCGCCTCGGCGCTGCTGCCGCACCTGGCGACGGCCGGTCACGCCGTACCCGACGTGTCGCACGAGGGCCGCCGTGTCGTCCTCGGCCAGAAGCGCATGCAGGTCGTCAGCGACATCCTGCTCGGCTGGACCACGGTCGAGGGTCGGGCCTTCCAGGTGCGCCAGTTCCGCAACCGCAAGGGCAGCGTCGACCCCGCCGCGCTCGCCGTCGACCAGGTCGACGACTACGCGCGGATGACCGGCGCCCTTCTCGCCCGTGCCCACTCGCACAGCGTCGACCCTCGCCTTGTCGCCGGATACTGCGGAAAGAACGAGGAACTCGACGAGGCCGTAGCCGCGTTCGCCGTGGCCTACGCGGACCGCACGGAGGCGGACCACGCGGCCCTGGTGGCGGCGGTCCGGGAGGGACGGATCGCGGCGGAGCTGGGGGTCTGACAGGAGAAGCGGACCCGGAGGTTCTCCCGGGGCCGGGGTGGGGCCGGGGGAGCGGGAGGCCTCAGTCGGTGGTTCCGGGTGTGCCCGGCGAGCCGTGGCCTACGCTGGGCGGGTGACGACCCCGGAAGCCGAGCACAGCCAGTCCGACCGCATCGAGGCCGAGGATGCCCGGTCCCAGGATGCGGGGGATCCCCAGTCCCCCGCCCCGGCCCCGACCACGGCAGCCGAAGAAGCGGCGCCCGAGAACGGGACCCCCAAGGACGCGGGCACCGAGAGCGCGGGCACCGAGAGTGCGGGCACCGAGAGTGCGGGCCCCGCGCAGGCGGGCGCCGAGAGCGTGAGCCAGGAGAACGTGGACGAGCAGGCCGTAGGCGACCAGGGTGTGAGCGAGCGGAGCGGGGGCTCCGACGCTTCGGGCTCCGAGGGCGACGCACCTCAGGGTGAGGCGCGGCCCGAGGCGCGTCTCGAACGGGCGGTGCGGGCGGCCGAACAGGCGCTGATCGAGTTCGAGATCGCCGTGGAGACCTTCCGCGTCGAGGTCGAGAACTTCTCGCGGCTGCACCACCAGAAGCTCGGTCCGATGTACTCCCGGCTCGACGAGCTGGACGCGCAGATCGCCGAGGCTCAGGCCGCCCGCACCGGCGACCCGGAGGACATACGCAAGGCGGACGAGGCGCGGGCGCGGGTCATGCCGATGCCTGGGGTCGAGGAGCTGTTCCACGGCTGGATGGACTCGGAGGGACTGTTCCCGGAGGCCGTGGCGATGCTGACGGACCAGCCCGTGCGGCCCCCGCAGCGGGTCCGCCCCAGCGACGAGGCCCGCAAGCTCTACCGTGAGCTGGCCCGCAAGGCCCACCCCGACCTGGCCCAGGACGAGGACGAGCGCACGCGGCGCGACGAGTTCATCTCCCGGGTCAACGCCGCGTACGCCCGGGGCGACGAGGCACTGCTGCGGGAGCTCTCCGAGGAGTGGGCGGCGGGCCCGGTGCCCAAGGAGTGGAAGCCGAGCCGCAGCGAGGAGCTGTACGCCCGTCTCGAGTGGCTCTCCGAACGCAAGGAGATGCTCACTCTGGTCGCCCACGAACTGGAGGAGAGCGCCATCGGCGCCATGCTCAAGCTCGCCCCGGACGACCCCGACCGTCTCCTGGAGGAGATCGCCGAGCAGCTGCTGGCCCAGGTCGGCGAGCGCGAGGCGGAGCTGGCCCGACTGGTCGGCTAGTGCCGCCGGACCGGGACCTGGTCCGTCCGCTTGCCGGTCGGGTAGCGTCTGAGGCATGCAATTCGGATCTGGTGTGCCCACGGTCGAGATCGGGGATCTCGCGGACGGAGACTTCCTGCTGGACGTCCGGGAGGACGACGAGTGGCAGGCGGGTCACGCCGAAGGGGCGCTGCACATCCCCATGAGCGAGTTCGTCGCGCGCTACGGCGAGTTGACCGAGGCGGCGCCGCAGGACGGCAGGGTCAACGTGATCTGCCGTTCCGGTGGCCGTTCCGCGCAGGTCGCGATGTATCTGGTCCAGCAGGGCGTCGACGCCGTGAACGTCGACGGCGGCATGCAGGTCTGGGCCGCCTCCGGCCGCCCGGTGGTGGACGACAAGGGCGCCGCGGGCTTCGTGCTCTAGGCCCCCGAGGACCGAGGACCGGCCGACCCCGGTATCCGCGCCCGCCGCGCTCAGCGCGGCGGTTCGGCTGCCGGCTCGGACGTCGGCCCGGGTCCGGACCCGGGTGTGTCGTCGGTCACCCCAGGGGATGGGCCGCGAGGAGATCTCCCAGCGCCTCCTCATGAGCGGCCGCCGGGCCGAGCGACAGCTCCAGGTGCTTGGCCCAGGCGTGATAGCGGTGCAGCGAACAGTCGGTGTCCGCACCGAACCCCCCGTGCAGATGCTGAGCCGTCTGTACGACCCGCCGTACCCCCTCCGACGCCCAGATCTTGGCGACGGCCACGTCCCCGGCCACCGGAAGCGCACCGCCCGCCCCCGAATCGACAGCTCCGGTACCGACAGCTCCGCCACCGGCAGCGACCGTGCTGATCCGCCAGGCGGCCTGCCAGAGGGTCGCCTCCATCGCGCGCAGGTCGATATAGCGGTCGGCGGCCTGCACGGCGACAGCCTGGAACGTGGCGACCGGAAACCCGAACTGCTCGCGCTTGCCGGTGTACGCGCTGGTCATCGCGAGGACCCGCTCACCGAGCCCGAGCGCCAGCGCACAGGTCCCGGTGGTCAGCAGCTCCCGCAACCGCTCCCACGCCCCCTCCGCGTCGATGACCCGCCGGGCGGGTATCCGCGCGGACTCCAGACGCAGCTCGCCGAGGCGTTCCCCGGTCGTGGAGATCTGCTCGCCGAGCACCGTTCCCGCGTGCTCCCGGGGCACCAGCGCGAGGAGGGTCCGGCCGTCGTCCGTGTGCGCGGGTACGACGACGAAGTCGGCTCCGTGCGCCCACGCGACCGCGGTCTGCACCCCGTCCAGCACCCACACGTCACCGTCCTGCCGGGCGGTCACGGCGCGTTCGGCCGGTTCGTGACCGGTACGGCCGTTCGCCGCGACGGTCAGCACGACCTCACCCCGGCCCGCCCGCGCGAGCAGCTCGGCCTTCGTCTCCTCGCCGCCGTACTCCTGCACGACGACCACGGCCGCGGTGCTCTCCAGCAGCGGCACCCGTGCGAGGACCTTCGCGGACTCGCGCAGCACCAGACACAGGGCGATCGCGTCCAGGCCCGCTCCGCCGTACGCGGAGTCCAGCAGCAGGCTCAGCAGGTCCGCGTCGGCGAGCTTCGCCCACAGCGCCCGGTCGAAGTCGTCGGCGACGGCGCCCGCGGTGAGCGCGGGGCTCGGCACCCCGTCCGGCGCGACCCCGCCGAACACCGCCCCGGCCGCCTCGACCGCCGCCTGTTGTTCCTCGGTGAAGGTGAAGTCCACGGTCCTGTCCTTCCACGCGCCGACCCACCGACCGGGCGGCTCACCCGCACCGGACAGGGCACCCGATCTGACGGAGCGTCAAGATAGAACAGGTTCTACGAGAAGGGAACGGTCACCCCGCTGCCGGCTACCGGTCGAAGTCCAACTCCACGCTCTCCGTGGCCGGATGCGACTGACAGGCCAGCACGTATCCCGCTTCCGTCTCCTCCGGCTCCAGCGCGAAGTTGCGGTCCATCCGTACCTCGCCGGAGACGAGGAACGCGCGGCAGGTCCCGCACACCCCGCCCTTGCAGGCGTAGGGAGCGTCCGGCCGGTTGCGCAGTACCGCGTCCAGGAGCGATTCGCCGTCCTGGACGGGCCAGGTCCCTCCGCGGCCGTCGAGCCGCGCCGTCACCGTGCTGTGCGCGGGAGCCGGTACGCCGGGAACCTTCTCGGCTCCGCCGTCCACGTGGAAGATCTCCTCGTGGATCCGGGCCCGTCCCACACCCAGCCCGCGCAGGGCGCGCTCGGCTCCCTGCACCAGACCGAACGGCCCGCACAGGAACCATCCCGCCACCCGATCCACGGGCAGCAGCGCCGGGAGCAGCTGTGCCAGCCGCTCCTGGTCGAGACGCCCGGACGGCAGCCCCGCCTGCTGTTCCTCCCGGGAGAGCGCCGTGACCAGCTGGAACCGCTGTGGAAAACGGTCCTTGAGGTCGGCGACCTCCTCCAGGAACATCGTCGACGCGGACGTCCGGTCGCTGCGTATCAGGCAGAACCGGGCCTCGGGCTCGCGTGCCAGCAGCGTCGCGACGATCGACAGCACCGGTGTGATCCCGCTGCCGCCGACCACGGCGGCGTACAGCCCGGCCGCCGGTTCCAGCGTGAACCGGCCCGCCGGTGTCATCACCTCGACCTCGTCGCCGACGGCGATCTCCTTGAGCGCGTACGTCGAGAACGCTCCGCCGTCGACCAGGCGCACCCCGACCCGCAGGGTGAGCGGGCCCTCGTCACCCGGGGCGGGCGCGGGGGAACAGATGGAGTAGGTGCGCCGGATCTCCGTGCCGTCGACCGTGCGCCGCAGCGCGAGGTGCTGACCCGCAGCGTGCCGGTACGCGGCGCGCAGGGCGGCCGGCACCGCGAAGGTCAGGGCCACCGAGTCGTCGGTGAGCCGGTCGAGGGCGGCCACCGGGAGCGGGTGGAAGCGGGCCATCACAACTCCTTGAAGTGGTCGAACGGTTCACGGCAGGACAGACAGCGCCGCAGTGCCTTGCACGCGGTCGATGAGAAACGGCTGAGCAGCTCGGTGTCGGCCGACCCGCAGTGCGGACAGCACACGGGCTCGTCGGCGTCCTCGGCCGTCGTCCGTGTGATCGTGCGCGTCGGTCCCAGTCCGACCGCCACCGGACCCGACCCCCGCCCGCCGCGCGGTGGCGCTATCCCGAACTCCCGCAGCTTGCGGCGTCCTTCGTCCGAGATGTCGTCCGTCGACCAGGCCGGGCTGAGCACCGTCCGTACGGACACCTCCCGCACTCCGTGCTCGTGCAGTACGCGCTCGATGTCCGTGACCATCGCCTCGACAGCCGGACAGCCGGTGTACGTCGGCGTCAGTTCCACGTCGACGGCACCTTCGCCCCGGACGTGCACGGCGCGCAGTACGCCCAGGTCCTCCAGGGTGAGCACGGGCAGTTCCGGGTCGGGAACGGACCCGGCCAGTCTGCGCAGTTCCTCCTCCAGGGCGGTGGTCGTCGTCACCATGACGCCCCCGGGTGGCTGCGGTGCAGATGCTGCATCTCGGCGAGCATCCGCCCGAAGGACTCGGTGTGCAGTCCCTGGCGTCCCGCTCCCGCGGCCCACGCTCCGGACTGCGGGCCTTCGGGGATCTCCAGCGTCGCGCGCCGCAGGACGTCCGTGACGGACTCCAGCCAACCGGCCCTGATCGCGTCCCAGTCGACGTCCACGCCCTCGACCGGCTGGAACATCTCTCCCGTGAACCGCCACAGAGCCTCGCAGGCCCGTCGCATCCGCTCATGGCTGACGTCCGTGCCGTCGCCCAGTCGCAGGGTCCACTGTTCGGCGTGGTCCTGGTGGTAGGCGACCTCCTTGACGGCCTTCGCCGCGAGCGGGGCGAACACGCTGTCCCCGGCGGCGAGTTGCGCGTACAGGAGTCGCTGGTAGGTGGAGAAGTACAGCTGACGGGCGATGGTGTGCGCGAAGTCGCCACCCGGCTGCTCGACGAGCTGGAGGTTGCGGAATGCGCGCTCCTCGCGCAGATACGCCAGCTCGTCCTCGTCGCCGGCCATGGACAGCAGGATCCTGGCCTGGCCGAGCAGGTCCAACGCGATGTTGGCCAGGGCCACTTCCTCTTCGAGGACGGGCGCGTGGCCGGCCCACTCCCCCAGGCGGTGCGAGAGCACCAGGGCGTCGTCCCCGAGGGCGAGGGCCGCGGCGGTCATCGCCCCGGACGCGGCGGGCGCCGTGGACGGCTCCGCCGGGGACCCTCCGGCCATGGGCGCGTGAGTGCTGGGTGCGTTCGTCACAGGTGCTTCACCCCTTCCGGGATCTCGTAGAACGTCGGGTGGCGGTAGGGCTTGTCCGCGGACGGCTCGAAGAACGGGTCCTTCTCGTCCGGCGAGGACGCGGTGATCGCGGCGGACGGGACCACCCAGATCGAGATGCCCTCGCCGCGGCGCGTGTACAGATCCCGCGCGTTGCGCAGGGCCAGCTCGGCGTCCGGTGCGTGCAGGCTGCCTGCGTGGGTGTGCGAGAGCCCGCGGCGCGAGCGCACGAAGACCTCCCACAGCGGCCAGTCGTTGGTGGTCATGCGCGCGCCTTCCCGTTCGCGTCGGCCGAGCCGGGTATCTCCCCGGCCGGACCGGCGGTGTGCTTGTCCGCGTAGGCCGCGGCCGCCTCCCTCACCCACGCACCCTCTTCGTGGGCCCGCTTGCGCTGCGTGATGCGCTGGTCGTTGCACGGGCCGTTGCCCTTGAGGACCTCCCAGAACTCCGTCCAGTCGATCGGGCCGAAGTCGTGCTGGCCCCGCTCCTCGTTCCACACCAGGTCCGGGTCCGGCAGGGTCAGGCCGAGTGACTTGGCCTGGGGGACGCAGATGTCCACGAAGCGCTGGCGCAGCTCGTCGTTCGAATGGCGCTTGATCTTCCAGGCCATGGACTGTGCCGAGTGCGAGGACTCGTCGTCGGGCGGCCCGAACATCATCAGGGAGGGCCACCACCAGCGGTTCACCGCGTCCTGCGCCATCTCGTGCTGCGCGGGAGTGCCGCGGCTGAGGGCCAGCAACAGCTCGTAC
Organism: Streptomyces sp. RPA4-2; assembly: GCF_012273515.2. NCBI lineage: Bacteria > Bacillati > Actinomycetota > Actinomycetes > Kitasatosporales > Streptomycetaceae > Streptomyces > Streptomyces sp. RPA4-2. The sequence goes on from NZ_CP050975.2 coordinate 4,829,696, forward strand.
CCCTGGCGCTGGTGGAAGGACTCCTCCTTGCAGACGCGGACCATCGCGCGTGCGTAGGGCCCGTACGAGCAGCGGCAGAGGGGAACCTGGTTGGTGATCGCCGCGCCGTCCACCAGCCAGCCGATGGCGCCGACGTCCGCCCAGGTCAGCGTCGGGTAGTTGAAGATCGACGAGTACTTCTGGCGGCCGGTGTGCAGCTTGTCGAGCAGCTCCTCGCGGCTGGTGCCGAGCGTTTCGGCCGCGCTGTAGAGATAGAGCCCGTGCCCCGCCTCGTCCTGGACCTTGGCCATCAGGATCGCCTTGCGGCGCAGCGAGGGCGCGCGCGTGATCCAGTTGGCCTCCGGCTGCATGCCGATGATCTCGGAGTGGGCGTGCTGGGCGATCTGCCGGACCAGCGTGGAACGGTAGGCGTCGGGCATCCAGTCGCGGGGCTCGATGCGTTCGTCGGCTGCCACCGAGGCGTCGAAAACGGCCTCGTACGCCGCCGTGGACCCGGCTTCGCCCGCGGGCCCTGCCGCCTGCGTACGGGCCGTGCGATGCGCTGCTGCTGTCGCCATGCGGTCCCCCTCGACCTCTCGCTCCCGACCGACCGATCGTTCGGTTCTGTCGATTCAATGGTGGGACGGGCGCCGTAAGGTGTCAACCGCTGTGGATAACCTCGGGGCGACTGTTGTGCCCGGTGTGCCGGACGGGGCTGTGCCGGGGGGCCGAGCCTGAGTACGGTTCCCGTGCGCACGCCGCGGAGTGCTTGCGCGCGGGGCCCGGGCGCCGCGTGCCCGGCGGCGGGAATCGGACCGGGATCGGAATCGGGGCGGAATGGACGCGGACGCGTACGACGAGGGCTCGAACGCCCGACACGGGCCGGACGGCCCCGGCGGCCCCCTGCGTGAGGGCCCCGTCTCCGCCGGTGCCGTGCCCGATGACGCGTCCAGCGCCGCGGCCGCGCCGGAGTCGGGCGGCCGGGGGGCCGCGGCCCATGAGCCCGCGCCGGGGGGCCCTGCCATCGAGACGCCTCACGCCGGGACGTCCCACGCGGAGACACCTCACTCCGGCACCCCGCACGAGGAGACACCTCGCGCGGGGACGCCCCACCCCGGCACCCCTCGCGCGGGGATGCCTCACGCCGCGACTGCTCACGCGGAGACCCCCCACGTCGCGACTCCTCACGCCGGGACGGCTGTCGCACGCCCCTTCCCCCCGTCCGAGGCGCCTCCCGGATACCCGGTGGCCGCCCCCGCGCCCGCCCTCACCGGCATCGCCGCGCTCTCCCTGCGCCACCAGATCGCCGCGGCGTTCGCCCTCGCCGTCGTCGCGGTCGTCGCCTGCGTGCATCTCGGCATGGTGTTTCTGCACGTCGCGCCCTCGAACACGGTCACCAAGCAGCACGGCAGGGCGATCGACGAGTGGATCTACCCCGAGTTCGAGCAGAACTGGAAGCTCTTCGCCCCCAATCCGCTGCAGCAGAACATCGACGTCCAGGTCCGTGCCCGGATACGCGCCACGGACGGCGGCGCCACCGAGACCGGCTGGTACGACCTGTCCGCGCTCGACGGCGTGGCCATCGACGGCAATCCGCTCCCGAGCCACACCCAGCAGAACGAACTGCGCAGGGCCTGGGACTTCTACGCCGGCACGCACGACAACGAGAACCGCCCGGTGGGCCTGCGCGGCAACCTCTCCGAACGCTATCTGCGCCGCGTCGTGCTGCTGCGCCTCGACCGTGAGGGGGCGGGTGGCAAGGGCGCCGTCGTCGAACGCGTCCAGGTCCGCTCCCGTACTACCGACGTGCGGCCCCCCGAGTGGAGCGATGAGCAGGTGTCCGACAAGCCCGTCCTGCGCGAGCTGCCCTGGTGGACGGTCCCCGAGGAGGACCTGACGGACGCCCGGACGACGGAGGCGAGCGCCCGATGAACCGATTCGCCGCGCCCGTCGCGCGCGCCATCACCCGGGTCACCGACAACGCGCTGGGCCCGTACCAGGCCGCCGTGATCCGCGTCGGCTTCGCCGCCACCTGGCTGCTGTTCCTGTTGCGCGAGTTCCCCGACCGCCAGGAGATGTACGGGCCCGACGGCCCCTGGAGCTGGGACCTCGCCGAGCGGCTCGTCGCGGACAACCACGCCTTCACGGCCCTGATGTGGTCCGACGGCCAGGTGTGGTTCGAGATCGTCTACGCCGTGGCCGTGCTGTCCAGCGTCCTGCTGCTGATGGGCTGGCGGACCCGCACGATGTCCGTGCTGTTCATGATCGGCGTGCTCTCGCTGCAGAACCGCAGCATCTTCATGGGGGACGGCGGGGACAACGTCATCCACCTGATGGCGATCTACCTGGTCGGCACGCGCTGCGGACAGGTGTGGTCGCTGGACGCCCGGCGGGCACGGCTCGCGGCGGAGGCACGCGCGCGGGGGGAGGTCTCCCGGGCGGCGGGCCCGGACCAGGTCGGCCCCGCCCTGTGGACGGGGCTCGGCCTGCTGCTGGCGGCGGTGACGGTCACGGGACACCTCGGCGGCGGCTGGCTGACGGTCTTCTGGGGACTGTGGGCGGCACAGGCGCTGTGGTGGGCCGTCGGCCGCCGCGCGCGCACCCCGCAGCCGCGGATCCTGCTCGACGTGGTCGCCAACATGGTGCACAACGCGGCCCTGTTCGTGATCATGGCCGAGGCGTGTCTGATCTACGCGACGGCGGGCTGGTACAAGATCCAGGGCTCGCGCTGGCAGGACGGCACGGCCGTCTACTACCCGCTCCACCTCGACTACTTCTCGCCCTGGCCGGCCCTGTCCGACCTGCTTGCCGCACACGGCACGATCGTGATGCTGGTGACCTACGGGACGGTCGTCGTGCAGGTCGCCTTCCCCTTCACCCTGTTCAACCGGCGGGTCAAGAACGTGCTGCTGGCGGCGATGATCACCGAGCACGCCGTGATCGCCGTGGTCCTCGGACTGCCGTTCTTCTCGCTCGCGATGATCGCCGCCGACTCGGTGTTCCTGCCGACGTCCTTCCTGCGACGGCTCGGCGGACTGGCGCTGCGCGCGCGTGGCCGGCTGCTCCCGGGCGGCGCCCCCGAGCTGCCGGGTCAGCGCGCGCGGGGCCCGCGCACCCCGGAGGGCTCCGAGGACCCGCACGTAGGCTTCACCGCATGAAGGACCCCGCTGACGACCACGACCGTGCCGACGACCACGACGGCATGGACGACCGCGACCGCGCGAAGGACGCCGTGGGCACCTGGCACCGGCTCGCCGGCGCCTCCGTCCTGCTCGACGGCTTCCACGCCCTCAAGCACGCGGTGCGATTCCGGGCCGAGGTCCTGACGGCGGTCACCGGCGACCGGCGGGCGGCGCTGGCCCTCGCCGACGAGCTGGCCCCGGACGTGCGCGACACCCTGGACGGCCTGCTGGTGGAGGTCCCGGAGGCCACCTACCGGTCGCTGGTCCCGCGCCCGCACCCCACGGCGGTCGCCGCGCTGGCCGTACGTCCCTCCCGGGAGGCCGGTCTGCGGGCGCTGGCGGCCACGCCCCGCATCGCGCCCGTGGTGGTGCTCGACCAGCCGCGCAACCTCGGCAACGCGGGTGCCGTGATCCGGCTCGCGGCGGGCTTCGGCGCGACCGGGGTCGTCACGACGGGCACCCTCGATCCCTGGCACCCGACGGTGGTGCGCGGCGGGGCGGGCCTGCACTTCGCGACCGCCGTGGAGCGCCTGACGGTCGCGGAGCTGCCGTCCGGGCCGGTGTTCGCCCTCGATCCGGAGGGCGAGGACATCCGGGGGACGAAGCTCCCGGACGACGCCCTGCTCGCGTTCGGCTCCGAGCGCAGCGGTCTCTCCCCCGAGCTGCGGGCGCGCGCCGAGCATCTGGTGTCGCTGCCGATGCGCCCCCAGGTCTCCAGCTACAACCTCGCGACCAGTGTGGCCATGACGCTGTTCCACTGGAGCGCCGCGGGGGGCGCACCGATCAGTTCCTAGGCCTCGCGCCGCACCTCGACCACCCGGAAACGGTTCGCCACGAACGCGCCGTCGCACAGGGCCGCGTTCGCCGCCGGGTTGCCGCCGGAGCCGTGGAAGTCGGAGAAGGCCGCCGTCTGGTTGACGTACACCCCGCCCGTGAGGTTCAGGGAGAGCTGGGCGGACTCCTCCAGGCAGACCTCCTGGACGGCCTGCTCGAACTCCTCGTCGGTGGTGTACGCGCCGACGGTCATCGCGCCCTTGTCCCGGACGGTCCGGCGCAGCAGCTCCACGGCGTCCGCCGCCGAGTCGACCGCGACCGCGAAGGAGACCGGGCCGAAGCACTCGCTCATGTAGGCGGCTTCGTCGTCCGTACCCTCCCAGTACTTGCGGGCGCCGTCGAGCTTCACGATCACCGGCGTGCGGACGACGGCGTCGGGGAACTCGGGGTTGCTGATCTCCCGGGAGGGGAGGGCGACCTCGCCGAGGCCGGCGGCGGCCTCGAGGCGGGCCTTCACGTCCGGGTTCACGATGGCGCCGAGCAGTCCATTGGCCCGGGCGTCGTCCCCGAGGAGTCCGCCGACCGACCTGGCGAGGTCGGCCACCACCTCGTCGTACGACTTGGGGCCCTCGTCCGTACGGATGCCGTCCCGCGGGATGAGGAGGTTCTGCGGGGTCGTGCACATCTGGCCGCTGTACAGGGACAGGGAGAAGGCGAGGTTGGACAGCATGCCCTTGTAGTCGGCGGTCGACTCCACGATCACCGTGTTGACGCCGGCCTTCTCGGTGTAGACCTGCGCCTGGCGGGCGTGGGTCTCCAGCCAGTCGCCGAACGCCGTCGAGCCCGTGTAGTCGATGATCCGGATCTCGGGGCGGACGGCCAGGGCCTTGGCGATGCCCTCTCCGGGGCGCTCGGCGGCCAGTGCCACCAGGTTCGGGTCGAAGCCCGCCTCGGCGAGCACCTCGCGCGCGACGCGCACGGTCAGCGCGAGCGGCAGCACCGCGCGCGGGTGGGGCTTCACCAGGACCGCGTTGCCGGTGGCCAGGGAGGCGAACAGGCCCGGATAACCGTTCCACGTGGGGAAGGTGTTGCAGCCGATGACGAGCGCGATGCCGCGCGGGACCGGGGTGAACTGCTTGGTCAGCGTGATCGGGTCGCGCTTGCCCTGGGGCTTGGTCCACTCCGCGGTGTCCGGGGTGCGGATCTGCTCCGCGTACGCGTACGCCACCGCTTCCAGTCCACGGTCCTGTGCGTGCGGGCCGCCCGCCTGGAACGCCATCATGAAGGCCTGGCCGCTGGTGTGCATCACGGCGTGCGCGAATTCGTGCGTCCGGTCGGCGATCCGCTTGAGGATCTCCAGACAGACCACCGCGCGTGTCTCCGCGCCCGCGTCGCGCCAGGCGCGCTGACCGGTCCGCATGGCGGGCAGCAGCACGTCGATGTCCGCGTGCGGGTAGGTGACGTCCAGCGCGATGCCGTACGGCGAGACCTCGCCGCCCACCCAGTCGTCGGTGCCCGGCTGGCCGAGGTCGACGCGGGTGCCGAGGACGGCGTCGAAGGCGGCCTTGCCCTCGGCCATGCCCAGACTGCCGTTCTCGCCGTAGGCCTTGGGGTGTTCGGGATGCGGGGACCAGTACGCGCGTGTGCGGATCGCCTCCAGCGCCTGGTCGAGCGTGGGCCGGTGCTGGGCGATCAACTGGTGCGCGGTGAGTTCGGCGGCCATCGGGGACCAACTCCTCGTCTCAGGAGCGCTTCATCGCGCTCGCGAGCTGGGCAGGAACGGACAGTCAGAGTTAGAGTAACCGAACGATCGGTCGGGACAAGGGGGTCCGCCGCATCTGTGGAAAACCCCGTGCGGGAGGATCGCGAGCATGACAGCACTCGACCTCAACAGCCCCGTGGCCGTCGTCGGCACCGGCACCATGGGCCAGGGCATCGCCCAGGTCGCGCTGGTCGCGGGCCACCCCGTGCGGCTCTACGACACCCTCGCGGGCCGTGCCGACGCGGCGGCCGAAGCGATCGGCGCGCGCCTCGACCGGCTGGTCGAGAAGGGCCGGTTCAGCGGTGCCGACCGGGACGCCGCGCGCGAGCGGCTGCGACCCGCGCGGAGCCTCGACGAGCTGGCGGACTGCGTGCTCGTCGTCGAGGCGGTCCTCGAACAACTCGACGTCAAGCAGAAGCTGTTCCGCGATCTCGAGGACATCGTCGAGGACGACTGCCTGCTCGCCACCAACACCTCGTCCCTGTCCGTCACCGCCATCGGGGGCGCCCTGCGCAACCCCGGCCGCCTGGTCGGACTGCACTTCTTCAACCCCGCGCCGCTGCTGCCCCTCGTGGAGGTCGTCTCCGGGTATGCGACCGACTTCTCGTCGGCCACGCGCGCGTACGAGACGGCACGCGCCTGGGGGAAGACCCCGGTCGCCTGCGCCGACACCCCCGGCTTCATCGTCAACCGCATCGCGCGGCCCTTCTACGCCGAGGCCTTCGCGGTGTACGAGTCGCAGGCCGCCGATCCCGCCACCATCGACGCGGTCCTGCGCGAGTCCGGCGGCTTCAGGATGGGCGCCTTCGAGCTCACCGATCTGATCGGCCAGGACGTCAACGAGTCCGTCACGCACTCCGTGTGGCAGGCCTTCTTCCAGGACCTGCGCTTCACCCCCTCGCTCGCGCAGCGGCGGCTCGTCGAGTCCGGCCGGCACGGCCGCAAGACCGGACACGGCTGGTACGACTACGGGGACGACGCCGAACGCCCCGAGCCGCACACCGCCGAGAAGGCGCAGCCGCCCGCCCACGTCGTTGTCGAGGGCGACCTCGGACCGGCCTCCGAGCTGCCCGCCCTGATCCGCGAGGCGGGCATCCAGGTCCGCGAGGACGAGGAGGACCACGGCACCCGCCTGCTGCTGCCCAGCGGCGGCCAGCTGGTCCTGGCCGACGGCCAGACCTCGATCGAGTTCCGCGACGTCGTCTACTTCGACCTGGCGCTGGACTACCGCAGGGCCACCCGCATCGCCCTGTCCGCCTCGCAGGACACCGCGCCCCAGACGGTCGCGGAGGCCATCGGCCTCTTCCAGGCGCTGGGCAAGGACGTCAGCGTCATCGGGGACGCCCCCGGCATGATCGTCGCCCGGACCGTGGCCCGCATCGTCGACCTGGCGCACGACGCCGTCGCGAAGGGAGTGGCCACCGAGGAGGACGTCGACACCGCGATGCGCCTGGGCGTCAACTACCCCCTGGGGCCCTTCGAGTGGTGCCGCAGGCTCGGCAGGACCTGGGCGCACGACCTCCTGGAGGAGCTGCACCTGCGCGAGCCCTCCGGCCGCTACGCCCCCTCGCTCGCGCTGTACCGCCACGGGCACGCCACCGAGAAGCGGGAGGGCACCTCATGACCACCGCCAAGCGCGACACGTACACCCCGGAGACCCTGCTCTCCGTCGCCGTCCAGGTCTTCAACGAGCGCGGCTACGACGGCACCTCCATGGAGCACCTCTCCAAGGCGGCCGGCATCTCCAAGTCGTCGATCTACCACCATGTCGCGGGCAAGGAGGAACTGCTGCGGCGAGCCGTCAGCCGCGCTCTCGACGGCCTCTTCGAGATCCTCGACGAGGAGCACGCGTGCGTGGGGCGCGCCGTGGAGCGCCTGGAGTACGTCGTACGGCGGATGGTCGAGGTGCTCACCGCCGAGCTGCCGTACGTGACCCTGCTGCTGCGTGTGCGCGGCAACACGGTCACCGAGCGGTGGGCCCTGGAGCGGCGCCGCGACTTCGACCACCGGGTGGCGGAGCTCCTGAAGGACGCGGCGGCCGACGGGGACGTGCGCAGCGACGTGGAGGTCCGGCTCGCGACCCGGCTCGTCTTCGGGATGATCAACTCGATCGTGGAGTGGTACCGGCCGGACGCGCGGGGCATGGGCGAGCGTGAGGTGGCCGACGCGGTCGTACAGGTGGTCTTCGGGGGACTCAGGGCCGAGAGCTGATCTCAGCCCTCCGGTTCCAGGTCCTCCTCCTCGAACACCAGCAGCGTCCGCGTGCTGAGCACCTCCGGGATCGCCTGGAGCCGGGTGAGGACCAGCTCGCGCAGCGCCCTGTTGTCAGGCGTGTGGACCAGCAGCAGCACGTCGAAATCACCGCCCACCAGCGCGATGTGGGACGCCCCGGGGAGCACCCGCAACTGCTCGCGCACCGTGCGCCAGGAGTTCTGCACGATCTTGAGGGTGATGTACGCGGAGGTGCCCTGTCCGGCGCGTTCGTGGTCGACGCGCGCCCCGAAGCCGCGGATCACGCCGTCCTCGATGAGGCGGTTGATCCGCGCGTAGGCATTCGCGCGTGACACGTGGACCCGTTCGGCCACGGAACGTATGGAGGCGCGGCCGTCCGCCTGGAGCATCTGCAGGATGTCCTGGTCGATCGCGTCGAGCGGACGGGCGGGCGGCGCGACGGCGCCGGCCGCCGGCGGCTCGGCCATTTGTTCAGGTGCCATGTCCCCCCGCCTCCCTACCATGGACGTACTGCGTCCATCTCAGGCTGTGCAGAACCGTTTGTCCACAGCCTGCAGGTGCCTGTAGCCAAAATGTGCCGACGACCGAACAATCGGTAGGTGAGGCGCATCACAACCGTGATGCGTCCCGAGCCGCTCCCACGAGGAGGTGCCGTCATGACGGTCATGGAGCAGCGAGGTGCTTACCGGCCCACGCCGCCGCCCGCCTGGCAGCCCCGCACCGACCCCGCGCCGCTGCTGCCCGACGCGCTGCCCCATCGCGTCCTCGGCACCGAAGCGGCCGCACAGGTCGACCCGGATCTGCTGCGCCGTCTGTACACGGAGCTGGTGCGAGGCCGCCGCTACAACACGCAGGCCACGGCTCTCACCAAGCAGGGCCGCCTCGCGGTCTACCCCTCCAGCACGGGCCAGGAGGCCTGTGAGGTCGCCGCCGCGCTCGTCCTGGAGGAGCGCGACTGGCTCTTCCCCAGCTACCGCGACACCCTCGCCGCCGTCGCCCGCGGCCTCGACCCCGTCCAGGCCCTGACCCTCCTGCGCGGCGACTGGCACACCGGGTACGACCCCCGCGAGCACCGCATCGCCCCCCTGTGCACCCCGCTCGCCACCCAGCTCCCGCACGCGGTGGGCCTCGCGCACGCCGCCCGGCTCAAGGGTGACGACGTGGTCGCGCTCGCCCTGGTGGGCGACGGCGGCACCAGCGAGGGCGACTTCCACGAGGCGCTGAACTTCGCCGCCGTGTGGCAGGCCCCGGTCGTCTTCCTCGTCCAGAACAACGGCTTCGCCATCTCCGTCCCGCTCGACAAGCAGACCGCGGCTCCGTCGCTGGCCCACAAGGCCGTCGGCTACGGAATGCCCGGGCGCCTGGTCGACGGGAACGACGCGGCGGCCGTGCACGAGGTCCTGAGCGACGCCGTGCGCCACGCGCGCGCGGGCGGCGGCCCGACGCTCGTCGAGGCCGTGACGTACCGCATCGAGGCCCATACGAACGCCGACGACGCCACCCGCTACCGCGGCGACTCCGAGGTCGAGACCTGGCGCGCGCACGACCCGATCGTGCTCCTGGAGCAGGAGCTGACCGAGCGCGGTCTCCTCGACGAGGAGGGCATACAGGCCGCCCGTGAGGCCGCCGAGACGATGGCCGCGGACCTGCGCGCCCGGATGAACCAGGACCCGGTGCTCGACCCCATGGACCTGTTCGCCCATGTGTATGCCGAGCCCACACCGCAACTGCGCGAACAGGAAGCGCAGTTGCGTGCGGAGCTGGCGGCCGAGGCCGAGCCGGACTCCGCCGCCGGATCCGAGTCGGAAGGCAGGGGCCGATGACCACCGTCGCCCTCAAACCCGCCACCATGGCGCAGGCCCTCACCCGCGCGCTGCGCGACGCCATGGCCGCCGACCCGAGCGTCCACGTCATGGGCGAGGACGTCGGCACCCTCGGCGGGGTCTTCCGCGTCACCGACGGGCTCGCCAAGGAGTTCGGCGAGGACCGCTGCACGGACACCCCGCTCGCCGAGGCGGGCATCCTCGGCACGGCCGTCGGCATGGCGATGTACGGGCTGCGGCCGGTCGTGGAGATGCAGTTCGACGCCTTCGCCTACCCGGCCTTCGAGCAGCTGATCTCGCACGTGGCGCGGATGCGCAACCGCACCCGCGGCGCCATGCCGCTGCCCCTGACCATCCGTGTCCCGTACGGCGGCGGAATCGGCGGCGTCGAGCACCACAGCGACTCCTCCGAGGCGTACTACATGGCGACTCCGGGGCTTCATGTCGTCACGCCCGCTACGGTCGCCGACGCCTACGGGCTGCTGCGCGCCTCCATCGCCTCCGACGATCCGGTCGTCTTCCTGGAGCCCAAGCGGCTGTACTGGTCGAAGGACTCCTGGAACCCCGACGAGCCGCAGTCCGTGGAGCCGATAGGCCGTGCGGTGGTGCGCCGGCCCGGCCGCAGCGCCACGCTCATCACCTACGGGCCGTCCGTGCCCGTCTGCCTGGAGGCCGCCGAGGCCGCGCGGGCCGAGGGCTGGGACCTCGAGGTCGTCGATCTGCGCTCCCTCGTCCCCTTCGACGACGAGACGGTGGCGGCGTCGGTGCGGCGGACCGGCCGCGCGGTCGTCGTGCACGAGTCGGGTGGTTACGGCGGCCCCGGCGGAGAGATAGCGGCCCGCGTGAGCGAGCGCTGTTTCCACCACCTGGAGGCGCCGGTGCTGCGCGTGGCCGGGTTCGACATCCCCTATCCGCCGCCGATGCTGGAGCGGCACCATCTGCCCGGCGTCGACCGGATCCTGGACGCCGTGGCGCGTCTGCAGTGGGAGGCGGGCAACTGATGGCCCAGGTTCTGGAGTTCAAGCTTCCCGACCTCGGAGAGGGCCTCACGGAGGCGGAGATCGTCCGCTGGCTCGTGGAGGTCGGTGACGTCGTCGCCGTCGACCAGCCCGTCGTGGAGGTCGAGACCGCCAAGGCGATGGTCGAGGTCCCGTGTCCCTACGGGGGCGTGGTCACGGCCCGCTTCGGCGAGGAGGGCACGGAACTGCCGGTCGGATCCCCCCTGCTGACGGTCGCGGTCGGCGGCGACGCGCCCGCCTCCGGTGGCGCGGACGAAGGGTCCGGCAATGTGCTCGTGGGCTACGGCACGGGGGCGCCTCCGGCGCGGCGCAGGAGGGTGCGGACCAGCCCGGTCGCGCCCGTCCGGCCCGCCGGGGGAGCCCTGTCGAACGGCGGCTCCACGGCCGCGGCCCGCGGAGCGGACGGTACGTCCGGACCGCTCGGCACGGGCCGGGGCTCCGGCGCCCGGACGGCGGCGCCGGATCGCACGGACGCGCGGGGACTGACGGACGGGCGGGGACCGACGGACGCGCGAGGGCGCGGGAACGCGGGGGCACGGGCGACCGGTCCGGTCCCCGTCATCTCCCCGCTGGTGCGCAGGATCGCCCGGGAGAACGGCCTGGACCTGAGGGAGCTGACGGGCTCCGGCCCCGACGGACTGATCCTGCGGGCGGACGTGGAGCACGCGTCGCGCTCGGCCGAGGGCATCACCCGGCAGCCGGAGACCCTCGCGGTCCCCCGCACGCCCGGAACCACCCCCGCCGCGGCGGCGGACGGCACCAGGGTCCCCCTGCGCGGCATCCGCGGCGCCGTCGCCGACAAGCTCTCCCGCAGCCGGCACGAGATCCCCGACGCGACCTGCTGGGTGGACGCCGACGCGACCGAACTCCTCGCCGCCCGCGCGGCGATGAACGCCGCCGGCGGTCCGAAGATCTCCCTGCTCGCGCTGCTGGCCCGGATCTGCACCGCCGCGCTGGCCCGCCACCCTGAGCTCAACTCGACCGTCGACATGGAAGCGCGCGAGATCGTCCGGCTCGGCCACGTCCACCTCGGATTCGCGGCACAGACCGAACGCGGCCTCGTCGTCCCCGTCGTCCGGGACGCGCACACCCGTGACGCGCAGTCGCTGAGCGCCGAGTTCGCCCGGCTGACCGAGGCCGCACGGACGGGGACCCTGACCCCCGGCGACCTCACGGGCGGCACCTTCACGTTGAACAACTACGGGGTGTTCGGCGTCGACGGCTCCACACCGATCATCAACCACCCCGAGGCGGCCATGCTCGGCGTCGGCAGGATCATCCCCAAACCCTGGGTGCACCAGGGCGAGCTGGCGGTGCGACAGGTCGTCCAGCTCTCGCTGACCTTCGACCACCGAGTGTGCGACGGCGGCACGGCGGGCGGCTTCCTTCGGTACGTGGCGGACTGCGTCGAACAGCCGGCGGTGCTCCTGCGTTCCCTGTGATCGCCGCGGCCCGCATACTCGGGGAATGACCGCGTACGAGCCACCGGGCGCCCCCGGCGCCGCCGCCCCGTACGACGCTGTCGTGCTCGCGGGCGGTGCGGCCCGGCGGCTGGGCGGCGCGGACAAACCCGGGGTGCGGGTGGGCGGGCGCCCCCTGCTCGACCGGGTGCTCGCCGCCTGTGCCACGGCCACCACCACGGTGGTCGTGGCCGAGCCCAGAACCACCGTGCGCCCCGTGCGGTGGGCGCGCGAGGAGCCGCCCGGCGGGGGACCGCTGGCCGCGCTCGACGCCGGACTGCGCCGCACGTCGGCGGAGGACGTCGTGGTGCTCTCCGCCGACCTGCCGTTCCTGGACGAGGGGACGGTGGGACGTCTGCTGGACACCCTGCGGGGGAGCGACGGCCCGCGCGGCCCGGGGCACCCCGAGGGCGTACTGCTCAGCGACCCCGACGGCCGCGACCAGCCGCTCGTGGCCGCGTACCGCGCGGGGGCCCTGCGCCGGGAACTGGCCGCGCTCGCCGCCGCGCACGGCGGACTCACCGGCCTGCCGCTGCGACGGCTCACCGCCGCGCTGGATCTCACCCGCATCTCCGACCCCGTCGCGTCCTTCGACTGCGACACCTGGGACGACATCGCCGCCGCTCGGGCACGTATCAGGGAGCATGGGCACGTGTTGGATGAATGGATTTCCGCAGTCAAGAACGAACTGGGCATCGACCTGGACGTCGACACCGGCGTCCTGCTCGACCTGGCCCGCGACGCCGCGCACGGAGTGGCGCGGCCCGCGGCACCGCTGACCACGTTCCTCGTGGGGTACGCGGCCGCGCGGGCCGGTGGAGGCCCCGAGGCCGTGGCCGAGGCCGCCCGCAAGGCCGGGGCGCTGGCGCTGCGCTGGGCCGACGAGGACACCCCCGGGGACACCCCCGGCGTCGTACCCGGCCCAGGGTCCGGCGCCGAACCCGGCTCCCACGCCCCCACGCCTTCCGGTGCCGAACCCGGTTCCGACGCCGCCCCGGACGCCTGATGACCTCGCCGGGCGCCCGCGTCGGCCGGGACACCGACGAATTCGACGTGGAGGAGGCCCTGGCCTTGGTCAAGGACCCCCGACGCTCGGCGGACCCCGGGCGAGGCCACGGCGACGCCGCGGCCCGCACACCCGCGTCCGCGCCCGAGACAACGATCCCCCCGCACACCGCGCGGAGCGAGCACGGCGGACAGCACCAGGCCACCCCCTGGCCCGGCGCCCGCACCACCGCCGAACGGGCCGCCCGTGCACTGCCGCGCCGCGCTCCCGTCTCCGTCCCCCTGGACGCCGCCCTGGGCCTGGTGACCGCCGCGCCGCTCACGGCGCTCACGGACCTGCCCTCCTTCGACACCTCCGCGATGGACGGCTGGGCGGTGGCCGGACCCGGCCCCTGGGACGTCCGCGAGGAGGGCGTCCTCGCGGGCCACGCGAAGCCGGAGCACCTCACCGACGGCGAGGCGGTGCGGATCGCCACCGGCGCACGCGTCCCGCGGGACGCCACCGCCGTCCTGCGCAGCGAACACGGACGCATCGACGACAAGGGGCGGCTGCACGCGACCCTCCCCGGAGACCTCGGCTCCGGGCGGCCCGGAGGGACGCCCTCGGTCGTGCACGGGCAGGACATCCGGCCGCGCGGCCAGGAATGCCGCAGTGGCGACCAGCTTCTGCCCACCGGCGCGCTGGTGACTCCCGCCGTGCTCGGCCTCGCCGCGGCCGCCGGATACGACACCCTCGCCGTCATCCCCCGCGCATGCGTCGAAGTCCTGGTCCTCGGTGACGAGTTGCTCACCAAGGGACTCCCCCAGGAGGGCCTGATCCGGGACGCGCTCGGCCCGATGCTGCCGCCCTGGCTGCGCGCGCTCGGCGCCGACGTCGTGGCCGTGCGCAGACTGGGCGACGACGCCAAAGCCCTGCACAAGGCGATCACCGGCTCCGGCGCCGACCTGATCGTCACGACCGGCGGCACCGCCGCGGGCCCCCTCGACCACGTCCATCCCACCCTGAGCCGTCTAGGCGCCCCTCTTCTCGTCGACGGGGTCAAGGTGCGCCCCGGCCACCCCATGCTGCTGGCCCGCACCAAGGAGAACCAGCATCTCGTCGGCCTGCCCGGCAACCCCCTGGCGGCCATCTCCGGCCTGCTCACACTCGCCGAGCCGCTGCTGCGCGTCCTGGCGGGGCGGGTGGCACCGGAGCCGTACACGCTGCCCGTCAGGGACGGTGTGCACGGGCACCCCTATGACACCCGGCTCATCCCCGTCACCCTGCACGGCGACCAGGCGGTTCCGCTGCGCTACAACGGTCCGGCCATGTTGCGCGGCATCGCCGCCGCCGATGCCCTCGCGGTCGTTCCGCCCGGTGGCGCCCGCCCGGGGCAAGAGCTGGAACTCCTTGATCTGCCCTGGGCGTTGGCCGGCGGTGGTACCTGCTCCGCATGAAGTCAGGGCGCGGCGGCGGTACCTGCTCCGCATGAAGTCAGGGCGCCGGCCGGTGTCGGCTCATGCCCCGGGCAGTGAGGGGGATCGGGGCGTGTTTCACGTGAAACGTCCGGACCGTGCTCGGACCGTCCGGGAGGGGCGGCGGTTGGACCGGCGGCCGAACCGGCGGCCTGTCACCACTCGTCGTCGCGGATCACCCGGAAGCTGCCCACGACGCCGTCGTCACCGAACATGGCACCGGCGATCAGTGCGTCGGTCCCGAACGCGTCCCCGTTGACGGGACTGGTCACGACGCCGTGGGTGGCACCGTGGGGGCCGACGGTGGCGACCGGGGAGCCGCCGTTGCAGTTGAACCCGCGGTAGACCTCGACGGTCCTGCGGCTGTCGTTGTAGATGCTGAAGCTGTTGGCGCCCAGCCCGCTGGCGGCGGCGATGCAGCCCTCGATGGAGCCGGAGTACGTCCGCTCGTTGAAGTAGATGTACCCGGGCCCCTCGTGGTCCGAGCCGCGGCCTCCGCGGTCACCACCTTCGCGATCGCCGCCCTCGCCCCCCTCGCCCTTGTTCCTGCTCGCGGTGCCGCCATCGAGGGGAGGCGTGGCGGGGACGGCCTTCTTGGCGGACGGGGCCGCCTTCTGGACGGGTGGCGCCGCCTTCTGGACGGTGGAGACCGCCCGCTGGACGGACGGGGCGGCCTGCGTGGACTCGGCGGGCGAGGCGTAGGTGATGCCGGTGGTGGCGAAGGCCGCTGCGCCTACGGCGGCGGCCACGGCGAAAGTACGCGTGGGCATGGGACTTCTCTCTGCCTCGGAGATGTCGGCCGGACAGCCGACCTGCGTTGAACGTACTAATGCCTCGAATAGCTGTCATATCGGGCATGTCCAACGTGTGATGTCGGGGGACCGGACGGGTGCAAAAGCAGAACGCACCGCATACCACGACGCAGAGGGGTATCTGGTGTGTCGTCAGCGTGTCCCGGCCGGTCAACTGCTCGGAAGGCCCTGCCTGATGCTGATCACCCGGTCTCCGAACTGAAGGGCCGCGGCCTCCGGGTCGGTGTAGTCCAACACCCTCTTGCGCCGTACGACGGCGACGACGAGATCGGAGCACTCGCGCGGAGAGCGGCCCACCTCGTCCTCGGCCACCGCGCGTTCGACGAGATCGAGTCCGCTGCCGTGGGTCATCAGGTCCTCCAGGGTGTCGGCCGCGTGCGGGCTGGCCACGGACACGCCGAGGAGACGGCCGGCCGAGCTGGAACTCGTGACCACGGTGTCCGCGCCGCTCTGCCTGATCAGGGGGACGTTCTCGTCCTCCCGGACCGCGACGACGAGAGTCGCCCGCTTGTTGAGCTGGCGCGCGGTGAGCGTGACCAGTGCCGCGGTGTCGTCGCGCTGCGGGGCGACGATGACGCGTGCGGCCGTCTGCAACTCGGCCTTGCGAAGGGTGTCGGTGCGTGTCGCGTCCCCGAGCACGGCCACGAGCCCGTCGTTGCCGGCGGCCTCGACCGCCTTGCGCTGCGGATCGACGACGACGATGTGGTCCTTCGCCGTCCCCTGGCCCAGCAGCGACTCGACGGCGTGCCTCCCCTTGGTGCCGTATCCGACGACCACGACGTGATCCCGCATGCGCGAACGCCACCGGTGGACGCGCACCTGTTGGCGGGTGCGTTCCGTGAGGACCTCGAGCGTGGTGCCGACCAGGATGATCAGGAACAGCACGCGCAGCGGCGTGATGACGAGGATGTTGGTGAGCCGGGCGGCGTCGCTCACCGGGGTGATGTCGCCGTACCCGGTGGTCGAGAGGGTGACGGTGGCGTAGTACGCGGCGTCCAGGAAGTCGACGCGGCCGTCCGCGTTGTCGTTGTAGCCGTCACGGTCGACCCAGACGAGAAGCGTCGTCACGGCCAGCACCAACAGCGCCATGGCCAGTCGCCGTAGAACCTGCTGGAGCGGCGGCAGCGCCCTCTCGGCAGGCATGGTGATGGAGCGTCCGGCTTCGGCGTCCTCCATGGCCTCGCCCCGCGACCGGTACCAGAGGGATCGGAGGATCGAGAACCTCTCGGGTCTGGGGAAAGGCTGCTTCTCGTGGCTCATGGCTTGCCCCCTGTGGCGTTGATCCGGTCGGTCAGCACGGTGACCATGGTCCCGGACGAACGTCCCCCGGCACGCGGTCCGCGGAATCCGGCACGCCGCTCCCCTGGCAGGACCGCGACCGCGCCCCCGACCCCGGGCGGTCCTCGACCCCGACCGCGCGTACGACCGCGACGGGAGCCGCCGGAAGACGAGCGGGGCGCCCTCTGGAGGAACGCGGGCTCGCCGTCCTGTCGGCAGTGGCGTCGTACCCGTTGGCAGTACCGTCGGCACCGTCGCCAGGTTCATGGGGTGCGTTCGGAAGACTGCTGGAGGGGGCGGGCCTTGAGGGACCACACGGTTGTTGTCGGCTTCGGGACCAAGGGGCGGTCGGCGGTGCAGACCGTCTGTGCCACGGGGCTGAGGAAGGAACAGGTCGTGGTCGTCGACCCCAGCTCCGAGGCGATCGACGCGGCGACGGCCGACGGGTACACGGGGGTCGTCGGGGACGCGACCCGCAGCGACGTGCTGATGCGGGCCGAGGTCCAGAGGGCGCGGCAGATCATCATCGCGACCCAGCGCGACGACACGGCCGTGCTGGTCACGCTGACCGCCCGGCAGCTCAACCGCCAGGCGAAGATCGTCGCCGCGGTGCGGGAGGAGGAGAACGCGCCGCTGCTGCGGCAGTCGGGCGCCGACGCCGTCATCACCAGCGCCAGCGCGGCGGGACGGCTCCTCGGACTCTCCGTGCTCAGCCCCAGCGCGGGCCTGGTCATGGAGGACCTCATCCAGCAGGGCAGCGGGCTCGAGATCGTCGAACGTCCGGTCATAAAGGCCGAGGTGGGCAAGGGCGTACGCGAGATTGACGACCTGGTGGTGAGCGTCGTACGGGGGCATCGCGTGCTGGGCTACGACGATCCGGCCGTCGGGACGCTCCAGCTGACCGACCGGCTCATCACGATCGTGCGGGTCGCTCCGCGTCCACCGGTGGCGCCGGGCACCCGTTCCCTCCCGCAGGAGTAGCGTCGCCCTCATGTACGCGATCACGATTCCTGAACCTGGTGGGCCCGAGGCGCTGGTGTGGGACGAGGTCCCGGACCCCGTGCCCGGCGAGGGCGAAGTTCTCGTCGAGGTGGTGGCGAGCGCGGTCAACCGTGCCGACCTGATGCAGCGGCAGGGCTTCTACGCCCCGCCGCCCGGAGCGTCCCCCTACCCCGGCCTCGAATGCGCGGGACGCATCGTCGAGACCGGGCCCGGTGTCTCGGGATGGGCCGTCGGTGACGAGGTGTGCGCGCTGCTCGCGGGCGGTGGGTACGCCGGGAAGGTCGTCGTCCCGGCCGGACAGCTGCTGCCCGTGCCCGAGGGCGTGGACCTCAAGCAGGCGGCGGCGCTGCCCGAGGTGGCCTGCACCGTCTGGTCGAACGTCTTCATGATCTCGCACCTGCGTCCGGGCGAGACCCTGCTCGTGCACGGCGGTTCCAGCGGCATCGGCACCATGGGGATCCAGCTCGCCAAGGCCGTGGGCGCGAAGGTCGCTGTCACGGCGGGCACCAAGGAGAAACTCGACTTCTGCGCCGAGCTCGGCGCGGACATCCTGATCAACTACCGCGAGCAGGACTTCGTGGAGGAGATCGAGCGGGCCACGGACGGGGCGGGCGCCGACGTCATCCTCGACAACATGGGCGCCAAGTACCTCGACCGCAACGTGCGGGCCCTCGCCGTCAACGGACGGCTCGCGATCATCGGTCTGCAGGGCGGTGCCAAGGGCGAGCTGAACATCGGCGCGCTCCTCACCAAGCGGGCCGCCGTCAGCGCGACCTCGCTGCGCGCCCGTCCGCTCGGTGAGAAGGCGGCGATCGTCGCGGCCGTACGCGAGCACGTGTGGCCGTTGATCGACTCCGGTCATGTGCGCCCGGTGGTCGACCGCGAGCTGCCGATGAGCGAGGCCGCCGCGGCGCACCGGATCCTGGAGGAGAGCGGTCACATCGGCAAGGTGCTGCTCATCGCTCCCTGACGCGTGCCCACCGTCGCCCGCCCTCACGGGGCTCGGCGACGGTGGTTGTGGCGGGTGGGCGGCCGGCGCGACCGGGCGGCCCGCTCAGCCGCGCCGCAGGCGCAGGGCGAGGAAGGCCATCCCCAGCCCCAGGCCGATGAGGATCAGACCGCCGCCCAGGGGCAGGATCCGGAGCCTCGGCTGTGCCGGTGCGGTGCCGGGGCCGACGACGTGCTGCTCGGCGGGGACGGCCGCGTTCGGCGGCGGCCCGGTGGTGACGTCCCCCGTCCCGCCCACGCCGTCCTGCGGGGTGTCGGATCCGGTGCCCTCCTGGACGGGGTCCCGGTCGGTGTACGTCGGCGCAGTGTCCTCGTCGTTCTCACCCTCCCGCTGGTTCCTCTCCTCGCGTCCCGGCCGCACCCGGCCGGCTCCCGCGTCGCTTCCCGCGCGGGACTCCTCAGCGGCCGGTGTGGGCCCGGCGGCCTCCGCGACGGACGGCGCTTTGGCGGCCGCCGATCCGGGGGCTGATCCGAGGGCCGAGGCGGCGGCCGGGACGGATGGCGAGCGCGAGGGCGAGCGCGACGGTGGGGCGGATGGCGAGCGGGGCGGTGAGGCGGTCGGCCGGCGGGACGGTGCGGACATCGGCCCATGGGACGGTGCGGACGTCGGCGGGCGGGACGGTGCGGACGTCGGCCGGCGGGACGGAGACGCGGAGGGAGAAGCGGACGATGAAACGGGCGGCGAGGTGGCCGGTGACGCGGAGGACGCGGCCGCGTACGAGGCGGCCCATAACGGGGATGCCACGCTGGTCGCCAGAATCAGCAGCAATATCAGCCCGCGGGGTGGGCCGAGCCATGGAGTCACGCCGGTGACCCCCTCCCGGTAGAGGAGTCCCATGATCATTGGGGCAAGCCTCACATGACGCCCTCTTCCCGGCATCTCGACGGTGACCGGCCGAGTGGATCACTCTGTGCGGGGGGCGCCACCGTGATGAGGTGGAGGGGTGCGAGACAATGGCGGCATGGAGATGCCGAGGAACGAAAGGTCGCCGGAGAACCCCCAGATCCTGGTCGTGGGCCAGGACGGAATGGCTCTCGGTGGCACCGGTGACGAGGACTCCCGTGAGGTCCCGGTGACAGAGATGGTCGAACAGCCAGCCAAGGTCATGCGCATCGGGAGCATGATCAAGCAACTTCTCGAAGAGGTGCGCGCCGCGCCCCTGGACGAGGCGAGCCGGGTCCGGCTCAAGGAGATCCACGCCAGCTCCGTGAAGGAGCTGGAGGACGGTCTGGCACCCGAACTGGTCGAGGAACTGGAACGGCTCTCACTGCCCTTCACCCACGACGCGACCCCCAGCGACGCCGAGCTGCGGATCGCGCAGGCGCAGCTGGTGGGCTGGCTCGAAGGTCTCTTCCACGGAATCCAGACGACCCTGTTCGCGCAGCAGATGGCGGCCAGGGCACAGCTGGAGCAGATGCGCCGTGCGCTTCCGCCGGGCGTCGGCGGTATGGAAGGTGACGAGGATCCGCGCACGGGCGGCCGCTCGGGCGGCCCGTACCTGTAGGTCCCGGCGGCACCGCGGGGCGGGAATCGGGCGACGGCACGGACACGGCGGGCCCGGCACGAACGTGCCGGGCCCGTTTCCTGCTTCCGGCCGCCGAGCGGGTGGCCACCCGTCGTCGGCCACGGGTGGCACCGATCGGCGGGGACCGGTCGTCACCGGCCGTTCAGGACGGGTCGCCGGTCGAGACCTTCAGCTCGATCTCGGGCATGTCCTTCGGGTCGACGTCCGTCCCGGCGGTGGGGAACTGCTCCATGACCGTGCCCTCGCCGTACGTGTTCTCGTCGACGGGCGTCTGGTTCATCCGCCAGCCCGCGGCCTGGAAGCAGGACTTGACCGACTTGATGTACCGGTAGGTGAAGTCCGGAACCTGGATCTTGTCCGGGTCGTCGTACGACTCCTGCGGATCGGTGCACTTCTCCGTGTCGATCGTCTTCGACGTGTCCGGACCCCGATGGCTCGCCACCACGGACGGCGACGTGCTCGTGCCGCCGTCGCCTCCCTTGTCGTCGCTGCCGCCGCCGTTCATCGAGAGGGCGGTGATCAGGCCGCCGACCGCGACGATCGCGACGACGATCGACCCGATGACGACCCCCTTGTTGCTCCTGCGGCCCCCCGGGGCGGACGTCACGTGCTGGGGCGCGAGGTTGTACGGCGGCGGGGTCGGCACACCGTGCTGCGGGGCGTACGGCGTGGTCTGCGGGGTAGAGCTGGTAGCCGCCCTGCTGGGGATAGCCGTACGCCGGGGAGGCCGTGGGGGCGGGGTCGGCGCGCCGTAGGGGCCCGGCTGGTACGGGGTCTGCACGGGACCCGGTGTCGGCATCGACGACTGGTCGACCGGCGGGAAGACGGCGGCGCCCACACCCGCGCCGCTCGACGTCCTGGCGCCGGGGATGATGCTCGGCGGGACGGCCTGGAGCGACTGGGCCACGCGCAGGCACTCGTCGCGCATCGCCTCGGCGCTCGGGAAACGCTCGTTCGGGTTCTTCTTCAGCGCCCGAGCGATCAGCGCGTCCACGGCCGGCGGCAGCGAGCGGTTGACCGAGGAGGGCGCGACCGGCTCCTCCTGGACGTGCGCGTACGCGATGGCCAGCGGTGAGTCCGCCTCGAACGGCAGCCGCCCGGTGACCAGTTGGAACAGCATGATGCCGACCGAGTACAGGTCGGAGCGGGCGTCCACGCCCCTGCCGAGCGCCTGCTCGGGAGAGAGGTACTGCGGGGTGCCGACGACCATGCCGGTCTGCGTCATGGAGGTGACGCCGGACTGCATGGCGCGGGCGATGCCGAAGTCCATGACCTTGACGACGTTGCGCTTGGTCATCATGACGTTGCCCGGCTTGATGTCCCGGTGGACCAGGCCCATCTCGTGGCTGATCTCCAGGGCGGCCAGCACGTCCGCGGTGATCTTCAGGGCCTTGTCGGCGGGCATGGCGCCGTACTGCTGGATGTCCGCGTCGAGGACCGAGCCGAGCGGCTTGCCCTCGATGTACTCCATGACGATGTACGGCGTCGTCATGCCGTTGAGGTTGTCCTCGCCGGTGTCGAAGACCGAGACGATGTTCGTGTGCGTGAGCTTGGCCACCGACTGGGCCTCGCGGCGGAAACGCTCGCGGAAGGCCTGCTCACGGCCGAGCTCCGTGTGCAGTGTCTTGATCGCCACCTGGCGGTCGAGCACCGAGTCGTACGCGAGATGCACCGAGGCCATGCCGCCCTCGCCGAGCAGATCGCGCAGCTGGTAGCGGCCGCCGGCGACCGCGCGCCCCGCGTACCGGCCCTGTGCGCCGTCCTGGCTCATGTTCTGCGTCCCCCATCGGCACGGCGGCAGCGTCGGCTGGTTGCTCCCGCGGTCCGTGATCGATTGACTGTGATCGAATCGATCGACTGTGATCACCGGTGCTCCGGTGATCGATTGGCTGATTCCCGGCCAAGTCTGCCCGAGGGCGGTGACACGTCAAGCTCGGTGCCCGTTCCGTGACCGTACGCGAAAGAAGCGTCGCGGAAGCGTTACAGGTGCCGTACGGGCGGTACACAGGATTTGCGCGCGGGTACCCGGGGCGGGTTGGATGACCGGTCCATCTCGATCCCATCTCGGACCGGCACCCCGCGCCGAGCCTGTAGCGTGGCTCGACGGAGACCGTAACAACCACCGCGCAGACCGCGGGCAGAAACGACGGCGAGGACTGATGGCACAGCAGCAGCGCGCTCAGGGCCCGTCCGACCCCGAGGCGACTGGCGGCGGTATGTCAGATGCGCCGGAGATGTGGGGTAACGGCGGACTTGTGGGGGATGGCCGGTATCGGTTGACCCACAGACTAGGCCGGGGCGGCATGGCCGAGGTGTTCGCGGCCGAGGACGTGCGCCTCGGGCGCACCGTCGCGGTCAAACTGCTCCGCTCGGACCTGGCCGAGGACCCCGTCTCGAAGGCCCGCTTCACGCGCGAGGCCCAGTCGGTGGCCGGACTCAACCACCACGCCGTCGTCGCCGTGTACGACTCCGGCGAGGACGTGGTCGGGCACGGGGTCGTCCCGTACATCGTGATGGAGCTGGTCGAGGGCCGCACCATCCGTGACCTGCTCATCAACGCCGAGGCCCCCGGGCCCGAGCAGGCGCTGATCATCGTCTCGGGTGTGCTGGAGGCGCTGGCCTACTCGCACCAGCACGGCATCGTGCACCGCGACATCAAGCCGGCGAACGTGATCATCACGCAGACCGGTGCCGTGAAGGTGATGGACTTCGGCATCGCGCGCGCCCTGCACGGCGCGCAGTCGACGATGACCCAGACCGGCATGGTCATGGGCACGCCGCAGTACCTCTCCCCGGAGCAGGCGCTCGGCAAGGCCGTCGACCACCGCTCCGACCTGTACGCGACCGGCTGCCTGCTCTACGAACTTCTCGCGCTGCGGCCCCCGTTCACCGGTGAGACGCCGTTGTCGGTGGTCTACCAGCACGTCCAGGACATCCCGGTCCCTCCGTCCGAGGTCGCGGCGGCGGCGCCGCCGGAGCTCGACGGGCTGGTCATGCGCTCGCTCGCGAAGGAGCCGGACGACCGGTTCCAGACCGCCGAGGAGATGCGCGGGCTCGTCCAGTACGGCCTGCAGATGCTGTACGACCAGGGCGGACACACCGGCACCTGGAACACCGGGCCGGTCACCGTGCACGAGGGCCTGCACACTCCGGCGGCGGGCTTCGCGGGCACGACCGCGCTGCCGCACCCGGGCGACTCCGGCACCACGCAGATCCCGGCGCCGATCATCCCGCCGTACGGCGGCGGGGACGACGGCGGCTTCGAGGGGCACGGCAACGGGGGCGGCGGCCGCGGCAAGCTGTGGATCCTCGCGGTGCTCGCGGTGATCGCGATCGCCGCGGGTGTCGCGCTCGCGGTCAACAACACCGGTGGCGGCGGCAGCGGCGGCACCGGTACGACCCAGTCGCCCACGGTCACGCCGTCCGACAAGGGCGACGAGACCAGCGCGAGCCCGAGCGACGACTCCACGGACACCTCGACGGACAGTTCCACGGACAACGGCACGGGCTCGGACCCGGGTTCGCACTACACGCCGTCGGACACCCCGTCGGAGAGCTACAGCAGCCGGCCCTCGGACGAGCCGTCCGACGAGCCCTCGGACACCCCGACGAAGTCGACGCCCTCGCAACCGTCGAACGAGCCGAGCAGCGACGCGCCGGTGTCTCCGGACCCCACCGGAGACGGCGGCGACACCCAGGGCGACACCGCGAATCCTTGAGGGGATCCGACCGAAACGCCCTCCACGCGCGCGTGAGGCCCGGAAACGGGCGCCACGCGCGCGTGGGCGTCTCCGGGCCTCTGGAGGGCCCTCGCGGGGTGTCCTGGCCGTCTCCCGGCCTTTTCCCGGGGCACCACCCGGCCGCGGATCAGCCCGTGAACGCCTCGCACACCGCGTCGTACTCCCGTGTCCACCACACCGCCAGCGCCGAGGCCGCCGGGAACTGGGGGTCGGCACGGGTGTCACCGCGCTCGTAGTGCCAGCGCAGCATCCAGAAGTCGTTGAGACGCTCCCACCACACGCGGTGCACGGCGGCCGCCAGTTCGGCGGGCCCCGCGCCCGCCGCGCGCCGGTACGCGCGCGCGTAGGCCCGCACCTTGGCCAGGTCGAGCGCGCCGACGGGGCGTACGAAGAAGATCATCGCGGCGCGTACGGCCTCCTCGGCGCGGGGGTGGACGCCCAGCCGGTCCCAGTCGACGATCGCGGCCGGTTCGCCGTCGCGGTAGAGCAGGTTGAACGGGTGGAAGTCGCCGTGCACCCAGCCCACCGAGCCGCCCTGCGGAGGCCGCCGGTCGGCGTGCTTCTCCAGGAGGGCGCGCCGTTCCAGGAGCCGGTGCCGGGCCAGTTCGTCGAAGGCGTCCGGCGGGCGGTGGCTGCGCACCCTGGCGAGCAGGCGGTCGATGAGCGCGAAGGTGTCGGCGGGGTCGGCACCCCGGGCCGGGTCGGTGCCCTCATGGGCGCGGGCTCCGGTGTTCCCGGTGGGACCGGCGCCCGCCGCGCCCTCCGGCGACACCTGGACCCTGTCCTGTGCCCCCTGGCCCCTGTCCGGCGTCCCCTCCGGCGTCCCGGCCATGTCGTCGGCCGTTCCCTTCAGTGCCTGGCCTTGGTCCTGGCCTTGGTCCTGGCCGGGCGTGGCGTCGGCGGGCGGTTTCGCCGGGGCGCGTCCCTGTGTCGCCATCACCCGCTCCATCACCCGTTCCAGACTCGCGTGGACGACCCCGAGGAGGGCCCCCAGCCGGGCGCACTGCGCCGTGGTGAGCTGACCGCCGTGCCGGTGCCTGCCGTCGATCCAGGGGTGCAGCGCGTACGCGTGGCCCCCGACGACGGCGACCGTGCGCCCGTCCGTGCCGGCCAGCGGCGGGGCGACGGGAACGCCGAGATCCGCGAGACGCTGGGTCGCCCGGTGCTGGCGGGCGATCGCGGCGGGGTCGGCCGTCTCGGGGTCGAAATGGTGCTTGAGGAAATAGCGGCCGTGTGTGGTGCGCAGCCGGTAGCCGCGGTTGAGCAGCCCCTGTTCGACGGGGTCGCAGGTCAGCGCGGACCCGGCGGCGTACTGGCGGAGGAGGGCGCCCAGAGGGGGCGCGTGAATCACAGGAATGGGTACGGATGAGCGCGGCACGCGCCAGATGCTAGGGCACCGTATACGCCCCTGACCTGCGTTTGTCACACACAGTCATGTTTGATCACGAGATGGTCACAGGATGTGCTGGAACTGCCGTTCCGGGCCATCGTCCGTGGAGTGCACGGTGCAGAACTGGGGTGTGACGCCCAGATAGACCGGGTCGAAGCGTTCGCCGTCCACGAGACGCGGGGCGGGTCCGAAACGCTCCCGCTCGGCGGCGGTCGGCTCGACCGCCTCGCACCGGCCCACGATCTGCACGGACCACAGGCTCTCACCGGGCCGCGCCGAACCCAGGTTGTCGGTGCCGTAGGCGATGACGCCCCCGGCGCACGCCTGGTGGCTTCCACAGCCCCGGTGCATCCGCAGCAGCACGCGCCCCTCCACCACGATGTGGCGGGCCGACGCGAGCAGGGGCAGCGCGTGCCGACTGGCGGCGACGCGACCGTGATCGGTGCGGCGCATCAGGTCCACGGCGAGCTGTTCGTCGGTGGGCATCCTTCAAATCTTCGGCATCCGAACAGCCCGGACAAGAGCCGCCCGTCCCGGGGAAAGGGGCCATAGGTCCCGGATGAACCCGCGGGCCCCGCTCCCGCGCCGACCCGGGTTCGTCAGCGGCGCTGCTTCTCCGCCTGGATGCGTGCCACATAGGCGGCCGCCTGGGAGCGCCGCTCCATGCCCAGCTTGGACAGCAGGCTCGACACATAGTTCTTGATCGTCTTCTCGGCGAGATGCAGCCGCTCGCCTATCGCGCGGTTGGTCAGCCCCTCGCCGATCAGGTCGAGGATCCTGCGTTCCTGCTCGGTGAGGTGCGCGAGCCGGTCGTCGCCGCGGGGGCCGCCGTCGCGCAGCCGCTCCAGGACCCGGGCCGTGGCCTCCGGGTCGAGCAGGGACTTCCCGGCCGCGACATCGCGCACGGCCGCCAGCAGTTCACCGCCGCGGATCGCCTTGAGTACATAGCCCGACGCACCCGCCATGATCGCTTCGAAAAGTGCCTCGTCATCGGCGTAGGAGGTCAGCATCAGGCATTTGATGGCCTCGTCGGCGGACCGGATCTCGCGGCAGACCTCCACGCCGCTGCCGTCCGGGAGCCGCACGTCGAGCACCGCGACGTCCGGGTGTGTGGCGGGAATCCGTACCAGCGCGTCGGCCGCCGTCCCGGCCTCGCCGACCACTTCGATGCCGTCCTCCACGGAGAGCAACTCGTGGACCCCGCGTCGCACCACCTCGTGGTCATCGACGAGAAATACGGTAATTTTTCCGTTTTCGGGCACAAAGTAAGTGTCACACACCACCCTCGGCCCGGTGGAGGTCCACTCTTCCCGTGCCCGGGGTGGCCGGGATAACGTGCCGGTGTTCCGGCCCCCTGCAAGGCTGCGACCAGTGCTGTGACCAGCAACTGTTCCCGACCCGCGCGAACTACTTGGAAATCCGACTAAAAAGTACTTGGAAATCCAAGCAAAAACGCAGGTCAGGAGGGGTTTCACAGAAATGTGGAGCACTGGGTAACGTGACCGATGCAGGGCGCTCGCCGGGGCACCTGTCACGCCTGTTCCGGCCGAGTGGCACCCACCCCGTGCACGGGTACTGGAACGGCGAGCCGCTCCCTCGAGCTCTCGACGAGCAAGAGGGAACCCAGCCACCCGGCAACCCCGGGGGCCGGACCGACGGAGGAGCACACGTGACCGTGGAGAGCACTGCCGCGCGCAAGCCGCGACGCAGCGCCGGTACGACCGCTGCGAAAAGCGGCGCCAGTACGGCCGGTTCAAAGACCGCCGCGAGCAGGACGGCAGCGAGCAAGGGCACCGGCGCGGCCGGCAAGAAGTCATCGGGTACTTCGGGCGCGGACCCCGAACTCGTCCAGCTGCTGACGCCGGAGGGCGAGCGGGTCGCGGACGCCACGTACGACCCGTACGTCGCCGACATCACCCCCGAGGAGCTGCGCGGCCTGTACCGGGACATGGTGCTGAGCCGCCGCTTCGACGCCGAGGCCACCTCTCTGCAGCGCCAGGGCGAGCTGGGCCTGTGGGCCTCGATGCTCGGCCAGGAGGCCGCCCAGATCGGTTCGGGCCGTGCCACCCGTGACGACGACTACGTCTTCCCGACCTACCGCGAGCACGGCGTCGCCTGGTGCCGCGGGGTCGACCCGACCAACCTGCTCGGCATGTTCAGGGGTGTGAACAACGGCGGCTGGGACCCGAACGGCAACAACTTCCACCTGTACACGATCGTCATCGGCTCGCAGACGCTGCACGCCACCGGCTATGCCATGGGCATCGCCAAGGACGGCGCCGACTCGGCCGTGATCGCGTACTTCGGTGACGGCGCCTCCAGCCAGGGCGACGTCCTGGAAGCCTTCAACTTCGGGGCGGTCTACAACGCTCCCGTGGTGTTCTTCTGCCAGAACAACCAGTGGGCGATCTCCGAGCCGACCGAGCGCCAGATGCGCGTGCCGCTGTACCAGCGCGCGCAGGGCTTCGGCTTCCCCGGCGTGCGCGTGGACGGCAACGACGTGCTCGCCAGCCTCGCGGTGACCCGCTGGGCGCTGGAGCGGGCCCGCAACGGTGAGGGCCCCACCCTGGTGGAGGCGTACACCTACCGCATGGGCGCGCACACCACCTCCGACGACCCGACCAAGTACCGGGCCGACGAGGAGCGCGAGGCGTGGGAGGCGAAGGACCCGATCCTGCGTCTGCGCGCCTATCTGGAGGCCGCGGGCCACGCCGACGAGGCGTTCTTCGCGGAACTCGAGACCGAGAGCGAAGCGTTGGGCAAGCGGGTGCGCGAAGTAGTACGGGCCATGCCTGACCCGGACAAGTTCGCCATCTTCGAGAACGTGTACGCGGACGGGCACGCGCTCGTCGACGAGGAGCGAGCCCAGTTCGCCGCCTACCAGGCGTCGTTCGCGGACGAAGGGGAGGGCAAGTAGCGATGGCTGCGGAAAAGATGGCGCTGGCCAAGGCGATCAACGAGTCGCTGCGCACGGCCCTCGACGCCGACCCCAAGGTCCTCATCATGGGCGAGGACGTCGGCAAGCTCGGCGGTGTCTTCCGGGTCACCGACGGGCTCCAGAAGGACTTCGGCGAGGAGCGGGTCATCGACACCCCGCTCGCCGAGTCGGGCATCGTCGGCACCGCGATCGGTCTGGCCCTGCGCGGCTACCGCCCGGTGGTGGAGATCCAGTTCGACGGATTCGTCTTCCCGGCGTACGACCAGATCGTCACGCAGCTCGCGAAGATGCACGCGCGGGCGCTCGGCAAGATCAAGCTCCCCGTCGTCATCCGCATCCCCTACGGCGGCGGCATCGGCGCGGTGGAGCACCACTCCGAGTCCCCCGAGGCGCTCTTCGCGCACGTCGCGGGCCTCAAGGTGGTCTCCCCGTCGAACGCGAGCGACGCCTACTGGATGATGCAGCAGGCCATCCAGAGCGACGACCCGGTGATCTTCTTCGAGCCCAAGCGGCGCTACTGGGACAAGGGCGAGGTCAACACCGACGCCATCCCCGGCCCGCTGCACAAGGCGGTCGTGGCCCGCGAGGGCAGCGACCTGACGCTCGCCGCGTACGGCCCGATGGTGAAGGTCTGCCTGGAGGCCGCGGCGGCCGCCCAGGAGGAGGGCAAGTCGATCGAGGTCCTGGACCTGCGCTCGATGTCGCCCATCGACTTCGACTCCGTCCAGACCTCGGTGGAGAAGACCCGCCACCTGGTCGTGGTGCACGAGGCCCCGGTGTTCCTGGGCACGGGCGCGGAGATCGCCGCCCGCATCACGGAGCGGTGCTTCTACCACCTGGAGGCACCCGTCCTGCGGGTCGGGGGCTACCACGCCCCCTATCCGCCGGCACGCCTGGAGGACGAGTACCTTCCGGGCCTGGACCGGGTGCTCGACGCCGTCGACCGCTCGCTGGCGTACTGAGGAGAGGGTCGTGACGACGATGACTGAGAACGCGTCGGGGCTCCGCGAGTTCAAGATGCCCGACGTGGGCGAGGGACTCACCGAGGCGGAGATCCTCAAGTGGTACGTCCAGCCCGGTGACACCGTCACCGACGGCCAGGTCGTGTGCGAGGTCGAGACCGCCAAGGCCGCGGTCGAGCTGCCCATCCCGTACGACGGCGTGGTGCGCGAACTCCGCTTCCCCGAGGGGACGACGGTGGACGTGGGCCAGGTGATCATCGCGGTGGACGTCGCCGGAGGTGCGGCGCCCGTGCAGTCGGCGCCCGCGGTGGCCCCGGCCGCCGAGCCCGCCCCCGCGACCCCGCCGTCCCCGGCGGTTCCCGCCGAGGAGGAGCCCAGGTCCGAGGGCCGCAAGCCGGTCCTCGTCGGCTACGGCGTGGCGGAGTCCTCCACCAAGCGACGCCCCCGCAAGGGCGCCGAGGTCCCCCCGCAGCAGTCCGAGGTGTTCCACGCGGCTACCGCGATCCAGGGCGAGCTCAACGGACACGGCAGGCCGCGCCCGCTGGCGAAGCCCCCGGTCCGCAAGCTCGCCAAGGACCTCGGGGTCGACCTGACGACGGTCACACCGTCGGGGCCGGGCGGCGTCATCACCCGCGAGGACGTGCACGCGGCGGTGGCGCCCGCACCGGTGCCGGCCCCGCAGACGTCCGTCGAGGAGACCGTGGCGGCCGCCCGCGTCCAGGCGCCCGCCCCGGTCGCCCCGTACGACGCGGTGCGGGAGACCCGTATCCCGGTGAAGGGGGTCCGCAAGGCCACCGCCACCGCGATGGTCGGCTCGGCGTTCACCGCTCCGCACGTCACCGAGTTCGTGACGGTCGACGTGACGCGCACGATGAGGCTCGTCGAGGAGCTCAAGCAGGACAAGGATCTCGCGGGTCTCCGCGTGAACCCGCTGCTGCTCATCGCCAAGGCCCTGCTGGTGGCGATCAAGCGCAACCCGGACGTCAACGCGTCCTGGGACGAGGCGGCCCAGGAGATCGTCCTCAAGCACTACGTGAACCTGGGCATCGCCGCCGCCACACCCCGTGGTCTGCTTGTCCCGAACATCAAGGACGCGCACACCAAGACGCTCCCCCAGCTCGCCGAGTCCCTGGGTGAGCTGGTGGCGACGGCCCGCGAGGGCAGGACCTCACCGGCCGCCATGCAGGGCGGCACGGTGACGATCACCAACGTCGGCGTCTTCGGCGTCGACACCGGCACGCCGATCCTCAACCCCGGCGAGTCGGCGATCCTCGCGATCGGTGCGATCAAGCTCCAGCCCTGGGTCCACAAGGGCAAGGTGAAGCCGCGTCAGGTGACGACGCTCGCCCTCTCCTTCGACCACCGCCTGGTCGACGGCGAGCTGGGCTCCAAGGTCCTCGCCGACGTGGCGGCGATCCTGGAGCAGCCGAAGCGGCTGATCACCTGGGCGTAGCGGGACGATCGAGGGGGAACCGCGCACGCGGCTCCCCCTCGGACGCTTTCCCTACGCCGACGGCGGCCCGTAGTCGGCGCGCGGCGCCGTGAGCCGGTCGGCGACGTGGGCCAGCCAGCCACTGGGGGAGTACGGCGCCGGAGGGTCGACCTCCATGCCCAGTTCGGCGACGGCCAGGGCGTAGCCGGTCTCGTCCAGATCCAGGGCCAGGAGCTCGTGCAGCTCGCCGGCCAGGCGGGCCACCAGCTGCGGATCGGTGGTGCCGGTGTAGTCGGCGACGGCCGTGTCGTGGTCGTCGAACTCGTCCGGCATGTCCTGCGAGAACCATCCGCCGAGGAACTGGGCGAGTTCGGGGAAGCGGGCGTGCCACTCCCCATGGGTGACGGGGTGGGCCGGAGCCGGCACCTCGCCGCCCTCGACGCTGCGCCTGATGTGATCGGCGAGGAGAAGCAGCCAGTTCTGGACGGCGCCCTCGGGCAGGCCGACGTCGGGGATCTCGTAGAACTCGCCA
This sequence comes from Streptomyces sp. RPA4-2, assembly GCF_012273515.2. Taxonomy (NCBI): domain Bacteria; kingdom Bacillati; phylum Actinomycetota; class Actinomycetes; order Kitasatosporales; family Streptomycetaceae; genus Streptomyces; species Streptomyces sp. RPA4-2. The sequence goes on from NZ_CP050975.2 coordinate 4,861,007, forward strand.
AGACGCTGCCGAAGCCGCCCCGGGGGGTTGCTGGCGTACTCGCGCAGCTGCTGTTCGGCGATCGCCAGAGCCCAGGGGCGGGTGTGCCAGGTGTGCCGCAGATACGCGGTCAGGGCGGCGCTCGGCTCCTCCTCGGTGTCGTCGGCGACGCGACCTGTGTAGGCGCGTACGACCTGGTCCAACTCGCCGTAGCGGCGGTCGTGTTCGAGGGGGTTCATGGGCACGGCGGTCGGCTCCGTGGGTGAGGGGGACGCGAGATCGCGGAGAGAGGTCAGAGGTAGACGGGGAACGTGGCGTGCACGACGAATCCGTGCGGCTTCGAGGCGTCCCGTTTCAGGATGACGCGCGCGGCCCGGACCTTGACGGACTCGCGCCCGGCCAGCATCATCGCCTGGAGCAGCACGCGGCCCACCGGGTCCGGGCGGCTCGGCCAGGCCGCCTCGATGGTCAGCCTCGCACGGGTGGAGAGGGCCAGCCAGCGGTGGATGACCTGCTCGTTCCGGTTGACGGTCTGCTGGGTGGCCCACTGGGCGGTCTCGCGGTCGGGATAGGTCGCTGCCCGTTGCGCGGTGGTCATGGCTGGCGCGTGCCTGTCTGTCGAGGTGGAGTGGAGGGCGGTCGGCGGACGGCGACGGTCAGGAGGCGGTGTGGTCGTGCCGCAGATGGCCGTTGACGGTGTCCAGCAGGACCGTGAGTGTCTCCGCGGTGGCCCAGGGCATGGTCCGGGCCATCGGGGACTGTGCGTCGTGCGACTCCAGTACGTGTACGAGGGCGTACTGGGCCTGCGCCGCGACGGGAGCGAGGAACTCCCCGCAGAACGGGTGCTCCGAGTCGATCGCGGCACGGATCGCTTCCTGGGGCGTGGGGTACTCGCCGTCCGAGAGCCAGTTGTCGTGGAATCCCCGCAGCGCACGGAACCGAACTTCGGATTCCCATGCGGAGCCGGGAGCGGCGCCGGGGTCCGTGACGCCCTCCCGCTCGACGAGCCGGATGGTTTCGGCCAGCAGACGCAGGTACGCGGGGCCGTCCGTTCCCGCGGCCGCGCGGCCGAGTTTCGCCGTGAATTCCTCGGGCAGTGGGGCGTCAGGCCGGGCCGAGAGGTGTTCGGCCGCGAGATCGAGGAGCGCGGTGACGGCGGTGACCGGGCAGAGCCACTCGGCCTCGTCGGACGAGCGGATGAGGCGTACGAAAGCCCCCAGTTCGTCGGTGAGCGCGTATGTGCCCTGGGATTCCTGGCACATGATCGCCAGATCGAGGACCCTGGCCACCGGGCCTCGGTCGAAGGCGGACCACGTGAACGGCAGCACGGTATTTCCTTTCGAGGGAATTCTTGGTGGACGTGCGGCTGAGCCTCCGGGGATTCATTCCGCGTTCGGGCCACCGTAATTGCGTAAGTCGCCGGTTCTGTTTCTCAGTTCACCGGCATTGACGTGACGACGGTGAAGGGAGGGTCGAGTCCGTCGCGGTATCGTAGTACGACCCGCACCCGGTGCGTATCGTTCACCTGGGCCCGATCGCCGGCGGTGGCGTAGTCCGCGCCGCTGACCGTCGATCCGGTCACGTCGGTGAAGGAGAGTTCGACCGGTGGCTGGATCTTTGAATTGTTGGGATCCCAGCCCGGGTTGTTCCGTTTCCTTCTCTCGACCCGTTCGATCCATTTCTCGATGCGGTCCGCGTTGTCGATGTCGTCGAGAGCCGCCTGTGTGTAGCGCTGCGCGGACGGGAGATCCTTGAAGGTCGAGGCCGAGCTCGCACTCGAATCGTCGCGAAGTCGGCCCTTGAGCTGGTCGTCGCTCAGTCCCACGTGCTTGTCGATGGAGTGACCGCCGTACAGCCCTTCGTCATTGGCCAGGTCCAGCGGGTAGAAGTGGTTCTTCTCGTCGTCGTCCTTGGTGTACTTGTGTTCCTTCTTGAATTCGTTGAGCGAGCGCGCCCCGAAAGCTTCCGCGCGGGCCTCTTCGGCGGCATAGGTGGGGGCCTGGCGATACGCCTCGTCGATATCGCCCTTGAGCGCGCGGAGTTGGGGGGTGAGCACGTCGACCCGGTTGTTGTACTTCTCCACGACGGCGTTCAGTGCCGCGGTGTCGATGTTCAGCGTGATCTCGGCCCCGAGTTCCACGGCTCCCTTGGCGAGCCCCTTGAAGAAGCGGCCCACCGCCTTGGCGCCTTCCTTGAGGTCCCCCACGTCGAGGTGGCTGAGGTCGAGGTCGCCGACGGCCTGCTTCACGGCTTTGGAGTAGATCTCCCAGACGTCGTGGTTCAGCTCGACGGCCGCCTCGGCGAAGTCCCGCAGCCGGTCGCTGATCTTCATCGCGGAGTCGAACAGGACGGTCATGACCGGGTGGGTCGCGGTCTGGGCGGCGGAGCTGTCGTGCCCCCACTCGTAGCCGCCGGTGTGCTTGCCCCAGGCGGTGGTGCCCCACAGCGAACTGCAGAACCGGCGCATGGCGTCGTACCACTCGCTGTTGCTCTGCTGGGTGATCCCGCTCACCTGACCGGTCAGCGTGCTCTCCGTCAGCGAGAGCGACATGGTCATGTCCGCCCAGGACTGGGACAGGGAGTTGAGGTAGTGCTGTTGGGGGAACGGGTAGACCTCGGCGACCTTGCCCCAGCGGAAGGCGTGTTCCAGCAGGGGCCGCAGGATGTGCCAGACGACGTCGGGGACGTATTCGAGCAGCGAGCGGATGAAGTCGTCACCGCCGTCGTCGTCACCCCATTTCAGGTCCGGGACCGGTCCGTAGTCGGGGGCCTTGTCGATGACCACCGGCGGTGCCTGCACCTGGGCCGGCGTCTTGCCGGAGGCGTCGTTGGCGGCCTCGGCCCTGGAGTAGTTGTTGGCGGTCGTGGCGAACCCGACGGCGGCGCCTCCGACGCTGACCACGCTCCTGGCCCAGACCTCCAGGTAGCGGTTGCCGACCTCGACGTACGCCGTGGCGAAGGCCTGGGCCGCGGTGCCGTACCCGCCCGCGTCGGGGTACTTCTCCAGGGCCGTCACCAGATCCTTTGCGGCCTTGTCGAAGGGCGTCTGCTGTCCGGCGAACGCGCCGGCCACCCGGTGCAGATCGGACGGTTTGACGTCGATGGTCCCGCCCTGGGGCGGAGTGGGGGTTCCCATCAGGCGGCCCCCCAGCCGCGCAGCACCGCCCGGTGCGCCGCCGCGTAGTTGACATGTCCCGAGGTGACGATCTCGTGCAGCCACTTCTGGGCGGCCTGGAGGTCCTCGGCGGAGTGGCTCCACTCGTCGAGCTTGTCGACGAAGACCTCGCGGGTCTCGCCCTGCCAGGACAGGACGACCGGCTCGACGCGGTCGTAGAGGTCGTCGAGTCTGCCGTTGAGCTGCTTGAGGATGTCCTCCAGCTCGATGGTGAGGTGTCTCAGAGTGGCGAAGGCCACTGTTATGCGGTCGTCGTCGGCCGACATCCGTATCCCCCCGGGTTGGCTCACTGCTGGTCGTGGTGCCCGCGCGAGGTCACATCGCGTCGAGGCTGCTGTGCGGGCGTGAGGGCTGCTGCGTCGCGGCCGGGTCCGGGGTGGAGAGCTTGTCCACCTCGCTCGTGATGTCCGCGCCGACCTGGATCCTGCGGAAGTTCTCCAGGGTGTCCAGTTCCAGCCGGGAGAAGCCGCCCCGGCTCATCCGCACGGCCTGTTCCAGGAGTTCCATCACTTCGCGGATGCGTACGGCGTCCTCCGCCGCCGCGCGGTGGAAGGTCCGGTACGCCTTGGCCGCCGGGCCGCGCCAGCCGGCCTCGATGCCGTCGACGATCGTGTCCATCCGCTCGACCTGCTTGTTCAGGTGGTCCTGCATGGCGTGCAGATCCTCGGCGAGCTTCTTCAGCCCGGAGTCGGGGATCTGGAGGTCCTTGCGCCCACCCGTCGTATCGCCCATGCGTGCCGCTCCCCCTCGTCACATCGGCAACTCGGTCTTCATCGTATGGCTGTTCGGTGCGTTGCCGGGAGACCGTCACGGGGTCATCACATGGGTGGAACGGCGTTCCGCGACAGCGGCGGGTACGACGAAGGGGCCCGCCGCTGTTCGCGGCGGGCCCCCTTCTCGTCTGCGGGTGGTGCTTTCCCCGAGGGGAGGACTACTTGGCGAAGGCGTAGCTCATCAGCTTCTTCGCGTCCGACTCGCGGGCCGGGATGGACGTCGAGGCGAGGACGGTCCCGATGACCGTCTTGCCGCCCCGGGTGGCGGCGAAGACGAGGCAGTACTTGGCCTCGGGGCCGGAGCCCGTCTTCACGCCGATGGTGCCGCTGTAGCTGCTGAGCAGACCGTTGGTGTTGGTCCACGCGCCCATGGTGCGGGTGCTGCCGGTCTTCGTGACGGTCTTCGCCGTGTACGACTTCGTCTTCACGACCGTCTTGAACGTGCTGTTCTTCATCGCGCTGCTGGCGAGCTTCGTCAGGTCGCGCGGGGTCGAGTAGTTGCTGCCGTTGCCGATGCCGTCGAACGAGTCGAACTTGGTGTTCGTCATGCCGAGGGACTTCGCCGTGCTGTTCATCTTGCCGATGAACGACTTCACACGGGCGGCACGGGTCGAGCCCGAGCCGTACTTGTCCGCCAGCGCGTACGCGGCGTCGCAGCCGGACGGCAGCATCAGACCGTAGAGGAGCTGACGGACGGTGACCTTGTCGCCGACGATCAGGTGGGCGGAGGAGGCGGTGTTGGCGACGATGTAGTCGCTGTACGCCTTCTGGATCGTGACCTTGGAGTCCAGGTTCAGGTTCGACTGCGAGAGGACGACCTTGGCGGTCATGATCTTGGTGGTGGAACCGGTGGAACGCTTGGTGTCCGCGGCCTTGGTGTAGAGGGTCTTGGCCGTGCCGTTGTTCATCACGTAGCCGCCCTTGGCGGCGATCGTGGGCGTGGTCACGGCACCCGCGGGTGCCGCGCCGAAGGCTCCGGCGGCCAGAACGGCGCCGGTCGTGACGGCCACAGCGGCGGCCCTGCGGAAACGCGTGCCCTTAATGCCGGTAATCAAAATGAACGCTCCGAATGCGCGAAATGCCCCTGGGAGAACGGCACATGGCAGTGCCGTCTCACGTACGGACTCCCCACGCCCCCAAAGGGATGCACGGAAAGGGGAACTTAATGATGTGACGTGGGTTACGTCGGGAGCCCCAAGGTGAACGCGCGAGAAGCCGCCGGGTCGCGCCGGTCCGCATCCTGGACGGGAACCGTGATGCGTGCGTGTTGTATCTATGATGTGCGCATGCCTGCCGCCCCACCCGTGTCCGCCCCGCCCGCCGTCCCCCCGGTGAAACAGCCGCCCGCCGCCGACCGTGTCTACGCCCACGTCAAGCAGGGTGTCCTGGAACGCCGTTACGAAGGCGGGACGCTGCTCACCGAGGGCGAACTCGCCGACGCCGTCGGGGTGTCCCGAACACCGGTGCGCGAGGCGCTGCTCCGGCTCGAGGCCGAGGGCCTGATCAGGCTCTACCCGAAGAAGGGCGCGCTCGTCCTGCCCGTCTCCGCGCAGGAGATCGCGGACGTGGTCGAGACCCGCCAGCTCGTCGAGGAGCACGCGGTCCGCAAGGCCGTACCGGCAGCGCCGCGGCTCATCGCGCGGCTGGAGGAACTTCTCGCCCAGCAGAAAGAACAGGCCGCCGCGGGCGACCTGGCGGGCGCCGCCGTCACCGACCGCTGCTTCCACGCGGAGATCGTCCGCAGTGGCGCCAACGACATTCTCTCCCGGCTCTACGACCAGCTCCGCGACCGTCAGTTGAGGATGGGAGTGGCCGTCATGCACGCGCACCCCGACCGGATCACCAAGACGCTCACCGAGCACGAGGAGATCCTCGAAGCCCTGCGCTCCGGGGACGCGGAGGCGGCGGTCGGCATCGTCCACCGCCACGTCAGCTGGTTCTCGAACCTCGCACGGGGAGAGGTGCGATGAGCTCGCACTCGGCCGTGTCGCTGCCGGGTGATCCACCCGGCGGGCGCCGCGCCGTCGGCGTCTGGGGCATCGGTGTCGCCGTCTACTTCGTCGCGGTCATCTTCCGTACGTCGCTCGGGGTGGCCGGACTCGACGCCGCGGACCGTTTCCATGTGAACGCCTCCGCCCTCTCCACCTTCTCGATCCTCCAACTCCTCGTCTACGCCGGCATGCAGATACCGGTCGGGCTGCTCGTCGACCGGCTCGGCACCAAGCGGGTGCTGACCTTCGGCGTCGTGCTGTTCACGGCGGGACAGCTGGGCTTCGCGTTCTCGTCCTCGTACGGGATGGCGCTGGCCTCGCGGGCCCTGCTGGGCTGCGGGGACGCCATGACGTTCATCAGCGTGCTGCGGCTGGGAACCCGCTGGTTCCCGGCCCGGCGCGGGCCGTTGGTCGCCCAGCTCGCGGGGCTCGTCGGCATGGCGGGCAACCTCGTGTCGACCCTCGTGATCGCGCGGCTGCTGCACGGGGTCGGGTGGACGGCGGCGTTCGCGGGCAGCGCGTCGGCGGGCGTGGTCGTCCTCGTCCTGCTGCTCCTCTTCCTCAAGGACCACCCCGAGGGCCACGAGCCGGAGCCGTTCCCGCACCAGGGCGCCGCCTATGTGCGCCGGCAGATCCTGGCGTCCTGGCGCGAGCCCGGCACCCGGCTGGGCATGTGGGTGCACTTCACGACGCAGTTCCCGGCGATGGTGTTCCTCCTGCTGTGGGGCATGCCGTTCCTGGTCGAGGCGGAGGGACTGTCGAGGGCGACGGCCGGTGAGCTGCTCACCCTCGTCGTCCTGTCCAACATGTTCGTCGGGCTCGTGTACGGGCAGATCGTCGCCCGGCACCACGCGGCGCGGCTGCCGTTGGCGCTCGGGACGGTGTCGGCGACCGCGGTGGCGTGGGCGAGCGCGGTGGCCTACCCCGGGCAGCACGCGCCGATGTGGCTGCTGGTGGCGCTGTGCACCGTGCTGGGCGCCTGCGGGCCGGCTTCCATGATCGGATTCGACTTCGCGCGGCCCGCGAATCCGCCCGAGCGGCAGGGGACCGCGTCCGGGATCACCAACATGGGTGGCTTCGTCGCCTCCATGACGACGCTGTTCGCGATCGGCGTGCTGCTGGACTCGACCGGGGACAACTACCGGATCGCGTTCTCCGCGGTGTTCGTCCTTCAGGCGGTCGGGCTGAGCCAGATCTTCCGGCTGCGCAAGGAGGCGGCGCGCAGGGAGCGGGAGCGGCTGGTCGCGAGCCGGGTGGAGACGGTGCACGTACCGGCGTAGTCACCGGCAGGGCCCCTCGCCCCGTCACCGACAAGGCTCCTCGCTCCGCCGCCCCCACCCTTCCCCCGAGCTCTCGGCTTCGCCTCGGGCGGGGGCGACCGGCCCGCGCCGTTTCCGGGACCTTCGCCGCGGACCCTGGATTCCTCCGGGCCCGCCGCCCGTTACGGCGTGACCGTGAAGTTGCGGAGGATCGCCGTGGTCAGCTCCGGGTCGCCCTCGGTCTTGATGCGGTCGGAGACGGCGTCAGGGGTCACCCGCCCGCAGGCCAGACGGAAGAAGGTCTCCCAGTCGAGGGTGAGGGTCGCGGCCGGGCCGAGAGAGGGGGCACCGTCTATCGAGCCGCGCCCCTCGGCGTCGACACGCACCGTGCGCAGGAACTCAACGGGCCCGTGGACATCGAAGACGACCGCGGAATGCGCGGGCGCCCCCGCGTGCTTGGCGACCACCTTCGGCAGCGCGGCGAGCAGCTGGTCGCGGACGATCTGGGCGCCCGGGGAGTCGAGGTTGCCCGGCCGGCCGAGGGTGGTCCGGAGGTCCTGCTCGTGCACCCACACGTCGAACGCACGGTTCAGCATGGCGTGTTCGAGGGTCACCTCGGTGCCGAGCGGACCGCGCACCTTGGCGTCCGGCTGCCGTGACTCGTTCCGCAGCTGACGGTTGCGGCGGATGATCGTGTACTCCAGCTCGGAGGTCATCTCGGGCGCCGTGTGGTGGCGGCGCACATCGACCTGCATCTCCATGTAGCGCTGGTGCTCGTTCGTGACGTGGAACAGGTCCCGGGGGAGCGTGTGGATCGGCCGCGGATCGCCCAGCATCTCGCAGTCGAGCCCGATCACGTGCGACACCAGATCCCGTACCGACCAGCCTGGGCAGGGCGTACGCCGGTTCCATTCGCCCTCCACCAGCGGCGACACCAGCTCCGATATCGCGTCGATGGAGTGGGCCCAGGCGTCGGCGTAGGACTGAAGGCTCGGATGCAGACTCACGGAACGGGACCCCTCGGGCGGTCGGTACGCGGGCAGTGGGTGTCTTGGAACGCTAAGTTACGCTGCTGTGAGGCACCCCGGCAGTGCTTTCGTGTGACGATCGTAGGCCCGTATGGACGGCTCGAATGCCAGGACGGTGGTAGTGTGCACGCCTCTCTGCTCCAGATCGACGTAAAAGCCACCGAATCGGTCGATTCGCGTCGGCGGCGGGTGGCGGCTCTGGTACGAGAACAAGCCGGAGTGGACCTGGTGGTGCTCCCCGAGCTGTGGACCACGGGGGCGTTCGCCTACGAGTCGTTCGCCGCGGAGTCGGAGCCCCTGGAGGGACCGACGGCCGAGGTCATGGCGAAGGCGGCGAGCGACGCGGGCGTGTGGCTGCACGCCGGCTCGGTCCCGGAACGCGCCGCGGACGGAACGCTCTACAACACCTCCCTCGTCTTCTCCCCCTCCGGCGACCTCGCCGCCGCCTACCGCAAGATCCACCGCTTCGGCTTCGACAAGGGCGAGGCCGTACTGATGGGCGCGGGTGGCGAGCTGGTGACGGTCCGCCTCCCGGAGACCACCGTCGGCGTCGCCACCTGCTACGACCTCCGCTTCCCCGAGCTCTTCCGCGGGCTCGTCGACGCGGGCGCCGAGACCTTCGTCGTCCCTGCCGGCTGGCCCGAGCGCCGCCGCGGCCACTGGACGCTCCTCGCGCGGGCCCGCGCGGTCGAGAACCAGGCGTTCGTACTCGCCTGTGGAACGGCCGGCACCCACGCGGACGTTCCCCAGGCCGGTCACTCGATCGTGGTCGATCCGTGGGGCGAGGTCCTCGCGGAGGCGGGCCGCGACGAGGAGATCCTCAGGGTCGAGTTCGACCCGGGGAAGGTGGCGACGACGAGGGACCAGTTCCCCGCACTCAAGGACCGCGTACTGGGCCTCGCGCCACCACGCGGCTGACGCACGTCGTTGACGCCGGCGGCAGCCGCCCGCGGCACGGCACCGTGCGGTGTCAGTCCGCGCCGTGCTCCTTCTCCGCCAGGTGGATCACGCAGACCGCCACCGCGATCAGCAGCGCGGTGTCCGCGTCGTCCCGGACGACGTCGACGCCGTAGGTCTCCCGCACCCGCAGCCACCGCCGCGAGATCTGCGCCAGCAGCTCGCCGTCGTAGTCGACGCCGAACTCCCGGTCCAGGATCTTCCCGCTGACGTCGAGCTCCGTACCGTCCACCAGCGCCACCCGGTAGTGGTTGCGCAGCAGGGACAGCCGCTTGCGCCGGATGGTGGCCAGCGTCTCGCCGTCCCGCTCGATGACCATCGTGTCCCGCAGGGCGAACATCTTCTGGTGGATGTCGATGAGGACGCGCCCGCGGGTGTCCTTCAGCTCGAACGTGTCCCGCAGCCGCATCGCCTTGCCGTCCACGAGGAACACCTTGTTGCCGTGCTCGTCCTCGATCCAGTAGTCGTCACCGAAGCCGAGGAGCCGGTCGCGCACGAGGAATCTCATACCGTCACGGCTTCCCCGGTGGCCGGTCCGAAACGCCGTCTGTAGGCCGATGGGCTCAGTCCCGTCTCCCGCCGCAGCCGCGCCCTGAGGTTCGCGGCGGTGCCGAGGCCGCTGCGCCGCGCGACGACCTCGATCCGGTGTTCGCCCCGCTCGATGAGGCGGCAGGCCAGTGCCACCCGCTCCCCGGTCAGCCACGCCAGCGGGGTGGTCCCGAGCTGGGCCCGGAAGCGCCGGTGCAGTGTGGCCGGGCTGAGTGCCGCGTGCGCCGCGAGGGCGGCCACCGTGAGGGGTTCCCCGAGCCGCTCCCGTGCCCAGGTCAGCAGGGGCGCGAGGGACTCGTCCGGTACGTCGGGCACGGGGCGCTCGACGAACTGCCGCTGCCCGCCGTCGCGGTGCGCGGCGAAGACCAGCCGCCGGCTGACGGCGTTGGCGATCTCGGCGCCGTGGTCGCGCCGTACGACGTGCAGCCCGAGGTCGAGCGCCGACGCGCTGCCGGACGCGGTGAGGATGTCCCCGTCGTCCACGAACAGCACGTCCGGCTCCAGCCGCACCTCCGGGAAGCGCGCCCGGAACGACGGCGCCCACATCCAGTGGCAGGCCGCCCGCCGCCCCTCCAGCAGCCCGGCTTCCGCGAGTGTGAATGCGCCGGAGCAGAACCCGATCAACCGCGCGCCCCGCGCGTGCGCCCGGCGTATGGCGTCCAGGACCTCGGGGGAACGCGGTGCGTCGGTGTCGGGCCGGTTCGGCACGATCAGCGTGTCGGCGCCCTCGGCCGCGTCCAGCCCGTCGACGTCGGCGAGGGTGAAGAACCCGTCCCGCATCCGGGTGCGCTCGGTGGCCGCGCAGAGCCGGAAGTCGTACAGCTCCCGCCCCAGCTCGGGCCTGCGCAGCCCGAAGACCTCGATGGCGCAGCTCATCTCGAAGGGGTTGGAGTTCTCGTCGACGATCAGGACGACCCGGTGCGCGGCGGTCCCGGGGGTGTCCCCGAGGACGGGGTGCGAGGATCCTTGCGGCATGTGCGATTTCTAGCACTCGTGGACGTGTCCGACCAGGCCGAGGATGACGGCATGGCCAACGAACCCGTCTCCCTGACCGCCGCCCTCGCCTCCTTCTCCGACCTGTGGAGCCCCCGGATCGTCACCGCCGTCAACGACTACGACGTACGCGTGGCCAAGGTCGAGGGCGAGCACCTCTGGCACACGCACGATCACACGGACGAGTTCTTCCTGGTCCTGGAGGGCGAGCTGACCATCGCCCTGCGGGAGCCGGCCGGCGAGCGGACCGTCGTCCTCCCCAAGGGCTCCGTCTTCACCGTCCCGCGTGGCACCGAACACAAGCCGAGCGCTCCCGCCGGCGCCGCGATCCTGATGTTCGAACCCACGGGCACCCTCACCGTCGGCGACCACCACGACGAGATCCCGGACCATGTGGACGCCACCACGGGGCACGCCCTGGGCTGAGCGCCGATGGCGTGTTCCTGCCCGGATGGCATGCTTGAAGCATGAACGACGCCGCCCCCGCCCCCGCGCCCCGCCGTGTCCGTGTCCGCGCCCCCGAGCTGATCGGCAAGGGCGGCTGGCTGAACACCGGAGGCAACGCACTCACCCTCGCCGACCTGCGAGGACGTGTGGTCATTCTCGACTTTTGGACCTTCTGCTGCATCAACTGCCTGCACGTCCTGGACGAGCTGCGGGAGCTGGAGGAGAAGCACCGGGACACCGTGGTGATCATCGGGGTGCACTCGCCGAAGTTCGTGCACGAGGCCGAGCACCAGGCGGTCGTCGACGCCGTCGAGCGGTACGGCGTCGAGCACCCGGTGCTGGACGACCCCGAGCTCGCCACCTGGAAGCAGTACGCGGTGCGGGCCTGGCCGACGCTCGTGGTGATCGACCCCGAGGGTTACGTCGTCGCACAGCACGCCGGGGAGGGGCACGCGCACGCGATCGCCCGGCTGGTGGAGGAGCTGGAGGCGGAGCACGCGGCCAAGGGGACGCTGCGGCGCGGGGACGGGCCCTACGTGGCGCCGGAGCCCGAGCCGACCGCGCTCCGTTTTCCCGGCAAGGCGCTCGCCCTGCCGAACGGGAACTTCCTGGTCAGCGACACGACCCGGCATCAGCTGGTGGAGCTCGAGGCGGACGGCGAGACGGTCGTACGGCGCATCGGGTCCGGCGTGCGCGGGTTCGTGGACGGACCGGCCGACGCGGCCGGGTTCAGCGAGCCGCAGGGGCTGGCGCTGCTCGGCGCGGACGGTCCTGTCGTGGTGGCCGACACCGTGAACCACGCCCTGCGCCGGGTCGACCTCGCGACCGGCGAGGTCACGACCCTCGCGGGGACCGGCCGGCAGTGGTGGCAGGGCGCGCCGACGTCCGGCCCGGCGCGCGAGGTCGACCTGTCCTCGCCGTGGGACGTGGCGTTCTTCGGCGGCAGGGTCTGGATCGCCATGGCCGGGGTGCACCAGTTGTGGGCGTACGACCCGGCGGACGGGACCGTCGAGGTCGCCGCGGGCACGACGAACGAGGGACTCGTCGACGGGCCGCCGGCCGAGGCCTGGTTCGCTCAGCCGTCCGGGCTGGCGGCCACCGCCGACCGGCTCTGGGTGGCCGACTCCGAGACCTCGGCGCTGCGTTGGGTCGGCCTCGACGGCAGCGTGCACACCGCCGTCGGCACCGGCCTGTTCGACTTCGGGCACCGCGACGGCGCCGCCGGACAAGCTCTGCTCCAGCATCCGTTGGGCGTGACGGCGCTGCCCGACGGCTCGGTCGCGATCAGCGACACGTACAACCACGCGCTGCGCCGCTACGACCCGGCGACGGGCGAAGTGACCACGCTGGCCACGGACTTGCGGGAGCCGAGCGACGCGGTCCTGGTCGGGGACGACATCGTGGTCGTCGAGTCCGCCCGGCACCGGCTGACCCGGCTGCGCCTGCCCGAGGAGGCCGTGAGGGTGGAGTCGGTGGCCCACCGCACGCAGCGTGCCGCCACCGAAGTCGCCCCGGGCGGACTCCGGTTGGACGTGATCTTCCAGGCTCCGGCGGGCCAGAAGCTGGACACCCGCTACGGTCCGTCGACCCGGCTGCTCGTCTCCTCGACCCCGCCCGAGCTGCTGCTCGACGGCGAGGGGGCGGGCACGGACCTCTCCCGGGCCCTGGAGTTGAACCCGGCCGTCACGGAGGGTGTCCTGCACGTCTCCGCGATGGCCGCGTCCTGCGACGACGATCCGTCGAACGAGTACCCGGCCTGCCACGTCCACCAGCAGGACTGGGGTGTGCCGGTCCGCCTCACCGCGGGCGGTGCGCGACGGCTGCCGCTGGTGCTGGCGGGGATGGACGACTAACCTGCGGCTACACGCCGTATCCGCCGCGCTGGTGCCGCTCCTCCTCGATCACCGGGGTGCTCGGCGGCACCACCACGCGCCGCCTCCTCGCGATGCTGTTGAACGTCAGGACCCCGATCAGTCCGACCACCATGAAGATGACGCCGACCAGATCGAGGTTGACCCCCTTCATGTGCCAGTCGGTCGCGAACGTGAGGATGGCCCCCGCGCCGATCAGGATGATGCAGCCGCCCAGGCCCATGGGTGTCGCCTCCTTGAAGTAGCAACTCGCGGTCTTTCCGGGCTCGTTCCGAGTACCCGGGACCTCGCGAGACATGCGGAGGCGCTCACTCGCCGCTCGCTGCCACCGTCGGTGCCCTAGCCCTCCAGGAACGCCACCAGCGCGTTGGCCAGCAGGAACGGGTCGTCGGCGCCGCACAGTTCGCGGACGCTGTGCATCGAGAGGATGGCCACACCGATGTCGATGGTCTTGATGCCGTGGCGGGCCGCGGTGATCGGGCCGATGGTGGTGCCGCAGGGCATGGAGTTGTTGGAGACGAAGGACTGGAAGTCGACGCCGGCCTTCTCGCAGGCGGCGGCGAACACCGCGCGGCCCGCACCGTCGGTGGCGTAGCGGTTGTTGACGTTCACCTTGAGGATGGGGCCGCCGTTGGCGCGCGGGTGGTGCGTCGGGTCGTGCCGCTCCGCGTAGTTGGGGTGGACGGCGTGGCCGGTGTCGGAGGAGAGACAGACGGTGCCCGCGAAGGAGCGTGCCCGGTCCTCGTACGTGCCGCCCCGTGCGAACACCGAGCGTTCGAGCACGCCGCCGAGCAGCGGACCGTCGGCGCCGGTGTCGCTCTGCGAGCCGTTCTCCTCGTGGTCGAAGGCCGCGAGGACGGGGATGTACGGGAGTTCGGAGCCGGTGCCCGCGGCCGTGGCCACGGCGACCAGCGCCGCCGTGCCCGCGTGCACGGACAGCAGGTTGTCCATGCGGGGGCCGGCCAGCAGCTCCTTGTCGCGGCCCAGATAGGCCGGCGGTTCGACGGAGTGGGTCATCAGGTCCCAGCCGGTGATCTCGCCGGCCTGCAGACCCGACTCCTCCTCCAGGAACGCGATCAGGTCGCCCTCGTGGGCGTCGCCCAGGCCCCAGACGGGCTGGAGATGGCGCTGCTTGTCGAGCTTGAGTCCCTCGGTGGAGACGGAACGGTCGAGGTGGACGGCCAGCTGGGGGACGCGCAGCAGTGGCCGGTCGATGTTGACCAGGCGCGTCGAGCCGTCACGCAGCGCCAGCCGCCCGGCCAGCCCGAGGTCGCGGTCCAGCCAGGAGTTCAGCAGCGGTCCGCCGTAGATCTCCACGGCCACCTGGCGCCAGCCGTGCGCCCCGGTGTCCGGCTGCGGCTTGACGCGCAGGTTGGGGGAGTCGGTGTGCGCGCCCACGATCCGGAAGGGGGTGTGCGGTCCGGCGCCCTCGGGCACGTACCAGGCGACGATCGCGCCGCCGCGCAGCACGAACTTCCCGCCGCTCGTGCCGTCCCACGCGTCGGTTTCGGCGACCTGACGGAATCCGGCCTTCTCCAGCCGCTCGGCGGCGTTCGCCACGGCGTGGTACGGCGTGGGGCTCGCCGCCAGGAAGGTCATGAGGTCGTCGGTGTGGCCGCGGTCGAAGCGGGCTGGGTAGCTCATGAGTTCACCTTAACGACGCTCGGGGGCCCCCTCCCCGGGATGGTGAGCGGGCTCTCGTAAGGGGGATGTGAAGGGCGGACATCTGGCTGGAGCTGGACGTTTCCGACTGGTGCCCGCTTGGGGACCACGGTGCGGGAGGGGAGACGCCGCCCGTGATCCGGCCCGCCGCGGGGGCCTCCAGAATTTCACGCCCCGGCGCGTATGGAATCGCGCGCCCCTTTATACGCCCCCTCTGCGCCCCTGGTCCTCCTGTTTCGGCGTTCAGTTGAGGCACCCCGTTCAGGCACCCCGTCGAGGGGCTCCACCTCGGCGCCGTCCTCTCCACCGTGCCGAACGGCCCGCCCCCGGAAACGAATCCGGGAGCGGGCCGTCGAGTGGGCGCCGAGCGGTCGCCGAGCGGTCGCCGAGGGGGCTCGAACTCAGAACGCCGCTTCGTCCAGCTCCATCAGGTCCAGGTCCACGCCCTCGGCCAGCTTGCGCACGCCGGTGACGCCGGGCAGTACGTTCGCGGCGAAGAACTTCGCGGCGGCGATCTTGCCGGTGTAGAAGGGCCTGTCCTTCGCCGACGCCGTCTCCAGCTTCTCGGCGGCGACCGCGGCACCGCGCAGCAGCAGGTAGCCGACGACCACGTCACCGGAGGCGAGGAGGAGGCGGGTGGTGTTCAGGCCCACCTTGTAGATGTTCTTGACGTCCTGCTCGGTCGCGGCGAGGTCGGTGAGCATGAGGCCGACGATGGCCTCCAGCTCGACGGCCGCCTTGGCGAGCTGCTCGCGGGCCGCGGACAGCTCCTCGCCGCCGGTGGCGAGCGCCAGGAACTTCTTGATGTCCTCGGCGAGCGAGTTCAGTGCCGTGCCCTGGTTGCGGACGATCTTCCGGAAGAAGAAGTCCTGGCCCTGGATCGCGGTGGTGCCCTCGTACAGGGTGTCGATCTTGGCGTCGCGGATGTACTGCTCGATCGGGTACTCCTGCAGGAAGCCGGAGCCGCCGAAGGTCTGCAGGGACTGGGCGAGCTGCTCGTAGCCCTTCTCGGAGCCGTAGCCCTTCACGATCGGCAGGAGCAGGTCGTTGAGGGCCTCCAGCGCGGCGGTGTCCTCGCCGGCGGCCTCCTTGACCTGGATGTCGTCCTGGATCGCCGCGGTGTGCAGCACCAGGGCGCGCATGCCCTCGGCGTACGCCTTCTGCGTCATCAGCGAGCGGCGCACGTCCGGGTGGTGCGTGATGGTGACCTTGGGCGCGGTCTTGTCCATGAAGTTCGCGAGGTCCGGGCCTTGGACGCGCTCCTTGGCGTACTCCAGCGCGTTCAGGTAGCCCGTCGAGAGCGTCGAGATGGCCTTCGTGCCGACCATCATGCGGGCGAACTCGATGATGCGGAACATCTGGCGGATGCCGTCGTGCTTGTCGCCGATCAGCCAGCCCTTGGCCGGGTGACGGTCGCCGAAGGTCATCTCGCAGGTGTTGGACGCCTTCAGGCCCATCTTGTGCTCGACGTTCGTCGCGTACGCGCCGTTGCGCGCGCCCAGCTCGCCGGTCTCGAAGTCGAACTCGTACTTCGGGACGAGGAAGAGGGAGAGGCCCTTGGTGCCCGGTCCGGCGCCCTCGGGGCGGGCGAGCACGTAGTGGAGGATGTTCTCCGACATGTCGTGCTCACCGGACGTGATGAAGCGCTTGACGCCCTCGATGTGCCAGGAGCCGTCCGCCTGCTGGACGGCCTTGGTGCGGCCGGCGCCGACGTCCGAGCCCGCGTCGGGCTCGGTGAGGACCATGGTGGAGCCCCACTGCTTGTCGACGGCGATCTTCGCGATGTGCTTCTGGACCTCGGTGCCCTCCTCGAAGAGGATGCCGGCGAAGGCCGGGCCCGAGGAGTACATCCAGACGGCGGGGTTGGCGCCGAGCACGAGTTCCGCGTAGGCCCAGATGAGCGAGCGGGGGGCGGTGGAGCCGCCGATCTCCTCGGGCAGGCCCAGACGCCAGTACTCGGAGTCCATGAACGCCTGGTACGACTTCTTGAAGGAGGCCGGGACCGGGGCGGTGTTGGTCTCGGGGTCGAAGACGGGAGGGTTGCGGTCGGCGTCGGTGAAGGACGCGGCCAGCTCGTTCTCCGAGAGGCGCGTGAGCTCCTCCAGGATGCTCTTGGCGGTGTCCGTGTCCATCTCCGCGAACGGTCCGGTGCCGTACAGCTTGTCGCGCCCGAGCACCTCGAAGAGGTTGAACTCGATGTCGCGGAGATTCGACTTGTAGTGCCCCATGGCGACGGCTCCGTAAGGGTTCGGGGAGGCGGAGGTACTCGCAGCCTCGTTACACGTACCAGCAAGTAGCTACGATGATGCTACCCGTCGGTAATAAGAATCAACCCCTGACGGCCCCTGTGTGACGAGGCTCTAACGGGACTTCAGCCGGACGCAGCCGGGACGCGTGCCGAAATCGGTCACCGCGCGTGCCGCGCACGGCCCGGACCGGGGCCGGGAGCTGTACGCGGGCGGGTCCGGGGCGCCGATGGACGGGCGGGGCTTAAGCGGCCGGGTACGGGGATGGGCCGTCCGTGACTCCCCCGGAGGCCGCGCCCACTAGTCTTTGCCGCATGTACGGCTACGACCAGAACGCGGGCGCTCAGCAGCAGCAGTACGCCCAGCCGCAGCAGCAGATGCCCGGCGGCTACGGCCAGCAGCCGCCGCTCTATCCCGAGCCGTCCCCGCCGTCGCTGGCGGACGCGGTCCGCGCCTTCACGACGGGATCGCTCTCCGCGGAGGACTTCCAGCAAGTCTTCGCCACCTCGAAGGTCTACTGCCCGCGCGGCGACAACCCCGGTTTCCTGGCGCTGCACAACACCCAGCAGCCGGTCATCCCCATGTTCAGCTCGCTCAAGGAGCTGCGCCGGTACGCCGGCAAGGAGTCCAAGTTCTTCGTGATCACCGGTGCGGAGGTGATCGACCTGCTGCCCACCGGCTACGGCTTCGTGCTCGACATGGAGGGTGAGCACCGCATGGTCTTCGACGCGAAGGCCGTGGAGCAGATGGTGGACTTCGCCATGCGCCGCATGTACGGCTAGTCCTGCCGCTCACGGATCACCGCGGACGCCCGGAGGGAATTCCCTCCGGGCGTCCGCCGTTACGGGTGGCAGAAAGTTCAACAATCAACTAAACTCGAAGCACAAGGAGGTACCGACATGCCTGCAGTGACCGTCGAAAACCCGCTGACCCTTCCCCGTGTGGTGGCGCCGGCCGACGCCGTGGCCCGTCCCGTGCTCACCGTGACGACCGCGCCCAGCGGCTTCGAGGGCGAGGGATTCCCGGTCCGTCGCGCGTTCGCCGGGATCAACTACCGCCACCTCGACCCGTTCATCATGATGGACCAGATGGGTGAGGTGGAGTACGCGCCGGGAGAGCCCAAGGGCACCCCCTGGCACCCGCACCGCGGCTTCGAGACCGTGACCTACATCATCGACGGGATCTTCGACCACCAGGACTCCAACGGTGGGGGCGGCACCATCACCAACGGGGACACCCAGTGGATGACCGCCGGCGCCGGCCTCCTGCACATCGAGGCCCCGCCGGAGTCGCTCGTCATGTCCGGTGGCCTCTTCCACGGCCTCCAGCTGTGGGTGAACCTCCCGGCCAAGGACAAGATGATGGCGCCGAGGTACCAGGACATCCGCGGGCGCTCGGTGCAGCTGCTGAGCACCCCCGACGGCGGCGCGCTGCTGCGTGTCATCGCCGGTGAGCTCGACGGCCACGAGGGTCCCGGTGTCACGCACACGCCGATCACCATGGTCCACGCGACCGTGGCACCCGGCGCCGAGATCACCCTGCCCTGGCGCGAGGACTTCAACGGTCTCGCCTACGTCCTCGCCGGACGCGGCAGCGTCGGCACGGAGCGCCGTCCGGTCCGCACCGGCCAGACCGCGGTCTTCGGCGCTGGCGGCTCGCTGACCGTCCGCGCGGACGAGAAGCAGGACGCGAACACCCCGGACCTGGAGGTCGTCCTCCTCGGCGGACAGCCGATCCGTGAGCCCATGGCCCACTACGGCCCCTTCGTGATGAACACCCGCGAGGAGCTGCAGCAGGCCGTCGAGGACTTCCAGAAGGGCCGCCTGGGCACCATCCCGGCGGTGCACGGAATGTCCGAGCGCGGGCTGTAAGGACGTACGGCCCACGCGCCGTACGATCCCGACGCCGTACGCCCCTGCGGCCGCGCGCGTCTGACACCGCGTCACCCGGGCGGGCCGTTCCGAGAGGACGGCCCGCCCTTCGCGTGGTCGGGTGGAGAGGTGCAGCTACTCTCCGAGGGCGTCCGGCGGCTGGCGGCCTGGTGTGTCGTGATCCTGCTCGTCGCCGGTGTGGCGTGGGTCGGGATCCGGCTGTGCGGGGAGCTGCGGACGGCGGTCGTGCCCGTGCTGCTCGCGCTGCTGGGCACCGCGCTGCTGCGCCCGCTGTACCGGCGGCTGGTGAACATGCGGGTGCAGCGGTCACTGGCCGCGGGGCTCACCTGTGTCGCGGTCGTCGTGGTGGTGGGCGGGGCGGTCTACATCGTCGTCGCCGCGCTCATCGACACCGGGGACCAGATCCTCGCCTCGCTCAAACAGGCCGCGCGGTCCGTCGCCGAGCACTTCGGCGCGCCGGGCACCTCCCTCGACGACCTCACCTCGCACTCCAGGGAACTGCTGACCAAGTTCGGCGGGGCGGCCGCGTCCAACGTCATCAGCGGGGTCAGCCTGGTCGGCGAGAGCATCGCCGTGGCCGTGCTGGCCCTGCTGCTCGTGTTCTTCTTCCTCCGCGACTCCCACCGCGCCGCCGGCCTGCTGCGCTCGCTCTCGCCCCGCGGCACCGCCGACACCGTGGAAGCCATGGCCCGCCGCGCCTTCGGAGCCGTCGAGGGCTTCATGCGCGGGACCACCCTCATCGCCCTGATCGACGCTCTGTGCATCACCGTCGGGCTGCTGATCCTGCGCGTCCCGGGTGCGGTCGGGCTCGGCGCGCTCGTCTTCGTGGGCGCGTACATCCCCTACCTGGGCGCGTTCATCTCCGGCGCGGTGGCGGTGCTGGTCGCGCTCGCCGACCGGGGGCTGGTGATCGCGCTGTGGGCGCTCGGGGTCGTCCTCGCCGTGCAGGTACTGGAAGGGCACGTGCTGCAGCCGATGATCCAGAGCCGCACCGTGCAGATGCACCCGGCGGTCGTGCTGCTGGCGATCACGGCGGGCGCGTCCGTCGCGGGGATCCTGGGAATGCTGTTCTCCGTACCGCTGACGGCGGCCGCCTTCGGGATCATCTCGGAGCTGCGCAGGCGCTACTCGTCGGGCTTGGTCGTGGACGACTCGTAGAACTCGAACCAGATGCTCTTGCCCTCGCCGCGCGGGTCCACGCCCCAGGCCTCCGCGAGGATCTCCACGAGCACCAGTCCCCGCCCGGAGGACGCCAGTTCACCGGGATGGCGCCGGTGCGGAAGGTCGTCGCTCGCGTCCGTGACCTCCACCCGCATCCGGCGGTCGCCCGGCCCGCCGGTCACCTCGGCGACCAGCAGCGCGTCGTCGTCGGTGTGCACGAGGACGTTGGTCAGGATCTCGGAGACGAGAAGGACCGCCGAGTCGCGCTGGTCCTCCGAGCCCCAGTCGTGCAGCAGCTCGCGCACCTGCTGGCGGGCGTCCGCGATCCGCTCGGGCGCGGTCTGGGCCACGGTCAGCGCGGTACGGCGTGTCGTGGGCGGAGCCGACGCCGCGACCGTGCCGTCCGCGCCCGGGCCCTGGCGGGACAGCAGCACCAGCGCGATGTCGTCCTCGCGCCGGTCGGCCAGCGGTCCCGGGGTGTGGTGCGAGGAGGGCCCGTGAACGCCCTGGACCAGCGCGTCGGCGAGCTCCTCCAGGTCGCCGTCGTGGGACTCCAGGATCCGGCGGATGCGGCGCCAGCCGGTGTCGAGGTCGTGGCCGCCGGTCTCGATCAGTCCGTCGGTGCAGATCAGCATGGTCTCGCCGGGCTCCAGGCAGAGCCGGGTCGTCGGGTAGTCGGCGTCCGGATCGATGCCGAGCGGCAGTCCGCCCGCCGTGGGGCGCATCAGCACCGTCCCGTCGGCCATGCGTATCGCGGGGTCCGGATGGCCCGCGCGGGCGAAGTCCAGCAGCCCGGTCGCCGGGTCCACCTCGACGTACAGACAGGTCGCGAAGCGGACGTCCGCGGCTCTGCCGCCGTTCTGCCCGCTGGAGCCGTGCGTCACCGAGTCCGTGACCCCGTACAGGAACCGTGACGCGCGGGAGAGGACCGCGTCCGGGCGGTGGCCCTCGGAGGCGTACGCGCGCAGGGCGATGCGGAGCTGGCCCATCAGCCCGGCGGCGCGCACGTCGTGGCCCTGGACGTCGCCGATGACGAGCGCGAAGCGGCCGGTCGGCAGCGGGATCACGTCGTACCAGTCACCGCCGACCTGGAGACCGCCGCCGGTGGGGACGTAGCGCGCGGCGATGCCCATGCCCGGCATCCGCGGTCCCAGGGTGGGCATCATCGAGCGCTGCAGACCGTCCGTGAGCTCCCGTTCCGTCTCGGCGGCCCCGGCCCGGGAGAGGGCTTGCGCGAGCATCCGGGCGACGGTCGTCAGCACCGAGCGTTCGTCGGGCGTGAAGCGGACGGGGTACATGAACGCCGCCATCCACGCGCCCATCGTGCGGCCCGCGACGGTCAGCGGGAGAAAGGCCCAGGACTCCCGGCCGAAGTGCCGGGCCAGCGGCCAGGAGACGGGATAGCGCTCCTTGTAGTTCTCGGGGGAGGAGAGATAGACGGCCCGTCCCGTGCGGACCACCTCCGCCGCCGGATAGTCCGTGGCCAGCGACATATGGGTGAAGGGGCCCTCGTCCCCGGGCTGCTGTCCGTGGTGCCCGACGACGGTGAGCCGGTCGCCCTCGGCGCCGAAGACGGCCAGCCCGTCCGGCGAGAACCCGGGCATCGACAGGCCGGCCGCGACCCGCAGCACCTCCGCCGTCGACCGGGCCTCGGCCAGGGCCCGCCCCGCGTCCAGCAGGAACGCCTCGCGCGAGCGGCGCCAGTCACCGGTGACCGGGGTGCGCGCGGCGGTGCCGGGGGAGGGCTCGGTGACCTCTTGGAGGGTGCCGAACAGGTGGAATTCCCCGGTCTCCGGGTCGATCGTCGGCTTGGAGCGGCTGCGCGCGGTCCGCAGCACCCGGCCGTGCTCGTCCATGACGCGCAACCGCACCTCGGCGAGCGTGTGCTCGGCGACGGCGAGCTGTACGACGCCGGCGACCTCGTTCCAGTCGGCCGGGTGGAACCGGGCGCGCACGGCGGCCTCGGTGAGCGTCACCGCCTCCGCGGGCAGGCCGAGGAGGCGGGCGGCCTCCGCGTCGAGGGTGACCAGCCCCTGAGCGTTGTCCCAGCGCCACAGGCCGGTCGCGAGGGCGGCCAGGACGTCCCCCACGGCGGGCAGGGGCTCACCAGTGCGCATTGAACCACTGTATGAAGAGGTGATCGGTGGGTGCCACCGAGAGTATTCGGAGTGGTGATCTTTGGGTGGCCGGTACCCTTGGGGGGTCCGGGCCCGCGCCCGGAAGTTTCACGTGAAACAGACCCCGATCCGCGAAGACTGGATGAACGACGATGCATCGGTACAGGTCCCACACCTGCGGCGAGCTCCGCGCCTCTGACGTCGACAGCGACGTCCGGCTGAGCGGCTGGCTGCACAATCGCCGAGACCTGGGCGGCATCCTCTTCATCGATCTGCGTGATCACTACGGCATCACGCAGCTCGTCGCCCGCCCCGGCACCCCCGCCTACGAGGCCCTCGACAAGGTCTCCAAGGAGTCGACGGTCCGCGTCGACGGCAGGGTCGTCTCCCGCGGCGCGGAGAACGTCAACCCCGACCTGCCCACCGGCGAGGTCGAGGTCGAGGTGAGCGACGTCGAGCTGCTCGGCGCGGCCGCTCCGCTCCCGTTCACCATCAACGCCGAGGACGGCGTCAACGAGGAGCGGCGCCTGGAGTACCGCTTCCTCGACCTGCGCCGCGAGCGCATGCACCGCAACATCCTGCTGCGCACGGCCGTGATCTCCGCGATCCGTCACAAGATGACGGCGCTGGGCTTCAACGAGATGGCGACCCCGATCCTCAGCGCCACCTCCCCGGAGGGTGCCCGCGACTTCGTCGTGCCGTCCCGCCTCAACCCGGGCAGGTTCTACGCGCTGCCGCAGGCGCCGCAGCAGTTCAAGCAGCTGCTGATGATCTCCGGCTTCGACCGCTACTTCCAGATCGCGCCCTGTTTCCGCGACGAGGACGCGCGTGCGGACCGCTCGCCGGGCGAGTTCTACCAGCTCGACGTGGAGATGTCCTTCGTCGAGCAGGAGGACGTCTTCCAGCCGATCGAGAAGCTGATGACGGAGCTCTTCGAGGAGTTCGGCGGGGACCGCCACGTCACCTCCCCGTTCCCGCGGATCCCGTTCCGTGAGTCGATGCTGAAGTACGGCTCCGACAAGCCGGATCTGCGGGCCCAGCTGGAGCTGGTCGACATCACCGACATCTTCGCGGGCTCGGAGTTCAAGGCCTTCGCCGGCAAGCACGTGCGCGCGCTGCCGGTGCCGGACGTCTCCGGCCAGAGCCGGAAGTTCTTCGACGGCCTCGGCGACTACGCGGTCGAGCAGGGTGCGAAGGGCCTGGCCTGGGTGCGGGTGGGCGAGGACGGCTCGCTGACGGGCCCGATCGCCAAGTTCCTGACCGAGGAGAACGTGGCGGAGCTGACGAAGCGGCTGTCGCTGGCCCCCGGCCACGCGGTGTTCTTCGGCGCGGGCGAGTTCGACGAGGTCTCGAAGATCATGGGCGCGGTGCGGGTCGAGGCCGCGAAGCGCTCGGGCAACTTCGAGGAGAACGTCTTCCGGTTCTGCTGGATCGTCGACTTCCCGATGTACGAGAAGGACGAGGACACCGGGAAGATCGACTTCTCGCACAACCCGTTCTCGATGCCCCAGGGTGGCCTGGAGGCCCTGGAGACCCAGGACCCGCTGGACATCCTGGGCTGGCAGTACGACATCGTCTGCAACGGCGTCGAGCTGTCCTCCGGCGCGATCCGGAACCACGAGCCCGACATCATGCTCAAGGCCTTCGAGATCGCGGGCTACGACCGTGAGACCGTCGAGGAGCAGTTCGCCGGGATGCTCCGCGCCTTCCGCTTCGGCGCCCCGCCGCACGGCGGCATCGCCCCGGGCGTCGACCGCATCGTCATGCTCCTCGCGGACGAGCCGAACATCCGCGAGACCATCGCGTTCCCGCTGAACGGCAACGCGCAGGACCTGATGATGGGCGCGCCGACGGAGCTGGACGAGAGTCGTCTGCGGGAGCTGCACCTCTCGGTGCGCAAGCCGCAGCCGAAGTAGGCCCTGTCCGCGGAGTGGCCCGGAACCGTCGTCGGTTCCGGGCCACTTTTGCGTGCCGTGTGAAACCACAGCCCGCACTCATGGTGCTGACAGGCGGCGTCCCTAGCGTCGCTGCCCATGACTGAGAGACAAGAACCGCCACACATACGGAACTTGACCCGACGTGAGGTCATCGTCGCAGGTGGAGCGGCTGTCGCCGCGGTGGGCGTGGCAGGCGGGCTCGCCGTGGACGCGTTCGCGGACGGGGGGAAGGCCGACGCCTCCGCTTCCGCGGGCGCGACGGTGGCGTGCTACACGCTCACCTCGGAGACCACCGAGGGTCCTTACTACATCGACGCGGACAAGATCCGTCAGGACATCAGGGAGGGCCAGGAGGGCATTCCGCTGACCCTCCGGCTCAAGGTGATCGACGCGGACACGTGCAGACCCGTGAAGAACGCGGCGGTCGACATCTGGCACTGCACCGCGCTGGGCATCTACTCCGGTTACGAGGCGATGGGCAGCGGCGGTGGCGGTGGTGGGGGCACGCCGCCCTCCGGTTCCCCGCCCGGCGTCCCCTCGGGCACGCCCACGGGCGAGCCTCCGTCCGGCGGGCCCTCCGGCGGCACGGGCGGTGGGCACTCCGAGCCGACCGACGACGAGCGCTACCTCCGGGGAACCTGGAAGACCGACCAGCACGGCCAGGTCACCTTCAAGACGGTCTTCCCGGGGTGGTACCGGGGCCGTGCCGTGCACATCCACACGAAGGTCCACGTCGACGGCGCCTGGACCGACGCGGGCTACGAGGGCGGGCACACCTGCCACACGGGCCAGTTCTTCTTCGACGAGAAGTCCGTCCTGGCGGCGGCGACGGTCTCGCCGTACTCCACGAACACCGCCACCCGCACCACGCTGACCGAGGACACGATCTACCCGCAGAACAGTCACACGGGCGGGCTCCTGTACCTCACGTACGACAGGAAGCACCCGGCAAGGGGAGTGCGCGCGCACCTGACGCTGGGCGTGGCCCCGGACGAGACGCACGACAGCACGGACACGGTGCCGGGCGGGACGGCCTCGGCTTCGGCTTCGGCTTCGTCGAGCTGACGCAACGGTTCGCCCCAGCGGTGTCCGGTCCTGGTCAGAGTGTTCCGGCGTCGGGCCAGTGGGACCAGTGGGTGTTGGGCGGGAGCGTCGGCCGGTAGCGGGCCGCGTCCGAGGAGTTCAGCACGTCGGCGATCAGCCGGAAGGTCTCGTGGGCGCTCGGCAGGGTGTCCCAGAGATCTTCCGGCTGGTTCCATTCGTCGAGCCGCAGCAGTACGGGCAGGTCGGCGGGGAGGCCGGCCCGGAGTTCCGTCCCGTCGGCCAGGAGAAGCCCCTTGTTCTCCGGGGCGAGCAGGCGGAAC
This sequence comes from Streptomyces sp. RPA4-2, assembly GCF_012273515.2. Taxonomy (NCBI): domain Bacteria; kingdom Bacillati; phylum Actinomycetota; class Actinomycetes; order Kitasatosporales; family Streptomycetaceae; genus Streptomyces; species Streptomyces sp. RPA4-2. The sequence goes on from NZ_CP050975.2 coordinate 4,886,408, forward strand.
ACGTCCTGCAACGGGGTGCCGGCGTCGGCGCCGACCGTGAGCGCGGTCCCCCGGACGACCACAGGGGCTCCTCCGGCGTAGACCTCCGTGCCCTCGGGGTCGATCTCCGCCATGTTGTCCACCCGGTCCAGGAAGGCGCCGAACCCGGGCTCACCGCGGGTGAGGCAGTTGCCGAAGCGGTGCATGACGTCGATGAGGTTGCCGCCGCGCGGGTTGTAGCCGAGCAGTTCGGCGACCACGGCCCAGCGCGTGCCGTCTCCGAGGACGTGGAGCCGCGCGTCGACCGGGTGGTAGTAGCCGTTGTCGAGATCGGGGAACGCCGCCCGGTCCGCGCAGAGATCGAACTGTCCGAGGACCGACGAAGTGGTGATCACGAAGCCAGGGTAGGCAGGCCGGCGCGAGCCGCTGGGACCGGGCCCGCTCAGGTCGATGAACAGCTCAGGTGTCGTACGTGCCGTCCCACGGGTCCGCGAAGCCGAGGCGGTCCGGGTAGAGCTCGGCCCAGGTCTCCTCCTCGTCTTCCTTGATCACCAGGCCGAAGAGCACGCCGTCGACGGTGAGTTGGAAGGGGCGGACCGCGATGTCCGTGTAGGAGCGCCGGGGCAGGCTCCGCAGGAGTTTCGCCAGATGGGCCCTCGCCAGGGAGAGGACCGAACTCTCGCCGTCCGGGGTCAGTTGCTGCTCGGCCCAGGTGCCCGCGCACCAGATCTCGGAGTCGCGGTAGTGGCCCTGGGAGTCGAAGGTGTGCAGCACCGTGTAGAGGCGCTTGTGCTCTTCCCAGCCGTCGTCGGGCCGGTACCCCTCGGGGAATGCGTAGGTGACCGACGCCAGGAACTGGCCGTCCGCGTAGTGACCTACGGTCTCGGTGCGGGACTTCGGCTCGTAGGCGATCGGGATGACCGGAGGGACTGCCATGGCGAAACCATACGGGTGGGCGCGCGCATGTCACCATCGGGGTCGGTTTCCGGCCGTCGGACACGGCAGCGGGGCCCGGCGTCGAGTGACGCCGGGCCCCGCTCCTGCTGTCCGGACTACTCCGGAGCGCCGCCGAAGCGCTCCTTGTACGACTCCAGGTCCTCGTCCGTGATCTTGGCGAAGAGCACCGGGGGCACGGTGAACGCGGTGCCCGCCGGCACGGCGTCCAGGGACTTCGCCTCGTCCGCGGACACCCACGCCGCCGTGTCGTCCGCCAGCGCGAACGCGGAGCGCATCGCCTTGGCGGAGGCGGGGATGAAGGGCTCCGAGACCACCGAGTAGAGGTGGATCAGGTTCATCGCCGTGCGCAGGGTCAGGGCGGCGCCGTCGGGGTCGGTCTTGATCTCCAGCCAGGGCGCCTTCTCCTCCAGGTAGGAGTTGCCCGCCGACCACAGGGCACGCAGCGCCGCCGCCGCCTTGCGGAACTGGAGGGCCTCCATCTGGGTCTCGTACTCGGCCAGCAGACCGGCGATCTCCTCGCCGAGCTTCGCCTCCGCCTCACCGGCCGCCGCGCCCGCCGGGACCTCGTCGCCGAAGCGCTTCCTGGAGAAGGACAGGACGCGGTTGACGAAGTTGCCGAGGGTGTCGGCGAGGTCCTTGTTGACCGTGGTGGTGAAGTGCTCCCAGGTGAAGGACGAGTCGTCCGACTCGGGGGCGTTGGCGATGAGGAAGTAGCGCCAGTAGTCCGCGGGCAGGATGTCGAGCGCGTGGTCCGTGAAGACGCCGCGCTTCTGCGACGTGGAGAACTTCCCGCCGTAGTACGTCAGCCAGTTGAAGGCCTTGACGTAGTCGACCTTCTTCCAGGGCTCGCGGACACCGAGCTCCGTGGCCGGGAACATCACCGTGTGGAACGGGACGTTGTCCTTCGCCATGAACTCCGTGTAGCGGACCGTGTCGTCGGCCTCGTACCACCAGGACTTCCAGTCGCGGGTCTCGCCGGCGGGCGCCGCGTCCGCCCACTCCTTCGTCGCACCGATGTACTCGATCGGGGCGTCGAACCAGACGTAGAAGACCTTGCCCTCGGCGGCCAGTTCCGGCCAGGTGTCGGCGGGCACCGGGACGCCCCAGTCCAGGTCACGGGTGATCGCGCGGTCGTGCAGACCCTCGGTCAGCCACTTGCGGGCGATGGAGGACGCCAGCTGCGGCCACTCCTCCTCGTGCCGGGAGACCCAGGCCTCGACCTCGTGCTGCAGCTTCGACTGGAGCAGGAAGAGGTGCTTCGTCTCGCGGACCTCGAGGTCCGTCGAGCCGGAGATCGCCGAACGCGGGTTGATCAGGTCGGTCGGGTCCAGGACGCGCGTGCAGTTCTCGCACTGGTCGCCGCGCGCCTTGTCGTAGCCGCAGTGCGGGCAGGTGCCCTCGACGTAGCGGTCCGGGAGGAAGCGGCCGTCCGTCGGCGAGTACACCTGACGGATCGCGCGCTCCTCGATGAACCCGTTCTCGTTCAGACGGCGGGCGAAGTGCTGGGTGATCTCGCGGTTCTGCCCGCTGGAGCTGCGGCCGAAGTAGTCGAAGGCCAGCTCGAAGCCGTCGTAGACGGCCTTCTGGGCGTCGTGCGCCTGCGCGCAGAACGCGTCGACGGGGATGCCCCGCTCCTTCGCCGCCAGCTCGGCCGGGGTGCCGTGCTCGTCCGTCGCGCAGATGTACAGCACGTCGTGGCCGCGCTGGCGAAGGTAGCGGGAGTACACGTCCGCCGGGAGCATGGACCCCACCATGTTGCCCAGGTGCTTGATCCCGTTGATGTACGGAAGGGCGCTGGTGATGAGGTGTCGAGCCATCGCGGGCTGCTCCCAAGTCGCTACGTGGGGTGACGGCCGGCGGTTCGGATCAGGTCGCCGGTCGTCTTACGAACCTTGAAATCGTAGCCGACATGGGTGGGCCGCCCGCCTCCCGTTTTAAGGGATGGGAAGCGGGCGGCCTCCGGTGGTTCGCGCTGGGGTTCCGGCGGGGTGCCGGCGCCGCCTACGGGCGCCAGTTCGCCAGGACGCCCTCGTAGACCTCGGCGTCCGTCAGTTCGCGGGGGGTGGGGCCCGCGTGGAAGAAGGACGCGTTGGCGGTCTTCAGCTTGCGCAGGTAGTCGAACGCCTTGTTCTCGTGCTCGCCGAAGGCGACGAAGGAGAAGAAGACGGCGGGGTGGGTCGAGGCCGCCTCGGTGAGCGCCTGGGTGGCCGGGGTCTTGGCGTCCGGGGCACCGTCCGTCTGGAAGATCACCAGCGCGGGGGCCGCGGGGTTCTGCGACTTCTCGTGCCGGGCGAGGACTTCCTGTACGGCGACGTGGTAGCTGGTACGGCCCATGCGGCCGAGGGTGCCGTGGAGCTCGTCGACCTTGTTCTCGTGGTCGGCGAGGGTGAGCTCGCCGGTGCCGTCGAGCTCGGTGGAGAAGAAGACGACCGGGACCGTGGCCTCGGGGTCGAGGTGCGCGGCGAGAGCGAGGGCCTGCTCACCGAGGGCCTGGGCGGAGCCGTCCTTGTAGTACGCGCGCATCGACGCGGAGCGGTCCAGGACGAGGTAGACCTTGGCGCGGGCGCCGGTGAGGTTCTGCTTCTCGAGGGTGGCGGCGGCTTCCCGGTACGCGGTGGTGAGGGTCGCGGCGGTCGACTGGACGTGGGCGAGCGGGACGGCGGGAGCCGTGGCGTCGGTCCCGGCCTCGGCTGCGCCTTCGGCCGTGTCGGTTTTCGTGCCCGCACCACCCGTGACGCTTTCGTCGTCGGCCGCGGGTTCGGCGGCCCGCGCGGCGACGGCTTCGACCGGCTCGGGCTCCGATTCGGTCTGCGCGACCGGTTCCGCCGCCGGAGCGTTCGCGGCGGCGTGCTCCTCGGCCTCCGGCTCGGAGACCTCGGGGGCCTCGGCAATCGGCTCGGCCTCGGGCGCGACCGCCTCCACCACGGCCTCGGCCTCGGCCACGACCGCCGCTTCGGCTTCGGCCTCGGGCGCGGCCTCGGTCTCGGCCTCCGGCTCGGGGGTGACCTCGGCTTCGGCCTCCGGCTCGACCTCGGCCTCGGCGGCGGTCCCGGCCTCCGGCTCGGCTTCGGGTGCGACCTCGGCCTCGGGTGCGACCGTCACCTCGGCTTCGGCCACGGGCTCGGCCTCGACCGAGGCCTCGACCTTGGGCGTGTCCTCGGCGTCGGGTTCGGCCTCGGTGATGACCTCGGCCTCGGGCTCGGCCACGGGCTCGACCTCGGCCACGGGCTCCGGCTCGGCCTCGGCCACGACCGCGGCGCCGACACCGGCGTCCGCCTCGGTCACGACCTCGGGCTCGGCGACGACCTCGGCCTCCGGCTCGACCTCGCTGGTGGGCGCGGCCACGGGCTCGGCCGCATCCTCGGGCTTCGCCTCCGCCTCGACCTGAGCCTCGGCCTCCGCCTCGACCTCGTCCGTGGGCGCGGCCTCGGTCACCGTCTCCGGAGACGAGGTCGTCCCCGTCTTTGGCTCGGAGGACTTCGTCGCCTCGGTCGGCTCGGTGGCCTTGGTCGACTCCGTCGACTCCGCCGGCTTGGGGACCGTGACGTTGTCGAACGCCGCCGACACCAGCTCGTCGACCACCGACGACGTCGGCCCCGGCTTCGGTTCGGACGAAGGTGCGGGGATCTTCGGTTCGGTCTCCGCGGGGGCCCGTTCGGCCGCCTGGGAGGGGATCGGCGCGGAGACCGGTTCGGCCTCCTGCGAAGGAACGTGTTCGGCCTCCGGGGCCGAAACCGAGGGAGCCGAAGCTTCCCGCGAGGTCTCCGCGTCGGCGTCACGCCCCTGGCGTGAGCGGCCGAACGCGTTCCGCAGGAGAGTGAGAATGCCCATGTGCGCAACCCTTCGCATGAGTTGATGCCCGTCAATCCCTGGCCAGGACGGACACGTAAGGTTAGCGGCCGCTGTCGGCGATCTTGGGCAGGGTCGGGTACCGACAGGTAGCGGTGTCAAGAGCGTTATCAAGACCCCTATGGATCCCACGGGTTCACCGCACGTTCATCGGGCCACCGCACCCTCGCGCCCACATCTCCCCCACGTCAAGGCCAGGTCATGTAATCGCATGGGGAGAGTAAAGTGCGCAGACTGCTGCCGTTGCCCACATCCTCACACAGGAAGCCGGCCGGGGACCGGCCGACCTTCACGGGAGGACGGGGACCGGCGTTCCCGAACCGCCGTGTTCCAGCCACTCCCGGTACGCGGGTGCCTGCCGTGCCGTCTCCTCGTAGGCCTCCGCCAGTTCCGGATAGACGCCGTCCAGTTCCGCCTCCGTACGGGCCGCGAGCAGCAGTCGTACGCCGAGCGGGTCGCCGTGCAGGGGGCGCACCGCCGTCTCGGGGCCGGACTGGCGGGTGGGCTGGCAGACCGTGACGACCTCGCCGGTGGCGACCAGGGAGGCGGCCGTGTGGTAGTCGCCGTGCAGGACCCGGGGGTTGAGCCCGGCGGAGCGCAGCATCCGGTGCACGGCGTCCCACTCCCCGTCGACCGTGGGGTCCACCATCCAGCGGTCCTGGGCCAGCTCGGAGAGGTGGACGACGGGACGCACGGCGGCCGGGTGATCGTTGGGCAGGGAGACGAACTGGGGCTCGCGCTCCACCAGGACGCGCAGCCGCAGTCCGTCCGGGATGCGCAGGGGGCAGCCCTCCACCTCGTGCACGAAGGCGACGTCGAGCCGTCCCTCGGCGACCAGGTTGAGCAGGGCGTTCGCGGACACGTCCATCTGGAGGAGCGGTTCCTGGCGGTGTTCGCGCAGCCGGCGCAGCCAGCCGGCGAGCGCGCGGCTCGCGGTGGAGCCGATACGCAGCTGGAGTCCGTCCGCGGCGGCGGCCCGCGCCTCGGCGACGAGGGACCGCATTTCGGCCACCAGCGGGCGGGCCCGGCCGAGCACGATCCGGCCGAGCGGAGTGAGGCGGCAGCCGGTCCGTTCGCGGATGAACAGCTCGCCGCCCAGCTCCTGTTCGATCCTGCGCAGCTGGGTGCTCAACGAGGGCTGGGCGACGCCGAGCAGGCGCGCGGCGCGGTGCAGGCTGCCGGTGTCGGCGACGGCGCACAGCGCGCGGAGGTGCCTGACCTCAAGCTCCATGCCTGCGGAGCCTAAGTCGGAAGCAGAGGTTGCACCAGACGCACAAACCCCACCCGGAACGGGCGAGTTGGACGGCCTTCCGCGGGCCGATAGTCCTGGCCTATCGCCACTTGCCATCATCACAGCCGCCGCACAGGCACCGAAACTCACGGTGACGACTTCACCCCCCACACAAGGAGTCATCGATGAGAGTTCCCCTGCCCAAGTCCAAGGCCGTGCTCGCGGCCGCGCTCGGTCTGGGCCTCGCGGCCGCCGGGTTCGGCACGGTCCCCGCCGTGGCGGCTCCCGTCCCCGCGCAGGACGCCGTCCACGCCGGACACTCCGCCCTCCCCGGCTACTCCGCTTACGCGGGTTCCGCCGAGGAGAGCAAGGCCAACCAGGCGTTCTTCGCGGCGGTCATCAAATCCGTCGCCGAGAAGCGCGCCGCGAACCCGAGCAGCGCGGCGGCCGTCACCGTGATCTACAACGCCTCCCGCGCGCCCTCCTTCAGTACCGAGATAGCGCGCAGCACCGCGATATGGAACGGCGCGGTGGCGAACGTGAAGCTCCAGTCGGGCTCGGCGTCGAGCGCCGACTTCACCTACCGCGAGGGCAACGACTCGCGGGGCTCGTACGCCTCGACGGACGGCCACGGCAGCGGGTACGTCTTCCTGGACTACGCGCAGAGCGATCAGTACAACCCGATCCGCATCACCGCGCACGAGACCGGTCATGTCCTCGGTCTGCCCGACCACTACTCCGGCCCGTGCAGCGAGTTGATGTCGGGCGGCGGTCCCGGTCCCTCCTGCACCAACGCGAACCCCAACGCGGCCGAGCGGTCGCGTGTCAACCAGCTGTGGGCAGGCGGCTTCGCGCAGGCGCTGGACAAGGTCTTGGCCAAGGCGAGCGCCCGCTAGTGCCGCGGCACTAGGGCGTGTTGCGAAAGTCCCGCCTGCCTCGCGACGCCTGGCACGCCCTCTCGCCGCACCGGGCGAAAACCCGAGTACGTCCAGTACGCGGGCTTCCGCCCGGCCCGCCGAGAGCACGCACCAGACGCCGCGAGGCCCGCCCTCCGGGCGGACGACGGGACTTATCGCAACACGCCCTAGTTCCCACCGGCCTTCACCAGCCCCACCCCCCACGGGTGCGGGCCGCCCCCTGCACGGGCGGCCCGCACCGCCGTTCTTCCCGGGTACGCGTCCGGTCCCTGCCGGGTCCGTGCCCCGGCCGCGCCCGGTCGTTCAGTGAGGTGACGCGATCGCGCGGGCCGCGGCGACCTCCTGCCGGAGGGGTTCGAGCACACTGCCGGCCGGACCGGTGAGATCCGTACGGACGGCGACGAGCACGTCCGTCTCGCGCAGCCCCTCGGACAGTTCCCGCAGTTGCAGGGCCACCTGCGCGAACTCGGCGGCCGACGGACGCTGGGCCCCGTGCCGGATCCGTACCCCGGCCGCGGTGGTCGCGTCGACGATCCGCTCGACGGCGACGACGAGCGGAAGCCAGGCGGCGGCGCGCCGGCCGTTGGGCGGGGGTTCGCTCAGGGCCCGCTGGAACTCGGTGCGGATGCCGGACAGGTCGCGGTGGAGGCGGCGCCGCATACGGGCGCGTTCGGCGGAGTCGGCGTCCTCCCTGGAGGCGTACTCCACATAGCGGGCGGTGCCCGCGACCGTGTCGGCGAGCCGGTCGCCGACACGGGTGTGCCAGCTCTCCGGCCACAGCAGATAGCCCGCGACGAGTGCGATCGCGCACCCCATGAGGGAGTCCACGAGCCGCGGGACGAGCAGGGCGGTGCCCTGGTGGTTGAGGACGTCGGACAGGAGCAGGATCACCGGGGTGACGGCGGCGGTCTGATGGCCGTAGCCGCGCGCGCCGAGGACCGGGATGAGCGGGGCGAGGACGGCCATGGCCGGCACGTCCCACCAGCCGAGCGGCACCGCGGCCAGGACGACGGCCGCGACGACGAGCCCCGCCACCGTGCCCAGCGCGCGCATCAGCGCCCGCGAGAAGACCGACCCGAAATCGGGCTTCATCACGAAGGTGATGGTGAGGGCGACCCAGTAGGAGCGTGCCACCGGCACGAGGGAGACCAGGGCCTGCGCGATGCCGATGCAGACGGCCAGCCGCAGACCGTAGCGCCAGGACCCGGAGGACAGGAGGACGTCGCGGGCGGAGCCCACCGCCCGGACGCCGAGGCGGGCGGGTCTGCCGAGGGGGTCGTCGGCGGTGCGCGTGTCGGGGGTCCGGCCGGTGACGACGTCGGCGGCATGGGTCAGGGCGTGGTCGACGGCGCGAGCGGTCTCGTTGGTGGGGACGGGGAGCCTGAGGCCTGTCGGGCCGGTGTACCCGGTCTCGACGGCGTCCGCGAGCCGGCGCACGGCGGTGGGCACCTCGGGGGGCAGCGGCTCGGCGTGCCGGCGGCCGTACTGGTGGGCGGCCGGGGCGCTCTCCACGACGGGGGTGACGGCGTTCAGCTGGGCCAGCAGCCGGGCGAGGTCCGGGTTGCGGCCGTGGTGGCGGGCGCGCCGGGCGAGGACGAGGTCGTAGGACTGGTTGAGGGACTGGGTGACGGCGTGGCGGCGGTCGTCGTACGCGTCGGTGCCGCTCGCGGCGAGCAGGTCCGCCACGGCCCGGTACGTCTCCGCGACGGCGACCCGTTCGGGCACGCCCGAGCGCAGTGGCCACGCGAGCAGGGCGAGCGCGAGGACCAGCAGGCCGCCGCCGGACATCAGGACGGGCGCCAGCCACCACGGGCCCGGCAACGGCAGCCCGGCACCGATCACACAGTTGAGGAGGAGCAGCAGTCCGGACACGGAGGCGACGGAGCCGATCGTCGAGAACATCCCGGAGACGAGCGCGACGGCGGTGACGGCGGTGACGGTGATCCAGCCGTGGCCGAAGGCGAGCGCGCCGATGGTGACGCCGACCGCGCCGAAGAGCTGGGGGACGGCGATGGTGAGGATGCGCATGCGGTACGCGTCGGCGGTGTCGCCGATGACGCCGGACAGGGCGCCCATGGAGGCGAGTGCCCCGTACTCGGGCCGGCCCACGGCGAGGCCGATCGCCAGCGGCAGGGACATCGCGACCGCGGCGCGGACGACGGCGGCGCGGGAGACGGGGGCGTTCTGCGGGCGGAGGTTCCTGACCAGCCAGTCGGGAGGGGTGAGCACACTGGGCAACTGGCGGGGCATGGGCCCATTATGACCGTTTCACGGAGCCGTCCCCGGACTCATCCGGGCTGGTGGAGGGTGAGATCGACGAGCAGGGCGCGGTGGTCGCTGCCGGCGACGGTGAGGAAGGCGGCACCGGTCGCGGAGAACTCCTTGGAGACCAGGACATGGTCGATCTGGGCGCCGAGGGCGGGGGCGGTGCGGGCCAAGCCAGCTGGGGTGCGCGGGGGTAAGCGAGGCGGGAGCCGTCGCGCAGGCCGGTGTCGAGGAGGTGGCGGAAGGCGGCGTGGTCCTGGGAGGCGTTGAAGTCCCCGGCGATCAGGGTGGGGGTGGCCTTGTCGGCGGCCGCGTAGGCGCGCAGTTCGCCGAGTTCGTGGCGCCAGAGGCCGACCTGTCCCGGCAACGGGGGCTTGGGATGCGCGAGCTGGAGCCGTACGGGGTGGCCGTCGACGTCGGCCACGGCCCCCGGCATCCCCATCGTGGCGCGGATGCCGGCGGCCTTCCTGAGCGGGAAGCGGCTCATGATGACCGACCCGTCGGAGCCGGCGCCCTCGACGGACTGCCGGTACGGATAGGGGCCGTCGGCCCGCTGGAAGGCGTCGCGCAGTGCCCGGGAGCAGACGTACTCGCACTCCTCGACGAACACGATGGCGGGCCGCTCGCGCCGGACGGCGGCGATGAGCGCGGGGGTTCCCCTGCCGAACTGCACGTTGGAGGCCAGCACCCGCAGCTCGGCGACGGGACTGCCGACGGGCTCGCGGGTCTTCCCGTACGGCTCGCTGAACCAGGCGATCGCCCCCAGCACCAGCACGCCCCACACCATCCCGGTCCGCCAGCGCGCGAACAGGGCGAGCAGCAGGGCCAGACCGAGGGGAGCGAGCAGCCACGGCAGGAATGCGAGCAGTTGGGGCACGGGGGTGATCCCGTCGGTGTCGGCCGCCCGGCAGCCCACGACGACGCTCACGCCGGTGAGCAGGGCGCCGGACACCCAGGGTCCGGCCCTCCGACCGGCCGGCCGACGTGGCTGTCGTGGCCGCCGCTCGTCCGCCCGTTGCGCTGCCGCAGTGTCCACGCCCGGCCCTCCACTCGTCCGTGTGGGATGCCCGAATCCTCCCTCAGACAGCGGGTGGTGCGCTCACGTGGGGACGGGCGTCACTTCTTCGAGTGGGCTTTCCAGGCATGCCCGTGGCGGGTCGGGCCGTCGCGGCGGCCCGGAAGCCGTCGGGCCCGGACTCGTGCCGTCAGGCTCGGACTTGTGTCGGCTGGTCCGCCGCGGCTTGCGCGGGCGTCGCGGACGCTCGCCGGCGGCGCCCGTACGCGGCGGTGAGCAGCGCGGTCGACGCCACCACGACACCGAGGGCGAGCAGCAGCCAGGAGACGAGGCGGAGGGTGCCGGTGAGGGCGTCGTAGACCGCGCCCGCCGCGCTGGGGGACACGTCGGCCGGCAGGTCGGCGAGCGTGAGCCGGCGGCCGACGGCGATCGCGACACCGAGCAGCGCGGCGCCCAGCGCCGTGCCGAGTCCGGTGGCCAGCACCGCCCGTCTGCGGCACACGGCGACCAGGATGCCCGTCACGGCAAGGACGGCTGCCGTGGCCGGCAGCCAGAAGCCGGCGAATTCAAGCACGTGGAACCCCTTCCGGAGCTGGTTCAGGTCCTCGGGCGGCAACACCGTGATCTCGGTGTGCTCGACGGGGATCCGGTTCGCCAAAGGCATGTGTTCGACCGTGAGTTGGCTCTTGACCCGCGCGGCGACCGGCGCGAGGTCGATGGTCACGGCTTCCTCGCGGTCGCTGTGCAGCGCCCGCATCACGGCGTCGTGCGCGGCCCGGTTCACCGCTTGCCACGCCGTGCGGAACGCCGGGGTCTGGGTGAAGGAACGCACCGCGTCCCGTACGAAGTGGTTCACCGGCTTCTGGAGCGGTGCGCCCACGTGGACCTCGCGCAGGATCCCGTCCGTGACGGCCGAGGCGATCGCCTCCCGCACGTCCGAGTCGGAGGCGAGGGGCGCCACCGTGGCCTCGTACCGCCCGCTGTCGTTGATGCCGTACATCGCCCAGCCGGACAGCGCGCCGAGTGGCGCGAGCAGGCAGGCGAGGACGATCAGAACGGCCGACAGGACGCTCCGGGCACGAGGGGACACCCCTTCAGGCAAAGGCCCGGCGGAGCCGGGCGCGAGCGGTGTGACTGCATATGGGCGCATGCGACAAGCCGAACGGGGACCCGGACCGGGACGGCACCCCCGGGAGGCCGTGCGCCACACGGGCTCCGCCCGCTCCGGTGGAGGGCTCACCCGAACGGGTGTTTCCTGGAATCCGGAAGAACCAGGCGTGGCCATCACGCCCCGTGGCTCCTGGGACCGGCGTCCCAGGAGGTAGGTGAGTGAGGGAGGTGCACGAGACCCCGGTGGCCGCCGGGGTCTCGTGCACCACATACGACGCGGGCGGGACGTCAGCCCACGCGATGACCCGCTCCGTCCTCGTGGGTGTAGTAGCGGTAGAAGTTCACCGCGAACACGCCGAACGCGACCGCCAGCGACATCATCGTGGACCGCCACACGCTGTGATCGGCCTGGCTGTAGATGAAGCCGAACGCGAGGCCCGCGAACACGGCCCACAGCACCGCGTGCAGTTCGCGCCTCAGCAGGGGCGCGACCATGAGGACGCCGGTGCAGACCGCGGCGAACACGATCGCGCTCACGAACCCGAACAGGACGTTCCAGCCCGTGATCGGTCCGCCGCTGCGGTTGATGGCCGCGGCCCAGAATCCGTAGACGAGCCCGCCGAGCACGGGTACCGCCCGCTGCGCGGCGGCGTGGGTGCGCGCGTCGAAGACGTCCGAGGGTCGTGGCGTCCGTGATGTGTGCCGTGTCCCTGACGCCGATGAGGCATGTGCCGTGTGAGCCATGGGAGCACTCCTCTCTCCTCGCCCCTGCCTTCCAGAGCACACCTCGCCCGGACGCCTGGCAAGTCGGGATGCGGGTGCCCTGGCCCCGTGTTTCGCTGACTTCCATGAAGCTCGTACTCTTCGGCGCCACCGGCATGGTCGGCAGCCGTATCGCCACGGAGGCGTTGGAGCGCGGCCACCGTGTCCTGGCGGTCAGCAGGTCCGGGCGGTCCCCGGTCCCCGGGGTCACCGCCACCGCCGCGGACGCCGCCGACGCGGCGAAGGTGAGCGAACTGACGGCGGGCGCCGACGCGGTCGTCTCGGCGTGCGTACCGCCGAGGGACAGCACGGATCTCACGGGCCCCTTCCTCGCCCTCAACCACGCGCTGGTGGACGGTACGCGTGCGGCGGGCGTGGCACGGCTCGTGGTCGTCGGCGGCGCGGGCAGTCTGGAGGTCGCGCCCGGCCAGGAGCTCTGCGACCAGCCGGGCTTCCCCGAGACCGTTCTGGCGGAGGCGCTCGCCCACCGCGACGCCCTCACCTACTACCGCACCGTCGACGACCTCGACTGGACCTACGTCTCGCCCGCCGCGGAGATCGCCCCCGGCCGCCGCACCGGCCGGTTCCGGACCGGCGGCGACCGGATGCTCACCGACGACCAGGGCAACAGCCGGATCAGCGCCGAGGACTACGCGGTCGCCTTCGTCGACGAGCTGGAGACGCCCACCCACCCGCGCGCCCGGATGTCGGTGGCGTACTGACATCGGCCGCGCGCCGACAAGGACAGGCGGTACGGCGAGGTGGGCGACTGGCTATCCCCGCTCGGCCCGCTGGCGCCCCCGGCCGGACGGGCCGATCCGGTCCAGCGGCAGAAGCTCCTGAGGCTGCGCGGACGCAGCGTCGCGTGGGTGCCGCCCGCGCTGCTGCTCGGCGGGATCGCGGCGGCCGACTGGAACACCTCGGGCGCGTTCCGGATGATCTCCTGGATCGTGCTCGTCCCGGGCATCGCGGCGGCGATCTGCGGAGTGTGGGGCACGGCCGCCTTCGCATGCCTCTCGCTCCTCACCTACTTCGCGGTGGACAAGTCCTGGTCGTACCAGTACCGGACGGGGCTGCCCGACTTCATCCTCGTCGCCCTGGGCGGCCTCCTCGCGATCCTGGCCTGCGCGGTCCGGGTCCGCGGCGAACGGCGCATGCTGCACATGCTGGACGTCGCCGAGACGACCCGGCGCACCGTGCTGCGCCCGATGCCGGCCGGCTGGGGCGGCCTCGACCACGCGGCCGTGTACCTCGCCGCGGACAGCGAGGCCCGGGTCGGCGGCGACTTCTACGACATCCAGCCGGGCCCCCGCGGCACCCGGCTGCTGCTCGGCGACGTCCAGGGCAAGGGGCTCGGGGCGGTGGAGGCGGCGGCCGCGCTGCTCGGCACGTTCCGGGAGGCGGCCTACCACGAGCCCGCGCTCGACACGGTCGCCGACCGGCTGGAGGTGCGCATGCTCCGGCACGTGCGCTACCGGGCGGCGCTCGACCGTGACGACTGGGAACGTTTCGCCACCGGCATCCTCGTCGGCTTCCCCCAGGACGACCGGGACACCGTGGAGTTCGTCAACTTCGGCCACGAACCCCCTCTGGTGGTCGCCCCCGACGGCGTGCGCGACCTGCCGCCGGGCCACGGCCTGCCGCTCGGCCTCGCCGCCCTGACCGCCGACCGGCCCCTCGTCCTGACGGTCGTGCTGGCACCCGGTGAAACCCTGCTCCTGGTGACGGACGGGGTGACCGAGGCCCGTGACGCCGACGGAGTGTTCTTCCCGCTCCGCGAACGGGTGGCCGGCGCCCTCGCCGCGGACCCGGCGACCGCCGATCCGCAACGCCTCGTCGAACTCGTCCGCGACGGCACGCTGCGGCACTGCGGGGGACGCCTCTCCGACGACACGACGATCTTCGCGGTGCGGCGGCGGACGGGCGGCGGCGCCACGGGGAGCGGTACAAGCCAGCCATAGGGGGCGTTTGCACGTCTGTCGTCCCCCCTTTGCAGGCGCAGCGGTTACGGTGCTGGCGTACGTGATCGATGGGGGAGGCAACCATGCCCGGAACCGTGCTGCTCCTCGCGGCCTCGCCGATGGGCAAGGGGTGTCTGGTGGACGCGGCGTCCGTGCTCCCCGTCCTCGCGGCCGTCTCCCCCGCGGTGCTGTCCGGCACGGACACGGCGAACGTGGTCGAACTGGCCGACCCGCTGGAGCCGCAGGCCGTCCTGACCCGGCTGCGTGCCGCGGCGACGGCACCCGGCCCGCTGACGGTGTTCGTGACCGGCCAGCTCCAACTGGACCGCCGCCAGCGCCTCCCCCACCTGGCGCTCGCCCGCACCACCCCGGCGACCGTCCGCTACACGGCCTTCCCCTGGCACTGGATCGCCGAGGAACTCCGGCTGCGCCCGCCGGGCACCACCGCGCTCCTGGTCGACCTGCACGCCGACGCGGAGAGCTGGGAGTACCTCGCCACGAGCACCCTGCCCGTGGGGAGGGGCGTCGGCCTGTACGGGCGGGTGGCCCCGCCGCCGCCCCGGCGCACGGTGGCGTCCCCGGCGTACATGAAGGCCGTCGCCACCCTCCTGCGCAGCGGTCACCGGCCCGAACTGCCGCTGCTGCACGAGCAGGCGCTGGCCCGTGCCGACGGGGAGGGCGGCCGGCCGGGGATCGTGCTGGCGGTGGACGCGCGGGTGCCCGCGGCGCCGGACCCGCACGCCGCGATCACCGTTGCCGCGCGGGAGGGCCGGCACGAAGAGGCCGCGGCGCTGGCCGCGCGTTGGGAACAGGAGGCGGTCCGCACCTGGGGCACCGCGTCCGAGCAGGCCCTGCACTGGGCGGAGGTCCGTGCGGACCTGGCGATGCTCGCGGGTGACGCGGCCGGCAGTTGCCGGGTCTGGCTGGCGGTGGCGACCGCGCGCCTGGACACGGGACAGCCCGCCGACGCGCCGTCCGTGGAGTCGGCCGTGGACCGGGCCCATCATCAGTGGGGCCGTGTCGACGACCCGCTGCGCGCCCGTGAACTGGGGCTCGCGCTGGCCGGGTTGCGGTTGCGGGTGCCGGGGCGCCGGCAGGGTGCGCTGGACCATGTGCAGGGCCGGCTCAGCCGGCTGGAGGCCCAGGTGTGACAGCCCGCCTCCCCTCGCGGGGAAGCGGGCCGCCGGATCACGCCGGGTACGTCAGCCGGTGAGGAGGAAGTACTTCCAGGCGCCGTGCGTCGTCGGGTTCACGGTGTCGCCCGACGTGTTGTCGTAGGCGCTGCCCCGGTCGAGAGCCTCCCCGGACGCCTGCTCCGGTGCCATGATGGTGAGTCATGACTGCTGAGGGGGAGGGTGTGGCGGCCTGTGCCGTCCGTGTGCGTCTGGACGGGACGGCGAGCGAGAGCGACGTCGGCGCCCTGAAGAAGTGGCTGGAGCGCGAGAAGCCTCTGGAGGAGCTGGTCAGGCGGGGCGACCTCAGGATCGAGGAGCGCGCCGGGACCGACGCGCAGGGCACGCCCATGGGCGTCGGCATGGACATCGTGCTGGTCCTGATCGGCGCGGGCGCCGAGACTCTCTTCAAGGAACTGCTCGCCCAGGTGAAGAGTGCCGTGGGGGCCTGGCGGGACAACCGCGGCTCCGTCGAGAACGGCGATCCGCCCGATGCCCGCGTCGATTCCGTGGACCCCGACGAGAGGTAGTCGGGTGGACCGCTTCGACCCGCGCGGACGAGTGAACCGGGCCCTGCTGGTCGGGGTGTCCGCGTACGAGTTCACGCGGCCGGAGCACCGCCACGGCGTCCCGAGCCCGCTGCCCGCCGTCGCGCACAACCTCTCGCTGCTCGCCGTCGCGCTGGAGCGGGGCGGAGTCGTCGGGCCGGACGGGATCACCGTGGCGGCCTCCCCGGTGCTGGGGGAGTTCCGCAAGGAGCTGCGCACGGCCGTCGACGCCGCCGAGGGCCTGCTCCTGCTCTACTTCGCCGGACACGGCGCCGTGCCCAGCGCGGGCGACGAGCTGTGGTTGCAGATGCGTGACGCGGAGGTCGTCCGGGGCGGGACGGCCGGGTTCGAGGGGGCCGCCCCGTTCACCAACGTGCTGAGGATCCTCGCCAACAGCGACGCGGAGCGGATCGTCGTCGTCCTCGACTGCTGCAACGCGGGCAACGCGGCCCGGGTGTGGGAGGCGGTGGAGAGACCCGACGTCAGACGGCGGGTCTCCGTGCTCATGGGCGTGCAGGCCAACCACCGCATCGACGCGGGGGACGGCGACACCCCCACGCCGTTCACGGCCCGGCTGGTGGACCTGCTGACGGACGGCGTCGAGGGACAGGGCGACGAGGTCCACTTCCTGGCCCTCTCGGAAGCGCTCAGGGTGTACATGTCCGCCCATCACCGCACCGAGCGGGGGGAGCCCTGGGAACCGCAGAGCCGTACGGAGAACCCGGCGGTGGACGTGCTGCTGGCGGTCCGGCCGGGGCCGCTGCCTCCGGCGGGGAGACCGGGGCGGGGGCGGCGGGCCGAACACCCGACGCCGCGGCCGCCGGATCCACCCCGGCTACAGGGTCCACGGGGTCTGCCGGGTCCACGGGGTCTGATGGGTTCGCCGGATCCACTAGGTCTGCTGTGCCCGCCGGGTCGGCTGGGTCTGTTGAGTCTGCTGTGCCCGCCGGGTCGGCTGGGTCTGTTGGGTCTGCTGTGCCCTCCGGGTCTGCCAGGTCCGCCGGGTCTACGGGGTCCACGGGGTCCGCCGGGTCAGTGAGGTCCGCCGGACCCCCCGGCTCCGTCGGGCCCCGTGAGCCGGTCGCGGGTCCGGGCCGCCGCGGGCCGCGTGTGCCGGTCCGGCTCCGGATCCGCGGCGTCCTCGCCGCGGCAGCGGGCGCCGTCCGGGCCGCACGGACCCACGCGCACCCGTCCCGCACCCGGTCCACCGGCCCGGCCGAGCCCCGGCAGCCCGGCCGGACCTCTCGCCCGCGCGTCCCGTGGCGCTCCCCACGCCGGTGGCCCCACCGCACCGTCGCTGCCGCCGCCGGCCTGGCCGTCGCCGTCCTCGGTCTCACGGGCTACCTGGTCCTCGGCCACGACGCGTCCGGCGGGTCGCCCTGCGCCCCGCCCCTGGAACTGCGCCTGCTCACCGATCCCGACCTGGAGTCCACCGTCCGCAAGGCGGCCGACACCTACCTCACCTCGGCGGCGAACACCATGGACGACGGCTGCCGGCGCAGCGGGATCACGGTGTACGGCGCCGGGTCGGCGGCCGTGGTGACGGGCCTGCGCGACCAGTCGGACCCCTGGCAGCGGCCGGTCGGCGACGAGGTCGACCCGCAGCGCGACATCGGACCCCAGCCCGACATCTGGATCCCGGCCATGGCGGCGACCGCGGCTCGGGCGCGGCCCACGGGGCTCCAGCGCAGCTACGTTTCGCTGGAGCCGGACGCGGCCCCCTTCGCGTACTCCCCGGTGGTGCTGTCCGTGCCGCAGGAGATCGCCGAGGCTTCGGTCGCCGACCGTACCGGCGACTCGCTCACGGGCCTGCGGCAGAAGCTGACGCGGCGGGCGGGGAGCGCCGGGGTGCGGCGCCCGGACCCGGCGTACACGGACTCCGCGTTGCTGGCGACGGTCGGTCTGTACGGCACCGGGACGCCCGACGTGAGCCGGGCCGAGGAGAGCGTGGACCAGACCGGGCCGGTCTCTCCCACCGCCGGTGACCTGCTCTGCACGCTGCCCGACGACGCGGACACCGACCGGGGTACGGCGGCCCTCGTACCGGAGTTCCTGATGGTGAGCGGCGTCGGCTGCGACCGGACGACGCGCACGCTGCGGATGGCCGAGTACCCAGACGACGTGCCGGCCCTCGCCCCGCTCTTCGTGCGGGTCCGCTGGACGGGCGGTGACGCCGACGGTGCGGCGCGGGACGACGCGGTCCGGTCGTTCCACGACTGGCTCACGGACCCGGGTGGCGGGAGCGGGGACGGGCACGGCAGCGGCGGGAGCGAGCCGGGCGGAGGTCTCGCGGTCTTCGGGAAGGACGGCTTCCGCTCCCCGTCCGGGGCGCATGCCCTGCTCTCGTCGCGGGTCCCGGACTCCGGGCTGATCGCCGATCCCGGCCCGTCCGCCGGGGCGGCGGGCGCCGACGCGATGGAGACGGCCCTGAAGCGGTACCGCAACGCCAACGGGCCGGGCCGGGTCCTCTTCCTGCTGGACAGCTCCGGCTCCATGGCCGATCTGTGGCAGGGGCCGGGCGGCGCTCCCGGCATCCTGAAGCAGTCGTTCGCCGGGCTCGGCGACCGGGACGAGTACGGGGTCTGGTCCGTCGCCTCGCCGGGCAGCCGCCCCTACGGCGAGATCCTGGCGTTCGGCCCGCACGAGCGGCAGGAGGCCGAGCGCGCCGTCGACCGCGGGGCCGTCGTCCAGGACGCGGAGGCCGATCCGTACGGCGCGCTCAGGGCCGCGCTGGACACCATGGCCCGCAAGGGCAGGGACGACAGCCGCCCCGAGCTGATCGTCTTCCTCACGGACGACGAGGACAACAACCGCCTGACCGCGCACGATC
Source organism: Streptomyces sp. RPA4-2 (assembly GCF_012273515.2). Classification (NCBI taxonomy): domain Bacteria; kingdom Bacillati; phylum Actinomycetota; class Actinomycetes; order Kitasatosporales; family Streptomycetaceae; genus Streptomyces; species Streptomyces sp. RPA4-2. Next base: position 4,905,004 of record NZ_CP050975.2, read on the forward strand.
ACATCGACGAGCTGCTCGGGCCGCTCCACGACAAGGGCGTTCCGGTGGTCATGGCGGCCCTGGACAGCGGCGGCTGCGCCAAGGGCAGTCCCGACCAGCGGATGTCCGAGGCGAGCGGCGGCCGCTGTCTGGACACCGGCGGCGACCTCGTGGCGGACCTGCGCAACGAGGTCGCGCGCACGGGAACGGGGGACGAGTGACGCGGGGACGGGCGTACGGGGGCCCGGCGGCCCGGCGGGCGTACGGGTACGGGGCGGTCCGGCGGGCGTACGGGTACGCGCTGGCCCTGGCGCTCCTGCTGACCGCCGCCTGCACCGGTGGCGGTCCCGCGCCGTCCGGTGTGCCCGTCTCCCCCGGCGGCCCCGGGGACATCATCGTGGCCAGCGGGCGGGACGTGACCGGCAAGGGCGGCGTCCGGCAGCAGTTGATAGACGCGTGGAACGCCCGGCAGGACAAGGAGCACACCGGTGTCCACGCCCGTCTGGTCGAACTCCCCGGCTCCGCCGACGAACAGCGCAGCCAGCTCCTCGGCGCGCTCCAGTCGCGCGGCGCGGAGTACGACGTCGTCAACCTCGACGTGACCTGGGTGCCGGAGTTCGCGGCCGCGCACCTGATACGCCCGCTGCCGGACGGGCTGATCGACGGCGACGTCATCAAGTCGGTGGCGAGTACGGCCCGTTGGGCGGAAAAGGTCTACGCGGTGCCGTTCAACAGCGATGTCGGGCTCCTCTACTACCGGCGCGACTACCTGGAGCGGGCGCACATCCGGGACACCGACCTGAGCCAGGGGGTCAGCTGGCAGCGGCTGCGGGATCTGACCGACACCATCGAGGCACCGGGCGCGCCTCGGCCGCGTGACTACGAGAAGGGCTGGACCACACAGCTCGGCCCCTACGAGGGCCGTACGGTCAACGGCGTCGAGGCGTTCCTGTCCGCCGGCGGCGGTGCCGCCCTCACCGACGACCGGGGCCGCTACACCGCGACCGTGCCGGAGCTGACCGAGGGGGTGGCGCAATTGCGCGCCCGTGCCCAGGCCGCGTACACGCTCGGCGACGCGTTCCGCTCCGGCGAGACCGAGTCGCTCACCGACTTCGCCGACGGCCGTACGGCGTTCCTGCGCCACTGGCCGTACGCGTACCGCACCCTGCACCAGTCGCTCGACGAGGCGCAGGTCGGCGTGGCCCCGCTGCCGGGCCGGGCGGTGCTGGGCGGACAGAACCTCGCGGTGACCACGCAGTCTCCGGGGCGTGCCGCGAAGGCGGAGGAACTGATCGGCTTCCTCACCGGCAAGGAGAGCGAACGCTGTCTGCTCGACGCGGGGTTCGCGGCCACCCGGGAGTCCGCCTACCAGGACGACGGGGTGACCTGCGGTGCGGCCAGGACCGCCGGTGCCTCCCCCTCGGCGTCCCCGCCGGCGTCGCCGTCCGCGGAGAGCGCCGACCGTATGCCGCGCGACGACCACGGCCGTCCCCGGTACGCCCGCACCATCCTGCTGCCCGCGCTCCGGCGCGCCGTGCAGCGTCCCCGTACCCCGTTCTACGGGGCCTTCACCCAGACCTTCGCCACCGAACTGGGCAGGCTCTTCGGCGAGGACCCGCCGAGTGACGCGGAGCTGGCGGCCGGACTGGACCGGGCGCTCAGGCGGATCCTTCCGGAGCGTTGAGGCAGGCGAGCGCCCCCGACACCAGCGTCCGTACGCCCGGCGCGAGGGTGCGCGGGTCGGGTGCGAAGTGCGGGCTGTGGTTGCTGGGCACGGCCGCGAACTTCTCCATGAGGTCGTCGCCGGGAGCGGCGTCCCAGACCTCCGCCGGGGTGCTCGTCACGAACCAGTAGGAGTACGGGATCCGTCCGTCCGCGAGCCTCGGGAAGTCCTCGCTGCCCATCGCCGGACCCGGGTCGAGGATCGTCCCGGTCCCGAAGACCTCGCCGTGCACCGCGGCGATCCGCCCGTCGGTGTCCGGGTCGTTGACGGTCACGGGGAAGCTGTTTCCGACGGTGACGTCGGGTTCGCGCGGGCAGCCGGCCGCCAGGCACTCGCCCGCCGCGATCCGCCGGATCGCCGCGATCATGCGTTCCCGTACCTCGTCCGACTGGGTCCGCAGGTTGAGGGCGATCCGGGCCTCGGAGGGGATGATGTTGTGGCGGGTGCCCGCCTCGATCCGTCCCACCGTCAGGACGGCCTGCTCGCGCGCCGCGATCTCCCGGCTGACGACGGTCTGCAGCCGGGTCACCAGGTAGGCGGCGGTGACGACCGGGTCGACGGTCGACTCCGGGCGTGAACCGTGCCCGCCCCGCCCGTGCACGACGATGTCCACGTCGGTCGAGGCGGACATGATGAGACCGGGCCGGTGGGCGTAGAGCCCCGTCGGACCGGGCGCGGCGTGCTGGGCGAGCAGCACGTCCGGCGGCGGGAACCGCTCGTAGACGTGGTCCTCGATCATCGCCGCGGCGCCCTCGCCGGTCTCCTCGGCGGGCTGTCCGAGCACCAGCAGTGTGCCCGACCAGGTGTCGCGCCCGGCGGCGAGCGCCTGTGCCGCGCCCGCCAGCCAGGTGACGTGCAGATCGTGGCCGCAGGCGTGCATCACGCCGGGCGTCGTGGACGCGTACGGCAGCCCGGTCTCCTCCTTGACCGGCAGCGCGTCCATGTCGGCGCGGAGCAGGACGGTGGGTCCCGGCCCGTTCCGCAGGATCCCGACGACCCCGGTGCCCCCGATGCCGGTGACCGTGTCGAACCCGGCCGTGCGGAACCGGCCGGCGAGGGCGGCGGCGGTGCGGTGCTCGCGCATCGACAGTTCCGGATGCCGGTGCAGGTCCCGGTAGAAGTCCTCCAGGGCGGGGAGCGGGAGGTCGGCGGTGAGGTCCAGCGCGGTACGTGCGGCGGGAGAGTTCACGGGGTCAGGGTAGAGGCCGCCGACGGAACGGGGGGAGTTCCGCCGGCGGCCGTTCGCGCCGTCCGCCGCGGGGGAGGACGCGGTTTCCGGACGGTCGGGTCTCGCGGGGGCGCCGACGAAGGGTGCCGTCGACAACGGGAGTTCGTCTTCGGTGCGTTGGTCCACACCTGTGGACGGCGGGGGCGGTGAGGGCCGGGTGTGGCCGGCCGCTACGGTCGCGAGGAGGTGTCGCCGTACGCCGTCTCGGTGTGTCCGGGGCCCTGCTGGTGGAGGGCCGGGGCGGGATCGGCCGCCCTGGCCGGGCCCGCGTTCGCCGCCAGGACCAGTGCGGCCACGGCGATGACCGCCGCACCGAGCACTCGGAAGTAGCGCGCGGAAATACGTCGGAGCACGGCGACCTCGCAACAACAGCGGCGTATTAAGCAGGCTTAACCCGTCGCTTAACGTAGGGGCTCGGAGCACCAAAGAGCAAGGGGCGCAAGGGGAGTTGGATATTAGTCAAAGTCGTCTCGGGTTAAGTGGACTTAATGGCATGCTTAATCCATGGCGGAGCGTGACGGCCCGGAGGTCATCGGGCGCAGGGTCCAGCAGCTGCGTACGGAACGCGGGCTGACACAGAAACAATTGGCGGAACCGGCGTACACGCCCGCCTACATCTCGACACTGGAGGCGGGGCGGGTACGCGCCTCGGAGCCCGCGCTGCGGCACATAGCCGAGCGGCTCGGGGTGGCGTACGAGGAGCTGGCGACCGGCCGGCCGGCCCATCTCGCGACCGATCTGCGGCTGCGGCTCACCGACGCGCAGCGCACCCTCGCGACCGGCGAGGCCGAGGTCGCGGCGGAGCAGTACGCGGTGCTCCTCGCGGAGGCGGACACGCACGGACTCGTCGCCGAGCAGTCCGCCGCACTGCTCGGGCTCGGCGAATGCGCGCTGGAGACCGGGGACCTGGAGACCGCCCAGGAGCGGTTCGAGGCGTCGGAGCGGCGCCTCGGGGACGCGCCGCTGCCCCAGCGGGTGCCCGCCCTGCGCGGCCGTGCCGTCTCCCACTACCTCGCCGGTGAACTCCGTTACGCCTGCTACCTGTTCGAGTCCACGCTGGACGAGCTGAACCGGACCGGCATGCACGACCCGGACGCCCTGCTGCTTCTCTACACCGGCGTCATCGCGCCCTACATGGACATGGGCGCGCACGCCCGCGCCGCCCAGGCCGCCGAGTTCGCGCTCGCGCTCGCCCCGCAGGTCGGCGACCCGGCGCTCGTCGCCCGGATGCACCGCTCGGTGGCCCGCACCATGATCGCCGAGGGCCGGATGGCGGAGGCCGACGCCTCCCTCGCCAAGGCCGCCGAGCTCTACCGCCAGCTCCAGATCCGTACGGAGCTCGCCAATTGTCACTGGATGCGCGGATACCTGTACGCGCAGAACGGTGAACTGGAGCGCGCCGAGAACGAGTTGCGCGAGGCGCAGGTCATGCTCTCGGCCAAGCGGGCCGCCCTCTACACCAGCCAGGTCAACGTCGAACTGGCGGACGTGCTGCACCGGCGCGGCAAGTCGACGGAGGCCGCCGTTCTCCTCCACGAGGTGCTCGGCGACCTCAGCCCCGAGCGGGGCGCCGTGCACTCGGCGGGCGCGCACCGGCTGCTCGGCATCATCGCCGAGGACGCCCGGGACACCGAGACCGCCGAGGAGCACTACGTCCGGGCGCTGAGCCTGCTGGAGCGGGCCGGCGCGGCGGGCGACCTGGCCGACCTCTGCCGCCTGCTCGGAGACCTCCTGCGGCGCACCGGCCGGGTGGAGGCGGCCCTCGACGCCTACCGCACGGGCCTGGGCCACCGCACGGCTCCCGGCACGACCACCCTGGGCCCGGCCCCCGCGCAGCCCCCGCTCTGACCGCCGTCACGCGGGCGGGGGCGGTCAGGGCGCCGGAGGACGCGGAGGCCGTCCCGTACGCCCGTCACCCTTCGGACGGCCTCCACGGTGCCGTGTGGCCGCGCTACGGGGTCACGACGGGGAACGCGTGGTCCGGTGCGGTGGCGTACGACAGGAGGCGGTCCAGGAGGGCGGGGTCGCCGTCGGTCTCGATGCCCGCGAGGCCCCGCCCCTCCAGCACGGCGCGCAGTTCCGGCCGGGTGAGGGTCAGGGTCAGTCCCGCGTGCGGTTTCGGTACGTGGTGGACCGGCATGCCGCGGTGCGTCAGCGCGCCGTGGTGGAGGTTGACGCGGTGGCGGCGCTGTTCGTCGGTCACGACGAGGTCGAGGGTGAGGTGCTCGTGCCAGGCGCGCGGGCCGTCGATACGGACGGCGAGCGAGTCGAGGAGCATGCTCACGGTGAGCGCGGAGGTGAGTTCGGAGCCCGTGGTGTCGATGTCGGTGTCGGCCGTGCCCCGGCGCAGTTCCAGGGCGGCCGTGAGGTAGTAGTTGCGCCAGGTGCCGTTCTCGGCGCCGTGCCCGAGCCGTTCGTAGATGCCGGAGAGGGTCTCCCGGGCCGCGCTGTCCGACGGGTCGGCGAAGACCAGGTGGTTGAGGAGGGTGGCGGCGAAACGGAGGTCGCCGTTGTCCGCGTACGCCCGCGCCTTCACCAGGGTCTCCGTCGGGCCGCCCGCCAACTCCACGTACCGGGAGGCCAGTTCGGTGGGCGGGTGTTCCCAGAGGTGGGCGGGGTTCCCGTCGTACCAGCCCATGTACCGCTGGTAGACGGCCTTGACGTTGTGGCTGAGGGAGCCGTAGTAGCCGCGTGCGTGCCAGGACCGTTCCAGGGCGGGCGGCAGCCGCAGCTCCTCGGCGATCTCGGGGCCGGTCAGGCCGTTGTTGAGGAGGCGCAGGGTCTGGTCGTGCAGGTAGGCGTAGAGGTCCCGCTGCTCACCGAGGAACCGGACGACGTTCTCGCGCCCCCAGGTCGGCCAGTTGTGGGAGGCGAACGCGACGTCGTAGGTGTCGGCGAACAGGTCGACGGTCTCGTCGAGGTAGCGGGCCCAGACGCGCGCGTCGCGGACCGGGGCGCCACGCAGGGTGAGCACGTTGTGCAGGGTGTGACTGGCGTTCTCGGCCACGCACAGCGCGCGCTGGTCACGCAGCAGGAAGTTCATCTCGGCGGGCGCTTCCGTCCCCGGGGTGAGCTGGAAGACGAAGCGCACGCCGTCCACCGTCTCCTCCTGCCCGGTCCGGGTGACGTCCACGTTCGGGGCGATGAGCGTGACGGTGCCGGTGGAGGTGGTGGTGCCGAGCCCGGTGCCGATCTGGTCGCGGGGCCCCTTGGGCAGCCGGGCGCCGTGCATGAAAGCCGCCCGGCGCAGCATCGCGTTGCCGGCGAAGACGTTCTCGCTGACCGCGTGCTCCAGGAAGCCGGCGGGCGCGAGTACCGGCACCCCGCTGTCACTGCCGTGCGGCAGCACACCGCGGGCGCCGCCGAAGTGGTCGACGTGCGAGTGGGTGTAGACGAGCCCGGTCACGCGGCGCGGTCCGCGGTGCTCGTGGTAGAGGGCGAGGGCGGCGGCGGCGCACTCCGCCGAGATCAGCGGGTCGATCACGACGACACCCTCACGGCCCTCGACGAGCGTCATGTTCGACAGGTCGAGCCCGCGCACCTGGTACACACCCTCGGTGACCTCGTACAGCCCCTGCCGCGCACACAGCCGCGCCTGCCGCCACAGACTCGGGTGCGCGGTCGGCGGACAGTCGTCCGCGAGGAACGCGTAGGCGTCCGCGTCATGGACGACCCGCCCCTCCGCGTCCCGGACCACGCCGGGAACCAGGGCCGCGATGAACCCGCGATCCGCGTTCTCGAAGTCGGTCAGATCCTCGAACGGCAGCTCTTCGCCCGCGGCATCCATGCCCCCACCCTCGACTACACCCTGCCCCGGGACCAGCGGGGTGGGCCGTTCGAGGGGGTGGAGGGGCCCGGGAAGGCGTCATCGGGCGGGGAGGTGAGGCGTCCGGCCCGTCGCACACCGAAAACCCGGCAACCTGCGGATGTGGCAGCCGCGGGGTGAGGTGGCCGGGTCCGGTGGTGTCAGTCGGGTCGGGTACTGCACGCGTCGCGGGTGCTGACGGCGGTGCGGGTACTGCGCAATGTGCAGGTCAGAGCCTGTCCATCCGGGTGTAGGGGCTGAGGATGCGGGCCTGGCGGGAGCCGAAGTCGACGAGCATGGCGATGCCCTCTTCGACGCCGATGATCGTGCCCAGGCCGAACTGGTCGTGGGAGACGCGGTCTCCGAGGCTGAATTCCTTGGCCACGGGGACGACCGGGGCTGCGAAGGGGCTGGTGGGCAGGTGGCGCCGGGGCGCGGAGGGTTTCGTCATCGTGTAGCCAGTATGGGCTTTGTTTGGCCGATCGGAAGCCCCGGATTTCCTTCTTCGGCCGGAGAGGGGCCGCCGGAGGTGCCGGTGATCTTGGCCCAGGCACCCTCCGAGATGTGGGCGGAGAGCCCCTCGGCGGTGCCGGGGAGCGGCGCCGGGAGGGCCGGCTTTCCGCCTTTGGCCGGGTGTTCCGCGAAGAGAGCCACGGTGAGGGTGAGGTGTTCGTCGTAGGTCGTCCGCCAGAGGGTGCGCGGGCCCGCGGCGCCCGTGAGGACGGCCGGACGACCGCCGGCCCGGCTCTGCATCAATTTGGTCAACACCCCCGCGCCACCCCCCGCCGTCGCCGTACTGGTGTTCGGATGGGCGCGGTAGAGGGTGCGGCCCGCGCGGGTGATCCGCGCGATCGTGTACGGCTTCGCGTACGTACCGTGCGCCGCCGCGGTCGCGTACGCGGAGGCCAGCCGCAGCGGGGTCGGGGCGGCGGCGCGGGTGAGGCCGGCGAGCGGAGGCGGCAGCTTCGTGCCGGAGAAGGGCTCCAGCGCCGTGCCCGCCTCCACCGCGCCGTCCACCGCGTCGTTGAAGGGCTGGCGGGCGTAGTCCGGGCCGCCGTACAGGACCCGGACCGCGCCGTCGCCCGGGACCAGGGCCACCACGGCCGTGTGCAGCCGGGCGCCGCCCTTGGCGGGCGGTGCGTCGCCCGCCCGCTCCGCCGTCGCGTCCTGCGCCGTCAGGTCGAAGGTGGTACGGATCGTGTAGCCACCGCGGGCGAGCTGGTCCTCGGTGATGCCGAGCCGGTCGGCGGCCTCGGCGGACGCCACGTCGATCAGATACTGGCGCTGACCGTCCGTGTCGCCCGGCGGATAGAAGCGGAAGGCGGGGAAGCGGGCCGCGGCGCGCTGGGCGGCCGTGATGGCGTGACTGTCCGCCATCGCGTCCAGCACCCAGTCCCAGCGGTCCACCAGCTTCGCCGTCACCGCGGGGTCGGAGCCGGCCTTCTCGTAGTACGAGGGGATGTTGATGACGGCCGCGAGCGCCGCGCCCTGGCTCACGGTCAGGTTCCTGGCATCGACGCCGAAGTAGTTCCGGGCGGCGGACTGGATACCGGCCGCGCCCCGGCCGAAATAGACCGTGTTGAGGTAGCCCGCCAGGATCTCGTCCTTCGAGCGGGTGCGGTCCAGCTTGATCGCGATCAGGGCCTCGCGCGCCTTGCGGTACAGCGACTGCTCCGGGGTGAGCAGGGCGTTCTTCACGTACTGCTGCGTGATCGTGGACCCGCCCTGCCGTCCGCCGCCGCTCACCGTCGCCCAGGCCGCCCGGGTGATCGCCTTCGGGGAGATCCCCGTGTCCGAACGGAAGGAACGGTTCTCTGCCGCGATCACCGCCTCCCGGACATGCCCCGGCACCTGCGAGAGAGGTATCTCCTGACGGTCGACGGGGCCGCGCCGGCCCAGGTAGTCGCCGTCGTCGTCGACGAAGACGCTGCTCTGCATCGCCGTCTCGGGGTGCGGCTCGGGGATGACCGTGAGGTGGTACGCGACGAGGACCGCGGCGACGAGGTGGGCGAGGACGGTGAGCAGGACGATCAGCGCGCGGCGCAGACGGCGGCCGCGCGTGCGGCGGACGCGGATACGGCGGTCGGCCATACGGCGCCGCAGACCGGCCCGGAGCCTGCGCCGGCCCCGGGAGCGGCGGGTCCTCCTGTTCCGGGCTGCGCCGGGGTTCGGGTCCGCGCCCGTGTCCGTGCTTGCGTTTGCGTTCGGGACCGTGCACGCGTCTGCGTTCGGATCCGCGTCCGTGCCCGGGTCGGTGCTCGTGCCGGTGCCGGTGCCCGTTCCCGTGCTCGCGTCCTCGGCCGGGTCCGGGCCCCGGTCCCGATCCTTGTTCCCGCGAGGCCTCCCGTCCGGCCTCCCGTCCCCGCGGATGCCCGCGCGCGGCCATCCGGCCACGTCCGTGGCGCCGGTCCGCCAGGGGCGGCTCGTGCCCGTGCTCCTGACGTTCTCGCCGTTCTCGCCGTTCCCGCCGTTCCCGCCGCTCACGTCGCGAACTCCATGGTCGCGATCACCCTGCCCGCGGAGTCGTACACCGTGACTCTCTTCGTCGGACCGCCGTGAAACCGCCGTTTCATCGGCAGCCCCGGCATCCCCAGCACCTCCCGCGTCTTCGGTGTCTCCTGCGTCTTCGGTGGCCTCACCAGCGCGTACCAGACTCCCCAGTGCGGGCTGCCCGCGAGGGTGAGTGCCGTGCCGTCGACGTCGCCCGCCGTGGTTTCGATCCGCACGCGCGCCGCGTCCCCCTTGCCGTGGTAGATGCCGGACACGAAGTAGCCGTTGTCGCCGACGCCCTCTTCCTGGAGGGTGACGCCGGGTGTGCCGATGTCGATGCCGTCGTCCTTGACGCCGCGGAAGAGCGGTGCGGAACTCCAGGGCGAGTTCCAGTGCCCGCCGTCCTCGGTGAGCCAGACCTTGATGCCGGACGCGATCCGCACGCGTTCCCCGGGCGTCACGACCCGTACCGTCCCCCGGGGCGCGGCGGACGGCCCCGTCACCCGCGTCGCGTCCGCTCCCGCGCCGAAGCCCGCGCGCAGCGCCACCGCGGCCGCCGGGACCACCAGTAACGCGAAGGCGGCACCCGCCACGGTGGCCGCGCGGCGCCGCCGGCGCCGGCGGGCGGCCCGCTCGACGGCGGCCAGCGGGACGGGCGAGGGAGTCACGTCGCAGGCGGCCTCGGCGAATATCTCGCGCAGCCGACCGGCCTCGGCCGCCATGGCTGCGGACCTGCGATGACGTTTCATGGACGGGCTCCGGGGACGGGGTGGCGAAGAACGAAGGAGGGATCGGCGCGCAGGGCCTCCAGACCGCGCCGCGCGAGCGTCCGGACCGTGCCGCCGGCGCAGCCGAGCAACTGGGCGGTCTCGGCCTCGCTCAGCCCGTCGCCGTAGCGCAGCACGAGTACGGCACGCTGCCGCGCCGTGAGGACCGTGAGGGTGGCGAGCGCGGCGGGAGCGGGCCGTCTCGGCCGCGCGGGCAGGAAGGGCGCCGGCAGACGCGTGACGCGTCTCCTGCGGGTACGGCCGAGATGGTGCTCGACCAGTGCGCGCCGTACGTAGAAGGCGACGTCGTCGCGCGGGATGCGCCGCCAGCGGGTGCGGACCCGGGCCAGCGTGGCCAGGACGAGATCCTCGGCCTCCTGGAGGTCACCGGTGAGCAGGTGCGCGGTGCGGACCAGGCGGGGCCAGGCCGCGGTGGCGTACGTCGTGAAGTCGCCTCCACGGCCGGGTGCGGCGGTGACGCCGCCTTCACCGGCGGGTATGGCGGACAAGGCGTCGGATGAGGCGTCGGATGAGGTGTGGGGCACGGCCGGCGGTCCCTCGGAGTCGGGTACGTGGGGGAGGTGCGGTGCGGGGGAGTCGGGACCTGAACAACTCGGCTCCCCCGCCCGCGGATTCAGCGCGGCCCGAACCGGGAGTGGACCTCGTCCCCGGTGTCGTGGGCCTTCATGAGCGGACAACTCTTCTGGTGGCGTGTGGCTTTGGCTGATCAGGCGTCGGGCGGGGCCACTTGAGCGCGCCGCCCGCCCGGCACCGCGCCGAGCTCGCGTTCCCGTCGCCGTGGCCGACGGTCCGCGAATTCATGAGGACCTTGGTCGCGTCGACCCGCTTCTCCTCCGGCGGATCGCGGTCCCCGCCCCGGCTCGGGGAGCCCTCGACGGGCGTTGCGGCCGTCAACCGGCGCTCCCTCCGGGCACGTTCGGCCGCCCGTATCGCGTGGCCGAAGGTGACGGATACCGGTAGGCCGACGCGCACGGTCTGCCCGCCGGCGATGTCGATGTGCGCGCGGGGCAGCCCCCCGAGGGGCTCGGCCCCGGCGGGCGCCGCCGTGGGGTGGTGGGGCGAGGACACCGGGCCCGCTTCGCCGCCGCGCCGGCCTCGGTGTCCGCGGCGCTCACCGTCGGCCCCTTCGGACATCCGGTGAGGGCGAGCGCGCACACCGCGGCCACCGGCCAACCGGCCGCGCGGCGACGGCTCCTGACTCCGCTCGTCATTGTGTTCCCCCTGTGGTGTGTTTCGATGTGCGGCGTACGGGACCTGTACGCACGGCACGTTCCGCCGGGTTGCACGGGGCCGCGGAAATTCCGGGATCTCCGGCGGGGGCACGACCGAGGAAGCTGCGGGAGGAATGACCGAGGAAGAGTTCGACGCGTTCTACGCCGCCGCGTTCCCCCGGCTGACGGGACAGCTCTTCGCGTTCACCGGGGACCACGGCGAGGCGCAGGACGTCGTCCAGGAGGCGTTCGTCCGCGCCTGGGACCGGCGGCGGGAGTTCCTCGCCGAGGGGGCCCCGGAGGCGTGGATCCGCACCGTGGCGATGCGGCTCGCGGTGAGCCGCTGGCGTCGCGCGCGCCGCTGGCTGGAGCTCGTCCGCCGCACCCCGCCGCCCGAGCACGCTCCGGGGCCCGATCCCGAGCGCACGGCGCTGGTCGCCGCACTGCGCACGCTGCCCGAGGCGCAGCGGATGGCGCTGGTCCTGCACCATCTGTGCGACCTCAGCGTCGAGCAGGTAGCCTCCGAAACCGGGGCCCCCGTGGGCACGGTCAAGGCCCGGCTGTCCCGCGGCCGGACGGCACTGGCCCGGGAACTGGCGGCGGACGAGTGGGAGGCCGCCGACCGGGGGAAGAAGGCGCACGGAGGGCGGCGGGCGAACACCGCGAAGCGCTCCGCCGGCCCGGCGGCCTCGGCCGCCGACGCCGACGCCGCGGACGAGGGGAGGAGGGAGGACGACCGTGTCCGATGAACTCGCCTCCGAACTCGCCTCCGACCTGCGCGAGTTGGCCGCTTCCGGTGAGACGCCGCCGCCGGTGTCCGGGGCCGGGATCCGCTTGCGGGCGGTACGCCGACGGCGCCGCCGCCGCACGGCCGTGACCGCCTCCGTCGCCGGTGCCTGCGCCGCGGCGAGCCTGGCGCTGCTGCTGGCCCTGCATCTCGGTGACGGCGGGACGCGGGAGCGTCCGTCCCCGGCGGCGAGTCACACCGCCCCGTCCCGTACGCCCGTCGCGGTCGGCGCCACCGTCGATCTCGCCCGCCGGGTGCTGACGGCAGCGGGCCGCGACATGCCGGTCTCCGCGGGCATGCCCGGCCGCCCCACGCCGACGGGCCGGATGACGGTCGTGGCGAAGCGGGACGTCCGGGTGGTGCCCGCCCTGGAGGTGGGCCCGAAGGACGTCTATGCGTTGAAGGTGCCCTGGGTGATCGAACTGCGCGCCGCGGACGGGACGACGAACTTCGTCGGCGCCCTCTCCGCCGACCAGAAGGCCCCCGGCAACTACGACGTCACGGACGGCTGGATCGGGCTGCGGTCGGCCGACGCGCAGTGGCTGTACGGGCAGTTGGACCTGGGCGCGGTGGTCGAGATCGTCGAGATCGGGGACACGGTCTCCGGGCCGTCCGAGGCGGCGGTGGACACCGTCCCCCCGGCCACCGGTGGCACGGACGCGCGTCCCTCGTCGGGCCGTCAGCCCGCCGCCACAGCCATCCCGTCCAGGTAGGAGTCGAGGGCGCCGAACGTCGCCGCGGGCTGTTCGATGTGCGGGAGATGGCCGGCCTCGGGCACGGACACGAACCGGGCGTCGGCGAACGCCGCGGCGAGCGCCCGCCCGTACGCGGGCGTCACGATGCGGTCGCTCTCGCCCCACAGCACGAGCGCCGGGACCCGGATCCGGCCGAGACGGTTCAGGAGCTTCGGGTCGTGCATGTACGGGTCGCCGCACAGGGTCCGCAACGTCACCATGTTGGCCTTCTGGGCGGTGATCTGTTCCTCGGTGAGGGTGGCGGGGTTCACGGCGAAGCGGGCCGGGTCGTGGAAGGAGTACGTGCCGATCTCACGCGGGTCGAGGGCGAAGATGTCGCGGACCGGCTCGCCCGGTACGTCCACGCCGGCGGAGTTGACGAGCACGAGGCGGCTGATGCGGTCGCCGTCGTCGCGGAAGGCCATCTCGGCGGCGGTCCAGCCGCCGAGGGAGGAGCCCACGACGAGGACGTCGCGGTGGCCCTCGTCCTTGAGCCAGTGCAGGTAGGCGAGAGCGAGGTCGTCCACGCCCGTGAACCAGTCGGGCCGCTCGGTCCCGTTCCAGCCCGGGTGCGTGGGCACCACGACCCGCATGCGGGCGGCCAGATGGGCGGCGATGCCCCGCACGGTGGCGGGGCCGCCACCGCCGTGCAGGACGAGGGCGAGCGGGCCGTCCTCGGGGCCGCTCTCGGTGAGGGTGAGCGGGAGGTCGGGGCGGGTGCGGACGGTACGGGTCCTGGTGTCGGTCATGCGCCCACCGTATCTACGTATGCGTATATACGCAACCGTATTCGAGGCCTTAGGATCGTGACATGAGTGGCATGACTCGTGGCACGACTGAGGAGGAGAAACGCGTGGACGGTCACGTCGGCGGTGCGGTCGACCTCGAAACGCTGGGGCGGGCCGTGAAGGAGGCGCAGTACCGGCATCACCGGGCGCTCGACACCCGCCTCGCGGCGGTCGGTACGACCCTCGCCCAGTGGGACGCGCTGCGCGCGATCGGCCGGTCGCCCGGTGCCTCCGCGCACGAACTGGCCGTGGCGACCTTCCAGGGCGACCAGTCCTTCGGCACGCTGGCCGGCCGGCTCGCCGCTCAGCACCTCGTCGAGCGGCGCCCCGGCCACGGCCGCCGGATCGAGCACCACCTCACCGAGGCGGGCGAACGGACCCTGGAGGCGGGGCGTGCCGTCGCGGTCGAGGTGCTCGCCACGTCCTTCGCGCCGCTCGACGAGGACGAACGGGTCACACTGCTGGGCCTGTTGCGCCGTCTGGGCGTGGACGGCGGGGCGCTTTCATAGGATCGGGCCCATGGGAATACTCGGTTTTTTCGTCCTCGTCATGATCGTCTTCGCGACCTACGCGGGGCTGGAGGGAAGGCTGGGCCGCACCGACCGCAGGATCGCCCGCGTCGAGCGCAAACTCGACCTGATCCTCGACCACCTGGGCATCCAGCAGACCGAACCGGAGCTGGAGCAGGTGGCCGCGCTCGTACGGGACGGCAAGAAGATCCAGGCGATCAAGGAGTACCGGGAGTTCACGGGGGTGGGCCTCAAGGAGGCGAAGGACGCGGTCGAGCGGATGGAATAGCGCTCGGTGCGCCTGGTGCGCCCGCAGCGGATGGAACGCCCGACCGGCTCGGTACGCGCATCCCGGCCGGCCCCGGCCCCTGAGCCGCGGTCCGTCAGTTCGTCGGGCTGGCGGCGGGTGTCTTTCCCTCGAGTACCTGCCGAAGCCGCGAGGTGCCCTGCTGGACGGCCTGCGCGGTGGAGTCCGACTCGGCGCCGTCCAGACCGCCGTTGGTGAGGAAGAGGGCGCTGTCGCCGACCCGCACGGCGGCGATGTCCAGGGTCAGGGTCGAGGGCTCGCCGTCCAGCTGTCCGTTCATGGTCAGCATCAGCCCCTGCCGGGCGTCACCCTCGTCGGGCAACTGCGTCGAGACGACCTGGACGTTCTGCTGACCGCCCTGCCCGTCGACCGCCGTGAACTCGGCGCACTTCTGCGGCAGCGTGGCCACCCACGCCAGTTGCCTGTTCAGCTCCGCCTGCCCGTACTCGGCGACCTGGTAGTGCATCTGCGCCTGGTTGTCGCTGTCGTCGAAACCGGTGACGGCCTTGGTCCCCTTCGCCGGGCCGAGCAGATCTTCGGCGTACAGGCCGTCGAGCAGCTTCTGGCAGTCGGCGGCGGCGTTCTTGTCCGTGCCGAAGCCCGCCGCGTCGACCTTGCTCTTGAGCAGGCCGTCCCGCCAGGTCGCCGCACCCGACGTCCCCGTCCACTGCGACGGCAGGTCCGCGTTGGTGATCAGCGCGGTCCTGGCCTGGGCCTCGGTGAGCGTGGCGGTGGACGAGGGCGCCACCTTGGCCAGCGGGGAGGCGGGGACCGTACGGCCGCCGCCGCCGTCGTTCGAGCACGCGGCCGCCGACCACAGCACGCCCACCGTCAGGGCGCAGACCAGCAGCCGGGGCACCGGGGACGGCGGGCGGACGGAGGCGGGGCGGTGCGGCGGACGGTTCACGGCGGAGGCCTCCTGACGGCGGGCGCGATGTCTCCGTCCACGCCACCACCGGGTGCGGCGCACCACCAGCGCACCGGGCCCGTCCGGGTGACCCGCCGCGCGGACGTCAGCCGGCAGGGTCGTGCGCCGGCCGCCCGGCGCCCGGCGTCGTCACCCGCACCCGGCGGCTTCCGCACCGCGTGCACACGGCGTCGGTCAGCGGCGACCTGATCGCGACGCCGTCCTCGTCGACGTACTCCTGCGTGTGCAGGCCTGCGGCGTCGGTCGGATCGGTGAAGAACATGACCTGGAACGTCGCCTCCCAGGTGTGCCCGCAGCTCCGGCACGCGAACGCGAAGGTCTCGGACACCGCACCGGGCTCGCTCGTCATGCGCCCTCCTGCGTCGTACGGGGCCGTCCCCCTGTCGTACGAGGTGCGTCCCTTCTCGGGACCCGTACGAGGTGCGTCTGTCGGCCGGGCGGCCGGTGGCCGGACTCCAGAGCACACCGGTCGTCGCGTGGCGGCAACTCGGGGCGAGGGCGAGGGCGGGAGCGGGAGCGGGAGTGGGGTGACGGGCCGCGCGGGTGCGGGGTGTCGTGCGGCGCGATCTCTTCGGCCGCCGGCGTCACGGCCGCCGGCCGTGACACATCGACCGCGACACGCCGACCGCGACACGCCGGGCCGGGCGCGCCCGCCGTGTCGTCACGGCGGCGGGCCGCCCCGACGACGCGCAGCGCCGCAGGGCCCGGCTCCGCGAGCCGTCCGTAAGGGGGAACCGGCCCGGCACGGGAGATCCGGTGCGGGAGGGCGTGGAATATCTGTCATGGCCGCGATAGAAAATGCCTCGGCCGAGGGGGCAGTTCCTTATTCCCCGGAGTGCGGTGAGATAGTGCGCCACCCTTCCGGAGCCGTGGCGTGCTAGTGTCGATATCAGTTGCAGTTGTGGTTCCCAAAGTCTTGGAGCGTCTTTCCGGTCCATACCGGTCGGTCGCTTCTGAATTTCCGGTTTTATCCGGAGGGGGCAACATCGCGGCGACGCGGACCCGCACAGTGTGGGTCCTCGAGCTTTGCCCCGAAGGAGATTGACATGGCTACTGGCACCGTGAAGTGGTTCAACGCGGAAAAGGGCTTCGGCTTCATCGAGCAGGACGGCGGCGGCGCCGACGTCTTCGCCCACTACTCGAACATCGCCACCCAGGGCTTCCGTGAGCTCCAGGAAGGCCAGAAGGTGACCTTCGACGTCACGCAGGGCCAGAAGGGCCCCCAGGCGGAGAACATCGTCCCCGCCTAGTCCGGGACCTGCTGACGCCTGACTTCTGAGTCGGCCGACGCTTACAGGTGGCCGGGACCTGCACCCTGAGGTGCGGGCCCCGGCCACCTGCTTTTTTTGGTTTCGTTCCCCGGCTTCGTCCTCCGGCTGGTTTCGTCCCGGATTGAATTTCCGGCGAATTTTCTGTACGCCGTGCCCACTTTCCGGCCCGCCTCGCCCAGTTTCCGGGCCACGAAACTTCATCCCGCGGAGGCACCATGCGTTGTGTGATCGCCCGATTCCCCTTCGACCTCATCAAGAGCGAGGTCGAGCACTCGATGGCGGGCGTCGAGCCCGAGTCCGTCACCGGCGCGTCCGTGCTCGTCGGCCCGCACGCCTACCCCGTCAAGCAGGTCGGCGAGATCATCACCAGGCAGGACCGTCGTGACTTCACCGAGGCCGAGGTGGCCCGTGCGCTCACCCGGCTCGGCTTCACGTGCCGGCCCGCTGCCGCGCCGGCCCGTACCGCCGTACCCAGCTGGGCCGAACCCGCCTAGTCCCTGTCCCGCCGCCTTCGCGGGTCCAGTCTTCCGGCGCCTCTCGCGAAGGCCGCCCGACCCGCGCGGTCGACCGCCCCGGTGTCTCCTCCCGGGGCGTTTGCGTTTCCCCGGGTTTTGAGGTCCTGCTCGCGCGGCCACAGCGGGACAGCCCTCGGAGCCAGTCGTTCGGATCATGGGGCGGTACGCGGCGCGGTACATGGTCCAGCGGACGGGCGACGCCTGCCGGGGCCGGGGCTACACGGCCAGGACCGCGCGGACCGTCTTGCCGCCGATGCCCGTGCTGACGACCTCCAGGCGGTGGGCGAGGTGCTGCACCATCGCGAGACCGCGGCCGCTCTCCGCGTCGGTGTCCACCAGACCGACCCGGGGCCGGCCCGGACTGTCGTCGTGGACCTCGACGGTCACTTCGCCCCCGTGCCCCACCTGTAGACGCAGCCGGCAGCCGGTACGCCCGTGCCGGACGGCGTTGGCGACGAGTTCGGACGCGATGAGCGTGGCGTCGTCGACCTGGTCGGCGGTCGGCGGCACCGTCCGCGGACGCGGCCGGGTCAGGAACGCCGATGTCAACCTACGGGCCCTGCCTGCCGAAACGGCCGTGCGTGGCAGGGTGTACTCCACGCGGGCGGTCTGCCGGACGGCGCGCTGCTGCGCACGCATGACAACCTCACTTCCCCTCCCAGGACACCAGGTACCCGGCGGCCGGACCCCCGCCGGCCGGGCCCCGCGCGAAACGGCGCGCGGCGGTCCTGCCCCCGGGTGATGCCCGCCCCCGGCGATCGGCAACCGGCGATCGGGGTCACAAACCCGCCAACGGTGTACAGGAGACGGTCACGGACGTTCTCCCCGTGCGAGGGGGTGCGGGTGGGGCGATCGCGCCGGACCGATGCCGACGCCTGTCATCAAGTGTTCGTCCGCGCAAAAGTTGTTCGGGCAACTCCCTTTCCCCACATGATTCTGCAAGGGTGTGGGGATGCCGACCCTTTACAGAAGAATGCTCGGTCTGCTCCCCCGGATAGGCGTGCAGGTTCTCGACCTCGGTTCGGGCGCGGCGGTGGTCTACCGACGCGGCAGGCGCACCCGCGTGCCCGTGGGGCGCACGGCCGATCTGATCGCCCGCGGCCAAGGACGCTACGAGGTCACGGCCGTCGGGCCGGAGAAGAAGGCCGACATGTGGGTGGTCGCCCGGGAGTCCTCGGCGCAGGGCGACGCCTGGGGAAGCGTGCCCTTCGGTGAGTCCGGCGGGCGGCTGCTGGTCGACGAGACGGCGTCGGCGGCCGACGAGCGCCGCTTCCAGATCGCGGCCGCCGAGTATCTGTGCACCCAGCACGTGACCGCCCTGCTGGAGAAGTACCGGGTGAACTGCGTCTTCGACGTGGGTGCCAACGCGGGCCAGTACGGTCGGCGGCTGCGCAGGCTCGGCTACACCGGCCGCATCGTCTCCTTCGAACCCACCGCGGACGCCTTCGAGAAGCTGGAGCGGGCCGCGGAGAAGGACGACGACTGGCAGGTGTTCAACGTCGGGCTGGGGCGTGAGGACTCCGCGCAGTCCATCCACGTGGGCTGGAACACCATGAACTCCCTTCTTCCGCCCAGTGATTACGGGAAGGACCGCTACCTCCGGTTCGCCAAGACCCGTACCGAGGACATCGAGATCCGCCGGCTGGACGGGATGCTGGAGAAGGCGCTGGACGGCATCACCGACCCCCGCCCCTACCTGAAGATGGACACCCAGGGCTACGACCTGGAGGTGTTCGCCGGCGCGGGCGAACGGATCGCGGACTTCGTCGGCATGCAGTCGGAGGTCGCCGCGCTGCGGCTCTACGAGGGCAGCCCCCGGATGCGGGAGGCGATCGCCACGTACGAGGAGGCCGGGTTCGAGATCACGGGCATGTACCCGGTGACGCGTGAGGAGACGACCGGCCGGGTCGTCGAGTTCGACTGCGTGATGGTGCGTGCCGACGCCGTGCCGGAGGCCACGTCCGCGTGACCGGCGCCGGTCACGGCACCGGCGCCGCACGTGCTACGCCGGATACGCGTGTGTCTGGGCGGCTTTGACCGTCGCCCAGACCGGTGCGCCCGTGTGCAGGCCGAGTTCGGCCGCGGCGACGGTCGTCAGGTCGGCGGCCAGCGGGAGTTCACCGGTGAGGTCCACGCGGATCTGGTCGCCGTGCGTCTCCAGACCCGCGACCTCGCCCTGCCACAGGTTGCGCGCGCTGGACCCGGTCGGCCGGTCGCGGTACAGGGTGACGGCGCCGGGCGGGAAGGCCACGAAGACGGGGCCGGCCAGCTCCTCGGTGGTGGTGATCGCCGGGCCCGCGTCCAGCCGTACGGTGTGGCCCTCGGCCCTGCCCCGATAGAGGTTGAGGCCGACCAGCTGGGCGATGTAGTCGGTGCGCGGGTGGCGGGCGATGTCCGAGGGGGTTCCCTCCTGGACCACCCGGCCGTGCTCGACGACGACCAGCCGGTCGGCCAGCACCATCGCGTCGAGCGGGTCGTGGGTGACGAGCACGGCCACGGCCTCGAACTCGGCGAGATGGCGCCGGAGTCCGGCGCGCACGTCGAGTCGGGTACGGGCGTCGAGCGCGGCGAGCGGCTCGTCGAGCAGGAGCAGCCGGGGGCGGATGGCCAGCGCGCGGGCGAGGGCGACGCGCTGTGCCTGGCCGCCGGAGAGCCGGCGCGGTTTGGCGCCGGCGTGGTCGGCCAGGCCCATCCGGTCCAGCCAGGCGGCGGCCCGCGCCCGTGCCTCCGCCTTCGGCACGCCCTGGCAGCGCGGCCCGAACGCGACGTTGTCCAGGGCCGTCAGATGCGGGAAGAGCAGATAGTCCTGGAAGACGACGCCGACCGGACGGGACTCCGGCGGCGTACGGTCCAGCCGGACGCCGTCCAGCCGGAGCCGGCCGCCGTGGGAGAGCGGGGTGAGACCGGCCAGGGCCCGGAGCGCGGTGGTCTTCCCGGCGCCGTTCGGCCCGAGGAGCGCGACCACGTCGCCGGGGGCGACGCTCAGCGTCACGTCCAGGTGGAAGGTGCCGCGGTCGACGACGAGCCGGGCGTCGAGGCCCTGCCCGGCTGCGGTGTCCCCGGCCGGGGCGGTGCCTTTGACCGGCGCCGGGCCGTGGTCCGGTACGGGTTTTTGGAGCGGCGCGGGTTCCCGGTCCGGTCCTGGACGCCCGGTCCGTGTCGGGCCGTTGCCGGAGGACTGCCCGTCGCCCGGAGCGCGGCCGCCCTCCGCGGCCGGCCCGTTCCCTGGCGCCGGGTTCTCCCCGGTCGCGGGGTTCACGCCCGTCATGACACCCCCGTCATCCAGCGGTCCCGCAGTCCGGCGAGGACCGCGATCGACACGACGAGCAGCACCAGGCTCAGCGCGATCGCCGCGTCGGGGTCGCTCTGGAGGGCCAGGTAGACGGCGAGCGGCATGGTCTGCGTACGGCCGGGGAAGTTGCCCGCGAACGTGATGGTCGCCCCGAACTCGCCGAGCGCGCGGGCCCAGGCGAGGACGGCGCCCGCCGCGATGCCCGGCGCGATCAGCGGCAGCGTGACCCGGCGGAACGCGGTGAACCGGGAGGCGCCGAGCGTCGCGGCCGCCTCCTCGTACCGCGGGTCGGCCGCCCGCAGCGTGCCCTCCACGCTGATGACCAGGAACGGCATCGCCACGAACGTCTCCGCGACCACCACCCCCGCCGTGGTGAACGGCAGCGTGATCCCGAACCAGGCGTCGAGCAACTGGCCGACGACACCGTTGCGCCCCAGCGCCAGGAGCAGCGCCACACCGCCCACGACGGGCGGCAGGACGAGCGGCAGGGTCACCAGCGCGCGGACGAAGCCCCGTCCGGGGAAGTCGGTGCGTGCGAGGAGCCAGGCCAGGGGCACGCCCAGGACCAGGCTCACGCCGGTGGCCGCGGTCGCGCAGACCAGGGAGAGCTGCAGGGCCTGCCACACCTCGGTGCTCGTCAGCAGGTCCGGCAGGCCGCGCCAGGGAGCCCGTACGAGCAGGGCGAGCAGCGGCAGCAGCAGAAACGCCAGACCGACGAGGGCCGGCAGCAGCAGCGGCAGCGGCACCCCGCCGCGGACACCCCGCCGGACACGCGACCGGGCACGCGGCCGCCGAGGTCCGTCGTCGGGAGCGTCGCCCCGCGAGAGAACCTCGGCGTCCGCCTGGCCCGGCTCGGTCACGGCTGGAGGAACCCGGCCGCGGTCAGTACCTTCTGGCCCTCGGGGGACTGCACGAGCGCGATGAACTCCTTGGCCGCGGCCGCGTTGGGCGCGTCCTTGAGGAGGACGATCGGGTAGTCGTTGATGGCCTTGGCCGACTCGGGGAACTCCACGCCCTCCACCTTGTCACCCGCGGCGTTCACATCGGTCTTGTAGACGACCGCGGCATCGGCCTCCTTCAGCTCCACCTTCGTCAGGGCGCTCTTGACGTCCTGCTCGTAGGAGACCGGGGTGAGCTTGAGGCTGCTGGCGTCCAGCGCCTTCTGCGCGGCGGCGCCGCACGGCACCGTCTTGTCGCACAGCACCACCTTCAGGCCGGACTTGGTGAGGTCCTTGAGGGAGGCGACCTTGTCCGGGTTGCCGGGCAGCGTCGCGATCTCCAGCTGGTTGCGCACGAAGACGGCCGGAGTGCCGACCGCGTCGCTCTTGTCCGTCACGATGGCCATCGTCTTCGGACTCGCGGCGGCGAACACATCGGCCGGGGCGCCTCCGGTGATGCCGGCGGCGAGCGTGTCGCTGCCGCCGAAGTTGAAGGTCACCTTCGTACCCGGGTGGGCCTGCTCGAAGTCCTTGCCCAGGGTCGTGAAGCTCTCCTTGAGGGAGGCGGCGGCGAACACCGTCACCGTGCCCGACAGCTTGTCGGACTTCGCGGAGGAACCGGACTTCGTCGGGCCGTCGGACTTCGTGGAGCTGTCGGAGTCGGAGGAGCAGGCGCTCAGGGCCAGCAGCGCGGCGGCGCCGACACCGGCCACCTGCAGCATCCGGCCGGTGCGGCGGGTCCGGCTCGCGGATCGGGTCATCACGGGTGTACTCCCTCGGAGGCCTCAGGCATGCTTACGCCGATCATACTTTCGCAGATGCGAGCCATAAGTCTCCTGTCGCATCGCATGAGCCGCACGATCAAGGACCGGGTGTCCGCATGTGCGTTTGTACGGGACGGTGCTCTGGGTACGTTTTCCGGGAGGTGGTGCCCAGTGAGCCGGTCCCTGACACATCCGCCCGCGTACTCGCCGGCGTCGGTCTCCCTGACCGGGGACCTCGCCCGCCCGGCCCGGCTCACCGTGCCCGATCTGCTGGCGTGGCCCCAGCACCGGGCCCGGGTCAGCTTCGAGTGCGCCACCAGCGGCGTGCAGCACCACCGCTTCGAGGGCCCGCTGCTGCACGACGTGCTGCGTGACGCCGGTCCCGGGTTCGACCCCGCCCGCCGCAAGGACCGCCTGCGCTTCCTCATCGCCGTGGGCGGCGCGGACGGCCACCACGCGCTGCTCACCTGGGCCGAGATCGACCCCGACTTCGCCGATGCCCCGGTCCTCCTCGCGGTCGGGATCGACGGCGACCCGCTGGACCGGGCGGGCCCCCAGCTCGTGCTGCCCCAGGACCGCTGCGGTGCGCGGCACATCAGCGGCATCGACACCATCCACGTGGACGGCCGCTACGGTCCCTCCCGTCCATGGACGTGAGGCGAACCCGTCTGCGACCCTGACCCGCCGGCGGTCGGCGGTCGGCGGTCGGCGGTCGGCGGTCGGCGGTCGGCAGTCGACGGGTCGCCGTTCGCGGGAGGTCGCGCATGCTGCTGCGTCAGCTGGAGTACCTGGTCGCGCTGGCCAGGGAGCGGCACTTCGCCCGCGCGGCGGCGGCCTGCTTCGTCTCGCAGCCCTCGCTGTCCGCCGCGATCCGCCGCCTCGAACACGAACTGGGCGTGCCGATCGTGCGCCGGGGACGGCGGTACGAGGGGCTGACCCCGGAGGGCGAGGTGGTGCTGGCCTGGGCGCACCGCATCCTCGCCGAACGCGACGCCCTGCACCAGGAACTGTCGGCGCTGCGCGGCGGCCTGACCGGGACCCTGCGTCTGGGCATCGTGCCCACCGCCCTGCCGGCCGCCTCGCTCCTGACCACCCCGTTCTGCGAACGCCACCCTGGCGCCCGGGTCAGCCTCGAGTCCCTGTCGTCCGCGGACATCACCCACGGGCTCGCCGAGTTCGAGCTGGACGCGGCGATGACGTATCTCGACGACGACGGGCTGCGGCACGTACGGCGCTTCCCGCTGTACGAGGAGCGGTACGTGCTGCTGACGCCGGTGGACGGCCCGCTGGCCACGGCGTCGACGGCCCGCTGGTCACGGGCGGCGGACCTGCCGCTGTGCCTGCTCAATCCCCGGATGCGCAACCGGCGCATCATCGACGAGTGCTTCGCCGCCGACGGTGCGACGGCCGTGCCCACGATCGAGTCCGACAGCGTCGCCGGGCTGTACGCGCAGCTGCCGAACGGCCGCTGGTCCAGCGTGATCTCCCATGCGTGGCTCCACATGTTCGGCGTACCGGAGGGCATGCGGGTGGTGCCGCTCGAAGGGCCCGCGCACGGACCGCGGGTGGGGCTCGTGGTGGCGCGGGACGACCCTCCGTCCGTGCTGGCGGAGGCCCTGCTGAAGGTGGCGCGCGAGGCGGGCGTGCGGGACGCGCTGGACGCCCTGCTGACCAGCTACCTGGGCGGCGGCCGGAGTTGATAGCCGTCGGCTATCTCCGCATAGCGACGTTCGCTTTGACCTGCGGAATCGACCCCGAGGATGGTGAAGGGAACCTTCCGTAACCGGAGTTGAGGAGAGCCGCGCCATGGCCAAGGTGCTCTGTGTGCTGTACGACGACCCGACCGACGGATACCCGACGACGTACGCCCGCGACGACCTGCCCGCCATCGACCACTATCCCGGCGGGCAGACCACACCCACCCCCAAGGCGACCGACTTCACCCCCGGCCATCTGCTCGGCAGCGTGACGGGCGAACTGGGCCTGCGGCGCTTCCTGGAGGAACGCGGACACACCCTGGTCGTCACCTCCGACAAGGACGGCGACGGTTCGGTCTTCGACCGTGAACTTCCCGACGCGGACGTGGTGATCTCGCAGCCGTTCTGGCCGGCGTACCTGACCCCCGAGCGGATCGCCGCCGCGAAGAACCTGAAGCTGGCGGTCACGGCGGGCATCGGCTCCGACCACGTCGACCTCGACGCGGCCATCGAGCACGGCGTCACCGTGGCCGAGGTGACGTACTGCAACAGCATCAGCGTCGCCGAGCACGTGGTGATGATGACGCTCTCCCTCGTCCGCAACTACCTGCCCTCGCACCAGGTCGTCCTGGACGGCGGCTGGAACATCGCGGACTGCGTGGCCCGTTCGTACGACCTGGAGGGCATGCACGTCGGTACGGTCGCCGCCGGGCGCATCGGGCTCGCGGTACTGCGCCGCCTGGCGCCCTTCGACGTGAAACTGCACTACACCGACCGGCACCGGCTGCCGGAGGCGGTCGAGCGGGAACTCGGACTGACCTTCCACCCGACCACCGCGGACATGGTGCCGCACTGCGACGTCGTCACCGTCAACGCGCCCCTGCACCCGGAGACGGAGGGGCTGTTCGGGGACGAGCTGCTCGCCACGATGAAGCGCGGCGCGTATCTGATCAACACGGCGCGGGCCCTGATCGTGGACCGGGACGCCGTGGAACGGGCCCTGCGCAGCGGTCAGTTGGCCGGATACGCGGGTGACGTCTGGTATCCGCAGCCCGCGCCGCCCGATCACCCCTGGCGCACCATGCCGCACCACGGCATGACCCCGCACATCTCCGGCTCCTCGCTCTCCGCGCAGGCCCGCTACGCGGCGGGCACCCGCGAGATCCTGGAATCGTGGCTGGAGGGCACACCGATCCGGGACGAGTACCTGATCGTCGACGGCGGCGGGCTCGCGGGCACGGGGGCGCACTCCTATTCGACGGCGACGGCGACGGCCCCGACGACCACGTCCTGAGAACGCGGGGCCACCGCCCCCCCCGACGTCCCCTGTCTCTACGTGCGGTCGATGTGCACGTTGGTGGACTTCACACGGGCGGTGGCCTCCATGCCGACCTCCAGGCCGAGTTCCTCGACGGCCTCCCGGGTCAGCAGGGAGACCAGCCGGTGCGGGCCTGCCTGGATCTCCACCTGGGCCGCCACGTCACCGAGCTTGACGGCGGTGACGATGCCGGGGAACGCGTTGCGCACCGAGGTGTAGGAGGTCTCGTCCTCCTCGCCGGTCTTCGCCAGATCGACGGAGAAGGCCGCGAGATCGCGTCCGTCGATGACACGCCGCCCGCCCTCGTCGCGTCGCGTGGTGATGCGCCCGGCGTCCGCCCACCGCCGCGCGGTGTCCGGGCTCACGCCGAGCAGCCGGGCGGCCTGGCCGATGGTGTAGGACTGCATGCGCGCCAACATAGGCACGCGATCCTTGCATCTGCAAGCAAGGCCGGCCGTACGTCGGTACAGGTCGCGCACGTCGCGCCCCGGGCGCCGTCGACCGGGCCGAGCGGGGCGGACCTTCCCAGGTCGCCGGGGCGGTCGGTCTCAGGGGCGGTCGTCCGTCAGCTCGCCGGCGTTCAGTGGCAGGCGCAGGCTGACGCGGCGTCGCACCGCGGCCAGTTCACGGTGCAGGGGGGAGCGGGGTACGGCCAGCACCGGACAGGCGGCGTGCGCGAGGCAGTAGCGCGCCACCGAGGGGAACAGCGCGCGGCGCACCCTGCCGCGGCGCCCGGCGCCGATCACCAGGAGGTCACCGGCGCGGTCGGCGGCCCGCACCAGGGCGCGGCCCGGCCGGTCCCACACGGCCACCACCCGCAGGGGGACTCCCGGCCCGGCGAGGCCGAAGGCCGAGTCGAGGGCCGTGCGCAGCCGTTCGTCCGCCAGCTGCCGGAACTCGGCCATGGGCGGCGTGAGCATCGAGCTCGGGTGGGCGAGCGCCCCCCGCGGCGGTTCCCAGGCGCCCACGGCCACCAGGCCGACGCCCCGCCGGTGGGCCTCGAACGCGCCCCGGTGCAGGGCCGCGAGGCTGCCCAGCGAGCCGCTGACCCCGACCACGACGCGTCGCCGCTCCGCCTCGCTCATCGCTGGCCCACCCCTCGGCGTACGTCCACTCGGGCATCCGGGTCCCATGGAACGCGCCAGGAGGACGGCGGGGCCACGGTGTTGGCCCTCACCTAACGCGGAGACGACAGTTCCTGACACTCGCGACACGGTTCTGAAGTGGGTGCGGGCGCGGCGTTGGGGGCGAGGGCGCGCGGCGTGTGAGGCGTGCGCGAGGGGCGCGCATTTGTCCGCGCAACCACCCGTATGTCGCGAAACGGCAACAGGGCCTTCCGTGGCCTTGCCGTTGTTGAAGCCTTGGGCGGGTAACGAGGGAGAAGTATGAATATCTTGTTCGCTGTCGTGCTGATCATCGTGTGCGGGCTGGGCCACCGCCGCGCCGCGGGGAAGAAGCGGCATGCCGACTGAGTCATGGCCCGTCCTGCTGGCGGTGTCCGTCCTGCTCTGCACGGCTCTCACCGCCCTCCCGACAGGCAGCAGACACAAGCGCGCCGCGCCGGGGCGCGTGGTGGCGATCGTCTCCGTGCGCGTCGGCGATGGCGATGGTGATGGCGGTGGCGACGGCGGTGGTGACGGCGCGGGGGGCGGAGAAGGCCGCGCCGGGAGCGCCGCCGAGCCTCTGTACGCGACCGTCCGCTCGCTGACCGGCCAGTCCCGGCCGGTCGACGCCGTCCATGTCGTCGACGACGGACCGGCCCTGACCGTCGCTCCCTTCGACCACCCCTCGGTCACCCGGCACCGGCTGCCCGGCGGCGGCAGACGCGCGGCCCGCGCCGCGGTGATCCGTCAACTGCGCGACCGCGGGGAGCCGTTCGACTACGTCCTCACCGTGGACGCCGGCTCCGAGGTCCACAAGGACGCGGTGTGGCAGATGCTGCGCGTCCTGAACGACCCCCGCGTCCAGGCCTGTACCGGAACCGTTCTGACCCGGGACCGGCACGCCGGCCTCACGGCCCGTCTGTCGGACCTCAGACTGTTCGTCCTGTGCGTGCTCGGCCGCGGACTGCGCTCCGCCGTGGGGGCGGCGCGCCCGGCCCCGGGCGGGCTCTCGCTGTACCGGGCGCCGGTCCTGTCCGGCCATCTCGAGCACTATGTGGCCTCGGGCGAGGGCGGAGGCGACGACGACCGCCAACTGTGCGGCTACGCCCGCTCGCGCGGCCGGGTGGTCTCCGTGCCGCGCGCCTACGTCACCGCCGACGCGCCGGGCACCCTCGGTGACACCTACCGGCAGCAGTTGAGCCGGGCGAGGGCGGTCCGGCGCCTGGTCCCCTGGGAACTCCTCGTCCTGCCGGCGTCCGCCAGGACCGCCCGGCTGGTCGAGCTGGGCGCGGGGGCCCTGCTGCCCCTCCTGTCCCTCGGCCTCGTGACCGGCGTCCGGCGCACCGGCTCCACCGGCCTCCTCCTCCACGCCTTGGCGGCCGTCGGGGTGTTCACGCTGGCCGAAGCGCTGTTGTACGCGGTCCTGCGGCCCGGCCTGAGCCGTACGGAACGGCTGACGGCTCCCTTGCTGGCCCCGCTGCACGCCGCGATGATGTTCTTCGTGGTCCATCCGGCGACGTACCGGTCCCTGATCGGAACCCGTCCCACGGGCGGACGCACCCGCGAAGAGCCCGCCGTCGCCGTGCCGGAACGGCCCGCCCCCGGCATCCCGCACACGCCGTCCATCCCGAACCCGCGGATGTCGCCCGGCAGTTCAGACGCCCCGAGCGCTCCCGGCGCCCGGAGTGCTTCGCCGACCCCCAGCGCCTCGCGGACCCGGCGAACCCCGAGCACCCCGCGTACCGCGCCCCCGCCCGGTCCCGCCAAACTCCTCGATCCCCTGACCGAGAAGACCCTCGAAACGCCCCTGAGAACCCGCTCGGCGCACCCCGGCTGACCTCGGGCGGAGGGAGCCCCCGTCCGGCTTCCGCCCCGGTGTCAGCGGGTGAGGGACGTCGCGTCACCCATGACGACCACGGGATGCTGGGCGGGGTCGAGCGTGAGCAGGAGTTCCTTCATGTGCCGCTGGGCGAGGCTGACGCAGCCGTGCGTCGGGCCGCCGTGGTCCACGTGCAGCCAGATGCCGCCGCCGCGGCCCGCGCCGAGCGGGCGGGTCCAGTCGAGAGGTGAAGTGCCGGGCTCGCGGTTGTAGTTGATCGCGACGACGTAGTCGAAGGAACCCGCGAGCGGTTCGCCCTCGAAACCGGTACCGACGGTGGTGAAGCCCCCCGACCGGTCGTACGGCAGCTTGCTGCCGGGGTCGGCCAGCAGCCCTCCCGCGTCCGTGAGGGCGAACACGCCGATGGGGGACCGGAGATCACCGGCGTGGTGGTCGTCCGTCCAGCCCCTGAGCGCGTTGTGGGCGGGCCACTCGGCTCCCGGTGCCCAGCCCGTGTCCGTACGCCGGTACAGCGCCACCTCGGATATCGGGGAGTTCCTGCCGCGGCCGGTGACCAGGACGACCTGCCGCGCCTTCGCGGGAATGGCGGCCAGCGTACGGGGGCCCAGGCCCGGCAGCCGCGCCGAGTCGGCGCTGCCGGACGTTCCGGTGTCCGCGGACGGCCGCGAGGGCCGGGCCTGCGTCGTGCCGGACGTGGCGGCCGGGGCAGCCGTGCCGACGGCCGACGACCGTGCACCGCCCGCGGAGTCGGTTCCGCCCCCGCATCCGGTGAGGGCGACGGACAGGACCAGGACCACCGCGGACAGCCCCGGGCGGACACCGCCCGTGCGGTTGATGGAGAAAGACATGATCATCATCCTGGACGGGACATGTGAGGAAGTGGTCAGCGGGCCGGAGAAGTGGGGCCGCGCCCCGCGCGCGGGGCGCGGCGGCCCCGTGCACGTAGGCCGGCGTGAGGCTCTCCGACCGCTGCGACGTCCGCACATGACGTCCCGTCCGTATTCACCCCGCGCTTTCTTCCGATGAATCCCAGGGCTTTGCGGGCTCATTCGCGGCCCCCGCGCGGAACTTCCGGGGCCCTTTCGTGGCACGTTCGCGGCTCTTTATCCGAAGCCGAACGCGGCGCGGATTGGTCGGAAACGAAAATTCCTCCGATGTGGTGAGTGACCAATCCACGGCACTGTTCTGCTTCGGATTCCGGCCGTGAGACAAGAACCGAGTACGTCGAGGCGCGGCATCCGGTGGGTGCGGCGGGCGCGGGCCGCGCTGAGCGGGCTGCTGGCCGGATACGCGGCGCTGGCGTTCGCCGAGTTGGTGTCCGCGTTCGTGCGGCCACAGGCCGGCCCGGTCGTGGCGGTCGGGTCGGCGGCGATCGACCGGACCCCGGCGTCCGTGAAGGACTGGGCGATCCGTCATTTCGGCACGGACGACAAACTCGTTCTGCAACTCGGAATTCTCGTCGTGCTCGCCGTCCTGGCGGTCCTGCTCGGTCTACTCGCTCTCGCCCACCGCGCGACCGGGTCCGCCGGGGTACTCGTATTCGGTGTCGTGGGCGCGGCGGCCGCGCTCAGCCGCCCGGATTCCACGGGCGCGGCCGACGCCCTGCCGTCCGTGGCGGGCGCGTTGGCGGGCGGGCTGCTGCTGTACGGGCTCGGCGGCCGTCCGGCCGTGACCGGGCCCCCCGACGCCGTGCCGGTCGTCCGGCCGGGCGGGGAGCGTCCCGTGGCGGCCGACGACACCGTTCCCCCGGCCGCCACGCCGGGGGAACCCGGCTGGGACCGGCGCGGCTTTCTCGTGGCGGCCACCGCGGCCGCGGCGGCGTCGACCGGTGCCGGAGCGCTGGGCCGGTCGCTGAACGGCGGCCGCGGCCGCGACGCGGTGGCCTCCCGCGCCGACGTGCTGCTGCCCGCGCCGGGTTCCCCGGCCGCACCCGTGCCCGCAGGCGCGCGGCTGCGGGTTCCCGGCATCGGTCCGTTCGTGACGCCGACCAAGGACTTCTACCGGGTCGACACCGCCCTGGTCGTGCCCAAGGTCGACGCCACCACCTGGCGGCTGCGCATCCACGGCGAGGGAGTGACCCGTCCGGTGTCGCTCTCCTTCGACGACCTGCTGCGCCGTGCGGCGATCGAGCGGGACATCACGCTGACCTGTGTGTCCAACGAGGTCGGCGGCCCCTACGTGGGCAACGCGCGCTGGATCGGGGTACGGCTGGCGGATCTGCTGGCCGAGTGCGGGGTGACACCCCCCTCGAAGGGCGGTCCGGCCGATCAGCTGGTCGCCCGCTCGGTCGACGGCATGACGATCGGAAGCCCGGTCGACGACGTGATGGACGGCCGGGACGCGCTGCTGGCCTTCGGCATGAACGGCCGGCCGCTGCCCTTCGAACACGGCTTCCCGGTCCGCATGGTGGTGCCCGGCCTCTACGGCTACGTCTCCGCCTGCAAGTGGATCCAGGACATCGAGCTCACCACCTTCGACGCCTACGACCCGTACTGGGTGAAGCGGAAGTGGGCGCGCAGGGCACCGGTCAAGACCCAGTCCCGCATCGACACCCCCAAGCCGTTCGCCCGTCCCCGGGCGGGCACGGTGATGGTCGCCGGTGTCGCCTGGGCCCAGCGCCGCGGCATCCGCGAGGTGGAGGTGCGTGTCGACGACGGGCCCTGGCAGCAGGCCCGTCTCGCCGCCGAGGACACCGTCGACACCTGGCGGCAGTGGTCCTTTCCCTGGCAGGCGGCCAAGGGCGGCCACACCCTGACCGTCCGGGCCACCGACGGCACCGGCCAGGTGCAGACCGCGCTGCGCGCCCGGACCATCCCGGACGGGGCCAGCGGCCGGCACTCGGTGGTGGTGACCGTGGACTGAGCGACCCCCACCGAGCCGCCCCACCGCACCCGTACGGGATTACCGGCGCGCTCCACCCACCCGGACGCCCCGACTTCCCTCCCTCCCCGTCGACTTCCCTCCATCCCCGTCGAAATGTCCCCCCGAACGCGGCTTCCGCCGCGTCGTCCTAGGAGAACTCCATGAACATGCGTTTCCGCCGCACCGCCCTCGCCGTCGCCGCGGCCGCCGTCCTGCCCCTCGCCCTGAGCGCCTGCTCCGACAGCGGCAAGGACAGCGCCTCCTCCGACAACGGGAAGTCGTCGACCGCCGCGAGCGACACCGCGACCGACAGCGCCACCACCGGCTCCGGCGACATGGCCGGCACCGGGCAGCCCTTCGGGCCGGGCTGCGCCACGGTGCCGAAGAACGGCGCCGGCTCCTTCGACGGCATGGCCAAGGACCCGGTGGCGACCGCCGCGTCCAACAACCCGGCCCTGTCCACGCTGGTCACCGCGGTGAAGAAGGCCGGTCTGGTGGACACGCTCAACAGCGCGCAGAACATCACGGTGTTCGCGCCGACCAACGACGCCTTCGCGAAGATCCCGAAGGCGACCCTGGACAAGGTCCTGGCCGACAAGGCGCAGCTGACGAAGATCCTCACGTACCACGTCGTGGGCCAGAAGCTCGCCCCCAAGGACCTGGAGAACGGCTCCTACGCCACGCTGGAGAAGTCCGAGCTGGCCACCGCGGGCTCCGGCGAGTCCTACACGGTCAACGACGCCTCCAAGGTCGTCTGCGGCAACGTCAGGACCGCCAACGCGAATGTGTACATCGTCGACACCGTGCTGATGCCGAAGAGCTGACGCCGACGAGCCGATGTCGGTGCGCCGACGCCGAAGAGCCGACGTCGGCGAACCGACACCGCACCACGACTCCCGTGACGGGGAGGAGCAGGAGGGTGGCCGGGCCGGCCGGCCACCCGGCCACCCGGCCACCCGTCCGCGTGCCCGTGTGCTCCGAAGGATGGCCAAGTGAAAGAAGCCGTGTACATCGGCAGCGACCCGTCCCGGCGTCCCGACCTGGAAGCGTTGATGCGGTCCGTGGCCTGCGGCGACGAGCAGGCCTTCGCCGGTCTCTACGACGCCGTCGCCGGTCCGGTGCTCGGCGTCGTGCGCGCGGTGCTGCGCGACCGGGCCCAGTCCGAGGAGGTCACCCAGGACGTCCTGGTCGAGGTGTGGCGCACCGCGCCCCGCTTCGAGGCGGCGCGCGGCACCGCCATCAACTGGGTGCTCACCCTCGCCCATCGCCGTGCCGTGGACCGGGTCCGCTTCGCCGAGGCCACGGCCGCCCGGGACCACCGGGCGGCGCTGCTCGACCGGCTGCCCGAGTACGACGAGGTGACCGAGCAGGTCGAGATCCGGCTCGAACGCGAGCAGGTACGCCGCTGCCTGCGCACACTCACGGATCTGCAGCGCCAGTCCGTGACGCTCGCCTACTACCGGGGACTGACCTACCGCGAGGTGGCCGCCCAACTGTCCGTGCCGCTGGGGACGGTCAAGACCCGTCTGCGCGACGGTCTCATCCGACTGCGTGACTGCCTGGGAGTGAGCGCATGACGACCACCGCCGACCTGCACACCCTGACCGGTGCGTACGCGCTGCACGCCCTCCCGGACCAGGAGCGCGCCGAGTTCGAGGAACACCTCGCCGACTGCGCGGCCTGTGCCGACGAGGTGGCCGAACTGGCCGCCGCCGCGGTCAGGTTGGGGCTCGCCGTCGCCGCTCCGCCGCACCCCGCGATGAAGGCACGGGTCGTGGCCCGGGTCCCCGCCGTCCGCCAGGACGTTCCACGGGTCCGCCTGCCCGCTCCGTCCCGCGCGCTCACCCGGCGGCTCGGACACTGGACACTGGCCGCCTGCGTGGCGGCCGCCGCGGGGCTCGCCGGGACCACGGTCTGGCAGCACACCAGGGCCGACGACGCGGGGCGGCGGGAGAGCGCGGCCCGGCAGCGTGCGGACGACCTCGCGGCGGTCCTCTCGGCCCCCGACGTGACATCCCGCCACGTGCGCCTCGCGGACGGGGCGGCCGGCACGCTTCTCGTCTCCAGGCGCCGTGACCAAGGGGCCTTCGTGGCCTCCGGGATGGCGGTGCCGCCCCGCGGCAAGGTCTACCAGCTCTGGTTCGACGACTCCGGAACCATGCGGCCGGCCGGGCTGATGGACTCCCACCGGGTCACGCAGGCCGTGCTGTTGGACGGGTCGCCCGGCGGGGCCTCCGCGGTGGGCATCACGGTGGAACCGGCCGGCGGTTCGGCCCGCCCGACCTCGGCGCCGGTCGCCCTCATGGAGTTGCCCGTCTGAGCACGGGCGGGGGCCGCCGTGGCGTCGGCGGTCCGGGGGTGTCGCGCCCGGGGTCCGGAGCATCGCCCCCGCGGTTCGGGTCAGTTCACCGTAAAGAACCTTGACAGTTGATTGGTCTAGTCCAACGATGGTCGCTGTTCGTTCCTGGTCCAGCGGGAGCCCTCCGGCACGCACCGTCCCGGCAGGCTCCCGCGGTGATGCCCTTCCGCTCATCCCGCCTGCTCTTTTCCACCATGGGAGCGTCAATGAGACGACCTGGTCCGCTTCGCACCTTGCTGTCCTGCATGACCGTGACCGCCCTGTCCGCCGGGCTGGTCGTCCTCGGCGGAGGCGGCGCGCTGGCCGCGGCACCGGCCCGCTCGCACGCCCCGAAGCCGCTCCCCGCGCACGTGGCGGCGCCGTACTTCGAGGCGTGGACCGGCGAGAGCCCGGCCGCGCTCGCCGCCGCGTCGGGCAACAAGTACCTCACGATGGCCTTCCTCCAGACGGACGCGCCGGGCTCGTGCACCGCGTACTGGAACGGCGCCACCGCCCAGCCGATCGACAAGGCGTCCTTCGGCGCGGACATCGCCCGGATCCAGGCCCGCGGCGGCAACGTCATCCCGTCCTTCGGCGGCTACAGCGCCGACACCACCGGCACCGAACTCGCCGACAGCTGCACCAGCGTGGACGCCATCGCCAAGGTGTACGAGAGCCTCGTCACGACGTACGGCGTCACCCGTATCGACCTCGACATCGAGGCCGACTCGATCAACAACACCGCCGGGATCGACCGCCGCAACAAGGCCATCGCCAAGGTCCAGCGCTGGGCCGAACGCACCCGCCACCACGTGCAGTTCTCCTACACGCTGCCCACCTTCGCCAACGGTCTCGCGCCCAGCGGGGTGGCCCTGCTGCGCAACGCCGTCGACAACGGCGCACGCGTGGACGTCGTCAACATCATGACCTTCGACTACTGGGACGGCGCCACCCACGACATGGCGGCCGACACCAGGACCGCCGCGACCGGACTGCACGACCAACTGGCCGCGCTGCACCCGGAGAAGTCCCCGGCGAAGCTGTGGAACACGATCGGCGTCACCGAGATGCCCGGCATCGACGACTACGGCCCCGAGGAGACCTTCACCACCCAGGACGCCGTCGCGGTCGAGAAGTGGGCCGCCGCCAGGGGCATCAACACACTCTCCTTCTGGGCCCTCCAGCGCGACAACGGCGGCTGCGTGGGCACGGCGGGCGCCAACGCCTGCTCCGGAATCGCCCAGGACACCTGGTACTTCAGCCACACCTTCGAGCGCTTCACGCACGGCGGCCGCTGACGCCTCACGCACGCCGTCCGCCGGCGATGAGGGTCCACGTACGGCGTTCGCCCAGCGGCTCGCGCAGGCGGCCGTGGCGCCGTCGGGGCCCGCCCGGAATCCGGGCGGGCCCCGACGGCATGCTGTTCCGCCGTGATCGGCCCGTCTCACATGCCGTACGGACTCGACGGGGGAGCTGTCCTGCGGAGGTCGCGCAGGTGGGGTGGCAGCACCGGTGCCCTGGGCGGGCCGAGGAGCTGGGGAGCGGCGCCGGTGCGGGCGAGGAGCTGTGAGGTCTGGGGGGAGGGGTGGTGCAGCCGCAGCGACGCGTGCGCCGTGGCGGCGTGCTCCGACGCGTCCAGGAAGACCTTCAGACCACTGTCGTCGCAGGAGCCGAGGGGGGTCAGATCGACGTCGATGGTGCTGATGCCGTCGTCCAGGCACCCCTCCAGGGCGGCACGCACCCGGGGCGCCGTGGCCGGATCGATCTCACCGGCCAGGGTGATCAGTGCCCGGTTCCTCCGGTCGTGCCGGTAGATGGTCAGACGCGGTAGGGACATGACGCCTCCGTTCCGGGGACTCGCCGGGCTTCGCAGGTCCGGCCGGTCCCGACGAGGTCCGGGCCGAGGTCCGGGCGGTGCACCGCCCACGCCGGAGCGGGCAGGCCCCGGTGGCGACGGGCATCGGACAGAGGGTGACGGTCACGAAGGCGTCCATGACAGCGTCGTCCTTCGCCGGTGACCGGGCGGCGGCGGGGCCGCAGGCCGTGGCGCGTCGCTTCGAAGGTCGCGGACATGACGCGGACCCGTCTCCGGGCCGCTCTCGCACCGCGGTCCGGGTCTCATCACTCGCCGGGAACGACCCGGCGCGGATGCCGGCGCACGAAATACTCTCGGTACACCAAACCTACTCCGCCGCCCCCGGGCGTCCCCGTGCCGGAACCTCCCGTGCGGGAACCTCCCGTGCCGGAACCGCCCGGCGTCGCGGCGGCCGGAGCGACCGGCAGGAGTACGGTGGAGGAGCCGAGGGCACCTCGTATGCCGGTGATCGGACCGGTCTCGTCCTCGCCGCGCAGCAGATACGGGCCGCTCCGGTCCGGGGCAGGTTCCGCCCTATGACGTCCGAAGCCACACGTCGCCCGCCCGGTCCGCAGCGCGCAGACTCCCCCGGCACGGACTCCGTCGGCACGGACTCCCCCGGCACGGACTCCCCCGGCACGGACTCCCCCAGCACGGACTCCCCCAGCACGGACTCCGTCAGCACGGCCTCCCCCCAGACCGCCGGCGTACGGACGGACGCGCCGGGCCGGGTGGAGGTCCGCATCGTCTCCGGGGACCCCGAAGCGGCGCGGCGCGTCGCGGACGCGCTCCGGGTGCTGTTCGCCGGCGACGAGCAGCGCAGTTATCCGGACGGCCCCGCGGGAACCGGCACGCGACTGCACCTCACGCTCGACGCCTCGCACACCGCCGGACCGCTCCGTCCCTGGCTCGACACCAGCAGGCCGCCCGCCGACCGCACCCACCGGGGCGAGACGGTCTGACGGCCCCGCCGCCGAACCCACCCGGACCCCCGCGCATTCCCCGGAAGCAGTCGAAGAGGCGCAGCCCACGACCCCGGCCGCACGGTCGTCACCGAGGCCGAGGAGCGCCCGACGTCTCCCGGTCCCCTCCACTCCGGCCGCCGCGCTTCACTCGCCCCCGCCCTCGCCCCAGGAGTTCCGATGACTCTCGCCCCGCCGCCCCCGCTCTTCTCCCCGGTCGGTGTCCGCCTGCGCCTGGCGGCCCAGCCCGAGCACGGCCGCATGCCCCGGCCCATCGACGGCGCCTGGTGGCCCCGCTCGTACGACCTGACCGCCGAACTGCCCTGGCTGCTCGGCGGACTTCCGCGTTCCTGGGGGCGGATCGAGGGCGTTCTGGTGGACGGGGCCGAGTGGTCCCCGTTCCCGGGCCGGCTGTTCGTCGCGGGCGAGGTCGTGCGCCTGCGCCGGACGACCCCCAGGCACGCCCCGCCCACCGTCTGTCTGGTGACTCCCGGCCGAGGCCGGTGGGACCTCCTGGTGGTGTCGCCCACCGCCACGGAGGAGGAGGCCGGCCGACTTATGGAAGGCGCTGTGGGGGCTGTGGGCGCGGTGGAGGACGGCGTGGTGTGAGCGGGCCGTAGGCCGCCCGCGATCAGGATCCGTGAAGGGTGACCCCGATCGCGTCGTCACTCCCCGCGGAGCTTCGCCGTGGCGAACTCCCGCATCCCGGCCTCGAAGCCGACCTCGGCCTTCCAGCCCAGGTCGGCGCGGAGCCGGGAGGAGTCCGCCGTGATGTGGCGTACGTCGCCCAGGCGGTACTCACCGGTCACCACGGGTTTGGGCCCGCCGTACGCTGCGGCCAGCGCCCGTGCCATCGCCCCGACCGTGTGCGGCTCCCCGCTGCCGGTGTTGTACGCGGTCAGCGCGCCGTCCCCGGATTCGGCCGTGAGCGCGGCCACGTTGGCCGCCGCCACATCCCGTACGTGCACGAAGTCCCGTCGCTGGCGCCCGTCCTCGAAGACACGCGGCGCCCTGCCGTGGGCGAGGGCGGACCGGAAGAAGGAGGCGACGCCCGCGTACGGGGTGTCGCGCGGCATACCGGGGCCGTAGACGTTGTGGTAGCGCAGCGACACCGCGGAGCCGCCCGTGGCCCGGGCCCAGGCCGCCGCCAGATGCTCCTGGGCCAGTTTGGTCGTCGCGTACACGTTGCGGGGGTCGGCCGGCGCGTCCTCGCCGACGAGCCCCGGGGTCAGTTCCTCACCGCACCGAGGGCACCGGGGTTCGAACCGTCCCGCGTCCAGATCGGCCACGGCCCGGGGGCCCGGCCGCACCACACCGTGCCACTCGCACGCGTACCGCCCCTCCCCGTACACCACCATCGACCCGGCGAGCACGAGCCGCCGCACTCCCGCCTCCGCCATGGCGGCCAGCAGTACCGCCGTACCGAGGTCGTTGCGCGACACGTACTCCACCGCGTCACCGAACCCCGTTCCCAGCCCGACCATCGCCGCCTGATGGCAGACGGCGTCCACGCCCGGCAGCGCGGCCGCCACCGCTCCGGCGTCGCGCACGTCCAGGCCGTCGCGCAGGTCGAACACGACGGGTTCGTGCCCGTCTCGCGCCAGCGCCTCGACGACATGGGACCCGATGAACCCGGCACCGCCGGTGACCAGTACACGCATGCCGGGCACGTTAGGCCCCGGAGCTGCGCCGCCACAGCGCCACGCCGGGCATGTCACCGCTCCGTAAGACGTCGCCCGGCCGCCCGCGTCGGATCCGGGTTCAGTGGTCGTCGCGGATGCTGGTCGCGATGCCGTTGCTGATCACGACCTCGGCGCCGAAGCCCTTCTTGGCGGCCGTCTCCAGCTCGTCCTCGGTGCATTTGGTGCCGTCCTGGCCGGCTGCGCCCGGGGCACCGCAGATGTCGTCGTAGCCCACGATCTCGGTGTCCTCGGCTACGAGGAACTCCTGCTCGCTGCCCTTCATGTCGGAGACCGTGTACTTGCCCGGAGCGACGAAGGAGACGTTGCCGAACCAGGTGCCGTTGACGCCCTTGCCCTTGTTGATGCCCTCGACGGCGGTGTCACGGGCGTCGGAGCCCGAGCCGGAACCCGAGCCCGAGCCGGAATCCGAGCCGGAACCCGAGCCGGAGCCGGAGCCCGGCTGGGCGGCGCGCCGCTCGGTCACCAGGGTCGCGACGCCGTTCTTCATCTGCACGTCGGCGCCCACGGCGGCCTTCTTGGTCGCCGCCTCCAACTGGTCCAGCGTGCAGGGCGCGTCCACCTTGGCCCCCGCCTCGCCGCAGATCGTGCCGGTGCCGTAGACCTCGGTGTCGTCGGCGACCCAGAACTCCTGGCCCTGCTTGCCCGGCACGGACACCATGTACTTGCCCGGGGCGAGGTAGCTGACCTTGCCGTTCTTGAACGAGCCGCTGACGCCCTTGGAGTTGGCCGGGAACTTGGCGTTCTTGGCGTCCGAGACCTTCTCCGCGACGGCCGTCGCGCCCGTTCCGCTCTTGCCGGACGAGTGGGCGTCGGTGCCGCTCTGGCATGCCGTCATCAGCAGCCCGGCGGTGATCGCGACGGAGGCGAAGACGGCCTTGCGCAGGTGGCGGTTCATCACGGGAGGTTCCTTCCGGCGGGACGGTGGGGAGGCGACGGCGTTGCCGGTCTCCCGCTCTGTGCCGACTATGAGGGCTGCCCGGGTCCGCAGGTCACGCCCGTCGTTCCTTCCGGACACCGCCGTGGCAGCGTCGTGACACAGCAACACTTCGGCCGGGGAGGGCGGTTGGACGACGCGCCGCCTTGCGGGGGTACGCGAGGAGGGTGAGCCAGGGGTGTACGCGTCGCCAGGACTGATGGCTTCCCCGATTCCGACGGATCCGACGGATCCGACGGATCCGGTGGGTCAGCGCACGGGGAAGCCGAAGGAGTAGCCCTGCTGCTTGAGCCAGGGCAGGACCCGGCGCAGCGCTTCGACGGTCTGGGAGCGGTCGCCGCCCGCATCGTGGAAGAGAAGCGTCGGCCCGTTGGGGAGCTCGCGCTGGACGGTGGCGACGATGGCGTCCGTGCCCGGCCGCTCGAAGTCCTTGGTGTCCACGTTCCAGCCCAGCGGGCGCATGCCCCGGGAAGCGGCGAGCTTGCGGCTGTCGGGGGTGAAGGCGCCGCCGGGGGCCCGGTAGTACATCGGCCGGACGCCCCCGGACGCCTTGGTGATCATGCTTTCGGCGTCGAGTATCTGCTGTGACCGGTAGGCCGGGGACTTCTTGTCCATCGTGGTGTCGTGCGACACCGTGTGGTCGCAGAGCCGGTGTCCGGCCGCGACCACCTTCTTCACGAGGTCCGGGTGGGCCTGCGCCTGCGTCCCCACCATGCAGAACGTGGCCTTCACCCCGTACTCCCGCAACACATCGAGGACTTGGGGGGTCCATACGGGGTCGGGACCGTCGTCGATGGTGATGTTGACGCCGTGCGCCCCCTTGTCCGAGGCGTGCGCGATGGTCATCGCGACCGTCCTGACGTCACTGCGCGGCGCGGCCGTCGCGGTCGCCTTCGGCGAGGGGCCGCCCACGGCGCCGGCCTGCGCGGTCCACATCGAGGCACCGACGGCGAACACCGTCACCCCGAGCGCCGCCCCGACCAGCTTGCCGTACCAGCCCCGTGTTCCGCCGTGCCGCGCCATGTCCGCCCCGCTCTCGCCCAGTGCCCCGTCGATCCCGGTCGCGTCGCGACCACTTGGCAGGACGAAGGATTCCGGTCACGGGATGCGTCCGTTACCGATCACGGACAATCCCGGGGGAGTTCACGGACAACCGGGCCGGACGCGGACCAGAGAGAACCCCCGGGTCACCGGCCTGGGAGTTTCGTCGGCTCACAGGGAGCGGGTGACGAGAACCGAACTCGCGCTCTCGGCCTGGGGTACCGGCCGCGGACCACGGCACCGCCGCGATCCTCACCCTCGGCCAGCGTGACTTCCGTGCATCGTACGGCCTTTGGACCGCCACCAGGCATTCCGGTCCCTGCCCGACGATCAGCCGCCATGACGGGCTTCCGGCATCGAAGTCCCACTCGGTGAGGGGGACTTCGGCAGGCATCGCCGCCGCCGCGCGCACAACGTCGGTCAGGTCCGCGCTCCGCGTGCCCCATCTTCGTGCGCCCAGGGACGATCCGCACGGTGCGCGGTGATGGCCCCGGCCGGTCAGGTGGGCCCGTCAGGCTCCCGGGAGAAGGCCGTGTCGCCGGCCATCGCCACGATCGCGTCCTTGACGAGCAGCAGGCGCGGCGGGTAGCTCTGCACCTTGTCCCCGGGGTCGTCCAGTGCGGAAGTGCGCCAGACCTCCGCTCCGGTGCGGCTGTCCAGTGCCAGCAGACGGCCGAAGCGGTTGGAGAAATAGACCCGCTTGTACGTCGCCGACACCGCGGGCGCGGACAGACTCTCCATGTCCGTCACCTTCTGCCAGAGTTGTTTGCCGCTGTCCGCCGACACCGCGGTGACCGATCCGTCGGACCGGACGAAGTAGACGACGCCGTCCACAAGGGTGGCCGCGCCGGTCAGCGGATGTGCCAGCGGTATCCGTCTGACCTGCCCGGTTTCCGAGGCCACCCGCAGCAGTGCGTTGTACGGCCGTTCGTACCCGGCTTCGTACACGTCCTTGGCGGTCTGGGGGGCGAGGAACAGGGGTTGCCCGTCGACAGCGCCGAGCGCCTCCGCCTTCTTGGGGAGTGTGGCCGTTTCGGACAGGCTGCCGGGTCCGAGTTTCATCAGCTCGACCGGGGTGTGGCCGGGCTCGTTGCCCGCCGAGCACAGGGCGTAGGGGGCGCCTCCCAGCGCCGACGGAGTGCAGTACTCGTCCAGGGAGGGTGCCCGCCACAGTTCCTTGCCGGAAGGCCCGTAAGCCATGAACGACGAGGAGTCGGGGGACAGGGTCAGCAGTCCGCCGTCGTACAGGACCGCCTCCTCGGACGTGTTGATGTCGCGTTGCCACCGCCGGTGCCCGGTACCGGCGTCGAGGGCCACCACGCGCCTGGTCCTGTCGTCCGGTTCCTCGTACATGTAGACCAGCCCGTCGCGAACGCCGACCGGCTGCGTCCCCTGAGGGCGGGTGCCGGCCCGCCACAGGGTGCGGCCGGAGGCCGCGTCGATCCTGGCGGCCGTGAAACCCGTACCGCCACAGAACAGGGCGCTTCCCTCCGTCACGCATCCAGGGCTGTCGTAGTCGAGAGGGACACCCTTCACGTCGTGCCGCAGTTTCGTCCGCCACGGACGCCAGCCGTGGGGCAGCGAGGCGGCCTGGGCGGTGGCCGAGGCGGTCGCCGTGGTGGTGGCGGTGGCGGTGTCCGAATCGGACACGGAGACACCCACCCCGACACCCAGCCCCGTGACGGCCAGCACCGCACCGAGGCCGGTGAGCAGCATCCGGGCCCGGCGTCGCTTGCCGGTACCGATGCCGGTCGCGGCGCCCGCGGAGGTGGTGGCTGCGCTCCGAGGAGCGGGGCGGCGCCGGGGTTCCGCGGACCGCCCGGTCCTCGGGGACCCGGTGGCGTCGGATTCCGGCAGGGCCTGGAGCATGCGGTGTATGTCCGTCAGTTCCGGCCGCGCGGCCGGATCCTTGTCCAGGCAGCGTTCGACAATGTTCAGGAGCGCCTCGGGCACGCCGCCGAGGTCCGGGGTCCCGAACACCACCTGATAGCCGGTTATATACGGGCTGTCGGCGTCGAACGGTCCCGTGCCGACGGCCGCGAACACCAGCAGGGACCCCAGCGAGAACACGTCCGAGGCCGGGGTGACGTCCCGGGGAGAGGCCAGTTGTTCCGGTGACATGAAGGGCGGAGTGCCGATCATCCGCCCGGTCGTGGTGAGGCTCTGGTGGTCAGAAGCCCGCGATATGCCGAAGTCGATGACGCGCGGCCCGTCCTCGGTCATCAGGACGTTGCCCGGTTTGAGGTCCCGGTGCACCAGGCCCGCCCGCTGGATGTCGCGCAACGCCTCGGTGAGCCCCAGCCCCAGCGCACGCAGTTCCCGCTGGCTCAGCGGGCCGTCCTTCTGCACGACTTCGGCGAGGTTGAGCCCCGGCACGTAGAGCGTCGCCATCCACGGCTGGTCGGCGTCCGGGTCGGCGTCCACGACAGGCGCGGTGAAGGCGCCGCTCACTCTGCGCGCCGCTTCGATCTCCTGCCGGAAGCGCGTCCGGAACTCTTCCTCCTGGGCGTACGGCCCGTGCACGAGCTTGACCGCGACCTGCCGTCCCGAGGCGGCGACTCCCAGATAGACGACTCCCATGCCGCCCGCCCCGAGCCGGCCGAGAAGGGTGTACCCGCCTATGGACTCCGGGTCCCCGGTGCTCAGGGGCGTCATCGCCGATCATCCTTCCCAGCGCCTGCCTGCCTCACGGGGTTCAGAGTAGGGCTTGCCGCCCCGGAAACGGAGCCGCGCCTAGCACGTACTTCCGAGCGCGGAGCCTCGCCGGACACGGTGACCGGAGCCTCGTCCGCGACGTCGACACGCATGCGGCGGGACCGTTGTGGCCGCAGCGAGGTCGCTTTGCTCCCTCAACTCCCGGACCGCCGAACTGGGCCCAGTCCTGGTGCACTTGATCTGTTCGTGGCTGACGTACTCGGGCGGAGCTGAGTACTTGCGCTCTGGCCGGGGACGGAGTGAACGGTAACGCTTGGGTCATGCGTGAAGGACCACTGAAACCTGTTCCCCAGTTGGTGTCGATCCTCCTGCTGGCCGGGGTGTCGCTGGCGGCCTGGGCTGCCTGGCTGGGCTGGGACCAGCATCGTGACGTGCAACCTGACGGCACGACGACCGGTCCGTACGAGGCGTGGCAGGTGATCGGGCTGGTGCTGACTCTGCTCGCACCGGTGTACTGGGCGGCATCCCGGCGCTACATCGCGGGCGCCGTGCTCGGC
This sequence comes from Streptomyces sp. RPA4-2, assembly GCF_012273515.2. Lineage (NCBI taxonomy): Bacteria > Bacillati > Actinomycetota > Actinomycetes > Kitasatosporales > Streptomycetaceae > Streptomyces > Streptomyces sp. RPA4-2. The sequence continues at coordinate 4,947,926 of NZ_CP050975.2, forward strand.
ACCACGGCCGGCCTCACCGTTGCTGCTTATTGCGACTGGTCGGACGACTCCAGCGGCCTCTTCATGGTCGGCGTGGGGTCGGTCACGATGGGAAGCCTCGTCGTGACCGCCGTCATCACCGTGATCGCCTCCGCGAAACGACAGGGCGGGCGACCTTCGGGACGAGTGTCACCCCCTCGCTGACCTGTGTCGGTGACGAGAATCGAACTCGCACTCTCAGCTTGGGAAGCTGCGGGCACTTGCGGCACGTTCGTGCCCTGACCTGGGCGAACGGTTGCGGTGCGGTCCCGTCGGGTCTGGCCGCTTTCACCGTGATTCCCCGCTGTTCCCCGCTCGATCTGGTGCGCTTGTGGTGCGGGAGCGGTGCTGTGTCGGGAAGCGGATCCCAAGCGGGCAGCGTCGGCGAACGGCGTTACCACTTCGGCCACTTGTTCGTGGTCTGGTAACGGCCGAGTCCATGTCGTGCGGTCAGTGCGACGATGTCGACGCCGTGCTCGGTGAGCGATTGGTCGATGAACTCGCGCAGTTGCTCGCGCTCGTCGGTTTCGTAGGCGCTTTCGTTGTGGGCTTCGTTCACGGCGTTCAAGGCCAGGACGACGCGTCCCGCGACGCCGATGATCTGTGCGTCGTCTGCCTCGCCCAGCCCGGGAAGCTCGCTCTTGAAGGTGTCGAGGACGGCATCGGTCGACGTGAGCAGTTCCTCGGGGGACGGTCCCGCCATGCACGCGCACTCAGGGTCCAGGGTGCCGGCGGCAAGCTCTTCGGCTTCTTTGGCTATGCAGTTGCGCCAGTTCGTCGTAGGTCTCTCAGCCAGGGAGCGGACCGTACAGCGAGAATGCTTCTTGAGGAGCAGGGTCAATGGCCCCCTGCTCACTGGAGACCGGCGGACGGCGCCTGGATCAACGACGGTGGGCGTATCAGAGGTGTTTGCCCTACTTGGTCGGCATAGCCGTCACCCAGACCGTCCACCACACCCTGCAAGTCCCCCGCTTGCCTCCCGAGTGCCGCGAACCAGGGGCGGAACCTCTGGGCTCCACCCCCATTCTCGTCATCTCCTGGCTTTACAATCCCGCCGTGATGTCGGCGCACGGTCGGTGCGCCGAGAAGGAGGGGGCTGTATGACACGTCAGAGGTTCAGGGGGAGATGGAGAGCCGTAGCCGTGGTCGTCGCGCTGGGGACCACGGCCCTGGGGCCGGTCACCCCTGCGGTGGCCGTGCACGGCGCGGTGCCGGGTGACTTCAACGGGGACGGGTACCGGGACGCGGTTCTGCCCGCACCGGGCGCGAATGTGGCCGGCAAGGACGGGGCCGGTGCCGTCGTCGTGCTGTACGGGTCGAAGTCGGGACTGTCGGCAAGCAGGCGGCAGGCCATCACGCAGAACAGTGCGGGCGTGCCGGACTCGGCCGAGGCGGGCGACGGGTTCGGGGCGGCCACTGCCACGGCCGACATCAACCGCGACGGCTTTGCCGACCTGGTGGTCGCCGCCCCCTACGAGGACACGTCCAAGGGCAACGACTCGGGCGCGGTCGTGGCGCTGTGGGGCAGCAAGAACGGGTTGACGAGCGCCACCGACCTGCCGAATCCCGCCAGACCCCACGACGGGGCGAGAGAGTACGGGCGCGATGTCGCTGTGTTCGCCGGCGGCCCCGGAGCCAAGACGCAGGTCGCGGTCGCCGGTACCGACGGTTCCGTCTACTTCACCGGGCCGTTCAGCCGTACCGGCACCTACGGGTCCAGGGCGTACAACCGGAACACGCCCTCCGTCGCGAGCGTCGCGCTCGGCGACTTCAACCACGACGGTGCCCCCGACCCGGTTGCCATCACTGTCCGTCTGGCCGGCCTCAGCGGCGGCGAGGTCTACAGGGGCCCTGGGATGATGTACGACGACTACATGGCCCAGGGCAACGGCCTCATCGCTGCCACCGGTGACATCAACGGCGACTCGTACGCCGACCTGGTGGTCGGCGACCCCGACGAGCCCGCCAAGGACGGCGTGGACGGGGCGCACGGCGGGCGTGTCCTGGTCTGGTACGGGGCGAAGCAGGGCATCCCCTTCGACGCCAAGCCGGTGCAGCTGACCCAGAACACTGCCGGAGTGCCCGGCACGAGTGACAAGGGCGATGACTTCGGCGGCGCACTTGCCGTGGCCGACCTCAACCGGGACGGACTCGCCGACATCGTGGTCGGGACCCCGTACGAGGGCAGGTCCCACGCTGGGCAGGTCACCATCATTCCGGGCCGCCGCTCCGGTGCGCTCGGCGCCGGATCGTACTCCTTCACCCAGGACACGGCCGACGTCCCGGACACCTCGGAGTCCGACGATGCGTTCGGCACGACGGTCGCCGTGGGAGACGTGAACGGGGACGGCAGGCCCGAGCTGTTCGTCAGCGCGGCATTCGAGAACATGGGCCCGGGTGCTGTCTGGGTCTTCCCCGGCACTACCACCGGCCCGACGGCACGGGGCTGCCACGAGTTCACCCCGTCCTCCGTCGGCCTCAGCGACCGCAGTCCCAGTTATCTGGGCGGCGCGGGCCTGCTCTGGATGATCTAACGCATTCCGCACCGGGGAGCGAACGGGCCCGGAACCCTTCCGAAGGGGTTCCGGGCCCGTCGGCGTCCTCATTTGCACGGTCCGTCAGTAGCCGTGACTCCTCGTCAGTTCCCGTTCGATCGGGCACGACAGGGACATGGGCACCTTATGATCCGTAGCTCTGCAGAGATCAGTCGCTGACGGTCATACCAGCCCCTCCACGGCCTTTGCAGGGCAATGATGGTTGGGGTCGGTTGCTGTGGTTGCTGTACTTCGCTGCGGTACAGCGACCGCTTGGGCCTTGCTCATCCATGTAGCGGCAAGTTCGCTTCGTCGTCGCTCATCGCGGTGTGGACGGTGAGGCAGGATGCGACGACATCGACCTCCGAAGGCCCTGCGATCCGAAGCCGCACCAACTCGGGTAGCTCGGAAGAGCGGTCGATGAGACCGATGGCATGGTCAGGCCATGGGTGTTCGAGACAGGAAGGCACATGAGTAGCCATCAGTCTGCGCTGGCTCTCGCAGAAGGGTGACGCCGGAGCGCTCGGGGTGTTTGCCGAGGGAACCCGCTTGAACCGAGCTGCTGCTGAGGACATGCAGAAGGGGTTCAATGTGCCGCAGGATCTCATCGATTCGATCAAGGGTGCCCCGGTCGAGAAGACCGACGAGAGTGAGATCCTCCGCAAGTTCCAGGCGCAGTGCGATGAAATCTCTCCGAAGAGGGAGCTGTGCTCCGTGTACCGCTACCTCTGCGACTACGCGCACCCCAGTGCAACCAGCGCTTCTGAGTTCGTCGAGTGGACGACCGAGCCCCCTGGCCTTCGGACGGATCCCAAGGGGAGTGCCGCATCCGTGGGGGAGGTCACTCTTGCCATGTGCCTGGTCTGGGCAGGTCGGGCTTTCGATGAAATGATCAACGGCAAGCCGCGCAAGCAGTTCTTGCGTTCGGTTGCGAGGGAGCTCCGATTGGCTCCGGTCCTCCCACCGCTGAACTAGCTGAGCGGTGTGGTCGGCCGTAGTGGTGCGGATATGGTGCGCGCCCCACTCGCAGGTCTAGACGACAAAGAACCCCCAGGTTATCGACCTGGGGGTTTCACATGGAGCGGGTGACGAGAATCGAACTCGCACTCTCAGCTTGGGAAGCTGATGTTCTACCACTAAACTACACCCGCGTAAGACATCGGTTGGACCGGTGTCGAATGCCCGCTCACTCTACCTCATGCCTGGCCCCCGGCGCTGAAGCCGCGGGGCCGGTGCGCGTTTCGGGGGATGGACACGGCTGCGGGGGAACGGAGTTGGGGCGTACGGTGGAGGCGAGGGAGAGGGTCCTGGCGGGGCCGGAGTGCCGCCTGGAGAGCCGTCCCATTCATCCCGTAATGTGGCTTTCGTCGTCAGTCACGCCAGTGCCTGGCGAAGGCTCTTGGGGAAGGGACTCTGTGGACTTGATGGAGCGCACCGTCGTCCGATGTGCCGAGGGGCACGTGTTCAGCACCGCTTCGTTCCCGATGCAGAAGGCGGAGCGGCTCGGACCCGGTCGATTGATCCGGTGCCCGCGGTGCGCGCGGCTGCGGAACGTCGTTCCGGTGGCGTTGGAGAAGCAGTAACGGCAACCGCTGAGCGGTCTCAGCAGGCGTAGGCGTGGGGCTGTCCACAATTGTGGGCAGCCCCACGCGTATCCTCGGGGCGTGCTTCTCTCAGACAAGGACATCCGGGCCGAGATCGGCGCCGGCCGGGTGCGGATCGCTCCGTACGACGAATCCATGGTGCAGCCGTCGAGTATCGACGTGCGGCTCGACCGCTATTTCCGGGTGTTCGAGAATCACCGCTACCCCCACATCGACCCCTCCATCGAGCAGGCGGATCTGACGCGGCTGGTCGAGCCCGAGGGCGACGAGCCGTTCATCCTGCACCCCGGCGAGTTCGTCCTCGCCAGTACGTACGAGGTCATCACGCTGCCGGACGACCTCGCCTCGCGGCTCGAGGGCAAGAGCTCCCTCGGGCGGCTCGGCCTCGTCACGCACTCCACCGCGGGGTTCATCGATCCCGGCTTCTCCGGGCACGTGACCCTGGAGCTGTCCAACCTGGCGACGCTGCCCATCAAGCTCTGGCCGGGCATGAAGATCGGGCAGCTGTGCATGTTCCAGCTCAGCTCGCCGGCCGAGTTCCCGTACGGCAGTGACCGGTACGGCTCCCGCTACCAGGGGCAGCGCGGACCGACCGCCTCCCGGTCCTTCCTCAACTTCCACCGGACCCAGGTCTGAGGGCGTGAGCATGACCGGAGCGCGGGAGAACCTCACCTACGAGCGGTTCGGGACCGCCGTCCGTGAACTCGCCCAGACCATCGCCGACGACGGATACGAGCCGGACATAGTGCTCTCCATCGCGCGCGGGGGTGTCTTCGTCGCGGGCGGCCTCGCTTATGCCCTCGACTGCAAGAACATCCACCTGGTGAACGTCGAGTTCTACACGGGCGTCGGAACCACGCTCGAGATGCCCGTCATGCTCGCCCCCGTCCCCAACGTGATTGACTTCTCCGACAAGAAGGTCCTGATCACGGACGACGTCGCCGACACCGGCAAGACCCTCAAACTCGTCCACGACTTCTGCGTCGACACCGTTGCCGAGGTCCGCAGCGCCGTGATCTACGAGAAGCCCCACTCACTCGTGAAATGCGAGTATGTGTGGAAGCGGACCGATGAATGGATCAACTTCCCGTGGAGTGTTCTGCCTCCGGTACGTAAGGCGGGGGAGCCGATCACGCCGTCGAAAGACGCGCTCTGAGCCGGTGGGCTGGGTGACCTGTCGGCCGAGCAGTCGTCGGGCCCGCGGGGCACGGCCGGGCGGTTCGGGTCCTCAGTCGGAACTTGTGGCGCTCGGACGTATGTCGTTCAGACTGTCGACGATCGTCACAGACGGATGCGCAGGCGCGGGCACCTGAATGAGAATGGGGACGTAGACCACGTCCCCGTGTCTGAACTCGGCCTTCCATGAATTCCGGTAGCACACGATCTCATTCGGGCTGCCGTGCGTCGCATAGCACTGAAGTGCCGACTTCATGGATGCGGCCCGCGAATTCTGAGAAAGAGCGTCTGCTTCACCCGCTGACGCACTCCATGCACCCAGCGCCATGGAACAGCAGGCCGCGACCAGTCCGACACTCCGCAAGGCTGCTTTCTTCATTCTCATCACCCTGAAAGCTGAAGCAAGCTGCGAGTGCACTGATGCGTTCCAGTGTCGCACGCCGGGTGGATGTGCGTCGGATGATCTCCGCGTCCCCGGCGCCATTTCAGTGGGGCGGAAATCGAGCCGGGCCCGCCCTATCGGCGATCGGAATGGTGGAGTTTGCGAGCGGCTTCGTGGCGGGTGTGGACGCCGAGTTTGTTCAGTATCGCGCCGACGTGATGCCCGGCCGTCTTGGGAGTGATATAGAGACGGGCCGCGATCTCGGCATCCGTCAGGTCCTCGTGCAGCAGCTTCAGGACGTCCAGCTCCCGGTTGGTCAGCCCGTACGGATTGGCCCGGGTGGCCGCCCGGGGGCCTCGCCGGATCGGGCGGACGCCCCGGGCACGCATCACGGCGCGGGCGTGCGCCACGGCCGGCCGGGCGCCGAGGGCCTCGAGGGCTGCCAGGGCCTGGTGCAGCGCGGGCCCGTCGCCGGAAAGGCGGGCCAGCGCGGCGTCGTACGGGCAGCCGAGCGTGTCCCATCGTGCCGCGGCGCCGGCCCAGTCGCCGGCCAGCTCGAGCGCGTAGGGTTCGGCCGCCGGCACCTGCGGGGGTGTCCCTCCGGCGCGGCGGATCCAGCAGGCCAGCGCCCCGGACAGCCAGGGATGGCTGCGCTCCGCCAACGCGTCCAGACCGCGTCGTGCCTCCGCCCGAACCCGCTCGTGGTCGCCGGACAGCCAGGCCGCCTCGACCCGGGCCTCCCACCCCAGGCCCGTGGCCGTCAGGCAGTCCGGGTCCACGAGGCTCGCCGCCTGCTCGAGCAGCGGCCACACCTGGGCCTTGCCCTGCCGGGCTCGCACCAGCCCCAGGACGGTGAAGGCCAGGGCTCTGACGATCGGTGGTGAGTGGGGGTGGGACAGCACTTCCTGTGCGGCATCGGCCGCCTGGGTCCACAGGCCCCGGTTCAACAGCCCCCAGCTGCCCCAGATCCTCGTGCACAGCAGGTGGAACAGCAGGTCGTGATCGAGGCAGTGGGCTTCCGCCCGGGTCACGGCCGCGGTGGTCCTGTCGACGTCATGCCGCAGCGCGGCGAACCAGCACATGACGAGCGCGCAGGAGGCCGCGTCCACCGGCAGATCCTGTGCCATCGCGCTGGCCACCGCCTGCTCGCAGTCCTCCCAGCCGGACCCTTCGCTCAGCATCCGTGCCGCCGCGGCGTGGAAGCGCGCCTGGACGACCACCCCCGCGTCGCCGAAGCGCTCACCGAGAGCGATCGCCTTCTCGGCGTGTGCGGCGGTCACCGCCACCGCCTCGTGTTCGTAGCAGGCCAGTTGGCAGAGGTTCAGGTACGCCCAGGACAGCTCCTTGTTCGGTCCCAGTTCCTCGAGCACCCGCACCGCGTCCAGGGCGGTCTGTCCCGACTCGGCGGTCCGTCCCGCTGGCCACAGCGAGTACGACAGCCGGCGCAGGTCCTCCCCCTCGTGCAGCCGGTCGCCCGCCGTACGCCGCAGCCGTACCGCCGTACGGCGGGATTCGACCGCTTCCTCCAGTCGGCTCGACAGGAGACAGGCCTGCGCGTGTCCTTCCAGCAGGGAGGTCTGCTGGTCGAGGGGCAGGCGGTCGGCGTGCCGCAGGGCGCGGGCGTACTGGGCGGCCGCTTCCCGGTGCGCGCCTGTCGCGGCGGCATGGGCGGCCGCCGCGGGCGCGTACTCCAATACGGCGGTCGGATCGCCGGCGGCCTCGGAATGATCGGCCAGCAGCGCCAGATCATCCGCGGTGACCGGGCCGGCCCGCATCGCCGCCAGCACCTGCTGGTGTACCCGCAGCCGGCATGCGGCAGGGACGGTCTCCAGCACCGCGAGCCGGGTCAGCTCATGGCGGAATTCGGTCGCCTGTCCGTCGGTGCGGACAATTCCGCAGGCCACGGCCTCCTCGAGTGCTTCTTCCGGGGCCGGCAGGACACCGGCAAGCAGCGGTGGCGAGACCCGGTGGCCCAGGACGGCCAGCACGTCGACGACCGTGCGTGCGGCGGCCGAGAGGCCGGCAAGGCGGCCGGCCACGGCCTCGCGCACCGTGGCCGGGATGGTCTCGGCCGGGGAGGCCAGGATCTCGGTGACGATGAACGGGTTGCCGGCGGAGACGTGGTACAGCTGTTCGACGTCGACGGCGTGTCCGGTGGCCAGCCGGGCCACGGCCGGGCGGCTCAGGGGTGCCAGGTCGTGGCGGTGCACCCACGAATAGCCCGCCAGAGTGCCGAGGAGAGCGGTCAAGTGGTGGGTGCGGCCGACCTCGTCGTCGCGGTAGGTGGCCACCACCAGGGCCGGAACGGTCGGCAGGCGCCGCGCCAGGTGGCGCAGCAGATCCATGGTGGCCTCGTCGGCCCAGTGGACGTCTTCCAGGACCAGCAGGCTGGGATAGGCGCTCAGGTCGGCGAGCAGGCAGTCGAAGACCTCGTCGGAACGGCAGGTGCCTGCCAGGGCCCCGGTCAGGGCCGTGCGTACCGCCGGTCCCAGGCGTGGAGCCAAGTCCATCAGAGGGCCCAGAGGACGGGGGGTCGCCAGCGGGTCGCAAGCACCGGCCAGCACCCTGATACGGGGGTCGGCGAGCTGGGCCAGACGGCGGACGACGCTGGTCTTGCCGATGCCGGCCTCGCCGCGCACGAGTGCGAGGCGTCCAGGGCCGCTCACGGCCGCCTGCAGGTGACCGGTGAGGTCCTGGAGCACGGCCTTTCGCTCTAGTAGGTCCATCACCAGCCATTTTCCCTCCGTGGGCGGAGCCGCGCAAAAGATCCAGATGGACCAGGGCAGGTCGGCTGGTGGGGTGGGTCGTGGAATGCCGGGGTGGGATGTGGGGTGCGCGGAGGTGGAAGTTGGGGTGTTCGCCCGATGTACCCCCGACTATCGCAGGGCATGCTGGCCTAGGAGTTCCAGAAACCGGGTCTACCGGTTCGCGGCTCAAACCGACCCGCGCCGAGAATATCGCGCGACCGCGCCTCCGAAATATCTCCGGCAGTGAATCCGGCCACAACACACGCAAAGCGAATGTTGCCGTCGGCTGTCGATCCATGAAATTTCGGAGCGCGGAGTGGTGTGAGTGCCAGGACCGGCTTAGTGAGCTGGTGGCATCTTTACGGAGAATTACTTCCGTAATCCACTGGGGCGGCAAATCGGAAGGCCCACATTCATCGGAAAGGGATCATCATGCTCAACAAGATCGCAAAGCGCGCGGCAATGCTGACTGCTTCGGTTGCTCTGGCCGCGGGAGGCGCAATGGTGCCCTCTGTCGCCTTCGCTGCTCCGGCACCTACAGGAACTCACGCGACAGCGCCGAGCGACAACAACAACAACAATAACAACAACAACAACCGACGGGGCGGGAACAACAACAACAATAACAACAACAACAACAACCGACGGGGCGGGAACAACAACAACAATAACAACAACGGAGGCCGAGGCGGGAACAACAACAATAACAACAACAACGGAGGTCGCGGAGCCAACAACAACAATAACAACAACAACGGCGGAGGCGGGAACAACAACAATAACAACAACAACAACAACGGAGGCCGCGGAGCCAACAACAATAACAACAACAACAACGGCGGGGGCGCGAACAACAACAACAATAACAACAACAACGGCGGAGGCGGGAACAACAACAATAACAACAACAACGGAGGCCGCGGAGCCAACAACAACAATAACAACAACAACGGCGGAGGCGGGAACAACAACAATAACAACAACAACAACAACGGAGGCCGCGGAGCCAACAACAATAACAACAACAACAACGGCGGGGGCGCGAACAACAACAACAATAACAACAACAACGGCGGAGGCGGGAACAACAACAACAACAACAACAACGGAGGCCGCGGAGCCAACAACAACAATAACAACAACAACAACGGCGGAGGCGCGAACAACAACAACAATAACAACAACAACGGCGGAGGCGGGAACAACAACAATAACAACAACAACGGAGGCCGCGGAGCCAACAACAACAATAACAACAACAACAACGGCGGGGGCGCGAACAACAACAACAATAACAACAACAACGGCGGAGGCGGGAACAACAACAATAACAACAACAACGGAGGCGGAGGGAACAACAACAATAACAACAACGGCTGAACTTCAAAGTCCGGAGGTCGGGTGGATAAAGTCACCCGACCTCCGGACTTTCGCGCGCCCGGCCCTGCTGGGGACGAGGTTGGCGTGGGAGCGCGTCGCCGGCGCCCGGATCTCGAGCTCAGGCTGTGGTGTGCCTGATCAGGCGGCGACCGGCTGTCGCCTCAGCTCTGATTGCAGTTGACGTTCTGATTGACGGAGGTGTTTCCCCGTCCGACCTGCCCCGTCGGATAACAGACCTGGAAGTTGAAGAGTCGTGTGATGCCCAGAACGGAGAGGAGCCCCCCGTTGTTGAGGCTCTGGCCTCCGATGTTGTTGTTATTGTTGTTGTTGTTCCTGCCGCCGTTGTTGTTGTTATTGTTGTTCGGGCCCCTGCCGATGTTGTTGTTATGGTTGTTATTCGTACCCCCACCATCGTTCGTGGTGTCCATGGTGTTCGGAGTTCCGAGAACCGGGAGGTGTCCCCCGTCTCCTTGGGCCTGGACGCCTCCGGCGCCGAAGAGAACCGCTGCCGTCGCGGCGATGCTGATCATGGAAATACTCTGGGTGAGCTTCACTCGACCAACCCTTCATCGTTCCTGTTGCCGAATCCTGAGTCTCGATGGACAGGATGGCGACGGCAGGTGTCGAACGATTACCAGGCACGCTTACGGGGTCCGCCCTTTCCCCCGTACAGCCCCGGATTTTCAGGCGGCCCATCGAGCCGAGACAACGCCCGTTGCGATTTCGGCGCTTTGAGGGCAACGGAAAAGGGGCCCCTCCCGTGCCGTGCGGCGTGGGAGAAGCCCCTTCTCGTGCGTAGCGTGGCGCGCCCGCCGAGGAACGTCCGTCAGAACGTGCCCAGCTTGATGATCGACAGGATCGCGATCAGCTGGATCGCCGACGCGGCCAGGGCCTTGGGCCAGGGCAGGTCGTGGGACCTGCTGACCATGAGGGTGAGCAGGGCGCCCGCCCCCACCCACGTCACCCAGCCGAGTAGCTGGACGAAGGACGCGTCGCCGCCGAAGAACATGGCGACGACCAGGCGCGGAGTGTCCGTGATGGACATGATCAGCATGGAGAGGCCGACCGTCGGCTGCCAGGCGCCGTCGCCGCCGAGCTGGCGGGCCAGGGTGTGGGTCACCACGCCCAGGATGAACGTGCTGATGACGATCGCCACAGCCGTCGTCAGGACGATCGGGACGGCGTTGGAGAGCGTGGCGTTGATGACGTCCTGGCGGGCACCGTCGAAGCCGAAGACCGCCAGCAGGCCGTAGAGGAACGTCACGATCAGGGCCGGAGCCCACATCGTGTAGTCGCGCATCTGCAGGAACGTCTGCTTGGGGCTGATGACGATGCCCCTCAGCAGGTCCTTCCAGTGCAGGCGGGGGCCCACGGGCGGGGCCGCCGCCTGGCCCGCGCGGTAGGTCTCGCCCTGGCTGTACGGGTCCTCGCCGACCGAGAACGCCTGGGTGTGGCCGGGGCTGTTCGCCGCGTACGGGTCCGGGCCCTGCTGCGGGTGCCCGTCGCCGAAGTACTCCGGCTCACCGCCACCGGGGCCGCCGGCCTGGGGCCAGCCGCCCTGCTGCCCGCCACCCTGCCGGCCATGGCCGTAGGGCTGCTGGTTGCCGCCGTAGGGCTGACCCCCGTACGGCTGCTGCTGCCGCGAGGGCGCGGGCGGGTAGCCGTACGGCTCCTGGCCTCCCTGCGGGGCCTGCTGCCCGTACGACGGTTGGTGTTGTTGCGGTCGCGCTTGCGGGGCCCGGTTGTCCCGGCCCCGCCCGATCCTGAATCCAGCCACGTAATCGAACGTACCTGGTCCCGCACAGTGACGTGTCGGGCCTGGGCCCGTGGGGCCGCCTTTGGGTCCGAGCTGTGACATCCCTTAAGGGGCCGCACAAGGGCCGAATGGGGGTTGTCCGGGGGGTTGCACGGGGGCCTTGTGAGGGATGTTCGGCGGGGCTGGGGGTGGCGGAGCTCAGGCCGGGCCCGCGGGTGCGGGCCCGGCCTGAGTCGCGTGGAATTGCGTGCGGTGCGTTCGGTGCCCTCCGCATGGGCCGTACGAGTCACGCAGGCCTACGAGTCATGTCACGCAAGCCGTACGCGCCATGTCACGCGGCCGGACGTACGGCCACGCGTTCTTCGCCGGAAGGCGCCCTCCACCGAAAGGCGCCTCCGTCGGAGCGCGCCCTCCGCCGGAAACGGACTCAGTCCGCGAAATTGGCGCCGAAGGCCGGGGTGCCCGTGGTCGAGACGCCCGCGTCGGCCGGCCAGACGGAGCGGGAGCCGGTCGTGGTGATCTTCGTGCCGTTGGAGGGCAGGTAGGTGACCGTGCCGTCGCCGGCGTTCTCGTACGAGCCCACCAGGAGGTCGGCCCTGCCGTCGCCGGTCACGTCGTCGAGCTTCACGTCGAGGCCGAAGTGGTCGCCCTTCTCGTCGTTGCCCGGGACACCCGGCGTGCTCTGGGCGAAGGCCTGGGCGCCGGAGGAGGTGTTGACGCCGTGCGCGGAGCCGTACAGGACGGTGACCATGCCGGCGTCCGCGTGGCCGTCGAGGTCCTCGTACGCGGTGCTGACGACGAGGTCCTGGTAGCCGTCGTGGTTGATGTCACCGAGGTCCAGCTCGTAGCCGAAGCTGTCGTTCTTCTCCGCGGTGCCGGGCACGCTGCCGGTGTTCTGGCTGATCCCGGCGGTCCCGGCAGGGCCGGACGCGGAACCGTAGGTGATGTTCACCTTCCCGCCGTACGCGGAGTCCGGAGGGGTCGTGCCGTCGCTGAGCTTGGTGTTGTCCCAGGGCGCGCCGCTGACGATGTCGCCGAAGCCGTCGCCGTTGATGTCGCCGATGGCCGTGATGATGCCGGTCTTCAGCGCCTTCGCGGCGGACACGCTCAGGCCGTTCGCCGTGCCGGGCACGTAGTAGTTCGTGTTCCAGCCGTAGTCGGTCTTGGTCTCGAAACCGTCGACCACGAGGTCGGTGCGGCCGTCGCCGTTGATGTCACCGGCGGTGAGGTTCATCGGGCCGCGGGCGCTGCCGCCGGACTGGATCGGGGGCTTGATCGTGGTCCGGGCGAGGCCGGCCGCGCCGCCGGCGGTGATGCCGCCCTTGTAGACGTAGATCGTGCTCGACGTGTTTCCGACGGCCAGGTCCGCCCTGCCGTCGCCGTCGAAGTCGCCCGCGGCCAGGTTCTTGCCCCACAGGTCGTGCGAGGAGGAGGCCGGGTCGGCGATGGCCACACCCTTGCCGGTGAGGCCGCTCCGGGAGCCCCAGAGGACGGCGAGGCCACCGGCGTCGGTGTCGGTGCCGAACTTCTCGTGCGGAGAGGACACGGCGAGGTCGTCGTATCCGTCGCCGTTGAAGTCGGCGTAGGCCGTCTCCGCGCCGAAGGCGTCTCCGGCCTCGGCGGTGCCGGGAACCCCGGCGGTGTTCTGGCTGATCGTGGAGCGCTTGGCGGCCGAGACACCGGTGGCGGTGCCGTAGAGGGCGACGACCTGGCCGGCGGCCTTGTGGCCGCTCACGTAGGCGCCCTCGGCGGAGAAGGCGACGTCGCCGATGCCGTCGCCGTTGAAGTCGGCCGCCGGGACGACCGTGGAGTCGGCGGCCGTGGCCGTCGCGGCGGAGAACGTGAGCAGACCGCCCGTCAGAGCGGCCGCGGTGGCCGTCGCGAGGGCGAGCTGCAGGGCACGGGGGCGGTGGTGCGGGTGCTGCTTGTGCATGCGGGGTTCTCCTGCGGCATGCGGGAATGCCTGGCGGACACTCCCAGTCAATGGGGTGCGGACGATTCACGTTCGCCGGGAGTTGTCCTGGCGTTCATGGGCCGGTCAGCGAACAGGAGACCCGCAGGGGGGCAGCAGGGTTGTACGGGAGTTCGGATTTCTTGCGGGAGACGTGAGGCGCACGGGCCGGGTGTTCATCTCCGGTGCCGATCTCCAGGGAATCCGGACGCGGGAGCCGGGGAGAACGCGGAACGCCGGAGGCGCTGTCATCAGCTCCTCCGGCGTTCCTGGGGCGTCTGCGGTCTACTTCACCGGTTCGGGCTCCGGCTCGCTCTCGGCCTCCGCGGCTCCCGCCGGATCGACCGGCGTCCTGACGGAGTCGAGCAGCAGCTGTGCGACGTCGACGACCTGGATGGACTCCTTGGCCTTGCCGTCGTTCTTCTTGCCGTTGACCGAGTCGGTCAGCATGACGAGGCAGAACGGGCAGGCGGTGGAGACGATGTCCGGGTTGAGGGAGAGCGCCTCGTCGACACGCTCGTTGTTGATGCGCTTGCCGATCCGCTCCTCCATCCACATCCGCGCACCACCGGCGCCGCAGCAGAAGCCGCGCTCCTTGTGGCGGTGCATCTCCTGCTGGCGCAGGCCAGGGACGGCGGACATGATCTCGCGCGGCGGCGTGTAGATCTTGTTGTGGCGGCCCAGGTAGCAGGGGTCGTGGTACGTGATCAGACCCTCGACCGGGGTGACCGGGAGCAGCTTGCCCTCGTCGATGAGGTGCTGGAGCAGCTGGGTGTGGTGGATGACCTCGTAGTCGCCGCCGAGCTGCGGGTACTCGTTGCCGATCGTGTTGAGGCAGTGCGGGCAGGTGGCGACGATCTTCTTCGCCGACTTCGGCTTCTTCGACTCGGGGGTGGTGTTGCCCTCGTCGTCCGTCTCCTCGCCGAACGCCATGTTCAGCGCGGCCACGTTCTCCATGCCGAGTTCCTGGAACAGGGGCTCGTTGCCGAGGCGCCGGGCGGAGTCACCGGTGCACTTCTCGTCGCCGCCCATGATCGCGAACTTGACGCCCGCCATGTGGAGCAGCTCCGCGAAGGCCTTCGTGGTCTTCTTGGCGCGGTCTTCCAGCGCGCCGGCGCAGCCGACCCAGTACAGGTACTCGACCTCGGTGAGGTCCTCGATGTCGCGGCCGACGACGGGGATCTCGAAGTCGACCTCCTTGGTCCACTCCAGCCGCTGCTTCTTGGCCAGACCCCAGGGGTTGCCCTTCTTCTCCAGGTTCTTGAGCATCGTGCCCGCCTCGGACGGGAAGGCGCTCTCGATCATCACCTGGTAGCGGCGCATGTCGACGATGTGGTCGATGTGCTCGATGTCGACGGGGCACTGCTCGACGCAGGCGCCGCAGGTGGTGCAGGACCACAGGACGTCGGGGTCGATGACGCCGTTCTCCTCGACGGTGCCGATGAGAGGCCGTTCGGCCTCCGCCAGCGCCGCGGCGGGCACGTCCGCGAGGGCCTCGGCCGAGGCCTTCTCGTTGCCCTCCATGTCCTTGCCGCCGCCCGCGAGCAGGTAGGGGGCCTTGGCGTGCGCGTGATCCCGGAGGGACATGATCAGCAGCTTGGGGGAGAGCGGCTTGCCCGTGTTCCAGGCGGGGCACTGCGACTGGCAGCGGCCGCACTCGGTGCAGGTGGAGAAGTCCAGCAGGCCCTTCCAGGAGAACTGCTCGACCTGGGAGACGCCGAAGACGTCGTCCTCCCCGGGGTCGGTGAAGTCGATGTCCTTGCCGCCGGAGGTCATCGGGAGCAGGCCGCCGAGCGCGGTCGCGCCGTCCGCGTTCCGCTTGAACCAGATGTTCGGGAAGGCGAGGAAGCGGTGCCAGGCGACACCCATGTTGGTGTTGAGGCCGACCGTGATCGCCCAGCCCATGGTGACGCCGAGCTTGATCATGGCGGTCAGGTAGACCAGGTTCTGCAGGGTGCCGAGGCTCAGGCCCTTGAAGGCGGCGACCAGGGGGTACGACGCCCAGTACGCGGCCTCGTAGTGGTGGACGCCGTGAATCGCGCCCTCCAGACCGCGCAGGGTCATGATGGCGAGGCCGATGACGAGGATGACGGCCTCGACGAAGTAGGCCTGGCCGGTCTTGGAGCCCGCGAAGCGCGACTTGCGGCCCGGCTTCGACGGCCGGTTGAGCTGCCGGATCGCGATCAGTACGAGGATGCCGAGCGTCGTGAACAGCGCGATGAACTCGGTGTACAGCTCGTACGGCAGCCAGCCGCCCAGGACGGGCAGCGTCCAGTCGGCCTTGAACAGCTGACCGTAGGCCGTGACGATGGTCAGGCCGAGGGTCAGGAAGCCGACGGCGACGAACCAGTGCGCGACGCCGACGATCCCCCACCGGTTCATCCGGGTGTGGCCGACGAACTCCTTGGCCAGCGTGATGCTGCGGGCCTTCCAGGCGTCGGTCCTGGATCCGGCCGGGAGGGGTTGGCCGAGCTTGATGAACCGGTAGATCTGCGCGACGGCTCGGGCGATGAGCGCAACGCCGACCACGGTCAGGGTCAGCGACACAATGATCGCGGCGAGTTGCATTGGGGGCTCCTCGGGCCTGCGAGGTGGGGCTTTGTGTGATTACTAAGCGGTAACTTATGCAGTCCGTCTGAGACTACCCACTTCTTGCGCCGCACTGTAGCCAGCGGTGCGGTGATCTGCGTCGCTGAGGGTTGCCTGACGGGAGTGTCCCTTCCCGGGGTCGCGGGGCCGACACGTAAACCCGATCGTGTTATCTGCTGCACATTTCAGACATTCAACCCTAAGTTGACGCTGTGCTGTACGGAATCGCCGCTGCCATCGCCGCCCTGCTCCTCGCCGCCCTGCTCGCCGCGCTGCTGCGGACGCTCGCCCTGCGCCTCGGCGCGGTCGAGCGGCGGCGGGGGCGCCTGGTCGCGCTGCTCGGCGGGCCGGCGGTGATCGTGGCGACCGCGTTCGTCGCCGGGGCCGGTGACTGGACGGACGTGGCCCCGCTGGGCCCCGCGGCCGGGCGGCTGCTGGTCGCCGGGATGGTGGTCGGCGCCCTCGGGCTGGTCGCCGACCTGAGACCCGTACCGCTCCCGGTGCGGGCGGCCGTCGTGACCACCGCCACCGCGCTGACCGTGCCGTTCGACGAACTCGGACCGGTCCTGGGGGTCCTGGCCGTCGGGTGGGTCGTCCTCGTCACGCTCGCTTTCACCTCCCTCGATCACGCCGACGGAGTGATGGGGACGGTCGCCGTGGTGACCGCCTTCGCCCTGAGCGGGTGCGCGGCCGCCGAGGTCATGGACGGGCTGGCGACGCTGCTGAGCGTGCTGGCCGCCGCGCTGACCGGGTTCCTGATGCACGGCTGGCCGCCCGCCCGGATCGTGCCTGGGCGCTGTGGCGGCCTGTTCGCCGGGTTCGTGCTGGCCTCGGCCGCGGTGCTGGTGCACGGCCGGCCGGGGGGCCGGGCCGAGCGTGGGGGCCGTGTTCGCGCTGACGGCGGTGGCGACCGCCGACGCGGTGCTGGTGCTGGTGTCGCGGCGGCGGGCCGGGCGTCCGCTGCTGAGCGGCGCTCCCGACCACCTCGTCCACCGGCTGCGGCACCTCGGTGTCACGGCGCAGGGTGCCGCGGTCCTCGTCGGTGTCACCGGCTTCGCGGGTGCACTCGTCGGCATGCTGATCGACCTGGGGTGGGTGGGGGCGACGGCGGCCCTGTGGGTGGCGGGCGGCGCCGCCGGGATGGTCCTGGTACTCCTTCGTGTTCCCGCCTATGGGGCGAGCCTCCCGGGAAAACCGCAGGTCGGCGCCCACCTGCGTGTAAGGAACAGATAAGACTTGAGCCCCCTCGACTCAGCTCTGTTGACCGGGAGCGGGACGTCGTGCACACTTGAGTCCGTTCCACTCAAGTCATTGCTGGAGGAATTGAAATGGCACGTGCGGTCGGCATCGACCTGGGCACGACTAACTCCGTCGTCAGCGTTCTGGAGGGCGGCGAGCCCACCGTCATCACCAACGCCGAGGGTGCCAGGACCACGCCGTCCGTCGTCGCCTTCGCCAAGAACGGTGAGGTGCTCGTCGGCGAGGTCGCCAAGCGCCAGGCGGTCACGAACGTGGACCGGACCATCCGCTCGGTGAAGCGTCACATGGGTACGGACTGGAAGATCGAGCTCGACGGGAAGCACTTCAACCCGCAGCAGATGAGCGCCTTCATCCTGCAGAAGCTGAAGCGCGACGCCGAGGCCTACCTGGGTGAGAAGGTCACGGACGCGGTCATCACCGTTCCGGCGTACTTCAACGACTCCGAGCGTCAGGCGACGAAGGAGGCCGGCGAGATCGCGGGCCTGAACGTCCTGCGTATCGTCAACGAGCCCACGGCCGCCGCGCTCGCGTACGGCCTGGACAAGGACGACCAGACGATCCTCGTCTTCGACCTCGGTGGCGGCACCTTCGACGTGTCCCTCCTGGAGATCGGCGACGGCGTCGTCGAGGTGAAGGCCACGAACGGCGACAACCACCTCGGTGGTGACGACTGGGACCAGCGGGTCGTCGACTACCTGGTGCAGCAGTTCAAGTCCGGTCACGGCGTGGACCTCGCCAAGGACAAGATGGCTCTTCAGCGCCTCCGTGAGGCCGCGGAGAAGGCCAAGATCGAGCTGTCCTCGTCCACCGAGACCTCGATCAACCTGCCCTACATCACGGCGTCCGCCGAGGGCCCGCTGCACCTGGACGAGAAGCTCACGCGCGCCCAGTTCCAGCAGCTCACCGCCGACCTTCTGGAGCGCTGCAAGACGCCGTTCCACAACGTCATCAAGGACGCGGGCATCAACCTGTCCGAGATCGACCACGTCGTTCTCGTCGGTGGCTCCACCCGTATGCCGGCCGTCGCCGAGCTCGTCAAGGAGCTCACCGGCGGCAACGAGGCCAACAAGGGCGTCAACCCGGACGAGGTCGTCGCCATCGGCGCCGCCCTGCAGGCCGGTGTCCTCAAGGGTGAGGTCAAGGACGTCCTGCTCCTCGACGTGACCCCGCTGTCCCTCGGCATCGAGACCAAGGGAGGGATCATGACGAAGCTCATCGAGCGCAACACCACGATCCCGACCAAGCGTTCCGAGATCTTCACGACGGCCGAGGACAACCAGCCGTCCGTGCAGATCCAGGTCTACCAGGGCGAGCGCGAGATCGCGGCGTACAACAAGAAGCTCGGGATGTTCGAGCTGACCGGTCTGCCGCCGGCGCCCCGCGGCGTCCCGCAGATCGAGGTCGCCTTCGACATCGACGCCAACGGCATCATGCACGTGACCGCGAAGGACCTGGGCACGGGCAAGGAGCAGAAGATGACCGTCACCGGCGGCTCCTCGCTGCCGAAGGACGAGGTCAACCGGATGCGCGAAGAGGCCGAGAAGTACGCGGAGGAGGACCACGCCCGCCGCGAGGCCGCCGAGACCCGCAACCAGGGCGAGCAGCTCGTCTACCAGACGGAGAAGTTCCTCAAGGACAACGAGGACAAGGTCCCCGGTGACGTCAAGACCGAGGTCGAGGCGTCCGTCGAGGAGCTGAAGGCCGCGCTCAAGGGCGAGGACACCGCCGAGATCCGTACGGCCACCGAGAAGGTCGCCGCCGTCTCGCAGAAGCTGGGCCAGGCCATGTACGCCGACGCCCAGGCCGCGCAGGCCGGCGGTGGCGCCGAGGGTGCCGCCGGTGCCGACGCCAGGGCCGACGACGACGTCGTGGACGCCGAGATCGTCGACGAGGACCGCAAGGACGGTGCCGCGTGACGGAGGAGACCCCGGGTTTCGAAGAGAAGCCTGACGTCCCCTCCGGCGCCACCCCTGACGACGCCGAGCCGAAGGACGCCCCCTCCGCGGAGGGGGCGTCCCCGGCCGGGGACGCATCAGCCGCAGCACAGACCGCCGGTCTGACGGCCCAGCTGGACCAGGTACGTACGGCGCTCGGTGAGCGCACCGCGGACCTCCAGCGGCTCCAGGCCGAGTACCAGAACTACCGCCGCCGGGTCGAGCGGGACCGGATCGCGGTCAAGGAGCTCGCCATCTCGAGCCTCCTGACCGAGCTCCTGCCCGTCCTCGACGACATCGGCCGCGCGCGGGAACACGGTGAACTGGTCGGCGGTTTCAAGTCGGTGGCCGAGTCGCTGGAGACCGTCGCGGCGAAGATGGGGCTTCAGCAGTTCGGCAAGGAGGGCGAGCCCTTCGACCCGATGATCCACGAGGCCCTGATGCACTCGTACGCGCCGGACGTCACGGAGACGACGTGCGTGGCGATTCTCCAGCCCGGGTATCGCTTCGGCGAGCGCACCATCCGCCCCGCGCGGGTGGCGGTCGCCGAGCCGCAGCCCGGCGCACAGTCCGTCAAGTCCGACGACACGACGGCTGAGGCGGCCGAGGACAAGGAGAACGGTGGCCCGGACGAGGGCTGACGTTGACACGATGAGGAAGGAGGGACGTCGGGGATGAGCACCAAGGACTTCATCGAGAAGGACTACTACAAGGTCCTCGGCGTCCCCAAGGACGCCACCGAGGCCGAGATCAAGAAGGCGTACCGGAAGCTCGCCCGCGAGTTCCACCCGGACGCCAACAAGGGCAACGCCAAGGCCGAGGAGCGCTTCAAGGAGATCTCCGAGGCGAACGACATCCTCGGGGACGCCAAGAAGCGCAAGGAGTACGACGAGGCACGCGCCCTCTTCGGCAACGGCGGCTTCCGTCCGGGGCCCGGAGCGGGCGGCGGCAACTTCAACTTCGACCTGGGCGACCTCTTCGGAGGCGGCGCCCAGGGCGGAGCGGGCGGCGGGGCCGGCGGCTTCGGCGGCGGCATAGGCGACGTCTTCGGGGGCCTGTTCAACCGCGGCGGCGCGGGCACCGGCACCCGGACCCAGCCCCGGCGCGGCCAGGACATCGACACCGAGGTGACGCTGAGCTTCACCGAGGCGGTGGACGGCGCGACGGTCCCGCTGCGGATGACGTCCCAGGCTCCCTGCAAGGCCTGTTCGGGAACCGGCGACAAGAACGGCACACCGCGTGTGTGCCCGACCTGTGTCGGCACCGGCCAGGTGGCGCGGGGCTCCGGTGGCGGGTTCTCGCTGACGGACCCCTGCCCGGACTGCAAGGGCCGCGGTCTGATCGCCGAGCACCCCTGCATGGAGTGCTCGGGCAGCGGTCGCGCCAAGTCGTCCCGCACGATGCAGGTCCGCATCCCGGCGGGCGTCACCGACTCGCAGCGGATCCGGCTGCGCGGCAAGGGCGGGCCCGGCGAACGGGGCGGCCCGGCCGGCGACCTGTACGTCACGGTCCATGTGGACGCCCACCCGGTCTTCGGCCGCAAGGGCGACAACCTCACCGTCGCCGTGCCCGTCACCTTCGCGGAGGCGGCCCTCGGCGGCGAGGTGCGGGTACCGACCCTGGGCGGCCCCCCGGTCACCCTGAAACTGCCCCCGGGCACGCCCAACGGCCGTACGATGCGGGCCCGCGGCAAGGGCGCGGTCCGCAAGGACGGCACCCGCGGCGACCTTCTCGTCACCGTCGAGGTCGCGGTCCCCACGGACGTGTCGGGCAAGGCGCGTGACGCCCTGGAGGCGTATCGCGAGGCAACCGCGGACGAGGACCCGCGTGCGGAGCTGTTCCAGGCCGCGAAGGGAGCATGAGCAGATGGACGGCCGTCGTCGAAACCCCTATGAACTGACCGAGGAGACCCCGGTCTACGTCATCTCGGTGGCGGCCCAGCTCTCCGGCCTGCACCCGCAGACCCTGCGCCAGTACGACCGCCTCGGCCTGGTCTCACCTGACCGCACGCCCGGGCGTGGCCGGCGCTACTCGGCCCGCGACATCGAACTGCTGCGCACCGTCCAGCAGTTGTCGCAGGACGAGGGCATCAACCTGGCCGGCATCAAACGCATCATCGAGCTGGAGAACCAGGTCGCCGCGCTCCAGTCCCGTGTCGTGGAACTGGAGTCGGCCCTGGACGGCGCGGCGGCGGCCATGCAGCAGCGTGAGGCCGCCGTGCACGCCTCCTACCGGCGGGACCTGGTCCCGTACCAGGAGGTCCAGCAGACGAGCGCGCTGGTGGTGTGGCGGCCGAAGCGGTCGCCGGAGTAGTTCCAGTTCGTCGAAGGGGCCGGGAGGTGGATCACCTCCCGGCCCCTTCGTGTGTCCGCGGCCGGGGGTCGCGCACGTCCCGCGAAGTGGCCTGCCGGGCGGGCGAGTTGTCCGCGGAGGCGCGGGGGAGCCCGACATCCGCGGGAGGGGGCCCGTGCGGCGCGATCGACGCGAAGGTGTTTGCCGGCGGGAACGGTGCGGCCGACGGCCTGTCTCCGGGCGGTGGTCACGTCCCGCCGGAGGCCGGTCGCGCGGGTGTTCGCCGAGAGGGGGCCGAATCGGCCAAGTCCGCACCCCGGACGCCGCGGTCCGTTTTCTTCGGTGTGCCCCACAAAGTGACGTTCACGTGCACTGCCGTTTGCGGGTGGGCGAGACATAAACGGTCATTGCGGCCGGAGTTGTGCGATGCGTGCGACAGCCGGGTTCATGAGTGACGCAGATCACTGCGGTCCTGGTGCGGGCCGTCCCGTCGTGTCGGGCCGGGCTCGCGCTCGCCCGTCCGGAGCTGCGGTGATACTCGGCCAACTTCAAGTCTCCAGGTCGGGGGCGGGGGTTGTCCGGCCCTGACGGGGTGTGTGGGAACGACGCGCGCCGCAGGTGTTACGTGGAAGTGGAGGTGCACGCTCTTCCCATCGTGTTCACTTGGGGAACACAGAACGCTGTTGCCATCTCGTTAAGTGGTTACTCCTTGACGCTGAGGTGATCGCCGCGTTGGCTTTCAGCCACCTGGGTCGCAATGCAGCTACCTCGCCCGGAAGGCACCTGATGTGAACACTCGTAACACCCGGCTTCGTCGTACGGCCATAGCCTTGGCCTCGTCCGCGATGGCCGTCTCACTCGCCGGCTGCGGGGTCGTGGACGGGATCGGCGGCAGCGACTCCAAGGCGAGCCCGACCAAGGGCGACGACATCAAGGTGGGTCTCCTTCTGCCCGAGAAGGGGAACACGCGTTACGAGAAGTTCGATCACCCGATCATCGAGGAGCAGGTCAAAAAGCTCACCAACGGCAAGGGCTCGGTGGTCTACGCCAACGCCGAGCAGAGCGCGAGCAAGCAGAACACCCAGCTCCAGCAGATGGTGGACGAAAAGGTCGACGTCCTCCTCGTGGACGCGGTCGACTCCAAGGCCATCGCGGGCGGTGTGCGCAAGGCCAAGGCCGCGGGTATCCCCGTCATCGCCTACGACCGCCTGGCGCAGGGTCCGATCGACGCGTACATCTCCTTCGACAACGAACTCGTCGGCGAGGTGCAGGCCAAGGAACTGCTGAAGGCGCTGGGCACCAACGCCGCCACGAAGCAGATCGTGATGATGAACGGCTCGCTCACCGACCCGAACGCGGCGCAGTTCAAGGCGGGCGCCATGTCCGTGCTCGACGGCAAGGTCGAGATCGCGCGGAGGTACGACACCAAGGACTGGGACCCGGCCAACGCCAAGTCCAACATGCTGGAGGCGATCTCGGCCGTCGGCGTCAACAACATCGCCGGTGTCTACTCCGCCAACGACGGCATCGCGGGCGCGGTCATCGACGCCATGAAGACCATGGGTGTCAGCAACGTGCCGCCGGTCACCGGCCAGGACGCCGAGCTCGACGCCGTGCAGCGGATCCTCGCGGGCGACCAGTACATGAGCGTCTACAAGTCGTACCCGCAGGAGGCCACCGCCGCCGCCGAGATGGCCGTGGCCAAGGTCCAGGGCCGCGGGATCGAGTTCGACGCGCTGACCCGCGACAAGGTCGACAGCCCCACGACCAAGAAGATCCCGTCCCAGCTCGTGCCCGTGGTCGCCCTCACCAAGGACAACGTCAAGGAGACGGTCCTCCAGGACGACATCTACACCGTCGCGGAGATCTGCACGGCCAAGTACAAGACGGCCTGCGCGGCGGCCCACATCAAGTAGCCGTTGCCGTCCTGCCACGTACGCGCGGGAGTCCCTGGCCGGGGACTCCCGCGCGTACGTCTCTCACGGCCCGGGTGAACCGTTGCGGGCCGGCCGTGGTCTCACCGGGAGACCGTGCTCGACGCGTACGTACTGGAGGCGCCCGTGGCCATGATCGGCCTGTTCTGGATCACCGAGAAGAGCGTCTACGTGGGTGCCGAGCCCGCGGGGAACGGGCGCGGGGTGCGGCTCACTCCCGAGGGCCTGGAAGCCGTGGGCACGGACCAGAAGGGCTTCTGGGCGTGGCGGGACGTGCGCGCGGTGACCGTGCACGACGTGCAGGTGCGCTCCAGTACCCGATGGCTGGTGAACAGCGTGATGGACACGGTCCTCGACGTGGCGACGGGCGGCGGTGAGGCACCGCCCGCTTTCGAACTCCACGTCGCCACGGACGAGGAGAAGGCCGAACTGACGGTGTACACGGCGGCCGTCGGGGGCTACGTGCAGTCCGAGTACGAGCTGTCGCTGGACCTGTTGAACCGCTTCGTCGAGGGCACGGCGGACGTGTCACGGCTGTTGGAGTGGGGGAGCGCCGAGGGCGACGGCATCACGCCCTGGCGGGCCGCCCGGGAGGCGCTGCTCAGGAGCTGGGCCACGACTGCCTGAGGCGAGCCCCTCGCGGGAGCGGGAGGCGGTGCGGGCGGCGCCGGGGGCGTCGCTCTCCCGGGAGACGACGGGAGTCACCGTCCCCGAAGGCCCCGCCTGGGGCTTCGCGTGGGGGAAGGCGGTCACCGGGCCCGGACGCGGCTGAACGCGCCCCACGCACTCGTTGCGCCTCCGGAGGCCCGCGCGTGGCCGACCCCGGCCCGTGCGCGCCCCCGCGGGCCGTGCGCCCCCGGGCCGTCCCGCACGCCGCCCTGGGGAACTCACCGTCGTCTCCGCCGGTCCGCCGGCCCCTCCCCGGGTGGATGCCCCCGCGCGGGGGCACGTCGCCATGGTCGCGGCCCCGGCCGGCCCCGGTGCGGGCTCCGGCGGCGTGGGGGTGGAGCGGTGTCGCCGTCATGTTGTTGCAGAGTGCCGTGCGGAGGTGGGGAAATGTCAGGACGTATGAGGGCGAGAGGGGGCGTGCGGGGGGCGCGCCCGTGTTGCGATGGCGGTCGGGGCCGCGCATAGTTGCGCTGCGGAAGACGCGGGCCACGGGTCCCGCGGTGCGGAAGTGCTCCGCCGTGGACGGTACGCAGCGTCGCATCACGGAGGTTGCTGGAGCCGGAGGTTGGAGCCAGGGGTGGGAGATGGCCGGGCACGGGGCGGACAGGCATCCGCACGGCGCTGACCGACTGTGTGACGCGGGGGACCGGGTGTACTCCCGGGCCGTGCGGCGCGGGCGGGTGCCGCGCGGTGACGCGGAGGCGGTGCCCTGCCTGGTCGAACTGGCGCTGCTGCACCCGGACCCCGACGACATGGGGTGGCTGGTGCCGACCTCGCCGCAGGAGGTCATGACGCGGCTGATCCGGGGTGTGTACGAGGAGGTCAGCGCGAGCCAGGCGCGGCTGGGCGACGCGGTGACCGCGTTCGAGTGGTACGCCGGGCTAGGCGGCCGCGTGCAGGCGCAGGCCGAGGGGGTCGCGATCCGTGTCCTCGACGGGCTGCCCAGGATCCGGGCCGCGATGGACGAGGCGACCGAGGCGTGCACCAGCGAGGTGCTGACGGTGCAGCCGGGCGGCATCCGCCGCGAGGACGAGCTGTCGGAGGGGCTGCACCGGGCGCTGGAGATGCGCAGGCGGGGCGTGCGGATGCGGGACCTGTACACGCACGTGGCACGGCACGGCCAGGGCCTGCATAACTACATGGAGATGATGGGGGGCGCGGCGGAGGCCCGGACGCTCGACGAGGTCGTGGAGCGGCTCATCCTCTTCGACCGCAAGGTGGCGTTCATCCCCGCCAACGACGACCGCACGATCGCGCTGGAGCTGCGGCATCCGGCGCTGGTCGACTACCTGGTGACGGTCTTCGAGCGGCTGTGGCGGCTGGCGATCCCGCTCGCCGCCCCGCTCCCGGAGACCGGCATCGACGGCATCACCCATCGCGAGCGTTCGATCGCCGCGTTGCTCGCCGAGGGGCACCAGGATGCGGTGGTCGCCGAGCGGTTGGGGATCAGCGTGCGGACCTGCCGGGCGCACATCGCACGCCTCTCGGAGACTCTGGGAGCGGCGAGCCGTACGCAGTTGGGCGTCCGGATCGCGCAGGCGGGGCTCGACGGGCCGCCGCGCTCCCCGGAGCCGCTGCCGGTCAGTGCTCCTGGTCCAGAATCCCCGACTGGGCGATGAGGTAGCCGAGTTGCGCCCGGCTGCCGCTGCCGAGCGAGGTGGCCAGTTTCGCGATGTGGGCGCGGCAGGTGCGGACGTTCATGCCGAGGCGACGGGCGATGGCCTCGTCCACGTGGCCCTCCACCAGGAGTTTGGCGATGGAGTGCTGGATGTTGGTGATGCCGCCGGGGGCGGTCTCGTAGGGGGCGCCGGCGGTGAGCGGGACGGCGCGGCCCCAGATGAACTCGAAGACCTTGATCAGGTAGCGGACGAGTCCCGGATGGCGCAGTTCCAGGGCGACCTGCTGGTCGTCGCGGGTGGGGATGAAGGCGACGCTCTCGTCGCAGACGATGAGGCGCTCCACCAGTTCGTCGATGGTGCGGTACTCGACCTTGCCGTCGGAGAGCTGTGCGACGTAGGCCAGTTTGTCGGGGCTGTAGCGGGCGGTGTGCTGATACAGCGTCCGGATCTTCACACCACGTTCGATCAGCGGCCGGTCGCGTTCCAGTCCCTGGAGGAGGCTGCGCTCGGAGCCGCGGTCGCTCGGCTGGATCGTGAGCATCTCGTTCTGGCACTGGGCCGTCGCCAGGTTCAGTGCCGCGTTGATGCGGTCGCCGCCCTCCAGCACCGTGATGGAGTGGGTGGGCGTCGCTCCTGGGACACTGAGGGCCATGAACGGCTCAAAAGCGTCGCTCAGCTCGATCGAGAGTCGCCTGCGTTCGGTGATCTCGCGCTCTATGGGGTTGAGTCGCTGGGCCAGGGCCACCGAAGGGGGCACCGGTCGCAGCCAGTTCGCGTCATCGGGATCGGGGTGGAGGAGTGAGAGTTCCATCAAGCAGGGGGCGGCCTCCACGTCGGCGCGCGCGATACGTCCTATGCGCAGCGCGTTCGCGTAAAGACGGCCTCCGTCCTCGCACAGCCGGGTCACACTGTGGGGATGTGTCGCATTCGTCTGATGTGTCACCAAAACTCCACCCCCCAGGGTCCTGAACGTGCAGGAACATGATGCATCGATTATGTGGCCACGACGTGCCCGAATGAGCCATCGTCTTATTCGACGGGGGAAGACGGGACTTTCAAGTGAGGACGAAGCCGACTATGCGTAACAAAATGCTTCGCTCGGTGCTTGTCGCCGCCTTCTCCGCCGTGGTGGCATTCGGAGCGCTGGGCGGCCTCTCCGGGGCGAAGGGCGATGTACTGGCGGACAGTCACTGGCCGTCGGTGGCCGTGGACGGTGTGCTGGCGGACAGCCACTGGCCGACGGCGGCCGCGGACGGTGTCCTGGCGGACAGTCACTGGCCGGCGCCAGCCCCGAACGACGTGGTGGTGACTCCGGCGGCGGATGACGGCTCCGGGAGTTGACGTGACGACGCCCCCCGACGACCGCTCCTTCCGTCGCGAGATGGCCACCGCCTACCGCTCCGGCTGGCACTTCATCGACCTGGCGACCGCGATCCCGCACACCGGCGATTCGCTGATGGTGACCGTGTTCGGCGAGCCGGTCGTCGTCACCCGGGACGAGGACGAGGACGTACGGGCGTACCGGTGTCTGCGACGGCCGCGCGGCGCGCCGCAGCCGGTGCGATGTGCCATCCGGTACGGAATGATCTTTGTGAACCTCGATCAGCGTGACCATCAGCTGGCCGAGCCGGAAGCCCCGGACGTAAGGACCATCTCAGCCACCCCCCGCAGTGCCTGACGCGATTCCCCCGTCGTAGTAGATCGCGCAGGTACTTCCCCCCGCAGCGGCGTCACCGTGACCTGAACACGGTGACGCCGCTGCAGTTTTGGGCGAAAAATCCGGGTATTCGAGTCTCGTCCTGCGGACCCGCGTGCGTGACCGAGGCCGGAACCGCCCCCGCGCCGGAATCAGCCGCGCCCCAGCGCCGAGGTCAGTCTGATCTCGATCACCACCCGGGCCGGGTTGGGTGAGGGTGTCCTTCCGTACCGCTCCGCGTACCGCCGCTCCGCCTCCGCGACGCGCGACGGTTCGGTGGAGACGGTCGCGCGCCCCTCCAGCGTCGCCCACCGCCGTCCGTCCACCTGGCAGACCGCGACCCGGGCGCCGCCGGGCCCCGCTGCCGTCACGTGCCCCACCTTCGCGCTGGACCCGCCGGCGATGACCCGGGCCAGACCGGCCCCCGGATCGTAGGTGACCCCGACGGGAACGACATGCGGGCTGCCGTCCGCCCGGAGCGTGGTCAGGGTGCACAGGTGCCGCTCCCGCCAGAAGGCGAGGTAGGCGGGATCGGGGTCGTGCGGGTCCACCGGATATGCGGCCATGGTCCGAAATGTAGCCCGCCCGGTTCGCCGTAAGTCGCCCCGGGCCCACCTTGAGTGGAATAGACTCAACTTTATGTACGTTGGCTGAGTCAGTCCGTACGGGAACTCCCGAGGGGAACTCCGTACGCGAAGTCCGTACCGGAAGTCTGTTCAGGAAGTCCGTGCACAGGAGGAGAACGCGAACGTGGACGCCGAGCTGACCAACAGGAGCCGGGATGCGATCAACGCGGCCACCAGCCGGGCCGTGTCCGAGGGGCACCCGGACCTGACCCCCGCACACCTGCTGCTCGCGCTGCTCGGGGGGCAGGACAACGAGAACATCATCGATCTGCTGGCCGCCGTCGACGCCGACCAGGCCTCCGTACGCGCCGCCACCGAGCGTGTCCTGGCCGCCCTGCCCAGCGTGACCGGGTCCACCGTCGCACCGCCGCAGCCCAACCGCGAGCTGCTCGCCGTCATCGCCGAGGCGGCCGACAAGGCCAGGGAACTCGGTGACGAGTACCTGTCCACCGAGCATCTGCTCATCGGCATCGCCGAGAAGGGCGGCCGGAGCGGGGACGTACTCTCGCAGCAGGGCGCCAGTGCGAAGAAGCTGCTGGAGGCGTTCCAGAAGACCAGGGGAGGGCGCCGGGTGACGACCCCGGATCCCGAGGGCCAGTACAAGGCACTCGAAAAGTTCGGTACGGACTTCACGGCCGCCGCGCGCGACGGCAAGCTCGACCCGGTCATCGGCCGGGACCAGGAGATCCGCCGGGTCGTGCAGGTGCTGTCCCGGCGCACCAAGAACAACCCCGTCCTCATCGGCGAGCCCGGCGTCGGCAAGACCGCCGTCGTGGAGGGCCTCGCCCAGCGGATCGTGAAGGGCGACGTGCCCGAGTCGCTCAAGAACAAGCGGCTCGTCGCGCTCGACCTCGGCGCCATGGTGGCCGGGGCGAAGTACCGCGGCGAGTTCGAGGAGCGGCTCAAGACCGTCCTCGCCGAGATCAAGGACTCCGACGGGCAGATCATCACCTTCATCGACGAGCTGCACACGGTGGTGGGCGCGGGCGCCGGCGGCGACTCCGCCATGGACGCGGGCAACATGCTCAAGCCCATGCTCGCCCGCGGTGAGCTGCGCATGGTCGGCGCCACGACCCTCGACGAGTACCGCGAGCGGATCGAGAAGGACCCCGCCCTGGAACGCCGCTTCCAGCAGGTCCTGGTCGCCGAGCCGAGCGTCGAGGACACCATCGCGATCCTGCGCGGACTCAAGGGGCGTTACGAGGCCCACCACAAGGTCGTGATCGCGGACAGCGCGCTGGTGGCCGCCGCGACCCTCTCCGACCGCTACATCACCTCCCGCTTCCTGCCCGACAAGGCCATCGACCTCGTCGACGAGGCGGCGTCCCGGCTGCGCATGGAGATCGACTCCTCCCCCGTCGAGATCGACGAACTCCAGCGCTCCGTGGACCGGTTGAAGATGGAGGAACTCGCGCTCAGCAAGGAGACGGACGTCGCCAGCAAGGAGCGTCTGGAGAAGCTGCGCCGCGACCTCGCCGACCGGGAGGAGGAACTGCGCGGGCTGACCGCCCGCTGGGAGAAGGAGAAGCAGTCCCTCAACCGCGTCGGTGAGCTCAAGGAGAAGCTCGACGAGCTGCGCGGTCAGGCCGAACGTGCCCAGCGCGACGGCGACTTCGACACCGCCAGCAAGCTGCTCTACGGCGAGATCCCCACCCTGGAGCGGGACCTGGAGGAAGCCTCCGAGGCGGAGGAGGAGGCCGCCGGCGACACGATGGTGAAGGAAGAGGTCGGCCCGGACGACATCGCCGACGTCGTGGGCTCCTGGACGGGCATCCCCGCCGGGCGGCTCCTGGAGGGCGAGACGCAGAAGCTGCTGCGCATGGAGGAGGAGCTGGGCCGCCGGCTGATCGGCCAGAGCGAGGCCGTGCAGGCCGTGTCCGACGCCGTACGGCGCACCCGCGCCGGAATCGCCGACCCGGACCGGCCCACCGGATCCTTCCTCTTCCTCGGCCCGACCGGCGTCGGCAAGACCGAACTCGCCAAGGCCCTCGCGGACTTCCTCTTCGACGACGAGCGGGCCATGATCCGCATCGACATGAGCGAGTACGGGGAGAAGCACAGCGTCGCCCGGCTGGTCGGCGCCCCGCCCGGCTACATCGGGTACGAGGAGGGCGGCCAGCTCACGGAGGCCGTGCGCCGGCGCCCGTACAGCGTCGTCCTGCTCGACGAGGTCGAGAAGGCACACCCGGAGGTCTTCGACATCCTCCTCCAGGTCCTGGACGACGGGCGGCTGACGGACGGACAGGGACGGACGGTGGACTTCCGCAACACCATCCTGATCCTCACCTCGAACCTGGGCAGCCAGTACCTGGTGGAGCCGCTGACCTCCGCGGAGGAGAAGAAGCAGCAGGTGCTGGAGGTCGTCCGGGCCTCCTTCAAGCCGGAGTTCCTCAACCGGCTCGACGACCTGGTGGTCTTCTCCGCCCTCGACAAGCAGGAGCTGGAGCGCATCGCCAGGCTCCAGGTCCAGCGCCTCGCAGGGCGGCTGGCGCAGCGCCGGATCACCCTGGAGGTCACCGATCCGGCTCTGGCCTGGCTCGCGACCGAGGGCAACGACCCGGCGTACGGTGCCCGCCCGCTGCGCCGCCTCGTCCAGACCGCGATCGGCGACCGGCTCGCCAAGGAGATCCTGGCGGGCGAGATCAAGGACGGCGACACGGTCCGGGTGGACGCCTTCGGGGACGGCCTGATCGTGGGGCCCGCCACCGGCAAGACGCTGTGACGCCGGCGGGTGCGCCCGCTCGGCACGGGTAGGTGCCGGAGGTGACGCGCCGAAGGTGACGAGGGCGGGCGGCCCCCGCCCTCGTACCGGACCCCGTTCGTTCACGTTCGTGAACGGTTCGGCGCCGGGGACGGAGGGGGACGGCACTCCGCCCGCACCCCGCCGGGTCCGCGCCGCAGAGGGCCCGAGGCCGCCGTACCGGGCCCCACGCCCCTGCGACGACGGATTCCGCCCCCGCCGCCGGTGACGAGAACATGCCGCCCCGGCCGACAGGCCCCGTCAGGGGTTGCCACTCCCCGCCCCGGATGGGGGAGGATGGCGGTATCCGTACGAAGGGAAATACACGGTGAGCATCGACCCGTCCTCGATTCCGAATTTCGGGGGCCAGCCCGAGCCGCAGCCCGGCGGACCGGCGGGCCCCGTCGTCCCGGATCAGGACCTCGTGAAGCAGCTCCTCGACCAGATGGAGCTGAAGTACGTCGTCGACGACGAGGGTGACCTCGCGGCGCCGTGGGAGGAGTTCCGTACGTACTTCATGTTCCGCGGCGAGGGAGACCAGCAGGTCTTCTCGGTGCGGACGTTCTACGACCGGCCGCACCAGATCGACGAGAAGCCGACGCTGCTGGAGTCGATCGACGACTGGAACCGCCGCACGCTGTGGCCGAAGGTCTACACGCACACGCACGACGACGGCACCGTCCGCCTGATCGGCGAGGCGCAGATGCTGATCGGCACCGGCGTCGCCCTCGAACACTTCGTGTCGTCGACGGTCAGCTGGGTGCGGGCCGCCATCGAGTTCGACAAGTGGCTCGTCGAGCAGCTCGGCCTGGAGCAGGAAGTGAACGAGGCGGACAAGCCCGAGGACGACGACGAGTAGTCCTCCCGCTGGTTTTCCGCCAGGTTCTACAGCGGCGTGTGCGCGATGACGACGAGATACGCGCCGTAGGCGAACGAGAGCCCGGCCAGGGCGCCGACCACCAGGACGGCGTGCCAGGGCCGGGCTCTTGCCGTCCGCACCAGCGCCCGTGCCAGCGGCAGCAGCAGCGGGAACGCGGGCAGCAGGAAGCGCGGCTTGCACTCGAAGAACCCGGCGCCGCCGAGCGCGATCAGCAGCAGGACGCCGCTGTGGACGAGCAGCGGCAGCGGGGCCCGGTCCGCGATCAGCAGCGCGTACAGCAGCACGGCCGCCGCCACGATCACCAGCGACATGGGGAACACGAAGCGGTCCCCGCGCAGCAGCAGGTGCCTGGCGAAGCGCAGCGCGCCCACGCCGAAGTCGAAGCGCGAGCCCCACAGCCGCTGCACCTCGAAGTAGCCGCCGAGCGGATCGCCCTGGCGGCGGCCCACCCACAGCACATAGCCGCACCAGCCGAGCGGTGCGAGCGCGGCGCCCGTCCACAGGCTGTGGGGAACTTTCCGGCCGCGCCGCCGCCAGACCTCGCAGGCTGCCGCCGCGAGGACCGCGGCGGCGACCGCGAACCCGTTCGGCCGTGACAGGCCCGCGAGCGCGGCCAGCGTGCCGGCCCACAGCCAGCGTCCGGTGAGCACCGCGTACAGGGACCAGGCGGCGAAGGCGGTGAGGACGGGCTCGGTGTACGCCAGGGACAGCACCACCGAGTGCGGGAGCAGGCCCCAGAGCAGGACGAGCGTGGTGCCGACCGCGCGGCCGTGCAGCCGGGCCCCGACCGCGTAGATCCCGCACGCGGCGGTCGCGGCGGCCAGCCAGGACACCAGCAGTCCCGCCGCGCCCCCGCTCAGCGGGGTCACCGCCGTGACGGCCCGGACGAGCCCCGGGTACAGCGGGAAGAACGCCAGGTCGCTGTGGACGACGGTGGGTCTGAAGTGCTGGGCGCGTACGTAGCCGTGCGCCGCGATCCCCAGGTACCAGAGGGAGTCCCAGGAGCGTCCGAGCAGGGCGAGGGGGTGCTTTCCGTGGGCCCGGGCGGTCCCGGCGAGCACCAGGACACCGACCAGCCGGGCCAGGACGAACAGCCCCAGCGCGTACACGACGGCGGGCACGCTCCGCCCGGACCGCGCCGCGCGGGCGCGGTCCCCGTCAGCGGGCTTCTGGACGACGGGAGCCGGAAGGGTACTGGCGTGGGTCACACCCGAACTCTGCGTCCGTCACGGGGCGTTTGCGAGCGTTGCGCGTCCGCGTGGGTGCGGTTTCCCCCGCTGCGGCGCGCCGCCCGCGGGAGCCGTACCGCGCGTGCTAATGCCGGGCCCACGCCCTAGCGGGCCGACCGGAGCCGCCGGGCCGCCTCTTCCAGCACCTCGGTCCGCTTGCAGAACGCGAAGCGCACGAAGGGCGCGCCCTCCTCCCGGTGGTCGTAGAAGACCGCGTTCGGGATGGCGACGACCCCGGCGCGTTCCGGCAGCGCGCGGCAGAAGGCGAAGCCGTCGCTCTCGCCGAGCGGGCGGATGTCGGTGGTGACGAAGTACGTGCCGGCCGGCCGGAAGACCTCGAACCCCGCCGCCGTGAGCCCGGCGGCCAGCACGTCCCGCTTGGCGCGCAGGTCCGTACGGAACGCCTCGAAGTACGTGTCCGGCAACGCGAGCGC
This sequence comes from Streptomyces sp. RPA4-2, assembly GCF_012273515.2. NCBI lineage: Bacteria > Bacillati > Actinomycetota > Actinomycetes > Kitasatosporales > Streptomycetaceae > Streptomyces > Streptomyces sp. RPA4-2. The sequence goes on from NZ_CP050975.2 coordinate 4,981,376, forward strand.
CTCGGCCACCGCGTACTGGAACGGTCCCGAGGCCACGTACGTGAGGAACTGCTTCGCCGACCGTACGGCGGTGACGAGGTCCGGCGTGGAGGTGATCCAGCCGACCTTCCAGCCGGTGAAGGAGAAGGTCTTGCCCGCGCTGCCGATGGTGACGGTCCGCTCCCGCATCCCGGGGAAGGAGGCCAGCGGCACGTGCTCGGCGTCGTCGAACACGAGGTGCTCGTACACCTCGTCCGTCACGACGAGCAGGTCCCGCTCGACGGCGAGCTTCGCGATCTCACCGAGCTCCTCGCGGGAGAGGACGGTGCCGGTGGGGTTGTGCGGGGTGTTGAGGAGCAGCAGCCGGGTGTTGTCCGTGACCGCGTCGCGCAGTTCGTCGAGGTCCAGCCGGAAGCGGCCCTCGTGCGGGCGCAGGGTGACCGGGATCCGGGTGCCGCCCGCCATCGCGATACCGGCCGCGTACGAGTCGTAGTACGGCTCCAGGGCGATGACCTCGTCGCCGGGCTCCACCAGGGCCAGCAGACTGGCGGCGATGGCCTCGGTGGCGCCCGCCGTGACCAGCACCTCGCGGTCGGGGTCGTACGACAGGCCGTAGTGGTGCTTCTGGTGCACGGCGATCGCCGTCCGCAGCTCGGGCACGCCGGGGCCCGGCGGGTACTGGTTGCCGCGTCCGTCGCGCAGCGCCCGCACGGCCGCTTCCCGGATCTCCTCGGGCCCGTCCGTGTCGGGGAAGCCCTGGCCGAGGTTGATCGAGTCGGTGCTGAGCGCCAGGGCCGACATCTCGGCGAAGATCGTGGTGCCGAACTCGGTGAGGCGGCGGTTGAGGAGCGGACGGCGGCCGTTGGAGGTCATGCCGGTCATCCTGCGCCCAAGCCGCGGAGTTCCTCAACTCACCAGCCGTCGGGCCCCGGCCCGCACCCCGGGCGGAGGTCGTCCCGGCTTCTGATGCTCAGGACTTCCTCAACTCTGCTTTGGCGGGCGGGACGCGGGGGCATCCCCCTGTCACGCACGACGCGAGGCGCCCACGGGGGGCCGCTTCGGGGGAACGAAAGGAGGGTGGCGCCATGGTCATCGGCATCATCCTGGCGGTCTTCTTCATTGTCCTGATCGGCGGCCTCCGGGCCGGCCGCCGCGGCCGCGGTCGCGGGAAGGCCGGTTCGGTGAGGGCGGGGAACTCCCGATCGAGCGGGAGCCTCCTGGGGGGCGGAACCGGCGGTGGCGGCAGCTGGTGGTACGGCGGGGGCGACTCGTCCGGCGGCGGGCACCACGGGGGTCATCACGGCGGTCACTCGTGCGGCGGCGGTCACTCGTCGTGCGGCGGCGGCTCGTCCTGCGGAGGCGGGTCGTCCTGCGGTGGCGGCGGCGGATGCGGTGGAGGCAGCTGACACGGGGCAGCCGAGCTCCACACGGACCACGCGTCCGCAGAACGCGGAGGTGCCCGCCGGAACGACTTCCGGCGGGCACCTCCGTGTGCGGGGCCGGGGCCGGGAGGTGGTGCCGGGGGGCGGCCGGGAGGTGGTGCAGCGGTGCGACCGGGAAATTTTCACGAGGAAACGCCGGGCCCGCCGGGAGCTTCCCTTCATGAGCCGTCCGGGGGCTTCGAGGGGGCCGTGACCGGCGCGTGTCGCCGCGCTCCGGGAGGCCGGACCGGGCTTCCGTTTCCGCGCGCCCGGCGCACGGCGTGGTTGAACAGTTGAACTGTGGAGCCCTCGGGGGGATGGAAACCCTACGAAGTTGGGTAAAAACGCTGTGGTGGCACCACAGTTCATGATTCCCTCTAAAACGCCAACGCGGCCCTCGGATCGTCCCTTCCTGACAGGGCTGACCGGGCTGACCGGGTCGATCCCCCCATACCGACCGGGTGCGCCGGACCCCCACCTCCCTTTGCGTGCTAGCGGAGCCGACCCATGCTCACGACCCTGAACACCGCCTACACCGACACGCGCGCGGCCGACCTCGCGTGGGCCCTGGGGCGCGAGCCGTTGCCCGCGCTCGCCACCCTCGACCTCGAACTCGACGGAGCGAGACTGCAGTTGCGGCTCCTCGGCGCGTCCCACCAGGTCCTCCTGGAGGAGGAGCGGGGCAGCTGTTCGGAGACCGTCGCATGCATCGCGGGCAGCAGCACGCCCCTTCCTCTCGGCGTCGCCAAGCGGGTCGGCGACTGGGAGTACGAGTTCGCGGCGCGCGTCGAGACGCTTTCGTGCGGCTCCTTCGCGGGGCGCGCCCAGGAACTGCTGGCCCTGGTCTCCGACCACCCCAACGGACTCGTCGGCGTCTTCCCCGGCAGCCCGCACGCCTTCACCGCCCTACTGGCGCAGCGCCACGAGGGCCAGGTCCACTGGCGTACGTGGCACGCGTACCCGCAGGACGGCCAGCTGGTGGCGACCCGGACGAGGGTGGGGGTGCGGGTGACGGCCGAGGCCGATCTGCTCAGCGCGTCCGGCGTGTGAGGGCGTGTGAGGGCGTGCGAAGTCGCGTGCGGCCGTGCGAGTCCGGCTCGTGGGGATACGGCCGTTGAGACGAACCGGGGGCCGGGGTGATGACCCCGGACGGGGCCCGTACCTGCCTCGGTGACCGTATACGGGCGTGCGCCAGATCCACACGTGTGGGTGACGAGGCGTAGTGCCGGTGTGACGTAGCGTTCCCAGCGTGATCGAACCGCACGCGCCTGCTCCCCCCGGCGCGCCGCCGCCCTGGGTCGTCCAGGGCCAGGCGCGGCTGCCCGTCCGTCCGGGCACCGGCCGGTTCCTCGTCCTCGCGGGCGTGTTCGTCTGTGCGGCCTGCGGACTCGTGTACGAACTCGAACTCGTCGCGCTCGCCTCCTATCTGGTCGGCGACTCGGTCACCCAGGCCTCGGTCGTGCTGTCCGTCATGGTCTTCGCCATGGGGGTCGGCTCCCTCGCCGCCAAGCGTCTGCGTCTCTGCGCGGCGGCCGGCTTCGGCGCGGTCGAGGCCGCGCTCGCGCTGGTCGGCGGATGCAGCGCGATGGCCCTGTACGCCGTGTTCGCGTGGACCGGCGGCTGGGGCGGCGTCTGGGCGGGCGGGTGCCGGTACCTGCTGGCCGCCTTCTCGCTCGCCATCGGCCTGCTGATCGGCGCCGAGGTGCCCCTCCTCATGGAGCTGATACAGCGCATCCGCCGCCAGGACCCGGGCGGGGCGGTGGCGGACCTCTTCGCCGCGGACTACGTCGGCGCCCTCGTCGGAGGCCTGGCCTTTCCCTTCCTGCTGCTGCCCCAGCTCGGGCAGCTGACCGGCGCACTGCTGACCGGGGCGGTGAACGCGCTGGTCGGCGGCGCCCTCGTCCTCGGCCTGTTCCGCCGGGACCTGAGCAGACGCGGGCGCTGGCTCCTGCTGATCGCCAATGTGGTGGTCCTCGGCCTGCTCGCCGCGGCCGCCGTACTCGTCGGCGACTTCGAACACGCGGCACGGCAGGCGGTGTACGGCAGGGACGTGCGGGTCGCCCTGCGGACCGGGGTACAGGAAGTGGTCCTCACCGGCGGCACGCACGGACGTCCGCTCGGCCTCTTCCTCGACGGACGCCTGCGGGCCGGCGGCCGTGACGAGCACCGCTACCACGAGGCCCTGGTGCACCCCGCGATGAACGGGCGCCGCACGCGCGTGCTCGTCCTCGGCGGCGGCGACGGACTCGCGCTCCGCGAGGTGCTGCGCTATCCGGACGTCCGCCGGGTCGACGTGGTCGACCGCGACGCCGGTGTGGTGGGGCTGGCACGCCGCGACCCGGCCCTGTCGGCGCTCAACGGCCACGCGTTCGACGACCCGCGGGTGCATGTGTTCACCGCCGACGCCTTCTGCTGGCTGCGCGGGGACCCGCCCCGGTACGACGTGGTGATCTCCGACCTGCCGGACCCCGGGATCACGGCGAGCGCGAAGCTGTACTCACAGGAGTTCTACGGGCTGACGCGCCGGGCGCTGGCCGACGGCGGGCGACTGGTGGTGCACGCCGGACCGGTCTCCTCACGCCCACGTGTCTTCTGGACCGTCGAGGCGACGGTACGGGCCGCCGGCCTGCGCGCCGACCCGTACCGGGTGGCCGGGCGCGACTCCGGTTCCGCGGCCGGACCCGACCGGACGGCGGGTGCGGCCACGGCCCCGCGCGACTGGGGGTTCGTCCTCGCGTCCGCCAGGGGGACGGCCCTGCGCCTGGACCCCCGCGGGCCCGCTCTGCGCTCGCTCACCCCGCGGTCCCTCGCGGCGGACGCACGGGCCGCGCGGCTCACCCGGATCATGGGAGAGGTGCCGTCCACGCTGGTGCATCCGCGCTACTCCGACTGACACGGGGGGCGCGGGAATGGGGGAATGACGCGGGAATCCCGTGATACGGGGGTGCGGTTCGCACCGGCCTGGGTAGGCTCGGCCGACATGGAGCATGAGGTGTTCGTTCCGGTTCCGGCCGAGCGGCTGAGGGAGGCGCTGGCCGATCCCGCGCGGGTGGCCCGGGCGGTACCCGGGCTCCAGCAGGACGCCGGCACCGCGCCCGTCTCCGGGCGACTGCGTGTCCGCGTCGGCGGCCACACCATCACCTATCGCGGGGCGGTGCGGGTGGTCGCCCAGGACGACGGTGCGTACGCCGTCGAGGGGGACGGCGCGGAGGCCCGTGGCACCGGGACCGTGAAACTCGCCCTCACCCTCCGTCTGGCGCCGGCCGAGGGCGGCACCACGCTCGTCGTCACGGGTACCGCCACGGCGGACGGGCGCCTGGGGGAACTCGCTCCGGCCGCGGTCGCCACGGCGGCGACCCGGCTGCTGAACCGGTTCGCGGAGAATCTGGCGGCCGGGACGGAGGACGCGTCCGCGGCCGGGGGTGGATCCGGTTCCGAGGGTGAGGCCGGGGGCGAGCCGGGTTCTGAGGCTGAGGTCGAGGACGGTTCCGAGGGTGGTTCCGAGGCCGGGGTCGAGTCCGCGGACGGGGGCGGCGTGACGCACTCCGTCTTCGACGCCGAGGTCCCGCCGCCGTCCCTCGACCCCCATGCCGGGGACGACCAGGAACCGGCTCCGACGGTTCCTGGCCCGGTCGACGGGGAGGACTCCATCGCCGAGGCGGCGCACGCGCGGCGGACGATGATCGGGCGCAGCGCGGAGGAGGTCGACCATGCGCCGCCGCGGGGGCGGTACGCGCCGGTGCCGGCGCCGGAGGCCGATGGGGGGCGTGCGGTGCTTCGTTGGGCGGCTCCTGCGGCGGCGGTCGTGGTGGCCTCGGCGATCGTCGTCACCCGAGCGTTGCGCAAGCGGCGCTGATCCCTTGCCGGGGGGTTCGGTGTCCGTCCCCGGGGCTCCGCCCCGGACCCCGCCAAGGGGCTGCCGCCCCCTGGACCCCCGCATCGCCCGAAGGGCTCGTCCTCAAACGCCGGACGGGCTGGAGATGCGGGCCCACGCCGGAGATGCCGGCCCGCGCTGGAGATGCGGGCCCACGCCGGAGATGCCGGCCCGCGCCGGATGGTTCCGACTGAGATGCCGGCCCGCGCTGGAGTTACCGGCCCGCGCTGGAGATGCCGGCCCGCGTCGGAGTTACCGGCCCGCGCCGGAGATGCCGGCCCGCGTCGGATGGTTCCGACTGGAGATGCCGGCCGCGGCCATGTCTTTCAGCCCGTCCGGCGTTTGAGGACGAGGCCGTTCAGGCCGAAAACAGGGGCCGGCCGGCGGCAGCCCCCGGGTACGGGCCGGTCGGAGGAACCGGACCAGTAGGGTCAACTCCGTGAGTAACGAAGACATCACGCTGACCGCGGGCGACGCGGAAGCGACCGTCACGCCGGGCAACGGCGGACGGGTCGGGAGTCTGAAGGTCGGCGGCGTGGAACTGCTGCGCCAGGGTGAGAAGTTCGGGTGCTTCCCGATGACCCCGTGGTGCGGCCGGATCCGCGACGGCCGCTTCCTGGACGGCGCGACCGTCCAGCAGATGCCCCTCAACTCCCCGCCCCACGCCATCCACGGCACCGCCCGCGACGGCGCCTGGCGCACCGCCCGCGCCGACAAGCGGGAGGCCGTCATCACGTACGACCTCGTCGCGCCCTGGCCGCACCCCGGCCGCGTCACCCAGGCGTTCACCCTGACCGAGGACGCCCTCAAGGTCACCATGTCCGTGGAGACGTACGACTCCTCCTTCCCCGCCCAGATCGGCTGGCACCCGTGGTTCAACCGGACCCTGGCGGGAGAGGGCGTCCAGGTCGGGTTCACCCCCGCCTGGCAGGAGGAGCGCGGCGCCGACCATCTGCCCACCGGCCGCCGCGTCGACCCCCTCCCCAGCCCCTGGGACGACTGCTTCGGCATGCCCGGCGGCGTCGACGTCACGCTCACCTGGCCCGGCCGGCTGGAGCTGAAGGTGGCCAGCCGGGAGGAGTGGGTCGTGGTGTACGACGAGCAGGAGGCGGCGGTGTGCGTGGAGCCGCAGACCGGTCCGCCGAACGGGCTGAACACCCACCCGCGCCTGGTCACCCCCATCGAGCCGCTGGAGGCGTCCATGACCTGGAGCTGGCGGCGCCTCTAAGCTGGCGGGCATGAGTGACGTGCGCGGAGCGCTGCTGCAGCAGATCAAGGACAAGGCCGTGGTGCACGGCAAGGTGACCCTCTCCTCGGGTCTGGAAGCCGACTACTACGTGGACCTGCGCCGGGTCACGCTGGACGGCGAGGCCGCGCCGCTGGTCGGACAGGTGCTCCTCGACCTCACGGCCGGGCTGGACTTCGAGGCGGTGGGCGGCCTCACCATGGGCGCCGACCCCGTCGCCGGGGCCATGATGCACGCCGCCGCGGCCCGGGGCCGGAAGCTGGACGCCTTCGTCGTACGGAAGGCCGCCAAGGCGCACGGTCTGCAGCGCCGCGTGGAGGGCCCGGAGATCAGGGGGCGGCGGGTGCTCGTCGTCGAGGACACCTCGACCACCGGCGGCTCCCCGCTCGCCGCCGTCGAGGCGGTCCGGGAGGCCGGCGCCGAGGTCGTCGCGGTGGCGACGATCGTCGACCGCGCGACCGGCGCCGCCGAGAAGATCCAGGCCGGCGCCGGAGTGCCGTACCTCTTCGCCTTCTCCAAGGACGAGTTGGGCCTGGACTGACGACGGGTCCGGGATCCCGCCGAACCCAGGGTCCCGCATCCCGGACAGGGTGACCGGAGCACCGGGTCAAGTCTGGAAGGATGGGGCCGACGATGACGTCGCCCCCTAGGTCAGGGCCGTAAGCAGCAGAACGCCACCCGCACATACAAGGAGCGGACAGATGCCCATCGCAACCCCCGAGGTCTACGCCGAGATGCTCGACCGGGCGAAGGCAGGCAAGTTCGCCTACCCGGCCATCAACGTGACCTCCTCCCAGACCCTGCACGCTGCGCTGCGCGGCTTCGCGGAGGCGGAGAGCGACGGCATCATCCAGATGTCCACCGGTGGCGCGGAGTTCCTCGGCGGCCAGCACAAGAAGGACATGGTGACCGGCGCGGTCGCGCTCGCCGAGTTCGCGTACATCGTCGCCGCCAAGTACGACATCACGGTCGCGCTGCACACGGACCACTGCCCCAAGGACAAGCTGGACACCTACGTCCGGCCGCTGCTCGACATCTCCGCCGAGCGCGTCGCCCGGGGCGAGAACCCGCTGTTCCAGTCCCACATGTGGGACGGCTCCGCCGAGACCCTCGCCGACAACCTGGCCATCGGCCAGGAGCTGCTCGCGAAGGCCGCCGCCGCGAAGATCATCCTTGAGGTCGAGATCACCCCGACCGGTGGCGAGGAGGACGGTGTCTCGCACGAGATCAACGACTCCCTGTACACCACGGTCGACGACGCGATCCGCACCGCCGAGGCCCTCGGCCTGGGCGAGAAGGGCCGCTACCTGCTCGCCGCGTCCTTCGGCAACGTGCACGGCGTCTACAAGCCGGGCAACGTCGTCCTGCGCCCCGAGCTCCTGAAGGAGCTGAGCGACGGTGTCGCCGCCAAGTTCGGCACGGCGTCCCCGTTCGACTTCGTCTTCCACGGCGGCTCCGGCTCCTCGGCCGAGGAGATCGCCACCGCGCTGGAGAACGGCGTCGTGAAGATGAACCTCGACACCGACACCCAGTACGCGTTCACGCGTCCGGTCGTCGACCACATGTTCAGGAACTACGACGGCGTCCTGAAGGTCGACGGCGAGGTCGGCTCCAAGAAGACCTACGACCCGCGGACCTGGGGCAAGCTGGCCGAGGCCGGCATGGCCCAGCGGGTGACCGAGGCCTGCGCCGCGCTGCGCTCCACGGGCACGCGGATCAAGTAGAACGATCAAGCAACCGCACTCCGGTCGGGGCTCGGCACCTCCAAGGTGCCGGGCCCTTCCGTATGCTCCGGAGTATGGCTGTGCCCCCGCAGGAATCACCGGCCGTACGGATCTCCTCGCCCGCGGGCAGGTGGATCCTGCTGACCACCGTGCTCGGCTCCAGCATGGCCATGCTGGACTCGACGGTCGTCAACGTCGCGCTGCCGCGGATCGGCCGTGACCTGGACGCGAGTCTGGCCGCCCTGCAGTGGACCGTGAACGCGTACATGCTGACGCTGGCCGGGCTGATCCTGCTGGGCGGCTCGCTCGGGGACCGTTTCGGGCGCCGCAAGGTGTTCGTCCTCGGTGTCATGTGGTTCGCCTCCGCCTCGCTGCTGTGCGGGCTCGCGCCGAACGCGGGCGTGCTGATCGCGGCCCGCGCCCTGCAGGGCATCGGCGGGGCGCTGCTGACCCCGGGTTCCCTCGCGCTCATCCAGGCCTCCTTCCATCCCGACGACCGCGCGAAGGCCGTCGGCCTGTGGTCGGGCTTCGGCGGCATCGGCGGGGCGGTCGGCCCGTTCCTGGGCGGCTGGCTGGTGGACGGCCCCGGCTGGCGCTGGGTCTTCCTGCTGAACATCCCGCTGGCGCTGGTGTGCGTGCCCGTGGCCCTGCGGCACGTCCCGGAGTCCGACGGGAGCACCGCCGTGCCCGGCCGGGAGAAGGAGCTCGCGGGCGGCCGGCCGCACCGCGGCTTCGACGTGCTCGGCGCGTCCCTCGGCGCGGTGGCGCTCGCGCTGGTGACGTACGCCCTGATCGAGGCCACCAGCGGGTCCGTGCTCGTCTGGGTGTCGGCGGTCCTGGGTGTGGCCGCCGGGGTGGGCTTCGTGCACGTCGAGCGGAGCCGGCCCGATCCGATGATGCCGCCGGACATCTTCGCGTCGCGGCAGTTCACGGCCGTCAACCTCGTCACCCTGTGCGTGTACGCGGCGTTCGGGGGCTTCTTCTTCCTGACCGCGCTCCAGCTCCAGGTCGTGGCCGGCTACTCGCCCCTGCAGGCGGGGACGGCGCTGCTGCCCACCACCGCGCTGATGCTGCTGTTCTCCGCCCGCTCCGGCGAGCTGGCGCAGCGCATCGGGCCGCGCATCCCGCTCACGGTGGGCCCGCTGCTGTGCGCGGTGGCGATGCTGCTGATGCTGCGGGTGGGCAAGGACGCCGTGTACGTCAGCGACGTGCTGCCCGCCCTCCTGGTGATGGGCGCGGGCATGGTGACGCTCGTCGCGCCGCTGACCGCGACCGTCCTCGCCTCCGTGGACACCGGGCGGGCGGGCCTGGCCAGCGGCATCAACAACGCGGCGGCCCGGGTCGGCGGTCTCCTCGCCGTCGCGGCGCTGCCGGTGCTGGTCGGTATGGGCCCGGAGGCGTACCGCTCGGCGGACGCCTTCGACTCCGCGTTCCGGCGCGCGATGCCGCTGTGCGCGGGCGTGCTCGTGGTGGGGGCGGTGCTGGCCTTCGCGACCGTCCGCCGGCCCGCGCCCGACTGCCGCCGCCCGCAGTGCCGTACGCACGGCTGTGTGACGACGCCCCCGCTGGAGCCGCAGCGCGCGGCGGCCCCTGGACGGCTTCCGTCCTGAGTCGTCGGGGGCCGCCCGGCGGCTCCCGCGGAACCGGTGGCTCCGGAGAGGCGGGCGGACGTCACCGGGCACCGGCGATGCAGCAGACTGGAACCCATGACGATTCACGAGAACCTCCTCGGGGGACCGCCCCCGACCTACCTGCCCGACGACCCGGAGCCGCGCGAGCTCCTCGCGAACGGCACGCCGTCCGCCGACGTCGCCGCCAAGTACCCGACGTCCTCGCTCGCCTGGGCCCAGCTGGCCGACGAGGCGTACGAGCGGGGCAGTGTCGTCGAGTCGTACGCGTACGCCCGTACGGGATACCACCGCGGCCTGGACTCCCTGCGGCGCAGCGGCTGGAAGGGCCACGGCCCGGTGCCGTGGGAGCACGAGCCGAACCGCGGATTCCTGCGCGCCCTGAACGGCCTCGCCCGCGCCGCGCAGGCGATCGGCGAGAAGGAGGAGTACGAGCGCTGCAGCCAGTTCCTGAAGGACTCCTCGCCGACGGCGGCGCAGACGCTGGGTTAGTCGGGTCGCGGAACCTGTGGGGCCCGTCCGGCGGGTGTGACCGGGCGGGTCTTGCGTTTTCGGGGGACGATTGCGCAGGATTCCCGGTGGGGACCGGGGCCCCCGTGTCGATAACGGCAGGGGCGGACCGCTACCCGGAGCACGTATCAGGAGACAGCGATGTCGTCCCAGCCGGCCGGGCCCGCGGTGGCCCAGGCGCCCGAGACCCCGCATCTCGACTTCCACGGCACCACGCCGTACGAGGACTACGTCCAGGCGGACGTCCTCACCCACTTGCAGCACATCCGCTCCGACGACCCCGGGGAGATGGTCTTCCTGGTGACCACCCAGGTCATGGAGCTGTGGTTCACGGTCATCGTGCACGAGTGGGAGACCGCGGCGCAGGCGCTGCGCGAGGACCGGCTGCCCGTCGCCGTGGCGGCCCTCAAGCGGTCCCTGCGGGAGCTGGAGGCGCTGAACGCGTCCTGGCGGCCCCTCGCGCAGCTCACGCCGGCGCAGTTCAACTCGTACCGCTCCGCCCTCGGCGAGGGCTCCGGATTCCAGTCCGCGATGTACCGGCGGATGGAGTTCCTGCTCGGTGAGAAGTCCGCGTCCATGCTGGTCCCGCACCGGGGCGCGCCGCGGGTGCACGCCGAGTTGGAGAAGGCGCTGCACGAGCCGAGCCTGTACGACGAGGTGCTGCGGCTGCTCGCGCGGCGCGGGCACGCGGTCCCGGCCGCCGTGCTGGAGCGGGACGTGTCGCTGCGGTACGAGCCCTCGCCGCAGGTGGAGGCGGTGTGGACCGCGCTCTACTCGGGGGACGAGGAGAACGACCTGGCCCGGCTCGGGGAGGCGCTGACGGACGTCGCGGAGCTGGTGTGGCGATGGCGCAACGACCATCTCGTCGCGACGCGCCGCGCGATGGGCGCGAAGACGGGCACGGGCGGCTCCGCCGGGGTGGCCTGGCTGGAGAAGCGGGCGCAGAAGAACGTGTTCCCCGAGCTGTGGACGGCGCGCAGCCATGTCTGAGTCGTACGCCGGGAAGGCGGCGGCGCTGGACGCCGCGGACGAACTCGCCGGGCTGCGGGACCGGTTCGTGCTGGACGACGTGGTGTACCTGGACGGGAACTCGCTCGGCGCGCTGTCGGTGGACGTCCCCGGCCGGGTCGACGACGTCGTCCGCAGGCAGTGGGGCGAGCTGCGGATCCGGTCCTGGGAGGAGAGCGGCTGGTGGACGGCGCCGGAGCGGATCGGCGACCGTATCGCGCCGCTGGTCGGCGCCGCTCCCGGTCAGATCGTGGTCGGTGACTCGACGAGCGTGAACGTCTTCAAGGCGCTGGTGGGGGCCGTGCGGCTGGCCGGTGCCGGGCGGGACGAGATCGTCGTCGACGCGACGACGTTCCCGTCGGACGGTTACATCGCCGCTTCGGCGGCGCGGCTGACGGGCTGTGAGCTGCGCCCGGTGGAGCCGTCGGCGGTGCCGGACGCGGTGGGGCCCCGTACGGCGGCGGTGCTGCTGAACCACGTCGACTACCGCACCGGCCGGCTGCACGACCTGCCGGCCCTGACGTCCGCGATCCACGACGCGGGCGCCCTGGCGGTCTGGGACCTCTGCCACAGCGCGGGGGCCCTGCCCGTGGGTCTGGACGCCCACGGGGTCGACCTGGCGGTCGGCTGCACCTACAAGTACCTGAACGGGGGGCCGGGTTCGCCCGCGTACCTCTACGTCCGCGCCGGCCTGCAGGATCGTTTCGACTCCCCGTTGCCCGGCTGGAACTCGCACACGAACCCGTTCGACATGAGCGCGGAGTTCATACCCGCGCCGGGCGCTGCGCGGGGCCGGGTCGGTACGCCGGACATCCTCTCCATGCTGGCCCTGGAGGCGGCGCTGGAGGTGTGGGACGGGGTGTCGGTCGACGCGGTCCGGGCCAAGTCGCTCGCGCTGGGCGACTTCTTCCTGGAGTGCGTCGAGGCGTACGTTCCCGGAGGCCGCGTGGAGTCCGTGACGCCGTCGGTCCACGCCGAACGCGGCAGCCAGGTCTCCCTGCGGTGCGCGGACGCGGGAGACGTGATGAAGCGTCTCATCGACCGCGGTGTGGTCGGCGACTTCCGCCGTCCGGACATCCTGCGCTTCGGCCTCACCCCGCTGTACGTGGGTTTCGCCGACGTGGAGCGGGCGGCGCGGGTGCTGGGGGAGACGGTGGGCTAGGGCGTGTTGCGATAAGTCCCGGCGTCCGCCCGGAGGGCGGGCCTCGCGGCGTCTGGTGCGTGCTCTCGGTGGGCCGGGCGGAAGCCCGCGTACTGGACGTACTCGGGTTTTCGCCCGGTGCGGCGAGAGGGCGTGCCAGGCGTCGCGAGGCAGACGGGACTTTCGCAACACGCCCTGGGGGAGACGGCGGGCCGGGGGAGACGGGGGCCGGGGGCGGCAGAGGGCCGGAGGGAGCCCTGTGCGCCCCCGGCCCCCCGTAGCGGCCGCACCGGGTCAGTCCCCGACGACGTACACCCCGGACACCGCGGCCGCGAACGCCGCCTCGGCCGCCCGGCCGGCGGCGGCCTCGTCCGGCACCACGCCGGTGGTCAGCAGCGTGTAGTAGAGGGGCGCCGACACCGCCCGTACCACCAGCGAGGGATCGGTACCGGCCGGCAACTCGCCCCGGGCCACGCCCTGTTCGACGCACGGCGCCCACTCGCCCACCCGTACCTCGTAGAACCGCCGCAGCGCCTGCGCGGTACGGGCGTCGGACGTCGCCGCGGCGATCACCGCGCGGAACAGCGGTCCCTGCCGGGCATCGGCCAGCGTCCGCCGCACCAGCGCGGCGTTGGCGCGCAGATCACCGAGGACGGACCCGGTCTCGGCGCGCGGCAGCGACTGCTCCGCCATGTCGCCGAGCAGATCGGCGACCAGCCCCGTCACCGACCCCCACCGCCGGTACACCGTGGTCTTGCCGACCTCCGCCCGCCGTGCCACGTCGGCGAGGTCGAGATGGGCGAAGCCCTGCTCGGCGAGCACGTCGCCGGCGGCGCGCAGTACGGCCGCGCGGACACGGGCGGTGCGCCCGCCGGGACGCACGGTGCCGGGCTCGGCGGACATGACGGACTCCTTCACGATCGGCTGCCGGTACCCGCCCAGCGTAACGGAACAGCGGAACCGTTTAACCCTCACCGAGCGTGACATCCCGGTGTAGGCGCACGTCACGGGCCTGATACCGTCCCCGCCAACGGACGATCTCTCTCCCGGTCCGCCATATCCGTTTCACCGCTGAGAGGTTGGAGCATGTCGGACGACGCCGCAGCACGGGACGCCGCAGCACAGGACGCCGCCGAGGAGGCGTCGGCCTTCTCCCACCCGCCCGTCGACCCCGACGTCACCGCCGTGTACGGCGACCACCCCGACCAGGTGATCGACTTCTACAGCCCGCGTGATCCCGACCCCGCGCTGCCCGTGCCGCTGGTGGTCGTCCTGCACGGCGGTGCCTGGCGCGCCCCGTACGACCGCAGGCACATCACCCCGTTCGCGGACTTCCTGGCCCGCCGAGGCTTCGCGGTGGCCAATGTCGAGTACCGCAGGGGCGCGGTGCTCCCCGCGCAGGGCGGCGAGGGCCCGGTGGCGGGCCGCTGGCCGGACACCTTCGACGACGTCGCGGCGGCGCTCGACGCGCTGCCCCCGCTGGTGAAGGCGCATCTGCCGGGGGTCGACCCGCACCGCACGGTGATCACCGGCCACTCGGCCGGCGGCCACCTCGCCCTGTGGGCCGCCGCCCGGCACGTCCTGCCCGCCGACGCCCCCTGGCGCACCGACCGCCCCGCCCCGCTGCGCGGCGTCGTCGCCCTCGCCCCGATCGCCGACTTCCAGGTCGCCGAGAAACTGGACGTGTGCTCCGGAGCGTCCCGCCAACTCCTGGGCGGTGAGGCACGGTTCGCGGAACGGCAGCCCTATGCCGACCCCGCCCACCTGCTCCCCACGGGCATCGCCACGACTCTCGTACAGGGCCGCACCGACCTCGTCGTGCCGCAGGCGGTCGCCGAGTCGTACGCCGAGGCCGCGGCACGCGCCGGCGAGGTGGTCGGTCTGACGCTCCTGGAGGACGTCGGCCACTTCCCGCTGATCGACCCGGCGGCGGACGCGTGCGCGGTCGTGGCCGAGGAGATCGCCCAACTGGCCTGGTGACAGCGGCAGTCGACACCGTCCCCTACTCCTCGGGTCATACCCGTAGTACCTGAGAGCTACCTCCCGGGTGAGCTCCCTGGGAGGACGCCGACGACGCGTGACGATCCGTAACTTCCCCTGCAGAGACGCCCGACGGGCGGGCAAGCGGGAGGGGAAGGACGGCATGGATCTCCGGGTGAGGCCGAGCGACGCGCACGGGGGCGGGAGCCGACGCGATGGCGGGCAGGTGCTCCGGCGTCTGGTCCGTACCCTGCTCGCGGCGCTGGTCGTCTGCGCCGTCGTCGTCCCCGTGTCGGCAGCCGCCCGCCCGCGGATCCCCGCCCCCGCCCCGGCGGTACTCGCCCCGCCGACCCGTTCGACCCTGGTCACGGCGTACGCGGCGAACCGCGCGAACGCCGAGCGGGCGGCCCGCATGGCAGCCGGCCACGGCGACCGCACCCGAGCCGCCGCGGACCGCGCGATGGCCGCTCGCGGCCGCCACCTCCTCTCCTTCGACGGCCGGGGAGCGGGCCTGGCCGTCGAGGTCCTCGGCGACCTCGCGGACGCCGGCCGCGTCGCGGTCCTGGTCCCGGGTTCCGACACCACCCTGGAGACGTACGGCCGCTTCCGCGCCGCGGCTCTCGCCCTGCACGACCGGCTCGGCCCGGGTACGGCGGTCGTCGCCTGGCTCGGTTACGAGACCCCGGGCACGGTCAGCACCACGGTCCTGACGGCCGGCCGGGCCGAGGAAGCGGCCCCGCGCCTGAAGGGGTTCGTACGCGAACTGCGCGGAGTCGTCGGCCCCGAGGCGCACCTCTCCCTGCTGTGCCACTCCTACGGCTCGGTCGTCTGCGGCCGCGCGGCGCGAGGGCTGGACGTGGAGGACATCGCCCTGGTCGGCAGCCCGGGTACCGGCTCGGACTCCGTGGCGGACCTGGGCACGTCCGCCCGCGTCTGGGCCGCCCGCGGCGCCGGCGACTGGATCGCGGACGTCCCGCACGGCCGTGCCGACCTCTTCGGCACGACGGTCGGCTTCGGCACCGACCCGGTGTCCCCGGCCTTCGGCGCCCACGTCTTCGCGGCGGGCGGCGGCGGCCACAGCGACTACTTCACGCCGGGCTCGGTGTCCCTGGACAACCTCGCCCGGATCGTCCTCGGAGACACCTCGGAGGTGCCCCGTGCGTAAGTCATCACCCGCGTCCGTACAGCACACACCGCGCCCGCCGGAAGACGGAACCGGGGTCACGGAGGAAGCCGTCGGGGCAGGCGGACAGGAAGCCGGCCGTCGGGATGTGCGGGCGGGCGCGCGGCCCGGCGCGCGGGCCGGGCTGAGGGCCGCGGCGCGGGCCGTCGGCAGCGGCGCCCGGCGCGTCGACGCGGCCACCCCCGCGCGGCGGGACCGTGCCGTCGACGCGCTGCGTGCCTTCGCGATCCTCGGGGTGGTCCTCGGCCACTGGCTGGTGACGGCCCTGGTCGAGGACGGCGGCACCCTGCACGCGGAGAGCCCGTTACGGCACCTGCCGTGGCTGGCCCCCCTCTCCTGGGCCTTCCAGACCCTCGCCGTGTTCTTCCTGGTCGGAGGTCATGTGGCGACGAGGAGCCATGCGTCGGCACGGGCACGGGGCATGACGTACGGTCAGTGGCTGCGCGCCCGCCTGGCGAGACTCTTCAAGCCGGTGGCCGCCGTACTGACCCTCTGGACGGTGGCCGCGGCCTGCCTGCTCGGGTCGGGCACCGGCGTCGGGACCGTCCACGCCCTCGTCAAACTCGCCCTGTCCCCGCTGTGGTTCCTCCTGGTGTTCGCCGGGCTGACCGCGGCGACCCCGGTGCTCACCCGGCTGAACCCGCTGTGGCCGCTGGCCGTCGTTCTCCATGTGGACCTGGTGCGTTTCGGACTCGGCGGACCCTCCTGGCTCGGCTGGGTGAACGTGGCGGCGGGCTGGCTGGTCCCCTACACGCTGGGCGCGGCCTGGACGCGCGGCGAGCTGGACCGGCGGCGCGCGGGCTGGGTGCTGTTCGGCTGCGGCGCGACGGCGACGGCCGCGCTGGTGGCGTGGGCCGGCTACCCCGCGTCGATGGTGGGCGTCCCGGGCGCGGCGGTCTCGAACCTGAACCCGCCGACGCTGGCCGCGGTCACCTTCGGCCTGGCCCAGTGCGGCCTCGCGCTGCTGCTGCGCGAGCCGCTCCGCCGGTGGATGCGGCGGCCACTCGCCTGGGCGGCAGTGGCGGTCGTCAACCTGTCGGCGATGACGATATTCCTCTGGCACCAGACGTCCCTGATGGCGGTCACCGCCGTGGGCCTGTCCGTAGGCCGGCTGCCCGGTCTGCACACGGTCCCCGACGACCTCGTCTGGGTGGCGGCCCGCCTGGCCTGGCTCCCGGTGTTCGCCCTCGCCCTGGCCGTCTGCCGAGCCGCCTTCCGCTCCTGCGAACAGGGCCCGCGCCGCCGCACGGGCCGTCCCTCCCGTATCGTCCGCGTGCACCGCCGTGGTGGTCCGGC
Source organism: Streptomyces sp. RPA4-2 (assembly GCF_012273515.2). NCBI lineage: Bacteria > Bacillati > Actinomycetota > Actinomycetes > Kitasatosporales > Streptomycetaceae > Streptomyces > Streptomyces sp. RPA4-2. The sequence continues at coordinate 4,998,366 of NZ_CP050975.2, forward strand.
GGGCACACGAACGGCCCCTCGTGCCCGGGGTTGACGGGGTGACCGGCACGGAGCCCGGGGAGCCGGACAAGGAGCCCTCCATGCCCGACGCGACACCCCCGCAGCGGAGCCGCTGGAGTGCGGCTCGTCCCCGTGTCCCCGTACGGGAGGTCCTCGCCGACCTCGCGTCGACGGCGGCCGCGCCCCTGCCGCCGCTGTCCCGGCCCCGATGGCTGCGACGGCTGCCGCACTTCCTGGTGGGCCTGGTCGCCCTCCTGATCACCTTTACCAGCGCGGACACCTTCACCACCGAATACCGGCTCGGCTTCCCGCTGGGCAACCTGTTCGGAATCGCGCAGGGCGTGGCCGTCGTCCTCGCCCTGTGGCGGCCGGTGCCGGCCTGGTGGCTGTCCCTGGGCGGCACCGTCCTCGGCGCCATGGCGGCGAGGAACCTCATGGTGGCGGGCGGCGGCTTCCCGGGCCCCGACTGGCCGTGGGGCTCGGCGGCGATCACCGCGCAGGCCTTCGTGCTCTTCCTCCTCGCGCTGCGGCTGCCCACCCGAGTGGCCGTCGGCGCGCTGTCCCTGACCGCTCTGGTGACGTACTTCCTGCAGGGCGTCGTCGGTGGAGCGGCCTACCGCTCCACGGGCCTGCCGGCGCTCGTCGTCTTCGCCGCCGTGCTCCTCCTCGGCATCGCCCTGCGAGGCCGCCGCGAGGCCCGTACCCAGCTCGTCGAACAGGCCTCGCTGACCGAGGAGGAGCGTGCCCGGCGCACCCTCCTGGAGGAGCGCAGCCGGATCGCCCGCGAACTGCACGACGTGGTCGCCCACCACATGTCGGTGATCTCCATTCAGGCCCAGGTCGCTCCACACCTGGTCGAGAACCCGTCCGAGGAGCTGAAGGAGAACCTCGCGGGCATCCGGCAGAACGCCCTGGAGGCACTGATCGAGCTGCGCCGTGTCCTCGGTGTGCTGCGCTCGGAGAACCCCGAGGACCCGTACGGCCTCGGAGCCGGCACCGGCGCCGCCCCCGACTCCCCGCAGCCCACGCTCGACCGCCTCGACGCGCTCGTCGCCAACACCCGCGCGGCCGGTCTGGAGGTGACGACGGAGATCTCCGGCGAGCGGCTTCCCCTGGCGCCCGGCGTCGAGCTGTCGGCCTACCGGATCATCCAGGAGGCGCTGAGCAACGCACTGCGGCACGCGCCCGGTTCGACGGTCCGCGTCGAGCTGTGTCACTTCCCGAGGGGCCTCCAGGTGCGGATCATCAACTCGCGACCCGAGCGCCCGGCCGCGCCGTCCCCGGGCGCGGGGCACGGTCTGCTCGGCATGCGGGAGCGGGCCGCGATGTTGGGCGGCACCCTGGTGACCGCCGAGACGTCGCACGGCGGCTTCGTGGTGGCCGCCTTCCTGCCCCGCAACGGCGTCGCCCTGACCGACGACGCCTCCCCCGACCACCCGTCCCCCGACCACCCGTCCCCCGACGTCGACACATCGGGCCGCACAGGAGACAAGAGCCGATGACGAGCAGCACCATCCGTGTACTGATCGCCGACGACCAGCAGATGGTCCGCCAGGGCTTCACCGTGCTGCTCAACACCCAGCCCGACATCGAGGTGGTCGGCCAGGCGGTGGACGGCCTGGACGCGATCGCCAAGGTCGCCGAACTCGCCCCGGACGTCGTGCTGATGGACATCCGCATGCCCGAGCTCGGTGGAATCGACGCGACCCGGCGCATCACCGCCGAGACACCCCTGATCAGGGTGCTGGTGCTCACCACCTTCGACCTCGACGAGTACGTGTACGAGGCGCTGCGGGCCGGTGCCTCCGGGTTCCTGCTCAAGGACGCGTCCGCCGACCAGCTCGCCGAGGCGGTACGGGTGGTGGCGGCGGGCGACGCGCTGATCGCGCCCGGGATCACCCGCCGTCTCATCGCCGAGTTCTCCCGTCTGGGTTCCGTACCCCGTACCCCGTTCAAGCAGCGCGTGGGCGAGCTGACGGAGCGCGAGACGGAGGTCCTCGCCCTCATCGCGCAGGGCCTGTCGAACGCGGAGATCGCCGAGCGCCTCGTCGTCGCCGAACAGACAGTGAAGACCCACGTGGGCCGCATCCTGGTGAAGCTGGGGCTGCGGGACCGCACCCAGGCCGCTGTCTTCGCCTACGAGTCGGGACTGGTACGCCCTTCCGGCTACTGAGTGCCGGGCGTCGCGAGGCAGACGGGACTTTCGCAATACGCCCGGGGCGGGCCCGGCAGCCGCCGCCCCCTCGGGTCTACCCCGTAGTACCTGAGACGGATCCGGCAGGACCCTTCTCACAGGTGACGACGGTGACCCGGCGGGCGGCCTACCGTTTCGAACGTGACCGACACGACCCAGACGCAGATGACGCCGCCGGGCGGGGCCAAGCCACGCAGCCCGGAGTTCCGGCTCACCGCGGACGCCCTGCGCGGACTGCGGCAGGAGCTGTTCCACGATGCCTTCGCCTACCGTCCGCTCCCGCGCATGCGGGTGAACGGCCCGATCACCCGACGTCTCCCCGAGGGCGTCCGGGAGTATGCGGCCTGGACCCCGCACGCCGTCACCGCGCTGTGCGGACTGTTCGCCATGTTCCTCGCGAGCACCACGAACAACGGCTCCGGCACCCTGAGCCTGGTGCCCGGCTTCCTCGCACTGCTCCCGGTCCTGCTGACGCTCGTCCGGCCGGTCGGTGCCTTCTGGTTCTCCCTGGCGGCGACACCGTTCGCGGCCGTGTTCAGCGACCGCTGGAGCGACTGGCCCTGGCCGCCGGGCGCCTTCGTCGCCCACCTGGTGGTGCTGACGGTCGTGGCGCTGCGGACGCGGCCGCGCACCGCGGCCTGGATGTGGGTGCTGACCGCGCTGTACGGGATGGCGGCCGAGACCGTCTTCGGCGCCGGGCACTACGCGACCAACTCGGTGCCCCTGCTGTTCCTCTCCGCGCTCTCCCTGCTGGTCGTCACCGTCCTGCACATACGCCGCGCGGCGGAGCGGGAGGTGACCGCCCAGCTGTCCGTGACGGCGCACGAGCGCTCCAAGCGCACCTTGCTGGAGGAGCGCACGACGATCGCGCGGGAGCTGCACGACGTGGTGGCCCACCACATGTCGGTGGTCGCCATTCAGGCGGAGGCCGCACCGTACCGGGTGGAGAACCCGCCGCCCGAGCTGGAGCAGGCCTTCGTCACGATCCGGGAGAACGCGGTGGCGGCGCTCACCGAGCTGCGCCGCGTCCTCGGTGTCGTACGGGCCGAGGACTACGAGGCCCCGGACGCCCCGCAGCCCACCCTCGCCGACCTCGAGGCGCTGCTCGCCAATGTGCGGGACGCGGGCCTGAGCGTGGAGAAGGTGGTCACGGGTGCGGTGCGTGAACTCCCGCAGGGCGTCGAGCTGTCGGCGTACCGCATCGTCCAGGAGGCGCTGAGCAACGCGCTGCGGCACGCGCCCGGTGCCACGGCCCGCGTCGAGATCGGCTACGTCCTCGGCGGGCTCGGCCTGCGGATAGTCAACGGCCCCGCGCCGGCCACGAACCTGGTGAAGTCCACGCACGGCGCGGGCCACGGCATCACCGGCATGCGGGAGCGGGTCACGATGCTGGACGGGGAGATGACGACGGGCGAGACGGACGACGGCGGATACGAGGTGACGGTGTTCCTGCCGGTGCCCGTGGCGGAGGAGTCCGGATGACGGGCGACATCATCCGCGTGCTGATCGCCGACGACCAGGTGATGGTCCGCGAGGGGTTCTCGGTGCTGCTCGGCGCGATGCCGGACATCGAGGTGGTCGGCGAGGCGGTCAACGGGCGGGAGGCGGTCGAGCGGGTCCGCGAACTCGGACCGGACGTCGTTCTGATGGACATCCGCATGCCGGAGCTGAACGGCATCGAGGCGACCCGGGAGATCGTCGCCGCGGACAGCACCGCGAAGGTGCTGGTGCTCACCACCTTCGACCTCGACGAGTACGTGTATCAGGCGCTGCGCGCGGGGGCCTCCGGCTTTCTGCTCAAGGACGCCTCCGCGCGGCAGCTCGCCGACGGGGTACGGGTGGTCGCGGCGGGCGAGGCGCTGCTCGCGCCCTCGGTCACCAAGCGGCTGATCACCGAGTTCTCCAAGCTCGCCGAAGCCCCACGGCTGTCGGCCACCGCACAGGCTGCCTACGGCGACCTGACCGAGCGGGAGACGGAGGTGCTGGTCCTGATCGCGCAGGGTCTGTCGAACGCGGAGATCGCCTCGCGGTTGTTCGTGGCGGAGTCCACGATCAAGACCCATGTGAGCCGCATCCTGGTGAAGCTGGGGCTGCGGGACCGCACCCAGGCGGCGGTCTTCGCCTACGAGGCGCGGCTGATCACGCCCAGGTGACCCCGCCCGGTCCCGGCGGGGGAGGCGGCACGGGGCGGGCGGCACGGGGGCCGTCCGCCGGGACGCCCCTGTTCAGAGGGGGGTGCGGCGGGCTAGCGTCCGGTCATGGCAGCTTTGGAGACCCCCGGGACCTTCGACCCCTGGGACCCGGCGTTCGTGGCGGACCCGTACCCCGCGTACGCGGAACTGCGTGCGCGCGGCCGGGTCCACCACTACGAGCCGACCGACCAGTGGCTGGTCCCGCACCACGCGGACGTGTCGGCGCTGCTGCGGGACCGGCGCCTGGGCCGGACGTACCAGCACCGCTTCACGCACGAGGACTTCGGGCGGACGGCGCCCCCGCCCGAGCACGAGCCGTTCCACGTGCTCAACGACCACGGAATGCTGGACCTGGAGCCGCCGGACCACACCAGGATCCGCCGGCTGGTCTCCAAGGCGTTCACCCCGCGCACCGTCGAGCGGCTGGGACCGTATGTGCGGCGGCTGGCGGGCGAGCTGGTCGCCGGTCTGGTCGCGGCCGGCGGCGGCGATCTGCTCACCGATGTCGCCGAGCCGCTCCCGGTCGCCGTGATCGCCGAGATGCTGGGCATCCCGGAGTCCGACCGGGCGCCGCTGCGGCCGTGGTCGGCGGACATCTGCGGGATGTACGAGCTGAACCCCTCGCGGGAGACGGCGGCCAGGGCGGTACGGGCGTCGGTCGAGTTCACGGAGTATCTGCGGGAACTGATCGAGGCCCGCCGCAAGGAACCGGGCGACGACCTGATCTCGGGGCTCATCGCCGCGCACGACGAGGGCGACCGGCTCACCGAGCAGGAGATGATCTCCACCTGCGTGCTGCTGCTGAACGCGGGGCACGAGGCGACGGTCAACGCCACGGTGAACGGCTGGTGGACGCTGTTCCGCCACCCCGGCCGGCTGGCCGAGCTGCGTGCCGACCGCTCGCTGGTCCCCACGGCGGTGGAGGAACTGATGCGCTACGACACCCCGTTGCAGATGTTCGAGCGGTGGGTGCTGGACGACATCGAGATCGACGGTACGACGATCCCGCGCGGTGCGGAGATCGCCCTGCTCTTCGGCTCCGCCAACCACGACCCGGCGGTCTTCACCCGCCCCGACGAACTGGACCTCTCGCGCACCGACAACCCGCACATCTCCTTCAGCGCGGGCATCCACTACTGCATCGGCGCGCCGCTGGCCCGGATCGAACTGGCGGCGTCGCTGGGCGCGTTGCTTGAACTGGCGCCGACGCTGCGTCTCGCGGCGGAGCCGGAACGCAAGCCGAACTTCGTGATCCGGGGACTCGAGGGACTCAGCGTGGCCCTCTGATCCGCCGGCCGAGCGCCCACCGGCATGGACGCGGCGGGGCGGTCCGGGGTTCCCGGCGCCGCCCCACCGGCGTCCGTGCCCGCGTCGTCGGGGACCACGGGTGTCCGCGGACGTCGGCGGATGTCCGCGGGGGACCGAGGGTGTCCGGTGTCAGGTGCTCAGGTCCCGCCGACGCAGCGCCGTCAGACCGGCGCCGGTCAGGCCCGCCGCGATGACGGTCAGGACCAGCACCGGTGTCCAGGTCATCTCCCCGCCCGGCAGCTTGGGGAGGTGGCCGTAGGGGGAGAGGTCCATGAGCACCTGGGGGACGTCCAGAGCGGGCCCGATCCAGCCCAGCAGGAGGACGAGGCCCGCCGCGCCCCAGGCGCCGGGTGCCGACCGGGGGAAGACCCCGTACAGGAGGACCGCCAGGCCGCCCACCGTCCAGACCGCCGGGATCTGGAGGAGGCAGGCGCCGAGGACGGGCCCCGGCTCGTGGCCGTAGCCCAGCCCGAGACCGGCCCCGCCAAGGAGCATGATCAGGACCGCTCCGCCGAAGGCGATGACCAGGTGCCCGCCGGCCCAGCGCAGCCGTCCCACCGCGTTCGCGAGGATCGGTTCGGCCCGCTGGGAGGTCTCCTCGCCGTGCAGCCGCAGCACGGAGGAGACGATGTACAGCGCGGCCACCATCCCGAGCATGCCGGTCATCGCGGCGAGGAACGCGTCCGTGATCCCGGACTGCCCGCCCATCCGCTCGATGATCTCGCGGGTCCTGGCGTTGTCGCCGACCAGGTCGGACGCGCCCTGGGTGATCCCGCCGAACGCGGCCCCGGCGGCGAGGAAGCCGAGGCTCCAGCCGAGCACACCGCCGCGCTGCAGCCGCCAGGCCAGCGCCCAGGCCGTGCCGAGCCGCCCCGAGGCCGGACCCGGCCGCGTCGGCAGGAAGCTCATGCCGACATCGCGCCGCCCGGCGAGCGCGTAGGCGAGTGCGCCCTGAAGGGCGACGGCCACGGCGAACAGGAGCAGCACCCACCACCGCTCGTCCGCGAACGGCCGCTCGTTCTCCAGCCAGCCCAGCGGCGACACCCAGGTCAGCGGGGACGAACCGTCGGTCGCGGCGGAGTCACCGGCCGCCCGCAGGACGAACGCCGTGCCCAGCACGCCGCCCGTCAGCCCCTTCGCCAGCCGCGCGCTCTGCGTGAACTGGGCGACGATCGCCGCAGCCGTGGCGAAGACCATGCCGACGCCCCCGACGCCGAGTCCGAGCGCCAGGGCGCCCGGGGCGCCCTGGCCGGCCAGTCCGCCCGCGATGAGCACGGCGAGCGCGCCGTTCGCGACCAGGGCGGCCAGCAGCGCCGCGGTCAGCGGGGCACGCCGTCCCACCATCGCCGACGAGAGGAGTTCCTGGCGTCCGCTCTCCTCCTCGTCACGGGTGTGCCGGACGACGACGAGCAGGCTCATGATCCCGGCGAACAGACCGGCGTAACCGCCCACGCGCCAGGCGGTGAGGCCGCCGAGGGAATCACTGAACACCGGCCCGTAGGTGGCGCGCAGCGAGCTGTTGGTGAGCATCTGCCGTGCCAGGCCGGCGCGTTCGGCCGCGGTGCCGTACACCGTCTTCAGCGTGTTCGGCAGCGAGAGGACCATCAGCGCGATCACACCGGTCCACAGGGGTGTCAGCACGCGGTCGCGGCGCAGCGCGAACCTCAGGAGGGTGCCGGTTCCGGCCAGTTGGCGGGTGCCGCCGGTCCGTACCGCGAAGACCGCGCCCGCAGTGGTGTTCCCGGTGTCCGTGGCGGTCATCGCGCCATCGCCTCCGCGGGCGCGTCCTCCTGGTAGTGCCGCAGGAACAGCGCTTCCAGGGTCGGCGGGGTGGCGGCCAGGGACCGTACGCCGGAGTCGGTGAGCGAGCGCAGTACGGCGTTCAGCTTGTCCGTGTCGACCTGGAGCCGCACCCGGGTCCCCTGTACGTCGACGTCGTGCACCCCGGGCAGCGAGGCCAGGGAGCCCGGCGGGCCCGCGAGTTCGGCGGTGACGCTGGTACGGGTGAGGTGGCGCAGTTCGGCGAGTGTGCCGCTCTCGACGGTGCGGCCCTTGCGGATGATGCTGACCCGGTCGCAGAGCTCCTCCACCTCGCTGAGGATGTGACTGGACAGCAGGATCGTGCGGCCCCGGTCGCGCTCCTCCTCGACGCAAGTCTGGAAGACCTCCTCCATCAGCGGATCGAGGCCGGAGGTGGGCTCGTCGAGGATCAGCAGGTCGACGTCCGAGGCGAAGGCGGCGACGAGGGCGACCTTCTGGCGGTTGCCCTTCGAGTAGGTGCGGCCCTTCTTGGTGGGGTCGAGCTCGAACCGCTCGATCAGCTCCCCGCGCCGTCCCGGGTCGAGGCCGCCGCGCAGCCGTCCGTACAGGTCGATGACCTCGCCGCCGGACAGGTTCCGCCACAGCGTCACGTCACCGGGGACGTAGGCGATCCGGCGGTGCAGTTCCACCGCGTCCTTCCAGGGGTCCCCGCCCAGCAGCCGTACCGTCCCCGCGTCGGCCCGCAGCAGGCCGAGCAGGACGCGGATGGTGGTGGACTTCCCGGAGCCGTTCGGGCCGAGGAAGCCGTGCACCTCGCCGGCCTCGACGTGCAGGTCGAGACCGTCCAGTGCGTGCGTCCTGCCGAACGACTTGTGCAGTCCGGATACCTCCAGGGCGAGGTGTGCCTTCGTCATGGTTCAGAACGTACGCTTCTTTCAGAAATTTGTGAAGTTAAGGAAACGTATGAACTCCGGATAGACTCGGCGGTGACGCGTGAGCAGGGGAGATGATCGACAGATGGAGCGACCGAGTGCGGCGGAGCGGGACCCGGAGGTGGTCTCGCAGTTCGTCGAGGGCTTCGCGGCGCAGCTCGTCGAGGCCGGGATGCAGCGGATGCCCGCCCGGGTCTTCGCGGCCCTGCTCGCCTCCGACTCCGGTGCCATGACCGCCGCCGAACTCGGCGAGCGGCTCCAGGTCAGTCCGGCCGCCGTCTCCGGCGCGGTGCGCTATCTCGCGCAGCAGCACATGGTCTCGCGCGAGCGGGACCCCGGCTCCCGGCGCGAGCGGTACCGCGTGCACAGCGACCAGTGGTACGAGGCGCTGACCAGCCGTGACGCCGTGCTCAAGCGCTGGGAGACGGCTCTGCGCGCGGGCGTCGAGAGCCTCGGTTCCACGACCCCCGCCGGACGCCGGCTCGCCGAGACCCTTGCCTTCTTCGAGTTCATCGACGGCGAGATCGCCGGGATGATGGAGCGCTGGCGCACCCACCGGGAGAAGCTGTTCGGCGACGGCGGCCACTGACGACACGCGGCCGGGCTTCACCCCGGGAGGGTCAGCCCCACCCGCCCTCCCGCACCGTCCACGTCCGCGTCCGCACCGGCCCCGAGACCACCGAATCCGCCCGGTACCGGAAGTCGGCCCCGGACACGGTGACCCGCTGTCCCACCATCCGCAACGGCGAGGCCTGCGCCCCCACGGAGACCGGCCGCACCTCCACCTCCGCGCCCCCGGAGGCCCCCGGTGTCACGGACACCGTCTCCACCGGCTGGTCGAGATCGACCAGTGTCACCCCGTCGACCTCGACCCGCAGCCGCGAAGGTCCCGGCCCGGCGGGCAGGGACACCACCCGTCCCCAGGCCCTCGCCCTCGTCCGTCCCGACGCCACCCCCGCGGGCCGCGCGGCGAGCGTACGGACCAACGACTGGCAGGTACGCAGCCACGGATGCGCCCCAGGAGCGTCGGCGCCCATCTCCTCGGCTCCGTCGGAGACCGGCACCGGCGAACCCACCGGCGGTATGCGCAGCGCCCCCAGCACGACCCCGTCACTGTCGTCGACCAGCAGATCCAGCCGCCGCTCGACCCCGTCGAGCACCGCCCGCGCCGCGGCCACCGCGCCCATGGGCACCCCCAGGGCCCGCGCCAGGGAGAGCGATGCCCCCACGGGCACCAGCGCCAACCCGCACACGGCCAGATCCCGTTGGCGGTGCAAAAGGGACACCGCGCGCAGCAGTGTCCGGTCGTCGCCCACGACGACCGGCCTGCGGGCCCCTCTGCGGGCCAGCGCGCGGGCGAATTCCTCGGGCCCCTCCGGGAGGCACACCTTGGTGGCCGCACCCGCGCTGAGCACGTCTTTTGCGATCCGTACCGACTCACCGTCATGGCGACGGGCGACCGGGTCGATGACCACCAGAAGCTGGTCGGAAGCCGCCACCTCGGTCATGCCTCGCTTCCTCGGGTAGCATCTTTGTGCAAGAGCCCCTTGCGCTATTGCGCCAGGGGCTTCGTCTATTCCGGGGCATCCGGTCCGACGGTCGCGGCCAAAGGAGGTCGCCGGCGTACGCAGCCGTGCAAAGAATCAGCCGCGTACGTCCCCGACCTTGGACATGCCCCGCCCGGAAGGGGTGTACGCCTGTGCCCGCACTTGTGCTGCTCGGTGCTCAGTGGGGTGACGAAGGCAAGGGAAAGGCCACCGACCTGCTCGGTGGATCCGTGGACTATGTGGTGCGCTACCAGGGCGGTAACAACGCCGGCCATACGGTAGTCGTGGGCGATCAGAAGTACGCCCTCCACCTCCTCCCTTCCGGAATCCTCACGCCGGAGTGCACTCCGGTGATCGGAAACGGAGTCGTCGTCGACCCGTCGGTCCTGTTCTCCGAGCTGAACGGACTGAACGAGCGCGGCGTCGACACCTCCAAGCTTCTGATCAGCGGAAACGCTCACATCATCACGCCGTACAACGTCACCGTCGACAAGGTGACGGAACGCTTCCTCGGGAAGCGGAAGATCGGTACGACGGGACGGGGCATCGGCCCCACCTACGCGGACAAGATCAACCGCGTCGGCATCCGCGTCCAGGACCTCTACGACGAGTCGATCCTCACGCAGAAGGTCGAGGCGGCCCTCGACGGCAAGAACCAGCTCCTCACCAAGGTCTTCAACCGCCGCGCCATCGAGGCGGGCCAGGTCGTCGAGGAACTGCTGACGTACGCGGAGCGGCTGCGCCCGTACGTGGCCGACACGGTCCTGGTGCTCAACAAGGCGCTCGACGAGAACAAGGTGGTCCTCTTCGAGGGCGGCCAGGGCACCCTGCTGGACATCGACCACGGTACGTACCCCTTCGTCACGTCCAGCAACCCGACCGCCGGTGGCGCCTGCACCGGCGCGGGCGTCGGCCCGACGAAGATCAGCCGGGTCATCGGCATCCTTAAGGCGTACACCACCCGCGTCGGCTCGGGCCCGTTCCCGACCGAGCTCTTCGACGCCGACGGCGACGCGCTGCGCCGCATCGGCGGCGAGCGGGGCGTCACGACCGGCCGTGACCGCCGCTGCGGCTGGTTCGACGCGGTCATCGCCCGGTACGCGACCCGGGTCAACGGCCTGACGGACTTCTTCCTCACCAAGCTGGACGTCCTGACCGGCTGGGACGAGATCCCGGTCTGCGTGGCGTACGAGATCGACGGCAAGCGCGTCGAGGAACTCCCGTACTCCCAGACCGACTTCCACCACGCGAAGCCGATCTACGAGACCCTGCCGGGCTGGTCCGAGGACATCACCAAGGCGAAGTCCTTCTCCGACCTGCCGAAGAACGCCCAGGCGTACGTCAGGGCGCTCGAGGACATGTCCGGCGCGCCGATCTCCGCGATCGGGGTCGGCCCCGGCCGCGACGAGACGATCGAGATCAACTCGTTCATCTAGTACGGCTGCCGAGCGCGCCCCCGTGAGGCTTCGGCCGACCGGGGGCGCGCTGTTGCCCGGGCCCGTCAGACGGACTCGGCGAACCGGCGCCAGGCGACGGGGGTGACGGAGAGGGCGGGGGCCGGGGTTCTTGGAGTCGCGGATGTGGATGGCGTGGGGGCAGGGGGCGACTTCGACGCACTGGCCGCCGCTGCTGTCGCTGTACGACGACTTGCGCCAGGTGTAGGCAGCTTCGAGGCATTCGCCTCCGCTGGCGCTGCTGTAGCTCGACTTGAACCACTGCAAGGTGCTTGTCATCGCTGCTCTTCTCCTGCCAACCGCTCGATGAGGCTCAGCGAGTCGTCCGGGCTCAGAGCCTGTGTGCGGATCTTCGCATAGCGGTGCGCGAGTCGGGAGGCCTTCTTGGGGTCGCTGATCAGGAGGCTCTCGTCCTCGATCTCCAGGTAGACCACGTGATGATGCTCCTTGGTCTCCACCAGGACCATGTTGCCGTTGGTGCCTGCATGACTGCCATGTAGACCTCGCTCAAGCGGGGTCACTTGAATGCTGACATTGTCGCGCTCCGCGTCCTTTGCGAGCGACCGCAATTGTTCACGCTGGACTTCCCAGCTCGCGAAGGGCCGCCTGAGCAGGGCCTCGTCGAGGATCAGCTCGACCATGGCGGTCGGGTCGCGCTCGAAGAGCGCCTTGCGCGCCATCCTGGCTTCGACGAGTTCCGCCACCTTGTCATCGGGGAGCTTGGGGAAGCCACCGCCGATCAACGCCCGCGCGTACTCCTCCGTCTGGAACAACCCGTCGACCACGTACGTCTGGTACGACGACAACGTCACCGCCTGCGCCTCCATCAGCGCGAAGTTCTTGAACTGCGGCGGGTACTTGTCCAGGAGCACGTACTTGCGCGCGGTCTCGAACAACCCGAACCCACCCCCGATCACCTCCTCCAGCTTGACGAGCATCTTGTCGCTCGCCGGCTGCGCGCACGTCTCCATCGCGCTGATCGCGGACGCCGTGTAACCGATCTGCCTGCCCAACTCCTCCTGGGTCAGCTGATGTTCTTCACGGAAGGCCTTCGACATGGCGGCGACCATGTGCGCCGTCCCACCCGCTTCCACCTTGTTCTCCGCTCGCGCCATCACGGCCACCCCCGAACTCAACCGAACTCAACCGGTCACCAAGCAGCCCCCATCGATCCGCACTGTTGCCAGTGGTCGACGCAGAGTCATGGAAACGCTAGCCCCACCTGCGGAAACTGTCCTCATGGATACGCAAAGTGACGGAGTGGACCTGCCGCTCCCCCCAGTCACCCCGGAGATCCCGGACTGGATCCCCCCGTCCGGCATCCAACTCCGCAAGGCCGGCGTCCAGTTCGACGCCGTGCGGGTGGACGGCGACCCCGGCCGCACCGTCGCCGACCGCCTCGCGCGAGCGACCGGGGGCAACCCGGGCCCGGTCGTCGAGGAGGCCCGCGGACGCCGTGCCGTCTACTTCCTCGTTCCCGCCGGCAGCACCGCCCACCGCTCGTGGCCGCCCGGCGTCACCCGCCTCACCGCGGGCCCGCACCACGTCGCGTACATCCCGGTGCCCGCGCTGGGCGGCCTGACCTGGCCCCTGACCTGGCGCTACCGGCCCACGGCACGCGACCACCTCGTCCACACCCTGCTGCTGCGCGCGGTGGCGGAGGGCTGCTGAACGGCCGGTGGAGCGGACGGGTCCGGGAGCGCCGAGATGCGGATCGCTCCCGGGATGCCCATCCTTGACCTGGACATGGCTTGCTCCTGGTTCCGGACGGGGCGGGACCCGACCACGATCTACGCGTGTAGTCCCCGTTCGGCCCGCACGGCCCGTTCCTCCGCCCGCGTCACCCCCGTCTCCAGGAGCCCCGTATGCCCGTCAGCCCGTTGAACCGCCGGGAGTTCGTGAAGAAGTCCGCCGTCACCGGCGCGGCCGTGGCCGTCGCGGGGACGGCCGCGGCGACCCCGGCCCAGGCCGCGGGCCGCAAGCCCGAGAAGAAGCCCCGTACCTGGTCGTTCTCCATCCTGGGCACCACCGACCTGCACAGCCACGTCTTCGACTGGGACTACTACACCGACGCCGCGTACACGGACAAGGCCGGCAACTCCGTGGGCGTCGCCCGGGTAGCCACCCTGGTCAAGCAGCAGCGGGCCGCGAAGGGCGCGGACCGGGTGCTGCTCGTGGACGCGGGCGACATCATCCAGGGGACCTCGCTCGCGTACTACTACGCCCGCGTCGACCCCATCACCGGCACCGGCGGCAAGCGCGGCCCGGTGCACCCGATGGCGATCGCCATGAACGCCATGAAGTACGACGCCGCCGCGCTCGGCAACCACGAGTTCAACTACGGCATCGAGACCCTGCGCCGGTTCGAGAAGCAGTGCCACTTCCCGCTGCTCGGCGCCAACGCGCTCGACGCCAAGACGCTCCGGCCCGCCTTCCAGCCGTACACCGTCAAGCGGATCCGGGTCCCCGGCGCCCCGGACATCAAGGTCGGCATCCTGGGGCTTACCAACCCCGGGATCGCCCTGTGGGACAAGGACAACGTCTCCGGGAAGATGGCGTTCACGGGCCTCGTGGAGCAGGCGAAGAAGTACGTGCCGCGGATGCGCGCCCTGGGCTGCGACGTCGTGTTCCTCACCGACCACTCCGGCCTCGACGGGTCGTCCTCGTACGGCGACGAGCTCCCGTACGTCGAGAACGCCTCGAACCTGGTCGCCGCGCAGGTGCCCGGCATCGACGCCATCCTCGTCGGGCACACCCACACCGAGGTGTCCTCCTACACGGTCACCAACACCGAGACCGGCAAGGACGTCGTCCTGTCGGAGCCGTACTGCTACGGCATGCGGCTGACCGTCTTCGACTTCGAGCTGGAGCTCGCGCACGGCCAGTGGAAGGTGACGAGCACCAAGGCGCAGACCCTCAACAGCAACGCCGTCGCCGAGGACGCGGAGATCACCAAGCTCCTGACGGCGGACCACGAGCTGGTCGTGAAGTACGTGAACACGCCCGTCGGCACCTGCACCGCCGACCTCTCCGCGGCGGAGGCGTGCTGGAAGGACGTCCCCGTCATGGACTTCATCCACCAGGTCCAGATGGCGGCCGTCGCCACCGGCCTGTCGACGGCCGACGCGGCCCTCCCGCTCATCTCCGTCGCCGCGCCCTTCAGCCGTACGGCGGACATCCCGCAGGGCGACGTCACCATCCGGGACGTGGCCGGGCTCTACATCTACGACAACACCCTCTACGGCAAGAAGCTCACGGGCGCCCAGCTGAAGGACTACCTGGAGTACGCGGCGAAGTACTACTACCGGGTCCCGTCCGGCACGAAGGTGGACACCGCCACCCTCACCAACGCCAACAGCTTCTGGGACTACATGTACGACACCGCCGCGGGCGTCGACTACGACATCGACATCGCCCAGGCCGAGGGTTCCCGGATCAAGAACCTCAGCTACAAGGGCGCGGCGGTGACCGACGACCAGGTCTTCGTGGTGGCCGTCAACAACTACCGCGCCAACGGCGGCAGCGGCTACCCGCACATCGCGGCCGCCGACATCGCCTACAGCTCCACCAACGAGATCCGCCAGCTGATGATCGACTACGTCACGTCCAAGGGCACCCTCGACCCGGCGGACTTCGCCGACGGCAACTGGAAGCTGACGCAGGACGGAACGCCGGTGTTCTGAGGCACCAGCGTCCGGCCGGTGCCGCACACGACCGGCCCGCGCGCAGCGGTCGGCGTCCTCCCGCCGGGGGCGTCGGCCGCGGTGGCGCCGTTCAGACGAGGTGGGCGAAGACCACCAGGTTCTCGGTGTAGTCCTTCGCGCTGTGGTCGTAGTCACCGGCGCAGGTGATCAGCCGGACCTGGGCCTGCGGGGTGTCGGCGTACACGCGGTCGTTGGGGAAGTGGTCCTTCTCGAAGGTCTCGGCATCGTCGACCACGAAGGACGCCGTGAGGCCGTCCGCCTTCTCCACCCTGAAGGTGTCCCCCTTCTTGAGCGAGCTGAGTCTCGCGAACACGGCCGCCGAGGTCTTCGTGTCCACGTGCCCGGCGATGATCGAGGTTCCCGCCTCCCCCGGGGTCACTCCGTCGGCGTACCAGCCGACCATGTTCACGTTGTCCGCGGGCGGAGGGTTGAGGTGGCCCTTGGCGTCGACGGAGAGGGCCGTGAAGGGCGCGTCCACCCCGATCTTCGGGATGACCAGGCGGGTCGGCGCGGACGACGGCAGGTGCTTGCCCGGCACCGGCGTCGACCACGGCATGAGCGCGGCCGCGTCGTGGGGCGTCCGGGAGTCGTCGGGCGGTTTGGGGTGGCCGCCGAACACGCCCAGTACCAGAAGCAGGATTCCGGCGCACCAGACGCTGAACGGCACGCCGGAACGGGAGCCCTGCCGTTGCGGCACGGACTCGGTCACGGCAGGGGAGGACAGCCGGGCTGTCATCGGGAACCACCTCACTAGGGCACTGCAGCGGAGCGGGTACAGCACGCGGGGAACCCGGCCGGGCCGTCACGACGGGGATGACCCGCGGCGGCCTCGGCCGATAGGACGCCGGGCACCGGTCAGGACATGCCGCCCGCCGCGCTCCTGCGGCGCATCGCGTACACGCCCGCCGCGGCGAGGGTCAGGACCGCGAGGCCGCCGGCCGTGACGGTCTTCTCGGCCAGCGCGCCGCCGCCGGTGTGCATGCCGCCGTTCGGCTTGTCGCGGCCCGAGTCGTTGCCGCCGTTGTCGTACCCGGTGCCTCCGTCGTTGTTGCCGTTCCCGTTTCCGTTCCCGTTGCCGTTGCCTCCGTTGTCGCGGCCGGAACCGTTGCCGTTGCCGTTGCCTCCGTTGTCGCGGCCGGAACCGTTGCCGTTGCCGTTGCCTCCGTTGTCGCGGCCGGAACCGTTGCCGTTGCCGTTGCCTCCGTTGTCGCGGCCGGAACCGTTGCCGTTGCCGTTGCCTCCGTTGTCACGGCCGGAACCGTTGCCGTTGCCGTTGCCCCCGTTGTCGTTCTTGTAGGTCTCCGGGTTGAACTTCGCGTCGTCCTTGTTCCAGTCGTCGCTCTTCAGCATGCTGAGCGCGCCGCCGCCGGTGTGCATGCCGCCCCGGGGCTTGTCGTGGTCGGAGCCCTCGTCGCCACCGCGGCCGGAGTCGCCACCGCGGCCGGAGTCGCCACCACGGTCGGAGTCGCCACCGCGGTCGGAGTCCCCGCCACGGTCGGAGCCCTTGCCGCCCTGGTCGGAGTCGCCGCCCCAGTCCGAGTCGCCCTCCTCGCCCTGGTCGTCGCCCTTCAGCTTGGTGTGCGTGCCGCCCTTCACCGTGGCGAGCGGACCGATCTTCACCTTGTTGAGCGCGCCGCCGCCGGTGTGCATGCCGCCGTTGGGCCTGTCGTGCCTGCTGCCGTCGTCCTGTTCGTTGCTGTAGGAAGAGTCGTCGTGGCCACCGTCGCCCGCCGTGGCGGCAAAGGCGCCGGGAGCGGCAATCGCGAGGGCGGCCGTGGCCGTCGCGGTAGCGAGAAGCATGCGGGCAGAACGCATTGTCGAGTCCTTCCGTCGCAGCCGAGCCGCTGACGATTTGTCAGCACGTGGGGAACCCGACCCCGACGTGATCCACCGTCAGCCCCTCCCGGCCCGCTCACCACTCGAGCCGCGCAACCGGCGCAGGTCCCGGCGTCGCCCGGCGGGTGCCCTGATGCCGCCCTGGACCCGGCCTGACCACTCTGACCTGCTACTTCATCGCGGGTCATCCGCCAGATCCCACGCCGGTCCGGGCCCAGACACAACCCGATCGGTCGCAACACGACTGCGCGCTTCCGGTGACCGTCGGCCGGTCCCGCCCGGCCTCGGACCGCCTCGTCCGAGGGAACGGACGGCCGTAAGGGCAGCCCGGCGAGGGCTCCCACCCCGGGCGTGTGCGGCATCCGGGTGCGTGCGTGCGGCAAACGGGTGCGTGCGGCATCCGGGCGGCGGCGGGCCGGGCGGGGCAGGCCCGGAACCACGCCGGGTCCGGGCGGGCCTGGCGCCCAGCGAGGGTGGAGTCGGCCCTCAACCGTGCCGGGGCCGACCCCGCGCCGGGACCGGCCGCAACCGGACCGGGACCGGCGGGGCCGCAACCGGCGCGCGGCGAGGCCGGGGCCGTGGCCGGGCAGGGGGCGAGGTGATCGAAGGACGGGGGAGCGGCCTCCCGGGCCTCGCGAGTGTGGAGGGACGGCCGTACGGGCCTCGCGAGTGTGGAGGGGTGCCGATGTCCACGGCGCCCGGCCTCGCGGTCGCGGAGGGACGACAGCGCGGTCCTCGCGGCCGCGGGGCGGCCGAGGGGTGCGTGGGCGCCGATGCCGCGGCGCCGGGCCCAGCGGCGCGGAGGCGGCCGCCAGGGGGGACACGCGGAGCGGGCCCCGCCCCGGCCGGCCGGGGTGCGCCTCAGCTGAAGATGATCATCGAGCCCTGGGCGAGGCTCCGGGTCGCCGCCGCGTGCAGGCCCAGCCAGACGTGCCGCTCACGGGCGAAGGGGCTCGCGTCGTAAGGGGCGGGAGCGGCCGGCTCCTCCAGCTCCGTGGGGGCCGCCGGCGGCTGCGGGGCGGCCGGCGGATTGGCCGGGTCGATGCCGATCGAAGGGGCCACGAACTCGAGCTCGTGCAGCAGCGTCTGGGAGGAGCCCAGCGGGCCGCCCCCGGCGAGGAGTTCGTCGTTGGCGAGCGGGTGCGGGAAGTCGACCGGCACGTACGCGCCCGCGTGGTCGTAGTGCCAGACCAGATGCGACTGCTGGGCGTTCGTCTGGAACATCTCCAGCAACTGCTCGTAGTCGCCGCCCAGTTCGTCCACCGGGGTGACCGCGAGACCGCACATCTGCAGCAGATACGCCCGGCGCAGGAAGTGCAGGGCGTCGTAGTCGAAGCCCGCGACCGGGGCGACGTCGCCGGACAGCCCCGGCATGTAGGCGTACACGGGGACCGGCGGAAGCCCGGCCTCGCCCAGCACCTTGTCGTACAGCGCCAGTTCCTCGGCGAACGGGTTGTCGGGGGTGTGGCACAGCACGTCGACGAGCGGGACAAGCCACAGGTCACAGGCCAACAGACGGCTCCTCTAGCTCCTGGGGAAGCACGGTGGTCAGGGAAGCGTAATGCGTGGGGCCCGTCCTCAGTCCCCCTCGTGCAGATCCCATACCCAGACCCCGTGCACCCACGTGCCGGGGCGGCCCACCAGCTTGTCCACGGCATCCCGCAGCTCGTTCTGGTGGGGCTGCGGGACCAGCACCAGCGCGCCCGCCTTCCAGAACGTGAAATCGGCGCGGGCCTGCGCCCGCCAGTTCTTGCCGATCACGGGGACCTTGCCCGAGTACCGCACGTCGCGCAGCATGTTGGACGTGAAGCGGGGCGAGGCGCCGTAGATACCGATGTGCTCGGGGCCGTAGGGGCCGTTGAAATACCCGCCGGGCAGGGGGAAGCCGAGGCCCGCCGCCGTCTGCCAGTGCAGTGCCTCCGCGTCGCCCGGGTCCGGCAGCGGCACCGGCACCAGGGACTCGCCCCTGGCCGGGTCGACGTACGCCCGCCACGTTCCGTCGGTGAAGAAGGCGGGGGTCGGCTCCCGGTCGACCGTCTTCAGGGGCGCCGGGACGAGGGGGAGCAGCGCGGCGGCGACGGCCAGCGCGCCGAAGTACTGGGTGGCGGCGCCGCGGGCGCTCAGCAGCCGCTCGATCGCGACCGCCACCAGCATCCCCAGCGCGGGCGCGCAGATCATCGCGACCCGTCCCTCGATGACGGACTCGAAGAGGGGTTTTCCGGACAGCAGCGCCCAGGGGCCGGGCAGCACGATGTCGGTCGTCGGAATGCGGAACCTCGGGCCCAGTGAGAGCATGGCCGCGGCCAGCGCCGTGAAGGCGAGGGCCTTGACGAGCGCCCGCTCCCACAGCCGTACGACGACCGCGAAGGCGAACACGGCCAGCGGCCACCCGTAGAAGGCGTTCTGCTCGGTGGGGTTGAGCGAGAGCGCGCCCGCACGGTCGGCGTTCCCGGCGAGCAGCGAGCGCTCGGCGAAGGAGAGCAGGGCGAGAGGGCTGTTGCCGGCATTGTCGCCGTGGAGCACGCTCCCGTAGCTCTGCGGCCCCGCGAACTGCCAGTACAGCGGGAACGCGACGATCGGCAGGCACACCGCCCCCGCCACCGCCAGCCCGTTCAGCAGCGGACGCCACGCGGCGCGGGCGGCGTCGCGTCGGACGAGCCCGTAGCCGAGGGCGAACAGCGCCATGCCCATCGACGCGAGCAGCAGGGGCTCCTCGCCGAGGAAGATCTGGTACGTCGCCATCAGGCCGAGCACGATCCCGTCCCGGACGACCCGGGTGCCGGCGCACAGCCGCAGCGCCCGGTCGATGATCAGCGGGACCATGAACAGGATCATGAAGTTCGGGTGCGCGTTGGCGTGGCTGACCATCGGCGGGGCGAAGGCGGCCAGCGTGGCGCCGACGAACGCCGCGCCCCGGTGTCCCACGACCCGTTTGACGATCAGCCAGTACCAGGCGGCGCCGGTGGCGGCCAGTCCCAGCGTCATGACGAGGCTGAGCGCGATCGCCGGGCCGAACAGCAGGGTGATCGGCGCGAAGGGGACGGACAGGCCCAGCATGACCGTGTTGGCCATGAGGTTCACGCCGTCCGGGAAGCCCTGGAGGGTGGTGAAGAGCGGGTTGTGGAGATGGCGGATGTTGTCCGCCGTGACCGCGAAGAACCACTCCCACTGGTTCTGGTCCTGGAGCGAGTCCGGGAGGTAGCGGCCGTTCGGGTCCGCCCAGCGGCCGGAGTAGAGGGCGACCGCCATGAGGAGGAAGAGCGAGACCGCGAGGAGGTCCGCGGGGCGGACGGAGCGGGCCTTGAGGAGGGTCAGTTCGGCGAGGACGCGGCCGTAGTCGAGGGGCCGTACCTTCGAGCCGGGCTGGTGGGACCAGCGGACCGGGACCTCCGCCACCGGCCAGCCCGAGCGGCGGAAGTGCTGGAGCACCTCCACGTCGATGCCCCAGCCGTTGAGCCGCGACGCGCCGAACGCCTCCCGTGCCCGCTCCCCGTCGAAGAGCTTGAACCCGCACTGGGTGTCGCGTATGCCGGGCACCGCGACCCTGCGTATCAGGAAGTTCCCGGCGCGGCCGAGCAGCTCGCGCAGCCGGTGCTGGTGCGTGTCTATCGTGGCGCCGGGTGTGGCCCGTGAGCCGATCGCGGCCGCGTGGTCCTCGCCGAGCGCCTTGTCGAGCAGCTCCAGCTCCTCGATCGGCGCGGCCAGGTCGGCGTCCGTGACGAGGACGCGGCGGCCGTACGAGGCGAGGACGCCCAGGCGCAGGGCGTTGCCCTTGCCGCGGTTGCGGGGACTGGTGACGAGCTGGACGCGGGGTTCGCGGGCGCGGACGGCATCGACGACGTCTCTCGTGCCGTCGGTGGAGCCGTCGTCGACGACGATCAGTTCCCAGCTGCCGAATCGGCTTTCGTTGTCGCTCAGGTGCGTGATGATCGCGTCGAGCGTCGGCGCGAGCCGTCGCTCCTCGTTGTAGGCGGGGACGACGACCGACAGGTCGATGGCGGGGGCCGGCATGTCCTCTATGACGTCCGTGGTGTGTGGCGCGCTCATTCGGCGGCCAGACGTTCTATGAGGGCCAGGGAGTGCGCGTTGTACTCGGTGACGATCGCGTGCGCCGCGCGCGGGTCGCGCCGCGCGAGCGCGTCCACCAGCTCCGTGTGCCCCGACCAGAGGTAACCCCTCAGGTCGTCCACCCTGCGGAGGTGCTGGACCGTGCACACCCAGGACTGGACACGCAGGCGGTGCAGGAAGTCGGCCAGGTAGGCGTTGCCGAAGAGGGCGCTCAGTTCGCGCCAGAAGCGGAGGTCGTAGCCGATGAGGATGTTCAGGTCGCCCGCGGCGGCGGCGCGCTGGGCCTCCTCGCCGCGGCGGCGGACGCCGGCGAGGGCGGCGAGGACGCGTGGATCGTCGGCCAGTTTCATGCCGTCGCCCTCGATGAGGCTGTGGAACATCCCGTCCGTGACGAGGCTGCGGGCCTCGATCATGTCGCGGAAGTCGGCCGGGGAGTACTCGTGCACGCGGAAGCCGCGGTGCTGGTCCGCGTCCAGCAGCCCCTGCGCCGACAGGTCGACGAGGGCCTCGCGGACCGGGGTCGCGGAGACGCCGTACTGCTCGGCGATCTCCTTCACCGTGAACTCCTGCCCCGGCTGGAGGCGGCCTGCCAGCACCTCGTCGCGGAGTGCGTCGGCGATCTGCTGCCGCAGGGTGCTGCGGGTTACGGCGCCAGTGCCGCCGGTGCCGGGCATGGTGTGTCGCTCCCCCATCGCGTACGGGTGCGCGTGCGTGTGTGCGCGTGTGCTTCGTCTATGAGCACGTCACCTTACGCGGTGGGGTTCCGGCAAGGGTTTCTTCGCCCCCGCCGCCCCTACCCGACCCGTCCGTTCCTGGGGGCTCCGCCCCCAGACCCCCGGTCGGCCTTGAGGGCCTTGTCCTCAATCGCCGGACGGGCTGAAAATCCGCAGCCCGGGGCTTAAGCACCATCAGCCCGTCCGGCGTTTGAGGACGAGCCCTTCGGGCGATGGCGAGGGGTCTGGGGGCGGAGCCCCCAGGTACGGGACGGGTCGGGTAGGGGCGGCGGGGGCGAGGAAAGTCCCCGGTGTCAGACCGTGTGTTCGTCCGCTATGGACAGCGCCATGTCCAGTACGGCGAGCCCCTCCTTCGCCTCGCCCTCCGTGACGTTGCACGGCGGCACGACATGCGTACGGTTCATGTTGATGAAGGGCCACAGCCCGTGGGCCTTCGCGGTCGCCCCGAACGCCGCCATCGGCGCGTTGTCCGTCCCCGCCGCGTTGTACGGCACCAGCGGCTCCCGCGTCTCCCGGTTCTTGACCAGCTCAAGGGCCCAGAAGACCCCCGTACCGCGCACCTCGCCGACACTGGGATGCCGCTCGGCGAGCTCCCGCAGCCCGGGACCGAGCACCGTCTCACCGATCCGCGCGGCCTGTTCGACGATGCCCTCCTCCTCCATCACGTTGATCGTGGCGACGGCCGCCGCGCAGGCCAGCGGATGCCCGGAGTACGTGAGCCCCCCGGGGTAGGGCCGGCGCGCGAAGGTCTCCGCGATCTCCGAGGAGATGGCCACACCGCCCAGCGGCACGTACCCGGAGTTCACGCCCTTGGCGAAGGTCATCAGGTCCGGCGTCACGGCGTAGTGATCGGCGGCGAACCACTTGCCGGTCCGCCCGAACCCGGCCATGACCTCGTCCAGGACGAAGACGATCCCGTACCGGTCGCAGATCTCCCGCACCCCGGCGAGGTAACCGGGCGGGGGCGTCATGATGCCCGCCGTGCCGGGGATCGTCTCCAGGATGACGGCCGCGATGGTGGCCGGCCCCTCGAAGGCGATCGTGTCCTCCAGGTGCTGGAGCGCGCGCTCGCACTCCTGCCGCTCGTTCTCCGCGTGGAAGGGGGAGCGGTAGAGGAACGGCGCCCAGAAGTGGACGACGCCGGCCGCGCCGATGTCGTTCGGCCAGCGCCGGGGGTCACCGGTGAGGTTGATCGCGGTGGAGGTGGCGCCGTGGTACGAGCGGTACGCGGAGAGGATCTTCGGGCGCCCGGTGTGCAGCCGTGCCATCCGCGTCGCGTTCTCGACGGCCTCGGCGCCGCCGTTGGTGAAGAAGATCTTGTCCAGGTCGCCCGGTGTCCGCTCGGCGATCAGCCGGGCCGCCTCCGAGCGCGCCTCGATGGCGAAGGCGGGCGCGAACGTCGACAGCGTGGCGGCCTGCTCCTGGATCGCGGCGACGACCTTCGGGTGCTGGTAGCCGATGTTGGTGAAGACGAGCCCGCTGGTGAAGTCCAGATACCGCTTGCCTTCGTAGTCCCAGAAGTACGACCCCTCCGCGCCGGCGACGGCGAGCGGGTCGATGAGCTCCTGCGCGGACCAGGAGTGGAACACGTGCGCGCGGTCCGCGGCCTTCACTGCGGCGCCGACCTGGGGGTTGGGCTGAGGGGTCATGCGCCGAAGCGTAGGTGTCCACGGAGCGGACGCGATATCGGCGTCCTGTCTGCGGTCCGGGGCTTTCCGCGACAGTCTGTCGGGCGTGGGGACCCGGAGAGGGACGCGGAGGCGGAACGGAGGCGGAGCGGAGGCGCACGCGGCGGGGTGGGGCGGGACGGGTGCCGGAGCGGCGCTCGGCGGTGCCCGGTGACCCTCTCGGTGACGCTCGGCGGCCCCGCGACGGGCGTCACGAAAGCGCCAGACGCTGTTACGGAACCGTAGACACCACCCCACCCACCTCCCCGTACGGCCGCACTATCCTCGGGCTGTTGCACACGTACGGGGGAGGGCGCGCGACGATGGAGAAGCTGGGGGCGGGGACCCGCGTCAGATCGGGGCGTACCGGCTGATGGCGCGGCTCGGTGCCGGCGGGATGGGGAACGTCTATCTCGCACGCTCCGACCGCGGCCGTACGGTCGCCGTGAAACTGGTGCGCGAGGAACTGGCCGAGCAGGAGGAGTTCAGGGCCCGCTTCCGGCAGGAGGTGCGGGCCGCGCGCAGGGTCGGCGGCTACTGGACCGCGCCCGTGCTGGACGCGGACACGGAGGCCGACATCCCGTGGGTCGCGACCGGTTACGTGGCCGGGCCCAGCCTGCAGACCGTCGTCGGCCACGACCACGGCGCGCTCCCGGAGCGATCCGTGCGCATCCTCGCCGCCGGCCTGGCGCACGCCCTGAAGGACATCCACGCGGCCGGACTCATCCACCGCGACCTCAAGCCCTCCAACGTGCTGGTGACGATCGACGGCCCGCGCGTCATCGACTTCGGGATCGCGCGCGCCCTGGAGACCGTCACCGACGGCGGCCTCACCCGCACCGGCGCGCTCGTCGGCTCTCCCGGTTTCATGGCGCCCGAGCAGGTCCGCGGCGACCGTGTCACGCCCGCGTGCGACATCTTCTGCCTCGGTTCGGTCCTGTCGTACGCCGCCACGGGCGTGCTGCCGTTCGGGGCGACGAGCAGCGGGGTGCACGCGATGATGTTCCGCATCGCGCAGGAGGACCCGGACCTGGAGGGCGTGCCGGAGGGGCTCGCCGACCTCGTACGGCACTGTCTGCGCAAGGATCCCGCGGCGCGGCCCTCGCTCGACGAGATCCTGGAGCGGACCGGCGCGGAGGACACCGTCTCGGGCGGGCGGTCCCGTGACCCGTGGCTGCCGAGCGCGCTGGTGGCCCAACTGGGGCGGCATGCGGTGCGGTTGCTGGACACGGAGAACCCGGACGCGGCGCCCGCCGCGCTCCCGCCGGCCCCGGAGCGGGCCCCGGACCCGGCCGTGGATCTGTCCAAGCCCCCTGCGGCATCCGCCGCACCTGCCGCATCCGCCGCACCCGATGCGCCTGTTACGCCCGCTGAACCCGTTGCCCCCGTCGCCTCCGGCGCCGCACCGGTTCCCGAGGTCGCCCCGGAACACGCCGCCACCCCGCCGCCGGGGCAGCCGGGCTCCGCCGACCATCTCCCCACGATGATCGGGGGCTTCCACGGGACGCCCCCGCTTACCGCACCGCCCGCCCAGCACCCCGCGTACGGCTATCCCCAGCAGCACCCCAGTCCTTCGGGGCCGCCCGCGTACGGCTATCCACAGGGCGGCTGGGGCGCTCCGCCGGGCTCCTACGGCTCGACGACGCCGTACGGCCCCGGCGGCGGGCCCGCCCCGACCTCGTGGAGCCCCCGCGCAGAAGCGGCCGTTCCACCGCCGCCCTGATCGTGGTGGCGCTGGTCGTCGCGCTGGGCGCGGGCGGCTCCGTCTACGCCCTGATGCGGGGCGGCGGCGACGGCACCGACGACTCCAAGGGGGCCCCGGCCACCACCGCGCCCACGACCCCGGGCCCGACGGCATCCGGGCCGTCGGCCTCCGCCCCCACCGAGTCGTCCGAGTCGCCGTCGGCGGGGGGCGGGACGGTCCCGGAGGCGTTCCTCGGCACCTGGGACGCCTCCATCGACAACGCGACGGGGCACAACACGCGCCGGCTCACCATCCAGCAGGGCGAGGTCGGCGACGCGGTCCTCTTGCTCACCGCGGACGGCCCGCTCGGCAGCGGCACGTACCACTGCGTCTTCCAGGCCGAGCTGACCGCCGCCCCGGGCGCCGGCGGCCCGCTGCGGATCGGTCCCTCCCAGGTCTCCTCCGGCGAACCGCTCTCCTCCTGCACCCCGGGCGCCGCCTCCGAGGTGACCCTGCTGCCCGACGGCACTCTGCGCCGGGTGAACACGGGCTCCGGCGACGCCCTGACGTACACGAAGAGCGGCTGACGGGCGTACGTACCCGGGAAGCGGCGCACGCCGGGGCGGCCGCCGCGGAAGGCTGCTGAAACTTCATCCGGCGTACGCCGGGCGTTCCCGCTCCGGGCCGTACGGTGATCCCACCGTCGGGCTCGGGGGAGTGGCTCGCGATGGAGTGGCTGAGCGCAGAGAACGTAGTGGCCGTCGGGACCGCCGTGATCGGTGTCGTCGCCTCTGCCGTGATGGTCTGGTACGAGCGCCGGGTACCGCGGCGCAAGCGGATCGGGTACCGGGTGCAGATGGACAACCCGGTGGGCGACGACGTGCGTTCGGGGCGCGCCAACGTGCGGCTCGGGCTGTTCGACGAGGCGCCGGGCATGGCGGACGCCACGCTGGTGCTGCTGCGGATCGAGAACGACGGCTCGCAGAGCATCGCCGGGGACGACTACACGAGCCGTGAGCGGCACGGTCTGACCGCGGTGTTCACCGACCGCACCATCCGGGGCGTGTCCGTCACCCAGCCGCCCGGCACCGACCACCTCATGGACCACTTCACCCCGGCGGCGGGGCTCAGCTACGAGGGCGGCACCCTGCGCATCCCGCGCGTCCCGCTCAACCGGGGCGAGCACTTCAAGCTGCTCGTGCTGCTGTCGGGTGGTGACGTGGGATGCCCGATACGGATCGTCGGCGGCATCCGGGACGGCGAGGTCCACCCCAACCGCAGCGCCACGCCGGACGACACGCTGCCCCTGTTCAGCCGGGCGGCCCGGATCAGCACCGTCCTGCTCACGGCATGCGTGGTCACCCTGGCCGCGATCGTGGTCCTGCGCGACGACGACGCGGCCCCGATCGGCTGCGAGAGGGGCACGCTGAGGATCACCGGTTCGACGGCCTTCGCCCCCGCGATCCAGGAGCTGGCACAGCAGTACGAGAAGCACTGCGGAGGGTCCACCATCACCGTGGACGCGCGCGGCAGTGAAGCCGGGGTCCACGACCTCGCCGCCCTGGGCGCCCAGTCGGAGAGGAGTGCCCGGTCCGTGATCGCGTTCTCCGACGGCCCCGCGGCCGACGGGCCCCGGGAACTCTTCGGGACCCGGGTCGCCCTGTCCGTCTTCACCCTGGTCGTCAACGACGACATCCAGCTTCGCCAGGGGCTCTCCCTGGACGACGTACGCCGCGTCTACCGCGGTGGGATCACGCGCTGGAGGCAGCTCGACGCCGGCCTTCCCGACCTGCCCGTCGTCCTCGTCAGCCGCAACGCCGAGTCCGGTACCCGGCAGATCTTCCAGCGGCGGGTCCTGGGAGCCTGGGAGCGAGTCCCCAGCACGTCCCTGGACTGTGTGCGCAAGGACGACGCCACGGCTCCCGTCACGCGCTGCGAACTCGACTCCACGCAAAAGGTGCTGGACACCGTGGCCGAGGTCCCCGGCGCCATCGGCTACAGCGAACTCACCCTCGCCACCGCTCACAAGGGGCTGCGGCCCGTGGCTCTCGACGGTGCCGCGGCCTCGGTCGCCGACATCGAGAACGGCAGGAGCGACTACCCGTACCGCGGAGTCGAGTACGCCTACACCTACAACCGGCCGCCGGCCGGCTCGCTCGCCGCGAGCTTCCTCGCCTACGTCGTCCAGGGCACCGGGGAGAGCGTCATCCGTGCCCACGGCCAGCTTTCGTGCTCGGCGTCGAAGGCGCTGCGGATGTGCGACGACGGGGGGCGGGGCTGACGGGGCGAGCCGGTCCGAGGCCTACCATCTCGACTCCGGCGGGCGCTGGCGGGGCATGTTCGGGCGGGCCCCGTTCGGGGGCGGCGGAAACCTGCCCTGTGCCGCCCCCGCGTCCGGCCTCGGTCCGGTGACCGGTGAGGACTGGATGCCGAGGGGGGCGGAACCGGTGCGGAACTCCACCATCCAGTCCGCGGTCTCGGCCCGGACCAGCTCCGTGATGTCCTCCGTGAACCTGCGCAGCACGCCGAGACACCGCTCCGCCGCCTCGCCGGCGGTCCCCTCCGCGGGCCCCAGCACCTCCCGCACGCTCTCGGACGCCCAGTCGAACTGGAGCACCTGGAGCCGCCGCTGCACGGCCTGCGCCGTGGCCACGTCCCTTATCCACCCGGAGGTCACCCCGAAGAACCGGTCGCCCGCCACACACGCCACCCCGAACAGCAGCGCGAGATACCCCCAGGGAGCCACGCCACCGACCACTCCGGTGAGATCCAGCAGCGGCAGGGCGGCTCCGGCCATCGCTCCCAGCGCCGCCCCGCCCCGCAGGCCCCGGGCCGCCCACCGCTTCCCCGCCCGGTCCGCGAGGTACCAGGACGCCGTGTCGAGAGCCCCCCGCTCCACCCACTGGTACAGCTCGTGGAGCCGGTCGGCCGGTTCCCCCCAGTCCCCGAGGGGGAGCGGCCGGCCGGTCAGGTCGCCCGGCCGGAGACCCCCGGCCCCGTCGTTGCGAGCGTCCTGGGGCGGCCCCTCGGGCTGCATCTCCGGCTGGCTCACCCGGCACTCCCTACTGACGACGGCGATGACGCCGACGACGACGCGGGCCACGACTCCGGCGACGACGGCTCCGACGAAAACTAGTGACGTTGTGTGATGCTGCGTGACGCATGATGCGCAGGCGCCGCCCCTTTCCTACCGCCCAATGGGTGGCGATGGCCCGGTTTTCACCGGTTTTCCGCCCGGAAGAGGGTCTTGGTCAGGTATAGGCGGACGGGCGGTGTCACTCGAAAGAGTGCTGGGGCGACCGGCCCGTCGACCACGTAGGCTCGTGCTGAGCGGGAAAACCCCGTCCGGACAGTGGTGCCGATAGCCGTACGACCCAGGAGCTGATCGTGATTCCCGGTGGTGGCCAGCCCAACATGCAGCAGCTGCTCCAGCAGGCCCAGAAGATGCAACAGGACCTCGCGAACGCGCAGGAGGAACTCGGGCGCACGGAGGTGGAAGGCCAGTCGGGCGGCGGCCTGGTGAAGGCGACGGTGACCGGCTCCGGCGAGCTCCGCGCCCTGGTGATCGACCCGAAGGCGGTCGACCCCGAGGACACGGAGACGCTCGCCGACCTGGTCGTCGCGGCGGTCCAGGCGGCGAACGAGAACGCGCAGGCGCTCCAGCAGCAGAAGCTCGGCCCGCTCGCCCAGGGCCTCGGCGGCGGCAGCGGCAGCGGCATCCCTGGTCTGCCCTTCTAAGACCGGCGGCGGCCAACTACCGTACGTACTGAAAGAATCCAGGAAGGGCGGCAGTCCGTTGTACGAAGGCGTGGTCCAGGACCTCATCGACGAGTTGGGGCGGCTGCCCGGCGTCGGTCCCAAGAGCGCGCAGCGGATCGCCTTCCACATCCTGCAGGCCGAGCCGACGGACGTCCGCCGGCTCGCGCAGTGCCTCATGGAGGTCAAGGCGAGGGTCCGCTTCTGCGCGACCTGCGGCAACGTGGCACAGGAGGAGCTGTGCAACATCTGCCGCGACCCGCGCCGCGATCTGTCGGTGATCTGCGTGGTCGAGGAACCGAAGGACGTCGTCGCGGTCGAGCGGACGCGTGAGTTCCGGGGGAAGTACCACGTGCTCGGCGGAGCGATCAGCCCGATCGAAGGTGTGGGCCCGGACGACCTGCGGATAAGGGAACTCCTCGCCCGCCTCGCGGACGGCGTGGTCACGGAACTCATCCTGGCCACCGACCCGAACCTGGAGGGCGAGGCCACGGCCACGTATCTCGCCCGCATGATCAAGCCCATGGGCCTCAGGGTCACCCGCCTGGCCAGCGGCCTCCCGGTGGGTGGCGACCTGGAATACGCGGACGAGGTCACGCTCGGCCGCGCCTTCGAGGGGAGACGACTCCTAGATGTCTGACGCCACACTGCACGCCACCAGCCAGGACCCCGACGACTTCGTGGTCCAGATCGCCGACCAGGTGGAGAGCTTCCTGGTCGCCGTCACCGAGGTGGCCAAGGGCGACGAGCCGGACTCGGCGGTTCCCTTCCTCCTCCTGGAGATCTCCCAACTCCTCCTGGCCGGCGGCCGCCTGGGCGCGCACGAGGACATCGTCCCCGACGAGCCCTACGAGCCGGACCTCGGCCCGGAGCCGGACGTCGACGAGCTGCGCCGGCGCCTGGCCGTGATGCTGGAACCGGTCGACGTCTACTCCGAGGTCTTCGACCCGTACGAGCCCCGCAAGGCCCCGGTGGCCTGCCGGATCTCGGACGACTTCGCCGACGTCTTCACGGACCTGCGCCACGGCATGGCCCACTACCGCGCCGGACGCACCAGCGAGGCGCTGTGGTGGTGGCAGTTCTCGTACTTCTCGAACTGGGGCTCCACCGCCTCGGCCGCCCTGCGCGCCCTGCAGTCCCTGGTCGCCCATGTGCGGCTGAACCAGCCCCTGGACGACCTGAACGGCCTGGACACCGACCAGGACCTCGGTGAGGAGATCCTCGCGGAGGAGGCGGGCCGGGTGATGGCCGAGGAGATCGGGGGCCCGCTGGGCCTGGGGACGGCCAAGTAGGCCGGCCGCGGCGAGACCCGGCGAGACCCGGCGGGACCCGGCGAGACCCGGCGGGACCCGGCGGGCGCAATGGCTGCAACGGGTGCTCCGGTGCACACCGTGCGCTCCGGGCACACCAGCTACTCGGGCATCTCGGGTACGCCGGGCGTGCGCCCCTCCCTCGCCGGCACCCGGGTCACACCGGTCCCGTGTGACTCGGGGCACTTTCCGGAGTGACGGGGCCGGGGCATGGGCAGATGCCGCTCGGAGCGGCCGGAGGATCCCTGACGGCCTCGGTCGACCTGACGGTCCGCAGTGATCACGTCGTGAGCGGGACATCTCACGATGCGATACTTCGGAAGGGAAATCCGGCCGCTCGTTAAACTGAGCGCACCGCAGTAGTGCGGTGCAGAGACAGATGGAGCGAGGAGCGCACGTGGGCCTTGTCGTGCAGAAGTACGGAGGTTCCTCCGTAGCCGATGCCGAGGGCATCAAGCGCGTCGCCAAGCGAATCGTGGAAGCGAAGAAGAACGGCCACCAGGTGGTCGTGGTCGTTTCCGCGATGGGCGACACGACGGACGAGCTGATCGATCTCGCCGAGCAGGTGTCTCCGATGCCCAGCGGGCGAGAGTTCGACATGCTGCTGACCGCGGGAGAGCGGATCTCCATGGCCCTGCTGGCGATGGCGATCAAGAACCTGGGCCACAGCGCCCAGTCGTTCACCGGCAGCCAGGCCGGTGTCATCACCGACTCGGTCCACAACAAAGCGCGGATCATCGACGTCACGCCCGGCCGTATCCGGACGGCCCTCGACGAGGGCAACATCGCCATCGTCGCCGGGTTCCAGGGCGTCTCGCAGGACAAGAAGGACATCACCACGCTCGGGCGCGGTGGCTCCGACACGACGGCCGTCGCGCTCGCCGCGGCGCTCGACGCCGAGGTCTGCGAGATCTACACCGACGTGGACGGCGTGTTCACCGCCGACCCACGGGTGGTGAAGAAGGCGAAGAAGATCGACTGGATCGCCTTCGAGGACATGCTGGAGCTCGCCGCCTCCGGCTCCAAGGTGCTGCTCCACCGCTGTGTGGAGTACGCCCGCCGCTACAACATCCCGATCCACGTGCGCTCGTCCTTCAGCGGACTGCAGGGCACCTGGGTCAGCAACGCACCGATCCAGCAAGGGGACCAGAAGGTGGAGCAGGCCATCATCTCCGGTGTCGCTCACGACACCTCCGAGGCCAAGGTCACGGTCGTCGGTGTCCCGGACAAGCCGGGCGAGGCCGCTTCGATCTTCCGGGCCATCGCCGACGCCGAGGTCAACATCGACATGGTCGTGCAGAACGTGTCCGCGGCCTCCACGGGCCTCACGGACATCTCCTTCACCCTTCCCAAGACCGAGGGCCGCAAGGCCATCGACGCCCTGGAGAAGGCCAGGAACGTGATCGGCTTCGACTCGCTGCGTTACGACGACCAGATCGGCAAGATCTCGCTGGTCGGCGCGGGCATGAAGACGAACCCGGGTGTCACGGCCGGCTTCTTCGAGGCGCTCAGCGACGCCGGGGTCAACATCGAGCTGATCTCGACCTCCGAGATCCGTATCTCGGTCGTGACCCGCGCGGACGACGTGCCGGAGGCCGTACGCGCCGTGCACACGGCCTTCGGGCTCGACTCCGACAGCGACGAGGCCGTCGTCTACGGGGGCACTGGCCGCTGATGGCCGAACGGACCGGGCGACCGGCTGAACACTCCGGATTCCCCGGTCACTCCGGCCACCCCGGACGCCTCGGACGTCCGACGCTCGCGGTCGTGGGTGCGACCGGGGCCGTCGGCCGCGTCATGCTCCAGATCCTGTCCCAGCACGCGGACATCTGGGGCGAGATCCGTCTGCTCGCCTCCCCGCGCTCGGCCGGCCGCAAGCTGGCCGTGCGCGGCGAGGAGGTCGAGGTGGCGGCACTGAGCGAGGCCGCCCTGGACGGGGTCGACGTCGCGATGTTCGACGTACCCGACGAGGTGGCCGCGCACTGGGCGCCGATCGCCGCCGCCAAGGGCGTGATCGTGGTGGACAACTCGGGCGCCTTCCGGATGGACCCGGACGTGCCCCTCGTCGTCCCCGAGGTCAATCCGCACACGACGCGGATGCGTCCGCGCGGGATCATCGCCAACCCGAACTGCACCACCCTCTCCATGATCGTGGCGCTCGGCGCGCTGCACGCCGAGTTCGGGCTGCGTGAGCTGGTGGTCTCCAGCTACCAGGCGGTGAGCGGCGCCGGGCGCGCCGGCGTCGAGACCCTGCGCCAGCAGCTGTCCCTGGTTGCCGGTACGGAACTGGGGACCAACCCCGGAGACGTACGCCGTGCAGTGGGGGACAACACCGGCCCGTTCCCGGAGCCGGTGGCGCTGAACGTCGTACCGTGGGCCGGGTCGCTGCGCGAGGACGGCTGGTCCTCGGAGGAGATGAAGGTGCGGGACGAGTCCCGCAAGATCCTCGGACTGCCCCACCTGCCGGTGGCCGTGACCTGCGTCCGCGTCCCGGTCGTCACCACGCACTCCCTCACCGTCCACGCCCGCTTCGAGGACACGGTCACGGTGGCGAGAGCACGGGAGATCCTGGCCACCGCGCCCGGGGTCGTCCTGTTCGACGATCCGGCGGCCGGGGAGTTCCCCACTCCCGCCGACGTCGTGGGTACCGACCCGACCTGGGTCGGCCGCGTCCGCCGGGCACTCGACGATCCGACCGCCCTCGAACTCTTCGTCTGCGGCGACAACCTCCGCAAGGGCGCCGCGCTCAACACGGCGCAGATCGCCGAGCTGGTGGCGGCGGAACTGTCGGTTCGTCACCCGGGGAAGGCGTGACCTGCGCGGCAGGTTTCCCGGCCGCGGCCGAAGGCCGCGAAAAATCTCCCTGGTCATCCCCGGATTCGTTTGTAGGATCTGTGTGAGTCGTGTGGCCGGAATAATGGTCCGTACCACTTGAACGAGACCCACCCGGCGTTCGAAGATTTCCCTCCCCGCTCTCCGCAACCGTGCGGAGGGCGGGGAGCGTCTTTGCGGTAGCCCTGCGCGGGTGGTCCGGGGGCGGCAGGGCACATGGGGCATAGGGGATGAGCTTTTACGCATGAGGGCTTTCAGTGCACTTTCAGGCGCGCTGCCGGGCGCGTCGGCGGGGGTTCCGGCATCGGTTCCGATGGGTGTCGCGGTGTGCGTGAGAGTGGGCGTCGCGGTGCGTGCGCGGGTGGGGGTTTCGGCCGAAGTGATGGCTGAAGCGAATGTGATGCCTGTCGCGTACAACCCTGACGGGGGGACGCGTGTCCAACTGGCGTGGCAGAGGTACTCGAATTCACCGCGGTACAGACGAGGGGCACGGCCCTGCGTCCACCCCGCCGACTCCGCAGCCCCGGCGCGCCCGGCGGCATGCCGGTGATCGCGCCCATGCCCGCAGCGCGGCCCGCCCGCATACCGAGCCAGCGCGACGGCGCTGAGGAGAGCAGCACGGCCGCGGGCACGACGGTCGACCATCTGACCGAGACCTACCGCGCCCACTACCGGTCGCTCCTGGGTCTCGCGGCGCTCCTGCTCGACGACACCGCCTCCTGCGAGGACGTCGTCCAGGAGGCCTTCATCCGGGTGCACTCGGCGCGCAAGCGCGTCCGCGACCCGGAGAAGACGCTCGCCTATCTGCGCCAGACCGTCGTCAACCTCTCGCGGTCCGCCCTGCGCCGGCGCATCCTCGGCCTCAAGCTCCTCTCGAAGCCGATGCCGGACATGGCGAGCGCCGAGGAGGGCGCGTACGACCTGCTGGAGCGCGACGCGCTGAAGAAGGCCATGAAGGGCCTCCAGCGCCGTCAGCGCGAGGTCCTCGTGCTGCGCTACTTCGCGGACATGACCGAGGCGCAGGTCGCCGAGACCCTCGGGATATCGCTCGGCTCGGTCAAGGCGTACGGCTCGCGCGGCATCGCGGCGCTCCGTGTGGCCATGGAGGCCCCGGCATGAGCGAGTACGACGAGAACGCACAGCGCCGTGACGAGGAACGGCGCCCGGAGCACGAGCACAGGCAATCGCACGCTGGGAACGGAACTGTGAACCACGGCCCCGACGGACAGCCCGACGAACAGGGCCCGGCCGAACTGGGCTCCGAAAGCCTCGGCACGGACGAACTGGCGCTGCGCCGGCTGCTGCACCAGGCGGTCGAGGAGATCGAACCCGCCGACGGCACGCTGGAGCATCTGCGCCGCGCGGTGCCCGCCCGCCGGGCCCGCAAGCGCCAGGCACTCGTCGGCATGGCCGCCGCCGCGCTCTTCATCGGCACGGCCGTCCCGGCCCTGGTGCACGTCTCGAACGCCTCCGGGTCGAACGCCGACCCGTCCATCGCGGGCAACAGCTCGCAGGCGCAGGGCGGCACCAGCCAGGGCAAGAACCCGGACGGCGGCGAAAGCACCGCGGGCGGCGGCTCCGGCACATCCAGGAACCATGGCAAGCAGGACCGGACGGGAGCGCCCGACAAGGGCAAGGGGGCGAGCACCGGGGCGGCCACCGGAGGCCCCGATCCGTCGGCCTCGGCGCCCACCGCGTCCGCGTGCACGGCCGCGCAGCTCGGCGGCGCCACCAGCAACGTCGGCGTCCCGGACGCCGCCGGCGCGGTCTACGGCTCCTTCAGTGTCTCGAACGTCTCCGGCACCAGCTGCACCGTCAGCGGCGCGGGCGCCGTCAGCACCCTGGCACAGGGAGCGGCGGACTCGTCCAAGATCAGCGTGGTGACCCATGTGGCGGGCGACGCGGCCACCGGCCTGCCCGACCCCTCCATGGAGGTCGCCTCGCTGGTGCTGCAGCCGAGTGTCTCGTACGTCGTGAAGTTCGCCTGGGTGCCTTCGGAGACCTGTCCGACCACCGGCGGGGGGCAGCCCTCACCGGATCCGAGCTCCACGGAGGGCGCCGCCGCGGCCGGCGGCACCGGCACGGACACCGGCGGCACGGGCACCTCGGCCCAGCTCCTCACGGAGGACGGCGTGGCCGACGGCAGCGTCACCCTCTCCTACGCGACGGACACGGGCGCGACCGCCTCGACGACGGTGTCCGGCGCGTGCGCGGGCACGGTGTACCGGACGGGGATACTGGCGGCGTCCTGAGCGGGGCGGCGCCGGGACCCGAGCATGCACGGGACCGGGGCCCGAGTCTCTACGGAGCCGGGGCCTCGGCGGTGTCCCGGACCGGATTCCCGTCCGTGCTTTCGTCCGGGCTTCCGCTCCGCTCCTGGTCCCGGTCCGTCTCCTCGTTCTGATCCGTCGTCTCGGAGGCGATCAGGCCCAGCTCCGCGTCCCGCGCGAACTCGGCCTCGCGGCGCAGCAGCCGGAACCACATGAAGACGACGAAGCCCGCGAAGACGAACCACTCACCGGTGTAGCCGAGGTTCTGGAACGCCTTGAGGTCCAGGCCGGTGCCCTGCGGCGCGGTCGCGGGCACCGCCGTCATCCCGCTGTCGGCCTTCGCGAGGGTGATCCAGGCGTCATACACCTTGTACGGCACCAGATTCACCAGCGACGCCGAGCTGATCGCGCCGGTCTGCCCGTCGGGAAGCCCACCGGCGGCGCTCACCCCGTCCGACCCCGGGCTCTCGGAGACCTGCAACGCACCCGTGACGGTCACCTCGCCGGCCGGGGCGGCGGGCGCTTTCGCGGCATCCGCGGTACCGGGCAGCCAGCCCCGGACGACGGGCAGCGCCTGGCCGCCGTCGGTCCGCAGCAGCGTCAGCACGTAGTACCCGTGCCTGCCGCCCAGCTCGCGGTCGGGCACCAGCAGCTGCTTGCCGTACCGGCCGGTGGCGACGGCCTGCTTGCCGGACGTGTCCTTGTCGACGGGCAGCAGCTCGCGCAGCGGTCGGGCCGGATCCGTTCTGGCCGCCGCGGCCTGCTCACCGGCGTCGCGCTGGTCCTGGACCCGAGCCTCGAACCGGCTCAACTGCCACGACCCCATGAAGATGCAGAAGGGGATGGCCAACAGCACGAAGACGTTGATCCCCCACCAGCGGGGCGTCAGCAGGAACCGGTACACGACTTCAAAGGTACGGTGCCGCCGCGCGCAGCCGGGCTCCGGGGCCCGCTCCCGGCGTTCGGTCCCGCCGTCCGCCCCCGCCCGTCCGGCACCGGTCGCCGGGCGGGGCGGGACGGGGGTTCCGGACGGAGTTTTCCACAGGCTGGGGACCTCGTCGGCGCGAAGGCGGGTGGGCCAGGCACTATGGGGCCATGACTGAGAGCAACGGGTCCGTCGAGCAGCAGCAGGCGGCCATGCCCGACTGGGAGAAGCGCTTCAGGGCACCGAGGGTGTCGCTGCCGGACTGGGCGGAGGACGCCCCGCACCGCTCGCTGTTCGTCTCCAACGCGACGGGAACCTACGAGCTGTACGCGTGGGACCGCGAGTCGGGCGAGCAGCGCCAGATCACCGACCGGGCGAACGGTACGACGGACGGGGTGCTCTCCCCGGACGGCGAATGGATCTGGTGGTTCGACGACAAGGACGGCGACGAGTTCGGCATCTGGCGCCGACAGCGTTTCGCCGCGGCCGGCTCCGGCGGCGCCGCTCCCACCGGTGGAACTGCCGGTGCCGCCGGCGCCGACGAGCCCGCCGCGCCGGGACTTGAGCCCTCCTACCCCGGAGGACTGGCCATCGGCCGGGACGGGCGGACGGCGGTCGTGGGCCGCTCGACGGACGAGGACGGGTCGACGATCCACCTGGTCCGCTCCGGCGAGGAACCCGTGGAGATCTACCGCCACCGGGAGTCGGCCGGCGTCGGCGACCTCTCCCACGACGGCTCCCTGATCGCCGTCGAGCACACCGAGCACGGCGACGCGATGCACTCGGCGCTGCGGGTGCTGCGCCCGGACGGCTCGACGGTCGCCGAGCTCGACGACAGCAAGGGCGGCACGGTCGAGCTCGGCCTGGAGGTGCTGGGCTTCGCCCCGGTCGACGGGGACACCCGCCTGCTCATCGGGCACCAGCGGCGCGGCCGTTGGGAGCCGCTGGTGTGGGACGTCGCGACCGGCGAGGAGACGGACCTGTCCCTCGACCTGCCCGGCGACGTGGGCGCCGAGTGGTATCCGGACGGATCGGCGCTGCTGATCGCGCACGGCTTCGAGGCCCGTAGCGACCTGTGGCGCTACGACCTGGGGTCCGGCGAGCTGCTCCGCGTGCCCACCCCCGCGGGCACGGTGTCCGGGGCGACGGCCCGCCCCGACGGCAGCGTGGAGTACCTGTGGTCGTCGGCGGCCGAACCGTCGTCGGTCCGCTCGACGACCGGCGGGGTCATCCTCGATCCCCCCGGCCTGAAGTCCCCGGGTTCGGTGCCCGTGGAGGACGTGTGGGTGGAGGGCCCCGGTGGCAGGGTCCACGCCCTGGTCCAGAAGCCGGCCGGGGTGACGGGACCGCTGCCCACCGTCTTCGACATCCACGGCGGCCCCACCTGGCACGACAGCGACTCCTTCGCGGCGGGCCCGGCGGCCTGGGTGGACCACGGGTACGCGGTGGTGCGGGTCAACTACCGGGGCTCGACCGGGTACGGGCGGGAGTGGACGGACGCCCTCAAGCACCGGGTGGGCCTCATCGAGCTGGAGGACATCGCGGCGGTCCGCGAGTGGGCGGTGACGTCCGGCCTCGCCGACCCCGAGCGCCTGATCCTCACCGGCGGCTCCTGGGGCGGCTACCTCACGCTGTTGGGTCTGG
Source organism: Streptomyces sp. RPA4-2 (assembly GCF_012273515.2). Lineage (NCBI taxonomy): Bacteria > Bacillati > Actinomycetota > Actinomycetes > Kitasatosporales > Streptomycetaceae > Streptomyces > Streptomyces sp. RPA4-2. The sequence continues at coordinate 5,036,184 of NZ_CP050975.2, forward strand.
GCACCCAGCCGGACGCCTGGACCCTCGGCATCGCCGCCGTCCCGGTCGCGGACTACGTCACGGCCTACCACGACGAGATGGAGGCCCTGAAGGCCATGGACCGCACCCTGCTGGGCGGCACCCCGGAGGAGGTCCCCGCGCGCTTCGAGGCGTCCTCACCCCTGACGTACGTCGACGCCGTCAAGGCCCCCGTCTACATCTCGGCCGGCGTGAACGACCCCCGCTGCCCCATCCGCCAGGTCGAGAACTACGTCGACCGCCTCGCCGCCCGAGGGGCCGTCCACGAGGTCTACCGCTACGACGCCGGCCATGGCTCCCTGGTCGTCGACGAACGCATCAAACAGGTCCACCTGGAACTGAACTTCGCCCGGACCCACCTTCCGGCCTGACGGGGGCGGTCCTCACGGGTCCGCCGGCTGCGGGGACCCGTGGGGACCGGGGCGGAGCCTCTGAAGGACGGGGGACGGGGGACGGGGGACGGGGGACGGGGGACGGGCAGGGGCAGCGGGGGCGAGGGCGGGGGCGAGGGGAAATGGACGCCCGCCCACGACAACCACCACCCACCAGGCCCGGCCCCACCCCTACTCGCCCGGAGGGCCTACGGCCCGCTCCCGAACCCGCCGCCCCAACAACTCCGCAAGCCCCCGCCGCGTAGCCGCCAACACCACCCGATCCTCCGCCCGCAGCACATAGGAGGGGGGAAGATCCCAGACCAGCCCGCTCGGCGCCCGCTGCGACACCCCGCCGCCCCCACCTCCGCCCGCCGGATCCCGCCGTCCCACCACCCCCGTCTCCAGCGCGAGCACCCGCCACGCCCCCGCCCGAAACGCCTCCCCCACGGTCCGCCCCTCCAGCTGGGAATGTCCGCCCACGTCGATGGCCGCGAACAGCAACACCCGCCGTTCGACCGGAATCGCCCCGAGGATCTGCCGCCCCATCATCGCTCCGGCGAACGCGGGCGCGGTCAGATGCGACACGCTGCGACTCCGTGTGAGCGCCTGCGGGTGCGCGGCCCGCAGGGTCCGGTACACGGCGGTCGCGAAGTCGTCGTCGTACAGCCGCAGCACCACCCGCAGATCGGGCCGCACCGTACGGGCGTACAGCGCGGCCTCCAGATTCGTCGTGTCCGCGCTGGTCAGCGCGAGCAACGAGTGCGCCCGGTGGATCTTCGCAGCCTCCAGCACGCCCTCCTGGGTCACATCCCCCAGGACCACCGGCACCCGCAGCCGCCGCGCCAGCGCCAGCCCCCGCGCCTCGGGGTCGGCCTCCACGCACACCACGGGAATGTTCAGCTCCCGCAGGCGCGCCAGCACCCGCGTACCGATCTTGCCGACCCCGAGCAGCACCACATGCCCGGACAGCCCCCGCGGCGGCTTGCGCAACGCGGACCCGCTCCGGAACGTACCCAGCGCCTCCAGCACCGCGGCGAGCAGCACCGGAAGCAGCAGCAACCCGACGAGCCCGGAGAAGAGTTGGAGGACCTGCCGCCCGACCGGTTCCCCGATGGCGGGATTGTTGATGGCGAAGAGGTCGAGCAGCGTCAGATAGGTCGCCTGAAGCGGAGGCTCCCTGGTGACGGCCATGGAGGCGACCGCCAGCCCGATCACACACCCCACCAGTCCGGCGAACGACCAGCGCAGCCGCCGTGACAGCAGCGAGCCGAAGGGCAGGACGCTGCGCCCGCCGGACACCGCGGGAGCGGTGTACGACACGGTCTCCAGGACGACGGTCCCGCGCCCGGTGGCGGCGGCCACCGCCCGTTCGTCGGGCAGCAGCCGGGGCCCCTGCGGACCGCTGCTCTCGGAACCGTCTGCCCCGGCGGGGTCGTTGGTCGTGGCGGACAGCAGCGCGAGCGTGCACAGACCGGGGTCGGCGACCTCGCCGGGCCCCGGCGGAGGCCGCTCCACCGCCCGCAGCATCAGCCCGTCCGTCTGGACGACCTTGCTGGTGCCGGCGACGGCGGTCGCGGCGAGCGCGGGCGCCGCGGTGTCGGCGTCGGACAGCACGGTGGTGGACGCGTCGAACCCGCCGCCGTCACCGCCGCCGGCGGTGCCGTCGTCGATCCCGTCCGTGGCCAACGCCGATGCCTGGTCGAGGAGTTCCTTGATGTGCTCGCCGAGGCGCCGGTTGTAGAGCCGGATGACGAGCCGCAGCCGCGGGTTGAGGCGGCGCGCGGTGAGCGCGGCCCGGATGTTGGCCTCGTCGTCGTCATGGACGAGCGCGAGGGCGGCGGCCCGTTCGACGCCCGCCTCGGCGAGCACCGCCTCGGTGAGCTCAGCGGCCTCCAACACCCTCTCGGAACCAGGTGGTTCGGCCGTACGGCCGGGTGGCGCGTCGCCGTTCCCGGCGGCCCGGTTCACCGCCGCGGAGACCCGGTCGAACAGGGTCGAGCCCCGGGCCCGTCCGACCACCGGCGGGCGCACGCGGCGCTGTGCGGGCGGAACCACGAGGGTCACCCGCTCGCCGTACACACCACGCAGTTCCGCGGCGAGCCGGTGCGCCAGGGCGTCGTCCCCGGCCACCACCATGTGCGCGGCGGGTTCGGGCGACGGGCTTTGGTACGGAAGGGTCCCCACAAGGGAGAAGAGTGCCGTACCGGGACGCGTGGTTCCATCCGGCCGCCCGGCACAAGTCGCCACCACCCGACAGCGGTTGGGACGGACGCCCGGGTACTGGCCCCGGGGCGGACGGACTCACCCGCGGACTCGCCGGCGGACTCACCCCCGGGTACGGCCGCGGGTACGGGTCCTGGTGCGGGCCCGCGCCTCGCGCGGCGGCCGGACGAACTGCAACTCCAGCGTGACCGGGGGCGGAGCGACCCCCGGCCCTCCGGCGGCCGCCCAGTCCACCAGGTCCTCGGTGCAGTCGTCACCCATCGCGAACCCGATCCAGGTCGGCCGCGCACCCCTGCGCCGCCCTTCCCCGGAAGGCTGCACCACCACCACGTTGGCCTGGTCGCAGGGCCCGAGACAGTCCACGGTCCGCACCACGAACCGCCCCCCGGACGCCTCGGCCCCGGCCCGCAGCCGCTCCAGCTGCCAGGCGTGGTCGTCAGCGGGATACTTCACCGGATCTCCGCAGCAGCACCCCCGGCAGACGACCAGGGTGCAGGGCCGCGAGCCGGCGGCGCCGACAGCCACCGTACGAGGGTTCTCGGGCGAGACGGTGGGGGAGGGGAGAACGGAGGCCGCGGCGGTCCCGGAAGCGTCCGTCGGAACGGGGGACACGGGGGACGAGGCGGTCAACGAAACGTCTCTCCTTGCGAGCGTGCGGGTACGGCTCGGCGGGGCTCGGCGGGGCGTTGTTTCAGGAAGCCGAGGAAGCCGAGGAAGCGGAGGAAGCCGTCCAGGATGTCGCCCACCGGAGAGGATAGTTGACGGCGCGGGGGGCCTGGAGTGAGCCGGTACGCACCGTGACGCACTCCGCCCCGGTCACGGCTCGGCCGGGACGACCACATGCCTCGCCTTCCTCGCAGTCACTCGTCACATGCCCTCCGCCGGCCTCGGCACGCGGCCGGCGGCGGCCGCCACGGGGCCGTGCGAGGAGGGCCGGCGGGCGTCGTGCCCGCCTTCGGAGTCCCAGACCTTCTCCCGGGCCGAGTCCCATGCGGCCTCGGCCTCGGCCGTGTCCTCGGCGGCGCCGCCGAGGAGCTCGGCTTCCTGGATCAGGCCGCTCGCTGTGAGCTGGCGCGTGGGGTCCGTGGCCGTGGCCATGAGCCGGGCGGCCGTGACGGCGTCGGTCTCGGGTGGGATCACCAGCAGGTCCCAGCGCCCCGCGGTGTAGGAGAGCAGGAGCAGTGTGTGCGGGTCCTGCTCGGCCTTGAACCAGCCGACCTTCACCACATGGCCCTGGACGGGAACCTTGCGGGGGACGATCGGCCAGAATGTGGGATTCACGGTGACGTGAGTGATGCGCCCCCACAGCGGGTCCAACAGCGCTATGAGCGCAGGAAGTTCGGCTGTCAGGTCGCGGGAGCGGGGCCACCACGCGCCGTCTATGAGGGCGGGGGTGGTGCCGGACGGCGCCAGTCGCAACCGGAGAGGTCGCGGCGAAGCGGAGGGGGTCCGGTCTCCGACCGCGGGCATGTCGTACGTGGTTGCGGTCATCACGCGAACCCTGCTCCGGGCCGACCTGGACCGGCCCGGTGTCGTGAATCGCCGGGGACGGCACGGGCATCGAAGCCGGTGTACGAAGTACCCTCGGTATCTTCACGATACTCCTGGACGGAGTCCGACGGACGTTCGCCGTGGCGCGGGTTCCACGGTGTGCAGGGCGCGCGGTCGCCCGTAGCCCCCTCAGCGGCCCCCTCAGCGGCCCGCGCGTCGGCCGGCGCGCCGGGACCACCGCACGGAGGCGATCGCCACGTCGGCCGCGAGCACCACGATGCCGATGATCAGTAGATATCCCAGGCCGTGGGCCGCCACACCGATGATGCCCAGCACAACGGCTGCGAGGACGAGGAGAAGGAAGAGCACCATCGCCTGAACGCCTTCCTTGAGCTTGGACCGGGGGATCGGAGGGATCGGGGTGCGTCGCAGGGGGCCGATTCGGGTCTGGACTGATTCGGGTCTGGGCCGGGTCTGGTCAGGCCCGGGGCGCGTCGGACGGGCGCGGTCGCTCAACGGCGCGCGAGCTGCCGTTCGCCCTGCCCACCCGGCTGGTACGTCATGTCGTAGTGCTGGAAGATCGCCTCTTCCTGCTCGGCGGGCAGGATGTCGTCCGTACCGATCGAAGGAGCCTTCCGCACCAGGCTCTTGGCGTAGGAGACCCTGAGGTAGCCGGGCCCGAGGACCGCATCGTCGAGGGGGACGAAGACCAGGCGCTGGCGGGTGGGCAGCCCGGTCCGCACGGTGGCCACGGCCGGTTCGTCGGTGGTGGTGTCCACGTAGATCGCTTCGAGCACACCGATCTTGTGCCCCTTCGCGTCCACCACGTCATGGTCGCGCCACTCACGGATGTCGGCTGCCTGGATCATGCGCTCTCCCTCCCGGGCGCGCCACCCTCACGAGGTACGAGCACGGGCCGCGAGCCACGGGCCAACGGCCCCGGCGCGATCCGACGAGGCCGTACTTCCGGGCGGCAGGACGTTGGAACGAGCCGCCCCGCCCCCAACGATACTGCGCTCCGTGCGGCTGGGTAGGGGGCTGCCAGGTCGAAGGGGGCTACGCTGTGGAGCAGGCCCCAGTCCCCGGTTCCGATGCTCTGTTCCGCTCCTGGGGAGGCCCCCTGTGTTCGTTCTGCTTCTCGTTGTGATCGTGGTCCTGTTCGGTCTCGGCTTCCTCAACCCCTTGTGGTGGGTCGCCGCGGCCGTGTTGGTCTTCGGAGCCACCCGCTACGGCCGCGGTGGCGGGTCCGACGCGGGTGAGTACCAGGATTACCGGGACCGGCGGGAGCGTGAGGACCGCTGGGACCGCCGCTACAGCCGCCGGCACCAGGCGCGCTGGAGCCGCGAGGACCGGCGTGACCGGCGCGACCGGCACGACCGCGAGCAACGCGGGTGACCGGTGAGGGGTCCGGACCGAGGTAAGCCGCGGCCGCGCGACGGTGGTAAGCCCGCCCGAGAAACCAGCGTCCGGAAAGATGTCGACGCCCCTTGCCCCTTGCCCCTGGGTCCTGCCCCTGCCCCTGCCCCTTGCCCCTGTCCTCTCCCTTGCCCCTCTCCCTTGCCCCTGGCCCCGTCCCTGGTCAGGACCTCAGGCCGGGGAGAGGTTCGGAGTCGTCGATGAACGCGCGGGCCAGGTCGGACAGGCGCCGGTTGTGAGCACGGGCGTAACCACGCAGTGTGGTGAACGCCTGTTCCATGTCGATGCCCCGGCGCTCGGCGAGTTTCCCCTTGGCCTGTTCGATGAGCACGCGGCTGTTCAAGGCGCTCTGCAGTTGTTCGTTGAGGACGGTGCTGCGGTGCGCGGTGCGCTGTTGCAGCAGACTGATGGTGGCGACGTCGGCCAGGGCCTGGGCGAGCGGCGTGGCGTCCGGTTCGAAGGGGCCACGCCGGGTGCGGAAGAGGTTGAGGGCCCCGACCACGTCGTCCCGTAGACGCATCGGCAGGGCCTGGACCGACCTGAACCCGCTGCGGTGGGCCGCCGCGACGAAGCGTGGCCAGCGGTCGGCCTCCTCGACGAGGTCGGTGACGACCACCGGTGCGCCGGTGCGGAAGCAGTCGAGACAGGGGCCTTCGTCGTTCTGCAACTGGAAGAGCTCCAGCAGGCGCACCTGTTCGTCGGAGGCGGCCATGACACGGAGTTCGCCGTCGTGGTCCGCGAGCAGCACGCCCGCCGCACTCGCGTCGAGCATGCCCACACAGCGATCGGTCAGCAGGCGCAGGAAGTCGATCAGGTCGAAGTCGGCGACCAGATTGTCCGCCAGCTCGACGAAGGTCTTGGCCAGGAGCCGCTGATTCATCGTGCACACCCTTCGTCGGGACTGATCCCGGCCCCGATGAAGGGACGGGAGGCACAACTCACTTCTCGGCCTGATCCCTTGGCGCGGTGTCAGGTGTCATCATCGGACCGACCCGGGTCCGCGCCCGGAGGGAACGTGAGCCGGTGGGCGACCACGTCGGCGGCCACCGCGGCGAGGCGGCGTCGTCTCGCGTACGCGTAGGCGCGCAGCCGGACGAAGGCTTCTTCGGCGGTGACTCCGAGCTGGCCCGTGAGCATGCCCGTGGCCTGGTCGATCTCCGCCCGGTACGCGCCCAGGTCCTCGAAGCGACCGTCCACCGGACCCCCGCGGGCCAGGTCCGCTTCCCCATCGAGCCGGGAGTCGAGCAGGACCAGAGTGGCGGTGTCGGCGAAGACCAGCGCGTCGGCCAGTTCGTCCGTGCCCAGCCGCCGCGGGACTTGGGAGTACAGATCCAGAACTCCGGCGCTGACAGCGCCCGTCCGCAGAGGGAAGGCGAAGACGGCGCGTGCCCCGGTTTCCAGGGCAGCGTCGGCGAACACGGCCCAGCGGTCCTGCACTTCAGCGGCGAACAGATCGGGTGTCAGCACGGCCGAGCCCTGTGCGAAGGCATCCACGCAGGGTCCCTCGCCCAGGGTGAGCTGGAGCTCCTCCAGCTGCTCGCTGACATCGTCGGTGCTGCACAGGGGGTGGCTTGCCGCGGGTCCGGACATCGCGGAGAGTCCGGCCCCGCCGACCGGCAGCGCGGCCACGGCAGCCGCGCACACATCCACCACGCCGACCCTGGCACCCCGCCGGGCGGCCTGTTCGGCGACCAGGATCCGGATCCGGGCCGACCGGCTGTCGGACCTCACCCGGGCCACCGGGCCCCGGCCTCGTGCGCGAGCCGCTTCAGCCTTGCCGCGGTCCGTTCCCGGCACCACCGCACGGCCTCCGTGCCGAATTCCGAGTCGGCTCCCCCGCCGGGTTCCTCGCCCCGGCGGGGCCGCCGTGACGGTCCCTGATGCGGCCGGGGCATCACACCGCACCGCTCAGGAGGACACGTGGAGGCGGAACAGGCCCACGGGGCGGGACGAGAGAGCGCGCGGTCGGGGCGTTCCCGGGCGGGATCGGCAACTGCCCGAACGGAAGCCCCAGAAGCAGGAACGCGCAGCCGGCGATGTCGACCATGAGGACCAGCGCCGATGGCGGATGGTGCAGTCGCAGCGTCCCCCCGGCCGTGGTGAGGCGCTGTGAGGCGTGGAGGAAGGCGTTGAGGGCGCTGCAGTCGCAGAAGGTGAGGGAGGTGAGGTCGACGTCGACGGTGTGGATACCGTCGCGCAGACACTGTTCCAGTGACGCGCGCACCAGGGGCACCGTCTCCAGGTCGATCTCTCCGGCCAGCGTGATCAGTGCCCGGTTCTTGTCGTCGTGACGGCGGACGGTGAGCGGCGGAAGGTGCATGACGCCTCGGTTCGGAGGACCGTCGGCAGGCGACCGAGTGGTGTCGGGATCCCGGCACCACCGGCTCGCTTCCGGCAGCGGAGTGCATTCGGCGGAGGTCCGGGCAACGGCCGACTCGCCGGCCCGCGCGGCCGGACTGCGGACCCACCCGGGTCCCTCCAGGGATGCGCCGGGCGACGGGCGAAGCACCCGATCCCCGCGGCGATTTGTGCTCGCCAACGACATGCCGCCGGGGTCTGGGACGTCTGCCCAGCAGCGTAGTCCTCACCCGGTGCGCAGGAGGGCCGCAACAGCCCATTCCCAGCATGCGGACGACAACTCGACGCGACACCGGGGCGCCGTATCCGCGGGACAGCCCCACGGCACCTGCGTCATGGGGAGCGGACTCAGGGGCGGATCAGGACGAGTGCGGCGGTGGGCAACAACGTGCCCACCACGCTGAGCAGCCAGTAGCTCCGAGCGGCGAGTGAGGTCCTGCGTGCGAGGGCCCGGTTGGTGACCAGCCAGAGCAGCGCGTACAGGCCGACGACCGGCACGACGATCACCAGCCAGAGAGCCGTACCGTCGTTCTCCGTCGGCTCCGGATCGATCCAGTTCGCCGCCAGGAACCAGAGCAACCAGATCGGCACCACCCCCGGGATCCCCAGCAGAAGGTTCACGCCCACCGTCGCCGGCCACCGCCTGATCATCCTGGCCCTCCCCGTGATCGACTGCGGAGACGGTACAGCGAGGACAGCCGCCCAGGTCACCGACCTACGAGAGCGGCCCGTCAGCGACTCTCCGCCCCCGCCCCTCCAACAGCACGCCCGAATGGTGCCGCGGGACCCGTATGGCGAAATCCCGCCTACTTCTTTGATCATCGTTGACCCCGGTCGGCCTCCGCTGTCACTGGCGTGACCTAGGCTCCGCTTACTTCCCCAGTTCAACAACAGGGGCTCTTTCGTTCCGGGGGGTTCGAAACCATCGTGCGCATACGCACTCTTCCGGCCGCGACAGCACTCGCGGTCTTCTTCAGCTCGGCCGCGCTCGCGGTCACCTCGGCCGCGCCCGCCCTGGCCGACTCCAGCACCATCCTGCCGGTCAAGTCGACCGGGGACGTCGTCGTGGACGGCGTCCACCAGCGGGTCTTCATCAGCGACCCGACCGGTGGAAAGGTCGTCGCAACCGACTACAGCGGCACGGTCGTCGGCACCGTCGACTCGTTGCCCGGCGTCCGCGGCCTGGAACTGTCCGCCGACTCCGGCACCCTGTACGCGGCCGTCGAGGACGCCGACGCGATCGTCGCCATCGACACGGCGACCGCCACCGAGGCCCATCGCTACGCGACGGGCGACGGCACCCAGCCCGAGTACCCGGCCCTCGCCGGCGGCAAGGTCTGGTTCGGTTACGCAGGCTCCGGCAGAGGCAACATCGGCTCGCTCGACCTGAGCGACGGTGACCCGGTCGTGGCCCTCAAACAGGACACCACCCGTACCTGGAGCTACGCCCCGATCCTCGGCTCCTCGGTCGGCGCACCCGGCACCATCGTCGCGGGCGCCCCCGAGCAGAGCCCGGTCGAACTCGCCGTGTTCGACGTGTCGTCGGGTTTGGCGAACCGCACCGCGTACGCCTTCGATCCGGGCAACAGCAGCAACCTCAGCGACCTCGCCGTCACTCCCGACGGCAAGGACGTCATCACCGCCAGCGGCGCCCCCTACAAGCAGGAGGTGTTCAAGCTCTCGGACCTGTCGGAGGACGGCAGCTACACCACCAACCCCTACCCGAACGCGGTCGACATCGCCCCGAACGGCACCGTCGCCGCGGGCACCTTCTCCTGGTACGACCCGGACGTCCACATCTTCGAGCCGGGCGTCTCCACGCCGGTACGGCAGTACGACTTCCCGAACACCGGGGGCAGCAGCGGTTCCGACACCCTCGCGGCCTCGGGTCTCGCCTGGGCGCCGGACGCCGGCAAGCTGTTCGCGGTGTCGTACAACGACGAGGACGTGTACTCGCTGCGCGTCTTCGACAACCCGACCAAGGCGGAGACCGACCTCACGGCGACGGCCCCGGCCACCGCCACCCGCGCCAAGTCCCTTGACGTCACGGGCAAGTTGACGTCGGACACCGCGTTCCCGTCCGGTGCCACGGTCTCCGTCCGCCGCACCGACGCCGAGTCGCCGTCCGGCAAGCTGCTCGGCACGGCGACGGTCGGCGCGGCCGGCTCCTACTCCTTCGCCGACACCCCGCCGGCCGGCGGCAAGGTCACGTACACGGTCACCTACGCGGGCGACGACTACCACGCGGGCGCCACCGCCACGAGCACGGTGAACGTCACCCGCACGGCGGCCACGGTGACGCTCAACAACAACCGCAAGGTGTACGCGTACAACAGCGCGGTGAAGTTCACTGCGCACCTGGGGACGACGTACAAGAACCGCACCGTCGCGATCTACGCCGACCCCTACGGCGCGGACAAGCCCGAGAAGCTGCTCAAGTCCGGCACGGTCGACTCCTCCGGCAACCTGTCCGTCACTCTCTCCCTGACCCGCGACACCAAGCTCACCGCCAAGTTCACCGGCGACACCCGGTACGCGCCCGCGACGGCCACCAGCACGGTCGGCGCGCAGGCGAAGGTGTCGACCGCGCTCAGCGGCTACTACACGAGCAAGACGGCGTGGAGCCAGACGTACCGCTACTTCCACAAGTCCAAGGACCCCGTCTACAACACGACGATGACGCCCTACCCGGGCCGCAAGTACAAGGTGGAGATGCAGGGTTACTACCAGGGTGCCTGGCGCACCACGCACTCCGGTTACCTCGTACTCGGCTCGGGCGGCAAGGACACGCTCGAGCTCACGGGCACCCCGCCGACGGGCGTCCGTTTCCGGATCCGGTCGTCCTACATCGACACGACGTCGGGCGACAACGTGAACTCGACGACGTACGGGACCTGGAAGTACTTCATCTTCACCAGGTGACGTCCGGTACTTCTCACCGAAGACCGACGTGACGGGCGCGGGCCTGCCGCCGAAGCGGGCCCGCGCCCCGGGCGTCCGCCACGTCCGACGGGACCTCCGGCGTTGCCCGGCGGGAGAACGCGTCGCCCAACTCGGCTGGAATTCACCGGATTCCGCCAGGCGTCGGTGCGCTCGTTCCTAGTGCCGCGGCAGGCAACGTTCGCCCCGTCGCGACGCCCGGCACGCACTCTCGCCGCACCGGCCGAAAGCACGCACCGGACGCCGCTCCTCGAAGGGCAAACGTTGCCTGTCGCGGAACTAGTTCCCGGGCGGTTGGATGACGACGATCCGCCAGATCACGGAATCGGGCGCTGAGAATTTCCACGCCAGTTCGTGCATTTTGGCGTGCGGTATCTCGGCTGTGAACACGCCGCTCCCGTCGCCGCATTGAGACCCGGCGAGGCGCTTTCCGGTGGCGATTACGTCGAAATTGGAGGGACCGGCGCATGTCCACCTCACCGTGATGGATGAGGCCTTCCCCGCTGACGCGGGAAGCGTGACGCCGCCCTTACCGTGACCCGTTTTCGTGTACAGCGTCTTCGATCCGACAGGGAGTGACGACTGGACCGGATTGGGAAGGCGGTCCGGGCTCGTTGGGGTCTGTATCGGAGAGGGGGTCGCGCCGGTCCCCGTCGTCGCTTTTGCCGGAGGCCGCGTCGCCCCGTGGGTGGCGGTCGCCCGGGAGTGAGCCCCCCCGGAACAGGCCGACACAAGCACCAGGGCCGACAGGCCGGCGGCCAGCAGGGGCAGCTTCATCAGATCGTCCTCAACTCACGAGTGGGCGATGTAGGGCGAGAGTGCCGGAAGCTTGGCGGTCCCGTGGTTCGAGACGATCCACTTACAGCCACCGTTGTAGGAACCCTTCTCCCAGTTGAAGGAATATCCCTTCGAGCCAAGGGCGAGCCATCCGTCCCGCTGGCTCGCCGGAACCTTCCACGAGCCGCCCAGGGTGACGGTGGTGGTCTTCGCGTAGGAAACCGAGCCGCCGAAGGTCTCCTCGGCGGAAGCTACGATGATCGACTCGCTGATTTTTGCCGCATAGGTGACGGTGCCGGTCCAGGTGTGGCCCTTGGCCACCGAGACCGAGAGCGTGACGCCGGACTGTCCGTAGACGGTCTTGGACTTGTCACCGACGAATACGCTCTTGGCCTTGGTGATGGAGACGCTCGGGTCGGGCGGGCAGCCGTCCGGGTGCACCGGACCGTTGGTGACGGCGTCGGCGTCGTCCGGTGCCTGAGGGATCGGGTTCCCGTCCTGGTCGGCATTGACCGGCGTCGGGGCGTCTTCCGCAAATGCAGTGCCCACGCCCCCGGATCCCATAGCGAGAAAAGCGGTCAGGGCAGCGGCTGTGCATGCGCGAGTTATGGCCTTCATTGTTCCCTCCGTTGTCGCTCCCCCCGGGAGCGGCATGAACAGAACAATCGCGGACTGCCTGGGTGATCGTCAAGGAAACTCGACTGATCTGAGCGAGACTTGAGCATGACGATTGAAAAAGGGCCATTGACTATAGCTTGGCCCTGTAGGCAAGAAAGCGGAATCTTATGCTCCGTCAGTGCGAATCGACCCCGCGAGCGCGAGAACGTTGCCCTTTTAACAACCCCTTTGCTCAATCAGGGATTCTAAAGGGTTGATCCTTGAATTTATCCTCGATCTTTCATGACAGTTCGCCGGACAGGCCGGTGGACCACTTTGGTTGGTCGGGCGACGGGCTCGGGGCAACTAAAGCGGACTGTATGGGTCGTGCTGCCGGCGCCGCTCGGGACTCCCGCGAGCATGATGCAGCTGGCCAGTCACTATGAGCGGCAGCGACCGGTGGGGAGGCATCTGCGGGTGCTGCTGGACGCGAGGTTGATGGAGCGGTGGCTGCCCAAGCTGAGGGACCTTAGCGCGGACGAGGTGGACGACTGGCTGGACGACAGGGCCGAATGGCTTGCGACACGGAGTCTCCGCGACCTGCTCGCCGTACTGCGCCGCTCCATCGAGCATGCTCAGCGCCGGGACAAGGCAGTGCGGAACGTGGCGCTTCTGGTGACCGTGCCCGAGGGGCGACCGGGCCGTCCCAGCAAAGCCCTGAATCTGGAGCAGGCGAAGGCTGTACTGGCCGCCGCGCGTGGATCACGGCTGTGCGCCTATCTCGTGGTCTCGCTCCTCAGCGGCGTTCGCACGGAAGAGGCGCGTCCCCTCACGTGGGACCACGTTTTCCTGTCGCCGCAGGATGGCGTGCCGCCCCACGTGGCGGTGTGGCGTTCAGTGCGCAAGCGCGGGGAAACCAAGACACAGGAAGAGCCGCCGGACCATCGCCCTGCCGAAGCAGGTGGTCGACGTCCTCGAAGAGCACCTGAGGTGGCAGAAGCAGGAGCGGGCCTCGAAGGGGATGGAGTGGAGCCCGGCCGGCCGGGTCTTCACGACTCGGAGCGGCGAACCGCTCGATGTCGCGAACGTCCGGCGCGACTTCAAGGCCATCGTGAAGAAGGCAGGACTGGAGCCGGAATGGACACCGCGGGAGCTGCGGCACAGTTTCGTGTCCCTGCTCTCGGATCATGGGATCCCGCTGGAACGGATCGCACTCCTGGTCGGTCACAGCAGTCAGGCGACGACGGAAGCGGTGTACCGGAAGCAGCTCCGGCCTGTGATCACGGAGGGTGCCGAAGCGATGGACGAGATCTTCGCCGAGGACGATGAAGAGGTGGACGCGCTCGGGGCCTGACCCGAACCCTTTGGCCCCCTGTTTGGCCCCCCGAACATGAAAGAGACCACCTAGAAACGTTCCTAGGTGGTCTCTGACCAGCGTCGGGGTGGCGGGATTTGAACCCACGACCTCTTCGTCCCGAATAATGTGCGGAAAGATTTCTGACCAGGTGCACTTGACTCCTGCGCAGGTCAGGACGTTGGTACGAGTTGGTCCCTGTGGGTGGCGACCCCCGCGGCTTTCTTGATCCACTCCCCGTCCACTCCCCGGCGCGGCGAGGCTGGCAGTCGGGCCCCTCGATCGGCCTTCCGGTACGGGCGCACGAACGGCGGCGCCGGTACGGCGCGCAGCAGGTGGTGAGTGATACAGGCATGGCCCCCACACGCTTTCCAACTGTGTTGGTGGGGTGATGGGGTGTGTACACGGGTGTTCACCAGTGTTCATGGACGCGCTTCCCGGCTCCGCTGCGGGCCGCTTGGCGGCGCGGAAACGGCTCTGATCTCGGGAAACAGGGGACTCCCGTAGCCATGCCGAGGCGCGTAGCAGACTCTGAATGACCGCAGTTATCCGCCCGATTGGGCAAGCAGCGGGCACGGCCGTCAGATGAGCCGCCAACGCCAGCACCGCGGGGCGAGGCCGGCTGTCGGGTACTCCTCTATATTTGGTGTCAGATACCGATGTCGCTGACGTGGACGCGCACGAGGTAGGTCCAGTCGCTGCGGGTCGGGGTGCGTCGGAGACTAGGACTCGATGACGATCCGCCCAGGAGCACAGGGACAGCAGGGTAATGACACGCGACCGCACACCTCTGGTCAGCTGGAGTCGATGGCCTTCTCTCCTGCCTGCCGCGGTGCTCCTCGTCGCGGTCGTCGTCGACGTACTGACCCCGTCAGGATTCAGCGTGTTTCCGCTGCTGGCGGCCGCTCCCGTACTGGCCGCCCCCGTGTACTCGTTGCCGGGCGTAATCGCCACCGGCGTAGTGACGGCACTGATCGGGATGGCCGTGGCGTACACGAAGGGCGTCGCCCTTACCGAAGCCTCCGTTCGGTTCACGAGCGTCGTAATCCTGACCGTTCTTGCCGCGATCCTCAACCGGGTCATGGCCAAAGACCGGAAACAGTTGAAGGACACCCGCGAGGTAGCCGAGGCTGTCCAGCGGGCGGTGCTCCCCATCCCCCCCGAGCGGGTCGGGCCGCTGGACGTGGCCTCCCGGTACCGGGCCGCCGCGAAGGAGGCTGCCATCGGTGGCGACCTCTACGCCATCCACCCCACACCCGACAGCGTTCGGATGATGATTGCCGACGTGCGGGGGAAGGGACTGGGCGCGGTCCGAACCGTCAACAGGCTGCTCGGCGCCTTCTACGAGGCCGTGGCTCACCTCCCGGGCTTGACCGATGTGGTCGACCGGCTGGAGGAGGTCATGCAGAGGGTCGATGCCGAAGAGGAGGAGGGCACTGAGTCCTTTGCCACCGCCGTCTTCATCGACCTCCCCAACGACGGCTCCGCCATATACATGATCAATCTGGGACACCCCGCGCCGCTCCTCATCCACCAAGGCCGCGCGAGTCCGCTCGAGCCGTCTGCCCCATCCCTGCCCCTGGGCCTGGGCAATCTGGGCCGCACCCAGGTGCCGATCGATCGGCACACCCTGCCGCACGACGCGACCCTGGTGCTGTTCACTGACGGTCTGGTCGAGGCACGCGACCGCCACGGCACCTTCTACGATCCCGTGCCATTCCTGTCCCGTCCCCTCCCAACGGACCCCGGTGTGATCCTGGACGCTCTCATCGCCGATCTGACCCGGTACACCGAAGGACGCCTGGACGACAATGCCGCCCTCATTGCCGTTACCCGCCTGCCGGACGCGTCTGACGACACTAAAATTCGCTCCCGCACCTGAGGGGTGGCCCAGCAGCGCCCGGCACGCTACTGGGCCACGACGGCGGTGTGCCTAGCGGAGCGCCCATGACGGGCCCGGCCACATCGCGGCAGCAGCTGCTCCCCCTTGGCCTATCCCCTGGCACGGCACGCTGCACCTCATCCTCGCCGACGCCGTGGATGAAGGACTTCGCGACTCCAACCCGGCCACGAAGCGGCGCGGCCGAGGCAAGCGCGCCGGCCGCTCCCGGAACCGCGGCCCCGAGAAGGTGGTGACCGACGCTCTCGGAATCCTGCTGACAGCCGAGCGCGCTGCGCTGCTGTCTGGACGTGACGACGAGTTCGTAGCTGTGATGCTGAAGGGCTACACCGGCATGCGATGGGGCGAAATCGTCCGGCTAGAGCGCAAGTTCGTCCGCCCTGCCTCGGTTCGGGTGGAGTGGCAGCTCTATGAACTCGACTCGGGGGAGTTCGAGCGCTGCCCGCCGAAGGACGACTCCTACCGAACCATCGACACGCCCAAGTGGCTATCGGGCTTGGTTGCAAGCCATATCGCCAGGACCGACTCAGCATCCTGCCCATGCCACGAGCACGCCTACGTGTTCCGTGGCCACGGTCCCGCGAACGGTGCTGCCCGGCACGTGGGCGCAAAGCTGGTCGACGTCGCCCGCCGCGCCGATGTCTCCCCAGCAACGGTGTCGAACGTGCTGAACCGGCCGGGCACTGTCGCGGAGCGGACACGAACGAGGGTGGAGACAGCCATTGCGGAGCTTGGCTACGTCCGTGCGGGCCGGTCAGCAGAGACGGCGGCACACTGGCGACGGACCGGATTTGCGACCTGGTTGTTCCAGCCGGCTACGACAGGCTGGTACCCGAAGAAGGCCCCCCAGGAGGCGCGTCCTGTGCCGGTGATGGCGGACCCCTGGCCGGGAGTGCCGGCCCGGGGCCGGAACGCCTCTGGCAGGGCGGACGCGTGCTGGCTTCCGATCGCGCGGGGCCTCACTCCGCATGGGCTCAGGCACTCTCACAAGACGGTCATGGAGGAACTCGGAATCTCGCCCAAGCTAATGGATGAGCGCCTCGGGCACGAGGACGGTTCGGTACAGGCGCGCTACTCGCACATCACCGCGCGGATGAGGAATCGGCTCATGGATGAACTGACCGAGCAGTGGGAGGAGTCGTTGGCGGCACGGTCCGCCATGCACCCGCGGTCGCCGGTGCGCGCACTCGATGCCTTGCTGAGAGCGCGCCAGGAGTGAAGTCTGGGGAGTGGAATTCCTTGATCCACTCCCCGTTCACTCCCCAGGGGCTCCGAGAAACGAGTCAGGGCCGGTTTCCCGTGAAGGTAAACCGGCCCTGACCTGGTGTTTTAGCTGTCGGGGTGGCGGGATTTGAACCCACGACCTCTTCGTCCCGAACGAAGCGCGCTGCCAAGCTGCGCTACACCCCGATTGTCACTGCTTCTCGCGGCGACGTCGTTTACTTTAGCCCACCGGTGGCCGGAGACGAAATCCGGTTTTCGGGGCGTCGGCCGCCGTGGCGCAGTGGGTCGGGGCGGAGGTGGTCCAGGGCGACGACGAGGAGGGCGAGGGCGTAGAAGGCGACGCCGAGGATCGCGGTGTTTCCGAGGATGCCGACGTATCCGTGCCGGTCGACGTCCACGAAGGGGTAGAGGTAGCGCTCCGTGGTGCCCGGCGGCAGCATCGCGCCGCGGGTGAGGGAGAAGGCCAGGTAGACGAGGGGGTAGACGAGCCAGGTGGCCGCGTATCGCATCGCCAGGGGGGCCGGGCGGGTCAGCAGAAGCCAGTCGATCACCACGGCGACCGGTGTCACCGTGTACAGGATCAGGTTCGCGAGGGCCTGCCAGCCGTTGAGCGAGGCGGTCTCGCCCGTCATCGAGAAGCCGCCGGGACGGTTCGCCAGGTGAAGGTGGTAGACCAGGCCCGTGATCAGGATGTACAGAAGCGTGCCGCCCGTGAGGGCCGCGGGCAGTGGGCGGCGGGCCATCCATGCCCGCCGGGCCGAGGCGGCGAGGACCACCGCCACCAGCAGGTTGCTCTGGGTGGCGAAGTAGCTCAGCACGTGTGCCGGGCTGCCCAGGTACAGGTCGATGGCGATGCCCGCCGCTGCCGCCATGGCGACCAGGAGGCGGAAGACCGCCGCGAGCGGGCGGTGCACGGGGGACACCACCGCCGCCGACGGGACGTTGTACGGGGCCAGTGCTGCGATACCCGGGATCGGGGGGAGGTCGGGTATGTCCTTGGGGATCGGGGCGATCATGCGCCCACGTTAAGTGGGGTGGATGAATCGGGCCATTTGGGGCATCCGGTCGAGTTACGGGCCCGGTGTTGCCGCGCCGGCCTCGAGTGCCCCCAGAGATGGGCGGTGCGTCGTCAGTAGTGCGTGGTCAGGGGCTCATGGGGCATGACCCACGGCTCGTGATCCACGGCTCGTGAGCCATGATCAGAGGTCCGCCCCGATCAGGCCCGCTAGCGGCTCACCAGTGTCAGGAGCGACGCCTCGGGCGGGCACGCGAAACGTACCGGCGTGTAGCGGTTCGTGCCGCAGCCCGCCGAGACGTGCATGTACGACGTCCGTCCCTCCGCCGTGTGCGTGGACAGGCCCTTCACGCGGTCCGTGTCCAGGTCGCAGTTGGTGACGAAGGCGCCGTAGAAGGGGAGGCAGAGCTGGCCGCCGTGGGTGTGGCCGGCCAGGACCAGGGGGTAGCCGTCCGCCGTGAACGCGTCGAGCGTGCGCAGGTACGGAGCGTGGACCACGCCGAGGGAGAAGTCGGCCGACTCCGACGGGCCGCCGGCCACGCGTGCGTAGCGGTCCCGCTTGATGTGCGGGTCGTCGAGACCGGTCAGCTCGATCTCGGAGCCCTCTATCTTCAGGGTCCCCCGGGTGTTCGTCAGGTTGAGCCAGCCCGCCGTGTCGAAGCCGTCGCGCAGGTCCTCCCACGGGTTGTGGATGGCGTGAACGGCCGGCTTGTTGCCGTTCAGGCCGTGGCGGCCCTGGGTCTTCTCGAACAAGTACCGGGCCGGGTTGCGGAGTTTGGGGCCGTAGTAGTCGTTCGAGCCGAAGACGTACGCGCCGGGGAATTCCATCAAGGGGCCGAGGGCGTCCAGGACTTCGGGGACGCCCTCCGGGTCGGAGAGGTTGTCCCCGGTGTTGATGACGAAGTCGGGGCGCAGACCGGCCAGGGAGCGCAGCCAGCGCTGCTTCTTGCGCTGCCCGCTCACCATGTGGATGTCGGAGACCTGGAGGAGGCGCAGTGGTCGCATGCCGGGTGGCAGGACCGGGACCGTGACCCGCCGGAGGCGGAACGAGCGGGCCTCGAATCCTGCCGCGTACAACAGTCCGGCGGCGCCCACCGCCGTGATTCCCAGGGGTACTCCGTATCGTGCGCGCATACGTCCATCGTGTCAGACCCCGGCGGCTTCGCGTCCCCGCCTGTGGACAACCTCGGCACCGGCAACCGGAGGCCGACAGTCCGCCCGGCATCGGAGGGCCGCTCCGGAACGCCGTCCGAGACCGGCGCCGAAATCAGCGGGCGACCGCGCCACCACACCTGCGACAATCGTCGGCATGACCACGCTCAAGTCGAAGCTGCAGGAAGACCTCAACGCCGCCATCAAGGAGCGCGACGAGCTCCGCTCCGCCACGCTCCGGCTGACCCTCTCCGCGATCACCAAGGAAGAGGTCGCCGGCAAGACGAAGCGCGAGCTCTCCGACGACGAGGTACAGAAAGTGATCACCCGCGAGGCGAAGAAGCGCCGTGAGGCCGCGGACGCCTTCGCGCAGGGTGGCCGGCCCGAGTCGGCCGAGCGGGAGAAGGCGGAGGGCGAGATCCTCGCCACGTACCTGCCCAAGCAGCTCTCCGACGAGGAGCTCCAGCAGATCGTCGGGCAGGCCGTCGAGGAGGCCAGGGCGGCGGGCGCCGAGGGGCCGCGTGCCATGGGTCAGGTCATGAAGATCGTCAACCCCAAGGTCGCGGGCCTGGCCGAGGGCGGCCGGGTCGCCGCCGTGGTCAAGAAGCTGCTCGCCGGCTGAGGCCTCCGCGCCGAGGACGTCGAGAGGGACGTCGAGAGGGAAGCCGAGAGCGACGCCCAGAGACCCAGAGGGATGCCGAGAGGGACGCCACCGTGGTGGCGTCCCTCTTTCAGTGCGTCCTCTTCCGGGGATCCCTTCGCCCGGCCCCCGAGGGGACCGGCGGGGGATTACCCGTGGTGGCGTCCTCCGGTGCCGTTCTGCCCCTGGATGAAGCCCTGGGGGATCGAGAAGGAAGGCGTCGGCAACTTGCCGCCGTTCCCGTTGCTGCCGTTGTTCCCGTCGATGGTGTTGCCCTGGTGGTCGTCGTCGCCCCCGTCGCCATGGTCATCCCCGTCGTCGCCGTGGTCCCTGTCCTCCGGCTCCGGATCGGGGATGTCGATCATGTTGAAGGAGGGGGAGTCCTTGCCCACGAGGGCACCCGTCATGGCGTCCTTCCAGATCGGGCCCGGCACCTCGCCGCCGTAGACGAGGGAGTGGTAGACGCCGCCGATGTTGATGTTCGTCATCTTGACGTTCTGCTTGGGGCTGCCGACCCAGACCGCGCCCGCGAGGTTCGGGGTGTACCCGACGAACCAGGCGTTGCGGCGCTCGTCCGTCGTACCCGTCTTACCGGCGTTGGCCCGGTCGGACAGACCGGCCTGCTGACCCGTACCGGAGTCGATCACACCGCTCAGCAGCGTGTTGACGGTGTCCGCGGTCTTCTCGGACATGGCCCGCGTGCAGGTCGACTTCGGGACCTCCAGCGACTTCTGCTTGCCGTCCACCTGCTGGGTGATCGACTCGATGGCGATCGGCGTGCAGTACATGCCCCGGGAGGCGAAGGTGGCGTACGCGCTCGCCATGGTCAGCGGGGCGATGCCCTTGGAGCCGAGGGTGATGGCGGGGACCTCGGGCAGCTTGTCGCCGTTGCCCTGCACGACGTGCAGCTTGTCGGTCAGCTTCACCACCGGGCAGATGCCGATGTCCGAGATCATCTGCACGAAGTAGGTGTTGACCGACTTGGCCATCGCCGTCTTCAGCGGGTAGGGGCCGTCCTCCGATTCGCTCTCGTTCGAGAGGGTCTCGTTCTGCTGGTTGGTCCAGGGCTTGCCGCAGGTCTGCACGGGGCTGGGGTAGGACATCTTGTACGGCGCGGGGTACTCCTGCGTCGGCGGCAGGCCCTGCTCCAGCGCGGCCGCGGCCACGAACGGCTTGAAGGTCGAACCGGTCGGGAAGCCGAAGTTCGAACCGCCCATGTCACGGTCGACCGAGTAGTTGTACTCCGTCTCGTTCTTCCCGTAGCCGTACGGCCTCGACTGGCCCATACCGACGATCTTGCCGGTCCCCGGCTCGACCAGCGTGGCTGCCGTGGCGACCGAGTCCGACTTGTTGACGTGGGACTTGATCGAGTCCTGCACGGACTTCTGGGACTGCGGGTCGAGCGTCGTACGGATGGTCAGGCCGCCCTGGTTCCAGAGCTTGGCCCGCTCCTCCTTGGTCTTGCCGAAGACCGGGTCGGTGAGGAACACGTTCTCCACGTACCGGCAGAAGAAGCTCGCGCCCTTGACCGCCGTGATGCAGCCGTTCTTCGGCTCGCTGACCTTCAGGTCCAGCTTGGCGTTCTGGGCCGCGTCGGCCTCCTGCGGGGAGATGTCGTGCACCTCGGCCATGCGCTGCAGGACGGTGTTGCGGCGCTTGATGGCCTCGGCCTCGTCGTTGACCGGGTCGTACCGGCTGGGCGACTGGACGATGCCCGCGAGCAGAGCCGACTGCTGGAGGTTCAGGTCCTTGGCGGGCTTGGAGAAGTAGCGCTGGGCGGCGGCCTCGACGCCGTAGGCCTGCTCGCCGAAGAACGTGATGTTCAGGTAGTTCTCGAGGATCTTCTTCTTGCCGAGCTTCTCCTCGAGCTGGATCGCGTACTTGAGCTCGCGGATCTTGCGGCCGAGGGTCTGCTGGGTGGCCTGGGCGACCTTCGTCGGGTCGTCGCCGGCCTCTTCCACGAAGTAGTTCTTCACCAGCTGCTGGGTGAGCGTGGACGCGCCCTGGGCCACTCCGCCGTTCTGCGCGTTCTGGTTCACGGCGCGCAGGATGCCCTTCAGGTCGACCGCTCCGTGCTGGTAGAAGCGGGAGTCCTCGATCGCGACGATCGCCTTCTGCATGTACGGCGAGATGCTCTTGAGGTCGACCACCGTGCGGTCGCGCGAGTAGACCGTCGCGATCTGACCGCCCTGGTTGTCCAGGATCGTGGTGCGCTGACTCAGCGCGGGGCTCTTCAAGTTGTCGGGAATCTCGTCGAACCCCTGGACGGAACCCTTGGCCGCGAGGCCCAGCGCGCCCGCGGCGGGCAACGCGATTCCGGCCATGACTGCTCCGGCGAGCACGCTGACACCGAGGAACTTGGCGGCCTGCTGCGTGGGCGACAGACCACCGCCCGAGAGCTTCTTTGGCATGAGGGCAGCCTACGTTCTCATTCGCCGGACACGCGTATATGCCTTGGCCTAAGCTGCTCTCAACTGTCACAGCAGTGCGGCCACGTATCAATACGTCCGGCGACCCCGAATCGTTCCGGAGGTTCCCCAATTTTTTGGGGAGGTCGTGTCCGAATCAGCCTCATGCGTCACCAGGCGTCCGTTGTGACTCAACTGAACTGTCCCGCTTCGTCGGGATACTCACGTATGTCCCCAGGTCACTCCCCCGGGTGATCTGCCGCTTACGCATAGTCCGTTCGGGCCATTCAAGATTGGGCCCGAAGGGGGTGTTGCGCTGTGCCCACCTTCCGTAACGTCCTCAACTGGCGGCGGTGAATATGCCGCTGCCGCCGTGGGGGAGCCTCGATTCGGGAGAGGACGGCGCCGGTATGGGCTGGGTAACCGACTGGAGTGCGCAGGCGGCCTGCCGCACTACCGATCCAGATGAACTGTTCGTTCAAGGAGCAGCGCAGAACAGGGCGAAGGCAGTGTGCACCGGATGTCCGGTACGCACGGAGTGCCTCGCCGATGCGCTCGACAACCGCGTCGAATTCGGCGTGTGGGGTGGCATGACGGAGCGGGAGCGTCGCGCACTGCTGCGCAGGCGACCCACCGTCACCTCGTGGCGTCGCCTGCTGGAGACCGCGCGTACGGAGTACGAGCGCGGTGCGGGCCTGCTGCCCCTCGACGAGGAAGAGGTGTACGAGCGTTACGCGGCGGTGGGCTGAGGGGTTTCCCTCGGACCACGGCTCCCGGTCACTCGGGGCGCCCCTGCGTGGCGCCCAAGGCCCGTACGGCGTCCATGGGGTGCAGCTGACCCGTGAGCCGCACGGCACCTCATGGGCCGGCATGGATGGCACACGACATCAGGCGACATCAGGCGACATCAAAAGGTCACACGGGCCGCCGGGAGGCGGCCCCATGGACCCACCACAGCGGACCCGTAACGGGTGCGGACCCGTACGGGTGGTCGCGGCGCGGGCTCAGGCGCCGGACCCGGGCAGCTCCGGCCGATTGGCCGCGAGCCGTTCCCCGATGTTCCGCAACCCCGCGAGGTCGTGCACGTCGCCGGGCAGTGCGGCCACTTCGGCCACGGCCACCTCGGGGTGACGCGCGGCGAAGCGGTCACGGGTGCGCTGCTCGCGGGAGAGCAGCTGCATGCGCTCGGCATGCAGCCTCAGCAGATCTGCGGTGAACTGTTCGACGGTCCGGTCGGTGGCGGTCCGACCGGTGACGGTGCGGTCGGTGTCCGTGGCGGCGGGGGAGCCTTCGACGGAACCATCGGGAGCCTCGGGAGCCTCGGGATCTGATGACGCGGAAGCGGAGGATTCTGAACTGCCGTACGTCTCGGGAGAGTTACGAAGTCCAGCTTTCCCGCCCTCCTGATCCACAATGCGGGCCTCGTCAAGATTTTCTTCAGCCTCGGAGTCAAGATCTTCCGTGGTGTCGGGATCAAGGTCCTCGGCCGCCGCGGCGTCGAGGTTCTCCGCGGCCGCGAGTGCCCGTTCGGCGGACAGCTGGGCGGCGCCGCTGCCGTGCACCCGGTTGAGCACCAGGCCGGCGAACGGCATGTCCTCGGCGGCCAGCCGCTCGACGAAGTACGCGGCTTCCCGCAGCGCGTCCCGCTCCGGGGCCGCCACCACCAGGAACGCCGTGCCGGGCGCCTGGAGCAGCTTGTACGTGGCGTCCGCGCGCGTACGGAAGCCGCCGAACGTGGTGTCCATCGCCGCCACGAACGTCTGCATGTCCTTGAGGAGTTGTCCCCCCAGCAGCTTGCCCAGGGTGCCGGTCATCATCGACATCCCGACGTTCAGGAACTTCATCCCCGCGCGGCCGCCCAGCTTCGCCGGGGCGGTGAGGAGCCGGATGAGCCTGCCGTCCAGGAAGGAACCGAGCCGCTTCGGGGCGTCCAGGAAGTCCAGCGCGGAGCGGGACGGGGGTGTGTCGACGACGATCAGGTCCCACTCGTCCCGGGCCCGCAGCTGCCCGAGCTTCTCCATCGCCATGTACTCCTGCGTGCCCGCGAAGCCCGCGGAGAGCGACTGGTAGAAGGGGTTGCTCAGGATCGCGGCGGCCCGCTCGCCGTCCGCGTGCGCCTCGACGATCTCGTCGAAGGTGCGCTTCATGTCGAGCATCATGGCGTGCAGCTCGCCGCCCGCGGAGTCGTCGATGCCCTTCACCCGGCGGGGGATGTTGTCGAGCGAGTCGATGCCCATCGACTGGGCGAGCCGGCGTGCCGGGTCGATCGTGAGCACGACCACCTTGCGGCCCCGCTCGGCCGCGCGCAGCCCCAGAGCGGCCGCCGTGGTCGTCTTGCCGACGCCGCCCGACCCGCAGCACACCACGATCCGGGTCCCGGCGTCGTCGAGCAGCGGATCGACGTCCAGGACGCGGGCGGACCCGATTCCACGGACCGGATCTTGTTTCCGGCCCTGATCGTGGGTCCGGCCCTGATCGTGCGTCCGGGCCGGGTCGGGTGTGCGGGCGGAGTCGCCGGTACCGGAGGAGTCGCCGGTGTGGGCGGAGTCGTGGGCGCGGGCCGGGTCCGGACTCATGAGATCCCTTGCTGACGCAGTTCCTTGGCCAGTTGGTACAGGCCCGCCAGGTCCATTCCCTCGGCGAGCAACGGGAGCTCGTGCAGCGGCAGGCCCTGTTCCGTGAGGACGGCCCGCTGCTCGCGCTCCAGGGTGTGCCGCTCGGCATACTCCTCGGCCTGCTCCAGGAGGGGGCCGACGAGCCGCTCGGCGTTCCCGCCGCGGCGGGCGCCGCCGAGTCCGGCGGCGGAGAGCGACTTGGCGACGGCACTGCGCGCCACGGCGCCCGTGAGCTCCAGGTCGGCGTCGTCGAGGAGCGCGGGCCGCACCATGTTCATGATGATCCGCCCGACCGGCAGCTTCGCCGTCCGCAGCTCGGCGATACCGTCCGCGGTCTCCTGGACGGGCATCTCCTCGAGCAGCGTCACCAAGTGCACCTCCGTCTCAGGTGACTTGAGGACGCGCATCACGGCCTGTGCCTGATTGTGTATCGGGCCGATCTTGGCGAGCCCCGCGACCTCGTTGTTGACGTTCAGGAACCGCGTGATCCGCCCGGTGGGCGGCGCGTCCATGATGACGTAGTCGTAGGCGAACCGCCCGCTCTTGTCCTTCCTGCGCACGGCTTCGCACGCCTTCCCGGTGAGGAGGACGTCTCGGACGCCGGGCGCGATGGTGGTCGCGAAGTCGATGGCGCCGAGCTTCTTCAGGGCCCGTCCGGCGCTCCCCAGTTTGTAGAACATCTGGAGGTAGTCCAGAAGGGCCAGTTCGGGGTCTATGGCGAGGGCGTACACCTCCCCGCCCCCCGGAGCGACGGCGATCTTCCGCTCCTCGTAGGGCAGCGCTTCTGTCTCGAAGAGCTGCGCGATGCCCTGTCTGCCCTCGACCTCGACGAGGAGAGTGCGCTTGCCCTCTGTAGCGAGGGCGAGCGCGAGGGCCGCGGCTACCGTGGTCTTGCCGGTACCGCCCTTGCCGCTGACGACCTGGAGCCTGCTCACGTCTTCGAGCCTAACCAGTCCGCCGCCGGAGTACGCAGGAGGCTGTGGACAACGTGCGCGCGAGGCCCTCCGCGGCAACGGCTACAGTCGCCCACATGACCAAGTGGGAATACGCAACCGTGCCGCTGCTCGTCCATGCCACGAAGCAGATTCTGGACACCTGGGGCGAGGACGGCTGGGAGCTTGTCCAGGTCGTGCCCGGACCGAACAACCCCGAGCAACTGGTGGCCTACCTGAAGCGTGAGAGGTCGGCATGAGCGGCGCCGTCGAGTCGAAGCTCGCGGAGCTCGGGCTGACCCTGCCGGACGTCGTCCCGCCGCTGGCCGCGTACCAGCCGGCCGTGCGGTCTGGTGTGTACGTCTACACGTCCGGCCAGCTTCCGATGGTGGACGGGAAGCTTCCGGTGACCGGCAAGGTGGGCGCGGAGGTCACGGCCGAGGAGGCCAAGGACCTGGCCCGCATCTGCGCGCTGAACGCGCTGGCCGCGGTGAAGTCGGTCGCGGGCGACCTGGACCGTGTCGCGCGGGTCGTGAAGGTCGTCGGCTTCGTGGCCTCGGCCTCCGACTTCATCGGGCAGCCCGGTGTCGTGAACGGTGCCAGTGAACTGCTCGGCGCGGTTCTCGGCGACAAGGGTGTGCACGCTCGCAGTGCCGTCGGGGTGGCGGTGCTGCCGCTGGACGCGCCGGTGGAGGTCGAGATCCAGGTGGAGCTGACAGAGGCGTAGGCCCTCCGGGCGGACGGGGCGGGTTGTGCCCCGGGCCCAGGGTTCCTCGCCCCCGTCCTGTCCTGTCCCGTCCCTGGGGCTCCGCCCCGGACCCCGCCAAGGGGCTGCGCCCCCTGGACCCCCGCTTTGCCCGAAGGGCTCGTCCTCAAACGCCGGACGGGCTGATGGTGCCGGCCTGGGCTGCGGATTTTCAGCCCGTCCGGCGTTTGACGACAAGGCCCTTAAGGCCGACCGGGGGTCTGGGGGCGGAGCCCCCAGAACGGACGGGTCGGGTAGGGGCGGCGGGGGCGAGGAAACTCCCCGTCGGCCCGGTGCTGGCCCTTGATCGACTCGGGCCCCTCGAACATTCGCCCGGCTCGGGATAGCCTCCGGCCATGGCGAATGGGCAGTGGTATCCACCGGAATGGCCCGAACGGATCCGCGCGCTCGCGGAGGGCACGCTGACACCGGTGCCCCCCAGGCGGGCCGCCACCGTCATGCTGCTCAAGGACACCGACGCCACCCCCGTGGTGCACATGCTGCGCAGACGCACCACCATGGCCTTCGCCGGAGGCGCGTACGCGTATCCGGGCGGCGGCGTGGACCCCCGCGACGACGATCACCAGATCCGCTGGGCGGGCCCCACGCGCGCGTGGTGGGCCGACAGGCTCGGAGTCGACGAGACGTCCGCCCAGGCCGTCGTCTGCGCCGCGGTCCGCGAGACGTACGAGGAGGCCGGCGTCCTCCTGGCGGGCCCCACCCCTGACTCGGTGGTCGGCGACACCACCGGCGACGAGTGGGAGGCGGACCGCACGGCCCTGGTCGCCCGCGACCTCTCCTTCGCCGAGTTCCTCGACCGCAGGGGCCTGGTCCTCAGATCCGACCTCCTGGGCGTCTGGACGCGCTGGATCACCCCGGAGTTCGAGACCCGCCGCTACGACACCTGGTTCTTCGTGGCCGCCCTCCCGGACGGGCAGCGCACCCGCAACGCCTCCACGGAGGCCGACCGCACCGTGTGGATCCGCCCCGCGGACGCCGCGGACGGATACGACAAGGGCGAACTCCTGATGATGCCGCCCACCGTCGCGACCCTGCGCCAGCTCATCCCGTACGACAGCGCGGCCGACGTGCTCGCCGCCGCGCCCGCCCGCGATCTGACGCCCGTCCTGGCCAGGGCCCGCCTGGAGAACGGCGAAGTGGTCCTCGCCTGGCCCGGGCACGACGAGTTCACCAAGCACGTCCCCACCGGGGGAGCCACGGCATGACCGACGCCGCCGCCCTCCCCGGCCAGCCGCGAGGCGGGACCCTCTCCGGCCCCGCCACCCCGCGCGCCGTGAACGTGCTGGCCCCCAACGCGTCCGCGATGACCCTGGACGGCACCAACACCTGGATCGTCTCGGAGCCGGACTCCGAGCTCGCGGTGGTGATCGACCCCGGACCGCTGGACGACGTACACCTGCGCGCCGTCGTCGACACGGCCGAGAAGTCCGGGAAGCGGATCGCGCTGACCCTGCTGACGCACGGGCACCCCGATCACGCCGAGGGAGCCGCGTCGTTCGCCGAGCTGACGGGGACGAAGGTGCGGGCGCTGGACCCGGCGCTGCGGCTCGGGGACGAGGGACTGGCGCACGGCGACGTCGTCACCGTGGGCGGTCTCGAACTGCGCGTGGTCCCGACCCCCGGACACACCGCCGACTCGCTGTGCTTCCATCTCCCGGCCGATCGGGCCGTCCTGACGGGTGACACCATCCTGGGCCGCGGTACGACCGTCGTGGCCCACCCTGACGGCCGCCTCGGCGACTATCTCGACTCGCTGCGGCGGCTGCGCTCGCTCGCGGTCGACGACGGCGTGCATACGGTCCTGCCCGGTCACGGGCCCGTGCTCGAGGACGCCCAGGGCGCCGTCGAGTTCTACCTCGCCCATCGAGCCCATCGCCTCGCCCAGGTCGAGACGGCGGTCGAGAACGGTTACGGGTCGCCGCACCAGATCGTCGCGCATGTCTACGCGGACGTGGACCGTTCGCTGTGGCCCGCCGCCGAACTCTCCGTCCGGGCGCAGCTGGACTACCTGCGGGAGCACGGCCTGATCTAGGGCCGTCCTGATCCAGGGCCCGTCGGCCGGCCACCATCCTTCGGGGCCGGCCGCCCACGGCCCGGTTCTCCTCAGTCCGGCCGGGGGGCTTTGACGCCGTGCACGCGCGCGTACTCCTCGGCCAGCCAGGGTCCGAGATCGTCGACGTACGAGCGCAGTACGGCGATGTCGCCCGTCGGCTCGTGGCCGAGGACGGCCGCCTCCCGCAGTACGGCGGCCCGCCGCGGGTAGTACACGCCGAACGCCTCGGCCATCTCCCCCAGGTCGCTGGTCCAGCCGTTCCAGCGCGGCATGACGAGGGTGAAGCCGGTGCGTACGAGATGGCGCGACATGAAGCGCACGAGCCGCCGTCTGGCCGCCTCGGTGCCGGCACCCGCGATCCGCTCGCGCCAGCGTGGCAGGAGCAGGGCGAGGTCGCCGTTGGTCTCGCGGGCCAGGAGGGAGTCGGGGCGGTAGCGCGGCAGGTGAGCGGCTTGGTCCTCGCCCAGGAGGGGCGTACAGAGGCAGGCGACGAACCAGCCCAGGTCGTACCTCTCCAGATCGCTCAGCAGGCGCGTACGGCTCACCAGCAGCGTCCCGACGCCGTCGATCTGCGGGAACTCCTTGTCGAGCGCTTCCGTGAGCGCCCTGGCGTCCGTCCGGTCCGCCTCGGTGGGCTCCTCGCGCAGGACGAGGAACAGGTCGAGGTCGGAGCGGCCCACGCGCGCGGTGCCGCGCGGAATCGACCCGTAGAGGTACGCACTCGTCATCCGCGTCCCGTAGACGTCCGGCAGTCGGCCCCGGACCGCGGCCACCACGGGCCGGAACGCCTCCTGGACGAGTCCCAGGGAGCCCTCGCGCGCGATGCGGCCGCGGTCGTCCAGTCCTCTGCCGTTCACGGGCCCACCGTGCGGCGGCTGTCGTCCGTGGGGCGACACGCAGGGGGCCCTGCCGTTCGGCATGGCCCCCTGTGCTCAGTCATGCGCGAACCGCTGAGGCGGTCAGCGGGAACGCTTCGCGAGGCGCTCCACGTCCAGCAGGATCACCGCGCGGGCCTCCAGGCGCAGCCAGCCGCGGCCCGCGAAGTCGGCGAGCGCCTTGTTGACCGTCTCGCGGGACGCGCCGACCAGTTGGGCCAGCTCCTCCTGCGTCAGGTCGTGCACGACGTGGATGCCTTCCTCCGACTGCACGCCGAAGCGGCGGGAGAGGTCCAGGAGCGCGCGGGCCACCCGGCCGGGCACGTCCGAGAAGACCAGGTCGGACATCTGGTCGTTGGTCTTGCGCAGGCGCCGGGCGACGGCGCGCAGCAGGGCGGCGGCCACCTCGGGCCGCGCGTTCAGCCAGGGCTGGAGGTCGCCGTGGCCGAGGCCCAGCAGCTTGACCTCCGTCAGCGCGCTGGCGGTCGCCGTGCGCGGGCCCGGGTCGAACAGCGAGAGCTCGCCGATCAGCTCACCGGGGCCGAGGACGGCCAGCATGTTCTCCCGGCCGTCGGGGGAGGTGCGATGGAGCTTCACCTTGCCCTCGGTGACCACGTAGAGGCGGTCTCCGGGGTCGCCCTCGTGGAAGAGAGCGTCGCCGCGTGCGAGCGTCACCTCACTCATGGAGGCGCGGAGCTCCGCGGCCTGCTCATCATCGAGCGCCGCGAAGAGCGGGGCGCGCCGCAGAACGTCGTCCACGAGTTCTCTCCTTGTCGACCTGCTCAGGGGATCTTGCTCCCCCGTGGTACCAGGGGAGCGTGTTCCCCATCTTGCTGGACGGTCCAAACAGTGTGATCAGTCACAAGTCTGCCGTACGGGCGTCGCGGGCAGTGCGGCAGGGGGCCAATTGGAGGCTGATCTTCTGGGTCCGGGGCGGATGTCGGTGCTGGGCTCTACCCTGGCCGGGTGTCCAAATCGCCGGTGAGAGCACAGGCCAAGGGGGCTGGGCGGGTGGTTGTACGTCGCGATTCCGCTGTGGGCGAACAGGGCCCCGATGGAAGCACGAAAACGACAAAGGCGACAGAATCGGTGCCGGTGAAACCGACGGCGAAGAAGGCGGCCAAAAAGGCGACAGCCACGACGAAGAAGGCGACGGCAACGGCCAAGAAGGTGACGGCGACGACCAAGAAGGCCACGTCCTCGAAGGCCGCGGCGAAGAAGACCGCGGCGAAGGAGACGGCTGTCGTGAAGAAGGCGGCTGCCGCGAAGTCCGTGGCCAAGAAGACGGCTGCCGTGAAGTCCGTCGCCAAGAAGGCGGCTCCCGCCAAGTCCGTGGCCAAGAAGACGGCTGCCGCCAGAGCCGTCGCCAAGAAGCCTCTCGTCGCCGAGCCGTCCACCGCCCTCGTCCGCCGAGCCCGCCGTATCAACCGCGAACTCGCCGAGGTGTACCCGTACGCCCACCCGGAACTGGATTTCGAGAACCCCTTCCAACTGGTCGTCGCCACGGTCCTGTCGGCGCAGACGACCGACCTGCGGGTGAACCAGACGACCCCGGCGCTCTTCGCCAAGTACCCCACCCCCGAGGACCTCGCCGCCGCGAACCCCGAGGAGGTCGAGGAGATCCTGCGGCCGACGGGCTTCTTCCGTGCCAAGACCAAATCGGTGATAGGGCTCTCCAGGGCGTTGGCGGAGGAGTTCGGTGGCCAGGTCCCCGGCCGTCTCGAAGACCTCGTCAAACTCCCCGGTGTGGGTCGCAAAACGGCCTTCGTGGTGCTCGGGAACGCCTTCGGACGCCCCGGCATCACCGTGGACACCCATTTCCAGCGGCTCGTACGCCGCTGGCAGTGGACCGCCGAGACGGAGCCCGACAAGATCGAGGCCGCGGTCGGCGCGCTCTTCCCGAAGAGCGAGTGGACGATGCTCTCCCACCACGTGATCTTCCACGGCCGGCGTATCTGTCACGCCCGCAAGCCGGCGTGCGGAGCGTGCCCCATCGCCCCGCTCTGCCCGGCGTACGGGGAGGGCGAGACGGACCCGGAGAAGGCGCGCAAGCTCCTGAAGTACGAGAAGGGCGGCTATCCCGGTCAGCGCCTCAACCCGCCGCAGGCCTACCTCGACGCGGGCGGCATCCCGGCACCCCCGCTGGGCGCCGGATGACGGCGCGCACGACACCGGCCGGTGTGGGGAGAACGGAACGGGGGTGGCTATGACGCACGCGAGCGATACGCACAGCAGGCACATGGAGACGCACGACATCGACAGGTACGACGAGCCCGGCACCGACGGAACGCACGGCGAGCCCGGCGCACACGCGACGCCCGGCGCCCCCGCGCTGGTGACCAAGGACGGCCTGCCCACCTGGCTCGACCCGGTGGTGCACGCCGTCGAGACCGTGGAGCCGCTCCAACTGAGCCGCTTCCTGCCGCCGGCCGACGGCGCGGGACGGCAGTCCGCCGTCCTCGTCCTCTTCGGCGAGGGTGCCCGCGGCCCCGAACTGCTCCTGATGGAGCGCGCCAGCTCGCTGCGCTCGCACGCCGGACAACCCTCCTTCCCCGGCGGCGCCCTGGACCCCGAGGACGGAGACCCGAAGGCCGACGGGCCGCTGCGGGCCGCGCTGCGCGAGGCCGAGGAGGAGACCGGGCTCGACCCCGGCGGTGTCCAGCTCTTCGGCGTCCTGCCCAAGCTGTACATCCCGGTGAGCGGCTTCGTGGTCACGCCCGTCCTGGGCTGGTGGCGCGAGCCGACCCCGGTCGGCGTGGTCGATCCGGCCGAGACGGCCCGGGTCTTCACGGTCCCCGTGGCGGATCTCACGGACCCCGCGCACCGCGCCACGACCGTGCACCCCAGCGGCCACCGAGGTCCGGCATTCCTGGTCGAATCGGCCCTGGTGTGGGGGTTCACCGCGGGCATCATCGACCGTCTGCTGCACTTCGCGGGCTGGGAGCTGCCCTGGGACCGCGAGAAGCAGGTCCCGCTCGACTGGCGCGCGTGACAGGGTGTCGTTCGTGAACGTGCTGGACATCCTGCTGCTGGTCGCCGCCGTGTGGTTCGCGATCGTGGGCTACCGCCAGGGCTTCGTCGTCGGCATCCTGTCGGTGATCGGCTTCCTGGGCGGCGGTCTCGTCGCCGTCTACCTGCTCCCCGTCATCTGGGACGCCCTCACCGACGACGCCACGGTCAGTACGACCGCCGCCGTCGTCGCGGTGGTCGTCGTGATCGTCTGCGCCTCCGTCGGCCAGGCCCTCACCACACACCTGGGCAACAAGCTGCGCCGGTACATCACCTGGTCCCCGGCCCGCGCCCTGGACGCGACGGGCGGCGCCCTCGTCAACGTCGTCGCGATGCTCCTGGTGGCCTGGCTGATCGGTTCGGCCCTCGCGGGCACGACGCTGCCGACACTCGGCAAGGAGGTCCGCGGCTCCAAGGTGCTGCTCGGCGTCTCGCGCGCGCTGCCCTCCCGGGCCGACACCTGGTTCGCGGACTTCTCCTCGGTCCTCGCGCAGAACGGTTTCCCTCAGGTCTTCAGCCCGTTCGCGAACGAACCGATCACCGATGTCCAGCCCCCCGACCCGGCGCTCGCGAACAGCCCCGTCGCCGTCCGCGCCCGAGATTCCATCGTCAAGGTGATGGGGACCGCGCAGAGTTGCGGCAAGGTCCTGGAGGGCACCGGCTTCGTCTTCGGCAACCGCCGCGTGATGACCAACGCGCACGTGGTCGGCGGCGTCGACGAGCCCACCGTCCAGATCGGCGGCGAGGGCAGGAAGTACGACGCCAAGGTCGTCCTGTACGACTGGCAGCGCGACATCGCCGTCCTCGACGTACCGAACCTGAACGCGCCGGCCCTGCGGTTCACCACCCAGGACGCGGGCAGCGGCGACAACGCGATCGTCGCCGGCTTCCCGCAGAACGGCGCGTACAACGTCCAACCCGCGCGTGTGCGCGGCCGGATCACGGCCAACGGTCCGGACATCTACCATCGCAAGACCGTGCGCCGCGACGTCTACTCGCTCTTCGCGACCGTCCGTCAGGGAAACTCGGGCGGCCCGCTGCTGACGCCGGACGGCAAGGTGTACGGAGTGGTCTTCGCGAAGTCCCTCGACGACGCCAACACCGGATACGCCCTCACCGCCGATGAGGTCCAGCCGGACGTCACCCAGGGGCGTGCGGCCAATCAGCAGGTCGACAGCGACAGCTGCGCGCTCTGACGGCGACCGCCGATCCCTCCGCCGTCCGCCGCGTCCGTCACACCGCTACGGCGTTCGGCACGTTCCTCGGACCGACCGACCGACCGACCCGACGCGTTCGGGTGACCGGATCGTTCGGGTGCGCGGAGTGATCGGAGTGAGCGGGTCGCCGGGTGCGGCGGCGGTTCAGCCGCGTGGATGGCGCAATCGCACCGAGACCCAGCGGGCCCGACGGCGCAGAATGCGCGGGATTCCCACCTGGAGGCCCGTGCCCGGCAGCTGCGGGGTGCCCCTCTGATGGGAGCTCAGGCCCGTGGCCGAGCGGCGGTTGCGTGGTGCGTCACTGTAGTCGTGCGTCCAGCCCATACCCCGACGTGTGCCCCTGCCCCAAGGTCGATAACCGCGCCTCGGGGCCCCAATTGGCCTATGCGCGAGGCATTTGGCTGTTCGTAGGACAGACGTTCCCCTTCGCGTACCGGGCGCGATCGGACGGTTACCGAAGGGGGTTGCCGACTGGCTGGAAATGACCTACCGGTCGGGCTCGGGATCCTTCAGCCAGTTGACGAGTTCGGTCGAGAACGCCACCGGGTCCTCTTCGTGGGGGAAGTGCCCGAGACCGTCGAACAGCCGCCAGCGGTAGGGCGCTTCGACATACTCCCCGGAGCCCGCGGCACTCCGCGTCCGCATGACCGGGTCGAGCGAGCCGTGCAGATGCAGCGTCGGCACCCGAACGGGTCGTTTCATGCGCCGGTTGAACTGGATCCCGTCCGGGCGTGCCATGGACCGCACCATCCACCGGTACGGCTCGACGGAGCAGTGCGCCGTCGAGGGGATGCACATGGCACGGCGGTACGTGTCCACGGCCTCGTCGTCCGGCAGCCGCGGCCCGGACCACTCCCGCAGCAGACGGCCCACCAGGGCACCGTCGTCCGCGACGAGTTGGCGCTCGGGAATCCAGGGCCGCTGGAACCCCCAGATGTACGAACTCGCGGAGGTCTGCCGGACGTCGGAGAGCATCGCCGAACGCCAGCGCCGGGGGTGCGGCATCGAGGAGACGACGAGCCGGCGCACCAGCTTGGGGCGCATCACGGCCGCCGTCCACGCCAGATACCCGCCCAGATCGTGCCCGACCAGCGCGGCGTCGGGCTCACCGAGGGACCGTACGACCCCGGTGATGTCGAGTGCGAGGTTGGCGGGGTCGTAACCGCGCGGTGTGCGATCGCTCCCGCCGACGCCCCGCAGATCCATGGCCACGGCACGGAACCCGGCGTCGGCGAGCGCCACCAGCTGCCGGCGCCAGGTCCACCAGAACTGGGGGAACCCGTGCAGCAGCAGGACCAGGGGCCCGTCGCCCATCTCGGCGATGTGGAAGCGTGCGCCGTTGGCGGCGACGTCCCGGTGGGTCACCTCTTGGGCGCCGGGGATGTCGAGGCGTACGACCGAGGTGGGTTGCGCCGAAGGTGTGGCGGGGTCCGTCATGAGGATGAGCGTGCCACAGCTTCCAGGCCGTCCTCGACCGGCGCCGGCCGGGGGTGCGGCTTGGCGTTGTGCAGGACGCCCGCCGTCTCCTTCACCGAAGCGGCGACCTTCTGCGGTCCCTTGCCCTTCTTGGCCTTCTTCGCGAAGACCACACCGATCAGCGCGAGGACGGCGGCGACCAGCACGTTCGCCGCGAACGACAGGACGAAGCAGATCGCGAGGTTCCAGTCGGTCCAGGTCCGGATGCCGTACGCCAGCGCGAAGCTCAGCATGGGGAGGGAGAAGATCAGCACCGCCCCGGCCGCCGCGAACGCGCCACCGCTGACCCCACCGCGCTTGACGTCCCGCTTGAGCTGCGCCTTCGCCAGTGCGATCTCGTCGTGCACCAGTGCGGACATCTCGGTCGTCGCCGAGGCGAACAGCTGACCGACGCTGCGTTCGGCGCCGACCGGGCTGCCGTCGGGTGCGCTCATCGCGGACTCCCTCTTCTGCATATGTGTACCGTCTGGCTTCTGCGGGTGTTTGTGTCGTCTGGTCAGATCATGCCGGACGGTCGTTCTCCTCGCTTGCCCCGCCCGTTACTTCGGCAAGCCTTCGGTGCTCGGCGGCCTTCCGTTCGTGGATCTCGGCCATCCGCAGGTGGTACGCCGGGTTGTCCTGTTCGTAGATGTCGGGGATGCCGTCGCTGTCCTCGTCGCGCTCCTCCGCCTCGCACAGCGCACGGTACTTGGCGTTGCGTATCTTCAGCAGCGCCGTGGCGAGTACGGCGGCGACGAGCGAGCCCACCAGGACGGCGGCCTTGACCTCGTCGGTGAGCACCGGGTCCTTGGCGAAGGCCAGTTCGCCGATGAGCAGGGAGACGGTGAAGCCGATTCCGGCGAGGCTCGCGACGGCGAAGACGTCGGGCCAGGCGAGCTCGTCGCTGAGTGAGGCCCTGGTGAACCGGGCCGTGAGCCAGGTGCCGCCGAAGACGCCGACGGACTTGCCGACGACGAGTCCGAGGACGACACCCAGCGTCTCGGGTCGGGTGAACACGTCCCCCAGCGCTCCGCCCGAGACCACGACACCCGCGCTGAACAGCGCGAACAGCGGCACGGCGAGTCCGGCGGAAAGGGGCCGCACGAGATGCTCCACGTGCTCGCCGGGCGAGTGCTCCTCGCCCTCGTGCCGGTGGCAGCGCAGCATCAGGCCCATGGCGACACCGGCGATCGTGGCGTGGATGCCGCTGTTGTACATCAGCCCCCAGATGGCGAGGGCGAGTGGCACGTACACGTACCAGCCTCGTACGCCCTTGCGCAGCAGCACCCAGAACACACCGAGCCCGGCGACGGCGCCGCCGAGCGCCGCGAAGTCGAGGGTGTCGGTGAAGAAGACCGCGATGATCAGGATCGCGAGCAGGTCGTCCACGACGGCGAGGGTGAGCAGGAAGGCGCGCAGGGCGGACGGCAGGGACGTGCCGATGACCGCGAGCACGGCGAGCGCGAAGGCGATGTCGGTGGCGGTCGGCACGGCCCAGCCGGCCAGGGATCCTTCGCCCGCGGCGTTGGTGAGGACGTAGACGAGCGCGGGTACGGCCATTCCGCAGACCGCGGCGGCGACCGGCAGCAGCGCGGCCTTCGGGTCGCGCAGGTCCCCCGCCACCAGTTCGCGCTTGAGTTCGATACCGGCGACGAAGAAGAACACGGCGAGCAGTCCGTCGGCCGCCCAGTGCCGCACGGACAGGTTCAGTCCGAGGGTCGCGGGTCCGAAGTGGAAGTCGCCCACGGCGGCGTAGCTGTCCCGCAGGGAGGTGTTGGCCCAGACCAGCGCGGCGATCGCGGCGACGAGCAGGAGCACGCCGCCGACGGTCTCGGTGCGCAGCGCCTCCGCCACGAAGTTCCGCTCGGGCAGGGACAGCCGTCCGAAGAACCTGCGGTTGCTGGTGGTGCTGCTGGGACGGGGCGCGGCCACGGCGGGGACCTCCGGGTCGGTACGACTCGCTGACGACCGTCAGGCGGGTCGCCGACGACGTTGCCGACCAGACTTCCCGGCACACCCTGAGGCCTCAGTTTACCTTGTCATTACAGACCGATAATGCGCCATACGGACATATGGGGTGGAGGTGTTCCCGGGGGGAGGGTGCGGGGGCACGGATGTGGGCGCAGGGGTGTGGGGGCACGCGCGGTGCCCCCACACCGAAAAGCGGGGCGGGAGGGAGGGGGTCCTCAGTCCTCGCTGGTGCCGCCGGCAGCTTCTCCTGGATCAGCTCCATCACCGTGGAGTCCGTGAGGGTCGTGACGTCACCCAGTTCGCGGTTCTCGGCGACGTCGCGCAGCAGGCGGCGCATGATCTTGCCGGACCGCGTCTTGGGCAGTTCGGCGACCGGGAGGACCCGCTTGGGCTTGGCGATCGGGCCGAGGGTCGCGCCGACGTGGTTGCGCAGGTCGGCGACGAGCCCTTCGTCGTCGGCGGACGCCGTGCCGCGCAGGATGACGAACGCGACGATGGCCTGTCCGGTCGTCTCGTCCGCCGCGCCCACGACGGCCGCCTCGGCGACCGACGGGTGCGACACGAGGGCGGATTCGACCTCGGTCGTCGAGATGTTGTGGCCGGACACGAGCATCACGTCGTCGACGCGGCCCAGCAGCCAGATGTCGCCGTCCTCGTCCTTCTTGGCACCGTCACCGGCGAAGTACTTGCCCTCGAAACGCGACCAATAGGTGTCGAGGAACCGCTGGTCGTCGCGCCAGATCGTCCGCAGCATCGACGGCCACGGCTCGGTCAGCACGAGGTACCCGCCGCCTCCGTTGGGAACCTCCCGGGCCTCGTCGTCGACGACCGTCGCCGAGATGCCCGGCAGCGGCCGCTGTGCCGACCCCGGCTTGGTCTCGGTGACCCCCGGCAGCGGCGAGATCATCATGGCGCCGGTCTCGGTCTGCCACCACGTGTCCACGATCGGCGTCCGGTCCGCCCCGATGTGCTTGCGGTACCAGATCCAGGCCTCGGGGTTGATCGGCTCACCGACGGACCCGAGGACCCGCAGCGAGGACAGGTCGAACTTCGCGGGGATGTCGTCGCCCCACTTCATGAACGTACGGATCGCGGTGGGCGCGGTGTAGAGAATCGTCACCCCGTACTTCTGCACGATCTCCCAGAACCGCCCCTGGTGCGGGGTGTCCGGCGTCCCCTCGTACATCACCTGCGTCGCACCGTTCGAGAGCGGTCCGTACGTGATGTACGAGTGCCCGGTGACCCAGCCGATGTCGGCCGTGCACCAGTACACGTCGGTCTCCGGCTTGAGGTCGAAGACGGCGTGGTGGGTGTACGAGGCCTGCGTGAGGTAGCCACCCGAGGTGTGCAGGATGCCCTTCGGCTTTCCCGTCGTCCCGGACGTGTACAGGATGAACAGCGGCTGCTCGGCGTCGAACGCCTCCGGCGTGTGCTCGGTGGACTGGCGGTCGACGATCTCGTGCCACCAGACGTCGCGGCCCTCGGTCCAGTCGACCTCCTGACCGGTACGGCGTACCACCAGCACCTTGTCGACCCCGTCGACCCGGCACACCGCGTCGTCCACGGCCGGCTTGAGCGCGGACGGCTTGCCGCGGCGGTAACCGCCGTCGGAGGTGATGACCAGCTTGGCGTCGGCGTCCTGGATGCGGGTGGCGATCGCGTCCGCGGAGAACCCGCCGAAGACGACCGAATGCGCGGCTCCGATCCGGGCGCAGGCCAGCATCGCGACGACGGCCTCGGGGATCATCGGCAGATAGACGGCGACCCGGTCGCCCTTGCCCACGCCCAGCTCGGTCAGGGCATTGGCGGCCTTGGACACCTCGTCCTTCAGCTCGGCGTAGGTGATCGCGCGGCTGTCGCCCGGCTCGCCCTCGAAGTGGAGGGCGACGCGGTCACCGTTCCCGGCCTCCACGTGCCGGTCCACGCAGTTGTACGCGACGTTCAGCTTCCCGTCGGCGAACCACTTGGCGAACGGCGGGTTCGACCAGTCCAGCGTCTCGGTCGGCTCGGTGGCCCAGGTCAGGCGGCGGGCCTGCTCGGCCCAGAAGCCGAGCCTGTCAGCCTTGGCCTGCTCATACGCCTCCGCGGTGACGTTGGCGTTCGCTGCCAGGTCGGCGGGCGGCGCGAACCTGCGCTCTTCCTTCAGCAGGTTGGCCAGGCTTTCGTTGCTCACGACATCTCCCTTTCCCAGGGTGTCCGTTGTGTCCCAGGCCACAGCTCATCAGACCAGGGGCCTCGATGACAAGGGCCGGTCTCAAATTGGTTTAGACCTGTTAGAGGTCTGGGCTTGTTCAGTGGTCCTTCAGTGTTCCTTCAGTGGTTCTTCCGCGTCCTTCAGGGGTGCGCCTCGGACCGGGAGCCGGGCAGCCGACAGTGAGACCGGCTCGGCACCGGCGCCGCTTCCACTCCGTTACGGGTCCGCTCCCACGCGGCAGCGACTTCGTACCCCGAGGCACGGACGGCCCCTTGTCCGGGTTCACTCGACGACGCACGCCGGCAACGAAGGCGGCGCGGACCGGAACACGTTCGGACAGGCGCGAGATCGACCCGGACGGGCGGGCGGCGCGGAGGCCGGTCGGGTGGAGGCCGGTGGCGTTGCGACCGGTGGCGTGAAGACCCGTGGCGTGAAGGCCGGCGGCCGGCGGCGCGGCCCACCGGTGCGTACGCGCGCCGACGGCGCGCCGCACCTCAGCCGAATACGCCCGTTCGGCCCGCGCTCCACAGGGCCGGGCACATGGTGCGCGGCCCCGCCGACCGGGGCCGCGCACCACGGCGGGCTCACGCGGGACGGCGTAGATCCTCCGCCGCTCCGACGTGATCGAACAGCTCGTCACCGTCACGGTCGACCAGCAGATACGCCTCTGCCTCGCCGACGTGGAAGTACATCCCGTGCAGTTCGAGCGTGCCCTCCCGCAGGGCCCGTGTCACGGAGTCGTGGGCCCGGAGATGCTCCAACTGCTGCACCACGTTGGTCAGACACAGCTGTTCCACCGCGTCGGCCGGTGCCCGTCCGGCGAGCTTGGCCCACGGCTGCTCCTTGGCGGCCATCCGCTCCAGGCTCGGCAGCCCGTGCCGCAGCCACCGCTTGAGGGGCGTCTGCGCCCCGCCGGGCTCCGAGTTCAGCAGGGCCTGCATCGCCCCGCACCCTGAGTGCCCGCACACCGTGATGGACCGCACATGCAGCACGTCCACCGCGTACTCGATCGCCGCGGCCACCGAATCGTCGCCGCTCTCCTTCCCGGGCTTCGGTACGAGGTTGCCCACGTTGCGTACGACGAAGAGGTCGCCGGGGCCGCTCGAGGTGATCATCGAGGTGACGAGCCGTGAGTCGGCGCAGGTCAGGAACAGCTGCGACGGTCGCTGCCCCTCGCGTGCCAGCCGTGCCAGCTCGTCCCGCACCAGCGGCGCGGTGTTGCGCTGGAACGCGCTGATGCCACGGGCGAGTTGGTGGTCACCGCGTCCACGGTGATCGCCCGGCCGGCTCCGCGCGGAGGAACCCACCGTTTCGCCCGGCGCGCCGGAGCCACCGGAATCGCCCGGCCCATGGGACCCATTCGGGCCGTCCGTTTCGCCCGACTCGCCCGACCGGCCGCCGGGGGACACGGACTGCGGGTTGGTCGAGGGCTCGCAGTGGTGGTTGCGCCACGGTGTCCAGGGCCGGCAGCGGCAGTGCGACGAGTCCGAGGGCTCGGCGATCCGGCCGCCGGTCCGTCCGGTCAGCTCGACCGTGCCGCCCTGCGCGAAGTGAGCCTGCTGCCAGTCATGCAGCGACTCGTACGCCGCGTGGTCCATGAACGAACCGTCCAACTCGACTACGACGGAGGCGCCTCGGGGCACCAGATGCAGGGTGCGGCTGAGCCTGGGCACCGCGAGGAAGGTCAACTGGCCGCATACGTGGATGTGATGGACTCCCCCTCTCTCTTCGTGTGTGATGCGGGTGCGCGCGAGGCGGTGCATGGCGACGACGACGGCCACGGCGACCCCCAGTGCCACGCCCTCCAGGACTCCGAGGGCCACGACGCCGAGCGTGGTGACCGCGTACACCAGTACCTCGCGGTGGCGGGTGACCGTGCGGATGTGGTGCAGGGAGACCATCTGGATGCCGACGGCCATCACCAGGGCGGCGAGCGACGCGAGGGGGATCAGCTCCAGGACCGGGACCATCAGCAGCGCGGCGATCACTACGAAAACGCCGTGCAGCATCGTGGAGTTCCGGCTCACGGCACCGGCTTGCACGTTGGCCGAACTACGGACGGCGACTCCGGCGACGGGCAGCCCGCCGAGCGCGCCGGAGACGGCGTTCGCTGCGCCCTGCCCGAGCAGCTCGCGGTCCAGGCGGGAGCGACCCACCCGGGCCTGCAGATCGGGCCGTCCGGACACCAGTTTGTCCACGGCCACGGCGCCGAGCAGCGACTGCACACTGCACACCAGCGTGGTGGTGAGGACGGCGGCGGCGATTCCGAGCACCGGCCCGTCGGGCAGCCCGGCCAGGGCGTGGCTGCTCCAGGACGGCAGGTCGACCTTGGGCAGGACCAGCTCGGCGAACGAGGCGGTCGCGGTGGCCCCGGCGACGGCGACGAGCGCGGCCGGAACGGTGCGCAGGACGTGTCCGACCCGGCCGGGAATCCGCGGCCAGGCGAACAGGAGCGCCAGTGTCAGCAGGCTCATCGACAACGCCCCGGGATGTACACGCGCCAACTGGGCGGGCAGGGCGCGGAAGTTCTCGAGCACGGAACTCTGCGGGGTGCCGCCCAGTACGACGTGCACCTGGGCGACGGCGATGGTCACGCCGATCCCGGCGAGCATGCCGTGCACGATGGCGGGGCTGACGGCGAGCGCCGTGCGGGCCACGCGAAGACAGCCGAGGCCCAGTTGGGCGATTCCGGCGAGGACGGTGATGGCGCAGGTCGTGCGCCATCCGTAGCGGTGGATGAGCTCGGCGGTCACGACCGTGAGCCCGGCGGCGGGCCCGCTCACCTGGAGCGGTGAACCCCCGAGCCGGCCGGCGACGAGTCCGCCGACGGCCGCGGCGACGAGGCCCGACTGGAGCGGGGCGCCGGTGGCGAGGGCGATACCCAGGGACAGGGGCAGCGCGATCAGGAAGACCGCGATCGATGCCGACAGATCGGCGCCCGCGATACGGAATCGGCGGGGCGGAACCGGCGGGCGGTTGTGGGGTGGTGGTTGCGCTTCGGCCGAGTCGAATCGGCGGCGCGGGTGGGGACGCAGGCAGACATTCCCGTCTCCTCCGGGGCGGCGCGGTCGCGGAACAGGTGGTCCCCCAAGCCAGGGAGGCGGGGGCGGATCGCGGCCGTGGGTCACGGCGTGCAGCGGCGGGATCTTCAACGCTCGGTAAATAGATCGTAATGCAGAGTAAAGGCTTTGTGCGGACTTTAGTCGCAAATGGGGCAAGAAGTCACCCTCGCGGGTGAACGGGCCTTTCTGGCGGCTTGTCGTATTTATTTGGCCTCGGCCTCGTGCGACCTTGGCGGCGCTGTCGGAATCGCTGCAGATCCCCCAGGACGCCCTCGGCGGCGTTG
Organism: Streptomyces sp. RPA4-2; assembly: GCF_012273515.2. Taxonomy (NCBI): domain Bacteria; kingdom Bacillati; phylum Actinomycetota; class Actinomycetes; order Kitasatosporales; family Streptomycetaceae; genus Streptomyces; species Streptomyces sp. RPA4-2. Next base: position 5,078,504 of record NZ_CP050975.2, read on the forward strand.
CCCCGATCGAAGGAAGAAGGTGGGCGGAGATGGCCGCCACCCAGAGGATCGCCGCCGGGGTAGCACTCGCCGCGGCCTGCGCGGCGGCGCTCGCCGGTTGCGCCCTCGGTACCACCGGTTCCAAGGAGGGTGCGCACGGCGCGAAGAAAGCCGCCGCGGGGGCTCCCGGACCCCAGGGCGCCGTCCATCTGATCGGTGACGGATCCACCGCGTACACCGGGGCGCAGCCGCACCTGCCCGGACCCGAGAAGCTGAAGCGCGGGCAGAAGCCCCCGCAGTTCGTGGTGTTCTCGTGGGACGGCGCCGGCGAGGACAGCCAGAAGCTCTTCTCGCACTTCCGGAAGGTCGCGAAGGCCAACCGGGCGACGATGACGTACTTCCTGAGCGGCGTGTACCTGCTGCCGGAGGCCAAGCGCGACCTGTACAGGCCGCCGGAGCACTTGCCGGGCACCTCGGAGATCGGCTTCAACGACGACGAGGGCATCAAGAACACGCTGCGGCAGCTGCGCGGCGCGTGGCTGGAGGGCAACGAGATCGGTACGCACTTCAACGGCCACTTCTGTGGGCCGGGGGGCGGCGTCGGTGAGTGGTCGGTCGAGGAGTGGAAGAGCGAGATCGCCCAGGCGAAGTCGTTCGTGAAGTCCTGGAGGACCAACACGGGCATGAAGAGCGCCCCGTCGCTGCCCTTCGACTACGACAAGGAGCTCATCGGCGGCCGCACGCCCTGCCTGGAGGGCCAGAAGAACTTCGTGAAGGCGGCCCGGCAGCTGGGCTTCCGCTACGACACCAGTGGTGTCGACAACCAGGTCTGGCCCAAGAAGCAGGGCAACCTGTGGGACCTGTCCATGCAGCTCGTGCCCTTCGCCGGGCACTCCGGCGAGCAGCTCACCACGGACTACAACTTCAGGGTCAACCAGTCGGGGACCCAGACCCAGGGGGACCCCGCCAAGCGGAAGATTTGGGGCAACCAGGTACGTGACAGCCTGCTCAAGGGCTTTCGGCGCGCCTACAACGGCAACCGTGCCCCGCTGATCATCGGCAACCACTTCGAGTCCTGGAACGGCGGCACGTACATGCGCGCCCTCGACCAGGTCATCGAGAACGTCTGCAACAAGCCCGGCGTCCGCTGCGTCTCGTTCCGCCGCCTCGCCGACTGGCTCGACGCCCAGGACCCGGCCACGCTCGACAAGCTGCGCGGCCTCAACGTCGGCGAGGCCCCCAAGCGGGGCTGGGCGTCCTTCCTCTCCGGCCGCCCCGCCCCCGCCCCGAAGGGCGCCCCCGGGGCGCCGGCGGTCAAGCCGTAGCCACCAGCCCCTCACCGAGTACGAAACCGGGGTCGACCTGCGCCGCCAGGTCCGCCCCGGTCCTCTCGTTGCCCCAACTGCTCGCGTTCTTCAGGTGGAAGTGCACCATCTGGCGCGTGTAGCGCTCCCAGTCCCGCAGCTCGTACGTGGCGTCCGCAGCGGCCTGCAGGGTGCGCAGGGACCGGCGGTTGGCGTCCTCCAAGTACTCGAACCGGGGCGGGCGGCCCTTCTCCATGGCGCGCACCCAGTCCGAGTGCCCGACCGTGACCAGGAGGTCGTCACCGACCTCGGCGCGGAGGAAGTCGATGTCGTCCTGGCCCTGCACCTTGTTGCCGACGACCTTCAGGGCGACTTTGAAATCGCGGGCGTAGTCCCTGTACTGGCGATAGACGGAGACTCCCTTCCGGGTCGGCTCGGCGACGAGGAACGTCATGTCGAAGCGGGTGAACATGCCGGACGCGAAGGAGTCGGAGCCCGCCGTCATGTCGACGACCACGTACTCACCCCTGCCGTCGACGAGGTGGTTCAGGCAGAGCTCCACCGCGCCGGTCTTGGAGTGATAGCAGGACACTCCGAGATCGGCCTCGGTGAACGGGCCGGTGACCATCAAACGGGCGTCGCCGCTGTCGAGTTCCACCGGCCGCGCGCAGGCGTCGTACACCGGATTGTTCTCGCGCACCCGCAGCAGCCGTGAACCCTCGCCGGGCGGGGTCGTCTTGATCATCGTCGCGGCGGAGGCGATCCGTTGGTTGGAACCGCGCAGGTAGTCCTTGATCAGGGGCAGCCGCGCGCCCATGGCGGGCAGTGCGACAGCCACCTCCTCGTCGAGGCCGAGCGCCGCCCCGAGGTGCTGGTTGATGTCCGCGTCCACCGCGACGACCGGCGCGCCCGAGGCGGCGAGATGACGGATGAACAGGGCGGACAGCGTGGTCTTGCCGCTGCCGCCCTTCCCCACGAAAGCAATTTTCATGTTCACCAAGAGTAGTGGCTCGATAGCTCAGGGTGCTCGGCCGGGGTGAAGAAGACCACTCCTTCGTGGGGTGGGCGGCAGGGGTGCGTAGTGTCGTACTCATGAGTACGACAGGCGCGACCGCCGATCCGCTCGCGACCCTGGCCTCGCTGCCCGGGGTGGCCGAATCCGTGGAGTCCGTCCGCAAGGCGGTGGACCGGGTCTACGGGCACCGGATCATGCGACGTCGCAGCAACGAGATCACCGCCGAGGCCGCGCTGCGTGGCGCACGTGGCTCCGCGGCGCTGTCCGGCGCCGACTGGGCCCTCGAAGAGGTGCGCCGCCGCACCGACTTCAGCGGGGACGACGAGGCCCGCAAGGTCGGCGCGGCCCTCCGGCTGACCGCCGAGTCGGGCCAACTTCTCTCCATCTGGCGGCAGTCGCCCCTCCGGGTGCTGGCGCGACTGCATCTCGTCGCGGCCGCGGACGGGGAGGACGCGGTCGGCCGGCCGCGTCAGGACGGCGAACCGGTCGACGAGCCGCTCGTCGAACTGCCGGTGCCGGGCGCCGCCGAGGTGGCGGGCCGGCTGGAGGGGCTCTCTCAGCTGATCATCGCCGGTGGTGCGGCGCCGGCGCTGGTCACGGCGGCCGTCGTGCACGGCGAACTGCTCGCGCTGCGCCCCTTCGGGACCCATAACGGCCTGGTCGCGCGCGCGGCGGAGCGCATCGTGCTGATCGGCAGCGGGCTGGACCCGAAGTCCGTCTGCCCGGCGGAGGTCGGCCATGCCGAACTGGGCCGCGCGGCCTATCTGGCGGCTCTGGAAGGCTACGTCTCCGGTACCCCGCAGGGTATGGCGGCCTGGATCGCCCACTGCGGCAAGGCGGCCGGACTGGGGGCAAGGGAGTCGACGGCCGTCTGCGAGGCGCTTCAGCGCGGGGCGGCCTAGGTCCTGGAACAGGGTTGCGGCGGTACGAGGTCTCGTACCGCCGCTGGCATGATCACCGGGTTACCAAGCGTCCTCGATTGTTGCCCATCAGGTCGGGAACTGCTGCCCGTCACCTGGTGCGGCTGGCCCGTAATCGACGGGTCGACGTCGCGTGGGTGCCTGGTGTACATGCTCGGTCCGTGGGGCCTTGGTTGAGTTTTAAGGTGATCCTTTCGGATGTCCTTGGTCTCGCGGGCCGTTAAACCCTTTCTACTCCAGGTCCGGAGGAAGCGGAACCCCTGGCAGCACTTCTTTACTTTTAGGTTCAAAGGCCTGCGAATCGGGCGGGAATTGCGCCGCACGCGCACGCGTGACGATCTGCGTGCGACGCCCTCACAGCGCCGTGGCGCGCCGCCTGCTCGCGTACCAGACGAGTCCCGCCGTGGCCGCCGCCGCTCCTATCGCCGCGGCCGCGACGAGCGCCGGACGCTGCGGCACCGATAGTGCGGGCAGCCGCTGCTTGAGCCGCACCGGACGGTGGAAGTCCAGAACGGGCCACCCGCGCGCGGCCGCCTCGCGCCGCAGTGTGCGGTCCGGATTCACCGCGTGGGGGTGTCCGACGGACTCCAGCATCGGGACGTCGGTCGCCGAGTCGCTGTACGCGTAGCACCGCGCCAGGTCGTATCCCTCGGACTCGGCCAGCTCCTTCACCGCCTCGGCCTTCGTCGGCCCGTAGGCGTAGTACTCCACCTCACCGGTGAAGCAGCCGTCCTCGCCCACGACCATCCGGGTGGCCACCACCCGGTCGGCGCCGAGCAGCTCCCCGATGGGCTCGACCACCTCCGCCCCCGACGTGGACACGATCACGACGTCGCGTCCGGCGGTGTGGTGCTCCTCGATGAGCGAGGCGGCCTCGTCGTAGATGATGGGGTCGATCAGGTCGTGCAGCGTCTCGGCGACGATCTCCTTGACCTGCTGGACGTTCCAGCCGCGGCAGAGCGCGGACAGGTAGGCGCGCATCCGCTCCATCTGGTCGTGGTCCGCGCCGCCCGCCATGAACACGAACTGGGCGTATGCGGTACGCAGGACGGCCCGGCGGTTGATCAGTCCGCCTTGGTAGAACGACTTGCTGAACGTGAGCGTGCTCGACTTCGCAATGACCGTCTTGTCCAGGTCAAAGAAGGCTGCCGTGCGAGGCAAGGAGTGGTTTTCCACGAGCCCGAGCATAGGCGCCCGCCATTCGGGCTACTGTGGGGCGCGTGGGTTTGCCTGAGAGGCCTCTCGGGTACACCATGGAAGTCACGGATCGTTCGCGACCGTGCTAACCCGGTCCGACTCCTCCCCCCCCGAGTCGGCCGTGGGGACGACCCCCGCTCTCCCCCCCCGGCGGGGGTCGTCGCATGTCCGGATGGGTTTTTCCCCTCTCTTGCGCGACCCCGGAACCCTGTTGCCACCGCTGCGGCGGGCTCTTCGGCGTGCCCATGATTCGTCACCGTGTGTAGCCGTGACGCTGCTCTCTGGAAGTCGCGCACGGGCCTCCGGTATGAGTGAAGGCGATATTCACAACCACTGAGTTGTCCACAGTTATCGACCAAGATCCACACGATTTCCTGGATCGCTGCACCGTGATTCCAGCGCGTCCCGCTCGCGGCGAGTTCCTCGCGGCAAGTTCACGGCCGGTTCCGTTTGTGGGACGCGTTTGGCCGGTTCGTATCGCCCGTTCATATGGAGACCGCTTGCCGGTTCTCCGCACGGGCGGGAATCGCGGGTCCGCAGGGAACCCTGCGGGCTCCGCGCAAGGAGCAGCGAAGGGGGCTGGAGATCGTGGCGGGAGCCATCACACACGACGTGCCACCCACCGCCGACGGGCGGCAGGGCGGACCATTGATCGTCACGGAGGACGTCGAACTCCTCGATGACCTGCTGCGCCTGTGCGCGGCGGCGGGTGCGAGGCCGGAGGTGCACCACGGTGTGCCGGATCGCGGAGGCAGCTGGGAGGCGGCACCGCTGGTGCTGGTCGGCGACGACGCCGCGCGGCGTGTGCGCGGGGCCGTGCGCAGGCGCGGGGTGGTGCTGGTCGGGCGGGACCAGGACGACTCGGGCGTCTGGCGGCGGGCCGTCGAGATCGGCGCCGACCATGTCCTGATGCTGCCCGACGGTGAGCAGTGGCTGGTCGACCGCATCGCCGACGTGGCCGAGGGCGTGGGCCGGCCCGCGCTCACGGTGGGCGTGATCGGCGGCCGGGGCGGCGCGGGAGCGTCCACGCTCGCTTGCGCGCTCGCCGTCACCTCGGCGCGCGAGGGACGCCGCACCCTGCTCGTGGACGCCGATCCCCTGGGGGGCGGACTCGATGTACTGCTCGGCGGAGAGGCGGTGGAGGGCCTGCGCTGGCCGTCGTTCGCCGCCTCCCGCGGCCGGGTCGGCGGCGGAGCGCTGGAGGAGTCCCTGCCCGAACTGCACGCGCTGCGTGTCCTCAGCTGGGATCGCGGTGATTCCGTCGTCATCCCCTCGCAAGCGGTCCGCGCTGTTCTGGCCGCGGCCAGACGGCGTGGCGGCGCGGTGGTCGTGGACCTGCCCCGCCGTGTCGACGACGGCGTCTCGGAGGCCCTCGCCCAGCTCGACCTCGGACTGTTGGTGGTCCCCGCCGACCTGCGCGCGATCGCGGCTGCGGGCCGGGTGGCGTCCGCGGTCGGCATGGTCCTGCGCGATCTGCGGGTGGCGGTCCGGGGCCCCTACGCTCCGGGTCTCGACGACCGTGAGGTGGCCCGGCTGCTCGGGCTGCCACTCGTCGGTGAAGTGCCCGCCGAACCCCCGCTGCTGGACGCCGGTGTGCCACCCGGCGGGGCGGTACGGGGTCCGCTGGCCCGGTTCTGCACCGCCTTCTGGGAGCGAGTGGCGAGGGAGGGCGGGGGCGCGTGAACCGGGACACCGTTGCGAGGACGCGCCGAGTCGCGGCCCGGGATGGAGCCACGACACCGGGCCGAGCCGAGGATCCGACAGGGCCGGGACGACGGACGGTGCCGGTTGGGCAGACAGGGCCTACCGGGCCGCCTGGACCGCCAGGGCTGTCAGGCCCGTCAGGCCCGGCACGTCCACCAGGCCCGCGTGGTGGGCATACGGGGGCCCTGGGGCAGGGCGGGCGGGCCGGACCGTCAGGAGCCGTGGGGCACATGGGGCACACAGGGCGTACGGAGCTGTTGGACGGTGTACGGCAGTGGCTCGCCGAGAGCGGGTCGGAGCCCACACCGGCACGCGTGGCACAGGCCCTGCGCGCGCAGGGTCGCGTCCTCGGTGATACAGAAGTGCTCGGCGCGGCCCGGCAGTTGCGCTCCGAGCTGGTCGGCAGCGGACCTCTGGAACCGCTGCTCGCCGATCCGTCGGTCACCGACGTCCTGGTGTCGGCGCCCGATCGGGTCTGGGTCGACCGGGGCGGCGGTCTGGAACTGACGGCCGTCTCCTTCCCGGACGCGGCGGCCGTACGACGCCTCGCCCAGCGCCTCGCGGCCGTGGCCGGACGAAGGCTCGACGACGCGCGTCCCTGGGTCGACGCCCGGCTTCCGGACGGCACCCGGCTGCACGCGGTACTGCCACCGGTCGCCGTCGGTTCCACCTGCCTGTCGCTGCGAGTCGTACGACCGCGCGCGTTCACGCTCGACGAACTGGTGGCCGCCGGGACGGTGCCACCCGGCGGCGACCGGGTGCTGCGGGCCCTGCTGGAGGCCCGGCTGTCGTTCCTGATCAGCGGAGGCACCGGCTCGGGCAAGACGACGCTGCTGAGCGCGCTGCTGGGGCTGGTCGGCCCGGGGGAGCGGATCGTGCTGGCCGAGGACTCGGCGGAGCTGCGGCCCGACCATCCCCATGTGGTCCGGCTGGAGGGGAGGCCGGCCAACCAGGAGGGCGCCGGGCTCGTGGCGCTGCAGGACCTGGTCCGCCAGGCCCTGCGCATGAGACCGGACCGGCTGGTCGTCGGTGAGGTGCGCGGACCGGAGGTCGTGTCGCTGCTGGCGGCGCTCAACACGGGCCACGAGGGGGGCTGCGGAACGGTGCACGCGAACGCGGCGGCGCAGGTACCCGCCCGCCTGGAGGCCCTGGGCACCGCCGCCGGGCTCGACAGGGCCGCCCTCCACAGCCAGTTGGCGGCTGCGCTGTCGGTGGTCCTGCACCTCGTACGCGATCGGGCCGGGCAGCGGCGCATCGCCGAAGTGCACGTCCTGGAGCGCGATCCGTCGGGGCTGGTGGTGACGGTGCCGGCGCTGCGGTGGGGCGCTCGGGCGTTCGCGTACGAGCCGGGTTGGGAGCGGCTGCGGGGGCGTGCTCCGCGAGGGGAGCGAGGGGAGCGAGGGGAGCGGACCGTGGTGACGGGGACGGGCGGGATGTCGGTGGGGGCGGCCATGGCGTGTGCCGGGACGGCCGCCTGGTTGATGGGCGGGCGGGACTCGGGGGCGCGCAGAGCGCGGCTGCTGTGCGCGGGCGGCGCGGTGGTGGCCGGACCACCGGCGGGGGAGAGGGCGCGGGCCGGATGGCGGCGGCTGCGCGGGCGGCTGCGGCCCGAAGGGTGGTCGCTGGTGGCCGGGTTGGCGGTCGCGCTGCTGGGCGCCTCGGTCGTGCCGCTGCTCCTCGGCGCGGCCGGGGTGCCGTTGCTCCGGCGGGTACGACGGGCCGGCGAGGCGGACCGGGAGCGTGAGCGCCGGGGCGATGCGGTGATCGCCCTGTGCGGGGCCCTCGCCGGTGAGGTGCGGGCCGGACGCCAGCCGGGCGAGGCGCTGTTGAACGCCGCGCACGACTCGGGCGGCCTCGGCGAGGCGCGGGCGGCGGTACTGGCGGCGGCGCGGTTCGGTGGGGACGTACCGGACGCGCTGACCGACGCGGCACGGCAGCCGGGGGCCGAGGGGTTGGTGGGGCTCGCCGCGTGCTGGCGGGTCGCCGTGGACCGGGGTGCGGGTCTCGCGGCGGGGCTCGACCGTCTGGAAGGGGCGCTGCGCGCGGAGCGCGACCAGCGGGCCGATCTGAGAGCCCAGTTGGCGGGATCGCGGTCGACGGCGGTGATGCTCGCGGGGCTGCCGGTCCTGGGGCTGTTGCTCGGCACGGCGCTGGGCGCGGATCCGCTGCACGTGCTTCTGCACAGCGGGCCGGGCCTGGGCTGCCTGCTGGTGGGTGGGGTGCTGGAAGGTGTGGGGCTGTGGTGGGCGCTGCGCATCGTGAAGGGAGCGGAGGCGGCATGAGCGCGGAGATTGTCCACAGGCTGGGGATGCTCGGGTGCGGGGCGGTGGCGCTCGGGTGGCTGGTGAGGGCGCTCGGCAGGGCGCGGTACGAGCGGCGGGTGCGCAGGAGGCTGACCGGGTTGCTGGACCCGCGGCGGCCGCCGCACCGGCGCCGATTCGACGTCCGGGACGCGGGGCTGAGGTGGCTGCCGCCGGTGGGTGCCGTGTGTGCCGGCTGGGTGCTGGTCGGAGGGCCGGCCGGGGTCGTGACGGGGCTGGTCGCCGGGCTCGGGATCCTTCGGTGGCGCCGGCGCCGGCGGCGCGGTCCGGGGCCGGTGGAGGAGTACGACACGACGCGGGCCGCCCGGCAACTTCCGCTCGCCGCCGACCTGGTGGCGGCCTGTATCGCGGCGGGGGCGGATCCCGTGGCGGCGGCCCGGGCCGTGGGCGAGGCCCTCGGCGGGCCCGTCGGGGAGCGGCTTGCCCGGGGTGCCGCGGAGGTGCGGCTCGGAGGCGAACCGGCGGACGCGTGGCGGAGGTTGGCGTCGATACCGGGAGCCGGTGGTCTGGCGCGGCTGCTGGAGCGGGCGGGTGAGTCGGGGGTGCCGGCGGCCGTGCCGGTCGGGCGACTCGCCACCGAGGCCCGCGCCGAACGGGGGCGGAGCGCGACGGCGCGGGCACGCAGGGCGGCCGTCATGGTCACCGTGCCCGTGGGGCTGTGTTTCCTGCCCGCGTTCCTCGCGATCGGTGTCCTGCCCGTGGTGATCGGGCTGGCGGACGGGGTGCTGGGAGGTGGTGGCGGATGACCGGCCGGGCGGCCGGCGACAGGCGTCGAGTGACGACACGAGTCAAGTGATCAGCAGGATCGAACCCACGGGGGTTGAGATGTGCAGGACGGTACGAGTACGGGTGCGGGCATGGATGCGCGGCCTGGCGGCGCGCGGGGACGCGGGAATGGTCACCTCCGAGTACGCGGTGGGTGTCATCGCGGCGGTGGCCTTCGCGGCCGTGCTCTACAAGGTGGTGACGAGCGGTCAGGTCAGCGCGGAGTTGCAGGACATCGTGGGGCGGGCGCTCAATGTCCCGACATGAGCCGGTGTCGAGCGGTCCGGCCCGGTGCGGCGACCGCGGATTCGTGACGGCCGAGGCCGCGGTGGTGCTGCCCTCGCTGGTGCTCGTCGGAATGGCGCTGGTGTGGGCCCTGCTCGCCGCGTCCGCGCAGATCCAGTGCGTGGACGCGGCGAGGGCGGGCGCCCGCGCGGTGCCAGGGTCACGGTGAGCCGGACGGGTGATCTGGTCCGGGTGACGGTCACGGCGAGCGCGCCGGGGCCCGGCGCGCTGTCCGTGGAGCTGAGCGACGAGGCCGTGGCCCTGGCGGAGGAGACCGTGGGGGTGACCGACGATGACACGAGGCCGTAGAGCGCGGCGCGTCCGCCTCGGGCCGATGCCCGACACCACGACGTCCGACACCACGATGCCCGACACCCTGCGGCTCCCGCGCGACGGGTGTGGGCTCGTGTGCTCCCCCGCAGGGCCCCAGCGCACCCTCTCGGGACCCCTGCGCACCCTTCTCCGGCCTCGCGCTCTCCTCGGGCCCCCGCACGCCCTTCTCCAGCTCCGCGGCCCACTCGGGCCCCGGCACGCCCTTCTCCGACCCCGCGGCCTCCGCCGGACGCCGGACGCCCTCCTCCGCTCTCCCCACGCCCTGCTCCGGGCCACGCGGGCTGCCGCGTGGGTGAGGCGGCGGACGCGGTCCCCGGGGTTCTCGGACAAGGGGTCGGCGACCGTGTGGGCGGTCGGGGTGATCGCCCTGCTGTGTGCCGTCTTCGGGGCGGTCCTGGCCATGGGGCAGGCGGTCGTGGTGCGCCACCGCGCGGCGGGGGCGGCCGACCTGGCGGCGCTCGCCGCCGCGGACCACTGGACGGACGGGAGCCCGGCGGCCTGCGCCGAGGCGGACCGGGTGGCCCGGGCCCAGCGTGCCCGGCTGGCGCGGTGCACGGTGGAGGGGGAGATCTCGGACGTCACGGCCGTGTCGGGTGCGGGCCCCTTCGCCGTGGAGATCAGGTCCAGAGCGGGCCCCGCCGCACCGGTGGACCCGGCGGCTACTCCCGCGGCGCTCCCCGCAGCAGTTCGGTGAGCAGCCGGACGGCACCCCGTTTGTGGAGCGGCTCGTTGCCGTTGCCGCACTTGGGGGACTGGATGCAGGACGGGCAGCCCGCCTCGCACTCGCAGGAGGAGATGGCCTCACGGGTGGCGGTGAGCCAGGCACGGGCGGTGTGGAAGGCGCGTTCAGCGAAGCCCGCGCCGCCGGGGTGACCGTCGTAGACGAACACCGTGGGCAGCAGGGTGTCGGGGTGCAGCGGGACGGACACGCCGCCGATGTCCCAGCGGTCGCAGGTGGCGAACAGCGGAAGCATGCCGATCGACGCGTGTTCGGCGGCGTGCAGGGCGCCGCCGAGGATCTCCGGACCGATGCGGGCGGCGTCCAGCTGGTCCTCGGTGACCGTCCACCACACCGCACGCGTGCGGAGTGTGCGCGGAGGGAGGTCGAGCTTCGACTCGCCCAGTACTTCCCCGGTGATGACCCGACGGCGCAGGAAGGAGACGACCTGGTTGGTGACTTCGACGGAGCCGTAGCACAACCGGCCCTCACCCCAGGGGATTTCGGTGTCCGTCTCCAGGACGGAGATGGCGGTCGTGTCGCGGGCGACCGTCGAGTACGGCGGGTTGGCCTCCTCGACCAGCGCGACGGAGTCCTCCAGGTCCAGGTGCTTCACCAGGTACGTACGGCCCTGGTGCAGATGGACCGCGCCCTCGTGCACCGTCGTGTGCGCGGCGCCGGCGTCCACCGTGCCGAGCAGCCGCCCCGTTCCGGCCTCGACGATCTGCACCGGGCTGCCGCCCTCGCCGCGGATGTCGGTCAGGTCGGCGGCCCGCTCCCGGCGTGTCCAGTGCCAGGCCTTGGTCCGGCGGCGCAGCAGTTTCGCGGCCTCCAGTTGCGGCAGCAGATCCGCGGCGGCCGGGCCGAACAGCTCCAGATCCTCGTCCGTGAGAGGGATTTCGGAGGCGGCGGCGCACAAGTGGGGGGCGAGGACGTACGGGTTGTCGGGGTCGAGGACCGTGGACTCCACCGGCTGGTCGAACAGTGCTTCGGGGTGGTGCACGAGGAACGTGTCCAGCGGGTCGTCGCGGGCGACCAGGATCGCCAGCGCGCCCTGCCCCGCGCGGCCGGCGCGGCCCGCCTGCTGCCACAGGGACGCCCGGGTGCCCGGGTAGCCCGCGATGACGACTGCGTCCAGTCCCGAGACGTCGACGCCGAGTTCTAGGGCGGTGGTGGCGGCGAGACCGAGGAGTTCTCCGGAGTGCAGGGCTCGTTCGAGGGCGCGGCGTTCCTCGGGGAGGTAGCCGCCGCGGTACGCCGCGACGCGCCGGGCGAGCGAGCGGTCGACCTCGGCCAGCCGCTCCTGGGCGATCACCGCGATCAGTTCGGCGGCGCGCCGGGACCGTACGAAGGCGACCGAGCGCACGCCCTGGACGGTCAGGTCGGTCAGGAGGTCGGCGGTCTCGGCGGTGGCGGTACGCCGGACGGGCGCGCCCTTCTCGCCGTGCAGTTCGGTGAGCGGGGGTTCCCAGAGGGCGAAGACCAGCTCGCCGCGCGGGGAGGCGTCGTCGGCGACCTCGACCACCGGGAGGCCGGTCAGGCGGCGGGCGGCGACGGAAGGTTCGGCAGCGGTCGCGGAGGCCAGCAGGAAGACGGGTGAGGAGCCGTAGCGGGCGCACAGGCGGCGCAGTCGGCGCAGCACCTGGGCGACGTGGGAGCCGAAGACTCCGCGGTAGGTGTGGCACTCGTCGATGACGACGTACTTCAGGGCACGGAGGAAGGAGGCCCAGCGGGGGTGGGAGGGAAGTATCCCGCGGTGCAGCATGTCGGGGTTGGTCAGAACGTAGTTGGCGTACTGCCGGACCCACTCGCGTTCCTCGACCGGGGTGTCGCCGTCGTACACGGCTGGTCGAACGGCGTTGCCCAGCGGTTGTGAAAGTTCCTTCACAGAACGGCGCTGATCGGCTGCGAGGGCCTTTGTGGGCGCCAGGTAGAGCGCGGTGGCCCCCCGGCCGTTCGGCGCCTCGGAGCCGTCCAGAAGGGCTGTGAGGACCGGCACGAGGTATGCCAGGGACTTGCCGGAGGCCGTGCCGGTGGCGACGATCACGGACTCGCCGTCCAGGGCGTGCTCGGCGGCGAGCGCCTGGTGGGCCCAGGGGTGCTCGATGCCCGCGGCCTGCACGGCGGCGACGACCTCCGATCGGATCCGATCGGGCCATACGGCATGGCGACCCGCCCGTGGGGGCAAGTGCTCCGTATGAGTGATGCGCGAAGCCCGGCTCGGCCCCGAGGCGAGCCGGTCCAGGACCGTGCCCGGAGAGGGGCGGGAAGCGGTGTCCGCCGAGGTTCGATCGGATCGGTGATTCTTGGCCATCGGCATCGAGTGTGTCACTGGCGTGACGGACAATGGGCTCAAGGCGTCGTGCACGCCTGCCGGTAAGTGATTGAATGCCATCGCGGCTGGCGAACCGTCCCGGGGGCTCTGCCGAGGTGTCCCTTGGGGCGACCGCTCGATAGCAAGGTGCTGGAGGATCCGTGGACCTGTCCCTGTCGACCCGTACCGTCGGCGATCGTACGGTCGTCGAGGTCGGTGGCGAAATCGATGTATATACCGCGCCCAAGCTGCGTGAGCAGCTGGTCGAGCTGGTGAACGACGGCAGTTTCCATCTTGTCGTCGACATGGAGGGCGTGGACTTCCTCGACTCCACCGGGCTCGGCGTTTTGGTGGGCGGCCTGAAGCGTGTGCGTGCCCATGAGGGCTCGCTGCGACTGGTCTGCAACCAGGAGCGCATTCTGAAGATCTTCCGTATCACCGGTCTCACCAAGGTGTTCCCCATCCACACCTCGGTCGAGGAAGCGGTAGCGGCCACCGACTGACCCCGTCACGGGGCGCCACGGGAGCGTGGCGTCCGAGACGGTAGAAGCAATGGAGGGGGACCGGGCCTCGGCGGCCCGGCCCCCTGACAGCACGCCCGTAGTTGAGGGGGATGCATGGCCACCGTTGAGCTCCGCTTCAGCGCGCTGCCCGAGCACGTCAGGACCGCCCGACTGGTGGCGGCAGCGGTGGCGCGCAGGGCCGGAGTGGACGAGGCCGTCCTCGACGAGGTCAGACTCGCCGTGGGCGAGGCCTGCAGCCGTGCCGTCGGACTGCACCAGAGTGGCGGCATCTCGGCGCCGGTGCGGGTGACGCTGATCGAGGAGGAGAAGCAGTTCTCCATCGAGGTCGGCGACGAGGCGCCGCGTTCGGTGCCCGGTGCGACGGTGCCCGGAGCCTCTCCCGGTGAGGCCGACACGGACGCCGAGGAGGACGAGATGGGCCTCGCGGTCATCAGCGGCCTCGTCGACGACGTGGAGGTCAGCGCCGACGAGCACGGTGGACTGATCAGGATGAGCTGGCCGACCACGCCGCCGGTCACGCTCGTTCCCTGATGTCCCCCTCGTAGCAGGACACGTACAAGACACACTCATCACACGAAGGGCCCTGCCTCGCAGGGCCCTTTTTCTTGCTCCCGGGCAGGTGAGATGACTGCGCGCGCCTTTCGTGAATTGGTTCACGATCATTCAGGCGATTATTTGATCAAGGGTCAACGCTTTTGGGGCATTACCTCTTTTGGGTTCTGTGAACGCCCGTCGATCATTTGCTGACGGGGATGTGAAGGCAAATTCCGTTTACCGCGTACTGTTTTGATCAGGTTCCGGTACCTACAATCCGTCCACATCTTGAGCTCAGCCCAAGCGTCAAGGAGGACGAATGGCGGGGCTTTCTACCCCTCAGCAGTTTGACCATCCCACAACCTTCGCAGCCGCAGTTCTGACCGACGACAATCGCCTGATCGTGATGGTCATCGGCGTCGTCGCGCTGGCGGCCCTGGCGGTCGCCGGGGTTCTGGTACGACAAGTACTCGCGGCCGGCGAGGGCACCGACAGCATGAAGCAGATCGCGGCAGCGGTCCAGGAGGGCGCGAACGCCTACCTGGGGCGGCAGTTGCGCACCCTGGCGGTATTCGCCGCCGTGGTGTTCTTCCTGCTCATGCTGCTGCCCGCGGACGACTGGAATCAGCGTGCCGGAAGGTCGATCTTCTTCCTGATCGGCGCGGTGTTCTCGGCGACCACCGGATATATCGGTATGTGGCTCGCCGTCCGGAGCAATGTCCGCGTGGCCGCCGCGGCACGGGAAGCGACCCCGGCAGCGGGTGAACCCGAAAAGGATCTCACCGCCGTCTCGCACAAAGCCATGAAGATCGCATTCCGTACGGGCGGCGTCGTCGGCATGTTCACGGTGGGGCTCGGTCTGCTGGGCGCCTCCTGTGTGGTGCTGGTGTACGCGGCCGACGCGCCGAAGGTCCTGGAGGGATTCGGACTCGGCGCCGCGCTGATCGCCATGTTCATGCGTGTCGGCGGCGGCATCTTCACCAAGGCCGCCGACGTCGGCGCCGACCTGGTCGGCAAGGTCGAGCAGGGCATTCCGGAGGACGACCCGCGCAATGCCGCGACCATCGCCGACAACGTGGGCGACAACGTCGGGGACTGCGCCGGTATGGCCGCGGACCTCTTCGAGTCGTACGCCGTCACGCTCGTCGCCGCGCTGATCCTCGGCAAGGCGGCGTTCGGCGACTCCGGGCTCGCCTTCCCGCTGATCGTGCCCGCGATCGGCGTCCTCACGGCCATGGTCGGCATCTTCGCGGTGGCACCACGCCGTTCCGACCGCAGCGGCATGTCGGCGATCAACCGTGGCTTCTTCGTCTCCGCGGTGATCTCGCTGGTGCTGGTCGCGGTGGCCGTCTACGTCTACCTGCCGGGGAAGTACTCCGGCCTGGACGGCGTCACGGACGCGGCGATCAAGGCGAAGAGCGGCGATCCTCGGATCCTCGCGCTGGTGGCCGTCGCGATCGGCATCGTGCTGGCCGCGCTGATCCAGCAGCTGACCGGCTACTTCACCGAGACAACCCGCCGTCCCGTACGGGACATCGGCAAGAGCTCACTCACCGGTGCGGCCACCGTCGTCCTCGCCGGTATCTCCATCGGTCTCGAATCGGCCGTCTACACCGCCCTGCTGATCGCTCTCGGCGTGTACGGGGCCTTCCTGCTCGGCGGCGCGTCCATCACGCTGGCGCTCTTCGCCGTGGCGCTCGCCGGGACCGGCCTGCTCACCACGGTCGGTGTCATCGTCGCCATGGACACCTTCGGCCCGGTCTCCGACAACGCCCAGGGCATCGCGGAGATGTCCGGCGACGTCACGGGCGCGGGCGCCCAGGTGCTCACCGACCTGGACGCGGTGGGCAACACCACCAAGGCCATCACCAAGGGCATCGCCATCGCCACGGCCGTCCTCGCCGCCTCGGCGCTCTTCGGCTCGTACCGGGACGCGATCCTGTCGGCCGCGAACGACGTGGGCGAGAAGGTCTCCGGGCCGGGCGCGCCGTTGAACCTGATGATGGACATCTCCCAGCCCAACAACCTGGTGGGCCTGATCGCCGGCGCGGCCGTCGTGTTCCTCTTCTCGGGCCTCGCGATCAACGCCGTGTCGCGCTCCGCGGGGGCCGTGGTCTACGAGGTGCGGCGGCAGTTCCGCGAGCACCCCGGGATCATGGACTACACGGAGAAGCCCGAATACGGGCGGGTCGTCGACATCTGCACCAAGGACGCCCTGCGGGAGCTGGCCACCCCGGGTCTGCTCGCCGTCCTGGCGCCCATCGCCATCGGCTTCACACTCGGTGTCGGCGCGCTCGGCTCGTATCTCGCGGGCGCGATCGGCACCGGCACCCTGATGGCCGTCTTCCTCGCCAACTCCGGCGGCGCGTGGGACAACGCGAAGAAACTCGTGGAGGACGGTCACCACGGTGGCAAGGGCAGCGAGGCGCACGCCGCCACGGTGATCGGCGACACCGTCGGTGACCCCTTCAAGGACACCGCGGGACCGGCGATCAACCCGCTTCTGAAGGTGATGAACCTGGTGGCGCTGCTGATCGCGCCGGCGGTCGTCAGGTTCTCGTACGGCGACGACAAGAACCTCGCTCTGCGGTTCCTGATCGCGGTGCTCTCGTTGCTCGTGATCGTGGTCGCGGTGTACATCTCGAAGCGACGCGGGATCGCCGTGGGCGACGAGGAGGACGCGGAGCGGGTCTCCAAGTCGCCGGATGCGGCGGTGGTTTCGTAGCTCCAGGGTTCTCCATCTGGTCAGGTACTGGCCAACGGGCGGGCGGGCGGCGCGTTTTGACACGCCGCCCGCCCGCCTTGTGTGTGTTCACACCCTCACCGTGAGCCTTCTCTCGCTTGGTGCAAATGGCTCTAATAAGGGGTGAACCGGTCGCACGACCCGCGGATGTCGCCCGGATGGCGTGTATGTTCCGGGGCCGAGAGCCATGGAAGGGACCAATCCGGTGAACAAGAAGCTCACGGCCGCACTGTCCGGCGGTGCGGTACTGGTACTGGCGCTGACGGGATGCAGCAGCGACAACGGCAACAACGACAAGCTGAACTCCTGGGCCAAGCAGGTCTGTGACGCGGTGCAGCCGCAGGCCAAGAAGATCGAGGCCGCCAACGCCGCGATCCAGAAGGAGACCTCGGACAACAGCGCGCCGGACGCCGTCCGCAAGACGGACGCGCAGGCCTTCCAGGACATGTCCGACGCCTACAAGGCGATCGGCGCCGCCGTCGACGGCGCAGGCGCGCCCGACGTCACCGACGGCAAGAAGAAACAGACGGACGCCGTGAAGGAACTCAACGGCATCTCCGCGTCCTACGCCGCCCTCAAGAAGCAGGTCGACGGGCTCGACACGAAGGACCAGGCGAAGTTCGCGGACGGCCTCAAGGGCATCGCGACGCAGCTCACCAAGCTGAGCCAGAGCGGCAACGACGCGCTGAAGAAGCTGGAGGAGGGCGACGTGGGCAAGGCGATGGCGAAGCAGGAGAGCTGCAAGTCGGCGTCGTCGCCCTCCGCGGCCCGGGGCTGAGCGCCGGGCGGGCGCGCGGTCGCCCGCCCGACGAGGATCCGATACGTGTCCGGACCAGGACCCGGTACGCCCGCGTGCCGGGTCCCCGACATGGGCATCCACACGGGTGCGCGCCGCTGTCCACAGGAGGCTGTCCACAGGAGTACGTGCCGCTGTCCACAGGAGTGCGTGCCGGTCGGCGGGAGCGGACACAATGGGGGATGTGAGTCACACCAGCCTGCCACCGTTGCCCTCGTCCGACCGCGTCGACGTCGCCGCTCGGCTGCGGGACGCCCTGCTCGGCGCCTCGTTCACCGCCGACGGAATGCTCGACCTGCTCGGCGCACCCGCATACGCGGCGCTGGCGCGCAGCGAGACAGTGCCCGCGCTCCGGGCGACCCGCGGGGACACACCCCTGGAGACACTCGTCCGGCTGTTCCTGCTGCAGCAGCCCGTGCCCCACGCGCGCGTGGCGGACGTGCTGCCGGTCGAGGACTGCCTGCAGAGCGGCTGGCTGAGCCGGGTGGGCGGGGACGAGGTCACCGCGACGGTGGACGTCCGCCCGTACGGGGGACCGGCCGGCGAGGACTGGTTCATCGTCTCCGACCTCGGGTGCGCCGTAGGTGGCGCGGGCGGCATCGGAAGCCGTGAGGAGGGCGTCGTCCTCGGTGTGGGCGGCGCGTCCACGACCCTGGCCGGCATCACGGTCCGCGAACCCGTCGCCGCCGCGCTCGATCTCGGCACCGGCTCCGGTATCCAGGCCCTGCACGCGGCCCAGCACGCCACCCGCGTGACCGCGACCGACCTCAACCCGCGCGCGCTGCACATCACCGCGCTCACCCTGGCGCTGTCCGGCGCCCCGGCGGCCGATCTGCGCGAGGGCTCGCTCTTCGAGCCGGTCGCGGACGACGAGACGTACGACCTGATCGTCTCCAACCCGCCCTTCGTGATCTCGCCCGACGCCCGGCTCACCTACCGCGACGGCGGGATGGGCGGGGACGATCTGTGCCGCACGCTCGTTCAGCAGGCGGGGGACCGGCTGAACGAAGGGGGATACGCCCAGTTCCTGGCCAACTGGCAGCACGTGGAGGGCGAGGACTGGCAGGACCGGCTGCGCTCCTGGGTGCCGCGCGGCTGTGACGCGTGGATCGTGCAGCGCGAGGTCCAGGACATCACGCAGTACGCGGAGTTGTGGCTGCGCGACGCGGGCGACCACCGCTCCGACCCGGTGGAGTACCAGGCACGGTACGACGCATGGCTGGACGAGTTCGAGGCGCGCAAGGTCAAGGCGGTCGGCTTCGGCTGGATCACCCTGCGCAGAACGGCGGCCGCCGAGCCCTCGATCACCGTCGAGGAGTGGCCGCACCCCGTCGAACAGCCGCTCGGCGACACCGTGCGCGCGCATTTCGCCCGGGTCGACTTCCTGCGGGCCAGCGACGACGCGGCGCTGCTCGCCGGGCACTTCAGGCTCACCGCCGAGGTGGTCCAGGAGCAGGTCGGGCTGCCCGGCGCCGAGGACCCGGAACATGTGGTGCTGCGCCAGAACCGCGGGATGCGGCGGGCCACCAAGGTGGACACGGTCGGCGCGGGCTTCGCGGGCGTGTGCGACGGCACGCTGAGCGCCGGGCGGATTCTCGACGCCATCGCCCAACTGGTCGGGGAGGACCCGGTGTTGCTGCGCGACCGGACACCCGGCCAGATCCGGCTGCTGGTGGAACAGGGGTTCCTCGAGCCCGCGGAGTGACGAGGGCCGCGCCTCCCGGCGGCCGGCGACACGCGCTCCGCCGGGCACCGGAAGCTTCGTAGGGCACCCGATGCTCCGCCGGGCGTTTCCCGTCAGGACCTTGCTCCGGGGTCCCCCGTAAGGGCCCCTCGCCGGGGGCCTGGCCTTGGCCGGGATGCGAATTCGGCCAACATACGTCCGGCGCCGGACGTTCCGGGCGATCCACGCGCAGGTGTGCCGCTCGCCGGCTGGGGGAGCGGGCCCGGCGTCTCAGGACCCGAGACAGGCCGGGCGGCGGGGGTGAGCCGGTCGGTGAGGGTGGGCGCCGGGAACGGCGAACGACGAATTCACCACAGTCCCACGCCCGGCGTATCGCTCCGGCCAAGCCGAGGACGCCCCGGAGGGCCACCCGCACCGGGCGCGGTCCGAGCCGTCCGGGCCCGCCGATGGAGTGCCGTCCGCCCTGCGTTCACCGCAGGTTCGCACAGTCGCTTCCGGGGCGTGCCAACGTCCCGACCCTAGGACTCGGGGCGGAAGGGCATATCGATGGAAAGTGGACCGGCGATCTTCGTGGGCACGGTGTTCGCCCTGTTCGGAGGCGCGCTGCTGGCGTGGACGGTGGTGCGGCTGCGGCAGGGTGAGCCCATCGCCGTCGGTGTGAACCGCGTCGCATCGGCGACGGTCGCGAGCGTCGCCGGAGCGGGTGCGCTGGCACTCGGGATGTGGTGTTTCACGCGCGTGTGAGAGCCGGGACCCCGGTAACCGGGGGGTCACGCTCCGGTTAGGGCCGAAAGGGCAGCTGCGTACTCCGGGCGGCAGGAATGGCGGTAGTCGGGTTACCGTTCGAGTGGCCGTTGCGGGCTTTTCCCGTTTGACACGGGGGCGGGATGTACCGTC
This sequence comes from Streptomyces sp. RPA4-2, assembly GCF_012273515.2. Lineage (NCBI taxonomy): Bacteria > Bacillati > Actinomycetota > Actinomycetes > Kitasatosporales > Streptomycetaceae > Streptomyces > Streptomyces sp. RPA4-2. The sequence goes on from NZ_CP050975.2 coordinate 5,098,537, forward strand.
ACACTCCGCAGCGTCAGCACGACCCGACCCCCGGGACCCAGGCCTGGGGAGACCCCCTGCGTCGACCGGAGAGAAGAGCGAAGTTGTCCCCGACCAGCGACACCGCACACGGCGGCCGCCGACTCGTCATCGTCGAGTCGCCTGCCAAGGCGAAGACGATCAAGGGCTATCTCGGCCCCGGCTATGTCGTCGAAGCGAGCGTCGGGCACATCCGCGACCTCCCCAACGGCGCGGCGGAGGTGCCGGAGGAGTACACCGGCGAGGTGCGCCGCCTCGGCGTGGACGTCGAGCACGACTTCCAGCCGATCTACGTGGTCAACGCTGACAAGAAGGCCCAGGTCAAGAAGCTCAAGGACCTGCTGAAGGACTCCGACGAACTCTTCCTCGCCACCGATGAGGACCGCGAGGGCGAGGCCATCGCGTGGCACCTCCTGGAGGTCCTGAAGCCCAAGGTCCCCGTCCACCGGATGGTCTTCCACGAGATCACCAAGGACGCGATCCGCAGTGCCGTCGCCAATCCGCGCGAGCTCAACCAGCGCATGGTCGACGCCCAGGAGACCCGCCGCATCCTGGACCGCCTCTACGGCTACGAGGTCTCACCGGTCCTGTGGAAGAAGGTCATGCCGCGCCTGTCGGCGGGCCGTGTCCAGTCCGTGGCGACCCGCCTCGTCGTCGAGCGGGAGCGCGAGCGCATCGCCTTCCGGTCCGCCGAGTACTGGGACCTGACCGGCACCTTCGGTACCGGCCGCCGTGGGGACGCCTCCGACCCGTCCTCCCTGGTCGCCCGTCTCACCGCGGTCGACGGCAAGCGCGTCGCCCAGGGCCGCGACTTCGACTCGCTCGGCCAGATCAAGGGCGCGAACACGCTCCATCTGGACGAGGCGGACGCCCGCGCGCTCGCCGCCGCCCTGGAGAACACCGACTTCTCGGTCCGCTCGGTCGAGTCCAAGCCCTACCGCCGTTCGCCGTACGCGCCGTTCCGCACGACGACGCTCCAGCAGGAGGCCTCGCGCAAGCTCGGCTTCGGCGCGAAGGCCACCATGCAGGTGGCCCAGAAGCTGTACGAGAACGGCTTCATCACGTACATGCGTACGGACTCCACGACCCTCTCGGAGACGGCGATCACCGCCGCCCGCACCCAGGTCACGCAGCTGTACGGTGCCGACTACCTGCCGGCCCAGCCGCGCACGTACGCCGGAAAGGTCAAGAACGCGCAGGAGGCGCACGAGGCGATCCGCCCCTCGGGTGATCGTTTCCGCACTCCGGCCGAGACGGGTCTGACCGGCGACCAGTTCAAGCTGTACGAGCTGATCTGGAAGCGGACCGTCGCCTCCCAGATGAAGGACGCGGTCGGCAACTCCGTCACGGTGAAGATCGCCGGCACCGCCGCCGACGGCCGCGACGCCGAGTTCAGCGCGTCCGGCAAGACGATCACCTTCCACGGCTTCCTGAAGGCCTACGTCGAGGGCGCGGACGACCCGAACGCCGAACTCGACGACCGCGAGCGCCGCCTCCCCCAGGTGGGCGAGGGCGACCCGCTGTCCGCCGAGGAACTCACGGTCGACGGGCACGCCACCAAGCCCCCGGCCCGCTACACCGAGGCCTCGCTGGTCAAGGAGCTCGAAGAGCGCGAGATCGGCCGCCCGTCGACGTACGCGTCGATCATCGGCACGATCCTCGACCGCGGCTACGTCTTCAAGAAGGGCACGGCCCTGGTGCCGTCCTTCCTGAGCTTCGCCGTGGTCAACCTCCTGGAGAAGCACTTCGGGCGGCTCGTCGACTACGACTTCACGGCCAAGATGGAGGACGACCTCGACCGCATCGCGCGGGGCGAGGCGCGCGCCGTGCCGTGGCTCAGGCGCTTCTACTTCGGCGAGGGCGAGGCCACCGGTGCCGCCGAGGCCGGGAACGGCGACGGCGACCACCTGGGCGGCCTCAAGGAGCTCGTCACCGACCTGGGCGCCATCGACGCCCGCGAGGTGTCGTCCTTCCCCGTCGGCGACGGCATCGTGCTCCGCGTGGGCCGCTACGGCCCGTACGTCGAGCGCGGTGAGAAGGACTCCGAGAACCACCAGCGCGCGGACGTGCCCGAGGACATGGCCCCGGACGAACTCTCCGTCGAGCTGGCGGAGGAGCTGCTCGCCAAGCCGAGCGGCGACTTCGAACTCGGCAACGACCCGGAGTCGGGCCACCAGATCATCGCGCGGGACGGCCGCTACGGCCCGTACGTCACCGAGGTGCTCCCCGAGGGCACCCCGAAGACGGGCAAGAACGCCGTCAAGCCGCGTACCGCGTCCCTCTTCAAGTCCATGTCGCTGGACACGGTGACCCTTCAGGACGCCCTCAAACTGATGTCCCTGCCGCGCGTCGTCGGCAAGGACGCGGAGGGTGTGGAGATCACCGCGCAGAACGGGCGCTACGGGCCGTACCTGAAGAAGGGCACGGACTCGCGCTCCCTCCAGACCGAGGACCAGCTCTTCACCATCACGCTCGAAGAGTCGCTGGAGATCTACGCCCAGCCCAAGCAGCGTGGCCGCGCGGCCGCCAAGCCGCCGCTGAAGGAACTGGGCGAGGACCCGGTCAGCGCGAAGCCCGTCGTCGTCAAGGACGGCCGTTTCGGGCCGTACGTGACCGACGGCGAGACCAACGCGACCCTGCGGTCCGGGGACAGCGTCGAGGACATCACTCCGGAGCGCGGCTTCGAGCTGCTCGCCGAGAAGCGTGCCAAGGCCCCGGCCAAGAAGACCGCGAAGAAGGCCGCCGCCAAGAAGACGGCCACCAAGAAGGCCCCTGCCAAGAAGGCCGCCGCGAAGAAGACGACGACGTCGAAGACGGCCGCCAAGAAGGCGCCCGCCAAGAAGACCGCTGCCAAGAAGACGGCCGCTTCCGAGAGCTGAGGCCGGGCCGATACCGCCCGGCAGATGTGGACGCCCCCGTACCTTCCGGTGTGGGGGCGTCCACATGTTCGGGCACCCCTCCGGACAGTCAGTGGGTCCCGATAGGCTTGCAGAATGACGCGAGCCGAGCAGCCTACGGCCCACACTCCGGCCCCCGACGACGCCCTGGTCGCGGATTCGCGCGAGCGCGCCGTGCGCGCGCTGCTGCGACAGCCGCAGCTGAAACGCCTGTGGGGCGCCCACCTCGTGGGGAGTGTCGCCGACGCCCTGGCCCTGCTTGTGCTGGTCGTTCTCGTCCTCCAGGCGGCGGTCGCCGAGGGCTCCTTCGGCGGCGGCTACCGCGGCGTGGCCCTCGCGGTGTCCGCGGTCTTCGCGGCGCGCGTGCTCGCGACGCTGCTCTTCGGAGCGGTCCTGCTGGGCCCGCTCACCTCGCTGACGTCGAAGGACGGCCCGCTCGACAGGCGCTGGACCATGGTCGGCGCCGACGGCCTGCGTGCCCTGCTGCTGATCGTCGCGCCCCTGTGGATCGACTGGACACCGGACGACGCCCTCGCCGTCCTCCTGGTCGTCGCTTTCGTGACCGGTGTGGCCGAGCGCTTCTGGACGGTGAGCCGGGAGGGCGCGGCCCCCGCGCTGTTGCCGGCGCCGCCCCTGGAGGGCGCAACGGTGCGCCCGCTGCCGGACCACATGGACGCGCTGCGGCGCCTGTCCCTGCGCACCGCCTTCGTGGCGGTGCCGATCGCGGCCGCGGCGCTCGTCGTGGTGTCCCTCGTCAACAACCTGCTCGGTGCCGGGATCGCCTGGTTCGACCAGCACCAGGGGGCGCTCGCCTCGTACGTCGCCGCCGGGCTGTTCGCCGCCTCGCTCTCCGTGCTCACGTTCCTCGAACTGCCCGACACCCGCACCCCCCGCGCCCGCTCGCCCCTGGAGGGCCTGCGCCGCCCCAAGACGGGCACCGGTGTCGACAAGGGCCGTACCGGCGTGATCCCGCTCCTGGTGCTCGCCTGCGCGGCCGTCGCCGCGGCGATCGCGGCCTCCGTCGCGGTCTCCGTGCTGCAGGCCAAGGACCTGGGCGGCGGACCGGTCACGTACGGGCTGCTGGTGCTGGCGCTGACCGGCGGTGTCGTCGTCGGTATCCGCACCGCCGCCAAGGTGCTGCCTTCGCTGTCCCGCCGCCGGCTGCTCTCCCTCGCGATCGCCTTCACCGGTATCGCCCTGCTGGCCGCCGGACTGGTCCCGGACGTCACCACCGTGCTGCTGATCGTCGCCCTCGCCGGCGTCGGTGCGGGTGTCGCAGCAAACACCGGGCACGCGCTGCTCGACCAGGAGACCGAGGAGTACCGGCGGCCGCGCACCACCGAACACCTGCACGCGGTCGTACGGATCTCCGTGGCGCTCGGCGTCCTGCTGGCACCCCTGGTGGCCGCCGCGATCGGACCGCACCGCCTGGAGAACGGCAAGTTCGTGTTCGCGCACGGCGGTGCCGCCTTCACCCTGATGCTGGTGGGCGCCCTGCTGCTGCCCGTCGCCGCCCTGGTGCTCGCCAAGGTCGACGACCGCGCGGGCGTGCCGCTGCGCCACGACCTGCTGGACGCCCTGCGCGGCGGCGACGACCCGCTGCCGACGCCCGCCGGGAACGGGTTCTTCATCGCTCTGGAGGGCGGTGACGGGGCCGGGAAGTCGACCCAGGCCGAGGCGCTCGCCGAGTGGATCCGGGCCAAGGGCCACGAGGTCGTGGTGACCCGCGAGCCCGGTGCCACACCGGTCGGCAAGCGGCTGCGGTCGATCCTGCTGGACGTGTCGTCGGCGGGTCTGTCGCACCGCGCGGAGGCGCTGCTGTACGCCGCCGACCGCGCGGAGCACGTGGACACCGTGGTGCGGCCCGCACTGGAGCGCGGTGCCGTCGTCATCTCCGACCGCTACATCGACTCCTCGGTGGCCTACCAGGGCGCCGGCCGCGACCTGTCGCCCACCGAGATCGCCCGCATCAACCGGTGGGCGACCAACGGCCTGGTGCCGCACCTCACGGTGCTGCTCGACGTCTCCCCGGAGGCGGCGCGCGAGCGGTTCACGGAGGCGCCGGACCGGCTGGAGTCGGAGCCCGTCGAGTTCCACACGCGCGTGCGGTCCGGTTTCCTGACGCTGGCCGCGGCCGACCCCGGCCGCTACCTGGTCGTCGACGCCGCACAGGAGCCCGAGGCGGTCACCACCGTCGTCCGGCACCGCCTCGACGTGATGCTGCCCCTCTCCGAGGCCGAGGTGAAGGCCCAGGAGGAGGCGCGCAAGGCGGCCGAGGAGGAGGTCCGGCGCAAGGCCGAGGAAGAGGCCGCCCGCAAGGCCGAGGAGGAGCGCCAGGAGCGCGAGCGCCAGGAACAGCTCGCCCGGCTGCGCGCGGAGGAAGAGGAACGCAAGCAGCGCGAGCTGGAGGAGGCTCAGCGTCGCGAGGCGGAGCGGCAGGCGGAGGAGGCCCGGCAGCGTGCCGAGGACGCCCGCCGCCGGGCCGAGGAGGAGCGGGCCCGTCTGCTGGCCGAGGAGAAGGTCAGGGCGGCCGAGCAGGAACGGCTGCGCAAGCAGGCCGAGGAGGAGGCCCGGCTGCGCGCCGAGGCGGAGACCCGGCGTCTGGAGAAGCAGCGCAAGGCGGAGGAGGCGCTGCTGCGCGCGGAGCGGGCACGGCGTGCCGCGGCGGAGACGGCGGCCGCTTCGGCCACGGCCGCAGCCGCGGCGAGCGCCGCGGCGTCCTCGCCTTCCACCGGGACCGCTCCTTCCACCGGGACCGCTCCTTCCACCGGAGCTTCGACATCCGCCGCCGCATCGGCCTCCGCTCCCGAGCGGACCCCGACCCCGGCCCCGTCGCAGGCTTCCGCTCCGGCCGGCACCGGCTCTGGCACCGGCACCGGGTCCGACAACGAGACGACCGTGCCCACGCCGGTCGTCGCGCCCCCGAACGCGTCGGGTGGTGCGGTGGACGACACCGCGGTGCTGTCGCCGGTGCGGGACAGGGGCAACCGCGGTTCCCGGTCCGACTCCGAGGAGACGGCCAAGCTGCCGAAGCCGCCCGTGCCGGAGGACACCGCGGAGCGGACGACGGTGCTGCCGCCGGTCGGGGGAGCCGTGGACGAGACGGCCGTCCTGCCGCCGGTGACACCCCGCCCGGCCGACGAGACGGCGGTACTGCCTCCCGTACGGGACAGGGATTCGGACGCGGACAGGGACTCGAACAGGGGCAGCGGTAGGGATTCGTCCGGGGACCCTGCGGACCGGGTGCCCCCGGGCTACTTCCGGGACGAGCGGCAGGCGGCGCGGCCGTCCGACGACGGGGTGGACCGTACCCGCGAGCTGCCCCAGGTGGACGCCTCGGGCACGCCCCGCCGCCGCCCGCGTCCCGACTGGGCCGAGGAGACACCGCTCGACGACCTCCCGACCCTCGCGGACGAGCTGCTGGGCCCGCGGGACGACGACGAAGCGGACGAGGGGCGCGGCGGGCGCGAGGGGCGCGGCGGGAACCGTCGCTGAATCCAGGGCGGTGGCCGCTGTCCGGGCGGTCACTGCCGCGGGAACGGGGTGGGGTGACCGCCGGGTGCGGTGCTCGTGACCCCGGGGCCCGGCGGGATGATCCGCCGGGGGTGCGGTGGTCGTGATCGGTGAGACTGGTGGCCGTGAGCGGCCGTGATCGTTCGTGATCGGCGGGCGTGGACCGGGCGGGATCGCCGGGCACCACGGCCTGTGCCGGGCGATCCCGGGTCCGGGGCCCGTTGTCAGTGGCGACCCGCACAATGGACGCGGCAAGGCAAAGTGCGACGAAAGGGCGGTGCCCCGTGCCCGTATGGGACGACCTGGTGGGCCAGGACAAGGTGAGCGAGCAGCTCGCCGCCGCCGCGCGGGACGCCGACGCCCTGGTCACGGCGGTCGCCGGGGCCACCCCGCCCCCCGAGGCGTCCAGGATGACCCACGCGTGGCTGTTCACCGGCCCGCCCGGCTCGGGCCGTTCCACCGCGGCGCGCGCCTTCGCCGCGGCGCTCCAGTGCGTGAGCCCCGACCGCGCGCTGGGCGGAGTCCCCGGCTGCGGGTTCTGCGACGGCTGCCACACCAGCCTGATCGGGACGCACGCCGACGTGCAGATCGTCCGTACCGACCTCCTCTCCATCGGTGTGAAGGAGACCCGTGACCTGGTCCGCCGCGCCCAGCTGTCACCCGCCGTCGGCCGCTGGCAGGTCATCGTCCTGGAGGACGCGGACCGGCTGACGGAGGGTGCGGGCAATGTGCTGCTGAAGGCCGTCGAGGAGCCGGCGCCGCGTACGGTCTGGCTGCTGTGCGCGCCCTCCATCGAGGACGTCCTGCCCACCATCCGATCCCGCTGCCGCCTGCTGACCCTGCGTACGCCACCGGTGGAAGCGGTCGCCGACATCCTCGTACGGCGTGACGGCATCGCCCCCGATGTCGCCGCGGCCGCCGCGAGCGCGACACAGGGGCACATCGGGCGGGCCCGGCGTCTCGCCACGGATCCGCGTGCCCGTGAGCGCCGGGCCGCCGTCCTCAAGCTCCCGCTCCGGGTCGACGACGTCGGTAGTTGCCTCAGGGCGGCCCAGGAGCTGGTCGACACCGCATCGGAGGACGCGAAGCAGCTCGCCGAGGAGGTCGACGTGAAGGAGACCGAGGAGCTGAAGACCGCCCTCGGCGCGGCGCAGGGCGGCCGCATGCCGCGTGGCACCGCGGGCGTCATGAAGGAGCTGGAGGACCGGCAGAAGCGCCGCAGAACGCGCACCCAGCGCGACAGTCTGGACCTCGCGCTCATCGACCTCACGGGCTTCTACCGCGACGTCCTCGCCCTCCAGCTCGGCTCCCGCCTGGCCATCGCCAACGCGGATTCCGGGGATGTGCTGGAGAGACTGGCCCGCGGCAGCTCGCCGGAGGCGACCCTGCGCCGGATCGACGCCATCGCCGCGTGCCGCGACGCCCTGGACCGCAATGTGGCACCGCTGCTGGCGGTGGAGGCGATGACGATGGCGCTGCGCGCGGGCTGACGCGACCGTCGGGATACGGCGGGCGGGCCGAAGGGGTCGCCGGGACGCGGCGGGTGGGCTGACGAGGTCGCCGGGACGCGGCGGGTGCGCTGACGGGGTCGCCGCGACGCGGCGGGCAGGCCGACGGGGTCCTCAGGGCGCGGAGTGCGCGAGGTTGACGATGTCACTCGTACGAGGCGCGTATGCCACTGAAGGTGATCAATCGATCGCGCAAGGTTACGCTCGCGGAATGTACTTCAGGCGCATCCTCAGGCCCCTCCGCAGGGGCGGCATGCTGCTGGCCGCCACGACGCTGCTCGTCTCCGCCTGCTCCACGGAGAGTTTCACCACGACGGCGTCGGCGCCGACGACGGCGGAGGCGGTGCTGACCCCACTGCCCCGCACCACGCCCGCGACGCTGACGCCGTACTACGAGCAGAAGCCGGCCTGGCGCTCCTGCGGTGCGCCCGGCTTCGAATGCACCACGATGAAGGTGCCGCTCGACTACGACGACGCGGCCTCGGGCGCCATCAAACTGGCCGTGGCCCGCAAGAAGGCCACGGGTCCGGGGAAGCGGATCGGCTCGCTGCTGGTCAACCCGGGTGGTCCGGGCGGCTCGGCGGTCGGATACCTGCAGGCGTACGCGGGGCTCGGCTACCCGGCGCAGGTCCGCGCCCGTTACGACATGGTCGCGGTCGACCCGCGCGGAGTGGCCCGCAGTGAGCCGGTCGAATGTCTCAGCGGCCCGGAGATGGACGCGTTCACGAAGACGGACATGACGCCCGACAACACGAGGGAGACGGCCGAACTGGTCGACGCCTACAAGAAGTTCGCCGAGGGGTGCGCCCGGCACTCGCCCAAGGTGCTGCGTCATGTCTCCACGGTCGAGGCGGCCCGTGACATGGACATCCTGCGTGCGGTTCTGGGCGACCAGAAGCTGAACTACGTGGGAGCGTCGTACGGGACGTTCCTGGGAGCGACGTACGCGGGCCTGTACCCGCAGCGGGTGGGCCGTATGGTCCTGGACGGCGCGCTGGACCCCTCGATCACCGCCCGCAAGCTCAACGAGGACCAGACGGCGGGCTTCGAGACGGCCTTCCAGTCCTTCGCGAAGGACTGCGTGCGCCACAGCGGCTGCCCACTGGGCGGCCGGGGGACCAGCCCGGACCAGGTGGGCAAGAACCTCAGCGCCTTCTTCAAGAAGCTCGACTCGGACCCGATCCCGACGGGCGACGCGGACCGCAGCCAGCTCACCGAGTCGCTCGCGACGACGGGCGTGATCGCGGCGATGTACGACGAGGCGGCCTGGCCCCAGCTGCGCGAGGCGCTCAGCGCGGCGATGAAGGACAAGGACGGGGCGGGCCTGCTCGCCCTCTCCGACAGCTATTACGAGCGTGACCCCAAGGGTCACTACACGAACCTGATGTACGCCAACGCGGCCGTGAACTGCCTCGACCTCCCCGCCGCCTTCTCCACCCCCGACCAGCTGGAGAAGAGCCTCCCCGCCTTCGAGAAGGCGTCCCCCGTCTTCGGTGACGGCCTGGCCTGGGCCTCCCTGAACTGCGCGTACTGGCCCGTGAAACCGACGGGGGAGCCCCACCGCATCGAGGCGAAGGGCGCGGGCCCGATCCTGGTGGTCGGCACCACCCGGGACCCGGCCACCCCCTACGCCTGGGCCGAGTCCCTCGCCGGGCAGCTCTCCTCCGCCACGCTCCTGACCTACGTCGGCGACGGCCACACCGCCTACGGTCGCGGCAGCGTCTGCATCGACACCGCGATCAACCGCTACCTCCTCGACGGCACCCCTCCGCCCAAGGGAAAGCGCTGCTCATAGCCCTCCCACACGCCCCGGATCCGGGCCCTCCGGGGCGTGTACGGAGCACACTCGGAAACTGTGTAGACTTACCGACGTTGCTGATCGCACCATAGTGCGGACAGCGCGCCGCCTTAGCTCAGATGGCCAGAGCAACGCACTCGTAATGCGTAGGTCTCGGGTTCGAATCCCGAAGGCGGCTCTGTAGAAGCCCCAGGATTCTCACTCGCCGTGACCTGGGGCTTTTGCTTTTCCTCGTCTTCAGAGCTTCAGAGCTTCAGAGCTTCAGGGTCTCAGGCCTGAGGTCTGACGGGAGCCAGGGGTACAGATCCGCGCGGGTCTTCGCCCAAGACCTGGGCACCTGCCCCCCCCGGGCCAGACCTTGTCGTGGTCCTGACCGACGGCCAGAGCCTTGGCCCGGCCGCACGGCTGTCATGCCAGATCATGGTGGGCACCTTCCCGTGCCAGGGCAGGCAACGGTTCCGGATCGAGGACGATCTCGACCACGCATCGGACGCACCGCCCGACTGGACGCGAGCGGACGTCATCGCGGCCTCCCGACACCGCTGGATCGCTCCGGACGACATCCGAACAGCGCGAGCGGCAGGGGCGGTTGAGGTCTCGTACCGGTTGCATAAACCCGCTCGCTCTCCTGCCGGGGGCAACCGCTAGAGTCCGGTGCGTTGCGTGATGTTCACAGCAACCGCACAAAACAGCGCGGCCGGCCTCCGGAGACACCCGGGGCAGCGCGGCCGCGCCATTCCCGTGGGGGGAATCCAGCAGTGAGAACACGCTCTTTGGTGTCGGCGGCCGTGTCCGCCGCACTGGGCGCCGCGCTCCTCGCCGCGCCCGCGCTGGCGTACGCGGCCGACGACGGCACGTCCGGGCAGGACCCGGCGGCCACCGCGACCACGAACCCGACGGCCGATCCGGCTTCGGCGGATACGCCCACCAGCGCCCCGACGGGGACTCCTTCGGACACCCCGAACCCGTCCAACCCGCCCATCGGTGAACCGTCGGACACCCCGACCCCCACCGATCCGACCCCGTCCGAACAGCCCTCCGGCGACCCGACGTCCGATCCGAGCGGCGGCGCACCCGCCGACGGCGCCGGCGCCCCGGTGTTCGGCGACGTCGGTTCCGATCCTTCCGACGCCGGGTTCGTGACGGTCGCCGTCTCCTCCGATTCGGCGATCACCGAGGTGTCGGCCGATCTGACCGAGGTGCGCGGCGCGAACCCGGCGACCGTCGCGGTCACCGGCTTCACGCTCGTCTCCGGCACGGCGCAGGACGGCGTCTGGCGCTCGCCCCGCATGTCGCAACTGCCGTCGTACGGCAGCTATGACGTGACGGTCAGCGCCCAGGACAGCGATGGCGACATCGCCTCGTCAGCACATGCCACCACCGTGGACGTAGAGCCGAAGCCGGTCTTCGCCGACCGCAGCATCAGCCCCGCCGTACTGGACGTGGAGCACACGCACGTCGCGCTCGGCGGTCGCATCTCGCTCTTCGACCCGATCACCGGCGAGACCGCGCCGCTGGCCGGCAAGTCGCTGAGCGTCGTGGCCGAGTACGCCTACAGCGCCGTCACCGCCGCCGACGGCAGCTACGCGATCGACGTGGCACCGAAGTTGAACGGCGAGAACGACACGTCCGTGCCGGTCTCCCTCTCCTTCTGGATCGCCAACCCCGACGGCACGAACACCTACGTGCTCGTCGACACGAAGACCCTGCCGGTCGTGGTCAGCCCGAGCCGGATTCGGCTGGACCACTCCAGCGTGCAGATCAAGTTCGGCGCCAAGGTGTCCTCGTCCGGTGTCGTGGAGTACCTGTACAACGGCACCTGGCGCCCGGCCAAGGGCGTCGCGCTCGACATGGGCAACTACGCCACGGCGACCAGCGGTGCCGGCGGGCGCTTCACCCTCACCGACCCGTACATCCCGTACGACGACGGCACGTACACCGTCGAGACAACCCGGTACAGCTACCTGACCAACCCGTATCTGACCGCCTCGCAGGCGCAGTTCAAGGTCGACGTCATCAACCGGACGAACATCTGCTTCTGTTCGAGCTGGATCGACGAGTACTCCAACCTGCACATCCAGGGCAGCATGAACGCCAGCAACGGCAAGGTGCCGCCGAACCGGAAGCTGTACCTGCAGCAATCGGCCGACGGCAAGACCGGCTGGAAGTCGCTCGGCTGGTTCACCGCGAAGTCCAACGGCACCTTCGACCTCGACGGGCACGTGGCGGTGCCGAAGGGCTACTGGCGGCTGTACTCGACGGGGTCGTCGGACTACCAGTCCGGCTACTCCAACTCCGTGCACTTCAACCGCACCGCCACCCGGATCACCGGTTTCAACGCCGGTCCCGAGCCGGTGCGCAAGGGCCACACCGTGACCGCCACCGGCACGTTGCAGCGGCTGAGCGGCACGAAGTGGGTGGCGTTCGGCAAGCAGCGCATCTACATCGTCTTCCAGGCCAAGGGCAAGAAGTCCTGGACGGGGCTGGGCTCCGTCAAGGCCGACTCGCACGGCCACTTCACCGCCCGCTTCACCGCGAAGCAGGACGGCACCTGGGTCGGGGTCTATCTCGCGTCCGGCTCCTACGTGGACGCCGAGAGCTACCACGACTACGTGGACGTGCGCTGAGCAGCGCTGGGCCACGAGCACCACGAAGGGCGCCCCGGGGACTCCGGGGCGCCCTTCGCTTTTACGGCCGCGTGATTACGCGCCGCCAATATGGGCCAGCGTGAGTCCGGTCCGTCCACCTTCAGGGCTGAGGCCGGCGTCCGTGACCGCGGGTCCGTACACCCGACCCACCTGTCATGGAGCCGACGTCCACTCGGGGCCGCGCTACGTAACGCGCCGTCTGCTGGTGTTGGTGCTCGGGCCATGGACGAACTCTGTGCTGGCGTCGCTGCGCACCCGGGAGCGGCCGCGTCGAGCGGTTGAGGGACCGTGACAACCCCGGCGCTCGTGCGTTCTACACGTCGCATGGGTTCGCTGAGTTCGACGGGAAGATTGTCTACGCGTCCACACCGGCGCGGCGTGTGTTTGGGAGGCGGGGCACGGATCCCTGCCGGGGAAGCGAAATGGGCGAAGCTGTGAAGGAAGAACGCTGCGAGCGATGTGACTGCATCATCGGGCTGGGGTGCGGTTGCCCACCGGACGGGTCCGTGCGAGAGGTGCGTACTGCGGTTCAGTTGCGGCAGGAATGGCGGCGACTTCCCGCGGACACGATTCTGATCTCGCCCACGCAGTACGCGCACCTGCCGGGAGCGTGCGCTCACCTCACCGAGGAGTTGGTGAGGGCGCCACGCTGGGGCTGGATCCCCAGTCCGGCGCCCGGGCTCTGGGACCGCCTGGGCAGCAGCTGTCCGGCGGTTGCGACAGAGGGCAACACGAGGCGGCAAACCACGCGACGATGCACGGAGTGCGAGGGAACCGTGGCTCCGGCCGGCAACTGATGGGCGAACTGCACGTCCTCGCTCACACGAAGCCGAGGGCCGGCGGTGGCGAGCACCACCTGAGCCGCGATCTGCACAACCAGGGGCCACGCGCAGTACGAGAGGGCAGCCGGGCCCGGGGCCAGGTGACTGCCGTAACTCCGGCGGCCAGCGACACGAAGCCTGCTGTGTCATGTGCAGGCGCTCGCCGGGTGAGGAGATGAGCGAGGCGGCGTCACGGAGTCTCTCGGGTGCGGCCGTGTCGCTTGGTGTGGCGACCGTAGGGCCGGGGCCGACCTTCTGAAGGGGCAGGGCGATGGTTTGCCGAGGGTGCTGATCGGATGACGTGGCCGTCGGTATGGTCAGCCGCGCGGCCAGGGGCGTCCGTCGAGTCGCTCGATGTCGCGGTTGAAGCGGCTGAGGTAGGCGGCGAACTCGGCCACGTCCTCTGCCGTCCAGTCGACCATGACCTTCTCCAGACCCTCCAGGTTCTCGGTCCGGTGGATGTCCAGACGGCGTTCGCCCTCGGCGGTGATGGCGAACTTGCGGGCCATCCCGCCCTCGGGGTCGGGCATGCGCTCGACGACGCCGGCCCGCACCATCGCGGCCGTCTGCCGGTTGAGGGTCGAGGCGTCCAGACTGAAGGCCTCGCTGAACTCGCCGATGGACATCGGGCCCTGCGCCTGGATGCGGCTGAGCAGGACGTACGCACTACGGTCCAGCCGCTCCTCGCCGGCCCCACGCGCCCGCGGGTTGAGCATGTGCATGTGCCGCCCGAGCAGCATGGTCTCGAATTCCAGCAGATCAAGTGGCTTGTCCACGCGAGGCATCCTTCGGTTCCCGGCTCGCTTCCCCTGTCAGGGGAACTGCCTGCGGCTAGATATACCACCCCTATGTGCATCATACACTCGACGTGTACCGTGCACATCTTCCACGCCGGAAACGGCGACCCATGACGGCCCACGGCGACCCATGACGGCCCACGGTGACCCGCCGCGATCCACGGCGGCCCGCGCGATCCGGCCGTCGCGCCGGCGGACGACGCGGTGAGTTCCCAAAGATGCCGGCGCCTGTCACACATCCACCCCGGGGCGCGTCAAGAAGGAGGCGCCGCCCAGATGGCCCGGTGGTGGTGCGACAGGTGTGACAGGGACGAGAAGGAGATGGCGACATGGTCGTTCTGATGGTGCGTGCCACGGTGAAGCCCGAGTGTGTCGACGCACTCGAAGCGGCGCTGCGGAAGATGTTCACCGCGATCGAGGGCGCGCGGCCCAAGGGCGTGCGGTACGCCTCGTACCGGCTGCCCGACGGAGTCACCTACCTCGCGGAACTGGAGATCGCGGACGGAATCGAGAATCCGCTTCCCGGGATCCAGGAGTTCCGTGAGTTCCAGGCGGCCCTCAAGGACTGGCTGGCCGCCCCGCCCGTCGCCGAGCACCTCGAGGTGCGGGGCGCGTACGCCGCCTGAGGACGCGAGGGTGTGCGTCCGGTGAGAGTCGGCGGGACGCCGGGCGTGCTCCCATGCCGTGGTCCCCGCGCCGAGTAGGTTCGCCCACGACCGCGCGGCCGACCGGCCGGGGAGAGCCCTGACCTGGGCCGGGCGGCGGGTGCGGCCGGCAGTCGGGACCGAGGTGCGTACGGCGCGGGGACCCGCGTACGGCGTGAGGAACCGCATACGTGACAAGGAAAGACGGCGTACATGGGGGATACGCCCGGTGAACGGTTAGCATCGCGGGCAGTGTTGTCGGCCTGGGATGGAGTGGTGTCGTGCCGGAGGGTCCGCGGATCGCCGTCGCCGTCGTGACGATGGGCAATCGGCCTGTCGAGGTCGACGCGCTGCTCACCTCGGTGGCCAAGCAGGATGTCCCGCCCGCCCGCATCGTGATCGTGGGGAACGGGTGTCCGCTGCCCGACTTCGCCGAGCGGCTCGGACTGCCCGGCGACGTGACCACCATCGAGGTGGACGAGAACCTCGGCTGCCCAGGCGGACGGAACGTGGGCCTCGCCAGGCTCGCGGAGTTCGGGGACGTTGACGTCGTGGTCGAACTCGACGACGACGGACTGCTGGTCGACGCGGACGTGCTGCGCAAGGTCCGCGACCTGTACGCCGCCGACCCGCGCCTCGGCATCGTCGGCTTCCGGATCGCCGACGAGAACGGGGAGACCCAGCGCCGGCACGTGCCGCGGGTCGGGGCGAAGGACCCGATGCGGGGCGGTCCGGTCACCGGGTTCCTCGGCGGGGGGCACGCCCTGTCGATGCCCATGGTCGCCGAGATCGGTGACTGGCCCGCCGAGTTCTTCTTCGCCCACGAGGAGACCGACATGGCCTGGCGTGCCATCGACGCCGGGTGGACCGTGCTGTACGAGCCCGAGCTGCTGCTCCAGCACCCGAAGACCTCGCCCGCCCGGCACGCCATCTACTACCGGGTCACCGCCCGCAACCGCGTCTGGCTCACCCGCCGCCGGCTGCCCCTCGCGCTCATCCCCGTGCACCTGGGGATCTGGGTGCTGCTCACGCTCCTGCGGACACGTTCGCTCGGCGGACTGCGGGCCTGGTTCGGCGGTTTCGCGGAAGGCCTGCGCGAGTCCGGCGGCCGGCGGCAGCCCATGCGGTGGCGGACGGTGTGGCGGCTCACGCGGCTCGGACGCCCGCCCGTCATCTGACGGTCCGGTGGGCGCCGGGAAAGACGAAGGCCCCGGTCGTTCACCTCCGACGACCGGGGCCCTCTCTGTCCCCGGATCCGGCCACGGCGGCGACACTCCCCCGAGTTACGCGTCGTACGCGCGCACCGTCGGGCCAGATCCGATGTGCTGATCCCATCAGGCCGCGCCAACGGATCGCTAACATGTGGCCAACGGTTCCCTCGGGAACCGGCCAATGGTTCCGCCGGAACCGGAGGACGGCCGGTGCGAAGTCGCCAGGGGCACGGCCGGACGGTCGCGTGGGAAGGCAGTGGGCGGGCTATGCGGTACGGGCTGCGGTTCGGGCTGCTGGGTCCACCAGTCCTGTACGGCGCCGGCGGTGAGGCCCGGTCGATCGGCAGCGGCAAGATGCGTGCGCTGCTGGTGGCGCTGCTGCTGGAGCCGGGCCGGGTCGTCTCGGTCGACGCGCTCAAGGACGCGCTGTGGGGCGGGGCGCCGCCCGCGTCCGCACAGGCCTCCCTGCAGAACCACGTCACCCGGCTGCGCCGGCTCCTCGACGATCCTGAGCGGCTGCGGGCCGTGCCGCCGGGGTATCTCCTGCGGGTCGGCGAGGGTGAGTTGGACGTCCGCGTCTTCGAGTCCCACGTCACGGCCGCGCGTGCCGCGCATGCCGGGCGGGACGGCGCACGGACGCTGCGTGAGGCCCTGGCGGCGCTCGCGCTGTGGCGCGGCACCCCGCTCGGCGGAGTCCGGCCCGAGCTCGGCGGCCATGCCCTCGTCCAGCGCCTGGAGGAGGCCCGGCTGCTGCTTCTGGAGTGGCGCTACGAGGCCGAGTTGTGGCTCGCGGGGCCGATCGCCGGACGTGGCGGGGGCGGGGGAGCGGCCGGGACTTCGGGGAACACGGGGGGTGCCCGGGGGATGCGTGACTTCGGACACTCCACGAGCTACCCGGGCGCGGACGGTTCCGGGGACGCCAGGAGTGCTGCGGGCGCGGACGACTCCGTGGAGGCGAGGAGCGCTGCGGGCGCGGACGGTTATGGGAGCCTCGCGAACCCTTCGGACGCGGGTTCCTCGGGGCATGCCCGACTCGCGGTCCTCGCACCCGAGTTGGCCGCCCTCGTCGCGGAGCACCCCTTGCGGGAGGCCTTCCACCGGCTGCTGATGCTCGTGCTGCACCGCACCGGTCGCCAGGCGGAGGCCCTGGCCGTCCACCGCGACCTGCGGGCCCGCCTGGTCGAGGAGCTGGGGGTCGAGCCGGGTCCCGCGGTGCGCGAGGCGCATCTGGAGATCCTGCGGGACCGGGGGCCCGGCGGATCAGCCGTAACAGGCGGGGCGGGTGTGTCAGGCGGGCCAGGCGGGCCAGGTGGGTCGGGGCTTACCAAGGAGAACGAGCGGACCGAGCCGGGCAGGCGGATCGGGCAGGGCAGGCGGATCGGGCAGGGCAGGCGGGCTTACCGGAGCGGACGGGACCGGTGGCGTCGGTCAGGATCTCCGTGCCGACGGAGGCGCGCTTAGCCGTACCGGCCGTACCGGCGCAGCCGCCCCGCCCCGCCCCGCCCAACTCCCCGCGCCCCCCGCGCACTTCACCGGCCGCGGCGACGTGCGCGACGAACTGGGGCTGGTCCTGGACACGGACCGGCGGCTGCGCCTGCCCGTTCCGGCCGTGGCCGTCATCAGCGGTATGGCCGGGGTCGGCAAGAGCGCGCTGGCGCTCCACGTGGCCCATGGGCTGCGGGAACGTTTCCCCGACGGCCAGCTGTACATCAACCTGCACGGGGCCACCCCCGGAATGACCCCGCTCACGTCCGGCCAGGCGCTCGCGGCGCTCCTGCGCGACCTCGGCGTCGAGCCACGCCGTATCCCCGAACTCCCGGACGCGGCAGCCGCGTTGCTCCGGTCGACGCTGGCCCCGACGCGCACCTTGATGGTGCTGGACGACGCCGCGCACGCCGCTCAGGTGCGGCCGCTGCTGCCGGCCGGCGCCGGGTGCGCGGTGATCGTGACCAGCCGGTCGCCGCTCACCGCGTTGGACGGCGCACACCGTTTCCCGCTCGCCCCGTTGTCGGACGAGGACAGCGCGGCGCTGCTGCGCGCGGTCTCCGGACGCCGCGACGGCCTCGACGGCGGGCACCCGCTCGTCGAACTCACGGGTCGGCTCCCGCTCGCCCTGCGCGTCGTCGCCGCCCGCCTCGCCGCGCGCCGCGCGCTCACCCCGGACGCACTGGCCGGGCAACTGACGGACACGGAAAGCCGGTTGCGTCATCTGGAGTATGACGACCTGAGCGTCCGGAGGTCCCTCGCCGTGGCCCATGACGCGCTGCGCGCCTCGGACCGCGAGGCCGACCGGGACGCGGCGCGCGCCCTGTGCAGCATCGGGGCGCTCGACCTGCCCGTCTACGGTGCGCCCCTGCTCGCCCGGCTCTCCGGGATCGCCGAACACCGCGCCGAGGCCGCGCTCGACCGCCTCGTGGACGTCGCCCTCCTTGAGGAGACGGCGTACGCCCGGTACGCACCCCACGACCTCGTCCGCGACTTCGCCCGGGAGATCGCGGGAACGGCAGCAACGACAACAACGACAACAACGACTGGAGCGACTGGAGCAACGGGAACGAGGGAAGCAACAGGGGCGACGGATACAGCCGGGGCGACGGGGGCGGGGACCGTACCCGACCCGACCGAGGCACCCGACGGAGCGGCCGGAGCGGCCGGAGCGCCCGGCGCGGCCGGCGCGGAAGCCGCCAGGACGCATGGGGTGACCGCGGGCCCCTGTGTCTCCGAGCGTGCCCTGCGCTGGTACGCCGGAGTCGCCGCCCGCTCGCTCGAAGTGATCGTCGAGGCGGGGCTCGACCGCGCGGACCGCAGCCGGCCGACGGCCACGCAGCCGGCCGCGCACGCGGAGGACGCCGCCGCCACACCCCCGTTCCGCTGCGCCAAGGACGCCTTCGCCTGGGGCGATCTGGAGCTGGAGAACGTGATGACACTGGTGGAGCGGTACGCGGAGGTCTCCGCGTACGTTCCGGTGCTGGTGCGGCTGCTCAACCCCTACCTCCAGCGCAGCGGCCGGGTCGCGGAGTCGGAGGTGCTGCTGCGGACGGCGCTGGGCGCGGCGCGGCGGCTCGGGGACGAGGCCGCACAGGCGTACGCGCTCGGCGACCTCGCGGGGCTGCACTTCATGACGGGGCGGGCGGGCGAGGCGCTCACGCTGAACGACGAGGCGCTGGCGATCTGGCGGCGGCTCGGGGTGCTGTCGTGGGTGCGGCGCGGTCTGAACAACCGCGGCATGCTCCTGGAGGGGCTCGGACGGTACGAGGAGTCCAGCGAGGCGCTGCTGCTGAGCCTCGAACTCTCCCGGGAGCTGGGCGACCCGCACACGGAGGCCATCACCTACAGCCACCTCGGCAACCTGTACGAGCACACCGACGCCCGCGCCGCCATCGACCACCACAAGCGCAGCCTCGCGATCGGCGACGTGATGGACGACGTGATCATCCGGCACTCCGCGCACTGCAACATCGGCTACGCGCACCTCACCCTCGGGGAACCGGCCGCAGCCGTACCGCACTTCGAGGAGAGCTTGCGCATCCTGGGCGGACACGACGACTGGCACGGGGAGTCGCAGACCCGGCTCGGGCTGGTGCGCGCGCTGCGCGGGGTGGGGCACTGCGAGCGGGCCGCGCTGGAGTGCGAGCTGCTGCTGTGCCGTGCCGATCGGCGCGCCGACCAGTTCACCGGCGGCCTGGCCCGGCACCAGCGCGGACTGCTGCTGCGCACCCGGGGGGACGCCGAGGGGGCGTACGCACAGTGGAGGGCGGCGCTGGAGGCGCTGGACGGCAGGGACACCTCGGTGGTGGGCGAGCTGCGGGAGCTGCTCCACGAGGCGTAGCTACGTTGCGTCCGCGTAGCAACGAGGTGTAGCTACTTCGCGTCCGCGTAGCAACGCGGCGTCACTACTTCGCGTCCGCGTAGCACTCCACCACCGCGGTCGTGAACGGGAAGTGGACCGGTGTCTCGCCGAACGTCAGCCTGCCCGCCAGCTCCGCGGCCTCCCGGACAGCCGCCACGACCACGTCCGCCTCCTCGGCCGGGCAGTGCACGATGACCTCGTCGTGCTGGAAGAAGACCAGCTCGGCGGCGAGGCCGGCGCAGGCGCGGCGGAGGGCGGCGAGCAGCAGCAGCGCCCAGTCGGCGGCGCTGCCCTGGACGACGAAGTTGCGTGCGAAGCGGCCGCGGGCCCGGGAGTTGGAGGAGGCGTATCCGGGCACCCAGCCCTGGTCGCCGGGCGCCTCGGCGGGCTCGTCCTGGGGGAGGCCCGCCTCCTCGGACGCCCGGTCGGAGGCACCGGCGGCCGGGGGGCTGGTCCGGCCCAGCCATGTCCGTACGAGCCGGCCCTCCTCGCCCGCGCGGGCGGCGTCGTCCACATACGCCACCGCCTTGGGGAAGCGGCGGCGCAGCGCGGCCAGGTTCTTCAGGCCGTCGCCCGACGTCTGCCCGTACACCGCGCCGAGGACGGCGAGCTTGGCCTGGGCGCGGTCGCCCGCGAAGGCCCGGTCCGACACCGCCTGGTACAGGTCGCCTTCCCGGCCCGCGACCTCCATCAGGCCGGGGTCGCGGGAGATCGCGGCCAGTACCCGAGGCTCCATCTGGTCGGCGTCGGCCACCACGAGCCGCCAGCCGGGGTCGGCGACGACGGCACGGCGGATGACCTTGGGGATCTGGAGCGCGCCCCCGCCGTTGGTCACCCAGCGTCCGGTGACCGTGCCGCCGGGGAGGTACTCGGGCCGGAAGCGTCCGTCGCGCACCCAGTCCTGCAGCCAGGACCAGCCGTGGGCCACCCAGATCCGGTACAGCTTTTTGTAGGCGAGCAGGGGTTCCACGGCGGGATGGTCGACGGATTCGAGCTCCCATCGCCGGGTGGACCCGACCTTGATCCCGGCCTGCGCGAAGGCTTTGACGACATCGGCGGGCAGGTCGGGTCTGACCCGCCGGCCGAAGGCCGCCGAGACCTCGTCCGTGAGCTCGGCGAGGCGGCGGGGCTCACCGCCGCCCGCGTACCGCTCGCCGAGCAGTTCGTTCAGCAGCTCGCGGTGGACGTCCGCGCGCCACGGCAGTCCCGTCGCGTTCATCTCCGCCGCCACCAGCATGCCCGCCGACTCGGCGGTGGTGAGCAGGTGCATGCGCTCGGGGTGGGTGGTGGCCGCGTGGCGGCGCCGCTGGTCCGCGTACACCTCGATGAGGTCCTCCAGGGGGAGGTGGACCGGGCGCGGTTCGAAGAGGGACGACTGCGAGCCGGGCTCGGCGGAGCGCTGCGGGGGGTCCGGCGGCACGGGCCCGCCGCGCAGCCTGGCCAGCGCGGCGGCCGCCGAGCGGGGTTCGCCGAGCCGGCCCTCGTGGCCGAGCAGGATGTTCTCGGCGGCCTCGATGTCGTAGCACCGCTCCACGCGCACCCCGGCGGCGAGCAGGCGCGGGTGGACGTCGGCCGTGGACCGCCAGACCCACCGGACCACGTCGGGCCGGGCGCGCACGGCCTCGACGAGATCGGCCTCCCTGCGCACCGGTCCCGCGGGCAGCCCGTCGGTTCCGAGGGGGGCGAGCTCCACGCCGCCGTCCTCGGCCGGTCCGACAGCCCACCGGTCGCTCATGATGCCGAGTCTCGCAGGGGGGTCTGACAACGCCGTCGCGACGACGCGGCTGGTCGGGGCGGCGCGACGGTGCGGCCGGGTACGGCCTTGCGACGGCCCGGCCGGTCACGGCGCCTTGGTGACGACCTCCAGCGCGCGGGCGATGTGGGCCTCGGTCGCCTGCTTGGTGACGCCGACGCCGCTGAGCACGCCCTGGCCGTTCTCGTGCTCCAGGAGGGCCAGGAGGATGTGTTCGGTGCCGATGTAGTTGTGGCCGAGGCGGAGGGCCTCGCGGAAGGTGAGCTCCAGGACCTTCTTCGCGGCGGGGCCGTAGGGGACGAGTTCGGGGACCTCGGCGGCGGCCGGCGGCAGCGCCGCGGTCGCCGCCTCGCGGATCGCGTCCAGGGTCACGTCCTGCGCGGTGATCACGAGCGCGGCGAGGCCCTCGGGCTCGGCGAGCAGACCGAGGACCAGGTGCTCGGGGAGGCCTTCGGCGTTGCCCGAGGTCTTGGCCTCGGCGTGCGCGGCCATGACCACGTGCCGGGCGCGCGGTGTGTAGCGGCCGAAGCCCTGGCTGGGGTCGAGGTCCGACTCGGCCTTCGGGACGAACCGCTTCTGCGCCGCCTGCCGGGTGACCCCCATGCTCCTGCCGATGTCCGTCCAGGACGCGCCCGAACGCCGGGCCTGGTCGACGAAGTGCCCGATCAGATGGTCGGCGACGTCGCCGAGGTGGTCCGCGGCGATCACCGCGTCCTGGAGCTGGTCGAGCGCGTCGGTGTGGACCTTCTTGATGGCCTCGATGAGGTCGTCGAGACGTACGGATGGCGTGCCGAGTGGGTTCGTCGTCATGTGTCAACCGTAAGTTGACAGTCTCAGAGTGTCAACCCGAAGTTGACATCTCCACGGGTCCATGGGGAACCTCCGAGGCGAAAACCTCCGTGAACACCGCCACGGGAAAAACTGTCCACAGGGTGTGGATACTTTTTCCGCTCGAAGGAAGTCCCGGCGGCACCTGCCCCGGAGACGGCCCCGGAGCGCGTGGCACGATCGGGGGATGAGCAGCAGTACGACGCCCAGCACCGTGGAGCGCGCCTTCGGGGCCGCCCTCTACGCCGAGACCGACGCGGCCCTCGACACGGGCGCCTCGCTGCTCGCCGCCGACCCCGCGTCCGACGCCGAACTCGCCCTGCGTGGCACGGAGTTCGTCGCCGCCGCCTGGCGCCGCGGCTGGCAGCCCGCCGACGTCGTACGGATCGTGCGGCGCGAACTGGACGACGTACACGTACGCCTGGTGTCGGCCCTGATCCTGCGGGAGGACCGGACCCCCCGGGGTCCGCGCTGGGCGGCTCAGCTCGACGAACTGGACGCGGACACCGAGCCGCCGCGCACCGACCGCTTCACGCAGGCCACCACCGTCCTGGAGCTGTACCGGCTGCTGCTGCGGCTGCCCGCCATCGAGCCGTTGGACCCGCCCCGGCAGCACGCGCCGCAGGACTCCCGGATGCTCACCCGCATCCGCGCCCTGCTCGCCAAGGCCGAGGCGACCGGTTTCCCGGAGGAGGCGGAGGCGCTGAGCGCCAAGGCGCAGGAGCTGATGGCGCGGCACAGCATCGACGAGGCGCTGCTCGCCGCCCGTACCCACGCCAAGGACGCGCCCGGCGCCTGCCGCATCGGTGTCGAGCCGCCGTACGAGACGGCCAAGGCGGTACTGCTCGACGCGGTGGCCGGCGCGAACCGCTGCCGTGCCGTGTGGAACGAGCCCCTCGCCTTCTCGACCGTCGTCGGATTCGAACCGGACCTGGAGGCGGTCGAACTCCTCTACACCTCGCTGCTCGTGCAGGCCACCGCCGCGATGACGAAGGCGGAGGCGGCGCAGCGGGCGGGCGGCCGGAAACGTACGAAGACGTTCCGGCAGTCGTTCCTCGCCGCGTACGCCCATCGCATCGGGGACCGGCTCGCGACGGCCGCCGAGGGGCAGGTCGCGTCGGCGGAGGGGGAGCTGCTGCCCGTCCTGGCGGCCCGCGACGTGGCGGTCACCGACCACATGGAGCAGATGTTCCCGGACACCGTCACCACCCGGCTGCGCGGGGTGGACGACGCGGCGGGATGGCAGGAAGGGGCCGCCGCGGCGGACCGGGCCCAGGTCAGGGCCCGGCCGCCGCTGCGATGAGGCGACGGGCGGCGTGCCCGGGGAGCGGCGGATCGCTCAGTCGCCGGCCGCCTGGAAGGTGCTCACGGAGGCGTTCAGGTCGTCCGGTCCGGTCTTGCCCGCGAGGGGCCCGTACGACCACTTGAAGCGCTGGGCGTCCTTGGCACCGGGCAGGCTGATCTTCAGCGAGGTCGCGGCGAGGCTCTTCGCGTCGCCCGCGGCGCCCCGTACGTAGGTGATCGTGAAGGAGGCGGTGCCGTCCTTCGCCAGGGTCACCTTCTGGGGCTTCGCCGACTTGTCCGCGAAGACCTCGGTGCCCCGGGCGCTGTCGTGCACCTCGATGCCGGGGAAGCCCTCAAGGGTGCACTTGTCGCCGTGGTTGGTGAGCGTGACGGGCACGTTGCCGGTGTCCCCGGCGGCCGGGGCGGTGTTGGCGGGGCCGACCTCGAAGTCGATCCGGTCGATCGCGCAGACGGTGGAGGAGGCCGAGGTCGCCGTGGAGCCGCCGGAATCCTTCTTGTCGGCGCCGCCGCTGTCGCAGGCGGTCAGCATGAGGGCCGCCGCGGCGGTGACGACGGCGATCGGAAGGGCGCGCATGGGTTTCCCCCTGGGTTCGTGACGGAGCACACCGATCATCACGCAGACCGGGGGGTGAGTGTCGCGCGACCCCCCGTTCCGGCGCGTCGTCCGGACGACCGCCACCCGGAGAATCACCTGAACGTCGAGCGGGGCGGGCCGGCGGGCGTCCGGTGCGGGGCAGCGGAACGCGGGGAGATCCGCGTCCCGTTCGGGGGCGTGGACCGCAAGTGCGCAGGCGGGAGCGGCGGACGGGGGGTCAGGACCCCAGGTTCGCCGTCGGCAGCCCCGACGGCAGCTTGCCGCCCTGGGCCTTGGTGTACGACTCCTTGCCGAGACCGCCCGACCAGGTGACCTTGAGCGTCGTGCCGTTGACGGAGTCGACCATGCCCGTGGCGCGCTGCTTGTTCCCGTCCGTACAGGTGAGGTGGATCATCCGCATGCCCGCCTCCTCCCCGGCCGTACCGGTGCACACGGTGCCGCCCGTCGCGAAGAGCCCGGCCTGCTTCCCGGTGATCACCAGCGCCACCGCCTTGCCGCCCGTAGTGGCCAGCCAACTGCCCTCGAGCCCGGTCTTGGCGGTGGGCGACGTTCCCGAATCCCCGCCCGTGCCGCCGGTTCCGGAGCCGCCGGGGCTCGCGGTCGTCTCCGCGGAGCCGGAGCCGGAGGGGCCGGAGTCGTCGCTGCTGCAGCCGGTCAGCATGAGCGCGCCCGCCAGACCCGCGGCCACGAGCATGGCGGTGGCCGCGGTCCGAGCCCGCCGACGCGGGTGGATCGCCGAAGTCGCCGATGTCACTGAAGCCCCCAAGGGTGGTGGTGTCGCTGGGGTCGCCGGAACGACCGCAGCAAGCTACCAGGAGCATGCGTGAACGCCTCGGGCGAGTCGTGCGGAGATCGTACGGATGTTCCGAGCGGCCCGGCCCGGCCCAGCCCGGCGCGGGCGGTCCCGTCCCGTCCACGCCCGCCCATCCGCGCCCGGCCCATCTCGTCCCGTCCGGACGGGAGGCCCGGCCGACATCCGGTCCGGTGGGAATCCCGCGGGCCCGTTTCCGCGCCCTCCTCTTCCGCACCCGGCCGACACCCGTCACCGGCTCGACACCCGTCACCCGCTCGACACCCGTCGCGGCGGCGGCCGGAAAGGCGAGCGGGACGGGAGGACGGCCGCGCCCACCCGGTGGTGGACGTCACCGCGGGCCGGGCGGAGTGCTTCACGTGGCGCTACGAGGAGGCACGGCCGGGTCCGGCGGTGTTCACCGTGTTCGCGGTGTTCGCGGTGTTCGCGACGGCGGCGTCCGGCACCACGCCGAGTACACCCGCCGGACCGCCGGGCCCGATGGCCTGGAAGTGGCTCCGGCGCGACCGTGATTGCGCCCCGGAGAACCGGCCCTCGACCCGCGAGTCCGGACGCGAGGGCCTCGCCCCGCCGCGCTCCGACGTGCTGGACCACGGCGAGATCGCGCACGACGAACCTGTCGGTCCGTCTCGGCCGCGCGGGCGCCGACCTGCCCTGGAGTCTCCTCCGCGGGGGCGGGGCGATCCGCGGCGGCGGGGACGGCCGTGCGACTGTAGGGGTGGCAGAGGCTGCTGGTGTGTGCGAGCGGGAACGCGGGGAAGAGAGTGCCGCCGCCGCAGCGCCGCTCCGGCCGCCTACCGGACCCACCTGGCCGGAGGTTGAAAACCGGACGTTGAAGCCGAACGTTGAAACTCGAAAGGCTCGCCGTGCGTCTGTTCCTAGTACATAGGGATTCGACCCGGGCGAACCCGTACGGATGCCGGGGCGGACGAGCATGCACGGGGGCCGGAGGTCGTGTGTCGGGCGACTTCCGGGGCAGACGATGGGCCGTCGGCGGCCTGGCGGGCAGCAGGCCGTAGCCAAGCGGACAGCAGGCAGTAGTCAAAGGCCGGTAAAAGCTGTAACCGTGGGACCACCCCCCGTGCACGTGCATCTGCTCATGCATCTGCACATGAACAGAGCTATGATCCGGGGCAGTTGGCCACTGCATCAATGGCCACATCGGCCACTGCACGACCGGGGAGCGACCTGTGGACCACGACGTGTGCGACGTGGATGACGTGTACAACGGCATGGCTGCGACAGAGCTGACCGGGGCGGCCTGGCAGAAGAGCAGGCACAGCAACTCGCAAGGGTCCTGCGTGGAGTTCGCGAGGCTGCCGGGCGGTGACGTGGCCGTGCGGAACTCGCGGTTCCCCGAGGGGCCGGCGCTCGTCTACACCCGCGCCGAGATCGAGGCGATGCTCCTGGGCATCAAGGACGGCGAGTTCGACCACCTGATCGCGGGCTGAGGGCGGGGTGCCGGCGGAGCAGTGGCGGGGCCGCGTTCCGTGAACGCGGCGCGGTTGTCACCTCGCGTTGCGTAACGCGCGTAGAACCGCGGCGCCGAAAGGCGCCGCGGTTCTTCATTCGGCCGGGGCCGGTGCCGCCGTGGCGGGGGCGTGCGGCGGGAGCCGGAACAGCGCCCACACGACCTTGCCGCTGAGGGTGCCCGCGAGCGGGTGCCAGCCCCAGCTGTCGGCGAACGAGTCGACCAGGAACAGGCCCCGGCCCGACTCCGCCGAGAAGTCGTCCGAGTCGCCGGCCACGGGACTGTCGTGACTCGGGTCGCGCACCGCGCACACCAGACGTGAGGTCCACCGCATCAAGTGCAGCCGCACGGGCGCGCCCTGGTCGTCCGCGCGGGGTGTGTCCGAGGGCAGAGCGTGCCGCAGCGCGTTCGTCACGAGTTCGGAGACCACCAGGCACACGTCGTCGAAGCGGTCGCCTATGTCCCACTGGTCCAGTGTTCTGCGCGTGAACTGCCGGGCCTCGCGCACCGCTTCGTAGCGTGGGGGCAGGGCGCAGGAAGCGGCGCTGGACACGGCCGCGGGATCGAGCGGCGGAAGTCCCTGCCGTAAGGGCTCGAGCATGGTCGATCCATTCGTCCCCATGCGAGGCACTCCCGGGTGTTCGCGGTCGTTGCGATGCAGCGGTGGCGCGGGGACCATGGTTCCGAATGCGTACAGCAGATGCAAGGGCAGATGCACGTGCACGCGCCCGAATTGAAGGCTCTTACACCTCTTTCTGCCTACTTCTTCTGTCACCTTCTTCGCTCTTGTTGGCCCTCGCGTGGTCCTTTGCTGCACGACGCCTTCGGAAGCTTTCCGTTTCTGTAATCGAACGAGTACTGGTTGAAGTGTTTTAGTGGCAGACTTCGGCGTCTGAAGACGGTTGGGGAGGCGGACGAACGTGAGCGCTGGTGAGTCGAGCGGCTCTGTGGTGCGGCGCATGCTGCTCGGGTCACATCTGCGGCGCCTGCGGGAGGCGCGCGGAATCACCAGGGAAGCGGCCGGCTACTCGATCCGTGCCTCCGAATCGAAGATCAGCCGCATGGAGTTGGGACGGGTGAGCTTCAAGACGCGCGACGTCGAGGATCTGCTGACGCTGTACGGCATCAACGACGAGGCCGAGCGCACCTCCCTGGTGTCCCTCGCCAAGGAGGCCAACGTCGCGGGCTGGTGGCACAGTTACTCGGACGTCCTGCCCAGCTGGTTCCCGACCTACGTCGGCCTGGAGGGCGCTGCCCATCTGATCCGGTCGTACGAAGTCCAGTTCGTGCACGGCCTGTTGCAGACCGAGTCCTACGCCCACGCGGTCGTCGCGCGCGGCATGAAGGGTGCGAGCGCGGCCGACATCGATCGCCGGGTGGCGCTGCGCCTGGAGCGGCAGAAGTACCTCGTCTCCGAGAAGTCCCCGGAGTTCCACATCGTCCTCGACGAGGCCGCGCTGCGCCGTCCCTACGGCGACCGCGAGGTGATGCGCGGCCAGCTCCAGCATCTGATCGAGGTGTCGGAGCGTCCCAACGTGCGCCTCCAGGTGATGCCGTTCAGCTTCGGCGGCCACTCCGGCGAGAGCGGCTCGTTCACGATCCTGAGCTTCCCCGAGTCCGACCTGTCGGACGTCGTCTATCTGGAGCAGCTCACCAGCGCGCTCTACCTGGACAAACGCGAGGACGTCACCCAGTACGAGAGTGCGCTGAAGCAGCTGCAGCAGGACAGCCCCGGGCCGTCCGAGAGCCGCGATCTGCTCCGTGGACTGCTCCAGCTCTCCTGACCCCTCGCCCAGGCGTCGCCCGGCCACCTCCCCGTCCTCCCCCGGGAGTCTTCACGTCCTGTCCCGAGGGCACTCCAACTCCCTTTGAGCACAAGTACGATGACGTCTGATCAGACGTTGATCGGATGTCTGCTGACTCAGACTCAAAATGTCTGCCTCGGCAGCAAGGGGATCGAGGGAGCACATGTCGTCCTACTTCACCGACCTGGCCCGGCAGTACATCGGCGGGGAGTGGCGCCCGGGCACCGGCTCCTGGGACATCATCGACTTCAACCCGTACGACGGTGAGAAGCTGGCGTCCATCACCATAGCCACGGTGGACGAGGTCGACGAGGCCTACCGCGCGGCCGAGCGCGCCCAGAAGGAATGGGCCGCGGTCAACCCGTACGCGCGCCGCGCCGTCTTCGAGAAGGCCCTGCGTCTCGTCGAGGAGCGCGAGGCGGAGATCACCGAGGTGATCATCGCCGAGCTCGGCGGCACCCACCTCAAGGCCGGCTTCGAGCTCCACCTCGCCAAGGAGTTCCTGCGCGAGTCGATCCAGCTGGCGCTGCGGCCCGAGGGCAGGATCCTTCCCTCGCCGATCGACGGCAAGGAGAACCGCGTCTACCGCGTACCCGTCGGTGTCGTCGGCGTGATCAGCCCCTTCAACTTCCCCTTCCTGCTCTCCCTGAAGTCCGTCGCGCCGGCCCTGGCGCTGGGCAACGGCGTCGTCCTGAAGCCGCACCAGAACACCCCGATCGTCGGCGGTTCGCTGGTCGCCAAGATCTTCGAGGACGCGGGGCTCCCCGGCGGCCTGCTCAACGTCGTGATCACCGACATAGCGGAGATCGGCGACGCCTTCATCGAGCACCCCGTCCCGAAGGTCATCTCCTTCACCGGTTCCGACAAGGTCGGTCGGCACGTCGCCACCGTCTGCGCCTCGCACTTCAAGAACGCGGTCCTCGAACTCGGCGGCAACAGCGCGCTGGTGGTCCTGGACGACGCCGACATCGACTACGCCGTGGACGCGGCGGTCTTCAGCCGGTACGTCCACCAGGGCCAGGTCTGCATGGCCGCCAACCGCGTACTCGTGGACCGCTCGGTCGCGGACGAGTTCACCGAGAAGTTCGTCGCGAAGGTCAGGACGCTGAAGGTGGGCGACCCGAGCGACCCGCGGACGATCATCGGCCCGGTCATCAACTCCTCCCAGGCGGACGCGATCACGGGCGCCGTCGACCAGGCGATCGCCGAGGGCGCCACCGCGCTCGTCCACGGCACCACCACCGACAACCTGGTCGAGCCGACCGTCCTGACGGACCTGCCGTCCGACTCCGCCATCCTCCGGCAGGAGATCTTCGGCCCGGTCGCGCTCCTCGTCCTCTTCGACGGCGAGGAGGAGGCCGTACGCATCGTCAACGACACCCCGTACGGGCTCAGCGGCGCCGTCCACACCGCCGACGTCGAGCGCGGAGTCTCCTTCGCCAAGCAGATCGACACCGGCATGTTCCACGTCAACGACGGCACCGTGCACGACGAGCCGCCGGTCGCCTTCGGCGGCGAGAAGCACTCGGGCATCGGCCGCCTCAACGGCGAGGCGACGGTCGAGGCGTTCACCACCCAGAAGTGGATCTCGGTGCAGCACGGGCGGAGTTTCTTCCCGTTCTGAGCGGCGCATCCTCTGCCGCTTGGATCCGGACGCGCGCACCTCGCCTACCGAGCGCAGCGGCCGCACGGAGCCTTGGACCGGCGGAGTCCCCGGACGGCGCGAGCGCCTTCGGCCTGGTGGCCAGGGAGCAGGCGGCCGACCGGGGGCCCGTCAGCCGGCGGCCGGGTCATAACCTTGGCCGCATGTCAGCGATCCGTCTCCTGGTGCTGGGGGCAGTGCGCCAGCACGGGCGGGCCCACGGGTACCAGGTGCGCAACGACCTCGAGTACTGGGGCGCGCACGAGTGGTCCAACGCCAAGCCCGGCTCGATCTACCATGCGCTCAAGCAGATGGCGAAACAGGGACTGCTGCGCGCCCACGAGATCGCGCCGTCCACGGCGGGCGGCCCCCCGCGCACCGAGTACGAGATCACGGACACGGGCACCGCGGAGTACCTCACGCTGCTGCGCCGGTCGTTGACCGCGTACGACCAGAAGCCCGACATCCTCTCGGCCGCGCTCGGCTTCATGGTCGACCTCGGCCGGGCGGAGGTCCTCGCGCTCCTTCGGGAGCGGGTGCGCGCCATCGAGGAGTGGCGCACGTCCGTCACCGAGTACTACACCCCCGAGGACGGCCCCGGACAGCTCGGCCACATCGGCGAGATCATGAACTTCTGGGTGCACTCCGCCGACTCCGGAGCCGAATGGACCCGGGGGCTCGTCGAGCGGATCCAGGGCGGCGCGTACACGTTCGCCGGCGAGGGCCCACCCTTCGTCGGCGTGCTGGGGGACGGCGAGGAGAACCCGTACGCGACGGGGGCTTCGCACCGCGGCGACCGTACCTAGCGCTGCGGCGGCGCCCAGCCGGAACGGTGGGTGCGGGCACCGTCCGTCCCGCCAAGGGGCTGCGCCCCCTGGACCCCCGCTCGCCCGAAGGGCTCGTCCTCAAACGCCGGACGGGCTGAAATGCATGACCTGGGCGCCGGCCTTCGAGGGCGACCCATCAGCGGGAGCCCACATCTCCAGCGCGGGCCGGCATATCCAGCGCGTCCGGCGATTGAGGACGAGGCCGTTCAGGCCGAACGGGGTCCGGGGGCGGAGGCCGAACAGGGTCCGGGGGCGGAGCCCCCAGGGATGGGAACGGCGCGCCCCCGCACGCGTCCTCAGTGGTGGAAACCGGTCGCCGCCTGCTTGTCACGGGTCCACGGATGCGGCTGGCGGCGCAGCTGGGGCACCAGCCGGCCCAGGTCCTCCAGGAAGAGGTCGGCGAGGTCCGCCGAGAAGCCGTTACGGCACACCACACGCAGCACGGACAGGTCCTCCCGGTTGGCCGGGAAGGTGTACGCGGGCACCAGCCAGCCGTTCTCCCGCATCCGCCGGGACACGTCGAAGACGTCGTACGCGCTCACATGGGGCGCCGTCGTGAAGGCGAAGACGGGCAGCTGGTCGCCCCGGGTGATCAGGCGGAAGTCCTCCAGCGCCTCGATCCGTTCGGCGAGCCCGCGGGCCAGGTCCCGGGTCGTCTGCTGGACGGCCCGGTAGCCCTCCCGGCCCAGCCGCAGGAAGGTGTAGTACTGCGCCGCGACCTGTGCTCCCGGCCGGGAGAAGTTGAGCGCGAAGGTCGGCATGTCGCCGCCCAGGTAGTTGACCCGGAAGACGAGCTCCTCCGGCAGCTCGGCCGACGACCGCCACAGCGCCCATCCGACGCCCGGGTAGACGAGCCCGTACTTGTGCCCCGAGGTGTTGATCGACGACACCCGCGGCAGCCGGAAGTCCCAGACCAGGTCCGGGTCCAGGAAGGGGGCGATCATCCCGCCGGACGCGCCGTCGACATGGACGGGGATGTCCAGGCCCGTACGCTCCTGGAGCCGGTCGAGGGCCGCGCAGAGGTCCGCGATCGGCTCGTAGGACCCGTCGAAGGTGGAGCCGAGGATCCCGACGACCCCGATGGTGTTCTCGTCGCACAGTTCGGCCGCCGCCTGCGGGTCGAGGTGGAACCGGTCGCCCTCCATGGGGACTTGGCGGGCCTCGACCTCCCAGAAGTTGCAGAACTTCTCCCAGCAGACCTGGACGTTCACGCCCATGACGAGGTTGGGGCGCGCTCCCGGGTAGCGGTCCGCGTTCCGCTGTGTCCAGCGCCGCTTCAGCGCCATCCCCGCGAGCATGCAGGCCTCGCTCGAACCGGTCGTGGAACAGCCCACGACGGCCCCGGGATCGGGCGCGTTCCACAGGTCCGCGAGCATGGCCACGCAGCGTCGCTCCAGCTCGGCGGTGCGCGGGTACTCGTCCTTGTCGATCATGTTCTTGTCGAGGCACTCCGCCATCAGCACCCCGGCCTGCGGCTCCATCCAGGTGGTGACGAAGGTGGCGAGATTCAGCCGGGCGTTGCCGTCCAGCATCAGTTCGTCGTGGACCAGTTGGTACGCGATCGTGGGTGTCAGCGGCCGGTCCGGGAGCCGGTGCTTGGGCGGGGCCTCGGTCATGTCGCCGAGCGGATTCGCGTCGCCGAAGAAGGGGTTGACGGACATCGGTCGCTCGTCGGGCTTCTCGGGGCCTTTGTGGAGCGGCATGAGCTCTCCCATCGCGTCGGAGGGTCGGGGGCCGGAGGGGCGGGGGGAAGGGACGGTCTGTCGGCGGGGTCTGTGGGGTCCGAAGGGGTCCAGTCCAGTGGGGTCCGAAGGGGTCTTATGAGGTCCTGTGGGGTCAACGAACGGCGGTTCCGTCCTGGCGGAGCTGCATCTGCGGTCTGCCGGTCACCAGCAGCCAGGCCGGCAGGGTCGCGATGCACAGCAGGGCGAGGATCGTGGGAGAGGCGACCAGGACGGCCGCCGTGAACAGACTCAGCCAGCCCTGCCGGGTGATCGCGAGGAGCATGCCCAGCACCCCCGCGGCCACGCCGAGGGCGGCCGGGACCGCCGGCACGAGCGCGTGGGCGAACAGGCCGAAGGCGGAGCCGATGAAGACGGCCGGGAAGATCCGGCCGCCCCGGAACCCGCAGGACGCCGCGACGACCAGGGCGGCGAGCTTCACCACCGTCATCGTGGCGAACTGCCCGGCCGACCAGCCCTCGGGGTTCCCGGCCAGCTCGCCGACCTCGTCCAGCCCCTTGAAGAGCGTCAGATGCCCGCCCAGGGCGCCCAGCAGGCCGAGGACGAGCCCGCCGAGCGGGAGCGCCAGCATGGGGTGGCCGAGCCGGGAGAAGGCGCCGTGGACGTAGGGGAAGGCGTAGACCGCCGCCATGCCGAGCAGCGCCGCCGCGGAGGCGATCACGAGCGCGGCCAGGACGTTGCCCCCGCCGGGCGGTCCGAGCGGGGGCAGATGGAGGTCGAAGGCCGGATGGGCCACCAGGGCGGTCGTCGTGGCACCCGTGGCGGCGGCGGTCAACGGCCCGAACAGGTTGTCCCACAGCTTGCCCTCCAGCTGCTGTCCGGCGAGCGCCTCGGAGATGACCAGCGCCGCCGCCACCGGCGTCCCGAACAGCGCACCGAGCGTCGCCGCCTCGGCCAGCACCGCCCACAGACCGCCGGACAGCCCTGGCGCGAACCTGCGACCCAGCCAGAACGCGAGGGCGATATTGGTGGCGATGATCGGGTTCTCCGGCCCCAGACTCGGACCGCCGGCCAGCATCAGCGCGGTCGCCACCAGCAGGCCAGGCAGCACGGCGGGCGGCACCGGGGGCGCCGAGAGCCCGATGGTCGCGGGGTCGGGGCCCGCGTGACCCGGGACCTTCCACACCACCAGACCGACCAGTACGCCCGTCGAGGTGAGGACGACGAGCATCCAGACCACGGAGTACCGGCCGACACCCAGCGCATCGGGGAGGCCGTTCCAGAGCACCCCCTGAAGTTTCTCCGCGAGCGCGCTCACCCCCAGGTACAGAAGGCTGGCCGCGACACCGACGACGAGTGCCGGGACGATCAGCGGCAGCAGCGCCCGCGCGGGGGTCGCCGGGGCGGAGGCATGTGCCAGCCGGGCCGCGTCGTGGGTCACGCGGTCACCCTAAGCGGGCAAACAGGACATCACATCCGGAGTGGCGCCACCCGGAATCCGCGCTTGCACCTCACGTGACGTCAGGGGCCAGGCTGAAGGGCGTACGGAGGAAGGAGCGGAAGTGAGCTATTCGGTGGGCGAGGTCGCCGGATTCGCCGGGGTCACGGTGCGCACCCTGCACCACTACGACGAGATCGGCCTGCTCGTGCCGAGCGGGCGCAGTCACGCGGGGCACCGGCGCTACGGCGACACCGACCTCGACCGGCTGCAGCAGATCCTGTTCTACCGGGAGCTCGGCTTTCCGCTCGACGAGGTCGCCGCCCTGCTCGACGACCCGGAGGCGGACCCGCGCGCGCATCTGCGCCGCCAGCACGACCTGCTGACCGCCCGGATCGAGAAACTGCAGAAGATGGCCGCGGCCGTGGAACACGCCATGGAGGCACGCACGATGGGCATCAACCTCACGCCCGAGGAGAAGTTCGAGGTCTTCGGGGACAAGGATCCCGAAGCACACGCCGAGGAGGCCGAGCAGCGCTGGGGAGGCACCGAGGCGTACGCCGAGTCGCAGCGCCGCGCCGCCCGTTACACCAAGGACGACTGGAAGCGCATGCAGGCCGAGGTGGCTTCCTGGGGCGAGCGCTACGACGCCCTCATGGAGGCCGGTGAGCCCCCGGCCGGCGAGTGCGCCATGGACATGGCCGAGGAGCACCGGCTCCACATCACCCGGTGGTTCTACGCCTGCTCGTACGAGATGCACCGGGGTCTCGGCGAGATGTACGTGGCCGACGAGCGGTTCAAGGAGTTCTACGACTCCATGCGCCCGGGGCTCGCCGAGCACCTGAAGGAGGCGATCGCGGCGAACGCCACCCGGCACGGAGGCTGACGGCGCCCGTCCCGCGGGTCCCCGGCCGCGTCCGTGTTCGCCAGGGTTCTCCAGGGTTCTCCAGGGTTCGCCAGGGTTCTCCCGGGTTCTCCGGGGCCCGTGGCTCACAGCTTTGTGCCAGGGGGACCACAGTGCATGCTGGGGACATCCGTGGAACCTGGCGTGGACACCATGCGTTGATAGCTTTGGCCCGCCGTACCAGGACGCCGTTTCTTCCTTCACCCCTCAGGAGCCCGGAACCGTGACGCAGCTCGCCCTCGGTCCAAGCTGGATGGATCCGAACACGCTTCTGGACAACTTCGGCATCTGGGGCCTCCTCCTCATCGTCTTCGCCGAGTCCGGCCTGCTCATCGGCTTCTTCCTGCCGGGCGACTCGCTGCTGTTCACCTGCGGTCTGCTGATCACGTCGCACCAGCTGGACTTCCCGCTGTGGGGTGCCGTCGCCCTGATCTGCGTCGCCGCGATCCTCGGCGACCAGGCGGGCTACCTCTTCGGCAAGAAGGTCGGCCCCTCGCTCTTCAGCCGCCCGGACTCCCGCCTCTTCAAGCAGGAGAACGTGGTCAAGGCCCACGAGTTCTTCGAGAAGTACGGCCCCAAGTCCCTGGTCCTGGCCCGCTTCGTGCCGATCGTGCGGACGTTCACGCCGATCATCGCGGGCGTCAGCGGCATGCGGTACCGCTCCTTCATCACGTTCAACATCATCGGCGGCGTCCTGTGGGGCGCGGGCGTCACCCTGCTCGGCTCCTGGCTCGGCAACATCGCCGTCGTCAAGAACAACATCGAGGCGATCCTGATCCTGATCGTCCTCGTCTCGGTGGTCCCGATCGCCATCGAGTTCCTGCGGGCGCGCTCCAAGGCCAGGAAGAACCCGCCGGAGCCGCAGACCCCCCAGGGCCCGGCCGCGTACCAGCAGCAGCCCATGGCCCCCGTCATGGACGACG
The DNA here is from genome assembly GCF_012273515.2 of Streptomyces sp. RPA4-2. Taxonomy (NCBI): domain Bacteria; kingdom Bacillati; phylum Actinomycetota; class Actinomycetes; order Kitasatosporales; family Streptomycetaceae; genus Streptomyces; species Streptomyces sp. RPA4-2. The sequence goes on from NZ_CP050975.2 coordinate 5,134,226, forward strand.
CCACGCGCCCGCTGCGCATGCAGCAGCCGCCGCAGGGCCAGGACCCGTACCAGCAGGGCCGCCGCGGGTCGGGCCGGCACCAGCAGGACCAGTACGCCCAGGGCCAGGGGTACCCCCAGCAGCAGGACCCGTACGCCCAGGGCCAGGGATACCCGCGGCAGCAGCCCCAGCAGCCCCAGCAGCCCCAGCAGCCCCAGCAGCCGTACGGCGACCAGGAGCAGGGCTACTACCAGGGCCACGACCAGAACCACGGCAGGCACGGCGACCAGAGCTACGGGCAGAACCACGACCAGAACCACGACCAGGCCTACCCGCCCCAGCAGTACCCGCAGGGCTACCCGCAGCAGCCGTACGACGCGCAGCAGAACCCGTATCACCAGGGCTACCCGCAGGGCTGAACCCGGCAGGCCGCGCCCTGAAGGGGGCGTGGGGAGCTCAGAAGCCCCTGGTCCGCTTGGCGGCCCGGCGCCCCGCGGCGGAACCGCCGGGCACCCGCAGGAACAGCCGGGAGATCTCCGACCCCAGGTTCACGCCGATCGCGATGGCCATCGCGAGCGCGGCGGCCTTGGTGAGGGAGACCAGCCCCTTGTCGACGTTGTTCTGGGCGATGGACAGCAGTCCGAAGTAGGTGGCCGAACCCGGCAGCAGGGGCCCGATCGCGGCGGTCGTGTACGGCAGCGCGGAGGCGAAGCGGTAGCGGGACAGAAGCTGCCCGAAGAGACCCACCAGGCCCGCCGCGACGGCCGTCGAGGCGACCGGTGAGATGCCGCCCGGGTAGTGCATCGCCCCGTAGACCGACCAGGCCACCCCGCCGTTGAGGGTCACCGCGAGGACGGTGGACCGTTCCTGCTGGAGCAGGACCGCGAAGGTCAGCGACAGCAGCATGGACGCGGCGATCTGCACCAAGGGGCGCTCGGAGATGCTCAGGGCCTGGTCCGGGTTGAGCTGGGCGTCGAACTTCACGCCGAAATACAGCACCACCAGGACACCCACGACGATGCCCACGAAGAGGTACATGACCTCCAGCAGGCGCGCGGACGCGGTGATGTAGAAGCCGGTCAGCCCGTCCTGCACGCCCGCGACGAGCGCCCGTCCGGGCAGCAGCGCGAAGAGCCCACCGGTGATCACCGCGGACGCCTTCACGTCGACGTGCGCGAGCTGGAGCGCGACCCCGATCGCGGCCGGCGGCATCGCGGCCACCGTGAACTGGTAGAACTCCGGCAGTCCGCGCCCGGCGCACAGCCACGCGAGCCGGTCACCGAGCATCGCGCCCAGCGCCGCGGCGACGAACACCAGGGCGTCACCGCCGACGAGCACCGAGGCCGCGCCCGCGAGCAGCCCGCTGGAACCGGTCAGCACCCAGCCGGGATACGGGTGCCGGTTGCGCCGCATCTCGGCGAGCCGCCGGTAGGCGTCCTCCAGGGAGATCCCGGTCTCGGTGTCACTGAGCTCGTCGACGAGCCGGTAGACGGCCGCCAGGCGGGTGTAGTCGGTGCCCCTGCGGCGTACCGTCCGTGAAGCCGTCACCGGATCGTCCACCAGGGACGGCTGGTGGGAGATCGACAGCAGCGTGAAGGTGACGTTCGGCTCGCAGCGGTCCAGGCCGTAGGAGCGGCAGACGGCGAACATGGCCGCCTCCACGTCCTCGGCGCCCTCGCCGCCCGCGAGCAGCAGCTCGCCGATACGCAGCGTCAGGTCGAGCACGCGCGGGACGGCGGGTCCCGCATCGTCCTCCTTGTGCACCAGCTCGGGTGCCGGGCGCTCGGCCACGGGCATGCGCAGCATCGTGCGCATCCGGTCCTGCCAGGGCACGTCCTTGGTGAGACTGACGACGGGGACGCCCGTCGCCGGTGTGAAGGCCGGCGGGGCGTGCCGCGCGCTGTAGGTGCGCGGCGTGCTGAACGCCGACCCCTCGGCATCCGCGCCCGCCGATTCCGGCGGCGCCATTCCCTTGGGAATCGCGAACTCCGACGTGGTCCCCGACTCGTCCTCGACCGCCTGCGCCACGCCGTCCGGCTGGACGAAGGCACTCCTCGCCTCGTCCGACTGCGGTTTGCGGTCCTCCGCTTCCGTCACCCACTGCTCCCGACTGCTCAGGTCCAGTACGCCCCAGTATGCGCACTGATACACGAACGGGCCGCGCCACCCCGGCAGGGGTGGCGCGGCCCGCGGAACTCAGGAGGGATCAGTGACCGCCCTGCTCCTTGAGTCGCTTGTAGGAACGCTCGATCTCGGCCTCGGCCTCCGTGCGGCCCACCCAGTTGGCGCCCTCGACGGACTTGCCGGGCTCCAGGTCCTTGTAGACCTCGAAGAAGTGCTGGATCTCCAGGCGGTCGAACTCCGACACGTGGTGGATGTCGCGCAGGTGCTCCACCCGCGGGTCGTGCGCCGGGACGCACAGCAGCTTGTCGTCGCCGCCGGCCTCGTCCGTCATACGGAACATGCCGATCGTGCGGCACTGGATGAGGCAGCCCGGGAAGGTCGGCTCGTCCAGGATGACCAGCGCGTCCAGCGGATCGCCGTCCTCGCCGAGGGTGTTCTCGACGAAGCCGTAGTCGGCCGGGTAGCTGGTCGAGGTGAAGAGTCGACGGTCCAGACGGATCCGACCGGTCTCGTGGTCCACCTCGTACTTGTTCCGCGAACCCTTCGGAATCTCGATCGTGACGTCGAACTCCACCGGTGGCTCCTCCATGATCAACACATAGTTCTGGTGGTTAAGTGTCCCTCACGCAGGTGTGTGATCGCGAAAGGGGCTGGTGGTCGTGCCAGAGCTGAGGGCTTGGCGGGCCGCGAGACCGCATGTGCTGCGGGTCGCGCGGGCCGTTCAGCCGCGCGTGACGCGGGTCGCTCGGGCCGCGCGACCGCGGGTGAGGCGGGCTGCGCAGTCCGTACGGCCGCGGCTGGCGCGGGTCGCTCAAGCCGTGCGGCCGCGCTCCGGGAGGATCACGACCCCGCAGCTCACGGCCGTGGCCGCCACCGCGGGCCTGGCGCTCGCGGTCGGGGCGGTGACCGTGGCCGGTCCCTGGGACTCCACCGGTCAGCGTACGGCGGAGCGCGACTGGGCCGCATCGCGGGACCAGCAGGGTGGCGCAGATCACGGGCGGAACGCCGATACGTCCCCTACGTCGCCGGCACCCGCGCCCAGCGCCGCGTCCGTGCTCACCGGCCTCGGCAGTGCCACGTCCGCGGCGCCCGCGCCGGACGGGAAGGCCCTCGCGACCACCCTCGACCGGCTCCTGGGCGTGCCCGCGCTCGGCGCCCGGCGCACGGCCGTGGTCGTCGACGTGGCGACCGGCAGACGGCTGTACGGCAAGGAGGCCGGCACGGCCCAGACCCCGGCCTCCACCACCAAGATCGCCACCGCGGTCGCCGTGCTCTCCGCCGCGGGCGCCGACCACCGCCTCGCGACCCGCACGGTGCTGGAGCCCGGCACCAAGGAGGTCGTCCTCGTCGGCGGCGGCGACCCGACACTGACCGCCCGCAAGGACGCCGGGGGGTGGGCGAGCCTGCGCACCCTCGCCGACGACACGGCCAAGGCGCTGAAGGCCCGTCACCTGGACGAGGTGACGCTCTCGTACGACACCTCGCTCTACTCCGGTCCCGCCGTGCACCCCATCGGCGCCAACCCCAACCTCGCGCCGGTCAGCGCCCTGACGGCCGACGAGGGCCGTACCGACGCCTCCACCAGCGGCCCGGCCGCACGCACCGCGGACCCGGCGGCGGACGCCGCCGGCACGTTCGCGGACCTGTTGCGGGCCAAGGGCATCGACACCACGTCCCCCGGCCCGTCGAGAGCCACCACCGGCTCACAGGCCCTCGCCTCGGTCTCCTCGCCACCCCTGTCCGCCCTCGTGGAGCGGATGCTGACGAACAGCGACAACGACATCGCGGAGGCCATGGCGCGTCAGGTCGCCGTCGCCACGGGACGGCAGCCGAGCTTCGACGGCGGCGCCGGGGCGATCGACGCGCAGCTGCGGAAGCTCGGACTCCCGCTGTCCGGGGCCCACTTCACGGACGGCAGCGGCCTCAACCGCGACGACCGGCTGACGGCGGACCTGCTCACCGCCCTCCTGGTGAAGGCCGGCGACCCCGCCCGCCCCGAGCTCCGCCCGGTCCTGACCGGCCTCCCGGTAGCGGGCTTCACGGGCACCCTCAGCGACCGCTACACCGACGACGCCTCCGGCCCCGGCGTCGTACGCGCCAAGACCGGCACCCTGACCGGGGTGAACACCCTGGCGGGCACGGTCGTCGACGCGGACGGCCGGCTGCTGGCCTTCGCCTTCCTGGCCTCCGGCACCTCCGACCCCATGGCGGCCCAGTCGGCCCTGGACGACACGGCCTCGGCACTGGCGGGCTGCGGCTGCCGTTAGGCCGTGTCCGACCACTCCTCCCCTCCCCGCCGGACGCGCCGACGGGTCCCGCGCCCCCACCGCCACACGAGCCCCGGCAGCCCCGGGCGGGGGACTCATCCGGCGCCGTACCCCTAACCGCAGCCCGATCCCCTCACGTACGGTTGACGCATGACGAGCATCGGTGGTGCTGCATCTACTGGGATGGTCGACTGGAATCTCGCGGTGGCGACCGCGACACGGCTCGTGCGGCCTGGCCCCGACGTGAGCCGCGACGAGGCCCGGGAGGTCGTCGCGGAGCTGCGCCGGCACGCGAAGGCCTCGGAGGCGCACGTCCGGGGCTTCACGCGGATGGGCACGGAGGACACCCACGACACCCCCGTACTCGTGGTCGACCGCCCCGGTTGGGTGCGGGCGAACGTCGCCGGGTTCCGGGAGGTCCTCAAGCCCCTGCTGGACAAGATGCAGGAACGCCGGGGGAGCGGCCCGGGCGGAGCCGTTCTCGGCGCCGTCGGCGGCAAGGTGACCGGCGTGGAGCTGGGCATGCTGCTGTCGTTCCTGTCGTCGCGGGTCCTCGGCCAGTACGAGACCTTCGCCCCCGCGACCCGCGAGCTGCCCGCCGGGGAGAACGGCGGCGGCAGGCTCCTGCTCGTCGCGCCGAACATCGTCCACGTGGAGCGCGAACTCGACGTGGAGCCGCATGACTTCCGCCTCTGGGTGTGTCTGCACGAGGAGACCCACCGCACCCAGTTCTCGGCCGTGCCCTGGCTGCGGGACCACCTGGAGGGCGAAATCCAGTCTTTCTTGGCGGAGACCGAGGTCGACCCCATGACGGTCCTGGAGCGCATCAGGGAGGCGGCGCAGTCGCTCGCGGGCGGGCGGCCCGAGGGCGAGGAGGACGAGGGCCGCTCACTGGTCGAGATCGTGCAGACGCCCGCCCAGCGGGAGATCCTCGCCCGGCTGACGGCCGTGATGTCGCTCCTGGAGGGGCACGCGGACTTCGTCATGGACGGCGTGGGCCCGGACGTGGTCGCGTCCGTCGGTGAGATCCGCGAGAAGTTCCAGCAGCGCCGCGCCAAGGGTGCCTCGCGCCTGGACCTCGCCCTGCGCAAGCTGCTGGGTCTGGACGCCAAACTGAAGCAGTACAGGGACGGCGAACGGTTCGTGCGCGCGGTCGTCGGACAGGTGGGCATGGACGGGTTCAACCGCGTGTGGACATCCCCGAACACGCTCCCGACGAAGACGGAGATCGCCAAACCGGCGGACTGGGTCGCGCGAGTGCACCGCAAGACGGAGTCGTGAACCCTACGGCAAGGTCGTGAAACGAATCCGGCCGACGGCAGGTGAACGCCCCTCCAATCACCCGTCCGAGGGACCGTGGGCCATGCGTAGGCGTGCAATGCTCGGGGAACGGCCTGTTTCTGTCACCATCGACACACTCTGAGTGACCGAAACTCGGGCTCACCCCCGAAAACTTCATGAAGGGAACCGGACATGGGTCCCCATCCTGCGGTCGCGGCGATACGCCTGGCGGTCCGCCGCGTACTCCACGACATCCTCATCGACCACACCCGTCCCCCAGGCGAGTCCCCGCTCGGCCCGCTCGTCATGGTCGCCTGCTCCGGCGGCGCCGACTCCATGGCGCTCGCCTCCGCCCTCGCCTTCGAAGCCCCCAAACTCGGCGTCCGCGCCGGTGGCATCACCGTGGACCACGGTCTGCAGTCCGGCTCCGATCTGCGCGCCGACGACGTGGTCGGACGCCTCGTCGAGCTGGGCATGGCGCCCGTCGAGTCCCTCGCCGTGACCGTGGGCCGCGACGGCGGCCCCGAGGCCGCCGCCCGTGACGCCCGGTACGCCGCCCTGGACGCCGCCGCCGAGCGCCACGGCGCCGCCGCGATCCTCCTCGGACACACGCGCGACGACCAGGCCGAGACGGTCCTGCTGGGCCTCGCCCGCGGCTCCGGCATCCGCTCCCTGTCCGGAATGGCCGAGGTCTCGGGGGCCGGCGGCCGTTACCGGCGCCCGTTCCTGCACCTCGACCGGCAGACCGCGCGCAAGGCCTGCATGGTCCAGTCGCTGTCCGTCTGGGACGACCCGCACAACGCCGACCCGGCCTACACCCGTTCGCGACTGCGACACGAGGGCCTGCCCGCCCTGGAGAAGGCGCTGGGCAAAGGAGTGGTCGGGGCCCTCGCCCGCACGGCCCAGCTCTCCCGTGACGACGCCGACGCCCTCGACGCCTGGGCCCGGCAGGCCGAGGCCTCCGTGCGGGACACCGCGGGCCTGCTGGAGTGCGCCAAGCTCTACGCCCTGCCGCCCGCCGTGCGCCGCCGCATCCTGCGCAGGGCCGCCATCGAGGCGGGCGCCCCGGCCGGTTCGCTGTTCGCCCGCCACATCGAGGAAGTCGACCGGCTGATCACCGGCTGGCGCGGTCAGGGAGTCATCAATCTCCCGGGCAAAGTCGTCGCGCAGCGGCAGGGTGGCAGACTGGTGATTCGGCAAAGCTGAACCTTGCCCCCCTCCGGGGAGGGCGGGGACAGCCGGTGGGACGACCGAAAGTGATGCGGGTGGACGCGAAAGACATGGGCACCGACCTCAAGTCGGTGCTCATCACCAAGGAAGAGATCGACGCCAAGCTGGCTGAGCTGGCCGCGAAGGTCGACGCGGAGTACGCGGGCAAGGACCTGCTGATCGTGGGGGTGCTCAAGGGCGCCGTCATGGTCATGGCGGACCTCGCGCGTGCGCTGTCCACCCCCGTCACCATGGACTGGATGGCGGTGTCCTCGTACGGCGCGGGCACCCAGTCCTCCGGTGTGGTGCGGATCCTCAAGGACCTCGACACCGACATCAAGGGCAAGCACGTCCTGATCGTCGAGGACATCATCGACTCCGGGCTGACCCTGTCCTGGCTGATCTCCAATCTCGGCTCCCGCGAGCCCGCCTCCCTCAAGGTGTGCACGCTGCTGCGCAAGCCGGACGCGGCCAAGGTCGCGATCGACGTGGAGTGGGTCGGCTTCGACATCCCGAACGAGTTCGTGGTCGGGTACGGCCTGGACTACGCCGAGAAGTACCGCAACCTCCCGTTCGTCGGTACGCTCGCGCCTCACGTCTACGGCGGCTGAACCCCCGAGTCCCGGTCTTCGTATGACGATCGGGAACCCCAGCGGGTTTCGCGCCGTTGGAGCATGCGTGGGCGGGATTGTCAGTCGTCCCCTGCGGCTTCGGGTGACAATGCTGGGGTACCGTCCGAAGAACAGTCTTTCTAAGTCTTTATCAAACTCACTATGGCAGGAGGGACGGGGCGGCTCCGCTCCGTATGGATGGACGTGAAGCGATACTTCCGTGGGCCGGTCATGTGGATCGTGCTGGCCGTCCTTGCCGTGGTCGTGTTGATGCAGGTCGTCGGCTCGTCCGGCGGCTACAAGACAGTGGACACCGGCCAGGTCGTCCAGGCGATCAATGACAACAAGGTCGAGTCGGCCAAGATCACCACTGGCGACGAGCAGGTCATCAAGGTCTCGCTGAAGGACGGCGAGAAGGTCGATGGCAGCTCGAAGATCCAGTCGAGCTACATCGGCGACCAGGGCGTGGCCCTGGCCAACACCCTGCAGGACAAGTACCAGAACAAGCAGATTCCGGACGGCTACACGGTTTCGCCGTCCAAGCAGAACCCGTTCCTGGGCATCCTGCTGTCGCTGCTTCCCTTCGTTCTCATCGTCGTCGTCTTCCTGTTCCTGATGAACCAGATGCAGGGCGGCGGCTCCCGGGTCATGAACTTCGGGAAGTCCAAGGCGAAGCTCATCACCAAGGACACCCCGAAGACGACGTTCTCGGACGTCGCGGGTTCGGACGAGGCGGTGGAGGAGCTCCAGGAGATCAAGGAGTTCCTGCAGGAGCCGGCGAAGTTCCAGGCCGTCGGGGCGAAGATCCCCAAGGGCGTGCTCCTGTACGGGCCTCCCGGTACCGGCAAGACGCTGCTCGCACGCGCCGTAGCGGGCGAGGCCGGCGTTCCCTTCTACTCGATCTCGGGTTCCGACTTCGTCGAGATGTTCGTCGGTGTCGGTGCCTCCCGGGTCCGTGACCTCTTCGAGCAGGCCAAGGCGAACGCCCCGGCGATCGTCTTCGTCGACGAGATCGACGCGGTCGGCCGCCACCGCGGCGCCGGCCTCGGCGGCGGTCACGACGAGCGCGAGCAGACGCTGAACCAGCTGCTCGTCGAGATGGACGGCTTCGACGTGAAGGGCGGCGTGATCCTCATCGCCGCCACGAACCGGCCCGACATCCTCGACCCGGCCCTCCTGCGCCCCGGCCGCTTCGACCGCCAGATCGCGGTCGACCGCCCGGACATGCAGGGCCGTCTGGAGATCCTCAAGGTTCACCAGAAGGGCAAGCCGGTCGCTCCGGACGTCGACCTGTCCGCCGTCGCCCGCCGCACCCCCGGCTTCACCGGTGCCGATCTCGCCAACGTGCTGAACGAGGCCGCGCTCCTGACGGCCCGCAGCAACATGAAGCTGGTCGACAACAACATGCTGGACGAGGCGATCGACCGAGTGGTCGCGGGCCCGCAGAAGCGGACCCGGATCATGTCGGACAAGGAGAAGAAGATCACCGCGTACCACGAGGGCGGCCACGCCCTGGTCGCGGCGGCGTCTCCGAACTCCGACCCGGTCCACAAGATCACGATCCTGTCGCGTGGACGGGCCCTCGGTTACACGATGGTCCTGCCCGACGAGGACAAGTACTCCACGACGCGCAACGAGATGCTGGACCAGCTGGCCTACATGCTGGGCGGCCGCGCGGCCGAGGAGCTCGTCTTCCACGACCCGACCACCGGTGCCGCGAACGACATCGAGAAGGCCACCGCAACGGCCCGCGCGATGGTCACGCAGTACGGCATGACCGAGCGTCTCGGCGCGATCAAGTTCGGCGGCGACAACACCGAGCCGTTCCTCGGCCGGGAGATGTCGCACCCGCGCGACTACTCGGAAGAGGTCGCCGCGCTCGTCGACGAAGAGGTCAAGAAGCTCATCGAGAACGCGCACAACGAGGCCTGGGAGATCCTGGTCGAGAACCGCGACGTTCTGGACGCGCTGGTGCTCCAGCTGCTGGAGAAGGAGACGCTGAGCAAGGAGCAGATCGCCGAGGTCTTCGCTCCCATCGTGAAGCGCCCGGCCCGCCCCGCGTGGACCGGCTCCTCCCGCCGCACGCCGTCCACCCGCCCGCCGGTGCTCTCCCCCAAGGAGCTGTCACTGACGAACGGGGCGAACGGCGCGACGCCGTCCATCGTCAAGACGGAATCCGTCCCGGCGAAGGAAGCGGCTCCCGAGGACCGCACCGAGAGCTGACCCGCTCAGCTCCCCGGCGGCCTCAGCAGGCCCGGAATGACTGCCGCGCCCCCCAGGTTTTAGCCTGGGGGGCGCGGCATTTCGGTATGCCCGCACGTCGGCGCGTCGAACCGCACGCGCCGAGAGGCACAGGAACGAGGACCACATGACCGACCCCGTGACGCTGGACGGCGAGGGCTCGATCGGCGAGTTCGACGAGAAGCGCGCCGAGAACGCCGTACGAGAGCTCCTCATCGCGGTCGGCGAGGACCCGGAGCGTGAGGGCTTGCGGGAGACGCCGGGGCGGGTGGCGAGGGCGTACAGGGAGATATTCGCCGGGCTGTGGCAGCGGCCCGAGGACGTGCTCACGACCACCTTCGACCTCGGGCACGACGAGATGGTGCTCGTGAAGGACATCGAGGTCCTCAGCAGCTGTGAGCATCACCTGGTCCCGTTCGTCGGAGTGGCCCATGTGGGGTACATCCCGTCCTCGGACGGCAAGATCACGGGGCTCTCGAAGCTGGCCCGGCTCGTGGACGTCTACGCCCGGCGGCCGCAGGTCCAGGAACGGCTGACCACGCAGATCGCCGACTCCCTGATGGAGATCCTGGAGCCGCGTGGCGTGATCGTCGTCGTGGAGTGCGAACACATGTGCATGTCGATGCGCGGTGTCCGCAAGCCGGGCGCGAAGACCATCACCTCGGCGGTGCGCGGCCAGATGCGGGATCCGGCCACCCGCAACGAGGCGATGAGCCTGATCATGGCGCGCTGAGCCGGCTCCCCACACACCGGGCGTGCTTCCGGTGCGGTCGCTTCCTCCAGGCGAGCCGGGGCCCCGTCCCCGGTGCCGGGGGCTCGGTGGTGGTGCGGTGGCGGCGCCGGACGGGCGTCACGCGGCCGGGGCCGCGCCGCCGTGTTCGTTGTCGTCGTCCTCGGGGAGCTTGCAGACGCGCTCCAGGAAGAAGGCGGCCGCTATGACGGCGATGCCGGCCAGGACCGAGAAGCCGGCGTAGATGGCCTGGTCGCGGCGGGCGGGGACTTCCAGGGACTCGAGCAGGAACGCGCCCGCGCCGCCGTACATGCCCGCCACCAGGGCGGCGACCAGGGCGCTCGCCTGGCCGAAGACGACCGCGCGGGCCGCCATCAGCGGGTCGACGCCCTTGGCACCGGGTCGGCGCTCGCGCTGGGCCTTGAGACGGGCGCGCAGCGAGAGCGCCGTGGACAGCAGCACGACGGCGATCAGGGCCAGCACGATGGGGGCGGCCAGAGGGACGCGGGGAAGCGTCCCCACCGCGTTCCACAGCCGGGCACCCGCCCAGGACAGCAGGCCCGCCACGACGAACACGGCGGCCAGCGTCCTGATCCGCAGCTCTTTCACTTTGCCCCTTCGGTCACCCGCCCCCGGACGGTCGTCCGGCCTCTGGTCGTCTTGACCTTAACGACTACTCGGGCAGGTGGAGTTCCAGGTCGGCGCGGGGCGTGACATCCTCCTGGCCGACGCCGGCGAGGAGCTGTGCCACCGGGCCGCGGCCGGGCAGTTGGGCCTCGGGCTCCACGTCGTGCCAGGGGGCGAGGACGAAGGCGCGCTCGTGGGCGTGCGGGTGAGGGAGCGTCAGGACCGGATCGTCCGAGACGACATCGGCGTACGCCACGATGTCCACGTCGATCGTGCGTGCGCCCCAGCGCTCGTCGCGTACCCGGTCGAAGGCCTCCTCGACCGCGTGCGCCCGCTCCAGGAGCGAGGACGGGGGGAGGGTGGTCTTGAGGACCACGACCGCGTTGAGGTACGTCGGCTGGCTGCCGGGCTCGACGCCCCACGGCTCCGTCTCGTAGACCGGCGAGACCGCTTTGATGCGGACGCCGGGGGTGTCCTCCAGGGCGTCGACGGCGCCCTGGAGGGTCTCCAGCCGGTTGCCCAGGTTCGAGCCGAGCGAGAGGACCGCCCGCTTCGGGTTCTGGAGTGTCGTGTCGGCGGCGTCCACGCGCTCCACCACGGAGGCGGGCACCGGCTGGACCGTCGGGTCGCTGTGGCCTTCGGTGTAGGACGCAGTCATACTCGGCTCCGGGTGATGGTGACGGTCACGTCGTCGAAGGGGACGGTGATCGGCGCGTCCGGCTTGTGGACGCAGACTTCGACTTCCCTTACCCCGTCGTGCTTCAGGCAGGCCTGGGCGATGCGCTCGGCGAGCGTCTCGATGAGGTCGACGGGCTCGCCCTCGACGATGGCCACGACCTCCTCCGCCACGATGCCGTAGTGCACGGTCTTCGTCAGGTCGTCGTCGGCCGCGGCCGACCGGGTGTCCAGGCCCAGCGACAGGTCGACGATGAAGGGCTGTCCCTCTTCGCGTTCCTTCTGGAAGACACCGTGGTGTCCGCGAGCCTTGAGGCCGCGCAGCGCGACACGATCCACGCGAATCACTCCTGCAATCGTCGGTAGGGCCCGTCGTGCACCGCGTGCGGTCGGCACACCGGCCTTCGAACGAATCTACCTGCGGGCACTGACAGTGTTCGTCCGCGGGGGCGAGCGCCCACATGATGGTCACGAGGCTTCATCGGGTGTTTCCCCTGGGGAACGCCGGGCTCATGGGTCGGTAGCCGCCCATACCCGGTGGTTCGTGATTCCAACCACTCCTTGGTTCCGCCGGGCGTCCGGCCCACTCAACCGGGTGTCTCCTCGTCCTCCTCCTCGCCGGATTCGGCGAGGACGGGGGAGGCGTGGTGCGACCAGAGTTTCCAGCCGTCGTCCGTGCGCCGGAACACGTTCGTGGCGACCACCAGCTGGCCGACCAAGGGGCCGAGCTCGTCGCTGTCGTCGGGCGCGGGGCCGCCGCTGAGGATGTTCTCGGTGCAGGTGACCAGCGCGGTGTCGCCGCCGACGGAGACGTGCACATCCGTGAGGAAGAACTGGATGTACTCGGTGTTGGCCATGATCAGCGCGTACGAGCGCAGGACCTCGCCGCGGCCGTTGAGGACCGGCCAGCCGGGGTGGACGCAGGAGACCTGCGCGTCCTCGCCGCCGACGTTGTCGGCGACGATGTCCAGGGGGGCCAGCCAGAGGGACGACAGCTCCTCGAAGTCGCCCCTCTCCAGTGCCTCGTAGAATGCGGTGTTGGCGAGTTCGACCTGCTCGACATCGGTGCCGGGTGCGCTCACTGGGCTCCCTCGACGGCCCGGGCGACGCGTACCGCGTCCGCGGTGGCCCGTACCTCGTGGACACGGACCGCCCACGCGCCCTGGTGGGCGGCGAGCGCGGAGACGGCGGCGGTGGCGGCGTCCCGTTCGCGGGCCGGTGGCGGGGCGCCCTCCGGGCCCGCCAGGACGTGGCCGAGGAAGCGTTTGCGTGACGCGGCGACCAGGAGCGGACGGCCGAGTCCGCCCAGCCGGTCGAGGTGGGCGAGGAGCGTCAGATCGTGTGTGGAGTCCTTGGAGAAGCCGAGGCCCGGGTCGACGACGATCCGGTCGGGGCTGACGCCGCCGGCCAGCACGGCCTCCACGCGTGCGTGCAGCTCGTCGACGACTTCGGAGACGACGTCCGCGTAGGTCCCCCTGACGTTGCCGCCCTCCAGGAAGCCGCGCCAGTGCATGACCACGAAGGGGGCTCCCGCCGCGGCTACGGCGGAGATCATCGCGGGGTCGGCGAGGCCGCCGCTGACGTCGTTGACCAGGGCGGCTCCCGCGGCGAGCGCCCGTTCGGCGACGCTGGCGCGCATGGTGTCCACGGATACGGTGACGCCCTCGGAGGCCAGGCCCCGGACGACCGGGATCACCCGCTTGAGCTCTTCCGCCTCGTCGACACGGGAGGCGCCGGGGCGGGTGGACTCGCCGCCCACGTCCACCAGGTCGGCGCCCTCGGTGACCAGGTGGAGGCCGTGTTTGACGGCGGCCGTCGTGTCGAACCAGCGGCCGCCGTCCGAGAAGGAATCGGGCGTGACGTTGACGACTCCCATGACCGCGCAGCGGTCCCAGGTCGGCAGTCCCGCGACGTGGCCGCGCCGGCGCTCAGTGCTCATACGTCCAGCCTAGGCCTCCGGTGCGGGCCGGATTCCTTCGCGGGTCGTCCCTGACCGGGGTCTTCGGGCCACCTCGCGGCCGGTTCGGGGGCCTTCCGCGGGCGCCCTCCACCAGTGCGGGCCCGCGTGGTCCGGGCGAGGGCCCCGGAGCTGGGGCAGGAGCCCTCGCGCGGGCCGGTCCACGCGGCTACGCCGCTCTGACCTCGCGCTCGGCCACCCCGTGCGCGCAGGGGCGCGGGGCCCGGACCCGGCGGCGGAGCAGGCCGGGAAGGGCCAGGGTCACGAAGCCCTCGGCCTGCATGGCGGCGAAGCCGATGCGGGGGAGGTCGCGGGAGGAGCCGTAGACGACGAAGCGCGGCTCCCAGCGCGGGCGGAACTTGGCGTTGAACTTGTACAGGGACTCGATCTGGAACCAGCGGGACAGGAAGACCAGCAGGCCCCTCCAAGCGCGCAGCACGGGCCCCGCGCCGATCTTCTCGCCGCGTGCCAGCGCCGAGCGGAACATCGCGAAGTTGAGCGAGATCCGCTGGATGCCGAGGCGGGGGGACGCCTCCAGGGCGGCCACGATGAGGAGTTCGTTCATGCCGGGGTCGGCGGCGCGGTCGCGCCGCATGAGGTCCAGGGAGACCCCGTCGGTGCCCCACGGGACGAAGTGGAGGACGGCCTTCAGGTCACCGTACGGGCCGGGTGCGTCGTCGGCCTTGTGGGCGGTGGCGATCAGACAGTCGCTGTCGGACGGGTCGCCTATGCGGCCGAGCGCCATGGAGAAGCCGCGCTCGGTGTCGGTGCCCCGCCACGCCTCCGAGGCGCGGCGTATCCGGTCCAGTTCGCCCTCGCTCAGGTCACGGATGCGCCGTACCCGGGTCTCGTAGCCAGCCCGCTCGATGCGTTTCACCATCTGGCGCACGTTGCGCATCGCGCGCCCGGCCAACGAGAAATCCGCGACGTCCACCACCGCCTCGTCGCCCAGTTCGAGGGCGTCGAGGCCGGTCTCCCGGGTCCACACCTCGCCGCCCGTCTCGGAGCAGCCCATCACGGCGGGGGTCCAGGAGTGGGCCTTGGCCTCGTCCATGAAGCGTTCGATGGCGCCGGGCCAGGCCTCGACGTCACCGATGGGGTCGCCGCTGGCCAGCATCACGCCGGAGACGACGCGGTAGGTGACGGCCGCCTTGCCGCTGGGCGAGAACACGACGGCCTTGTCGCGGCGGAGCGCGAAGTGACCGAGCGAGTCGCGGCCGCCGTGTTTGTCGAGGAGGGTCCGCAGCCGGGTCTCGTCGTCCTCGGTGAGGCGGGCGGCGGGGTGTTCGGGGCGGAAGGCCAGATAGATCGTCGTGACGGCGGTCAGCCAGCCGAGCGCGCCGAGCGAGAAGGCGACGGTCCAGGAGGTGGGTCCGGCGTAGTCGACGGGGCCCTCGAAGCCGAACAGGCCGTACAGCACGTGGGCGAGGCGGTCGGCCAGGCTCGGGTCACCGACCATCCGGTCCTCGTGGACGCTGACGATGACCAGTCCGAGGACGAGGGAGCCGGCTCCCATGAGGACGAAGTTCGCGAGGGCCCGCCAGCGGCTGCGTGGATCGGGCAGGGCGGCGAACTCGCTGCGGTGGCGCAGCAGCGGTGCGAGCAGCGCCAGGGAGATGACGACGCCGATGAGCGAATGGCGGTACGCGAACTGGGCGACGGCGCCGGCCGGCAGCAGCACCACGGCGGCGCGCCACGCCCGGCGCTTGCGGCGGCGCAGTCCATGGGCGAGGAGCAGCAGGAGCACGCCCGCGCTGAGCGACAGCGCCGCGGCGAAGGGGCCGAACGAGCCCGGCAGCACCTCGGCCATGGCGTGCATACGGCTGCGCCGGAAGCGCGGGAAGACGCCGGCGGCGATGTCCAGGACCCCTACGAGCGTGCAGGCCCTGGCGACGAGGGCGGGGACGGCCTCAGGGCGGGGACCACGGACTATGCGTCGCGTCCCACCTGTTCGGTCTGGAACCCCACCCGACAATTCCCCATCTATCCTGACAGACATCGCATCCCGTAGTTCTGCGAGAGACCTTGATTCCGGTGCCATTCCGGCATCCGGCGACATTGCGCCCTCTAGGACGGTGTCTTGGGGGGTCAGGTTCACTCCCCATCGGAAAGCCGGTCCAAAAGGCAAGGAAAGTCCGGGGCAAGCTCCTGCGAAGGTGCAGGGCGCGCCCGGGACGGGAAGCGCAGGCGGGAACAGTCCATGGGTCTCACAAGCAACAAGGTGCTGGTGTTGGTGATCTTGTTCGCCGTGCTGCTGTTCGTCGGCACGGTGTGGTGGTGGCCGCGGCTGGCACGGCGCAACTGGCGGGCCGTCGGCGGACGGATCGGCCTGCTACTGGTCACGCAGGTGGCGGTCTTCGCCTCGATCGGTCTCTTCGCCAACCAGGCGTTCGGGTTCTACGCGAGCTGGGCCGACCTCCTCGGCCGGGAGAGCGGCCAGGGTGTGGTGGTCGACCATTCGGGCCGCGGGACCGGCGGCCCTCTTCAGGTCGTCGACACCCGGCAGGTGAATGTGTCGGGCGGTTCCCGGCCGCAGATCGGCGGCCAGATCCAGAAGGTCGACATCGTCGGCCGTACGACGCACATCGCCACCCCGGCGTACGTCTATCTGCCCCCTGAGTACTTCCAGTCGCGCTACCGCACCCGCACCTTCCCGGCGACCACGGTCCTCACCGGATACCCGGGCACCGCGGAGGCGCTCATCAAGGGGCTGCACTATCCGCAGACGGCCCACGAGTTGGCCAAGGACGGCAGGATGCAGCCGATGATCCTGGTCATGATGCGGCCCACCGTCGCGCCGCCGCGGGACACCGAGTGTGTGGACATCCCGGGCGGACCGCAGACCGAGTCCTTCTTCGCCAAGGACCTTCCCGAGGTCGTGGGGGCCCACTACAGGGTGGGCAGGAGGCCCGGGAGCTGGGGCATCGTGGGCGACTCCACGGGCGGGTACTGCGCGCTGAAACTGGCCATGCACCACCCCGAGACGTACGCCGCCGGGGCGGGCCTGTCGCCCTACTACGAGGCGCCGATCGACCCGACGACGGGCGACCTCTTCCACGGGGACCGGCTGCTGCGCAACTCGGCCGACCTGCGCTGGTACCTGCGGCACAAGGCGGCGCCCCACACGTCGCTGCTGGTCACCACCAGCAAGGTGGGCGAGCACAACTACCGGGACACGCTGCGGTTCATCGACCAGGTGAAGGCCACCGGGCGCACCGGGATCGCGTCGATCATCCTCGACAGCGGTGGTCACAATTTCAACACGTGGCGAAGGGAGATCCCGGGGACGCTGCAGTGGATCAGCGGGATACTGAGCGACCGCTGACGGCCCCTCCGGGGACCGCCGACCGCCCCTCCGGGGAGTACGAACGGCTCGGCGGAGAAGATCCGGAGAATTCCCGCCGACTGTTTCGCGGTGCCTTCTCCGGTCGTTCCGCCGCCTATTCGGCGAGAAACGCGACCTCAAAGCGCTTTCGGAAAGACGAAGGGTCCGGACGAAGGGCCGGGCCGAAGGATCAGGACGAAGAGGCTGATCAACAACGAGCGGCGCTCGCGGGCATGCGGGGCATGCGGCGGCCCTTTAGGGGCGAGTGGTCACCCTGGGGACTGCCGGGGCGTTGCGAAGGTTTCGGGGTGGCTGTGTTTTTACCGGGCGGGGCTCCAAGATTCGCCTACGCGCGGTAAGTTTCTGGCCATGCCACGTGGACGTCACCGCCATTCCCCGCCTCTGCACAGGCTGCTGCCTCCCTCGGCCATCGCGGGCGTCTCGCTCGTCTGTGCCGTGGGTCCCTGGCTGTTCACGGAGCCAGGTGTGCTCCGCCTGCTGGCAGCGGGCGCCGCGGTGACCGCTGTCGCCGGCGCCGTCGTCATGCGCAGCTGGGACACGGCCGCGGGCAAGCGGGTCGCGGACCTCACGCGCGCGCGTGCGAGCGACGAGTGGCGCCACGAGGAGCGCGTCGCCGAACTGGAGACGGATCTCGACGAGTCGCGCGAGCTGCGCACCAAGCTCGAACACAACCTGCGGGCCAAGCGCGTGGAGCTGGCGGGCCTGCGCAACGAGCACGCGGCGCTGCTGCGGCGGTACGCCACGGCGGAGACCGAGCGGGCGAGCGCCCTGGAGGGCCGTCGGCTGCTCGAGATAGAGACCACGGCTCCCGCGCGTGAGCTGACCGCCGCGGGGGAGCCGGCGCGGTCCGAGGACTCCGCGGAGCCGGAGACCGAAGGAGCCGACTCGGCGGAGACGCCCGCGGACGTGGCCGACGCGGGCGAGTGCACGGACGCGCGGGCGACGGCGGAGGAGCCGGAGAAGACGGAGGAGGCGGCCGTCGAGAAGGCGGCAGACGAGGAGTCGGCAGCCGGGGCGGCGGACGCGTCCGAGGGTCCCGAGGCCTTCTCGCTTACCGGGTCGTCGCTCTTCCTGCGGGCCGACGCGGCGCTCAGCCGGATCGCGGGCGGTGCCGCGGAGGCCGACGTCCCGGACGCGGACGCGGACGCGGAGGCCGACACCGACGCCGGCTCGGCCGCGGACACCGCCTCCGCCGCCGAGGGTGCTGACGCCGCCGACGATGACGCCCACGGTGATGCGGGCGACGCCACCGAACCGACCGCGGACTCCGATCCCGAGCCGGACCCCGACCCCGAGGCCGAGTCCGTGCCGGAGGACGACGACGCCGGTGCCTCCGCGGGTGCCGAGCCCGGCGACTCACCGGCGGACGGGTCCGCGCACGACGCCCCCGTGACCCCGGCGACCCCCGCGAGCCCCCCTGAGCCTCTTGGACGAGCAGCCCGCGCGAGCCGACGCCGCCGCGTCCGCGCACGGAGCCGGGGAGCGGACGGACGGGACACGGCTTAAGCGACGACGCCCGAGGCGGCCGACGAGCACGCGCGCACGGACACCGTTCCCGCGCCCCCGCAGACCCCCGTTCCCGCTCCCACCGCCGCTCACGCGAAGGCGTCCGCGGTGGCCGAGGAGGCGGCCCACTCCGCGCAGCCGGTGAAGCCCGCCAAGCCCGTGCGTCCCTCCGGGCACTTCACCGTGCCGACCGCGGTGGCCGTCGTGCCGACCGCGCCCGCGCGGCGCCCGTCCGTCGAGGGCGGATTCGACTTCTTCGGTACGCAGCAGGGGTCGTCGCCCGAGGCGATGGCGTCCGTGCAGAACGAGGACCTCGCCGACGTGGTCGGCCAGGAGGCGCTCGCCCTGCACAAGGCCGAGGCCGAGGCCGGTTTCAAGCCCGTCGACGAGGGGTCCCGCGGGGTCGGCCAGGTCATCGACCTGACGGCGCACGACGAGACCGAGCACATCGACGTGGGCGTGCTGCGGAGCGCGGTTTCCTGACCGTGTCCCCCACCGCCTGAGGCATCAGGGTCGCGCGTAACGGGAGGGCAGTGGCACCGAGCCGCTGCCCTCCCGCCGTCAGGCCCCACGACGCCTCCCCCCGAGGCCCCCCGCGCCCTCGCCGCCCAGGCCTCCGCGCCAGGCCGTGCGGGTCACGCCATCCAGCCGTGCGGGTCATGCGATCCAGCCGTGCGGGTCATGCCATCCAGCGGTCCGGCCGGGCCTCCCGCCGCCCCGTCCGTGACCGGTCCGCCTGCGCCTGAAGAAGCTCCGCGGCCTCCGGGGCGCGGCGCAGCCGAGCCGTCACCGTCTTGCCGGCCCCGGTGTCCACATGGACGTCGGCGAGGCCGTGGAAGCGTTTCCAGGGCCCCTGCGTCAGCCGGACGCTCTGGACCTTCGCATGGGGTACGAGGGAGAGGCTGCGGCGCAGCAGGCCGTGGCGGGTGGCGAACACGGTGTCGGTGACGGCGATCCCGTACCCCCGCCACCAGAACGGCACGCACCACCCGGCCCGGCGCGGCGGCCGGGACAGGGCGGACGGCACCGTCACTCCCGGCAGCACGCCCGCGACCACCGCCTCGGCGACCTCGCGCGGGGCGACCGGCACGAGGACGGAGTTGGACGACCCCGCCACGTCCAGCTCGACCCGTACCCACCCGCGCCGCCGCCACAGCAGCGGTTCGATGATCCGTACGGTCTGCACGCGCCCCGGCGGCACCGTCTCGTGCGTACGGTCGAGGAGGCCGTGGTCGATGCGGAGCCCGTCGGGGGAGTCGCCCACCGTCCAGTCGTACTCGCCGACGAACCGGCCCACGCTGCTCGCGCCCGCGGCGCCGAGCAGCGGCACCCCGGTCGCGAGGACCGACCACACGCTGTGGGTGGCGAACCAGAGCACGGGCGGTACGACGAGCGCGGCGGCCAGGGAGCCCCAGGTGGCGCCGGTGAGGACCAGGGAGACGGCCAGGACGCCCGCCGGGACGTGCAGCAGCCGCCGTACCGGGGCCTCGCCGACCTCGTGCGCCGTCTCCGGGGCGAAACCGGCCGCCCGGGCGAGGAGTTCGGCGCGCAGGGCGCGGGCGTCGTCCTCGCCGAGGAAGGCGAGTTCGTCCTTCTTGTGCGTCCCCACGACATCGAGTTTGAGTTTGGTGACACCCGCCACGCGGGCCAGCAGCGGCTGGGTGACGTCGACGGCCTGGAGGCGGTCGAGCCGGATGTGCGCGGTACGCCGGAAGAACAGGCCGGTGCGGATGCGCAGTTCCGTCTCGGTCACCGCGAAGTGCGTGAACCACCAGCTGAGGAAGCCGTAGAGGGCGGCCGCCGGGACGATCACGGCGAGCCCGATGAGCAGCGCCGTCGTCGTCAGCCGGGTCAGCTGCTCCTGCGCCTGATCGGGGTCGTGGACGGCCCAGCCGGCTATCACGGCGACGGGCGCCCAGGCCCTCCGGAACGGCGTCACGGGGTGCAGCCGCCGCTCGACCAGCGGCTTCTCCTCCCGCGCGGCGTCCTGCGGGCCCGGCGCCGGCGTCGTCACAGCCCCGCCGATCGGGCCTCGCCCAGCTCGGTCAGCCGGTCGCGCAGCCGCTCGGCCTCGGCCGGGTCCAGACCCGGGATGCGGGCGTCCGTCGCCGCGGCCGCCGTGTGCAGCTGCACGCTCGCGAGCCCGAAGTGCCGCTCGACGGGGCCGGAGGTCACCTCGACCAGCTGCATCCGGCCGTACGGCACCACGGTCTCCTCACGGAACAGCACCCCCCGGCTGATCAGCAGGTCGTCCGCGCGCTCGGCGTACCGCCAGGAGCGCCAGTTGCGCCCCAGCATCCGCCAGCCCCAGCCCAGCAGAGCGAGCGGCAGCAGGGCGAAGGCGGCCCAGACCGGCCCCGCGAGCAGCCCCGGCAGGAGGGCCACGGCGATCGTCAGCAGCCCCAGCCACACCACCAGCAGCAGCCGGCGCATCCGCAGCAGACCCGGCGGCAGCCCGGTCCAGACAGGCTCCGAGGCGGTGTCGACCGCGGCTTCCGTGCTCCGCTTTTCCATGCCGCAAGGGTACGTACGCCAGACTGTGTCCATGACTCCCAAGACGGAGACCACGATCGGTATCGGCGGCGCCGCGGAAAGCACCGACATGGTGCTCAACATCGGGCCCCAGCACCCGTCGACGCACGGCGTGCTGCGGCTGCGGCTCGTGCTCGACGGCGAACGGATCCAGCATGCGGAGCCGGTGATCGGCTATATGCATCGCGGTGCGGAGAAACTGTTCGAGGCGCGCGACTACCGCCAGATCGTCATGCTCGCCAACCGCCACGACTGGCTCTCGGCGTTCTCGAACGAGCTGGGTGTGGTGCTCGCCGTGGAGCGGATGCTCGGCATGGAGGTCCCCGAGCGCGCGGTGTGGCTGCGCACGCTGCTCGCGGAGCTCAACCGTGTCCTGAACCACCTGATGTTCCTGGGTTCCTACCCCCTGGAGCTGGGCGGGATCACGCCGATCTTCTACGCGTTCACGGAGCGCGAGGAGCTCCAGCACGTGATGGAGGAGATCTCCGGCGGGCGCATGCACTACATGTTCAACCGGGTCGGGGGCCTCAAGGAGGACCTCCCCGCCGGATGGACCACACGCGCGCGCGGCGCCGTCACCGCGCTGCGCTCGCGGATGGGCGTGTACGACGACCTGGTGCTCGGCAACGAGATCTTCCGGGGGCGCACGCGGGACGTGGGCGTCCTCGCACCGGCGGCCGTGCACGCGTACGGCGTGAGCGGGCCGGTCGCGCGCGCCTCGGGGGTCGACTTCGACCTGCGCCGCGACGAGCCGTATCTGGCGTACGGCGAGCTCCAGGACACCCTGAAGGTCGTCACGCGGCAGGAGGGCGACTGCCTGGCCCGCTTCGAGTGCCTCCTGGAGCAGACGCACAACGCGCTGGACCTCGCGGACGCCTGTCTCGACCGGCTGGCCGAGCTGCCGCCCGGACCGGTCAACCAACGCCTCCCCAAGGTCCTCAAGGCGCCCGAGGGCCACACGTACGCCTGGACCGAGAACCCCCTCGGCATCAACGGTTACTACCTGGTCAGCAAGGGCGAGAAGACCCCGTACCGGCTGAAGCTGCGCTCGGCCTCGTACAACAACATCCAGGCGCTGACCGAGCTGCTGCCGGGCACGCTGGTCGCGGACATGGTGGCGATCCTGGGATCACTGTTCTTCGTGGTCGGCGACATCGACAAGTAGCTCGGCGGGCAGGCCGTCGAACAGGGTGCGGCGGCCTGACCGGGGCACTCCCACCGGCTGCAGCAGCCAGCCGAAGTCGCCCAGGCCGCCGGGCGCGGTGAGCTCGGCGGCCTCGCCGGCACCCGCGAGGGCGCGTACGTACGCGGCAGGATCGCTCGAAGCCAGCGCGAGCGCCGGTCGGGCTCCGCTCACGCCCAGCGCGCGCAGCGCGGCCCGCTGGGTCACCACGTGCCCCCCGGGCAGCGCGCACGCGTCGAGGGCGACGTGCGCCGTGATGTCGCACGACCCGTCGGGCACGGCCCGTGTCTCCCGGCCCTCGAGGAAGCCCGTGAGCGTCCCGAAGGGTGGCCGGGCGGCGGCGAGGTGGGCGTAGTCGACGGCGACGGCCAGACCCCGGTCGAGGGTGCCCACGGCTGCGGCCCAGGCCGTGTCCCTGGAGAGCCCGATCTCGGCGCGGGTCCCCTCGCCGGCCGCCGGCCACCACGCGCGCAGCCACCGCGCCTCGGCTCCGGCGACGGGCTCCCCGAGGCGTTCGGTCCCGTCCTCGGGCCGTACGAGAACCAGCCGCCGTACGCCCTCGGAGTCCACCTCCGCCACGTCCACCGGCACGTTGTCCAGCCACTCGTTGGCGAACAGCAGTCCGGTGGTCCCGCGCGGGGGCTCCGGGAGCCACTGGATCCGGGGGTCGAGTCCGGCGGGGCGACCGGCGCGTTCGACGGCGTACCCGCGCGCCCGGGAGGCCACGTCGGCGGGGAGCGCGGCGAGGACACCCGTCACCAGTTCGCCGTGACCGGCCGCCATGTCGACGAAGTCGAGCGCGGCGGGGCGGCCGAGGGCCGCGTCGACCCGGCACAGCAGCCGGGCCACGGCGGCCGCGAAGAGCGGGGAGGCGTGCACCGACGTACGGAAGTGGGCCGCGGGCCCCTCGGGCCTGCGGTAGAAGCCCGAGGGGCCGTACAGCGCCTCCTGTGCCGCCTCGCGCCAACCCCGCCACAAGCCCGCCGCCTCATGCCTCACCGGGCCAGGCTAGGGCCTGTCGTTTGGATCAGGTGGCGCCAGGGCGGGGTGTCTTGCCAGGTGGGCCGAGCGGGCCCCGCGTCCCGCCACATGATCCAAACGGCAGGCCCTAGGCGTCGGGAACGGGGAGAGCCTCCACCTTGGGGAGTACGAGCACCGCTCGCGGATCGGTCCTCCGGTTGACCCCTGCACACTGCACGCTTCCCTACTCTGGGTTACGTGCAGCGCCTTTATGACTTTCTCCGCAGACACCCGACGTGGGTCGACGGCTTCTGGGCCGTCGTCCTGCTCGGGATCTCCGCCGTGAGCCTCACCAAGGTCAACGGCGCTGCGAACCACCACGGGTCACTCGCGGCGGCCCTCCCGATCGCCCTGGTCCTGAGCCTGGTCGTGGCGCTGCGCCGCCGTATGCCCGAGAAGATGCTGGTCCTGGCGGCCGCGATGGGCCTCGCCCAGCTGGTCCTGGACGTCGAGGTGGTGCCCGCCGACTTCGCGATGCTGGTGATCATCTACACCGTCGCGGCGGACGGCGCCCGCTGGGCCTCCCGCTTCGCGCTGATCGGCGGCCTGTGCGCGGCGACCCTCTCGCAGATCCGCTGGCCCCAGCTGGACTCCGGCTCGCTGGGCAACATCCTGATAGCGGTCTTCCAGACGGTGCCGTTCGCGCTCGCCTGGGTGCTCGGCGACTCCGTCCGCACCCGCCGCGCCTATCTCGCCCAGCTGGAGGAGCGGGCCGCCCGGCTGGAGAAGGAGCGTGAGGCGCAGGCCAAGGTCGCCGTCGCCGCCGAGCGCGCCCGGATCGCCCGCGAGCTGCACGACGTGGTCGCGCACAACGTCTCGGTGATGGTGGTCCAGGCCGATGGCGCCGCTTACGTCATGGACACCGCCCCCGAGCAGGCGAGGAAGGCCCTGGAGACCATCTCCGGGACCGGCCGCCAGGCGCTCGCCGAGATGCGCCGCCTGCTCGGCGTCCTGCGCACCGGCGAACACCAGGAGGTCGGCGAGTACGTGCCGCAGCCCGACGTGGAGCAGCTCGACGACCTCATCGAGCAGTGCCGCACCTCGGGGCTGCCCGTCGACTTCAAGGTCGAGGGGACGCCGCGGCCCCTGCCCAGCGGCGTGGAGCTCACGGCGTACCGCATCGTGCAGGAGGCGCTCACCAACACGCGCAAGCACGGGGGCCCGAACATCGGCGCGAGTGTGCGCCTGGTCTACTTCGACGACGGCCTCGGCCTGCTCGTCGAGGACGACGGCAAGGGCGCGCCCCACGAGCTGTACGAGGAGGGGGGCGCCGACGGGCAGGGGCACGGTCTGATCGGGATGCGCGAGCGCGTCGGCATGGTCGGCGGCACCCTGGACGCGGGGCCGCGGCCCGGTGGAGGCTTCCGCATCAGTGCCCTGCTGCCGCTCAAGCCAGCGCCCTGACACCTGTACACGTGCGATCCGTAAGCATGTGATCCGTAAGCAAGTGATGTGAAGGGACCCCGATGGCGATCCGCGTGATGCTCGTCGACGACCAGGTGCTGCTGCGCACCGGTTTCCGGATGGTGCTCGACGCCCAGCCGGACATGGAGGTCGTGGCCGAGGCGGGCGATGGTGTCGAGGCTCTCCAGGTGCTGCGGGCGACGGCCGTCGACGTGGTGCTGATGGACGTCCGGATGCCGAAGCTGGACGGGGTGGAGACCACGCGCCGCATCTGCTCGGACCCGAACCCCCCGAAGGTGCTGATCCTCACCACCTTCGATCTCGACGAGTACGCCTTCTCCGGGCTGAAGGCGGGCGCCTCCGGCTTCATGCTCAAGGACGTGCCGCCCGGCGAACTGCTCACCGCCATCCGCTCCGTGCACAGCGGGGACGCGGTGGTCGCGCCGTCCACCACCCGGCGCCTGCTCGACCGCTTCGCGCCGATGCTGCCCAACGCCGGCAAGGACCCCCAGCACAAGGGGCTGGAGCGGCTCACCGACCGCGAGCGCGAGGTGATGATCCTGGTCGCGCAGGGCCTGTCGAACGGTGAGATCGCGGCACGCCTCGTGCTCTCCGAGGCGACCGTGAAGACCCATGTGGGGCGCATTCTGACGAAGCTGGGGCTGCGGGACCGGGTGCAGGTGGTGGTCCTCGCCTACGAGACGGGGCTCGTACGGGCGGGCGGGCACCGCTGATCCGTCGGCGGGCCGGGCGCGTGATCCCTCGGCGGGCCGGGCGTGCCCGCCTCTCGCGGTCCCACCGGGGCCGTGGGGCGCGGCTCAGCGCAGGATGCCCTCCAGGAAGTCGCTGCCGAGCCGGGCCACGACCGTCACGTCCAGCTGGTGCAGCACGTACCGGCCACGGCGCCGCGTGGTGATCAGGCCCGCCTTCTTGAGCACGCCCAGGTGCCGGGATATCTCAGGGGCCGTCATCCCGTTCACCTGGGCCAGCTCGCCCGTGGTGAACACGCTGCGGGCCAGACTCCGGCAGATCCGCATCCGGACCGGATGCGACAGGGCGGTCATCCGCAGCGTCAGCTGCTCCAGGGAGGACGGGGCGGTCAGCTCGGGAGAGCCGACCGGGTAGTGCAGCACCGGCTGCCAGCCGTACCGGTGCAGCACCATCAGGTGCGGCCAGCCGAGACTCGTCGGCACCAGGAGGAGGCCACCGTCCCCGGTGGACGTCCGGCCCTGGCCCAGCTTGTCGACCGTGATCGTCTGGGACCTCTCGTCGAGCGCCATCGCGGGGGAGACCGAGGCCACGGCCTCCGCCAGGCCCCTGCGCCGCAGCAGATCCGTCTTGTGCCGGGCGTCCGCCGCGAGCTGGTGGCGCAGCCGGGACCAGGTCTCCGCGAAGAACGCCTCGTCGCAGTCCTCCAGGAACTGCCGCAGCCACGCCCGGATCTGCGGGGGATCGTCCAGCAGCCGTCTGCTGAACCGCACCTGCTGGGGTCCGCGCGCGGCGGCCAGCTCCAGCGCGCGGTGCTGCAGCGCCGGGTCGGAGAGCGTGTCGGGGCCCGGCCCCTCGTACGGGAGCGCGCAGGTGAACTCCAGCGCCGCGTCCACGAACTGCTCGTCCGTCAGCTTGTCCAGCTGGTCCAGCTCCTCGGCGAGCGTGGCGCCCGGGAGCGTGCTCCGGCCGGGGATGCCCGCGTACGGCAGGAACAGGTCGGAGAAGGTCGTCCGCCACAGGAAGTCGGCCTCGCACATCCGGTCGGCGAGATGCGGGTCGAGGCGGGGGGTCACGCCGGTCGCCCAGCCCTGGAGCCCGGGGTGGTGCCCCGGCTCGGACAGCGCGTGCAGCGCCATCCCGAGCTCGGCCAGCGGCGAGGGCACGACGGCGATCCGCTCCGGCCGGAGCCCGGTGACATCGATACGCACGCTCATGACCTCATGGTGCACCCCACCACCGACAACGCCGCCGCCGATTGACGGCGGCCGTCAATCGGCGGCGGAGTACGCCGAGCGCCGGCGCCCCAGGAGGGCCGGGATGTCAGCCGGGCAGCCGCGCCACGAAGTCCGCGACGGCCGCCTTCACGTCCCCGGCCGTCCACTCGAGGCCCTGGGCCGCCACCGTGACCTCGGTGAGCGCGAGCCCCGGGCCGCCACGACTCCAGCGCCCGAAGAGACCGGTCTTCGTCTCCTCGGTGTGCAGCATCGCCGCGTCCGTGAGCACCTCGGCGTCGTAGGGCAGCCAGACCTGGAACTGATGGGTGTGCGGCTCCTCGGGATGAACGCGCGCCCAGGGCACCCCGGCCTCGGCGAACCCCTCGCGCAGGGCGGCGGCGACCACGCGCGCGTGGGCCACGTACGCGGGCAGCCGCGGCAGTTCCCGGTCCAGCCCGATCAGCGCCGCCAGCACGGTCGGGAACTGCTGGAAGACCATGCCGCCGTACCGGTGCCGCCAGGCCTTCGCCTCGTCGATCAGCGTCCTCGGGCCCGCGACCGCCGCCCCGCCGAGGCCGTCCAGCGACTTGTAGAACGACACGTAGACGCTGTCCGCGAGGCCCGCGATCTCGTCCAGGGGACGGCCGAGATGCGGGGTGCACTCCCACAGCCGGGCTCCGTCGAAGTGCACGACGGCATCCCGCTCGCGCGCCGCCTCCGTGACCGCCACGAGCTCCTCCCAGGACGGCAGTACGAAACCGGCGTCCCGCAGGGGCAGTTCGAGCATCAGTGACCCGAACGGCTCCTCGAAGTCCCGGACCTCCTCGGCGGTCGGCAGCCGCGGTTCGTCCGTCACCCGGACCGGGCGCAGGCCGCTGAGCCTGCTGAACGCGTGCCGCTCGTGCGTCTCCGGGTGGCCGAGCGCGTGCATCGCGACGGTCGCGTCGCCGGTACGGCCCGCCCAGCAGCGCAGGGCGACCTGCTGCGCCATGGTCCCGGTGGGGAAGAATGCGGCCGCTTCCTTGCCGAGCAGTCCGGCGACCCGCTCCTCCAGGGTCTCCACGAGCCGGTCGCCGTACATGTCCACCGGCCGGTCGAGGTCGTACACGCTCTCGGCGCCGTCGTTCAGCCAGGCCAGCCGCGAACGGACCGTCTGCTGATGGCTCGACCGCCACAGCACCCGTTCGGCCGCCTGCCACGCGGCGTTCCGCCGCTCCCGCTTCCGCTCCGCCGTCTCTTCCCGGCCCTGCCCGCCCGTCTCTTCCGTGTCCCGCTCCGTGTCCCGCTCCGCGGCCTGTTCCCGGCCCCGCTCCGCCGAATCGCTCATCCCCGGATGATGCCGTGCGCCGTCCCGTCCTGGCACCCCCATTTGCGCACCCGTCGCGACCTGCGGAAACCCACAGCCTGTGGACAACCGAAACGGCCCCCGAACCAATCGCGTTAACATGACGAGAAATCGTCCGGTACCCCGAGCGGACTGGAACGGAAGGCCGCCGTCGAGTGAGTACATCCCCCCAGCCAGAACCCAAGGACCGACCCGCACGCCTCGGCGTCGGCGTCGTCGGCGCGGGCCGCGTCGGCCCCGCCCTCGCGGCGGCCCTCCAGCTCGCCGGACACCGCCCGGTGGCCGTCTCCGGGGTCTCCGACGCCTCCAGGCGCCGTGCCGCGCTGCTCCTGCCCGATGTGCCGCTGATGTCCCCGGCACAGGTTCTCGAGCGCGCCGACCTGGTCCTGCTGACCGTCCCGGACGACACCCTGCCCGGTCTCGTGGAAGGACTCGCCGAGACCGGGGCCGTCCGGCCCGGCCAACTGCTCGTGCACACCTCCGGGCGGTACGGCGCGCGGGTGCTCGACCCGGCACTGCGGGCCGGCGCCCTGCCGCTCGCGCTGCACCCCGCCATGACCTTCACCGGCACCCCGGTGGACGTGCAGCGGCTGGCCGGATGCTCCTTCGGGGTCACCGCGCCCGAGGAGCTGCGCCTCGCCGCCGAGGCCCTCGTGATCGAGATGGGCGGCGAGCCCGAGTGGATCTCCGAGGAGTCCCGGCCGCTCTACCACGCGGCCCTCGCACTCGGCGCCAACCACCTGGTGACCCTGGTCGCCGAGTCCATGGACCTGCTGCGCGCCGCGGGCGTCGAGGCCCCCGACCGGATGCTCGGCCCGCTGCTCGGCGCCGCCCTCGACAACGCCCTCAGATCCGGCGACGCGGCCCTCACCGGGCCCGTCGCGCGCGGGGACGCGGGCACGGTCGCGGCCCACGTCGCCGAGCTGCGCAAACACGCCCCCCAGACCGTCGCCGGCTACCTCGCGATGGCCCGTGCGACCGCCGACCGCGCCCTCGCCCACGGCCTGCTGAAGCCGGAACTTGCCGAGGACCTCCTCGGGGTACTCGCCGACGGCGCGACCCTGCCCGACGACGGGAGCGACCGATGACCGTCCTGCTGCGCACCTCCGACGACCTGCACGCGCGCGGACGGGGCGAGCGCCGGGTCGTGGTGATGACCATGGGCGCCCTGCACGAGGGCCACGCCACGCTGATCCGCACGGCCCGCGAGCTCGCCGGCCCGCGGGGCGACGTAGTCGTCACCGTCTTCGTGAACCCCCTCCAGTTCGGCGCTGGCGAGGACCTCGACCGCTACCCCCGCACCCTCGACTCCGACGTCAAGACCGCCGAGCAGGCGGGCGCGGACGCCGTGTTCGCCCCCTCCGTGGACGAGGTCTACCCGGGCGGCGAACCCCAGGTCCGGCTCTCCGCCGGCCCCATGGGCGAGCGGCTGGAGGGCGCCACACGCCCCGGCCACTTCGACGGCATGCTCACCGTCGTCGCCAAGCTGCTGCACCTCACCCGGCCCGACACGGCCCTGTTCGGGCAGAAGGACGCCCAGCAGCTCGCCCTGATCCGCCGCATGGTCCGCGACCTGAACTTCGGCGTGGAGATCGTCGGCGTACCCACCGTGCGCGAGGACGACGGACTCGCCCTCTCCAGCCGCAACCGCTTCCTGTCGACCGAGGAGCGGCGCACCGCCCTCGCCCTCTCCCAGGCGCTGTTCGCCGGCCGCGACCGGCACGCCGCCCAGGAGGCCCTGCGCGCGCGGGCCCGCGAAGTGCCCGCCACACGCGCGCGTGCCGAGGCGCTCAGCGCGATCGGCGAGTCCCGCGCCGCCGCGGACGCGCACGCCGTGGCCAAGGCCGCCCCCAGCGGCCCCTCCGGTGTCCGCGCGGCCGCCCGCCTGATCCTGGACGAGGCGGCCCGCCTCCGGCCGCCGCTGGCCCTGGACTACCTGGCGCTGGTCGATCCGTCCGACTTCACCGAGATCCAGGACGACTTCACCGGCGACGCGGTCCTCGCCGTCGCCGCCCGGGTCGGGACGACCCGCCTGATCGACAACATCCCCCTCACCTTCGGAGCCGCCTCGTGACCGGCAAAGGCACAGGTACCGGTAAAGGCACAGGTACCGGCATACGACTGCACGCGCCCGCCCCCGGCTGGGCCCTGACCGCCGACGTGGTGGTCGTCGGCTCCGGCGTCGCCGGCCTCACCGCCGCCCTGCGCTGCCAGGCCGCGGGCCTGACGACCGTCGTCGTCACCAAGGCACGCCTGGACGACGGCTCCACCCGCTGGGCCCAGGGCGGCATCGCCGCGGCCCTCGGCGAGGGCGACACCCCCGAACAGCACCTCGACGACACCCTCGTCGCGGGCGTGGGACTGTGCGACGAGGACGCGGTACGCATCCTCGTCACCGAGGGCCCCGACGCCGTACGCCGCCTCATCGCGACCGGAGCCCACTTCGACGAGTCCTCCGAGGGCGACCTGGAACTCACCCGCGAGGGCGGCCACCACCGCCGCCGCATCGCGCACGCGGGCGGCGACGCGACCGGCGCCGAGATCTCCCGGGCGCTCGTCGAGGCGGTACGCGCGCGTGGCCTGCGCACGGTGGAGAACGCGCTCGTCCTGGACCTCCTGACGGACGCCGACGGCCGCACCGCGGGTGTGACCCTGCACGTCATGGGAGAGGGCCAGCACGACGGCGTGGGAGCCGTGTACGCACCCACCGTGGTCCTCGCCACCGGCGGCATGGGCCAGGTCTTCTCCGCGACCACCAATCCCTCGGTCTCGACGGGCGACGGCGTGGCCCTCGCACTGCGCGCGGGCGCCGAGGTCTCCGACCTCGAATTCGTGCAGTTCCACCCGACCGTGCTGTTCCTCGGCCCGGACGCGGAGGGCCAGCAGCCACTGGTGTCGGAGGCGGTACGCGGCGAGGGCGCCCACCTGGTCGACGCGGACGGCGTGCGCTTCATGCTCGGCCGGCACGAGCTGGCCGAGCTGGCACCCCGGGACATCGTCGCCAAGGGCATCATGCGCCGCATGCAGGAGCAGGGCGCCGAGCACATGTACCTCGACGCCCGGCACTTCGGCGCCGACATGTGGGAGCACCGCTTCCCGACCATCCTCGCCGCCTGCCGCGCCCACGGCATCGACCCGGTGACCGAGCCCGTCCCGGTCGCCCCGGCCGCCCACTACGCCTCCGGCGGCGTCCGCACGGACGCCCGGGGCCGCACCACGGTGCCCGGTCTGTATGCCTGCGGCGAGGTCGCCTGCACCGGCGTGCACGGCGCCAACCGGCTCGCCTCCAACTCCCTCCTGGAAGGCCTGGTCTACGCCGAGCGCATCGCGGCCGACATCGTGTACGGCCGTGCCGAGGACGGCCTCCACGCGCGCGTGCCCGAGCCGGTCCCGCACCCCGACAAGCCCGCGCACCCGCTGCTCGCGCCCGAGGCCCGGTTCGCCATCCAGCGGATCATGACGGACGGCGCGGGCGTCCTGCGCTCGGCCGAGTCCCTGGCCCACGCGGCCGACCGTCTCCAGCGGCTGCACACGGACGCCCGCGACGCCCTCGACGAGAACGGCAAGACCTCCGAGCCCGGCGTCGACACCTGGGAGGCCACCAACCTCCTGTGCGTGGCGCGGGTCCTGGTCACCGCCGCCCTCCTGCGCGAGGAGACCCGCGGCTGCCACTGGCGCGAGGACCACGCCGACCGCGACGACTCGGACTGGCGCCGGCACATCGTCGTACGGCTGAATCCCGACCGCACGCTCGCCGTGCACACCACCGACACAGCAGACTTCCCCCCGACCCTCCCCCCAAGCCGACGGCCCCGCCCGGGCAGGGGGACCCCCCATGCCCCGGCAGACGCCCCGCAACCAGGAGCAGTGACCGAAGTGAGCACCCTCGACCTTCCCCTCGCCCAGAGCGGCGGCTGCGGCGACGGCTGCGGCTGTGGCGGCGCCGACAACGGCGGCGACGAGACGTACATGGAGTGCGGCCTCGACCCCGCGCTCGCCCAGCTCCTCGCCGACGCCGGACTCGACCCGCTCGAGGTCGAGGACATCGCGAACGTCGCCATCCAGGAGGACCTCGACAACGGCGTGGACGTGACGACCGTCGCGACCATTCCCGAGGACGCCGTCTCCACCGCCGACTTCACCGCCCGTGACGCGGGCGTCGTCGCGGGCCTGCGCGTCGCCGAGGCCGTCGTCTCCGTGGTCTGCACCGACGAGTTCGAGGTGGAGCGGCACGTCGAGGACGGCGACCGGGTCGAGGCGGGACAGAAGCTCCTCAGCGTCACCACCCGCACCCGCGACCTCCTCACGGCCGAGCGCAGCGCGCTGAACCTGCTGTGCCGTCTGTCCGGCATCGCGACCGCCACGCGCGCGTGGGCCGACGCCCTGGAGGGCACCGGCACCCGTGTGCGCGACACCCGTAAGACGACCCCGGGCCTGCGCTCCCTGGAGAAGTTCGCGGTGCGCTGCGGCGGAGGCGTCAACCACCGCATGTCGCTCTCGGACGCCGCACTGGTCAAGGACAACCACGTGGTCGCCGCCGGCGGCGTGGAGCAGGCCTTCACGGCCGTCCGTGAGGCCTTCCCGGACGTCGCGATCGAGGTCGAGGTCGACACGCTGCACCAGCTGCGCCAGGTCCTGGACGCGGGCGCCGACCTGATCCTCCTCGACAACTTCACGCCCGTCGAGTGCGAGGAGGCGGTGGCCCTGGTCGCCGGCCGCGCGCTCCTGGAGGCCTCGGGCCGGCTCACCCTCGGCAACGCCGAGGAGTACGCCAGGACGGGCGTCGACTTCCTCGCGGTGGGCGCCCTGACCCACTCCTCGCCGATCCTGGACATCGGCCTGGACCTGCGCGACGCGTCGGCGGACGAGGCATCCACGGACGAGGCGGAGTAGGACCCATGCTCCTGACCATCGACGTCGGCAACACCCACACGGTCCTCGGCCTCTTCGACGGCGAGGAGATCGTCGAGCACTGGCGCATCTCCACGGACGCCCGCCGCACCGCCGACGAGCTCGCCGTGCTCCTCCAGGGCCTGATGGGCATGCACCCGCTGCTCGGCGAGGAACTCGGCGACGGCATCGACGGCATCGCGATCTGCGCCACCGTCCCGTCCGTGCTGCACGAGCTGCGTGAGGTGACCCGCCGCTACTACGGCGACGTGCCGGCCGTCCTGGTCGAGCCCGGCGTCAAGACGGGCGTGCCGATCCTCACGGACAACCCGAAGGAGGTCGGCGCGGACCGCATCATCAACGCGGTCGCGGCCGTCGAGCTCTACGGGGGGCCGGCGATCGTCGTCGACTTCGGTACCGCGACCACGTTCGACGCGGTCAGCGCGCGGGGTGAGTACGTGGGCGGTGTCATCGCGCCCGGGATCGAGATCTCCGTCGACGCGCTCGGGGTCAAGGGGGCCCAGCTGCGCAAGATCGAGGTGGCCCGGCCGCGGGCGGTCATCGGCAAGAACACCGTCGAGGCGATGCAGTCCGGGATCATCTACGGGTTCGCGGGGCAGGTGGACGGGGTCGTCAACCGGATGGTGCGGGAGCTCGCGGAGGATCCGGACGATGTCACCGTCATCGCGACCGGGGGGCTGGCGCCGATGGTTCTGGGGGAGGCGTCGGTCATCGACGAGCACGAGCCGTGGCTCACGCTGATCGGGCTCCGCCTGGTGTACGAGCGAAACGTGTCCCGCACGTAGGGGGTCTTCGCCGCCGCCGGCCTTGAGGGCCTTGTCCTCAAACGCCGGACGGGCCGAGTGTGCGAGGCCGCGCTGAAAGGCTGACGCCGGGGCGGGGCATTTCAGCCCGTCCGGCGTTTGAGGACGAGCCCTTCGGGCGATGGCGGGGGTCCAGGGGGCGGCAGCCCCTTGGCGGGGTCCAGGGACGGAGTCACCAGGGGATGGGCGGGGTCCAGGACACGCGTAGGGGGATATGGCGGATTTTGTCTGATTAGCGCGTATCGTCACGGCATGCCCACGCCCTACGGATCCCGCGGCGGCATGGCGTTCGGTGCGCAGGAGCTGCGTGTGCTCCGTCGTGCTCTCGCCCTCGCCCTCCATCCCGCCCCCGCCTCGGCCGAAGACGTCCAGGACTGCCTCCGGCTCGCCGAATCCGTCGACGAGGCCGCCCGTGAGGGAGCCAGGCTCCGGGCCTTCCTGCTGGCCGACCTCTCCCGCTACCGGGCCGCGCTGCCCGGTACGGCCGCCGGCTACCTCGTACTCCTGGAAGAAACCCTGGCCACCGGCTACCGGCCGAATCCGGACGATCTCGCCGCCCTGCGCGCCCTGCGCGGGAACCCCGCCGCGGCCGCCCTCCTGGAGCGCTGCTGCGACCTCGCCGAACGGGACGTCCGCGCCCGCCTGGCGGGCCGCACGGCCACTCCCACGGTCCCGGCGTCCCGTACCCGTCTGACGGCCCTCCCCGGAGGTCTGGCACGGGCCGCCGGTCCCGACGAGCCCGCCCGGAAACCGGCGGACCGGCCGGCCGCCGACCCGAAGCCGAACCCTCCCGGCAGGAGCCCGCGCCCGGACCGCCCGATCCCCACCCCGGGCGAGGTCTTCCCGCCCAGGCGCAAACCCGCGCCGCCACCGGTGAACCCCCCTCAGCAACTCGCGGCGGGCTAGCTACTCTGGAGGCATGGACTATGTCTCCGCGCTCGTGCCCCCCGTAGTGATGGCCGTGTTCTTCATCGGGTTGATCGTGACGATCGTCAAGACCCAGGGCGGTGCCAACAAGTCCAAGGAGGACGCGGTCGTCGACGCCGCCCTCGCGCGCGCGGACAGCGCCCGCCAGGTCTCCCGGGACTCCGAGGCCTGAGCGTCCGACCCCTTCGGGACGCTCATCGGCGTACGACTCATACGTTTTTCGAGTCGTACGCCCTTTTTGTTGCTGATCTCCCACTATTGTTCTGAGCTGTGCCTCGCCCATTGGGAGAACTCGAAGACTCGGTCATGACGCGGGTGTGGAAGTGGAACCGCCCGGTGACCGTTCGAGAAGTCCTGGAAGACCTTCAGCAGGAACGGTCCATCGCCTACACCACGGTGATGACCGTTTTGGACAATCTCCATCAGAAGGGCTGGGTGCGTCGCGAGGCGGAAGGCCGGGCCTATCGATATGAGGCGGTCTCCACGCGTGCCGCCTACTCCGCGGCCCTCATGAACGACGCATGGTCCCAGAGTGACAACCCCGCCGCCGCTCTCGTCGCCTTCTTCGGCATGATGAGCGAGGAACAGCGCCATGCGCTGCGTGACGCCATGCGTATCGTGCAAGGTCCCGAAGAAGGCCCGGTCGATGCCGAAACGCGGGCGGCTCCGGAAGCTTCCGAGGAGAAGCGCGAGGAGAAGTCGGGCGAGAACCCGGCCGGGAACGCGGGTGAGAAGCCGGGCGGCGAGAACCCCGCCTCGGACCGTGACGGCACCGGGCGATAGCGTCCGCTCATGCCAGCAGAGCATCCAGCGCGGCGGCCCGCACCGCATCCCGGAGACACCGCGAAAGCCATCACCGTCCGGCGGGCCAGGACCGGCGATGTCCCGGCCGTGCGTCGCCTCCTCGACGCGAACGTCCGACGCCGCATCCTGCTCGACAAAGCCACGGTGACGCTTTACGAGGACATCCAGGAGTTCTGGGTCGCCGAACGCGACACCGGCTCAAGTACCGAGGTCGTCGGCTGCGGTGCGCTGCACGTGATGTGGGAAGACCTCGCGGAAGTCCGCACTCTCGCGGTGAACCCGGCGGTCAAGGGCGCAGGTGTCGGTCATCAGTTGCTGGAGAAGTTGCTGCACACCGCCCGTTGGCTCGGCGTTCGCCGCGTTTTCTGTCTCACCTTCGAAGTGGACTTCTTCGCGAAGCACGGCTTCGTGGAGATCGGTGAGACGCCGGTCGACACCGATGTGTACGCCGAGCTGCTGCGTTCCTATGACGAGGGCGTCGCGGAGTTCCTCGGTCTCGAACGAGTGAAACCGAACACCTTGGGCAACAGCCGGATGCTTCTGCATCTGTGATCGCCGGCCACTATTCCGCCGGACCGGCTTGCCCGCGTTCCCTATGTCCGAAACGCGCATGTTTCCGGTCTTCCAGTGACCCCCGAGTCTCCCCCAGGGGTTTGTGTTTTTCCAGCAAAAGCGGTTTGCTTTCCGACGTACTGCAGTACTGCATATAACAGGGGACGCGAAACGGCGGCCCACGCCGCAGACCCTCGGCCCTCACGTTATCGATGAAAGGAAATCCGGTGGCACAGAAGGTTCAGGTCCTTCTTGTCGACGACCTCGACGGTGGCGAGGCGGACGAGACGGTGACGTTCGCGTTGGACGGCAAGACCTACGAGATCGATCTCACGACCGCCAATGCGGACAAGCTCCGTGGTCTTCTCGACGCCTACGTGAAGGGTGGGCGCCGTACCGGTGGCCGCGCTTCGGGGGGACGCGGAAAGGCACGCGTCGCTTCCGGTGGCAGCCAGGACACCGCGCAGATCCGCGCGTGGGCGAAGGAGAACGGTTACGAGGTCAACGACCGTGGCCGCGTTCCCGCGTCCATTCGCGAGGCCTACGAGAAGGCCAACGGCTGAGCGCTCGCGCGCCGCAATCGGATGCGATGGCACTGGGTCGCCATCGTCTCCACGAGTCGTACGAGATCGGGGGCGCCCCCACCGCCCCCCATGGCCGACAGAGTCGGCAGCGAGGGTTCCACCTCGCACCCCGGCTCAGGGGGCCGCAGCCAGACGGCGGCCCCCTGCGGACCGGACCCGCTTAGCGGAGATAGGCCCTTCGGGCACCCCCGGCGGCAGCGGAGCCCCGATGCTCCCGCCCGCCCCGACCGCCGTGAGATCCAGCGCGAGGGTGCCCCACTCCAGCCAGTCGAGCAGCCCCGGCAGCTCCTCCGCGCTCCCCGCCGCCACCAGCAGCCGCATCCGCGCCCCGCGCCGGACCGGCCGGCCCCCGCACCGCGGCGGTGCGTGCCCCGGGCGGACCGCGGAATCCCCGGAGCCCCCGTGCGGCGCCGGAAGAACGGGCTCTCGCGCTCCGGAATCCCCTGGATCATCGAAATCGGGGGAATCACCGGAATCACCGGATTCGCCATGCCGTTCCGGCAGGTTTCTGCGCAGTGCCACCGGAGACGTCGGACCGAGGTGCCGCAGGGCCGCGAAACCCGCCTCCGCGGGGACTTCCAGCACGTCGAAGCGCATGCCGGTGGCCAGCCGCACCGGTGAGCCGGGCACGGTCGTCCAGCCCAGTTCGTTCTCGTACCACCACCGCGTCCGGTCGCTCAGGTCGAGCGGGCGGCGAGGAAGGGGGACAGTGGGAACCATGACAGGAGCAACCGACGGAAGGGCTCCAGAGTTACGCTGGGTGTTTCATGATGAGCGCAGAGTGTCGAACAGGGGGGCGCGCGGGGACGATCGGCGGCGCAAAGATGTTCGCCCGTAGCGGAGGGAACCTGTGCGCGCCGCATGGAGTGTCAGTGCGTACGGGTAAGACATCCCTAGTGGGAGGGGCGACACGCAGAGCCTGGGCGCCTCACGTTCGCCATCGGCGTACAGCTCATGAGGGTATCTGCCTGGCCTGCGGGAACATCGTCTCGCACCATCAGGTTGGAGCAGATGTCGGCGTTCGGGGTCAGGAGGCCAAGGACGGTGTCGGCAGTTGGAATGAGCGGTCCCCGCTTGCGGGACTAAGCTGCGGAAGGACAGGGAGGGGAGCGTCCCCTTACTGCCTGACCGCTCTGAGGAGCGATTAACGATGTTCGAGAGGTTCACCGACCGCGCGCGGCGGGTTGTCGTCCTGGCTCAGGAAGAAGCCCGGATGCTCAACCACAACTACATCGGCACCGAGCACATCCTCCTGGGCCTGATCCACGAGGGTGAGGGTGTCGCCGCTAAGGCCCTGGAGAGCCTCGGGATTTCGCTCGAGGCGGTCCGCCAGCAGGTGGAGGAGATCATCGGGCAGGGGCAGCAGGCCCCGTCCGGGCACATCCCCTTCACCCCCCGTGCCAAGAAGGTCCTGGAGCTCTCGCTCCGCGAGGCCCTTCAGCTGGGCCACAACTACATCGGCACGGAGCACATCCTGCTCGGCCTGATCCGAGAGGGCGAGGGCGTCGCCGCCCAGGTCCTGGTCAAGCTGGGCGCCGATCTCAACCGGGTGCGGCAGCAGGTCATCCAGCTGCTCTCCGGTTACCAGGGCAAGGAGACCGCCACCGCCGGCGGTCCTGCCGAGGGCACCCCCTCCACGTCCCTGGTCCTCGACCAGTTCGGCCGGAACCTCACCCAGGCCGCTCGTGAGTCCAAGCTCGACCCGGTCATCGGGCGCGAGAAGGAGATCGAGCGGGTCATGCAGGTGCTCTCCCGCAGGACCAAGAACAACCCGGTCCTGATCGGTGAGCCCGGTGTCGGCAAGACCGCTGTCGTCGAGGGCCTGGCGCAGGCCATCGTCAAGGGCGAGGTGCCCGAGACCCTCAAGGACAAGCACCTCTACACCCTGGACCTCGGCGCGCTGGTCGCCGGCTCCCGCTACCGCGGTGACTTCGAGGAGCGCCTGAAGAAGGTGCTCAAGGAGATCCGTACCCGCGGCGACATCATCCTGTTCATCGACGAGCTCCACACACTGGTCGGTGCGGGTGCCGCCGAGGGCGCCATCGACGCGGCCTCGATCCTGAAGCCGATGCTGGCCCGCGGTGAACTGCAGACCATCGGTGCGACGACTCTGGACGAGTACCGCAAGCACCTCGAGAAGGACGCGGCCCTCGAGCGCCGCTTCCAGCCGATCCAGGTGGCGGAGCCTTCCCTCCCGCACACGATCGAGATCCTCAAGGGCCTGCGCGACCGCTACGAGGCACACCACCGCGTCTCCATCACCGACGAGGCACTGGTCCAGGCCGCCACCCTGGCCGACCGGTACATCTCGGACCGCTTCCTGCCGGACAAGGCGATCGACCTGATCGACGAGGCGGGCTCCCGGATGCGCATCCGCCGGATGACCGCGCCGCCGGACCTCCGCGAGTTCGACGAGAAGATCGCGGGCGTCCGCCGCGACAAGGAGTCGGCCATCGACTCCCAGGACTTCGAGAAGGCGGCCTCTCTCCGCGACAAGGAGAAGCAGCTGCTGGCGGCGAAGACCAAGCGGGAGAAGGAGTGGAAGGCCGGCGACATGGACGTCGTGGCCGAGGTCGACGGCGAGCTGATCGCCGAGGTCCTCGCGACCGCGACCGGCATCCCGGTCTTCAAGCTGACCGAGGAGGAGTCGAGCCGCCTGCTGCGCATGGAGGACGAGCTCCACAAGCGGGTCATCGGTCAGAAGGACGCCGTCAAGGCGCTCTCGAAGGCGATCCGTCGTACCCGGGCCGGTCTGAAGGACCCGAAGCGTCCGGGTGGTTCGTTCATCTTCGCGGGCCCGTCCGGTGTCGGTAAGACCGAGCTGTCCAAGGCCCTCGCCGAGTTCCTCTTCGGTGACGAGGACGCGCTGATCTCCCTCGACATGTCGGAGTTCAGCGAGAAGCACACGGTGTCGCGTCTCTTCGGTTCGCCCCCCGGTTACGTGGGCTACGAGGAGGGCGGCCAGCTGACGGAGAAGGTGCGCCGCAAGCCGTTCTCGGTCGTCCTCTTCGACGAGGTCGAGAAGGCCCACCCGGACATCTTCAACTCGCTGCTGCAGATCCTGGAGGACGGTCGCCTGACCGACTCCCAGGGCCGGGTCGTGGACTTCAAGAACACGGTCATCATCATGACGACCAACCTCGGCACGCGGGACATCTCGAAGGGCTTCAACCTGGGCTTCGCGGCCACGGGTGACACGAAGTCCAACTACGAGCGCATGAAGAACAAGGTGTCGGACGAGCTCAAGCAGCACTTCCGCCCCGAGTTCCTCAACCGCGTCGACGACGTGGTCGTCTTCCCGCAGCTGACGCAGGAGGACATCCTCAAGATCGTCGACCTGATGGTCGGCAAGGTGGACGAGCGCCTCAAGGACCGGGACATGGGCATCGAGCTCTCCCAGTCCGCCAAGGAGCTGCTGTCCAAGAAGGGTTACGACCCCGTTCTGGGCGCGCGGCCGCTGCGTCGCACGATCCAGCGCGAGATCGAGGACACGCTCTCGGAGAAGATCCTCTTCGGTGAGCTGCGTCCCGGTCACATCGTGGTCGTCGACACGGAGGGCGAGGGCGACACCGTGACCTTCACCTTCCGGGGCGAGGAGAAGTCGGCGCTGCCCGACGTCCCGCCGATCGAGCAGGCCGCGGGTGGGGCCGGTCCCAACCTGAGCAAGGAGGCGTAGCCCTCCGGGTTCGCCGCAGTAGGAGAAGAGGGGCTGCCCCGGGACTTCGGTCCCGGGGCAGCCCCTCTTCTCGTTGTTCACGGCCGTGCGCGTACGCGCACGGCGGCGGACCCGGGCCGCTGTGAGGCCTTGGGCGCGCGCGTCAGCCGAAGGCCCCGGCAGACGCCCACACGGCGCCCGTACGCAGGCGCACCCACGTGCAGGTTCCGTACACAGCTGGCCCGTGTGCAGGGCTTCCGTATGGGCGGGCCCCGGCGCTGAGTCCGTGTGGAGGCGCGCTCCGCTGCCCCATCTCTCCCCTTGCCTCCCCCCACCGTCGTCTCGTCTCCCCGGAAGGGCCCGGATCGCCTCTCGACGGGGGTCGCCCGAGAGGTCGGACGGGGCCCCGCGGGCGCCTCCGCGTGACATGACGCACAGGCGATTTGTCCCGTACTAGGACTGTTAGTGGACGGAGGCAGGGAGGCAAAACGGACATTTCGAGCTGGGCCCGTGCGAGGGTCCGGGGGTCCGTTGCCGGGGTGTGGGGGGAGGTCGTTCCTGCCGTGCTCTGCGGGGTGGGAAGTGGGGTTAAACCGAACTTCTTCCAGAAAAAACGGACGAATCAGTGCATGCCATAACTTCTGTCAAGGAGTCGGTCGTTACGGGGTCAAGTACGACCTAGCGTCGTAGAAGGGGGCTTTGGGGATTCGCCGGGGTCCGGGTTACCAAGGGATGGCCCCCTCCGGCAGCGACCGAGCTCCGGATGGGTTTCAAGTCCCCCGTCCCCGTCTCCATGAGGTTCAGATGTCGAAGCGTGTCACGTCCCGTAACTCCCGCACGTCCCTGCTCCGTAGCCGGACGGCCGTCCTCGCCGCCTCGGTGGGCGCCACGGTCGTACTGGGCGCCGGGATCGCGTCCGCCAGCACCCTGGACAGCGCCGCGACCAGCACGACGGCCGGTGTCCTGCAGACCCAGGCCGCCGCCCAGGCCAAGGCCGCCTCGAAGGCTCAGCACGACACGGCCAAGAAGGCCGCCTCGTGGATCGACCCGGTGAAGAAGTACACCCTGTCCGCCACCTTCAACCAGGCCGGCGGCATGTGGGCCCACAAGCACTCCGGCCAGGACTTCGCGGTTCCGCTGGGCACCGACGTGTCCGCCGCCCACGGCGGCACCGTCGTCAAGGCCGGCGGCAACGGCGCCGGCGACGGCCCCGCGTACGGCAACGCCATCGTCATCAAGCACGGCAACGGGACGTACTCCCAGTACGCCCACCTGTCGCGGATCGACGTGCGCATAGGCCAGGTCGTCACCACCGGCCAGCACATAGCGCTGTCGGGCAACACCGGGAACTCCAGCGGGCCGCACCTGCACTTCGAGATCCGTACGACCCCGAACTACGGCTCGGCCATCGACCCGGTCGCCTTCCTGCACGCCAAGGGCGTGACGGTCTAAGCACCCGCGGGTGTGACCGTGAAGGCGTGATGGTTCACGGGGCGACGGGACCGCTGTGCGCCTGCGTCACCAGATCGACGGCGACCTCCAGGATGGCCTTGCGCTTCTCCTCGGGGTCGCCTTCGACGTCCTTCAGCATGAACATCCCGGCATGCATCGAGAACAGCGCGCTGATGCAGCGGACCTGGTTCGTCAGGTCCGCTTCCGGCTCCTTGAGCAGGTCGATCATGCGGATCATGCGGTCCTTGAAGTCCTCGCCGGTGCGCAGCTCACGGACGGCGGCCTGGTTCTCCTGCATGAAGCGGAAGAGCGGGGCCGCGTCCGCGAGGGCGTTGCTGTAGCGGTGCAGGATCTCCTGCTTCGTCGCCAGCGTGCGCGGCTGCTGCCGTCCCCACTCGATGAGTTCGTCCATGGGCCTGGACAGGTCCTGGAAGAGGCTCTTGAGGATGTCTTCCTTGGTCTTGAAGTGGTAGTACAGCGCCGCTTTGGTGACGTCCAGGTGCTCGGCGATCTCGCGGAGCGAGGTCTTCTCGTAGCCGTGCTCGGAGAAGAGTTCGAGGGCTACGTCCTGGATGCGCTGGCGGGTGTCCCCGCGTCGCTGCCGCTTGGTGCCGTCCATGGTGTCGCCGCCCATCGTCGTACTCCTCGCACTCCTTGATACGCACGTGCCGCCCCACGGGCAAATCCAGGAAAACTTACTTGACGCCCGGCTAGTTACGGGACTACTTTCCCTCAGTGTAGTCAACTTGCCGGTCGGCAAGTAAGTAGCGGAGCAGGGGCACTCGCCCCGACACCAGTGGGCGTCCAGCGGGACCCAGGGGAGTGGGAATGATGGCGGACAACACGGAAGCGGTCGTACAGACCGAGAAACAACCACGCAGTGTACGGGTCGTCCTGCTCGCGCTCATGATCGCGATGCTCCTGGCGATGCTCGACAACATGATCGTGGGCACGGCGATGCCTACGATCGTGGGCGAACTGGGCGGCCTGGAGCACCTGTCATGGGTCGTCACCGCGTACACGCTCGCGACCGCCGCCTCGACCCCGATCTGGGGCAAGCTCGGCGACATGTACGGGCGCAAGGGCGCCTTCATGACCTCGATCGTGATCTTCCTCGTCGGGTCCGCGCTCAGCGGCATGGCGCAGGACATGGGACAGCTGATCGGCTTCCGTGCCATCCAGGGCCTGGGCGCCGGCGGTCTGATGGTCGGCGTCATGGCGATCATCGGGGACCTCATTCCGCCGCGTGAGCGGGGCAAGTACCAGGGCATGATGGCCGGCATCATGGCGCTCGCCATGATCGCCGGACCGCTGGTCGGCGGCTCCATCACGGACCACTGGGGCTGGCGCTGGTCCTTCTACATCAACCTGCCGCTCGGCATCGTCGCGCTGCTGGCCGTCAGCGCCGTGCTGCACCTGCCGAAGAAGCGGGTCGACGCGAAGATCGACTACCTCGGTGCCGGTCTGCTGACCGTCGGCATCTCGTCCATCGTGCTCGTCACCACCTGGGGCGGCAGCGAGTACGCCTGGGGCTCCGCCCGGATCATGGAGCTCATCGGCATCGGTGTCGCCGCGCTCGTCGGCTTCGTCTTCGTGCAGACCAAGGCCGCCTCGCCGATCCTGCCGCTGCACATCTTCCGCAACCGCAACTTCACGCTGATGTCCCTCATCGGCTTCATCACGGGCTTCGTGATGTTCGGCGCCGTACTCTTCCTGCCGCTGTACCAGCAGTCCGTGCAGGGCGCCTCCGCGACCAACTCCGGCCTGCTGCTCCTGCCGATGCTCGGCGCGATGCTGGTCACCTCGATGGTCGCCGGGCGGGTCACCACCAGCAGCGGCCGCTACAAGGCGTTCCCGGTCGTCGGCAGTGTGCTGATGTCCGTGGGCCTGTTCCTGCTCTCGCAGATGGACACCGCGACCAGCAGGCTGACCTCGGGCCTGTACATGGCCGTGCTCGGCCTGGGCATGGGCTGCCTGATGCAGATCACGATGCTGGTGGCGCAGAACAGCGTCGAGATGAAGGACATGGGCGTCGCGTCCTCGTCCACCACCCTCTTCCGTACGCTCGGCTCGTCCTTCGGCGTCGCGATCATGGGCGCGCTGTTCAACCACCGCGTCCAGGACGTGATGGCCGAGCGGGCCGGGGCGCTGGGCTCCAAGATGACCGAGCAGTCCGCGCAGCTCGACGCGGCCAGCCTCGCCAAGCTGCCGGCCGCGGCGCGCGAGGCCTATCAGTTCGCGGTGTCCTCCGGTACGCACTCCGCGTTCCTGCTGGGATCCGTGGTGGCCCTGGGCGCACTGGTGGCGGCGGTGTTCGTGAAGGAGGTCCCGCTGCGGGGCGCGGGGGCACCCGCGAAGTCCGCCGAGGCCGACGCCACGGCGAACGACGCGCCGCCGAAGGAGACCCTGGCGGAAACCGTCTGACCTCCCGCTCGACCCGAAGGCCCCCGGCGTGTCCGC
The DNA here is from genome assembly GCF_012273515.2 of Streptomyces sp. RPA4-2. Classification (NCBI taxonomy): domain Bacteria; kingdom Bacillati; phylum Actinomycetota; class Actinomycetes; order Kitasatosporales; family Streptomycetaceae; genus Streptomyces; species Streptomyces sp. RPA4-2. Next base: position 5,178,336 of record NZ_CP050975.2, read on the forward strand.
CCCGGGGGCCTTCTCCCGTTCCCGGGCGTTCATCGGCGCTCATGGGCCCGGCGGCGGCACTGGTACCGCGACGGGGTGTCGCTCCCTCACGCCGGCAGCAGGGGGAAGCTGCCCGTGTTCGTGGGCGCGTGCTCCGGCAGCCACAGCACCGCGACGGCGCCTTCCGCGGGCATGTTCTCCGGGGCGCCCGCGGGCCGGATGTTGCGGAAGGTCAGCCGGGCGCCGAGCACCCGGGCCTGGCCCGCCGCGATGGTGAGCCCGAGCCCGTGGCCGTGGCCCGAGCGGTCGCTGCTGCCGGTACGGAAGCGGCTGGGGCCGTCGGCCAGGAGTTCCTCGGGGAAACCGGGACCGTGGTCGCGCACACGGATGACGCGGCCCTCCACGGAGACCTCGATCGGCGGTTTGCCGTGCCGTGCCGCGTTGGCCAGCAGGTTGAACAGGACACGCTCCAGGCGACGCGGATCCGTGGTGACCTCCGACTCGTGGATCACGCGTACGACGATGTCGGCGTCCTTGGCGGCCACCCGGCGCGCCACGAACTCGCCGAGCATGATGTCCTGCAGCTCGGCCCGCTCGGAGGCACCGTCCAGCCGGGCCACCTCCAGGACGTCCTCGACGAGCGTGCGCATGGCCTGTGCCCGGTCGCGGACGAGTTCCGTGGGGCGGCCGGGAGGCAGCAACTCGGCCGCGGTGAGCAGCCCCGTGACCGGGGTGCGCAGCTCGTGCGCGATGTCGGCGGTCACCCGGCGCTCGGCCTCGATGCGCTGCTGGAGCGCGTCCGCCATGGCGTCCACGGCCCGCGCCAGGTCGTCGGTCTCGTCGCGCACGACCCCGCCGATCGCCTCCCGTACGCGGACGTCGGTCTCGCCCTTGGCGACCTGGTTCGCGGCGGCCGCGGCCTTGCGCAGCCGGCGCGACAGCTGACCGCCGATCAGTACGCCGAGGGCGCTGCCGCCGAAGACGACCGCGATCGAGCCGATGATCAGCGCCTGGTCGAGGTCCTTCATGACGTCGGTGTTGCGGTCCGTGAACCCGGTGTGGAGCGAGAGGACACGGCCGTCCTTGAGGGGCACGGCCGCCCAGATGTCCGGCACGCCGTTGGGGCGGTCGGTCACGTAGGTGGCTCGCCGTCCCTCCTTGACCTTCGCCAGCAGGTCTCCCGGGATCGTCGGGTCGTCGACCTTGACCCCGAAGGACTGCGTGCGACCGGACTCGTACATGCGCTGGGCGACCTGGATCCGCTCGTCCGCCAGATCACGCGAGTTGTCGAGCATCGAGACGCGGGCCGCGTTGTGCACGACGAGGCTCAGCGCGACCGCGACGAGGGCGCCGACCATGGCGATGGCCGCGCTCAGCTTCCACCGGATGCCGGTGCGCATGCCGGTGTGTCCGGCCGCGGTGGCCCGCCCACCGCGCTCGGGCCTGCCGCCGCCCGTGCCCGTGCGGGCGGCGAAGCCGACGGACCCGCTGCGGCCGGCCGCCCTGCCGCCGGCCCCACCCGTCCCGCCGACGCCGCCGTGGACGGCGACGCCGATCGGTCCGCCGTGGACGGTGCCAGGTCCACCGAAGTCGGCGCCCGGCCCACCGAAGTCGGCGGCCGGCCCGTCGGAGCCGGTGCCGGATCCGCCGATGCCGATGCCGATGCCGATGCCGATGCCCGGTCTGTCGTCGTCCGCCGGGTTCCGGCGCTGGAACATCCCCCGCATACCCTGCTCAGGCCTTCAACTTGTAGCCGAAACCGCGGACCGTCTCGATCCGGTCCTGGCCGATCTTCGTCCGCAGTCGCTGGACATGGACATCGACGACGCGGGTGTCACCGCCCCAGCCGTAGTCCCACACGCGTTCGAGCAGCTTGTCACGGCTCAGCACCGTGCCCGGCGCGGACGAGAACTCCAGCAGCAGCCGCATCTCGGTGGGGGTCAGCGCGACCGGCACCCCGCCCTTGAGCACCTCCATGCCCTCGGTGTCGATCTCCAGGTCCCCGTCCCCGAAGGAGAGCAGGCCACCGCCGACCGGCGAGGGCGTGTCCGTACCCGCGTTCGGGCCGCTCGCGTGCCCGAAGCGCCGCAGCACCGCGCGGATGCGGGCGACCAGCACGGCACCGTCGAAGGGCTTCGTCACGTAGTCGTCGGCGCCCGCCTCCAGACCCAGGACGACATCGATCGAGTCGGCCCGCGCCGACAGCATGATCACGGGGACGGTGGACTCGTCACGGATACGGCGGCACAGGCTGACGCCGTCGAGGCCGGGGACCATGACGTCCAGCAGGGCGATGTCGGGGCGGTCCGCGCGGAACGCCTCCAGGCCCGACAGGCCGTCGGGCATGGCGGTGACCGCGAAGCCGTCCCGCTCCAGCGCGAGTTGTGTGGCCTCGCGGATGACATCGTCGTCCTCGACGAACAGGACGTGGGTCTGCTCTGCCATCCGGCTGCTCCGTTTGTTCCGTCTGCTCTTCAGTTCGCGGCGGGGGAGGGGGCGTCGGTGGCGCCCACCGCATTGCTGTAGTCGTTGTGCGTCCGGGACTCCTCGGTGAAGTGGGTCGCGGACCAGCCGTAGGTGATCACTTCCTCGCTGGAGGGGTACGACACCGGGTCGCCCTTCTTGTACAGCTGCTGTGTGACCACCAGATCGCCCCGGTCGATCTCCGCGTAGACCGGCGGTTCCTCGGTCTTGAACACGTTCTCGTACCGGCCCTTCTCCTCGCGGTACACGTAGGAGCCGATGCCGACGGCGTCTCCGCAGGTCATCACGTTGACCACGACGTCGTCCGAGGGTCCCCCGGTCAGTTCCCCGTACGACACGTCCACCGGGTACTCGTCGGCCACGCACGGCTTGAGGGCGCTCTTGACCGACGGACTGACCTCGGGGTCGTCCTTGACGAGCTTGACCACGTCCACCCGCTTGGGGGCCTTCGTGGCCGAGGGGGAGGTGGTGGGCGTCGTAGGCCCCTTGGCCACCGCCTCACTGCCCGCCGGGCCCTCGTCACGGGCGCCCGTACCACCCGTGGCACAAGCGGTCAGGAAAAGGCCGAGGGCGGCGAGCACGGCCATCGCCGCACCCCCCGCCTTCAGTACCCGGCCGGTACTCCTGGCCCGAATTCCTAGGCCGCGCAACGCTCCCGCTCCTTACCCGGTTCGAGCGCGCGGGCGCCGCGCTCCTCCTGGTCCCGGCTCTCCAGCTCCTCGCGGAGCCGGGCCAGCGCCCGGTGCAGCGTGCTCTTGACCGTTCCGGCCGACATGCCGAGCGCGGCGGCCGTCTCCTCCGTGGACATCTGCTCCCAGTGTCGCAGCACCACGACGCTGCGCTGCTTCGGAGCCAGCACCTTCATGATGTCCATGAGGAGCGCGCGGTCCGCGTGCTGCTCGGTGGAGTCCTCCACGCGGGCGTCCGGGAGCTGCTCGGTGGGCACCTCCTCGAGCTTCCGCGCCCGCCACCACTCGGTCCGCGTATTGATCATCACGCGGCGCAGGTACGCGTCGGCCAGCCGCTTGTCCGCGATGCCGTCCCAGCGGCCGTACGTGCGTACGAGCGCGGTCTGCAGCAGGTCCTGGGCGTCCACGGGGTCGGGGACCAGGCGACGGGCACTGCGCAGCAGCGCGTCCTGCCGAGTGCGGACGTACTCCTCGAATTCGAGCACCTCGCCGTGCGCCATGATCAACCGCCTCCATCCCCGTTTCCGACCCGCCTGCTGACGCCTGCTGCCGGTTGTCCATCGCCTGTGCACCGCTGTCGTTCCGCTGTGTGTGCGGTACGGGAATGAAGCTACGGAGGCGTTGTCACGGGGTTGTCCGAGACAGCCTGCGACGAGCACTCGGCTGTACGTCGGTTGTGTAACGGAAGGAGGGGACGGGTAGGGCGAGGTGGCTACATGCCCCGGTTGGGGATGATTTGGCAGTCCGTGGAGTGCGTGACGGTCGTGACTAGGTCAGGGGCAGCCGATACAAACCACCCGTGAGGGGTTCGACGAGTCCGTCGGCGACGAGCCCGTCCAGAGCCCGGGCCCGCTGCACCGGTTCCTCCCACACGCGGTCCAGGGCGGACTGCGGGACGGGCGTGACGGCCTCCCTGAGTACGGCGAGCAGCTTGCCGCGCACCTGACGGTCGGTCCCGGCGTACGTCTGGCCACGGCGCGGCGGGCCGTCGTGCGCCGGCTTGCCCGCCAGCCGCCACGCGCACTGGGCGGCGATCGGGCAGCGGTGGCAGCTCTCGTTCTTCGCCGTGCAGATCAGCGCGCCGAGTTCCATGGAGGCGGCGGCCCAGCGGGAGGCGGTGCGCTCGCTCTCGGGGAGCAGGGCGCGGGCGAGCTTGCGCTCGGCGGCCGTGGTGGCGTTCGGCGGGTACTGCACGCCGGCCACGGCCCGCGCGAAGACCCTGCGGACGTTCGTGTCCAGCACGGCGTGCCGCTGGCCGTACGCGAAGGACGCCACCGCCGCGGCCGTGTACTCGCCGATGCCGGGCAGCGCGAGCAGCTGTGCGTGCTCCGTGGGTACGTCGCCGCCGTGGCGTTCCGTTATGGCGACCGCGGCGCCGTGCAGCCGGAGGGCGCGGCGGGGGTAGCCGAGGCGGCCCCAGGCGCGGACGGCTTCGCCCGGCGCCTCCTTGGCGAGGTCGGCGGGGCGGGGCCAGCGGGCCACCCACTGTTCGTACACGGGCAGGACGCGGCTCACCGGGGTCTGCTGCAACATGAACTCACTGACCATCACGCCCCAGGGGCCGGCGTCGGGGCGGCGCCAGGGGAGGTCGCGGGCGTGCTCGTCGAACCAGGTGATCACCGGCTCGTGCAGGGTCTCGCCGGAGGTGGTGGGCTGGGGGCTGGGTGTGGGCAAGGTGGGTGCAGTCATGACGTTTCCGATCCTGCCATGGGTCGGTGCCGGGGCGTGCTTCTCGCGTACATGGGCGGGTTGCGCGACCGCCCCCGGCGCGCGCCCGGGTTCCTCGCCCCCGCCGCCCCTACCCGACCCGTCCCTGGGGCTCCGCCCCGGACCCCGCCAGGGGCGCTGCGCCCCTGGACCCCCGCATCGCCCGAATCGCCGGACGGGCTGATGGTGCTTAAGCCTGGGCTGCGGATTTTCAGCCCGTCCGGCGTTTGAGGACAAGGCCCTTAAGGCCGGAGCGGGGGTCTGGGGGCGGAGCCCCCAGGTACGGATGATGGGGGTCCCCCCTGCTCGAGCGAAGCCGAGAGCTTGGGGGAGGGTAGGGGCGGCGGGGGCGAAATCCGGGCGGGGGCGACAACTGGACCGGGCTGTCGAGATGATGATCCGGAAAAGTTGACGCCCAGGGCGGCGGGTGGGGCAAGCCCCGGCCCCGATCTCTCGTACAGTTTGCGCCGTGGGATCTCTGCGCAATCCGGTCGGGCCGCTACCCTCCACCATCTACTGGCGTCGGAGGGCCGTTCTGCTGTCTCTGGTCGCTCTGTTGGCGCTGCTGACGGTCTGGATCGTCAGCACCGGGGGCGGCGGCAAGAAGGGCGCGGACGGTTCCAACGGGAAGGGCCCCGTGGAGACGATCACCCCGGGACCCTCGGGATCCGGCCCGGCGATAAGCCAACACCCGGGCGGACGCGACGAGTCGAGCGGCAGCGCGAACACCGGCGGTGGCAGCGGCGACGGATCCGGCGACGGGGACGGTTCCGGCGGTGGATCAGCCGGAGGCACCGGCGGCTCGGACGGCGGCTCCCACGGCGGAGGCACCGGCTCCGCCGGATCCGCCGATCAGGTCCCGGCCGGTTCCACTCTCCCCAACTGTGCGGCGGGCGCGGTCAAGCTGACCCTGCGCAGCGTCCACAACTCGTACGGACCCGGCGCCAAGCCCTCGGTCCAGCTGATCGCGAAGAACTCCTCCGGCAGCGACTGCAAGGTCGACCTCGGCCCGAAGAAAGCCGTCCTGACGATCACTCAGGCCGGGGAGGACAAGAGTTTCTGGTCCTCCGCCGACTGCCCCAAGGACGTCTCGAGTCTCTTCTTCCGTGTTCCGGCCGGCGGCCAGGTGACCTACACGGTGGACTGGGACCGCACGGCCAGTGCCCCCGAGTGCGCGACGCCCCCGGCGGGTTCGGCGTCCGCGGGCACCTACCTGGTGGAGGCGAAGGCGCCGGGGCTGGCGAAGGCACAGACCTCGTTCGTGCTGTCGCAGGACTGAGGCGCCGGGCGGTCCAGGTCCCTGGGCGGTCCGAATCCCCGAGCGGTCCGGATCCTCGGGTGACCCGGATCGCCGGGTGACCCGGATCGCCGGGTGATCCGCATCCCCGGGTGATCCGCATCCCCGGGGCACCGGGGGGTCCGTCAGACGTACCGTTCCAGGATCGACGACTCCGCCAGCCGCGAAAGCCCCTCGCGTACGCTGCGCGCCCGCGCCTCGCCCACCCCGTCGACCGCCTGGAGATCGTCGACGCTGGCCGCGAGAAGCTTCTGCAGACCGCCGAAGTGCTCGACGAGACGGTCGATGATCGCGCCGGGCAGACGCGGGACCTTCGCGAGGAGCCGGAAGCCGCGCGGCGAGACCGCGGAGTCGAGTGCCTCGGGGGAGCCGGTGTAACCCAACGCCCTTGCCACCGTGGGCAGTTCGAGCAGCTCGGCATGGGCGAGGGCGTTCAGCTCGAAGAGGGCCTCGTCGACCGTGCGGGAGCGCTTCGCGGTGGGCTCGGGCACGTAGTCGCGGACCACCAGCTCACGCTCGGGCTCCACGCCCGCGATCAACTCGTCGAGCTGGAGGGCGAGCAGACGTCCGTCGGTGCCCAACTCCACCACGTACTCGGCGATCTCGGTCGCGATGCGGCGCACCATCTCCAGACGCTGGGCCACCGCCGACACGTCCCGGACGGTGACCAGGTCCTCGATCTCCAGTGCGGAGAGCGTGCCCGCGACCTCGTCGAGGCGGAGCTTGTAGCGCTCCAGGGTCGCGAGAGCCTGGTTGGCACGCGAGAGGATCGCGGCGGAGTCCTCCAGGACGCGGCGCTGACCGTCGACGTAGAGGGCGATGAGCCGCATCGACTGGGAGACCGAGACGACGGGGAAGCCGACCTGCTTGCTCACCCGGTCCGCGGTGCGGTGCCGCGTACCCGTCTCCTCGGTGGGGATCGTCGGGTCCGGCACCAGTTGCACGCCCGCCCGGAGGATCTTGGTGAGGTCCTTGTCGATCACGATGCCGCCGTCGAGCTTGCACAGCTCGCGCAGCCGGGTCGCGGTGAACTCCACGTCCAGTACGAAGCCGCCGGTGCACATCGACTCGACGGTCTTGTCCCAGCCGAGCACGATGAGTCCGCCGGTGTTGCCGCGGAGAATTCGTTCGAGCCCGTCGCGCAGGGCCGTGCCGGGTGCCACGGCGCTCAATGAGGCGCGCATCAGGCCATCGGCACCGGAGCTCCCACCGGACTTTCCGGGAGCTGCTGCCCGGTCGTTGGCTGCCACTGCACTCCTCCGGTCGCGGGTTTCCGGTCGCCCTGGGTTCGTACGGACGGGCGAGACCAGGGCAAAGTCTACCGGCGCTCTTCGTCCTCCCGTGGGGCCTCTCGACGACGGGAGCGCGGAAGGACCCGCAGCGCCTCGCCCATGTCGGCGACTTCCAGGACCTTCATACCGGGTGGCGTCCTGCCCGGATCGCTCGGAACGAGGGCGTGGGTGAAGCCCAGTCGGTGGGCTTCGGCCAGTCGCCGCTGCACCCCCGTGACCCGTCTGACCTCCCCGGCGAGGCCCACTTCGCCGATCGCGACGAGGTTCTTGGGGAGAGGAGTGTCACTCGCCGCGGACGCGAGCGCGAGGGCGATCGCGAGGTCGGCGGCCGGCTCGGAGAGCTTCACACCGCCGACCGTCGCCGAGTAGATGTCACGTTTTCCGAGGGCGGTGATCCGGCCCCGCTGCTCCAGGACGGCCAGCATCATGGAGACGCGGGAGGTCTCCAGACCGGAGGTCGTCCGGCGGGGGGAGGGGATCTGCGAGTCCACCGTGAGGGCCTGCACCTCCGCGACCAGGGGCCGGCGGCCTTCCAGGGTCACGGTCAGACAGGTGCCCGGGACCGGCTCGGCGCGCCGGGTGAGGAAGAGACCGGAGGGGTCGGTCAGGCCCGTGATGCCCTCGTCGTGCAGCTCGAAGCAGCCGACCTCGTCCGTCGTCCCGTAACGGTTCTTGACGCCTCGGACCAGCCTGAGGCGGGCGTGCCGGTCGCCCTCGAAGCTCAGGACGACGTCCACGAGGTGTTCGAGCAGGCGGGGGCCGGCGATCGCGCCGTCCTTGGTGACATGGCCCACGAGGAGGGTCGACATGCCGCGCTCCTTGGAGGCGCGGATGAGTGCCCCGGCGACCTCACGGACCTGGGCCATGCCGCCCGGGGCGCCGTCGATCTCCGGGGAGGCGACGGTCTGGACCGAGTCGAGGATGAGGAGTGACGGCTTCACGGCGTCCAGGTGGCCGAGGACGGCGGCCAGGTCGGTCTCCGCGGCCAGATAGAGGTGGTCGTCGATGGCCTTGATGCGGTCGGCCCGCAGCCGGACCTGGCTCGCCGACTCCTCACCCGTCACATACAGCGTGCGGTGCTCGTCGCTCGCCGCCTTCGCCGCCACGTCCAGGAGAAGGGTGGACTTCCCGACGCCGGGCTCGCCGGCGAGCAGGACGACCGCGCCGGGCACCAGACCGCCGCCCAGGACGCGGTCCAGCTCGGGTACGCCGGTGCTGCGCGCGGTGGCCTGGCGGCCGTCCACCTGGCCGATGGGCACCGCGGAGGTGGTGACACGGCCGGGCGTCGTGGTCCGGACCGCGGGTGCGCCGTACTCCTCGACCGTCCCCCACGCCTGGCACTCGGGGCAGCGGCCGAGCCACTTGGCCGTCTGCCATCCGCACTCGGTGCAGCGGTAGGACGGACGGTCCTTCGCGGTTTTCGTACGGGCAGCCATGACCGAACCGTAGCCGAGGCCACCGACAGCGCGGTCGGCCGTCGTGCCCGCCGCGAACTCGTCACCGGCCCGCTCCCTCGGTTCTCCCCTGTCGCGCCGGGGGCTCCCGCCGACGGGGACGGGTCGCGCGCCCCCCGTCCGTCGCCGCCCGTGAAGGTCCAGGCCAGGGAATCGGGGGTTCGTGTCCCCTTATGAGGGATCGTTTCACCCGTACGGATTAAATATGCTCAAGGGGGAAGAAGGGGTCGTGGTCGGGCACCTACGGTCGCACGGGTGATGAGCAGCAGTCCGGAGACCTCGACACACACCACGCACACCACCGGCGCACACCGGGCGCACGGTGCAGCGCGCAAGCGGGTGACCCTGCCCCGTGGCGCATCGGCCCGCACGATGGCCCAGCGCCCTCCCGCGCGCTACGAGCCCTATCTGGACGGCCTGTTCACCTACTGCCTGTCCGTGCTGTGCGACCACGACGCGGCCACCGCCGCGCTCGGCGACGTCCTCGCGCTCGCCGACCGCCGGGGCCAGCGCTCCCCGGAGTCCCAGGACGACCGCCGGGCCTGGCTGTACGCGCTCGCCCGCTGGTCCTGCCTGCGCAAGCTCACCGAGGCCCGGCGCAGACACCAGGCGACGCACACCTCCGGCCGCCGCACGACCCCCAAGGGCGGCAAGGGCGACAAGGAAGCCGCCGACCGGCGCGCGGCCGAGGCGCTCGCCGCCCCCGTCTCCGAAGAGGCCCGGGCCCAGCGACAGCGCGAACTCGCCCTGCTGGCCTGGCCGGAGGCCGCCGGCACCACCCCCGAGCAGCGGGAGGCGCTCGAACTCGCCGTCCGCCACCAGCTCGCCGCCCACGAGGTCGCCGCCGTCCTCGGCATGGACGCCACCAAGGCGCGCGAGCTGCTCGCCTCCGCCGCCTGTGAGGTCGAACGCACCCGCGCCGCCCTCGCCGTCGTCGAGACCGGCACCTGCCCGAGCGTCGCCCGCCTCACCGGCGACAGCCAGCTGGTCCTGAGCGCCGGCCTGCGCCGCGAACTCGTCCGGCACGTCGACGACTGCCCGCGCTGCCGCCGCACCGCCGAACGCGCCGCGCCCGGTACCTGGCCCGGCACGGTCACGCCCGCCGCGCTCCCCGTCCTGCAGGCCCCGCGCGCCGCCCTGCACATCGCGCTCGAGCACGTCCCGCGGACGCGGGGCGGCGCGCCGCGCTTCGACCGGCGCGGCTTCCCGATGGACCCCAAGGACCGGGCCGCCCGCCGGGACCGGCTGCGGGCGCGCGCCGTCACCACGACCGTCGTCGCCACCGTCGTCGCCGCGCCCGTGTTCGCCCTCTGGGCGGCCTACCGCGGCGCGCCCCTCACCGGAGAGGGCGCCGACGGCCGCCAGGCCACCGCGAGCGAGGCGCACGGCCACGACGGCATCGGCGGCGAGAACGCGGGCGGCTACGAGAACGCGGGCAACGCCAGCACCAGACCCGGCGGCCGCTTCGCCAAGGGCGACGGCACGCCCGACGTGTCCGTGGAGGTCACCAGTGCCGCGGGCGCGGGCAGCGCCGCGGGGCACCTCTCCGTACAGGCCACGGGCAGCGGCGACACGACCTTCATCAGGCTGACCGCGTCCGGGAGTTCGACGGTCCACTGGTCCGCGCGCTCCGGAGCGCCCTGGCTCTACCTCAGCCGCTCCTCGGGCGCGCTCGCCCCCGGAGAGTCGGTGACGATCAAGGTGTACGTGGACCAGCTCCGCCAGTAGCTGGCCCCTGGAGCGCGCGCGTGGCGATCGCACCCGCGGGCGCCGTGGTCACGATCGGCGGGTACGGGAGCGCGGGCCCGTCCGCCCCCGGCGGGTCCGGCCCCGGTCCGGCGCCCGGCAGCCCCACGCCGTCCGGCCCCGGCTCGGCGACGCCCTCGTCCGGTCCCGACCCGTCGCCGACCCCTTCCGCCCCGTCGCCGACCCCCACGCCCACGGACCCGACCCCGTCGAACCCGGACGGCTCGACCCCGCCGCCCGCGGGCACCGGCGACCCGGTCCCGTCCTGACGGTCAGGCGACCGGGTCCGCGGGATGCGGTGCGAGCAGCGGCAGCTGCGAGGCCAGCCGCTGCTCACAGAGTTCGACCAGCCGGTCGTACCCGGCCTTGCCCATCAGCTCCACGAGCTCCGGGCGGTACGAGACGTACACCGGGTCGCCCGCTCCGTGGGCCGAGGTCGCCGACGTGCACCACCAGTGCAGGTCGTGGCCGCCCGGACCCCAGCCCCGGCGGTCGTACTCGCCGATCGAGACCTGGAGCACCCGGGTGTCGTCGGGCCGGTCGATCCACTCGTACGTCCGGCGCACCGGCAGCTGCCAGCACACGTCCGGCTTGGTCTCCAGCGGCTCGCGGCCCTCCTTGACCGCCAGGATGTGCAGCGAGCAGCCCGCGCCACCGGCGAAACCGGGCCGGTTCTGGAAGATGCACGAGCCCTCGTACGGGCGCGTCTGGCGCTCGCCGTCCTCGTCCTGCGACACCCAGCCCGACTCCAGGCCGATGTCATGGTGCTGCCAGAGGTCCGGAGTGAGCCTCGCCACGTGCCCGGCCACCCGCTTCTCGTCGTCCTCGTCCGAGAAGTGGGCCCCCAGCGTGCAGCAGCCGTCGTCGGCGCGACCGGCCTGGATGCCCTGGCAGCCGCTGCCGAAGATGCAGTTCCAGCGAGAGGTCAGCCATGTCAGATCGCACCGGAAGACCTGCTCGTCATCGGCGGGATCCGGAAACTCCACCCATGCCCGCGCGAAGTCGAGTCCCTTCTCGTCGGACGCCGAGGCCTTCACCGGCGCCGCCTTCGGGGATTTCTTGGACTTGGTGGCCTTCGCCTGCGAAGAACCCTTGGCCGAATTGTCAGGCTTCGCCTTTTTCGTCTTTGGCACGCGTCCAGGGTAAGTCGCCGGAGGCCGCTCCGGGGACGGCGGGCGGGCCCGGCCGCAGTAGCGTTCCGTACATGAGACTCGGTGTCCTCGACGTGGGTTCGAACACGGTGCATCTGCTGGTGGTGGACGCACACCCCGGCGCGCGCCCGCTGCCCGCGCACTCGCACAAGGCCGAATTGCGGCTCGCCCAACTGCTCGACGAGAGCGGGGCGATCGGCTCCGACGGTGTCGACAAACTCATCGAGACGGTCCAGGACGCGCTGGAGGCCGCCGAGGACAAGGGTGTCGAGGCGATGCTGCCGTTCGCCACCTCCGCCGTGCGTGAGGCCAGCAACGCGGACGACGTACTGGCCCGGGTGCAGGCCGAGACCGGTGTCGAGCTCCAGGTGCTGACGGGTGCGGAGGAGGCCAGGCTGACGTTCCTGGCCGCCCGTCGCTGGTTCGGCTGGTCGGCGGGCAAGCTGCTGGTCCTCGACATCGGCGGGGGATCGCTGGAGATCGCGTACGGCCTGGACGAGGAGCCGGACGCGGCGGTGTCGTTGCCGCTCGGCGCGGGGCGGCTGACCGCGGGCTGGCTGCCGGCCGATCCCGCGGATCCGGCCGACATCAAGGCGCTGCGGCGTCATGTCCGGGCGCAGATCGCCCGTACGGTCGGGGAGTTCAGCCGCTTCGGCGCCCCCGACCATGTCGTCGCCACCTCCAAGACCTTCAAGCAGCTCGCCCGGCTGGCCGGGGCGGCGCGCTCCACGGACGGGCTGTACGTGCAGCGCGAGCTGAAGCGGCGTTCTCTGCAGGACTGGGTGCCGAAGCTCGCCTCGATGACGGTCGGCGAGCGGGCGGAGCTCCCCGGGGTCTCCCCGGGGCGGGCGGGCAGCTGCTCGCGGGGGCGATGGTCGCCGAGGGGGCGATGGATCTCTTCGGGGTGGAGACCCTGGAGATCTGTCCCTGGGCCCTTCGGGAGGGCGTCATCCTGCGGCGTCTGGACCAGATGGAATCCGTGTAGCCCCTTCTCGACAGGCCTCCGGGGTCATGTCCTCGGCCCGTCAGGCGTGTGAGGGCGAGCCTTTCGGGGCGATCGGGGCGATCGGGGGTCCAGGGGCGGGGGCCCGTTCGCGGGGCCCCTGAGGGCGGGACGGCCGGTTCCGGGGGGTCCGCGGGTCACCGCCTCCCCGTGCTCAGGCCACTCCCCGTACTCTGTCCCTCGTGGCAGAACCAGTGGTGCGCATCCCGGATGCGAAGGTCGCGCTGTCCACGGCGTCCGTGTATCCGGAGTCGACGGCGACGGCCTTCGAGATCGCGGCGCGCCTCGGCTACGACGGTGTCGAGGTCATGGTGTGGACCGACCCCGTCAGCCAGGACATCGACGCTCTGCGCCGGCTCTCCGACCACCACCGGATCCCGATCCTCGCCGTCCACGCCCCCTGCCTGCTCATCACCCAGCGCGTCTGGTCCACCGACCCCTGGACCAAGCTCCAGCGGGCCCGGTCGGCAGCCGAGAAGCTCGGCGCGAGCACCGTCGTCGTGCACCCGCCCTTCCGCTGGCAGCGCCAGTACGTGCGCGACTTCGTCACCGGGATCTGGCAGATGGCGAACGAGACGGACGTCCGCTTCGCCGTCGAAAACATGTACCCCTGGCGCTATCGGGACCGCGAGATGCTCGCGTACGCCCCCGACTGGGACGTCACGAAGGACGACTACCGCCACTACACGATCGATCTCAGCCACACCGCGACCGCCCGCACGGACGCCCTGCAGATGATCGACCGCATGGGCGACCGCCTCGGCCACGTCCACCTCGCCGACGGCAACGGTTCCAACAAGGACGAGCACCTGGTCCCGGGCCGCGGCACCCAGCCCTGCGCCGAGCTGCTGGAGCGCCTCGCGCTCGGCGGCTTCGACGGCCACGTCGTCATCGAGGTCAACACCCGCCGCGCGATGTCCAGCGCCGAACGCGAGGCGGACCTCGCCGAGGCCCTCGCCTTCACCCGCCTGCACCTCGCCTCCGCCGTCAAGGTGCCCCGCCGGTGACGGACGCAGCCCCGCGCCGCCGGGGGCGCCCCTCCCGTACGCAGACGGAGGCGGCCCCCGCCACCCGCGACCGCATCCTCGACGCGGCCCGCGAGGAGTTCTCGGAGCGGGGCTACGAGAAGACGTCGGTCCGTGGCATCGCGAAGGCCGCCGGGGTCGACTCCGCCCTCGTGCACCACTACTTCGGCACCAAGGAGCAGGTCTTCGAGGCGGCCATCGAGGTCGCCTTCGCCCCCGCCCTGGCGGCCCCCGTGGCGGTCGAGGACGGCCCCCTCGACGGCGTCGGGGAACGCCTGACCCGCTTCATCTTCGGCATCTGGGAGAACCCGGCCACCCGCGCGCCCCTCCTGGCGATCGTCCGTTCCGCCGTGAACAACGAGACCGCCGCGGCCGTTTTCCGCCGGCTCATCGCCGCCCAGCTGCTGCGCCGCATCGCCCAGCAGGTCGACCTCCCCGACGCCGAACTGCGCGCCGAGCTGGCCGCCGCCCAGCTGGTGGGGGTGGCGATGCTCCGTTACGTGATCAGGGTCGAGCCGCTGGCCTCGGCGGACCTGGAGGCGATCATCGCGCGCGTGGCCCCGGTGGTACAGGGCCACCTCACCCTTCCCTGAGCGGCGTCTCCCGCCGCGCGCCCGTGCGGCGCGTCGCACGGGACCCGCGCATCGAGACAGTCATCCCGCATTCCGGACGCCCCGTCCGAATCCTGGCGCGGCGGCGTAGGCTCGATACCGGTCACAACTCTCCGAAGGAGCGAGCGACGATGCCCGAACTGAGGTCCCGCACAGTCACCCACGGCCGCAACATGGCGGGCGCACGCGCCCTTATGCGTGCCTCCGGTGTACCGGGCGCGGACATCGGACGGAAGCCGATCATCGCGGTCGCCAACTCCTTCACGGAGTTCGTGCCGGGCCACACCCACCTGCAGCCGGTCGGCCGGATCGTCAGCGAGGCCATCACGGCCGCCGGGGGCATCGCGCGCGAGTTCAACACCATCGCGGTCGACGACGGCATCGCGATGGGCCACGGCGGCATGCTGTACTCCCTGCCGTCCCGCGACCTGATCGCGGACTCGGTCGAGTACATGGTGGAGGCCCACTGCGCCGACGCCCTGATCTGCATCTCGAACTGCGACAAGATCACGCCCGGCATGCTGATGGCGGCCCTGCGCCTGAACATCCCGACGGTCTTCGTCTCCGGCGGCCCGATGGAGTCCGGCCGCGCCACCCTGGTCGACGGCACGGTCCGTACGCTCGACCTGGTCGACGCGATCTCCGACGCGGTGAACGACAAGATCTCGGACGAGGACATCCTCCGTATCGAGGAGAACGCCTGTCCGACCTGCGGCTCCTGTTCCGGCATGTTCACCGCCAACTCGATGAACTGCCTGACCGAGGCCATCGGCCTCTCCCTCCCCGGCAACGGCTCGGTGCTGGCCACCCACACGGCCCGCAAGGGGCTGTACGAGGACGCGGCCCGCACGGTGGTCGACATCACGCGCCGCTACTACGACGAGGACGACGAGTCGGTCCTGCCGCGCAACATCGCCACGCACGCGGCGTTCGAGAACGCCATGGCCCTCGACATCGCCATGGGCGGCTCCACCAACACGATCCTGCACCTGCTGGCCGCCGCCCAGGAGGCGGGCGTCCCCTTCGGGCTGGACGAGATCAACGCCGTCTCGCGCCGCGTGCCCTGCCTCGCCAAGGTCGCCCCGAACGTCGCGAAGGACCGCACGTACTACATGGAGGACGTGCACCGCGCGGGCGGCATCCCGGCCCTGCTCGGCGAGCTGCACCGGGCCGGCCTGCTCAACGAGGACGTCCACTCCGTGCACAGCCCGTCCCTCTCGGACTGGCTGAAGACATGGGACGTGCGCGCGGGCTCCCCGTCCCCCGAGGCGGTCGAACTGTGGCACGCGGCCCCCGGCTGCGTCCGCTCGTCCGAGGCCTTCTCCCAGTCCGAGCGCTGGGAGGCCCTGGACGAGGACGCGGAGAACGGCTGCATCCGCTCCTCCGAGCACGCGTACTCCAAGGACGGCGGCCTGGCGGTCCTCAAGGGGAACCTGGCGGTGGACGGCTGTGTCGTGAAGACGGCGGGTGTCGACGAGTCCATCTGGACCTTCGAGGGCCCCGCGGTGGTCTGCGAGTCGCAGGAGGAGGCCGTCGACAAGATCCTCCGCAAGGAGATCACCCACGGCGACGTCGTCGTCATCCGCTACGAGGGTCCCAAGGGCGGCCCGGGTATGCAGGAGATGCTCTACCCGACCTCGTTCCTCAAGGGCCGCGGCCTCGGCAAGACCTGCGCCCTGATCACCGACGGCCGCTTCTCCGGCGGCACCTCGGGTCTGTCGATCGGCCACGCCTCTCCCGAGGCGGCCTCCGGCGGCACCATCGCCCTGGTCCGGGACGGCGACCGCATCCGCATCGACATCCCCAACCGCTCGGTCGAGCTCCTGGTCGCCGACGAGGAGCTGGCAGCCCGCCACTCCGCCCTGAACGGCGTCTACGCCCCCGCGAACCGCGACCGCAAGGTCTCGGCCGCGCTCCGCGCCTACGCCGCGATGGCGACGAGCGCGGACAAGGGCGCGGTGCGCGACGTCTCGAAGCTGGGCTGACCCACCACCGCGCACTGACCCACCACCGCGCACTCCAGGGGCCGCTCCCGCCGGGAGCGGCCCCTCCGCATGGTCCGTTCCGCCCGGCCGGCCCCCACCTCGGCCCGCAGGCTCACCAGGCCGCAGGGTCGTCGGCCGCCACCGCGAAGACGGTTCCGTCCGGCGCACTCGCGTAGACACGGCCGTCAGCGATCAGCGGGAGTGGCAGCACGGCCGCGACCCGGTCCGGCTCGGCTCCGTTCCGGGTCCGGGTCTGGCCGATGAGCTTCCCGCGGGCGGCGTCCACGGCGAGCAGCCGCCCGTCCGGTGTGGTGAGGTACACGTGTTTGGCGTCGACGGCCGGTGTCGAGCCCCGGCTCACGGAGGTCTCGAGACGCCAGCGCTGTACCCCGGTGTCCATGTCGATGGCCATCAGCCCGCCGAGGGTGCTCATCAGATAGACGGTGCCGGCGCGGACGGAGGTTTGGGCCTGCGGCAGCGACATGCCGATCGTCACCCGGTGTGACGTTCTACTCCCGGGGTCGTACCGGACCAGGGCGTCGGTCTCGGTGGAGTTGTTGACGGACGCGAAGAGGACAGCGCCTCGCCGTGTGCCGACCGGATCCAGCGTGCCGTTCAGACGGGTGCTCCACCGCACGTGCCCGGTCTCCGGTTCCACCGCGGTCACGCGCGTACGCGTTCCGTGGTCCGTCGTACTCGTGGCGTAGGCGAGTCCGTCCCCGGCGAACGAGGTGATGTTCGGCTCGGTCTGTTCCGGCAGGCCACGACTCCAGCGTTTCCCGCCCGTGGCGCCGTCCACCCCGGTGACCGTCCCGTCGGCCCGGGTGAGGAGCACCATGCCCCCCACGTGTTGGAGCCCGCCGTACGTCGAGAGGTCCATCGTCCACCGCACCGTGCCCGACACCGGATCGAGGGCCTCCAGGAGCTGTCCGGCATGGGTCACGACGTGTACGAGCCCGCCCGACATGACGGGCGCCCCGTCCGGGGGGCTCTTCTCGGGGGAGGTGTGCCGCCACAGCACCTTGCCGTCGACCGGGTCGAGAGCGGATGTCAGCCCCGGCTGGGCACAGAACAACTTCCCGCCGCCGTAGGAGCATTCGGGCGTTCCGGTGGTCCGGCCCGCCGGCTTCGTGCTCCACCCGCTGAAGGCGGCCGGTGCGGACCGCCGCTGATGGTTCGGCTGAGCGCCGGTGCTGTCGTCGTGCCCGAGAAACTGTGTCGTGGCCAGTGTCCCGCCCGAGACGAACACGAGAGCGCCGACAGCGACGGCGGCGCGCTTGAGCGCCCATCTGCCGGGAGTTGGCGCGGGAGGCGCGGGTTCGTCGTCCACGGCATCGGGCGTGGTGGCAGGCTGGACGGTGCGCTGGGCCGGAATGAACGCCTGGGTGTCGTACGAGGCCGCCACCGAACGCAGCTCCCGCATCAGTTCGTCGGGTGTCGGCCGGTCCTCGGGCTCCTTGGCGAGGCAACGGGTGATGAGCGGTGCGAGATTCGCAGGTACGTCGGTCAGGTCCGGTTCGTCGTGCACGACTTGGTAGGCGACGACATAGGGGCTGTCGGAGTCGAACGGGCCGCGGCCGGTAGCGGCGTGCACCATCACCGAGCCGAGGGCGAAGATGTCGGCGGCCGGTCCGACCTCGCGCGGCCTTCGGAACTGCTCGGGTGCCATGAAGGGCGGCGTTCCGATCAGTTTGCCCGTCTCGGTGTGCAGTTCACTGTCCGACGGCCGTGAGATGCCGAAGTCGATGACCTTGGGGCCGTCCTCGGCGAGCAGGACGTTGCTCGGCTTGAGATCCCGGTGTACGACTCCCACCCGGTGGATGTCGCGCAGCGCCTCGGCCAGTCCGGCCATGAACCGGCGCAACTGAGAGGCGGACAAGGGACCGTTCCGCTTCACCTGTTCGGCGAGAGTCGGACCCGGTATGAACAGGGTCGCCATCCAGGGCCGTCCGGCCTCCGGGTCCGCGTCGACCACGGGCGCCGTGAACGCCCCGCTCACCCGCCGGGCCGCGGCGACCTCCTGCCGGAAACGCCCTCTGAACTCAGGGTCCTTGGCGTACTCGGCGTGGACGACCTTGACCGCGAGTCGCAGCCCCGAGCCGCTGCGGGCCAGATGGACCACGCCCATGCCGCCGGATCCGAGACGCTCGTCAAGGCGGTACTGCCCGGCGTACTCGGGAAGTTCCGCTTCCGGATCCGTTCCGGTGTTCCGCTGTGGCGCCATGGACCCACCCCCGTGCTGTTCGTCCGCGCGCGCGACGCACGGAGCCTAGTCGATTCCACGTGCGAACCAGAGGCGGCTTGCTAGCCTCCGCGTGCGACAGGCGTACGCATGTGCGTCGCCCGAACGCGCCTGTTTCACCTGTTTCACCTGATTCGTCTGATCCAACGGGGGAGGCCTTCATGGCTGTTGAGCGCATGGAAAGCATGGAAAGCGTCACGAGCACGAAGAATCATGACGGGGAAGCGGCAACCGCCGACGCCGCCGTGGCGGGACTGGTCACCTACCCGATCGCACCCGGCTCCGCGCTGAACGTGCGCAGCGGCCCCGGCACCGGATACCGCATCGTGCGGGTCCTGCCCGAGGGCTCACGCGTGTCGATCTTCTGCCAGACCCCCGGCGGATCCGTGAGCGGCCCGTACGGCACCACCAGCATCTGGGACAACATCTCCAACGGTGAGTACGTCTCGGACGCGTATGTGAAGACCGGCAGCGACGGCTACATCGCGCCGCGCTGCTCCTGAGGAGAAGGGGATGAACAGCACCATGAAGTCTGTGGCACGCAGAAGGACCATGGTGGCCGGAGGATTCGCCGCCACCGTCATGCTGGTGATGGGGGCCGCGTCCGAGGCGGCCGCCGCCGCCAGCTATCCCCTGGCCCCCGGGGTCTCGGTGAACGTGCGCTCCGGCCCCGGTACTCACTACTCGGTCGTTCGCACCCTGCCAGTGGGTTCGTCCGTACCGATCTACTGCCAGTGCCCTGGCGAGACCGTCAGCGGGTACTACGGGACCACGAACATTTGGGACAACATCGCCAACGGTCAGTTCATCTCCGACGCCTACGTGAAGACGGGCAGCGACGGCTACGTAGCGCCGCGCTGCGCCTGACCGACCGACGCGAGGGGTTCGGGCGAAGCCGGGCCCCGCGGCCGACCGGAGCGATAATCGTCGTGTGAGTGATACGACCGAAACCGGTACCGGTACCCCCGCGGGACCCCAGCCCGAGCCCCTCCGCTTCTTCGGGACCACCTGGGTGGAGCACGACGGCGGCTACACCGGCCGCCGGGCAGGCGTGGCCGTCGGCTCGCTCGTCGCCGCGGTGGCCGCCTGCTTCGTCCTGCGCTTCGCCTACCAGGGCCTGGCGATCGCGGACGTCGGCAGGCCGGTGACGATCCTGGTCGTGGTGATGTTCGCGGTGTGCAGCGCGCTCGCCTTCCGCCACACCTGGGACGCGTTCGCCAAGCGCCCCGATCCCGACCGCCAGGCCTCCCTGCGGGGCCTGCTGGCCATCGGCTTCGTCGGCACCCTCCTCGCGTACTCCGTCCGTTCCCTCACCGAGGCCCCGGGCGAGAGCCTGCACCGCGAGGAGTACGAGACGGCCCGTACGCGGTACGAGCGCCGTTCCGCGGGCCGCACCCGCAATCCGTCGAAGAAGCGCCGGGCCGCCGGGTCCTGACGGCACTCCCGTCCGGCACCGGAAGCCCAGGCTCCGGACCGGGGCGGCTGGGACGAAAACCCCTGTGCCCCCCACAGCTGCACCAGCCACCATGAACGTATGACCCCTCCTCCCACCCCGACGCGGCCCCCGACACCGGCACCGGCACCGAGGCGAAAGCCCAGGCCGACACCGGCGCTTAAGCACCGAACCCGAAACGCAGGCCGACCCCGACACCCGGAACCGGACCCGCGCCACCCGCGCCCACTCCTTCAACACCGCCGCGGCCCAGTACGCCGCGAACCGCCCCTCCTATCCACCCGCCCTCTTCGACACGATCGAAGAACTCGCCGGCCGCCCCCTCACCGGCGCACGGGTCGTGGACGTGGGCGCCGGCACCGGCATCGCCACCGCGCTGCTGCGCGCGAGGGGCGCGCACGTCCTGGCCGTGGAACCCGGCGAGGGCATGACCGCGGAATTCCGCCGCGCCGTCCCCGGAGTTCCGATCGTCCGGGGCGACGGCAACGCCCTCCCGCTCCTCGACGCCTGCGCCGACTTCCTGACGTACGCCCAGTCCTGGCACTGGACCGACCCGGCCCGCTCCCTGCCGGAGGCACTCCGGGTCCTGCGTCCCGGCGGCTCCCTCGCGCTCTGGTGGAACACGGACGCCCTCGACGTCCCCTGGATCGCCGCCGAGGCACGCCGCATCGAGCGGTATTTCGGCGACGAGCAGGCCAGCAAGGGGGGCACCGGCGGCAAGGGGGGTGTGGCCGGCTCCCGTACCGAACTCGCCTTCGAAGGCGCTCCCCACATCCCGGACCACGCCCACCGCGTCGTCCGCTGGAGCCGCCACATCCCGGTCGACACGCACCTCGCCAACATCACCAGCCACTCGATCTTCCTGGTCCTCGGCGAGGAGGGCACCGAGGCCTTCCTCGCCGAGGAGCGGGCCCACCTGCTGGAGGCGTTCCCGGACGGGCGGGTCGAGGAGGTCTACGACGTGCTGGTGATCGTGGCGACCCGTTCGTGATCCCGCGCGGCGGCCCACCGTTCCAGGGCCGCCGCACACGCGTGATCCACATGGCGCAGCCCGCCCAGCTCCAGCCGTACGTCACGGTCGTGGGGCACAGCCTCCAGAGCGTCCAGCAGCTTCGGCAGCCGCAGGAACGTCGCGTTCCCCACCACCCGTACGACCATGCCCGCGGCCCCCCGGTCCTCGGTCTCCACCTGCACATGGCTGATGTCCCACGCGGTCTTCGCCACGGCGAGCGCCAGCCCGACCAGCACCCCCTCGAACAGGTTCCCGGCCACGATGGCCACCGCCGTCACGCCCAGCACCACGACCTCGCCCCGGTGCCCGCGCCACAGACCCCGCACCTCCCGCACCGGCACCAGCTTGCAGCCCGCGTGCACGAGCAGTCCCGCCAGCGCCGCCACCGGAATGATCCCGAGGACCCCGGGCACCACCGCCGTGAAGACCAGCAGCCACACCCCGTGCAGCACCCGCGAGGCCTTCGTCCGCGCCCCCGCCTGCACGTTCGCCGCGCTCCGCACGATCACCGCGGTCATCGGCAGCGCCCCGAGCGCCCCGCACACGGCGTTCCCCGCGCCCTGCGCGATGAGTTCGCGGTCGTAGTCGGTCCGCGGTCCCCGGTGCAGCCGGTCCACCGCCGCCGCGCTGAACAGCGACTCGGCCGACGCGATCAGCGCGAACGCCAGCACCGTCCCGAACACGCCCACTTCCGTGAGCCGCCCGAGCTCCGCCAGGGACGGCGGCTGCACGGAGTCCAGCAGCCCGCGCACCGTCACCCGCCGCACGGACAGATCGAACAGACCGGTCGCCGCCGACGCGAGGGCCACCGCCGGCAGCGGCGCGGGCAGCACCCGCGCCCCGCGCCGCCACCGCGGCCACAGCAGGAGTACGGCGACGGTGGCACCGCCGACCGCGAGGGCTGCCGGGTCGGCGGCACCGGGCAGCGAGAACAAGCCGGCGATCTTGCCGGGCCCGCTCGCGGGCGCGGAGACGTCGCCCATCGCGTACACCTGGCCGGCGATCAGCACGAGCCCGATCCCGGCGAGCATTCCCTGCACCACGGCCACGGACACGGCCCGGAACCACCGCCCGAGCCGCAGCACCCCGAGCGCGAGCTGCACCAGCCCGGCCCCGAGCACCAGCACACCGAGCGCCGGCAGCCCGTACGTCTGCACCGCCTCGTACACCAGCACGGTCAGCCCGGCCGCCGGCCCGCTGACCTGCAGACTGCTGCCGGGCAGCAGCCCGGCGACCAGCCCGCCGACGATCCCGGTCACCAGTCCCAGTTCGGCCGGCACACCGGAGGCTATGGCGACCCCCACGCACAGGGGCAGCGCGACGAGAAAAACGACGAGGGACGCCGACAGATCGGCTTTGCGCATCACAACAGCACCTCCGGTCGAGAGCGGCAGACGCGTGGGCTGCCGAGCCGGGGGAGGGCGCGGCGGACGTACGGGCGCGGTCCGTTGGCCGGTGGGCATATGACCGCGCACTGAAATCCATTGTCGGTAACGGGAGTTGATCGCGCAGCCCTTCGTGTGACCGCCACGTGAACGTGGAAGCGCACCACCCGCACCGCGCGCCGGAGTGGTCCCTTCCGATCGCGCCGCCGCGCGCCTGCGCCCCCGAACGCGACCGGGCTTGACGGCCGTGCTCCACGCGAGCAATATTCATCACGTGATGAATATTTCGAGGCACACGCCGTCCCCGGCCGACCCCCCGGACCCCTCCACCTCTCCCGTCCCTCCGCCGCCACCGTCTCTCCCGCATCCCCCCGGCCCGCCGTGCGCGCCGAGGGCCTCACCGTCGTACGGGGCCCCCGCACCGTCCTGCGCGGACTCGACTTCGCCGTCCCGCGCGGCCAGATCACCGGACTGCTCGGCCCCTCCGGTTGCGGCAAGTCCACCCTCATGCGGTCCACCGTCGGCACCCAGGCCAAGGTGGCCGGCACCCTCGAAGTCCTCGGCCGTCCGGCGGGCGACGCCGCCCTGCGCTCCCGCATCGGATACGTCACCCAGGCCCCCTCCGTCTACGACGACCTGACCGTCCGCCAGAACCTCGACTACTTCGCCGCGGTCCTCGACCCCGGACGCGCGGCCGCCGACCGCCGCCACCACCACGTCACCCGGGCCATCTCCGACGTCGACCTCACCTCCCACGCCGACTCCCTCGCGGGCAACCTCTCCGGCGGCCAGCGCAACCGCGTCTCCCTCGCGGTCGCCCTCCTCGGCACCCCGGAGCTCCTGGTCCTCGACGAACCCACCGTCGGCCTCGACCCGGTCCTGCGCCGCGACCTGTGGACCCTCTTCCACGCCATCGCCGCCGACCGGGGCGCCACCCTCCTCGTCTCCTCCCACGTCATGGACGAGGCGGAGCGCTGCCACCGCCTCCTGCTGATGCGCGAGGGCGAGATCCTCGCCGACGACACCCCCGACGCCCTGCGCGAACGCACCGGCTCCGAGACCGTCGAGGCCGCCTTCCTCCACCTGGTCGACGAGGCGAACGCGACCGCCGACAGGCCCCGCAAGGAGACCGTCCGATGACCACCGACACCACCGCCGACAACCTGATCCCGAGCACGGGCACGAGCACGGGCACCAGCACGAGGGCGAGCACGAGGGTGAGCGCCATCAACCACGCCCGTACGACGGCCACCGCGACGCGCGTGCTGCGTCAGCTCCGCCACGACCCGCGCACCATCGCGCTGATGATCCTCATCCCGTGTCTGATGCTCGTGCTGCTCCGCTACGTCTTCGACGGCAGCCCGCGCACCTTCGACTCCATCGGCGCCTCGCTCCTCGGGATCTTCCCGCTGATCACGATGTTCCTCGTCACCTCCATCGCCACCCTGCGCGAACGCACCTCCGGCACGCTGGAACGCCTGCTCGCCATGCCGCTCGGCAAGGGCGACCTGATCGCCGGTTACGCCCTCGCGTTCGGCGCCGTGGCCGTCGTCCAGTCGGCCCTCGCCACCGGCCTCGCGGTCTGGTTCCTGGGCCTCGACGTCACGGGCTCCCCGTGGCTCCTCCTGCTGGTCGCGCTCCTCGACGCGCTCCTCGGTACGGCCCTCGGCCTCTTCGTCTCGGCCTTCGCGGCCTCCGAATTCCAGGCGGTCCAGTTCATGCCGGCGGTGATCTTCCCCCAACTCCTTCTGTGCGGCCTCTTCACGCCCCGTGCGAGCATGCACCCGGCCCTGGAAGCGGTCTCCGACGTGCTGCCCATGTCCTATGCCGTCGACGGAATGAACGAGGTCCTCAAGCACACCGACATGACGGCCACGTTCCTCCGTGACGCCCTGATCGTGGCGGCGTGCGCCCTCCTGGTGCTGGTCCTCGGCGCGGCCACCCTGAGGCGCCGCACGCGGTGACGCGCCGTGGCCGTCCGCCGGTCGGACGGACCACCCCGTCCGGCCGCCCGGGTGCGAGGATGACCCCAGGACGACGCACCCCTGGAGGGCACCCGCACCATGACCCAGAAAGTCGCAGTCCTCGGCACCGGAAAGATCGGCGAAGCCCTGCTGAGCGGAGTGATCCGATCCGGCTGGGACCCCGCCGACCTCCTCGTGACGGCCCGCCGCCCCGAGCGCGCCAGGGAACTCCAGGAGCGCCACGGCGTCACGGCCGTCACCAACGCCGAGGCCGCCAAGAACGCCGACATCCTGATCCTCACGGTCAAGCCGCAGGACATGGGCACTCTCCTCGACGAACTCGCCCCGCACCTGCCCGCCGACCGCCTGATCATCAGCGGCGCGGCCGGCATCCCCACCTCGTTCTTCGAGGAGCGTCTGGCCGCGGGCACCCCGGTGGTGCGCGTCATGACGAACACCCCCGCGCTCGTCGACGAGGCCATGTCCGTCATCTCCGCCGGCAGTCACGCCACCGAGGAGCACCTCGCCCACACCGAGGAGATCTTCGGTGCCGTCGGCAAGACGCTCCGGGTCCCCGAGTCCCAGCAGGACGCCTGCACCGCCCTCTCCGGCTCGGGCCCGGCGTACTTCTTCTATCTGGTCGAGGCCATGACGGACGCGGGCATCCTGCTCGGTCTGCCCCGCGACAAGGCCCACGACCTGATCGTCCAGTCCGCGATCGGCGCCGCCGTGATGCTCCGCGACAGCGGGGAGCACCCCGTGCGGCTCCGCGAGAACGTGACGTCGCCGGCGGGCACCACGATCAACGCGATCCGCGAGCTGGAGAACCACGGCGTACGCGCGGCCCTCATCGCCGCGTTGGAGGCCGCCCGCGACCGCAGCCGCGAACTGGCCTCCGGCAACAGCTAGCGCAGCAGCGGAACCGGCAAGGGGCCGGGCACGCCCGCCCGGCCCCGCCGTCTCAGCCCGCCGCCAGCAGCCCGATGGCCCGGTACGCCGAGTCCACTCGCGGTCTGGCCATCTCCCTCGCCTTCGCCGCACCGTCCCGCAGCACACCCTCCACGTACGAGGGGTCGGCGCACAGCTGCTTGTGCCGTTCCCGCAGGGGCCGCAGAAGTTCGACCACGGCCTCGGCGGTGTCCTTCTTCAGGGCGCCGTACGACTGATAGGCACCGCTCAGGGTCTCCGGGTCCGTGCCCTCACAAGCGGCGAGGATCTCCAGCAGGTTCGAGACCCCCGGCCGTCCCTCCGGGTCGTGGACGACGTCCTGCCCGCTGTCCGTCACCGCCCGCATGATCTTCTTCCGCATGACGTCCGGTTCGTCGAGCAGATAGACGACGCCCGGCCCCACGTCGTCGCTCTTCCCCATCTTCGACGTCGGCTCCTGGAGATTCATGACCCGCGCGGCGACCTCGGGGCGGGTGGCCCGTGGCACCGCGAACGTGTGCCCGTACCGCTGGTTGAACCGCACCGCGAGATCCCGGGTCAGCTCCACATGCTGTGTCTGGTCGTCCCCGACCGGCACCTCGTCGGTCCCGTACGCCAGGATGTCCGCCGCCATCAGCACGGGATAGGTCAGCAGCGACAGCCGTACGCTCCCGCCCCGCTCCCGTTCCCGCGCGGCCTTCTCCTTGTACTGGATCATCCGGCGCATCTCCCCGTCCGTGGCGACGCACTCCAGCAGGTACGACAACCGGGCGTGCTCGTCGACATGGCTCTGCACGAAGACGGTGCACAGCCGCGGATCGAGCCCCGAGGCCAGCAGCAGCGTCGCGGCCTGCCTGCTGAGTCTGCGGACCCGTCCCGGATCGTGGTCCACGGTCAGCGCGTGCAGATCGACGATGCAGAACAGGGCGTCGGCCCGGTGCTGATCGACATCGGCCCAGCGGCGTACGGCCCCCAGGTAGTTCCCCAGCGTCAGATGCCCGGTCGGCTTGACCCCGCTGAAGATCCGCTTCATCTCTCCACCCTCTGGTCGAGGCCGCCGCACCGTCCGGCCGGCCCCCCAGGAGGGAGATACAGAAACGGCCGCCGGGGCGGCGGCCGTTGTGTACATACGTGAGTACGGCCGCCGTCAGGCGGCCCACCACTGCTGGGTGCACGTATGTGTCGTCATGGCTCCGAGGGTACGCGTCCGAGGGGCGCCCGGGGCTGAGTTGACACACCCCTGTCCCCTACGTAGTGTTCTCCGAGTTGTCCGACGTGAGCTCCGACTCCGGTCGGTCCCCGGACAGCCATTCCGCAACAGGCATCCAGCGAACGGCGACTCGTCGTCGGCTCGTTTATGTGCGCGTTTGCGAAATGAGGAATCCGCGTTCGAAAGGACGCCCCCGATTAGCTCGGGAGGCAGGAATCCGCTAAAGTCTCACTCGTCGGAACGGCCCAACGGCCGGGAAGACAAGCCCCACTGACTGGGAATCAGGCCCGAAAGGATCTGATAGAGTCGGAACCGCCGGAAAGGGAAACGCGAGAGCGGAAACCTGGAAAGCACCGAGGAAATCGGATACGGAAACGGTCTGATAGAGTCGGAAACGCAAGACCGAAGGGAAGCGCCCGGAGGAAAGCCCGAGAGGGTGAGTACAAAGGAAGCGTCCGTTCCTTGAGAACTCAACAGCGTGCCAAAAATCAACGCCAGATATGTTGATACCCCGTCTCCGGCCGATCGGTCGGGGCGAGGTTCCTTTGAAAAAGTCCTGCCCCTTGGGGTAGGCGCACAGCGAGGACGCTGTGAACCGGGAGGATTATTCCTCTTCCTGGTTCCGCTCTCGTGGTGTCGTCCCGATTACGGGAAAACATTCACGGAGAGTTTGATCCTGGCTCAGGACGAACGCTGGCGGCGTGCTTAACACATGCAAGTCGAACGATGAAGCCCTTCGGGGTGGATTAGTGGCGAACGGGTGAGTAACACGTGGGCAATCTGCCCTTCACTCTGGGACAAGCCCTGGAAACGGGGTCTAATACCGGATAATACCTGCCTGGGCATCTGGGTGGGTTGAAAGCTCCGGCGGTGAAGGATGAGCCCGCGGCCTATCAGCTTGTTGGTGAGGTAGTGGCTCACCAAGGCGACGACGGGTAGCCGGCCTGAGAGGGCGACCGGCCACACTGGGACTGAGACACGGCCCAGACTCCTACGGGAGGCAGCAGTGGGGAATATTGCACAATGGGCGAAAGCCTGATGCAGCGACGCCGCGTGAGGGATGACGGCCTTCGGGTTGTAAACCTCTTTCAGCAGGGAAGAAGCGAAAGTGACGGTACCTGCAGAAGAAGCGCCGGCTAACTACGTGCCAGCAGCCGCGGTAATACGTAGGGCGCAAGCGTTGTCCGGAATTATTGGGCGTAAAGAGCTCGTAGGCGGCTTGTCACGTCGGGTGTGAAAGCCCGGGGCTTAACCCCGGGTCTGCATTCGATACGGGCTAGCTAGAGTGTGGTAGGGGAGATCGGAATTCCTGGTGTAGCGGTGAAATGCGCAGATATCAGGAGGAACACCGGTGGCGAAGGCGGATCTCTGGGCCATTACTGACGCTGAGGAGCGAAAGCGTGGGGAGCGAACAGGATTAGATACCCTGGTAGTCCACGCCGTAAACGGTGGGAACTAGGTGTTGGCGACATTCCACGTCGTCGGTGCCGCAGCTAACGCATTAAGTTCCCCGCCTGGGGAGTACGGCCGCAAGGCTAAAACTCAAAGGAATTGACGGGGGCCCGCACAAGCAGCGGAGCATGTGGCTTAATTCGACGCAACGCGAAGAACCTTACCAAGGCTTGACATACACCGGAAACGGCCAGAGATGGTCGCCCCCTTGTGGTCGGTGTACAGGTGGTGCATGGCTGTCGTCAGCTCGTGTCGTGAGATGTTGGGTTAAGTCCCGCAACGAGCGCAACCCTTGTTCTGTGTTGCCAGCATGCCCTTCGGGGTGATGGGGACTCACAGGAGACTGCCGGGGTCAACTCGGAGGAAGGTGGGGACGACGTCAAGTCATCATGCCCCTTATGTCTTGGGCTGCACACGTGCTACAATGGCAGGTACAATGAGCTGCGAAGCCGTGAGGCGGAGCGAATCTCAAAAAGCCTGTCTCAGTTCGGATTGGGGTCTGCAACTCGACCCCATGAAGTCGGAGTTGCTAGTAATCGCAGATCAGCATTGCTGCGGTGAATACGTTCCCGGGCCTTGTACACACCGCCCGTCACGTCACGAAAGTCGGTAACACCCGAAGCCGGTGGCCCAACCCCTTGTGGGAGGGAGCTGTCGAAGGTGGGACTGGCGATTGGGACGAAGTCGTAACAAGGTAGCCGTACCGGAAGGTGCGGCTGGATCACCTCCTTTCTAAGGAGCACTTCTTACCGATCCCTCCGGGGTGAGGTCAGAGGCCACTACGTCGGCAAATGTTCGACGGTGGTTGCTCATGGGTGGAACGTTGATTATTCGGCACACTTGATCGTCTTCTCCTTCGAGTACTGTCCTTCGGGGCGTGGAAAGAGTGAGGGAAGCGGGGAGTGTGTCGGGCACGCTGTTGGGTGTCTGAAGGTACGGCCGATTGTTGGCTGCCTTCAGTGCCGGCCCCAGTGAACTTGCCTTAGGGCAGGGTGATGGGTGGTTGGTCGTTGTTTGAGAACTGCACAGTGGACGCGAGCATCTGTGGCCAAGTTTTTAAGGGCGCACGGTGGATGCCTTGGCACCAGGAACCGATGAAGGACGTGGGAGGCCACGATAGTCCCCGGGGAGTCGTCAACCAGGCTTTGATCCGGGGGTTTCCGAATGGGGAAACCCGGCAGTCGTCATGGGCTGTCACCCTTGCCTGAACACATAGGGCAAGTGGAGGGAACGCGGGGAAGTGAAACATCTCAGTACCCGCAGGAAGAGAAAACAACCGTGATTCCGGGAGTAGTGGCGAGCGAAACTGGATGAGGCCAAACCATATACGTGTGAGACCCGGCAGGGGTTGCGTATGTGGGGTTGTGGGATTTCTCTTTCACGGTCTGCCGGCCGTGAGACGAGTCAGAAACCGTTGATGTAGGCGAAGGACATGCGAAAGGTCCGGCGTAGAGGGTAAGACCCCCGTAGTCGAAACATCAACGGCTCGTTTGAGAAACACCCAAGTAGCACGGGGCCCGAGAAATCCCGTGTGAATCTGGCGGGACCACCCGCTAAGCCTAAATATTCCCTGGTGACCGATAGCGGATAGTACCGTGAGGGAATGGTGAAAAGTACCGCGGGAGCGGAGTGAAATAGTACCTGAAACCGTGTGCCTACAAGCCGTGGGGAGCGTCGGATATGTGCTTGCACATATCTCGTGACTGCGTGCCTTTTGAAGAATGAGCCTGCGAGTTTGCGGTGTGTTGCGAGGTTAACCCGTGTGGGGAAGCCGTAGCGAAAGCGAGTCCGAATAGGGCGATTTAGTAGCGCGCTCAAGACCCGAAGCGGAGTGATCTAGCCATGGGCAGGTTGAAGCGGCTGTAAGAGGTCGTGGAGGACCGAACCCACCAGGGTTGAAAACCTGGGGGATGACCTGTGGTTAGGGGTGAAAGGCCAATCAAACTCCGTGATAGCTGGTTCTCCCCGAAATGCATTTAGGTGCAGCGTCGTGTGTTTCTTGCCGGAGGTAGAGCACTGGATAGGCGATGGGCCCTACCGGGTTACTGACCTTAGCCAAACTCCGAATGCCGGTAAGTGAGAGCGCGGCAGTGAGACTGTGGGGGATAAGCTCCATGGTCGAGAGGAAACAGCCCAGAGCATCGACTAAGGCCCCTAAGCGTACGCTAAGTGGGAAAGGATGTGGAGTCGCACAGACAACCAGGAGGTTGGCTTAGAAGCAGCCACCCTTGAAAGAGTGCGTAATAGCTCACTGGTCTAGTGATTCCGCGCCGACAATGTAGCGGGGCTCAAGCGTACCGCCGAAGTCGTGTCATTGCAGCAATAGGGCCAACGCCCGCTGTGATGGGTAGGGGAGCGTCGTGTGCCGGGTGAAGCCGCGCCGGAAGGCAGTGGTGGACGGTTCACGAGTGAGAATGCAGGCATGAGTAGCGATACACACGTGAGAAACGTGTGCGCCGATTGACTAAGGGTTCCTGGGTCAAGCTGATCTGCCCAGGGTAAGTCGGGACCTAAGGCGAGGCCGACAGGCGTAGTCGATGGATAACCGGTTGATATTCCGGTACCCGCTGTGAAGCGTCAAACATTGAACCAGGCGATGCTAAGTCCGTGAAGCCGCCCCGGAGCCTTCGGGCAAAGGGGAGTGGTGGAGCCGACGGACCAGACCTGTAGTAGGTGAGTGATGGGGTGACGCAGGAAGGTAGTCCATCCCGGGCGGTGGTTGTCCCGGGGTAAGGGTGTAGGCCGTGTGATAGGTAAATCCGTCGCACATCAAGGCTGAGACCTGATGCCGAGCCGATTGTGGTGAAGTGGATGATCCTATGCTGTCGAGAAAAGCCTCTAGCGAGTTTCATGGCGGCCCGTACCCTAAACCGACTCAGGTGGTCAGGTAGAGAATACCGAGGCGTTCGGGTGAACTATGGTTAAGGAACTCGGCAAAATGCCCCCGTAACTTCGGGAGAAGGGGGGCCATCACTGGTGATCCGATTTACTCGGTGAGCTGGGGGTGGCCGCAGAGACCAGCGAGAAGCGACTGTTTACTAAAAACACAGGTCCGTGCGAAGCCGTAAGGCGATGTATACGGACTGACGCCTGCCCGGTGCTGGAACGTTAAGGGGACCGGTTAGTCACTCTTCGGGGTGGCGAAGCTGAGAACTTAAGCGCCAGTAAACGGCGGTGGTAACTATAACCATCCTAAGGTAGCGAAATTCCTTGTCGGGTAAGTTCCGACCTGCACGAATGGCGTAACGACTTCTCGACTGTCTCAACCATAGGCCCGGTGAAATTGCACTACGAGTAAAGATGCTCGTTTCGCGCAGCAGGACGGAAAGACCCCGGGACCTTTACTACAGTTTGATATTGGTGTTCGGTTCGGCTTGTGTAGGATAGCTGGGAGACTTTGAAGTCATGGCGCCAGCCATGGTGGAGTCGTCGTTGAAATACCAGTCTGGTCGTGCTGGATGTCTAACCTGGGTCCGTGATCCGGATCAGGGACAGTGTCTGATGGGTAGTTTAACTGGGGCGGTTGCCTCCTAAAGAGTAACGGAGGCGCCCAAAGGTTCCCTCAGCCTGGTTGGTAATCAGGTGTTGAGTGTAAGTGCACAAGGGAGCTTGACTGTGAGACCGACGGGTCGAGCAGGGACGAAAGTCGGGACTAGTGATCCGGCGGTGGCTTGTGGAAGCGCCGTCGCTCAACGGATAAAAGGTACCCCGGGGATAACAGGCTGATCTTCCCCAAGAGTCCATATCGACGGGATGGTTTGGCACCTCGATGTCGGCTCGTCGCATCCTGGGGCTGGAGTCGGTCCCAAGGGTTGGGCTGTTCGCCCATTAAAGCGGTACGCGAGCTGGGTTTAGAACGTCGTGAGACAGTTCGGTCCCTATCCGCTGTGCGCGTAGGAATATTGAGAAGGGCTGTCCCTAGTACGAGAGGACCGGGACGGACGAACCTCTGGTGTGCCAGTTGTCCTGCCAAGGGCATGGCTGGTTGGCTACGTTCGGGAGGGATAACCGCTGAAAGCATCTAAGCGGGAAGCCTGCTTCGAGATGAGTATTCCCACCCCCTTTGAGGGGTTAAGGCTCCCAGTAGACGACTGGGTTGATAGGCCGGATCTGGAAGGCGGGCAACCGCTGGAGGTGACCGGTACTAATAGGCCGAGGGCTTGTCCTCAGTTGCTCGCGTCCACTGTGTTGGTTCTGAAACCACGAACAACCGTCGTAGCTATGCCACGGCTCCGGTTGACAGTTTCATAGTGTTTCGGTGGTCATAGCGTGAGGGAAACGCCCGGTTACATTCCGAACCCGGAAGCTAAGCCTCACAGCGCCGATGGTACTGCAGGGGGGACCCTGTGGGAGAGTAGGACGCCGCCGAACAAATTTTGAAGGAGACCCCCGTACCGGGAGATCGGTACGGGGGTTTTCTGCGTTTACGGGCCCCTTCGTTTTAGTGTTGCCGTATGCGCTACGACCTGGTCATCTTCGACAACGACGGCGTCCTCGTGGACAGTGAGCCGATCTCCAACGGCCTCCTCGCCGCCTATCTGACCGAGCTCGGACACCCCACCTCGTACGAGGAGTCCATCCGGGACTACATGGGGTCCGCGATGCACCGGGTCCACGACCTGGTCCACGAGCGCACCGGGCAGCGGCTGCCCGACGACTTCGACGACGTCTTCCACGGACGGGTCTTCGCCGCGTTCGAACGCGAGCTGCGGCCGGTCGCCGGAGCCGTGCAGGTACTGGAGAAGCTGGCCGCGGACGGGGTGCCGTACTGCGTGGCCTCCTCCGGGAGCCACGAACGGATCCGCGTGGGGCATCGCACGACCGGGCTCGACCGGTGGTTCGACGCGGGGCGGGTCTTCAGCTCCCAGGACGTCGGGCGGGGCAAGCCGGCGCCGGACCTGTTCCTGCACGCGGCCGAGCGGATGGGCGTACCGCCGCACCGATGCGTCGTCGTGGAGGACAGCCCACTCGGGGTACAGGCGGCGAACGCGGCCGGGATGGACGTCTACGGATTCACCGCCATGACACCCGCGGCACGGCTCACCGGTGCCACCCGGCTCTTCTCCGACCTGGGAGACCTCCCCGACCTGCTCGTATGACCCGCGCCATCGGGCGGCGCTGACATTTGTCATGGCGAGCTCCGGACGATCGTTTCTGTCGGCCCGAGGGGTCCGGCCGCGAAGCTGAGTACATCGAGAGCGGCACGTACAAGGCGACGACGGAAGGACCCGATCGTGAGCGTCACGGCCACGGAGACCGGTATCGCGACGGCGGACGCCGGCGGCACCGGCAAGGTCGCCACCCGGCAGCACCTCCTGCCGCTGATCGTGGACGTGGCCGTGCCGATCGGCTCGTACTACCTCCTCAAGAGCGGCCTCGGGATGAGCACCATGGCGGCGCTGGGGTGGAGCAGCGTGGTGCCCGCCGTGCGGACCCTGTGGAGCGTGCTGCGGGAGCGGAAGGTCAACGCGCTGGCCGCGCTGATCCTGTTCGTCAACGTGGCCGGTCTGCTGCTGAGTCTGGTCGCCGGTGACCCGCGGCTGATGCTCGCCAAGGACAGCGGAGTGAGCAGTGTGATCGGGATCGGTGTCCTGGTCTCCGTGATGGCGGGACGGCCGATGATGACGACGGCGATGAAACCGTTCGTCACCAAGGGGGACCGTGCGCGGACGGCCGCCTGGGATCGACTGCTCGGCGGGTCCGAGCGGTTCCGGAAGTTCGAGCGGACCTTCTCCCTCGTGTGGGGTGTGGCGCTGCTCGGGGAGTGCGTCGTGCGGATCGTGGGGGCGTACACGCTGCCCGTCGACACGATGGTGTGGCTCGGCACGGTCGTCATGATCTGCACGATGGCGGGGGCCATGGTGGTCAGTGGTGGCCTCGCCGCCGGTCCGATGGAGGCGATGGTCAGGGCGGAAGCGGCCGGACCGACCGGCGACCGATGACGGCCCCGCCACAGAGTTGAGCAGAATTCACCTTCGGCTGGATCTACCCACCGGTAGGCCGGGGCCCTACGCTCGCCGCCATGACAGATGTGCTGCGGCGCGGCAGGGCCTCGCTGGCGTTCAGCTTCTTCGCCCAGGGCGCCACCTTCGCGCTGCTCGTGACGCGCATCCCCGCCATCCAGGACCGGTACGGGGTCTCGGACGCGTTGCTGCCCGCCTTCCTTGCGGCCGTCCCGATCCTCGCCGGCGTGGGGAGTGTGACGACCGAGCACCTGGTCAAACGGATACGGCCCAGCCGGCTGCTGCGCTGGTCCCAGCCCGTGGTGCTGCTGGCGCTGCTCGGAGTCGGGGCCGGGGACCGGCTGGTGGAGATGGCGGTGGCCCTCGGCGCCTTCGGGCTCGCGGTCGGCGCGCTCGACGCCTCCATGAACATGCTGGGGGTGAGCCTCCAACGGACGTACGGGCGCAGCATCATGCTCGGTTTCCACGCCACGTACAGCCTGGGCGGGATCGTGGGCGCCTCGCTCGCGTGGGCGGGGGCGCACTGGCATCTGTCGCTGTTCACGTCCTATCTGCCGGTGGTGCTCGTGCTGCTGCCTGCCGCGTTCCTGGGAAGCCGGTGGTACGTCGACGGGGAGGGCGGGACCGGGCCGGAGAAGGCCGAGGGCGGGCCCGTCGTCTTCAAGCTGCTGTTGCCGCTGTGCCTGGTGATGACGTTCGCGTACATCGGGGACTCGACGGTCTCCAACTGGAGTGCGAAGTATCTGCAGGACGTGCTGGGCAGTTCTGAGCAGCTGGCGACCGTTCCGTACAACGTCTACATGGTGATGACGCTGGTGGGGAGGGCCGTCGGGGACGTCGGGGTGCGGCGGTTCGGGGCGGTGGCGGTCGTGCGGCTGGGGGCCGTGGTGGCGGCGCTGGGGTTCGGGGTGGTGGCGGTGGCCCCCGGGGCGTGGGTCGGGATGCTCGGGTTCACCCTGTTGGGGCTGGGGTTGTGTGTGCTGGTTCCACAGACCTTCGCGGCGGCCGGGCGGCTCTTCCCCGGGGCTTCGGACACGGCCATCGCGCGTCTGAACATCTTCAACTACGTGGGGTTCCTGATCGGTTCGCCGTTGGTGGGGGCGCTGGGCGACGC
The DNA here is from genome assembly GCF_012273515.2 of Streptomyces sp. RPA4-2. Taxonomy (NCBI): domain Bacteria; kingdom Bacillati; phylum Actinomycetota; class Actinomycetes; order Kitasatosporales; family Streptomycetaceae; genus Streptomyces; species Streptomyces sp. RPA4-2. Next base: position 5,213,481 of record NZ_CP050975.2, read on the forward strand.
GTGGAACTACCGGGGCGCCATGCTTGTGCCGATGGTGTTGGTCCTGGTGACCCTGGGGTACGCCCGCTCGTTCGCGCCCGAACCGGACCGATACGGTGACGGGCATGAGCGGCCGCGCACAGCTGATGTGGGACGAGGCAGTAACGGGCTATGACTTCGGTCCGGACCATCCGATGGACCCGGTCCGGCTGGCGCTGACCCGGGGACTGGTCGGGGCCTTCGGGCTCGACCGGGACATGGACGTGGTCGCGGCGAAGGCGGCCGGGGAGTCGACGCTGCGGCTCGTGCACCGGGAGGACTACGTGGAGGCGGTCAGGGCCGCCTCCGCCGATCCGGCCGCCGCCGACGCCTCGTACGGACTCGGAACCATGGACGATCCCGCCTTCGCGGGGATGCACGAGGTGTCCGCGCTCATCGCGGGGCAGTCGGTCGGTGCGGCGGAGGCGGTGTGGCGCGGGGACGCGCTGCACGCGGTGAACTTCGCCGGCGGTCTGCATCACGCGATGCCGGGTGGCGCGTCGGGGTTCTGCATCTACAACGACGCCGCGCTGGCGATCGCGCGGCTGCTGGAGCTCGGGGCCGAGCGGGTCGCCTACGTGGATGTCGACGTGCATCACGGGGACGGTGTGCAGGCCGCGTTCTGGGAGGATCCGCGGGTTCTGACGATCTCGCTGCACGAACATCCGCGGACCCTGTTCCCGCAGACCGGGTGGCCCGAGGAGACCGGCGCCGAGGGCGCGGAGGGCAGTGCCGTGAACGTGGCGCTGCCGGCCGGGACGGGGGACGCGGGGTGGCTGCGGGCCTTTCACGCGGTCGTTCCCGAACTGGTCGCGGAGTTCCGGCCGCAGGTGCTCGTCACCCAGCACGGCGCGGACACCCACTTCGAGGATCCGCTCGCGCATCTCGCCGTCTCGCTCGACGCGCAACGGGCCGTGCAGGTCGCCTGTCACGAGCTGGCGCACGAGTACGCCGACGGGCGGTGGATCGCGCTGGGCGGCGGGGGGTACGCGGTCGTGGACGTCGTACCGCGGTCGTGGACGCATCTGGTGGCCGTCGCCGCGGGGCGGCCGATCGAGCCCGAGACGGTGATTCCGGAGAGCTGGCGGCAGGAAGTCTTCGCCCGTACGAGGCAGTTGGCGCCGGCGCGGATGACGGACGGGCGGTGGCCGGTGTCCTGGGCGGACTGGGAGTCCGGGTACGACCCGGCGGACCGCCTCGACCAGGCGATCGTGGCGACGCGGCGGGCGGTGTTCCCGCTGCGGGGGCTGCTCGCGTAGGCCGCGTCGGACTGGGCCCGGGGCCTTTCGGTCCGCTGCCACCGCCCGGAGATGTCCATTACGCCAACTGTGGGGCGTTTTCGGGATTTTCGGGGTGAACGTCCGGCACATGCGCCAGCATCGCTGACGTGTTGAGCACCGGAGCATTGCGCGCGCATCTGCTGGCCGCCCGGCTGGCCGGGCCCGTCGCCACCTCGCGCGAGGAGAGTCTGCGGAGTTATCGGCTCTTCGCCGCCCGGGATCCTCGGGTGCTGCTCGGACTTGATCCCGAGTGGTCCTGGCGGGAGCGGGATCTGATCGAGTTGATGGCGGACAAGTGCGGGGTTTCGGCCGATCCGGCGCACACGAGCGGGCATGATGTGATCGACCCGGAGAGGACCCTGGCCGCGCTGGAAGCCTTCGCGCGGCGGCTCGGGGAAGCGGCCCGCAACCGCGAACCGGTGCTTCTGGGTACCGGCCATCCGCATCGGCTGCTCGGTTTCTACGCCGCCCTCGCGGACGCGCTGTCGTCAGCGGGATGTACCGTCCTCAGCCCCGCGCAGGGTAGCTCTGTCGACATAACGACCCGGTTCGGTCTACGCACGTACAACCTCGACTACGTACAAGGCGTCGCGTTGGTGCGCGAACCCGGTGTGCGTGCCCCCCGCGGTGCGACCGGCGCGCACTCCCACTCGCCGCTCCCGGTTCGTACCGTCCTGGCGGCCGCGGCGGAGGCCGGAGGGCCCCTCCCGGAGCTGGTGATCGGGGACCACGGATGGGTCTGCGGAGCAGGTCAGCTGGGGTTCGAGGCCATGGGGCTGGCCGATACGGACGATCCCGCGCTCTTCGTCGGAGAGGCAGAGGGGCGGGTGTCCGTCGTCGTTCCGGTTGATGACGCTGTGCGGTCTGATTACTACCGACCGCTTACTCGCTATGTACTCAATCGAGCGTGTCTGTCACAGTAGGCGGCCGATAGCATCCCCTCTTCCCCACTCGCATCACCCGCCCCTACATTGGGGAGTGAGCACGCAACGACGAAGAGTCACCGGAAGGGGAAGCCGGTGACCGTCGAGTGCGGAAGGTTCAGGTGTGTCATGGCTGCAGCGGGCGAGAGGCCTCTGAACGAGGTTCAGTTCCTTACCGTGGCGGAAGTCGCCTCGGTCATGCGAGTGTCGAAGATGACCGTGTACCGCTTGGTGCACAGCGGTCATCTGCCGGCGATCCGGGTGGGGAGGTCCTTCCGGGTGCCGGAGCAAGCGGTTCACGAGTACCTCCGCGAGAGCTATGTGGGGGTGGAGACAGCCTGACGGCGTCCCGGTGAAGTTCTCCGAAGGTCCTTGTGGCCACTCGGGAATGCACTCGGATCACCTCGATTACGACCTCAGCGCTCGGACGGGTAGGCTGGCCCCTCATAGGTCGTGTGGGCCCATGCAGCCCAGCACCGAGTAAAGAGAAGTGAGCGAGGGTAGTCGTGGGCTCTGTTATCAAGAAGCGGCGCAAGCGGATGGCGAAGAAGAAGCACCGCAAGCTGCTCAAGCGCACTCGCGTTCAGCGTCGCAACAAGAAGTAGGGCCGTGCCCCGCCTGAGCGGGGTTCGTCCTTACGCTTGTGCGACAGCTGTCGACAGCGCGCTCTGTGGCCCCTCACCTACGGGTGGGGGGCCGCAGCGTTTTCCGGCCGCGGGCGGCCGCGCATCTGCGTCCCGAGCGCTCTCAGGGAGGATGCTGTGCGTACGCCTGCCGGCCCCGCGGTCCGGCCCGGTCACAGGTCCCTGGCCCGCCGTCACTTCGTGCGCCGGGCGGTCATCACAGCGCAACATCGACCCGCTAGGTTGGCGGCACACGGGGAACACGGGCAGGGTACGAGCAGACTTACGTCCAGACACGTCCAGCACGGGAAGAGAGGCGCTGATCTTGGGGAAGGTCGTGCTCGTGACCGGAGTGGCCCGCCAGTTGGGGGGCCGGTACGTACGACGGATCCAGCGTGACCCGCAGGTGGACCGCGTGATCGCCGTGGACGCGGTGACGCCCGAGCACCATCTGGGCGGTGCGGACTTCATCCGGGCCGACATCCGCCAGCCCACGATCGCCCGGGTGCTCGCGGAGCACTCCGTCGACACGGTCGTGCACATGGACGTGACGGGCACCGCGCTGAGCGGCGGCAGCCGGACCACGGTCAAGGAGACCAACGTCATCGGCACCATGCAGCTCCTCGGGGCCTGTCAGAAGTCCCCGACGGTCAAGCGGCTCGTCGTGAAGTCCAGTACGAACGTCTACGGGTCCGCGCCCCGCGACCCGGCCGTGTTCACCGAGACCACCCCGCCCAAGTCGCTGCCCAGCGGCGGCTTCGCGAAGGACACGGTGGAGGTCGAGGGGTACGTACGCGGCTTCGCGCGCCGCCGGCCCGACGTCGCCGTGTGCGTACTGCGGTTCGCGAACATCCTGGGCCCGAGCGCGGATTCACCGCTCGCCTCGTACTTCGCGCTGCCGGTGCTGCCGACCGTGTTCGGTTACGACCCACGCCTCCAGTTCGTGCACGAGGACGACGTCATCGAGGTGCTGCGGATCGCCTCGCACGAGCCGGAGCGGGGCACCCTCAACAGCGGCACGTTCAACATCGCCGGAGACGGCGTCCTGTTGCTCTCCCAGTGCGCGCGGCGGCTCGGCCGCCCCACCGTGCCGCTGCTGCTGCCCGCGCTCACCTGGGCGGGCACGGCGGTGCGTACCCTGGGGGTGACGGACTTCTCCCCGGAGCAGCTGCGGCTGCTGACGCACGGCAGGGTCGTGTCGACGAATCAGATGCGCGAGACGCTGGGATACAAACCGAAGTACACGACCGCCGAGACCTTCGCGGACTTCGCACGCAGCCGGGGACCCGGACTCCTGCCCCCCGAGGCCCTCGCGGGGGCCGTCGACCGGATCGCCGCGCTGTCCTTCCTGGGCGGCGGCCAACCCCCGACACTGAGCGCCAACTGAGGAGCGCATCGACGATGGCGGACGCCAAGGTCATTCCGTTCGACGACGACCGGTCGCGCGGGGGTGCTGCGCAGCGCCCGACGCGGCGGCGGACCACGGGGAGCCGGCGCACGGGCGATCCCGCGGTGGTCCGTGAGGTCCAGCCCCTGCCGGGCCGGACCTTCCCGCAGGATGATGTTCCTGTGACGCGTGAGGAGAAGCCTGTTCAGCAGCCCCGGGACGGTGGCGGGCTGGAACGGCGTGTCGCCGGGGGCCTCGCCTTCCTGCGCAGGCGTCTGACCGGTGACTACGAGGTCGACGACTTCGGGTACGACCAGGAGCTCACCGACCAGGTCCTGATGTCCCTGATCCGCCCGCTCTACGAGAAGTACTTCCGGGTCGAGGTCAAGGGCATCGAGAACATCCCGTCCGAGGGCGGGGCGCTGATCGTCGCCAACCACTCCGGGACGCTGCCGCTGGACGGCCTGATGATGCAGGTCGCCGTCCACGACAACCACCCCGCGGGCCGGCATCTGCGGCTGCTCGCCGCCGATCTGGTCTTCATGCTGCCGGTCGTCAACGAGCTGGCACGCAAGGCCGGTCACACGCTCGCCTGCGCCGAGGACGCCGAACGGCTGCTGGAGCGCGGTGAACTGGTCGGGGTGATGCCGGAGGGCTTCAAGGGCATCGGCAAGCCGTTCAGCGAGCGCTACAAGCTCCAGCGCTTCGGGCGCGGCGGATTCGTGTCGACGGCCCTGCGGCAGGGCACTCCGATCATTCCGTGCTCGATCGTCGGCGCGGAGGAGATCTATCCGATGATCGGGAACGCGAAGACCCTCGCGCGACTTCTGGGGTTCCCGTACTTCCCGATCACGCCGACCTTCCCGTGGCTCGGCCCGCTCGGCGCCGTGCCGCTGCCGACGAAGTGGACGATCCAGTTCGGTGAGCCGATCCCGACGGACGGCTATCCGCCGGAGGCCGCCGAGGACCCGATGCTGATGTTCAACCTGACGGACCAGGTCAGGGAGCAGATCCAGCACACGCTGTACAAGCTGCTGGTGCAGCGCCGGTCGGTCTTCTTCTGACGCTTCCTTTCCGACCCTCGCACATACGCCGGTGGGGCACCCTTCGAAGGAAGGGTGCCCCACCGGCGTATGTGCCCGCGGATCTACCTGTTGTCCTCGCTGTCGATGCCCAGGCCCGGAAGGAGACCGGGGAGCAGCGGGGGCAGGGTGACGTCGGGGGCGCCGCCGACCGGGTTGGACCTGCCTGCCGACGGGGACGAGCTGGTGGTGTCCTTGGGCGGGTCCAGCAGGCCGCCCGTGCTGCCGCCGAGCAGGCCTTCGCCGGTGCTGCCCGAGGCGGACGGCTTCGGCTTGCTGCTGCTGGGGTGGCTGCCGGTGGTGGAGCCGCTGCTGGCGCTGGGTGCGGGACGGTCCGTGCCGGACGAGCCGGGGGCGTCCGAACTGGCGCCGCGGTGTCGGCCCGTGCCTTCCTGCACGGGGGGTTTCGGGAGCAGCGAGCGCAGCGGGTCGACCTCTTGGTCTATGGCGGCGAACACCGACGAGACCTGTTGGCTGACGTCGCCGAGCTGGACGGGCAGTCGGTCGCGCAGCGCGCCCCAGGCCTGGCGGTGCGACTGGGCGAAGGCGGAGAGGGCCTGGATCGGGCCGAGCGAGCCGTCCCGTTCGTATGCCTCGTGGAGGAGGCGGTGGCCTTCTGTAGCGTCGTGCTGCATGCCGGACAGGGCGCGCCTGACCTCGCCCAGGGATTCGTGGTCGAGGCTGCCCGAGCGGTCGCGCTCCATCAGGCGGCGTGCCTCGCTCAGCCGGGTCGAGGCCTGGTCGAGGTAGAGCTCGCCTCGGTCGCTGTCGCCGTGGGCCAGGCCCAGCTTGATGTCCTCCATGCCTCGTTTGAGCCCGTAGAGCGAGTCTCCGGGCAGTGCGTCGGAGCTGGCGGCGGCCACACCGCCGAACGCTCCGGCGGCCACGCCGACGGTGAGCCCGCCCGCGGCGAGGCTCTTGGACAGGCGCGAACGCGGTCGTAGCTTGCCCAGCCCGCTCGCCCGGTGCGCGCCTCGTGCCCGGTGCGAGCGCTGCTCGGGCACGGAACGGTCCGGGCCTTCGCCCCCCGCGGCGGTGCCTTCCAGCAGCATGGCCTCCATCGCCGCGACGAGCTGGGCTCGCTGCACGACTTTGACCTCGGGGTCCAGCTCCGGTTTGGGCAGCTCGCCGAGACCGGTGGCGAGGGCCAACAGCAGGCCCTGCTCGGTCTGTTCCGCAGCAGCCGGGGACGGTGCCGATCCATCGGGCTGCTCGGCCGCCGTGCCCTGGTCGGACTGCTCGTCCAGGGCCTGGGCGAAGGCGTTCGCCCGCCGGTGTGCCGATACGTTCGCGATCACTGGCGGCACCTCCTCTCGTCATGACGGTCGACTCCCCAGGGGGTCCTGAGGGTTGCACGCCCCGGGCGTGTCCACACGATCGGGTGATCGGTGGGGACCGGGAAGTGACCACAGGGAGCCTGTATCCCGCACAACGAGCGTCGCGGCACTTGGGTTACGGACGACGGATGATCGGACCACGAAGTCAACAGACTTTTACAGAAGGTGAGTTGAGTGTCGCCGAGCGTAGGGGGTCGTGCGGGAGGGGGCGTGGTACGGGCTTCAGCGGGCGTCGTCCGGGAGGAGCCGGGCGAGGGTGCGGACAGCTCGGTACTGGAGCGTCTTGATGGCGCCCTCGTTCTTGCCCATCACCCGGGCGGTCTCGGCGACGGAGAGCCCCTGCAGAAAGCGCAGGGTGACGCACTCCTGCTGCTGGGGATTGAGGCGTCGTACGGCGTCGAGCAGTGCCGCGTTCGACAGTGACTCCAGGACGGAGTCCTCGGGGCTGCGCTCGACCTCGTTCGCGTCGAGCATCTCGCCGGTGGTCACTTCCAGGCGGAAGCGGCTCGACTTGAAGTGGTCGGCGACCAGGTTGCGGGCGATGGTCACCAGCCAGGCGCCGAAGTCACGGCCCTGCCAGGTGAAGGTGCCGATCCGGCGCAGGGCGCGCAGGAACGTCTCGCTGGTGAGGTCTTCCGCGGTCGCCTTTCCGCCGACGCGGTAGTAGATGTAGCGGTACACGGTGTCGCTGTACTGGTCGTAGAGCCGCCCGAAGGCGTCGGCCTCGCCGGCCTGGGCGCGCTCGACGAGGTCCATCATCCGGGCGCTGTCGCTGTCTGCGGCCGGGCGGCGTGCGGTGGGCGTGGCGGCCGAGCCGGAGCGGCCCCGCCTGCCTACCGCCGCGCTGCCGTCGGCCAGTGCGTAGCACGGGCCGACGGGCGCGGGGAAGGCGAAGGCGGGGACGGCGTACGCGGTGGGGACGAAGCCGCGCAAGCGGTCGAGGACCGTTGCGCGCAGCGTAGCCAGGCCCGAGGCGTCAACCCCGACGTGTGAGTACACGGGACTCCCAGAGGCAGAGCTTCCATCACGTTCAGTGCGGGACCATTCACCCGTCGTAGCGACGGAGGGGTACCGGTTTGCGTCTGAGGAGAATAACGCTTCGTACAGGCAGTGCTACACCCAGTTGCTCAAATCATCGATTACGTCGCTTCTGTAACTGATTGACGCCTGATCAAGTGTTGTTCGGTGACCGATTGTTGATCGGTTCGGTTCGTGTTCCGGCTGGGTGCGGGGCGTGTTGTGGCCGGGTGGGAGCGGGGGGACTGGCCGGGGCGTTGTGGGGGTATGACCGGCGGAATGGGCTGGGCGGTGTGCCTTCCGACGGGCGTTTCCCCGCGCCCGTGGGGAGGCAGGGCTGCGCCCCGGCCCCCTGAGGGGTGGGTTCTTCGGGTGCGGGTGCGCGGGGGCTGGTCGCGCAGTTCCCCACGCCCCTGAAGGCATGGCCCGCGCCCGGCGTTCTCGGCCTGGGCCCGCGTCTTCGGCCCGCGCGGAACCACCCGGCGCGGGGCGCGCATCTTCAGGTCGTCCGGAACGATCCGGCTCGGGCCCGCACCTTCAGCCCGTCCGGCGTTCGAGGACGAGCCCTTCGGGCGAGCGGGGGTCCCAGGGGCGCAGCGCCCCTGGCCGGGGGCTGGGGGCGGAGACCCCAGGGGTGGGCGGGGGTCAGCGGCGACGGCGGTGGAGGGCGATGGCCGCGGCCGTGCCGCCTGCCACCGCGCCGACGCCCGCCGCGGCCGGGATACCGACCTTCGCGGCCTTGCGCGCCGTGCGGTAGTCCCGCAGCCGCCACTCGAAGGCGCGCGCGTGCTTGCGCAGCTTGGCGTCCGGGTTGATCGCGTAGGGGTGGCCGACCAGGGACAGCATGGGGATGTCGTTGTGCGAGTCGCTGTAGGCCGCGCACCGGGTGAGGTCCAGGCCCTCCGCCGTGGCCAGCGCGCGGACGGCCTCCGCCTTCGCCGGGCCGTGCAGGGGCTCGCCGACCAGCTTGCCGGTGTAGACGCCGTCCACCGACTCCGCGACCGTGCCCAGCGCGCCGGTCAGGCCCAGGCGGCGGGCGATCACCGTCGCGATCTCGACCGGGGCGGCCGTCACCAGCCACACCTTCTGGCCCGCGTCCAGGTGCGCCTGGGCGAGCGCACGCGTGCCGGGCCAGATGCGCTCGGCCATGTACTCGTCGTAGATCTCCTCGCCGATGGACATCAGCTCGGCGACCCGGTGGCCCTTGACGATCGACAGCGCCGAGTCGCGGGCGTCCTGCATGTGCTCGGGGTCCTCGACCCCGGCCAGCCTGAACCATGCCTGCTGCCAGGCGAATCGGGCGAGATCGCGGGTCTCGAAGAACTTCCGCTTGTACAGGCCCCGCCCGAAGTGGAAGAGCGCGGCGCCCTGCATGACGGTGTTGTCCAGGTCGAAGAAGGCGGCGGCCTTGTCGTCACCGAGCACCGGGAACTCCGGTTCGCGGTCGGGGACGTCCGGCTCGGCGTCGTGGGCGAGTTCCTCCAGTTCCTGCGAGGACTTGCGCGCTGCCTCCGCCGAGGCCTCGCCTGCCAACACGCTCCGCGCGGTGGCGGAGCGCCTACGGGGAGTGAGCCATCCGAGAGCGGCCATGGCGTGAGCATAGCCAGTTTGTTCGGTGGTACCGGAGTCGCGAGGGTTCGAAGCTGTGAACTCTCCGCGACCGAGCCGTTAAAGAAGCGGTCCGCGGCGTTTCCGATCGGCGCGTCGGAGCCCGTCTCCGGGGCCGGTTGTCGCCTCGCGCGCCGAAGAGGGGTCCCTGGTGCGCCCGCGGCGGGAGAATGGCCGGTATGAGTCCCATGTTCGGGCGCGGTGAGCGCCGTACGGAGAAGACGGAGAAGGCGGAGCGCGTGGAGAAGTCCGGGAGGGCCGGGGCGAGGGCGCCGGGTGAGCGGCTGGTCACGCTGATCAGGAAGCCCGGCTGTCACCTGTGTGATGACGCACAGCAAGTGGTGGAGAAGGTGTGTGGAGACCTCGGCGTGCCGTGGGAGGGGAAGGACATCACGCAGGACGAGGAACTGCACCGCGCGTACTGGGAGCAGATCCCCGTTGTGCTGGTGGACGGCGCCCAGCACACGTTCTGGCGCGTGGACGAGGGGCGCCTGCGCAAGGCCCTGGCCGCGTAGCGGCGCGGGATCCGGCCCGAGTCCGTCCTGACCGAGCAGTCCAGGTGGTCCGGAAAGTCGCCTAGGATCGACGGCGATTGGTCTCGGGGGCGGGATTCGTTGAGGAGTGTGTGCGGTTTTGCCCCCTTCAGGTGCGGAACGAAGCGGTCCGCGCGCTGGTTCCATACCCGCGCGCCGGGCATGCGTGACCCCCGTCACGTTGCCCGGGCAAATCGGACACCATCTTTGTGCACGCGTTCACAAAGACATAGCCTGCATTCGACGGGGCGGTCTAGGTACGTGTGACCGCCTGCAGCCCCGCTCTACCCGCAGGAGCACCGTGGCAACTGGCCGAACTCACCGACCGGCGACCCGCAGCCGAGGAATTCCCGAGGCCACCGTCGCCCGTCTTCCGCTGTACCTCCGAGCCCTCACCGCACTGTCGGAACGCTCGGTCCCCACGGTCTCCTCCGAGGAGCTCGCGGCCGCGGCGGGGGTCAACTCCGCGAAGCTGCGCAAGGACTTCTCCTACCTGGGCTCCTACGGGACGCGCGGTGTGGGGTACGACGTCGAGTATCTCGTGTACCAGATCTCCCGCGAGCTGGGCCTGACCCAGGACTGGCCGGTAGTGATCGTCGGCATCGGTAATCTCGGCGCCGCGCTGGCCAACTACGGCGGGTTCGCGTCCCGCGGCTTCCGGGTCGCCGCGCTGATCGACGCCGATCCGGAGATGGCCGGAAAGCAGGTCGCGGGCATCGCCGTGCAGCACAGCGACGGCCTGGAGAAGATCATCGACGAGAACGGCGTCTCCATCGGCGTCATCACCACCCCGCCGGGCGTGGCCCAGCAGGTCTGCGACCGGCTGGTCGCCGCCGGGGTCACCTCCATCCTGAACTTCGCGCCGACCGTCCTGTCCGTCCCGGACGGCGTCGACGTGCGCAAGGTCGACCTCTCGATCGAACTCCAGATCCTCGCCTTCCACGAGCAGCGCAAGGCCGGCGAGGAGGCCGAGGCCCAGGCCGGTGCCGCCGCCCAGGCCGCCGCGCAGGAGAACAACGGCAAAGGACCCGACGGGGACGTTCCCGCCGTGATGCCGGCATGAGTCTCCTCGTCGTCGGGCTGAGCCACCGCAGCGCCCCGGTCAGCGTCCTCGAGCGGGCCACGCTGACCGCGGACACGCAGGTCAAGCTGGTCCAGGACACCGTCGCCGCCGAGCCGGCCGCCGAGGCCGCGGTGCTCGCGACCTGCAACCGCATCGAGCTGTACGCCGACGTGGACAAGTTCCACGCGGGCGTCGCCGAGCTGTCCACGCTGCTCGCCCAGCACAGCGGGGTCGGGCTCGAGGAGCTCACCCCCCACCTCTACGTGCACTACGAGGACCGGGCCGTCCACCACCTCTTCTCGGTGGCGTGCGGGCTGGACTCGATGGTCGTGGGCGAGGGCCAGATCCTCGGCCAGATCAAGGACGCCCTGGCGGCCTCGCAGGAGCTGCACACCGCGGGCCGTCTGCTGAACGACCTGTTCCAGCAGGCGCTGCGGGTCGGCAAGCGGGCGCACTCCGAGACCGGCATCGACCGGGCCGGACAGTCCCTGGTCACCTTCGGCCTGGAACAGCTGTCCTCGGGCGCGCCCGTCGACGTCTGGGCCAAGGGCAAGCGGGCCCTCGTCATAGGGGCCGGCTCCATGTCCTCGCTGGCCGCGGCGACGCTCGCGCGCGCCGGGGTCTCCGAGATCGTCATCGCCAACCGCACGCCGGACCGCGCGCAGCGGCTCGCGCAGATCCTCAACGAGAACGAGGGCGGCGCCTCGGACGTGACGGCCCGCGCGGTACCGATGGACGCGGTGCCGGTCGAGCTGACACGTGCCGATGTCGCCGTCTCCTGCACCGGCGCGACGGGACTCGTCCTGACGGCCGAGTCGGTCGTGGCGGCCGTGGCGGGACGCACGGGGCAGGGCGTCGTTCAGGGCGTCGGCTCCGCTCGTACGGCACCGGACGCGCGGTTTGCCCGTACGGCGTCGGGCACGGCCGTGGACGACCACGCGCCGCTCCCGCCCACGAGCCTCGGCACCGAGGACAACTGCCCGCTCGAGGTGTCCACCGTGCAGGTCACGGCCGGGTTCTCCGTGCTCGGCGAGGCCGCCGTGGCCGGCCTGGGCGCCGCCGAGCTGGAGCAGCACGCGGCCTGGGTGGACAAGGGCGACGCGGCGGCCCGCGCCCCGCGCGCGGCGGGCCTCCTCGACCCGGAGGCCGACACGGAGGCCATCGCGGCGCTCGCCGCGGCCGTCGCCGTCGTCGGCCGGGTTCCCGAGCGCCGCAGGCCCGAACCGGTCGCCGAGGCGCCCCGGCCCGCGCCCGCGCTGGCACTGCTCGACCTCGCCATGCCCCGTGACATCGACGCGGCCGTGCACCGCCTGCTCGGCGTGCGCCTGGTCGACATCGAGTCGCTGGCCGAAGCCTCCGCGGACGCGCCGATGGCCGCCGACGTGGACCAGGTGCGGCGGATCGTCGCCGACGAGGTGGCCGCGTTCAGCGCCGCCCAGCGGGCCGCCCACATCACGCCCACCGTCGTGGCGCTGCGGACCATGGCCGCCGACCTCGTCGCGAGTGAGATCGCGCGGCTCGACGGACGGCTGCCGGACCTCGACGACAAGCAGCGGGGCGAGATCACACAGACCGTACGGCGTGTCGTCGACAAGCTGTTGCACGCGCCGACCGTACGGGTCAAGCAACTCGCCGCCGAACCCGGTGGCGCCGGGTACGCGGACGCGCTGCGAACCCTGTTCGACCTGGACCCGGAGACGGTCGCCTCCGTCTCGCGGGCCGAGAACAACACCGAGAACGCCAAGAACCGAGGGCGAGCATGAGTGAGCCGCGTGAGCCACAGGGGCGCACCGGCGGCGGGAGTACGAGCGCGCACAGCCCCGATGGGCTGGGCACCGAAGGACTTCCGGCGCCGGACGCACCGCCCCGAGGGGCTGAGCCGGAACAAGGGGCACTGAGGCTGGGGACCAGGCGCAGCAAACTCGCCATGGCCCAGTCCGCACTGGTGGCGGACGCAGTGGGCAAGGTGACCGGACGGCCCGTCGAGCTCGTGGAGATCACGACGTACGGCGACGTCTCCCGTGAGGACCTCGCGCAGATCGGCGGCACCGGTGTGTTCGTCGTCGCGCTGCGTGAGGCGCTGCTGCGCGGCGAGGTCGACTTCGCCGTGCACTCGCTCAAGGACCTGCCGACCGAGCAGCCCGACGGGCTGGTGCTGGCCGCCGTGCCGGTGCGCGAGGACGCGCGCGACGTACTCGTCGCCCGTGACGGCCTCACCTTCGCGCAGCTCCCCCGGGGCGCGCGGGTCGGTACCGGTTCGCCGCGCCGGATGGCCCAGCTGAACGCGTACGCGCGCAACCACGGGACGACGATCGAGACGGTCGCGATCCGCGGGAACGTCGACACGCGGATCGGATACGTGCACGGTGGGGAGCTCGACGCCGTCGTGCTCGCCGCCGCCGGCCTCAGCCGCCTGGGGCGGCTGGACGAGGTGACGGACTTCCTGTCCGTCGACACGGTTTTGCCCGCCCCCGGCCAGGGGGCCCTGGCGATCGAGTGCACCGCGGACAACGCGGATCTCGTCGCCGCGCTCGGAGAGCTCGACGACCCGTTCACCCGGGTCGCCGTGACCGCCGAGCGGTCCCTGCTCGCCGCCCTGGAGGCAGGCTGCAGCGCACCCGTGGGTGCGTTCGCCGACCTCCTCGCGGACGGGCAGATTGTCAAGGAAATGCGCCTGCGCGGCGTCGTCGGCACGACCGACGGCTCGACGCTGGTGCAGTTGTCCACCACCGGTCCCGTGCCCGAGACGCACGACCAAGCAAGGGCGCTCGGCCGTGAACTCGCCGCCGAGATGCTTGCGAAGGGCGCGGCCGGTCTGATGGGGGAGCGAGCACATTGAGCCCCACCAACCTTCCCGCCGGTCCCGAACACGGGCACGTCACCTTCCTCGGTGCCGGACCCGGAGATCCGGGACTACTGACACTGCGCGCCGTGGAGGCGCTGGCGAACGCGGACGTCCTCGTCGCCGGGCACGAGGTGCTCGACGTCGTGCGTGCGCACGCCAGGCAGAACGTCGCCGTGCTGAACACGGATACGGAGACGGCTTTCAGCACGTCCGCCGGTCCGTACTCGGGCACAGGCGCGTCCCAGTCAGCGGTTGTTGACGCCTTGTCAGCAGCCGTTGGTGACCCCGCGTCGAGGGACGCCGCCAATCTTGTCATGGAGGCCGCGCGGGGCGGCAAGCGGGTCGTGCGTGCGGTGTCCGGTGACCCCGGGCTCGACACGTACGCCGCCGAGGAGATGCTGGCCTGCGCCGCCGCAGGTGTGCCGTTCGAGGTCGTGCCCGGCGTCGCGGCGGCCGTGGGCGTGCCCGCGTACGCCGGTGTGCCGCTGCGGGACGCGCAGGGCGCGGACGTGCGGTTCGTCGACGCGCGGACGGCCTCCGACCGGTGCTGGACCGAGGTCGGGGCGTCGGACGGCACGGTCGTCGTGTCGGCGACGCTCGACTCCGTGGCCGCGGCCGCGGGAGAGCTCGTCGCCTCGGGCCGCAAGCCCGATACACCGATGTCGGTGACGGTCGCGGGTACGACCACGCGGCAGCGGACCTGGTCTGCCACGCTCGGGACCATCGCGCAGACCCTCAAGCAGGCCAAGGTGCTGCCGTCCCCGGACGGCGGCCGGCCGGTGATAGCCGTGGTCGGTGAGCGTTCCGCCGCCGCCCAGCGCGACCAGTTGTCGTGGTTCGAGTCCAAGCCGCTGTTCGGCTGGAAGGTGCTCGTGCCGCGCACGAAGGAGCAGGCGGCCTCGCTCTCCGACCAGCTGCGTTCGTACGGCGCCGTGCCGCACGAGGTGCCCACGATCGCCGTCGAGCCGCCGCGTACGCCGCAGCAGATGGAGCGTGCGGTCAAGGGGCTCGTCACCGGGCGCTACGAGTGGATCGCCTTCACGTCGGTCAACGCGGTGAAGGCGGTGCGGGAGAAGTTCGAGGAGTACGGGCTCGACGCGCGGGCCTTCGCCGGGATCAAGGTCGCGGCGGTGGGCGAGCAGACGGCGAAGGCGCTGGTCGCCTTCGGCGTGAAGCCGGACCTGGTGCCGAGCGGGGAGCAGTCCGCCGCCGGGCTGCTGGACGACTGGCCGCCGTACGACCCGGTGTTCGACCCGATCGACCGGGTGTTCCTGCCGCGGGCGGACATCGCCACCGAGACGCTGGTCGCGGGGCTCATCGAGCTGGGCTGGGAGGTCGACGACGTCACGGCCTACCGGACCGTGCGGGCGTCGCCGCCGCCGGCGGAGACCCGTGAGGCGATCAAGGGCGGTGGCTTCGACGCCGTTCTGTTCACGTCCTCGTCCACGGTGCGGAACCTGGTCGGGATCGCGGGCAAGCCGCACAACGTGACGGTGATCGCGTGTATCGGTCCCGCCACCGCCAAGACGGCGGAGGAGCACGGGCTGCGGGTCGATGTCATGGCTCCGGAGCCGTCGGTGCACAAGCTGGCGGAGGCGTTGGCGGACTTCGGGTTGCGGCGGCGGGCTGCCGCCGCGGAGGCCGGGGATCCGGTGACGCGGCCCAGTGAGCGGCGGCCGGGGGCGCGGAGGCGGCGGGCCACGTAGGTGTGAGGTGGGAGTGCGGGGCGGTCGGGGTGGATTTTCTTTCGCCCCCGCCGCCCCTACCCGTCCCATCGCCTGCCTGGGGGCTCCGCCCCCAGACCCTCGCCAGGGGCGCTGTGCCCCCTGGACCCGCGCTCGCCCGAAGTGCTCGTCCTCAATCGCCGGACGGGCTGAACAGGGGCGCGGGGAACTGCGCGACCAGCCCCCACCCACCCGCGTCCGAAGAACCACCCGCACCAAGCCGCACCCTTCGTACCCGTATCCGTACCGGCACGATGTCGGCAAAAGGGGTGGGGCGGCGGGCGTAGCGTGGGGGGATGACGAAGTACGGATCCTTCCCCGGTACGCGGCCGCGGCGGCTGCGTACGACGCCGGTGATGCGGCGCATGGTCGCCGAGACCCGGCTGCACCCCGCCGACTTCATCCTCCCCGCGTTCGTGCGGGAGGGCGTGAGCGAGCCGGTGCCGATCGGGGCGATGCCCGGTGTCGTGCAGCACACCCGGGACAGCCTGAAGAAGGCGGCCCTGGAGGCGGTGGAGGCCGGAATCTCGGGGATCATGCTCTTCGGGGTGCCGGAGGACTCGAAGAAGGACGCCGTGGGGACGCCCGGCACCGATCCGGACGGGATCCTGCAGCTCGCCCTCCGTGATGTGCGCGCCGAGGTCGGGGACGAACTCCTCGTCATGTCCGACCTGTGTCTGGACGAGACCATCGACCACGGGCACTGCGGAGTCCTCGACGCGGAAGGGCGCGTGGACAACGACGCGACCCTGGAGCGCTACGCCGAGATGGCCCAGGTCCAGGCCGACGCCGGGGCCCATGTGGTGGGCCCCAGCGGGATGATGGACGGGCAGATCGGCGTCATCCGGGACGCCCTGGACCAGATCGGCCGCGAGGACGTCGCCATCCTCGCCTACACCGCCAAGTACTCCTCGGCCTTCTACGGGCCCTTCCGGGAGGCCGTCGGCTCCTCGCTCAAGGGCGACCGCAAGACGTACCAGCAGGATCCCGCGAACCTCCGGGAGTCCATGCGGGAGCTCGCCCTCGACCTGGAGGAGGGCGCCGACATGGTGATGGTGAAGCCGGCCGGACCCTACCTGGACGTTCTCGCGCGGGTCGCCGACGCGGTGGACGTGCCCGTGGCCGCGTACCAGATCTCCGGCGAGTACTCGATGATCGAGGCGGCGGCGGAGAAGGGCTGGATCGACCGGGACAAGGCGATCCTGGAGACGCTGACCGGCATCAAGCGGGCCGGGGCGCGGAACATCCTCACCTACTGGGCGACCGAGGTCGCCCGGACGCTGCGCTAGGCCGCCTTCGGCCGGTGGCCCCGGGAAGGCTCAGTAGGACAGCGCGTCGTCCAGGCTCTGCTGCCAGTACGTCACCGTGAGCTTGTCGTCGACGTACACGCCCTTCGCGGGGAGGGCCGGGGTCGAGGTGGCGCCCTTCGCGAAGCCGACCACCAGGGTCTTCGCCGTGTAGCCGTTGCCGCCGCTGCCGTCGCCGGCCGACAGGAGGACGCCCGCGTAGCCGGACTCGCCCGGGGCGAGGGTGACGACCGCCTGCGGGTGGGTCTGCTCGGCGACCGGGGGGACCGACTGGGCCTCGCCGAAGCGGGCGATCGGGTAGCCGGTCAGGTCGCAGTTCTTCGAGCCGGTGTTGGTGACGGTGAGGAGCAGGTGGTTGAGGGGGCGGGACACCTCGGTCGCGGTGGTCCGGGTGTTGGCGCCGTTGCAGGCGGCGTTCCGGGTGCCGCCCGTGCCGCCCGTGCCGGTGCCGCCTCCCGTGGCCTTGCCGCCGCCCGTCTTGCCGGAGGAACCGTTCGCGGAGCCCTTCGTGGAGCCCTTCGTCGGGGTGGCGGCCGAGCCTCCCGTCGAGGCGCCGCTGTCGGCCGCCGGCTTCGCCGTCGTCGAACCGCCCGGCTGAGCCGAGGACTGTGACGCGGCGGACGGGCCCTCGTCCCGTACGCCCTTTCCGTTGTCGCACGCCGTGAGGGCGAGCGCGGCGAGCGCGACCGTCGAGGCGGCGAGCAGACGGGTACGGACGGTGCGTGCGGACATGGGTGATCCCCCTGTGGATGTCGGACCGGGTCGGCCGCTCGAACGGTCGGGGCGAGCGGCGTGCTTGGATGGCCACAGCTTGTGGGGTGATCCCTCCCAGCCGCCACGGTTGCCGGGAGATACGGGACGCCGGAACGTTCGTAAGGGGTCTGACCTGGGGGAATGTCATCCCCCTGGAATGCGGCCCGGGACGCGGGGGATGGGGGAACGGTGGCCGGGGACGAGTTCGCGGGATTGCTTCGGGAGTTGAAGGAGCGGTCCGGGCTCAGTTACGGGGCGCTCGCGAAGCGGCTGCACGTGAGTACGTCCACGCTGCACCGGTACGTGAACGGGGACGCCGTACCGACGGACTACGCGCCGGTGGAGCGGCTCGCGCGGGCGTGCCGGGCGACGCCGGAGGAGCTGGTGGATCTGCACCGGCGGTGGGTTCTCGCGGACGCGCTGCGGGGGCAGAAGGGCGCGGTCGCGGGGGCCCTGCCGGACGTCGTCGCGGGTGCCGGGCCGGGTTTCGTGCCGGAGACCGGTCAGGAGGCTGGTCCGGAGGCGGGCCAGGAGGCCGGGCTGGAGGCTGGTCCGGAGGCGGGCCAGGAGGCCGTCGCTCAGGCGCCGGTGCGGCGGAGTCGACGGGCCGTGGCGCTCGCCGCCGCCGGTGCCGTCGTGCTGGCCGCCGTCGCCTCCACCGCGCTCGTCGTGCGCCTCGGGTCCGGCACGAGCGACGACGACACCAAGGGGCATGCCGTGGCCCTCGGCATACCGCCCGGCGCGCGCCTGCGTGCCGACAGCACCCCGACCGGCGCGCGTCAGGGGTCGGCGTCGCCGTCCGCCTCGCGCGACGGCGGACCCACGGCGTCCTCCTCGTCGATCGGCGGGGCGGTGGACCCGGTGGACCAGGACGCCTCAACCGGGAAGGGCGCCGGCGAGGACGGCGCCACCGCGCCGACCGTCGTCGCCGACCCGTACAAGTGGGACGGCCCGTGCAGTCAGCACTATCTGGTGAACCGGAAGGCCGAGCAGGTGCCGCCGCCGCCCAACGAGGCGGACGCGCGGGGGTGGGTCGGCGCGCTCGGCGGGGTCGCCGGCGGGCAGCAGATGCTCGCGCTGACCGTGCAGGGCACCGGGAGGGCCACCGTCGTCCTGCGGGGTCTGCATGTGCGGGTGCTGGAGAAGAACGCGCCGCTCGCCTGGAACGACTACGCGATGGGCGTCGGCTGCGGTGGCGGTGTGGAGACCAAGTCGTTCGCCGTGGACCTCGACGCGGGGCGGCCCGTGACCGCGCCCAAGGCCGGACAGCGGGACTTCCCCTACAAGGTCAGTGAGTCCGACCCCGAGGTGTTCTACGTCTTCGCGGACGCCCAGGCGCACGACGTGAGCTGGTACCTGGAGCTGGACTGGTCCAGCGGGTCGAAGAGCGGCACGGTGCGGGTCGACGACCACGGGAAGCCGTTCCGGACGAGCGGGAGCCTCGGACGTCCCGCGTACGACTATCCGCTGGGCGGAAGCGAGTGGCAGACGGCGGCTCCCGCCGGGTAGGGCTCTGGTGTCGCCGACCCGGGCACGATCAAGTCGCCCCAGGAGTTAGGTTGTTGCTCGTTTGATAACGCGACTCTCCAGGGAGAGGCTTTATGCCCGGTGATGCTCTCAGCCAGGACCCCGCCGAGCTGAGAAGGAGGATCGACACCACCAAGGCGCACCCGGCTCGCGTCTACGACGTCTTCCTCGGGGGCAAGGACAACTACCCGGTCGACCGGAACGCTGCCGCCGCGGCGCTCGCGGCCAACCCGCGCGGATACCTCGACGTCCGGCACAACCGGGACTTCCTGCGGCGCGCGGTGACCACGCTGACCCGGGAGGACGGCATCCGCCAGTACCTGGACATAGGTACGGGACTGCCGACGCAGGAGAACGTGCACCAGATCGCCCAGCGGATCGAGCCCACGTCCCGGGTCGTGTACGTCGACAACGACCCGGTGGTCCTCGCCCACGCGCGGGCGCTGCTCACCAGTGGGCCGGAGGGGGTGACCGACTACGTCGACGCGGACCTCAAGCAGCCCGCGCAGATTCTCCAGGAGGCCGCCAAGACCCTCGACCTCGACCAGCCGGTCGCGCTCGTGCTGGTGGCGATCCTGCACTTCATCGAGGACGACGAGGCCTATCCGATCGTCCGTGATCTGGTGAAGGCGCTGCCGTCCGGGAGCCGGGTGGTGCTCAGCCATCTCACCGAGGACCTGAACGCCGAGAACGTCCGGGCGGTGCAGCGGACGTACACCGAGCGCGGGTTCACGTTCGTGCTGCGGTCCAAGGCCGAGGTCGAGCGGTTCTTCACGGAGAACGGGCTCGAACCGGACGAGCCGGGTGTCGTCCCCGTGCACCACTGGCGGCCCGACGGGGCGGCGCCCGCTCCCGAGGTGGCCGATCCGGGGTACCTCGCGAGCCTCGACGACATCGAGAAGGTCCGCTACCGCGACATCAACGACGTCACGGACGCCGACATCAACGTCTACGGGGCGACCGCCGTCAAGCGCTGAACGCCCGGCGGGGGCGGCGGGCCGGGTCTCCCGCACCGCCGCCCCCGCCGCCCGAGGGGGCTCAGTCCCACCAGAAGGACCACACCCGCCGGCCGAGCACCTCGTGCTCCGCGTACGCGCGCAGCGTCTCGTGGTGGCCCTGGGTGATGTTGTCCGGGCAGAACGCGAAGTGCTCGGCCGCCACCGCCTCGGCCTCGTCCCGGGTCCGGGGCGGCGCCGCCACCGACAGCACCAGCCGGTCGAAGGTGAGGGCCACGACCCGTATGCCGAAGCGGTCCTCCCAGGAGCGCAGCACCGCGCACAGGCGGGCCACGTCACCCTCGTGGTTCAGCGGGCCGGACCAGCCGATCGCCGCCGGGACGTCCGCGCTGCGGCGGGCCGGGACCAGCGCGAGGCGCGGCTCCTTGAGCCACGAGCCGCTGTCCGTGAGGGAGTCGGCGATCTCGGCGGCACGGGTGTCGGGGTCGGTCTCCTGTTCCGTGGCGGGCGCGAGACCGGGCCAGGCGGGGCCGAACGGCGCGACCTTCTCGTCGTACGTCGGCCGCTCGCCGAAGACCTCGACGACGGCCTGCCTGCCGGGGTAGTCCTCGTCCGCGCCGAGTTCCTCCGCCGCGTACTCGTCCCAGAACTCCGCGAGTACGTCCTCGGCGTCGTGGTCCCCGGGGTACGACACCTCGCCCGGCATCAACTCCCAGTCCTCCGGGGCGCCCTGAGCACCACCCACGTCGATGACGAGGGGGAGCAGCCCGGACGTCCGCCGCGCGGGCTCCAGCGCCGCCCAGCCGCCGGGGGCCGCCGGTCCGCCGGCGTGCCACAGCAGCGGCTCGCGCGACGGGCCGTCGTTCTCCCCCACTGCCTCAAGGGCGTGGGAGGTACCCCCAGCGTCGATCAGTCTCCCGGCCGGGAGTTCAAGCCCGAGCGTGTGGCCGCTCGGGTCGGCCGCCAGCTTCGGCAGCGGGTTAGGAAGTGTCGCCATGCCGGTGACTGTAGGGGCCGCCACTGACAACGCGAGGCGAGCCCCCCGTTCCTGCCTCGCGACAGCCTCAACGACGGTGCGGCCGAAAGAAGTTGATGCCGCGACGACGGCCCCGGTGGGACGGTGATGTCACCGTCGCACCGGGGCCGCGAGGTCCGCGCGTCCCGCCCGGCCGTCAGAGCCGCTCGGGCGTCCGGATGCCCAGCAGGGCCATGCCCTGGTGGAGGGTCCGGGCCGTCAGGTCGCAGAGGAACAGCCGGTTCTCCGCCACCTCCTGGGCCGGCGCCGGCTTGATCACCGGGCACTGGTCGTAGAACGTCGTGTAGAGCGACGCCAGCTGGTACAGGTACGCCGCCAGCTTGTGCGGCGCGTACTCCGCGGCGACCTCCTCCAGCGTCTCCGCGAACCGGTCCAGGTGCAGGCCCAGTTCCCGCTCCGCCGGGGCCAGTTCGAGCTCCGGGTGCGCCAGCGCCGTACGGTCACCGGCCTTGCCGAAGATCGACCGGATACGGGCGTACGCGTACTGGAGGTACACCGACGTGTCGCCGTTCAGCGAGACCATCTGGTCCAGGTCGAACTTGTAGTCCCGGACGGCGGAGGTGGAGAGGTCCGCGTACTTCACGGCGCCGATACCGACGTACCGGCCGTTCTCCACGATCTCCTGCTCGCTCAGGCCCACCTTCTCGGCCTTCTCGCGGACCACGGTCGTCGCCCGCTCGATCGCCTCGTCCAGCAGGTCCACCAGCCGGATCGTCTCGCCCTCACGGGTCTTGAACGGCTTGCCGTCCTTGCCCAGCACCGTGCCGAAGGCGAGCTGGTGCGCCTTCACGTCGTCGTTCAGCCAGCCCGCCCTGCGCGCGGTCTCGAAGACCATCTTGAAGTGCAGGGACTGGCGGGCGTCCACGACGTACAGGAGCGTCGACGCCTTGAGCCGGAAGACACGGTCGCGGATCGCGGACAGGTCGGTCGCCGCGTAGCCGTAGCCGCCGTCCGACTTCCGCACGATCAGCGGCACCGGGTTGCCCTCGGGGCCCTTGATGTCGTCGAAGAAGACGCACAGGGCGCCCTCCGAGCGGACCGCGACGCCGGACTCCTCCAGGAGACGGCAGGTCTCGTCCAGCATGTCGTTGTAACCGGACTCGCCGACCACGTCCGGGTCGCGGATCTCCATGTCCAGCTTCTCGAAGACCGAGTAGAAGTAGATCTTCGACTCGTCCACGAACTTCTGCCACATGGCCAGCGTCTCGGGCTCGCCCGCCTGGAGGTCCACCACCCGGCGCCGCGCCCGCGTCTTGAACTCCTCGTCGGAGTCGAAGAGCGTCCGCGCCGCCTTGTAGAGCCGGTTCAGGTTCGACATGGCCTCCTCGCCGGAGACCTCGCCGCCCTGGTGGTCCAGCTCGTGCGGGTGCTCGATCAGGTACTGGATGAGCATGCCGAACTGGGTGCCCCAGTCGCCGATGTGGTGACGCCGTACGACGGACTCGCCCACGAACTCCAGGATCTGGACCACCGCGTCACCGATCACGGCCGAGCGGAGGTGACCTACGTGCATCTCCTTCGCCACGTTCGGCTGCGCGTAGTCGATCACCGTCGTGCCCGGGTGCTCCACGAGCGGCACGCCGAGGCGCTCGCCGTCCGCGTACCGCGCCGCCAGGTTCTCGGTGATCGCCCGGTCGGTGATCGTGATGTTCAGGAAGCCGGGTCCGGAGACCTCGATGTCCTTGATCACCTCACCCGACTCGACCCGCGCCACGACCTGCGTCGCCAGCTCTCTCGGGTTCGCCTTCGCCTTCTTCGCGAGCGCCAGGATCCCGTTGGCCTGGAAGTCGGCCCGGTCGCTTCGTCGCAGCAGCGGGTCCGCGGAACCGGCCTCCGGCAGGGCTGCCGTGAGGGCGTCCGCGAGGCGCTGGTGGACGGAAGCGGTGAGGGACGTGACCGAGGCCATGGGGTGGATGCCGTTCTCCTCGAGGGATTCAGATGGACCCGGCCAGTATCCCATGGGGGAGCAAGCGGAATTCGCTGCGACGGACCGGCGGCGCCGGGTGACGAGGGGCACTGAAAAGCCGTTTTCGTGGTTCCGGTCCCAGCTGGGAGAATGGTCCGGTCAGCCGTACTGGCGTATCAGAAAGAAGGACGTGCCGATCGTGGCTCAGAGCACCGAGACCACCGACTGGGTCTCCCGTTTCGCGGACGAGGTCATCGCCGAGTCGGAGCGTCGTGCCCCGGGCAAACCGGTCGTCGTCGCGTCCGGACTCTCCCCCTCCGGCCCCATCCACCTCGGCAACCTGCGCGAGGTCATGACCCCGCACCTGGTCGCCGACGAGATCCGCCGCCGCGGACTCACCGTGCGCCACCTGATCTCCTGGGACGACTACGACCGCTACCGCAAGGTCCCGGCGGGCGTCCCCGGCATCGACGAGTCCTGGGCCGAGCACATCGGCAAGCCGCTGACCTCCGTCCCCGCTCCCGAGGGCTCGGAGCACCCGAACTGGGCCGAGCACTTCAAGGCCGCGATGACCGACGCGCTGGCCGAGCTCGGCGTCGAGTACGACCCGATCAGCCAGACCGAGCAGTACACCGCGGGCGCCTACCGCGAGCAGGTCCTGTTCGCGATGAGGCACCGCGGCGACATCGACGCCGTCCTGGAGCAGTACCGCACCAAGAAGGCCCCGGCCAAGAAGCAGCAGGGCCAGAAGCCCGTCGACGAGGCCGAGCTCGAAGCCGCCGAGGGCTCCGGCGCCGCCGCCGAGGACGACGGCAGCTCCACCTCCGGGTACTTCCCGTACAAGCCCTACTGCGGCCGGTGCGAGAAGGACCTCACCACCGTCACGGCCTACGACGACGAGACGACCGAGCTGACGTACACCTGCTCGGCCTGCGGTTTCTCCGAGACCGTCCGGCTCAGCGAGTTCAACCGCGGCAAGCTGGTCTGGAAGGTCGACTGGCCGATGCGCTGGGCCCGCGAGGGTGTGGTCTTCGAGCCGAGCGGCGTCGACCACTCGTCCCCGGGGTCCTCCTTCCAGGTCGGCGGCCAGATCGTCGGGATCTTCGGCGGCGAGCAGCCGATCGGACCGATGTACGCCTTCGTCGGCATCAGCGGCATGGCCAAGATGTCCAGCAGCAAGGGCGGGGTCCCCACCCCGGCCGACGCGCTGAAGATCATGGAGCCGCAGCTGCTGCGCTGGCTGTACGCCCGCCGCCGCCCCAACCAGTCGTTCAAGATCGCCTTCGACCAGGAGATCCAGCGGCTCTACGACGAGTGGGACAAGCTCGCGGGCAAGGTCGCCGACGGCTCCGTGCTGCCCGCCGACGCCGCCGCCCACGCCCGCGCCGTCGGCACGGCCGCCGGTGAACTGCCCAGGACTCCCCGCCCGATGGCGTACCGCACCCTCGCCTCCGTCGCCGACATCACCGCCGGCGCCGAGGACCAGACCCTGCGCATCCTGAGCGAGCTCGACCCGGAGAACCCGCTCGGCTCGCTCGACGAGGTCCGGCCCCGGCTCGACAAGGCCGAGACCTGGATCAACACCCAGGTCCCGGCGGAGGAGCGCACCGTCGTGCGCGCCGAGCCCGACGCCGAACTGCTCGCGTCCCTCGACGACCAGGGACGCGAGTCGCTGCGGCTGCTCCTGGACGGCCTGGACAAGAACTGGTCCCTGGACGGCCTGACCCATCTCGTCTACGGCGTCCCCAAGGTCCAGGCCGGCTTCCCGGCCGACGCCACCGCCAAGGAGCTCCCGGCGGAGATCAAGGTCGCCCAGCGCACGTTCTTCGCGCTGCTCTACCACCTGCTCGTCGGCCGCGACACCGGCCCGCGCCTGCCCACGCTGCTCCTCGCGGTCGGCCAGGACCGGGTCCGCAAGCTGCTCGCCGCGTAGGCCCTCGGCCGTACGAGGAAGGGGGCGCCCGGTGATCCACCGGGCGCCCCCTTCTCGTGCACGCCGACGCGCCTACGCGATGTGGTCCTCCTGGAGTTCCGCCGTGTGGCGGTTGGTGAAGCGGTTGACCATGCGGTCGGCCTCGCGCTGCGGGAGCGTGGTGCCGTAGGTCGCCTCCACGTCGCCCCTGAACTGGCCCGAGGTCGGATAGCTGCCGTCTATCGACTTCTTGAAGACCAGGTAGTAGTCCTCCTCGGTCGGCTCCGAACCCCCGCCCGCACCCAGCTCACGGGTACGCCCCGGGCCGGACGGGATCGGGAAGGTGCCGGTGTCCTCCGGAGAGGGCTCCGGGGCGGGCTGTTCCTCGAACCGCTGCTCCTCGAACCGCTGCCGCGGGAACGTCTGCTGCGGGAACGTCTGCTGCTCGAACCGCTGCTGTTCCTCGAACTGCTGCCGGGCCCGGAACTGTTGCTGCTCCTCGAACTGCTCGGCCTGCTGCTGCTCCTCGTACCACTGCCGGTACGCGACATCCGGGTCGTACGTCGGGTCGTAGCCGCCCTGATACGCGACGGACTGGGGGTCCCGCGCCTGAAGCCACTGACTCTGCGGCTCGGCGTAGTCCTCCGGCTGCCCGGGAGGCTCGTCCGCCTCGGCGGCGGCGAGCTGTTCCCGGACAGGCGCCGCGTTGCCCGGTACGGCGGACGCCGTCGGTTCCGGCCCGCGCGCCACCTCCAACTGCGGCGCGGGGGGCAGCGCGGGCTCGATGCCGGCCGCGGCCAGGCCCGAGGGGGCGGTTTCGGCGAGCGGGACGCCGTAGCGCGCGAGGCGCAGCGGCATCAGGGACTCCACCGGGGCCTTGCGGCGCCAGGCGCGGCCGAAGCGGGAGCGCAGCCGGGCCTGGTAGACCAGCCGCTCCTGCTCCAGCTTGATGACCTGCTCGTAGGAGCGCAGTTCCCACAGCTTCATCCGGCGCCACAGGAGGAAGGTGGGGAGCGGGGAGAGCATCCAGCGGGTGAGGCGGACGCCCTCCATGTGCTTGTCGGCGGTGATGTCGGCGATCCGGCCGATCGCGTGCCGGGCCGCCTCGACGGAGACCACGAACAGGACCGGGATCACGGCGTGCATGCCGACGCCCAGCGGGTCCGGCCAGGCCGCGGCGCCGTTGAACGCGATCGTGGCGACCGTCAGCAGCCACGCCGTCTGGCGCAGCAGCGGGAAGGGGATCCTGATCCAGGTGAGGAGGAGGTCCAGTGCCAGCAGGACGCAGATGCCCGCGTCGATGCCGATCGGGAAGACGTACGCGAAGTTCCCGAAGCCCTTCTTGAGGGCAAGTTCGCGCACGGCCGCGTACGAACCCGCGAAGCCGATTCCCGCGATGACGAGCGCACCGGCGACGACCAGGCCGATGAGAATCCGGTGCATCCGGGTGAGCTGAATGGGCGCGGACACCCGTACTCCCCTCCCCTTGCGTGTTGTTCCTTGCGTGTTGTTGCGCGCAACAGGGTGGCACATGTGTACGGCGTACGGGTGGGCGGTAGCCAAGGAGCCCGGTCCCCGCAGGACCCGGGCTCCGTCAAATGCGCTGGAACACCTACGAGTTGAGCCGCCGAAGCGGCCGCGATGTCAGCTCTTCGCGGCCGCGGACTTGGAAGGGGAAGCGCTCTTGGAGGCCGACTTCGAAGGGCTCGGGGACTTCGACGGCTTCGCGGACTTCGAGGCGGAAGCGGACGGGGACGTCGACTTCGAGGGTGCGCCGGACCGGTCCGGCGCACCGCCGGACCTGCTGCCGTCCCGGTTCGCGGTGGCCACCGCGGCCACCACCTCCTTGGCCGCCTTCTCGGCGGCCTTCGTCAGGTCGTCCGCGCCGGGCGCCTTGTCGCCGGCCAGACCGGCGCCGTTGTAGTCGAGCGTGATGACGACGTTCTCGACGCGCGTCACGACCGTCTGCTGCTTGAAGGTGCCTTCCTTCTTCTTCAGGTCGTAGTGCACCGCCGTCGACGCGTCGCCGGCCCCGGACA
The DNA here is from genome assembly GCF_012273515.2 of Streptomyces sp. RPA4-2. Taxonomy (NCBI): domain Bacteria; kingdom Bacillati; phylum Actinomycetota; class Actinomycetes; order Kitasatosporales; family Streptomycetaceae; genus Streptomyces; species Streptomyces sp. RPA4-2. The sequence continues at coordinate 5,240,357 of NZ_CP050975.2, forward strand.
CCGGCGCCGAGCCGGAGCCCTTCGCGCCGGTCACCGTCTGCGCGTCCTTGACCTGCTTCTCGTAGTAGGTCTGCGCGAGCTGATTGCCCTCGCCGCGGGCCGCGTCCGAGTCGAAGCGCAGCAGGGAGACGTTCAGCCAGCGGAACTGCGAGCCCTTGACGCCCTTGTTGTCGAGGCTGTTCCAGGAGCAGTTGCCGCGGGTCGCGGCGTCGTTCGACTGGCCTGCCTTGGCCGACTTCAGCCCCTTCGGGACGAGCTCGTCCAGCGTCTTCTTCGAGAGCACCGAGCAGGGTTTCGGCAGCGTCGCGTACGCGGCCTCCTTGACGGCGTTCGCGGTGGCGTCCGGTGATCCCGCCGCACTCGTGCCGGTACTCGGCTTCGCGTCTCCGGAACCGGAACCGGAGCCCGAGTCCGAGCCGGAGTCCGAGGAACAGCCGGCGGCGACGAGCATCACCGGGACGGCGGCTGCGCTGACGAGGATGCGGGTGAGTCGCGGGGCTCGGCCTACTCGCTGTGCTGGTCGGTGCATGGTTCCTTCACTCGTGGCGCTCGTGGTGCGGCCGCACATGGAACGTGCGGCCGGTCGGGTCCGAGGGGCCACGGTACGCGGTGAGGCAGCCGGGTGTTTCCGGTTCCAGGGGTTCGCGGAGGAGCCCCGGCCGCCCCCGCGGGCCCCCTAACCGTTGAACCGGTCGACCAGCTTCTGGGCCAGATTCCGTGCCTTGTCCTGCATTTCCTTGCTGTCCGGGGCGCCCGCGGAGGCGGTCGGCTGCTCGGCGTACTCGACCGTCACGATCACGTTGGACGTGCGGAACACCACAGTCACCGTGCGCTGCTGGGTGGTCGAGGAGGCCGAGTTGAGCTTGTCGTCGAGGAACGCATCGTCGCCCACGGAGTCGAGCCGGCGGGGCTGGAGGTCGGCCGGGGTCCCGCTCGTACCGGCGGAGGGGGTCCCGCCGCCGGTCACGGGAGTGGACGCGGAGGAGGACGGGGTGGGGGCCCCGCTGCCGGAGCCGGAGCCGGAGCCGGTGGCGGACGCGCTGCCGGTGGCGGACGCGGTGGCCGAACCGGCGGGCGCGGGGAGGTCCGCCGCCGCCTCCTTGGTCGCGTAGATGTCCTGGGCGCGGGCGTCGTCGCTGATCGCGTTGTCGTACGAGACCACGCGCTCGAAGTCGACGAGGAGATGGTCGGTGGCGTCGGTCGACTCCACCTTCCAGCCGCAGCCGACGCGGCGGTCGGTGTCGTAGGTGAGGGTGGCCTCGCCCTCGTACGCGGTGTCGCGCTGCTCCTGGTCGGTGATCTGCTTGATGCCGGGCAGCAGCGAGTCGAGGCTGTCGTGGCTGACGGCGGCGCAGGCCTCCGGCAGTGTGCGGTACTTGCCCGGCTGGGCGGCGGGGGTGGTCGCGCCGACGTCACCCGGCTTGGAGTCCGTCGTGGTGTCCCCGCCTCCCGAACCGCCGGTGCAGCCGGCGAGCAGGGCCGCGAGGAGCACGGCGGTCCCGGGGACGTACGCCTTCCGCTGCACGGTGAGGCTCCTCTCGACGGACCCCGGGGCCCGTGGCCCGGGAGGTCCTGTGGTGCTGTCCTGTGGTTATTCGGTTGCCGCGCGGGGGCGGCCCCTGCAGACAATGTGTATCGCACGCACTGCCGTGGACGCCGGTCCGTTGTCCTTTACGTAGACCTTGGCGCCGCTTTTGCGTTGTATGACTTTTGTTGCTTTCCGGGGGAATGAGGATGTTATGTCGTACGTGGAGATGCCGGGCGCGCAGGTACCCATCCGGATGTGGGCCGACCCGGCGTCGGTCGAGGACGTCGCGCTGCGCCAGCTGCAGAACGTGGCGACCCTGCCGTGGATCAAGGGCCTCGCCGTGATGCCGGACGTGCATTTCGGGAAGGGCGCCACGGTCGGGTCGGTCATCGCGATGCGGGACGCGGTGTGCCCGGCGGCGGTGGGCGTCGACATCGGCTGCGGGATGTCCGCGGTCAAGACGTCGCTGACCGCGGGCGACCTGCCGGGGGATCTGTCCCGGCTCCGGTCGAAGGTCGAGCAGGCGATCCCGGTGGGGCGGGGGATGCATGACGCGCCCCTCGAGCCCGGCGACGTGCACGGACTGGCCGCGGCGGGGTGGGACGACCTGTGGGGGCGGTTCGACGGGATCGCGGATGCCGTGAAGTTCCGCCAGGAGCGGGCGGCGAAGCAGATGGGGACGCTCGGCTCGGGCAACCATTTCGTCGAGATCTGCACGGACACGACCGGTTCCGTCTGGCTGATGCTGCACTCCGGTTCGCGGAACATCGGCAAGGAACTGGCCGAGCACCACATCGGCGTCGCCCAGAAGCTCCCGCACAACCAGGGCCTCGTCGACCGTGACCTGGCGGTCTTCGTCGCGGACACCCCGCAGATGGCGGCCTACCGCAACGACCTGTTCTGGGCGCAGGAGTACGCGAAGTACAACCGCACGCTGATGATGGCGCTCCTGAAGGACGTGATCCGCAAGGAGTTCAGGAAGGCGAAGCCGACCTTCGAGCCGGAGGTCAGCTGCCATCACAACTACGTCAACATCGAGCGCTACGAAGGCATGGACCTGCTCGTCACGCGCAAGGGCGCCATCAGCGCCCGCGCCGGGGAGTTCGGCATCATCCCGGGGTCGATGGGGACGGGCTCGTACATCGTGAAGGGCCTCGGCAACGAGAAGTCCTTCAACTCGGCGTCGCACGGCGCGGGCCGGCGCATGAGCCGCAACGCGGCGAAGCGCCGCTTCTCGACGCGGGACCTGGAGGAGCAGACGCGGGGCGTCGAGTGCCGCAAGGACTCCGGCGTCGTCGACGAGATCCCGGGCGCGTACAAGCCGATCGAGCAGGTCATCGAGCAGCAGCGCGACCTCGTGGAGGTCGTGGCGAAGCTGAAGCAGGTCGTCTGCGTGAAGGGCTGAAGCGTGAGCGGGGCCCGGGCCGTCGCCGGTCCGGGCCCTCGTGCGCGGACGCACGGGACTACTTCGCGTGCATCACCGCGTAGATCATCACGAACGCCACGATGTGGATGCCGAAGAGGAAGTACGCGAGGTAGTACCAGACCATGCGTTCGTTCTTCTTCTCCTCGGCCAGCCGGCGTTGCTCCGGGGAGAGCGCGTCCGGCGTCTCGTCCGGCATCACAGCTCCCGGTGGACCTTCGTGTTGGACGCCTGGGCGCGGGGGCGCACCACGAGAAGGTCGATGTTGACGTGGCTGGGGCGGGTGACCGCCCAGGTGATGGTGTCCGCCACGTCGTCGGCGGTGAGCGGTTCGGCAACGCCCGCGTACACCTTCTCCGCCTTCGCCGTGTCGCCGCCGAAGCGGGTCAGCGCGAACTCGTCCGTCTTGACCATGCCGGGCGCGACCTCGATGACACGGACCGGGGTGCCGACGATCTCCAGCCGGAGGGTCTCGGCGAGGACGTGCTCGGCGTGCTTGGCCGCGACGTAGCCGGCGCCGCCCTCGTAGGTGCCGTGGCCGGCGGTGGAGGAGAGCACCACCACCGTGCCGTCGCCGCTGGCGGTGAGGGCGGGCAGCAGGGCCTGGGTGACGTTCAGCGTGCCGATGACGTTCGTCTCGTACATCTGCCGCCACTCGGCCGGGTCGCCGGTCGCCACCGGGTCGGCGCCCAGCGCGCCGCCCGCGTTGTTGACCAGGACGCCGATCGTGCCGAAGGCCGTGGCGAACTCGTCCACCGCCGCGCGGTCCGTGACGTCCAGCGTGTACGCGGCGGCCTGGTGCCCCGCCGCGTTGATCTCCTCGGCCAGCGCCTCGATGCGGTCCTTGCGGCGGGCGGTCAGGACGACGCGGTAGCCGGCCGCGGCGAGCTGCCGGGCCGTCGCCGCGCCGATGCCGCTGCTCGCGCCGGTGACGACGGCGATGCGGGAGGAGGCGGAGGGCGCGGCGGACGTCATGGGCTGCTCCAGAGGCGTACGGCGTACGGCCGCGCGCACGTCGGGGTGCGCGCACGGGCGTACGGCATGCGGTGGTCGGTCCTGGCCAGGATAGGCAGGCGGCCGTCGCGCGCGTCGAGTCCGTCCGCTTCCCGGGCGGGCCGTCTCAGCGCGCGCCGCGCGGCGCGTACATGATCACGGCCATGCCGGCGAGGCAGATCAGCGCGCCGCTGATGTCCCAGCGGTCGGGGCGGTAGCCGTCCGCGACCACGCCCCAGGCGAGCGAGCCGGCCACGAAGACCCCGCCGTACGCGGCGAGGATGCGGCCGAACTCGGCGTCCGGCTGGAGCGTGGCCACGAAGCCGTAGACGCCCAGTGCCATGACGCCGGCGCCGATCCAGAGCCAGCCGCGATGCTCGCGGACGCCTTGCCAGACCAGCCAGGCGCCGCCGATCTCGAAGAGGGCGGCGACGACGAGAGGACCACGGAACGGACGATCACCATGAGGTCACCTTCGCACGGGCGTTCCGCACGGCCGCCGTCACCTGTTGGAGGGCGCCTGTCGGCGGTCAGGGGTGGCATACATCGGGTGACCCGATGAGCGTTCTGGGTGTTCCGAGCGAAGGAAGTGACGGCATGCGGATTCTCTCTGCGGTGGGTGCGCTGGGTGCGGGGGCGGTCGTGGTGGTGGCCGGGGCGTGCCCGGTGCGGGCCCTCTCCCCGGAGGCCGACCTCGCCTACCACGGCTCCGTGGCCATGGCGGCCGGGCTCTTCGACCTGCGGCTGACCCCGCAGAACCACGGCCCGAGCCCGGTCGCCGAAGCGACGGTCCGGCTGCGCTGGTCGGTCCCGCTCGCGGACCAGCAGCGGCTGCCGGACGGCTGCGCGCGCTCGGGCGGGCGCAGCGTGGTGTGCCGGACGGGGGAACTGCCGGCGGACGGGCTGGGGGGTCCGATCGATCTGACGGTACGGCTGCGTGAGGCTCCGTCCGAGGTGACGTTGGAGATCGACACGGTGTGGGGCGGCGGCGCGGTGGACCGCAACCACGCCAACGACCGGCAGCGGGTGCTGGCGCTGGACACGGGTGACTCGTACGCCTTCTAGGGCGTGTTGCGAAAGTCCCGTCTGCCTCGCGACGCCTGGCACGCACTTTTGCCGCACCGGGCGAAAACCCGAGTACGTCCAGTACGCGGGCTTCCGGCCGGTACTCCCCCAGCCTCCGGCCGGGGGAGTACCGGCCGGGAGTCCTCGTAGCGTGCGTACCCGGGTTTTCGCCCGGTGCCGAGGCGCCCGGGGCGGGGGCGGGCCGCGGGGCGGGTGGTCCTCGTCCCCCGGAGGGTGAGGGGCGGCGCCCGGAGGGCAGGGGTGGAGCGGTGCCGCGCCCGGGGAACGGGAGCGGAGTGGCGCCGGGGGGAGAGGGGTCGGGAATAGGTCGGCGGGGGTCGTCGTTTGCGGGTATAGTTGAATCGTAAACAACCTGGAGGGCGAGCGACCATGCAGTTCGGGATATTCACCGTCGGCGACGTGACACCGGATCCGACCACCGGCCGGTCACCGAGCGAGCACGAGCGCATCAAGGCCATGGTCGCCATCGCGCAGAAGGCCGAGGAAGTCGGCCTGGACGTCTTCGCGACCGGTGAGCACCACAACCCGCCGTTCGTGCCCTCGTCGCCGACCACGATGCTCGGCTACGTGGCGGCACGCACCGAGAACCTCATCCTGTCCACCTCCACCACCCTCATCACCACCAACGACCCGGTGAAGATCGCCGAGGACTTCGCGATGCTCCAGCATCTGGCGGAGGGCAGGGTCGACGTGATGATGGGCCGCGGCAACACCGGGCCGGTGTACCCCTGGTTCGGGCAGGACATCCGCCAGGGCATCAACCTCGCCATCGAGAACTACGCGCTGCTGCACCGCCTGTGGCGCGAGGACGTGGTGACGTGGGAGGGCAAGTTCCGTACGCCCCTGCAGTCGTTCACGTCGACGCCCCGGCCGCTGGACGGCGTGGCGCCGTTCGTCTGGCACGGCTCGATCCGCTCCCCGGAGATCGCCGAGCAGGCCGCTTACTACGGCGACGGCTTCTTCCACAACAACATCTTCTGGCCGGCCGACCACACCCGGCGGATGGTCGAGCTCTACCGCGAGCGTTACGCGCACTACGGGCACGGCACCGCCGAGCAGGCCATCGTCGGCCTGGGCGGTCAGGTCTTCATGCGGCACAACTCGCAGGACGCCGTACGGGAGTTCCGGCCCTACTTCGACAACGCGCCGGTGTACGGACACGGGCCGTCCCTGGAGGACTTCACCGACCAGACGCCGCTGACCGTCGGCTCGCCCCAGCAGGTCATCGAGAAGACGCTGACCTTCCGGGAGTACGCCGGTGACTACCAGCGCCAGCTGTTCCTGGTGGACCACGCCGGACTGCCGCTGAAGACCGTGCTGGAGCAGATCGACATGCTGGGCGAGGAGGTCGTCCCCGTCCTGCGCGAGGAGTTCGCCAAGAACCGTCCGGCCACGGTGCCGGACGCCCCGACCCACCGGGCCCGCGTGGCCGCCGCCCGGGAGGTGACCGTCGCATGAGGCTCGTCGTCGTCTCGGCGGGGCTGAGCGTCCCGTCGTCCACCCGGCTGCTGGCCGACCGGCTGGCGGCGGCGACCGTCCGTGAGAGCGCCGCGCGGGTCGAGGTCGTCGAACTGCGCGACCTCGCCGTCGAGATCGCGCACAACCTCACCAACGGGTTCCCCGGGCGGGCCCTGGGCTCCGCGCTCGACGCCGTGACGGCGGCGGACGGCCTGATCGTCGTCACGCCGGTGTTCTCGGCGTCGTACAGCGGCCTGTTCAAGTCCTTCTTCGACGTACTGGACAAGGACGCGCTCGCCGGGAAGCCGGTCCTGATCGCCGCGACCGGCGGCTCGTCCCGGCACTCCCTCGTGACCGAACACGCCCTGCGCCCGCTCTTCGCCTACCTGCGCGCCGTCGTCGTACCGACCGCGGTGTACGCCGCGTCCGAGGACTGGGGCGCGGAGGGACTGGCCGAACGGATCGACCGGGCGGCCGGGGAGCTGGCGGCGCTGATGACGGGACTCTCGGCGGCGGCCGGTACGGCGACGGCCGGGGTCGGTGCGGCACCCGTTCCGAGGGCACCCGTTCCGACGGGGACCGCCCCGACCGGGACCGCCCCGACCGGGACCGTGCCTGTTCGTGCCGTACCCGCGCGGAGCGCGTCCGGTGGTGGCTTCGAGGTCGTCCCTTTCGAGCAGCAGCTCGCGGCGCTGCGGCCGTAGGCGAGCGGGCCGGAAGGCCGGGCGGCCCGTGGCGTGGGCAGGGGTGGGCCGCCACCGTCGTGCGCTTCCGGCCCACCCCCTCCGCACCGGCCCGACCCGGATCGGGGGATCCTCGGGTCGGCCGGGCGGGCATCGCCGGTCCGTCCTGGCATACGGGACAGAGTGGCCCGGCGGGGTAAGGGGCCCGCGCGGGGAGGGGTGAGAGCCGGGTAAGAAGCCCACGCTCACCTGGCCCATCAGGTGGTGGGCGGCCGGGGGCTTGGCAGACTGGGGAGGTGCCCCAGACTGTGCTGCTCGCCGAGGACGACCGTGCCATCCGCCATGCCCTGGAGAGGGCACTGACGCTGGAGGGCTACGCGGTGACGGCCGTCGCCGACGGCGTCGAGGCGCTGGCGCAGGCCCACCGCACTCCACCGGACATCCTGGTCCTGGACGTCATGATGCCCGGCATCGACGGACTCCAGGTGTGCCGTGTGCTGCGCGCGGAGGGGGACCGTACACCGATCCTGATGCTCACCGCCCTGGTCGAGACGGCCGACCGCATCGCGGGCCTGGACGCCGGTGCCGACGACTACGTGGTCAAGCCGTTCGACGTGGAGGAGGTGTTCGCCCGGCTGCGGGCGCTGCTGCGCCGTACGAGCCCGGTGAACGGCGCCCCCGCCGCCGGACCGGAGGTCGCGTCCGCCCCGGCACCGATCCCGGCCCCGGCACCGGCACCGGCGTCCCGGGAGTCCCTGGGGCAGATCTCCGCGGCCGGGCTGCACATGGACGTCCAGGCGCGTCGCGCCTGGCGCGGGCAGCGCGAGCTGGAGCTGACCCGCACCGAGTTCGAACTGCTCGAACTCCTCGTCCGCAACGCGGGCATCGTCCTCGACCACGCCACGATCTACGACCGCATCTGGGGCTACGACTTCGGACCCGGCTCCAAGAACCTCGCCGTCTACGTGGGATACCTGCGCCGCAAACTCGACGGGCCGGGGGCGCCGGCGCTGATCCACACGGTGCGGGGCGTGGGGTACGTCCTGAGGGAGGACTGAGTGCCCCCGGGATGGCTCGCGGGGCTGCGGCCCCGGCGGCTCTCCTCCCTCCGGGCGACCTTCACGCTGTCGTTCGCGGCCGTGGCCGCCGCGGTCACGGTCCTCGTCGGGTTCCTCAGCTACGACGCGGCGGCCCGGCTGGTGCGCGTGGACCAGCAGACCGTCTTCTCCGAGGTCGTGCAGGACCTGCGCGGCCAGGTGCGGGAGACGCCGCTCGACCCGGGTGACTTCTCGTCCTCCGACCCCGACCACGACGGGCCGCTCGACGACATCATCCGGCCCAGCCGTACGGATGTGCAGGTGCTCGGGCGCGGCGGGGCGGTCGCCGACCGCGGGAGACCGGTCCTGCCCGTCGTCGCCGGCGACCGGCGGATCGCCGGGTCCCCGGCCGCGGGTACGTGGGTGGAGCACCGGGAGGTGGACGTCGGAGGGGACCTCTACCGGGTGGCCACGGTCGCGCTCGGCGGCGGGCGGGGCGCGGTGCAGGTCGCCCAGCAGTTCAGCGACACGGAGGATCTGCTGCGGGAGCTCCAGCAGCGGACGGTGCTGCTCGTCGGGGCGGTGGTGATCGCGGCGGGGCTGTTCGGATGGTGGCTGGCGCGGCGGATCACGCGGCGGCTGGTGCGGCTGGCGGGGGCCGCCGAGGACGTGGCGCGCACCGGGCGGCTCGGCATCCAGGTGCCGGTCGCCGGATACGACGAGGTGGCGCGGCTCGGCCGCTCCTTCGACCGGATGCTCGGGCGGCTGGCCCGGTCCGAGGAGGACCAGCGGCGGCTGGTCCAGGACGCGGGGCACGAACTCCGTACGCCGCTGACCTCGCTGCGTACGAACATCTCGATGCTCCGGCGCATCGACGAGCTGCCGCCCGACGCCCGGGAGGAGCTGGTCGCCGACCTCGCCCAGGAGTCCCGTGAGCTGACCGATCTCGTCAACGAACTGGTGGCGCTCGCGGCCGGGCAGTCCGACACCGAGCCCGTGCAGCGGATCGATCTCGCCGATCTCGCCGAGGACGTCGCGATCGTCGCGCGGCGGCGCAGCGGGCGGGATGTCGTCGTGCGGGTGAGCGGTGACACGGCGGTGGACGGGCGTCCGACGGCGTTGCAGCGGGCGGTGTCGAATCTGGTGGAGAACGCGGTGAAGTTCGACCGGGACGGGAAGGTGCCGATCGAGATCGCGGTTGCGGGGCCGGTGCGGGTTGGTACGGGTGCCGGTTCCAGTGGTGCTGGTGTCGGTGCCGGTGCCGTACGTCCCGGCAACGTCCGTCTCGAGGTGCTCGACCGGGGGCCGGGGCTCGCCGAGGGGGATCTCGTGCGGGTCTTCGACCGCTTCTATCGTGCGGCCGATGCGCGCAGTCTGCCCGGGTCCGGGCTCGGGTTGTCCATCGTGCGGGAGGTCGCCATGGGGCATGGTGGGCGTCGTTCGCCTTTCGGCGGGAGGGGGGAGGGTCGGTGTTCGGGTTCACGGTGAGCGGCACGGGTGACCGTCCTCCGCTCGATCCCTGACCCCGGGTGTCTTCGCCCCCGCCGCCCCTACCCGACCCATCCATACCTGGGGCTTCGCCCCCAGACCCCCGTTCGGCCTGGACGGCCTCGTCCTCAATCGCCGGACGGGCTGAGATAGCCCGTCCGGCGATTGAGGACGAGCCCTTCGGGCGATGCGGGGTCTGGGGCGGAGCCCCAGGGACGGGAAGGGTAGGGGCGGCGGGGGCGAAGAACACCCGGGGTTCAGCCGACGTGGACGCGGGGTCGGCACGTGGGGTCCGGTTCCGCCTCGCGGAGGACCTCCCGGGTGACGGGAGCGACCTCGCCCTGCCCGAAGAGGAAGAAGCGCAGGAAGTTCGCGAAGGGATTCCCCTCGGTCCACTCGAAGTAGATGTGCGGAGTGCACCGCGTGCTGTCCCGGACATGGAGGAGCAGCGCCGCGAGCGCGTTGGGCACCGACGCCGACTCCAGCGTCAGCACGCGATAACGCCCGTGCAGCACCTCCCCCCGTACCGTGAGCCCCGTCTCGAACTCGGACGCGTCGAGGACGGTGACCTCGACGAAGACGAAGTCCTCCGTGGTGGGGACGTCGTTGTCGGCGCGGATCTGTTTGATCTTCTCCCGGTACTCGCCGATGTCACGGCTGTCCGGCTCGTTGGCGATGAACCGGATCCGGCGGCTCGCGATGTCACGGACGAAGCGCTCGGCCATGGCGTCGAGGGTCACGCTGGTCACGCGCAGCTCGAAGGCGCGGGCCAGCCGCGAGAGGAGCGAGACGAGGATGATGCCGGCGATGAAGCAGGCGCCGATCTTGACACCGTCGGGACGCTCGATGACGTTGACGACGGTCGTGTAGAGGAAGACGACGGAGATGACGCCGAAGGCGACGGTCCAGTTGCGCTGGCCGGCCTTGCGGGCGGCGATGGTCACCGCGATCGCCGCGGAGCTGATCAGCACCAGCACACCGGTGGCGTACGCACCGCCCTGGGCGTCGACGTCGGCGTCGAAGATCCAGGTGACCAGGAAGGCGACCAGGGTGAAGACGATCACCATGGGGCGGACGGCGCGCGCCCAATGGGGAGCCATGCCGTAGCGGGGCAGGTAGCGGGGCATCAGGTTGAGCAGTCCGGCCATGGCGGAGGCGCCGGCGAACCACAGGATGGCGATCGTCGACACGTCGTACACCGTGCCGAAGACGCCGCCGAGGTACTCGTGCGCGAGGTACGCGAGCGCGCGGCCGTTGGCCTGGCCGCCCGACTCGAACTCCTTCTCCGGGATGAGCACGGTGGTGATGAAGCTGGTCACGATCAGGAACACGCTCATGATCAGCGCGGCCGTGGTCAGCAGCTTCTTCGTGTCCCGGATACGGCCCCCGGGCCTCTCCTCGGTGTCGTCGGGGTCGCCTTCGACGTGCGGCATGACCGCCACGCCGGTCTCGAAGCCGGACAGACCGAGCGCGAGTTTCGGGAAGACCAGCAGGGCCACCCCGATCATCGCGAAGGCGTTCCCGTGCTCCGCGGTCAGGGCCGTGCCCCAGTCGGTGACCACATGCGCCTCGGCGGCCACGTGCCACAGCCCGGTCACCGCGACCACCACGTTGAGCGCCAGGTAGATCCCCACGAGGACGACCGCGACACCGATCGCCTCCAGGAAGCCCTTGAGGAAGACGGCACCGAGCAGGGCCACCAGGATGAGTGTGATGAGCATCTGCCGGTCGTGCAGGGCGTTGGTGAGGTGCGGGTTCTCGACGAGGTGGGTGGAGGCGTCCGCGGCCGAAAGGGTGATGGTGATCAGGAAGTCGGTGGCGGCGAAGCCCAGCAGGGTCAGGACGAAGAGTTTGCCCTTCCAGAACGACAGCAGCCGTTCCAGCATCGCGATCGAGCCCTCGCCCCGGGGGCTCTCCTCGGCCACCCGCCGGTAGACAGGCAGCGCGCCCGCGAGGGTGACGACGACGAGCACGACGGTCGCCACCGGGGACAGCAGTCCGGCGGCCAGGGCGGCGATGCCGGGCTGGTAGCCGAGGGTGGAGAAGTAGTCGACGCCGGTGAGGCACATGACGCGCCACCACCGCTGCCCCTTGTGCACGGGCTCCGGCGTGGCGGGCTCCGGCACCCGGCGGCCCTTGCCCATGTCGGACAGGCCCTCCAGCATCCACGCCCGCAAGCGACTCGTGGGAGCGTGCTCGGTGCTGGCCATCGGCGTGCTCTCCTGACGTGCGGCCCTTCGGTTTGTCCGAGTGCGTGAGTGCGTGAGTGATCGGGTGCGTGAGTGCCTGAGTGCCTGGGTTCCGGAGTTTCCGGCCGTCGAGGAGACGGCGCGATCCGCGTATGCGGAGAGGGAGGCGAGGGCCCGCGGACGAAGGGCCCGCGGACAAAAGGGCCCGGACGCATCAAGCTTGCGTCAGGAGTGGCTGGTCGCGCATCACGGGCGCGTGGGGTGCCAGGTGCCCGGTGCGGGCGGGACGAATGGGGCAGAACCCCATGAGTGTGGTCCTGCCCCACCCGTCCCACCGTCGCGGGCCGGCGCCCCCGCCCGTCAAGGCGGTGTCAACTTCCCCGTGAGCGGCGCCAGGGAAGCGTCAAGGCCGCTGCGCCGCGCGGGCGCCGGGGCGTTGGCTGAGAGGTGATGAACGATGTACGACCGATGCGTGAGGTGCGGCCCGGACGGCTGAAGGTCTACCTCGGGGCTGCCCCGGGCGTCGGCAAGACCTACCGCATGCTCGACGAAGGACACCGCCGGGCGGCGCGCGGCGCCGACGTCGTGGTGGGGTTCGCGCGGTGCCACGGACGCCCGCACACCGAGGCGATGCTCGACGGCCTGGAGCAGGTGCCACCGGTCCGTTGCCGCCACCGGGGTGAGGAGCGCGAGGAGATGGACCTCACCGCGGTCCTCGCGCGCCGTCCGCAGGTCGTGATCGTCGACGAGTTCGCCCATGCCAACGTCCCCGGCGACGGCCGCAACCCGGAGCGCCGCCAGGACATCGAGGAGCTGCTGGCCGCCGGGATCGACGTCATCACGGCGCTGGACATCCGGCACCTGGAATCGCTCGGCGACGTCGTCGAGAGGATCACGCGGGTACCGCAGCGCGAGACCGTGCCCGACGAGGCCGTCCGCCGCGCCGACCGGATCGAACTGGTGGACATGGACCCGCGGGACCTGCGCCGCCGGATGGCGCACGGCACCATCTACCCACCCGAACGGATCGACGCGGCCCTCGCCGACCACTTCCGCCCCGCCAACCTGACCGCGCTGCGCCGGCTGGCCCTGCTGTGGACGGCCGACCGCGTCGACGAGGCGCTGCGGTCGTACCGGCCGGAGCGGGCGGGCGACGGCGGACGGGAGTCCCGCGAGCGGGTCGTGGTCGCGCTCACCGGCGGCCGCGAGGGCGACACCCTCATCCGGCGCGCCGCCCGGATCGCGGGCCTCCCGCGCGCTCTCGACGGGCTCGACGCTCTCGACCCCGTCGGCTCGGGGACGGCCACCCGGGCCGGCAGCGATCTGCTCGCCGTGCACGTGACGCGCAGCGACTCTCTCGCCGCGGGCGCCTCGCACGCCTCCCTCGCCCGGCAGCGGCGGCTCGTCGAGAACCTCGGCGGCAGCTACCACTCGGTCGTCGGCGACGACGTGGCCACCGCGCTGGTCGAGTTCGCGCGGGCCGAGAACGCCACCCAGCTCGTCCTCGGCACCAGCCGCCGCGGACGCGTCGAGCGCTTCGTCACCGGACGCGGCACCGGAGAGACGGTGGTCGGGCTCTCCGCCGACATCGACGTCCACATGGTCACGCACGAGCGGGCGGGCCGGGGCACACTGCTGCCGTCGAGGCGCCGTACGCTGCCCACCGCGCGGCTGGTCGCCGGGCCGGTCGCCGGTCTCGTCCTGCCGGTGCTGCTCACCCTTCTCCTCGCCCAGGCGCGCGGCACCGTCAATCTCACCAGTGAGGCGCTGCTGTTCCTGCTCACCGTGGTGGGTGTGGCCTGCATCGGTGGTGTCGCCTCGGCCGTGATCGCCTCGGTCACGGCGTCGCTGCTGCTCAACTACTGGTTCATCCCGCCGGTCGGCTCGTTCACGCTCGCCGATCCGAACGCCGTGCTCGCGGTGGGCGTCTTCACGGTCGTCGCCGCCACGGTCGCGGCCGTCGTCGACCGGTCGCTGCGGCTGTCCCGGCGCGCCGCCCGCGCCACCGCCGAGGCCGAGACCATGTCGTCGCTCGCGGGCACCATCGTGCGGGGCGGCGAGACGATCCCGGCGCTGCTGGAACGGACCCGGGAGACGTTCGGGACGGATTCCGCCGAACTGGTGGACCGGCCGCCCCCGCCGGGCACGGACAGCGGGGCGGCCGTGGTCGTGCCCGCGGGGCCGGGTTCCCACCTGGTCCTGCGCGGACGCACCCTCGCCTCCTCCGAGCGGCGGGTGCTGGCCGCCTTCGCCGCGCACGTCGGCTCAGCCGTCGAGCGGGCCCGGCTCGCGGAGGCCGCCGCCGAGGTGGAGCCTGTCCGGGCCGCCGACCGGATGCGTACGGCGCTGCTGCGGGCGGTCGGCCACGACCTGCGCACCCCGCTCGCCGCCGGCTGGGCCGCCGTCGCCTCGCTGCGCAGCCGTGACGTCGAGTTCTCCGCCGCGGACCGCGACGAACTCCTCGCCACCGCGGACGAGTCGATGGCCAAGCTGAACCGGCTGGTGGAGAACCTGCTCGACCTCAGTCGTCTGCAGGCCGGCGCGCTCAGTCTGAACCTGCGGGCCACCGCGCTGGAGGAGGTGCTCCCGGCGGCGCTCGCGGACGTTCCCGGGGTCGAGGTCCGCGACCTGGAGAAGCTCCCGGCCGTCCTCGCCGACCCGCCGCTCCTGGAACGGGTGATCGCCAACCTGGCCGGCAACGCCGCCCGGCACACCCCCGCGGGGCGCCCGGTGCTGCTGACCGCCAGCGCGCACGCGGGCCGGGTCGAGGTGCGGGTCGTGGACCGCGGTCCCGGTATCCCGCCGTCGGACCGCGACCGCCTCTTCGAGCCCTTCCAGCGGCTGGGCGACACCGACAACTCGACGGGTCTGGGCCTCGGCCTCGCCCTGTCCCGGGGCCTGACCGAGGCGATGGACGGCACCCTCGTCCCGGAGGACACCCCGGGCGGCGGGCTCACGATGGTGCTGTCGCTGCCGTGCGCGCGGGACGCGCAGGAAGCGCGGGACGGTGTGCCGCCGGCGGTGGTGCCGTAGAAGGGGTGTCGGGTGTCGGGCGTTGTCGGCGGCGGTGCCCTGGAAGGGCGGGGTGCGCCGTCAGCGGTGGTGCCGTAGCCCGGTGCCCCGCGGCTCGCCCCGGCGCACCGATCCCGGCGCGCGGGCGGCCGGCCGGTCGGCGTGGGCCGCCGAGGTCAGCTGCCACGGCACGCTCGTGACCATGACACCCGGGGTGAACAGCAGCCGGTTCTTCAGCCACAGGGCCGACTGGTTGTGGAGGAGGTTCTCCCACCAGCGGCCGACGACGTACTCGGGGATGAAGACGGCGACGATGTCGCGCGGGCTCTCCCTGCGCACCGAGCGGACGTACTCCACGACCGGCCGGGTCACCTCGCGGTAGGGCGAGTCGATGACCTTCAGCGGGACCTCGATGCCGTACTCCTCCCAGTGCCTGCACAGCGCCGCCGCCTCGTCGCGGTCCACGGAGACCGTCAGCGCCTCCAGATGGTCGGGGCGCAGCGCCCGCGCGTAGGCGAGGGCGCGCAGCGTGGGCTTGTGCAGGGTGGACACCAGGACGATGGCCAACACCCTTGAGGGGAAGGTGAGTTCTGTCTTCGGGTCGGTCACCGCCAGTTCCGTCGCGGTGGTGTCGTAGTGACGGCGGATCCCGCGCATCATCACCCACAGCACGACGGCCGCGAGGACGGCGAGCCACGCGCCCTGGGTGAACTTGGTGGCGAGCACGATCACCAGGACCAGGCCGGTGACGACCGCGCCGATCGTGTTGATCACGCGGGCCGTGTGATGGTGACGGCGCCGTGCCGGGTCGTGTTCGGCGCGCAGTTCGCCGTTCCAGTGCCGGACCATGCCGAGCTGGGAGAGCGTGAAGGAGGTGAACACGCCCAGGATGTAGAGGTGGATGAGGCTGGTGACGTTCGCCTTGAAGCCCCACAGCAGCAGGCAGGCGACGATCGCCAGCGCCAGGATGCCGTTGGAGAAGGCCAGCCGGTCGCCGCGGTTGTGCAACTGGTGGGGCAGGAAGCGGTGCTGGGCCAGGATCGAGGCGAGCAGCGGGAAGCCGTTGAAGGCGGTGTTCGCCGCCAGGATCAGGACGAGCGCGGTCACGGTCTGGATGAGGTAGAAGCCGAGGCTGTGCTCGCCGCCGAAGACCGCCGCCGCGATCTGGGCGATGACCGTGCGCTGGGTGTAGGCGGAGCAGGAGCCGGTCAGGCCCGTCAGGCGGCACGGGTCGCCCGTGATGTGCACCTTCGTGATCAGCGCGAGCGCGGTGACGCCCGCGAACATGACGACCGCGGTGATGCCCATCGCCGCGAGCGTGGCGGCCGCGTTCGCGGACTTGGGCTTGCGGAACGCCGGTACGCCGTTGGAGATGGCCTCCACTCCCGTCAGCGCCGTGCAGCCGGAGGAGAACGCGCGCAGGACCAGCATCAGCAGGGCGAGGCCGGTGAGGCCCGCGTCGGAGGGGGCCGCGGTGATGCCGTAGGCCGCGCTCTCGGCGACCGGCGCGTCCCCGAGGGCGCAGCGGACCAGGCCCGTGATCACCATGATGAGTACGCCGCCGACGAAGAGGTAGGTGGGGGCGGCGAAGGCCCGTCCCGACTCGCGTACGCCCCGCAGGTTGGTCGCGGTCAGGGCCGCGACGAAGCCGATGGCGAGCAGGACGCGGTGGGGGGCCAGTTGGGGGAGGGCGGAGATGATGTTGTCCACGCCGGAGGCGACCGAGACGGCCACCGTCATGACGTAGTCGACGAGGAGGGAGGCGGCCACCACGAGACCGGCCGAGGGGCCGAGGTTGGTCGACACCACCTCGTAGGAGCCGCCGCCGCTCGGGTAGGCGTGCACCACCTGGCGGTACGACAGCACCACGACCGTCATCAGGGCGATGACGGCGGCCGCGATCCACGGGGCGAAGTGCAGATACGCCAGGCCGCCGAGCGCGAGGACGAGCAGGATCTCCTGGGTCGCGTACGCCACCGAGGACAACGGGTCCGAGGCGAAGACGGGCAGCGCGAGCCGTTTGGGCAGGAGCGTCTCGTGCAGCTCTTCGCTCCGCATGGCCCGGCCGATCACCAGCCGTTTGAGGATCCCCGTCACGTTGAACACGGCCGGAGACTAAGCCGGGTCGGCGTCCGGGAGGGGGAGGGCGAACGGCCCGGGGACCTTTAAGGGACCGTTAGGGTCCCGGCGTACGGGTGCAGATGGAGCAAGGGACGCGGGACGGTCCCGGCCTGCTCGGAGCGGACGGACACCCGCCCGCTCCTCGCGACACGCCCTAGTCCGTCGAGCCCGGCCACTCCTCCCGCAGCATCCCGAACAGCACGGTGTCGTACCGTCTGCCCGCCACCGGTACGGCGCCGCGACGCCGGCCCTCCTCGCGGAAGCCCGCCCTGGTGAAGGCTCGGACGGCCCGCTCGTTGCCGCTCCAGGTGTCCAGCTCGACCCGGTGCAGCCCGAACGCCCGGAACAGGTGACCCACCAGCAGCAGCAGCGCCTCGGAACCGTGGCCCCGGCCCCAGTGGTCCCGGTCGCCGATGGTGACGCCGACCGTGGCCTGCCCGGCGAACGGGTCCAGGTCCCGGTAGTCCACCATGCCGATCACCGAGCCGTCGGCCCGGTCCTCGACGGTGAGGACGGCCGACTCCCTCGGGTCGAGCCGCAGCATCGTCTCGAAGCCGCGTGCGAGGGCCTCGGCCGTGACCGGGCCGAAGCACGGGTCGCCGCCCGTGGCCCAGTGCACCACCTCGGGATCGTTGCGCCACCGCAGATGGTGTTCCGCGTCCTCGGCGCGCAGGGCGCGCAGCTTCACCGATGTGCCTTCGAACATGCGGCGATCCTAAAAGACGGGGGTTCGACGCGGGGATCAATAGTGACGGCGCATTCGGGAGGGGTGGGTCCTACTCCAGGCCCGACATCCTGAAGACCGTCTGCGCCGTCTCGCGGTCGATCCGTTCCGAGACGCGGCGCAGGGCGGTCTCTCCGCAGGTCAGCGAGCCGCGGCGGGCCGAGCGGCGGGCGTCCTCGTCGAGGCGGTGCCACAGCGGGGGGTTGGCGACCAGGACGCGGGGGTCGATCTCGGCCCGGGCGCCGAAGGCGTCCCGCAGGACGAGGCGCTGCCCGACCCCGTCCAGGCAGCGCACCGACACCAGGTGGTCGGTGCGTACCCGGTGCCCGCGCAGTGGCCCGCGTGTGCTCAGCCAGCCCTCGCCGGCGGCGACCCGGGAGGGGTACAGCACCAGGAACAGCAGCACCGCGAGCGCGGTCCACAGCGAGGCGCGTACGGGGGTGAGGCTGCCGGCGGCTCCGTCGATCAGCAGCAGGAGGGCGAGGAGAGCGCCCGCGCAGCGGAGCGCACTGCGCAGGTCTCTTTCCCAGAGGCGGTCGTACGCCACCTCGACCGGTTCCCTGTGCGGGACCGGCGCGGGGGCGTCGCGGGGGTGGTCGCGGCGGTCCATGGCACCGACGGTAGAGAGCGCGAAAGCCGTGGTCACCCCGCCTTGACGGCCCTTTGACGGGCGGGGGCGTCAGGGTTGTGACAAGGCCGCGGGGACCGGCGGTCCCGAGGTGATCACCGTCCCGGTGCCGCCCCCCCCGGAGGCTCGCGTATGGGTTGCGTCAAGGCCGTACGAGCCGCCGTAAGGGAGACGTCAACGGCGCTCGATTCCAGCCATCGAGGGGTTTTGCTCTAAGCGTCCGAGTCGTTTTCCGATCCTCATCCAGGAGCTCACGATGGCCGATCTGGCCTTCGTCGTCACCACGATCGCGGTGTTCGCGCTGGTGGCGCTCGTCGCCAAGGGGGTGACGAAGCTGTGACCGCCGAGAACGTCGTCGGCCTGATCGTGGCCGTCGCCCTGCTGGGCTATCTCGTCCTCGCTCTCGTCTTCCCGGAGAGGTTCTGAGTCTCGACATGAGTCCCGTCCTCGCCGGCGTGCTCCAGCTGATCGCTCTCATCGCGGCGCTGGCTCTCGCCTACATCCCGCTTGGCGACTACATGGCCAAGGTCTACTCCTCCGACAAGCACTGGCGTGTCGAGAAGTGGATCTACAAGGGCATCGGCGCCAATCCGAACACGGAGATGCGCTGGCCCGCCTACCTGCGCGGTGTCCTCGCCTTCTCCGCCGTCGGCGTCCTCTTCCTCTATCTGCTCCAGCGGCTGCAGGGCCACCTGCCCGGTTCGCTCGGCTTCGCCGCGATCGACCCGGACCAGGCGTTCAACACGGCCGCGTCGTTCGTGTCGAACACCAACTGGCAGTCGTACTACGGCGAGCAGGCCATGGGCCACGTCGTGCAGACCGCCGGCCTCGCCGTCCAGAACTTCGTCTCCGCGGCCGTCGGTATCGCGGTCGCCGTGGCCCTCGTACGAGGGTTCGCGCGCTCCCGCACCGGTGAGCTCGGCAACTTCTGGTCGGACCTGGTGCGCGGCACCGTGCGCATCCTGATCCCGCTCTCGGTGGTCGGCGCGATCGTGCTGGTGGCGTGCGGGGCGATCCAGAACTTCTCCGGTATCCACGAGGTCGGCCAGTTCATGGGCGGCTCGCAGCAGTGGAACGGCGGGGCGGTCGCCTCGCAGGAGGCCATCAAGGAGCTGGGCACCAACGGCGGCGGTTACTTCAACGCCAACTCCGCCCACCCCTTCGAGAACCCCACCCCGTTCACCAACATCTTCGAGATCTTCCTGCTGCTGGTCATCCCGTTCGCGCTGACCCGCACCTTCGGCCGGATGGTCGGCTCGCTCAAGCAGGGTTACGCGATCCTCGCCACCATGGCCACCATCTGGGTCGGTTTCGTCGCGCTGATGATGTGGACCGAGTTCGCCCACCACGGCCCGGCGTTCCAGATCGCCGGCGGGGCGATGGAGGGCAAGGAGCAGCGCTTCGGCGTCGGCGCGTCCTCGATCTTCGCGGTGTCCACGACCCTGACCTCGACCGGTGCGGTGGACTCCTTCCACTCGTCGTTCACCGGTCTCGGTGGCGGCATCACGATTCTGGGCATGCAGCTCGGCGAGATCGCGCCCGGCGGTACCGGGTCCGGCCTCTACGGCATCCTGATCATGGCGGTCATCGCGGTGTTCATCGCCGGTCTGATGGTCGGCCGTACCCCGGAGTACCTGGGCAAGAAGATCGGCACCCGCGAGATGAAGTTCGCGGCCTGCTACATCCTCATCACCCCGGCGCTGGTGCTCGTCTTCACCGCCGCGGCGATGGCGCTGCCCACTCCCGGCCACTCGATGACCAACAGCGGGGCGCACGGATTCTCCGAGATCCTGTACGCCTACTCCTCGGGTGCCAACAACAACGGTTCGGCCTTCGCGGGTCTGAACGCGGACACGCAGTGGTTCAACAGCACGATCGGTCTCGCGATGCTGCTGGGCCGGTTCCTGCCGATGGTGTTCGTCCTGGCGCTGGCGGGTTCGCTCGCCGAGCAGAAGCCGGTCCCCGTCACCGCGGGCACCCTGCGCACCGAGAAGCCGTTGTTCACCGGTCTGCTGGTGGGCGCGATCCTGATCATCACCGGTCTGACCTACTTCCCGGCCCTCGCGCTGGGTCCGCTGGCCGAGGGGCTGGCGTCATGACCACCGACGTAACGAACCAAGAGGACGAGATGTCCACAGCCACTCCGACCCGGGCGCCGCACAGCGATGTGCCGACCGGTCACAAGTCCGACGAAGGGCGTGTCGGCGCGGGTCTGTTCGACCCGCAGCAGCTGCTGAGGTCGCTGCCGGACGCCTTCCGCAAGCTCGACCCGCGGGTGATGATCAAGTCGCCCGTCATGTTCGTGGTGCTGGTCGGCTCGGTCCTGACGACGGTCTTCTCCTTCAAGGACCCGGGTGACTGGTTCGGCTGGGCGATCAGTGCCTGGCTGTGGCTGACCGTGATCTTCGCCAACCTGGCGGAGGCGGTGGCCGAGGGCCGTGGCAAGGCCCAGGCGGACACGCTGCGCAAGGCCAAGACCGACACGATCGCCCGTCGGCTGTCCTCGGACGGCAAGGCCGAGGAGCAGGTGCCCGGCACCGACCTGCGCGTCGGTGACCTGGTGGTCTGCGAGGCGGGCGACATCATCCCCGGTGACGGTGACGTCGTCGAGGGCGTCGCGTCCGTCGACGAGTCGGCCATCACGGGTGAGTCGGCCCCGGTCATCCGTGAGTCCGGCGGTGACCGCTCGGCCGTGACCGGTGGTACGAAGGTCCTCTCCGACCGGATCGTCGTCAAGATCACGACGAAGCCCGGCGAGACCTTCATCGACCGGATGATCGCGCTGGTCGAGGGCGCGTCCCGGCAGAAGACCCCGAACGAGATCGCGCTGAACATCCTTCTCGCGTCCCTCACGATCGTCTTCCTGCTCGCGGTGGCCACGCTGCCGCCGTTCGCCGACTACGCGGGCACGCACCTGACCATGATCGTGCTGGTGGCCCTCCTGGTCTGTCTGATCCCGACCACGATCGGCGCGCTGCTCTCCGCGATCGGCATCGCGGGCATGGACCGGCTGGTGCAGCGCAACGTGCTGGCCATGTCCGGCCGCGCGGTCGAGGCGGCGGGCGACGTGTCGACCCTCCTCCTGGACAAGACCGGCACCATCACCCTCGGCAACCGTCAGGCCGCCGAGTTCGTACCGGTGACCGGCACCACCGAGGCCGAGGTCGCGGACGCCGCCCAGCTCTCCTCGCTGGCCGACGAGACACCCGAGGGCCGCTCCATCGTCGTCCTGGCGAAGGAGAAGTACGGTCTGCGCGAGCGCCACCAGGGCGAACTCGCGGGCGCCGAGTGGATCGCGTTCACCGCCCAGACCCGGATGTCGGGTGTGGACGTCGACGGGCGCAGGATCCGCAAGGGCGCGGCCGGTTCGGTCGTGGCCTGGGTCACGGAGCGGGGTGGCGAGGTGTCCGCGGACGCCTCCACCCTCTCCGACCGGATCTCCCAGGCGGGCGGGACCCCGCTGCTGGTGGCCGTCGAGGACACCGCGGGCGCACGCGTCCTCGGAGTGATCCACCTCAAGGACGTCGTCAAGGAGGGCATGCGCGAGCGGTTCGACGAGCTGCGCCGGATGGGGATCAGGACCGTCATGATCACGGGTGACAACCCGCTGACGGCCAAGGCGATCGCGGACGAGGCCGGCGTCGACGACTTCCTCGCGGAGGCCACTCCCGAGGACAAGATGGCGCTCATCAAACGCGAGCAGGCCGGCGGCAAGCTGGTCGCGATGACCGGCGACGGCACCAACGACGCGCCGGCGCTGGCCCAGGCGGACGTCGGCGTGGCGATGAACACGGGCACGTCGGCCGCCAAGGAGGCCGGCAACATGGTCGACCTCGACTCGAACCCGACCAAACTCATCGAGATCGTCGAGATCGGCAAGCAGCTCCTCATCACCCGGGGCGCGCTGACGACGTTCTCCATCGCCAACGACGTCGCGAAGTACTTCGCGATCATCCCGGCACTGTTCGCGGCGGTCTACCCGGGCCTGGACAAGCTGAACATCATGCACCTGTCCTCGCCCGACTCCGCGATCCTGTCGGCGGTCATCTTCAACGCGCTGATCATCATCGCGCTGGTGCCGCTGGCCCTGCGGGGTGTGCGGTACCGGCCCATGAGCGCCGACCGGATGCTGCGGCGCAACCTCGGGATCTACGGCATCGGCGGCCTGATCGCCCCCTTCGTCGGCATCAAGATCATTGACCTGCTCATCTCCCTCATCCCCGGAATCGGCTGATCGGCTATGAACAACTCGGTTACGAACACGGCCCGGTTGCTCTGGGCGGGCCTGCGGGCCCTGCTGGTCCTCACCGTCGTCTGCGGGGTGATCTACCCGCTCGCCGTCACCGGCGTCGGCCAGGCCCTGTTCCACGACAAGGCCAACGGCTCGCAGATCAGCGCCGGCGGGAAGGTCGTCGGCTCCTCGCTGATCGGCCAGTCCTACAACCTGCCGCTGAAGAAGGGCCAGGAGACCCCCGAGCCCGACCTGAAGTGGTTCCAGGGACGCCCCGCCAACGGTCTGGGCACGAACTCGGTCAACACGCAGTACAAGCTGATCCTGTCCGGCGCCACCAACCGGTCGGGCGACAACAAGGACCTGATCGACTGGGTGACCGCCGCCAAGAAGGCCGTCGTCAAGGACAACTCGGTCAACGGCTACACGGTCAAGCCCTCCGACGTGCCCGCCGACGCGGTGACGTCCTCCGGCTCCGGCCTGGACCCGGACATCTCTCCCCAGTACGCCGACATCCAGGTGCACCGGATCGCGGAGAAGAACGGACTGCCCGTCGCCCAGGTACAGAAGCTGGTCGACGAGCACACCGACAGCCGCACCCTCGGCTTCATCGGCGAACCCCGCGTCAACGTCCTCGAACTCAACATCGCGCTCAAGGCACTGACCGGGAAATGACCGGGAGCCAGTGACTCAGCGATGACCCGGGTGCTGGTCGTGGAAGACGACCCCCAGCTCGTACGAGCGCTCGTGATCAACCTGCAGGTCCGTCAGTACGGAGTGGACGCGGCGCCCGACGGCACCACGGCCCTCCGGCTGGCGGCCGCACGGCAGCCCGATGCCGTCGTGCTCGACCTCGGGCTGCCCGACATGGACGGCGTGGACGTCATCAGGGCGCTGCGCGGCTGGACCCGCGTACCGATCCTGGTGCTGTCCGCGCGCCGCGCCTCCGGCGAGAAGGTCGCCGCGCTCGACGCGGGTGCCGACGACTACATCACCAAGCCGTTCAGCATGGACGAACTCCTCGCCCGGCTGCGCGCCGCCGTCCGCCGCACGGAGACCCCGGCGCTCGCGCCCGGGGCCGACGTGGTCACCACCGCCGAATTCACCGTCGACCTGGTGGCCAAGAAGGCGAGACGCGCGGGCCGGGACGTCCGGCTCACGCCCACGGAGTGGCACCTGCTGGAGATCCTGGTCAGCAACCCCGGCCGCCTGGTCCCGCAGCGCCGGCTGCTCGAGGAGGTGTGGGGCGCCTCCCGGAGCACCAAGACCAACTACTTGCGGGTCTACATGGCCCAGCTCCGCCGCAAGCTCGAAGCCGACCCGTCCCATCCCCGCCACTTCATCACGGAGCCGGGAATGGGGTACCGCTTCGAGGCCGGCGACTGAGACCGGGGTGACGCACGGGCGGGAGGGAAGCCCGTGCTTCACGGCGGACCGGCGCGGCCCGCGGGCAGGCCGGGGTGGTCCGGCCTGTCCCGGCCGGGGTGATGAGGGCCGAGCGACCCCGGCCTCCGGGCGCGCCCCGCCTGGCGCGTCCTTGGCGGCTCGCGGCCAGGTGGACCCGCCAGACTGACTCCGGACAGGACGAACCAGTCGAAACCACCCTGCATCGCGAGGTCCCCGATGGCGTACGGACTGGCCCGCCGCGAACTGCGGCCGAGAGTTCCCCTGCGACACGGGGAGGGCGACAAGTACCGCCTGACCAGCATCGAGGGGCTCGCCGCACTGTCCCTGGACGCGCTCAGCTCGGTGGCGTACGGACCCGAGGCGATCGTGCTCGTCCTGGTCGCCGCCGGGACGGGCGCACTGACCGCCACGCTGCCGGTGACGCTGGTCATCGCCGCGCTGCTGGCGGTGCTCGTCGTGTCGTACGGGCAGGTGATCGCCGTCCATCCGGACGGGGGCGGCGCGTACGCGGTGGCGAAGAAGGACCTGGGACCGACCGTCAGCCTGCTCGCGGCGGCCAGCCTCGTCGTCGACTACGTCCTCACCGTGACCGTCAGCCTGGCGGCGGGCGCCGCGAGCCTCGCCTCCGCCTTCCCGTCCCTCGGCTCGCACCTGCTGGCGATCTGCCTGATCGGCCTCGCCCTGCTCACGGCGGTGAACCTGCGGGGCGTGGCCGAGAGCGCCCGGGTGCTGATGCTGCCCACCGCGCTGTTCGTCGTGAGCATCCTCGGCATCGTCGTGCTCGGGCTGCTGCGCGGCCACCCCGTGGCCGTCGTGGGCACCGCGCACCCCGTGCACGCCACCGAGGCACTCGGTGTCCTGCTGCTCCTCAAGGCGTTCTCCTCCGGCTGCTCCGCGCTCACCGGGGTGGAGGCCATCGCCAACGGCGTGCCCTCCTTCCGCGATCCGCGCGTCAAGCGCGCCCAGCGCACCGAACTGATGCTGGGCGCGCTGCTCGGCCTGATGCTGATCGGCATGGCCCTGCTGATCCGCCGCGACCAGGTGGCCCCGCGCGGCGGCGTGACCGTACTGGCGCAGCTCACCGCGGGCGCGTACGGCACGGGATGGCCGTACT
Source organism: Streptomyces sp. RPA4-2 (assembly GCF_012273515.2). Classification (NCBI taxonomy): domain Bacteria; kingdom Bacillati; phylum Actinomycetota; class Actinomycetes; order Kitasatosporales; family Streptomycetaceae; genus Streptomyces; species Streptomyces sp. RPA4-2. Next base: position 5,265,479 of record NZ_CP050975.2, read on the forward strand.
ACGCCACGAACCTCATCGTCACCCTGGCGCTCGCCCTCGCCGCCAACACCAGTTTCGGCGGACTGCCCGTCCTGATGAGCCTGCTCGCCAGGGACCACCGGCTGCCGCACTTCTTCGGGCTGCGCGCGGAGCGCCCGGTGTACCGCTGGGGGGTGGTCGCCCTCGCGCTGCTCGCGGCGGTGCTGCTGATCGCCGTGGACGCCGACACCCACCGCATGATCCCGCTCTTCGCCATCGGGGTGTTCATCGGATTCAGCATCAGCCAGATCGGTCTGGTGCGGCACTGGGCGGGGGAGCGGCCGCGCGGCTGGCTGCGGCGCGCGACGCTCAACGGCATCGGCGCCGTCCTGACCGTCGTGGCGGGGATCGTCCTGCTGGCCACCAAGTTCCTGGAGGGGGCCTGGGTGGTGGTCGTCACCATCCCGCTGCTGATGCTGCTGTTCTCCCGCATCCAGCGCTACTACACGGAGGCCGGCCGGGAACTCGGGCTCGGCGAGACCCCGCCGCCGCTGAGCGTCGCCGACTCCCTGGTCATCGTTCCGGTCAGCCAGGTCAGCCGGCTCACCCGGCACGGGCTGCAGGCCGCCCTCGCCCTCGGCCACGAGGTCGTCGCGGTCGCCGTGTACGCCGATCCGGCCAAGGCCCTTGCGCTCAGGGAGAGTTGGGACCGCTGGAATCCTGGCGTACGGCTTGACGTCATCGACAGTCCCCAGCGCTCGCTGGTGGAACCGATCGTCGAGTACGTGCGGCGGGCGGCGAAGGGGGGCCGTCAGATCGCCGTCCTCATCCCCGAGGTCGAACCGCTCCACCGCCGCTACCAGATCCTGCAGAACCAGCGCGGCCTGCTGCTCGCCACGGTGCTGCGGGCCCGTACGGACGTGGTCGTCTGCGTGGTGCCGTACCGGCTGAGCGTGTGAGACGACCCGGCTTCCGGCCAGGGGGAGCGGGTACGCGGGAGACGAGGTGGCGCGGGGCGCCAGGTCGCGGGGAAGTGGCCCTGCACACATGTTGACGTGCGTCTTACCCCCGCCTGCCACACTGACCGCCGGACGAAGGGAGGACCACATGTCGATGGTCGGCAACCTGCGCAGGGTCGCCCGGCTGGCGCGCGGCGGACGCCAGGTGGACCTCAGCCACCCGGCCCGTTCCCCGCTCGGATCCGCCGTCGTCAACTGCGTCATCTACCGCGACGGGGTCCGCCAGGAGGCCGCCTCCGGCATGGAGGAATCCGTCGCCCGGGTACGCAAGCACGGCGGTCGCGGCTTCGTCTGGCTCGGCCTGCACGAGCCCACCGAGGCGGAGTTCACCCGCGTCGCCGACCTGTTCGGCCTGCACCCGCTCGCCGTCGAGGACGCCGTCCACGCCCACCAGCGTCCCAAGGTCGAGCAGTACGGCGACATCCTCTTCGCCGTCTTCAAGTCCGTCGCCTACGTCGAGCACGAGGAACTGACCGCCACCAGCGAGGTGGTCGACACCGGCGAGATCATGGTCTTCACCGGGGCGGACTTCGTGGTGACCGTACGGCACGGAAGCCACGGCTCGCTGGGCCCGCTGCGTGAGGACCTGGAAGCCGACCCGGGGCAGCTGGCCAAGGGGCCGGCCGCGGTGCTGCACGCCATCGCCGACCACGTCGTCGACGACTACCTGTCCGTCACCGACGCCGTCCGGGACGACATGGACCAGGTGGAGTCCGACGTCTTCTCACCACAGGGCCCGAAGACCGCCGACGCCGGCCGCATCTACCAGCTCAAGCGCGAACTCCTCGAATTCAAGCGGGCCGTGGTTCCCCTCGGCCGCCCCCTGCACGCCCTCGCCACGCGGCCGACGCGCGCGGTCGACCCGGAGATCCAGGCGTACTTCCGCGACGTCGCCGACCACCTGGACCGGGTCACCGAGCAGCTCACCGCCTTCGACGCGCTGCTCGACTCCGTCCTCCAGGCCCACCTGGCCCAGGTGTCCGTCGCCCAGAACGAGGACATGCGCAGGATCACCGCCTGGGCCGCGATCATCGCCGTACCGACGATGGTGTGCGGCATCTACGGCATGAACTTCGACCACATGCCCGAACTCCACTGGCGCTTCGGCTACCCCCTGGCCCTGGCCGTCATCGCCCTCGCCTGCGTGGTCATCCACCGGGGGTTCAAGCGCAACGGGTGGTTGTGAGCACCTGTCGGCCCCGGCCGTCCCGGTAGGCGGCGGGCCCCGCGGCCCGGAAGGCGGGACCCGCAGGTCCCGCCGTCTGTCACTCCGGAGGTCCCGCCCGTGTCATCGGAGAACGGGACTCAGGGCCACACCAGGCAGTACGGCTGATGCCCCGCCTCGTGCAGACGATGGCTGAAATCCTGCCATTCGTGGAGAAGCTGGTACACGTTGAACGCGTCCCGGGGCCCGCCCCGGTCCGGCACCGTCGACCAGATGAACGCCGCCGCGCCCACGGCCTCCTCGCCGATGCCACGGAGCGGGTCGACGACGGTCATGGGGAGCTTCACGACGGCGTAGTCGGGGTGGAGGACCACGAGTTCCAGCGGGGGCACCTTGTGCAGGGGGACGCCCTCGATACCGGTGAGGACCATCGCGGCCATCGTCTCCGGCTTGATCTTGGTGAACATGCCGTTCATACCGAGCTCGTCGCCGCCGAGTTCCTCGGGGCGCATGGAGATCGGCACCCGGGCCGCGGTCGCGCCGTCCGGTGCGCCGAAGTATTTGTACGTCACCCCCACCCGGCCACCATTCCCGCTTCCTGCCCTGAGCCGGTCTGCCCCGCGGTCCGTGTAGTCCATACCGTCCATACGGGCCGACGAGTCGATCCGCTCAGGATCGCCCTGTGATCCTTGTGACCCTTGCGATCCCGGCGTGCCCTGTGCCTGCCGTGCCTCGGCTTCCTCCGCCTCGCGCCGGTGCTTCCCCCGCCGGGCACGCCGAGGACCGAGGTCATCGGTCCCCTCGCCCAGTCCGCCACCGCGATGCATATCTCCACCCGACTGCTTTTCTAAGGCGCGCGACCCCCGCCACGCAACCCGATCATCGTGACAGTGACCTCCCCCACGGCCGCACGCCGAAACGTACGCTGAAACACCTGTCCGCAGGATCTTCGCAGCCTCTGACACCATGGCCCGTGTGAGCTATCCGTACGAAGCCCCAGTTTCGCAGACTCTTTTCGACCGTGCGGCTGCCGTCACGCCGGGCGGCGTGAACTCTCCGGTGCGCGCGTTCCGCGCCGTGGGCGGTACGCCCCGCTTCATGGTGTCCGGAAACGGTCCATACCTGACCGATGCCGACGGGAGGGAATACGTCGACCTCGTTTGTTCCTGGGGGCCGATGATCCTCGGTCACTCCCGGCCCGAGGTCGTCGCCGCCGCGCAGGAGGCCGTCGCCCACGGTACGTCCTTCGGTACGCCGGGCGAGGGTGAGGTCGCGCTCGCGGAGGAGATCGTCGCCCGCGTCGAGCCGGTCGAGCAGGTCCGGCTCGTCTCCAGCGGGACCGAGGCGACGATGTCCGCCATCCGTCTCGCGCGCGGGTTCACCGGGCGGCCCAAGGTCATCAAGTTCGCGGGGTGCTACCACGGACACGTGGACGCCCTGCTCGCCGCGGCCGGCAGCGGCCTCGCGACCTTCGCCCTGCCCGACACCCCCGGCGTCACCGGCGCCCAGGCCGGCGACACCATCGTCCTTCCCTACAACGACCTCGAAGCCGTGAACGCGGCCTTCCACGCGCACCCGGGCGAGATCGCCTGTGTGATCACCGAGGCCTCGCCCGGCAACATGGGTGTCGTGCCGCCGCGCCCCGGCTTCAACCAGGGCCTCAAGGACGCCTGCGCGAAGAACGGCGCCCTGTTCATCTCCGACGAGGTCATGACCGGCTTCCGTACCAGCAGGTCCGGCTGGTACGGCATCGACGGGGTCAAGCCCGACCTGATGACCTTCGGCAAGGTCATGGGCGGCGGCTTCCCCGCCGCGGCCTTCGGAGGCCGCAAGGACGTCATGGGGCATCTGGCCCCCGCCGGGCCCGTCTACCAGGCCGGCACGCTCTCCGGGAACCCCGTCGCGACCGCCGCCGGACTCGCGCAGCTGCGGCTGCTCGACGACGCCGCGTACGAGACGGTCGACGCCGTCTCCGCGCAGATCCGCGCGCTCGTCACGGAGGCGCTCACCAAGGAGGGCGTGGCGCACCGGCTGCAGAACGCCTCCAACATGTTCTCGGTCTTCTTCACCGGACGTGAGGTGCGCGACTACGAGGACGCGAAGGCGCAGGAGTCCTTCCGGTTCACCGCGTTCTTCCACGCGATGCTGGCGCAGGGCGTCTACCTGCCGCCGTCGTCCTTCGAGTCGTGGTTCGTGTCCACGGCCCACGACGAGCGGGCCATCCAGCGGATCGCCGACGCCCTTCCGGCGGCGGCACGGGCAGCGGCGGAGGCCACGGCATGAGCGAGAGCGTGAACGAGAGCATGAGCGAGAGTCGGCATCAGGACATCACCGTCGTCCACCTCATGCGGCACGGCGAGGTCGCCAACCCGGACGGGGTGCTCTACGGGCGGCTGCCCGGGTACCACCTCTCCGAGCTCGGGCGGCAGATGGCCGACCGGGTCGCCGAGCACCTGGCGTCGCGTGACGTCACGCAGGTGATCGCCTCCCCGCTGGAGCGGGCGCAGGAGACCGCGACGCCCATCGCCAAGGCGCACGGACTCGACCTCGGGACCGACGAGCGGCTGATCGAGGCCGAGAACGTCTTCCAGGGCAAGACCTTCGGGGTGGGCGACGGCGCGCTGCGCAGGCCCGAGAACTGGAAGTACCTCGTCAACCCGGTCAAGCCGTCCTGGGGCGAGCCGTACGTGGAGCAGGTCGTCCGGATGATGGGGGCGCTGGACGCCGCCAAGGACGCGGCCCGTGGTCATGAAGCGGTGCTGGTCAGCCACCAGTTGCCGATCTGGATCGTGCGTTCCTTCGTCGAGCGGCGGCGGTTGTGGCACGACCCGCGGAAGCGGCAGTGCACGCTCGCGTCCCTCACGACCTTCACCTACCGCGGCGACAAGATCGTCTCCGTCGGCTACAGCGAGCCCGCCCGGGATCTCGTCCCGTCCCATCTCCTCGCGGGCGCCAAGCCGGTGAAGGGGAAGAGCAAGGCGTTCGGCGCGTAGCCATTCCGGTCCCGCATATGAACTTCCGGTGACTGTGAAGTGTGCCACTCGGATCGATCTTCGTAAATTATGATCAATATGAGCGAGTTGGCGGAACCCATCCGCGCTTCGTGCCCTCTCATTATGTGCCTGCTGAGAGACAGCTGAGAGGGCGCGAAGGAGATGGGGACCGCATGCGGGACATCAGCCGGAGGGGAATGATCGGCCTCGGGGCGGGTGCCACGGCGGCACTCGGACTGGCGGCGTGCGGCACCGCGGACCACGACGCTTCCAACGGTGCGAGCGATTCACGGCCGGGCAAACCCGGTCGGTCGTCCCGGCCCGGCGCTCCCAAGCCCACCGCGCGCCCGATAGGCGACGGCTCCACCTCCTTCACGGGCAAGCAGCCGAAGCAGCCCAAGGCCCCCGTGCCCCTGGAGCCCGGCGAGACCCCTCCGCAGTTCGTGATCTTCTCCTGGGACGGCGCGGGGGAGGTCGGGACCGGCCTCTTCTCCCGGTTCCTGCGGCTCGCCGAGGAGCACGACGCGCACATGACCTTCTTCCTCTCCGGGCTCTATCTGCTGCCCGAGTCGAAGAAGCGCATGTACCTGCCGCCGAACAACCCCCGCGGCGCCTCGGACATCGGCTACCTCACCGACGAGCACGTCAAGGCGACCCTCGGAGGCGTCCGGCAGGCCTGGCTCGACGGCCACGAGATCGGCACGCACTTCAACGGCCACTTCTGCTCCGGCCACGGCACCGTCGCCAACTGGACGCCGGCCCAGTGGCGCAGCGAGATAGACCAGGCCAAGTCCTTCGTCAAGGAGTGGCGGACCAACACGGGCTGGAGCGATCTGCCCTCGCTGCCGTTCGACTACGACAAGGAACTCATAGGCGGCCGGACCCCGTGTCTGCTCGGGCAGAACAACCTGCTGCCCACCGCCAAGGAACTCGGCTGGCGCTACGACGCCTCCTCGCCCGGTGGACGCCAGCGCTGGCCGCAGAAGAACCGGGGCGTGTGGGATCTCCCACTGCAGGCCGTCCCGTTCCCGGGCCACAGCTTCGAAGTCCTCTCCATGGACTACAACATGCTCGCCAACCAGTCGGTCAACTCGACGAAGGCGCCGTCGTACAACTACCCGGGCTGGCGGAAGCAGGCCGCCGAGGCCTACATCGCCGGATTCCGGCGGGCGTACGAGTCGAACCGGGCGCCCTTCTTCATAGGCAACCACTTCGAGGAGTGGAACGGCGGCATCTACATGGACGCCGTCGAGCAGGCCTTCACGTACATCGCGCGGGAGAAGGAGAAGGGCGAGGACGTGCGGCTCGTCTCCTTCCGGCAGTTCGTGGACTGGCTGGACGTACAGCCGCCCGAGATCGTCGCCAAGCTGCAGTCCCTGGACGTGGGCCGGCGGCCGGCCGGCGGCTGGAAGACGTTCCTGGGCGACACGGACAAGGCGACCGCCGGCGCCTCCGCCGGTGCCTCGTCCAGCGCGTCGGGGAGCGCCACCTGAAAGGGTGTTCTCCGCCCGCGAGGGGGGTGCGGAAGATCCCCGAAACGGGCATGCGAAACTTTTCACATGAGTGCCGCCTGTCGCGCCGAACCACGCTCGAACCGCACCCGTAGCCGCGTCGCCCTGCTCACCGCCGGGGCCGCCGTCGCCACGCTCGTCCTGTCCGCGTGCGGGTCCGGGGGGACCTCCGGAGGGTCGGGCAACACCAACTTCGTCGCGGGCAAGGACGGCATCTCCACCGTCGCGAAGGGGTCACGGGTCGACGCACCGGACCTCTCCGGCGCGACCGTCGACGGCAGGAAGCTCGACGTCGCGGACTACAAGGGCAAGATCGTCGTCCTGAACGTGTGGGGTTCCTGGTGCCCGCCGTGCCGTGCCGAGGCACCGAACTTCGTCAAGGTCGCCAAGGACACCGAGGCGAAGGGCGTGCAGTTCGTCGGTATCAACACCCGTGACTCCGAGACCTCGCTCGCCCGCGCGTTCGAGAAGGAGTTCGGGGTCACGTACCCCAGCCTCTACGACCCGACGGGCAAGCTGATGCTCCGCTTCAAGAAGGGCACGCTCAACCCGCAGACGATTCCCTCCACGCTCGTCATCGACCGGGACGGGAAGGTCGCGGCGCGGACGCTGCAGGCCCTCAGCGAGGACAAGCTGCGCGAGATGCTCGCCCCGATCATCGCGGAGAAGTGACCTGACGTGTCCCTTCTCGCCGCCTCCGCCGACGGAATGAACGGCACCGTCTACAGCGGGGCCCTGCTGCTCGCCCTGCCCGTCGCCGTGCTCGGCGGGCTCGTCTCCTTCTTCTCACCGTGTGTGCTGCCGCTCGTACCGGGCTATCTGTCGTACGTCACCGGTGTCACCGGTACCGATCTGGCGGAGGCCAGACGGGGGCGGATGGTCGCGGGCGCGAGCCTGTTCGTACTCGGCTTCACCGCCGTGTTCGTCTCCGGCGGGGCACTGTTCGGGTACTTCGGGTCGACGCTGTACGAGCAGCAGGGCGCTCTGTCCAAGGTGCTCGGCGTGCTCATGATCCTGATGGGCGTCTTCTTCATGGGGATGATGCCCTGGCTGACCCAGCGCGAGTTCCGCTTCCACAGGCGGCCGGTGGCGGGTCTGGTCGGGGCGCCCCTCCTCGGCGCGCTGTTCGGGATCGGCTGGACGCCCTGCATCGGCCCGACCCTCGCCTCCGTGCTGGCGCTCTCCTCCAACGAGGCGAGCGCGGGACGCGGGGCCATACTGACCGTCGCGTACTGCCTCGGACTCGGCGTGCCCTTCGTGCTCGCCGCCGTCGCCTTCCGCAAGGCGCTCGGCGCCTTCGGCTGGGTCAAGCGCCACTATGTCTGGGTCATGCGCATCGGCGGCACCATGATGATCGTGACCGGTGTGCTCCTGCTGACGGGTGCCTGGGACAGTCTGGTGCAGCAGATGCAGACGTGGTCCAACGGCTTCACGGTAGGGATCTGATCGATGAGCACGACCGACACCGATACCGACGACGGCACCGGTAGGACGGCGGCGGAACCGGTGGCCGCCAAGCGGCACATCGGGGTGAGCGCCGACGGCGAACTCGGCGAGGCCGGATCCCAGCTGTCCACGGCGCCCGTCGACACGGCCGTGCCCGGTTCGTTCGGCGGGATGCGGGCGCCCGGCCCCATCGGGGCGCTGGCATGGACCGGCCGTGAGGCCGTCGGCTGGGCGCGCTGGTTCTGGCGGCAGCTGACCTCCATGCGGGTCGCGCTGATCCTGCTCTTCCTGCTGTCGCTCGGCGCGATCCCCGGGTCGCTGATCCCGCAGTCCGGGACCGACGCGCAGAAGGTCGCGGACTTCAAGGACGCGCACTCGCTCCTCGGTCCGTTCTACGACCGGCTGGGCCTCTTCCACGTCTACAGCTCGGTGTGGTTCTCGGCGATCTACATCCTGCTCTTCGTCTCGCTCATCGGCTGCATCGTGCCCCGCACCTGGCAGTTCGTGGGGCAGCTGCGCGGCCGTCCGCCGGGCGCGCCGAAGCGGCTGGACCGGCTGCCCGCGTACGCGACCTGGCGCACCGCCGCCGAGCCGGAGCAGGTCCGCGAGGCCGCGCTCCAGGTGCTCGGGCGGCGCCGCTTCCGGGCGCACGTGGAGAAGGACGCCGTCGCCGCCGAGAAGGGCTACCTCCGCGAGACCGGCAACCTGCTCTTCCACATCGCGCTCGTCGTGATGCTCGTCTCCTTCGCCTGGGGCCAGCTCTTCAAGTCCGAGGGCAACAAGCTGATCGTCGAGGGCGACGGCTTCTCCAACACGCTCTCGCAGTACGACGACTTCAAGTCGGGCAACCTCTTCGGCAGCGACGACCTCACGCCGTTCAGCTTCGACCTGAAGAAGTTCACGGGTACCTACGAGCGGACCGGTCCCAACAAGGGCACCCCGCGGACCTACCAGGCGGCCGTCACCTACAGCGTGGGCGCCTACGGCAAGGACCGGAAGACCCTCGTCAAGGTCAACGAGCCGCTGAGGATCGGTGACTCGAAGGTCTACCTCACCGCCCACGGCTACGCGCCCGTCGTCACGGTCCGCAACGGCAGGGGCGACGTCGTCTTCCACGACGCCGTGCCGATGCTGCCGCTCGACCCGAACGTCACCTCGCAGGGCGCGATCAAGGTCATGGACGGCTACCGGAACGGGCGGGGGCAGCCCGAGCAGCTCGGCTTCTCCGGCGTCTTCGTGCCGACCTTCGCGGGCGCGGGCAAGGGCACGATGTTCTCGCAGTTCCCCGCGCTCGACTTCCCCGTGCTCGCGCTGACCGGATACCACGGCAGCCTGGGGGTCGACGCGGGCATCCCGCAGAACGTGTACCAGCTCGACAAGTCCAAGATGACGCAGTTCAAGGACGCGAAGGGCAACCCCCTCGCGGCGCGTCTGCTGCCCGGCGAGACCATGAAGCTGCCCGACGGTGCCGGCTCGATCACCTTCGACAAGGGCGTCAAGCAGTGGGCGAACTTCCAGGTCACCCAGCAGCCCGGCAGTGACTGGGCGCTCGCCGGAGCCTTCACCGCGATCTTCGGTCTCGCCGGCTCGCTCTTCATCCAGCGCCGCCGGGTCTGGGTGCGCGCCACCACGGGCGCGGACGGTGTGACCGTCGTGGAGATGGCGGGCCTGGGCCGCAGCGAGTCCGCGAAGCTTCCCGAGGAGCTCGGCGACCTGGCCGCGCTCGTGCACGAACAGGCACCCACCAAGACCGACGAACCCGACGCGGGGACGGACCCCGACGCCGGGACGGACCCCGCAGCCGAGCCGGACGCCGATTCGGACACCACCGACCCCGACCCTCACGCCGTACCTGCCGCCGAAGGGGCTGAGAAGCAGTGACTCTCGCCACCGCAACCAACGAACACCTCGCCAACATCAGCAACACGCTGGTCTACTCCTCGATGGCCGTCTACACCCTGGCCTTCTTCGCGTACATCGCCGAGTGGATCTTCGGCAGCCGCAGCAAGGTCGCCCGCACGGCGGCCGCGCTCACCTCCGGCACCGAGGCGGCGACTCCCGCGGTCACCGTGAAGTCGGCGGGCGGTACCGCCGTCCTGGAGCGGCCGCAGGTCGTCACCCGGTCCGCGGCCGGCGCCCGTGACGTGCCCGACGGGCCGGGGGCCCACGGCGGGGACGAACAGGGCGACCTGTACGGCCGCATCGCGGTGTCCCTCACCGTGGTCGCCTGGGCCGTCGAGACGGCCGGCGTGGTGGCCCGCGCCCTGTCGGTGCAGCGTGCGCCGTGGGGCAACATGTACGAGTTCAGCGTCACCTTCTCGACCGTCGCCGTGACCGTGTACCTGGCGTTCCTGCTGGCGAGGAAGGACATCCGCTGGCTGGGTCTGCCGCTGGTCACCACGGTCCTGCTCGACCTCGGTCTCGCCGTCACGGTGCTGTACACCGCCAGCGACCAGCTGGTTCCCGCACTCCACTCGTACTGGCTCTACATCCACGTCTCGACCGCGATCCTCTGCGGCGCGATCTTCTACGTGGGCGCGGTCGGCACCCTGCTGTACCTCTTCAAGGACTCCTACGAGAACAAGCTGGCGGGCGGTGGCAGGCCCGGGAGCTTCGCCACCTCCGTCATGGAGCGGCTGCCCTCCTCGGCCTCCCTCGACAAGTTCTCCTACCGGGTCAACGCCGCCGTCTTCCCGCTGTGGACCTTCACGATCATCGCGGGCGCGATCTGGGCCGGTGACGCGTGGGGCCGCTACTGGGGCTGGGACCCGAAGGAGACCTGGGCGTTCATCACCTGGGTCGCCTACGCCTGCTATCTGCACGCCCGTGCCACGGCCGGCTGGAAGGGCCGCAAGGCCGCGTACATCGCGCTCATCGCCTTCGCGTGTTTCCTCTTCAACTACTACGGCGTCAACATCTTCGTCTCCGGCAAGCACTCCTACGCCGGGGTCTGACGCCCGCACCGGCGTGACCACGGGTGCGGAACCCTCCGCCCCGGGCCACGCTGGTGTCATGACCGGAACCATCGAAGAGGGAGCCGTCGAGACCCGGGGGGACACGCAGGTACGGCACTGGCTGCTGCGTCTTCCCCAGCCTGTGGACGAGGTCTGGGCGGCGATGGCCACCCCCGAGGGACTCGTGGGGTGGCTGGCGCGTGCGGAGGTGTTCGAGCCGCGCCTCGGCGGGGCGGTCGACCTGCGTGGACTGGGCACCGGCCGGATCACCGCCTGGGACGTCGAGCGGGTCGCCGAGTACACGATGGAGAGCCGCGGCCGGGTCCGGTTCCACCTGGAGCCCGCGCCGCCGGACGACACCGGCACCGGCACCGGCACCACCGTCCGGTTCACCCACGAGTACGAGGGCGACTACGAGCCCGGCCCCTGGCGGATCCGCTTCGAACGGCTGCTGACCCTGCTGACGGACTAGGGCGTGACGGCGCTACGACGGCGGCAGGCACTCCTTCGCCGGCGGCTTCCCCTCCGGCCAGGCGATCTTCACGAAGCGGGCGCGGGACTCGGGGGTCAGCTGCACGATCGGTACGGCCTTGTCGTACGGATTGCCGTGGGCGTCCAGGCAGATCCACCCGCTCGCCCCGTTCACCCGCAGCTCCCTGCCCTTGACCTGCGGCCACTGGAGCCCCACGTCCGCCAGGGCCGGGATCCTCCCGGTCGGTGACGCCCCGCGAATGCCTCGCACGGCGAGCCGCATGGCGTCATGGGCGATGATCAGCTGGCCGTCGTCCAGGGCGATCGGGCCGACGGGACCGACCGGTTCCTTCGTGGCGCCGGCCAGCAGCGCCCGGAGCGCCTTCGCGTCGGCCGCGGCGCCCCCGGTTTTCGCGGAGTCCTTCAGCCAGGCGTCCGGGTGGGCGAGGGCCGTGTAGCGCACGGTCAGCAGCGGGTCCTTGAGGGCGGCCGGGTCGAGGTCCTTGTCACCGGCGAGGTAGGAACCCTCGTCGCCGGTGAGCACGGTGAACCGGCGGTCGTGGCAGCCGCGTTGGCCCAGCGTGTTGATGAACTGGCGCAGTTGGGTGTGGCGCCCCGCGAAGAGGACGGTGTCGGTACTGGCCGGCGTGTTGCACAGGATGTTGGTGATCTGCGCGAAGACGTTGGAGGTGCTGCCCTCCTTGCTGCGGTCGGCGGGCGGCGTGAAGGGCTGGGCCTCGTAGCGCGAGCCTGTGAGCATCTTCTCGAAGGACCCCTGCAGCGTGCGCGTGTACGGGTCGCCCGTCCGGTCGTAGACCAGGAAGGCGTTGACGGCCGAGACCTTGGCGAACGAGGCGAGGGCGCGGGCCTCGTCCGTGTTGGTGGGGGAGACGCGGGCGAGGCCGGGGAAGGGGTCCTTCCCGTGCTGCCCGTTGGCGAGGTCGTCGGCGGTGATCGAGCTCCCTATCACCGGGATGCCCCGGGCGGTCAGCTCCGCGACGGCCTTCTTGTTGTTGTCGGTGCTCTGTCCGACCCCGGTCACCGCGCGCAGCCGGTCGGGTCCCTTCGCCATGCTCTCCAGCCGGTCGACCGTGTACTGCCAGTACGTACCGGTGGAACCGGGGTTGGCCAGCACCAGGCGGATCTTCGGCTTCAGCCCGGTGGTGTCGTGGTTGGCCTGGTACTGGGCCAGGTAGGCGCCCTGGAGTTCGTGCAGCACGTCGCCCAGGTTGTCGGCGTCGGTCGCCGTGAACGGCTCCAGCAGGGCGACGGTGACGTAACTGCCGGGCTCCAGACGGGCGTTCTCCCGGTGGATCGCCCGTACGGTGTCGGCGAACTGCGGCCGGCCGAAGGCGTACGTGGACCACGAGACGCCCACACATTCGCCGCTGCCCTCGGGCTGGACGACGCCCGGTGCGCAGGACCGATTCTCCTTGGTGGCCGTCATGCCGCCCCAGACGCCGAGGCCCGTGAGGGCGGCGGCCAGCGTCAGCGCCACGTACCGGCGGAAACGGATCTCCCAGACGTCCTCGCGCAGCCACCGCCACCAACGCGCCATCATCGGTCCCCGTCCCCTGTCATCACTGCCCCCCGGTCCCGTTCTCGTCGTCGTCCGGGACGCGCAGAGGGCGTCCGGCCAGCGCGTGCGACGGCCACTCCCGCGAGGCCCGCCACAGCAGCGGGTTGCCCGCGGGCCGAAGGTTCGACAGCTGCTCCAGTTCGAAGCGGAGCCGCTCACCCACCTTCGGGTCCGGCAGCACCAGCGGATCGGTCAGCTGCCAGACGGCGTGCAGCAGCCGTCGTACCCGCAGATGCAGTACGGCGTCCACGCTGTCCGGCGGCCGCTGGGCCGCGTCCGTGCGGCCGAGCGCGATCGACGCCCGGTCGTCGTGGCCGGCGGGGTTGTCGGCGTCCCGGCCGTCCGGGCCGTGCGCGTGGTAGTACGGCGCGGACGCGATGAAGAGCAGCGTCGCGAGCCAGCTCCTGGTGTCGGTGCGCGGGAAGGTGTCGCGCAGGTGCGCCACCGCGAAGTCCGCCTTGCCCAGGGCGAGTTCGTGGTGCAGCCGGTAGCGGTCCCGGTCGGGGAGTTCCCCGTCGCCGTAGTGGTCGACGAGAGTGCGGTGCACGGCCCGCCACCGCTCGTGGTCCGGGTCGTCGTGGTGCAGGCGCAGCAGGAGCAGCGCGCGCAGGAACGGATCGCCCACGAACTGCCCGGCGACCGTGGGCAGGCCCTCCCGCGCCAGCCGCTCCTCCAGGTCGAGGACGCCCGAGGCGCCGAAGTCGTCCGGGAGCTGGACCTCCGCGAGGGCGCACGCCGAGTCGCGGTCGTGGGCGGCGGCGAGCACGGTCAGCTCGTCGAGCCGGCCGCCGGGCACCAGCCGGTCCAGCAGTTCCAGATAGGTGGGGCGACCGTCGTGGTCCTCGTGGACGACGACGTCCGCGGTGAGCAACGGGCCCAGCGAGGTGGCTCCGCGGGGCAGGTTCTGCCGGGCGGACTCCGCGAGCAGGGTCACGCCGAGCGGGCTGCCGCCGGTCAGCCGGTGGGTCGCGTGCGGCAGGTGCGGCGGCACGTCCAGGCCCTGGGCGGTGCCGCCCAGCAGGTGCAGGGTGTCGTCCGGGGTCAGTGGCGGCAGCGAGACGAGCAGTGCCCGCGAGGACGGCGAGGTACCCGGCTCCCAGCCGGTGTGCCGGATCACCTCGGGGAGGGTGCGCCGGCCCGCGTTGCGCAGCGCCGGGTGGGTGTCCCCGCGCAGGGCGGCGAAGAAGACGACCTGGTCGGCGATGCCGTCGGCGCGGTCGCGCAGCACGGGTTCCAGCAGGCCGAGGCCGGCCGGCTCCCGCATGTTGTCGATCAGTACGACCGGGCGGCCCAGCCGGTGCGAGCGCTGCATGACCCCCGCGTACGCGTCGTCGAGATCGGCCAGCAGGGCCCGGACGAGATGGCGTTCGGCGTGCGTGCGGGAGTCGCCGCCGGCGCGGAAGTGCGCGGAGAGCAGGATCAGTCCGAGCTTGGCGTTGCCGCCCGCGTTCGGATAGTCGCGGTACCAGGTGGCGGCCCTGCGCAGTCTGCGGTGGGTGGGGGCGATCCCCTCGGCGAAGGCCTCCAGGGTCGCCTCGATGATCGGCTCCACCACCGGGCCCGTACTGCTCATCGAGGCGATGAGCTTGGCGACGACCTTGCTCACCCAGCGGCCCGCGAAGCCCGACAGCCGTGAGCCCGTCTCGTTCAGGAGCAGGATGCGCTCCGCCTCCTGCCGGATGCGCGGCACGTCGCGGTCGCTCCAGCCGCCCGCCGCCACCGCGAGCAGCCCGGAGGCCAGCCGCGGGAAGCCGATCCGTCCGGCGCCGGTCACCGGCTCGGCGAGCTGCTCGGCGATCGTGGTGAGCGCCTGCCCGACCGGTGACCAGGACTCCGCGGGCCGCTCGGGCGCGGGAGCGGTGAACTGGCGGTCCTCGCCGTCGACGAGCGCGACCGGCGTATGGCCGCGGTAGGCGTCCCGCAGCTCGCGCAGCACCGCGCTCCTGCCCAGGCCCCGGCCGCCCGTGAACACCACGAAGGGCAGTTCCTTCGCATGTTCGACGGGGGCCGAGCGCAGTTGGTACGGGCGCAGCCCGACGAGACGTGAAGCGAGACCGGGCGGGTCGGTGTCGAACAACGCCCCGCGTCCGTGCAGCCCTCTGTGCACCGCATCTCCCCCTGGCGCGGTCCGGTCCTGCCTGTGCTGCTGTGAGGTGTATCAATACCAGTGTAAAAAGGGGGAGTTGCTTCGGACTAGGGTGTGTGATGTCCGTTTGGTTACGGAATTCGTCCGCATCCTTTCCGGCGGCTAGCCCACAGTGATCGAATCGAGCTTGTTCCGCAGGTACGTGTGGGAGTCGACCGGCGGGTACGCGACGCGCCCCACCGGAGCGGGTACGGACTCCACCACCGTCCCCGGCGTGCACTCGCCGAAGTAGACCAGCGACATCAGCTCCTCGGCGGGCGCGTCCGCGGGCGGCGGCAGTACCCGGTGCCGCCCCGAACGCCACCGGTCGCCCGTCCAACGGGCCATCAGATCACCGATGTTGACGGTGAAGGCAGTGGGATCGAAGGGTGCGTCCCGCCAGCCGTCCTCGTCCGTGAAGACCTGCAGCCCGCCCTTGCCCGCCTGCCGGTCGAGCAGGGTGACGGTGCCGAAGTCGGTGTGCGGGCCGATACGGAACTGGCCCGGCTCGGGCGCGCCCACGACCTCCGTCCCCGGATACCAGTTGATGTTGAAGCCGTAGGTCGGGTGGTCCATGTGCCGGGTGAAGAAGTCCGGTTCCAGGCCGAGCGCCTCGCCGAGGAGGGCGAGGAGGTGGTTCTCCAGTTCGCCCATCCGGGCCAGGTACTCCTCGCACAGCTCCCGCAGCCCGGGGGCTTGTGCCGGCCACACGTTGGGCGCGTACCACTCCGCGTTGGTCTCCGGGTCCTCGAACGGTTCGTGCGTCGCGAAGGTCAGCGACTCCTTGAGGTCCGGCGGGGTCTCGGTGCCCTCGGCGTACCCGTTGGCCTCGGCGCCCGATCCGAGCCAGCCGCGTCCGCCGACCCGGGCGGCGTACGGCTGTTTCGTCTCCGTGGGCAGGACGAAGAAGGCGCGCGCCGCCGCCCGGATCCGGGCGCGCAGGGACGGGTCGACGCCGTGGCCGGTGACGAGGAGGAAGCCCGCGGTCCGCAGGGCGTCGTCGACGGTACGGGCGATCCGCGCGCGGGTCGCCCGGTCGCCGGACAGCCACGGGCGCAGGTCGACGGTCGGGATACGGGAGCGGGCCGGGGGCTCCGCCCGGCGGGGGGCCCGGGGATCACTCGCCTCACTCGCCTCACTCACCGATGTCCTCGTTCCACAGGGCCGGGTTCTTCTCGACGAAGTCGCGCATCATGGCCGCGCACTCGGGATCGTCCAGCCGGACGATCTCCACACCGTGCCCGGCCAGCCAGTCGTGGCCGCCGTGGAAGGTCCCGGCCTCCCCGATCACGACCCGGGAGATGCCGAACTGGCGGACCAGACCGCTGCAGTACCAGCACGGCGACAGGGTGGTCACCATGGTCGTACCGCGGTAGGTCCGCCGCCGTCCGGCGGCACGGAAGGCCGCGGTCTCCGCGTGCATGGACGGGTCGCCGTCCTGGACGCGCCGGTTGTGGCCGCGCCCGAGGAGGGTGCCGTCGGCGTCGTACAGCGCGGCGCCGATGGGGATGCCGCCCTCCGCGAGCCCGGCGCGGGCCTCCTCGACGGCGGTGGCGAGCCACGCGCGGGCCCGTGCCGGGTCGACTGCCTGATCGATGCGCTCCATGACTCCACTCTCCTGTGGCCGGAGCGCGAGGGCAACGCGCGAAGGCCCTCCCGGCGCCCGGACCCGGCCCCGGACGGACCGTCAGCGGCAGTGGCGCGCGTACTGCCGGGCCAGCGCGCGGAAGGACTCCTTCGGCTCCCAGTGCCATCCGGCGGCCTCCGGAGCGCCGGGCCGACGGTCCTCGACCGCCTTGACGAGGGAGTAGCTCGCCGTGTCGAGGTCGTGGCGCGGATCGCGGGGGCGGTGCGGGGCGTCCGGGGTGACGAAGGTGTACGCCATCGCCGAGTACAGGCCCATCGACTCGAACACCGACAGCACGTCCGTCAGATACGCGGCCTGCGCGCGCTCGCTGCGGACGACGCCCTCCTTGATCTCCGGCGGCTCCTTGCCGTAGTCGACGACGTCCCAGCCCATGCCGCCGCGCTCCGGGGCGCCCTCGAAGGTGCAGCAGCCGAACTCCATGACGGCGACGGGCTTCCCGAACCGGGTGTACCGGGCGAGATCGCGGACGTAGGCGTCCCGGTGCCGGAAGAACCCGTAGTAGTCGAGGCCGACGAGATCGAAGAGGCCCCAGTCGACGTCCTCGTCCTGAGCGGCGGCGTACGTCAGCCGTCCGCGGAAGACGGAGCGGCCCACGCCCGCCGCCCGCGCCGTGAAGCGGTGCAGACGCCGCGCCGTCGTCACGGGGTCGAACGTGCCGTTGAGGAGGTTCTCGACGCGCTCCTGGGCGTTGGCGCCGGGCACGATCCCGGGTACGTACAGCACGAACTCGCACCCCACGCTGAGGTGCACCCCGGCCCCCTGCCGGCGCAGCCGCTCCGCGCACCGGCCCGTCTCGGCGAGGTGGTCGAGGATGTCCCGTTCGGGCACGTCGCCCAGGGTCGGTTCGAGCCAGACGTGCAGACCCCGCTCGGCCGCCTCGGTGGCCGTGGCGGCGAGCCGTTCGACACCGTCGCCGGTGACCTTCACGGAGTTGGCGTGCAGGTCGTGCGCGAGCGCGCGCAGATCGCCGCGCATCCGCCGGGCGCTCCACCCCGTGCCGGGCGTCTCCCCGTCCGCCACCTCGTAGACCGCGCCCCGGTAGGTCAGTTCCCGTCGGTAAGCCGTCGCCCCGGCCCGCCCCGCGGGCAGCACCGCCGCCGCCGTCCCCGCCGCGGCCATCCCCAGGAACCGTGCCCGGCTGATCCCCTGCATCGCGCCTCCCCGTGTCGTCGTCCCGACCCAGTCTGGGAAGCGGTCCGCCGCGGCGCCGTCCGCCGATGGTCTACGGGCGGCTGCCGAAGGTATGAGCCGGGGCGGGACGCGTAGACCATCGGCACGGGTGGCGCGCCGGCGCTCTCCGGCTACTCCCGCTCCCTGCGGGCCAGTACGAACGCCTGGGGCGTGTTCTCCCGCACGTCGGCCTCGCGGACGAGACGCGCGACCTCGACGAGCCCGGCGGCGCGCAGCAGTCCCGCGACGCGTTCGGGCGGGAAGCGGTGGACGTCGAGGTCGAGGTCGTGCCCGTACGCGTGGTCCAGGTGCACCCGCTCGTCCCCCACCTTGTAGGCGAGGAGGAGATGGCCGCCGGGAGCCAGTACGCGGTGGAACTCACCGAAGAACAGGGGGAGTTCCTCCAGCGGCGTGTGCACGGTGGAGTACCAGGTCAGCGCTCCGGCGAGTGCGCCGTCCGCGATGTCGAGAGCGGCCATGGTCCCCACCTCGAACCGCAGCTCCGGATGGCGGCGGCGGGCCACCGCCACCATCCCCGGTGACAGATCGATCCCGTACGCGTCCAGCCCGAGCCCGTCCAGATACGTGGTCACCCGCCCCGGCCCGCACCCGAGATCCGCGACCGGCCCGCCCCCGCCGTCCCTCACCTTCTCCGCGAAGGCCCCGAGCATGGCCCGGTCGAACGGCTTGTCCGCCAGCTCCGTCCTGAGCAGCTCGGCGTAGTCGTCGGCGACGGTGTCGTACGACGCCCTGGTGGCGTCAAGGCGAGAGTCCATGGCGGCGGACAGTAGCCCGAGTCACTGACAACCCTTCCCCAACCGCGGGCGCCCGCCCGGCCGTTCGTCAGTCCCGGGGCTCGTCGTCGGACTTGTTCAGCCGCTCCCGCCGCCGCAGCTCCTCCTCGCGGCGCTGCAGGTCGGCCTCCCAGTCCTTCAGGAGTGCCTCGTCACGGTCCGGCCGCTCGGCCTTTTCGGTCCTGAGGGAGTCGAGGAACTCCGGGTTGTCGTCGGGGGCGACATACGGCGCGCCCTGTTCGCGACGCCATCCGGTGGCCGCGGCGCCCGCCGGGCCCCCGCGGCGCGTCCGGCCCGCGACGAGCCAGGCGACCGGTCCGACCAGTACCTCGCCGAAGAGCAGGATGATGATCACCCACACCACCTTCGGCAGACCGCGGACCTCCTCCTCGGGGGTGTTCAGACAGTCGATGAAGGCGTAGATCCACAGCGCCAGGACCAGCAGGAAGGGCAGATACCTGAGCATGGCCGAACGGTCCCCCAGTGAGCGACGGCGGGGCGGCACAGGGCCCCGGTGACGCGGCCAGGGTAGCGGTTGGCCCCACCGGGGCGAACCGGACCGGCCCCGACCGCCGGACGGGGCGGCCGCCGCCCGCCCGGCGACGGTGGGGCGCACGCAGCCGCCCAGGGGGCCTCGGCGATACTGGAACGCATGGCTTACGACGATCTTCGCTCCCTGCTGCGGGCACTGGAGCGCGAGGGTGACCTCAAGCGCATCAAGGCCGAGGTGGACCCGTACCTGGAGGTGGGGGAGATCGTCGACCGTGTGCAGAAGGCCGGCGGCCCCGCGCTGCTCTTCGAGAACGTGCGCGGTTCCGCCATGCCGCTCGCCATGAACGTCTTCGGGACCGACCGGCGCCTGCTGAAGGCCCTCGGGCTGAAGTCGTACGGCGAGATCTCCGACAAGATCGGCGGACTGCTCAGGCCCGAGCTGCCGCACGGATTCGTGGGGGTGCGCGAGGCCTTCGGCAAACTCGGCGCGATGGCCCACGTACCGCCGAAGAAGGTCAAGGAAGCGCCGGTGCAGGAGGTCGTCCTGCGCGGCGACGACGTCGATCTCGACGCGCTGCCCGCCCTCTTCACCTGGCCCCAGGACGGCGGCTCCTTCTTCAATCTCGGGCTGACCCACACCAAGGACCCCGAGAGCGGCATCCGCAACCTCGGGCTCTACCGTCTGCAGCGCCACGACAAGCGCACCATCGGTATGCACTGGCAGATCCACAAGGACAGCCGGAACCACTACCAGGTCGCGGCGCGCAGGGGGGAGCGGCTGCCCGTCGCGATCGCCTTCGGCTGTCCCCCCGCCGTGACGTACGCCTCCACCGCCCCGCTGCCCGGTGACATCGACGAGTACCTCTTCGCCGGGTTCATCCAGGGCAAGCGGATCGAGATGGTGGACTGCAAGACCGTCCCGCTCCAGGTACCCGCGCAGGCCGAGGTGGTCCTGGAGGGGTGGCTGGAGCCGGGCGAGACGCTGCCCGAGGGGCCGTTCGGCGACCACACCGGGTTCTACACGCCGCAGGAGCCCTTCCCGGCGCTGACCATCGACTGCGTGACCATGCGGAAGCGGCCGCTGCTCCAGTCCATCGTCGTGGGCCGGCCGCCGACCGAGGACGGCCCGCTGGGCCGGGCCACCGAGCGCTTCTTCCTGCCCCTGCTGAAGATCATCGTGCCGGACATCGTGGACTACCACCTGCCCGAGGCGGGCGGCTTCCACAACTGCGCGATCGTCGCGATCGACAAGAAATACCCCAAACATGCCCAGAAGGTGATGCATGCCGTCTGGGGCGCCCACATGATGTCCCTCACGAAGCTCATCGTGGTCGTCGACTCGGACTGTGACGTCCACGACCTCCACGAGGTCGCGTGGCGGGCCCTGGGCAACACCGACTACTCCCGTGACCTCACGGTCGTGGAGGGTCCCGTCGATCACCTCGACCACGCCTCCTACCAGCAGTTCTGGGGCGGCAAGGCGGGTATCGACGCGACGAGGAAATGGCCCGAGGAGGGCTACACCCGGGACGGCGGCTGGCCCGAGATGGTGCTGTCCGACCCACAGACGGCAGCGACGGTCGACCGCCGCTGGAAGGAGTACGGGCTGTGAGTTCAGCTTCCGCGGCGCTCCCGCAGCCGGGCCGCACCAAGGCGTTCCTGCGCCTCGTCATGATCGAGCACTCGGTGTTCGCGCTGCCCTTCGCGTACATCGCCGCGCTCACCGCGATGTACGAACTGGACGGGAACATCCACTGGGGACGGCTGTTCCTGGTCACCGTCGCGATGGTCGGGCTGCGCACCTTCGCGATGGCGGCGAACCGGATCATCGACCGCGAGATCGACGCCCGCAACCCGCGCACCGCCCACCGCGAGCTGGTCACCGGCGCGATGAGCGTGAAGCACGCCTGGACCGGCGCGCTGGTCGCCCTGGTCTTCTTCCTGGGCGCGGCGGCCCTGCTGAACCCGCTCTGCCTGGCGCTCGCGCCCATCGCCGTGATCCCGATGGTGGTGTACCCGTACGGCAAGCGGTTCACGAACTTCCCGCAGGCCATCCTGGGTCTCGCGCAGGCGATGGGGCCGATCGGCGGCTGGCTGGCGATCACCGGCGAGTGGTCCTGGGACTCGGTGATCCTGGGACTCGCGGTCGGCGTCTGGATCGGCGGCTTCGACCTGATCTACGCCTGCCAGGACGTCGAGACGGACCGCGAGGTCGGCGTCATGTCCGTACCCGCGCGCTTCGGCATCCCCGCCGCCGTCCGGGGGGCCCGGGTCTGCCACGCCGTCACCACGGCGCTCTTCGTCTGGTACGCCCTCGCCACCGGCGCCGGTGCCTTCTTCTGGTTCGGCCTGGTGATCGTCGCGGGCGCCTTCCTCTACGAGCACAGCATCGTCAAGCCGCACGACCTGTCCCGGCTGAACCGCGCGTTCTTCAGTGTCAACGGGTTCATCGGCATCGCTCTGTTCGTGTGCGCCCTGCTCGATCTGCTGGTCCGCGGGCTCACGGTCTGAATCCCGTCAGTCGCCGGATACCCTCGACACCATGAAGCCAGGACAGACGCAGCGCCGGCCTTGGATCGTGGGGGTGTCCGGCGCGTCCGGTACGCCGTACGCCGCCGCCGTGCTGCGTGCGCTGCTGGCGGCGGGCGAGAGCGTGGACCTGGTCGTCAGCAGGGCCTCGCGGCTCACGCTCCTCGACGAGACCGGGCTCTCCTTCCGCGACGCGCACTGGCGGGACGACCTGCGGGAATGGCTGGCGCGGGGCGCGGACGGCAAGCCCGGCACCTTCGACGCCTTCGAGGGGCACCTCGACGCCGTGCGGCACTGGAGCGCGGGCGACCTGGCGGCGGGACCGTCCTCGGGTTCGTACCCCTCCAAGGGCATGCTCATCGTGCCCGCCTCGACGGCCTGTGTGGCGGGAGTCGCCCTCGGTCTGTCGAAGGACCTGCTGCAGCGCGCCGCGAGCGTGACCCTGAAGGAGGGGCGCCGGCTGGTCGTCGCCGTACGCGAGACCCCGCTGAACGGGCAGACGCTGCGGCACCTGGTCTCCCTGGACGACGCGGGCGCGACCGTACTGCCCGCCTCGCCGGCCTTCTACGCGGGCGCCACGCACATCCAGGACCTGGTGGACTTCGTCGCCGGGCGGGTGCTGGACGCGGCGGGCGTCGAACACCGGCTGTACCGCCGGTGGGAGGGCGAACTCGGCGGTGGCTCCCGCGCGACCTGAGCACCGGCGGCAGTACCTCCCGGCAGCACCCGGCACCGCCTCAGCACCACCTCGACACGACCGAACGACCTCGCACGACTCAGCGGACTCGCACACTTCAGGACTCACACACTTCAGCGGAAGGCTAGCGATCGCATGGACGCGGTGGACAGGCAGCTCATCCAGGCCCTGAGAGAGAACGGCAGAGCCTCCTACGCCGAGCTGGGGCGCCTCGTCGGTCTGTCGGGGCCCAGCGTCACCGACCGCATCAACCGGTTGGAGGCGGCCGGGGTCATCACCGGATACCGCGCCACCGTCGACTCCGCCTCGCTCGGTCTCGGCGTCACCGCCCTGATCGGCATCTCGCTGTCCGACGCGGCCGACCACGAGGACGTGGCCCACCGCATGCGGGACCTCGGCGAGATCGAGGACTGCTGGTTCATCGCGGGCGACGACTCGTTCATGCTCAAGGTGCGGGCGAGCGACGTGGACGGCCTGGAGAAGACCATCCGGCGGCTGTCGGGAACGAAGGGCGTCTCCAGGACCCGTACGACGATCGTGCTCTCGACGAAGTGGGAGAACCGGGTGGGGGAGCTGCCCGAGGAGGAGTAGGACCCGGTTCCGCGGCCGCCGGGGACGCCTCGTGGCCGACCCGGTGGTACTCGTACCGCCGGTGGTTCCTCGCACCCGCCGGTGGTACCTCGTCGCCGGCGGTTCCTCGTGGTCGGCGGGGGCCAAGTGGTCGCGCCCGTGCACCTCATGAGGTCGCGCGGGCGTTCGGGGTTTCGGCCTGCCGGATTTCCGGGAGTGCCATGATGGGGCGTGCAGGATCTTCACACCTGCGCGCCGGAGACTCCGACGCCCGACAGCAAGGAAGCCGACATGGCCACTGGAACCGGAACCACCTCTGCCGACAGCCCCGCGGCCCTCTACGGGCCGGTGTCGCTCGGCCTCGGCATCGTCGCCCTGATCGCCGTGGCGCTCTCCGGCTTCATCGGAATCGCGATCCCGCTCCTGGCCGGCAGCCTCGCCGTCACCTTCGGCATCCTCGGCCTGACCCGCGGTCCCCACCGGGGCCGGAGCGTCATCGGACTCGCCACCGGCTCCGTGGGCGTGCTCTACCCGGTCTTCGCCATCATCGCCTTCGCTTCCTGACGCCGCCGGTGCGGTGGGGAGCCGGCCTCGCCGTGGCCCGTCCCGCGGCCGCGCAGCGCTTCGCCCCGCCGTCCGGACGGTCGGCGGGGCGAAGCGACAGGGCCCGAGTCGACCCGCGGCACCCGGTCGGTGCGCGGCGGACCCTGTCCGTAGCGAATTCCTCGGCCTTCCTGGGGAGTTCTCCGGCCTGGGTCAGTTACCGGACACCCGGCCGCCGGCGAACCAGCCCCCGGGCCTTACGCGACACAGGGCTCGCGTCGTCTCCGCGGCGGGATGACATCGTCCTGCGCGCAGCCCGGATGGGAGCAGAGCAGGCCATGGGCGAGCACCGACAGCATGGCGGCCTGCAACCGCGTCTCCTGCCCCAGCTTCTCTATGATCCGTGCGATGTGCGCCTTCACCGTCCGCTCCGCGATGCTCAGCTCGCGCGCCAGCTGCCGGTTGCCCAGCCCCGTGCCGAGCAGCAGCAGGACTTCCTTCTCCCGCCCTGTCAGCCTCTCCAGCCTCGCTGCCCAAGAGCCGGAGGCCGGATCCCTCTCGGACCACTGGTAGGGACATGACGGGTCATTCGTGTGGTGCGCGTAGGACCGCTCAAACATTTCGGTCCTTCCTGATCCCGCGTTTCCAGCAGAGCCCCGTGCCCTGGTTGCTGCGGTGATCTCTGTCAACGTAGCACCGGGCACTGACACGGGCACGTCAGAAAATGGCGACTCCTTCGGGTGTCTCGAGGGAACTGTCCGGAGAAGCAATTTCTGCCAACTTCTTTGATTCATAAACTTGTTGTGCGTAATCGGAGTCCCCGAGCAGCCATGGCATAAGTAGTTGTGCGGCCTGCCGGGGAATGCCTCTCGGCGCTCGGGCAGGGGAGGGCATAGGCCCATGCGTCGAACAGGGTTCGGTTGAGGCGTTCGACCGCGACGGACCCGGGCGAGGCGGTGCTGCGAGTAAACGGCGCCACGCGGGTCGGCGACCCAACCGCCGCTCTGTCGGGAGGTGTTGGAATACTCATGACCATGGAGTACCCCCGTCGATCGATGGTTCTGGCCCTGGTCCTGCTCGCCCTCACAGCCTGCGCTCCCCAGCGCCAGTCCGGCGGCTCCCCGGCCTCCATGCTCGACAGCATTCCGGTGGCCGATCGCCGCTCCGCGCCCGATCTCAGCGGTGCCACCCTCGACGGCTCACCTGTTCACCTTGCCGACTATCGGGGCAAGGTCGTCGTGCTCAACGTCTGGGCCTCCTGGTGCGGTCCCTGTCGCGCCGAGTCACCCGAACTCTCCCGCGCGCAGGAGCACTTGAAAGCCGAGGGAATCCAGGTGCTGGGGGTCAGCACCGACGCGGACAGGAGCAAGGGCCGCGCCTTCCAGCGCGAGCACCATCTCGCCTATCCCAGCCTCCACGATCCCAGCCACCGGCAGTTGTCACGGTTGCCGAAGGGCTATCTGTACCAAGCCCTGCCGTTCACGCTCTTCATCGACCGCCGGGGCAGGATCGCCGCCACCTATGTCAGCACCCTCACGGAAGCCGACGTGCGCCGCGTCACTGCTCCGCTGTTGCGCGAATCGGTGCGCTGACCTCCCGGAAGGCCACCTCCCCGAGGGGCAGTTCCCTCTGGGACACCTCCCTTCCGGACGTCGCGCGCCCCGCCCGGGCAGCGCTACTTTCGATGTCGCCGGGAGCCGAACGGGCCCCCGGGCAAGGTGAGTCGATGGTGGGGAGGGAGAGGCGTGCGGTCCATCAGGCGTCCGGAGCGATACACCTCGCGCGCTGCTTCACCGGCGCGACGAGGTGGCTCATCTCGACCAGTACGGCATCGGTCTCCCGTACGTCGTCGGAGATCGACACCTCCACCGCGGGCCGCCTTCCATAGGTGACCAAGTACTTGCGCCCGTCCCGCGACTGAGCCTCTCTCAGCACCCAGTCCACACCGTCGACGGTCACACACATGTCAGTGGTCGGCGCCGGCGGATACAGGCCGCACCGCAACTCCACCGCCCCTCGGCCCCACGCGGCGAGCCCCTCGTACGAGACCCGGTCGCGCTCGTTGCCGGCCAGGCTCGACGGATAGTTCCCGGCGATCCGCGCGCACTCCGGCGTGTCCGCCAACGGGCCCTGCTCGAGGGCGAACACCGGCGAAGTCACCTCACGTGCGACCAGAACTCCTCCTGTCACCAGTGCCGCGAGGGCCAGACCGACAGAAGCCCAGGACCTACGGGACCAACCGTTCAACACCAACAACCCTTTCGCAAAAGGAGAAAGCATCATGCGCGAAGCCATTCGCGGCCTTGTCATCGCCGGAGCGGTCGCAGCCGCCGCCGCAGCCACCGTAGCTCCCGCCACCGCCGTCACGGCCGCGGCGACCACCGCGAAACCTGCGGCCGTCAGGTCCGCCGCGGCCTACACCAACGTCCGCCTCGAAAAGGTCTGGGGACCCACTGGCCGCTGCCTCTCCATGAAGGGGAGCACCGGGACCGGTGCCCAACTCACCCTTCAGAAGTGCAACGCGGACTCCACACAGAAGTGGACCCTGAAGGGCAATTCCAGCGGCGTCTACACCATCAAGAACAAGAAGTCCGGCAAGTGCCTCGGCATCAGGAGCAGCGCGGCCGGCACGCGCGTCACCCAGCACCCCTGCAACGCCTCCGCCAAGAGCCAGCAGTGGGTCCTGGGCAGCAGCCGGATCATCAGCAAGCAGGCGAACAAGGTGATCACTGCGAAGAGCAGCGACGCCAACACCTACCCCGTCATCGACAAGTACAGCTCCGCGAAGCGCAAGCAGCAGGAGTGGGGCCTGTCCTGACCGCGAAGGCGTCGGGCGCCACTCTCGTGGGCCCGTCAGCAGGGCGAGGTGGCCGCGGCCGGCGGCACAGAAGATGACGAAAGGGAAAAACTGATGTATCTCTCGCGTTCCGTCAAGATGGCAATGCTGACGGTGGCCCCCCTCATGCTGGTCGCCACCGGGTTCGACGCGTCCGCCTCCGCCGGACAGGACCCACGGCCGGGCGCTGCGGCGTTCTCCCTGTCCGCGCTGTCCTCCGACTCGCTGAGCGACGTGTCCGGCGTCAGTGCGAAGAGCGCGGTGGGCAGGACGCTTCAGGCGCAGGGGTTCGGTGTCCTGCGGGCCGCCTCGGGAGAGACGGCGGTCGTCGACACCTCTCTCGCCCGCGAGGGCATCACCTCGGCGGCCGGCAAGGACTTCGTGACACTGTCCTGGAAGGGCTATGAGAAGGGTGCCCGCTACGTCATCACCCGGGACGGCAGGAACGTGGCCGCCCTGGCCGCGGGCGTCACCTCCTTCCGCGACACGCACGTGAAGCCGGGCGCCGGGTACCACTACCAGGTCGTGCCGGTGCTGCCCGAGGGCGGCGCCCCGCAGGCCCGGCTGTACGGCGTGCGGGTGTCCGTGCCGGCCTCCGGCTCGCTGACGGGGCTGCGCGCGCAGGCGGCCGAGCGGGCGACAGCCGCGGCCGTGGCCAGGACGTCCACGGTGACCTGGTTGGGCTTCATTCCGCAGAAGAAGGTCAACGCTCCCCCGGCGGGCTGTGACTACGGCACGAACTACCAGTTCGGCGGCGACGGGCACTCCGACTTCAACTGGAAGTCGGACAAGTACCGCTTCGCCCTGAACGCGACCGTCACGTGGAACACCAAGAAGGTCGTGGCGAACAAGCACATACAGGCCAGTCACGTGTACCTGAAGAGGACCGGCAGGCTCGTCGCCCAGAAGACCGCCAGCGCCCGGAACACCTACGCCAAGAAGCTGGGGTCGAGCAGCAGGAGCGTGGACGTACGGATGGTCGTGCACGCCACGAACCCGTTCTGCAGGGGCCTGGGCGGAGTCAAGGGTGCCGCGGACGGGGCCCTGACGATGAACCTGGCCACGAGCGGCAACTACGCCATCCGCTCCGGCAAGCACCGGCTGTACCCGAACACCTACATCTACATCTACGACGGCGGGCGCGTCACCGACGTCGTCACGCGGAGGTACGCCAGCACCGCGTGCCTGATCGGTTCGGTCGCCTGCCCGGAGGCCGACCTGACCGGCTACTACGGTCGGTTCTGACCCTGCCGTGAGGTGAGCAGGGGCCACCCGGCGACAGGACCCGGGTGGCCCCTGCTCACCCGGAGTGACGGTGGCAGATCTTCGCACGTTGCGCGCCCCCTCCCGCGGCCCCGCCGGTCCCCTCCGGCGGGGCCGTGAACCGGCGGCGACCTGCCTGGGCGTACGGTTGGGGGGTCTGTCGGAGAAAGGTGTGAGCATGGATGTCGGGCTCAAGCGCGAGCTGGAGGACAAGGTCCGGGCCGGTGAGCGGCTGACCCGCGAGGACGGCATCGCGCTCTACGAGTCGGACGATCTGGCCTGGCTGGGCGGGCTCGCCCACGAGGTGCGCACGCGGAAGAACGGCGACGTCGTCCACTTCAACGTCAACCGTCACCTCAACATGACGAACGTGTGCACCGCGTCGTGCGCCTACTGCTCGTTCCAGCGCAAGCCGGGCGAGAAGGACGCGTACACGATGCGTATCGAGGAGGCCGTCCGCCTCGCCAAGGCGATGGAGAACGAGAACCTCACCGAGCTGCACATCGTCAACGGCCTGCACCCGAACCTCCCGTGGCGCTACTACCCGCGCTCCCTCAGCGAGCTGAAGAAGGCGCTGCCGAACGTCTCGCTGAAGGCGTTCACCGCGACGGAGATCCACCACTTCGAGACGATCTCCGGCATGTCGGCCTCCGACATCCTGGACGAGCTGATCGAGGCGGGCCTCGAGTCGCTGACCGGCGGCGGCGCGGAGATCTTCGACTGGGAGGTGCGGCAGCACATCGTCGACCACCGCACCCACTGGGAGGACTGGTCGCGCATCCACCGCCTCGCGCACTCCAAGGGCCTCAAGACCCCCGCGACCATGCTGTACGGGCACATCGAGGAGCCCCGCCACCGTGTCGACCACGTCCTGAGGCTCCGCGAGCTGCAGGACGAGACCGGCGGCTTCCAGGTCTTCATCCCGCTGCGCTACCAGCACGACTTCGTGGACATGAAGGACGGAAAGGTCCGCAACAAGCTCCAGGCCCGCACCCAGATGGCGACCGGCGCCGAGGCGCTGAAGACCTTCGCGGTCTCCCGCCTCCTGTTCGACAACGTCCCGCACGTCAAGGTCTTCTGGGTCATGCACGGCGTACAGACCGCGCAGCTCGCCCTGCAGCACGGCGCGGACGACATGGACGGTTCGGTCGTCGAGTACAAGATCACGCACGACGCGGACAACTACGGCACCCCGAACAAGCTGACCCGCGAGGATCTGCTCGACCTGATCCGCGACGCCGGCTTCCGCCCCATGGAGCGCAACACCCGCTACGAGATCATCCGCGAGTACGACGGACCGGACCCGGCGCGCCGGGAGGCCCCGCAGCCGATGCGCGTGTGACGTACCGGCGCGCGCCGGCCGCGGTCCGACGGAGCGACCTCTGCGGTTGAGGGGCTCTGACCTCGATGTTCTAGCCTGGGTGACCGTGCCACTGACGTTCACCCTCTTCACCGAGGACACGAAGCCGACCCCGGCCCTGCCCGACCAGTTGCTCACGCTCTGGACGGACGTCACCAACGCGGGCGGCGCGGTCGGATTCGTGCCGCCGGTGACCCCCGCCGACATACGCCCCCGCGCCGAGGCCCACCTCGGCGCCGTGGCCGAGGGCCGCACCCGGCTCCTCGCCGCCTTCACCGCCGACGGGCGGCTCGCCGCCACCGCCTTCCTCTCCTTCAACGACCACCCCCTGATGCGGCACTGGGCCTGGCTCTACACCGTCATGGTCGACCCCGCGCTCCAGGGCCGCGGCTACGGCGCCGAGCTGCTCCAGGAGGCCGAGCGGCAGGCCCGCGACCTCGGCCTCGACGCGCTCCGGCTCACCTGCCGGGGCGGGGAGGGGCTGGAGCGCTTCTACGCTTCCTGCGGCTACAAGGAGGTCGGCCGGGTGCCCGAGGCGATACGCGTCGCACCGGGCGACGACCGGGACGACATCAGCATGCTGCTGCCCCTGCCGCGCGGTGAGTGAGGCCCCCCTGAGTGATCCGCACTCCCGGCGTGCTTCACTGGACGGTGCCCTTTGGGAACGTTCGAAACGGATTCGGAACGGAAGAGTGGATTGACATGGGCCGCTACACGCTGATGCGCCTCGGTATCTTCGCAGGCTGCCTCGTGGTCGTCTGGGGCCTCGTCTACTCGGGCATCGCGCCGCGCGGTCTGGGCGACTCCAACTACATGTGGGTGGTCCTGCTCGCCCTGGTGATCTCCGCGCCGATCAGCTTCGTCGTGCTGCGCAAGGAGCGCGACCGGGCCTCCGCCCAGGTCGTCGCGCGCGTGGACCGCGCCCGGGCCAACCTGGAGCAGAACCGCAGCCAGGAGGACCACGCGGACGACGCCGCCCGCGGCGCGCAGAGCCAGCCCTCCTGACACCCCCGCACCGCCGGCCGCGCGGCCGGGGACCCCGGCTTCCTCGGCGCCGGTCCGGCGGCGGCCGATCGTACGCTTGCCCGTATGGGTGCTGTGAAGAACAAGCGGATGCCGCGTGCGGTGCGTGAGCAGCAGATGCTGGACGCCGCTGTGCGGACCTTCGGGCAGCGGGGATACCGGGCCGCGTCGATGGACGAGATCGCCGATCTGGCAGGCGTGTCCAAGCCGTTGGTCTACCTGTACCTGAACTCGAAGGAAGACCTGTTCACCGCCTGCATCCGGCGTGAGGCCGTGGCACTGACCGCGGCGGTGCGCGCGGGCGTCGGACCGGGCCTGACCGCCGACCGCCAACTGTGGGAAGGCCTGCGGGCGTTCTTCACCCATACGGCGCGGAACCCCGACGGCTGGTCGGTGCTGCACCGTCAGGCGCGCACGCACGGCGAGCCGTTCGCGGCCGAGGTCGCCACGATGCGCGAGGAACTCGTCGCGTTCGTCACCCAGTTGATCGTGGTCGCCGCGCGCGAGGCGCATCGCGATCCGTCCCTGCCCGCACGCGAGGTCGCCGGGCTCGCCGAGGCCCTCGTCGGTGCCGCGGAGTCCCTGGCGGCCTGGGCCAACGCCACGCCGGGCGTCTCCGCGAAGCAGGCCGCGGCGACCCTGATGAACTTCGCCTGGGCGGGCCTGGGCGACCTCATGGACAACCGCCCCTGGTCGCCGCCGCCGTTCGACGACCGGGAGCAGACCCGCCCCGGCGCGGACCTCGCCACGCCTTAGACCCGGTCAGGGTCTCCGGGGTGCACCTCCCCGGTGAGGTGCCGGCGGACCGGGTTGCCGCCCGGGGCGCGGAGTTCGAAGGCGGGGCCGTCGGCGGCGTAGGTGACGGTGCCCGGCAGGAGGACGGGGGCCTTGAAGTCCGCGCGCACGTACACCGGTCCCTGCGGTCCCTGTTCCGCGAGGCAGCGGGCGACGGTCCACATCCCGTGGGCGATGGCTCGGGGGAATCCGAAGAGACGGGCGGTGAACGGGTGCAGATGGATGGGGTTGCGGTCCCCGGACACGGCGCCGTAGCGGCGTCCGACGTCGCCGCCGAGACGCCATTCGGCGCGGGCGGGCAACGGGCCCCTCGCCACGCCGGCGTTCCTGGACGGTGACGGTGCCGGTTCCGGAGCCGCTGAGGGGGAGCCCCCGGTCGTCCGGTGCCGTGCCAGGTACGTACTTCTCGACGCCCACACGAGTGCGCCGCCCGCTCTCGCCTCGGTCACGACGAGGGCCTCGGTCCCGCGGCGGTGCGGTGCCAGTCCCTCGGCGTACACGGTGAGTTCGTACGTCTCGGTGGCGTCGGGCGCCCGCCGCTGCCTGATCTCGATCGACGTGTGCACGAGCCCGAGCAGTGGCAGCGGGAAGGGACGGCTCGCCATGACCCGCATGGCGAGCGGAAAGCCGAGGAGGTGCGGGTACGTGATCGGGAGCGCGTCCGAACCAGTGGCGAAGCCGCAGATGCGTTCGTAGCCGGCCAGGTGGGCGAGGTCGACGCGCAGGTTCTGGAGGACGAGGCGGGCCGGGGGAACGGGTGCGTTCGGGCGGGGGCGCTTGAAGGGGGAGAGGAGGGCGCCGCGGACGAGGTGGGGGGTCATGGAGGGCATGTGGCGGTCGGCCATGGTCCAACTCCCCTGCGGGGACGTAGATTTACTCCAGAGTAAGTTACCCAGGGTAAGGCTACGTTACGGATCAGAGGCGGCTCGTCATTCGCCGATCGGACCGGCGCCGTGGTCATGCTTTTTCAGCCCGTCCGGCGCTTGAGGACGAGCCCTTCGGGCGGATGCGGGGGTCCAGGGGGCAGAGCCCCTTGGCGGGGTGCGGCGGCGGAGCCCCGCGGGGGTTCGGGGGCGCGGCTCCCGGCGGGGTCTCCGGGCGGAGCCCCCGTGGAGGGACGGGTAGGGGCGGCGGGGGCGAAGGAAAGGGCTACCTCGGGTAACTCGCACCTCGCCCGCCCCAAACACCCACAAACCCCACACCCCGGCCCCGTACGATCCCGCTCACCCCTGCCTCGCATGAACCCCCCACCCTCCAGGCCCGTATGAGGCTTCGGCCCTCGGACCGACCTGGTCCCGGCAGACAAAGGAGTCGCCCCGTGCCCAGCCCGTACCACTCCCCGCCCTCCCTCGTGGAGCCCGAGATCAGGCGGTTGGACGGTGTCGTGCGCGAGGTGTCCGTGCCGCCTCTGGTCGCCCGGGTGACCCACGGCTCACTCGCCGACATCCCGTTCGACAACGCCACCGAGGCCCCCGGGGAACCGGTCCTCAGCCGCAAGGACTCCGACGGCGGCTGGCAGGACGTGACGGCGGCCGAGTTCGCCGCCCAGGTGCTGGCGGTCGCGAAGGGACTGATCGCCGAGGGCCTGGCACCGGGCGACCGCATCGCGATCATGGCCCGGACGACCTACGAGTGGACGCTGCTGGACTTCGCCGCCTGGGCCGCCGGGCTCGTCACCGTGCCCGTCTACCCCACCTCCTCCGTCTTCCAGGTCCGCTGGATCCTCCAGGACTCGGGAGCCGTCGCGCTCGCCACGGAGACCGTGGCCCAGGCGTCCGCACTCGGCCCGGAGCGCGACCGGATCCCCGACCTGCGGCACATGTGGGTCTTCGAGAAGGGGCACGTGGAGCGGCTGGCCGAGCGGGGCCGGGACATTCCGGACCAGGAAGTCGCCGTACGCCGGGGCGTGCTGGGCCCCGCCACGCTCGCCACGCTCATCTACACCTCGGGCACGACCGGCCGCCCCAAGGGCTGCGCGCTCACCCACGGCAACTTCTTCGCCGAGATCGACAACGCGATCGAGCTGCTCTACCCGATCTTCAGGACCAAGACGTCGGACGCCGCGTCCATGCTCCTGTTCCTGCCCCTCTCGCACGTCTTCGGACGGATGGTCGCGGTGGCCTGTCTGCGGGCCCGGGTACGGCTGGGGCATGCGCCGAGCCTGCGCACCGAGGACCTGCTCGCCGACCTGGCGAGCTTCCGGCCCACGTTCCTGCTGGCCATCCCGTACGTGCTGGAGAAGGTGTTCAACACCGGCCGGGCGACGGCCGAGAAGATGGGCCGCGGTGCGTCCTTCGACCGGGCGGCGCGCATCGCGTGCGGCTACGGCGAGGCGGTCGAGGCCCGGCAGCACGGCACCGGCCCCGGTCCCTCCCGCTCCCTGCGGGCGGCCCGCGCTCTCTACGATCCGCTGGTCTACCGGCGTATCCGCAAGGCGCTCGGCGGCAGGGTCCGCTACGCGATCTGCGGCGGCTCCCCGCTCGGCCGCCGCCTCGCCGCGTTCTACGCGGGTGCCGGTATCGAGATCTACGAGGGCTACGGCCTGACGGAGGCCACCGCGGCCGCCACGGTCACGCCCCCGCTCAAACCCCGGCTGGGAACGGTGGGATGGCCGCTGCCGGGCACCCGGGTACGGATCGCGGGCGACGGCGAAGTGCTGCTGAGCGGCTCACAGATCTTCCGCGGTTACTGGGATCCGCACGCGGGCGGAGTGGTCGACGCGGCTCCCGACGGCTGGTTCGCCACCGGCGACATCGGCGAGCTGGACGACGGGGGCTATCTGTCCATCACCGGCCGCAAGAAGGAGATCCTGATCACCGCGGGCGGCAAGAGCGTGGCCCCCGCGCCGCTGGAGAACTGGCTGCGCTCGCACCCCCTGATCGCCCAGTGCATCGTGCTCGGCGACCGCCGGCCCTACGTCAGCGCCCTCGTCACCCTCGACCTCGACGGCATCACCCACTGGCGCCAGATGATCGGCAAGCACCCCGTGCCACCGGAGCTGCTGGTCGACGATCCCGAACTGAACGTCATCATCCAGCGCGCGATCGACGAGGCCAACAAGCTCGTCTCCCGCCCCGAGTCCATCCGCCGCTTCGCCGTCCTTCCGGTGGACTTCACGGAGGAGGCCGGCCATGTGACCCCCACCCTGAAGCTCAAGAGGGCCGCGATCGAACGCGACTTCGGCAAGGAGATCGAGAGCCTGTACCTGAAGCCGTGAAGCCGTGAAGCCGTGAAGCCCTGAAGCCGTGAGGTCTGGCGCCGGGACGCCGTGGAGCGGCGGGGGATCCGGCGGAGCGGCGGGCGGCGGGAAAGGCAGGAGCCCCGCGACCGGCTGGCGCGGGGCTCCTTGGGTACTGCTATCCGTTCCGGATCAAAGCATTGGGCTCATGGAGCCGAAGGCTTAGAGCGGGGTGACGTTCTCCGCCTGCGGGCCCTTCGGACCCTGCGTGACGTCGAAGGAAACCGCCTGGTTCTCTTCGAGAGAGCGGAATCCGCTCGCGTTGATCGCGGAGTAGTGGACGAAGACGTCCGGGCCGCCGCCTTCCTGGGCGATGAAACCAAAGCCCTTTTCGGCGTTGAACCACTTCACGGTTCCGGTAGCCATAAGCCCTCCTTGGGCCCAAAGGGTTGCCCTGCTCCAGAACCTGCGATTGTGTAAACAACTGCATACGTCTGAAAACGACGAGAGCCCGCGGTCACATGCTCCGCAGGCTCTGTACTGCAAGGGAAACCAAACTGCAACTTGCGGCGAGCCTAGCACGCAGGCAGCCGAAAGCAATAGGGGGAAAGATCTCGTCACCCGGATGTCTGACCCGTCCGGTGTATGCGTTGACGTCGTGGTGTCGGCCCGTCGGCGCGAGGGCGGACACAGGGGGTCGAAACGGCCGGAGAAGCCTCGCGGGGACCCTGAGGACTGCACCGTACCGCATGGGGTCTAGCCTCGCGATGTGGACAATTCTCGCACCCGGCCGCGCGTCGGCCACATCCAGTTCCTGAACTGCCTGCCCCTCTACTGGGGGCTCGCGAGAACGGGCACGCTCCTCGACTTCGAGCTCACCAAGGACACCCCGGAGAAGCTCAGCGAGAAGCTGGTGCAGGGCGATCTCGACATCGGGCCCATCACGCTCGTCGAGTTCCTCAAGCACGCCGACGAGCTGGTGGCCTTCCCCGACATCGCGGTCGGCTGCGACGGTCCGGTGATGTCCTGCGTGATCGTCTCCCAGGTCCCGCTGGACCGGCTGGACGGCGCCAGGGTCGCCCTCGGCTCGACCTCTCGTACATCAGTGCGCCTGGCACAGCTGTTGCTGGCCGAGAGCGTGGGGGTCCAGCCGTCCTACTACACGTGCCCGCCGGACCTCAGCCTGATGATGCAGGAGGCGGACGCCGCCGTACTCATCGGTGACGCGGCACTGCGGGCCAATCTGCTCGACGGGCCGAAGTTCGGTCTGGAGGTGCACGACCTCGGCACCCTGTGGAAGGAGTGGACGGGGCTGCCGTTCGTCTTCGCCGTGTGGGCCGCCCGCCGCGACTACCTGGAGCGCGAGCCGCTCGTCACCCGCAAGGTGCACGAGGCCTTCCTCTCCTCCCGGGACCTCTCCCTCGACGAGGTCTCCAAGGTCGCCGAGCAGGCCGCCCGCTGGGAGGCCTTCGACGAGCGGGTCCTGGAGCGGTACTTCACCACGCTCGACTTCCGCTTCGGCGCCCCACAGCTGGCGGCCGTGCGGGAGTTCGCCCGGCGGGTCGGCTCGACCACCGGGTTCCCCGCGGACGTACGGGTGGAGCTGCTGAAGCCCTGAGGTCCGGAAGCCCAAGGGCCCCGCGCGCTCGGAGGCGTACGGAACTACCCTGCTGGGCAGTGCGTCCAGTGCGTACGGGGGAGGGATGAGCTGTGAGTGTCATGCAGCCGCTCGGAGTCGACGAACCCACGGTCGTGGGGCCCTACCGGCTGCTCGGCCGGCTCGGCTCCGGCGGCATGGGGCGCGTGTACCTGGGCCGCAGCGCGGGC
Source organism: Streptomyces sp. RPA4-2 (assembly GCF_012273515.2). Classification (NCBI taxonomy): domain Bacteria; kingdom Bacillati; phylum Actinomycetota; class Actinomycetes; order Kitasatosporales; family Streptomycetaceae; genus Streptomyces; species Streptomyces sp. RPA4-2. Next base: position 5,301,425 of record NZ_CP050975.2, read on the forward strand.
GGGCGCACGGTCGCGGTCAAGATCGTGCACCCGCACTTCGCGCTGGACGAGGAGTTCCGCGCCCGGTTCCGTCGCGAGGTCGAGGCCGCGCGACGGGTCGGCGGCGCGTGGACGGCCCCGGTCCTGGACGCGGACCCGGAGGCCCCCGTGCCCTGGGTGGCGACGGGATACGCGGCCGGTCCCTCGCTCGCGGCCGCCGTCGCGGACACCGGCCCCCTGCCCGTGGCGTCCGTACGGGTGCTGGGCGCGGGCCTCGCCGAGGCGCTCGGGGCGGTTCACGTGCTCGGCCTCGTCCACCGCGACGTCAAGCCCTCCAACGTCCTGCTGACCCTCGACGGCCCCCTCCTCATCGACTTCGGCATCGCCCGCGCGACCGACGGCACGGCCTCGCTCACCTCGACGGGCGTCTCCGTCGGCTCTCCCGGCTACATGTCGCCGGAGCAGATCCTCGGCAAGGCGGTCACGGGGGCGGCCGACGTCTTCTCGCTCGGCGCGGTGCTGGTGTACGCGGCGACGGGGGAGTCCCCCTTCCCCGGTGACTCCTCGGCCGCGCTCCTCTACAAGGTGGTGCACGAGGAACCCCGGCTCGGCTCCCTGGAGGGCGAGTTGCGGGACCTGGCGGCGGCCTGTCTGGCGAAGAACCCGGACGGGCGGCCGGCCCCCGCCGAGGTGGCCGCGCGACTGGCCCCCGGCGGGGCGGCCCGTTCGGTGACGGCGGGATGGCTGCCGGGGCCGCTGGTCGAGCAGGTCAGCCGCAGTGCCGTGCAGTTGCTGAACCTGGAGGCGACGGCGGCCGCGCCGTCCGGACCGGTGGGGTTCGACAGCCCCTCGGTGGGCACGGATTCCGGCTCCGGGACGCCGGGCGCAGGGACGCATGCGACCGGCGGGGTCTTCGGGCCGCCGCCCGCGATGCCCCCGTATCCCACGCACCCCACGTACGTACCCGACCAGCGCGAGCCGCGGGACGCGGCCGAGGTCCGGGCCGACCACTCCGCCGGTCCCGGCCACGACCCCGGCAGACTCTCCGTCAGCATGGCCGCGACCTCCGCCTCCGACGCGAACGGCCGCGGGCGCAGGCTCAGTTGCACGGTTGCCCTCGCGGTCGCCGGAGCCCTCGCGGCGGTGACGGTGGGCTCGGCGTTCCTCTTCGACCTGCTGCCGGGCGGCGATCACCCCTCGGACTCCGGCGGTGACTCGGCGGCGAGCCGTCCGGCGGCGTCGCCGGACCCGTCCGGCCGGGCGGACACGGAGCTGAGTTCGGTGCCCGCGAAGTACCTCGGCACCTGGGAGGGCGACGCCTTCGCGCTGGACGGGAGCCTGCCCGCGGGCACCTTCCGCGTCACCCTGCACCGGGCCGCCGTGGGCAAGGAACTGGGCACGTTCCGGTCGACCGACCTGATCGGCGGCGTCTGCGACGACGTACTCGTCCTGAAGAAGGTCACGGACCAGCGGCTCACCGCGACGAGCATCGCCAGGAAGTCCAACCCCGGCACCTGCACGACGGGCAGCCACGAGGTCCGGCTGACACCCGCCAAGGGCGACCTCAAGTACGAGACCGACAACCCGGACGCGGGCGATCCGGTCGCGCGGATGTCGAAATCGCCCAACTGACCGACCACGCGCGGGCCATGGAGCCCGGGGGGAGGCGACGGACCGCGCAAGGCGCGCCCTGCCCGGACCGCGGCCGGCTGCGTAGGGTGTCCGGGTGGACCCCGTTCTCTGGCTGACCGCCGTCGCCGCCGCCTGGGGCGCGGCGGTGGGTGTGCTCGTCCCACGGGCCGCCCACCGCTTCTCCGTCGAGCCGGACGAGGCGTGGCGGGACCGCTGTCCCGGCGGCCACGCCCTCACGGGGGTCGCGGGCGGCTGGCTCGGACCCGCCCGCTGCGCCGAGTGCGCCGGCCGTACGGTGCCGGCGGCGTCCGGCGCGGCGGGGCGCCCGGCACGGCTCGCCGCCGCGGCGTCGTACGGACCGCGCACCCCCCTCGTGTCCCTCACCACCGCGCTGGTCTGCGCCGGTCTCGCCCTCGCCACCGGCATCCGCCCCGAGCTGGGCGCCTGGCTGCTGCTCGCGCCGCTCGGTGTGCTGCTCGCGGTCGTGGACTTCGGGGTGCAGCGGCTGCCGGACGTGCTCACCCTGCCGCTCGCCGGCCTCGCGCTCGCGCTGCTGGGGGCCGCCGCCGTCCTCCCCGAACACGCCGGGAACTGGCCGACCGCGCTGTTCGGGGCACTCGCGCTGGGCTGCGCCTACTTCCTCCTCTTCCTCGTCAATCCGAACGGCATGGGGTTCGGGGACGTGAAGCTCGCGCTGGGACTCGGGGCGGTGCTCGGCTGGTACGGATGGGGGACCGTCGTCCTCGGGACCTTCGCCGGGTTCCTGTTCGGGGGGCTGTACGGACTGGGCCTCGTCCTCGCGCGCCGCGCGGGGCGCAGGACGTCGATCCCGTTCGGACCGTTCCTGATCGCGGGGGCGTACCTCGGGCTCCTGATGGGGGCGTACGCGGCCTGACGTCGGGCTCCTGGTGGGGCTGGCGTAGGCTGGCCAGGTCCGTCCACACCCTTATGAAAGGGACGCTCCCGGTGACCGAGAAGGCCGACCTTCAGTCCGTCCTCGACCGTGCCGCCGAGGGCGGGCGCATCACCCCGGAAGAGGCGCTCGACCTCTACCGTGACGCCCCGCTGCACGCGCTGGGCGCCGCCGCCGACGCCGTACGCCGCCGCAGGTACGCCGGCACCGAGCACATCGCGACGTACATCATCGAGCGGAACATCAACTACACGAACGTGTGCGTCACGGCGTGCAAGTTCTGCGCCTTCTACGCCGCGCCCAAGGACACCGCCAAGGGCTGGACCCGCGACCTCGACGACATCCTGCGCCGCTGCGCGGAGACCGTCGAACTCGGCGGCACCCAGATCATGTTCCAGGGCGGACACCACCCCGACTACGGCGTGGAGTACTACGAGAAGCACTTCTCCGCGATCAAGGAGAACTTCCCCCAGCTGGTCATCCACTCCCTCGGCGCGTCCGAGGTCGAGCACATGGCCCGGATCTCCAAGGTGAGCGTGGAGGAGGCCATCCAGCGGATCCACACCGCCGGCCTCGACTCCTTCGCGGGCGCCGGCGCGGAACTGCTCCCGGCCCGCCCCCGCAAGGCGATCGCCCCGCTCAAGGAGTCCGGCGAACGCTGGCTGGAGATCATGGAGACCGCGCACGGGCTGGGGGTCGAGTCGACCTCGACGATGCTCATGGGCACCGGCGAGACCAACGCCGAACGCATCGAGCACCTGAGCATGATCCGTGACGTACAGGACCGGACCGGCGGTTTCCGCGCCTTCATCCCGTACACCTACCAGCCGGAGAACAACCACCTCAAGGGCCGTACGCAGGCCACGCTCTTCGAGTACCTGCGCATGATCGCGATCGCCCGGCTCTTCTTCGACAACGTGGCCCACATCCAGGGTTCCTGGCTGACCACCGGCAAGGAGGTCGGCCAGCTCTCGCTGCACTACGGCGCGGACGACCTCGGCTCGATCATGCTGGAGGAGAACGTGGTCTCCTCGGCGGGCGCCAAGCACCGCTCCAACCGCATGGAGATCATCGACCTGATCCGCAAGGCCGGACGCGTGCCCGCCCAGCGGACCACGACGTACGAGCACATCGTCGTCCACGACGACCCGGCGGACGACCCGGTCGACGAGCGGGTCATGTCGCACATCTCGTCCACCGCGATCGCGGGCGGCACCGCCCACCCCGAGCTGAAGCTGCTCGCGTCCAACTGACCCCGCTGTGCTGACCATTCACGCCGCCGACGAGCTGCGGCTCAGCTGGGACGCGGAGCCCGTGCGGGACGGCGCGGTCGCCGTGCGGGGGGACCGGGTCGTGGGGACCGGGTCCCTGGGCGAGCTGCTCGAGCGTTTTCCGGGGGCACGGCTGAGGCGCTGGCCCGGTGTGCTCGGGCCCGCGCTGGTCCACGAGGGCCCGCTGCCGCAGGCGCCGTCCCCGCGCGAACGGCTGCACGCGGTACTGAAGTCGGGCTCCACCGCCGTACTGGAGCGGTACGCGGGCACCCCCGACCTGCGTGCCGCGGCCGTCCGTAACGAGGTGGCCGTGCTTCCCCGTACCCGCGAGACGGCGATCGTCGACACCGGACGCGCCGACCTCGCGGTCTTCGACACGGACGGGGCGTGCGTCGCCACCGTCTGCGCCGGCCGCCTGGTGCACCGACGCCGCTGAGCCGCTCCGGCCGGCCTCAGGAAACTCCTCATTGCGTATGCACCCGCTTTTGTTGTTTCCGTCCCCGGACGGAAACAAATGCGATTCCGGAGTTCAAAGGTGGCACATTCGATGACTGTCCCTGAATGCAAGGGGTCTATGAGCAGCCCACGGGAAAGGTGTCCCGAATCGGAAGAGTCGGACATGTGATCGGGGCATAGGGTTCATATGCGTCGGCTTCGAGCCGTGCGGTCGTTCAGGGATTCTCACGGAGAACGGACGGGCTGGGCCGAGTTTCCTGGGCGACGCACATGAGAACCAGGGAATTGGACACATGAATCGACCGGTTCTGGAAGGTGCCCGCCTTCGAGAAGTGGCCGCCGCTGGAGAGCCCGTGGTTCATGTTCGGGGTCGGCTGGGTGCTGATCCGGATCGCGATCCCGCTGTGCGGCCGGGGCGGGGACGTGGCGGCCCGGAAGAAGCCGGGACCGTTCCCCTGAGTGGTCGTAAAAGACCTGTGTACGGGCCGGGCGCCGGAGGGCCGTCCGTCCCGTGCTGCCACAATGGGACCGTGACCCGCGCATCCCTGGACAAGCAGCCGCACGAAGTCGCCTCGATGTTCGACGACGTGGCGGAACGGTACGACCTGACGAACGACCTGCTGTCGCTCGGCCAGGACCGGGTGTGGCGCAGAGAGGTCGCGAAAGCGGTCGACGCGCGCCCCGCGCAGAAGATCCTGGACCTGGCGGCCGGCACGGCGACCTCGTCGCTCCCCTTCGCCCGCACCGGCGCGTACGTCGTGCCGTGCGACTTCTCCCTCGGCATGCTCCGGGTCGGCAAGAAGAACCACCCCTGGCTGCCGCTGACCGCCGGCGACGCGACGAAGCTGCCCTTCAAGGACGACACCTTCGACGCGGTGACGATCTCCTTCGGTCTGCGCAACGTCCAGGACACCGACACGGCGCTGAGCGAGCTGTACCGGGTGACCAAGCCGGGCGGCCGGGTCGTGATCTGCGAGTTCTCGCACCCGACCTGGGCACCCTTCCGCACGGTCTACACCGAGTACCTGATGCGGGCGCTGCCGTCGGTCGCCCGCGCGGTGTCGTCCAACCCCGACGCGTACGTCTATCTCGCCGAGTCCATCCGGGAGTGGCCCGACCAGCCCGCCCTGGCGGAGCGGCTGCGCAAGGCCGGCTGGTCGAAGGTGGCGTGGCGGAACCTGACGGGTGGCGTGGTCGCCCTGCACCGGGGCTTCAAGGCCTGACGGATCTCAGCGCCTCGAACGGGTCGCCCGGCTCGTCGAGCTCACGGCGCAGACCGCCCGACGGCGGGAGCGGCAACCGGGGTTCACGCACCCCGGCGCCTCCCTCGGCGTCACCGAGGTCGAACCACACGGTGACCACGGCACCGCGGGGGATCTCGGAGCCGGGCGGCGGGTACTGGCGTACGACGTAGTCGACGACGGTGAGAGGGAAGTCGGGCCGGTCGGGCGCGGCGAGCAGCACGCCTCGCGCCTCGGCCCTCTCCCGCGCGTCCACAGCCATCAGACCGATGAGTCGCGGTACGCGCACTTCGGGTGTCTCGGGTGTCAGGCGCACGGACGTCACCCCCCAGCGGTACCGGCAGGGTAAGCCCCGGCCGGTCCCTTGCGGAAGGCGTCGGCGGTCCTCGCGCGAGCTGCCGGCGGCCTCCGCGCGGGCCGTGAGCGGCTCGTGCGGGAGCCGCTCACAGCCCTTCGTCCGGGGCCCTCGCGGGAGCCCCTCGCGCGAACCGTCAGAGGGTGAGCCGGTAGCAGTGCGCGGCGTCCTCCTGCGTGGGATGGGCGAAGACCTCGGCCAGTTCCATGCCCACGCGTCGGGTCACGGCGATCGACCGCTCGTTGCCGGGTCTGACCATGGCGACGACCCGGGGGACGCCCGCCGCCCGTACCCGCTCCAGGGTGGTCACCGCGGCCGCGGTGACGTACCCCTTGCCCCAGTGCGCGCGCCCGAGCCGCCAGCCGATCTCGATCTCACCCCTGGGCCCCCACTCGCCCGGCCACGGCTGCGCGCCCGTGAAGCCGAGCACCTCGCCCTCGGAGTCGACGATCGTCCACAGACAGAATCCGAGCTCGGCGTCGTGCCGTCGCTGCCGTGCGGTGAGCTCCTCGTACACGGACAACTCGGCCGCCCGGCCGCCGTGGAACTCCATGACCTCCGGGTCGGCGAAGATCCGGTGCCAGGCGAACGCGTCCTCGTCGGTGGGGACACGGAGTCGGACGTCGGGGAGAGCTCGGTTCACGGGGGCAGCCCTTCAGCCAGGTCAGTCAGTACCGCTGCATAGACTGCCCATGTCCAGTGCCCGTCAGCACGCAGATTTCGAGTCTTGGGGAGACCCCGCCGTGACCGAGCCCCAACCCCTCTCCGAAAACACCGCAGATGTGATCGTCGTCGGGGCTGGGCCAGCCGGTTCCACGACCGCGTACTACCTGGCGAAGGCCGGACTCGACGTCCTGCTCCTGGAGAAGACCGCGTTCCCCCGGGAGAAGGTCTGCGGTGACGGGCTGACCCCGCGCGCGACCAAGCAGCTCGTCTCGATGGGCATCGACATCTCCGAAGAGGCCGGCTGGCTGCGGAACAAGGGGCTGCGCATCATCGGCGGCGGTGTCCGCCTCCAGCTCGACTGGCCGGATCTCGCCTCGTACCCGGACTACGGGCTCGTCCGCAAGCGCGACGACTTCGACGAGCAGCTGGCACGGCAGGCGCAGAAGGCGGGCGCCCGGTTGTTCGAGCGCTGCAACGTCGGCGCCCCGATCATCGACGACCGCACGGGCCGCATCACGGGCGTGCACGCCAAGCTCGGCGACTCGGGGGAGAAGCGGGAGGTCACCTTCCACGCGCCGCTGGTCGTCGCGGCCGACGGCAACTCCACCCGCCTCTCGCTGGCGATGGGCCTGCACCGCCGCGAGGACCGCCCGATGGGCGTCGCCGTCCGTACGTACTTCACCTCCCCGCGCCACGAGGACGACTACCTGGAGTCCTGGCTGGAGCTGTGGGACCGCCGGGGCCCCGAGGACCGTCTGCTGCCCGGCTACGGCTGGATCTTCGGCATGGGCGACGGCACGTCGAACGTCGGCCTCGGTGTGCTCAACACCTCCGACTCCTTCAAGGAGCTGGACTGGCGCGAGGTCCTGAAGGCGTGGTGCGCCTCGATGCCGGAGGACTGGGGCTACACGCCCGAGAACATGACCGGCCCGATCCGCGGCGCCGCCCTGCCGATGGCCTTCAACCGCCAGCCGCACTACACGAAGGGGTTGTTGTTGGTCGGCGACGCCGGCGGTCTGGTGAACCCCTTCAACGGCGAGGGCATCGCGTACGCCATGGAGTCCGGTCAGATCGCCGCGGACGTCATCGTCCAGGCCCACGCCCGCTCGACTCCCGCCGGGCGCGAACTGGCCCTCGAGCGCTACCCCCGTGTCCTCAAGGACACCTACGGCGGGTACTACACCCTCGGCCGCGCCTTCGTGAAGCTGATCGGCAACCCGAAGGTCATGAAGATCGCGACGCAGCGGGGCCTGACCCACCCGCTCCTGATGAAGTTCACCCTGAAGATGCTGGCGAACCTGACGGACCCGACCGGCGGCGACGCGATGGACCGGATCATCAACGGGTTGTCGAAGGTGGCACCGAAGGCCTGAGGCCGGGTCCGCCGCGCGCGGGAGGCCTGCCCTTCGGCTCGGCCTCCGTGGTGCCCCCGCGCGCGAGGACGCCTCACGCCGGTCCTCCGTGAACCGCGGCGCGTACTCGGCGCGCCCTCGGCACGTCCACGCGGTCGCGTCGGAAGAGCCGGCGCGGACGGACGTGCCCGCTGCGCGCGCGGCACGCACTCTCGTTCCATCTGCGGCACTTGACCCGTTTCGTGCATCCCGGGCGGGACCTCGCGCACCAGCGGGCACGCTCGTCCGTGGCGTCCGTGGCGTCCGTGGCGTCCGTGGCGTCCGTGGCGTCCGTGGCGTCCGTGGCGTCCGTGGCGGGCAGCGGCGGACGAGGGTGCGGGCGCGAGCCCGCTTGCGGGAGCGGGGTGCGGCTCGGCTTCGGGGACGGTGCGCTGTCGGGTCCGCGACCGGCGCCCGTCCGTCCGGCGGCCGGAGGCGCATCCGGTGGCCGTCGGCGGCAGGCTCTTCCCGTCGCTGTGAGGGCCCTCTGAGGCCCGAACGGGCCGCGGTCGCCCCGCGGATACGACGACGGGGGCCGCCGCCTTCAGGCGGCGGCCCTCAAGCCGTAGGACTTCAGACGCGGGTGCGGCTCAGAGAACGCGTACCGCGCCGGTGGCCGGGTAGCCCGACAGGTTCTGAATCACGACACCCTTGGAGGGGTTGGCGGCGTCCAGGTACTGCCCGTTACCGATGTACACGCCCACGTGGTACGCCGAACCGGCCGAACCCCAGTACAGGATGTCGCCGACCTGGACGTTGGACAGCGAGACCGGCGTACCGGACGTCGACTGGTCCTGGGAGACGCGCGGCAGGTCGACACCGACCTGCTTGAACGCGGCCTGCACGAGACCGGAGCAGTCCCACGCGCTGGGTCCCGTACCGCCCATCACGTACGCGTCGCCGACCTGTGCCTTGAGGAAGGCGATGACGGTCGCGACGCTGCCGCTGGCCGGCGCCGAGACGGTCGAGGTCGTGGACGCCGAAGCGGACAGGGTGGTCCGCGCGGCGGAGCGCGAGGCGGCCTGCTCGGCCGCGGCCTTGCGCGCGGCCTCGGCCTTCTTCTTGGCCTCCGCCTTCTTCTTGGCGTCGGCGAGGTCCGCCTTGGCCTGCTTCGCGGCATTTGCGGCTGCCGCGTCGCGCTCGGCCTGCAACTCGTAGTTGGCCGCGGCCTGCTGGGTGGCGTCCGCGGACTGGGCGACCTGGGTCGCGAGGTCGGCCGTCAGGGTCGGCAGTTCAAGGGTCTGCGTCACGGGCTCGGCCGCGCTCGCAGAGCCGGCCGCACCGGCGACGGCCAGGGTGCTGAGAACGCCACCGGCAACTCCGGCGCGCATCGCGAGCGTCGACGCGTTGCGGCGGGGCTTCCGGTGGCTACGTATGTGAGCGGTGTGGGACATGGGTACAACCGGTATCAGGGGCTCCCTCATACCTTCAAGAAACGTGTGGTGCGCCACAGTTGTTCAATCGGCGGCCGAATCCGGGGCGCGTCACTCCTTATTGACGCCGTAACGGGCATTGCGGACAGGGATGATCAAGCCTGTGATCATGCTGTTTCCGTAATACGTCCGAATTGCCCTCCGCCTACCACTGGTTGCGGCCAGTGGCCAAGCCCCGCTTATCTGGCGCATAGACAGATGTGGCACAGGTCACACAGCCGTCTCACGGACGGCATGCCGCGCGCGTAGATCCCGAGAGTCCCCCGCTCGTGAACGCGTGCACGCGTGGATGTCGTCCACATCCGTCCACACCCCTCCCCCCGACGTGTGAACGGGGTCCTCTATCAAGCCGTCCCGTCCATCGCCAATTTGCATGCGAAGGAAGTCTCTTGATATGGAGACGTCGCCCCGGACCTGCGATGACGAGCGGAAATGTCACCTCTGGTGACCGTGCGGACGCTTCGCGTGTGAAGATCACCGCTCATCCGACTTCATGATCCTTCGTCAGGTGGTGGAGATCACAAAGCTAGTGCAATACCCCGTGTCGCAGATCACAGACCGGCGGGCATAGGATGCGAGGCAGTTGGGCTTGTGACCTGCTTCACATGTACGCGATCTTCGTCGGGACGCACGGGGCTCGTGGAACGGGTGGGCGGAAGTGCTGGCCCGACACAACCGCCAGCAGTCAGTGCCGACTGAGAGGAGCGAGGAGCGTGAACGCGTATGCGCCGATCCTCGTACTGGGAGCCCTCGGGGCAGGCTTTGCGATCTTCTCCGTGGTCATGGCCACGCTTATCGGTCCAAAGCGATACAACCGGGCCAAGCTCGAGGCTTACGAGTGCGGTATCGAGCCGACCCCCACGCCGGCCGGCGGCGGGCGCTTCCCGATCAAGTACTACCTGACGGCGATGCTCTTCATCGTCTTCGACATCGAGATCGTCTTCCTCTACCCCTGGGCCGTCACCTTCGACGCCCTGGGTGTTTTCGGGCTCGTGGAGATGCTGCTCTTCGTGCTCACCGTCTTCGTCGCGTACGCGTACGTATGGCGGCGCGGCGGCTTGGAATGGGACTGAGGGGCCTCTAAGACATGGGACTCGAAGAAAAGCTGCCGAGCGGATTCCTGCTGACCACCGTCGAGCAGGCCGCGGGCTGGGTACGCAAGGCGTCCGTCTTCCCCGCCACGTTCGGACTCGCCTGCTGCGCCATCGAGATGATGACGACCGGTGCGGGCCGCTACGACCTGGCGCGCTTCGGCATGGAGGTCTTCCGCGGGTCACCGCGCCAGGCCGACCTCATGATCGTCGCCGGGCGCGTCAGCCAGAAGATGGCGCCCGTACTGCGGCAGGTCTATGACCAGATGCCCAACCCCAAGTGGGTGATCTCCATGGGCGTCTGCGCCTCATCGGGCGGAATGTTCAACAACTACGCCATTGTGCAGGGTGTCGACCACATTGTTCCGGTCGACATCTATTTGCCCGGCTGCCCGCCGCGGCCCGAGATGCTGATGGACGCGATTCTCAAGCTCCATCAGAAGATCCAGTCCTCGAAGCTCGGCGTGAACGCCGAGGAGGCGGCCCGCGAGGCGGAGGAAGCGGCGCTCAAGGCGCTGCCCACCATCGAGATGAAGGGCCTGCTGCGGTGAGCGACGCGAACGGCGCCGGCGACGGCGTGAACCCGGAGAAGGACCTCGGCGCGTCCAACCTCCCCGGCCAGCGTGGCGACGGCGGCGAGGAGATCCGCGTCCAGCGCGGCATGTTCGGCGCCAACAACGGCGGCGACACCTCCGGCTACGGCGGCCTGGTCCGCTCCGTCCGGCTGCCCGGCCCGGCCGCCCGCCCCTACGGCGGCTGGTTCGACGAGGTCGCCGACGAGCTCGAGGGCGCCCTGGAGGAACAGGGACTCGTCCCCGGGAACGCGATCGAGAAGACGATCGTGGACCGCGACGAGCTCACCTTCCACATCGAACGCGAGTACCTGGTCCGGGTCGCCCAGACCCTCCGCGACGACCCGGCCCTCCGCTTCGAACTGTGCACGGGCGTGAGCGCAGTGCACTACCCCAGCGACAAGGGCCGCGAGCTGCACGCCGTCTACCACCTGCGCTCGATCACCCACAACCGGCTGATCCGCATCGAGGTCAGCGCCCCCGACGCCGACCCGCACGTCCCGTCACTCGTCCCCGTCTATCCGACGAACGACTGGCACGAGCGCGAGGCGTACGACTTCTTCGGCCTGATCTTCGACGGTCACCCGGCACTGACGCGGATCATGATGCCGGACGACTGGCAGGGCCACCCGCAGCGCAAGGACTATCCCCTCGGTGGCATCCCCATCGAGTACAAGGGCGCCCAGATCCCGGCTCCGGACCAGCGGAGGTCGTACTCATGAGCACGCAGACCCCTTCTTCTGCCGCATCCGCCCGCGAGACGACCGAGGGCACCGTCTACACGGTCACCGGTGGCGACTGGGACGAGATCGCGCAGTCCGCGGCGAGGTCCGACGACGAGCGCATCATCGTCAACATGGGCCCGCAGCACCCGTCCACGCACGGCGTGCTCCGGCTCATCCTGGAGATCGACGGCGAGACGGTCACCGAGGCCCGCTGCGGCATCGGCTACCTCCACACCGGCATCGAGAAGAACCTCGAATTCCGTACGTGGACACAGGGCACCACGTTCGTGACGCGCATGGACTACCTGACGCCGTTCTTCAACGAGACGGCGTACTGCCTCGCGGTCGAGAAACTCCTCGGCATCGAGGACCAGATCCCCGACCGTGCCTCGATCATCCGCGTGCTCCTCATGGAGCTGAACCGGATCTCCTCCCACCTGGTGTGCATCGCCACCGGCGGCATGGAGCTCGGCGCCACCACGATCATGATCTACGGCTTCCGTGACCGTGAACTGATCCTCGACATCTACGAGCTGATCACCGGCCTGCGGATGAACCACGCGTACATCCGCCCCGGCGGACTCGCCCAGGACCTGCCGCCCGGCGCGGTGGACCAGATCCGCGAGTTCGTGAAGAAGATGACGAAGAACCTTCCCGAGTACGACAAGCTCGCCACCGGGAACCCCATCTTCAAGGCCCGTATGCAGGACGTCGGCTATCTCGACCTGGCCGGCTGCATGGCCCTCGGCGCCACCGGACCCGTCCTCCGCTCGGCGGGCCTGCCGCACGACCTGCGCAAGTCCCAGCCGTACTGCGGCTACGAGACGTACGACTTCGAGATCCCCACCGCCGACACCTGCGACTCCTACGGGCGCTTCCTGATCCGCCTCGAAGAGATGCGCCAGTCGCTCCACATCGTCGAACAGTGCCTGGACCGGCTGCAGCCGGGGCCGGTCATGGTCGCCGACAAGAAGATCGCCTGGCCCGCGCAGCTCGCGCTCGGTCCCGACGGTCTGGGCAACTCCCTCGACCACATCAAGAAGATCATGGGCACCTCCATGGAGGCCCTCATCCACCACTTCAAGCTGGTGACCGAGGGCTTCCGCGTCCCGCCGGGACAGGCGTACGCGGCGGTCGAGTCGCCCAAGGGCGAACTCGGGGTGCACGTCGTCTCCGACGGAGGCACCCGCCCCTACCGGGTCCACTTCCGGGACCCGTCCTTCACCAACCTGCAGGCCATGGCGGCGATGTGCGAGGGCGGCCAGGTCGCCGACGTCATCGTCGCCGTCGCGTCCATCGACCCCGTGATGGGAGGCGTCGACCGGTGACCACCACCCCCGAGGGCGTCAGCCTGGGCATGCCCCGACTGCCCGCGCCCGACTACCCGGACGACGTTCGGACCCGGCTCGAAGCGGACGCGCGCGAGATCATCGCCCGCTATCCGGACTCCCGCTCGGCGCTCCTTCCGTTGCTGCATCTCGTGCAGTCGGAGGAGGGCCATGTCACGCGCACGGGGATGCAGTTCTGCGCGGACGTACTGAGCCTGACCACCGCCGAGGTCACCGCGGTCGCGACCTTCTACTCGATGTACCGGCGCAAGCCGAGCGGTGACTACCAGGTGGGTGTGTGCACCAACACCCTGTGCGCGGTCATGGGCGGCGACGCGATCTTCGAGGCCCTCCAGGACCACCTGGGCGTCGGCAACGGCGAGACCACCGGTGACGGCAAAGTCACCCTGGAGCACATCGAGTGCAACGCGGCCTGCGACTTCGCGCCCGTCGTGATGGTCAACTGGGAGTTCTTCGACAACCAGACCGTGGCCTCCGCGAAGCGCCTCGTCGACGACCTGCGCGCGGGAGCGGCGGTCGAGCCCACCCGCGGCGCCCCCCTCTGCACCTTCAAGGACACCGCCCGGATCCTGGCGGGCTTCCCCGACGAGCGCGCCGGGGCCGTCGAAGCGGGTGGCGGCGCGGGCCCCGCCTCGCTGACCGGCCTCCGCCTGGCCAAGGGGGAGAGCGGTGCCGCGCGCGTGGTCCATCCGCGAGGTGGAGGCGCTCCGCAGGACCAGCCGCCGGCCGAGCACCTGAGCTCGCACGACGCGCCGCAGGACACGTCGGCCTCCGATCCGTCGCACCCGGCGGGTCCCACAGCCGAGGAGGGGGAGTGATGACATTGGCACCCGAGAACGGGGGCACCGCCCGCGCGAGCGCATTCGAACGCGGCGGAGAGACCAGCCCCGAGAAGCTGCTCGCACCCGTACTGTCGGCCTTCTGGGACGAGGAGCGGTCCTGGACGCTGGACGTCTACCGAAGGCACGAGGGGTACGAGGGGCTGCGCAAGGCGCTGGCCATGTCGCCGGACGACCTGATCGCGTACGTCAAGGACTCCGGTCTGCGCGGCCGGGGCGGCGCGGGATTCCCCACGGGAATGAAGTGGCAGTTCATTCCGCAGGGCGATGGAAAACCCCACTATCTAGTTGTCAACGCCGACGAGTCGGAGCCGGGCACCTGCAAGGACATCCCGCTCCTCTTCGCGAACCCGCACAGCCTCATCGAGGGCATTGTGATCGCGTGTTATGCCATCCGGTCTTCGCATGCCTTCATCTATCTCCGCGGTGAAGTCGTCCCCGTGTTGCGGCGGTTGCACGAGGCCGTCCGTGAGGCCTACGCGGCCGGCTACCTCGGCGAGAACATCCTGGGCAGCGGACTCGATCTCCAGCTCACCGTGCACGCGGGCGCGGGCGCGTACATCTGCGGTGAGGAGACCGCACTGCTCGACTCGCTCGAAGGCCGCCGTGGTCAACCGCGGCTTCGTCCCCCCTTCCCAGCCGTCGCAGGGCTCTATGCGTGCCCAACTGTGGTGAACAACGTCGAGTCGATCGCGTCAGTTCCCGCAATCCTGCAAAAAGGCAAGGAATGGTTCAGGTCGATGGGAAGCGAGAAGTCCCCGGGCTTCACGCTCTACTCGCTCAGCGGCCACGTCACCAGTCCCGGCCAGTACGAGGCCCCGCTCGGTATCACGCTCCGTCAACTCCTCGACATGAGCGGCGGGATGCGCGCCGGACACCGGCTGAAGTTCTGGACGCCGGGCGGCTCCTCGACACCGATGTTCACCGAAGAACACCTCGACGTCCCTCTTGACTACGAAGGAGTGGGCGCCGCGGGTTCCATGCTCGGCACCAAAGCGCTCCAGTGCTTCGACGAGACGACCTGCGTAGTCCGGGCGGTCACCCGGTGGACCGAGTTCTACGCGCACGAGTCCTGCGGCAAGTGCACCCCGTGCCGCGAAGGGACCTACTGGCTGGTGCAGTTGCTGCGCGACATCGAGGCCGGCAAGGGCGTCATGTCCGACCTCGACAAGCTCAATGACATCGCCGACAACATCAATGGCAAGTCGTTCTGCGCCCTCGGCGACGGTGCCGCCTCGCCGATCTTCTCCTCGCTCAAGTACTTCCGCGAGGAGTACGAGCAGCACATCACGGGCCGCGGCTGCCCCTTCGACCCGGCCAGGTCGACGGCCTGGGCGGACAAGCACACGGAGGTGAACGCATGACGGTGACCACCAGCGCTCCCTCGGGAGGGGGAGAGGCGGCGGTTCCGCCGGAGGATCTCGTCTCGCTGACGATCGACGGCGCCGAGATCAGCGTGCCCAAGGGCACCCTGGTCATCCGCGCCGCGGAACAGCTCGGCATCGAGATCCCCCGCTTCTGCGACCACCCGCTGCTCGACCCCGCCGGCGCCTGCCGCCAGTGCATCGTCGAGGTCGAGGGACAGCGCAAGCCCATGGCGTCCTGCACGATCACGTGCACGGACGGGATGGTGGTGAAGACACAGCTCACCTCACCCGTCGCCGAGAAGGCCCAGTACGGCGTGATGGAGCTGCTGCTCATCAACCACCCGCTGGACTGCCCGGTCTGCGACAAGGGCGGCGAGTGCCCGCTGCAGAACCAGGCGATGTCGCACGGCGGCGCCGAATCCCGCTTCGACGGAAAGAAGCGGACGTACGAGAAGCCGGTCCCCATCTCCACCCAGGTGCTGCTCGACCGCGAGCGGTGCGTGCTGTGCGCCCGCTGCACCCGGTTCAGCAACCAGATCGCGGGCGACCCGATGATCGAGCTGATCGAGCGCGGGGCGCTCCAGCAGGTCGGCACCGGCGAGGGCGATCCCTTCGAGTCGTACTTCTCCGGGAACACGATCCAGATCTGCCCGGTCGGAGCGCTGACCTCGGCGGCGTACCGCTTCCGTTCCCGCCCCTTCGACCTCGTCTCCTCGCACTCGGTGTGCGAGCACTGCGCGGGCGGCTGCGCGACGCGCACGGATCACCGGCGCGGCAAGGTGATGCGACGCCTCGCGGCTCCCGACCCGGAGGTCAACGAGGAGTGGCTGTGCGACAAGGGGCGCTTCGGGTTCCGGTACGCGCAGCAGCGTGACCGGCTGGAGACGCCTCTGGTCCGCGGCGCCTCCGGTGAACTGGAGCCCGCCTCCTGGCCGGAGGCCCTGGAGGCCGCGGCCCGGGGACTGCTGGCGGCCCGGGGCCGGACCGGTGTCCTGGCCGGAGGCCGGCTCACCGTCGAGGACGCCTACGCCTACAGCAAGTTCGCGCGCGTGGCCCTCGACACCAACGACATCGACTTCCGCGCGCGCGTGCACAGCGCCGAGGAGGCCGACTTCCTGGCGGCCCGCGTGGCCGGCCGGGGACGGGACCTCGACGGTACGGGCGTCACGTACACCTCCCTGGAGAAGGCGCCCGCGGTTCTGCTCGTCGGCTTCGAGTCCGAGGAGGAGGCGCCCGGAGTCTTCCTGCGGTTGCGCAAGGCCTGGCGTGGACACGGGCAGAAGACCTTCTCCCTCGCCACGCACGCGACGCGCGGCCTGGCCAAGGCGGGAGGCACGCTGCTGCCCGCCGCGCCCGGTACCGAGACCGAGTGGCTGAACGCCCTCGCGAGCGGGGTCGGTCTGGAGGGCGACGGAGCCGGGGCCGCCGAGGCACTGCGCGGAGCAGGCGCCGTGATTGTCGTCGGCGAGCGGCTCGCCGCGGTGGCGGGCGGACTCACCTCCGCCGTACGAGCCGCGGCCGCGACCGGCGCCGCGCTGGCGTGGATCCCGCGGCGGGCAGGGGAGCGCGGCGCCATCGAGGCGGGCGCTCTGCCGTCGCTGCTGCCGGGCGGGCGCCCGGCCACCGACCCGCGCGCGCGGGAGGAGGTCGCCGTCGCCTGGGGCGTATCCCAGCTCCCGCACCGCTACGGGCGCGACACCGGCCAGATCGTCGAGGCCGCCGCGGCAGGCGAGCTGCAGGCCCTGGTGGTGGCGGGTGTGGAGGTCAACGACCTGCCCGACCCGGCACGCGCGCGTGCGGCACTTTCGGAGATCGGCTTCCTGGTGTCGCTCGAACTGCGTCCCGGTGAGGTCACCGAACACGCGGATGTCGTCCTCCCGGTGGCCGCGGTCACCGAGAAGTCCGGCACCTTCCTCAACTGGGAAGGCAGGGCCCGCCTCTTCGAGGCCGCGCTCAAGCCCGAGCAGATGACACGCACCCCGGCACCCACCGACGCGCGGGTGCTGCAGATGCTGGCCGACGCCATGGACGTACACCTCGGTCTGCCGGACCTGCGCACCACGCGCGGCGAGCTGGACCGGCTCGGCGCCTGGGGCGGTCCACGTTCCGCCGAACCCGTCGAGATCGCGGCGTCGCTGCCGCGTCCCGCCGCCGGGGAGGCCGTGCTCGCGGGCCATCGGCTGCTGCTCGACCTGGGGCGTCTCCAGGAGGGCGACGAGGCGCTCGCCGGGACCCGGCACGCGGCACGCGCACGCGTGTCGGCCGCCACGGCCGCCGAGGCGGGTGTCAAGGAGGGCGACCTCCTCGCCGTCACCGGCAGCGCCGGGACCATCGCCCTCCCGCTGCAGATCACCGAGATGCCCGACCGTGTGGTCTGGCTTCCGCTGAACTCCGCCGGCGGGGGCGTCGCCTCCGACACGGGGGCGCTGCCCGGCGCACTCGTCCGCATCGGCCCGGCGACGCTCGCCACCGAGGCCCCCAAGGAGGTGGAGGCATGACGCCGTACACGCCGTACCTCGCCACAGAAGACCTCTCCATGTTCGGCCGCGACCCCTGGTGGCTGGTCGTCGTCAAGGCGGTCTTCTGCTTCGCCTTCCTGATGATCACCGTGCTCTTCTCCATCGTGTGGGAGCGCAAGGTCGTCGCCTGGATGCAGCTGCGCATCGGCCCCAACCGGCACGGCCCCTGGGGCATGCTCCAGTCGCTCGCCGACGGCATCAAACTGATGCTCAAGGAAGACCTCGTCGTCAAACGCGCGGACAAGGTGGTCTACGTCCTCGCACCGGTCGTCGCGGCCATCCCGGCCTTCATGGCGATCGCGGTGATCCCCTTCGGACCCGCGGGCAACGAGATCTCGATCTTCGGGCACCGCACCACGATGCAGCTCACCGACCTGCCGATCGCGATGCTCTACATCCTCGCGGTCGCCTCGGTCGGCATCTACGGGATCGTGCTCGCGGGCTGGTCCTCCGGGTCGACGTATCCGCTCCTCGGCGGACTGCGTTCCTGCGCGCAGATGATCTCCTACGAGATCGCCATGGGCGCCGCGTTCGCCTCGGTGTTCCTCTACTCCGGGTCGATGTCGACCTCGACGATCGTCGAGCAGCAGCACGACCGCTGGTACGTCCTGCTGCTGCCGGTCTCCTTCGTGATCTACATCATCACGATGGTCGGTGAGACCAACCGCGCCCCCTTCGACATGCCGGAGTCCGAGGGCGACCTCGTCGGCGGCTTCAACACCGAGTACTCGTCCATCAAGTTCGCGCTGTTCATGCTCGCCGAGTACGTGAACATGGTGACGGTCTCGGCCGTGTCGACCACGCTCTTCCTCGGCGGCTGGCGGGCCCCCTGGCCCATCAGCACCTTCTGGGAGGGCGCCAACCACGGCTGGTGGCCGATGCTCTGGTTCGTGGTGAAGGTGCAGCTGCTGCTGTTCTTCTTCATCTGGCTGCGCGGCACGCTCCCGCGCGTCCGCTACGACCAGCTGATGAAGCTCGGCTGGAAGGTCCTCATCCCGGTCTCCGTGGTGTGGCTGATGCTCGTCGCGACCGTACGGACCCTGAAGAACCAGCACTACGACTTCGCCGACATCGCGCTGTACGTCGGCGGCGGTGTCCTCGTGCTGCTGCTGATCTCGTTCGCCGTGGACATCTTCCGAGAGAAGCCGGAGGCCCGGGAGGCGCCGGCCGAGGCCGTCGCCTTCGACCCGATGGCCGGCGGATTCCCGGTGCCGCCGCTGCCGGGGCAGGAGCTGCCGCCGGTGCCGCGGCGCCGCCCGCATCGCGAGCGGGAGTTGATTGTCAGTGGTGGGTCCGATACTGCGAGTGACGGATCGGACGGCGGATCTCGTGACGGAAAGGAGGGGTCCGATGTCTGAGGAGCCGAAGGAGACCAAACCCGGTTTCCAGAACCCCGTCGCCGGCTTCGGCGTGACCTTCAAGGCCATGTTCAAGAAGCGGCTGACGGAGCAGTACCCGGAGCAGCACAAGACCACGGCCCCGCGGTTCCACGGCCGGCACCAGCTCAACCGCCATCCGGACGGGCTGGAGAAGTGCGTCGGCTGCGAGCTGTGCGCGTGGGCCTGTCCCGCGGACGCCATCTACGTGGAGGGCGCGGACAACACCGAGGAGGAGCGCTACTCGCCCGGCGAGCGCTACGGCCGCGTCTACCAGATCAACTACGCACGCTGCATCCTGTGCGGTCTGTGCATCGAGGCGTGCCCCACGCGCGCGCTGACGATGACGAACGAGTTCGAGCTCGCGGACAGCAGCCGTGCCAACCTCATCTACACCAAGGAGCAGCTGCTCGCCGGTCTCGAGGAGGGCATGGTGGAGTCACCGCACTCGATCTTCCCCGGGACGGACGAGCAGGACTACTACCAGGGCCTGGTCACGGAGGCGGCGCCCGGCACCGTACGCCAAGTGGCCGTCTCCAAGGGCGAGAAGCCCCATGAGGAGGGGGTGGAAGCATGAGCGCGCAGCTCGCCGCCTACTCCACCTCTACCGGAGAGGCCTTCCAGTTCTGGGTGCTCGGCACCGTCGCCGTGATCGGTGCCCTGTGCACCGTCTTCATGAAGAAGGCCGTGCACAGCGCGCTCTGTCTCGCCGGGACCATGATCGTCCTGGCGGTGTTCTATCTCGCCAACGGCGCGTACTTCCTGGGCATCGTGCAGATCGTCGTCTACACCGGCGCGATCATGATGCTGTTCCTGTTCGTGGTCATGCTCGTCGGTGTCACCGCGGCGGACTCCCTGAAAGAGACCATCAAGGGGCAGCGCTGGCTGGCCCTGGTCTGCGGTCTCGGCTTCGGTGCCCTGCTGATCGCGGGTATCGGCCACGCGTCGCTGACGGAGTTCAACGGCCTGGGCAAGGCCAACGCCAACGGGAACGTGGAGGGTCTCGCGGCCCTCATCTTCACGAAGTACGTGTTCGCCTTCGAGATCACCGGCGCGCTGCTCATCACGGCCGCCGTCGGCGCCATGGTGCTCACGCACCGGGAGCGCACCGAGCGCCCCAAGACCCAGCGCGAGCTGTCCGAGCAGCGGGTGCGGGAGGGCAAGCACCTGCCGCCGCTGCCGGCCCCGGGTGTCTACGCCCGGCACAACGCGGTGGACATCGCGGGTCTCCTCCCGGACGGCACCCCCTCGGAGCTGACCGTCAACAAGACACTGCGGGAGCGCGGCCAGGTCCGTGACGTGTCCACCGAGGCACTGAGCGATCTGAAGGCCCTGGAGCAGCGCGCCGAAGAACGCCTGGAGCGCACGAAGACGGAGGAGGCGTCCCAGTGAATCCGGTCAACTACCTCTATCTCGCCGCCCTGTTGTTCACGATCGGCGCCACCGGCGTGCTGATCAGGCGCAACGCGATCGTGGTGTTCATGTGTGTCGAGCTCATGCTCAACGCCTGCAACCTCGCGTTCGTCGTGTTCTCCCGCATGCACGGCAATCTCGACGGCCAGATCATCGCCTTCTTCACGATGGTCGTCGCCGCCGCGGAGGTCGTGGTCGGGCTCGCGATCATCGTGTCGCTGTTCCGTTCCCGCCACTCGGCCTCGGTCGACGACGCCAGCCTGATGAAGCTGTAAGGGGTCGCTGAATCGTGGAAGATCTGATTGCGCTGCTGGTAGCGGCGCCTCTGCTCGGAGCGGCCGTACTGCTGTGCGGCGGCCGGCGGCTCGACGCCGTCGGCCACTGGATCGGCACGGCGCTCGCGGCGGCCTCCTTCGTGATCGGCGCGGTCCTCTTCGCCGACATGCTGGGCAAGAGCGCCGCCGACCGGCCCCTGGGCCAGCACCTGTTCAGCTGGATCCCCGTCGCGGGCTTCCGGGCGGACGTCTCCCTCCAGCTGGACCAGCTGTCGATGACGTTCGTCCTTCTGATCACGGGCGTCGGCTCCCTGATCCACCTGTACTCCATCGGGTACATGGAGCACGACGAGCGGCGCCGCCGCTTCTTCGGCTATCTGAACCTGTTCCTCGCGGCGATGCTGCTGCTCGTCCTCGCGGACAACTACCTGCTGCTGTACGTCGGCTGGGAGGGCGTGGGCCTCGCCTCGTACCTGCTGATCGGCTTCTGGCAGCACAAGCCCAGCGCCGCCACCGCCGCGAAGAAGGCCTTCCTGGTCAACCGCGTCGGCGACATGGGCCTGTCGATCGCCATCATGCTGATGTTCACCACCTTCGGCACCTTCGCCTTCGGACCGGTGCTCGGCAGCGAGGGGCACCCGGGGCTGGTCGGCGGCGCCACGGAGGGCAAGCTCACCGCCGTCGCGCTGATGCTGCTGCTCGCCGCCTGCGGCAAGTCCGCCCAGGTGCCGCTGCAGTCCTGGCTCGGGGACGCGATGGAGGGCCCGACCCCGGTCTCGGCCCTCATCCACGCGGCGACGATGGTGACCGCGGGCGTCTACCTGATCGTCCGCTCCGGCGCGATCTTCAACGCGGCGCCCGACGCGCAGCTGGTCGTCACCGTGGTCGGTGCCGTCACCCTGCTGTTCGGTGCGATCGTCGGTTGCGCGAAGGACGACATCAAGAAGGCGCTCGCCGGCTCGACGATGTCGCAGATCGGCTACATGGTGCTGGCCGCGGGCCTCGGCCCGATCGGCTATGTCTTCGCGATCATGCACCTGGTGACGCACGGCTTCTTCAAGGCGGGGCTGTTCCTCGGCGCCGGCTCGGTGATGCACGGTATGAACGACGAGGTCGACATGCGGAGGTACGGCGGCCTCAGGAAATACATGCCGGTCACCTTCGTCACCTTCGGCCTCGGCTACCTCGCCATCATCGGCTTCCCGGGTCTGTCCGGCTTCTTCTCCAAGGACAAGATCATCGAGGCGGCCTTCGCCAAGGGCGGTACCGAGGGCTGGATCCTCGGCGGCGCCGCCCTTCTCGGCGCGGCGATCACCGCGTTCTACATGACGCGCGTGATGATCATGACCTTCTTCGGCGAGAAGCGCTGGCAGCCCGATGCGGAGGGCCACGAGCCCCACCCGCACGAGTCGCCCCGGTCCATGACGATCCCCATGATCGTGCTGGCCTTCGGCTCGGTCTTCGCGGGTGGCTTCTTCAGCATCGGCGACCGCTTCCTGCACTGGCTGGAGCCGATCACCGGGCACTCGGAGGGCGACTCGCCCGTCAGCGCCCTCACGGTCACGCTGGCCACGATGGTCCTCCTCGTCGTCGGCGCCGGAATCGCCTACCTCCAGTACGGGCGCAGCCCCGTCCCGGCCGTCGCCCCGCGCGGTTCCCTGCTCACCCGGGCCGCCCGGCGCGACCTGCTCCAGGACGACTTCAACCACGTCGTCCTGGTGCGCGGCGGGGAGCACCTCACGCGCTCCCTGGTGTACGTCGACCACACCCTGGTCGACGGGGTCGTCAACGGTACGGCGGCCTCGATGGGCGGCCTCTCCGGGCGACTGCGCAAGCTGCAGAACGGCTATGCCCGCAGTTACGCGGTCTCGATGTTCGGCGGTGCGGCGGTCCTCATCGCCGCGACCCTGCTGATGAGGGCGGTCTGATCCCGATGTCCTTTCCTCTGCTGACAGCGACGGCGGCGCTCCCGGCCCTCGGAGCGGTGGCCACGGCCGCCGTGCCGGCCGCGCGCCGTGCCGCCGCCAAGTGGCTGGCGCTGCTCGTCTCGCTCGCCACACTCGCCCTGGCCGCGATCGTGCTCGTACGGTTCGACCCCGGCGGCAACCGCTACCAGCTCACCGAATCCCACTCCTGGATCAAGGACTTCGGGGTGCGGTACGAGCTGGGTGTGGACGGCATCGGGGTGGCGCTGGTGGCGCTGACCGCGCTGCTGATCCCGTTCGTGATCCTCGCGGGCTGGCACGACGCCGACCCGCAGGAGACCGGGAACACGCGCTGGCGGCCGACCCAGGGCTTCTTCGCCCTGATCCTGGCCGTCGAGGCGATGGTGATCATCTCCTTCGAGGCCACCGACGTCTTCCTCTTCTACATCTTCTTCGAAGCCATGCTGATCCCGATGTACTTCCTCATCGGCGGCTTCGGGGACAAGGCCCACGAGCACGGCGACGAGGTCGCGGCGACACAGCGGTCGTACGCCGCGGTGAAGTTCCTCCTGTACAACCTGGTCGGCGGTCTGATCATGCTGGCCGCGGTCATCGGCCTCTACGTGGTCGCCGGGAACTTCTCGCTCCAGGAGATCGTGCAGGCCCGCGCCAACGGCTCGCTGCACATGGCGACCAGTACGGAGCGGTGGCTGTTCCTGGGCTTCTTCTTCGCGTTCGCGGTGAAGGCACCGCTGTGGCCGCTGCACACCTGGCTGCCCAACGCCATGGGGGAGGCCACGGCGCCGGTCGCGGTCCTGATCACGGCGGTGGTCGACAAGGTCGGCACCTTCGCGATGCTCCGCTTCTGCCTCCAGCTCTTCCCCGAGGCCAGCAAGTGGGCGACGCCGGCCATCCTCGTCCTCGCCCTGATCAGCATCGTCTACGGGGCTCTGGTCGCGGTCGGCCAGCGGGACATCAAGCGGCTGGTGGCGTACGCGTCGATCTCGCACTTCGGCTTCATCATCCTGGGCATCTTCGCGATGACCAGCCAGGGCCAGTCGGGCGCGACGCTCTACATGGTCAACCACGGGATCTCGACGGCCGCCCTGATGCTGGTGGCGGGCTTCCTGATCTCGCGGCGCGGCTCGCGTCTGATCGCCGACTACGGAGGGGTGCAGAAGGTCGCCCCGGTGCTCGCCGGCACCTTCCTGGTCGGCAGCCTCGCGACCCTCTCCCTTCCCGGGCTCGCGCCCTTCGTGAGTGAATTCCTCGTCCTGGTCGGCACGTTCACGCGCTACCCGGCCGTCGGCATCGTCGCCACCTTCGGCATCGTGCTCGCCGCGCTCTACACGCTCGTCCTGTACCAGCGGACGATGACGGGCCCGGTGAAGGCCGAGGTCGCCGAGATGCCCGACCTCAGGGTGCGCGAACTCCTGGTGGTCGCTCCGCTGATCGCTCTGCTGATCTTCCTGGGCGTCTATCCGAAGCCCGTCACCGACATCGTCAACCCCGCGGTCCAGCAGACCATGTCGGATGTACACAAAAAGGACCCCCAGCCCGAGGTGGAGGCGGCCAAGTGAGCGCAGCAGCCGTCCACAGCCTGTGGACAACCGCGGCGGAGCCGATCGCGAAGATCGACGCGCCGAAGATCGAATACGGGCAATTGTCGCCCACCCTGATCGTCATCGGGGCGGCGCTCGTCGGGGTGCTGATCGAGGCCTTCGTCCCGCGCAAGTCCCGTTACTACACCCAGGTGTTCGTGTCCGTCGTCGCGCTCGCCGCCGCCTTCGCCGCGGTGGTCGCGATGGCGGCCGGCGGATACGGGACGACGAAGGCACACATCGCGGCGATGGGCGCGATCGCCGTCGACGGGCCCTCCCTGTTCCTGCAGGGCACGATCCTGCTGGCGGGCATCCTCGGCGTCTTCACCTTCGCCGAGCGCCGGCTCGACCCGGAGGCGCACGGAAACCGCGTCGACTCGTTCGCCGCGCAGGCCGCCTCCGTGCCCGGCAGCGACAGTGAAAAGGCCGCGGTGAAGGCCGGGTTCACCACCACCGAGGTGTTCCCGCTGCTGCTCTTCGCGATCGGCGGCATGCTGGTCTTCCCGTCGGCCAACGACCTGCTGACGCTGTTCATCGCGCTGGAGGTCTTCTCGCTGCCGCTGTACCTGTTGTGCGCCGTGGCCCGCCGCAAGCGGCTCATGTCGCAGGAGGCCGCGGTCAAGTACTTCCTGCTCGGCGCCTTCGCCTCCGCGTTCACCCTCTTCGGCATCGCCCTGCTCTACGGCTACGCGGGCTCGGTGTCGTACGCCAGGATCGCGCAGGTCGTCGACGGCACGGTCACCAACGTCGACCCGGCACTCGCCGGGACCATGGGCAACGACGTGCTGCTGCTGATCGGCGCCGCGATGGTCGTCATGGGCCTGCTCTTCAAGGTCGGCGCGGTGCCCTTCCACATGTGGACGCCGGACGTCTACCAGGGAGCGCCGACACCGGTCACCGGCTTCATGGCGGCGGCGACGAAGGTGGCCGCCTTCGGGGCGCTGCTGCGTCTGCTGTACGTCGTCCTGCCCGGCCTGCGCTGGGACTGGCGGCCGGTCATGTGGGCCGTCGCGATCGTCACCATGCTGGGCGGTGCCATCGTCGCGATCACCCAGACCGACATCAAGCGCCTGCTGGCGTACTCGTCGATCGCGCACGCGGGCTTCATCCTCGCGGGTGTCATCGCGGCCTCGCCGGACGGTGTCTCGTCGGTCCTCTTCTACCTGGCTGCCTACTCGTTCGTGACGATCGGGGCCTTCGCGGTCGTGACCCTGGTCCGCGACGCGGGCGGCGAGGCGACACACCTGTCCAAGTGGGCGGGCCTCGGACGCCGCTCCCCGCTGGTGGCGGCCGTCTTCGCGGTCTTCCTGCTGGCCTTCGCGGGCATCCCGCTGACCTCGGGCTTCGCCGGAAAGTTCGCCGTGTTCAAGGCGGCGGCGGAGGGCGGTGCGGGCGCGCTGGTCGTGGTCGGTGTGATCTCGTCGGCGATCGCGGCGTTCTTCTACATCCGGGTGATCGTGCTGATGTTCTTCAGTGAACCGAAGCCGGAGGGGCCCACGGTCGCGGTGCCCTCGCCGCTGACCATGACGGCGATCGCGTTCGGCGTCGCGGTCACGCTGGTGCTGGGAGTCGCGCCGCAGTACTTCCTCGACCTGGCGAGCCAGGCGGGCGTCTTCGTCCGCTGACCGGGACCGCCTGCGGCTCGGGCCCCGCTCCTTCCCGGGGGGGGGGCCCGAGCCGTTCTCAGTGGGCCGTGTGGGCCGTGTGGGCCGACGGCGCGGAGTGCGCCGAGACGGCCGGACACGACACCCGGGGGTTCCACCGGTTGAACAGGCCATCGGGGTTGTGCTTCCAGAGCCAGACGTGCAGGTCGTAGTGGACCGGCATGCCGGGGTAGTGCCCAGGCATCGGGCCTTCGAACTTCTGGCCGAACAGCGAAGGCCGGTCGCCGCTGGTCTTCATGTCCTGGTCCTTGTCCACCACGATCCACTCCACCCCCGCCAGCCTGCGCCTTCCGTCCGGTCCGTCCTCGAAGAGCAGAGCTCCCGGCTTCGCCGGGTCGAGGGAGCCGTAGCGGGACTCGTTGAAGTAGTGGTAGCCCATGGCGCCGTGGCCCGCGGGGTCCGCCGAGCACGCGAAGGGAACGTAGCCGTCGGCGAGGGCGGTCGACTCGTCGAGATACTTCACGCTGGCCGCGTACGCCGTGTCCAGGTCCCGTACGGCCGAGGGGTCCATGGGGGTCGTGGGCCCGCCCGCGGCCGGGGCGGGCACGGCGGCCAGGGCGAGCGAGGCGGCGACGGCTGTCGCGAGGGCGAGAGCGGTCCTGAGCGGACGCTGGGACATGCGATGACTCCTAGAGGCGCGAGAGCGGTGTACGGGACGGTGCCGGTCCGTCGGCTGCGGCCCCTCCGCCGGCCCGAGCAGCATGTCCCGCGGCCGTGAGGGGTCGCCATACGAGAGGGGCCAACGGGTGGAACGCGGGTAAGGCGCGCCGCCCGGTGGAGTGAGCGCGGGCGGGACAACGGTGCGCAGAGGAGCCGAACGGTCGCAGCCTGTGGATAACTCCGAGGCTGTCGGCGCGGACCCCTATCGTGGACGCAGTGGTCGAGGCGCGACGTACGGGGGACTGGACGATGGGCGGGACGGGTGTGATGACCGAAGCGGACGCGACGGAGAAGCTGGGGGAGGGCGAGGCACTGGCCACGCTCCACCGGGTCTTCGGGTACGACGCCTTCCGCGGCGAGCAGGAAGCGATCATCGAGCACGTGGTGGCGGGCGGTGACGCCGTCGTCCTGATGCCGACGGGTGGCGGCAAGTCACTCTGCTATCAGATTCCGTCCCTGGTCAGACCGGGCACGGGCGTGGTCGTCTCGCCGCTCATCGCCCTGATGCAGGACCAGGTGGACGCACTGCGCGCGCTGGGCGTGCGCGCCGGCTTCATGAACTCCACGCAGGACTTCGACGAGCGCCGCGTCGTCGAGGCCGAGCTGCTGGCGGGCGAGCTTGACCTGCTCTACCTGGCCCCGGAGCGGCTGCGCCTGGACAGCACACTGGACCTGCTGTCGCGGGCGAAGATCTCCGTCTTCGCGATCGACGAAGCGCACTGCGTGGCCCAGTGGGGTCACGACTTCCGCCCCGACTACCTGGCACTCTCGCTGCTCGGCGAGCGCTGGCCGGACGTCCCGCGCCTCGCGCTGACGGCCACGGCCACACACGCGACGCACAAGGAGATCACCCAGCGCCTGGCCATGCCGCACGCGCGCCACTTCGAGGCGAGCTTCGACCGGCCCAACATCCAGTACCGGATCGTCCCGAAGGCCGACCCCAAGAAGCAGCTGCTGTCGTTCCTGCGCGAGGAGCACGCGGGCGACGCGGGCATCGTGTACTGCCTCTCGCGCAACTCGGTCGAGAAGACCGCCGAGTTCCTCTCCCGCAACGGCGTCGAGGCGGTGCCGTACCACGCGGGCCTGGACGCGGGCACCCGCGCCGCGCACCAGTCGCGCTTCCTGCGCGAAGAGGGCCTGGTCGTCGTCGCCACGATCGCCTTCGGCATGGGCATCGACAAACCCGACGTGCGGTTCGTCGCCCACCTCGACCTGCCCAAGTCGGTGGAGGGGTATTACCAGGAGACGGGCCGCGCGGGCCGCGACGGACAGCCGTCCACGGCATGGATGGCGTACGGCCTGCAGGACGTCGTGCAGCAGCGCAAGCTGATCCAGGGCTCCGAGGGCGACGAGGCGTTCCGCCGGCGGGCCGCAGCCCACCTGGACTCGATGCTGGCGCTGTGCGAGACGGCCCAGTGCCGGCGTTCCCAGCTGCTGGCCTACTTCGGCCAGGACCCGCACACCCCGGCGTGCGGCAACTGCGACACCTGCCTGACGCCGCCCGAGACCTGGGACGGCACGGTCGCGGCGCAGAAGCTGCTGTCGACGGTGGTGCGGTTGCAGCGGGAGCGCGGGCAGAAGTTCGGCGCGCTCCAGATCGTCGACATCCTGCTGGGGCGCCGGACCGCCAAGGTGATCCAGTTCGACCACGACCAGCTGTCCGTGTTCGGCATCGGCGAGGATTTGTCGGAGCCCGAATGGCGCGGTGTCGTACGGCAGTTGCTCGCGCAGGGGCTGCTCGCCGTCGAGGGCGAGTACGGGACACTGGTGCTGACCGAGGAGAGCGGGACGGTGCTGAGGCGCGAGCGCGACGTGCCGTTGCGCAAGGAGCAGCCGAAGCCGGCCACCTCCCGTTCCTCCGCGTCGCCCCGGGGCGAACGCAAGGCCAAGGCCGTTGTGGAGCTGCCGCAGGAACTCGTCCCCGCCTTCGAGGCCCTGCGAGCGTGGCGTGCCGAGCAGGCCAAGGAACAGGGCGTCCCGGCGTACGTCATCTTCCACGACGCCACGCTCCGGGAGATCGCGACGGTGTGGCCCACCTCCGTGGCGGACCTCGGGGGTATCAGCGGGGTGGGCGAGAAGAAGCTCGCGACGTACGGCGCGGGCGTGGTCGGGGTGCTCGCCGCCCTGGGCGGCGCCCCCGGAGGGGCGCCGGCTCCCGCGGCCGACGAGGCGCCGGACCCGGACTGGCCGGAGATGGACGCGGAGCCGGAGCCGGAGGACTGGATGTAGCACCGCGCCCGAAACCCGGGTCCCGGGCCTCGGGGCGCAGGACAGGGCCTCGTCGGGCGGTGCCCCCGCGCCTCGCCTCGCCGGGCTGGGCCGGGCGCGGGGTGCGCGGGAGCGGGGCGGGGGGTACTAGCGGATGCGGCCCGTCACCTCGCCGAGGGCGACTCGGGTGCCATTCGGGCCGGGAGCCCAGGCGGTCATCGTCACCTCGTCGCCGTCCTCGAGGAAGGTCCGCTTGCCGGTGGGGAGCTCGAGGGGCTCGCGGCCGTTCCAGGTGAGTTCGAGGAGGGAGCCGCGTTCCTGCGGCGAGGGCCCGCTGACCGTTCCCGAGCCGTACAGGTCGCCGGTGCGCAGGGAGGCTCCGTTGACCGTCATGTGGGCCAGTTGCTGGGCGGCCGTCCAGTACATGGTGGAGAAGGGCGGCTCCGAGACGACGTGGCCGTTGATGGCGACGGAGATGCGGAGGTCGTAGCCGCCGGGGTCCTCCGCGGAGTCGTCCAGGTAGGGAAGAAGGGGGTGCGTGCGGACCGGAGACGCGACACGGGCGTCGTCCAGGGCGTCGAGCGGGGTGACCCACGCCGACACCGAGGTGGCGAAGGACTTGCCGAGGAAGGGACCGAGCGGGACGTACTCCCAGGCCTGGATGTCGCGCGCCGACCAGTCGTTGAGGAGGCAGAGGCCGAAGACGTGGTCGCGGAAGTCGGCGAGGGGCACCGGAGTGCCGAGGGGCGAGGGGGCGCCGACCACGAAGCCGACCTCGGCCTCGATGTCGAGCCGGACGGACGGACCGAAGGCGGGCACCGTGTCCGTGGGGGCCTTGCGCTGGCCCGACGGACGCACCACCTCCGTACCCGACACCACCACCGTGCCCGCGCGGCCGTGGTAGCCGATCGGCAGGTGCTTCCAGTTGGGGGTGAGGGAGTCCGCGGCGTCGGGGCGGAAGATCTGTCCGACGTTACGGGCGTGGTTCTCGGAGGCGTAGAAGTCGACGTAGTCCGCGACCTCGAACGGGAGGTGCAGGGTCACCTCGGAGAGCGGGTACAGATGGGGCTCCACGGTCTCCCGGTGGGCCGGGACCGTCACCCAGCCCGTCAGCGCGCGGCGCACGTCGGACCAGGCCGTACGGCCCGCCGCGAGCAGCGGGTTCAGGTTCGGCCGCGCGAGCAGCTCGGCGTACGGGGAGCCGAGTGCCCGGGCCGCCGCGCCCGCGTCGAGGACGTGGTCGCCGAGCCGGACACCGACGCTCCGTTCGGACGAGCCGGCCCGGGAGAAGACGCCGTAGGGGAGGTTGTGCGGGCCGAAGGGATCGCCCTCGGGGACATCGAAGGGGGGCATCGGGTGGTGCCTCGCTTTCGTGGTCGTACGCGCCGTGATCCATGTGTTCCACGCGTTCCGTGTGGTCGCGGCACACGTTACGGGGGAGTGACCGTGCTGTGGCAGTGCCTAAAGAGTTCGCAATGTCCGAATAGGCCTTGTCGGACGCGGCAATTCCGGCTTAGCGTCCTTTGGGGACATGGACGGGGTGGGTCCGGTCCGTAGGGGGGACACGTGGGGGACCCGTGGCCAGGGGCGTCAGTGGAGTGCCGGTCGACGCCGACCGGGACGTTCCCGGGCTGATAGTGAAATTCGGTGACTATCCGCTGCACCACGGAGGAGTGGGCGCCATCCGGAGCCTGGGCCGCCTGGGCATACCGATGTACGCGATCACCGAGGACCGTTACACGCCTGCCGCGGCCTCACGCTATCTGCGCCGTGCCTTCGTCTGGCCGACGACGGGGACGGAGGAGCCGGAGCGCCTGGTCGAGGGGCTGTTGCGGATCGGCCGTCGCATAGGGCGGCCGACGGTGCTCGTCCCGACGGACGAGGAGGCCGCCGTCCTGATAGCGGAACACCAGGAGGAGCTCGCGGAGCGCTTTCTCTTTCCTCGGGTGGACGCCAAACTGCCCCGCCGCCTCGCCAGCAAGCAGGGCCTGCACGAGCTGTGCGTGGAGCACGGCATTCCCAGTCCGGCGGCCGCCTTTCCCCAGTCGTACGAGGAGATCGAGCGCTTCGCCGCCTCGGCCCGCTTCCCTCTCGTGGCCAAGAACCGGGAGGCGTTCGTGCGCCGCAGCCGGCCCGCGGTCAACGGGACGACGAGGATCGCGACCCGGGAGGGGCTGCTGGCACTCGCCCGGGACTGGGGCGGGAACCCGGGTGTCATCCTCCAGGAGTACCTGCCCAGGGAGGAGGCGGAGGACTGGATCGTGCACGCGTACTTCGACGCGGACTCGACGCCGCTCGCGATGTTCACGGGCGTGAAAGTCCGCTCCTGGCCACCGCACGCGGGCATGACGGCGAACGCGTACGTCGTCGACAATCCGGAACTCGCGGACCTCGCCGCACGTTTCATCAAACAGATCGGCTTCAGCGGCGTCATCGACCTCGACCTGCGCTTCGACCGCCGCGACGGGCAGTACAAGCTTCTCGACTTCAACCCCCGCATGGGCGCGCAGTTCCGGCTCTTCGAGAACGAGTCGGGGATCGACGTCGTCCGGGCCATGCACCTCGACCTGACCGGGCGCACCGTTCCCGAGGGGGAACAGCGGGCCGGCCACCGGTACATCGTGGAGAACATCGACCTGCCGGCCCTGCTCGCCTACCGGCGCAGCGGCTACACCACCCCGCACGCGCCGGCGCGCGCGAGCGGTACGGAGCTGGCCTGGCTCGCGGGTGACGACCTGCGGCCGTTCTTCACGATGCTCGCGCGCTTCGTGCGGCCGGGCGCGAGACATCTGTACCAGCTGTGGCGGACCAACCGCCGCGGCAGCAGTACCAGTACGACCACGAAGTGACGGAAGAACGTCCTGGGGAGGGGACTTCGTGATTCATCCGGTAGCAGTCATCGGTGCGGGCCCGTTCGGCCTGTCCACCGCCGCCCATCTGCGGGCGCGCGGCATTCCGGTGCGTGTCTTCGGCCGGCCCATGGTGAGCTGGCGCGACCACATGCCCGAGGGGATGCTCCTCAAATCGACCCCGGCCGCTTCCAGCATCGACGCCCCGCAGCCGGGCCACACACTCCGTGACTACTGCGACGCCGCCGGGATACCGCGGCTCGTCACGGACGAGGACATCATCCCGGTCGAGACGTTCATCGCCTACGGGGAGTGGTTCCAGCGGCAGCTCGTGCCCGAGCTGGAGCAGGTGCGGGTCGTCTCCGTCGACCGACGGGGCGCCGACGGATTCGAGCTGAAGCTGGACTCGGGGGAGTCGTTCACGGCACGCGCGGTCGTCGTGGCCACCGGACTGTACGGCCTCGCCCATCTGCCGCCCGAGCTCGGTGAGGCGGCGGCGGACGGACCGGCGCCCACCGGCCCCGTCTCGCACAGCTCCCAGCACCACGACCTCACCCGGTTCTCCGGCAGGGAACTGATCGTCGTCGGCGCGGGACAGTCCGCCCTGGAGACGGCCGCGCTGGCGGCGGAGGCGGGCGCGCAGGTGCGCGTGGTGTCCCGGGGCCGGGGCAGGGTCGCCTTCGGCGCACCGCCCTGGGGACAGCCGAAGCTGCGCCCGGAGTCGCCCTTCGGGCGCGCCTGGTCGCTGTGGGCGCTCAGCTACTACCCGCACCCCTACCGCTACCTGCCCGCCGAAGCCCGCCACTATCTCGTCCGCCGGGTGCTCGGCCCGCTCGGCGCGTGGTGGCTCCGGGACCGCTTCGAGGGCAAGGTCGAGGTCAGCGAGATCGCCCGGATCGAGCGTGCCTCGGTCTCCGGGAGCCGCCCGGTGCTCTCCGTGCGGACCCTGGGCGGTGCGCCCGAGGAGCTCGCGGCGGACCACGTCATCGCGGCGACGGGCTATCGCGTCGACATCGCCGCGATGGACTTCCTGGGACACGCGTTGCGGACGGAGCTGGCGGTGAGCCGAGGCACCCCGAAGCTCGGTGCCGGATACCGGTCCTCGGTGCCCGGGCTGTACTTCACGGGGTTGCCGGCGGCGGCCTCGTACGGGCCGGTGATGCGGTTCGTGTGCGGGACGGAGTTCGCTTCGCCGCGATTGGCCAGGCACTTGGCGGCGGCTCACGGTTGAGGCGGCGTACGGCGTCGGGTGTCCGGCGGGCGGGGCGGTGGCGGGGGCCACGGCCCCGACGCCACCGAGAGGTGACCGGCCGTGCGCGTTCCGTAACGTGCCTGTCCACGGCGGGTGTTGAAGCCGGTGTCGCGGCGCTCTCGGGCGCCCGGCACGGCGGATCGGAGTGTGTGTGACGTCGTCGGGCGCGCGTGGCCCGTGCGGTGAACGGCGTTGCTGACGGGATACCGGACGTCGTCCGGTTCACGCCGGGCCGATGAGTCGTCGGATCCGTATTCTTCGGATCATGGCCGCTCCGACTGCATATTCACTCATCGCCACTGACCTGGACGGAACGCTGCTGTGCGGCGACGACACGCTCTCCGACCGGACCCGGGCGGCGTTGGCGAGGGCGGTGGAGGCGGGCGCCCGCCATCTGGTCGTGACGGGGCGCCCGGCGCCGAGGGTGCGCCCGCTCCTCGGTGAACTCGGTGGTGCGGGACTGGCGGTGTGCGGGCAGGGGGCGCAGCTCTACGACGCGAGCGAGGACCGTCTGCTGTGGTCGGTGACCCTGGACAGGGAACTCGCGGAGACGGCGCTCGGAAAGATCGAGGCGGAGGTCGGGCTGCTGTACGCCGCGGTGGACCAGGACGGCGTGGACGGACTGACACTCATCGAGCCCGGCTACGTGATGCCGCACCCGACGCTTCCCGCGGCACGGGTCGGGCGCCGCGACGACCTCTGGACGGAGCCGATCAGCAAGGTGCTGCTGCGCCACCCGCTGCTGTCCGACGACGAGTTGGCCGCGGCGGCCAGGGCAGTGGTGGGTTCCCTGGCCACCGTCACCATGTCGGGGCCCGGCACGGTCGAACTCCAGCCATGCGGGGTGACCAAGGCGACGGGCCTTGCTCTCGCCGCCGCCCATCTCGGGCTGGCCTCCGAAGCCACCATCGCCTTCGGTGACATGCCCAACGACATCCCCATGTTCGACTGGGCCGCCCACGGGGTCGCCATGGCCAACGCCCACCCGGAACTCAAGGCGGTGGCCGACGAGGTGACGCTGTCGAACGAGGACGACGGGATCGCGGTGGTGCTGGAGCGGCTGTTCCCGCTCTCCGCGCCGTGGCCCTGGTAACCCGTGGCCCTGGTAAGCCGTGGTCCCAGTTACCCGTGGCCCTGGTTACCCGTGGCCCCGACTACCCGGGGCTACGGACCCCCGTTGCCCCGGTCGCCCGTCGTTCTGGCTTCCCGGGGTGCCGGAAGTCCGGTCCGGCACCCCGGTCTCGTGGCGTCCGGTCAGTAGGCGCCGTTGACGTTGTCGATCGAGCCGTACTTCGCCGCGGCGTAGTTGCAGGCGGCGGTGATGTTCGCGACCGGGTCGTACGAGTCCATGGACGTGCCGGGCACGTGGTAGGCCTTGAACGTCGGGTCGATGACCTGGAGCAGGCCCTTGGAGGGGATACCGGCGGCGGCGTTGGAGTCCCAGTTGTTGATGGCCTTGGGGTTTCCGGAGGACTCCCGCATGACGTTGCGGTGGATGCCGTTGTACGTGCCCGGGATTCCGTTCTTGGCCATGATGTCCAGCGACTGCTTGATCCAGCCGTCGAGGTCGTTCGTGTACGTCTTCGCGGCGGCGGTGGTCGCGGTCTTGACCGCCGTGGTCTTGGCCGCCGTGGTCGTGGACTTCGTGGACTTCGTGGTCTTGGCGACCGCCGCCGTGACCTTTGCCGACTTTGTGGCGTTCTGGACGGTTTTCGTGCCGACCGTCAGGGTGAGGCCCGGGCGGAGCGCCGACGGGTTGGGGCCGATGACCGCGCTGTTGGCCTCGTACAGCTTCTTCCAGCCGCCGCTGGAGGGGTACTCCCGCGCGATCTTGGCCAGGGTGTCGCCCGTGACCACCTTGTAGGTGACGAGCTGGACGTCGGAGGCGCCCGTGGCGGCCTGTGCGCAGGTGGCGCCCAGGAGCGGGAGGGCGAGTACCGCCGCGCCCGTGCCCGCAGCGAGAATGCCGCGAACGAGGGTGCTGCGAGTCTTCGGGTGGCAGTGTCTACCTGCTGCGGCCATGACGTGTTTCCTCTCCGGCGCCTGCGAGGTGAGCTGTCGGGTTCGGGCGGGAGCTGCCCGGCCGCACGGTGAGTGCGACTTCACCCCTAGCCGTTCCGAACTTCGGATCGGCGGCTTACCTGGGTCCCCCGCTCCTGCCGTGCGTGTGTGGTCGGGTGTGGTTCCGGTCGGCGGCAGGATTGGGCGGTCCGTCCGGAGTGACGTGAAGGTATGCGAGAGCACATGTCCGAAACAAGCCTTGATGTCGCGGTGTAGATCGTTTTCACCAGGACATAAGGGCGGATGAATTGCCCGATTAATCCGGAATGCTTCGCTCAACTTGGCTTATGCAAACGGGTAGTCGCTGGACGGGCTCGCGAGGTGGATGACCTTCGCGCGTGACCCAACTCACTCGATCCGGCAGGAATAAAGCGGCAATGGCGGCAAGTCGGGCATATAAGGCGCGAATAAAAGGCCGCTGAGCCCCTGGTCGGAGCCGTGCGCACCGTTCGTACGGACGGGTCTGTGCAGGGGTCGCCGTGGGGAGCCGGCCCTCGGCGGCCCTGAAGTGGAGTCCGTAGGGCCGGTGTTCGGGATGTGCGTGCCGCTTCGGGCCGGGATGAGGGCTGAACTTCGGGCCGTGTGGCCCCTGTTGGTTCTGTCCGGGGCATCCGCCCGCGTGATGCCGAAGCGCGTGACCCTCTCCTGCCCGTCCGCGAGAGCGGGCGGGTGTCCCTCGCCGGGGTCCGTCAGGGATTCACCGGTCCACGCTCTGTCCCGCGGGGCCGCCGAGGAGGCTGCCGGGGCTTCGGCCCGCGGCGAGTGGGATCCGCCGCCTCCGCGTCCGATGGAGGCCACCTCGTCGCCGCCCTCGCGGGTCCAGCTCGCTGGAGGGTGAAGTCCCTTGTGCCGCAGGTGACTTCGGAGCGGGACTCGCCCCGCGCGTCCCAGGCCGGTCCCGGACGACGCGGACGGATCGACCGGGAGGAGCGGGCGCGGGTGCTCAGAGGTCCGGCTTCCCGGACGGAGTACGCCCCCCGCGCGCCCTCCGTGTGGTCGAGGCCGTCCGGACGGGCACGGGTGCCGCAGTGGCGGGGACGGCTTCGTGTGATCGCGGGGTCGAACTCCCCTGCCTGCAACGTGCGTTCGAGGGAACTGGCCGACGGGTGCAGGTGAAGTCGGCCTCCGGGCCCGGCTCTGGCCAAAGCCAGGGCCGGTAGGAGGAGGAGAGGGGCAGAGGGAGGAAGGGGCGTGACGGCCGGGCGGGACGGCGCAGCCGATGGCGGTCAGGTCGAAACGTACGTTCTCCGTAGTGCTCGGCTTCGAGGGGGCCGCCCGATCACGGCGGTCGCGCACTGACAGGTGCGGGGCACCCCGAGTGACCAGGGTCGAGGCGCCGTCAAGGGCCGCGTCGCACACCGGGGCGATCACCCGGCCCCGACCCTCCCGGTGGTCCGGCGGCAGGTCCGCGTCGTCTCCGCCGGGGCGGAAGCGACCCGCGTCCACGCCGGTGTGCTGAGGGGAGCGCCCGAGCACCGGCGCACCCCGGAGCGCGTACGCGACGGGGGTGACCAAGGGGGAGGACCAGGGGGTGACGCCCACCCGGCGGCCGGGCAGGGAGGCGCAGGTCGTCGCTGGTGGGCGCGCGTCCATGACGTAGGGGCGCGGAAAGGGCTCCGGCAGCACCGGGCCCGGCGGGAGGCTCTGGATCAGGCGCGGTACCGAGTCGCGCGGCGGGTCGTGCCAACCCGCTGCGGGTCGCGCCAACCGCCCACCGCCGGGACGGCCGCACGGTTCGGAGCCGCCCCCGTGGACGCCGCCGTCGCCCCCGTACGCGTCCTGGGCCGGGCGCGACAGCCACGTATGGATGAACGGGTCCACCGTCTCCGGGCGGTTCACCCGGATGTCGCGCCACATCACCTGGCCGGCGTGCGCGGGGTCGGCGGTCGGGCGACGTGGGCGAGTCCCGCGGCCTGCGTACAGCCGGGTGCCGTCCGCCGGAGGGATCCAGACGTCCTCGTGAGTCGTCTCGTAGGGGAACGCCGTACGGGTGTACATGCTGTTCTCGGTGCTCACGGGTGATTCGGTTTATCTACTGCCATACCGGCCCATCAGGAACATACCGTTCGTGGTAGGCCGCCGCCCAGACGTGGGACTGCGTGGGGCCGCCTGCCTCTCGGGGGCATCGGACGCCGGGGGAGAGGGAAGTCGGGAGGAAGTCGACAGTGGGGACGGTGGGCGCTCGTGGTGATCGAAACGTGACCGGATACGCTGACTTGAGTGATGGCAGCGACACATCGACAAACCGTGTCATCGACCGAATGATCGACCGAGTTCGCCATGTGATCGTCAGCAGACAGGAGAACCTCTCGTGACCGTCGTCGGGCCGTTCGGGCTGAGCGTGCGGGACCAGGCTCTCGAAGCCGATGTCCAGGCCGGATTGGCGGCTGTCGAGGAGGGCTTGCTCGAAGTCACCAAGAGCGAGGTCCCCTTCATCACGGAAGCCGCGCAGCATCTCCTGCGGGCCGGCGGGAAGCGGTTCCGTCCGCTGCTCGTGATGCTCGCGGCGCAGTTCGGTGACCCCTACGCGCCGGGTGTCGTGCCCTCGGCCGTGGTCGTCGAACTGACCCATCTCGCCACGCTGTACCACGACGACGTGATGGACGAGGCCGACGCGCGACGCGGGGTGCCCAGCGCGAACACCCGCTGGGGCAACTCGGTCGCGGTCCTCACCGGCGATTTTCTCTTCGCGCGCGCGTCGCACACGCTGGCCGACCTCGGGCCCGAGGCCGTCCGCGTCCAGGCCGAGGCGTTCGAGCGGCTGGTCACCGGACAGATCCTGGAGACGGCGGGTCCGCGTGACGGGCGGGACCCGGTCGAGCACTACCTCGACGTGCTCAGCGGCAAGACCGGTTCGCTGGTCGCCGTGGCGTGCCGGTTCGGCGCGATGATGTCCGGGGCCGACGAGACGGTCGTGGACGTGCTGACGCAGTACGGGGAGCGGCTGGGCGTGGCCTTCCAGCTGGCGGACGACGTGCTGGACATCGCGTCCGACTCGCACGAGTCGGGCAAGACGCCCGGGACGGATCTGCGCGAGGGCATTCCCACGCTGCCGGTGCTGCGGTTGCGGGAGCGGGCGGAGCGGCTCGGTCTCGCCGAGGACATCGCACTGTGCGAGCTGCTGGACTCCGACCTCACGGACGACGACCGGCACGCCGAAGCGCTGGCCCGGCTGCGGGCGCACCCGGCGCTGGAGCAGGCGCGGCGGGACACCGTGCGGTACGCGGAGGAGGCCCGGGCCGCGGTGGCTCCGTTGCCGGAGTGCGACGCGAAGGCGGCTTTGGTGGAGCTCGTGGACGCGGTGGTGCACCGGGCGGGCTGACGTCCTCCTCGATGTGACGTCCGTCACACGATGGGATGGATGGAGTCCAGGCTCGAATGGTTCCGTGTTGATGCGCGGTAGCTGACGCAGGGGGCGTCAGTGGCGGCACGGGGGGAAAGCGGAAGAATGTAATCGAACGCTATGTTCGATGTGTTCCGTGCGGCCATGCGGCCGTGGTCTGTACGTTCCGTACGTTCAGTACGTGTCGCAAGGAAACCTGACCCTGGCCGGCGTCGCGATGTTCTCGGCGACCCCTACGGGTCACGGTCGGCACCGCCTCCCCGTGTCATACCGCAGGAGTACGTGGAGTTGCGTCCGGGGTCTGACGCATCTCTCCGCCCGATTTGGTCATATGGAGAGCACCACTCCTCACCGGTTCGGGTGAGAATGGCGGCTATAGGGGTGGGGAAGCGCAGGATGGCAGGCCGCCGCCGACGACGGAGGTAAGGCACACATGGCACCGAACGATTCCGACAGGACCGCCGGGGCGGAAAGGCTGCGCGACGAGGCCGACGAGATGCGCGCCGGCCGCCGCAAGGCAGCGCGGTACGTCGTCCCGGTCGCGGTGGTGGGGGTGGCGGCGGCGACCATCGGGCTCGTCCCGGCGCTCGCCGACTCCGGTGACCCCAGCCTGCCGAAGATCACCGCGCAGCAGCTCGTCGAGAAGATCGCCAAGTCCGACGTCCAGCAGCTCTCCGGCACGGTCAAGATCAGCACCGACCTCGGGCTGCCCGATCTGGGCGGTCTGGAGAACAGCCTGATGTCCGGCGCCGCCCAGGGTGACGGCGGCTCTTCCGCCGACCCGCAGTCCAAACTCATGGAGCTGGCCTCCGGCACGCACACGCTGCGGGTCGCGGCCGACGGCCCGGACAAGGGCAAGGTCTCCCTGCTGGAGAGCGCCGCCGAGTACAGCGTCATCCGCAACGGCAACGACGTATGGGCGTACGACAGCAAGTCGAACGAGGTGTACCACTCGAAGGCGCCCGCGTCCGACGAGCGGCGCGGGGCGGCGCCCAAGGACGTCCCGAGCACGCCCAAGGAGCTCGCCGACGAGGCCCTGAAGTCGGTCGACGACACGACCTCCGTGACCGTGGACGGCACGGCGCAGGTCGCCGGCCGGGACGCTTACAAGCTGCTCATCAAGCCCAGGCAGTCCGGCTCCACGGTCGGCGCGATCAGCGTCGCGGTGGACGCCAAGACCGGGGTGCCGCTGAAGTTCACGCTCACGCCGGCCGGCGGCGGCGCGGCCGTCGTGGACGCGGGCTTCACCAAGGTCGACTTCTCCAGGCCGGCCGCCTCGACCTTCGACTTCACCCCGCCGAAGGGCGCGAAGGTCACCGAGGGCGACGACCTGGGCAAGGAACTCGGCAACCACGCCGACAAGGGCGACAAGGGCGACAAGGGCGCGAACAAGGGCGAGGGCAGGCACGGCAAGCTCCCGGAGGCCTCCCCGAAGCCCGGTGAGAACCCCGGCAAGGGGCTCGACGGCATGAAGACCATCGGTGAGGGCTGGAGCTCGATCGTCGAGTTCGACACGGGCGGCCAGGGCGTGCCCTCGGGCTCCGCGTCCGACAACAGCCCCGTCTCCGGGTTCCTGGACTCGCTCGGCGACCACGTCTCCGGCAAGTTCGGCTCGGGCACGGTCTTCTCGACCCGCCTGATCAACGCGCTGATCACGGACGACGGCAAGGTGTACGCGGGCGCCGTCACCAAGTCCGCGCTGGTGAAGGCGGCCGACGCCGCCCAGTAGCAGGCGCGTCCGCGAAGCTCGAATCGAGGGAGCCCATGGAGGAACTGTCCGTCGCGGAACCGGACATGGTGGAGACGGTGATCGCCACCCGTGCGCTCACCAAGCGCTACCGCGGCGGGCAGCTCGCCGTCGACGGCCTCGATCTGACCGTTCCGGCGGGCAGCGTCTTCGGCTTCCTAGGGCCGAACGGTTCGGGCAAGACCACCACCATCCGCATGCTGATGGGCCTGATCGAGCCGACCTC
This sequence comes from Streptomyces sp. RPA4-2, assembly GCF_012273515.2. Lineage (NCBI taxonomy): Bacteria > Bacillati > Actinomycetota > Actinomycetes > Kitasatosporales > Streptomycetaceae > Streptomyces > Streptomyces sp. RPA4-2. The sequence goes on from NZ_CP050975.2 coordinate 5,341,824, forward strand.
GGGCACGGCGCGGGTACTGGGCCGGCCCATGCCCCGCGCCACCCGCGCCGTGCTCCCGCAGGTGGGCGCTCTCATCGAGGGCCCCGCGCTGTACGGCTTCCTCTCCGGCCGCGACAACCTCCTGCGGTACGACGCCGCCGACCCGACCGCCGACCCGCGCACCCGGCGTGCGCGGGTCGCGTCGGCCCTCGACCGGGTCGGACTCACCGCCGCCGCCGGCAAGAAGGCCAAGGCGTACTCGCTCGGCATGAAGCAGCGGCTCGGGCTCGCGGCAGCGCTCCTCCAGCCCCGTCGGCTGCTGGTCCTGGACGAGCCGACCAACGGCCTCGACCCGCAGGGCATGCGGGAGATCCGCTCCCTGGTGCGGGAACTGGCCTCGGACGGCACCACCGTCTTCCTCTCCTCGCATCTGCTCGACGAGATCGAACAGGTGTGCACCCATGCGGCCGTGATGGCGCAGGGGAGACTGATCACGCAGGGCGTGGTGGCCGATCTCGCGGCGGGCGCGCGGGGCCGCCTCGTGGTGACCACGCCCGACCCCGGGGACGCGGCGCGCGTCCTGAAGGAGCAGGGGGTGGGGGACGTGGTGGTGACCGAGACGGGCGTGACGGCCGAGCCGCCGGACCGGGACCGCGAACTCGCCGAACTGAACGCCGCGCTGGTCACGGCGGGCGTCCGGGTACGCGGCTTCGGGGTGGAACGGGCCTCGCTGGAGGACGCGTTCCTGGCGCTGACGGGAGAGGGATTCGATGTCGCGGGCTGAGGTGCCTGCCGGGCGGAACAGGGCGCCGGCCGCGCAGGACAAGGCATCGGCGGCGCAGGGCGGGGCGCAGGCCCCGGGCAGCGGGACGCCGGCCGTGCGGACGCCTCGCGCGCTGTGGACGTTCGGGCTGCTGCGCAGCGAGCTCGTCACGACCTTCCGGCGCTGGCGGACGATCGCGCTGCTGGGCGTGCTCGCGGCCGTACCGGTCCTCATCGGTGTCGCCATCAGGATCGAGACGCGGGACGGCTCGTCGGCGGGCGGCGGAAGCGGCGGGGGACCGGCTTTCATCACGCAGGTCACCAACAACGGCCTGTTCCTGGTGTTCACGGCGCTCGCCGCGACACTGCCCTTCTTCCTGCCGATGGCGATCGGTGTCATCGCGGGCGACGCCATCGCGGGCGAGGCGAACGCCGGGACCCTGCGCTATCTCCTCGTCGCCCCCGCGGGCCGGACCCGCCTGCTGCTCGCCAAGTACGCGACCACGCTGACGTTCTGCCTGGTCGCGACGGTGGTGGTGGCGGTCTCGGCGCTCGCGGTGGGTGCGCTCCTCTTCCCGCTGGGCGAGCTGACGACGATCTCCGGAACGCGGATCGGTCTGGCCGAGGGGCTCGGCCGGGCGTTCCTCATCGCACTGGTCGTCGCCGCGTCACTGATCGGCGTGGCCGCCCTCGGTCTGTTCGTCTCGACGCTGACGAACAGCGGCATCGCGGCGATGGCGACGACGGTCGGGCTCCTCATCACCGTCCAGATCCTCGACCAGATCCCCCAGCTGCACGCTCTCCAGCCGTACTTCTTCTCCCACTACTGGCTGTCCTTCGCCGACCTCATGCGCGACCCGGTGTACTGGGACGACCTCGTCCGCAATCTCGGCCTCCAGGGCCTGTACGCGGTGGTGTTCGGCTCGGCGGCATGGGCGCGGTTCACGGCGAAGGACATCACTGCGTAGTGGGGGAGCGGCCGGAGCGACCGGAGCGGGCGTCCTCAGGGGCGCTTCGCGGACGCGGTCAGCCGGGCCAGCGCGGCGCTCTCGCGCGGCGGCACGGCACCGAGGTCGCCGATCCGCCAGGCCGGCACCCACGGCACCTGGTGGACGTCGATCACGGAGGTCAGCGCCTTGACCCGCTGGGCGAGCGGGCGGGGCAGCCGGCCGGGCGCGTCCGCCACCAGAACGACCGCTTCGAGGTCGAGCCCCGGCGGCGCCTCGCCCCGGCGGAAGATGTCCAGGGTGTACGAGACGGCCTCCAGTCCGGCCGCGTGCGTACGTCCCACGAGGAAGACCGACCACGGCGCGTCGGGCTCGGACCGCGGCCAGTCGCGGCCCGCGTCCAGGCCGCCGAAGACCGTCGCGAGGGTCGAGGTGCCGGCCCCGCCGTGGGTGGCGACCCAGGCGAACCGCCGCGCTCCCGCGAGGACCTGTCCGTGCTCCGCCCGCGGCGGCGCGGCTTCGCCCACCGGCCCGCGGATCCAGATCTCGGGGCCGTCCGGCCCTTGCTGCGCGATTCCCATCGCCAGTCCCCTCCGTCATCGGCGCACCGGTCGTGACGCGCCGGAGTTCACGGCGCCCGGACAGGTTAAGCAGCGGGGGACGGGTTCCTGGAACGAGCCTGTGACGCCATGGTGACGCGAGCACCGGACGGGAACCGGGAGACTGGGGGGCAGGCTGGGCCGGCACCACGGCGACGGGCCCGCGGAAGGGAGTCGAGGATGCGTACGAGGACGTTGTCGCCTTGGCTGTGCCCCGCGCGGGAGCGATCGCGTGGACCGGGCGGTCCGCCGCTCCGTTCTCCCTTGATCACCCTCCCCTGATCACCCCCGAGTGAGGGAACCAATGTCTCGACTCAGCCGCGAACAGAAGCGGGAAATCAAGCGGCAGCGCTCGGCGGGCGTCCCGGGAGGACACGCGGGCGAGCCGGCGCCGGCCCTCGAGGTCCATGTGCCGACGTCAGCCGTGGGCGCCACCGTGGGGGGCGTGCCCCTGGCCGTCACGCCCGGTGAGACCGTCCAGGGCGCCGTCCTGAACCACCTCCACCGGATCGCCCGCGCCACCGGGCGCCCCGTCCTCGCCCGGGTCCACGACGAACGCATCGGCTTCGTCGTCCCGCTCCAGGTGTACGGCGACGGGTCGAGCCGGTACGCGGGCGAGCCGGTACGGGTGGGAACGCCGCCCTCGGCTCCGCCGCCGCTGCCGTCAGCCCTGCCGGCCTCCCCGCCACCGCCGCCGTCCACGGCGCCCGTGGTGCGTCGGGACGCCGGCACGCAGGCGCCGCGACCGGTGCCGGACCGGTCGCCCGAGCCGACACTCGGCCCGGACTCCGGGACGATGCTCGGCCCGGACTCCGGGACGACGCCCGAGCGGGCTGCGCATCCGCTTCCGCTTCCGCTTCCGGAGCCGGCTCCGGAACCCACCTCCCGGCCGGCTCCGGAACCCACCTCCCGGCCGGTCCCGGAAGCCGTCCCGGAAGCAGTCCTGGAGCCGGACTCGGGGGCGGTCCCGGAGCGAGTCCCGGAGCCGGACCGGGAGTTGGCCTCGGAGCGGGACCCACAGCCGAACTCGGAGCCGGACCCACAGCCGAACTCGGAGCCGGACCCACAGCCGGACTCGGAGCCGGACCCACAGCCGGACTCGGAGCCGGGCTCGGAGCCGGACTCGGATCGGGCCTCGGAGTCGGCCTCGAATCGGGCCTCGGACCGGGCCCCGAGCTGGGCTTCGGACCGAGGCCCGGGTCGGACTTCGGACCGGGGTCAGGGTCGGACTTCGGACCGGGGCCAGGATCGAGGCCCTGAGTCGGTCTCGGAGCCGGTCGTCGAGTCGGTCGTGGAGGCGGTCGCCCAGGTGTGGCCCGAGCCGGTCTCCGACGTGGCGCCCGAGCCGGAGCCCGTATCCGGGTCCCTCCCGGAGCCCACGGTCTGGCCCGAGGCGCCGTCGACGCACGTCCTGCGAGTGATCCAGGGGCCGGTGGCCGACGCCCGGCCCGGGGTCGCGGTAGCCCCGACGGGCGAGTTCGGCCCGGCACCGCAGATGCCTCCCGCCCCCGAGCCGCTGCCTCCCTCCCCCGCGCGGGCCACCCCGGCGGCCGGAGTGGTCTTCGCGCGGAATCCGTCGCTGGCCGCGGAGGCCATGACCGTGATGGAGCCCGAGCCGGAGCCGAAGCCCACGCCGGCGCGGGGCTTCGACGCCGTCGCCGAGTCGGTGCTGACACCGGTGGTCGAGACGGAGGGCGCCGCGTTCCTCGCGGAGCCCGTGACGCGGATCAACGAAGCCGTGAAGGAGGGCAGGATCGAAGAGGCCGCGGCGATGGCCGAGCGGACCGTGGCAGAAGCGGCACGGTCGCTGGGACCCGACCATCCCGAGGTGCTGCGCCTGGGCGAACTCTCCGCGTACATCGCCTACTTGGCCGGTGACGCCCTCAGGTCGTTCCATCTGTCGCTCGACCTCGCCCGGGTCCGCCGTCAGCAGCGGGACCCGGACGCCGCGTACGGCAACGTGCAGAGCGCGGCCACGGCCTGGCGCGCCGTCCGTGATCCCGCGCAGGGGATGAACCTCGGACGCGTTCTGATCGAGGTGTGGACCGGGCTCGTGGCCGACGGCGGCCCCGCCGCCGACGACCTCGACCAGCTCGAATCGGCCCGCACCCGCATGGGCCGCCTCGCCGAACGCGCCCGCGCCCGCGAGAGCGCGACCTGAGGTCCGCTAGGAGGACAGCCCCCACACCGCGTACGCCAGCGCGTCCGCGTTCCGGTTCAGCGCCGTGTCGTTGATGTTGGACGAGGTGTCGCAGGAGGCGTGGTAGCAGCGGTCGAAGGCCTGCCCCGAGGTGCCGCCCCACTTCGCCGCCTGCGCCGCCGTCTTGATGTAGTCGGCGCCGCTGAAGAGACCGCCGACCGGGATGCCCACGTTCTTGAAGGGCGAGTGGTCCGAACGGCCGTCGCCCTCGGTCTCCGGCTCGGTCGCGATACCGAGGCCGGTGAAGTAGTCCTTGAAGGTCTTCTCGATGGTGGGATCGTCGTCGTAGACGAAGTAGCCGGGGTTCGGTGAGCCGATCATGTCGAAGTTCAGGTAGTCGCTGATCTTCGCCCGGTTCGCCGAGGACAGGTTGTTCACGTAGTACTTCGAGCCGACCATGCCCAGCTCCTCCGCGCCCCACCAGGCGAACCGCAGATGCTTGGTGGGCTGGTACTGAGCTCTGGAGACGGCGAGCGCGGTCTCCAGGATCGCGGCGGATCCGGAGCCGTTGTCGTTGATGCCGGGGCCCGCCGTCACGCTGTCGAGATGGGCGCCGGCCATGACGACGTGGCCCGTGTCGCCGCCGGGCCAGTCGGCGATCAGGTTGTAGCCGGTGCGGCCGGAGGACGTGAACTGCTGGAGGACCGTGGTGAATCCGGCCGCGTCCAGCTTCGCCTTCACATAGTCGATGGAGGCCTTGTAGCCGGTGCGGCCGTGCGCGCGGTTGCCGCCGTTGGCGGTGGCGATGGACTGGAGCTGGGCGAGGTGACTCTTGACGTTGGCCACGGGGATGTCGGGAGCGGCGGCCGCGGCGGTGGGGGACGCGGTGGTGCGTGCGGGCGCCGCGCCGGATATCGCACCGGTCGTGAGGAGCGTGACGGCCGTGATGACCGCGGCCGAGGTGACGCGCCCGGGAACGGAGAGCTTCATGTGGGGGGCTCCGAATTCCATGGGGATTCCACGGGAATCCCACAGTGAATGGGGTGCCTGATGGTGAAGCTGTGGCTGACGTGACGTCAAGAGCGCGATCCGGCCGCGCCGGGCGGCCCGTACGTCACTGCACGCAGAACTCGTTCCCCTCGGGGTCGGCCATCACCACCCACTCGCCGCCCGGCTCCTTGACGTGCCCCAGGACGCTCGCGCCCAGTTCCTGGAGGCGGGCCACCTCCTCCGCTCGGCGTCCGGGGCCCGCGTGCACGTCGAGGTGCAGCCGGTTCTTCGCGGCCTTGAGTTCCGGTACCCGCTGGAAGAGCAGCCGCCGGCCCTGCCCGATACCCGTCTCCTCCTCGTACGGGTCGTCCGGGTGCCGTACGGCGATCAGGTCCCGCCAGGCGCGGCGGCCGTGGGACTCCAGGGTGGCCTCCGGCGGGGCGGCGCCGAGGGTCAGGAGACGTTCGATCAGGGCGCTGTTGTCCTCCAGGCGGTAGCCGAGGGCTGCCGCCCAGAAGTCGGCCTGGGCGTGGGGGTCGGCCGCGTCGATGACGAGTTTCCAGTGCAGGGGTGGGGTGTGCGTCATGGAGTCACTCATAGTGGTTCCGCCCACGACGCGGCAACCGCCGCACCGGCCCCGCCCCCAGACCCCCGGTCGGCCTTAAGGGCCTTGTCCTCAATCGCCGGACGGGCTGATGGTGTCGGCCGGGGCATGTATGTCAGCCCGTCCGGCGTTCGAGGACGAGCCCTTCGGGCGAGCGGGGGTCCAGGGGGCGGCAGCCCCTTGGCGGGTTTGGGGCGGAGCCCCAAGAGGATGGGAGGGCGAGAACACCCCGGCAGGGTTACGGCTTGGCGTCCGCAGGCGCCACGTCGGCCGGGGCGACACGGGGCCCGACGACACCGGCCCGCGAGCGAAGCGCGAGCGCCGCCCGTCGAGCCGTCCGCAACGCGTCGAACGTCAGCAGCGACAACGCGAGCCACACCAGCGCGAACCCGGCCCACCGCTCGGCCGGCATGGCCTCATGGAAGTACAGGATCCCGAGCAGGAACTGGAAGACGGGTGCCAGGTACTGGAGCAGCCCCAGCGTGGACAGCGGCACCCGGATGGCGGCCGCGCCGAAGCAGACCAGCGGCACCGCGGTCACCACTCCCGTCGCGGCGAGCAGCGTCGCATGTCCCGCCCCGTGCGCGGCGAAGGTGGCGTCCCCCCTCGCCCCGAGCCACAGCAGATACCCGAGCGCGGGCAGGAACTGGACCGCGGTCTCGGCGGCGAGCGACTCGATGCCGCCGAGGTTGACCTTCTTCTTCACCAGCCCGTACGTGGCGAACGAGAAGGCGAGGGTGAGGGAGATCCACGGCGGTCGCCCGTAGCCGATGGTGAGGACGAGTACCGCGCCGAGGCCGACACCGACGGCCGCCCACTGCACCGGGCGCAGCCGCTCCTTGAGGAGCAGTACGCCCATGGCGATGGTGACGAGCGGATTGATGAAGTACCCGAGGGACGCCTCCACCACGTGCCCGCTGTTCACGGACCATATGTAGACGCCCCAGTTGACCGTGATCACGGCCGCCGCGACGGTGATCAGCCCGAGCTTGCGCGGCTGTCGCAGCAGCTCGCCGAGCCAGGCCCAGCGCCGCATCACGACCAGCGCGACACCGACCACGGCAAGGGACCACACCATCCGGTGGGCGAGGATCTCAAGGGCCCCGGCGGGTTTGAGCAGCGGCCAGAAGAGGGGGACGAGGCCCCACATCCCGTACGCCGCGAAGCCGTTCAGCAGCCCGATGCGCTGCTCGCTCCCGGCGGCCCTGGAGTTGGTGGAGCCGGTCGCGTTCTTCGCCTGGTGCTGCACGGCCACCGGCCCTTTCTCTCGCACAGCTGCTCCCGTGCAGCCTCCAAGAAGGTAGCGCCGCGCACCCCGCCTGTCATGTCCGTATCGCCATACGGTCATGACAGGCGGGGTGGAGGGTGGCGGGCCGGTGTCCGGGCGGGGTCAGCCCTTCAGGGCCGCCGCGATCGACTCGGCGATCGGGGTGGTGGGGCGCCCGGTGAGGCGGGACAGGTCGCCGCTGGTCACGGCGAGCTCGCCCTTCTCGATGGACGCGTCGACACCGGCGATGATCGCGGCGAGGGGCTCGGGCAGGCCGGCCCCGGCCAGGATGCCGGTGAAGGCCTCGACGGAGACCGGGTTGTAGGCGATCTCCTTGCCGGACTGCTTCGCGACCTCGGCGGCGTACTCGGCGAAGCTCCAGGCCGTGTCGCCGCTCAGCTCGTAGGTCTTGTTCTCGTGGCCCTCGCCGGTCAGCACGGCCACGGCGGCGGCCGCGTAGTCGGCGCGGGCGGCGGGAGCGATCCTGCCCTCTCCGGCGGCCTGGGTGACGGCGCCGTACTCGAGGACCGGGGCGAGGTTCTCGGTGTAGTTCTCGTTGTACCAGCCGTTGCGCAGCAGGGCGTAGGTGATGCCGGAGTCGGCGATGGCCCGCTCGGTGCCGCGGTGGTCGTCGGCGAGGGCGGCCGTCAGGCTGCCCGGGGCGCTGGTGTAGGCGAAGAGCGCGACCCCGGCGGCCTTGGCGGCGTCGAGGACGACCTGGTGCTGGTGCACGCGGCCCTTGTCGAACTCGTTGCCGGAGATCAGCAGCACCTTGTCGCCGGCGGAGAAGAGGGTGCCGAAGGTCTCGGGCCGGTTGTAGTCCGCGACCGCGATCCGCACGCCGCGGGCCGCGAAGCCGGCGGCCTTCTCCGGGTCGCGGACGACGGCGGTGATCCGGTCCGCCGGAACCCTCTCCAGCAGTCCTTCGACGACGTGGCGGCCGAGGTGTCCGGTGGCTCCGGTGACGACGATGCTCATGGGTCAGCTCCTTGTGGGGTGATCTGTCGCTAACCCTAGGGGGTGCGCTAACCCTGGGAAAGTACCCACTTTGAAGTAAGGTACGTACATGGCCGTAAGTACCCGAGCAGTCAGCAGGGCCGCCGCCGGTGAGCCGGCGGCCGGCAAGTACGACACCGGCGAGGCGATGTGCCCCTACCGCCTCGTCCTGGAGCACGTCACCAGCCGCTGGGGTGTGCTCGTCCTGATCGAGCTCCTCGACCGCCCCCACCGCTTCAGCGAGCTGCGCCGGGCGATCGGCCGGGTCAGCGAGAAGATGCTCACCCAGACCCTCCAGACACTGGAGCGCGACGGTCTCGTCCACCGCGACGCGAAGCCCGTGATCCCGCCGCGCGTCGACTACTCGCTCACCGGACTCGGCCGCGAGGCCGCCGAGCAGGTGCGCGCGCTGGCCGACTGGACCACGGACCGGATGGACGACGTCGAGAAGGCCCGCCTCACGTACGACGAGGCCCGGGCGTCACGCACCCGGGCCTCCTGAACCGCTGGCTCCGGTCAGCCGACGACCGTCCAGGTGTCCCCGCCGGCGAGCAGCGTGGCCAGGTCCCCCTTGCCGTTCTGCTCGATGGCCGCGTCCAGTTGGTCGGCCATCTGGGTGTCGTAGACCGGCCGGTCCACGGAGCGCAGGACACCGATCGGGGTGTGGTGCAGGGTGTCCGGATCGGCGAGCCGGGAGAGCGCGAAGGCGGTGGTCGGTGACGGCGCGTGGGCGTCGTGGACCAGGACCTGCGACTCGTTCTCCGGGGTGACGGCGACGATCTTCAGGTCGCCGGTCGCCGCGTCCCGTACGACGCCCTTGGCGCCGTCCGTGCCGAAGCGGATCGGCTGCCCGTGTTCGAGGCGGATGACAGCATCCTCGGCCTGCTGCTTGTCCTTCAGCACCTCGAAGGCGCCGTCGTTGAAGATGTTGCAGTTCTGGTAGATCTCCACCAGTGCCGTGCCCGGGTGGGCGGCGGCCTGCCGCAGGACGTCGGTGAGGTGCTTGCGGTCGGAGTCCACGGTCCGGGCGACGAAGGAGGCCTCCGCGCCGATGGCCAGGGACACCGGGTTGAAGGGCGCGTCCAGCGAGCCCATCGGCGTCGACTTGGTGATCTTGCCGACCTCGGAGGTCGGCGAGTACTGGCCCTTGGTGAGGCCGTAGATCCGGTTGTTGAACAGCAGGATCTTCAGGTTCACGTTGCGGCGCAGCGCGTGGATGAGGTGGTTGCCGCCGATCGACAGCGCGTCGCCGTCGCCGGTCACCACCCACACGCTCAGGTCGCGGCGGGAGGAGGCGAGTCCCGTGGCGATGGCGGGCGCGCGGCCGTGGATGGAGTGCATGCCGTACGTGTTCATGTAGTACGGGAAGCGGGACGAGCAGCCGATGCCCGAGACGAAGACGATGTTCTCCTTGGCGAGGCCGAGTTCGGGCATGAAGCCCTGTACGGCGGCCAGGACCGCGTAGTCCCCGCAGCCGGGGCACCAGCGCACTTCCTGATCGGACTTGAAGTCCTTCATGGACTGCCTGGCCCCGGCCTTGGGCACCAGAGTGAGTGCCTCGATCGTGTCCGCGCCTTCCGTGGTCGTCTCAGCCATCGATGGCCTCCTTGAGCACCTCGGCGAGCTGTTCGGCCTTGAACGGCATGCCGTTGACCTGGTTGTAGGAACGCGCGTCGACCAGGTATCTGGCCCGGACGAGGGTGGAGAGCTGACCGAGGTTCATCTCGGGGATCACCACCTTGTCGTACCGTCCCAGCACCGTGCCGAGGTTGTGCGGGAAGGGGTTGAGGTGGCGCAGGTGGGCCTGCGCGATGGACTCCCCGGCCGTCCGCAGCCGCCGTACCGCCGCGGTGATGGGGCCGTACGTCGAACCCCAGCCCAGCACCAGCGTGTCGGCCTCGCCCGAGGGGTCGTCGACCTCCACGTCCGGGACGTCGATGCCGTCGATCTTGGCCTGCCGGGTGCGCACCATGAAGTCGTGGTTGGCGGGATCGTAGGAGATGTTGCCCGTGCCGTCCTGCTTCTCGATGCCGCCGATGCGGTGTTCGAGGCCCGGCGTGCCCGGGACCGCCCAGGGGCGGGCCAGGGTCCCCGGGTCACGCTTGTAGGGCCAGAAGACCTCGGTGCCGTCGTCCAGTGTGTGGTTCGGGCCCTGCGCGAACCGCACCCGCAGGTCCGGGAGTTCGTCGATGTCCGGGACGCGCCAGGGCTCCGAGCCGTTGGCCAGGTAGCCGTCCGACAGGAGCAGGACGGGGGTGCGGTACGTGAGGGCGATGCGCGCCGCCTCCAGCGCGGTGTCGAAGCAGTCGGCGGGTGTGCGCGGCGCGACGACCGGGACGGGCGCCTCGCCGTTGCGGCCGTACATCGCCTGCAGCAGGTCGGCCTGCTCGGTCTTGGTCGGCAGTCCGGTGGAGGGGCCGCCGCGCTGGATGTCGATGACCAGCAGCGGCAGTTCGAGGGAGACGGCGAGCCCGATCGTCTCCGACTTCAGCGCCACCCCCGGACCCGAGGTCGTCGTGACCGCCAGCGAGCCGCCGAAGGCGGCGCCCAACGCGGCACCGATGCCCGCGATCTCGTCCTCGGCCTGGAAGGTGCGCACACCGAAGTTCTTGTGCTTGCTGAGTTCGTGCAGGATGTCGGAGGCGGGCGTGATCGGGTACGAGCCGAGGTAGAGCGGCAGGTCGGCCTGCTCGGAGGCGGCGATCAGACCGTACGACAGGGCCAGGTTCCCGGAGATGTTGCGGTAGGTGCCGGTCGGGAAGGTGCGCTCGGCCGGGGCGACCTCGTACGAGACGGCGAAGTCCTCGGTCGTCTCGCCGAAGTTCCAGCCCGCCCGGAACGCGGTGAGGTTGGCCGCCGCGATGTCGGGCTTCTTCGCGAACTTGGTCCGCAGGAACTTCTCGGTGCCCTCGGTCGGCCGGTGGTACATCCAGGACAGCAGGCCCAGCGCGAACATGTTCTTGCTGCGCTCCGCCTCCTTGCGGGACAGCTCGAACTCCTTGAGCGCCTCGACCGTCATCGTCGTCAGGGGCACCGGGTGGACGCTGTAGCCGTCCAGGGAGCCGTCCTCCAGCGGGTTCGTCGCGTAACCGACCTTCGACATCGCCCGTTTGGTGAACTCGTCCGTGTTGACGATGATCTCGGCGCCGCGCGGCACATCGGCGATGTTCGCCTTCAGGGCGGCCGGGTTCATGGCGACGAGAACGTTCGGCGCGTCGCCCGGGGTGAGGATGTCGTGGTCCGCGAAATGCAGCTGGAACGAGGAAACGCCCGGCAGGGTGCCTGCGGGCGCTCGGATCTCTGCGGGGAAGTTCGGCAGTGTGGAGAGGTCGTTGCCGAAGGACGCGGTCTCGGAGGTGAAACGGTCGCCGGTGAGCTGCATTCCGTCACCGGAGTCGCCCGCGAACCGGATGATCACCCGGTCGAGCCGGCGAACGTCCTTCGCCCCCGCCGGATTGCGCTGTTCTCCTACGACGGCTTCGTCGGCCTGCTCCGATGGGCTACTGACCTGGCTGGTCACTTAACTGGACCTCCTTCGAGGCGGCTGTCCGGGAGCGGCCTTCCCGAAGGCCTTCCCAAGACCAACCCTACGTCCGTAAGGGTCGCCTTCCCTCGGCGGTTCGCATGATGGACACCATTTTGAGACGGTTCGACGCCCTGACTTGTCATGATTTGCTCGCCCCCCGATGCTTCTCCCGAAGATGCTCCCCACTCACCTTCTGGTTCTCACGCCGGCCTTGCGCCGCCCTCGTGCGAACCTCGTGCCGGCCTCCCGGCCACCGCCTTCCGTATGCCTGACACAGTGTCAGGCATTCAGGAGTTGAGGTAGGTCAGAACCGCCAGAACACGCCGGTGATCCCCGTCGCTCGGGGACAGCCCCAGCTTCAGGAAGATGTTGCTGACGTGCTTCTCGACCGCTCCGTCGCTCACCACCAGCTGCCGCGCGATCGCCGAGTTGGTCCGGCCCTCGGCCATCAGCCCCAGCACCTCCCGCTCCCGGGGCGTGAGCCCGGCCAGCACGTCCTGCTTCCGGCTGCGCCCCAGCAACTGCGCGACCACCTCGGGGTCGAGCGCGGTACCCCCCTGGGCCACCCGCACCACCGCGTCCACGAACTCGCGCACCTCGGCGACCCGGTCCTTGAGCAGATAGCCGACGCCACGGCTGGAACCGGCCAGCAGTTCGGTGGCGTAGCGCTCCTCCACGTACTGCGACAGAACCAGCACTCCGAGTCCCGGGTGGTGCTTGCGCAGCTGCACGGCCGCCTTGACGCCCTCGTCGGTGTGCGTCGGCGGCATCCGTACGTCGGCCACCACGACGTCCGGCAGCGCGCCCTGGGCGGCCAGGTCGGTGATGGTCTTGATCAGTGCGTCGCCGTCACCGACACCGGCCACGACGTCGTGCCCACGGTCGGTCAGCAACCGGGTCAGGCCCTCCCTGAGCAGCACTGAATCCTCGGCGATGACCACCCGCACCCTGTCCTCCACGATGTTCGGCCCCCCACAGCCCGTACCCGGCCGGCGCCGGTTGCGCCCCGCTCGTACGACAGCCCTCAGCATTTCAGCATTCGGGCCGACGGGCGCCCGGGCAACGGGAATCGCCGGGGCGAGCCGGGGCGGAGAGGGCTCAGGGGGTGGCACGAGGGGCGTCATCGGGTGGCGCGGGGGGCGTCGGGGGGATGACGACGCCCGGCTGGTGCCGCGACGGGGCGGACGTCGCCTGCCGCGGCATCGGTCGTGCGGGGCGGATCAGCCCCGCCAGGGCAGCTCCGCCGTGATCCGGGTGGGGCCGCCCGCGGGGAGTCCACGACCAGGATCCCGTCCACCGCGTCCAGCCGCTCCGCGAGCCCCGCCAGACCCGGTAAGCCGGAGGCGTCGGCGCCGCCCACGCCGTTGTCGACGACCTGAAGCATCAGCCGGTTCTCGACGCGCCAGACGTCGACCGTGGCCCGGGTCGCCCGCGCGTGCTTGCTGATGTTCTGCAGCAGCTCGGAGACGGTGAAGTAGGCGATGCCCTCGATCGCCGGGGCGGGCCGGGCGGGAAGGTCCACGTCCACCGCCACCGGCACCGTGCAGCGTGAGGCCACCGAGGAGAGCGCCGCGTCGAGCCCGCGGTCGGTGAGGACCGCCGGGTGGATGCCGCGGGCCAGGTCGCGCAGCTCCTGCAGCGCCGTCTTCACCTCGCCGTGCGCCTCGTCCACCATCCGCGCGGCGGCCCGCGGGTCCTCGGTGAGCTTCTCCTTGGCCAGGCCGAGTCCCATCGCGAGGTTGACCAGCCGGGCCTGTGCCCCGTCGTGCAGGTCCCGCTCGATGCGCCGCAGGTCCGCCGCGGCCGTGTCGACCACGACCCCCCGGTCCGACTCCAGCTCGACCACCCGGGTCGCCAGCCGTGACGGCCCGAGCAGCCCCAGCACCATCAGCCGGTCCACCGTCGTCAGCGCCCGTACGATCCACGGCGTCGCCATGGTGATCAGCAGTCCGAGCAGCGCGGTCACGGTGATCTCGAAGGGGTTGTCCAGGTAGATGCTGTGGGTGCCGTCGCCGTAGAGCTGAAGGCCGCCCTGCCCGCCGTAGACCGGGAAGAGCCAGAACCACAGCGGATACGTCAGCATCGCCCAGCCGTACGCCCAGAAGGTCAGCGCCACCACGAACGAGAACACCGCCCACGGGAACTGCAGCACCGCGTAGAGCAGATGCCGCCACGACGAACCGTTCTTGAGGATCGCCCCCATCCACGCCATCGGCCCCTGCTTGCGCACGAGCACGGGCTCCGGCGAGCCGACCTCGACCCCGAGCAGCCCGCGCGCCCGCGCCCGCTCCAGCGCGCCGAACCCGCGGCAGCCCGCCAGCGCTCCGGCGAGCACCGGGACCCCCAGGAAGGTCACCAGCAGGCCGGCGCCCAGCGAGAACATCGTGATGGCGAACGTGAACATGGCGATGCTGAGCGGCAGGCCCAGCATCACGTAGCCGAACTCGCGCCAGCTGCGGGCCTCGACCGGCGCCCGCAGCGCCGCGGGGAGGCGGTGGCGCCGCTCCCCGGCAGCCGCCCCGTGGAATCCGGGCCCGCTCCCGTGCCCGTACCCCTGTCCGTACTCGGTGGCCATCGGCGTCGTCCGTTCTCTCGTCCTGCTCATCGGCTCGTACCCCAACCCTGCTGGCTGTGGAGCGTGGGGGACATGGAGCGGGTCGGCGTCTTGGGGCGGGGTTTTCCCTACCCCGGGCATGGCTGTCGGGGCGGTCGGGCCCGCACCTTCAGCCCGTCCGGCGTTCGAGGACGAGCCCTTCGGGCGATGCGGGGGTCCAGGGGTGCGAGATGCGGGGGTGCGGGGCGCATGGGTGCGGGCCTCCGGGGTCCCCGGGGTATCGGGTTACCCCGGAGACCCGGAGACCCGGAGACCCGGAGACCCGGAGACCCGGAGACCCGGGGGGTGCGGTGGCGCGTTCGGGACCGGCTGGGCGCGCCGCCCGCGTGGTCGGGCCCACCTGATCCGCGCGGCACGCCTAGCGCGCCGGCTCGTCCTGCCGGTCCCGCCAGGGCAGTTCCGCCGTGATGGTGGTCGGGCCACCGGGCGGTGAGTCGATGACGAACAGCCCGTCCACCGCGCCGAGCCGGTCCGCGAGCCCCGCCATCCCCGTACCGCCGTCGAGCCGCGCGCCGCCCCGCCCGTCGTCCTGGACCTGTATGAGCAGCCGCTGGTCCGTCCGCCACACGTCGACGGACGCGGACCTCGCCCCGCTGTGCTTGCTGATGTTCTGCAGCAGCTCGGAGACGGTGAAGTAGGCGATCCCCTCGATCGCCGCGGCCGGTCTCGACCGGAGGTCGGCGGTCACCTTCACCGGCACCGTGCAGCGCGTGGCGACCGAGGAGAGCGCCGCGTCGAGCCCGCGGTCGGTGAGGACCGCCGGGTGGATGCCGCGGGCCAGGTCGCGCAGCTCCTGCAGGGCCAGTTTCACCTCGCCGTGCGCCTCGTCGACCATGGCCGCGACGGTCTCGTCGGCCTGGCCCTCGAGGAGCTTCTCCTTGGCCAGGCCGAGTCCCATCGCGAGGTTGACCAGCCGGGCCTGTGCCCCGTCGTGCAGGTCCCGCTCGATGCGCCGCAGGTCCGCCGCGGCCGTGTCGACCACGACCCCCCGGTCCGACTCCAGCTCGGCGATGCGCCGCTCCAGCTCGTCGGAGGGCGACAGCAGCCCGCGCACCATCGCCCGGTCCACGTTGGTCAGCCCCCGGGCGATGAACGGCAGCACCGGCCACAGCACGAAGAACGACACCAGCGTGACCGTGAACGTCAGCACACCCCACGGCAGCCTGATCAGGTCGTACAGCACCGTCCGCCAGCCCACCGGGTCCTTCAGGCTCGACCACAGCCAGGAGAAGAAGCCGGTCCGGCGCACCGGCAGCGGGCTCGGCTCGTCGATCCGCAGGCCGAGCAGCGCGCGCGCCCGCGCCCGCTCCAGCTTGCCCAGCTGCCGTGCGCCCAGCAGGCCGCCCGCGAGCAACGGCAGTCCCACCACCGTCACCGCGAGCGCCGAGCCCGTGGACACCATCGTCACGACGTACACGAAGCCGAAGATCGAGACCGGCAGATTGGCGAGCAGGTGCGCGATCTCCTGCCAGGTGCGGCGGCCGAGGGCGAGGCGCGGGGACGGCAGCCGGTCGCCGTCGGGCGTCCTGTCGGGCGTGCCGTCGGACGGCCCGTCGGGTGTTTCGGCGGTCGTCCCGGAGGATGTCCCGCCGGGCGGGGCGACGGCGGTGATGCGTTCGGTCATATTCGCTACCCTGCCCGGCGGCGAGCCGCCGCGCCATGAGGTGACCCGCCCAGATCCACTGGGGAAAGCCCTACCTTCGTGGCGTTCCGTGCTGTGCCGGGCGCCGAGCTGCGGTCAAATGGGAAGCGATCGCGAGAGACGGACGGGAATCCCGTGGCGCACGAGCCGGACGAGTCCAGCACTCGACCATGACGTGTGCACGATAATCGGGGTGTGACGGCCTGCTTACCGTTTCTTTAGCAGGCCCTAGACTCCCGTCCGTACAGATCGTCGAACAGGGCGTATCGCAGCGTGCGCGGCGTGCGCGCGGCGTGCGCCACGAGGTCAGGGAGCGAGGGGCTGACGTGCCGGAACCGACCGTCGTCGCGGCGGGCTACTTCCAGTCCTACTCGGTCGTCGGACTGCTCGCCGTCGTGGGCGTGCTCTTCGTCGCCGTCGCCTTCGGGGCGGGCCGACTGCTGCGGCCGGTCGTCCCCACACCCGAGAAACTCCTGACGTACGAGTGCGGCGTCGACCCCGTCGGCGAGGGCTGGGCCCACACCCAGGTCCGCTACTACGTCTACGCGTTCCTCTACGTCATCTTCGCCGTCGACTCGATCTTCCTCTTCCCGTGGGCGACCGTCTTCGCCGCCCCCGGCTACGGCGCGGCGACGCTCGCGGAGATGTTCATCTTCCTCGGCTTCCTCGCCGTGGGCCTGCTGTACGCATACAAGAAGGGCGTCCTCACATGGACGTGACCCCCAAGACCTCGGGCAATCCCTCGGGCGAGACCTCCGGCAAGATCTCCGGCGAGACCTCGGGGCAGCCGGTTCTGCTGCCGGAGCCGAAGCGGCTGGGCGTGCTCTCGCGCCTCGCCCCCGAGCCCATGAAGGTCGTCCTGAACTGGGGCCGCCGCTACTCGCTCTGGGTCTTCAACTTCGGCCTCGCCTGCTGCGCGATCGAGTTCATCGCCGCGTCGATGGCCCGGCACGACTTCATCCGGCTCGGTGTGATCCCGTTCGCGCCGGGCCCGCGCCAGGCCGACCTGATGGTGGTCTCCGGCACGGTCACGGACAAGATGGCTCCGGCCGTCAAGCGCCTGTACGAGCAGATGCCCGAGCCCAAGTACGTCATCTCCTTCGGCGCGTGCTCGAACTGCGGCGGCCCCTACTGGGACTCCTACTCCGTCACCAAGGGCGTCGACCAGATCATCCCCGTCGACGTCTACGTGCCCGGCTGCCCGCCCCGGCCCGAGGCGCTGCTCCAGGGCATTCTCAAGCTTCAGGAGAAGATCGCCAGGGAGTCGCTGGTAGAGCGCTACGGCTCTTCGCACCGGCCGTCGGCGGCCGCGCTCCAGAGCGGGCTGGTGACTCCGCCGGTCGCGCCGGGCGGGGAGACCCGGGTGTCCGGGGAGACACCGGTTTCCCAAGGCAATGGGGTTGCCGGCGGAGATCCGGCTTCCGGCGGGAATCCGGTTTCCGGGGAGGGCGACAAGTGACCGGCTGGCTCCCCGCACCCGTCGAGGAACTCTTCGGCCCGGAGGCCACGGCCGAGGAGTCGTACGAGGTCCTGACGGTCGACGTACCGCCCGCTTCCTGGATCGCTGCCCTCGACACGGCCCGGACCACTCTCGGCTGCAGCTATTTCGACTGGCTGAGCGCCGTCGACGAACCAGGTACGGGCTTCCGCGTCGCGGCTCACGTGGTGGCCCTGTCCCCGGTACGCCGCCTCCTCGTCCGTACGACCGTCCCGCACGCGGCACCCGTCCTGGCGTCAGCGGTCTCCGTGTACGCGGGCGCCGGCTGGCACGAGCGCGAGACCCACGAGATGTTCGGCGTGACCTTCGAGGGCCACCCCGGCCTCGACCCGCTCCTCCTTCCCGAGGGCTTCGAGGGCCACCCCCTCCGCAAGGACTTCGT
The DNA here is from genome assembly GCF_012273515.2 of Streptomyces sp. RPA4-2. Classification (NCBI taxonomy): domain Bacteria; kingdom Bacillati; phylum Actinomycetota; class Actinomycetes; order Kitasatosporales; family Streptomycetaceae; genus Streptomyces; species Streptomyces sp. RPA4-2. Next base: position 5,359,770 of record NZ_CP050975.2, read on the forward strand.
CCTCGCCGCCCGCGTGGCCAAGGCCTGGCCCGGCGCCAAGGAGCCGGGGGAGTCCGACCACGGCGGTCCGAAGCGCCGCCAGATGCTTCCGCCCGGCGTCCCCGACCCCAACGACTGGGGTCCGCTGAAGGGCCAGCTCCCGCTTGACCCCCCGCCCGTCCGGCCCGCGGCCGCTCGCCGCCGGCGACCGCCCGGTGCGCCGGGCGCGTACGGCGGGAGACGGTTCCGCCAGCCAGGCGCCCACCGCCGGAGCGGGGGGTAGCGGTGCCGATGTCGGTGCTGGTGCTGGTGCTGGTGTCGATGCGGGTGCGGGTGCGGGTGCCGCGGCGTCGCCCCGTCGTGCGCGCAGCGCGAGTCAGGGTTCCGCGAGCCAGGGTTCCACGGCTCAGGGTTCCACGGGTCAGAGCCCAACGGGTCAGAGCGCCACGGGTCAGGCACCCGTGGGTCGAGGCTCCGCGGAGGAACAGACCGCGGTCCCGGACGCCGACCGGCCGACGGCTCCGGCTGCTCCTGCCGGCCCACGCCGCGCGCGCGGTGCAGGTCAGGGATCGGCTTCCCAGCGGGCCGAGGGAACGGGGGAGACCCCGGCGGTGACGCCCGTGAGCGCCGACGGGCCGACCACCCCCGCGACGCCGTCGAGGCCCACCGCGCCACGCGACTCGGACGCCCCGTGGCACCACGCCCGCCCCGCCTTCGACGAGCCGGAACCGCAGTCGCAGCCGCAGCCGCAGCCCCAGCCACGGCCGGAGCCGCCTTCCGAGGACACGGCTCAGGACAAGGCTGAGGGCACGCCCGAGGAAGCGCCGAAGAGCCCGACCGGGCCGACGGAGCCGGCGGAGCCGACGGAGCGTGCGTCTGAGGACACCTCGAAGAGCGCGGCCGAGAGCACACCGGAGTCCGAGCCGAAGCACCCTGGCGAACGCCAGCCCGCCGAACGTCAGCCCGACCACGACGACCCCTCTGGAGGCACGCAGTGAACGACGCCCTCGACGTCGCCCTGCGACTCGTCGTCGTCTTCGTCGTCTTCCTGACGTTCCCCCTGATCGTCGGTCAGACCGAGCACAAGGTGATGGCCCACATGCAGGGCCGCCTCGGCCCGATGTACGCGGGCGGTTTCCACGGCTGGGCCCAGCTCGTCGCCGACGGCGTGAAGTTCGCGCAGAAGGAGGACATCGTCCCGGCGGGCGCGGACCGCCGTATCTTCCAGCTCGCCCCCGCCGTGGCCCTCCTCCCGTACCTCCTGGTCCTGCTCGCCATCCCCATCGGTCCCGGCGAGGGAGCCGTCGGCGAGGTCGTGGACGCGGGCATCTTCTTCGTCCTCGCCGTGATGGGCGTGGGCGTCCTCGGCTCGCTCATGGCGGGCTGGGCCTCGGCCAACAAGTTCTCCCTCCTCGGCGGCCTGCGCACCGCCGCCCAACTGCTCGCGTACGAACTCCCGATGCTGCTGACCGCCGCCTCCGTCGCGATGGCGGCGGGCACGGTCTCCCTCCCCGGCATCGTCGACGCGTTCCAGTGGTGGTGGCTGCCGTGGCAGATCGTCGGCGCGATCGTTTTCTTCGTGGCGGGCCTCGCCGAACTCCAGCGTCCCCCCTTCGACATGCCGGTCGCCGACTCGGAGATCATCTTCGGCGCGTACACCGAGTACACGGGCCTGCGCTTCGCCCTCTTCCTCCTCGCCGAATACGCCGGGATCGTCGTCCTGTGCGGTCTGACCACCGTCCTCTTCCTGGGCGGCTGGCACGGCCCCTGGGGCGCGGACGGCCTCGGCTGGGTCTGGACCCTGCTGAAGGCCGCGGTCCTCGCCTTCGTCGTGATCTGGCTCCGTGTCACCTATCCCCGCCTGCGCGAGGACCAGCTCCAGAAACTCTCCTGGACCCTCCTTGTCCCCCTCTCCCTCGCCCAGATCGCCCTCACCGGCATCGTCAAGGTGGTGATCTCGTAACCATGGCCCCCCTCCCCGGCTCAGGCCTGGCCAAGGGCCTGGCCGTCACCCTCCGCACGATGACGAAGAAGACCGTCACCGCGCAGTACCCGGACGTCCAGCCCGAACTGCCGCCCCGCTCCCGCGGCGTCATCGGCCTCTTCGAGGAGAACTGCACGGTCTGCATGCTGTGCGCCCGCGAGTGCCCGGACTGGTGCATCTACATCGACTCCCACAAGGAGACGGTCCCGGCCGCCGCCCCCGGTGGACGCGAGCGCAGCCGCAACGTCCTCGACCGCTTCGCCATCGACTTCTCCCTGTGCATGTACTGCGGTATCTGCATCGAGGTCTGTCCTTTCGACGCGCTGTTCTGGTCACCGGAGTTCGAGTACGCGGAGACCGACATCCACGAACTCACCCACGAGCGCGACAAGCTGCGCGAGTGGATGTGGACGGTCCCGGCCCCGCCCGCCCTCGACGCCGGCGCCGAGGAGCCGAAGGAACTGGCCGCCGCCCGCAAGACCGCCGACAAGCTCGCGGCCGAGGCCGAGAAGCTCGCAGCCGAAGCGACTGAAGCGACTGAAGCGACCGAAGTAGCCGAGGCGGCCGAGACGACGGCGGTGGAGACGACCACCCCGGCCACCCCGCCCACGACGGCTACCGGTCCCGCCGAACAGACAGCCGAAACCGAACCCCGGATCGAACCTCGGACCGAACCCCGGACCGAGCCCCCGGCCTCGGACCCGTCCAAGCCCGCCGCACCACAGGACGGTGACGCGTGAGCCTCGCAGCAGCCACCGCAGCCACCACCCTCGCGGCGCGCGCCACGACCACCGCCGCCGGGAGCCACGGCTTCCTCTCCCCGACCGGCGTCGAGATCGCCTTCCTCCTCGTCGGCCTGGTCACCTTCGGCGCCGCGATCGTCACCGTCACCACCAAGCAACTGGTGCACGCCGCCCTGTGGCTGGTGGTGGCGCTCGGCGGTCTCGCCGTCGAATACCTCCTGCTCACGGCCGAGTTCATCGCCTGGGTGCAGGTCCTCATCTACGTCGGTTCCGTCGTCGTCCTCCTCCTGTTCGGCCTGATGCTCACCAGGGCCCCGATCGGCCGCTCCCCGGACGCCGACTCCGGGAACCGCTGGGCGGCCCTGACCGTGGCCGTCGCCGCGGCCGCCGCCCTCGTCTGGGTCGTCGTCGACGCCTTCCGCACCACCTGGGTCGACCTGGCGGGTCCCGCCGCCGGATCCACCGAGGTGACCGGAGCGAGCCTCTTCCAGAACTGGGTGCTCCCCTTCGAAGCGCTGTCCGTCCTCCTCCTCGCCGCCCTGGTGGGGGCGATCGTCCTCTCCCGCAAGGCGAAGTCCTCGGAGAAGGAAGAGGCCCGCTGATGCACCTCGCCTATCCCGCCGTGCTCGCCGCCCTCCTCTTCTGCACGGGCCTGTACGGAGTCCTCGCGCGCCGCAACGCGATCCTGGTCCTGATGTCCGTCGAGCTGATGCTCAACGCCGTCAACCTCAACCTCGTCGCCTTCGACGTCTGGCTCTCCAAGGCCTCCCGCGACACGCTCCACTCCGGGCAGGCCCTGACCCTGTTCACCATCGCCATCGCTGCCGCCGAGATCGGCATCGGCCTGGCGATCGTCCTCGCCGTCCACCGCAACCGCGGCACCGCGGACATCGACCGACTCCGCGACACCGCCGAGGGCCCCGAGACCGGCGGCCCCGACGACGGCGGCCCGGACAGTCACGGCCCGGACAGCGACGGCCCCGACGACGACGGCTCCGAAGGAGCCCCCGTCCCGGCAGACGAGAAGGCTGAGGCCGCCGCGTGACCACGACCAGCCTCGCCGTCCTCGTCCCCCTCCTGCCGTTCCTCGGCGCGGTGGCCGGACTCCTCCTCGGCCGCACGGCCCCCGGCTTCGTACGTCCCCTCGCCGTACTCCCGCCCCTCGCCTCGCTCGTCATCGCCGTCCTCGTCGCCGTGCGCCAGGGCGGCGACCAGGCCATCAGCGCCGCCACCGAGCTGACGCCCACCGGCTCGGTCCCGATCGAACTCGCCCTGTACATCGACGGCTTCGCCGCCCTCGTCGCCGTACTCGTCGGCGTCGTCGCCACCTGCGTGCAGATCTACTCGACGGGCTATCTGCGCGACGACCCCCGCTACCCCTCCTACGCCGCTCTCGTCTCCCTCTTCACCTCCGCGATGCTCCTCGTCGTGTACTCGGGCGACCTGATCGTGCTGCTGGTCGGCTGGGAAGTCATGGGCATCTGCTCGTACTTCCTGGTCGGCCACTACTGGGAGACCCCCGAGGCCCGCGCCGCCTCCATCAAGGCCTTCCTGGTCACCAAACTCGGCGACGTCCCCTTCCTCATCGGCCTGTTCGCCCTGGCCACCGACGCCGGGTCCTTCCGCATCACCACGGTCCTCGGCACCGTCGCGAGCGGCGGACTGCACCATCCGACGCTGATCGCCCTGCTGCTCCTCGCCGGTGTCGCGGGCAAGTCCGCGCAGTTCCCGCTGCACACCTGGCTGCCCGACGCCATGGCCGGCCCGACACCCGTCTCCGCGCTGATCCACGCCGCGACGATGGTCGCCGCCGGTGTCTACTTCGTCGCCCGGCTCCTCCCCGTCTTCCAGGCCTCATCGGCCGCGATGACCGTCCTCGCCGTCATGGCCGCCGTCACGATGGCCGGCTCGGCACTCGCCGCACTCGCCCAGGACGACATCAAGCGCGTCCTCGCGTACTCCACGATCGGCCAGCTCGGCTACATGACCGGCGCCCTCGCCGTCGGCGACCGCGGTGCCGCCGTCTTCCACCTCCTCGCGCACGGCGCCTTCAAGGCGCTGCTGTTCCTCGCCGCCGGCGTGATCATCCACGCCTCCGGCACCAACTCACTCGCCGTCATGTCCCGGATGAAGGACCTGCGCACCCGCGTCCCGGACGCCTACTGGACGATGACGGTGGCGCTGCTCGCACTCGCCGCGATCCCGCCGTTCAGCGGCTTCTTCTCCAAGGAAGCCGTCCTCGGCGCCGCCGAACACGTCGCCACCGGCCACACCGAGCACGCCCCCGGCGCCGCGGGCTGGATCGTCCTCGTCGCCGGTCTGATCACGGCCGTGCTCACCGCGGCGTACGCCACCCGACTGTGGCTGCTGGCCTTCCGCGGCCGGGGCGTCGAAGCTCCCGACCACGGCAGGCAGCCCGTCACCATGACCGCCGTGCTGTGGGTGCTCGCCGTCCCGTCGCTCGCCTTCGGCCTGCTGTACGGGCCGTTGCCCGACTGGTTCGACGGCCGCGACCTGACACCGGTACTCACCACCTCCGTCCTCGGCACGGGGCTCGCCCTGGTCGGCGGACTCGTCACCTACGGCGCCTGGCGGCAGACCACCGTGCTCGCGGCCCGCGTCCCGCTGGGTGCCGTCGCGGCCCATCCCGATGCCGACGGCGGACAGGTCGAGGCCGAGGCGATCGCCGGTCACGCGCCCGCCTTCGGAGACGTGGCCTACGCGCCCGACCCCGCGGACCCGGGCCGGCTGCTGCTCGGCCCGCTGCACCGGCACGCGGCCGTCGGCTTCCACCTCGACGCCGTGTACACCGTGCTGTTCGTCCGCCCGGTCCAGGCCGGAGCCTCACTCGTCCGGTTCCTCGACCGCGAGGTCGTCGACACCTACGTCCGCGCCGCGGGCGACCTACCCCGCTGGCTCGGCGCCGCCGTACGGCGCGCGCAGACCGGCAATGTGCAGACCTATGTGAGCGCGCTGCTCGCCGGCACCGTCGTCCTGGTGGTCGCCGCCCTCCTCGTCGCCACAGGAGCGTGAGCTGGCGTGATCGATATCAGTGAATCCGTGATGCAGATCCTTCTGGCGTTCATCGTCGTCGGCCCGCTCATCGGCGCCGCCGCCGCTCTGCTGCCGGCCCCGCCCGGGCTGAAAGGGAAGTCGCCCGAGCAGGCCGTGCTGCGGCACGGTGTGATCGTCACCGGCGCGGTGCTCATCGCGGCGATCGTCCTCGCGCTCGGCTTCGACCACGACCACCCGTCGAAGATGCAGGCCACGACGGACATCAGCTGGATCCCCGCACTCGACGTGCGGATCCACCTCGGCACCGACGGCATTTCCCTCCCCCTTCTGGTCCTGACCGCGCTTCTGACCTTCCTCTGCGCGCTGTACAGCTACTTCAAGATGCCCGCGGGCCCGACCCCGAAGGCATTCGTCGCACTCGTCCTCGTGCTCGAGTCCGGCACCCTCGCGACCTTCGCCGTCCTCGATCTGCTGCTGTTCTTCCTCGCGTTCGAGATGGTGCTCATCCCGATGTACTTCCTCATCGCCCGCTGGGGCGGTGCTCAGCGCCAGGCAGCCGCCTGGAAGTTCATCCTCTTCACCCTGCTCGGGTCGGTCGTGATGCTGCTGGGCCTGCTCCTGATCGGAATCAAGGCGGGCACGTTCGACATGGTGGCACTCGCCACTGACAACGGCCGGTCGCTGACCACATCCGTGCAGGTCATCGCCGTATTGGCGATCGGGATCGGGCTTGCGGTCAAGACGCCGATGTGGCCGCTGCACAGCTGGCTGCCGGATGCGCACACCGCCGCGCCCACCGTCGGCTCGGTGCTGCTGGCCGGTGTGCTGCTGAAGATGGGTACGTACGGTTTCGTCCGGATTCTGCTGCCGGTCGCGCCGGAGGGCCTGCACACCTTCGCCCCCTACCTCGCCGCCTTCGCCGTGGTCGGGATCATCTACGGATCCCTGGCCTGTCTGGCTCTCGTCAAACAGGGTGCGAAGGGCGATCTCAAGCGGCTCATCGCCTACTCGTCCGTCGGCCACATGGGCTTCGTCCTGCTCGGCATCGCCACGATGACCCCGACCGGCGTGAACGGCGCGCTGTTCGCCAACATCGCCCACGGCCTCATCACCGGCCTGCTCTTCTTCCTCGTCGGGGCGCTGAAGGACCGTACGGGCACGACCGACCTCGACAGCCTCGCCGAGGAGACCGGAGCCGCGCTGTACGGCAAGGCCCCACGTCTCGGCGGGCTGCTCGCCTTCGGCGCCGTCGCCTCACTCGGACTGCCGGGCCTCGCCGGGTTCTGGGGCGAGATGCTGGCGCTGTTCGGCGCGTTCAAGCCCGCCGACGACCTCAGCCGTCCGGCGTTCCTGACCTTCATGGCCATCGCCGCCTTCGGCACCCTCCTCACCGCCGCGTACATGCTCCTCGTCGTACGCCGGGTGTGCATGGGCGCGACCCCGCGGCCGGAGGCCCCGAAGCTCGCCGACGTCCACAGCTACGAGTTCGCGGCCTGGACGCCGCTCGTCGTCCTCACCGTCGTCGCCGGCCTCTGGCCCAAGGCCCTCCTCGGGCTGACCGACCCGGCCGTACAGCAGCTCCTCGCAGGAGGCACCCGATGAGCTCCATGGTCCAGTCCGTCGACTGGCTCGCGATCGCGCCGCCCACCATCACCGCGGTCGTCGGACTCGTCGTGCTCGTCGCCGACCTCTTCGTCGGCGACGGCAGGAAGGCGCTCCTCGGCTGGGTCTCGGTCGCCGGACTCGCCGCCTCCGCGCTCATGCTGCTGCCCCTCCTGGACGGCGACCGCGCCACCTTCTGCCTGACGGGCGACACCGGCCTGTGCAGCTACACGGCGGACCGCTTCACGCTCGTCATCCAGCTCCTCGTCCTCGGCGGAGCGCTCCTGGCCGCCCTCCTCTCGGTCACCGCCCTGAAGGACGCCAACAAGGGACTGCCCGAAGGGGAGTACTGGTTCCTGCTGCTCTCCTCCGCCGCGGGCGCCGCCCTGCTGCCCGCCTCGCGCGACCTGGCGACCCTCATCGTCGCCCTGGAAGTCGCCTCACTACCCGCCTTCGCGCTCGTCGGCATCAAGCACGGCGACAAGAAGTCCTCCGAAGCGGCCCTGAAGTTCTTCCTGTCCTCGGTCACCGCCACCGCCGTGAGCCTCATGGGCGTCAGCTTCGTCTACGCCACCACCGGCACCCTCTACCTCACCCGGATCGCGGACAAGATCCAGCACGTCGACGGGCAATTCCACACGCTCGCCCAGGCCGGCGTCGTCCTCACCCTCGTCGGCTTCGCCTTCAAGACGGCCGCCGTGCCCTTCCACTTCTGGGTGCCCGACACCTATGTGGGGGCACCCCTGCCGATCGCCGCCTACTTGTCGGTCGTGGGCAAGGCGGTCGGATTCTCCGGGCTGATCCTCGTCACCGTCGTCGCCTTCCCGTCGTACGCGGACGTCTGGGGCCCGGCGCTCGCCGCGCTGGCCGCCCTCACCATGACCGTCGGCAACGTCGGCGCCCTGCGGCAGCGGGCCACGCGCGCGCACAGCGCGGTACGGCTGCTCGCCTGGTCCTCGGTCGGCCAGGCCGGCTACCTCCTGGTGCCGATCGCGTCCGCCGCCTACTCCAAGGACGCCGAGAAGGCCATCGGCTCCACCGTCGCGTACGCCCTGATGTACGCGGCCGTGAACCTGGGCGCCTTCGCGGTGGCCGCCCTCGTCGCCCGCACAAGGCCCCTGAACCGCATCAGCGACTACCGCGGCCTGTACGCGGAGAGCCCCCTCTCGGCCCTCCTCCTCGGCTTCTTCCTGCTCTGCCTGGCAGGACTGCCGCCGGGCATCATCGGGCTCTTCGCCAAGGTCACCGTCTTCTCGGCGGCCGTCGACGCGGGACTCGGCTGGCTCGCCGTGGTCATGGCCGTGAACGTCGTGATCGCGCTCTTCTACTACCTCCAGTGGACGACCCTGCTCTTCCGCGCCCCCGAGGGCGAGGCCGCGAGGCACCCGGTACCGGCCCCGTTGACCGCAGCGATCGCGCTGACGGCGGTCCTGGGCATCGCCCTCTCCGGGGCGCCCCAACTGATCCTGCGCTTCTCGGCGACCAGCCTGTTCTGACGCTCGCGTGGCGCCCGTGTGCGGCGATCGTGAGGCCCACGCGCGCGGCATCCATGAGCCCCCCGCGCGCGGGATGACGCCGGCAGTCACCCGGACGGCCGACACGCGCCGCCGTGCGCACAAGGGAACTAGTGCTCCCCGCCTGGCGTTGACCAGTACGGGAGGGTCCACTGAAGAGTGGAAGCAGAGCATTCGACAAGCAAAGGGTTCCCCTGCCGCACCACTTGGAGGGCGTACCGTGCACCGCCGGCACAACGGGCTCAGGACCGCCGTACTCCTCGGGGGACTGTCCGCACTCATCATCGTCATCGGCAGCTTCTTCGGGCGTACCGGCCTCGTCGTCGCGCTGTTCATCGCGATCGGGACGAACGCGTACGCGTACTGGAACAGCGACAAACTGGCTCTACGCGCGATGCGCGCGCGCCCGGTGAGCGAGTTCGAGGCCCCGGCGCTGTACCGCATGGTCCGTGAGCTCTCGACCCAGGCCCGCCAGCCCATGCCGCGTCTGTACATCTCACCGACGGAGGCACCGAACGCGTTCGCGACGGGCCGCAATCCACGCAACGCGGCGGTGTGCTGTACCGAAGGAATTCTCCGCATCCTGGACGAGCGCGAGCTGCGCGGTGTCATCGGCCACGAACTCAGCCATGTCTACAACCGCGACATCCTGATCTCGTCGGTCGCCGGCGCCCTCGCCTCCGTGATCATGTTCCTGGTCAATTTCGCCTGGCTGATCCCGATCGGACGTTCGAACGACGACGAGGGCCCCGGCATCCTCGGCATGCTGCTGATCATGATCCTGGGCCCGCTCGCCGCGTCCCTCATCCAGCTCGCCATCAGCCGCTCCAGGGAGTACGAGGCGGACGCCTCCGGCGCCCAGCTCACCGGCGACCCCCTCGCTCTCGCGAGCGCCCTGCGCAAGCTCGACGCGGGCACCAAGCAACTGCCCCTGCCCCCGGAACCGCGCATCGAGACCGCGAGTCACATGATGATCGCGAACCCCTTCCGCCCCGGGCAGGGGATGTCGAAGATGTTCTCCACGCACCCGCCCATGGCGGAGCGCATCTCCCGGCTCGAGCAGATGGCAGGCCGCCAGCGATGAAGACGGTCCGAACGTCCTTCGCCCGGTCCTGAGCGGCATGCCCCACGGGGCGGCTTCATCAGCAGGTTCCACCAGAGCGCGGAAGGCCGCTGCCGCCCGCTGTCCCCGACCGTCACAGAATGCCCGCGCCCCGTCGAAAGGACGGTGCACGGGCCGGCGTTCTCATCGGGAGACGTGTACCGCACGCGACCTCGACCGCACGGACGTTCGTGGGCAACGAGAGAGGGCCTGGGCGGCGGGCGAGCCGTCAGGGCGCGGGAGAGGACTGGCATCCCGCAGTGGGCACTCAGCGCGCGCCGAACTCTTCGTCAGTCGATACGACCTCGCGCCCCAGGGGCATGAGAGAGATCGGAATCATTTTGAGGTTCGCCCAGCCGAAGGGAATCCCGATGATCGACAGGAAGAGCGGGATGCTGGTGACGAGGTGACCAATGGCGAGCCACCACCCTGCGACGATGATCCAGATCACGTTGCCGATCAAGGAGCCCGCTCCGGCGTCCGGCTTCGGTACCGTCGTACGCCCGAAGGGCCAGAGGACGAATCCGGCGATCCGCAGTGAGGCGACGCCGAACGGAATCGTGATGATCAAGACGAAACAGATGAGCGCGGCCACCGTGTAGGCGAGCGCCATCCAGATCCCGCAGAAGATCAACCACAGGATGTTGAGGATCAGGCTGAGGAGTTTCACGATCGCTGCCCCTTCGCGGATGACGCCCGTGCCCGCTGTCACTGGCCAGTATCCGGTGCTCAGCCATGAAGCCGGAACCGCAGAGCCTTTGTGGGAGTGTCGTGAGCGCCGGGAATCGATCCTGTCCGGCATCGCCGACTTCAAGCCCATCCGGGTCTCGCTGCTCCCCGCGGGACGCGAAGTCCTGTGCACGGACCAGCCGCTCGTGGCGCGCCGGCTCCCTCGGCGGCGCGCGTCGACGAGCGCGTCGGCGACCGCCTGGCTCGAGAGCTGTCCGCCACCAGTCCGAGGGCTGCCCGCCTCCCCGCCGGAGGGTTATCCACAGGCTGCCCGAATGTCGGTGGCGCGCTGCATCATGAACCCATGACCGAAATCGAGCAGTTGCTGGCAAGGGTCGGCACGGAGGCCCGCAACACCCGTCCGTGGGGCTGGCCTTCGCTCCCCGAGCCGGTGGACGCGGCGTCGGTCGTCCGCGCCGAGGCCGCCCTGGGCTTCGGGCTGCCACCCCTGCTCGCCGCGCTCTATCTGCGAATAGGGGACGGCGGATTCGGCCCGGAGTACGGCTTGCTGCCGCTGCTCGACGGCGCCCCGTCCGGTGAGCCGGCCGCTGTCCCGCAGTACCTCGCGCACCGCGAGAGCGGACGCAAGGACCCGGACTGGCCGTGGCCGGAGGGCGTCCTGCCGATATCCCACTGGGGCTGCGGGATGTACGCGTGCGTGGACTGCCACAGCCCCAGGGCCACGGTCCTGCTGTTCGAGCCGAACGCCGACGAGGCCGACCACGCGTGGTACGTGGACGCACCCGACCTCGAGGCCTGGCTGCGTATCTGGCTGGAGGGCACCGGCTGGTACGAGGAGTCCAACGACGACGCGGACCTGTCCCCTTGGCCCGACTTCCGCACCCGCACGACGGCGGCACCGGCCTCGTAGCCGTCAGCCCTGCCACGAGCGAGCGGGGCCGCACCGCGTCCCAGCCCCACCCTTTCCCAGCCCTGCCCTTCCTCCGCCCCGAGCCACCACGACCGACACCGACGACCGACAGTCGGCGGTCCGCTCGCGCCCGCGACTACCGCGAAGCCACCCTCTTCCGCACGCCGTACGCGGCCGCGCCGACCCCCAGTACAGCCGCGCCCACGACCACGGAAACCCAGGGCAGGGCGAACGCGAGGGTCACGCATCCGACGAATCCCACGACCGGCACGACCCGCACCACCGGAGTCGGCCTCAATGTCCAGGCGGCCGCGTTGGCCACCGCGTAGTACGCCAGCACACCGAAGGAGGAGAAACCGATCGCACCCCGGACGTCCACCGTCGCGGCCAGCGCCGCCACCACCGCGCCCACGGCCAGCTCCGCCCGGTGCGGCACCTGGAAGCGGGGATGCACGGCGGCCAGGGCGCCCGGCAGATGACGGTCGCGGGCCATGGCCAGCGTCGTCCGTGACACACCCAGAATCAGGGCGAGGAGGGAACCCAGCGCCGCCACGGCCGCACCCACCCGCACCACCGGCACGAGACCCGGCACACCGGCCGCCCGTACCGCGTCGGCGAGTGGCGCCGGAGCCTGCCCGAGGCCGTCCGGCCCCAGCACGGAAAGGACTGAGACCGCGACCGCCGCGTACACCACCAGCGTGATGCCCAGTGCCGTGGGGATCGCGCGCGGAATGGTGCGTGCGGGATCCCGTACCTCCTCCCCGAGCGTGGCGATCCGCGCGTACCCGGCGAAGGCGAAGAACAGCAGCCCTGCCGCCTGGAGCACGCCGCCCACACCGTCGGAGACCCCGACCTGCAGCCGTCCGGCGTCGGAGGCGCCCGAGCCGAGACATACGACCACCACGGAAGCGAGGACCGCGAGGACCACCGCCACGATCGCCCGCGTCAGCCAAGCGGACTTCTGTACGCCGCCGTAGTTCACGGCGGTGAGGGCCACCACGGCCGCGACCGCCACCGCGTGCGCCTGCTCAGGCCAGACGTACGCGCCCACGGTGAGCGCCATCGCCGCACAGGAGGCCGTCTTCCCGACGACGAACGACCAGCCCGCCAGATACCCCCAGAAGGCCCCGAGCCGCTCACGCCCGTACACGTAGGTGCCGCCGGACGCGGGATACAGAGCGGCCAGCCGCGCCGAGGACATCGCGTTGCAGTACGCGACCACGGCGGCGACCGCGAGCCCGAGAAGCAGCCCCGAACCGGCCGCCCGTGCCGCGGGGCCGAGCGCCGCGAAGATCCCCGCTCCGACCATCGCGCCGAGGCCGACGACCACGGCGTCCGTCGTGCCCAGCGTGCGCCGCAGAGAAGAACCGGACTGTGTCATGTGCCGCACCCTATTGATCGTTGCAACCACCCGGCGCCGACCAGGCGTCCTGCCTGGTAACGCGCCACGAACACCGGTATCCACCACCGACTGCTCGAAGTGGAAGGCATGGACATGGCCAGGCCGGAGCAGGAGGACAGCACAGGCACAGCGCGGAGAGGCAGGTTCAGGGCATGAGCATCATCAGCTGGATCATTCTGGGACTGTTGGCCGGAGCCATCGCCAAATTCCTGCTGCCGGGCCGTGACCCGGGCGGTTTCATCGGCACGACCCTCATCGGGGTCACGGGGGCATTCCTGGGCGGCTGGATATCCGCGCGCTGGTTGGACCACCCGGTCAGCAAGCACTTCTACGACGGTGCCACGTGGGCGGCGGCGATCGGCGGCTCGCTCGTCCTGCTGATCCTCTACCGCATCCTGTTCGGCGACTCGCGCCGCTGACCGCGCATCCCTGAGGCCGCGGCCGGCAGACGCGAAGGGTGGGCACTCCGGGCGCCCACCCTTCCTCGTACACACGGTCGCACGCGCCGCAGCGCAACGGACCGACGACTACCGGTAGTTCACGTACTGCAGCGCGAATTCGAAGTCCTTGCCCTTGAGCAGGGCCTGGACGGCCTGCAGGTCGTCACGGCTCTTCGAGGTGACACGCAGCTCGTCACCCTGCACCTGAGCCTTCACGCCCTTCGGGCCCTCATCGCGGATGATCTTTGCCACCTTCTTCGCGTTCTCCTGGGAGATGCCCTCCTCGATCGACGCGAAGATCTTGTACTCCTTGCCGGAGAGCTGCGGCTCACCGGCGTCCAGCGACTTCAGCGAGATGCCGCGCTTGATCAGCTTGGTCTCGAACACGTCGAGGACGGCCTTCACCCGCTCCTCGGAGTTCGCCTCCATGAGGATCTTCTCGCCGGACCAGGAGATGGCGGCACCGACGTTCTTGAAGTCGTAGCGCTGCGAGATCTCCTTGGCGGTCTGGTTGAGGGCGTTGTCGACCTCCTGCCGCTCGACCTTCGAGACGATGTCGAAACTGGAGTCGGCCATGTCCTGTGGCTCCTTGTATCGGGGTGCGTAGGGGCGGCCGTCGAGCCCGGCGTAGGCCCCCGGCCGCATCCGCATAAGCCTAGTCACCCGCTCCCCTTCGAGCGCAGATCAATCGGGTGGCGGAGCACCCCTGGGCATCAGGTATCGTTTACGTCGTTGCCAGAGAGCACCGCCGAAAAGCGGTCTCAGGGCAGCGACCCCGGCGGTGTGCCCGAGCGGCCAAAGGGAGCAGACTGTAAATCTGCCGGCTCAGCCTTCCCAGGTTCGAATCCTGGCGCCGCCACATGAAGGTAAACCCCCTCTGATTTGCGTTGACGCAGATCGGAGGGGGTTTCTTCGTTGTCGGGCCTATGCGCTTGCCGAGGCTGTTCTCGGTACGACGGCTGGGGTGTGCTCCAGGGCTGGGGCAGGGCAGTGACGGGCCGGGGCATGTGGGGGAGGGCGCGCCGGGTGTCGCGAGGGCACACTGATCTCATGTCGTCGCGTCGCAGGAACTGCCCCGAGTGCCGCCGGGAGATCGCCGTTGTCGCCGGACGGTTCGCCCGGCACGATCCGCCGGGCGCGCGCGGAAACGGGGAACTGGTCTCGTGTCCCGGGTCGCGCAGGCAGGCGCAGTTGGGGGCCGCACAGCCGGCCCTGGACGGATACGTCGTCGCGGAGTTCCCCGGTCAGCTCCCGCTGTTCTGAACGGTTCGGTTCCGGCCCCGCGCGGCCGACACCCTGACGGCGACCGGGGACACCGGGACAACCGGGACAGGAGACCAGCTTCCCGTCCCGGTTCCGCGTCCCGGTTCCGCGCCCCGAATCCCTGTCCGAGATCCCCGTCCCGGTTCCGCGGCCCGGATCCCTGTCTCGAAGCCCTGTCCCAGATGCGCGGACGCGGTCAGTTCCCCGCCACCGACTTGACCGACACCGAGACAGGCGTCGAACCGCTGATCAGTTCCAAGGTCAGGCCGGCCGTCGCCGGTGTGTCCACCAGCTCCGCGAGGACGGCCGCGACGTCGTCGCGCGGAACCGTGCCACGGCCGGTCGAGGCCTCCAGGCGTACGAGGCCTGTTCCGGCGTCGTCGATCAGGCCGCCGGGACGCAGGATCGTCCACTCCAGGGCCGTACGGCCGCGTACGTACTCGTCGGCCTCGCCCTTGGCGCGCAGGTACACGTCGAACACGTCGTCGCCCTGATGGGACGGGTCCGCGCCCATGGAGGACACGACCACGTAGCGCCGTACACCCGCCTGCTCCGCCGCGTCCGCGAACAGGACCGCGGCGCCGCGGTCCACCGTGTCCTTGCGGGCCGCGCCGCTGCCCGGCCCCGCGCCCGCCGCGAAGACGGCCGCGTCCGCACCCCGCAGATGCGCGGCGACCTCCTTCACCGAGGCCGATTCCAGATCGCACAGAACCGGTTCGGCACCGGCCGCCCGCAGATCGTCGCCCTGCTCGGCGCGGCGGATGATCCCCGCGACCTCGTCACCGCGTGCGGCGAGCAGGCGCTCCAGCCGCAGCGCGATCTGACCATGACCTCCAGCGATGACAATGCGCATGTTTCCGACCGTACGCCCGGACGCACGCGTTCGCCGCATGACCTGTGGACAACTCACCGGTCACGAGAGTGATCTTGCGAACGAGTGATCGGACGCGGGAGTGGACGGGCCTTTTCCGCTTCTCAACTCTCGTCTCTCGTGTCTCGCGTCCCGATTCCCAACGCACGCCCAGCGGACGGCTTCTGAGGGTCCGGAAGGCCGAGAGCCACTCAAGAGGGATCCCCGTAGCCCTGCCGTGGCAGGTCCAGGCCCACCACCGAGTCGCAGTACTCACGCACAGCGCTGGTCCGCGCCACCACGCGCCCCCGGTGCACCACGATCCGGCTGTACGAGAGCGACAGCGCTCCCGCGAGCCCGTCGCCGCGCACCGCGAGCAACTCGGCCGGGAATCCCGCCTCCACGCGCACCTCGGGCAGCCCGAGCGCGCACCGCGCCCCGGAACTCACGGCGTCGTAGGCGTCCTCGGGGCGCAGCCCGTACCGCGAGGCCAGCAGGTACGCCGTGTCCAGGGGGTCCCCGCGACCCACCGGGTTCGCCACGTCCCGCAGGGCGCCGCCGCCCGCCACGACCCGTACTCCGGCGGCCCGTAACAGCCGTACCGGGGCCGTCCCGCGACGCTCCGAACCCCCGCAGCCGCCCTGCGGCAGGCACACCACGGTGACGCCCGCTGCGGCGAGTTGGTCGGCCGCCAGGGCGGCCGCCTCGGCGTGCAGCCGGCCGAGCCCGGCGCACGGGCTCAGCGTCACCCCGGACCGCAGCCCGCCCGCCATCGCCGCGAGCCGCCCGAGCCGGGCGGGGTCGGTGGCGTCCGTGTGCAGGTCGACCGGGCAGCCGTACTCGGAGGCGAGTTCCAGGACCGCCTCCACGTACCCCGTCGGATCGGGGTCGGCGTCCGGGCAGCCGCCCACCACCGAGGCGCCCATCTTCACGGCGTCCCGCAGCATCGCGAGACCGTCGGCCCCGGCGATCCCGCTGAGTACGCGCGGCATCGCCACCACCGACAGTTCGGTGAGCCCTCGCAGTGCCCGCCGTGCCTGGAGCACCGCGTCCAGTGCGCCGAGCCCCTGTACGTCGCCGACGCGCACGTGCGAGCGCAGCGCCGTCGCCCCGTGCGCGAGCTGCAGCAACGCGGCCTCGGTGGCCCGGCGCTGGACCTCGTGCGGGTCGTACGAGACGGGGCCGTCGCCCTCGGCCGTCAGGGCCGTGTCGCCGTGTGCGTGGGGTTCGGCGGGGGCAGGCAGGAGCAGATGGCCACCGAGGTCCACCTTCGGGGTCCGCGCCCCGGAGGACTCCGTCGCCAGGCTGCCCGCGGTGCCGACCGCCTCGATGCGCCCGCCGCCGAGCCGTACGTCCACGGTCCGGCCGTCGGTGAGCCGCGCTCCGCACAGCAGCAGGGTGGCGGTGTCGGTCCGACCGCAAGGGGAGGACGAGGAGTGGGGCGGCTGCGACTGGCTGTCGGGCATCGCGCTCCTGGGGCTCGGGGGCGACCGCGGGGAGTCGGTTGCGGAGAGTGCTGTTGGGGGACGCTGGAGTGACGGAGAGTAGCCGGTCAAGATCACGCGGTGTGGGTCGAGCCTAGGGTGGCGATCCGTCCTCATCGGGGAGGAGCGCAATAGTCGTACCGGTGTGGTCCGTCGCTCGGGAGAGGGCCCCGGACCTGGGGATGCGTCGTGACGCAGGGGGCGCGAGGTCCGTGTGTCGCGGATGTGGCGCACCGTCCGCGAGGGGCGTGAGGAACGGGTGGGATGCGGGCCGGTGAGCGGTCGGCAAGCGGTGGGGAACAGGCCGGGGCGGGTGCCGCGAAACGGATTTGGGCGATCGGCGGGCGAGCGTGTAATGTCTTCATCGCTCGCCCCAATAGCTCAGTCGGTAGAGCGTCTCCATGGTAAGGAGAAGGTCTACGGTTCGATTCCGTATTGGGGCTCTGGTGTGGGAGGTCCCCGTCGCAAGGCGGGGTCCGATCGCATCACAGCGGTGTAGCTCAGTCGGTAGAGCAAGCGGCTCATAATCGCTGTGTCACCGGTTCAAGTCCGGTCACCGCTACAGACAGTAGCCGATTGTGGGGTCGGTCCTTCGATCGGCTACTCTTCTATGCGTTAAACGTCTTAATGTCCCATCCGTTCGTCAAGGAGCACTCCTGTGGCTGCCACCGACGTCCGCCCGAAGATCACGCTGGCCTGCGTGGAGTGCAAGGAGCGGAACTACATCACCAAGAAGAACCGGCGTAACGACCCGGACCGACTGGAGATGAAGAAGCACTGCCCGCGTTGCAACGCGCACACCGCGCACCGCGAAACGCGATAATTTCAGGCTCGTACACGAGGCCGTCCCCAGTAACGGGGGCGGCCTCGCGTCGTTCACCGGTCGGATGCCGGGCGTGTCGAACGCCCGGCGCCGGCCTCCGGCCAGGCCCGCGTGCCGTAGCGACGGCGCCGGACACCGGCCGGGATCCGCTGCACCGCGGCAGATGCCGCACCGGCTGAAAACCAGGAGGTTCCGGGCCCATGGCGCTCGACCAGTCCTTCGTGGGGCGGTCCTACCCGCCCACCGAGCCCTATGAGGTGGGGCGGGAGAAGATCCGCGAATTCGCGGAGGCCGTGGGGGACACCAACCCGGTGTACACGGACCCGGAAGCCGCCAAGGCGCTCGGGCACGCCGATGTGATCGCCCCCCCGACCTTCGTGTTCGCCATCACCTTCAAGGCCGCGGGGCAGGTCGTCGAGGACCCCCAACTGGGTCTCGACTACAGCCGCGTGGTGCACGGTGACCAGAAGTTCGCCTACACCCGCCCAGTGCGCGCGGGTGACCGGCTCACGGTCACCTCGACCATCGAGGCGATCAAGTCCATGGCCGGCAACGACATCCTGGACATCCGGGGTGAGGTCCACGACGAGACGGGCGAGCACGTGGTGACGGCCATCACCAAACTCGTGGCGCGGGCGGAGGGCTGATCATGGCGGCGAAGATTACCTACGGTGATGTCGAGGTCGGTACGGAGCTGCCGCCCCAGACCTTCCCCGTGACTCGCGCCACACTCGTGCGGTACGCGGGCGCCTCCGGGGACTTCAACCCGATTCACTGGAACGAGAAGTTCGCGGTCGAGGTCGGTCTCCCCGACGTCATCGCGCACGGCATGTTCACCATGGCCGAGGCGATCCGCGTCGTCACCGACTGGGTCGGCGACCCGGGCGCGGTGCTCGAGTACGGGGTGCGGTTCACCAAGCCCGTCGTCGTGCCGAACGACGACAAGGGGGCGACCGTCGAGGTCAGCGCCAAGGTCGCGGCCAAGCTGGACGACAACACCGTCCGCGTCGACCTCACCGCGACGAGCGCGGGCCAGAAGGTCCTGGGCATGTCGCGAGCGGTCGTGCGACTGGCCTGACGGCGGGTCGTGCGGCCGGTTCGGTTTCGGTGGCGGCCCGTGTGTCCAGGCAACCGGCAACCGGCAACCGGCAACCGGCAACCGGCAACCGGCAACCGGCAACCGGCAACCGGCAACCAGTAACCGGCAGCGGTAAGGGGCGTCCGTCCATGGCGGACGCCCCTTACGCGTCCTCACCAGCGCGCCTCACCATGCGGCGCACGGCCCCACCGCTCAGCTCACGGCCCCCACCGCGCAGCCCGGCACGCCCCCGCGCGCCTCACGCCACGCCCCACGAGCCCCTGAGGACACGTTCCGCCCCATTCTCAGAACCCTCTTGACGTAGTTAGTGATTGAGTACTAACTTTCTCGCATGGTCAGGATGAGCGCAGAGGACAGGCGCGAAAGCGTCATCCGCGCGGCGATCGGCGAGTTCGCCCGCGGCGGCTACTACGGCACCTCCACCGAGGCGATCGCCAAGCGTGTGGGCGTCTCGCAGCCGTACCTCTTCCGGCTCTTCCCGGGCAAGAAGGCGATCTTCCTCGCGGCGGCCGAACGCTGCCTCGAGGACATCCGCCGCACCTTCGAGGAGGCCTCCGAGGGGCTGGAGGGCGAGGAGGCCCTGCACTCCATGGCGACCGCGTACACACGGGTCATCGCGGAGCACCCGGAGCGGCTGCTCATGCAGATGCAGACGTACACCGCGGTGGCGGCCGCCGAGGAGGCCGGTGACCGGGAGTTCGGCGAGGCGGTGCGGAGCGGCTGGACGCGACTGTGGGACACGGTCCATCTGCCGCTCGGTGCCGACGTGGGTGAGACGACGAACTTCCTTGCGTACGGGATGCTCATCAACTGCTTCGTGGCCATGGGGTTTCCGGCCGGCCACCGGGTCTGGGAAGGGATCTATCCGGAGGCGCGAGTGGCCGGGCGCGCCGGGGTTTCGGGCGGATAGACGTTCATCGGGAAGGCGGCGGGGCTCGCCTTTTCATGAGCGCGAAAGTTAGTCATCAATAACTAATCAACTCGAGTGAATCACTCTTGGGGGAGCGATGTCACAGCAGACAGCACGGCGCGGGGGAGCTACCTGGGCCCTCGTCATCACCAGCGTCGCCGGATTCATGGCGGCTCTCGACAATCTCGTCGTCACGACCGCGCTGCCCTCCATCCGCAAGGACCTGGGTGGAGCGCTGGACGACCTGGAATGGACCGTGAGCGCGTACACGCTCACCTTCGCCGTCCTGCTGATGTTCGGCGCGGCGCTGGGCGACCGCTTCGGCCGCCGCCGGCTCTTCCTCGTCGGTCTCTCCGTCTTCACCGGCGCCTCCGCGGCCGCGGCCATGGCCCCCGGCATCGACTCGCTGATCGCCGCCCGCGCGGTCCAGGGTGTCGGCGCCGCCATCATGATGCCGCTGACGCTGACCCTGCTGACGGCCGCCGTGCCGGCCGCCAGGCGCGGGATGGCGTACGGGATCTGGGGCGCCGTGAACGGACTCGCGGTCGCTTCCGGGCCCCTCATCGGCGGCAGCCTCACCGAACACGTGTCCTGGCACTGGATCTTCTGGCTGAACGTTCCGCTGGGCCTCGCCCTCCTCCCGCTCGCCCGGCTGCGGCTGGCCGAGTCCCACGGCGCCGGTGCCCGGCTCGACATCCCCGGCACGCTGCTCGCCAGCGGCGGCCTCTTCGGAATCGTCTACGGCCTGGTCCGCGGGCCCGCCGACGGCTGGACCAGCCCGGTCGTACTGACCGGCCTGCTCGCCGGCGCCGCGCTGCTCACCGCCTTCGTCCTGCACGGCATCCGGGCGAAGAACCCGATGCTGCCGATGCGGCTGTTCCGCTCCCGCGCCTTCGCCGGGATCAACGCCGCGAGCCTGCTGATGTTCCTCGGGATGTTCGGCTCGATCTTCCTGCTCAGCCAGTACATGCAGGGCGTCCTCGGCTACTCGCCCACCGAGGCGGGGCTGCGGATGCTGCCCTGGACCGGTATGCCGATGCTCGTCGCGCCGATCGCCGGCTACCTCTCCGACCGCGTCGGCGGGCGCCCCGTGGTCGCCACCGGGCTCTTCCTGCAGGCCGTCGGACTCGCCTACTACGCCGTGGTGGTCGCCGCCGACGTCTCGTACGCCGAGCAGCTGCCCGCCCTGATCATCAGCGGCATCGGGATGTCCCTGTACTTCGCTCCGGCGTCCAACCTGGTCATGTCCAGCGTCCGTCCGCAGGAGCAGGGCATCGCCTCCGGCGCCAACAACGCGCTGCGCGAGGTGGGCGGCGCGCTCGGCATCGCGGTGATGTCGTCGATCTTCTCCGCGCAGGGCGGCTACGAGACCGCGAAGACCTTCGTGGACGGCCTGCGGCCCGCGCTGGTGGTGGGCTCCGCGATGGTCGCCCTGGCGGGAGTCGCGGTGCTGCTCATCCCGTCGGCACGGCGTGCGGCACGGTCCGAGACCGTGGCCGAGGTCCCGGTCCCCGCCCTCACCCCGGCCCCGGCCCTGGAAACCGCCTCCCACTGAACCGCCTGTCCGCAGCCCGTACGACACGAAACGGCCCCGCCTCCCCGGCGGGGCCGTTCGCACGCCGCACGCCGCACGCCGCACGCCGCACGCCGCACGCCGCACGCCGCACGCCGCACAGCGCACAGCGCGCGTACCGCGGGCCGGGAGCCGCCGGCCTTCTCGTAGTCTTGGGCGCGTGCAGGAACTCCACGACGCCCCGCTCGCCCCGTTGACCACCTTCCGGCTCGGGGGGCCCGCGACCCGGCTGATCACCGCCACGACCGACGCCGAGGTGATCGCCGCTGTCCGCGAGGCCGACGACACCGGTACCCCGTTGCTGCTGATCGGCGGCGGATCGAACCTCGTCATCGGCGACAACGGCTTCGCCGGAACCGCTCTGCGCATCGCGACGAGCGGGTTCGCGCTCGACGGGACGAGGCTGGAGCTGGCCGCGGGCGAGGTGTGGAGCGACGCGGTCGCCCGCACCGTCGAGGCCGGACTCGCGGGCGTCGAGTGCCTCGCCGGCATCCCCGGTTCCGCCGGCGCGACCCCGATCCAGAACGTGGGCGCGTACGGCCAGGAAGTGTCGTCGACCATCACCGAAGTGATCGCGTACGACCGGAAGACGCGCGAGACGGTCACCCTCACGAACGCCGACTGCGCCTTCTCCTACCGCCACAGCCGCTTCAAGGCCGACCCGGAGCGTCATGTCGTGCTGCGCGTCCGTTTCGAGCTGGAGGACGCGGCGGGGCTGTCGGCACCGGTCAAGTACGCCGAGACGGCCCGCGCGCTGGGCGTGGAGCCCGGCGACCGCGTGCCCCTCACCGCCGCCCGCGAGACCGTCCTGAAGCTGCGCTCCGGCAAGGGCATGGTGCTCGACCCCGAGGACCACGACACCTGGTCCGCCGGGTCGTTCTTCACCAATCCGATCCTCACGGACGAGGAGTTCGCCGCGTTCCACGCGCGCGTGGCGCAGCGGCTCGGTTCCGGCGCCGTGCCGCCCGCCTACCCGGCGGGCGAAGGACACACCAAGACGTCCGCGGCCTGGCTGATCGACAAGTCCGGATTCACCAAGGGGTACGGCTCCGGGCCCGCCCGGATCTCCACCAAGCACACGCTGGCCCTCACCAACCGCGGCCGGGCCACCACCGAGGACCTCCTCGCGCTGGCCCGGGAGGTCGTCGCCGGGGTGCGTGACGCCTTCGGGATCACCCTGGTCAACGAACCGGTGACGGTCGGCGTGCGCCTCTAGGCCAGGTCGGGCCGAATCGCGTCGGCTCAGTAGGCGATACCCACCCCCTGCTTCACCGTCCCCGTGTCGGTGATCATCGCCAGCATCGCGTGCGCCACGTCGGCGCGCGCGATGAAACGGCCCCCGAGGGGGAAGCTCCCGACCGCCGTCCGGTACGAGCCGGTCACCGGCTTGTTCCGCAGCCGCGGCGGCCGTACGGCCGTCCAGTCGGTGTCGCTCCGGGCCAGTTCGCCCTCCATGCCTCTCAGGTCGGCGTAGACGTCCTTGAGGATCACCGAGATCAGGGCCCGCGCGGCACGGTCGGCGAAAGAGGCGCCCTCGGGGTCGGGACCGACCGGCCCCGCGCTCACCACCAGCAGTCGGCGCACGTCCTCGGCCCGCATCGCACCGAGCACCGTACGGGTCAGCCGGGTCGTGACCCCTGCGTCCTTGCGGCTGCGGGCGCCGAGCCCGGAGAGGACCGCGTCCCGGCCCCGGACCGCGGGGCGCAGCGCCTCCGGGTCGGTGAGGTCCGCGCGGAGGACCTCCAGGCCCGCGCCCGTGACGGACAGCCGCGCCGGATCCCGTACGACGGCCGTGACCTGGTGACCGGAGGCCAGTGCCTGCCGGACGATCTCCTGTCCGATACCGCCGGTCGCACCGAAGACGGTCAGTTTCATGGCGAGTTCCCCTTGGACGAGTTCAATGGGTGCCTTTCCGTATGACCTTCCCGGAGCGGTGTCCGTGAGGCTGCGACCGGCCGAGTACCCACCGGGCGAGGCCACCGTACGGAGCTGGACGCCGGTTTCCAGGCGTGTCCGCGCCGCGGCCGCTTCAGGCGACCGGGGCGGCCAGCCAGTCGTCGATGCCGGCCAGCAGCTTCCCCCTGACGTCCTGGGGCGCCGCCGAGCCCCGCACGGACTGGCGGGCCAGCTCGGCCAGTTCGGCGTCGGTGAAGCCGTGGTGGTGGCGCGCCAGCTCGTACTGGGCGGCGAGCCGCGAGCCGAACAGGAGCGGGTCATCGGCGCCGAGGGCCATCGGGACACCGGCTTCGAAGAGCGTGCGCAGGGGGATGTCCTCCGCCTTCTCGTACACGCCCAGGGCGACGTTCGACGCCGGGCACACCTCGCAGGTGATGCCGCGCTCCGCGAGCCGCGCGAGCAGCCGCGGGTTCTCGGCCGCGCGCACCCCGTGCCCGATCCGGGTGGCGTGCAGGTCGTCCAGGCAGTCGCGGACCGAGGCCGGACCGGCCAGTTCGCCACCGTGCGGCGCGGACAGCAGTCCGCCCTCACGCGCGATCGCGAAGGCCCGGTCGAAGTCGCGCGCCATGCCCCGCCGCTCGTCGTTCGACAGCCCGAAGCCGACGACGCCCCGGTCCGCGTAGCGCACCGCGAGCCGGGCGAGCGTGCGGGCGTCCAGGGGGTGCTTCATACGGTTCGCGGCCACCAGGACCCGCATCCCGATGCCGGTCTCGCGCACGGCCGAGTCCACCGCGTCCAGGATGATCTCCAGCGCCGGGATGAGCCCGCCCAGGCGAGGCGCGTACGAGGTCGGGTCGACCTGGATCTCCAGCCACCCGGAGCCGTCCTTGATGTCCTCCTCGGCGGCCTCGCGCACCAGCCGCCGGATGTCGTCGGGCTCTCTGAGGCAGGACCGTGCCGCGTCGTACAGCCGCTGGAAGCGGAACCAGCCGCGCTCGTCGGTCGCCCGCAGTTTCGGCGGTTCCCCGCCGGTCAGCGCCTCGGTCAGTGCTTCGGGCAGCCGGACGCCGTACTTGTCGGCCAGTTCCAGCAGGGTGGTCGGCCGCATCGAACCGGTGAAGTGCAGGTGCAGATGGGCTTTCGGCAGTTCAGAGAGATCACGTACGCGCTCCATTCCAGGATCCTGCCGCACGTCCGGGTCGTCCCGGTAGCGCTTTCCCCTTTAGTGGTCTTGCTCGCACGAAGAAGCGGGCCGTCTCCCCGGGGGGAAACGGCCCGCACACGCGCGTGGAGCGCGAAAACGCGAAACGTACGACGAGAGGCGTCGGGGACGTCAGTCCTGCGCCTCGGCCAGAAGCTTCTGGATCCGGCTGACGCCCTCGACGAGATCCTCGTCACCCAGGGCGTAGGACAGACGCAGATACCCCGGTGTACCGAAGGCCTCGCCCGGGACGACCGCGACCTCGGCCTCCTCCAGGATGAGCGCGGCCAGCTCCACCGTGTCCTGGGGGCGCCTGCCGCGGATCTCCTTGCCGAGCAGGGCCTTGACCGAGGGGTACGCGTAGAAGGCGCCCTCGGGCTCGGGGCACAGGACGCCCTCGATCTCGTTGAGCATGCGCACGATGGTCTTGCGGCGGCGGTCGAAGGCCTCGCGCATCTCGGCCACGGCCGTCAGGTCGCCGGAGACGGCGGCCAGGGCGGCGACCTGGGCCACGTTGGACACGTTCGAGGTGGCGTGCGACTGGAGGTTGGTCGCGGCCTTGATGACGTCCTTGGGGCCGATGACCCAGCCCACGCGCCAGCCGGTCATGGCGTACGTCTTCGCCACGCCGTTGACGACGATGCACTTGTCGGCGAGCTCGGGCACCACCACGGGCACGGAGTGGAACTCGGCGTCGCCGTAGACCAGGTGCTCGTAGATCTCGTCGGTCAGGACCCACAGGCCCTTGTCGGCGGCCCAGCGGCCGATCTCCTCGACCTGCTCGCGGGTGTAGACCGCGCCCGTCGGGTTGGACGGGGAGACGAAGAGCAGCACCTTGGTGTGCTCGGTGCGGGCGGCCTCCAGCTGCTCGACCGACACGCGGTAGCCGGTGGTCTCGTCGGCGACGACCTCGACCGGGACACCGCCGGCCAGACGGATGGACTCCGGGTAGGTCGTCCAGTAAGGAGCCGGGACGATGACCTCGTCGCCCGGGTCGAGGAGGGCGGCGAAGGCCTCGTAGATGGCCTGCTTGCCGCCGTTGGTCACCAGGACCTGGGCGGCCTCCACCTCGTAGCCGGAGTCGCGCAGGGTCTTGGCGGCGATGGCGGCCTTCAGCTCGGGCAGGCCGCCGGCCGGCGTGTAGCGGTGGTACTTCGGGTTCGAGCAGGCCTCGATGGCGGCCTGGACGATGTAGTCCGGGGTCGGGAAGTCGGGCTCACCGGCGCCGAAGCCGATCACCGGCCGCCCGGCGGCCTTGAGGGCCTTGGCCTTGGCGTCCACGGCGAGAGTGGCGGACTCGGAGATCGCGCCGACTCGGGCGGAGACCCGGCGCTCGGTGGGAGGGGTTGCAGCGCTCATGGGGCCCATCGTTTCAGACCGGAAACGCCCCCGGCACGCGGGTTTCACAGACTGAACAGTGTGAGAACACCAGTCCGGACGCGCGGGGCCCACCCGTCGATCTCCGACGGACAAAGCCCTTACGGACACTTTCTGTTCGACGACCGGCCCCGGACCACGTACACTCTCACCTCGTTGGCCTTCACCGGCCGCACCCACCGTGCGCACAGCGAGCACTCGGGCGGATGCGGTACGTTGGGGGAAATCAAAGGGTCGTAGCTCAATTGGTAGAGCACTGGTCTCCAAAACCAGCGGTTGGGGGTTCAAGTCCCTCCGGCCCTGCTACACACTCCTTCGCCAGGATGTGTGCACGCATGTACGTACTGCAATGCACCGCCGTGCGGCTCAACCGGGCGCGGCACGGCCACGACCCGGAATCAGGTGAGGACGAGTGACGGACGCCGTGGGCTCCATCGACATGCCTGATGCCGAGGCGCCCGAGTCCAAAAAGAAGGCTCGCAAGGGTGGTAAGCGTGCCAAGAAGGGCCCGCTGAAGCGCCTCGCCACCTTCTATCGCCAGATCGTCGCGGAGCTCCGCAAGGTCGTCTGGCCGACTCGCAATCAGCTGACGACGTACACCACAGTGGTGATCGTCTTCGTCGTCATCATGATTGGCCTGGTGACCGTGATTGACTATGGGCTCAACCACGCCGCCAAGTACGTCTTCGGCTGAGCCGAGAGCGAAGGGCGCCGTCACCGGCGCCCCTTTCGCGTGTTCCACCCCCATGTATCCAGGAAGAAGCAGCCACCGTGTCTGACCCGAACCTGAACGACGCCAGCGAGTCGGTCGAGTCCGTTGACGACGAGCTCGACATCGTCGAGGGAGCGGACGTCGTGGACGAGTTCGAGGCTGCCGATGCCGCCGCCGGCGAGCCCGCCGAGGAAACGGCCCTGCACGTCGAGGACGAGTCCGGTGAGGACGTCGAGGACGAGGACGTCCCCGCGGACGCTCTCACCGAGAATGACGAGACCGCCGAGGACGAGCACGCCGAGGACGTCGAGGACGAGGACGCCGATGAGGCGGAGGCCGAGCCGGCCGAGCCCGTCGACCCCGTCGAGGCCCTCCGCGAGGAGCTCCGCACCCTCCCCGGCGAGTGGTACGTCATCCACACCTACGCCGGTTACGAGAACCGCGTGAAGACCAACCTCGAGCAGCGCGCCGTCTCGCTGAACGTCGAGGACTTCATCTTCCAGGCCGAGGTGCCGCAGGAAGAGGTCGCGCAGATCAAGAACGGCGAGCGCAAGACCATTCGCCAGAACAAGCTCCCCGGCTACGTGCTGGTGCGCATGGACCTGACGAACGAGTCCTGGGGCGTCGTCCGTAACACTCCCGGCGTCACCGGCTTCGTGGGCAACGCCTACGACCCGTACCCGCTGACCCTGGACGAGATCGTGAAGATGCTCGCCCCGGAGGCCGAGGAGAAGGCCGCGCGTGAGGCCGCCGAGGCCGAGGGCAAGCCCGCTCCGCAGCGCAAGGTCGAGGTCCAGGTGCTGGACTTCGAGGTCGGCGACTCGGTCACCGTCACCGACGGTCCGTTCGCCACGCTGCAGGCGACCATCAACGAGATCAACGCCGACTCGAAGAAGGTCAAGGGCCTCGTCGAGATCTTCGGCCGCGAGACCCCGGTCGAGCTCTCCTTCGACCAGATCCAGAAGAACTAGCGGCTTCTGGACGTACGTCTTCCGAACAGGTCAGACGGGCTCACGCAGCCCGTCTGACCTGCTCGGTTTTTGGCCCCGCATGGATACCCGTTATCGTTGTGCGGTATGCCTCCATCCGGATGAACCGGACGGAAGCTGAAAACTCTCACTAGGACCCGGAGAGAGCACATGCCTCCCAAGAAGAAGAAGGTCACGGGGCTTATCAAGCTCCAGATCAACGCCGGTGCGGCGAACCCGGCCCCGCCGGTCGGCCCCGCGCTCGGTCAGCACGGCGTCAACATCATGGAGTTCTGCAAGGCCTACAACGCCGCGACCGAGTCGCAGCGTGGCTGGGTGATCCCGGTGGAGATCACGGTCTACGAAGACCGCTCCTTCACCTTCGTCACCAAGACTCCGCCGGCCGCGAAGATGATCCTCAAGGCCGCTGGTGTCGAGAAGGGCTCGGGCGAGCCGCACAAGACCAAGGTCGCCAAGATCACCCAGGCGCAGGTCCGTGAGATCGCCACGACCAAGCTTCCCGACCTGAACGCCAACGACCTGGACGCCGCGTCGAAGATCATCGCCGGCACCGCCCGTTCCATGGGCATCACGGTCGAGGGCTGACGCCCACCTTCGTAGGACACGCGGCGCGAGCCGCACATCGAGAACGACCGTGGCAGGGCCTGCTCGGCCCGCACCACGCCTCCTCAGAACACATCAGGAGCAGTAGTGAGCAAGCGCAGCAAGTCTCTCCGCGCTGCGGACGCCAAGATCGACCGGGAGAAGCTCTACGCCCCGCTCGAGGCCGTCCGTCTCGCCAAGGAGACCTCCACGAGCAAGTTCGACGGCACCGTCGAGGTCGCCTTCCGTCTGGGTGTCGACCCGCGCAAGGCCGACCAGATGGTCCGTGGCACCGTGAACCTCCCGCACGGCACCGGTAAGACCGCCCGGGTCCTGGTCTTCGCGACCGGTGACCGTGCCGAGGCCGCACTCGCCGCGGGCGCCGACATCGTCGGCTCCGACGAGCTCATCGACGAGGTGTCGAAGGGCCGTCTGGACTTCGACGCCGTCGTCGCCACCCCGGACCTCATGGGCAAGGTCGGCCGCCTCGGCCGTGTCCTCGGCCCGCGTGGTCTGATGCCGAACCCGAAGACCGGCACCGTGACCCCGGACGTGGCCAAGGCCGTGACCGAGATCAAGGGCGGCAAGATCGAGTTCCGCGTCGACAAGCACTCGAACCTCCACTTCATCATCGGCAAGACCTCCTTCGAAGAGGCCAAGCTGGTGGAGAACTACGGCGCCGCGCTCGACGAGATCCTTCGTCTGAAGCCGTCGGCCGCCAAGGGTCGCTACATCAAGAAGGCCGCGATCAGCACCACGATCGGCCCCGGCGTTCCCGTCGACCCGAACCGCACCCGCAACCTCCTCGTCGAGGAGGACCCGGCCGCCGTCTGAGCCCTCCGCTCACCCCGGTGACCGCGTCGCATACGCGTTCTTGGTACGGGCCCCGCAACCTTTCGAGGTGCGGGGCCCGTCCCCATTCCTGGACACATATTCAGATACGGGTGTCAGTGGGCTGCGCTAGCGTGCAGCTCTCAGGATCTGCATAGGGGTGGGGACAGATGAAGAGCACGACCGTGCGCCGCGTGACCCTCGCGATCGCTCTGGTGAGCGCGCTGACGACAGTGGCCGCTTGCTCCTCGGGCTCGTCGGGGGGAAGCGGCAAGGACGACAAGGCGGCTCACAAGAGCCCGACCCGCGTCAGCCCCATAGCGGCGCTTCAGTCCGCCGAGAAGTCCACCGACGGCGCGGACTCGGCCAAGGTCGAGTCGACGACGACCATGGGCACGCTGATGTCCATGAAGTCGGACGGCGTCATGGGCTGGGGCGACGGACTCACCGGCGACATGACGATCACCTACACCGGCGGCACGATGGCCGACACCATGCGCAAGGCGGGCGTGACGTCCATGCAGGCCCGCTATCTGTCCGACGCCTACTACGCGAAGATGGGCGAGACCTTCGCCCGGCAGGCCGGCGGCAAGCACTGGATCCGGTACGGGTACGACGACCTGGCGAAGCTCGGGGGCGGCTCCGGAGCCCTCCTCAAGGACCAGATGCAGAACAGCTCGCCGAACCAGTCGGTGAAGCTCCTGCTGGCCTCCGGTGACGTGAAGAAGGTCGGCGAGGAGAAGGTCCGCGGCAAGCAGACCACGCACTACGCGGGCACGGTCGACGTCTCGGACCTCGCCGCGAGGAGCTCGCACCTCTCCGCGGGCCAGCTCGCCGACCTGAAGAAGCAGTTCACGCAGGCCGGCATCACGACGGAGGACGTCGACATCTGGGTCGACGGCGACGACCTGCTGGTCAAGGCCGTCTCCAAGGGCGACCTCTCGACCGGCACGATGTCCTCGACCACGTACTACACCGACTACGGGGTGAAGGTCTCCAGCCAGGCGCCCCCGGCGAGCGACACGGCCGACTTCAAGGACCTGCTGAAGACGCAGGGTGCCGCGGGCTGAGGCCGCCGAGGTTCAAGAAAGCCAAAAGAATTCGGAAGACCACTCGCACCCCCCTGGGCTACGCTCGCATCAAATCTGTGAATCGTTCATGTGTTCCCTGGGGGGATCCTGATGTTTTCTGTGCGTGGTTCCGTGCGTCGTGGCGCTACGGGGGCGGCGCTCGCCGCCCTGGTCCTCGGAGGCGGTGCCGTCGCCTGTGCGAAGAGTGACGAGTCGCCGAAGATGACGCCCGCCGCGGCCGTCGCCGCGGCGGCCAAGAACACCGAGGCCATCACGTCCCTCACCTACCGGATGACCGGCAAGGTCCCGGAGACCGGCCGGGTCGAGGCCGAGGCCGCGATGAGCATGAAGCCGCTGGCCATGAGCATGAAGATGAACGCGCTCGACCAGGGCGCCGACGGCAGGATGGAGATCCGGGTCGTCGACAAGGCGATGTACCTGGGCGGCGGACAGGCCGTGGCCAAGGAGCTGGACGGCAAGAGCTGGATGAAGTTCGACCTCTCCGGTGCGGCCGGAGGCCCCGGCGCAGGCAAGCTGCCGAGCCAGGCCGGCCAGGACCCGTCCCAGGAGTCCACCTACCTGACCGGGTCCAAGGACGTGAAGAAGGTCGGCACCGAGAAGGTCGACGGCGTATCGACCACGCACTACAAGGGCACCGTCACCCTCGACGACCTCCGCGCGAGCCTCAAGGACGAGGACAAGGCGACGCGGGAGAAGCGCGAGAAGAGCCTGAAGCAGTACGAGGACCTGGGCGCCGACAAGCTCACGATGGACATGTGGATCGGACCGGACGACCACACCAAGCAGGTGCGGGTGCGCGCCGCCGCCGACAAGGGCCCGTTCGACGTGACCCTGACCTTCCTGGACTACAACAAGCCGGTGACGGTGAAGGCCCCGCCGGCCAAGGACACCGTCGACCTGGCCGCGATGATGAAGGACGCCCAGGCGGGCTGAACCCGGGCGCTGTCGAGCGGATTTGCTTGACAGTGCGCCCTTCACGTACTGTTCCCCAGAAGCCAAAGACCGCTGGTCGTTGCTTTGCGCTCGCAAGAGGGCAGGGTGGCCGAAGGATCCGCTGAAACTGCGGACGACCCGCGTAGGTGACCGTGGATACGCTCCCGGAGTTCGCTTGCCCAGCTTGCGGACATACCGGTCGAGCTACGCCCCGTGCGCCTGCGCCGGGGCGTTTCGTTTGCCCAGCCCCTTCCGAGCGGTCCTCATCACCCGGAAGGAGGCCGACGCTCTATGGCAAGGCCCGACAAGGCTGCCGCGGTAGCCGAGCTCGCGGACCAGTTCCGCAGCTCGAACGCCGCTGTGCTGACCGAGTACCGGGGTCTCACCGTGGCGCAGCTCAAGACGCTGCGCCGTTCGCTCGGTGAAGACGCCCAGTACGCCGTGGTGAAGAACACGCTGACCAAGATTGCGGCCAACGAGGCCGGGATCTCCACGCTCGACGACCTGTTCAACGGTCCGACGGCGGTCGCCTTCATCACCGGT
The DNA here is from genome assembly GCF_012273515.2 of Streptomyces sp. RPA4-2. Taxonomy (NCBI): domain Bacteria; kingdom Bacillati; phylum Actinomycetota; class Actinomycetes; order Kitasatosporales; family Streptomycetaceae; genus Streptomyces; species Streptomyces sp. RPA4-2. The sequence continues at coordinate 5,391,308 of NZ_CP050975.2, forward strand.
GACCCGGTGACGTCGGCGAAGGGTCTTCGTGACTTCGCCAAGGACAACCCCAACCTCGTCATCAAGGGCGGTGTCCTTGACGGCAAGGCGCTGTCCGCCGACGAGATCAAGAAGCTTGCGGACCTCGAGTCCCGCGAGGTTCTGCTCGCCAAGCTGGCGGGTGCCTTCAAGGGCAAGCAGACGCAGACTGCTCAGCTCTTCCAGGCGCTTCCCTCGAAGTTCGTCCGCACCGCGGAGGCGCTTCGTGCCAAGCAGGCCGAGCAGGGCGGTGCCGAGTAATTCGGCTCGCGCATTGACCGCCGCCTGAGGCGACGGTCGCAGCGGGCCGAACGTACGCCCGCCTCACCAGTACATCCGGCACCTGCCGAATAAGTGGAAGGACGCCATCATGGCGAAGCTGTCCCAGGAAGAGCTGCTCGCGCAGTTCGAGAACCTCACCCTCATCGAGCTCTCCGAGTTCGTGAAGGCCTTCGAGGAGAAGTTCGACGTCACCGCCGCCGCCGCGGTCGCCGTTGCCGGTCCGGCCGGCCCCGCCGCCGTCGAGGCCGCGGAGGAGCAGGACGAGTTCGACGTCATCCTCACGGGTGCCGGCGAGAAGAAGATCCAGGTCATCAAGGTCGTGCGTGAGCTGACCTCGCTGGGCCTGAAGGAGGCCAAGGACCTCGTCGACGGCGCTCCGAAGCCCGTCCTCGAGAAGGTCGCCAAGGAGGCCGCCGAGAAGGCTGCCGAGTCCCTCAAGGGCGCCGGCGCCTCCGTCGAGGTCAAGTAGTCCCAGGAGCCCGCTGAGGGCTCCCTCGCGAGCTGTCACAGTCGCCCGCGTGGCGCTGTAACGCTGACGCACCGAGGAGCGATCACCCAACTGGGTGGTCGCTCTTCGGCGTTCATGGGGTCCGGCAGCGGCTGCCTTGCACTGTGGTTCGCGACGAGTATGGTGATCTTCGTTGTGCCTCCGGCCGAGCCCGTGACGGGCTGCAAGACGGGCTGCAAGACAGGTTGCACGTGACGATCGCGGCACTTGCTTTGGGCATGGGGGGCCTTGACGAACGGCACGCAGCGCGCAATTCTCAGGACGCGTCGTCACAACGATCCGGATCCGAGGCATGGATCGGCGACGAAGAGGGCAGTATCGATGTGCATTGAGGGCGTGGCTTGCCGCAGGTGTTGACGACAACGAGGGTCTCAGAAAACCGGGACTGGACATCAGTGGGCCTAGTGGCTACACTGACCCTTTGCGCTGCCTGTTAGCTGCCTCCTGCCCGTCACCAGGGGCATGCCCTCGCTTGAGCACCGACGACCGGATTATCTCTGACCTGGCCTTTTAGGCTGAGTCGGGAACAGTCTGTCTCTGTGCCCCTGTGGGGGGCCGGTACGCGCGTAGTGAGTCCGAGCCCTCGGAAGGACCCCCTCTTGGCCGCCTCGCGCACTGCCTCGACCGCGAATACGAACAACGGCGCCAGCACCGCCCCGCTGCGCATCTCCTTTGCAAAGATCAAGGAGCCCCTCGAGGTTCCGAACCTTCTTGCGCTGCAAACCGAGAGCTTCGACTGGCTGCTCGGAAACGAAGCGTGGAAGGCTCGTGTCGAGGCGGCTCTGGACAGCGGACAGGACGTCCCCACGAAGTCCGGTCTGGAGGAGATCTTCGAGGAGATCTCCCCGATCGAGGACTTCTCCGGGTCGATGTCGCTGACGTTCCGCGACCACCGCTTCGAGCCCCCGAAGAACTCCATCGACGAGTGCAAGGACCGCGACTTCACGTACGCGGCCCCGCTCTTCGTCACCGCCGAGTTCACCAACAACGAGACCGGCGAGATCAAGTCCCAGACGGTCTTCATGGGCGACTTCCCGCTCATGACCAACAAGGGCACCTTCGTCATCAACGGCACCGAGCGTGTCGTGGTGTCCCAGCTGGTCCGCTCGCCGGGCGTCTACTTCGACTCCTCCATCGACAAGACGTCCGACAAGGACATCTTCTCCGCCAAGGTCATCCCGTCCCGGGGCGCCTGGCTGGAGATGGAGATCGACAAGCGCGACATGGTCGGTGTCCGCATCGACCGCAAGCGCAAGCAGTCCGTCACCGTTCTCCTGAAGGCTCTCGGCTGGACCACCGAGCAGATCCTCGAGGAGTTCGGCGAGTACGAGTCCATGCGCGCCACCCTGGAGAAGGACCACACCCAGGGCCAGGACGACGCGCTGCTCGACATCTACCGCAAGCTGCGTCCGGGCGAGCCGCCGACCCGTGAGGCCGCGCAGACGCTTCTGGAGAACCTCTACTTCAACCCGAAGCGCTACGACCTCGCCAAGGTCGGCCGGTACAAGGTCAACAAGAAGCTGGGCGGCGAAGCCCCGCTGGACGCCGGCATCCTGACCGTCGAGGACATCATCTCGTCGATCAAGTACCTGGTGAAGCTGCACGCCGGTGAGACCGAGACCGTTGGTAACAACGGCACCTCGATCGTCGTCGAGACCGACGACATCGACCACTTCGGCAACCGTCGTCTGCGCAACGTCGGCGAGCTCATCCAGAACCAGGTCCGCACGGGTCTGGCTCGTATGGAGCGCGTCGTGCGCGAGCGCATGACGACCCAGGACGTCGAGGCGATCACGCCGCAGACCCTGATCAACATCCGGCCGGTCGTCGCCTCCATCAAGGAGTTCTTCGGCACCAGCCAGCTGTCGCAGTTCATGGACCAGAACAACCCGCTGTCGGGTCTCACCCACAAGCGCCGTCTGTCGGCGCTCGGCCCGGGTGGTCTCTCCCGTGAGCGGGCCGGCTTCGAGGTCCGTGACGTGCACCCCTCGCACTACGGCCGCATGTGCCCGATCGAGACGCCTGAAGGCCCGAACATCGGTCTGATCGGCTCGCTCGCCTCCTACGGCCGGGTCAACGCGTTCGGTTTCGTCGAGACCCCGTACCGCAAGGTCACGGGCGGTGTCGTCACCGACGACGTCGACTACCTGACGGCCGACGAAGAGGACCGGTTCGTCATCGCGCAGGCCAACGCGCCGCTGACCGACGAGCTCCGCTTCGAGGAGTCCCGCGTCCTGGTCCGCCGTCGTGGCGGAGAGGTCGACTACGTCCCCGGTGAGGACGTCGACTACATGGACGTCTCGCCGCGCCAGATGGTGTCGGTCGCGACCGCGATGATCCCGTTCCTGGAGCACGACGACGCCAACCGTGCCCTCATGGGCGCGAACATGATGCGCCAGGCCGTTCCGCTCATCAAGTCCGAGGCGCCGCTCGTCGGCACCGGCATGGAGTACCGCTGCGCCGTCGACGCCGGCGACGTGCTCAAGTCGGAGAAGGACGGTGTGGTCCAGGAGGTCTCCGCGGACTACGTCACCACCGCCAACGACGACGGCACGTACACCACGTACCGCCTGCACAAGTTCTCCCGCTCCAACCAGGGCACGTCCGTCAACCAGAAGGTTGTCGTGGACGAGGGCGCCCGGGTCGTCGCCGGCCAGGTACTGGCCGACGGCCCGGCGACCGAGAACGGCGAGATGGCGCTCGGCAAGAACCTGCTCGTGGCGTTCATGCCGTGGGAGGGTCACAACTACGAGGACGCGATCATCCTGTCGCAGCGCCTCGTGCAGGACGACGTCCTCTCCTCGATCCACATCGAGGAGCACGAGGTCGACGCCCGTGACACCAAGCTCGGCCCCGAGGAGATCACCCGGGACATCCCGAACGTCTCCGAGGAGGTCCTCGCCGACCTCGACGAGCGCGGCATCATCCGTATCGGTGCCGAGGTCGTCGCCGGCGACATCCTCGTCGGCAAGGTCACGCCCAAGGGTGAGACCGAGCTGACCCCCGAGGAGCGCCTGCTCCGCGCGATCTTCGGTGAGAAGGCGCGCGAGGTGCGCGACACCTCGCTGAAGGTGCCGCACGGCGAGATCGGCAAGGTCATCGGCGTCCGCGTCTTCGACCGTGAAGAGGGCGACGAGCTGCCGCCGGGCGTGAACCAGCTGGTTCGTGTCTACGTGGCGCAGAAGCGCAAGATCACGGACGGTGACAAGCTCGCCGGCCGCCACGGCAACAAGGGCGTCATCTCGAAGATCCTGCCGATCGAGGACATGCCGTTCCTGGAGGACGGCACCCCGGTCGACATCATCCTCAACCCCCTCGGTGTCCCGTCCCGAATGAACCCGGGACAGGTCCTGGAGATCCACCTCGGCTGGCTCGCCAGCCGCGGCTGGGACGTCTCCGGCCTCGGGGAGGACTGGGCGCAGCGTCTGCAGGCCATCGAGGCCGACGTGGTCGCCCCCGGTACCAACGTCGCCACCCCCGTCTTCGACGGTGCGCGTGAGGACGAGCTGGCCGGTCTGCTGAACCACACGATCCCGAACCGTGACGGCGAGCGCATGGTGCTCCCGACCGGCAAGGCGCCGCTGTTCGACGGCCGCTCCGGCGAGCCGTTCCCGGAGCCGATCTCGGTCGGCTACATGTACATCCTCAAGCTCCACCACCTGGTCGACGACAAGCTGCACGCCCGCTCGACCGGTCCGTACTCGATGATCACCCAGCAGCCGCTGGGTGGTAAGGCCCAGTTCGGTGGCCAGCGCTTCGGTGAGATGGAGGTGTGGGCGCTGGAGGCGTACGGCGCCGCTTACGCCCTCCAGGAGCTGCTGACCATCAAGTCCGACGACGTGACCGGTCGCGTGAAGGTCTACGAGGCCATCGTCAAGGGCGAGAACATCCCCGAGCCCGGCATCCCCGAGTCCTTCAAGGTGCTCATCAAGGAGATGCAGTCTCTCTGCCTCAACGTGGAGGTGCTGTCCAGCGACGGTATGTCCATCGAAATGCGTGACACCGACGAGGACGTCTTCCGCGCGGCGGAGGAGCTCGGCATCGACCTGTCCCGGCGCGAGCCGAGCAGCGTCGAAGAGGTCTGACGGGAGTCCGGACACGGGGGCTCGACGATGAACTTCGATGAGCCCCCGGCCGGCCCCAGGACCCCCGTATCAGACCCCATGACTTACAACCCTGAGAGGGATTGACGCATAGTGCTCGACGTCAACTTCTTCGATGAGCTCCGGATCGGTCTGGCCACCGCTGACGACATCCGTCAGTGGAGCCACGGCGAGGTCAAGAAGCCCGAGACCATCAACTACCGCACCCTCAAGCCCGAAAAGGACGGACTCTTCTGCGAGAAGATCTTCGGTCCGACCCGGGACTGGGAGTGCTACTGCGGCAAGTACAAGCGCGTCCGCTTCAAGGGCATCATCTGTGAGCGCTGTGGCGTCGAGGTCACTCGCGCCAAGGTGCGCCGTGAGCGGATGGGCCACATCGAGCTGGCCGCTCCCGTCACCCACATCTGGTACTTCAAGGGCGTCCCGTCGCGTCTGGGCTACCTGCTCGACCTCGCCCCGAAGGACCTCGAGAAGGTCATCTACTTCGCCGCGTACATGATCACGTTCGTCGACGAGGAGCGCCGCACCCGCGACCTGCCCTCGCTGGAGGCGCACGTCTCCGTCGAGCGTCAGCAGATCGAGAACCGCCGCGACGCCGACCTGGAAGCCCGCGCCAAGAAGCTCGAGACCGACCTGGCCGAGCTGGAGGCCGAGGGTGCCAAGGCCGACGTGCGCCGCAAGGTGCGCGAGGGTGCCGAGCGCGAGATGAAGCAGCTGCGCGACCGTGCGCAGCGCGAGATCGACCGTCTCGACGAGGTGTGGACCCGCTTCAAGAACCTCAAGGTCCAGGACCTGGAGGGCGACGAGCTCCTCTACCGCGAGCTGCGTGACCGCTTCGGCACGTACTTCGACGGTTCGATGGGTGCCGCGGCGCTGCAGAAGCGCCTGGAGTCCTTCGACCTCGACGAGGAGGCCGAGCGCCTCCGCGAGATCATCCGCACCGGCAAGGGCCAGAAGAAGACCCGAGCGCTCAAGCGCCTCAAGGTCGTCTCCGCGTTCCTGCAGACCAGCAACAGCCCCAAGGGCATGGTGCTCGACTGCGTGCCGGTCATCCCGCCGGACCTGCGTCCGATGGTGCAGCTGGACGGTGGCCGCTTCGCGACCTCCGACCTGAACGACCTGTACCGCCGCGTGATCAACCGCAACAACCGTCTGAAGCGCCTTCTCGACCTCGGTGCCCCCGAGATCATCGTGAACAACGAGAAGCGCATGCTCCAGGAGGCCGTCGACGCGCTCTTCGACAACGGCCGTCGTGGTCGCCCGGTCACGGGCCCCGGCAACCGTCCGCTGAAGTCGCTCTCCGACATGCTCAAGGGCAAGCAGGGTCGATTCCGTCAGAACCTGCTCGGCAAGCGTGTGGACTACTCCGCGCGTTCCGTGATCGTCGTCGGTCCGCAGCTGAAGCTGCACCAGTGCGGTCTGCCGAAGGCGATGGCGCTGGAGCTCTTCAAGCCGTTCGTGATGAAGCGCCTGGTCGACCTGAACCACGCGCAGAACATCAAGAGCGCCAAGCGGATGGTCGAGCGCGGCCGCACGGTCGTGTACGACGTCCTGGAAGAGGTCATCGCCGAGCACCCGGTTCTGCTGAACCGTGCGCCGACGCTGCACCGCCTCGGCATCCAGGCCTTCGAGCCGCAGCTGGTCGAGGGCAAGGCCATCCAGATCCACCCGCTCGTCTGCACCGCGTTCAACGCGGACTTCGACGGTGACCAGATGGCCGTCCACCTGCCGCTCTCCGCGGAGGCGCAGGCCGAGGCCCGCATCCTGATGCTGTCCTCGAACAACATCCTCAAGCCCGCCGACGGCCGCCCGGTCACGATGCCGACCCAGGACATGGTCCTCGGTCTGTTCTTCCTGACCACGGACGGCGAGCTGCGCGACGTCAAGGGCGAGGGCCGTGCCTTCGGCTCGACCGCCGAGGCGACGATGGCGTTCGACGCCGGGGAGCTCGCTCTCCAGTCGGCCGTCGACATCCGCTTCCCGGTGGGCACCATCCCGCCGCGCGGCTGGACCCCGCCGGCGCAGGAGGAGGGCGAGCCCGAGTGGCAGCAGGGTGACACCTTCCGTCTCCGTACGACCCTGGGCCGTGCGCTCTTCAACGAGCTGCTGCCCGAGGACTACCCGTTCGTCGACTACTCGGTGGGCAAGAAGCAGCTCGGCGAGATCGTCAACGACCTGGCCGAGCGCTACCCCAAGGTCATCGTGGCGGCGACGCTCGACAACCTGAAGGCGGCGGGCTTCTACTGGGGCACCCGCTCCGGCGTCACCGTGGCCATCTCCGACATCGTCGTTCCCGAGGCGAAGAAGGAGATCGTCAAGGGCTACGAGGCGCAGGACGAGAAGGTCCAGAAGCAGTACGAGCGTGGTCTGATCACCAAGGACGAGCGCACGCAGGAGCTCATCGCGATCTGGACCAAGGCGACCAACGAGGTCGCCGAGGCGATGAACGCGAACTTCCCGAAGACGAACCCCATCTTCATGATGGTTGACTCGGGTGCCCGAGGAAACATGATGCAGATGCGTCAGATCGCCGGTATGCGTGGTCTGGTGTCGAACGCCAAGAACGAGACGATCCCGCGTCCGATCAAGGCCTCCTTCCGTGAGGGCCTGTCGGTGCTGGAGTACTTCATCTCGACCCACGGTGCTCGTAAGGGTCTGGCGGACACCGCTCTGCGTACCGCCGACTCGGGTTACCTCACCCGTCGTCTGGTCGACGTCTCCCAGGACGTCATCATCCGCGAGGAGGACTGCGGCACCGACCGTGGCCTCAAGCTGCACATCGCGGAGCGCGGCGCGGACGGCGTGCTGCGCAAGGCGGAGAACGTCGAGACCAGCGTGTACGCCCGTGCGCTGGCCGAGGACATCACCGTCGACGGCAAGGTGCTGGCCCCGGCCAACACCGACCTCGGCGACGTCCTCATCGACGAGCTGGTCAAGCACGGCATCGAGGAGGTCAAGACCCGCTCGGTCCTGACCTGCGAGTCCGCCGTCGGTACCTGCGCCATGTGCTACGGCCGTTCGCTGGCCACCGGCAAGCTGGTCGACATCGGTGAGGCGGTCGGCATCATCGCCGCCCAGTCCATCGGTGAGCCCGGTACCCAGCTGACGATGCGTACCTTCCACACCGGTGGTGTGGCCGGTGACGACATCACCCAGGGTCTGCCCCGTGTCGTCGAGCTCTTCGAGGCTCGTACGCCCAAGGGTGTCGCCCCGATCTCGGAGGCGGCCGGCCGCATCCGTATCGAGGAGACCGAGAAGACCAAGAAGATCGTCGTCACCCCGGACGACGGCAGCGACGAGACGGCGTTCCCGATCTCGAAGCGTGCCAAGGTCATGGTGCGTGAGGGTGACCACGTCGAGGTGGGCCAGAAGCTCACCTTCGGTGCCACCAACCCGCACGACGTGCTGCGGATCCTCGGTCAGCGCGCGGTCCAGGTCCACCTGGTCGGCGAGGTCCAGAAGGTCTACAACTCGCAGGGTGTGTCGATCCACGACAAGCACATCGAGATCATCATCCGGCAGATGCTGCGCCGCGTGACGATCATCGAGTCGGGCGACGCGGAGCTGCTGCCCGGCGAGCTGGTCGAGCGTTCGAAGTTCGAGACCGAGAACCGTCGTGTGGTGCAGGAAGGCGGCCACCCGGCCTCCGGCCGTCCGCAGCTGATGGGTATCACCAAGGCCTCGCTGGCGACCGAGTCGTGGCTGTCGGCGGCGTCCTTCCAGGAGACGACCAGGGTTCTGACGGACGCGGCGATCAACGCCAAGTCCGACTCCCTGATCGGCCTCAAGGAGAACGTCATCATCGGTAAGCTCATCCCGGCCGGTACGGGTCTGTCCCGCTACCGCAACATCCGGGTCGAGCCGACCGAAGAGGCCAAGGCCGCGATGTACTCGGCCGTCGGTTACGACGACATCGACTACTCGCCGTTCGGCACGGGCTCCGGCCAGGCCGTTCCGCTGGAGGACTACGACTACGGTCCGTACAACCAGTAAGGCGTAAGTCAACTGACGGGCGGTCACCCTTCGTGGGTGGCCGCCCGTCGGCGTTCTCCGGTTCCGCGACGTCCGTACCGCCGTACGGACGTCATGCGGAACCCGTGCCGGAAATGCCGCGTCGGAGCATGATGGAGGAATCCGTCTGGGGGGAGGCATTCCGTGTCGTACCCGACGCCGTGGCAGCCGTGGCAGGGGCAGGGGCAGGGGCAGGGCGGGCCGTCGATGCTCGCGTCGCACGCCGACCGGGAGCGGGCGGTGGATGTGCTGAGAGCCGGCTTCGGCGAAGGCCGCCTGGAGCAGGCCGAGTTCGAGAAACGAGTGGCGCGGGCGTACGCGGCCCGGACGGTGGGTGAGCTGGCCGTGCTCGTCGGCGACCTGCCGCAGGGTCCCGTACCGATGACGGCCGGACCCGGGGCCGTCGTCCCGCAGACGTTCCTGCCCGCGCCGCGGCCGATGACCAACGGGAAGGCGGTCGGCGCCATGGTCTGCGGCCTGCTCACCGTGGTGACGCTCGGCGCCACCGGCATCCCCGCGGTGGTCCTGGGACACTCGGCGCGCTCGGAGATGCGCCGTACCGGGGAGAGCGGTGATGGCCTCGCGATGACCGGTCTCGTACTGGGCTGGCTGTCGGTCGCGGGCTGGGCGCTGTTCCTGATGCTGGCCATGATCGCGGCGGTGGCGGCCGGGGGCTGAACGGCCGGCCTCCGGGCGTCGGCGGGGCGGCCGGTGATTCGGGCCGCCCCGGTGTCGTCAGCCGGGTGGCTGGAGATACGGCTGGAGGTGGTGCAGCCGTGTGTAGTGGTCCGGGTGGGACGAGAGCAGCTTGCTGAGCGAGCTCTCCCGCGGTGCCACCCCTCCGTTGCGGGCGGTGAGCGCGGCCGTCTCGTACTGCTCCTGCTGGTGCAGCTTGTGCAGGACGGCGGCCAGCATCGGGGCGAAGCCGAGGGCAGCGGCGTGCTCGTCGGCGCGGAGTTCGGCCCGGCGCCCGACGGCGGCGAGGGCGTACGGCACGGCCAGGACGAGCAGCGGAAGTCCGTACAGGGTGCTGACCGTCGCCAGGGCGAGGCCGCCGAGGACCAGCACCACGAACGCGGCCCCGAAGCAGGAGAACGCGCGCGACACCTTGAAGACGATGCTCGCGAACCCGCGCAGGACCCGCCAGGCGAGCCGGCCGGGCAGCGCGTACCAGTAGCCGAGCAGGGATGACCAGGCGTGGCCGCCGACGTGGTGGCCCAGTTCGTGCGCGAGGACCGCGGCGAGTTCCCCGTTGGGGAGATGGTTCATGGCGAAGCGGGTGACGCCGACGATGTGGCCGGCGGCGGCGACCGCGTTCAGGCCGTCGCTGTCCTCCACCCACAGTTCGTAGGTACGGCCCTCGACACCGGCGCGTGCGGTGACCTCGTGCCAGACCGGTTCGAGTTTGGCTCGTTCTTGCGGCGTGGGGTAGCGCAGGCGGAGCAGACGGCGCGCGATGGCGCTTTCCGTGGGCCGGTGGAACACCAGAGCGCCGCTGGCCAGCCAGGCGAGGACCACGAGGAACCCGAGGTCGCCGAAGAAGGCGGAGAACAGGCCGACGACGAACAGGCTGCAGAGGAAGTTCGGCAGGTGGAGCAGCAGATTGCCGACAGCCGTTGAGTCGGTGCGGCGCTGCTGACTGCGGATGTGGACGCGGCCGTGGTCGGTGCTGATGTGGTGCGGGTGGGCGGGGTCGCCGGGGGAGAGGGGCGGGGCCGGGGGTGTGGCGGCGTGCGGGTACGCGGGCTGGGACGGGGGTGCGGCGGCCTGCGGGTATCGCGGGGGTTGTGGGTGGTGCGGGGCCTGCGAGTGTTGGCCTGGATACGACGGGGGTTGTTGACCCGGATACGCGGGGGGCTGTTCGCCGGGATAGGGCGGGGGCCGTTCACCGGGATAGGGCGGGGGCTGTTGTCCCGGGTAGGGCGGGGGCACTGGGGACTGGGGTGGCGCGGGGTACTGGGGGTACTCCGGTGGTGAGGACGGTGGCTGGGTCACGACGCTTCCTTTGCGTGGGGACGAGCGGGGAGTACGGCCGGCCGGTGTCAGCCGATCAGCAGTGAGGCGGGCAGCAGGAGCGTGCCGACGCAGAAGGCGATCAGCCCGGCGCGGATCCACTGGTGTTTGCGCGCGGCGATCCGGCTCGTCTCGGTGAGGGCCTTCGCGAGGCCTCCGGTGGGATCGCGCCCGGTGTCGGCGAGGGCGGTCCGCAGACAGCCGAGCCGTACGGCCTGCTGGATGTCGCCGAAGTACGACAGCGGGTGCCCCGGCGCCCAGGCCGGGGCCCCGTAGCGCGGGAGCACGGCCAGCAGCAGGGCGAGCAGGGACAGGGCGAGGGAGCCGACACCCGCCCAGCACAGCGCCGCACCCGGGACGGAGAGCGCGGCCGGGGTCCAGTCGTGCCCCGCGAGCAGACCGCTGAAGACGCCCGCGGTCATGCCGAGAGCCGCGACCAGTACCGATGCCTTGCTGTCGGCGCGGGTGATCTCGGCGCGGAGGTCCGCGAGGAGGCGCTCGCACAGACGGACGATCTCGGGCGTGGTGCCGTCCGGGTGGCGGCTCGGAAGGGGAGCACCGGCGGCGGGGCCTCCGGGCGGTGCTCCGTGCGGAGCCGCCGGGTCGCCGTCCGGGCCGGTGGCGGGCGCCGGGACGGGCACCGGGTCGAGTGCGGTCATGCGCCGTCCTCCCGGGCGCCGGCGTCCGGCTCGGCGGGCCCTGATCCGTCGGACCTCGGCCCGCCGGGCATCTGTTCGGCAGTTCTCGGTTCGGCGGGTCCCGGTCCGTCCGGGCCCGGACGGCCGGGCCGGGGGGTGCCGTCGGCCGGGTGGGCGACGGCTGCCACGTCATGTCTTAAGCAGGGTCGGGGTGCTGCCGTAGCCCGGGGGCGGCTGCCAGGCTGCGGCTTCGGGCGCGACGGGCCCGGCCGACGGGGCGGGAACGCCCGGGTAAGAGGCCGGAGGCACCAGTGGGGGCAGGAGCGGGGGCGGCGGGGCGTACGGCTGCGGGGCCTGCCAGGTGGGACCGCCAGGGGCCCCGTACGGGCTCCCCGCCGGTCCCGGCTGGGCGCCGGTGTACTGACCCGTCGCCGGGCCCGTCTGCCCGCCGTACGGCCCGTACGGCTGCGCGGCGGCGGGGCCTGCTCCGGGTGCCGGCGCGGGTGCGGAAGTGGGCGTCGGCGCGGGTGTGGGCGTACGCGTCGGCGCGAGATGGCCGTCGAGGCCGGGGGCCTGCGCCGGGGGGTCCTGGAGCGGCGGCCCGGCGGGAACCGGGGGTTCGGCCCGGCCGGGTCCGCTGGGCGCGTATCCCGGCAGCGGCGGGTCCGGGTCCGGGTACGCCGGACCGGCGGCGGACGGGAGGAGGGGAGGTGTCTGCGGGACCCCCGGGAGGCGCTGGTTGAGGATGTCGCTGACCGTGCGCAGGGCCAGCTGCTTCGGGCCCTCCAGCTCGTAGCCCTCGGCGGTGTCGCCGCTCAGCAGCTGCTTCACCAGGTCCATCTGGGCCTGGATCATCCGGAGCTGGTCCTCGCGCATGCTGGACATGACGAGGTGGGAGTCCTCCGGGCGCTGGGCGAGGTGCAGCGCCCAGGCATGGACACCGCCCTGCTGGAGGTGCCACTGGTAGAAGGCGATCTTCTCCTCCTCCAGCTTCTGGAGTTCGATCTGCTGGCGCCCCTGCTGGAGGGCGAGCTGATGCTGCTGCCCGCTGTGCAGGAGCGCCTGCTCGTGCTGCCACCGCTGCTGCTGGAGCGCGAGTTCCTGCTGCCGGCCGCCGTACGCCGCCGCCCGGTCGATCTGCAGGGCGTCCTGCTGCCGGAACCTGCGGTCGGCCTCGACGTCGACCTCCATGCCGCGCTGTGCCCCCCGCACCTGTTCGGCGGCGGAGTAGTCGATGGCCTGCAGCCGCTGCTGGTGCTCGATGTTCGCCTGGTCGCGACGGAGCCGCAGGGTCCAGGTGACCTGAAGTCCCGCCGGCGCCCCGAGCGGCCCGAGCACGGTGACCGCCTGGAGCAGTTCCCGTTCGGCCGCCGCGCTGTCCGCGATGGCGAAGCGGCGGCTCACCGGCCGGGCCGCCTGCTGGAGTTCGCCGATGAGCGTCGCCGGTACGTTGCGGTGGCCGCTCTCCACGAACCGGCCCGGATCGAGGACCTGCCAGGACAGGTCGAGGACCGCGGTGAACTCGAAGGCGTCGTTGTCACTCGGCAGGGTGAGTTCGGCCGAGTGGGGGTGTACGCCCATGTCCACCTCGTAGACGGCCGAGTACCGCTTCGCCGCGATCTCGCTGCGCGTCGGCCGCCGGGGCGGCAGATACGTCTCGTAGCCGCCCTTGGGAGTGGAGAAGACCAGGGCGTGGTCGATGCGGACCAGATGCTTCAGCGAGAGCTCGAAGCGCGACAGCTGGCGCACGGTGAGCACCGGGTCGACCAGGTCGGAGTGCCGGTCCGCCTGCTGCTGCCACTCGGGCGGGCGGTTGAAGGTGGGCATGTGCGTGTCTCCTCGGGAACGCCGGGGCGTTTCGCCTCCGGTCGCCTGGGTCGGAAGGGTCTGGCGGCGGGCCCCGGTCAGCGGGCCGGAAGGGTGGTCAGCAGCCGGGCGGCCACCAGGGGCGGGGGCGCTCCGTCCTCGCCGGGCATGGTCCGCAGCAGATGGCTCAGCCGCTGGTGCTCGGCGCTCGTGGTGACGAGAGCGGGCAGCAGGGCGGCCAGTGCCCATTCGGTGGCCGGCGTCCGGTCGGCGATCAGTACCCACTCGCGCAGCACGTCGAGCGCGTGCCGGGTGGCCCGGGGGTCGGCGAGGGCCGCCCGCCACAGGGCCGGGATGCCGTGGGCGGCCGCGGCGCCCTCGGTCGCCGCCCGCGCGTACCAGCCGAGGACCAGCGGGGTGCCGTACCGCTCGTCGTCCTCGGTGCGGCGGCAGGCGTTGACGAAGCCGCCGAGGGTCAGGTCGTGCACGGCACGGTCGTCGTCGAGGCGGCCGAGCAGCTCGGTGAGCACGAGGTCGCTTGCGGGGGAGAGGAGCAACAGCTCCACGGCCTCGGCGAGTTCACGCGCCATCTCGCCGTCCAGGTCGTCGGGGGCGTCCGTGTACAGGCGGCGGACGGCGCCGCGCAGCGCGGCGAGCGCCTGTACCGGCCGCTCGGGTCCGATCAGCGCGTACGCCCGCGCCGCCACCCAGCGCAGCCGCGGATCGTCGTGGGTGCACCAGTCGTCGAGGATGCGCGGGATGTTGGGCGTACCGACGAGGTGCGCGAGGGTGAGCGCGTTGACGGCGACGAGCCGGTGCCGGAACAGCTTGGACGTGCCCCAGGGTTGGATGACCAGGGCCATCGCGGAGGGCAGGTCGGTACGGGCGAGGACGGCGACGGTGGAGGCGGCCCGGGTACGGACCAGGGGGCGCCCGTCGTCGGCGAGCCGGCGCAGCCAGGCGATCAGGGCGGGCCGGGCGGACGGGTGGCCCGTCCACACCTCGCGCAGCAGCACCAGGGAGGCCCGGTCGTCGCGGAACGCGGCCTTCCGCTGGGTCACCGGACCCCATTCGGTGTGCTCGTCCTCCTCGTAGCGGTGGGCGCGGGCCAGTTGGAGGCGTTTGCCGACGTGCGTGCCGAAGACGGGGACCTCCGGGACGCGGGCCCGGTTCTCGGTCTCCTGGAGGAACCGGTAGAGCAGATCGCTGAGTTCGGCGGTGAGGGCGTACGGGCCGCCGTCGAAGGCGGCCAGTGCGACGAGGAACGCCTTGTCCCGCAGGTGGATCGACGTCTCGTCCTCCTCGAACCACTCCTGGACCTGGTTCTCCAGCGACACGAGCGAGAACCGCGCCACGGCGTCCTCGGTCACCTCCCCGGCCGCGTACCGCCCGAGCAGCCGGGCGAAGGCGGCGACCTCGCGCAACTGGTGGCCGCGGTCGAGGAATTCGGTGACGTCGGGGAGACCGAGCAGCTTGGCGGCGCTCTCCTCGTCGGTGCGGGCGCGCAGATGGGTGGCGAGGACGTCGGCCGCGGCCGGTGGCTCCCAGCGGACGGCGGGGACGTCCTCCAGCGCGGCGCTGGGGCCGACGGTGATCACCAGATAGGCGTCCTGCTCGACGAGGCGGTCCCGGGCGGCGAGCAGGTGGGGTTCGCGCAGCGGGCGGTCCCGGCGGGTGGCGAGGTCGCACAGGACGTACCCGCGCGCGGGGTCGCCGTCGCGCTTCTCCTCCGCCTCCGCCGTGAACCCGTCCGCGAGCGCGCCCGGGGCGGTGTCGGGAACCAGGGTGCGGACGGGGGCGGCGCCGAGGCGGTGCAGGAGCATCAGGGCGGCCGTGCGTCTGCCGGTGAAACGGGCGCCGGACAGGACCAGGACACGGTCGCGGCGCAGCCGGTCGAGAAGGTCGGCCATGACCCCGTCGGCGGCGACGAAACTGCCGTCCAACCGCTCCAGGGTGGAGCGCGGGACCTCGCCGGCGGACGGTCCGGGCGAGGCCGTGCCGGCCGCCCCCAGGTGGTAGATCTCCGTCCTGCCGCCCATGAACACGTCGCCGGTGAAGTGACCGCCGCTGATACCGCCGTGCTGGTCACCCCCGAGCAGACCGCCGCCGAAGCGGGCCCTGGCGCCGACGTTCATGGTCCGGGGGCTGTGGTCGACCAGGTCACGCCGCGCCGACCAGGCGTTCTGTGGCTGGTCGTGTTCCTCGGACGCGTCGTGGTCGTCGCCGCGGGGGGTGTCCTCGGGTACGGGGGCCGCGGAGGGCTGGTCCGCCGCCGGGCCGGGGCCGCCGTGTCCGGAGCCCGGGGCGTCGGGGCCGGGGCGCGGGCTTAAGCCGGAGAACCCTGGCCCGCCATCCTGGGTACTCACGCGCCGCCACCCCGCTCCGGGTCGCCGTGTGTCTGGCCGCCGTGTTTCCGGCCGCCCCGCTCCCGGTCGCCGGGCGTGCCGAAGGTGACGTCGCCGCTGAAGTGGCCGCCGCTGATCCCGCCGTACTGGTTGCCGCCGAACACCCCACCGCTGATGTCGACGGAGCCGCCGTCGATGCGGAGCGTGGGGCCCGGCGCCGGGGCTCCCCCTGATCCGGCTTAAGCGCCGGGCGGTCCTCGCCGGGGCCGCCCCGCGGGGACCGCGGGCGCCGGGCGGTCCCCGAACCGCCCGGCGCCCCGGTCTCCCCCGCCCCCGTGTCACCGTGGTCTCGTGTGGGCGCCGGGTCGCCGGGGAGCGGTCCGTGCAGCCAGGCCTTCAGCGGGCCGTTCTTGCTGTCCACCGTCATCGGGCGGAAGTCGGCGGCCGGGACTCCGGGGTGGTCGTGCCGTACGACGCCGGTGTAGAGCGCGTCGGAGACACAGAGCGCGAAGTCGTCGGCGCGCTCGCGCAGGGCGGCACGCAGGTGGTGGGCGTCCAGCAGCCGGCAGGCGTGGTTCAGGTCGGATCCGACCCAGCCGTCGAGCGCGTCGACCGCGACGTAGCCGGTGGCGAGGACGCCGCGCAGGCGGATCTGGGCGGAGCGGGACGCCATGCGGTTGACGGTCCTCAGCTGGGCCGGGACCTCCGTGAGCAGCGCGCGCAGCAGGGTGGTCACCGGGGCGTTCGCGTCGATGAGTGCCATCACGGAGTCGCCGCGGTCGGCACGCAGCCGTCGGGTCTCGTCGATGCCGGCGTGCTCCAGGGCGCGGTCGGTGATGTCGTAGAGCATGCGCCGCAGGTACGCCTGCTCCACGTCGTCCCGGTCGCTGAACCTCTCGATGTCCAGCAACAGGATCGTGCGGCTCACGGGGTGGGTCATGATCGCCTCTCGGAGGTGTGCCGTGCAGAGCAGCAGCCTGATGGCGGGACGCCCCGGGCCGTGAGGGCGGATGACCCACTCGGAGTGTGACCGTGTGCACAGATGGGCCTCGGGGGGCGAGGGGTCACTGGGGGACACCGAGGGGGCGTCGAGGGAACACGGGGGCGAGCCGTCTCCTCGGTCACCCCGGACGACGCTCACCGACTCCACCGGCGCCCCTGACTGCGCCCGCGCCCCCGCTTCCCTCCTGGCGCCGCCCGCCGCGCCTACGCCGCCCCGTCCGCCCCGCCCCGCGGCAGCTGTCCCTCCCCCTCCCCCCTCCCGAGGGACCTGAGGGGACGGGATCCCGCTTCGACCGGGAACTCCGTGGCCGCGATGCGGCGGAGTATGTCGGGGCGCAGGATCAGCAGCGTGCGGCGCCCCGTGGAGACGGCCTGCTTGTCGCGGAGTTCTCTGAGCAGCCGCTGCACCATCTCGCGCGACGCGCCGACCGAGCCCGCCAGTTCCTGCTTGCTCAGCGGCACCGCGAGCTCGATGCCCTCGGCCGTCCGGCGGCCGTGGGTCCGGGCCAGGTCCAGGAGCAGGACCGCGAAACGCTGCCGCACGCTCATCGAGGCGAACTCCAGCCGCCGCCGGTCGGCCGCCCGGGTGCGGTCCGCGGTCAGGCCGAGGAGCGCGAAGGAGACGTCGGGTGAACGGCTGAGGAAGTCACGGAAGCGCTCGTGCTCCACGGCCACCGCCCGCACCGGTTCCAGCGCGGTCACCGTCGCCGACCGCGGCCGGCCGGTCAGCACCGCGGACTCCCCGACGATGTCACCGGGACCGCGCAGCGCGAGCAGCGCCTCGTACCCGTTGGCGGCCGAGGCGGTGACCTTGGTCCAGCCGGTCACGAGGAAGAGGACGTGCGCGGACGGCTCGTGCTGGTGCAGCAGGATGATGCGCTGGGCGAAGTCCAGCGTGCGGCCGAGTCCGAGCAGCGCCGAACGGTCGTCGGCCTCCAGCCGGGCCAGGAAGGGCACCCGGTCGTCCAGGCCCCCGTCGTCCGACGGATGGGCCACCGTCCCTGTCGTCATGCTCGTCCCCCAGTCCTCGCAGCGGACGGATCAACGTACTGAAAGCGCAAGACCGCCGAGCCCGAAAGGGCGTGATCCGGCCAGGATGCGCGGCCTGTGTGCCGGGCCGTGGCGGCCTCGGCACGGCCTGCCGAGCGACGGTCGCGAGGGCCTGGACAGGTCGTCGCGGACGCGGTGGGCGGCCCCGGCGGAGGGGGGCGGGAAGTCCGGCGTGTCGGCCTGGACAGCATTTGTTTTGACCGAAGTCCGTGAGGTGGGTACGCTCAGACCTTGTGCCTGGGGTGTGCCCTGGCTCGCGTGCGTGCCTTCAAACCGCAAGGCGAGCCGTAACCGGCCACCGTAATCTGCGCCCTTTTCGCCTCGCGGCGGGAATCTGCAGTATTCGACACACCCGACCGCGTGGGTCGGTGGCGTTCCAGGTTAGCTTCACCATTCGGCACACAGAAACCGGAGAAGTAGTGCCTACGATCCAGCAGCTGGTCCGGAAGGGCCGGCAGGACAAGGTCGAGAAGAACAAGACGCCCGCACTCGAGGGTTCGCCCCAGCGTCGCGGCGTCTGCACGCGTGTGTTCACGACCACCCCGAAGAAGCCGAACTCGGCCCTGCGTAAGGTCGCGCGTGTGCGTCTGACCAGCGGGATCGAAGTCACCGCTTACATTCCGGGTGAGGGACACAACCTGCAGGAGCACTCCATCGTGCTCGTGCGCGGCGGCCGTGTGAAGGACCTGCCGGGTGTTCGCTACAAGATCATCCGCGGCTCGCTCGACACCCAGGGTGTCAAGAACCGCAAGCAGGCCCGCAGCCGCTACGGCGCCAAGAAGGAGAAGTAGAAAATGCCTCGTAAGGGCCCCGCCCCGAAGCGCCCGGTCATCATCGACCCGGTCTACGGTTCCCCTCTGGTGACCTCCCTCATCAACAAGGTGCTGCTCAACGGCAAGCGCTCCACCGCCGAGCGCATCGTCTACGGCGCCATGGAGGGTCTGCGTGAGAAGACGGGCAACGACCCGATCATCACGCTGAAGCGCGCGCTGGAGAACATCAAGCCGACCCTCGAGGTCAAGTCCCGCCGTGTCGGTGGTGCGACGTACCAGGTTCCGATCGAGGTCAAGCCCGGTCGCGCCAACACGCTCGCGCTGCGCTGGCTCGTCGGTTACTCCCGCGCCCGTCGCGAGAAGACCATGACCGAGCGTCTGCTCAACGAACTTCTCGACGCGTCCAACGGCCTCGGTGCCGCTGTGAAGAAGCGCGAGGACACCCACAAGATGGCCGAGTCCAACAAGGCCTTCGCGCACTACCGCTGGTAGTCGCTACCCACATCGAGACCGAGAGAAGACCGAAGCCTTATGGCTACCACTTCACTTGACCTGGCCAGGGTCCGCAACATCGGGATCATGGCCCACATCGACGCGGGCAAGACGACCACCACCGAGCGGATCCTCTTCTACACCGGCGTCAGCTACAAGATCGGTGAGGTCCACGACGGCGCTGCCACCATGGACTGGATGGAGCAGGAGCAGGAGCGTGGCATCACGATCACCTCTGCTGCCACCACCTGTCACTGGCCGCTTGAGGACAACGACTACACGATCAACATCATCGACACCCCGGGTCACGTGGACTTCACGGTCGAGGTGGAGCGTTCGCTCCGCGTCCTCGACGGTGCCGTCACGGTGTTCGACGGTGTCGCCGGTGTCGAGCCGCAGTCCGAGACGGTGTGGCGTCAGGCCGACCGTTACGGCGTGCCGCGCATCTGCTTCGTGAACAAGCTCGACCGGACCGGCGCGGAGTTCCACCGCTGCGTCGACATGATCAAGGACCGCCTCGGTGCGGTGCCGCTGATCATGCAGCTTCCGATCGGTGCCGAGATGGACTTCAAGGGCGTTGTGGACCTGGTCCGCATGAAGGCGCTCGTGTGGTCCGCCGAGGCGGCGAAGGGCGAGATGTACGACGTCGTCGACATCCCGGCCACGCACGCCGAGGCTGCCGAGGAGTACCGCGGCAAGCTGGTCGAGGCCGTCGCGGAGAACGACGACGAGATCATGGAGCTGTTCCTGGAGGGCCAGGAGCCCACCGAGGAGCAGCTGTACGCCGCGATCCGTCGCATCACCATCGCGTCCGGCAAGTCCAAGGGCGTCACGGTCACCCCGGTGTTCTGTGGCACCGCGTTCAAGAACAAGGGCGTCCAGCCCCTGCTCGACGCGGTCGTGCGCTACCTGCCGACCCCGCTCGACGTCGAGGCCATCGAGGGCCACGACGTGAAGGACCCCGAGCTGGTCGTCAAGCGCAAGCCGTCCGTGGACGAGCCGCTGTCCGCGCTCGCGTTCAAGATCATGAGCGACCCGCACCTGGGCAAGCTCACCTTCGTCCGGGTCTACTCGGGCCGCCTGGAGACTGGCACCGCGGTGCTGAACTCCGTCAAGGGCAAGAAGGAGCGCATCGGCAAGATCTACCGTATGCACGCGAACAAGCGTGAGGAGATCGAGGCGGTGGGCGCCGGCGACATCGTCGCGGTCATGGGCCTGAAGCAGACCACCACCGGTGAGACGCTGTCCGACGACAAGAACCCGGTCATCCTGGAGTCCATGGACTTCCCGGCGCCGGTCATTCAGGTCGCCATCGAGCCCAAGTCCAAGGGTGACCAGGAGAAGCTGGGTGTCGCCATCCAGCGTCTCGCGGAGGAGGACCCCTCCTTCCACGTCCACTCGGACGAGGAGACGGGCCAGACCATCCTCGGTGGTATGGGCGAGCTGCACCTCGAGGTGCTGGTCGACCGTATGAAGCGCGAGTTCAAGGTCGAGGCCAACGTCGGCAAGCCGCAGGTCGCGTACCGCGAGACGATCCGCAAGGGCGTCGAGCGTCACGACTACACGCACAAGAAGCAGACCGGTGGTACCGGTCAGTTCGCCAAGGTGCAGATCGCGATCGAGCCCATCACCGAGACCGATGGTCCGGCGTACGAGTTCGTGAACAAGGTCACCGGTGGCCGTATCCCGCGGGAGTACATCCCGTCGGTGGACGCCGGTGCGCAGGAGGCCATGCAGTTCGGCATCCTGGCGGGCTACGAGATGACGGGCGTCCGCGTCATTCTTCTCGACGGTGGCTACCACGAGGTCGACTCCTCCGAACTCGCGTTCAAGATCGCCGGTTCGCAGGCCTTCAAGGAGGCCGCGCGCAAGGCCAGCCCCGTGCTGCTCGAGCCGATGATGGCCGTCGAGGTCACCACGCCCGAGGACTACATGGGTGAGGTCATCGGCGACATCAACTCCCGCCGTGGTCAGATCCAGGCCATGGAGGAGCGGGCCGGTGCCCGTGTCGTGAAGGGCCTCGTGCCCCTCTCGGAGATGTTCGGCTACGTCGGAGACCTCCGCAGCAAGACGTCGGGTCGCGCAAGCTACTCGATGCAGTTCGACTCCTACGCCGAGGTTCCCCGGAACGTCGCCGAGGAGATCATCGCGAAGGCCAAGGGCGAGTAACGCACACCGTTTGCACGCTTTAGGCTTGACACCGACCGCCGGGGCTCAACCGGTAAGGGAGAACCCCGGCGGGCGGCACCCCAGCAAAGATCACCTGGCGCCGATGAGTAAGGCGTACAGAACCACTCCGTAGGAGGACCCCAGTGGCGAAGGCGAAGTTCGAGCGGACTAAGCCGCACGTCAACATCGGCACCATCGGTCACATCGACCACGGTAAGACGACCCTCACGGCCGCCATTACCAAGGTGCTGCATGACGCGTTTCCGGACCTGAACGAGGCCTCGGCCTTCGACCAGATCGACAAGGCTCCTGAGGAGCGCCAGCGCGGTATCACCATCTCCATCGCGCACGTCGAGTACCAGACGGAGACCCGTCACTACGCCCACGTCGACTGCCCCGGTCACGCGGACTACATCAAGAACATGATCACGGGTGCGGCGCAGATGGACGGCGCCATCCTCGTTGTCGCCGCGACGGACGGCCCGATGCCGCAGACCAAGGAGCACGTGCTCCTGGCCCGCCAGGTCGGCGTTCCGTACATCGTTGTCGCCCTCAACAAGGCCGACATGGTGGACGACGAGGAGATCCTGGAGCTCGTCGAGCTCGAGGTCCGTGAGCTGCTCTCCGAGTACGAGTTCCCGGGCGACGACCTTCCGGTCGTCAAGGTCTCGGCGCTCAAGGCCCTTGAGGGCGACAAGGAGTGGGGCCAGTCCGTCCTCGACCTGATGAAGGCCGTCGACGAGAACATCCCGCAGCCCGAGCGTGACGTCGACAAGCCGTTCCTGATGCCGATCGAGGACGTCTTCACGATCACCGGTCGTGGCACCGTCGTCACCGGTCGTATCGAGCGTGGTGTCCTCAAGGTCAACGAGACCGTTGACATCGTGGGCATCAAGCAGGAGAAGACCACCACCACGGTCACCGGCATCGAGATGTTCCGCAAGCTGCTCGACGAGGGCCAGGCGGGCGAGAACGTCGGTCTGCTCCTCCGTGGCATCAAGCGCGAGGACGTCGAGCGCGGCCAGGTCATCATCAAGCCCGGTTCGGTCACGCCGCACACCGAGTTCGAGGCCCAGGCCTACATCCTGTCCAAGGACGAGGGCGGCCGTCACACGCCGTTCTTCAACAACTACCGTCCCCAGTTCTACTTCCGCACGACGGACGTGACGGGCGTTGTGACCCTCCCCGAGGGCACCGAGATGGTCATGCCGGGCGACAACACCGAGATGACGGTCTCCCTCATCCAGCCCGTCGCCATGGAGGAGGGCCTGAAGTTCGCCATCCGTGAGGGTGGCCGGACCGTGGGCGCCGGCCAGGTCATCAAGATCAACAAGTAGTTCTTGTCGATCTGATCTCCTGGTAGCTCCTCGCGAGCTCCTTGAAGGGGCCCGTACGACTTCGGTCGTACGGGCCCTTTCGCGTTCCGGACACGAACGGGCGCCCCCGGCAATTCCCGGGGGCGCCCGTCCGAGACGTCACCTCATCTCCCGTCACCTCACCTCACCAGGCGACGGGCAACGTCAGCGGGCCGCGGATCATCGTGCGCTGCCGGAAGGGGACCTGATCGGCGGGCACGGCGAGGCGCAGGCCCGGGAGGCGCTCCAGCAGGGTGTCGATGAGCAGTTCGATCTGCATACGGGAGAAGACGGCGCCCGTGCAGAAGTGCGGACCGTTGCCGAACGCCACGTGCGCGCCGGCGTCCCGGTCGAGGTCGATCCGGTCGGGGTCGGGGAAGACCGCCGGATCGCGGTTCGCGGCGAGGTACGAGACGTACACGGCGTCACCCGCGCTGATGCGGACACCGTGGAGATCGACGTCCTCCGTGGCGATCCGGGGCAGGCCGACGGAAGCCCGGTGCGGGATGTAGCGCAGGAGCTCCTCGACGGCCGCGGGGCGCGACGCGGGGTCGTTGCGCAGGCGGTCCAGCAGGTCGGGGCGGCTCAGCAGGAGGTAGAACATCTGGCCGGAGTTGTTGGTGACGGCCTCCCCGCCGATCTGGAGCGGGCCGGCGACGCTGACCGCCTCCTCCTCGCCGAGTTCGCCCCGCCGCACGGCGGCACCGAGCAGCGACAGGACGTCCTCGCTCCCGCCGGCGCTCCCGCCCTCACCGTCGCGGCGGGCGCGGACGGCCTGCCCGATCCACCCGAACAGCCCCTTCTTGGCGAGCTCGGCGGCATCGGCGCCTCCCGCGGTGGAGATGATCTCCCGCGTCCAGTCGTGCAGCTTCTGCCGTTCGTCCAGGGGCACGCCCATGACCTCGCAGACGACCGAGATCGGGAAGGGTTCGAGGACCCGCGCGATGAGATCGGCGGGCGATCCGTCCCGCACCATGTCGTCGACCAGGGCGTCGAGCATCTCCTGCGCACGGGGACGCAGCCGTTTGACCGCGCTCACCGTGTAGGCGGCCGAGACGGCGTGCCGCAGCCGGTTGTGGTCGGGCTGGTCGGCCCACGCCAGCGCGCCGGGCCGCGGCGCGAAGTGCGGCGCCAGCCGGGTGACCTGGCGGACGGCGGCTTCCGCCCGGCTGAACCGGGGGTCGTTCGTGATCATCTTGACGTCGTCGTGACGCGTCGCCAGCCACGCCCAGCCTTCGCCGTGCGGCAGCCGGATCCGCGTCAGCGGCCCCTCCCGCATCAGCTCCGCGAGCACCGGTTCGAACTCGGTGGCGTTCAGCTCACCGGCGGGCCAGTCCCGGACAGGCGGAAGGGGCTGCTCGGGCCGCTCGGGGAGTGTGATGGTTTCTTCTGCCATGCGTTCAGCATCGTGGGGCGAGGGTGAGGTGTCGCGCGGGAGTGCTCCAGGCGGAGTGATGACGGGCTACGCCTGGTGGGGAGCGGAGATCGCCGCCGTGCGGGTCAGCCCCCCGGCTGCTCCCGCCTTCGAGCACGCCGAAGTCGAGGGACGTGTCGGAGCTGCCCCGAGCGGGCGCGGTTCTTCAAGGCTGCGCCCGGCCAAGGCTGCGCCCGGCCAAGGCTGCGCCCGGCCAAGGCTGCGCCCGGCCAAGGCTGCGCCGGCGTCCTTCTTGCCGGGGTGGCGCATGACGCCTTCGAACTCGTTCGCCCCGTCCGGGGTACCGGCGGGGGCTACAAGATCCTCCGGCATCAAAGATCGGATCGGCAGTCGCGGCAGCGCCCTGGCACGGGGGAGCGGAAGGCGCGGTCACAGCCCTCGCAGTTCCGGAGCGGCTGCCGTACGGCCGGCGGCGACGCGGGCACGCGGAACGGCGGCGGAGGCGGCAACTGCGCGGCTAGCCGGTGGGCGAGGAGAGCGGCTGGTCGGCGTAGGTCTTCCGGTGGCAGGTCCACGGTCAGCGCGCGTCGTACGGCGTCGGCGGTGAGGTCGCGTTCCAGCCAGGCGGCGACCCCGGGGGCCAGGTGCTCGGCGTCGGTGGTGGAGAGGAGGAGGCGGGGGTCGTGGCGGCGGAGCCCGGCGAGGAGTTCGGTGGCGGTCCGGAGAAGGGTGGGGGAGGGGTACGCGGGCCGGGGAACGGTGGGGAGGAGCTTGCGGGGCGGGCGTTTCCCCGGTACTTAAGCCGGACGACCGGGCTCCTGGGGGTGCCGGCTGCCGTCCCGTGGTGTCCGGGCTGGTTGCAGGAGATCGTGCGGGTGACGATGCGGCCGCCAGGGGTGCGCTCGCGGGTGCGACGGAGGTAGCCGTGGGTTTCGAGTTCGCGCAGGGCGCCCGCGATACGGGTGGGGCCTTCGGGGAAGCGCGCGGCGAGGGTCTTGATGTCCACGCGGGCGCCTGTGGGGAGGGACTGGATGTAGACGGCCAGCCCGATCGCGAGTCCTGAAAGCTCGGGGTGCTGGGCGAGGTGGTTGCCGATCACCGTCAAGCGGGTGGTGTGGCGGGTGTTGTCGTGGATGACACCGCCGGGACGGGCGTGCGGCTGCGTGGCCCTGTGGTGATTTTTGCCCGCGATACGGGACTGGGCGCGCGAGTGCGCGCTAGGGTTTTGCGTATCCATCAGGAAGGTCCTTCTTCCTCGGTGGTCAGGCCCTCGCTTCGGGATGCCAGTCCCGGCGGGGGCCGTCGCATGTCTGCGGTTGTGTTGCGTCGCGCTGAGCGTAGGGCAGGCAACCGGTCCCGAATCCAGCCGAGTTGGCATATTCACTCGCGGGAGTGAGTTTGCGCGACAGACGGGAGGGAGGGGTGGGGCTTGGTGGGGTCCTTTCCCTCTCGTGTTGCTTGGAAAGGGCGCGGGCCGCACCGGAGTACGACCCGCTGTGTTCCGGCGGGAGGAGGCCGGACTGAGTACGGGCACTCATGTGCCGTCTCCTGCGGCGGGGTTGAGTGGAGCCATGCCCTTCCTCACCAGACTCGGCGACCGGCCGAGCCGCTCCTCGGAATGGCCCGATTCCGGTCACTCTCTGCCAGAGGCCGGCTGTGGACTGTCACAGCTGCTGGCTAGAGTTGCTGGTGAAGCTTCGGCTGTTTTGGCTGTACGGGGGAGAGATTGTGTTGCCGAGTGATAGCGGGGCGGTGCCCGGACCGTCGTCGTGGGCGTCGGGCGTGTTCGACGCGGCGCGGGACGCTGTCGGTGATGTGGTCACGGAGCTGTCGTCGTTCACGAAGTTCCGGAAGCGCGTCGACGATCTGATCCGGGATCTGAAGGGTTCGGCGGCCGGTCCGGGTGAGGTGGGCCAGGAGCAGTTGGTCCGGCACCAGTTCGGTGGTGGAGCTGGCGCGTGGACGGAGGCGTCCGGCCTGTTCAGCTCGTACGAGACGGTGATCACCGAGTTGGAGAGCCTGTCGAAGCTGCTGTCCGACTCGATGGAGGGCATGAACATCGCGGTGCTGGCCGCGCACAAGGGCTACCGGAACATCGATCTGGACGTGCGCGACCGCATGGCGGCGATCAGCGCGGAGACCACGCACCACTACGGCGGGGAATACGACCCCGGCCTTCCGAAGAAGAGCTACGGCGGCGGTGACGCGAAACCGGACCGGCCGGCGGCGGGCGGCGACTCGGGTGGCAGCATCTGATGGCTTCGATGGGAGATTGCTGATGTCCGGCGAGGGAGCTGGTGGCGCCACGTCCTTCGAGGACATGAGCCACGAACAGATGCTGGCGTGGCTCGATCAGGCGAACGCCGGCACGGTGCAGGCCGCCGCCGCGCGGCTGACCGCGGCCGCCAAGGAGATCCGCAAGATCGCGGAAGAGCTCAAGGTCCGCCCACAGTACGTGGAATGGAAGGGCGAGGGTGCGGACGCGTTCCGCACCTGGACCGGCGACCTAGCCAACGCGACCCTGCGCTTGGGCGACTTCGGCGAGGACTCGGCGACCTGGCTGGGACACGCCTCCGACGCGATCGCCCAGGCCCAGGTGTCGATCCCCCGCGACAAGGCCGGCGCCCAGGCGAACCTGGACGCGGCGACAGCGGCCCACAACGACCCCGACGCGGCGACGGTGAGCCACAAGTCCACGACCGAACTCGCGGCCCTCGCCGCCGACAAGGAGAAGGTCCGCCAGGAGGCCGCCGCCCAGATGACGAAGCTGGGCCAGGCGTACCGGCTGTCTGCGACACAGTTGGACGGGCTGGAGAGGCCCAGGTTCCCGCCGCCGCCGAAGGTGATTCAGCCTGATCCGCAAAGTGTTTGGTCAAACGAAGTCGTGTCGACCGGAGGTGAGGCCGTCGGCACGCCATCAAGCAGACACACGGGGTCCGCCTCGTTCTCATCCGGGGCGTCTAGGACTGTGACCGAGGCCACTGGGCGCGGACGAGGGATGAGCGATGAACCCGGTTCGCTGGGGACAGTTGAACGATCGCGTCCCGAGGCCTCGGCCCATGTGGGCGTGAAGATCGACGGGGCGCAGGCACTGCCGCAGACGCACTCAGCACCTCCCGTGAGTCCGGCCGGACCGCCGAGTAGTGGAGGGGCTGAGCTCGGTGGTTCGCCTCCCACGGGGACGATTCCACCGATGCCGAGTGGCGTGCCGGGTTCGCCCGGACGCCTGCCGGGTCCGGAGCGCGCGACGGCTGGCGGCCGTCCTGCGGTTCAGCCCAGGCGTGGACCGACGGGACCGGTCTCCCGAGGCGTATCGGGTATCGGAGGTGTGGCCGAGCCGGGGGGCCCGACAGGCGCGGCACGTCCGGTAGTCGGAGGTCGGCCTGCGGTCCCCTTGGGACGCGGGATGGCAGTCGCAACTCCCGGACGGGCGCCGGGCAGCGGCGGCATTGTCGGGGGCCGTCCCACGTCACCGGCACCGGGACCGCCTGCTGCTCAGCCTTCCCGTCGCCTGACGCGCGGCACCGTCGTGGGGGGTGAAACACCCAGCACGCCTGATCGCGGTGCCAGTGGTCCAAAGCGGCCTGCGGGTGCCGGTGGAGCGCGTAACGGACAGCGCGTGACACCTGAGTTGCGGGGCATGGGAACCGGTCCAGAGAGCGGCGTGGTGGGTGGCCGCCCACAGCCGCAGAAACGCTCGGGGACCGGGCTGTTCACCCGCGGTGGCTCGGGTTTGGTGCGAAACCAGGACTCCGATGGCACTACGCCCACGTCGAGCGCTGTCGGGCGTACGGGCGCGCCGCCGAACGGCTCCCGGACATCGAACTCGCTGAGACGGAATAACGAGCGGGAAAAGAGGGACGGCACCCGAACCGAGGAGCAGGAGACCGGGCAGCAATAGGCCGCTTGGAGACCTAGCCACCAGAAGTCGACCGACCCTGCACATGAGACCCAGAGGAAGCAGATGCCTGCCAGCACGATAAGGAATGCCCGACTTGGGAGTGCCGTCTCCGGAGCCGTGGGCCTGCTGTTGCTGGGCATTGCGGCCACGCCCGCCTACGCGGAGTCCATCCGGGAGCGGGAGTGGCACCTCACGGCCATGAAGGCCGAGCAGATGTGGCAGACCAGCACGGGCAGGGGCATCACCGTGGCCGTCATCGACTCGGGCGTGAACGCCGGCTTGCACGACCTGAAGGGCCAGGTACTCCCTGGCATGGACGAGGCACCAGACTCACCCGGCGACGAGCACACGGATTACGACGGGCATGGGACCGGGATGGCCCTTCTGATCGCCGGCACAGGCAAGGCCACCGGAGGCGCTGGCACCTTCGGACTCGCACCAGGAGTCAAGATCCTCCCGGTACGGACACCTGATAGGGGATTGGACGGCGCCCGATACACCAAGGAGTTCAGTGAGACCGTGAGCCGCGGGATTCGTTTCGCCGTTGACCACGGCGCGCAGGTGATCAACATCTCGATGGCGGTGTCCGAAGGGTCGGAGCAACTCACCGACGCTGTGAAGTACGCGCTGGACAAGGGCTCGCTGATCTTTGCCGGCGTCGGAAACAGCGGCAGCGAGGACAAGGGAAACCCAGTGGAATACCCCGCCGCGACTCCGGGCGTGGTCGGCGTGGGCGCGGTCGGCAAAGACCTCCGCAAGACCACCGAGTCCGAGTACGGCCCGCAGGTCGACATCGCCGCGCCTGGCGAAGAGATGTACTCCGTATGCCCGAACGGCACGGACTTGTGCCGCTCCCACGGCACCAGCGACGCCACCGCCCTGGCCTCCGCCAGTGCCGCCCTGATCTGGTCCAAGCACCCGACCTGGATGAACAACCAGGTCCTCCGCGTCATGCTCAACACCGCCGGCGGCCCCACGGACGGTGCGAAGCGCAACGACTCTATCGGCTACGGCATCGTCCGTCCGCGCATCGCCCTGCAGAACCCCGGAAACCCCGGCCCCGCCGACAAATACCCGCTCCCGGACTTCGCAACGGCGACCCCGGCTTCCTCGTCCGCGAGTACCTCGGAGTCCAAGGACACAAGCGCTCCGGCAAAGGACGACAACTCCGCAACCGAGGTCTCCTCCAAGGACAGTGGTGGCAGCGTCCTCTGGACCGCACTGGGCATCACTGCCGTCGTGCTGCTCGGCGGTGCGATTGCAGCCGTCGTAGGCATACGTCGGCGTTCCGCTGCCTAGATCGACGGCCCAACCGGCACACAGGGACTAGGGCGAGGACCAATCCAGGCATGGATGAGTACAGGTACTCAGTCGGCATGGTCATCGCCACGGATGAGAGGGCCGACGAAATGACGCTACGGTACTTCTCGATCACAGCACCGTTGCTGTCGCACGCTTGCAGCACCTTCTTGGTGCACGACGAATCACGGGGGAGGAACCACGCATGCCGTGGGAGGAGTGGGAGCAACTCAAAACTGAGGCGGCAGAGAGACACGCTGCCCGGATGCAGCTCAACCACGTACCACTTGACCCGGGCGGTGACACCGGCACGCTTGTTTCGAACAAGCCGGCCTGGTCCAAGGCAGGCCAGGACGTCGGTTCACTCCGTGAGAGCATCAGCAAGGGGCTCGGGAAGTTGATGGGCGGTCAGGAGGGGCTTGGCGACGACGCCGGCTGCCTCACTGCCGGTGCTCAGAAGGACGTCCACAACTCGTGGGAGCGCTACGTAAAGAGCGTGAGCGGGCGCTGTGGGAACCTGTCGGGTCTGTTGGAGAAGGCGGGCAACGACCAGCTGAAGACCGATGAGGCGATCGAGGCCGAGATCGGCAACCTGAAGGTCGCGTACGCGGATACGCAGACTGTCGGTGGACGGGACAAGGGGCGGTAGCGAGACTCGTGGACCTCGCAACACTCAAAGCCCTAAAGCCGACCGAGTTCTCGGCTGCGGCTGACGGATACCGCAGCACCTCCGACATGGCGAGCGCGGCAAAGGACCGTGTAGACAACCAGATCGCCGTGGCCATGAGGAACTCCCTGAAAGGCGAGGCAGCGACTGCCGCGATTAATCAGCTGAAGGAACTGGGCAAGAACTTCCACTACGTCCAGGTCGAATGCGGTCTCGTCAGTGCAGCCCTCGAAGCCTTCTCGTACGAGGTGGGAGCGGCAAAAAGCAAGCTCGACGCGGCGCTCGAAGGCGCGCAGGCGGCGAGGCTCACCGTGAATGCCGACGGCTCGATCACTTATCCGTCGAGTGGAGAAGAGGGCGAGGACGGCAAGGTCCCCGAAGGCGGCACGGTGAGCGGCCTGACGGATGACACGGCCTCCGCGGTGGGCCGTCAGTCGGCCAACTTCGACCCCAACCCCAACCACCGCCTCGCGCAGGACTACGCGGACCTGATGGCCGCTGCCCTCAAGGAGGCGACGGAGGCCGACGAGAAGTGGGCGCCGAAACTGCGGGCGCTGAAGGCGGACGACGATCTCACCGTCTCCGACAAGGACTGGGCCGACGCTTCCTCGGACACGAAGGGTGTGAGCGAGGCGGGCAAGAAGTATCTCGACTCGCTGCCCCAGCCACCCACGAACGGCAGCCCGAAGGACAACGCGGAGTGGTGGAAGGGACTCAGCGCGGAGGAACAGGCCGCATGGGTCTCGATGCAGCCCGACTCCGTGGGTGCGCTCGACGGGCTACCCTCCACAGTTCGGGACGAAGCGAACCGGATGGTGCTCGCCGAGGCCCATGGCGTTGCGCAGGGCGATTACGACGCCTGGCTGAAGGAGCACCCGGAGCCCAAGAGGTTCCAGACCTACATTGACCCCTATACCGGGACCGTGATGAAGGGTGTCAATGTGGAATCCCAGGAGTGGAAGGACTGGGAGGAGGCACGAAAGAACGCCCATAAGTCCCTCGATGGTATAAACGCGATCCAGAGTCGATTCGACGCGACCGGGAAAAATGGACTGCCCGAGGCATACCTGCTCGGATTCAGTACTGAAGGGGACGGTCGCGCAATCGTCGCCAATGGAAATCCCGACACTGCGGATTACCAAGCAGTCTATGTTCCCGGCACAACTTCCGAGCTGGGAAACATCGATGGGAACATCAACCGGATGGTAAACGTCTGGCATGCAGCCAATGATGAGGCCGATGGGAAGTCGGTTTCCACGATCACCTGGCTCGGCTACGACGCACCTGACAGTGTCGTCAAGGATGCGCCGTTTTCAAATTATGCATACGACGGTGCGCCGGCTTTCAACCACTTCATGGACGGACTTGGAACGTCGCATTCCGGCGATTCGGAACCCCACCGTACCGTGATCGGTCACTCTTACGGATCGACCTTGGTCGGTGCTTCGGCCCAGACAGGGCACCTCAACGCCGATGACGTTGTATTCGCGGGAAGTCCCGGCGTCAGAGTTTCTGGTGCAGATGAAATGGACGTGCCAAAGGGGCATGTATGGAACGAGGAGGCCGACGGAGATCCGGTTCCGGATCTCGGCCGGTGGGGGCATGGTGGCGACGGATTCATTATCCCCAGCGATCACGAATTTGGTGCCAACCAGATGACCACGGACACCGATGGACACAGCGGCTACTGGGATGAGCGCTCCAAGAGCCTGAGGAATCAGGCTCTGGTCGTGGTCGGCAAGGGTGACTCAGTGGTGTTGAAGCCGCCGCCCGACCCCTGGGCGCATGTGAAGTAGCAACACTTGTACCCGGAGGAGATGACGAGATGATCAGCCGCCAGTCCAGCCCGAAGATGCAAGGCTCCCTGACGTGAAGACTAGACCGAGCCTATGTGTGCTCGCCATGCCCTTTGCCCTCGCGACCATCACCGGATGCAGCATGACTGATAAAAGGTCGGACGAAATCTCCTCGGCTGGCACAAGCACTTCGAGTGACGCCTCCGATGTGATGGAGAAGCTGTCCAGTGGCATCTATGACCTGATTGGTGTCAAAGGAAAGGCATCCGACAGCCATCCGGGGGTAATGGACTGTCCGGGGAAAGATGCGAAGACGTACTTCCGGATCTTTCACCCGTGGAGCTTCTATCCGGCATCGGCTGGTGATCTCGATTTGGCGATGAAAAGGCTCAAGGTGGAACTCCCGAGGCACGGGTGGAAAATCGTCGAATACGGACCGGACACCAGCAAGAACAAGAACATCAACCTGACCGCCGACAACAGTGGGAAGAAGGCTGGCGTCAGCATCGTTCAAATGTCGAAGAACGACCCACCGAAGCTGAGTTTGACCGTCGTCTCCGGTTGCTACAAGGTCCCGGACGGCGAAAAAGTCGAGCGCTTCTGAAAGTCCCCGACAGTAAACAGTCGTCGACGGTCGTGCCCGAGTCCAGGGTCATGCTCCGCGGTCGGTGTGCCGTGGGGGCCACCCGATCGCCGAAGTGAATTCGAGATGTTTCTTTTCGGTATTCGGTCTGCGACGCACTCGACTTGCTTGAATCGGACCTCGATTGGCCCGGCTGCGAGGTAGGCAAGCAGCAGACCGAACCGGGCGGGCCAGCCGCCAGGAACCGGTGATGCCGTCCGGATCGAGGCCTAGCCCTATGACCATCTGGGTCTCGCTGCCTATGTCGAGTGCGCCCGATCTTTGGACACGGCCATGGCCAATGTTGGAAGCCCGGAACCCTCGTTTCAGCGGGAGCTCTTCCAGCGACGCGCTGACGGTCCGAGGCGCGTGAGGGCACTCGCGCCGAGGCCGCTGAGGGGTCGCCGGGCCGGTCTCCTGGCGGAGGTCGCGGCGCACCGGGTTTGACCCACGTCACCCAAGGGGTACGATCCTCGGCTCGATTGGCCAGCCCCCCGCACCGTATGGCAGACTAGCGGGGTTGCTCGGTCGAGTGCCGATGCTGCGCGCCTCCCGCCGGGGGGACCGGAAGCGAGTCCCACAGTACTCGTCGCCTCATCTGTCGTAAGGCAGCGCTGGGGCGGACGTACGGGAATCTTCCGGGAAGTGTCAGCGGGGTGCAGACCAGGCGCCCGGTGGGTGTTCAGCCCCCGGTCCCGCGGTTGTCTTTTGGGCTGAGCCGCGTCCCTGAGCAGGGAAATCCTTTGCGGATATCTGTGCGGCAGGAGCGCGACACACCCGACCGCGTGGGTCGGAGACAAGGAACGCGAACCCCCGGGTTCCAGAGCGTTTCACGAGACAAAGGACTACTGAGTAGCCATGGCGGGACAGAAGATCCGCATTCGGCTCAAGGCCTACGACCACGAGGTCATCGACTCCTCGGCGAAGAAGATCGTCGAGACGGTGACGCGCACTGGTGCGTCGGTCGCGGGCCCGGTGCCGCTGCCCACTGAGAAGAACGTGTACTGCGTCATCAAGTCGCCGCACAAGTACAAGGACTCGCGCGAGCACTTCGAGATGCGCACGCACAAGCGCCTGATCGACATCCTCGACCCCACGCCCAAGACCGTTGACTCTCTGATGCGACTCGACCTCCCGGCCGGTGTCGACATCGAGATCAAGCTCTAAGGGCCGGTGATCTGAGAATGGGTAAGCAGATCAAGGGCATCCTGGGCGAGAAGCTCGGCATGACGCAGGTGTGGGACGAGAACAACCGTGTTGTTCCCGTCACCGTCGTCAAGGCCGGCCCGAACGTCGTGACCCAGGTCCGTACGAATGACTCCGACGGCTACGAGTCGGTCCAGATCGCCTTCGGCGAGATCGACCCGCGCAAGGTGAACAAGCCCCTCAAGGGTCACTTCGCCAAGGCCGACGTCACTCCCCGCCGCCACCTCGTCGAGATCCGTACCGCTGACGCCAGCGAGTACACCCTCGGACAGGAGATCACCGCTGAGGTGTTCGAGGCCGGCCTCAAGGTGGACGTGACCGGCAAGAGCAAGGGCAAGGGCTTCGCCGGTGTCATGAAGCGTCACAACTTCAAGGGCCTCGGCGCCGGACACGGTGTCCAGCGCAAGCACCGCTCTCCCGGCTCCATCGGTGGCTGTGCCACCCCGGGCCGTGTGTTCAAGGGCGTCCGCATGGCGGGCCGCATGGGCAACGAGCGGGTCACCACCCAGAACCTGACCGTTCACGCCGTTGACGCGGAGAAGGGCCTGCTCCTCATCAAGGGAGCGATCCCTGGTCCGAACGGCGGCCTCGTCCTGGTCCGTACCGCGGCCAAGGGGGCCTGAGGACATGAGCACCATTGACATTCAGTCGCCCTCCGGCGACAGCGCCGGGACCGTTGAGCTCCCGGCCGAGATCTTCGATGTAGAGAAGATCAGCATCCCGCTGCTTCACCAGGTCGTCGTCGCGCAGCTGGCCGCCGCCCGTCAGGGCACGCACAAGGTCAAGCGTCGTGGCGAGGTCCGCGGTGGTGGTAAGAAGCCTTACCGCCAGAAGGGCACCGGCCGCGCCCGTCAGGGTTCGACCCGCGCGCCGCAGTTCGCCGGCGGTGGCGTCGTTCACGGCCCCACCCCGCGTGACTACTCGCAGCGGACCCCGAAGAAGATGAAGGCCGCGGCCCTGCGCCACGCCCTCACCGACCGGGCCCGCAACGCTCGCATCCACGTCATCACCGGCGTGATCGAGGGCGAGACCCCCTCCACCAAGGCCGCGAAGAGCTTCCTCGGCAAGGTCAGCGAGCGCAAGAACGTGCTCCTGGTCATCGAGCGCTCCGACGAGGCCGCGCTGCTTTCCGCGCGCAACCTGCCCCAGGTCCACATCCTGGAGCCGGGCCAGCTGAACACGTACGACGTTCTCGTCTCGGACGACGTGGTCTTCACCCAGGCCGCTTTCGAGTCCTTCGTGTCTGGCCCCCAGGCCGCTGACACCGAAGGGAGCGAAGCCTGATGGCTACGCGTCACCCGAGCATTGCCTCGAAGGCCGCCAAGGCCAAGAAGGTCGCGCGCGTCGCCAAGGCGAAGCGCCACGAGGCCGAGGGCAAGAACACCGTAGAGACGCCGATGAGCAAGAGCTTCACGGACCACCGTGACGTTCTGCTCAAGCCGGTCGTCTCCGAGAAGAGCTACGCGCTGCTCGACGAGGGCAAGTACACCTTCGTCGTCGCGCCGGGCGCCAACAAGACCCAGATCAAGCAGGCCGTCCAGGCGGTCTTCTCGGTCAAGGTCACCGGCGTCAACACGATCAACCGTCAGGGTAAGCGCAAGCGGACCAAGAGCGGTTTCGGTAAGCGTGCTGACACCAAGCGCGCCATCGTGACCCTCGCTGAGGGCGACCGTATCGACATCTTCGGCCAGGCCTCCTAACGGAGCGCCCTGGTCCGAATATCGGACGAGGACTGAGAAATGGGAATCCGCAAGTACAAGCCGACGACGCCGGGCCGCCGTGGCTCCTCCGTCGCCGACTTCGTCGAGGTCACGCGGTCCACGCCGGAGAAGTCGCTGGTCCGCCCGCTGCACAGCAAGGGCGGCCGTAACAACGCCGGTCGTGTGACCGTTCGCCACCAGGGTGGCGGACACAAGCGCGCCTACCGAGTGATCGACTTCCGTCGTCACGACAAGGACGGCGTGCCGGCGAAGGTCGCGCACATCGAGTACGACCCCAACCGCACCGCGCGCATCGCGCTGCTGCACTACGCGGACGGCGAGAAGCGCTACATCCTCGCCCCGCGCAACCTGCAGCAGGGCGACCGCGTGGAGAACGGTCCTGGGGCCGACATCAAGCCGGGCAACAACCTGGCCCTCCGCAACATCCCGGTCGGTACCACGATCCACGCGATCGAGATCCGTCCCGGTGGCGGTGCCAAGTTCGCCCGCTCCGCCGGTGCCTCGGTGCAGCTGCTCGCGAAGGAGGGCACCATGGCCCACCTCCGCATGCCGTCGGGTGAGATCCGCCTGGTCGACCAGCGCTGCCGCGCCACGGTCGGCGAGGTCGGCAACGCCGAGCAGAGCAACATCAACTGGGGTAAGGCCGGCCGTAAGCGCTGGCTGGGCGTTCGCCCGTCCGTCCGCGGTGTGGCGATGAACCCGGTTGACCACCCGCACGGTGGTGGTGAGGGCAAGACCTCCGGTGGTCGCCACCCGGTCTCCCCGTGGGGTCAGAAGGAGGGTCGTACTCGTTCGCCGAAGAAGGCTTCGAACAAGTACATCGTCCGCCGCCGCAAGACGAACAAGAAGCGCTAGGAGCGGGTTTAGATGCCGCGCAGTCTCAAGAAGGGGCCCTTCGTCGACGACCACCTGATCAAGAAGGTGGACGTACAGAACGAAGCCGGTACCAAGAACGTCATCAAGACCTGGTCCCGTCGCTCGATGATCATCCCGGCCATGCTCGGTCACACGATCGCGGTGCACAACGGCAAGATCCACATCCCGGTGTTTGTCACCGAGTCGATGGTCGGCCACAAGCTCGGCGAGTTCTCGCCGACGCGCACCTTCCGGGGTCACGTCAAGGACGACCGGAAGTCGAAGCGCCGCTAACGCGGGGTGGAATGACCATGACAGACACTGGAAGGACAACCATGGAAGCCAGGGCCCAGGCGCGGTACATCCGCGTTACGCCCATGAAGGCCCGCCGCGTGGTGGACCTTATCCGTGGCATGGATGCCACGGAGGCTCAGGCGGTCCTGCGTTTCGCCCCGCAGGCCGCGAGCGTGCCGGTCGGCAAGGTGCTTGACAGCGCCATTGCCAACGCCGCACACAACTACGACCACACCGACGCCGGCAGCCTCGTCATCTCCGAGGCGTACGTCGACGAGGGTCCGACCCTGAAGCGGTTCCGTCCGCGTGCCCAGGGCCGCGCCTACCGGATCCGCAAGCGGACCAGCCACATCACCGTGGTCGTCAGCAGCAAGGAAGGAACCCGGTAATGGGCCAGAAGGTTAACCCGCATGGGTTCCGGCTCGGCATCACCACGGACTTCAAGTCCCGCTGGTACGCCGACAAGCTGTACAAGGACTACGTCAAGGAAGACGTCGCCATCCGTCGGATGATGTCGTCCGGCATGGAGCGCGCCGGTATCTCGAAGGTTGAGATCGAGCGCACCCGTGACCGCGTGCGGGTGGACATCCACACCGCGCGTCCCGGCATCGTCATCGGCCGCCGTGGCGCCGAGGCCGACCGCATCCGCGGTGACCTCGAGAAGCTCACGGGCAAGCAGGTCCAGCTGAACATCCTCGAGGTCAAGAACCCCGAGACCGACGCTCAGCTGGTTGCTCAGGCCGTTGCCGAGCAGCTGTCCTCCCGCGTCTCCTTCCGTCGCGCCATGCGTAAGAGCATGCAGGGCACGATGAAGGCCGGCGCCAAGGGCATCAAGATCCAGT
The DNA here is from genome assembly GCF_012273515.2 of Streptomyces sp. RPA4-2. NCBI lineage: Bacteria > Bacillati > Actinomycetota > Actinomycetes > Kitasatosporales > Streptomycetaceae > Streptomyces > Streptomyces sp. RPA4-2. The sequence goes on from NZ_CP050975.2 coordinate 5,428,451, forward strand.
GCGGTGGCCGTCTCGGCGGCGCCGAGATGTCCCGCTCGGAGTTCTACCGCGAGGGCCGTGTGCCCCTGCACACGCTCCGTGCGAACGTCGACTACGGCTTCTTCGAGGCCAAGACGACCTTCGGCCGTATCGGTGTGAAGGTCTGGATCTACAAGGGCGACGTCAAGAACATCGCCGAGGTCCGCGCCGAGAACGCCGCGGCCCGTGCGGGTAACCGCCCGGCCCGTGGTGGCGGTGCGGGCGGCGACCGTCCTGCCCGCGGCGGTGGCCGTGGTGGCGAGCGTGGCGGCCGCGGCCGCAAGCCGCAGCAGCAGTCCGCGCCCGCTGCCGAGGCCCCCAAGGCCGAGGCTCCGGCGGCTGCCGCTCCGGCTGAGAGCACCGGAACGGAGGCCTGACCGACATGCTGATCCCCCGTAGGGTCAAGCACCGCAAGCAGCACCACCCCAAGCGCCGTGGTCAGGCCAAGGGCGGTACGCAGGTTTCGTTCGGCGAGTACGGCATTCAGGCCCTCACGCCGGCGTACGTGACGAACCGCCAGATCGAGGCCGCCCGTATCGCGATGACCCGCCACATCAAGCGTGGCGGCAAGGTCTGGATCAACATCTACCCGGACCGCCCGCTCACGAAGAAGCCTGCCGAGACCCGCATGGGTTCCGGTAAGGGTTCGCCGGAGTGGTGGATCGCGAACGTGCACCCGGGCCGGGTCATGTTCGAACTGTCCTACCCCAACGAGAAGATCGCCCGTGAGGCCCTCACTCGCGCAGCCCACAAGCTGCCGATGAAGTGCCGGATCGTCAAGCGCGAGGCAGGTGAAGCGTGATGTCGGCCGGTACCAAGGCGTCCGAGCTGCGCGAACTGGGTGACGAGGAGCTTCTCGCGAAGCTTCGCGAAGCCAAGGAAGAGCTGTTCAACCTCCGCTTCCAGGCGGCGACCGGTCAGCTCGAGAACCACGGTCGGCTCAAGGCCGTCCGCAAGGACATCGCGCGGATCTACACCCTGATGCGTGAGCGCGAGCTGGGCATCGAAACGGTGGAGAGCGCCTGATGAGCGAGAGCAACGTGACTGAAACGACTGAGGCGCGCGGATTCCGCAAGACCCGTGAGGGTCTCGTCGTCAGCGACAAGATGGACAAGACCGTCGTCGTCGCCGTCGAGGACCGCGTCAAGCACGCCCTGTACGGCAAGGTCATCCGCCGTACGAGCAAGCTGAAGGCCCACGACGAGCAGAACGCCGCGGGTGTCGGCGACCGTGTCCTCCTCATGGAGACGCGTCCGCTGTCCTCGACGAAGCGCTGGCGCATCGTCGAGATCCTCGAGAAGGCCAAGTAATTACCTGAGGGGTTTCCCTCAGGTTCGTTCCGCCAGGCTCGGGGCGGGGCCGCCGTAAGGTCGGCCCCGCCCCGGGAACCGGCAGACAAATCAGGAGATAGACGTGATCCAGCAGGAGTCGCGACTGCGTGTCGCCGACAACACTGGTGCGAAGGAAATCCTTTGCATCCGTGTGCTCGGTGGCTCCGGTCGCCGCTACGCGGGCATCGGTGACGTCATCGTCGCCACCGTCAAGGACGCGATCCCCGGTGGCAACGTGAAGAAGGGTGACGTCATCAAGGCCGTCATCGTTCGCACCGTGAAGGAGCGCCGCCGTCCGGACGGCTCGTACATCCGCTTCGACGAGAACGCCGCCGTCATTCTGAAGAACGACGGCGACCCTCGTGGCACCCGTATCTTCGGCCCTGTCGGCCGTGAGCTGCGCGAGAAGAAGTTCATGAAGATCATCTCGCTCGCGCCGGAGGTGCTGTAAGCATGAAGATCAAGAAGGGTGACACGGTTCAGGTCATCACCGGCAAGGACAAGGGCAAGCAGGGCAAGGTCATTGCCTCTTACCCGCGCGACGAGCGCGTCCTGGTCGAGGGTGTCAACCGGGTCAAGAAGCACACCAAGGCCGGCCCGACCGCCAGCGGTTCGCAGGCCGGCGGCATCGTGACGACCGAGGCCCCGATCCACGTGAGCAACGTTCAGCTCGTCGTGGAGAAGGACGGCAACAAGGTCGTCACGCGTGTCGGTTACCGCTTCGACGACGAGGGCAACAAGATCCGCGTTGCCAAGCGGACGGGTGAGGACATCTGATGGCTACCACCACGACTCCGCGTCTCAAGACGAAGTACCGCGAGGAGATCGCGGCGAAGCTGCAGGAAGAGTTCTCCTACGAGAACGTCATGCAGACGCCGGGCCTCGTCAAGATCGTGGTCAACATGGGTGTCGGCGACGCCGCCCGTGACTCGAAGCTCATGGACGGTGCCGTCCGTGACCTGACCACGATCACCGGTCAGAAGCCGGCCATCACCAAGGCCCGCAAGTCCATCGCGCAGTTCAAGCTGCGTGAGGGTCAGCCGATCGGTGCCCACGTCACGCTTCGTGGCGACCGCATGTGGGAGTTCCTGGACCGCACCCTGTCGCTCGCGCTGCCGCGCATCCGCGACTTCCGCGGTCTGTCCCCCAAGCAGTTCGACGGCCGTGGCAACTACACCTTCGGTCTCACGGAGCAGGTCATGTTCCACGAGATCGACCAGGACAAGATCGACCGCGTCCGGGGTATGGACATCACCGTGGTGACCACGGCGACCAACGACGCTGAGGGCCGTGCCCTTCTCCGTCACCTCGGCTTCCCCTTCAAGGAGGCGTAAGCGAGATGGCGAAGAAGGCTCTGATTGCCAAGGCTGCTCGTAAGCCCAAGTTCGGTGTGCGTGGCTACACGCGCTGCCAGCGCTGCGGTCGTCCGCACTCCGTGTACCGCAAGTTCGGCCTGTGCCGCGTCTGCCTTCGTGAGATGGCTCACCGTGGCGAGCTGCCGGGCGTGACCAAGAGCTCCTGGTAGTCCCGTACTTCGGGATTCCAGAGGCTCTCGGTAAGTAAAGGGCGCTGTCGGGTGCCCACCCCTCCATGGCTTAGGCTAGGAGGGTTGGGCGCCTGACGCCCGTACGACTTACTACGCCGTAGGTCCCCGCACCGCACCCGTCCCGCCACTGAGTGGGGAGAGGGATGGCGCATACAGGAAACCCCGGCGAGAGAGGCCGAAGGCCAATTCATGACCATGACTGATCCGATCGCAGACATGCTGACCCGTCTGCGTAACGCGAACTCGGCGTACCACGACGATGTCGCGATGCCGCACAGCAAGATCAAGTCGCACATCGCGGAGATCCTCCAGCAGGAGGGCTTCATCACCGGCTGGAAGGTCGAGGACGCCGAAGTCGGCAAGAAGCTCGTCCTCGAGCTGAAGTTCGGCCCGAACCGTGAGCGCTCCATCGCGGGCATCAAGCGGATTTCGAAGCCGGGTCTGCGTGTGTACGCGAAGTCCACCTCCCTGCCCAAGGTGCTCGGTGGCCTCGGCGTGGCGATCATCTCCACGTCGCACGGTCTCCTCACCGACAAGCAGGCCGGCAAGAAGGGCGTAGGCGGAGAAGTCCTCGCCTACGTCTGGTAGCGGAAGGGAACGGAGGAAACAGCTATGTCGCGTATTGGCAAGCTCCCCATCACGGTTCCCGCCGGCGTGGACGTCACCATCGATGGCCGTACGGTCCAGGTGAAGGGCCCCAAGGGCACCCTCTCCCACACCGTCGTCGCGCCGATCGAGATCGTCAAGGGTGAGGAAGGCGTTCTGAACGTCACCCGCCCGAACGATGAGCGTCAGAACAAGGCCCTGCACGGCCTGTCCCGCACGCTGGTGGCGAACATGATCACCGGCGTGACCACGGGTTACGTGAAGAAGCTCGAAATCAGCGGTGTCGGTTACCGCGTCCTGGCGAAGGGCTCCAACCTGGAGTTCTCGCTCGGCTACAGCCACTCGATCACGGTCGAGGCGCCCGAGGGCATCTCGTTCAAGGTCGAGAACCCGACGCACTTCTCGGTCGAGGGAATCGACAAGCAGAAGGTCGGCGAGGTTGCGGCCAACATCCGCAAGCTGCGCAAGCCCGACCCGTACAAGGCCAAGGGCGTCAAGTACGAGGGCGAAGTCGTCCGGCGCAAGGTCGGAAAGGCGGGTAAGTAAGCCATGGCATACGGTGTCAAGATTGCTAAGGGCGACGCTTACAAGCGTGCTGCCATCAAGCGTCGTCACATCCGGATCCGTAAGCACATCTCGGGTACGGCTGAACGTCCTCGCCTGGTCGTGACGCGCTCCAACCGCCACATCGTGGCCCAGGTCATCGACGACGTTAAGGGTCACACCCTCGCGTCGGCGTCGACCCTGGACACCACGGTCCGTGGTGGCGAGGGCGACAAGTCCGCGCAGGCCAAGTCGGTCGGCGCCCTGGTCGCCGAGCGCGCCAAGGCCGCCGGTGTCGAGGCTGTCGTATTCGACCGTGGTGGTAACCAGTACGCCGGGCGCATTGCCGCTCTGGCGGACGCCGCCCGCGAAGCCGGACTCAAGTTCTGAGTCGGTTCCGTAGCTAGCGGAAACAGAGAGAGGTAATTCCAATGGCTGGACCCCAGCGCCGCGGAAGCGGTGCCGGTGGCGGCGAGCGGCGGGACCGGAAGGGCCGTGACGGCGGCGCTGCTGCCGAGAAGACCGCGTACGTTGAGCGCGTCGTCGCGATCAACCGCGTCGCCAAGGTCGTGAAGGGTGGTCGTCGCTTCAGCTTCACCGCGCTGGTCGTGGTGGGCGATGGTGACGGCACCGTCGGTGTCGGTTACGGCAAGGCCAAGGAGGTGCCGGCCGCGATCGCCAAGGGTGTTGAGGAGGCCAAGAAGCACTTCTTCAAGGTCCCCCGTATCCAGGGCACCATCCCGCACCCGATCACGGGCGAGAAGGCCGCGGGCGTCGTCCTGCTCAAGCCTGCTTCCCCCGGTACCGGCGTTATCGCCGGTGGCCCGGTGCGTGCTGTGCTCGAGTGCGCCGGCGTTCACGACATCCTGTCGAAGTCGCTCGGCTCGTCCAACGCGATCAACATCGTGCACGCGACGGTGGCGGCCCTCAAGGGTCTGCAGCGTCCCGAGGAGATCGCGGCTCGCCGTGGTCTGCCCCTCGAGGACGTCGCCCCGGCGGCTCTGCTGCGTGCGCGTGCGGGAGCGGGTGCGTAATCATGGCTCAGCTCAGGATCACGCAGACGAAGTCGTACATCGGTAGCAAGCAGAACCACCGCGACACGCTGCGTTCGCTCGGGCTCAAGCGCCTGAACGACGTGGTCGTCAAGGAGGACCGCCCCGAGTTCCGCGGAATGGTGCACACCGTCCGCCACCTCGTGACGGTTGAGGAGGTCGACTGATCATGGCGGAGAACAACCCGCTCAAGATCCACAACCTCCGTCCCGCCCCGGGCGCCAAGACCGCCAAGACCCGTGTGGGTCGTGGTGAGGCGTCGAAGGGTAAGACGGCCGGTCGTGGTACCAAGGGCACGAAGGCCCGTTACCAGGTTCCGGAGCGCTTCGAGGGCGGGCAGATGCCCCTCCACATGCGCCTCCCGAAGCTGAAGGGCTTCAAGAACCCGTTCAAGACCGAGTTCCAGGTCGTGAACCTCGACAAGCTGGCCGCGCTGTACCCGGAGGGTGGCGAGGTCACCGTCGAGGGTCTCGTCGCCAAGGGTGCCGTTCGCAAGAACAGCCTTGTCAAGGTCCTCGGCCAGGGCGAGGTCTCCGTGGCGCTGCAGGTGACGGTCGACGCCGTCTCCGGCTCCGCCAAGGAGAAGATCACCGCCGCCGGCGGTACCGTCACCGAGCTCGTCTGATCACTTCAGGCGCCTCGATGACTTGAGCGATCCCGACCGGGGATGCCCCAACAAATGGGGCATCCCCGGTTGGTCGTTCCAAGGGGGGCGGTGTCGCCGGTAAGGTGGCCTGCACTGCCGACTTTCGTCCGGCGTCCCGCTGGGCGGCAGTTGACCGATACCTATTCGTCGAACCTCAAGACCATCACCCTTGACGCAGTTGCGCGGGGGTCGCAGGAGGCACCGTGCTCACCGCGTTCGCCCGGGCGTTCAGGACGCCCGACCTGCGCAAGAAGCTGCTCTTCACTCTCGCCATCATCGTGGTCTACCGGATCGGTACGCACATTCCGATCCCAGGCGTCGACTACAAGAACGTCCAGACCTGTATCGACGCGGCCTCGAAGGGCAACCAGGGGCTGTTCGGTCTGGTCAACCTGTTCAGTGGTGGCGCGCTGCTGCAGATCACGATCTTCGCGCTCGGTATCATGCCGTACATCACGGCGAGCATCATTCTGCAGCTGCTGACGGTGGTGATCCCGCGCCTCGAAGCCCTGAAGAAGGAGGGCTCGAGCGGTACCGCGAAGATCACGCAGTACACCCGGTATCTGACGGTGGCTCTCGCCATCCTCCAGGGCACCGGTCTGGTCGCGACCGCGCGCAGCGGCGCCCTGTTCAGCGGCTGCCAGGTGGCCAACCAGATCGTGCCGGACCAGTCGATCTTCCAGACCGTCGTCATGGTCGTCACCATGACCGCCGGTACGGGCGTCGTCATGTGGCTGGGCGAGCTCATCACCGACCGCGGCATCGGCAACGGCATGTCGATTCTGATGTTCATCTCGATCGCCGCGAGCTTCCCGACCGCGCTGTGGGCCATCAAGACCCAGGGCACCCTGGCCGGAGGCTGGATCGAGTTCGGCACCGTCATCCTCGTCGGCCTGGTCATGGTCGGCCTGGTGGTCTTCGTCGAGCAGGCTCAGCGCCGCATTCCCGTCCAGTACGCGAAGCGCATGATCGGCCGCCGGTCCTACGGGGGTACGTCCACGTACATCCCGCTGAAGGTCAATCAGGCGGGTGTGATCCCCGTCATCTTCGCGTCGTCGCTCCTCTACATCCCGGCGCTGGTCGCCCAGTTCTCCAAGGGCAACTCCGGTTGGAAGACCTGGATCACGCAGAACCTGACCAAGGGCGACCACCCGATTTACATCACCATGTACTTCCTCCTGATCGTTTTCTTCGCGTTCTTCTACGTGGCGATCTCCTTCAACCCCGAGGAAGTAGCCGACAACATGAAGAAGTATGGTGGCTTCATCCCGGGCATCCGGGCTGGCCGGCCGACCGCTGAGTACCTGAGTTACGTACTCAACCGGATCACCTGGCCGGGGTCGCTGTATCTGGGTCTGATCGCTCTCGTACCGACGATGGCGTTGGTTGGCTTCGGGGCAAGCCAGAACTTCCCGTTCGGTGGTACCAGCATCCTGATCATCGTGGGTGTGGGCCTTGAGACGGTGAAGCAGATCGAGAGCCAGCTTCAGCAGCGCAATTACGAAGGGTTCCTCCGCTGATGCGAATCGTCCTCGTCGGGCCGCCCGGTGCCGGGAAGGGAACGCAGGCCGCGTTCCTTGCCAAGAACCTGGGGATTCCGCACATCTCCACGGGCGACCTCTTCCGTGCCAACATCAGCCAGGGCACGGAGCTCGGCAAGCAGGCGAAGGCGTACATGGACGCCGGCAACCTGGTGCCGGACGAGGTCACCATCGGGATGGCCAAGGACCGCATGGAGCAGCCCGACGCCGCGAACGGCTTTCTGCTGGACGGCTTCCCTCGTAACGTCTCGCAGGCCGAGGCGCTCGACGAGATGCTGAAGGCCGAGAGCATGAAGCTGGACGCGGTGCTGGACCTGGAGGTCCCCGAGGACGAGGTGGTCAAGCGCATCGCCGGCCGCCGTATCTGCCGCAAGGACTCGAGCCACGTCTTCCACGTGGAGTACAAGAAGCCGCAGCAGGACGGTGTCTGCGACATCTGCGGCGGCGAGCTGTACCAGCGCGACGACGACTCCGAGGAGACCGTCCGCACGCGGCTGGAGGTCTACCACACACAGACCGAGCCGATCATCGACTACTACAAGGCCCAGGGCCTGGTCGTCACGATCTCGGCGCTCGGCAAGGTGGAAGAAGTCACGGCGCGCGCCATGGAGGCGCTCAAGAGCAAGGCCGACGACAAGTAGTCGTCACGCTGCTTCGGCCGCGGTGCCCTCCGGGGCGTCGCGGCCGTAGTGTTGTACAGGTAGTTGTTCGTGTACGCAGTCGGTTGACGGAGAAGACGGAGAGCGCGGGCCGCCATGGTGCAGATCAAGACCCCCGAGCAGATCGCCAAGATGCGTGAGGCGGGCCTGGTCGTAGCCGCCGTGCACGCGGCCACGCGCGAGGCGGCGGTGCCGGGTGCGACGACGCGGGACCTCGACGAGGTGGCGCGCAAGGTACTCGCGGAACACGGCGCGAAGTCGAACTTCCTGGGATACGGGGGGTTCCCCGCGACCATCTGCACTTCGGCCAACGAGGTCGTCGTGCATGGCATCCCGGACGACAAGACCGTCCTGAAGGACGGCGACATCATCTCCATCGACGCGGGCGCGATCGTGGACGGCTGGCACGGGGACGCGGCGTTCACGGCGTTCGTGGGCTCCGGCCACGCTCCTGAGCTGGTCGAGCTCTCCCGGGTGACCGAGGAGTCGATGTGGGCGGGTATCGCGGCGATGAAGCCGGGGAACCGGCTCGTCGACGTCTCCCGCGCGATCGAGACGTACATCCGCCGCCAGCCGAAGCCGGGTGGCGGCCGCTACGGGATCATCGAGGACTACGGCGGCCACGGCATCGGTACCGAGATGCACATGGACCCGCACCTGCTGAACTACGTGGAGCGCCGGCGCGGCAAGGGCCCGAAGCTCGTCCCCGGTCTCTGCCTGGCCGTCGAGCCGATGGTGTCCCTGGGTACGCCGAAGACCGAGGTGCTGGAGGACGACTGGACCGTCATCACGACGGACGGTACGTGGTCCTCGCACTGGGAGCACTCGGTGGCGGTCACGGAGGAGGGCCCGCTGGTCCTGACGGCTCCGGACTGCGGCAGGGCGAAGCTGGCGGAGTACGGCGTGACGGCGGCGCCGGACCCGCTGGCGTAGCCGGCCTCGGCCGGCTCGCGCTCAATCACCGGGGGGACCAGGTTAAGGATCTCCCGGATGGGGCATTCTTCCTCGATTCGTCTTTCCGAGTGCCCTGACGTAGACTGACTCGTCGGCTCTCGTGCACCCGCATGCCTGCATGCGCTCGCACGGAGTCGATCAAGGTAGTCGATTCGAAGGGCGAAGCGTGGCCAAGAAGCAAGGTGCCATCGAGATCGAGGGCACTGTCGTCGAGTCTCTTCCGAACGCCATGTTCAAGGTTGAGCTCCAGAACGGCCACCAGGTTCTGGCACACATCAGCGGCAAGATGCGTATGCACTACATCCGCATCCTCCCTGACGACCGGGTCGTGGTGGAGCTGTCTCCGTACGACCTGACGCGTGGCCGGATCGTCTACCGGTACAAGTAGATCTTGCCCTTACTCCGTGTTCCCGGTTCCGGGACGCGGGTGGTGGCACTGACCCGGAGAACCTCACCTAATGAAGGTCAAGCCGAGCGTCAAGAAGATCTGCGACAAGTGCAGGGTGATCCGCCGTCACGGTCGGGTCATGGTCATCTGCGACAACCCGCGCCACAAGCAGCGCCAGGGCTGACGCACGACCGCACCTTCTGCACCCGCAGATACTTCGCGCGACGCAAGCAGTACATGTTCATACGCAGAATCCAGGGCTGATTCCCATCAGGCCTGACACCCCCGGTCGGAGGCCGGGGACCCGGTTCGTACCGAATCTTCAGCAGCGAAGAGGACGGCGGGCGGGATCCGGTTCTGCGGAAGACCTCCGAACGACAACTGGAGCCATTGAATGGCACGCGTTTCCGGTGTTGACATCCCGCGCGAAAAGCGTGTGGAGGTCGCCCTGACCTACGTGTTCGGCATCGGCCGGACCCTTTCCCAGCAGACGCTGGCCGAGACCGGCGTGAACCCGAACACCCGCGTTCGTGACCTCTCCGAGGAGGAGCTGGTCAAGATCCGCGAGTACGTGGACGCCAACCTGAAGACCGAGGGTGACCTCCGTCGCGAGATTCAGGCCGACATCCGCCGCAAGGTCGAGATCGGCTGCTACCAGGGTCTGCGCCACCGTCGTGGCCTGCCCGTCCACGGTCAGCGCACCAGCACGAACGCTCGTACCCGCAAGGGCCCGCGTCGCGCCATCGCCGGTAAGAAGAAGCCGGGCAAGAAGTAGTCCTCAGCGGACGCTTATCAGCGGTCTTCGCTGTAGGACCGACCACCTCCCGTAGGAGTAATAGATGCCCCCCAAGGGTCGTCAGGGCGCTGCCAAGAAGGTGCGCCGCAAGGAAAAGAAGAACGTCGCTCACGGGCACGCTCACATCAAGAGCACGTTCAACAACACGATCGTCTCGATCACGGACCCCGCGGGCAACGTGATCTCCTGGGCCTCCGCCGGCCACGTCGGCTTCAAGGGCTCGCGCAAGTCCACCCCCTTCGCCGCGCAGATGGCCGCCGAGTCGGCCGCCCGCCGCGCGCAGGAGCACGGCATGCGCAAGGTCGACGTCTTCGTCAAGGGCCCGGGCTCGGGTCGTGAGACGGCGATCCGTTCGCTGCAGGCGACCGGTCTCGAGGTCGGCTCCATCCAGGACGTGACGCCGACCCCGCACAACGGTTGCCGTCCGCCCAAGCGCCGCCGCGTCTGACGCACGGCCGCTTGTCGGTTTGAGGTTTCCGGGCGGTACGGCTCCGTAAAAGGGCCGTATCGCCCGTACCCTTGCAGTACCCGTACGGTGAAAACGTACGGTTTTGTCGGGCGTCAAATAGCGGGCGTCCACGAAAGAAGGATCTGATCCACACATGCTGATCGCTCAGCGTCCCTCGTTGACCGAAGAGGTCGTCGACGAATTCCGCTCCCGGTTCGTGATCGAGCCGCTGGAGCCGGGCTTCGGTTACACCCTCGGCAACTCCCTGCGTCGGACCCTCCTGTCCTCGATCCCGGGTGCGGCGGTCACGTCCATCCGCATCGACGGCGTGCTGCACGAGTTCACCACCGTGCCGGGCGTCAAGGAGGACGTCACCGACCTGATCCTCAACATCAAGCAGCTCGTCGTCTCCTCGGAGCACGACGAGCCGGTCGTGATGTACCTGCGCAAGCAGGGTCCGGGTCTCGTCACCGCCGCCGACATCGCGCCCCCGGCCGGTGTCGAGGTGCACAACCCCGACCTCGTCCTCGCCACGCTCAACGGCAAGGGCAAGCTGGAGATGGAGCTGACCGTCGAGCGCGGTCGCGGCTACGTCTCCGCCGTGCAGAACAAGCAGGTGGGCCAGGAGATCGGCCGTATCCCGGTCGACTCCATCTACTCGCCCGTTCTGAAGGTCACCTACAAGGTCGAGGCGACCCGTGTCGAGCAGCGCACCGACTTCGACAAGCTGATCGTCGACGTCGAGACCAAGCAGGCCATGCGTCCCCGTGACGCCATGGCGTCGGCCGGTAAGACCCTGGTCGAGCTGTTCGGTCTCGCCCGTGAGCTCAACATCGACGCCGAGGGCATCGACATGGGCCCGTCCCCCACGGACGCCGCCCTCGCCGCTGATCTCGCCCTGCCGATCGAGGAGCTCGAGCTCACCGTTCGGTCGTACAACTGCCTCAAGCGTGAGGGCATCCACTCCGTGGGTGAGCTCGTCGCCCGCTCCGAGGCCGACCTCCTGGACATCCGCAACTTCGGTGCGAAGTCCATCGACGAGGTCAAGGCGAAGCTGGCCGGCATGGGCCTGGCCCTCAAGGACAGCCCGCCCGGATTCGACCCGACCGCCGCCGCCGACGCCTTCGGCGCCGACGACGACGCGGACGCGGGCTTCGTGGAGACCGAGCAGTACTAAGAGCTCGGGGCCACTGGTCCGGTTGTAGGGCGCGGGTGCGCTGTGGTTTGTCGCGCAGTTCCCCGCGCCCCCTCCAGGCCCCTTCGGGGACCTGGATCTCCGACAGGCGACCGTCTGCTCGGATACTGACCTCGGTACCTCGTACGGCCGGGGCAGACACCTAGGAGAAACACCATGCCGAAGCCCGCCAAGGGTGCCCGTCTGGGCGGCAGCGCCGCGCACGAGAAGCTGCTCCTCGCGAACCTCGCGAAGTCGCTCTTCGAGCACGGCCGCATCACCACCACCGAGGCGAAGGCCCGTCGCCTGCGCCCGTACGCGGAGCGTCTGGTCACCAAGGCGAAGAAGGGTGACCTTCACAACCGCCGTCAGGTGCTCTCGGTGATCACGGACAAGAGCATCGTGCACACGCTCTTCACCGAGATCGGCCCGCGCTACGAGAACCGCCCGGGTGGCTACACCCGTATCACCAAGATCGGTAACCGCCGTGGCGACAACGCGCCCATGGCTGTCATCGAGCTGGTGGAGGCCCTGACCGTGGCCCAGCAGGCCACCGGTGAGGCCGAGGCGGCCACCAAGCGTTCCGCCAAGGACGCCGAGGCTCCGGCCAAGGTCGAGGACACCAAGGTCGAGGACGCCGCTGAGGCTCCTGCCGAGGAGTCGAAGGACGCCTGAGGCACTGCCTTGCTGTGAGCGGGTCCGTCCCTTCGGGGGCGGGCCCGCTTTCGCGTTCCGGCAGGAGAGCCGGGCTTGAGAGGATCCAGGAGTGAGTGACGAAGCGGAGCCCGGGTTCGTACGGGTGCGGATGGACCTGTCGTACGACGGGAGCGAGTTTTCCGGGTGGGCGAAGCAGGCCGGGGGCCGCAGGACCGTCCAGGGCGAGATCGAGGACGCGCTGCGGACGGTGACGCGGACGAAGGACACCACGTACGAGCTGACCGTCGCCGGGCGCACCGACGCCGGGGTGCACGCGCGCGGGCAGGTGGCACACGTCGATCTGCCGGCGGAGCTGTGGGCCGAACACCGGGAGAAGCTGCTGAAGCGGCTGGCCGGGCGGCTGTCGAAGGACGTGCGGGTGTGGGCCCTGGCCGAGGCGCCCGCCGGGTTCAACGCGCGTTTCTCGGCGATCTGGCGGCGTTACGCCTATCGCGTCACCGACAACGCCGGGGGTGTGGATCCGCTGCTGCGCGACCACGTCCTGTGGCACGACTGGCCGTTGGACGTCGACGCCATGAACCAGGCGGCGGCCGGGCTCGTGGGCGAGCACGACTTCGCCGCCTACTGCAAGAAGCGTGAGGGCGCGACGACCATCCGTACGCTCCAGGAGCTGAGCCTGGTGCGCGGGGACGACGGGATCATCACCGCGACCGTCCGCGCCGACGCCTTCTGCCACAACATGGTGCGTTCGCTGATCGGGGCGCTGCTGTTCGTGGGGGACGGCCACCGCGGGCCCGAGTGGCCCGCCAAGGTGCTGGCCGCCGCCGTACGGGACTCGGCCGTCCATGTCGTACGGCCGCACGGGCTGACGCTGGAGGAGGTCGGCTATCCCGCCGACGAGCTGCTGGCCGCGCGCAACAAGGAGGCGCGCAACAAGCGCACCCTTCCCGGGGCGCCGGGGTGTGACAACTGCTAGGGCCTCCGGGCCCTGGACGGCTCGGGTGCGCCGCGCGGGTGTCCGGCCGCCCGGTGGGGGTGGCCGGGAGCGGCCCCGTCCACCCGCGGCGGCCGGCCGGTGACTACTGGTTGGCCGCCGACGAGGCCTGGGCCTCGCCGCGTCGGCGGATCTGGCGGAAGGCGAACTCGGCCAGGTCGTCGCCGGTGCTGAAGACCTCGGCGCTCTTGGCCGTCGCGTCCTTGCCGTTGGTGAAGCCGGCCAGGGTGAAGTAGGCGTAGCGGCCGACGGAGTTGGTGGTCGAGCGGCAGACCGCCGTACGGCAGAAGGTGGCGACACCCTGGCCGGGCAGCGAGGTGATGATGCTCTTGCTGTCCGCCTGGGCCTTGGCCTTGTCCGCCTGGGCCTTGGTGTCGAAGACCGCGACGCCCACGGTCACGGCGACGCCGTCCTTGCTGTAGGTGACGCGCAGCAGCCGGGTGCAGCCGTTGTCGGTGAGGACCTTGGGGAGCGTCCTCTGCACGCCCGTCGCGCACTTCGTGGTCGAGGCGGTCGGGCCCTTGCGGTAGACGCGGTCACCCACGGTCAGCTGCGAACCGGGGAAGAGGATGTCCGGGCTGAGCGGAGCGGTGTCCTTCTTTGCGCTGGATATGAAGTCCATCGGATCCAGCGGCGGAGGGGCCGAGGTCGGCGCGAACGAGGGCGTCGGCGCGGTGGTGTCGCTCGGGAGGGCCGTGGTGCTGGGCAGCTTGCCGGACTGGTTCGACGCCGTGTTGTCGCCGTTCGCGGAGACGACGGCCACGGCGACGGCCGCGCCGACCGCGAGCGTGGCGATCGCCGAGCCGCCGATCACCAGCAGCCTGCGGCGCCTGTTGCGCGTCTCGGACGCCTCGGCGAGTGCCGCCCAGTCCGGAGTCCGGTTCCCACTGCCCCAGTCGGGTTGCTGAGAACCAGGCTTCCACGGATCCCACGGGGGCTCCCCCTGCCCACCCTGCCCATAGCTCATGGGGCGCATCTTAGACGGGCGTTGGGGGGTGCCGTTCCGCACCGGGGGATACCTGAGTCCCTGGCGTGACCCGACCGCGCACGGGCAAAACTCACATCTCCGGGTGGTTGGTACGTCACGCCCCCCGGCGGCGCGCCGGGGCGCGGAGCGTCGCGCGAAGGCGGATTCCGTGGGGTTCCTCACACGGGCGCCAGGCCGGTGACGCGGCGTGTCCTATGTGACTGGCTTACGCTGGGTACGCAGGCTGCGAATGGGTTGTGCGGCCGGAAAGCGGCCTCGGGGCGCGCACAGCGCCCGGAGCCGAGGGATGTCCCATCCGCCCGGACGACCGCCCGTGACGCCTGCCGCAAGAGCCGCGTTTTGACCCGTCCGGGGAAGCGCGGGTACTCTTGCAGTTCGTTATGTGTATTGGCTTGCTCATTCTCACGTGAGGGGCCCTTACACCGGTCCACCGGGGCCGATGACCAGCGACCAGCACTCGGTATGCGTCACCGAGGTGCGGTCAGGGCTGTCGTGATCGTCCGTGGTGGCCATGTCAGGACCCACTCACTGAAGAAGCGAAGGCTACGACCGTGCGTACGTACAGCCCCAAGCCCGGCGACATCACTCGCCAGTGGTACGTCATCGACGCCCAGGATGTCGTCCTGGGTCGTCTGGCGACCACTGCAGCGAACATCCTGCGGGGCAAGCACAAGCCGATCTATGCGCCCCACGTCGACGCTGGTGACTTCGTCATCATCATCAACGCCGACAAGGTGCACCTCTCCGGCAACAAGAAGACCCAGAAGCTGGCGTACCGCCACTCCGGTTACCCGGGTGGTCTGCGCTCCGTCCGCTACGACGAGCTGCTGGCGAAGAACCCCGAGAAGGCCGTCGAGAAGGCCATCAAGGGCATGGTTCCGAAGAACACCCTGGGCCGTCAGGTGCTCTCGAAGCTGAAGGTCTACGCGGGCGAGAACCACCCGCACGCTGCGCAGCAGCCGGTCCCGTTCGAGATCACCCAGGTCGCGCAGTAGTTCCGGCCACCCCCTAAGACGAAAAAGAATCTGAGGAGAATCGTGGCCGAGACCACCGTTGAGCAGCCGGTCGAAGAGACTGAGCTCGTCGACATCGAGAACTACACCACCGAGTCCGAGGTCCCCGTCGAGGGCGAGTACACCTCGGAGTCGCTCGCCGGCCGCTTCGGCGACCCGCAGCCGGCCGCCGGCCTGGGCCGTCGCAAGAACGCCATCGCCCGCGTCCGGATCGTCCCGGGCACCGGCAAGTGGAAGATCAACGGTCGCACCCTTGAGGACTACTTCCCCAACAAGGTGCACCAGCAGGAAGTCAACGAGCCCTTCAAGGTGCTCGAGCTCGACAACCGCTACGACGTCATCGCCCGCATCTCGGGTGGCGGCGTCTCCGGTCAGGCCGGTGCGCTCCGTCTCGGTGTCGCCCGCGCGCTGAACGAGGCCGACGTCGACAACAACCGCGCGGCGCTCAAGAAGGCCGGCTTCCTCAAGCGCGACGACCGTGCGGTCGAGCGCAAGAAGGCCGGTCTCAAGAAGGCCCGTAAGGCCCCGCAGTACAGCAAGCGTTAATCACCGCCTGCTGGTTTTCGTACGACCGTTCGCCCCGGCGGCACGCTGTGTGCCGTCGGGGCGTTCGTTTATCACCAGCCCAGGGCGTATAACGGCACAAGGCGCTCAAAGGCTTGCATGATCGGATGACTTCCGAATACTGAGCATCATCAGGAGGACACCAGTGGGACGACTCTTCGGCACGGACGGCGTGCGCGGTGTCGCCAACGCGGATCTGACGGCCGAGCTGGCGCTCGGTCTCTCCGTCGCGGCGGCGCATGTGCTGGCCGAGGCGGGTACGTTCGAGGGCCACCGGCCGGTGGCAGTGGTCGGGCGGGATCCGCGCGCGTCCGGGGAGTTCCTGGAGGCCGCCGTGGTCGCGGGTCTGGCCAGCGCGGGCGTGGACGTCCTGCGCGTCGGTGTGCTGCCCACCCCGGCGGTGGCGTATCTCACCGGTGCGCTGGGTGCCGACCTCGGTGTGATGCTGTCGGCCAGCCACAACGCCATGCCGGACAACGGCGTCAAGTTCTTCGCCCGCGGCGGCCACAAGCTCGCCGACGAGCTGGAGGACAGGATCGAGGCCGTGTACGACGAGCACCGCACCGGTGCTCCGTGGGACCGGCCGACGGGTTCGGGCGTCGGGCGCGTGCGCTCGTACGACGAGGGCTTCGACCAGTACGTCGCCCACCTGATCGGTGTCCTCCCGAACCGTCTCGACGGTCTCAAGGTCGTCCTCGACGAGGCGCACGGTGCCGCCGCCCGGGTGTCCCCGGAGGCCTTCACGCGGGCCGGCGCGGAGATCGTCACGATCGGTACCGCCCCTGACGGCCTGAACATCAACGACGGCTGCGGTTCCACGCACCTCGACCTCCTCAAGGCCGCCGTCGTCGAGCACGGCGCCGATCTCGGTATCGCGCACGACGGTGACGCCGATCGCTGCCTCGCCGTGGACCACACGGGCGCCGAGGTGGACGGCGACCAGATCCTGGCCGTACTCGCGCTGGCGATGCGGGAGCGTTCCGCACTGCGCTCCGACACCGTTGTCGCGACGGTCATGTCCAATCTGGGCTTCAAGCTCGCCATGGAGCGGGAGGGCGTCGCCCTCATCCAGACCGCGGTCGGTGACCGCTACGTCCTGGAGGAGATGAAGCAGCACGGCTACGCGCTCGGTGGCGAGCAGTCCGGCCACGTGATCATCCTGGACCACGCGACGACCGGCGACGGCACGCTGACCGGCCTGATGCTGGCGGCCCGGGTCGCCCAGACGGGCCGTACGCTCCACGACCTCGCGTCCGTCATGGAGCGGCTGCCGCAGGTCCTCATCAACGTCCCCGACGTCGACCGCTCGCGGGTGAACAGCTCCGCCGAGCTGGCGGCCGCGGTCGTCGAGGCCGAGCGTGAACTCGGCACCACCGGGCGGGTGCTGCTGCGTCCCTCCGGCACCGAGCCGCTCGTCCGGGTCATGGTCGAGGCCGCCGACATCGACCACGCCCGGTCGGTGGCCGGTCGGCTCGCGGACGCCGTGAAGTCCTCGCTCGGCTAACCGAGGGGTGTCACCGCACGCTGTCTCGCCCAGAACCACTTCTGGGCGAGCAGGGTGAGCGTGCCCGCGAGCACGATGCCGCCCAGGTTGGCGAGCAACTGCCAGGTGGAGCCCCAGGTCTGGGAGTAGTCCGCGTAGCTGAGGGCGACCGCCGCGTTCGCCGCCGCCGGGACCGTGGTCACCGAGATCGCGACGCCGATCAGCGCGCCCGACTTCGCGGACGTGAGGGACAGGGTGCCCGCGATCCCCGCGAGGAAGGCCACGACGAAGGACATCCAGTCGGGCTTCCAGATGAAGGCCGTGTTCGGCCGGGGGGCCTCCACCATCGCCTTCTCGAACAGGCCCAGGCCGTCGAGGAGCAGACTGAAGCCCGCGGTCAGCACCATGGCGAGGGCGAACCCCGCGAGCAGCGCCCACAGCGACCGCCACACCAGGTGCGGGGCGCGCCGCACCAGCGCCGTCGAGATCCCGGCGAGCGGCCCGAACTCCGGTCCCACGGCCATCGCGCCGACGATCAGGATCGCGTTGTCCAGCATCACACCGCAGGCCGCGAGCATCGTCGCGACCGCGAGCAGCGCCGCATACGTGACGCTCAGCGTCGACTCCTCGTGCGAGGCGTCCGCCAGGTGCTCCCACAGCACCGCGTCCGCACCCTCGCCCGGCGCCTCCTCCTCGGCCTCGTCGGCGCGGCTGGAGAGCGACAGATCGATGTTCTCGACGGCGATCGAGCCGGTCCGTTCGAGGTCGAACTCCCGCAGCGCGCCGATGAGTTCGTCGCCCGCCTCGCGTGCGACGTCGCACATCACGACGTCCCCGACGGGGTCGCGGGCGGCGCCCGGCAGCACGACGAGATGGGTGGTGCCGACCGTACGCCCGATCAGGCGCACCACCTCGTCGGTCCGTCCGGCCGGGGTGATCAGACGCAGATGCAGCATGCCGTGCAGGCTAGTGCCGAACGCCCGGCGCGGGACTACAGCTTGCGCAGGCTAAGGCGCTGCACCTTGTGGTCCGGGCCCTTGCGGACGACGAGGGCGGCGCGGCCGCGGGTGGGGGCCACGTTCTCCATCAGGTTGGGCTTGTTGATGGTCCGCCAGGTCGTGCGGGCGTAGTCGAGCGCCTCCTCCTCGGAGACCTGGGTGTACTTGCGGAAGTACGAGGAGGGGTTCTGGAAGGC
The DNA here is from genome assembly GCF_012273515.2 of Streptomyces sp. RPA4-2. NCBI lineage: Bacteria > Bacillati > Actinomycetota > Actinomycetes > Kitasatosporales > Streptomycetaceae > Streptomyces > Streptomyces sp. RPA4-2. Next base: position 5,447,047 of record NZ_CP050975.2, read on the forward strand.
GGTGGCGCGCAGCTTGCGGAAGCGGTTGAGGTACCAGGCCTCGATGTCCTCGGCGCGGGCGTCGACGTACACGCTGAAGTCGAAGTAGTCGGCGAGGCCGACGCGGGTGCGGCCGTCCTTGCCCGGCAGGGCGGGCTGCAGCACGTTCAGGCCTTCGACGATGAGGATGTCGGGACGGCGGACCGTGAGCTTCTGGCCGGGGACGATGTCGTAGATGAGGTGGGAGTAGACGGGGGCGGTGACCTCGTCCTTGCCCGCCTTGATGTCGGCGACGAACCGGGTGAGGGCACGGCGGTCGTACGACTCGGGGAAACCCTTCCGCGACATCAGGCCGCGTGCCTCCAGCTCCTTGGTGGGGAGCAGGAAGCCGTCGGTGGTCACGAGTTCGACGCGTGGGTGTTCGGGCCAGCGGGAGAGCAGGGCCTGGAGAAGGCGGGCGACGGTGGACTTCCCGACGGCGACCGACCCCGCCACGCCTATCACGAACGGGGTGCCGGACTGCGAGCCCTTCTCGCCGAGGAAGGTGTTCAGCGCCCCTCTCAGCCCGTCGGTGGCACCGACGTACAGATTCAGCAGTCTGGACAGCGGCAGATAGATGTCCCGCACCTCGTCGAGGTCGATGACATCGCCCAGACCGCGCAGCTTCTCGACCTCCTCGGCGTTCAGCGGCAGCGGCGTCTTCTCGCGCAGCGCGCTCCACTCGGCACGGGTGAGGTCGACGTAGGGAGTCGCCTCCGGCTTGTGCCGGTGGGCGCTCCGGGGCATCGGGGAGACCGGAGAGATCACAGTCCATTGTTACGGGAGTGTGGACGGGGTGGGGCGTGGGGTCCGTCACGCGAGGTCGTCAGGATGGCTCCGGTGGGCGCTCCGGAGCGTCCGGGGGCGGCCGGGGGCCCCGGGGAGGGTGCGGGAAGGCGGCTGGAATTTCCGATATCGGGCACGAGATGCCGAGATGTGGCGGGTGTCGGCCCTTAGGCTGCGCGCATGTGCGGAATCGTGGGATACGTGGGGTCGCAGTCGGCGCTTGACGTGGTGATGGCCGGACTGAAGCGACTGGAGTACCGGGGGTACGACTCGGCGGGTGTCGCCGTACCGGCGGACGGCGGACTGGCCGCGGCGAAGAGGGCCGGGAAACTGGTCAACCTGGAGAAGGAGCTGGTCGACCGGCCGCTGCCGACCGGGACGACCGGGATCGGGCACACCCGCTGGGCCACCCATGGCGGCCCCACGGATGCGAACGCGCATCCGCACCTCGACAACGCGGGCCGGGTCGCCGTCGTCCACAACGGGATCATCGAGAACTTCGCCGAGCTCCGCGCCGAACTGACCGAGCGCGGCCACGAGCTGGCCTCCGAGACGGACACCGAGGTGGTCGCGCACCTGCTCGCCGAGGAGTTCTCGGTCTGCGCCGACCTGGCGGAGGCGATGCGGCTGGTGTGCCGGCGCCTGGAGGGCGCGTTCACGCTGGTCGCGGTGCACGCCGACATGCCGGACGTGGTCGTGGGCGCGCGCCGCAACTCGCCGCTCGTGGTGGGGGTCGGCGAGGGCGAGGCCTTCCTCGCCTCGGACGTCACCGCGTTCATCGACCACACGCGTTCGGCGATCGAGCTCGGCCAGGACCAGGTGGTGGAGCTGCGCCGGGACGGGGTGACGGTCACCGGCTTCGACGGGCGGCCCGCCGAGGTGCGCTCCTACCACGTGGACTGGGACGCGGCGGCCGCCGAGAAGGGCGGCTACGACTACTTCATGCTCAAGGAGATCGCCGAGCAGCCCAAGGCGGTCGCCGACACGCTCCTCGGCCGCATCGACGCGGGCGGCTCGCTCCGCCTGGACGAGGTGCGCATTCCCGTGCGCGAGCTGCGGGAGGTCGACAAGGTCGTCATCGTGGCCTGCGGTACGGCCTTCCACGCCGGGCTGATCGCCAAGTACGCCATCGAGCACTGGACGCGTATCCCGTGCGAGGTGGAGCTGGCCAGCGAGTTCCGTTACCGGGATCCCATCCTGGGCGCGCGGGCGCTGGTCATCGCGATCTCCCAGTCCGGCGAGACCATGGACACCCTGATGGCACTGCGGCACGCGCGCGACCAGGGCTCCAAGGTGCTGGCGATCTGCAACACCAACGGCTCGACGATCCCGCGCGAGTCGGACGCGGTGCTCTACACGCACGCGGGCCCGGAGGTCGCGGTCGCCTCGACCAAGGCGTTCCTCACCCAGCTGGTGGCCTGCTACCTGGTCGCGCTGTACCTCGGCCAGGTGCGCGGCACCAAGTGGGGCGACGAGATCCAGGCCGTGATCCGGGACCTGTCCCACATCTCCGGCGAGGTCGAGCGGGTCCTGGAGACCATGGAGCCGGTACGGGAACTGGCGCGGACGCTCGCGGACAAGCGGACCGTCCTGTTCCTCGGCCGGCATGTCGGCTACCCGGTCGCGCTGGAGGGTGCCCTCAAGCTCAAGGAACTGGCGTACATGCACGCCGAGGGCTTCGCGGCGGGGGAGCTGAAGCACGGGCCGATCGCGCTGATCGAGGAGGATCTGCCGGTCGTCGTGGTCGTGCCCTCGCCGCGCGGCCGGTCCGTCCTGCACGACAAGATCGTGTCCAACATCCAGGAGATCCGGGCCAGGGGCGCGCGCACGATCGTGATCGCGGAGGAGGGCGACGAGGCGGTGGTGCCGTACGCCGACCACCTGATCCGCATCCCGGTGACCCCGACGCTGCTCCAGCCGCTGGTGGCCACGGTTCCCCTGCAGGTGTTCGCCTGCGAGCTGGCGACGGCGCGGGGCAACGAGGTGGACCAGCCGCGCAACCTGGCGAAGTCGGTGACGGTGGAGTGAGCGCGTCCGGCGGCCGCCGGACCGCTTCCACCGCGGTTCGTCCGCTCCGGGCCCGCGCCCGGAGCCGGAGCGGAGCCGTGACAGGACGGCGGCGGCAGATATCGGGACGGTGGGCCGGACGGCCGTAGGGTGCTCGGCATGAGCATCATCGGGGTCGGTATCGACGTGGCCGAGATCGACCGGTTCCGCGCGTCGCTGGAGCGTACGCCGGGACTGGCCCAACGGCTCTTCGTGGAACAGGAGTTGCACCTGCCGAGCGGGGAGCGGCGGGGCATCGCGTCCCTCGCCGTGCGATTCGCCGCGAAGGAGGCGGTCGCCAAGGCGCTGGGCGCTCCGGCCGGAATGCACTGGACGGACGCCGAGGTCTACGTCGAGGACAGCGGCCGGCCGCGGCTGCGGGTGCGGGGCACCGTGGCGGCGCGCGCGGCCGAACTGGGCGTCATGTCGTGGCATGTGTCGCTCAGCCACGACGCGGGCGTGGCTTCGGCGGTGGTGATCGCGGAGGGATAGCGGGGCCGGCCGCGGCACGAGCCGGGGCGGCCGGGGCGGCACGGAGGGGCTCCGTACGGGAGACTCGGTCCATGCGTACTGCGTACAGCGTGGAGACCGTGAGGACCGCCGAACAGGAGCTGATGGCACGGCTCCCCGAGGGGGCGTTGATGCAGCGGGCGGCCGCCGGACTCGCCGCCGCCTGCGCGGACGTGCTGGGGCGGGTGTACGGCAGCCGGGTCGTGCTGCTGATCGGCAGCGGGGACAACGGCGGGGACGCGCTGTACGCGGGCGCGCGTCTCGCCCGCCGTGGGGCCGGCGTCACCGCGCTGCTGCTCGCGCCCGAACGCACCCATGCCGGGGGGCTGGCAGCGCTGCGACGGGCCGGCGGGGCCACGGTCGCGCGCGGGGACGGCTTCGGCACCGCGCGGGAACAGATCCGGCGGGCCGACCTCGTCGTCGACGGCATCGTGGGGATCGGGGGCAAGGGCGGACTGCGGCCCGACGCGGCGCCGCTCGCGGAATACGCCGCGGACTCCCGCGCGGTGGTCGTCGCAGTGGACCTGCCGAGCGGTGTCGAGGCGGACACCGGAGAGGTCCACGGCCCGGCGGTCCGCGCCGATCTGACGGTGACCTTCGGCACCCACAAGCCGGGGCTGCTGATCGATCCGGCGCGCGAGTACGCCGGTTCCGTACGCCTCGTCGACATCGGGCTCGATCTGCCCGACGCGCCCGAACTGGAGGCCCTGCAGCACGTGGACGTGGCGGCGCGGCTGCCCGCGCCGGGGGCGGAGAGCGACAAGTACCGGCGGGGCGTGGTGGGGATCGCGGCCGGGTCCGCCCGGTACCCCGGGGCCGCCGTGCTCGCCGTCTCCGGCGCGCTGCGCGGTGGCGCCGGGGCGGTGCGCTACGTGGGGCCCGCGGCGGACGCCGTGATCTCCCGTTTCCCCGAGGCGCTGGTGTCGGACCTGGGGCCCGCGCGGGCCGGGCGGGTGCAGGCGTGGGTGGTCGGGCCCGGTGCCGGGGACGACGCGTCGGCGGTGGCCGAGGTGCTGGAGGCGGAGGTGCCGGTGCTCGTCGACGCGGACGGGCTGCGGCTGGCCGATCGCGCGACGGTGCGTGCGCGTACCGCGCCGACGCTGCTGACCCCGCATGCTTAAGCGAGGCGGCGGCGTTGCTCGGGGTGTCGCGGGAGTCGGTGGAGGGCGCCCGGCTGGCGTCCGTGCGCGAGCTGGCGGCGCGGTACGGGGCGACGGTGCTGCTGAAGGGGTCGACGACGCTGGTCGCCGATCCGGGGGGCGGGGTCGTGCGGGTCAATCCGACGGGGACCGCGTGGCTGGCCACGGCGGGGAGCGGGGATGTGCTGTCCGGGCTTGCCGGGTCGTTGCTCGCGTCGGGGCTGTCGGCGCTGGACGCCGGGAGTGCGGGGGCGTATCTCCATGGGCTGGCGGGGCGGCTCGCGGCGGAGGGCGCGCCGGTGGGGGCGCATGACGTGGCGGAGGCGGTACGGGACGCGTGGCGCGACGTGACGGGGTGACCCCGGCCGTCCCGTACCTGGGGGCTGCCGCCCCCGGACCCCCGCTCCGGCCTCAAGGGCCTTGGCTCAAACGCCGGACGGGCCGGATGTGCGGGCCTGGGCTGGAGATTTTCAGCCTGTCCGGCGCTTGAGGACGAGCCCTTCGGGCGCTGCGGGGGTCCGGGGGCGAAAGAGGCTGGTGCGTTGCCCATTACGGGGGACCCCGTCCGCGCGGCTCACCCCCTCCCGCCCCCACGTTGCGTATCGCTGAGTGCATGATGATGAGCAGACGAATGGCCTGGCGAAGCGCGGCGGTGATGCTGGCGCTGCTGACCGTACTGCCCGCACAGACCGCCCTGGCCGAAGCGGACGGCCCCCTGACCCCCGGCCCGGAAAGCCCGCTGGTGCCCGGCGCGGCGTCCGCCGTGGGGAGCCTGGTGCCCGGTGTGGCGCCCGGCCCGCGGCAGTCGTGGCAGGGGCCGGCGGACACGCCGGACCAGATGCTCGCGCCGGAGGTGTACACGCCCAGCGCCCGCGAGGACGCCGTCGAACCGCGGGACGCCGCCCCCGAGGCGGACGCCCTGATCGAGTACGTCCCGCCGGGCGATGCCGCCGACAAGGCCCTGTCGTGCAGCAGGCGGACCGGCCCCTACCAGCGCCAGGTCGAGCGCTGGCTGAAGCTGAAGGCGGACGGGAAGCAGTCCGGCGGCGACTGCCGCGCGATCCGGACCTTCCAGACCCGCCACGGGATCAAGCCGGCCACCGGTTTCGCCGGACCCGTGACCTGGGCCCGTATGCAGCTGCTGTCCGCGCGCAAGAATCCGAACGCGGCCGGGAAGTGCCACGTCCGCTCCTCCCGCGTCGCCTGTGTGGACCTGACCCGTCAGCTCACCTGGGTGCAGAAGGGGAAGAAGGTGCTGTGGGGACCGGTGCCGATGCGCAGCGGGCGGGCCGGTTACCGGACCAGGACCGGCCAGTTCAAGATCTACTGGAAGCACAAGAACCACTGGTCGACGCTGTACAACAGCCCCATGCCGTACAGCCAGTTCTTCAGCGGCGGCCAGGCCTTCCACGCCGTCTACGGCAGCATCTACGACCCGCACGGCTCGTGGGGCTGCGTCAATCTGCGCCTCGCCGACGCCCGCACGCTGTGGAACGTGCTCAAGAAGGGCGACCGGGTGTCCGTCTGGGGCCGCAGGGCCGGTACCTGACCGTCCGGCGGCGTCCGAGGCCGTCGGAGCCGGAGATCGTCCGAGACCGTCCGGGGCGCCCGAAGGGCACCGGCACAGGGGGGCCGTCGGACCCCTCTGAGACACTGGGGGCGCGATGAACGAGACAGCACCGCTGCGCGCCCGCGCAGAGATCGACCTGGCCGCCCTGCGGGCCAACGTGCGGACCCTGCGCGCCCACGCGCCGTCCGCGGCCGTGATGGCCGTGGTCAAGTCCGACGCGTACGGCCACGGCGCGGTCCCGTGCGCCCGCGCGGCGCTCGAGGCCGGCGCCACCTGGCTCGGCACCGCCACCCCCGAGGAAGCCCTCGCCCTGCGGGCGGCGGGCATCCCGGGGCGCGTCATGTGCTGGCTGTGGACCCCGGGCGGTCCCTGGCGGGAGGCCGTGGAGGCCGACCTCGACGTGTCGGTCAGCGGGATGTGGGCACTGCGGGAGGTCGTCGCGGCGGCCGCGGCCGCCGGCGTCCCGGCCCGCGTCCAGCTCAAGGCCGACACCGGACTCGGACGCAGCGGCTGCCAGCCCGCCGACTGGCCCGAGCTGGTCGCGGAGGCCCTGCGCGCAGAGGCCGGGGGTCGGATCCGGATCACCGGCCTCTGGTCGCACTTCGCCTGCGCCGACGAGCCCGGCCACCCGTCCGTGCGGGCCCAACTGACCCTGTTCCGCGAGATGGTGGCGTACGCCGAGGAGCGGGGCGTGCGCCCCGAGGTGCGGCACATCGCCAACTCGCCGGCGACGCTGACCCTGCCCGAGAGCCACTTCGACCTCGTCCGTACGGGGATCGCGGTCTACGGCATCTCGCCCAGCCCCGAGATCGGCACCCCGGCCGACTTCGGGCTGCGCCCGGTGATGACGCTGAGCGCGTCGCTGGCGCTGGTCAAGCACGTACCGGGTGGACACGGTGTCAGTTACGGGCACCACTACGTCACTCCGGGGCCCACCACCCTCGGCCTGATCCCCGTCGGCTACGCGGACGGCATCCCCCGGCACGCCTCCGGTACCGGACCGGTGCTGGTCGGCGGCAAATGGCGGACGGTCGCGGGCCGGGTCGCGATGGACCAGTTCGTGGTCGACCTCGGCGGGGACGAGCCGGCGCCCGGCACGGAGGCGGTCCTCTTCGGTCCGGGCGACCGCGGTGAGCCGACCGCCGAGGACTGGGCGCGGGCGGCGGGCACGATCGCGTACGAGATCGTCACCCGGATCGGAACCCGGGTGCCACGCGTACACGTGAACAGGGAACAGGACGGGTAACCGCACAGAGTGTCCCGTGCAGGACAACAGGACATGCCGACACCGGTGGCGGTGTCAGTCACAGCAAGAGCAACAGGAACAACCAGAGCAAGAGCAACAGCAAGAGCAACAGCACCACCGATACCAACGGACGCATCAGTGGACGAGATCCCGGCGAAGAGGAGCGGTACGTGAGCGAGAGCAGCGCGGAGGCCGTGACGGACGTCGCCGCGGCGGCCGTCGCCTCCGCCGCCGGGAACTGGCGCAAGGCCGGTATCGCCGGTGTCGCCATAGGCGTGGTCGCCGCGGGGGCCGCGGCCGGAGTCGCCATAGAGAGGCTCACGGTCGGCCGCGGCATGCGCAGCAAGGCGCGCCTCGCGCTCGACTCGACCGGCCCGTACGGCTCCTTGCGCGGCACCCCGGGCAAGGCGTACGCGGACGACGGCACCGAGTTGTACTACGAGGTGGACGACATCGAGCAGGACGTCACGTTCACCCCGCGTCGCCGCCGGCTCTTCGGCCGCAAGGCCCCGGCCCCCGTCACGGTCGTCTTCAGCCACGGCTACTGCCTCAACCAGGACTCCTGGCACTTCCAGCGCGCCGCGCTGCGCGGGGTGGTGCGCACGGTGCACTGGGACCAGCGCAGTCACGGCCGTTCCGGGCGCGGGGTCGCCCAGTCGACGGACGGCACGCCGGTCACCATCGACCAGCTCGGCCGGGACCTGAAGGCCGTCATCGACGCCGCCGCGCCCGAGGGGTCGGTGGTGCTGGTCGGGCACTCGATGGGCGGCATGACCGTCATGGCCCTCGCCGACCAGTACCCCGAGCTGATCAGGGACCGGGTCGTCGCCGTCGCCCTCGTCGGTACGTCGTCCGGGCGGCTCGGTGAGGTCAACTTCGGGCTGCCCGTCGCGGGCGTCAACGCGGTACGGCGGGTGCTGCCCGGGGTGCTGAAGGCGCTCGGTCAGCAGGCCGCCCTGGTGGAGCGCGGACGGCGGGCCACGGCCGACCTGTTCGCGGGGATCATCAAGCGGTACTCCTTCGCCTCCCGGGACGTCGACCCGGCCATCGCCCGGTTCGCCGAGCGGATGATCGAGGGCACACCGATCGACGTGGTCGCGGAGTTCTACCCGGCCTTCACCGACCACGACAAGACCGAGGCACTGGCGCACTTCGCCGACATGCCGGTGCTGGTGCTGGCCGGCGTCGGGGACATGGTGACGCCCAGCGAGCACAGCGAGGCGATCGCCGACCTGCTGCCCGACGCCGAGCTGGTGCTCGTACCGGACGCCGGACACCTGGTCATGCTGGAGCGCCCCGAGGTGGTCATGGACCGCCTCGCCGACCTTCTGATGCGCGCGGGCGCCGTCCCGGCAGGGGCTACCGTGGGCGGCTATGGAAGCACCAGCAGCACCGCACAACCCGGCTGAGCCCGCCGCCGCGCGGGCCGGCGTCCGGATCACCGTCAACTCGCCCGAGCAGATGCGGGAGCTGGGTCTTCACCTGGCCGATCTGCTGCGCGCGGGTGACCTGGTGATGCTCAACGGGGAACTCGGCGCGGGCAAGACGACCCTGACCCGCGGACTCGGCGAGGGGCTGGGCGTACGGGGCGCCGTCACGTCCCCGACGTTCGTCATCGCCCGCGTGCACCCCTCCCTCGGCGACGGCCCGCCGCTCGTGCACGTGGACGCGTACCGCCTGGGCGGCGGGCTCGACGAGATGGAGGACCTCGACCTCGACGTGTCGCTCTCCGACTCGGTGATCGTCGTGGAGTGGGGCGAGGGCAAGGTCGAGGAGCTGACCGACGACCGCCTGCACGTCGTCATCCACCGGGCGGTGGGCGACACCACGGACGAGGTACGGCACGTCACACTGACCGGGCTCGGCGCGCGCTGGGCGGCCGCCGACCTGAGCGGGCTCACGGTGTAGCCAGGGCTTCGGGCTCCGACGCGGGCCGCGCGTTCTTCGTACGGGTTCCGACAAGTCGTCGGCAAGATGTTGCGTTCGGCATCCCGGCCGTGGTCACATGGAGATCAGGCCGTAGTTAGGTGTACCTAACCACGCTTGCCCCCGAAGCCCCAGGAGGCGTCCATGTCGGCATCAGAACGTGACGGGCGCGACCTGCCGGCGCAGCAGCCGCGTGCGGTGGCCGGGGTGTCGATGCGGGACCTGCTGGCGTCGTGCGCCGCCGCCGAGGCGGTGTCGAGGCCGCCCCGGGCGCCGCGGGCGCCGTTGTCGGAGGCCGGTCGGGGGGACGAGCGGTCCCGCGACGCCGCGTAGCCGCTCCGCTGGGTGTGGTGACGAGGTCGGTCGGCCACGGGTGGGTTCTGCGGGTGCGGGTGGAGTGTGGCTGGGCGCGCAGTTCCCCGCGTCCCTGACGGGGCGCTCCGCTGGGCGTCGATCGCTCGGTGACGGCGGGGTCGACTCCGAGCCGGTGCCGGGTGGGCGCACAGTTCCCCGCGCCTCTGACGGGCGTTCTGTTGGGCGTCGATCGCTCGGTGACGGCCGGGTCGGTCTACTGGATGACGACGACCTTGACGCCGACCGTCGCGAAGGTCCACATCGCGTCGCCGTCGGCGCGGGACTCGCGGATGCCGCCGAGCTTCTTCCCGGGGTCGGGGGCGGCCGTCGAGCCGTCCGTGGCCGCGCTGAAGCCGATCACGATGCCGTCGACCACGCTGAACCGCACGACGTGCTCGATCTGCGCGCCGTCCGATCCGGTGACGATCCTGCCCCGTGAGGTGACCTCGTACGTGCCCACGACCGGGTCCAGCGTGCCGGGCGTGACCGCGAAGGTGCGCTGGGTCCTGTTGTTCTCCCCGACCAGCCACACCCGGTCGTCGTCGATCGAGTAGACGACCCGCTCGCCGGTGCCGGAGTCACCGGGCAGCGCCGCCGGGTTCTTCCGGTCCCGGGGTGCCTTCGTGGTGGAGACCGCGGGGGACGTGCCCACGCGGGGCCCGGCCAGGTGGTCCGGCGCGTTCGCCGACGCCTGGTAGGCGAGGAAGCCGACCACGGCGACAGCCGCGGCGGTGAGCCCGGCCACGAATCCCGAGCTGCTCCTGGCCACCCTGTGCCACCTCTCGTACCTTGATCGTGCCCAGTATGTCCTGTGTGGTGACGGTAGCAGCACGGGTCCGGCAGACCACGGCGGCCGTGCTTCCGTCCGCCGGACACCCCCCGGGCGCCGTACGCTGTTTGCGTGCTCTTGCTCGCTCTGGATACCGCCACCCCCGCCGTGACCGTCGCCCTGCACGACGGCACGTCCGTCATCGCCTCGTCGAGCCAGGTGGACGCGCGCCGGCACGGAGAGCTGCTGCTGCCCGCCGTCGACCGCGTGCTCGCCGAGGCCGGCCTGCGGCTCGACGCCGTCACCGGCGTCGTCGTCGGCGTCGGCCCCGGCCCGTACACGGGGCTGCGCGTCGGCCTCATGACCGCCGACACCTTCGGCCTCGCGCTCGGCGTCCCGGTGCACGGCCTGTGCACCCTCGACGCGCTCGCCTACGCCGCCGACCTCGACGTCCCCTTCGTCGTCGCGACGGACGCGCGGCGCAAGGAGGTGTACTGGGCCCGGTACGCCGACTCGCGCACCCGCGTCTCCGAGCCCGCCGTCGACCGGCCCGGCGACCTCGCCCTCGACGGCCTGCCCGCCGTCGGCGCGGGCGCCCTGCTCTACCCCGACACCTTCCCGGACGCCCGCGCGCCCGAGCACGTCTCGGCGGCCGCGCTGGCGTCGCTGGCGGCGGAGCGGCTGGCCGCGGGCGAGGAACTGGAGCCGCCCCGGCCGCTCTATCTGCGCCGCCCGGACGCCCAGGTGCCCAAGAACTACAAGGTGGTCACCCCCAAGTGACCGTCGTGCTGCGCGAGATGCGCTGGTGGGACATCGATCCCGTCCTGGCGCTGGAGAAGGACCTCTTCCCCGAGGACGCCTGGTCGCGGGGGATGTTCTGGTCCGAACTGGCCCACGCCCGCGGGCCGGAGGCCACGCGCCGGTACGTGGTCGCCCTCGACGGCGACCGGCTCGTCGGGTACGCGGGGCTCGCCGCCGCCGGTGACCTCGGCGACGTGCAGACGATCGCCGTCCGCCGAGACCAGTGGAGCACCGGCCTCGGCGCCCGGCTGCTGGCCGAACTGCTGCGGGCCGCGACCGCGTTCGAGTGCGCCGAGGTGATGCTCGAGTGCCGCGTCGACAACGTACGCGCGCAGAAGCTGTACGAGCGCTTCGGCTTCGAACCCATCGGCTTCCGGCGCGGCTACTACCAGCCGGGGAACGTCGACGCCCTGGTGATGCGCCTCAACGACCCTTCCACCTCAGTAAACGGCGTACAAGGAACCGAGATCAATGGCTGACGAACCGCTCGTCCTCGGCATCGAGACCTCCTGCGACGAGACCGGCGTCGGCATCGTCCGCGGCACCACCCTGCTCGCGGACGCCATCGCCTCCAGCGTCGACGAGCACGCCCGCTTCGGCGGGGTCGTGCCGGAGGTCGCCTCCCGCGCGCACCTGGAGGCGATGGTGCCGACCATCCAACGCGCCCTGAAGGACGCCGGGGTGAGCGCCCGTGACCTCGACGGGATCGCGGTGACCGCCGGGCCCGGACTCGCCGGCGCGCTGCTCGTCGGGGTCTCGGCGGCGAAGGCGTACGCGTACGCCCTGGGCAAGCCGCTGTACGGCGTCAACCACCTCGCCTCGCACATCTGCGTGGACCAGCTGGAGCACGGCGCGCTGCCGGAGCCGACGATGGCGCTGCTGGTGTCCGGCGGGCACTCCTCGCTGCTGCTCTCCACCGACATCACCTCCGACGTACGGCCGATGGGCGCCACCATCGACGACGCGGCCGGCGAGGCCTTCGACAAGATCGCACGCGTGCTGAACCTCGGCTTCCCCGGCGGCCCGGTCATCGACCGGTACGCCAAGGAGGGCGACCCGAAGGCCATCTCCTTCCCGCGCGGGCTCACCGGCCCGCGCGACCCGGCGTACGACTTCTCCTTCTCCGGTCTGAAGACCTCCGTGGCCCGCTGGATCGAGGCGAAGCGGGCGGCGGGCGAGGAGGTGCCGGTGCGCGACGTGGCCGCGTCCTTCCAGGAGGCGGTGGTGGACGTGCTGACCCGCAAGGCCGTACGGGCCTGCAAGGACCAGGGCGTCGACCATCTGATGATCGGCGGCGGTGTGGCCGCGAACTCCCGGCTGCGCGTCCTGGCCCAGGAGCGCTGCGAGGCCGCCGGGATCCGGCTGCGGGTGCCCCGGCCGAAGCTGTGCACGGACAACGGCGCGATGGTCGCGGCGCTGGGCGCGGAGATGGTCGCGCGCGGGCGCTCCGCCTCCGACTGGGACCTGTCCGCGGACTCGTCCCTGCCGGTGACCGACCCGCACGTGCCGGGGCACTCGCACACGCACGATCATGTGCACGAGGTCAGCAAGGAGAACCTCTACTCGTGACCGTCGCGCTGATGTGGGAGGCCCGTGCCGTCGACGGGCGGGGTGGGGACCTGCTCGCCTGGGTGCGACGGCAGGAGACCGCGGGGGAGCCGGTCCGGCGCGAGATCCTGCGGGCGCCGCGGGACCGGGTCCTCGTCATCACCTGGTGGGACGCCGACTACGACGCGGACCTGCCCGAACTGCCCGAGCCGGACGGCGAGTTGGTGACCCGCGCCGTCCACCGGTGGCGGTTCGAGTCCGTGACGGAGGACTGACCGGGGTCGCTGAGGTCCTCCGACCGCCCCCGATGGGCCGGTGACGGTCGGCGCCCGGACACCTCCGGCAGTGTTCCGCCCGTGTCCGCGCGGTGCCTCAGTCGTCCGTCGACACCTCGCAGCGCAGTCGCCGGTCCGAGCCCAGTACCCGTCGCGGCCCGGTCAGCGACAACCGCGCGGTGTGCCGGGTCTCCGCGCTCGACGCCCCCAGCCGCAGCTCCAGCGCGCCCGGCTCGACCACCCGCTCGCCCGAGCGGTCGGTGAAGGCCGACAGGTCCGCGTGGAAACCGAAGGTGACCCGGCGGGCCTCACCGGGTGCCAGGCGCAGGCGCTGGTAGCCGATCAGCCGCACGTCCGGACGCGTCACCGACGCCACCGGGTCGTGCAGGTAGAGCTGGACGACCTCGGTGCCGTCGCGGTCGCCGGTGTTGCGGACGGTGAGCGAGAGGCCGTACGAGCCGTCCGTCGCGATCTCCGCGTCCGTTCCCCGGAAGTCCTCCCAGGCGAACGTCGTGTACGAGTGGCCGTGGCCGAAGGCGTGGAGCGGGGTGGGGTCCAGGTTGCTGACCTCGCTCGCGAGACCGAGCGGGGGCTGGAGGTAGGTCCACGGCTGGCCGCCGGGCAGCCGCGGCACGCTCACCGGGAGGCGCCCCGAGGGGTTGACGCGGCCGGACAGCACACCGGCGACCGCCGGGCCGCCCTCCTCGCCCGGGAAGAACGCCTGCACCACGGCGCCCAGACGGCCGTCCCAGCGGCCCAGCGCGTAGGGGCGGCCGGTCAGCAGGACCAGCACCACCGGGACGCCGGTGTCGACCAGCGCGTCCAGCAGCTCGCCCTGGACGCCGGGCAGCCGGAGGTCGGAGGCGTCGCAGCCCTCGCCGGACGTGCCCCGGCCGAACAGCCCGGCCCGGTCGCCGAGCACGACCACGCACACATCGGCTTCCGACGCCCGCGCCACCGCCTCGGCGAAACCGGACGGATCGGGGTCCGTGACGCCGCAGCCCTCCGCGAACGTCACCTTGGTGTCCGGGAGTTCGGCGCGCAGCGAGTCGAGGACGGTGGGGATGTCGATGCCCATCAGCACGTCGGGGTGGTGCGTGAGGACGTGGGACGGGAAGGAGTAGCAGCCGAGCATCGCGAGCGGGTCCGCGGCGCGGGGGCCGACGACCGCGACCCGGGTTCCGGGAGCCAGCGGCAGCAGCCCGGCCGGGTTGTCCAGCAGGACCACCGACGCCTCCGCCAGCCGGCCGGCCAGGGCCCGGTTGGCCGTCGAGTCCAGGTCGACGGGGCCTTGGCGCTCGGGCTCCCAGTCCTCGTCCAGGAGGCCCAGTTCGCACTTCTGCAGCAGTACGCGGCGGGCCGCCCGGTCGATCAGCGACTCGGGGGTGCTTCCTCCGCGTACGGCGTCCACCAACGGTTTTCCGTAGCAGTTCACCGTCGGCAGTTCGACGTCGATGCCGGCCTCCAGCGCCGCGTGGGCCGCCTCGGCCGGGCTTCCCGCCACCCGGTGCAGGGTCTGGAGGAAACCGACGCCGAAGTAGTCGGCGACCACGGTTCCGGTGAAGCCCCACCGCTCCCGCAGGAGTTCGGTCAGCAGCCGGGCGTCCGCCGACGCCGGGACGCCGTCCGTCTCGTTGTACGCCGCCATCACCGAACGGGCGCCGCCCTCGCGCAGCGCCATCTCGAACGGCGGGAGCGTGACGTCCGCGAACTCGCGCGCGCCCGCTCGCACCGGCGCCAGGTTCCGTGCCCCCGCCGACGACGCGTACCCGGCGAAGTGCTTCAGCGTGGCGACGATCCCGGCCGATTCCAGGCCCCGCACATAGGCCGTGCCGATCGTGCCGACGAGGTAGGGGTCCTCGCCGATCGTCTCCTCCACCCGGCCCCAGCGCAGGTCGCGGACCACGTCGAGGACGGGCGCCAGGCCCTGGTGCACGCCGACCGAGCGCAGGTCGTCGCCGATGCGTCCGCCCAGCTCCTCGACCAGCTCCGGGTCGAAGGTGGCGCCCCAGGCGAGCGGGACGGGATAGGCCGTCGCGCGCCAGGCGGTGAATCCCGCCAGGCACTCCTCGTGGGCGACCGCGGGGATGCCGAAGCGGCCGGCGTCGGCGATCGCCCGCTGGGCGCGGGCCAGAGCGCGCGCGCCGAGCGCCGGGTCCACCGGGGCGGTGCCGAAGGAGCGGGTCAGCTGGCCGAGCCCGAAGGTGATCAGCTCGTCCCAGTCCTGGTCGGCGGTCATCTCGTGCTGGAGCGGGGCGACTCCGTCGCCGTCCGTCGCCGCGCCCACCCACACGCCGTACAGCTGGGCGGCCTTCTCCTCCACGGTCATCCGGGAGAGCAGGTCGTCGACGCGGGCCGCCGGAGTGCGTGAAGGGTCGCGCCAGGGAGCGGTGGTCATGAAACTCCTGTCAGGGAAGAGGGGTTCGACTGCCCCCGGTCGTACACGTTCACTTGCCGCCCACACCCATCAGGCCGCCGACCAGCGCGCGGCGGGCCACCAGGTACACGACGAAGATCGGGACACCGGAGAGGACCACGGAGGCCAGCAGCGCGGGGATGTTCACGCCGAACTCGCTCACGTAGTTGAACAGGCCGAGGGTCAGGACCCGGGGGCCGTCGGACTGCGTGAAGATCAGCGGGAAGAGGAGCCCGTTCCAGGCCTGGAGCGCCGCGTAGACGACCACGGTGCTGATGCCGCCCTTGGCCAGCGGGATGACCAGCTGGAACAGCATCCGGGTGGTGGAGGCGCCGTCCAGTCCCATCGCCTCGTACAGGTCCTCCGAGATGTCCCGCAGTGTGCCGGTGAGGATCAGCACCGACACCGGCATCGCGAAGGCGGCCGTCGGCAGGATGATCGCGAGCAGGCTGTCGTAGAGGTTCAGCTTGGCGATCATCAGGTAGAGGGGGACCACGACGGCCTGCGCCGGGATCGCGACGCCCAGCAGGAACAGCCGGAAGGCGGCCCCCGACCACACGCTCCGGGTCCGTACGGCGACGTAGGAGAGCGGGACGCACAGCGCCAGGACGATCACGACGACCGCGGCCGCCACGAGCGCGGTGTTCCACAGCAGGTGGCCGAAGCCGTTGTGCAGGACGGTGTCGTAGTTGTCCAGCGTCGGGTGGGACGGCGGCTTGAGGGCGTTGTGGCCCAGCGCCTCGCTCTGGTGGGTGAGCGAGGCCGAGATCATCGCGTAGACCGGGACGATCACGACGGCCAGCCAGATCACCGAGCCGGCTCCGGCGAGCGGGTTGGCACGCCGGGACCAGTGCCTGCGGCGGGGCGCGGTCCGGTCGGGGCCCGGAGCGGGGGCGGTCTTCACAGGGCGCCGCAAGGTGTCGTGTGACACGTCGTCACATTCCTTCCCGGGTGCTGCGCATCGCGCCGAAGCCGGACAGCCGCACCATCAGCAGGGACAACGCGGTCGCGGCGATCACCAGGAACGAGGCGACCGCGCTCGCGTAGCCGAAGTCGTAGCTCTTGAAGCCCGCCTGGTACATCAGGTACGGCAGGATCGCCGTGTCGGTGCCGGGGCCGCCCTGGGTGAGGATGAGGACCGTCTCGAAGTAGGTGAGCGAACCGACGATCATCAGCACACCGGACGTGGTGGCGGTGTTGCGCAGCTGCGGCAGGGTGATCGAGAAGAACTGCCGCAGGCGTCCGGCGCCGTCGATGGCCGCCGCCTGGTAGAGCACCTCGGGGATCTGCCGTGCGCCACCCTGGTAGATGAGCGTGTGGAAGGGGATGAACTGCCAGCCGCCGACGAAGACGATCGCGAGGAACGCTCCGCTGGTCGTGCCGAGGGTGTCCGCGTGGATGATGCCGAAGTTCGGGTCGAGCAGCGCGTAGAACAGCAGCGAGATCGCCGTCGACGACAGCAGGAACGGCGTGAAGAAGATCGCCGAGAGGACCGCGCGGTTGCGCTGCCTGCCCGCCGCCCACACGCCCAGCAGCAGCGAGAGCACCGTCTGGAACGCCCAGCTCACCACGGTCAGCACCACGGTGACCGTCAACGACTGGGTGAGCCGGTCGTCGTTCAGCAGCTTGCGCCAGTTCGCCAGGCCGACCGGACGGGGGTCGCCCAGGCCGTTCCACTGGGTGAACGAGAGGTAGAAGGCCAGGACCATCGGGGCGACGGCGAAGAACGCGAAGAACAGGATGGCGGGCAGGGCCAGCGCGGCGTTCGGGCGGCCGGCCCTGTTGCGTGCGGCGGAGCGGGGGCGGCCCACGGTGCGCGGGCCGCCCTTGACGTGCGCTGTGCTCACTTCAGCCCCTTGAGCGCGGACACGAACTGCGCCGGCGAGGACTTGCCCACGAACAGCTTGTTGACCTCGGTGAGCATCGGGGTCGACACGTTCGGGGCGACCGCCTGGTCCCAGCTCAGCGTGAACGCCGGTGCGTCCTGCACCATTTGGTACTGGAACTTGGCGAACTCCGGGTTGGGGGAGGCGTCCAGCAGACTCGCCGCGTTCGAGGTGGCCGGCACGTCGCCGTTGGCGATGAGTTCCTTGGTGTAGGCCTCGGAGGCGCTGTCCCGCAGGAAGGCGATCGCCGCGTCCTTGTTGGAGGTACGGGCGTTCACCGACCAGTAGTTGGTGGGGTTGCCGACCACGTTGCGGATGTCGCCGGCGCCGCCCTCGATCTTCGGGAACGCGCACCATCCCAGGTTCTTCTTGGCGAAGTCCGGGAACTTGCCGAGCTGCGTGGAGTACTCCCACGACCCCATCAGGTGCATCGCCGCCTTGCCCTTGGCGAAGACCGCGGGGGCGCCGCCGTTGCCGTAGCCCACCGAGCTGTAGCCCTTGCCGAAGGCTCCGTCGTCGATCAGCTCCTTGACGGTCTGGGCGGCCTTGAGGACGGCCGGGTCGCCCCAGCCGGACGCGTCACCGTTCTTGATCTTGTCGAAGACGTCGGGGCCGCCGATCCGGTCGACCAGGTATTCCAGCCACATCAGCTCGGGCCAGATGTCCGAGCCACCCAGCGCGAACGGGGTGATCTTCGCCTTCTTCAGCTTGGCGTTGATGTCGAGCAGCTGGTCCCAGGTGGTGGGCGGCTGGAGCTTGTGCTCCTCGAAGACGGTCTTGTTGTAGAAGAGGATCACGGGCTGCATGCCCCGCATGGGCACGCCGTAGTTCTTGCCGTCCAGGCCGCCCGCGCTGAGCACCGACGGCAGGAAGCCGCTCTTGAGCACCGGGTCGGACGCGATGACGTCGGTCAGGTCGACCAGCTGGCCGGCGTCCTTGTACGCCTTGATCGAGCCGCCGCCCCAGTTGAAGAACACGTCGGGGGCGTTGGGCGAGCCCATCGCGGTGCGCAGCTTCGCCGGGTAGTCCGTGGCGGGCACCTTCTGGAGCTTGACCGTGCCCTTGGCCTTCTTCGCGGCGGCCGACGCGTTGAACCGGTCGACGGACTTGACCTGGATCTTCGCCGCGTCGTCCCCGTAGACGAACGCGGTCAGCGTGCCGCCGTCGCCCGAACCGCCGCCGGAGCCGCAGGCGGTGAGCCCGCCGACGGAGGCCAGGGCGGTCGCGCCCGCGCCGAGGAACCAACGCCTGCTGTAGGACTCCATGGGACGGCACCTCTCGGTATGCGCGAGGACTCCACGACGAGTCCACGCGAATGTTTCGATTCTAAATTCGAATGTTCCGGAACGTAGGGCGATCCTGAGGGTTCGTCAAGGGGTCGCGCAGGGATACGATCGCGGACATGAAGCCTGGGAATTCCGTGGAAGCGCGGACCGCGACGCTCGCCGAGATCGCCCGTGAGGCCGGGGTCTCGGCTCCGACTGTTTCGAAGGTGCTCAACGGCCGCGCCGATGTCGCCCCCGCGACCCGCACCCGGGTCGAGGAACTGCTGCGCGGCCACGGATACCGGCGGCGCGGAGGAGAGGGGGGCCGGTCGCCCCTCATCGACCTGGTCTTCCACGAGCTGGAGAGCGCCTGGGCGATGGAGGTCATCCGGGGCGTGGAGAACGTCGCCCGGGAGGAGGGGCTGAGCGTGGTGCTGTCCGAGAGCGCCGGGCGGCTGACTCCGGGCCGGACCTGGGCCGACCAGGTCGCGGCGCGCCGCCCGCACGGAGTGATCCTCGTGCTGTCCGGGCTCGACGAGTCCGGGCGCGCGCTGCTGACCAGCAGGTCCGTCCCGTTCGTGGTGATGGATCCGGCCGGTGACCCGGGTGACGACGTCCCGTCCATCGGGGCCACCAACTGGCAGGGCGGGCTCGCCGCGACGCGTCATCTGATCGAGCTCGGTCACACCCGGATCGGCGCGATCACCGGACCCTCGCAGATGATGTGCAGCCGCGCCCGGGTCGACGGCTACCGGGCGGCGCTGGAGACGGCGGGGCTGCCCGTCGACTCCGGGCTGATCCGCCCCGGCACCTTCCACCACGAGAGCGGCTACCGGGCCGGACTCGACCTCCTGCGCATGACCGACCGGCCCACGGCCGTCTTCGCCGGCAACGACCTCCAGGCGCTCGGCCTCTACGAGGCGGCCCGCGAGCTGGGGCTGCGCGTCCCCGAGGACCTGAGCGTCGTCGGCTTCGACGATCTGCCGGTGGCGCGCTGGGTGGGGCCGCCGCTGACGACCGTACGGCAGCCGCTCATGGAGATGGCCGAGGCGGCGGCGAAGCTGGTGCTCGAACTGGGCCGTCAGGAAAGGCCCGCGGCCGGAACGCGGATGGAGCTGGCGACCAGCCTGGTCGTCCGCAGCAGCACGGGGGCGCCTCCGGCGTGAGCGGTGAGAGTGCACCCTCCGTGCCTGTCGAAGCCTGTCGATCGTGCCGTCGAAACTTTCGGACAGGGGCGGCGGCGTTCGGTGCCTGCCGTGCCTGCCGTGCCTGCGGTGTCCGTGGGGTGATGGCGGTCTGAGAAAAGTGAGATTTTCCGAAGAAAAGCTCCCTCCGCGTCATTGCTCGACATAATTCGCACTTATGTTCCTCGTCGTGACGGAACACGACGAGAGCGGGGACGGGACGGAGCCGGTGGTCCGGCGGCGGGTGCTGAAGGCCGTCGGCCTCACCCTGGCCGGAGTCCTGGTGCTGGGCATCGGCACGGCGGGCTGGGCCTACTGGCACCTGAACCACAACATCAGGAGCGTCGACATCGACGGGGCGCTCGGCGACAACCGCCCGGCGAAAGCGGTACCGACACCCTCCTCGTCCGCGTCCGTCTCCCCGCTGCCGAGCGGGTCCCTGAACATCCTGGTCCTCGGCTCCGACTCGCGCAGCGGGAAGGCGAACGCCGAACTCGGCGGCGGCGACAGCACGGGCGCACGTTCGGACACGGCGATGGTCGTCCACATCGACGAGGGCCGCACCACGGCGACCGTGGTGAGCATCCCCCGGGACACCCTGGTGACCCGCCCGTCCTGCCCGACCCCGTCCGGCGGGACCACCTCGGTGGCGTACGGCACGATGTTCAACAGCGCGTACGCGCTCGGCGGACCGGTCTGCGCCGTGAAGACCGTCGAGTCCCTGACGGGCGTCCGCATGGACCACTACCTGGAGATCGACTTCTCGGGCTTCGCGAAGCTGGTGAACGCGCTCGGCGGGGTCACGGTCACGACGGACGAGGACATCGACGACGACCAGAGTCATCTGCGCCTGAAGGCGGGCACCCATCTCCTGGACGGCACCCAGGCCCTGGCGCTGGCCCGTACCCGGCACGGCATAGGCGACGGCAGCGACCTCGGCCGCATCGGGCTCCAGCAGAAGCTGGTCAAGGCACTGCTGGAACAGATCTCCTCGACGTCCCTGCTGACCAGCCCCGCCCAGCTCTACCAGGTCGCCGACGCGGTCACCGGCAGCCTCACCACGGACACCGGCCTCGACTCCCTCGGCGAACTGACGAAGCTCGGCCAGAGCCTCAGGTCCCTCTCCGCCGACCACGTCAGGACGGTCATGATGCCGGTGGTGACGGCTCCCTCGGACGCCAACCGGGTGGTGGCGCGCGAGCCGGCGGCGGGCGAGCTGTGGGCGTCGCTCAAGTGACCGTGTACGTCAGCAGATAGCGCCAGTAGAGGAGTTGGCGGACGCGGGCGCCCGGCAGCAGGCGGTCCGCCTCGTCGCGGACGGCGGCGAGCGACATCCGCGGCACGCGCACCGGCGCCGGGACCACCGCGGGCCCGCTCCCGCGCAGCCGTTCGCCCGCCGACACCCCGGCCCTGACCACCGCGTTGGCGGGCACGGCCGCGAGGTCCCACCAGCTGTGCCCCGCGTAGCAGCCCAGCACCAGAAGCACCCCGCCGGGCGCCAGCGCGTCGCGGAACCTGGTCACCGTGCGGAAGGGCATGTGGTGCAGGCTCGCGAGGCAGGTGATGACGTCGTAGTGCGCCTTCGGCAGCGCGGCGGAGGCGGCGTCCGTCCGCCGGAACCGGGGCCCGCCGCCGATCCGTTCGGCCACGGCGATCACCTCCGCGGACGGGTCGACGGCGTCCACCTCGTAGCCGTGCGCGGCGAGCCGCCGCGCGAAGCGGCCGGTGCCGCAGCCGACGTCCAGCGCGGTGCGCCCGTGACCGGGCAGTTTCCGCAGCAGGAGCCGGTGGTAGTGGTCGTTGTGGTCGAAGGGCATACGGGAAAACTCGCACACGGCGGGTACGGACGGTAGTGCTCCCAGGACAGCCGTCCTTCAGCTGTCCACCGGCCGCCCCAGGCGCTGCGGGAACTGTCCCGTCAGCCGCCCGGGGAGCCTTCGGGAAGGCAAACCGTCCGGCAACGCCCGAAAAGAATCTTCGAGGTTTTCCGGGGACGGTGTCGAAACCGGCGCCCTCCGATCGACGCAGGGATGAGAGGCGGGGAGAAGCCCCGCCCTCCGCACCGAAGGAGCCACCATGCCCCGCTATCTGTCCCTGGTCCGTATCGACGAGACCACCGCCCCCGCCGAGGGCCCGAGCCCCGAGCTGATGCAGCGGATGGGCGAGCTGATCGAGGAGATCACCAAGGCGGGGGTCATGCTCGACACCGCCGGACTGACGCCGACCGTCCAGGGCAAGCGGGTGCACTGGGAGGGCGGCCAGCTGTCCGTCACCGACGGCCCCTTCACCGAGTCCAAGGAGGTCGTCGGCGGTTACGCGCTCATGCAGTGCAAGGACATGGCCGAGGCACTGGAGTGGACCAAGCGGTTCCTGAAGACGCACGAGGAGCACTGGACCGTGACCTGCGAGGTGCGGGAGATCGCCGAGGGCTGAGCGGCGGCTTGGCCCAGCCGGTCCGCTGGTGTCTGATGGTGGGCTGTGGAACAGCAGCCCACCGTCACCCCGTCCGGTGCCGACGAGACCGTGGAGACGATCTTCCGGATCGAGTCGCCCCGGATCATCGCCGGCGTCACCCGTGTCGTCCGGGACGTCGGCATCGCCGAGGAACTGGCCCAGGACGCCCTCGTCGCGGCGCTGGAGCAGTGGCCACGGGACGGAGTACCGGACAACCCCGGCGCCTGGCTCATGGCCACGGCCAAGCACCGGGCCATCGACCTGGTACGCCGCCGGGAGCGCTACGCGCGCAAGCTGGAGGAGATCGGGCGCGACCTGGAGGCGACCGTCCCCTTCGAGGAACCCTCCGACCCGGACGACATCGACGACGACCTGCTCCGGCTCGTGTTCACCGCCTGCCACCCGGTGCTGTCCGCTCAGGCCCGCATCGCCCTCACGCTGCGCCTGCTCGGCGGGCTGACCACGCCCGAGATCGCCCGCGCCTTCCTCGCGCCGGAGGCGACGATCGCCCAGCGCATCGTGCGCGCCAAACGGACGCTGGCGACGAAGGGGGTCCCCTTCGAAGTCCCCTACGGCCCGGACCGGGAGAGCCGGCTCGGCTCGGTCCTCGAGGTCATCTACCTCGTCTTCAACGAGGGGTACGCGGCCACGGCCGGCGACGACCTGCTGCGCCCCGCGCTGTGCGAGGAGGCACTCCGGCTGGCCCGCGTCCTCGCCGAACTGATGCCCAAGGAGCCCGAGGTGCACGGGCTCGCCGCGCTGCTGGAGCTCCAGGAGTCCCGCGCCGCCGCCCGCACCGGGCCCTCGGGCGAGCCGGTCCTCCTCAGGGACCAGAACCGCCGCCGCTGGAACCGCCTGCTGATCCACCGCGGTTTCGCCGCCCTGGCCCGCGCGAACGCCGTCACCACGCGCGCCCCGGGTCCGTACGCCCTCCAGGCCGCCATCGCCGCCAGCCACGCCCAGGCATACACGTACGAGGACACGGACTGGCGGCAGATCGCCACCCTGTACGGGCTCCTCGCGGCCCGCTCCCCGTCGCCCGTCGTCGAACTCAACCGTGCCGTCGCCGTCTCGATGGCGGACGGCCCCGGCCCCGCCCTGGCCATCGTCGACACGCTCGCGGCCGAACCCGCCCTGCGCGACTACCACCTGCTGCCCAGCGTCCGCGGGGACCTGCTCGCCCGGCTGGGACGCACGCGGGAGGCGCGGGCGGAGTTCGAGCGGGCCGCGGGCCTGGCCCGCAACGAACGCGAGCGGAAACTGCTGGAGGCGCGCGCGAAGGAGTGCCGTTAGCGGCGTGCGGTGGCGTCAGGCGGAGTGCTGCCGGGCCGGGTGACCGACCAGCATCGTGGGTGCCCCCGCGACCCTGGTCAGGAAGACGGTCGCGGTGTGCGGGCCCTGCGGCTTGACCTTCCTGCGCAGCTCCTCCGGTTCGACCGCCGAGCCCCGCTTCTTCACGGTCAGCACGCCGACCTCCCGCTCCCGCAGCAGCGCCCTCAGCTTCTTCACGTTGAAGGGAAGGCGGTCGGTGATCTCGTACGCGGTGGCGTACGGGGTCGGGCGCAGCGAGTCCGCCGTGATGTACGCGATGGTCTCGTCGAGGAGCCCGCCGTCGAGGTCCTCGGCCACCTCGGCGACCAGATGGGCGCGGATCACGGCGCCGTCCGGCTCGTAGAGATAGCGCCCGACCGGCCGCACCGAGGGGTCGGGCAGACCCCGGCCGCGCAGGGCACGGGGGCCCGGCAGCAGGGTGGCCCGCACCAGACCCGGCTCCGTGCCGAACCACAGCACGGCCTCCTTCACGTCCCCGCCGTCCGAGATCCACTCGGCCTCCGCCTCGGCGGGGACCGTCTCGTGCGGGATGCCCGGGGCGATCTTCAGGGCGGCGAGCGGGGCCTTCAGGGCCGCCCCGACCGCCCAGGAGAGCGGCGGTGAGTACGCCTCGGGGTCGAAGATCCGTCCGCCCGCCCTGCCGCCCCGCCGTGCCGGGTCCACGAAGACGGCGTCGTACGAGGCCGTGTCCACCTCCGTGACGTCCGCCTCGCGCACCTCGATCAGGCCGGAGAGCCCGAGCGCCTCGGCGTTCGCGCGGGCGGCCGCGGCCGCCAAGGGGTCCCGGTCGACGGCGAGGACGCGGATCCCGGCGCGGGCCAGCGCGATCGCGTCGCCGCCGATACCGGAGCAGAGGTCGGCGACCGAGCGCACACCGAGCGCGCGCAGACGCTCCGCGCGGT
Source organism: Streptomyces sp. RPA4-2 (assembly GCF_012273515.2). Classification (NCBI taxonomy): domain Bacteria; kingdom Bacillati; phylum Actinomycetota; class Actinomycetes; order Kitasatosporales; family Streptomycetaceae; genus Streptomyces; species Streptomyces sp. RPA4-2. The sequence goes on from NZ_CP050975.2 coordinate 5,471,474, forward strand.
GCGTGGCGACCGTCGTACGGGTCGACTGCTCGACCCCGTTCGGCGTGAAGAACATCCGGTCCGCGTCCTCGGCGCCGAACTTCGCCGCCGCCCGCTGCCGCAGCCGCGCCTGTCCGAGCGCCGCGGACACCAGCTCGGCCGGATGGGTGCGGCGCAGCCGGGTGGCGACGGCCAGCTCCTGGGCCGGGTCGGTGCCGCGCACCTCGTCGAGCAGCGCGTGGCCCTCGGGGGTGAGCAGGGAGGCGAAGGAGACGTCGTTCACCGGCCCATTGTCGGTCAGTGTGGGCCAGTCGGTGGACGGTGCGCGTCCGGTCGCGGTGTCGGGGGCCCCTACGGGCCGTGACCTGGGAGGATCCGACACCATGCGATCAGTACGACAAGCCGATAAAAATGACGCGAACCGGACGAGTGTCCGAAGCGGGATCGCCGCCCTCGCCGCCCTCGCCGCCCTCGCCGTCATCGGTCTCGCCTCCGGCTGTGCCGGCGGTGGGGCCGCGGAGCCGAGGCCCGCGCACGGCCTGCGGATGACGGGCCTGTGAGAGGCGGGTCGCCGGCTCCGGCCGCCCGATTGCGTGCGCGGGCGGCCGCCGCGTCGGCCGCAGTGCTCGCCGCGGTCCTGCTGGCCGGCTGCGCCCAGTCCGTGGACCCGATCGAGCGCCTGGGCAAGAAGGCCGCGCAAGAGGTGGGCAGGACCCACCCGCACGGTCCGGCGTCGGCGACGTACCGGCGCTGGGGGCTGTCCGCCCCGCTCGCCCCGGCACCGCGGCCGCCCGCCCGCAGCGGCGTGCGCCGCGACCGGACGGGGCCGGTCCCCGTCGTCGGCCGCGTGCCCACCCACGACAGGGTGGTCTTCCTGACCTACGACGACGGCGTCGAGCGCGATCCGCGGTTCGTCGACATGGTCCGTGAACTGCGGCTGCCGGTCAGCATGTTCCTCACGGACCATGTCGTCGGACCCGGCTACGGCCACTTCGCGCGGCTGCGGGAGGTCGGCGCGAGCGTCCAGAACCACACCCTCGACCACGCCTCGCTGCGCGGACTGCCGTACGCCGGCCAGCGGGCCGAGATCTGCGGCCAGCAGGACAAGCTCAAGGCCCGCTTCGGCATCCGCCCCCGGCTCTTCCGGCCCCCCTACGGCACCTACGACGCCACCACCCTGCGCGCCGCCGCCGACTGCGGGGTCGCGGCCGTCGTCCTGGGCAGGGTGCCCGACGCCCACCGGCTGCGCCCCGGCGACATCCTGTCCGCTTCGGAGGAGCCGAACCTCATCGCGGCGACCACCCGACTCCTCCGCCGCATCCAGGCGGAGGGCTTCACCCCGGCCCGCCTGGAGAACTACCTCTGACCCACCGGACCGGGCGGCACCTTCCGGCGAGGGCAGGCACCCTCAGCCCGTCCGGCGTTTGAGGACGAGGCCGTCCAGGCCGAAGCGGGGGCCTGGGGGCGGCAGCCCCCGGAGCGACGCCCGCACCGGCGAACGGTGCCCAGAACTCCACGCCACGCCGCAGGCCTTTGGCACTCCGCTTGACCGAGTGCTAATCGCGGTCATAGTCTCAGGCCTGGCACTCCCCACTGGAGAGTGCCAATAGCGACGGGCAGGTCCGGCACCCGCGACGACGGATCCACCTGGTCGCCACCTCAGACAGTTAACCCCGTGAGATCTCCGAAGGGGGAGGTCGGATCGTGACGACCACCAGCTCCAAGGTTGCCATCAAGCCGCTCGAGGACCGTGTCGTGGTCCAGCCGCTGGACGCCGAGCAGACCACGGCCTCTGGCCTGGTCATCCCGGACACCGCGAAGGAGAAGCCCCAGGAGGGCGTCGTCCTGGCCGTGGGCCCGGGCCGCTTCGAGAACGGCGAGCGCCTGCCGCTCGACGTCAGCACCGGCGACATCGTGCTGTACAGCAAGTACGGCGGCACCGAGGTGAAGTACAACGGCGAGGAGTACCTCGTCCTCTCGGCCCGCGACGTGCTCGCGATCATCGAGAAGTAATTCACCACAGTTCTGCAGTGAACTGCGCCCCTGGCCCCCGCGACCTTATGAAGCCGGGCGCTGGGGGCGCGGTTCGTTTTCACCCACGTTTTCCGAGAGGGCTGAACCGCTCCCATGGCGAAGATCCTGAAGTTCGACGAGGACGCCCGTCGCGCCCTTGAGCGCGGCGTCAACAAGCTTGCCGACACCGTCAAGGTGACGATCGGTCCCAAGGGCCGCAACGTCGTCATCGACAAGAAGTTCGGCGCCCCCACCATCACCAACGACGGCGTCACCATCGCCCGCGAGGTCGAGCTCGACGACCCGTACGAGAACCTCGGCGCCCAGCTGGTGAAGGAGGTGGCGACCAAGACCAACGACGTCGCGGGTGACGGTACGACCACCGCCACCGTGCTGGCCCAGGCGCTCGTCCGCGAGGGTCTGAAGAACGTCGCCGCGGGTGCCTCCCCGGCGCTGCTCAAGAAGGGCATCGACGCCGCGGTCAAGGCCGTGTCCGAGGAGCTCCTCGCGACCGCCCGTCCGATCGACGAGAAGTCCGACATCGCCGCCGTCGCCGCCCTGTCCGCCCAGGACAGCCAGGTCGGCGAGCTCATCGCCGAGGCGATGGACAAGGTCGGCAAGGACGGTGTCATCACCGTCGAGGAGTCCAACACCTTCGGTCTGGAGCTGGACTTCACCGAGGGCATGGCCTTCGACAAGGGCTACCTGTCGCCGTACTTCGTGACGGACCAGGAGCGCATGGAGGCCGTCCTCGAGGACCCGTACATCCTCATCCACCAGGGCAAGATCTCCTCCATCCAGGACCTGCTGCCGCTGCTGGAGAAGGTCATCCAGGCCAACGCCTCCAAGCCGCTGCTGATCATCGCCGAGGACGTCGACGGCGAGGCGCTGTCGACCCTGGTCGTCAACAAGATCCGCGGCACGTTCAACGCCGTCGCCGTGAAGGCCCCCGGCTTCGGCGACCGCCGCAAGGCCATGCTGGGCGACCTCGCCACCCTCACCGGCGGTCAGGTCATCGCCGAGGAGGTCGGCCTCAAGCTCGACCAGGTCGGCCTGGACGTGCTGGGCACCGCCCGCCGCGTGACGGTCACCAAGGACGACACCACCGTCGTGGACGGTGGCGGCGAGCACGACGCCGTCGTGGGCCGCGTCAACCAGATCAAGGCCGAGATCGAGAACACGGACTCCGACTGGGACCGCGAGAAGCTCCAGGAGCGCCTCGCGAAGCTGGCCGGCGGCGTGTGCGTGATCAAGGTCGGCGCCGCCACCGAGGTGGAGCTCAAGGAGAAGAAGCACCGTCTGGAGGACGCCATCTCCGCGACCCGCGCCGCGGTCGAGGAGGGCATCGTCTCCGGTGGTGGCTCCGCGCTCGTCCACGCGGTCAAGGTCCTCGAGGGCAACCTCGGCAAGACCGGCGACGAGGCCACGGGTGTCGCGGTCGTCCGCCGCGCCGCCGTAGAGCCGCTGCGCTGGATCGCCGAGAACGCCGGCCTGGAGGGCTACGTCATCACCTCCAAGGTCGCCGAGCTCGACAAGGGCCAGGGCTTCAACGCCGCCACCGGCGAGTACGGCGACCTGGTCAAGTCCGGTGTCATCGACCCGGTCAAGGTCACCCGCTCCGCTCTGGAGAACGCCGCTTCCATCGCCTCCCTGCTCCTCACGACCGAGACCCTGGTCGTCGAGAAGCCGGCCGAGGAAGAGGCCGACGCGGGCCACGGCCACGGCCACGGTCACTCCCACTGACGCACCCGGTCGGACGCCCGCACCGGCAGGCGTCCACACCGGTGGACAGCACTGAGGCCCAGCTCCCTTCGGGGATGCTGGGCCTCAGCGCTGTGGCGGGCACGTACGGGCCCTACCGTCCCGCTGCTCCACCGCCGTACCGCTCCACCGCCGTACTGTTCCCGCTGTTCCCTGGCTGCGCTGTTCTACTGCGGCCCGTACTTGCGCCCCGTCTTCGACGTGATCCCGCCCAGCAGCCCGCGCGGCGCCACCTTCACCACACCCATCAGCGCCTTGTACCGCGGGTCGGGGATGGACAGCGACTTGCCGCGGGCCAGGTCCGCGAGCGCCGCCGCGACCAGCTTGTCCGCGTCGAGCCACATCCAGTTCGGGATGTTGTCCGTGCCCATCCCGGCGCGCTGGTGGAACTCGGTGCGCACGAAGCCCGGGGCCAGCGCCATCAGCCGTACGCCACTGCCCGCCAGGTCCCTCGCCGCGCCCTGCGTGAACTGCACGACCCACGCCTTGGACGCCCCGTACGTACCCCGCGGGACGAACGCGGCCACCGACGCCACATTGACGACCCCGCCCCGGCCGCGCTCCCGCATGGCCGCGGTCGCCGCCGACGTCAGCCGCAGCACCGCCTCGCAGTGCACCTTGAGCATCGTCAGCTCGTCGGCCATCGACACCTCGAGATAGCGGCCCTTGTTGCCGAAACCGGCGTTGTTGATCAGCAGGTCGACCGGGTTCCTGCGGTCGCTCAGCCGCCTGGCCACCGTCTCGATGCCGTCGTCCGTCGCCAGGTCGGCCGTCAGCACCTCCGCCTCGATGCCGTGCCGGTCGTGCAGTTCCGTCGCCTGCTCGGCCAGGCGCTCGGTGTCGCGCGCCACCAGCACGAGGTTGTGGCCGTCAGCCGCGAGGCGGCGCGCGAAGGCGGCGCCGATGCCCGCGGTCGATCCCGTAATCAGAGCCGTTGTCATGGCCCAAGGCTAGTGACCTGACCAGGCGCACCGCGCCCCCGCCTCCCGGTCCCCGGCCCCGCTCCACGCGTGCCGCGCGGCCGGTGTCGCGGCCGTCACCGACCGTGTCCCGCGCGTGCCGCCGCGACCGCTACCCGCCCTGCCGCGCCACGTACTTCTCCGCCGCCGCCCACGCCTCCGGATGCAGTGCCGGGCCCGCGGCCAACAGCCCTGGCAGCAGCTCTCGTTCGGTCGTCATGGCGCGGAACTCGACCGCGACCGTCACCTCGTGCTCCGGCCGGTGCACGACCTCGATCGGGTCGCCCGCGCGGATCTCGCCGGGTTCGATGACCCGCAGATACGCGCCGGGCGCGGCCTTCCGGGTGAACCGCTTCACCCAGCCCCGCTCCCCGAGGTGTTCCTGGAACGTACGGCAGGGGATGCGTCCGGAGGTGACCTCCAGGACCAGCACGGAGCCGACCCGCCAGCGCTCACCGATCCGCGCACCGGACACGTCCAGCCCCCGCGTCGTGAGGTTCTCGCCGAAGGCGCCGTTCACCAGCGGCCGGCCGAGCTCGCGCTCCCAGTCGTCGAGGTCCTCACGGGCGACCGCGTAGACGGCCTGGTCGTTCCCGCCGTGGTGGCGCAGGTCGCACACCGTGTCCCCGGCCAGACCGCTCGCGCCGACCCCCTTGGGCCCGGGGGCCGTCACCCGCACCGGCCCGGCCACCGGCCGCTTGTCGATGCCGGTCACACCCACGGCCTGGTCCGTGTACGGGACGGCGTGCGCGCGGCCCAGGTTCAGAGACAGAACGCGGCCCAGGTTCAGAGACAGAAGCTGCATGGCAGCACGCTAGGCGATGGAGGCCAAAGCGTCGACGCGATATTCGCCACCGTACCCAAGTCTCGCTTATGCTCGAGGGGTGATCGAGGCCCGTCATCTCCGTGTTCTGCGCGCCGTCGCCGCCACCGGTTCCTTCTCGGCGGCGGGACGCGAACTGGGCTGCACCCAACCGGCCGTCAGCCAGCAGATGAAGGCGCTCGAATCGTCCGTCGGCACACCGCTGCTGATCCGCACGGGCCGTGAGATGCGCCTGACCCAGGCGGGCGAGGCGCTGGTCCGGCACGCGGCCGGCATCATCGCGGGGCTGACCGCCGCCGAGGAGGAGGTCGCCGCGATCGCGGGCCTGCGCGCGGGCCGGGTCCGGCTCGTCTCCTTCCCCAGCGGCAGTTCGACGCTCGTCCCCACGGCCCTGGCCGCCCTGCGCGCCGCGCATCCCGGCACCCGGGTCTCCCTGGAGGAGGCCGAGCCGCCCGAGTCCGTCGACAAGCTCCGCGACGGGGACTGCGACATCGCGCTCGCGTTCCGGTACGAGGGGGCGGCGGGCGTCGAGGAGTGGGACGACCTGGTCGTACGGCCGCTGCTGCGCGACCGGCTCGTCGGGCTGGTCCCCGAGGGACACCGGCTCGCCCGCGCGGGGTCGGTCGCCATCGGCGAACTCGCCGGGGAACCGTGGATCGCGGGCTGCCCGCGGTGCCGGGGGCAACTGGTGGAGGTCTGCCGCCGCGAGGGTTTCGTGCCCCGCATCGACTTCGCCACCGACGACTATCCGGCGGTGGTCGGACTGGTCGGCGCGGGTCTCGGGGTCGCCGTGCTGCCGGAGCTCGCGATCGAGTCCGTACGCCCCAAGGGCGCCTGCGCCGTGACCGTGGAGCCGGCGGTGCGGCGGGAGATCGTCGCGCTGACGCTGCCGGATCTCTCCCAGGTGCCGGCGGTGGCGGCGACGCTGGACCAGCTGGCCAGGGCCGCGGCCCGCTGACGGCGGCGGAGGGCCGTTGGCGCCGCACACAGGTCGGGGACGCGCGCGTGCGCGCCCGTACGAGGGCATGCCAACGTGCGCCCGCTCAGCGGCACGCCAAGGCGCCCGGCTGCGGACTCATCAACGCAGAAACGTTCCTTCAAGTGTTCGAAGCGGAACCGCTCCCGGTGGCCGACGCCGTCACCAGCCGGTTCCGTGCCCGTCCCATGAGTTCTTCGCGCTCGTCCTCGGTCAGCCCGCCCCACACCCCGTACGGCTCGCGCACCGCCAGCGCGTGAGCGGCGCACTGGGCGCGTACCGGGCATCGCATACAGACCTCTTTGGCCGAGTTCTCGCGAGCGCTCCGTGCCGCACCGCGCTCGCCCTCCGGATGAAAGAAGAGCGAGCTGTCGACCCCACGGCATGCCGCGAGGAGCTGCCAGTCCCAGAGATCCGCGTTCGGACCGGGAAGGCGGGAGAAATCTGCCATTGCGTGTCCCCTTATTGCCGTTCTGGGATGCTCTGTGCCCACCGACCGTACATCTACGATCTAAGGAGATGAAAATATGACTCATTGCGAATCTAGCCGCAGACACCAGTAAATGGGAAGAAAACAGGCTGAATGGGGCATAGGTTGTGTTGAAAGATTGAGGGTCCGTTGTGCATGTCTGCACCGTGTCCGTGCCCTCACGTAGAGTGCCGAAGATGACTGGCAGCCCCGTAACTCTTTCGAGTGACCATCGTTGAGAGTGCTGAGGCGGTTGAAGGAACAAGCGCTCGGGCAGACGGCAGTTTCCGTCGGCGAGTGTCGACCGCACAGGTGACGATTCGTACCAGCCTGGAGGCTCAAGGTGACGCGCATCAGCTGCGGAGGGCGGCCATGACATCCGTCCTCGTCTGCGACGACTCCCCGCTTGCCCGAGAGGCGCTCCGCCGTGCGGTGGCGACCGTGCCCGGCGTCGAGCGCGTGACGACTGCGGCCAACGGAGAAGAGGTGCTCCGCCGATGGGGCGCCGACCGTTCGGACCTGATTCTGATGGACGTACGCATGCCCGGTCTGGGCGGCGTCGAGACCGTTCGGCGGCTACTGTCCGCCGACCCCGGTGCGCGCATCATCATGCTCACCGTGGCCGAGGACCTGGACGGTGTGGCACTCGCCGTCGCCGCCGGGGCCCGCGGCTATCTGCACAAGGACGCCTCCCGGGCGGAGCTGCGCGCGACCGTGACCCAGGCGCTCGCCGACCCGACCTGGCGGCTCGCCCCGCGCAGACTGCGCTCGGCCGAGATGGGTGCCGCGCCCACGCTCACCGCGCGTGAGATCCAGGTCCTCGAAGGCATGAGCCACGGCCGCTCCAACGCGGAGATCGGCCGCGAGCTGTTCCTCTCGGAGGACACCGTGAAGACGCACGCCCGGCGGCTCTTCAAGAAGCTCGGCGCCTCGGACCGCGCGCACGCCGTGGCGCTCGGTTTCCGGTGGGGCCTGGTCCGCTAGGTGAGCCGTCGCGGGGGTACGACGCACCCCGCCTGCCGTGTGGCGGGCGGGGCCGACAAGGGGGCGCGCCGGGTGCCCGCTGCGCGTTTCGCCGCCGATGCCGCATCCTTGAGGTGTGGAGTTCCTCGGGGACGAGTCGGTCGAGCGGAAGGGGAGGGCGCAGGAGATGAGTTCCGGCGCACCTACTCATAACGCTTCGGTGCACAACTACGGACGCGGTGCCACGGACAGAACGACGCCAAGGCACCATGGACCGATGCGTGACGACGAGACGACGGTGATCGGTGCGCTCGTCCATCGCGCGGTCGACGGCGACGAGCAGGCCACACACGACCTGCTCGCTCATGTTCATCCTCTGGCATTGCGCTACTGCCGCACGCGTCTGTCCCGGCTGCCGGGCGACGCGCGGCACTTCGTGGAGGACCTGGCGCAGGAGGTCTGCGTCGCGGTGCTCCTCGCCCTGCCCCGCTACAAGGACACCGGGCGGCCCTTCGAAGCCTTCGTCTTCGCCATCGCCGCGCACAAGGTCGCCGACCTGCAGCGCGCCGCGATGCGCCATCCCGGATCGACGGCGGTGCCCTCGGACGAGATGCCCGAGCGCCCCGACGACTCCCTCGGTCCCGAGGAGCGCGCGCTGCTCAGCAGTGACGCCGAATGGGCCAAGAAGCTGATGGCCAACCTCCCGGAGAACCAGCGCGAGCTGCTTCTGCTGCGTATCGCGGTGGGCCTCACGGCCGAGGAGACGGGCCAGATGCTGGGGATGTCCCCGGGAGCGGTCCGGGTGGCCCAGCACCGGGCGCTGAGCCGGCTGCGGGCGCTGGCGGAGCAGTAGGCAAGGCCGCCGGAGGGTGCGCCGCGTGCCGGCGTGCGCGAGGGCGGTCGAAGGCGTGGGCGTGCGGGCGGATGCGGGCCGGAGCGTCTACGGGCGTGCGCTCGCTCGGTGGCCTCGCCCGCGTCGGGGTTCTGCCGTGTCGGTGTCGGTGTCGGTGTCGGACCGTGCCCGGTCCCGCGCGGTGCGGTGCGCGGTGCTCTGTGCTCGGTGTCCCGCTCCGTCGTGCGCCGTCACGGTGCCGTCGGTGGCGGCGGTTTCTTACCGCAAACGTGAGAACGGACACGGCGGAATGCGGCATCGTCGGGCGAAACCCCGCCGCGGGAGCCCTGCGCCGCCGCGGTGACGGGACGGCGAACCCCGGGGACCAGGCTGCCCGGCCGACGGGTGAACGGTCCCGGCGTGCCACCCGTACGAACCTACGAAGCCCGAGGGCGATCCGAACCGTGGAATGGGAGACCCTCGCTTCCCGTTAGCATGGACATCCGCACCGATCAAGGCCATTTGGGGAAGGTGTCATGACTGCCAACGTCGACGGAGTGCCCGCCAAATTCGCGACACTCGGGCTGACCTACGACGACGTGCTGCTGCTGCCGGGCGCGTCGGACATGGCACCCGACGAGATCGACACCGCCTCGCACATCTCGAAGAACGTGCGGGTGAACATCCCGCTGCTCTCCGCGGCCATGGACAAGGTGACCGAGTCCCGCATGGCCATCGCGATGGCCCGCCAGGGCGGTGTCGGCGTGCTGCACCGCAACCTGTCCATCGAGGACCAGGCCAACCAGGTCGACCTGGTGAAGCGCTCCGAGTCCGGCATGGTGACCGACCCGATCACCGTCCACCCGGACGCGACGCTCGGCGAGGCCGACGCGATCTGCGCCAAGTTCCGCATCTCCGGCGTGCCGGTGACCGACGGCGGCGGCAAGCTCCTCGGCATCGTCACCAACCGTGACATGGCCTTCGAGACCGACCGTTCGCGCCAGGTGCGCGAGGTCATGACGCCGATGCCGCTGGTCACCGGCAAGGTCGGCATCTCCGGCACCGACGCCATGGAGCTGCTGCGCCGCCACAAGATCGAGAAGCTTCCGCTGGTCGACGACGCGGGTGTCCTCAAGGGCCTCATCACGGTCAAGGACTTCGTGAAGGCCGAGAAGTACCCGAACGCCGCGAAGGACGCCGAGGGGCGCCTGCTGGTCGGTGCGGCCGTCGGCGTGGCCGGTGACGCCTTCGAGCGGGCCCAGGCCCTCATCGAGGCGGGTGTCGACTTCATCGTCGTCGACACCGCCCACGGCCACTCCCGCCTGGTCGGCGACATGGTCGCCAAGATCAAGTCGAACTCCGCGGGCGTCGACGTCATCGGCGGCAACATCGCCACCCGTGACGGCGCGCAGGCCCTCATCGACGCGGGCGTCGACGGCATCAAGGTCGGGGTCGGCCCCGGCTCCATCTGCACGACCCGCGTGGTCGCCGGTATCGGCGTACCCCAGGTCACCGCCATCTACGAAGCCTCCCTCGCCGCCAAGGCGGCCGGTGTCCCGGTCATCGGCGACGGCGGTCTGCAGTACTCCGGTGACATCGCCAAGGCCCTGGTCGCCGGCGCCGACACGGTGATGCTGGGCTCGCTCCTGGCGGGCTGCGAGGAGTCGCCGGGCGAGCTGCTCTTCATCAACGGCAAGCAGTTCAAGTCGTATCGCGGCATGGGCTCCCTGGGCGCCATGCAGTCCCGTGGCGAGCAGCGTTCCTTCTCCAAGGACCGCTACTTCCAGGAGGGCGTCGCCTCCGACGAGAAGCTGGTGCCCGAGGGCATCGAGGGCCAGGTGCCCTACCGCGGTCCGCTGTCCGCGGTCGTGCACCAGCTGGTCGGCGGTCTGCGCCAGTCGATGTTCTACGTGGGCGGGCGCACCGTGCCCGAGCTCCAGGACAACGGCCGGTTCGTCCGGATCACCTCGGCGGGCCTCAAGGAGAGCCACCCGCACGACATCCAGATGACGGTCGAGGCACCGAACTACAGCCGTAACAAGTAACGGTCACCAAGCAGCCGTACAGAGCTCCACGCGTGCGTGAAGCCCGAACAGGGGCGGTCCCGGAGGTTCCGGGACCGCTCTCGTCGTAGGCGTCGGGGATACTGGAAGGCGCAGAACCGAAGAGGGAAAGGCCACACACGTGACTGAGATCGAGATCGGGCGCGGCAAGCGCGGCCGCCGGGCGTACGCCTTCGACGACATCGCCGTCGTCCCGAGCCGCCGTACGCGGGACCCGAAGGAGGTCTCGATCGCCTGGCAGATCGACGCCTACCGCTTCGAGCTGCCGTTCCTGGCCGCCCCGATGGACTCGGTCGTCTCCCCGGCCACCGCGATCCGTATCGGCGAGCTGGGCGGCCTGGGCGTCCTCAACCTCGAAGGCCTGTGGACGAGGTACGAGGACCCGCAGCCGCTGCTCGACGAGATCGCCGAGCTGGACGCGGACACCGCGACCCGCCGTCTGCAGGAGATCTACGCGGCTCCCATCAAGGAGGAGCTGATCGGGCAGCGCATCAAGGAGGTGCGCGACTCCGGAGTCGTCACCGCCGCCGCGCTGTCGCCGCAGCGCACGGCGCAGTTCTCCAAGGCCGTGGTCGACGCGGGTGTGGACATCTTCGTCATCCGCGGTACGACGGTGTCGGCGGAGCACGTCTCGGGCGCCGCCGAGCCGCTGAACCTCAAGCAGTTCATCTACGAGCTGGACGTCCCCGTCATCGTCGGCGGCTGCGCCACGTACACGGCGGCCCTGCACCTGATGCGCACCGGCGCGGCGGGTGTGCTGGTCGGCTTCGGCGGCGGCGCCGCGCACACCACCCGCAACGTGCTGGGCATCCAGGTCCCGATGGCCACCGCCGTCGCCGACGTGGCCGCGGCCCGCCGCGACTACATGGACGAGTCCGGCGGCCGGTACGTGCACGTGATCGCCGACGGCGGCGTCGGCTGGTCCGGCGACCTCCCCAAGGCCATCGCCTGCGGCGCGGACTCGGTGATGATGGGCTCCCCGCTCGCCCGTGCCACGGACGCGCCCGGCAAGGGCCACCACTGGGGCATGGAGGCGGTCAACGAGGAGCTGCCGCGCGGCAAGAAGGTCGACCTCGGCACCGTCGGCACCATCGAGGAGATCCTCACCGGCCCGTCGCACATCCCGGACGGCTCCATGAACATCTTCGGCGCCCTGCGCCGCGCCATGGCCACCACCGGCTACAGCGAGCTCAAGGAGTTCCAGCGCGTCGAGGTGACGGTCGCGGACTCCCAGCACAAGCGCTGATCGCCCGAAGCCGGGTTCGGGCAACGTCACACGGAGGTCCGGGCCGCTCACGAGCGGCCCGGACCTCCGTGCTCGGCGTCCAAGGGGACCGCCCGCCAGGCCATTGGCCACAGCCACACACACTCCGCCACCTGACGGGTCCGTTCCCGGGGTGGCGAGTCCGTCGGCGGAGCGCCCCGCCCGCCGGGGATCAGGGGACAGCCCCTGGCGCGGCTCAGAGCCGGTGTGCCGCCCCCGTCGGGGTCGCTCCCCTTGTGTCCAGGAGGAGCTGGGCCTTCACGGACAGGCCCTGGAGGTCGTACGTCCGGTGCGGCTGGAGCAGGATCGTGAGGTCGGCGTCGGCGGCGGCCTCGTAGAGGGAGTCGGCGCGCGGGACGGGGTGGCCGAGGACGTTCCAGGCGGGGACGAGCGGGTCGTGGTAGCTGACGGACGCGCCGAGTTCCATCAGGCGCAGGGCGATCTCGTGGGCGGGCGTGCCCTGTTGGTCGGCGAGGTCGGCCTTGTAGGTGACGCCGAGCAGGAGCACGCGTGCGGCGCGGGCCGACTTCCCGTGCTCGTTGAGGAGGGCCGCGGCGCGCCGGATGACGTACTGCGGCATGTGGTTGTTGACCTGCTGGGCCAGTTCGACCATGCGCAGGGAGCGGGGCGCGCGGCCGGTCAGGTCCTGGGGGATGCCGTGGCCGCCGACACCGGGGCCCGGCCGGAACGCCTGGAAGCCGAACGGCTTGGTCTCGGCGCAGCGGATGACGTCCCACAGGTCGACGCCCAAGTCGTGGCAGAGCACGGCCATCTCGTTGACCAGGGCGATGTTCACGTGCCGGTAGTTGGTCTCCAGGAGCTGCACGGTCTCCGCCTCGCGGGGCCCCCGCGCGCGGACGACCTTGTCCGTGAGACGGCCGTAGAAGGCGGCGGCCGACTCGGTGCAGGCGGGGGTGAGACCCCCGATGATCTTCGGGGTGTTGGCCGGCGTGAAGTCGCGGTTGCCGGGGTCGACCCGGCTGGGCGAGTACGCGAGGTGGAAGTCGCGTCCCGCGCGCAGCCCGGAGCCCTCTTCGAGGAGGGGGCGCAGGAAGTCGTCGGTGGTCCCGGGGTGCACCGCCGACTCCAGGATCACCGTGGTGTGCGGGCGCAGGTGCGCGGCCAGGGTGCGGGCGGCGGAGGCCACCTGGGCCAGGTCGTGCGCGCCGTCCGGGCCCGGTGGGGTCGGGGCGCAGATGACGGCGGTGCGGACCCGGCCGAGTTCGACCGGGTCGGTGGTCGGCCGGAAGCCCCCCGAGAGCATCCGGCGCAGTTCGGCGGGGGTGAGCGAGCCGCCTTCCGGCCCGGTCTTGTAGCCGAGCGTGGAGACGCCGGCGGCGACGGCGGCCTGGGCCAGGGGCAGGCCGAGATGACCGAGTCCGATGACGGCGAGATCTGCGGGCATGGCGTGGGCCGTCCTTCCCAGTAACCGAAGCGGGACAGGTGCGCAAGTCCTGTGGACAGGATGGACGAGCGCAATGTCAGACTAGGAGTAAATATGACCGATTTGCGGGATTGATCGGGCGCGTTTCCGCGAGTGTTGTCCACAGGCTGAGGGCGCGTGGTGGCCGAAGAAGGGCAAGACGGTCAGACTTTGGGCAGGGGGCATGTGAGCCGGGCGTCGCCGGACAGGTGCGGCCAGCGCGACAGACAGCGGGAGGCAGCGGTGAGGACAGCGAAACTGGGGCCGGCGGAGCGTGTCGAGTCCCTGGCGGGAATGGCCGAGCGCGAGCTGGATGTGCTGGTCGTGGGCGCGGGCGTGGTCGGTGCGGGCACCGCGCTCGACGCCGTGACCCGCGGCCTGTCCACAGGCCTGGTCGAGGCCCGTGACTGGGCATCGGGCACGTCGAGCAGGTCCAGCAAGCTGATCCACGGCGGTCTGCGCTATCTGGAGATGCTCGACTTCGCGCTGGTGCGCGAGGCCCTGAAGGAGCGCGGGCTCCTCCTGGAACGGCTCGCACCGCACCTGGTGAAGCCCGTGCCCTTTCTCTACCCCCTCCAGCACAAGGGCTGGGAGCGGCTGTACGCGGGATCGGGCGTCGCCCTCTACGACGCCATGTCGATGACGAGCGGCCACGGACGCGGACTGCCCACCCACCGGCATCTCTCCCGCGGCAAAGCCCTGCGCGTCGCCCCCGCGTTGAAGAAGGACGCGCTGGTGGGCGCGCTGCAGTACTACGACGCGCAGATGGACGACGCCCGCTATGTGGCGACCCTGGTGCGCACGGCGGCGGCGTACGGGGCGAAGGTCGCCAACCGCGCCCGCGTGACCGGCTTCCTGCGCGAGGGCGAGCGCGTGGTCGGCGCCCGGGTGCAGGACGTCGAGGGCGGCGGGGAGTACGAGATCCACGCCAAGCAGGTCGTCAACGCCACGGGAGTGTGGACCGACGACACCCAGGCCATGGTGGGCGAGAGGGGGCAGTTCCACGTACGCGCCTCCAAGGGCATCCACCTGGTCGTACCGAAGGACCGGATCAACTCCTCGACCGGCCTGATCCTGCGCACCGAGAAGTCCGTCCTCTTCGTCATCCCCTGGGGGCGGCACTGGATCATCGGCACCACGGACACCGACTGGGACCTCGACAAGGCCCACCCCGCGGCGTCCAGCGCGGACATCGACTATCTGCTGGAGCACGTGAACTCGGTGCTCTCGGTACCGCTGACCCGCGACGACGTCCAGGGGGTGTACGCGGGACTGCGGCCGCTGCTCGCCGGCGAGTCGGACGCCACCAGCAAGCTGTCGCGCGAGCACACCGTGGCCCATCCGGTGCCGGGCCTCGTGGTCGTGGCGGGCGGCAAGTACACGACCTACCGGGTGATGGCCAAGGACGCGGTCGACGAGGCGGTGCACGGACTCGACCAGCGCGTCGCCGAGTGCGTCACCGAGGACACCCCGCTGCTCGGCGCCGAGGGATACCGGGCACTGTGGAACGCGCGGGCGCGCATAGCGCAGCGCACCGGGCTCCATGTGGTCCGCGTGGAACACCTGTTGAACCGCTACGGCGCGATGGCCGAGGAGGTCCTCGACCTCATCGCCGCCGACCCGGCGCTGGCCGAGCCGCTGCCGGCCGCCGAGGACTATCTCAAGGCCGAGATCGTCTACGCCGCCTCCCACGAGGGTGCCCGGCACCTGGACGACGTGCTGACCCGGCGGACCCGCATCTCGATCGAGACCTTCGACCGCGGTACGCGCAGTGCCCGGGAGGCCGCCGAGCTGATGGCGCCGGTCCTGGGCTGGGACAAGGACCAGATCGAGCGCGAGGTGGAGCACTACGAGAAGCGGGTCGAGGCCGAGCGGGAGTCCCAGCGGCAGCCGGACGACCTGACGGCCGACGCGGCGCGGCTCGGCGCCCCGGACATCGTGCCCCTCTGACCCGCGGTTCCCGGCACATCACTCGAACGGGTGCAGTGATCCTGGATCTCCGTTCGGGTCCCGTCCGTTCCACCGGGTGCGGAACTCGGCGGAGGACGGGGCGGGTTCGAGACCGGGACCGGCGATCCTTCCGTGTCCACGCGGAAGGTGAGGACATGACGGCCGTCGACGACGGCCGCGGCGCGGGTGTTGAGCATCTCGCGGAGCTGGTGGGGCGGGAGGCAGCTCGCCGCGAAGGAGGGACGCGCGCAAGCGGTTCAGGTCGGAGGCCGTGCTGACGAGTTCACCCGCCGCGCCCGCCACGCGCGGGTCGGGTTCGGTGACGTCCCCGCCGCCGGCGGTGTACGAGCGGCCGGTGACCTGGTGGACGACCAGGCCGCCCGGGACGTGGTCGGTGTTCGAGCAGGAGAAGCGGCCGTGACGGGCGAGTTCAGGCCGAACAGTCCGGCCGAGGCCGGTACCGCGAGCGTCAGGGACAGTGGTATGACCAGGAGTGTCCGAGGTGTCCGGCGCGGTGGCATCGGCGGCCCTTCCTTCTCGCCGTCCAGCATGCGGGACGGTACGGCCCCGGCGCCGGGTGGTCCCCTTCCGAGGGGCACCCTGGGCGCTGAGCGCTTGTCGGGTGAGGGACAATGAAGGCTCTGTCAGGGCGGGTTGCATGAGGGGACGCATGTCGGACGCGGAGCGGGCGGGAGCATCCCGTCAGGACAAGAGCGAACGTCTCCTCGCCGGGCGGTACCGGCTGGGGGATGTTCTCGGCCGCGGCGGCATGGGCACGGTCTGGCGGGCCCAGGACGAAACGCTGGGCCGCACGGTCGCCGTCAAGGAGCTGAGGTTCCCGTCGAGCATCGACGAGGACGAGAAGCGGCGGCTGATCACGCGCACGCTGCGCGAGGCCAAGGCGATCGCGCGCATTCGCAACAACGGCGCGGTGACGGTCTTCGACGTGGTCGACGAGGACAACAGGCCGTGGATCGTGATGGAACTCGTCGAGGGCAAGTCCCTCGCCGAGGTCATCCGTGAGGACGGCGTCCTCACGCCGAAGCGCGCCGCCGAGGTGGGGCTCGCGATACTCGACGTCCTGCGGTCGGCGCACCGCGAGGGCATCCTGCACCGCGACGTGAAGCCGTCGAACGTGCTGATCTCCGACGACGGCCGGGTCGTGCTGACCGACTTCGGCATCGCCCAGGTGGAGGGCGACCCGTCGATCACCTCGACCGGCATGCTCGTGGGCGCGCCCTCCTACATCTCCCCCGAGCGGGCGCGCGGTCACAAGCCCGGCCCCGCGGCCGACCTCTGGTCGCTGGGCGGACTGCTGTACGCGTCGGTCGAGGGCGTCCCGCCGTACGACCGGGGCTCCGCGATCGCGACGCTCACCGCGGTCATGACCGAGCCGGTGGAACAGCCGAAGAACGCGGGCCCGCTGGAGACCGTGATCTACGGGCTGCTCGCCAAGGACCCCGAACAGCGGCTCGACAACGAGCGTGCGCGGGCGATGCTCAGCGAGGTGATCCGCGCCCCCGAACCCCGCGCGGCCGTACCGGAACCGGTGGACGCGACGAAGGTCGTGTCGTTGCCGCCGGTGCCGGACGAGGGCTCCCGCAAGGGGAGTTCGGGCGGCTCCGGCACCAAGCGCGGCGAGGAGGCGGGCGAGCGGTTCCGCGGCGCGCTGCGTTCCGTGCGCAAGGCCGCCTCGGCGGCGGGCGCCGCCACCGCCGCGGCGACGGCGCGCGCCAAGCCCACCGGTACGGCGGGCACGGACGCGCTGGGCACCGAGGGCGCGGCTCCGAAGACGCCGACCGTTCCCAGGCCGACGGCTCCGCCGGCTCCGGCGGGCGCGACCCCGTCGAAGCCCGCTTCCGGCAAGGCCGGGGCGGGCACGTCGGGCGCGGTCACGCCGGGCCCGCGCGCCGGAGCGGCGGACGTCTCCCGCAAGCCGGGCGCCCGCGACGGCGCGACGGTGGGGCTGAGTTCCGGACCCGTCGGCGGGCCGGGCGCGAAGGACACGGCCGGTTCGGCGGATTCGACCCGTGTGGTGGGCGCGGCCGGCTCGACGGGTTCGACCGGTACGAGCGGGACCGTGGGCGGCTCGGGCTCGGGAGGTTCCCAGGGCTCGGGATGGCCGGTGGCGCCCGAGCGACCGCCGCGGCCCGCGCCGAGGGCGCCGCTCACCGATGTGGTGCCGCGGCGGACCCTGGTCGTCATCGCGGTGGTCCTGGCACTCGTCGTGATCGGGACCGTGCTGGCCCTCACCCTCGGCGGCGGTGACGGCAACGGCTCGAAGGGCGGCAAGAGCGGCGGCACCAAGACCACCGCGTCCAGCGGAGGGAACGGCGGCGGCAAGGACGCGAACAAGGGCGCGCACACCGACAACGGCGACAAGAAGGACGACTCCTCCGCGCCGGACGGGGGCGGCACGTCGGGCGCCACGCCCAGCACGGGCGCCTCGGGCGACGGGAGCGGCTCGGACGACGACAGCGGTTCGGGCGGCGGCAAGGAGACCGGTGCCGGCGGCTCCACCGCGAAGTCGACCTACCACGGAAGCCAGGGGTTCTCGATCGGGCTGCCCAAGGGGTGGAAGTACCGGACCACGGACGACGCGGGCGCCCGTTTCACCGGCCCCGACGGGCAGAAGCTGCTCGTCGGCTGGACGACGACGCCCAAGAACGACCCGGTGGCGGACTGGCAGAACCAGGAGCGGGGCATGGTGCGCCCGCACTACCAGAGAATCCGCATAGAGAAGGCGGACTACCGCGGCTGGAACACCGCCGACTGGGAGTTCACCTACCAGGACGGCGGGACGAAGTACCGGTCGATCGACCGCGGATTCGTTGTCAACGCGCATCAGGGGTATGCGTTGATGTACACGGCGAAGGCCTCCGCCTGGGACAGCGATCTGCGCGAGGACACCTGGCAGACGCTGACGAAGACGTTCCAGCCGAAGTCGTGAGACGCGGGTCCGAGCCCGGGTCGTGAGGTTCGGGCCGGTTCGCCCGGGGTGTCTGATGTAGGGCTCGGTCACGGGCTGGTGACATCTCGCATCCTCACATTGCGGGTTGCCTCCGGCACGTATCGTGAGTGGTTGCGGACCGTACCAAGCCGTAACGGGGCGCAAGGCGAACGGAATTGACCACCGGGCGGCCGGGGGAGGCATCGTGGACGAGTACGCGGGTCGGGTACTGGCCGACCGCTATCGCCTCCCGCTGCCGCCGTCCGACGAGTACGAGTTCGCCGAGAGCCGCGCGTTCGACACCTACAGCGGGCAGGAAGTCCTGGTCCGGCAGGTGCCGTTGCCGGAGGTCGTCGAGGCCGAGGTGCTCGACGCGGACGGGTTGCCCGAGGGGTTCGTGGCGCGGGACGGCGGGGTGCGCCGCGCCTCCGCACGCACCACGCGCCGGCCGGCCGAACCCGCGGTGCGGCGGGCGATCGAGGCCGCGCAGGCCGCCGCCCAGATTCCCGACCATCCCCGGCTCGACCAGGTCTTCGACGTGTTCGCCGAGGGCGGCTCGCTGTGGATAGTGAGTGAACTGGTGCCCGCGAGGCCGCTGGCCGCGCTGCTCGCCGAGAAACCACTGAGTCCCTACCGCGCCGCCGAGGTCGCCGCCGACGTCCTCACCGCGCTGCGGGTGCTGCACGCGCACGGATGGGTGCACCGCAACATCACCGCGCGCACGGTACTCGTCTGCGACGACGGCCGGGTCATGCTGACCGGGCTGGCGGCCGGCGCCGCGGAGGAGGCGCTGTGCGGGTACGACCCGGTACCGGTACGGGACTTCGAAGGTCCGGCCGGCGCGGAGGACACACCCGCGGGGCCGGGGGCGCCCGGAACACCGGGGGCCCGGGGGCCGGTCGGAACGCGGACTTCCCGGGCGTCGCAGGTATCGCAGGTCCCGCCGGTTCCCCGAGGTTCGAGGGCCCCCGGAGGTGAGGGCGGCGCTACCGGGACGGCGTGGAACACCGGTTCGCCCGGCGCGCACTCCGGCACGGGCCCCGGGGCGGGCGCCTCGCGTGGCGTGAGCGGTGTCGGGGCCGGAGCGCCGGGGGCCACGAGTCCCGGGGGCACGTTCGGCGCCGTGGTCGCTTACGCCCAGGGGATCGATGCCGAGGCCGCGCGGCGGGCCGCGATCGAGGCGCGCGCCGAGAACGGTACGCCCGTGGAGGAACCGCCCGCCGCGGGCAGCGCGGCCCTGGCCCGCAGGGCACTTGACGCCGGGGGCGACGCCCGGGCGGCGCGGGCCGGAGCCATCGCCGCGTACCGCGCCGGAGCGCGCGCCGCCGCCCGCGTGCACGAACAACAACGGGGCGGCCCCGCCGCACTGCCCGCGCCCCGCCCGGCCCCGCTTACCGACTCCCTCCGCACCGCCCGCCCAGGCGACCGGACACATCGTGGAACCGCGGCCGGAGACTCCGCCACCCGGTCAGATCGCCGACCCGTACGGCGTGGCGCACACCAGGGCCTGGCACGGCGCGCAGCCCCGCCCCGGCACGGTGGGCCCCGGCCAGGGCATCGCCCCAGGCCCAGGCCCAGGCCGAGAGGCCAACCGGACCGCCGGCGGACGAGCCGGCCACGACCCCGCTCAGGCTCCCGGCCAGAGTGCGGGGCAAGGCTTCGACCAGGGCGCGGGTCAGGGGCTCGGCCAGAGCGCGAGCCGGGAAATCGAGCACAACCCCGGCCGGGGCACCGACCAGGGAGCCGGGGCCGGCGTCGGCCAGGGCTTCAGCGAGGGCACCGGTCACGGCTTCGGCCAAGGCGTCGGCCACAACACCGGTCAAGGTTTCGGGCAGGGCACCGGCCAGGGCTTCGTTCAAGGTGTCGGCCAGGGAAGTGAGTACGACGCCGGGTGGGGTGCCGGCGAACGCGGGCCCGGTCAGGGCGTCGATCCAGGGGCCACCCGGGGCTACGGTCACGACACCGGTCAGACCCTCGCGAACCCCGCCCCGCAAGCCCTCGGCCAGGGCGGCGGCCAGTCGCGTACGGCGCTCCCGGGCGGCGGCGCCGGGCACGGCCTCGGCGCACCGGAACTTCCCGGCGGCGGCGTACCGGCCCTGGTGCCCGGACCGGGACCGCAGCAGTCCGCGGTTCCCGTGCCTCCGACCGGCCGTTGGGACGAGCTCGTCGCCGGTACGCCGCCGCGCCGAGGACCCGCCACGGCGCTCGCCGCGGAGCGGGCCCGGCAGGCGCGGATGGCGGTCGTCGGCCCGGTGACCGAGCGCTGGGCGCCCGAGCAGGCAGGCCCGGTGCACGAGAACTGGCAGCTGGCGGCGCCGATCGGTCCCGCGACCGACCTGTGGGCCCTGGGTGCCCTCCTCTTCCGGGCCGTGCAGGGCCACGCGCCCTACCCGGAGGAGAACACGGCCGAGCTGGTGCAACTGGTGTGCGCCGAACCGCCCGCGTACGCGGAGGAGTGCGGGCCGCTGCGGCCCGTCGTGGAGTCGCTGCTGCGTCAGGACCCGACGGAGCGGCTCGACTTCGAGGAGTTGCGCGGCTGGCTGCGCTCGCTGGTACGGTCCGCGCCCGAACCCGAGGCGGGCGCGCACGTCGTCGCGGCGCCCCCGGTCGACCCCAGCCGGCTCCCGATCGTGCGCAGGAGGGGCGAACTCGTCCGCCGGCGCCGTGCCGGACTGCCCGCGACCAGCCCGCACGCCCGTCACAAACGGGCCAGGAGCGACCGCCCGGTCCGCCCGGCGGGCCGAGCCGGGCAGGACAGGCCCCGACGGCTCGGGCGAAATCTGCTCCTCCTGGTGCTGCTTCTGCTGGTCGCGGCGGTCGCGTACGCGATGGTCTTCATGCCGAAGAACGACCGGACGAACGGTGCCGATCGGCCGGCCGGCTCCGGGGGACAGCTGAGCCCCGCACCGGACAACTCCTCGGGCACCGGCGCCGACGGAAGCGCGAGCAGCGAGCCACGCCCCGACCAGACCTCCCCGGGCGGCGACAAGAGTCCCTCCGGCAAGGCCAGTTCCTCGACGTCCGAGTCCAACGCCCCGGGTGCCGCGGCGGGCTTCACGCTCCGCAAGGACTCCGCGGGCTTCCAGGTCGCGGTGGCGAACGGCTGGGACCGCTCGCCCAAGAACGGGCGCGGTCAGGTGGTGTACTCCCACGGCGACTTCGAGCTCATCGTCGTACCCGGCCGGGACAGCACCGCGACCTACGGCAGTGATCCGCTGACGTATCAGCGGGAACGGGAGAGCGAGTTGCAGCCGTTCCGCGACTCGACCTGGGCGACGTCCAGCGGGATGCGGCGGATCGACGTCGGCGGACGGACCATGGCCGAGGGGCAGTTCACCTGGCAGAACTCCGCGGGCCAGGAGCTGTACGTCCGCAATCTCGTGATCGTCACCGGTGGGCACTACCACATCGTGCAGGTGCGCGGCCCGGAGGCCGAGATGGACGAGGTGACCCGGCTGTACGAACAGGCGTCGGCCACCTACCAAGTCACCGGCTGAGCCCGCCGCCTGGCACCACGGCACGCTGAACGCCGAATGGTTCCCTTCCGTACCGGGAAGGGAGAACCGTCACAGTGCGGTCTCCGTACGACCCCGCCGGTTCCCTGCGGGGTGACCGCTCTTTAGTCTGGCCCTGTCAAGACCATTGCGGGGAAACGTGAATCAGATGCAGGGCCTGCTCCTCTCGGGCCGCTACCGACTTGTCGAATCCATCGGCAGCGGTGGCATGGGCCGTGTGTGGCGCGCGCACGACGAGGTGTTGCACCGCGCGGTCGCGGTCAAGGAGCTGACGGCCGCGCTGTACGTCACGGAGGGCGACCGTGCCCGGCTGCTCGCCCGTACCCATGCCGAAGCGCGGGCCGCGGCCCGGATCAATCACTCGGCCGTCGTCACCATCCACGACGTGCTGGAGCACGACAACCGGCCCTGGATCGTCATGGAGCTGGTCGAGGGCAACTCGCTGGCCGACGAGGTCAAGGACCGGGGCCGGATCGAACCGGCCGAGGCGGCGCGGATCGGGCTGTGGGTGCTGCGCGCGCTGCGCGCCGCGCACGCGGCCGGCGTGCTGCACCGTGACGTGAAGCCGGGCAACGTCCTGCTGTCGCCGGACCGGCGGGTGCTGCTCACCGACTTCGGGATCGCGCAGGTCGAGGGCGACACGACCATCACGCGCACGGGCGAGATCGTCGGCTCGGTCGACTATCTCGCGCCCGAGCGGGTGCGCGGCCAGGACCCCGGCCCGTCCTCCGACCTGTGGGCGCTCGGCGCCACGCTGTACACGGCGGTGGAGGGCCGCTCGCCGTTCCGTCGCACCTCGCCCATCAGCACCATGCAGGCCGTCGTCGAGGACGAACCCGCCGAACCGGTCAACGCGGGTGCGCTGGGTCCCGTCCTCGCCGCGCTGCTGCGCAAGGATCCGGCCAAGCGGCCCGGCGCGGAGGAGGCCGAGCAGATGCTCGCCGAGGCCGCGGAAGGGCGCCGACCGAGCGCGGCACAGGCGTATGTGCCGACGCAACATATGGACACCAGCAGGGGTGCGCCACCGCACGCTCAGGCGGGCTCATATGGAACGGCCGCACATGGCGTAACGGGCCATGACGGAACCGGGCATGGCACGGCCGCCCAGGGATATGGGGGGCCGCCCCACGGGTCGACATTCATGCTGCACGGACCGGCGTCCGGATCCACGGGCGGCGTTCCCGTGGGCGCCGGGAAGCGCCGCCGCGGTCGTACGGTCGCCCTTGTGCTCGCCCTCGCCGTGCTCGTCGGCGGTGGAGGTGCCGTGGCCATGAAGTACCTGTCCGACCGGCACGGGCGCAGCGACGCCTCGACCGGCACGGGGACCTCGACCGGCACGGGGAACTCGGCCGGCACGCCCGGGAACAGCGCCACCAGGACCCCGCAGTCGCACGAGACGGACGGTGCCCTGCCCGACGGCTGGGAGCGGGTGCCGGACCCCGAGGGGTTCAGCCTCCCGCTGCCCGACAGCACGTGGAAGCGGAAGGCCGGCAATGGCCAGGTCGACTACACCCCGGACAACGGCGAGCACTTCGTCCGCATAGCCATCGACGACTCGCCGGACTTCCCCGACCCGCACGCGCACCAGCTCGACCTGGAGCAGCAGTTGACCAAGCTGGTCGACTACAACAAGGTGAGCCTGGAGTCCAACACGTTCCGCGACCGTCCGGGCTCCCTGTGGGACTTCACCTGGACCGCGCTCCCGAAGCAGACGCCCTTCCCAGGCCCGCGCCGGGCGATCGAGGAGACATATCTCAGCCGGGACGGAGTCGAGTACGCGATCTACATGTCCGCGCCCGCGGCCGACTGGGCCACCGCACGGCAGCAGTTCGACGTGATCCTGCGCGGCTGGCTCCCGAAAGCCTGAACCGGTCCGGCAACGCCTGAACCGGTCCGGCGGGTGTCGCACAGGTCCGACGGCTCTCCCAGGCCTGAAAGGCCTCAGAGCTCTTACTGGTCCGGCTGATCCGACTGGTCTGACAAGGCCGGATAACAGCCACCGTGGAAGACGGATCCCGGAGGGCACCCGTCCGGTGCGGCATGATGGGGCGTATGGGGACCGAGGGGGAGAACGTCCGCGTGATCGCCGGGCGTTACCGGCTGGAGGCCAGGATCGGGCGGGGCGGCATGGGTGTCGTCTGGCGGGCCACCGACCAACTGCTGAGCCGTCAGGTCGCGGTGAAGGAACTCCCCCTCGACGACTCGCTCTCCGCGGACGAGGCCCTGCAGCAACGCGATCGCACCCTGCGCGAGGCCCGCGCGGTCGCCCAGCTGCACCACCCGCACATCATCGTCGTGCACGACGTGGTGGAGGAGGCCGAACGCCCGTACATCGTGATGGAGTTGATCGACGGCGGCTCGCTCGCCGAGCGGATCTCCGCGGACGGCCCGGTCGACGCGCGCGAGGCCGCCCGGATCGGCATCGCCCTCCTCGGCGCGCTGCGCCGCGCGCACGACGCGGGGATCCTGCACCGTGACCTCAAGCCCGCGAACGTCCTGATGGAGGCGGGCACCGACCGGGTCGTCCTCACCGACTTCGGCATCGCCCAGGTCGCGGGGGCGACGACGCTCACCGAGAGCGGCTCCTTCGTGGGCTCGCCCGAGTACACCGCCCCCGAGCGGATGTCCGGCGCCCGGACCGGCCCCGAGTCCGACCTGTGGTCGCTCGGCGCGCTGCTGTGCACGGTGCTGAGCGGCGAGTCGCCGTTCCGCCGCGACTCCCTGGGCGGCATCCTGCACGCCGTCGTCATGGACGAGATCAGGCCGCCGGCCCAGGCCGCGCCCCTGCTCCCCGTCGTACGGGGGCTGCTGGAGCGCGATCCGGACCGGCGGCTCGACGCGGTGGAGGCGGAGCGGCTGCTGCGGGCGTTCCGGCAGACCGGCCGTACACCGCGGCCCGCGCCGCCCGGGTACTCGGCCACGCAGCGCGACGTGCCGAAGCGCAGACCCGTGCCGCCGGACGCCGCACCCCCGGTGCCCGCCGGCATGACCGCCACCGCCGTGCCGGAGCGCACCGCGAAGCGCTCCCCGCGGGGCCTGCTCGTCGCCGCGCTGGTCGCCGCGATGGCGGGCGCGGGGGTGTCGGCGGCCGCGCTGCTGATGCACGACGGCCGGGACGGGAGCGGCGGGGGCAACGGGGGCCGTACGCCGTCCACGTCGGCGAGTCCCGCGCCGGGGGCCTCGGCGAGCGCGTCGGCGTCCGTGAGCGGCCAGGCGCCCCCGGCGACTCCGCACCCCACGGTCACCGTCACCCGCGAGCGGACGCCGACCGCCTCCGAGCGCACCGCGCCGTCCGGCTACCGGACCGTGCACGATCCGGACGGGTACGCGCTCGCCGTTCCCGACGGCTTCACCCGCGATCCGCAGGGCGAGCGGATCTTCTACATGTCGCCGGGACAGACCTTCCGGATCGGCATCAAGGTGTCGGATCCCGTGGTGGGCGGCCCGCTCGTGGTGATGCGGAACGCGGACGCCGACGGGCCGTCCACGAACCCGGGGTACCACGACGGCACGGTCACCCCCACCACGCACGCCGGACGGTCCGCCGCGCTGTGGGAGTTCACCTGGGAGGGCTTCAGCAAGGCGGAGGGGCCGCGGCACACGTACGACCTCTGCTGGGAGGAGCGCGGCCGGATGTACGACGTGTGGGTCTCGGCGCCGGTCGGCAGGATGACCGAGGCGAAGAAGTACTTCGACGTGGCGGTGGGCACCTTCACCGCCGCGTGAACCACGCGTAGGCGGTGCATAAGCGGCATATCGGGGGTGCGTCGCGTCACGGGTCTGTGACCGGTACGCGACGGGTCTGGATGCCGGAGCGCGGGCCGCGATAGGGATGGACCCATGAGCAGTGACGGGGGAGTCCCGCAAGGCGCCGACGAGCCAACCAGTTTTGCACTGCAACCCCCGCGGCCGGTGGCGCCCGCGGGGCAGCAGAGCGTTCCCTACCCGGGCAATCCGTACGCCGAGCCGGCCAGGGCCGCCCCGCGGACGCAGGCCGGCCCTCCACAGCATCCGCGGTCCGCGCAGCCGCATCCACAGCCCGCGCAGCCGCAACCACAGCCCGCGCAGCCGCAACCGCAGCCCGCGCATCCGCAGTCCGCACCACCACATCCGCAGCCCGTGCATCCGCAGTCCCCGCAGCCGCAGCCGCAGCAGCAATCCGCACAGCCGCAGTCCGCCGGCCAGGGGGCCGCCCACCAAGGGGCCGCGCAGCCGCCGTCCCGGCAGGACTCGCCTCCGCAGGACCCCGGCACCGGGCGGCTCGTCGCCGGCCGCTACCGGCTGCTGGCGAAGCTGGGCCACGGCGGCATGGGGACGGTCTGGCGGGCCAAGGACGAGACGGTGGACCGCGAGGTCGCCGTCAAGGAACCCAGACTCCCGGACCACCTGCCCGACCGTGAACGCGCCAACGCCTTCGAGCGGATGCGGCGTGAGGCGCGCGCCGCGGCCCGGCTCGACCACCCGGCGGTGGTGAACGTCCACGACGTCGCGGTCGTGGACGGACAGCCGTGGATCGTCATGGAGCTGGTGCGGGGCCGCTCACTGGGCGCCGCCCTCGAAGAAGGCACGCTCGGTGTGCGGGAGGCGGCGCGGGTCGGACTGGAGGTGCTCGGCGCGCTGGAGGCCGCGCACGCGGCGGGCATCCTGCACCGTGACGTCAAGCCCGACAACGTCCTGCTCGGCCCGCACGGCCGCGTGGTCCTCACCGACTTCGGCATCGCGCAGATCGAGGGCGAGACCAGCCTGACGGACACCGGCGGCTTCGTCGGCTCGCCCGAGTACATCGCGCCGGAACGGGTGCTGGGTCAGCGCCCGGGCCCGTCCTGCGACCTCTGGTCGCTCGGCGTCGTCCTCTACGCGGCCACGGAGGGCGTCTCGCCCTTCCGTCGCAGCAACACCCCGGCCACCCTGCAGTCCGTGCTCAACTCCACCCCGGCGCCGCCCGCTTCGGCGAAGGGACCGCTGGCGGAGGCGATCAACGGGCTGCTGGACAAGGACCCGTCCCGCCGCCTCGGGGCCGACCGGGTGCGCCGGCTCCTGGAGGAGGCGGCCGAGCCGCCCGCCCAGGCGCCCACGCAGGTCGTGCGGGTTCCCGAGGACGGGGGGACCGGCGGGGCGGGACGGACCGGCGGGACGGGACGGAACGGGGTCCGGATACCGCGCGCGGCCCTGTTCGGGCTGGGCGCGGCCGTCGTCGCGGCGGCCGTGACGGCGTACCTGGTGATCGCGAACCCGTTCGCGGGACCGCTGCCCGACGACTGGGGGAAGCACCACGAGAAGGACGTCACCGCGACGCTCGCGGTGCCCGCGGGCTACCAGAGATCGACGCCGGACCGGACGTCGGACAAGGGCCACTGGGTCACGTACACCGACTGGAGCGGCGGTATCTGGATCAGCCTCGGTGTGGCCCGCAGGTCGGAGGACACGTCCCATCAGATGAAGGACTCCTCGGCCGCCCAGATGTACGCCGACAACGGCGACTTCAAGCAGAGCGGCGCGTACGCCCTCGACATGCCCGAGGCGCCGAGGACGACGCCGAAGCAGACCACGTACCACGGCAGGCAGTCCGCGGAGAACACGGTCGTCTACACGACGAGCGACAGCCAGAACCCGCGCCCGCGCGAGCTCCGCATGTTCTATTACAAGTCGTCCACGGGAGACATGTACAAGCTCACGATCAGCTATCCGGGCAAGGGCGACTTCACCGCCCGCGGCCGTGAGGTCGCGAGGACGGCGATCGCGAACCTGGACATCGACAAGAGGTGAGAACCCGACGGCGGGTCGGGCGGGCCCGGCGGCCCACGCGTCGCCGGGCCCGCCCCCGCCGCTGGGGCCTTCCCGTTTGCCGAAATGGTCCCTGATCGACTCCGAAGCGGGCCGACCCCCGAACAACGCCCTGATCAGCGCATTCGCTGCCAGTGCTCACTGGCATGGTGTGTGCACCCCGTGAAAGCGGGTTACCAACGGGTACCCAAAGCCCTCGCGCCGTCATACCCTGC
Source organism: Streptomyces sp. RPA4-2 (assembly GCF_012273515.2). Classification (NCBI taxonomy): domain Bacteria; kingdom Bacillati; phylum Actinomycetota; class Actinomycetes; order Kitasatosporales; family Streptomycetaceae; genus Streptomyces; species Streptomyces sp. RPA4-2. Next base: position 5,499,413 of record NZ_CP050975.2, read on the forward strand.
GCTTCATGACGGACTCGCAGGCCCCGGAAATCATCGGTACGGACCAGCCGGAAAAGACCGGCACCAACCCCCTCGCCGCCGCCCCCGCGGGCGCCCGCACCGCTGCCGACGTGGTCACGCCCGAGCTGGTCGCGCAGCTCACCAAGGGTGTCGTCGGCTCCGGACGGACGGCCAACCACACCCCGTTCACCGGCGAGAAGCTGGCCGACCTGCCCGAGTCCACCCCCGAGGACGTCGCCACGGCCTTCGAGCGGGCCCGCACGGCGCAGACGGCCTGGGGCGCCACCCCGGTGCGGCAGCGCGCCGCCGTCCTGCTGCGCTTCCACGACCTGGTGCTCGCGCGCCAGGCCGAAGTGCTGGACCTCATCCAGCTGGAGACGGGCAAGGCCCGGCTGCACGCGCACGAGGAGGTGCAGGCCGTCGTCGTGGCCGCGCGCCACTACGGTCGCAGGGCCCCGGCATACCTCCGTCCCAAGCGGCACGCCGGCGCGATGCCCACCCTCACCAAGGTCACCGAGCTGCGCCACCCGCGTGGCGTCGTCGGTCAGATCGCGCCCTGGAACTACCCGCTCGAACTCTCCGTCGGCGACGCGCTCCCCGCGTTCGTCGCGGGCAACGCGGTCGTCATGAAGCCGGACACCGAGACCTGCCTCACCGCGCTCTGGGCGCGCGACCTGCTGATCGAGGCCGGGCTGCCCGCCGAGGTCTTCCAGGTGGTCATCGGGGACGGTCCGGTCGTCGGGCCCGAGGTCGTCAAGCACGCCGACTACGTCTCCTTCACCGGGTCCACCCGCACCGGCCGTGAGGTCGCCCAGGGCGCCGCGGCCCGTCTCGTGGGCGTCTCCCTGGAACTCGGCGGCAAGAACGCCATGGTGGTCCTGGAGGACGCCGACATCGACAAGGCCGCCGCGGGCGCCGTCCGCGCCTGCTTCTCCTCCGCCGGCCAACTCTGCATCTCCATCGAGCGGTTGTACGTCCACGAGTCCGTCGCCGACGTGTTCGCGGAGCGTTTCGCCGCCCGCACCCGGGCCATGCGGCTCGGCACCTCCCTCGCCTACGGGGCCGACATGGGCTCGCTGGTGGGGGAGCGGCAACTGGAGACCGTGACCCGGCACGTGGAGGAAGCGGTCGCGAAGGGGGCGAGGGTCCTCGCCGGAGGCGTCGCCCGTCCCGACGTCGGCCCCTACTTCTACGAGCCCACCATCCTCGACGGCGTCGAGGCACCCATGGCCGTCTGCAACGAGGAGACCTTCGGACCGGTGGTCTCCCTGTACCGCTTCAGGACCGAGGACGAGGTCGTCGAACTCGCCAACTCCACCGCGTACGGCCTCAACTCCTCGGTCTGGACGAAGGACGGGCGGCGCGGACGCGCGGTCGCGGCCCGGCTGCGCACCGGCACCGTGAACGTCAACGAGGGCTACGCGCCCGCGTACGGCAGCGTCCAGTCGCCCATGGGCGGCATGAAGGACTCGGGGCTCGGGCGGCGCCACGGCTCCGAGGGCATCCTCAAGTACACCGAGGCGCAGACCGTCGCCCAGCAGCGGCTGCTGCCGATGGCGCCGTCGCTCGGGATGGACGACGAGAAGTACGCGGCGTTCATGAGCCGGAGCCTGAAGGCCATGAAGGCGCTGCGGCTTCGCTAGTGCCGCGGCGGGCACTGACCCGAGGCGTCTTCGCACGTCCGCACCCGTTCTCGACGAGGAGAGCAGCACGTGTCACAGGAGAACTCCGTCCAGGAACAGCACGACGACTCCGCATACGACTCCACGTATGACTCCGCGTACGACTACGACGTCCTCGTGGTCGGCTCCGGCTTCGGCGGTTCCGTCACGGCCCTGCGCCTGACGGAGAAGGGCTACCGCGTCGGAGTGCTGGAGGCCGGCCGTCGCTTCACCCGCGACACGCTGCCGAAGAACTCCTGGGACATCAGGAACTACCTCTGGGCCCCGCGGCTCGGGATGTACGGCATCCAGCGCATCCATCTGCTGGGCAACGTCATGGTGCTGGCCGGCGCGGGTGTCGGCGGCGGCTCGCTCAACTACGCCAACACCCTCTACATACCGCCGAAGGCCTTCTTCGACGACCCGCAGTGGAAGGACATCACTGACTGGCAGGAGGAGTTGGAGCCGTACTACGACCAGGCCCGGCGCATGCTGGGGGTACGGCTCAACCCGACGATGACCCCGTCCGACGTCCATCTCAAGGCGGCCGCGCAGCGGATGGGCGTCGGCGACACCTTCCACATGGCGCCGGTCGGCGTCTTCTTCGGGGACGGGAAGGACGCGGACGGCGCCGCCGAGGCCGGCCCCGGCGGCGAGGTCGCGGATCCCTACTTCGGCGGCGCCGGGCCCGGCCGCAAGGCGTGCACCGAGTGCGGTGAGTGCATGACCGGCTGCCGGCACGGCGCGAAGAACACCCTCAACGAGAACTACCTGTACCTGGCCGAGAAGGCGGGCGCGGTCGTGCACCCGATGACGACCGTCGTGTCCGTCACCGACGACTCGCGCGGCGGGTACGCCGTCGCCACGCTGCCCACGGACGGGAAACGCAAGGGCGCGGGCCGGATGTTCACGGCGCGCCGGATCGTGATCGCCGCCGGTACGTACGGCACGCAGACCCTGCTGCACCGGATGAAGGCGGGCGGCCAGCTGCCCCGCCTCTCGCCGAGGCTGGGTGAGCTGACCCGCACCAACTCGGAGGCGCTGGTGGGCGCGCAGACGGACAACCGCCGGTACCGCAGGGCCACCGGATCGCCGAAGGTCGACTTCACCCGGGGCGTCGCCATCACGTCCTCGATCCATCCCGACGAGAACACGCACATCGAACCGGTCCGCTACGGCAGGGGATCGAACTCGATGGGCAGCCTCTCCATCCTCCAGGTCCCCTACGCGGAGGGCTCGTCGAGGGCTCTGGGCTGGCTGGCCAACGCCGCGCGGCACCCGCTGCTGGTGGCCCGTTCGCTCTCCAACCGGCACTGGTCGGAGCGGACCATCATCGGTCTGGTGATGCAGTCGCTCGACAACTCGCTGACCACGTATCTCAAGCCGAAGGGCGCGGGCAAGGGCCTGTTGACCGCCCGTCAGGGGCACGGGGCGCCCAACCCCAAGCAGATCAGGGCGGCTTCGCAGGCCGCCTCCACCATCGCCGCCGAGATCAACGGCTTCGCCGGCAGCAACGTGGGCGAGCTGATGGGCACACCGCTCACCGCGCACTTCCTGGGCGGCTGCCCGATCGGCGCGAGTGCCGACGAGGGCGTGATCGACCCGTACCACCGGCTGTACGGCCACCCGGGGATCTCGGTGGTCGACGGTGCCGCCGTCTCCGCGAACCTGGGCGTCAACCCGTCGCTCACCATCACGGCCCAGGCCGAGCGCGCGATGTCGTACTGGCCCAACAAGGGGGAGACGGACCCGCGTCCGGCGCCGGGAGCCGCGTACGAACGGCTGAAGCCGGTCGAGCCGCTTCGGCCCGCCGTCCCCGGGGACGCCTTCGGCGCACTGAGGCTGCCGTTCCTGGGGATGCCGACGGTGCCACCGAAGCCGTAGCGGTACAGCCGTCAGCACTGCGGCCGTAAGCAGTACAGCCGGCCATCAGCAGTACACGAGGGCAGACGGCTCATGTGAACGCGAAGAAGGACCTGTGCCCCCCTCCGAGCCCAGGTCCTTCTTCTTTTACGAGGCGTGCTGCCTACGTGGGTGTGCCGCTCACCGCTTACGCGGCCGCGCCACCCGACTTGCGACGACGCACCGTGAACACCGCGCCGGCACCCGCGACGACGGCGATGCCGCCCACGAGGGCGATCGTCGGCAGGGCGGACGAGGACCCGGTCGAGGCGAGGCTGCCGGTGGCCGGGATCTCGTCGGCGCCACCCTGCGGCTTCGTGCCGCCGGACGGCTTGTCGCCCTTGCCCGGCTTGGGCTCGCCCGGGTTCTCGTTGCTGCTGCCGGGCGCGAGGACGGTGAGCTCGTACAGCGCGAAGGAGCTGTGGACGCAGTCCTTCTCCTGGTCGACGTAACCGCCCAGGCCGAGGGCGTAGCCGTCACCGGCCGGGGCCTTCGAGCTGATGTTGACGCGCAGCTTGATGGCGACCGTCTGCTTGCCGCCCAGCGTGGTCTCACCGAAGTAGACGCCGCTGCCGGCCTCGTCCGCGATGGACTCCCACGACTTGCTCGTGGGGTTGAAGTACTCGAGCTGGGCGAACGTGCTCAGCCAGTCGTTCTCGTCGTCGCTGTCCGAGTAGTTGTCGACCGTGGCGAGCCACTGGACCTGACCGAGGTCCTGGTCGCTGTGGTTGGCGGCGGTGAGCGTGAAGTTGTGCCAGCCGCTGCCCGCGACGATCTTGCCCGGCAGTCCGGAGACGGCCAGCGACAGCTGGGAGCCGGTGTCCACACCGTCGTCGTCGATGGGGCAGTCCTCCGTCGGCCACGCCGACGGCTCCGCGGACTGCGACGGAGTGGCCGAGGCGGTCGGCTTGCCGGACGTGGTGGCGGTGGCGCTCGCACTGGTGCTCGGAGCCGGAGCGGAATCGCTCGCGGACGCGGAGGCGCTCGGCGCGGGAGCGGAGTCGCTCGGCGACGCGGACGCCGTCTCGCTCGCGGACTCGGACACCGTCGCGCTCGGGGAAGGGCTGTCGTCCGCGAACGCACCCGGCGCCGAAAGCAGCGCCAGTGGAGCTATGGCTGCCGTCGCGGCCGCGACGGCCATGGCACGGCGAAGCTTCATGAAGACCTCGGAAAGTCCGGTGTACCGCGACGCCGCGGTACGCGTATGGGTGAGGCCTCCGCGTGTGGGGCGCGGGTGTGGCCGTTGGTTCACCAGGTGTGACCCGTGGACCCTGTGAACGGTTGTGCGGTCCTTCACGGAATTCTTATGTGTGCTGGGTCACATGCGGGTACGGCTTGTGGACACCCGTTCTATCCACTTAGAACTGACCCTCGTGTCTGAGAAGAAGCCCGAAAGGGCAGGTGAGCCCGAGCGGCCGGAGGAGTCCTCCGTTCCCGACGAGGTGTGGGAGCGGTTCATCCGCGATTCCGAGCGGGACATCCGGGCCTCGGCCCCGAAGGAGCCGTCGGCCCGCGCTCGCATGGTGACCGAACGGCTGCGGCAACGGGAGGCCCGGGGCGCCGAGCCGGAGGGGTGGCGGACCGGGCCCGCCTGGCAGGAGATGCGCAAGGCGGAGGGCCGCACGACCCGCGGCCGACGGCTGTGGGCGGTCATCGGCGTCCCCCTCGCGGCGGCCGTGGCGCTGGTGGCCGTACGGCCGTCGCTGCTGCCCGGCGATCCCTTCAAAACGTCCTCCGGCAGCGCGTCGTCCGGCGCCACCGAGGCCGCCCGCGAACTGCCCGCCGAGACCGCGGCCCCGACCGCCGCGCCCTCGGCGGTCGCGCCCGGCACACCCACCCTCGAGCGGCCGTTCGCCGGATCCCCCGCCGAGCGGTACGCCGACGGCGCGGCCGGCATCGTCGTGCCGGACGCGAAACCGGTCGGCCCGCTCACCAAGGAGCAGGTCGCGCGGGCGCTGCGGCAGACCAAGGCGCTGCTCGTCGGCGCGAACATCGACCGGAAGACGCTGCTCGGGGGCCGTCCGACGAGCGCGCTCGCCCTTCTCGACCCCAAGCAGCCGAAGATGCTCGACGACGTGAACAGCTGGCTGCGCAAGCCGGACGTGAAACACGATCCGCTCCGGCTCTTCAGCCGGTTCGACCCGCACGAGGTACGGCTCGTCGGGGACGTGGTCAAGACCCGCGGCCATATGACGTTCAAGGCCGGCACCCACGCGTCCGTCGTCATCCACGCCGACTACACCTTCGTCTACCCACTGGCCCAGGCGGACCAGAAGTCGACCGAGGTGGCCCGCACCATCGTGCGCCGCGTCCTCGACATCGAGGTCTCCGACCCGAGGAAGTACCAGGTCACCCCGGGCAGGCTGGCGCTCCTCGCGTACGACGAGGACCTCTCCAACTCGGCCTGTTTCGTCTACGACGGCTTCCTGCACCCGCAGTTCGACTCGGCCGCCCCGACCGGGGCGACGCCCAGTGGGCCCGCAGTCGATCCGTACGACCGGAGCCGGGAGCTTCCGCACTCCAGCGGCGTGTCCTGCGGATCGGTCTCCAGGACCTGATCCGCGGGACACGCGTACGCACACGCGAAGGGCCCCGCGGGACGGAAGCCGCGGGGCCCTTCTGCGTCGGCACCGACGCCAGGGCGGCGCCGGTGCCTGGGGCGCGGCGCCGGAGGGGGTGCGCCGCGGGTCAGGGAGCGAGGTCGTTCGTCCACGGGGACATGGACATGTGGCCGGGGGGCGGGATCGGGGCGGGAGCTGGGACCTTGGGACGTGTGGGGGAGGAGCTTCTTCGGGTGGGGTCCGTCGAAGTGACCCGGCTGCGCGGGCCGGTCGGACGATTGCGTACTTCGGGCGTCCCCGGAGTAAGCCGTTCTCTTGAGTGACCGGGCCGCTGTCCCCTGCCGTCCGGTCACACCCCTGGGGCGAGGTCCCACGACGCACGGCACGATCCGTACGTCTCAGCGCCCCAGCGGAGCCACGCGTGGTTGTTTCGGGCCCGCCCCTGGCTGGCACGGACACCGGGACCAACGAAGCCCGCCGCGCCCCGGTCACGCACCGTACGGGTGAGACGGCATGCGTACGTGCGTACGCGGCGTGACGGGGTGCGCGCGACGAACGGGGCGCACCGGGCCGCGACCGCCGCGCGCGGCTCAGATGCGGCCGCGGCACAGCTCCAGCAGGGTCATGGCCAGCGACGTGCCCGGCTTGCCCAGCGCGTCCCGGTAGCGGCCGAGGACCTCCATCTCGCGGGAGAGGTTCACGCGCCGGCCACCGGACTCGATCCGGGCCTTCTGGATCACCGCGGACACGGCCATGCGTTCCTGGACGAGGCCGATGATCCGGTCGTCGAGGGCGTCGACGCGGTCACGGGCGTCGGTGATCACGCCGGCGGCGTCGTCGGTACGGGCGCCGGTCTTGTCGAGTACGTCGGCTGCGTCGGCCATGGTGGGCTCCTTCTGTTCGGTGGAAGGGGAGCCCCGGAGCGACCGGGCCCGGAAACGGCAGACGCCCCGGGCCTTGTCGGCCCGGGGCGCCTGGGGAGTCGCTTGTCAGTTGCTCAAGCAGCACGACCATGGCAGCCGGTGGGCCGGTTGCCATAGGTAAACGCGAAGGTGTGATGCGTGAGCATGGGACCAGTATGCCCGCGCGTCCGGCACGGGCCAAGCGGGTTCGGATCCTGAGACAGACGTCCGGGCCCGCATCTCCAGCCCGTCCGGCGTTCGAGGACGAGCGCTTCGGGCGATGCGGGGGTCCAGGGGCGCAGCGCCCCTGGCGAGGGTCTCGGGGCGGAGCCCCGGGATGATGGGGGTCCCCCCTGCTCGAGCGAAGCCGAGAGCTTGGGGGAGGGTAGGGGCGGCGGGGGCGAAGACGGCGGGACGGCACCCCCACGCACACCCCCGGTAGACTCGACACCCCACACCCCCTGCTCACCGCCGGAAGGCAAACCGTGCCAGAAGCGTCCCCCGCCGCCCCCGACACCGTCCTGGTCGTCGACTTCGGTGCGCAGTACGCCCAGCTCATCGCCCGTCGCGTCCGCGAGGCCCGGGTCTACAGCGAGATCGTGCCGAGCACCATGCCGGTCCAGGAGATGCTCGCCAAGAACCCGGCGGCGATCATCCTCTCCGGAGGCCCCTCGTCGGTGTACGCCGAGAGCGCCCCCCGCCTCGACCGCGAGCTCTTCGAGGCCGGCGTCCCCGTCTTCGGCATGTGCTACGGCTTCCAGCTGATGGCGACGGCCCTCGGCGGCACCGTCGACAACACGGGCGCCCGCGAGTACGGCCGTACGCCCCTGCATGTCTCGAAGTCGGGCTCCACCCTGTTCGAGGGCACCCCGGACGAGCAGTCGGTGTGGATGTCGCACGGCGACGCGTGCAGCGCCGCCCCCGAGGGCTTCACGGTGACGGCCTCCACGGACGTCGTCCCGGTCGCGGCCTTCGAGAACGACGAGAAGAAGCTCTACGGCGTCCAGTACCACCCCGAGGTCATGCACTCCACGCACGGCCAGCAGGTGCTGGAGCACTTCCTGTACCGCGGTGCCGGCCTCAAGCCGGACTGGACGACCGGCAACGTCATCGAGGAGCAGGTCGCCCTCATCCGCGAGCAGGTCGGCACCAAGCGCGCCATCTGCGGTCTGTCCGGCGGTGTGGACTCGGCCGTCGCCGCCGCCCTCGTGCAGAAGGCCATCGGCTCCCAGCTGACCTGCGTGTACGTCGACCACGGTCTGATGCGCAAGGGCGAGACGGAGCAGGTCGAGAAGGACTTCGTGGCCGCGACCGGCGTGCAGCTGAAGGTCGTGGACGCGCAGGAGCGGTTCCTCGACGCGCTCAAGGGTGTCTCGGACCCCGAGGAGAAGCGGAAGATCATCGGCCGGGAGTTCATCCGGGTCTTCGAGCAGGCCCAGGCGGACATCATCGCCGAGGCCGCGGAGGGCGAGGACGTCGCCTTCCTGGTGCAGGGCACCCTCTACCCGGACGTGGTCGAGTCCGGTGGCGGCACCGGCACCGCCAACATCAAGTCCCACCACAACGTGGGCGGCCTCCCCGAGGACCTCGAGTTCGAGCTCGTCGAGCCGCTGCGCAAGCTGTTCAAGGACGAGGTCCGGATGGTCGGGCAGGAGCTCGGCCTGCCGGACGAGATCGTCCAGCGCCAGCCCTTCCCGGGTCCCGGCCTCGGCATCCGTATCGTCGGCGAGGTCACCAAGGACCGCCTCGACCTGCTGCGCGACGCCGACGCCATCGCCCGCGAGGAGCTGACGGCGGCCGGCCTCGACCGCGACATCTGGCAGTGCCCGGTGGTCCTGCTCGCCGATGTCCGCAGCGTGGGCGTCCAGGGCGACGGCCGTACGTACGGCCACCCGATCGTGCTCCGCCCGGTGTCGAGCGAGGACGCGATGACGGCCGACTGGTCGCGCCTGCCGTACGACGTCCTCGCGAAGATCTCGACCCGGATCACGAACGAGGTCGCCGACGTCAACCGCGTCGTCCTCGACGTGACGAGCAAGCCCCCGGGCACGATCGAGTGGGAGTAGCCCCTCCCGTCAGGTCCGTTTGAGAGTCCGCACCGGCTCTCCGGGCTTCCAGACCTGGACGACCAGATACGTGTCGTCCTCGACGAAGGTCCGTACGACCTCCGTCAGCTCGGTGCGGAAGAGGTGGAACGGCTCCGGCGGTTCCACCTCTTCCACGTACGCCCGTTTCGCGTCGCCGTCGGTGACCTCCACCGCCCGGCCGCTGATCCGTACGTCGCCGCCGCCCATCGCGGTGCCCGGCCCCGGGTTCGCCTGGAGCGTGAAGCGCGGGTCGCGGCGCAGGTCGAGTGCCTTGAGCGAGTCCGGCATCATGCCGAGCCACAGCTCGCCGAGCAGGAAGCGCACCTCGATGCCGCTGGTGCGGGGTGCGCCGTCCTTGCGGAGGGTCGCGAGGACATGGTGGGTGAACGCTGCGAAACGCTCCTCGGCCGGCCCGGCGAGTTCGGGTGCGGAGACGGTGAAGGCGGCCCAGTTCGTACGACTCATGCAGGGAGTCTCGCGCCGATACCCGACATCTTCTGTCAGGTATGGAGGAGGTTCTCTGCCCCCCGTGAAACCGGCCGCACGGCTCCCCCATGACACTCCCGCGTAACGGTTGCGCACTCTCTTCACCGAACGGCCCTGTTCTCCTACGGCGCCCGGAGGTAACTTCCGGTCCGTATCGGACACGCCAGTGCTGGAGGACATATGCAAGGGCCCACGCCGCCCCTGCCCCTACCGACCGACCAGCTCCAGTTCGCCATGCCGCCGATGTACGACTCGCCGGACGACGAGCGACGCCACCGCAAGGAGCGGCTGGCCGGAGCGCTGCGTATCTTCGGGCGGCTCGGATTCGAGGACGGGGTCTCCGGCCACATCACCGCGCGCGACCCGGAGTACAGCGACTGCTTCTGGGTGAACCCCTTCGGGATGCCCTTCAAGCACGTCACCGTGAGCGATCTGGTCATGGCCAACCAGGACGGGCAGGTGGTCGAGGGCCGCTACCACGTGAACCAGGCGGCGTTCACCGTGCACGCCCAGGTCCACGCCGCCCGCCCCGACGTCGTCGCCGTCGCCCACTGCCACTCGGTGCACGGCCGCGCGCTCTCCGCCCTCGGCGACCTCCTCGACCCGATCAGCCAGGAGAGCTGTGCCTTCTACGAGGACCACGCGCTCTACGACACCTACAGCGGTGTCGCCGTGGACACCGAGGAGGGCCGCCGGATCGCCGGCGCGCTCGGTACCCACAAGGCCCTGGTGCTGCGCAACCACGGACTGCTCACCGTCGGCGACTCGGTGGACGCGGCGGCCTGGTGGTTCCTGTCGATGGAACGCTCCAGCCAGGTCCAGCTCACCGCGCAGGCCGCAGGACGCCCGGTCCTCATCGACCACAAGCAGGCGGTCGCGACCCGGGAGCAGCTCGGGGGCGACCTGGTGGCGTGGATCAACTACCAGCCCCTGTGGCAGGACATCAGCAGGAGCGAGCCGGATCTCCTCAGCTGAAGCCCTTCAGGACCGCCGCCTTCGTCGCCGCGAACTCCTCGTCCGTGAGCACCCCGTCCCGGTGCAGCTCGCCCAGCTCACGCAGCCGGCGCAGGAGTACGTCGTGATGGTCGGCCTGGGCCGGTACCCGCACGGCGGCGGGCGGCTGCGGGGGCCGGTCGGTGAACTCGCCGGCCCGGACCGACGGATGGGGCAGCCGGGCCGTCACCGCGGCGGCGACGAGTGCCGTGAGCAGGTCACGGCGTGCGCTGCCCCACAGGTCGAGCGCGAACGGATCCTTTTCGGGCGGCAGTTTGGAGAACACGGTCTCGCGCGTGACGAAGCGCAGGAACCCGTCCTCGTAGCCGGAGTTGGGCAGCCATTCCACCTGCACCAGGTCACCGACGGCGATGATCCGCGGGCCCGTCGCGCGCTTGACCCGGTCGGAGGTGTCCGCCCAGTCGATGCGCAGCCGCGCGCCGTCGAAGGAGACCGTGCCGTCGCTGGACCGCACGGAGACGGGCACCGGCGGCCCCGCGAGCAGATAGCTCTTCGCCGGTTCCTTGGGGACCTGGTCCAGGAGCAGCGCGCGGCGGATCTCCTCGGCGACGTACTCGGCGACCCCGGAGCGGTCGACGTCGACCGACAGCCGGTACGGATCGGCCGCGTCCGGAAGCCGTCCCCCGGTCGCCTGGAGCAGCGGATCGGCTCCTTCGCGCAGCCTCAGCCGCAGCCGGCCGCGCTTGCGTTCCGGTTCGTGGACGATGCCGGACACCGCTTCCAGGGGAACCGTGATCTCCCCGTAGGTCTGCCGGAACAAGGGCACGGAACGGTGCAGCCCCGGCGTGATCCTGACCGTGCTGCCGTCGAAGGCCCAGGTCCCGTCGCGCTGGATGATCTCGGCCATGGGGGAATTCTCGCAGCCGGGTCAACACGGGGTCGGGCACTTCACCCGCGCTGACCAGACCTGCCGGACGCGGGCGCTGTTGCGTACGGCACAATTCGCTGTCATCGCGGGGCAGTTGTAAGGCAGTTGTACGGAAGTCAGGCGTGCGGGGGCGTACGGAGACGTACGACCCCGCACGAGGACGTACGCAGGCGTACGCAGACGTACGAGGATCTGGCCGCACGGGAGTTCCCGGTGCGGGGAAGGCGGCAACGGGCGTGGCGGTGCAGGAGGCGAGACACGGCGCGGAGCGCGGTGCGGGGCGCGGTGGCGGGCTCGGCGCCGGGCAGGGCGCGCATGGTGGCGGCTGCACCTGCGGGGACTGCCCGCACGGGGCGCGTGAGGGACACCGGCGGGCCGTCGCCGCGTTCCTCGCCAAGCGCGACGAACTGGCGTCGGGACAGGGCCTGCCGGCCGCCGTCGCCCACTCGGCGTCCGCGTCCCGGCAGTGGGTCTCGGACGAACTCACCCAGTCCGCCGACCTCGTCGCGGAACGCGGGCGCGTCGACGGCGAGGCCTGGCTGGGGCGACTGTGGCGGCGTACGGCGTTCGCGGTGTGGGGAACCGTCGTGGCGCTGCTGGTGGTGCAGGCGCTCACCGCTATCGGCGCGGGGTGGTCGGCGGCGCGGACGGCGGGGCTGGTCGCCGCCGTCGTGGTGGCCGGCCTGCTGACCGGCGCGGGCTATCTGCACCGGGCGCGCGGCGGTGCCCTCGCGCCGGTCATCGGCGAGGACAACCGTCTCTCCACCTCGCGTGCGATGGCCGCCGGGTGGGTGCTGTTCGTGGTGTACGCGGTGCTCGTCCTGGTGGGTCAGCTGGCGGCGGCCTCCGCCCACGGCAGGCGCGACGACCTGATCGCCGGGCTCGAACTCGCCCGGGGCGCCGGTGTCGTGACCGTCGTCGCGGTGGTGTGCGGGATCGCGGTGCTGGTACGCCGCGTGGTGGGCGTGCGGGTCCTCGGGCAACGGCTGCAGAAGGTACGGGCCGACCGGCCGCGTGCCGCCGACCTCCTCACGGACGACTCGGGCAAGGGCGGCTTCGCCGACATCCAGTACGTCGTCATCGGCGCCGTCGCGCTGGTCTTCGCCGCGGTACGGCTCGCCCGGCGGCCGGAACAGCTGCCCGACCTGCCCTGGGGCCTGGCGGTGCTCGTCCTGGTCTCGGCCGCCACCTACCTCTCCGGCAAGTACGCCGAGGGCGGCCGGCCCGTGATCCTCTCCGTCGTCCGTTCCCGCGAGGCCGGTGACCTCGACGCCCCGATCCGCACCGGGGACGACATCGAGATCCGGGGGGCCGGTTTCGTCCCTCCGGGCGCGCAGACCGCGGACCGGCTCTCCCGCATGGTCGTCCGGATCGGCGCGGTCCATGTGCACGTACCGCTGGTCCCGGTGCCGGGCGGCTTCAGCAATCCCACGGACGCCGTGCTCACCGTGCCGGTACCGGTCGACGTGGAGCCGGGACGGGTGGAGGTCCAGGTGGTGACCGCGGCCGGTGTGGAGACCAACCGGTGTGTGATCGACGTGACGGACTGACGGACTGACGGACTGACGGTCTGAGGGGCTGACGGTCTGAGGGACGAGCGGGGACGAGGGTCCAGGACTGAGGAGTGACGGGCTGGGGCGCGTGATACCGGTGTGCTGCCGGGCCGCGTCACCGGTTCGGCGGTGGCGGGCCGAGGCGGAATCCCTGCCCGGCCGGCCCGGCACTTTGCGGCCGTGAGGCGGCCGAGATGTGCCTCCGGGCAAGAAAACCGCTCCCGGGCATTGAGCGGGGACCCGCTCTCGTACGTATGGTCTGTTGAGGGGTCAACGGAATACGGGTGAGAGGCGGCGGAGAGCGATGACTCACGGTATGCGAACGGATACCCAGAGCTCCTATGTCGATGGCGGCGGGAGGGACGGGTGGCGCGAGACGGCCACGCGCTACGCCCTGTTGCCCCTGCGTATCTTCCTCGGCGTCACATTCATCTACGCGGGGATCGACAAGCTCACCAACAGCGCCTTCCTCTCCGCCTCCGGCACGGGCTCGATCGGGGCCATGATGCACGGGGTGCGTGACTCCTCGGCGATCCCGGCCCTGGTCGACCTCGCGCTGAAGAGCCCCGTCGGCTTCGGCTACGCCATCGCCCTGGGTGAACTGGCCGTCGGCATCGGCACCCTCATCGGACTGCTGGCCCGCCTCGCGGCCTTCGGCGGCGCGCTGATCTCCCTCAGCCTGTGGCTGACGGTCAGCTGGGCCTCCGACCCGTATTACTACGGCAACGACCTCGCCTACCTGATGGCCTGGCTGCCCTTGGTCCTCGCGGGCGCCTCGGTCTTCTCGCTCGACGCGGTCTGGCGCGCGCGACGCAGGCAAGGAACCGGGGAGTACCGCTACTAGGACGTGTGGCGAAAGTCCCGTCCGCCTCGCGACGCCTGGCACGCCGAGAGCACGCACCAGACGCCGCGAGGCACGCTCTCCGGGCGGACGACGGGACTTTCCGCCCTCGGCGCGTTCCCGCTGCCGGCCGCCCGCGCGCCCGGCCCAACCGGCCCCACGGGCCCCCGTACGCGGGTCCGCCCACCACGGACCACCGCACACCTGCCGGACCGCGAGGCCGAGGCGCGAGCGCCGAAGGCCGAGCGGTCCGTTCGTGTGCTGTGCCCCGGCCCGGTCAGCCCGGCACGTTCGAGCCCCCGGGGCCTCCGTTCGCCGCCCCCGCGGCCGCCCGCCGTGAGCCCGCCCGCCGTCGCCGTACGCCGTGGGTCAGCACCGCCGCCGCTCCGGCCAGGCAGAGGCCGCCGGTGAGGAGGGGGATGATCACGAACCACGGGGTGTCCCACCAGCCGCCCGCGTCACCGGCGTACACGACGCCCGCGGTGGTGAGGAAGAGGCCCGCGACCAGCTTTCCCGGCTGGAACTCATGACGTGCCACGGGTCACCTCCGCCTGGCCGACGCCGACATGCAGGTCCAGGTCGAGGGTTCCGCCGTGCCCGGTGCCGGCCGCGGGGGTCAGCGTCACCTGCTTGGACTTGCCGGGCTCCACGTCCACGTCCTTCTTGCCGTCGCCCGGCAGCTGGATGTCCCCGAGGCCCACGTCGATGTTCAGTCTCACGGTCGCGTCCTTCGGGACCACCACCTCGAGGCGGCCCGCCCCCACCTCCGCGCGCGCTGTCACCGTCTGTCCCCTGGCGAGGTGGAGCCGGCTCAGGTCGAGGGTGCCCACGCCGGAGCCGAGTTCGTAGTTCTTCTGTACGTCGGCGACGGCGGCCGGTGTCCAGTCGGTCCGCTTCCAGTCGGTGCCGATGTCCTTCGGCAGGGCCACCGAGCCGGCCAGCAGGGCCGCCGTGACCACGGCAAGGAAGAGCGAGCCCGCGCCCGTACGTCCGACGAACGCGCTGAGCGCGATGCCCAGGCCGAAGACGACGAGGGCGCAGGACAGACCGATCTGCAGGCTCGGACCGAGCGGCCGGTCGTGCCACGTCAGGCCCGAGCCGAGGCCGCCCGCGACGAGCGCGAACAGGAACACCCAGCCGCCGATCCGGCGCGGCCCGCGCGGCCGCGGCTCCCGCGTCGCGCGCGGGTCCGGGCCGGGCGTCCCGCGGGCGATGTCGACCGCCGCCGCGACATCCCGGTCCCGGGCGTCCTGCGGGCCCCAGAGATAGCCCGTGCCGCCGACGTGCGAACCGTCCTTGACGATCGGGTCACGCCACCAGGAGGGGTAGGAGGCGGGGACGGGAGGGGCCTGCGCCTCGGGCGGGGCGTCCGCCACGGCCTGGGCGGCGAGCGGGTCCGGATCGGGGGCGCCGCGCTGCTGCGACCAGTACCCCGCGCCCGCGAGAAGCAGGGTGAGGACCACGGCGAAGGTGAGCACCCCGCCGTTGTTGAGCATGGAGAGGAAGACTCCGCAGCCGACGAGGGCGAAGAGCACGGCCGTCAGAGCGTGGCCGTCGACGCGGCCGGTGAGGAGCTTGCGCACCTCGTTCTCGTCCTCGTCGTCGTACGGGACGAACAGCCAGAAGAAGCCGTACAGGATGAGGCCGATGCCGCCGGTCGCCGAGAGCACCGCGAGCACGATCCGGAAGATCACCGGGTCCATGTCGCACTGCCGCCCGAGCCCCGCGCACACTCCGCCCAGCATCCTGTGCCGCCGGTCGCGCCGGAACCTGTGCGGGGCTTCGGGCGCCACCACGTCGTCGTGCGCGCGCGGCTCACCGCCCGTGGCGGTGCCCGGTGGCGGGACGCCGGAGCCGCGGGGCGGCTCCGCTGCCGCGCGCTGCTGATCTGTCATGGGTCCATGGTGACGGGCGGGAAGGCGCGACGGGAGTCGGGACGACCCTGGCCGAACCCTGATATCGGCCCTGACTCGTGCGCGGGGAGCCGTTCGAGGACCGGCTCGTCGAAGATCAGGGGAGTCTCGGGGGCCGACCCTGATGCTCCGGCCGCCCGGCCGTGTGAACATCGTTGGCATGCCGGAAGCCGCAGCAGTGCCTCTCGACGACCCGCGGCCCCCGCGCAAGCTCTACCGCAGCAGTGACGGACGCTGGCTCGGCGGTGTGGCGCGGGGGCTCGCGGGGCATCTCGGGCTGCCCGTGATCTGGGTGCGGCTGGTGTTCGTCGGCCTGTTCATGGCGGACGGCCTCGGCGCGCTGCTCTACGCCGCCTTCTGGTTCTTCGTGCCGCTGGGCGTCGGCGGGGTCGACTCCGAGCGCGCGTCGGCCTTCACCACCGAGACCGCTCCCGACGGCCGCCGCAGACTCGTCGCCCGCAAGCCGGACCGGGGCCAGATCGTCGCCCTGCTCCTCATGGTCGTCGTGGCCATGGTCTTCGTCGGCAATGTGAACCTCGGCGGCGGAGCCAAGGCGTATCTCTGGCCCACCGTCCTCGTCGGCGCGGGCGTCGCCCTGGTCTGGCGCCAGGCGGACAACGCGCGGCGGGCCCGCTGGGCGGAGGTCGGCCGCCGCCGTCGGACGCTCACGCTGCTGCGGTCCGCGGCCGGTGTCCTGCTCGTCACCGCGGGCGTCACCGGGATCTTCGTCCTCCAGGGCTCCGCGGCCCACCTCGGCTCCGTCCTGCAGGCGGCGCTCGCCGTCCTCGTCGGCACAGCGCTCCTCGCCGGCCCCTATCTCGTCCGTATGACGCAGGACCTCTCCGAGGAGCGCCTGATGCGCATCCGGGCCCAGGAGAGGGCCGAGGTCGCCGCCCACGTCCACGACTCGGTGCTGCACACCCTGACCCTGATCCAGCGCAACGCGGAGAACGCGATCGAGGTGCGCCGGCTCGCCCGGGCCCAGGAGCGCGACCTGCGCGCCTGGCTCTACAAGCCGGAGGGCACCGGCAAGGACGAGGCCGACGAACCCGCCACCCTCGCCGAGGCGGTCCGCCGCAACGCGGCCGAGGTCGAGGACAAGCACGGCGTCCCCATCGAGGTCGTCGTGGTCGGCGACTGCCCGCTCGACGAGGGCCTGACCGCACAGATGCAGGCCGCACGGGAAGCCATGGTGAACGCCGCCAAGTACGGTGGCGAGGGCGGCGCCGTACAGGTCTACGCCGAAGTCGAGGGAACGACGGTCTTCGTGTCCGTCCGCGACCGCGGCCCCGGCTTCGACCTCGACGCGATACCCGCCGACCGCATGGGCGTCAGAGAATCGATCATCGGCCGCATGGAGCGCAACGGCGGCACGGCGCGGCTGCGCGCGGTGCCGGACGGCGGCACGGAGGTCGAGCTGGAAATGGAGAGGGCGGAGAAGACGTCATGAGCGACGCGAACGGGCCGACGGCCGGGTTGCCCGGGCACACCGGCCCCAACGAGCCGAGCGACACCGCGACCGGAGCGGGGGCGGTCCCCGGGTCCCCGGGGACGGGCGGGCCGGCCGCCGCGGACGCCGCCGAGCCGTCCGGAGCTCCGGGCGGGCGTCACGTACGGGTCGTCCTCGTCGACGACCACCGCATGTTCCGTACGGGGGTGCAGGCCGAGATCGGACAGACCGAGCGGACCGGCGTCCAGGTGGTCGGCGAGGCCGCGGACGTCGACCAGGCGGTCACGGTCATCACGGCCGCCCGGCCCGAGGTCGTGCTGCTCGACGTCCATCTGCCGGGCGGCGGCGGTGTCGAAGTGCTGCGCCGCTGCGCCCCGTTGATGGGCGACGCCGAGCAGCCGGTCCGTTTCCTCGCGCTGTCCGTGTCGGACGCCGCGGAGGACGTCATCGGGGTGATCCGCGGCGGCGCCCGGGGTTACGTCACCAAGACGATCACCGGGACCGACCTGGTGGACTCCATCTTCCGTGTCCAGGAGGGCGACGCGGTCTTCTCGCCCCGCCTGGCCGGATTCGTCCTGGACGCCTTCGCCTCCACCGACGCCCCGCCGGTCGACGAGGACCTCGACCGCCTCACCCAGCGCGAGCGCGAGGTCCTGCGCCTCATCGCCCGCGGCTACGCGTACAAGGAGATCGCCAAGCAGTTGTTCATCTCCGTCAAGACGGTCGAGTCCCACGTCTCGGCGGTCCTCAGGAAGCTCCAGCTCTCCAACCGGCACGAGCTGACACGCTGGGCGACGGCGCGACGGCTGGTGTGACACGTCGTCCGCCGGGCCGCGCGGACACCGGCCGTCCGCCGGTGTTCCGCGGTGGACACCGGGCTTCGCGGGTGTGGTGCGGCGGGTGGGCGCCGTACGCCTACCGGTGTTCCGAGGCGGGCGCCGGGCCCAGGATCCGCAGCGCCCAGCGGTAGTGGCGTACGGCCTTCGCGATGCCGATGAGTCCGGTCGTCCACAGGATCAGGCCGATCCCGACGCCCTGGACGACATCGCTGTACAAGCCGCGGCCGGACTCGCCCGGTGCCGCCGCGGCGTAGGACGTCCAGACGCCGATCGCGCAGACGCCGAGCGAGGAGAGCAGCCAGAACAGGCTGAGCCCGGGGGAGCGGAGCCGGGAGTCGGTCGCGGGGTGGCGGTCCAACTCGGTCCAGGCCTTCAGCAGTTCGTGCATGCGGCGGTCGCTGCGCACGGACAGGGCGACGGCGAGGACCGTCAGGGCGAGCGCGGCCAGGCCCAGCAGGGCGAACAGCGGCCCCAGGACGACACCGGTGGGGTCGCGCTGCTCGATCTGCTGCAGCGGCAGCACCAGCAGGGCCCAGCCGACGATCGCCGCGAGCGCCAGCAGCCAGAGCAGCAGCACCCGGTGCACCCCGAGGCTCCGCCCGCGCAGTTCCTCCAGCGCCCGCCCCCGGTCGGCCAGCAGTGCCGCCCGGTCCGGCCAGGAGCGGATGTGCGCGGGCGGCGGAGGCGGCGGCAGCAGGAAGCCGGGCATCAGGACCTCTCGGACGACGGAACGGAGTCCGCGTCGACGCTACCGCGATCCACCCCCGCGCCCCCACTACGCCGATCCGCCCCGGCGTCTTCGCGCCACCCGGGTGGACCTGTGGGCTCAGGCCACCCGGGTGGCTCCCGCGAACGGCATCTCGTCGACCGGCGCGAGACGCACCGGCGCGGTGGGGTTCGGGGCGTGGATCATCATCCCGTTGCCCACGTAGATCCCCACATGGCTGATGCCCGAGTAGAAGAACACCAGGTCACCGGGGAGGAGTTCGGAGCGTGAGACCCGTCGGCCCGCGTTGATCTGGGAGTACGTCGTGCGTGGCAGCTGGACACCCGCCGAGCGGTAGGCGGCCTGGGCCAGGCCCGAGCAGTCGAAGGCGTCGGGCCCGGTGGCGCCCCAGACGTAGGGGCTGCCGAGCTTCCCGTAGGCGTAGGAGACGGCGGCGGCCGCACGGGAGTTGGGGGCCGCGACGGAGCCGGACGAGGGCGACGAGGGCGCCGGGCCCAGGTCCCGCGCGGCGGAGCGGGAGGCGTGCCCGACCGTGTCCGCCGCACCGCCGGCCGCCCCGAGGCGCGCCCGCTGCTCGTCGGTGAGCCGCGACAACAGCTGCCGCGCGGAGTCCAGTTTTCCGGTGATCGTCCGCTTGGCCCGCTTCAGCTCCGCCTGCCGCGAGGTGAGCGACGCCAGCTCGACGTGCGCGGCCCCGCGCAACTGCTCGATCTCCCGCAGTTGCTTGCGTACCCGGGCTACCGCCCCGGCCTGCCGGTCACCGACCCGCTCGGCGAACGCGGCCCCGTCCAGGTACTCGTCGGGCCGATCGGAGAGCGCGAGCTGCAGAGCGGGGTCGAGGCCTCCGCTGCGGTACTGCGCCGCGGCGATCGAACCGAGTGCGTTCCGCGCCGCGTTGAGCCGGTCCTCCTTGCGCGCCGTCTCGTCGCGCAGGTCGTGCAGTCGCCGTGACGCCTGGTCGGCCTTCTCCTTCGCCCCGTCGTACTTCTCCGTGGCGACCTCGGCCTCTTCGTACAACTTGTCGACCCTGGCCTTCACCTGCGCCGGGGACAGTTGCGGCTCCGCGTGCCCGGTGCCCTCGAATCCGGCCGTCGTCGCCGCGCCGGCGAGGGCGATGGTCGCGGCCGTGCGGACCGTATGGCCGCCGAGTGAGCGCTGTCTGGGCTTGCGGTGCGCTGCCACGAGGGCCCACATCCTTCCCGGGGGACGTGACCGCCGGGGAGAGCGCGGTCATCGGTGAGGCGTCCGGCGACGGCCCACACAGGGGGAGCGGGTCGCCGCCGGACCTTTCTCGGCGGTGGTGTCCGACTGCCGCCCCTGGCCCGGGCGGCGGTGGGGAGCCGGGCACCTGGTGGAGGACGCTAAACCTGAGTGCGAGGGCTCGGTAACACCATGTACGGAACTGGCGTAACTGGATCGCCGGGTGACCTCATGTGACCGTGATCCCGGTCCTGCCCCGGCGACTTCACACAGGGTGATGACCGATGGGACGGTTCCGGGACAATCGGGGACTCTCAGGTGCTACGGGTCGCCAAAGGGTGGGCCGGTGCCAAGGGGGACACCCCTGGCCGATTAGGCTCCGGCCCCATGGACGTACTCATCCATCTCTTCGTGGGCCTGCACATCATCGGCGTCGCCTCGCTGCTCGGCGGCTTCCTCACCCAGATGAAGGCGATGGGCCGGGGCACCGCCCGGTTCGTCCCCGCCATGCTGCACGGCGCGCTGACCATGCTGGTCACGGGTGTCGTCCTGGTCGGGCTGAACCAGGCCGACGACCACCCGGTCAACACCGTCAAGATCGGCGTGAAGCTGGCCCTGCTGATCGTGATCCTCGGGCTGGTCTATGTGAAGCGGGACGACGAGAAGGTCGACAAGGGCCTGTTCGGGCTGGTCGGGCTGCTGACGACCGCGAACATCTTCATCGCGGTGCTGTGGACCTGATGGTTCCGGCCGCCACCAGCAGCCAGGCGGCCACCGAGATCCACAGCAGTACCTGCCCGAGCCCCCTGAGCCAGGCGAAGCCGACGGCGTCCGCGACCGACAGGGCCGCCGCCGCCGTCATGGCCATCGGGAACACGGTCGCCCAGCGCCGCACGTCGTACCGCGGACGCCGCCACAGCAGCTCCGCGACGGCCAGCACGGCGTACCAGGCGAGCGTCAGCATGATCAGAGCCTGGGACACCCAGCGCATCACGCCGTAGTCGTCGTAGTTCCACAGGTAGCCGTCCGCCTGGTAGGCGAGGACCAGCTTCGACGCGGCCAGCGCCGAGATCGCGAGCGCGCCGCCGGCGATCCACTGGTCGCCGCCCCCCGTGGCCGTCTCCCGGAAGTCGAAGCACGTCAGCGCCACCACGTACAGCACGAGGAACCCCAGCCAGAACAGCACCAGTGCCGCGTACGCCGGCCAGTCCGCGCGCGCGGCCTCGGCGAGCGACGCGGCGAGCACCGCGAGGCCCTGTGTGGCCACGCACCCGAGGAACACGCTTCCGGGCATACGGAGCCGCAGCCCTCGTACGAGCAGGTAGAGCAGCCCCGGCCACAGCACCGCGGCGAGCGCGAGCAGTACCTCGGCGGCCCCGAGCCACCCCAGGTCGGTCAGCCGGGTGCCGAGTACGGCGGTCGCGGCGACCCCGGTGAGCGCGCTCGGCGTGCCGGCCTCCGCCAGCCACCGTTCCCGCTCCCGCAGCAGGCGGACCGTGAAGTCCACGGCGAACCCGAGCCAGGTGACGGCCGCCAGGACCAGCGCGATCCGGGACAGGATCTCGTCACCGGTCTCGTGCAGCCCGACCGAGAGGATGCCGGTGGCCAGGACGGCGGCCGCGGCGGCGGGCGGGCTCTCCGCCCACCAGGTGCGGAGTCGGACCCACGGGCTGCGGGGCGGCGAGGTGGCTGGCATGGCCCCGATGCTAGGGATCTCCGAGCGTGTTGCCCGCGGGGCGCGCTGACACGGGGGCACGGCAACACGGGAACGGGGAGGGGGCGCAGGGTCGTGGGGCCACGGGGACGACGTAGGGGCGCGGGGCGGGGCGCAGGGGATGGGGGTTACTGGCGATGCGGGGAGCGGCGATGCGGGGGACGCGGGGCGCGGGCACGCGCGCGTGGAGCCCGGGAGGCCTCACGCGCGCGTGCCCCGCGCCGGGCGCTCAGGCCGGGCGCACCACGCTGTGGATGATCGACTCGCCGGCGTAGAAGATCGACTCCTCGCGGACGTACGCACCCGGCTTGGGGGCGTGGATCATCATCCCGTCGCCGATGTAGAGGCCCACGTGGCTGATGTCGTCGTAGAAGAAGACCAGGTCTCCGGGCTCGATGGCGGACAGGGGGACCGTGGTGCCCGCGTTCACCTGGTCGTAGGTGGTACGCGGGAGGGTGACGCCGGCGGCCTTCCAGACGGCCTGGGTGAGACCGGAGCAGTCGTACGAGCCGGGCCCGGTCGCGCCCCACACGTACGGCTTGCCGATCTGGGCGCGGGCGAAGGCGATGGCCTTGCCGGCCTTGGTGGCGTACGAGGAGTCGGTGGCCGGGGTCCCGGAAGTCCCCGTGGTTCCGGACGACGTGCCCTGCTGGGGCTCCGTCTCCCGGGCCTTCTTCTCCGCCGCGGCCCGCTGGGCCGCCAGCTCGGCCGCCTCGCGGTCGGCCGCTTCCCGCTTCTTCCGCGCGATCGCGGCGAGCCGCGCCTTCTCGTCGGCGGTCAGCTTCGAGAGCAGTTCGCGGGCCGCGGCGAGCTTGCCCTGGACGTCCGCCTTGGAGGTCCTGAGCGCGTCCTGCGACGTGGTGAGCGTCCGCAGGCTCCGGGAGGCCTCCCCGCGTTTCCTCGAGGTGGCTGCCTGCTCGGTGACGTAGTCGTCGACGGCCGCCTTCTGGCGGGTGGTCAGACGGTTCATCAACTGGGTCTGGTCGAAGTAGTCCTGCGGGTTGTCGGCCAGCAGCAGGCTCGCGCTGCCGGGTGCGGACGCCCCGGTGCGGTACTGCGCCGCGGCGAACGAACCCAGCTCCTCGCGCGCGGTGTTGAGTTTCTCGGTGCGCCGGGCCACGTCGTCGAGGAGGGAGTCGACGCGCTTGCGCTGCTTGGCGGTCTTCTCCCTGGTCGCGTTGTACTTCTCGGTGGCCGTCTCGGCCTGGTGGTAGAGGTCGTCGACCTTCTTCTCGACCTCTTCGAGGCTCGGCCGGGGCTCTGCCGAGGGTGCGGCGACGGCCGTCTGCGAGAGCAGGGCCACGGAGGTCAGGGCGGCCGTGGCGAGGGCCGGGGTCCGTATGCCCGTCCGGCGTGTGCCCGGCGGACTCCACTTGCGGTGCGACGCCAAGAGAGGCGACTCCTTCCGTCATCCGCCTACCGGGTTAGCTGTCGGGTTCGGGCGGGTGCTTCCGGAAGGTTTGCCCTACGGTCCTTGCCCCAGGGGCGGTGGGACCGATTCACCCCAAAGTCGGTTGGGTCCCCGGCTCCGGTCGCCGCACGGGCGCGCCGGACTCGGCGGAGGCCGCCCGGCCCGGCGACGTTCGCCGGTTGCTGTCGAGCGGTCTGCCCGGCACGCTAGCCAACGCGTAAGTGTTCTGTGAAGTTTGATGTGCGATATGCCCGATACATTTTCGTGACCTGAGCCGCCGGGACACCCGGAGTGGCCGACGGTAGCGGCGTGACGTCGCAAGGTGAGGGCGCGCCGGTGCGGGAAGGGCGGCCCGGTTTCCATGGCACTTCGCTCCGGACCCCGTGGGAAATCCGGCCCAGTTTCCGGGGTGGCGGCGGGTTGTCAGTGCGGCCGCCTAGACTCGGAGAGCGATGAGCAGCCTCTTTGATGACAGCTTCCTGGCGGACCTCAAGCCTTCCGGGGCCCATGAGGAAGAGCCCCCGCCGCCGCCCGAGGACGAGTCGGCGGAGCCGCTTCCGGACGACCTGTTCGGCGGCCGCTTCGACGTGCCCCCGGACCGCGACGCGTACTACCGCGACGGCGCCCACCGGCCCGCCGTGGACCCGGCGGCCCTGCTGGACGGGCTGAACGAGAACCAGCGCGCGGCCGTGGTGCACTCCGGCTCCCCGCTGCTCATCGTCGCCGGCGCCGGCTCCGGCAAGACCCGGGTGCTCACCCACCGGATCGCGCACCTGCTGGGCGAGCGCCATGTCCACCCCGGCCAGATCCTCGCGATCACCTTCACGAACAAGGCCGCGGGCGAGATGAAGGAGCGCGTCGAGCAACTCGTGGGCCCGCGCGCCAACGCCATGTGGGTGATGACCTTCCACAGCGCGTGCGTGCGCATCCTGCGCCGCGAGTCGAAGCGGCTCGGCTTCACGTCCTCGTTCTCGATCTACGACGCCGCCGACAGCAAGCGCCTGATGGCCCTGGTCTGCCGCGACCTGGACCTCGACCCGAAGCGTTTCCCGCCGAAGTCGTTCAGCGCGAAGATCTCCAACCTGAAGAACGAGCTGATCGACGAGGAGGACTTCGCGGGGCAGGCGGCCGACGGTTTCGAGAAGACCCTCGCGCAGGCCTACGCGATGTACCAGTCGCGGCTGCGCGAGGCCAACGCCCTCGACTTCGACGACCTGATCATGACGACGGTCAACCTGCTCCGTGCCTTCCCGGACGTCGCCGAGCACTACCGCCGCCGCTTCCGTCACGTCCTGGTCGACGAGTACCAGGACACGAACCACGCGCAGTACGCCCTGGTCAGGGAGCTCGTGGGCCCGGCGAGCGGCGACCGCCCCGAGGACGTGCCGCCGGCCGAGGGAGACCTCGGGCCCGCCGAGCTGTGCGTCGTGGGCGACGCCGACCAGTCGATCTACGCCTTCCGCGGCGCGACCATCCGCAACATCCTCCAGTTCGAGGAGGACTACCCGGACGCGACGACCATCCTCCTGGAGCAGAACTACCGCTCCACCCAGACGATCCTCACCGCGGCCAACGCGGTCATCGAGCGCAACGAGTCGCGCCGCCCCAAGAACCTGTGGACGAACGCGGGCGCGGGTTCGAACATCACGGGCTACGTCGCCGACACCGAGCACGACGAGGCACAGTTCGTCGCCGACGAGATAGACCGTCTCACCGACGCGGGCGAGGCGAAGGCGGGCGACGTCGCGGTCTTCTACCGGACGAACGCCCAGTCCCGTGTCTTCGAGGAGATCTTCATCCGCGTCGGCCTGCCCTACAAGGTCGTCGGCGGTGTCCGCTTCTACGAGCGCAAGGAGGTCCGGGACGTCCTGGCCTACCTGCGGGTCCTGTCCAACCCCGAGGACTCCGTCCCGCTGCGCCGGATCCTGAACGTCCCCAAGCGCGGGATCGGTGACCGCGCCGAGGCGATGATCGACGCCCTCTCGCAGCGGGAGCGGATCAGCTTCCCGCAGGCGCTGCGCCGCGTCGACGAGGCGTACGGCATGGCGGCGCGCTCGACGAACGCCGTGAAGCGGTTCAACACGCTCATGGAGGACCTCCGTACGATCGTCGAGTCCGGCGCGGGCCCGGCGACGGTCCTGGAGGCGGTCCTCGAGCGCACCGGCTATCTCGCCGAGCTTCAGGCGTCGACCGACCCGCAGGACGAGACCCGCATCGAGAACCTCCAGGAACTCGCGGCCGTGGCACTGGAGTTCGAGCAGGAGTCCGGTCGGGGCGAGGACGGTGCCGGAGCGGCTGCCGGGGGCGCAGCGGCCGGTGGGGCTGGAGCGGCCGGGGCGGCCGGCGGACTCTCGGAGTTCCTGGAGCGGGTCGCGCTCGTCGCCGACTCCGACCAGATCCCCGACGAGGACGACGGCAACGGCGTCATCACCCTGATGACCCTGCACACCGCCAAGGGCCTTGAGTTCCCGGTCGTGTTCCTCACCGGCATGGAGGACGGCGTCTTCCCGCACATGCGTGCGCTGGGGCAGGTCAAGGAGTTGGAGGAGGAGCGGCGTCTCGCGTACGTCGGCATCACGCGCGCGCGGGAGCGGCTCTACCTCACCCGCTCGTCCATGCGCAGCGCGTGGGGCCAGCCCTCGTACAACCCGCCCTCCCGCTTCCTGGAGGAGATCCCGGACACGCATCTGGAGTGGAAGCGCACGGGCGCGACGGCTCCGGTGCCCTCCGGCCCGGTCTCGGGCGTGGCGGCCTCGTTGTCGTCCTCGCTGTCGTCCTCGCGCTCGCGGTCCGCGGCGTCCGGGGCCTCCGGTTTCGCGACGCGCCGCGGGGCGTCCGAGAAGCCGGTCGTCTCGCTGGCGGTGGGTGACCGGGTCACCCACGACCAGTTCGGGCTCGGCACGGTGGTCGGCGTGAAGGGCACGGGGGCGAACGCGGAGGCCACGGTCGACTTCGGAGAGCCCAAGCCGAAACGGCTGCTGCTGCGGTACGCGCCGGTGGAGAAGCTCTAGTCCACGAGGCTCGGAGGCCGGGCGGGGCTTCCCGTCCGGTCGCGAAGCCCGGCGGTGGACCGCGGCGGGTGAGTCACGGCGGGTGGGTTTACCGAGAGTGGGGCACGGCGGGGCTCACGTCGGGTCCAGGCCGTGGCTGCGCAGCCACGGCAGGGGGTCGATGGCCGCGCCGCCCGCGGGCCGGACCTCGAAGTGCAGGTGCGGCCCGGTCGAGTTCCCGGAGTTCCCGGAGAACGCGATCTGCTCACCGGCCTTCACGACGGTGCCCGACGGCACCTTGTAGCTGGAGAGATGGCAGTACCAGGTCTCCGTGCCGTCCTTCGCGGTGAGGATGGCCATGTTCCCGTACGCGCTGTTCCACTGCGTCCGTACGGTTCCGTCCGTCGCGGCCATCACCGTCGTGCCGTACGACACGGGGAAGTCGATGCCGGTGTGCACGGACATCCAGTTGACCCCCGCCTGACCGAAGTAGGCGCTGAGTCCTTTCTGCGTGACCGGAAGGACGAACTTGGGCCGCAGCCGCTCCTTGCGGGCCGCCGCGGCCGCCGCCTTCTGCTGCTCGGCGGCCCGCTGGGCCTTGAGGTCGATGCGTTCCTGGGTGCGGCTGGCCCGGTCGGCGAAGTCGTCCGCACCCGCGGACAGGCTCTGGAGCTGGGTGTCCAGCTTGTTGTTGGCGGTGGACGGCTTCACCGCGGTCGCGTCGGGCGCGCTGGCCGTCGTGTTCTTGGTGTCGTCCCCGCCGATGGTGCCCACGGAGGCGGCGGCGATACCCGCGACGCCCATCACACAGGCGGAGGGCACGGCGACGGTGAGCAGCGCGGAACGCTTGGCCGGGGAGCGGCGGCGGGAGCGGGACGCAGGCCGGTTCGCGGCACGGGGGGCCGGAGCGACCTCTTCCATGTCGTCGAGCAGCGGAGCCTCGTGCGCGGGATCGGCGTCCTCGAAGTCGTACTCGTCCTGCAGTTGCTCGAAGGCGGCGGTCGCCTGCTGCTCGAAGGGCTCGGGATCGGCCTGGTGCTCGTACGGGTCGGCGGCGGCCTGGTGCTCGTACGGGTCGGCGGCGGCCTGCTGCTCGTACGGGTCCGCCGTGACCTGGTGCTCGTACGCGTCGGCGGCCGGGTGCTCGTGCGACTCGCCCTGCTGGGGGTGCTCGTAGGCCTCGTACGGGTCGTGCTCACCGGCGGTGTTCCACTGCGTGGCGTCGTACGCACCCGTCTCCTGGGTGGGGGCGCTCCACTGCTGGGTCTGGCCGGCCGGTTCGGCCTGGAGCCAGGCGGCCGCGTCCCACTGGCCCGTGGCGTCGGGGCCCGGATGCTGCGCGGGGATGTCGGCGAGCTGCTGGTAGCCGGTCGTCCAGGCGGTGGTGTCGTAGCCGCCGGTGTCGTACGCGGTCTGGTGCTGCGCGGCGTACGGGTCGTAGGCCGGCGTCTGGTGGCTGCCGGTGTTCCACTGCGTCGCGTCGTACGAACCCGTGCCGTCGCCACCCGACATGTCGCCGAAGAGAGGGTCGGACTCGAAACTCGCGGTCGCGTAGGCGCCGGTTCCGTTGTAGCCGTCGTACACGGTGAAGTCGCCGTACTGGACTTCCTGGCCGGCGTACGACGCGTAGTGCGCCGAGGCGGCATCGGAAGCCGGGGCCGGGGGGGTCACGGTCCCCGACGGGTGACGGTCGTTCACCAACTTCTCTTTCGCCTCGACAACAGGGGCTGGCAGAGCAGTGCGGCGACTGTACCCGGCGGTACGCGGGCGCGACAATCTTCGGCAGGTTTCCTCCGCTCAGGAAACGGGCATTCGGCCGTCTTTCGGGGGAGTGCGGGCACGGGCTTGGCCTGGCGTTCGATGAATGTTCGAAATCGAGGCGTCGTCCGGCCCCCGTCCGGCCCCCATCCGACCGCCGTCCGGGCCCTCTCCGGTCGTCGGGAGAGGTCCCGGACGGGGGTTGCCCGAAGGGCGTCACGCCACGGTGAGGCCCCCGGCTTCGGCCACGGCCTCGGACGCGCCGGTGCGGACGGTGGTCTCCTCGCTGTCGAGCGCCTGGCGTATTCCGGTGGCGACGGCGGGGTGGACCGGCAGGGCGAGATGCCCGATACCGCTCACCTGGACGCTCTGCGCGAGCAGGTCCGGGTGGTCGATGGCGGCGGTCTCCAGCGGGTCCATCAGGTGGTCGAGGTCGCTCCAGAAACTCACGAAACGCGTACGGCAGTCGGGCGCCGGCTCGCACAGCTCCTTGATCACCTCGGAACCCGGGCGCATCTGACGGACGATCGGGTGCGCGTTCATCAGCGGGACGACCCGGGTGCCCGAGTGCGGTGTGCCGAGCGTGACCAGCGTGCGGACCCGCAGGTCGCCGCCGAGGCGCTGCACGTAGTACCGCGCGATCAGTCCGCCGAGGCTGTGTCCGACGATGTCCACCCGGTCGCGCCCCGTGCGCTCGCAGATGTCCTCTATGTGCCGGCCGAGCAGCTCCGCCGCGGTGCGGATGTCGTACGTCAGCGGTGAGTAGTTGAGCGATTCGATGTGCTGCCTGCCGTGCTGCGCGAGGTTGCGGCGCAGCAGGACGAAGACGGAGCGGTTGTCGATGAAGCCGTGCAGCAGGACGACCGGGGGCTTGGTCCCGGTGGGCAGCCGGGTGGCGTCGGACGGAGGGAGCGCGGGGGAGGTGCGGCGCTCCTGGACGATGCCGGAGGGATAGAGGAGGAGATGCCCGGCGAGGATCGCGATCTCCAGAGCCGTCGCCTTCAGCAAGGCCACCGAGAGTCCTGTCAGCCTGCCTGGCAACAGGCGCTGACGGAGCGGGATAAGGGGCGACTCTGTCCCGGTGACCTTCATGGCCGACCTCCCGTCGGCACGCGAAGGGACCGCTCTGTCCCCCGTGTGCCCTTGCGGAAAGCCGGGGTGGCGGAGGCCGACGGTGCGTTCGCGGCGCGTGGTGCGCCGGTGGCGCGGCGGGGATCCCTGCCGTCGTGCTCCCGCCGGTGTGCCGCACCGTCGCCGCGCCTCGTCGGCGTGGTGCCGGTGCCGCCACCTGCTGGCGGCTCTCCTTGCGCAGGCTCCGGTCGTGGCCCGCGCGTCGCAGGTTCCTGCGGCGCGTGTGCCGCTGAAGCGCGGAGCGGTGCGCGGCGAATGTGTCCCACCGTGTGATTTCCCCCTCGCTCTTCAGCGGGAAACTGTGGTTTGCACGGATCTGACGATAACGTTCGTTCACTTCCCCGGCCGGTGCGGTGCGGGGCGCCTGTGCCGCAGAGGTACGTCCCGCGCGGTGAGCGGCGGAATGTTCGATATGTGTCGGTACGGGTCGTTGTAGTCGGTTCATGGAGGCAGTGATGGGTGTGGCAGCCGGTCCGATCCGCGTGGTGGTGGCCAAGCCGGGGCTCGACGGCCACGATCGGGGCGCCAAGGTGATCGCGCGGGCGCTGCGCGACGCCGGTATGGAGGTCATCTACACCGGGCTCCATCAGACCCCCGAGCAGATCGTCGACACCGCGATCCAGGAGGACGCCGACGCGATCGGTCTCTCCATCCTCTCCGGCGCGCACAACACGCTGTTCGCCGCCGTGATCGATCTCCTCAAGGAACGTGACGCGGAGGACATCAAGGTCTTCGGCGGCGGGATCATCCCCGAGGCGGACATCGCTCCGCTCAAGGAGAAGGGCGTCGCCGAGATCTTCACGCCGGGCGCGACGACCGGGTCGATCGTGGAGTGGGTGCGGGCGAACGTACGGCAGCCCGCGGGAGCGTAGCGCCTGGTAAGCGGGGGTCGGAGTGTGCGGGCTTCTGCTCTGGCCGCGCCCGCCCGCCCTCGGGCGAGGGGTCGTTGTCCGCGGGTGGGTGGGGGCTGGTCGCGCAGTTCCCCGGACCCCTGACGGAGCGCTGGGGACCCTCCGGCGCTCAGGGGCCCCGGCCCCGGTGTTCAGGGCGTCGTCGGCGCCCGTCAGGGGTCCGGCACCGTCAGTTCCGCGGTCATCTTCGCGCGCAGCCGCAAGGTGGTGACGAGGCGCTGGAAGGCCTCGGCCCAGTAGCCGCCGGCCCCCGGCGCCGTGTTCTCCGTCTCGTCGGTGATCGCCGTGAGCGCGTCGAGCCGACCCGCCTCCAGTGGATCGAGGCACCGCTCGGCCAGCCCCATCACCCCACTGAAGCTCCATGGATAACTCCCCGCGTCGCGCGCGATGTCGAGCGCATCGACCACCGCCCGCCCCAGGGGCCCGGCCCACGGCACCGCACAGACCCCCAGGAGCTGAAACGCCTCGGACAAGCCGTGCGTGTCGATGAACCCCGCCACCCACTCGGCCCGTTCGGCCGGACCCAGCGTGGCGAGCAGCTTCGAGCGCTCCGCCAGCGACACCGCCCCCGGTCCGCCGGCCTCCGGGGCGGAGGGCGCGCCGAGGAGCGCCCGGGACCACCCGGGGTCCCGCTGCCGTACCGCCGCCCGGGACCACGCGGCGTGCAGTTCGTTCCGCCAGTCGTCCGTCACGGGAAGCGCGACGATCTCGTCCGGTGTGCGTCCCCCCAGCCGCCGCGGCCATGTCCCGAGCGGCGCTGCTTCGACCAACTGGCCCAGCCACCACGACCGTTCCCCCCGTCCCGCCGGAGCTTTCGGTACAACACCGTCCCGCTCCATGCTCGCGTCGCACTCGTGCGGCGCCTCGACGACGATCGAGGGCGTCCCCCGGGTACGGTCGACGGCCACGCACGAACCGGCCCGTGCCGCCATCCGGGCGGCCAGCGCCGAACCGGGCAGTGCGGACAGCAGCTCCGCCGCCGTGGCCCGCACATTGCGGCTCCGGTCGGTGAGCGCCCGCTCCAGGAACGGCTCGTCGGCCGGGCCCAGCCCTGACCGCAGCGAGTCGAGGAACATCAGCCGGTCCTCGGCCCGCTCCGTCCCCCAGGTGGTGGCGAGCAGCTCGCGCGCGGTCGCCGGACGACGGGCCCGCAGCGCCGTGAGCAGCGCGACCCGCTCGGCGAACAGGCCCTCCTGCCACAGCTGTTCCGTGCGTCCGGGCTCGTCGGGGCCGGGCAGCGCGGCGCCGCCGCCGGGCAGGGAACGCAGCGCGAACCGCCAGTCCGGGTTCAGCCGGGCCAGCCACAGGGCGCGCGGTCCGGCGAAGGCCAGCGCGGCCGGCCGCAGATCCGTACGGCCCCGGGCCGCGTCGAGGAGTGCGGGCAGCGTTTCCGCGGGAGCCGCGAAACCGTGCGCGTTGGCCAGCGCGAGCCACTGGGGCAGCAGTTCCATGAGGTCGGGTGCCGTGCCCCGGCGGCCGGCCCCGGTGCCGGGCCGGTCGGCCAGCAGCACCGCCAGCCGGTGGGCCGCGGCGGGCGGGAGGGGACGTCGTGGGTCGGGCGCCGCGGGCTCGGGCCGGGCGGCCGCCCGGCCCGGCCGCATCCCGGCCCGCCGCCGCAGGGTCGCCACGGCGGCCGCGTCCAGGACGGCCACCGGCACCTCGCGCCCGGCCGCCCAGGCGGGCGGTGTACGCCGCTCGGTACCGAGCAGCGCCACGGTGACGAGCTCTTCCCAGGAGCTCTCGACGGGTGCGCCCGCCGAAGCGGAGGTCGCGTTCATGAACGTCCTTTCCCTATCGAGGGACTGGGGTGCGGGAAGCGCGCGGTGGGCGGGAGGAGGGAGGCCAAGCGGCGGACGGGGTGTCGCGGGTCAGCACAGCCGCACCGCCTCGCCCGTCCCCTCCGGCCAGGCGGTCAGCGGAGCGAAGCCACGGTGACCGCACTCGCCGAAGACCGTGACGGGGGCGCCGCCGGAGAGGGCGGCCAGCCGCCACAGCCCGGGTCCGGAGAGCGCCGAGGGCGTGAGGGGGAGCGCGGAGTCGCCTTCCGCGTCCGCCAGTTGCCAGGTGTCCCCGTCGGGGGTGGGTATGACCCGGGACAGCGTGACCGGGCAGGCGTCGAGCCAGGGATCGTCCCGCAGCGCCTCGCCGTAGCGGGTCGCCGCGCGGAGTGTGCTCACTCCCGGCGGACGGGTGCGGGTGGGTGCCGGGAGGGTGAACCGCTCGCCCAGGGCGGCCCGGAGCCGTCCCGTGCCGGGGTACGCGGACACCTCCGCCTCGAAGGCCAGGCCCACCGGCAGGGTCAGCTCCGGCGCGCGGCCGGCCGGCCCGTAGGAGAGGACCCGGACCGTGCGGCCGGACTCCGCGCCGTACAGCCAGATCCTGCGGGTGGTGAGACGGCTGTCCGCCGTGTCGTACTGGGCGAGGACCAGCCAGCGGTCCCGCAGTGGGGGGCCGCCCGCGGAGCCGGTCAGACCGACCCGGGAGCGGACCGTCGCGGCGAGCCCGTCCGGCAGCGACTCCCGGCGCAGCCAGCCCTGGTCGAGGAGATGGAGCAGCGCGCACTCCTCCAGCAGCCGTACGGGCCAGCCCGGACCGGAGGCGGGGATAGCGCCCAACTCCCGCACCCGCGTGGCCAGTCCGGGCGCCTGCGCGTCGACCATGCGGGCCGCCGTCTCCTCCCACATCCCGTACCCCGCCTGCTCGGCCGCGGCGAGGCCACCCCGCAGCAGGTCGGCCAGCCGCCGCTCCAACTCCCCCGCACCGGCGGTGATCCGCGCGGCCCGGCGCTCCGCCCTGCGCCGGGCCGCCTCCGGGTCAGCCGGTGACGCCGTCCCAGATGCCCCGCCCGTCGTCCGATTCGCCGCCGCTCGCTCCCTTCTCCCCTCTGTCCATCGCCCCGCCCAGTCCGGCACAGGTCCCCGCGGCACCGTGCCTTCCCCGCCCGCCCAGAGCAGCAGCAGTCCCAGCGTGTGTTTGCACGGGAACTTCCGGCTCGGACAACTGCACGTGTACGCGGGCCCGGTGGAGTCCGCGATGTCGATGACCGTCTGATAAGGCGTGCTGCCGCTTCCTCTGCACAGTCCCCATAGCGTCCCCTCGTCAGAACTGCCTGTTTCCGACCACGGCCCGGCGGTGCCGAGCTTGCTGCCCGCTCTGCGTGACGCCGTGTCAGGAGCCAGTGCCAGCACCTGATCCGCCGTCCAGCGCACCCCCTGCTGAGTCATGTCATCGAAGGTAGGTCCCACCACTGACAATCGCCCCTCGTGAGCACGTTTGCGCAGGTCAGAGCCGATTGTCAGTGGCGTGGTGCACGGTGGAACCAGATCCGAACCGGCCGAGCTGGAGGGGGGACCGAGCCATGACCGTGTCCGTCGAGTCCGTGGAACCGACGTCCGTCGATACGCCCGCGGAACAGGCTGGGGGAACGGCCCCGGGCGGGAGCGCGGGGAGCGCCGGCGGCCACGCGGACGAGGTGCTGCGGCCGCACGCCGAGCACGCCTTCGCCGCCGAACTCGCCGCGCTGGCCGCGCAGGACGACCGGCCCCGCCCGGCCCGCTGGCGGCTGTCGCCGTGGGCGGTGGCGACCTATCTGCTGGGCGGCACCCTGCCGGACGGCACGGAGATCACCCCGAAGTACGTGGGCCCGCGCCGCATCGTCGAGGTCGCGGTCACCACCCTCGCCACCGACCGCGCCCTGCTGCTGCTCGGTGTGCCCGGCACCGCGAAGACATGGGTGTCCGAGCACCTGGCCGCTGCGGTCAGCGGCGACTCGACGCTGCTCGTGCAGGGCACCGCCGGCACGCCGGAGGAGGCGATCCGGTACGGGTGGAACTACGCGCGGCTGCTCGCGCACGGCCCCAGCCGGGACGCGCTCGTGCCGAGTCCGGTCATGCGCGCCATGGCCGAGGGCATGACGGTCCGCGTCGAGGAGCTGACCCGTGTCCCGGCGGACGTACAGGACACGCTGATCACGATCCTGTCCGAGAAGACCCTGCCCATACCGGAGTTGGGCCAGGAGACGCAGGCCGTCCGCGGCTTCAACCTGATCGCCACGGCCAACGACCGCGACCGCGGGGTGAACGAGCTGTCCAGCGCCCTGCGCCGGCGCTTCAACACGGTGGTGCTGCCGCTGCCGGAGAGTGCCGAGGCGGAGGTGGACATCGTCTCGCGCCGCGTCGACCAGATCGGCCGCTCCCTCGACCTCCCGTCGGTCCCGGACGGCGTCGACGAGATCCGCCGGGTCGTCACCGTCTTCCGAGAGCTGCGCGACGGAGTGACGGCGGACGGGCGTACGAAACTCAAGTCGCCCAGCGGCACGCTGTCCACCGCCGAGGCGATCTCCGTCGTCACCGGCGGCCTGGCGCTGGCCGCCCACTTCGGCGACGGCGTCCTGCGCGCCTCGGACGTGGCCGCCGGCGTCCTCGGCGCCGTCGTCCGCGATCCGGCGGCCGACCGGGTGATCTGGCAGGAGTACCTGGAGGCGGTCGTCCGCGAGCGTGAGGGCTGGAAGGACTTCTACCGGGCCTGCCGGGAGGTGAGCGCGTGACCGGACCAGGGGGAGGGGACGGCGGAGGAGCGCGGCCCCGGCGTGCGGGGAGGGGCGGAGAGGGGGGAGCCCGGTGTGCGGGAGGAGGGGACGCGGGGCGAGGAACCCGGCGCGGGGGAAGGGGCGGAGACCGAGGAGCCCGGCATGCGGGAAGGAACGCGACGCGCGGCCGGTGCGGGAGCGGAACGGATGCCGCCCGCGCGGGCGGGTGGCCCGCTGCTGCTGGGGGTGCGGCACCACGGGCCCGGCTCGGCGCGTGCCGTACGGGCCGCCCTGGACGCCGCGTCACCCCGGACCGTCCTGATCGAGGGACCCCCGGAGGCCGACACTCTCATTCCGCTCGCCGCCGACCCCGACATGCGTCCTCCGGTCGCGCTCCTGGCCCATGCGGTGGACGAGCCCGGCCGCTCCGCCTTCTGGCCGCTGGCCGAGTTCTCCCCGGAGTGGGTGGCGATCCGGTGGGCGATCGACCACGGTGTCCCGGCCCGCTTCATCGACCTGCCGGCCACGCACACGCTGGCATGGGAGAAGGAGGAACCACCCCGGTCACCCGCCGAACCCACGGCTGACGCCGTGCGGATCGACCCGCTCGCCGTGCTCGCGGAGACGGCAGGTCACGACGACCCCGAGCGCTGGTGGGAGGACGCGGTCGAGCACCGGAGCGGAACCGGCGCCGATCCGTTCGCGCCGTTCGCCGTCCTGGAGGAGGCGATGGGAGCACTGCGGGAGGCGTACGGGGGCGGCGGACACGACCGGGACCCGGAGCGGGAGGCGTACATGCGGCTCCAGGTGCGCGCGGCACAGCGCGAGTTCGGGGACGACGTGGCCGTGGTGTGCGGGGCCTGGCACGTGCCCGCGCTGCGCCGCGGCACCACGGTCGCCGCCGACCGGGCGCTGCTCAAGGGGCTGCCCAGGACCAAGGCCGACATGACATGGGTGCCGTGGACGCACCGCAGGCTGTCCCGGGCCGGCGGGTACGGCGCGGGCATCGACTCACCGGGCTGGTACGGACACCTCTTCGGCGCCCCCGACCGCCCGGTCGAGCGATGGATGACGAAGGTGGCCCGGCTGCTGCGCGACGAGGACCTGATGGTCTCCGCCGCGCACGTCATCGAGGCGGTGCGGCTCGCCGGCACGCTCGCCGCCGTACGGGGCCGCCCGCTGCCCGGACTGACCGAGACCACCGACGCCGTTCGGGCCGTGATGTGCGAGGGCTCGGACGTGCCGCTGGGGCTCGTGCACGACCGGCTCGTGGTCGGCGATGTGCTGGGCGAGGTGCCGCGGTCCGCCCCCGCGGTGCCGCTGCAGCGCGACCTCGCCCGGCTCCAGAAGCGGCTGCGGATCAAACCCGAGCCGCTGGAGCGGGAGTTGGAGCTCGACCTGCGGGGCGAGACCGACGCGGGGCGCAGCAGGCTCCTGCACCGGCTGCGGCTGCTCGGCATCGGCTGGGGCGAGCCCGCCGCATCCCGTGGCAGCACCGGCACCTTCCGGGAGACCTGGCGGCTGCGCTGGGAGCCGGAGCTGTCCGTGCGGGTCGCCGAGGCCGGGGTGTGGGGCACGACCGTGCTGTCCGCGGCGACCGCCAGGGCGGAGGCGGACGCCGTCGCCGCGCCGGCCCTGGCCGACGTCACGGCACTCGCCGAGCGCTGTCTGCTCGCCGGGCTCACGGACGCCCTGCCCGTGGTGATGCGGGTCCTCGCCGACCGGGCGGCCCTGGACACGGACGTCGGCCACCTCGCGCAGGCGCTGCCCGCGCTGGTCCGCTCGCTGCGCTACGGGGACGTTCGCGGCACGGACACACAGGCCCTCACCGAGGTCGCCGCGGGCCTCGCCGAGCGGATCTTCGTCGGTCTCCCGCCGGCCTGCGCGGCACTCGACGCCGAGGCCGCCGAGGACATGCGGCGCCATGTGGACGCGGTGCACGGCGCGGTGGGACTGCTGGGGGAGACAGGACTGTTGGGAGAGACGGCCACGGCAAGACCGTCCGCCGGCGGACCGCCCGGCACGGGGATGCGCGGTCGCTGGCACTCCGTGCTGCGGGTGCTGGCCGGCCGCGACACCGTCCCCGGCGTGCTCCGTGGGCGGGCCGTGCGACTGCTGCTGGACGACGGCGAGCTGGGGCAGGAGGAGGCCGCCCGGCTCATGGGACTCGTGCTGTCGCCGGGCACGGAGCCGGCGGACGCGGCCGCGTGGATCGAGGGGTTCGTCGGCGGCGGCTCCGGCGGAGGCATGCTGCTCGTGCACGACGAGCGGCTGCTCGGACTGGTCGACGCGTGGCTGACGGGGGTGCCGGCGGAGGCGTTCACCGATGTGCTCCCGCTGCTGCGGCGCACGTTCTCGGCGTACGAGGCGGGCGTGCGCAGGACGTTGGGGGAGCTGGTCCGGCGCGGCCCGGGGGCGCGGGGGAGCGCCGCGGCCGCCGCCGGCATACCCGGGTTCGACCCGGAGCTGGACGCGGGGCGCGCCGACGCCGTCCTGCCGGTGCTGCGTCTGCTGCTCGGGCCGGACGACAACGAGACCGTCGATGGCAACGAGACCGCTCACGACAACGACACCGAAACCGCCGACACCGAAGCCGCCGACACCGAAGCCGCCGACGCAGACGAATTCAACGGGGGCGAGGAATCCACCGACGCCGACGACCTTGTGGGGGCGGACCGATGACCTCAGTACCGCTGGACCCGGCCGACGCGCCCCGACCCGACGGCGGCGCGCCCCGGCCGGTCGACGCGCGCCGTGCGAACGCCTCGGCCGACGAGCGGCTGCGGCGCTGGCGACTCGTGCTCGGCGGCGACGAGGCCGACGGCACCGGACGCGCGCTCGCCGGGCAGGACGCGGCGATGGACGGCGCGCTCACCGCGTTGTACGGAAAGGGGAGCGGGACGCAGTCGGGGCGGGACCGCTCGGCGGGGCTCGGGGCGTCCGCACCGTCGGTCGCGCGCTGGCTCGGGGACATCCGGACGTACTTCCCCTCGTCCGTCGTGCAGGTCATGCAGCGCGACGCGATCGACCGGCTCGGGCTGTCCGCTCTGCTGCTGGAGCCCGAGATGCTGGAGGCGGTGGAGGCCGACGTGCATCTGGTGGGCACCCTCCTCTCCCTCAACAAGGCCATGCCGGAGACGACGAAGGAGACCGCGCGGGCCGTCGTGCGCAAGGTCGTCGAGGACCTGGAGAAGCGGCTCGCCACCCGCACCCGCGCCTCGCTCTCCGGCGCCCTCGACCGCAGCGCCCGCGTCACCCGCCCCCGCCACCACGACATCGACTGGAACCGCACGATCGCGGCCAACCTGAAGCACTACCTGCCCGAACACCGCACGGTCGTTCCCGAGCGGCTGATCGGTTACGGACGTGCCTCGCGGTCCGTGAAGAAGGAGGTCGTCCTGTGCGTCGACCAGTCGGGCTCGATGGCAGCGTCCGTCGTCTACGCGTCCGTCTTCGGGGCCGTCCTCGCGTCGATGCGGTCCATCGCCACCCGGCTCGTCGTCTTCGACACGGCCGTCGTGGACCTCACCGACCAGCTCGACGACCCGGTCGACGTCCTCTTCGGCACCCGGCTCGGCGGCGGAACGGACATCAACCGGGCGCTCGCGTACTGCCAGTCGCAGATCACCCGGCCCGCCGACACCGTGGTCGTGCTCATCAGCGACCTCTACGAAGGAGGCATACGCCACGAGATGCTGAAGCGGGTGGCGGCGATGAAGGCGTCGGGGGTGCAGTTCGTGACGCTGCTGGCGCTGTCCGACGAGGGGACGCCGGCCTACGACCGGGAGCACGCGGCGGCACTCGCGGCGCTGGGCGCACCGGCGTTCGCCTGCACCCCCGATCTGTTTCCCGACGTGATGGCGGCGGCGATCGAGAAGCGTCCGCTTCCCGTGCCCGACGTCGGGGGACGAGAGCCGAAAAACCGGACATGAATACCCATCGGTAACAGGGGGCTTGCGCAACCTCGGGAGTCCCGTGCGAGGATCAGCGCCTCTTCGAATCGAACGGTGCGCCGCGTTCCGTCCCGTACCGCCCGGCCCGCCGCACGGAGGCTCTCCCCGTCTTGATCCCGACCGCCGCACCGCCCGTCGCCGGTGCCGCTCTGCGCCTGCTGCGCACGGCGGCGGGACGGCGTGCGCTGCAAGCGGCGGTGCTGGTGGGCGGGGTGTTCGCCCTCGGCTTCCTCTGCGGGGAACAGGCTCACGCGGTGGACGGCCGGACGCCCACGGCTCCGCCCACGTCAGTGGCTTCGGTGGTGGAACGGGTCGCGCAGCCGATGCGCGCCGCGACGACCGGACCACCGGCCGGGCAGCCCGCGGGCAACTCGACCGAGCGGAAGCCGCGGCCGCGCCCGCAGCCGAACCAGAAGCGGAAGTCGCAGCCGGAGTTGTTCCAGAGGCTGGAGTCGCTCCAGAAGTCGCAGCCGGAGCCGGAGTTTTTCCAGAAGCTGGAGTCGCTCCAGGAGTCGCGGAAGCCGCAGAAGTCGCAGCCGAACCCGGAGTCGCTTCTGAAGCCGCGGAAGCCGCAGGAGGCACGGCAGCCGCGGCAGAAGCACCTCGCGGCACGGACGGAAGTAGCCCGGATGTCGTCGTCGGCCGACCGTGCCGGCTCCCTGGTCACCGAGACCGTCGGCAGCGTCGTACGACCGGTTGCCGACACCGTCGTCCGGTCGGTCGGCGATCCAGCGGAAACGCTCACCGGGAAACTGGTCGCATTCCTGCCGGGCACCCTTCCGGGACTGTCGGTACCGCCGGCACCCCCGGTACGCCCGGCGGTCCCGCGGGTGCCGGCCGTCCCGTCGCTTCCGTCCCCGTCGTCGCGTGCCGGTGCGCTCACGTCCCCGGACCACCCGCGACGGGCGGGCGCGGTGGGCGCGCCGGTTCCGGACCCGGTGGCACCCGACGCCGCCGGGAGGGAGCCGGGCTCCGCGGCTGTCCTCACGTACGGCCCCGCGGGCCTCGGCGTGGACGGCCGGGCGGATGCCACGCACCGCGCACACGGCCGGTACGGACAGCACGGCCGACATGGCCGGCACCGCAACCGGGGCCCGGTGGCAGGACCGGCTCCCGCGCGTCAGGCGCCGGCCGGTGACTCCTCGGGCGCGCCGGGCGACCGGCCGGCGGTCGACGGCGGCGGGGCATGGCACGGCGACGCGTATGCCGTCGCCCCGGACCACCGCGCGCCCCTGCCGCTCGTGTCCGTTCCGTCCGAGGCCGTGACCGCGGCCGGGACCCGGGACAGGTACCGGGACATACCGGTTTTCCCCGGCTAGGACTCCCCTTTCCTGGTCGGTGCCCCGCTCCCGCGAGCACGGCACGCGTCCCACCAGGCGCCCGCCGCGAACGGCGATGTCCGGGACATGACCGAACCGGCCGTCCCGCGCACCCGACACACCTGACCCATCCGTACACACCCAGACTCCGCGGGGCCGCAGCCCCGGACGGCCGAAACCCGTCGGATCCGTCCGGCCGTACCCCGCGGACGGGACAGGTGGTCCCCATTGGGGTGGGGAACACCGGTCCCGGGCCCCTCAAGGGCCTGTTCAAGGGGCCTCACCGGGCCAACCCCAGCCCGGTGAGGCCCTGCCCCGCCAAGGGGCCGGCCGGATCTGTGACAGGTATCACCGCTGAGGTGTGATCTGCGATTTAGGGACCCGCGTCCCACGGCGATAACCTGCGAGACGGACATGCCGCGCGCTCGGACATCGTGTGCGCCACCCTTGTGACAGCGGACGTCACGTTGCCCTTCGCGGCACGCCCACGCATCCAACGAACCGCGAGATCACTGATAGGGACGGACGCGCGTGGACCTGTTCGAGTACCAGGCGAGGGACCTCTTCGCCAAGCACGGTGTACCGGTGCTGGCCGGTGAAGTCATTGACACGCCTGAGGCAGCCCGCGAGGCGACCGAGCGTCTTGGCGGCAAGTCCGTCGTCAAGGCCCAGGTGAAGGTCGGTGGCCGCGGCAAGGCCGGCGGCGTCAAGCTCGCCGCCACCCCGGACGAGGCCGTCGCCCGCGCGACGGACATCCTCGGCATGGACATCAAGGGCCACACGGTCCACAAGGTGATGATCGCCGAGACCGCGCCCGAGATCGTCGAGGAGTACTACGTCTCGTACCTCCTCGACCGCACGAACCGCACCTTCCTCGCCATGGCGTCCGTACAGGGCGGCGTGGAGAT
This sequence comes from Streptomyces sp. RPA4-2, assembly GCF_012273515.2. Lineage (NCBI taxonomy): Bacteria > Bacillati > Actinomycetota > Actinomycetes > Kitasatosporales > Streptomycetaceae > Streptomyces > Streptomyces sp. RPA4-2. The sequence continues at coordinate 5,540,040 of NZ_CP050975.2, forward strand.
CGAGGTCGTCGCGGAGGAGAACCCCGAGGCCCTCGCGAAGGTCCCGGTCGACGCCAACGAGGGCGTCTCGATCGAGAAGGCCCGCGAGATCGTCGCCCAGGCGAAGTTCCCGGCCGAGGTGGCCGAGCAGGTCGCCGAGATCCTGGTGACTCTGTGGGACACCTTCATCAAGGAGGACGCCCTCCTCGTCGAGGTGAACCCGCTCGCCAAGGTCGCCTCCGGCAAGGTCATCGCCCTTGACGGCAAGGTGTCGCTGGACGAGAACGCCGAGTTCCGTCAGCCGGACCACGAGGCGCTCGTCGACCACGCGGCGGCCAACCCGCTCGAGGCCGCCGCCAAGGCGAAGAACCTCAACTACGTCAAGCTCGACGGCGAGGTCGGCATCATCGGCAACGGCGCGGGTCTCGTCATGAGCACCCTGGACGTCGTCGCGTACGCCGGTGAGAACCACGGTGGCGTGAAGCCCGCCAACTTCCTCGACATCGGCGGTGGCGCCTCCGCCGCCGTCATGGCGAACGGCCTGGAGATCATCCTCGGCGACCCGGACGTCAAGTCCGTCTTCGTCAACGTCTTCGGTGGCATCACCGCCTGTGACGAGGTCGCCAACGGCATCGTCCAGGCGCTGCAGCTGCTCGCCGACAAGGGCGAGGAAGTCACCAAGCCGCTGGTCGTGCGTCTGGACGGCAACAACGCCGAACTGGGTCGCAAGATCCTGTCGGACGCCAACCACCCGCTGGTCCAGCGCGTGGACACCATGGACGGCGCGGCCGACAAGGCCGCCGAGCTCGCGGCTGCGAAGTAAGGGACGAGGGAAACAACCGCCATGGCTATCTTCCTCAACAAGGACAGCAAGGTCATCGTCCAGGGCATGACCGGTGCCACGGGCATGAAGCACACCAAGCTCATGCTCGCGGACGGCACGAACATCGTCGGTGGCGTGAACCCGCGCAAGGCGGGCACGTCCGTCGACATCGACGGCACCGAGATCCCCGTCTTCGGCACGGTCGCCGAGGCGATCGAGAAGACGGGCGCCAACGTGTCCGTCCTCTTCGTGCCGCCGGCCTTCGCGAAGGCCGCCGTGGTCGAGGCGATCGACGCGGAGATCCCCCTCGCGGTCGTCATCACCGAGGGCATCGCCGTCCACGACTCCGCCGCCTTCTGGGCGTACGCGAAGGCGAAGGGCAACAAGACCCGCATCATCGGCCCGAACTGCCCCGGTCTCATCACCCCGGGCCAGTCCAACGCCGGCATCATCCCGGGCGACATCACGAAGCCGGGCCGCATCGGCCTGGTCTCGAAGTCCGGCACGCTGACGTACCAGATGATGTACGAGCTCCGTGACATCGGCTTCTCGTCCGCCGTCGGCATCGGTGGCGACCCGGTCATCGGTACGACGCACATCGACGCGCTCGCCGCGTTCGAGGCCGACCCCGACACCGACCTGATCGTCATGATCGGCGAGATCGGCGGCGACGCCGAGGAGCGCGCGGCGGACTTCATCGCCAAGAACGTGACGAAGCCGGTCGTCGGCTACGTCGCGGGCTTCACCGCGCCCGAGGGCAAGACCATGGGCCACGCCGGCGCCATCGTCTCCGGCTCCTCCGGCACGGCCGCCGCGAAGAAGGAGGCCCTCGAGGCCGCCGGCGTCAAGGTCGGCAAGACGCCGACCGAGACGGCGAAGCTGGCGCGCGAACTGCTCAAGGGCTGACACGCAGCAGCGAGACGGGCCCGCACCCCCTGGGGTGCGGGCCCGTCCGCGTTCGCGCCGTCTGCGTTCGCGCCGTCTGCGTTCGCGCCGTCTGCGTTCGCGCCGTCTGCGTTCGCGCCGTCTGCGTTCGCGCCGTCCGCGCGGTTCGCGCCGTTCTCACCGCGGATCCGGGACCAGTCGCTCCGGACCGCTCGCCGTCGCCGCCTTGAGCCGGGCGCGCAGGGCCAGCTCCTCCTGGGACAGCGGCCCGGGAGCGATCCGCGGCGGCAGACCGTTCACCGTCGCGCCCGGGGCCAGGGGCGGTTCGTAGTGGTCGGGGGCGGCCCTGAGGGTCAGCGAGGTGATGCCGATGAAGACGGCTGTCAAGGCCATCGCCGCACGCGTCCAGCGCAGGACCCGGCGCTCGCTGGCCCAGCGGACCATGAAGGGTTTCCCGGCGTCCGGCCGCTCCGTCCCGGCCACCTCGGCGAGCCGCCGGTGCAGGTTCTCGGAATCCGCGAGCTCCGGCAGTCGCGTGGCCACGGTCTCGCGCGCGTGCAGCAGCCGGTTGGCCGCCGCCGGCGTGCTCGCCTCCGTCTCGGCCGCCGTCTCCGGCAGGTCGAGCCCGACACCGTCGTAGAGCAGCAGGGTCCGCCGGTGCATCGGCGGCAGTTCCAGGAGTACGGAGAGCAGCGCGCGGTCGTCGGTGTCGGCGGGCGGTGGCTCCGCGTGCCGGTACCGCGGCCGGAACCGGTGCCAGGGCGAGAGCGCGTACTCGTACGCGACCGCCCGCACCCACCCCGCCGGATCCCGGTCCACGGCCACCTCGGGCCACCGCTGCCAGGCCGACTGGAAGGCCCGCTCCACCGACTCGCGCGCCAGTTCGCGCCGTCCGGTGAGCAGATAGGTCTGCCGCAGGAGGGCGGGGGCGCAGAACCCGTAGAGCGCGTCGAAGGCCTGAGCGGGCGTCAGACCGATGGGGACGGGCTCGTACCCCGGACCCCACTCGGGCCCGGCCGCGGGCTCCGCCCCGGAGCCGGTCGGTGCCGCCGGCGGGTTCGCCGGTCTGGGCGGCGGCTGTACGGGGCCGGCGGCGACGCCGGCCAGGACGGGGGCGGCGGCCTCGTCCCGCGGGCCGCCCGGACGCGCGTCCCCTCCGTCGTCGCCGCGACGGCCGAGGCCCCGGATCCTCCGGCGGTCGCTCCGGTGGTCGTCGCGAGCGTCGGGGGCATCGGGGTTCTCGGGGTTTCCGCGGACGCCCTCCTGATGGCCAGTCACCTGGCTGGACGTCAGTAGCCGCGCGTACGCATCCCGTTCGCGCCCGCACGGTGTCGCACGACCGGACTCCCACGAGCGCACGGTCGCGGCCGTGACGCCCACCTCGGCCGCGATGTCGGCGTGGCTCAGCGACTTGGCCTCGCGCAGCCGGCGGCGCTCCTCGCGGCCGGGCAGGGGGGTTACGGGGTCTCCTGGCGTTGCGGGCCCCACCGGACTGCCCTTCCGTACGAAAAGGTACATAGCTGCATATTGAGCGACACATCCAAGCTTTGCCCGTTACGACGAGAAAGCGCGTGTCGTTGGGAGCATGGCGGGGTGACACAGATGACCGACCACAGGCTTTCGTTGTCGCTCCTGATCACCCGGATGCGTCGCCGATCACCCGGACTGGCCGCCGGCTTCCTGGGCGGTGCGCTCGCGGCGGGGCTCGGGCTCGGCTCGCTCGCCGTCCTCGTCATGATGCTGTGGATCAGCTCGCCGTACCCGGACAGCGGGCCCGGTGGCGCGCTGCACGTCGCGGCCGCGCTGTGGCTGCTCGCGCACGGAGTGGAGCTGGCGCGCACCGACACCCTGTCGGGCCTGCCCATGCCGGTGGGTCTCACCCCGCTGCTCCTGGCGGTGTTCCCCGCGTGGCTGGTGCACCGCGCGGCGCGCGACGCCGCCGACGCCGACGCGGGGGCCTCGGGACGCACGGTGTGGGCCGGGACCGTCGCGGGCTATCTGACCTTGAGCGTGGCGGCGGTGCTCTACACCGCGGGCGGGGAACTGCGGCCGTCCTGGGCGTGGTCGGGGCTGTGCCTGCCCCTGCTCACCGCGAGCGCGGCGGGGGCCGGGGTGTGGACGGCCTACGGGCACCCGCGCGGACCCGTGCCGTTCTGGGTGGGCCGGGCTCTCGCCCGTCCGCCGGTACCCGCCGGGGTACGGCGCTGGGCCACCGGCGAGCCGCCGGCGCCGTGGGTCGGACGGTGGCTCGGCGCCTCGGCGCGGGCGGCGCTCGCCGGGGCGGCGGTGCTCGTCGGGGGCGGGGCGCTGCTGGTGGGGGTGTCGCTGGTGTGGCACGGCGATCTGGCGCGAGACTCCTTCCAGCAGCTCACCGCGGTGTGGTCGGGGCGGTTCGCCGTCCTCCTGCTCTGTCTGGCGCTGGTGCCGAACGCGGCGGTGTGGGGGCCGCGTACGCCCTCGGTCCCGGTGTGGTGCTGGGGGCCGGACAGGTCGCGGGGCCGTTGTCCGCGGCGGCGCCGGAGCCGTTGCTGCTTAAGCGTTTCCCCTGTTGGCGGCGGTGCCGGAGGCCGGGGGGCCGTGGAGTTGGCGGGGGCGGCCGTGCCGGTGGCGGCCGGGGTGACGGTGGTGTGGTTCCTGCGGAAGGCGGCTCGGGGCAGCGGGGCCGTGGAGATGGGCGGGGACGAGGGCTGGTCCCGGGGGCGGGTCGTCGCGGGGGTGGGGGTCGCGGGCGTCCTGTGCGGTCTCGTGATGGCGCTGCTCGCCGGGCTGGCGGGCGGGCCGCTGGGGGTTGGCGCGCTGGCTCACTTCGGGCCGGTGTGGTGGCAGGCGGGGGGTGCCGTGGTGGTGTGGACGGTGGGGGTCGGGGTGCCGGTGGGGGCGGTGGTGCCGGGGATCGGGCGGCGGCGGATTTCCTGGGCGGCTGCGTCGTCCGTGGTGTCCGTGGTGTCCGCGGTGTCCGTGCTTAAGCGTGGTTGTCGTGGACTCCGTGGCGGGCGCGTGAGGGCGGGGCGCGGGTGGCGGAGCCGGAGTCCGCGTCGATGTCGGGGGCGGCGTCGGGGTCCGTGGTGTCGCAGGCGACCGGGGGGTCGGTCCTTGTGGCGGACCCGGAGGGTGAGCGGGATCCCAGTCATGCGCCGTACGACCTGCTGCCGTCCGACGACATGGGGATGGCGTGGCACGAGGATGTGGTCAGGGAGGCGCGGTGGGCGGCGTTGCGGGAGGCGTCGGCGTCGCTGGAGCTGCCGGATCCGGAGCCGGAGCGCTGAGGTGACGGACGGGTTCCTCGCCCCCGCCGCCCCAGACCCCGCCAAGGGGCTGCCGCCCCTGGACCCCCGCTTCGCCCGAAGGGCTCGTCCTCAAACGCCGGACGGGCTGATGGTGCTTAAGCCTGGGCTGCGGATTTTCAGCCCGTCCGGCGTTTGAGGACAAGGCCCTCAAGGCCGACCGGGGGTCTGGGGGCGGAGCCCCCAGACGTGGGGACGCGCTAGTTCTGCGTACCCAGCAGACCCCGCAGATCCTTCGGCAGAAGCTCGTTGCAGGACTGCTTCGCCGCATGGGTGAGCGCGTCGTTCGTGCACGAGTAGTAGTCGCTGTAGACGAGCTGCGCGGAGAACATCGCGGCGACCATGGCGATGGCGAGGGACGCGGTGACGAGACCGCTGACCGCCGCGGTCGTCTGGGGGCGGCCGGTCGGGTCGGGTGCCGGCGCGTCCGGATCCGGCTTGCGAGGCTTGGCGCGCAGGGCGCTGACACCCCAGTACAGCGCGAGCGCGCCGAGCAGCAGGGCCACGTACGGCCAGCTGAACAGGGCGAAGAAGAAGGCCCACATGCCGGAGAGCAGCGCGTAGCGCGCCCGGCGCTGGGCGGGGTCCGTCGGGTCCCAGCGCATTCCGGAGCCCGGACCTCCACCGGGTCCTTCCGGGCCGCCCTGGCCCTGGGGGGCACCGGGTCGCTCACCGAAGCCGCCGCCGGGCGAACGGCCCGGCTGCTGGTCGCTCCACTGATTGCCCCGGGGGGAGTGCTGCCCGGAGCCGCCGTTCTCGTCCGGGTCCTGTCCGCCCGCGGGGCGTCTGGGCTGCCAGGGCCGGTCGGGCGTGCCCTCCGGCGGCGGAGCGAACGGATTGTGGTCGTCGGGGCCGGAGCCGGACCCCGAGCCGCTCCCACCTGCCGAGCCGCCCCCGCCCGAGGCGTTGCCCTCGCCCGAGGAGCCACGTCCGCCCGAGGAGTCGCCCCCGCCCGAGGGCGCGTTCCCGTTCTCCTGCGGCGGGGTGGGCGAAGGGCGCCGCTCGCGCAGCAGGAGCGGAGGGAGTCGGAGACTGCGGTCCGGCATCAGGTGTGCGTCTTCCCCTTGGTGGTTCTGGCGGGCGGCGTGTCCGCACGGCTTCGTGCTCGCGACGCGTACCCCGGGTTTCCTGTCCAGGACTGGCACCCAGGGCTCGTACCCCGGACGTTCGTCCCCGGGGCGTGCCCCGGATGTTCCTGTCCGTCCCTGGTCAACGTCCCGCAGACACAGGGCGTTCCCCATGCCGAACGGTGTTCCCGGGAGGTTCCTCCCCAGACGCTACCTTCCGGCCACGCCCCCGTCCCGTGGGGGCTGCCCGGTGTGCCGGTATCGTTGCTGACGGTCGGCCGGTTCGTAGACTTCCCCGTATCCCGGGGCGCGAAGCATTCGTACGACCGTACAAACGCTCCCCCGAGAAAGGGCCCCGTCGTGGCCAAGGCCAAGCGCCTCGTCGTGCTGGTCTCCGGATCAGGCACGAATCTGCAGGCACTGCTCGACGCCGTCGCGGAGGCCGGGCCCGAGGGCTACGGGGCCCGGATCGTGGCCGTCGGCGCCGACCGCGACGGCATCGAGGGGCTCGCGCGCGGCGAGCGGGCGGGACTGTCCACCTTCGTCCGGCGCGTGAAGGACTACGGCAGCCGGGACGAGTGGGACGCGGCGCTCACCGAGGCGGTCGCCGCCCATGAGCCCGACCTCGTGGTCTCCGCCGGGTTCATGAAGATCGTGGGGAAGCGGTTCCTCGCCAGGTTCGGCGGGCGGATCGTCAACACGCACCCCGCCCTGCTGCCGAGTTTCCCGGGGGCCCACGGTGTGCGCGACGCGCTCGCGTACGGCGCGAAGGTCACCGGATGCACCGTCCACTTCGTCGACGACGGCGTCGACACCGGGCCGATCATCGCCCAGGGCGTGGTCGAGGTCCGGGACGAGGACGACGAGAGCGCTCTGCACGAGCGCATCAAGGAAGTCGAGCGAGAACTGCTCGTCGATGTCGTGGGGCGGCTCGCCCGCAACGGCTATCGCATTGAGGGACGAAAGGTAGTTATCCAGTGACCGCCGACAGCACAGTCACGGCCGAGGGCACTGCGGGCACCAGGCGGGCCATCAGGCGCGCGCTCGTCAGTGTCTACGACAAGACCGGGCTCGAAGAGCTCGCGCGCGGGCTGCACGAGGCCGGTGTCGAGCTGGTGTCCACCGGCTCCACCGCCGCCCGCATCGCCGCGTCCGGCGTCCCCGTCACCAAGGTCGAGGAACTCACCGGCTTCCCCGAGTGCCTCGACGGCCGCGTCAAGACCCTGCACCCCAGGGTCCACGCGGGCATCCTCGCCGACCTGCGGCTCGCCGGCCACCGGGAGCAGCTCGCCGAGCTCGGCGTCGAGCCGTTCGACCTCGTCGTGGTGAACCTCTACCCCTTCCGCGAGACGGTCGCCTCGGGCGCGACGCCCGACGAGTGCGTCGAGCAGATCGACATCGGCGGTCCCTCGATGGTGCGGGCGGCCGCCAAGAACCACCCGTCCGTCGCCGTCGTCACCAGCCCGGACCGGTACGCCGCCGTCCTGGCCGCCGTCGAGGAGGGGGGCTTCGACCTCACCGCCCGCAAGCGGCTCGCGGCGGAGGCCTTCCAGCACACCGCCTCGTACGACGTCGCCGTCGCCTCCTGGTTCGCGGACGACTACGCAGCGGCCGACACCAGCGGCTTCCCCGACTTCCTCGGGCACACCTACGAGCGGAAGAACACCCTGCGGTACGGGGAGAACCCCCACCAGGGTGCCGCGCTCTACGTCGACGGCACGGGCGGCCTCGCCGAGGCCGAGCAGCTGCACGGCAAGGAGATGTCGTACAACAACTACACGGACACGGACGCCGCGCGCCGTGCCGCGTACGACCACGAGGACCCCTGCGTCGCGATCATCAAGCACGCCAACCCGTGCGGCATCGCGGTCGCGTCGAACGTCGCCGAGGCGCACCGCAAGGCGCACGCCTGCGACCCGCTCTCCGCGTTCGGCGGCGTGATCGCGGTCAACCGGCCGGTGACGAAGGAGATGGCGGAGCAGGTCGCGGACATCTTCACCGAGGTCATCGTGGCGCCGGAGTACGAGGACGGCGCGCTCGAAGCCCTCACCAAGAAGAAGAACCTCCGGGTCCTGCGCTCCCACCGGGCGCCCGCCAACCCGGTCGAGGTCAAGCAGATCGACGGCGGCGCGCTGCTCCAGGTCACCGACCGGCTCCAGGCCGACGGCGACAACCCGGCGAGCTGGACCCTGGCCACCGGTGACGCGCTCGGCCAGGGCGAGCTGGACGAACTGGCCTTCGCCTGGCGGGCCTGCCGCGCGGTGAAGTCCAACGCGATCCTGCTCGCCAAGGACGGCGCCTCGGTCGGCGTCGGCATGGGCCAGGTCAACCGCGTCGACTCCGCGAAGCTGGCGGTCGAGCGGGCGGGCGCCGAGCGGGCCCGTGGCGCCTACGCCGCCTCGGACGCGTTCTTCCCGTTCCCCGACGGTCTGGAGATCCTTGCCGAGGCGGGTGTCAGGGCCGTGGTGCAGCCGGGCGGTTCGGTCCGTGACGAGCTGGTGGTGGAGGCCGCGAAGAAGGCCGGCATCACGATGTACTTCACCGGGACGCGTCACTTCTTCCACTGAGCGCTGATCACCGATCGCTCATCGCCGAGCGCACGGGCCTGACGGCGGTTTCCGGCTCCCTTCCGGGGAGGGCTGGAAACCGCCGTCAGGGCGTTGGCGGACCGGTGTCGGTGGCAGCGGGCCATGAGCGACGGGCAGGGGGCGGGGCTCAGTACTTCGGTCGGTTGAACCAGGCCTCGCCGTCGGACTTGCCGACGAACACCGCGATGAGGATCGCGAGCACGGTGTGCGCCAGACCGATGACGATGAACGGGTAGATGCCGAGGATCGCCGTCAGGATGCCGAACACCATCGCGGTGATGCGCACGCCGTTCCCGCCGTTGGCGCACTTCACACCGAGCCAGATCGCGAGGACGCCCCAGGCCAGCACCGCGACCGTCACGCCCCACAGGGCGCCCGCCGAATAGTCGGCGAGCTGCTGGAACCGGACGTCGTCCTTGAGCTCCGCGTTGTTCTTGGCGGCCGAGACGGCCACCGCGGAGAACGCGATCAGGATGGCGCCGAGGACCTGGAGACCGGCGATGACGAACAGCATCACGCGCGCGGACTTCACTCCGCCGGGCATCACCATCGGGCCGCCGGGGTAGCCGCCGTACGGCGACTGCTGGACCGGCGGGGCCTGCGGGTAGCCGTATCCGGGCTGCTGCGGGGCGCCCTGGGGGTAGCCGTAGCCGGGCTGGCCCTGGGACGGGTATCCCGACGGCTGGCCCTCCGGGGGACCGTAGGGGTTGTTCGGGTCGCCGAAACTCATGGCGGGAATTCCTCCGTTGCCTGGTGCGGGGACGAGGCGCGGCACGGTGTGGAGGAAAGTTCTGCAGAGCGGTCCGTCCCCCCGGTACTGCCCGCGGCACTGTGTCGCTCAATCGTTCTCAATGCCTTCCTTATTTGTCCAGAGTGCTTCCGGTTGCGTTGTGCATGTGTTGTGTAAGTGCAACATCACTGATCACGGCTGAATCGGGGGAGATGAGGGCGCACGGGAGGGTCCCGGATTGGAACCGGGAGCGGGTCATCCGCGAGGATGGGACCATGACCGCCCAGATTCTCGATGGCAAGGCCACCGCAGCCGCGATCAAGTCCGATCTGACCGTCCGCGTGGCGGCCCTGAAGGAGAAGGGCGTCACGCCCGGCCTGGGGACCGTCCTGGTGGGCGACGACCCCGGCAGCCAGAAGTACGTCGCGGGCAAGCACCGCGACTGCGCGCAGGTGGGTATCGCCTCCATCCAGCGTGAACTGCCCGCGACCGCCACACAGGAGGAGATCGAGGCGGTGGTGCGGGAACTCAACGAGGACCCCGCCTGCACCGGCTACATCGTTCAGCTCCCGCTCCCCAAGGGCATCGACGAGAACCGCATCCTGGAGCTGATGGACCCGGACAAGGACGCGGACGGACTCCACCCGATGAACCTCGGCCGCCTCGTGCTGAACGAGCCGGCCCCGCTGCCCTGCACCCCGAACGGCGTCCTCACCCTCCTGCGCCGCTACGGCGTGGAGATCAAGGGTGCCGAGGTCGTGGTCGTCGGCCGCGGGGTGACCATCGGCCGGCCGATGCCGCTGCTGCTGACGCGGCGCAGCGAGAACGCGACCGTGACCCAGTGCCACACCGGTACCCGGGACCTCTCCGCGCACCTGAAGCGCGCCGACATCATCGTCGCCGCGGCCGGCTCCGCGCACCTCGTGCGTGCGGAGGACGTGAAGCCGGGCGCCGCCGTCCTCGACGTCGGAGTCTCGCGCAGCGCCGAGGGCAAGATCGTCGGCGATGTCCACCCGGATGTCGCCGAGGTCGCGGCGTGGATCTCCCCGAACCCGGGCGGCGTCGGCCCGATGACCCGTGCCCAGCTTCTCGTCAACGTGGTGGAAGCGGCGGAGCGCAGTGTCGGCTGAGGGCAGCTCCGAGAGGGCCGACTCCGCATCAGCCGTACGGGAAGCGGAGGCAGTGGCGGAAGCCACCGTGCGGGCCGAGGGGTCCGCACGGGCGGAGACAGAAGGTGACGCGCGGGCGGAGGGTGCCGCGCCGGACGTGACGGGGGATCGGGCCGAGCCCGAGGCCCCGGACGACACCAGGTCCGTAGACGACGCGAGGTCCGGGGACGACGCGGAGGCCGGGGACGACGCGGAGGGCGACCCCGGTGTGATCGACGCCGTGAGTGCCCCGGACGCCGAGGGGCGGCCGCGCCGCACCACCCGCCGCTTCCCGCTGTTCACGAGGGACACCGCGCGGCCCGAGGGCGGCGGCCGGGCGGCATCGGGCGACGCCCCGGCGCCGGCCCGCCAGTGGCCCATCCTGGCCGTGCTGTCGACCGTCGGACTCGGCCTGCTGCTGGTCGCGCTGGACGCGTTCCGGTTCGGCACGATCCTGATCGGGGCCGCCCTGCTGGGCGGTGCCGTGATGCGCTGGATGGTGCCCGACGTGGGCATGCTCGCGGTCCGTTCCCGCTTCACGGACATGGTCACGTACGGGGTGCTGGGTCTCGCCATCGTGCTGCTGGCGCTGATGGCACAGCCCACCCCGTGGCTGGTGATCCCGTTCCTGGACGACACGCTGCACTTCACGGTGCGCTGAGCCCCACGCGCCGTCCGCGCACGGCGCCGCGGCCCGTCCTCTCCCCCGAGCAAGGACGGGCCGCGGCCGGGCGGCCGGGCCGCCCGGGGACAACCCTTCTGCACAGGAAGGGGCCTTACAACAGCCGACGGCCCGCTGTGGCACGGAAGTGACCGTTCCGCCACCGTGTCCGCGCCGCGTGACGGGAACCGTCCCACCGCCCGGCGCCGTCCCTCGCTCACGGGGAACGACGGAGGCGGACGAACGCCCCCGGAACGCCGCAGGAGGTGGGTGAGCGATGGGTGCCTGGCAGCCGCTGCCGGAGGAACTTCCCATGGAGGTACGGCACTTCGTCGAGCAGGTGCGGCTGCTCAAGGACAGCACCGGGCTGAGCCTGGTCGCGCTGGGCGCGCGCACCGCGTACAGCAAGTCGTCCTGGCAGCGGTACCTCAACGCGACCCAGCCGCCACCCCGGCAGGCGGTCGCGGCGCTGTGCCGGGTCGCGGGTCTCACGGGCGCGGAGGCCGAACGGTTCGGCGTGCGCTGGGAGTTGGCGGTACGGGTCTGGCCCCGCGAGCCCGCGCCCTTACGTCTCCCCGTGGGCGGGCCCGTCCCCGGTGGGCGTGACGGCACGCACGACGGACACGACGGGCATGACGGCGCGCGGCAGGGCGTGGACGACCGTGCGGGCGCGTGCGGGTACGAGGAGGACCCCACGCTTCCGTGGTGGGACCTGCTCGACGAGGAACCCCCGCCCGGTCCGCGCACGGGACGTCTCCTCCTCTACGCGGCCGTGCTCGTCCTCGCGCTCCTCCTCGCCGCTGTCGCGGGTGCCGTCACTCTCGGGTGACCCGGGCACTTCCATCCCGTTGGTGAGAGCGGCCGGGACGCTCCCGCGCGTCCTGCGCGAAGGCCGAGAGCACATCCGTGCGGAGGTCGCGAGTCCGTTTGGTCGGCACGGGGGAAATGGGACACTGGGACCGCAGCCCGACGGGCGTGCGACGGCGCATGCCCCGGCCCGAACGCTCCTGTGCGCCCCGGTTCCGGGAACTGGGGTCCTGGCCGGACGCATCCCTGTGGGTAACCAGAACGGGGACTCGGCGGCGATGGGCCCCTTCCCTGCCCGCGTGCGGGGGAGAGCCCGGGGGAGCCGCGCGGGGGAAATGTCAGGCACGCACGGGGGGAAAGAAGCAGGGGGGAAGAGCAATGCCTCGTTGGAAGGCCTTGCCGGATGAACTCGATCCGCAGGTCAAGGAGTTCGCTGTCCAGCTGCGCCGTTTGGTCGACCGGAGCGGGCTGGGTATCGCCGCCCTGGCCGACCGTACGGGCTACAGCAGGACGTCGTGGGAGCGTTACCTCAACGGCCGGCTCCTCGCGCCGAAGGGCGCGATCGTCGCCCTGGCCGAGGTGACCGGGACCAGTCCCATTCATCTCACCACCATGTGGGAGCTCGCCGAGCGTGCCTGGAGCCGTTCGGAGATGCGCCACGACATGACCATGGAAGCGATCCGCATCTCCCAGGCGCGGGCCGCGCTCGGGGAGTCCGGCGCGGCCGCGGTGAACGGGAGCGACGGCAAGCAGGCACGCAAGGGGCGCGGCGCGACCGTGACGCCCGGGATCGCGGGGCCCGCGGGTGTGGTGCCGTCGGTGCCGCCGCAACCGACCGCGGCGGACGTGGAGGGCTCGGCGTCCGGGGCCGCGCCCTCGAACGCGGGTGGTGCGCGCGACGGTTCCTCGTCCGGAGGGGCTTCGAAGGGGGGTGGCGGTGGCTGGGGGTCGTCGCCACGCCGCCGTCCGGGGACGCGGGGCGGTTCGGGCCGCCGGTGACGGCCGGTCCGGCCAGGCCCGCCGCGTCCGCCGGGGGTTCGCCGGAGGGTGCCGGGCCGTCCGTCGGAGCGGCGTCGGACGGCGCGTCGTCCGACGGGGCTCGGCGTAAGCGGCGGTTGACGATGTTCCTCGCGGGTGTCGTGGGTGCGCTCGTCGTCATCGCCGTGGCCGTTCTCCTCACGGGCGGTGGCGGTGACAAGAAGGAGCAGGGCACGGTCAGGACGCCCACGACGTCCGCCTCCGTCCGTCCCGACCTGCCGGCCGGGGTGAAGTGCAGCGGCAGCGACTGTACGGGCAAGGATCCGGAGAACATGGGCTGCGGGGGGCAGTTGGCGACCACCCCCACCAGCATCACCGTCGGTACGACGCTGGTCGAGGTCCGCTACAGCAAGACCTGTGGCGCGGCGTGGGCTCGCATCACGCAGGCCGTGGCCGGTGACTCGGTCGTGGTGTCCGCGGGGGGCGCGCCTGGGCAGACCGGTTCGGTGGACACCGACACCGATGCGTACACGCCGATGATCGCCGTCAAGGATGCCGGGGAGGCGAAGGCGTGCGTGACGTTGAAGTCGGGGCAGCGGGGGTGTACGCGGTGAGGTAGGCCTTGTCCTCAAGCGCCGGACGGGCTGATGGTGCGGGCCTGGGCTGCGGATTTTCAGCCCGTCCGGCGTGCGAGGACGAGCCCTTCGGGCGATGCGGGGGTCCAGTGGGCGGCAGCCCCTTGGCGGAGCCCCCAGGGACAGGGGCGCCCGGAAATTGGGGGGCATGGTTGCTCCCGGCCGGGGCAGGCGGACAGATAACCCCCACGGGATCCGGCACCGTCCACGAGGACGGAACCCGGCACCCCCCTCGGCGGCCGCCGCCCCTCCCCGGGGCGGGCGGCCGCCCGTTCGGGGGCTCTGTGGGGTGGGCCACACGGGACCCGGCCGACGGGGGTATCGGATGCGCGATAGCCTGACGGCGGATCTCTCTTGACGCCGAGAGATCGATCATCGGCACCTTTGATCGATCATTGCGGTGGACGCGGGACGATCCTGCACCCCGGGGCAGGGACGCCCCACCGCCAGCTGTCATACGGAGAACGCCATGACCCGCACTCCCGTGAACGTCACCGTCACCGGCGCGGCCGGCCAGATCGGTTACGCCCTGCTCTTCCGCATCGCCTCCGGCCAGCTGCTCGGCGCGGACGTGCCGGTCAGGCTGCGCCTCCTGGAGATCACGCCGGCGCTGAAGGCCGCCGAGGGCACCGCCATGGAGCTCGACGACTGCGCCTTCCCGCTCCTCGCGGGGATCGACATCACGGACGACCCCAACGTGGCCTTCGACGGCACGAACGTCGCCCTGCTCGTCGGCGCCCGCCCGCGCACCAAGGGCATGGAGCGCGGCGACCTGCTTTCGGCCAACGGCGGCATCTTCAAGCCGCAGGGCAAGGCCATCAACGACCACGCCGCGGACGACATCAAGGTCCTCGTCGTGGGCAACCCGGCCAACACCAACGCCCTCATCGCCCAGGCCGCCGCCCCGGACGTACCGGCCGAGCGCTTCACCGCGATGACCCGTCTGGACCACAACCGCGCGCTGACCCAGCTCGCGAAGAAGACCGGCACGACGGTCGCGGACATCAAGCGCCTCACCATCTGGGGCAACCACTCCGCCACCCAGTACCCGGACATCTTCCACGCCACGGTCGCCGGCAAGAACGCCGCCGAGGTCGTGGGCGACGAGAAGTGGCTCGCCGAGGACTTCATCCCGACCGTCGCCAAGCGCGGTGCCGCGATCATCGAGGCCCGTGGCGCCTCCTCCGCCGCCTCCGCCGCCAACGCCGCCATCGACCACGTGCACACCTGGGTCAACGGCACCGCGGACGGCGACTGGACCTCCATGGGCATCCCGTCGGACGGTTCGTACGGCGTCCCGGAGGGGATCATCTCCTCCTTCCCCGTCACCACCAAGGACGGGCAGTACGAGATCGTCCAGGGCCTGGACATCAACGAGTTCTCCCGCGCCCGTATCGACGCCTCCGTCAAGGAGCTCGAGGAGGAGCGCGACGCGGTCCGCGGTCTCGGTCTCATCTGAGCCCTCGCACCCCACCGCACCTCGCGGTACCTCACGCAGGCCCCGCCCGGCCTTCCCGGGCGGGGCCTGCGCCGTTCCTGTGAATAAACGCGGCGGGGATGCCGCACGACCCCTATGCTGTGACGCCGGACACACCAACGCGTGTGCGGAACACGGCAGTTCACGCCTCGGGGGAGCAGCGTTGACGCAGACATTCCAGTTACCTCAGCAACCACGGCCACCACGGGCCACTGTGACCGGCGAGCCGGGTGTGCCGCCGGGGGCGAGTGAGGCGACGCGGCTGCTCTGCGCGGGCACCTACCTGGACGCGGGCTACCGCGACGCGGTGATCGAGGAGCTGTACGTCCACGAGGAGCGCCTCGCCGCCCCCTCGCTCGGCCACGACGCGGCGCGCGTCCTGGCCCACGCCCTGCGCGCACGCCGGCTCGAAGTGGGCTGGGCGGCGGCGATCCTGGGACTGTGGGCGGTGGGTTTCCCGCTCTCCAACTACCTGTTGGCCGCCCTTCTGCTCCCGTGTCTGGTGCTCGCCACCGCCTCCTGGATCCGGGGCGCGCAGGAACGTCCCCCGTGGTACCGGAGGTTCCCCGCGTGGTGGCTGCGCTGGTGGGGGCGGATTTTCCTGATCTACGCCTCGGTCACGACGGTGCGCGCGGCCTTCGGCGTCGTGGACCAGCGGGAGCTCTTCGAATTCTTCGATGCCTTCCTCCCCACCCCGCTGGCGACGGCGCTCTTCGAGAACGGCGGGGTGCGCATCCAGCCGGTCAACGCGTGGTCCGCGCTGCTCGTCCTGCTGCTGGTGGCGGTGTGCGTCGCCCTGCAGCGCAGTCAGTTCGCGCGGGCGCTCGCGCACGAGCTGCACCCGGCGCGTTTCGGAGACATGGCCGCCGACCCGGCCGAACTCGCCGAAGGACGGCGCTTCCAGCGGCTGCGGCAGCGCATCCGCGTCGAGCAGCACTCGCCCCTGGTGATGTACCACGCGGCGCACCCCTTCTGCGGTGCCGGGCGGGCGTACGACACCTGGAGTCTCGCCGTCGAGCTACGGCCGGACCCGGAGCGCCGGGAGCCGCCGCTTCCCCTCAACAACCGGGTGATCCTCGACCGCATCCACGAGCTGCTGTCGCGCTTGCGGCTGCCCTCGCCGCACGCCGGGGGCGCGGTCCGGGACCGGCTGCGCCGCCTGGAGATCGACGAGTGCGTGTTCCTGCCGGTGGCGGGGCTGCCCCGCAGGGACCTCGCGCCGTACCACCAGGACGCGTTCGTCGTGCACAGCGCCGAGTCGGTCGAGGAGGGCGGCGAGACCCGCCGGCACTTCCTGCGGGCACGGGTCGGCGGCTGGGAGGAGGAGGTCGTCACCACCGTCTTCGTCCGCGTGCACACCCAGGGCGGCATGCTGATGCTGGAGATCGCCCCGCACGTCCTGCTGCCGGTGCGCGCCGACTTCGAGAACGCGGACCGCATCGCCCACCAGCACCGTCACAACAGCCCGCTGGGCAAGGCGGTGTGGGCGCTCGCCCGTACGCCTCGATCGGCGCCCCTCGCGGTCGCGACGGTGGGCCGGGGGGTGGCCCTGACCTGGCGGATCCTCACCGCGGGCTACGGCGCGGCGATGCCGGACGGGCCCGCCCGGTCGGTGCGCGAGCTGGGCTCCGGGGACACCGCCTCGCTCTTCCAGGACATGGACGTCACCCGCTATCTCAAGTCGATCCAGGACCGGGTCGCGCAGGGAGTGCGGCAGGTTCTGAAGGACTCGGGCTACCGGACCGACGAGTTCGCCCAGAAGGTCGTCAACGTGAGCGGCGGCAGCACCCTGATCGAGAACGCGCAGGGGGCGTTCGCCCTCGGCGACAACAACGTCGTCACCAACAGGGCGCCGAGTGCGCCGAGTGCGCCGAGTGCGCCGAGTGCGCCGAGTACACCGACTACGCCGAGTGCGCCGGGCGCGCCAAGTACGTCCGGTGCGCCGGGCGGGTCGAACGCGCCGGGCACACCGGGCACACCGAACGGGGCGGGAGGGGATGGGAATGGCTGACGAGCAGGCCGCCGGAAGAGGATCCATCAACATCAGCGGTGTCAGCGGGGCCTTCGCGATCGGCGACGGGAACAACGTCGTCAATCAGCCGGGCGCCGGAGCGCCGCCACGCGACCCGGCGCACGAGGAGCTGCTGCGGCAGGTGCGTGAGCTCCGCGCCGACCTGGGGCGGCTGGTCGCCAGCAGCCAGACCGCCGGGCTGGACAGCGAACTCGCCGTGGCGCAGGCCGAGATCGAGGAGTCGGGCCGGGCGGGGCAGAGCCGGCTCACCCGGCTCCGGCAGGCCCTCACGGACGCCGGCGCGCTGACCGGGCTGCTGGCCTCGGCGGGCGCGGTGGCCGAATCCGTCGCCGCGCTGCTGGGGAACTGACCGTGGTCAAGCAAGGACGAGGTCCACTGGAACGCCGAGACGCAGAGCTGGGGAGACGGGCGGCGCGCCGCAGAGCCGCTACACCCCGCCGCCTCCGCCGCGCCCCGGGTTCGAGCCGGTCCACCCGCCCGGCCCCGCGCCTGCGCCCGGCCCCGCGCCTGCGCCCGGCCCCGCGCCTGCGCCCGGCCCCGCGCCTGCGCCCGGCCCCGCGCCCGGTACGGCTCCTGTCCCGGGCCCGGGGGACGGGTCCGGTTCCGCCGGCGATTCCGGCTCCGGCTCCGGTTCAGCCTCCGGCTCCGGCCCCGGTTACGACCAACGGAGCCAGTACCCGGCCCCCGCCCTCTTCCCGGCCCCCGACCAGGGCGGATACCACCCGCCCTATCCGGCCTACTCGACACCTGGTCCCCTCCCGCTCCAGGTCCCGCCTCGAGGCCCTCGGTGCGGCGCGTGGTCGCGGTGCTGACCGCGGCCCTGCTCGTCGGCGGGGCGGCGGGGTTCGGCGGCTGGTACGTGTGGAGCAGGGACGGCGGCGGCACGCACAAGGACGACGCCCGTACCAAGGTGTCCACCGCGCCCACCGGCCCGAGCGCCCAGGAATCCACACCCGTACCCGGCTCCGCCTCCACCCCCGCACCGACCCTGGACGCCACCTCCGCGTCCCCCTCGGCGAGCGCTCTCCCGGCCGGATACCACCGTGTTGCGAACGGCGAGTTCGGCATGGCCGTACCGGACGGCTGGCAGCCGGAGACGCAGAGCGGCAAGAACGGCGTCACGATCTACTTCTTCAGGGAATCCGGCGGAGGTCCCCGCTATCTCCAGGTCTTCCGGGTCAGCGAGGACGACCCCACCCCGCGCGGCACGCTCACGGAGGCCGAGAAGGACCTCAGAAAACAGCTCCCGGGTTATCACCGCAACGGTCTCGAGGCCGTGCCCGACGCCCGGGGCGAGGCCGCCGAGCTCGACTACTCCCACCCCAGCCAGAAGTGGGGCGTCGACCTGCGCACCCTGGACCGGGTCATCCCGGCCGGCGGCGGTGAGCTGTACGCCGTCCTCACCTCGGGACCGGTCGACGCGTGGCCCGAGCAGCGGCAGGTCCAGGAGGCGGCGGTGACGTCGTTCTGCCTGGCCGGCGCCTGCTGAACCGAGGCACCGGCGGCCGCCACGGCAGCGGCTCCGGGAACGATCAGAGTCGCTTCTCGAACCAGTGAGCGGCGTAGACGTTGTCGTCGTACCGGGGGATCTCCTCGTATCCGCAGGCCCGGTACATCGACTGCGCCTCGGTGAGCACCTCGTGCGTGTCGAGCCGTACGACCGCGCAACCGCGTCCGGCGGCCTCCTGCTCCAGCCCGTGGAGGATCCGTCGCGCCAGACCGAGCCGCCGGGCGCCTGGACGCACCCATACATGGCGGATCTCGCCGACCCCGGACCCCAGGAGCCGCAGCGCCCCGCACCCCACGGGACGCCCTTCCTCGTACGCGACGAGGAAAGCACCCGAGTCCCCGGACACCTCGTCGGGCCGTACGAGGGCGGCGGGGTCGAACCCTTCCGGGAACCGCTCGTCGATGTCGGCGGCGTACGCGGCGAGGCAGTCGCGCGCGTCGCGGGAGGCGCCGTCGACGGACTCGACGGTGATGGCCGCCAGCCGCAGCAGCCGCTCGGCGGCGCCGATGGCGGCGGTGAGTTCGTCGCGCCGCCGCTCGTCGAGTCCGCCGAGCAGTCCTTCGGCGAGCGCGTCGGCCCGCCGGTTCTGCTCCTCGACCTCGGCGCGGCCGGCCGGCGTGAGCTCCGCGACCCGTAGCCGGCTGTCCTCGGCCGGCACGCTCACCCGAACCAGCCCCTGCGCCTCCAGCGCCCGGACCATCCGGCTCAGATATCCGGCGTCCAGGCCGAGCCTGTTCCGCAGCTCGCGCAGGGACACCCCGCTCCCGATCTCGAACAGCAGCCGTGCCTCGCCGAGCGGCCGGTCCTGTCCGAGGTAGCGGTCGTCCAGGACTCCGATGCGGCGGGTGAAGTACCGGTTGAAGCGCCGAAGCGCCCGGACGTCCTCCGCCGACACTGCCTCCGTCGTCATTCTTTGACCTTAGTCAAAGAAGAGGGAAGGGGGAAGGAGGGAAGACCGGGCCGGCCACCCCGCCGTGCGCCGTATCTGGTCACGTTTCCACCGATTTTTCAGTGACACGGCGCACTTCCGGTCACCGATCGTGCATGCAATCCAGGTCGGGGGGCATGCGCTCCCGGTCCCCGTGAGTGACACGTGTGTGACACAGGGGAACGGATCAGGAACGGAAGGCAGCACCGACCATGGCCGGACACCAGGCTCAGCAGGCAGAACAGACTCTCCACGTGGGCGGGGAATGGCGCGCGGCCGCATCCCGCGCGACCCGCGAGATCCTCGATCCCGCGGATGCGAAGCCGTTCGCCGTGGTCGCGGAGGGTGACGAGCGGGACACCGACGCGGCCGTGGCGGCCGCGCGCGCCGCCTTCGACGCGGGCCCGTGGCCGCACACCCCCGTCGCCGAGCGGGCGGCGCTGCTGCGCCGCGTCGCCGACCTCCTGGTCCGCGACCGCGAGGAGCTCGGGCTGCTGGAGAGCCGGGACGCGGGCAAGACGGTCGAGGAGGGGCGCGTCGACATCGACTGCGTCGCGGACGCCTTCCGGTACTTCGCCGATCTCGTCGTGGGGGAGGGCGGCGGCCGGGTCGTCGATGCCGGGTCCGAGGACGTCCACAGTGTCGTCGTGCACGAGCCGGTGGGCGTCTGCGCACTGATCACGCCCTGGAACTATCCGCTGCTGCAGGCCAGTTGGAAGGTCGCACCCGCGCTGGCCGCCGGGAACACCTTCGTGGTCAAGCCGAGCGAGATCACGCCGCTGACGACGGTCGCGCTGCTGCGGCTGCTCGTCGAGGCCGGTCTGCCGGCCGGGGTCGCCAATCTCGTCACCGGCCCGGGGCACACGGTCGGTGCCCGCCTGGCCGAGCACCCCGACGTCGACCTCGTCTCCTTCACCGGTGGCCTGGTCAGCGGGACGAAGGTGGCCAGGGCCGCCGCCGACACCGTCAAGAAGGTCGCCCTCGAACTCGGCGGCAAGAACCCCAACGTCGTCTTCGCGGACGCCTGCGCGACGGACGAGGACTTCGACACGGCCGTCGACCAGGCGCTCAACGCCGCCTTCATCCACAGCGGCCAGGTCTGCTCGGCGGGCTCCCGTCTCATCGTCGAGGAGTCCGTGCGCGAGCGCTTCGTCGCCGAACTCGCGCGCCGGGCCGGGCGGATCAGGCTGGGCCGCGGCACCGAGGAAGGTGTCGAGTGCGGCCCGCTCGTCTCCGAGCAGCAGCGGGAGAAGACCGAGGCGTACGTCGCCTCCGCGCTGGCTGAGGGCGCGGTGCTGCGGGCCGGCGGGCAGCGTCCGGAACCCTCCGGCAGCAGGCCCGCCACCGGCTACTTCTACGAGCCGACCGTCCTCGACCAGTGCCACCGCGGGATGAAGGTGGTCCGTGAGGAGGTCTTCGGACCCGTCCTGACGGTGGAGACCTTCCGCACGGAGGAGGAGGCCGTCGCGCTCGCCAACGACACCGAGTACGGGCTCGCGGGTGCCGTCTGGACGTCCGACGCGGGCCGCGCCCGCCGGGTCGCCGGACGGCTGCGGCACGGCACCGTCTGGATCAACGACTTCCACCCCTACCTCCCGCAGGCGGAGTGGGGCGGCTTCGGCAAGAGCGGTGTGGGGCGCGAGCTGGGCCCGGCGGGCCTCGCCGAGTACCGCGAGACGAAGCACGTCTACCAGAACCTCGCGCCCAAGCCGGTCCGCTGGTTCGCGGGCTGACCCCAGTGCCGCGACCCCCCACCGCACACAGCACCCTGGAGCACGACCACATGCACGAGAACACGTACGAGAACACGTACGACTACGTCGTCATCGGAGGCGGAACGGCCGGCTCCGTGATCGCCTCCCGGCTCACCGAGAACCCCGACGTCACCGTCGCGGTCATCGAGGGCGGCCCGAGTGACGTCGGCCGCGAGGACGTCCTCACCCTGCGCCGCTGGATGGGCCTGCTCGGCGGCGAACTCGACTACGACTACCCGACCACCGAGCAGCCCCGCGGCAACTCGCACATCCGGCACAGCCGGGCCCGGGTGCTGGGCGGCTGCTCCTCGCACAACACGCTCATCGCTTTCAAGCCGCTGCCCTCCGACTGGGACGAGTGGGAGGCCGCCGGCGCCGAGGGCTGGGGCGCGGTGCCGATGGAGGCGTACTTCGCGAGGCTCCTCAACAACATCGTCCCGGTCGACGAGAAGGACCGGAACGCCATCGCCCGCGACTTCGTCGACGCCGCCCGGTCCGCGCTGGGCGTTCCTCGCGTCGAGGGCTTCAACCAGCAGCCGTTCACCGAGGGCGCCGGCTTCTTCGACCTCGCCTACCACCCCGAGAACAACAAGCGGTCCAGCGCGTCGGTCGCCTATCTGCACCCGGTGATGGAGGAGCGGCCCCACCTCACGCTGATGCTGGAGACGTGGGCGCACCGGCTGGAGGTGACCGGGACGCGCGCGACGGGCGTGCACGTCCGCACCAAGGACGGCGAGGAGATCCTCGTACGGGCGAAGCGCGAGGTCGTGCTGTGCGCGGGCGCCGTTGACTCGCCGCGGCTGCTGCTGCACTCCGGCATCGGACCGGCCGCCGATCTGGAGGCGCTCGGCATACCCGTCGTCCACGACCTGCCCGGCGTCGGCGAGAACCTGCTCGACCACCCCGAGTCGGTCATCGTGTGGGAGACGGACGGCCCCATCCCGGAGAACTCCGCGATGGACTCCGACGCGGGTCTCTTCGTGCGCCGCGACCCCGAACACGCGGGCCCCGACCTGATGTTCCACTTCTACCAGGTCCCCTTCACGGACAACCCGGAGCGGATCGGCTACGAACGCCCCGCGCACGGCGTCTCGATGACCCCGAACATCCCCAAGCCGCGCAGCCGCGGACGGCTTTACCTGACGAGCGCCGATCCGTCGGTCAAGCCCGCCCTCGACTTCCGCTACTTCACGGACGAGGACGACTACGACGGCCGCACCCTCGTCGACGGGATCCGCATCGCCCGCGAGATCGCGGCGACCGAGCCGCTCGCGGGCTGGCTCAAGCGTGAGGTGTGCCCCGGCCCGGACGTCACGGGCGACGAGGAACTGAGCGCGTACGCGCGCCAGGTCGCGCACACCGTCTACCACCCGGCGGGCACCTGCCGGATGGGAGCGGTGGCGGACACCGACGCCGTGGTGGACCCCGAACTGAGGGTGCGCGGCCTCGACGGCCTCCGCGTCGCCGACGCGTCCGTCTTCCCGACGATGCCCGCCGTGAACCCGATGATCGGGGTGCTCATGGTCGGGGAGAAATGCGCCGAGCTGATCGGAGGTGGTGCGTGATGAGTACCAGCGCCAGTAGTCCTGCCAGTAGTGCCGTTAGTGCCAGTAGCGCCAGTAGTGCCGGTACGGCGAGGGGCGCCGACAGCCCCGTCTTCTCCGTAGACGGCCTGTGGAAGGTTTTCGGACCCAGGCCCGAGCGGGTCCCCGCCGACCCCGAACTCGCCGCCCTCACCCCCGCCGAACTCCGCTCCCGCACCGGCTGCACCGCCGCCGTCCGGGACGTCGGCTTCGACGTGCGCAAGGGCGAGGTCTTCGTCGTCATGGGCTTGTCCGGCTCGGGCAAGTCCACCCTCGTACGGTGTCTGACCCGGCTCATCGAGCCGACCGCCGGCACGATCGCCATCGACGGCGAGGACGTACGCGCCATGGACCGGGCCCGGCTGCGCGAACTGCGCCGCCACCGCGCCGCGATGGTCTTCCAGCACTTCGGCCTGCTCCCGCACCGCTCCGTCCTCGACAACGTCGCCTACGGCCTGGAGATCCAGGGCGTCGGCAAGGCGGAGCGCCGCGAGCGGGCCGCCGGGGTCGTCGCCAAGGTCGGCCTCGAAGGCATGGAACACCGCAGGCCGGGCCAGCTCTCCGGCGGTCAGCAGCAGCGCGTCGGGCTCGCCCGGGCCCTCGCCGTCGACCCCGAAGTACTGCTCTTCGACGAACCGTTCAGCGCGCTCGACCCGCTCATCCGGCGTGACATGCAGGAGGAGGTCGTCCGTCTCCACCACGACGAGGGCCGCACGATGGTCTTCATCACCCACGACCTGAACGAGGCCCTGCGCCTGGGCGACCGCATCGCCCTGATGCGCGACGGCCGCATCGTCCAGCTCGGCACGCCCGAGGAGATCGTCGGCTCGCCCGCCGACGACTACGTCCGCGAGTTCGTCCGGGACGTGCCGCGCGAGCAGGTCATGACGGTGCGTACGGCGATGCGGGCCGCGTCCGCGGACGAGGCCGCACGGGGCCCGGCGGTGGCACCGGAGACGACCGTCTCGCAGGCCATCGAGGCGGTGGCGCGCTCCGGTGCCCCGGCACGCGTCATGGAGAAGGGACGCTGCCTCGGGGTCGTGGACTCGGCGGCCCTGCTCGGGGTGGTGGCGGGGACGGACTCCGCGGCCCGCGGTGAGGAGGTGGCCTGAGATGGCCGCCGTCACCGCGACCGTCGGGCACACCGGCGTCTCCGCCCTGCTCAAGAGCGCCACCCGGCACCGCGCCGTCGCCAAGATCCTGCTGCTCGCCGTCGCCGCGGCCGTCCTCGTCCCGGTCCTCGACTCCCGCTGGGCCAGCGGCACCTGGCCGCACGCGCTCACCGTCGACCTCGCCGCGCCCCTCGGCAGAACCAGCGACTGGATCATCGACAACCGGGACAGCCACCCGCTGTTCCTGTACTTCTTCGGCTATGTCAGCAACGCCGTCGTCCTGTGCGTACGCGCCGTCTATCTGGTGCTGCTCGCGGCGGGCTGGGCCGGCGTCACGGTGGCCGCGGGGCTCGTCGCCTGGCGGGCCGCCGGCATCCGGCTCGCGCTCGGAACGACCGCCGCCTTCCTCGCCTGCGGGCTGCTCGGCATGTGGGTGCCCACCCTCCAGACGCTCGCGCTGATGGTGGTCGCCGTCCTCGCGTCCGTCGCCCTCGGCGCGCTGCTCGGCCTCGCCGCCGGACTCTCCGACCGCACCTACCGCGCGCTGCGCCCGGTCCTCGACACCATGCAGGTGCTCCCGGCCTTCGCCTACCTGCTGCCCGTCGTCCTGGTCTTCGGGATCGGCGTCCCCGCCGCCGTCCTCGCCACCGTCGTGTACGCGGCGCCGCCCATGGCCCGCCTGACCGCGCTCGGCCTGCGCGACGCCGACACCGGCGTGATGGAGGCCGTCACCTCGCTCGGCGCCACGGCCCGGCAGCGCCTGCTGACCGCCCGCCTCCCGCTGGCCCGCAAGGAACTCCTGCTGGGCCTCAACCAGACGATCATGATGGCGCTGTCGATGGCGGTCATCGCCTCCGTCATCGGCGCGGGCGGCCTCGGCGACCGCGTCTACCAGGCCCTCGCCTCCGTCGACGTGGGCGCCGCGCTCGCCGCCGGCATCCCGATCGTGCTGCTCGCGGTCGTCCTGGACCGGGTGACCGGCGCCGCGGGCGAACGGCTCGGCACCCGCACCGGGGGAACCGCCCTGCTCTGGGCGTACGCCCTCGCCGCGGCCGTCGCCGTGGCGCTCGCCGGACGCCTCACCGGCCGGCTCGACTGGCCCGGCACCTGGACCCTGCACATCGCCGAGCCCGTGAACCGCGTCGTCGGCTGGATGACCGACCACCTCTACTCCGGAGTGCCCTACCTCGGCGGCACCGCCGACTGGGCCGGCCACTTCACCACGTGGGTCCTGGACCCCCTCCGGGACGGCCTCCAGTCGCTGCCCTGGTGGTCCATCCTGCTGATCGTCGCCGCCCTCGCCTGGCTGATCGGCACCTGGCGCACCGCCCTCACCGCGGTCCTCGCGATGGCCGCGATCGGGGTCCTGGGCGTGTGGAAGCCCTCCCTCGACACGCTCTCGCAGGTGCTCGCGGCCGTCGCCGTGACCCTCGTCCTCGGTTTCGCGACCGGCGTGGCGGCGGCGCGCAGCGAGCGCGTCGAGCGGCTGCTGCGGCCCGTCCTCGACGTCTTCCAGACGATGCCGCAGTTCGTGTACCTCATCCCCGTGGTGGCGCTGTTCGGCGTCGGCCGCGCGCCCGCCGTCGCCGCGGCCGTCGTCTACGCCCTGCCCGCCGTCGTCCGCATCACCACCCAGGGACTGCGCGCCGTCGACCCCGCCGCGCTGGAGGCGGCCCGCTCGCTCGGCGCCACCGGCACCCAGCAGCTGCGCCAGGTCCAGCTCCCGCTGGCCCGGCCGGCACTGCTCCTCGCCGTCAACCAGGGGGTCGTGCTGGTCCTCGCCGTCGTCATCATCGGCGGCCTGGTCGGCGGCGGCGCGCTCGGCTACGACGTCGTGTTCGGCCTCGCCCAGGGCGACCTGGCGACCGGCCTGGTGGCCGGAGCGGCGATCGTCTGCCTCGGCCTGATGCTCGACCGGGTGACCCAGCCGACCCGGCGGTCCACGAAGAAGGGAGCGTGACATGCGACTTCGTACGATTTCGGTGACAGCCGGGGTGTCCGCGCTGCTGCTGCTCACCGGCTGCGGCGCGGCCGACATGACCAAGCAGGCCTCGCCCTTCGCCGGCGCCCAGGGCGCCGGGACGGTGACCCTGTCCGTGCAGTCCTGGGTGGGAGCGCAGGCCAACGTGGGTGTCGCGCAGTACCTGCTGGAGCACGAGCTCGGCTATCGCGTCGACACCGTGCAGGTCGACGAGGTCCCCGCGTGGGACGCGCTCAGCCAGGGCCGGGTCGACGCCATCCTCGAGGACTGGGGCCACCCCGACCAGGAGAAGCGGTACGTCGAGGACAAGAAGACGATCGTCCCGGGCGGCGGGCTGGGGGTCACCGGGCACATCGGCTGGTACGTGCCCACGTACTTCGCCCGGCAGCACCCGGACGTCACCGACTGGAAGAACCTCGACAAGTACGCCGGACAGCTGCGCACCGCGGAGAGCGGCGGCAAGGGCCAACTGCTGGACGGCTCCCCGTCGTACGTCACCAACGACAAGGCGCTGGTCGGCAACCTGAAGCTGAACTACCAGGTGGTGTTCGCCGGTTCGGAGGCCGCGCAGATCACCCAGATGAAGCAGTTCGCGAAGGAGAAGAAGCCCTTCCTCACGTACTGGTACTCACCCCAGTGGCTCTTCCAGAAGGTCCCGATGACGGAGGTGAGGCTGCCCGCCTACAAGGAGGGCTGCGACGCGGACGCGGCGAAGGTCGCCTGCGCCTATCCGCACACCCCGCTCCAGAAGTACCTCAACACGGACTTCGCGAAGAACGGCGGCAAGGCGGCCGCCTTCCTGAAGAAGTTCAAGTGGACCACCGAGGACCAGAACGACGTCTCCCTGATGATCGCCAACGACAAGCTGTCGGCGCAGGAGGCGGCGAAGAAGTGGGTGGACAGCCACGCGTCGACCTGGCGGGCGTGGCTGTCGTGACCCCGGCCGGCTCAGTCCCGTGAGGAGCTCCGCGGCGCCGCCGCCGCTGTCACCGCCGCCGTCAGTTGTACTGTCCCGGCGTGTAGTGGCCGGGTACGAGCCGGCAGGTCACCCCGAACCGGTTCCACGCGTTGATGACCGTGATCGAGGCGATCAGCTGCGCCAGCTCCGCCTCCTCGAAGTGCCGGGCGGCGCGTGCGTAGACCTCGTCGGGCACGAAGCCGTCGGTCAGTACGGTGACCGCCTCCGTCAGCTCGATCGCCGCGAGCTCCTTCTCGGTGTAGAAGTGCCGGGACTCGTCCCACGCGCTGAGCTGCACGATCCGCTCGACGCTCGCGCCCGCGGCGAGCGCGTCCTTGGTGTGCATGTCGAGGCAGAACGCGCAGTGGTTGAGCTGTGAGGCACGGATCCGCACCAGCTCGCCCAGCTTCGGGTCGAGCCCCTGCTGGGCCGCCGTGTCGAGCCGGACCATGGCCTTGTAGACGTCGGGGGCCAGCTTGGCCCAGGCCAGCCGGGGGCTGTGCTCGGGGGCGTACTCCTCGGCGGTGCCGGTGCCGGTGCCGGTGTCGGTCGCGGTGTCGGTGGGGGCTTCGTTCGTCGTCATGCCTCGACCCTACGAATGAGGCAGCCCAGGAGTATGGTCCATTTCCATGGCGGAATCTTGGGCCACTTTCGGGATCGACCTCCATGTCGAGCCGACCGGATCGGGTGTCCGCAAGGGGCTGACGGACGCCCTGCGGGAAGCGGTCCGCGGCGGCCGGCTGGCGCCCGGCACCCGGCTGCCCTCCTCCCGCTCCCTCGCCGCCGACCTGGGCATCGCCCGCAACACGGTCGCCGACGTGTACACCGACCTGGTGGCGGAGGGCTGGCTCACCGCACGCCAGGGCTCGGGCACGAGCGTCGCCGAACGTCCGGTGTCCGCGCCGTCGGCCGCCCCGGAACCGCGCCGCGCCCGCTCCCGGCCGGTGTACGACCTGATGCCCGGCAGTCCGGACCTGTCCTTCTTCCCCCGCGCGGCCTGGCTGAAGGCCTCCCGGCGGGCTCTGGCGACGGCTCCGTACGACGCCCTCGGCTACGGCGACCCGCGGGGCCGGGTGGAACTGCGCACCGCCCTGGCCGGCTATCTGGCCCGGGCCCGCGGAGTCCGCGCCGACCCGGAGCGCATCCTGATCTGCGCCGGTTTCGCGCACGGGCTGATGCTGCTCGGCCAGGTGCTGCGCGAACGGGGAGCGCGGGCGCTGGCCGTGGAGCCGTACGGGCTGGACGTGTACTGGGACCTGCTGGAACGAGCCGGCCTGCGGACACTGCCGCTCGGCTTCGACGGACTGGGCACGCGCACGGAGGAGTTGACGGCCGGTGACCTGCCCGGGGCGCGGGCGGTGCTGCTGACCCCCGCGCACCAGTTCCCGATGGGGCTGCCGCTGCACCCCGAACGGCGGGCCGCGGTGGTGGACTGGGCGCGGCGCGGCGACGGGCTGATCCTGGAGGACGACTACGACGGGGAGTTCCGCTACGACCGCCAGCCGGTCGGCGCGCTCCAGGGCCTCGACCCAGACCACGTGGTCTACCTGGGCACGGCGAGCAAGTCCCTGGCCCCGGGCCTGCGGCTGGGCTGGCTGGTGCTGCCGCCGTCGATCGCGCCGGAGATGGTCGCGGCGAAGGGCTGGGCGGACTGGTCCTGCGGGGTGCTGGACCAGCTGACGCTGGCGGAGTTCCTCACCTCGGGCGCGTACGACCGGCACGTCCGCGCGGCCCGCCTGCGCTACCGCCGTCGCCGGGACGCGCTGGTGGCGCAGCTCGCGGACCGTGCCCCCGGAGTCCGGGCGACCGGGATCGCGGCGGGTCTGCACGTGATGCTGCGACTGCCGCCCGGCACGGAGCGGCCCGCGCTGCGGGCGGCGGCCTGGCACGGACTCGCCGTCCACGGACTGGACCGCTACCGCCACCCGGACTCGACGGCCGGCCGCACGGACGCGCTCGTGGTGGGGTACGGGACACCACCGGACCACGGGTGGGCCGGGGCGCTGGAGGCACTGTGCGCGACCTTGGCCTCCGCCGCCGGCGGATAGGCCCGGAACCGCCGTCCGGGACGGAGCGGCGCACCGGCGAGCCGTGCCGAGTCGTGCCGAGCCGAGCCGAGCCGAGCCCAGTCGTGCCGAACCAAGCCGAACCAAGCCGAACCAAGCCGAACCAAGCCGAACCAAGCCGTGCCGAGCCGTGCCGAGCCGTGCCGAGCCGTGCCGGGGTCAGCGACGGGCGGCGTCCACGCCGCGCCCGGCCGGCTGCCGCTTGAGACGGGCGAAGACGCTCGCCCCGACCCTGCGCGGGGGCCGCCCGGCCCGCTCCCTCGTCGTTGTCGTCAGCCCTCCTCCACCGGGGCCTCCCCGAACCGTGCCAGGGCCAGCGCCCCGGCCACCGCCACCAGGAACCCGAGCACCGCCAGCCACTCCAGCCCCTCCCGCGTACGGTCACCCAGCCAGACCACGCCCACCAGGGCCGGCCCGATGGTCTCGCCGATCACCAGGCCCGCGGTCGCCGTCGTCACCGAGCCGCGCTGCAGCGCCGTGGTCAGCAGCAGGAACGCGGCACCTCCCCCGACCAGCAGCGCGTACACCGCCGGATTGCGCACCAGCGTTCCCGGCGCGAGGTCGTCGATCAGCCGCACGGACACCTCGACCACGCCGAACCCGAACCCCGCCCCCAGCCCGAGCACCAGCGCCCGCCCGCGCCCCGACAGCCGTCCGCCCACCAGCCCCAGCAGCAACACCAGTACCGCGGTCCCCAGCATCACGTACTTCAGCGTCATGGAGCCCGCCCGGTCCCCTCGGCCCCGGACGCCAGCCCGAGCATCCCGAGCCCCGCGCACACCACCCCCACCGCCGCCCACTCCGACCCGCTGAGCCGCACTCGCAGCAGTCGCGCCGCCACCACCGCGGTCACCGCGAGGCTCGACGCCAGCGCGGCCCCCACCGCGTAGATGGGCAGGGACCGCAGCGCCGCGATCTGGAACACGAAACCGAGCCCGTCCAGCGCCAGCCCCGCGAGATACCGCCACTGCCGCAGTGCCCGCAGCAGCAGCGCCGCGTCCCCGCCCGGGCCGCCGGTGCCGGTGCCGGTGTCGGCCGCCGTCCGTGCGGCGATCGCCTGCAACACCGTCGCCGTACCGAAACAGACCGCCGCACCAAGCGCGCACATCATTCCAAAGAGCACGAAGTGACTGTAGGGGAAGCCGAATCGGAGGGGGTCACCGCGTACCGGCCGCGACCGGTCTCTACGCTGATCGCCGGCGCTGAGCCGGACGAACTCATCTGGACCACGGGGAGAGCGAACATGGCGGACACACGACGGCGACTGCGCTCCGGCACGGTCGTGCTCGGCGGCATGGGACTGCTCGCGGCGACCCTCACCGCCTGCTCCTCGGATCCCGACAAGCGCTGTGTCGACCGGGACAGCTACCAGGCGCTCAAGGGCTACAAGGTCGTCGCGGACAAGAACTGCACGTCCACGAAGTCGGCCACGCACGGCACGTGGTACTACGGGGGCGACAAGAAGCACAGCTGGGTGGACGGCGGCTCGTTCACCAAGCTGGGCAAGGGATCCGGCTCCTCCGGAGGCAGCCACGGCCACGGCGTGGACCGCGGCGGCTTCGGCGGCGGCAAGGGCGGGAAGGGCGGCTCCGGCGGCTGAGCGCGCCGACGCCACCGACCCCGTACCGCCCAGCACCCGATCGGACACATGACGCCGTGGAACGCCGTCCCCTCGAACCCCGCGCCGACTGGCAGCAGACCGTCGAACGGCAGGGCCTCATCTACCCGCTGACCCGCTACCCGGACGACTCCCTGCGCCCCTACTGGGACGAGAGCGCGTACTACGCCTTCTCGCTCCCCGAGGTCGAGGCCCTGGAGGACACCGTCGCGGAACTGCACCGCATGTGCCTCGCGGCGGCCGGGCACATCGTCGAGGCGAACCGCTTCGCCGACCTCGGCATCACCGACCCGAGGGTCGTCCGGGCGGTCACCGAGGCCTGGCACCGCCGTGCCGAACTGCCCTCCGTCTACGGCCGCTTCGACCTGCGCTACGACGGTACGGGCCCCGCCAGACTGCTGGAGTACAACGCCGACACCCCGACCTCGCTCGTCGAGGCCGCGAGCCCCCAGTGGTTCTGGATGGAGGATCGTTTCCCCGGCGCCGACCAGTGGAACTCCCTGCACGAACGCCTCGTCGCCGCCTGGCGGAAGCAGGCCGCCCTCCTCCCGCCGGGCAGCCCCCTGTACTTCGCGCACTCCGCGGAGGACGAGCTCGGCGAGGACCTGATGACCGTCGCCTATCTGAAGGAGACCGCCGAACAGGCGGGCCTCGACACCGACTGGATATCGGTCGAGGAGATCGGCTGGGACCCCCTGTCCGGCCGCTTCGTCGACAACCGGCTCCGCTTCATCCGCGCCTGCTTCAAGCTGTACCCCTGGGAATGGCTCACCACCGACCGCTTCGCCGGCCACGTCCTGGACACCCTCGACAACGGCGGCGGTACGGGCTCGACGATGTGGATCGAGCCCGTCTGGAAGATGCTCCTCAGCAACAAGGCGCTTCTGGCGATCCTCTGGGAGCTGTACCCGGGCCACCCCAACCTGCTGGCCGCCCATCTCGACGGCCCGCGGGACCTGGCCGCGACCACGGGGTACGTCGCCAAGCCGCTGCTCGGCCGCGAGGGCGCCGGCGTCACCGTCCACGAACCCGGCGCGGACCCCGTCCTGCGGGACGAACCCTGCTGCTACCAGGAGTTGGCCCCGCTGCCCTCCTTCGACGGCAACCGCGTCGTGCTCGGCGCCTGGGTGGTGGAGGACGAACCGGCCGGACTCGGTATCCGCGAGTCGGCGGGCCTGATCACCGACGAGTACGCCCGCTTCCTGCCGCACGTGATCGTCTAGGAGCTGCCGCGAGGTCGCCGGCAGGTGCGCCCGCCGGGGATCACGGGACAGCGCTCAGACGCCCAGCACGCCACGCAGCTGTGCCAGCCCCCAGTCCAGGTCGTCCTTGCCGATCACCAGTGGCGGGGCGATCCGGATCGTCGCCCCGTGGGTGTCCTTGACCAGGACGCCCCGGTCCATGAGCTGCTCGGAGACCTCACGGCCCGTCCCGTACGCCGGGGCGATGTCCACGCCCGCCCACAGCCCGCGCCCGCGGACCCCGGTCACCCGGCCCGTGCCGGCCAGCAGCCCCAGCTCCCGGTGCAGATGAGCCCCCAGCTCCGCCGCCCGCCGCTGGTACTCGCCCGTCCGCAGCATCGCGATCACCTCCAGGGCCACCGCGCAGGCCAGTGGATTCCCGCCGAACGTGGACCCGTGCTCGCCGGGCCTGAACACGCCGAGCACCTCACCGCTCGACACCACCGCCGACACCGGCACGACCCCGCCACCGAGCGCCTTGCCCAGCACGTACATGTCCGGCACCACACCCTCGTGCTCGCACGCGAAGGTCTTCCCGGTCCGGCCCAGACCCGACTGGATCTCGTCCGCGACGAACAGCACGTTCCCCTCGCGTGTCAGGGCCCGCACCTCGGTGAGATAGCCGTCCGGCGGCACCACCACCCCCGCCTCGCCCTGGATCGGTTCCAGGAGCACGGCGACCGTCTCCTCGGTGAGCGCCGCCCGCAGCGCGTCCGCGTCCCCGTACGGCACGATGTCGAAGCCCGGCGTGAACGGACCGAAGTCCGCCCGCGCCTCCCGGTCCGTGGAGAAGCCGACGATGGTCGTCGTACGGCCGTGGAAGTTGTCGGCCGCCACCACGATCCTCGCCCGGCCGTCGGGAACGCCCTTGACGCGGTACCCCCACTTCCGGGCCGTCTTCACGGCCGTCTCCACCGCCTCGGCGCCCGTGTTCATCGGCAGCACCATCTCCATGCCGCACAGCTCCGCCAGCTCCGCGCAGAAGGCGGCGAACCGGTCGTGGTGGAACGCCCGGGACGTCAGGGTCACCCGCTCGAGCTGCGCCTTGGCCGCGTCGATCAGCCGCCGGTGGCCGTGTCCGAAGTTCAGCGCCGAGTAGCCGGCCAGCAGGTCGAGATAGCGCCGGCCCTCGACGTCCGTCATCCAGGCGCCGTCCGCCGTCGCCACGACGACCGGCAGCGGACGGTAGGTGGGCGCGCCGTGCGCGTCGGCAGCGGCGATGAGCCGTTCGGTGAGGGTCACGGAGTCTCCGTCTCCTGCGGCACCAGGGCCTTCCTCCCATCGTCGCTCGCCCGGGGCGCCGGCGGCGAGCGCGCGCCCCCGGCGTCGCGTGGCCCGTGATCCGGCGTGCCCGGTAGGGTGAACGGCGGAGCCGTGACTGGCGCGCTGGGATGGGACCGACCATCGGGGAGCGGCTCCGTGAACTGTGTGCCGTGCGCCTGGGCCGACCCGTGAACGCCGAACGCCACGTCCGGAGGCCGTCATGTCCCAGCCCCTGTCCACCGAGTCCACCGCCTTCCGCAGCGCCCTCGACGTGATCCGGGCCGTGGAGCCCCGGGTCGCGGACGCCATCGGCCAGGAAGTCGCCGACCAGCGCGCCATGCTCAAGCTGATCGCGTCCGAGAACTACGCCTCCCCGGCCACGCTGCTGGCCATGGGCAACTGGTTCAGCGACAAGTACGCCGAGGGCACCGTCGGCCGCCGCTTCTACGCCGGCTGCCGCAACGTCGACACCGTCGAGGCCCTCGCCGCCGAGCACGCCCGCGAACTCTTCGGCGCCGAGCACGCCTACGCCCAGCCGCACTCCGGCATCGACGCCAACCTCGTCGCCTTCTGGGCCGTCCTCGCCGACCGCGTCGAGGCCCCGGCCCTCGCCAGGGCCGGCGTCCGCAACGTCAACGATCTCTCCGAGGCCGACTGGGCCGAACTGCGCCAGGCCTTCGGCAACCAGCGCATGCTCGGCATGTCCCTGGACGCCGGCGGTCACCTCACCCACGGCTTCCGCCCGAACATCTCCGGCAAGATGTTCGACCAGCGCTCCTACGGCACCGATCCCGCCACCGGCCTCATCGACTACGAGGCCCTGCGTGTGTCCGCCCGCGAATTCAAGCCGATGATCCTCGTCGCCGGATACTCCGCCTACCCCCGCCTGGTGAACTTCCGGATCATGCGGGAGATCGCCGACGAGGTCGGCGCGACGCTGATGGTCGACATGGCGCACTTCGCCGGTCTCGTCGCCGGCAAGGTCCTCACCGGCGACTTCGACCCGGTCCCGCACGCCCAGATCGTCACCACCACCACTCACAAGTCGCTCCGCGGCCCGCGCGGCGGCATGGTCCTGTGCGACGAGTCCCTCGCCGAGCAGGTCGACCGCGGCTGCCCGATGGTCCTCGGCGGCCCGCTCCCGCACGTCATGGCCGCCAAGGCCGTCGCGCTCGCCGAGGCCCGCCGCCCCGAGTTCCGCGACTACGCCCAGGCCGTCGTCGACAACGCCCGCGCCCTCGCCGAGGGTCTGATGCGCCGCGGCGCCACCCTGGTCACCGGCGGCACCGACAACCACCTGAACCTGATCGACGTCGCCTCCTCCTACGGCCTCACCGGCCGCCAGGCCGAGTCCGCGCTGCTCGACTCGGGCATCGTCACCAACCGCAACGCCATCCCCGCCGACCCCAACGGCGCCTGGTACACCTCGGGCATCCGCATCGGCACGCCCGCCCTGACCACCCGTGGTCTGGGTACGGCCGAGATGGACGAGATCGCCGGCCTGATCGACCGCGTCCTCACCGTCGCGGAGCCCGGCACCACCGCCAAGGGCAGCCCGTCCAAGGCCCAGCACGTCCTGGACCCGAAGATCTCCGACGAGATCTCGCACCGTGCCACCGATCTGCTGGCCCCCTTCCCGCTGTACCCGGAGATCGACCTCGGCTGACCCTCCCGGAGGGGCGGGCCCAACCTGTCCTACAGGTCGATCAGCTCCTGTCGTGGTTCCCGCGGCGGTCCGGCAGCGTCACGCCGGGCCGCCGCGCGGCGTATCAGCAGGGTGCCGCCCGCACCGCCCAGCAGGCCCACCGCCAGTCCGGTCACCGCCCACTTCGCGCACACGCCCGGACCGGCGGCCCGCGCCGCCGCGGGCACCTCCGGGGCCCCCGGACCGATCGGACCCCCGCGCTCCACCAGCCGGTCGAACACCGAGCGGGGCGCCCGGTGCCAGCGGATGTCGTCGTCCGCCACGTCCGGCGAGGGATCCGACCGCACCCAGGGAGTGCCGTCCGGCGCCAGGAACACCTGGTCCTCACGCTCGATGGCGACGTCCCCGCCGGGTGCCCGGCTCGTCTGCGGCCAGCCTCCGACGCCCGTCATCCCCCAGATCACGGTGGCGCGCACCGGCGGATAGTCGCCTGCCGCCCACGCGTCGGGCACTCTCTCCGTCCCCGTGAACCGGGGTGCGAGCAGGCGCCAGAGCAGGGCGAAGTCCCGGTCCCCGGAGCGCAGGAGAGTGGTGTGCCCGGTGCCTCCGGCGACGACCAGGGCCATGTCCGGTGTGTCGGCCCGCGCGGCCATCGCGCCGGGAGCCGAGGCCCGGGCCGGCGAGGCGCCGAGCGCGGCCAGCACCAACGACACCAGGAGCGGCAGCCACCACCGCGCACGCCCACCGGACCACTCCGTTCGACCCCGCCGCCACCACGCCGCCCAGCCTTCTCGCCACCACGCCGTCCGGCTCTCGCGCCGCCTCGCCGCCCGCTCGTCCCGGCCCACTGCTCCGGCGGCTCGCCACCGCACCGCCCGCTCGGCCCCGGGCCGCGCCCGCTCGTCGCGGCGGTGTTCCGTCCGCTCGCCGCGGTCCTCGGCCGTCTCACCGCGGTGGTGTCCCGTCCGCTCGCCCCTGCTCTCGGCCGCTTCGTCGCGGCGGCGTTCCCTCCCCCACTCCGGTATCCCGTCCCGCCGTCCCCCCGACGCTCCGTCCCCCTGTTCCGTAATTCCGCCCGAGGGGCTTATCCCGCCCATCCGGCCCCCTCGGCTGCCCGTACGCAGGACCCGCCACCTCATCCGTTCCCCCCGACCCTCGTAGGCCCGAACCGCCCCTCATCCCTTCCCCGGCCCCGAGCCGATTCGCGCGCCCGGCCGCCGGTACTGGTACTTCACCCACCGTCTTCGCCTGCCCGGGTGTCTCGTGCCCGCCCGCGCCCCGCATCCGGCCGCCGGTTTCACAGGCCCCGCGGCAGCGCCACCGCCGCGGCCCCGCACGCCGTGTGTCACTTCTGGTACACCGCTCGACCCGCCGGGGTTCCCACTCCCGGCCCGCCTCTTTCCGCTATGCCCGCCGTTCCAGCGACCGCGCGATCTCCATCGCGCGCGCCTTCGACGCCACGCCCTCCAGACGGAGGGTCACCTCGCCCCCGTGCATCCAGAGCAGCGTGGGTCCCGCGGTCCGCTCCGAGCGGGTGAAGCGGTCGCCGGACGTGTCGATCAGCCAGAAGCTGATCAGATGCGGCCGGGGGAACCACAACGCCGGATCACCGAAGCCCTCGTCCCCGCTCCCGCTGCCGTCCCCGCCCAGCGACACCCACTCCGGCGGCTCTCGCACCGTCTTGGCGAAGCCGATGTCGAGGCCGGCCGGATACTCGTCCAGCCGGATCGTGTGTCCGTGCTCGCGCCAGCACAGGGTCGTCAGGAACCGCACCTTCGGCTCCCGTGTCACCGTGACCGCGTCCGGCACCCCGAGGGCGCCGGGCACGAGCGGCGCGAACCCCGCCCGCCGGCCCGCCTCGGCCAAGGTGAGCGACGGGCCGCAGCCCGGCACCTCGGCCCCCGGCGACGGGACCGCCGACGGGTCGTACCGCACCTCGACCCCGCCGAAGCCGAACCAGTCGACGACCGCGGCGCGCACCGGAGGCGTGAGCACGAGCACCGTCAGCAGGCCGCACAGGCCCGCGGCCAGCACCCGCCCCCTGAGCCGCACCCAGCGACGCACCGCGCGCACACGCTCACCGGGCCCCGGCCGGACGGCCACCGGGACCGGGATCCGCTCGGCGAGTATCCGCTCCAGCACCCGCTCGGCCATCGACTCGTCCCCGGCCCCGCCCGGCCCGTCCAGCGACCGCCCGAGCGCGCGCAACTCCGCCGCGAGTCGCGGGGCGCCCTCGCGAGCGGCCCGCTCCCTCTCACCGGAGGGCCCCGAGCCCTGGTCCCCGTACGGCTCAGTCATGCGCGTCACCCCCTTCCCGGGGCTCGCCCGGCGTGAGGCCCGGCAGCAGTCGGCCCAGCTTGCGCAGGGCGCGGTTCAAGCGGGACTTCACGGTGCCCCGGGGCCAGCCCAGGGCCTCGGCCGTCTCCGGTTCGTCCATCTCCAGGAGATAGCGGTAGGTCACGACGAGCCGGTGCTCCTCGCTCAGCTGATCGAGGGCCGCCAGCAGGGCCGCCCGACGCTCCGCCCCGAGCGCGGCGGCCGCCGGGTCCACCGATTCCGGTATCAGCGGTTCCGCTTCGGCGAACGCCGCCTCCCGGCCGGCCAGGGTCCGCTGCCGCGCCGCCGTGCGCACGGTGTTCCTCGTCTCATTGGCGACGATCGAGAGCAGCCACGGCTTGAACGCCGCGCCGTCCCGGAAGCGCCCCAGCGCGCAGTACGCCTTGAGGAAGGCCTGCTGCACCACGTCCTCCGCGTCCGCACCCGCCCCGAGCGCCCGGGCCGCCCTGATCGCGATGCCCGTGTGGGCGCGGACCAGCTCCGCGTACGCCTCCGGCTCCCCGGCGCGTACCCGTGCGATCACCACGGCCTCGTCGACGACGATGCGGCCCCCCTCCCGCGTCCTCACACTCTTGCTACACCGCCGAAGGCCGATCGGTTCCCACCCGTGCCGCCTCTGTTTCGCGCCAGTTCCGGACCGGGCGCCGACACCTGAGAGAATGGTGGGCATGGCCTCTGATCGTCCCCGCGTGCTCTCCGGAATCCAGCCCACGGCAGGCTCGTTCCACCTCGGCAACTACCTCGGCGCCGTGCGCCAGTGGGTGGCCCTGCAGGAGTCCCACGACGCGTTCTACATGGTCGTCGACCTGCACGCGATCACCGTTCCGCAGGAGCCGGCGGACCTGCGCGCCAACACCCGGCTCGCCACCGCCCAGCTGCTGGCCGCGGGCCTGGACCCGGAGCGGTGCACGCTCTTCGTCCAGAGTCATGTCCCCGAGCACGCCCAGCTGGCCTGGATCATGAACTGCCTCACCGGTTTCGGCGAGGCGTCCCGCATGACCCAGTTCAAGGACAAGTCCGCACGGCAGGGTTCCGACCGCGCCTCCGTCGGCCTCTTCACGTACCCGATCCTCCAGGTCGCGGACATCCTGCTGTACCAGGCCAACGAGGTCCCGGTGGGTGAGGACCAGCGCCAGCACATCGAGCTGACCCGCGACCTCGCCGAGCGCTTCAACGGCCGCTTCGGCGAGACGTTCACGGTCCCGAAGCCGTACATCCTCAAGGAGACGGCGAAGATCTTCGATCTTCAGGACCCGTCGATCAAGATGAGCAAGTCGGCCTCCACGCCCAAGGGCCTCATCAACCTCCTCGACGACCCCAAGGCGACCGCCAAGAAGGTCAAGAGCGCGGTCACCGACACGGACACCGTCATCAGGTACGACACCGACCTGAAGCCGGGTGTCAGCAATCTGCTGACCATCTACTCGACCCTCACCAGGACCGGTGTCGCGGAACTCGAGGAGAAGTACGCGGGCAAGGGCTACGGTGCGCTGAAGACGGACCTCGCCGAGGTCATGGTCGATTTCGTGACGCCGTTCCGGGAGCGCACCCAGCAGTATCTGGACGACCCGGAGACGCTCGACTCGATCCTGGCCAAGGGGGCCGAGAAGGCCCGCGCGGTGGCCGGGGAGACGCTCGCGCAGGCGTACGACCGGGTGGGTTTCCTGCCCGCCAAGCACTGAGAGCGCCCGCGCGACACCGTTCGACAGTCCGTACGAGACGAGAGCAACACCGGTACGACGGCCGGTATCGGGCCGTATCGCCGTACAGTCGATAGCCGAACGGGTAGTCGTTCCCGCGCGCGGGAACACCGGACATCGACACAACGACAGGAGACGACGTGGGGACCGTAACGATCGGAGTGTCGATCGCGGTCCCGGAGCCTCACGGCAGCCTGCTCCAGGAGCGGCGCGCGGGCTTCGGTGACCCCGCGGCTTGTGGCATTCCCACACACGTCACCCTGCTGCCTCCGACGGAGGTGGACACCTCGGCGCTGCCGGCGGTCGAGACGCACCTCCTGGAGGTCGCGGCCGCCGGGCGCCCCTTCCCGATGCGACTGCGCGGCACGGGCACCTTCCGGCCGCTGTCGCCCGTCGTCTACGTCCGGGTCGTGGAGGGCGCCGAGGCCTGCACCTGGCTGCAGAAGCAGGTCAGGGACGCGTCGGGGCCGGTGGCCCGCGAACTCCACTTCCCGTACCACCCGCACGTCACCGTGGCGCACGCCATCGACGACGCGGCCATGGACCGGGCCTACGAGGAGCTCGCCGGGTACGAGGCCCAGTGGCCGTGCACCGGCTTCGCCCTCTACGAGCAGGGCACCGACGGCGTCTGGCGCAAGCTGCGCGAGTACGCGTTCGGCGGCGCCGTCGTCCCGCCGCAGGCCTGCGCGCCCGCGGACCAGGACACCACGCTGACGGCCTGAGGGCCGTCCGGGCCCCGTCAGATCGGCAGCCGCCGGAACACCGCCCGCGGCAGGTGCCGCAGCGCCGACATCACCGGACGCAGCGCCCCCGGCACCCACACCGTCTCCGAGCGCCGGCGCAGCCCCACCTCGATGGCCGTCGCGACCGCCTCCGGAGTGGTGGACAGGGGGACGTCGTCGAGGCCGGCCGTCATCTTCGTGCGGACGAAGCCGGGGCGTACGACCATCACGTGTACGCCGGTGCCGTAGAGCGCGTCGCCCAGGCCCTGGGTGAAGGCGTCCAGGCCCGCCTTGCTGGACCCGTAGATGAAGTTGGAGCGGCGGGCCCGCTCACCCGCGACCGAGGAGAGCACCACCAGCGAGCCGTGCCCCTGCGTCTGGAGGGACCGGGCACACACCAGTCCCGCGGACACCGCGCCCGTGTAGTTGGTCTGCGCGATCCGTGCCGCGGCCAGCGGCTCCCGCTCGTCGCGCGCCTGGTCGCCGAGGACCCCGAAGGCGAGCAGCACCATGTCGAGGTCGCCCTCGGCGAAGACCTTGCCGAGCACCGCCTCGTGGGACTCGCAGTCGAGTGCGTCGAAGGCGACGGTACGGACGTCCGCGCCGAGTCCGCGCAGGTGCTCGGCGTCCTGTTCCAGGGCCGCCGAGGGCCGTCCCGCGAGCCACACCGTGTGGGTGCGGCGCGCGATCAGACGGCGTGCGGTGGCGAGCGCGATCTCGGACGTGCCGCCGAGGATCAGCAGGGACTGGGGGGCACCGAAGGCGTCCTTCATGTCAGCTCCTAGAGGGTGGGGGCGTGGGGCGACGTGCGTTGCTCAGAGTCCGAGCCGGCGGGACAGGTCCGAGGTGAACACGCCGCCGGGGTCCAACTCGGCGCGCAGCCGCCGGAACTCGGCCAGCCGCGGGTACATCCGGCCGAGCAGCTCGGGCCGCAGCCGTGCGTCCTTGGCGAGGTAGACGCGCCCGTCCGCCCCGGCCACCTCGTCGTCCAGTTCGTCGAGAAAGGTGCCGAGGCCGGGCAGGTTCGCCGGGATGTCCAGGGCGAGGGTCCAGCCGGGCATCGGGAAGGACAGCCAGCCGGGGTCGGCCGTTCCGAAGCGCTTGAGGACGGCGAGGAAGGAGGGGCAGCCGCGCTCCGAGACGCGCCGCACGATCCGGCGCAGGGTCTCCTCCCGGCCGTGTCCGACGACGAACTGGTACTGCACGAAACCGGCGCGCCCGTAGATCCGGTTCCAGTGCGGCACCCCGTCGAGGGGGTGGAAGAAGGCCGGGATCGTCTGTAGTTCACCGGTGCGCGCGCGGGGCGCCCTGCGGTACCAGAGCTCGTTGAAGAGGCCGACCGTGGTCCGGCCGAGCAGTCCCCGCGGCACGAAGGCGGCCGCGGCCGGAAACCGCCCGGGGCGGAACGCGAGGGGCTGTCTGCGCGCGCGGGCGGGCACGGTGTCGAGGGGGGCGTGCTCACCCCGCGTCAGCACCGCGCGTCCCGTCGACCGGCCGCGCGCGAGCAGGTCGATCCAGGCGACCGAGTAGCGGTAGCGGTGGTCGGTGGCGGTGAGGCGGGCCATCAGGTCGTCCAGGTCCGTCGCACGTTCGGTGTCGACGGACATCAGCGAGGTCTCCACGGGCAGGAGCCGGACCGTCGCCGACAGGATCACGCCGGTCAGGCCCATGCCGCCGGTGGTGGCGTCGAAGAGGGCGCTGCCGCGTTCCACGGTGCGGATCCCGCCGTCCGCGGTCAGCAGCTCGAAGGAGAGCACATGGCGGGAGAACGAGCCCGAGCCGTGGTGGTTCTTGCCGTGGATGTCCGCGCCGATCGCCCCGCCGACCGTCACATAGCGGGTGCCGGGCGTGACCGGTACGAACCAGCCGAGCGGGAGCAGGACCTCCATCAGCCGGTGCAGGCTCACCCCCGCGTCGCACAGCACGGTGCCGCAGACGGCGTCGACGGTGTGGACGCGGTCCAGGCCCGTCATGTCGAGCACGGCCCCGCCCGCGTTCTGCGCCGCGTCGCCGTACGCCCGGCCGAGCCCCCGTGCGATGCCGCCGCGCGCCCCGCACATCCGGACCGCGGCCGCCGCCTCCGCGTGGCTGCGCGGGCGTACGAGCCGCGCGGCGGTGGGGGCGGTGCGGCCCCAGCCCGTCACGGTGACGGTCTCGGCCGTGACGGGAACGGATACGCGCCCGGGGGCGGGAGGGGGAGGGGGCCGGTGTCGGAGCCGGCGTCGGAGGCGGTGTCGGCAGGCATGACCGTGACCGTATCGCCGAAAAAGGTGCATAACACCCCGCTCTCACGGGTGCCAACCGCTCCTCACCGAAATGGGTGATTAATGAGATGTCATCACAGATTGCCGTAATTCTGTGGTCACTCTCTAGAAGAGTGGGATCACATGGACGACCTTGACGACATGGACCGCCGGGTGCTGTCGGCATTCCAGGCGTGCGGCACGGATCCACGGGTGGCGGCGGTCGCGCGCGCCCTGTCCTGGAGCGGGGAGCACGCGGCGCTGTGGCTGGCGGCCGGGCTCACGGGGGCGGCCGTCGACCGGGGGCGACGCGGCGCGTGGATGCGCGGCACCGCGCTCACCGGTACCGCCCACCTCGCCAGCATGGTCCTGAAGCGGATCGTGCGCCGTCCGCGCCCCGCGCATCCGGCACCCCTGGTCCGTACGGCGGGGCGTCACTCGTTCCCCAGCTCGCACGCCACCTCGGCGACGGCCGCCGCGGTCGTCTTCGGACGGCTCGGCGCCCGGGTGGTGCCACCGCTCGCCGCCGCCATGTGCGTATCGCGGCTGGTCGTCGGCGTCCACTACCCCTCCGACGTCGTCGCGGGCGTGGTCCTAGGAGCCCTGACGGCCTGGCTGGGCGTCGAGGGGGCGGAGACCGGCCATGGCTGAGCGCACGGTGCTCCTGGAGCACCGCGGCACCCCGCCCGTGCCGGCGCGCACCGGCAGCCTCGCGCTCGGTCTGCTGAAGACCGCCCGCCCCCGTCAGTGGGTGAAGAACCTGCTGGTGGCGGCGGCCCCGGCGGCCGCGGGCCGGCTCTTCTCCCGGCACGCGCTGACCCAACTCGGCCTCGTCCTCGTTCTGTTCACGGCCTGCGCCGCCGCCGTGTATCTGATCAACGACGCCCGGGACGCCGTCGCCGACCGCGCCCACCCGGTCAAACGCCACCGCCCGGTCGCCGCGGGCCAGGTCCCGGTCCGGGTCGCCTACACGGCCGGCGGCGTCCTCGCCGTCCTCGGTCCCGCCCTCGCCGCCTGGCTGTCCTCCCCGGTCACCGCGGCACTGCTGACCGCCTACCTCGGCATGCAACTCGCCTACTGCGTCAGCCTCAAGCACGTCCTGGTCGTGGACCTCGTCGTCGTGACTACCGGATTCCTGATGCGGGCGATGATCGGCGGCCTCGCCCTCGGCATCCCGCTCTCGCGCTGGTTCCTGATCACCACGGGCTTCGGCGCGCTGTTCATGGTGTCGGCGAAACGGTACTCCGAGGCCGTCCAGATGACCGGGAAGACGGGGGTCACCCGCGGGCTGCTCACCGAGTACACCACCGGCTACCTGCGCTTCGTCTGGCAGCTCGCGGCCGGGGTCTCCGTCCTCGGCTACTGCCTGTGGGCCCTGGAGGACGGCGGTGTGCACAGCACCGGTGTGCTGCCCTGGCGCCAGCTGTCGATGGTCGCCTTCATCCTGGCCGTCCTGCGGTACGCGGTCTTCGCCGACCGGGGCACCGCCGGCGAACCCGAGGACGTCGTCCTGCGCGACCGGCCGCTCGCCCTGATCGCCCTGGTGTGGCTGGCGATGTACGGCCTCGCGGTCGCCAACTGGTGAGTCGCGCCCAGCGCACCGCCGCCCTCGCCGTAGGCCACGACGTCCTCGCGTTCGCCTCGCGGCGCGCCGACACCGTCCCGGGCGCGGGGATCGGCACGGCGTTCGCCACTGTCCTGCGATTTTGGGGTACCCGGACATTGGTTCTCCGAGGCGAGGGCAGATTCGGATCATGGACTGGCTGAGAAAGCTCCCGGGCGTGGGCCCTTTGGTCACCCGCCTGATGGCCACGCACGCATGGCGGTCGTACGAGCGGCTGGACCGGGTGAAGTGGACGCGGCTCGCCGCCGCGATGACCTTCGTCAGTTTCGTGGCGCTCTTCCCGCTGCTGACCGTCGCCGCCGCGGTCGGCGCCGCCACGCTCAGCGTCCATCAGCAGAAACAGCTCCAGGACAAGATCGCCGAGCAGGTGCCGGGGATCTCCGACCAACTGGACATCAACACGCTGGTGCAGAACGCGGGCACGATCGGTGTCATCGCGGGCGCCGTTCTGCTGCTGACCGGCATCGGCTGGGTCGGCCAGATGCGCGACTGTCTGCGCGCGGTCTGGGAGCTTCCCGACAGTGAGGAGAACCCGCTGCTGCGCAAGCTCGTGGACGGTGGCGTCCTCGTCGGGCTCGGCGGCGCGGTGCTCGTCACCATCGGCGCCTCCGCCGCCGCCTCCACGACGGTCGGCTGGACCGCCCGGCTGTTCGGCGTCGACCAGAACGGCTGGGGCGGGGGGCTGTTGCACGCCGCCGCGTTCGCGGTCGCCGTGCTCGCCGACTTCCTGCTGCTCCTGTATCTGCTGACCCTGCTGCCGGGAGTCCAGCCGTCCCGCCGCCGGCTCGTCGTCGCCGCTCTCATCGGCGCCGCGGGCTTCGAACTGCTCAAGCTGCTGCTCAGCAGTTATATGAGGGGCATCGCGTCGAAGAGCATGTACGGCGCCTTCGGGGTGCCCGTCG
Organism: Streptomyces sp. RPA4-2; assembly: GCF_012273515.2. NCBI lineage: Bacteria > Bacillati > Actinomycetota > Actinomycetes > Kitasatosporales > Streptomycetaceae > Streptomyces > Streptomyces sp. RPA4-2. Next base: position 5,584,321 of record NZ_CP050975.2, read on the forward strand.
CGCTGCTCCTGTGGATCAACTTCACCGCGAAACTGCTGCTGTTCTGCGCGTCCTGGACGGCGACGGAGCACGAGGACCCGGAGGACCCGAAGCCCGAGGACCCGAAGCCCGAGGACCCGGAGCCGGAGGACCCGGCGCCCGGGGCCGACGCGCCGGGCGGCCCCGGGTCCGGTGAGATCAGCGGCGCCGGCGCATCAGGTCCGGCAGCGGCCAGCGGCGGTTGACCAGGAAGGCACTGCCGGCCAGCAGCAGGAGGAGGCCGCCGGCGATGGCCAGCGCGATCCCGGCCCCGCTCGAACCGCCCTTGGCCCCCGCGGAGGCGGCCACCGGAGCCGTCGACCCCTTGCCCGTGCCGGACGCGGCGGACGCGGTGGAGGAGGGGCCGCCCGACGGGTCCGAGCCGGCCTGCGTACTGGTGTCCGCGCTCCTCGGAGGTACCAGCTCACCCACCGGCGTGACCTTGTCCGCCGCCTTGAAGCCCCAGTCGAGCAGCTGTGCGGCCTCCTTGTAGACCTCGTTGTGCTCGTGCTTCTCCGGGTTCATCACGGTGACCAGCAGCACTTTGCCGTTCCGCTCGGCGACACCGGTGAAGGTCGCCCCCGCGTTGGTGGTGTTGCCGTTCTTCACGCCCGCGATGCCCTGGTACGTGGAGATGTCGCTGTCGCCGGTCAGCAGCCGGTTGGTGTTCTGGATCTCGAAGGACTCACGGCTCACCTTGCCCTTCTTGTCCTTCTTCGTCTCGCCGGGGAACTTCGCCCGCACCGTCGAGCAGTACTCCCGGAAGTCCTTCTTCTGCAGCCCGGAGCGGGCGAACAGCGTCAGGTCGTACGCCGAGGACACCTGGCCCTTCTCGTCGTAGCCGTCGGGGGTGACCACATGGGTGTCCAGGGCCTGCAGATCGTCGGCGTGCGTCTGCATCGCCTTGACCGTCTGCCCGACGCCGCCGTTCATCGCGGACAGCACGTGCACGGCGTCGTTGCCCGAGCGCAGGAACACCCCGAGCCACAGGTCGTGCACCGTGTAGGTCTCGTTCTCCTTTATCCCCACCAGGCTGGAGCCCGCGCCGAGGTCCGCGAGGTCGGTGACGGCGACCTTGTGCCGCTCGGTCCGGGGGAACTTCGGCAGCAGCGTGTCGGCGAAGAGCATCTTGAGGGTGCTCGCCGGGGGCAGCCGCCAGTGCGCGTTGTGCGCGGCCAGGACCTCCCCGGACTCGGCGTCGGTGACGATCCAGGAGCGCGCGGTGACGTCCTTCGGCAGCACGGGGGCGCCGCTGCCCAGGTCGGCCTGGGTCCCGGGCAGACCGAGCCGCGCGCCGCCCACCGTCGACATGTCCGCCGGCGGAGTGGCGCTCGGCGTCGGTGACGATGACGGTGACGGCTTGCCGGCGGCCATGACCGGAGCGGCCGTCAGCGAAAGGGACAACAGGGTGGCGGATGTGACCAACAACGATCGCTTGGTGGTCTTCTTGATGGCGGGCACGGTCGAGAAAGTACATGGCTCCGGCGGTGAAGTCCTCTCACCCTGCCCACCCCGGCGGCGGGTGACGGCTGATGGCCGCGATACTGGACCCATGAAGCTCAGCCGCCCCGTCTCCTGGTTCCTGCTCGCCTTCGGGGTGTGGAGCTGGGTCATCTGGATCACTTTCGTCAAGAACCTGTGGAAGGACGGCAGCGGGCTCGCGTTCGACGACGCGGGGGATCCGACGGCGTACTTCTGGGTTCATCTGACGCTCGCCGTAGTCTCCTTTGTCCTGGGGACGGTCGTCGGGGCCATCGGGTTCCGCGGACTGCGCGCCTTGCGACAGACCTCATAGCGACGGGGGAGCCGAGGTCGTGGTCATCGTCTTCCTGCTGGTGGGCCTGGCGGCCCTGACCGCGTTCGCGGGCCTGCACCGGTACCTCTGGCGCCGTCTGGTGCGCGAGACGACGACCGGTCCGGGGCCCGCGCGCCGCGCGGGCACCGTGGTCTTCGTCGCCGGCCCCGTGCTCATGGTCGGCGCGGTCGCCGCGGAACGCGCGGGCGCGCCCTTCTGGCTCCAGCGGACGCTGGCCTGGCCCGGCTTCCTGTGGATGGCGCTGGCCCTCTACCTGTTGCTCGCGGTCGTGGCGGGAGAGGCCGTACGGCCCCTGGTGACGCGGCTCGTGCGGCGGCGGACCGCCGACGGGCCGGAGGCGTCGCGCGTCGCCGTGGGGGCGGCGACGGGACCCGCGGTACCTCTCCGCCCGGCCACGGAGCCGGTCGTCCCGGCCGCTCCGGGCGGAACCGGTGCCGCCGCGTCGGCCGCCGCGCCCGGACAGCCCGACGCCCCGTCGCGGGAGGCGACGGACCCGGGGCGTGCGGGTGGCGTCGCGCCGGGCCCGTCGCGGCGGCTCTTCGTCTCACGGGCCGTCGGCGGGACCGCCGCCGCCGTCGCCGTGGGAACCGTCGGATACGGCACCTACGGCGTCCTGCGCGGGCCCCGTGTGAAGAGGGTGACCGTACCGCTGGCCAGACTGCCCCGGTCCGCGCACGGCTTCCGGATCGCCGTCGTCAGTGACATCCACCTCGGGCCGGTCCTCGGCCGGGACTTCTGCCGGCGCGTCGTCGACACGATCAACTCGACGCAGCCCGACCTGATCGCCGTGGTGGGGGACCTGGTCGACGGCAGCGTGAAGAACCTGGGACCGGCCGCCGCGCCGCTCGCCGGGCTGCGGGCACGGCACGGCTCGTACTTCGTCACCGGCAACCACGAGTACTACTCGGGCGCCGCGCAGTGGGTCGCGGAAGTACGCGAACTGGGCCTGCGGCCGCTGGAGAACGCGCGGACGGAACTGGCCGGATTCGACCTCGCCGGGGTCAACGACGTGGCGGGTGAGAGCGAGGGACAGGGCCCCGACTTCGGCAGGGCGCTGGGCGGCCGGGACACCGCGCGGGCCGTGGTGCTGCTCGCGCACCAGCCGGTGCAGATCCACGACGCCGTACGCCACGGTGTCGACCTCCAGCTCTCCGGGCACACCCACGGGGGCCAGCTCTGGCCCGGGAACTACGTCGCCGAACTCGCCAACCCCACCGTCGCGGGCCTCGAGCGGTACGGCGACACGCAGTTGTACGTCTCCCGGGGCGCGGGAGCCTGGGGGCCGCCGACCCGGGTGGGCGCGCCGTCGGACATCACGATCGTGGAGCTGGCCTCCCGGCAGGCCTGAGCGACGGCGTTCGTTCCGGCCCGGGGTGACCGACTCACGGGGCCGGCGTCGAGCCGTACGCCGTCATGAAGCGGTCGCGGAAGGAGCTCATCTTCCAGACCGGGGCGTTGTGCTCGGGCTGGAGACCGTCCGTCCACCCCCAGTCGGCGATCTTGTCCAGGACCTTCGGGTCCTTGGCGACGATCGAGACCGGGACGTCACGGCTGGCGTGGTTGCCGCTGACCCGGGCGATGGGCTGGTGGTCGCCGAGGAAGATCAGCACGGTGTTCTTGTTCCCGTACTCGACCAGGTAGTTGATCAGGCTCGACACCGAGTACTGGATGGACTTGCCGTACTCCTGCTTCGACTTCGTGGAGTCGGTGATGATGCCGGCGGGATTCTTGCCGGCCTTCTCGATGGCGTTGTAGACCGAGCCGTCACCGACCTGGTCCTGCGGGACCAGCTTGGGGATCGGCGCCCAGGGCTGGTGGCTGGAGGTCAGGATGATCTCCGACATCAGCGGCTTGTCGTGCTTCTTGCCGTGCACCAGACGTTCGAACGCGGTCAGGGCGTACTGGTCGGGCATCGTCGACCAGCTGAACTTCGGGCCCTTGTACTCGAGCTTGTGGGAGTCGTAGACCTTGTCGAGGCCGTAGAACTTGGACTCGGGCCAGGCCTTCTGGACGCCCGGCATGACACCCACGGTGTCCCAGCCGCCCGACTTCTTGAAGGCCTTGGTGAGGGTCAGGTGGTCGCCGGCGGTGACGGTGCGGTACCGCTGCTGGTTGCTGATCCACAGGCCGGACAGGAACGTGGAGTGGCCGAGCCAGCTGCTTCCGCCGTACGTCGCCGAGGTCAGCCAGCCGCTCTTCGCCGCGAACCCGGCCTTGACCAGCTTCTGGTTCTCGGCCGTGAGGGTCGCGTCCACCCCCGGCGCCATGACCGGGTCCTCGATCGCGCTGCGGCCGTAGCTCTCGATGAAGGTGATCATCATGTCCTTGCCGCGCAGGTCCGTCAGGAGCTGGTCCGGCGGGGTGTTGCCGAAGGCGTCCTTCTTGGCGAACTTGGCGAACGCCGCCTCGTCCCGCAGGGTCGCCTGCACCCGCTTGGTGCGGTCCTCCACGGACTTGGCCGTACGGTCGGAGGCGACGGGCACGCCGGTGACCTGCACGCCGAGCGCCGCGCAGGCGATCCAGACGGTGCCGAGCACCAGGGTCGAGCGGGTGGCCGTCACGGTGTGCCGGGACATCAGGCCGGCGAGCCGGACGACCGCGAGCGACATGACGGCGAGCAGGACGATCACGAACAGCACGAGGGCGACGACGATGCCGAGCGTCGCCTGCTTGCCCAGCGTGTCCTGGAGATAGGCCCGCGCGTCGGCGAACAGCGACCAGTCGAGGACGAGGTTGAACCCCCGCCCGAGGTATTCGTTGAAGCCGATGTCGAGGAGGTTCAGGATGGTCAGCACGCCCAGGAGCAGGCCGCCGGCCGCCGCCACCACCACCCGGGGCCTGCGGGGCAGGACGATCAGCACGGCCGCGCCGAAGACCGCTTCCACCGGGATGCGCACGAACTCGCCGGGCCGGAAACCGGCGCTGCTGTTCGGCATGAGCAGCGCGAACAGCACGAGCACGGCGGCGAGCCCGGTGGTGGTCCAGGTCAGGGCCCGCGCGGCGACAGGGTACCTCGCCCGCCACCCCCGCCACCGCCCTTTGACCGGCGCCGGGGAGGCGGCGCCTTCGTCTCCGGGCACGGCGGGTTCGGCAGGCACGGCGGGTTCGGCGGCCGCGACGGGCTCCGCGGACCCGGCGGCTTCCACGGACCCGCCGGATTCAGTGGGTTCGGCGGCTGCGGTGGGCTTCGGGGAGTCGGCCGCGGCGGTCTCGGCGACCTGGGGAGAGTCGGTGGGTTCGCCCGAGTCGGTGGGCTCGGCGACCTCGGGGGAGCCGGTGGGCACGGTGGCCTTCGCGGGCTCGGGGGACTCCTCGGGGGACTCGGTGGGTCCGGCGGCCCCCGGGCGGGCGCCGGATTCGGTGGCCGTGGAGGAGTCGCCCGGCGCTTCGGTCCCGGAGGGTCCGGCGGCCCCGGCGGGACCGGTGGTCGTCGCGCGGGCGGCGGTCTCCGGGGTCTCCGGCTCGGCGGGCGCGTCCGGCGTCCGGGCTTCCCGCGGGCGCGCCTCGTCGGGCGTCTCGTCCGTGTCCGGCAGCTGTCGAGAGCTCGTGTTGAACGACAACCCGAAGGTCCTTCCGTGCGAAGCCCGGTGATGGCGCGGCGGACCAGGCCCTACAGGCCGGGCCACCTGCTTCTCTGTACGGCACCACGGCGGACCGTGTTCAATGCCCCAGGTCTGCTTATGTTCAAGGGCACCACCGCATATGTTCAAGCAGGTCAGCGTGCGGGCAGTGTGACGGTCACGGCGAGCCCCTCGCCCGGCGCCGTCCGCACCGCCACATCACCCCCGTGAGCCGTCACCACCCCCTGCACGATCGCCATCCCCAGTCCGCTGCCCGCACCGCCGCCCGCCCGGAAGAACCGGTCGAAGATGCGGGCCGCGTCGTCCTCGGCGAGCCCCGGACCCTGGTCCGCGACACACAGCCGTACGACCCCGTCCGCGCGCTCCAGACCGAGCCGCACGGGCACCTCGGCGGGCGTGTGGGTGCGGACGTTGGCCACCAGGTTGCCCAGCACCTGCCGCAGCCCCGACTCGTCGGCGTGCACCAGCAGGGTGCCGTCGGCGCCCACCGTCACCGGCCGCCCCGGCTGCTGGGCGCGCAGATCCTCGGCGGCGTCCCGTACGAGCCGGCTCAGGTCGACGTTCCTGAACCGCAGCTCGGGCCGCTGGTCGAGGCGGGCCAGGGTGAGCAGCTCGTCCACCAGCCGCCCCATCCGGTCGGCCTCGGCGTTCATCCGGTCCCAGGCCCGCCGCCGCTCGGCCGGCTCGCTCAGCATCCCCTTGTCGTACAGCTGGAGGTAGCCGCGGATCGCGGACAGCGGGGTGCGCAGCTCGTGCGAGGCGTCCCCGACGAACCGCCGCAGCTGGGCGGCGCTGCGCTCACGCGTCCGGTAGGCCGCTTCCACCTGCTGGAGCATGGAGTTGAGCGCCAGCCGCAGCTGTTCGACCTCCTGGGTCGGATGATGGCTGGAGGGCACGCGCCGCGTCAGGTCCCCCTCGGCGATCGCCGACGAGGTCTCCACCATGTCCTCCAGCGGCCGCAGCCGACGGCTCACGCTGAGCATGGTCAGCACCGCGAGCAGGGTCAGCAGCAGGGTCCCCACGGCGAGATCGAGCCGCAGGGCCTTGGCTATGCCCTTCTGCAGCGCGTCGGTGGAGGTGGCGAGCAGCACGGAGGTGCCGTCGGCGAGCCGGGCCCCGGTCGCCCGGTAGGCGGCGCCGTGCACGGTGATGTCGTGCAGCGCGCTGTCGCGGACGAGGGCGCGCGGGTCGTCCACCGCGGCGACCAGCGCGCGCTGGGTGCCAGTCGGCTTGAACCCGCCGATGCTGAGCGGCCGCCCCTGACCGTCCACCGCCGCGAAGATCGAGTCCGGCTGCGGGGAGCCGTCCGCGCGGGGGGTCAGGTGGTTGCGGACGAAGGACAGCGCGGTCAGCGAGTCGATCTGGTGCAGCGTGAGCTGTGAACCGGTCAGCGAGTCCCGCGTCTTGACCAGCTCCGTGTCGACCTGGTCGATCAGGTAGTGCCGCATGCCCATCAGGCTGACGGCGGTCGCCACGATGATGCCCAGGGCCAGCAGCGCCACGTTGGCGAGCGTCAGCTTGCCGCGCAGTGAGTGGATCCCGTGGTGGCGGCGGGGACGCCGGATGCCCACCCGGGCCGCGAGGATGCGATCCGGGATCTTCATGCGAGCCCGTACCCGACACCCCGCCGGGTCTGGATGACCGGCGGTCCGAGGGGTTCGAGCTTGCGCCGCAGATAGCTGATGTAGGTCTCCACGACGGTCGACTCGGCCGAGTGCTCGTACTGCCACACATGCCGCAGGAGTTGCTCCTTGGGCACGATCCGCCCGCCGTTGCGCACCAGGAAGCGCAGCAGCGCGTACTCGGTCGGGGTGAGTTCCACGGTCCGGTCGCCGCGGTGCACCGAGTACGTCGTCTCGTCCAGTTCCAGTTCGCCGTAGCGCAGCGGCGGGCGCTGCGGCAGGACGTCGGCGGGGCGGGTGCGGCGCAGGACGGCGGTGATACGGGCGACGACCTCGTCGATGTTGAACGGCTTGGTGATGTAGTCGTCGCCGAAGCCGAGCGCGCCCACGATCTCCGCGGGCGCGTCCCGGGCGGTGAGGAAGACGACCGCCAGATCGGGCTGCCGTATCCGCAGTTCACGGCCCAGGGCCCGGCCGTCGCCGTCCGGCAGCATCACGTCGAGCAGGGCCGCGTCGGGCCGGGTGCGCTCGGCGAGCGTGAGCGCCCGGCGGACGGTGCCCGCGGTCATGACCTCGAAGCGGTGGTAACGCAGGGCGATGGCGAGGACGTCCGCGATGCTCGGCTCGTCCTCGACGACGAGGACGGTGGCACCCTCATGAGCGGTCATGCCCCCAGTATCCGCACGCGCGTCCCGCCGGCGGGCGGCTCCCGTCTTGGAGTTCCTTGAGAGTCATGGCCGGGTCGTTCATCGTGCGAGCACGCCGGTCGATGGTTCTTCCAGGACCTGGGGGACCGACCGACCGACTAAGGAGCGTTGAGCGTGGCGACATTGGCACGGTGGTGCTATCGGCACCGGCTGGTGGTCCTGTTGTTGTGGGTGGGGGCGCTGCTCGGACTGGGGGCCGCGGCGTCCACCGCGGGCACGGACTACGCGAACGTGTTCTCCCTGCCGGACACGGATTCCAAGCGCGCGTACGACCTGATGGAGAAGGCCTTCCCGGACCGCGCGGGCGACACCGACACGGTGGTGTGGAAGGTCGACGCGGGCACGGTCCGGGACCAGGCCGTACGCTCCCGGATCCAGCCGGTGCTCGAGAAGATCGGCGGGATGAAGGGCGTCGGCGGCGTCACCAGCCCGTACACGGGCGCGCAGGGCGCGGCGCAGATCAGCGAGGACGGGCGGATCGCCTACGCCCAGGTCACCTTCGCCGAGCAGGCCAACGCCGTACCCAAGGAACTGGTGCAGAGCGTCGTGGACACGGCGCAGGGCGCCGAACGCGCCGGTCTGCGGGTGGACCTGGGCGGCCAGGCGATCCAGCGGGTCCAGGAACCGCCCACCGGGCTCGCCGAGATGGTCGGCATCCTGGCCGCGGCCGTCGTCCTCTTCCTCGCCTTCGGCTCGCTCTTCGCGATGCTGCTCCCGATCGGCATCGCGATCTTCGGCGTGGGCACCGGGCTGTTCTCCACCCAGCTGGTCAGCCATGTCACGGACGTGCCCGACCTGGCTCCGCTGCTCGCCACCCTGATCGGACTCGGCGTCGGCATCGACTACGCGTTGTTCATCGTCACCCGGCACCGGCGCGGCATCCTGCGTGGCGCGGACCCCGAGGAGTCGGCGGTCACGGCGCTCAACACCTCGGGACGGGCCGTCCTGTTCGCGGGCGGCACGGTGTGCATCGCGCTCGCCGGGATGCTCGTGACCAACCTGCGCTTCCTGGACGGCGTGGTCATCGGCACCTCGCTGACGGTCGTGTTCAGCGTGCTCGCGGCGGTCACGCTGCTGCCCGCGCTGCTCGGCTTCCTCGGCCCGCGGGTGCTCAGCCGCCGTCAGCGGCGCAAGCTGGCCGCCGGGGGAGGGCGGGAGCCGGAGTCCGCGAGCGGCCTGGCCGCGCGCTGGTCGGCGGGTGTGCAGAAGCGTCCGCGCACGATCGCCGTGATGGCCGTGGTCGTCATGGCGGTGCTCGCGCTGCCCGTGCTGTCGCTGCGGCTCGGTGCCACCGACCAGGGCAACGACGACGCGACCACGACGACGAGGAAGGCGTACGACCTGCTCGCGGAGGGCTTCGGGCCCGGCTTCAACGGTCCGCTGCAGGTGGTCTCGTCCGGCGGTGACACGGACGCGCTCGTGCGGAACATCCGCGCGACCGACGGTGTCGCCCGGGTCGCCGCGCTGCCGCCCGCCGGAGGCGTCACGGTGATCCAGGTCGTGCCGACCACCTCGCCGCAGTCCGAGAAGACGGACCAGCTCATCGACGCCCTGCGGGACAAGGCGATCCCCGACGCGGGCGCCCAGGCCCACGTGGGCGGTGTGACGGCGATCTCCAAGGACTTCTCCACGGTGACGGGGGACCGTCTCCCGCTCTTCGTCGCGACCATCATCGGCCTCGGCTTCCTGCTCCTGATGGTCGCCTTCCGCTCCCTGGTGGTGCCGCTGACGGCCGCCGTGATGAACCTGATCGCGGCCGCCGCGTCCTTCGGCGTCCTCGTCGCGGTCTTCCAGTGGGGCTGGGGCCTGGACCTGCTGGGCCTCGGCAAACAGGGGCCGATCAACGCCTTCCTGCCCGTCATCATGCTGTCGCTGCTCTTCGGCCTGTCGATGGACTACCAGGTGTTCCTGGTGAGCCGGATGCACGAGGAGTGGGTGCACACCCGGGACAACGCGCGGGCGGTGCGGGTCGGTCTCGCGGAGACCAGCCGGGTCATCAACTCCGCGGCCCTGATCATGGTCTGCGTCTTCCTGGCCTTCGTCCTGAGCGGCGACTCGGGGGCGGCGATGGCGGGCGTCGGCCTGGCGGCGGCGGTCGCGCTCGACGCGTTCATCCTGCGTACGGCGCTGGTGCCGGCCGCGATGCATCTGCTCGGCAACTCCAACTGGTGGCTGCCGGCCGGGCTCGACAAGCGGCTTCCGCACCTGGCGGTGGAACCGGCGGAGGAGACGGAGCCGGTGCCGGTGCCCGCGCAGGGTGGAGGAGCGACGGCCGTCCACGGCTTCGTCCGCGACACGGCGGGCGAACCCCTCGACGGGGCGGTCGTCACGCTGCTCTCCAAGGGCGGGCGCCAGCTGGACCGGGTGACGTCACTGGCCGACGGCTCGTACATCGTCTCGGTGCCGGCCCCGGGGACGTACCTCCTGGCGGCGACGGCACCCTCGTACGCGGCCCGAGCCGGTCATGTACTCGTGGGCGGCGAACCGCTGGTGCACGACGTGGAGTTGACCGAGGACGAGGTGGACGCGGTCAACTAGCGGTGGGCTGACCGGCCTTCAGGATCTCGTCGACGTCCAGGGTGACCTTGGCGCCGATCGAGTCGGGCAGCACCGCGAGTTCCCCGGGGGCGTGGACGCGATGACTCGCGTACTCGTCCCCGAGGGGCTCGGTCAGCACGTGGAGCCGCTGGTGCCTGCGGTCGACGATCACATAGACCGGGATCTTCGCCTCGGCGTACGCCGCGACTTTGGTGCGGAGGTCGGTCTGGTAGTTGCTGGAGGTGACCTCAAGGACCAAGCGGAAGCAGCCCGGGTCGTAGCAGTTGTTCTCGACGAGGTGGTCCTCGATGTCGGCGTCGACGACAACGAGATCGGGTACCGCGTAGTCCTCCGAACCGGTCGGGAGCCAGAGACCGACTCCTTCGAGCACCTCGGTCTCGCCGCAGTCAAGTCCGGCGGTGAAGAACGGGCGCCTCAACCTGGACAGAGCACGGGCGTGGGCAACGTTGGGGGGCGGGGTCACGATGATCGAGCCTCCGAGGATCTCGACGCGGTACCCCGGATTGCGGTCCATGAGCCGGTTCGCTTCCGCGGTCAGCGGACGGTCGCCATGGGGCCGCTCGACGGATGCTGCGGACATCACGTACCTCCTGCGGGCTGGTGTCGAGGACAGCATCGTAGAGCGGGCGGGTCCCCGGTGTCCGGTTCGCGCCGCTTCACCCGATGGTGATCACTCGGTCCGCCCCTTGACCGCAGGATCGGGCAGCAGCCTCGTCATCCCCGGCAGGAAGTCCGTGAACAGCTCGTGCACCTCGTGGACGAGCGGTCGCAGCACCCGGAAGCGGGCCAGTGAGACACCCCGGGTGGTGAGCCGGGCGCCGCGCTCGGCGAGCCGGTAGCTGCGCTCGCGTCCCTCCGTGCGGTCGAAGACCCAGTACAGGACGAGCCCCATCTGCGACAGCCACATCAGCTCGGGCAGCACGTCCCGCAGCTCCTCGGGGACCTTCGCCTTCGACCCCGCGAGCACCTTCCGGTGCAGGGCGATGGACTCCTCGCGCGGTCCGGCCGACTCGGGCGAGAAGGGGCTGAGCGGGCTGTCGGGATCGGCGGCGTTCTTGAAGAACTGCGCCGCGAACTCGTGGTACGGCTCCGCCACGTCCAGCCATGCCTTCAGCACGCCCGCGATCCGCGCCTCCAGGTCCTTCTCGCGTTCCAGGACCGGTCGGACCGCCACCTGGTGCTCGGCGGCGATCCGGTCGTAGAAGCCCTGGATCAGGTGCTCCTTGCCGGCGAAGTAGTAGTACGCGTTGCCGACCGAGACCCCGGCCTCCTTGGCGATGGCCCGCATGGTCGTCTTGTCGTACCCCCGTTCCTGGAACAGCCGGAGAGCCGTCTCCAGGATCAGGGCGCGGGTCTGCTCGCTCTTTGCGGGGCCTTTGTCCGGGCTCTGGTCCGGGCTCTGGTCCGGGCCCTCGGAGTCCTTGCCGGGGCCGGGGTCCTCTGTCGGTGCTGGCACGGTCATGAGCCTAACGAGTCGAACAGGTGCCGCCGTCACAGCCGGGAGGGTTGTACAGCCACCCGATGGTCGGTTCGTACACCCAGCCGTCGCCCCGCCGGTAGGCCTGCCCGCCCCACCCCTCGGCGCGGCGGTGGCCCGCGCGCCACTTGGCGGCGGCGAGCAGCGCGCCCCTCGCGAGCAGGGCACCCGCCGGGGTGCTCAGCCGGTGCGCGAGCGACCGGTACTCGCGCAGCGCCCACAGGCACACGACCCAGGCGGCGGCCCCCTGGTAGACCTGACCGGCGTCGCCCACGACGGTGATCTCGTCGAGGGTGGCCCGGTGGTCGAGGGCGGGGAAGAGCCCCCGGGCCTCGTAGGAGGCGGCCGGCACCAGCCGCAGCGGCACCAGTTGGGACTGCTTCGCCAGCCAGTCGCGCAGGAAGGCGCACAGCGAGCACTGCGCGTCGTAGAGGACCGTGAGCCCGCGGACCGGGACGCGCGTGGCGTCCCGGTCCCGGGTGCCCGAGGAGGCGGTCACCGGGGTCACATCCCGGCCGCGGGCGCGACCCAGTCCGTCGGTCCGACGGGCGGCAGCTGTTCCCGCTCCATCACGCCCCGCCGCCGGATCCTGTTGAGCACGTACACGTTGCCGAGGTGCATGACACCGAGTACGAGCAGGACGACGCCGAGCTTGGTCGACAGGGCCTCGAAGACCCCGCGGGCGTTCTCGATGTCGTCGTCCCCGTTCAGGTAGAGCGCGACGAAGCCCAGGTTGACCAGGTAGAAGCCCACCACCAACAGGTGGTTGACGGCTTCGGCGAGCTTCTCGTTCCCGTGCAGCACGTCGGCGAGGAAGATCCGCCCGTTGTGGCTCAGCGTGCGCGCCACCCAGACCGTCAACGCGATGCTGACCAGCAGATAGATGACGTACGCCACGACCGTGAGGTCCATGTCCCCACCCCTTCTTGAACGCGTTCAAAACGCTGTCGAGTAGGAATGTAGACCTGCTTTTGAACATGTTCAAGTCAGGAGTGGGGATGTGCCCGGCGTCACGTCCGGCGAAGTCTCCGCGGGTGTTCCGCCGTGTGATCCGAACGGCGGCCGTCAGGGGCGGCGGGCGAGTTCGGGCCGCTTGGTGTAGTCCGTGAAGCCGATGACGTTGCCCCAGGGGTCGGCGATCTCGACGGTCCTGCCGGTGGCGACCGGGAACACGGGAGCGAGCGGCCGGATGCCGGCCGCGGTCAGCGCGGCGGCCGTGGCCCGCGCGTCCCGGACCTCCAGCCACACCCGTGCCGAGGCCCATACCGGCGGCCGTGGGCTGAGTTCCTCCTCCAGGCGCAGCAGCAGCCCCGGAGTCTCCTTGCCCACCTTCAGCAGGGCGATGCCGGCCTCGTCGAGCCGGAACGCCACCGGGAACCCGGCCCGTTCGTAGAAGCTCACCGCCGCGCCGAGGTCACCCACCGGCAGCAGTACGTTGTCGAGTCCGAGCAGCTCATGTGACACGTCATCTGACATGCCGTCAGATTAGGTGTTCGTCCGCCTTCGTCCGCGGGGGCTGACCGTGCGGGTCACTCATTGGGCCGAGACCCGGCCCCCGCGCCGGTGGCGCCCCGCACCGTCTGCGGCGCGGAAACGGTGACGGGACGAGGTCGTCGCCCGCGTGTGGACGAATCCACTTCTCCGTCCGCGGTCTCCTGCTGCAAGATGGCGTGACTCATGTCCGACTTTCGTACGTGAGTCCAACGTCCCCACGCACGCGCCTACCAGGAGCCAGCACCTTGACCGATCAGCCGCAGCAGCCGCAGCAGCCCCCGAACCAGCCGCCCGGCTACGGCTATCCGCACGCCGGCGCGACTCCGCCCGGCGGCCCCGGCCCGTACGGCCCCGGACAGCAGGGCCCCTACCAGCAGCCGGGGCCGTACGGGTACGCGCAGCCCGGTGGCTACCCGATGGGCGCCGTTCCGCCCGGCACGTACACCGGTGACCCGAACGCGCCGTACGGCTACGACCCCTACGGCCGCCCGTACTCCGAGAAGTCGAAGATCGTCGCCGGTGTCCTCCAGCTCACCCTGGGCAGCCTCGGCATCGGGCGGTTCTACATGGGCAATGTCGGCATCGGCATCGCCCAGCTCCTCACCTGCGGGGGCCTCGGTATATGGGCCCTGATCGACGGGATCATGCTGCTCACGGGCAGCAGCGCCACGGACTCCGAGGGCCGGGTCCTGCGTGGCTGATTCCGTCGCGGCGCGCGGGGTCGCGCTGCGGCACCCGGCGGCGGCACCCCTCGCGGTGCTCGCCGCCGGGGCGGCCGGGGCGGGGTATCTGTACGTCACCGATCCGCACGAGCCCGGCCATGTCCTGCCCGGGTGCCCGTTCCGTCTGGTCACCGGGCAGCTCTGCCCGGCCTGCGGCGGCACCCGCATGGTGTACGACCTGATGCACGGTCACTTCGCCGGGGCCTGGCTGGACAACAGGGCGCTGTTGCTCGCCTCGCCGTTCGCCCTCGCGCTGCTCGCGCGCTGGGCCTGCGAGGGGCTGCGTGGACGCCGCTGGAGGCCCGAACTGAAGCCGCGCACGCAGGCGTTGATCCTCCTCGTGGCGGTGGCGTGGACGGTGGCCCGCAACCTCGTCTAGGGCATGGGCGCGACGGCGGTTCGATCAAGGGACCGCGTGTGGCCGGAATATGATCACGGGATGGGAACGATTGATCGATTTCTCTCCCCTTTGGGCCGTTGATCTCCGTACGCTCCCACGGCACAGGGGGGATGGCGTGCACGTGATCCATGGGTGATCTCTGCCATGAGGTCCCTCCTGGACTCCGGCCGGAGCGCTTTGTTCCGGTTGTATTTCAGCCATCCAGGAGCAGCTTTCATGACCGTCCCCACCCCTGACGCCCCCTACGGCTACGACCCGCAGGGCCGTCCCTACTCCGACAAGTCCAAGATCGTCGCGGGCGTCCTCCAGCTGTTCCTGGGCGGATTCGGCGCCGGCCGCTTCTACGTCGGTTCCACCGGTGTGGCCCTCGGCCAGCTCTTCACCTGCGGCGGCCTCGGCATCTGGGCCCTGGTCGACGCGATCCTGTTCTTCACGAGCAACGACCGCACCGACAAGCAGGGCCGCGTACTGCGCGGCTGACGACGACAGTCGCGACGAAGGGCCCCGCTCCGGAATGGAGCGGGGCCCTTCGGGCAGCTGCGGCGGATCAGAAGCGACGCGTGATCAGCGCGCGCTTGACCTCCTGGATCGCCTTCGTGACCTCGATACCGCGAGGGCAGGCGTCCGTGCAGTTGAACGTGGTGCGGCAACGCCACACGCCGTCCTTGTCGTTGAGGATCTCCAGGCGCTGCTCGCCCGCTTCGTCACGGCTGTCGAAGATGAAGCGGTGCGCGTTCACGATCGCGGCCGGGCCGAAGTACTGGCCGTCGTTCCAGAACACCGGGCAGGACGACGTGCACGCCGCGCAGAGGATGCACTTGGTGGTGTCGTCGAAGCGCTCGCGGTCCTCGGCGCTCTGCAGACGCTCACGCGTCGGCTCGTTGGTGTCCTTCGTGATGAGGAAGGGCATCACGTCGCGGTACGCCTGGAAGAACGGGTCCATGTCGACCACGAGGTCCTTCAGGACCGTCAGGCCCTTGATGGCCTCGACCGTGATCGGCTTGGCGGGGTTGATGTCCTTGATCAGCGTCTTGCAGGCGAGGCGGTTCTTGCCGTTGATCCGCATGGCGTCCGAGCCGCAGATGCCGTGCGCGCAGGAACGGCGGAAGGTGAGCGTGCCGTCCTGGTCCCACTTGATCTTGTGCAGCGCGTCGAGGACACGCTCCTTCGGGTCGATCTCCAGCTGGAAGTCTTCCCAGACCGCGTCCGCCGAGACCTCGGGGTTGAAGCGGCGGATGCGGAACGTGGCGGTGATGTACGGCGAGTCGGCGAAGCCCGCCTCGGGCTGGCCGGCGCTGTCCGCCTTGTCGAGAGTCGGGGTAGCCATCAGTACTTACGCTCCATCGGCTGGTAGCGGGTCTGGACGACCGGCTTGTAGTCGAGACGGATGGACTCGGTGCCGTCGTCGCCGACCTCGCGGTACGCCATGGTGTGGCGCATGAAGTTGACGTCGTCGCGGTTCGGGTAGTCCTCGCGGTAGTGACCGCCGCGGGACTCCTTGCGGGCGAGCGCGGAGACGGCCATGACCTCGGCCAGGTCGAGCAGGTTGCCCAGCTCGATGGCCTCGAGGAGGTCCGTGTTGAACCGCTTGCCCTTGTCCTGGATCGAGACGTTCTTGTAGCGCTCGCGCAGCTCCGCGATCTTCTCGACCGCCGTCTTGATCGTCTGCTCGGTGCGGAACACCATCACGTTGGCGTCCATGCACTCCTGCAGCTCGAGGCGGATCGTCGCGACCCGCTCCGTGCCCGTGGAGTCGCGCAGGTGCTCGACCTGCCTGACGACCTGCGAGGCAGGGTTCTCGGGCAGCTCGACGTAGTCGGCCTTCGCCGAGTACTCGGCCGCGGCGATGCCCGCGCGGCGCCCGAACACGTTGATGTCCAGGAGCGAGTTCGTGCCCAGGCGGTTGGCGCCGTGCACGGACACGCAGGCGACCTCGCCGGCCGCGTACAGGCCGGGGACGACCGTGGTGTTGTCGCTCAGCACCTCACCCTGGACGTTCGTCGGGATGCCGCCCATGGCGTAGTGCGCGGTGGGCTGGATCGGGATCGGGTCCGTGTAGGGCTCGATGCCGAGGTACGTACGGGCGAACTCGGTGATGTCGGGGAGCTTCGCGTCGAGCTGCTCCGGCGGGAGGTGCGTGAGGTCGAGGTAGACGTGGTCGCCCTCGGGACCGCAGCCGCGGCCCTCACGGATCTCCGTGTAGATGGAGCGGGAGACGACGTCACGGGACGCGAGGTCCTTCATGACCGGCGCGTACTTCTCCATGAAGCGCTCGCCGTCCTTGTTGCGGAGGATGCCGCCCTCACCGCGGGCGCCCTCCGTCAGCAGGATGCCCATGCGCCAGATGCCGGTCGGGTGGAACTGGAAGAACTCCATGTCCTCCAGCGGCAGTCCGCGACGGTAGACCGCGGCCTGGCCGTCACCGGTCAGCGTGTGCGCGTTGGACGTCACCTTGAAGAACTTGCCGGTGCCGCCGGAGGCGTAGATCACGGACTTCGCCTGGAAGACGTGGATCTCGCCGGTCGCCAGCTCGTACGCGACCACGCCGGCCGAGCGCTTCACGCCGTCGACCTCGGTGATCAGCTGGTCGAGCACGTAGAACTCGTTGAAGAACTCCACGCCCTCCTTGACGCAGTTCTGGTACAGCGTCTGGAGGATCATGTGGCCGGTGCGGTCCGCGGCGTAGCAGGACCGGCGGACCGGGGCCTCGCCGTGGTTGCGGGAGTGACCGCCGAAACGGCGCTGGTCGATCCGGCCCTCGGGCGTCCGGTTGAACGGCAGGCCCATCTTCTCCAGGTCGAGGACCGAGTCGATGGCCTCCTTCGCCAGGATCTCGGCGGCGTCCTGGTCGACCAGGTAGTCACCGCCCTTGACGGTGTCGAAGGTGTGCCACTCCCAGTTGTCCTCCTCCACGTTGGCCAGCGCGGCGGCCATGCCGCCCTGCGCCGCGCCCGTGTGGGAGCGGGTGGGGTAGAGCTTCGTCAGCACGGCGGTGCGGCTGCGCTTCGTCGCCTCGATGGCGGCGCGCATGCCGGCGCCGCCGGCGCCGACGATGACGGTGTCGTACTTATGGATCTGCATGAGTCGGTTACCTCAGCCCCGTGCCTAGCGGATGTTCGGGTCGAAGGTGAAGATCACCAGCGTGCCCAGCAGGATGGTGAACACCGTCGCGGTGTAGAGCAGGCCCTTGAGCCACAGGCGGGTGTTCGCGCGCTCGGCGTAGTCGTTGATGACCGTGCGCAGGCCGTTGGCGCCGTGCAGCATGGCGAGCCACAGCATCGCGAGGTCCCAGGCCTGCCACCACGGGGACGCCCAGCGGCCCGCGACGAACGCGAAGCCGATCTTGGAGACTCCGCCGTCGAGGACGAGCTGGATGAGCAGGTGGCCGAGGACCAGGACGACGAGGACGATGCCGGACAGGCGCATGAAGAGCCAGCCGTACATCTCGAAATTGCCGCGCGTCGACTTCGGGGTCTTCTTGGTGCGCTTGCGGGGCGCCTCGATGAGCGGCGCCGGGTTGTCGACGCCGTACGCCGAGTACGCGCCCGCGCCCTCGACGGGGCCGATGCCGGAAGCGGCGGTCTCTGTGGTGGACATCTGCGTCAGCTCCCGAAGACTTCGCGGAATGCGTGCCCGAGGACGGGGTACAGCGCCCCGGCCATCAGCACGACCCAGATACCGACGACGGACCAGAGCATCTGCTTCTGGTAGCGCGGGCCCTTCGACCAGAAGTCGACGGCGATGACACGCAGGCCGTTGAGCGCGTGGAAGAGGATGGCGGCGACGAGGCCGTACTCCAACAGCGCGACGATCGGCGTCTTGTACGTGGACACGACCCTGTCGTAGTCCTCGGGGGAGACACGGACGAGAGCGGTGTCCAGCACGTGTACGAACAGGAAGAAGAAGATGAGGACGCCGGTGACTCGATGAGCCACCCAGGACCACATTCCTTCCCGGCCGCGGTACAGCGTTCCAGCCGGCACGGAAGAACCCTCCGGGAGCGGGGATTGGGGCCTGCCGGCTTCTGTGTCGGTCGGCCCGGCCGGGTACGGTCCACCGGCCCCGGCCATCGTAGCGACGACTTGTCGGAACGTTTACAGCGGCCCTATCTATGTGATCAAACTGGCAGACAATCAGGCACGGACGGGCTACTGCGGACGCGGATCGGGGGCCGGAGCGCGGCCGGCGTGCCGCGGGGTTCCCGGGGGCGGCGCTTCTAGAGGGGGCGCTCGAGTACGGGCGGCGCGCTGAAGTGCTGCACCAGGCGGGCCAGGCGGCCTCGGGCGAGGCGGCGCAACTCGTCCGCCGTCGTCACCCGCTCCTCCTCCCGATCGTTCGTCAATCGTGACCGGATGGCGCCGAGCACCTGATCGAGGGCTTCTTCGGGGGCTATGCCGTCCAGACAGATGACGAACACATGCCCGAAGCGGCTTTCGTACGCGGCGTGCGCGGCGCTCAGCGCGGTGTGGGCGGCGGAGTAGCCGCCGTCCGGGAGCGGGGTGAGTGACTCGCCGGCCAGTGCTTCGGCGAGATCGCCGGGCGTGAGGTCGTACGCCGCCTCGTCGGCCGCGGCCAGCAGGGCGTCCAGGTCCGGGTAGGGCCGGTGGGCGGCCAGCCGGTGGGCCCAGCGCGGATTGCGGCAGCACGTGAGCAGGGCGCGCTCGACGTCGTCGGCGGGCGCGTCGTTGAAGTGCTGCAGGCGGCCCGGGGACGGTGGCGCGCTCTTCTGCTCGGGTAGGGCGACCTGGCCGGGGAGGCGTGGGAGACGGTGCGCGGGCAGCGTGGGTCCTCGGCGATGGGATGGCGGCGGGTGCGTGCCGTGGCGTCCTGTGGACGTCACGTGTGGTGCGGCAGGGGATGAAGTGAGAAGTGTGCCGCCACGGTATCGACGATTGACGGGAGCTGTCCGTCCGATGCCTGAATTTCACCCGGAAGGGAGAGTTTCGGAACCTGCGGTGGACGGTTGTGAAGGAGAAGGGGACCGTGGTTCATGAGGGGGGTGTACGACGTGAGGTGTACGGGGTGCGGGATGCGTACGTGAAGGTGCGGGTCTCGACGGCCGGGGCGCGAGCGTGATCGTGAAGGGCGTGGTGCGGTGAGCACGGGCAGGCGGCGACGGGCGCCGGTACGGAGCGGGAGGCGGCCGGCGCTGATGGCCGCCGGAGTGGTGGTGGCGGCGGGCGCCGTGGTGGCGGCCGTGGTGCTGTGGCCCTCCGGTGACGGCGAGCCGACCGGGGCGAGCCTGTCCTCGGCGAGCACGTCCGCCGCCGCGAGCGGGTCCTCCGCGTCCGCCTCGCCCACCCGGGTCTACCCCTCTCCCAGGCCCCCCGCACGATTCCCGCCGTGCGGGAGCACACGCCCGCCCGGGGGCCCGGCTGGCGTCCCGCCGCGGGCGGCCGGGTCGTCGTGGACGACGCCGGCCTCGCCGACGAGGGGAAGCTGATGGCGGGGGAACTCAAACTGTCCTACGCGGGGCGGACACAGGCCCGCGACGGTGACGTCGAACTCGCCCTGAACGGCACGGCCGCCGACCCGGAGTCGTACACCCTGACGGTGAAGAACCGCCGGGTCACCATCTCCGCGCCCGGCGAGGCGGGCGTCTTCTACGGCACGCGCACCCTCAAGCAGGAGGTGCACGGCGGCGGCACCGCGCCGGAGGGCGTCGTACGCGACCGGCCCGCGAAGCCACGCCGCGGGTTCATGCTCGACATCGCCCGCAAGCACTTCACGGCGGCCTGGATCGAGGACCGCGTCCGCGAACTGGGCGATCTGAAGTTCAACGAGCTGGGCCTGCACTTCTCCGACGACCAGGGCTTCCGCATCCAGTCGGACACCCACCCGGAGATCGTGTCCCGGCAGCATCTGTCCAAGACCGAGGTCAAGGACATCATCGACCTCGCGGCGAGCCGGCACATCCACGTCGTGCCCGAGATCGACTCGCCGGGCCAC
Source organism: Streptomyces sp. RPA4-2 (assembly GCF_012273515.2). Taxonomy (NCBI): domain Bacteria; kingdom Bacillati; phylum Actinomycetota; class Actinomycetes; order Kitasatosporales; family Streptomycetaceae; genus Streptomyces; species Streptomyces sp. RPA4-2. The sequence continues at coordinate 5,604,666 of NZ_CP050975.2, forward strand.
CTCGGCGCGGTGATCGCCGCCCACCCCGACCTCCAGCTCCGGAACGCCTCGGGGGTCCCCACCCGGGGTGCCGTCGACATCTCCAAGCCCGCGTCGGCGGCCATCGTCGACGACCTGCTCAACGAGTACGCGGGTCTCTTCCCCGGCCCGTACTGGCACCTCGGCGGCGACGAGTACCAGGCGCTGACCGTGGCGAACCCGGCGGCCTCCTATCCGCAGCTGGCCACCGCGGCCAGGAAGCTCTTCGGGGCCGGCGGGAGCGTCGCCGACCTGGCGACCGGCTGGCTCAACGACCGCGCCTCGGTGGTGCGCGGACACGACCGGACCTCGCGGGCCTGGAACGACGGGTTCTTCCGCGGGGGCAGCGTCCAGGCCGCCAAGGACATCGAGGTCGCGTACTGGACCGGGAAGGAGATCGGCGCGCGCCCGCCGGCCGAGTACCTGAGCGCCGGCCGCGAACTCATCAACTACAACGACGAGTTCCTCTACTACGTCCTCGGTGAACCGCAGACCTTCGTCTATCCGACCGGGCGGCGCATCTACGAGCAGTGGACCCCGCTCGTGCTGCGCGGCACCACACCGGTCCCGTCGAGGTACGACGGCCAGATCCTCGGCGGGAGCTTCGCCGTCTGGTGCGATCTCTCGGCCTCGCAGACCCAGGACCAGGTGGCGGCGGGCATCAGGATGCCGTTGCGCGCGACCATCCAGAAGCTGTGGGATCCGGGCCGGCCGGCGCTCTCCTGGACCGGCTTCAAGAGCCTCGCGGACCGACTGGGCTGAACCGGCCCCGCCGGCCGGCCGGACCGGCGGTCTGCGGCCGCTGCGCGGGCCGGGCGCAATTGGTTGGACGCCGGGGCCGGATGAACGTATCTTCCGATGGTTCGTGTGCCGGGTGTGCCCCTGGGGAGGGAGCACACCCGGCTTCTTGTGCCGGTACCGCCTCGCGTGCGTGCCGGAGATCCGGGGGGCCCTATGTCCAGTACACCCATGTCCGATGCGCCTATGTCCGGTGCGCCCATGCCCGTCCCCGCGCCCCTGCCGACGGGCATCCCGGTGCTGCCGCACGGTCCCGCCTGGCTGAGGTCGCCGGTCGGCCTCGGAAGGGCCACCGCCGCGCTGCTCGGCCTGGTCGTCGCGACCGACCTCTTCGCGATCTGGGCGGACCGCACGATGTACGACGTGGCGTCCGCGCTGGTGGACGGCCGGACCGGGGAGGGCATCCGGCGGAAGGCGGACCACGCGGACTCGCTGTACTCCGCGGCCGGGTACGCGCAGACGGGCGCCCTGCTCGCGACGATCGTCGTCTTCCTCGTCTGGTTCCACCGGGCGCGGGTCAACGCCGAGGTGTTCGACCCCTTCGGTCACAGCAAGAGCCGCGGCTGGGCGATCGGCGGCTGGTTCGTGCCGATACTGAACCTGTGGCGCCCGCGCCGGGTCATGCTGGACATCTGGGACGCGAGCATCCGGCAGGGCTCTCGGACCACGCACGGCCTGGTCAACGTCTGGTGGGCGCTGTGGCTGGCCTCGCTGGTCGCCTACCGGGACTCCACGGCGGAGCACCGCGACGCCCGGACCGCGCTGGAGATCCAGCACGCGGCCGGCCGGGCGACGTTCGCGGACGCCGCCGACATCGCCGCCGCCCTGCTGGCGATCCTCGTCGTCCTGCGGCTGACCCGGATGCAGCACGAGAAGGCGCTGCGCGGACCGGCCGGGACCGCCCTCTGACACCCACCGGCGTCGCGGCAGCCGTCTGACTCTCCCCCCGGTAGGGACACCGGGGGTGGGGAGCGGCACGGGCTGCCGGGGTTACTTCCCGGTGGGCCACCGTGGCCACCGTGGGCACGGCGGCCACCGTGGGCACGGCGGGCGCCGTGCGCAGGAGCGAGCTGCCACTCGCCGTTCTGATGGCGGAGGCCGCGTCGTTGGCCGAAAATCCGCTCTTTCGCCCCCTGGACCCGCTCGGCGTGGTACCCCTGTGACACTCCCGCTGCTGAGCACGCAGTAAGGGAAAGTGCGGGCTCCGTAAGGGGGAGCGCCCTGTCGAGGGGAGGCGTGATGAGTCTGGTGGACCTGATCGCTCAGGCCGACGAGCGTGGTCTGGCGGCCAGCGGGCTGGCTTGTTTGGATCGGTGTGTGCCTCTGCTGGGGGGCGACGACGAGGTCCTGAGACCGCTGTGGTCGAGCCTCGCGGACGGTGGCGCCTGGGGTGAGTACCTCGATCGGGCACGGACCGAGCTGGAGGTCATCGATCCCGGGCAGGACGGGGCCGGCGCGGGCGAGGGCGAGGCCGCCGTCCTGGTCCGCCGGATGCTCGCCGCCGCCCCCGACGACCCCTTCGCGCCCGACCTGCGGGAGTGGGCCGACGCGTGTTCGGTGGCGGCCCTGCGGATCCACCGGCTGCTCGACGCGGCCGCCGGCGACACGGACACGTGCCCGGTCTCGGCGCACCGTGAGGGCCGCACGGACGGCATCTCCCCCCTCGTCGCGGCCGAACTGCGCCGCCAGGTCACCGTCCTGGAGCTGCTGGCGGGCCGGGGCGCGGGCGGACTGCGTCCCGCGCTGGAGGTGTCCACGGAGGGGCGGCGCGTGCTGCGCGCGGTGGTGTCGCGACGGGCCCGCGGACGGGCGTGACACGGACTCCCGCGACCAGGGCCCGATGCGCGGCGCAAGTGCCCGGATCGGACGTAAACCTGATTCCTGCGGGGTTCCTGTGACTGTCCTGCGCGGGCGGATGGGGGTCCTGGGCCGGTGTCGCGGATGTGCCCGGAACGCGTGACGAAACCCGTCCTCGGAGCGCTTTCCCGAGTGTGAACGCACAGCGAACAACCAGGCCCCAGGCCGCGACGAAGCCCGTGCGCTGGGCGGCGGACGCCGTCGCCACGATGCGCGAGGGCGCCCGGCTGCGCCTCGACTACTCGGCCCAGAGTCTGTGGCGCGTCGACCGGCTGATCGACGAGATACGCCGTGAACGGGCTCCGTACGCCGCCGTGGAGAGCGTGCTGCGCGGCTTCGGCGCGTACGCCGGCGAGGTCGTCGCCCGCTACACCGGCGCGGAGTGGTGGGAGACCGGCGGCGAGCACTGGCTGCGGACCCCCGACGGGCGGCTGTGGGACCCGATCGACGAGGCCCGCCGCTGCTACGGGGGCGACGGCTCGCTGCGACTGCTGTGCCGGGAGGCCACCGGGGACAGGGCGCGGCGCTGACGGGCTCGTACGGGCCGGCCCGGCGGAATCGCCGCCCCTTAAGGTACGCGACCGTTCCCAAATGGCGGTCTCCGGAGGGACCATGAGGACAACCGCCGGACCCGGGAGGCCTCGTGGCCGCGAACCGCCGCTGGTGGGCGCTGGTTGTCATCGCCCTCGCCCAGCTCATGGTCATCCTCGACATGACCATCGTGAACATCGCCCTGCCGTCCGCCCAGACCGCGCTGCGCATGTCGGACGGGAACCGGCAGTGGGTCATCACCGCCTACACCCTGGCCTTCGGGGGCCTGTTGCTGCTCGGCGGCCGGATCGCCGACCTCGCCGGGCGCAGACTCGCGTTCATGACCGGCCTGTTGGGCTTCGCCGCCGCGTCCGCGCTGGGCGGCGCCGCGACCGACTCGGGGATGCTGTTCGGGGCACGCGCCCTGCAGGGCGTGTTCGCGGCGCTGCTCGCGCCCGCCGCCCTGTCGCTGCTCACCACGACGTTCACCGATCCCAAGGAACGCGGCAAGGCCTTCGGGGTGTTCGGCGCGATCGTCGGCGCGGGCGCGGCGATCGGACTGCTCGCGGGCGGCCTCCTCACCCAGTACCTCGACTGGCGCTGGTGTCTGTACGTCAACGTCCCCATCGCCCTCGTCGCGTTCGCGGGCGCCTGGGTGCTGCTCGACGGCGGCGGCCGCTACGAGGACGCGCGCCTCGACGTGCCGGGCGCGCTGCTCGGCTCCGCCGGCATGCTCTCGCTGGTGTACGGCTTCTCGGAGGCGGAGTCGCGGAGCTGGGGCGACGGACTGGTCCTCGGACTGCTGGCCGCCGGTGTCGTCCTGCTCGGCCTGTTCGGGCTGTGGCAGACCCGGGCCCGGGTGCCGCTGCTGCCGATGTCGGTGGTGAGGGACCGGCAGCGGGTCGGGGCGTTCCTCACCATCCTGATGGTCACCATCGGGATGTTCGGGGTCTTCCTCTTCCTGACGTACTACTTCCAGCGCGTCCTCGGGTACTCGCCGCTGAGGACCGGGCTCGCCTATCTCCCCATCACCGTCGGCATGATCACCGGCTCCACGCAGGTCGCGGCCCGGCTGCTGAACCGGGTCCCGCCGCGCACCCTGATCGTCCCGGGACTGCTGCTCGCCGCGGGCGCGTTGGCGATCATCGCGCAGGTCGGCGTGGCACCCGCGTACGCCTCGCACGTCCTGCCCGGCATGCTGATGCTCGGCCTCGGCATGGGCACGGCGATGATGACCTGCGTCTCGCTGGCCACGTCGAGCGTCGCGCCCCGGGACGCGGGCGCGGCCTCCGCGACCTTCAACACCGCCCAGCAGGTGGGCGGTTCCATCGGGACGGCGCTGCTCAACACGATCGCCGCGAGCGTCACGACCCGCTACGCGACCGCCCACGCCGGGCCCGGCGCCGACCGCCGCGCCCTCGCCTCCCGGGCCGCCGTGCACGGCTTCAACGTCGCCACCTGGTGGGCGATGGGCGCACTGCTGCTGGCCGCGCTGATCGCCGGGGTCGTGGTGAACGCCGACCGGATGCCCGCCGCGCAGGGACAACCGGCCCCGGTGCCCGAACCGGTGGACACCGTCGGCTGACGGACGCCCGTACGCGAGCCGCGCCACCGGCCGCGCCGACGTGTGGGCCGGCGACGGACCCGAGGCGGGGCGGAGGGCCTGACGGCCTGTGACATTTCCGTGGGGGGCGACGCTGATGACCACGGGGACGTCGACACGGCCGGCCGTGTCGCACGGTGCGCATTCAGGCGAACTCGGTACGAACGAGGACAGTGTTGGGCCAGGGAGGGGAATCCCGCCGCGTACAGGTGTACGACGGTGAGCTCGGTGCGGCCGTGGCGCGGGCGCAGGAGGGGGACGAGGTCGCCTTCGCGGTCGCCTACCGGATGGTGCAGCCGGGCCTGCTCGGCTATCTGCGCGGGATCGTCGGGGACGACGCCGAGGACGTGGCGTCCGACGCCTGGCTGGAGATCGCCCGTGACCTCGGACGGTTCCGGGGGGACGGCGCCGGGTTCCGCGGCTGGACCGCGACCATCGCCCGGCACCGCGCGCTCGACCATCTGCGGCGCCAGAAAGTACGTCCCCGGGCCACCCCGCTCGAGAACGAGGCCCTGGAACTGCCCGGCCACCACAGCACCCACGACCAGGCGCTGGAGACCCTCGGCACCGAGCGCGCCCTGGAACTGGTCGCCCGGCTGCCCCGCGACCAGGCCGAGGCCGTACTGCTGCGGGTGGTCGTCGGCCTGGACGGACCGGCCGCCGCACGCGTCCTCGGCAAGCGCCCGGGGGCGGTGCGCACCGCGGCCCATCGCGGCCTGAGACGACTGGCGCAGCAGATCGGCGCCGACGGGACGGACAACGTCACGGACGAGGGCGCGGACGACGGCGCGACGGGCGATGTGACGCCCGAAGGCCGCCGGACGCTGGGGGATTCGGGATGAACGCCAGGAGCGGTCGGTGAGGGGCGGGCGGGTACATGGGTGAACGGCACGCGGACACCGATCCCTTCCCCGGCCTCTCCATCGGCCTTTCCCTCGACATGCTGCTCGCCGCCGTACGGACCGCTCCCGTCGATCCCGATGCGGAGGGGCGGGCCGTCGCCGCGTACCGGGCCGCGCGGGAGCGGGGAGCGCACGGCGCGCGGCCCCGGCGCCGGGACGACTGGACGGACGACCGGACCGGCCGGGACCCGGACGCCGGGGCGGAGCCGGATGAGCGGGAGAAGAAGTAGGAGGTCACTCAGCTCTTGTGCCGCCTGCTTTTCGCGTTGCTCCGCCTGACGCATGTCGAGACAGGTGGGCTCCGACGGCAGTCCGTTCGGACTCGACGGGAGCGGCCTCGTCAGCGCGACGCAGCACGGGCAGCGGTTCCGCCGGGACCGTCGTCCGGTTCTCCGGACGGGACCTCACGTCTCGTAGACCGTGGAGCGGTGTCCGACGTGAACGACCCATACGACCAGTTCGCCGTCGTCGATGGTGTAGATGACGCGGTGGTCGCCGACTCGGAGGCGACGGCGACCGGGCTGGGACACGAGCGCCGTGGTGCTGAATCCGAGCGGGTCGCTCTCCAGCTCCGTCAGCTTGGCCAGGATGCGCAGCGCCGTGTCGCGGGGGACTTTCCGGAGTTCGGCTTGTGCCTCGGGCCGGAAGACGGTGCGGTACTCACTCACTGCGCGCCAGGGTTTCCTTCATGATGTCCTCGATGGGGACGCCGGCCGAGCGGTTCGCCATCCGCTCGTCGATGATGCGGTTGATCTCGCGCTCTTCCCACTGCTGGTACTTGCGTAGGACATCGATCGAGACGACGGCGGCGACTTCTTTTCCTCGTCGCGTGATCACGGTGGGCTGGTCATCGCGATCGGCTCGCTCGACGACTTCGGCAAGGTGCGCGCGGACGTCACGAATGGACTCTATGGGCATCTGCGTCATGCGCTCAAAGGTACCGGATGTTCCATGTGTACACAACGGCGGTGGCCTGGCCGGGACCCGGACGTCGGGGCGGAGCCGGAGGAGCCGGAGGAGCCGGAGGAGCCGGAGGAGCCGGGGAAGGTGAAGTAGGAGCGAGGGAGCGGTTGGGGCCTGGTCCGGGGTGGGGCCGGGCGCGTCGCACGAGAGGCGGCGGGGGCGTACCGAGGACGCCCGTCCGGAGTGCCGATGGCAACGGCCGGGGCCGCCACCCCCCACAGGAGAGGCCCCGGCCGTCGCGCGGCACGGGCCGCGCGGCGGCCCGTACTCTCTACAGCGCCGCGACTGCGTTTTGTGTCACACCTCGCTCCGTCACGACATAGTTGCAAGTTGTACGGACGTGGACGGGGAGCTGTTTCAGGCCGTAACGTGCCATTCGCGCCGGGGCGCGGAGGACAGGCAACCACAACGGCGAGAGCCCGGTCCGCGAGAGCGGCGCCGGTTCAGGCGCAAAGAGGGGCGCGCGGGTGCTGGGGGACGACGCGGAGCTGACCACCGCGGTGCTTGCGGCGCAGGACGGGGACGAGACCGCGTTCCGGACTGTGTACCGCGCGGTGCATCCACGGCTGCTCGGATACGTACGGACGCTGGTCGGTGACCCGGACGCGGAGGACGTCACCTCCGAGGCCTGGCTGCAGATCGCCCGTGACCTGGAGAGGTTCAGCGGTGACGCCGACCGCTTCCGCGGGTGGGCCGCCCGGATCGCCCGTAACCGCGCCCTCGACCACATACGCATGCGCGGGCGCCGCCCCGCGATCGGCGGCGACGAGACCGAACTGACGGGCAAGGCCGCCGAGTCGGACACCGCGGGCGAGGCCATCGAGGCGCTGACCACCGACAGCACCCTCTCGCTGATAGCCCAGCTCCCGCAGGACCAGGCGGAGGCCGTGGTGCTGCGGGTCGTCGTCGGCCTCGACGCCAAGTCCGCGGCCGAGACCCTCGGCAAGCGGCCCGGAGCCGTCCGCACCGCGGCGCACCGGGGTCTGAAGCGGCTCGCGGAGCTGATCGGCGGCGATCCGGAATCCGCGGTCGCGCTCGGCGCGGTCCCCCCACCACGAGAGTCGCGCACACGCGCGGTGACGTCCGCCGGTGTGACGCATACGCGTTCGCGGACGCAGAAGGACATGTGATGGCCGACGAGGACTACAGGTGGCTGGACCGCGAGGCCGCGGAGCGTCTGCTGCGCGGCGAGCCGCTGGAGACCGTCGACGCCGGCACCAAGGAACGCGTGGAGCGGCTCACCGAGGCGCTCGCCTCGCTGGTCGCGAAACCCGCTCCGGGCGGTGCCGAACTGCCCGGCGAGGCCGCCGCGTTGGCCGCGTTCCGGGCCGCCCGCGCCGGCCGCGACGGAGTCCCGGCCCAGCTCGCCGCGGGCCGGGACCCGCGGGCCGCCGCGCACTCCGCCGACGCCGGTCTGGTCCGTCTGGGCAGCCCCGGTCCGGGCGGTCACCGGGCCCGTTGGGGTCGGCCGGTGCGTTTCGGGCTGGCCGCCGTGCTGGCCGTCGGCATGATCGGCGGGGTCGCCGTCGCCGCCGGAACCGGAGTGCTGCCGACTCCGTTCCGTGATGACAGGCCGCACCCGGCCGCCACGGTTTCCGCGGCGCAGACGCCGCAGCACCCGATGGTCTCGCCGTCGCCGGGGGAGTCGCAGGCGGACGGCTCCGAAGTACCGCTGCCCGGTGCCACGGCGAGTGGGCCGGCCGGTTCCGGCTCCTCCGACGACGTGGTGGCCGGCGGCTCCGCGAGCGGACAGTCCCCCTCGTCCGAGCCGGGTCGGCCGGCCCGCTCCCACGAGTGGTGGAGCAGGACGCGCTCGTCGTGCCGGGAGGTCCTGGGCGGCAAGAACCTGGAGGCCGGCCGCAGACGCGTCCTGACGGACGCGGCGGGCGGCGGCGGCCGGGTGAAGACGTTCTGCAAGCGTGTCCTGGGCCGGACGGGAGCCGGTTCCGGCGAGGGCCGGGACGACCGGGGCGGTCAGGGCGACGGGCAGGGCGGCCACGATTCCGGGCACGGCTCCGGCGGCGGCGAGGGTGGCGACGACGGCGGCCACATGGTCCCGGGTGACAACGGCCACCACCACAGCGGGGTCTTCACCCCGGCCTCGCCGTCCGCCCTGGCACCGAAGCAGCCGCTCGCGTCGGCGCTGTCCTCGGCCGTGCGGGACGCCGCGCGGGCGGACGACGCGTTGCCGCGTCGGTCGGCCGTCTGAGCCGCTTCCCGGCCATCGGTTCCCGGCCATACGGCGGATGCCGCCGTCGGTCACCGGCCGGCGAGGGCCCGTCACTCACTCGTCCTGAGCTGCGGTTTCGTATTTCTTTGAACTTTTTCCCGCGCCGGTGTGACGTTTTCGGCCGCGTCGACGCAGTACTGGGTGAGCCGACTGGTCATCGGCCGTCGCACCGAGCCGGGGTTCCCCCCGTACCCAGGCTCGGTGCACACCGGCGCGGGCGGGACACGTTCCCCCGGTCCCGCCCGCGCCCCGCACACACTGAGCGCCCCGCACCCGCCGTCACCAGTACACGACGACCTTGTCCCCCGTGCGGACCTGCGCGAACAGCGCCGCGATCTTCCCCTCGTCCCGTACGTTGACGCAGCCGTGCGAGGCGCCCGCGTAGCCGCGGGCCGCGAAGTCGGCGGAGTAGTGCACCGCCTGGCCGCCGCTGAAGAACATCGCGTACGGCATGGACGTGTGGTAGATCGTCGACACGTGGTAGCGGGACTTGAAGTTCACGCTGAACACGCCCTCGCGGGTCGGGGTGTACTGCGCGCCGAACCGCACGTCCATCACCGAGACGGTCCTTCCGTCGACCATCCAGCGCAGGGTGCGGCTCGTCTTGCTGACGCACAGCACCCGGCCGGTCATGCAGCGCGGGTCGGGCGGCGCCGCGGGCTGTCCGCCGAACGCGTACAGCTCCCACCGGGCCGGCTCGTGCGTCATCGACAGCAGCCGCTGCCAGGTCACGGCGTCCAGCTCGCCGGTGCGCGCGAGCCCCCGCTTGCCCTGGAAGCCGCGTACGGCGGTGACCGTCGCGAAGTCGTACGTCCCCGTCGGGCCCTCGAAGAGCCAGGCGAGTTGGCGCAGCCGGGCCTGGACCTCGCGGACGTCCCGGCCACGGTCGCCGCGGGACCACAGCACCTTGGGAGGTGGTGTCCTGGAAGCGGTCGGGCCCGGATCCCGGGACGCGGCACCCGGCACGGCGCTCCCCGCACTCGGTTTGGCGTCGTCCGACGCGGCCGCGGAGCCGGTCGTCGCCCTCACAGGCGTCCGCGTCCCGTGCGCGTCGACGGCCTGAGCCCGGCAGCCGCTCACCGCGATGAGCGCCAGCAGAGCGGCCAGTGATCTTCCCCTGCCCGTGATGCGCATTCGAACCCCCGTCGTCTCACCCGTCCACCGCACGCCGATGTGCCAGGTATACCCCTGGGAGACACCCTGAGGATGTTCCCCGCGCGTGACCGGTCGTGAACCGCACGGCATGGTGGAGAGCGAAGGTGTGCGCCACGAGAGGGGAACAGGTACGCGCACCGGTCTGTGAGCAAGGTCCCAGCCCGGGTCTCTCCACCGGGCGCACGGCCGCCACTACAGTCCGTCGCGAGGGTCGGACCTACCAGTGAGTAACCCAGCGGGAGGCACAGCAATGTCGCGCGAGTCGGAGTCCGGACTGCCCATCGAAGCGGTCTACGGACCGGAGGTCCTGAAGGACTGGGACCCGGCGGAGAAGCTGGGCGAACCCGGCGCCTACCCCTTCACCCGCGGTGTGTACCCGTCGATGTACACCGGCCGTCCCTGGACGATGCGCCAGTACGCCGGCTTCGGCACGGCGGTGGAGTCGAACGCGCGGTACAAGCAGCTGATCGCGAACGGCACGATGGGCCTCTCGGTCGCCTTCGACCTGCCCACCCAGATGGGCCACGACTCGGACGCCGCCATCGCGCACGGCGAGGTCGGCAAGGTCGGCGTCGCGATCGACTCGGTGGATGACATGCGGATCCTGTTCGGCGGCATCCCGCTGGACAAGGTCTCCACCTCGATGACGATCAACGCCCCCGCGGCGCTGCTGCTGCTCATGTACCAGCTGGTCGGCGAGGAACAGGGGGTCCCGGCCTCCCGGTTGACCGGCACGATCCAGAACGACGTGCTGAAGGAGTACATCGCGCGCGGCACGTACATCTTCCCGCCCAAACCCTCGCTGCGTCTGATCGCGGACATCTTCAAGTACTGCCGGACCGAGATCCCGAAGTGGAACACCATCTCGATCTCCGGCTACCACATGGCCGAGGCGGGCGCGTCCCCCGCACAGGAGATCGCGTTCACCCTCGCGGACGGCATCGAGTACGTCCGCACGGCGGTGGCGGCGGGCATGGACGTCGACGACTTCGCTCCCCGCCTGTCCTTCTTCTTCGTCGCCCGTACGACGATCCTGGAGGAGGTCGCCAAGTTCCGTGCCGCGCGCCGCATCTGGGCCCGCGTGATGCGCGAGGAGTTCGGCGCGAAGAACCCCAAGTCACTGATGCTGCGCTTCCACACGCAGACCGCGGGCGTGCAGCTGACGGCCCAGCAGCCGGAGGTGAACCTGGTGCGCGTGGCCGTCCAGGGCCTGGGCGCGGTCCTCGGCGGCACCCAGTCGCTGCACACCAACTCCTTCGACGAGGCGATCGCGCTGCCGACCGTCAAGTCGGCGCGTCTGGCCCTGCGTACCCAGCAGGTGCTGGCCTACGAGACGGACGTCACGGCGACCGTCGACCCCTTCGCGGGCTCGTACGTCATCGAGAGGATGACCGACGACGTCGAGACGGCCGCCGTCGACCTCATGACGAGGGTCGAGGAGATGGGCGGCGCGGTCAGCGCCATCGAGCACGGCTTCCAGAAGGGCGAGATCGAGCGCAGCGCGTACCGCATCGCGCAGGAGACCGACTCCGGCGAGCGGGTCGTGGTCGGCGTCAACCGCTTCCAGCTCGACGAGGAGGAGCCGTACGAGCCGCTCCGGGTCGACCCGGCCATCGAGGCCCAGCAGGCCGCACGCCTCGCCGGGCTGCGCGCCGAGCGCGACGGGGCGGCGGTCGAGGCGGCCCTCGCCGACCTGAAGACGGCGGCCGAGGGCACGGCCAACGTCCTCTACCCGATGAAGGACGCCCTGCGCGCCCGCGCCACGGTCGGCGAGGTGTGCGGCGCGTTGCGCGAGGTCTGGGGGACCTACGTGCCGACGGATGCCTTCTGACCTGGGCGATTCCTCCGTACGGGTGATCGGGGGCGAAAGCCGCACGCCCCCGGATACGCTCAAGGAGAGTGACCCCTGAAAAGGAGGATGCCGTGGCCGTACTGCAACACGAGCTGACGTTGAGCGAAGCCGCCGACCTGCTCTCCCGTGCACTGCCTGGGCACCGCGTGGAGATTCTCCAGGGGAGGCTCACTGTGACACCGCCGCCTGACGGCTCGCATGCACTGTCGTTGTCCTGGTTGGTCGTGGCGTTCGACAGGGCGGGAGCCCGGAAGGCCGGGCTCAGGTACGTCCAGGGCGTCGGCCTCTGGCTGCCCACACTGCCCGACGACTACGCCATTCCCGACTTCTCCCTCGTCGACGAGGACTTCCGGGACGCCCTCGTGCAGAAGAACTGCTACGCCCCGAACGTCTTCCGCCTGGTCGCCGAGGTGACCTCGTCGAACTGGTCCGACGACCTCGGTCCCAAGGTCGAGTGCTACGCCGAGGCCGGCATCCCGGTCTACCTCGTGGCCGACCGCAAGCACGACGAGGTGCTCCTCCACCGGGATCCGGTCAACGGCAAGTATCCGGCCCCCGAGCGCTACGGGCGGGGGCAGAGTGTCCCGATCCCGGAGTCCGTCGGCGTCACCCTCGAACTCTCCGTGGACACGCTCCTCGACGGTGACTGAACCGCGGGACGGGCACGCGGGGTGTCGTACCCCCGTGCGACACTCCTCTTCATGCTTGGTGTCATCGACCTCCCCACCTATCTGGCGGGCCTTGTCCTGATCGTTCTGCTCCCCGGACCGAACTCGCTCTACGTGCTGTCCGTCGCCGCCCGGCGTGGCGTGCGTACCGGGTACACGGCCGCCGCGGGCGTGTGGTGCGGGGACACGGTGCTGATGACACTGTCGGCGGCCGGCGTCGCCTCGCTGCTGCAGGGCAACGCCGTGCTGTTCGGGATCGTGAAGTACGCCGGGGCCGGGTATCTGACGTGGCTGGCGTTCGGGATGCTGCGGGCCGCGTGGACGATGTGGCGGACCCGGCGGGAGCGGGTCGAGGAGGAACTCCCCGAGCAGTCGGCGGCCGAGGAGCGGCCGTTCCGGCGGGCGCTGGTCATCAGCCTGTTCAACCCGAAGGCGATCCTGTTCTTCGTCGCCTTCTTCGTGCAGTTCGTGGACCCGGGATACGCCTATCCGGCCCTGTCCTTCGTGGTCCTCGGTGCCTTCGCCCAGCTCGCGAGCTTCCTGTACCTCACCGCGCTGATCTTCAGCGGGACGAGACTCGCGGAGGCCTTCCGGCGCCGCAGGCGGCTGTCCGCGGGCGCCACGACCGCCGCGGGCGCCCTCTTCCTCGGCTTCGCCGTCAAGCTCACGCTCGCCAGCGCCTGAGGGCTGTCCGCCCGGATCCCGGGGCGGAGCCGGTGGGCGTGCGGGTCGGCCGCCCTGGCCGGTGCCTCCGACCCGACCCGGCCCGGCCCGGCCCGACCGGGCCCGACCCGAGCCGACCCGACCCGACCCGAGCCGACCCGACCCGAGCCGACCGGGCCCGACCGCCCGGCCCGCGCCCGCCTCGTGCGGGCCCCGCGGACTTCTTGGTCACAGCCCTTGACCGGCGGTCAGCCCCACCCGGTTCGCGTACCGCGGCAGGTCCCGCGCACTGGTGCCCGCCCACCCCACGTAGCCGTCGGGGCGGACGAGGAAGACGCCGGTGCCGTACCTGTCGTACGACGCGATCCGCACGGTGCGGACGCCCGGGAGCGGCGGCGGTTCCTCCTCGGTGCCGACGGTCAGCAGCGTCCAGTGCGGTCCCCGGAACACGTCGAAGAGGCGTACGCCCTCCACGGTCGCGTCGGGGGCTCGGTCGCCCGCCCGCAAGGCCTTCTCCGGCAGGTCCGTGCGGGTCTCCACCGCGAGGGAGGAGCCGCGGTAGCCGAGGCCGAGCTGGCGGGTCGCGGCGCCGCGACGGGCCTCGCCGCGGTGCACCCGGGTGGACAGGCCCAGCATGTCGGCGGCGACGGGCAGACGTTCCTCCTCATAGGTGTCGAGGAGGGACGTGGGGGCCCCGCCGCTCAGCACCGCGCCGAGTTTCCAGCCCAGGTTGTAGGCGTCCTGGACACTGGTGTTGAGGCCCTGGCCGCCGGCCGGTGAGTGGATGTGGGCCGAGTCCCCGGCGAGGAAGACCCGCCCGGCGCGGAAGCGGTCCGCCAGCGCGGTGCGCGGCCGGAAGTCCGAGGCCCAGCGCACCTCGGTCACGGCCTCGGGGGAGAGGTGGGAGCGCTCGGCGACGGTCCCGCGGATGCCGTCGAGGGAGAGGTCGACGTCCGTGCCCTGCGGGAACTGCGCCACGACCTGGAAGTCCTCCGTGCCGGCCAGCGGGCAGATCGCGAGGAAGCCGCCGGTGTTCTCGAGGGGCGGGAAGACGTGCCAGTTGGTGCGGTCCAGGCCCGTGATCCGCACGTCCGAGACCAGCATCGGGTGGGGGTCGACGGTCTCCCCGGTCATGGCGATGCCGAGCGCGCGCCGCACCGCCGAGCGGCCGCCGTCGGCGGCGACCACGTACCGGGCGCGGACCGGTGCGCCCGAGGCGAACTCCACGGTCACACCGTCCTCGTCCTGCGCGACCGCGACGACCTCGCGGCCGAAGGCGACTCGGCCCCCGGACTCCTCCAGCCGCGCGAAGAGGATCTCCTGCGTGCGCCACTGCGGCACCATCCACGGCGCGGTGTACGGCGAGTCGTCGCCCGCCTCGGCAGGGTCGAACATCAGGTGCTCACCGGCCCGGCGGCCGTCCTGCCAGATCATCCCGACCGGGTAGTCGCCGCCCGCCGCGCGGATCGCGCCGAGGACGCCGAGGTCGTCGAAGACCTCCATCGTGCGCGGCTGGATGCCCTTGCCGCGCGAGCCGGGGAACAGCCCGTCGGCCCGCTCCACGACGAGGGCGTCCACCCCGCGCCTGGCCAGGTCGACGCCGAGGGCGAGACCGGTCGGACCGGCGCCGACGACGAGTACGTCCACGTTCACGAGCCTCTCCTTAACGCCGTTAAGTTCCATGCCGGGAGCATCCCCTTAACGGCGTTAAACTGTCAAGCGTGGCTACCCAGAGACCCCAGCGATCCCGGCGATCCCCCAAGCTGGACAGGAAGCAGGTCGTCGAGACCGCCCTGCGGCTGCTCGACGAGACGGGCCTGGACGGCCTCGCCCTGCGGGCCATCGCCAAGGAGCTGGACGTCCAGGCGCCCGCGCTCTACTGGCACTTCCGGAACAAGCAGGAGCTGCTCGACGAGATGGCCACGGAGATGTACCGGCGGATGGTCGAGGACGCCGGGGCGGCTCCGGGAGACGGCTGGCGGGAGCGGCTGCTCACCGCCAACCGCGGACTGCGCGCGGCACTGCTCGGCTACCGCGACGGGGCGAAGGTCTTCAGCGGCTCACGCTTCACCGGCACGCTGCACGCCGTCGAGATGGAGCGGACGCTGACGCTCTTCACCCAGGCGGGGTTCACCCTCACCCAGGCGGTCCGCGCGACGTCCACCACGTACCTGTACACGATCGGCTTCGTCACCGAGGAGCAGGGCGTCCAGCCCCTGCCGGGCGAGCGCCGCGAGGGCTACGACGTGACGGAACGCGCCCGCCGCATGGCCGACTTCCCCCTGTCGGCCGCGGCGGGCACGGAGATCTTCGAGGACTACGGCCGCCACTTCGAGGAAGGACTGGCCCTGGTGATCGCGGGCATCGGGGCGCACTACGGGATCGACTGAGCGGGCCGGGGCCGGGGGACGGGGACTCTCCCGGCGGGGCCGACTCGACGGCACCTTTGCCGCCGGCCCCGGCGGAACGTGGGCCGACGCTCTTTTCCCGTGCGGCGATCCCGCGTTCAGGTTGCTGCCCACGCTGTGCGCCGTGTGCGGGTCGAGAGGGTGACGGGAAGTTGAATTCCTCGGCCTTTCCCTCTTCTTGGAATCGTGGAATCCGTTCCCTTGGCGAGCTGGAAATCGCCCTTGTGGCATCTGCTTTCACCTCCGTAACGTGCGGCCCGGGAAAACGTCAGCATCACCGAATCAGCAGAGGAGAGCTCGTGAAGTCTCGATTCCGACTGCCGGTCGTTCTCGCCGCCCTGCCGCTTGCC
The DNA here is from genome assembly GCF_012273515.2 of Streptomyces sp. RPA4-2. Classification (NCBI taxonomy): domain Bacteria; kingdom Bacillati; phylum Actinomycetota; class Actinomycetes; order Kitasatosporales; family Streptomycetaceae; genus Streptomyces; species Streptomyces sp. RPA4-2. The sequence goes on from NZ_CP050975.2 coordinate 5,620,664, forward strand.
GCCGGAGGTGCGGTGGGGCTTTCCGCCACGCCCGCGGCGGCGGCGTCCGTCACGTGTCTCGGCGTCACGGGGAACCTCAACGGGTACGGCGCTGACCTGGTCGCCTGGCAGTACGGGCCGTCCGAGTGCTTCGGCGTCGCGCCGTCGGGGAGTATCTGGCACACCTGGTCGGGGGCGGGCAGCTGGAAGGAGATGCCCGGCAACGGCAGCGCCCTGCGCTTCGTCGCCTATTTCGAGGACTCTGTCGGAAAGTCCGTCAAGGTCGTGACGGAGACCGGAAACTACTACTGCAACTACGACGATTACGCCACCAATACGTGGGGCGGTTGGTACGGCACGTCCACCGACCACTGCTGAACCGCGGACAGATGTTTCCGGGTGGTCACCGCACCACCCGGAAACGGGAAAGTCCGAATTCGACTTCCCTTCGCATACCGCGCCCGGTGCCGATTCCCGTCGTACTCGATTACGCCGGCGAATTCGGCACCGGTGAACCGGGCCCGGTGGGGACCGTCTTCGCCTGTCGGAAGGGTCTCTACGCCCGCGGCTTCGCCAGCGCCGCGCGCAGTTTCGGCGTGAGCCGGTTCTCCACGTAGCGGTTGAGGAGCCAGGCCAGCAGCAGCATCGTCGCGACCGTCAGCGGGAGGGCGCCGTACGACGGGATGTGCAGGGTGCGGTGGTAGGCCTTGATGACGACCCAGCCCAGGTGCTCGTGGACCAGGTAGAAGGGGTACGTCAGGGCGCCCGCGACCGTGAGCCAGCGCCAGTTCGCCCAGTTCAGGTAGCCCAGGGCGATCGCGCCGACGGCGAGGTAGCCGAGGGTGACGACCAGGATGATGCCGTACGAGCTGCGGTAGGAGAAGAACTCCGGGTTCGGCGCGTGCCACAGGCGGTCCACCGCGTAGTGCTGGCCGATCAGCCAGCTCACGCCCACGATGCCCCAGGCGTACGCGTCACGCCGGTTGCGGTGGAGGAGGTAGAGGCCGACTCCACCGATGAAGTACGGGGCGTACTCCGGCATCAGGACGGTGTTCAGGAGCGGTTCGTTCGCCGTCTGGGCGATCGCCGCCGCCAGGGTCCAGCCCGCGCAGAAGAGGATGACGCGCTGACGGTTGGCGCCCGGCAGGACGATGAAGAGCGCGAAGAGCGCGTAGAACCGGACCTCCGCCCACAGCGTCCAGCAGACTCCCAGCACCCGGTCCACACCCAGCGGCTGCTGGAGCATCGTCAGGTTCAGCAGGGCATCGCTCGGTCCGACCGTCTTGTACGCGACCACCGGCAGCGCGAACACGGCCGTCACGATGATCACCGCTGCCCAGTAGGCGGGCAGCAGCCGGGACGCGCGGGACGCGAAGAACGAGCGGAGCGGCCGGCCCCAGCCGCTCATGCAGATCACGAAGCCGCTGATCACGAAGAAGATCTGGACACCGAGGCAGCCGTACGCGAAGTACGAGTGGAGGCTGGGGAACTGGTGCCTGGGGGAAGTGCCCCAGGCCTGTGTGACCTCGCCGTCGCGGCCCCCGTAGTGGTACGCCGCCACCATCAGCGCGGCGATCAGCCGCAGCCCGTCCAGGGCGCGCAGACGGGACTCCCGGGGCTTCGCGCGCGACGGCGGGCGGGTGTCGGGCGCCGGAAGGACGGCGCGGATCGCCGGACCCTCGGACGTCACGCGCGTGTCCTGGGGGGTGTTGGTCACGGAATTCCTCTTCGCGGGCGGTTCATGCTGACGGGTTACACACAGCACGCTAGTCCGATTCGGAGGAAGCATCCGATTGTCCAGGTGACGATTCCCCGTACGGACGCCATGAGTTCACCCGCCCGTCGCTTCCGGTTCCCCATTTCCTCGGTCACCCCCAATTCGCGGATAAAGGGCGGGTCGGCGAGAGGGAAAGGGCGAACCCGGTCGACGACGGGCGGATCACCCCGCCGACGGGCGAATGCGAAACGGGCGTGGGGGCCGGTTCGTCGTGAACCGGCCCCCACGCCCGCGGGGATTTCTGGGTGGGACGCTCAGCGCCGTACGGCCCGGCGCAGACTGCGTGCCCGGCGCGCGACACGGCGGACCGTGGCGTTGCGCGGCAGGAAGGCCAGTTGGGCCGGGACCGCGCCGGGCAGCGCCAGCGAGGTGAGGCGCTTGCGCTTGAAGTACCGCCAGGTGTGGGTGTTCAGGTGCTGCGTCAGATAGCGCTCGGCGGCCGGGCGGAGGTCCGGCAGGATCTTCGGCTGCATCGCGTAGCCCACGGCCCGTACGAGCCCGCTCAGCGCCTCCGTGGTCATGCCCACGCGCTGGGCGGCGACCGCCGCCTTGTCGGTCAGCTCCGGCAGCAGGGCGTCCACGATCGTGACCGGGACGCGGTTGCTGTTCTCGTACGGCACCAGACGGTCCAGCAGTGTGTCGGTGCCGATGCGGGCGACGGGCAGGCCGTAGAGCGCGGACGCGGTGAGCAGCGCGGTGGAGAAGCAGCCGACGACGAGCGCGGGACGCATGCGCTGGTACAGCACCTCGGCGAGGACGGGGGTGTCGAGCACCGTCAGGTCGACGTCGAGCTTCCCCGCCTCCTTCTCCAGGACGCGCGACCAGCGGGCCGGCGCCGTGGGGTGCGGCTTGAACACGACCCGGGTGTGGCCGAGCGCGACGGCGCCCCTGAGCATCCGTACGTGCAGGTCCTCCTCCTGCTCGGCGGTGAGGATGCCGAGCGCGGAGAGGTACTGGCCGAGCAGCAGCGCGGGCTCGTCGATCGACGGCAACTCGTCGCCGGTGTCGACCAGTTCGGCGAGCACCTTCGAGAACGCGTCCGTCGGCACGATCTCGGGCTCGACGCCGAACTCGGTCAGCAGCAGCGGCGTCAGACCGGGGACCAGGTCCAGGTGGAGCAGGCGGGTCACCCGGGTGCCGACCAGCGGGTCGATCTTGTTGCGGGTGGGGCCGTAGCTCATCAGGCCGTCCGCGTACACGGTGACGGGCGCGCCGGTGAAGATCTGGGCGAGGCCGAGCGCGGGGTTGACCTGGATCGACTCGACGGCCAGCTCGATGTCGTCGTCGCCGAGGTTCCAGGCCAGCCGCAGATGCCGCTCCCACAGGGGCGTGTCGTCCAGGCGCGGGGCCCAGCCGCCGGGGTGGAACGGCGTGATCGTCTCGTTCCACGACAGCACGTCGTCGAAGCGGCCGCGCAGCCGGCCGAAGCCGGGCATCTCGTCCACGGCGGGTGTCGTCTCGGGCGTCGCCGCGTTGTTGGAGACGAGCAGGATGCGCCGGTCGGCGGGGCCGAAGCAGTCGGCGTCCAGGGCCGCGGCGAGCGTCGCGGTCCCGTACAGCGTGGACGCCATGAAGATCTGGGTCGTCACGCTGCCACCCCTGCGCCCGCGGTGGGACGGCGGCGCAGCCGGCGCAGCCGGGTGGCCCGCTGGACGTCCATCGAGTCGAGTGCCTCGTCGAGCACGTCCTGAGGCATGCGCTGCAGTGCCGCCGCACTCATCGACTTCAGTTTCCGCGCCACGGGCGGCTCGAACCTTTCCATGGATCCCAGATGGTGGGAAATGATCGCGCAGTACGTGCGCACGGCCTTGGGCAGCAGTTTCGACGCGTCGGGGTCCTCGGCGGTCTCCGCCACGACCTGGTCGAACGCGCGGATGAAGTCCAGCTGGCGCACGTCCCCGATCTGGGTGAGGGAGGAGGCGACACCACGCCGGTAGAACACGCCCAGCAGGCTCACCGCGGCGAAGGACTCGGCCTCGCGGTGCAGTTTCCAGATCCACGGACGGTCCTCGGCCGTACGCAGTCCGTGGGTGAAATGCAGCAGTCCGCGGTCGGCCAGGCGGCGGTGGTAGATGCCCGCCCAGGCGTACGCGTAGTCGACGGAGGTGGACCGGTCGGAGGGCAGTATGGCGTCCCGGGGGTTCATCACGACGCCCCGGCGGCCGTGCGGGACCCGGTGGATGGTGCGGGCCCGCGCGGTGCACTGGACATGGTCCGTACGGACGAAGTCGCAGCCCAGATCCTCGATGGCGGTGACGAGTTGCTCGTAGTATCCGGGGGCGAGCCAGTCGTCCCCGTCGAGGAACGTGAGGTATTCGCCGCGCGCGGCGTCGATGCCGGTGTTGCGCGCGGTCGCCAGCCCTCCGTTCTTCTCATGTCTGACATGCACCGCGCCCGGGAGCTCGCGCTCCGCGCGCGCGAGAATCTCCGGTGTCTCGTCGCTCGAACAGTCGTCGACGAGAATGAATTCGAAGTCCTCGCGCACGTTCGCACGCAGGCTCTTCAGGGTGTCGGGTGCGTATTGCTGCACGTTGTAGAACGGCACGATGACGGAGAGCTTGACCACCCACGTGACGTTAGGGGGCGGTCCGGCATTCGTCTTGGCCGTTGGTGAGATGTCAGGTGAACGACGCGTGGCGAAGCCGTGAACCAGGCTGATTTCTCGATGGTTCGCGGCCTGATTCGCCATTCGGCGATGTGCTGTTAACCGTTTGTTGCATTCAGGTTGGGCCGTTACTCGGAATGGCTTCCTAGCGTCTTGGACGTGCCAGCAAGTACCAGGAAGTCCCTGCGGGTCGCCGTTCTCGCGGATTCCGACACACGGTGGAAATGGGGTTCGCTCACCGCGAACCGCATATCACCGACTGAAACGTCCAATACGGACATTCAGGATTCGGACCTCCGCCTCGACGGCTACCTCCTGCGTGGCCGTGCCACCCCCACCGCCCGCCAGCTCGAAGAGGTCGGCGTCCGCGCGGACTCCCTCCGCGAAGTGACCGCCGTCGAATTCCTGCGCGCCATGGAGCGGGAGCGCTACGACGTCCTGGTCCTCGCCCTCGTCGGGGGCGCCGTCCAGGCGGTCCTGCACGGCCTGGCCCACCTCTGGGACGGGCGTGAGGAGCGGCCCGTGGTCGTCACCGGCTACGTCGGTGTCGTCTACGAGAAGCTCGCCGACGGCCTGCTGCTGCGGCACGGCGCGGACCTGGTCCTCGCCAACTCCCGCCAGGACGCGGACCGCTTCCGGGACGTGTACGAGGGAGTGGGCGCCGACGCCTCGTCCGTGACGGAGGTGGCGCTGCCCTTCCTCGGCGGGGCCGCCTACCGGAAGAACGACCCGTACACGGTCGTCTTCGCCGCCCAGCCCTCCGTACCGGAGAGCCGCAAGGACCGTACGTACCTGCTGGACCGGCTGATCGCCCACGCCCGCCTGCACCCCGACCGCGAGGTGCTGCTGAAGCTGCGCTCCAAGCCGGGCGAGCACACCACGCACATCGAGGAGCTGCCCTACCAGAAGCTGGCGCAGAAGACCGATCTGCCCGCCAACTTCCGCCTGGTGTACGGACACATGGGCGAGGTGCTCGACCGCACCGACCTGCTGGTGACCATCAGCTCCACGGCGGCCCTGGAGTCCCTGCACCGCCGTATCCCCACCGTCGTCCTCAGCGACCTCGGGGTGCGCGAGTCGCTCGGCAACCACCACTTCGTGGGCTCCGGCTGCCTCGCCTCCTGGGACCAGCTCGACACCGGACACCAGCCGGCACCCGATCCGGCGTGGGTGGCCCGGCAGGGCGTGGCGGCCGACGGCTCGTACGAGACGGCCTTCGACGAGGCGCGCACCCGCATCGCCGCACTGCTCACGGGCCCCGGGCTGCCGCCCCTGACCCCTTACTACACACCGGTCACCGCACCCGGCTATCTGCCCGGGATCCTCGCCCGCCACCACCTGGCCCCGGACGGCAGCCCGCTGCCCGGCGCCCCCACGGCCGACAAGGAGCCCAGCCCCGTACGGCAGATCGTGCGCCGGGCGGCCCGCGGTGCCTACCGCCACGGAGTGCAGCGCGTGGCTCCGGTGATCCGGCGGATGGGAGAGCTGTGACCGCCGCCGATCCCTCCAGCCTTCCTCGTCAAGGAGAACAGCGCATGACCAACTCGGAAGCGGGCCGACAGGCGCCGGTGCGCCGCGTGCTCGCGGTGATCCCCGCGCGCGGCGGCTCCAAGGGCGTCCCCGCGAAGAACCTCCTCCCGGTCGGCGGCATACCGCTGGTGGCCCGCGCGGTGCGCGAGTGCCGCGCCGCCCGCCTGGTGACGGACGTCGTCGTCTCCACCGACGACCAGGCCATCGCGGCCGCCGCCCGCCAGGCCGGCGCCGAGGTCGTGCTGCGTCCCGCCGCCATCGCCGGTGACACCGCCACCTCCGAGGCCGCCGTCCTGCACGCCATGGACGCGCACGAGGCGCTGCACGGCTCCCCGGTCGACGTGGTGCTGCTCGTCCAGTGCACCAGCCCGTTCATCGTCCGCGAGGACGTGGACGGCGTCGTCGACGCGATCGTCGCGAACGACGCGGACACGGCGCTGACCGTGGCCCCCTTCCACGGCTTCGTCTGGCGCGACGGGGACGACGAGCCCGCCGTCCCGGTGGCGGCCGACGCCGAGCGTTCCGCCGTCGCGGGCGGCACCGACACCCTGGTCACGGACACCGGCACCAGCGGCGGCTACGGCGTCAACCACGACAAGTCCTTCCGGCCGCGCCGCCAGGACCGCCCCCAGGACCTCCTGGAGACCGGAGCCGTCTACGCGATGGAGGCCACCGGCTTCCGCGAGGCGAAGCACCGCTTCTTCGGCCGCACCGAACTCGTGCGCACCGACCCGGCCCGCGTGCTGGAGATCGACGACCCGCACGACCTCGCCCGCGCCAGGGCCCTCGCGCCGCTCTTCGACGCGAACCGCCCCGGCACCCTCCCGACCGCCGCCGACATCGACGCGGTCGTCCTCGACTTCGACGGCACCCAGACCGACGACAGGGTGCTGATCGACTCCGACGGACGGGAGTTCGTCTCCGTGCACCGCGGGGACGGACTCGGTATCGCCGCCCTCCGCAACAGCGGGCTGACGATGCTGATCCTGTCCACGGAACAGAACCCGGTCGTCGCCGCCCGGGCCCGGAAGCTCAAGATCCCGGTCCTGCACGGCATCGACCGGAAAGACCTCGCACTGAAGCAGTGGTGCGAGGAGCAGGGCATCGCGCCTGAGCGCGTGCTCTACGTCGGCAACGACGTCAACGACCTCCCGTGCTTCGCCCTCGTGGGCTGGCCGGTGGCGGTCGCGAGCGCCCACGACGTCGTGCGCGGCGCCGCACGCGCGGTCACCACCGTCCCCGGCGGCGACGGCGCGATCCGAGAGATCGCCAGCTGGATCCTCGGCCCTTCTCTCGACTCCCTCGACAAGTAAGGAACGTCTCACCATGAGCAACTCCCGCCTGCGCACCTTCGGTTCGAAGACGGCCGGCCCCGGCCAGCCCGTCTACGTCGTCGGCGAGATCGGCATCAACCACAACGGCGAGCTCGAGAACGCCTTCAAGCTGATCGACGCCGCCGCCGAGGCCGGCTGCGACGCCGTCAAGTTCCAGAAGCGCACCCCGGAGATCTGCACCCCCCGCGACCAGTGGGACATCGAGCGCGACACCCCCTGGGGCCGCATGACCTACATCGACTACCGCCACCGCGTGGAGTTCGGTGAGGACGAGTACCGCCAGATCGACGAGTACGCCAAGAGCAAGAACATCGACTGGTTCGCCTCCCCGTGGGACACCGAGGCCGTCGCCTTCCTGGAGAAGTTCGACGTCCCGGCCCACAAGGTCGCCTCCGCCTCGCTGACCGACGACGAGCTGCTGCGCGCCCTGCGCGGCACCGGCCGCACGGTCATCCTCTCCACCGGCATGTCGACGCCGAAGCAGATCCGCCACGCGGTCGAGGTCCTCGGCAGCGACAACATCCTGATGTGCCACGCCACGTCGACCTACCCGGCGCAGGCCGAGGAGCTCAACCTCCGCGTCATCAACACCCTCCAGGCCGAGTACCCGAACGTTCCGATCGGCTACTCCGGTCACGAGACGGGCCTGCAGACCACGCTCGCCGCGGTCGCCCTCGGCGCCACCTTCGTCGAGCGTCACATCACCCTGGACCGCGCGATGTGGGGCTCCGACCAGGCCGCCTCCGTCGAGCCGCAGGGCCTCACCCGCCTCGTCCGCGACATCCGCACCATCGAGGCCTCCCTCGGTGACGGTGTCAAGAAGGTCTACGAGTCCGAGCTCGGCCCGATGAAGAAGCTGCGCCGCGTCACCGGCGTCGTCGCCGAGTCGGAGATCGCCGCCGCCGCGGGCGAGCCGGTCTCGGTCTGAACGCCCTGATTTCCTTACGACGGGACGGTCGTACGCCGATGAGCCCCCGCGCCGGAACCCCCGGCCCCCACACGCTGGCCTTCGTCGAGAGCCCGGTACAGCTCCTGAACGTGCTGGAGTGGGCGCATGTCCACGCCCCGCACGCGACGGAGGCCGGCGACCGGGCACCCGGCACGGGACCGGACCGTTCGTCCGTCCGGCCCGCCGGCGCGGGGCTCACCCTCGTCGTCCTCTCTCCCAACGACCCGATGACCCGCGGTCAGTTGCGTCGCATGGCCGAACTGGCCCGTGACGAGGGTTACCAGGTCCGCTGGGAGGAGGCGCGCGGTGGCACCACCGCCCCCTTCCACACGATCGGCGGCCTGGCCCCGCTGCTGCGCAGAGCCCGCCGCATCGTCATGGGAGACCCGTTCTCCCGTTACGTGCAGCTCCTGCTGACGATCACGAAGGCACGCGACCTGGTGGTCGTGGACGACGGCACGGCGACGATGGAGTTCGTCGCCCAGCTGGCCCGCGGTGAACGCCTGGTGCGCTGGCACCGGCGCGGGGGCCGTCCCGGCGCCCGTGACGTGCTGTTCGCCCCGATCTCGTCGTCTGCCCGCCGCCGGCTCACCCCGAGTGAGGGGCGGCGGGTGGAGGTCTTCTCCTCCATGCCGATCGACTCGGCGCCGGACGGCGTCACCATCACCGCCAACGACTTCTCCTGGACCCGCGCCCGCTTCGGGCCGCCCCGGATCACCAAGGGCGCGGACCTGGTCGGCACCTCCCTGGTCGAGACGGGCGTGGTGGACCCCGACCGTTATCTGGAGGCGGTCCGTTCCCTCGCCAAGACCCACGGCGCGACCCGCTACTTCGCCCACCGCCGCGAGAGCACCGACAAGCTCCACCGGCTGGCCGTCGAGACGGGGCTGGAGATCGTCCGCCCCGACCTCCCCCTCGAACTCATCGCCCGCCGCGGCCCCATCGGCCGTACGATCCTCAGCTTCCCCTCGACCGTCGTGCACACGCTGCCGCTGGCCCTGGTCGGGACCGACGTCCGGGTCGCCGTCTGCGACATCGACCCGGCCTGGCTGACGGAGACGGCTTCCCCGCGCGCCCAGGGGTTCCTCTCGGGCGTCACCGGCACGGCCCGGGACGTACACCGGCTGTCCTCCGTCGCGACGGCGTAGGGAACCGGCGCCGCGCGCCCGCCCGCGACACCCGGCGGACGGCGACGACCGTCCCCCGTTCACCGACGCCCGGCCACTCCCAGCGGAGACCCGCCGGATTTTCGCCCCGCCCAGACTCTGGGCGGGGCGTTCGGCGTTGAGGGTCACGGCCGACGGGACGAGGGGCACTTTCGGCCACAACCTCGGCGATACCGGGACGGTGAATCCCACAAGCCCCGCATTCGGGACGGCGCACACCGACTCACAGGTTTTCCCGAACTTCTCCACACCTACTGCACCGAACAGACACAGGCTGTTCGCGATTCGTCCATAGGTCGCGCGTTGGGCCGACACGATCCGGCCATTGAATCTCCCCGCACGGCACCAATCGGTCGCCGCACGCCTGTTCCGTTGACGTAGTGGGGGGACCACACGTGGCGTCCGCACATGTGGAGTCCGACAGATCGGATTCCGACAGACCCGCGCCCAGGCGGCCGGCCGCCGCCCGTGGGCTCGGTGACCGGATCTTCCGGTATCAACTGACGGCCAGCGGTGTCGTCGTTCTCGCCATCATGGCGGGAGTCGGCCTCTTCCTGCTGCTGAGGGCCGGTCAGGCGCTCAAGGCCACCGGCTTCTCCTTCCTCACCACCGCCGCATGGCAGCCGGACGTCCACCACTTCGGCATCGCGGCCGTGCTCACCGGCACCCTGCTGATCGCCGCCGTCGCGGTGACGCTCTCCGTGCCGCTGGCCGTGGGAACCGCGCTGTTCATCTCCGACGTGGCCCCGCGCAAGCTGCGCCGCACGCTGGTGACGATGGTCGACGCTCGACGGGCCGCCACTGCCCCAGGACGGGGAAGTGAAGAAGCTGGTCGGTCCGGGACCCGACGGGGAAGTCACGGGTACGAGCGTCACGAAGCAACCGTACGACCCGAACGATCCGACGACCGGCTTCAAGCAGGGTGGTATGAACGCCAAGCCCCTGGAGGTGAAGAACATCGATACCCGCCTGAAGTACGACTCCAGCCTCGATCCCCCCTTCGTCGTCATGACTTCCATGCCGGCACGCTGACCAATTCCGTCGGGAAGAATGAGATCTGGAACGAGAATGGAAACGGTGAACCGAACCGCATGGGAGGAAGCCTCCCTGCGCCTGCTCGACGACGTCTACGCGTTCGCGGCGACCGGCCCGAGCGCCCACCCCGACTGGCGGGACGATGTGCTGGCCGTGATGAACCACGAAGTGGACGACCCGCGCGGCTGGAACGTCCTCGACTGGGAGACGGACAAGGAGGAGCGGACGACCGCCGGTCCGTCGTTCCCCTTCCACCCGCCCTCCCGCGAGATCTTGGACGAGCGGTTGTTCCCCGTCACGCCGGAGACGGCCGAGCGCCTGCTGGTGACGATGACCTACGACTGGGGCTCGGTGCCCCAGGACGAGGAGGCGGCAGCGGGCGCGAATGCCGATGCCCGGACCTTGTTGAGCCGGTACGGGGAGCAGATCTCCTGCTACAGCAACATCACCCGCGCCCGCGCGACTCCGTCGCCCGATCTCACCGACGGAGTCGACGGCTGGGTGTCTCTCACTCAGTACGACGGCGACTTCGGATTCGTCGTCGTCTCGCCGGAAGAGGTCGGTGTCTTCTGGTCGTTCAACCCCATTTGACGAGCAGTGCTGCGCTACAAACAAGCCGCGGAACCGAAGTTCGTGGTCCTCGCCTCCACACCCACGACGCCGTGAGCCGACACTGCCGGGTCCGTGAGCGTTCAAGAGGAAGCAAGAAAGGTGTCGCCAGCGTTGACCACATACATCGGGGCAGTGTTCAACAACGGATTTGTTGCGCGGTTGCTCGACCTGTCTCTTCGCGTGAACACCTCGGAGGACGAGGACTTCGAGCACGAGATTGCCCGGCTCTGCCGGAGCATGCGGCGTACTGGGAGTGCTTCTTGGGCGCTGCCGCTGGCCACTGCTGCGGCCACGGTGGACCTTGTCGCGGAGGCGTTGGCGAGCTCCTTGCGAACGCGGCTTCCGGCAGGTTTCGAGGAGAGGCTGACCCTCGCGGCCCGCGGCCGTCCGGTGCAGGAGTATCTGTCGGACGCAGCCTCCGCCATCCGTAAGCTCGATGTCGTGACCGTTCCCGGTTACGGGGAGCTTGCCATGGCTCCGTGGGAGGCCCGCCTCGCATTTCCGGAAGTGATCGACTTCAAATACTGGGTGGAGACCGACGAGTTCGAGAAGCTCGACGCGTGTCTGTCGGCCGGATTCGACAGCATGCATCCCGGAGAATGCGCGAGCAGGGCAACGGCTCTCATAGCGCAGGCGCAAGAAGCCCTGCTCCTCTTTCCGGATCCGAATATTCTGCGCTCGATGCTTTCGCAGAGCATTCCGTGGGTGTCCAGCAACGTCTTGCGGGAGATCGTCCGGATGGGAAATGAACACCTCGCCGAGCTGCACGGAATCTCAGGACGATGACGGCGCCGAACGCCAACCGCTCCGCCACCTACCCCGACCGCGAAACCGCCCAATGGGCCACCCAGCAGGTCGTCACCGCCAACGCGCAGCTCATCCACCGCTGGCTCGCCCAGGCCACCCGCCCCCGTCTGACGATCGAGGCGTCGTGGCCGTCGCGCACCGAGCCGGTCGGCCGGGTGCTGATCCAGGCGATGATGCTGGCCGGCCGCGAGCCCGTGGACGTACGCGCGGCCCGCGTGGTGCTCAAGCGCGACGCGACCCGCCCCCACGGCTTCGTCGTCCACGCCACGCTTCCTGTCTACCTGTAGAGACCAGTCGAGGCTGATCACCGTGCCCCTGAGCCCCTTCGAACACGACCGTCGTCACGGCGAACTGGACCAGGTGATCCGCGCCTACGCCGGGGAGCCCGCCGACGACACCCCGGACAAGCCCAGCCAGGCCCTGACCGCCTACCTCCGCCACACCTGGCACACCCGTCCCTGGGCACTGGCCACGGCAGAGACCCAGCTGCGGGAGTACGCCCGCAACCCGCCCGGCCGACTCCGCCTGCGTCTCGGCGAGTTCTACGTGATCCCGGACGTCGGGCTTCCCGAGCAGGACATCCAGCAGTGGCTGTCATGCCTCGCCGACCACATCAAGCGCAGCGTCGAGACCGGCGCGGCCCCGCCCCCGGCCACCGTCGACGACTACGCGGCTTAAGCATCCACCCCCAGCTCGTCGCCCGACTGGTCGGTGAGCTGCGCGAACTCCTCGCCCTGGATCTGGACGAGTCCGACCACGCGCTGGCCGTCGCCGAACTGGGTATGGAGGTCGACCCCCCGCCCCCTACAGCCCCGGCGCCTGGCTCACCCTCGTCGCCGAACGACTCGAGTCGCCGCGCGCGGACGCGGACTACGGGCCGGACACCGCTCATTGAGGCGCGCGCCCCGTTCCCTGCCCCACGTGCACAGCGAACGCCGCCCAGGCGGACGGGGTGACCACGACGATGGGCCCGTCCACGTCCTTCGAGTCACGGACGGCGACGGTGCCGGGTATGTTGCGGGCGACTTCGACGCATTCGCCGTTGCCGCTGCTGTGGCTGGACTTGGCGAACTCGAAGTGCGGCACGGCTCACAGCTCCTTGCGGATACGTTCGATCAGTGCGGTGGAATCGCGAAGCGCGAGTCCGCTCCGGGCAACCCGTTCGAATGTGGCGTTGTGGCGCGCGGCATCGGCCTCGCTCTCCAGCCACAGGGTAGACGAGGTGGTGTCCATGTAGACCACGTCCATCGCGCCGGGTTCGGCGAACGAGACGACGCTGAAGGCGCTGGTCATCCCGGGATGGGAACCGGCGAAGAAGGGGAGCACCTGAAGCCTGACATTGGGCAGACGGGAGGCTTCCGCCAGGTGCGCCAGTTGTGCGCGCATGACCTCTTGGCCGCCGACGAGCTGGCGCAGTGCGCCCTCGCCCACGACAGCCCACAGGCTGAGAGGGTTCGTGTCCGTCAAGCGTGCCTGCCGCGCGATCTTCGCCTCGACGAAGCGCTCGATGTCGTCGGGGTCGTCCCAGTCGGCGTTGCCGATCGCGAGAGCCCGGGCGTAGTCCGGAGTCTGCAAGAGGCCGGGGACGAAGGCCCCTTGCCAGGTACGGATGCCGGTCGCGATGTCCTCGAGGGCCACGTACTCGACCAGAGAGCGAAGCTCGGGGTACTGGTTCCACCACCCCTTGGCCTTGCGGCGCTCCCGGTCCGTCTTGGCGAGATTCAGCAGCCGTTCCACGGCCTTCGGATCGGTCACGCCGTACAAGTCGCACAGGATCTGGATGTCGGGATCGCGGAAGGGTACCCAGCCCCGTTCCATCTTGGCGACCTTGGCCGCGGTCGCCGAAAGTGCCTCCGCGGCTTGTGGCTGTGTCAGGCCGGCCGTGTCGCGCAGCGTCAGCAGTTCACCGCCCAACTTGCGTGCGAGGACGGTGGATACGCGGTTGCCGCGCGTGAACTGGACTGCGCTCACGTCGGATCACCTCCTGGGTCGCGGACAGTGTGCAGGTCGTCGAGCAGAGCCGCCAAGTCTGGAGACATATTTCCCTGAGACTCCTTGCCTGGAATATCGCCTCTCCACTACCTTCGGTTTTCAGTCGACCACTCAGTGGCACCGGCTGGCGTAAGCGCCCCGTACTGCCCCAATCGAACCGGCACCGCGCGGCAGAGCCACCCCACCCGGCGCCCGCCCTCGCGCAAGGAGACGCACCCCGTGACCAACTCCTGCCCTCCTCCCTCCCGACCCGCCAAGGGCAACGACTGTTACGACGCCGTCAGTTACACCCCGTACCCGGGCAACATCTCCCGCGCCCGCAGACGCGTCGCCCAGCTCGCCGTCGACTGGGGCCACCCCGGCGTCGCCGGCGACGCGGCCCTGCTGGCGAGCGAGTTGTGTACGAACGCCCTGCTCCACGGGTGCTTACGGGACCGTCTGTTCCGTGTCGAGACGTCGCTGACCGGCACCACGCTGCGCGTCGCCGTGACCGACCCGAGAGGTGAGCGGCTTCCGCATCCCGGCACGCCCGGCGCGGACGACCAGTTCGGCCGCGGCCTCCTCATCGTCCGCACGCTCGCGAACCGCTGGGCCGTGGAGAAACTCGCCGTCGGCAAGACCGTCTGGGCGGAGCTGGACATACGCGGGGACCTCGATGCCTGACCCGCTGAATCAGCAAAGCGCTCGCACCCCGGTCGACAAAGAGTGGTGTCCCGGCATCCATGCGCATGATCTTGCTCAGGTCTGTGGGACCGTAGGGTACGGGAATGGGCTCGGACACCCCGAGCGTTCCCCTATGGGAGTCCGCGGGCAGCCCCGGCGGACTGGATCGAGAGAGGGACGGCGGCCCGTATCAAGGGTTCGCGCCGCCCCGTGGTCACGGACCGTCACCGCAGTCGGTCACCGGCTCGGACACGGCGGCAGTCGGCCGTCGTCCGGCACACGGCAGTCGGCCCCCGGCCGGGATGCGGCCCGGCCAGGGCGCGCATACCGTCTGGCTCAAGATTCCATCGTCCCGAAAGACGGGCGAGCGTACCCATCCCACCTGAAACCTATGCGTCGCGCGGCCAAGTTTCTTCCCCTAACGGGCTGAACTTTTGTTGATCGTGGGTCAGTTGGCCGCCCCGTCGCCCTACCCTTCAAAGGGTGAACCAATTGATGTCCCGAGAGCACGAGGCCGATGTCCCCGGGGGAGCGGCGCTCCCCGGCACCCTGCCCGACGCCCTGCGTGCCGAGCTGATCGCGTTCCGGCGCGACATGCACATGCACCCGGAGCTCGGCAACCACGAGTTCCGTACCACCGCGGCGCTCAAGGCACGCCTGGAGCAGGCGGGCCTCAAGCCCCGCGTGCTCGACATCGGGACCGGGCTCATCTGTGACATCGGGATCGACGGGAGCGGGGAACCGGACGGCGCGGTGGACGGCGGACGCGGCATGCTCGCCCTGCGTGCGGACATCGACGCACTGCCCATCCCGGACACGAAGAGTGACTGCGCCTACCGCTCGACCGTGCCCGACCGCGCGCACGCCTGCGGCCACGACGTGCACACGACCGTCGTCCTCGGCGCCGGGCTCGTCCTCGCCGAGCTGCACCGCCAGGGACTGCTGCCGCACCCCGTACGGCTCATCTTCCAGCCCGCCGAAGAGGTCCTGCCCGGGGGCGCGCCCGACGCCATCGAGTCCGGAGTACTGGACGGCGTGGGGCGGATCATCGGCGTGCACTGCGACCCGAAGGTCGACGCCGGGCGGATCGGACTGCGCCACGGTCCCATCACCTCCGCCTGCGACCGGCTGGAGGTCTCACTCGACGGCGCCGGCGGCCACACCGCGCGCCCCCACCTCACCACCGACCTCGTCACCGCCGCCGCGCGTGTCGTGACCGACGTGCCGTCCCTCGTCGCCCGGCGCGTGGACGCCCGCAGTGGGCTCGCGGTGACCTGGGGACGGATCGAGTCCGGGCACGCGTGCAACGTCATCCCGCAGCACGCCGAACTCTCCGGAACCGTACGGTGCCTCGACCTGGAGGCCTGGCGGCAGGCGCCCGACCTGGTGCACGAGGCCATCGACGAGATCGCGAACCTGTACCGCGCCAAGTCCGAGATCAACTACATCCGGGGCGTCCCGCCGGTCGTCAACGACCCGGCGGTCACGGAACTCCTCCACGACGCCATGACCTCGCGGCGCGGCCCGTACTCCGTCGAGGACACCGAGCAGAGCCTCGGCGGCGAGGACTTCTCCTGGTACCTGGAGCACGTGCCCGGCGCCATGGCCCGCCTCGGAGTCCGTACACCGGGCGAGCGCACCACCCGTGACCTGCACCGCGGTGACTTCGACGCAGACGAGTCGGCCATCACGGTCGGAGTCGAGCTCTTCACCGCGGCGGCCCTGCTGGACGCGATCCGCTAAGCCCCGTAGCGGCTATGGGTCCCCGTAGGTCCTGTGAGCCCT
The DNA here is from genome assembly GCF_012273515.2 of Streptomyces sp. RPA4-2. Taxonomy (NCBI): domain Bacteria; kingdom Bacillati; phylum Actinomycetota; class Actinomycetes; order Kitasatosporales; family Streptomycetaceae; genus Streptomyces; species Streptomyces sp. RPA4-2. Next base: position 5,636,898 of record NZ_CP050975.2, read on the forward strand.
GTGAGCCCTTTAGGTCCTGTCCGGCACGATCCGCCGGACAGGACCCGGACGCGGTCCCACGAGCGCGAGACGCTCACTCGGAGATGGCTCATAAATGACGTAGGGGTACCCGGCGGCCGGTCCGTCCGGTGCCCCGATCGGTGCCCCTTCGTCCACTTGCGTCACCCCGGCGTAACGGGTGGCGCGCAAACGTAACCCGGTGGCGGCACGGTTCGGTAACGGCCAGGAGAAACCCCGTTCCCCTCCCCTTCTACGCGCGTTACTGTGCGCCGAAATCGCTGCGGTGCGGCGTGTTGGGGAAGCGGACCGGCGACGGGCCGTGGGGATGAAGGGTGCTTGCTGTGCGTCTGATGTCTCGGAGGACCAGGTTCTCCCAAGCAGCGGTGGCCGTCACGGTCATCGCCCTCGCGGCGGTCGGTTGTGGCAAGTCGAGCACCGACACGGGCAGCGACTCCAAGAAGAGCTCGTCGGGCTACACCGGGAAGGGGATCGGTCTCGCCTACGACATCGGCGGCAAGGGCGACCAGTCGTTCAACGACGCCGCGTTCGCCGGTTTCCAGAAGGCCGAGGCGGAGTTCAAGATCGGCGGCCGGGACATCGAGCCGCAGGACGGCGAGTCCGACGCCGACAAGGTGCAGCGCCTGGAGCAGCTGGCCAAGTCCGGCTACAACCCGGTGATCGGCGTCGGCTTCGTCTACGCGCCGGCGATCAAGGAAGTCGCGGCCAAGTACCCGAAGATCACCTTCGGCATCATCGACGACGAGCAGGACAAGGCGGCGAACATCGCCGACCTGGTCTTCCACGAGGAGCAGTCGTCCTACCTCGCGGGTGTCGCGGCGGCGAAGGCCACCAAGAAGAACCACATCGGCTTCATCGGCGGCGTGGACATCCCGCTGATCCACAAGTTCGAGGCGGGCTTCGACCAGGGTGCCAAGTCGGTCAACCCGAAGATCAAGATCGAGTCGCAGTACCTGACGCAGACCCCCCAGGAGGGTGGCTTCGCCAGCCCCGACAAGGGCAAGGACGCGGCGGCCGGTCAGATCGAGAAGGGCGCCGACGTGCTCTACCACGCGGCCGGTCTCTCCGGTCAGGGCGTGATCTCCCAGGCCGCCGCCAAGAAGGTGTGGGCCATCGGTGTCGACTCCGACCAGTACGCGCAGAGCTCTCTGGCCAAGTACAAGGACTGGATCCTCGGCTCGGCCCTGAAGAACGTCGGCGGCGCCGTGTACGACCTGGCCAAGTCCGTCGTCGACGGCAAGCCGCTGAACGGCGTCGTGCGCGGTGACCTGAAGTCGGGCGGCGTGGGCTTCGCCGACACCAACCCGAAGTACAAGGCCATGCCGGACGTCGTCGCGGCGGTCGACAAGGCCAAGCAGGACATCATCGACGGCAAGGTCACCGTCAACACGAACCCGTGAGTCGTGTCCGTGGTCGCTGACCACCGTGGGGGAGCCCCCGGCCCGCTGTACGGGCCGGGGGCTCCCCCGTGCATGTGCGGTCGTCCCATGCCGTCCACGAGTGCCGGGCGCGCTCATGGAGGCCGGCCGACCATGGAATCCGGTCGGCCAGACCTGGCTAGACCGGTTCCTCAGTCTCGACGGTGATCCTGTACACCTCGACGCCGGATGACCTCGGGTCGGTGGTGCAGACGGCCTTCGACGTCTCGCCGTGGCGGGTGCTCACCCACTTGCCGTACACGTTGGCCTTGTCGCCGCGAGGCCCGATGCACACCACCTTCACGCGGTGCTCGCTGAGGCGGGTGTTTCCCCCGGTGCACTTCGCGTAACCGGTCGAGCGGTCCGCGGAGATCCGCGTGCTACAGGTCGACGCGGCCATGGCGGGCGTCGCGACACCGACCACGGTGCCCGACAGCACCACACCGACACCTATCGCGGTTGCGGTGAACTTGTTGAGTTTCACGATCCCCCTTGGATCAGAAGCGATTGCCGCAGGCTGGTCCGGCCCGCTGCCGCAGGCTGGTCCGGCCTGCGGAGATGCGCATCTCGAACAGGGATTCTTCCGGTGAGTACCTGACGAAAAGATCCATCCTGGGAAGGATCTTGGGATGTGTGACGGTCTGGTACATGACAGCGGAGGGGTGCGTGGCGGGCCCGGATCCCGGGCGGGTTTGCCGAGCGGACGCGTCCTCTGTGTTCGGCGGCCGTTCGCCGAGGGTTCAAAACGGTCGGATAACACTCTGGCAAGGTGGGTTCTCTGCTATGTCTACGCGCGTTACGCTGCGGCGGAATCAGCGCCTGGTCTGGGCGCCTGCACAAAAGGAGTCACGTTCATGCGCCGGGTGTCCCGAATCGCGGTTGCGGGCGTTGCAACCGCATCCCTCGCCGTTGCTCTCTCCGCCTGTGGCGGCTCGTCCACCGATGCCTCGAGCGGCGGCTCGGCCAAGGGTAAGGGCATCGGTCTCGCGTACGACATCGGCGGCAAGGGCGACCAGTCGTTCAACGACGCCGCGTTCGCCGGTTTCCAGAAGGCCGAGAAGGACCTCAAGATCGGCGGCCGGGACATCGAGCCGCAGGACGGCGAGTCCGACGCCGACAAGGTGCAGCGCCTGGAGCAGCTGGCCAAGTCGGGTTACAACCCGGTGATCGGCGTCGGCTTCGTCTACGCGCCGGCGATCAAGGAAGTCGCGGCCAAGTACCCGAAGATCACCTTCGGCATCATCGACGACGACCAGGACAAGGCCGCGAACGTCGCGGACATGGTCTTCCACGAGGAGGAGGCCTCCTACCTGGCGGGCGTGGCCGCGGCCAAGTCCACCAAGAAGGACCACATCGGCTTCATCGGCGGCGTGGACATCCCGCTGATCCACAAGTTCCAGGCCGGTTACGTCCAGGGTGCCAAGTCGGTCAACCCGAAGATCAAGATCGAGTCGCAGTACCTGACGCAGACCCCCCAGGAGGGTGGCTTCGCCAGCCCCGACAAGGGCAAGGACGCCGCCGAGGGTCAGATCGACGCGGGCGCCGACGTGCTCTACGCCGCCGCGGGCCTGTCCGGTCAGGGCGTCATCCAGTCCGCCGCCGCGCACAAGGTGTGGGCCATCGGCGTCGACTCGGACCAGTACAAGCAGAACGCGCTGGCCAAGTACAAGGACTACATCCTGACCTCGGCCACCAAGGACGTCGCCGGGGCGGTCTTCAACCTCGCGAAGTCGGTGCAGGACGGCAAGCCCGCGACCGGCGTCGTCCGCGCCAGCCTCGCCACCGGCGGTGTCGGCCTCGCCGACTCGAACCCGGCGTTCAAGAACAACGCCGACCTGCAGGCCGCGCTGAAGAAGGCCGAGGCCGGCATCAAGGACGGCTCGATCACGGTCAAGACCTCCTGATCCGAGTCTCGATCCCCGCCAGGTCACGACGTCATCACCAGACGTCGAAACCATGGCCATGGCGACGCTGTAATGGCAGCGTTACGGCCACGGAACGGGGTGTGGGGAGGATGACTCCTCGCGCCCCGTTCGCGCGGCAAAATGCTCGGATCGCATCGGAACTGATCGAAAGTGATCAGCTTCGGTCCGTCCGGGCACTATTTAAAGCAGGGGCGCTACGCGCGTAGATGGCCCCTTTTCCAAGGAGAGTGCGCCATCGACGCGTCCAGCAGCCCTCCCCTCACCGCGCAGTCGACAGCGGTCGAGCTGGCGGGGATCACCAAGCGGTTCCCGGGTGTGGTGGCCAACCACGACATCCATCTGAGTGTCCGCAAAGGGACGGTCCACGCCCTCGTCGGCGAGAACGGTGCCGGCAAGTCGACGCTGATGAAGATCCTCTACGGCATGCAGAAGCCGGACGAGGGGACGATCGCCGTCGACGGTGAGCAGGTCAGCTTCTCGTCGCCCGCCGACGCCATCACGCGCGGCATCGGCATGGTCCACCAGCACTTCATGCTCGCCGACAACCTCACCGTCCTGGAGAACGTCGTCCTGGGCAGCGAGAAGCTGTACGGCATCGGCGGCGGCGCCCGTAAGAAGATCAAGGAGATCTCGGACCGGTACGGGCTGAACGTCCGCCCGGACGTGCTCGTCGAGAGCCTCGGCGTCGCCGAGCGCCAGCGCGTCGAGATCCTCAAGGTCCTCTTCCGCGGCGCCCGCACCCTGATCCTGGACGAGCCCACTGCCGTACTGGTGCCGCAGGAGGTCGACGCGCTCTTCGACAACCTGCGCGAGCTCAAGTCCGAGGGCCTGGCCGTCATCTTCATCTCGCACAAGCTGGGCGAGGTCCTGTCGGTCGCCGACGAGATCACGGTCATCCGGCGCGGTACGACGGTCGGTACCGCCGTTCCGGCCGAGACCACCCCCCGCCAGCTCGCCGAGATGATGGTCGGCAGTGAGCTGCCGACCCCGGAGACCGCCGAGTCGACCGTCACGGACAAGCCGGTGATCGAGGTCGAGGGCCTCACCGCCTACGCCGAGGGCGGCGCCTCCCTCGGCGAGCTCGCCGAGCCGACGGGCGCGGGTCTGGTCACGGAAGCCAAGGCCGAGACCGCCGCCGCGGTGCGACGCGTTCTCGACGACGTCACCTTCACCATCCACGCGGGCGAGGTCATGGGCATCGCGGGTGTCGAGGGCAACGGCCAGACCGAGCTCATCGACGCGCTGATCGGCCTCAAGCACGCCGACGCGGGCTCCGTCTCCTTCCTCGGCGAGGAGATCACCGGCTGGCCCACCCGCAAGCGCCGCGAGCAGGGCATCGGCTACATCCCCGAGGACCGTCACCGCCACGGCCTGCTGCTGGAGTCCTCGCTCTGGGAGAACCGCATCCTCGGCCATGTCACCGAGCGCCCCAACGCCAAGGGCTTCTGGCTCGACATCAAGGGCGCCCAGGAGGACACCCGGCGGATCGTCGAGGAGTACGACGTCCGCACCCCCGGCATCGACGTCACCGCCGCCTCTCTCTCCGGCGGCAACCAGCAGAAGCTGATCGTCGGCCGCGAGATGAGCCACAAGCCGCGCTTCCTGATCGCCGCCCACCCCACCCGCGGTGTGGACGTCGGCGCGCAGGCCGCGATCTGGGACCAGATCCGCGAGGCCCGCCGCGAAGGCCTGGCCGTACTGCTGATCTCGGCCGACCTGGACGAGCTGATCGGCCTGTCCGACACCCTCAGGGTGATCTACAACGGCAGGCTCGTGGCGGACGCCGACCCGGCGACCGTCACCCCGGAGGAACTCGGCTCGGCCATGACCGGCGCCGCCTCCGGACACCTGGAGCACGTAGCGGAAAGCGCCGCCCCGGAGGACGAGGCCCGATGAAGAAGTTCGACAAGGAGCGCGTGCTCCTCGCGGTGGCCGGCCCGGTCATCGCGCTCGTCACGGCGATCGCACTGACCTCGGTCGTGCTGCTCGCCTCGGGCAAGAGCGCGTTCGAGCCGTACTCCCTGATGCTTCAGCAGGCGACGTACTCCGACACCCAGGTACTGATCGTCAACCAGGCGTCGCTGTACTACATCGCGGCACTCGGTGTGGCCATCGGCTTCCGCATGAACCTGTTCAACATCGGTGTGGACGGTCAGTACCGCCTCGGCGCGATGATGACCGCGGTGGTCGGCGCGCACCTCGCGCTGCCGTCCTTCCTGCAGATCCCCGTGCTGATGATCGTCGCCATGTGCACGGGCGCCTTCTGGGCCGGCATCGCGGGCCTCCTGAAGGTCACCCGCGGAGTGAGCGAGGTCGTCGCGACGATCATGCTCAACGCGATCGCCACCAGCCTCATCGGCTACCTCACCGCGGAGAACATCTGGGGTGTGCAGGTCGGCAACAACAACACGACCGGCATCATGAAGAAGTCCGGCTGGTTCCCCGGCATCAACCTGGGCTCGGACGTCGGCGAGATCTACGGCATGGTCTTCCTCGCGGTCCTCCTGGGCGTCCTGTACTGGCTCGTCCTCAACCGCACCCGCTTCGGCTTCGACCTGCGCGCCACCGGCGCCTCCGAGGAGGCCGCCGCCGCCTCCGGTGTCGACGCCAAGCGGATGGTGCTCACCGCGATGCTGATCTCCGGCGCGATCGCCGGTCTCTCCGGGCTGCCGCTTCTCCTCGGCGACGCCCACACCTACAGCCTGAGCTTCCCCGCCGGCCTCGGCTTCACCGCCATCGGCATCGCGCTGCTCGGCCGCAACAACCCGGGCGGCATCGCCCTCGCCGCACTCCTGTGGGCCTTCCTCGACAAGGCGTCCCCGGCTCTCGACTACGCGACCCCGGTGGCGTACGAGAAGGAGATCGCCACGATCATGCAGGGCCTGATCGTCTTCGCGGTCGTCATCTCGTACGAGGCCGTACGTGTCTGGGGCCTGCGTCGCCAGCAGAAGCGGGTCGGCGAGGAACTGGCCGCCGCGGCCGCCGCCAACAACAACTCCCCGAAGGAGGTGGCTGCCCGATGAGCACCGCGACCGTCGCCAAGCCGCAGGCGCAGCAGCCCGGCAAGGGCAGCCGCCGAATGTCCCTACCGGTACTCCTGCTCGTCATCGCGGGTGTACTGATCCTGACCTCGATCGTCCGCCTGATCACCGGCGCCGAGGGCATCACCTCCACCGGACAGATGTCCACGGCGCTGCGCCTCGCGGTGCCGATCGGCCTCGCGGGTCTCGGCGGTCTGTGGGCCGAGCGCGCGGGCGTCGTCAACATCGGCCTCGAGGGCATGATGATCCTCGGCACCTGGTTCGGCGCCTGGGCGGGCTACCAGTGGGGCCCGTGGACCGGTGTCGCCTTCGGCATCATCGGCGGCTGCCTCGGCGGCATCCTGCACGCCATCGCCACCGTGACCTTCAACGTCAACCACATCGTCTCCGGTGTGGCCATCAACATCCTGGCGCTCGGCACCACCCGCTACCTCTCCAAGTTCACCTTCGAGGACGCGCCGCAGGGCTCCTCCAAGCAGTCCCCGCCGATCGACTCGCTCGGCACCTTCGACATCCCAGGGCTCTCGAGCTGGCTGTCCACCATCAACGGGAAGCACTGGTTCCTGGTCTCGGACATCGCGGGCCTGCTCGGCGGACTGGTCACCGACCTGTCGCCGCTCACCCTCGTCGCGGTGGCCCTCGTCCCGGCGACCTGGTGGGTGCTGTGGCGCACGGCCTTCGGCCTGCGCCTGCGTTCCTGCGGTGAGAACCCGGTGGCCGCCGAGTCCCTCGGCGTCAACGTCTACAAGTACAAGTACATCGCCGTGATCATCTCGGGTGGCTTCGCCGGCCTCGGCGGCGCCTTCCTGTCCATCGTGGCGTCCAACGTCTACCTCGACGGTCAGACGGCCGGGCGCGGCTACATCGGTCTCGCCGCGATGATCTTCGGTAACTGGATGCCGGGCGGCCTCGCCCTCGGCGCGGGCCTGTTCGGCTACACCGACAGCCTCAACCTGCGCGGCGGCGGCACCAACGTGCACGCGCTGATCCTGCTCCTCGCGATCCTGCTGGTGTTCGCCGTGGCCTACCTGGCCTGGAAGAAGCGGGTCGTGCCCGCGGTCGTCACCGCCGTGGTCTCGGCGCTGATGTTCGTCTGGTACCTCGCCACCGACGAGGTCCCGCAGCAGTTCGTGAGCGCCACTCCGTACGTCGTGACCCTGCTCGTGCTCTCGCTGTCCGCCCAGCATCTGCGGATGCCGAAGGCGGACGGCCTGCCGTACCGGAGAGGACAGGGCAAGTGACCTCCCCGGAGGCCGGATCCGCGGCGCCCGGATCTCAGGAAGCCGGATCCGCGGACGCCGACTGGGAGGCCCTGCGGGAGCTCGCGCGGGACGCCATGTCCCGTGCCTACGCCCCCTATTCGGGGTTCCCGGTGGGTGTCGCGGCGCTCGTCGACGACGGCCGGACCGTCACCGGCTGCAACGTCGAGAACGCCTCGTACGGGCTCGGGCTGTGCGCCGAGTGCGGTCTCGTCTCCCAGCTGCAGAACAGCGGGGGCGGCCGGCTGACGCACTTCACCTGCGTCGACGGGCGGGGCGAGATCCTCGTGCCGTGCGGCCGCTGCCGCCAGCTGCTGTACGAGTTCGGCGGCCCCGACCTGCTCGTGGAGACGCCGGCCGGGATCCTGCCGCTCTCCGAGATGCTGCCGCAGGCCTTCGGGCCGGAGAATCTCACCAAGTAACGCCTCCGCGGCCCCTCCCGACGACCGGACGACCGGGTCGGGAGGGGCCGCGGATGTTCGGAAGTCTTCGGAAGGAAAGTCATGGCCATGGACGCCGTCTCCGTCATCCGCACCAAGCGGGACCGCGGTGAGCTCAGCGACCCGCAGATCGACTGGGTCATCGACGCGTACACCCGCGGCGAGGTCGCCGACTACCAGATGGCCGCCCTCAACATGGCGATCCTGCTCAACGGCATGAACCGCCGCGAGATCGCCCGCTGGACCGCCGCGATGATCGCGTCGGGCGAGCGCATGGAGTTCTCCTCGCTGTCCCGTCCGACCGCCGACAAGCACTCCACGGGCGGCGTCGGTGACAAGATCACGCTCCCGCTGGCTCCGCTGGTCGCGGCCTGCGGTGCCGCGGTGCCGCAGCTGTCCGGGCGCGGCCTCGGCCACACCGGCGGCACGCTCGACAAGCTGGAGTCGATCCCCGGCTGGCGGGCCCTGCTCTCCAACGAGGAGATGCTGCACGTCCTCGACACCACGGGCGCGGTCATCTGCGCGGCGGGCGACGGTCTGGCCCCCGCGGACAAGAAGCTCTATGCCCTCCGTGACGTCACGGGCACGGTGGAGGCGATCCCGCTGATCGCGTCCTCGATCATGTCGAAGAAGATCGCCGAGGGTACGGGCTCGCTGGTGCTCGACGTGAAGGTGGGCACCGGCGCCTTCATGAAGACCATCGAGGACGCCCGGGAACTGGCCTCCACGATGGTCGGCCTGGGCACCGACCACGGGGTGCGCACGGTCGCGCTGCTGACCGACATGTCGACCCCGCTGGGCCTGACGGCCGGCAACGCGCTCGAGGTACGGGAGTCCGTCGAGGTACTGGCCGGCGGCGGCCCCTCGGACGTCGTCGAACTCACCATCGCCCTGGCGCGCGAGATGCTGGACGCGGCGGGCGTGAAGGACGCGGACCCGGCGAAGGCCCTCGCCGACGGATCCGCGATGGACGTCTGGCGCCGCATGATCGCCGCGCAGGGCGGTGACCCGGACGCCGAACTCCCCACCTCGCGCGAGCAGCACGTGGTGACGGCGGCGTCCTCGGGCGTGCTGACCCGCCTCGACGCGTACGACATCGGCATCGCCGCCTGGCGGCTGGGTGCCGGGCGTGCTCGCAAGGAGGACCCGGTGCAGGCGGCCGCCGGCGTCGAGCTGCACGCCAAGCCCGGTGACACCGTCACCGCGGGCCAGCCCCTGCTGACCCTCCACACCGACACCCCCGAGCGCTTCGCGTACGCGCTGGAGTCGGTCGAGGGTTCGTACGACATCGGGGCCCCGGGCACGGAGTTCAAGGCGAACCCGATCGTGCTGGACCGGATCGCCTGACGTTTCGTCGCAACACGTCTCAGGAGGGGCCGGCGCCGGGTGCGCCGGCCCCTCTTCGTCTGCGATCCGGCCCCGTTCGGTGCGCGCACCTCTGGCCGGTGCGGGCGAGGGGGACGGTGCGGGTGGTGGTGGGGCGGGGCCGTGCCGGTACGTCGAGCCCGTCGCCGCTGGATCAGGCGTTGGCCGGGTGGGGGCCGTTGTTCGATCCGGGCGTAAGCGACGGGCTGCGACGTACCGGCACGGCCCCTCGCGTGCGTCGCCGGGTGCGGGTGCGAGTGCGGGTGCGGGCGGCGGCCGGGGTGGTGGGGCGGGGTCGTGCCGGTACGTCGAGCCCGTCGCCGCTGGATCAGGCGTGGGCCGGGTGGGGGGCCGTTGTTCGATCCGGGCGTAAGCGACGGGCTGCGACGTACCGGCACGGCCCCTCGCGTGCGTCGCCGGGTGCGGGGAATGGGGGGTGCCGGGCATCGTCGGCGTGTGCGTCAGCCGAGCGTGGTCGCGATCACCACGAGGGCCGGGACGGACAGGATCGTCGACAGCAGGATCGACTCGCGGGCGAGTGTCTCGCCGACGCGGTAGCGCGAGGCGTAGGTGAAGAGGTTCTGGGCGGCGGGCAGTGCCGAGGTGACCACGACGTCGAGCAGGGGCGCGCCGTGCAGCCCGAACACGCCGGCCGCGAGCGCCCAGGCCACCGCGGGCTGGCCGACCGCCTTCAGCGCGACGGACAGCAGCACCGGGTGCCGGTCCGCGCCACGGCCGGGCAGCGTGCTGCCGCACAGCGAGATGCCGAACGCCAGCAGCACCGCGGGCACCGACATGTTCCCGATCAGGGTGAGCGGGTCCATGACCGGCCCCGGCACCCCCAGACCGCTCGCCGACACGGCGACCCCGGCGAGCGAGCCGACGGCGATGGGATTGCGCAGGGGGGTGACGAGCCGCAGCCACACCGAACCCTTCTCGCCCGGCCCCGACAGGTCCAGGACGGTCAGCGCGACCGGCGTGACCACGATCTGCTGGAACAGCAGGACCGGCGCGACCAGCGACGCGTCACCGAGCACGTACACCGCGATCGGGATGCCGAGGTTGCCCGAGTTGACATAGCTGGAGCACAGCGCGCCGATCGTCGTCCGGCCCACACCCCAGCCGCGTACGGCGCCCACCACGACGAAGGCGCCGGCCGCCGCGGCGGTGCTCATGGCGGTGACCAGCAGCCGGCTGGAGAAGATCACCGAAAGGTCGGCGCGGGCGAGCGTGGTGAACAGCAGCGCGGGTGAGGCCACATGGAAGGCGAGTTTGGTCAGCACCTCCCGGCCGTTCTCCCCGAGGTAGCCCCGGCGGCCGATCAGCCAGCCGACGCCGATGACGACGGCGATCACCGCGAACCCGGTCAACACCCCCTGCACGGCTCCCCCTTGTGGGACGGGAGGTGGCCTGGCGGACGGTCGGGCGCGGGTTCGTGGGGCATACACCCAACCCTCCGGGGAAGGGCGGGCGCGGGTCAATGTGATCCTTATGGCACGCGGCCGGGCGTGGGCGGCCGTGAGGCCCCGATGAGTTCGGGCCCTCCGGCCGGTCTACCGACCGTGGACGCCATGACACCCGCCGTACTCGTGCTGCCCGCGCCCGTCACCCGCGACGAGGTGCCGCGGCTCTGTGACGACGTGCGCGCGCGGCTGGCGGCGACGGGCGGCGGAGTGGTCGTCTGTGACGTCGCCGGGCTCGGGCCGCCCGGACTCGCCACCGTCGACGCCCTGGCCAGGATGGAACTCGCCGCCCGCCGGGCCGGCGGACGCATACGTCTGCGCGATCCGGCCCCGCCGCTGCGCGCCCTCCTCGATCTAGTGGGCCTCCGCTTCGAGCTGGAGGGGCAGTCCGAAGAGCGGGAACCAGCGCTCGGTGTCGAGGAAGCAGTGGAACCCGGTGATCCGGCCGTCTGAGATCTCCAGGGCCTGGATCGCCCAGGCCCCGAAGCCGCCCTTCTCCGGGTCCGGTTTGTAGTGCGCGAAGCCCGGCAGGCCGTTCACCGAGACCGGGAGCAGGCGCGAACCCGCGCAGGAGGCGCCGAGCGTCGTCATGAAGCCCGTGATGTCGCCGGGGCCGCGCAGCCACAGGTCGAACGGCGGCATCGTCATGATCGCGTCCTCGTGGAGCAGCGCGGTCAGGGCCGTCATGTCATAGCCCTCGAACGCGGCGACATAGCGCTCCAGGAGCTTCTGCTGCTCCTCGTCGAGCGGGTCGCAGACGGCGCCCGCGGTGCCCTCCCGCTCCGCGAGGGTGGCGCGGGCCCGCTGCAGCGCGCTGTTGACCGAGGCGACCGTGGTGCCCAGCAGCTCGGCGACCTCGCTCGCCTTCCACGCGAGGACCTCGCGCAGGATGAGCACGGCCCGCTGCTTGGGCGGCAACTGCTGGAGGGCGGCCATGAACGCGAGCCGCACCGACTCCTTGGCCACCGCCGCCTCGGCCGGGTCGCTGATGGTGGGCAGCACACGCGCGTCGGGCACCGGCTCCAGCCAGGTGTTGTCCGGGCGCGGGGTGAGTGCCGCCTGGGCGAGCGGGGAGGGGCCGGTGAGATCCATGGGCCGGGCCCTTCTGTTGCCGGCGTTCAGCATGTCCAGGCACACGTTCGTGGCGATCCGGTACAGCCAGGAGCGTATCGACGAGCGGCCCTCGAACTTGTCGTAGCTCCGCCAGGCGCGGACCATCGTGTCCTGCACCGCGTCCTCCGCCTCGAAGGAGGAGCCGAGCATCCGGTAGCAGTATCCGGTCAGCTCGACCCGGTGCTTCTCCAGCCGGACGTCCAGGTCTGTCGTCGTCGCCGTGCCCTCGCTCATGGCCAACCCACCCCTGTGGCTGTTCCCGTCGCGCCGCCGCTTCGCTGCGCCGGCACCTCGGAAGCTACCGCAGCCCACTGACAATGGCCCACGAAGTGGGAAAAGGAGCAGGCCGGACCGGTTGCCCCGGGACCTGAACGGACGTCCACGCCCTTCGCCCACGCGTTCGACGATGCCGCGCCGGACGTCCTCCGGCGAGCCGGCTCAGTGGGCCAGGACCGGCTTGTGGGCCGCCTGGACCCGCGCCGCGTGCGAGCCGAAGAGGGTGATCGACACGACGCCGAGCACCGCGAGCAGCCCGAGCGCCACCGTGCCGGCCCAGCCCCCCGCGTGGAAGGCGACGGCGCCGAGGGTGCTGCCGGCGCTGGAGCCGATGTAGTAGGCGGACTGGTAGAGGGCGGACGCCTGGGCGCGGCCTTCCTTGGCGGTGTGGCTCACGGACGAGGAGGCCACCGCGTGGCCCGCGAAGAAGCCCGCGGTGATCAGGACCAGGCCGAGCAGGACCAGCGGGAGGGAGTCGGCCAGCGAGAGGAGGAGCCCGGCGGTGGTCGTACCGCCCGCCAGGTAGAGGGAGCCGCGCCGGCCCAGGCGGTCGACCAGTCGGCCCGCCGTCGACGCCGACACCGTACCGACCAGGTAGACCAGGAAGATGGAGCCGATGACGCCCTGGGGGAGCGAGAACGGGGCGTCGGTCAGGCGGTAGCCGATCACCGTGTAGACCCCGCCGAAGACCATCATGAACAGCGCGCCGATCGCGTACAGCCGGCACAGCAGCGGGTTGGCGAGGTGGTCGCGGACCGTGCGGAGCAGCGCCCGCGGCCGCGGCGAGCCCGGTGTGAAGTGCCGGGGTGCGGGCAGCAGCAGCCGGAAGGCCACCGCGCACGCCACCGCGATCACGCCGATCGTCGCGACGGCGATCCGCCAGCCCCATTCCTGCGCGACCCAGCCGGTGATGACCCGTCCGCTCATCCCGCCGACACTGTTGCCCGCCACGAAGAGGCCGATCGCCGTGATCAGGGCCTTGGGACGGACCTCCTCCGCCAGGTACGCCGTCGCCGACGCGGGCAGCCCCGCCAGCGCCGCGCCCTGCACCGCGCGCAGCGCGACCAGCGCGCCGATCGACGGCGCGAAGGGCACGAGCAGCCCGACCGCCACCGCGACCACCAGCGACGCCGTCATCAACGTACGCCGTCCGTAGCGCTCCGAGAGCGCGCTCATCGGGAGGACGAAGAGCGCGAGGCCGCCCGTCGCGGCCGACACCGTCCAGCTCGCCTGGCTCGCGGTCACGCCGAGGTCCGTGGAGATGAGCGGGAGGAGGGCCTGCGTGGAGTAGAGGAGCGCGAAGGTCGCGACACCGGCGAGGAAGAGGGCGAAGCTCATCCGGCGGTAGCCGGGCCCGCCCGGGGCCAGACGGGAGTCGGCGGACGCGGGGACGGCGGCTGCGGCGGCGTCCACGGTGGTGGACGCCCCGGTACTGGCGGAAGGCATGCTTCGAACGTAAGGTCCCGACATTCATCCGTCCAATGCATGGAATCGCCATAATCGTTCCCATGGCGCATCAGCAGAGGTCACAGGGTCACCTGTCACCGTCCAGTGACACAGAAGACATCGTCGCTGTCCTCGTCCCGCGGCTCGCGCACTTCGCCGGGGTCGCCCGCACCGAGCACGTGACGAGGGCCGCGCAGGAGATGGGGGTCCCGCAGTCGACCCTGTCGCGGGCCATGGTCCGGCTCGAACAGGACCTGGGCGTCGACCTGTTCGCGCGCCGTGGCCGTACGGTCGCCCTCACCCCCGCCGGCCGCACGTTCCTCTCGTCCGTCGAACGGGCCCTCGCCGAGATCGGGCGCGCCGCCGACGAGGTGCGCGCGGACGCCGACCCGGCCACCGGCAAGGTCGCCTTCGGCTTCCTGCACACGATGGGTTCGGAGACCGTCCCCGGGCTCATCCGGGCCTTCCGCGCCGACCACCCCCGGGTCCGCTTCAGCCTCGTCCAGAACTACGGCGAGGCGATGCTGGAGCGACTGCGCTCGGGCGAGCTGGACCTGTGCCTCACCTCACCCGTGCCCGACGCGCCCGACCTGGTCGGCCGCCTCCTCGACGAGCAGAAGCTGCGGCTCGTCGTCCCCGCCGACCACCGGCTCGCCGGCCGCCGGCGGGTCCGGCTGGCCGAGGCCGCCGACGAGACCTTCGTGACCCTCGAACCCGGCTACGGCATGCGGCGCATCGCCGACGACCTCTGCCAGGAGGCGGGATTCAAGCCGCGGATCGCCTTCGAGGGCGAGGAGACCGAGACGCTCCGTGGTCTCGTCGCCGCCGGTCTCGGCGTCGCCCTGCTGCCGCCACCGGCCGTGCCCCGCCCCGGAGTCGTCGAACTGACGGTCACCGCTCCGCGCGCGGTCCGCGAGATCGGGGTGGCGTGGCTGGACGGCCACCCCGACACCCCGCCCGTGGCGGCCTTCAAGAAGTTCCTGCTGTCACGACGGGGCCGCCTGCTCCCGGACCAGGGGTACGGGGAGCACCGGGAGCAGCCCTCCAGGGCGCGGGACGGCCGTCAGTGACGCAGCGCCTTCCCGAAGCCCGAGGCGAGCGGCATCCGCAGGCCCAGCGGCGGTGGCGCCGCGAGCGCGTCCTCCAGCGGGCGCGACAGCCCGCGCCCGAACAGCGCCCCCATCACGAAGTCCTCGGCCAGCGCGTGGACTTCGGACCGGTGCTGGTGCAACCCGTGCCCGTCGGAGTGGACCTCGAAGCGGCAGACGTCCCGGTTGGACTTCTTGGCGCGGGCGGCGAGCCGGAAGGACAGCTCCGGGTCGGTGCGCTCGTCGTTGGTGCCGTGCACGATCAGCACGCGCCGCCCGGTGAGCTGCTTCACCGGTTCGGGTGGCGCCGCCACGTCCTCCTCGGGCAGCCAGGGTGCCAGCGCCAGCACGGAGTTGACGGCGGTGTGACCGGCCGCGCGCAGCGCCGCCCGGCCTCCCATGTCGACCCCGGCGAGGCAGACGGGAACGTCGCCGTAACGGCGTACGACCTCGTCGGCCGCCCAGGACGCGTCGCCCGCGAGATGTGCCTCGCTGCCGTTCCAGCCGCGGAAGCGGTAGTGCACGACATGGGCGGCCAGCCCCTCCGTCTGTCCCGCGCGCGTGAGGCGGCGGCCCAACGCGCGTACGGAGGCGGTCGCCCACATCGGGGAAGGCCGGCGGCCGGAGGTCTCGTCGCCGCCCGGGAGCAGCAGGACCACTCCGCTGACCGCGGTCGGCTCCGGGCCCAGTGCCCTCCCCAGCCGGGCGCTGCGTACCGGCGTCGCTTGCTGTGCCATGACAGAACAGTGTCAGAAGTGACGGTGTACGCCACCCGTCCGCCGGGTCACCGTTACATATCGACGGATCGGGACGACGGAACATCTACGCGCGTAGGGGCTACAGTGCGCGAATGACGAGCCAGATCCGGAACACCCCGAGCTCGGAACAGATCCGCCGGGCGCCCAAGGTCCTGCTGCACGATCACCTCGACGGGGGCCTGCGCCCCGGGACGATCGTCGAACTCGCCCGGGAGAGCGGCTATTCCGGGCTCCCCGAGACCGACCCCGGCAAACTCGGCGTCTGGTTCAGGGAGGCCGCCGACTCCGGCTCCCTCGAGCGGTACCTGGAGACCTTCGCGCACACCTGCGCCGTCATGCAGACCCGTGAGGCGCTGGTGCGGGTCGCGGCCGAGTGCGCCGAGGACCTCGCCGCGGACGGGGTCGTCTACGCCGAGGTGCGTTACGCCCCCGAGCAGCATCTGGAGCGCGGGCTCACCCTCGAAGAGGTCGTGGAGGCGGTCAACGAGGGCTTCCGGGAGGGCGAGCGCCTGGCGCGGGAGAACGGTCACCGCATCCGGGTGGGCGCGCTGCTCACCGCGATGCGGCACGCGGCCCGGTCCCTGGAGATCGCCGAACTGGCCAACCGCTACCGGGACTCGGGTGTCGTCGGCTTCGACATCGCGGGGGCCGAGGCCGGCTTCCCGCCCACCCGGCACCTCGACGCGTTCGAGTACCTCAAGCGCGAGAACAACCACTTCACCATCCACGCGGGCGAGGCCTTCGGGCTGCCGTCCATCTGGCAGGCGCTCCAGTGGTGCGGCGCGGACCGGCTCGGCCACGGCGTCCGGATCATCGACGACATCGAGGTCGCGGAGGACGGCACGGTGACGCTCGGGCGCCTCGCGTCGTACGTCCGTGACAAGCGCGTCCCGTTGGAGCTGTGCCCCAGCTCCAACCTCCAGACCGGGGCCGCCGACTCCTACGCGGAGCACCCGATCGGGTTGTTGCGGCGGTTGCACTTCCGGGCCACGGTGAACACGGACAACCGGCTCATGTCCGGGACGAGCATGAGCCGCGAATTCGAGCACCTTGTCGACGCGTTCGGTTATTCACTCGACGATCTCCAGTGGTTCTCGGTCAATGCTATGAAGTCAGCATTCATTCCTTTCGATGAACGCCTTGCGATGATCAATGACGTGATCAAGCCGGGGTATGCCGAGCTGAAGGCCGAATGGCTGTTCCAGCAGACTGCTTCCACCAGGGGTTCCTTGGAGAATCAGGCCTGATCGGTGTGGCGGGGGACGGTCGGGTCTTCACGCGTTCTCCATGACTCGACCGGTTTTCGATGTTTGCGGAGTGCCGCTTTGCGTGTTTACGGTTTTGGACCGCTCACATCCCCGTCACACGGATCCAAGGACGCATTCCATATGAAGCAGTCTGCTGCCAAGACCCTCGGTGTCGCCGCTCTCGGTGCCGCTTTCGCCGCCGCCGGCGCCGGCGCCGCGAACGCGGCACCGGCCGTGCCCGACGCCTCCTCGGCGCTGGACACCGTCACCCAGGCGCTGCCCGCGCAGAGTGTGGCCAATGCGCTGCCGGGCGCGGGTCAGGCGCTTGCCCAGGGTCAGAGCGCGCTCGGTGCGGGTGTGACGGCCGCCCAGCCCGCCGCCGCGAAGGTGCTCGCGAACGGCCCCACCGCGCCGGTGGCCGGGCTGCTCGGCGGTCTGCCGCTGCAGGGCCTGCCGACGCACGGACTGCCGGTGAACGGACTGCCGCTCGGCTGACCCACGCCGTCCGGGCTCCGGCCCGTACACGCGACGACGCGTGACTACCAGGCGGTGCGGACCTCGTCCTCGGACGGGAACAGGATCCACAGCGCTATGTAGAGCAGGAACTGCGGGCCGGGCAGCAGACAGGAGAGTACGAAGATCACCCGCATCGTCGTCGCGGAGGTGCCGAAGCGCCGTGCCAGCGCTGCGCACACTCCGCCGATCATGCGGCCGTTGGTGGGGCGGGCAAGGGCGCTCATGAGGACTCCTTCGTGAACCGTGCCTGACCGTGTGCCGGATGCCCGGCCTCGATGTCTTCAACGCTACGGTGACGAAGCGGACGAAGCGTCGCTCTACGGTGCGATGCCGACCCTGGGAATCGTCGGGGTCCGACCCTGAGCCGTGTCCTCCCGGGGAAGGGCCGCACGGCGCCTGGTCTCGGCCCGGCGGCGGAGACCCACCCTGGCGGCGGGCACGACCGCGACATGGGCCAGTGCCACGCCGACGGTGTTGAGCAGCAGCGAGTCGACGTCCACGACCTGCCCGGGAACACCGGTCTGCAGCAGTTCGATGCCCAGCGAGAGCAGGGCGCCGGCGGCGACCGTGCGGACCAGGGACCCGAGGGGGGAGGAGGCCGGTCTGCCACCCGCCAACGGGAGCAGAACACCGAGCGGGGCGAGCAGCCCCAGTCCCTCGCCGATGCGGCGGGCGGCCTGCGCGGCGCCCAGGGCCAGGTCCGCCCTGATACCGGCGAACGGGCGCAGGTTCGCGGGGCTCACCCAGGGGACGTCCAGCGGCCGCAGCGTGATCCAGGCGACGAGCGCGAGATGCGCGACGAGGAGGAGAGCTCCTGCCGCACGGACGCGGATCACGGCGCTGCCGCCGTCTTCGCCTTGACGTTGCACGCCTCCCAAGACGCGGCGGCCGGCCGGATCGGTTCCGGCTCGGCGGCGGGCTTGGCGCACAGAGGTGAGGCGTGCGCCACACCCACGGGTCCCCGGGCCGGTCTCCCGGCTCTCCGCGGCGGCCGGGGACACACCCCTGGCCCGACGGTCAGGCGCCGTCGACCGCCGTGGAGGGCGGGGCCTTCGTGCCGGGGTCGGAGCGGACGTCCGAGGTGCACTGGTAACGGCGCGGCGCAGTCGCGTCGGGGCCGCCGAGGACCACCGAACCGTCGTCCTGCGCCGCGGCGGAGTCGGAGAAGGTGCAGACGAGCTGGGCCAGGGCCGCCGGGGTCAGCTCCCGGGGCGGGGTGCTCAGCCGGAGCGTGTCCTCCGGCTCCCCGGTGCCCCGGGGGCGGGGTCCGCTCACGGTCATACCGCCGCGCACGTCCGTCGTGTACCCCGCCTGCTGCTCCGGGGTGGAGGGCGACCCGGCGAGCTCGTCGAGGAGCCCCTGCGCCACCAGGACGCGCCGCGCGCTCTCCGTCGCGCCGTCGGGCACCCGCACGGAACGGTCGACCGTCACCAGTTGCCCCGAGCAGAGCAGGAACACCTGCACCGGGATGCCGCGGGAGGCCTGGGTGGAGACGTCCGGGCCGGACAGGGTGCACGGGACCCGGGAGGGCGCCGGGCCGAAGTCGGTGGGGACCTGGGTGGAACGGATGCCGCAGCCCGCGAGCAGCAGCGCGAGGAGCGGGACGGCCGGCCACCGGAGCGCGCCTCGACGTCGTACGGTCGTCATCCGGCGCTGCCCTTCGTGGCGTTCCCGTTCCGGTTCCGCTCGCGCTCGTCGTCGGCGAGCAGTTCCGAGGCGTCCTGCGGGAGCCGGAGCGTGAAGACCGCTCCCCCCTCGGGCGCGTTCGCGGCGGTGATCTCGCCGCCGTGGATGTGCGCGTTCTCCAGGGCGATCGACAGCCCCAGGCCGCTGCCCTCGGAGCGCGGGCGCGACGCGCTCGCCTTGTAGAAGCGGTCGAAGACGTGCGGCAGGACGTCCTCGGGGATGCCCGGACCGTGGTCCTGGACCTCGATCAGGAGGTCGTCGGCCTCCTCGCGGACCGAGACACGCACCGGACTGCCGCCGTGCTTGAGCGCGTTGCCGATCAGGTTGGCCAGGATCACGTCCAGACGGCGCGGGTCGAGACGCGCCATGATGCCGCGCTCCGCGTCCAGGTCCACCGCGTCCAGCCAGGCGCGGGCGTCGATGCAGGCGGTGATCTGGTCGGCGATGTCCACGTCGTCGAGGACGAGCCGGGCGGTGCCCGCGTCGAAGCGGGTGACTTCCATGAGGTTCTCGACCAGGTCGTTCAGACGGCGTGTCTCACTGACGACCAGACGCACGGCGGGCTCGATCATCGGATCGACACTGCCGGTCTCCGCGTCCAGCTCCTCCTCCAGGATCTCCGTCACCGCGGTGATCGCGGTCAGGGGCGTACGGAGTTCGTGGGACATGTCCGCCACGAAACGGCGGGACGCCTCGTCACGGGCGCTCATGTCCTCGACGCGCTTCTCCAGCGCCTCCGCCGTGTGGTTGAACGTCCGTGACAGGTCGGCGAGTTCGTCCGTCCCCGACACGCGCAGCCGGGTGTCGAGCTTGCCCTCGCCGAGGCGGCGGGCGGCGATACCGAGGCGGTGCACCGGCTTCAGGACCGTCGTCGCGGCGGCCTGCGCGAGCAGCGCCGAGCCGATCAGCGCGAGGCCGGTGGCGATACCGAGCGACCAGGCCAGCGAGTTGAGGTCCTTGGCCTCCGGCTCCAGCGACTTGAGCATGTAACCGGTCGTGGTTCCGCCGATCACCCTCGCGCCGCCCACCAGATACGGCTTGTCGTGGTCGGTGACGCGCTGCCAGTACAGGTGATAGGCCGACTTGTTGTTCGAGGAGAGCGACTGTTCCTTGTTCACCGCCTTCTGGAGGGACGCGGGCACGTCCTCCAGCGTGAAGGTGTCCAGCTCCGAATTGCCCACCACGGTCCCGCCGCTGCTGTCCCGGGCCACCAGCAGCACGCTGAAGCGCTGGCTGCTGTTCGCCATCTGCCCGGCGGCGCGCTGCAGTTCGTCCTGCGCCGGACGGACCGGCAGCAGGCTCGCGTGGTTGCGCATCTCCTGCTGGAAGTCCCGCAGCACCGCGTCCTGAGTGCGCGTCAGCACGGCCTCGCGGTTGAGCCAGTACGCGATGCCGGACGCCGACACGGCGGCGGTGAGCGCGACGAGTCCGAAGACCACGACCAGCCGCAGCCGCAGACTGGTGAAGCGCAGACCCGCCAGTATCGCCCTGCGCGCCGCGGCCCAGCCGCGGAGCTTGTCCTGCGGTGGGGTCACTGAGGACTGTCCAGCCGGTAGCCGACCCCACGGACCGTACGGATGAGCGTGGGGGAGGACGGGACGTCCTCGACCTTCGCGCGCAGTCGCTGCACGCACGCGTCCACCAGACGCGAGTCGCCCAGGTAGTCGTGCTCCCAGACCAGCCGCAGCAACTGCTGGCGGGACAGCGCCTGTCCGGGACGGCGGCTCAGCTCCAGGAGCAGCCGCAGCTCGGTGGGCGTCAGTTGCAGGTCCTCGCCGTTCTTGGTGACCGTCATCGCCGCCCGGTCGATGACGAGGGAGCCGAACGTCGCCGAGTCGGTGGCCTCGCGCTCACCGCGCCGCAGCACGGCCCTGATACGGGCGTCGAGCACCCGCCCCTGCACCGGCTTGACGACATAGTCGTCGGCGCCGGACTCCAGCCCGACCACCACGTCGATGTCGTCGCTGCGCGCGGTCAGCAGAATGATGGGCAACTGGTCCGTGCGCCGGATACGCCGGCACACCTCGAACCCGTCGATGCCGGGCAGCATCACATCCAGCACGATCAGGTCCGGCCGCTGCTCGCGCAGCAGTTTCAGACCGTCCTCGCCGGTGGCAGCGGTGGCCACACGGTGTCCCTGGCGCGTCAAAGAGAGCTCCAGGGCCGTACGGATGGCGTCGTCGTCCTCGATCAGCAACAGGGAAGGCACGGACGTCATTCTGGCCCATGGTGAGGGGGTCTTTCGACAGTTGGAGCGCTCCCACCCATCTCTCGCACAGAAGGGGCGCATCGGAGGGCGTCCGGGAAGCCCCGCCGTACTTCTCCGTGATCGCGCTGTGACGCGCCGGGGGAGGGGCCCTGTGACAGGTCTGTGACAGTCGGCGGACACGGCCATGAAGTGGCCCGGGCAAGCTTTTCGACACAAGCAAGGAAGCACGGAGCGAGCACGGGGCCGAAGCACGACAGGCACCGGGCGCGTACGGAAGAAACCGGGATTCCACGACGGGGGGCGCGAGATGGACACGCTGCACAGCACCAGTACGAGCGCAGTTGTCACGCGGCTCCACGACGTCACCCGGAGCACGGAGAAGTCCGGTGCCGTGAGCCCGCGGGGGTGCGCTCGCGGCACCGGGCGTCAGCACACCGCGTACATGACGGTGGTTGACGGGTTCACGGGGGAGAACGCCGCGGCGGCCACCGCCACGGCAACGGCCGGCGGAGCTCACGGGGGAGCCGCGTACGGGGAGGCCACGGGGGAGCGTCGCTCGCTGTCGGAGGCGGAGTTCACCGCCTACGTCCAGGAGCGCCGCGCCTCCCTGTACGCAACCGCCTACCACCTGACGGGGGATCGGTTCGAGGCCGAGGACCTGCTGCAGAGCGCACTGTTCTCGACGTACCGGGCCTGGGAACGGATCAGTGACAAGGCCGCGGTCGGGGGCTACCTCCGTCGCACCATGACCAATCTGCACATCAGCGCGTGGCGCCGCCGCAAGCTGAACGAATACCCGACCGAGGAACTGCCGGAGACCGCCGGTGACACGGACGCGATGCGCGGCACCGAGCTGCGCGCCGTGCTGTGGCAGGCGCTCGCCCGGTTGCCCGAACTCCAGCGCACCATGCTGGTCCTTCGTTACTACGAGGGCCGCACGGACCCGGAGATCGCGCAGATCCTCGACATCAGTGTCGGCACGGTGAAGTCGAGCATCTGGCGGTCGCTGCGCCGGATGCGCGAGGACGAGGTCCTCAGCTTCGGCCGTGACGAGGAGGAGTCCTTCGGGGAGCTCGTCGCCTGAGGGTCAGCGGGGGGAAGCGGTTCGCGCGGGGAACGGTTCCGGGGGGAGCCGACGGGGGCCCGCGGAGAACCACGGGGGGAAGCGGAAAAGGTCCAGGCGGACGGGGGGTCCGCCTGGACCTCTTTTCGTGTGCGGGCCCGGCGTGTCGCCGTGGCCCTATGCCGCTGTCGTACAGCGTTTCGAGGTGCCGGCTGCCGTGGCCAGCCGGCCCAGGGCCTCGTCCTTGTCACAGGGGTGTGCGCCCAGCGCGGTCTGGCGCGCCACGATCGAGCGTTCGGCGCGCATCAGACGCCAGCCGCGGCGGAGCAGGAATGGGACCGACTTGCGGCCCTCCTTGAGATCCCGCACGAAGCGCCGGCGGAACGTCGTCACCGGACCGCGGGACAGACACAGCGCGTCGCCCAGCAGGCCGAGTTCACGGCAGCGTTCGACGATCTCGGCGGCGAAGACGCCCTCCGCGATGAACAGCGGCGTGCGTTCGATGCGCAGCGACTCCGTGCCGGTACGGGCGCTCAGCCCGATGTCGTACACGGGAACGGTCGTACGTCCCGTACGGCACAGTTCCTCGATCGCGGCGACCGCCGTGTCCGCGTCCCACGACCGCGGGTGGTCCCAGTCGATGTCGGAACTCCCGTCCACCAGCGGCAGGGTCGGGTCGTCACCCTCCTTGTAGAAGTCGTCCAAGCGCAGCACGGGCAGGCCGGAGTGGGCGGCGACGAGGGACTTGCCCGAGCCGGAGGGGCCACAGAGCAGCGCGACACGGGTCGGTATCGGGGGAGGGAGACTCACGAGACACCAGTCTGACGCACCGCGCGCGCGGTGCCACCCTGCGGGTCGCCGTTGGAGCGCACATCACACCTCAACTACCCTTCGCATCGAACCGATTACTTTGCGCTGCAGAAGGTGGCACCCGTCATGGCACGACACGCATCAGGCAAGAACCCGACCGCGCGGCGCGCGCTGCTCGCCCTGGCGACCGCGGGTGCGGCACTCGGGGCGGGCGCGGCCACGGCCGCCGCGGACACGGCCCCGGCCGTCGACGTGATGCGCTCCCGGCCCGCGTCGGCGGGCAACCTCGACCCGCAGGCGGGCGTGCAGGCGCTCAGCGGCACGCTCGGATACGTCACGGGTCCGCTCGGGAACCTCAAGCCCAACCCGCTCGCGGGCACCGGCGTGGACCCGCTCGACAACGGGATCGGCACCCAGCTGGCCGACTTCAAGCCGCTGAGCTCGCAGTCCCTGACGCGGCCGCTGGCGCAGGCGCCGTCGCTGGGCAGTGTGCCGGTGGTGGGGCAGGCGCTGGGGGTGCTGGGGGTGCGTGAGCTTCCCGCGCCCCTCGGGGGGCGCGGGGAACCCTCTCAGTACGACGAGCCCGACGCGCCCAGTGAACCGGTCGGGTGCCAGACGGTCTTCGTCTCCAGGAAGGCCGTGAGGCGCTCGATGCCGGGCGCCACCGCGTAGTCCACAGGCTGTGGACGCAGAACCCGCTTCAGGTTGTCGGCCGCGGCGATCTCCAGCTCCTTCGCCAGCACGTCGTCCGCGCCCGCGAGGTCGATCGCGTTGACGTCCTGGTGCGCGGCGAGGGGAGCGGCGATCTCCGCCGTCCTGCCGGAGAGGACGTTGACGACACCGCCCGGGAGGTCGGAGGTCGCCAGCACCTCGCCGAGCGACAGCGCCGGCAGGGGGGACCTCTCGCTCGCGATCACCACGGCCGTGTTACCGGTCGCGATCACCGGGGCGATCACCGAGACCAGGCCCAGGAACGAGGACTCCTGGGGCGCGAGGACGGTGACGACGCCGGTCGGCTCAGGGGTCGACAGGTTGAAGAACGGGCCCGCGACCGGGTTGGCCCCGCCCACGACCTGGGCGATCTTGTCGGTCCAGCCCGCGTACCAGACCCAGCGGTCGACGGCCGCGTCGACCTGGGCGGCCGCCTTCGACTTCGACAGGCCCTCCGCGTCCGCGACCTCGCGCGCGAACTGGTCGCGGCGGCCCTCCAGCATCTCGGCGACGCGGTAGAGGATCTGTCCGCGGTTGTACGCGGTCGCGCCGGACCAGCCGCCGAACGCCTTGCGCGCGGCGACCACCGCGTCACGGGCGTCCTTGCGGCTCGACTGCGGGGCGTTCGCCAGCCACTTGCCCTTCGAGTCCGTCACCTCGTACACCCGGCCGCTCTCGGAACGCGGGAACTTCCCGCCCACGTACAGCTTGTAGGTCTTGAAGACACTCAGACGCTGCTCTTCGGACTTGTCAGACATCGAGGTACGCCTCCAGGCCGTGGCGACCGCCCTCGCGGCCGAAGCCCGACTCCTTGTACCCGCCGAACGGCGAGGTCGGGTCGAACTTGTTGAACGTGTTGGACCAGATGACGCCCGCGCGCAGCTTGCCGGCGACGGCCAGGATCCGGGAACCCTTCTCCGTCCAGATGCCCGCCGAGAGGCCGTACTGGGAGTTGTTGGCCTTGGCGACGGCCTCGTCCGGGGTGCGGAAGGTCAGGACCGACAGCACCGGGCCGAAGATCTCGTCGCGGGCGATGGTGTGCGCCTGGGTGACGTTGGTGAACAGCGTCGGGGCGAACCAGTATCCGGAGGAGGGCAGTTCGCAGGCCGGGGACCAGCGCTCGGCGCCCTCGGCCGCGCCCTGCTCGACGAGCGAGGTGATACGGGCCAGCTGCTCGGCGGAGTTGATCGCGCCGATGTCGGTGTTCTTGTCGAGCGGGTCGCCCAGCCGCAGGGTGGAGAGCCTGCGCTTCAGCGAGTCCAGCAGCTCGTCCTGGATCGACTCCTGGACGAGGAGCCGGCTGCCCGCGCAGCAGACCTGGCCCTGGTTGAAGAAGATCCCGGTGACGATCCCCTCGACCGCCTGGTCGATGGGGGCGTCGTCGAAGACGATGTTCGCGCCCTTGCCGCCCAGTTCGAGCGTGACCTTCTTGTCGGTGCCGGCCACCTGGCGGGCGATCGCCTTGCCGACGGCGGTGGAGCCGGTGAACGCCACCTTGTTCACGTCCGGGTGCTCGACGAGGGCCGCGCCCGCGTCGCCGTACCCGGGAAGGATGTTGACGACGCCCTTGGGCAGGCCCGCCTGGCGGCAGATGTCCGCGAAGAACAGCGCCGACAGGGGAGTGGTCTCGGCGGGCTTGAGGACGACCGTGTTGCCGGTCGCCAGCGCCGGGGCGATCTTCCACGCCAGCATCAGCAGCGGGAAGTTCCAGGGGATGACCTGGCCGGCCACGCCCAGCGGACGCGGGTTCGCGCCGAAGCCTGCGTGGTCGAGCTTGTCGGCCCAGCCCGCGTAGTAGAAGAAGTGCGCGGCGACCAGGGGGAGGTCCGCGTCGCGGGTCTCCTTGATGGGCTTCCCGTTGTCCAGCGTCTCCAGGACGGCGAGCTCGCGGGAGCGCTCCTGGATGATGCGGGCGATGCGGAAGAGGTACTTGGCGCGCTCGGAACCGGGCAGCGCCGACCACTTCTCGAAGGCCCTGCGGGCCGCCTTCACGGCGCGGTCGACGTCCTCGGCGCCCGCCCGGGCGACCTCGGAGAGGACCTCCTCCGTGCTGGGGCTGACGGTCTTGAAGACCTTGCCGTCCGCCGCCTCGGTGAACTCACCGTCGATGAACAGGCCGTACGAGGGGGCGATGTCGACGACCGAGCGCGACTCGGGCGCCGGTGCGTACTCGAATGCAGATGCCATGGTGATCAGTCCACCGTCACGTAGTCGGGGCCGGAGTAGCGGCCGGTGGCCAGCTTCTGACGCTGCATCAGCAGGTCGTTCAGGAGCGAGGACGCGCCGAAGCGGAACCAGTGGTTGTCCAGCCAGTCCTCGCCCGCGGTCTCGTTCACCAGGACCAGGAACTTGACGGCGTCCTTGGTGGTGCGGATACCACCGGCCGGCTTCACGCCGACCTGGACACCGGTCTGCGCGCGGAAGTCGCGGACCGCCTCCAGCATGAGCAGCGTGTTCGACGGCGTCGCGTTGACGGCCACCTTGCCGGTGGAGGTCTTGATGAAGTCCGCGCCGGCCAGCATGCCGAGCCAGGAGGCCCGCCGGATGTTGTCGTACGTCGACAGCTCGCCGGTCTCGAAGATGACCTTCAGACGGGCGGCGCCCGAGGCCTCCTTCACCGCGACGATCTCGTCGTACACCTTCAGGTAGTGGCCCGCGAGGAACGCCCCGCGGTCGATGACCATGTCGATCTCGTCGGCGCCCGCGGCGACGGCGTCCCGCACGTCGGCCAGCTTCACGCCGAGCGCGGCGCGGCCCGCCGGGAAGGCGGTGGCCACGGAGGCGACCTTCACGCCGGAGCCGGCCACGGCCTCCTTGGCGGTGGCCACCATGTCGGGATAGACGCAGACCGCGGCCGTGGCGGGCGCCGTGCGGTCGGTCGGGTCCGGGTGGACCGCCTTGACGCCGAGCGCCCGGACCTTGCCCGGGGTGTCCGCGCCTTCCAGCGTCGTCAGGTCGACCATCGAGATGGCGAGGTCGATCGCGTACGCCTTCGCGGTCGTCTTGATGGAACGGGTGCCGAGCGAGGCGGCGCGCGCCTCCAGGCCGACCGCGTCGACGCCGGGCAACCCGTGCAGGAAGCGGCGCAGGGTGCTGTCGGACGCGGTCACATCGCCGAGTGCGTGGGTGGGGGCACCACCCTGCTCGAGCGATGTCGAGTGCTTGGGGGAGGGTGCAGTGGTGGGCATGGTCACCACCCGAGCATATCTACGCGCGTAGCGGCTGTACAGCCCCGGGGGTGGGTGTGGAAGGGAC
Organism: Streptomyces sp. RPA4-2; assembly: GCF_012273515.2. NCBI lineage: Bacteria > Bacillati > Actinomycetota > Actinomycetes > Kitasatosporales > Streptomycetaceae > Streptomyces > Streptomyces sp. RPA4-2. The sequence goes on from NZ_CP050975.2 coordinate 5,664,005, forward strand.
CGGGGGAACCGGCGAGGCGTCGGGGGCGGGGGAGACCGGCGCGAGCCGTCGGGCAGAATCGGGGGCATGACGACGCCCGATCACCAGCCACCTCCGCCGGACGCCCCGCGCCCCGAGTCGAGGGACCGGATCTACCGGTCACCCGCCGGCCTCGCGGGCGGCGTCCTGCTGCTCGCCATCATCGGCTGGCTCGGCATCGACGCGCTGGTCTCGGCACACGGGCGCACCCCGTGGCTGACGCTCGCCGCGATGATCCTGCTGGTTCCGCTGGTGAGCGCCTTCACGCTGCGCCCGGCCGTCTACGCGAACGAGGACCGGCTGCGCGTCCGCAACCCGTTCCGCGTCATCGTGCTGCCCTGGGGCGCGATCGCCTCGCTGCGCTCCGGCTACTCCAACGAGGTCGTCACCACGGACGGCACCAAGTACCAGCTGTGGGCGATCCCCGTCTCGCTGCGCTCCCGCAAGCGCGTGGCCAGGCGGCAGGCGCGGGGGGCCGACAGGCGCGGGCGGCTGGCCCCGGCAGCGCCCGCGCGCGCCCAGGCCGACCAGGCCATGGACGACCTGCGCGAGCTCGCCGAGGCGCACCCGGCCACGGAAGGGGTGCAGGGCGCGGTGAGCGTGCGCTGGGCGTACGAGGTCATGGGTCCCGCGCTCGCGGGCGCCGTGGTGCTGGCGATCCTGCTCGCGGTGGGGTGACGACGCCACCGCGGTGCAGGGTGCACGGGCGGCCGTTCGCGGGGGTGAGCGAGGGGTGGTGTTCCGGCACGGCACCTCGCCGCGTGGCCGGATCACCGAGTGCGCGCGGCCGGTATGTCACGGACGGCGTTCAGGGCGCGCTCGGCCACACCAGGACCATGTACGCGCCGCAGTACGCCGCCGCGTCGAGTCGGTGACGAGTACCTCCCGCATCCGCCGCGGGGTCTCGGCGCCGCCGTCCCACTCGTTGTGCCACCGGCTCTGGACGGTGAGGCTGCCGTCCCAGCGGCCGAGCGGCGACCCCACCCGGCCGACGTACGCGAGCCGGCCCGCGGGGGCGAGGACGGCGGCCACGGGGGCCCGGGAGGAGAAGCGGTGGCGCAGGCCGAGCAGGGCCGTGACGGTGACGGCGACCGCGACCGCGATGCCGGTGGGACGGGTCAGGCCGGCCTCCGCTTCCCGGGCTCCTGGGGCTCGGCGGTGCGCCACCGGTAACCGTTCCTCGGTCGGGTGGCGGCGCACGGGAGCGCTGCGTCGAGTGCCGGGCGGAAATCACCCGTGAGGGCGGTAGAAGCGTGGTGCGGGGTCGTCGGCGGGCCTGCCCGGTCCTGGCGCCGTGGGCCCGCCCCGCCCTGCTCCATGGGCCCACCGGGTCCCGCCCGGTGGGCCCGCGGGGCGGGCGTCAGATGCCGGCCGCCGCCGACAGGTCGCGCTTGATGGCCGTGAGCAGCTCGGCGGCCTTGGCGTGGGCCGTGGCGAGTCCGGCGTGCGAGCCGACCGGGACCACGACCTCCAGGTAGCACTTCAGCTTCGGCTCCGTGCCGCTGGGGCGGACGATGACACGGGCGCCGTCCAGCGTGTAGCGCAGACCGTCCGTGGGCGGGAGCCTGTCCGTGCCCAGGGTGAGGTCCTCGGCCCGGGTGATGGGCAGGCCCGCCAGCCGGGTCGGCGGCTGTTCGCGCAGGCTGCGCATGGCGTTCGCGATCACCGAGAGGTCCTCGACACGGACGGAGAGCTGGTCCGTGGCGTGCAGGCCGTGCTCCACGGCGATGTCGTCGAGCAGGTCCAGCAGGGTGCGGCCGTCCTCCTTGAGCTGGGAGGCGAGCTCCGTGATCAGGAGGGCGGCGGTGATGCCGTCCTTGTCGCGCACCCCCTCGGGGTCGACGCAGTAGCCGAGCGCCTCCTCGTAGCCGTAGCGCAGGTCCTCCACGCGGGCGATCCACTTGAAGCCGGTCAGGGTCTCCTCGTACGCCAGACCCGCCTTCTCGGCGATCCGGCCGAGCAGGGAGGAGGAGACGATCGACTCGGCGAAGGTGCCGCGGACTCCGCGGCCGACCAGGTGCCGGGCGAGCAGCGCGCCGACCTCGTCGCCGCGCAGCATCCGCCAGTCCGCGCCGTCCCGGCCCTTCACGGCCACCGCGCAGCGGTCCGCGTCGGGGTCGTTGGCGATGATCAGGTCGGGGTCCGTCTCACGGGCCTTCGCGAAGGCGAGGTCCATCGCGCCGGGCTCTTCCGGGTTCGGGAAGGCGACGGTGGGGAAGTCCGGGTCCGGTTCGGCCTGTTCGGCGACCAGCACGGGGGCGGGGAAGCCGGCGCGGTCGAACGCGGCGAGCAGGACGTCCTTGCCGACGCCGTGCATCGCCGTGTAGACGGTGCGGGCGGTGCGCGGGGAGCCCTCGGCGAGTACGGCGTCGGTACGGGCCAGGTAGGCGTTCAGGACGCCCTCGTCGAGGGTCTCCCAGCCGCTGTCCGGGCGCGGCACGGTGTCCAGGCGGGTGACGGCGTCGATCTCGGCCGCGATCCCGGCGTCCGCCGGGGGGACGATCTGGGAGCCGTCGCCGAGGTACACCTTGTAGCCGTTGTCGCGGGGCGGGTTGTGGCTGGCGGTGACCTCGACGCCCGCCACGGCGCCGAGGTGCCGTATGGCGTAGGCCAGGACGGGTGTGGGGAGGGGACGGGGGAGCACGGCGGCCCGCAGGCCCGCGCCCGTCATCACCGCGGCGGTGTCGCGGGCGAAGTCGGCGGACTTGTGGCGGGCGTCGTAGCCGATGACGACGAGACCGCCGGCCTCGCCCTTGGCCTTGAGGTACGTGGCCAGACCGGCGGCGGCGCGGATGACCACCGCGCGGTTCATGCGCATCGGGCCCGCGCCGAGTTCGCCCCGCAGGCCCGCGGTGCCGAACTGGAGGGTGCCGCTGAAGCGTGCGGTGAGCTCGGCGACGTCCTGGGCGTCGATGAGCTTGGCGAGTTCCTCACGGGTCTCCGCGTCGGGGTCCTCGGCCAGCCACGCCTCGGCCCGTGCGATGAGTTCGTCCTGCACGTCGGGTGTACCTCTCTGTCTGTGGTGCCTTGCTGTATACCCGGCCGCGGTGGGCTTACCGCACCCCCGCCGTTCCTGCCGGTCCGCCCCTACCGGTCCCGTCCTCGGGGCTGCCGCCCCGGACCCCGCCTCCGCCTGGACGGCCGTCCTCGAACGCCGGACGGGCCGGGTCACCTGGGGGCGCGGGGAACCGCGCGACCCGTCCCCACCCACCCGCGGCCGTACGGCGACACCGGGGGACCGGAGCGCGCGATCCCTACAGCCGGTCCAGGACCTGGGTGAGCAGCGCTCCCATACGGGTCGCGGAGTCACGGCCCGCCTGGAGGACCTCCTCGTGGTTCAGCGGCTCGCCCGTCATACCTGCGGCGAGGTTGGTGACGAGGGAGATGCCCAGCACCTCCGCCCCGGCCTCGCGCGCGGCGATGGCCTCGAGCACCGTCGACATGCCGACGAGGTCCGCCCCGATGGTGCGGGCCATCCGGATCTCGGCGGGCGTCTCGTAGTGCGGCCCGGTGAACTGCGCGTAGACGCCCTCCTCCAGGCTGGGGTCCACCTCCTTGCAGAGGGCGCGCAGACGCGGGGAGTAGAGGTCGGTGAGGTCGACGAAGTTCGCCCCGACGATGGGGGAGGTCGCCGTCAGGTTGATGTGGTCGCTGATCAGCACCGGCTGACCGGGACGCATGTCCGCGCGCAGGCCACCGCAGCCGTTGGTGAGCACGAGGGTCTTGCAGCCGGCGGCGACGGCCGTACGGACACCGTGCGCGACGGCGGCGACCCCGCGGCCCTCGTAGTAGTGGGTGCGGCCCAGGAAGACCAGGGCCCGCTTGTCGCCGATCAGGTACGAGCGGACCTTGCCGCCGTGGCCCTCGACCGCGGGCGGGGGGAACCCGGGCAGCTCGGTGACCTGGAACTCGGCCTCGGGGGTGCCGAGGGCGTCCGCGGCCGGAGCCCAGCCGGAGCCCATCACGAGCGCGACGTCGTGGGTCTCGGCGCCCGTGAGCTCCCGCAGGCGGGTGGCGGCGGCGTCGGCAGCGGCGTAGGGGTCGCCCTGGATGTCGTCCGGAAGAAGAGATGCGTTCACGCGCATGAGGGTAGCCGGTCCGGGCCTACGCGCGTAGATGACAGAGCTCACGGTCTTGCGATCGTTGTCTTGTCGTTTCCAACGAAGAGCCGCGCGCGTCAGCAGGGGCGCTTGCGCAGCTCCATCACGTAGTCGTGCGGCGCTCCGGCCGACTCCGCCGCGTCGGCGATCTCACCGAGGTAGCGCGCGGAGGGGAGACCGCCCTCGTACCCGTTCAGCACGTACACCCACGCGGGTTCCTCGCCCTCCAGCGTGTGCACCCGTACCCGCATCCTGCGGTAGATGTCGAGGCCCACGCCCTCCCAGCGGTCCATGGAGTCCTCGTCCAGGGGGGCGATGTCGTACAGCGACACGAAGACCTGCGAACGGGGCGCCTCGACGAGGGTCACGAGCGCACCCTCCCACCCCATGTGCTCGCCCCCGAAGGTCAGCCGCCAGCCGTTCAGCCAGCCGGTGGCGCGCAGCGGCGAGTGCGGGGCGCGGCGCGTCATGAGCCGCGGGTCGAGATTGCCGGCGTACGCGGCGTAGAGCGACATGTGGTCGAGGGTACGGCAGTGAACACGTGCGTCTCCCGCGTAACAGAAGCGGCTCGAATACGCGGTCGGCGGCCCCCGGGGCGCCAGCACCTTGAAGCGTGCGGGACAATGGAGTACGTGACTCGGATCGTGATCATCGGTGGCGGACCCGGCGGATACGAGGCGGCCCTGGTGGCCGCCCAGCTCGGCGCGGAGGTGACCGTCGTCGACTGCGACGGTCTGGGCGGGGCGTCGGTGCTCACCGACTGCGTGCCGTCGAAGACCCTCATCGCCACGGCCGAGGTGATGACGACCTTCGATTCGTCGTACGAGGAACTCGGCATCATCGTCGCCGACGACACCCCGCCGTCGGAGCGGTCCGCGCGGGTGGTCGGGGTCGACCTCGGCAAGGTCAACCGCCGGGTGAAGCGGCTGGCGCTGGCCCAGTCGCACGACATCACCGCCTCCGTCACCCGGGCCGGCGCGCGTGTGCTGCGCGGCCGCGGCCGGCTGGAGGGCATGCAGTCCCTGGACGGCTCGCGCAAGGTCGTCGTGCGCGCCGCCGACGGCACCGAGGAGACACTCGTCGCCGACGCCGTCCTCATCGCCACCGGCGGGCACCCCCGTGAGCTGCCCGACGCCCAGCCGGACGGCGAGCGGATCCTGAACTGGACGCAGGTGTACGACCTGGACGAGCTGCCCGAGGAGCTCATCGTGGTCGGGTCCGGTGTCACCGGCGCCGAGTTCGCCGGCGCCTACCAGGCGCTCGGCTCGCGCGTCACCCTCGTCTCCAGTCGTGACCGCGTGCTGCCGGGCGAGGACCCGGACGCGGCGGCGGTGCTGGAGGACGTCTTCCGGCGCCGTGGCATGAACGTCATGGCCCGTTCGCGCGCCGAGTCCGCCAAGCGGGTCGGCGACCGGGTCGAGGTCACCCTCTCGGACGGCCGCGTCATCAGCGGCTCGCACTGTCTGATGGCCGTCGGCGCCATTCCGAACAGCAGCGGTATGGGTCTGGAGGAGGCCGGGGTCAAGGTCAGGGACTCCGGGCACATCTGGACCGACAAGGTGTCGAGGACCACGGCTCCGGGCGTGTACGCGGCCGGTGACGTGACGGGCGTCTTCGCCCTCGCCTCGGTGGCGGCGATGCAGGGACGTATCGCCATGTACCACTTCCTGGGCGACGCGGTCACGCCGCTGAACCTCAAGACGGTGTCCTCCAACGTCTTCACCGACCCCGAGATCGCCACCGTGGGCTACTCGCAGGCCGACGTCGACGCGGGCAAGATCGACGCCCGGGTCGTCAAGCTGCCCCTGCTGCGCAACCCGCGCGCCAAGATGCAGGGCATCCGGGACGGCTTCGTGAAGATCTTCTGCCGTCCGGGCACCGGGATCGTGGTCGGCGGTGTGGTCGTCGCCCCGCGCGCCTCGGAACTGATCCACCCCATCTCGATCGCGGTCGACAACAATCTGACGGTCGAACAGATCGCGAACGCGTTCACCGTGTATCCCTCCCTTTCGGGCTCGATCGCCGAGGTGGCCCGGCAGTTGCACACCCGTAAGCTGACCGACGAGGGCTGACGGGCGAAAGCGATTTCCCGCTGGTCACGGGGAGTTGCCGCCCATTCCCGCGGCATAGGCGGCGCGAGTAGACGCGTATACCACCTCGTACCCTGCCATGCGAACAACTTCTGTTATTCGGCGCAAACTGCTGAAAGCAGACGGTCGTTGGGGTTACTGTCAGTTTCGTGTTCGCTGCAGAACGTCGCCAATTGATCCTCGAAATGGTGCGAGCGAACGGGGCCGTGTCGCTCCGTGAGCTCGCCCGCGTCGTCCAGACCTCCGAAGTGACCGTACGGCGGGACGTGCGCGCACTGGAGGCAGAAGGACTCCTCGACCGCCGGCATGGCGGTGCGGTATTGCCGGGCGGGTTCACGCGGGAGTCCGGCTTTCCGCAGAAATCGCATCTCGCGACCGCCGAGAAGACGGCCATCGCCGATCTCGCCGCGGGTCTCGTCGAAGAGGGCGAGGCCATTGTGGTGGGCGCGGGTACCACCACGCAGGAGCTGGCTCGCCGGCTCGCGCGGGTTCCCGGGCTGACCGTCGTCACCAATTCCCTGCTGGTGGCTCAGGCGTTGGCCCACGCCAACCGTGTCGAGGTCGTCATGACGGGTGGCACCTTGCGCGGCTCCAACTACGCGCTGGTGGGCAGCGGTGCCGAGCAGTCCCTCCAGGGGCTGCGGGTCTCCCGGGCCTTCCTGTCGGGCAGCGGGCTCACCGCCGAGCGCGGCCTGTCCACCTCCAACATGCTGTCGGCGTCCGTCGACCGCGCGCTGGTGCAGGCCGCCGCGGAGGTCGTGGTCCTCGCCGACCACACCAAGCTCGGCACCGACACCATGTTCCAGACGGTGCCGACCGATCTGATCACCCGTCTGGTGACCGACGAGCCGCCCGCGCACGACGATCGCGCGGTCACCGAACTGCAGGCGCTGGCGGATCAGGGCGTGCAGATCGCGGTGGCGGGTCAGTCGGGCGGTGGTACGGGAGGCGATACGGCCCCGGCGGGGCGTCAGCCGCGCCGGGACGTGCCTGTCCCCGGTCCGCGTCGCGGTCAGGTCCCGGGTGCCGGACCCCAGTTGCGCAGCGCGACCTCCCTGGGGGAGCAGTCCCCCGGAGAGCGGGCGCGGGTGGCGGATTTACGCCGCCGCTGACCGAGCCGCGGACCGACGGACGGCCCGAGGCACAGGCTGACGTACGGGCTGACGTACAGGCCGAGGTGTCTTCCGACGCGCGGGCCGAGCCACCGCCGTCCGGCATCGAGCGAGGCACCGACCACCGTGGTCGTGACGGTTCGTGACGGCCTGTGGTGACCTTTGACGGTACGTGGCGGCCCAGTTGGCCGAAGGCGACCGCTTGAGTCCTTCTGACCGCCGGTGGGGCCGGAAGCCGTACACCCTCACTGGAAGCGCGGTATGCCCTCGCCGGTGCTCGCGTTCACTCGAACGGGCGACCCTCTCCGTCACGCCCCCACTCACCCGCGCGATACCCGTCCGCGCGGACGGGACCGGACCGGCCGGGCCGGGACCACGACGTGCACCTGTACCTGTACCCGTATCTGCACCCGAACACAGCAAAGCGCCCGGCAGACCGACCGTTCCGGTCCACCGGGCGCTTCGGATGCCGTGCGGACCGGGACCGGTCCGCACGACGGTGTCTCAGTCCTTGATCTCGCAGATCGCGGCGCCCGATGTGATGGACGCGCCGACCTCCGCGGTCAGGCCCTTGACGGTGCCGGAGCGGTGGGCGTTGAGGGGCTGTTCCATCTTCATGGCCTCCAGGACCACGATGAGGTCGCCCTCCTGGACCTCCTGGCCCTCCTCGACCGCGACCTTGACGATCGTGCCCTGCATGGGCGAGGCGAGGGTGTCGCCGGAAGCGACCGGGCCGGACTTCTTGGCGGCGCGACGCTTCGGCTTGGCGCCCGCGGCGAGTCCGGTGCGGGCCAGCGACATGCCCAGCGAGGACGGCAGCGACACCTCGAGACGCTTGCCGCCCACCTCGACGACGACCGTCTCGCGGCCCGTCTCGTCCTCGGCGTCCACGTCCGCGGGGGCCGTGAAGGCGGGGATCTCGTTGACGAACTCGGTCTCGATCCAGCGGGTGTGGACCGTGAACGGGTCCGCGGAACCGGTCAGCTCGGGGGCGAACGCCGGGTCCCGCACCACCGCGCGGTGGAAGGGGATCGCGGTCGCCATGCCCTCGACGGTGAACTCCTCCAGCGCGCGGGCGGCGCGCTGGAGCGCCTGCTCGCGGGTGGCGCCCGTGACGATCAGCTTGGCCAGCAGGGAGTCCCACGCGGGGCCGATGACCGAACCGGACTCGACACCGGCGTCGAGGCGGACGCCGGGGCCGGAGGGCGGGGCGAAGGTGGTGACGGTGCCGGGGGCGGGCAGGAAGCCGCGGCCGGGGTCCTCGCCGTTGATACGGAACTCGAAGGAGTGACCGCGCAGTTCGGGGTCGCCGTAACCGAGTTCCTCGCCGTCGGCGATGCGGAACATCTCCCGGACCAGGTCGATGCCGGCGACTTCCTCGGTGACCGGGTGCTCGACCTGCAGACGGGTGTTGACCTCCAGGAAGGAGATCGTGCCGTCCATGCCGACGAGGAACTCCACGGTCCCCGCGCCGACATAGCCGGCCTCCTTCAAGATCGCCTTGGACGACGCGTACAGCTCGGCGACCTGCGCGTCGGACAGGAACGGCGCGGGCGCCTCCTCCACCAGTTTCTGGTGACGGCGCTGCAGCGAGCAGTCACGGGTCGAGACGACGACCACGTTGCCGTGCGCGTCCGCCAGGCACTGCGTCTCCACATGGCGGGGCTTGTCGAGGTACCGCTCGACGAAGCACTCACCGCGTCCGAACGCGGCGACCGCCTCCCGGACCGCGGAGTCGTACAGCTCCGGGACCTCCTCCAGGGTGCGGGCCACCTTCAGCCCGCGCCCGCCACCACCGAACGCCGCCTTGATCGCGATCGGCAGGCCGTGCTCCTTCGCGAAGGCCACGACCTCCTGCGCGCCGGAGACCGGATCGGGGGTGCCCGCGACCAGCGGGGCACCGGCACGCTGCGCGATGTGCCGGGCGGCGACCTTGTCACCCAGGTCACGGATGGCCTGCGGAGGCGGCCCGATCCAGATCAGCCCGGCATCCAGGACGGCCTGCGCGAACTCCGCGTTCTCCGACAGGAAGCCGTACCCGGGATGGACCGCGTCCGCCCCCGAGTCCCCGGCGGCCCTGAGCACCTTCGCGATGTCCAGATAACTGGTAGCCGGGGTGTCACCGCCCAGCGCGAACGCCTCGTCCGCCGCTCGGACATGCACAGCGTCCCGGTCCGGTTCCGCATACACGGCAACGCTCGCGATCCCGGCATCCCGGCACGCCCGGGCCACGCGGACAGCGATTTCGCCACGGTTGGCGATGAGCACCTTGCGCACGATGGCTCCCTCCTTGAAACAAGCCGAGTTTAGGGACTGCCGACACGGCCTATCGACCCGTCCCCAATGGTGAGCTTGCCCACACGGAGCGTGATTCGAGGCTCGCTCGACCCGCGAGATCCCTTGTCACACCGCGGTACGCAGGAATCCTTGGTTGAACCCTAGCCCTCCTGTGTGGTCAAGGTCTCTGTGCGGCTGTGCCGCGCCGCACATCGATTCTTTGTGGAGTCCCTACGAATGGCCCAACGATTCTTTGCCCTCGGCAGAACCCTTGTCCCGTGGTTTACCCGTTAGTAGCGTTCAGGGTGGCTCGAACGTACTTGGGGTAACAGCACTCGGAAGTGGGTGGGGACCGGTGGTACGCAGACCGGTGGCGTGGGTGGCGGCGATCGTGCTCTTCGTGGAGGCGGTCGGTATCGCGGTGCTGAACTGGTTCCTCGGCGTGGTCGTCGACCGGCAGGACATGTCCCTGGCGGGGCTGGACTCGGACATGATGTCCGCCTCGTCGAAGATCGGGGGACTGGTCTTCGGTCTCTACTTCGCGCTGTGCGGGGTCGCCGCGCTGCTCGTCGGGGTGCGCAACCGCGCTCCGGGGGTCTTCGGGCGCGTCCTGCTGATCAGCGCCGCCGTGGTGCACGCACTGCTCGGCGCGTTCACGGTGGGACTGGTGGGCTGGGGCGCGTTCGCCTTCATGATGGTGGTGCTCGGGCTGATCGTGTTCACGCTGCTGGCGTTCGGTCCCGCGGCGGGTCCCGCGGACGCCGCGCCGGGAGACGGCAGCGGTGGCGCGGACGGGGCGAACGGCGGCAAGGGAGGGGCCCCGGTCGCGGCCCCTCCGGCGCCCAGCGCCTCCTGACCGCCCTCGCGGCCGTCACTTCTCCCGCGGTGTCCACAACTCCGTGATGCCGACGCCCAGTTCGCCCAGCAGCCGGCGGACCAGGGGCAGGGAGATGCCGATGACGTTCCCGTGGTCGCCGTCGATGCCCTCGATGAACGGGGCCGAGCGGCCGTCGAGCGTGAAGGCGCCGGCGACGTGGAGCGGTTCGCCCGAGGCGACGTACGCGGCGATCTCGGCGTCGGTCGGCTCGCCGAAGCGGACCACGGTGGACGCGGTCGCCGACGCGTAGCGCTTGGTGGCCGTGTCGTGGACGCAGTGCCCCGTCTGGAGGGTCCCGGCCCGGCCGCGCATCGCCTTCCAGCGCGCGGTGGCCTCCTCGGCGTCCGCCGGCTTGCCGAGCGCCTGGCCGTCCAGGTCGAGGACCGAGTCGCAGCCGATCACCAGGGCGCCCTGCACCTCCGGCCGCGCGGCCACGACGGAGGCCTTGGCCTCGGCCAGGGCGAGCGCGAGTTCGGCGGGTGTCGGGGCGGAGACGGCGTCCTCGTCGACCCCGCTCACGATCACCTCGGGGGCGAGTCCGGCCTGCCGCAGCAGGTTGAGCCGGGCGGGGGACTGCGAGGCGAGCACGAGGCGGCGGCGCGGCTGATCGGTCATGCGGTCAGCGTATCGGCGCGGGCGTGTCGTCCGCCGCTCACATCACACCGAGGACGATCATCGCGAGCAGCATGGCCAGCGCCATGAGAACGCCGAGCCGCCGCAACATGTCCTGCATGTCGCGCAACTCCTTGGGCGGCTCGTTCTCGGGGTCGGACCACAGCATGTCCCCGATCGTGCGGCGGCCCGGGTCCCGGGCGCCTGAGTACGCGTACTCAACCTTGCCCTCCACCCGGTAAACGGGTCCAGGGTTCCTTTAATGATGCCGCGCCTGCTACGGTCGTGTCCGTTGTTAAAGGAACCCTGGTCCCCTTTAAGGAGGGAACTGCCGTGTTCGTCAGCGCCTGGACCGCATCGCCCCAACTGCCCAGCGAGGGCTTCACCCCCAACTGGTCGCGGGAGGGCTTCTGGCGTCAGTCGCTGCGCCAGGTCGTCCGGGTCGGCGCGGGCGGCGGCCGGGTCCGTATACGGCTCTCGCACGCCTACGGGACCTCGCCGCTGCGGATCGCCGGGGCCACGGTGGCGCGTGCGGGCGAGGGGGCCGCCGTCGAGCCCGGCTCACTGCGGCGGCTCACCTTCGGGGGCGCGGACGGTGCCACGATCCCGGCGCGCGGACAGATCGTCAGCGATCCGGCCGGACTCGCCGTGGAACCGCTGGAGTCGGTCACCGTCACCCTCCACCTCGACGCCGTCACCGGCCCCGCGACCTTCCACGCGCAGGCCTTCACGCCGAGCTACCGGGGCGCGGGGGACCGCCTCGACGACATCGGCGGGGAGGCGTTCGGCGAGACGACCGAGTCCTGGTACTTCCTGTCGGCCGTGGAGGTCGACGCGGACCGCGCGGACGGCGTCGCGCTCTTCGGCGACTCCGTCACCGACGGATTCGGCTCGACACCGGGCGCGAACCGCCGCTGGTCCGACGCGCTCGCCGAGCGCACGGGGCGCAGCGTCCTCAACGCGGGTATCGGAGGGAACCTGCTGCTGAACGACTCGGCCTGGTACGGCGAGAAGGGGACCGGACGGCTCCGGCGTGACGTCCTCGAACACGCGGGCGTACGGACACTCGTCGTGCTCCACGGACTCAACGACATCGGGTTCAGCGAGACCGCCGGGGAGCCGACGTACAAGCCCGCACCGGTCCTTGAGGCCGGTGAACTCGTCGCCGGGTACCGGGAGTTGATACGGCAGGCGCGTGGCCGGGGGCTGCGGGTGATCGGCGCGACGCTGCTCCCGTTCGCCGGGTCCGACCACTGGGGGGAGCGCGCGGCGAGGGTGAGCCACGAGGTGAACGAGTGGATCCGGGGCTCGGGGGAGTGGGACGCGGTGGTGGATCTGCACCGCGCGCTCGCCGGTCCGGCGGATCCGGACCGGCTGCGGGCGGCGTACGACTTCGGCGATCACCTGCATCCGAACGACGCCGGGATCGCGGTGATGGCCGAAGAGGTGGCGGACTGCCTGCGGGGCCGCGCGTAGGCATGGCGCCCGCCCGGCCGCTCGCACGAGGCCCCGCGTCCCCGCGGGGCGCTCCCGTCAGCCGGGCCAGTAGGTCCGGGTCCAGGTCGACGCGCCCGGCTGCGGCAGGCGGCGGTTGGCGATGCGGGACGGGTCCGCCCACGCGTCCCTGGTTCCCGGCGCGCCGGACGGCGGGCCGGCCGCCGCCGCGGCGCGGACCTGGACCACCGCCAGTGCGGCGGCCAGCTCCTCGGGGGTCGGATTGCCCCGTACGACCTTGATGTTCATGTCCGCTCCCAAGGATCCCGGGTCTACAGGGGGATGTTGCCGTGCTTCTTCGGGGGAAGTGATTCCCGCTTCGTGCGCAGCTGACGCAGACCCCGTACGAGGTGGGAGCGGGTGTCGGAGGGCATGATCACCGCATCGATGTAGCCGCGCTCGGCCGCCGTGTAGGGGTTGAGGAGCGCGTCCTCGTACTCCTGGATCAGACGGGCCCGGGTGGCCTCCGCCTCGTCGGGGTCCGTGACGGCGGCGATGGTGCGGCGGTGCAGGATGTTCACCGCGCCCTGGGCGCCCATGACGGCGATCTGGGCGGTGGGCCAGGCGAGGTTGAGGTCGGCTCCGAGGTGCTTGGAGCCCATGACGTCGTACGCGCCGCCGAAGGCCTTGCGGGTGATGACCGTGATGAGCGGGACGGTGGCCTCGGCGTACGCGTAGATCAGCTTGGCGCCGCGGCGGATGATGCCGGTGTGCTCCTGGCCGACGCCCGGCAGGAAGCCGGGGACGTCCACGAAGGTGATGACCGGGACGTTGAAGGCGTCACAGGTGCGGACGAAGCGGGCGGCCTTCTCCGAGGCGTCGATGTCCAGGCACCCGGCGAACTGCATCGGCTGGTTGGCGACGATGCCGACCGGCCGGCCCTCGACCCGGCCGAAGCCGGTGAGGATGTTCGGCGCGAACAGCGGCTGCGTCTCGAAGAACTCGGCGTCGTCCAGGACGTGTTCGATCACCGTGTGCATGTCGTACGGCTGGTTCGCGCTGTCCGGCACGATCGTGTCCAGCTCGCGGTCCTCGTCGGTGATCGCGAGGTCCGCCTCCTCCGGGAACACCGGGGGCTCGCTGAGGTTGTTGGACGGCAGGTAGGACAGCAGCTGCTTGACGTACTCGATGGCGTCCTTCTCGTCACCCGCCATGTGGTGGGCCACGCCTGACACCGCGTTGTGCGTGCGGGCGCCGCCGAGTTCCTCGAAGCCGACGTCCTCGCCCGTCACCGTCTTGATGACGTCCGGACCTGTGATGAACATGTGCGAGGTCTGGTCGACCATGATCGTGAAGTCGGTGATCGCGGGGGAGTAGACCGCGCCGCCCGCGCAGGGGCCGACGACCAGGCTGATCTGCGGGATCACGCCCGAGGCATGGGTGTTGCGGCGGAAGATCTCGCCGTACATGCCGAGGGCCGAGACGCCCTCCTGGATGCGGGCGCCGCCCGAGTCGTTGATGCCGATGAACGGACAGCCGGTCTTCAGCGCGAAGTCCATCACCTTCATGATCTTCTGCCCGAAGACCTCGCCGAGAGCGCCTCCGAAGACCGTGAAGTCCTGCGAGAAGACGGCGACCGGACGGCCGTCGACCATGCCGTACCCGGTGACGACACCGTCGCCGTACGGCCGGTTCTGCTCCATGCCGAAGTCGGTCGAGCGGTGCTGCGCGAACTCGTCGAGTTCGACGAAGGAGCCCTCGTCGATCAGCAGGTCGATCCGCTCACGGGCCGTCAGTTTGCCTTTGGCGTGCTGCTTTTCGACAGCCCGCGCCGAGCCGGCGTGCGTCGCCTCCTGGACGCGGCGCCGCAGATCCGCGAGTTTGCCCGCGGTCGTGTGGATGTCGGGGTGGTGCAGCTCTTCCGGCTCGGACATCGGGATGCGGCTCCCTGCCTGCTCAGTGGGACATGAGGGTGATGTGCTCAGGGGGTTGCTACTGACTCGTAGGGTAGTGGTGCCCATACGGTTCGGCAGTGCGGCGTTTACCACACCTAGGGTGGGTTGCATGACGCCGCGAGATGCCTCAGACGCGAACGACAACCGATGGTCCGACCTCGACCGTCCGCCCCTCAACGCCACCGCCCTGCGCCGGGCGCTGGTGCGGGACGGCGCGGACGGCGGGCTCTGGAGCGATCTCCAGGTGGTGGCCGGCACCGGATCCACCAACAGCGACCTGGTCGGGCTGGCCGTCTCCGGGAAGGCGGACGAAGGAGCCGTCCTCGTCGCCGAGGAGCAGAACGCCGGACGCGGCCGCCTGGACCGGCGGTGGACGGCACCGGCCCGCTCGGGCCTGTTCTTCTCCGTCCTGCTCAAACCCACCGGTATCCCCGTCGAGCGCTGGGGCTGGCTCCCGCTGCTGACCGGGGTCGCGGTGGCGACGGCCCTGTCCCGGGTCGCGGGTGTCGACACGGCACTCAAGTGGCCCAACGACCTGCTGGTGACGGTGGACGGCGCGGAACGCAAGGCGGGCGGCATCCTCGCCGAACGCGCCGGGACCGACGCGGTCGTGGTCGGCATCGGCATCAACGTCACCCTGCGCGAGGACGAGCTCCCGGTGCCGGGCGCGGGGTCGCTCGCCCTCGCCGGAGCGACGACCACGGACCGTGACACCGTGCTGCGGGCCGTGCTGCGCTCGCTGGAGCAGTGGTACGAGAAGTGGCGCGCCGCCGGCGGCGACCCCGACGCCTCCGGTCTCCAGGAGACATATGCCGCCGGGTGCGCGACGCTCGGACGAGTGGTGCGGGCCGAACTGCCGGGCGGCAGGTCGATCACCGGGGAGGCGGTGGCCGTCGACGGGGACGGGCGTCTGGTCCTGGCCACGGAGGAGGGGGTGCAGCAGCCGGTGGGCGCGGGAGACATCGTCCACCTCCGGCCGGCCTGAGCGTTGGAGGCCGGCGGGCCGTACTCAGCGATGGGCACCGGAGCCGATCGTGGTTCCGGGTCCCGGTCAGGCGTACGAGTCAGGAGTGAGCCAGCGCACACCTGCCGTAGAGTTGAGCGCGGTCGATACCTGACCGTGGCAGATCGGAAAGGCAGCAGGCGTGACCGTCGACGACACGGGCTCCGGCACGGGTGCGCACCCCGCTCCCGACGGTGAGCCGGGGCGTACCGCCGGGTCGGCCACCGACCCGGCGCCCGCGGCCGCCGACGCGGACCTGCGGGGTGACGAGGACGCCGGGGACCCACAGGAGCGATCGGACCCGAACGCGCGTTCGGACCGCAATCTGTCGGACACCCCGAGCCCGCCGCCGGACCCGCAGGGGCGGCTGGACGGCCAGGGCCGGCTGGACGCGCAGAACCGGCTCGACGAGCAGGCCGCCGACTCCGGGGAGGATCCCCTCGCCCTGCGCCTGGAGGGGCTCATCCTGGGCGCCGAGCGCCGCTACACCCCGTTCCAGGCCGCCCGCAGCGCCGGTGTCTCCATGGAACTGGCCTCCCGCTTCTGGCGGGCCATGGGCTTCGCCGACATAGGCCAGGCCAAGGCGCTGACCGAGGCCGACGTCCTCGCCCTGCGCCGGCTGGCCGGTCTCGTCGAGGCGGGCCTGCTCAGCGAGGCGATGGCGGTGCAGGTCGCCCGCTCCACCGGCCAGACCACCGCGCGGCTGGCCGAGTGGCAGATCGACTCCTTCCTGGAGGGGCTGACCGAGCCCCCCGAACCGGGGATGACGCGCACCGAGGTCACGTACCCCCTGATCGAGCTGCTCCTGCCCGAGCTGGAGGAGTTCATCGTCTACGTCTGGCGGCGCCAGCTCGCCGCCGCGACCGGCCGGGTGGTGCAGGCCGGTGACGACGAGGAGATGGTCGACCGCCGCCTCGCCGTCGGCTTCGCGGACCTCGTCGGGTTCACCCGGCTGACCCGCCGCATGGAGGAGGAGGAGCTCGGCGAGCTCGTCGAGGCCTTCGAGACCACCGCCGCCGACCTGGTGGCCGCGCACGGGGGCCGGCTCATCAAGACCCTCGGCGACGAGGTGCTGTACTCCGCGGACGACGCGGGTGTCGCCGCCGAGATCGCCCTGCGCCTCATCGAGACGATGGCCAACGACGAGACCATGCCGGAGCTGCGTGTCGGTATCGCCTTCGGCACCGTCACGACCCGGATGGGCGACGTCTTCGGCACGACGGTGAACCTCGCCTCCCGGCTCACGTCGATAGCGCCGCGGGACGCCGTCCTGGTGGACGGTGCCTTCGCGGAGGAACTGATACGCACCCAGGACGCCCCCGCCTCCGAGGCCGAGGCCGCCGAGGCGGCGGCCACCGCGGAGAAGGAGGGCGAGGAGCCGCCCGCCTACCGCTTCGCCCTCCAGCCGATGTGGCAGCGCCCGGTCCGCGGCCTCGGCGTGATCGAACCGTGGCTGCTGGCCCGGCGGGAGCTGTCGGACACACCCTGAGGGCTGTTCCGCGATCCCCGCCGGCAGGGCGTGCGGCGTCGGACGCGGGTGTCCGCCGGGCGGAGGACGCAGGGGCGCAGAGGCGTCCTCCTGCCCGGCCTCGTACCGGGCCTCGTTCCGGGCCTGTTCGGACGTGGTCCTGTCCGGGTGATCCGGGTGATCCCGCGGTGTGGCGAGGTGCGGCGAGGCGCGGCGGCTGTCGTCGTGCACTCGCCGGGGACCACGGGACCGCCCTGGGCCGGGCGCCCGGCCGGGCCGTCCTCCCCCGCACACGCTGCTCCCAGCGCCCTGCTCGGCCCCGGCTACCCGTGTCCCAGCGGGTTCGTCAGGCTGTTGACGCAGATTCCCACGATCGGCACGCAGAGCCCGGGGGAACCGGGCTTCGGTGCCGGGGAGTGGGTGGTGGGGCTCGGCGTGGGGTGCGGCGCGGGCGCGGCCGGCGGCTGCGACGGAACGGGCGCCGTGGGGATGCCGGTCGTGTCCGGTGCGTCGTCCACGGGAGCGCCCGCGCGGCCCGGCGGGTGCGCGCCGGGCGGTGCCGCGGCCGACGGGTCCGTCACCCCGGGCGCCCCGGCCGCTCCGGCGGGTCCCGGCGACGCCGTCGATGCCGCGGATGCCGTCGCGCCGGGACTCGCTCCCGCTGTCGGGGTCGCGGCCGCCCCGCCCTTCGCGGCGGCCGCACCGGGGACGCGGGATGCGCGGAGGGCACGGCCCAGACGGTCGGTGAGGTGTCGAGCGACCCGTCGTCGGCGACCCCGGGCCTCGGCTCGGCCTCCGCGCCCCGCCGCTCCCGGTGACCCCGTCCGGAGCCATCCGCGCCAGGCTCAGCGCCCCGGCGGCCAGCGCGAGCCCGCCCACCGCGAGGAGCGCCCGGCGCGGCCGCGGCCTGCGGTGCCGTCCGCGGCCGGTGCGCTGCCGGAACGCGAGGGGGACGGTCTCGGCGGCCTCCTCCGCTTCCGGCGCGCGCTCGGCGGCCCCCGGCGAGGTGTCCGTGTCCCGGGTCCGTCCGGGCGGCGTCGGGACCCTGGCGGGCCCGGGGCGGGCGGTTCCCCGCCGCGCGGGCGGGCGGGCGGCGGCGCGGCGGGGAATCCCCGGCCGGGCCGGGCCGAGTGCCTGGGAGAGCGTCGCCACGCGGGTGGTGGGCTCCGTGGACCCCGGCGGGACCGGGGGCACCCGTACCCAAGGCCCCCTCGCCACGTCCGTCGTCGTGCCGTTCGTCATGGTCATCCCTCCCCGGTGTGCGGACGCTCCCCGATGTCCTTGGCGGTGCGCAGGTTATGCGTCTTTTGAGGGCCTGGGGCGGGAGTTGGGTGGGATGTCACCCGAACGTGGAAGCGCGGTCGAAGGGACGGGTTTCGCCGGACGGCGTCGGCTGCGATGATCGGGGGAGGCGGAAGTTAACCCGCGTTAACCGTTCACAGGGAGGGTGTCATGGCGGAGCAAGGGGACGAGCCGAGGTCCGGGGACGAGGGGCGGTCCGAGGGCGAGCGCCGGTTCGGGGAGTTCGTCGTCGTGCGTCGGCACGAGCATGTCGCGGAGCTCGCCCTCGACCGGCCGAAGGCCATGAACGCCGTGTCCACGGAGATGGCCCGATCCCTCGCCGGCGCCTGCGCGGCGCTCGCCGCCGACCCCGGCGTACGGGTCGTGGTGCTGACCTCCACCCATGAGCGGGCCTTCTGCGTGGGCGCCGACCTGAAGGAGCGCAACTCCTTCACCGACGCCGACCTGATGCGGCAGCGCCCGGTGGCGCGGGCCGCGTACACCGGCGTTCTGGAGCTGCCGATGCCGACCGTCGCCGCCGTGCACGGCTTCGCGCTCGGCGGCGGGTTCGAGCTGGCGCTCTCCTGCGATCTGATCGTGGCCGACCGTACGGCGGTGCTCGGGCTGCCCGAGGTGTCGGTCGGGGTGATCCCGGGAGGCGGCGGTACGCAGTTGCTGCCGCGCCGCGTCGGTGCGGCCCGCGCGGCCGAGCTGATCTTCTCGGCGCGCCGTCTGGAGGCGGCCGAGGCGCGGGAGTTGGGGCTTGTCGACGACCTCGTGGACGTGGGGCAGGACCGTGCGGAGGCGCTGGCGCTCGCCGCCCGTGTCGCCGCCAACTCGCCCGTCGGCCTGCGGGCGGCCAAGCGGGCGCTGCGGCTCGGGCAGGGGCTCGACCTCCGTGCGGGGCTGGAGGTCGAGGACGCCGCCTGGCGGTCGGTCGCCTTCTCCGGGGACCGGGCGGAGGGAGTCGCGGCCTTCAACGAGAAGCGCAAGCCGCAGTGGCCCGGCCAGTAGCTTCCGGGTACGGCCACTCGGACCCCTGTCCGCGGTACCGATATCCCAAATGAAGGTAAATGTCCCTAGCCTGTAGTGATGGGTGAGGACAGACGGCTGAGGGCCGTGGTGGAGCTGGCGCAGGGGATGGCGGCGGCGCACACCCCACGCGAATCCTGGCGGGCCGCGGCGCGCGGTGCCTGCCACGCGCTCAGCGGCAGCTTCGCCGCGCTCTCCGTGTGGGAGCGCGAACTCGGCCGGCTCCGCGTGCTGGTGAACGTGGGCGAACGCGCGCCGGACGAGGAGGAGTTCCCCGAGGGGGAGGCCTACCCGGTGCACCAGTTCCCGGAGATCGCCGAGTTCCTGCACGAGCGCTGGGCCGGCGGCGGCGGCCCGAACGCCTGGGTGGAGACGGCGGACGGCCCGGCGGGCGGCCGTGCCGGGTACTGCCACCAGCGGGTCGCCGCCCTGCGCAGGCGCGGGCGCGGCTGCTGCGTGGTCGCCCCGGTCGTGCTGCACGGGCGCGCCTGGGGCGAGCTGTACGTGGCCCGGCCCGCGTCGGAGCCCTTCTTCGACCGGGCCGACGCGGACTTCGCGACCGTCCTCGCCTCCGTCGTCGCGGCCGGGATCGCCCAGACCGAGCGGTTGGAGGAGGCCCGGCGGCTGGCGTTCACGGACGCCCTGACCGGGCTCGCCAACCGCCGTGCCGTCGACGTACGTCTGGACGAGGCGATCGCACGGCACCGGGCGGAGGACGTCGTGGTCAGTCTCGTCGTCTGCGATCTCAACGGACTCAAGCGCGTGAACGACACCCGGGGGCACGCCGTCGGCGACCGGCTGCTGGAGCGGTTCGGGTCGGTGCTGTCGCTGTGCGGGGCGATGCTCCCGGGCACCCTCGCCGCCCGCCTCGGCGGCGACGAGTTCTGTCTTCTCGCGGTCGGACCGCCGGCCGACGAGGTCGTGCGCATCGCCGGTGAACTCTGCCGCCGCGCCGCCGAGTTGGAGATGGGCGACGGGGTCGCGTGCGGGGTCGCGTCGACCGGGGACCCGATCGGGCCGGTGCGCTCGGCACGCCGCCTCTTCCGGCTGGCCGACGCCGCCCAGTACCGCGCGAAGGCCGTACGCGCCGCACAGCCCGTCGTCGCCGGGCGGGAGGGGCCCGACGACCCGGTGGTACGCCTGGCCGACGCGCCGCCCCCGGCCGAGGGAGAGCGCCGCCGCTTCCGGGGGCGCCACGAGCAGCGCCGCCCGTGACGTCGGGACGTACGGCGAAGTAAGGGGCGAACCGGCCATCCACTAGTGACACCACTAGTGACATCGCGGAATTCACTGCGTACGCTCCTGAATATGGATATGCATACTGTGGTGGTGGGGACGTCCGGCGTGACCGCGTCCGACGTTCTCGCCGTGGCGCGCGGCGGCGCCCGCATCGAGCTCGCCGACGAGGCGGTGGCGGCCCTGGCCGCGGCCCGCGAGATCGTGGACGCGCTGGCCGCCAAGCCGGAGCCCGTCTACGGGGTCTCCACCGGCTTCGGCGCGCTCGCGAGCCGGCACATCAGCCCGGAACTCCGCGCCCAGCTGCAGCGCAACATCGTCCGCTCGCACGCCGCCGGGATGGGCCCGCGCGTCGAGCGCGAGGTCGTGCGCGCGCTGATGTTCCTGCGGCTCAAGACCGTCTGCTCGGGACACACCGGCGTCCGGCCCGAGGTCGCGCGGACCATGGCCGACATCCTCAACGCGGGCATCACCCCGGTCGTGCACGAGTACGGCTCGCTGGGCTGCTCCGGCGACCTGGCGCCGCTCTCCCACTGCGCGCTGACGCTGATGGGCGAGGGTGACGCGGAGGGCCCGGACGGCACGGTCCGCCCCGCCGGCGAGCTCCTCGCCGAGCACGGCATCGCACCCGTCGAGCTGCGCGAGAAGGAGGGCCTCGCCCTTCTCAACGGCACCGACGGCATGCTCGGCATGCTGGTCATGGCCCTCGCCGACCTGGACACGCTCTACAAGTCCGCCGACGTCACCGCGGCCCTCTCCCTCGAGGCCCTGCTCGGCACCGACAAGGTCCTCGCCCCCGAGCTGCACGCCATCCGCCCGCACCCCGGACAGAGCGCCTCGGCCGCCAACATGCTGGCCGTGCTCAAGGGTTCGGAGCTCACCGGCCACCACCAGGACGGCGCCCCGCGCGTCCAGGACGCCTACTCCGTGCGCTGCGCCCCGCAGGTCGCGGGCGCCGGCCGCGACACCCTCGCGCACGCCCGGCTCGTCGCGGAGCGCGAGCTCGCCGCCGCCGTCGACAACCCGGTCGTGCTGCCCGACGGGCGGGTCGAGTCGAACGGCAACTTCCACGGCGCCCCGGTCGCCTACGTCCTCGACTTCCTGGCCATCGCCGCCGCCGACCTGGGCTCCATCGCCGAGCGCCGCACCGACCGGCTGCTCGACAAGAACCGCTCGCACGGACTGCCGCCGTTCCTCGCGGACGACGCGGGTGTCGACTCCGGTCTGATGATCGCCCAGTACACGCAGGCCGCACTGGTCAGCGAGATGAAGCGGCTCGCCGTACCGGCGTCCGTGGACTCCATCCCGTCCTCCGCCATGCAGGAGGACCACGTCTCCATGGGCTGGTCGGCCGCGCGCAAGCTGCGCACCGCGGTGGACAACCTGACCCGCATCGTCGCGATCGAGCTGTACGCCGCCACCCGCGCGATCGAACTGCGCGAGGGTCTCGCCCCCGCCCCGGCGTCGCGGGCCGTGATCGACGCCGTCCGCGCCGCCGGTGTCCAGGGGCCGGGCCCCGACCGTTTCCTCTCCCCGGACCTGGAGGCGGCCGACGCCTTCGTGCGCGGCGGCCAGGTGGTGACCGCGGTGGAAGCGGTCACCGGTCCGCTGCTGTAGGCGCCACCGACGTACGCCGCTGAGGGCGCCGCCGACCAGGCCGGCGCCCTCACGGTGCCGCAGAGTGTGCTACTGTCTCATTGATACGTTTTTGGTACCCATTTACTTTGTGCGCCTGATCGGAATCCTCCGCAGGCGCGTTTTGTTTTACCGGCATCTCCGGCATTTCCCGGTGCATCTCCGGATTGGGGCCCTACCTGTTCAGGAGAGAAACATGGCTACCGGCACCGTGAAGTGGTTCAACTCGGAAAAGGGCTTCGGCTTCATCGAGCAGGACGGCGGCGGCCCCGACGTCTTCGCCCACTACTCCAACATCGCCAGCTCCGGCTTCCGTGAGCTGCTGGAGGGCCAGAAGGTCTCGTTCGACGTCGCGCAGGGCCAGAAGGGCCTGCAGGCGGAGAACATCATCCCCGCCTGATTTCGGGGACGCGCTTTTCCAGAGCCGGGGCCCGCACCTTCGGGTGTGGGTCCCGGCTCGTGCTGTGAGTGCTCATGAATGCCGTTCATATGGACGGCGGGCGCTGTGCGTGCAGTCCGTGGGGCCCAGGAAGGAAATCCAGATCCAGCATGACTCGATCCGAACGTCCCGTCCGTAAGCGGCCGGCGAATGCGCGTGGCGGCGCCCAGACCGGCGGCTCCGCGAGGAACGCGGGCCGCGGTGGCGGCCGGGGCGCCGGCAAGGGCCCCGCCCGCAAGGCGGCGGCACCGCAGGAGTTCTCCCTGCCCGAGACCATCACCCCGGCGCTGCCCGCCGTCGAATCATTCGACGCGCTGGACATGCCGGCCGCCCTGACCAAGACCCTCGCGGCGCAGGGTGTCACCGAGCCGTTCCCGATCCAGGGCGCGACCCTGCCCAACTCGCTGGCCGGACGCGACGTCCTGGGCCGGGGCCGCACCGGCTCCGGCAAGACGCTCGCCTTCGGGCTCGCGCTGCTGGCCCGCACCGCCGGCCGTCGCGCCGAACCCAGGGCACCGCTCGCCCTGGTCCTGGTGCCCACGCGTGAGCTGGCCCAGCAGGTCGACGACGCGCTGACGCCGTACGCGACCGCCGTCAACCTGCGTGTCGTCACCGCGGTCGGCGGCATGTCGATCGGCCGCCAGGCCGGTACGCTGCGCCGCGGCGCCGAAGTGCTGGTGGCCACCCCGGGACGGCTGAAGGACCTCATCGAGCGCGGCGACTGCACGCTCGGCCAGGTCGCGATCACCGTCCTCGACGAGGCCGACCAGATGGCCGACATGGGCTTCATGCCGCAGGTCACCGCGCTGCTCCAGCAGGTCGAGCCGGACGGTCAGCGACTGCTCTTCTCGGCGACGCTGGACAAGAACATCGACCGGCTCGTCCGGATGTTCCTGACGGACCCCGTGGTGCACTCCGTCGACCCGTCGGCGGGCGCGGTGACGACCATGGAGCACCACGTGCTGCACGTCGCCGACGAGACCGACAAGAAGGCCGTGGCCCTGCGGATCGCCGCGCGCGACGGCCGCGTGATCCTCTTCGTGGACACCAAGCGCGGTGCCGACCGGTTCACCAAGCGGCTGCTGGCCAACGGCGTACGGGCCTCCGCGCTGCACGGCGGCCGCAGCCAGCCGCAGCGCAACCGGACCCTGGACCAGTTCAAGAACGGCCAGGTCACCGCGCTGGTCGCCACCAACGTGGCCGCCCGCGGCATCCACATCGACGACCTCGACCTGGTCGTCAACGTCGACCCGCCGACCGACCACAAGGACTACCTGCACCGGGGCGGCCGTACCGCGCGGGCCGGCGAGTCCGGCAGCGTCGTCACCCTCGTCCTGCCCGAGCAGCGGCGGGAGATGACGCGTCTGATGGCGGACGCGGGCATCACCCCGCGTTCGGCCCAGGTCAAGTCGAGCGACGAGGAACTGGCCCGCCTCACCGGCGCCCGCGAGCCCTCCGGGGTTCCGGTCGTCATCGAGGTGCCCCAGCCGGTCGAGCAGCCGAAGCAGCGGCCCCGGTCGCGGCCCCGGACGGGCGGCGGCGCACGGCGCTCCACAGGTTCGGGAACGGGCACGGCCGCGGAGTCGCAGGGCCGGCAGGCGCAGGGGCGTCAGCCGCAGCGCGGCACCGGCGGTGCCACCGGCGGCGGCGCCACCGGTGGACGTCGTACCGGCGGCGGCAACGGGACCGGCGGCGGCACCCGGGGGCGTGCTCCGCAGCGCCGTACGGAGCGTGGCGGCCAGGGCGGCGGCGGCCGGCGCGCCGCGTAGGCGCTCCGTCGGGAGCCGGCCCAGCCCGCTCCCGACCGCACGCCGCAGCCGCGGACTTCACGGGTCCCGGGCTCCTTGGGGAGCCCGGGACCCGTCGGGTCTCTCAGGGGTGGAAGTCGCCGAGGAAGCCCGGATCGATCTTGTCGAGCTCCAGGCCGACGTCCCGGTGGAGGTCGAGGAGCTCGGTCATGTGCAGCGCGCGGCGGCGGGCCGCGGGCAGGTCGCGGCGGGCGTCGGCGGACCACAGCACCGGGTCGAACGTGATGCCCTGGGAGCCGGGGAGCGGCCCTGTCTCGGCCCGCCAGCCGGGCCAGCGGAGGTTGTCGTAGAAGTCCTCCGTGCCGCCTTCCAGGAGCCAGCTGAGCCAGGCCGCGTGGCCCACGCCGAGGGCCTCCCAGCGCAGGGCGTCCGGCGCGAAGTAGACCACCTCGCCGGGCCCCCCGGGGCGGCCCACCGCGCCCGGCTCGGGTCCGTTGAGCGCATAGGTCCCGCCGAGGACGTCATGGCCGACGACGAGCCCGCCCTCCGGCCGCCATGCCGGGTCGAAGCGGGCGGGGAACTCGTTGACGTCGGCGATGCCCGGCGGACCCTTGGGCGATCCGTCGCCCGGACTGCCGTAGATGCGCAGCCAGCCGCTGTCGAGTGACACGCCGCCGCAGTTGAGGACGAAGGCGCCGAGCCAGGAGCGCGCGGTGACCTGTAGTTGCAGCAGGGACGCGCGGGCCTGGGCCGGCTCCACCGGGAGCACCTCCAGGGACACCGTGCTGGTGGAGATCGCCTCGGACAGGAGGGGCCACGCGGGCTCCTCGACATCGGTCAGCTCGGTCAGGTCTCGCATGGGCATCCCGTGGGGTTCCGGGCCGGAGCGCTGCGCTCAGAAGGCCGCCGTGCGTTCCCGGCGCACCGAGTAGGTCACAAAGCCGGCACCGAGGCCGAGGAAAAGGGTGCCGCCGACGACGTACGGCGTCGTGTTGACGCTTCCGGTGTCGGCGAGCCGGGTGTGGTCGTCGCTCGGCTCCGTGACGGCCTGCTCCGCTCCGGCCGTCGTGGCCGTTGTGGTGGCGGCCGACCGGTCGGCGGTCGGTGCCGACCCGTGCTGAGCAGGCGCTTCCGGAGTCGCGTTGGCGGACGGGACGAACCACAGGGCTCCCAGGAGGGTCCCCGCTGCGGTGGCGGTCAGCAACGAGCGACGTGCGGCGGACACGTAATATCGATCCCCTTGTGGCGCTGGCGAATTGGCCGTGTGGCCCGATGCTAATGAAAGGCGCGGGTCGTGGGAAAGTCGCGGGGACCTCGGGCCGTACGCTCCGTCTCATGAGTACTCCTGAGACATCACGATTTGTCCGGCTTCGCGTGGAGCTGGTGCTGGAAGTCGACGACGCGGACGCCGTCACCAAGGCCGCGCTGCGTCGCGTCGCGGACGACTCCGGCATGCAGGCCGACGAGCGGGCCCACGCCGAGAACGCAGTGACGGAAGACACTGCCGAAGCCCTCGCCTATCTCGTCGATCCGTTCGACCTGGTCAGCGAGGTGCCCGGGGTCGAGCTCGCCCAGGCGTCCTGGAGCAGCGAGCCGATCGACTACGACCCCGATTCGCCGGAATGGGACCTCGACGAGGATGATGACGACGAGGACGACGACGAAGAAGTCGGAGTCGGCTGAGGCCCCTTGGGAATTTCGTGACCCCGGGTGGCAACCGCCGCCCGGGGTTCATTCGTCTCAGACGACGCACCGGCCACTTCCGCACCATGGGGTTCGGTCCGGCCGCCGGTCCACCCGACGAGGTCCCGCGGGCCTCGATCGGCCTGGTCGGCGCCGTTGACCTAGGTGGTGTGTCCCACATACCCGACGGGTGTGGAACGGGACGAACCGGTCGTACGTTGAAGGTTCCTACGGGGTTTTGCGGTATTTGGTGATTCGGCAACGATGGAGAAGCGTGTGATGACGGACAGTAAGCGGGGCCGGGGCCTGATGGCCGCGTCCGCACTGCTCGGCGGAGTGCTGGTGCTCTCTGCGTGCAGCGGAGGCGGCAGCAAGGCCAATGCCTCGGACGGCGGTGGGTCCTCGCAGGCCCAGGCCGACGAGGCGGCGGCCCAGAAGAGTTCCGAGGCGCAGATCAAGATCACCCCCGCCGACGGCTCCGACAACGCGTCCATCAACAACGCCGCCGCGGTCACTGTGACCAAGGGCACACTCTCCTCCGTCTCCATGAAGACGGAGGCCGGCACGGCCGTCTCCGGCCAGATATCGGCCGACAAGAAGAGCTGGAAGCCCGCCGCCCAGCTCGACCGTGCCACCACGTACAAGATCGCCGCCGAGGCCACCGACTCCGCGGGCCTGGTGGCCCACGAGAACGCGTCGTTCACCACGGTCTCCGCGGCGAACAGCTTCATCGGCAACTTCACGCCGGAGGACGGTTCCACCGTCGGTGTCGGCATGCCGGTCTCGATCAACTTCAACAAGGCGATCACCGACAAGGCCGCCGTGCAGAAGGGGATCACCGTCTCCTCCAGCAGCGGCCAGGAGGTCGTCGGGCACTGGTTCGGCGCCAACCGCCTCGACTTCCGTCCCGAGAAGTACTGGACGGGCGGTTCGACCGTCACCCTCAAGCTGAACCTGGACGGCGTCCAGGGCGCGAGCGGTGTGTACGGCGTGCAGCAGAAGACGGTCACGTTCAAGATCGGCCGCAACCAGGTCTCGGTCGTCGACGCCCAGACCAAGACCATGAAGGTCACGCAGGACGGCAAGACGATCAAGACGATCCCGATCTCCTCGGGATCCCCGGAGCACAAGACGTACCAGGGCCAGATGGTGATCTCCGAGAAGTTCAAGGAGACCCGGATGAACGGCTCGACGGTCGGTTTCACGAACTCCGACGGCAAGGGCGAGTACGACATCAAGGACGTGCCGCACGCCATGCGGCTGTCGAACTCCGGCACCTTCGTGCACGGCAACTACTGGGGCGCCAAGTCCATCTTCGGCTCGGTGAACACCAGTCACGGCTGTGTCGGCCTGTCCGACACCAAGGGTGCCAACGACCCGAACACCGCCGCGGCCTGGTTCTACAACCACTCGCTGATCGGTGACGTCGTGGTCGTCAAGAACACCGGCGACAAGACCATCGCCCCGGACAACGGCCTCAACGGCTGGAACCTGGACTGGGCGTCGTGGAAGGCCGGTTCGGCCGTCTGACGCCGGCTCGCGCCACCCACAAGAACCCCGCCGATGGCGGCGGCCCGCACGGGTCGCCGCCATCGGCGTTTTCACCGGCTTCCGGGGCCGCGCACAGGTGAACTTCCGTGCCGTCACAGCCTTCTCATCGTTCTCTTATTTCGGCCTTATGGCTTCATCACGCGCCGTACCTACCTTGCGGCCATGTTCTTCACCTACCTGAGGCGCGAACTGCGCCGCCGCAGGAAGGCGGCGCTCGTCGTCGCCTCCGGGCTCGCCCTGGGCATCGCCCTGGTCATCGTGGTCAGCTCCGTGTCGTCCGGCATGGAGAAGGCCCAGGGCAAGGTCCTCCAGTCGCTGTACGGGCTGGGTACGGACATGACCGTCACCAAGGCCGCGGCGCCGACGACGACCACCGGTCAGCGCCCGCGCTTCAACTTCGGCGCGAACGACAACGGCTCCGACAAGGAGCAGAGCAGCGACCGTGTCCTGGTCCAGGGATTCCAGACCCTGGCCGCCTCGACGGTCTCCAAGGTCGACTCGCAGCACGGCGTGGCGGACTCCGTCGGCGGCCTCAGTCTCCAGGTCATCCGGGTCAACGGACAGTTCACCCGGGGCCGGTTCCAGCAGAACGGGAACGGCGGCGGCGGCCGGGGCGGGCGCCAGGGCGGCCAGCAGCCCCCGCAGGGCCGGGTGGAGGGCGGCGGCGCCAACTTCGACGTCAACAACTACTCCGTCTACGGCACCGACGTCACCAAGCCGGCGCTCGGCCCGCTGACCTCCTCGAAGATCACCAGCGGCCGTACCTTCACGACGTCCGAGACGAACGCCGCGGTGGTCGTCGCCGACACGTCGTACGCCAAGGAGAAGAAGCTCTCGGTCGGCGGCACGGTCACCGTGAAGGGCGTCAAGTACAAGGTGATCGGGATCGCGACTCCGGACAGCGGTGACGCGGCGGCCAACCTCTACATGCCGCTCCAGCAGGCGCAGACGCTGGCCGGCGCCAAGGACAAGGTCACCACGATCTACGTCAAGGCGTCCGACTCGCAGCAGATCTCCAGCGTCAAGAGCACCATCCAGAAGAACATCTCGGGGACGACGGTCACCACCTCCGCGGACCTCGCGGACACCGTCTCCGGCTCCCTGTCGACCGCCTCCGACCTCGCCTCGAACGTCGGCAAGTGGCTGTCGATCGCGGTGCTCGTGGCCGCGTTCCTGGTCGCCGGTCTGCTCACCTCCTCGGCCGTCTCCCGGCGTGTGCGCGAGTTCGGCACCCTCAAGGCGCTCGGCTGGAAGTCGGGCCGGGTGACCCGTCAGGTCGTCGGTGAGGCCGTCGTCAACGGTCTGGTCGGCGGGGTTCTCGGCATCGCGCTCGGTCTGGCGGGCGCGTACGTGGTCACCGAGATCAGCCCCAACCTGCAGGCACAGGTGGGCGGATCGGGCGGCGGTGGCGGGCAGGGCGGCTTCGGTGGCTTCGGCGGTCCCGGCCGAAGGGTCGCGTCCAAGGCGCTGGACGTCACGCTCACCGCGCCCGTCAGTCTCTCCACCATCGCCGGAGCGGTCGCCCTCGCCGTCGCCGGCGGTCTGATCGCCGGTGCCTTCGGCGGCTGGCGCGCCTCCCGGCTTCGGCCCGCGGACGCCCTGCGCCGCGTCGAATAGACCGGCCCCGCACGGACCGTGCGGCCCACACCCCGCACGGCCCGCCCCCTCACGCACAACCAGGAGCAGCACCATGTACGAACTCAGAGGCGTCATCAAGCGCTACCGGCGGGGCAAGGACACGATCGACGCGCTCGCCGGCATCGATCTGACCATCGCGGACGGAGACCGGCTCGTCATCCAGGGGCCCACGGGCGGCGGGAAATCCACCCTGCTGCAGATGCTCGGCGGACTCGACCGGCCCACCGGAGGCAGCGTCGAACTCGACGGCGTCGATCTGGCGAAACTGTCCGAGGCGAAGCTCACCAAGGTGCGCAGCGAGAACATCGGATTCGTCTTCCAGAGCTTCAACCTGATTCCCACACTCACCGCCCAGGAGAATGTGGAGACGGCTCTCGTACCCCTCGGGGTGAAGGGAAAGGAGCGGCGCGCGCGGGCCGCCGAGGCCCTGGAGTCGGTGGGGCTCGCCGAGCGGCTCGGACATCTGCCCGCCGAACTCTCCGGCGGTCAGCAGCAGCGCGTGGCCATCGCCCGTGCCCTGGTCAAGCAGCCGAAGGTGCTCCTCGCCGACGAGCCCACCGGAAATCTCGACGAGTCCATGCGCGACGAGATCATGGACGTGCTGGAGACCATGTGGAAGGAGCGCGGGCTCACTTTCATCATGGTCACCCACGATTCCGCTATCGCGAGGAAGGCCCCGCGCGTCGCGACGATCCGCAAGGGAAAGATCAGCGTCAAGGAGAACGCGGGCGCGTGAACGAGCGCAAAAAGGAGATTTCCGGAGCTTAGCGGAACAATTCCGTCAACTCTTCGCCGCAGCCCCGCTCTTGAGGGGCCGATCACCCCCCGGCATACTTGCGCTTTCCGAGGGGTGATCGTGCATGCGTACGAGATTTCCCTCGGCCGGGTGAATGGGGAATTCACCCGGACCTCATCTCCAGGGGGAGACTTGCGCAGACAAGTGAAAAGAGCGTGCGCGGCGACCGTTGCCACGGCGGCGGCCGTGGCCCTGGCGGCGGGAATGACCAGCCCGGCGTCCGCGAGGGTCCCGGCGAAGGCCGGACACGTCAACAGTGCTTCCGCGGCCGGGATCACGGCCAAGCACCGCATCACACTGATCACCGGCGACCGGGTGGTCGTCGACGCCAAGGGGCGTGTCGTCGGCCTCGAGCGGGCCAAGGGCCGTGCGCAGGTGCCCGTCCAGATCCGCAAGGCCCACGGCCACACCCTCGTGGTGCCGGCCGACGCGCAGGCGCTGATAGCCGCCGGCAAGGTGGACCGGCGGCTCTTCGACGTCACCGAACTGAACAAGGCCGCGACCCGTGCCTCCCAGAAGCAGGGTCTGAAGGTCATCGTCGGCTACAAGGGAGCCGCGACGGCCGCGCGGGCCGACGTCCGCGAGTCGGGCACGCTCCGCCGGACCCTGAAGTCCCTGAACGCGGACGCGGTGCGGACGCCGCAGCGGGACGCGGCCGAGCTGTGGTCCGCGGTCACCGACCACGGGCGGGCGGCCGCCGGCATCGCGCACGTCTGGCTGGACGGCGTGCGCAGGGCGAGCCTCGACAAGTCCGTGCCGCAGATCGGCGCCCCCAAGGCCTGGGCCGCCGGGTACGACGGCAAGGGCGTCAAGATCGCCGTCCTCGACACCGGTGTCGACGCGACCCACCCGGACCTCAGGAACCAGGTGATCGCGTCCCGGAACTTCTCCGCCGCCGCCGACGCCACCGACCACTACGGCCACGGCACGCACGTCGCGTCCATCGCGGCGGGCACCGGTGCCAAGTCGAACGGGAAGTACAAGGGCGTAGCGCCCGGCGCCAAGATCCTCAACGGCAAGGTTCTCGACGACACCGGAAACGGTGACGACTCCGGCATCCTCGCCGGCATGGAGTGGGCGGCCGACCAGGGCGCCGACGTCGTCAACCTGAGCCTCGGCGGCCCGGACACCCCCGACGTGGACCCGCTGGAGGCCGAGGTCGACAAGCTCTCGGCCGAGAAGGGCATCCTCTTCGCGATCGCGGCGGGCAACGACGGCCCCGAGTCGATCGGCTCGCCGGGCAGCGCGGACGCCGCGCTCACCGTCGGCGCCGTCGACGACCACGACAACCTGGCGGACTTCTCCAGCACCGGCCCCCGCCTCGGCGACGGCGCCATCAAGCCGGACGTCACCGCCCCCGGCGTGGACATCACCGCGGCCGCCGCCCCGGGCAGCGTCATCGACACCGAGGTCGGCGAGAAGCCCGCGGGCTACCTGACCATCTCGGGTACGTCGATGGCGACCCCGCACGTCGCGGGCGCCGCCGCCATCCTCAAGCAGGAACACCCGGACTGGACGTACACCGAGCTCAAGGGCGCGCTGACGGGCTCCGCCAAGGGCGGCTCGTACACCCCGTTCGAGCAGGGCGCGGGCCGTATCGCCGTCGACGCGGCGATCAAGCAGACCGTGATCGCCGACCCGTCCTCGGTGAGCTTCGGCGTCGCGCGGTGGCCGCACGCCGACGACACGGCGCTGACACGGCGGCTGACGTACCGCAACCTCGGCACGAAGGACGTCACCCTGACCCTCGGGGTCAAGACCACCGACCCCAAGGGGCACGCGGCCCCTGCGGGCTTCTTCGAGCTCGCCGCCCCCACCCTCACCGTCCCGGCCGGCGGCGAGGCGTCCGTCGGGGTCGACGCGAACACCAGGCTCGGCGGCACCCTCGACGGCGCGTACGCCGCGTACGTGACGGCGACGGGCGGCGGCCAGTCGGTGCGCACGGCGGTCGCGGTCGAGCGTGAGCCGGAGTCGTACGACGTCACCCTGAAGTACGTCGACCGCGCCGGCCAGACGCCCACGCACCTCACCGACCTGGAGGGCTACACCGGGCTCGGCGCCGACCGGGACTACGCGTCGCAGAACACCGCGGACACCGTGACCCTCCGGGTGCCCAAGGGCAAGTACCTGCTCAACTCCCTCTCCGTGCAGGACCTGGTCGAGGCGAAGGGCGGGGTCGACTGGCTGGTCCGGCCCCGGCTGGACGTCACCCGGAACACCACGCTGACGCTGGACGCCCGCACCGCCGAGGGCGCCGACATCACGGTGCCGGACGCGCGGGCCGAGCCGCTGTCGGCGGTCGTCGACTATTTCGACGACACCACGGGCATCGGGATCGGCCTCGGCCTCGACTCCTTCCGGAACGTGCGGGTGGCACACCTCGGCCCGGCGCTCAGCCCCGGTCTGTTCCAGAGCTGGGCCGGACAGTGGACCAAGGGCGCCGGCGCCGAGTACGACATCTTCACCGGCGCCAAGGTCAGCAGGCTCCAGGGCGCGCACGTCAAGCACTACAAGGCGAGCGAACTGGCCAAGGTCCGGGCGGACATGGGCGGCGCGGCCACCGGCAAGACGGGCGCGATCACCGCGTACGGCTATCTGCCCGACGACGGCAGCGCCGGTATCGGCGTCGACCAGAAGCTGCCGAGCGCGCGCACGCTCTATCTGTCGGCCGGTGAGAAGATCCAGTGGGCCTTCGACTTCGAGCAGCACGCCGGTACGGACGCCACCGGATTCCCGGTGGTCGACGCCTACTACACGCTCGGCGTCCCGCAGACCTTCAAGGCGGGCACGAGCTGCACCAAGCGGTTCAACACGGCCGTCTTCGGCCCGAAGATCAGCGCCGACTTCGGTGTCTTCCGGGACGGCGACCACCTCGTCGGCTATCTGCCGCTGTACGCCGACGGAAGCACCCACGCCGGGTCCTCGCTGTTCAGCTCGGTCACCACGACGCTCTACCGCAACGGGACGAAGGTCGGATCGAACGACGACCCGCTCTTCGGCGACAAGGAGTTCAAGGTCCCGGCCGCCCAGGCGGAGTACCGGCTGACGACCTCGGTCAAGCGCAGTGTGAAAGTCGCCGCGGCCTCCACCCGGATCGACGCGAGCTGGACCTTCAAGTCCAAGAAGGCCGACTTCGCGAAGCTGCCCGCCTCCACGGTCCGCTTCAACGCCGCGACCGGCCTGGACAGCCGTGTCGAGGCCGGCAAGAAGGCCACCGTCCCGCTCACCGTGCAGGGCTCGGCCGCGGGCAGGAACCTCAAGTCGCTGTACGTGTACGTCTCGTACGACTACGGCCAGACCTGGACCATGCTCAAGGTCAAGGACGGGAAGATCACCGTCAAGAACCCGGCGAAGGGCAAGGGCATCTCCTTCCACGCGAAGATCACCGACAAGCAGGGCAACAAGTCGACGGTCTCGATCTACAACGCGTACTACGGAAAGTGAGCCCGCTCCCCACCCGGGTGAGATGAGCCCGTAGCGAACGGTCCGCCGGAAGAACAGCTTCCGGCGGGCCGTCCGTGTTTCCGTGGTCCCCATGAGCGCCCACACCGTGGAGTACGTCCGGTACCACATACCCGAGGCACGGTCCGCGGAGTTCCTTGCCGCCTACACCCGGGCCGCGGCCCAGCTGTCCGCCGCCCCGCAGTGCGTCGACTACGAACTCGCCCGCAGCGAGGAGGACTTCGAACACTTCGTCCTGCGGATCACCTGGACCTCGACCGAGGCCCACGAACAGGACTTCCGCACCTCGGAGCTCTTCCCCGCCTTCCTCGCCGAGATCCGCCCCTACATCCCCCACATCGAGGAGATGCGCCACTACAAGGCGACGACGGTACGGGGCACCGGCGCCGCGGTCCCCACCCTGTACGCGTGGGCGGGCGGCGCGGAGGCCTTCGTCCGGCTGACCGGTGTCTTCTACGACAAGGTCCTCAAGGACGACGTCCTCGGACCCGTCTTCGCCGGCATGGCCCCCGAGCACGCGGCGCACGTCGCCCTCTGGCTCGGCGAGGTCTTCGGCGGACCACCCGCCTACTCCGAGACCCAGGGCGGCCACGGCCACATGGTCGCCCAGCACTTCGGCAGGAACATCACCGAGACCCAGCGCCGGCGCTGGGTCAACGTCCTCCAGGACGCGGCGGACGACGCGGAACTGCCCACCGACGCCGAGTTCCGCTCCGCGTTCCTCGCCTACGCGGAGTGGGGCACGCGGCTCGCCGTGTACTTCTCCGGCCCCGACGCGGTGCCTCCGGCCGAGCAGCCCGTACCGCGGTGGACGTGGGGGCGGCACCGCCGTACCAGGCGTGACGGCGGGGGCCGGGCGGGTGAGGGCCTGACGGCGTGGCGGCCGGGCCGGTGAGCGCCGGGCGCGTGGCCGCCGGCCGTTCCCAGGGCGCCGGGCACGGGCGCGGTGCGCCTACGACTGGGCGTTGGCCCCCGCACGGGTCGCGTCCGTACCCCAGCTGGCCAGCAGCCGCAGCGCCTCCGCCGAGGCGGACCCCGGCTCCGCGTGGTACGTGATCAGCGCCTGTTCACTGTCGTCCGCCATCCGGAACGACTCGAACCGCAGGTCCAGGTCGCCCACCAGCGGATGCCGCAGCTCCTTCACGCCGTGGTTCTTCTCCTTCACGTCGTGCGTGGCCCACAGCCGCCGGAAGTCCGGACTCTTGACGGAGAGCTCCCCGACCAGCGCCGACAGCCTCGGATCGTCCGGATGACAGCCCGCGTCCATGCGCAGCATGCACACGATGTCGATCGCCTTCTGCTCCCAGTCCACGAACAGCTCGCGGTACTCGGGCCGCAGGAACACCAGCCGCGCCCAGTTCCGCTCGCCGGGCGCCAGCTCCGCCCAGTCACCGAACACGGCGGCCGCCATCCGGTTCCAGACCAGGATGTCCGCCCGCCGCCCGGTGACGTACGCGGGCACCCCGTCCAGCATGTCCAGCAGGTGCCGCAGCGCCACCCGCACGTGCTGCGGCCGGGCCGTCTGCTTCTTCTTGTGCTGCTTCGGCTTGGCGAGGTGGGTCAGGTGCGCGTGCTCCGCGTCCGACAGGCGCAGGGCGCGGGCGATGGCGTCGAGCACCTCCGCCGACACGTTCCGCCCGTTGCCCTGCTCGAGCCGTGTGTAGTACGCCACGGACACCCCGGCCAGCTGCGCCAGCTCCTCGCGCCGCAGTCCGGGCACCCGGCGGTGCCGTCCGAAGTCGGGCAGCCCCACGTCCTCCGGCTTCAGCCGGGCCCGGCGGGTGCGCAGGAACTCACTGAGCTCGGCCCGCCGGTCCAGCGGCTGCCCGGCTTCCCCGGCGATCTCCTGGAAGGGCTGCTCGTTCATACGTCCAGTATTCACGGTCGTACGCGGCGGAGGCTGACCCCGCCAGTAGTAGGACCAGTGGTCGTACGCAAAGCCGTGGCCTGGGTGAACGGCGCGCGGCGGGGCAGGCTGGTGACCGTGCCCGGCGGAAGATGACAGCCGGCCACAGACCATTTTCTAGGAGAACCCCCCGCATGAGCACTGTTGCTGCGTACGCCGCCCCCGCCGCCAAGGCTCCGCTGGAGCGCACCACCATCGAGCGCCGCCCCGTGGGCGAGTTCGACGTCCTGATCGACATCAAGTTCGCCGGTATCTGCCACTCGGACATCCACCAGGTCCGCGAGGGCTGGGGCGAGGCGATCTTCCCGATGGTGCCCGGTCACGAGATCGCCGGCATCGTCTCCGAGGTCGGCTCCGGCGTCACCCGGTTCAAGGTCGGCGACCGCGTGGGCGTCGGCTGCATGGTCGACTCCTGCCGCGAGTGCGAGAACTGCAAGGCGGGCCTGGAGCAGTACTGCACGGGCGGCGGCATGATCGGTACGTACAACGCGATCGGCAAGGACGGCGAACCCACCTACGGCGGTTACTCCCAGGCCGTCGTCGTCGACGAGAACTACACCGTCCGCATTCCCGACGGCCTCTCCCTCGACGTGGCCGCGCCCCTGCTCTGCGCCGGAATCACCACGTACTCCCCGCTCCGGCACTGGAACGCCGGCCCCGGCAAGAAGGTCGCGGTCCTCGGCATGGGCGGCCTCGGTCACATGGGTGTCAAGATCGCGCACGCGCTCGGCGCCGAGGTGACCGTGCTGTCGCAGTCCCTGCGCAAGAAGGACGACGGCCTCAAGCTGGGCGCCGACCACTACTACGCCACCAGCGACCCGAAGACCTTCGAGGAACTGCGCGGCACCTTCGACATCATCCTGTCCACGGTCTCGGCACCGCTCGACTTCGGGGCGTTCCTCTCGCTGCTGCGGACGGACGGCGCGCTGGTCAACGTCGGCGCCCCCGAGGAGCCGATCTCCCTCAACCTCTTCTCCGTGATCGGCGGCCGCAAGTCGCTGTCCGGCTCCGGTATCGGCGGCATCCAGGAGACCCAGGAGATGCTCGACTTCTGCGCCGAGCACGGCCTCGGCGCGGAGATCGAACTGATCAGCGCGTCCGAGATCAACGACGCGTACGAGCGGGTGCTGTCGAGCGACGTCCGCTACCGCTTCGTGATCGACACCGCGACGATCTAGTGGGCTGACGCGGGTGAGCAGGGCGCCGACCGGTCACAGGACCGGTCGGCGCCCTCGTTTCCTGTCCCGCGCCTGTCCCGCGCCTGGCCCGCGCGGCCCGTGTCGTGCGGGCGGCCGACGCGCGGTCGACGATGTAGGGGGAGACACTCCCGAGGTTCCGTGGCCGGTGCCCGGCCCGCGGCGCACGGGCCGCTCCTCGCACGGGCCGCCGGGCCGGCTTCGCCGGCCCTTCCCGGTGCGATCACCCTCATCCCCTGCCGGAGGCCGTCATGGGGCAAGTGCTCGGAGACATCCTGGGCTTCGCGGCCGCCGTCGCCGTCAGCCCGCTCCCGATCATCGCGATGATCCTCGTACTCGCCACACCGCGCGGACGGCTCAACGGCCTGTTGTTCGCGGCCGGCTGGGTCGTCGGGCTCTGTGTGGTGGGCGGGGTGGTGCTCGCGATCGCCGGACCGGAGGGCGCCTCGTCCGGCGGCCGGCCGGCCACCTGGGTGGGCTGCCTCAAGCTCGCCCTCGGAAGTCTGCTCGCCCTCTTCGGCGCCCGGCTGTGGCGCCGGCGCCCGACGGACGCCTCGGAGGCGAAGCTGCCGAAGTGGATGGCCACGATCGACCGGCTCACGCCGCCGAAGGTCTTCGGACTCGGCCTGGCACTGGCCGCGCTCAACGCCAAGAACGCCCCGCTGACCATCGCCGCGGGCGCCTCGATCGCCGCGGCCGGGCTCCCGGCCGGACAGCAGATCGCGTCGCTGGCCGTCTTCGTGCTGATCGGCACCCTGGGCCTGCTGGCCCCGCTGGGAGTCTTCCTGGTCGGGGGAGACCGGGCGAGGAGCACGCTCGGCGGCTGGAAGGACCGGGCCGCCCGGCACAACGTCGCCGTGATGGCGGTCCTGTTCTTCGTCATGGGGCTGAAACTGCTCGGTGACGGCATCGCCGTCCTGACCGCGTGACCGCGTGACCATGTGACTCCGTGACTCCGTGACCGCCCGGCCTCCTTACCTTCTGACCTCTGTCATCCAGGTCTCCTGGCAGGGGTCGCGACCACGGCACCGAGGGAAATCCGCAACCGCCCGCGGACCCCGGTCCCGGGTGCGGGCCGGTTGCGTGCGGGATACGCTTTTCGACGGCAAGGTCAGGTTCTCCGGGCGGTGTTCCAGACGCCGGAGCCTCAGTCGTGATGACCAGTTCCTCAACCGAGACCTTCGACGAGCGTGGTGCTCCTCCACCGGTACGCAGGGGTGGGCGACAGCCGTATCCCTTCTTCGAAGGCAAGACTCTCGCTTCTGGGCGCCGTGGTGGTGCCGCGTGGGCGCCCTGAGGGTGCCGCCCCGGGGTCCGCTGCCGTGCGGCCCTGCGAAATGGAGGTCGGGATGAGAGTTGTCGTCGATCTTTCCCGGTGCCAGGGGTACGCACAGTGCGCGTTCCTGGCCCCGGACGCGTTCCGGATGCATGGCGAGGAAGCGCTGATGTACGCCCCGAACCCCGACGACGCCCAGCGTGAGCAGGTACTGCGCGCCGCGGCGGCCTGCCCGCTCCAGGCCATTCTGGTCGACCGGGTGGACGGGCCGGACACGTCGGTGGGGACGTCGCCGTCATGAGCAGCGCCCACACTCTGCAGAGGTTCAAGCGCGACGGCCGCGTCGTGATCGTCGGGGCGTCACTGGCGGGACTGCGCGCGGCGGAGGCCTTGCGCGGCGAGGGTTTCACCGGCTCGTTGACCATGATCGGTGACGAACTGGGTGAGCCCTACGACCGCCCTCCGCTGTCCAAACAGGTACTGACCGGATGGGTACCGGCCGGGGGCACCACCCTGCCGCGGCGTTGCGCCATCGACGCGGAGTGGCTCCTGGGCGTCCCCGCCGACGGCCTGGACCTGGCGGCCGACCAGGTGCGGCTCGCCGACGGCCGCAGGATCCCCTTCGACCGCATGCTGATCGCCACCGGTGTACGGGCCCGGCCCTGGCCCGTCGAGGCCGAAGCGGCCCTGGACGGTGTGTTCGTCGTCCGTACCCGTGAGGACGCGGAAGGTCTGCAGCGGGCGATCGCCGCCGGGCCCTCCCGTGTCCTGATCATCGGCGCGGGCTTCACCGGTTCCGAGATCGCTTCCGTCTGCCGCGAGCGCGGCCTCCCGGTGACCGTCGCCGAGCTCGGGCCGGCCCCGCTGGTCGGAGGCCTCGGCGCGATGATCGGTGAGGTCGCCGCCGACATGCAGCGCGCCCACGGCGTCGACCTGCGCTGCGGGGTCAAGGTCACCCGGTTGGAGGGCGACGCGCAAGGGCGGTTGCGCCGCGCCCACTTCTCCGACGGCAGCACGGTGGACGCGGACGTGGCCGTGGTGGCGCTCGGCGGCATCCGCAACACCGAGTGGCTGCGGGACTCGGGCCTCGCCGTGGGCGTGTGGGGAGTCGCCTGCGACACGGGCTGCCGCGCCTTCGACCTCAACGGCCTGGTCACCGACGACATCTTCGTCGCCGGAGACGTGGCACGCAGTCCCAACCCGATCTACGAGTACCGGTTCATCTCCCTGGAGCACTGGGCCAACGCCGTGGAACAGGCCGAGATCGCGGCCCACAACATGGTCAGCACCCAGGCGGACCGCTGGCCGCACCTGTCGATCCCGGCGTTCTGGTCGATCCAGTTCGGTGTCAACATCAAGTCCGTCGGTGTACCGACCTACGCCGACGAGGTCGTCGTCGCCCAGGGATCCGTGGCCGACCGCCGCTTCGTCGCCGCGTACGGCTATCAGGGCCGGGTCACCGCGGCGGTCAGCTTCAACAACGCGAAGTGGCTCGACCACTACCGGCAGTTGATCGAGACGGCGGCGCCCTTCCCGCCCCCCTGCCCCACACCCGACCAGCCCGTGGACGCGAAACCGGTGCCCGTCGACTTCCCCGGCCCGGCGCTGCTCGCCCAGGGTGCCACCGTCGTCGTCACCGGGCACGATCCGGGCGAACGGCGCGTCACCGCCATGCGGCAGGGCCGGTAGCGGGACGGAGCCCGGTGGGACAAGTCCCGGCGGGACGAAGCTCCGTCGGACGAGCCCGGTGGGAGAAGTCCGGGTGGGAGGACGAAGTCCGGTACAGGGAATCAGGAGGGAACCGACATGACCACGACCGAGACACCCGACACCCTGCGCCGGATCCTCGACTACTCCTCCCGGGCCGACCCCTACCCGCTCTACGCCGAACTGCGCAAGACCCCGGTGGCCCTGCAGGAGGACGGCAGCTACGTCATCAGCACCTACCGTGAGCTCACCGGCATACTCCACGACCCGCGTCTGAGTTCCGACGTACGCAACCTGACGCGGCCGATGGCGGCGGTCGAGGGACGCGCCACGCCGTCGTTCATCAACCTCGACCCGCCCGAGCACGACCGCCTGCGACGTCTGGCGATGCGTCACTTCGGGCCGCCGCACACCCCGGGACTGGTCTCCGGCATGGAACCCGACCTGGCCGCCACCGTCAGCGGCCTGATCGACGGCTTCGCGGGCGAACAGCGGATCGACATCGTCGACGACTTCGCCTACCCGTTCCCGGTCACCGTGATCTGCCACCTGCTCGGCGTGCCGCGCGAGGACGAACCCCGGTTCCACGTGTGGGTGAACGCCATCATCGAGTCGATCGACTACGACCCCAGGACCGATCCCCAGGAGAAACTGGACAACGGGGTGCAGGCCACCAAGGACCTGCGCCAGTACCTCGGCGGACTGCTGGAGGAACGCCACGGCCGCCCCGGTGACGACCTGCTGACCCGGCTGGCCAACGACGACGGGCCCGACGGGCGGATGACCGACGAGGAGATCATCAGCACCGCCAACCTGCTGCTCATCGCCGGCCACGAGACCACCGTCAACCTCATCGCCAACGGCATGCTGACGCTGCTGCGCCACCCCGAGATGCTGCGGCGTCTGCGCGCCGAACCGGAGCTGGTCGT
Source organism: Streptomyces sp. RPA4-2 (assembly GCF_012273515.2). NCBI lineage: Bacteria > Bacillati > Actinomycetota > Actinomycetes > Kitasatosporales > Streptomycetaceae > Streptomyces > Streptomyces sp. RPA4-2. Next base: position 5,704,466 of record NZ_CP050975.2, read on the forward strand.
ACCGATGGTGGAGGAACTGCTGCGCTACGAGCCACCGGTGCAGATCATTCCCTGGCGGGCGGCGTACAGCGACATCACCATCGGCGACACCGTCATCCCCAAGGGCTCGCAGATCATGCTCATGCTCGCCTCGGGCAGCCGGGACCCGGACCGCTTCGAGGACCCCGACCGGTTCGACCCCGGCCGGCAGGACAACCAGCACCTGGGATTCGGCAGTGGTATCCACCTGTGCTTCGGCGGACCGATGGCCCGGCTGGAGACCCAGATCGCACTGACCGAGCTGGTACGCCGCCTCGAACAGCCCAGGCTGATCGTCGACCCACCGCCGTACCGGCCCAGCCCCGTCCTGCGGGGTCCGATCCACCTGCACGTCGAGCAGAGCTGAGCCCGCGAAGGGCGAAGTGCCACGAAGAGCGCCGCGTGCCGCGTGCCGGGCATTCCGTGGCCGACGGTCGCCGCGGCGGGGCCGTGACAGCAGCGGGGCCCCGGAGCGATCACGCTCCGGGGCCCCGCTCTGTCAGTGTGTCGCTCAGCGGCGCGTCAGGGCCTCACGCAGCACGTCGTACACGTGGGTGTTGGCGTGCTTGCCGGTGAAACGGTCGGACAGCGGGCCCGCCGCGGTCACCGGCACGTCCACACCGGTGTGGCCGGACGTGGTCCAGTCGACGTAGAAGCTCTTGTCGCTGCCGCGGATGCTGAACGGCCCGTCCTCGGCGGAGACGCCGGTGCCGGACTCGTCGGCGGCGTCCGACTCCTCGACGGCCAGGCCGCCGGTCTCGTGGTCGCCGGTGATGACCAGCAGGGTGTCGGAGTGCGTGGCGACGTACGCGCGGGCCACGGCCACGGCCTTCTCCAGCTCCTGCATGGACTGCAGGGTGCGGGTGGCGTTGTTGGAGTGCGCGAACTCGTCGGTGCCCTCCTCCTCGACCATGAGGAAGAAGCCCTTCTTGTTCTTGTCCAGCGTGCCCAGGGCCTTGCTGGTCATGGTGGAGAGACCGACCACCGGGCTGTACACGTCGCCCTGGCCCTCGGGACGCTGCTGGAACATCTCCTCGTTGGCGAAGAGACCGAGGAGCTTGCCGCCCTTGGCGCGGCTGAGCTGGTCCGCGCTGTTGACGTAGGAGTAACCGGCCTTCTTGGCCTTCTTGACGAGGTCGCCCTTGGTGCCCTTGCTCGCCTCGGACGGGTCCTCGGCGGGCTGGTCCTTGAACGCGCCGGCGCTGCCCGCGGGCAGCCACCAGTCCTCGCCACCGCCCAGGATGACGTCGGGCTTGCTGACCTCGATGTACTGGCGGGCGATCTCGTCCTGCGCCGAACGGTTGGCGGTGTTCGAGAAGAACGCCGCCGGCGAGGCGTCGGTGACCTGCGCGGTGGTGACCAGGCCGGTGGCCTTGCCGGCCGCCTTGGCCTGCTGGCCGAGGGTGGCCAGCGGGTTGCCGTCCACGTCGACGCTGATGGCGCCGTTGTAGGTCTTCTCGCCGGTGGCCCACGCGGTCGCCGCGGCGGCCGAGTCGGTGACGACGGCCTTCGGGTCGTCCGGCTCGGTGGTCAGCTGGCCCGAGACGGGGAGCTTGTCCATCGCGAGCTGGCCACCCAGGCCGGCCAGGTGCAGACGGGCGGCCTGACGCATGGCGGCGCCCATGCCGTCGCCGTTGATGAAGATGACGTTCTTGGCGGTCGGGGCCTTCGCCTTGGCCGCGGCCTGCGGAGCCGAGGCCGAGGCGCCCAGCGTCGGGTTGACCACCATCGTCACGACGGCGGCGGCGACTGCGGCGGCTGCGGGAGCGGCGAACCGCCGAGCGCTACGGGCATCCAGGGACACAACGTCCTCCATTGCTGTTCTTGCCCATCATTTGACCGTGAACATAAGGTTCTTTGGGGGGAGGTTGACCAAGAACAGATGGCCAGTACACGACGAGATCTTCAGCGGCAGGTAAAGGCGCAGGTCCCGGGCGTCACGTACTTGTCCAGACAGGTCGTCGGGCTCGCCAGTACCGGAATCGACGTCGGTGATCTCGGCGACGGCCCAAGACCGGGCGGCCTGCACGGCCCACCGGGTGGTGAGTCGCCGGAGAGGGGCGAGATCGGAACCCTGGTCATCCCCGCAGGTGGGCGATGAGCTCGTCCTGGCCGGTATAGGAGCTTTCCCGGGGCAGCAGTCGGGCGGCTGAGTCCAGGTCGCCGCCGCTGACGAGGGCGTGGACCTCGTGGGCGAGCGGGGTGACGTCGCGGATGGTGACCGTCCACTCGTCCGCGTAGCGTCGCGCCGCCTCACCCGAGAGGCCCAGTTGCAGGGACCGGTACGGCAGGGGCCGCAGCCGCAGGTCCCGCTCGGGGTCCCACTGCACGCGCGTGGGCGCCCGCTTCAACTCCTGTCTCCAGGCGGCCCGGTTCTCGTGCAGCCCACGTGCATAGTGCGCAAGGCACGCGTGGCGCAGCGCCCACTCGAAGCCTTCACGGGTGATCTCGACGGCAAGGACAGTCTCCTGCCCGTCCTTCGAACCCCAGCCGCAGCGATACATCATCCACAGAAAGCTCGGCTTGATCCAGGTCAAGCCGTGTTCATAGTCCTTTGCGCGGAGGTGCCCGTTCGGCTGCTTCCTGATCCAGGTGCCTTACGACATGTTCAGGACGACCGGTACGACGCCAAGGGGTCCAGCGGAGCGGTGAATACTCGGTCGTCGCGTCTGCCGGAGCTCAGGGGGTGCCACGCGCGGTGTTCGGTGACGGCCACCAGGCCGCGTCGGAGATCGGGGTCGCCGGTGAGCCGGTGAGTCGGGGGACGACGTCGGTGACCGAGGAGATCTCGCCCTTCTCGATTGCTTGGTACCAGGAGATCCAGGTCTCGATCTGTGCCCCGCTCATGCCCTCCCGCCAGCGCCGCGAGAAGGCTTGCTCAAGGGTCTCTGGTTCGAAGCGGTAGGGTCGGCCAGTGGCCGTGGCGATCCGGGTAACCGCTTCGTGGAGGGTCAGGGCCTCGGGCCCCGTGATCTCCAGGATTGCGCCGTCGTGCTCGGAGCGGGGACGCTCGTCGAGGGTGACGGCGGTGATCACGTCCGCGATGTCCTCGTGGGTGGCGAAGGCGGCCCGGCCGGTGCTCGCGGGGCCGCTGACGACGAATCCCTTGTCGGCGAGGGCGGCCGGTGTCGACGTGTAAAAGCCCGCCCGGAGCACCGTGTGGCGGATCCCGGCTCCGGCCAGGAACTGTTCGGTCAGCCACTGGTCGCGGGCGTTCAGGTAGGTGGCGGTGGGCGAGGCGCCGACGAGGGACACGTACAGGACCCGGTCCACGCCGACCGCGATCGCGGCCTCGACCGCCGTGGCGTGTTCCTCCAGCCGGCGTCCCGTGCGGTGTCCGGAGACCAGGATGAGCGTCGAGGCGCCCTCCAGCGCCTCGCGCATCGCCGAGGCGTCGCCGTAGCCGGCGGGACCGCGTCGCTGTGCGCCGGGCAGGTCGGGCATGCGGTCGGGGCTGCGTCCGACGAGGAGTTGGGGGACGCCACGGTCGGCGAGGCGGACCGCGATCCGGCTGCCCAGTGCTCCGGTCACTCCGGTGACCGCCACCGTGGCGTAATGCTTGTCAGACATGAATTTCCCTTGTTCTGGGGCCGATGTCGACTGCGGCACCCGTGATTCCTATCAAATCTGGCGGAAGTGTCGATACGGTAGATTCCCTCCTCCGCTGTACGATCGCGCGGCAGTTCACCCGCGTGCGCGTCCTACGGCTCCGTCACCGGCCGAATCCCGGCTCGGTGCGGCAGTCGTGAGCGACGCACCGAGCCGGGGCGGTGGGCCACCGCACCGGAAAGTCAGCCGGCCAGGCCCGGATCGTTGGGATGCGGCTGCAGGGTGGTGATCACCGCGGTGACCCAAGGCCACAGCGGCAGACTTCCGAGGACCTTCTCACGCAGCTCTATCTCGTTGTCGGCGCGCCATATGGCGATGACGCGAGGGTCCTCGGCCGTGCGCCACAGCCGGGACAGGTGACCTCCGGCGGTGAGCTCCTTGGCTCGCACAGCTTCGGCGGCGCGGCGACGGTCGACTTCTGCCTGGTCGGTTCCTTCAGGCACGTTGACGGTCACCTCCACCAAAAACTCCATCATCTTCTTTTCCTCTCTTGCTTCTCAGGGGATTTCTTCGGGAGGATGCAAGATTTCGAGACCGCCTGCTGGAGGCTCTCGGCGAACGCCTGGCTCGCACCTGGCCGGTGGTAGGGGTATTGCCTCCGAGCCGTCCGAGCGGGCACCGCCCGCGCCGGCCGTCGCGATATCGTGGACGTCTCGCACGAGGAGGCTTAGCGGCTCTATGGGCCGAGGCACTGGCTATCGAGTCGGTTGACGGCCCTGTGACCAACCCGCCAGGACGCGCGACAACACGGCGCGCCATCTGGGGATTAAGGCACCGCGACCCGGAACCCGCCGTTTAGGCGTGTCGCGCGACTTCGAGGCCCGGGTCGGGCAGGCCGACCCCGCACCGGCCACTCGCGATCACTGAACGTATTCGGGCGGGCTCGCCTGGGGGGTGGTGGTTGCGGTGCGGTAGAACTCGGCTGCCGTGAACGTGGCGGGGACTCCCAGTTCGGCAGAGATCGCCGTGATTGCGTTGATGCCGATGGCGAGGTCGACTTGGCCATCGGTGGTGAAGGCCGGTGCGATGAACGCCTCGTAATGGGCCCGGACTTCTTCCGTGGTGTGTCGGCCAAGGAACGTGTGCAGGTGTCGCACTGTGGTGTCGGGATCGTTGTGGATCACCTGCAGGGCGCGCCGGTGGGCTCGTACAACGGCCTGGACTGCGGGATCGTCCGGCTTGGTGTAGGTGGGGTCGACGGCCACGCCCACGGTGGGGATTTGGAAGTGGTCGCCGACAAAGGCCAGTACCCGCCAGCCGTGCTCGCCAGCCACTGCCGCCGGTGCCATGGTGTCGCCGATCACAGCGGCGTCGATGCTGCCGTCCTGCAATCCGCGCAGGTCCATGCCGTAGTCGCCGGGCCAGCGGACGATGGTCTGGACGTCTCGGTCCGGGTCGAGGCCGGCCTGGCGCAGCACAATCCGGGTGAAGCAGCCAGGTCCGGTGTGCGGGGGGTGTACCGCCAGTCGTCGGCCGTGCAGGTCTGCCAGCGAGGTCAGGCCGGGGCGGGCGAGGAACCAGAACAGGGGACGGTAGGTGTTCACATTGAGTGCGACCCAGGGGATGTCATCCCTCAATCGGGACAGCAATGTCCGGCCGAGCCCGATGACTGCACCGTGGCGCAGTCGCTCTGCATCCCAGGTGCAGCCGTCGCGCAGGGCCACGTGGATGCCCTCTTCGGCGTAGAAGTCCTCCTGATCGGCAATGTAGGTGACCAGTTCCTCGTGCGGGCCCCGCCCGACGTAGGCGAGATCGATCATGTGCATGAAGGCTTCCCTATGTGTGAAGGTGTGCTGGATGGGCCCTGCCATCCCGTACGCAGCAAGGACACGCGCAGCAACCCGCAGCGGGCCGAGGAATACCCTGGCCGGTTGCCCCGGTTACGGGCTCACCTCGTACTCGTCGTCGCGGGCCGCTGGAACGACCGCTCGGGGCACTTCCTCGGCGACGCCGCTGTGCGCAGGACGGATCGCCCCGTAGAGAACAGTGTTGACGGTCGCTCGCAGCAGATCGGCCGCTGTCCAGTGGAGCTCGCGCGGCAACTGTGAAGTGACCAGCCGCTCCAATGCGCCTCGGGTGATCTCACTCAGCAGTTCGGGCGGCGCCGACAGCAGTCCTCGCAGGTGTGCCTCCCGGAACAGCTCGTCGAGCCGCCTGTAGACCACCGCGTCCATGCGCTGCTCTACGTAGTGGCGCAGCATCGCATCGCCCCGTCCAGTTGCGAGCTGAGCCGCGCCAATCCGTTCGAGTTCACTGCCTGCCGCAATCAGGAACTGCTCGACCCGCACGCCGAACGGCTGTGCCTCTGCCTCCTCGACCGCCCGCAGTCTGCTCTCCACCGCCGCGAACTTCCGATCCAGTACCTCGGCCAGCAGGCTGCGCTTGTCCGGAAAGTAGCGGTAGATGGTCTTCTTGCTCATCCCGAGCTCGCGCGCGAGGTCGTCCATGCTCACCCCCGCGAAACCCGAAGCGAAGAACAGTCGCCCAGCCGCTTCCGCGATCACGTTGGCACGCTGCCGATCTCGATCGGAAACTTCTGAACCTCGTTGGGTTTCCATAGTTTCCAGATTGGGCTTCCGTCCCTCGCACTGTCAAGACACGCGGACTTGGGCTTGTAGCCCGTCAGGAAACGCGTGTTCTGTCCGCGATCTCCACGAAAGTGTCCGCTTGACCTGCTGGTTTCCTGTGGGCCCAGCGGTGCAGGTGGTTGTGAACGCGCTTTGACGACCCCACGTCCAGCCTCGCTCATAATCCTCTTCCGGGCTCTGTCTCCTGGGCCTCAAGAAGTTCGTCACCGTGCTCGATCGCACCGCACAGCTGGTGCTGGACTGGGAGTTGCCCGGCTACAGCGTGGTCCCTGACGTGAAGTCCGTTCGATACGTGTCCGGGACCGACCAGGACAAGGAGACCGCGCGCCCAGTGGGCCGGCGTCGCGCCCTGTACCGGGAGGTGCTCGCGCAGTGCATGCTTCTCGTTCTGCACGAGCTCTTCGCCGCGGATGAGCTGGGCGCGCTCGAGTCGGTGACATTGAATGGGTTTGTGGGTGGGCATGACCCTACGACGGGCCGGTGTGGCCAGATCCACCTGGCGACCGTGATGGCCTCGGGCTCGATGTTCCGTGGCCTGCACCTGGCGCAGGTGGACGCGAGCAGCTGTCTGGCCGACGCACTCCGCGGGCAGCTCTCGGCCCGCCCGGACCAACTCTCGCCGGTACGGCCGAGGGATGTCGGGAACCGTGTGGTCGCGCATGGCAGCGATGAGGAACCTGACCTGTACGACATGGATCCGATCGCCGAGGATCTCGTCGCCGATCTCTTCCGGGCCATGGGGATGCAGGCGGTCACGACCCAGCGCTCCAACGACGGCGGTGTGGACGTCGACGCGCTGGATCCGGCACCGACCCGCAGCAGCCAGCTGTGTCTGAGGTGTGTGAACGCTGCATGATGATCCAGGTCAAGCCGTGTTCACAGACCTTTTGCGGGCTGGCATCACACATCCCTGGCCGCTCACGAGGCCCGATGCCAAATCCTGGGCGTACGTCGTAGCCTTTGCCTCGTGACCAGCGAGAACCAGCAGACTGGCGATCTGACGCCTGATGAACTGCCCTATCACCAGGTGTTGTTGGGGGGCACGGCTTGGGCCTCACTCGGCACCGCGAGAGGGAACGGCGGATTTCTGTCGGCCACGCTGCCCCGCCTTCTCGATGCGGACCCGACGGTTCAGATCCGGGCCATCAGCGAGCTGGAGCCGGTGTGTCATCAGAACAGCTTCTACGAAGCCACGCTCCCCGTGGCGCTGTACGTGGCCGCGATCCTCGCCCACCCCGCGACGGCGGCCGTCGGGCCTGCCCGTCGGGCTGACTCGGAAAGAGACTGTCCGGTGAGGGCGTCCCTGCTGGACTGGCTTGGATCACTCGCCTACGACGCCGACGACGAGTGCCTTGCCATCGCCGAGCGTCACTTCGATGGTGACGACCTCGACGACTATCCAGAAATGCGTGTCTTTCTGGACCACCGCCCCACGTTCTACGGTGCCGTTTCAGCTTTCCTGGGCCACGAAGACACTGCTGTTCGTGAGGCCGCGGTCGTCGCCGCCATCCCCTTGACTGAGCATCCTGCCCTCATTGGCCACAGAGACGAACTTGGACGCCGCATCCATCGCCTCCTCGCTACAAGTACCAACCGCTACAACCGCAACCGCTGTCTGGACGCACTCAAGAACTGGGGCTACGACATCGCTGCCGTGGAGAGTCCCGCTGACGTTGCCGCACGCGTTCGGTACGTCCGTGACGTTTGGACTGGTGGCTGTACGGAGGAACCCCCGTTCTGACGTCGGACGCCACTGGGCCAGTACGGGCGGCTGCCTGCTGCCAACGTGCTCCGTCACGTCTATCAGCGGTCGAAAATTCGGTGGTCGCCTGAGCCGGCCGGGCTCACGCTGTACGCCATGGAAGAACCGCACCGCAGGATCCGCGCGCTCCACACGGCGTCCACGATCACCGTCTACCAGGCCTACCGCCCGGAGATAGGCGGCCCCGCCGCCCGCAATGGCCGTTTCCCCGCCGCTTGGAAGCCTGACCGCATGACGTGGATTAAACCCAGCTTTATGTGGATGATGTACCGCTCTGGCTGGGGCATGAAGGAGGGTCAGGAGACTGTCCTCGCCGTCGAGATCACCCGCGACGGATTCGACTGGGCGCTGCGCCATGCCTGCCTGTCGCATTACGTCCGCGGACTGCATCCCGATCGCAGCGCCTGGCAACGTGACCTCAAGCGCGCGCCGGCCCGCGTCCAGTGGGATCCCGAACGCGATCTGCACCTGCGTCCCCTGCCGTACCGCTCGCTGCAACTGGGGCTCTCGGGCGAGGCGTCGACGCGGTACGCGGACGAGTGGATCATCTCCATCAGTGACGTGACCCCGCTCGCCCACGAGATCCACGCACTCGTCAAGGACGGAGACCTGGACGCGGCGAGCCGACTACTTCCTCAGGAGCAGGGATACCCCGCTGGCGAAGAGGTCCTGGCCCACCTGAGTTCCTGACCGGCAACAGGAGCACAACCGCCGGGACCACCCACAAGCCACATCGCGGCAAACGTCTGCGAACGCTGCTTGATGATCCACGTCATCCTGTCCCGCTTCCACGCGGCGGGGAAACGGCCTTCCCGGGCGGCGGGCAGGCCGATCTCCGGCGAGTACGCCTGGTAGACGGTGACCGTGGATTCCCCGTGGACCGCACGGATTGAGCGTTGAGGTTCTTCCATGGGGTACAGCGTGGCGTCCGCCGCGTGCGGGCCGCCATCGAACTCGGGCTGTCCCGCCCGTACTTCGGAGGCGCGAGGGTGCGTATCACCGGCGCCTTGTGCGAGACCTCGGTACCGCCGGTGGTTGCGCCGCGCGCCTGTGCTGCCGGTTCGCCCGTCCTCGGATCAGGCCCGCAGACCCTTGAGCCCGTCGTAGGCGGCCATCACCATCTCCAGCCCCCGGTTGTCTTCCGCGGGTTCGCGCATCTGATGCGTCACGTAGGCCACCGTCATACGGGCCTCGGGGTCGATCACGACCAGTGAACCACCCCAGCCGCCCCACCCGTAGGTGTGGTCGAACAGCCCGTAGCCCAGGCCCCAACGGATGGGCATGCCCAGGACGCGGTCCTCGCCGCTGAACTGCTCCTGCCTCGCACGGTCACAGCCCGCCCGCGACAGCAGTCGCGTCCCGCGCACCGTTCCTCCGCAGGCCATCACCGACTGTACGAGGCCGACCGAGCGGGCGTTGCCGACTCCGTTCGCCGCGGGGATCTGCGCACGCCGCCAGGCCACGCTGTTGCCGTCACGGAGCCGTACACGGGTCGCGGCGGTGGGAGGCGTCTTGCCGCTGGACGAGCCCGCGACGTAGTCCTCGTCCCGGCCGGCCGGCGGGATCGCGAGTGCCACCCGGTGGTCGTGCTCGGCGGGCAGCCCGATGTGGAAGTCGGCGCCCAGCGGCCCGGCCACCTCCTCCGCGAAGAATTCGCCCAGGCTACGGCCGGTGATCCGGCGTACGACCTCGCCCACGAGAAACCCCTGGGTGAGCGAGTGGTACCCGGCCGTGCTTCCCGGCTCCCACTGCGGAGTCCGCGCGGCCAGCCGTGCCGTGGCGGACGGCCAGTCGTAGAGGTCCTCGATCGGCCCGTCCCAGTCGGGCAGGCCCGCGGTGTGCGCGAGCAGATGCCGTACCAGCACCTTCTCCTTGCCCGCCCTGGCGAATTCGGGCCAGTACCGGCCGACCGGCGCGGCCAGGTCGAGCTCGCCACGGTCGGCCAGGACCAGCGCGCAGAGCGCCGTCATCGTCTTGGTGACGGACCAGACATTGGTGATCGTGTCCCGCTGCCACGGGATCGTGCGGTCCGCGTCGGCGAACCCGCCCCAGACGTCCACCACCGGTTCGCCGTCCACGAAGACGGCCACCGAGGCGCCCGCGTCCCCTTCGTCCAACAACGCGGACAGCGCGCTGGGCACGGCGTTGAACAGGTCGTCGTACGAGCCCTGGATGTCGGCCATGCCTGGTTTCTAGCCCCCGACGGCCCGGCGGGGCAGCCGAATTCCCGGGCAGCGGACACTCGGTTCGACGCACGCCGCGCCGGGCCGGGGCCGTCTCCGTACACTGACGGGCATGGCATGCCGCATCAGCGAGTTGGTCATCGACGTCGCCGACCCCGACCGGCTCGCCGCCTTCTGGAGCGAGGTCCTCGGCTACGTCGAACTCGGCCGGGAGGACGACGGAAGCATCGAGATCGGGCCGCCCGACACCGGCTTCGGCGGCCCGCAGCCCACCCTCGTCCTCAGCCCCAGCAGCGCGCCGCGGACCGGCAAGCTCCGACTGCACATCGACGTCAACGCCACCGACCGCGACCAGGACGCCGAGCTGGAGCGGCTGCTCGCGCTCGGCGCCACGCCCGTCGACGTCGGTCAGACCGGCACCGAGAACTGGCACGTCCTGGCCGACCCGGAAGGCAACGAATTCTGCCTCCTGCGCACCCGGCTCCAGCCCCTCTGACCACGGGCGCCCGGCCCTTCCGGCCACGGGCACCCGGATTGGCCCGCGGGTCCAGTGGCAGGTGATGGACGGAGGAAAGCCGTCCACGTTCACCGATGTCGGGCTGTGGTCCCGCCCGGCATCCATGTACAGGCCGTCGCCGGTCCTGTCCCGCATTCGCCGAGCGGGTTCGTGAAGGCGAGCCCGTAGACGGTTCCGGCTCCGTAGGCGGTGGTCGCTGCCGCGATCCCGATCACCGCCCAAGCGGCCGATCCGCGTTCACGGCCCCCTCCCTTCACCGGTGTTCAAGCCGGTCGACCGTGGTCGTAGGCCTGACGGTGCGGTGCGGCGTCAGCTGCGTCGCCGCCACCAGCGCCGCTTCGGTCCGGCTGCCCGAGGCGCGGCTCCGGCCTCGTCAGGAGCTGACGTGCTGTTGGACGGGACGGCGGTCAGGGCAGCGCGGATGCGGTCGAAGGGGGCAACGGTGTGATGGTCGCCGGATGGCAGCGTCACTCCGACGCAGACCAGCTTGAAACTGTTGTCACCGAGGGGCGCGCCGATGAACACCGGTGCGCCCACGCACCCTTGCGGCAGGTCTCCGATCCACCGGACGACGCCGTCGCCCGCGCGTGTGATCTGCCCGATCACGACAGCCTGCTCCCGAGGGCTGTCCCCGTCGGTGACGTGACCCAGCAGGTAGGCCGGGACCGGCGATTCACCGAGGCCGGCGATGTCCTGTTCCGTGGCTGCGATGCCGTCGGTGATCTCGTCGGTCGTCCAGTGCCAGCCCTTGCGGGCGCCGTGCGCGTGCAGCCCGGTGGACGGCATGACCGCCACCCCCAGATCACCGAGATGCGTCCACCCCTCGGCGAAGTCGAGCATCATCAGCTTCTGAGCGCTCATCACGGGTGCGCACAGTTCAGGGCGCAGGGTGAACTCGGCCAACTCGACTCGCGCCGGTTCACTGGCGGTCACGAGGTACTGCCGGATGACCTCGCCGTCGGAGGTCGTCTCCACGAGTTCGTTGAACCAGAAGGCCGTCGCGTGCTGTTCCTCCCGGTGAGCTCGCTGGAAGGGAAGCGTCGAGCGGCCGACGTGATCGACTATCGCGTCGATGGTCGCGCTGGAAGGGCCGGGCAGGTCGGACATGGACCGAGAGGCTAACGGATCCGTGATCACGGGGCGAGATCCGGCGCCGTGATCACGGCAGGGCCCGTCCACGCACCCTACGGTCCCCGGTTCGGTGATCCTCGCTGCCCCTGAGAGATGACCGGCGATCTTGGCAGGCAGGCATCATGGGAGTCCGACGCTGGAGGAGTGACGCCCATGAGACTGGTACCGGACCCCGGGTACGGCGAAGTGGATCTCTCCGCCTCGGCGGAGGAGTTGACGAGGCTGGCGAGCGCGGTGGCCCAGGGCGAGGGGCTGGTCGGCTCCACCTTTTCGCCGGGTGGGAATGCCTTGGCCGGGGTCGAGGTCAGAGGTACTTCCGGCCCCGGTGTCCTCATCCACCGGGACGCCGAGCGGCAGATCCTTGTGATCAGCGGTGACTCCGCCGGCAGGGCAGTACTCGCGGAGAGTCTGCGGGAGATGGCCACGGCCGAGGGCGGCGGCCACCTCCACATCGACTACTTCCCCGGGCACTTCTACCTCGCCGAAGGGTCACTGCCCGTGGTGGTCAACAGCCCGCACGGAGGCATGCCGGCCCGGTGAGTGGGCGTTTCGCCGCTGCGATCGGTGAACGCAGTGACCAGCGACGGGTGGCACTGCGCACGAGAACCGAGCCACAGCACCCGGTGGAACGGGCCACGCCTCCGTCGCGGGTCATGCGTGCGGCAGAGGCTGTTCCGTCCAGACGGTCTTGCCGTCGTGGGTGTAGCGGGTGCCCCACCGCTCCGTGAGCTGCGCGACGAGGAAGAGCCCGCGTCCGCCCTCGTCCGTGCTGAGGGCCCGTCGGAGATGAGGGGAGGTGTGGCTGGCGTCCGACACCTCACAGATCAGGCCGTGCGTACGGATGAGGCGCAGGGTGACGGGGCCGTCCGCGTATCGGTAGGTGTTGGTGACGAGTTCGCTGGCGACCAGCTCGGTGGTGAAGGCCATGTCCGCGAGCCCCCATTCGGTCAGTTTCGCCGTGGTCAGCTCCCTGGCACGGGCGGGGGCGGTCGCTTCCAGGGGCAGCTGCCAGGTGGCGACATCCTCGGGCGGCAGCACCCGGGTACGGGCGATGAGCAGCGCGACGTCGTCGGTGGGGAGGCGTTCCTTCGGCAGCAGCGCTTCGACCACGGAGCGGCAGGTGTCGTCCAGGGAATCGTCGGTGTGGGTGAGACATTCCTGCAGGCGCTCCAGCGCGGCGTCGATGTCGCTGTTGCGCGCCTCCAGAAGACCGTTGGTGTAGAGCGTGAGCAGGCTGCCCTCGGGGAGGTCGAGCTCGTACGTCTCGAACGGCAGCCCGCCAAGACCCAGCGGCGGACCGGCGGGCAGGTCGAGCACGGTCACCTCGCCGTCCGGGGTGGACACCATCGGTGCCGGGTGACCGGCGCGTGCCAGGGAGCAGCGCCGGGAGACCGGATCGTAGACCGCGTACACGCAGGTGGCCCCGAGCATCTGTTCCACCGCGGACCCGCCGTCGGTGTTCGCCTCCAGCTCGGTGGACAGCAGACTGACCAGATCGTCCAGCCGCGCCACCACCTCGTCCGGTTCCAGGTCGAGACTGGCCAGGGTGCGCACGGCGGCGCGCAGGCGGCCCATGGAGGCCGCGGCGTGGATCCCGTGGCCGACCACGTCTCCCACGACGAGCGCGACCCGGGCCCCCGACAGCGGGATCACGTCGAACCAGTCACCGCCGATGCCCGGTTCACCGCTCGCCGGGAGGTACCGGCAGGCCACCTCGACGGCCGGCAGGTCGGACGCGGCGCTCGGCAGCAGACTGCGCTGCAGGGTCAGCGCGGCGCTCTGCTGCTGGGTGAAGCGGCGCGCGTTGTCGATGCAGACGGCCGCACGCGAGGAAAGCTCGTGGGCCACCGCGGCGTCGTCGTCCTCGAAGGGCTCCGAATGACGCACCCGCCACAGGCTCACCACGCCCAGGGCCAGGCCGCGAGCCACCAAGGGCACCACGATCAGCGAGTGGACGCCGAGACCCATGGCGATCTCGATCCGCCGCCGGTCCATGGCGTACCACTCGGGCCGGAGGGACAGCAGCCGTTCGAGAATCGGGCGGCCCTCGGTGAGGCACCGCGCCTGCGGGGATCCCGGAAGGAGCGGGACGACCTCGCCCTCCTGGTACGGGACCCGGCGTTCCGGGGGCGAGAGGGCTACGCGGAGCAGCGCACCTGTCACACCGGGGCGCGGCTCGTCACCAAGCGTCACCGGTTTCAGGAGGTCCACCGAGCAGTAGTCGGCCAGGCCGTCGGCGGCCACCTCGGCCAGCTCCCGGGCCGTCTGCGCCACGTCCAGTGAGGTTCCGATCCGGGCGCTCGCCTCGTTCATCAGGGCGAGCCTGCGCCGGGCCCGGTGGCGGTCGGTCACGTCCTCGATCGTCTCGGCCACGCCGAGGACCCGGCCCGCGGGGTCTTCCATCCGGAACGCCGAGACGGAAACGATCCGTTCCCGACCCGGATCATGGCGTGCGCGCGCCGACTGCTCCGTGAAGATCAACGGCTCGCCGGTCTCCAGGACGTGCCGTACCCGTTCCTCGGCCGGACCCGCGTCCTCGTCGACCATGAATTCGCGAGGGCGGTGGCCCACCGGCGCCTCGGCCGGGACACCGCTCGCCTTCTCGATCGCGCGGTTGACCCGGATCACTCTCCTGTCCGTGCCGTGGACCACCAGGCCGATCGGGGACCGGCGGTACAGGCCGTCGAGCAGCGCGCGGTCCCGCTGCCAGGCGATGACCTCCGCGGCGGGGGCGCCGACCAGGAACCACTCCTGAGCGTCCCCGTCCCGAGTGATCGCGCGGGCCCGGAAACCCATCTCCACCCGTTGCCCGTCGCGGTGCCGGACGGGCAGGACGCCGAACCAGCCTCCCGTCCGCATGGCCTCCACGACGACGGACCGCACGATCGGCAGGTCACGGGCGTCCACGAGGAGGTCCTGCCACACTCGCCCGAGCACTTCCTTGGCCGGATAGCCCAGCAATTCCTGGGCACGTGCGCTCCAGCCGACCACGGCGCCCCGATGGTCGAGCACGGCCGAGGCGCCGCGCCCGAGGGCGAACGGATCCTCGGGGCTCTCGCTGAAATGCATCGACGGCATCCCCATAGCCACCACCTTGCCTACGTGACTTCGATGTTCCTCCCAGCGGTCTCCGTCCGCGACTCTCCCGTCGACTCGGCCGGTGGTCCGGCAGGAGCGACACGGCGACGCTCGGTGCGGGCGACGAGGGGGGTGATCACGTTCGTTGTCCCGGTGGGACGACTTGGCCGTGGCGCCACGCCGATGACGATCAATGCCCCGGCCGGCCGGGGGCGACCGTCACGCGGCCGCAACCACGCGCGCCGGTCACCCGCGTATGAGGGATCCGGTCAGCAGCGCGTTCGATGTCGTCGCGACGTCCAGCGTGAGCGGCTCAGCCATCCGCCTCGGCCACGCCGATCGGGCACGAGACACCGGTCCCGCCGATCCCGCAGTAACCGTCGATGTTGCGGTGAAGATACTGCTGGTGGCACGCCTCCGCCGGATAGAAGGTGCGGCCCTGCGCCGGGAGCAGTTCCGTGGTGATCGTGCCGTAGCCCGAGCGGGTGAGGACCTTCTGGTAGGCCTCGCGGGAGGCGCTCGCGGCGGCTGCCTGGGCGGGGGTGTGGGTGTAGACGGCGGAGCGGTACTGCGTGCCGGAGTCGTTGCCCTGGCGGAAGCCCTGGGTCGGGTTGTGGGACTCCCAGAAGAGTTTCAGGAGCTCCTCGTACGAGACCTCGGCCGGGTCGTGGACCACGCGGACGGCCTCCGTGTGGCCGGTCAGGCCCGAGCAGACCTCCTCGTAGGTGGGGTTCTCGGTGAAGCCGCCCTGGTAGCCGACGAGGGTCGTGTACACCCCCTTCGGCAGCTGCCAGAACTTGCGCTCGGCGCCCCAGAAACAGCCGAGGCCGAAGTCGGCGATCTCCAGGCCCTCGGGGTAGGGGCCGAGGAGGGTGGTACCGAGGACCGTGTGCCGGTCGGGGACCGTGAAGATCGGCTCGGACCGGCCGGACAGGGCCTGCTCGGCGGTCGGGAGCTGCGGGGTGCGGCTGTACAGGAACATGCGGTCTCCACGGGTCACGAGGGCACGAGGAAGGGGGGTGGGGTCCGCCGGCTACAACGCGGGAGCCCCGGCCGGCATTCCGTTCCGGCCGGGGCTCCCGGTGCTCGCGTGACGCCCCGCTCAGCGGGGGAGGGACGCGGGACTGCCCCCGTTCGCCTCGTACCCGGCCACCGCCAGCGCGCGGTACACCGCGTAGTCCGCCGCCGGGTCGGGAGTGAGGGTCCAGGGGAGGGCACCGACGTGACCGTCGACGTGCACCAGCTGGTTCATGGCCTCCGCCCACCGCTCGCCGCGGACCAGGAAGAGCACCAGGAGGTGGCGGACGTGCGCGAGCATCGGGTCGTCCGGGCGGGCCGCGTGCACCGCGAAGAGCGCGCCGTGGACCGCCTTGGTGACGACCTCGCTCTGATAGAAGCTGCGGACCAGGTTCACCTCGGGCAGGTGCTCGAAGACCGCGAAGAGGGGCATGGCCGCGAGCAGGGACCCCTGCGGGGCGCGCGCGGCGGCGGCCTCCGCGAACGAGTACGCCACCTCACGCGAGCCGTGCCACTTCTCGCACCAGTAGTGGAGGGCCGCCAGGTGCGCGCCCATGTGGGAGGGCGCGCGGTCCAGGATCTTCAGCCACAGCTTCTCGAACTCCGCCTGGGGATAGGCGAGACCACGGGCCACCGACAGCTCGACGATGTACGGGATCGGGTCACCGGGGGCGAGCAGCGCCGCCTCGCCGCAGGCCGACCTCGCCTCCTCCATGATGATCCGGAACTCGTCCGTGCCCGGCGTCGACGTCCGCCACGCCTGCTGCACCAGGAACTCCGCGTGTACCGCGGCGCCGCCCGCGTCCTTGGGGGTCTCGGCCCGCCACACGCGAAGCCACTGCCCGCCCGGCGTCTCACTGACCCCGCCGGGGCGCTGCCGCAGCTCCAGCGACGCGGCGCCCGCGAAGGCCTGCACCCGCTGCCAGCGCGTCTCGCCCGCGGTCTCCGTGCCCGCCAGGAGCTGCGCGGCGGCGCGGTAGTCCTGCGTGCGCTGCACCACGTCCAGGACGTCGAGGAGATCCGCGTCCGGGCCCGGCATGCGGATGTCCAGCTCCTCCTGCCGCAGGAATCCGTAGTTCGCCGGGTCCGCGGCGTCCGGGTCGCCGGGCGAGACCAGCTGAATACCGGCGCGCCGACGCCTGAGAACCGGCAGCAGGACCAGGCTGAACAGGGCCAGCGCCATCAGGACCCAGAGAATTTGCATGTCTCAAGCGAACCAGACGGGTCCGACAATTGGCCAACCCGGTCGGAAGCGGGCCCATCCCGCTGCCTCGCGCGGGCCCGCCCGGTCGTTTCGCGCGGGCCTGCTGGATGCCTCGCGCCGGTCCGCCCGGTCGTTTTGCGCGGGCCCGCCCGGTCGCCCACGCCGGTTCACGCGGTCGCCCCGCGCGGGCCCTGGGGTCGGCGCGCGGGGCCCCGACGGGGGCGTGGGCCCTCACCAGTCCCGCGGGCGCACTACGCTCGGGACCCATGAGCGACAGGCACATCAGTCAGCACTTCGAGACCCTCGCGATCCACGCGGGCAACACCGCCGATCCCCTGACCGGCGCGGTCGTCCCGCCGATCTACCAGGTCTCGACCTACAAGCAGGACGGCGTCGGCGGGCTGCGCGGCGGCTACGAGTACAGCCGCAGCGCCAACCCCACCAGGACCGCCCTGGAAGAGAACCTCGCCGCCCTGGAGGGCGGTCGCCGCGGCCTCGCGTTCGCGTCCGGACTGGCGGCCGAGGACTGCCTGTTGCGTACGCTGCTCAGCCCCGGCGACCACGTCGTGATCCCCAACGACGCCTACGGCGGTACGTTCCGCCTCTTCGCGAAGGTCGTCTCGCGCTGGGGCGTGGAGTGGTCCGTGGCGGACACCAGCGACCCCGACTCCGTACGGGCCGCCCTCACCCCGAAGACCAAGGCGATCTGGGTCGAGACCCCCTCCAACCCCCTCCTCGGCATCACCGACATCACCGCGGTGGCGCAGATCGCGCGCGAGGCGGGCGCCCGGCTCGTCGTCGACAACACCTTCGCCACCCCTTACCTCCAGCAGCCGCTCGCGCTCGGCGCGGACGTCGTCGTGCACTCCCTCACCAAGTACATGGGCGGCCACTCGGACGTCGTCGGCGGCGCGCTGATCACCGGCGACCAGGAACTCGGCGAGGAGCTGGCGTACCACCAGAACGCGATGGGCGCGGTCGCCGGGCCCTTCGACTCCTGGCTGGTGCTGCGCGGCGCCAAGACGCTCTCGGTGCGCATGGACCGGCACAGCGAGAACGCCACGAAGGTCGCCGACATGCTCACCCGGCACGCGCGCGTGACGCGGGTGCTGTACCCGGGCCTGCCGGACCACCCCGGTCACGAGGTCGCCGCCAAGCAGATGCGGGCGTTCGGCGGCATGGTCTCCTTCCAGGTCGAGGGCGGCGAGGAGGCGGCGGTCGAGGTCTGCAACCGCGCCAAGGTGTTCACGCTCGGCGAGTCCCTGGGCGGCGTCGAATCCCTGATCGAGCACCCGGGGCGTATGACGCACGCGTCCGTAGTGGGCTCGGCCCTGGAGGTACCGGGCGACCTCGTCCGGCTCTCCGTGGGCATCGAGAACGTCGACGACCTGCTCCAGGACCTGCAGCAGGCCCTCGGCTAGGAGCCCGGCGGTCAACCGCGGGGGACGGCCGGATCACCGTCCGTCCCGCGCCGGTCACCAGTCCGTCAGCGGTGGGGTCGTCTGGGACGGCGGCTCCACCCAGGGCCGGGCGGTCGCCGCCCAGACGACGAAGGCCACGGTCGCCGCGAACAGCAGCAGCCACATCAGGCGCCGCGCCAGCGTTCTGCGGCGCAGCATGCGACTCCCGAGGCGCACGGCCTCCGTGTACAGATCGGGCGGCACCCTGGGCGGCGTTCGCTCCAGCAGCCGCCGTACGGCCGTCTCCCGCTCGTGCAGGGTCATGAGGGCGCCACCTCCACCACCACCGGGGCCGGCCCGCGCGGCGGGTGGAGCAGGGTCGCCGTCGCGCGGGCGCAGACCGCTCTGACGCGGTCCGTGGGCAGCCCGAGCAGGGCCGCCGCCTGTTCCTCGGCGACACCCTCGTACAGCCTGAGGACCAGGATCAGCCGTTCCTGGGGTGTCAGCCGCGCCAGGGCCCCGCCGGGGGCGGGGCGGGTCCGCCCGAAGCCTCCGTACTGGTACCAGGCGCCGCGTGCGAAGCGCACGGCGAGGTGCTGGCGGGCCCGGTCGTACGGGTCCTCGCCCCGCAGCCGGTCCCAGGAGGCGTACGTGTGCGCCAGCGCCAGCGTCAGCAGGCGCCGCGCGCGGGGGTTGGCCTCCGGAGGTTCCGCCGTGAGCAGCGTGGCGGCATGCAGCAGCCGCCCTGCCGCGCCCGTGACGAATGCCTCGAACTCCCGGGCCCGGCGGGCGCCTTGGGACGCTCGCCGTTCTCGCAACACGCCTCCCGCCCGAGGGCGACCCTGAGGGGAACGTGGCTCCGGCCGCGTACGACAGCCCGCACCGTGTGCGACAGGAGCCCGGTCTCATATGAGGCCAGACGTGGCCTTCCGGTCAAGAGCCCGGCGCACATCACGCGCGCGTGCCCGGCGCGCGGCCCGCGTGTGTGGTGGCGGCGCGGGCACGGGACTCCGGGTGCCGGCGCGACTCCGGGAGGTTCGCGGAGTCCCGGGAGGCCGGGACGAGGCGCGGATGCCGGGGGAGCAGGGGGAGCCGGGGAAGCCGGGGAAGCCGTGGAAGCCGTGGAAGGGGACGCCCAGGGGGAGGCGGCGGGTGAGGGGCGGGCGTCAGGACGTCGGCCGGTCCGGCGACGCGACTCCCGTGGTCGCCATCCGGGCCGAGAGCGCGCCATTGAAGCGCATGAGGAGCGCGCAGAAGACCTCGCGCTCCTGCGGCTCCCAGTCGTCCGTCAGTTCGGCCATCAACTGACGCCTGGAGGAGCGCACTTCCTCGAGGCGGGCGTGCCCGCGCGGCGACAGCTGGAGCACCACGGCGCGACCGTCCTCCGGGTGCGAGGTGCGCTTGACGAGGCCGGTGTCGACCAGCGGCGCCACCTGCCGGGTGACCGTCGAGGAGTCGATGCCCATGCTCGCGGCGAGCGCCTTGACGCCCATCGGGCCCTCCTTGTCGAGGCGGTTGAGCAGCAGGTACGCGGCGCGGTCCATGGAGTTGCGCACCTGCCCCACCCCGCCGAGCCGGGTCTGTTCGGCACGGCGCGCGAACACCGCGACCTCGTGCTGCAGCGTTTCGAGAAGACCGGTGTCACCGACGGTCGTCATGTCCATCGACATCTCTGGTGTTGTGGGCATGGCCGGGGGCTCAATTCATGCGTGGGGAGCTGGGTTGGGGGACAGGGTACGCGGCCGGGAGGCGGGTCGTACCGGCGCTGCGGAAACCAGTCTCGGAGGGTGGTCACACAAGGAGCCCCCATGCGTGAACTGCGAGACTGGTGGTCATGAGCTACAGCACGGCTGACTCCTTGCCCAGGGTGACGTCGGACGACGTACGCGGCGCCCAGAAGATGCTGTCGGGCGTGGCGCGGATGACGGCGATGGAGGGCAGCAGGTACCTGTCCCAGCTGGTCGGCGCCCCCGTGCACCTCAAGTGCGAGAACCTCCAGCGCACCGGTTCGTTCAAACTGCGTGGCGCGTACGTGCGGATCGCGGGGCTCCTGCCGGAGGAGCGCGCGGCCGGTGTGGTCGCGGCGAGCGCCGGGAACCACGCGCAGGGGGTGGCCCTCGCGTCCTCGCTGCTGGGCGTGCGTTCGACGGTCTTCATGCCGACCGGGGCCCCGCTGCCGAAGGTCGCGGCCACCCGCGACTACGGCGCGGAGGTGAGGCTGCACGGTCAGGTGGTCGACGAGACGCTGGCCGCCGCCCAGGAGTACGCGGCCGCCACGGGAGCGGTGTTCATCCACCCCTTCGACCACCCCGACATCATCGCGGGCCAGGGCACCGTGGGACTGGAGATCCTGGAGCAGTGCCCGGAGGTGCGCACCATCGTCGTCGGGATCGGCGGCGGCGGGCTGGCCGCTGGTGTCGCGGTCGCGGTGAAGTCGATCCGCCCCGATGTGCGGATCGTCGGTGTGCAGGCGGCGGGCGCCGCGGCGTACCCGCTCTCGCTGGCGGCCGGTCGGCCGGTGCCGGTCGCGAACCCGGCGACGATGGCCGACGGCATCAAGGTCGGACGGCCGGGAGACGTTCCGTTCGAGATCATCCGTGACCTCGTGGACGAGGTGCGCACCGTCTCCGAGAACAGCCTCTCCAGCGCGCTGCTGCTCTGTCTGGAGCGGGCGAAGCTGGTCGTCGAACCGGCCGGCGCGAGCCCTGTGGCGGCGCTGCTGCAGGAGCCGGACACCTTCGAGGGACCGGTCGTCGCGCTGCTGTCCGGCGGCAACGTGGACCCGCTGCTGATGCAGCGCATCCTGCGGCACGGCATGGCGGCGAGCGGCCGCTACCTGGCGGTCACGCTGCGGCTGACGGACCGTCCCGGAGCCCTCGCCACACTTCTCGGGGTGTTGTCAGTGGCGGACGCTAACGTCCTCGACGTGAGCCACGTGCGAACCGATCCCCGGCTCGGACTCACGGAGGTGGAGGTCGAGCTGCACCTGGAGACGAAGGGTCCGGAGCACTGCGCCGAGGTCGGCCGCGCCCTGCGCGAGGCGGGCTACACGGTCATCGACTGAGGCCGAAGGCAGGTCCGGGTCGGATCGGACATCCTCTCGTCGCCCCACGGAAAAAACTGTTGAGCAACGCGATACATCGCGTTACGGTGTGTCTTCCGCCCGCCCTGCGCGACGGTGCGGAGCGGTCACACACCTGCGCGGACGAATCAGCGGAAGCGACAAGAGCGCACAAGCTCTCGCTGGATCTCACCAGAAATCACCTGAACTCAGCGTGAAAAACCCCAAAGAGCGTGAAAATCCCCAAAGAGGTGGAGAACTCACATGCCAGGCGCCATCTACGCCGAGGGTCTGGTCAAGACCTTCGGTGACGTAAAGGCTCTGGACGGCGTCGACCTCGATGTACCCGAGGGCACCGTCCTGGGCCTCCTGGGGCCGAACGGCGCGGGCAAGACCACCGCCGTCCGCTGCCTGACGACCCTGCTGCGACCCGACAGCGGAAGGGTGATCGTCGCCGGTGTCGACGTGCTCAAACACCCCGACGAGGTACGCCGCAGGGTCGGCCTGTCCGGACAGTTCGCCGCGGTCGACGAGTACCTGACCGGCCGCGAGAACCTCCAGATGGTCGGCAGGCTCTACCAGATGAGGTCGAAGGCCGCGAAGCAGCGAGCCGTCGAGCTGCTCGACCAGTTCCATCTGACGGACGCGGCAGACCGCCCCGCGAAGACCTACTCGGGCGGAATGCGCCGCCGGCTCGACCTGGCCGCCGCGCTGGTCGTCTCGCCGCCCGTGATGTTCATGGACGAGCCGACGACGGGCCTCGACCCGCGCAACCGCCAGCAGCTGTGGGAGGTCATCAAGCAGCTCGTCTCCGGCGGCACGACGCTCCTGCTGACCACCCAGTACCTGGAGGAGGCCGACCACCTCGCGCACGACATCTGCGTGGTCGACCAGGGCCGTGTCATCGCGCGCGGCACCGCCGACGAGCTCAAGGCGCGGACCGGCGGCGAGCGCGTCGAGGTCGTCGTGCACGAGCGCGAGCACATGGCGACCGCCGCCGGGGTGCTGCGCGGCTTCGGCAAGGGCGAGAGCACCGTCGAGGAGCACACCCGCAAGCTCACCGTCCCCGTCACCGGTGGCGCGAAGCTCCTCGCGGAGGTCATCCGCGAGCTGGACACCCGCGGTATCGAGATCGACGACATCGGCCTGCGCCGGCCCACGCTCGACGACGTCTTCCTCTCCCTCACCGGCCATGTGGCCGAGGTGAAGGAAGAGGAGCACGACGAGGCCGCGGACGCGAAGGCTCGCAAGGCGAAGAAGGAGTCCGTGAAGTGAGTGCCGTGACAGACGCAGCCCCCGTGGCGGTCCCCAAGGGAATCCTCGGCCAGTCCGTGCGCGACTCCCTGGTCATCGCCCAGCGCAACCTCATCCGCATGTCCCGGATCCCCGAGATGCTGATCTTCGGGCTCATCCAGCCGATCATGTTCGTGGTGCTGTTCTCGTACGTGTTCGGCGGCTCCATGAACATCGGCGGCAGCACGGACCCGTCCACCTACCGCGAGTTCCTGATGGCGGGCATCTTCGCGCAGACCGTCACCTTCGCCACCGCGGGCGCCGGCGCGGGCATCGCCGACGACATGCACAAGGGCCTCATCGACCGGTTCCGTTCGCTGCCGATGGCGCGCGGCGCGGTCCTGACCGGCCGTACGCTCGCCGACCTGGTGCAGACGGCCCTCACCCTGTTCGTGCTCGCCGTCGTCGCCCTGCTGGTCGGCTGGCGCACCCACACCAACGTCGGGGAGGTGCTCGGCGCCTTCGCCCTGCTGCTCCTGACCGGGTACGCGTTCACCTGGATCGGCGCGCTCATCGGCCTCTCCGTACGCACCCCCGAGGCGGCCACGTCCGGCGGGCTCATCTGGCTCTTCCCGATCACGTTCGTCTCGAACGCGTTCGTGGACTCCAGCAGGATGACCCCCTGGCTCCGCCATGTCGCCGACTGGAACCCGTTCAGCGCCACGGTGCAGGCATGCCGCCAGCTCTTCGGGAATCCGGGGCTGTCCCCGTCGGACGCCTGGCCCATGCAGCATCCCGTCTGGGCCTCGTTGATCTACTCGGTCCTGATCATCCTGGTCTTCCGGACGCTGGCGGTACGCAAGTACCGGTCCGCCACGGCGTGACCGGACCGGCGGACCGGCGAACCGGGTCGGCGGACCGGGCCCCGGTGACAGGGGCCCGGACATGGCGGTGCCCCCGGCAAGGGCCGGGGGCACCGTCGGAGCAAAGGTTCCGGGACCGGAGTTCGGCCGTGCCCGGTGGGGGAGCTCAGCCCTGGTAGGGCACGGCCTTGAGGATCTTCACCGAGGCGAGCTTGCCGTTCGGCAGCTCGTACTGGGCGTCCTCGCCGACCTTCTTGCCGTTCACGCCGGAGCCCAGGGGGGACTGCGGCGAGTACGTCTCGATCTCGGCGCTGGCGTACTCCCGCGAGGCGAGCAGGAAGTCCAGCGTGTCGTCCTCGTCACCGTCGAAGGCGATCGTGACGACCATGCCGGGGGCGACCACACCGTCCGCCGCGGGGGCCTCGCCCACCTTGGCGTTCTCCAGGAGCTGGGTCAGCTGGCGCACACGGAGCTCCTGCTTGCCCTGCTCTTCCTTGGCCGCGTGGTACCCGCCGTTCTCCCGCAGGTCGCCCTCCTCGCGCGCGGCCGCGATCTTGCCGGCGATCTCCGTGCGCGCGGGACCAGACAGGTACTCCAGCTCGGCCCTGAGCTGGTTGTACGCCTCCTGGGTCAGCCAGGTGACGTTCTCGCTGGTCTGGGTCACAGGTGCTCCTCGTAGGTACTGGGAATACAAAGCATCGCCCTACCCAGAAGCATGTTCTTTCACGGGTGGGCGAAACCACGAGCCTAACAATTCAGCGGCTCAAGGGGGAGGACATAAGACATCAGAATTACGTCAAGCCAGGTCAGGGCCGGTATCGCGGCTGAGCTGACCGGCGATGTCAGCCGGCGTGGCAGCCGAGGAGCTCCGCCGTGCTGCCGCGGGAGGTCGTACGGAGCGTGACGACCTTGTCGATACGGGAGGCGTCCTGATCGAAGCGGAAGTCCGCGCGGCCCACCTCCGCGCCGTCGGCGCTCTGCGAGCGGAGGGTGCAGTAGCCGTGAGCCTTCGCGTCCTTGTGCACCTCCAGGTGCACCTGGACCGAGTCGGCCGAGGCGTCGAAGGTGATCACCTGGGCGCTGATCTTGTTCTCGCCGACGTAGTAGTACGCGAACCAGCCGATCAGGGCGAGCAGGGCGACCCCCAGCACGCTGCCGAGGATCCGGAGTTTCCGGTCGGCCCGCTCGTCCGCGGAGCGGCCGTACCGGCCCTCGGGCAGCTGCGTGCGCGCCGTACTCATGATCGTCCTCTCGGCAGGGCCGGGACCGGGGCATGGCCGAGGTCCTGGGAGGGCCCGGGGACCGGGCCCCGGAATTATTCGCCCCCCGATTCCGTCACTATAGAAGCCGCCCATCGCGCTGATTCACGCCGGGCGCCGACAGCCGACCCAGGCGACAGCCGACTGACCGAGGATTGAGTCTTGACTGACCAGCTGCGACTGATGGCCGTGCACGCCCACCCCGACGACGAGTCGAGCAAGGGCGCGGCCACCATGGCGAAGTACGTGTCCGAGGGGGTGGACGTGCTGGTCGTGACCTGCACGGGCGGGGAGCGCGGCTCCATCCTCAACCCCAAGCTCCAGGGCGACACGTACATCGAGGAGCACATCCACGAGGTACGCAAGAAGGAGATGGACGAGGCCCGCGAGATCCTCGGCGTCAAGCAGGAGTGGCTCGGCTTCGTCGACTCGGGCCTGCCCGAGGGCGACCCGCTGCCGCCGCTGCCCGAGGGCTGTTTCGCGCTCGAGGACGTGGACAAGGCGGCCGGTGAGCTCGTCAAGCAGATCCGCGCCTTCCGTCCCCAGGTGATCACCACCTACGACGAGAACGGCGGTTACCCGCACCCCGACCACATCATGACGCACAAGATCTCGATGGTGGCGTTCGAGGGCGCGGCGGACACCGAGAAGTACCCGGAGTCCGAGTACGGCCCGGCCTTCCAGCCGCGGAAGCTCTACTACAACCAGGGCTTCAACCGCCCGCGCACCGAGGCGCTGCACCACGCGCTGCTGGACCGTGGCCTGGAGTCGCCGTACGCGGACTGGCTGAAGCGCTGGAGCGAGTTCGAGCGCACCGAGCGCACGCTGACCACGCATGTTCCGTGTGCCGAGTTCTTCGAGATCCGGGACAAGGCGCTGATCGCGCACGCCACCCAGATCGACCCCGACGGCGGCTGGTTCAAGGTCCCCATGGAGATCCAGAAGGAGGTCTGGCCGACCGAGGAGTACGAGCTCGCGACGTCCCTCGTCGATACCTCCCTCCCCGAGGACGACCTCTTTGCGGGCATCCGCGACAATGCCTGACATGAGCGCAAGCCTGGCACTGACGCACCTCGTCCCCCTCGCCAAGGAGGTCGACGAGAACAAGGTCACCCCCGGCGTCCTCGGCTTCATCGTCTTCGCGGTGATGGCCCTGGCCGTGTGGGGTCTGATGAAGTCCATGAACCGCCGACTGGGCAAGGTCACCTTCGAGGAGGACGCGGCCAAGGACACCGCGGCCACCGGCAAGGGGACCGGCGGCCCGGTGGGCGGGAAGGCCTCCCCCGCGAAGGGCTGAGCACCCGTAGCGAGTGGTCCGCAGGGACGGCAGCGCAGGGGCGTACTCCGGCCACGGAAGGCCGGGATGCGCACCCGCGCGGCCGCTCCCGCGGACAAGGACGTCCGCACGCGTGGACACCGACGGGGCGACGGCCGGGGCCGCCGTACGGATACGGCGCTCGGTCCCGCCGCGTCGCACGCACACGGCCACCGACCGGTCGCCCGGTCCCGGGAACGGACGCGGGCGCAGTCACCGACGCGGGCGCGGTCACGGACGCGGTGTCGGTCCCGGCACCCCTTTCCGCCTGTCGTTCGGCAAGGCGGCCTCGTCGGGCGCCGCTGCCCACGCGGTGCCGTCGCTGAGACGATCACCCGTGCCCCGCGCTTCTCCCCGATCGGCCCCCGGCCCTACGGGACCCGCCCGACCGCCACCCCCATGACCTCCCGGGCGTGCCTACCGGGCACCATCCGCAGGCGCCAGGCCTGCCATCCCGCGTCCAGGTCGGCCCCCCGTTCCAGCAGGAGCTGGTACGCCTCGACGTAGTCGTCGAGCTTTCCGTCGCGGGAGGGGTGGCCGGAGCGGGCGAGCTGGGCCAGTTCCTCCAGGGCGACGGCGCTGCCCACTTCCAGGCCGCCCGCGGACGCGTACGGCAGCAGCGTGCACCTCAGGAACCTCGCCCAGTCCTCGCCCCGCCGGTCGCCGTAGGAGGCGAAGAGGCCGGCCGCCTCGTCGCACAGCGCGAGGGCCTGTGGCGTACGGGCGTTGCCGGCGTCGACCACCGCCAGCTCCAGGCACGTCCACGCCTCGCCGTGCGCCACGCCGATGCGGTGGAAGTCGGCCCGCGCGTCCACCAGCAGCTGGCGGGCGAAGCCCGAGTTGCGCAGTGAGCCGGTCTGGGCGGCGCGCTGGTCGCGGGTGACGCGGGCCGAGTGGTGGCGCGCGCACGCGAGCCCGTAGACGTCCCGCATCCGGGAGAACATCGAGCGGGAGCGCTCCAGTTCACGGACCGCCCGGTCCAGGTCGCCGGTCTCCTCCAGCGCCTGGCCCAGGTAGTACACCGTCCAGGCCTCCCCGCGCGCGTCCTCGTTCTCCCGGTGCCGGGAGGCCGCCTGGCGCAGGCCCGTGACCGCGGTGGACGCGTCGCCGTCGACGAGGCGGGCGCGGGCCAGCTGGGTCAGCGCCCAGGCCTCGCCGCGGGCGTCGCGGGTACGTCCGTACAGATCGAGGGCCTCGCGCAATTCCCGCTCCGCGCGCGGTACGTCGCCCATGCGCAGGCCCAGCTGGCCGAGCTGGAAGTGGGCCCAGGCCTCGCCGTGCACGGACTCGCCTTCGCGGTGCAGGACCAGGGCTTCGGTGAGCAGGGTCAGGGCCGTCGCGATCCGGCCGCGGTCGCGTTCCACCGCGGCCAGTGCGTGCATGGTCCAGGCGCGGTCCGCCGCGAGGTCGGGGGAGACCTGCAGGTCCATGGCCTCCTGGAGTCTGGCCGCGGCTTCGGTGAGGTTGCCCTGGTGGTGCAGGGTGATGCCGAGCGAGCACAGGGCGCGGGCGGCGCCCGCGTCGTGGTGCGCCTCGAAGTAGAGGTTCACCACGGACGACAGGGTGGTGTGGGCCTTGTCCAGTTCGCCGAGCTGGCGGGCCGCGATGCCGGTGCGCCACTGGACCGAGCGGACCAGCAGCCCCTGGTCGACCGCCTGCGTCAGTTCGCTGATCTCGCCCAGGCGGTAGAGGTCGCCGCGCAGCAGGCAGTAGTCGCACAGGGCGCCCAGAAGATGCAGTACGGCCGCCTGGTCCACGCCCTCCGCGTGCCGCAGCGCCGCCGTGATGAAGCTCGACTCGTCGTCCAGCCAGCGCAGGGCCGCGTCGAGGGAGGTGAACCCGTGCGGGCCGAACTGGTCGGCCCGGGTGGACGTCTTGCCGTCGACCAGCCGGATCACGGAGTCCGCCAGCTCGGCGTAGTTCACGATCAGGCGTTCCTGCGCGGCCGTCCGCTCGGAGGGTTCCTCCTCGTCCAGCAGCCGCGCCCGGGCGAAGGCCCGGACGAGGTCGTGCAGACGGTAGCGGCTGCCGCGGACATGGTCGATCAGGCCCGCCCGCGCCAGTGCCGTCAGGTGCCGGGTGGCTTCCGGTTCGTCCGTCGCCAGCAGGGACGCCGCCGCCGCGTTGCCCAGCGAGGCCCGGCCGGCCAGCGCGAGGCGGCGCAGCAGCCGCCGTGCCGCGTCGGTCTGGTCCGTGTAGCGCAGCCACAGGGCCCGCTCGACCGGCTCCACGGGACCGTACGCCCCGAGGTCGGCGGCCAGCCCGCGCGAGGTGCGGGGGCCGAGCGAGGAGCCCGCGAGGCGCAGCGCCAGCGGGAGACCGCCGCACAGCTCCCGCACCTGGTCGGAGGCCTCGGCGTCGTACGGGTCCGACGCGTCCTGGGACGCCGCGTTCAGCAGTTCCTCGGCGCCCGCCGCGTCGAGCGCCTCGACGGGGAGGTGGTGCACCCAGGCGGGGAGGTCGGCGGGCAGGTCGAGTGCGGTGCGGGAGGTGACCAGGACCAGGCTCTCCGAGCGTTCCGGGACCAGGGCGCGCACCTGTTCGGCGTCGGAGGCGTCGTCGAGCACGATCGTGACCGGCAGGCCCGTCAGATGCTGGTGGTACAGCTCGCTGAGGCGTCTGACCTGCTGGTCCGGTGAGGAACGCTCACGGAAGAGGAGCTGCTCGCGGGGTGCGCCGAGCCGGTTGAGGAGGTGGAGGAGGGCGTCGCGGGTGGTCAGGGGCGCCTCCTCGGTGCTGTCGCCGCGCAGGTCGACCACGCACGCGCCCCGGAACTGGTCCCGCAGGCTGTGCGCCGCCCGGATCGCGAGGGTGCTGCGGCCGGAGCCGGGCACGCCGTGCAGTACCACCACCGTCGGTTTCGACTCCGTGCCGGCGCGTGCCGCGTGCACCCACTGGGCGACCCGCGCCAACTCGGTCCGGCGCCCCGCGAACGGACCGGCCGGCTCGGGCAGTTGCCCGAACGACTGCTCCAGCACGCTGCGCCGGCGTGCGGCCGCGCTCTTGTCCGTGCGGCGCAGTTGCGGCGCACCCTGTTTGGCGCCCGCGGAGGCGCTGACCACCCGCTGCTGGTCGAGGAAGGGGCGGATGCCGCGGACGTCCAGGGCGGTCAGCCACTGCAGGCGCAGTTGCTCGGGACCGCCGGGCCGGCCCAGCGCTCCGGCCCGGCGGCTCGCGGCCGGCACGTGGGCGGCCGTCACCTTGAGCACGGTGGCCGCCGCGGCCGCCACCGCGACCGTCGCTCCCGCGCCGACCGCGGTGCCCGCGCCGGTGCCCATCGCCAGGTCCGCCGCGCAGGCCGCGACCGCGGCAACGGCCGCCACCAGCAGCGGAGTTCCGGCGCCCTCCCGGGCGTAACGCTGTGCGAACGTCAGCCGGCCGGCGTCCGCCGCGTCGAGGGCGCGGGTGTAGGCCCCGTACTCCTCGGCGGCGGCCCGGCCCAGGGTGTCGAGCTCGGCGCGGGCCCGTGACAGGAGCACGGTCCCGTCCGTACGTCCGCCCGAGCGCCGTACCTCTTCCTCGACGGCCCGGGCCAGCAGCCGCTCGGCCTCCGCCCGGTGGCTGTCCCGCATGTCACGTCCCCCTCCGGCGGCAACTCCTTTGCGGCCCAGTGTCGTTGGTAGGAGCCGTGAGCGCGAGAGGGCGGCGATCACCGGAGAGTGGGACGCGCCCGGTGACGTGGCGCTTCTCCGCCGTGCCGGACGGGCGGGGGAGAGCGGAAGCGTGCCGATCTTCCAGTCCTCCAGCGCTGTCAGACGGTTCCCAGGTCCAGGGTGACGGAGAAGGGCGCGGCGGCCTTGATCACGCCGGTGAACATCTCGCCGTCCCCGTAGGCCGTGGTGGCCGGGTCGAGAACGTAGGTGTAGACGATCGGGACACCGGTGGCGGCCTGTCCGATACGCCAGTAGAGGACGGCGACCCCTTCTCCATTCCGGCGCGGCCGGGCGAGGCGGAGCCCGTGCGGTCCCCACGACAGGGACGGGCGTTGTGAGAGGCTGGGCCGTATGAACCGGTTGGCTGGTGTGACCTCGCCTTATCTCCTTCAGCACGCTGACAATCCGGTCGACTGGTGGCCCTGGACGCCGGAGGCTTTCGAGGAAGCGCGGCGGCGTGACGTACCCGTTCTGCTGTCGGTCGGCTACTCGGCATGTCACTGGTGCCACGTCATGGCACACGAGTCCTTCGAGGACGAGACGACGGCCGCGTATCTGAACGAGCACTTCGTGAGCGTCAAGGTGGACCGCGAGGAGCGCCCGGACGTCGACGCGGTCTACATGGAGGCCGTGCAGGCGGCCACCGGCCAGGGCGGCTGGCCCATGACCGTCTTCCTGACGCCCGAGGCCGAGCCCTTCTACTTCGGAACGTACTTCCCGCCCGCTCCCCGCCACGGCATGCCCGGCTTCCGGCAGATCCTGGAGGGCGTGCACGGCGCCTGGACCGAGCGGCGCGAAGAGGTCGCCGAGGTCGCGGAGAAGATCGCGCGGGACCTCGCCGGGCGTGAGATGAGCTTCGGGGACGACCAAGTGCCCGGCGAGGAGGAGCTGGCCGGAGCCCTGCTCGGGCTCACCCGGGAGTACGACGCGAGCCGCGGCGGCTTCGGCGGTGCGCCCAAGTTCCCGCCGTCCATGGTCGTGGAGTTCCTGCTCCGCCACCACGCCCGCACCGGCTCCGAGGGCGCCCTCCAGATGGCGCGGGACACCTGTGAACGGATGGCGCGCGGCGGCATCTACGACCAGCTCGGGGGAGGGTTCGCCCGGTACTCCGTCGACCGTGAGTGGGTGGTCCCCCACTTCGAGAAGATGCTGTACGACAACGCGCTGCTGTGCCGCGTCTACGCGCACCTCTGGCGTGCAACCGGCTCCGAGCTGGCCCGCCGGATCGCCCTGGAGACCGCCGACTTCATGGTGCGTGAACTGCGTACCGCCGAGGGCGGTTTCGCCTCCGCGCTCGACGCCGACAGCGACGACGGGAGCGGCCGGCACGTCGAGGGCGCGTATTACGTGTGGACGCCCGAGCAGCTCCGCGAGGTCCTGGGGGACGACGCCGAACTCGCCGCCGAGTACTTCGGGGTGACCGCGGAGGGCACTTTCGAGGAGGGGTCCTCCGTGCTGCAACTCCCGCAGCAGGAAGGGGTGTTCGACGGCGAGAAGGTGGCCGGTATGCGCCGGCTGCTGCTGGCCGCCCGGTCGGACCGCCCGGCGCCCGGCCGTGACGACAAGGTCGTCGCCGCGTGGAACGGGCTGGCCGTCGCCGCGCTCGCGGAGACCGGCGCGTACTTCGACCGCCCGGACCTGGTGGACGCCGCGATCGGCGCCGCCGATCTCCTCGTCCGTCTGCACATGGACGACCGGGCGCGGCTGGCCCGTACCAGCCGGGACGGCCGTGCGGGCGCGAACGCGGGGGTGCTGGAGGACTACGCCGACGTCGCCGAGGGCTTCCTCGCGCTGGCCTCCGTGACCGGTGAGGGCGTCTGGCTGGAATTCGCCGGGTTCCTCCTCGACCATGTGCTCGCGCAGTTCACCGACCCGGAGTCGGGCGGCCTGTACGACACCGCGGCCGACGCGGAGCAGCTCATCCGCCGCCCCCAGGACCCGACGGACAACGCCACGCCCTCCGGCTGGAGCGCGGCGGCCGGCGCCCTGCTGTCGTACGCCGCGCACACCGGTTCCGAGCCTCATCGCGCCGCCGCCGAGCGGGCGTTGGGTGTCGTGAAGGCGCTCGGGCCGCGTGCTCCCCGCTTCGTCGGCTGGGGGCTGGCGGTCGCGGAGGCACTGCTCGACGGGCCGCGCGAGGTCGCGGTCGTGGGACCGGCCGGTGACGCCATGACCCGGGCGCTGCACCGGACGGCGCTGCTGGGCACCGCGCCGGGTGCCGTCGTCGCCGTGGGCGCCGCGGGGAGTGACGAGCTGCCGCTGCTCGCCGACCGCCCATTGGTGGACGGGGAACCGGCCGCGTACGTCTGCCGTAACTTCACCTGTGACGCTCCGACGACCGATCCCGACCGTCTCCGCACGGCTCTGAGCGGCTGAAACGGCTGGTCCCCAACCGGCTCAAACGCGACCAGTGTTCGATTTGTTCAGCAATTCCTCCCAGAGTGATGAAACGTGCTCTTCACCGGAACAACCTGTGGGCTTCACAGATCACCCATAGTCTCTGCTCGGTGACGCGGCGGATGTGACACACCGTCGCGCCTGGGGGATTTGGGGATCTGGGGGGATCTGTTGCTCACGTCTGTCTTCATCGCTGCCGTTTCGCTGGCCCTTTTCTGGATGGCCGCCTTCACCCTGTGGTGGCAGATGCACGCGTGGCGTACGCCCGAAGTGCTGGCTTCCACCCGCTTCGGCAGACCGGACGGCGGTGACCGGCTCGCCTTCTCGCTGCTGCTGCCGGCCCGCCACGAACAGGCCGTGCTCGACCACACCGTCCAGCGGCTGCTGGAGTCGAGCCACACGGACTTCGAGATCATCGTCATCGTCGGACACGACGATCCGGAGACCACCGAGGTCGCCCGGCAGGCCGCGGCCCGCGACCCGCGGGTGCGGGTCGTCGTCGACCAGCACGAAAGGAAGAACAAGCCGAAGGCCATGAACACGGCGTTGCCGCACTGCCGCGGTGATGTCGTGGGGGTCTTCGACGCCGAGGACCAGGTGCATCCGGAGCTGCTCGCCCACGTCGACCACGCGTTCCGCACGACGGGTGCCGACGTCGTCCAGGGCGGGGTCCAGCTCATCAACTTCAACTCCAGCTGGTACAGCCTGCGCAACTGCCTGGAGTACTTCTTCTGGTTCCGCTCACGGCTCCATCTGCACGCGCAGAAAGGATTCATCCCGCTCGGCGGCAACACCGTGTTCGTCCGGACGGATGTGCTGCGGGAGGCCGACGGCTGGGATCCCGACTGCCTCGCCGAGGACTGCGACCTGGGGGTACGCCTGTCCAGCGTCGGCAAGAAGGTCGTCGTCGCCTACGACTCCGACATGGTCACCCGGGAGGAGACCCCCGGCAGTCTGATGTCGCTGCTCAAGCAGCGCACCCGCTGGAACCAGGGCTTCCTGCAGGTCTACCGCAAGAAGGACTGGCAGCAACTGCCGGGCTTCGGGCAGCGGTTGCTGGCCCGGTACACGCTCATGACGCCGTATCTGCAGGCGCTCTCCGGTGTGGTCATCCCGCTCAACGTGGCCGTCGCGCTCTTCCTCGACGTACCCGTGGGCATCGCCTTCATCACCTTCCTGCCGGCCGTGACCGCCCTGGTCACCTTCGTCTTCGAACTCGTCGGACTGCACGACTTCGGCAAGCAGTACGGACTCCGTGTCCGCTTCGTGCACTACCTCAAGCTCGTCGTCGGCGGCCCCTTTTATCAGGTGCTCCTCGCCGGTGCGGCCGTCCGGGCCGTGTGGCGTGAGCAAAGGGGCCGGAACGACTGGGAGTTGACCAGTCACGTCGGCGCGCACCTCACGGAGGCCGAAGTGGCCCGCTAGGGCCCGGAGCGACTCGCCCGGACCCGAAGCGACCCGCCGAGACCCGAAAGCACCTGTCAGGAACGGAAGTCACCTGCCAGGGCCCGAGCGATCCGCCAAGACCCGAAGCCACCCGCCAAGACCCGAAGCGACCCGCCGGGGATCCGTCCGGCGGACCGGCGTCGGTTCCGCATGCCCGTGGTTCCAGGGGTCCTGCTCGCGCACGTCCCCAACCTGTCGATATGACCCGAAAGTCCCGAGAGGACCTTCCGCGTGACCTCCACTCTTCCCGCGGCGACCACGTCCACGGCCCCCGCGCAGCGGCCCTCCACGCCCGAAACCGTCCCCGTCCCCCTCCGCCGCGGCGGCTGCGCACCTCGCGCGCCGACCTCGCCCTGTGCGGTGTACTGCTGCTGGCGGTCATCGTCGTGCAGGGCTGGAACATCACCGACTACCCGACCCTCAGCGACGACGAGGGCACCTATCTCGCCCAGGCCTGGGCGGTGCAGCAGGGCAAGGGCCTCGCCCACTACACGTACTGGTACGACCACCCGCCCCTCGGCTGGATACAGATAGCCGCCCTGACCTGGATCCCCGCCCACCTCAGTCCCTCGCTGATGACCGTCGGCCCGATGCGGGTGGCGATGCTGGCGGTCGGCGCGGCCAGTGCCGTCCTGCTGTACGTCCTCGCGCGCCGTCTCTCCCTGCCGCGCTGGGCGGCCGGGCTCGCGATGGTCCTCTTCGGCCTCTCGCCGCTGTCGGTCGTGCTCCAGCGCGAGATCTTCCTCGACAACATCGCGGTCATGTGGACGCTGCTCGCGTTCTGCCTCGCCGCGTCCCCGAGCCGGCACCTGTGGCACCACTTCGGGGCGGGCATCGCTGCCGCGGCCGCCGTGCTCACCAAGGAGACGATGCTCGTCATCCTCCCCGCCCTGCTCGTCACCATGTGGCGGCACGGCCACCGTGACACCCGCAAGTTCGCGCTCACCGGAGCCATCACCGCCTGCGCCCTGATCGGCCTCGCCTATCCGCTCTTCGCCCTGCTCAAGGGCGAGTTGTTCCCCGGCGCGGGCCATGTCTCGCTCTGGGACGGCATCACGTACCAGATGAGCCGCCCCGGCTCCGGCTTCGTCCTCGACCCCGGCTCCGGCTCGTACGGCGTCCTGCACTCCTGGCTCTACTACGACCGCGTACTGCCCCTCGGCGGCCTCGCCGGAGCCCTGCTCCTCCTGGTCACCTGGCGCTGGTCGGTCACCGCCCGCGCCCTGGCCGGACCCGCGCTCACCGTCGCGATCCTGGCCCTGGTGGCGCTGCGCCCGAGCGGCTATCTGCCCGCGATGTACGTCATCCAGGCGCTGCCGTTCCTCGCGCTGGTCCTCGCCGGTGGCACCGCGAGCGTGCTCCACGCGGTGCTGCGCCGGCGGCGCGACACCGCGGAGACACCCGTCCTCACCTGGGGGCGGCGGGTGACGGCGGCCGCGCTCGTGGCGGTGGCCGCCGGGTTCGTCCTGCCGCGCTGGTACGACGGCGACCGCACCGCCGTCACCGCCGACGCCAACGCCCCCTACCGGGCGGCGGCTTCCTGGCTGAAGACCGAGGTGCGGGACCCGGCGGCCACCCGGGTCCTGGTGGACGACGCGCTCTGGCTCGACCTGGTGCACGACGGTTACCGGCCCGGCCTCGGGGTCATCTGGTTCTACAAGGCGGACCTCGACCCCGCGGTGACCAGGACGATGCCGGGCGGCTGGAAGGACATCGACTACATCGTCGCCTCCCCGACCGTACGGCGCGACGCGGTGGACCTGCCCAACGTCCACGCGGCCATCGAGCACTCCACGCCGGTCGCCACCTTCGGCACGGGCGAGGACCGCATCGAGATCCGGCGGATCACCACGAGCGCCACCACGTCGAGCACCGGAGGCAGTCGATGAGCAGCTTCGAGAGCACGGTCCCCGGTGAGCTGGGCGATCCGGCGGTAGGAACGGCGGAGGTTCCCGAACCGGGCGCGGTCACCATCGTCGTACCGACCTTCAACGAGGCCGGCAACGTCCCCGAACTGCTGCGCAGGATCACCGAGTCGGTACCGGCCCGGCTGCCCTGCGAGGTGGTCTTCGTGGACGACTCCACCGACGACACCCCCGGCGTGATCGTCCGGGCCGCGCAGGACTGCCCGTTCCCGGTGACCGTGCTGCACCGCGAACGGCCCACCGGCGGCCTCGGCGGCGCGGTCGTCGAGGGACTGAGGGCGGCGACCTCCGACTGGATCGTCGTCATGGACGGCGACCTGCAGCATCCGCCGTCCCTGGTACCGGAGTTGGTGGGCTCCGGCGAGCGGTCCGGCGCCGGCCTCGTCGTCGCCAGCCGTTACATCAAGGGCGGCAGCCGCGCGGGACTCGCCGGCGGCTACCGCATCGCCGTGTCACGCGGCGCGACCTGGCTGACCAAGACCCTCTTCCCGCGCCGACTGCGCGGCATCAGCGACCCGATGAGCGGCTTCTTCGCGATCCGCCGCAGCGCGGTCACCGCCGACATCCTCCAGCCCCTCGGCTACAAGATCCTCCTCGAACTCGCCGTACGCAGCCGCCCCCGTCAGGTCACCGAGGTGCCCTTCGTCTTCCAGGACCGGTTCGCCGGCGAGTCCAAGTCGAGCGCGCGGGAGGGCTTCCGTTTCCTGCGCCATCTGGCCGGGTTGCGCACCGCCTCACCGGTCGCCCGGATGGTCGTCTTCGGCCTGATCGGCGCCACGGGCTTCCTGCCCAACCTGCTCGGTCTGTACATGCTCACCGCCGTCGGCCTGCACTACCTGCCGGCGGAGATCCTCGCCAACCAGTTCGGCGTCGCCTGGAACTTCCTGCTCATCGAGCACCTGCTGTTCCGTGAACGCCGCAGGCACCGCAACCGGTGGGACCGCATGGGCCGCTTCGCCCTGCTCGCCAACGCCGACCTGGTGCTGCGCATCCCCCTGATCGCCCTGTTCGTCCGCCACTTCGGCATGGGCGCGCTGTCCGCCACCGCCCTGGCCCTGGTGACGACCTTCGTCCTGCGTTTCGCCGGCACCGAGGCGCTGGTCTACCTGCCGCGCCGCAGCCGTGCGGCCGAGGCCGACGGCGGGAGCCGCGGCCGCGGCCGCGGCCACACAACAAGGGGAGACGTGTGAAGTCCGGGATACGACCACGCCGCAGAACCTCACTCCTGGCCGTGGCGGGACTCGCCGCCGGGCTGCTGATCGTCTCGCCGCCGCAGCCCGCCTCAGCCGCGAACCTCGTCACCAACCCGGGCTTCGAGACCGCCGGTGCGGACGGCATGCCGTACTGCTGGGAGAAGTCCGGCTGGGGCGACAACGACTTCACGTTCGCCACAGTGAGCGGATCGCACTCCGGTTCCAAGGCCATGAAGGTCAGCCTGACCCGGCGCGTGGACGGCGACCGCAAGGCGCTGATCACGGAGTCCGCGGCCTGCGCGCCGGTGGTCACCGCGGGCAGGCAGTACGACCTGGGCCTCTGGTACAGGACGACGACCCCGGACGCCGCCCTCACCCTCTTCCGGCACGACACGACGGCGGGCTGGCAGTACTGGACCGACCTGAAGACCCTGGACATGGCGGCGGCCTGGACCTCGGCGAGCGTGCGTACGCCCGCCGTCCCGGCCGGTACCGACCGGATCACCTGGGGTGTCTCGGTGTACGGCACCGGCTCGGCGACCACCGACGACTACACGATGGAGCAGGTCGTCGACCCGATCCCGCCCGCCACCTGCACCGCCCCGGCCGACCAGTGCGCGGGCGGCCGCTGGGACGTGCTTCCCACCCAGAACCCGGTGCGCTCCATGCACTCCGTCGTCCTCAACAACGGCAAGGTGCTGCTGATCGCCGGGTCCGGCAACAGTGAGGAGAACTTCGACGCGGGCACGTTCACCAGCGCGGTCTACGACCCGGCGAACGGCACGTACAAGGTGATCCCCACGCCGAAGGACATGTTCTGCTCGGGGCACGTCCAGCTCGCCGACGGGCGGGTGCTGGTGATGAGCGGCAACAAGGCGTTCCCGGTCGCGGGCGGGCACGGCTACGAGGGGTACAAGGAGTCGTACGTCTTCGACCCCGTCACCGAGACGTACAGCAGGACGAACGACCTGAACGACGGCCACTGGTACCCGTCGGCCACCGAGCTCGGCAACGGTGACGTCATCTCGTTCGGCGGCCTGCGCGAGGACTCCACCGGGTCGGTGACGGCCGAGCGCTGGTCGGCGGCGCAGCAGCGGTGGCTGCCGTTCACACAGGTCAACCAGACCTGGTCGTACTGGGGTCTGTACCCGTCGATGATCCTGATGCAGGACGGGCGGCTCTTCTACTCGGGCAGTCACGTCTTCGGCAACGGCACCCCGGGTACCGGCTCGGCGATCTACGACTACGACGCGAACACGGTGACGGCGATCCCGGGGCTGCGGAACAAGGACGAGCGCGACCAGTCCGCCAGCGTGCTGCTGCCCCCGGCCCAGGACCAGAAGGTCCTCACGCTCGGCGGCGGCAACATCGACTCCAACCCGGACGCGGGCCGGCTCACCGACATCATCGATCTCAAGGCCGCGAACCCGGCGTACACGATGGGTCCCCAGATCCCGCAGGGCACCGTCGACCTCGGCAACGGCAAGGTCCCGGAGACGGGCGGGCAGGGCAAGATGTACGTCTCCGCCGTCCTGCTGCCCGACGGCAAGGTGCTGGAGACGGGCGGCGGTCTGCACAACCGGGCCGACCCCGTCTACGAGGCGTCGGTCTTCGACCCGGCCTCCTCCACCTTCGCCCCGGTGGCCGCCGACCCCGAGGCGCGCGGCTACCACTCCTCCGCGTTCCTGCTGCCCGACGGCCGCGTCATGGCCACCGGCGACAACCCGGGCAACGGCACCTGGAACCACAACGTGTCCGTCTACACGCCGCCCTACCTGCTCAAGGGCACCCGCCCGGCGATCACCTCCGTGATCGACAACGAGTGGGTGTACGGGGACACCCAGCGCATCACGGTCGACCGGCCCGTCGTGAAGGCGGAGCTGATCCGGCCCGCCGCGGTGACGCACTCGTCCGACCCCAACCAGCGGTTCGTGGACCTGCCGCTGAGCGTGGACGGCGACAACGTCGACCTGAACGTGACCAGCAACCCCGACCTGGCGCCGCCGGGCTGGTACATGCTCTTCGCGGTCGACGCCAACGGCGTCCCGTCGGTCGCCGAATGGGTGCATCTGCAGGGCCCGCCCGCGCTCGCCACGGACACCGCATCGGCGCACGTCCACTCCTTCGCCGGCTCCCTGGGGGGCACGGTCACCAAGGGCGGCAAGAAGCGGAACGCGCAGCAGGTCAGCACCACGATCTCCGGCTGCGACCGGCACTACGGCGGCGTCAACGTCTGCGTGCCGACGGTCTTCCCGGCCGGCGTCAAGAAGGCGACGGCCCCGCGTTGCGCGTGGCTGAAGGCCAACGACTACGGCCGCCTCGAGGTCAACGGAAAGGACGACCCGCTGGGCCTCGACCCCGACCGGGACGGTGTGGCCTGCGGCGCCGAGGACGTGAACGGGCCCTAACTCTCGACCCGTCCGAACTCGGCGAGGGCGCGCCCCACGATGGCCTCCAGGTTCTCGTGGTGCGCGCCCCTCCAGTAGGCGCGCCCGCACTCCCGGCACTGCGCGAACACGTCGTACGACCGCTCGGTGCCGTCCTCCAGCTGGCCGGCGACCTGCTCCTTGGCGGCCTCCCGGAGCAGACCGTTGCAGGCGGTGCAGCGCGTCCAGGGCCGCAGCTCGGGTGCGAACCGGCCCAGGACGTCCCGGAGTTGGTCGTCGGGCCGGGTGCTGTAGACGAACGCGCCCGCCCACAGTTCGCGGCGGCGCAGCAGTCCCCGGTCGCGGCTGAGCATGACGCGCCGCTCCGCCGCGGAGCGGGTGGCGAGGGCCGGGTCACCGATGTCCGTGGACTCGTAGGCGGTGTCGACGCCGAGCAGGCGCAGGCGGCGGGCGAGGGTGCCGAGGTGGACGTCGAGGAGGAAGCGGAGCGGGGCGCCGGGGACCCGCTGCGGGCGCTCGACCGCTCGGACGTGTACGGACTCGCCGGCCGCCGGGACGTGTGACACCGGGACCTCCCGGCCGTCCACGACCAGGGCGCCGACCTCGGTCAGCGGGACGCCGAGCGACTCGACGACATGGCCGAGGGTCGAGGAGCCGTCGGTGACGACGGCGGTGGCGCCGGAACGCCGCGCGTGGGGGACGAACAGGCCCAGCTCCGGGGCGAAGGCGACGAGGATCTCCGGTCCGTTCACCCGGTCAGGATGTCATGAGCCCTTCGCCACTGGCAGGCCGTGCTCCAGGACGTCCACCGCACGGTCGACGACATCGGCGAAGTCCTCGCGGTGGCCGCCCTCGGCCCAGTACAGCGAGGTCTCCAGCAGGCCTCCGATCAGCGACATCGCGAAGACGCGCACTTCGAGACTGTCGGGATCCCGGCCGACGCGTTCCCCGATCGCCCGGCACAGCAGTCGGCCCGTGACGGACATGCTCTCCATCATCCGGGAGCGGACCGCGGGGATCTCGACCATCAGCCGGGTCCGCAGCCGGGTCACCTCGGGCTCCTCGGAGTTCCCGAGGCCGATGGCCTTCGTCAGCACGTACCGCAGGGAGTCGAACCACGGCTCGTCCGCGGGCCGTGCCCGCAGTTCCGCCTCGAGGAGCGCGTCGTACTCGTCCGTGAGGACGATGTCCTCCTTGGCCGGGAAGTAGCGGAAGACCGTGGACGGGGAGACCTCGGCCGCCTCCGCGATCTGCTCGACGGTCGTCGCGTCGTACCCCTGCTCCTGGATCAGCCGGTACGTCGCCTCACGGATCGCGATCCGGGTCTTCATCTTCTTCCGCTCCCTGAGCCCCGGCTGGGTGCCCGGGGCGGTCGGGGAGCTGTGTGCGGTGGCGGCCATGACGCTCATTGTCGGGCATCGGCGGGCGTCGGAGCCATGCCGGTGTCCTCCTCGGCGGCGTGGGCGGGGGCGGGCTCGGGGTTGGGCAGCAGTGCCGCGGCGAGCAGCGCGGTGACGAGTGCCGCGATCCCGCTGACCAGCAGGACCAGGTCCATGCCGTGGAGGTAGGAGGCGTCCGCGGAGGCGGCGAGCGCGTGGTCGCCGAGCCGTGCCGCGACCACGTGGGCGCCGACCACCGAGTCCGCGGCGGTGTCCGCGGCCGCGTGCGGCAGACCGGAGGTGTCGAGCCGGTCGCCGTACGTGCTCGCCAGCAGTGAGCCGAGCAGCGCGATACCGATCGCACTGCCCACCTGGCGCACGGTCATCAGGAGTCCCGAGCCGCTGCCGGCGCGGTCGCGGGGCAGCGCGCCGAGGGCGGCGGACATCGCGGGCACCACGGCGAAGCCGAAGCCGAGTCCGGCGATCGAAAGCCACAGGGCGGTGAAGCCGTAGCCGTCGTCGACGGTCGTACGGCTGCCGAGGACCGCGGCGAAGGCGAGGGTGACCAGGCCCCCGCTGATCACCGCTCGCGCGCCGAACCTCGCCAGCAGCGGCTGGGCGCCCCTGGAGGCGATGAGCAGTCCGCCCATCATCGGCAGCATCCGCACCCCGGTGGCGAACGCGTCGTGTCCGAGGACCGCCTGCAGATACTGCGGCAGCACGAACATCAGCCCGGACAGCACGAACATCACGAGGGTCGCCGCGAGCGTGTTGAGCAGGAAGCCGCGCCGGGTGAGAAGGGAGAGGTCCAGCATCGGGCGGGGGCTACGGCGTTCGCGGACGACGAGCAGCGCGATCAGGACGAGGGAGGCGGCGAAGAGGCCGAGGATCAGCGGATCGCCCCAGCCGCGCTGCGGGGCCTCGATGATCGCGTAGATGAGGATGCTGAGGCCGGCCGCGGTGAGCGCCGTGGAGACGATGTCGACCTTGGGCGAGGCCGGGTCGCGGGTCTCGGGGAGCAGGAAGACGCAGGCGGCGATGCCGATCGCGGCCATGGGCACGTTGACCAGGAAGACCGAGCCCCACCAGAAGTGGTCGAGCAGCCAGCCGCCGAGGATCGGGCCGAGCGGCAGGCCCAGCGCGGAGGCGGCGGAGACCGCGCCGACCGCCTTGGTGCGCTCCTCGGGTCCGAAGAGCGACGGCAGGACGGCCATCGCGAGCGGCATCACGAGCGCGCCGCCGACACCCATCAGCGCGCGGGCGAGGATCAGCGGGGTGACGTCGTCGACCAGCGCGCCCACCAGGGAGCCGGCCAGGAAGACGCCGAGGCCGGTGATGAGCATCCGGCGCCGTCCGAAGCGGTCGCCCAGCAGGCCCGCAGGGAGCATCAGCGCGGCGAAGACGACGACGTAGGCGTCCGCCATCCACTGCTGTTCGCCCGTGCTCGCGTCCAGGTCACGGGCCATCGTCGGCAGTGCCACGTTGAGGATCGTCATGTCGAAGCCGAGCACGAGCATGCTCGCGACCAGGGCCCCCAGGGCCCACCAGCGGCGGGGGTCGCGCCCCACGGCGTCATTCTGAGTGACAGTCACCATGAAATGAGAGTAACTCTCAAAAGATGGTAGCTGTCAATGGGGTGTGTCTGTCGGTACGGCGCCTGTGGGTGCGCCTGCCGGTGTCGGCCGGCGCCTGTCGGGGCGGCCGGTGCCTGCGGGGTGTTCCGGGCACGGCAAAGGGCCGCGGCTTGCGAGCCGCGGCCCTGGGGTGGCCGGAAAGGGTGCCGGGAAGAGGCCGGCCGGTGGGGTCAGCCGTGCTGGTAGGCCACCAGCGAGATGCCCACGTAGTGCACGACGAACGCCGCGAGGGTGAGCGAGTGGAAGACCTCGTGGAAGCCGAACCAGCGGGGGGAGGGGTTGGGGCGCTTGATCCCGTAGATCACTCCGCCCGCGCTGTAGAGCAGGCCCCCGACGATCACCAGGACGAGGACGGCGATCCCGCCCGTGCGCATGAAGTCCGGGAGGAAGAAGACGGCGGCCCAGCCCATCGCGATGTAGCAGGGGGTGTAGAGCCAGCGGGGGGCCCCGACCCAGAAGACCCGGAAGGCGATGCCGGCCGCCGCCGCGCCCCAGATGCTCCACAGGAGCCACTGCCCCTTGGCCTCCGGGAGCAACAGCATCGTCAGCGGCGTGTAGGTGCCCGCGATGATCAGGAAGATGTTGGCGTGGTCGAGTCTGCGCAGCACGCCGTCCATGCGCGGGCTCCAGTCGCCGCGGTGGTAGAGCGCGCTGACCCCGAACAGCAGGCAGGCGGTCAGGACGAAGATCCCGCAGGCGATGCGGGCGCGGGTCGAGCTCGCGAGGGCGGTGAGCACCAGGCCGGAGATCAGGACGGCCGGGAACATGCCGAGATGCAGCCAGCCGCGGAGCTTGGGCTTGACCGGATGTGATTCCGGCTGCGACAGGGGTGGCGCTGCGGGGCCGCGGCCTGTGGCCGGCGAGTCCGTGGGCGCGTCGGGGACGGGCGCAGTCATACGCCGAATCGTACCTACGGAACCGTAAGTTACGTATCAGTACGGCGCGCCGACCGGTCAAGAACAGCCATCTTCTCACGCTCCTGACGTGCTGCGACGTTCAGGCAAAAAATCCTTCAGCTGAACCCCGTGTGGACGCAAAGAAGCGCGGGTACACGTGGCGATGCTCACTCCGCTCAGGTGTGAGGCCCTCTGGACATATGGGCGGATGCGTCGGATGATCAAATGAGTGCGGTCGGCACCGGATGAGCGCCAGGGTTCCCTCACCGTGAAGCATCCGGGTCGCAGCCCCCAAGGGGCACAACAAACAAAACCCCTCATCTAGGAGCAATCGTGGCGCGCGACATCGCGGCTCCCTCCACCGTTCCCACCCAGCACAAGGACCTGATCTCGTGGGTCAACGAGATCGCCGAACTGACGCAGCCGGACAGCGTGGTCTGGTGTGACGGATCCGAGGCCGAGTACGAGCGGCTGAGCGAGGAGCTCGTGCGCAAGGGCACCTTCAAGAAGCTCGACCCGATCAAGCGCCCCAACTCCTACTACGCAGCTTCCGACCCGACCGATGTCGCGCGGGTCGAGGACCGGACGTTCATCTGCTCCGAGAAGGAGCAGGACGCGGGCCCGACCAACCACTGGAAGGCGCCCGCGGAGATGCGGGAGATCTTCACCGGTGAGCAGGGAGTCTTCCGCGGCTCGATGAAGGGCCGGACGATGTACGTCGTCCCGTTCTGCATGGGCCCCCTCGGCTCCGACCTCTCCGCGATCGGCGTCGAGATCACCGACTCCGCCTACGTCGCCGTCTCCATGCGCACCATGACCCGCATGGGACAGCCCGTCCTGGACGAGCTCG
Source organism: Streptomyces sp. RPA4-2 (assembly GCF_012273515.2). Classification (NCBI taxonomy): domain Bacteria; kingdom Bacillati; phylum Actinomycetota; class Actinomycetes; order Kitasatosporales; family Streptomycetaceae; genus Streptomyces; species Streptomyces sp. RPA4-2. The sequence continues at coordinate 5,748,464 of NZ_CP050975.2, forward strand.
GCACCGACGGCTTCTTCGTGCGTGCCGTGCACACGCTCGGGGCGCCGCTCGCCGAGGGCGAGGCCGACGTGCCGTGGCCGTGCAACTCCACGAAGTACATCTCGCACTTCCCGGAGACCCGCGAGATCTGGTCGTACGGCTCGGGCTACGGCGGCAACGCGCTGCTCGGCAAGAAGTGCTACGCCCTGCGCATAGCCTCCGTCATGGCACGGGACGAGGGCTGGCTCGCCGAGCACATGCTCATCCTGAAGCTGACCCCGCCGCAGGGCGGGTCCAAGTACGTCGCCGCGGCCTTCCCGAGCGCGTGCGGCAAGACCAACCTCGCCATGCTGGAGCCCACCGTCTCCGGGTGGACGGTCGAGACCATCGGTGACGACATCGCGTGGATGCGGTTCGGCGAGGACGGCCGGCTGTACGCGATCAACCCCGAGGCCGGTTTCTTCGGCGTCGCGCCCGGCACCGGTGAGCACACCAACGCCAACGCGATGAAGACGCTCTGGGGCAACTCGGTCTTCACCAACGTCGCGCTGACCGACGACAACGACATCTGGTGGGAGGGGATGACGGAGGAGACTCCCGCCCACCTCACCGACTGGAAGGGCAACGACTGGACGCCGGAGTCCGGCACCCCGGCCGCCCACCCCAACGCCCGCTTCACCGTCCCCGCCGACCAGTGCCCGATCATCGCGCCCGAGTGGGAGGACCCCAAGGGCGTGCCGATCTCGGCGATCCTCTTCGGCGGGCGCCGCGCCACGGCCGTACCGCTGGTGACGGAGTCCTTCGACTGGAACCACGGTGTCTTCCTCGGCGCGAACGTCGCCTCCGAGAAGACCGCCGCCGCCGAGGGCAAGGTCGGTGAACTGCGCCGCGACCCGTTCGCGATGCTGCCGTTCTGCGGCTACAACATGGGCGACTACATGGGGCACTGGATCGACGTCGCCAAGGACAAGGACCAGGCCAAACTCCCGAAGATCTACTACGTGAACTGGTTCCGCAAGAACGACGCGGGCAAGTTCGTGTGGCCGGGATTCGGCGAGAACAGCCGTGTCCTGAAGTGGATCGTGGACCGCCTCGACGGCCGTGCCGAGGGCGTCGAGACCCCCATCGGCGTCCTGCCGGCCAAGGGAGCCCTGGACACCAAGGGACTCGACCTGTCCGAGTCGGACCTCGACTTCCTGCTCACCGTCGACAAGGAGGTGTGGCGCGAGGAGGCCGCGCTCGTGCCCGAGCACCTCAACACCTTCGGCGAGCACACCCCGAAGGAGCTGTGGGACGAATACCGGGCGCTGGTGCAGCGTCTGGGCTAGGCCGTGTCCGTCCCTTCCCGCCGGGCGCCGGCCGCCCGGCGGGAAGAGGCCGACGCGCCCTCGGTGCCCCCACCCGCTCCGCGGCCGGCCGGACTTGCCCTGACCTGCGACGTTGCCAGGGCCGGCCGCGGTGACAGCACCCCGCCGGGGCTCCGCACGACCGTGTGCGGGGCCCCGGCGACCGTCATCAACCCCGGGAACCCCGGCCGGTCACTGCGAGCGGCCGCGGTCCTCCAGGTAGCGCGTGTGCGTCTCCTGGCGCCGCGCCTCCGCCTCCCGCAGGGTCCCAGCCAGCCGGTCGGCCTCCTCGTGCAGCAGGGTGAGCTGCCGCTCCAGATGCCGTTCCGGCGGCTCCGTGCCGGGCGTCAGCCGGGTCCACCACCGGGTCCGTACGAAGGTGTCGACGGCCTCGGGAATGTCCTGCCGTACGGCACGTGACAGCGCGTGCACGCCCTCCGGGTCGCGCGCGAGGACCTCGGCGACCCAGCCGGGGTCCAGCAGCGCGGCCAGGAGTTCGCTCAGCTCGGTGAGCCGGCCCGCGGCCGCCGGAGGCAGCTCGACGCCGTCCAGGTACCCGCGCAGGGTGGTGAAGTCGGCCCGCAGTTCCTCCAGTTGCGCGGAGGGGTCCGGGAAGTCCGGGAGCGGCGGGCGCTCCGGCGGCGAGATCAGCGCGCCCGCGCCGTACAGACCCGCGACGACGACGGGCCAGTACACGCCCGCCAGCCCCGTGAAGGTCAGCGCCAGCCCGCCGAGCCCGCAGGCGCTCCCGGCCAGGTTCTTGCGGGACTCCAGATAGCCCACGAACCTATTGGTAGCCACGGATCTCCTCGAAGGCGCCGTCGAGCGAACCCTTGCGGGCGTCGAAGAGACGGCCGCCGGTCAGGTCGGCGATGTGCCCGAGCTCGTCGCGGTCGGAGTCGCCGAAGAGGATCGGGAAGACGGGGATCTCCCGCTGCGCGCCCGGCAGTTCGCGGTAGAAGCCGTCGAAGTGCCCGGGGCCCGAGCCCGTCGTGTTCTCGCCGTCGGTCATCAGCACGATCGACGTGAACGAGTCGTCGTCGGCACCCAGATGCTCGTACGCCTTCTCCAGCGAGGTGTAGATCGCGGTGTCGCCGGAGGCGCTGAGCGCCCGGGTGTCCGCCCGGATGCCGTCCAGTCCGGCCCCCGGGTCGGCGGGCCGCACCAGGTGCGTGCGGACGCTCTTGACGTCTGATCCGAACGGCATCAGCGTCACCTCCTCGCGTTCGCGGAAGTCGCCCGTCAGGGAGGTGAGCGCCTTCTTCAGCCGGTCGAGCCGGCTGCCGCGCATCGAGCCGGAGGTGTCCAGGACGTACACGGTCCGGGAGGGCCGGCGGAGTTGGTTCTCGTACGAGTCGAGGAGTCGGTCGGCGACGGACCGGCTGCCGGGGAAGGGGAGTTCGCGCCGTCTGCTCGTGTCGAGGCCGGCCGCCGGGGCGACGGAGGCGACCACCGGACGGCGCAGGGTGCGCTCGGTGATGAGCCGCTGGACGGCCGGGGTGCGCAGCGCCTCGGTGAGACGGCGGACGGTCTCCCGGGTGTTCTTGTCCGTGGCGGCGAGCGAGGAGAGCGGATAGTCGGCGGTCACGACGCCGTCGCGCGGCCGGATGACCGTCAGGTCCTTCATCCCCTTGAGGACGGACTCGTAGTTGAACAGGGCGTCCACGGTGCCGCGGCGCCGGTACGCGCTCGCCAGCCAGCCGGAGGACCCCGAGGTCAGCTTCTGGCCCTTGAAGAACTCCTTGAGGCGTGGAGTCGCCTTGTCCACGTCCCCTTCGGTGAGCGCCGACTGCGCTCCGGACAGGCCCGAGGCGACCGAGATCAGGGTGGAGAAACCGGAGTTGGAGCGGGCGGGGTCGGTCATGCCGTACGTCAGCCGGCCCTCCGCCACCGCCTTCTCCACCTGCGGCCAGGTGACGTCGTCCGGCCTCCAGCCCAGGGCCTTCACGGTCGCCGGCTTCACCCCGATGGCCACCGGGCTCGACATGACCGGCGTCTCCGAGACGACCTTCTTCGCCGCCTCGGGCCGCAGCCGCAGATAGTCGTTGGACGACAGCCACAGCGCGTCGTAGGAGCCGTCGACCTTGCCGCGCGCGAGGAGGTCCACGGCGGCGAGGGTGCCCAGGTAGGTGGGGCGGACCGTGATGCCGGTGTCCTTGCGGACCTGCTCCAGCACCGGCCGCATGTCGCCGAGTTCACTGGAGGCGAGGACGCGCAGGGTGCCGGGTTCGGGTGCGTTCTGCCCGGACCGCTGCTCCTGCTGCGGGTGTGAGGTGCACGCCGTCAGCAGCGCGAGGACGGCGAGAGCGGTCAGTCGTGGTCTCACGCGGACCCTCCGTCCAGGGCGCCGCGCGACCGGCTGCGCTCCAGGTAGACGCTCGCCTGCTGGAGTTCCGAGGTGAGGGACTCCACGGTCGCCGCCATCGACTCGGTGGCCTGGACCTTGTAGGTGTCGATGGCGTCGAGGGTGCGGTAGATCTGCTGGAAGGCGGTACGGAGGGTCTCCGCGCCGACGGCCGGGTCGGCGGCGATGCGCTGGATCTCGCCGCTCTGCGTGGCGAGCATCTCGGCGTTGCCGCGGATCAGTTCCTCCGTGGTGCCGCGCAACGCGTTGACCTGGTCGACGACCTTGCGCTGGTTGTCGAGAGCGGAGGCGAGCATCACGGAGATGCGCAGCGCGGAGACCGTGGTGGTGGCGGCGCGGTCGACGCCCTTGATGAGTTCGTCGTTGTTGCGCCGGACCACGTCCATGGCCAGATAGCCCTGCGCGCACACGGCGAGCTGGGTCAGCAGGTCCTGATGCTTCTGGCGCACCGGGAAGAGGACGTCCGAGCGGAGGGTGTCGGCCTGCGTGGGGTCGGCGGCGTCGACGCCCGCGATGTGCTCCTCGACGGCCGTGTCCAGGGCCTGGGTCAGCACCACGTACTCCTGGAGCTTGCCCATCGTCTCCCAGAGCCGGACCCGCTCGGTCTGCAACGCCGCGTTGTCACGGCGCAGTTCGTCCTGGCCACCGCGCAGGGAGCCCACGATCTTGTTCAGGGTGGCCTGCGAGGACGCGTACTTGGCGACGTGGTCGCGCAGCTTGTTGCCGCCCGGCAGCCGCGACAGGAGCTTGCGCCCCTTGCTCGCCGGCAGGTCGCGCGGGTCCAGATCCTCCACCACGCGCCGGAGTTCGACGAGCGAGCCGGCGACGTGCGACTGCGCGTCCTCGCCCTTCGAGGGCAGGCTGCGCAGGGTGCGCTCCAGCATCCGGTTGGACTGCGCGGCGGCTCCCCGCATCTCGCTCGCGCCCAGCCCCGCGATCTCCCCGACCTTGCCCGCGAACTCGGGTGAACGGGCGTCCAGGGAGGCGAGCCCGCCGATGTACTCGGCGGCCCGGCGCGCCATCTCGTCCTGCACGGACGGGTCGACGGGAACGAGCCCGCCGGCCTTCTCACGCGGCACGGGCGCGACGGCCTCGGGCGGCGTGAGGGTGAACGTGTCCTCGATGCTCATGATGTGCTTCCCCCCTGGCCCTTCGCCCGGCGGGCCATCTCGTGCAGCACCGCGGAGGCGGGCACGGGCGCCTGCCGGACGCCGGTCAGTTTCTGGTTGAGATAGGTGGCGTGGGCGGCGGTCGCCGCCGTGAACTCCGCGCTCGCGCCCTGCGGCCGGAACCCGTGCCTGACGGCCAGCCTGCGCAGAACCGGGTCACTGCTGAGGAGTTCGCCGAGCGCACGGCCGGCCTCCGTCAGCGGTACGACGGTGTGGTCGCTGTTCGCGGTGGTGTCCGGGTACAGGACCGTGAGGTCACCGACGTCCTGGCCCTGGGCGAGCAGCGAGGCGACCTGTGACTCGTACACGAGCACGAGCGGGTTTCCGGCCCCGCTGACGAAGTCCCTGAACGCGGCGTCCGTGCTGGTCTGCTGGGCCCCCTGGACGCTGATGAGCTTGCGCATGAGGGGCGCGGTGCGGGTGACGGCGGCGGTGTCCGCGGCGACCCGGCCGCCGTCGGCGACGTACGAGGCGGCGGCGAGGTAGAGCGCGCCGGAGTTGGAGGTGGCGGGGTCGGTGGTGGCGATGTACAGCGTGCCGGTCAGCTCCCCGTGCGCCCCGGCCCCCTTGAGCTGTTGCCAGGTCCGGTCGTGCTCGGCGGCCTTGAGGTACGCGGCCATCCTGAGCGTGCCGGAGCCCTTGCCGAGGGTCGCGAGCCCGTTCGCCGCCAGCACCTCGGCGGCGCTGCGGTGGGCGACGACCACGAGGGGCGAGTAGAAGGGGCGCGGCAGCGGCTGCCGCGCGTGGTACTTGGCGGCGAGCTCGTCGGCCGGGGCCTGGCTCGAGGGGAAGGCGAAGTCGTACCCCTTGAGGTCCAGGCCCTCCATGGCCCAGGACCCGGAGGTCTCCGTCTTCACGGTGTAGCCCTTGGCGGCGAGGGCCTTCACCACGTCGGGGTCGGCGAAGAACTCCGCCTTCTCCGAACCGATCACTCCATGCACGGTCTTCGTTGCCGTGCCCGTGTCCTGACCTTCGCGGCCCGCTACGACGGCTGCTGCCACGCCGCCGATCAGCAGGACCGCCAGGACGATTCCCACGATGCGTCTCACACCGAGGAGAATGCTCCCGGAATCCAACGTTCCCGGAGGCACCGGGTGAACGGGGAGTGACCGACCTATCCCGGTATGCAACCGGAACGGGTGCCTCCTCCGGTGCGGCCCGTCACCAGGGAACGGGGCCCGACGCCTCGACGAACGCGCAGGTGGGCGCGTCGGCTCCGGCGGCGGCCGTGGCGACGACGATCTCGGCGCCCTGCTCGACGCTCAGTGTCCCGGAGTGGCCGTTGAGGTCGGTCGCGGTGAAGCCGGGGGTGACGGCGCTGATCCGGATCTCCGGGAGCGACTTGGCGTACAGCACCGTCAGCATGTTCAGCGCCGCCTTTGAGGAGTTGTAGGCGAGCAGCGGTACCCAGGTCGGCAGCAGTGTGGTGCTGTCCGGCAGGGCGTTGACGGTGAGCGAGCCCAGGGCACTCGTGACGTTCACGACGACGGGGGCCCCGGCCTTCCGCAGCAGGGGGAGGAAGGCGTGCACGGTACGGACGACACCGAAGACGTTGGTGTCGTAGACGCGTTGGACGTCGGTCGCGGTGAACTCCTCGACGGCCTTGGCGGGTTGGTTGACTCCCGCGTTGTTGACGAGGACGTCGACGTGTCCGGCCTCCTCGCGCACGCGGTCCGCCGCGGCCCGCACGGAAGCGTCGTCGGTGACGTCGAGGAGGAGCGCGCGGGCGCCCAGCGCGTCGGCGGCCCGCCGGCCCCGGTCGGCGTCGCGGGCGCCGACGTACACGGTGTGGCCCCGCTCGACGAGTCGGCGGGCGGTCTCGAATCCGATGCCCTTGTTGGCTCCGGTGATCACGGTGATGGTCATGACTCCACTGTGCGCGCGGTCCGGGCGCGCGGGCAGGGCCCCCGGCATCGGGGGGTCCGGCAGTACCAGGCTGCGCGGTCCGCGGGGGAGCACCATGGAGGGATGAGCGCGGAGCGGACGGCACACGGGGAGCACGGCGAACACGCGGAGCACGGGGAGTACGGAGCGCACGGGGAGCTCGGCGCGGCGCTGCGGCACTGGCGCGACCGGACCGCGCCGCGGGAGGCCGGACTGCCGACGGGCGGTGTCCGGCGGGCGCCCGGACTGCGCCGGGAGGAGCTGGCGCAGCTCGCCGGGCTCTCGGTGGACTACGTCACCCGTCTCGAACGGGGCCGGGCCACCTCCCCGTCCGACCAGGTCCTCACCGCGCTCTCCCGCGCGCTGCGTCTGTCGGAGGCGGAACGCGAGCATCTGTTCCGGCTGGCCGGCCAGGCACCGCCCGCGGCCGGGCACATCTCGCGGCACGTCCCGCCCTCCGTCCAGCGGCTGCTGGACCAGTTGCGGCTCGCCCCGCTGGGGGTCCACGACGCGGCGTACGACCTGATCTCGTGGAACCCGTTGTGGGCCGCGCTGGTCGGCGACCCCTCCGAGTGGCGGGGGCGGGAGCGCAACTACGTGTGGCGGCAGTTCGCGGGGCTGCCGACCCGGGTCACGCACACGCCGGAGCAGCTGACGAGGCTGGAGGCGGCCCTCGTGTCGGATCTGCGGTCCGCCACCGCCCGCTATCCCGAGGACGGGGGGCTGCGGTCGCTGATCGCGGACCTGCGGCGGGAGAGCGACCGGTTCCGCACCCTGTGGGCCGCGCACACGGTCGGGTTCCACACGGCCGACACCAAGACCGTCCACCATCCCGGGCTGGGGACGATCGTCGTGGACTGCGACACCCTCACGGTGCCCGGCGCGGATCTGCGGATCACGGTCTGTTCGGCGGCGCCGGGCACGGAGGCGGCGGAGCAGCTGGCGCTGCTCGCGGCGGTGGGGCCGCGGACGACGGCCGTGACCCCCGGCTGACGGGCGGGGTGTGTGGCACCCGGTCCGCGCGTCGCTGCGGGTGCACGCGGACCGGGGCCGTAAAGGGGGAGCGCTGGGCTCAGTGGGAGGCGAGGGTGCGGGGGTCGGTGGCCAGGGCGTGGGCGTCCATGCGCTCGGCGGCCAGGATCGCGGCGGCCGTGTCCGCGCGGGAGGCGGCGACGACGAGGGCGCGTCCGGCGAGGGAGTGGGCGCGCTGGTGGAGGGCGGTGGCGCGCGGCTCGGGGGCGGCCGCGGACGCGCGCGCCGGGGCCATGCCTCCCCGGAGCCGCGCGACCTGTTCGGCGAGCCGCCCGGCCGCGGTGTCCAGATCGGGGGAGGGGGCGAGCGCGCGGATCTCGTCCGTCACCGCGAGGAGGGCGGCGAGATGCCCGGCGAGCTGGATGTCCAGCTCCTCCTCGCGTGACCGGTGGGGGAAGTCCGAGGGCGTGCCGGGCGCGGTGTGGACCGACTTGGTGCGGATCGGTTCGTACATGGGACGGCCTCCTGTGCGCTCGCAGGAAACCATCCTAGCTTGGATTCCGTCTAAAGTTGAGCCAGGTCGCGCATCTGGGCCCGGCGGCCACGCAGGGTGAGGGTCAGGGCTGGCCGTAACCGTCCAGGAAGGTGCCGATCCGGGTCACCGCGTCGGTCAGATCACCCACGGTCGGCAGCGTGACCACCCGGAAGTGGTCCGGCTCCGGCCAGTTGAAGCCCGTGCCCTGGACGACCATGATCTTCTCGCGGCGCAGCAGGTCGAGCACCATCTGCCGGTCGTCCTTGATCTTGAAGACCTTCGGGTCGAGCCGCGGGAAGAGATACAGCGCGCCCTTCGGCTTCACACAGCTCACCCCCGGGATCTGGGTCAGCAGCTCGTACGCGACGTCCCGCTGCTCCTTCAGGCGCCCGCCCGGCAGGACGAGCTCGCCGATGGTCTGCCGGCCGCTGAGCGCGGCCACCACACCGTGCTGACCCGGCATGTTCGCGCACAGTCGCATGTTCGCGAGGATCGTCAGGCCCTCGATGTAGGAGTCGGCGTGGGCGCGGGGGCCCGAGATCGACATCCAGCCGACGCGGTAACCGGCCACCCGGTAGGCCTTCGACATGCCGTTGAAGGTGAGGGTGAGCAGGTCGGGGGCGACCGCGGAGGTGGGGGTGTGCGTCGCGTCGTCGTACAGGATCTTGTCGTAGATCTCGTCCGAGCAGACGAGCAGGTTGTGGCGGCGGGCGATGTCGGTGAGCCCGCGCAGCATCGCCTCGTCGTACACCGCGCCCGTCGGGTTGTTCGGGTTGATGATGACGATCGCCTTGGTGCGGTCGGTGACCTTCCGCTCCACGTCCGCGAGGTCGGGCATCCAGTCGGACTGCTCGTCGCAGTGGTAGTGGACGGCGGTGCCGCCGGACAGGGACACGGCGGCGGTCCACAGCGGGTAGTCCGGCGCCGGTACGAGCACCTCGTCGCCGTCGTCGAGCAGGCCCTGCATCGCCATCACGATCAGCTCGGACACGCCGTTGCCGATGAAGACGTGCTCGACGTCCGTCTCGATGCCGAGGGTCTGGTTGTGCATGACGACGGCGCGGCGGGCGGCCAGCAGGCCCTTCGCGTCGCCGTAGCCGTGCGCCGAGGAGACGTTGCGGAGGATGTCCTCCAGGATCTCCGGCGGGCACTCGAACCCGAAGGCGGCCGGATTGCCGGTGTTCAGCTTGAGAATCCGGTGCCCCGCGGCTTCCAGCCGCATCGCCTCCTCGAGCACCGGGCCCCGGATCTCGTAACAGACGTTGGCGAGCTTGGTCGACTGGATCACCTGCATGCCCGTGAGCTTACGGCCGCGTAACGCTTCGCGGGGCGTGTTTTCCACCACGTGAGACGTGGTGTTTTGGGTGACTTTCGTCCTCTCGCGCGCCGCGGACCCCGCGATCCCGGCGGTACCCGCCCGTGTCCTGGCGCAACGGCCGGACCGGTGCGCGCGCCGGGCTCGGGGCAGGGCTGTTCCCGGCCACGGACGGGATTCCCCCGAACGGGTCGGTGGCCGCGACCACACGGTTCCCGCGGCGGTCGCCCGAGGCCGGAAACGACTCCTTGTCCGTCGCGTCCCCTCACCTCACAATGCGCATGACAAAACTGGCCGTGGCCGGAAGACCTCCGGCCACCCAAGTCGCAAGAGGGGACCCCCACATGAGTAAGCCTCTCGTCGCCGCGCTGTTCGCCCTGGTGATCGCCGGGGCGGGCGTGGCACCCGCGGTCGCGGCACCCGCACACACCGCCACCCCCGCACACACCGCCACCCCCGCACACGCACCCGCGTCCGCACCGGCCGCGCGGTCATCGGCCGCCGAGTCGTCGGCCCGGAGGACGTCGGCCGTCCGGGCGCCGGCCGTCCAGGCCGTGAACTACGCGGGCACCGTCGCGCTCAGCAACTGCTCCGGCTCCGTCATCCGGATGCCCAACTCCGCCGACAGCGACCCCGCGCTCGTGCTCTCCAACGGGCACTGCCTGGAGACGGGCTTCCCGGAACCGGGTGAGGTCATCGTCGGCCAGACCTCCACGCGCTCCTTCACCCTGCTCAACTCCGCGGGGACGGGCGTCGCGACGCTGCGCGCCGGCAAGGTCGCGTACTCGACGATGACCGACACCGACATCACGATCTACCAGCTCACCCGCACCTACGCGCAGATCAAGAGCTCGTACGGGATCAGCGCGCTCACCCTCAGCGACACCCACCCCACCGCGGGCACGGCCATCAAGGTGGTCTCCGGCTACTGGAAGCGGATCTACAGCTGCAACGTCGACGGGTTCGTGTACCGCCTGAAGGAGGGTGACTGGACCTGGAAGGACTCGGTCCGCTACACCTCCGCCTGCAACACCATCGGCGGCACCTCGGGCTCGCCCGTCATCGACAACGCCACCGGCAAGGTCGTCGCCGTCAACAACACCGGCAACGAGGACGGCGAGACCTGCACGGTGAACAACCCGTGCGAGGTCGACGCGAGCGGCAACGTCACCATCCACCAGGGCATCAACTACGCCGAGGAGACGTACCAGATCGTCCCGTGCTTCGGGACCGGCAACAAGCTCGATCTGAGCGCCACCGGGTGCGCTCTGCCCAAGCCGTGACGCCCGGCGGGGCGGGCGGTCAGGCCGTACGGCGGACCGCCCGCCCCGCCAGGACGTCCGTGCGCCGTCCGTCCTCGATCACGAAGCGGCCGTCGACCAGCACGTACGGAATGCCCGTCGGGAGCGTGCGCGGCGCCTCGAACGTCGACCCGGCCGCGACCGTGGCCGGGTCGAACAGGACGAGGTCGGCGCGGTAGCCCTCGCGGACCAGACCGCGGTCCGGCAGCCGCAGCCGGGCGGCCGGACGGCCGGTGAGGTGGGCGACGCACTCCTCCAGCGAGAGGACACCCAACTCCCGTACGTACCGGCCGAGATACTGCGGGAACGTGCCGTAGGCGCGCGGGTGCGGCTTGTCACCGCGCAGGATCCCGTCCGAGCCGCCGGTGTGCACGCGGTGCCGCATGATGGCGCGCACGTTCTCCTCGTGGCCGACGTGCTGGAGGATCGTGGCGCCGAGCCGGTCGTCGAGGAGGATGCGGCGGGCGGTGGTCCAGGGGTCCTCGCCTAGACGGTCGGCGGACTGCCGGACCGTGCTGCCGACGTACTCCGCGAGCGCCGGCTCGGTGACGCCGGAGATCTCGATCGTGTCCCACTCGATGGGGACGCCGTGGCAGCCGTCCGCGCCGACGACCTCCATGTGGTGCCGGATGCGCTCGGCGCTCCCGTCGTCCGCCAGGCGCGCGAGCACCGCCTCGGGGCCGCCCTCGCTCGCCCAACTGGGCAGCATCGCCACGAGCGTGGTGCAGCCGGGGGTGTAGGGATAGGTGTCGAGGCTGATGTCCGCGCCCTCGGCGAGCGCGCGGTCCAGGAGCGCGAGCAGTTCGGGCGCCCGGCCCTCGTTCACCCCGAAGTTCATGGTGGCGTGGGCGAGATGGAGCGGGCAGCCGGCCTCGCGGGTGAGGGCCACCATCTCCTCGTACGCCTCCAGGGCGCCCGCCCCGTACGAGCGGTGGTGCGGGCAGTAGTAGCCGCCGTGTCCGGCCACCACCCGGCACAGCTCGGTGAGTTCGGCGTCCTGGGCGTACATGCCGGGGGTGTAGGTGAGGCCGGAGGACATGCCGACGGCGCCCTCCCGCAGACCGTCGGCGACCAGCCGTCGCATGCGGTCCAGCTCCCGTTCCGTCGCCGGGCGGTCCTCCCAGCCGACGGCGAGCATCCGGACGGTGCCCTGTGGGACGAGGTACGCGGCGTTCACCGCGATGCCCTCGCCGTCGAAGCCGTGGTCGAGCCGGTCCAGATACTCGCCGACCGAGCGCCAGCTGAAGTCGATGTCGTCGCCGTACCCGTTCCAGCCGGTGATCGCCCTGCGGACCTCGGCGAGCGTGCGGTCGTCCACCGGCGCGTACGACAGCCCGTCCTGGCCGATGACCTCCAGGGTCACCCCCTGGGCCGCCTTCGCGGTGTGCTCCGGATCGCGGAGCAGGGCCAGGTCGCTGTGGGCGTGCATGTCGATGAAGCCGGGCGCCAGGGCCAGGCCCTCGGCGTCGAGGACCCGGCGGGCGACCGGCCGCAGACAGCCGGCCGCCGCGCCCTCCTTGACCACGGTGGTGATCCTGCCGCCCTCGATCCCCACGTCGGCGCGGTACGAGGGGCCCGCGGTGCCGTCGACGACCTCCGCGTCACGGATGACGAGATCCATCATGGCGTGCTTCCTTTCCCGTGCCGGTTCTAGAAGAACGTCCGTACGTAGTCCACGACCGTCCCGTCCGCCTCCACCACGGGGATCAGCTGCCACTTGTCGAAGGACGTGCACGGGTGCGACAGCCCCAGCCCCACCCAGTCCCCGACCTCCAGGTCCGCCTCCGGGGAGGTGGTCAGCCACCCGTGCTGGTCCGAGAGACCGGTGACGGCGACCCCGGTGGCCGGGCGCTCGCGGCCGTCCCGCCGGACCGCCTGGGCCTCGGGCAGATCGAGGTCGTAGGCCGCGTCCCGCTTGCCCGCGTTGACGAAGGCCTGCTCGGGGGAGGGCCGGGAGACGACCTGGGACCAGAGCTGGAACGCCGGGTGCAGGGCACCCTCCTCGGGGACCCGGGCGAACGGCGTCAGCCGCCGGTAGTGACCGTCGTCGTGCGAGACGTACGCGCCCGAGCGCAGCAACTTCAGGACGGGACGGGAGAGTTCGGGGATCTCCGCGAAGACGTCGGCCACCGCGTCGAACCAGGCGCTGCCGCCCGCGCTGACGACGATCTCCGGCACCTCGGCGAACCGGCCCGCCTTGTCGAAGTCCACCGCGAGCGCGGTCAGCCGGCGCAGCCACGCGTGCACGCGGTCGGGGTCGGCCTGCGGCACCTCGCCCTCGTACCCCGCCACGCCGACCAGCCGCAGCGTCGTCGTCGCGGCCACCGCGTCCGCGACCGCCGCGCACTCCGCCTCCGTCCGCACGCCGGTACGGGCCCCCTCGCCGGCGGCGAGCTCGACGACCACGTCCACCGGACGGGTGGAGCCGTGCAGCGCGGCGGCCATCAGCTCGACACCGCGCACCGAGTCGACGTAGCAGACGAAGCGGAAGTCCGGGTCGGCGGCGAGCTCGGCCGCGATCCGGCGCAGGGCCGCCGCGTCGACGAGCTCGTTGGCGAGGAAGACCCGCTGGACGCCGAACTCCCGGGCCACCCAGACCTGGTGGGGCACGGCGAGGGTGATGCCCCAGGCGCCGTGCTCGATCTGCCGGTGGAAGAGCTGCGGGGCCATCGAGGTCTTGCCGTGCGGCGCGAAGGCGAGGCCGTGGCGGGCGGCGTACGACTCCATCAGGGCGAGGTTGTGGGTGAGGCGCTCGGCGGAGAGGGCGAGCACGGGGGTGGTGAAGCCGCCGTCGAAGAGATTGCGGCGCTGGGCGGTCAGCTCACCGACGGTCAGACCCCGGGCGTCCGGGGGCAGCCCCTTGTAGCGGTGGTCCACGCGGTCCGCCGTGAGGGCGGCGAGGCGTGCTGCTGCGGTGTCGGCGCCCATGGGGCCTCCCTGATGAGGTGCGTTGCAGGTAATGCAACGGTCATTGCGTATGTCGCTTACTGCTGTCTAACATCCCAGCCAACGCAGGGTCAACGGTGCCGCCGGGCGCCGTCGACCGCGAGAGCCGCGCGAGCAAGGAGCCCCCGTCATCGTGACCCCCACCGGACCCGCAGCTGCCGTGTCCCGTCCCGTCGGTGGCACCCGCCCCGTCGACGTGGTCGCGCTCGGCGAGTCCATGGTCACGTTCCTGCCCTCCCGGCCGGGGCGGCTCGCCGACGTACCCTCCTTCGACCGGGGGATCGGCGGCGCCGAGTCCAACGTGGCGTGCGTCCTCGCGGCCGCCGGCCACAGCGTGAAGTGGATCGGCCGGGTCGGGGACGACGGGTTCGGCGACCATCTCGTCGAGGCGATCACCGCGTACGGCGTCGACACCTCCGCCGTGCGCCGCGACCCGCACCGCCCCACCGGAATCTACTTCCGCACCGCGGGCGACCGGGCCACGGACGACCACGAAGTCCTCTACTACCGGGCCGGTTCCGCCGCCTCCGCGATGTCCCCGGACAACACGCCCCGCGCGGAACTGGACTCCGGACGTGTCCTGCACCTCTCTGGCATCACCGCCGCGCTCTCCGCCGACTGCCTGACCCTGCTCCGCGAACTGACCGCCCCCCGTCCTTCCCGCCCGCTCCTCTCGTTCGACGTCAACCACCGGGCCCACCTCTGGCCCCACCCGGAGACGGGCCGGACCGTCCTGCTGGAACTGGCCCGCCGCAGCGACCTCGTCTTCGTGGGCGAGGACGAGGCGGAGGAGGCCTGGGGCGTCACCGGCGGCCCCGAGGCGATCCGCGCCGCCCTGCCCGAACCCCGGGCACTGGTGGTGAAGCAGGGCGCGGGGGGCGCGACGCTGTTCGAGCGCGGCGGCGGCAGCGGCAGCGACAGCGGCGGCGACAGCGGCGACGAGCGCGGCGGCGACAGCGGTGGCGAGCCCGGCGGTGTCCGCGACGGCGGGCCCCGCGCGGACACCGTCACCCGCGTTCCCGCCCTCCGGGTCGACGTCGTCGCGCCCGTCGGCGCCGGGGACGCCTTCGCCGCCGGGTTCCTGTCCGCCACGCTGCGCGGGCTTCCCGCCCGGGACCGGCTGCGGCACGGCCACCTCACGGCCGCCGCCGCCCTCACCGTCCCCGGCGACCTCGCCACGCCGCCGTCCCGCGACCACGCCGACCGGCTGGCCGCTCTGGACGACGAGGCGTGGGGGACACTTCGACTCGGCCCCGGCTGGACCGAAGCCGACACGCGGGCCGACGAGGAGGTACGTACCCCATGAGCCAGACCGTCGACCGGGCGCTGAGCATCCTGCCGCTGCTCGCCGAGGGACCCGCCGACCTCGGCCAGGTCGCCGACCGCCTCGGCGTCCACAAGTCCACGGCGCTGCGGCTCCTGCGCACGCTGCACGAGCACGGCCTCGTCTACCGCCAGTCCGACCAGCGCTACCGCCTCGGTGCCCGCCTCTTCGCCCTCGCCCAGGAGGCCGTCGAGAACCTCGACATCCGCGAGATCGCCCACTCCCACCTCGTACGCCTCAACGAGCAGTGCGGGCACACCGTCCACCTCGCGGTCCACGAGGACAACGAGGTCCTCTACATCGACAAGGTGGAGAGCCGCTACCCGGTGCGCATGTACTCCCGGATCGGCAAGCCCGTCGCCATCACCGTCGCCGCGGTCGCCAAACTCCTCCTCGCCGACCTGCCCGAGGCCGAGCGCCGCGCCCTCACGGAGAAGCTCGACTACCCCCTGTACACGGCCCGTTCGACCCCCAACGCCCCCGCCTTCCTCAAGGAACTGGCGACGGTGCGCGAACAGGGCTGGGCCACCGACCTCGGTGGCCACGAGGAGTCCATCAACTGCGTCGCCGCGCCCATCCGGGGGGCCGACGGGCGGGTCGCCGCCGCGATGTCGGTCTCCGCGCCCAACGTCGTCGTCACCGCCGAAGAACTCCTCACCCTGCTCCCGCTGGTGCGCCGTACGGCGGACGCCATCAGCCGAGACTACTCCGGAAGACCCCCGAAGGACCCCAGCTAAGGACCCCCATGACCGAGAAGACCGCCCTCACCCCCAAGACCCACACCACCCCGCCCGCCAAGTTCTCGCACGGAGTCAGGAAGGGGAACATCCTCCAAGTCGCCGGGCAGGTCGGCTTCCTGCCCGCCGTCGAGGGCGAGCCGCCGACGCCCGCGGGCCCGACCCTGCGCGAGCAGACCCTCCAGACCCTCGCCAACGTCCGGGCCATCCTCGAAGAGGGCGGCGCCACCTGGGACGACGCGATGATGATCCGCGTCTACCTCACCGACGTCGACCACTTCGCCGAGATGAACCAGATCTACAACACGTACTTCGAGGAGCAGGGCCTCACCGCGCCCCCCGCCGCCCGCACGACCGTCTACGTCGGTCTGCCCGCGGGCCTCCTCATCGAGATCGACGCGCTGGCCGTCCTGAGCTGACGCCGGGCTCCGCTCTCGCCCGCTCTCTCCTGATCTCTTCCGCTCTCTTCCGCCTTTCCCCCGCACTCCGTGCGTCATCACGGTGCGGCGCCCGTTCCCGGGGCGCCGCACCGCGATTCCCCCTGCCCCGAAAGACTCATGGAATTACGAGGTCCCCCCGTGATGTCCCTGCTCGCCGCCGCCGCGCCCGAGACCCCACCCCACACCGGTGGACTCATCGCCCTCATCCACGGCACCGCCGGCCTCCTCACGGTCGCCGCGCTCGGCATCCTGCTGCTCCTCTTCCTGATCATCAAGGTCAGACTGCAGCCGTTCGTCGCGCTGCTCGCGGTCTCCATAGCCGTCGGCCTCGCGGCCGGTCTCTCGGTCACCGAACTCTTCGGCACCGTCCAGCGATCCGACGCCGTCTCGCTCATCGAGTCCGGCATGGGCGGCACCCTCGGCCACATCGCGATCATCATCGGGCTCGGCACCATGCTCGGCGCCGTGCTCGAAGTCTCCGGCGGAGCCGAGGTGTTGGCCTCCCGGCTGCTCCAGCTCTTCGGGGAGAAGCGCGCACCGCTCGCCATGGGCCTCACCGGCCTCATCTTCGGCATCCCGGTCTTCTTCGACGTCGGCATCTTCGTCCTCGCGCCGATCGTCTACGCGGCCGCCAAGCGCGGCGGCAAGTCGATCCTCCTGTACTGCCTGCCGCTGCTCGCCGGCCTGTCCATGACCCACGCTTTCCTGCCGCCGCACCCGGGCCCGGTGGCCGCCGCCGGTCTGCTCCACGTCGACCTCGGCTGGGTCATCCTGATGGGCATCGTCTGCGGCATCCCCGCCGTGCTCGCCGCCTGGGCCTGGGCCGCCTGGGTCGGCAAGCGGATCTTCGTCCCCGTACCGCAGGACATGGTCGAGGCCGCCGACGAGGCGAAGGCCGCGCTGGTCGAGGAACAGCGGACCGCCGGCGTCACGCCGCGTGAGGCGCCGGTGCCGCTCGGCACGGTGCTGGCCATCATCGGTACGCCGTTGGTGCTGATCCTGCTCGCGACCTTCTCCTCGATCGCCTTCGACCCCTCCACCGGCCGCTCGGTCATCGAGTTCTTCGGCCACCCCTTCGTCGCCCTGACGATCGCGCTGCTGCTGGCGTACTACCTGCTCGGCATCCGTCGCGGCTGGTCCCGCAAGTCGCTGGAGACGGTGTCCACCGCCTCCCTCAAGCCGGTCGGCAACATCCTGCTCGTGGTCGGCGCGGGCGGTGTCTTCGGCGCGGTCCTCAAGGGCAGCGGGGTCGCCCAGGCCCTCTCCGACACCTTCAACGACGTCGGCCTGCCGGTGGTCGTCCTCGCCTACCTGATCTCCCTGGTCCTGCGGGTCGCCCAGGGCTCGGCCACGGTCGCCATCGTCACCACGGCCGGCATCGTGGCCCCGCTGCTGACGGAGGGCGACCACTCCCAGGCGTTCGTCGCGCTGGTCATCATGGCCATCTCGGCGGGCTCCATCTTCGCCTCGCACGTCAACGACGGCGGGTTCTGGATGGTCGCGAAGTACTTCGGCATCTCCGAACGGGACACCCTCAAGACCTGGACGGTCCTGGAGTCGGTGCTGTCAGTGGCGGGCTTCGCGGTGGCGGCGGTGGTGAGCCTGTTCGTGTAGGTACGGGGCGTCTTCGTACAACAGTCGCGTTGCCAACTTGGGGGCTGGCTGTGTCCGACACAGGATCTTCGACCATACTGCCCGCTGTGGAGCAGCGCATAGGTTCGAAGAGCCAGCCCCTGGACGCCGCCGCGGTGAACCCGGCGTACATCCCCGGGCTCACGTCACCCGCGAAGGCGGAGCCGAAGGACGCGGCCGTCGAGGAGGCCGCGTCCGAGGAGACCGCCTCCGAAGAGGCCGTGTCCGAGGAGGCGGTTGTCGAGGACGCCGCCCCCGAGACGCCGGCCGCCGAGAAGGCATCCGCCGAGCCGGGAGAGGAGGCCACCTCCGAATCCGACTCGGACTCCGAGCCCGAACCCGAACCCGACCCGGACGGACCGGTGTTCGAGGCGTCCGACCGGCGCGCCTCGATCAAGGCCGACCACAGCGGCGTGCACCTGCGTCTGGACGACCAGGAGGCGGAGTTCCGCTGGGACGAGATCGGGGCCGTGGAGACGGAGTCGCCCCGCTTCGGGAAGCGGTTCACCGTCACGGTGCACACGCCGGACCGCCGTTGGTACCCGATAGAGATCGAGGCGACGGCCCGGGCCCGCTTCAAGGAGTGGGAGGACCAGCTCGACGCCGTGCTGGACGCCTACTTCGAGGAGGGCGCCCCGGAAGAGGACGCCCCCGACGGGGACATCCCCGCCGAGGACACCTCCACCGAGGACCCCTCCGCCGAGGGCGTCAAGGGCGTCCGGGTCGAGGACACCCCGGCCGAGGACACCCCGTAGGCGCGGGGGAACCGCGCGACCAGCCGTACGCGGCCGCGCGGTTCCCCCCTACCAAGGACCGCCCCGGTCAGGCGCAGTACTGCGCCTCCTTGCCGATGGACCGGTACATGCAGTCCGCGTTCTCCAGCAGTTGGAGCACCGCGTCCCGGTTCCGCGAGGTCTCCCGCTCGATCACCTCGTCGGGCGGGTAGAACCCGCCGCCGGAACTGGACGTCGGGTACATCTCGAAGGTGAAATCGAAGATCTTCTGGGAGCCCCAGAGATAGTCGTCGATCGAACCGTCGGTGATGTACAGGTCGCTGGACTGCTCCGGCGTGTACCCGTTGCTGGCGGCCATCTTCCGCCCGACGGTCCTGAACGCGGCGGCGTCGTCCGCGGTCATGCCGGTCGCGGTGTCGGCGGTGGTGTACCCGAAGGGCCACAGCACGAGTTCGCTGTACGTGTGGAAGTCGATCCCGGCCCTGATCTGCTGTTTGCCGCCGACGACGCGGCCGCGTACGAAGTCGGCGACCACCTTCACCTCGGGCGCCGACTCGGCGGAGGCGCCGCGGTAGGTCTCGGAGGACGTGGAGCCGGACGAGCCGCCGCAGCAGCCCCACTTGTAGTTCCAGTTGCGGTTGAGGTCCGTACCGACGTACGAGGAACCGGAGTTGGGCTGGCGGTTCTTGCGCCAGGACCGGTACGAGCCGGTCGCGATGTCGTACTCACCGCCGTCGGGGTTGAGGTCCGGGACGATCCAGATCTCGCGACCGTTCACCATGTTGGTGACGCGGGAGTCGCTGCCGTATCCGGCCCCGAGCTCGCGCAGCAGATACAGCGCCATCTCGACGGTCAGATGCTCGCGGGCGTGCTGGTGGAAGGTGAGGAGGACCTCGGGCTCGTTCTCGTCGGTGGCCACGTTGTCGCTGACCTTGACGGCGACGATGTCCCGGCCCTGGTACGACTTCCCGATCACCCGCTTGCTCATGATGCTCGGGTAGGCCGCGAGCCGCTGGTCGATCTCCGCGTTCGTCTCGGCGTAGTTGTGGTACTTCGAGTCGGCTGAGGGGAAGTCGAGGAGGCGGACGTCGCCGGCGCCGTTCGAACGGTTCGGCGCGGACCCCAACAGGGAGACCTCGTAGCCGAGTCGGCGCAGCTTTTCGACCTGGTCGGCGCGGCCCGAGACGACGACGGTCTCCTCGTCGGCCTCGTCCACGGTGACGCCGGTCTGCTGGATGGCGGTGCGCGTCACCGGGGTGGTGCTCTGGTGGATCTCGTACTGGCGTATGTCGTCGGCCGAGGGTGCGGGGGCTTTCGTTCCGGTCGCCGTGGCGTGGGTGGCGGTGGCGGTGATCGGGGCGGCGAGGGCGAGCGCGAGCAGGGTCGCGAGGGTGACGGTGCGCCTGCCGCGTCTGTGAAGTCGCATGAAGTCTCCTTGGCGGAGTGTGGGGGGTGGAATCAGTGCGACGTACGGAGTGCGGGTGTGGCGCTCATGGTGAGTGTTTGGCATGAGCAGGTCAAGGGACGACAAAGAGCTGGTGGCAGAAACCAGTCATGCGTCGGACCCCGCCGGCAGGTCCGCCCGACGGGGCCCGACGCGTGAGAGCGGTGAGGGAACTCAGCCCAGACCGCGCCACTTCGCACTGAGGGCGATCGCCCGGAGCTGCTTCGTCGTGAGCGCGGGGGCGGTGCGGGTCGCGGCCGTCACCTGGCTGCCGGAGTTGAAGGCACTGACCACCACACGGAACCCGTCGGTCCTGATGGTGTCGGCGGTCCACATGACGACGCCGGCGCCGCCCTTCTCGCCCGGTCCCTCGTGCGTGACGACCTTCGTGCCGTCGGCCAGCGTCTCGGCGCCCGCCCCGAAGAGCTGGCCCTCGACGTCCGACATGTTCGGCTGCACGTTGATCTGGACCAGGCTCCTGCCCTTGCCGTCGTCGACGACGACATAGGCGTCCCCGCTGTCCGGGCCGCTCCTGGCGACCACCTTGACGCCCATGGGGAGCAGTGAGACGAGCGTGGAAGCGACCGAGCCGCCGTCGATGCCCGAGGGCTGTGCGGGTGCCGCCGTCGGGGCCTTGGGGTCCACCGGGATCGCGTCGACGACGCCCAGCCACGCACCGGCTGTGGCGAGTGTCCTCAACCGTGCCGGGGACAGTGGGGGTTCGGCTCTGCTGACCGGCGCGCCCTTCTCGGCCGCGGCGTTCCATTCGCTCACGCTGACCTGCTGCCCCTTGGGGGTGACGAGGTCCGCCGTCCACAGCTTCGTGTCCGCGCGGCGGTCCGGGTACTCGTAACCCTGGAAGAGCTTGAGCGCCGAGCCGTCGGACAGCCTGGTCACGGCGCAGCTGTCGAACGGCGTCAGGGTTTTGTCCGGGCACGCGATGGTCTGGCGGGCCTGCTCGCTGCCGGGCAGGACCCGGTTGAAGCCGACGGCGATGGCCGCCTTGCCCTTGCCGTCGTTGTAGACGACCTGCGCGTACGGCGGCAGCTGCTCGTCCGTGCCGCGTGCTTCCGCCGAGCCGAACTCGCCCCGGGGGAGCAGCTTCTCGAGGATGCCGATGAGTTGGTCGCCGGTGTACGACGCCTTGGGGGTGGCCGAAGCGACGGGGGTCTTCGCACCGGTGGCCACGGACTGCCGCCCGTCGTCGCCGCCCGGTACGAGGAGTGCCCCGCCGAGGCCCACGAGCGCGACCGAGGCGACGCCCGCCACGACGGCGGCCCTGCGCCGCAGCAGCAGCCTGTGGCCACGCGTCTCGCCGGCGGCGACCAGGGCGCGCCGGTCGGTCTCGTAGGCCCCGCCGGCCTGGTGCAGGGCCTCGCCGAGCCGTTCCTCGAAACGGTCCTCGTGGTCGTTGTCCCGGTGGTGGTCGTGGTACCGGTCGTGGTCGTGATGGCGGTCGTCAACGGGCATGGCGAATCACCCTCTCTGCTCTCCGTAAGGGCTGTGGGTCGGAGCTGTGGTTCGGAAGTCTCGGTACGGTCGTCGGCGCCGGGTCGGCGTCAGGGTCTGGCGTGCTCGCCGAGGGCGTCCCCGAGCAGCAGCCGCAGCCGGGCGAGCGCGCGGGTGCAGCGGGTGCGTATGGCGGCCGAGCTGACGTTCATGGCCTCGGCGGTCTCCTCGACGCTGCGGTCCTCCCAGTAGCGCAGCACGACCACGGCCCGGTCCTTGGCGGACAGCCGGCCGAGTGCCTCGACCAGGGTCAGCCGCAGGGGCGTGTCGGCGTCGGCCGCGCGGGGGTCGGGAAGGTCGGGGAACTCGTCCGTGGCGCGTTCCCGGCTGCTGCGGCGCCGCTGGTGGGCGAGGAAGGTACGGGTGAGGACGGTCTGTGCGTATCCGGCGGGGTTGCCGACGCGGGAGACCCGGTACCAGCGGACGTACAGGCGACCGAGGGTCTCCTGGACCAGGTCCTCGGCGAGATGGGTGTCCCCGCCGGTGAGCAGACAGGCGGAGCGGTAGAGGTGCCCTGCCCGCGCCGCCGCGAACTCGGCGTAGTCGTCCCCCCGGATCTGTCTCATTCCGCTCCCGTGTCTCTCGTACCGCCGCCTTCACCTCATTGATGCGCCGGCCCCCCGGAAATGTTTCAGTGGACGGAAAGAAGGTCCAGAGGGAGCCCACGGGGATGCCGCTGGGAGCCCACGGGGAGCCCTCCTCGGAGGGGGTCTGCGTACGCCGGGGTAGGTTGCCGGAGTGACAGACCACCCGCCCGCTTCCACCCCACCCGGCTTCGGCCCGCCCCCGCCGCAGTACGCCCCGCAGCCGCCACAGCCCGCGGCGCCCGGCCCGGAGTTCCTGGCGGTCGACAAGCACAACTCGGTCGTTGTCGACGTGTCGGGTGTGGCCTTCGAGATGTACGACATCACGGTCGACTTCCCCTGGGCCGAGATCCGCAGCGTCCACTACAAGGCGAGCCCCAATGGCAAGGCCCTGATGGTCGCCGTGGTCCACCTGGACGGCAGGGTCTACGAGTGCGTGGTGACCGCGAAGCCGCGGGAGTTGTTGCGCGGGTGGTTCGCACAGCTGGCGTGGGTGCTGGGGTACTACCGGCCGATGGGATAGCCGTCCGGCGGCTCAGAGAAGGTGGTCGGCCCTGCCCGCCTTGATGTCGAGAATCATGGTGCGGAGCGCTTCGCGGGTGTCGGTGAGGTAGGTGTCCTCGGCGCCGGCTATGGCGATGTAGGCGTTGCCGAGGCGGAAGCAGCTGGCTCCCTCGCCGCAGAACGGGTCCTCCCAGGTGATGCTGTCCATCGGGCGTCTCCTCACGGAGTGTTGGCGATGTCGCGGATGAAGTCGCGTGATGCCTCTGGGGAGAGGGCCATGCGCTCCATCCAGTCCAAGTGGGCACGGTACTTGGCCAACTGTGCGGCACCGCCGAGGAATTCCGGGCCGTGCGAGTTGTCGACCTGGACGGTGTCGAGTTGCGGCACGGACGCTTCCAGGCAGTTGACCGTGTTGCCGGCGCCGGGGAACGTCCCCGAGGCGAAGGGGAGGACCAGGAGACGGATCGCTGGGCGCTCCGACAGGCTGAGCAGGTGCTCCAGCTGGGCGCGGGCCACCTTGCGGCCACCGAACTGCATGCGCAGCACGGCCTCGTGCACCAGGCCGACGTACTTGGGCGGGTTCTCGCTTTCCAGCACTTGCTGCCGCTCCACTCGGTAGGCGAGTCGCAGGGCGACCTCGCGCTCGGGCAGCGGTGGCAGTACGGCCCTGAAGAGTTCGAGCGCGTGATCGCTGGTCTGCAGTACCCCCGGAACATGGATGGTGTGGGCCGTGCGCATCCTGACCGCATATGACTCCAACTCCGCGATGTCCAGCAGATTGGAGGGAAGGGAGCCCCGGTACCGCTCCCACCAGCCTCGACCGCTGGGCTGAGCCATGGCCACCAGCGCCTCCACGTACGCCGGGTCCGCGACTGGGGCTTCGGGGAGTCGGGGGAGCCGGGCGGGGGGACGCGGATGTGGGCGACGCTGCCGCGGGCGAGCGCGGCCGAGTACGGTGCGCGGTCGAGTGCGATCGACCCCGGATGACGACTCCACCGAGCGTGCGGGGTGAGCGCATCACAGCACCTCTCACCGCATGGTCCGGGCCCGCGTCGAGCACGTCTGCGCCAGGCGGCACAACCTTGCCCTCACGGGATGACTCCCGCCCCATACGAGACCAGAGACGTCCATGGGGGGCGGCTCCCCGCCTTTTCGGCTCGGAGAATGCTCAGTCGATACAGAACTCGTTGCCCTCGATGTCCAGCATCGGGATGCACGACTCGTTTTCCGCATCGGCGTACAGCGTTCGCACGTGTACCGCGCCGAGCGGGACCAGTCGTGAGCATTCGGCCTCAAGTGCGGCGAGGCGCTCTTTACCCACGAGCCCGGTGCCGACCCGCACATCAAGATGCACCCGGTTCTTGGCGGCCTTCCCCTCGGGAACACGCTGGAAGTACAGTCGTGGGCCCACACCTGAGGGATCACTGCAGGCGAACCATGAATCCCGCTGCTCAGATGGCTGCGAGCGCTTGAAATCGTCCCAAGTGGCAAAACCCTCCGGTGGCGGCGGCACGACGTACCCCAACACCTCGCACCAGAAACGAGCGAGACGCTCAGGTTCTGCGCAGTCAAAGGTGACTTGGAACTTCTTGATCTCTGACATCGGCGCACCATAACAGGGGCATTCCGTGCACCTGGCGGCGGAGCCCATCGGTGGCCCACAGGATCCAGTCCTGACCAACCACCCTCATGCCAAAGATCAGTTACGGGACCGGCTGCGGCCGAGGGATTCAAAGGCCGCCCTCATACGGACCGCCCCGGAAGTACATGCTCCTGTGCGGGCGGGGACGGTCACCGCGCTCATGTGCGGCGTCCGATCGGTCTCCATGGCGAACACCTTCCCAGGTCCGGGACGCCGCCCGCGACCTGATGGTGACGCTTTCGTTCCGCAGGGCCCCTTCGACGAGTCGTCGGGGCCCTGCGGAATACCTCACCGGCTACGGTTCCGCCGACCCAGGGCAGGTCGCCGAAACAACCCCGCGGCCCGCCACCGCCGAAACCGTCCGCACCTGGCAACGAGCCGGGATGCGACGACAGTTCCGGGCGGGGCGGGCCGTGCTCAGGGGGCGTGGAGGCAGGCGCGTCAGCCGAGTCCGTGCACGTGCGCCCCCACCGAGTTCGACCACGCGTTGCCCGCCGCCGCGTCCCAGTTCGTCGACCAGGTCATCGCGCCGCGCAGGTCCGGATAGGTCTTGGAGGGCTTGAAGGAACCGCAGTTGGTGCCCTTCGCCAGGCAGTCCAGGGCGTTGTTGACGACGGTCGGGGAGACGTAGCCGCTGCCCGCGCCGCTCGTCGAGGCCGGCAGACCCAGGCCGACCTGGGAGGGGGCGAGGCCGCCCTGCAGCTGGATGCAGGCGAGGGCGGTCAGGAAGTCGACGGAGCCCTGGGAGTACACCTTGCCGTCGCAGCCCAGCATCGAACCGCTGTTGTAGTACTGCATGTTGACGACCGTGAGGATGTCCTTGATGTTCAGGGCGGTCTGGAAGTAGGCGTTCGAGGTGGACTGCATGTCGATCGTCTGCGGGGCCATCGTGATGATCAGGGACGAGCCCGCCTTGGACGCCAGGGAGCGCAGCGCCTGCGTCATGTACGTCGCGTTGAGGCCGTTCTCCAGGTCGATGTCGACGCCGTCGAAGCCGTACGTCTGCATGAGGGAGTAGACGGAGTTGGCGAAGTTCGCCGCGGACGTCGGGTCGTTGATGGACACGGTGCCGTTCTGGCCGCCGATGGAGATGACGACCTTCTTGCCCGCGGCCTGCTTGGCCTTGATGTCCGCCTTGAACTGGTCGACCGTGTAGCCGCCGAGGCCGGCGGAGTCCAGGTTGAAGCTCACCGCGCCCGGTGTGCCGGTCGCGTCCGCGAAGGCCACCGCGATGATGTCGTACTGGGACTGGACGGCGGAGATCTTCTGGACCGTCGCGCCGTTGTTGAAGTTCTGCCAGTAGCCCGTGACGGCGTGCTTCGGCAGCGTGGTGCCCCCGCCGCCGCCCGAGGACGCGTTCGTCGTTCCCGTCACCGTCGCCGACTTCACCGACTCACCGGCCGAGTTGGTCGCCGTGACCTGGAAGGGGTACGAGGTGGACGCGGTCAGTCCGGTCACCGTCGCCGAGGTCCCGGTCACCGCCGTCACCTTCGTGCCGGACCGGTAGACGTTGTAACCCGTCGCGCCGGACACCGTGTTCCAGGTCAGGGAGACGGACGAGGAGGTGGTCGAGGAGACGGCCAGACCGGCGGGCGCCGCCGGGACCGTGGGGGCCGGGTCGCCGCCTCCGCCCCCGTCGGGACCGAAGACCGAGAGGTCGTCGGCGTAGTACGCGGCCTGCCCGTACCACCCGTGGGTGTAGACCGTCACCGAGGTCGTCGACCCGCCGGTGGTGAAAGTGGTGGACAGCTGCTTCCAGGAGGCGGAGTCCGGGGTCCAGGTCGACACGTCCGTGGTGCCCGTGCCGGTCACGCCGAGATAGGAGTACCCGCCCTGCACCCACGCGCTCAGCGTGTACGTCGAGTTGGGCTTGACCGCGACGGACTGGGTGCACTGGGCGTTGTCCTGCCCGGCCGGCGTCGCCTTGAGCGCCGCCGAGCCGCCGTGCGCCGGTGAGGAGACCGTCGTACCGCTGCCCGCGGAACAGGTCCAGTTGCTCAGGCCCGACTCGTACCCGCCGTTCCTGGCGTTGTTGACGTCGGCGGCCTGGGCCTGGCCCGCCAGGCCGGTGAGGGAGAGGACGGAGGCGGTGACTGCGGTGGCGAGGCCGACCGCCCATCTCCGTGCGGGCATGCGTGTGACGCGGTCCACTGGGTCCTCCGGGGAGGTGGGGGAGGGATGGGGAGGGATACGGAACGGCGGCCACCGCTGGATTACAAGTTGGTCCAGACCAATCCTGTTGTCAAGACCTCGGGGAACGGCCGGAAATCCCAACCCCTTTGCGGCGCGGGCGACTTGTCGCGTATTCGCCTTACTCTCCGTTGATCATGCCCGCACCTTCCGTGAGATGATCTGGCGGATTCGGTGTTGAGCGGGCCATGCCGTGGATATGGTGCTGATGCGAGATGCGAGGGGACGTCACAGTGACGAACTGCGGCCAACTGTGGCGGTCCATGACGAAACAGGGGCGATCCGTGGCGGTGGTTGACCACCTCGCCGCGGCGAACGGGGTGTGTGCAGCGTGCCGACCGCGATAGCCGTCACCAGTTCCGACCTGGTGCTGCCGCCGCACGACCGGCAGACTCCGCCCGCGGTCGTCCAGCCCCTCGACACCCTCGAAGGCTCCCTCACGGGAATGCACGCGCTCATCGAGCAGCACGGGTACGTCATCGCGCTCTACCCGGCCTCGGTCGACGCGGCCGTGATCCGGCGCCTGCACACCGTCCGCTCCGTCCTGGAGAGCGACCGGATCGCGCTGCTCGGCATCGACCTGCCGCCACTCGGACTCGCCCTGCTCGCCCAGCAGTTGCGCCAGCTGTCCGGCTGCGACTTCAGTCCGGGCGTGCTCGCCTCCTCCGCCCGGCTGCTCGCCCACTACATCTACGCCGGTGCCCTGCTCGGCTCGGTCGCCAAGCTCGACCGGGTGCCGGTGACCCTGAAGTCGCACGCCAAGTCATGGGTGCCCGGGGCGCAGTTCGCCGTGCTGGCCACTCCGCGGCCCCAGCTCGCGCGGATCGGTCAGGACGACATCGCCGGGCCCGAGTTCGGCACCCGGCTGCTCGTGGCCGCCGGGCAGCCGCCCTCGGACTGGGTCACGGCGACCCTCGCGCCCGCCTGGCGCGTGCAGGGCGTCGCGACCGTGCCGCTGCCGGAGGAGTCGGGGCGCTGGTGGGGCACCACCAAGCTCGCCGAGTTCGCCGCCGGTCTGTACGACGTCTCCGTGCTCTACCAGCTCGTGTCGTCCGTCCGGCGGGAGGAGTGCCACTGGTGCGGACTCGAACTCATCGGTGACCGCTGCGGGTTCTGTGCCGCGCCGCTGCCACCGCCCTCGGAGCTTCCGGCCGCCGCGGTGCGGGCATCCTCTCCAGTGCGTGCCCTGCCCCGGGGCATGACATAAGCCGCATAGGTCACATCGGTCGCGCCGGCCGCGCGGATCCAGGCTCACGGCTCCGCAGCACCACCGCTCATCAGCACCCCCGCTCACAGCACCACAGCTCCGAAGCATCAGGGCTCCACGGCTCCACAGCGACATCTCAACCGCACCTGAACAGCACCAGGCACGACCGCTCGACCCCGCCGTCCCCGCCCCACGATCGAGGTTGTCCGCGTCATGAACTCACGCCAGCGCCGCGGCGTCATCCTGCTGGTCCTCTCGGTCCTGTGCGCCCTGGGCGCCTTCGCCGGAGTGCTCTCGGTGATCCGCGACGTGAACTCCAAGGTCGGCCCGGAGGTCTCGGCGTACCGCCTGAAGGACGACATCGCGCCCTACAAGGAACTGACGGCCGACCAGTTCCAGAAGATCTCGATGCCCGAGCGCTGGCTGTCCTCCACGGCCGTCACCGACCTCTCCCGGATCCGCGGGAAGATCGCCGTCACCAAGCTGGAGAAGGGCTCCCTGCTCCAGAGCGACATGATCGTGGACCGGCCCGCGCTGGAGGCCGGCCAGCAGGAGATCGCCATCATGATCGACGCCGCGACCGGTGTGGCCGGAAAGATCGACCCGGGAGCGCGGGTCAACATCTACGCCACCTTCAAGGCCGAGAACGACAAGCAGAAGGACCAGTCCAAGGTCATCGTGGCGAACGCGCGCGTCATCGACGTCGGCAGACTCACCGCCCTCGACCCCGGCCAGTCCAGCGCCGAACGCAGCCGCACCGCCACCCAGGCCGTCCCCATCACCTTCGCGCTCGACACCGCCGACGCCCAACGAGTCGCGTACGCCGAGTCCTTCGCGACCCACGTCCGGCTCGCCCTGGTCGCGGGCGGCTCCGACACCACCGTCGCCCCCGGCGAGCGTACGTACACCCTCGACCAGGACAAGTAGGAGGCCGCGCATGAGGTCCACGCCCCCGGGGCCGTGCCGATGACCATCCGTATCCTCCCGGCCGTCGGCGACATCGACTCCGCCCGAGCACTCACCACCCTGCTCAGCCAGCTCGCCGACGCCGAACCCGCCCCACCCGTCGCCGACTCCACCGCCCTCCTCGACACCCTCGCCCGGCTCGCGGCGGAGTCGCTCGACGAGCTGCCCGAGGTCGTCCTCGTCCACGAACGCATCGGTCCCGTCCCGGCGTTGGACCTCATCCGCGATCTGGTGCTGCGCTTCCCCGCGGTCGGCGTCGTCCTCATCACGGCCGACCCCGGCACCGGCGTCCTCACCGCCGCCATGGACTCCGGGGCGCGCGGCATCATCGGCCTGCCGCTCGGCTACGACGCCCTCGCCGAACGGGTCCAGGCCGCGGCCGGATGGTCGCTCGGCATGCGGCGCCACCTCGGCAGCGGTACGCCCGAGCTGTACACGGGCCCCGGCGGCACCGTCGTCACGGTCACCGGCGCGAAGGGCGGCGTCGGCACGACCGTGACAGCGGTCCAGATCGCCCTGGCGTCGAAGGCGTCGGGGCGGGACGTGGCCCTGGTGGACCTCGACCTCCAGTCCGGCGACGTCGCCTCGTACCTGGACGTGCAGTTCCGCCGGTCGGTCGCCGACCTCGCCGGGATCAGTGACATCAACCCGCGGGTCCTCCAGGACGCCGTCTACCTCCACGACAGCGGCGTCGGCCTGCTGCTCGCCCCGGCCGAGGGCGAGCGCGGCGAGGAGGTCACGGACCGGGTGACGCGCCAGGTGCTGTCGGTCCTGCGCTCCCGCCACGACGTCGTGATCGTCGACTGCGGCTCCCAGATGAACTCCGCGACCGCGGCGGCCGTGGAGATGGCCGACCAGGCGCTGCTCCTCGTCACCCCGGACGTCGTGGCCGTCCGCGCCGCCAAACGCATGGTCCGTATGTGGGACCGCCTCCAGATCCGCAAGGCGGAGGAGACGACCACGGTCGTCAACCGGTTCGCCCGCGGTACGGAGATCCAGCCCTCCCTGGTCCAACGCGTCACCGGCACCAAAGTCGCGAGCGCGGCGGTCCCCGCCGCCTTCAAGGAGCTCCAGTCCGTCGTGGACGCGGGCCGCCTCCAGGACCTGGACGCCCGCTCCACCGTCAAACAGGCGCTGTGGTCACTGGCGGCGGAACTGGGACTGGTGGTCGCCCAGGAGGGCGGGGGCGGCGGCCGGCGCCGCAAGGCCTCCCCGGACCGGGGGACGTCGGCGCTGCGCAGGAGGGGCGGCGACCGGGGCGCGGTGACCCTGGAGTTCGCCGGCATGTTCCCGATCCTGCTGGTCGTGATGACGATCCTGTGGCAGTGCGTGCTGTACGGCTACTCGTACTCGCTGGCCGGGAACGCGGCGGACGAGGCGGCGCGCGCGGCCACGGCGGCCTACGCGGTCGACGGTGACGTCGGCGGCGCGTGCCGGACGGCGGGCAGCAGGCATCTGCCGGGCTCCTGGAGCGACGCGGGCATCGGCTGCGCTCCGGCGGGCTCGGTGATGAGGGCCACCGTCGACGTCGACGTCCCGCTCTTCTTCCCGGGCTTCGACGCGGGGTGGCACGTGCGAGGGACGGCGGGCGCGGCGCTGGAGGGGGACGTCGGATGACGGCCCTCGTGGAACCGACGCGGACGCGGAAGCGGTGGCCCGGGCCGAAGCGGCGGCCGCGGCGTCGCCTCCGGGACGACCGGGGCGTCTCCATGCTGGAGTTCGCCGGATTCCTGCCCATCCTGCTGGTCATCGGAATGGCCACCATCCAGCTCGGCCTCATCGGATACGGGATCAACCAGGCCGGTTCCGGCGCGCGAGCCGCCGCCCGGGTCGCCTCCCAGGGCGGCGACGGCGGGGCGGCGGGACAGGCCGCGGTGAGCGGATGGCTGGACCCGCGCGTCGACCCCGCACCGGGCCCCGACCTCACCACCGCCACCGTCACCGTCCAGGTCCCCGGGGTCATCCCCCTCTTCGGCCCCTACACCGTCACCCGCCGCGCCACCATGCCCACCGACGACTGAACCCCACGACTGAACCCCACGACTGAACCCACGACCGCCCGGGAGGAGCCGAACCCATGAGCCTGCGATCCCGACTGGCCACCCCCGACGAGGGAGGCCCCGCCCGCGAGGACGGACACCTCGTCGCCGTCTACCGCGCCAAGCTCCTCGAGGAGATCGACCTCGCCGAGATGTCGAGCCTGGCGGCGGCCGAACGACGGGTGCGCCTGGAGCGCGTACTCGGCCACATCATCAGCCGCGAAGGCCCCGTCCTCTCCTCCGCCGAACGCTCCCAGCTGATCCGCCGGGTCGTCGACGAGGCCCTCGGACTCGGCGTCCTCGAACCCCTGCTCGCCGACGCGTCGATCACCGAGATCATGGTCAACGGCCCGGACTCGATCTTCGTGGAGCGGGCGGGCCGGGTCGAACAGCTCCCGCTCCGCTTCGCCTCCACCGAACAGCTCATGCAGACCATCGAACGCATCGTCTCCACGGTCAACCGCCGCGTCGACGAGTCCAACCCGATGGTCGACGCCCGCCTCCCCACCGGCGAACGCGTCAACGTCATCATCCCGCCGCTCGCCCTCACCGGCCCCACGCTCACCATCCGCCGCTTCCCCCGCGCCTACACCCTGCCCGAGCTCATCGGCCTCGGCTCGCTCGACGAGCAGATGCTGATGCTCCTCGCCGCGTTCGTACGCGCCCGCTTCAACCTGATCGTCAGCGGCGGCACGGGCAGCGGGAAGACCACCCTCCTCAACGCGCTCTCCGGACTCATCCCGTCCCACGAACGCATCATCACCATCGAGGACTCCGCCGAGCTCCAGCTCCAGCAGGAACACGTCATCCGCCTGGAGTCCCGGCCCCCGAACGTCGAGGGCAAGGGCCAGATCACCATCCGCGACCTGGTCCGCAACTCCCTGCGCATGCGCCCCGACCGCATCATCGTCGGTGAGGTCCGCGGCGGGGAGACCCTCGACATGCTGCAGGCCATGTCGACCGGCCACGACGGCTCGCTCGCGACGGTCCACGCGAACTCCGCGGAGGACGCCCTCATGCGGCTCCAGACCCTCGGCTCGATGTCCGAGGTCCTGATCCCCTTCGAGGCGCTGAAGGACCAGATCAACTCGGCCGTCGACGTGGTCGTCCAGCTGTCCCGGCACGCCGACGGCTCCCGCAGGATCACCGAGATCGCCCTGCTGGTCTCGCACGGCCGTGAACAGTTCCGGGTCGTCCCCGTCACCCGTTTCGTCCCGCGCCCCGTCGGCCCCGACCGTGTCGTCCACGGCCGCTTCGAGCACCTTCCGCTGCCCCGTCCGGTCGCCGAGAAGCTGTACGTCGCCAACGAGCCGCTGCCGCCCGCCTTCGGCGTCGTCGAGGTCCTGGACGCGCTCGACCCCAGGCAGGCCATCGGATGACCCCCACGACCGAGAGGAGCGAGCCGTGAACAACCCCGCCGTCCTGGCCCTCGGCGCCACCGTCCTGTGCGGCACCCTCGCCGTCGCGGGCGTGCACACGTACGCCTCCGGGCGCGCCCAGCGCCAGGCCCTCGTGGACCGCCTCGCCGGCGGCGGCCCGCTGCGCACGGCCGCCGGCCGCGTACGCCGCTTCGCCGCCGTCGACCGCCGGCTGCGCCGCACCCGTCTCGGCCGCACCATCCACCTGCGTCTGTCGGCGACGGGCCTCGACGTGACGGCGGGCGAGTTCGCCACCTACGTCACCGCCGTCGTCGTCGCGCTGTGGCTGATCGCCGCCTCGACGCTGGCCCCCTTCTTCGGCCCGATCGCCGCCCTGGTCGGGGTGTGGAGCGCGGTCATATTCCTCAACTGGCAGCGACAGAAACGCATCGAGGCCTTCATCGGTCAACTCCCCGACGTGGCGAGGCTGCTGGCCAACGCGACCGCCGCCGGCCTTGCCATGCGGACCGCGCTGGCGATGGCCGCGGAGGAGCTGGAGAACCCGGCGGGCGAGGAACTCGCCCACGTGGCAGACCAGTTGATGATGGGGCGCACCATCGACGACGCCCTCGGCGAGCTCTCCGAGCGGCTCCCCTCCCGCGAACTGATCGTCCTGGTCACCACACTCGTCCTCGCCAACAAGGCGGGCGGCTCGGTCGTCAGCTCCCTGCGCAACCTCACCCAGACCCTGGAGGACCGCAAGGAGACCCGCCGCGAGGTCCGCACGATGCTCTCCGAGGTCAACGCGACGGCCTTCACGGTCCCGCTGCTCGGCCTCGGCTCGCTGCTCCTGATCAACTCCTCGAACGCGGGCGCGCTCGCCCGCGTCACGGGCTCCGGCCTCGGCCAGGCCCTCGTCCTGATCTCGCTGGGCCTGTACACCGTCGGCTTCTTCGTCATCCGCCGCCTCGGCAAGATCGAAGTCTGAGGAAGGAGGGATCACGTTGCTCCCCCTGCTGCTCGCCCTCGTGATGGCCGCCGCCGTCGCGGGCGCCCTGCTGGGCATCCGCATGATCCGCGCCGACGCCAAACTGCCCAGCGACCTCGCGCTCGCCCTGGAGGTCGGCGGAACCCGCGTCTCCAAGGCGGAGTCCGCCGTCGACCGCCTCGGCATGCGCTTCGCCCCCACGGTGCTGCGCCTGATGGGCCCCCGCCGCGTCGACGCCAAACGCCGGCGCATAGACATGGCGGGCAACCCCGGCGGCCTGACGCTCAACCGCTATGCAGCGCGCCGCGCGGTGTACGGCATCTTCGGCGTCCTGCTGGGCCTGATCTTCCTCACCAACGGCCGGCTCCTGTTCGCCGCGCTCTCACTGACCTTCGGCCTGGTCGCCGCCGACGCCCTCATCTGGCAGGCCGTCCGCGAACGCAAGGAGGCCATCGACCGCATCCTCCCCGACTTCCTCGACGTCCTCGCCGTCGTCGTCTCGGCGGGTCTCGGCTTCCGCCAGGCCCTGGACCGCGTCGCGGAGAAGTACGAGGGGCCGTGGGCCGACGAACTGCGCATCACACTGCGCCAGATGGACATGGGCGTCAGCCGTCGCCAGGCCTTCGACGAGCTGCGCAGGCGCAACTCCTCCGAACAGGTCGCCCAGTTCGTGTCGGCACTGCAGCAGGGCGAGGAACTCGGCTCCCCGATCGCCGAGACCCTGATCCAGCTCGCCACGGACATGCGCCGCACGGACGCCCAGAACGCCCGCCGCCGCGCGGCCAAGACCATCCCGAAGGCGACGATGGTCACCCTCGTCTTCATGCTCCCGGCGACGATGATCCTGATCGCCACGGGAATGTTCCTGGGGTCGGGCACGAACTTCGGCTCGATCCTGGGCCGCTGATGAACACCCGCCGTACGCCCCCGCCCTGGCTGTCGCCTCCCGCGCCGCACCGGCCGTGGGCGGCCTCACCCGGCCGGCTGTGGGCCCGGCTGATCCGGCCGTGGGCGTCGGCGGAGCGGGAGCGGGCGGGGGAAGCCGGGGAGACGGCGGCGTCGAGCTGGCCCGGTGGCGCGGGCCCCGGCTATCTGGCCGACGACGCCCCCGCCCCCGGCAACGTCCGTCTCCAGCTCAACGCCCTCCAGGCCCTCTGCCGCCAGGCCTTCGCCGTCCGCCTCGCCGCGATCGCGATCGGCGCCCCCTTCGCGATGGCCAACGCGACCGACGGCCTGTCCCGTTACACGGTCCTGGCCGCCGCCGTCCTCGGCGTCATGGGCTCGTACGCCATGCTCAGGGACTGGGACCGCTTCGGCCCCCGCCTCCTCGCGCACCCCACCCTGATGGCCGTGGACCTGACCTTCGGCGCGGTGCTGCTCCTGACCGCGTCCCCCGCGTCCCCCCTCGCCTACGCGACGGTCTGCACCCCGCTGCTGGCGGGCCTGCTGTACGGCTGGCGCGGCTCGGGCGTCTTCACGGGCCTCCAGCTGATCGTCCTGGTGACGGTGTACCGGGCTTGGCAGCACCATCCGGGAGCCGGCGCCAACACCCTCCTGATCGCGGGGTTCTGCGTCGGCGCGGGCATCATCGGCGTCACCCTGCGCAACCTGATGTTCCGCTTCGGCACGGCGAGCCAGGCACTGTCCGAGGCGAACTCCCGCCTCGCCGTCGCCGAGGCCGTCGAGTCGGAACGTGCGCGACTGGCACGCGAGATGCACGACTCGGTGGCGAAGACGCTGCACGGGCTCGCCCTGGCGGCGGAGGCGCTGGCCGCTTCGGCCTCGGCGGACGGTGCGGACCCGGGCACGCTGAAGCGCCAGGCGACGACGGTGGCGGGGGCGGCCCGCCGGGCGGCGGCGGAGTCGCGTGACCTTCTGTCGGATCTGCGCCGCCAAGCCGACCACGCGACCTATGACACCGACGTCATGGCCGAACTCAGTGCTTGCGTCGCCGAGTTCCAGGAGCGCACGCATCTCGTGACGACGCTCAGGCATCGGGGCGGGCGTCCGATCCTCCCGTTCGCCACGACGCGTCAGGTACTTGCGATTGCTTCCGAGGCTTTGGAGAACGCGTTCCGCCACGCGGGAGCAAGGCGGGCTGAGGTCATGATCGACGTCTCGGAGGACGAACTGGCCGTACGGGTGCAGGACGACGGAGAGGGCCTGCCCGTGGCACTTGTCCTGGATGACCTGACGAGAACCGGCCACTTCGGCTTGCTTGGCATGGCGGAACGGGCCGCGTCCCTGGGCGGCTGTCTCGACCTGAAGCGCTCTCCGCAAGGGGGGACGGAGGTCCATCTGTCCCTCCCCCTCGCCCAAGCCGTACCCCACACCCCCCAAGAGGAGGCCGCACATGCCTGACCAGGCACTTTCCGGCCCGACCCTCCGTGTACTGGTGGCCGACGACAACCCCGTCGTCCGGGCCGGACTGGTCGCGCTGCTCGGCGGCCATCCGGACATCGAGGTCGTCGCCCAGGCCGCGAACGGCGAGGACGCCGTTACTGCGGCGACTGCCCATCCGCCGGACGTCGTCCTCCTCGACGTCCGCATGCCAGGTACGGACGGGCTCACCGCACTGCCCGAGCTGGCCCGGCTCGCCCCCGTGATGATGCTGACGTACAGCCGCGAACCCGAGGTCGCGGCCGAGGCGTTGCGTCGTGGCGCGGTCGGCTATCTCGTGCACGGCGAGTTCACGGTCGCTGAACTCATCATCGCAGTTAAGGAGTTGGGGCATCGTGGCCCCGTCTTCCCGGAATCGCTCGGTGTTTCGTACGAACCGAACGAAATCTCTTCGCATTTGCAATCGATTGTGGGACAGTCGTCAAGTCTCCGCTCCGGGCATGGAGCCATGCGGCGGCGTCGGGTTCCCAACCGTTTTGACTTCGGGCTGAGTTCAAGGGAGGTGGAGGTGATGGACCTCATCGCGGCCGGCATGAACAACGGTCAGATCGCCGCCGCCTGCTTCATCAGCGAGAAGACTGTCAAGAACCACATCAACCGCATCTTCGCGAAGTTGCACAGTTCCTCGCGCAGTGAAGCGATCGCTCACTGGTTGGGGACGGCGCGCAGGGGGTGGGGTCAATGACTCCACCCCGTGGAAGTTGGGTCCCTGGGCCCACCCGGAGTAGGCGTGCTATCACATACGGTGCTCGGGTTGGCATTGGTGTCGCGCGGGAGGACAGTGACGATGAGCAAGTTCGACAGCTGGAAGCGGACTGTCGCCTCTCGGATACGGGGCGAGCGGCGGGATGCGGGAGCCGGGTTCGTGGAGTATGCGGGCCTGATGATCATCATTGCGGGGATCTTCACGTTGATCGACAGCCTGGGGCTGGACAACCTGATCTCGACGGCGATCCTCAACGCGGTCAACGATGTGATCGGCGGCTGACCTCGGCGCAACTGCGGAGTGACGACGGGCAGACCCTCCCGATCTACATCTGGTTGACGGGGATCCTGCTCTTCGCCGCCTTAGCTTTCTTCGCGTTTGCCCTGGCAGCGTCCGCCCGCAATGGAGCTCAGTCCGCGGCGGACGCTGCGGCGTTGGCGGCAGCGCAGGACGCCCGTGACGAGCTGATGGACAAGCTCGGGGCCGCCATCGGTCAGGACGACAACTGGCTGGAGTGGCTCGACGGGGTACAGGGTCCTGATGGATTGGGGGCCGACGCCGCGGCCCAGCAGTTGGCTGCCGAGAACGACTCGACGCTTCGAGGCCTGCAGGCTGTCGAGAGGAACGGCTATCCCGGGTACCAGGCCGATATCCAGACCAACTACACGGTCGGCAGGTCGATCATTCCCGGCACCGAGACCAGGCACGCGACCGCGCACGCCGTCGCCGTCATCCAGCCGCGCTGTGACTTCGATCCGGCCGCGGACCCCAAGAAGCCCGTTGAGCTGAGCTGCGACGGCGAGACCGTCAACATCGACCCCGGAAATTTCGATCCGGTCGACCTTCCGGACGCGTCCGTTCTGTTCTCTGTGCATCTGGCCGAGTGAGAGGAAGCCGTACCGATGGACTTTCGGCACACCATGAAGGGCCGCAGGGCGCTGAGCGCGGTGGCGATCACGACTGGGTTGCTCTTCACGGTGGCCGGCTGTGGCGGTGGAGACGGCGCGAAGGACGACAAGGGAACGTCGTCCTCTCCGCCCGTGAAGAGCAGTACTGGGGGAGACACGGCGCAGTCGAAGACGCCGGAGTCCGTTCCGCCGCTGGCTGAGGTCAAAGGCGAGAACGGCCTGACACTCACGGTCACCTCCGCCAAGCGCGACGGGGGAGGCTTCGTGACTGTTGAAGGGACGGTCACGAACAACACCGACAACATCTGGATCGCAGGAAACTGGCGTGGAGACGAGCGAGAGTTGGCGAAGAACGGCGCCTCCATCGCGGGTGCCACTCTGATCGACCAGAAGGGCAAGAAAAAGTACTTCATCCTCCGGGACACGTCCGGCCGTTGTCTGTGCACGCAGTTCACCGGGGGGGTCAAGCAGGGCGCGACCACCGACTGGTTCGCCCAGTTCCCCGCCCCACCCGCCGGTAGCGACGACGTCGATTTCCAGGTCGGCTCCATGCCCCCGCCTCCATCCAGATCTCCGAGGGCGAGTAGCCATGGCCCTCCCACCCCGCTCCGCCGCGACGACGCTCACGGCCCTCGCCGTACTGGTCGCCCTCGGTCTCCCCGGCCCGGCGTACGCCGACGGCACCGACCCCAGCGTGCCCCCGGGCAGCGTCACCACGTCGCCTCCGCCTTCGGTGGACGCCACCAGCCCAGGCCTCAAACTCGCCGACGGCGCCACCCTCGCCCCCGCCAAGGTGCTGGACATCAAGTCGGTGGTGGAGGACCTCGGAGGGGAGGAGCGGCGTGAGGACACCAACTCGGACGTGACGTTCGCGCTGCAGGCCGAAGTCCTCTTCCCCAAGGACAGTTCGAAACTGAACCCGGACGCCCGCGCGCGCATCGACGCGATCGCGGACGAGATCAAGGCTCAGAAGGCGACGACGGTCAGGGTCTTCGGTTTCACCGACGACCTCGGCTCGTACGCCCACGGCCTGACCCTCTCCAAGAAGCGCGCGGAGATCGTCCACGACGAGCTGGCGGCGGCGCTCGGTTCGACGGACGTCACCTTCGAGGTGCGTGGCTACAGCGAGGACTATCCGATCGCGGACAACACCTCGGAGCAGGGCCGCCGGAAGAACCGCCGTGTCGAGGTGACCTTCCCGCGCGGCGCGTCGAGCGGTACCTCGTCGGGGACCCAGAGCTGAGAGCGTGCTGCCATGAGAAAGATCGTGCTGATGATGTCGGTGTCCCTCGACGGGTACATCGAGGGACCGCACCGCGAGATCGACTGGCACCGGGTCGACGCAGAACTGCACCGGCACTTCAACGAGGAGATCAGCCGCTTCGGCGCCCTGCTGGACGGCCGGGTGACGCACGAGCTGATGGCCGCGTACTGGCCGACCGCCGACCAGGACCCCGCGAGCACCCCCACCGAGGCCGAGTTCGCCGGGATCTGGCGGGACATCCCGAAGATCGTCTACTCACGGACGCTGGAGCGGGCCGACTGGAACACCACCGTGGTACGGGACGTCGTACCGGAGGAGGTCCGGGCGCTCAAGGAGCAGCCGGGCGGGGACCTGGGTCTGGGCGGCGCCGACCTCGCCGCCGCGTTCCTGCGGCACGACCTGGTCGACGAGTTCCGGATCTACGTCCATCCGGTGCTGATCGGCGCCGGGAAACCCCTGTTCCCGCAGGCGGACGCCCTGACCGCGCTGCAGCTCACGGAGACCCGCACCTTCGGCAACGGGGTCGTACTCCTGCGGTACGAGCGAGTGCCGGCGGGGCAAGTGTGAAGCATTGATGTGAGGTGTCCTTCGAGTGATCGACGCTCACGGCACCGTTGCTACGGTAAGGACGCGGTAAGGGGGACGGCCGCTCATGGGCCGTGACCAGCTGCCGCAGTACAAAAATCGCGGAAATCACGGGGACAGCAGGGAACGCGGGAGGGCGCGAGTCGCATGGCCTGGGACGAGTGGGAGAAGCTGAAGGCCGACGCGGCCCGGCGGAGCACGACGCACATGCGGCTGAACCAACTGCCCGCCGACCCGGGCGGCGGTGGCGGCGCCGATCTCGTGGTCAACCAGGACGACCTGGGAGCCGTGGGCCACGAGGCGTTCATCCTCTACGGGGAGCTCCACAAGAAGACGGACATCGCGGGGGCCGGCGCCGACAAGGGGGGCGCGGGCTCGACGATGCAGTCCGCCGCCGCCCTGAAGTCCCACGGCTTCGAGATGGGCGGGGCTCTGGAGCAGACGGTCTCGGTGTGGACCTCCCAGGCCAAGTCGGTGCTCCAGGCGTGCGCGCACATCTCCAACCACCTGGACTTCAGCAAGAAGCTGCACGCGGAGCAGGACGCCGAGATCGCGGCCGTGCTCCAGGGCCGGGACGGCTCGGCCGAGTCGGTGTCCGAACTCGACAAGTACTTCAAGTAGGGGCGCCCGGATGGCACTCACGTTCACGGACCTCGTCGAGGTCGACCTGGGCAGGCTCGCCACCGCCGTCACCGACTGGAAGAACACCGTCGACGGTCTCAAGACCCAGGCCGAGAACGCCCGCAAGGGCATGCAGGCCAAGTCCGACGCCGCCCGCTGGGCCGGGGTGAACGCCACGGTGACACGGGAGTTCGTGGGCAAGACGACCAAGGAGATAGCCGACCTCCACACCGAGGCCAACAGCATCTACCAGGTCCTCGACGACGCCCACACGGAACTCGCCGCCCTGCAGAAGCAGATCAGGACCGCGGTCCAGACGGACGCCCCCGCCCTCGGCATCCGCGTCGAGGACATCGGCGACGGCAAGGTCCGCTGCTTCTTCCCGCACATCCGGGGCGACACGGACGAACGGACGCAGGAACAGCTCGACGCCAGGCAGGAGTTGGAGGGCCGTGTCAACGGACTCCTCGCCCACGCCTCGGAGATCGACGCGTCGGTGGCCCGCGCCCTGCGCAAGAGCCACGGCGGCGATCCGCACAACGCCGGGCACAGCGCGTACGAGTCCCTGAACGACGCCCAGGTCGAACGCGCGCTGGAACTCGCCCACAAGGGCGACAAGATGACCGACCAGGAGCTGGCCGAACTCAACCGGCTGATCCGCTGCAACGGGCGTGAGAAGGACGGCGAGTTCGCCACCGAGTTCTACGAGGGACTCGGCGGGCCGGAGAAGA
The DNA here is from genome assembly GCF_012273515.2 of Streptomyces sp. RPA4-2. Lineage (NCBI taxonomy): Bacteria > Bacillati > Actinomycetota > Actinomycetes > Kitasatosporales > Streptomycetaceae > Streptomyces > Streptomyces sp. RPA4-2. Next base: position 5,788,789 of record NZ_CP050975.2, read on the forward strand.
CGCTGGAGTTCTACGCCGAGATGTCCATCGACGGGACCGGCGGGGAGGCGACCAAGGTCCGGCTGGACGCCGTACGCGACCTCCAGCAGAACATGGGCTTCGCGCTGGCCAACGCGACCGACCCGGACACCGCGCACCACCTGCCGGGCAGCTGGGGCGCCGACTTCCGCCGCCTCGGCACCCAGGAGATCGGCTGGGAAAAGGGCCAGTGGAACAAGCCGTACGGATACCAGGTCCTCGGCGGACTCCTTCGCTACGGGAACTACGACGCCCGCTTCATCAACCCGATCGCGGAGCACATCACCCAGCTCCACAAGGAAGACCCGTACCGCTTCCTCAACAACAAGCCGATGGGCAGCGAGGACATCTACGGCTTCAACCCCTCCGGCCGGCTCGGCACCGGCAACGACCCGCTCAACAGTGTCCTGGAGGCGCTCGGCCACAGCCCGGAGGCCTCGGAGAAGTTCTTCACCGATCCGCCCACCGCGTACAACGAGGACGGCACGGTCAAGACGGGCGGCAAGGTCGGGTTCGACACGTATCTCGACCTGTTCACCGACAAGGACTTCGAGTGGACCGTCGACACCAACGACACCAACATCCTCGCCGACGAGGACAAGACCAAGACCGCGCTGGGCTACGGCCCGCAGGCGCTGGGCCACGCCCTTGAATCGGCGACGACGGGCCGCCCGTACGACAGCGACGACACCGCGGACGCGATCCGGCACACGCCGGAGCGGGCCCAACTCGTCAACGACATCGTGAACAAGCTCGGCGAAGACCCCGGACTGATCCGGCACAACGAGAACGGGGACATCGACGAGGAGAGCGGCCCGCTGTACGCCATGCGGGGAAGCCTCGGGGACATCACCGCCGAGTACATGGGGGACTTCCAGTCGTCCCTTGCCGGAGGAGGGGAGCAGTTCACGTCCTTCGGGGAATCAGCCCGGCTGAACCCGGAGTTCGCACACCGGTTCCTGGCGGAAGTCGGCCAGGACCCGGATGCCTATGCCTCCATCACCAGTGCTCAACAGGCGTACACAGCGAATGTTGTGAACGACGTGATCAACGGTGACAGCGACTCGTCCGTCTCGGACGCCGAGCGGCTGCGCAACGCCACGCGCGCGGGGGGAATCGTCGCGGGCGTCATGAGTGAATCGCGGGCCGACGCCGTACTCGACTACCACACAGCGTCGGACAAGGAGTTCAACGAAGCCGCCGCCGACAAGCAGAAGTGGGCGGACCGTCTCCTCGGCATGGGAATCGACAAGGCCGCCGAACGCGTGCCGGTTCTTGGCGCTCCTCTTGAGTGGGCTTCCGAGGACATTCAGGAGTCCATCATGAAGAGCATCGAGAAGGACTCCTCGGACCAGGCCGAAGGGGATGCGACGCGGACCTATCACGAGGGCCGCTCGGCGGTGATGGACTCGGCGAGGACCGCTGTGGGCGCGGCCACCCGTAACAGCGGCTTCAACGCGGACACCATCAACGACCTCAAGAACTCGGCGGCGAACGGCGCGGACGACGGACACACCGCCGGCGCCACGATGGAAAGCGCGGGAGACGCATCGTGATCAGACACAAGGCCGTCGGCGTGCTCGGCGCACTCGCCCTGCTGCCACTCGTCGGGTGCTCCAGCGGCGACGACAAGGCCTACGCGGTTCCGGACAAGCTCTGCGGTGTTCCGGCGAAGCCGGCACTCACCAAGGAATTGCTGCCGGGGGGTGACAAGCTGAGGGTCGTCAAGTCACAGACGGCCAATGCGGCCCCGGACCAGTACTGCACGGTGCACGTGGACGGCGATATCGAGCTCGTTGTCGAAGGTATCTGGCAGCCTGCCGGGACCACCGCCGAGCAAGCTGCCGACAAGGCCCACGCCTTCAACTCACGTTCGGCCGACGAGGGACGCTTCGCGCTGGAGGACCACAAGGCGTTCACCGTGGTCGACTGCAAGAACACCAAGTACAAGTCTGAGCGGTTCTCCATCGAGGCGCGGTTGATCCACTCAGACGGAGACATGAGCAAAAAGCTCCAACGCTTCCTCGACCCGTTCTCCGAGGCCTACCGCAAGACCCTCCCCTGCGAGTCCTGAAACCAGTCGCCCAACACCCCTGCCTTCCGATACGAGGAACCCATGACCACTCTCGGCGCCGTCCTCCGCCCCCAGTTGCCCCCGGAACGTCTCCGAGACGTCGCCCGGCTCGCGGATGACGTGGGGCTGGAGGAGTTGTGGCTGTGGGAGGACTGTTTCCGGGAGGGCGGGATCTCGGCGGCCGCCGCCGCGCTCGCCTGGACCGAGCGCCTGCGCGTCGGGGTCGGCCTGCTGCCGGTGCCCCTGCGCAACGTGGCGGTCGTCGCCATGGAGGCCGCCACCCTGCACCGGATGTTCCCGGGCCGGGCCGTGCTCGGCGTCGGGCACGGCGTACAGGAGTGGATGGGGCAGGTCGGAGCACGGCCCGAGTCGCCGCTGACCCTGCTGCGCGAGCACCTCGACGCCCTGCGCGCGCTGCTCCGGGGCGAGCGCCTCAGCACGCGCGGACGGTACGTCACCCTGGACGACGTCGCCCTCGACTGGCCCCCGTCCACCCCCGTGCCGGTACTCGCCGGCGCCACCGGACCGCGTACGCTCCGGCTCGCCGGGGAGGCCGCCGACGGCACCGTCCTCACCTCGTCGACCACGCCGGACGGCGTACGGCGCGCACGCCGGCTCATCGACGAGGGGCGCGCGTCCGCCGGCCGCAGCGACCCGCACCGGGTCGTCGTGTATCTCCTCACCGCCACCGGACCCGACGCCGACGCCCGGCTCAAGGCCGAGTTCGAGTCGGAGGGCCTCGGCCCGGTCCCGGACCTCGGCGTCGCGGGAGACGCGGGCGCCGTCGCCGCGGCCGTACGGCGGCTCGCGGACGCCGGGGCCGACGCGGTGATCCTCCAGCCCACGGGCGACGAACCCGATCCCGAGGGGTTCGTGCGGTTCGCGGCCGAGGAGGTGCGGGCGCTCGTCCCGTAGACCGAGGGCGCGACCGCCGAGCACGCGGCCGCCGGGCGGCGGCCCCAGCCGGCGGCAGACCCGATGTCAGTGCCGGGTGCCAGACTTGCGGGCATGACAGAGGACAGCGTGCGGTTGCGGGACGTCGTGGAGGCCGACCTGGAGGCCTTCCTCGTGTACGAGCACGACCCCGAGGCCCTGCGGCGTTCGAGGTTCACGCCACGGCCGCGGGACGCCTTCATGCGCCACTGGAAGGAGCGGATCCTCGGGGACGCGACCGGCCTGGTGCAGGCGGTCGTCGTGGACGAGGAGGTGGCGGGCAACATCGTCGCCTGGTGGGAGGACGACCGGCGGTTCATCGGCTACTGGCTGGGCCGCCCGTACTGGGGCCGTGGCATCGGGGGCAGGGCCCTCGGCCTGTTCCTCGGCATCGAGCGGAACCGGCCCCTGTACGCCGACCCCTTCACCGAGAACACCGCCTCGGTCCGCCTGCTGGAGAAGCACGGCTTCCGGCACACCGGGACGGTGCGGCACGGCGAGGACGAACACGCCCTGCTGGTCCTGGAGCAGACTGGCGGGACCGCGGGGGAGGAGCCGCCCGAGCGCCCGTGACCCCTCGTCCGCCGGGTCGGGAGCGCCGACGTCCGCCTCAGTCCGGCCGGTGACCCCCCGTGCTCCCGTCGATCAGCTCCCGCACGATGTCCATGTGCCCCACGTGCCGGGCCGTCTCCTCGACCATGTGGATGAGGACCCAGCGCAGGGAGACCGTCGTGCCGTGCCACGACGTGCCCACGTCGTCGAGGGACAGTTCGGCGATCGTGCGGTCGGCGGCGGCGCGGGCACGGCCGTAGAACTCCACGATCTGCGCCGTCGTCTCCCCCTGCCCCGCGCGCATGTCCTCCTCCGAGGCCGGGTCGAACCAGAGCGGCTCGGTGGCACGCCCGAAGGTCGAGCAGAACCAGCCGTACTCGACGGACGCGAGGTGCTTCACCAGGCCCAGCAGGTTCGTGCCCGACGGTGTCATCGCCCGCCTCAGCCGCTCGTCGTCGAGCCCCTCCAGCTTCCAGAGCACGGCGTCCCGATGCCGGTCGAGACTCGCGTGCAGGCTCTCCTTCTCGCCGCCCGTGTACGGCATGTGCCCGGCCCTGGTCCTCGTCGTCATGCCCGGAACGTAGCAGCGGCCACCGACACCGTCAGGCGGCGGAAATCGCCTCGCTTCCGTGGGCAGCCGTTGGGAGGATCGCCGGCATGACCGTTCCGCGTACCTTCGAAGCCCTCGTCGCCGAGGCCGCGGCGGCGTCCGTCGAGGGCTGGGACTTCTCCTGGTTCGAGGGCCGCGCCACCGAACAGCGGCCCTCCTGGGGGTACGCGCGGGCGATGGGGGAGCGGCTGGCGCCGGCCGCCGCCGCGCTGGACATCCAGACCGGCGGCGGCGAAGTCCTCGCCTCCGCGCCGAAACTGCCCCCGGTCATGGTCGCCACCGAGGGCTGGCCGCCGAACCTGGCCAAGGCCACCACCCTGCTCCAGCCGCGCGGCGCCGTGGTCGTCGCCGCCTCCGAGGACGCGCCGCTGCCCTTCGCCGACGGAGCCTTCGACCTGGTCACCAGCCGGCACCCCGTCAGCACCCACTGGGCCGAGACCGCCCGTGTCCTGCGCCCCGGCGGCACGTACTTCTCCCAGCAGGTCGGTCCCGCGAGCGTCTTCGAACTGGTCGAGCACTTCCTCGGGCCGCAGCCGGAGGAGGTCAGGAACGCCCGGCACCCCGACCGGGCCCGCGCCGCCGCGGAGTCCGCCGGGCTCGACGTCGTCGGTCTGCGTGCGGAGCGGCTGCGCGTCGAGTTCCTCGACATCGGAGCCGTCGTCCACTTCCTGCGCAAGGTGATCTGGATGGTCCCCGGCTTCACCGTCGACCGGTACCGGCCCCAACTCCGCTCCCTGCACGAACGGATCGAGACGGAGGGACCGTTCGTCGCCCACAGCACCCGCTTCCTGATCGAGGCGCGGAAGCCGCGGCCGTAGGAATCAGGGCCGCCGCCGTCGACGCGGCCGTCCGGAGGGGCGGCTCGGTGAGACCCTCCGCACCGCCCCGGTCCGAGGGCGAACGGGATGATCGACACCTGCCGGAACCGATTGACCGAAAACGCCCTGATGCGGGCCGTCATGTGCGAGATGTTCCTCCGGATGGCGGACCGGCTCACGGGGTTTCCACATCGTTATCGAGGGCGCCTCGCTCTGGTTGATCGCCTCGCGTAGGTTCAGACCAAGGTAATTCGCGTGAGCAAAGCTGCGCGTGTGTGGCACCGCGCGGTGGAGGGGGCTGCGCGGTGCCGCGTCCGGCGCATGGTCAGCGGCCGTGCAGGGTGACCTGGGCCCCGCGCCGCACACCCCACCGCTCCATCGCCCCGGCCTCCGCCTCCAGGACGTACCGGGAACGCGGACGGGGGAGCCCCAGCCGGCCCGGCCGCATCGTCCGCACCGCCAGGACCCTGAGTCCCCGGTCCAGGTACGCGACATCGATCGTGAACCGCATGCCCAGGGTGTGCACCGCACTCGCCGGCCCGAGCAGCAACGCCCCCTCGACCCCGTCCCGTCCGAGCAGACCGCGACGCCGGGCCCGCGCCGACTCGGCGAGTTCCAGCGGCACGGGTTCGGACGTCCGTTCCGTGGTGAACATGACCATGGCTGTGAAGTTAGCGCCGTCGTCAAGCGGGCGACGCGGACGCGCGTCACTCTCCCGGAGTACGTAGGGGCGGGCGGTGCGGGGGTCGCCAGGGGGCGCGGACCCCATGGATCCCCCTGATTCCCTGTGGATTCCTCCGAATACCGCGTGATTCCCTTTGAATCCGTTGTGATTCGGCCAAGATCACGGCCTGAATGAGGGCTTCCGCACTCACCGTGGCGTCGTCGGGCGGTTTCGGAGAGTAGTTGTGGCACGCCGATGCACGCAGCATCACTTACGAAGGGTTATGGTGGAAACCCCCCCTCGGGCCGGTCCGTCTCCCCCCCACGGACCGGCCCGTTTTTTTGTGCCCCGACACGGCGGCCCGCCGGGCCGGTGTCTGCGCCCCCGTGCGCCCCCCTGACCTCGGGGACACGAGGGCGGTGACTCACTGCCGTCCGGCCCAGATGTTCGTCCCCGGCGTCGACACCGCGAAGGTGTCGATCTCCTTCAGCTCCTCGTCCGTGAGCCTCGGACCGGCCAGCGCCGCCACGTTCTCCTCGAGCTGCGCCACGCTGGACGCGCCGATGAGGGCGGAGGTCATCCGCTCGTCACGCAGCACCCAGGTGAGCGCGAGCTGGGCGAGGGACTGGCCGCGGCGGGCCGCGATGGCGTTCAGCCCCTTCAGCCGGCGCAGCACCTCGTCGCTCAGCAGCTGCGGGTCCAGCGACTTGCCCTGCGTGGCCCGCGAGCCCTCCGGGATGCCCTGGAGGTATTTGCCCGTCAGCAGGCCCTGCGCGAGCGGCACGAAGGAGATGCAGCCCATGCCGGCCGCCTCCAGCGTGTCGAGCAGGCCGTCGTCCTCGGTCCAGCGGTTGATCATCGAGTACGAGGGCTGGTGGATGAGCGGCCGTACACCCATTGAGGTGAGGATCCGGGCCGCTTCCGCGGTCTGCTCGCTGCTGTACGAGGAGACGCCGACGTACAGCGCCTTGCCCTGCTGGACGGCGGACGCGAGCGCGCCCATCGTCTCCTCCAGCGGGGTGTCCGGATCGAAGCGGTGCGAGTAGAAGATGTCGACGTGGTCGACGCCCATCCGCTTCAGCGAGGCGTCCAGGGAGGACAGCAGGTACTTGCGGGAGCCCCACTCGCCGTACGGGCCGGGGTGCATCAGGTACCCCGCCTTGGTGGAGATGACCAGCTCGTCCCGGTACGGCGCGAAGTCCTGCTTCAGGAGCTTGCCGAAGTTGAGCTCCGCCGAGCCGGGCGGCGGCCCGTAGTTGTTCGCCAGGTCGAAGTGCGTCACGCCGAGGTCGAAGGCGCGGCGCAGGATCGCGCGCTGCGAGTCGAGCGAGCGGTCGTCGCCGAAGTTGTGCCAGAGGCCGAGCGACACGGCCGGCAGCTTCAGGCCACTGCTTCCGGTGCGCCGGTATTCCATCGAGTCGTACCGCTCCGTCGAGGCGCGGTAAAGAGGCTGGTCGTTCATGGGTACGAACCTATGCCAGGGTGCCGGAACCCGTCGGGGGAGGCCCGCGGGAGGCCCGCGGGGGGCCCGGGGGTGGGCTTCGGCAGGACATGGCCGGGGGTAGGCTTCGCCCCCGGGGACCGCCATCGGGACAGGGGTTGCGCCGAGCGAGGCCGCTCGGGCGCGCCGGTCCGATCCGCACGGAGGGGCTGACAACACGTGAACCTGCGGGACAACCTGCGCCGTCTGCTGCTCAGGTTCTATACACGCAGGGTGGAGGGCCACCTCGACCACGACCAGGTGCCCAAGCACATCGGGGTCATCATGGACGGCAACCGGCGCTGGGCGAAGGCGGCCGGCAACACCGCCGCCCAGGGCCACCGGGCCGGAGCCGACAAGATCGAGGAGTTCCTCGGCTGGTGCTCCGAGACGGACGTCGAGGTCGTCACGCTCTGGCTGCTTTCGACCGACAACTTCGACCGCCCCGAGGACGAGCTCGTCCCGCTGCTGGGCATCATCGAGGGCGTCGTGCGCACCCTGGCCACCGACGGCCGCTGGCGCGTGCACCACGTCGGCACGCCCGATCTGCTGCCCTCCCCGATGCAGACGGCCCTCAAGGAGGCCGAGGAGGCCACCGCGCACGTCGACGGGATACTGGTCAACGTCGCCATCGGCTACGGCGGCCGCCAGGAGATCGCCGACGCGGTCCGCTCGATGCTCCTCGACGCCGCGGACAAGGGCGCCTCGCTCGCCGACGTGGCCGACTCCGTCGACATCGACCTCATCGGCAAGCACCTGTACACGAGTGCCCAGCCCGATCCGGACCTGGTGATCCGTACCAGCGGCGAACAGCGCCTGTCCGGGTTCATGCTCTGGCAGACCGCCCATTCGGAGTACTACTTCTGCGAAGTCTTCTGGCCCGCCTTCCGCAAGGTCGATTTCCTGCGCGCCCTGCGTGACTACGCGGCGCGACACCGCCGCTACGGCGGCTGATCCACGGGGTCACCCGGGATGCCGCGAGGGACATACGTCATCCGGAGTTAACGAACGCGTGGTCACATGCTCTTGCATGGCCATGCGCGTTCGAGGGCATAAGCCATGCAGGTCGACGCCCGAACCACGGGTGTCGTATCTCAGCGGACGGCACGGGGCCGTCCGCCCGGGAGGCCCTTTGCACCAGCCCGACCGTGCGGTCACAGCACGGACGAAGTGGAGGGCCGGTCCCCGGCCCGCGCAGCGTGGCCGTCGACCGGTCCAGATCTCCTTCGTCGCTCCCCGACCTCATCCGAGGGGGTACGTCCTTCCGTGGTGACCAGCACAAAGCGCCGTATGCCAGACCGGCGCACCTATGTTCTCGACACCAGCGTCCTGCTGGCCGATCCCAATGCCCTGAGCCGCTTCGACGAGCACGAGGTAGTGCTGCCGATCGTCGTGGTCACGGAGCTGGAGGCCAAGAGGCACCATCCCGAGCTCGGCTACTTCGCCCGGCAGGCCCTCCGCCTGCTCGACGAGTTCCGGGTACGGTTCGGCCGCCTCGACGCCCCCATTCCGATCGGGGAACTGGGCGGGACCGTACGTGTCGAGCTCAACCACTCGGACCCCAGCGTCCTGCCCAGCGGGTACCGCCTGGGGGACAACGACTCCCGCATCCTCGCGGTCGCCCGCAACCTGCAGGCCGAGGGGTACGACGTCACTGTCGTATCGAAGGATCTGCCGCTCAGGATCAAGGCCTCGTCCGTCGGTCTCCTCGCCGAGGAGTACCGCGCGGAACTCGCCATCACGGGCTCCTCCGGCTGGACCGGAATGTCCGAACTGACCCTGTCGGGCGAACAGGTGGACCTCCTCTTCGAGGAGGGACACGTCTACGTCCCCGAGGCGTCCGACCTTCCGGTGCACACCGGCCTGACGATCCAGTCGGAGCGCGGCAAGGCCCTCGGCCGCGTCACGTCCGAGGGCAACGTCCGCCTGGTGCGCGGCGATCGGGAGGCATTCGGTATCAAGGGCCGCAGCGCCGAGCAGCGCATCGCGCTCGATCTGCTGCTCGATCCGGACATCGGGATCCTGTCGATGGGAGGCCGGGCCGGCACCGGCAAGTCCGCGCTCGCGCTCTGCGCGGGCCTGGAGGCCGTCCTGGAGCGGCGCCAGCACCAGAAGGTGATGGTCTTCCGGCCGCTGTACGCGGTGGGCGGGCAGGAGCTGGGCTATCTGCCCGGTTCCGAGTCCGAGAAGATGAGCCCCTGGGCGCAGGCGGTGTTCGACACACTGTCGGCGGTCACCTCGCGGGAGGTCATCGAGGAGGTCACCGCGCGCGGCATGCTGGAGGTCCTGCCGCTCACGCACATCCGCGGCCGCTCGCTGCACGACGCCTTCGTGATCGTGGACGAGGCACAGTCGCTGGAACGGAACGTGCTGCTGACCGTTCTGTCCCGGATCGGCGCCAATTCACGGGTGGTTCTCACCCATGACGTGGCACAACGGGACAACCTGCGTGTCGGCCGGTACGACGGAGTGGTCGCCGTCGTCGAGAAGTTGAAGGGCCACCCGCTCTTCGCGCACGTGACGCTGAACCGTTCCGAGCGGTCCCAGATCGCGGCGCTCGTGACCGAAATGCTGGAGGACGGACAGATCTGACCGCACCTGGCACCGCCTGTTCCCTTCTGACCGTACTTGGTCAAAAGGTGGCGGGTACACCGTAGTTGGCGCCGTCCGGCAGAAGGCGAAGAGCCTAGCCGGGCGGCGTCTTCGTGCGCGCTTGTTTCCGGAAAACCGCTGGGGCAAACGGGGTGTGAGCTTTCACACGCAACTGAGAATTGCCTCGACGCGTCGGGTTACGGCAGAGTCTCAGTCCTGTCAGGCCCCGCATACGACACACCTGTACCCCCAGCGGTACGGAACAACAGGAACCTCAGAACTCCATAGAGCCGTCGTATGCCGCCCGCGCACCATGCGGCGCTCCCCGAGAGGGAGTTGCCCACCGGGCCCGTGCCTCCCGTGACCATGCAGTGCGGAGGCCAGCGTCAGGGGCAAGATTGCGTCCGCGAGGGTCACCTAAGCGGGCGATGCTGGAAGGAAACCGTGTGAGCCGGATTTCGGTCCGGGGATTCGCAGTGGCTTCGGCCACCGCAGTCACCGCCGTCGGTGCCGTTACCGGTGTTGCCTCGGGCAGCACTGGACAGCCGTCGAACGACGCCGAGGCAACGGCGAGCGACTCGACCCTCCTCGCGGACATACCTGCGGGCCAGCAGGCCCAGGTGCAGACCGCGTCCCTGACGCAGCAGGCCGACGCACAGGCCATCGCCGCGGACGCGAGCGCCAAGAAGGACGCGGAGGAGGCCGCCCGTTTGCAGGCGGCCAAGGACGCGGTCGCCAAGCAGAAGGCTGCCGAAAAGGCCGAGAAGGAAGCCAAGGAGCGCAAGGCCGCCAAGGAAGCGGCCAGCCGCTCCGCGACGCGTGACGCCTCCACCTTCTCGGTTCAGGCCTCGTACACCACCGCGCAGATCCAGGCGATGGCGTCCTCGATGGTCCCGAGCGGGCAGTTCCAGTGCTTCAGCAACATCGTGGACCACGAGTCCAGCTGGAACTACCGGGCGGTCAACGCCTCTTCCGGTGCCTACGGTCTCTTCCAGGCCCTGCCCGGCTCCAAGATGTCGACCGTCGGTTCCGACTGGCAGACGAACCCGGCCACCCAGATCAAGTGGGGCCTCAACTACATGGACAGCCGCTACGGCAGCCCGTGCGAGGCCTGGTCGTTCTGGCAGGCCAACCACTGGTACTGAGCCCCACGCCGCACCCCGGCCGCTCAACCTTCTGAAGCCCCTCCCCGTCCTAGGGTGAGGGGCTTCGGCCATGTACGGTCGGAGCCGACGACTCCAGGGGGGGAGTGGTGGGGCGGAGCGGGGGAAGAGGACCGATCATGTCGCGAGTGCCAGGGTGGCTCGGCCGGCTCGGCGCCGGACTGACCGAGCTCGGGGAACGGTTGGACGAACGCCGCGCCGAGGTGGAGAAGGAGTCCTCGGGCGCGCTCGACACCGACGACCCCTTCGGCACCCGGGCCGTACGGGACGCGGAGAACTCCGCCGCTGCGACCGGGCGGCAGGACGCCGACGCCCACGGGGACGACGACGCGTACGGGGACGACCCGGACCGGGCGCGGACGCCCGCACCGGACTCCGCCGCCACGCCCGCTCCCGCGTCCCGGCACACCGTGCCCGCACCCACCTCTGCTCCCGACGCCCAGGCGTACGAAGGAGCGGCGCGCCCCGATCCTTCGATGGCGGTGCCGTGGGGTGTACGGGTCGCGGCCGAGGCCGGCTGGCGGCTGCTCGTCCTCGCGGGCACCCTGTGGGTGCTGATGCGCGTCATCAGCGCCGTACAACTGGTCGTCCTCGCCTTCGTCGCCGCGCTGCTCATCACCGCGCTGCTCCAGCCGACGGTGGCGCGCCTGAAGCGGGTCGGGTTCCCGAGGGGGCTCGCCACCGCGCTGACCGCGATCCTCGGCTTCGTCATCATGGGGCTGGTCGGCTGGTTCGTGGTCTGGCAGGTCCAGGAGAACATCGACAACCTCTCGGACCAGATCCAGGACGGCATCGACGAGTTGCGCAAGTGGCTCCTCAACAGCCCGTTCCATGTGACGGACAAACAGATCAACGAGATCGCCAAGAACCTGCGGGACGCGATCGGCGCGAACACCGACCAGATCACGTCGGCGGGGCTCGAAGGGGTCACGGTCATCGTGGAGGCGCTGACCGGCATCCTCCTCACGATGTTCTCGACGCTGTTCCTGCTGTACGACGGCAAGCGGATCTGGGAGTGGACGCTGAAGCTGGTGCCGGCGGCGGCGCGGCCCGGGGTGGCGGGAGCGGGGCCGCGTGCGTGGCGGACGCTGACGGCCTATGTGCGCGGCACGGTGATAGTGGCTCTGATCGACGCCATCTTCATCGGCCTCGGCATCTACTTCCTCGATGTGCCGATGGCCGTTCCGCTGGCCGTCTTCATCTTCCTCTTCGCGTTCATCCCGCTGGTCGGCGCGGTGGTGTCCGGGGCGCTGGCGGTCGTGGTCGCGGTCGTGACGCAGGGGGTGTTCACCGCGCTGATGACGCTGCTCGTGGTGCTCGCCGTGCAGCAGATCGAGGGCCACATCCTGCAGCCGTTCATTCTCGGGCGGGCGGTGCGGGTGCATCCGCTGGCGGTGGTGCTGTCCGTCGCCGCGGGTGGGCTGGTCGCGGGGATCGGGGGGCCGTGGTGGCCGTGCCGCTGGTGGCGGTCACCAACACGGTGGTCGGGTATCTGCGGTCGTATGCGCGGGAGCCGGGGCAGAGGCATGCGCCGGAGCCGCGCGGGGCCACGGCATCGGAACTCCCATCGTCCCGCCCACCTCGCTGACCCCGCTTCTTCCGCCCCTACCCGACCCGTCCCTGGGGCTCCGCCCCGGACCCCGCCAGGGGCGCTGCGCCCCTGGACCCCCGCTTCGCCCGAAGGGCTCGTCCTCAATCGCCGGACGGGCTGACATACCCAGCCCGTCCGGCGTTTGAGGACAAGGCCCTTAAGACCGACGGGGGTCTGGGGGCGGAGCCCCCAGGTACGGGGACGCATGCCGAAGGCCCCGCTCACCGACGTGGTGAACGGGGCCTCCTGGTGGGACTACTGCGCGAGAACCGCCTCGGCGTCCAGCGTCGTCCCGACCGCCTGAATCACCGCAGCGATCTTGAACGCCTCCTGAATCGTCTCCCGGCCGACGCCCGCCTTGCGGAGCACCTGCTCGTGCGAGTCGAGACACTGCCCGCACCCGTTGACCGCGGAGACGGCCAGCGACCACAGTTCGAAGTCGACCTTCTCGACACCGGGATTGCCGATGACGTTCATCCGCAGCCCGGCCCGCAGGGTCCCGTACTCGGGGTCCGACAGCAGATGCCGCGTGCGGTAGAAGACGTTGTTCATCGCCATGACCGCGGCGGCGGACTTGGCGGCCGTGTACGCCTCCGGCGACAGGTTCGCCTTCGCCTCCGGCTCCAGCTCACGCAGCACCCGCGGTGAACGGGACGCGATCGCGCACGCCAGCACCGTCCCCCACAGCTGCTGCTGCGGAAGCTCGGAGTTGCCGATGACCGAACCCAGGTTGAGGCGCAGGTCCTTCGCGTAGTCCGGTACGGCGGACTTCAGCTCATCGAGGGACATGGAGGGTCACTCACCCGCCAGGAGCGCCACCGGGTCGAGGGTGTTCTCGCCCTTGGTCCAGTTGCACGGGCACAGCTCGTCCGTCTGGAGGGCGTCCAGGACCCGCAGGACCTCCTTGGGGTTACGGCCGACGGAGCCGGCGGTCACCATGGAGAACTGGATCTCGTTGTTCTGGTCGACGATGAACACGGCACGCTTGGCGAAGCCGTCCTCACCCTCGATGCCGAGGTCCCGCATGAGCTCGTGCTTCGAGTCGGCCAGCATCGGGAAGGGCAGGTCCCGCAGGTCGTCGTGGTCCTTGCGCCAGGCGTGGTGCACGAACTCGGAGTCGCCGGAGAAGCCGAGCACCTGGGCGTCACGGTCGGCGAACTCGTCGTTCAGCTTGCCGAAGGCGGCGATCTCGGTCGGGCACACGAAGGTGAAGTCCTTGGGCCACGCGAAGATGACCTTCCACTGACCCTCGTAGGTCTTGTGGTCGATCTGCCGGAACTCCTCACCCTTCTCCAGCGAGACGCAGGCGGTCAGATCGAACTGGGGGAACTTGTCACCAACAGTGAGCACGCGCTCTCCTTGCAGCGAGGGAACGCCCCTTTTGAGGACTTTTCCCTTGGGTCGGACGATGCCGATCGTGGCACAAGCTGCATTGATTAGTGAAATTGGTACACTCGGTCACGTTGATCGGATGCAACTATCAGTGACGATGAGTGAGAGGCGGCCGCCATGGTGAGCCCTGTCGGCGGCAGAGCGAGCGCCAAAGGCGCCGGAGTTCCCAAGGGGAACGGGCGCCGTCAGCCCACCCTCGCCCAACTGCGCGCCTTCGCCGCCGTGGCCGAACACCTGCACTTCCGGGACGCCGCCGCCGCGATCGGCATGAGCCAGCCCGCGCTGTCGGGCTCGGTCTCCGCCCTGGAGGAGACGCTCGGGGTGACCCTGCTGGAGCGTACGACCCGCAAGGTGCTGCTCTCTCCCGCGGGCGAGCGTCTCGCCGTACGCGCCAAGGCCGTTCTGGACGAGGTCGGCGCGCTCATGGAAGAGGCCGAGGCCGTCCGGGCGCCCTTCACGGGGGCCCTGCGACTGGGCGTCATCCCGACCGTCGCGCCCTACCTCCTGCCCACGGTCCTCGGACTGGTCCACGACCGCTACCCGGACCTCGACCTCCAGGTCCACGAGGAACAGACGGCCAGCCTGCTGGACGGACTGGCGGTCGGGCGGCTCGATCTGCTGCTCCTGGCCGTGCCGCTCGGCATGCCCGGAGTCGTCGAACTCCCGCTCTTCGACGAGGACTTCGTGCTCGTAACGCCGCTGGACCACGCGCTCGGCGGACGGCAGGGGATCGCGCGCGACGCCCTGCGCGAGCTCAACCTGCTGCTGCTCGACGAGGGGCACTGCCTGCGGGACCAGGCCCTCGACATCTGCCGGGAGGCGGGGCGCGCGGACGCCCCCGTCACCACCACCGCCGCGGGGCTGTCCACCCTGGTCCAGCTCGTCGCCGGCGGGCTCGGGGTGACCCTGCTGCCGCGAACCGCCGTCAGGGTCGAGACCACCCGCAGCGACCAGCTCCTCACCGGGTACTTCGCGGACCCGGCGCCGACCCGGCGGATCGCGCTGGTGATGCGCGCGGGGGCGGCGCGGGGGGCGGAGTACGAGGAACTGGCGGCGGCCCTGCGCGAGGCGCTGCGACCGCTGCCGGTAAGGGTGTTGGGCCAGGACGCCTGAACCGCCGTGACGGTCCCCGCCCGGACAGGGCGGGGACCGTTCCGTACGGCTATTCCGTTCGGAGGCCGTCCGGTCTCATGAGACGCAGCAGCGGTGGCAGGCTGAGCGCGGTCACCAGCAGGACGACCCCCGCACCGATGCCGGTCATCGACAGCAGGCTCGACCAGTCCACGCGCACCGAGACGCTCGTCATCTTCTGCAGGACCACGCCCAGGGTCAGGCCGACCACCGACGCGAGCACGAGACCCAGCGCGATCGGGATCGCGGTCTGCCACAGCACCGACAGGCTCAGTGTGCGGCGCCGGGTGCCGAAGGCGACCAGGACGGAGAGCAGTTTCTTGCGCTCGCGCAGCTGTTCCAGCTGGGAGATCAGCAGGCTCGCGCCGATCAGGAACAGGACGCAGGTGGCGCCGACGGACAGGCCGGTGCGGATGGACGTGTAGCGGTTGTCCTGCTCGGTCGACGCCCATGTCCAGGCGTGGGCCAGCGGGCTGAGCTTCGCCGTGGTGTTGCGGACGAGGTCGTAGACGTCCGGCGCCGACTGGTCGATCTGCAGGTAGACGTTGCCCTCGACCGCCTCCGTGCCCCGCGCGGGCAGGGCGCTCGGAGTGAACAGGATGCCGCCGGTCAGACCGTTCGTCGCGTCCGCGCGGACCCCGGCCACCTTGACGCCCTGTGGCACGGTCCAGGCGACCTGCCTGCCCACGAAGCCCTGGTCGTAGGAGGGGTCGAGGTAGAGGGTCCGGCCGGGTTCGCCGAGCTTCAGCGCGTCCGGGTCGGCGTCGGCGCCCTTGATCAGGAAGACGTCGCCGTCGCGGCACGTCGGCAGCGTGGCCACCTCGCGCAGCGAGGCGCAGTTGCCGACGGTCATGGACGTGGTCGTGCCCGGATCCCGCTTCTTGTCACCCAGCGAACCGGATCCGATCGCGGCGACCTGCCGTACGCCTGCGGTCCGGGCGTACTGCTCGCGGGCCCGGTCGAGCGGGACGTCGTACGGCAGACGGACCTGCATCTGAGCCCGCTGGACGTCGTTCGTCGAATTCTTGGTGTAGTCGCCCTCGACCCCGGCGAACAGCATTTGCAGGGCGATGGCGCCGGCCACCGCGACCGCGATGCCGTTGACCATGCGGGCCGCCGTACCGGTACTCAACTGGAGCCTGCGGATCGCGAGTTGCCAGGACACCGAGCCGGATCCGAGCCGGGCGACCACCGTTTCGACGATCCAGGGCAGCAACGCCGTGACCCCGATCAGGAGCAGCAGGACGCCGCCGATCACCAGGTACTGGTTGAAGTTCCCGTTGCTGTTGCCCTTGCCGATCATCGGGTAGAGCATCGCGAGTCCGGCGATCGGCAACAGCAGCCGCCACCACAGCCGGCGCCGTGCGGGTTTGGCCGCACGCACCACGCCGAGCGGCTCGATGACGACCCCACGCAGCGCGAGCAGGGTGACGAGGACCGCGGCCGCGGGCACCGCGACGGCGACCAGGGCGGCCAGTGCGGGCGTGGGGTTCAGATAGCTCGGGAAGACGCTCTTGCCGAAGATCTGCACGGATCCCGCCAGTTGGCGGGCCAGCAGGAAGAAGACCGTGCCGAAGACGAGCCCGAGGACGGCGCCCGCGAGGGCCTCGCCCGCGGCGATCCGCCGCGTCATCCGGCTGTCGGAGCCGACCAGGCGCAGTGCCGCGAGCCGCCGGTCGCGCCGCTCGCCGCCGAAGCGTACGGCGGCGGCGATGAAGACACCGACCGGGAGCAGCAGCACCACGAAGACGACGATGATCAGCAGGACGAGTATCGGGTCGAGGCGGTCGGGCGGTCCGAGGGGCTGCCCGAAGTGGTCGATACGGGTCACCCGGGAGCCGTCGATCCTCGGGGCGAGGCCGTCGGCGCCCGCGTAGAAGGCGAGTTCGTTCGCGCCGACGAGACCGGACTCCCCGATGGTTCCGATGGTGCGGTACGGCAGCCGCTCGCGCAGCAGTTTCCCGTCACCGGACTTCAGCAGGTCCGCCAGTGCGGGGGACACCACCATCTCCCCCGGTGCCGGGTTCTTCTTCACCCCCGGCGGCAGCGGCGCCCGGGACCCCTCGGGCTGCACCTCGCGGCCGCGGATGTCCTTGTCGCGATAGGTGTCGTCGACGGCCGCGACGAGCAGGGTCCGGTCGGACGCCCTGGGGATGCCCACATCGCTGAACGTGATGTCCGTACGGGCCTTCTCGCGGTCGCTGCGTGCCTGGAGCGCACTCGGTATCGCCGTGGTGAGCAACAGCAGTGCCACGCCGAGCCCGACCCCGACGGCTGTGAGGACCGCGCGCATCCAGCCCTCACGCCCGCCGGTGAAGGCGAACCTGGCCCCCATGGCGAGGTCCCTGGACCATTGGCGCACGTTCATATGACGCGCTCCATGTCACGGGACTTGCCGTCGCGTACGACGATCTCGCGGTCCGAGTAGGCGGCCACCCGCGCTTCGTGCGTGACCAGGACGACGGCGGCGTTGGTGGAGCGGGCGGCCTCGGTGAGCAGCTCCATCACGCGCTCGCCGTTGAGCGAGTCGAGCGCGCCGGTCGGTTCGTCCGCGAACAGCACGCGCGGGCTGGTGACCAGGGAGCGGGCCACGGCCACGCGCTGGCCCTGGCCGCCGGAGACCTCGCCGGGCCGCTTGGACTTGAGGTCGTCGACCTCCAGGCGTTCCATCCAGGTCAGGGCGGTGCGTTCGGCCTCCTTGCGGCCGGTGCCGTTCAGGCGCAGCGGCAGGGCGACGTTCTCGACGCAGGTCAGTTCGGGTACGAGCTGGCCGAACTGGAAGACGAAGCCGAACTCGCTGCGGCGCAGGGCGCTGCGCTGTGAGTCGTTCATGGTGGCCATCTCGCGTCCGGCGTACATGATCGAGCCGGAGTCGGGCGGCACGATGCCGGCGAGGCAGTGCAGCAGGGTGGACTTGCCGGAGCCGGAGGGACCCATCACGGCGACGACCTCGCCGGGGTGGATGGAGAACTCGGCGCCGTCCAGGGCGGTGGTGGGGCCGTAGCTCTTACGGAGTTCCGACGCGGTCAGCAGGGAGCCGGGGGGAGGGGTCATCGGGTCGTCACCGCCTCGCGGAGTTTGTCGAGGCGGGCGGCGGTGAGTTCCAGCCACCGCAGGTCGGCCTCGAGGTGGAAGAGTGCGTGGTCGCAGATCAGCTGGTCGGCGAGGTCGCCCCGGCGCTTGCGGTCGGTGAGGATGCGCATCATGCGCAGGTGTTCCGAGCGCTGGGTGTCGAGGATGTCGGCCGCGTCGCGGTGGGTGAGGAGGGCGAGGACGATCTTGGTGTAGAGGGTCGACTGGAGGTACGGCTCGGGCTTCTCGGGCGTCGCGAGCCACTGCTGTACGTCGGTGACACCGGCGTCGGTGATCGCGTACCGCTTGCGTTCGGGGCCGCCGCCCGCCTCTATCCCGTCGACCTCCACGAGGCCGTTCTTCAGCAGTCGCGACATCGTCGAGTAGACCTGGCCGTAGTGCAGCGGCCGGTCGTGACCGAACTTCTCGTCGAAGGCCCGCTTGAGGTCGTAACCGTGGCGGGGTCCGGACTCCAGGAGTCCCAGGAGGGTGTGACCGATGGACATGCGGAGCACTCTACACACGGGGTATACACCGTGCGTATACATGCTGCGCATAGGTCATGGCAGGGAGCGATGGTGTCCAGGTCAGGGGCCATTGTCACGGTTCTGTCACCGGGTTCCCTCGCCCCTGGGGGCTCCGGGGGCTCCGGGGGCTCCGGGGGCGAGGGAAGGCGGGGAGCGGCTACGGGTCCGGCTGGTCGGGGGATGGCGGCCGCCCCCGGCGCGGGATCGGCCCCGCCCCACCAGGCAGGCGCCCCGCCTCGGACAGCGCCCTGCGCAGCAGAAACTCGATCTGCGCGTTGGCGGAACGCAGTTCGTCACCCGCCCAGCGGGCCAGCGCTTCGTACACGAGCGGATCCAGCCGCAGCAGCACCTGCTTGCGCTGCTGCTGCGGCCGCCGCCGGGGCCCGGCCCCACCGGATGGCTCCGTCACTGGTACAGGGACCCCGCGTTCAGGACCGGCTGCGGAGCCCGGTCACCGCACAGCACCACCATCAGGTTCGACACCATCGCCGCCTTCCGCTCCGAGTCCAGCTCGACGATGTCCCGCTCGGTGATCCGGGCGATCGCCGCCTCGACCATCCCGACCGCCCCTTCGACGATCTGCCGCCGCGCCGCCACGACCGCCCCCGCCTGCTGGCGCTGGAGCATCGCGGAGGCGATCTCGGGAGCGTACGCGAGATGCGTGAAGCGCGACTCGATGATGGAGACGCCGGCGGCGTCCACCCGCGCGCGCAGTTCGACGGCGAGCTTCTCGGTGATCTCCTCGGCGTTGCCGCGCAGCGAGAGCCCCTCCTCGTCGTGGGCGTCGTAGGGGTACTCGATCGCGATGTGCCGGACGGCCGCCTCGGTCTGGGTGGCGACGAACTCCAGGAAGTCGTCGACCTCGAAGCTGGCCCGCGCGGTGTCCTCGACCCGCCAGACCACGACGGCGGCGAGCTCGATCGGGTTGCCGTAGGCGTCATTGACCTTGAGGACCGCGGTCTCGTGGTTGCGCACCCGGGTCGAGATCTTCACGCGGGAGGTGAAGGGGTTCACCCAGCGCAGGCCGTCCTGACGGATCGTCCCCCGGTACCGCCCGAAGAGCTGGACGACCCGGGCCTCGCCCGGTGCCACCGTGTTCAGCCCGCACATCGCGATGAACGCGGCGAGGCCGACCAGGATGCCCGCGACGATCAGCGCGGCCTTGCCCCCGGCCGCGGTGACCGTCGTGGCGCCCACGATCAGCGCGGCCCCGAGCAGCAGTCCGACCAGTCCGAGCAGCAGGGCGAGCCCGCCGCCGATGCTGTGCGCGGCGAACTCCCGCACCCGTGGGGCGGGTATCGCCGGTACGTCGGCGACGGGCACGGACCCGTGGCCGGAATCGTTCGTGGAGTCGTGCGCGGACATGGTGGGCCCCCGTCTCGTATGGCATAGCGCTTGCCTAGCTAAGTGATATCACTTTACCCCGCACGGCAACCTTCCACTCCTTTCGTACGTCGGTTCTGGTGGGGCTGATGCGCATTGCGTGCTGATTGTCACGTCCGTGGAAGTGCCGATCGGCGGGACTTTGTCCCAGCACGTGGTGTTAGTTTGCTGAGCTGACCTCAGCGACGAACCTGTGTGCGGCACCAGAACGAACGCGGCACCGGACGTGTGAGTGAACCCGGCAGGACACGCGTACAAGAGAGCGCGACCCGAGACCGAAGCGGAGCGGACGGAGCCATGGGACGAGCGGACGAGAGACGAGCGCGGCAGCGCGGTGGCCGTCGCGCCGCGGCCGGGGGCTCCTCCGGGACCAAGCCCCGCCGCAGCGGCATACGCAGGATCCTGAACTGGAAGACGATCCTCGGCACGTTCCTGGGCTTCTGCCTGCTCGGCATGGGCGCCTTCCTCGTGCTCTACATGGTCGTGTCCATACCCCAGGGCAACGCGGCCGCGCAGCAGCAGAGCAACATCTACAAGTACACCGACGGTTCGACCCTGGCCCGTACCGGCAAGGTCAACCGCGAGATCGTGGGCCTGGACAAGGTGCCCAAGCCCGTCCAGCTGACCTTCGTCGCCGCCGAGAACAAGTCCTTCTACAAGGACTCCGGCGTCGACCTGCGGGGCACGGCCCGCGGTCTGCTGAACACCCTGTCGGGCAAGGGCAAGCAGGGTGGCTCGACGATCACCCAGCAGTACGTCAAGAACTACTACCTGACCCAGGACCAGACCGTCACGCGCAAGCTGAAGGAACTGGTCATCGCGCTGAAGGTGGACCGTCAGCAGACCAAGGACGACGTCCTCGCGGGTTACATCAACACCAGTTACTACGGCCGTAACTCGTACGGCATCCAGGCCGCGGCGCAGGCGTACTACGGCAAGGACGCGAGCGACCTCACGGTCGAGCAGGGCGCCTACCTCGCCTCGCTGCTCCAGGCCCCGAGCCAGTACGACTGGGGTGTCGCTACCGACACGGGCAAGCGGCTGGTCACGGCCCGCTGGAACTACACCCTCGACAACATGGTCGAGGAGGGGTGGCTGGACGCGGCCAAGCGTCAGGCCATGAAGTTCCCCGTGCCGCAGGACCCCAAGGGCGTCCCCGGCATGCAGGGCCAGACCGGCTACCTCGTGGACGCGGCGAACAGCGCGCTGGCCAACCGGCTCGTCGCGCAGGGTTCCGCCGCGAACTACGAGGACGCCAAGGCGATCGTCGACGCGGGTGGCTGGACGATCACGCTCAACATCGACAAGAAGAAGCAGACGCAGCTGGAAGTCGCCGTCAAGACGAAGCTGAGCCGCAAACTGGACGGGAAGAAGCGGCGGGTCGACGGTGACGTCGAGGCCGGCGCCGCGTCCGTCGACCCCAAGACGGGCAAGGTCGTCGCGATGTACGGCGGCGAGGACTACTTCAAGCACTACGTCAACAACGCGACCCGCCAGGACTACCAGCCCGCGTCCACCTTCAAGCCGCTCATCTTCGCCGCGGCCCTGGAGCAGCAGGCCAAGACGCAGGACGGCCAGGACATCACGGCGAACACGATGTACGACGGCACGAGCGGTCGTGCCGTCAAGGGCAGCACCATCGGGTTCGCGCCGCCCAACGAGGACGACCAGAGCTACGGGCCCGTCACCGTCCAGACCGCGATGAACAAGTCCATCAACTCCGTCTTCGCGCAGATGGGCGTCGACGTCGGCATGGACAAGGTCCTCAAGGTCGCGGGCGATCTCGGGATGCACACGGAGAAGCTGCAGCCGGTGCCCGCGCAGACGCTCGGCTCCATGGGCGCGAGTCCGCTGGAGATGGCGGGGGCCTACGCGACCCTCGACAACCACGGACGCAAGGTCACCCCGGCCGTCGTGGCCTCCGCCGAGCACAAGGACCGTACGGTCACGTTCCCGAACCCTGTCGGCGACCAGGTCATCAGCTCCGAGGCGGCCGACACGGTCACCTCGGTGCTCACCGGCGTCGTCAACGACGGTACGGCCCAGGTGTCGGTGGCGCAGGCGTCCGACCGCGACGGTCAGCAGGTCGCGGGCAAGACGGGTACGTCCGACAACAACAAGTCGGCCTGGTTCACCGGCTACACGCCCAACCTGGTCACCTCGGTCGGCCTCTTCGGAGAGGTGCCCAAGGACCGCAAGGACGCGAACGGCAAGGCGGTCAAGCAGGGCACCCAGGTGTCGCTGAGGGGCGCCGCGGGCGGCGGTCGTGTCAACGGCGGTGGCTTCCCCGCCCAGATCTGGGCCGCGTACACCTTCAACGCGATGGGCAGGGTCACCGCCTTCGACCTGAACACCACCCAGGGCGCGGCGATGGAGCCGACCCCGAGCGACACGCCGAGCCAGACGCCCAGCGAGACGCCGTCGGAGACTCCGACCACCGAGAAGCCGACGACCCGGCCGCCGACGACCAGCAGCCCGCCGACCAAGACGTCCGAGCCCCCGGTCCCCCCGACGACGACGGCCCCGGTCAGTCCGAGCGGAACCCCGACCGACGAGAACCCGACGGGCCCGTTCGACCCGAACAACCAGCAGCAGCAATAACGGCGGACAGGCTCACGGCTCACGAGAAGGGCGCCCGGTGACCCACCGGGCGCCCTCCCTCTCGTACGGGACCGCGATCCGCCGTCCCGTCGCCGGAGGCGGCTCGCTCAGCCGCCGTTGACCTCCTTGGCGATCCGGTCGCCGATCTCCTTGTCGACGTTGCGCCAGTACTGCACCGCGCGGTCCAGGACCGGGCGGGACACGCCGGCCTTCAGGTGGCCGCTGACGTTCGACACGAGACGGTCGCGGGCCGCGGCGTCGAGGACCTGGCGGACCATCGTGCCCGCCTGACCCCAGTCGTCGTCCTCGCGGTGCAGCTTGTACGCCTCGCGCACCAGCTCACCGGCGGTCTGCCAGCTCGCCGGGTCACCGAAGCGGGAGAAGTCGGCCGCGGGCCCGCCGTAGGAGTTGGGGGCGTACGGCCGGGCCGCGTTCGACGGCTCGTAGCGCATCGGCCCGTCCTTGGCGTACGAGTTCACCGGGGAGTGCGGCCGGTTCGGCGGCAGCTGCGTGTAGTTCGGGCCGATCCGGTACCGGTGGGTGTCCGGGTACGAGAACAGCCGGCCCAGCAGCATCTTGTCCGGCGAGGGACCGATGCCCGGCACCAGGTTGGACGGCTCGAAGGCCGCCTGCTCGATGTGGATGAAGTAGTCCTCCGGATTCCTGTCCAGCGTCATGCGGCCGACGTCGATCAGCGGGTAGTCCGCGTGCGGCCAGACCTTGGTCAGGTCGAAGGGGTTGAAGCGGTAGTCCGCCGCGTCCTCGAACGGCATGATCTGGACCTTCAGGCTCCAGGTCGGCGCGTTCCCGGACTGGATCGACTCGAAAAGGTCCCGGCGGTGCTTGTCCGCGTCCGTACCGGCCAGCTCGTCGGCCTCCGACTGGGTGAGGAACTCGATGCCCTGGTCGGTCTTGAAGTGGTACTTGACCCAGAACCGCTCACCGGCACCGTTGATCCACATGTAGGTGTGCGAGCTGTACCCGTTCATGTGGCGGTAGGTCTTCGGGACGCCCCGGTCGCCCATCAGCCACGTCACCTGGTGCGCGGACTCGGGGGAGAGGGTCCAGAAGTCCCACTGCATGTCGTTGTCGCGCAGTCCGGTCACGGGGCTGCGCTTCTGCGAGCGGATGAAATCCTGGAACTTGATCGTGTCACGGACGAAGAAGACCGGCGTGTTGTTGCCCACCATGTCGTAGTTGCCGTGCTCGGTGTAGAACTTCAGCGCGAAACCGCGGGGGTCGCGCCAGGTGTCGGGCGAACCCTGTTCGCCGGCGACAGTGGAGAACCGGGCCAGCATCTCGGTACGTTTGCCCGGCTGGAACAGGTCAGCCTTGGTGAACTGGCTGACGTCATTGGTGACTTCGAAGAATCCGTAGGCGCCACTGCCCTTGGCGTGCACCACACGCTCGGGGACCCGCTCCCGGTTGAACTGGGCCATCTTCTCGATGAGGTAGTGGTCCTGGAGCAGAATCGGGCCGTCGGGACCGACGGTCAGCGAGTGTTCGTCGCTCTCCACCGGAATTCCGACGTTGTCCGTGGTGTACGGAACCTTCTGGGGTGCCTGCGTCACGAGCGTCCTCCCGTCGAAGAAGAGGGTGTTTAGGTCGCTTCGTCCACCCCAGCAGTCAACTCCGCCGACGGGATGTCGGCAACATCTGGACACGGTCCAGCTCTGGTCCGGTTCCGGAACCCGTATGGCGACGGGCCGCCCCGGGGTGAGGCCGGGCGGGTACCCGGTCAGCCCCGGTTCAACTCGAACCAGACCACCTTTCCGGTGCTCAGCCGGGTCGCACCCCACCGCCTGGCCAGTTTGTTGACCAGATAGAGGCCGCGACCGCCCTCGTCCGTGGCGCGCGCCTGCCGCAGCCGCGGCAGCTGGGGCACGTCGTCGCCGACCTCACAGCGCAGCACGTCCGTCCGCAGCAGCCGCAGCGTCACGGGGCGCGAGGCGTAGCGCACGGCGTTGGTCACGACCTCGCTGACCAGCAGCTCGACGGAGTCGCTCATGTCCTCCATGCCCCAGCGGGACAGCGCCCGGCGGGCGAGGCGCCGGGCCCGCCCCGGGGCCGCGTCCTCCGGCTCCAGGTACCAGTACGCCACGTCGCTCGGCGCGATCCCGTCGAAGCGGGCGGCGAGCAGCGCGATGTCGTCGTCCCGGTCACCAGGACCGAGCATGTCGAGCACCTCGTCGCACAGGGCTTCGAGGGGCGGCGGATGGTCGGGTCCGGTCAGCTGCGCGGTGGCGGCGAGCTTCTCGCGCAACTGTTCTATACCGGTCCAGACGTCCCTGAGCCGGGACTCGACCAGGCCGTCCGTGTAGAGCAGCAGAGTGGCCCCGGCGGGCGCGTCCAGCTCGACCGCCTCGAAGTCCACCCCTCCTACCCCGATGGGGGCACCCGGCGGCACCCGCAGTACCTCGGCCCGGCCGCCCAGGTGCAGCAGGACCGGTGGCGGATGGCCCGCGTTGGCGATCGTGATCCGGTGCGCGACCGGGTCGTAGACGGCGTACAGACAGGTCGCCATGCGGTCGGTGCCCAGCCGCTGCGCCTGTTCGTCCAGGTGGTGCAGCACCTCCTGCGGCGGCAGGTCGAGCCCGGCGAGGGTCTGCGCGGTCGTCCGCAGCTGGCCCATGATCGCGGCCGAGGTCATCGAGTGGCCCATGACGTCCCCGACGACCAGGGCGACACGGCTGCCCGGCAGCGGGATCGCGTCGTACCAGTCGCCGCCGACACGCGCGGTCTCCGCGGCCGGCAGATAGCGGGACGCGAGCCGTACGCCCGTGGGCCGCGGCAGGGTCTCGGGCAGCATGGTGCGCTGCAGCTCGTCGGCGATGTAGGCCTCACGGCCGTACAGCACCGCCTTGTCGATGCCGAGCGCGCTGTGCGTGGCGAGCTGGGCCGCGACGAGCAGGTCGTCGGGCTCGAAGGCCATCCGCTCGGGACGGCGCACGAAGAGCGCGGCCCCGATCACCCGGCGCCGCCCCCGCAGCGGAGCCAGGATCGCGCGCTGGCCGCTGGGCACCGCCAGCTCGTCGCCCAGCAGCTCGGGCAGCGCGGCCCGGGCGGCGGGCGCGTCCGCGAAGACGGGCCGTACGCCGCGCAGCACCTCCGCGAGGGCACCACCGGGACGCACCTCGCACAGCTCGGCCGTCATCGCCGACAGGTCGCTGGGCTCGGGCCGCAGCGCGGGCAGGAAACCGTTCTCGGTGTCGCGCTCCTCCGGGATCCGGTCGGTGCGCCGCAGCCGCAGCACGAGGGGCCCGGTGGGCCGCTCGTCACCGACCGGCAGCGGATCGCGCAGATAGACGAGGATCGCGTCCGAGAAGGTCGGCACGGTGGCGCGGCACAGACCCATCACGATCTCGTCGAGGTCGATGCCGCGCGCGATGCGCCGGGTCGCCGCGCCCACGAAACGCAGCCGGTCCCCGTCGCGCCGCATCGGCATCGGGCCCGCGTGCGGCAGCCCCTGCCCGGTACGCCGGTCCTTGCCGCCGCTTCCGGGCGCCCGGTCCTTGTCGACCGGCTGGGCCGGAATGCCCTCGGGTGCGGGGCGCGGGCGGTGCGGATCGGGCTCCGCGGCCGACGGCTGGGAGTGCTCGGGGCCCGGGGAGGCGGGCGGTGTCGGCGCGCCGGTGCCGGAGGGCGACGGTGCGTCGGTGCTCGCGGAGGCCTGGTGGTCCGGCGTCCCGTGCTGGCCGTACGGCGCGGCCGAGCCGGCCGAGGCGTCACCCGTGCGGGCGGGCTGCGCGGGTAAGGCGCCCGGAGCGCGCAGCGCCTCCGGGTGTGCGAGCGCCCGCGGGGTCCGCGGGGTGGAGGCTGGCGCCGCTCTGGCGGCGCTCGTGCGAGGTGGGGTGCTCCGTCACGCGTGTCGAATCCATCCGTCCGGGGCTGCGCGCCGTGCGTGCAGTTCGTCCCGCAGCCCCGATACCCGGAATGTGTGTCCCAGGAACGGAATCTGCGCGTCGTGCGAGCCGGGCCCGGCATGTGCCGACGGGAACGCCGTCGCCCCAGTGGGTCCGTGCGACCCCTCGGGCCGTCCGTCGACCGTACCGCCGTGGCCTTCGTACCCCTCGCTCACGTCCTGCCGCCCCTCGGTGACGTATGGTCAAGCCCAGCGCATGCCGCGGTAGTTGCTGCTGTGCGCCCTTGCGGAGGACGATCCTACGGTTGTACCACGGGGGCGCATCAAGGGTCTCATGAGGACACGTGCGCGGGCGTACGGTCCCAGTCATCGGGCAGGGCGGGAACCGGCCACGACGGATCCGGGCGCCAGTGCTGCCAGCCGTCCGCGAACGGCGCGCCCCAGGCACGGATCACCTCCACCGCGCGCAGTCCCGCCTCCATCACCTGTGTGGCCAGCCGGGTGTCCATCAGCCCGGCCCGCTGCGCCTGTGCGAACTCGTCCTCGTCGAGCCAGCACCAACTGTGGTCCGGGTGTACGGAGATGTCCAGGAAGTGGTCCTCGGAGTCGACGCCGCCCTCCCAACGGGCCAGCGGGGCCTCCAGGTTCACGTACCAGTTCTTGAAACGCCACCCCGGTTCCCAGAACAGCCACACCGACCAGGGCTCGCCGGGCCGCGCCAGCTTCAGCACCCCGGTGCCGAACCAGCGGTCCCGGCGCACCGAACGAGCCTTGGTGTAGCGCGACTCCAGCGGTTCTCCGTGCACCGGGGTGCCGTCGGCGAGCACGGGCTTGACGCACTCCGTGCCGGGCGCCATCCACACCGCGAGCAGTTCCGCGTCGTCCCGTACGACGGTCACGGGGCGGCAGATGTGGACGCGCTCGCCGGCGTTCTCCCGGTACCGCCACAGGATGTGACTGCCGGGGGCCCAGTACGCCGTCGACCCACCCGTTGTCACTCGTCTCACCGCTCCGCCCTCTGCCATGAACAGATATTAGGTGCCCCAGGCATACGACGCTGCGGTGCGCGTCACGGTTCGCGCCTTGGCGCGCAGGACGTAACGGAGGTGTCATCCGGCGTTCGCCGGTGCGGAGGCGGCGTTACGGATGCGTCATCCGCAGGACATCCAGGGCCTCGTCCAGCTGTTCCAGGGTGAGGTCGCCCCGCTCCACGTACCCGGAGTCGAGGACGACCTGGCGGATGGTCCTGCGCTCCGCCAGTGCCTTCTTGGCCACCTTGGCGGCCTCCTCGTACCCGATGTACTTGTTGAGCGGTGTCACGACGGACGGCGACGACTCGGCGTACTCGCGGGCCCGTTCGCGGTGCGCGACGATCCCGTCGACGGTGCGGTCGGCGAGCAGCCGGGAGACACTCGTGAGCAGCCGGACGGACTCCAGGACGTTCTTCGCGATGACCGGGAGCATCACGTTGAGCTCGAAGTTGCCGGCGGCCCCGGCGACCGCGACCGTCGCGTCGTTGCCCATCACCTGGGCCGCGACCATCAGCACGGCCTCGGGAATGACGGGATTGACCTTGCCCGGCATGATCGAGGAACCGGGCTGCAGGTCGGGGAGGCTGATCTCGGCCAGGCCGGTCCGTGGTCCGGACGCCATCCAGCGCAGGTCGTTGGAGATCTTCGTCAGCCCGACCGCGATGGTCCGCAGCTGTCCGCTCGTCTCGACGATCCCGTCCCGCGCGCCCTGGGCCTCGAAGTGGTCGCGGGCCTCGGTGAGCGGCAGGCCGGTGTCCCGTGCCACCTCCGCGATCACGGCGGCGGAGAACCCGGGAGGCGTGTTGATCCCGGTGCCCACGGCCGTCCCGCCCAGCGGCAGTTCGGCCAGCCGGGGCAGCGAGGCGTTCAGCCGTTCGATCCCGTAGCGCACCTGGGCCGCGTAGCCACCGAACTCCTGTCCGAGTGTGACGGGGGTGGCGTCCATGAGATGGGTGCGCCCCGACTTCACGACGTCGGCGAACTCAGCCGCCTTGCGCTCCAGGGCGGCGGCGAGGTGGCCGAGCGCGGGGACGAGGTCCCGGGTCACCGCGGCGGTGGCGGCGATGTGGATCGAGGACGGGAAGACGTCGTTCGACGACTGCGAGGCGTTCACGTGGTCGTTGGGGTGGACGTCGCGGCCGAGCCGCTCGGTGGCGAGCGTGGCGATGACCTCGTTGGTGTTCATGTTCGAGGACGTGCCGGAGCCCGTCTGGAAGACGTCCACCGGGAAGTGCGCGTCCCAGCGCCCCTCGGCCACCTCGGCCGCGGCCTCCTGGACCGCCTCGGCCACGTCCTTGTCGAGCACCCCGAGCCGGGCGTTGACCTTGGCCGCCGCCCCCTTGATCCGTGCGAGCGCCTCGATGTGCGCGCGTTCGAGCCGCTGCCCCGAGATGGGGAAGTTCTCCACGGCCCGCTGGGTCTGGGCCCGCCACTTCGCGTCCGCGGGCACCCTGACCTCACCCATCGAGTCGTGCTCGATCCGGTACGGGGCTGCTGCCTGTTCATCGGCCATTGCCGGTCACCTCCAGTGGGGACAGCATCGCGGACGTGTCACGTGTTCCCGGACGTCCGGTGCCGTGTTTCCCGCGGCTCCCTCGTTCCCGGCGGGAGTCAGTGCCGTGCGGCGCCGAAGGGAGCGGTGCACGCGGACCGCCCGGCCACTTCGGCACAGGCCTCCGCACCGCGCGGGCTCGCCGCGGCCAGCATCGGACTGCTGTAGCCGTCCGCCGGGTCGCCCTGGTAGGCGGCGGACAGTTCGTCCCGCCCCGCCCGGACCGAGATCTCCCGCGCACCGCCGGTCCGGGTGCGGACCTCGGCCCAGACCGTCGCGCACGACGCGGAGAAACGCAGCAGCACGACCTCCCCCGCGCGCGCGACCGTGCTCTCCGTGCGCGCGTCACGGCCGCAGGTCTCGGAGGTCGGGAACTGCCCCTGGCAGCCGTGACCGCGGCAGGAGGCGGCTGCGGCGGGCGCCGGGGCGAGGTCGGTGTCGAGGACCTCGGCGGCGCCCGCGGTGACCGCCATGGTGGCGGCCGCCACCGCGGCGAGGGCGATGACGGCCCGGTTCGGCGGCCGGACGCGCCGGCCCCGAACCGGCGCGTCCGGGGCCGGGCCCTGTGTGGACGGAACCCGTGGGGGCGGGGCCTGCGCGGGCAGGCCGGCCGCCCCGCACCGGGTCCTGGACACGGCGTCCCACAGGGAGAGAAGGGGACCGGGATCGGTCTGCGCGAGCCGGCCGAGGGACTCGACCGCCGAGCGCGGCGGGAACTGGTCGCCGTTCAGATAGCGGTGCCAGGTCGACTTGCTGAACGGGGTGACGGCGGCCAGCGCGGCCAGGCTCAGCCCCGTCCGCCGCCTGAGGCCGCGCAGCCGCTCCAGCAGGAGATGTTCGTCGTCGAGTCGTTCCGCGTCGTCCAGCGCGTCGGGCAGCGGCTGTCTCTTGACCGTCACGTGGCTCTCCATCTCGCTCCCTCGCCGTGCCGGGGTGGCCGCCTGATCCGTTCCCTCTCCGTGCGCCCGCGCACACCAGGGTCGCCCGAATGCGAACCGGATGATGAGAGGAAGTTGACCTGCGGTTCCGGCACCGGTGGGGTGGTCGGGTGGTCGGCTGATCGACTCGTAGGACCTCCTGACGGGGCGGACCCCCACCCCGTCAGGAGGCGTCGGAACTCAGGAGCCGGGCGCCGGCGCGCCCGTCAGCACCAGCGGACGGCGCCGCCGGTGCGGACGTAGTGCGCGGACACGTACCCCCGGTGGTGGGCCAGGCGGTACCAGCGGTGGTTGCCCCGGACGGCGGACCCCCGCTTCTTGCAGGAGATGACCACCGGTCGTCCGTCCCGACGCGAGCCGACGATCCGGTAGGCCGTGCCCGGCCCGGAGCGGACGAGCAGCCGCGTGTGGTGGGTCGTCACACGGCCCCGTACGTGATGGACGACGTGGTGGGCGGCGTGGTGGCTGCCGGGAGTGTGCGCGGCCTGGGCGGTGGAGGCGACGGCCGTCACCGGGAAGACGGCGACAGCCGCGACCGCGGCCACGAGACCGTTGCGCAACATGCGACTCATCATGCTATTTCCCTCCGAGATGACCCGCGGATCACAGGCTGTGATCCGGTCATTGCGGAGTGTTCACGGCAAAGCTCGCAAAGATGCCGTCCCACTGTTCCTGGGACGAAATGGGACATCGGATGAGTGCGTGAACGGCGTGGCGAGGGCGTCCCGGGACGGCCGCCCGGGACGCCGGGAGGGTGCCGAAGGGGGCGGCGGGGGGCGATGTTCGTCCCCCGCCGCCCCTGGGGAGCTACGCCATCCCGGGACCCCGCACCGGGATGTGGGTGAACGTCGGTTCGGGGGCCGGGTTCTGGAAGAAGTCGTTGCCCTTGTCGTCGACCACGACGAACGCCGGGAAGTCCTCGACCTCGATCTTCCAGACGGCCTCCATGCCGAGCTCCTCGTACTCGACGACCTCGACCTTCTTGATGCAGTCCTGGGCGAGACGGGCGGCGGGGCCGCCGATCGAGCCGAGGTAGAAGCCGCCGTGCGCGTCGCACGCCTGGGTGACCTGCGCGGACCGGTTGCCCTTCGCGAGCATCACCTTGGAGCCGCCCGCCGCCTGGAACTGCTCCACGTAGGAGTCCATGCGGCCGGCCGTCGTCGGGCCGAAGGAGCCGGACGCGTAGCCCTCGGGCGTCTTCGCGGGACCGGCGTAGTACACCGGGTGGTCCTTCAGGTACTGCGGCATCTCCTCGCCCGCGTCGAGCCGCTCCTTGATCTTGGCGTGCGCGATGTCACGGGCCACGACCAGCGGGCCGGAGAGCGAGAGGCGGGTCTTCACCGGGTACTTGGTCAGTTCGGCGAGGATGTCGTCCATCGGCTGGTTGAGGTCGATCCGGACGACGTCGCCCGACTCGTCGAGGTGCTCGTCGGTCGTCTCGGGCAGGAAGCGCGCCGGGTCCGTCTCCAGCTGCTCGAGGAAGACGCCCTCGGCGGTGATCTTCGCGACGGCCTGGCGGTCGGCGGAGCACGACACCGCGATCGCCACGGGGCAGGACGCGCCGTGCCGGGGGAGGCGGACCACCCGCACGTCGTGGCAGAAGTACTTGCCGCCGAACTGCGCTCCGATGCCGATCCGCTGCGTCAGCTCGAAGACCTTCTGCTCCAGGTCCTTGTCCCGGAAGCCGTGGCCCAGCTCGGAGCCCTCGGCCGGGATCTCGTCCAGGTAGTGCGCGGAGGCGTACTTCGCGGTCTTCAGGGCGTACTCGGCACTCGTCCCGCCGACGACGATCGCCAGGTGGTACGGCGGGCACGCGGCCGTGCCGAGCGAACGGATCTTCTCCTCCAGGAACTTCATCATGGAGGACTCGTTGAGGACGGCCTTCGTCTCCTGGTACAGGAAGCTCTTGTTCGCGGAGCCGCCGCCCTTGGCCATGAAGAGGAACTTGTAGGCGCCGCCGTCGGTCGCGTACAGCTCGATCTGCGCCGGCAGGTTCGAGCCCGTGTTCTTCTCCTCCCACATGGTGAGCGGAGCCATCTGCGAGTAGCGCAGGTTCAGGTTCTTGTAGGCGTCGTAGATGCCGCGGCTCAGGGCCGACTCGTCACCGCCCTCGGTGAGGACGTTCTGCCCGCGCTTGCCCATGACGATCGCCGTGCCGGTGTCCTGGCACATGGGCAGGACACCCGCGGCCGCGATGTTCGCGTTCTTCAGGAGGTCCAGGGCGACGAACTTGTCGTTGGCCGACGCCTCGGGGTCGTCGATGATCCGGCGCAGCTGGGACAGGTGGGCGGGCCGCAGGTAGTGCTGGATGTCGTGGATGGCCTCCGTGGCGAGCTTGCGCAGCGCCTCCGGCTCGACCTTGAGGAACGTCCGCCCGTCGGCCTCGAAGGTGGAGACACCCTCGGAGGTCACCAGCCGGTACGGGGTGGTGTCCTCTCCCTGGGGGAGCAGATCGGTGTACGCGAACTCAGGCATCTTCGCCCATTCCTCACTTGATTTCTTGGGGCTCGGTTCGCCTCCGGGGCGCCGGGACCCTTGCCGGGAGCCCGACCACGCTCACTCGGCGGAGGCCGGCCTCCGTCGGCGGGCGTCCACCAGCCTAGAACCTGGTGCGGACGGTGAGCTTGTGAGGTAGGGCTCAGTTCGCTGTCCACATCTTCATCCACACCCCTGGTCGCGATCTATCGCGTTTGGGTACGCTGCTGCCGTGGACCTTCAGAAGCGCACCGAAACCCGTGCCGCCGACGCCGAACTGCGTGCGTCGGACGCCGATCGCGACCGGATCGCCGACATCCTGCGCGAGGCCCTCGCCGAGGGGCGCCTCACGGCCGACGAGCACGCCGAGCGGGTCGAAGGGGTGCTGGCCACCAAGACGGTCGGTGAGCTCGACCAGTTCGTCCGGGACCTGCCGGCCGCCCACGCGGGCGGCGCGACGTCCGCGTACACGACCGCGCCCAACCGCCCCCGGCTGGGCGCCATCCCGGCGGAGGCCGACGAGAACGTGGTGGCGGTGTTCAGCACCGCGATGCGCAAGGGCCGCTGGCGCGCGGGCCGTCGTATTCATGTGTACGCCGTCTTCGGCAGCGTCGAGATAGACCTCAGCGAGGCGATCTTCGAGTACCAGCAGGTCGCGATCAAGGCGATCTCGGTCTTCGGCAACGTGGAGATCCGCGTCCCGGAGAACGTGTCACTGCGCAGCAGCGGAGGCGGGGTCCTCGGCAACTTCGAGGCGGACACGCTGGATTCGGGCGACCCCGACGCGCCCGTGATCTACGTCGAGGGCCTGGCGATCCTGGGCAACGTCGAGGCGCGGCCCAAGCGCGGCAAGCTGGTCGCGGACATCCTCGACCGCGCGATGGACCGGGTGGACCGGAGTTTGCGCAAGCACCTGGATCGTTGACGCCCGTGAATCCGACGGCGTCCGGGGCGCACCGGGCCGGTGCCGCGTGCGCTCCGTCGTGAACGACCGGCTCCGCTCTTGGAACTCAGTGCATAGGCGCGCGCACAGCGGGTAGGCCTTGCTGCATCGTCTCTTGGAGGGCGCGGCGGGAGTTCCCGCGGTGCCCGGCACGCTCGCGAAGCCGTCGTCAGGAGTAGACCGTGCTGCAACCGCCGCATCAGTCCCTGCAGGTAGCTGCCGTTCCGGCCCAGCGGGCGCCAGTGCGGGACAGGGATCAGGAAGCCCCATGGCACACGGAGGCGGTGTGCCGGCGGGACGAGGCCGGCCTGTTCTTCGCGCCGTCCAAGGAGCCCACGGCGTCCCGGCTGTCCCGCGAGGAGGCGGCCAAGCGCGTCTGCGCCCGCTGTCCCGTGATGGTCGAGTGCCGTGAGCACGCGCTGCTGCAACCCGAGCCGTACGGAGTGTGGGGCGGCCTCACCGCCGCCGAGCGCCGGGTGGTGCTGGCCCGGCGCCGCCGCCGTGACCTGGAGCTCAAGAAGTCCGCGCGCGGCCCGATAGCAGCGGCCGGTTAGCCGGAACGCACGGGAAAGGGGCGCCCCCTCCGCACAGGGGGCGCCCCTTCTCCGTATGTACGGCTCCGGTCTCCGTATGTATGTACGGCTCCGGTACCGGTATGTACCGCTCCGCACGTTCTCCGCGGGCACCTCGCCCGATGTGCCCGTGCTCCGCGGCTCCCGGGCACGGGCGACGGGGTGGTCCCGCGGTCCGCGGAGCTACTTCGCGCGGTCGAAGTCGATCGCGCTGTACGCCCGCAGCTTGCTCAGCCGGTGCTCGGACGTGATCTGCCGGACCGTGCCGGACTTGGAGCGCATGACGATCGACTCGGTCGTCGCCACCTCGGCGCGGTAGCGCACCCCGCGCAGCAGTTCGCCGTCGGTGATGCCGGTCGCGACGAAGAACACGTTCTCGCCGGAGACCAGGTCGTCGGTGAACAGCACACGGTCGAGGTCGTGGCCCGCGTCGAGCGCGCGCTGCCGCTCCTCGTCGTCCTTGGGCCACAGCTTGCCCTGGATGGTGCCGCCCAGGCACTTCACGGCGCAGGCCGAGATGATGCCCTCGGGCGTACCGCCGATGCCGAGCAGCAGGTCGATGCCCGTTCCCTCGCGCAGCGCGAGGATCGAGCCCGCGACGTCACCGTCGGAGATCAGTTTGATCCGGGCGCCGGTCTCGCGGATCTCCTTGATGATCCCCTCGTGGCGCGGCCGGTCGAGGATGACGACCGTGACGTCCTCGGGGGTGGATTTCTTGGCCTTGGCGACCCGGCGGATGTTCACCGACACGGGTGCGTTGATGTCGACGAAGTCGGCGGCCTCCGGGCCGGTGACCAGCTTGTCCATGTAGAAGACCGCGGACGGGTCGAACATGGTGCCGCGGTCGGCGGCGGCCAGTACGGCGATCGCGTTGGTCATGCCCTTGGCGGTCAGTGTGGTTCCGTCGATCGGGTCGACGGCGATGTCGCACTCGGGGCCGGTGCCGTCGCCGACACGCTCCCCGTTGAAGAGCATCGGGGCCTCGTCCTTCTCGCCTTCACCGATGACGACGACGCCGTTCATCGAGACGGTGGAGACGAGGGTGCGCATGGCACGTACGGCGGCGCCGTCGGCGCCGATCTTGTCGCCGCGGCCGACCCAGCGGCCCGCGGCCATCGCGGCGGCCTCGGTGACCCGGACGAGTTCCAGGGCGAGATTACGGTCGGGGGCCTCGGAGGGCACCTCGAGTTCGGACGGCAGATGATGCTCGGTCATCGGAGCGCACCTTTCTGATACGACGACGGCCGGATGAGGGTGTGCCCCGACTCTATCGCCAGGCCGACAAAATGAGCAGGGGGCCCCACGGATGAGCAGGCCAGGGCACCTGCGACGATAGGGGGGTGGCAGGTACGAAAGGCAAGCAGACGGTCCGGGACATGCTTCTCTCCCTGGGCCTGATCGGGATCATGGCGGGCGTCATCTACATCTTCATCCCGCACGACGACTCCGAGCCTCCCCTCAAGCGCGTCGACTACCGTGTCGAGCTGCTCACGGCGCGTCGCGCGGCGGCGTATCCGGTGGCGGCCCCCGAGGGGCTGCCCGGGACGTGGAAGGCGACGTCGGTGCGCTACGACGGCGCCGAGTTCGACGCCTGGCACCTGGGCTTCCGCGACCCCGAAGGTCAGTACGTGGCTATCGAGCAGTCCACTCAGCGGGCGCCCGTCTTCATCGACGCGGCCAGTCAGGGTGCCGCGGCCACGAAGGGCACCGAGCGGATCGGCGACCGGACGTGGCAGCGGTACAAGGGCGACAAGTACGACGCCCTCGTGCTGCGGGGCAAGGGGTCGACGACGGTGGTGACCGGGACGGCGACGTTCGCCCAGCTCGCGAAGATGGCCGGGGCGCTGAAGATGTCGTAGTGACGGGCAGCTGTCCGCGGACGGTCGTGACGGTGTGGTCGACGATCAGACGGTCGTGACGACCTCGTCGAAGCCCAGGCGCGGGGAGCGCGGGAACCAGGCGTCGTCGCCCGGCTTGCCGATGTTGACGACCATCAGCGGGGTGTGGTCGTCGTCCAGGAACTCCTTCTGGACGCCCGCGAAGTCGAGGCCGGTCATCGGGCCGGCGGCGAGACCGGCGGCGCGGACGCCGATGATGAAGTACGCGGCCTGCAGCGCGGCGTTCAGGCCGGCGGCACCCTCACGGGCCGGGCGCTCCGAGTAGAAGACGTCCTTGGCGGCCGGGAAGTGCGGGAAGAGGGTCGGAAGCTCCTCGTGGAACTCGTTGTCCGCGGAGAGGATCGCGACGAGGGGGGCGGTCGAGGTCTTCGGCTGGTTGCCCTCGGCCATGTGCTGCACCAGGCGCTCGCGGGCCTCGGCGGAGCGGACCAGGGTGATGCGCAGCGGCGACTGGTTGAAGGCGGTCGGGCCGTACTTGACCAGGTCGTAGATCGCCTGGACCTGCTCGTCGGTCACCGGCTCGTCGGTGAACGTGTTCGCGGTGCGGGCCTCGCGGAACAGCAGGTCCTGGGCGGCGGGGTCAAGGACAAGAGACATGGGGGAAACCTTCTCGGGACGTGCGGTGGATCCGTGGGGATCGGCTGGCAAGGACGACAGTACCCGAGAATATTTAAGCTTCAACCAAAAAAGCGGCCGGGTGATCCGCTTCACAAGGTCGGGAGACCCCGCGGAACGTCACGGCGGCGAGCGGGAAAAGGGGTGCCGCGGCGCCCTTCACCAGGGAGTTCGGCCAGACCTGCGCGGCGTGTGGCGTCGGACGTTGCGACGTGGTGCCGACCTGAGGGACTCCGGTCCCGGAGGGGGACCACGGGCGGGGCGGCATCCAGTGGGGAGGCATCCGGAGCGGCGACTGCGGCGGGGTGGCACCCCGGCGGGGTGACCGCGGCCGTCCGACGCCCCGAGAGGTGACTACGGCCGGCCGACGCGGTGACTACGGCCCGGCGACGCCCGGACACCGGGGCCCCGGCATCACTCCCAGGTGTGTGACGTCGTGCGTGCGGCGTCGTGCGTGGAACGTCGTGCGTGCGACGTTATGCCTGCGGGCCCCGCGTCATGCGCCAGAGCTCCGCGTCATTCGCGGCGTCCGGCGCGGCGGGGCCGGGCGCGGCGGGGCCGTCCGACCCTCGCGGGCGTTCCGCGTGGCGGTCCGGCGTCACTCGGCGCCCGCGTCCCCGTCCTGCGACTCCTCCTCCGCCAGGGCCGCGTCCAACCGCGCCCGCGCGCCCTCGAGCCAGCGGCGGCACACCTTCGCCAGTTCCTCGCCGCGCTCCCAGAGGGCGAGGGACTCCTCCAGGGTCGTACCGCCCGCCTCCAGGCGGCGCACGACCTCGATCAGCTCGTCCCGCGCCTGCTCGTACCCGAGCGCCTCGTCCACCTTGCCGGTCATACGCCCACCCTATGCATCCACTCGTACGGAGAATTCACCCTCGGCGACCCGTGCCCGCAGCGCCTCGCCCGCCGTCACCTCGTCCGGGTCCCGGACCACCTGCCCGTCGGCCTGCTGCAGCACCGCGTACCCCCGGCGGAGGGTCGCGGCGGGGGAGAGGGCCACCACGCGCGCGTGGGTGTGCGTCAGCTCCGAGTCCGCCCGGTCCAGGAGGTGCCCGAGCGTGCGCCGGCCGCGGTCCAGGAGCGACGTGACCTGCTCCGCCCGCTCGTCGACCATCCGGTGCGGATCCTCTATCGAGGGCCGGGCCAGTGTGTGCGCCAGCCCGCGCTCCTCGCGCTCGACGAAGGACCGGACGCTGCGCCGCGCGCGGTCACGCAGGAGCCGTACCCGCTCGTACTCCTCGCCGACGTCCGGTACGACCTTCTTGGCCGCGTCCGTCGGCGTGGACGCGCGCAGGTCGGCGACGAGGTCCAGCAGCGGCGTGTCCGGCTCGTGCCCGATCGCCGAGACGACCGGCGTACGGCAGGCCGCGACCGCCCGGACCAGCTGCTCGTCCGAGAAGGGCAGCAGATCCTCCACACTGCCGCCGCCCCGCGCCACGACGATCACGTCCACGCCGTCGAGCGCGTCGAGCTCCTTCACGGCCTGCACGACCTGCGGTACCGCGTGCACCCCCTGTACGGGGACGTTGCGCACCTCGAAGCGGACGGCGGGCCAGCGGTGCCGTGCGTTCTCCAGCACGTCCCGCTCGGCCGCCGAGGCCCGCCCGCACACCAGGCCGATCAGCTGCGGCAGGAAAGGCAGCGCCTTCTTCCGCTCGGCCGCGAACAGACCCTCGGCCGCCAGGGACTTCTTCAACTGCTCCAGGCGGGCCAGCAGTTCACCGACCCCCACCGGCTTGATCTCGGTGGCGCGCAACGACAACTGCCCGCGCGGCGCGTACCACTCGGGCTTCGCGAGTACGACGACGCGGGCGCCCTCGGTCACCACGTCCGACACGGCGTCGAACACCTGTCGGTAGCAGGTGACACTCACCGAGATGTCGTACGACGGATCGCGCAGCGTCAGGAAGACGACACCCGCGCCGGGGCGTCGCGACAACTGGGTGATCTGACCCTCGACCCACACCGCGCCGAGCCGGTCGATCCATCCCCCGATGAGCCGCGACACCTCGCCGACCGGCAGGGGAGCGTCCGCGGACGTGTTCAGAGCCATGCGCCCGAGCGTAGTGGCAGGGTCGGACAACCCGGCCGCGCGCACCGGGAGGCCGGCCCGCCGGGCGGCGCGCCCTGCTCCCCGTTCCTCCACCGGTCCCGCCGAGGAGGCGATCTTCGACCTGCCGGGCGCGGCCTTACGATGGGGTGCATGACTGCTTCGCCTGGCCGCCGTGTCCTGCTCGCCGCCCCCCGTGGCTACTGCGCGGGTGTGGACCGCGCCGTGATCGCCGTCGAGAAGGCCCTCGAGCAGTACGGGGCCCCGATCTATGTCCGCCACGAGATCGTCCACAACAAGTACGTCGTGCGGACCCTGGAGAAGAAGGGCGCGATCTTCGTCGAGCGGA
This sequence comes from Streptomyces sp. RPA4-2, assembly GCF_012273515.2. Taxonomy (NCBI): domain Bacteria; kingdom Bacillati; phylum Actinomycetota; class Actinomycetes; order Kitasatosporales; family Streptomycetaceae; genus Streptomyces; species Streptomyces sp. RPA4-2. The sequence continues at coordinate 5,827,672 of NZ_CP050975.2, forward strand.
CGGCGGAGGTCCCCGAGGGGGCCATCGTCATGTTCTCGGCGCACGGCGTCGCCCCGGCCGTCCACGACGAGGCCGCGGCCGGCAAGCTCGCCACCATCGACGCGACCTGCCCGCTGGTCACCAAGGTCCACAAGGAAGCGGTCCGCTTCGCGAACGAGGACTTCGACATCCTGCTGATCGGGCACGAGGGCCACGAGGAGGTCATCGGCACCTCCGGCGAGGCGCCCGACCACATCACGCTCGTGGACGGCCCCGGTGACGTCGCCAAGGTCGAGGTCCGCGACCCGTCCAGGGTCGTCTGGCTCTCCCAGACCACGCTGTCCGTCGACGAGACGATGGAGACGGTCGACGCCCTGAAGGAGAAGTTCCCGCAGCTCATCTCCCCGCCCAGCGACGACATCTGCTACGCCACGCAGAACCGCCAGCTCGCCGTGAAGCAGATGGGCGAGGAGGCGGACCTCGTCATCGTGGTCGGCTCGAAGAACTCCTCCAACTCCGTACGCCTCGTCGAGGTGGCCAAACTCGCGGGCGCACGCGACGCGTACCTCGTGGACTTCGCCGACGAGATCGACGAGGGCTGGCTGGACGGAGTGACGACCGTCGGCGTCACCTCCGGCGCCTCCGTCCCCGAGGTCCTGGTCGAGCAGGTCCTGGAGTGGCTATCCGCCCGTGGCTTCGAGGACGTGGAGATCGTCAAGGCGGCCGAGGAGTCCATCACCTTCTCGCTGCCCAAGGAGCTGCGCCGCGACCTGCGCGCCGAGGCGGCGGCGCTGGTTGACCAGCGGACGAACGCGGTGTCCGGTTCCTCCGCGGCGTCCGCTATTCCCGGTACTTCCGAGAAGTGACTGTCAGTCGTACGACGTAACGTAGGGCCATGCAGATCTTCGGTGTGGACATCGGCGGATCCGGGATCAAGGGCGCCCCTGTGGACCTGGACCGCGGCGATTTGACGGAGGAGCGCCACAAAGTGCTCACTCCTCATCCGGCGACGCCCGACGCGGTGGCGGACGGTGTGAAGGAGGTCGTCGGGCACTTCGGCTGGACAGGGCCCGTCGGCATCACCTTCCCCGGAGTGGTCGCCGACGGCGCGACCATTCGCACGGCCGCGAATGTCGACAAGGCCTGGATCGACACGGACGCGCGCGCCCTGCTGGGCGACCGGCTCGGCGGCCTCCCGGTGACGGTACTGAACGACGCGGACGCTGCGGGCGTCGCCGAGATGCAGTTCGGTGCCGGCCGCGACCGCCGGGGCACGGTCCTTCTGCTCACCTTCGGCACGGGCATCGGCAGCGCGCTCTTCGTCGACGGTGAGTTGGTCCCGAACACGGAGCTGGGCCACCTGGAGCTCGGCGGCCACGACGCGGAGAAGCGCGCCTCCACGAAGGCCAAGGAGGACAACGAGCTGACCTGGGAGCACTGGGCGCGCCGGGTCACGAAGTACCTCGCCCACGTGGAGATGCTCTTCTCCCCCGAGCTGTTCATCATCGGCGGTGGCGTCAGCCGCAAGGCGGACAGGTTCCTGCCGCTGATCGAGGGCATCAAGGCGGAGATCGTCCCGGCCCAGCTGCAGAACAACGCGGGGATCGTGGGCGCGGCGATGAGAGCGGCGAAGACGGCGTCGTAGGCCCGGCCTCCGGGACGCGGAAACGCGGGGGCGCGGGTCTTCGGACCGGCCCGCCCGCCCCGCGTCCCGCCGTCCTAGCCCAGCTGTCCGGCCGACCTCGACGCGGGGGTGGTGGCGGGTGCGGCGCCCCTGCGGGACGCGGCGGCCTGACTCCGCCGCCACGCGGCCCGGCGGGTCATCTGCCGTGCCTTCCGCACGGTCGAGATGACCCCGGCGACCAGCGTCCCCCCGTACAGCCAGCCCGCTTGCGTGGCCAGGGCGGTGACGAGCCCCATCAGACGGCCGCTGAGGCCGCCGCCCCCGCCGGCCAGGGGCAGCAGCCCGAACGCGAACGCGATCGGCACGACCACGGGCGCGCTGACCAGGTCCCCGCGCCGTACCCAGAGCGCGGTCAGCGCGCACACGGGCAGGAACAGCACGCCGTACAGAACCGGCGACGCCCCGAACAGCAACTCGTCGAGACAGGCGAGGACGAACATTGCCGCACCGCAGAACAGTCCGCTGCCGAGTCCGGTCAGCCGGGGGTTCGGCAGCCGCCGTCCGCTTTGTGCGGGCAGCGGCGCGGGCCGCCGTGCGGGTGGCGCGCCCTTCTGTGGGCCGACGGACGCGCTCCGCCCGGCCTGGGCGGGAAGAGGCGCGTCGCGTCGCTGCCGGTACTGAGGGGGGCGCGTCCTGTGTTGCTCCACTGGACCAACTTAGGTCGGTTTATGTGCGGAACAGCTCCTCAGACACGCCGATGAGCGGACCTTGGCCATGCGTTCGACAGGTCGCCGGTACGGGAGCGCGCACGCCGTAGACTGGTGGATCGGCCCGAGCAGTCCAAGGGCCCTTCGCCCATCCTCACGTACGGGAAGTCGCAACGTGTCGCTCACGATCGGAATCGTCGGTCTGCCCAATGTCGGCAAGTCGACCCTGTTCAACGCCCTGACCAAGAACGACGTGCTCGCGGCCAACTACCCGTTCGCCACGATCGAGCCCAACGTCGGTGTGGTCGGCGTCCCCGACGCCCGGCTGAGCAAACTGGCCGAGATCTTCGCCTCGCAGCGCGTCCTCCCGGCCACGGTGGACTTCGTCGACATCGCGGGCATCGTGAAGGGCGCCTCCGAGGGTGAGGGCCTGGGCAACAAGTTCCTCGCGAACATCCGTGAGTCGGACGCCATCTGCCAGGTCATCCGTGCCTTCAAGGACGAGAACGTCGTGCACGTCGACGGCAAGGTCTCGCCCAAGGACGACATCGAGACGATCAACACCGAGCTGATCCTCGCGGACCTCCAGACGATCGAGAAGGTCCTGCCGCGCCTCCAGAAGGAGTCGCGCATCAAGAAGGACATCGCTCCCAAGGTCGCGGCGGTCGAGTCGGCGAAGGAGATCCTGGAGAAGGGCGACACCCTCTTCTCCCAGGGCATCGTCCAGGGCTCCGGCAACGAGGAACTGCTGCACGACCTGCACCTGCTGACCACCAAGCCGTTCCTCTACGTCTTCAACGTCGACGAGGACGAGCTCGTCGACGAGGACTTCAAGACCGAGCAGCGCGCCCTGGTCGCCCCCGCCGAGGCGATCTTCCTCAACGCCAAGCTGGAGCAGGACCTCGCCGAGCTCGACGAGGAGGACGCGATGGAGCTTCTGGAGTCGGTCGGCGCCGAGGAGCCCGGCCTCGCCACCCTGGCCCGCGTCGGCTTCGACACCCTCGGCCTGCAGACCTACCTGACGGCCGGCCCCAAGGAATCCCGCGCCTGGACCATCAAGAAGGGTGCCACCGCCCCCGAGGCCGCCGGAGTCATCCACACCGACTTCCAGAAGGGCTTCATCAAGGCCGAGGTGATCTCCTTCGCCGACCTCGTCGAGACCGGCTCGGTCGCCGAGGCCCGCGCGAAGGGCAAGGCCCGCATGGAGGGCAAGGACTATGTGATGCAGGACGGCGACGTGGTGGAGTTCCGCTTCAACGTTTAGCCACCGCGTTACCGCAGTGCCACTGGTCCAGCAAATCCGCTGGTCGAAGGGGTCCGACTCCTGAGAGTCGGGCCCCGACAGAGTATGGGCTCGCAGAAGAACGACATGCAGGCGAGTGGCGCGCTGATCTGCAAGGTCAAGTCCCGAACCCCGCCTGTGTGGGCTGAAACGGCTAGTGCCGCGGCGACGTCCCGTGGCTCGTTCATCCAGTACGTGTGGCACCAGCAGTGGTACGTTATTAGGTACCACTGGGTGGAAGGTGTCAGGTCGTGTCGATAACTGCGAGCGAAGCCCGCAAGGAGCTCTTCCCGCTGATCAAGAAGGTCAACGAGAACCACGAGGCCATCGAGATCGTCTCGAAGCACGGCAACGCCGTGCTCGTCTCGGCCGAGGACTACGCGGCGCTGCGCGAGGGCTCGTATCTGCTGCGCTCTCCGGCGAACGCCCGTCGGCTGCTCAAGGCGTACGAGAATGCGCTGGGCCACATCAACGTGTCGGAGCGCGAGCTGATCGATCCGGATTCGGCGGACGCAGGTGCGGGTACCGCGTGAGGCTCGTCTTCGAGGATCAGGGCTGGGAGGACTACACGTCCTGGCTCAAGAACGACCGCAAGATGCTCGCCCGGATCAACAAGCTCATCGAGGACGTCAGGCGTGACCCCTTCTCAGGGATCGGCAAGCCCGAACCTCTGAAGTACCACCTGCCGGGGGCGTGGTCGCGGCGGATCGACGACGAGCACCGCCTCGTCTACCTGGTGACCGACAAGGAGATTGTCATCCTCGCGGCTCGGTACCACTACTGACGGCCCGTGCAGGGACGGTGCTGGGAGAGACCCCTGCGGAACGCCGCTTCCGCAGCGAGCAGCTCTGCACTCGACGTTCCGCCGGCTTCCGTGGCGTCGCTATGTGTTGCTGACAAACAGACAGGTCAGGCGGCCGCGTTCTGGGTGGTGGACGCGGCATGGGCTTGACCGCATGTCGGTTTCCGGCAGGCGCGGGTGGGTGCCTGGTTCGGTGCTGCGCGCTCGGGGAGGCCGGAGCTACGGGAGCGCCAACGCCGGAGGTGGCCCTACCCCCGGCCAGCCCCGTCTTCGCCCCCGCCCCGCACAGCGGTACCACCGCCGTCCGTGTCCCGAGGACGCCCTCCCGTACGGCCGCCCAGCACGCCACGCCCGTCGACTCGACGTAGAGGCCCTGCGACGCCAGGTCCCGCTGGGCGTGCCGGATCTGGTCCTCCGTCACCGTCAGGAAGGCGCCACCGGAGTCACGGACCGCGCGCAGGATCTGGCGGGCCCGCGGCGGCCGGGGTACGGCGATGCCCTCGGCGAAGGTGGGGGCCGTCGGGGTGGCGTCCAGGAGGTCGTCCGCGCCCTCCTCCCAGGCGCGCGCCAGCGGTGCCACGGCGGCGGCCTGGACCGCGTACAGCGCGGGCCGCCGGTCGATGAGACCCGCCCCGTGCAGCTCGGCGACGGCGAGGGCGGCGCCGAGGAGCAGCGTCCCGTTGCCGACCGGGACGACGAGGACGTCGGGGAGGCGTCCGCCGAGGTCCTCCCAGAGCTCGTGCACGTATGTCTTCGTGCCGTGCAGGAAGTACGGGTTGAAGACGTGCGAGGCGTAGAAGGTGCCGGGCTCGTCCGCCGCATCGCGCGCCGCCTGCGCCGTCGTCTCCCGGTCCCCGTCCACGAGACGCACCTGTGCGCCGTGCGCCCCGATCTGCTCCAGCTTCTTCGGCGACGTTCCTTCGGGGACGTACACCGTGCAGGGCAGCGCGGCCCGCGCGCAGTAGGCCGCGATCGCCGTCCCCGCGTTGCCGCTGCTGTCCGCGAGCACCCGCCGGGGCCCCAGCCGCAGTGCCAGTTCGGCGAGCAGGACGGCGCCGCGGTCCTTGAACGACAGCGTCGGCATCAGGAAGTCCAGCTTGGCCGAGACGGCGCCCTCGCGCAGGGTCACCAGGGGAGTGCGGCCCTCGCCCAGACTGACCGTGGGCGCGGACAGCGGCAGGCACTCCGCGTACCGCCACAGCGAGTTCACGCGCCCGGTCAGGGACTTGAGCGACGCGGGGGTGGGCGCGAAGTCCAGGTCGAGCGGGCCGCGGCAGACCGGGCAGCACCAGTCGAGCGAGCCGCCGGGGACGCGCGTACCGTCCGCCGGGCAGAAGCAATCCGGCAAAGCTGTCATGAGCGCAGGTTATGCGTGCACGACGGCCGGTCGCGGCAGGGCTCTCGCACCGCTTCCGGGGACGCCCGGATCGTCGTGTTCGTGATCGGCATTCCGCCATCGCCCCCGCCCCGCTTACGATGCGCCCAGCCGTACGTCAGTCATCTGTTCCTCGGACGCCAGTGCTGCGGCGGCTCAGTTTTTCACTGTCAGCGGTTTTTCACGCCGTTTCCCGCGTCGGCTCTGCACGACTTCCCCCGCGTCGGCAGCGCACGACCTCGTCCGGACAAGGAGCAACGCAACTCGTGGCCATACCCCCGCCGCCCGGCCCCCATCAGCCCGAGGGCCCGTATCCACCGCCGGGCCAGGGGCCGTACCCGCCTCCTTACCCGCAGGGCCCGTACCAGACCTGGGGCCAGGGCTACTCCCCGTACAACCGCCCCGCGCCCTTCAACGGGCTCGCGATCTCCGCCCTCGTGCTCGGCATCCTCTGCTTCCTTCCGGCCGTCGGACTCGTGCTCGGGATCGTCGCCCTCGTGCAGATCAGGAAGCGGGGCGAGCGGGGCACGGCGATGGCGGTGACCGGCATGGTGATGTCCACGCTCGGCATCGCGGTGTTCGTGCTCGCCCTCGCCACCGGCGGCCCGCGCGAGTTCTGGGACGGCTTCAAGGAAGGCGCGGGCACCTCGACGGGCAGCGCCTTCTCGCTCAGGAAGGGCGACTGCTTCGACGCGCCGGGCGGCTCCCTGGAAGGAACGGCGTACGACGTCGACAAGGTGCCGTGCGCCGGACGGCACGACGCCGAGGTGTTCGCGGACTTCAGGATGAGCGGCGGGAACTACCCCGGCGACAGCGGGGTCGTCGACGCCGCCGACACCAGGTGCTACGCGCTCCGGGCTTCGTACGCGATGGACGCCTGGGCCGTCCCGGACGACGTCGACGTGTACTACTTCACGCCCACCCGGGAGAGCTGGAGCGGTGGCGACCGCGCGGTCACCTGCATGTTCGGGAACACGGACGGCAAGAGCGGGCTGACGGGATCGCTGCGCAGGGACGCCCTGACGCTGAACGCCGATCAGACGGCGTATCTGCGGGCCGCGGACGTGCTCAACCAGGCGATGGACACGGCACCGGACAAGGCGTACGTCGAGGACGACCTGCCGGGTCACAAGGCCTGGGCGGTCAGGGTCTCCGGCGCGCTCGACGAGCAGGCGCGCCTGCTGCGCGGCCATGGCTGGTCGCCCGCCGCCGGGAAGCCCGTCGCGGCCCTCGTCGAGGACATCGAGGCGTCGCGCAAGGAGTGGACGAAGGCGGCCGCCGCCCCCGACGCGGACACCTTCTACGCCCACTACGAGAAGGGCCTGAAGCTCATCGAACCGAGTAGGACGGTCACGGCACGCAAGGTTCTGGGTCTGGCCACCACTCCGCCCTCGGACGGTACGAACGGGGGCGGACAGGGCGACGAGCCGGGCGGCAGCGGCGCCGAGGTGTGACACGGGCTACAGCGGGGAGAAAGTGCCTGGGCAAAGCCCTCGGCAGTCACAAGTAATCACATCGAGTGATTCTCTGGCCTTCGCTTGCATGGCACAACCCACGGTTGCCAGGCTGTTGCTGTCTGTACAATCTGATGGGAGCGGCCAGTGACTTTCGGTGAGCAGCCGGCGTACCTGCGCGTCGCGGGTGATCTCCGCAAGAAGATCGTCGACGGTTCACTGCCACCACACACCCGCCTCCCGTCACAGGCCAGGATCCGCGAGGAGTACGGGGTCTCGGACACGGTCGCGCTGGAGGCGCGCAAGGTGCTGATGGCGGAGGGCCTGGTCGAGGGGCGCTCGGGTTCGGGGACGTACGTGCGGGAGCGGCCGGTGCCGCGCCGGGTCTCCCGGTCCGGGTACCGGCCGGACAGCGGCGCCACCCCGTTCCGGCAGGAGCAGGCCGACCTGACCGTGCGCGGCACCTGGGAGTCGCGCAGCGAGCAGGCCGAGGCGAGCGGGGCGATCGCGGAGCGGCTCTCGGTCCGGCCCGGCGACCGCGTGATGTGCACGAAGTACGTGTTCCGGGACGCGGGCGAGGTCATGATGCTCTCCACGTCCTGGGAGCCCCTCGCCGTCACGGGCCGTACGCCGGTGATGCTTCCCGAGGAGGGCCCGCTCGGCGGCATGGGTGTCGTGGAGCGGATGGCCGCCATCGACGTGATCGTGGACAACGTCACGGAGGAAGTGGGCGCCCGCCCGGGTCTCGCCGAGGAACTCCTCGCGCTGGGCGGAGTTCCCGGCCACGTGGTCGTCGTCATCCAGCGCACGTACTTCGCCTCGGGGCGTCCGGTCGAGACGGCCGACATCGTCGTGCCGGCGGACCGTTATCGCGTCGCGTACCACCTGCCGGTGAAGTAGCCGCAGCCGCAGCCGCAGCCGCAGCCGCAGCCGCAGCCGCGGCCTGCGCCGCCCCCGCCCACTGCGTGGTCACGTCCGTCGCCAAGTGGCCCTCGTGCGCCGCCGGTTGGAATCTGGCCTTTCTCAAATGCCGTGCCGGGGGCGGCGTTCGCGCTGCCTGACGGGCGCACGGAGGGCGGTCGACGGCGCACGCGCAGGCACGCGCCCCCTCTGTACTGGCCGGTTGCGTACCTCTTTGTGAAAAGCCGTATTCGCTGCGTGAAGGTTAGGCGTAGGCTCGGGCATATGCGGAGTGCGGTTTCGTTCGAGTGCGGGTTACGGCGCCGGCCGGGGGCGGGAAGTGGAGGGGCTCGATGAACGACAGCACGATCACTCTTCCCTGGCTCGTCATACGGCAGGACGACAACGGCAACCGCTATCGCGTCGGCAGGTACGCGACCCGGGCCGAGGCCCAGAAGATCGCGGACAGCCTCGATGACCGCGGGCACAAGCAGCTCTACTGGGTCGAGCGGATCGGGCAGAACGGGAGCAGGTGACGGCCCGTCCCGGCGGTGAACCACACCGCCCGGGGCCGGTGTGCCCTGTCGTAGGCTCCGGCGCATGGACGAAACGATCGTGGTCGTGGGCGGTGCCCTGCTGAGCGACGGACGCCTCCTCGCCGCGCGCCGCAGCGCGCCGCCCGAGCTGGCGGGACGCTGGGAACTGCCCGGCGGCAAAGTCGAAGCGGGCGAGGCTCCCGAGGCCGCGCTCGTACGCGAACTGCGCGAGGAACTCGGTGTCGTGACCGAGGCCGTGGAGCGCGTCCCGGGGGAGTGGCCCCTTCGGGCGCCGTACGTGCTCCGCGTGTGGACCGCGCGGCTGCTTCCCGGCTCGGACGACCCCGAGCCCCTGGAGGATCACGACGAACTGCGCTGGCTGACCCCGGACGAGATCTGGGACGTGGACTGGCTGGACCAGGACGTCCCCGCGGTGCGGGCCACGCTGCCCCACTGGGCCACCGGCACCGGCACCGGCACCGGCACCGAAGCCGAAACCGGCACCGGCACCGCCACCGAAGCCGAAACCGCCTCCGCCTCCGCATCCGCCGACGGTCACCGCGGCGAGCGCCGGCCGTAGACCCTCGCCGCCGGTACCCCGCGTCCGCCGCTGTATGGCGTGAGTGAGGGGGCGTGGGGAGGCAGGGCGTGCGAGCCGCCTTGATCGGTTGGGGTTCCGTACGCCGTTTGTGCCACAGTGCTCCTGCCCGCACGGTAAGCCGCCGTGGATATCGGGTATGTGCCCATTAACCCCACGAAACCGGACATGCGTGGGTTCCTGTCCTGGGAAGTGATCGGCGTGATCGACACCGTAGGCGACTGCGCCGAGTGGACCTTTCCCGCGGAGCCGGGTGCCGTCCGCACGGCCCGCGCGGTCGTTCGCGGCCAGCTGCGCACGTGGGAGCTGGACGTCCTCGGTGACGTGACCGCGCTCCTGGTCAGCGAGCTGGTGACCAACTCCCTGCGGTATGCCACCGGCCCCATCGGTGTTCGCCTCGTCAGACCCGCGGGTGTGCCGGACGCCCTTCTGGTGGAGGTGTCCGACCCGCTGCCCGACCCGCCCCGTGAGCGGGCCGCGGGCGCCGACGACGAGAGCGGGCGGGGTCTGCAACTGGTGGCCGGTTCCTCCCGTCGCTGGGGCACCCGCCCGGGGGACACCGGTAAGACGGTCTGGTTCGAGCTCGCGGTCCCCGGGTGAACGTGCCCCGCTGACCCGCGCCCGGCCGAACGTGCCGAGCCGAACGCGCCCTGCCGAACGTACCGAACGTGCCGAGCCGAACGTGCCCGACCGAGGGGCCGTCGGAGAGCCTGTCGGGCATCCGGCCGAGAGCCTGTGCGCCGTCCGTCCGAGCGCCTGTCGGTCGTCCGTCTGAGGGTCCGTCGGACGGGGGACGCGGTGGTCGATCGTTTCGGGCCACACGTGTTGTCCGGGGTCTTTGATTCGATGGGGCGCCACCTGGTTAGAAGACTGGGAGTATGTCGCGGCCGGTCCAAAAACCATCGGGACCGTGCTGTGATCGTGAACACCGTGTTGTGCGGCGCCGTAGTGCTGGATACTGCGGGCAGCCGCCCCCGGTGACCGGTGCCGGGCGCGGTGAGCTGGAGGGGACGGTTCGCGTGAGCGAGATACCAGCGAAGGCCACGGAGTCCGAGGACCCGTCGGACGGCGCGAGGGCTGAGGCCACGGGCGATTCCGCCATGGCCGCGGCGCCGGGCGACGCGGGCGACGGCGGCCCGAGCGACGGCGTGGCGGACGACGCGACGAACGGTGCGACAGACGGCACCGCCGGCGGAGCCACGGGCGACTCCCCGGCCGGGACACCGGTCCGGGCGACGTCAGGGACGTCCGTCGAGGTGCCCGTCGAGGCACCCGTCGAACCCGCGGCCGAGGCGGTCGGCGACGTGGTGTGGCAGAGCAGTCCACCCGGTTCCATGTACGACTACATCAAGGTCGCCTCGTTCTCCATCGGCGCCGACGGACTCGTCGACCAGTGGAGTCTGCGCGCCGAGCAGCTCCTCGGCATATCCGCGGAGCGCGCCGTGGGCATGGACCCCATCGAGGCGTTCGTCGCCGCCGACCGGCGCGAGTTCGGGCAGCGCAAGATGGCGGAGATCCTGGACGGCCGTGAGTGGACCGGCGTGGTCCCCTTCCGGATGCCGCCCTCCGAGAGCGGTGACGAGGGCGCCGAGGGCCTCGCCGAGGTCTATGTGATGCCCACCACGACGGAGGACGGCGAGCGGGCCGCCGTCTGCATCGTCGTGGACGTCCGGACCCTGCGCCGGATCGAGACGGACCTCGCCGCCTCGCAGGCGATTTTCGGTCAATCTCCGTTCGGTTTCCTCCTGATCGACACGGATCTCCGCGTCCGCCGCGCCAACCAGCGTTTCGCCTCGGTCTTCGGTGGCGATGTCGACGCCCACCGGGGCCGCACGGTCCACGACTATCTGCCGCGCTCCGAGGCCGAGCGCGTCGCCGCGACCCTGCGGCGGGTCCTGGAGACCGGCGACTCCATCACGGACATGCACGTCGCCGGATTCGTGCCCGGCTCCGAGGAACGTCGTCACTGGTCGGTCAACCTCTACCGCGTCCATAGCGGCAGCGGCCGCCCCATCGGTATCGCCTGGCTCGGAACCGACATCACCAGCCGCCGTGCCGCGGCGCGTGAAGCGGCCGCCGCGCGCCGCAACCTCGCCCTTCTGAACGAGGCGGGCGCCCGCATCGGCAACTCCCTCGACCTGGAGACCACCGCCCGCGAGCTGCTGGACGTCGTGGTGCCCGGATTCTGCGACCTCGCGACCGTCGACCTCTACCAGGGCCTGCTGGCCGGCGACGAGACCCCGCCCGGGTTCGCCGACGGCAGCGCGGAGCTGCGCCGGGTCGCCTTCGCCAGCGCCGTCTCCGACGCGCCGTTCGTCGGCGGGCCCGCCCCGGTCGCCGTCGGCGCCGTCCACCACTTCCCGTTCAACTCGCCCTGCGCGGACGCCCTGCGCGCCGCCCGCCCCCAGCACGTCCCCGCCGAGGAGGGCGGGCTCATCCAGTCCACGCTCGCCGTGCCGATGGTCGCGCACGACACCGTCGTGGGACTCGCGCAGTTCTCCCGCACGAAGGGCAGCGAGCCGTTCGGCGACCGCGACCGCTCCCTCGCGGTGGAGCTCGCGGCACGCGCCGCGGTCTGTATCGACAACGCCCGCCTGTACCGCCGCGAGCACGAACGCGCCCTGATCCTGCAGCGCTCCCTGCTGCCGCCGGGCGACCCGGAGGCCTCCGGACTCGACATCGCCTGCCGCTATCTGCCCGGCAACGCGGCCACCGAGGTCGGCGGCGACTGGTTCGACGTCATCGAACTCCCCGGTCACCGCACGGCGCTGGTGGTCGGCGACGTCATGGGCCGCGGGCTGCGCGCCGCCGTCGCGATGGGTGAACTCCGCACGGCGGTACGGACCTTGGCCCTCCTCGACCTCGAACCAGCCGAAGTGCTGTCGGCGTTGGACGAGATCGCCCGCGGCCTGGGCACCCCCGGCGGTGTCCAGCAGGCGACCCGCGCGGCCCGCCAGCCCCGCGACGCGGACCTCTCCGAGGTGTATCTCGCGACCTGCGTGTACGCGGTCTACGACTCCGTGACCCGCAGGATCACCTTCGCCAACGCGGGCCATCTGCCGCCCGTCCTGGTGGAGCCGGGCGAGAGTGCGCTGATGCTCGACGTGCCGCCGGGCATGCCGCTGGGCGTGGGTGGCGAGCCCTTCGAGGAGGTCGAGGTCGAACTACCCGAAGGTGCCCTTCTCGCGCTCTACACGGATGGACTGGTCGAATCGCGCGACCATCCCCTCGACGAGGGCCTGCAGGCCTTCGTCGGAGCGCTGACGGACCCCTCCCAGCCCTTGGAGGACGTCTGCGACCACGTCCTCAACACCCTGGACACCCACCACGGTGAGGACGACATCGCGCTGCTGATGGCGCGCGTCCAGGGACTGCCCGCCGATTCGGTCGGCGACTGGACCCTGCCGCGTGAGCCGCGCAGCGTGGGCCGGGCCCGCGAGTACGCCCGTACCCAGCTCACCGCCTGGGACCTGGAGCCGCTCGTCGACACCGCCGAGTTGCTGGTCAGCGAGCTGGTGACGAACGCCCTGCGGTACGGCGAGGGCGAGATCCGGCTGCGGCTGCTGCTCGACCGGACACTCGTGTGCGAGGTCTGGGACGCGGGCCTCGTACAGCCGCGCCGCCGCCGCGCCCGGGACACGGACGAGGGCGGCCGGGGTCTGCAGCTCGTCGGCCTGCTCTCCGCCGCGTGGGGCTCACGGCGCACGCCACGGGGCAAGACGGTCTGGTTCGAACTGCCCCTCCCGGACGCCGGAACGACGCTCACGGACCCGGCGGAGGCGTTGCTGAGCCTGTTCTGACCGGTGCGGGGGCGGACACCGCCCGGCGGTAGCGCGTACGCGGGCCACCGAAGCTCGCGACACCGAGGGCGGCGTCGCCACCGGCCGCGTCGCCGACGGTAGCGACGCCGGCGGCAGCGAAGTCACTGGAATCGACGTCACCGGGGATGTCGCCGCCCGGGTCCGAGCTTCCGCCAGGGTCCGAGCTACCGCCGGGGTCCGTGTTCCCGTCCGGCTCCGAGCCCCCGCGCAGGATCCCGCCGAGCACGGCGCCGCGGACTCCGTCGCCGCCCCCGGGTCCGCCGTACGGATTGCCGTACGTCCGTACGTCGCGCTCCGCGAGCCGCCGGGCCTCCCCGGCGAGCGCGTCGGCCCGCTGGACGTCGGCGAAGGTGAGGGACGAGAGCGCGAGACGGCGTTCCGCCTCCGCCAGCCGGGTCCGGGCCTCGGAGCCCACCACCGCCCGGTGCGTCGTGACGAAGTCGTCCGCCGCCATGACGGCGCCGCGGGCCACCGGACACGCCTCGTCGAGCAGGGTCAGGTCGCGTTCCTCGTCCCGGCCGAGAGCCGGGGTGCCGGCCAGCGCCGCGGCGGCCCGGACCACCCGGCGCAGGGCGTCGAAGGGGTCGTACGGGCCGCTCGCCGCTTCCCGGCGTACGTCCGCGACGACCGAGCCGGTGTGCGCGACGCGACCGGACAGCGCACCGCCGACCGCGCCGGCCGGAACCGCGCGGGCCCGCTCGAGGTAGGTGTCGGCGCCGGCCAGCGCGGCGGGCAACCGGAGGGCCGCGGCGTCGAGTTCGGCGGCCAGTCGGTCGACACCGGTCAGCAGGACGTCCGCCTGGCCGATGGCGCCCTCGGCGGCCCGCAGATATGCCGCGGCTCGCGCGACCTCGCTCCGGTCGAGGGACTGCCGGGCCCGGTTGAGGTGGGTCGTGGCGAACACGAGCCTGTCCTTGGCCTGTTCGACGTGTCCGGCGACGGGCAGGTACGCGGACGCGGCGTACCGCCCGTGGAGCCCCGCGAGCGTCGCCTGCGCGGCGGGCGCGCGGCGGGCGAGTCCCCGGAAGCGGGCCTCCGCCGACTCCAGCGCGGCGGGCGCGGACCGTTCCAGGGCGCGCAGCAGGTCGAATCCCGGCGCCTCCGCGTCCAGCCGCCGCCCCGCCTCCGCACAGCGCGCGCGGATCTCCTCCAGCGTCTCCCGCTGGTCCTCCTCGTCGTCCGGCGCGGTGTCGTCCAGCCGCTGCCGCAGCCGGAAGGCCACCATCAGCTCGGAGCGCGCGAACGCCACCGCCTCCGCGTAGGCTCCGACCGCCTCCCGGCCGAACAGGGCCGCCACGGACTCGAGTTCCTCGGCACTGGTGCGCACGCAGTCGTCGGTCCCGACGAGCGACCGCCGGGCGAGCCGGTCGAGTTCGGCGAGCGGCACGGTACCCGGGACGGCCTTGCCGGGGGTCGTACGGGTCCGCGCGCGGCGTATTCGCCGGACGGAGGCGTACGCGGCCAGCGAGCCCGCGACGACCACCGCGGCGACGGGAAGCACCAGATCGTCGGCGGACGTACCCCCTGCCCCGGCGCCGCCGACACCTCCTCGGTCACCGGCCCTTCCCCCGCCACTCCGCGGAGTCCCCGGGACCCGGCCGGGCGACGGGCAGCAGCAGCCACCCCAGCGCCACCAGCCCCCCGAGCACGGTATGCGCCACCCGCACGGCTATGGAGGACGTGGCTCGGCGCGACCGGGTCCGGCTCAGGGGCGACGTCACATTTGGGAGCGTATGACCGTCGGCCCGCGGGCGCGACCGGGGTGCGCCGAGCCGGGCGCACCTAAGGTACGGGGGATACAGGGGCGTACGGAGGGGGCACGGGGGATGGGTACGGAGCGGACGGAACCGGGGACGGGGCGGAACGGGGAACCGGGCACCGAGGACGGACCGGCAGCACAGATACCGGAACCGGCGCCGAGACAGATACCGGAACCGGCGCCGGGACAGATCCCGGCACCGGCACCGCCTGAGCCGGACATACGAACGGGAGCGCCGGACACGTCGACCGGAGGACCGGACCCGCGAACGGACCCCGACCCCGCTCCCGTCCCCGACCCCGCTCCCGGCCGTACTCCAGCGTCTGGCCGGTGTCTGGCGGCGGCCCGCTCTGCGATGGCCCAGGCGCATCGCGTCGGCGCTCGTCCTCGTCCTGCTGCTCCCGCCGCTCGCCGCGGGCATCGCCCTGCGCGTCAACTACGCCGGGGACCCGGCCGCCGGCACGTACACGAGACACCGTGACGCCCTCTGGATGGGCCACGCCTGGGTCGACGGCCGCAAGAAGGACGCGGACGTCAGGGCGCTGGCGGCCCGGCTGCGCACGACGGGCGTCCGGGACCTGTACGTGCACGCGGGCCCCCTGGAGCACGACGGGACGCTGCCCGCGTCCGCGTATCCGAGGGCGCGCCGGCTCATCGGGGCGATCCACCGGGAGATACCCGGCGTCCGCGTCCAGGCCTGGCTGGGCGACGAACTCGCGACCGAGGGCCCGGTCGGACTGCGGCTGGAACGCGCCGCGACCAGGACCGCCGTGGTCCGCTCCGCCGGGCAGGTCCTCGACGCCGGATTCGACGGCGCCCACTTCGACCTGGAACCGCTGCACTCCGGTGACGCGGACTATCTCTCCCTCCTCGGGGACCTGCGCCGTGTCACCCGCGCGCACGGCGCCCTGCTCTCCGTCGCCGCGCACCAGATCGACCCGTTGCCGTCGCTGCACTCCGTCGCAGGCGCCGTCACGGGACACCCCAAATGGTGGTCCCAGGCGTTCTTCGGCCAGGTCGCCCGCCGGGTCGACCAGATCGCCGTGATGTCGTACGACACGGCGCTGCCGCTGGAGAGCCTGTACGGCGGCTACGTCGCCCAGCAGACCTCGCTCGCCCTGGAAGTCACGCCGAAGACGACCGACCTGCTGATGGGGCTGCCCTTCTACTACGAGGACAACATGGACCACCACGGGTCCGCGGAGACGGTCGCGGCGGCCGTCCGCGGCGCCCGCCTCGGTCTCTCCCGAACCGACCGCACCCGCGAGAACTTCGGCGTCGCCGCCTACGTGGACTTCGCCGCCCGGGAGAAGGACTGGGCGGAGTACGAGCGGGGATGGGTCCGATGACCCCACGGCGGAACCCGGACAGGGCGTCCCGTCAGGAGACGGTCAAGTGTCTGGAGGGCCGGGACCTCGCGTGCCATGATCGGAGGGCGTGCCGGGTGCGCACGCCAGGGGGACGGAACCGATGGACATGTCGTGGGTGACGGTGGGCGTCGTGCTCGCCCTGGGCGGCCTGGTGGCAGCCGGAATCGCGGCGATCACGACGGGCTGGTTGCCGCCGCTCGGCCGCGACCGGGTCCTGAGGCCGAGGCTGTGGGGGTACGGAGCACTGGTGAGCGCCCTCGGCTTCGGCGTGTTCGCGTTCCTCGGTCCGTTCCGCGGGCCCGACATCAGGATGGCGCCCTACGTGCTCTCCGGCACCGCCGTGTTCCTGGTGGGCTCGGCGCTCCAGATGGCGGCCCGCCGTCCGGGCCGCCCCGCTACGCCTCCCGCCTCCTGATCTTCGAGCCCAGCCACACCAGCGGGTCGTACTTGCGGTCGACCGCCCGTTCCTTCAGGGGGATCAGAGCGTTGTCCGTGATCCTGATGCCCTCGGGGCAGACCTCCGTGCAGCACTTGGTGATGTTGCAGTAGCCGAGACCGTGTTCGTCCTGGGCCGTGCGCTTGCGGTCCAGGCCGGTGTCGGCCGCGGCGTCCAGCGGGTGCATGTCGAGCTCCGCCACCCGCATCAGGAAGCGCGGCCCCGCGAA
Source organism: Streptomyces sp. RPA4-2 (assembly GCF_012273515.2). Classification (NCBI taxonomy): domain Bacteria; kingdom Bacillati; phylum Actinomycetota; class Actinomycetes; order Kitasatosporales; family Streptomycetaceae; genus Streptomyces; species Streptomyces sp. RPA4-2. Next base: position 5,844,544 of record NZ_CP050975.2, read on the forward strand.
CGCCGGTTTGTTCTCCTCGTGGTCCCGCACGACATGGCAGGTGTCCTGGCACAGGAAGCACTCGATGCACTTGCGGAACTCCTGCGAACGGTCCACGTCCTCCTGCCGCATCCGGTACTCGCCCGGTCCCAGCCCGGCGGGTGGCACGAAGGCGGGCACCTCCCGCGCCTTCGCGTAGTTGAAGCCGACGTCCGTGACGAGATCCCGGACGACGGGGAACGCGCGCAGCGGCGTGACGGTGATCGTCTCCTCCTGGGTGAACACCGACATCCGGGTCATGCACATCAGCCGCGGACGTCCGTTGATCTCCGCCGAGCACGAACCGCACTTGCCCGCCTTGCAGTTCCAGCGGACGGCCAGGTCGGGGACCTGGGTCGCCTGGAGCCGGTGGATGATGTCGAGCACCACCTCACCGTCGTTGACGTCGACCGCGAAGTCCTCCAGGCCGCCGCCCTTGATGTCCCCGCGCCACACCTTGAAGCGGGCCTCGTAGCTGCTCACTCGTAGAGCTCCTCTTCGGCGAGGTACTTGACCAGCTCCTCCTTCTCGAAGAGGGCGAGCAGGTCGGGGCGGATGGGCTCGGTGTTCTCGCGGGTGAGGTCGATCTGGCCGCGCACCGGGTCGGTCGCCGCCAGTCCGCCGGTGGGGTCCGTCAGCCGGCACAGCAGGTTGACCCGGCGCCAGACCCGCTCCATCACCGGATGGTCCTCGCGGGTGTGACCGCCGCGGGACTCCGTGCGCTCCAGGGCGGCGCGGGCCACGCACTCGCTGACCAGCAGCATGTTGCGCAGGTCGAGGGCGAGATGCCAGCCGGGGTTGAACTGCCGGTGCCCCTCGACGCCCGCCCGGCGGGCCCGTACCCGCAGGTCTGCGAGCTTCTCCAGGGCCTGTTCCATCTCGGCCTCGCGCCGGATGATGCCGACCAGATCGTTCATGGCCTGCTGGAGTTCCTGGTGCAGGGTGTACGGGTTCTCCGGCGGCCGGCCGTTCTCCTCGCCGGGCACCGGGCCCTCCGCGGAGAAGGGCCGCAGCGCCTCCGCGGCGGCAGTGTCGACCTGGACCTCGTCGACGGCCGGGCGGTCCCCGGCGCGGCCCGCGGCGTACTCGGCGGCGTGCAGTCCCGCCCGCCGTCCGAACACCAGCAGGTCGGAGAGGGAGTTGCCGCCGAGCCGGTTGGAGCCGTGCATGCCGCCCGCGACCTCGCCGGCCGCGAACAGACCGGGGACGCCGCGGGCCGCCGCCGACTCCGAGTCGACCGCGATGCCGCCCATGACGTAGTGGCAGGTGGGGCCGACCTCCATCGCCTCGGCCGTGATGTCGACGTCCGCCAGTTCCTTGAACTGGTGGTACATGGACGGCAGTCGGCGCCGGATGACGTCGGCGGGCATGCGCGTCGACACGTCGAGGAAGACGCCGCCGTGCGGCGATCCGCGGCCGGCCTTCACCTCGGAGTTGATGGCGCGCGCGACCTCGTCGCGGGGCAGCAGTTCGGGGGGACGCCGGTTGTGGTCCGGGTCCTCGTACCAGCGGTCGCCCTCGTCCTCGGACTGCGCGTACTTCTCCTTGAAGACGTCCGGGATGTAGTCGAACATGAACCGCTTGCCGTCGGAGTTGCGCAGCACACCGCCGTCGCCGCGGACGGACTCGGTGACCAGGATGCCCTTCACCGACGGCGGCCAGACCATGCCCGTCGGGTGGAACTGCACGAACTCCATGTTGAGCAGCGGGGCGCCCGCCAGCAGCGCGAGCGCGTGGCCGTCGCCCGTGTACTCCCACGAGTTGGACGTCACCTTGAAGGACTTGCCGATGCCGCCGGTGGCGATGACGACGGAGGGCGCCTCCAGGACGAAGAAGCGCCCGGACTCGCGCTCGTAGCAGAAGACCCCGGAGACGTGGTTGCCGTCCTTCAGGACCCGGGTGACGGTGCACTCCTGATAGACCTTCAGGCGGCTCTCGTAGTCGCCCGTCTCCTTCATGTCCTCCTGCTGGAGGGAGACGATCTTCTGCTGGAGCGTGCGGATGAGTTCGAGTCCCGTCCGGTCGCCGACATGGGCGAGCCGGGGGTACTCGTGTCCGCCGAAGTTGCGCTGGGAAATCCGCCCGTCGGCCGTGCGGTCGAAGAGGGCGCCCCAGGTCTCCAGCTCCCAGACCCGGTCGGGGGCCTCCGTGGCGTGCAGCTCGGCCATCCGCCACTGGTTGAGGAACTTCCCGCCCCTCATGGTGTCGCGGAAGTGGACCTGCCAGCTGTCACCGGAGTTGACGTTGCCCATCGCGGCCGCGATGCCGCCCTCGGCCATCACCGTGTGCGCCTTGCCGAACAGCGACTTGCAGATCACGGCGGTACGGGCGCCGCGCTCGCGGGCCTCGATGGCGGCCCGCAGCCCCGCGCCGCCGGCGCCGACCACGACGACGTCCCACTCCTGTCGGTCGACCACGGACATCAGAAGAACCTCGGATCGTCGAAGGCGCCGGACGCGACCAGGAACACGTAGAAGTCGGCGAGTGCCACGCTCACCAACGACGCCCAGGCGAGCAGCATGTGACGGGCGTTCAGCTTCCCGACCCACTGCCACATCCGGTAGCGCACGGGATGCTTGGAGAAGTGTCTGAGCTTTCCGCCGACGATGTGCCGGCAGGAGTGGCAGGAGAGGGTGTACGCCCAGATCAGCGTGATGTTGAGCAGGAAGACCAGGGTGCCCAGGCCCATGTGTCCCCAGTGGTGGTGCTCGTCGCGGAAGGAGAGCACGGTGTCGTACGTGAGGGTGCCGGCGACGAGGATCGCGGCGTAGAAGAAGTACCGGTGGATGTTCTGGAGGATCAGCGGGAAGCGGGTCTCGCCGGTGTACTTCTTGTGCGGCTCCGCCACCGCGCAGGCCGGGGGAGACGCCCAGAAGCCCCGGTAGTAGGCCTTGCGGTAGTAGTAGCAGGTCAGCCGGAAGCCCAGCGGGAAGACCAGGATGATGATCGCGGGGGAGATGCCCCACCAGCTGCCGAACAGGTCCGCGTTCGGCCCCGCGTCCATGGACCGGCAGCGCTCCGCCAGGCACGGCGAGTAGAACGGCGAGACGTACGGCGCCGCGTAGTAGTCCGTGTCCGCGAAGGCCCGCCAGGTCGAGTACACGATGAAGGCCAGCAGCCCGGCCGCGGTCGCGGCGGGCGCCAGCCACCAGCGGTCGGTGCGCAGATGCGGGGCGGCGATAGCGGCGCGCGTACCGGTCCGTACGCCGCCGCTGTTCGGATGGGGTTCCGTACCAGTGGCCAACTTATGACTCTCCGGTCGGGTCAGGGGGCGTGCCGGTCCCGGGCGCCGAGACCTTCGTCGTCCGAGTCCGTCCACAGCGAGCTGTCGTACGGGGTGTCGGGGATGGAGACGAGGTCGGGGCGCCGGGGTTTCGTGAGCCCGGGTGCGGACTCGCGCAGCAGCGCCACGCTCTCCCGCAGGTGGTCGGCGTCGGCGCGGACGCGGCGCATGTCGAGCCCGCCGCCGATCTGCTGCTCCAGGCGTCCCATCGACCTCAGCAGGTCGTCGAGACAGCGCTGGACGGACGTGAGTTCATCGTGCACGGACATGACTTGCCCTCACTTCCACGGGCCCTGTGGCCCAAGGCGGCAACGTTCATGCGCCTGCGAGTGTCGCGCGTCACACGAGCCCCTGTGAAGGCGTGTGCACGGATTCCCGGATCGAACCTTCCGGAGCGCGCCCCCGCACGCTCTGAACGCGCCGGGTACGCCGGGCCGCCGATCCCCTGCCGTGATCCAGTGTTTCGGCCCCGCTCGGGCCCCGCCCCGAATCCGCAGTCCATGCGGTGTCCCGTATCCCCGGACCATCCCCGGACCCCGCCCGTCCGGCCTCTGTGGCCCGGCCTGTCCCGGATCCGCGGACCTCGCCCGTCCCGGATCCGCGGACCCCACCCCACGAGAGGGGCACGCACGGGATGCGCGGGGGCCGCGAACCCGCCGGTACGCGCCCGTTCGTTGCGCCGCACGGGTGGACTTCCGCGCGCCCCCGCCGTGTCGGCACCTCCGCACACCCTCTCTCCCGTTCAGTGGGTGCATACATCTGATCAACCGCATATCCGACCAAAAATGATCAGATCCAGCCTGTCCCCCCACCGGAGGTTGCAGTGATGTCCCACGACGGCGTCGGACTGCGCGCGGTGATGCGCTCGGTCGCGTTCCTGACCGCGGGCGCGCTCGCGGTGCCCGTCCTGACCGCGTGCAGCGCGGACGACGAGGAGAAGGCCAGTCCCGTCGCCGCGCAGGACATCGCGCCCGCGGGCCGCAACCAGGTCACGGACGGCGGCACCCTGCGATGGGCCGTCGACGCCGTCCCGGCGACCCTCAACACCTTCCAGGCCGACGCCGACGCCACGACCTCACGGGTCGCCGGTGCCGTGCTGCCCTCCCTGTACCGGCTCGACCGCGACGGCCGCCCGCAGCTGAACCCCGACTACCTGGAATCGGCCAAGGTCGTCGACGAGGAGCCCAAGCAGGTCGTCCTCTACAAGCTCAACCAGCAGGCGGTCTGGAGCGACGGCCGCGAGATCGGCGCCGATGATTTCGCGGCCCAGTGGCGCGCCCTGTCCGGCAAGGACAGCGCGTACTGGACGGCCCGCAACGCCGGGTACGACCGCATCGAGAAGATCGAGCGCGGCAAGAACAACCTGGAGGTCCGGGTCACCTTCAGCCGCCCGTACGCCGACTGGAAGTCGCTGTTCTCGCCGCTGTACCCGAAGGACGTCATGGGCGCCGCGGCCACCTTCAACGACGGCGCCCGCCGCAAGCTGAAGGTCACCGCCGGCCCCTTCGCCCTGCAGAGCGTCGACAGCAAGACCGGTGAGATCCACCTCACCCGCAATCCCCGCTGGTGGGGCCGCCCTGCCAAGCTCGCGGAGATCGCGCTGGTCGCCGTCCCGCGCGACCAGCGGGCCACCGCACTCGCCGCGAACAAGATCGACATGGCCGACGTCGATCCCGAGGAGGCCGGCCGGATCACGCTCGCGGCCGGAACCAGGGGCAGCGCCCCGATGCAGGGCCCGGGTACCCCGGGCAGCACGCTCGACCCCGCCCAGGTGCCGCACCCCTCCGCCGCGCAGTACACCACCGAGCAGAACGGCCTGAGCGGCTTCGTCGTCCGCAAGTCCCTCGAACCCGCGTACACCCAGCTCGCCCTGAACGGCTCCGAGGGCCCCCTCGCCGACGAACGCGTCCGCCGCGCCGTCGCCCGCGCCCTCGACCGCGACGCGCTCGCGCAGGCCGTGCTCAAGCCGCTGGGCCTGCCCGCCGTACCGGTCGGCAGCCACCTCGCGCTCGCCGGCCAGCAGGCGTACGCCGACAACAGCGGCGCGCTCGGCGGTCATGACACCAAGGAGGCGCAGGCGCTGCTCCTGGACGCGGGCTGGGTGCCCGGGGGGCCGGTGAAGGAGGAGAAGAAGGACAAGGAGAAGGGCAAGGCGGCCGGGCCCGAGGGCAAGAAGGCGGCCCCCGGTGCCGAGCCGGACTCCGACGACGGGACGTACATCGTCGGCGGGGACGACAAGCCGGCCGGGCTCGACCGGGCGAAGGCGGACCCGGCCGGCGAGTCCGAGCGGCAGCGGACGAACCACTCGGACGAACAGACGGCCACGCGGTTCGACGGCAAGCGGTACGCCCACCACGACACCCGTCAGGGCGGGGCTCCCGGCGCCTACGCGCCCAAGGGCACGGCCGCCCCCGCGGGGGTGGCGTCCGGTGTGCTCGCCAAGGACGGCAAGCCGCTGACGCTCCGCTTCGTGCTGCCCTCCGGCCCCGGCTCGGAGTCGCTGAGCACCGTCGCCGACCACATCTCGCGGATGCTGGAGCGCATCGGCATCCGTACGGAGACGACCAAGGTCGCCGGCGACAGCTACTTCAAGGACCACATCGCCGCCGGCCAGTACGACCTGGCGCTGTACTCCTGGCCCGCCTCCGCCTTCCCGGCCACCGACGCCCGCCCGATCTTCGCGAAGCCGGTCCCGGCCGCCGACGGCTCCCTCACCGTCGAGCAGAACTACACCCGGGTCGGCACGGACCAGGTCGACCAGTTGTTCGACCAGGCCATCGGCACGCTGGACGAGGACGAGGAGCGGGCCCTGGTCCGCAAGGCCGACGCGCGGATCTGGGCCGCCGCAGGATCGATTCCCCTGTACCAGCGCCCCCAGCTCACCGCCGTCCGCCCGAACCTCGCCAACGCCGGCTCCTTCGGATTCCAGACCCCTCTCTACGAGGACATGGGCTTCCTGAAGAAGGGCGCGAAGCCGTCGGCGACCCCCAGCACCCCCTGAGGGGCACGGGGCGCCGACGCCGAGCGGCTGCCCGCGCGCCCGCGCATCCGCGCGCCCGCGCCGGGCCCCGCCGAGCCGCGCCCGCAGGCCGCTCCCGCCGGGCCCAAACCCCCGGCGGGGGCGGCCTCCGTCAGGGCCACGTACCATGAGGTAAGGCCGAGGCGTGTTCAGCCCGGCAGGCCCCGCGCTGCGGAGGCCGTCCACTCACTCCGGGAGAAGCGCCTCAATATGGCCACGCGCCACGACATCCGCAACGTCGCCATCGTCGCCCACGTCGACCATGGCAAGACCACCCTGGTCGACGCCATGCTCAAGCAGGCCGGTGCCTTCGCCGCGCACGCCGCCGAGTCGCTCGACGACCGCATGATGGACTCGAATGACCTGGAGCGTGAGAAGGGCATCACGATCCTGGCCAAGAACACGGCCGTGAAGTACCACCCCAAGGACGGGGGCGAGGTCATCACGATCAACATCATCGACACCCCCGGCCACGCCGACTTCGGCGGCGAGGTCGAGCGCGGCCTGTCGATGGTGGACGCGGTCGTCCTCCTCGTCGACGCCTCCGAGGGTCCGCTGCCGCAGACCCGCTTCGTGCTGCGCAAGGCGCTGCAGGCCCGCCTGCCCGTCATCCTGTGCATCAACAAGACGGACCGGCCCGACTCGCGCATCGACGAGGTCGTGAACGAGGCGTACGACCTCTTCCTCGACCTCGACGCCGACGAGGACCAGATCGAGTTCCCGATCGTCTACGCGTGTGCGCGCGACGGCGTCGCCTCCCTGACCAAGCCCGCGGACGGCACGGTCCCGCAGGACAGCGACAGCCTGGAGCCGTTCTTCTCCACGATCCTGTCGCACGTCCCGGCCCCCGAGTACGACGAGGAGGCCCCGCTCCAGGCGCACGTCACCAACCTGGACGCCGACAACTTCCTCGGCCGTATCGCGCTGCTGCGCGTCGAGCAGGGCGAGCTGCGCAAGGGCCAGACCGTCACGTGGATCAAGCGCGACGGCACGATGTCCAACGTCCGCATCACCGAGCTGCTGATGACCGAGGCGCTCACCCGCAAGCCCGCCGAGAAGGCGGGCCCCGGTGACATCTGCGCCGTCGCCGGTATCCCGGACATCATGATCGGCGAGACCCTCGCCGACCCCGAGAACCCGATCGCGCTGCCGCTCATCACGGTCGACGAGCCGGCGATCTCCATGACCATCGGTACGAACACCTCGCCGCTGGTCGGCCGCGGTGGTACCGGCAAGGGCGCCGAGAACAAGGCCGCGGTCAAGGACCGCAAGGTCACCGCCCGTCAGGTCAAGGACCGCCTCGACCGCGAGCTGGTCGGTAACGTCTCGCTGCGCGTGCTCGACACCGAGCGTCCGGACGCGTGGGAGGTCCAGGGCCGTGGTGAGCTCGCGCTCGCCATCCTGGTCGAGCAGATGCGCCGCGAGGGCTTCGAGCTGACCATCGGCAAGCCGCAGGTGGTCACCCAGGAGATCGACGGCAAGGTCCACGAGCCCGTCGAGCGCATGACGGTCGACGTGCCCGAGGAGCACATGGGCGCGGTCACGCAGCTCATGGGCGTCCGCAAGGGCCGGATGGACAACATGTCCAACCACGGTTCGGGCTGGGTCCGCATGGAGTTCGTCGTCCCCTCCCGCGGCCTCATCGGCTTCCGTACGGAGTTCCTGACCGGCACGCGCGGCACGGGCATCGCCCACTCCATCCACGAGGGTCACGAGCCCTGGTTCGGCGTGCTGGCCACCCGTAACAACGGCTCGCTGGTCGCCGACCGCGCCGGCGCCGTCACCGCGTTCGCGATGACGAACCTCCAGGAGCGCGGCGTGCTGTTCACCGACCCCGGCACCGAGGTGTACGAGGGCATGATCGTCGGCGAGAACTCGCGCGCCGACGACATGGACGTGAACATCACCAAGGAGAAGAAGCTCACGAACATGCGGTCGTCCTCGGCCGACTCGTTCGAGGCGATCGTCCCGCCCCGCAAGCTCTCCCTGGAGCAGTCCCTGGAGTTCTGCCGCGACGACGAGTGCGTCGAGGTGACCCCGGAGTCCGTCCGTATCCGCAAGGTCAACCTGGACGGCCGCGAGCGTGCCCGCGCCGCGAGCCGCGCCAAGAACGGCTGATCCAGCGCCTGTCGAGCCCGGGTGCCCCCGACGTGGGGGCACCCGGGCTTTTCGCAACCCATTTTCCGGCCGCGCTGTCCGAAATGCGGATCCCCTCGCCCGATAGACATGTAACACGTCCGTTTCGGGGGCTTCTCGCTGGGATACCTTTGTCCAGATTTTAGAAGATGTACACCTCAGCTGTGATTGAACCGAGACCTAAAGTCTGTGGTCGCTCTCTGGCTCATGTCAGATAGTTAGCCGCGTAGCGCTCGGGTCAATGGGTCATGCGCCGTGCAGCGGCGCCGACTCACGAGCACCGTAGGGTTTTTGACCCTCCGTCAGGGGTGTCGGAGGTCAGTCATGGACCCCGCCTGTCCGTGCACCGGTTGAGTCATGAGGAGGCACCAGATGCCAACTACGCGTGTTCATCTGCGAGTTCTCGTAAGTCGCGCCCCGGCGCGCAGCGACCGATAGGCATACGTCTCTCCTGATCCGCATGGTCCGAACCGTGGCCGCCCGCACCCTGTGGCGGCCGCGGGCTCGGCGTACCCATGAAATGGACGAATCATGACGAGTCCTATCGAGGTCGAGGGCGCGGAAGCCTCTCCGGAGGTGCACGAGAAGACCAGCCGCGGCGATGCCGAGCAGCCCGCGGCGCTGGAGGGCAGATCGCCCGGCCGGCTGATGTGGCGCCGCTTCAAGCGTGATCGCAGCGGTGTGATCTCGGCGTACGTCGTGCTGTTCTTCTTCCTGGTCGCCGCCCTCGCTCCGCTGATCTCGAAGCTGTACGGCAAGAATCCCTACACGCTCTACGGGCAGGACGATCCCACGCTCCTGAACGACTTCAACATGCCCGCGGGACCCAACGGCGGCATCACGTCGGAGTACTGGTTCGGGATCGAACCCACCCTAGGGCGCGATGTGTTCACCCAGTTGCTGTACGGCATGCGCACCTCGCTGTACACGGCGCTGGCGGCGACGGCCGCGATGGTGTTCATGGGCATCCTGATCGGCCTGGTCGGCGGGTACTTCGGCGGCAAGGTCGACTACTGGCTCGGCCGGCTCACGGACTTCCTGCTCGCCTTCCCGCAGCAGTTGTTCATGATTGCGTCGATGCCCGTGATCACCGCGGTGTTCGTCGCCCCCGACGAGGAGACGCCGACCTACATCCACGCGCTCGCCATCATCGGCGTGCTGTGGTTCCTCGGGTGGATGGGCCTCGCACGGCTCATCCGGGCGGTCACACTCTCGCTGCGCGAGCGGGAGTTCGTCGAGGCGGCGAAGGTCGCGGGCGCCTCGCCGTGGCGGATCATCCGCAAGGAACTGCTGCCCAACCTCGTCACACCGATCCTGGTGCAGGGCACGTACATGCTGCCCAGCACCATCCTCTCGGTCGCGTTCCTCTCCTTCGTGGGCGTCGGCTACACCGAACCGACCCCCGACTGGGGCCGGATGTTCGCCATCGGCTCGGACATCTACGAGCAGGACCCCGTCTACATGTTCTTCCCGGGCATCGCGATGGTCGTCTTCGTCGTGGCGTTCAACCTCCTCGGCGACTCGGTCCGGGACGCGTTCGATCCCAAGACAGGGCGCTGACCCCGCCGTTCCCCCTTCCGCGCACGGCGGTTCCGTCGCGCGCGGACCGTCCCACCCCGCACGGCACGCACTCCGCACGGCACTCACTCCGCCCCGCACGGGCAGCCCACTCAGCACGGACAGTCCCACTACTCACAGGCAGGTGGACTCGACTCGATGAGCATCCTCAGTTCCCGCAGAGCGCGCACCGCCGTCGTCGCGGTCGCGGCAGGCGCCCTGGCACTGGCCGGCTGCAGCAACGCCGACAGTGGCGGCGGCAAGGACAAGAGCAAGAACAAGGAGGAGGCCGCCGCGCAGTCGGCCGCGGTGAAGATGGGCACCGCGCAGGACTCCACGGGCCCCGCCGAGGAGGTCACGGGGGCCCGGCCCGGCGGGACGATCCAGGTGTACGAGGAGGACGACTTCTCGCACCTCGACCCGGGCCAGATATACGTCAGCGACGCCGGCCTGCTCTCCAAGCTCATCTTCCGCGGTCTGACCACGTACAAGGAGGACGACAAGGGCGCCCTCACCGTCGTCGGCGACCTCGCCACCGACCCGGGCAAGGTCTCGGACGGCGGCAGGACCTGGACGTACACGCTGAAGGACGGCATCAAGGACGAGACCGGTCACGTGATCGGCTCGGCCGACATCCGGCACACCTTCGAGCGGCTGTACGACCCCTTCATCACGGACGGTCCGTCGTTCATCCAGCAGTGGCTGTCCGGCACGGGCACCACCTACCGCCAGGCCTACGCGGGTCCGTTCAAGGGCAAGCACCTGCCGGACACCGTCCTCGCGACGCCTGACGACAAGACGGTCGTCTTCCACTTCAAGGACGCGCAGCCCGACCTGCCGCAGGCGCTGGCGATGGCCGGCTACTCGGTCGTGCCCGAGAAGACGGACACCAAGGCGAAGTACGACACCAAGCCGGTCGCCGTCGGCCCGTACAAGATCTCGGAGTTCAAGGCCGGCAAGAGCGTGAAGCTCGTCAAGAACACCACCTGGGACCCGAAGTCGGACCCGATGCGGCACCAGTACGTCGACGGCTTCACCATCGACATCAACCACGACGACGAGGACCAGACCAAGACCATCCTCGCCGACCGCGGTGACGCCAAGAACGCCATCATGATGACCGGTCAGGTCGCCACCACCCAGGTGCAGAAGGTCGTCTCGGACGCCGCCGCGATGAAGCGCACGATCCAGGGCTACGCGCCGTACGTGTGGCAGATGAACTTCAACATGGACCGCATCAAGGACAAGAAGATCCGCGACGCGATCACCTACGCCATGCCGTCCACCGCGGTCTACAAGGCCGACGGCGGCGCGTACGGCGGTGAGGTCGCCAACAGCCTGATGTCGCCGACCACTCCGGGCTACCAGAAGGGCTACGACCCCTTCGACCGGGCCAAGCACCCCAACGGTGACATCGCGAAGGCCAAGAAGCTCATCGAGGAGGCCGGCGCCAAGGGCAAGAAGATCGTCTACGCCTACTCCAACATCCCGGTCCGCCAGCAGCAGGCCGTGCTCATCGAGAACGCGCTCACGAAGATCGGTCTCGACGTCCAGAAGAAGGAGGTCGACGCCGCCACCTGGTACGAGCAGGTCGGCAAGGTCGACAACGGCTACGACATCTACATGACCGGCTGGGGCCAGGACTGGTCCTCCGCCTCCACCGTCTTCCCGCCGCTGTACGACGGCAAGCAGATCCAGGACGGCGCGTCGAACTACTCGCACATCAACGACGACCACGTGAACTCCGAGATCCAGCGGATCCTGAAGATCACGGACAACGCCGAGGCCACCAAGGCGTGGACCGCGCTCAACCAGTACATCAGCGAGAAGGCCAACCCGGCGGCGCCGATCTACTACACCAAGACGTTCCAGATCGCCGGCACCAACGTGGGCGGCCTGCGCTACTCCACGGTGACGAGCTACACCGACCCGACCCGGGTCTTCCTCAAGAGCTGAACACGGCCTGGGGGCGCACCCGGCACTCCGCTCAGCGGGCCGCCGGGTGCGCCCCGGGCGCCGCTCCTGTCCCTGGCCAGCCGTCCTGAGAGCAGCGTTCCGCCATGCTTCGATTCCTCCTTCGCCGGACGTTCGGCGCCGTGCTCATCCTCCTGCTGATCAGCGCCTTCACCTTCTTCATGTACTACGCGATCCCCCAGGACCCGGCGACGCTCGCGTGCGGCAAGAACTGCACTCCGGACGCGCTCGCGATCATCCACAAGAACCTCGGCCTGGACGATCCGGTGCCGGTGCAGTACTGGAAGTTCCTCGTCGGCATCTTCGCCGGGCGGGACTTCTCGGTGGGCCACTGCCCGGCCCCCTGTTTCGGGGTCTCCTTCCGCGACCAGCAGATGGTCTGGTCCACGATCATGGACCGCTTCCCGCTGACGCTGTCCCTCACCATCGGCGGCCTGCTCGTCTTCCTCGTCGTCGGCCTCGGCACCGGCCTGATCGCCGCCCGCTTCCGCGGGACCTGGCTCGACAAGGCGTTCAGCAGCGTCTCGCTGGTGCTCAGCTCGATGCAGATCTACTTCCTCGGCCCGGTCGTTCTCGGCCTCTTCGTGTACAGCACCGGCTGGCTGGACAAACCCAAGTACGTGCCCCTCACGGAGAATCCCGCGCAGTGGTTCATGGGCCTGCTGATCCCCTGGCTCGTCATGTCCGTGATCTTCACCGCCAACTACACCCGCATGGCGCGCTCGACGATGATCGAGCAGCTCCAGGAGGAACATGTGCGTGCGGCCCGCGCGAAGGGCATGACCGGCCGGTACGTCTTCTTCCGGTACGCCTGGCGCGGCTCGCTCATCCCCATTCTGACGATCCTCGGCATGGACCTCTCGGCCCTGCTCGGCGGTGCCGTCGTCACCGAGTTCACCTTCGGGCTCGCGGGCGTCGGACGGCTCGCCGTGGACTCCGTCGTCGGCAAGGACCTGCCCAAGCTCATGGGCGTGATGATCTTCAGTGCCGCCTTCATCCTCCTGCTCAACGTCATCGTGGACGCGTTGTACGCGGTCATCGATCCGCGAGTGCGGCTGTCCTAGTGCGTGAGGAGACCTCCCAGTGACCACACTCACCAAGCCCGAGGACGCCCCGGCCGCCGCCGGAGCCGACGCGTTCCTCTCGGTCCGCGACCTGCGGGTGCGCTTCTCCACCGAGGACGGTGTCGTCAAGGCGGTCGACGGCCTCTCCTTCGCCCTGGAGCGGGGGACGACCCTCGGCATCGTCGGCGAGTCCGGTTCCGGCAAATCCGTCACCAACCTGACCGTCCTCGGTCTGCACAACCCGGCGACGACCACCATCGACGGCGAGATCGTCCTGGACGGCAAGGAACTGCTCACCGCCACCGAGGCCGAGTTCGAGCGACTCCGCGGCAACAAGATGGCGATGATCTTCCAGGACGCGCTGACCGCGCTCTCGCCGTACCACACGGTGGGCCGGCAGATCGGGGAGCCGTTCCGCAAGCACACCGGGGCTTCCAGGAAGGAGGCGCGCGAGCGGGCGATCGAGATGCTGGAGAAGGTCGGCATCCCGCACGCCGGGCAGCGGGTGGACGACTACCCCCACCAGTTCTCCGGGGGGATGCGCCAGCGCGTGATGATCGCGATGGCGCTGGTCTGCGACCCGGACCTGCTGATCGCCGACGAGCCGACGACCGCCCTGGACGTCACCGTGCAGGCGCAGATCCTGGACCTGCTCAAGGACCTCCAGCAGGAGTTCGGCTCCGCGATCATCATGATCACCCATGACCTCGGCGTGGTCGCCGACATGGCGGACGACCTGCTCGTGATGTACGCCGGCCGGGCGGTGGAGCGGGGCACGGTCCGTGAGGTGCTCAAATCCCCGCAACACCCGTACACCTGGGGCCTGCTGGCTTCCATGCCGCGGCTCTCGGCGGACGTCGACGAGCCGCTCACACCGATTCCGGGCGCGCCCCCGTCCCTGCTGACCCCGCCCTCGGGGTGCCCGTTCCACCCGCGGTGCGCCTTCCGGGGCGAGGTCGATGGCTCCGGCCGGTGCGTCGACGTCCGGCCGGACCTGCCCGTGCAAGGGCGGGGCGCGGCCTGTCACCTGACGATGGATCAGAAGACCAGGATCTTCACCGGGACGATCCGGCCCCGGCTGGGCTGAGGAGGCCGACTGTGAGCGACGAGAAGAGCACGGTCGTGGGCGACGGACAGGACGCGGCCGCGCGGACCGGGGCCGTGGACGAGGGGAGGGCCGCGGCCGGTCCGGTACCCGGGCAGCGGGACGGACGGCCGGGCGAACCACTCATGCGGGTACGCGACCTGAGGAAGTACTTCCCGGTGAAGGGAGGGTTTCCGATCAGGCGCACCGTCGGCGCGGTCCAGGCCGTGGACGGCGTCTCCTTCGACGTCTTCCCCGGCGAAAGCCTGGGACTGGTGGGTGAGTCGGGGTGTGGAAAGTCCACGACGGGACGGCTGTTGACCCGTCTCCTGGAGCCGAGCGCGGGCACGATCGAGTACCGGGGCAAGGACATCAGCCGCTCCACCCGCCGTCAGCTGGCCCCGGTCCGCTCCGAGATCCAGATGATCTTCCAGGACCCGTACGCCTCCCTCAACCCCCGCCAGACGGTCGGCACGATCGTCTCCTCCCCGATGGAGGTCAACGGCGTCCATCCGCCCGGCGGCCGTGAGAAGCGGGTGCGCGAGCTGCTGGAGACGGTGGGTCTCAACCCCGAGCACTACAACCGGTTCCCGCACGAGTTCTCCGGCGGTCAGCGTCAGCGCATCGGCGTGGCACGGGCGCTGGCCCTCTCGCCCAGGCTGATCGTGGCCGACGAACCGGTCTCGGCCCTGGACGTTTCCATCCAGGCGCAGGTGGTCAACCTGCTCCAGGAGGTCCAGCGGGAGATGGGCATCGCGTTCGTCTTCATCGCCCACGACCTCGCGATCGTGCGGCACTTCTCGCATCGCGTCGCGGTCATGTACCTCGGCAAGATCGTCGAGATCGCGGACCGCACCTCGCTGTACACCGGCCCGCGCCACCCCTACACCCACGCGCTGATGTCGGCCGTCCCGGAGGCGGACGTCGACGCCGAGAAGAAGGAACGCATCCGGCTCCAGGGCGACGTGCCTTCCCCCATCTCGCCGCCGTCCGGCTGCCGCTTCCGTACCCGCTGCTGGAAGGCGCAGGACAGGTGTGCCCAGCAGGAACCGCCGCTGGTCCGGCTCGAGGGTAACGCCGAAGGCCATCTGACGGCCTGTCACTTCCCGGAGGAGCCCACCATCGAGGCCCGCGCCGAGGACATCGTCCTCGACCCGGCGCTGGCGGCACTGGAGGAGGGCCGGAGCTGAGTGCCCGGAGCCGAATGCACGGACGCGCGGGGCCGCCGACGCGGGGGACGGGGGGCCGGCCCGCGCGTCAGCACCCCCGGGCCGTGTCCGGCCGGGCCGTCGTGATGATCTCCGGGGCGGCGGGGGTGAGCGGCCCCCGCGCCCAGTCGCCGTACTGCTCGGCCACGGTGAACCCCGCCGCCGCGAGGAAACCGGACAGGGCCTGCGCCCGCAGGAACCGCAGCGTGCTGCGGCTGACCCGCGGACGCTCCCACGCCGGGTGCGCGAACGTCTCGGTGAACGTCACCCGGTCCCCGGCCACCGGTGTCTCCACCTCGTGCCACACGCGTACGACCTCGCCGCCGGCGTCGGTGACGTGGCGAGCGCTCTCCGGGGTCCAGCGCTCCCAGGCGCGGGCGGCGGGATTGCGCGTCTCGAAGACGAACCGTCCGCCGTCGGTGAGGGAGCGGCGTACCGCGGCGAGCGCGGCGCGCAACTCCCCGTCGCCCAGCAGCACCTGGAACGCGTGACCGGTCATCACGACGAGGTCGAACTCCCGCTCCCACCGAGCACAGGCGAGATCCCCGAGCACCCACTCGCAGGCGGCCCGGCTGCGCGCCTGCACCAGCATGGCCGCGGCGGGGTCCAGCCCGCACAGCCGGCCCCGGTGACCGGCCTCCCGGGCCCTGGCGAGCAGCCGCCCGGTCCCGCATCCGACATCGAGCACGGATCGCGCGGACATCACCAGGTCCAGGTAGAAGTCGTCGCTCGGCCCCCAGGGATTGAGCGTGTCGTACAAGGCGGCGAGCGGGACGTCACTGAACGAGCGGTCAGCCATCGCAGCAGTCTGACAGCCCCCGGAGCCGCTCGAAGCAAGATCGACACACTCGCGGGACTCGTGCGCTCAGCGCACCACCCGGCCGCGCAGCACGATACGGCGGGGGTGGCGCAGGACGCCCGGTTCGCGGCGCGGGTCGGCGTCATGAACGGTGACGTCCGCGAGCCCGCCCTCGGTCAGGCCGCCGAGGCCGAGGAACGCGCGGGCGCTCCAGCTCGCGGCGCCGACCGCGGCCTCGGCGGGCAGTCCGGCGGCGATCAGGTGCCCGACCTCGCCGGCGACGTTCCCGAACGGCGCGGAGTCCGTTCCGGCGAGGACGGTGACCCCGGCGTCGTACGCCTCGCGGACGCGACGGATCAGCGTGCGGTGCCCCTCGCGCCACAGCCGGTCCCGGGGGGTGTCCCCGGTCCTGCGCGGTGCGCTGCCGGCGAAGGCGGTGAGGGTGGGGACGAACGTCGTCCCGTGCGCGGCCATGATCCCGACGCACTCCTCGGGCATGCCCATCCCGTGCTCGATGGAGTCGACACCCGCGCGAGCGGCATGCAGCACCCCCTCGGCGGACTGGCAGTGCACGGCGACGCGCGCACCCACCGCGTGCACCCCGTCCACGACCTCCCGCAGCAGCGCGTACGGTACGGCGGCGGCCTCGAAGTCCCAGTCGCCCATCAGCTTGCACCAGCCGTCGTGGGCCTTCGCCTCCGCGACCGCCGCGGCCACCAGGTCCTCGGCGACCGTGTGGAAGGGGGCGCTTCGGGACAGCCCGGCCCAGGCCAGCCAGCGCCCCGCGGTGATCATCCGCGGGGAGCCTGGCGCGTCGCGCAGCTCGGCGGGTATCTCGCCGAGGAGCCCCGGGAAGCGCAGGGCGGTGGTCCCGGCGTCCCGGTGGGCGGCGATCTGTTCGGCGAACAGACCGGCGTCGAAGGAGGAGGCGCCGTCCTCGTCCCGGACACCGGGGTGGGTGTGCACGTCGACGAGTCCCGGCAGCAGGAAACCGCCGTCGGCGACGGTCTCCACCGCGCCGGAGGGACGCTCGAAGGTGATCCGGTCGCCGAGGATCCAGAGGTCCCGGACGACGCCGTCGGGCAGTACGGTCCCGCGCAGATGGAAGGCCATGGCGTGGCAGTCTGTCGTCCGGCCGGGGGCGCCGACAAGTGCCGGCTAATTCGTTCGACATCGCCCGGACGGGCGAGGAAGCTTCACCGCGATGACGACGACGCGAACAGACACGCCTCCCGCATGGGACGAGCGCACCCAGCTCGCCACCTTCCTCGACTACGTCCGTGACACCGCCCGCGCCAAGTGCGAGGGCGTCTCCGCGCAGGACGCCCGGAGCGCCCCGCTGCCCGGCTCCCCGTTGATGACCCTGTGCGGGCTCATCAGCCATCTGCGCTGGGTCGAGTACTCCTGGTTCCAGGTGGTCTTCCTCGGCGAGGAGGACGCGGGACCCTGGACGGACGAGGACCCCGACCGCGAGATGCGGATCGCCGTCGACGCGCCGCTGGCCGACCTCCTGACGGACTACGAGCAACAGGCCGCGCGTTACCGCACGTTGGTGGCCGGGCACTCTCTCGACGACACGGCACGGCGCCCCATCCGGGACGGCCGCCATGTCGACCTGCGCTGGATCCTCCTCCATCTGATCGAGGAGACCGCGCGTCACAACGGACACATCGACATTCTGCGCGAGCTGGCCGACGGCGAGACGGGATCCTGAACTCATGGGCGACACACACGGGTTGAACCCGACCATCCGCAGCCTCACCTTCGACTGCACCGGCGATCCCTACGACCTGGGTCTGTTCTGGAGCGAGTTGCTCGGCCGGCCACTGGACGACGACGACAAGCCGGGGGACCCGGAGGCGCTGCTGCGGGACCCCTCGGGCGGACCGAACCTCCTGTTCGTACGCGTCGAGGAGGGCAAGACCGCCAAGAACCGCATCCATTTCGACCTCCAGCCGCACGGCCGGACACGGGCGGAGGAGGTCACCCGGGCGCTGGGCCTCGGTGCCCGGCAGGTCGCGGACCACACCCGGCCCGACGGCCGCGGCTGGGTCACCCTCGCGGACCCCGAGGGCAACGAGTTCTGCGTGGAGCGCGGGGATCTGGACCGGGTGACGGAACCGGCGCCGGAGTAGGTGACGGGCCGGGACGGAGTGTCCCGCGACGCGACGGTGAGCCGTTCGTGTCATCGTCGTGTCACAGACGGTCCCGCCGTCGAACCCCGGAGGCCGGCCATGTCCTCTCAAGTGGCAGGTGCCGATGAGGGTCCGGCACCGAACTTCTGCTTCGGGGGACTTCATGAACTACGGAACGGGTATCCGCGGGGCGGCGCTGGCGCTGGTGAGCGCGTCGGCAGCCACCCTGCTCATGACCGGATGTCAGCCGGGCGGGAACGCGACGGGGCCGGCGGCCTCGTCCGCGGGTCGTCCGGCCGGGGGAGCGGGGTCCTCCTCGACCACCCCCGCCACCGCCACCGCGCTTACCACCGCCACCGCCCCGACCACGGGCGCCACGGCCACCGCCACGGCCGCGACCGCGGGGTGCGGCGCGGGCGCTCTCGAGGCGTCCATGCACCAGGCCGCCGTCCGCCCGCAGGGCACCGGAACCGGTGCGGTGATCGTCGAGTTCACCAACGTGTCCGGCAAGCCGTGCGTCGTCCGGGGCCGTCCGACCGTCGCCGGCGCGGGCCAGGGTTCCCCGCAGAGCAGCCATCCGCTCCAGGCCACCCTCACGGGCTCCGTGTCCGCGGTGCGCCTCGCGCCGGGCGGGAGGGCCTGGACGAAGCTGACGTTCGTCCAGGTCCAGGGCGAGGGCGACGGTTACTGCGTCTCCGGGACCCGGCCCGTCACCTACCCGACCCTGGTGGTCGGCATCCCGGGCTCCGGATCGCACCAGGTCGCCCTGGAGGACGGTGTCCTGGCCGAGTGCGACGACAGGGTGACGGTCACCGCGGTGTCCCCGGCCAAGCCCTCCTGACCAGGGACCTCCTGACCAGGCCGCTTTCAGGCGGAGTCCGCGGAGCCGTCGCTGTCGTTCAGATAGCTCGCGCGCCCGTCGTCGTCGAGTTCGAACGACCCGCGGGGGATGACGCAGAACTCGTTCCCCTCGGGATCGGCCATGACCAGGAATCCTCCCGCCGCGTACTGCGGAAGCAGCCGACCGCCCAACGCTTCGACGCGCTGCCGCTCGGCGGCGGGGTCCGACGAGGCGACGTCGAAATGGATGCGGTTCTTGCCGGCCCTCGGCTCGGTGACCTTCTGGAAACCGAGCCCGGGGCCATCGCCGCGTGCGAGCCAGACGTACGGGCCCGTCCTCGCCGCGACCGGTCTGCCCAGCAGTTGGGCCCAGAACGAGGCCAGTCGCTCCGGATCGGCGCAGTCGACGATGAGGTCCTTGATGTCCACGTGGGTGTCCGTCATCCGCCGATACTGTCAGGTCTCGGTCACCCGGACCGGCCAGGGCCGGATGCCCGGAAGGACCCGCGCGATCCTGTGGAGCGGGCCCTCAGCCCGCCGCCTCCTCGCCGACGGGATGCTCCGCCGGGCCCGACGGAGCCGGGACCGCGGCTTCGGACGACGCACCGGCGGCGGCGCGAAGAGTGCGTACCTGGGGTGAGAGAAGGGCCGCGGCGGTGGCCAGGACCACCAGGGCCGCGCAGCCTGCCAGCGTGCGGCTGGTGCCGAGGGCGGAGGCGACGGGCCCCGCGGCGAGCAGTCCCAGCGGCGCCAGGGCGAGTGACCCGAACCAGTCGTAGGAGCTGACACGGGAAAGGACTTCCTCGGGGATCTCGCGCTGGATCGTGGTGGCCCACAGCACCCCGAAGACGTCGCCGGCGACGCCCGCGAGGAACATGGCCGCGGCGATCAGCCATACCGGGGCCCGGGTACTGAGCAGGGCGATCGGCACGGCCGCCGGGAAGGTGGCCAGTACGGCGACCAGGAGCGGCCGTGCGACCCGTACCCGGGCGGCGAGTCCCGCCCCGGCGATGGTGCCCAGGGCCTGGGCGCCCACGATGACCGACCACGCCCGTGCCCCTCCCAGATGGTCCTCGGCCGTCATGGGGCCCAGGACCCCGACGTTGGCGTTGACGGCCGCGATCACGATCGCGTACTGGGCGACCACGACCCACAGCCACTGACGGGACGAGAACTCCCGCCAGCCCTCGCGCAGGTCGGCCCAGCCCGACGACCTCTTCGGAGGCCGCGAGGCCGTCCGCAGACGGGCCGTCAACATCGCGCTGATCACGAAGGACGCGGCGTTCAGCGCGAGCGCCCAGCCGGCGCCGACCAGGGCCACGGTCACGCCCGACAGCGCCAGCCCCAGGAGCAGCGAGCTGTTGGTGCCGACCCGCAGCATGCCGTTGGCCCGCTGCAGCCGGTCGGCGGGCACGACCAGCGGCACGATGCCGTCCATCGCCGGAGCGAACAGGGAGGTCGCTGTTCCGGCCGCGGCGGCCAGCAGGCACATCGCCGTCAGCGGCGCGTGACCGGTCAGCACCATCGCGGCCAGCCCCGCGTACGCCCCGGCCCCCAGTACGTCGGCCACAGCCATCAAGCGGGACCGTGACATCCGGTCCGCGATCACTCCGCCGACCAGGATGAACACCAGCTGCGGCAGCGCCTGGCAGGCCACCACCAGCGACAGACGACCCGGACTGGCTCCCGGCAGAGCGAGTACCGCGAACGCCAGCGCGACGCGCGCGAAGCCGTTGCCGAGCACGGAGACGATCCGCGCGGAGGTGAGCAGTACGAAGGGCCGGTTGCGCCACAGCGGTGGCGCTTGCGAGGAGACGGTCACGGCCAGGCACTCTATGCGGCTCGGGCCGACGCCGACGAGACCCCGTGGCAGATCGGGGAACCCGGCGACGCGCACCCGCTCGTGCCCGGACCGGGAGGACGGGGGAGGCCGCCGGAGTGCTCGGAGCCCAGCGCGAAGGCCCGTGCGCTCCTGGGAGTGCACGGGCCTTCTGTTCCCCTGGAACCGGACGTTCGGGCTCGGGTCAATGGGCCGGCGAAAGTCTGGCTCCGTGGAGCACGGCTGACGAAAAGGGGTGTGTCAGGCCGTGATCTCGGGGTTCTTGGAGAGGCCGGGAGCCGGGACGGTCTCCTTGACCTCGGGGTAGTGGCACGCCGTGAGGTGACCCTCGCGGTTGCCCTCGATCCGGACCAGCGGCGGGGCCTCCGACGCGCACTTCTCCGTCGCCTTCCAGCAGCGGGTACGGAAGCGGCAGCCGGACGGCGGGTTGAGCGGCGACGGCACGTCACCGGTCAGCAGGATGCGCTCGCGGGCCGGGACCTCGTCCGCCGTGGCCTCGGGGACGGCCGAGAGCAGGGCGCGGGTGTACGGGTGGCGCGGGTTGTCGTACAGGTCCTCGCGGTCGGCGATCTCGACGATCTTGCCGAGGTACATGACCGCGACGCGCTGCGAGAAGTGCCGGACGATCGCCAGGTCGTGGGCGATGAAGAGGAACGCGATGCCCAGGTCCTTCTGGAGGTCCTGGAGCAGGTTGACCACCTGCGCCTGGATGGAGACGTCCAGGGCCGAGACGGGCTCGTCCGCGACGATCAGCTTCGGTTCCAGGGCGAGCGCGCGGGCGACGCCGATGCGCTGGCGCTGACCGCCGGAGAACTCGTGCGGGAACCGGTTGTAGTGCTCGGGGTTGAGACCCACCGTCTCCAGCAGCTCGCGCACGCGCTTCTCGAAGCCGCCGGCCGGCTTGATGCCGTTGATCTCCATCGGGCCCGAGATGATCTTGCCGACCGTCTGGCGGGGGTTGAGGGAGGCGTACGGGTCCTGGAAGATCATCTGGATCTCGGAGCGGACCGGGGCCAGCTGCTTGCGGCCGGCGTGCGTGATGTCCTGGCCGCGATAGCTGATCCTGCCGCCGGTGGGCTCCAGGAGGCGAGTGATCAGCCGGCCCGTCGTCGACTTGCCGCAGCCCGACTCACCGACCAGGCCCAGGCTCTCGCCCTCGGCGACCTGGAAGTCGAGGCCGTCCACGGCCTGGACCGCGCCGATCTTCCGCTTGAAGGGGAAGCCTCCCATCACCGGGAAGTGCTTGGTCAGACCGGTGACGTCCAGGAGGGGGTTCGTGTTGCTCATGATCGTGAAATCCCGTCTCTGTTACGTCAGTGCGACCGGGTCGCGGTCTGGTCGGCGAAGTAGTCGCGGCGCTGGTCCGCGGTGAGGTGGCAGGCGGCACCGCGCCCGTCCGTGATCTCCAGCAGTGGCTGCTCGGTGGAGCACAGGCCGCCCTGGACCTTCTCCTTGAAGGTGCACCGCGGGTGGAAGCGGCAGCCGGTCGGCGGGTTCAGCAGCGAGGGCGGTGAGCCCGGGATCGGTGTCAGCGGTACGTCGACCGGACCGTCCAGGGTCGGCATCGACCCGAGCAGACCCCAGGTGTACGGGTGCTGCGGCGCCCGCAGCACCTCCTTCTTGGTCCCGCGCTCCACGCACCGGCCGCCGTACATCACCAGCACGTCGTCCGCGATGTCCGCGATGACACCGAGGTCGTGGGTGATGAAGATGATCGCGGTGCCGAACTCCTGCTGGAGGTCCTTGAGCAGGTCCATGATCTGGGCCTGCACGGTGACGTCCAGGGCGGTCGTCGGCTCGTCCGCGACCAGCAGCTCCGGGTCGCAGACCAGCGCCATCGCGATCATCGCGCGCTGGCGCATACCGCCGGAGAACTGGTGCGGGTAGTCGTCCACGCGGACGTCGGGCTGCGGGATGCCGACACGCCGCAGCATCTCGATCGCACGGGTCCGGGCCTCCGCCTTGGAGGCACCGGTGTGCTTGCGGTACGTCTCGCCGATCTGCTTGCCGATGGTGTGGTACGGCGACAGCGAGGCCAGCGCGTCCTGGAAGATCATCGACATCTTGTTGCCGCGCAGCTGCTCCAGCTCCCGCTCGGTGGCGGTCAGCAGCTCCTTGCCGTCGAGCAGGATCTCGCCGTCGATGGCGGTGCGGTCGCGGTCGTGCAGGCCGAGGATCGTCAGGTTCGTGACGGACTTGCCCGAGCCAGACTCGCCCACAATGCCGAGCGTCTTGCCCTTGGCCAGGTCGAAGGAGAGACCGTCGACGGCCTTGACGACGCCGTCTTCGGTGGAGAAGTGAACCTTCAGATCCCTGACGGACAGGAAGGGCTGCTGATCGGTGCTCGTCACGGGGACGCTCCTGAGGGGGTGATGCCGGGGGTAGCTGTCGGGGCGGGTTGCCCGGGGTCAGGCGAGCCGGATCCGCGGGTCGATGAGGGCGTAGACGGCGTCGACGATGATGTTGAAGAACACGATCGCGCCGGCCGACAGGATGGTGACACCGAGCAGCATGGGCAGGTCGCTCTTGTTCACGGAGTCCACCGCGAGGCGGCCGATGCCCTGGATGCTGAAGGTCGACTCGGTGATGATCGCGCCACCGATCAGCGTGCCCAGGTCGATGCCGAAGACCGTGACGATCGGGCCCATCGCACCGCGCCAGGCGAACCGGAAGAAGACGTTCGCACGGGACAGGCCCTTGGCGCGGGCGGTGCGGACGTAGTCCTCGCTGAGCTGTTCGACGAGCTGGGAGCGGGTCATACGGGTGTAGTTGGCGGTGAAGATGATCGCCAGTGTCAGCCAGGGCAGCAGCAGCCCGGAGAACCAGGCGGCCGGGTCCTCGGTGAAGGGCGTGTACGACGGCTGCGCGAACAGGCCCAGCTTCGAGACCAGGAAGAACATCGCGACGTAGCCGACGAAGTAGATCTGCAGCGAGGAGCCGAACAGCGAGGCGGAGCTGGCGAACTTGTCCAGGAACTTGCCCTGCTTGACGGCGGCCAGCATGCCGGCGCCGACGCCGAAGATCAGGAAGACGACGGCCGCGCCGAACGCGAGCGAGAGGGTCGTCGGCAGGCGGTCCATGATCGTGCCGAGGACGGGCTCACGGTTGGCGAAGGAGTACCCGAGGCAGGGAGCGTTGCAGTTCCCGAAGCCGGGGTAGTTCCGCCCGACGAAGACACCCTTCAGCCAGTCCCAGTACTGCACCGGGATCGGGTGGTCGATGCCCAGGTTGTGCCGGATCTGCGCGAGCATGTCCGGCGTGCAGTTCTTGCCGCAGGACATCATCGCCGGGTCACGCGGGATGGCGTAGAAGAGGCCGAAGGTGATGGCGCTGATGATCAGCAGGATGACCAGTGCGCCGAGGACTCGGCGGACGAGGAAGCGGGACATGGGGGCGTGACTTTCCGGACGGGGCGCCGTCGCCGGGGGCGTGAAAGGAGGGGGCCGGAGGGGGCGGCCGGGCGAACGGCCGCCCCCTTGGGTCGTACGGCTTACTTCATCGCGTAGAGCTTGGTGAGCGCGATGCAGGTGTTGCCGCTGTCGTAGACGACGTTTCCGACCTTGGAACCGTGCATCCAGTTGCGGATGGAGTGGTAGTCCGGGACCACCGCGGCCAGTTCCATGATCTGACGGTCGACGTCACCCCAGGCCTTGTTCGCCTCCGCGGTGTCCGTGATCTTGGCAGCCGCGTCGATGGCCTTGTTGATGCTCGGGTCGTTCAGCTGGGCGTAGTTGCTGCGGCCGTCGCCGATGTTCTTGCCGCTCCAGCAGGGGAAGAAGACCGAGTAGCCGTTCGGCCAGTCCGGGCTCCAGCCGGCGGCGAACAGGTCGAAGTCGTTGTCGATCTTGCCGATCTGGGTGTAGAAGGTCGACTTGTCGACCTGCTTGTTGACCACGGTGAAGCCCGCGGCCTCCAGCGCGTTCTTGACCGCCACGGCCGACTTCACCGCGTTGTCCGAGGCCTGGTAGGCGATGACCAGCTTCTGGCCGACCTTGCCGGCCTCCTTCAGCAGCGCCTTGGCCTTGACCGGGTCGCCGCCGGGCTTCTTGGTCACGCCGTACAGGTCGAACTTCGCGTAACCCGGGGTCACCGGCGAGAGGATCGTGGAGGCCAGCTCGCTGGTGGAGGCGCCGCCGCGGATCGTCTGCAGCTGCTGGTGCGGCCAGGCCCAGTTGATGGCCTGACGGACCTTGACGTCCTTGATCCGGGTCATGTTGATCGGCCAGTAGTACGTGACCGTGTCGACCTCGGTGAGGATGCGCTGCTTGTACTTGGCGTTGGTGAGGACCTGGGCGATGCGCTCGGGGGCGACCTCGTTGAAGATCGACATCGCGTACTGGTCGTTGCCCGAGTCCGAGATGTAGCGGTCGGTCGAGGCCAGCAGCTCGAAGCCGAACTGGAAGACGAACTTGTCCGGGTAGTTGTTGCGGATCGAGTCCGTCGCCGGGTCCCAGTGCTCGTTGCGCACGTAGGTCAGCGACTTGCCGATGCTGCGGGCGCCGATCTTGTACGGGCCGGAGGAGAAGGGACGCTTGTCGTACTTCTCCTTGGTGTCCTGCTTCTTCGGCACCAGTCCGTAGCCGGGCATGGCGAGCGTGAAGTTGAAGTCACCGCGGGCCTCGTTGAGGCGGAAGGTGATGGTCTTGCCGTCGACCTCGATGGAGTCGAGGCTCTTGCCCTCGTAGGGGCCCTTGTACTTGTCGCCGCCGACCAGCCACTGCTGGACGTAGCGGGGACCCTCGGTGACGAAGGAGGCGAAGAGACGCTCGAAGGTGTGGCGCAGGTCGTCCCCGGAGATGTCCGAGCCGTCCTCCCACTTCACGCCGTCCTTGAGGGTGAAGGACCAGGTCTTGCCGCCGTCCTTCATGGTGCCCGCGTCCGTGGCCGCGTCGCCGACCAGGGTGGCGCCGCCCTTCTCGTCGATCTTGTAGCCGGTGAGGCCACGGAGGATCGGACGGGTGATGGCGCCCTCGGTCGAGACGTAGATCTGTGCCGGGTCCAGGTGGTCCATGTCGAACTGGTCGAGCGAGTAGATCGTCCCGCCCTTGACCGCGCCCTTGACCTCCGGCGCCGGGCCGGTCGAGTCGGCCTTGGTGCCGACGGGGATCTCCTGGGTCTTCGAGCCGCTGACCGAGGGGACCTTCCGGTCCGACTTGCTGCCGCTGCCGCTGCCGCCACACGCGGTCAGGACGGTCGACGAGGCCGCGACCACGCCGGTCGCGATCAGGAAGTTTCTACGGGAAAAGGACACGGGTGAGCCTGCCTTATGTGGACGATCGGGACGGATGAGACCGGCCGCACGACACTGAACCGGCCGGGGTGGAACGGGATGGCTACCGCTTGGACTTCGGGTCGAGCGCGTCGCGCACCGAGTCGCCGAGCAGGTTGAAGGCGAGGACGAAGATCACCATCGACAGGCCCGGGAAGAGCATGAAGGTGAGGTCCTCGGTGTAGAACTGGGCGCCGCGCTGGATCATGACGCCCCAGTCCGGGGTCGGGTCGATGATGCCGACACCGAGGAACGCCAGCCCGGCCTCCGCAGTCACGTACGCCGGGAGCATCAGCGTGGACTGGATGATGATCGGCGTCCACAGGTTGGGGAGCAGTTCCTTGAACACGATGCGCCCCGGGGAGGCACCGGTGACCTTGGCGGCCTCGATGTACTCCCGCTCCCTCAGGCCGAGTACCTGGCCACGCAGCAGGCGGGCGATCGAGGCCCAGCCGAAGGCGGAGAGCACCAGGATCAGGGAGATGGCCCGCAGCGACGTGGGGATGTTCTCGTCGGGGGCGACGAACAGCCCGTAGACCACGGGCATGAAGGCGATGAAGAACAGCGTGGACGGGAACGACAGCAGGATGTCGATGATCCGGCCGACGAGATAGTCGGTCTTGCCGCCCAGGTAGCCCGCGGTCACGCCGATGATCACGCCCGCGACGGTGGTCAGCAGGGTGGCTGCCACGGCGATGCCCAGCGAGGTACGGATGCCGTACAGCAGGAAGGTGAAGACGTCACGGCCCAGCTGCGGCTCGATGCCGAACCAGAACTCCGAGCTCATCCCGCCGTTCGGCCCCGAGGGGTAGGCGAACGCGTCGAGGAGCTCCGGCCGCTGGCTGGCGTACGTGGTGTACGGGTTCTTGCCGTACAGCTTGGCTATCAGCGGGGCGCAGATCGCGATCACGAAGAAGAAGATCACGATGTAGGCGGATATGACGCCTGTGCGGTCTCGCTTGAATCGCTTCCAGGCGAGCCGTCCCGGGGAGCGGCTTTCGGAGCCCTGGGTGGTGGAAGACGGAACCGTGGTCAGGTCGGTCTCGTCGGTCACCTCAAGCGAAGCGGCCGCGGAAGGAGTGGGGAGGGTCATGGTGCTCCAGGCCCGAGGGGGTCAACGACTCCGTAGGGCGCTCCCTACGCAGCTACGCCGGACTTTTTCAACGCAATTCATGCAAGGTCAATAAAATCTCGCCCGCCTTGGTCTTCTCTTTACTTTCTTTACCTCCACTTGACTTGACCGTAACTACGCGTGTAGCGCACTGTGGCCGTTCCGTGTCCGTAATCGGACCAACTGGGCTTTTCGGGCAAGAGGTTCGATATGCGGACGCCGGAGTCTCGGAATGCGTACATCCGGGGCGTTCAATCCAACGGTTGCGCATCGAACGGTAAAGATCCATTGCGCCTGCGGTCCGGAGTGCCTGCTTCCGGATGATGTGACCACCCGGAAGGGTGGCGTGAATGTGCGTCACGTCCGTCATGCCCGGATATTGGGCGCTAAAGACGTAGTGCGCCGGAGCCGTCATGCGCCGGCCGGGCGCCGTCCGTACAGCGCACTCTTGAGGAGGCACTCCATGCGTGGAGCGACGCACGCCAGATGGGCCGCGGCCGCGGCGGCGGTGGCCCTCGCGGCGACCGCCTGCGGAGGGGGAGGGAGCAACGGTGGCGGTGGCGGTGGCTCCGGAGTCGTCAGTTCCTCCTGGGGCGATCCGCAGAACCCGCTGGAGCCGGCCAACACCAACGAGGTGCAGGGCGGCAAGGTCCTCGACATGATCTTCCGGGGTCTGAAGCGTTACGACGCCAAGACCGGCGCGGCCCAGGACATGCTGGCGCAGAAGATCGACACCTCGGACTCGCAGAACTTCACGATCACGGTCAAGAGCGGCTGGAAATTCAGCAACGGCGAGGCCGTCACCGCCCAGTCCTTCGTGGACGCCTGGAACTACGGCGCGAGCCTGAAGAACAACCAGAAGAACGCGTACTTCTTCGGTTACATCGACGGGTACGACAAGGTCCACCCCGACACCGGCACCCAGAGCGCGGACAAGCTGTCCGGGCTCAAGGTCACCGGCACCGACACCTTCACCGTCAAGCTCAACCAGAAGTTCTCGACGTTCCCCGACACCCTCGGTTACGTCGCCTACGCGCCGCTGCCCAAGGCGTTCTTCGACGACCACGCGGCCTGGCTGAAGAAGCCGGTCGGCAACGGGCCGTACTCCGTCGACTCGTACACCAAGGGATCGCTGATGTCCCTGCGGAAGTGGGACGGCTACCCCGGCACGGACAAGGCGCAGAACGACGGGGTGGACCTGAAGGTCTACACCGACAACAACACCGCCTACACCGACCTGATCGCCGGCAACCTCGACCTCGTCGACGACGTGCCCGCCTCTCAGCTCAAGAACGTGAAGAGCGACCTCGGGGGCCGGTACATCAATACACCGGCCGGCATCATCCAGACCCTCGCTTTCCCGTTCTATGACAAGAACTGGGACAAGAGCGGGTCGGAGAAGGTCCGCAAGGGCCTGTCCATGGCGATCGACCGCGACCAGATCACGAACACGATCTTCCAGAAGACCCGCACCCCGGCCACCGACTGGACCTCACCGGTGCTCGGCAAGGCCGGCGGCTTCCAGGACGGACTGTGCGGCGGCTCCTGCACGTACAACCCGACCGAGGCCAAGAAGCTGATCCAGGAGGGCGGCGGTCTGCCCGGCGGCCAGCTCAAGATCTCCTACAACGCGGACACCGGCTCCCACAAGGAGTGGGTGGACGCCGTCTGCCACTCCGTCAACAACGCCATGGGCGACGACAAGGCCTGCGTCGGCAACCCGATCGGCACCTTCGCCGACTTCCGCAACCAGATCACCCAGCACAAGATGTCGGGCCCCTTCCGGGCCGGCTGGCAGATGGACTACCCGCTGATCCAGAACTTCCTGCAGCCGCTGTACTACACGAACGCCTCCTCCAACGACGGCAAGTGGTCCAACAAGGACTTCGACAAGCTCGTCGACCGGGCGAACGCCGAGACCGACCGGGCCAAGGCCGTCTCGCTCTTCCAGCAGGCCGAGGGCGTCGTGCGGGACAACATGGCCGCCATCCCGCTCTGGTACCAGAACGGCAGCGCGGGCTACTCGGACCGCGTCTCCAACGTGGCGCTCAACCAGTTCAGCGTCCCCGTCTACAACGAGATCAAGGTCAGCTGAGCCGAAGGGCGGGCGCCCCGGACAGTCCGGGGCGCCCGCCCGCCCCTATCCCCGGAGTCCTCATGGGACGGTACGTGATCCGGCGCCTGCTGCAGATGATCCCGGTCTTCATCGGCGCCACGCTGTTGATCTTCCTGATGGTGAACGTGATGGGCGACCCCATCGCGGGTCTGTGCGGCGAGCGGCAGTGCGACCCCGCCACCGCCACCCAGCTGCGCAAGGAGTTCGGACTCGACCAGCCGGTGTGGCAGCAGTACCTGACCTACATGGGCAACGTCTTCACGGGCGACTTCGGCACCGCCTTCAACGGACAGCCCGTCACGGAGCTGATGGGGTCCGCGTTCCCGGTCACCATCCGGCTGACGATCGTCGCGATCCTCTTCGAGATCGTCATCGGCATCACGCTCGGCGTCATCACGGGCCTGCGCCGCGGGCGGCCCGTCGACTCGGGGGTCCTGCTGCTCACCCTCGTCGTCATCTCCGTGCCCACCTTCGTGACCGGTCTGCTGCTCCAACTCCTGCTGGGCGTCGAGTGGGGCTGGATCAAACCCTCGGTCTCCCCGGACGCCGCCTTCGGCGAGCTGATCGTGCCCGGTCTCGTCCTGGCCTCCGTGTCGCTCGCCTACGTGACCCGCCTGACCCGGACCTCCATCGCGGAGAACCGGCGCTCCGACTACGTCCGTACGGCCGTCGCCAAGGGCCTGCCCCGGCGCCGGGTGATCACCAAGCACCTGCTGCGCAACTCGCTGATCCCCGTGGTCACCTTCATCGGCACGGACATCGGCGCGCTCATGGGCGGCGCGATCGTCACCGAGCGGATCTTCAACATCCACGGCGTCGGCTACCAGCTCTACCAGGGCATCCTGCGCCAGAACACCCAGACCGTCGTCGGCTTCGTGACCGTCCTGGTCATCGTCTTCCTGGTCGCCAACCTGCTCGTAGACCTCCTCTACGCCGTACTCGACCCGAGGATCCGCTATGCCTGAGCAGCCGCCGTTCGACCAGCAGGGCGCCATCGCCGCGACCGGGATGGGCGGCGCCATGGACCTCGCCGCCAGCGAGGCCGAGACCCTGGAGAAGACCCCCGGAGGACCGCTGGGCACGGGCCCGCAGGAGAAGCCCCGGAGCCTGTGGTCCGACGCCTGGCGGGACCTGCGGCGCAACCCCGTCTTCATCGTCGCCGGACTGGTCATCCTCTTCCTCGTCGTCATCTCCATCTGGCCCTCGCTGATCGCCGGCCAGAACCCCCTCAAGTGCGACCTCGCCAAGGCCCAGCAGGGCTCGCAGCCGGGCCACCCCTTCGGATTCGACGGACAGGGCTGCGACGTCTACACCCGGACGGTGTACGGGACCCGCGTCTCGATCACCGTGGGCGTCTGCGCCACCCTCGGCGTCGCGATCCTCGGCTCCGTACTCGGCGGTCTCGCCGGGTACTTCGGCGGGGCGTCGGACGGGGTCCTGTCCCGGATCACCGACATCTTCTTCGCGATCCCCGTCGTGCTCGGCGGTCTGGTCCTCCTCTCGGTGGTGACCAGTAATACGGTCTGGCCCGTCATCGGGTTCATGGTGCTGCTCGGCTGGCCGCAGATCTCCCGGATCGCGCGCGGATCCGTCATCACCACCAAACAGAACGACTACGTCCAGGCCGCCCGAGCCCTCGGCGCCTCCAACTCCCGGCTGCTGCTGCGGCACATCACGCCCAACGCGATCGCGCCGGTGATCGTCGTGGCGACCATCGCGCTCGGCACGTACATCTCGCTGGAGGCGACGCTCTCCTACCTCGGGGTCGGCCTGAAGCCCCCGACGGTGTCCTGGGGAATCGACATCTCCTCGGCGTCCGCGTACATCCGCCAGGCCCCGCACATGCTGCTGTGGCCCGCCGGCGCCCTCGCGATCACCGTGCTCGCGTTCATCATGCTCGGCGACGCGGTGCGCGACGCCCTCGACCCGAAGCTGAGGTGACCGCCGTGCTGCTCGAAGTGCGCGATCTGCACGTGGAGTTCAGAACCAGGGACGGGGTCGCCAAGGCCGTCAACGGAGTCACCTACGGCGTGGACGAGGGCGAGACGCTCGCCGTGCTCGGCGAGTCCGGCTCGGGCAAGTCCGTGACCGCGCAGGCCGTGATGGGCATCCTCGACATGCCACCCGGCAGGATCACCGGCGGCGAGATCCTCTTCCAGGGCAAGGACCTGCTGAAGTTCAAGGAGGACGAGCGGCGCAAGGTGCGCGGCGCCGAGATGGCGATGATCTTCCAGGACGCGCTGTCCTCCCTGAACCCGGTGCTCAGCGTCGGCGACCAGCTCGGCGAGATGTTCACCGTGCACCGCGGGATGTCCCGCAAGGACGCCCGCGCCAAGGCGGTCGAGCTGATGGACCGGGTACGGATCCCGGCAGCCGCCCAGCGGGTGCGCGACTATCCGCACCAGTTCTCCGGAGGCATGCGCCAGCGCATCATGATCGCCATGGCGCTGGCCCTCGAACCCGCGCTGATCATCGCCGACGAACCCACCACCGCCCTCGACGTCACGGTCCAGGCCCAGGTCATGGACCTCCTCGCCGAGCTCCAGCGCGAGCTCAACATGGGGCTCATCCTCATCACCCACGACCTCGGCGTGGTCGCCGACGTCGCGGACCGGATCGCCGTGATGTACGCGGGCCGGATCGTCGAGTCGGCGCCGGTCCACGACATCTACAAGGCCCCGGCCCACCCCTATACGAAGGGCCTGCTGGAGTCGATCCCCCGGCTCGACCAGAAGGGCCACGAGCTCTACGCCATCAAGGGCCTGCCGCCGAACCTGATGCACATCCCGCCCGGCTGCGCCTTCAACCCCCGCTGCCCGATGGCCCAGGACATCTGCCGGGCCGAGGTGCCTCCGCTCGCGGAGGTGGACGAGGGGGGCGGGGAACGCGCCAGCGCCTGCTTCTTCTGGCGGGAGACGCTCGACGCCGGGACCACCGGGGGAGGCCACCGTGCCTGAGGCACTGCTGGAGGTCAGCGGACTGGTCAAGCACTATCCGCTCACCCGGGGAATCCTGTTCAAGAAACAGATCGGCGCGGTCCGGGCCGTCGACGGGGTCGACTTCCACCTCGGCCGCGGTGAGACCCTCGGCATCGTCGGGGAGTCCGGCTGCGGCAAGTCCACGGTCGCGAAGATGCTGGTCAACCTGGAGAGGCCGACCGCCGGGGTGATCAAGTACAAGGGCGAGGACATCACCCGGCTGTCCGGCCGCGCCCTCAAGGCCGTCCGCCGCAACATCCAGATGGTCTTCCAGGACCCCTACACCTCGCTCAACCCCCGGATGACCGTCGGCGACATCATCGGGGAGCCGTACGAGATCCACCCCGAGGTCGCGCCGAAGGGCGACCGCAGGAAGCGCGTCCAGGACCTGCTGGACGTGGTCGGGCTCAACCCCGAGTACATCAACCGCTATCCGCACCAGTTCTCCGGCGGCCAGCGGCAGCGCATCGGCATCGCGCGGGGGCTGGCACTGCGCCCCGAGATCATCGTCGCGGACGAGCCGGTCTCCGCGCTCGACGTCTCCGTGCAGGCTCAGGTGATCAACCTGATGGCGAGGCTCCAGGACGAGTTCGACCTCAGCTACGTGTTCATCGCGCACGACCTCTCCATCGTCCGGCACATCTCCGACCGGGTCGGCGTCATGTACCTCGGGCGGATCGTGGAGACGGGCAAGGACGCCGAGATCTACGACCATCCGACGCACCCCTACACCCAGGCCCTGCTCTCCGCCGTGCCGGTGCCCGACCCGGAGGCCCGCGAGCACCGTGAGCGGATCATCCTCAGCGGGGACGTGCCCTCACCGGCGAACATCCCGTCCGGCTGCCGCTTCCGCACCCGCTGCTGGAAGGCCCAGGAGCGGTGCGCGCTGGAGGTGCCGCTGCTCGCCGTGCCCGCGGAGTTCCGCCACGCCGAGGGGCCGGCCGCGCACGCCTCGGCCTGCCATTTCGCCGAGGAGAAGCAGGTCGTGCCGCCCGAGGGAGCACTGGACGACACACCGCCCGGAACGCCGGACGACCCGCCGAACGAGCGTACATAGACTGATAAATGCGCATCAACTTCGTTAACACGCAGGCAACTCGGCTGTCGCGACACCGATATACGGACGCGCCAGGCTGAGCCGCGTACGGCCGTGCGGGTGCCGTAGACCGGCCGGAGCGCGCCATGTCGCTCCGGCCGGTCGCACGAACGGGGCCGGCGGTACGCCGGTCAGCGCATCCCGAGCGAGCGCTTCAGGAAGTCCACCTGGAGCAGCAGCAGGTTCTCCGCGACCTGCTCCTGCGGGGTCATGTGCGTCACGCCCGAGAGCGGCAGCACCTCGTGCGGACGGCCCGCCGCCAGCAGCGCGGAGGACAGCCGCAGCGCGTGGGCCACCACCACGTTGTCGTCGGCCAGTCCATGCACGATCATCAGCGGCCGGTGCGGCTCGGCGGGCTCGGACAGCCCTCCTTCGGTGATCAGTGAGCTCTTCGCGTACGCCTGCGCCGCCGTCGCCGGATCGCCGAGGTACCGCTCCGTGTAATGGGTGTCGTACAGCCGCCAGTCCGTGACCGGGGCGCCCGCGATGCCCGCGTGGAAGACGTCCGGGCGGCGCAGTACGGCGAGCCCCGCGAGCCAGCCGCCGAACGACCAGCCGCGGATCGCCACCCGGGACAGGTCCAGCGGATACCTCTCGGCCAGTCCGTGCAGCGCGTCGATCTGGTCGTCGAGGGTGAGGGTGAAGTCGTCCCGGACCGCCTTCTCCCAGGCGGGGGAGCGGCCGGGGGTGCCGCGGCCGTCCGCGACGATCACCGCGAAGCCCTGGTCCGCGAACCACTGCGAGGTGAGGTGCGCGTTGTGCGCGGCCAGGACGCGGGGGCCGTGCGGACCGCCATAGGGATCCATCAGGACGGGCAGGGGGCCCTCGCCGTCGTAGTCCGTAGGCATAAGCAGGGCGCATGGGATTTTGCGTGCGCCCCCCTCGGTGAGCGTCACGCGCGGGGACAGACCGGGGTGTTCGGCGTAGGAGGTGACGAGCGCCGCCCGCTTGCCCTCCCGGAGCACCTGCACCTGGGTCCCCGGTTCGCCCGGCACCGCGGAGACGAGCACGGTCACCCGCCCGGAACGCACCGCCGAGTGCACCCCGGGCTCCTGGGAGAGGCGCTCGACCCCCAGCTCGTTGACCCGGTAGACGTGCACCTCGCCGGTCTCCGGGGAGGCCGCGGCCTCCCCCGCCGACGCCGAGACCAGCACATCGTCGTCCGAGACGTCGAGCACCGCGCGCACGTGCAACTGCGGCCCGGTCAGGAGGCGTTCACCGAACGCCAGTACCCGCGCCCCGCCCTCGTCGGCGATCCGTACGAGCTGTCCGCCGGGGCTCCAGCAGGGCACTCCATGGAAAAGATCAAGCCATTGTCGATCTTCGTCGGCATGCACCATCCGGGTCGTCCCGGTGTCCGGGTCGACGGCCAGGAACAGCTGGCTGCGCTGGTCCCGGGCCTGCACCAGGATCAGCGGCGCACCCGCCGCTGACCAGTGCACATGCGCCAAGTACGGGTACTGCGCCCGGTTCCAGGTGACCTCCGTGCGCGTCCCGTCGAGGGCGATCACGAAGAGCCGTACGTCCGCGTTGTCCGTTCCCGCCGACGGGTAGGCGACCTGCTGCGGAGCGTGTTCCGGCTGGGCGGGATCGGAGATCCACCAGCGGCGTACGGGCGCGTCGTCGACCCGCGCGACGAGCAGCCGGTCCGACTCCGGCGACCACCAGAAGCCGCGGGACCGGTCCATCTCCTCGGCCGCGATGAACTCGGCCAATCCATAGGAAACCGACTCCGGGTCCGCCTCGGGGTCCCGCTGCGCGAGCGCCCGGTCGTCCTCGCCCTCGGCGCCGACGACCCGCAGCGCGCCCTTGGAGACATACGCGACGAGCCGCCCGTCGGGCGAGGGGCGCGGGTCGATCACCGGTCCGGGGACGCGGAGTTCACGCGCCGTACCGGCCCGCAGCTCCGCCGTGAAAAGCCTCCCTGACAAGGCGAAAGAGGCCAACTCGACCGCGTTGTCGGTGGCGTAGCCGACCACCCCGGCGCCGCCCTCACGGCTGCGTTCGCGGCGCGCCCGCTCCGCGGCGGAGAGGCGTTCGCCGGCGCCTTTGAGCAGGGCTCCGGGATCGGCCGCGACGCGTTCCTGCCCGCCCGCCACATCGAGGACCCACAGCTGGTTCTCCCGGTCCGTGCCGGACGGGGACCTCAGGAACACGACCCGGGAACCGTCCGGGGAGACGGTGAACGCGCGGGGCGCGCCCAGGGTGAACCGCTGCGTCCGGGCGTACCGGCGCGGGAAGGAAAGAGGCTCGGTCGTCATGCCCCGACCATATTGGCCATGCGCCCCCTTGTGCGGCCGTGCGCCGATCAATGCGCGCGTACGGATAGTTATGATCACTAGCGGTGCGTGGGTAAGAACCTGCTGCCCGCTGTACGGAACGACCGACCCCCATGACCAACCCCCCATGTCCCTGGGATCTTTGGAGGTGATCCGCCGTGGCACTCTCGATTTCGGCGGTGGTGCTGCTGGCGATCATCGTCTTCATCCTGGTGAAGAAGTCGGGACTGAAGGCGGGGCACGCGGTCGTGTGCGTCCTGTTCGGCTTCTATCTCGCTTCCTCGACGGTCGCTCCCACCATCAGCGACCTCACGACGAACGTCGCGGACATGATCGGCAGCTTCAAGTTCTGACCCGGCCGACCACGACGTCCGGGCGGTCCGGACGGCCGACCCGCACGGTCGCCGGTCAGCGTGCTCCTGTCGCCCGCACCGAGCGGCGCCCACCTCGCGCGGCTGCCCGCCGTCGGGCAACTCCGGTCCCGGACGCTTCCCTTGGACCCGGCGGCGCACATCGTCGCCGGGCCGGCCGGCGGCCAACGCGGTGACGCACGGACGAGCCCCGGGACGGGACCTCCGGCTCACCCTCCACGCCGTCGGCGACACCCTCCGCACCGAGGCCGACGGCACACGCGGTGACCCTCTCCCGCTCGTCCGGCGCGCGGTCCCGCACGCCCGGCCGGGGGCTCGTCCCCGTCGACGTGTTTGCCCACCGCTGGGGTGCCGTAACGGGCCCGCCGCCGCGCGAGACGGTGTGCGCGGAGTTCGCTCTCCCACCGGAACCCGTCAACTCGGGCTCCGGTGCCAGGAGCGGTCTTCCCCAAGGAACACGAGGGTGAAAGAACCCGACCGAGCCCCACCCCTCCCGCCCGGCGGGCGCTCTCACCCGCGAGGGTGAACATCACCGACTCAGCTGGATTCGGGGGCCGTTGCCTGCCCTACGCTCAGCGCGACACAACCGCAAACATGCGACGGCCCCCGCCGGGACGGCAATCCCAGTGCGAGGGCCTGACCACCCAGGAAGATAAGAGCTTCCCGATGGATACGCAGAACCCTAGCGTGCGCCCGCACGCCCAGCCCGGGCTTGTCGGTAACAAGCACCCGGACCGGCGCCCGGCGCACTCCGTTGGTCTCACCCACGACAACACCCGCCACACCACCCGCTTCACGGTGATCGGCAACCACCTCGCCCAGCACTCCGAGCTCTCGCTGCTCGCGATCGGGCTGGCCGTGCACCTCCAGTCGCTGCCGAAGGGCGCCCGGGTCGACATCAAGACCCTCACCGCGCGCTTCCCCGAGGGCGCGACCCGGATCGCCGCCGCCCTGCGCGAGCTGGAGGCCCACCGCTATCTGCGGCGCGTTCGCGAACGCGTCCCCGGCGGCCGCATCGTCACCCGCACGGTCTCCTGCAACCAGCCCGGACGCGGCCGGGAGGAGGCGCCCGCGCGGTCCGCCCCGGCTCGCCCGGCGGCGGCCCGCAAGCGCGAGGAGCGCGCACCCCGCAGGCCACTCCCCGCCGTACCCCGTCCCGTCTGCCCGGCGCCCGCTCTGCTCCGGACGGCCACCGACCTTCTCGGGGACCTCCGCCGCCACGATCCCCGCCTGCTGCTCTCCGCCTGCGACACGGCCCACCTCGCCCCCGGCGTCGCCGCCTGGCTGGAGCGCGACGTCAGCCCCGGCGCCGTACGCCATGCGCTGACGAGCGACCTGCCGCCCGAAGGGCTCCGCCGCCCGGCCGCCCTGCTCGCGCACCGGCTCGCCGCCCAGCTGCCGCCTCCGCCGCCGTTCCGCGCCCCCGCGCGGCCGCCGGGCGTCCGGCACCCGCTCCAGACCTGCGACGGCTGTGAGAGGGCCTTCCGGGCCCCTGAACCCGGCCGCTGCCGGGACTGCCGGTCCGGCCTCCGGGCGGCCGTCTGATGCGAAGCCGCCGCCTCTGTGTCCCGCTCGTGCCTCAGGCCGCCCCGAGTGACCAGGGGTCGGGCGGCACCCGGCGTGACGGGCGCCTCGTAGGGTGGGTGTCATGACGGAACTGCCCGACCGGCGTCTGCTCCTGGTGCACGCGCACCCGGACGACGAGTCGATCAACAACGGCGCGACCATGGCCAGGTACACGGCCGAGGGCGCCCTCGTGACGCTGGTGACCTGCACCCTCGGCGAGGAGGGCGAGGTCATCCCGCCCGGACTCGCGCACCTCGCACCCGACCGTGAGGGCGGACTCGGCCCGCACCGGGTCGGTGAGCTGGCCGCCGCCATGAAGGAGCTCGGGGTCACCGACCACCGCTTCCTCGGGGGCCCCGGCCGCTACCGCGACTCCGGGATGATGGGCGTCGAGCAGAACCACCGCGCGGGCGCCTTCTGGTCCGCCGACGTGGACGAGGCCGCCGCCCACCTCGTCGAGGTGATCCGTGAGGTACGCCCCCATGTACTCGTCACCTATGACCCCGATGGGGGTTATGGGCATCCCGACCACATCCAGGCGCACCGCGTCGCCCTGCGCGCCAGCGAAATGGCCGCGGACCCGGCCGTCCGCGCCGACCTCGGCGCACCCTGGGAGATCGCCAAGGTCTACTGGAACCGCGTACCCCGCTCGGTCGCCGAGGACGGCTTCGCGCGGCTGCGTGAGGCACTCCCCGGGCTGCCCTTCGACGCGTCGGCCGCCTTGGACGACGTACCGGGTGTCGTCGACGACGCGGTGATCACCACCGAGATCGACGGGACCGCGTACGCCGCCGCGAAGGCCGCCGCCCTGCGGGCGCACGTCACCCAGATCGAGGTGGCCGAGCCGTGGTTCGCGCTCTCGAACGCGCTCGCCCAGCCACTTCTGACCACCGAGTACTACGAGTTGGTGCGCGGGGAGCGCGCGGGAACGGACCGGGAGACGGATCTGTTCGCCGGCACCGGTGACCCGACGGAGACGACCGAGACGACGGAGACGACGGAGACGGAGACACGATGAGTACGAGCGGACAGCGCGGGAGCGCGCTCGCCCAGCCGCTGCGGACCCCTTCGCCCGGACGGGCGGCCGCCTACACGGGGCTGTTCGTGCTCGGCGCCGTGGTCGGGGCGGCCGGAACGCTGGTGCAGTCCGGCTGGTTCCCCGGAGGCCTGCTGCTGGCCCTGGCGGGGGCGGCCGGGCTCTTCCTGGGCGGCTCCCGGGCCACCGGCTCGCGGGCCGGCGCCGTCGCGCCCGCGGCGGGCTGGATGGTCGCGGTGGTGCTGCTCACCGCCAGCCGTCCGGAAGGGGACTTCCTCTTCGGCGCGGGCCTCGGCTCGTACCTCTTCCTGCTCGGCGGGATGGCTGTCGCTGTGATCTGCGCCACCCTTGGGCTGGGGCGGCAACCGGACGGCTCCGGCGTCCGACTTGGGAAGTGACGTACCACTTCGCCGTATCGGACGGGTGCGGGTCCTGTGGCAGTTTCCTTCGCGGGCGAGGTTTGCGGGCCGGACACGGCCAGTATGGTGGTGCGCGCCGCCGAGCTGCCCGAGATGAGGTCGAGTAAACGGGCGGCGGAGCCAACCGGGAGAACCTGCCTTGAGTCGTGAAACTGACAGTTCGTCCTCCGGGCCCAACGGGCGCGGTGGAGCCGCGTACCCGTCGGGGACGCCCCCTTACGGGACCCCCATGGCTTCCGATATCGGTGCCGACGCGGGCCGTTCGGCCGGCGGCACGCCGCCGGAGGAGCGCAAGACCGAGACCACACTGACGACACGGATCCGGATCAACATCCCCGGATCGCGGCCCATCCCGCCGGTCGTCGTCCGCACACCGGTCGGGGACGCCGACGTGCCCGCCGAGCCCGCGGCCCCCGCGGGACCGCCCGCGGAGACGCAGCGCGCCATAAGTCCGCCGGCGGCCGCGGCCCCCGCGACCGACGGTGCGGGCGAGGCCGGGGAGAAGTCCAGCGACTGGTTCGCACCCCGCAAGTCCGGCGCGCCCAAGGGCGGCCCGGGCGGCGGGTCCACCAACGGTGCGGGCCTGCCCGGCGGTTCGGGTCCGGCGTTGCCGCCGGGCACGGGTGCTCCGGGCGGCCCGGGAGCCGGCGGCGCACGTCCGGGTGCTCCGGGCGGCAACGGCGCCGGTCCGCTGGGCATCACCGGCGGGGTCCGCCCCGGCGGAGCGAACATCCCCCGTCCTGGCGGGGGCGGCGGCACCAACGGCGCGGGTCTTCCCGGCGCCACCGGCGCCGGACCCGTGGCCCCCGGCCACGGCGGCGGCACCGGTTCCTTCGACGTCTCCGCGGCGCTGGGCAACACGGCGTCCTTCCCGGCCATCGGCACCGACGGTCCGGGCGGTCCGGCCGGCAACGGTGGTCCGGGCGGTCCGGGCGGCGAACCGCGCCGCGACGACCTCCCGTACTTCGCGGAGAACTTCTCCGACAACGGCATGGGCGGCCCGGTGGGCCCGACCGGCGGTCCGGTCACCGGAGACGGCCCGCTGGTGCCCCCGGCCGGCCCCGGCGTGGCTCCGGGCAGCCTGGCCGCGGGTGGCCCTGGTGGCCCGCGTGGTCATGGCGGACCGGGTGGACCTGGCGGTCTCGGTGGGCCGAGCACGGGGACCGGCTATTCCGGGGGCGGTCTCAGCGACGACACCGCGATCCTCACCCCGCAGAAGCCCGCGCCCGACCCGGGCGGCCACGGCTACGGCGGCCCCGGGGGCAACGTCTCCGGTCACACCCTGACCAGTGGCATCCCCGTCGTGCCGGCCGCCCCGAACTCCCCGTTCGGGCCGGGCACGCACACCGACGGCCCGCTGCCGCACACCCCGCCGAGGGCGTCCGCGCCGGCCCCGAAGCCGGCCGCGCCGTCCAAGCCGGCCAAGAAGAAGGGCCGCAACAAGCCGGCCCTGCTGGGTGTCCTCGTGGTGGTCCTGGCCGGTGGTGCCTA
This sequence comes from Streptomyces sp. RPA4-2, assembly GCF_012273515.2. Classification (NCBI taxonomy): domain Bacteria; kingdom Bacillati; phylum Actinomycetota; class Actinomycetes; order Kitasatosporales; family Streptomycetaceae; genus Streptomyces; species Streptomyces sp. RPA4-2. The sequence goes on from NZ_CP050975.2 coordinate 5,885,233, forward strand.
CGGCGCAGGGCTTCTGATGAACCACTCGGACGTGCCCAAGGGCACCACCGTGCTCGGCGTCGACATCGGCGGCGGCACCCGTGACGAGGCCGTCAAGAAGCTCGACGACGCCTTCGGGGCCCGTATGAACAAGCCGCTCAAGCTTGCGGTGAACGGCACCACCGTCTCGCTCAAGCCGGACCAGTCCGGGCTCCAGCTGGACAGCCAGGCCACCGTCCGCGCCGCCGCGGGCAGCGACTACAACCCCGTCTCCGTGATCGGCTCGCTGTTCGGCCAGAAGCGCGTCGTCGAACCGGACATGCCCGTCGACAAGGAGAAGCTGCAGGCCGCCCTGGAGCGCGTCGCCGGCGGCTCCGGCTCGGCGAACGACGGCACGATCAGGTTCGAGTCCGGCAAGGCCGTCGCGGTCTACGGCAAGACGGGCAAGGGCGTCGACGTGGCGGCCTCCACCCAGGCCGTCGAGGACGCGTACCGCACGCAGGTCGAGACCGGCGCCGCCACCCCGGTGAAGGTCGCCACCACGACCCGTCAGCCGACCGTCTCGGACGCCGAGGTCGACCGGATGATGGCGAAGTTCGCCCAGCCCGCGATGTCGGCTCCCGTGACCGTGCGGACGGACGTGGCGCACTCGATCCCGCTGAGCCCGCAGAAGTCGCTGTGGAAGTTCCTCAGGGTGACGGCCACCGACGGCAAGCTGGTCGACAAGCCCGACCTGAACGCTCTGAAGGCGCTCTACGGCCAGACGTTCGACGGTGTGCTCATCGCCCGGGGCAACGGCGAGAAGACGCCCGTCACGCCCCAGGACGTCTACGGCGCCCTGCGCCAGGCGCTGATGAGCAAGACCGACCGGATCGCGGTCATCGCCACGAACCCGAGCTAGGCCCGTTTTGACCGCACGAGGGGGGCGTCCACCGGGCGCCCCCCTCGCCGTGTCCGCCACCGGGCCCGTCACCGGTCTCGTCACCCGGTTCGTATGACATCTGTCATCCGGCACTCGGGACCGCCGACACTGCCGGGCACGGGGTCCCCGCCGCCACCATGGTCGGCATGACAACGACAGCGGCACCGCCCACCACCCCGGTGGTCGGATTCGACCAGGTGACCAAGACGTACGGCAGTGTGCGCGCCGTGGACGGGCTCACGCTCGACCTGCACCCGGGTGAGACCGTCGCCCTGCTGGGGCCGAACGGTGCGGGCAAGTCGACCACCCTGGACCTGCTCCTCGGCCTCAAGCACGCCGACAGCGGCACCGTCCGGGTGTTCGGCACCAGCCCCCGTGAGGCCATCGTCGGCGGCCGGGTGGGCGCCATGCTGCAGAGCGGCGGCCTGATGGACGAGGTGACGGTCGTCGAACTGGTCAAACTCGCCTGCCAGTTGCACCCGAAGCCGTTCAGGGTCACCGAGGTGCTGGCCCGCGCGGGTATCTCGCAGATCGCCGACCGCAAGGTCAACAAGCTCTCCGGCGGCCAGGAACAGCGCGTCCGCTTCGCGCTCGCCACCGCCGGGGCCAACGATCTGATCGTGCTCGACGAACCCACCACGGGCATGGACGTCTCCGCCCGCCAGGCCTTCTGGGCCACCATGCGCGAACAGGCCGAACAGGGCCGGACCGTGCTGTTCGCCACGCACTACCTGGAAGAGGCCGACGCCATCGCCGACCGGGTGCTCGTGCTGCACCGGGGCCGGCTGCTGGCCGACGGCACCGCCGCCGAGATCAAGGCGAAGGCCGGCGCCCGCCGGATCGCCTTCGACCTGGAAGACCCCATCGACGAGACCGCGCTGCGGGCCCTGCCCTTCCTGACGACGATCGACGTCTCCGGGCACACCGTCCGCATCCAGTCCTCCGACGCCGACGCGACCGTGCACGCGCTGTACGGGCTCGGTCTCTACCCCCGAAATCTCGAAGTCGCCGGACTCGGCCTGGAGCAGGCCTTCGTCGCCATCACCGCCGCCGAGGAGGCGAAGTCGCAGTGAACAGCCTCATCCGGCTCGAGATCACCCGGGCCCTGCGCAACAAGAAATTCCTGTTCTTCTCGGTGATCTACCCCTCGGCCCTGTTCCTCCTGATCGCGGGCAGCGCCGACGACACCACCAAGGTCGACGGCACCGGGCTCACCCTGCCGACCTTCTTCATGGTCTCCATGGCCTCCTTCGGGGCGCTGACGGCCGTCCTGATGGGCAACAGCGAGCGGATCGCCAAGGAGCGCGAGAGCGGCTGGGTACGGCAGCTCAGGCTCACCACGCTGCCCGGCCGCGGCTATGTGCTGGCGAAGACCGCCAGCGCCGCCGTCATCAGCCTGCCGTCGATCGTGGTCGTCTTCGCGGTCGCCGCCGCCGTGAAGCACGTACGGCTGGACGCCTGGCAGTGGCTCGCGCTCACCGGCGCGATCTGGGCGGGCAGCCTCGTCTTCGCCGCGCTCGGCGTGGCGGTCGGCTATCTGGCGAGCGGTGACGCGGTCCGTCCGATCACGATGATCCTGTACTTCGGACTGTCGGTGCTCGGCGGTCTGTGGATGCCCACGACCACATTCCCCGACTGGCTGCAGAAGATCGCGTCCTGGCTGCCGACCCACGCGTACGCTGCCCTCGGGCGGTCGATCGAGCTGGGCGACGCCCCGCACGCGAAGGACCTCGCCATCCTCGCCGTGTCCTTCCTCCTCTTCGCGGGCGGCGCGGCCTGGCTGTACCGGAAGGACACGCTGAAAGCGTGAGCAGCGTCGGCATCGGGCAACCCCCGCGGAACCACAGGCAACGGTTGGTCAAGGCCGTGTGGACGGGCATCTGGCTCGTCTATCTGAGCGCGCCCGTCAGCGACCTGGTGCACGGCGGCCACAGCACCGGCGTCGTCGTGCTCGGCTGGATCGGCCTGGTGGTCTTCGTCGCCTGGTACGGGGTGCTGGTCTTCCGTACCGGCCGCGGCGAGGCCACCCCCCTGGTGCTGGGCTCGCTGGTGGTCCTGGCGGCCCAGTCCGGCCTCCTCGCCCTCAGCCTCGGGCGGGAGTGGCTCGTCCTGTTCGTGTACGTCTCGATCGCGTCCGGGGCCGTGCTCCCGCTGCGGATGTCCCGCTGGGCCATCCCGGCCGTGTCGGCCCTGCTGACGGCGATCGCGCTGGCGGTCCCGGGCGGCAAGGCGTATCTGGCGGGGCTGCTCATCCCGGCCTTCCTCGGCGGGTTCGCGATGACCGGCGTACGCGAACTGGTCCGCACGACGATCGCGTTGCGCGAGGCCCGCGCGACGGTCGCCCAACTGGCCGCGAACGAGGAGCGCCTGCGGCTGGCCCGGGACCTGCACGATCTGCTCGGCCACTCGCTGTCGCTCATCACGCTCAAGAGCGAGCTGGCCGGACGGATGCTCCCCGGCCAGCCCGAGAAGGCGGCCCAGCAGGTCGCCGACATCGAACAGGTCAGCCGGCAGGCCCTGGTCGACGTGCGCGAGGCCGTCACCGGCTACCGCAGGCCCCGGCTGTCCGGCGAACTCGCGGGCGCCCAGGTCGCGTTGACGGCGGCCGGTGTCACGGCGGACCTGCCCACCGAACCGGACCTCGCCGGTGTCGTCGGCGCCGCCGGCGTCGCCGAGGAGACCGAGTCCGCGCTGGCCTGGGCGCTGCGCGAGGCGATCACCAACGTCGTACGGCACAGCGGGGCCCGGCGCTGCGCGGTGGAGCTCGTGCGCCGCCAGACGCTGGACGGCCCGGTGCTCGAACTGGTCGTGGAGGACGACGGGTCGGGCGGTTCCGGCGACGGCCCCGGGAACGGGCTCACGGGGCTGACCGAGCGCCTGGAGAAGGCCGGCGGGACGCTGGAGGCGGGCCGGGTGCGCAGGGGCTTCCGGCTGGTCGCCCGGGTGCCGGCCGAGGCCCCTGCCGACGCCGGGGGGCACCCCGTAGGATCCGGTGCATGAGCCGCACGATCAAGGTCCTGCTCGCCGAGGACCAGTCGATGGTCCGCGAGGCGCTGGCGGCCCTGCTGGGCCTCGAACCGGACATCGAGGTGGTCGCCCAGGTGGCACGCGGCGACGAGGTGCTGGCCGCGGCGCGCGCGAACGACGTCGACGTGGCGCTCCTCGACATCGAGATGCCGGGCAAGACGGGCATCGAGGCCGCGGCCGAGGTCCACAGGGAACTCCCCGGCATCAAACTGCTCATCCTCACCACCTTCGGACGCCCCGGCTATCTGCGCAGCGCCATGGAGTCCGGCGCCGACGCCTTCCTGGTCAAGGACGCCCCGGCGGCCCAACTCGCCACGGCGGTGCGCAAGGTGCTCGCCGGTGAGCGCGTCATCGACCCCGGCCTCGCGGCCGCGGCCCTCGCCGAGGGCGCCAACCCGCTGACCGACCGCGAGCGCGAGGTGCTGCGCGCGGCGGCCGACGGTTCCACGAACGCGGAGCTCGCCAAGGCCCTTCACCTCTCCCAGGGCACGGTCCGCAACTACCTCTCCACGGCGATCCAGAAGCTCGCGGTCCGCAACCGCGCGGAGGCGGTACGGATCGCGCGGGAGAAGGGCTGGCTGTAGGCCGGGTCCGCGCCTTCGCGGCGGCCTCAGTTGAGCATCGCCCGCGCCGCCCGGGCCTGCCCCCGTACCCGCTCCGCGGTCGGCGGATCCACCGCGGTCACGACCTCCGCGTACGCGTCCAGTTCCACCGCGCCCGCGAGGAAGTCCCCGCGCTGCACCAGGAGTTGCGCCCGGTCGTAGCGCAGCCGGGCCGGGTGCGAGGGCATCAGCAGGCACAACTCGACGGCCCATAGGGCCACATCCGACCGCTCCGGCCGCACGGCCGCCCATGCCCGGACGTTGTTCAGGACCCGTACGACCACGTCGAGCGGATCGGCGGGACCCAGCATCGACGGCTGCAGGGGCGCACCGGTGGCGCCCTGCACGAGCAGCTCGGCGTCCGGGCCGCTCAGCACCCGGCCGCCGTCGAAGGGATCGGCGAGCACCTGCTCTTCGGGCGGTCCGAAGCCCACCACGAAGTGCCCGGGCAGAGCGACCCCGTACACCGGGGCCCCGGCCCTCCTGGCCACCTCCACCCACACCACGGACAGCAGGATGGGCAGCCCCCGGCGCCGCCGCAGCACCTGGTGCAGCAGTGACGACTCGAGCCGCTGGTAGTCGCCGGGCGCGCCCCGGAACCCGCAGCGCTCGCCGAGCAGTCCGGCCAGCGCCGTGGCCCAGGAGCGTGGTCCGCCGGGCCGGAACGGCAGCTGTCCGGCCAACTCGTCCAGCTCGATCTGCGCCGCGTCGATCCCCGCCTCGTCCAGCTCCCCGTCCGCCGCGGCCCCCACCAGCAGACACAGCAGCGCCAGATCGGGCCGCTCGGACCGCGCCTCCTCGGCGAACAGCCGCCGCACCTCCGCGGCACGCTCCGGCTCCGGCGGACGAGGGGAACCCATGGCGTCCTCGCCCCCCGTCACGCCGACGCGGAGCGGTCGCCGCCGTCCACGGGGAGTGCGCTGTGCGAGCGGTCGGTTCCGGGATCGCCCGGGGCGTCGTGCGTGCCGCCGGGTCCGGAGCCCCGTGCGGTGGCGCGCGTGTCGTCGGCTCCGGTCCTGGTGGGGCGGCCGGGCGTGTCGTCGGCTCCGGTCCCGGTGGGTCCGCCGGGCTCGTCCGGTGTCCGTGGTGCGCGGTAGTGGTGGTACGCGTGATGCGGGGCGAAGCCCAGGCCGGTGTACAGCGCCCGCGCTCCCGTGTTGTCCGACTCCACCTGGAGCCAGGCCGCCGAGGCGCCCTCCTCCAGGGCCCGGCCGGCCAGCGCGGCCATGACGGTGGTGGCAAGGCCCCGTCGGCGGTGCGCCGGATCGACCTCGACGGCCGCGAAGCCGGCCCACCGCCCGTCCACGACACACCGTCCGATCGCGGCCGGCGCCTCACCGGCCGTGCCCGGAACCGTCGCGAACCACACCGAGGGCCCGCCGCCCAGCACCTTCAGGGCGACGTCGCTGAGCCCCTTGCGCTGATAGCTGCCCAGCCACGCGGCGTCCGCGGTGCGGGACAGGACGACGTCGGGTGCCGCACGGTCGGCGAGGGGGGCCAGCGGGCCGACCCACAGCCCGGCCGTCACCTCACGCGTCCAGCCGCGCGCCTCCAGCTCCGCGCACAGCGCCTCCTGCGTGCCCTCGGCGCCGGTGGCGGTCTGCACGCGCGCGGGCAGCCCACGGGCCGCGTACCAGTCCCGTACCCGGGTCAGCGCCTCGTCCAGCGGTACGCCGGGCTCGCCGAGCGGCAGCACGGAGTTCGCACGCCGGGTGAAACCGGAGGCCGCCCGCAGCTCCCAGTCCCCGAGCCGTTCGCTCTCCACCGGCCGCCAGGCACGCGCGGCGGCCCGCGCCAGCTCCTCGTACGTCGCCGCGGGCCCGCGGCGACGCGCCGGGGCGGCCGGGACGACCTTGCCCGCCACCAGCGCGGACTCCGGAATCCGGACACTCTCCCCGCCGCGTCGTGTGATCAGCAGCACGCCGTCGTCCCATGATGTGAGAACGCCTACCGTGTCGGTGAACTTCTCACCCGCGCCACCATCTTCGATCATCTGCCGAACAGAGACGCGTTTGCCCACGTCAGCAGTGGTGATATGGACCTTGAGCCGTCCGGCCGCAGAGATTTCCACAGGTCAGTTCACCCCTCCTGTTCGGATCATGCCCCGGAACGGAGATACTAGGTGCGGGCATCGACGACGCCGCGCTCCCGCGCGCCAGGCGGCGGAGCCTACGGAGGCCCGCCAGCGCCCTATCGAGGAGGAACGACAGCGTGACCTACGTCATCGCGCAGCCTTGTGTCGACGTCAAGGACAAGGCGTGCATCGAGGAGTGCCCGGTCGACTGCATCTACGAGGGCTCCCGGTCCTTGTACATCCACCCGGACGAATGCGTCGACTGCGGAGCCTGTGAGCCGGTGTGCCCGGTCGAGGCGATCTTCTACGAAGACGACACTCCGGAAGAGTGGAAGGACTACTACAAGGCGAACGTCGAGTTCTTCGACGAACTCGGCTCGCCCGGCGGCGCCAGCAAGCTCGGTCTGATCGAGCGCGACCACCCCTTCATCGCAGCGCTGCCGCCGCAGAACCAGTAAGCGGCCCGCACACGCGCCGCCTCGGTCCCGTACGGCCTCATCGCCGTACGGGACCGAGGCGTTTGCCGTGGCAGTCCGTGACCGTCACACGTACGGGTGGTCGTCCGTACGAGAAAGTGAGCCCGATCCCGTGTCCGCAGTCTCCGACCGGCTTCCCGCGTTTCCCTGGGACAAGCTGGAGCCCTACAAGGCGACCGCCGCCGCTCACCCGGGCGGCATCGTCGACCTCTCCGTCGGCACCCCGGTCGACCCCGTGCCCGAGCTGATCCAGAAAGCTCTCATCGCGGCCGCGGACTCGCCGGGCTATCCCACGGTGTGGGGCACCCCCGAGCTGCGGGACGCGCTCACGGGCTGGGTGGAGCGACGGCTCGGGGCCCGCGGGGTCACCCACCACCACGTGCTGCCGATCGTCGGTTCCAAGGAACTGGTCGCCTGGCTCCCGACCCAGCTGGGCCTCGGCCCCGGCGACAAGGTCGCCTACCCGCGCCTGGCGTACCCGACGTACGAGGTCGGCGCGCGGCTGGCCCGCGCGGACCACGTCGGCTACGAGGACCCCACCGAGCTGGACCCCACGGACCTCAAGCTCCTGTGGCTGAACTCCCCGTCGAACCCGACCGGCAGGGTGCTCTCCGCATCCGAACTCACCCGGATCGTCGCCTGGGCCCGTGAGCACGGCGTCCTCGTCTTCTCCGACGAGTGCTACCTCGAACTGGGCTGGGAGGCCGACCCGGTCTCGGTCCTGCACCCGGACGTGTGCGGCGGCTCGTACGAGGGGATCGTCGCGGTCCACTCGCTCTCGAAGCGCTCGAACCTGGCCGGCTACCGCGCCGCGTTCCTCGCCGGTGACCCCGCCGTCCTCGGTGAGCTCCTCGAGATCCGCAAGCACGGCGGCATGATGACGTCCGCGCCGACCCAGGCCGCCGTGGTCGCCGCCCTGTCGGACGACACCCATGTGCGCGAACAGCGTGAGCGCTACGCCGCGCGCCGTGTCGCCCTGCGCGAGGCCCTGCTGCGCCACGGCTTCCGCATCGAGCACAGCGAGGCGAGCCTGTACCTGTGGGCCACCCGTGACGAGTCCTGCTGGGACACCGTGGCCCATCTGGCGCGGCTCGGCATCCTCGTCGCCCCGGGCGACTTCTACGGCCCGGCGGGCGACAGGTTCGTCCGCGTGGCACTGACGGCGACGGACGAGCGGGTCGCCGCGGCGGTGGAACGCCTCTAGGGCGTGTCACGGAAACGGCGGAGGGACCCGGGAAACCTCCCGGGTCCCTCCGCCGTATCGCGGTCCTACGGACCGTGGGGTCAGCCGAGCGGCAGGCCCTTCAGGGGCAGCTGTCCCGTCGGCAGGCCGCCCTTGGTCACGGCGTCGGTCGGCAGGCCGCCGCCCGTCGCCGTCTTGGCGGTGTCACCGAGCAGGCTCCCGGCCTGCCCCGCCGTGGTCCCGGCCACCTTCTGCGCGGCCGGCGTCGCCGTCTTGGCGACCTTGCCGCCGGTCCTGCCCGCGGCCGGCACCGCCTTCTTGACCGTGTTGCCACCGGTCGTGCCCGCCAGCCCGGTGACGTTCTGCGTCGCACCGTCGACCGTGTTGCCGACGTGCGCTCCGTCCAGGGCGGTGAGCCCGCCGAGGTCGGGAGTGGCCGGCAGTGCGGTCGCCGCGCCGGCGGAGCCGGCCGCACCGACCACGGGCGCCGCTCCCGCCGCGATGAGCAGCGCGGCACGGGCGATCCGGCGGGTCAGGGGGAGGGACATGATGCTCCTTAGACGGGAGAGAACGGTGAAGTGTCCGATCGCGCCCGGGAGTTGACGGCCGGCCTCCGACCGGCCGGCTGCCGGTCGAGCCGTGATCGTTCCGGGCTCGGACGCAGTGACTACCGCTCGAAACCCGCGAAGGTTGCGGTGACTCGACGCAAAGAATTGGTAATGCGTCGCATTATCATCTGTGGATAAAAACGGGCAAAGAACACCCGACCGGATAGTCTGCTGAATCCTTACGGCCCTTTGTCCGCAAGGGATCCGACGGATTCGGGCATGCCCGCGCGAAAACCCGCTCATCCCGGTGCCTGGCGCTGCCGCGCGTCCCTCTGAAGGGTGACGCTCCGTACTACTGCGCGGTGACGATACGGACCTCGGTGGCGGCTTCCTTCGCCGCCGGGGCGCCCTGGGTGCCGGACCTGAGCCACTCGCCCTCTCTGCGCCCGGCCGTCCACTCCCGCCCCGCGTAGGACACCCGCTCGATGTGCAGCGCCGAGGAGTTGGCCACGGCCCAGTGCGCCAGCTCCCAGCCGCGCACACCGGTCCCGGTGGAGGCGTCCTCGCGCACGGGCACGGTGACGGTCCGCGCGGACACGGTCGAAGAAGGGGAACCCGATGCCGGTGCCGACGCCGGTCCGGACGCCGCCGAGGGCGATGACGACGTGCCGTCCGGCGCGGAGGAGTCGTCCTGGGCGGAGATGTCGGCACCCGCCTCCTGGAGCACCTCGTGCCCGAAGTCGCGCACGAGAGCGGCACGCACCGAGTCAGGGCCGCCGACCGGCGTCGCCCCGGGACGCCCCTCGCAGGTCAGGGTGGCCGCCGCGCGACCGGTGAGGGCCGCGGCCAGCATCGTGGCGTCCGGCTCGTGCTTCGCGTACGCCTGCGGATAGCCGCTGCGCTGCACACGCTGCGCGGCGACGGTGAGCGGCAGCCGTGTGTAGCCCGGCACCTTGGTCAGATGCTCGTAGAACACACCGGCCGCGTACGTCGGGTCCATGATCTCTTTCGTCGTGCCCCAGCCCTGCGAGGGCCGCTGCTGGAACAGGCCGAGCGAGTCCCGGTCGCCGTGCTTGATGTTGCGCAGATTCGATTCCTGGAGCGCGGTCGCCAGGGCGATGGCCACCGCGCGCTCGGGCAGGCGGCGGGAGGTGCCGACCGCCGAGATGGTCGCCGCGTTCACCGCCTGATCGGGTGTGAACTCGTACGACGCGTCGTCGCCCTTGCCGGAGACGACCCGGCAGCGCGGCTCACCGGCTCCCCCCGTGAGGTACTGCACGGCGAGATAGCCCGCGAGCGCGAACAGGACCGCGACGGCCGCTCCGAAACGAAGGAGGCGACCGCGCCGGGCGGGGGTGGGGGACGGCTCTGGCACGACGTACAAGGTACTGGAGGACTCTGTTGACGGTGTGTGAGGTTGTGGACAACTGTGATGTGAACCGCGACGCCCGGTGCCCACGGGACGGGGCGCTAGGGTCGGGGACATGGCCGACACCCCACTTGACCTCACGCTCGACGCCGCCGAGCTCACCGCGCGGCTCGTCGACTTCCCCTCCGAGAGCGGCAGCGAAAAGCCCCTCGCGGACGCCATCGAGGACGCCCTGCGGGCGCTGCCGCACCTCACGGTCGCCCGGTACGGAAACAACGTCGTGGCGCGGACGAACCTGGGGCGGCCCGAGCGTGTGATCCTCGCCGGTCACATCGACACCGTGCCCATCGCGGGCAACGTGCCCTCCCGGCTCGACGAGGACGGCGTGCTGTGGGGCTGCGGCACCTGCGACATGAAGTCGGGTGTGGCGGTACAGCTGAGGATCGCGGCCACGGTCCCCGCCCCCAACCGCGACCTCACCTTCGTCTTCTACGACAACGAAGAGGTCGCCGCCCACCTGAACGGTCTGAAGCATGTGGCGGAGGCCCACCCCGACTGGCTGGAAGGCGACTTCGCGATCCTCCTGGAGCCGACGGACGGGGAGGTGGAGGGCGGCTGCCAGGGCACCCTCAGGATGTTCCTGAGGACCACGGGGGAGCGGGCGCACTCCGCGCGGGCCTGGATGGGTTCCAACGCGATCCACGCGGCGGCCCCGATCCTGGCGAAGCTCGCCGCGTACGAGCCGCGCACGCCGGTCGTGGACGGCCTCCGCTTCCACGAGGGCCTCAACGCCGTCCGCATCGAGGGCGGCGTGGCCACCAACGTCATCCCCGACGCCTGCACCGTCGTCGTCAACTTCCGCTACGCGCCGGACCGCACCGAGGCGGAGGCGGAGGCCTTCGTCCGCGACTACTTCGCGGACTGCGGCGTGGACGAGTTCGTCGTCGACGACCACACCGGCGGGGCCCGCCCCGGCCTGACCCACCCGCCGCCGCGGCCTTCATGGCGGCCGTCGGCGGTGAGGCCCGCCCCAAGTTCGGCTGGACGGACGTCGCCCGCTTCAGCGCGCTCGGGGTGCCCGCGGTGAACTACGGACCCGGCGCCCCGCTGCTCGCGCACAAGGAGGACGAGCGGGTACGGGCCTCGGCCGTCCCGGAGGCCGAGGAGCGGCTGCGGGCCTGGCTGGCCTCCTGACGCGGGGGCGCACCACCACGGTGCGCGGCGGACATGCGCATGTCCCCCCTCCGTAACCCCCTGAGATCTACCCTGGGGCTGAACAATTGCAAGCGGAGGGAGCGCACATGGCTACTGGCAACCCCGAGGGCAAGAAGCGGCCACCGGAGGAGCAGCGGCTGGGTCCGGTGCTGCGCAGGCGGGGCCAGGTCCAGGCGAGTACCACGGACCAGCGGCTGCTGGACGCCGGCGGACCCTCGGACTGGGTGCACACCGACCCCTGGCGGGTCCTGCGCATCCAGTCGGAATTCATCGAAGGCTTCGGCACGCTCGCCGAACTCCCCGCCGCGATCAGCGTGTTCGGCTCCGCCCGGACGCCGGTGGACTCTCCCGAGTACGAGGCGGGTGTCGCGCTCGGACGAGGGCTGGTCGAAGCCGGGTTCGCCGTCATCACGGGGGGTGGGCCCGGTGCGATGGAGGCCGCCAACAAGGGCGCGTGCGAGGCCAAGGGCATCTCCGTCGGCCTCGGCATCGAGCTTCCCTTCGAGCAGGGGCTGAACCAGTACGTCGATATCGGGCTGAACTTCCGATATTTCTTCGTCCGAAAAATGATGTTTGTTAAATATGCCCAAGGGTTCGTGGTGCTGCCCGGTGGGCTCGGCACCCTCGACGAACTCTTCGAGGCCCTCACCCTCGTCCAGACCCAGAAGGTGACCCGCTTCCCGATCGTCCTCTTCGGGACGGAGTACTGGGGCGGGCTCGTCGACTGGCTCAAGAACACCCTCATCGCCCAGGGCAAGGCCTCCGAGAAGGACCTCCTCCTGTTCCACCTCACGGACGAGGTGGAGGAGGCGGTGGCCCTGGTGTCGAAGGAGGCGGGCCGCTGACGCGGGTGTCCTGGGGGCTGCCGCCCCCAGACCCCCGCTTCGGCCTGAACGGCCTCGTCCTCAAACGCCGGACGGGCTGACATACCCAGCCCGTCCGGCGTTTGAGGACGAGCCCTTCGGGCGATGCGGGGGTCCAGGGGGCGCAGCCCCTTGGCGGGCTCCGCCCCGGAGGCAGGGGGCGGCTACGCCAGGCCGCGGCGGGCGACCGCCGGCGGCCGGTGGCCCGCGATCGACGCCACCATGTCAAGCACCTGCCGCGTCTCCGCGACCTCGTGGACGCGATACACCTGCGCCCCCAGCCACGCCGAGACCGCGGTCGTCGCCAGCGTCCCCACCACCCGCTCCTTGACCGGCCTGTCGAGCGTCTCACCGACAAAATCCTTGTTGGAGAGCGAGACGAGCACCGGCCAGCCCGTCCCGACCATCTCACCCAGCCTCCGCGTCGCCTCCAGACTGTGCCGCGTGTTCTTTCCGAAGTCGTGCCCGGGATCGATCAGCACGGACTCCCGCGCGACCCCCAGCGACACGGCCCGCTCGGCCAGCCCGACGGTCACGCCCAGAATGTCGGCCATGACGTCGTCGTACGCGATCCGGTGCGGACGCGTCCGCGGCTCCGCACCTCCGGCATGCGTGCACACCAGCCCCACCCCGTACCGCGCCGCGACCTCCGCGAGCCGCGGATCCACCCTGCCCCACGCGTCGTTGAGCAGATCCGCCCCCGCCTCGCAGACCGCCTCGCCGACCTCGTGCCGCCAGGTGTCGACGCTGATGATCACGTCGGGGAAGCGGCGTCGGACCTCGGCGACGAAGCCGACCGTACGACGGGCCTCCTCCTCGGCGGTGACCTCCTCGCCGGGACCGGCCTTGACCCCGCCGATGTCGATGATCGCGGCCCCCTCGGCGATCGCCTGTTCCACCCGGGCGAGCGCCGGCTCGTCGTGGAAGGTGGCTCCCTGATCGTAGAAGGAGTCCGGGGTCCGGTTCACGATGGCCATGATCACCGGCTCGTGCGGGTCGAATTCGTGCTTCCCCAGCCTGAGCATCCCCTGTGACCTCTCCCTGTGAATCCCACTGCTTAGCCGCCTGCGACCCTAGCTGTCAGACTCGCATGGCACGATCGGAGTCCGACGGTTCCGCCGTCACCGAGCTTCAGTACTTTCGCGCCGACGCGACCGCGTCGGCACCAGAGCGTGGGGACCTCAGCGATGTTCATGTTCTTGTTCCTGGTCGTCGCGCTCGCCGTCGTGGTCGCCGCGGTGACCCTGGCCGTGGTGGGCGGCGGCGAGAGCGCGCCCCTGCCCGAGGCGACGCCCGACCGGCTGGACGATCCGCTGCCCGCCGCCCGGCCGGTGAACCGCGCGGACGTGGAGTCCCTGCGGTTCCCGCTCGCCGCCCGCGGCTACCGCATGGCGGACGTGGACGACGCCCTCGGCCGCCTCGGCGCCGAGCTCGCGGAGCGTGACGCCCGGATCGCCGGCCTGGAGTCCGCGCTCGCCGGCGCCCGCGCGGACACCGCCCGGCCCACCTCGCTGCACAAGCACGTCGAGGGCGAGGAGCGTTGAGCGACGCCGTCGCCGGTCCCGACGGCGCCCTGCGCTGCCCCTGGGCGCTGTCCACCGAGGACTACGTGTCGTACCACGACGAGGAGTGGGGCCGCCCGGTCCACGGCGACGACGCGCTGTACGAGCGGCTCTGCCTGGAGGCCTTCCAGTCGGGCCTGTCGTGGATCACCATCCTGCGCCGCAGGCAGGGCTTCCGGGCCGCCTTCGCCGGCTTCGAGATCGCCTCGGTGGCCGCCTTCACGGACGCCGACAAGGAGCGTCTCCTCGGCGACGCGGGCATCATCCGCAACCGCGCGAAGATCGAGGCGACCGTCGCCAACGCGCGCGTGCTGACCGACTGGGCGCCCGGCGAGCTCGACGAGCTGATCTGGTCCTTCGCGCCCGACCCGGACACCCGCCCGGCCCCGGCGAAGCTGTCCGACGTCCCGGCGGTCACCGACGAGTCGACGGCCCTCTCCAAGACCCTCAAGAAGCGCGGCATCCGTTTCGTGGGCCCGACGACGGCGTACGCCCTGATGCAGGCGTGCGGCCTGGTCGATGACCACCTGGTGGACTGCGTCGCGCGCAAGGACACCCTGTAGGAGCGTCGGGGGCGGCGGGCCGACCGTGGCCGGCCCCCCGCCCCCGCTCGCGACCCGTCACCGCCCCAAGTACTTGGGCTTCTCCTTGTCGACGAACGCCTGCACCGCGATCAGATGGTCCTCTGACGCCCCCGCCCGCGCCTGCAGCTCGTCCTCCTTCTCCAGCGTCTCGTCCAGAGAGTGGGTCAGGCCGTACGCGACGGCCTCCTTCAGCGCGGCGTACGCGACCGTCGGCCCCGCGGCCAGCGCCCGCGCCACCTTCTCCGCCTCCGCGCGCAGTTCCCCGGCGGGCACGAGCCGGTTCGCGATGCCCAGCTCGTACGCCTCCTGCGCGGTGATGCTGCGCGGGAAGAGCAGCAGGTCGGCGGCGCGCCCCGGGCCCACGACCCGCGGCAGCGTCCAGGAGACCCCGGAGTCTGCGGTCAGCGCCACCCCGGCGAACGACGTGTTGAAGGCGGCCGTGTCGGCGACGATCCGGTAGTCCGCGGCGAGCGCGAAACCGAGACCCGCACCGGCCGCGACACCGTTGACCGCGGCCACCACGGGCTTCGCGGCGCCGGTCAGGGCGCGCACGATCGGGTTGTAGTGCTCGCGCACGGTGCTCATGGTGTGCCTCGACCCCGACTCCTTGTCGGCGGCCAGCAGCCCGATGTGCTCCTTGAGGTCCTGCCCGACACAGAACGCCCGGTCACCGGCCGCGGTGAGCAGGATCGCCCGCACCTCCGGGTCCGCAGCGGCCTTCTGCGCCGCGTCCCGCAGGGCGACCTTCGTACCGGTGTCCATCGCGTTCATCGCCCCGGGGCGGTTCAGCGTGATCGTCGCGAGTCCGTCGCTCACCTCGTAGAGCACGGTGTCGGCCATGATGGGTCCCCTCGGTGTCGCGGCTCCGTCGTACCCGTCGGTACGCCCTGCGTCCGAGGACAGCATGCAGGACGACGGAGCGGAGATCACGGTCCGAGGAACGGACAGGACATGTGACCTGCGTCAAAGAATTCCGAGCCGTGAGAGTCCATGCGGCGGCGCAGTATCGCAGCCACATCGCCGAATTGAGTGGTTTTGCTCAAGCGCGTTGCGCAAGCGATGCCGACTGATGTTGGTCATCGGGTCCTGAGATGCGGGATAATGGCCTGGAAGCAATGTGTTCGATGCCGGTGACGTGTGTCCTATGAGAGGACGTGCGTGCCCTCCAAGGGGCCGTCGGCGACGATGAGCTGGTTTCAGGAAGGGGAACGAGCATGGCGGCCATGAAGCCGCGGACGGGCGATGGCCCGCTCGAGGTGACAAAGGAGGGGCGGGGCATCGTCATGCGCGTTCCGCTCGAAGGCGGCGGTCGGCTCGTCGTCGAGCTGACCCCTGACGAGGCCGACGCGCTCGGCGACGCCCTCAAGAAGGTCGTCGGCTGACGCGGAAGCGACCATACCTTTTCACCTGCCCCGGCATCGTAAACGGTGCCGGGGCAGTGGTGCGTCAAGGGCGGACCCACTGCCCGCCACTTTGGCATCGGTGCAGGTCAGGGTCGTGTCGGAGCGAGGCAGGGCGGGTCGGGCGGGTGCCCAGTGGTGCGGATCAGCGCTTGACGGCGCACAGCAGGCCGTCGCCCACCGGGAGCAGTGAGGGCACCAGGTCCTGGCTCTCCCGCACCGCGCGCAGCAGCTCGCGCAGCCGGCCGACCTCCGCCGGCTGCGGGCCCGAGTCCATGGTGCGGCCGTCCGCGAACACGCCCTCGAAGGCGACGAGCCCGCCCGGCCGCAGCAGGCGCAACGATTCAGCGAGGTAGTCCAGGCACTCCAGACGGTCGCCGTCGCAGAAGACGAGGTCGTAGCCGGCGTCCGCGAGCCGGGGGAGCACGTCCAGCGCTCGGCCGGGGATGAAGCGGGCGCGGTTGCTCGCGAAGCCCGCCGCGCGGAAGGCCTGGCGGGCGAACTGCTGGCGGTCCGGCTCCGGGTCCACGGTGGTCAGTACCCCATCCGGCCGCATGCCGTGCAGCAGATGAATTCCGGAGACGCCGGTCCCGGTCCCGATCTCCGCCACCGCTTTCGCGTCCACCGTGGCGGCGAGCAGGCGCAGCGCGGCGCCCGTGCCGGGCGACACCGAGCGCAGGCCTGCCTCGCGGGCCCGGTCGCGGGCCCAGCGCAGCGCCTCGTCCTCGGCGACAAAGGCGTCGGCGAACGCCCAGCTCGTCTGCCGGTTGCCGGTAATGACCCTCTCCTGTCCCCGTGGTTGCCTGGGCGTGACTGTATCCGTTGGTGCCGGGAACCTGCTGATGGGACCGGGCGTTTAGAGGGATGGGGAAACGGACCGGGGGGAAGCGCATGGATCAGGTCGCGGAGCGGGAGGCGGAGCGAGGTGCCGAGCACGTGCTGACACAGCCATATGAGCGCGTATCAATTTCCCGTAAAACCGCTTATCCGGAGCTAACGGGCGAGGTGGCTATGGTAGGGGCTCCACTGGACACCACCAGAGCCGACAGGGGAGGTGCGGCTGCGCCTGTGGATCGGGGACGGGTGCTGAGGCGCCTGCTGCGATCGGCGGGTGAGCCGAAATCCGTGACCGACATCGCTGACACGTTCCATGCTGCTGCCCCCGCGCAGACCGCGACGTTCACCACCGACGCGGAGTCGCAGGCGTGGACTCCGCCCACCTGGGAGGAGATCGTCAGCACGCACAGCGGCCGGGTCTACCGGCTCGCCTACCGCCTGACGGGAAACCAGCACGACGCCGAGGACCTCACCCAGGAGGTCTTCGTCCGTGTCTTCCGCTCCCTGTCGACCTACACGCCCGGCACCTTCGAGGGCTGGCTGCACCGCATCACCACCAACCTCTTCCTGGACATGGTGCGCCGAAAGCAGCGCATCCGCTTCGACGCCCTCGGCGACGACGCGGCCGAGCGTCTGCCCAGCCGCGAGCCCTCCCCGCAGCAGGTCTTCAACGACGCGCACTTCGACGCGGACGTCCAGCAGGCGCTGGACACCCTCGCGCCCGAGTTCCGCGCCGCCGTCGTCCTCTGCGACATCGAAGGACTGTCGTACGAGGAGATCGCCGCCACCCTGGGCGTCAAGCTCGGTACGGTCCGCAGCCGGATCCACCGTGGTCGCTCGCAGCTGCGCAAGGCCCTCTCGCACCGGTCTCCCGAGGCCCGTGCCGAGCGCCGCGGCTTCGCGATCACGGGAGTTCCCGCGCTGGGAGGAGGGGGCGCGACCGCGTGAGTGGATCACGGCCTGACTCTGCGGAGCGGCTTGTTGCCGACCAGCATCTTGGGGACCGCCTGTCCGCCCTCGTGGACGGGGAGCTCGGTCATGAGTCGCGCGAGCGCGTCCTGGCCCACCTCGCCACCTGTGCGAAGTGCAAGGCCGAGGCGGACGCCCAGCGCCGACTGAAGAACGTCTTCGCGGAAGTCGCCCCTCCGCCCCCCTCCGAGAGCTTCCTGGCCCGTCTCCAGGGACTGCCCGGGGGAGGTGACTTCGACGGCGGTGATGGCTCACCGTTCGGCGGGGGAGCATTCGGCGGAAGACTCCCCTCCGGTCCCGGAGTGACCGGAGTCTTCGGCGTGCGCGGCGAACCCTTCGGGTACGTGCCCGCCGCGCCGCACGCGGATGTGCTGCCGCCGTCCGCCGGACGTGGCTTCCGCATCCATGACGTCAGCCGTCACGAGGCAGAGAGGTCCTCCTCGCGTGGTCTGCGCTTCGCCTTCGCCGCGGCCGGCGCGGTGTCGCTCGCCGCGGTCGCGCTCGGCGGGGTGTCGACCGGGATGCCCGGTGACACCGCGGACGCGCGCGGCGGCTCCGGCGGAAGCAACGTGACACCGATGCGCACCCCCGGCTCGGGGACCGCGACGGCTCCCGAGACACAGCGCCGCCGCTCCACCGGACCGCTGCTCGCCCAGGGCCAGCGCGCGTTCGGTGACGCCCCCGTGCAGCCCACCGAGGTGTCCGCGCCGCTGCTGCCCGGAATCCCCGCTCCGGCGCCCCAGGGCCAGGACATGATGCACACGCTGACGACCCCCGTGGTGGCCGGCGCCGCCGTGATGTCCCCGCTGATACGTCCGCTCACCGAGGTGCGGCCGGCCGTGTCGGCCTCCTGGTCGATGGCGCCCGACGTCGCGACCCCGGGTCTGCTCGCCGCCCCCGTTCCGGCCTCGTCCCCTCCTCCTCCCCGTCCCTCTCCTCCCGTACCGCCCGCTGACCCACTCTCTTCGCCGCGACCCCGGAACCTGGTTGAATCCGGGGTGGGGCGCGTCCGCCGGAGGGATCCAGGGGTTCCCGGACGCGGATGTCGGCAATCTGCGGTGACCGTCGGCGAGCTGTGCCGCGGGCCGGGTGTGGGGAGAACATGGACGACGGGAAGCCGACCAAGGCGAAGTGGTGGAGCCGGCCCCGGCCGGTACCCCCGGTGGCCGGAGAGGTGGGCTCGGCGGGCGTCCGCCCGCCCGGTGGCGGCATCGGCCCTGAGGGCGACTTCGAGCGCGACGGCGACTTCGAGCGCGACGGCGATTTCGAGCGCGACGGCGATTTCGATCGCGACGGCGACTTCGAGCTGCAACGGCCCGTGCCCGCCCCCACGGCCGACGCACCGGACGCACCGGGCACCGGGACGTTCGCCGAAGGGTCCGCCATCGAACCCGCGTCCCTGGACCCCACGGAGCGCCCCGGGCCCCTGCACGACCCCGACCCCTACGGCACCCCGCCGTACGGCGAGCCCGGCCCCTGGGCACCCGCCCCTCCGGTCCAGCACCCGGCGATCACCCCGGCACACGGCACCCCCGCCCCGGCGCCCACGCGGGCGCACGGACCGGCGGCTCCCACGGGTGCCGGCGGTCAGGGAACGCCCGCCTCCGCGGCCACGCCCATCACACCCACGCACGGCGTCCCCGCCCAGCCGGTCACCCCCGCGCGGGGAACACCGGCCCCCACGTACGGCGCACCCGCCCCCGAGGTCACCTCCGCGTACGAGACGCTTAGCTCCGGCGGGCGGCATCGCGTACGAAACGCCGGACCTCGCCCACGAGACGCCATCCCGTCGGCCGGCGCCGCGTACGGCACCCCCGACCCCATTGCCGGTGACTCGCGCGGCGCGTCCGCCCCGGTGGCCGTCTCCGGGGCCGGGACGGGTGTCCCGGCGGGAACCCCGGCCCCGGGGGCCTCACTGCCCCCAGGGGCGCCTCCAGCCCCGTACACGACCGCTTCCCGTCCCGCTCCGAGCCCCTGGCAGAACTACGACCCCTGGGCCGCTCCCGGGCCCCTCCAGCAGAACGGCGCGGCGGTCGGCACGGGGACGCGGCGCCGCGGGGGCGTCAGGAGGGCGCTGGTCCTCGGGGCCGTGCTGATCGCCGTCGTCTCCGGCGGTGTCGGCGGCGCCGTGGGCGTCTATCTGGAGCGCGACGGCGGGACGGGGGACATCGAGCTGCCCCAGGCCGCGAAGGAGGCCCCTGGAAGGCCCGCGGGCAGTGTCGCCGGGATAGCGGCCCGCGCCCTGCCCGGCGTCGTCACGCTGCATGTGCGCGGCACCGACGAGGAGGGCACCGGCACCGGCTTCGTCCTCGACACCCGGGGCCACATCCTCACCAACAATCACGTGGTCGAACCGGCCGGCACGCGTGGCGGGATAACCGTGACGTCCAGCGGCGGCGAGAGCGCCAAGGCCACCGTCGTCGGGCACGACAGCGGCTACGACCTCGCCGTGGTCGAGGTGTCCGGGGTCGGCGGACTGCGGCCGCTGCCGCTGGGCAACTCCGACAGCGTTCAGGTGGGCGACCCCGTCGTCGCCATCGGCGCGCCCTTCGACCTCGCCAACACCGTCACCTCCGGGATCATCAGCGCCAAGGAACGGCCCATCACGGCGGGCGGCGACAAGGGCGACGGGAGCGACGTCTCGTACGTGGACGCCCTGCAGACCGACGCGCCCATCAACCCGGGCAATTCCGGCGGACCCCTGCTCGACTCCCGGGCGCGGGTGATCGGCATCAACAGCGCCATCCGCTCCGCCGACAGCGCCGCAGACCCGCAGGCCGGTCAGGCCGGTTCCATCGGGCTCGGTTTCGCCATCCCCGTCAACCAGGCCAGGCGCGTCGCCGAGGAGCTGATCAACACGGGCCGGGCGACCCACCCGGTGATCGGTGTCACGCTCGACATGGCCTACACCGGCGACGGCGCCCGGGTCGGTACGAAGACGAGCGGCGGCCCGCCGGTCACCCCGGGCGGTCCCGGCGCCCGGGCGGGGATCAGGGCGGGCGACGTCATCACCGAGGTCGACGGGCTGCGCGTGCACTCGGGGAAGGAGCTGATCGTGCGGACCCGCGCCCACCGCCCCGGCGACCGGCTGCTGCTGACCCTGCGGCGGGGCGGTGGCCGTGAGCGGATCACCCTGGTCCTCGGCTCGGCCGACGGCGACTGACGGTCCCGGACCGCGGCTCACCTCGACGGACGACAACTGACATGAACGTCACAGCGGGGGCCCGCATCCCGCCCCGAGCGGCAAACTTCCGGGAAAACTCGACGTGTACAGGGACCCGGAGGGCCCGGGACAGTTCCGGACGGACGGGATCGCCGGGTACCGTGGACCGGGCCCGGACCACGGAAGAACCGCCGAGGGCCGAGGACCGAAGGACATCGCAAGGAGCTTCAGGTGTTCAATGACATAGGACCGCTCGAGCTGGTGGCGCTCGTTGTCCTCGCCGTGCTCGTCTTCGGTCCGGACAAGCTCCCGAAGATGATCCAGGACGTCACGCGCACCATCCGCAAGATCCGTGAGTTCTCGGAGAGCGCCAAGGCGGACATCCGTGAGGAACTCGGCCCGGAGTTCAAGGACTTCGAGTTCGAGGACCTCAACCCCAAGACGTTCCTGCGCAAGCAGCTGGACAACGACGAGCTGGGGCTCAAGGAGATCCGTAACGGCTTCGACCTGAAGAAGGAGATGGCCGAGGTCACGGACGCGGTGCACAGCCGTGAATCCGAGTCGTCGAGCTCCGCTTCGGGTTCAGGGTCAGGGTCGGGTTCCGGCTCGGCCGGCTCAACCGTGGACATGACCAAGAAGCCCGAGAAGCCCGGCCAGGACGAGCGCCCGCCCTTCGACGCCGACGCCACCTGAGCCGTACCCCGACCGAGGCGGGTCAGGGGTCCGGGGCCGGGCGACACGGCCGGAAATCGATGGCGGCCGCGACCCACGCGACGGGTGCTTTCCGTGCTGCTCGGAGCGGTGTGGCTATGCTGCCCAGTTGTTGTGCGGACCGCTGAGGACGCCCGAGGGGGGCGGGCCACCCGGTCCGACGAGAGCAAGGAGGCGTCCGGGCAGATGGAGACGACAAGTCGGGTAGGCGCGCAGGCACCGGCCACGGAGGGCGGACAACCGGTCCCCTTCGCCCGGCGCACGGTCGACGGCTACCTGCTGGCGCCCTTCCCGTGGTACGGCCTCGACGAGGCCTTCACGGGACCGCGCTGGCTGATGCAGGTGGGCATGTCGGCGGACGGCGCCGTCGAGCACGGTTCGATCGGGCACGGCGAGGAGCCCTCGGTGCGCAGCGAGTCGACCGAGGACAAGGAGCGCTTCGCGGTCGTGGTGACCGTCGCGGCGAACCCCTCGCGGCGCAGCGCGGACGGTACGGGGCTGCTGGAGGCCACCTCGGTGTCCTCGGCGGCCTGGCTGGCGGGCGTGGGCCTGTTGTCCTTCACCTGGCCCGGCCAGATGGACCACACCCTGCGGGACGACTGGCTGGACCAGCAGACCGAGACGGCGTGGGTCCTCGCGGACGATCTCGACGGGTCGGACTGGTCCTCGTTGTCCCTGCCCGTGGACGGCGTGCCCACGCCGTTCCACTACCGCGAGTCCGAGTTCGGCTGGGTGCTCGCGGGGTCGACCCAGGAGGGCGTGCACGTGGGTGCGTACGGGCGGGGCATGAGCGCGTACGGACTGGGCTTCGCCGTGGTCAAGGACATCTCGGCGTATGAGTGAGTGCTCCGCGGGGTGACCCGGAGGCCGACCGGGTGCCGCGGGGCGGGGGAGGTTCTTCGGCCGCGGGCCCGCGGTGGCCGGTCGCGCGGTTCCCCGCGCCCCTGAGGCATGTGGTGGTGAGCGCTCGTGAGGTGCGCGGTTCCCCGCGCCCCTGGGGCGTGCGGTGGTGAGCGCTCGTGAGGCGTGTGGCTCCTGGTGCCCCCGAGGTGCGCGGGTCCCAGCGCTTCTGGTGGGGCGCAAGGGCTCCGCGCTCCTGGCAGGGCGCGTACGTGTTCGGTTTGCGCGGTCTAGAACTTGTTCCTCGGGGTGATGCCCAGGGACATGCCCGACAGGCCGCGCTGTCGGCCGCCCAGCTTGCCGGCGATGGCGAGCAGGGCCGAGCCGGCCGGGGACGCGGGATCCGTCAGGACGACCGGCCTGCCGTCGTCGCCGCCCTCGCGCAGACGGACGTCGATGGGGATGGAGCCGAGCACCGGGACGTTCGCGCCGGTGGTGCGGGTCAGACCGTCCGCGACCGTCTGACCGCCGCCGGTGCCGAACACGTCGACCATCTCGCCGCAGTGCGGGCACGGCAGGCCCGACATGTTCTCGACGACGCCCACGATCTTCTGGTGGGTCTGGACGGCAATGGAGCCCGCGCGCTCGGCGACCTCGGCCGCCGCCTGCTGCGGGGTGGTGACGACGAGGATCTCGGCGTTCGGCACCAGCTGGGCGACGGAGATCGCGATGTCGCCGGTGCCCGGCGGGAGGTCGAGGAGGAGGACGTCCAGGTCGCCCCAGTACACGTCCGCCAGGAACTGCTGCAGGGCGCGGTGGAGCATCGGGCCGCGCCACACGACCGGGGCGTTGCCCGGGGTGAACATGCCGATGGAGATGACCTTCACGCCGTGCGCCGACGGCGGCATGATCATGTTCTCGACCTGCGTCGGACGGCCGTCGACGCCGAGCATCCGGGGCACGGAGTGGCCGTAGATGTCCGCGTCGACCACGCCGACCTTGAGACCGTCGGCGGCCATCGCCGCCGCCAGGTTCACCGTCACCGAGGACTTGCCGACGCCGCCCTTGCCGGAGGCGACCGCGTACACGCGGGTGAGTGAGCCCGGCTTGGCGAAGGGGACCTCGCGCTCGGCCTGGCCGCCGCGCAGCGCGCCCGCCAGCTCGCGGCGCTGCTCGTCGCTCATGACGTCCAGGGTCACGTCGACCCGGGTGACGCCCTCGACCGCCGAGACCGCCTTCGTCACGTTCTCGGTGATGGTCTCGCGCATCGGGCAGCCGGAGACGGTCAGATACACGGTGACCGCGACCGCGCCATCCGCACCGATGTCCACCGATTTGACCATCCCCAGTTCGGTGATGGGTCGCTGGATCTCGGGGTCGTTCACCGTCGCCAGTGCTTCACGCACCGCGTCTTCCGTAGCCATAGGGACGATGGTACGGCGCCCGGACCGGAGCCCGGAAAGCCCCGTCAGCGGTCGCCTGTGTCACGTCCCGGCGACCGTTCCGCCGGGAATACGACGTGGCTGTCGGAATGGTCCTCCTCCAGCGCCCTGACCAGGTCCTCGAGTTCGGAGCGGATCCAGTCGCGGGTGGCCACCTCGCCGAGGCCGATGCGCAGGGCGGCGATCTCGCGGGTGAGGTACTCGGTGTCCGCGATCGACCGCTCGTTCTGTTTGCGGTCCTGTTCGAGGTTGACCCGGTCGCGGTCGTCCTGGCGGTTCTGGGCGAGCAGGATCAGGGGGGCGGCGTACGAGGCCTGCAGCGACAGCATCAGGGTCAGGAAGATGAACGGATAGTTGTCGAACCGCAGGTCACGGGGCGCGCTGACGTTCCACACCACCCACAGGATGATGACGACCGTCATCCAGACGATGAAGCGCCCGGTGCCCAGGAAGCGGGCGATCCGTTCCGACAGCCGTCCGAAGGCCTCAGGGTCCCACTCGGGCAGCAGCCTGCGGCGTGGCGGCATCGGCTGGTCGAGACGGCTGCGCGGCCGGGTGGTCGCGGTGGCGCCCGCGACGGCCCGTTCACGGGTCTCGCGGTCAGGCGTCATGGCTCCCCCCTACGGCCTCGTCCTCGTGCAGATGGAACTCCGTCTCGCGCCAGTCCTCGGGCAGCATGTGGTCCAGGACGTCGTCCACGGTCACCGCGCCGAGCAGGGAGCCGCTCTCGTCGACCACGGGCGCGGCGACCATGTCGTAGGTGGCGAAGAAACCCGCGACGACCGGCAGCGCCGCGTCCGGCGCCAGCGGCTGCAGATCGTCGTCGAGGATCGAGCTGACGAGCGTGTACGGCGGGTCGCGCAGCAGCCGCTGGAAGTGCGCGGTGCCCAGGTACTTGCCGGTCGGTGTCTCGTCCGGGGGGCGGCACACGTACACCTGGGCGGCGAGCGCGGGGGAGAGGTCGGAGCTGCGGACCCGGGCGAGCGCCTCGGCGACCGTGGCGTCGGGCCGCAGCACGATGGGCTCGGTCGTCATCAGACCGCCCGCGGTGCGCTCCTCGTACGCCATCAGCCGCCGTACGTCGGCCGCGTCGTCGGGCCGCATCAGCGTCAGCAGCCGCTCCACGTCCTCCTCCGGCAGTTCGGCGAGCAGGTCGGCCGCGTCGTCGGGGTCCATCGCCTCCAGGACGTCCGCCGCGCGCTCCTCCTTGAGCTTGCCGAGGATCTCGATCTGGTCGTCCTCGGGGAGTTCCTCCAGCACGTCGGCGAGACGGTCGTCGTCGAGCGCGGCGGCCACCTCGCCGCGCCGCTTCGGGGAGAGGTGGTGCAGCACGTTGGCGAGGTCGGCGGCGCGCAGTTGCTCGAAGGTGGCGAGCAGGCTCTCGGCGCCCTGTCCGTGTTCCTCCAGCGAGAACCCGGTGACGGCGGACCAGTCGACGGTCAGGGTCTCGCCCCGGGTGCGCCGGAAGGTCCCGCTGCGGGCCCGGCGCACGAAGACCCGGCCGATCTCCCACTCCCGGCGGGCCGGCAGCTGCTGGACCGACACGTCGAGGACGGTGACCTCCTCGTCCGTGTCGACGAGCCGTACCCGCCGGTCGAGCAGTTCCCCGAACACGAGCCGCTCGGTGGGCCGCTGTTCGAAGCGCCGCACGTTCAGGACGCCGGTGGTGATGACCTGGCCGGACTCGATACCGGTCACGCGGGTCATGGGCAGGAAGATGCGCCGCCGGGTGGAAAGCTCGACGACCAGCCCCAGCAGCCGAGGCGGGCGCCGCCCCACGCGCAGCATGGCGACCAGGTCCCGCACCCGTCCGACCAGGTCGCCGTTCGGGTCGAAGACGGCGACACCGGCGAGGTGCGAGACGAAGATCCGGGGGGCGCCTGCGGCCATGCCCGCGCCTCCTTCTTTCCGTGCTGTCCCGGTGGGTGTTTCCCATGCTGTCCCGGTACGTGCGCCGGGTGGTGTCGCCGTACGCGTGGT
Source organism: Streptomyces sp. RPA4-2 (assembly GCF_012273515.2). Taxonomy (NCBI): domain Bacteria; kingdom Bacillati; phylum Actinomycetota; class Actinomycetes; order Kitasatosporales; family Streptomycetaceae; genus Streptomyces; species Streptomyces sp. RPA4-2. The sequence continues at coordinate 5,910,979 of NZ_CP050975.2, forward strand.
TGGTCCCGTTCTGTCCGCTCGGGTGGGCTTCAGGCTAGCCCGTCCCGGTCGGATACGCCCTGGTGAGCGGTCCGGACGGACTGGCTCCGTCGGCCCGTGGCGGCACCGGTACGCTGCCGTACGCCGTGGTGGGCACCCCGTCTGGACCCCCGCAGGGCGCCCCGGCACGGACACCCGCATGGACCCCCGTACGAAAGGCAGCCCACCTGTGACTGCGATTCTCCAGGGCCGTACCCGCAGGGCCGCACTGGTGGGCGCTATGTGCGCCCTGGTCGTGACGGGGACGGGACTGACGGGGTGCGGCAGCGAGGATCCGGACGCGGGCACGAACGGGGTGGGCAAGCTGCCCGCCTCCACGATCCAGTCGAAGTCCCGCACCGCGGCCACCTCCGCGGAGGCGGTCAGGCTCGCCGGAACCGTGGTGTCGAACGGACGCACGTACAAACTCGACATGCGTCTGAAGGCGGACGGCGGCACCGGGTCGGTCACCTCGCAGGGCGCGGGCTTCAAGCTGCTGCGGGTGGGCGAACACCTCTTCCTCAAGGCCGGCGCCGAGTTCTGGAGCCATCAGGGCGACAAGAGCGACGGCACCTCGGCGGACACGGCCGCCGCCGACAAGCTCGGCGGCAAGTACGTGAAGGTGCCGACCGGTGACCCGGCCTACAAGCGCTTCATCAGTTTCACGGACAAGGACGTCCTCCTGGAGGGCCTGCTCACCCTGCACGGCACGCTCGCCACGGACGGCCACCACGAGCAGTCCGGCGTCCGCACCATCCGCATCACCGGTGACAAGGGAGCGGGCGGCACCCTCGACGTCTCACTGAAGGGGACCCCCTATCCCGTCCTTCTGGTCCGCGCGGGCGGCGCCGGCACCCTCCGCCTCACCGACTGGGGCAAGGGCTTCGCCCTCGCCGAACCGGCCAAGGACGAGACCGTCGACTACGGCAGGCAGCTGCCGACCTCGTAGCCGCCGAGCCCCACGGCCGCCCGGGTCTCCCGATGCCGCCCGGACCTACGACCGCTTGCGCTTCTTGAAGAGGAGGCGGGGGACGGCCGCCGGGACCGGCTGCCGGGTCGTCGCCGGGGTCGGCAGGGGCGCGGCGGCCAGCGAGCCGTCCGGCAGCGGGAGCGTGCCGGCCAGGGGCTCCAGACGCAGCACCCGGCACTCGCGCGCCCAGCGGGCCGGCATCTCCTCACCGTCCGGCGCGTTCAGACGCTTGCCCTTGAGCTCGGCGACCGTCTCCTGCCACACGTCGGAGTCGGGGGCGAGCTCGACCACCCTCGCCGTCCAGGCCACCACACGCCCGCCCTTGTCCTTGCTGCGTACGGTGACCACCGCCTCGCCCCCGTCGGAGAGGCCCGGCAGCGGCTGCTCGCCGGGCCCGTCGCCGACCAGACAGACCGCGCCGTCGTGCCACACGTGCCACAGGGCCTGGGCGGGCTCTCCGGCGCCCGGGGTGCCGGTCGACGGCGTGCCGTCGCCACGCACCCAGATCAGCCCGGACTTCTTGGTGGCTTCCTCGATGAGGGCCTGATCGAGCACCTGTTCCGTCATGGACTCAGCCTAGCCAGCGGGACGCGCCCGCGTCAGAGCCATCCGTTGCGCTTCAGGATCCGGTGGATCGAGAGGCAGATGCCGACGGTGACGCCGAGCGTCAGCGGATAGCCGAACTTCCAGCGCAGCTCCGGCATGTAGTCGAAGTTCATGCCGTACACACCGCACACCATCGTCGGTACGGCGATGATCGCCGCCCAGGAGGTGATCTTGCGCATGTCCTCGTTCTGCGTGACGGACGCCTGCGCGAGGTTGGCCTGGAGGATCGAGTTGAGCAGCTCGTCGAAGCCGAGGACCTGCTCCTGCACCCGGGCGAGGTGGTCGGCCACGTCGCGGAAGTACTTCTGGATGTCCGGGTCGACCAGCCGCATAGGCCGCTCGCTCAGCAGCTGCATCGGACGCAGCAGCGGCGACACCGCTCGCTTGAACTCCAGTACCTCACGCTTGAGTTGGTAGATGCGGCCGGCGTCCGTGCCGCGCGGAGTGCCTTTGCGCCCGAGCGAGAACACCTCCGTCTCGACCTCGTCGATGTCGTCCTGCACGGCGTCCGCGACCGCGATGTACCCGTCCACGACATGGTCGGCGATCGCGTGCAGCACGGCCGAGGGGCCCTTGGCGAGCAGGTCGGGTTCGTCCTGCAGCCGGTGCCGCAGCGCCCGCAGCGAGCCCTGGCCGCCGTGCCGGACGGTGATGAAGAAGTCCCGGCCGGTGAAGCACATGACCTCACCGGTCTCCACGACCTCGCTGGTGGCGGTGAGTTCGTCGTGCTCCACGTAGTGGATCGTCTTGAAGACCGTGAACAGGGAGTCGTCGTAGCGCTCCAGCTTGGGCCGCTGGTGCGCCTGGACGGCGTCCTCCACGGCCAGCGGGTGCAGCCCGAACTCGCTCGCGATGCCCGAGAACTCGGCCTCCGTGGGCTCGTGCAGGCCGATCCACACGAAGCCGCCGTCGCGGTGCACCAGGCGCATCGCCTGGTGCGGGGTGAGGGGCTCGGGGGTCTGGACGCGGGCCCCGTCGCGGTAGACCGCGCAGTCGACCACGGCGGAGTTGGTCCCGGGGGCGCGGGTGGTGTCGTACGAGCCGCTGTCCTTGCGCAGGGAGGGGCGGGGGCGGACCGCGGCACGGAGGTCACGGATCATCGACATGGCAGGCTCCTTCACAACTGGAGGCCGCCGGCGACGGTTGGAACTGCCCGGAATGGGGACGTCCTGACTGCGGATGTTTGGCACGTCCACAAAGCGGGGAGCACCGCACCGTCGCGGTGGCAGCTTCGCTACTGATTCAGATCAGACAGATCAGGCGGGAACGAAGCGCTCTTCCGTGGTGCAACGGACAACGCTGACACGTATGCACACGTTTGCAGGAAGCGGCAGCCGGCCTGGGTGAGGAAACCAGCTACAGAATTCAGCGACCGGAAGAGCGGGTGGTACTGCACGGTCGACTTCGGTCCATTGCAGCCCCACCTCCTCCGGCCGGTCCCCCGTGAGGGACGATCCATCCCCCGTGGGGGAGCTGTCTCCCGTCGGGGAGATCAGTCAGTCTCAGTGCGTCGGAGCTCGAGAGCGACGCTTCTGCGTGCTGCCCCGACCAGCGGCCAAGACTATCAGCGCACCGAAGCGTCAAGCCCCCGCTTTGCCCGTTGCTGACGAGTTCTATGCTCGGTTCATGGCTGATGTTCTTCCTCTGGTCGAGGCTCGGTTGCGTTCCGCGCTGGGCGAACCCGACGCGCGCGCCGCGGTCACCTTTCTCGGCACCGACCGCATCGAGGTGCTGCGCTTCACGGAGGGCGACGTCGTCCGCTACGCGACGCTCGGCATGTCCGCCCAGCCGATGGCGGACCCCACGGTGGTGCTCGCCGATCCGGTGAAGGGTCCGCGCGCCGAGCTGGTCCTCTCGGTGCGCGCGGGCGGCGCCGAGACCGACAAGGTGCTGCGCGCGCTCGCCGTGCTCGCCGCGTCCCCGCAGGTCGAGGGGCTGGTGGTGAGTCCCGGTGCCTCGCTCGACGTGGGCGGACCGCTCTGGCCGGGCGCGCCCTTCACCTCCGTCCTGGTCGCGGAGTCCGGTGGCCTGGTCGAGGACCTGGAGCTGGACGCGCCCGCCGATCCCGTACGGTTCCTGCCGCTGCTCCCGATGACGCCGAACGAGGCCGCGTGGAAGCGGGTGCACGGCGCCGCGGCCCTCCAGGAGCGCTGGCTGAACGGCGGAACGGACCTGCGCGATCCGCTGCGCACATCCGTTCCGCTGGACTGAGACCAGGTCAGTTCCTGGCCGGAAATCGTCAGTTGGCAAAAACCGTGACGCTGTCCTCGGAGGCGTGCCGGGGCTGAAGCCCGGCCGCCTCGTGCGTGAGCGCGTTACGCCGTACGCAGACCACCGCGGCGCCGATCAGCGCGGTGACCGCCGCCACCAGGAACGGGACGCGGACGGAGCTCCACTCCTCGATCTTCGGCGCGAAGTAGGGCGCCGCGGCCGCCGCGAACCAGCGCACGAAGTTGTACCCGGCGCTCGCCACCGGGCGCGGCGCGTCCGACACGCCCAGCGCCAGTTCGGTGTAAACGGTGTTGTTCACCCCGATGAAGGCGCCCGAGAGGATCGTGCAGACGACGGCGGTGGTGTGGTCGCCGTAGCCCAGCACGAGCACGTCGGCGGCGAGCAGCACCAGGGAACCGCCGAGCACCTTCAGCGAGCCGAACCGTGCCTGCATGCGCGGCGCCACGACGACGGAGAACGCCGCGAGCAGGACACCCCAGCAGAAGAAGACCGCGCCGGACTTGTAGGGAGTCATGTTCAGTACGAACGGCGTGAAGGCCAGCACGGTGAAGAACGTGTAGTTGTAGAAGAACGCGGAGACGGCGGCCGAGGCGAGACCGCCGTGGCCGAGCGCCTTGAGCGGGTCGAGCAGCCCGGTCCTGCGCGCCGGCTTCGGCTGCTCCTTGAGGAAGGCCGTGACGCACAGGAAGCCGACCGCCATCAGGAACGCGGTGCCGAAGAACGGGTAGCGCCAGCTGGCGTTGCCGAGCAGCGCGCCGAGCAGCGGCCCGCAGGCCATGCCGAGGCCGAGCGCGGACTCGTACAGCAGGATCGCCGCGGCGCTGCCGCCCGCCGCCGCGCCGACGATGACGGCGAGGGCCGTCGAGACGAACAGGGCGTTGCCCAGCCCCCAGCCGGCCCGGAACCCGACGAGTTCGCCGACCGACCCGGAGGTGCCCGCGAGCCCGGCGAAGACCACCACGAGCGCGAGGCCGAGCAACAGGGTCTTCTTGCCGCCGACGCGGCTGGAGACGAAGCCGGTCAGCAGCATCGCGACGGCGGTGATCAGGAAGTACGAGGTGAAGAGCAGGGAGACCTGGCTCGGGGTGGCGTCCAGGCCCTTGGCGATGGAGGGCAGGATCGGGTCGACGAGCCCGATGCCCATGAAGGCGACGACGGATGCCCCGGCGGTCGCCCAGACGGCCTTCGGCTGGTGCAGGAGACCGCCCGCACCCGCGTCGAACGTGTCCTCCGTGTCCCCTTGGGCGGGGCCTCCCGTGCTGCTGGTCATGTTCGTTCCTCCGACGGTCCTGGCGAGGTCGTTGTCGTATGCACATAATAAGTTAGCTGAGCTAATTAGTGCAAGTTACATCTAGTTCCTCGCGGTGACGGCGCGCTCCGGACGGGTGATCGTCCTTGACGCGGCGAAAGACGGGGAGGACCGTGGGGCTCTATGAGGGGCGAACCCAGTTGCCCGAAGTGTGGTGGCCGGGTCAGGGCTCCCGGCCTTTTTGCCGACTCCTGGCAGTGCGATGCGCACGGGACCGTGCATCCACTGCAGCCCGTGATCCCGCCCAGCGTCGAGGCCCTCGGTGTCGTGGTGCACCGTGCCCGGGTGCCGGTATGGATGCCGTGGCCGCTGCCGGTCGGATGGCTCTTCACCGGTGCCGGCTTCGCGGGCGACGACCGCAGCGGCGGGCGCGCGACCATGGTGGCCTGCTCGGGCCCCGGCCCCCTCGGCGGCATCGGGGAGCTGATCCTGGTCGCCGAGGAGCTCGGCGTCGGCCTCGGCGCGCGCTACGCCGGTATCGACGCGCCCGACCCCGGGCCCTACATGAGTGTCGAGAAACCGCCGCAGGCCAAGGTCCTCGCGGCCGGCCGGCCCACCCCGCTGTGGCATGTGGCCGGCGCCCCGGACGACCGCGCCGTCTTCGCGGGCGAGGCTCTCGGGCTGTGGCTGTGGGCGGTCGTGTGGCCCGAGCAGTCGGGGCTGCTGATGTACGACGAGCTGGTGCTGACCGACCTGCGGGACGCGGGGGCGGAAGTGGACCTGCTGCCCTGCGGGGCGCTCTCGCCGCGCATCCTGGAGCCGTAGCGCTCCACTGGGTCGGGGAGGTGGCGTCGACGCCGGGCGGGTGGGCGGTGGGCTCAGCGCGGCTCGGCGGACCGGCCCGAGACCCCTGGCATCGAGTGCGCACCTCGGGTGCGGACCGCCGCCGCGTATCCGGTCCGTCCGGCGCTTGAGGACGGGGCCGTTCAGGCCGATGCGGAGGTCTGGGGGCGGCAGCCCCGGGGCCCACCGGTCGAGCCGGCCGCCCTCCGGGAACCCAGGAGGTGCCCGAGACGGGGAGGACGTCTCGTAGGGGGTGCACCGCGGTTGCGAGTGTGACAGGGGTACTCGTGAACCCCGTTATCCTTGGGTGTCCCCTTCCGTGTCGTCACCGCCTGGAGTCGCGTAGTGCGCATCGACCTGCACGCCCACTCCAACGCTTCCGACGGCACGGACACCCCGGCCGAACTCGTCCGCAACGCGGCCGCCGCCGGTCTGGACGTCGTCGCGCTGACCGACCACGACACCACCCGCGGGCACGCAGCGGCCGCCGCGGCCCTCCCCGAGGGGCTCACCCTCGTCGCCGGCGCCGAACTCTCCTGCCGCCTCGACGGCGTCAGCATGCACCTGCTGGCCTACCTCTTCGACCCCGCCGAGCCCGAGCTGCTCGCCGAGCGCGAGCTGATCCGGGACGACCGGGTGCCGCGGGCCCGGAGCATGGTCGCCAAGCTCCGGGAACTGGGCGTGCCGGTCACCTGGGAGCAGGTCGCGCGCATCGCGGGCGACGGCTCCGTGGGCCGGCCGCACATCGCCTCCGCCCTGGTCGAGCTGGGGGTCGTGGACACCGTCTCCGAGGCCTTCGGCGGCGACTGGCTCGCCGACGGCGGCCGGGTCTACGTACCCAGGCACGAGACGGACCCCTTCGACGCGATCCGGCTGGTCAAGGCGGCGGGCGGCGTGACCGTCTTCGCGCATCCGGCCGCCGTCAAGCGGGGCCGCACCGTGCCGGAGGCGGTCATCGCGGAGCTGGCCACCGCGGGACTCGACGGCATCGAGGTGGACCACATGGACCACGAGCCGGCGACCAGGGCGCGGCTGCGGGGTCTCGCGGCCGAGCTGGGACTGCTCGTCACGGGGTCCAGCGACTACCACGGCAGCCGCAAGACCTGCGTCCTCGGGGAGTACACGACCGACCCCGAGGTGTACGGGGAGATCACCCGGCGGGCCACCGGGGCGTTCCCGGTCCCGGGAACCGGCGGAGCCTGATCGCCCGCGCCTCGGAACCGTCCCTCGGATCCGGGTCCCCTTCGCACGCACCCGGCGCTGTCCGCCGTGTGCCCCGTTCCGCCCGGCGGAACTCCCTTCCCCAGCGGTGACTGCTGAACTCGCCGTGCCGCTCTCCCCACCTTCGCAAGGCCTCACTGAACCATGTTCGACCTCGCCGTCTTCGGCTCCCTCTTCCTCACCCTCTTCGTGATCATGGATCCCCCCGGGATCACCCCGATCTTCCTCGCGCTCACCGCGGGACGCCCCGCCAAGGTGCAGAAGCGCATGGCGTTCCAGGCCGTCTGTGTGGCGGGCGGGGTGATCGCGGTCTTCGGCCTGCTCGGTCACCAGATCCTGAACTACCTGCACGTCTCCGTGCCCGCGCTGATGATCGCGGGAGGGCTGCTGCTCCTGCTGATCGCCCTCGACCTGCTGACCGGCAAGACCGACGAGCCGAAGCAGACCAAGGACGTCAACGTCGCCCTCGTACCGCTCGGCATGCCGCTGCTCGCGGGCCCCGGTGCGATCGTGTCGGTGATCCTCGCCGTGCAGAAGGCGGACAGCGTCGCCACGCAGGTGTCCGTGTGGACCGCGATCCTCGCCATCCACGTCGTGCTGTGGGTGGTCATGCGCTACTCGCTGCTGATCATCCGCGTCATCAAGGACGGGGGCGTGGTGCTGGTGACCCGGCTCGCGGGCATGATGCTCTCGGCGATCGCCGTCCAGCAGATCATCAACGGCGTCACACAGGTCGTCCGGGGCGGTTGAGCGGCCTCCGGGGCGGTTGAGCGGCCTCCGGGGCGGTCGGCGGCCTCCGGTGCCGCGACGGTCCTCTCGTATACGCAAAGCCCCGTACGGCGTCGATGCCGTACGGGGCTTTGAAGTCTGAGACGTCCGGGACGTCCGAGAGGTGTCCGCGGGTTACGAGGCGGACGAATCGGCCGGGCGGATCCACAGTCGCTGCCCTATGGCGGCGGCCTGCTGAACGATCCGGTTGACGGAGGCGGCGTCAACGACGGTGCTGTCCACGGGCGTGCCGTTGACATCGTCGAGTCGCATGATTTCGAAGCGCATGGGCTTCTCCCTTCGTCTGGTCATCCTCCTGAGGAGAACTACTCGGTGGTGGCGTGCGAGCTGAATCAGTCCCCGCTTCCGTTCGTATTCAACGGTGTGCGTGTTACAAACATTCCCTACGCTAAGGAAATTTTTCGAGAACCTAATTACCGCCTGGTAAGAAGTGTGGAGGAGACTGAACGGGACCAGTTGTGTTCGAAGCGTGACCGCCGGGAGAATGGGGGGTGATGAACGACGACCTCGCGGCGCTCGGCGCCCGCATCGACCGCACGAACGAGCTGCTTCAGCGCATGCTCGCCGAGGTGGCGAAGACGCCCTCGACCCACGCGATCTTCGTCGACGCCGGGTACCTGTACGCGGCCGGGGGACGGCTCGTCGCCGGGACCGAGGACCGCCGCTCCTTCGACCTCGACGCCGAGGGCCTCATCGAGGCACTCATCGACAAGGCCCGCACCATCTTCGCGGACAGCAGGCTGCTGCGGGTGTACTGGTACGACGGCGCGCGTCGCCGCATCCACACCGCGGAGCAGCAGTCGATCGCCGAACTCCCGGACGTCAAGGTGCGGTTGGGCAACCTGAACGCCAACAACCAGCAGAAGGGCGTCGACTCCCTCATCCGGTCCGACCTGGAGTCCCTGGCCCGGCACCGCGCCATCAGCGATGCCGCCCTGCTCGGGGGCGACGAGGACCTGGTGTCGGCGGTCGAGGCCGCGCAGGGGTACGGGGCGCGGGTCCACCTCTGGGGCATCGAGGCGCCCGAGGGCCGCAACCAGGCCGAGCCGCTGCTCTGGGAGGTCGACAGCCAGCGCACCTTCGACCTCGACTTCTTCAAGCCCTACGTGTCCCGTCGGACCGCCACCACGTACGACGCGAGCGCGGTGAGCCGGCCCACGCGTGAGGACGTGCGGTTCGTGGGTGCGCAGATCGCCGCGAAGTGGCTGGCCGCGCGGGGGCGCGAGGCGCTGGTGGACCTGCTGCCGGGCCATCCGTATCTGCCCGGCTCGGTGGACCAGGACCTGCTGGTCGAGGCGGAGGGGCTGCTCCAGTACTCCCTGCGGGGGCAGGCGGATCTGCGCCGGTCCCTCCGGGACGGCTTCTGGGAGCATCTGCAGGCGCAGTACTGACCGGTCCCCGGTCTCCGCCCCCTGTTGCCGTCCCCGGTCGGTCTCCGCCGCGCGGTTCGTCCGCCACGGGCCACGGGTCGCCGGCCACGGGTCACGCGGTGGCGGGTCACGGGTCACGCGGTGGCGGGTCACGGGTCACGCGGTGGCGGCGGTGTCCCAGAAATCGGCGAGGGCGCGGGCGGTCGGCAGGGGCTGGTCCGTGTTGGGGGAGTGCTCGGCGCCCTGCACGACCGTGCGCCGGGCGTCGAGACGTACGGCCATGTCGTCCAGCAGCTCCACCGGCCAGGTGTCGTCCTGCGAGCCGGACAGGACGTGCTTCGGCAGCCGCACGGCGGCCAGCTCGGCGACGCGGTCGGGCTCGATGCACAGCTGACGGCCCGTCGCGATCAGCTGGGCGGGACTGGTGGCGAGCCAGCGGCGCCGCAGGTCGTCGCGGTCGTCCAGCCCCGCGTCGAGTTCTCCGGTCTCGGTCTCCTCCGGCGGCTCCATCGCCTGGATCGCGTCCCACACCTGGCCCATGTCCATCACGGCGAGCGCGTCCCGGAGCAGCTTGACGCGCTGCTGCTGGGAGACGGAGATCTGGGCGGGGCCCGACGCCATCAGGGTGAGCGAGGCGAAGGGGGCCGGGTCGAGAAGGACGGCGGCCCGGGAGACCTGTCCGCCGAGGGAGTGCCCGACGAGGTGCACGGGCACCGCCAGGGCCGCTGCCTGTGCGAGTACGTCACGCGCCAACTCCTCCTGCGCGTAAGCCGTTTCGTCGCGCTCGGGCCCCTCGCTCTCGAACTGTCCACGTCCGTCGACGGCGACGGTCCGGTACCCGCGCGCCGCCAATGGTTCGTGCAGCGCGATGAAGTCCTCCTTGCTCCCGGTGAAACCCGGCAGGAGCAAGGCGGTTCCCCGTACGGCGGTTCCGGCATCGATCACCGCGAACTCGCCGCGGGCGGTGCCCAGCCGGTACGCGCGCGCTCCGGCCGGCGGGACGAAGGAGGGGGGACGGCTCATGGTTCCGAGGCTAGCGGGCGGGGCCTGGTGGCCCACTGTCCGGGGCGTCTGTTCGGGTCGTCGGGGCGCCTGCCTACGGCGCCGGGCGGGTGATGTGCGGGAACACCGATGGCCCGGCCCCCCGAAAGCGGGGGACCGGGCCATCGGGCTGTGGATCAGCTCTCCGCGGGCTCCGCGACAGCGGCGGCCTTGCGGGTACGGCGGCGCGGCTTGGCCTCGTCCGTCTCCGGGGTCACCGCGGCCTCCGCGGTCTTGCGGGTGCGGCGGCGCGGCGTGACGGGTGCCTCGGCGGTGTCCGCGGTCGCCTCGGTGGCCACCTCGGGCGTGGCCTTGGTGGTCGCCTTGGCGCGCGTACGGCGCGGCTTCGGCTCCGTGGCCTCGACGGCCTCGGCGACCTGGGCGGGCGCCTCGGTCGTGGCCACCGCGGCCTTGCGCGTACGGCGCGGCTTGGCGGCCGGCGCCTCCGCGACACCCTCAGCCGTGTCGACCGCGGCCTCGGCGCTCTTGCGGGTGCGGCGGCGCGGCCCGGCCTCCGGCGCCTCGACGGCGGCCGTCAGGGGCGCGCTGTCCGCCTCGACGGTCTCCGCGACGGCCTTGCGGGTACGGCGACGGGGCTTGGCCTCCGCGGTCTCCGCGGTGTCAACGGCACTGTCCACGGCGGGAGTTGCCGCGGTCGTGGCCTTGGCTCGGGTGCGGCGCGGCTTGGTCTCGGTGACCTCCGGCGTGCCCTCGACCGTGTCGAGGACGGCCTCCGCGGCCTCCGCGGTCTTGCGGGTGCGGCGGCGCGGCTTGGTGGCCGGAGCCTCCGCGACCGTCTCGGCGGGCGACGCGGCGACGGTCTCGGCGACCGCGACGGGCTCCGCGACGACAGCGACGGTCTCGGCCGGGGCCTGTGCCGTCCTGCGGGTGCGGCGGCGCGGCTTGGTGGCCGTGGCGTCCGTGCCCTCGACCGTCGTGAGCACGGTCTCCGCGGCCTCGGGCGCGGCCGACGGCTCGACCGCCTCGGTGGCCGTGGCGACCGCCACCGGCTCCGACGCACCGGCGCGCGTGCGGCGACGGCGGCGCGGCGTACGGGGCTCGGTGGCCTCCGTGGCGGCGGGCTCGGCCGGAGTCTGCGGCGCGGATGTCGTCGACGCGCCGGACGTGCCGGCGGTCTCGTCCATCGGTGTGCCGTTGCGCGTACGACGGCGACGGCGCGGGGTGCGGTCCGGACGCTCCCGCTCCCGCTCACGCTCGACGGCAGGCGCCGAGGTGCGGCCACCGCGGCCGCGCGGACCGCGGCCACCGGTCTCGCCGAGATCCTCGACGGCCTCCGCCGAGAGCCCGGCGCGGGTGCGCTCGGAACGCGGCAGGACACCCTTGGTGCCGGCCGGGATGCTGAGTTCCTCGAAGAGGTGCGGGGACGTGGAGTACGTCTCCGGCGGGTTGTTGAAGCCGAGGTCCAGCGCCTTGTTGATGAGCTGCCAGCGCGGGATGTCGTCCCAGTCGACGAGGGTGATCGCGATGCCCTTGGCACCCGCGCGGCCGGTCCGGCCGATGCGGTGCAGGTACGTCTTCTCGTCCTCGGGGGACTGGTAGTTGATGACGTGGGTGACGCCCTCGACGTCGATACCGCGGGCCGCGACGTCGGTGCAGACGAGGACGTCGACCTTGCCGTTGCGGAAGGCGCGCAGCGCCTGCTCGCGGGCGCCCTGGCCGAGGTCGCCGTGGACCGCGCCGGAGGCGAAGCCGCGCTGCTGGAGCTGGTCGGCGAGGTCGGCCGCCGTCCGCTTGGTGCGGCAGAAGACCATCGCGAGCCCGCGGCCGTCGGCCTGCAGTATGCGTGCGACCAGCTCGGGCTTGTCCATGTTGTGCGCGCGGTAGATGAACTGCGCGGTGTTCGCGACGGTCGCGCCCGCGTCGTCCGGCGCGGTGGCGCGGATGTGGGTGGGCTGCGACATGTAGCGGCGCGCGAGGCCGATGACCGCACCCGGCATGGTCGCCGAGAACAGCATGGTCTGGCGGCGGGCCGGCAGCATGTTCATGATCTTCTCGACGTCGGGCAGGAAGCCCAGGTCGAGCATCTCGTCGGCCTCGTCGAGGACGAGGGCCCTGATGTGCTTGAGGTCGAGCTTCTTCTGGCCCGCGAGGTCCAGCAGCCGGCCCGGGGTGCCGACGATGACGTCGACGCCCTTCTTGAGGGCCTCCACCTGGGGTTCGTACGCCCGGCCGCCGTAGATGGCGAGCACGCGGACGTTGCGGACCTTGCCCGCGGTCAGCAGGTCGTTCGTCACCTGGGTGCACAGCTCGCGCGTCGGGACGACGACGAGAGCCTGCGGCGCGTCGGTCAGCTGCTCGGGCCGGGCGCGGCCCGCCTCGACGTCGGCGGGGACGGTGACACGCTCCAGGAGCGGGAGGCCGAAGCCCAGCGTCTTGCCGGTGCCGGTCTTGGCCTGGCCGATGACGTCGCTGCCCGAGAGGGCGACGGGGAGCGTCATCTCCTGGATGGGGAAGGGGTTGATGATGCCGACGGCCTCAAGGGCTTCGGCCGTCTCGGGAAGGATTCCGAGCTCTCGGAAAGTCGTAGTCAGGGTGCTGCCTCTTCTGTGTACGCGGTGCGAGGCGAGCGCGGGGGTCGTGACGGGGACCGTGCCGGGGACGTCGGCCGCTTGTCGGGCGGGCCGAGTGGCATGGGACCACTGCCGACGCTCGAGCGCTCGTACCGCTGAGGGTCCCTCCGGATGTCGTACGCATCGTGCCGTACGGACGAGAGGGCTGTCGGGTCGGAGCCGATCGGGCCACCGACCGGGCATCCTCATTCGTGCGGCCCGTCGAATACTCGCCGGGCGCATTACCACCATACCCCGGAATCGCGCATACGCGATGGCCGATTTGGTCACGTAGTCGTCGTCACACTGGATGAGCAGGGACTTCCCTGTTGCGGCGCGCGGGCTATTGTGCGCTTCATGACGACGCCTGACAACGCCGCTGACACGTCCGCCGAGGCACCCGGCACCACCACCCCCGCGGCCACCGGAGTCGCCGCGCGGGACTGGGACACGGCGTCCGCCGACCCCCAGTACCGCGCCGCGGTCGTGGACCTGCTCGGAGCGCTCGCGTACGGCGAGCTGGCGGCGTTCGAGCGGCTCGCCGAGGACGCCAAGCTGGCGCCGACGCTGAGCGACAAGGCGGAGCTGGCCAAGATGGCGTCGGCCGAGTTCCACCACTTCGAGCGGCTGCGGGACCGGCTCTCCGGGATCGGCGAGGAGCCGACCGGGGCGATGGAGCCGTTCGTCGCCGCGTACGACGGTTTCCACAAGCAGACCGCGCCCTCGGACTGGCTGGAGGGGCTCGTCAAGGCCTACGTCGGCGACTCGATCGCCAGCGACTTCTACCGGGAGGTCGCCGCGCGGCTGGACGAGGACACGCGCGGTCTCGTCCTCGGCGTCCTGGACGACACCGGGCACGCGAGTTTCGCCGTGGAGAAGGTCCGTGGCGCGATCGACGCGGACCCGCGGTTGGGCGGCCGGCTCGCGCTGTGGGCGCGGCGGCTGATGGGCGAGGCGCTCTCCCAGTCGCAGCGGGTGGTCGCGGACCGCGACGCGCTGTCGACGATGCTCGTGGGCGGCGTGGCGGCCGGCTTCGACCTCGCGGAGGTCGGCCGGATGTTCTCGCGGATCACCGAGGCCCACACGAAGCGGATGGCGGCGCTGGGCCTGGCGGCCTAGGTTCCGGGCGTCGCGGCGGGGCGAACGTTGCCCGCCGCGGCACTAGGTCTTGTCCGACCCGGCCTGGATCCGGGTCTTGTCCGACCCGGCCTGGCTCCGGTCCTTACGGGATGCGCCGTCGCCCGGTGCGGTCACGCCGTCGCCGAGCGGCGGCGAAATCTTTCCGCCGGGCGCAGCAGCAGCGAGAGCAGCGCGGCGGAGACGATCGCGGCACCGCAGAGGATCACCGGGTAGTACCCGGAGCCCAGCGCGGTGTGGGTGAGGAAGGCTCCGAACAGCCCTCCCGCGACGCCGGTCGACAGGACCAGGCTGCGCGCGGGCAGGCGGTGCGGCAGGCGGTGCGAGGCGGCCCATGACAGGGCCAGACCGAGCACCGCGGCGCCGAGCGCTTCCAAGAACATGGTGGGGGTCCCTCCCGCACGGCCCGTGCAAATCGGTCGTAGCCGGTCTACCCGTGACGTGCGGAACGCAACCCTCCCCTGTGTCGGATCTGTGCTCCGACTGTGGCTCCGGGAGGGAGCCGCTCAGGGTGCGGGGACGGGATTCCGGTCGTCGTGCCGGACGGGTTCCGGCCGGTGCGCGGAGGGGCCCGGTGACGCCGTCACCGGGCCCCTCCGCGTGGCTGACTACAGCGCGCTGAATCCCACCTTGCGCTGCGTGGGCTCACCGAGCTCCACGTAGGCGAGGCGGTCGGCCGGAACCAGGACCTTGCGCCCGTGGTCGTCCACGAGGCTCAGCAGCTGCGACTTGCCGGCCAGCGCCTCGGACACCGCGCGCTCGACCTCTTCCGGGGTCTGACCGCTCTCCAGAACGATCTCGCGGGGCGCGTGCTGCACGCCGATCTTGACCTCCACGGCTTTGTCCCTCCGACGGTCAGTCATGTGCGCGTTCATCCGCGCCGTACGCAGCACACATTAGCCCGGTGAGGGGACGTACACGTTCCGCCCGAGAACGCCAGGAGCGAACAGCGGGCGGGAACAAAGTGGCGGTCAGCGGTGGTCGGTGGTGTGCAGCGGGAAGCCCGCGATGCCCCGCCACGCCAGCGAGGTCAGCAACTGGACCGCCTGGTCGCGCGGCACGCTGCGGTCGCTGTGCAGCCAGGAACGGGCCACCACCTGGGCCAGACCGCCCAGACCGGAGGCGAGGAGCATCGATTCGGCGCGCGAGAGACCGGTGTCCTCCGCGATGACGTCGCAGATGGCCTCCGCGCACTCGTGCGTGACCTTGTCCACGCGCTCGCGGACCGCCGGCTCGTTCGTCAGGTCGGACTCGAACACCAGTCGGAAGGCGCCGCCGTCGTCCTCGACGTACGCGAAGTACGCGTCCATGGTGGCGCGGACGCGCAGCGAGTTGTCCGTGGTGGACGCGAGCGCCGTCCGTACCGCCTGCAGCAGGGACTCGCAGTGCTGGTCCAGCAGGGCGAGATACAGGTCCAGCTTGCCCGGGAAGTGCTGGTAGAGGACCGGCTTGCTGACGCCCGCGCGCTCGGCGATGTCGTCCATGGCGGCCGAGTGGTACCCCTGAGCAACGAACACTTCCTGGGCGGCGCCGAGGAGCTGGTTGCGTCGGGCACGGCGCGGCAGGCGAGTGCCCCGCGGGCGCGCCGCCTCTGTCTGCTCGATGGCTGTCACGCCGCCTCCCAAAAATTGTCCACTTGCGGTGTGCGCCGCGCAGCCATCGTACTTTTCGGTAACCCTGGTGTGCGCGGTGCGAGCGCAGAATTTCACGGACCGGACGCGGGCGATAGCGGCACAGAGGATGTCCAAGGGGGGCAGGGCGGGCGTCATGGTGCCCGGACCGCCCCGGTCGCCCGGTCGGCCAGGGCCGTACGCGCGACCGGTCCGTCCTGTCCTCCGGCCGGTCCGTGCGGCCTAGCGGTACTCGTCCTCGTTGAGCTCCACGACTCTTGCCTGCTCGGCGAGGTCCGCCTCGTTGGCGTTGAGGGGGTCGCCCGCGGCCTGCAGTCCGTCGTCCTGCGGTGTCAGGTCCGCGTGCTGTTCGGCGGCGTCGGCCTCCGGGGCCTCCGGGTCGAGGTCCGGGCTCTCGTCAACTGCGGTGAAGGTCTCGGGGTCCGTGGGATCGACTGTCATGGTTCCTCTTCCCGAGTGGTGCGAGTGCGCTCCTGTGTGTCTGCGAGTGCCCTCGTCTGAAGCCTAGGAGACACCCGATCCAGACGCTATGCGATTCGCGCACCATCTGTGACGGCGAACACATGAACCACCGCGTGATCGTCTCGTAACATTGCCGCATGTCTTCGACCGAGCTGCCCTCCGTGCTGGCCGCCACCGTCACGCCGAGGGTCGGGACCGTCCGGGTCGCGGAGGGGGAACGGCTGAGATCGGTCGGCCTGCCCGGGATCACGCTGACCGTGCGTTCCCGGCCACCCGCCCGCGAGGGGCTGCCACCGGCGCTGTACGTGCACGGGCTGGGCGGTTCCTCGCAGAACTGGTCGGCCCTGATGCTGCTGCTCGACGGGCTCGTCGACAGCGAGGCCCTCGATCTGCCGGGCTTCGGGGACTCGCCGCCACCGGACGACGGGGACTACAGCGTCACCGGGCACGCGCGCGCGGTCATCCGCTACCTGGACGCCGCCGAGCGCGGCCCCGTGCACCTGTTCGGCAACTCACTGGGAGGTGCCGTCACCACCCGGGTCGCGGCCGTCCGGCCCGACCTCGTGCGGACGCTCACGCTCGTCTCGCCCGCGCTCCCGGAGATCCGCGTGCAGCGCACCGCGTGGCCGACCGCGTTGCTCGCGGTCCCCGGGGTGGCGGGGCTGTTCACCCGGCTCACCAAGGACTGGAACGCCGAACAGCGCGTCCGCGGGGTCACGGCGCTCTGTTACGGGGATCCCGGCAAGGTGTCGCCCGAGGGCTTCCGCGATGCGGTCGAGGAGATGGAGCGGCGGCTCGCGCTGCCCTACTTCTGGGACGCCATGACGCGCTCGGCGCGCGGGATCGTGAACGCGTACACGCTGGGCGGCCAGCACGGACTGTGGCGGCAGGCCGAGCGGGTGCTCGCGCCGACGCTGCTCGTCTACGGCGGCCGTGACCAGCTCGTCGGCTACCGCATGGCACGGCGCGCCGCGCGCGCCTTCCGTGACGGCCGGCTGCTGTCCCTGCCGGAGGCGGGGCATGTCGCGATGATGGAGTACCCGGAGACGGTGGCCATGGCCTTCCGTGAACTCCTCGCGGAATACGCCGAGTCGGCCTCGTCGGCCGTCACCGGTGCGGGGAGCTGAGGCGGGGCGTGGGACGTCACAGTCGCCGGGGGCGGGCGGAGAAGAGCGACACGGGGGAGAAGCCGTGAGTCGGCACCCGGTGCGGTGCCGCGTGCGGCGCAGAGGCCGGGCACCGCGCCGCAGGAGAACCCGCGCGGTGCCCTGGGCCCCCAGCCGCCGCGCCCTCCGGCGGGCGGGACACCGGCCGCGGGAGCGCCCCGCGGGACGGACGGGACCCCGGCGCACGGAGTGCCGCGCTTCCAGGACCGCTTCCAGGACGGGACCCCGGCCCACGGCATTCCCCGGCAGTCCGACGGGACACCGGCCCATGGGGTGCCGCGTTTCCCCGACGGGACGCCCGCGCGCGGGGTGCCGCGTTTCGCCGAGGGGACCCCGGCGCGCGGAGTGCCGCGCTTTCCCGACGGGACGCCCGCGCACGGCATCCCGCGGACGGCCGACGGGATGCCCGTGCACGGTGTCCCGCGGATGGCGGAGGGCGCTCCGGCCCGGGGGCAGGTCCAGGCGCGTGGCGGGCACCCCGAGCAGCGTGAGACCGGGGGCGGCTGGGGCGAGTTCAGGGGCGGTCCGCCGAGCGGAGCCGCGTACGGCGGCCCCCGGACGACACCCCGCGCCGCGCCCGCCGGCCAGTCCGGGCCCATGGTGCCGGGCGGACCTCGCGTCCCCGGCCAACGCCAGGAGACCGGCACGGCACCGGGGACCGGGTCCGGGGACGGGCATGGGCCGCGGCAGGCCTACGTGGACGCCTTCGACGAGGGCGGCACCGGGGACGTCGACCTCTTCGCGCCCCGGCGGACCACCACGCTCCGCAGCTCCCCCCACGGCCCCGCCGCCGGCTGGGACACCCCCGTCACCGACTGGGATCCGCAGGTCGTCGAGGAGTCGCCGCCGCAGCCCGAGGAGGAGGGCAGGTCCAGGGGCGGCAAGGGCCGGACGTTCACCGGTATCGCCGCGGCCGCCGTCACCACCGTGCTCGCCGTCGTGGTCGCCGGACAGGTGGCCACGGGACGCGACGGCGGCGGCGCCCACACGCAAGCCGCCGGTGCGGGCCGGGGCGCCCTCGACCCCGCCTCACGCGGCGACGACCGGGCCACCGCGTCCGGCACACCCGGCGTGCGGCCCGTGAAGACACTGACGTACGACGAGAAGATGGGCGTGACGTACCCGCTCGGCCCCAAGCTCAAGGCGTCGGGCAGGTTCGACGCCGTCGCCGGGTTCGACAAGGCGCCCGGCACGGGCCGGAAGTACACCTATCGAGTGGATGTGGAACAGGGGCTCGGACTTGACGGCGCGCTCTTCGCGCAGGCCGTGCAGAAGACCCTGAACGACCGGAGGAGCTGGGCCCACAACGGCGCCCGCTCCTTCGAGCGGATCTCCTCCGGCAGGCCCGACTTCGTGATCACGCTGGCCAGCCCGGGTACCACCGCCGACTGGTGCGCCAAGTCCGGTCTGGACACGACCGAGGACAACGTGTCCTGCGACTCGGCCTCCACCGAACGCGTCATGATCAACGCGTACCGCTGGGCCCAGGGCTCCAGGACGTACGGCGCCGCGATCCACCCCTACCGGCAGATGCTCATCAACCACGAGGTCGGCCACCGGCTCGGATACGGCCATGTCAGCTGCGAGAAGGACGGCGCGCTCGCTCCGGTCATGCAGCAGCAGACCAAGTTCCTCGATCATGACGGGATTCACTGCCTGCCCAACCCCTGGCCGTACCCGGGCAGTTGACCCCAAGACGGCAGGAGTCACGTCCGTCACGGGCTGGACCACGTTGACATGCTCCGAAAGTTCGTTCATATTTCTGCGCATGTGGTCCAGTCCTGCCGTCCGTCGCGCCGCCATCGAGCTGGCGCTGATCGGCGTGACCGCGCTCTGCGTGGCCGACATCCACTGTCGCTGACGCCCGCCCCCGGCGTGCTCGTCGCGATTCCGTTCCCACCGTGACCGCAATGGTCCGTGACCTTTCGGCGACCTGACGCCGGGGCAGACGTTTGTTCACTTTCGTCTCACTCCTCGTCAACTTGTCTCACCATCCGAGAGGTCGTCTTCCGATGCGTCAACCGTCCGTGAACAGAGCCCGTGTGGCCACCGTTTCGCTTGCCCTGGTCGTGGCAGCGGGCGCCGCCGCCTGCGGGCCCAAGGACAACGATGCCAAGGGCGCCGGTGGCGACTCCAAGCCGCGGAAGGGGGGCACGCTCACCGTCCTCAACGCCAACCCGCAGGAGGACTTCGACCCGGCGCGCCTGTACACCTCCGGCGGCGGCAACGTCCCCTCCCTCGTCTTCCGTACGCTCACCACACGCAACCGCGAGAACGGGGCCGCCGGCGCCAAGGTCGTCCCCGACCTCGCCACCGACACCGGCCGCCCGAGCAAGGACGCGACCGTGTGGACGTACACCCTGAAGAAGGGCCTCAAGTACGAGGACGGCACGCCGATCACCTCCGCCGACATCAAGTACGGCATCGAGCGTTCCTTCGCGGCCGAACTCTCCGGCGGCGCCCCCTACCTGAGGGACTGGCTGATCGGCGGCGCCGACTACCAGGGCCCCTACAAGGACAAGAAGGGCCTCGAGTCGATCGAGACCCCGGACGACCTCACCATCGTCTTCCACCTCGACAAGCCCGAGGGCGAGTTCCCCTACCTCGCCACCCAGACGCAGTTCACGCCCGTCCCGAAGGCCAAGGACAACGGCACCAAGTACGAGGAGCACCCGATCTCCTCGGGCCCGTACAAGGTCGTCAAGAACGAGAACGACGGCGAGCGGCTGATCCTGGCGCGCAACACGCACTGGTCCGCGTCGACCGACGCCGAGCGCAAGGCCTACCCCGACAAGATCGACGTACGGTCCGGCCTGGACTCGTCCGTGATCAACCAGCGACTGTCCTCGTCCCAGGGCGCGGACGCCGCCGCCGTCACCACCGACACCAACCTCGGCCCCGCCGAGCTCGCCAAGGTCACCGGTGACAAGGAACTCGCCTCGCGCGTCGGCACCGGGCACTTCGGCTACACCAACTACATCGCCTTCAACCCGAAGGTGAAGCCGTTCGACGACCCGAAGGTGCGGCAGGCGATCTCGTACGCCATCGACCGCACATCGGTGATCAACGCGGCCGGCGGCTCCTCCCTCGCCGAGGCGGCGACCACCTACCTGCCGAACCAGAAGTCCTTCGGCTACACGCCCTACGACCACTTCCCGGCGGGCGCGTCCGGCAACCCGGCCAAGGCCAAGGAGCTCCTGAAGGAGGCGGGCCACCAGAACGGCCTCACCGTCACCCTCACGCACTCCAACGACAAGGACTTCGAGACCAGCCCGGAGATCGCCACCGCCATCCAGGACGCCCTGAAGAAGGCCGGGATCACCGTCAAGCTGCAGGGCCTTGAATCCAACGACTACAAGGACAAGATCCACGGCGCCAAGACCGAGCCCGGCTTCTTCCTCGCCCACTGGGGTGCCGACTGGCCCTCCGGCGGCCCCTTCCTCGCCCCGATCTTCGACGGCCGCCAGATCGTCAAGGACGGCGCCAACTTCAACACCGGCTTCCTCGACGACAAGGCCGTCAACACCGAGATCGACGCGATCAACAAGCTGACCGACCTCGACGAGGCCGCGCAGCGCTGGGGCGCACTCGACAAGAAGATCGGCGAACAGGCCCTGACCGTGCCGCTGTTCCACCCGGTGTACAAGCGCCTCTACGGCAAGGACGTCAAGAACATCGTGATCAGCGACTGGACCGGCGTGCTGGACATCTCCCAGGTCGCGGTGAAGTAGCACCATGAGCGAGGCAATCATCGCCTCCCAGGCCCCCGGGACGGACATATCCGTCCCGGGGGCCTCCGGGGCCCGTCAGTTCTGGCGGCGGCTGCGCACCCAGCGCGCCGCCCTCGTCGCGGCGGCCGTCGTCGCGCTGCTCGTCCTGGTCGCACTCGCCGCACCGCTGCTCACGGCGGTGGAGGGCCAGGACCCGACCACCTACCACCCCTCGCTCGTCGACTCCGCGCGCGGCGGCGTACCGCTCGGATCACTCGGCGGTGTCAGCGGCGACCACTGGCTCGGCGTCGAACCGCAGACGGGCCGCGATCTCTTCGCCCGCCTCGTCTACGGCGCCCGGGTCTCCCTCGGTGTCGCGTTCGCGGCCACCCTCGTGCAGGTCCTCATCGGCGTCGGCGTCGGCGTCGCGGCAGGCCTCGGCAACCGATGGGTCGACCAACTGCTGAGCCGCGTCACCGACATCATCATCGCGATGCCCCTCATGATCATGTCCCTCGCGCTGCTCGCGATCGTGCCCAGCAACTTCCCGCGCCCCGTCCTGGTCGCCCTCATCATCGGCCTGGTGGCCTGGGGCTCGACCGCGAAGATCGTGCGCGCCCACACGCTGACCCTCAAGGAGCTCGACCACGTGGCGGCGGCCCGGCTCAGCGGCTGGGGCCCCTGGCGCGTCGCCCGCCGCGAACTCCTGCCCGCGCTGGCCGCGCCCGTCATCACGTACGCCGCCCTCCTCGTCCCCACGAACATCACCGTCGAGGCGGCGCTCAGCTTCCTCGGTGTCGGCGTGAAACCGCCGACCCCCTCGTGGGGCCAGATGCTCACCGCGGCCGACGTCTGGTACCAGGCGGCGCCGCAGTACCTGCTGCTGCCGGCGGGCTCGCTGTTCCTCACCGTGCTCGCGCTGACCGTCCTCGGCGACGGCGTGCGCACGGCCCTCGACCCGCGCGCCGCCTCGCGGCTGCGCATCGGCACGGGACGCAAGCGGGAGGCCAGGGCATGAGCAACCTGCCCGGGGCCGGCGGATTCACCGGATTCGCCGTACGGCGTCTGGCCGGCGCCGTCGTCACCCTGCTCGCGATCTCCGTGATCATCTACCTCGTCTTCTACGTCGCTCCCGGCGACGTCGCCCAGATCACCTGCGGCCCGCGCTGCTCGCCCGCCCAGGTGCACCAGGTCTCCGAGCAGTTGAAGCTCGGCGATCCGCTGTACCTGCGCTACTGGCACTTCCTGCAGGGCATCGTCGTCGGGCACGACTACTCGACGGGCACCTCCGTGCAGCACTGCGGCGCGCCCTGCCTCGGCCTCTCGTACCAGAGCGACCAGCAGGTCACCCACCTGATCTGGACGAAGCTGCCCGTCACCCTCTCGCTCGTGCTCGGCGCGATGGTGCTGTGGCTGATCCTCGGCGTCGGCACCGGCGTGCTCTCCGCGTGGCGCCGCGGCCGGATCACCGAGCGCGTGCTGACCGGCGTCACGCTCGCCGGCACCGCCACACCCGTCTTCGTCATCGGGCTGGTGCTGATGATCGTCGTCTGCGGACAGCTCCAGTGGCTGCCCTTCCCGCAGTACGTGCCCTTCACCGAGGACCCCGAGCAGTGGGCGTGGAACCTGCTGCTCCCCTGGCTGGCGTTCGCCCTGATCGAGGCCGCCAAGTACGCCCGGCTGACCCGCGCCTCGATGCTGGAGACCCTCGCCGAGGACCATGTCCGCACCTTCCGCGCCTACGGCGTGGGGGAACGCTCGATCATCGGCAGGCACGCCCTGCGCGGTGCGATCGCGCCGGTCATCGCGCTGAACGCCAACGACGTCGGCTCGGCGATCGGCGGCGCCGTGCTCACCGAGACGATGTTCGGACTGCCCGGACTCGGACGGGAACTCGTGCACGCGGTGCAGGTCGTCGACCTGCCGGTGGTCGTCGGGATGGTCCTGGTCACCGGCTTCTTCGTGGTCCTGGCCAACGCCGTCGCGGACGTCCTGTACGCGGTGGCCGACCGACGGGTGGTGCTGACGTGAGTCTCGTGAAAACCGACGAATCCCTGGACGGCGGGCCGGACGACAGCGACGACACGCTCGTGGACGTCCGCGACCTCGTCGTCGGGTTCGGGGACCTGCGCGCCGTCGACGGGCTCTCCTTCACCCTCAAGAAGGGCGCCGCGCTCGGACTGGTCGGCGAGTCCGGCTCCGGCAAGTCCACCGTGGCGTCCGCGCTGCTGGCGCTGCACCGGGGCACCGGAGCGCGCGTCGGCGGTGCGGTGCGGGTGGCCGGGGTGGACGTACAGGCCGCCTCCGACGACGAACTGCGGCGGCTGCGGGGCGGGAAGGCCGCGATGGTCTTCCAGGATCCGCTGTCGTCCCTCGACCCGTACTACGCGGTCGGCGACCAGATCGCCGAGGTGTACCGGGTCCACGTGAAGGCGTCCCGGCGCGCCGCACGCGCGCGTGCCGTCGAGGTGCTCGACCGTGTCGGCATCGCGGACGCCGCCCGCCGCGCGCGCTCGCGCCCGCACGAGTTCAGCGGCGGCATGCGGCAGCGCGCCCTCATCGCGATGGCGCTGGCCTGCGCGCCCGACCTGCTGATCGCCGACGAACCGACCACGGCCCTCGACGTGACCGTCCAGGCCCAGATCCTCGACCTGCTGCACACCCTGCGGGAGGAGACCGGGATGGGGCTGCTGCTGGTCACGCACGACGTGGGCGTGGCCGCCGAGAGCGTCGACGACGTGCTCGTCATGCGGCACGGGAGGGCGGTCGAGCGCGGGCCGGTCGCGGCGGTCCTCGGGGCGCCGCGAGAGGCGTACACACGCGAGTTGTTGGGTGCGGTTCCGCGCGTGGAGGTTGCGCGCGTAAAGGTTCCGCGCGCGGGCGTTCGGGACGCGGGCGTTCCGGGTGTGCACGCGCCACGCGTTCGGGCCGGGGTGGCCGTGCTTAAGCTCCTGTCGAGGGGGGGCGGGGGCGAGGCTGGGGCGGACGGCCGTGGTGCGTCCGACGGCGGTGCGTCGGGCGTTGGTGCGTCGGGCGTTGGTGCGTCGGACCGTGGCGTGTCGGGCGGCGGCGTGTCGGATGGTGGCGTGCCGGATGACCGTGCGTCGGTCGCCGGCGCGTCGGTCGGTGATTCGTCCGGTGGCGCGTCCGCTGACGGGGCGGACGGCGAGGTCGTGCTCGAAGCGGTGGACCTGCGGCGCGAATTCGGCCGTGGCAAGCGGCGGTTCACCGCCGTGGACGGGGTGTCGCTCACGGTCCGGCGCGGGGAGACGCTCGGCGTCGTCGGCGAGAGCGGCAGCGGCAAGACCACGCTGGGGCGGATGCTGGTCGGGCTGCTGGAGCCGACCGCCGGGTCGGTGCGGTACGAGGGCCGGGCGCAGTCCGGCGTCCGTCCCACCGTCCAGATGGTCTTCCAGGACCCCGTCTCCTCCCTCAACCCCCGCCGCAGTGTGGGCGAGTCGATCGCCGATCCCCTCCGGGCCCGCGGCGAACGGGACGAGACGCGCATCCGGGGGCGCGTACGGGAGCTTCTGGAGCGCGTAGGGCTCGAAGCGGCGCACTACGACCGCTACCCGCACGAGTTCAGCGGCGGACAGCGCCAACGCGTCGGCATCGCACGGGCGCTCGCCGCCGACCCGCGCGTCATCGTCTGCGACGAACCGGTCTCCGCGCTCGACGTCACGACACAGGCCCAGGTGGTCGCCCTGCTCGCCGAACTGCAGCGCGAACTCGGTCTCGCGCTCGTCTTCGTGGCGCACGACCTGGCCGTCGTACGCCAGGTCAGCGACCGGGTCGCGGTGATGCGAGGCGGCCGGATCGTCGAACACGGCCTCGCCGACGACGTGTACGAGTCCCCGCAGGACCCGTACACGAAGCAGCTGCTGGCCGCCGTACCGGCACTCGATCCCGAGGTCGCGGCGGAGCGGCGCAGGGCCCGCAGACAACTGGCCACGGTATGACGGGACGTCACCACTTGATTCCCTAGCGGGACAGAACGCGACCTGCGCGGGAAAGTTACGCCCGTTCACCCCTTTTGGTGGCGCGATGGACAACCGTCCGTCGCGCCACCGCCATGTCCGCATACGTTCTTCCCGCTGCGAGCCGCCGGGTCAACGGCGGCTCCCCATATGGGAGATCGGGGGTGCACTCGTGCGCATCGGACTGCTTACGGAGGGTGGCTATCCGTATGTGAGCGGTGACGCCAAGCTCTGGTGCGACCGGCTCGTGCGCGGGCTCGGGCAGCACGAGTTCGACATCTACGCGCTCAGCCGCAGCCGACAGCAGGAGGACGAGGGCTGGGTCCCACTGCCGCCCCAGGTCAACCGGGTACGGACGGCTCCGCTGTGGACGGCCGAGGACGACGGAGCGGTGTACGGGCGCAGAGTGCACGGCCGCCGGGTGCGACGGCGGTACGCCGAGTGCTTCGGGGAGCTGGCGGCGGCGGTGTGCGCGGGCCCGGGAAGCCTGGACGGCCCTGGGGATGCTTAAGCGCTTCCGGTGGGGCGGGGGTTTCCGGCAACGCGGGGTCGACCGGGGGCCTCGGTGTCGCGGGGGGAGCGGGCGTCGGGAGCGGGCCGGGCGTGGCGGGTGGACCGCGTGTGGCGGGTCGACCGGGTCTCGCGGGTGGACCGGGTGTCGCGGGTGGACCGGGTGTCGCGGGTGGACCGGGTGTCGCGGGTGCTTCGGGGGTTCTCGTCGGCTCGGGGGTTTCCTTCGGCCTTGAGGCGGACCGTTTCGCCAACGCGTTGTACGGGCTCGCGGAACTCGCCCGCGACGAGGGCGGCCTGGCCGGCGCGCTGCGCTCCGAGGGCGCCGTGCGCGCATGGGAACGCGCCTGCCGCGCGCCGGGCGCACTGCGCGCCGCGCGCACCGCTCGCGTGCCCGACCTGCTCTCCGTCGCCGCCCACGTCGAGCGGTCGCTGCGCCCCCTCTCGCTGGACTGGTACGCGGACGACGGGCTCGGCGCGGTCGACCTCTGCCACGCGGCCGCCGGCGGCTCGGCGGCCCTGCCCGGTCTGCTCGCCCGGCACTTCGCCTCGGTCCCGCTGCTCGTCACGGAGTACGGGGTGCCGTTGCGCGCGCACTATCTGGCCTCCGCCGCCACCGAGGAGGCGCCCGCCGTACGGGCGTTGCTCGCCTCCTTCCACGGCCGGCTGGCCACCGAGGTCTACCGCCGGGCCGCGCTCATCACGCCCGGCAACACCCACGCCCGCCGCTGGCAGGAGCGCTGCGGCGCCGACCGCGCCAAACTGCGCACGGTCTACCCCGGCATGGAGGCGTCCCGCTTCGCGGAGGTGGGGGAGAGCGTCGGGGGAGCCGACTGCGCGGACCCGGACACGCTGGTGTGGGTCGGACGGGTCGAACCGTCGAAGGACCTCGTCTCCCTGCTGCACTCCTTCGCCGAGATCCGCAAGGAAGAGCCGAAGACCCGGCTGCGGATCATCGGAGCGCCCGCCGAAGGGTCCGACGGCGCGCTCTATCTGGCTCACTGCAAGGCGCTGGCCGCCCACCTCTTCCCCGACGAGGCCGAGGGCGCGCACGCCGTCGGCGACAACCCGGTGTCCTTCGAGGAGATCGGTTGTCCGGAGGCCCCGGGGCTCGCGGAGGCGTACGCGTCCGGTGCCCTGGTCGTCCTGTCCAGCGTCGTCGAGGGCTTCCCGATCAGCCTCGTCGAGGCCATGTTCTGCGGCCGCGCCACGGTGTCCACCGACGTCGGCGCGGTCGTCGAGGTCATCGGCGGTACGGGGCTGGTGGTGCCGCCACGCAATCCGCGGGCGCTCGCCGAGGCGTGCGTGGCGCTGCTGCGCGACCCCGCGCGGCGCGCACGCCTCGGCGCGGCGGCACGCGCGCGTGCCCTCGAACTGTTCACCGTCGAGCAGAACGTCGAGGCATTTCACGGCATTTACCTCGAGATCGTCTCGCACTCCCCGATCCGGCGGGTCGTCGTGGACGCCGCGGGCGAACCACTGCCCTTCGGCGTACCCGCGGAGGCCCACGTGCCCGGCCGCTGGACCGAGGCCCGCCCCATCGCCGCGGGGCGGCAGCGCTGGGCGGCGGGGGCCCCGGTGCGCGCGACGGTTCCGCTGACCGCGGGGGAGAGCGCGTGATGAGCGAACCGGGCCCAACCGAAGGACGACTCGGCGCAATGGACCGGCCCGCTGCACCGGGGAGTTCCGGGACCTGGGACGAGCAGTCGGTGGAGCGGCTTCTGGGGGACGAGCAGTCGGTGGAGCGGCTTCTGGGGGACGAGCAGTCCGTGGCAGACGAGGAGGCGGACCCGCGCGCGCGGACGGCCGTACCGAACGGGGGGACGGCCGTACCGAACGGGGGGAGTCGGACGGGGAGCGCACCCGGTCCCGCACCCGGCGGCGCGCCTTTCAGCCCCGGATCCGGCGCTGAGACAGGGGAAGGGACAGAGGCAGCGGGCGTGGGTACGAGCGCGGTGCCCGGCTTCTCGAACGCCGAGGGCGGCCTCCCCGGACACTCCCGCAGGCCCCCCGGCCGCCGCAACACCGTGGACCCGGTGAAGGCCCTGATGCACCGGCACCGCGAGCTCTGCGAACGCGCCGTCGACCCGCTGGAGATCGCGGCCGGCCTGGAGGCACACGGACTGACCGACCGGACCGCAACCCGCTTCCGCCACCGTGACGTGTTCTCCCTCGCCGAGGAGATGTACGCACGCCGGACGCGCGAGGTGGAACCGGTCCCGCAGCCCGCCCCCACCGAACGCTCGGGCGCACGCGCCGGTTGGGCCGTTCTCGCCCTGCTGCCGGGCCTCCTCTGCGCGGCCACCGTGACCGGACTGCGGTTCACCGAAGGGCAGGCCCACCTCGCCGTCGCCGCGACCGGCACCCTCGCCGTGGCGCTCGGCCTGCGCGCCGCCCTGCGCCGCGGCCCCCTCGGCACCGCCCACCGCATGACGAACGGCACCCGTGCGTGGACCTGTTGGCTGATCGCGTACGCCCTGTTCGGTGACGGGCTGCTGAGCGCCGCCCTCTCCGGCGGACCCGACGACCCCTGGCCGCCCGCCACGGCGCCCGTACTCGCCCTCGCCCTGTCCTGCGCCCCCGCCGCCTGGTGCGCCCACCTGTTCATGGCGCGTGCCCGCCGCGGACTGGCCGCCAGCCGGGGCCTGAAGGAGTTCGCGGTCTCCGTGAGGCCCCTGCTCCTGGGCGTGTTCGCCCTCTTCCTGTGTGCCCTCGGCGCCCTGCTCGCGCTGTGCGGGGCGGTCCTGGACGAGCCCCCCGCCTACGCCGGAGCGGGCGCCCTCGGCGCGCTGCTTCTCCTCGCACGCCTGCTCACGGCGCGCGGCTTCACCCACGCCCCCGCTGTCGTGCTCGGCGCCGCCGGCGCGGCCGAGGCGACCGCGACGGCCACGGTCTTCGCCGGCCGCCTGCCCGGCTGTTCGTTCCTGGACACGCCCGTCGAGACCGTCGCCTACGCCTGGGGACCCGGCGCCGTCCCGGCCCTGGTGTGCGGCGCGGGCGCCCTCGTCCTCCTGATCCACGCGACCCGCACCCTGACCCGGGCCTCGGCCCACGCGGCACCCGACGGGACGCCATGAGCACCGCCCCCGCCCCCGACCCCGGCCGCGCACACGGCGTCGCCCAAGGCTCGGCCCGGTCGCCGCTCGGCGCACCCCGGTGGACACCGAGCCCGGTCCGGACGAGCCGCGCGTCGCCCGCACCGCGTCACGACCCGCGCGCCCCGATCCGACCCACGGTCCCTCCACCCTCGCGTCACCCCCGCGAGCCGCCGCGAGCGCCGCCCGAGGGCCCCAGCCCCTTTGCCGGGCCCACCTCTCCCGCGGGGCCGACACCGCGGGCCTCCCTTCCGACCCATGGCACCACCCTGAAGGAGAACGCCAGATGATCACCTCCCGAACCGGAGAATCCGCCCCGGGAGCCGCCCGATGAGGGTCCTGCTGATCGGAGCCAACGGATACCTCGGCCGTTTCGTCGCCGACAGGCTGCTCGCCGACCCGGCCGTGCAACTCACCGCGCTCGGCCGGGGCGACGACGCCGACGTACGGTTCGACCTCGCCTCGGGCAGCCCCGGCGCACTCACCCGCTTCCTGGACGCGGTGCACCCCGGGGTCGTCGTCAACTGCGCCGGTGCCACCCGCGGCGGCGCCCGTGAACTCACCCGGCACAACACCGTCGCCGTCGCCACCGTCTGCGAGGCCCTGCGGCGCAGCGGGTGCGGGGCGCGGCTCGTGCAGATCGGCTGCGGTGCCGAGTACGGGCCCAGCCAGCCCGGCTCGTCCACCGCCGAGGACGCCGTTCCGCGGCCCGGCGGCCCGTACGGCGTCAGCAAACTCGCGGCCACGGAACTGGTCCTCGGCTCCGGACTCGACGCCGTCGTCCTGCGCGTCTTCTCGCCCGCCGGGCCCGGCACGCCCGCCGGATCCCCGCTCGGCCGTCTCGCCGAGGCCATGCGGCGCGCCATGCAGTCCGGCGACGGCGAACTCAAACTCGGCGGACTCGGCGTCCAGCGCGACTTCATCGACGTCCGCGACGTCGCCCGTGCCGTCCACGCCGCCTCCCTCTCCGCCGCACAGGGCGTCATCAACATCGGCTCGGGCCGCGCCGTCCGCCTGCGGGACGCCGCCGCCGTCCTCGCCCGCGTGGCCGGCTACGGCGGCACACTGCACGAACTCGACGGCCCGCCCGGACCCATGAGGGCACCCATCGGGCACCCCCGCCCCGAACCCGACCAGGCGGGCCCGGTCGCCTACCCCTACCCGGACGGCTGCGGCAGCTGGCAGCAGGCCGATGTGCGCACCGCGCGCGACCGCCTCGGCTGGCGGCCCCGGATCAACCTCGAGGAGTCCCTCGCCGACATCTGGATGGAGGCGGCATGCCGCATCTGACCAGCGCCACGGCGGGCACCGCGAGCACGAACCTGAGGACCGGCTTCGGCATCCCCGGCTACGCGCACCCCCTCGTCGCGCCGGGGGAATGGGGCGCACTCACCCGCCCCGGCACGCCCCTGCACTGGGTCGTCCTGAACGTGGCCGAAGGCCCTGGCATCCGCCCCGACCCGCACTGCCTGGAGGCCGTCGGCCGGCTCCGCCACGCCGGTGTGCGCGTGCTCGGGCACCTGGACCTCACGTACGGCGCACGCGCCGTCGGCGAGGTGATCTCCGACGCGCACCGGTATCTCGACTGGTACCGGGTCGGCGGCTTCCTCCTGCACCGCTGCCCCACCGAGCGCGCCGCGCTTCCCGAGGTCCGCCGGGCGGTCACCGGGCTCCGCGCGCTCCTCGACGACCCGCACATCGTGCTCGGCCACGGCACCCACCCCTACCCCGGCTATGCCGAGAACGCCGACCAGCTGGTGACGTTCTCCGGCTCCTGGAGCGACTACCGCTGGTCGCAGGTCGCCGAGTGGACCGCCGACTACGCGCCCGAGCGGTTCTGCCACTTCGTGCACGGCGTGCCGCGCGGTCATCTGGACGAGGCGTTGCGCATCGCCCGCTGGCAGGGCGCCTCGACCATCTACTTCACCGACCGCACGGACCGGGGCGGTCGTGCCGATCCCTGGGAGTCGATGCCCGGCTACTGGGACGAGATCGT
Source organism: Streptomyces sp. RPA4-2 (assembly GCF_012273515.2). NCBI lineage: Bacteria > Bacillati > Actinomycetota > Actinomycetes > Kitasatosporales > Streptomycetaceae > Streptomyces > Streptomyces sp. RPA4-2. The sequence continues at coordinate 5,941,572 of NZ_CP050975.2, forward strand.
CTCGCGGATCGGAACGGGTGTCTCGGAATGAAGAAGGGCGTGGCAGTGTTACGGGGAGAACAACTGTAGTGATTGACCGACCAACGGAGTCCCCGTGTCGCTGCCACCCCTGGTCGAGCCGGCTGCCGAGCTCACCGTAGACGAGGTCCGCAGGTACTCCCGCCACCTGATCATCCCCGATGTGGGCATGGACGGGCAGAAGCGGCTGAAGAACGCCAAGGTGCTGTGTGTCGGCGCCGGCGGCCTCGGGTCCCCGGCGCTGATGTACCTGGCCGCAGCGGGTGTGGGCACGCTCGGCATCGTGGAGTTCGACGAGGTCGACGAGTCGAACCTGCAGCGCCAGATCATCCACAGCCAGGCGGACATCGGCCGTTCCAAGGCCCAGTCGGCGCGCGACTCCGTACTGGGCATCAACCCGTACGTGAAGGTCGTCCTGCACGAAGAGCGGCTCGAGGCCGAGAACGTGATGGACATCTTCAGCCAGTACGACCTGATCGTCGACGGCACGGACAACTTCGCGACCCGCTACCTGGTCAACGACGCGTGCGTGCTCCTCGACAAGCCGTACGTGTGGGGCTCGATCTACCGCTTCGACGGCCAGGCGTCCGTCTTCTGGTCCGAGCACGGCCCCTGCTACCGCTGCCTCTACCCGGAGCCCCCGCCGCCCGGCATGGTCCCCTCCTGCGCCGAGGGCGGTGTCCTGGGCGTGCTGTGCGCGTCCATCGGCTCCATCCAGGTCAACGAGGCGATCAAGCTGCTCGCGGGCATCGGGGAGCCCCTGGTCGGCCGCCTGATGATCTACGACGCCCTGGAGATGCAGTACCGCCAGGTCAAGGTCCGCAAGGACCCGAACTGCGCGGTCTGCGGTGAGAACCCCACCGTCACCGAGCTCATCGACTACGAAGCCTTCTGCGGCGTCGTGTCCGAGGAGGCCCAGGAGGCGGCGGCCGGCTCCACGATCACTCCCAAGCAGCTCAAGGAGTGGATCGACGACGGCGAGAACATCGAGATCATCGACGTCCGTGAGATCAACGAGTACGAGATCGTCTCGATCCCCGGCGCCAAGCTGATCCCGAAGAACGAGTTCCTCATGGGCACCGCCCTGGAGACCCTTCCGCAGGACAAGAAGATCGTCCTGCACTGCAAGACGGGTGTCCGCAGCGCCGAGGTCCTCGCCGTCCTGAAGTCCGCGGGCTTCTCGGACGCGGTGCACGTCGGCGGCGGCGTGATCGGCTGGGTCAACCAGATCGAGCCGGACAAGCCGGTCTACTGAGCGACGGGCGAGCCGGTCCGCTGTGCACCGGCTCGTCCCGTACTTCCGGCGGCGGGGGTCTCGCACACGACAGGTGTGGGGGACCCCCGCCGTCGTCATGAACAGACCTTGCCGTCCTTCGGTACCGTCCCGTTCAGCAGATAGCCGTTCACCGTGGAGTCGACGCACTCGCTGCCACTCCCGTACGCGCCATGGCCCTCGCCCTTCCAGGTGAGCTCCACCCCGACGCCCCCGCCCAGTTCGTCGGCCATCCTGCGGGCGCCCTCGTACGGCGTCGCGGGGTCCCCGGTGTTGCCCACGACCAGGACGGGCGCGGCTCCCGGGGCGCTGACCTCCGGGGTGTCGTACTGACCGGCGACCGGCCAGTCGTGGCACCAGCCCGCCGTGTCCCAGCCCATGAAGTCCCCGAAGACGGGCGAGATCTTCTCGAACTCGGGAAGCAGCTTCCTCGTCTCCTCGGGAGTCGGCCGCTGCTTGTCGTCCAAGCACGATATGAGCCGTTGCGAATGGGTCGTCGTGCCGTAGTGCCCCGCGGAGTCACGGTCGTTGTACCCGTCGGCCAGTTGCAGCAGTTCCGTCCCGTCGCCGTCCTCGGCGGCCTTGAGCGCGCTGGTCAGGCGCGGCCAGCCCGCCTTGCTGTACAGCGGCAGCACGATGCCGGTGAGGGCCAGGGTCTGGGTGAGCTCGCGCCCGCCGGTGGTCGGCAGCGGCTTCGCGTCGATCCGGTCCAGAAGGTCCACGATCTTCCGGGAGCCCTGCCCGGGTTCCTGGCCGGTGGACTTGAGGTAGTCGTCCAGGGCGCGCTGGAACCCCAGGGTCTGGTTCTTGGCGTGGCCCACCGTGTCGGCGCTCGGGTCGACGACGGCGTCCAGTACCAGCCGCCCCACGTTCTTGGGGAACAAGTGGGCGTACACACCGCCGAGTTCGGTGCCGTAGGAGATGCCGAAGTAGTGCATCCTGCTGTCGCCGAGGACCTGGCGCATCAGGTCCATGTCGCGGGCGGTGTCGGTCGTCGAGACGTGCGACATCAGCTTTCCGGCGGCCTTCTCGCAGCCCTTGCCGAAGTCCGTGGCGTCCTTGAAGTAGGCGCTTTCCTCGGCGGCGTCGTCCGGGGTGGCGTCCACCGACTCGGCGGCCTGGATCGCCTTGTCACCGCGGCAGCGCACACCCTCGCTGGCGGCCACACCGCGCGGGTCCCAGCTCACCAGGTCGTAGCGCTCGTGGAGCGGGCCGACGAGGCTCTCGTAGTTGGGCATCGTGGAGATGCCCGAACCGCCGGGGCCACCGAAGTTGAACAGGAGTGAGCCGAGGTGCTTGCCCTGGCCGCCGGTCGCCTTCGAACGGATCAGGGCGAGGCCGATCGTCTCGCCGCCCGGCTTCGCGTAGTCGAGCGGCACCTTGAGCGTCGCGCACTGCCAGCTGCCGCCCTGGGCGGCGGAGCCCGAAGTGCCCTTGCAGCGGCCCCAGTCGGGCTTCTGCGAGGTGAGCGAGGCCGGCAGTGCCGAAGCCGCGCCTGACGACGGTGTGGTGGTCGACGGGGGGTCGCTGTTCTTCCCCTCGTCCTTGCCGTTCCCGGACGAGCCGCCGCAGCCGGCCACCAGCAAAGCGGCCGCCACCAAGGCCGTCCACCGTGCGAAACGCGTCATGAGCTTCCCCCCTCACCCGTGGTCCGCCGGATGCCGCGGATCACCTGCACGCCATACTAGGCGTCCGCGGCGAGCAGCCTCGGGCACCTGTGGATAACTGTTTGACCTGCACTTTTCTAGGTGCAGACGGTTCCGGCGTGGGGCACGGTTCCGTTCAGCAGATAGCCGTCCACCGCGTTGTGCACGCACTTGTTCCCGCTGTCGTACGCGCCGTGCCCCTGGCCCTTGTAGGTCAGCTCGACGCCGACACCCTTGCCCAACGCCTCCACCATCTTCTTCGCACCCTCGTACGGCGTGGCCGGGTCACCGGTGTTGCCGACCACGAGGATCGGCGCCGCGCCGGCCGCGCTGACGTCCGGGTGGTCGGCGGCCCCCGGGACGGCCCAGTCGGTGCAACTGAGCATGCCCCAGGCCAGATAGTCGCCGAACAGGGGCGACGCGGCCCGGAACTCCGGAAGTCTCGCCTCGACGTCGGCGACGGTGTAGCGCGGCTTCTCGTCCGCGCAGTTGATGGACACGTTCGCCGCGGTGAGATTGCTGTACTGGCCGTCCTCGCTGCGCCCGTTCATCGAGTCCGACAGCACCATCAGTTCCTTGCCGTCACCGCTGTACGCCTGGTCGAGACCCTCCGTCAGGTACTCCCAGAAGTCCTTGGAGTACAGGGCCTGCGCGATGCCGTTGGTCGCGGCGGTCTGGGTCAGCTCACGCGGGAAGACACCGGGGATCGGCTTGCTCTCCAGGCCGGTGAGGAACTTGGCGATGCGGTCCTTGACGTCCTGCGGAGTGTCGCCGATCGGACAGGGATCCGCCTTCGAGGTGCAGTCCTCGGCGAAGTTGTCGAGCGCGAGCTGGAAACCCCTGGCCTGGCCCAGTGCGCCCTGCTCCGGGTCCTGTGTCGGGTCGACCACCCCGTCGAACACGGCGCGACCCACGTTCTTGGGGAACAAGTGGGCGTACACACCGCCGAGTTCGGTGCCGTAGGAGATGCCGAAGTAGTGCAGCTTGTCGTCGCCGAGGACCTGCCGCATGAGATCCATGTCGCGGGCCGCGTCGGTGGTGCGCACGTGCGGGATGGTCCGGCCCGAGTTCTTCTCGCAGGCCGCGTTGAACGACTTGGTGTTGTCCACGAGCGACTTCCGCTGGGCGTCGTCGTCGGGGATGGCGTCCTGCTGGAAGTACGCGTCGAGCTGGCTGTCGTCCTCGCACTTCACCCCGTCGCTGCGGCCGACCCCACGCGGATCGAAACTCACCAGGTCGTAACGGGTGCGCAGCTTCGCGTAGTCCCCGCCGAAGGCAGGCAGCGTGGTGACGCCCGAGCCGCCGGGGCCGCCGAAGTTGAAGACGAGGGAGCCGATGCGTCTGCCCGGGTCGCCGCTCGCCCGCGCCCGGATCAGCGCGATGTCGATCGTGTCGCCCTTGGGGGCGGACCAGTCGAGGGGAGCCTTCATGGTGGCGCACTGCCACTGCGCACCGCCCGGCAGCGGAGAGGGGGCGCTGCCGCCACCCTCGGACTCGGAGGGGGCCGGGCAGTCCTTCCAGCTCAGCTTCTGGGCCGTCAGGTCCCCGTCCTTCGGTCCGTCGCTACAGCCCGCCAGCACACAGGACAGCAGGACGGCGGTCACGGTGAGGGCAGCGGCGCGCGACTGGGACGGGTTCGGCATGTCTCCCATCCTGCGGTCGCGCCGGGCGGCGCGCTCGGGACGCGGGCCGTGCGGGTGAGGGCCCGGCGGGCCGTGTCCGCGGGCCGCGGTGCGGCGCGCCGCACCGGTCACCGGCAGGATCGCGATCCTCGACGCGAGCCCCGCGATCCTGCCGTGGCGCGGCGCGGCGTGCCGGCTCCCTACAGGGCGCCCTTGCGCGTGAGGTGGTTGAAGAACAGCCACCCCGGCAGCACCGGCAGCCACAGCGTCAGCAGCCGGTACAGCAGCACCGCGGGAGCGGCGACCTCCTTGGGGAGGCCGACGGCGATCAGACCGACCGTGAGCGTCGCCTCGACCGCGCCGACACCGCCGGGGGTCGGCGCCGCGGAGCCGAGCGCGTTGCCGGCGAGGAAGACGACGGCCACGCTGGCGAGGCTGAGCGTGGTGGTCTCCTCGTGGCCGAAGGCACGGATCGACGCGTCCAGGCACATCACGAAGCAGGCGGTCAGCAACAGCATCCCGCCGATACCGGTGATCAGCTTCTGCGGACGCTGCAGCACGTCCAGCATCCGCGGCACGACCCCGGCGAACAGTGACCTGACGCGGGTGACGATGAACTTCCGCAGGAACGGCACCGACGTCACGACGAGGACCAGCACCGCGACCGTCAGCAGGCCGGCGATGACCGTACGGGAGGGCGACAGGGACGGAGTCTTCTCCGTGCCGGTCAGATAGCCGAAGGACAGCAGCATCAGGATGTGACAGCCCAGCCCGAACAGCTGCGACGCGCCGACGCTCGCCACCGCGAGCCCCGGCCGCACCCCGGCACGCTGCAGGAAGCGCGTGTTGAGCGCGACACCGCCGACCGCCGCCGGCGCCACGATCTTCACGAACGAGCCGGCGACCTGCGCGGCCACGGTCCGCAGGAACGGCACCCGTTCGGGCACGAAGCCGAGCAGGCTCATCGCCGCCGCGAAGTAGCTCAGCGCCGAGAACAGCACGGCCGCCGCGACCCAGCCCCACTCGGCGCTCTCGAAGAGGGTCGCGAACTCGATGTGGGTGAGCTGCGTCAGCAGGAAGTACCCGCCGATGGCACCGGCGATGAAACTGATCAGCGTGCGCGGCTTGATCCGCTCCAGGCGGGCCGGCTCGACCGGCGCCTGCGGTCTGATCCGCAGCACTTGGTGGCGGATCTGGGTGAGCAGATCCTCCTCGCGTGCCTCGTCCAGCGCTTCGTCCAGCGCTCGTTTCTCGGCCCGCTGCTCCGCCCGTACGGCCTTCTTGCCGGGCTTCTCCGCCACGGTCTCGGCGTGCTGGGCCTGCTCCGCGCGCGCGAGCTTGTCCTGCCGTGAGGCCTCCAGGACCGCGTCGCGCTCGCGCTGGGCACGCTCCCGGGCCAGTTTGCGCAGCGTCGCGCGCGTGGATCGGGACAGTGCGATGGGCTGCAGCAGGGGCAGACAGTCGGCGACGGCGTCCGGACCCAGGACACCGACCGCGGACGCCACCGTGCGCTCGGCGCCGACGCGCAGCCCCAGGGTGGTCAGCAGCTGGGCGATGTCCATGCGCAGCAGCAGATCACCGGCCGCGATCTCGCCGCCGCGCAGATCGGTGAGGATCACCGTGCCGGAACGATCCACCAAAATCGCGTCACCCGCGAGCCTGCGATGCGCGATGCGCCGTGACTGCAGCGCTTGCACCTGATGCCAGGTGTCACGCAGCAGGCCGTCGGTGATGAGCTCCCCGGGCAGCGAGTCCAGGGTCCGTCCGCCGGTGTGCTCGTAGACGAGCATCACGGCGTCCGGGCCGAGCTCGGAGGTCGCGATCAGCTTCGGCGCGTTGGCGCCGGCCGCGATGGCCGCGTACGCGAGGAGCGCCTCCTGCTCCAGGGCCTGCCGCAGCGACTGGAGGCTGCGACGGGTGGCGAGCCCGCGCAGGGTCAGATTGCGCCAGACCCGGTAGAAGAAGCCCTGCGCCTGCTGCTCCCGGTCGACCACCGTGACGTCCAGCGGCGGCCCGTCCTCCAGGGTGACGAAGTAACGCCGGCCTCGGTCGCCGTTGTCGGACGTGTCCGGGGTCTCCTCGCGGGCCGCGCTGACGGGATGGAAACCGACGTGCCGCAGCCCCGCCATCAGCGTGCGGCCGGTCGGCCGGACGTTCGGCGACCCGACCGCGTACAGCGTCCCGTAGGCGATGGTCCAGCCGATCAGTACCGTCAGGATGATCGAGAACGGTGTCGTGTAGCCGGTGACCAGCATGGAGAAGGCGTCCAGCAGCAGCACCACCCACAGCACCGCGCGCCAGCGGGGTCTGCGGGACATGCCGACGGCCGTCATGTACGCGATGACCGGCGCCAGATAGCCGTGCACCGGGTCGGTGAGGGCGTGGATGTCACCCGGCGAGGGCTGGGTGAGGGCCTCCTGGATGGAGCCCGGAGCGGCCTTCGCGACCCACAGGTCGGTGGCGAGGGTCACTCCGTGCGCGAGGACCGCGGCGAGCACGCCGTCGGCGATGCGCAGCCCGTCCCGCTTGATCAGGCGCTCGATCGCGAAGGCGACCGGCACCAGCAGGATCGCGATGCTCGACGCGAGCCCCGCGATCTTGATCAGCAGATCGGGTGCCTGGCCGGTGCCCTTGTTGATGTCCTGTTCGAGCCCAGAGGTCGTCCCGTGCGCGAACGCCGCGATGGCGAGCAGCACGACGATCGCGAGGAAGCCGACCAGCAGCCGCATCAGGTCCGACGGACGGTGCACGCGCGCGGGCAGCAGCGGTTCGTCGCCCTCGACCTCGTCGTTGTGGACCTCGTCACCGCAGTCGTCGGCGCCCGTCGTCCGCCGATTCCCGGTGCCGTGCGCCTCAGGGGAGGGCTTCTGGTCCGCCTTCGAGGGGGAATCGGTCTTCGAGCCGGGCTCGCCGTCCGTCGTGCCAGAGCTCTCGTCGGCGGCTCCGGCGGCTTCCGGGCGCGACGAAGCGGCGGAGGTGCTCTCCGCGCCTTCGGGGTGCACGCCCTGCTGCCTCATGGTCTCTTCTTGATCTCGTATCACCAGTCACCGCCCGCACGATGGTGGCATGCCCCACCGACACACGGGGGCATCAGGGTGCAAATGCGGGGGCGCACAGTCTGCCCGAAGTGCGTCTTCGGGGCGAGGGACACCCACAGTCGCCGTCGCGTCACACTGTCGGTGGCGTGGGGCAGGATGGGGCGGATGAGCGAGGAGAGCCTTCCGGCGGACGAGCTGCCGGAGTACGCGGAGCGGGTCCTTGAGGTCGCCGACCTCATTCCCCCCGGACGCGTCATGACGTACGGGGATGTCGCCGAGTGGCTGGAGGAGGGCGGCCCGCGCCAGGTGGGACGCGTGATGGCCCTCTACGGAGGAGCGGCCCCGTGGTGGCGGGTGGTCCGCGCGGACGGAGTCCTTCTGCCGGGCCACGAACTCGAGGCGCTGGACCGCTACCGCGAGGAGGGCACGCCGCTGAAGGAGGCGAGCAGGGCTTCCATGGGACATCTGCCGCGCGTCGACATGAGGCGAGCACGATGGGACGGCGACGAACGCGCGCAGGATCACACCTGACAGCTTCCGCCATCGGACGGGCGGACGGGACGTCTGTGGCCCGTACGGGGGAAACGAGGCACGTCCGTGACATGCCGTACGTTCGACGAGCGGGGAACGCACCGGGTGTGAGGGAAGAACGGGAAGCCGTCCGTCCACGATGTCCACCGGCGTACCGTCGACGGCGCGCATCCCCCTCACCCCGCGGCCACCACCCTCGGCCCGCGGCGCTCCGCACACCAGCACAACCTCCAGGACCGGCGAACCACGTGAGCTCCTCTTCCTCCACCAGACGCCTGCCGCACCCCCAGGTGCGGCAGGGGACCCGCGGCGCGTACCGACTGGTGCGCACCGCGCCGGTCCGGGTGGGCCCCCCTCGTCTGGACGCAGGACAGCGCACAGTGGTTGACCACGGCTCGGGCCCGCTCCTCGTGCTCGCGGGCCCCGGCACCGGCAAGACGACCACCCTCGTCGAGTCCGTGGCGGCCCGGATCGCACACGGCGGCGACCCGGAACGGATCCTGGTGCTCACGTTCAGCCGCAAGGCGGCCGTGGAACTGCGCGACCGCATGGCGCTGCGCATCGGAGCCGCCCGCGCCCCCCGGGCCACCACCTTCCACTCGTTCTGCTACGCCCTGGTCCGCGCCCACCAGGACAGCGACCTGTTCGTGGAACCGCTGCGGCTGCTGTCCGGACCCGAACAGGACGTCGCGGTGCGCGAGCTGCTCGCGGGCCAGCCCGACCTGGAGCGGCTCGGCCTCGCCCACGTCCGCTGGCCCGACGAACTGCGCGCCTGCCTGACCACACGCGGTTTCGCCGACGAGGTCCGAGCCGTCCTGGCGCGCAGCCGCGAACTCGGACTGGGCCCCGACGCCCTGACCGCCTTCGCCCGCCGGATCGGCCGCCCCGACTGGAGCGCCGCCGCGGCCTTCCTCGCCGAGTACCTCGACGTCCTCGACCTGCAAGGAGTGCTCGACTACGCGGAACTCGTCCACCGCGCGGTACTGCTCACGCGACGCCCGGGCGTCGCCGAACGTCTCGCCGCGCAGTACGACGCCGTCTACGTGGACGAGTACCAGGACACCGACCCCGCCCAGGTGCGGCTCCTGCGCGCCCTGGCCGGCGGCGGCCGCACCCTGGTCGCCTTCGGCGACCCCGACCAGTCGATCTACGCCTTCAGGGGCGCCGACGTGAACGGCATCCTGGACTTTCCCGACGCCTTCCCGCGCGCGGACGGCCACCCCGCGCCGGTCGAGGTACTGCGCACCTCCCGCCGCTCGGGCGCCACCCTGCTCAACGCCACCCGCCTGCTCACCCAGCGCATGCCGCTCACCCGGCTGCCCGCGCCGAAGGTACGCGCCCACCGAGAGCTGACACCGGTACGGGACGGCGGCACGGTCGAGGTCTACACGTACCCGACGGCGGGCACCGAACTGGACAACATCGCGGACATCCTGCGCCGCGCCCACCTGGAGGACGGCGTCCCCTGGGGCGAGATGGCCGTCCTGGTGCGCGCGGGCTCCCGCACGATCCCGGTGATCCGCCGCTCCCTCACCGCCGCCGGTGTACCGCTCGACATCGACGGCGACGACCTGCCCCTGCGGCACGAACCCGCGGTGACACCGTTGCTGACGGCACTGCGGGCGGTCGCCCGCGCCGAGTCCGGGACGGGAGTCGGCACGGCACCGAGGCCCGGCGCCGGCAGCGACGCTCCCGTCCACACCCCTGATGACGCGCCTGACGGCGCCTCCGACGACGCACCTGGAGCGGCTCCCGAAAACGACCCCGGAGCCGCCCTGGAAACCCTTCCCGAAGCCGTTTTGGCAGTCGTTCCTCAAGACGCGGACGCACAGCCCGAAGACACCGGACTCCAGGGGGCGGCGTCCTGGCTCGACACCGAGACCGCGCTCACCCTGCTCGCCTCGCCCCTCGCCGGCATGGACGCCGCCGACCTGCGGCGCCTGGGCCGCGCGCTGCGCGAGGAAGAACGCGCCGCCGGCAACCACGTACCGCCGCCCTCCGACGAACTGCTCGCCCTCGCGCTGGCCGAACCGGAACGGCTCGTCGCCCACGACCCGGCCTACGCCCGCGGAGCCCAGCGCCTCGGCGCGCTGCTGCGCAAGGCACGGGAGAGCCTGGCGGGCGGTGGCACGGCCGAGGAGGCGCTGTGGGACCTCTGGGAAGGCACACCCTGGCCGCGGCGCCTGGAACGGGCCGCCCGGCGCGGCGGCGCGGCCGGACGCAACGCCGACCGCGACCTCGACGCCGTGTGCGCGCTGTTCGCGACCGCGGCCCGTGCCGAGGAACGCACCGGCGGACGCGGCGCCCTCAACTTCCTGGAGGAGATCGACGCCCAGGACATCGCCGCCGACACCCTCACCCGCCGGGCCGTACGCCCCGACGCCGTGCGCCTGATGACCGCGCACCGCTCCAAGGGCCTGGAATGGCGCCTCGTCGTCGTCGCCGGCGTCCAGGAGGGTCTGTGGCCCGACCTGCGCCGCCGCGGCTCCCTGCTGGAGGCCGACCGCATCGGCCGCGACGGCCTCGCCGAACCCCTCACCCCCGGAGCGCTCCTCTCCGAAGAACGCCGCCTGTTCTACGTGGCCGCCACACGCGCGCGTGAACGCCTCGTCGTCACCGCGGTGAAGGCACCCGCCGACGACGGGGACCAGCCCTCCCGCTTCCTCACCGAACTCGGCGTGGAACCCAAGGACGTCACCGGCCGGCCCCGCCGCCCGCTGTCCGTCGCCGCCCTCGTCGCCGAACTGCGCGCCACCACCGTCGACCCACGCGTCTCGGAACCCCTCCGGCAGGCCGCGGCCCACCGACTGGCCCGACTCGCCGCGCTCACCGACGACGACGGCCGCCCCCTGGTGCCCTCCGCCCACCCCTACCGGTGGTGGGGCATGTACGACCCCACCGAGAGCAAGGTCCCGCTGCGCGACCGCGACCAGCCCGTCGTGCTCTCCGGAAGCGCCCTCGACCAGCTCGCCAACACCTGCGCCCTGCAGTGGTTCCTGGGGCGCGAGGTGAAGGCCGACGCACCCGCGACCGCGGCCCAGGGCTTCGGCAACGTGGTACACGTCCTCGCCGACGAGGTCGCCTCCGGACGCACCCCCGCCGACCTCGACGTCCTCATGGAACGCCTGGACTCCGTGTGGAACGCGCTCGCCTTCGACGCGCCCTGGAAGTCGGCGCAGGAGAAGGAGCACGCGCGCGTGGCGCTCGAACGCTTCCTGAAGTGGCACATCGACTCCAACCAGGTCCGCCCCGGCCGTACACCCGTGGCCAGCGAGCACGACTTCGACGTGACCCTCGAAGCGGGCTCCTACGAAGTACGCATCCGCGGCTCCATGGACCGCGTCGAGACGGACACCGAGGGCCGCGCCTACGTGGTCGACTTCAAGACCGGCAAGAACGCGCCCACGGCCGCCGAAGTGGCCCACCACCCGCAGCTCGCCGTCTACCAGCTCGCGGTCCGCGAGGGCGCGGTCGACGACGCCTTCGACGGCGTGCGCCCCGAGCCGGGCGGCGCCGAACTCGTCCAGCTGCGCCAGGGCGCCGCCCAGAAGAACGGCGGCGAGACCCTCCCCAAGGTGCAGGCCCAGGAACCCCTCACGGGGGAGTGGGTCGGCGACCTGCTGGCCACCGCCGCGGGCAAGGTCCTCGACGAACGGTTCTCGCCGACCACCGGCCAGCACTGCACGCACTGCGCGTTCCGGACATCGTGCAGCGCCCGCGCGGAGGGACGCCACGTCGTCGAATGACGGCCGCCGGCCTGCCGACGGCGCGGGGACCGGCGACGGCCGATGACTCCCGGGCCACGCGGTGTCCTCGGACGCGACCTGAGTGACGTACGACACCACACGTGCTGACCAGCGGTTCCCACACCCCGACAGCCGATGTGGCCACCCACTGTCAGTGGGCGCGGCTAGCCTCTCTGACGTGCCCGCCCGTATCACCGATCCCGAGCAGCTCAAGGAGCTCCTCGGCATCCCCTTCACCCCGGAGCAGACGGCCTGCATCACCGCACCGCCCGCCCCGCAGGTGATCGTGGCCGGAGCCGGATCCGGGAAGACCACGGTGATGGCGGCACGCGTGGTCTGGCTGGTCGGCACCGGACAGGTCGCCCCCGAACAGGTCCTCGGTCTGACGTTCACCAACAAGGCGGCGGGTGAACTCGCCGAACGCGTCCGCAAGGCCCTGATCAAGGCCGGCGTCACCGACCCGGACGTGATCGACCCCGACAACCCGCCCGGCGAACCGGTCATCTCCACCTACCACGCCTTCGCGGGCCGCCTCCTGACCGACCACGGACTGCGCATCGGCCTCGAACCGACGTCCCGCCTGCTCGCCGACGCCACCCGCTACCAGCTCGCCGCCCGCGTCCTGCGCGAGTCACCGGGACCGTACCCGGCGCTCACCCGCTCCTTCCCCGACCTCGTCGGCGACCTCCTCACCCTCGACTCCGAACTCTCCGAACACCTCGTACGCCCCGAGGACCTGCGCGCCCACGACGCCGGCCTGCTGCACACCCTGGAGAGCGCCGGACTCACCAACGCCGACCTCCGCAAGGTCCCCGAGGCCGCCGCGGCCCGGCGCGCACTCGCCGAACTGGTGGTCCGCTACCGCGCGGCCAAACGCGAACGCGACCTCCTCGACTTCGGCGACCAGATCGCCCTCTCGGCCACCCTGGCTCGCACCCGCCCCGAGGTCGGGGACATCCTCCGCGACGAGTTCCGCGTGGTCCTGCTGGACGAGTACCAGGACACCTCGGTGGCGCAGCGCGTACTGCTCGCCGGACTGTTCGGCGGCGGCACAGGACACCCCGTGACCGCAGTCGGCGACCCGTGCCAGGCCATCTACGGCTGGCGCGGCGCCTCCGTCGCCAACCTCGACGACTTCCCCGAACACTTCGCGGGCGCCGACGGCCGCCCCGCCACCCGCCAGTCACTCAGCGAGAACCGCCGCAGCGGCGGCCGCCTCCTCGACCTCGCCAACGGCCTCGCCGAGCCCCTGCGCGCGATGCACGCGGGCGTGGAGGCCCTCCGGCCCGCCCCCGGAGCCGAGCACGACGGCGTCGTCCACTGCGCACTGCTGCCCACCCACGCCGAGGAGATCGACTGGCTCGCCGACTCCCTCGCCCACCTCGTACGCACCGGAAAGGCCCCCGGCGAGATCGCCGTGCTGTGCCGCACCGCGGGCGACTTCGCCGAGATCCAGGGCGCGCTCGTCGCCCGCGACATCCCCGTCGAGGTCGTCGGCCTCTCCGGGCTGCTGCACCTCCCCGAGGTCGCCGACCTCGTCGCCGTCTGCGAAGTCCTCCAGGACCCCGGCGCCAACGCCTCCCTGGTCCGTCTGCTCACCGGACCGCGCTGGCGGATCGGCCCACGCGACCTCGCCCTCCTGGGACGGCGCGCCCGCCTCCTCGTGTCCCACGCGCGCGTGGGCGCCGACGACGACGCCGACCGCCGGCTCGCCGCTGCCGTCGAGGGGGTCGACCCGGCCGAGGTGATATCGCTCGCCGACGCCCTGGACACGTTCCTGGAGATGCCCATCGAGGCCGAGAGGGACGGCGACGGACTGCCCTTCTCACCCGACGCCCGGGTCCGCTTCGCACGGCTCGCCGCCGAACTGCGCGACCTGCGCCGCTCGCTCGCCGACCCCCTCATGGACGTCCTGCACCGGGTCCTCGCCGTCACCGGACTGGAGGTCGAGCTCTCCGCGTCCCCGCACGCCCTCGCCGCCCGCCGCCGCGAAACCCTCTCGAACTTCCTCGACGTCGCCGCGTCCTTCGCAGCGGGCGACGGCGAGGCGAGCCTGCTCGCCTTCCTCGGCTTCCTGCGCACCGCCGCGCAGTACGAGAAGGGCCTCGACAACGCCCTGCCCGGCGGCGAGAACACCATCAAGGTGCTCACCGCCCACAAGGCCAAGGGCCTGGAGTGGGACGTCGTCGCCGTCCCCGGCCTCGTCACTGGAACCTTCCCCAGCACCCAGGGCCGCGAGAAATGGACAGCCCAGGGCAAGGTCCTGCCGCACGCACTGCGCGGAGACGCCGACACCCTGCCCGACGTCGACACCTGGGACGCCAAGGGCATCAAGGCCTTCCACGAGGCAATGAAGGACCACCAGCGCACCGAGGAGCTCCGCCTCGGCTACGTGACCTTCACCCGCCCCCGCTCGCTCCTGCTCGGCTCCGGTCACTGGTGGGGGCCGTCCCAGAAGCGCCCACGCGGTCCCTCCGACTTCCTGCACGCCCTGTACGACCACTGCGCCGCCGGACACGGGGAGATCGAGGCCTGGGCCGACGAACCGGCGGAGGACGAGGAGAACCCGGCCCTGCGCGAGGCGGCGGCTGACCACGCGTGGCCGCTCCCGCTCGACGACACGGCACTCGCCCGCCGCCGCGCGGCCGCCGAGACCGTACTCGCCCACCTGGAGCGGGTCGCGTCCCACGAAGAACCCCACCCCGCCGCCCACGGCCCGTCCTCCCACGACGACCCGGAGTGGCCGCCCCCGCCTGACGACGACGAGACCTCCTACGGGGAGGAACGGCACCCCGTAGGAAACGACGGCCTCCCCTGAAGGCGACGACGACCTCTCCGAAGGCGACGACGACCTCCTCGTGGGCGACGACTCCGACTGGGACTCCTGGACGACCCGCCGCCCGACGCTCCCGCACCAGGCGCCCTCCCCGGAGGCCCGCCCGGCTCCGGAGCCCCCACAGGCCCAGGACGCCCGCCCCCACCCGGAAGACGACCCCGTACGCCTCACACCCGAAGAAGTCCGCACCCTCGCCTCCTGGGACCGCGACCTCGACGCCCTCACCGGAGAACTCCTGCGCGCCCGCGCGAGCGTCACCGACGTACCCCTGCCCGCCTCGCTCACCGCCTCACAGGTACTGCACCTGGCCGCCGACCCCGACGGCTTCGCACAGGAACTCGCCCGCCCCATGCCGCGCCCCCCGCAACCCGCCGCCCGCCGCGGCACCCGCTTCCACGCCTGGGTGGAGTCCCGCTTCGAGGAACTGCGGCTGCCCATGCTCGAACCGGAGGACCTGCCCGGCAACGACGCCGAGATCGCCGACGAACGCGACCTGGAGGACCTCAAGGACGCCTTCGAACGCACTCCCTACGCACACCGCACGCCCCACCGCGTCGAGACCCCGTTCCAGCTCGCCATCGCCGGACGCGTCGTCCGGGGCCGCATCGACGCCGTCTACAAGGAGGGCGACGGCGACGGCACGACGTACGAGATCGTCGACTGGAAGACAAGCCGCACCCGCACCGCCGACCCCCTCCAGCTCGCCGTCTACCGCCTCGCCTGGGCCGAGCAGCAGGGCGTGCCCCCGGAGTCCGTCAAGGCCACGTTCGTATACGTCCGCAGCGGAGAGATCGTCCGCCCCCGCGACCTCCCCGACCGCGCCGCCCTGGAACGGCTGCTCACGCAGGACACACCGGGTCCGGGGCAAGATGCGGCCGGAGAACCGACGGACGAACACGCCCCCGCGGGCGGTTAGGCTCGTGAGCATGAGCAAGCCCGTTGACAACGCCGTCAGCACCGTCCGTGCGTACATTCACCACCACCGCACGGCCTTCCTCGACGACCTCGCCGAATGGCTGCGCATCCCCTCCGTGTCGGCCCAGCCCGACCACGCGGCGGACGTGAGGCGCAGCGCCGACTGGCTCGCCGCCAAACTCCAGGAGACCGGCTTCCCCACCACGGAGGTCTGGACGACGGAGGGCGCCCCCGCCGTCTTCGCCGAATGGCCGTCGGAAGACCCCCAGGCCCCCACGGTCCTCGTCTACGGGCACCACGACGTACAGCCCGCCGCCCGTGAGGACGGCTGGGACACCGACCCCTTCGAACCGGTGATCCGCGGAAACCGCCTCCACGCGCGCGGAGCCGCCGACGACAAGGGCCAGGTGTTCTTCCACACACTCGGCGTCCGCGCCCACCTCGCCGCCACCGGACGCACCACCCCCGCCGTCCACCTCAAACTCCTGATCGAGGGCGAGGAGGAATCCGGCTCCCCGCACTTCCGTCACCTCGTGGAAACCCACGCCGACCGGCTGTCCGCCGACGCGGTGATCGTCTCCGACACCGGCATGTGGTCCGAGGACACCCCCACCGTGTGCACCGGCATGCGCGGTCTCGCCGAATGCGAGATCGAGCTGCACGGGCCCGCTCAGGACATCCACTCCGGCTCCTTCGGCGGCGCCGTGCCCAACCCCGCCACCGCCGCCGCCCGCCTCGTCGCCGCCCTCCACGACGACCACGCGCGCGTGGCCGTCCCCGGCTTCTACGAAGGCATCACCGAACTCACCGACCGCGAGCGCGAACTCTTCGCCGAACTGCCCTTCGACGAAGCACGCTGGCTGGCCACCGCCAAGTCGTCGGCCACCCACGGAGAGGCCGGACACACCACCCTGGAGCGCATCTGGGCCCGCCCCACCGCCGAGGTCAACGGCATCGGCGGCGGCTACCAGGGCCCCGGCAGCAAGACGATCATCCCGTCCTCCGCCACGGTGAAGCTCTCCTTCCGGCTGGTCGCGGGCCAGGACCCCGACCACATCGAGAAGGCCGTACGCGCCTGGGCCGCCGAACAGCTCCCCGAAGGCATCCGGCACGAGATCACCTTCGGCGCCGCCACCCGCCCCTGCCTCACCCCGCTGGACCACCCCGCCCTGCAGTCCGTCGTACGAGCCATGGGCCGCGCCTTCGAACAGCCCATCCGCTTCACCCGCGAAGGCGGCTCGGGGCCCGCGGCCGACCTCCAGGAAGTCCTCGACGCCCCCGTGCTCTTCCTGGGCATCTCCGTCCCCTCCGACGGCTGGCACGCCCCCAACGAGAAGGTCGAACTCGACCTCCTCATGAAAGGCGTCGAAACCAGCGCCCACCTCTGGGACGACCTGGCCGAGAACTGGCGCGAGGCACACTGAAGAAGCCCGTTCACACCCGGAAGAAGCCCCATTCACACCCAGAAGAGCACCCCACACACCCGCCCCGCCGTACGTCCTGCTGAACCGCCCGCCGAAATAACCTTTCCACCGGGGGAGTTGGAAGCACCCGTGACCACCTGGACCGACCGCACCGCCGACCGTCCCATCTCGCTCACCGCCCCGAGCGGCATCGACCGGGCCGCCCACCACCGGCTCGACGAGGCCTGGCTCGCGGCGGCCTGGAGCCACCCCACGACCCGCGCCTTCGTGGTCTCCGGCGGTCAGGTCCTCATCGACGAGACCGCGGACGGCACCACCGAACTCGTCATGACCCCCTCCTTCGAGGCCCCGCTCACCGAGGCACACCGCTACTTCCTCGGCACGGACGACGACGGTGTGAGCTATTTCGCACTCCAGAAGGACGCGCTCCCCGGCCGCATCGACCAGTCAGCACGCCCCGCGGGCCTGCGCGAGGCGGGACTCCTGCTCTCCCCCCGCGACGCCGGCCTCATGGTGCACGCCGTCGCCCTGGAGAACTGGCAGCGACTGCACCGCTTCTGCTCACGCTGCGGCGAACGCACCGTGATCGCGGCAGCCGGCCACATCCGCCGCTGCCCCGCCTGCGGCGCCGAGCACTACCCGCGCACCGACCCCGCCGTGATCATGGCGGTCACCGACGACGAGGACCGCATCCTGCTCGGCCGCCAGGTGCACTGGCCCGAAGGCCGCTTCTCGACACTCGCCGGCTTCGTCGAACCCGGCGAATCCATCGAGCAGTCCGTGCGACGCGAAGTCTTCGAAGAAGCGGGCATCACCGTCGGCGAGGTCGAGTACGTCGCCAGCCAGCCCTGGCCCTTCCCCTCCAGCCTCATGCTCGGCTTCATGGCCCGCGCCACCTCCCACGAGATCAACGTCGACGGCGAGGAGATCCACGAAGCCCGCTGGTTCTCCCGCGAGGACCTGCGGACCGCCTTCGAGTCCGGCGAAGTAATGCCCCCGTACGGCATCTCCATCGCCGCCCGCCTGATCGAACTCTGGTACGGAAAGCCCCTGCCCCGCAGAGAGACGTAGCCGGACCACCCCGCGACACTCCGGCCACCGGAACCGGTGCGACGCAGAACACACACAGGAGGCGGTTCTTGAGTCACCTCAAGAACCGCCCCGCCGCGGCAAACCCCACCCTGACGGGGATGCTCGAAGGCCTGGACGGTGACTTCGACGCGGTGCCGTATGCCATCGAGGACTGCTGAGCAGCACGAACGACGACGAGACCCCGCCCGTGATCACCGGGCGGGGTCTCGTGCGTCCACTCCCGGGTCAGACGCCGAGCGCGCGCTTCACCTGGGCAAGGCTCGGGTTGGTCATCACGACCTCGACCCCACCGTTGGAGGGCACCACCTGAACCGTAGGAACGGTCTGATTCCCGCCGTTCGCCTTCTCCACGAACGCCGCGGACGCCGGGTCGTGCTCGATGTTGATCTCCTCGTACGTGATGCCCTCGCGGTCCAGCTGGCCCTTCAACCGCGTGCAGTATCCGCACCACGTGGTGCTGTACATCGTCACAGTGCCCGGCATGTCTCTCGCGCTCCTTTACTGCTGGGGGTGCGTCATCGCAAAGGGGAACGTACGCCGGGCACCCACCATTCCCGCACCCGGGTACCCCCGCCCCGTACACCGCCCCCCACCGACGCCTGCCGCATTAGTACGACCACAAGACCCTCCCTGTGGACAACCGACTCACCCGCCCCCGGCGACCTGGCAGCATGGCGGGGTGACAGCAGCAACGCACTCCACCCTCTTCCCGCAGGTTCCGGACACGGCCGACGCGGTGCTCGACGGGCTCGACCCCGAGCAGCGCGCAGTCGCCACCGCCCTGCACGGTCCGGTGTGCGTGCTGGCAGGCGCCGGCACGGGCAAGACGCGAGCGATCACCCACCGCATCGCCTACGGCGTACGCGCCGGAATCCTCCAGCCCTCCAGCGTCCTCGCCGTCACTTTCACCAACCGCGCCGCGGGAGAGATGCGCGGCCGCCTCCGCCAGCTCGGCGCCGGCGGCGTCCAGGCCCGCACCTTCCACTCCGCGGCCCTGCGCCAACTCCAGTACTTCTGGCCGAAAGCGGTCGGCGGCAGCCTCCCCCGACTCATCGACCGCAAGATCCAGCTCGTCGCCGACGCGGCCGCCGCCTGCCGCGTCCGCCTCGACCGCGGCGAGCTCCGCGACGTCACCGCCGAGATCGAATGGTCCAAGGTCACCCAGACCGTCCCCTCCGACTACGCGGCCGCCGCCGCCAAGACCGGCCGCGAATCCCCCCGCGACCCCGCGGAGATCGCCCAGCTGTACGCCACCTACGAAGACGTCAAACGCGACCGATCACTCATCGACTTCGAGGACGTCCTGCTGCTCACCGTCGGCATCCTCCAGGACCGCCGAGACATCGCCGACCAGGTCCGCTCCCAGTACCAGCACTTCGTCGTCGACGAGTACCAGGACGTCAGCCCCCTCCAGCAACGCCTCCTCGAACTGTGGCTCGGCGAACGCGACAGCCTCTGCGTCGTCGGCGACGCCAGCCAGACGATCTACTCGTTCACCGGTGCAACTCCCGACCACCTTCTCGACTTCCGCACCCGCCACCCCGCGGCCACCGTCGTCAAACTCGTCCGCGACTACCGCTCCTCACCCCAGGTCGTCCACCTCGCCAACGGCCTGCTCTCACAGGCCCGCGGCCGCGCCGCCGACCACCGCCTGGAACTGATCTCCCAGCGCGCCCCCGGCCCCGAACCCGTCTACGCCGAATACACCGACGAACCCGCCGAGGCGGAAGGCGCCGCCCGCCGCATCCGCGACCTCATCGCCTCCGGCATCCCCGCAGGCGAGATCGCCGTCCTCTTCCGTACGAACTCCCAGTCCGAGATCTACGAGCAGGCACTCGCCGACGCCGGAGTGCCCTACCAGCTGCGCGGCGCCGAGCGGTTCTTCGACCGCCCCGAAGTGCGCAAAGCCGGAGCAGCCCTCCGCGCGGCCGCCCGATTCGGAGCCAACGACTCCCTTCTCGACGACGTCGTCGACCTGCCCTCCCAGGTCCGCGCCGTGCTGTCCGGCGAAGGCTGGACCGGCCAGCCCCCCGCCGGCTCCGGCGCGGTCAGGGAGCGCTGGGAATCACTGGCCGCCCTCGTCCACCTCGCCCAGGACTTCGCCGCCGCCAAGCAGGACGCCACCCTCGGCGACCTGGTCGCCGAACTCGACGAGCGCGCCGGCGCACAGCACGCCCCGACCGTGCAGGGCGTCACCCTCGCCTCCCTGCACTCCGCCAAAGGACTGGAGTGGGACGTCGTCTTCCTCGTCGGCGTCGCCGAGGGCATGATGCCGATCACCTACGCAAAGACCGACGAGCAGATCGAAGAGGAACGCCGCCTCCTCTACGTCGGCGTCACCCGCGCCAGAGAACACCTCTGTGTCTCCTGGGCCCTGTCCCGCTCACCCGGCGGCAGAGCGGGCCGCCGGCCCAGCCGCTTCCTCGACGGACTACGCCCCGGCTCCGTCACCACCGCGGGCCGCACGAGCGGCGGCGGCCCTGGAGGCGTCGAGCGAGGCATCGGAAGCAGCGGAGGCACCGTCGTACGACGGACGAGCCGAACCCCGGCCCGCTGCCGCGTCTGCGGCCGCACGCTGACCGACGCCGGCGAGATGAAACTGATGCGCTGCGAGGACTGCCCCTCCGACATGGACGAGGGCCTCTACGAACGGCTGCGCGAGTGGCGGACGGTACAGGCGCAGCGCAGCGGCCAGCCCGCGTTCTGCGTCTTCACCGACAAGACACTCATGGCCATCGCCGAGACCGTTCCCGGCGACGAGGGAGAGCTCGCGCGGATCCCCGGAGTCGGAGTACGCAAGCTCAACCGCTTCGGAGCCGACGTACTGGCCATCTGCGCAGGCCAGGAGCCTGGCGAGGGCAAGCGCGACGACTGATTCAAACTCGTCGAAAAAATAGTTTGCGCATGCCCCGGCAATCCCCATAGGTTCTTAGCACGGAAGCGGCGGGCTTCTCCGAAGCCCTGGTTCCGTGCTGTACTTAATAGCCGTCGGACTGGCTCACCCCCAGTCCCCCAAGACGCCGAGAGGAGGCGATTCCAGTGATCAGCATCAACACCAGCTCCAGCACCACCGTCAAAATGACCGATCCCTCGGTCGTCTCCACGTGCCTGCTCGGCGTCTCGAACCTGGGCACCGGTCTGCCCGGCATCTCTGCCGTCCGGCCGGCGTCCTCCCTGTCCCTCGCGGGTCTTCCCATCCGTGAGCGCAATGAGCGACCGATCCAGGCACTGGAAGCGGCAGTAGTGGCAGAGGCCCGTGCCTATGCCTTTGCGGCAACCGGTGCCGGATCCCTGAAGCAGACGCAGCAGCACCACACGATGTGGGCCTTCCGTGGGCCTGAACCCTGGAGTGATCCAGCCTGATCCTCGATCAGGCCGGCGCCTTCAGGGCCGCGGAACCCCACCCGGGATCCGCGGCCCTTCTGTTTGTCCCCGACCGGGGACAGCAGAGCGAAGGGGCCTCGGGACAAGAAAAGAACCCGGTACCAGCCGCCAACCGGCCAACCGGCCGGCACGACCAGACGAGGAAGACCAACCGTGCAACTCGAAGCGCACGCCCCGTCCGTACCGCCTTCCGAAACGATCCCCCCGCCCGGCCTCACGGAGGACTCCACCTTGATCCCGCTCACTGCGCTCACCGCGCTCGACGACGCCATCGAGAACCTCGGCGTACCCGTCCCCTGCCGTTCCTACGACCCGGAGGTCTTCTTCGCCGAGTCGCCGGCCGACGTCGAGTACGCCAAGTCCCTCTGCCGTACCTGCCCGTTGGTCGAGGCCTGCCTCGCCGGCGCCAAGGAGCGGCGTGAGCCCTGGGGTGTCTGGGGCGGCGAGCTGTTCGTCCAGGGTGTTGTCGTAGCCCGCAAGCGGCCCCGTGGCCGTCCGCGCAAGAACCCGGTCACGGCATGAACATTGCAGGAACGATCGACCGCCCCCTGACGCACGACCCCAAGAAACAGGCCCCGATGAAGCCGTCCGCGAGCGAGCCCACCGGCTCCGTCAGTCCAGACTTCACCACCACCGGCGCGAACGACTCGCGTGAGAACAGGACCCGAGAGATGCAACTCATTCCAGAAGCCCTGGCTCGTGCGCATATGCACGAGCGACTGCAAGAGGCTGAGCGGGAGCGCCGGGCCGTGCGCCTGGTCACCGCCCGCCGGATGCAGCGCCGGGCCGAGCGCGCCTCCATGCGTGCCCGGCGTGCGCTGGCCATGGCGGTCATGCAGTAAGCAGCCGAAGGCAGTCGCAGACATACACAGACACACCGCGGGGGTCGGTCCGTCCGGACCGGCCCCCGCGGTGCGTTGTACCGGGCGAACACCCGCCCCCGGCGCTATCGTCGGCGGGTGACGAGTCTTCCCGGGGACAGTGACAGCAGCGGCACCACCGAGCGGCCCGACACGGCCCAGGCCCAGCGCATCGCGTGCGCCCGCTGCGGCACCCCGGCGGACGGCCCCCAGCCGACCTGGACCTGCTCCGTCGAGAACGGCAGCCGCCACTACTTCTGCGACAACTGTGCCCGGGCACACCTGCGGGCGATCGAGGGACGGCTGGATTCGGCTTGGTGGTAGGGCGGGGCTTGCTCCGGGTCTTCTTCTTGGGGGCCTCCCCTCCCTCCCTCCCTCCCCGCCCACCCCCCACAGCCGCCCGAAGGCAGCCCGAACTCACGCCTCAGCCGCTGAGTCCTCCTCGTCCGTCAGTTCTTCGGTCGGGACGAACCCGGGCAGCCACTCCTCCAGTTCGTCGCGGAGCCGGACCGTCGCGCCCAGCTGGCACAGGACGCCGATGGTGCTCAACGTCACACGGTGGATCAGCAGGTACGACGGTGGCAGGTTGAGGAGCCTGCCCAACTGGTGGGCGGGGGAGCGGGGATCGGCCACCCGGGCGGCCTGGCTGCGCATCCAGCCCCGGGTGAAGGTGAACTCGTCGACCTGCGCCGGTTCGATGATCGGCAGGAGGTAGTCGAGGACCGCGTCGGGTTCGAGCTCTATCGACTCCTTGACGAAGCCCTCCTCGCGCAGCAGGTCGTAGACCGCCTCCGCGTCTCCGTCGAGGGTCATGCGGAGGGACTCGCCGATCGGCGAGGGCAGACCGCCGGGGAGACGGTCGACCGTGCCGAAGTCCAGGACGCCGAGGCGCCAGCCGCTCTTCTCGTCCGGCAGGAGCCGGAAGTTGCCCGGGTGGGGGTCGGCGTGCAGCAGTCCGGTGCGGGCGGGGCCGGAGAAGAGGAAGCGCGCCAGCAGTTGCCCCGCGCGGTCCCGCTGCTCCTGGGTACCGTCGGAGATCACCTCCGACAGGGGTGTTCCGTCGATCCATTCGGTGACCAGGATCTGGTCGCACTGGTGGACCACCGCCGGTACCAGGACGTCGGGGTCGCCCGAGAATTCCGTCGCGTGGGCTTCCTGGGCCTGTGCCTCCAGTGCGTAGTCGAGTTCCTCGGAGACCCGGTCGCGGAGTTCCGTGATGAGCGGCTTGATGTCCATGCCGGGGATGAGCGGGCCCAGCAGCCGGGCGAATCGGCTGAGCTGGGTGAGATCGGAGAGCAGGGCCTCGCCCGCTCCGGGGTACTGCACCTTGACGGCGACCTCGCGGCCGTCGTGCCACACCGCCCGGTGCACCTGGCCGATCGAGGCGGCCGCGGAGGGCTTGTCCTCGAATTCGAGGAACAGCTCGGACCAGTCCTCGCCGAGCCGCTCCCGGAGAACGGAGTGCACGGTGCGGGTCGGCATCGGCGGTGCCGCTTCCTGGAGCTTCGTGAGCGCCGCGCGGTACGGGCCCGCGACCTCCTCGGGCAGTGCCGATTCGAAGACGGACAGTGCCTGCCCGAACTTCATCGCACCGCCCTTCAGCTCACCGAGCACCTTGAAGAGCTGTTCGGCCGTGCGCTGCTGGAGCTCGCGGCCCACGATCTCCGCCGACTTCCCGCCTATCCGCTTGCCCAGGCCCCAGGTCGCTCGCCCGGCGTAGCCGAGCGGTAGCGCGGCGAGTTTGGCGGTTCGGGTGACCGCCTTCCGGGGAAGATCAGACATGAGCCCTCCAAGTCCCAGACAGCCGTGCCGCATGCGGCTGTTGCACCGCCATTGTCTCGTGCGGGTCCTCGGCTTCGGCGGCGCGTTCCCCCTTCTTACTTTTCTCCGTGGCGCCGCACGGGCAATCGGGGTGTGGCCACACCGGTTTCGCGTGCCAGTGGAGCGCCGGAGCGGAGGTCTCCCAGCGGGCTCCGGCGCTGGAGGGTGACCGGCCGTCGAGGAAGGCGAGCGCGTGCGCGGCGGCGAGGCCGGCGATGCCGGTCGCCATGGTGAGGTCGCATGCCGGTACGTGGCGTGAGGTGCCGGAGCGCCACTGGGCGATCAGGCGTGGCCAGGTCGGGTCCCGGTCGGCGCGGCTCCGGTCGAGGCAGCCCGCGCAGCCGGTGTCGCCGGGCAGGACCAATGGGCCGACGACTCCTGTTCCTTCCACGACTCCCGCGTACAGATGGGGTGTGCCGGAGGCGATCAGGGGTTCGGCGGCGGTGGGATCGGGGGCGTGCACGGACAGGCCGTCCCTCGGCGTGATGATCACCAGGGAGAGTCCGGGTTCCTCGCCCTCGTCGGCGGGCCGGGGCGGGCGGTCCGGCGCGGCTCGGCGCACCGCCCGCCGGGCGGCTTCCTCGCGGCGCTCTCCGATGGAATCCGCCGGCAGCCCGCCGGGTGCCACGTCCCACGGTTCCACCCGGCCCACGTCGCGCACCTCGATCCGGCCCACGCCCGCGCCGGCCAGCAGCGCCGCGAGGGTGACTCCGACCCGGCCGGCGCCGCGCACCTGTACCCGCAGGGAGCGGCGGGCGGCCAGGTGCGCGAGGGCGTCGCCCGGTGCCGGGGCGACGAGGGAGAGGGCCGCGAGGTCGGGGCGCAGCCGGTCGAGGACCGGCTTCTTCGCGCGCAGGGTGTCCGCGGCCGGGCCGCCGCCCGTGGCGTCGTCGAGGAGTCCGGAGCGGGCCAGCCGTTCCACGAGTGCGTCGACATGGCCGTCGGGCAGGCCCATCCCGCGTCCTTCCTCGCGCAGGAGGGGGAGTGAGCGGGTTCCGTCGAGCAGGTCGAGGAAACTGCCTGTCGCCGTGTCCACCGGGCCCAGCACCATCGCGTGCGCGGGTGCCATGCCGAACTGGACGGTGTTGAGGTCCCGCCAGCCGCGCCGCAGCGCGGGTTTCACCATCGGATGCATGACCGACCCCCGTATCCATGGAGCATCCCCGTGTGCCGGCGGGGCCCTGTCGGGGCCGCCGCTCGGATGCCAGGATGCCCGGGGGCGGGGGGAGGGTGCGGAAAGTTGTCCACAGGCTGTGGTGTTGGTCGGATAAATCGAGCGTGCAGGGTGCGGATCGACACCGAACCGTCCTGTGGACGGGACTTCTCCCACGTGCAGCGGGTAACGTCGGGGCGTGCCCGCCGACCCACTGCACCGCGCCGGAAAACCACAGCGCAGCACGACGAGCCTGCCGCCAAGCGGCTCGGGGGCGAGCGCGATCGAGGTTCGCAGGAGTGCGCGACGGCGCAGGACGGTCTCCGCGTACCGCGAGGGCGATCGCACTGTCGTGCTCATCCCCGCCCGGATGTCCGAGGCGGAGGAACAGCGCTGGGTGACCGTCATGCTCGACAAGCTGGCCGCCCAGGAGAGCAAACGGGTGCTCGGTGACGCCGAGCTGACCGAGCGTGCCGCGCGTCTGTCGGACCAGTACTTCGAAGGGCGGGCCCGGCCCACCTCGGTCCGCTGGGTGACCAATCAGAACACGCGGTGGGGCTCCTGCACCCCGGCGGAGGGCAGTATCCGTCTTTCGCACCGGTTGCAGGGCATGCCCGAGTACGTCGTCGACTACGTCCTCGTCCACGAACTCGCGCATCTTCTGGTGCCCGGGCACGGTCCGCGCTTCTGGCGGCTGCTGGAGGCGTATCCGCGGACGGAGCGGGCGCGCGGCTACCTCGAGGGGGTGGTCGCGGCCGCCCGGCTGCCCCATCCGCCCGTCGGCCGCGACGAATAGCGGGCGGGCGGGCGCGGTCCGTCCCGGGCGGGGGGTGATTGTGTACCGGGTCTGTACCGGCTGCGTTCACTTCCGGGGTTTCCCGTTAGCCTGACGCGACGCAATCGCATTCGGGATGGGGGACGGTCGTTACGCATGGCCAGGGAATTCCAACGCGGCCACAAGGCCAGAATCAGTGACCTCACCGCGGGCACCGATCTGTACGTGGGTGTGCAGATCACCGGCCCCGGACTGACCTTCGACATCAGTTGCTTCGGTCTGGACGCCGACGAACGGCTTTCGGACGACCGGTACTTCGTCTTCTTCAACCAGCCGAAGACCCCCGAGGAATCCGTCCAGCTCCTTGGCGCCCAGTCGGGTGACACGGAGTCGTTCCGCGTCACCCTCGACCGGATCCCGGCGCAGATCCAGAAGCTGTCGTTCACGGCGACGATCGACGGCGCCGGACAGATGTCCCAGATCGCCCCCGGGTATCTCCGTGTCGTCGCGGGTGGCGCGGAGGTGGCCCGCTACTCGTTCAGCGGAGCGGAGTTCTCCACCGAGCGTGCCGTGATGCTGGGCGACTTCTATCTGAAGGACGTCTGGCGGTTCGCCGCCGTGGGACAGGGTTTCGACGGCGGCCTCGACGCGCTGCTGAAGAACTTCGGCGGCGAGGTCGCCGACGAGGAGCCCGCCGCGCAGCAGCCGCAGGGCGGTGGGGCGCCCTCGTTCTCGCCGCCCACCCAGGTGACCGCGGCACCCGCGTTCGGAGCCCCGGCCGCTCCGGCTCCGGCTCCCGCGGCGCAGGGGTTCGCGCCGCCGCCCGCCCCGTCCGCGCCCTCGGTGCACGCCGCGCCGACCATCATCGCGCCGCTGCACAGCCCGCCGGGCGCCGCCGTGCCGCCGCCGGGTTACGGGCAGCAGCCTCCCGGGCAGAGCGCCCCCATGCCTCCCGGTTACGGCCAGCAGGCACCGTCCGCGCCTCCCGGTTACGGCCAGCAGGCCCCGCCGGCTCTTCCCGGTTACGGGCAGCAGCCGTCGTACGGCCAGGTCCCGGGGCAGTTCCCGGGGCAGCCGGGCGCGCCCTCCCCGTACGGTGTTCCCCAAGGTGCTCCGCAGGGCGGGGCCGGTGTGCTCGCCGCGCTGGGGGCGTTCAAGGAGACGCCCACCGGGCAGCGGTGGACGCAGCAGAACAAGAAGCTCATCCGGGTCGACCTCGGCATCGGGGACCAGCCGGTGCTGGCCCGCCAGGGCAGCATGGTGCTCTACCAGGGCAAGGTCGACTTCAGCTACAAGGGCGCCGGCTTCGCCGGGCGGATCGTGGGCAACGCGACCGGGCAGGAGATGCAGCTGATGCGCTGCTCGGGCCGCGGTCAGGTGTTCCTCGCCGAGAACGCCACCCATGTGCACCCCATCGAACTCCAGGGTGACGCGATCTGCGTGTCCTCCGAGAACGTCCTCGCCTTCGACGAGACGCTCCAGTACGAGGTGCGCAGGATCGAGGGTCACGGCATCCCCGGGGGCGCGCTGTTCACCATGCAGTTCCAGGGGACCGGCACGGTCGTGGTCAAGACGCACGGCGCGCCTGTCGTGCTGCCCGTGACACCGACGACGTTCGCCGACTGCAACGCCGTCGTCGCCTGGTCGGCGGCCTCCCAGGTGGTCGTCTCCAGCCAGGTGCGGATGCGGCGCAACGCCTACCCGGGCGACACCGGGGAGAGCGTGAACCTCCAGTTCCGCGGCGCGCCCGGCAATTTCATCGTCGTCCAGCCGTACGAGGTCTGAGGGAGCCCGTCATGAACCAGCCACTCACGGGCTACGCCCCGGCACCCGTCACCGCGCGCATGGAGAACCACGGCAATCACATGCTGAAGGTCGCCATGCAGACCGGAAGCGACCTCTTCGCGCGCGTGGGCTCGATGGTCGCCTACGAGGGCTTCGTCCAGTACGAGCCCAACCCGCCCGCGGTACGGCAGATCGCCCGGGACTGGATGACGGGTGAGGGCGCACCCCTCATGAGGTGCCACGGCGACGGTCTGCTCTATCTCGCGGACTACGGGGCGAACGTCGTCGTCATCAACCTCAACGGGGACGCGATCTCCGTGAACGCCACCAACCTGCTCGCCTTCGACGCGCACCTCACCTGGGGCGTCGAGCGCGTCAAGGGGCTCGCCAAGTTCGCCGGACAGGGCCTGTGGAACACCAAGATCTCCGGCCAGGGCTGGGTCGCGCTGACCTCCCGGGGCGAGCCGATCGTGGTCGACTGCGGTGGCGGCGAGGACGAGACGTACGTCGATCCGGACGCGCTGGTCGCCTGGTCCCCGAACCTCAAGGTGAAGGGCAAGCGCAGTTTCAAGGCACAGTCGCTGATCGGCCGCGGCAGCGGCGAGGCGTACCAGATGGCGTTCTCCGGGCAGGGCATCGTCGTCGTCCAGCCCAGCGAGGACAGCACCGACCGCCTCCGGATCCGGGGCTGAGGGGGAGCAGGACATCATGCAGAGCCCGCTTTTCGGCTACAACGAACAGCAGACCCAGGAGCGCTACAGCCTGCAGAACTCGCAGATGCTGCGGGTCGTCATGGAGGGCCACGACGACATCCTGGCCCGCAAGGGCACGATGGTCGCCTACCAGGGGCTCGTCGAGTTCGACGCCGAGTACCAGAACAACAGCCAGCACCGCGCGCGTGCGTACACCGGTGAGGGCCTGGACCTGATGCGCTGCCACGGGCAGGGGACGGTCTACCTCGCGAACCTCGCCCAGCACGTACACGTGGTCGACGTGGACCAGGACGGTCTGACCGTCGACAGCAGCTACGTGCTGGCCATGGACTCCGCGCTGCACCACGAGGTCATCGCCGTGGACAGCCAGTACGGCATCTCCGGGTCCGGCAAGTACCAGCTCAACATCACCGGACGCGGCAAGGTCGCCCTGATGACCTCGGGGGCGCCGCTGATGATGCAGGTCACGCCCGACAAGTACGTCAACTGCGACGCCGACGCGATCGTCGCGTGGTCCACCGGCCTGCGGGTGCAGATGCAGGCGCAGACGCACTCCTCCGGGGTGTGGCGGCGGCGCGGCAACACGGGTGAGGGCTGGGAACTCAGCTTCATGGGCCAGGGGTACGCGCTCGTCCAGCCCAGCGAACTGCTGCCGCCGCAGAACGCGGTGATCGGCCAGGGACTGCGTGCCCAGTACGGCATGGGACAGCAGGGCGCCCACGCGCAGAACCAGGGCAACGTCTGGAGCTGAGCGACGGGCAGGCCAGGAACAACGGTAAGGGGCGACCGCCAGGGCGGTCGCCCCTTACGCGCGTCTCGGGCGGAGGGCCGCGGCACTCAGGCGGAGAGCCTCGCGCGGGTCGCCTCCAGCAGGCGCACGACCGACACGTCCGCCACCTCCGCGACCTCGTCGTAGCCGAACCAGCACAGGTCGAGGGACTCGTCGCTGATCGCCGCCACGGATCCGGCCGGGGCGAGCGCGGCGTACTGGACGTCCAGATGCCAGTTGCACGGCGCCGGGATGGCGTGCCGGTCCAGGCGCACGGGGCCGCCCGGCAGCAGCGTCAGACCCTCGATGCCCGACTCCTCGGCCCCCTCGCGCAGCGCGGCCGAGGCCAGCGACGGGTCACCCGGCTCGCAGTGGCCGCCCATCTGCAGCCACATCC
The DNA here is from genome assembly GCF_012273515.2 of Streptomyces sp. RPA4-2. Taxonomy (NCBI): domain Bacteria; kingdom Bacillati; phylum Actinomycetota; class Actinomycetes; order Kitasatosporales; family Streptomycetaceae; genus Streptomyces; species Streptomyces sp. RPA4-2. The sequence continues at coordinate 5,971,370 of NZ_CP050975.2, forward strand.
GCAGCTTGCGGTGCAGCGTCAGCAGCACGCGGCCGCCCTCGGGGTCCACGACCAGCGCACTCGCCGTGACATGGCCCGCCGAGCAGGACTTCCACATGCCGTCGGGGTGCGCGGACAGGTGGTCCAGATAGCCCTGCCGCAGCTCTTCCTGGCCCTCGTACCCCTTCAGTACGAGGACCGCGTCGTCGTGGAGGGTCACTCGGCGCCGTCGCCCTTGCCGTCGCTCTTGCCCGTGTCCCTGTCGCCCTTGCCGTCCTCGTCGTCCGCGTGGCCCTGGTCGGCCCCGCTGTCGTCCTTCGTCAGGTTCGGCCGTTCGGCGGAACCGCTCGCCGCCTCGCCGAGCATCTTGTCGAGCTCGGAGAAGTCCAGCTGCTCGCGGTGCACGAAGCCGTCCGGGTCGTCCAGGTCGGACGCGGTCGGCAGCATGTCCGGGTGGGCCCACAGACCGTCCCGGCCGTCGACACCACGCGCGTCGGTGAGCGAGGCCCACAGACGCGAGGCGTCCCGCAGCCGGCGCGGGCGCAGCTCCAGGCCGATGAGCGTGGCGAAGGTCTGCTCCGCGGGGCCGCCCGTCGCCCGGCGGCGGCGCAGCGTCTCACGCAGCGCGTCCGCGGACGTCAGGCGCGGCTTCGCGGCCGCGTGCACGACCGCGTCCACCCAGCCCTCGACGAGTGCGAGCGCCGTCTCCAGACGGGCCAGCGCGGCCTTCTGCTCCGGCGTGTCCTCCGGCTGGAACATGCCCTGCTGGAGGGCGTCCTGCAACTGCTCCGGGTTCTGCGGGTCGAGCTGGCCGACCACGTCCTCCAGCTTGGCCGTGTCGACCTTGATCCCGCGGGCGTAGCCCTCGACGGCCCCGAAGAGGTGCGAGCGCAGCCACGGCACGTGCGCGAAGAGCCGCTGGTGAGCGGCCTCACGCAGAGCGAGATAGAGCCGCACCTCGTCCTCGGCGATGCCGAGGTCCTTGCCGAACGACGCGATGTTCAGCGGCAGCAGCGCGGCCTTGCCGGCCGGGCCGAGCGGCAGGCCGATATCGGTGGAACCGACGACCTCCCCCGCGAGCACGCCGACGGCCTGCCCGATCTGCGTGCCGAACATCGCTCCGCCCATGGAACGCATCATGCCGATGAGCGGGCCCGCCATGGCCTGCATCTCCTCCGGCAGGACGTCCCCCATGGCCGCGCCGACCCGCTCGGCGACCGGGTCCACGAGCTCCTTCCACACCGGCAGCGTCGCCTCGACCCACTCCGCGCGGCTCCAGGCCACGGCGGAGCCGGCGCCGGACGGCAGGGAGGTCGCGTCGTCGAGCCACAGATCGGCCAGACGGACGGCCTCCTGGACCGCGGTGCGCTCGGCGGGACCGACACTCGCGTCCTTGGTGCCGTCGGAGGTGCCCTGGGAGACCGTCTGGCGGGCGATCTGCTTGGCCATGTCCCAGTTCACCGGGCCGCCCTCGTACGAGAGCATCTGGCCCAGCTGCTGGAACGCGGCGCCCAGGTCGTTGGGGTTCATGGACCCGAACATGGCTGCGAGCGGATTGTCGGCGCCGAAACCGCCGGCTCCGGGCAGCCCGAAACCGAACGGTCCCTGACCACCACCGCTCTCCTGGTCCTTCTTCTTGCCCTCGTCGCCGTTCTCCGGCTCCTCCGGCGGAAGGCCGAATCCGAATGGGGTGTCACTCACGGGGTTCCTCGGCTGGTTAGGGCCGCCGGTTCGTTCCGACGGCGGCTGCCCGACAACACCACCCAGCCTAGACACCACAACCCGATCGGGCCTCGGTGCTTCGCCGACTCTTGGCCTGCGGCAGGATGGATGTCACCTGGTACGGACGCGTCACGCGCGTCCGTTACTGAAGACAACCGCTGGAGACGCCCGGTGAGTTCCCCAGATCCACAGGTTCGCGCAGCGCGAAACCACTCAACCAGCCCGCTCCCGCGCGGGCCCGTCGTCGCGGTCACCGGAGCCGCGTCCGGCGTGGGTGCGATGCTCACCGAGCGGCTCGCCGCCAGTGAGGAGATCAAGCAGGTCATCGCCATAGACGAGCGCCGGGGCGAGTGCGCGGCCGCCCAGTGGTACATCCTCGACGTGCGGGACCCGGCGATCGCGGAGAAGCTGCGCGGTGCGGACGTCGTGGTGCATCTCGCACTCGACCTCGACCTGGAGACGGACGCGGCCGCCCGTACGGCGTACAACGTCCGGGGGACGCAGACCGTGCTCACGGCCGCGGCGGCGGCCGGGGTGCACCGGGTCGTGCTGTGCACCTCCGCGATGGTCTACGGGGCGCTGCCGGACAACGAGCTGCCGCTCTCCGAGGACGCCGAGCTGCGGGCGACCGCCGAGGCCACCGGGGTCGGCGACCTCCTGGAGATCGAGCGGCTGGCGCGACGGGCGCCTCGCGCGCACCCCGGGCTCAATGTCACCGTCGTGCGCCCCGGGGTGCTGGTCGGTGGTGGCTCCGACACCGCGCTGACCAGGTATTTCGAGTCGCCACGGCTCCTTGTGGTGGCCGGGTCCCGGCCCGCCTGGCAGTTCTGCCACGTCGAGGATTTGTGCAGTGCTCTGGAACACGCCGTCCTGGAGAAGGTCGACGGGGAGCTGGCCGTCGGGTGCGACGGGTGGCTGGAGCAGGAAGAGGTCGAGGAGCTGAGCGGGATCCGGCGGATGGAGCTGCCGTCCGCCGTGGCCCTCGGGGCGGCGGCCCGGCTGCACCGGATCGGGCTCACCCCGTCACCGGCCGGGGACCTGGCGTACACGATGTACCCCTGGGTGGTGAGCGGCAGCCGGCTGCACGACGCCGGGTGGCGGCCGCGATGGACCAACGAGGAGGTTCTCGCGGAGCTGCTGGAGGAGGTCGCGGGTCGGCACACGGTGGCCGGGCGGCGGCTGGGCCGCAAGGACGCGACGGCCGCGGGAGCCGCGGGAGCGACGGTGGCGTTGCTCGGTACGGCGGCGATCGTGCGCCGGGCGCGGAAGGCCCGGCGCAGGATCTGAACAGGGCGGCAGAACGGCAGGGTGGCAGGACGGCAGGACAGGCCCCTGGGGGCCGCGCCCCGGGCGCGCGTGACGGGATCCGCCGGCCGGGCCCGTCCGCGCCGCCCCGTAGGAGGCCCGTAGGAGGCCCCACCCTGTAGGACGCTCCAAAGGGGCTCGCGCCGGAGCCGGGGGAAACGTGTATTCCTCGGTGCCGTGGGGGTGCGGCACGATGGGCGCATGGCACCTTCCTTTGAACACCCCGGAGAGCGGGCCGCGCAGGATCCCATTCGGCTGGTGGCGGTCCGGGACGAACCGCTGTCCCTGGACGAGGTCTTCCGGGCCGTCGGTGACGACGCCGCCGGAGGGACCGCCCTGTTCGTGGGGACCGTGCGCGACCACGACGGCGGTGCCGACGTCGCCGGACTGGGGTACTCGAGCCACCCCAGCGCCGAGGCGGAGATCCGCAGGATCGCCGAGAAGGTGGCCGCCGAGTACCCGGTACGGGCCCTGGCCGCCGTGCACCGCGTCGGAGACCTGGCCGTCGGGGATCTCGCGGTCGTCGTCGCCGTGTCGTGCCCGCACCGCGGCGAGGCCTTCGCGGCGTGCCGCAGACTGATCGACGACCTCAAGCACGAGGTGCCCATCTGGAAGCACCAGACGTTCTCCGACGGCACGGAGGAGTGGGTCGGCGCCTGCTGAGGAACACGGCCCGGAGCAGGGACGAAGCCCCGACGCGCCCACGGAGGGAGCACACCGGTCCGCCGCCCGTGCTCGGGTTGCGTAACCGACCCCCTGGCGTGAGCGTTAGCACTGCGAATGGTTAATCTGCTGATCAGTCAGTTGCGGTCGCTCGTTGGGGTTGGGAGGTCGGCATGGCGTCGCTCGCCTGGTTGCTGATTCCGCTTATGGCCGCGATCGGTGCCGGACTGTGGGGAAGTTGGGCCGGCCGGAATCGCAAGACGGCCGGAGACGGCGTCGAGCTCGAGGGCTACGCCCGCTTCCGTGCGGCCATGGAGCGGTCCGAGGCCGTCCCGGCACGGTCCGACACGCTGGAGAAGTCCCCCTCCGACGCGGTCTGAGGGGCACGGCGCCCCGTACGCGGCCGAGGGCCCCGTACGGGCGGCCCCGACGGTGCGCTGACAGCACCGTCCCGTACTGTCGACACATGCCACGCCGCACCGCGACGATGCTCGCCTCCACTCTGATCCTGATCGCGCTCCTGTGCGCGGGAGTGTTCATCACCGTGCCGTACTCGGAGATGTCACCGGGACCGACGGTGAACACACTGGGCGATCACGACGGCGAGCCGGTGCTGCAGATCTCCGGGCGCAAGACATACGCGACCACCGGGCACCTGAACATGACCACCGTCCGGGTGACCAGCGCGGACTACCGGATGAACCTCGTCGAGGCCGTCTACGGCTGGCTGGCGCACGACAACAAGATCGTCCCGCACGACACGCTGTACCCCGACGGCAAGACCGAGGAGCAGTCGACCCAGGAGAACGCCGAGGAGTTCAGTCAGTCCCAGGAGAGCGCCAAGGTGGCGGCCCTGAAGGAGCTGAACATCCCGGTGAAGTCCTGGGTGATCGTCTCCACGGTCGTCAAGGGCTCGCCGGCCGAGGGACGCCTGCACGCCGGTGACGTGATCAAGAAGGTCGAGGGTACGGCGGTCAAGGCGCCCGACGACGTCGCGAAGCTGGTCACCCGCCACAAGCCAGGCGAGAAGGTCGTCTTCACGGTCGTGCCCTTCAAGGAGCAGGCCGCCGCGGAGAAGGCGAACAGGACGGCGACCGAGACCCACGACGTCACGATCACCACGGCGAAGTCCGCCGACCGCGGCGCCGCCCGCGCCATCGTCGGCATCTCGGCCGGAACGGACCACACCTTCCCGTTCGACATCGACATCAAGCTCGCCGACGTCGGCGGACCGAGCGCCGGCCTGATGTTCGCGCTCGGCATCGTGGACAAGCTGACCCCGGACAACCTCACCGGCGGCAAGTTCGTGGCGGGAACCGGCACCATCGACGACGGCGGCACCGTCGGCCCGATCGGCGGCATCGAGATGAAGACGGTCGGCGCGCGCGAGAAGGGCGCCCAGTACTTCCTGACGCCCAAGGACAACTGCGCGGCCGCCGCCAAGGACACCCCCGAGGGGCTCACGCTCGTCAAGGTCAACACCATCGACGACGCGATGAGCGCCCTCAAGGACATCAGGTCCGGCAGGACGGCCGACCTGCCGAAGTGCACGGCCAAGTAGACCGGGCGATCCGCACCGTCACACAGGCCCGGGGTTACTCCGCGAACGTCGCCGACAACGCCTCGGCGAGCCCCGGCACCAGGCCCGACCCCGTCAGCACCTCCGTCGGCGCGTCCTTCTCACGCAGCCGCAGCGCCGAGTCGCGCGTCCCGTCGCGCAGGACGCCGACCGTCATGCGGACCTCCTGACGGTCCGGGTGCTCGGCGACCCACTTCGCGAGCTTCTTATCGCTCAGCCCCTCCGGAACGGAGGCCTCCGCGGACGGCGGCAGCATCAGCCGCTCCACGGTCAGCGCGCAGCCGACCACGGCGTCGGGCCAGGCGATGGTGCCGAGGAACTCGTCCAGCGGCTTGCCGGCAGGGATCTCGTCCTGCTCGACGGGGGTGAGAGCGGTGCTCTCGGTCTCGTCCTGCAGACCGAGCTGGGCCGCGAGGCCTGGTTCCTGGGTGCGCAGTCGTGCGGTGTCTACGAGGGCGAAGAGGCGAGCGGGCTGGTCCCAGCCGAGGCCTGAGGCGTACTCGTCGATCTCGAGTACGGCCCGGGTGAGCGGGCTCGCTGCCATGGGAGTGTTGGACATGGTCACAATCCTGCCTCGTTAGTACCCGGAAGCGGGAACCGAGTAAAGCGTGAGTAAGTTGCATAGGTGAGGCTCCACGATCACGGAGCCTGATGGATGGTCCGCGTTCACGGGGGCCTGACGGATCAACAGCGACTTCGAGGTGCGCACCTTGGCTTTCCAGATGCCGGACCGCGGCGGAGGCCCGACGGGGCCACGGATGAGAGTGGGCCGCCCCTCCCGGCGTGTCCGGACCCTGCTCATGACATTGGGCGTGCTGGCCGTGCTGGCCATGGCCTTCGTCATGTTCGCGGGGTTCTGGACGGACTGGCTCTGGTACCGGTCGGTCCACTACTCGTCCGTCTTCACGACGACCCTGTGGACCAAGATCGGACTCTTCTTCGTCTTCGGCCTGCTCATGGCGGCCGCGGTGGGGGTGAACATCTGGCTGGCACACCGGCTGCGGCCGCCACTGAGCGCCATGTCGATGGAGCAGCAGAGCCTCGACCGCTACCGGATGGGCATCGCGCCGTACAAGAGGTGGCTGCTGTTCGGCATCACCGCCCTGGTGGGGCTGATCGCGGGCGCGTCCGCGTCCGGCCAGTGGCGCACCTGGCTGATGTGGGTGAACGGAGTCCCCTTCGACCAGAAGGACCCCCAGTTCCACCTCGACGTCTCCTTCTACGCCTTCGACCTGCCCTGGTACCGGTTCCTCCTCGGTTTCGGCTTCGCCGCCGCCGTGCTGTCGCTGATCGCCGCCGCGCTCACGCACTACCTCTACGGAGGGCTGCGGATCACCAGCCCGGGGGCGCGCGCCACGGCGGCGGCCACCGGCCACCTCTCGGTGCTCCTCGGCGTCTTCGTCGCGCTGAAGGCGGTCGCCTACTGGCTCGACCGGTACGGACTCGCCGTGAAGTCCAGCGACTTCAAGGCGACCGGGAACTGGACCGGCCTCAGGTACGTCGACGCCAACGCCTATCTGCCCGCCAAGACGATCCTCTTCTGCATCGCCGTCATCTGCGCACTGCTGTTCTTCGCCACCCTGTGGCGGCGCACCTGGCAGCTGCCCGTGATCGGCTTCGGCCTGATGGTGCTCTCCGCGATCCTCATCGGCGGCCTGTACCCGGCGATCGTCCAGAAGTTCCAGGTCCAGCCGAACGAGCAGGCCAAGGAAGCGCCGTACGTCGAGAAGAACCTGAAGGCGACGCGCGAGGCCTACGGCATCGACGGCACTCAGGTCTCGGAGTACGCGGGCACGAGCGACACCAAGGACAAGACCAAGCTGCGCGATGACGCCGACTCCACGGCGAGCATCCGGATCATGGACCCGAACATCGTCTCCCCGACGTTCCAGCAGCTGCAGCAGATGAGGAACTACTACGCGTTCCCGACCAACCTGGACGTCGACCGCTACACCAAGGACGGCAAGGACCAGGACACGGTCATCGGGCTGCGTGAGCTGAACCTCAACGGCATCCCGAAGAACAACTGGATCAACGACCACTTCCGCTACACGCACGGCTACGGCGTGGTCGCCGCCAAGGGCACCACGGCGACCGCCGGCGGCCGGCCGGTCTTCACCGAGTCCGACCTGCCGTCCAAGGGCGACCTCGGGACGTACGAGCAGCGCGTCTACTACGGCGAGAAGACCACCCAGTACTCCATCGTCGGCGGTCCCCAGAAGGAGATCGACTACTCCGACGACAGCGGGGAGAAGACGACCAGCTACAAGGGCGGCAGCGGCGTCAGCCTCTCCAGCCCGGTCAACCGGGCCGCGTACGCGGTGGCGTTCGGTGAGCCGCAGATCCTCTACTCCGGCGCGATCGGCGAGGGATCCCGGATCCTCTACAACCGCACCCCCAAGGACCGCGTCGAGGCGGTGGCGCCCTGGCTGACCATCGACGGCGACGCCTACCCGGCCGTGGTCGACGGCAGGATCCAGTGGATCGTCGACGCGTACACCACGACCAACGGCTATCCGTACGCCTCCCGCACCACCCTCGGTGACACGACGGCCGACTCGCTCACGGCGACCAACAACCAGCGCGCGGTGGTGGCCCAGCAGAACCGGGTCAACTACATCCGCAACTCGGTGAAGGCGACCGTCGACGCGTACACCGGTGACGTCAAGCTCTACCAGTGGGACACCAAGGACCCGGTCCTCAAGACCTGGATGAAGGCGTTCCCGCACACGGTGAAGTCGAAGAAGGACATCTCGCCCTCGCTGATGGCCCATCTCCGGTACCCGCAGGACCTGTTCAAGGTCCAGCGCGAACTGCTCACCCGCTACCACGTGAAGGACGCGCAGACGTTCCTCAGCGGCAGCGAGGTGTGGCAGGTCCCCGACGACCCGAGCAACAAGTCGGGCAACGCGGTGCCGCCGTACTACCTGAGCATGAAGATGCCCGACCAGCAGGCACAGGCGTTCTCGCTGACGACGACGTTCACGCCGAACGGCCGGGACAACCTGAGCGCCTTCATGTCGGTCAACGCCGAAGCGGGCACCAGCGACTACGGCAAGATCAGAATCCTGAAACTGCCGACGAGCGAACCCGTCGACGGACCCAAACAGGTCCAGAGCCAGTTCAACTCCGAACAGACCATCGCCGAGTCCATCAGACTTCTCAGCGGCGGCGCCTCGGAGGTCGAGTACGGAAACCTGCTGACGATTCCGCTCGACGGAGGACTGCTCTACGTGGAGCCCGTCTACGTACGGGGTGGTGGACTCAAGTACCCACTGCTGCGCAAGGTGCTGGTGACCTACGGAGGCAACACCGCCTTCGAGGACACGCTCGACCAGGCCCTCAACAAGGTGTTCGGGGCGGACGTCACGACCACCCCACCGGGCGACACGGGCACCACGAAGCCACCGACATCGAGCAACCCCACGGTCCAGCAGGCGCTCGAGGACGCCCAGAAGGCCTTCACCCAGGGCCAGGAAGCCCTCAAGAAGGGCGACTGGACGGCGTACGGTCAGGCGCAGAAGGACCTTCAGGACGCTCTGAAGCGGGCTGAGGACGCCCAGAGCGCGGCCGGCAAGCCCAGCGGCGGCAGCAAGAGCGGCGACAAGGGCAGCGACAAGAACGGCAGCCCGAGCGGCAGCCCGAGTGGCACTCCCAGCAGCGACGGGAGCTCCGGAAGCAGCTGAACGGAGTCCCCTCCGCGCCGTGGTACGGTTGCAACACAACGGCGCGGGGTGGAGCAGCTCGGTAGCTCGCTGGGCTCATAACCCAGAGGTCGCAGGTTCAAATCCTGTCCCCGCTACTGAAAGGCGAAGGCCCGGATCCTCACGGATCCGGGCCTTCGTCATGTGCGGTTCCGTACGTCGCGCCCCTGGGCGCCGCCGCGCCCGCACGGGTGCGCGTGCGGGCGGCCTGCCGCCGGTACGCGGAGTGCGTACCGGCGCCGCTCGGCGACACGCGCGAAGGCTGCGCCATCCGTGGGGATTTGGGGATTTTGTGTTTCACTTGTCTCTCTGTGGGCATGTCGACAAAACGCTGAAGTGACCTCACTGACTGCGGTATACCAGGTGTGGCCAGGTTGCAGGTGGTGCGACGATGGACGTTATGGGGGACAAGGCAACTCTGTTGGAGACAGGGCGTTTTGTGCAGCCTTCGGACCGGGACGAAACCGGCGAGGCGGCAGAAGAGGCACGTCAGCGGCTCGCCGCCGAATCCGGCGACGTCGAGGCGATGAGCGTCCTCGGAGCGATGCTGCTGCGCCGCGGCGATCTCGACGCGGCCGAGCCCCAGCTGCGCGCCGCCACCGCCGCGGGCGACCGTGCGGCCGCCAACAACCTGGGTGTCCTCCTGCACCAGCGCGGATACACCGACGACGCCGCGGGATGGTGGCGGATCGCCGCCGTCGCGGGTTCCGCCGCCGCCGCGCACGCCCTCGGCCGCTACCACCGCGAGCGGGGCGACGAACCCGCCGCCGAGTACTGGCTGCGCCAGTCCGCCGAGCAGGGCCATGCCCTCGGGGCGTACGCGCTCGCCGACCTGCTGGAGCACCGTGGTGACGTCGGCGCCGAGCAGTGGATGCGGGCGGCCGCCGAGCGCGGGCACCGTGAGGCCGCGTACCGCCTCGCACGCACGCTCGACCGCAAGGCCGTGGACGCGGGCGAAAGGGGCTCCGACAACGGTGTCATCGGTGTGATGGGCGTCATCGGGGCCGCGGGTGAAGAGGCCGAGCAGTGGTACCGGCAGGCCGCCGCGCGTGGGCACCGGCGGGCCGCGCTGCACCTCGGGGCCATCCTGGAGAAGCGCGGCGAGCTCAAGGAGGCCGGCCGCTGGTACCTGACGTCCGCCAAGGACGGCGAGGCGCGGGCCGCCTGCGCGCTCGGATTCCTGCTGCGCGACGCCGGCGACACCGAGAGCGCCGCCGTGTGGTGGCTGCGCGCCGCGCAGGAGGGCGACGGCAACGCCGCGAACGCGCTCGGCGCGCTGCACGCCGAGCGGGGCGAGACCCAGACCGCCGAGCGGTGGTACCGGGCCGCGATGGACGCGGGCGACACCAACGGCGCCTACAACCTCGCGCTGCTCTGCGCCGAGCAGGGACGGACCGCGCAGGCCGAGCAGTGGTACCGGCAGGCCGCGTACGCCGGCCACCGGGAGGCGGCGAACGCCCTGGCTGTCCTGCTGCTCCAGGTCGGGGACGCGGCCGGCGCCGAGCCGTGGTTCTCCAAGGCGGCGGAGGCCGGCAGCGTCGACGCCGCGTTCAATCTCGGGATCCTGCACGCCGGACGGGGCACCGCGGCCGACGACGCCGCGGCGCTGCGGTGGTACGAGCGTGCCGCCGCCGACGGGCACACGGAGGCCGCGCTCCAGGTCGGCATCGCACGGCTGCGGGACGGGGACGAAGGCACGGCGGAGCGGCATCTGCGCCGCGCGGCGGGAGGCGGCAGCGCCGAGGCCGCGTACCGGCTGGCCTCGGTGCTCGACGCACGGCGGCCACCCGCGCCGGCGCACGAGCTGGGGGAGCCCGCACACGAGAAGAGCGAGTGCGAGGAGTGGTACGAGCGGGCGGCGTCCCAGGGCCACCGGCGGGCGCAGGTGCGGGTGGGCATGCTCGCGGCGGCGCGCGGGGACGTGGTCGACGCGGCGCGCTGGTACCGCGAGGCCGCGGAGGCCGGGTCACGGAACGGGGCGTTCAATCTCGGGCTGCTGCTCGCCCGGGAGGGGAGCGAGCCGGAGGCGGCGCTGTGGTGGGCCCGTGCGGCGGACGCGGGGCACGGGCGGGCGGCGTTGCGGCTCGCCCTCGTCTGCGCGCGGCGGGGGGAGCTGGCCGAGGGGCAGCGGTGGGCGGACCGGGCGGTTTCGCTGGGGCCGGCGGAGGTGTCGGAGCGGGCGGCGCGGTTGCGGGACGCGTTGCGGGAGGAGTTGTCGGCGTGAGCCGTCCCGGCGGTACCAGGGGGCGCCGTCCGTAGACCCCTGGCCGTGTCAAGGGGTGCCACCCGTCAGGCACGTCTGTGTCCGGGGGCTCCGCGCCCAGACCCCCGTATCGGCCTGGAGGGCCTCGTCCTCGAACGCCGGACGGGCTGATGGTGCCGGCCCCGCTGGAGACGCCGGAGAAAGGGATTTGCGCTGGTCCACCCAGGTGACGTAACGTTCAGTTCAACGACGCGGGGTGGAGCAGCTCGGTAGCTCGCTGGGCTCATAACCCAGAGGTCGCAGGTTCAAATCCTGTCCCCGCTACTCAAGGCCCAGGGCCCGGATCTTCGGATCCGGGCCCTAGGTGTTTTCCGGGGGCGCACGACACTGAAAAGCCCCGGCTTCCCCTTGAGGGCCGAGGCTTCGGTGAGCGTGGTGTGCGGTCGTCAGGCCGCCGCGCAGTTCGGGCACACGCCGCGGTACGTCACCTCGACGTTCGAGACCGCGAAGCCGAAGCGCTCCGAGTCCGGAAGGTCCGCCAGCGGGTTGCCGCCCGGGTGGACGTCGCGGATCGCACCGCACCGGGCGCAGACCAGATGGTGGTGCGGACGGTGCGCGTTCGGGTCGTAGCGCTTCGCGCGCTTGTTCGTGGCGACTTCCAGCACCTCGCCGAGCGAGACCAGCTCACCCAGCGTGTTGTAGACGGTCGCCCGGGAGATCTCCGGCAGCTTGGCGACGGCGCGCGCGTGCACCTCGTCGGCCGTCAGGTGGACGTGATCGCCGTCGAGCACCTCGGCCACGACACGCCGCTGTGCGGTCATGCGCCAGCCGCGTCCGCGCAGGCGTTCCAACAGGTCACTCATGCGAATAACCCTAACAGCAGGCGTACCAGATCGGGAACGAGTGTGATTTTGGAAGGCTGTTTGACTTAGACATTGTCCATTGTAGGATCGGGCTCGTTAGTGGCCGGGGAACAGGTCCGGGCAGGAATGACGCAGGAGGCGCACGTGACGCAGGGACCGCTTACGACGGAGGCCGGCGCGCCGGTGGCCGACAACCAGAACAGCGAGACCGCGGGCGTCGGTGGCCCTGTGCTCGTCCAGGACCAGCTGCTGCTGGAGAAGCTCGCCCACTTCAACCGCGAGCGCATCCCGGAGCGTGTCGTGCACGCCCGTGGCGCCGCCGCGTACGGCACCTTCACGCTCACCCGTGACGTGTCGCGGTGGACACGCGCGAAGTTCCTCTCCGAGGTCGGCAAGCAGACCGAGACGTTTCTGCGCTTCTCGACGGTGGCCGGAAACCTCGGCTCCGCGGACGCGGTCCGTGACCCCCGCGGCTTCGCGCTGAAGTTCTACACCGAAGAGGGCAACTACGACCTCGTCGGCAACAACACCCCGGTGTTCTTCATCAAGGACGCCATCAAGTTCCCCGACTTCATCCACACGCAGAAGCGCGACCCGTACACCGGTTCGCAGGAGGCCGACAACGTGTGGGACTTCTGGGGGCTGTCCCCCGAGTCCACCCACCAGGTGACCTGGCTCTTCGGTGACCGCGGCATCCCGGCCTCCTACCGCCACCTCAACGGGTACGGCTCGCACACGTACCAGTGGAACAACGAGGCCGGCGAGGTCTTCTGGGTCAAGTACCACTTCAAGACCGACCAGGGCATCAAGAACTTGACCACCGAGGAGGCCGTCCGTCTCTCCGGCGTCGACCCCGACTCCCACCAGCGCGACCTGCGCGAGGCCATCGAGCGCGGCGACTTCCCGTCCTGGACCGTGCAGATCCAGGTCATGCCGGCGGACGAGGCGGCGGACTACCGCTTCAACCCGTTCGACCTCACCAAGGTGTGGCCGCACGAGGACTACCCGCCGATCGAGATCGGCAGGCTGGAACTCAACCGCAACCCGGAGAACGTCTTCGCCGAGGTGGAGCAGTCGATCTTCTCGCCCGCGCACTTCGTGCCGGGCATCGGTCCCTCGCCGGACAAGATGCTCCAGGGGCGCCTCTTCGCCTACGGTGACGCGCACCGCTACCGCGTCGGCGTCAACGCCGACCACCTGCCGGTGAACCGTCCGCGCGCCACCGAGGCGCGTACCCACTCCCGTGACGGCTCCCTGTACGACGGCCGGCACGGGGGTGCCAAGAACTACGAGCCGAACAGCTTCGGCGGCCCGTTCCAGACGGACCGCCCGCTGTGGCAGCCGACCGCGGGCTTCACCGCGGGCACCGGCAGCCATGAGGCCCCGGTCCACTCCGAGGACACCGACTTCGTACAGGCCGGTGACCTCTACCGGCTGATGTCCGAGGACGAGCGGGGCCGTCTGATCGAGAACCTGGCGGGCTTCATTTCCAAGGTGTCCCGTGACGAGATCGCCGAGCGTGCGATCGCCAACTTCCGTCAGGCCGACGGAGACTTCGGCAAGCGGCTGGAGGCCGCGGTCCAGGCCCTGCGCGGCTGATCACCAGCACTGGATCGCTTGTCGTCGACGGCGGGCCGGACCTCCTCGCGCCGAGGGGGTCCGGCCCGTCGGTGTGGGTGCGGGATCCGCTCAGGCCGGCACGCGCTGCCGGACCGGTGCCCAGCAGCGGATGATGTCGCGCACCGAGACGATGCCGACGGGGCCGCTGCCGTCGAGCACGATCAGATGGCGGAAGCCGCCGTGCGACATCGCCGCCGCGGCCTCCTCCAGGGTCCAGACCGGGGCGGCGAAGACGACCTCGGTGGTGGTGTGGGTGTCGGCGGTCTCGGCGTCGGGGTCCTGGCCGAGGGCGAGCGAGTTGAGGATGTCACGCTCGGTGAGGATGCCGACGCCGCCGGCGTCCTCGTCGAGGACGACGGCCGCGCCGACGCGGCGAGCGGACATCAGACGGGCCGCCTGGCGGAGGGTGTGTGCCGGGCCGATGGTGAGGACCACCGTGCTCATGGCGTCGCGGACGAGCATGGAAGGAGCCACCTCCTACGAATCCGTCGAGCTTGCGAGCGGATTCACAAGTTCACAAGTGGGGGGACTCTCAGAGTCGCAGTTAAAGGGACGGTCAACAAGGGGGCGCGTGCCGTGAGATCGGGGGCGCCCAGGGGTTACTCAGAAGCCTCAGGTCACCCCGGGGTGCCCAGGAATCCCCTTCAGCAGCGCCGGTTCGGGTACCCCGGCCCCCTGTAGCGCCGGTTCCGGTACCCCGGCTACCCCGAACTCAGTAGCGCTGATTCAGATACCCCAGCATCTCGTCGTGGAGGATGCCGTTCGAAGCGGCCGCGTTGCCGCCGTGCGGGCCCGGACGGCCGTCGAGGCCGGTGAAGGTGCCGCCCGCCTCGGTCACCACGATCGCGTTCGCCGCCATGTCCCAGAGGGACAGCTCCGGCTCGGCGCAGATGTCCACCGAGCCCTCCGCGACCATCATGTACGGCCAGAAGTCGCCGTATCCGCGGGTGCGCCAGACGGCCTTCGTCAGGTCCAGGAATCCGTCCAGGCGGCCCTGGTCCTCCCAGCCGGACAGCGAGGAGTACGCGAAGGAGGCGTCGGCCATCCGCGAGACCTGGGAGACGTGCAGGCGCGAAGCCGAGGAGAGGCTGCGGCCGGTGAACGCGCCGTGGCCCTTCGCCGCCCACCAGCGGCGGCCGAGCGCCGGCGCGGAGACGACGCCGACGACCGGCTGGTAACCGCCCTCGACCGCTTCCATCAGGGAGATCAGCGTGGCCCAGACGGGGACGCCCCGGACGTAGTTCTTGGTGCCGTCGATCGGGTCGATCACCCAGCGGCGCGGGCCCGTGCCCTCGATGCCGTACTCCTCGCCGAGGACCGCGTCGCGCGGCCGTGCCCGCTGGAGATGACCGCGGATGAGCTCCTCGGCGGCCTTGTCCGCCTCGCTCACCGGCGTCATGTCCGGCTTGGTCTCGACCTTCAGGTCGAGCGCCTTGAACCGGTCCATCGTCGCGGCGTCGGCGGCGTCCGCCAGGACATGGGCCAGGCGCAGGTCATCGCGGTAGTCGGGCATGACTGCACCGTATATGGGTCCCTCGGGCCACAGCCATACGGCCCGGGGAACAAACCCGGGGAACAAACCAGGAGAACAGACCCGGGGAAGAACGGGCCGGGCGGCGGTCGCCGCGCTGCCGGGTGACCGTCGTGCGGACAGTCGCCGTGCCGGGTGATCGCGGGCGGGCGGCTGTCGGGGACGGGGTGACCGACGCGGCCGTACGGTCGGGTGATCATCGCGGCGCGCGACGGCTCGCGTACGCCCCTCGGCGCCGCCGCGAACCCTTGACAGTGCCCGTGCACGCGTCAAATCTGAGCTGCAGTGCCGCCCGCTCGCCCCAGGGAGGCGAATGATGCCTGCAGCGCGGGAATCGCTTCTGGACGCCGCTCACACGGCGCTCGCCCGTCGGCCGTGGTCCACGGTGCGGATGGTCGACGTCGCGGCCGTGGCCGGAGTGTCCCGTCAGACGCTCTACAACGAGTTCGGCAGCAAGGAAGGGCTCGCACGAGCGCTCGTGCGGCGGGAGGCCGACGGCTATCTCGCCGGCGTCGAACGCGCGCTCGCCGCACACGCGGACGCGCGCGAACGGCTGGTCGCGACCGCCGAGTGGACCATGACGGCGGCACGCGGCAACGCGCTGGTACGGGCCATGCTCACCGGCTGCTGGAGCGAGCGGCTGCCCTCGCCGACGCTCTCGGCGGTGCCGTCCTCGTCCGCGGTGCCCGCGCAGCGGCGGGCGGACGGGCCGCTGCCGTCGCCGGCCGACTTCGTGGCCCTCGTGAGGGACCGGGCCGTCGCCGCGCTCGCCGGTCCCGGCGCGACCCGGGCCGACGCCGTCGAACTGGCCGGGCCCTGCGAGCTGGTGACGCGGTTGGCGCTGTCGTGCGTGGCGGCTCCGCCGGGGGAGGGCGGGATGACGGATCTGGTGCGCGGCGCGTTGCCCCGGCAATGGCGGTGACACGCCATCACGGGTGGCCGGTGGCCGGTGAAGGGTGACGCGTGCCCGGTGTCGCCGCCGGCCGGTTCAGTGGGCCGATCCCGAGAGTTGGAGGCCGATGACGCCGAAGATGACGAAGCTGATCGAGACGATCTTCAGGGTCGACACCAGGTCGCCGAGGAAGATCATTCCGTAGATCGCCGTGCCCGCCGCGCCGATGCCCGTCCACACCGCGTACGCCGGGCCGACGTCGAGCTTCTTGAGGGAGAGGGTCAGCAGGCCGAAGCTGCCCAGGGCGAAGACGCAGAAGGCGACGGTCGGCCAGAGTCTGGTGAAGCCGTGCGAGAGCTTCAGACAGACGGCGAAACCGGTTTCGAGCACTCCTGCCACAACGACCAGCAGCCACGCCATGTCTTGTCCTCCCGCGTCCGCACGTCGACTGCTCCGTCTGGCTCGGATCAGGCCAGCGGTCCCCGAGGGCGCTGGGTGCGATTATGCATTTACCGGGCTGCCGCGGACGCAAACAACGCGGAGGTCACGAAGGGAACCTCGATCGTCCCGTACGGGGGGACACTCATGGGCGTACCGGGATCAGTCGCCTTCCGTGCGTTCGCGCGTCGCCAGCAGCCGGCGCAGCGAGTAGAGCCGGGCCGGGTCCGCGTGACCGTCGGCCACCCACTGGTCAAGGGCGCAGTCCGGTTCGTCGTGACTGCACGCGCGCGGACAGCCCTCGGTGCCGGGTTCGAGGTCGGGGAAGGCGTGGATGACCCGGGACGGGTCCACGTGGTGCAGGCCGAAGGAGCGGACGCCGGGGGTGTCGATGACCCAGCCCTCGCTGCCCGGCAGCGGAATCGCGCGCGCCGAGGTCGTGGTGTGGCGTCCACGCCCCGTCACCGCGTTGACATGGCCGGTGCTGCGCCGCCGTTCCAGCGAGACCAGCGCGTTGACGAGGGTCGTCTTGCCGACGCCGGAGTGCCCGACGAACGCCGTGATCTTGCCGTCGAGTTGCTTGCGCACCCGCTCCACCGCCGTGCCGCTCTCCAACTCCTCGCGGCTGGTCACGACGTAGGGCACGCCCAACGACCCATACATCTCGAGGAGTTCGTCGGGCGGAGCGAGGTCGGACTTGGTCAGCACCAGCAGCGGCTCCAGGCCGGCGTCGTACGCCGCGACCAGGCAGCGGTCGATCAGCCGCGGGCGCGGCTCGGGGTCGGCGAGGGCCGTGACGATGGCGAGTTGGTCGGCGTTGGCGACCACCACGCGCTCGTACGGATCGTCGTCGTCGGCGGTCCGGCGCAGCACCGAGGTCCGCGGCTCGATCCGGACGATGCGGGCGAGGGTGTCCTTCGCGCCGGACAGGTCCCCGACGAGGGCGACGCGGTCGCCGACGATCGCGGCCTTGCGGCCCAGTTCGCGGGCCTTCATCGCCATGACCGTACGGTCCTCGACGAGGCAGGTCAGGCGCCCCCGGTCGACGGTGAGGACCATGCCCTCCGCCGCGTCCTCGTGCTTGGGGCGGATGTGTGTACGCGGCCGGTTGCCCTTGCGGTTCGGCCGCTGGCGGATGTCGTCCTCGTCGGTGTTCTTGCCGTAACGGCGCATGATCCAGATCCGCCCGTCAGTTCCCGAGCGTTCCGGGGTTCCCGAGCATTGCGGCCCACAGGTCGGGGAAGTCCGGCAGCGTCTTCGCCGTGGTCGCCACGTTCTCGATCTGCACGCCCTCCACGGCCAGCCCGATGATCGCGCCGGCGGTGGCCATCCGGTGGTCGTCGTACGTGTGGAAGACGCCGCCGTGCAGCCTGCGCGGGCGGATGTGCAGCCCGTCGGCGGTCTCGGTGACGTCACCGCCGAGTTCGTTGATCTCCTTGGTGAGCGCGGCCAGCCGGTCCGTCTCGTGCAGCCGCAGGTGGGACACGCCGCGCAGGGTGGAGGGGGAGTCCGCGAGTGCGGCGACGGCCGCGATGCCCGGGGTCAGCTCGCCGACCTCGCCCAGGTCCACATCGATCCCGTGGATCGCACCCGAACCAGTGAACTCCAGTCCCCTGTCGGTCAGTTCGCAGGAGCCACCCATTTCGGTGAAGATCTCCCGCAGCCGGTCACCGGGCTGGGTGGTGCGCGCAGGCCAGTCGGGTACGACGACGGTGCCGCCCGTCACCAGGGCCGCCGCGAGGAACGGCTGCGCGTTCGACAGATCCGGCTCGATGATCAGGTCCCGGCCGAGCAGCGCGCCCGGGGTGACGCGCCAGACGTTGGGCTCGCCGCCCGACTCCGGGGTGTCCACCTGGGCGCCGACCGCGCGCAGCATGTCGACCGTCATCCGGATGTGCGGCATGGAGGGGAGCGTCGAGCCGATGTGACGGACCTCGACACCTTGGTTGAAACGGGGTCCTGAGAGCAGCAGGGCCGAGACGAACTGCGACGAGGAGGACGCGTCGATCTCCACCGGGCCGCCGTCCAGGGCGCCCCCGCCGTGCACCGTCAGCGGCAGCGCGCCGCGGCCCTCGTCGTCGATGCGGGCGCCGAGCAGGCGCAGCGCGTCGATCACACCGTTCAGCGGACGCTCGTAGGACCGCGCGTCGCCGTCGAAGCGGATGGGGCCGTCGGCGAGCGCGGCCACCGGCGGCAGGAAGCGCATCACGGTGCCGGCGTTGCCGACGTCCACCGTGGCCGGGCCGCGCAGGCCCGAAGGGATGATCCGCCAGGCCTCGCCGGAGGCGTCCGGGCCCGCCGCGACCGTGGAACTGGACGCCACCGTCTCCTCGACACCGACGCCCATCGCGCGCAGCGCGCCCGCCATCAGCAGTGTGTCGCGGGAGCGCAGCGGGCGGCGCAGCCAGCCCGGCTCCGAGGCGAGTGCGGCGAGGACGAGAGCGCGGTTGGTGACCGACTTCGACCCGGGCACGTGGACCGTCGCGTCGACGGCTCCGCTCGCGTGCGGGGCGGGCCAGAGGGCGGTGTGGGCGGGGTTCGCGGTCATGGGCCCCACTTTAGTGGCTGGGGGTGGGCGGAGATCTTGATCAAAAGTGGCGGAACCTGAACGAAAACGCTCCGCTGGGTGAGGGAGGGGGTGAGGGGAGGTCAGGGGAGTGGTGGCGTGGGTGAGGGGGAAGGGGTGGGCGCGGGAAAGCTGTCGGGTGCGGGTGGGTGGGGGCTGGGCGCGCAGTTCCCCGCGCCCCTTCCGGGGCGGGTGTGCGTGGGGTTGGGCGCGTTGTTCCCCGCGTCTCGTTCGGGGCGTGTGTGCGTGGGTGAGCGCGTTGTTCCCCGCGCCCCTTCCGGGGCGCGTGGGGTCGGGCGTGTGGTTTCCGGTGTGCCCGTTGCCTGGGGGCGGGCGAGTAGTTCTCCGCGTTCCCGTCGGGGACTGTCCGCGTTGGGTCAGAGTGGTAGGAGCCAGTGGGCGCCGGCCAGCAGGGAGCACAGGGACACCGCGTGGAAGAGGAAGAGCCAGACGCCGGCCGGTACGTGGGTGAGGCGGGCGAGCTGGTCGGCGTCCGAGTCGCGGGCGCCGCCGCGACGGCGCTTGGCCTGGAGCTCGAAGCCCGGCCTGACACCGCCGAGCAGCAGGAACCACACCACGGCGTACGCGAACGCCGCCTGCACCTGGGGTCCGGCGAGCCAGGACACCAGCAGGAACAGGCCGCCGGTGAGGACCACGGTGAGCACGCCGTACGCGTTGCGGATCATCACCAGCATCGCCACCAGCAGAGCCGTGGCCAGCCACAGCAGCAGCGTGATGCGGCCCGCGCCGAGCAGCGCGGCGCCGCCGAGGCCGAGCAGCGGAGGGGCGGTGTAGCCCGCGGCGGCGGTGAGGATCATGCCGAGGCCGGTGGGCCTGCCGCGGCTGACGGTGAGACCGCTGGTGTCGGAGTGCAGCCTGATCCCGCTGAGGCTGCGCCCGGTGAGCAGGGCGACCAGCCCGTGACCGCCCTCGTGCGCGATGGTGATGGTGTTGCGGGAGACGCGCCAGACGCCCTGCGGGACGATCACGGCGAGGGCCGCGACCAGGGTGGCTATCACCACCCACAGATCGGGGTCCGGCTGGGTGCCGGCGACCTGGTCCCAGAGCGAGGCCAGCGAGGTGGATGCGGTGCTGTCCATTGTCTGCGGGAGCTCCCTCAGGTGTCGCGGAATCTGGCAGTGTTGCACGTATGTGCGGACGGTATGCAGCCAGTCGTGGGCCCGAGGATCTCGCAGGAGTCTTTGAGATCGAGAAGTGGGACTCGGAGGAGGCCCTGGCGCCCGACTACAACGTGGCCCCGACGAAGGAGGTCTACGCCGTCCTGGACCGCCCTCTCAAGGACGCGGAGAGCCCGAGGCCGGTTCGCCAGCTGCGCCGGCTGAAATGGGGACTCGTCCCGTCCTGGGCCAAGACACCCGAGGGCGGCGCCCGGATGATCAACGCGCGGGCGGAGACCGTCCACGAGAAGCCCTCGTACCGCCGCGCCTTCGCCACCCGGCGCTGCATCGTGCCCGCCGACGGCTACTACGAGTGGGTCACCGGAGCCGCCGAACGCGATCTGGAGGTCGAGGGCAGGAAGAAGCGGCCGCGCAAACAGCCGTACTTCGTACTCCCCGCCGACGGCTCGGTCTTCGCGATGGCCGGCCTGTACGAGTTCTGGCGGGACCGGACGCTCCCCGACGAGCACCCGCTGGCCTGGTGGGCGACCTGCTCCGTCATCACCACCGAGGCCGAGACGGCGCCGCTCGCGGCGGCCCCGGCCGAGGGCCCGCGGACCCTGGCCGACATCCACCCCCGGATGCCCCTGATGCTCACCCCGGACCGCTGGGACGTCTGGCTCGACCCGGCCCGCACCGATGTCGACGAACTGCGCACGCTGCTCACCCCGCCGCCCATCGGGCTGATGCGTGCCTACCCCGTCTCCACCGCCGTCAGCAGCGTCCGCAACAACGGTCCGGAGCTGCTGAAGGAGCTGGAGGGGCCCGAAGAGGGCACACTCTTCTGACGTGACGGACTCCACGGACTCCACGAACTCCACAGACTCTGACGACTCCGGCCTGACGGGCGATGTGACACAGATCATCGAGACGGATGCCGGTACCGCCCGCCTCACCTGGCACCGCGCGGAGCGGGCCCGGCTCGTGCTCGCCGTGAGCCACGGAGCGGGCGGCGGCATCGAGGCCCGGGACCTGCGGGCGCTGGCGCGGGTGCTGCCCGCCCACGGGGTGAGCGTCGCCCTCGTGGAGCAGCCCTGGCGGGTGGCCGGGAAGAAACTGGCGCCCGCGCCGAAGACGCTGGACGCGGGATGGCGGGGCCTGTGGCCCGCGGTCGCGAAGTCCGGGCTTCCCGTGATCGCGGGCGGCCGCAGCGCCGGGGCCCGCGTCGCCTGCCGCACGGCGACGGAGCTCGGCGCCGCCGCCGTCCTCGCGCTCAGCTTCCCGTTGCACCCGCCGGGCCGGCCCGAGAAGTCCCGCGCCGGGGAACTCCTCGGCTCCGGGGTGCCCACCCTCGTCGTGCAGGGCGGCAACGACCCCTTCGGGAGACCGGAGGAGTTCCCGGAGGGCTCGTACGAGCTGGTCGAGGTGCCGTACGGCGATCATGGCTTCGCGGTCCCCCGGCGGGCGCCGCTCGACCAGGACGAGGCCGTGAGGATCGTCACCGACGGTGTCGTGCGATGGAGCGCGTCGCTGCCGTAGCAGGGGCCCGTCACCGCCGTGGGGGTGGGGCGCGTCACTCACGTGTCACGCACGGAATCGCTGGGAATGCCGCGCGGCGGTCGGCTGTTGTCGCGAGCAGGAAGCACACCGTGCTGAACCGTTCGAACGAGAGGAAGTCCGCCGCATGGGTTCGACCATCTGCCCGAGTCGCAGCAGCGCTGAGCTGGACTGGACGGTGCTGCACGCGTCGAAGGCCGCTCCCGTTCGGGCGGCGGCGGGTGTGGATGTTCGTCTATCCTCCGATTCGAGTGGGACCGGTTTCGGTTCCACCACATCGCTGGAGGAGGTGGGTCCGGTCACTGGGACCGACGCAGGGACCGAACACGGCCAGGCGGAGCAGCCCGAGGGCCAGGGCACGGGTGCGGAATCGACCGCCGAGCGCACCGCGCGCTTCGAGCGGGACGCACTCGAATTCCTCGACCAGATGTACTCGGCCGCCCTGCGCATGACGCGGAACCCGGCCGACGCCGAGGACCTGGTGCAGGAGACGTACGCGAAGGCGTACGCGTCCTTCCACCAGTTCCGTGAAGGCACCAACCTGAAGGCTTGGCTCTACCGCATCCTCACCAACACCTTCATCAACTCGTACCGCAAGAAGCAGCGCGAACCCCAGCGCAGCGCGGCCGAGGAGATCGAGGACTGGCAGCTCGCGCGTGCCGAGTCGCACATGTCGACCGGTCTGCGCTCGGCCGAGTCGCAGGCGCTGGACCACCTGCCCGACTCGGACGTCAAGGAAGCGCTGCAGGCGATTCCCGAGGAATTCCGCATCGCCGTGTATCTCGCGGACGTCGAGGGCTTTGCGTACAAGGAGATCGCGGACATCATGGGGACACCCATCGGCACGGTGATGTCCCGGCTGCACCGGGGCCGTCGTCAACTGCGCGGCATGCTCGAGGACTACGCCCGTGACCGTGGCCTGGTCCCGGCCGGCGCCGGAGAGTCGAACGAAGCGAAAGGCTCGGGCTCATGAGCTGCGGAGAGCCGCACGAGACAGATTGCAGTGAGGTACTCGATCATCTTTACGAGTTCCTCGACCATGAGATGCCGGACGCGGACTGCACCAAGTTCGAGGTGCACTTCGAGGAGTGCTCTCCGTGTCTCGAGAAGTACGGCCTGGAGCAGGCCGTGAAGAAGCTGGTCAAGCGGTGCTGCGGGCAGGACGACGTACCGACCGACCTGCGGGCGAAGGTCATGGGCCGTATCGACCTGATCCGCTCGGGACAGACGGTGCCGGAGCACGACGTCAGCGCGACACCGCAGGAGTCCTGAACCTCCGGGCGTCCTGAACCTCCAGGGTCCTGACCCCGCCGGGTGTCCTCGCCCCGGGAAACAGGGGACACCTTGGAAGCAGGGGACACCTTGGGGGGATCGTCCGGTTATCACCCGAACGTGCGAATCCGCGGGCTTCGAGCCCGCGGATTCGGCCGTTGCCGCCCCCGCCCCCGCGCCGCGCCCCTAGGCTCCGGAACCTGAGCGGGGGAGGGACGACGAGATGCGGACGATTCCGGCAGGGGCCCGGGTGTACGTGGCCTGTGTCGTCCTCGCCGCCCTCGTCTGCCTCGCTCCCCTGCCGGGCGTTCGCACCCCCTGGTGGGCCGTCGCGCTGCTCGCCGCGCTCTACGCGGGATGCGAGCGGATCACCCTGCCGCACGGCCCCGGAAGCGCCGCCACCCGTGCCGCCGGGCGCCACGCGCCGCAAGGCCTGGGCACCTTCCTCCCCGTGCTGCTCGCCGCCGCCTTTCTGCTGCCGCCGCCCGCCGCCGCGCTCGTCGCACTGCCGGGGGCGCTGCTCTCCCGGGTGGAGCAGCGCCCGCGCGGACTCCGCCGGACCTGGCGCGCCGCCCAGCTCGCCGTCGCCGTCTGGGCGGCCTCCCGGGTGCACTGGGCGCTGGACGGCCGGGACGCGGTCGTCGCGCCCCGCTTCCCGTACGCGCTCGTCCCCGCCGGGGCCGCGGTGCTCACCTTCTGTCTGGTACTGACCGTCCTCGACGGCGGGATCCTGGCCCTGGCCGAACGGGTACCGGTGCGCGGCGCCTGGCGCGGCCTCTTCTCCCGCTCCCTCGCCTCCGTCGCCGCGCACGGACTCGCCGGGCTGATGATGGCGGTCCTGTGGCGCAGCCCGTACGGGCCGGTCGCCGCGCTGCTCGTGCTGCTGCCGATGTACGTCTCGTGCTGGGTGTTCGCCCAGTACCACCGGGAGCGGGCCGCCCACCAGGCCACCATCCGGGCTCTCGTGCAGGCCGTCGACATCAAGGACGGGTACACCCGCGGACACAGCGAGCGGGTCGGACAGGCCTCCATGATGATCGCGCGCGAACTCGGCATGGACGACGAGCGGGTCGAGGTGCTGCGATTCGCGGGGATCCTGCACGACGTCGGCAAACTCGGCGTACCCACCCGGCTGCTGCGCAAGGACGGTCCGCTCACGCCGGACGAACGGCGGATCATCGAACTGCATCCCGAGTACGGCCACGAGATGGTGCGCGGGATCGGCTTCCTCGGGGAGGCCCGTTCGGCGATCCTGCACCACCACGAGCGGCTCGACGGGAGCGGCTACCCGTACGGGCTGGTCGGAGGGCAGATCCCGGAGTTCGCCCGGGTGGTGGCCGTGGCCGACGCCTTCGACGCGATGACGTCGACCCGGTCCTACCGCAGGGCCCGCCCGGTGCCCGCCGCGCTGGCGGAACTGGAGCGCTGCGCCGGGGCGCAGTTCGACCCCGGGATGGTGCGCGCCCTGGTGCGGGCCCTGGACCGGCACGGCTGGCACCCCGCGGTGACCGCGGGCGACGACCGGACTGCGTCGTCCGTCCCCCGTCCGACGGACACCCGTCCCGCCGACAGCGCGGGCCGGAGAAGCCCATGAACCCGGCGGAGCGGAGCGCCTCCGGTTCGCGCCGGCACGAGGAGCACGCGGGGTCCGCCCGGTTCCCGGCCGGCCACACCCGCACCGGCCCGCGCTCCGACACCTTCGGCACCCTCGCGCGCACCGGTGCCGCCCTGCT
This sequence comes from Streptomyces sp. RPA4-2, assembly GCF_012273515.2. Classification (NCBI taxonomy): domain Bacteria; kingdom Bacillati; phylum Actinomycetota; class Actinomycetes; order Kitasatosporales; family Streptomycetaceae; genus Streptomyces; species Streptomyces sp. RPA4-2. Next base: position 5,996,115 of record NZ_CP050975.2, read on the forward strand.
CGGCGTCGTCGCCCTCGCCGTCACGCTCTGGAGCGGTATCGACGAACGCGGGACGGCCCTCGCCTTCGGCGTCCTCGTCGCCGTGGGGGAACTCACCCGCTGGAGCGGCACCGAGGACCGGGAGTCCGCTCCCCTCGGAGCCGCGGGCGCGCTGGCCTACGCGCTGCTGGGCGAGCAGGCGGGGCACCCCAGCCGGCACGGCGCGCTCCAGGTCGTGGCCGTCGTGAGCGCCGCCGCGCTGCTGGGCTGCGTCCCGCACGTCGCCCGCGGCGGCGGCCCGACCCTCGACCACCTCACCCGGCGCGTCCTGACCGTCGGCTTCGCGGCGATCTGCTTCCAACCCCTCTACAACCGGGGGAGGTTGATGGGCTGGGCCGGCCCCTCGTACGCCCTGCTGCTGGTCGCGCTGCTGGTGCTGACCGCGCTGTGCGACGCGGTGCTCGCGGCCGCGATGGCGCGCTCCCGGACCCGCTGGCCCTTCGGTCCGCTGCTGCGGGACGAGTTGCGGGCCACCCTCGGCATCGGGTCCGCGGTCTGCGCGACCGGGGCCGTGATGTCGCTCGCGGTGGCGGTGGTGGGGCTGTGGGCGCTGCCCGTGTTCTCGCTTCCGCTACTCCTGACCCAGCTGTCCTTCCGGCGGTACGCGGCCGTGCGGGTCACCTACCGGCAGACCATCGCCTCTCTCGCGCGGGCGACCGAGATCGCCGGCTACACCCCGGCGGGGCACGCCCGCAGAGTGGCCGCGCTCAGCCGTGCCGTCGGGCGTGAGCTGGGACTCTCCGAGCCCGATCTGACCGTTCTGGAGTACGCGGCCCTGATGCACGACATCGGACAGCTCAGCCTCGTCGACCCGGTCCCGGCCGGCGCGACCTCCGCGCTCTCCGCCGAGGAACAGCGCCGTATCGCCCTCCTCGGCGGCGCGGTCGTACGCCAGACCGGGGTGGACGCCGAGGTCGCGGTGGTGGTGGAGCGGCAGGCCGACCCCTACCGGGAGCAGCCGGTGAGCGCGCGGATCGTCCGCACGGTGAACGCTTACGAGGAGCTGGCCAGGGAAGCAGGGCCGGGAGGGCCCCTGACCGCCCTGGAGAAGCTGCGGCTGGCCACGGCCCGCGACCATCAGCCCGAAGTCGTGGAGTCGCTGGCCAGGGTCCTGTTGCGGGGCAGCCTTACCCTGCCCCAGGCTGGGTAACCCATGGGTAATGAGCGGGCGTCCGACGGTACGTGGTTGGATGCGAGGAAGAGGGTGTTCGGGGGCACGGGCCAGCCCGTGGCCGCACTGTCTTCAAGGGACTCTTCGAGCGACCGGCAGGCGGGAATCGCAAGGAACTGGCAGGCGGGAATCGTGAGGATCTTCGGCAAGGGACGACACCGGCCCTCCGCCTCATGGCGGCAGGCCACCGACCGTGCGTTCACGCTGATCGGTGACGGCCGGTACGAGGACGCGGGAGCGCTGCTGACACGCGCCGCGGACCTGGAGCCGTGGCTGTCCGAGTCCTGGTTCAACCTGGCTCTGCTGCACAAGTTCCGGCACGACTGGGAGCAGGCCAGGGCGGCCGGTCTGCGGGCCGTCGCGCTCCTGGACCGGGAGGCGGGCGCCCCCGACTGGTGGAACGTCGGCATCGCCGCCACCGCCCTGCAGGACTGGCCGCTGGCCCGCCGCGCCTGGCAGGCGTACGGGCTGCGGGTGCCCGGCGGAGCCGCCGTCTCCGGCGAGCCGGCCGGCATGGACCTCGGCAGCGCGGCGGTACGGCTGTCGCCGGAGGGCGAGGCCGAGGTCGTGTGGGGCCGCAGGCTCGATCCGGCCCGGATCGAGGTCCTGTCCATTCCGCTTCCGTCCTCCGGGCGGCGCTGGGGCGAGGTCGTCCTGCACGACGGAGTGCCGCACGGCGAGCGGACCACCGTCGTCGGGCACGCCTACCCCGTCTTCGACGAGATCGAGCTGTGGGCTCCGTCCCCGGTGCCCACCTGGGTCGTCCTGCTGGAGGCGGCCACCGAGGAGGACCGGGACGCCCTGGAGCAGCTCGCGGCCGACGCCGGCTTCGCCGCCGAGGACTGGTCGTCCTCCGTACGGCTGCTGTGCCGGATGTGCTCCGAGTCCCGGATGCCGTCCGACGAGGGCGACGGCGAGCATCTCGACCCGCACGACCACAGTGAGCCCGGTCACCCGGGCCCGCTCGGCCACCGCACCGACGGGCAGCTGTGGGTGCCCGAGCGGGAGTGCGGGCTCGCGGCACCGGCCTCGCTGGTGCGCGGACTGCTCGACGGCTGGGTCGCCGACAGCCCCGACTCCCGGGACTGGCGGGACCTCGAAGAGGTCTGCTAGCCGGGTTCCGCCGGGCGCGGACGCCTGCCGAGGGGTGCGCGCGGCCCCGTAGGCTGTACGCCGCAGCACTCTCATGGATTCCAGGAAGGCGTACGTCGGTCATGGCGCAGCAGGACACCGAACAGCAGCACGCGGGCGTGCTCCCCGTGGACGACGAGGGTTTCGTCATCGACACCGAGGACTGCGAGGAGCGTGAGGCGGCCTACCGCGAGCCCGGCACCTCGCGGCCGATCACGGTCGTCGGCAACCCGGTGCTCCACAAGGAGTGCGAGGACGTCACGGAGTTCGACGACGAGCTCGGCCGGCTGGTCGCCGACATGTTCGCCAGCCAGCGCACCGCCGAGGGCGTGGGCCTGGCCGCCAACCAGATCGGCGTCGACCTGAAGGTCTTCGTGTACGACTGCCAGGACGACGAGGGCACGCGGCACGTCGGGGTCGTCTGCAACCCCGTCCTCGTCGACCTGCCCGCCGACCGGCGTCAGTTGGACGAGAGCAACGAGGGCTGCCTGTCCGTGCCGACCGCCTACGCGCCGCTGGCCCGCCCGGACTACGCCGAGGTCACCGGGCAGGACGAGAAGGGCAACCCGGTCAAGGTGCGGGGCACCGGCTACTTCGCGCGCTGCCTCCAGCACGAGACCGACCACCTCTACGGCTACCTCTACATCGACCGGCTCTCCAAGCGTGAACGCAAGGACGCGCTGCGGCAGATGTCCGAGAACGAGCCGCGTTACCCGATCGTCGCGAACGACTGAGCCGCGGCCGTGAACGGCTGAGACAGAAAACGACAGACGGGGCCCGCGATCTTCCGTGGGTTCCACGCGAACGGCGCCTGGTCGGGGAGCTCCCTGACCAGGCGCCGTTCGTATGTGCGTCGCACGTTCGATCCCCTGCGCTCCTCTAATGATCCATATCCAGTCACACAAGGGGGGATTCTCGGCACTCTCCGGTAGTGAGTGGAGCAAATCCATTCCCAGAACAGTCAGTTGTGGTGCTGAATGGGAAGTGCGGGGATACGCAACGGCGCACGCCCGGCACGACGAGAGGGGCGTAGCGCAACTGGCGGCTGAGAGGGGTTTGTTCGTGCATGCTTTCTCACACGGCACTTCATCGACACCGACCGCGGTCGCGGTTCCACCGGCGCTCTCACTCCCGGTGATCGAGGCCGAGTTTCCCCGTCACCTGCATCCGTATTGGCCCAGGCTCCAGGAGAACACACGTTCGTGGCTCCGGGAAAAACGGCTCATGCCTGCCGACAAGGTCCAGGAATATGCCGACGGCCTTTGCTATACGGACTTGATGGCGGGCTACTACATTGGCGCGCCCGACGAGGTCATGCAGGCGATAGCGGACTACAGCGCGTGGTTCTTCGTCTGGGACGACCGGCACGACCGGGACGTCGTCCACGGCAGGCCGGCGGCCTGGCGGAGGCTCAGGTTCCAGCTCCATGAGGCGCTCGACTCCCCCCGGGAACACCTGTATCACCCGGATCCCCTGGTCGCGGGGTTCGCGGACAGCGTGGTGCGGCTGTACTCGTTCCTGGGCGAGAAGTGGAACGCGCGCTTCGCACGGCACTTCCACGCGGTGATCGAGGCATACGACCGGGAATTCAGGAACCGTACCTCCGGAACCGTTCCCACGGTCGAGGAATATCTCCAGCTCCGGCGGCTCACCTTCGCCCACTGGATCTGGACCGATCTCCTGGAGACGAGCGCGGGCTATGAACTGCCCGCCGCCGTGCGGAACAGTTCCGTATATCGGCGGGCGGCCCTGCTGAGTCAGGAATTCGCCGCCTGGTACAACGATCTCTGTTCGCTCCCGAAGGAAATAGCGGGCGACGAGGTGCACAATCTCGGAATCAGTCTCATTCATCACGAGGGGCTGACTCTCGAGGGCGCCGTCACGGACATGCGGCAGCGAGTCGAGGAATGCGTCACCGAATTCCTCGAGGCGGAAGAGGAACTCGACGAGTTCGCCGACTCGCTCGCGGACGGCTCCGTGCGCGGAAAGGAACTGAGCGACGCGGTGAAGTCCTGCCTCGGCAATATGCGGAACTGGTTCAGCTCCGTGTACTGGTTCCACCACGAGTCCGGCCGGTACACCGTCGACAGCTGGGACGACCGCTCCACACCCCCGTACGTCAACAACGAAGCGGCAGGTGAGTCATGACCGTCGAGTCCGTAAGGCCCGCGCACCCCGAGGCGCCGGAGCTGCCCGCCCCGCCCCTCGCCGGAGGCGGTGTCCCCGTCCTCGGCCACGGCTGGCAACTGGTCCGCGACCCGCTGGGCCTCTTCTCCCGGCTGCGTGAGCACGGCGAGGTCGTCCGGCTCAGGCTGGGCCCCAAGACGGTGTACGCGCTCACCTCGCCCGCCCTCACCGGAGCGATGGCGCTGAGCCCCGACTTCAAGATCGACGGACCGCTCTGGGAGTCCCTGGAAGGCCTGCTCGGCAAGGAGGGCGTCGCGACCGCCAACGGGCCCCGGCACCGCCGTCAGCGGCGCACCATACAGCCCGCGTTCCGGCTCGACATCATCCCCGAGTACGGGCCGGTCATGGAGGAGGAGGCACGGGCCCTCGCGGAGCGCATGGGGTCGGGGCAGGCCGTCGACTGCACCTCGGAGTCGTTCCGCGTCGCCGTGCGCATCGCGGCCCGCTGCCTGCTGCGGGGGGAGTACATGGACGAGCGCGCCGAGCGGCTCAGCGTCGCGCTCGCCACCGTCTTCCGCGGTATGTACCGGCGCATGGTGATCCCGGCGGGCCCGCTCTATCGGCTACCGCTTCCGGCCAACCGCAAATTCGACCGCGCATTGGCCGATTTGCATGTCCTGGTCGACGAGATCATCGCCGAACGCCGCGCATCTGGTCAAAAGCCGGACGATTTGCTGACGGCCTTGCTGGAAGCGAAGAACGAGAACGGTGAGCCGATAGGGGAACAGGAGATCCACGACCAAGTCGTGGCGATACTCACCCCCGGCAGCGAAACCGTCGCGTCCACGATCATGTGGCTGCTGCAAGTCCTCGTGGAACACCCGGAACACGCCGCCCGGGTGGCCGAGGAGGTCGAATCCGTCGCCGGGGACCGGCCCGTCGCATTCGACGACGTCCGGAAGCTGTCGCACACGAACAATGTCGTCGTAGAAGCGATGCGGCTGCGCCCCGCGGTATGGATTCTGACGCGGCGCGCGGTGACCGAAACGGAGCTCGGCGGCTATCGGATTCCGGCCGGTGCCGACATCGTCTACAGCCCGTACGCGATCCAGCGTGATCCGCGGTCGTACGACGGGCATCTGGATTTCGACCCCGACCGCTGGCTTCCGGAACGCGCGAAGGACGTGCCGAAGTACGCCATGAGCCCCTTCAGCGTGGGCAACCGGAAGTGCCCCAGCGACCACTTCTCGATGGCGCAGCTCAGCCTGATCACGGCGACGGTGGCGTCCCGTTGGCGCCTGGAGAAGGTGTCGGAGTCGGACGACGCGACCCGCGTCGGCATCACGCTGCGGCCGCACCGGCTGCTGCTGAGGGCCGTGCCGCGCTGACCGTGCGTGACGGCCCGCGTCCGTACCGGTGCGTGGTCAGGCGGCCCGCGGGCCCCTGAACGTGCGCCGGTACGCCTGCGGGGTCGTCCCCAGGCTCCGTACGAACTGGTGGCGCAGCGCGGCCGCGGTGCCGAACCCGGTGCGGCCCGCGATCGCGTCCATCGTCTCGTCCGTCGCTTCCAGCAACTCCTGGGCCAGCAGCACCCGCTGGCGCAGGATCCAGCGGTACGGCGTGGTGCCGGTCTCCTGCTGGAAGCGGCGCGCGAAGGTGCGCGGGGACATATGGGCGCGGGCCGCGAGCTGTTCGACGGTCACGTCCTCGTCGAGGTGGCGCTCCATCCACACCAGCACCTCGCCGACCGTGTCACAGGTGGAGCGGGGCAGCGGGCGTTCGATGTACTGGGCCTGGCCGCCGTCCCGGTGCGGGGGCACCACCATGCGCCGGGCGATGGCGTTGGCGACCTCCGGGCCCTGTTCCTTGCGCACGATGTGGAGGCAGGCGTCGATGCCCGCGGCGGTCCCGGCCGAGGTGATCACCGGGTCCGCGTCCACGTACAGCACGTCCGGCTCGACGGTCGTGCGGGGGTACTGCCGGGCGAGTTCGTCCGCGTGGTGCCAGTGCACGGCGCAGCGCCGCCCGTCCAGCAGTCCGGCCGCGCCGAGTACGAAGACGCCGGAGCAGACGCTGAGCACCCGGGCGCCGCGGTCGACCGCGCGGCGCAGCGCGGCGAGCAGTTCGGGCGGGTAGGAGCGGGAGGCGTAGGCGTTCCCGGCCGGCAGGGCGATCAGGTCGGCCGTCTCCAGCCGCTCCAGACCGTGCTCCGTGTGGAGCGAGAACCCCGCGTGCGTGTTCAGCGTCGGGCCCTCGGCGGAGGCGACCGCGAAGTCGTACACGGGCAGCCCGTCGTCGCTGCGGTCGATCCCGAACACCTCGCAGACCACGCCGAGTTCGAAGGGATGCACTCCGTCGAGCAGCACGGCGGCCACGTTCTTCAGCATGCCGTCCAGTGTGCCTCGGAGTTGGCAGGAATTCGAGGGTGCACGGCAGTGCTGCCACTGACGGTAAGGAGTGATCGGCGCGACAGTACTGTCCATGAACACATTCATGGACAACCTCGTCGGAATGCTTCTCGTCCTCGCCGTCCTCGGTGTGGTGGCGCTGCCGTCACTCATCGGGCTCGTGCACGAGCGACGCGTGGACCGTCAGATCAGGGCTTCGTCACTCGCACGGTGACCGTCCACTCCTGGAGGCCCTTGCACGACATCCGGTGCGGCTCGGTGGCGCACAGCGGGCGGGACGAGGTGAGGCGTACGGTCCCCGCCGAGACCGCCCGGAAGGCGGCCGAGGCGTCGCCCGCCTGGAGGACGATCCCGCTGTTGGTGGCCTCCAGACCGTTGCCGTCGGCCTTGACGGGCGTCCAGGGCCGGGCGGCGGTGCCGTCCAGGGAGAGGCGGAGTTCCCCGCCCGTGGCGAGGCAGTACGTACGGCCGGCGTCCGCGGCGTCGAGCTCCGCGGGCGGCGTGCCACAGTCCTGGGGGTGCTTCGTGGGGGACGGCGACACGGTGGCGCCGCCTCCCGCGTCGCCGCCGCCCTGTGTGCCGCAGCCCGCGAGCAGCAGCGTCAGGGCGGCGAGGGCGGCGAGGGCGTGGACCGGATGGGGGTTCATAGGGCGCATGGGGGTGACCTCCTTGCCGCTTGGACGTGTCACCCGCGTATCAGGATCCCCACCGGACGGGCGGGACCCCGGCCGCGACGGCGGCCGGGGTCCCGCGCTGCTCAGCTGGTCGTGACGGCGGTGTCGTCGAGGACGAAGCTGGTCTGGAGCGAGGAGTCCTCCACGCCGCTGAACTTCAGGGTGACGGTGGAGCCGGCGAACGAGGACAGGTCGAAGGTCTTCTGGGCGTACCCGGTGGCCTTGTTGAGGTTGGAGTAGGTGGCCAGGGTGGTCGATCCGGCGGTGACCGTCAGCTTGTCGTAGGCGCTGGTGGTGGTGGTCTCCGCGGTGTCGATGTGCAGGTAGAAGGTGAAGCTGGCCTTGCAGCCGGCGGGGATCGTCACCGACTGGGAGACGGTGTCGGTGTGGGTGGAGCCGTAGCCGTCGAGCCAGGCCTTGTAGGAGCCGCCGTGCGCCGCCTCACCGGTGTCGGTCGTGATGACGCCGCTCGACGCGGTCCACGAGGTGCTGCCGGACTCGAAGCCCGGGTTGCCGAGCAGCTGCGCCGAGGTGCAGGTGCCGCCGCCGGAGGTGCTCACGGTCCAGGTGAACGAGGCCGAACCTGAGGCGCCCGTGCCGTCCTTCGCCGTGACGGTGACCGCGTAGGTGCCCGCGGTGCTCGCCGTGCCGGAGATCAGTCCGGTCGAGGCGTTGATGGACAGTCCCGTCGGCAGCCCGGTCGCGCTGTACGTGAGGGCCGCGCCCGCGCTGTCACTGGCCGCGATCTGCAGACTCACCGAACTGCCCGTCGCGGTGGACCGGTTGCCCGGGTTGGTGACGGTCACGGTGTTGCCCGTACCGGTGCCCGAGGTGAAGGCCGCCGTGCCGTTGGGGGTGCCCCAGCCGGTCGGTCCGTCGTAGCCGGTGCCCGCGGTGCAGAAGTAGGACGGGGAGCACGAGCCGTTGTTGCCGCTGGTCACGTCGTACAGGTTCGAGGTGTGGGAGTAGGGGTACTTCGCCGGGTAGTCGCCGCTGCCCGGGGTGCCGGCCAGCGCGTACACGCCCGCGATGATCGGCGCCGAGGCGCTCGTACCGCCGTAGACCGCCCAGCCGGAGCCGCCGTAGGTGTCGTAGACGGCCACGCCGGTGGCGGGGTCGGCGACCGCGGAGACGTCGGACTCCATGCGCTTGGCGCAGCCGGTGTCGGTCTGCCAGGACGGCTTGGGGTCGTAGGCGGAGCAGCCGGAGCCGGTGCCCTCGGTGCTGCTGGTCTTCCACACGGACTCGGTCCAGCCGCGGGTACCGGAGGACGTGGACAGCGCGGTGCCGCCGACGGCGGTCACGTACTGGGAGGTGGCCGGGTACTCGGCGCCGTAGGCCTCGTCACCGGAGGAGACGGTGATGGCGACGCCCGGGTGCTTGAAGTACGAGGTGTCCTCGCCGGTCTGGGAGGACGACTCGGCGCCGCCCCAGCTGTTGGAGACGAACTTCGCGCCCAGCGTGACGGCCTCGTTCTCGGCGGTGCCGAGGTTGGCGTCGGTGGGTGAAGTGGCTTCCACGAGAACGATGTTGCAGTTCGGGCAGACCGCGCTGACCATGTCGATGTCGAGCGCTTCCTCGCCCGCCCAGCCGCTGTCGTTCGTCGGCAGCGAGGTGGTCGAGCCGGTCTGGCTGACCTGCTTGAAGCAGCCGTTGGCCTTGGTGCAGGCCGACAGGCCGAACTGCGAGCGGTAGGTGGCGAGGTCCGACTCGGCGTTGGGGTCGTTGTAGGCGTCGACCACGGCGACCGTCAGGCCCGAACCGCCGGTCGAGGGCAGGTTGTAGGCGCTGTGCAGGTTGGCCGGGCTGAGGCCGGACACCGCGGCGGCGGCATCCGAGGAGACCGCCGCGGCGAGCTTCTGCTTGATGTCGGTGCGGCGCTGGGCGAAGCAGGCCGCGTGACCGGGCGTCGGGGCGCCGCACAGACGGGTGGTCGGCACCTTCTGGCCGGCCCTGCCCGTCGCGTGGACGGCCTGGGCGGCCGGGGCGGTCAGGGCCTTCGCGTTCTGGGTCACGCGAGAGGTGTGTCCGGTGGCGGGCGCGGTCTGGGCGCCGGCGGCCGGGGCCGCCATGAGACCGGCGACGGTGAGGGCGAGGGCGGGGGCGGCGGCGGTCAGGAGTCTTCGCAACCGCCGGGCGGGCCTGCTGGAGCGTGTCTCACTCATGGGAGTGCTGCCTCCATCGGTTTGAGGCCGGTGCCGCGCGGGCCCGGGTGGGGCCGTACGCGGTTCCACAGCCGGAAGTGGGGTTCTCGGCGCTGCACTGAGGTGCGGGCCCGTGACGCGCGTAGCGTGGTGAACGCGGAGCTTTGTCGTGGGCATGACACATTGACGTCCTGGGATGCCACGATGCGTGGCACGGCGGGACGGCCAGAACGTAACCGGGACGGACGGCACACGAACAGTCACGCCCGAAGAACTTTGCCGCTCCATAGGCGGGGATTGGAACGGGGATTGGCGTGGCTGGGGGTGGACGTGACGAAGCCGGGCCGCGTGCGCGACCCGGCCTCGTCACCCGCAGACCCGTTCCGGGACGGTCAGAACTCCTCGTCGAAGCCGACCGAGCCCTCCACGGCGACCTGGTACGCCGAGGGACGGCGCTCGAAGAAGTTGGTCAGTTCCTGGACGCCCTGAAGCTCCATGAACGAGAAGGGGTTCTCGGAGCCGTAGACCGGGGCGAAGCCGAGACGCTGGAGACGCTGGTCGGCGACGCACTCCAGGTACTGGCGCATCGACTCGGTGTTCATGCCCGGCAGGCCTTCACCGCACAGGTCGCGCCCGAACTGCAGCTCGGCCTCCACGGCTTCCCGCAGCATGTCGGTGACCTGCTGCTGAAGCTGGTCGTCGAAGAGCTCGGGCTCCTCCTTGCGGACGGTGTCGACCACCTCGAAGGCGAAGGACATGTGCATCGTCTCGTCGCGGAACACCCAGTTGGTGCCCGTCGCCAGACCGTGCAGCAGACCCCGGCTGCGGAACCAGTAGACGTAGGCGAAGGCTCCGTAGAAGAAGAGACCCTCGATGCACGCGGCGAAGCAGATGAGGTTCAGCAGGAAGCGGCGCCGGTCGGCCTTGGTCTCCAGGCGGTCCAGCTTCTCCACCGAGTCCATCCACTTGAAGCAGAACTCGGCCTTCTCCCGGATGGAGGGGATGTTCTCGACGGCCGCGAAGGCCGCCGTCCTGTCCTGCGGGTCGGGCAGATAGGTGTCCAGCAGGGTCAGATAGAACTGGACGTGCACGGCCTCCTCGAACAGCTGGCGCGAGAGATACAGGCGCGCCTCGGGGGAGTTGATGTGCTTGTACAGCGTCAGGACGAGGTTGTTCGCCACGATCGAGTCGCCCGTCGCGAAGAACGCGACCAGCCGGCCGATCATGTGCTGCTCGCCCTGCGACAGCTTCGCCAGGTCGGCGACGTCCGAGTGGAGGTCGACCTCCTCGACGGTCCAGGTGTTCTTGATGGCGTCCCGGTAGCGCTCGTAGAAGTCCGGGTAGCGCATGGGACGCAGGGTGAGTTCGAAGCCCGGGTCGAGCAGGTTCTTCTCGGTGGAGCTCATTACTGACAGGCCTCGCAGGACTCGGGGTTCTCCAGGGAGCAGGCGACGGCGTCGGGGTCGGCGACCTGCTGGAGGGGGATGGTCTTCTCGGGCTGGGCCTGCGCCTGGGCGGCACGGGCGATGCGGGTCGCCGGGCGCGAGCGCAGGTAGTACGTCGTCTTCAGGCCCGACTTCCAGGCGTACGCGTACATCGAGGAGAGCTTGCCGATGGTCGGCGTCTCCAGGAAGAGGTTCAGCGACTGGGCCTGGTCCAGGAACGGGGTACGGGCCGCGGCCATGTCGATGAGGCCGCGCTGCGGGATCTCCCACGCCGTGCGGTACAGGTCGCGGACGTCCTGCGGCACCCAGGTGAAGCCCTGCACCGAGCCGTTCGCCTCGCGCAGCGCCTCCCGGGTCTGCGCGTCCCACACCCCGAGCTTCTTCAGCTCGGCCACAAGGTAGGAGTTGACCTGGAGGAACTCACCGGACAGCGTCTCGCGCTTGAAGAGGTTCGAGACCTGCGGCTCGATGCACTCGTACACGCCCGCGATGGACGCGATCGTCGCGGTGGGCGCGATGGCGAGCAGCAGCGAGTTGCGCATGCCGACCGCGGCGATGCGCTCCCGCAGCGCCGCCCAGCGCTCCGGCCAGTTCAGCTCGACGTCGAAGTGGTCGGGGTGCAGCACACCGCGGGCGGTACGGGTCTTCTCCCAGGCCGGCAGCGGGCCGTTGCGCTCGGCGAGGTCGGCGGAGGCCTCGTAGGCGGCGAGCATGATGCGCTCGGCGATACGGGTGGAGAGCGCGCGGGCGGCGGGCGAGTCGAAGGGCAGACGCAGCTTGAAGAAGACGTCCTGGAGGCCCATCGCGCCGAGGCCGACGGGGCGCCACTTGGCGTTCGACCGGCCCGCCTGCTCGGTCGGGTAGAAGTTGATGTCGACGACGCGGTCGAGGAAGGTGACGGCGGTGCGGACCGTCTCGTCCAGACGCTCCCAGTCGAGATCGCCGGTCGTCGTGTCGACGAACGCGCCGAGGTTGACCGAGCCGAGGTTGCAGACGGCCGTCTCCCCGTCGTCCGTGACCTCCAGGATCTCGGTGCACAGGTTCGAGGAGTGCACGGTGTGGCCCGGCTCCGCCGTCTGGTTGGCCGTGCGGTTGGCGGCGTCCTTGAAGGTCATCCAGCCGTTGCCGGTCTGCGCCAGGGTGCGCATCATGCGGCCGTAGAGGTCGCGGGCCGGGATGGTCTTCTTCGCCAGGCCCTTCGCCTCCGCCGCACGGTACGCCGCGTCGAACTCGGCGCCCCACAGGTCGACCAGTCCGGGCACGTCGGAGGGGGAGAAGAGGGACCACTGCGCGTCGGCGTCGACCCGGCGCATGAACTCGTCCGGGATCCAGTGCGCGAGGTTCAGGTTGTGCGTACGGCGGGCGTCCTCGCCGGTGTTGTCACGCAGCTCCAGGAACTCCTCGATGTCGGAGTGCCAGGTCTCCAGGTAGACCGCGGCGGCGCCCTTGCGCCGGCCGCCCTGGTTCACCGCGGCGACCGAGGCGTCGAGGGTCTTCAGGAACGGGACGATGCCGTTGGAGTGCCCGTTCGTGCCGCGGATCAGTGAACCGCGGGAGCGGATGCGGGAGTAGGACAGCCCGATACCGCCCGCGTGCTTCGACAGGCGCGCGACCTGGTGGTAGCGGTCGTAGATGGAGTCCAGCTCGTCCAGCGGGGAGTCGAGGAGGTAGCAGGACGACATCTGGGGGTGCCGCGTACCGGAGTTGAAGAGCGTGGGGGAGGAGGGGAGGTAGTCCAGCCGGCTCATCAGGCCGTAGAGCGCGGCCACTTCGTCGACGGACCGGGCCGTGTCGTCCTCCGCCAGGCCGGACGCCACCCGGAGCATGAAGTGCTGGGGGGTCTCGACGACCTTGCGGGTGATCGGGTGCCGGAGCAGGTAGCGGCTGTGCAGGGTGCGCAGGCCGAAGTAGCCGAAGCGGTCGTCGCCCGCGGTGTCGATCAGCGCGTCCAGGCGGGCCGCGTGAAGGTCGACGAAGTCCGCCGTGCGGTCGGCGATCAGACCCTCGCGCCGGCCCGTGGTGATGGACTCGGAGAACGTCGTGACGCCCTGCGAGGCGGCCTCCTCGGCGATGCCGACCGTCAGCAGCCTGGCGGCCAGCCGCGAGTACACGGGGTCCTCGGAGATGAGGCCGGCGGCCGCCTCGGTGGCCAGCTCGCGCAGTTCCGCGTCGTCCGCGTGCGTGGACCGGCCGCGCAGCGCGGCGGCGGCGACCCGGCCGGGGTCGGCGCCGGGGAGGTCGGCGGTGAAGTCGGTCAGGGTACGCAGCAGCGTGGTACCGGGACCGTCCGTCTCCACCGGGGCCCGCTGCGCGGACTCCGCTTCCACCGGGGCCTGCTGGGCGGAAACTGAAACCGGGTCGGCTGGCGCGATGGTCACTTGGGGCTCTCCCTCGCTCGGCACGGGGCCTGGCGGAGGGCAGCGGGACACGCGACTCGGTTACGGGTACGCGTGCGTCCACCGGCCCATTCCACGAGGCCCGGACGTCGTCGGCGCCCGGGCCGGCTGGCCGGGGCACGCTGTCGGCAGGTCCTCGGACTGAAGCCCGTGCGCGAATGCGCACAAGTACACCGTTGCGGGACAGTTCCGGATTCGCACCGGATTCCCCTGCGACGACAGCGAGCATGAGCATACATCTAGTGCCGGGCTGAGGAAGCACCCCCACATGTTGTGCCGTGTCGGCTTCGGAGGGCGCTACGGAGTGTGCCTGAGGGTCAACTCGTAGGTGAGGAGGAAGACGTCGTCGAGGTGCGGAACCGGGTTCCAGTCGCGCTCCGGGGCGCGGGTGAAGCCGAGGCGTTCGTAGAGGCGGTGGGCGGTGCGCATGGTGCGCTGGGTGGACAGCACCACGCGCGCACAGCCCCCGGTGGCCCGTGCGCGGTCGACGCAGGCGCCCACGAGGGCCGCGCCCGCACCCCGGCCGCGGGCCTCGCGCGCGACGGCGAGCATCCGGATCTCGGCCTCGCCGGGCCGTGCGATGTCGGCCATGGGGCCGCCCCGGGGGACGAAGGTCACGCCGCCGAGGACCTGTTCCCCCTCGACCGCGACGAGCACCTCGGCCGCGGCGGCCCGCTTCGCGACGTCCCGCAGCTCTCCGAGATACGGGTCGCCCTCCCCGAAGTCGAGCAGCCCGTCCCCGAGATAGGCCCGCACGGTGATCTCGCCGACGCAGGGGTACTCCTCCGGCCGCGCGGGCCTGATGACGATGTCCATGCCGGGAGTGTGCCCCGGACGCACGGCGGCGGGCCGCCGGATCTCTCTCCGGCGGCCCGCTCCCTGGTACCGCTGTCCCGGACCGCGCCCGGCGGTGCCCGCCCGTGGGAGCGGGCGGGACTTTCGCAAGGCGCCTAGTGGCCCGCCTCCGCGGTGGCCGGGGGCAGTTCGACCTGGACTCCCGGGTCGCCCGCGTCCGCCGTGTAGTCCGCCGGTGACGTCTCGTCCACGCCGTCGGGCGCCTTGAACGCCCGCAGGGCGAAGGTGAGGACGACGGAGACCACCACGTTCATGACGAACGCCGTCAGACCGATGTAGCCGATCTCCCCGATCCCCGGGATCTCCTTCGAGCTGCCGCCGAAGTGCGCTTGCGTCGGTGAGGCGACCCCGTAGGCGGCGAGCGTGCCGTAGAGCATGCCGACCGCCCAGCCGCCGAGCAGCGCCCAGCGGTGGAACCAGCGCGTGAACAGACCGCCGACCAGGGCCGGGAAGGTCTGCAGGATCCAGATGCCGCCCAGGAGCTGGAAGTTGATGGCGACCGTCTTGTCCATCGTCAGGACGAAGACCAGCGCGCCCACCTTCACCAGGAGCGAGACCAGCTTGGAGACCTTCGTCTCCTGCTGCGGGGTCGCGTCCGGATTGATGAAGTCCCTGTAGATGTTGCGGGTGAAGAGGTTCGCGGCCGCGATGGACATGATGGCCGCGGGGACGAGGGCTCCGATGCCGATCGCGGCGAAGGCCACACCCGCGAACCAGTCCGGGAACATGTCCTCGAAGAGCTGCGGGATGGCGAGCTGGCCGTTGGTGACCTTCACCCCGGCCGCGATCGCCATGAAGCCGAGCAGGGCGAGCAGGCCCAGCATCAGGGAGTAGAGCGGCAGGATCGTGGTGTTGCGCCGGATCACCTCACGGCTGCGGCTGGACAGCGTCGCGGTGATCGAGTGCGGGTACATGAACAGGGCGAGCGCGGAGCCGAGTGCCAGGGTGGCGTAGGTCCACTGCCCTGCCTGGGCCGGTACGATCCCGCCCGCGCCGGCCGCGGCGTACTTCTCGCTCGCCGAGTGGAAGATCTCGTCGAAGCCGCCCAGCTTGATCGGGATGTAGATGATGGCCACCGCGATCACGATGTAGATCAGGGTGTCCTTCACGAACGCGATCAGGGCGGGGGCGCGCAGGCCCGAGGAGTAGGTGTACGCGGCCAGTACGCCGAAGGCGATGAGGAGCGGGAGGTCCTTGACGAACCAGTTCGTGTTCTCGCCGCCGCCGACGCCCATGACGTCCAGCACGGCCTGGATGCCCACCAGTTGGAGCGCGATGTACGGCATGGTCGCGAGGATGCCGGTGACGGCGACGGCGAGGGACAGGCCCTTGGAGCCGAAGCGGCCGCGCACGAAGTCCGACGTCGTCACATAGCCGTGCTTGTGCGAGACGGACCACAGGCGGGGCAGGAACGTGAAGACCAGCGGGTAGACCAGGATCGTGTACGGCACGGCGAAGAAGCCGGCCGCGCCCGCCGCGTAGATCGCGGCCGGTACGGCGACGAAGGTGTACGCCGTGTAGAGGTCGCCGCCGAGCAGGAACCAGGTGACCCAGGTGCCGAACGACCGCCCGCCCAGGCCCCATTCGTCGAGGCTCTGCTCGTTGTCGGCCTTGCGCCAGCGCGCGGCCAGGAAGCCCATGACCGTGACGGCCACGAAGAAGATGATGAAGACGGCGAGTGCCACGCCGTTCACGCCGTCGTTCATGCGTCGGTACCGCCCTTCGTGGTGGCGCGGGCGCGCTGGTCACGCTGCCACAGCTGGTACGCGGTCACGGTGAGCGCGGTCGAGAGAAGCACCCACAGCATCTGGTACCAGTAGAAGAAAGGGATGCCGATGAAGGCCGGGTCGACCTTCGCGTACGAACCGACCCACAGCATGGCCACGGACGGGGCGATCAGGCAGAGGGCGATCACCACGCGGAGCGGTGTCACCACCCGGACCGGTGTCACCACCGGTGGTTTCGCTTCCGGCACGTCTGACATGGGTGGCTCCGTCCCCTCGCTGGTCACCTGTGCAATGCGCAGGAAATCTAGGCGACCGTTCCGCTTTATGGAACCCCCTCCCCGGCGGTGGATGTGGAGGGTTGGTGTGCGGGAGCGCGGGCGGGCCGGCCGGTGAACTCCCTTACCGGGCAGCGCGTTGCCCCGACCGCCCGGAGCGGGGCCGGCCGCGTCGCGCACCGGTCCCGCCGCGCCCCGGCCGGGACCGTGCCTCGAACGTGAACGCGAAGTGGTACCGGGGGGCCCGCGGGGGACCGCCGGTCACCCCGGACCTCGGGGACACCGGTGTTTCAGTCCTGCGGGCGCTTGAGCCTGGCCACGAACTTGTAGCGGTCGCCCCGGTACACCGAGCGCACCCACTCCACCGGTTCGCCCTGCCGGTCGATCGAGTGCCGGGACAGCATCAGCATGGGCAGACCGACGTCCGTGCCGAGCAGTCCGGCCTCGCGCGGGGTGGCCAGCGAGGTCTCGATGGTCTCCTCGGCCTCCGCGAGGTGGACGTCGTACACCTCGGCGAGCGCGGTGTAGAGCGAGGTGTACTTGACGAGCGACCGGCGCAGGGCGGGGAAGCGCTTCGCGGACAGATGGGTCGTCTCGATGGCCATCGGCTCGCCGCTGGCCAGGCGCAGCCGCTCGATGCGCAGCACCCGGCCGCCGGCCGAGATGTCGAGCAGTTCCGCGAGGGTCTCGTCGGCGGTGATGTAGCCGATGTCCAGGAGCTGGGAGGTGGGTTCCAGGCCCTGGGCGCGCATGTCCTCGGTGTACGAGGTGAGCTGGAGCGCCTGGGAGACCTTGGGCTTGGCGACGAAGGTGCCCTTGCCCTGGATGCGTTCGAGCCGGCCCTCGACGACGAGTTCCTGGAGGGCCTGGCGCACGGTCGTGCGCGAGGTGTCGAACTCGGCGGCGAGGGTGCGTTCGGGCGGCACCGGTGTGCCGGGCGGCAGAGTGTCCGTCATGTCGAGCAGGTGCTTCTTGAGGCGGTAGTACTTGGGCACGCGCGCGGTACGGATGGGGGCCCCACCCTCGTTCTCCGCACTGCTGACGTCGGTGCTCATGCTCTGCCTTCCCGGCTCCGGGTGCCGAAGCGACCGGCATCCCGCCGGTCACGGGTCACATCGTGGCACGGCTTCGCGTGCGAGTGTCTCCCGCACGCTCCGTGATCCCCTCTATATACCGTCGGCGTACCTGTTGGTCTAGTCCATCGTGCGCGCGGGGTTCCTGAACAGCCCTGCCGTTTATGCCGCTTACCTACTTAAAGGTCCTTGCATATGTAGGTCCCATAACGGACGGTCGGCCGGGCTTACACACCCTTGACACCCCTCTAGGTCTAGGCCAAGCTCCCCGTACTGGTCTACACCATTGGTCCAGGTCCCAGCCCCACGGGCAGTAATCGGCAGCGATTCGGCGTGTGTCACCGCGGTGGGCAGGGGGGTTTGTGGCATCCCTGAGGAGGGTGGCGTGAAGCGGAAGCTGGCAGCTGCGATCGGTATCGCGGGCATGATGGTCTCCATCGCGGCGTGCGGGGGCAGTGACAACAAGTCCGGGGGATCGGACAAGGGCGCGGACGCCAAGGAACTGACCGTCTGGCTCACGGTGGACGCCCAGAACAACTGGCCCGAGCTGGTCAAGGCCGCGGACGCCGCGGTGAAGGCGAAGCACCCGGGCGTCAAGATCAACCACGAGTACTACGGCTGGCCGGACAAGAACACCAAGCTCGACGCCGTCCTCGCCACCGACAAGGCCCCCGACGTGGTCGAGATGGGCAACACCGAGATGCTCGGCTACATGGTCAAGGGAGCCTTCGCCCCCGTCGACGCCACGAAGTTCGACAACTCGGCCGGGTGGCTCGACGGCCTGAAGGCATCGGTCACCTACGAGGACAAGACCTACGGCGTGCCGTACTACGCCGGCGGCCGCGTCGGCAACTGGCGCAAGGACGTGGCGGCTTCGGCCGGCATCAAGGCGACCCCGAAGACGTACCAGGAGCTCACCTCCGACCTGGACAAGATCCAGAAGAAGGAGGGGAGCAAGTTCAACGCCTGGTACCAGCCCACCCGCGACTGGTACGCCGCGATGTCCTTCGTCTACGACGCCGGCGGCTCCATCGCCACGGACGAGGGCGGCCAGTGGAAGGCCAACCTCTCCTCGCCCGAGTCGGTCAAGGGCCTCAACGAGTTCAAGAACGTCGTCGACAAGTACATGCACGGCGACAAGACCAAGGACGAGTCCGACCGTTACATCGTCTACGGCCAGGGCAAGTCCGCCATGATCTTCGGCGCCGCCTGGGAAGGCGCGACCTCCGAGGACCCGAAGAACGACAAGACCGGCAAGCTCAAGGGCAACCTCGAGAACTTCGTGATGCCCGGCCCGTCCGGCAAGAACCTGCCCGTCTTCCTCGGCGGCTCCGACCTCGCCATCCCGGTGAAGTCCAAGGCGCAGGCCCTCGCCGGCGAGTGGATCAACGCCCTCACGGGCTCCACGGGCCAGAAGGGCCTGATGGGCAAGGGCAACCTGCCCAACAACAAGACCGACCTCGCGACCCTCAAGAACGACCCGGCGACGGTCGTCCCGGCCACCGCGGCCGAGAGCAGCTGGTTCGTGCCGATGGCGCCGGGCTGGGGCCAGGTCGAGAAGGCCCAGGTCCTTCAGACGATGCTGCAGAACATCGGCACCGGCAAGAAGTCGGTCGAGGCCGCCGCGAAGGAAGCGGACGCCGCGATCGACAAGGTCATCAACACCAAGTGACCTGAGCGCAGGGCCCCGTCGGACCCCGGGGAGTGCTTCCGGGGACGGGGCCCTGCTTCTCGTACGACCTGAGGGACCGCTGAGGAGCGCGCGATGAGTGCCGCAGACACGACCACCCCGACCAAGGCGCCACCGGCACGGCAGGCATCGCCACCGACGGCCCCCAGGGCGCCACGCAGAAGGCGGGCCCCCGGCGGAACCGCCGTCCCCTGGGCGCTGCTCGCCCCCTGTCTGCTCATCCTCGCGCTGGTCATGGGCTACCCCCTGGTCCGGCTCGTCACCCTGTCCTTCCAGAAGTTCGGCCAGTCCCAGCTCTGGGGCTTCCAGCCGGCCGAGTCGGTCGGCTTCGACAACTTCACCAAGGTGCTCGGCGACGGCGAGTTCTGGGCCGTCGTCCTGCGCACGATCGTCTTCGCCGGCGGGTCCGTCGTCTTCACGATGGTCGCAGGCATGCTGATCGCGCTGCTGCTCCAGCGCGTCTCCGGCTGGGTCAAGACGCTCGTCAACATCGTGCTGGTGGCCAGCTGGGGCATGCCGATCATCGTGGCCACCACCGTCTTCAAGTGGCTCTTCGACTCGGACTACGGCGTGTTCAACGCGCTGCTGAGCAAGCTGCCGGGCGTCGACCTGGTCGGTCACAACTGGTTCGCCAGCGGACCGCAGGGCCTGGCCGTGATCATGCTGCTGGTGGTGTGGGGCGCGGTGCCCTTCGTCGTCATCACGCTCGGCGCGGGCCTGACCCAGGTGCCCAAGGAACTGGAGGAGGCCGCCCGCCTGGACGGCGCCGGCGCCTGGGGCGTCTTCCGCTACGTCACGCTCCCCATCCTCAAGCCGATCGTCGTGATGCTGACGACGCTCTCCGTCATCTGGGACATGGGCGTCTTCCCACAGGTCTTCGTGATGCGCGGCGGCCACCCCGAGGCCGAGTTCCAGCTGCTCACCACCTACTCCTACGACCGCGCCTTCGTGGTCAACGACTATGCCCAGGGATCGGCGATCGCCCTGCTGACCGTGCTGCTCCTGCTCGGCGTGGTCGCCGTCTACATGCGCCAGATGCTCAAGATCGGAGAGGTCGAATGAGCGCCGTCGTCACCCCGAGGCGTACGCCCTCCGGACCCCGGAAGTCCAAGCTCGGCTGGAACGTCCTCGGTCTGCTCGTCTTCGTCGTCGCGGGCTTCCCGGTCTACTGGATGCTGAACACGGCGTTCAAGCCCGCGAAGGACGCCATCGACCCGGATCCGAGCCTGTTCCCCACCGGGGTGACGCTCGACAACTTCCGCCGCGCGCTGGACATCGCGGACTTCTGGGGCCCGGTCGGCCGCAGCCTGATCGTGTCCCTGGCGGTCGTCCTGATCGGCGTCGTGGTGGGCATGCTCGCGGCACTGGCCATCTCCCGCTTCGCCTTCCGCGGCCGCAAGATCGTGATCGTCGGCATCCTGGCCGTCCAGATGATCCCGCTGGTCGCCATGATCATCCCGGTCTTCCTGCTTCTCAACGACCTCGATCAGTACGACAAGCTCTCCGGCCTGATCATCACCTATCTGACCTTCATCCTGCCCTTCACGGTGTGGACGCTGCGCGGCTTCATCGTCAACATCCCGAAGGAGCTGGAGGAGGCGGCCATGGTCGACGGCTGCTCCCGCACCGGCGCCTTCGTGCGGGTGGTCTTCCCGCTCCTCGCCCCCGGCATGGTCGCCACCTCGGTGTACGCCTTCATCCAGGCGTGGAACGAGTACCTCTACGCGCTGATGCTGATGAGCCAGAAGAACCAGACCGCCACCGTCTGGCTCGGCAACTTCACCACCCAGCACGGCACCGAGTACGCCCCGATGATGGCCGGTGCCACCATGATGGCCGTGCCGATCGTCGTGCTCTTCCTCATCGTCCAGCGCAAGATGGCCGCGGGGCTGACCGCGGGCGCCGTGAAGGGATAACACCCCCGATGACGACACTCGCCAGCGGAACAGCCGCGTCCAACGCGGACAAGGATGACCTGACACGCGACGCGCTGACCGTCCTGCAGCCCGGCTTCACGGGGACCACGGCCCCCGACTGGCTGCTGCGCCGGCTCGGTGAAGGCCTGGCCTCGGTCGGCCTCTTCGGCCGGAACATCGCGTCGCCCGAACAGCTCTCCGCCCTGACGGCCCAGTTGCGCGCGGAGCGCGACGACGTCCTCGTGGCCATCGACGAGGAGGGCGGCGACGTCACCCGTCTGGAGGTCCGGTCCGGCTCCTCCTATCCCGGCAACCACGCGCTGGGCGCGGTGGACGACGTGGAGCTGACCAGGGAGGTGGCCTCCGCGCTCGGCCGGCGCCTGGCGGCCTGCGGGGTGAACCTCAACTGGGCCCCGTCCGCGGACGTGAACTCCAACCCAGGCAACCCGGTCATCGGCGTACGGTCCTTCGGCGCCGACACCGACCTGGTGGCCCGGCACACCGCCGCCTACGTCACCGGCCTGCAGTCCGCAGGCGTCGCGGCCTGCACCAAGCACTTCCCCGGACACGGCGACACGGCGGTCGACTCGCACCACGCCCTGCCGCGCATCGACGCCGGCCTGCCGGTCCTCCAGGCGCGCGAACTCGCCCCGTTCCGGGCCGCGATCGCCGCGGGCACGCGTGCGGTGATGAGCGCGCACATCCTGGTCCCGGCCCTGGACCCGGACCGCCCGGCAACGCTCTCGCGCCGCGTCCTGACCGGTCTGCTCCGCGAGGAACTCGGCTACGAGGGACTCATCGTCACCGACGGCATGGAGATGCAGGCCATCGCCGCGACGTACGGCATCGAGCGGGGCAGCGTCCTCGCCATCGGGGCCGGCGCCGACGCGATCTGTGTGGGCGGCGGCCTCGCGGACGACGAGACGGTACGACGGCTGCGCGACGCCCTCGTCTCGGCTGTCCGCACCGGCGAACTGGCCGAGGAGCGGCTCGCGGACGCGGCGGCGCGGGTCAGGGCGCTGGCCCGGTGGACGACCGCCGCGTCGGCGCGGGAGGCGGCGGGCGCGGGTTCCGGCAGCGGTGCGAGCGGGGGGAGCGGCGAGGGCGGCGCCGCCGAGATCGGGCTGGTCGCCGCCCGTCGCGCGCTGCGGGTCACCTCTTCCGCGCCGTACACCCCGCTCACCGGCGCTCCCTACGTGGCCGCGCTCACGCCGGTCGCGAACATCGCGGTCGGTGACGAGACCCCCTGGGGTGTCGCCGCCGAACTGGCCCGGCTGGTGCCCGGCACGGAGACCGGCGGTTTCGCGGGGGACGACGCGGCCGCCGAGGTCCTGGCCGCCGCGGGCCCCCGGCGGATCGTCGCCGTCGTCCGTGACGAACACCGGCACGCCTGGATGGCGACGGCCCTCGACATCCTGCTGGCCGCCCGCCCCGACACGATCGTCGTGGAGATGGGCGTCCCGCAGGCGCCGCCCCGGGGCGCCCCGCACATCGCGACCCACGGCGCGGCCCGGGTCTGCGGCCGGGCGGCGGCGGAGGTCATCGCGGGGGAGTAGCAGCCGCCCCGACCCGCGCACACGAAGGCGCCGGGCACCCTGTCCGACAGGGTGCCCGGCGCCTTCGTGTGCCAGGGGTTACGGGACAGTCCTCAGATTCCCTGCCAGTCGGGCTTGTTCGCGAAGGTGTGCCGGAAGTAGTCCGCGAGCTTCAGCTCGGACGCCGCCGCCTCGTCCACGACGACCGTGGCGTGCGGGTGGAGCTGGAGTGCCGAGGCCGGGCACACCGCGGCGACCGGACCCTCCACGGTCGCGGCGACCGCGTCGGCCTTGCCCTCACCGGTGGCGAGCAGCACCAGGTGCCTGGCCTCCAGGATCGTGCCGATGCCCTGCGTGATGACGTGGTGCGGCACCTGCTCGATGTCACCCCCGAAGAACCGTGCGTTGTCGACCCGGGTCTGTTCGGTCAGCGTCTTGATGCGGGTCCGCGAGACGAGCGAGGAGCACGGCTCGTTGAAGCCGATGTGCCCGTCCGTCCCGATGCCGAGGATCTGCAGGTCGACCCCGCCGGCCGAGGCCAGCGCCCTGTCGTACGCCGCGCAGGCGGCCTGGACGTCCCGCGCCGCGCCGTCCGGTCCCATGAACGCGGCCATGTCCAGCCCGAGCGGCTCGAGCACCTCGCGCCGCAGCACCGACCGATAGGACTCGGGGTGCTCGGCGGGGAGCCCCACGTACTCGTCGAGCTGTGCGATCCGTGCCCGGGAGGCGTCCACGCCGCCGGAGCCGACCCGCGCCGCCAGTGCCTCGTAGATGGGCAGCGGGGTCGAGCCGGTGGCCACGCCGAGCAGGGCGTCGGGCTTGCGCCGCAGCAGTTGCGCCATGGCCTCGGCGATCAGCTCGCCGCCCGCCTTGGCGTCCGGAACGATGACAACTTCCACGCTGGGCCTGCCGATCTGGGGAGGGGCTCGCCGGGAACCGAAGGGAACACGTGTGGTGTAGACCAATCTAGCAAAGATGGTCCGCCCGTGGTCGTGGGAGAACCCGCGCGCTGGAAGGGATCCGGACGGGTTTCTGAAGGGGGCGGGAAAGGAAGGGGGCCGGGCAAGGGGAGGGGCAGGGAAGGAGAGGGGCAGGGAAGGAGAGGGGCAGGGAAGGAGAGGGGGCGGGAAAAGGGGTGGGCCCCAGGGCGTGTCCCCTCGCGAAGCGACGTCCGTCGCGGGGCTCGCCTCGATGGCGACGGCCCCGGCGTGCGGCCCGGCCCCCCCGCGACCCGGTGATCACCGTCAGTCACGTCGACGGCTCCCCGGACCCGGTCGGCCGGACAACCCGTCCGGCCCGCGCATGAGCGGAACCGGCCCCCGCCGGGGGCCGAAGCGGGCTAGTCTTCATGGTGGATGTTGTGGGAAGTTCGATGAAGTGACAACAACAAACATCCGTCGGCTCATGGACGCGAGAACGTGGTCTAGTCCACAATGTTCGGGTAGGGCGTCCGCGGCCCACAGCGTCACCCCATCAACTGAACAAGCCTCCGTCCTCCCCGCACAGGAGGACGGACCGAGGAACCGGCGCTCTCTGCCCTGACTGCTCCGGGTCCTCTCCATCGGCCGACCGGGACCGCACAGCCCACGGCCGTTGCTGCTCCGGGCTGCGGTGCCGGGAGGGTTGAGGGTCCCTCCCAGGCGCCGCGGCCCGCGGGTGTTTTCGGACCGGGGCCGACCCCCCGGGTACGCTCGCACATGTGCCCTCCATGAACGACCTCGTACGCCAGCACACCGCTCTCGGTGCCTCCGATCTCGAGTGGCTGCATCTGCTGGTCTCGGAGTGGCAGTTGCTCTCCGACCTCTCCTTCGCCGACCTCGTCCTGTGGGTCCCCACCCGGGACGGCACCCGCTATGTCTCGGTGGCGCAGATGCGCCCCAACACCGGTCCGACCTCGTACCAGGACGACATGGTGGGCCATCTGGTCCCGCGGGGCCGCCGACCGCTGCTGGACGCCGCGCTCGACGAGGGCCGCATCGTGCGCGAGGGCGACCCCGAATGGCGGGAGGAGGTGCCGGTGCGGGTCGAGTCCATTCCGGTACGGCGGGAGGGGCGCGTCCTCGGTGTCATCGCGCGCAACACCAACCTCCTCACCGTGCGCACCCCGAGCCGGCTGGAGCTGACGTACCTCCAGAGCGCCTCCGACCTCGCCCAGATGATCGCGGCCGGCTCCTTCCCGTTCCCCGACCAGCAGGTCGACATGGACGCCTCGCCGCGCGTGGGCGACGGACTGATCCGCCTGGACGCGGAAGGCATCGTGCAGTACGCGTCACCGAACGCGCTGTCCGCGTACCACCGGCTGGGCCTCGCCTCCGACCTGGTGGGCCACAACCTCGGCGTGACCACCGCCGAACTCGCCCCGTCCCGCGGGCCGGTGGACGAGGCGCTGGCCAAGGTCGCGAGCGGATGGGCGCCCCGCGAGTTCGAGATCGAGAGCGCCGAAGGGGTGATCCAGCTGCGGGCGATCCCGCTGAAGCCCAAGGGCACCCGGGTCGGTTCCCTCGTCCTTCTGCGTGACGTCACCGAACTGCGGCGCCGGGAGCGGGAGTTGATCACCAAGGACGCGACCATCCGGGAGATCCACCACCGGGTCAAGAACAACCTCCAGACGGTGGCGGCACTGCTGCGGCTGCAAGCCAGGCGCATCGAGTCGGAGCGCGGCCGGGAGGCCCTGGAGGAGGCCGTGCGGCGGGTCGGGTCGATCGCGATCGTGCATGAGACGCTGTCTCAGAACCTGGACGAACGGGTGGAGTTCGACGAGATCGCTGACCGGGTGCTCGCGATGGTCGCCGAGATCTCGCCCGGCAAGGTCACCGGCCGGCGCACCGGCCGCTTCGGGGTGCTGGACGCGGAGGTGGCGACACCGCTCTCCATGGTCCTCACCGAGATTCTGCAGAACGCGCTGGAGCACGGCTTCCGCGAGGGCGACCGGGGCACGGTCGAGGTCTCGGCGGTCCGGGGCGGCACCACCAAGGAGACCCGGCTGCTGGTCACCGTCCAGGACGACGGTGTCGGTCTGCCGGAGGGCTTCGACCCGCACCGCTCGGGCAACCTCGGCCTCCAGATCGTACGGACCCTGGTGGAGGGAGAGTTGGGCGGGACGTTCGACATGGTGGCGGCCCCCGAACGCGGCACGCAGGTCATCCTGGACATTCCGGTGCGGACGAGCAAGTAGGGCGCGGCCGCACCCCGAGGGCGCGGGGCCCGGGGCGATGGCGCAGGACAGAGGCCCCGGACCTTTCGGTCCGGGGCCTCTGCTTACGTTGCGATGGGGGTACCCCCTGCTCGAACATCGTCGAGAGTTCCGGGGGAGCATCGGGGGTACTGCGCGCTGCGGCTCGGGGGCGGGAGATGCGTACGCGCTGTACGCGCCGCCAAGCTCAGGCTCGTTGCGGGGTGGGGTGTCAGGCGGTGGCCTGACGAGCCCGGTTGCGGGCGGCGCGGCGCTTCATCGCGCGACGCTCGTCCTCGCTGAGGCCACCCCAGACGCCGGAGTCCTGGCCGGACTCGAGCGCCCACTGCAGGCACTGCTCCATGACGGGGCAGCGGCGGCAGACGGCCTTGGCTTCCTCGATCTGCAGCAGCGCAGGACCGGTGTTGCCGATGGGGAAGAAGAGCTCGGGGTCTTCCTCGCGGCAAACGGCGTTGTGACGCCAGTCCATGGCTGCTACCTCTCCTTGGTATTACATGCACGTTGCTTGTGAATGTGAACGCTTTCACGAATCCCTCAACAAGTGAAGGGCCGACTACCAGACGGACTGGTGTGGTCCTTGATTTGGGGAGGGGTTCTGGCGCTCTGTGGGGCCGATGTTGCGGGCCGTCCCGAGCGCCACGTAGAGACTCGCAAACCTCAGCGGCGGATACAACCCCTTCTGGAAAGTTTTTTTTGATTCCTCGGTGTCGACTAGGTCACAGCCGTACTTCCATGGGGTGGACCCTGGTCTAAACGTTCGAGTGAAAGGACTTTGAGGCCTTCCACTCACACAATCACACGCAGTGCACGGCGTACGCCTGTGAACGTCACGCTTGTACGCAGCCCCAGGTGGTCGCCGTCCATCTGAAGGGGGAGCGGCGCCTTCGAATGCAAGGTGAAGTCGGTCAGGTCGTGCAGGGACAGGGCGTGCTTTCCGTGCGGACCGCGCGCGGGGGACGAAGTGAGCAACTGGGTGGCATACCGGGCGGCCGAGGCCGTCGACATGCGGCTGAGGCCGAGTACGTCGAGCCCGGTATCGAACGAAGCCTTAGGTGAGGCGTACACCGGACGATTGCCGAGAAACGTCCAGGGCGAGGTGTTGCAGATGATGGACAGGACGAGATCGGTGACCGGGTCCTCGCCGGGGCGGTCCAGGGTGATCGTTCCGTGCCTGCGGTGAGGTTCGTCCAGAAACTGACGTACCACTTGGCGCAAATACAGGGCGTGCGTGGAGCGCTTGCCGCGCTCCCGCTGCTGCTCGACCCGGCCGATCACTCCGGCGTCGAAGCCGAGCCCCGCGCAGAACGTGAACCAGCGGGAGGGGACGGATTCGTCCTCGGTGCCGGGGGTGCCCGCGGCGAGACCGAGGCCGACCGTGCGCTCGCGGTTCTCTCTCAGCGCGTCCAGCAGGGCGCCGGTGGCCTCCACCGCGTCGTTGGGCAGGCCGAGGGCGCGGGCGAAGACATTGGTGGAGCCGCCGGGGACCACGGCGAGGCGGGGCAGGTGGTCCAGCTCGGGGCCGTTGTGCAGCAGGCCGTTCACCACTTCGTTGACGGTGCCGTCGCCGCCGAGGGCGACGACCAGTTCTATGTCCTCACCCTCCGCGGCCTGCCGGCCCAGGTCCCGGGCGTGCCCGCGGTACTCGGTGGTGACCACTTCGAGCTTCATCTCGCTCGCCAACGCGTGGATCAAGACGTCACGCGTGCGCGCACTTGTGGTGGTTGCTGCCGGATTGACCACGAGAAGTGCACGCATGCGAAGCAGCGTACCTACCGTGCGGTACTCGTCCCAGACCGAGGTAGGGATCGGGTAAGAGATGAGGGCGTGAGCCTCGACACGGGGAGAGACGGCGGGAACGGGGTACGGCGCGCGGCGGAGGCGCGGGACGGGGCGGCGGCGCGGCCGGGCAGGGTGCGCGGGCCGTGGCCTGTCAGCGCTGGTGGGACTCCTCCGCACCGCCGGGTCCGCGGATGCCCAGGGCCGCCGTCGTCGCCGGGTTCACCAGCAGAACCAGTGCGGCGACCGCGACGACGGCCAGGACGATGCCGGCCGGGATGGCGACGCTGTCGGCCTGGAGCAGGTTGTAGGCGACGGGCAGGGCCAGGATCTGGGTGATGACCGCGGGGCCCCGGCTCCATCTGCGGCGCAGCAGCAGCCCGCGCGCGGCCAGCAGGGGCAGCAGCGCGAGCACGATCAGGGTCACGCCCCCGGTGACGGCCTGCCGCCGGTCGTCCGGAGATCCGGTGAGCCCCTGCACGAACAGGTAGGCGCCCCCCGCGGCCAGGGCGAGCCCCTCCAGCGCGGCCAGCGCCGCCGCGGCGGTCAGCCGTCCGGGACGGGGCCGCGCGGTCGACGCGTCGGGGGCGGGGGTCTGCTCAGCGCTCACCCCTGAAGGGTAGCCCTCGGCTCCTGGTGCACGACCTGGCCCTGCGTACGAGCGACGGCCGGCGTACGAGCGACCGCCGGCGTACGAGCGACCGCCGGCGTACGAGCGGCCCCCGGCGTACGAGCGGCCCCCGGCGTACGAGCGGCCCCCGGACCGTGCCCCGGCGCGGCGGCCCCGCCGTCCGGGGTGGGCTACTCCTCCACCAGCAGCTTTTCGCGGAGCTGGGCGAGGGTGCGGGCCAGCAGCCGGGAGACGTGCATCTGGGAGATGCCGACCTCCTGGGCGATCTGCGACTGCGTCATGTTGCCGAAGAAGCGAAGGAGAAGGATCCGCTTCTCTCGCGGCGGAAGGTCCTCCAGCAGCGGCTTCAGCGACTCCCGGTACTCGACCCCCTCCAGAGCCTCGTCCTCGGCGCCGAGTGTGTCGGCGACGGCCGGCGACTCGTCGTCCGTGTCGGGAACGTCCAGGGACAGTGTGGAGTACGCGTTCGCGGACTCCAGACCCTCCAGGACCTCCTCCTCCGAGATGGCCAGCTTCTCGGCGAGTTCGTGGACCGTGGGGGAACGGCCGTGCTGCTGGGAGAGCTCCGCGGTCGCCGTGGTGAGCGCGAGGCGCAGTTCCTGGAGGCGGCGCGGCACGCGGACCGCCCAGCCCTTGTCGCGGAAGTGCCGCTTGATCTCGCCGACCACCGTCGGGGTCGCGTACGTCGAGAACTCGACGCCGCGCTCCGGGTCGAACCGGTCGACCGACTTGATCAGGCCGATGGTGGCGACCTGGGTCAGGTCGTCCAGCGGCTCGCCGCGGTTGCGGAAGCGGCGCGCGAGGTGCTCGACGAGCGGGAGGTGCATGCGGACCAGCTGGTTGCGCAGTTCCGCGTACTCGGCGCTGCCGTCCGGCAGCTTGCGCAGCTCGATGAACATCGCCCGCGCCCCGCTGCGGTCCTGCGGGTCCTTCGGGTCGTGCTGGATGTGCTGGACGCTCGGCCCGTGCTGCGTGGCCTGCACGCTCTGCACGCTCTGCGCAGCTGTCTTGTCGTGTTGTTCTTGCTCGCTCATAGTCCCGCCCGTCACCAGCCGCCGCCCTTCCGAGGACGTGCTCCGCGCGGCACCCTCCGGATCCCGTTGCCCGTCGTCCCGGCCGGGGAGCTTCTCCTGTCCGTCCTCGTCGACCGGCGCGTCCCCCGCGTTGTCGGCTTCGTTCGGGCTGGGGGGATCCCCGGCCCGGGAGGCTGTGCCGTCGTCCGGGTGCGGCCGGGCCTGGTCGGGGATGGCGTCGACGCCCTCCGCCACGCGCCGTGGCGCGTCGAGGCCGTCGACGCGCCCGGCGGGAAGCCCCCGTGTGCCGCGCTCTTCGTCCCGCACCGGCCCGTCCCCGTCCCTCACGCCGGCCCGGGTCCCGCGCCGCGCTGTTTGTAGAGGCTGATCGAAACGGTCTTGTCCTCGGCGACGGTGGAGTCGACCTTGCCCGCGAGCGCCGAGAGCACGGTCCACGCGAACGTGTCCCGTGACGGAGCGTGACCGTCCGTGGTCGGAGCGGAGACCGTCACCTCGAGCGAGTCGTCGATGAGCCGGAAGACACAACTGAGCACCGAGCCGGGGACGGCCTGCTGCAGCAGGATCGCGCAGGCCTCGTCCACCGCGATGCGCAGGTCCTCGATCTCGTCGAGGGTGAAGTCCAAACGGGCCGCGAGGCCGGCCGTGGCCGTGCGCAGCACCGACAGGTAGGCACCCGCGGCGGGCAGCCGGACTTCCACGAAGTCCTTCGTCGCGGGCTCGCCTGCGATCTGGGACACCCTCACCTCCAAGGTGGTACAAGCTCATTCGAGCTCTTTCGGGGCCGAGGGTCGCCCCCCGGGGTAACGCGCTAGGTGGTTCAGCGGTGACGCTACCGCGCTCCCGACTTTCCTGTCCTGGGGACCCCACTCCCCTGCTGTCACTCATAGTAAGCCCATGAGTACGGACAGTGGCTAGGGGTCTGCGGGCCCAAATAGGAAGAGCGCGCGCCGGGTTGACGTACCCAGGCGTCAGACGGTCGAACCGTCCGGACGGCGGGTCACGCCAGTACGTGGTCGACGAAGCACCAGCGCCAGCTCTCACCGGCCTCGAACGTGCGCATCACGGGGTGTCCCGTCTCCTTGAAATGCTCTGTCGCGTGCCGCAGCGGCGAGGAGTCGCAGCAACTGAGGTGCCCGCAGTCCAGGCACAGCCGCAGCTGTACCGGATGTGTGCCCGCGGCGACACACTCCAGGCACGTCTCGCTCGTG
Source organism: Streptomyces sp. RPA4-2 (assembly GCF_012273515.2). Lineage (NCBI taxonomy): Bacteria > Bacillati > Actinomycetota > Actinomycetes > Kitasatosporales > Streptomycetaceae > Streptomyces > Streptomyces sp. RPA4-2. Next base: position 6,026,563 of record NZ_CP050975.2, read on the forward strand.
GGCTCTGGTTCGGGGTGAGGCAGCGCGTCGGCATGCGTGCACTGTTTCATGATTGCCAGGTTACGTCGGGCGTGCGGGATGCCGCGCGAAAACGAGGGCGGGCGGACGAGGATGCACGTATTGCCACTGCTGTTGCTGGTCGCGGGAAGCGCGGCGGTCGCCGGAGCGGCCCGCCGCACTCCGGTGCCGGCACCGCTTCTGCTCGTCGCCGCGGGCCTGGTGGTCGCGTACGTCCCGGGAGTTCCCGGGTACGAACTCGACCCCGAGGTCGTCCTCCCGCTGCTGCTGCCCCCGCTGCTGTACACGGCCGCCACCGACAGCTCGTACCTCGACCTGCGGGCGCATCTGCGGCCCATCGCGCTGCTGTCGGTCGGGTACGTGCTCTTCGCGACGCTGGCCGTCGGCTGGGTCACCTATCTGATCGTGCCGGGTCTGCCGCTGCCCGCGGCGCTGGTGTTCGGGGCGGTGGTGGCGCCGCCCGACGCGGTCGCGGCCACCGCGGTGGCGCGCCGGGTGGGGCTGCCGTCGAAGATCACCACGATCCTTCAGGGCGAGTCCCTGGTGAACGACGCGACCGCGATCACCGCCTACAAGGTGGCCCTCGCCGCCGCGGTCGGCGAGGGCGCGACCTGGGCGGGCGGCATCCGTGAGTTCCTGCTCGCGGCCGTCGGCGGCGTGGTCGTCGGCCTGGTCCTGATGATGCCGATCCACTGGCTGCGCACCCACCTGAACGAGGCGCTCCTGCAGAACACCCTCTCCTTGCTGATCCCCTTCGTGGCGTACGGGATCGCCGAGCAGGTGCACGCCTCCGGGGTCCTCGCGGTGGTCGTCGTCGCGCTCTACCTCGGACACCGCGCCTGGGAGGTGGACTTCGCGACGCGGCTCCAGGAGGAGGCCGTCTGGAAGATGGTCGCGTTCGTCCTGGAGTCGGCCGTGTTCGCGCTGATCGGCCTGCAACTGCCGGTCGTCCTCAAGGGGCTCGGCCCGTACGAGGGTGTCAGCGCCGCCTGGTACGCGGTGGTCGTCTTCCTGGTGGTGGTCGCCGCCCGGTTCGTGTGGGTGTATCCCGCCACCTTCCTGCCGCGGATGCTGTCCTCGCGCATCCGGGGGCGCGAGGAGAACCCCACCTGGAAGGCCCCGTTCGTCATCGGCTGGGCCGGGATGCGGGGCGTGGTGTCGCTCGCCATCGCCTTCTCGATCCCGCTCACCGTGGACGGAGGCGCACGCTTCCCCGAGCGCAACCTCCTGCTCTTCCTCACCTTCACCACCGTCATCGCCACCCTGGTCGTACAGGGGCTGACCCTGCCTCCGCTGATCCGCCTCCTGAAGCTGCCCGGCCGCGACACCCAGGCCGAGACGCTCGCCGAGGCCAACGCCCAGGCCCAGGCCTCCCGGGCCGCCGAACAGCGCCTCGACGACCTGCTGGCCGACGAGCGCAACGCCCTGCCCCCGCCGCTCGCCGACCGGCTGCGCTCGGTCCTGGAGCGCCGCCGCAACGCGGTCTGGGAGCGGCTCGGCGCCGTCAACCCGGTGACCGGGGAGACCGCCGACGACACCTACCGCAGGCTGTCCCGCAAGATGATCAGCGCCGAGCGCGAGGTCTTCGTGCGGCTCCGCGACCACCGCTACATCGACGACGAGATGCTGCGCACCCTGCTGAGACGGCTCGACCTGGAGGAGGCGGCGGCGTACCGGGAGGCGGCGTGAGGTTCCGCCGCGCCGGCACCCGGTTCAGGCGAGCGGCGCCCCGGTGATCACCGCTGCCACGGTCGTCCCCGGTGCGAACGCCCCCTCCTCGGCCAGGGCGACAAGTCCGTACAGCATCTTGGCGACATAGAGACGTTCGACGGGCAGGCCATGACGCTGCTCGAAGTCCTCCGCGAAGAGGTCGAGTTCGGGCGTGGCGCGCGCGTAGCCGCCGAAGTGGAAGCGGTCGTCGAGGGACCAGGTGCCGCGACGCCCGCCGAAGGCGGAGTCCTGGAGGGCCCGTACCTCGGCGTCCAGGAAGCCGCCCTTGAGGACGGGGACGCCCAGCGCCCGCTGGCCGGGGGCGAGGCCGGCGGCCAGGCCCGCGAGGGTTCCGCCGGTCCCGCAGGCGAGGGCGACGACGTCGGCGTGGCCGCGCAGCTCCGCGCCGAGCTCCTGGCAGCCACGTACGGCGAGGGCGTTGCTGCCGCCCTCGGGGACGACGTACGCGTCCCGGGCGTCGGCCGCGCACAGGATCGCGTCCAGCGTCCGCGGTTCCGTCTTGCGGCGATACATCGACCTGTCGATGAAGTGCAGCCGCATGCCGTCGGCCGCGCACCGGGCCAGGGAGGGATTGAGGGGGCGGTGGGCCAGCTCGTCGCCCCGGACCACGCCGATGGTCGGCAGTCCGAGGAGGCGGCCCGCGGCGGCGGTGGCCCGCAGATGGTTCGAGTACGCGCCGCCGAAGGTGAGGAGCGTGCGACCGGCCGCGGCGCGCAGGTTCGGGGCCAGCTTGCGCCACTTGTTGCCGATCAGCTCCGGGTGGATCAGATCGTCGCGCTTGAGCAGCAGCCGGACTCCGTGGCGCGCGAAGCGCCCGTCCGCGACCGGGCAGAGCGGCGAGGGCAGTCCGGGCCGCAGACCGGTCGGGTCGAGTGCTTCGGGGCCGTCCGGGGCGTCGGGCTCGGCGGGAGTGCCCGGGATGCCGGGGTCGTCGGGGCTGGTCACCCCGCCATTGTCGGACAGCCGTGCGGGAATCCGGGTGACCGGCGAACGCCTGTGCGTCACTTGAGGCGGTCGCGGACGCGCTCTCTCATCGAGGCCATCGTGAAGCCGCGCGGGTCGACCTTGCCGGGCTGCCACTCCAGATGGCCGATGACCGAGCGCTCCGTCCAGCCGTGATGGCGGCAGATCGCGGCCGCGACCCTCTCGATCGCCTCCAGCTGGACCTCGGGCCAGGGGTCCTTGCCGTTGCCGAGGTTCTCGCACTCGAAGCCGTAGAAGTGGCGGTTGCCGTCGGTGTTCGCCTCGTTGTCCACGGGGAGCGACTTCTCCGCGATCACGGCACGCAGCACGTCGTCGTCGCCCAGGCCCGCGTGGTTGACCCGGCCGTAGCCCACGAGATGCACGACGCCGTCCTTGGTGATGACGCCGTGACACAGCGGGCCCGGCAGGTCGGCGCGGCCCGTGCGGCAGAGGCCGATGGTGTGCTCGTCGCCCGAGGACGCCGTGTGGTGGATCATCACCCCGTGCACCGGGCCCCACGGCCCCTTGTGGTTGCGGTTGTGATGCTCCCAGGCGCCGACCTCGACGACGGTGGCGCCTTCCCTCCTGAGCCGGTCCAGGAAACCGGCCGCGGACATGGGTGAAGCCATGACCGCCTCCTTCGCGCTGCACGCCGGCCACCGGGCGCGGCCGTCTCGTACCGCCGCTTCTACCCGGAACAGGACACTCCGGGTCGGCCGTTCGTACAGCGTGCGAGCCGATCCGGTCAGGGCCGGCGCGCGTCGGGGCGGCACCGCTCAGGAGCGCAGGAACGCGTCCCCGTTCGCCGCGATATGGCTGTCCAGGGCCTGGAGAGCCTGCTGGGTCGCCTCGGGGGACCCGCTGCCGCGCCGCTCCGCGAAGTACGCCGCGCCGAGTCTCTTGAGGAGGTCGGCGCCCGCTCGCTGCGCCTGCACCTCGTCCAGCTTCTGCTTGCCCTGCGTGAGCCCTCGCTGCGCCTGTTCCTTGGCGCGGTCCAGGAAGCCTGCCATCGCCGTCTCCCGTCATCGTCCGTCGCAGTGTCAAACGGATGGCCGGATCTTGGAGTTCCCGAGCGCGTCGACGCGAGGCTGTTCGACGGCGTGGGCCCCGACCGTTCGATATCACGGCACGATGTTTCCGGACGTCAGGGTTCCGCGCGATTCGCCCACTCGACAAAGTGCGCGTGTCTGCCCAATCCGACGTGATCCATTCCCCCTCATTCGTGTAATAGCACCGGCACGCTCCGTGATGGAAGGCTGAGCGACGCAGATCAGTGCATGACCGGGAGGGCAATTTTCATGTCGGTAGGCGAAGAGGTCCGTTCAGGTCAGGGCAGGCCGCAGCAGAGTCTCGGCACATCGGCCGCGCGGAACCTGGCCACCACCACCAAGTCCGCACCCCAGATGCAGGAGATCAGTTCACGGTGGCTGCTGCGCATGCTCCCGTGGGTGAACGTGCAGGGTGGCACGTACCGCGTGAACCGGCGGCTCAGCTACTCCGTGGGCGACGGCAGGGTGACGTTCGTGAAGACCGGTGACCGCGTCCAGGTCATCCCCGCCGAGCTCGGCGAGCTGACCGTCCTGCGGTCCTACGAGGATCAGGAGGTGCTCGGCGAGCTCGCCCAGCGCTGCCAGCAGCGGGAGTTCGCGCCGGGCGAGGTGCTCGCCTCGTTCGGCAGTCCGTCCGACGAGGTGTTCCTGCTCGCGCACGGCAAGGTCGAGAAGATCGGTACGGGTCCCTACGGCGACGACGCGGTCCTCGGCGTCCTCGCCGACGGCGCGTACTTCGGCGAGCAGGCGCTCATCGACCCGGACGCCATCTGGGAGTACACGGCCCGCGCCGTCACCGCGGTCACCGTGCTCACGCTGCCCCGCCAGGACCTGGAACAGGTCGCGGAGCGCGCCGAGTCCCTGCGCACCCACCTCCAGCAGCTGCGGGCGATTCCTGAGCAGCGCACCAACAAGTACGGCGAGAAGGAGATCGACCTCGCGGCCGGCCACACCGGGGAGGAGGACATCCCCGGCACCTTCGTGGACTACGAGGCCGCACCGCGCGAGTACGAACTGAGCATCGCCCAGACGGTACTTCGCCTGCACACCCGCGTGGCCGATCTCTACAACCAGCCGATGAACCAGACCGAGCAGCAGCTCCGCCTGACCGTCGAGGCGCTGAAGGAGCGCCAGGAGCACGAGCTCATCAACAACCGGGAGTTCGGACTGCTCAACAACTGCGAGTACGACCAGCGGCTGCAACCGCACGACGGCGTTCCGAGCCCCGACGACCTCGACGAACTGCTCAGTCGCAGGCGCGGGACCAAGCTGCTGCTCGCCCACCCGCGCGCGATCTCCGCGATCGGCCGCGAGTGCAACAAGCGCGGGCTCGTCCCGGAGAGCGTCGAGATCGCGGGCAACCGCATCCCGACCTGGCGCGGGGTCCCGATCTTCCCGTGCAACAAGATCCCGGTCAGCGACGCCCGCACGACCTCGATCATCGCCCTGCGTACCGGCGAGGCCGAGCAGGGCGTCATCGGGCTCCAGCAGGCGGGCATCCCGGACGAGATCGAGCCGAGTACGTCGGTGCGTTTCATGGGCATCAACGAACAGGCGATCATCTCCTACCTGGTGACGGCGTACTACTCGGCCGCGGTCCTCGTCCCGGACGCCCTCGGCATCCTGGAGAACGTCGAGATCGGCCGCTGGCGGTGACCTTCCCGACACCGGCCACCGTGTTCCCGCCGGACCGGACGGGCAGAGCGGGTGGACCGAAGCCCCAGCAGAGCGGGGCCGAGACCCTCGACGGGCGGAGCCCTCTCGGGGGGCCCATGAACGGGGGGCCCATGCGACAACAGGTTCCGCCCGTCCCGCCCGACGGACAGGAGGCGGCGGGCATCCTGGAGCGTGCGCGGGCGTCCGTCGACCCCGAGCTGCGCAGGGCCGTCGACTCGCTGCCGGGTTCGATGCGCCGGATCGCGCTCTACCACTTCGGCTGGGAGCACGCGGACGGCACCCCGGCGGCGGGCAACGCGGGCAAGGCGATCCGCCCCGCCCTCGTGCTCACCGCCGCGGGAGCGCTCGGCGGGCAGCACGCGTCGGCCGTACGGGCGGCCGCCGCGGTGGAGCTGATCCACAACTTCAGCCTGCTGCACGACGACGTCATGGACCGGGACACCACCCGCAGACACCGGCCCACCGCGTGGACCGTGTTCGGCGACGCCGCCGCGATCCTCGTGGGGGACGCCCTGCAGGCGCTCGCCCAGCGGCTGCTGGCCGAGGACCCGCATCCGGCGGCCCCGGCCGCCGCCGCCCGGCTCGCGTCCTGCGTCGTCGAGCTGTGCGAGGGACAGCACTCCGACACGGCCATGGAGAAACGCGGCCCCGGCGAGGTCACCCTCGACGAGTGCCTCGCCATGGCCGAGGCGAAGACGGGCGCGTTGCTCGGCTGTGCCTGCGCGATCGGAGGGCTCTACGCGGGAGCGGACGAGGAGGACGTCGAGGCACTGGACGCGTTCGGCCGGGAGGCCGGCCTCGCCTTCCAGCTGATCGACGACGTGATCGGGATCTGGGGGGACCCGAGCCGTACCGGCAAGCCGGCCGGGGCGGACCTCATCGCCCGCAAGAAGTCCCTGCCCGTGGTGGCCGCGCTCGGCTCCGGCACCCCGGCGGCGACGGAACTCGCCGAGCTGTACGGAGTTCCCTACGAGGAAGGGGAGTTGGAGCGCACGGTGCTGGCCGTGGAGCGGGCGGGGGGCCGCGACTGGGCCCAGGTCCAGGCGGCCGACCGGATGTCCCGGGCGATGCACGAACTGTCCCGGGCGATCCCCGACCCGGAGGCCGCGGGTGGTCTCCTGGCACTCGCGGAGTTCGTCACGCGACGCAGTAACTGAAGCCGCCGGACGGCGGTTGAAGACCCCGGAGCCACCGGGACCGTACGGCACCTGACCTCCGTACGGTCCCGGTCTCCGGCCCGGGGCGGCTCCCGCGCATCCCCACGGTGCGCGGGGCCCGCCCCTTCGCCGCGGGTGATCCCCGCTAGGCTGCGACGGCCGTACGGCCAGGGGCGGTTGAGGCGAAGGGGCAGGACATGGGTGTGGCGATACGGGTGGCGGGCGAGGACGATCGCGGACGGGTCGTCCAGTTGCTCGACGAGGCGTTTCGGGACGACCCGGTGAGCGGCTGGGTGTTCCCGGACGCGGCGCACCGCCGTGCCCGGCACCCCCGGCTGATGGCGGTGTTCGCCGACATCGTGTTCGCCGAGGGCCGTGTCGACATCACGGAGGACGGCACGGCGTGCGCCCTGTGGCTGTCGGTGCCCGCCGACGACCACGCCGACGAGGAGGGGCCGGTCCAGCTGCGCGAGGCGGTGGACCCCGACAACGTACGGGTCGAGCTGGTGGGCCGGCTCACCGCCGGGATCCACCCCGCGGGCCGCGCCCACGAGTACCTGTGGATGATCGCCGTGGCGCCGGAGCGCCAGGGCGAGGGCCTCGGCAGCGCGCTCGTCCGTTCGGTCCTCGACCGCTGTGACCAGGAGGGGGTCCCCGCCTATCTGGAGGCCAGCAACGAGCGCAGCCGCGCGCTCTACGAGCGGCTCGGGTTCGGTCACACCGGCCGGCCCCTCGACCTGCCGGAGGGCCCGCGCATGTGGCCGATGTGGCGCGAGCCGCGGGCGGGGTCGGCAACCGGGGCGTAGTCGGCCGGGGCCGCCGTCCCCGGCCGCTCTCGCGCCCGGCCGTGCGGGGAGCGCCGTAGCGGGTGCCGCCCTACTCTGAAGGCATGGGCATCGATGAGCATGTCTGCCCCGCCTGCGAGCAGCCGGTCGCCACGGTCGTGCGGCGCCGCAAGACACTGGGCGCGTTCGTTCCCGTCTGGGGTCCCGGTCCCTGCCACAACCCACGGTGCGAGGCGTGCGCGGAGTCCGCGTCCTCCCCGCCGACGCGTGATCTTCAGGAGGCGGGCGCGGCCCGGTGGCCCCGCGATCCCCGCGATCCCGGGAAGGCCGCGGGAGTCCGGCGGACGGCGGCGGAACGGGCCGAGGCCACGGAGGCCACGGAGAGTTCCTGATCCGTGCGCGGACCGTGTGGGCGCGACGGGGGGCGACGAGGTGTGCCCGTACCGGAGGCCGAGGGCGGAGGCCGAGCGCAGAGGCCGTACCTCTTGTTCTCCGGGTTTCCCCGGTTCTCCGGGGTTCTCCGGCCGGGCTCACGGCGGTGCCGTGCCCGTCAGGAGGCCGGGGCCGGGGGAGGCCGGTGGCGGGGCGGGTCGGCGTGGACTCCCGACAACGCCAGCGCCATGACGACCGCCGCGACGACGAGGAGCGCGCGGCCCGCCCCCCACGGCGCCATGAGTGCGCCCAGGGTCCCGCCCGCGAACATGCCGCAGACGGTCGCGGTGAGACGGGTGCGCGCGAGCCGTCGAGGCACCCCCTGCTCGCCGTCCGGAACCCGGGGCGCGGTGGACACGTCCGCCACGAGCTGGACGAGGGACATCTGGATGAGGAGCGTCGGCATGCCCGGCACCGCCACGCGCAGTACGACGGCGGATCTCACTCCCATGGCGAGCGTCACGGCCGCGAGGGCGATCAGATCGGGATCGTGAGCGGGCGAACCCGTCCCGTGGCGCAGCAGGTCCAGTGTCCCCCCGATCGCGAGAAGGACCCCCTCGGTGGCCAGCGCCGCCGGGAACCAGCGGCGTCCCCGCGCGGTGAGCGCGCGGATCGCGAAGGAGGCCGTGGCCACCCCGGCCGCGAACGTCACGAGCGCGACGGAGGGCCGGATCACGGAGACCTGGCCGGATCCGGCCAACGCGAAGGTCAGGAACAGCACGTTGCCCGTCTCGAGTGCGGCGAACACCCGGCCCATGGCCAGGAAGGTGATCGCGTCGACCGCCCCCGCGACCACGGTGAGCACTGTCATGATCACGGTCCTGCGGAGCTCGGTCCGGTCGACGGGAGCGGGTACGGAGGCGGTGGAGCTTTCGGGCATGGGCAAGTCTCAGCAGATCGCGGGCCCCAGCGGCCGGCCCCGAGGCGACACGCAGGGGGAGTACCGCCGTCTGCCGCAGCCGGCGCCCAGGGCAGGCCCGCGCAGGCCCGAGGACAGTGCACGGCGTCCGCGCCGCCGGCTTCCGGGAGAACCGCCGCCCGCCACGACGGCATCCGGCCCGGAGACCGGCAGAGCGGGCCTACCGGCCCGCGGTCACGGCCTTCAGCTCGGCCAGCGATTCCCGCATCAGCCGTGCCATCTCGCGTTCCTCGGTCGCCACGATCCAGCGCTCGAAGCCGACCCTGAAGACGGCGACCCCGGCCTCGGCGGTCAGGCTCGCGGCCGGCTCCGTGACGCCGCGTCCGCGCAGGGCGTCGGCGAGCGCCGCCGCCATCGTGGCGAGCTTGATCAGCTCTCTTTCCTGGAGCTCCGTGTTCGCCATGATCACAGCCTGCCGTGCGCGCGCGAAGTCGCGGCGGTCGGCGAACGCCTCGGACACCGCGTCGAGCCCCGCCGCCATCGCGTCGATCGGCGCGGCGGACTCCGCAGCGTCGGCGACCGCCCGCACGAACAGCTCCTGCAACTCGCCGGAGCCGGCGAACAGCACCTCGCGCTTGTCGGCGTAGTGCCGGAAGAAGGTGCGCTCGGTGAGTCCGGCCCGTCGGGCGATCTCCGCCACCGTGGTCTGTTCGAAGCCGCGCTCGCTGTAGAGCTCCAACGCCGCCTTCGCCAGGCGCCCGCGCGCGTTCGGCTCCCATCTACCCATGCGCAGATCCTACGTGATGACAGCAACTGACATCAGGTGTTAGCGTCGATGACAGCAACTGACATCAACTGGTTTGGGGACTCTCCATGCGCATCTTCGTGACCGGCGCGTCCGGCTGGCTCGGTTCCGCTGTCGTTCCCGAGCTGACCGGGGCGGGGCACCAGGTCGTCGGACTCGCCCGCTCCGAGGCCTCCGCCGACGCGCTCACCGCGGCCGGGGTGGAGGTGGTCCGCGGCACCATCGACGATCTCGACGTGCTCCGGGACGCGGCCGCCGGGTCGGACGGGGTGATCCACCTGGCCTTCAAGCACGACGTCGCCTTCGCCGGCGGTTTCCAGGGCGCAGCCGAGGCCGACCGCCGCGCCGTCGACGCCCTCGGTGACGCGCTCGCGGGCACCGACCGTCCCTTCGTCCTCGCCTCCGGCGTGGTCGGCCTCGCCCCCGGGCGGCCGGCCACCGAACGGGACATGCCGGCCGTCGACGGCTCGCCGCTCTCGATCCGGATGGCCACCGCGCAGGCGGTGCTCGCACTGGCCTCGCGCGGGGTGCGTTCGTCCGTGGTGCGGCTCTCCCCGACCTGCCACGGCGACGGGGACAACGGTTTCATGGCGACCCTGGTCACCATCGCCCGCGCCAAGGGCGTCTCCGGCTACCTCGGCGACGGCGCCAACCGCTGGCCGGCCGTCCACCGTCTGGACGCGGCACGGCTGTTCCGTCTGGCGGTCGAGAAGGCCCCCGCCGGGTCGGTGCTGCACGGTGTCGCGGAGGAGGGCGTCGCGATCCGTGACGTCGCCGAGGTGATCGGCCGTCACCTCGACGTGCCGGTGACCGCCGTGGCGCCCGAGGACGCGGCCGGGCACTTCGCCTGGCTGGGGGCCTTCCTCGGCCACGACTCCCCGGCGTCGAACACCCTCACCCGCGAGCTGGTGGGCTGGGAGCCGATCCACCCCGGTCTCCTGGAAGACCTCGACAAGGGCCACTACTTCGCCGCCGTCACCTCTGCCTGACCGGTCGCGGAGGCGCCCCGCGCGGCACGCGTCCCGCGCCGTGCGGGGCGCCTCCGCGGGGCCGGTGCGGCACCCGGCGAGCCGGAACGGGAGGGAAGGGAGGGAAGGGAGGGAAAGCCGGGGCCGTACGTCCGACGCCGTAGCGTTGAGGCATGTCCGAACCCCTGTTGCACCTCACCGAGCGTTCGCTGTGGGACGCGGCCCGCGCGTCCGGCGCGTACGAGATGTCCACCCGTGGCCGCACCCTCGGAGAGGAGGGCTTCATCCACTGCTCGACGCGGGCCCAACTCCCGCGGATCGCTTCCTTCCTCTATGGGGCCTACGAGGGTCCCGACGACCTGGTGGTCCTGGTCGTCGACGCCGAACGGCTGGAGGTGCCGGTGCGGTACGAGGCCGTGAAGCCCGGCGGCGAGGAGTTCCCGCACGTCTACGGGCCGATCCCGGTCTCGGCGGTGGTGGACGTGGAGGTGTGGGACAGCCCTTAGGCGTATCGCCCCCGCCGGGAGGCCCGCCTAGGGCGTGTTGCGAAAGTCCCGCCTGCCTCGCGACGCCTGGCACGCACTCTCGCCGCACCGGGCGAAAACCCGAGTACGTCCAGTACGCGGGCTTCCGCCCGGCCCACCGAGAGCACGCACCGGACGCCGCGAGGCCCGCCCTCCGGGCGGACGACGGGACTTTCGCAACACGCCCTAGACCGACTGGACCGGGAGGCCACCGGTGCCGGGGTCGCGGCCCGTCAGGCAGTACGTGCCGCCGGCCGGGTCCCGCATCACGGCCCAGTGCGTGCCGCGGCCGACGAGGGTGGCGCCGAGGCCTTCGTGGCGGGCGCGGACGGCCTCGATGTCCGAGCAGGCGAGGTCGAGGTGGGCCGAGGTGGGGCGATCGGTGCCGAGACGTTGCAGGACCACGCGGACGGGCAGCGTGGCGGGCGGCCTGATCACATGGAACTCCGGGAGCGAGCCGGGGTGGGACTCCCATCCGGTGAGGCCGCTCCAGAAGGCGACCTCCGCGTCGTGGCGGGAGGGCGCCACGTCGACGCACACCTGGTCGAGGCGGCTGCTGACGCCGGGGGGTTGCTCGACCACCGGCGGCCGAACCGATTCCCCCTGCCACGGGACCGCGCAGAACAGCATGCCGCCGGGGGAGCGCAGCACGGCCCAGCCCCCGTCGTCGGTGATGCCGTGGTCGGACACGGTGCGGGCTCCGAGCCGCAGGGCCGACTCCACCAGCGCCGCCACGTCCTCGACGGCCAGGTCGAGGTGCGCGCCGCCCTCGCCCTCCTCGACGCCCTGCGCCTTCAGACACGCGTCGGACCCGTCCGGCAGCAGGGTCACGAACTCGTCCTGTCCGCCGCGCGGCGCGGACGGCGCGGTCCCCGTGACGGAGGTCCAGAAGGCGTGGGCCGCCCCGAAGTCCTTCCTGGGCCGGTCGACGAAGGCGTAGGTCCACCGGATCGGTACGGTCCCGCGGATCGGTTCGGGCATGGTGCGGTTCCCCTGTCGGACGGTGTCGGCGGTTCGGGCGCCCGGCACGCTTCAGACGGCTTCTGCGGCGCCTCGTACCGTCTCCTGCCCGATCAGACCGCGCAACGACGTTTTCACCCGCGCGACGAAGGCGTCCCGCGCGGCGGGGGCCAGGACGTCCAGCGACAGATACGGGTTGAGGTCCTCCAGCTCGACGAGGAGCAGCTCGCCGTCCGGTGCCCGGCAGGCGTCGACGCGCTGGATGCCGTACGCGATGTCGTTCCAGTCGACGAACCGCTGCGCGAACTCCCGGTCCCGCCCGGTCGCTTCGTACGGCTCCAGGTCCCACCGCCGGTCCGGGCGGGGTGCGTACAGGGCGTACTGGAAGGTGCGGTCGACGAAGTAGAAGGACACCTCGTAGCGGAAGTCGATACGCGGCTGCACGAGACGGTCGTCGTACGACAGTTCGGCGAGCCCGTCGCGCGAGACGAACTCCAGGCCTATCGAGTCCGCCCCCAGCTTCGGCTTCACGACGTACGTGTCGACGTCCGGCAGCCGGTGCAGGTCCCCGGCGCGGTCGACGGTGGGGATGACCGGGAACCCGGCCGCGGTGAGGTCGAGCAGGTACTGCTTGCCGGCCATGTCCCCCTTGCCGGAGAGCTGGTTGTACACACGGACGCCGTCGGCGAGCGCGCGCCGCCGGAAGGCGTCGTACTGCGCCTGGTAGTGCAGCACCGGCCCGCTGTTGCGGACGACCGCGGCGTCGAAGCCGGTCATCAGCGCGGCCGCGTCCAGTGGATGGCACACGGCGACGTCGAAGTCCTCGCGCAGCCGGGAGGTGAGGAACACGTCCTCGTCGCCGTACCGCCGCCCTTTGGCCGGATAGGCCAGGTCGCTGACGTAGAGGACGCGGGAGCGCGCGGACGGCATGGGTGTCTCCGGTGGTGAGCGGTGCGGCGGGGCCGACGCAACGGTAGCCGGAGCCCGATTCCCGGGGACGGGCACCCGGGGGACGGACGGCGGGGCCCGTTTCCCACCGGGGACCCGGGCCCGTTTCCCGGCGGAGGGGAGCCGTGGTCAGGCCGCGGGGCGCTCCTTGAAGCGGAGGAGGTTGCCCGCCGGGTCACGGAACGCGCAGTCGCGGGCGCCCCACGGCTGGTCCGTCGGCTCCTGGAGGACTTCGGCGCCAGACGTGCGGACCCGTTCGTAGAGGGCGTCGCAGTCGGTCGTCGAGAAGATGACCCCGCGCAGGATGCCCTTGGCGAGCAGCTCGACCATGGCCTGCTTGTCGGCGGGGGAGGCGTCCGGGCTGGCGTCCGGGGGCTCCAGGACGATCTCCACGTCCGGCTGGAGCGGCGAGCTGAGGGTCACCCAGCGCATCCCCTCGAACCCGACGTCGTTGCGCACTTCCAGGCCCAGGACGTCCCGGTAGAAGGCGAGCGCCTTGTCGTGGTCGTCCACCGCGATGAAGCACTGGGAAAGTTTCAGGTCCATGGGTCCCAGGCTAGGCCGTGCCGGGGGCTTTCCGCCGGGCCTACAGGCGCGTCCCCGGTTCCCCTTCGTCCGGTCTGCGGTGGCGGGAGGGGCGGGTCAGACGGCGGGTCACACAGGGCGGGATGGGGGCGCCGTGGTCGTGCGGGCGGGCCCGGTACGCGCTCGGGGTCTCGCCGACCAGCTCCGTGAAGCGGGAGCTGAAGGAGCCGAGCGAGGTGCAGCCCACGGCGAGGCAGACCTCCGTGACCGTCAGGTCGCCGCGCCGCAGCAGGGCCTTGGCCCGCTCGATCCGGCGGGTCATCAGATAGCCGTACGGCGTCTCCCCGTACGCCGCGCGGAAGCTGCGCTGGAAGTGGCCGGGGGACATCAGCGCCGTGCGCGCGAGCGCGGCGATGTCCAGCGGCTCCGCGTACTCGCGGTCCATCCGGTCGCGTGTCCGGCGCAGCCGGACCAGATCCTCCACGGTCATCTCTCCAGGATGGCACGGGCCACCGACAGCGGGGAGGGCCGTCACTCCCGCGGGTGCCCCCGGTGGCGTACGGGCACGCGTGCCTGCTTGCTGGACCAAGAGGGGAACCGGGAAGGACGGCGGGCGACGATGGAGCCGAACGACGAGCGGCTGCGCACACCGCGGGCGGCCGGCATGGCCGGGGCGGTGTTCGCGGTGCTGCTCGCGGTGGCGATCGTGCTGGTGCGGATCGCCGTTCCCGCCGGGAACCCGCCCGGCGCGACGATCGATCCGGACAAACGGTGGGCGGTGCAGACGGCGCTGGAGATCCTTCCCTTCGCGGGCATCTTCTTCCTGTGGTTCATGGGCGCCGTGCGCGCGCAGGTCGGCGACGCCGAGGACAGGTTCGTCGCCACCGTCTTCATGGGCAGCGGATTGGTGTTCGTCGCCACGATGTTCGGGGCCGGTGCCGCGGCGGGCACCGTCCTGGACGAGGTCCGCTCCTCCGACTTCGGGCGCTACTTCGCCTACACGATGATGACGACGTACGCGCTGCGGATGGCGGCCGTGTTCGTCTTCACGACCTCCACCATCGGACACCGCCTCGGCGTCCTGCCGAGGCCCCTCGGCATCTTCGGATATCTCGTGGGCCTGGTGCTGCTCGCCGCGGGGTCCTCCCTGCCCTGGTCCGAACTGGTCTTCCCGGCCTGGGCGCTGATCGTCAGTCTCCACATCCTGCGCGTCGGGCTGCGCGAACCGCGCCGGTCCCGGAGCCCGCGGTGACCCCGTCGTCCCATCGGACGCTCCGGCGAGCGGGTCCGCGCCCGCTCACGCATGCTGAGGGGCGAGGGGGCGGACGGGGCCACGGAAAGGCTGTTCCTCGGTGAGACTTGTCGTCGATCTCAACCGCTGCCAGGGGTACGCGCAGTGCGCGTTCCTCGCTCCCGACGTGTTCGCCATGCACGGCGACGAGGCCCTGCTCTACAACCCGGAGGCCGACGAGAAGCGGCGCGACGACGTGGCGCGTGCCGTCGCGGCCTGCCCCGTCCAGGCCATCCTCGTGGACGCGGACCCCGCAGACCACGCGGTCGCGAACCCCGGAACCGACCGGGAGGTCACCGGTGAGCGGTGACGGAATCCTCGACCGGCTCAAGCGCGAAGGGCGTGTCGTCGTCGTGGGCGCCTCGCTCGCGGGACTGCGGGCCGCGGAGACCCTGCGCGAGAAGGGGTTCGCCGGCTCCCTGACGATGGTCGGCGACGAACCCTACGAGCCCTACGACCGGCCCCCGCTGTCCAAGCAGGTCCTGCTGGGCCGGGCGACTTCGGACCACACCTCCCTGCCCCGGCGCCGCGCGATCGACGCGCAGTGGCGTCTCGGGGTCCCGGCCACCGGCCTCGACATGGCGGCCCGGCGGGTACGGCTGGCCGACGGCGACGAGGTGGGGTACGACCGGCTGCTGATCGCCACCGGCGTCCGGGCCAGGCCCTGGCCGAGGGAGAGCGAGGCGGAACTCGACGGTGTCTTCGTCCTGCGCACTCGCGACGACGCGACCGGGCTGGAGCGCGCGCTCGCGCAGAACCCCCGCCGTGTGCTCGTCATCGGCGCCGGGTTCACCGGCTCGGAGATCGCCTCCGCCTGCCGGGAACGCGGGATCGCGGTCACCGTGGCCGAACGGGCCGCCGCGCCCCTGGTCGGCGCGCTCGGTGGGGTCGTCGGCCAGGTCGCGGCCGAGATCCAGCGTGAGCACGGGGTCGACCTGCGCTGCGGCATCATGGTGACCGGCCTGGAGGGCGACGCCGCGAACCGGGTCCGCGCCGCCCATCTCTCCGACGGGAACACCGTCGACGCCGATGTGGTGGTCGTGTGCCTCGGCGCCCTGCGCAACACCGAATGGCTCGCGGGGTCCGGACTGGGCGCGGGCCCCCGGGGCATCGCCTGTGACGCCGGCTGCCGGGCCTTCGACATCCGCGGCATCGTCACCGACGACGTCTATGTGGCAGGCGACGTGGCGCGTTCCCCGCATCCGCTGTTCGGCTACCAGTTCCTGTCCCTGGAGCACTGGGGCAACGCCGTCGCGCAGGCCGAGACCGCGGCGCACAACATGATGAGCGACAGCGTGGACCGCCGCCCCCACATCTGGGTGCCCGCCTTCTGGTCCTCGCAGTTCGGCGTGAACATCAAGTCCGTGGGGGTGCCGTCGATGGGGACGGAGATCCTCATCGCGCAGGGCGCACTCAACGAGCGCAGATTCACCGGCGTGTACGGGTACCAGGGGCGCGTCATCGGCGCCGTCACCTTCGACCAGACGAAGTGGCTGCAGTTCTACCAGCAGCTGATCGAGACCACAGCGCCCTTCCCGCCGTCCTTCGCGACCGTGGACCGCCGCCCCGAGGGGCAGCGCCCGGTGGACGCGGACTTCCCCGACCCGTCAGTGCCCACGAGCGGACCGACCGTCACCCTCACCGGATATTCGCCGGCCGACCGGCGGATGACGTTCACCCCCGCCGGGCACTGATCCGACGCTCACGAGGACGCATCATGACGCAAGCCATCCTGCGGCAGATCATCGACTACTCGCACCGCGCGAACCCGTATCCGCTGTACGAGGAACTCCGCGAGACCCCGGTGTACCACGACGCGGACGGGCCGTACGTCGTCAGCAAGTACTACGACATCCAGAGCCTGTTGCACGATCCGCGGGTCAGCTCCGACGCGCGCAACCTGAAGGCGACGGCGGGCGATCCGCTGGGCGACACGGAGGAGGAGTCGGCGCTGCCGCCGGCGTTCCTGCGGCTCGACCCTCCGGAGCACGACCGGCTGCGGCGCATGACGAACCGTCCCTTCGGACCCCCGCACTCGCCGCGGCGCGTCCACGAGATGCACGGCGAGCTGGCCGACATCGTCTCCGGGCTCATCGACGGCATCGGCGACCCGGAACGGATCGACCTGGTCGACCAGTTCTCGTACCCCTTCCCGGTGACCGTGATCTGCCGGCTCCTCGGCGTGCCCCACGAGGACGAGCCCCGCTTCCACGCCTGGGCGGACGTCCTCGCCGCCAGCCTGGACCCCGTCCCGGGCGCCGACGCCGGCGAGCGCGCCAAGGTCTCGAACAACGCCCGCACCGAGCTGGGCATGTATCTGGCCGGCCTGATCGAGGAACGCCGCAAGAAGCCGGGCGAGGACATGCTGTCGCAACTGGCCACCGCGCACGGGCCGGACGGCGCCATGACGACGATGGAGGTCATGAGCACCGCGGCGCTGCTGCTGATCGCCGGTCACGAGACCACGGTGAACCTCATCACCAACGGCATGCTGACCCTGCTGCGCAACCCCGGCATCCTGCAACGGCTGCGCGAGGACCCGAAGCTGGCCGTTCCCGTCGTCGAGGAGCTGCTCCGCTTCGAACCGCCGGTGCAGCTGTTGCCGCAGCGCAGCACCCTCGCCGACATCGAGGTGCGCGGCGTGACCATCCCCAAGGGGTCGTCGCTGTGGCTGGTACTGGCGGCGGGCAACCGTGACCCCGACCGCTTCGAGAACCCGGACCGGTTCGACCCGGACCGCGGGGACATCCAGCACCTGGGCTTCGGCAGCGGCATCCACAGCTGCTTCGGCGCTCCGCTGGCCCGGCTGGAGGCGCAGCTCGCGCTCGGTGAGCTGGCCCGCAGGCTGGAGAACCCCCGTCTGGTGGAGGACCCGCCCCCCTACCGGCAGAACGCGGTCCTGCGCGGCCCCCGTCACCTGTCGATCGCCTGCGACGGCATCCGCCCGTAGGGCGACGTCACCGGGCCTTCCGGGCCGTGACCGACGATGTCCGCCGGGCGGCGCCGGTCGTCCGGACACGGCACGACCGGACGCGCACACCCGAAGGGGCCCGGTCGGAAAATCCGGCCGGGCCCCTTCGGAACGCCCGTCGACCTGCGAGGGTGCACCGCTCGCCGGTCATGGCGAACGCGGCCCGGATCAGGCCTTCTTGGTCTCCCAGAAGATCTTGTCGATCTGGGCGATGTAGTCCAGCGCCTTCTGTCCCGTCGCCGGGTCGGTGGACGCCTTGGCGGCCGAGAGGGCCTTCAGGGTGTCGTTGACCAGCTGGTGCAGCTCGGGGTACTTCTCGAAGTGCGGGGGCTTGAAGTAGTCGCTCCAGAGCACCGACACGTGGTGCTTGGCGAGTTCGGCGCGCTGCTCCTTGATGACGGTGGCGCGGGCCTGGAAGTGCGGGTCGTCGTTACCGGCCATCTTTTCCTGGACGGCCTTCACCGACTCCGCCTCGATGCGGGCCTGGGCAGGGTCGTACACGCCGCAGGGCAGGTCACAGTGCGCGCTGACCTTCACCTTGGGGGCAAACAGGCGGGAGAGCATGGAGCTGTCCTTCCTCGTGATCGTCTTCTCAGGTGGGACATTACTCCGTGGGGGACGTCTTTTCGCGAGTGCCCCCATGGGCTTAGGACAAAAGTCCGGGGTGAGACTGGGACTGGTGGAGGATGGACCGGGGAGGTGCCGGTGATGCCGGAGCTGTCGCAGGAGAGCGAACGTGGAAGGGCCGTGCTGCCGTTCGGGGGGGCCGAGGTGCGGGGGCCCTCGATGGTGCCCACGCTCCAGCACGGGGATCGGCTCGTCGTGCAGTACGGGGCCCGGGTCGGGCCCGGTGACGTGGTCGTTCTGCGTCATCCGTTCCAGCAGGACCTGCTGGTGGTGAAGCGGGTGGCACAGCGGCGCGAGGGCGGCTGGTGGGTACTGGGTGACAACGCCTTCGCCGGCGGGGACAGCACCGATTACGGCGCCGTGCCCGAGGAGCTCGTCCTCGGGAAGGTGCGGTTGCGGTACCGGCCCCTCAAGGGCGGTCAGCGTTCGCCGCTCGCGGTGGTGCGCTGGGCGCTGTCGGCGGCCAGGCCCGTGCTCTCCGACCGGTCCGCCTCCAGGCGCTTTCGGGCCCGGTAGGCGGCCACGTTGGCGCGGGTCGCGCAGCGGTCCGAGCAGTAGCGCCGGGAGCGGTTCGTCGACGTGTCCAGGTAGGCGTTGCGGCACGGCGCGGCCTCGCACAGGCCCAGCCGGTCCACGCCGTACGAGGTGAGGTGGAAGGCGAGCCCCATGGCGGCGATCGCCGCGTAACCCGCCGTCACGTTCGACGGGTGGTCCGCGAGGTGCATGTGCCACAGCGGGCGTCCGTCGTCGTCCCGGAAGTCGTGCCCGGAGATCTGCGGGCTGACGGGGAATTCCAGGAGCAGCGAGTTCAGCAGGTCGACCGCGAGGGTCTCGTCGTCGCCGTCCGCCGCCTCGAACACGGCGCGCAGCCGTGCGCGGACCGAACGGAAGCGCGTCACGTCGGCGTCCGTGGCGCGGCGCGCCGCCGAGGCGTTGCCCACGAAGAGATCGCGGACGGCCTCGACCGAGGTGAGCGCGTCCTTGCCCCGGGCCGGCTCCTCGCTGTTGACGAGACGAACCGCGTAGTCCGAGTAATAGGCCAGTTCCACTTGTAGTCCTTACGGAGGCGCTCTATCGTCATGCGGGCGGTCAGGTAACGGCTGATTGCGCTTCCAGGGTATTACGCGGGTGAGTGAAGACGAGCGAAGAAGGGGCTTACATGACCGTCAGCACCGGCACCGGCCACACCGGGACGCACAGCACCGGAACCGACTGGCAGGCCTGGCAGGAGAGCTGGGACCGGCAGCAGGAGTGGTACATGCCGGACCGCGAGGAGCGCTTCCGGGTGATGATCGACATGGTCGAGGCCCTGGTCGGCCCCGCGCCGCGCGTCCTCGACCTCGCCTGCGGCACCGGAACCGTCACCGCCCGGCTCCTCGCCCGGCTCCCGCGCGCCACCAGCACCGGCGTCGACCTCGACCCCGCGCTGCTCACCATCGCCGAGGGCACCTTCGCGGGCGACGACCGGGTCTCCTTCGTCACGGCCGACCTCAAGGACCCGCACTGGACGGCCCGGCTGCCGTACGAGTCCTACGACGCCGTGCTGACGGCCACGGCCCTGCACTGGCTGCACAGCGAACCCCTCGCGGCCCTCTACGGCGGGATCGCGGGGATCGTCCGCGCCGGCGGGGTCTTCATGAACGCCGACCACATGATCGACGAGTCCACGCCCCTGATCAACGCGGCCGATCGCGCGCAGCGGCACGCCCGGATGGACCGGGCCAAGGAGGGCGGTGTCCTCGACTGGTCCGCGTGGTGGGAACTGGCCGCGCAGGACCCGGTCCTCGCCGCGCCGACCGCCCGCCGCTTCGAGATCTACGGCGAGCACGCCGACGGCGACACCCCGTCCGCCGACTGGCACGCGCGCGTGCTGCGCGAGAAGGGCTTCGCGGAGGCGCGGGCGGTGTGGCGCTCGCCTTCGGACGCGCTGGTGCTCGCGGTCAAGTGATCCGCCGGGTCCGCAGGGTCCGCCGGTTGCTTCGGTCGAGGCGGTACGGGGACTCGTACCCCCTGTTCCGCGTCCCGCGCGGTCGTGACGTCCCCCGGACCGGCCGCGGCGCCCGCGGAGGGGGCTCGGCACCGAGCGGCCTCTCGCCGCGCAGCCCCTGGCCGAACGTGTGGTGACCCGGAACGACGGATGCCGCCCAGCCCTTCCCGGGCGGGCGGCATCCGTTCGTCGAAACCCTCAGAGCACCTTCGACAGGAACGACTTGGTGCGCTCGTGCTGCGGGTCCGTCAGGACGTCGCGCGGGTTGCCGGACTCGACCACGACACCGCCGTCCATGAAGACCAGGCTGTCGCCGACCTCGCGGGCGAAGCCCATCTCGTGCGTGACGACGACCATCGTCATACCGGACTCGGCGAGGTCGCGCATGACGTCGAGGACGTCACCGACCAGCTCCGGGTCCAGGGCCGAGGTCGGCTCGTCGAAGAGCATCAGTTTCGGGTCCATCGCCAGCGCGCGGGCGATCGCCACGCGCTGCTGCTGGCCGCCGGAGAGCTGCGAGGGGTAGTTGCGCGCCTTGTCGGACAGGCCGACACGTTCGAGCAGCTCCATCGCGCGGTTCTGGGCGTCCGACTTCTTCGTGCCCTTCACCTGGATCGGCGCTTCCATGACGTTCTCGACGGCCGTCATGTGCGGGAACAGGTTGAAGCGCTGGAAGACCATGCCGATGTCCCGGCGCTTCAGGGCGACTTCGCTGTCCTTGAGCTCGTAGAGCTTGTCGCCCTTCTGGCGGTAGCCGACCAGGTCGCCGTCGACGTACAGCCGGCCGGCGTTGATCTTCTCCAGGTGGTTGATGCACCTCAGGAAGGTCGACTTGCCGGAGCCGGACGGGCCGATCAGGCAGAACACCTCACCGGTGTTCACCTCGAGGTCGATGCCCTTGAGGACCTCCACCGGACCGAAGGACTTGTGGACGCCCTCCGACTTCACCATCGCGGTCATGCGGTGCCCCTCTCACGGCCGAGTCCGAGCATGTTCGCCTTGATCTTCTGGAAGACGGTCGGCGGCAGGCTGCGGCTGGAACCGCGTGCGTAGTAGCGCTCCAGGTAGTACTGGAAGACGCTGAACACGCTGGTCATGGCCAGGTACCAGATGGAGGCGACGAACAGCATCTCCATCACGGCGTACGACGTGGAGCCGATCGCCGAGGTGGAGCGCAGCAGCTCGTTGTACGTGACCGCGTACACCAGCGACGAGGTCTTCAGCATGTTGATGAACTCGTTGCCGGTCGGCGGCACGATCACGCGCATCGCCTGCGGGATCACGATCCGGAACAGTGTCTTGGTGTGGCTCATGCCCAGGGCCTGCGCGGCCTCCGTCTGACCCTCGTCGACCGCCAGCAGGCCGGCGCGGCAGATCTCGGCCATGTACGCGGCCTCGTTCAGACCGAGGCCCAGCAGGGCGCACATGAACGGAGTCATGACGTCCGTCATCTCGTTCTTGTAGATCGGACCGAGATTCAGAACGGGGAAGATCAGCGCCAGGTTGAACCAGAGCAGCAGCTGGACGTAGACCGGGGTGCCGCGGAAGAACCAGATGTACAGCCAGGCGACCGTGCTGGTCACCGGGTTCTTCGAGAGCCGCATCACCGCGAGGACGATGCCCAGCACCACACCCACGATCATGGCGAGCACGCTGATCAGCAGCGTGCGGCCGGCGCCCTGGACGACGCTGGACACGAACAGCTGGTCGCCGACCGTGTGCCACTGGATGTTGCCCTGCGAGAACGCGACGCCGAGCGCCAGCAGCAGCGCGACGACGATGACGCCGCTGATCCACCGGCCGTAGTGCCGGACGGGGATCGCCTTGATGGTCTCCGGGTCCGGCCCGGCGGCCGCGCTCCTGGCCACCGTGTCGCCGGGGGGTGCGGCGTCCGCGGGGGACTTGTCGAATTTGTCAGTCACGTGACTGCCCTTCAGTGGTGCGCTCGGCTTACTTGCCGCCGTTGATCGCGGACTGCTCGATCGCGCCGGACTGGGCGCCCCACTTCTCCAGGACCTTCTGGTACGACCCGTCCTTGATGATCGCGTCGACCGCATCCTTCAGCGCGTCACGGAGCTGGGTGTTCTTCTTGTTCAGGATGATGCCGAACGGGCCGGCGTCGTACTGCTTGTTGATGACCTCGAAGGCCTTGCCGCCGTCGGCCTTGTTGGCCAGGTCGACCGCCACCGGGTAGTCGTTGATGCCGGCCACCGCGCCGCCGGACTTCACCCGGGTCTGGGCCTCGGTGTCGTTCTGGAAGGCCTCGATGTTGATGGCTTTCTTGCCGGCGTCCGTGCACTTCTTGGACTGGTCCTTCAGGGCCGTCTCGTACGTCGTGCCCTGCTGCACGGCGGCCGTCTTGCCGCAGAGGTCCTCGATGCCCTTGATGCCCTCGGGGTTGCCCTTCTTCACGTAGATGGCCGTACCGGCCGTGAAGTAGTCGACGAAGTCGACGCCCTCGCCGAGCTTCTTGCCCTTGTCGTCCAGGCCCTGCTGGCGCTGCTTGTTGTCCGTGATGGACGACATGCCGACGTCGTAGCGGCCGGAGTTGACGGCGGTGATCAGGCCGTCGAAGGAGCCCGAGGTGAACTCGAACTTCACACCGAGCTGCTTGGCCAGCGCGTCGGCCAGGTCAGGGTCGACGCCGACGATCTTGCCGCCCTCGGTCGACTCCATGGGGGCGTACTCGGCGTTCGTGCCGACCTTGATGACGCCCGCGTCCTGGATCTTCTTGGGCAGCTTGGAGAAGAGGGGAGCGCTGTTGGACTTGGCCGATTCGGTGGAGCTGCCGCCGCCACCGTTCGTCTGGTCACCGCAACCGGTGAGAACCAGGGCCCCGGCGACCGCGATCGCACCGACCGCTGCTATCCGGGACTGCGCGGCCGTCGTACGACGGGTGGTGCTTGCGGTCATGGTGGGTGCCTCCGGCGGATGAGGGAGTTGCCGATGGGTCGACGAGAACACACACCTTCGGGTGTCGCGACCTCGTGTGATGACGGCATCTTGCCATTCGGATTGCGCCCTTCAGAGGACTCGCTATGTCAAAATCGGATAACGGGTGACCCCCGGACCAACACTGGGCGCCCCGGCCGTGCCGGATCCTGTGCGGGAAACCGCCCTTTCGGCCGGAAGATCTGCGGCGCACCTCCGGATGCGGACCGCCACGACTCCGCGCTTGCGACGACATGACGTCAAATCCTGGACTTGTCCACATATTCGGGTATGAGTCATGTCACCGGCGTGTGAGCTTCGCGTTATGGGCTCGTCGTCGGCACAGTCCGTCCGGTAAGAAGGTTCTTTACACCCCTCATCCGGGGCTCAGGGCGCGTGTGCGGCGCGCCCGTCGCGTATCCGCCCGTACGCAACCACGGCGGCAGGGCATACGCGGTGCCCGCCCACCCCTCAATCAGGAGTGGTCACCCTCAATCAATGAAGACTTAAGGGGTAAAACAAAGTGGCAGCGGAGATCGTCAATCCTCGCAGCGACAGCAGTACGGGTCCCGAAGGCGACGTGGAGCCGGTGAATTCCGACGGCTCCGTGGACTCGCCGGCCTTCGACCCGGCGTTCGCGCTGCACCGTGGCGGGAAGATGGCCGTGCAGGCCACCGTGCCCGTGCGGAACAAGGACGACCTGTCCCTGGCGTACACACCCGGCGTCGCGAAGGTGTGCAGCGCCATCGCCGAGCGGCCGGAACTGGTCCACGACTACACGTGGAAGTCCAACGTGGTCGCGGTGGTCACGGACGGCACGGCCGTTCTCGGCCTCGGCGACATCGGTCCGGAGGCCTCGCTCCCCGTGATGGAGGGCAAGGCGATCCTGTTCAAGCAGTTCGGCGGGGTGGACGCCGTGCCGATCGCGCTGGACTGCACCGGCGTCGACGAGATCGTCGAGACCGTGGCCCGGCTCGCCCCGTCCTTCGGCGGCATCAACCTGGAGGACATCTCGGCGCCGCGGTGCTTCGAGATCGAGCGGAAGCTCCAGGAGCGGCTGGACATTCCCGTCTTCCATGACGACCAGCACGGGACGGCCGTGGTGACCCTGGCGGCCCTGCGGAACGCCGCGAAGCTGACCGGGCGCTCGCTCGGTGAGCTGCGCGCGGTGATCTCCGGCGCGGGCGCGGCCGGGATCGCCATCGCCAAGTTCCTGCTGGAGGCGGGCATCGGCGACGTGGCCGTCGCGGACCGCAAGGGCGTCGTGTCGTCCGACCGGGATGACCTCACGGACGTCAAGCGGGAGCTCGCCGGGATCAGCAACAAGGCGGGGCTCTCCGGGTCGCTGGAAGCGGCCCTCGCGGGTGCGGACGTCTTCATCGGCGTCTCCGGCGGCACGGTTCCGGAGCCGGCGGTGGCTTCCATGGCCGAGGGTGCGTTCGTGTTCGCCATGGCCAACCCGAACCCGGAGGTGCATCCGGAGATCGCCCACAAGTACGCGGCGGTGGTCGCCACCGGGCGGTCCGACTTCCCGAACCAGATCAACAACGTGCTGGCGTTCCCCGGGATCTTCGCCGGGGCGCTGCAGGTGCGGGCGTCCCGGATCACGGAGGGAATGAAGATCGCGGCGGCCGACGCGCTGGCCGCGGTCGTCGGGGACGACCTCTCCGCCGACTACATCATCCCCTCGCCGTTCGACGAGCGGGTGGCGCCCGCGGTGACCGCGGCGGTGGCCGCGGCCGCGCGGGCCGAAGGGGTCGCGCGCCGGTGAGGTGAGCGGTTTCGGCACCGTTTCGCCCGAGACCGGTTCGCAAGCCGCGTGAGCGTGGTTCGAGGGCGGCTTCAGACGTTCCGGGGCGGTTCGGGAGCGGATTCTGCGGCCTCGCCGGGGTTGTCCCCCGGCGGGGCCGCTTTCCTTTGCCCGGGCGTTGGGCCGTACGGATGGTTCACGCGGGGTTCTTCGGGCGAGCCGGTACGGGTGTGAGGTGGGCCGCGTGACGGGCGGGACGCGTGTCACAGCGGGACGTGGTTCCGCGGCGCGGGGGCGGAGCCTATCGTCAAGGTCATGTTCGCTGCCTACGCCGCTCGCATTGACCGTGATCAGCCGCTCAACGGCCTGGAGTTGGGGGAGCGCCCGGCCCCCGAGCAGAGGCCCGGCTGGACGACCGTGAACGTCAGGGCCGCGTCCCTGAACCACCACGACCTCTGGTCCCTCCGGGGAGTGGGCCTGGCCGAGGACAAACTGCCGATGATCCTCGGATGCGACGCGGCCGGCGTCGACGAGGACGGCAACGAGGTCGTCCTTCACTCCGTCATCGGGCAGACGGGGCACGGGGTCGGCCCGGAGGAGCCCCGGTCGATCCTCACCGAGCGCTACCAGGGAACCTTCGCCGAGCAGGTCACGGTCCCGGCGTGGAACGTCCTCCCGAAGCCCAAGGAGCTCTCGTTCGAGGAGGCCGCCTGTCTGCCGACCGCGTGGCTGACGGCGTATCGCATGCTTTTCACCAACGCCGGGGTGCGGCCGGGCGATTCGGTCCTCGTGCAGGGGGCCGGCGGCGGTGTCGCGACCGCCGCGATCGTGCTCGGCAAGGCCGCCGGACTGCGGGTCTTCGCGACGAGCCGTGACGAGGCCAAGCGCAAGCGGGCCGTCGAACTCGGGGCCGTGGAGGCGCTGGAGTCCGGCGCGCGGCTGCCGCAGCGTGTGGACGCGGTCATCGAGACGGTGGGCGCGGCCACGTGGTCGCACAGCATCAAGTCGCTGCGGCCCGGCGGCACACTGGTGATCTCCGGAGCGACGAGCGGGGACCGTCCCGCGCACGCCGAGCTGACCCGGATCTTCTTCCTGGAGCTCAAGGTCGTCGGCTCCACGATGGGCACCAAGGACGAGCTGGAGGACCTGCTGGCCTTCTGCGCCGCCACCGGGGTGCGGCCCGTCATCGACGAGGTGCTGCCGCTCGACCGGGCCCGGGAGGGGTTCGAGCGGATCGCGGCGGGCGATCAGTTCGGGAAGATCGTGCTCACGGTGGGCTGAGGTCCATCCGGCCGAGTGGGCCGGGGCGCAGTGACGTGGTGGCCGCGGCGGGCCCGGGAGTCTCCGGGCCCGCCGTTCCGCATACGGGTGTCAACTTTGATTGACGGGGGACGTCTGTCAATGTAGGTTGACATCATGACCGAAGCAACGGATCTCGCCGAGCGTGCGGGTGACCGCGATCCGCGGATCGGGCTGCGGGCGGTCTCCGCGCTGCGGAGGCTGCTGGAGCAGCTGGAGGCGGTACAGGTGCGCAGTGCGCGCCATCAGGGCTGGTCGTGGCAGGAGATCGCCGCGGAACTCGGAGTGAGCAGGCAGGCCGTGCACAAGAAGTACGGGAGGCAGTGATGTTCGAGCGTTTCACGAAGGATGCCCGGGCCGTGGTCGAGGGCGCGGTCGGGTACTCCGAGCGGGCGGGGGCCGAGGCGGTGGACGAGGAGCACATGTTCCTTGCCCTGCTGGACCGGGAGGGCAGTCGCGGCTCGTTCGCGCTCGCTTCGCTCGGCGCGGCCGAACGCCGTGACTCGGTGGAACGGGCGCTCGCCGAGACGCGCCGGCGGGGTGGGCTCTCCCGCGCCGAGACGGAGGCGCTGTCCGGGCTCGGCATCGACGTCTCGGAGATCGTCTCCCGGGTGGAGGAGGCCCATGGGGCCGGAGCGTTGGAGGCGGGCAGGAGGGGTGGAGCCGGCCGGCGGTCCGGGCGTCGGCCGTTCACCCAGGGGGCCAAGGAGACGCTGACGCAGTCCCTTCGGCTGGCGCTCGCCCGTCAGGACCGGCACATCGGCGACGAGCATCTGCTGATGGCCCTGACCGTCCGGCCCGGTGTGCTCGCGGAGGTGCTCGCCGATCACGGGGTCACGTACGAGACGGTGACGCGCGTGCTCTACGGCGATGGGGAGGCCAAGGCGGGGTGAGCCCCGCCGCGGGGAGCCCTCGGGGTCCCCCGGCCGGAACTCGGGGACCCCGTCCCGTCAGGGAGATCCCCGGGTGCCACCGGCGGTCAGCTCTTCGGTGTGCGCAGCGCGGCCCCGATGTGTGCCGCCGCCGTGGACAGGTGACGGCGGGTCGCCCGCAGTTGGTCCTCCGTCACCCCGTGGTCCCGGGCCGCGTCGCGGATGTCGTCGCGGAACCGGTCGAGGAGGCGGTCGAGGTCGCGGGCGGGTTCGCCGGTGGAGCTCTCGTGGGCCCAGGAGGGTTCGTAGCCTGCCGGGAAGTCGTCCGGGGTGTCCGAGTAGTCGGGTTCCGGGGTGCGCGCCGAGTCGGATTCGGCCGACCCGGATTCCGGCGTGCCCGGCCGGCCGGGGCCGGTGTCCTTTCCGAAGGTCTTGCCGAAGTCGCCCCCGAAGGTCTTGCCGAAGTCACCGAACTCCTTGGCGAGTTCGGTGAGGCCCTCGCGGACCCCCGTCGGCCAGTCCCCGCGCGCGAAGTGGTCCTGGACCTGCTCCTGGACCCGCTTGGCCATACGCTGCATCTCTTCCTGGGCCTGGGCGCGGACCCTCTCCTGTGCCTCCTTGGCCTGGCGGCGGGCCCGCTGGGCCTCGTCGCGGGCCCGCCGGCTCTCGTCCTTCGCGCGCCGGGCCTGCTCCTTCCACTCCTGCTTGACGCGCCGCATCTCCTCCTTCGCGGCACGCCACGACTCCTTGTCGCGGTGGTCGCCGAAGTCACCGAAGCCGCCCGCGGGCTCGTGCTCCGTGGCGTCGCCGGCGCTTCCGTGGCCGCGCCGGGCCTCCGTGGCCGCCGCCCGCATCTCGCGGCGCAGATCGCCCGCGGCGCCCCGCACGTCGGCGCGGATCTCCGCGGCGAGCTCCGCGACCGACTCGCGGATCTCCAGCTCCAGATCGGCCAGTTCGCCGCTGCGGTCGGCCAGTTCGGCGCGGCCCGCGTCCGTGATCGCGTACACCTTGCGGCCGCCCTCGGTGGTGTGGGTGACCAGTCCCTCGGCCTCCAGCTTGGAGAGCCGCGGATAGACGGTGCCCGCCGAGGGCGCGTACAGCCCCTGGAAGCGCTCCTCCAGGAGGCGGATCACCTCGTATCCGTGCCGTGGGGCCTCGTCCAGCAGCTTCAGCAGGTAGAGGCGCAGACGGCCGTGGGCGAAGACGGGAGGCATCTCAGAGCACCTTCTTGTCGGTCGGGCCGTCCGTGGAGTCGTCGGGCGAGCTGTCCCCCGCGGGCGCGGACGGGGCCGGCTCGCGCGGCTCGTCCTCCACCGGTGGCCTGCGGAGCAGGGCGATGGAGCCGGAGGCGGTCACCGCCCTCAGCTTGCCGTTGCCCGCGCCCAGCCGGCCAGTGATCTTCTTGGCGCCCCACTGGCCGCTGACCCGGAGGTCCTCGAAGGCGCTGGAGACGGTGCCGCTCGCGGTGTTGGCCTCCACCTCGGCGTCGGCGGGGTGCGGGAGGCGGATGGCGATCTCGCCCGAGACGTTCGTCAGGCGCACGTCGGTGGGGGTGCCCGTGGGGTCGAGGTCCACGATCATCGAACCGCTCACCGAGTCGGCGCGCACGGAGGAGCCCGAGGCCTCGACGACGGTCAGATCGCCGGAGACGGAGTTGAAGCGGAGGTCGCCGGTGACGGCCTGGGCCTCCAGGCTGCCGGAGACGGTGTCCACCCGGACGGGGCCGGAGAGGCGTACGAGCGTCGTGTCGCCGGTGACGCCCTTGACCTCCACCCGGCCCTCCACGCCGGAGACCACGGCGGCGGCGCCGACCACGCCCACCTCGACACGCGTGCCGGTCGGGACGGCCAGCGAGACCACCACGCTGCGGCGCCAGCCCTTGCTGTCGAGCCACTTGAGGAAGCCCTTCCAGGGCAGGTCCTCGTAGGCCACGGTGAGCGTGCCGTCCCGCTGGGTCACCTGAAGCGGGGGGCCTTCCAGTTGGGAGACCTGAAGCCTCGCGGAACCCTCGTCGGTGCCCACGACGTTCACTGTTCCGTTGACGACGCGCACGTGCAGCGCCGTCACGGGGTCGTCGAAGGTGAGCTTCCTCGGCTCTGCGACGGACCACTCGGACATGGTGCAGACCTCCAGACGACCGGTCCCGGACGGGCGCGGGCATGGAATCGACGCGCCATATCGCGTCTTCCGTCATTCACGATATATCGCGGATACGGAAAGTCAAGACACCCGTCTCGGTGAGATGCGGCGGGAGAGGGGACCCGGGGCGTGGCGAGGGGCCGCGGGGCGCGACGGGATCTACTCGTCGTCGTCCTCGTCGTCCTCGTCGTCAAGCCGTGCCAGCCACGTCGCCAGCCGCTCCACCGGTACCTCGAAGTCCGGGTTGAGGTCGACGAACGTGCGCAGCTGCTCGGCGAGCCACTCGAAGGTGACCTCCTCCTCGCCGCGCCGCTTCTCCAGCTCCTCGATGCCACGGTCGGTGAAGTACATGGGCGGTGCTCCGGTCGGTGAAGGGGGTGAACGGGATGAACGGGATGAAAGGGATGGGAAAAAGGGGTGGGAGATGCCGCGGGCCCGGCCCCCCGAGAGGGAACCGGGCCCGCGACGACGTACGGGAGGCCGCGTTCGAGACCTAGGCCTCGAACACCTCGCGCACCAGCTGCTCCTGCTCGGCCTGGTGCCGCTTCGCCGAACCCACGGCCGGGGACGAGCCGGCCGGGCGGGAGATGCGGCGCAGCCGCTCGGCGCCCGGGATGTCGGCGCCGACGGCCAGGTCCAGGTGGTCGATCAGGTTGAGGGCGATGAAGGGCCACGCGCCCTGGTTCGCCGGCTCCTCCTGGGCCCACAGGTACTTCTCGGCGTTCGGGTACTTGGCGATCTCCGCCTGGAGCTCCGCACCCGCGAGGGGGTACAGGCGCTCGATGCGGATGATCGCCGTGTCCGTGACGCCGCGCTTCTGCCGCTCGGCCTCGAGGTCGTAGTACAGCTTGCCGGCGCAGAACACGACCCTGCGGACCGCCGCGGCCTCGACCGAGTCGTCGCCGATGACCGGGCGGAAGGCGCCGGTGGTGAACTCCTCCGCCTTCGAGGCGGCGGCCTTGAGGCGCAGCATCGACTTCGGGGTGAAGACGACCAGCGGCTTGTGGTGCGGGTTGTGCACCTGCCACCGCAGGAGGTGGAAGTAGTTCGACGGGAGCGTCGGCTGGGCGACCGTCATGTTGTTCTGGGCGCACAGCGCGAGGAAGCGCTCGATGCGGGCCGAGGAGTGGTCCGGGCCCTGGCCCTCGTAGCCGTGCGGCAGGAGCAGGGTGACGCCGGACGTCTGGCCCCACTTCTGCTCGGCGGCCGAGATGTACTCGTCGACGACCGTCTGCGCGCCGTTGACGAAGTCGCCGAACTGCGCCTCCCACATCACGAGGGCGTCCGGGCGGGCCAGCGAGTAGCCGTACTCGAAGCCCATGACCGCGTACTCGGAGAGCAGCGAGTCGTAGACGTTGTAGCGGGCCTGGTCGTCCGAGAGGTACTGGAGCGGGGTGAAGTCCTCGCCCGTGACCCGGTCGATCAGGACCGCGTGGCGCTGGCCGAAGGTGCCGCGGCGGGAGTCCTGGCCCGACAGCCGGACCGGGGTGCCCTCCAGGAGGAGGGAGCCGATGGCGAGGGTCTCGCCCATGCCCCAGTCGATCGTGCCGTCCTCGATCATCGCCGCCCGGCGCTGCAGCTGCGGCAGCAGACGCGGGTGGACGGTGACGTTGTCGGGGATGTTGACCTGGGACTCGGCGATCCGCTTGACGACCTCCTGGGAGACTGCGGTCTGCACGGCGACGGGGAACTGCGCCTGCGGGTCCGAGATCTGCACCTCCGCCCCCTGCGAGACGGCCTCGCGGACCTCGGTGAAGACCTTCTCCAGCTGGCCCTGGAAGTCCTGCAGCGCCTGCTCGGCCTCTTCGAGGGTGATGTCGCCGCGGCCGATGAGGGACTCGGTGTAGAGCTTGCGCACCGAGCGCTTCTTGTCGATCAGGTCGTACATCAGCGGCTGCGTGAACGCCGGGTTGTCGGACTCGTTGTGTCCGCGGCGGCGGTAGCAGATGAGGTCGATGACGACGTCCTTGTTGAACGCCTGGCGGAACTCGAAGGCCAGGCGGGCGACGCGGACGACGGCCTCGGGGTCGTCGCCGTTCACGTGGAAGATCGGCGCCTCGATCATGCGGGCCACGTCGGTGGCGTACATGGACGAGCGCGACGACTCCGGGGCGGCGGTGAAGCCGACCTGGTTGTTGATGACGATGTGCACCGTGCCGCCGGTGCGGTAGCCGCGCAGCTGCGACATGTTGAGGGTCTCGGCGACGACACCCTGGCCCGCGAAGGCCGCGTCACCGTGCAGGGCGACGGGCAGGACCGTGAAGTCCGTGCCGCCCTTGTTGATGATGTCCTGCTTGGCGCGGGCGATGCCCTCGATGACCGGGTCGACCGTCTCCAGGTGGGAGGGGTTCGCGGCCAGCGAGACCTTGATCTGCTCGCCGTCCAGGCCGGTGAAGGTGCCCTGGGCGCCCAGGTGGTACTTCACGTCGCCGGAGCCGTGCATCGACTTCGGGTCGAGGTTGCCCTCGAACTCGCGGAAGATCTGCGCGTACGACTTGCCGACGATGTTGGCGAGGACGTTCAGGCGGCCGCGGTGGGCCATGCCGATGACGACCTCGTCCAGGCGGGACTCCGCGGCGCTGTCGATGACGGCGTCGAGGAGCGGGATGACGGACTCGCCGCCCTCCAGGGAGAACCGCTTCTGGCCGACGTACTTGGTCTGCAGGAAGGTCTCGAAGGCCTCCGCCGCGTTCAGCCGGCGCAGGATGCGCAGCTGCTCCTCGCGCTCCGGCTTGGAGTGCGGGCGCTCGACGCGGTCCTGGATCCACTTGCGCTGCTTCGGGTCCTGGATGTGCATGAACTCGATGCCGGTGGTGCGGCAGTACGAGTCGCGCAGCACGCCGAGGATGTCGCGCAGCTTCATCATCGACTTGCCGGAGAAGCCGCCGACCGCGAACTCGCGCTCCAGGTCCCACAGGGTGAGACCGTGCTCGGTGATGTCGAGGTCGGGGTGCTTGCGCTGGCGGTACTCCAGCGGGTCGGTGTCGGCCATGACGTGGCCGCGGACCCGGTAGGAGTGGATCAGCTCGAAGACGCGGGCGGCCTTGGTGACGTCGTCGTCGTGGCTGGCGTCGATGTCCTTGAGCCAGCGGACCGGCTCGTAGGGGATGCGCAGCGCCTCGAAGATCTCGTCGAAGAAGCCGTTCTCGCCGAGGAGGAGGTTGGCGACGATGCGGAGGAACTCGCCGGAGGCGGCGCCCTGGATCACCCGGTGGTCGTAGGTCGACGTGAGCGTCATGACCTTCGAGATGCCGAGCTTGTTCAGGGTGTCCTGGGAGGTGCCCTGGAACTCCGCCGGGTAGTCCATGGAGCCGACGCCCATGATGACCGACTGGCCGGGCATCAGGCGGGGGACCGAGTGGACGGTGCCGAGGCCGCCGGGGTTGGTCAGGGAGACCGTGACGCCGGTGAAGTCGTCCATCGTCAGCTTGCCGTCGCGGGCGCGGCGGACGATGTCCTCGTAGGCCTGCCAGAACTCGAAGAAGTTCAGCGTCTCGGCCTTCTTGATGCCGGCGACGACGAGCTGGCGGTCACCGTTCGGCTTCACCAGGTCGATGGCGAGACCGAAGTTGACGTGCTCCGGCTTGACCAGGGTCGGCTTGCCGTCCTTCTCCGCGAAGGAGTGGTTCATGGTCGGCATGGCCTTGATGGCCTGCACCATCGCGTAGCCGATGAGGTGGGTGAAGGAGATCTTCCCGCCCCGGGCACGCTTCAGGTGGTTGTTGATGACGATGCGGTTGTCGAAGAGCAGCTTCACCGGGACCGCGCGCACGGATGTGGCCGTGGGCACCTCGATCGAGGCGTTCATGTTCTTCGCGACCGCGGCGGCGGGGCCGCGCAGCGTCACGAACTCGGGACCGGCAGGGGCCTCGGTCGCGGGCGCGGCCTTCGGCTTCGCGGCGGCCGGAGCGGCCTTCGCGGGAACCGGGGCCGGGGCAGCGGCAGGAGGCTTCGGCGCCGCGGGTGCGGCGGCCGGAGCGGGCGCCGGGGCCGCAGGAGCCGCCGGAGCGGCCTGGGCCGGAGCCTGGGGCGCCGCGGGCGCGGCAGGGGCTGCCGGCGCGGCAGGCGCGGACGCAGCTGCCGTGGTGGTGGTCCCTGCGGCCCCCGCGGCCGCAGTACCCGCCGGAGCCGAGGCGGCCGGAGCCCCTGGCTTGTAGTCGGCGAAGAAGTCCCACCAGGCTCGGTCTACCGAATTCGGGTCCTGGAGGTACTGCTGATAGATCTCGTCGACGAGCCACTCATTGGGACCGAACGCAGCGGCGGGGTTCTTCCCGGCTTGGTCTTCGGTCGAAGTGCTCGAGTTACTGGGGGACTGTGGCGACACGGCGGCAACCGCCCTCTTCCGCTTCACAAGGTGATGGACAGCGGGAATAAAGGCTACGCCTCCCTGGCCGGGAAGGTCAGGCCGGGCCCGTCCAACGTCGCGCAAGTCACATCGGAAAGCGTGTTTCGGTGAGGGAAATGGCGGGAAACAAGCGAGGTTCCGGACCGGAATGGGTACGTCGATTCCGGGTCGCGGCACGAGTCGCGCGGCCCTCTGCCTGATCACACGTGTCCACGAGCGACGGACGCGGATGGATCTTGTGGCTCCGGTTCGAACTTTACGTCAACTTGGCAGAGAGGGAAGGCCCGGAAGGGTGACCTGGATCCGGCAGCCCCGCTGGGATTCGGCCACGCCGATCCGGCCGCCGTGCAGATCGACCGCCCAGCGGGCGATGGCGAGCCCCAGGCCCGTACCGCCGTCGCTGCCGGGCCCGTGGGGCGCGGGCACCCCGCCCCGGTTGAACCGCTCGAAGACGCGGTGCCACTCCGACTGCGGAATGCCGGGGCCCTCGTCCAGGACCTCCAGCGCCAGCGACTCGGGGAGATCGCCCCGGCGGGCCTTGACGGTGACCCGGCCGTGCGGCGGGCTGTGCTTGACCGCGTTGTCGATGAGATTGGCGACGACCTGGTGGATGCGCTCCGGGTCGGCGTGCGCGGTCAGCTCCGGCGGCGAGACGTCGAGGTGCAGGTGGACGTCGGTGCGGGTGTGGTTGCCGGAGCCCGACGCGAGTCCCGCGCGCGCGGAGGCGACCATGTTGGCCTCCTTCAGTACGCCCGACAGGTACGGCCACACCTCGAAACGGCGCTTGCGCAGCGGTACGACGCCGTTGTCGAGCCGGGAGAGGTCCAGCAGCGTCTCGACCAGCCGGCCCAGCCGCTCCGTCTGCTTCAGGGCCGTACGCATCGTCTCGGGGTCGGCGGCGGAGACGCCGTCCACGACGTTCTCCAGGACCGCGCGCAGAGCCGCGATGGGGGTGCGCAGCTCGTGCGAGACGTTCGCCACGAGTTCCTTGCGCTGGCGGTCCTGGGCCTCCAGCTCGTCGGCCATGAGATTGATCGTCTGGGCCAGGTCGCCCAGCTCGTCGCGGCGGCTGTCGCTGACCCGGCGCGTGTAGTCGCCGTGCGAGATGGACCGGGCGACCGTGTTCATCTCGTCCAGCGGCGCGGTGAGCGAGTGCGCCACGAACTGTGTGATCAGGAGGGTGGCGATCATCGAGAAGACCGTGATGAAGCGCAGCTCCGTCTCGGTGCGCACCGCGATCATCAGCAGACCGGTGGTGATGAAGACCGAGACCACGACCAGCGTGCCCAGCTTCGTCTTGATCGAGAAGGGGCGCACGGAGCCCCAGGGCCCGGCGTTTCCGCGCTCTCCCGGTCCGCTCATGAGATCAGCCCCCTCAGACAGGTCCTCGCGCGGGCCCCGCTCAGGGAGTCGGGGTCTCCAGCGCATAGCCCACACCGTGCACGGTGCGGATCCGCTCGGCGCCGATCTTCCGGCGCAGCGCCTTGATGTGGCTGTCCACGGTCCGGGTTCCCGAAGCGTCCGCCCAGTCCCAGACCTCGGCCAGCAACTGCTCGCGGGAGAGTACCGCGCGCGGCGTGTTGGCGAGGCAGACCAGCAGGTCGAACTCGGTGGGGGTGAGGTGCACGTCCTCCGAGCGCACCCGCACCCGGCGCTGCGCGTGGTCGATCTCCAGCTCGCCGAGGCGCAGGATGCCGCTGCGCGGCGTCGAGGCCGCCACCACCGCCCGCTCGACCCGGCGCAGCAGGACGTGCACGCGCGCGGCCAGCTCCCGCATCGAGAACGGCTTGGTCATGTAGTCGTCGGCGCCCACGCCGAGACCGACCAGCATGTCGGTCTCGTCGTCGCGCGCGGTGAGCATCAGCACCGGTACCGGGCGCTGGGCCTGGACCCGCCGGCACACCTCCAGGCCGTCGAAGCCGGGCAGCATGATGTCGAGGATCAGCAGGTCCGGCTGCCAGGCCTCCGCCGTGTCGACGGCGGCCGGTCCGTCGCCCGCGGTTTGCACGAGGAACCCCTCGGCTCGCAGACGGGCCGCGATGGCGTCGACGATCGTCGGGTCGTCCTCGACCACCAGCACCCGGCGCTGAGCGCCCGGCGTCGCCGCCGTGCCGTTGTGGGATGTGTGGGTCTGCTCCATCGCCCGCCCCTGATGTGTGCTTTCCGGAATCCGTGGGGTGATCCCATGACTGCGCTTGACGCTTGAATGATCCGCGCCAGGGGAGCAGCGTAAGGGCAGTCGGCTGCGCTCGGCTATCCAGGCCCTGTCGCGAGGTGGACGACGTCCGGAACGCCCCGGGCAACCGGGATCTCTTCGGTACGCACCCGTCGGAATCCGGCATTCCGCAAGCTTCCTTCAAATTCCGGAGAGGGCCGGGCGGACCATACGGCGAGCACTCCGCCGGGCCTCAACACCCGCGCGCAGTCCGCGAGTCCGGCCGGTCCGTACAGGCTGTCGTTGTCCTCCGTGACGGTCCAGTCGGGGCCGTTGTCGATGTCCAGGCAGAGCGCGTCGTACGTGGCGGATGTCTCACGTAGGTGAGTGGACAGATCGGCCTCCACGATCTCGGTGCGCGGATCGGCGAACGCCCGCGCGGAGAGCCCGGCCAGCGGACCGTCACGGTGCCAGTCGACGATGGCCCGCTCGCGTTCGACGACGCTGATGCGCCCCCAGCGCCGGTCCGCCGCCGCGTGGGCGAGCGAGAACCCGACGCCGAGTCCGCCGATCAGGAGGTCCGGCTCCGGGCGTCCGTCGAGGGCGTCGTACGCGGCGTCGACGAGCAGCCGCTCCGAGCGGCCGTCCGAGGTGTCCATCAGGAAGCATCCGTTGGCGATGATCTGCAGCAGTGCGCCGTGGCGCCGCAACACGACCTCGCCGTACGGGCCTTCCCTGCGGTCGATGACTACGGGGGTGTCGTACGGAGCCGTCATGGCTCCCATCCTGGCAGTCCGCCCGGACGCGCGGCGGGAACGATCCCCGGGCGCGGGGTCCTCCCTACATATGGACCGCATACGCGGATGCGGGCTTGCTGTGAATCCCCCCGCGGGTGGCGTCGGTCATAGACAGTGGCGCGTGGGACACCCAAGGGTGGGTGGGGACGGAAGGAGCCCTCCACCTTGGACCGGAGCACGACCGCGGCGGCCACCACCTCCCCGTCGGACGCCACGCCCGAGAACGCGGAAGCCGGCACGTCCGTGCTGGACGGCATGCCGCGACAGCGCGGCGACGCGGTCACGGAGACATCCGCACCCCGCCCGCCCGCCTCTCGCGCCCGCACCCGTGCCCTCGCCCGCGCCCGGACAAGCGCGCTGCGGCCCTGGCGGCTGCTCCCCACCCCCACCGGCACGCCCTTCACCTTCGGGTACGCGGCGGTCCTCGCCGTCGTGTCGGTGACCGCGGACCACGCGGCCCCCTCCCTCGTCCACGCCCTCCAGCAGGGCTCCAGCACGGACGTGGCGCACCTCGCGCGCCATCCGGTGCTGGTGCTGCTGGCCAGCGCGCTGTGGATCGCGGGCGGGGTCGCGTCGATGTACGCGGCCGGGTTCGTGCTCGTACTGACCGCGCTGGAGCGGCGCATAGGCGGACTGCGGGCGGCGGGTGTCTTCCTGCTCGGCCATGTCGTGGCCACGCTGGCCACCGAGGTGCCCGTCGGCCTGTCGGTGCTGGCCGGACACCTTCCCGGCAGTTCCCTGCACCGTCTCGACTACGGCATCAGCTTCGGTGTCGCCGCGAGCGTCGGTGCCCTCGCCGGGCTGCTGACGCCGTGGCTGCGCTGGCCGCTGCTGATCGGCTTCGCGGGGGTGCTGGCCGGCGACCTGATCGCGTTCCGGGACCCGATGACCGACTGGGGACACCTGCTGTCCCTGGCGGTCGGGGTCTCGACCTGGCCGCTGATACGGCGCCGGCACCGGGCCGGCGCGGACGGGCGCGGGGGCCGCGACACGGCCGACCCCGCCGTCCGGGCCGCCCAGGCGCCCGGCACCCTCGCCGCCCAGGACCTGACCGTCGCCCCCAGGAGCCCCGCGGGAACAGGGCGCGGCGCGCGGGGGTTCTTGCGGTAAGCCCCGGCCGGGAGCACTCCCGGCCGCCCCATCGGCGCGTCGAGGACCGCGCTGACCTGTGCGGATTCCCGTAGCCCCGGGGGTGGCCGAGTGATCGCTCAGAGCGAACAGGCCCGGGGGAACAATCGGGGGCTCACGTGCATTGAGTCGATGTAGCTCAACTTGACTGCCGGAGGGAAGATCATGGCTTCGACGTCCACATCGCTCACCCTGCCCGTGCTGCCGCTCGACGACGAGGTCGTGCTGCCCGGGATGGTGGTTCCGCTGGACCTGAACGACGCCGATGTGCGTGCCGCGGTGGAGGCTGCCCAGGCCGCCGCGCGGTCGGAGCCCGGCAAGCCGCGGGTGCTGCTGGTGCCACGCATCGACGGGGCGTACCCGAGCACCGGTGTGCTCGGCACCGTCGAGCAGGTCGGCCGGCTGGCCGACGGCGACCCGGGCGCGCTGATCCGCGGCCGTGGACGCGTGAAGATCGGTGCCGGGACGACCGGTCCCGGTGCCGCACTGTGGGTCGAGGGCACCCAGGTCGACGAGACCGTGCCCGACCCGTTGCCCGGTCATGTCACCGAACTGGTCAAGGAGTACAAGGCCCTCGCCACCAGCTGGCTGCGCAAGCGCGCCGCCTGGCAGGTCGTGGACCGCGTACAGGCCATCGACGACGTGTCCGCGCTCGCCGACAACTCCGGTTACTCCCCGTTCCTGAGCACCGAGCAGAAGGTCACGCTGCTGGAGACCGCCGACCCGGTGGCCCGGCTGAAGCTCGCCACCGAGCAGCTGCGTGAGCACCTCGCCGAGCAGGACGTCGCCGAGTCCATCGCCAAGGACGTCCAGGAGGGCGTCGACAAGCAGCAGCGCGAGTTCCTGCTGCGGCGCCAGCTGGAAGCGGTCCGCAAGGAGCTGCGCGAGCTGAACGGCGACGCCAAGGAGGGCGAGGAGTCGGACGACTACCGGACCCGCGTCGAGGCCGCCGACCTTCCCGAGAAGGTCCGCGAGGCCGCCCTCAAGGAGGTCGACAAGCTGGAGCGGTCCAGTGACCAGTCGCCCGAGGGCTCCTGGATCCGCACCTGGCTCGACACGGTGCTGGAACTGCCGTGGAACGAACGGACCGACGACACCGGCGCGTACGACATCCAGGGCGCCAAGGCCGTCCTGGACGCCGAGCACGCCGGACTCGACGACGTGAAGGAACGCATCACCGAGTACCTCGCCGTGCGCAAGCGGCGTTCCGAGCGCGGGCTCGGCGTGGTCGGCGGGCGGCGCGGCGGTGCCGTGCTCGCGCTGGTCGGACCGCCCGGCGTCGGCAAGACCTCGCTCGGCGAGTCCGTCGCGCACGCGATGGGCCGGAAGTTCGTCCGGGTCGCCCTCGGCGGCGTCCGGGACGAGGCCGAGATCCGCGGCCACCGGCGTACCTACGTCGGCGCCCTGCCCGGCCGTATCGTCCGCGCCATCAAGGAGGCCGGGTCCATGAACCCGGTGGTCCTGCTGGACGAGATCGACAAGGTGGGCTCCGACTTCCGGGGCGACCCGGCCGCGGCCCTGCTGGAGGTCCTCGACCCCGCGCAGAACCACACCTTCCGGGACCACTACCTGGAGGTCGAGCTCGACCTGAGCGACGTGGTGTTCCTGGCGACGGCCAACGTGCTCGAAGCCATCCCGGAGGCCCTGCTCGACCGTATGGAGCTGGTCAGGCTCGACGGGTACACCGAGGACGAGAAGGTCGTCATCGCCCGTGACCACCTGCTGCAGCGGCAGCTGGAGCGGGCGGGTCTGGCGAAGGACGAGGTCACGCTCGACGAGAGCGCGCTGCGCAAGCTCGCCGGGGAGTACACCCGGGAAGCGGGCGTCCGCAACCTGGAGCGGGCCGTCGCCCGGCTGCTCCGCAAGATCGCGGCGCAGCATGAACTCGGCGAGCGGGAGCTGCCGTTCACGGTGACCGACGCCGATCTGCGCGGGTTGCTCGGACGGCCGCACCACGTGCCCGAGTCGGCCCAGGACCCGGCCGAGCGCCGTACCGCGGTGCCCGGTGTCGCCACCGGTCTGGCCGTCACGGGCGCGGGCGGTGACGTCCTCTACGTGGAGGCGTCGCTCGCCGACCCGGAGACGGGCGCGGCGGGTCTGACCCTGACCGGTCAGCTGGGTGACGTGATGAAGGAGTCGGCGCAGATCGCGCTGAGCTTCCTGCGGTCGCACGGAGCCGAGCTGGAACTGCCGGTCGGCGATCTGAAGGACCGGGGCGTGCACATCCACTTCCCGGCGGGCGCCGTCCCCAAGGACGGTCCGAGCGCGGGCGT
Organism: Streptomyces sp. RPA4-2; assembly: GCF_012273515.2. Lineage (NCBI taxonomy): Bacteria > Bacillati > Actinomycetota > Actinomycetes > Kitasatosporales > Streptomycetaceae > Streptomyces > Streptomyces sp. RPA4-2. The sequence continues at coordinate 6,066,529 of NZ_CP050975.2, forward strand.
GACCATGACGACGGCCCTCGCGTCGCTGCTCAGCGGGCGGCCGGTCCGTACGGACGTGGCGATGACCGGTGAGGTCTCGCTGACCGGCCGGGTGCTGCCGATCGGCGGCGTCAAGCAGAAGCTGCTGGCCGCCCACCGGGCCGGGGTGACGACGGTCGTGATCCCGAAGCGCAACGAGCCCGACCTGGACGACGTCCCCGCGGAGGTCCTGGAGAAGCTCGACGTGCACGCCGTGACGGACGTCCGGCAGGTGCTGGAGCTGGCGCTGACCCCGGCGACCAGCGGTGCGACCCCGGAGGTGCCGGTGGCGGCGTGACGGACGCCGCCGGTCCGTCCGGACGGGGAAGGCCCGGGCCCGTGAGGGAGCCCGGGCGTTCCCCTGTCCGGGCGCTCATCCGTTGGCGAGCGCCTGCGGCCGGTCGTGCGCGCTGCTCTGGGTCCTGCCGTAGCAGGCGCCGCCGTACGGGTTCCACTCGATGTCGAGCACGCCCGAGGCCTTCGTCGACCTATTGATGGCGTGCCCATGCCAGTATCTGTCCGTCGAAGAAGCTGGGCGCGGGGAAGGCCGCGGGGAAGAGGGCCCGGAGGCTGCCGTTGGCCTATGCCTGCGAAATACTGGCGGAGCTGCGACAACGGCGACTTTTGGCAGAGACTTTCAGGATCGGGAAACCGGGTCAGGGGTGCTGACGTGCACGAGGGCGCAAACGGCGACGGACGTCGTGTCGAATCCGAGGCGTCGGAAAATGGTGTGGACCAGGAATTCCCGGCACTGGAGCGGGAGTTGACCGTTTTCCTGCGACGCGCCCGCGCCAATTCCGGTGAGATGGCCCGCGAGGTCCACCCGGATCTGGAGTCCTCGGCGTACGGGCTCCTCTTCCGTCTGGAGGAGTGCGGCCGCCAGCGCGCCACGGAGCTGGCCGCCTACATCGGGGTCGGCAAGGCCACGATGTCCCGTCAGCTCCGCGCTCTGGAGGAGCTCGGCCTCGTCGCCCGCGAGCCCGACCCGGCCGACGGCCGCGCCTGGCTCGTCCACCTCACCGACGGGGGCCGGGACCGCTTCCGCCGGGTCCGGGAGGCACGACGGGCACGGTACGTCCGCGAGCTCGTCGGCTGGGACCCGCACGAGGTCGCCGAACTCGCCCGGCTGCTGCACCAGCTGAACCAGGGCATGGAGAAGTAGGCCCCGGTCGCTCCGCGGCCGGACCAGCCCATCGCGGGTGCCGCGGTGCTCCACGGCTCCGCCCTCGTCTCGGGGGACGGGGGACGGGGGACCCCGGCGCCCCGTGGCTGCGGGGCTCCCTGGCGTCTCACCGCTGTGGGGCTCCCCGGCGTCTCGTGCCTGTGGGCATGCTGGCGTCTCGTGGCTGTGGGACCCCTGGCGTCTCGCGACCGTGGGCCCCGGCGCCGTCCGTTGCGCCGCGCGGAGGACGGACGGTCGCCCGCCCCCGTGCGCGGCGCCCCCGTTCAGTACTCCACGAACACCACCGTCGCGTCGTCGTGCGTCTTGCTCCGGCGCAGCCGCACCCGGTTCTCCGCGTCGTCGCGCTCCAGCGTCCGTACGCGGTCGACGAGCGCCTGCCCGCCCTCCTTGCGGAGCAGCGTGAACAGCTCGCTCCAGTCGCCCTCCCCGAACTTCTCGACCCAGCGGGTCGCGCCGTCCGTGAGAGCGGCCAGCGCGCGCACCTCCGCACGCGGCAGCACGCCCGTCACGGCCCGTGCCGCCACCGACGGATCCGCGGCGGCCGTGAAGAAGCCCCCCTCCTTGTTGCGGACCGTCGCGTCGGCGATCGCGTCCGTGGCGAGCCAGGCGCGCGGGACGAGGTCGAGGCGGCCGTCCAGGACCGGTGTCACCTCCCCGGCGGGGGACTCCAGCAGCAGGGCCGAGTCCGACAGGACCAGGTACTCGACCAGTTCGGCGGACCACCGCGCGACCACCACGGTTGCCTGCGGCGTACGCGGGTGAGAAAGGTCACAGGAGCCGGCGTGGGCCTCGGCGGTGCGCCGGATCGCCAGGGAAAGGACCTCCGGCAGGGGGAGATCCCGTCGGGAAACGGACAGTTCGGTCAGGGATCCGCCGAGCCGTGCCGAGAACCAGGCAACGGAATGAAGACATCCGTCGTCACCCGGTGGAGGCGTCACGCCGTCGAGGAGGACCAGTGAACCCCCCTGTCCCGAGGCCGGGAGCCCGACCGATGCGAAGTCCTCATTGGGGCGGCCCGGGTCGCCCGGTTCGGAAACGAGTTCGGTGCGCATCCAGCCAGTCTGCACGAGCTCTTCACAAGGTCCACGAAAGGCTGGCAACGGTCGCCGAACGGGTACGGACCCGCAGCTCAGCCGCCTGGTTTGGCATGGAATGATCGACTCCGGGAACGCGTGGCGGCGAATACTGCCAAAGCCCGCCGCCGACGTCCAACCGGCCCGCCGCGCAAGGGGGGCGCACGCGCCAGAGGAACTTGCCCGCCAACTCCCGTCCGGGGTTCACTCCTTCGGGTGGCGGGTCAGATGATGCGGGACCACTGCCCACCGGCACTGGGAGGGTCGGGAGCCGATGGGGGGTACCCCCTGCTCATGCCGAGTCGAAGGCGTGCGGAGGGCGGACACCTTCATTGACGGAGCGTCACCCGGGCCCTTGGGTACACGAGTCAGGAATGCGAGCACCGGTGCAGAAGATGCGGTCTCGGCGCACAGGCAGGCAGTCGGCCCCCGAGGGGGGCGCGGAACGCACGCCGGGGGCCGCGGGGGACACCTCCGCGGGCAAAGGCCGCGCCGCTCACGTGCGTAACCGGCTGATCGTCGCCGTGGCGGTCGTCGCGGCCGCCATCGCCGGCGCCGGAGCCCCCACGGTCATGGCGGCCTCGGAGCAGCTCAACGACTCCCAGAACCTGGTGACGCTCGCGCAGCGGACCCAGGAGGCGCTGACGCTCGCCCACGCGCTGGCCGACGAGCGCGACGACGTCACCACGTACATCGCCGCGGGGCGCCCCAAGTCCAAGGCCCCTTCCGAGCAGCGCAGCGCCCGGGTCGACCGGCAGGTCACGGAGCTGCGGGCGGACGAGGACGCGTCGCCCGTGCTGCTGACCGACCTGGACGGCATCGGCGCGGTCCGCAGAGCGGCGCTCACCGGCAACAGCGGCGCTCTCGAGACCCACGAGGCCTACTCCGCCGTCATCACCGGACTGCACGGGCTCGCCGAGGACCTGGCCGAGCGGCTGCCGCCCCGGGCCGGCCCCGGCGCGCACTCCCTCGCCGAACTCGACTCCGCCGTCCAGCAGTCCGCCGCCGCCCGCGGGCTGCTCCTGGCCGCTCTCGACATCCCGCGCACCACCCGGACGGTCATCGACCCGCTCACCGGTCTGCCGACCACCACGAGCAGCTCGTCGGCCGCCGGCGCCAAGCAGCGCGACGCGCTCAGCGCCGCCGCCCAGCAGGCCCGGCTGCGCTCGGACGCGGCCCTCGCCGACTTCCGCGAGACCGCGCCCAAGGCCGCCAAGACCTCCTACGACTCGACGGTCACCGGACCGGACGTCACCACCGCCGACAAGTACCTCGCCCGCCTCACCGACCAGCCGACGTTCTCCGACGGCGAGCTCGACACCAGCGCGAAGAAGGCGGACGCCGCGCTCTCCGCGCGGGTCGAGCTGATGCGCGGCGCGGAGGCCTCCCTCTACGAGCACCGCACCAAGGGCCTCGAACTGCTGCGGGACGACGACGTCACCGCGCTGGAGGTCCGGATCGCCCTGATCGGCGCCCTGCTGCTGGTCGCGGTCGGCGTCTCGATGGCGATGGCCCGCACGCTCACCCGCCCGCTGGCCGTGCTGCGGATCGGATCGGCCCGCCTCGCCGCCGACCCGGCGGCCGGGGAACCGGTCAGGTTCACCGGCCGCAACGACGAGTTCGCCCAGGTCGTCCGCTCCGTCAACGCGCTGCACGCGCACGCCGCGGGGCTGCACGAGCGGCTCACACCTCTCGAGGCGGACCGCAAGCACCTCGTCGGGCAGCGCCGGCTGATGGCCGACGAACGCGACCGGCTGCGGGCCGAACTCGCGCAGGCCGCTTCCCACTTGGAGCAGGTGCGCGGCACCATCCACGGAACCTTCGTCAACCTCGCGCTGCGCACCCTCGGCCTGGTCGAGCGGCAACTCGGTGTCATCGAGGGGCTGGAGGAGCGCGAGCAGGACCCGGAGCGGCTGGGCACGCTCTTCAAGCTGGACCACTTCGCCACCGTGATGCGGCGCCACAGCGAGAACCTGCTGGTCCTCGCCGGGCACGAGCACGTCCAGCACCACACGGGCCCGGTCCCGCTCGTCGACGTCGTGCGCGCCGCGGTCAGCGAGATCGAGCGGTACGAGCGGGTCCGTATCGCCGCCCTGCCGCCGCACGCCCACCTCGCCGGCTACGCCGCGGACGACCTCTCGCACCTGCTGGCCGAACTCATGGAGAACGCCTCGTCGTTCTCGCCGCCCGACCTCCCCGTCGAGGTCTCCGGCTGGCTCCTGGAGAGCGGCGAGGTCATGCTCTCCGTGCAGGACGAGGGCATCGGCATGGCGGCCGAGCGGATGACCCAGCTCAACGCCCGCCTCTCCGCGTTCGACCCGGACGACGCGTACGACCAGGAGAGCGGCGAGGGACTCGGGCTCGGCCTGTACGTGGTGGCGCGGCTCGCCCACCGGCACGGCGTACGCGTACAGCTGCGCGAGCAGAAGCAGGGCGGGACCGCCGCGGTGGTCGTCCTCCCGAAGACGCTGCTGTCCGCGTCCCCAGCCTAAGCACGGTCCCCTCGACCGCCCCCGTTCCGGGCGCCGCCCCCACGGTGACCCTTCCGGGGGCCGCCGCCGAGGTCAACTCCAATGTCCTGCGCGGACGTTCGGCCCTCAGGTAAGCCGTTCCCGCCGCCGCGGCCGGGGACGAGGACCCCTTGATAGCCGCGGCGGAGGAGGCCGTACGGGACGCAGGGGCGCAGGACGCGCCCGTACCCGGTCCGTCGGCTTCCGAGACCACGATGGTCCTGGCGCCGGTGCCACCGGTAGACGCGCCGGTACCGCCGTCACGCGGCCCGGTACCGCCGTCACGCGGCCCGGTCACGCGGACGGACGGACCGATGGCGAGCGGACGGACCGACGGCGGCGGACGGACCCCGCGCAGCCGCGGCGGCCCCCGCCCCGCCCACCGTGCCCTCCCCCCGGCCCGCCACCGACCCGTACACCATCGGACCCGACGTCCACGACCGCGCACCGGACGACGAGTCGGAGCGGGTCACCGACAAGGGCCTGCCCAAGCGCACACCGAAGATCTCCGCCCCCGCGCCTGCCCCCCGGGCGCGTGCCGGCGGGGTGGACGCCGAGGCGCTGCGGCGCAGACTGGGCGGCTTCCACCGGGGTGCGACGGAGGGCCGCCGCGACGTCGAGGCGGAGATCTCCGAACAGACGGCACAGACACGCACCCCCGGCGCGCCGGACGGCCCGGCCACCGCACCGCACCGGGCACCGGACGCAGTAGACGCATCGGGGGGCACAGTCGAGGAGGCAAGCAGTTGACCGCGCCCAGTACCTTCGGCCTGAGCAGCGAAGCCCGCAATCTGCACTGGCTGCTGACCAACCTCGTCGAGGAGGTGCCGGGACTCCTGTCGGTCGCGGTCGTCTCCTCCGACGGTCTGCTGCTGCTCTCCTCCGACCCCGGCAGGAACGCGGAGGCCCGCACCGGGACGGAGCAGCGCCCCACCGGCCCCAAGGGGTCCGCCGCGGACCTCGCCACCATCGTCTCCGGCATCGGCAGCCTGACCATCGGCGCCGCGAAGCTGATGGAGGCGGGCGGCGTCAAACAGACCATGGTCGCGATGGACGACGGCAGTCTCTTCGTGATGTCGATCAGCGACGGTTCGCTGCTCGGTGTGCACGGCGCCCCCGACTGCGACATGAGCGTGGTGGCCTACCACATGGCGCTCTTCGTCGGTCGCGCCGGCCACGTACTGACCCCCGAACTCCGCAGTGAACTGCGCCAGTCACTAGAAGCCAAGCCGACGGGGAGTGCCCAGTGAGTTCTTCCTCCGCACCCAAGCTCCCCATACGCGGCAGCGACCGCAAACCCGCCCGGGTCCGCCCCTACTCGCTCACCGGCGGCCGGACCCGCTTCGGGCACGTGCTGCTCGTCGAGACCTTCGTGGCGGCGCTCGAAGCCCCCGAGGAGCGCCGGGAACTGACCAACGGGTCGCTCGAGACCCGGGTGATGCCCGAGATGCGGGCCATCGTCGAACTCTGCCGCCGGATGCGTACGGTGGCCGAGATCGCCGCCCTCCTCAGGATGCCGCTGGGCGTGGTCCGCGTGCTCCTGAGCGACCTGGCGGACCAGGGAAAGATCCGTGTGTACGGAACAGGTCACGGCCCGGGACAGCCGGACCGCGCTCTGCTGGAAAGGGTGCTGAATGGACTCCGTCGTCTCTGAGGGCGCGCCGCGAACCGCCTTCCCCGCCACGGCCCCGATGCCGCTCGCCCCGGTGCCGCTGCCCGGGCCGGAGTCCGACGAGAACCTCCAGGCCTGGCAGACGGACCGCAGCCGCGCCCCGATCGCCACCAAGATCGTCGTGGCGGGCGGTTTCGGCGTGGGCAAGACCACGCTGGTCACGGCGGTCTCCGAGATCACGCCCCTCCAGACGGAGGCGCTGATGACCCAGGCCAGCGAGGACACCGACGACCTCAGCGCGACACCGGAGAAACTGACCACCACGGTGGCCATGGACTTCGGCCGCATCACGCTCGACGACGACCTGGTGCTCTACCTCTTCGGCACACCGGGGCAGCAGCGCTTCTGGTTCATGTGGGACGACCTGGTGCGCGGCGCGATCGGCGCGGTGGTCCTGGCCGACACCCGCCGCCTCAAGGACTGTTTCCCGGCACTCGACTACTTCGAGAGCTGCGGACTTCCCTACGTCGTCGCGGTCAACCACTTCGACGGCAGCGAGCCGTTCGACGCCGCCGACGTGCGTGAGGCCCTCACGGTGCCTCCACACATACCTGTCATGATCATGGATGCCAGGCGTCGGATCTCGGTCGTCGAGACGCTCCTCGCGCTGGTGGGGCACGCGCTCGACGCGAGCCCCGAATAAGACGTACGCAGAGTAAGGACGCCCATGCGGAAGATACTCGTCGTCGGAGCCGGCCAGTCCGGACTCCAGCTCGCCCTCGGCCTCCAGTCGAACGGGTACGAGGTCACCCTGATGTCGAACCGGACGGCGGACGAGATCCGTACGGGCCGGGTCATGTCGACGCAGTGCATGTTCCACACGGCACTCCAGCACGAGCGCGATCTCCAGCTGAACTTCTGGGAGTCCCAGGCCCCGAGGATCGAGGGTCTCGGCGTCTCGGTCGCCGCGCCCGGCTCCTTCGACCCGGGCCCCTCGCAGCGCGCGATCGACTGGGTCGGCAGGCTCGACGGCTACGCCCAGTCGGTCGACCAGCGGGTGAAGATGGCCGGCTGGATGGAGACGTTCGCCCAGCGCGGCGGCCAGCTGGTGATACACGGCGCGGCGGTCTCCGACCTCGACTACTTCGCCCGTACGTACGACCTCGTACTGGTCTCCGCGGGCAAGGGCGAACTGGTGTCCATGTTCGGCCGGGACGCCTCCCGTTCCCCGTACGCGCAGCCGCAGCGGGCCCTCGCCGTCGCCTATGTGCACGGTCTCGGTCCGCGCCCGGAGCACCCGGACCACGACGCGGTCCGCTGCAACCTGGTCCCCGGTGTCGGCGAGCTCTTCGTCATGCCGACGCTCACCACCTCCGGCCGCGCGGACATCCTCTTCTGGGAGGGCGTGCCCGGCGGCCCGGCCGACGTCTTCAACGGCGTCAAGGACCCGGCCGAGCACCTCTCCCTGACGCTGGAGCTGATGGAGCGGTTCGTGCCGTGGGAGTACGCGCGCGCCACCAAGGTCGAACTGACCGACGCCAACGCGACGCTGTCCGGCCGTTACGCCCCCACCGTCCGCAACCCGGTCGGCCGACTCCCCGGCGGCGGCCTGGTCCTGGGCGTCGCCGACGTGGTCGTGGCGAACGACCCGATCACCGGCCAGGGCTCCAACTCCGCCTCGAAGTGCGCGGCGGCGTACCTCGGCTCGATCCTGGAGCACGGCGAGAAGGAGTTCGACGAGGCCTGGATGCGCTCCACCTTCGACCGTTACTGGGACACCGCCCAGCACGTGACGAAGTGGACGAACGCCATGCTGGGCGTCCCGCCGGAGCACGTCCTCAAGCTGATCGGCGCCGGCACCCAACTCGAGCCGGTCGCTCACCGCTTCGCCAACGGGTTCGACAACCCGGCGGACTTCGAGAACTTCTTCTATGAGCCGGAGAAGACGGAGGCGTACCTCGCCTCGCTCGCGGGGGTCTGAGCCCCGTCCCGGTGTGGGCCGAGCGTGCTCGGCCGCGCGGTTCCCGGCGCTCCTCCGAGGAGCGCCGGCGCCTGCGAGGGCCCGGGAAGTAACGATTCTTCACCACCCTGGTGACAGGACACGCCGCTCCAGTTCTCGCACACATGCGGACAAGACGTGTGTTATTCATCCATGCACACATATAAGCGGCGCACCGTGCTGGGTGCCTCGATCGTGGCCGTCGGCTCGGGAGTCCTGGCGGGCTGCTCCGGCTCCGACTCGGGGTCCGGCCCGCAGTCGGGGGCCGGAGCCGCCGGCAACGCGGGCGGCGGTGGCTTCGTACCCAGGGGACCCGGCGGCTTCGTGAACCCCTCCGATCCCGAGGTCCTCGCCGCCGAGCGCAGACGCGGCACCGGCCCCGTCCGGGAGTTCCGGCTCACCGCCGCCGAGACCTCCCTCGACCTGGGCGGACGCACCGTCAGGTCATGGGCGTACGGCGACGCGCTGCCCGGCAAGGAGGTCCGGGTCACCAAGGGCGACATCCTCGCCCTCACGGTCGCCAACCACCTGCCGGTGGAGACGACGCTGCACTCGCACGGGGTCCGGATGCGGTGCGACATGGACGGCGTGCCGGGACTGACCCAGAACTCCATCAAGCCCGGCGCGGACTTCACCTACCGCTTCGCCATGGCGCACGCGGGCACCTACTGGCTGCACTCGCACTCCGGCATGCAACTCGACCGGGGCCTGTACGCGCCCCTGATCGTCGAGGACCCCAGGGAACCCCTGTCCTACGACCAGGAGTGGGTCGTCGTCCTGGACGACTGGGTGGACGGCGTGGGCGGCTCCACCCCGGAGGGAGTGCTCTCCCAGCTGCGCGGCGGCAGGGGCGCGCCGATGGACATGGGGGAGGGCGGCGCGCACAGCGGGTCCGGCCACGACGCGGCGGGCGGCGCGCAGTCGTCGGGCCATGACCACTCCACCGGCCCCTCGCGCATCCTGCGGGGCTCGCACAGTCGCATCCTGCGCAGCGAGGGCGGCAACGTCGACTACCCGTACTACCTGGTCAACGGCCGTATCCCGCAGGCTCCCTCGGTCTTCCGGGCCCGCCCGGGGGACCGCATCCGGCTGCGGATCATCAACGCCGGGGGCGACACGGCCTTCCGGGTGGCGCTGGGCGGCCACCGGATGACGGTGACCCACACGGACGGCTACCCGGTCGAGCACAAGACGACGGACGCGCTGCTGATCGGCATGGCCGAACGCTACGACGTGCTGATCACCGCCAAGGACGGGATGTTCCCGCTGGTCGCGCTGGCCGAGGGCAAGAACGCCCGGGCCCTGGCGGTCCTGCGCACCTCCAGCGGGACCCTGCCCCAGCCCGCCGTGCACCCGCGCGAGCTCGACGGCGAGGTGGTCCCGGCCCGACGGCTGCGGCCGCACGAGTCCGTGGCGCTCAACGACTCCGGTCCGGACCGCCGGCTGCGCGTCAAGCTGACCGGCAGCATGAGGAGGTTCGACTGGGCCTTCGACCACGAGCCGTACTCCCTGGAACGCCGTCATCCGATCCGCGAGGGCGAACGGATCCGCCTGTCCCTCATCAACGCCACCAACATGTGGCACCCCCTGCATCTGCACGGCCACACGTTCGCCCTCACCGGCCTCGGCGCGGTCGGAGCACGCAAGGACACCGCCGTGGTCCTGCCGCACCGCAAGATCGTCGTCGACTTCTACGCCGACAACCCGGGACTGTGGATGCTCCACTGCCACAACCAGTACCACTCCGAGTCCGGCATGATGACCCTCCTCGGCTATCGCAGGTGAGAGCCGGATGCCGCGCCCTGCCGGGCGGACGACGCGCCCCCGCCGGGCGGGACGACGCGCTCCCGCCGGGCAGGCCGCGCTCCACAGGGCAGGACGACGGCCCCTACCGGGTGCTCCCGTCCAGCCCGTCGTCCGCCCTCGATGGCGGCGCCGGCGGTGCGTACTGCCCGTCGGGCTTCCCGGCGGGGTCCGGCCGTACGGCGCCCAGGACCGGGTTGGCGGCGATCGGTGAGATCTTGATCTTCGTCCCGGGCCGCGGCGCCTGCACCACCAAGCCGTCCCCCATGTACATGGCGACATGTGTGGCCTCGGGGAAGTAGACGACCAGGTCACCGGGGCGCAGCTCGGTCAGCGGGATCCGGGGCAGCCGCGCCCACTGCTCCTGGCTGGTGCGCGGAATGGGCTGCCCGGCGTGGTCCCAGGCCTGTGAGGTGAGCCCCGAACAGTCGTACGCCCCGGGTCCCGTGGCACCCCATCGGTACGGCTTCCCGAGCTGCTTCACGGCGTACTCCACCGCCTCCCGGCCCTCCGGCGAGGGGGCCCGTACGCTGCTCAGCGCCCCGGACGTCACCAGTTTCCGCTGGGCCGCCTCCGTCCCCCGCTTCTCCAGCGCGTCGAGTTCGGCGAGCTGCCCCGCGGTGAGCGAGGCGAGCAGTTTCTCGACGTCCTTCAGCCGCTCGCGGACCGCGTCGCGCTCCTTCTTCTGCCGTGCGGCGAGGGTGAGCTGACCGTCCAGGGCCTTGCGCGCCCGCCGTGCCAGCCCCTCGGTGTGCCGCTCGCTCCCGGCCAGCCGGTCCATGGCCTTGACCCGCTCCCGGGACAGCCGCCTGATCACCTGTCCCTCGTCCAGCGCGCGCTGCGGATCGCGGGTGAGCAGCAGCCGTAGGTACGAGGAGATCCCGCTGCTGCTCTGGTACTGCTGCCGGGCCAGCCGCCCCGCCGCGCCGCGGCTGTCGTGCAGGGAGAGGCGGGCGCCGACGAGTCTCGCGTCGAGCCGGGCGACCTCGGTCCGCTGTCTCCCGAGCTTCTCCACGGTCGCGTTGTACGTCTCGGTGGCGCGCTCGGCCTCCCGGTAGCGCTGCTGGAGGTTCGTCAGCAACCGCGCCGTGGACCGCACTTCGGGACCGCCCGCGCCGGCCCCCGCGGACGCCGAGGGCCCGGGGTCCGGGGCGGCCACGGCGGGTACGGGCGCGAGCAGCGCCCCGGTCGCCACCGCGACCGTACAGACCAGGCGCAGGATGCGTCCTGACACTTCATCACCTCCGGTGCGGCGGTGGTACGTCCACCTCGCACCGGTCAGGATCGGGCGCGCGCGTCCCGCGTGCGCGCCCGGTGAGCCGGTTCGGCCCAAGAAGGTCACTCGTCGGCGTGGGACTCCGGCGTGGCGTCGCCGCCCCTGGCGCGCGGCCCGGACCAGGGCCACTTCGGTCCGCCGGGCGCGCGGCCCGCGCCGCCCTCGGGGTCGAACGCGTACTTCCATCCCTGGTGCAGCCCCAGGCGCCTGCTCCGGCCCGCCTGGACGCGGCGGTAGACGAGGACGGTCGGGGGGCCGCCGGCCGCGTCCGGTACCGGTACGCGGTACACCTTCGGCGGGTGTCCGGTCAGACCGAGCAGGACGGGCAGCACACGCCCGTCCAGCGGGCCTCCCTCGAAGGGGGTGTCTTGGCTCTTCACCGCACCAGTGTCACAAACGCGCCGCCCGGTGGCGCTCATCGCAGGTCAGTGCCGGTCGGTGCCGGGCAGTTTCAGTCGGTGTCAGTCAGTGCCGGGCGGTGCTGGTCACAGGAGTCGCGCCGCGCCGTCGAGCAGCGGGACGACCCGCCGGGCCAGCACCCCCACCGCACCCTCCGGCGCCTCCAGGGCGAGCGCCGCACGCACGACGTCGGCGGTCTGCGGATCGCGTCCCGCGCTCGCCACCAGCATCGCCACGAACTGCTCCACCAGCCAGTCCCGCAGCTCGTCCAGCGGCGGTTCCTTGCCCCCGTCGAGCCAGCTGAGCGACGCGCCCTCGACGGCGGTGATCCACATCCGTACGGTCATCCGCAGCCGGGGCCCCGGATCCCGCACGGCGAGATGGTCGACGATGTGGTCGGCGGCGGCCCGCCGCACCCCGTCCACTATGGCGGTCGTCCTGGACGTCTCGACGACGCTGCCGCCCTGCAGCAGCGCGCTGAAGCCCGCGTCGTGCTGGTCGACGAAGGCGAGATAGCGGTCAAGGGCCCGCGACAGCCGTTCGCTCAGCGACCCCTGCGGCGGCTCCGCGAAGCAGTGCTCCAGCTCCTCCGCGGCGGAGCGCAGCGCGGCCTCGTACAGCTGCTGCTTGCCGCCCGGGAAGTACCGGTACACGAGGGGCCGCGACACCCCCGCGGCCTCCGCCACGTCGTCCAGCGAGACCTCCTCGGGGGCCCGGTGCGCGAAGAGGGTCAGCGCCGCCTCGAGGAGCTGCGAACGCCGCTCCTCGACGCTCAGCCGGCGGTATGCGGGGGTGGGGGCCGCGGAGGTCATGTCGGCAGCGTAACCCGTGTGTTCGCCCCCGCCGCCCCTGCTCGCACCCGTCCGGCGGGGCTCGGTCCGTGACCTCGTTCCGGGCCCCGCGAGGGACACCGGCGTGGCGCCCCCCTCAGGCCAGCAGCCCAGAGGCCTTCCACAGCCGCCGTCCGACGCCCCGCAGTACGCCGATGTCGTCCAGGAAGTCGGTCAGGCGTTTCGCCCCGGTCTGCATCACCTCGCGCCGGTGTCCGCTCGCCCGCACCTGCGCCACGGCCTCGCGCCGGTCCAGACCGACGTTCGTGTAGACCTCGGGATTGACGAAGGCGACGGAGAAGACACGGGCGAACTCGCCGGAGGTGACGCGGGTGAACTCCTGGGACCAGCGTGGCGCGGTCACCATCTGGCGCCGCAGCTCCTCCCGCGCGTACCGCACGTGCCGGGCCTCCTCGACCACGTGGATGCGGGTGACGCCGCGCACCAGGGTCTGCACCCGCTCGTCGGGGAAGGTCAGCCGCTGCATCCAGTCCAGGATCTCCTCGCCGAGCAGTGTCGCGGTGAAGGAGCCGGGGGTGGTCGAGATGGTCTTGAAGAGCCGCCCGAGATTCAGATGGGCGCGGCTGACCGGGTAGTGCGGTGTGCCGCCGCGCGAGATCAGCCGGGCGAACATCTTCGAGTGCCGGCACTCGTCCTCGATCTCGGTGAGCGCGTACCGCACGTGCGCGCTCGTGGCCGCCTTGTCGTAGATGTGACGCACCAGCAGCTGCATCAGGATGATCTCGAACCAGATCCCGAGGGAGGCGAGCGCCGCCGCCTCGTGCTGCGAGAGCAGGATGCGCTGCTCCTCGCCCATCCGCTTCCACAGCGGGGTGTCGTAGAGCGAGACCAGCTCGGGCGGCCAGAACCACTTGCCCTCCTCGAAGGGCGCGTCCCAGTCCAGCTCCTTGTCCGGGTCGAAGGAGTGCTTGGCGGAAGAGGCGAGCAGCCGTTCGGCCACTTGTTCACGGTCCTTGAGCAAGCCGAGCGCGTCGCGGAGCCCGGCGAGCTCGTCGAGTCCGTCTTCCGTCACCGTCGTCATGACTGTTCCCACCTCGTCGTACGGGATCTTCAGGGGTTACCGGCGGTCACTTCTTATGAGACTGCCCGTCAGCAAGCTCGTCAATCCCCTGTGCGCGACTTGTTGACGACGCGTCTACCCCGTGTGAGCCTGCCGGGTATGCCGACGCACGAGCTGTACGCCAAGGACCCGGGAGACCCCCTCTGGCAGATACCGGCCTCGGGGGCAGCACGCTTCAGCTGGGAGTACGACGACGGTCGCGCCCGGCTTCTCGCCCTGTACCAGAAGGGCAAGGACAAACAGTGGGACGGACAGCGGCGGATCGACTGGGACATCGAGGTCGATCCGTACGATCCGCTCGGCACCCCCGACGAGGCGATGACCCTGTACGGGACACCGCACTGGGCGAAGATGACCGACCGGGACATGGGTGAACTGCGCCGGCACTACACCGCCTGGCAGTTCAGCCAGTTCCTGCACGGCGAGCAGGGCGCGATGGTGTGCGCGGCGCGCATCGTGGAGTCCGTCCCCGATCTCGACGCGAAGCTCTACTCGGCCACCCAGACCATGGACGAGGCCCGGCACGCGGAGATCTACGGCCGCTTCCTGCACGAGAAGATCGGAATGCTCTACCCGGTCAACGACCACCTGCGGTCCCTGCTCGGCGACACCCTCCGCGACTCCCGCTGGGACATGCCCTACCTCGGGATGCAGGTCCTGATCGAGGGCCTGGCGCTGGCGGCCTTCGGCATGATCCGCGACACCACGGACAAGCCCCTCCCCAAGCAGATCCTCGCGTACGTGATGCAGGACGAGGCCCGCCATGTCGCCTTCGGCCGCATGGCGCTGCGCGACTACTACCGGCAGCTCTCCGACGCTGAACTGCGCGAACGCGAGGAGTTCGTCATCGAGGGCTGCCACCTGATGCGGGACCGGCTGCGCGGCGTCGAGGTGCTCGAGAACTTCGGCGTCCCCAGGGCCGAGGCCGAGGTGTACAGCGAGCAGTCCGAATTCCTGCACCTCTTCCGCCGGCTGCTCTTCAGCCGCATCGTCCCCTGCGTCAAGGACATCGGCCTGTGGGGCGAGCGCCTCCAGCAGGCGTACGTCGACATGGGCGTCCTCGAGATGGGCGACTCCAGCCTCGACCTGCTGATGGCCCAGGACGAGGAGATCGCGGAGCGGCTGGACGCGGGGCGGTTCGCGGCGGAGGAGCGGGCGCGCGTGGCCGAGGTCGAGGAGATGATCGAGGAGGGCGCGGACTCCTGAGGGCGGGGGCGCGAACCGCGTGCGGCGGCCCACCGGGGGGTGTCCGAACCGTGCGCCACCCCCGTCTCCAATGTTCCGGTCAGTTGTTCCAGCTCTCGTCGTACGGGTCGCGCGGGGTCGGGACCGGCCTGGCCTCGGTGACGTCGAGGAAGGGGATGACCCCGTCGTTGACCGGGTCCTTGGCCCGCTTGCCGGTGTAGGTGCCGGTGACCCGCAGCCAGGCGTCGGGCTCCAGGACGGGCGGGATGTGCCCGGTCAGACCGATCTTGACCGGCTGGGCGTCGGCGGCACAGCAGTTGAGCGCCATCCGGACCAGGTACGGGGTGCCGTCGTGGCCGAGGGCGACGAAACCGGTGACCTCCACCCGCCGGTTCCCCAGGGTGCGGCCGTGACCGTACGCGGCGCGCCCCGCGTAGTCGACGACGCTGAGCGGGAGCGGGTCGGCGGCCGGCAGGCGCGGATAGGCGAGGGGCGCCTGCAGGGCCGTACCGGTGTGCAGGGCGCTGTAGGAACCGAGCGCGGGCGGGGCGACCAGGATGAGGGCGAACAGGGGCAGGACGAGGAGCCAGGAGACACGGGGTTCCCGGTGCGCGTGTCCGTGGCCGTCCCCGCTCCCGGCCTCTTGCCCCTCGCCTTCCCCCGCGCCCTCCGCGTGCCGGTGTCCGTCCTTCGACGCGCGCCGGTCGTACCAGACCGTCGCCAGCGCCGCGAGGATCAGGACCACACCGGCCGCGAGGAGCAGGGGCCGCAGCCCGGCCTTGACATAGCGCAGATAGAGGTCGGTGAAGCCGGCGTGCAGCACCGCCGCCCCGACCAGGAACATGATCACCGCCTGGGCCTGCCGGTTCACAGGAGCACCGTCCCGACGAGCACCGATCCGAGGATGGCCAGCGCGAAGGTGGCGGGCGCGAACCGCAGGGCGAACCCGCGGCCGAACGTGCCCGCCTGCATGGCGAAGAGCTTCAGATCGATCATCGGTCCCACCACGAGGAAGGCCAGCCGCGCGGTCAGCGAGAACTGGGTCAGGGACGAGACTACGAACGCGTCGGCCTCGGAGCAGATGGACAACAGCACCGCCAGGACGGCCAGGGCGAGGATCGCCACCACCGGGTTGTCGGCCGCGGCGTGCAGCCAGCTCGCCGGCACGACGGCCTTGAGCGTGGCCGCCGCCATGGCCCCGATGACGAGGAAGCCGCCGGCGTGCATCACGTCGTGCCGTACGGACCCCCAGAACGCGGCCCCCTTGCCGAGACCCTCGTGCGAGGGGCGGGCCGGCGGCCGCAGCCAGTCGGCACGGCCCAGCCGCTGCCACAGCCACCCCATCGAGCACGCCACGAGCAGACTCGCCACGAAGCGGGCCACGACCATCTCGGGGTCGCGGGGGAACGCGACGGCGGTGGCGGTCAGCACGATCGGGTTGATCGCCGGGGCCGACAGCAGGAACGCCAGCGCCGCCGCCGGTGTCACCCCCCGGCGCACCAGCGCGCCGGCCACCGGCACGGACGCGCACTCGCAGCCCGGCAGCACCGCCCCGGCCATCCCGGCCACCGGCACGGCCAGCGCGGGCCGCTTCGGCAGCGCGCGGGCGAAGAACGCGGGCGGGACGAACACCGCGATGGCCGCCGACAGCAGCACGCCGAGGACGAGGAAGGGCAGCGCCTGGAGGACCACCGCGACGAACACGGTCATCCAGCTCTGCATCACGGGCGCGGACAGGGCGCCGCGGACCGGGCCCTGCGCCAGCACCAGCACGACCAGCAGCATCACCAGCACGAGCGGCGAGCTGAACTGCCAGCCCTGCGAATCGTCGGCCTGCCGTTCCTTCGTCCCGGCCGGCGGCTCTTCCGCTTCGGCCCGCGGTTCGTTCGCCCCGGCTCGCCGTTCCTTCGCCTCGGCCGGCGGTCCGCCCGCGTCCTTGACCCCCGGTCCGCCCGCGTCCTCGACCCGCGGTTCGTCCGGGTCGCGGTGGCCGGGCCCCGGCGGGGCCGCTCTGGTGATGCTCACGGGCGAGGTACCTCCGGCATGACAGGACGGGGCCGTTGTGGTGGGGAGCCTCCCATCAGTACGCCGATTCCGGCCGGATATCTCATTCCGGCCGCAACCGACCTCCACGACGTCCCTTCGAGCCTCCTTCGCCGTGCCCGTCCCCGGACCCGAGCACCGCCTCCATCACCGCCTTCGCGATCGGCGCCGCGTCCCCGCCCCCGCTGATGTCGCCGCGGTCCGCGGCCGCGTCCTCGACGACGACCGCGACCGCCACCGCGGGCTGCAGGGAGTCGTCGGCCTGGGCCCAGGAGACGAACCAGGCGTACGGCAGCCCCAGGTTGTCGATGCCGTGCTGGGCGGTCCCGGTCTTGCCGCCGACGGTCGCCCCCGGGATCGCGGCGTTCGCGCCGGTGCCGTCCGTCACCACGTCCGTCATCAGCCGGCGCATCCGTGCGGCCGTCGCCGGGCTCATCGCCTGGCGGAGCGTGTGCGGTCCGGTCGTCGAGACGGTGGTGCCGTCCAGCCCTTTCCTCCGTTCCACCAGGTAGGGCGACTTGACGGTCCCGCCGTCCGCCACGGCCGCCGAGATCATCGCCATCTGCAGGGGCGTGGCCCGGGTGTTGAACTGGCCGATGGAGGAGAGCGCCAACTGCGGCCTGTCGAGGACGGTGTCGAAATTACTGGGCGCGGCCAGGAACGGGATCCGCAGCTTCTTGTCGTTGAAGCCGAAGTCCGCCGCCGTGCGGCTCATGGCACGCAGTCCCACGTCCACGCCGAGTTTGGCGAAGACCGTGTTGCACGACCACTCGAAGGCGTACCGCAGCGACGCGTCCTCGCAGCCCTCGGTCTCGTTCGTCAGCCAGGTCGTGGTGCCGGGCAGCGTGTACGGGTCGGGGGAGTCGGTCGACTCGTCGACGTCCGTCACCACGCCGGTCTCCAGCGCCGCCGCGGCCGTCACCACCTTGAACGTCGACCCCGGCGGATAGGTCTGCCGGATCGCCCGGTTGAGCATCGGCTTGTCCGCCGCCGCGTTCAGCCGCCGCCACGCGTCCGTCACCGCCGTCCCCGTCCCCGACAGCTGCCCGGGGTCGTAGGAGGGCGTCGAGACCAGCGCCAGGATCCTGCCCGTGGACGGCTGGATGGCGGCGACCGCGCCCCGGCGCCGGCCGAGCCCCTGGTAGGCCGCCCGCTGTGCGGCCGGATCGAGGGTGGTGACGATCTGGCCGCCGGGGTTGCGGGCCCGCGTGAAGTCGTTCCACAGCGGGAGCGGGGAGAGCAGCGGATCGGTGCCGGAGAGGATGCCGTCCTCGGTGCTCTCCAGGGACGTCGTGCCGTACACCTGTGAGGCGAAGCCGGTCACGGGCGCGTACAGCGGGCCGTCCGTGTACGTCCGTTCGTAGCGGAGCTGCTCCCCGGTGTCCCTGGAGCCGGTGACCGGCCGCCCGCCGACCAGGATGTCGCCGCGCGGCTGCCCGTACCGGGCGATCGACTGACGGCGGTTGGCCGGGTTGTCGTCGTACGTCCCGCCCCGGACGATCTGGACGCGGGCGGCGTTCACGAGGAGCGCGACGAGCAGCACGGCGCACAGGGCGGCGGCCCTGCGGATGTACTTGGTCATGGTGAGTCCTTCCGGCGGCTCACGGCGCCGCCGTCCCGTCGTACTGACTGCGTGCCGAATCGCTGATCCGGATCAGCAGCGCGACGATGATCCAGTTGGTGACGACCGAGGAGCCGCCCTGGGCGAGGAACGGCATCGCCATTCCGGTCAGCGGGATCAGACCGGTCACCCCGCCGGCGATCACGAAGACCTGGAGCGCCACGATCGAGGCGAGGCCGATCGCGAGGAGGCGCCCGAAGGGATCGCGCAGGGCGAGGCCGGCCCGGTAGCCGCGCTCCACGAGGAGCGCGTAGAGGAGGAAGATCGCCGAGAGCCCGGACAGGCCCAGCTCCTCGCCCGCCGTCGCGAGGATGAAGTCCGACTTGGCGGCGAAACCGATCAGGATGGAGTGGCCGAGCCCGAGACCGGTGCCGAGCATGCCGCCGGCGGCGAACGCGAAGAGGGACTGGGCGAGTTGGTTGGGCCCGAGCCCCGCGTCGATCGAGGCGAAGGGGTGCAGCCAGTCCTGCACCCGCCCGTGGACGTGCGGTTCCAGCCGGCCCACGGCCATCGCGCCCGCGCAGGCGAGCAGGAGGCCCACCGCGATCCAGCCGGTGCGGCCGGTGGCGATGTACAGCAGGATCACGAACAGGCCGAAGAACAGCAGCGACGTCCCCAGGTCCCGCTCCAGGATGAGCACCAGCACGCTCAGCAGCCAGACCGTGACGATCGGGCCGAGGACGCGGCCGGTGGGCAACTGGAGCCGGATGAAGCCGAGGACCGGACGGCCCGCGTGCGTGAGCGCGTTGCGGTTGGCCGCGAGGTAGCCGGCGAAGAAGACCGCGAGGAGCACCTTCGCGAACTCGCCCGGCTGGATGGAGAATCCGGCGATCCGGATCCAGATCCGGGCGCCGTTCACGGCGGGGAAGAGGATCGGCAGGAGCAGCAGCGCGAGCGCGGTGACGACCGAGACGTAGGTGTAGCGCTGCAGGACGCGGTGGTCGCGCAGGAAGAACACGACCACGATGAACAGCGCGACACCGAGGGTCGACCAGATGAGCTGGATCGGGGCGGCCGGGTCGTCGGGGGTCTCCAGGTCGAGACGGTAGATCAGCACCAGGCCGAGGCCGTTGAGGAGGACGGCGATCGGCAGCAGCAGCGGATCGGCGTACGGCGCCCGCAGCCGCACCGCGACGTGCGCGAGGAGCGCCAGCACGCCGAGCCCCGCGCCGTAACCGGCGGCGCCGGGCGGGACGGTGCCGTGCCGGGCGAGTCCGACGGCGCAGTAGCCGTACACGGAGAGCAGCACGGCGACGACGATGAGGGTGAACTCGATGCCGCGGCGCCTGGCGAGACGTGCGGAGGGGACGGGTGGGGGTGGGTCCGCCACCACGGCCGTTCCGGTAGTTCCGGCCGTTCCGGCTGTTCCGGTCGGTCCGGTCGTTTCGTCCGAACCGGGCATTCCGGGCTGAATCATGTCCGGAACGTAGCAAGTGGTGGAGCTCATGTCCCGTCATGCAGTGATGAACGGTCCGTTTCGGTGTAGCCGGCGCGGGTTCATCGCGTTGGGGGAGCGGAGGACTCAGGGACCGGTGTCACCGTCGCGGCCGTTCCCGCCGTCCCGGTCGGTCCCACCGTTCTCCCCGTCCCGTTCGTTCCGCGAGCTCCGCTCGTATCGCTCGTCCCGCTCGTTCCGCTCGTCCTGTGCGTCCTGTGCGTCCTGAGGGAGCGTCAAGGTCGCCAGGGCCCCACCGTCGGGAGCGTTGGTGAAGACCAGCAGCGCGCCCAGCACCTCCGCCTGGCCGAGCGCGATCGTCAGACCGAGGCCATGGCCCTTGGAGCCGCCCTCGGTACGGAACCGCTGCGGCCCGTGCTCCAGCAGGTAGTCCGGATAGCCGTCGCCGTGGTCCCGTACGGTCACCACCGGGCCGTCGACGGTCAGCGTCACCGGCGCCCTGCCGTGCTTGTGCGCGTTGGCCACCAGATTGCCGAGCACCCGCTCCAGGCGGCGCCGGTCGGTCTCCACCCGTGTGTCGCGCACGACATGGACCTCGGTCTCGGTGCCCGACGCCCACACCACCCGGCCGGCCAGCGGGGCCAGGGGCTCCGAATCCAGTTCCAGCCGTTCCCGTCCGGCGTCCAGACGGGAGATCTCCAGCAGATCCTCGGTGAGCGTGCGCAGCGTGGCGACCCGGTCGCGCACCAGCTCGGTCGGCCGGCCCGGCGGCAGCAGCTCGGCCGCCGCGTGCAGCCCGGTCAGCGGGGTGCGCAGCTCGTGCGCCACGTCCGCGGTGAAGCGCTGCTCGCTCAGCAGTTTGCCCTGCAGCGAGGCCGCCATCGTGTCGAGCGCGCCGGCGACCGCGGCCACCTCGTCCTGAGGACGTGTCGGGCGCTGGGTACGGGGGTTGACGCCGCCCCGGGAGTCGTGGACGGTACGGGTGTCGTAGGCGGTACGGGGGTCGTGGACGGTGCGGGGGTCGTTGACGCGTGCGTCCAGGTCGCCGGCGCTGATCCGCCGGGCCACCCGCGCCGTCGCGTGCAGCCGCCGGGTCACCCGGGTCACCGCGAACGCCCCCACCAGCAGCGTCGCGCCGATCGCCAGCGCCGAGGACCACACGATCGCCCGGTCCAGGGCGTCGATGGCGTGGGCCCCCTGCGCGTAGTCGAACTGCACGGCGAGTGCCCGCCCGCGGCCGGCGGGTCCGGCCGCCCACATGGTGGGATGCTCGTCCTGGCCGCCGACCATCGTGCCGCGCCGGCCGTCGGTGGCCAGCTCGCGCAGCGCGGCCGGCAGCCCCGGCAGGTCGACGCCCGCGCCCGGGGGCAGCCGGTCGCCCTCCTCGTACGCAGCCGTCACCTCGGCCAGCCGGTCGAGCGCGCGGCCGCGGGCCTCGCCGACGGTCTGGTCGGTCACCGACACATGCACGAGGACGCCGAGGAGGGCGGCCAGGCCGCAGCACATCACCGCGAGGAAGGCGGTCGCCTTCCAGGTGAGGGTGGCGGTCCAGTGGGGGATGCGGCAGAGGGCCCGTAGGGTGCGCATGGGACGGAAGCGCCGGGCGGGGCGGGGGTGCCCGGCGGGGCGGGGGTGCCGTCGGGGGCGCGTCATGAGCCGCTCGCCGACGGGGACGGGCCGGAGGTCGTGAAGGGGGGCGCGGACGCGGACGGCGGCGGGACGGGCGCCGGGGTGGTGGCACGGGTGGGCGTGGGGGAGGGGTGCCCACCCGGAGGATCTCGTCGCGGGTCGCCAGCATCGCGTTCTGGTGCGGGTCCCAGGTCCACACCGTACGGAACTCGTAGCCCGGCAGGGTCGAGGGCGAGCGGATGATCACCTGGCGGCCCGCGAGCTCGACGCTGACCACGCTGTCCGAAGTGCTCATGACCTGCACCAGCCGGTGGTCCAGGAAGGCGTACACGCGTACGGCCAGCTGGTTGTGGGGGAAGCGGATGCCGAGCACCATGTCGTCCTTCCCGTCGCCGGTGAGATCGCGGTAGTACGCCTTCAGGAGCGGGCAGTCCTTGCCGAGGGCGCCCTTCTTCCCGCAGTCCTCCAACTGCCGGGCGGTCGCCGCGTGCGAGGCGCCCGCGCCGGAGTACTCGTCCGGGTGCGCGGCGACCTCGGCGCGCACCACGTCGAGCGGATTCACCTGGTGGATGTCGTCACCCGGCGCGGTGACACCCTTGACCGTCTCGGTGTCGGCCTCGCCGTAGTCGAGGGCGGGCGTCGACGCGGGAGGCAGCTCCGGCCAGAGCCTGGCGGGGCCCACGGCGGTGGGCGTCTCACCCGCGGAGCGCAGCGCACCGGAGTCGCCACAGCCGGCCAGGACCGCCACCAGCGCGGCGGCGAGGGCGGCGAGCGTGAGGCGGCTGGGCCGAGTGGGGGTCACTGCTCTCCTGCGTCCGTGCCCGCCTCGGTCCGGGGCCGGGGACGGCACGGTGCGCGAGGCCGGCGTGAAACCGACGGAACCGACGCCCTACACCTTATTCGTACGGAAGTCCTTTTTGTTCGTGGGCGGAGCGCCGACCGGACTCCCGTGTTCCGGCCCTCCGGGCTCCTGCGTTCCGCCCCGGAGTCCCGGGTTCCGTCGACCGGACTTCCCTGGTTCCGCCGCTTCTCCCGTCCCTCAGCCCCGCCCGGCAGCTCCGCCGGTGCCCCCGTCGCTACTCGGCTGTTCCACTACTTCGCTACTGCGCTACTGCGCTACTGCGCTACTGCGCTGCTCCGCTACTCCGCTACTCCGCCAGTTCCTCCAGGAGCCGGGCGGTGGGGAGTCCGGCCCGCAGGTACTCCACGAACAGTTCGTTGTGCAGGGCCCACGGCGAGCGGCGGCCCCGGATCAGCCGTATCGCCTCGTCGGAGCTGTGCCCCGCGAGGATCAGCGCGTGCGCCACGACGAGCCCCGAGCGGTTGTAGCCGTGGTAGCAGCGGACCAGGACCCGGCGACCGTCCTCCAGCGCGTCGTCCGCGGCCCGCGCGAGACGGATCACGCCCGCCAGCTGCGTGCCGTCCAGGGGGCCGTCCGGGATCGGCCACACATGGTGCTCGACGCCCGGGTCCGGACCGTGCCCCGGTAGCCGCAGCAGCGTCAGGACCAGGTCGAACTCATCGTGCACGACGGCGAATTCCGGCTCCCCGGAGGGCCCCGCGAAGGCGTGCCCGCCCATCCACAGGCCGGGCACGATCTCGCTCCACGGGTTCTGCGGAGCGGGTACATCGGGCTGTCTTCTGCGAGTCCGCAACGGCGCCTCCCACAACTCCCCCAACTGCTCACAAAGGTAACCGGGTTCTTGCCCCTGGAGCACCCCGCCTGTTCCCATGGTCATGGGGTGATGGTGCATGAACGGACTGCGGGTCGTACCGGCCTGGCGCCACGGACAGGAGCGCCTCTACGTGTGCCTGACCGACGGGAGGAACGTCGCCTGGTACGACCGTGACACGGCCCGGGTCAACCTGCTCAGCGAGGACCGGCGGGAGGACGTGCTCGACACCCTCGCCCCGTTCCTCACCGGCCCTGTGACCGTGGGTCCGCCTCCGGTCCCCACCCCGGCGGAGCTGGCCCGCCTCACCCTCCATCCGGACGACGACCTCGCGCCCAACCGGCCGGGCGAGGCACTGGTCGTCGCCCTCGACCGGGATCCGGGGCCGGCCCACCGGCTGCGGCCCGACCCGCGCCGCCGCGCGCTCGCCGCCGAGCAGACCGTCGGCGACGCCCTCGACCGGCTGGAGGGCGCGGGCTGGCACACCGTGCACTCGGTCCCCCTGCCCGGCGGTGACCGTATCCACCACCTGGTCATCGGACCCGGCGGTGTCTTCTCGGTCCGTGCCGTGTACGCCCGCAAGCAGCGGGTCCTCGTCACCGATCCCATGGTCACGGTCGGCCGCCGCGAGTCGCGCCCCCTGCTCCGGCAGGTCCGCGCCGACGCCGGCCGGGCCTCGTACGCGCTGACCGCCGAGGTCCGTCCCGTCCTGGCCCTGGCCGGGCCCGCGGGCCTCGACGTCCTCTCGCCGCTCCGTGAGCTGCGCGTGCTCCAGGACACCGAGCTGTCCTCCCTGGCCCGGCTGGGCGGGGTCCTGAAACCGGCGGACGTGGAGGCACTGCACGCGATGGCCCGTGACCGGCACACGTGGTTGTGAGGCTCCCGCCGCCTCTCTCACGCGTCCCGGGACCCCGGCGCCACGCGTCCCGGGACCGCCCGGCGCCACGGTTGCTTCGACGGCCTGTGTCACGTCCGTACGCCCTCTCCACGCCCTCTCTGACGTCCTCCGTACGCCCGTACTGCGCGACGGCAGGGGCGTCACATCCGTACGTGACGCCCGATGTCCTCCTCGAACTCGGTGAGGGCCTGCGCGGTGAGGGTCGGGCGGGTGTCGGCGACCGCCGCCAGGTAGTCCTCGGTACCGGCCGGCACGCCCCGGCGGTCGGTGATCTCGCGCTCGAACGCGGCCTGGGCGCCCTTGCGGGCGGCGAACTCGATGTCGGCGGGGGTGAACATCTCACTCGCCGCCACCAGCCGGTGCAGCTCGACCCGGTCGGCGGCGGCCCCGAGATAGCGCCGCCAGATGGCCTCCCGGGCCACCGGATCGGGCGGGCCCACCGGGATGACGTAGTCGAACCTCCCGGGCCGCAGGAACGCCTGATCCAGTGAGCGGACGGAGTTCGTGGCGCAGATCAGCAGCCGCTCGTCGTGGTCGCGGAAGCCGGGGATCAGTTTCAGCAGCTCGTTGGTGACACCGTGGCCGGGATCGACGGCCAGACCGGACCGGGCGCCGGCGATCTCCTCGACCTCGTCGATGAACAGCACCACCGTCTCCAGTTCCGCCAGCTCGGCGAAGGTGTTCCGCAGCGACGTGGCGAGCCCCTCGGCGCCCGCCGCCAGCCGGGACGGGAACAGCTCCACGAACGGCCACTCCAGCCGGGAGGCGACCGCCTTCGCGAAGCTGGTCTTCCCGGTGCCGGGAGGCCCGAAGAGGATGACCGCCTTCGGCGGCGCCACCCCGTACCGGTCGGCGAGCTCGGGCTCGGCCAGCGGCAGCACGATCCGCCGCTCGATGGCGTCCTTCTCCCGTTCCATCCCGGCGAGCGCGTGCCAGAGCCCCTGCGGCTGCAGCCTCCCGCCGAGCTCCGCGAGCAGACCCGCCTCGCCCGCGCCGAGATGCTCGATCTTCTCGTAGAAGACCAGCCCGGTGCGCGCCCGGTAGCCGGAGTTCTCCAGTGCCGTCGTCCCGGTCGCCCCCGGGGCGAGCAGTGCCCCGATCCGCCGTACGTCCTGGGTCCGCAGCCGGCGTTCGAGTTCACCGATCAGGGCGCTGCCGATGCCCCGGTCGCGCCACGCGGCGGAGAGCGCCACCAGCGTGATCCAGGCCCGTTCGCCCCGGACCTGTGCCACCGCCATGCCCACCATGTCGTTCCCGGCCACGGCGACCACGGCGGGGCCGCCGCCCCGGGCCGCCGCCATGACCTCGGAGACCGGGAAGACGGCGGCGGCGTCGTCCGCCTGCCGGTTCTGGTCCCAAATCTGGATCGCCTGGTCGAGATCATCGTCGTGGAAGTCCCGCAGTCGCCACGTCGGCATCATCGCCACCTCGCCGGCAGGCCGCCGCCGCCCCCGGTGGCACGCGGCCACACACCCTGCGCTGCCCTTGTCCGGTCTAGTCCGTCCCGCCCTGCCCCGCCCTTGACTTGCCCTGCCGGGTCCCGCTTCGCCCCCGTGTCCTGACGCTGTTCATTGTCCGCGTGGGCCGGATGCGCGGCGACCCGAGGTCCGAGGTCCGGCGACCCCAGGGTCCGAGGTCCGAGGTCCGGCGACCCGGGGCCTGACAACCCCGTCGGCCGGTGCCCCGTCGCGGGCCGGGAGAGGAGCCGAGAGGAGCGAAGAGGGGCCGAGAGGGTCCAGGAGGGGCCGCGTGAACCGTGCGCGGCGTCCGTCGGCTCACGGCAAGGCGTGCGCGCGGCCCGGATCCAGCAGCGGTGCCAGCAGATCGCCGTACCGCTCCAGCCGTGACGCGATGTCCCCGGCGTGGAAGACGAGCCGCTCCGGCTCACCGCAGTCCGCGACCTCGTCCCAGGTGACGGGCGCGGAGACGGTGGGCGTGGTCCGGGCCCGCAGGGTGTACGGCGTCGCCGTGGTCTTGCGCGCGGCGTTCTGGCTGTGGTCGACGAAGACCTTTCCCGGCCGCAGGCTCTTCGTCATCCGGTGTGTGACCAGGCCCGGCAGCGCGCGCTCCGCCTCGACGGCCAGCTCCTTCGCGTACGCGCTGACGTCCTCGGACGCCACCGGCACCAGCGCCGCCAGCAGATGCAGCCCCTTCGAGCCGGACGTCTTCGCGTACGCCGCGATTCCGTCCGCCGCCAGCCGCTCCCGCAGCCACAGGGCGACCTCGCAGCACTCGACGACCGTCGCGGGGGCGCCGGGGTCCAGGTCGAACACCAGCCGGTCCGCCGCGCCGGGCGCGTCCGCCCGCCACTGCGGTGTGTGGAACTCGGTGACGAGGTTCGCGGCCCACATGAGCGAGGGGAGGTCCTGGATCAGGACCATACGGGCGGGGCCCTCCGTCCGGGGGACCTCCGCGGCCTGGACCCAGGCGGGGGTGCCGGGCGGCACGTTCTTGGTGAAGAAGACCTGGCCGTCCGGTCCGTCGGGATAGCGCAGGAAGGAGACCGGCCGGTCGTGGAGGTGTGCCAGCAGCGGGGCCGCGGTCGTCGCGCAGTAGTGCAGGACCTCGCCCTTCGTGAAGCCGGTCGCCGGGTAGACGACCTTCTCCAGGTTGGTGAGCGCGAGCCGCCGTCCCTCCACCTCGGTGATCGGCGTCATGGGTCGAGCGTCGCACGAAACCGTGGGGGAGGCGCTCGGCGCCCCGCCTGCGGATGTGCTGTCGCGAACACGCGTCTAGCCTGACTTCCAACCGCACCCCGCGAAATCCGTGTCGGACCCCTCGTCCCTCGTCTCTCGCCTCTCGAATCCGTCTCAGGAAGGTGCTGCACGTGCGATCCATCTGGAACGGCGCCATCTCCTTCGGGCTGGTCAGTATCCCGATCAAGCTCGTGAACGCGACGGAGAGCCACTCGATCTCCTTCCGCCAGATCCACCTCGACGACGGTGGCCGCATCCGGTACCGGAAGTTCTGCGAACTGGAGGACCGCGAGGTCACCACCGGTGAGATCGGCAAGGCGTACGAGGACGGCGACGGCTCGCTGATCCCGGTCACGGACGAGGACCTCGCCTCGCTGCCGATCCCGACCGCCAGGACGATCGAGATCGTGGCCTTCGTGCCGGCCGACCGGATCGACCCGCTCCAGATGGACACGGCCTACTACCTGTCCGCGAACGGCGTCCCCGCCGCCAAGCCGTACATCCTGCTGCGCGAGGCCCTCAAGCGCAGCCGGAAGGTCGCCATCGCGAAGTTCGCGCTGCGCGGACGGGAGCGGCTCGGGATGCTGCGGGTGGTGGACGACGTGATCGCCATGCACGGGCTGCTCTGGCCGGACGAGATCCGCGGTACGGACGAGGTCGCCCCGGACGCGAACGTGACCGTCCGCGACCAGGAACTCGACCTGGCCGACGCCCTCATGGACACCCTCGGCGAGGTCGACCTCGCGGACCTGCACGACGACTACCGCGACGCCGTGGAGGAGCTGATCGCCGCCAAGGCCTCCGGCGAACAGGCGCCGGCCGCGCCCGCCGGGGAGAAGGCGGGTGGCAAGGTGCTCGACCTGATGGCCGCCCTGGAGAAGAGCGTGCGCGCGGCGAAGGAGTCCCGCGGCGAGGAGACGGACGGGGCGAGGGGCGCGAAGACCGAGGAGCGGACCGGTGGGAAGGCCGAGGAGACCGGCGGGACCGCCGAGGTCACCCCGCTCCCGGCCCGAAGGTCGGCTCGTACGGCACCGAAGTCGGTCGGAGGGAAGAAGTCCACGTCGACCGCGAAGAAGACGGCGGCGAAGAAGACGGCGACGAAGAAGGCCACGGGGAAGGCGTCCTCCGGGACCACCGCCCGGACGGCCACGAAGTCGACGGCCCAGGGGACGGCCAAGGGCGCGGCCAAGAAGACGGCCGCCAAGAAGAACACCGCCACCGCGAAGAAGACCACCCCGCGCAAACGGGCCTCGGCCTGAGACACGACAGAACCACGGCGGACCGGTAGGCGCCTGCCCGTACGCCCGTACGCCCGTACGCCCGTACGCCCGTACGCGCGGCCGATGTGGCACGCGCGGCCGATGTGGCCGCCGGCCGGTCAACCCGTCCGGCGAAACGCCAGTACCGCGTTGTGGCCGCCGAATCCGAACGAGTTGCTGAGGGCGAGGTCGCCGAACGCGGGCAGCGGGCGGGGGCTCTTGGTCACCACGTCCAGGCCGATGGCGTCGTCCTGGACGTCACAGCCGATGGTGGGCGGGATGAGGCCGTGATGGAGGGTGAGCACCGTGGCGACGGCCTCCACACCGCCCGCGGCTCCCTGGAGATGGCCGAGATGCCCCTTGAGCGCGGTGACGGGCACCCGCCCGCCGAGCACGGCGCGCAGGGCGTTCGCCTCGGCGAGATCGCCGTCGACGGTGGCGGTGGCGTGCGCGTTGACGTGGACGACGTCGACGACGTGGGCGCCCGCGTCCTGGACGGCCCGGCGCAGCGCCAGTGCCACGCCGCTGCCGGACGGGTCGGGCGCGGCCATGTGGTGGGCGTCCGCGGACAGGCCCCAGCCGGCGGCCTCGCAGTAGACGCGCGCCCGGCGTGCCCGCGCGTGCTCCTCGGCCTCCAGGAGCAGGAACCCGGCGCCCTCGCCGTTCACGAAGCCGTCGCGGTCGCCGGCGAACGGCCGGGAGGGGCTGGTGGATCCGATCGGGTGGGCGGACAGCGCGCGCATCGCGGCGAAGGAGGCCATGATCGCCGGGGTGACCACGGCCTCGGCGCCCCCGGCGAGGGCGACGTCGACCCGCCCGTACCGGATGCGGTCGATGGCCTGCCCGACGGCCTCGGTGCCGGAGGCGCACGCGCTGGTCACGGTGCGGGCCTCGCCGGTGATGCGCAGGGCGAGCGACACCTGCGACGCGGCCTGCGAGGGCACGGTCATCGGCGTGGTCAGCGGGGAGACCGCGCGCGGTCCGCGGTCGCGCAGCCTGCGGTCGCCGCCGACCAGGACGGAGGCGTCGCCGAGGATGGAGCCGACCGAGACGCCGACCCGATCGGGGGCGAGCCCGCTCTCCCCCGTGCCGGCGGGGTCGAATCCGGCGTCCTGCCAGGCCTCGCGGGCGGCGAGCACCGCGAACTGGGCGGACCGGTTCATCCGCCGCGCCTGCGGCCGGGGCAGCAGTCCGACGGGGTCCACGGGCACGGTCCCCGCGATCCGCACCGGCAGTCCGGCGAACTCCTCGCCCTCCAACTCGCGTATGCCGCAGCGGCCTTCGAGCAGCCCCTGCCACAGTTCCCCGACTCCGACACCGAGGGGCGTCACGGCGCCGAGCCCGGTGACGACGACCCGGCGCGGCGCACGGGCCCCGGCGGACCGGCGCGGACGCGGGTGATGGCGTACGACGTGTCCCTGCCGGACGGCTCGCGCGGCCCGCTCCCGCACCTCCGCGTCCGAGATCGGTTCCTGGGTCCCGCTGTCCAGATCCGGGTACCACTGGCCCCACCTACGGGTGTACGACTCCTCGACGGCCCCGGGGTCCACGACGCGCAGCGAACCGACGCGGTCTCCGTCCCGGAATTCCACCGTATCGAGATCGGAGGAGACGGTCTCGGGAATTGCCGCCACGTCCAACCGACGGCAGGCGACGGTCACTTGACGACCTCGCTCGAATACCGCGTCGTGATCCTTCCCGCCGAGCGGCGGCCGCAATGTCAGTCGAATGGTGTGCGGAGTCTCGGGCGAGGTGTGCATCACCGAGTACCAGGTGCTCTCCTTCACGTCCTGATCCGAGAGGGCGAGAAGATCACCGGGAATCACTTCGGCGACGGTGACGGCGTGGGGCTGTACGGGAACGTCGGAGGAATAGTGCATGTGAGCGATTGCTTTCTTCGGGGCCTTCCGTCATCAACTGTCGGCGAAGAAAGGCGCATTGCCTAGATGCCTGCACCAATTATGTGAGCGACGCCACCGAAAGCACTGATCGGAATTCCCCGGCAAAGACCGCCGAACCGTCCGGCCGCCTCCCACGTCGGGGGCCAACTGCCCCTGAAAGAACGGCACTCGGTCGTGTACGCGTGAGGACCGCGCGGAGGCGGCGGGGCGACGGACGGCGAGCACGGCCTCCCCACCGACGCCGCCCACTCCCGCACGTCGTCGATGCTCACCCTTGCCAGGGGAAGCCGACGCTCACGCTTGCCAGGGGAAGCCGACGCTCACGCTTGCCAGGGGAAGCCGACGCTCACGCTTGCCAGGGGAAGCCGACGCTCACGCTTGCCAGGGGAAGCCGATGCTCACGCTTGCCAGAGGAACTCGTGGGCCATGTCGAGCATGGCACGTGCCGCGGCACCTGGCGGGCGCTCGGACGGAGCGGCGAGTGAAAACTCCCATTCCAGGTCGGCGTCGTCGACGGTCAGGGTGGCGACGTCCTGTCCCTTGCCGAGGGCGACCCGCGGCAGCAGCGCCACGCCCAGGCCGTTTCGGACGTAGGCCACGCCGGTGGTGAGGTCGGTGATCTCGATGGCGACCTGATGGGGGACGGAGGCGGTGGTGAAGGCCCGGTCGGCAACGGTCCGGTTGCTGTAGCCCGCGGGGAAGTCGACGAAGTCCAGGCCGGCCAGTTCGGTGATCGACACGGTGCGGCGTCTCGCGAGCGGATGGGCGGCCGGCACGACGAGGTCGAGCACCGAGGTGGCCAGGGGGGTCAGCGTGATGCCGGTCGGGCGTGGTCCGGACCCCGAGACGAAGGCGAGGTCGAGCCGCCGTTCGAGGAGGGCGTCGACCAGGCCCTGGGAGCCGGAGGGAGCGGCGCTGGTCTGCAGGAACACGCCGGGATGACGCCGGTGGAATTCACCGAGGAACACGGGGAGGTCGATGACCCCGACCGTGGCTATCGCGCCCAGCCGCAGTGTGCCGCGCAGTCCGCCGCGGACCTCGCCCACCGCGTCCGCGGCCTCCCGGGCGGCGTCGAGAGCGGCGTGGGCGCGCGGCAGCAGGGCAGCACCGGCGTCGGTGAGCAGCACGCGCTTGGGGGTGCGTTCCAGCAGCGGCGTGCGGAGTTCTCGCTCGAGGTTCTTGATCGTGGTGGAGACCGCGGACTGGACGACGTGCAGCCGTGCGGCGGCACGGGTGAAGTTCGCTTCCTCGGCGACGGCGACGAAGTACTCGAGCTGGCGCAGTTCCACCCTCCGAGTATCCCTCAGCGAGCGCCCGAGGTATCTCTCAGCGAGATGGCGGCATTCTCTGACTTTCGTTGGACAGTGCCTGTCGCGTCCGGCGATTCTGTTAGAAGTTCAACCGATACTGGAGGATGAAAGATGACCTACAAGACGCCCCCGACATATCTGGGAAGCGGCGACCCGGCGCGGCAGCGCAAGGACTACTACCCCCCTTGGCTGGACAATCTGGCCGACGATGTGACGCTGGAGGCCGGAGTCTTCACGGGCACCATCCACGGGGCCGAGGACGTCTTTGCGATTCTGTCCTATGCGCGCACTCTGTACGATTTCCAGGACTTCATCTACATCGGCAAGTACGGAGAGAACGGCTTCGTCGAGGACTACGCGGCGACGGTGGACGGCAAGCCGATCGCCAACATCGCCGTCGTCTACTTCAACGAGGAGGGGAAGACGCAGCATCTCGTGATGAACCACCGTCCGCTGCAGATGCTCAACCACTTCTCCCGGAAGCTGGGCGAACACTTCGCCGGGACAGAGTACGCGAAGTACGTCGCTGACCCGTCGGACGGCGACCGCGACTGAACGGATCCCCGCTCATCTCCGCTGCGATCTGGAGGAAACGTGTCGAGCAATCAGACCATTGTGGACGCCTGCCGGCGAGCATATTCAGGATTCGAGGAGAACGATTCCTCGGACCTGGTGGCCCTCATGTCACCCGAAGTGATCTTCGACTTCCCCACCTCCCTGCCCTATGGCGGAACATTCCATGGGCCTGAAGGATTTCTCGCCTTCTACCGGGACATCTACGATCACTACTACGAGACCTTCACCTACGACGCGCACACAGTGCTCGACGCAGGGACGCACGTGGTCGTCCCCGTCAGGGCCAGGGCGAAGGCGAAGAACGGCCGCACCATGGAGAACGAACACTGTCTGCTGTTCACCGTGAACGACGGCCTGATAGTCAAGGCCCGGCTGTACGCGGACACCGCCAAGGGGCGTGACTCGATCGACGGCCTCCAGGTGTTCCCGGCGGCCTCCTGACCCCCGAACCGGCGCGGCAGACATGGACGCGACATTGTCCGCCGCCGGGAGTTCCTCCGTGACCGGGCGCAGCGACCCCGAAATGCCCGAAATGACAGCTGCATCATCTGAACCAGAGTGATGCGCTGCGGCGAGCGGTCCGGATCACGAAATTCAGCAGGCCGCACGGACGCAGCGCCCTTTTGGGTGCCGGGAATGCCGGCACCAGCATTGTTTTCCCCGATCACCCGCCGAGTTCGTCGGGCGGTGAGAGACGAAAGGTCATTCATGCCTCGGTCCATGCGTGCGCTCGTAGCCGGCAGGGTTGGCGAGCCTGTCGATGTTCTGCGGCTGGAGTCCCGGCCTGTTCCCGTGCCGGAGGCCGGCCAGGCGTTGATCCGTGTGACGGCGACTCCGGTCCACGCCAGTGATCTGCACGTCCTGCGTGGCCGCTACGGTTTCTCCCCCGAATTCCCGGCTGTCGGGGGTCACATGGAATGCGTGGGCCGTATCGAGGCCCTGGGCCCGGACACCGCGGGGCTGGAGGTCGGTGAGCGTGTGGTGGTCGCCGCCGTACCGGCGGTACCAGGGCCCCCGGTGGCCGGCACCTGGCAGGAGTACCTCGTCGCCGACACACGAAGGCTCCTGCCGGTCCCCGACGGCCTGAGCGACTCCAGCGCCTGCCAACTTGCCGTCAATCCGTTGACCGCGCTGCTCCTGGTGACGCGCGTACTCGATGTGCGGCCGGGCGAATGGCTGTTGCAGACGGCGGCGGGTTCCACCGTCGGCCGGCTCGTCATCCAGCTGTGCCGGCACCTGGGCATTCGCACGATCAATGTCGTGCGTCGGCGGGATGCCGTCGAGGAGATCAAGGCGCTCGGTGGGGACGAGGTCATCTGTACCGAGGACGAGGACCTGGTGCGGCGTGTGGCCGAGATCGCGGGGCCGGCGGGCGTGCGCAAGGCCACCGACTGTGTCGCGGGAGTCGTGGGTGCCCAGGTGTCCCAGGCGTTGGCCCCGGGGGGAGAGGTCGTGGTCTACGGCGCGCTGTCCACCCATCGGCAGACCGATCCGGCGGCGCTGACGATCCCGTTGCAGGCCCGCTCGGTGATCTACGAGACCAAAGTGGTCCGTGGTTTCTGGCTGAACCGCTGGTTCGCCACCGCCACGCCCGAGGATGCGCTGCGCGCGCTGTCCGAGGTGCGTGGACTGGTCACTGACGGCGTCCTGAGCATCCCCGAGGGCCGGCCCTTCCCACTCGAACGCTTCGCCGAAGCCCTCGCGCTCGCCGAAACACCCGCACGCGACGCCAAGCCACTCTTCGTCTTCGAGGACGGCACGAACGAGGACGACAGGTAGAACGCGGCCCTGCCGATGCCGATGGTGATGTCGGCGGCGCCGCCCCTCTCGGCCGGAGGCACTGCTCGGCCTGCCGGCCAGACGCATCAGGCCGTTGTCCCGTTTGAAAGGCTGGAAGATGACTGACAAGACGAAACCGATGTATCTGGGCAGCGACGACCCGGCGCGCCGGCGCACGGACTACTACCCGCATTGGCTGGACAACCTTGCCGACGACGTGACGATGGAGGGCTCGGTACTGAACGGGGTCGTCCGGGGTGCGGAGGACGTTCGCACGGTGCTGTCCTATGCGCGCACTCTGTACGAGTACCAGGACTTCATCTACATCGGCGGATACGGCGAGAACGACTTCGTCGAGGACTACACGTCCGAGGTGGGCGGCGAGCCGATCGCCAACATCGCTGTCGTCTACAGGAACGCAGAGGGAAAGACGCACCACCTGGTGGTGAACCACCGCCCGCTGTCGTCGGTCCTGCTCTTCTCCCGCCTGCTGGGCGAGCACTTCGCCGGGACGCGATACGCCCAGTACTTCGCCGCCCCGCCGACCGGTGCGGACCACGACTGAAGAGAAGCTTGCACACGCACGACCTGACGGTGCCTCATGACCTCCGATCGCGATTGTCGTCGCAATCTGCGCTCTGTTCGCAGCGTTCACCTCTGACGCCAGCAAGGCTCGACGGGCTGTTGAGGTCGTCAAGCTGCTGCGCGAAGACCTGCCGCGCATTCGTCGTTGTCACGCGACACAGGAGCGTCGCTAATGGGCTGCGCCCCGGGGTGTTGCAGCTCTCTGTGACCGGACAGTCCGGACAGTGGTTCCTAAAGCCGTCCGGGCTGTTTGTGCAGGTGAGGGACTTAACCGGACAGTCCGGACACCTCCTGCGAGGTCCCTGCTCAGGAGGGCACTCAGGCGCAAACGTTGTGCGGCAACTGCGCGCCCTGCGTTCGTGGTTCGACCCTCAACTTTGAGCCCTTTGGCTCGAACAGCGCTCTACCTGTCTTTCTTTCTCAGGGTCACGCTGGCAAGTGAGACCAGCTCCACAACTGGCTGAGTGCGGGGAGCGCTTGGGGGGTTGCTCGTGGCCTGCGTTCCGATTTTGACGGATAAGGCGGGCGAGTTCTTGGCTTTGGGTCACGCCTCGGTGGAGGTGCAGGCACAGCTCCGCCCAGTGATGGAGATTGTGCCGGGCTTAGAGCTCCGAGACTTGCTGGAGACCTTTTGCGAGCACGCTATGGACCCTGATATGTCAGTACGTGAAGGCAAGACCGTGAGTTGCAGCGATCTGTCCCGAGGCGTACCCGGCATGGAGGTTGAGTGGATTGCCGTCGACGTTCTTCACCTTGAGAGAAGCGCGTATCTGCGTGCACCCGACGAGCTGAGACTTGGTGAGGTGGAGGACGTTTGTTGCGGTCTGGTGATGCTTGGCAGTAGAGATGTTCCACTTCGCCACAGCCCCATTGATGGGATTACCGCACTTGGTTCCATCGGGGTTTTGCGGCTGTGCTTCAATCCAAGTTTCTGCCTGCGTCTTGGAATAATCCGTCGACCCGCCCGCACAGATAGTGGAGCCTGAGACGCAGGTTGTCAGTGCCGCGTCCTGTACAACGGTGATGTTGTCGTCGGCGCCGGACGTGTAGGTGTATCCCAGCGTAGTCTGCGTCGAGCCGCGTGCGATCACAGCAGCGCTAGCGGCGGGCAGCGTCCAGCGTGCTGTTGATGAATAGACTCCGCGGGCCAGTTCCGCACCGGCCGGCACCCGCATCGTCACACTGCGCCCATTCTGGATTATCGTTGAGTAACTGGTCACTGAAAGGCGGCAGTTGTACGTTCCAGCAGTGGGTGCGGTGAACACCCAGCGCAGGGCCGGAGAGACTGAGTCCTCTCCGGGTGGCACCAGATTTGCGGCCCAATACACGCCGGCCTCCGCATCAGCAGGAAGCGCTCCGCCATCGGAAAAACTGCACCGTACCGCCACCGTAGAACCGATGTTGTCCCCGCTACCCAGAGGTGTCACGCTCGCCACCGACAGATTACGCGACCACAGATATGACTTCTCACCCTCTGCGGCGGTGAACAATACCTCGGTTCCCGGAATGTCCCGATACGACGACGCAGTCCGGGTTACCTCGTACTCGAAGCTCGACGAAGCCGCTGATGCCGCTGATGCGAGGGCGGGCACACCTCCGCCGACCAGTACCAGTGATGCAGCCATCATCGAACGTATCCGCTTCGGCACCATTTTGTCCCTATATTAGTTTGTCCGGCTTGCAAGCCGGCGGAGCGGTTCAGTTATGAGATCAGCGCGGGCGGACCCGGATCAGACATACACTGCATGACGGTCCTGGGTGAAGTGGATTGGGTGGTTGCGCTGCGAGATGAAGAAATCTTGGCGACGCTGATCATGAAATCGCCAGCACAGGCGGACCGGTCGTGGGCAATGAGGCCCTCCACTTACCCACGACCACTCCTCGTGCGACGAGACCGTCTTCTGCTTGCCCAGATGGCGAGGTAGATGCCTGCCGCCCCGGACTACATCTACGTTTAGGCTTCTGACCAGTAAGGGCTTCGGCCGCCAGTGCACACGAGTACGGCATCGGAGAAATTACCGCTCGTGTTACTGCTGAAGCCGCCCGCACTGATCGTGCCGTCGGCCACCCACTCCTGGTCCAGGCTGCTGGTATGCCAAAGCACAGCCTTGACAGAGAGATTATTGCGATAGGACATGATTCCGTCGCCATCGATCAGGTTGTAAGAGGCGAGCTGGAAGCACTCGCTGGTTTTTACCGTCCGCAGCCCCATGTTGTTGAAACCGGTGGAGGCGTACAGGCAGACATTGCCCGCCGGACAGGTCTGTGCAGCCGAAGCCGGGGCCGCGGTCGCCACGGCGCCCCCTGCCGCCAACGCAACGGAAGCCAGCAAGGCGGCAGAACTCTTTCGCCAGAATCCCATCGAGAATCGTTCCTCCCCTTAATGATCACGATATGACTGGCAAAGGTTAACAGTCGATAAGTAGCTCAACTAGTGCGTTTCTGGCCTGACGGTTCGCCATTCACGATTCGTGAAGCACTGAGTGC
This sequence comes from Streptomyces sp. RPA4-2, assembly GCF_012273515.2. Classification (NCBI taxonomy): domain Bacteria; kingdom Bacillati; phylum Actinomycetota; class Actinomycetes; order Kitasatosporales; family Streptomycetaceae; genus Streptomyces; species Streptomyces sp. RPA4-2. The sequence continues at coordinate 6,103,351 of NZ_CP050975.2, forward strand.
TCCAGGGCTCGCTCAGGGGATTATATGGGGCGAATCATTTCAAATTTCTGATCTTCTCTTGGTTTTCGGCTTCTCGCTGTCAGTCGGGCAGTACTGACCTGACCATCGAAAACCAGCCACGATGGCGGGTACGTCGAACGAGTGCCCGCCGCGTGTGTCTCCGGCAACCTCGCACGGACCTCAGCCACGCTTCGGTGAATACGTCACGGTCCGCCCCCTGACCTGGGCGTCGGCGACGTAGCTGCATAACCCTGAGGCTCCGAGATCTGCTGAGGGAAGGGCGGCTCGTTGGGTGAGGTGGTCGCGATCAGGCGTTGTTTCATTTGGTGAGTCGGCGGTAGTTGATCAGGGTTGCGGCGATGCCGACGAAGGCGAAGAAGTGTTCGGCCTTGCGTTCGCAGTGGCGGTGCATGCGTCGGCATCCGGCGAGCCAGGACATGGTCCCCTCGACCACACCCAGCGGTGACGGCCCAGCCGTTGCGAGGACTCGATGCCTTCGGCACGGCTGCGGACGGGAGCCTCTTCTACAGCGAGCGCGGGGGAGTGGTCGCCTCCTCGACCTACTCGCGCGCTTGGCAAGAAGCCCGACTCCTCGCCCTCCCGCCGGCCGCGGCGGCGTCGCCACTGGCGCGCCGACCGTACGACCTTCGCCACTCCGCTCTGTCCACGTGGCTCAACGCAGGAGTTGATCCGCCCGAGGTCGCAGAGCGTGCCGGAAACAGCGTGGAGGTTCTGCTCGGGCCGCTACGCGAAGTGCCTCGATGGTAGGCAGGAGGTGGCCAACAGCAAGATCGATGGGCTGCTGCGCGAGTACGAGTGATCAGGTGCGGTGTCGTGTCAGTGCCCTCTCCTACGCTGCTCTTTTGGTCGAACGGTTGAGGGACGAGGATGGGCGGCGACGCATGGAGACACACGGGCCCGTATCAGCCTGATCTGGCGGCCGCATTCCGGCAGGCTCAGGAAGAGGAACTGGTGAAGGACAACCACGGCTTCGACGGCCGATCCGTAGAGGAACTGTGGCGCGACCCAACGTGGCACGAGTACATCTTCACCGGTGGGACGGGCACGGCGCTGGACTTCCCCCTCATGATCGTAGCGACGGACACCGACAGCGGTCCGTTCATGCGGCCACTGACTGACCGTGAGGTGCGCGACTGGGCTCGCAGTTGCCGACCCACCTACGCAGAGTGGGATGCCGCCCTCGATCCCGAGCGTTTGGCCTTCCCTGGTCGTGCCCAGGGGAACTGCACGGTGCTCTACCGCGATGGGCGCCCCGTGCAGATCGGCTACTGGGGACGCACCGCCGACTAGAGGAACGGCACTGCTCACCCTGCGCACACGGCTCGGCAGGGCAGGCGCCATGACCGCGGCAAAGTGTCTCTGAACTGGGAAAACGCTCAGGATGCGCTCTCCGCACACGTCCCTCACTCGCTGCTCACTCGGAGGTCGGGTCACCGGGACGGCCGCGGGCGACGCAAGTCTTACTTGGTTGGCAAGTTCATTCAGGCTCCCCATGCTCGGGGATGCCGTACGGCCACGCGTTGGGTGGTGGTCCTATCCGGTCGGGCACGGGGTAGAGCGTCACCTCGACGTCGCCCACCCTGCAGGTCCACCGCTCCTGGCGTTGTAGCGCGGTCCTACCTTCGCGGAGCATGCCGTCGATGACCGGGCGCACCGATTCGCGCAGCGTCTGCCAAGAGCTCTCAGACTCGTAGAACCGTCGGAGTCGGCCGATCCCTGCGGTCAGGTCCTTCGCGGCCTCGTCCACGTCGGGTTCGCTCTGGCCGGCAGCGGCGCCGATGTCGAAGAACGCGACGTACGCCCAAACACCCACCACTCCACTGTCGCGCTGTTTAGGCAAAGACGCATGGACGGTGCACCAGGCTGCAGCTAACGGCGGGCTGCTGGCTGGGTCGCCTCAGCGCCGTTCATGGTCGTGCATGGCGGTCGAGATACAGGCGGCCGACCACCGCTCCCAGGTGGATGACTACGCCCACCGCCACCAGCCAGGACAAGATGATCATGACGATGCCGATGGGGCCGTACTTCTGCTGGTTGGCCACGATTGCCGAGGAGAAGTAGTGGGAGGAGAAGACTCCCAGGCCTGTCCAGCAGGCACCTGTGACCAGGGCTGCCGGAAAGAGGGCGGGCCATCGCACGGCTCCAGCCAGCAGTGTGTGCATGCTCCACCACCAGAACGACGTCGCGAAGGCGAAGCCGACCAGGCTCTGCAGTACTGGCCCGCCGAGTGTTCTGCCCACGGCCGTCTGCGCTACACCGTATGTGAGCAGTGCCGCGAGCCAGTACAGCTGCGTACGGATGTCCCGCCAGCCTCGTGCCGGGACGTCGAAAACCTTCTGGTACCAGCCCTGTAGGACGCTGGCGACAGCCACAGCCCCGAGGACCAGCAGGAAGGCGCTCGGCACCGTGAGTGTGCCTTGTCCCTGACCGGGCGTAAACAGGGACGCCACGGCTTGCGCGGCTGGTCGGTCCAGCCCCAGCCAGCCGGCGACCACAGCGGCGGCGTCGCGGCCTACAGCCGCAGTGATGACGATGAGGAACGGGAAGAAGCACAGGAATGCCAGGGCGGCCAGTTGGAACGAGTGACCGAAAAAGTCGATCGCGGTGAGCTGACTCCACAGCGTGCCCGCCACGCCTGTTCGTAGTCGCTGGGCTGCCGCCCAGCGACTACGGTCCATGCGCATCCGGTTCAAAAACCTGCGCCAGCGTTCCCCGGGTCGGCCGGGGGTCCTGTTGTGACCCTTCACTGGAACGAAGCCCTCAGGCAGCCGAGGTTTTGCGGAGCCGGTCTGTCGGCAGGTGCCGGGTGGACGGGAAGCTGGCGAGCGCGATGCCGGCGGTGGCGAGGACGGCGGCTTTGAGGCTGCCGAGCTGTGCCTCGGCGTACTCGGCCACGAGGGCGTCGGCCTCGGGCTTGCCAAGGCCCGCACGCTCCGCCGCGGCTCGTACCTGGTCGGTGCCGACGAAGCTGACGCCCGCCTCGATGGTGACACCGACCTGTTGACGTGCCGCGTTGGAGATCTCCGGGTTGCCTTCGATCCGTGTAGTGAACACGTGCACCAGTGCCCCGATGAGCAGCGAGCCGATGAGGGCGGTTCCGAGGGAGGACCCCAGGTTCTGAGCGGTGTACTGGAGACCGCCGACCTCGCTGCGTTCCGATTCGCCGACGCTCGATTGGACGACGTTGCCGAGCTGGGAGGCGAGCAGGCCCATACCCGTGCCGAGCAAGGCCATTGCCCATGCGAACGAAAGATCATTGAGGGATGGAGTGATGGTGGCCAGCAGCCAGAGAATCGCCGCGATGAGAATCAGCAGAGCCGTACGGACCACCGTGCGGGGGGAGGCGATCCGGCCGAGCAGGGGGCCGCTCATGGAGACCACGAGCATGCTGATCGACACCGGTAGCAGCCGCAGCCCGGTCTCGAAGGCGCTGAGGCCCTGCACGATCTGGAGGTACAGAGGGATGACGAAGAACAGGCCCAGGAGGATGAGGTTCTGACTGAGCAACGTGGCAAGGCCGGCCCGTAGAGCGGGCACGCCGAACAGCGAGAACCGTACGAGGGGCTCATGCCTACGCGCCTCCTGCCGTCGCTCCCACAACCGGAACAGCCACAGCACGAAGGCCCCGGCAGCGATGACGAAGACGGTGAGGGAGAAGCCGAAGACGGTCACGGGGGAGTTGCGGGGGCGCAGCCAGCCCCAGGAGCTGCTTTGCAGGACGCCCAGCACCACCAGGGCCAGGCCGGTGGAGGACAGTACGGCTCCGACCTTGTCGAGGTGAGGCCGGGAGCCGCGGTGGGGCTGGTCCTCGATCCAGCGCATGCCCAAGAGGATGGCCGCCACCAGCACAACCTCGGCGGCGAAGACCAGACGCCAGGTGAGATAGGTGGTCACCCAGCCACCGACCAGAGGTCCGACCGCGATGCCGGCTCCGGCAAGTCCGCCGATGACCCCGTAGGCGACGGCCCGGTCCCGGCCCTGGTAGGTCCCGGCCACGAGGGCGGCAAGTGCCGGAAGGACCAGCGCCGCACCGAGCCCTTCGATCACGGACCAGCCCAGGATGAGCACCCACAGGGTCGGAGCCACAGCGGTGAGGGCGGAGCCCGTGGCGTACACCATCAGTCCGATGCCGAACACCTTGCGGCGTCCGAGCATGTCCCCGAGTTTCCCACCTGTGATCATGAGGGCTGCCATGACCAGGGTGTAGAGGGTGATGACGGCCTGAATCGCGGTGACCTCGGTGTCGAAGTCCTCGACCAACTGGCTGATCGAGACGTTCATGACCGAGGTGTCGAGCACCATCAGGAACTGGGCGGTACCGAGGATGATCAGAGCCCGCCATCGCCTCACCGCTTGCACCTCCAGAGGTTCCGGTGTGCGTCACGGCTTGTGCGCGCGACCCCTCAGGTCACCATAAAGCAGGCATATCCCCGCTCTCGGTACATCCGTTGCTGAAGATGTGCTGCATCGATGGGACCGCCCTTGAGCTGTGGAGTTTCCTCCTGCGGGGCCTGTGTCGGTCAGTGCAGGATCTTCTCCTTGGCGCGTTGGAATTCCTCGTCTGTGAGGTCGCCCTTGGCCTTGGTCTCCGAGAGCCTCGCAAGTTCGTCGGTCGCGCTTGGCTTGGCGGTGCCGGCGGTCTCGCGGATGTAGCTGTGGAAGGCTTGCTGCTTGGCCTTGGCCTTGGCCTGCTCCGCTTCGCGTAGCCCCATGTTCTTGCCGCGGGCGATGAGGTACACCCCGCCCGCCGTCGGCTGGCGTACGCGCGCCCGCCGCTGGTGCGCCTGCCGACGTGTCGGGCCCGCGTACGCGTCGGCACACGTCGGACGCCCATGGCTGTTGCGTCGATATCCGGCTGCCAGTCGTGCTTTGTGTCGCGCAGGGCGGACCGCCGAACTCATGGAACACTGTCAGTCGTCACGTAAGGTAATTACTCAATCACATAGTGCGACCTGGAGAAGAGATGCGCAGACGCCAACTCAGTGCTGTGGCCTTGGCCGTGCCGATTGTGGCCGTGCTCGGTATCGGAAGCGCCGCGGGCGCGGAACCCCTGGCATCCATCCCGTGCAAGGTCACCGCGCTCAACAACGCGATCGTCGCGGCGAACAACAACACCGGACCGCACACCATCCGGCTCGCATCCAAATGCGTCTACAACGTCACGACTCCGGCGTCGACCGGCGGGCTCGGCGCCAACGCTCTGCCGCGGATCACGGGCACCGTCACCCTGTTGGGTCACAACACCACCATCCGACGGGACCCCGACGCCTCCGACGCCTTCCGCATCGCGCAGATCGACGGTCCCAATGGGCGCCTGACCGTGGACGGTGTCACGGCGACTGGTGGCGGCTACCTCGATTACGCCGGCACCTACCTGCCCACCGACGGAGGGACGCTCATCCTCCGGCACAGCACGGTGACCAACAGCACGGCAAACCAAGGGGGCGCCATTTTCGTCAACCAGGGCAGCACCCTCGAAGTCCATGACAGCGTTCTGCGGGACAGCGCGGCACAGCGGGGAGGCGCCATCTACAACGGGCCGCGCAGCACCACCCTGCTCGACAACACCAAAGTGGAGCGGAATCAGGCTACGCAACTTGGGGGTGGCATCTTCACCGCCGGGGCCTCTCTGACCATCAAGAAGTCGTACATCGGCGGCAATCGCGCTTTCGAGCAGGGCGGCGGAATCTACAACGACCGCGCCCCGATGGACATCTCCTCGACGGCCATCGCCGACAATCGCGCGGGCCAGATGGGCGGCGGTATCGCCAACGACGGCACCAGCACGCTGACGAAAACAGTGGTGCAGCGCAACAGTGCGCTCAACGGCGGCGGCATCTGGCAAGCGCCGTCCCCCAGCGTCCTGAACCTCGTCAACAGCCGGATCGTCGACAACACCCCCAACAACTGCCGGCCTGTCGGCTCGGTCCCTGGCTGTACGTCCTGAACGTCCTGACCGCGGAGCGGGGCACATCGACGGTTCGGCCCTCGGTGATCGGTGATCCGGGGGAGAGGATGGAGGGGGCGGAGCTGTGGACCCCGCCCTTTGCGCCCGATGACCTGGGATGATGCCTCAAGATCCCGTCCACGCCTCGTCCACAGACCCCGACATAGAGCCGCCTCGGGCTGCATCTGCCTGCACATACGCGAAGACCCCGGCCTCAGCGTTTTCGCTGGTGACGGGGTCTTTGGGCACCTCATGAGGGGTGCCCCCGGCAGGATTCGAACCTGCGCACACGGCTCCGGAGCACAATCAGAGTTTGGCTTGCGAACGGGCTCTGAACAGCAGGTTCATTGATCGCGGAAGGCGTGCAGCACCCTCCTGTATCGCAGATAGTGCGCAGCAGGCAGAAAACGGCTCCGGAGTGATTGCGCCGATCGAGCCTCGCACCCCGCCTGACCTGCGCGGGAGCCAGTCCCTTGTGGTACGGATACACACACTGTGTCGGAGCTGTGTCGCAGCGAGCCCACGACTGGACGCTGTGCTGGCCCATTCCCACGTGCGGACAAAGACTCTGGGCGCCGTGGGCCAGAGACTGCCTTGTCCCCAAGCAACTTGGGCGGGACTCGTCCAGTGTGGCTTTCCTGGGGCGACAGCCCCCCGACGTGCCGCCCGTCCGCGCGTGAGGAGCGCGGGGGAGCGGCGAACGGTCGCGAACACTCGCGACCGTCAGTGAATGAGACCGGAACTGAGACCAACGGCAGTATCGATCGGCGCTCGCCACCGGGCGTACTACTCGGGGTGACCCCAGGCGCAGGGGGCATACAACCGTGACGAATAATGCGCGGGTGACGACGAGTTCAGTGCCGTATGCGGATGTTCCCGCTCGCCCCTGGGTGTCCGCCGATGCCAGGCGGTGGGCGGACGTCCGGGTGCCCGCGTGGGCGCGGCCGGTGGGGCCGGCTGTGGTGCTGCTGGTGGCGGTGGTCATGGCGGCGATGATGTTCTCGCCCGACTCGATGTGCACGGTGGCAGCGCCCTGTGGGGCGGACTGGCTCGATGCGGCCGGATCGATGCTCTTCCTGCCGCACCTGGTGTGGTTGTTTGTGCTACCGGAACTCGCGCTCGTGTCCGCTCCGTTGCTGCTGATCTGGATGAGCAATCCCGATATTTGGCTGGGTGGACCGGCCGAGAAGATCGCGGACGCCGTCGTTGTGGCGGGGCTGTGCTGGGGCTGGGCGGCCGTCGTGGCGCGGCTGCGGGCGCGCGGCCGCCAACGCTCGCTCGTGCTCGACGCGGCCGGCGGCATCACGGTGCCTGCCCCGGCGACGGACGACGTCCGCCCTTGGCGCCGGGGCCTGGTCCGCGGCATTGTGGGGGCGATCCTGTGCGCGGTGGCCGGTGCCCTGATTACGACCGTCGTCGTGGACGACCGGGCAGACGACCGCCTGGCTCGTACGGCCACGTCGGAGAACGCCCGAGTCGTGGCCTACAACACTGACGACTACACCGTCACTGTCCGCCTCTCCGATAACACACGACACAGGTTCGACGCGCAGGGCAGCTATCGGGTCGGTAGTAGCGTGCCGGTGCTGATGCACGGCGATTGGATGCGGCTCGCCACTGAGCCCTACGGCGACCGCACCGGCCGTCAGGCGCTGGCACTCGTCCTCGCCGGGCTCGGTGTCACCGTGCTTGGCTCGGGCCTGCTCTCCCGCCGTCGGGCGGTGGCGCTGCACCGCGCCCCGGTCCCGGTACTGCGCGTCCTGACCCGTCACGATCAGGGGCGTACGGAGATATTCGCCGCCGACGACACCGCCACCCTGCGCCCGGTGCTGAGCTACGAGCCCGACACCCGCACCCGCACGGCACTGCGCCAAGCCCTGCTCTACGGTGCACCTCGCGAGGGCGGTGAGTTGATTCTGGCGAGCGCAACGGAGTCCGGGCAGTGGCTCGTCGAGGGGACCGCGTCCCCGATACGGCACGGTTCTCCCGACGGCACGGGCAAGCCCGGGGTATACCGTCCCGGCACAGCACGCACGGCCGAACACCGCCGGGCCGCTGAGGCCCGCGTCCAAAACGCCCTCGCCGCGATGACCCCTGCTACCGGACCGGTCCGGTGGCAGGCAGGTCCGGTGGCGCGCTCCGTCGGAGCGGCGTTGATCGTCGTGACCATCATGCTGCTGGGGACGCTCTTCACGGGTTCCCCTACGTGGTGGCAGCTGCCCTTCTGGTCGGTAGGTGGTTTGTACTGGGTGAGCGTCTGCCTCCGGATGATGATCTGGCGGATCACCGCCGACTCCAAGGGACTGCACGTTCGCGGCCTGTGGCGTACTGCCCACCTCCCGTGGGCGGATGTCATCGGCGCTGTCTACACCCCCGAAGGTGAGCTGATCGTCCGTTGCCGCACCAATGTCGACGACACCCCCGTCGGCAGTGTTGGCTTCCCGCCGCTGGAGCGACGGCTGCGCCGCCCAGGCCGTGCTGAGCGTGCCGCCGCCGAGATCACCGCGATGGTCCGCGAGCCGGGCCTGCGGCCGAAAAACGACGCCGGATGCACATGAGCGACCCCCGCTCCGACACTGTCACGCTCAGCGGTCCGTCATATCGGCCGCTCGGGGGCTGACGCCAAGCAACTGAAGCTCGCGTGGCCTTGCGGTGGTTGCCGTACTTCGCTGCTGTAGTGCAGCGGCTCCGGAGGCCGCTTGTTAGCAGCGCAACGCGGCAGGTCACGGCCCTACACCTAACTGATCATGCGGGACGAGTCCACGGATGGTCCACGATCCCTGGCACAAGCTCTCGCTTGGTACTGGCTGCTTGTCCCGAGCTCGGCTACTCGGCCGCGCCTTGCTGTATCCGCTGCTGGGCCCTTCCGGCGTACTCGATGACCTCACCGATGATGCGGGCCCCGAACGCGGGCTGGTCCATCCCCTCCGGCATCGCCGTGATCTCGGCCAGCGCCATTGCCTCCGGGGCGCCGTCGACACGGACGACGACCCCGAAGGGCTGACGTCCCATGACCTCGCCAGCGACGAGGCCTCAAGGGCAGAACCGCGATGGTCGCCGCCCATCACCCACGGCGCATCTCCGCTGGCGCTTTGGCGACGCTCGGCCATGCGTCCCTGGACACATCATGGCTGCGCTGCAGCCCCTCAGCCACCGTCAAGCCTCGACCTCTTCGTCCCGAACGCGAGAAGGTGCCTTGTGGCCTTGGTATGGGGTTGCTGACCCTCCACGACTGTCCGGGACAGCCATGCGGTGACTGTCGCGTTTGGCCCCCGTCCCTGGTATCGCCCGAAGGGCAGGCCTTACGTCGTTCGCCAGCTCGTCTTAGTCGTCATCTTCGTCGAAGTCGTAACCGTTCCTCGCGGCGTTGGCCCCGTCAAGCAGGCCGTGGGCGTAAGCCGCCGCGTTCGCCATACGCGCGGAGTTGCGTGTCGCGACGAGGGTGACGACGACTGCGCCCAGTGCGGTGACAGCCAAGCCGCCGGCCGCTACGGCAATCTGCTTCCAGGGCGGCCCGGACCTGACGGGTCCCGCTTTGGCTTGAGCAGCCTCGCCAGCTACAGGACCGGAGGCCTCGGACGCCATCTCTTCACCGTTCTCCGGGACCTTGCTCATCAGGTTGCACCTTCCAACTGCCTTGGCAGCCAGGTCGATACGGCTGCTTCCGCTCGCTCACCTCCGCATTCTGGGTCATTCGCCCCGTAGGGCACCACCTGGTTCGGTCAAGTCGATCCAGCCTGTCACCAGATACTGGGGTGGAACTTGCGCTTCCGTGCGGACGGCTGGACTCCCGGGGCTCGAGCGACCTCCTGGCCATCCTCGGCCCGCCCCCGTCGCAACCCCCTCCAACAACACTCCGGACCTTCCGGCGGGACATGAACAGCCGCACTCTCCGGGCCTGGCAGGCCGAGCAGGACGCCCGCCGTGCCCGCCGACATGGCGCCTCAGCCGATCCGGGATGCTGGGCCACGGCTGGAAAACGCGTCAAGCTCCACCCTCGATCCTGGAAGGCTCGCTCATCGCAGGGCAGGTGTGCCGGGCACAAGCGTGCTCTATTCGTGCCGTTGAGTCGTCCGTGCGGAGGAAGAGGACGAATTCGCAGCCGCCCACCATTCCGTTCTTCTTCGCCAGTACCCGCAGGCTGGAGATCTGGGCCGCGCTCGTCGCCCGCTTGAGGACGATCGGTGTGGGGTGACCGGCGATGGAGAAGGTCCTGGCCATAGGGGCCTGTCGCATTCCGAGCTGCCATGTGAGCCAGCTGCTGACGACGACGCCGCTACCCCGAAGGACGTCCTTGTCCACCGTGAGCCGGACGCCAAAGACGTTTCCCGCAGGATCGACGGCCATCCTCGCCGGTTGTACCGGCTCGCTTTCCTCGATCGGGGTAGCGCCTCGCGCGACCAGCTCGATCAAGCCATCCTCCGTGATGCCCACCCTGTCGTCCAGCAGGCATTGGTGCAGGCGCCACAGGGTCACCGGGTAGCGCTCGCCGACCTTCACGAAGAGAGCGTCCTTGGGTAGCGGCCCCAGTTCGGTCAGCACAGCGACGAAGGCCTCCATGGCGTTCGGGTACGGCGTGATGTTCAGGTGGGGCCATTCGGCCAGCGCCCACTTCCCCTCCAATCGGAGTTGCACGAACCTCTCGTCCCGCCGGAGCGCCTCGGCGACGGCGGGCTTCCGCCTGATCCCCGTCGGTGTCAGCAACTCCTCCGCGCGGCAGGGTTCACCGTTCGCCAGGAGGAAGAGGTACGCCGCGTCCCTGCCGCGGGCGCGCCGGCGTAGCCAAGTTCCCTCGAAGCCAGGCACCAGAGGGCTGTCCGGATGTCCCAGCAGATCCAGCAAAGGGACCTCGTCCGGTACTCCGGCGGCCGCGAAGGTCACCGCTACGTCCTCCCCACGCAGCGGCGCCTCCTCCATTCCTCGCCGGAGCAGCACTTCCAGAGCGCCGGGGCTGCGGGTCCACCAGCCGCGCAGACGACCGGCCCACGTCAGCGGGTGCTCAGCCCCGACAGCCTCGACGAGAGACCCCACGCCTATCTGATCACGTACGCCCAACACGGCCGCCACCTCGGACTGGGGCACGGCCGAGCGCTCGGTGAGGGTGGTGAGCCGATCACGCCAGTCATCCACGAAGACATCGGCGCTAGCGCAGAGTTGCTCCTGCGCCTTCAGGAGCAACTGGCGGACCCGTTCGCGGGTCACATCATGCTCCTGCCCGATACTTCCGAGCGTCTTCCCGAGCGCGCGATCCTCGATCATGCGCTGTGACCGGGCGGGAAGCGCGCCGAAAGCAGCTTGAAGCCAGTCGCCATCCATCGTCATGGCGGACCCCCGGTCAGCCATCGGTGACGTGCGCGCTGATCAGACCAAGCCGCTTCACGATCCGCTCGTTGGTCGCCTTCTGCTCCGGGGTGATCTTCCGGACGAACGAGTCCACCGTGCAGATGACCCACGGCAGGGGGTCGCCGCCGGCCTGCGCCGCGATGGCCGCCCACGCGAGATGCTTGAAGTCGCGCATGGGCGCCCAGGCGAAGCGCTGCTCCATCTCCTCGTCGTCGTCGTGGCGAATCGTCACGCAGAGCGGCTTGATGTCGAGCGTCTCAAGATCGACTTCCCAACCGTGACCGAGGGCCTTTTCAACAAGAACGCTGACCGGAGTGGCTGGCCTGACCACGAGCGGAGCCCACTTGCCCACCCCGTAGGTCGCCCGGATGTACTCCTTCATGGGCCTGTCCTTGAGCCACGGCCGGACGTTCTCCGGCTTCCCGATGAACGGGAGGAGCCGTCCTCCCACCTGCGGGTCGGAGGTCCACGCCTGATAGTGACGGGTGCGCTCGGTGTCCGTGAGATAGGTCCAGTTGAGGTCGGCGGCCCGCTTGTAGAGGAGACGCACGACTTCTTCTTCCAGGTCCGAGGGGATCGCGTACTTGGTCATTCGATTCCAGTCGTCAGAGGGAACTGAAGGCGGACCTCGTCCGCTGCGGTCTCAAGGTCCGCCGCGTCCTGGATCCAGTGGTCCATCAGCGACCCGACGGTCTCGTCGCTGAACTGGATACGGGAGGCATGTGGCATTCGTACGCGCAGGTGCTCGCTCTCCTGAGCCTCCAGCGATCGCCGGAGTTCCAGGGTCGCCGCCACCCTGCGGATGTCGGTCACGAAGTCGAGGACCCTCAGGGCCTTCTTGCCGGGGCTGAGTCGGAGTCCGCGCCCGAGTTGCTGGACGAAGATCCGCCGACTGTGCGTGACCCGCAGGAACGCGATGAGGTTCACGTCCGGAACGTCGACGCCCTCGTTGAAGACGTCGACACACGTGATCACCGGCACCCGGCCGAGCCGGAACTCGTTCAGCAGGATCTGGCGTCGCTGCCGCGGGAGCGCGCTGTGCAGGAACGACGCGTTGGCCCACGCCGCGTCGGACGAGGCGAACAACCGGGCCATGTGCTCGGCGTGCTCGATGGTCTGACAGAAGACGATGGCCCTCGGTTCCGTCGTGGTCCGCCACGCCTCACGGAAGTGCTCGACGATCTCCTCGTCGCGCTGCGGCAGGAACAGGGATTTGTTGAGGTCCTTGATCGACTGCCCGTGCACGCTGGCGTCCCGGACGGCGTTCCAGTCGACATTGTCGACGTACAGCCGGTAGTCGACGGCGGAGAGGAAGCCTGCGGCCATGCCTTCCGCGATGCCCATCTTGAAGCTCGGATACCCGAAGCGGGAGGTGATGTCGAACTTGTCTCCGCGCCAGGGTGTCGCCGTCACACCGAACTGCTCAGCATCCCCACACAGGTCGAGCAATTCCGCAAACCTGCCGGTCTCGGCCACGTGATGCGTCTCGTCGATCATGATGAGGTCGGGTCGGTAGCCCACGCGTACGGCACTGAGAACGGATTCGACCGTTCCGACCACGACTCCGTCGAGGCTTTCGGGTCGGCTCTCTCCCGTGAGGAGGCGCGTGGGAACGTACTTGGGGATGTGCCGCCACATCGCCTTCTCGAGCTGGGCGACGAGGTCCTTCATGTGAGCGACGACGAGAATCCTGGCGTCCGGATTGGTCGTGAGGTGGCGGCTGATGATCTCCCCGCCCACCACGGTCTTGCCGAGACCCGTCGCGAGGACGAGCAGCGCGGTGCCGTTTGCGTCGAGGTCCCGGACCACGGCGTCCGCCGCCTCGGCCTGGTACGGGCGCAGGGCGTACTTCGCGGGAACGGTCTCGGGCATGCGGTCCCCGATCGACCTCAGGGTCGCGCCGTGCCAGACGGTGATCGGCACGCCGACTCCGTTGAGCGCCACGCGGCGGGCCTCAGCCGCCGCGTTGATGTCGGTGTTGGTGACCAGGATGGCCTTGTCCGCGCGGTAGCGCGTACGCGCGCGCTCGAGGTCGTCGACACCGCTCCGGTCGACCTTCCCTCCGGCCTTCCACTTGCACTGGAAGACCCACTGTTCCCGACCGCGTACCGCCAAGAGATCCGCGCCCTGGTCGCCGGCGCCGTCGATGACGCGCACGTCGTTGAAGCCGAGGTACCAGAGGGCCCGTTCGACGGCGTGCGTGAGACCTGTGGGTCCTCCCCTCAGAAGCTCGTCGGCCGAGAGGAAGACGGCGCTCACCTCTCCTCCGTGAGATCGTCGGCCAGCAGACGGATGCTCAGCCTCGTCCGCAGCAGCTGGTCCGGCAGGCTGGCCCCGGCGTAGGTCGCCTGCGTCGCGACATCGGAGAGGTAGCCGACCGTGCGCGTGAGGCTGAGCCGCCGCGCGGACGCGGAGGCGACACCCTCGTAGACGCCCTGGAAGACGCGGTTGTCCATGAACAGCGACGGCAGCGACTCGACGAGCCGGACCAGGAAGAGGGCGGGCACGTGCAGCAGGAACTCACCGCTCGCACCGAGGTCGGTCGTGCGGGTGACCTTGCCGTTGGCGATCATGGTGTGCTCGGTGTGGGTGAGTTCGTCGGGCGAGAGGAACTGAAACGCCTTCCCCGGTTCGCCGGAGCGGTCCAGCTCGGTCGCCATGCGGTGCCGGATCTCGGCAAGCAGTTCCTGCGCCTCTGCGCTGATCATCTGGGCATCCAGAGCGGTGGCGGGCAGCGACTCCACCCGGATCGCCGCGATGAGTTCGGAATGGCTCCACTCCGTCTCCGCCTGAACCCTGAGCAGAACGGCGATCTCCGCGAGCAGCAGGTCGGCCGGGTCCGCACCGAACCTCTGGAAGATCGGATGATCGAGGTCGAGGAACGCCACGAGGGCGTTGCCGCCGCGCTGGTCCAGCAGGACGGGGGTGGGGTGGAGGTTCTCGTCGGTGAGGCCTCCCGCCGTGAGCCGACGTGCCTCGACCTCGACGAATCCGACGCGCGGGTGGCCGAAGGAGCGGCTCAGGGCCGGGTAGGTGGTCGAGTTCTCCGTGTAGCGCGTGACACGTTCCTGCCGCGTTTCCTTGCGCGTCTCTGGGGCCGGTGCGGCGGCAGCGGACTCGCCGCCGGCCGTCGGGGCCTGCTCCTGGGCATCGGGCGGCGTCTCGTCCGAACCGGTCGCGGGGGAACTCGGACCGCTGATTTCAGTGCCGTCGAAACCGAGCGCCTCCATCACGGCCGCCTCGTCGGGCTTTCCCGGGGTGGCGGCTGCCGCCTTCGAGTTCTTGCCCCTGCTCTTGGCGGCCTCGTGGTCCTCGACCGCCTGCCACCAGCGCTCATCGGTCTGGTAGGCGGGGTTGCCCCGGTGGAACTCCTGTCCCCACCGACGGGTGTCGTCGTGGATCGGCTTGCGGCCGTCTCCCGGGACCAGGTACCGCAGACCGGCGTCGTTACGACGGTATCCCTTGAAGAGGAGCGCTAGCGGGCTGGTGTTCTCCTCGTACTCAAGGTTCGCCGCGCGCTGGGGCAGCAGCGGCGCGACCCCCCTTACGATCTCGACCGCCGAACGCCAGCTGCGGTCGCCGTACTCGAAGGCGTCCTTCTGGTACGTGACCGGGACGTGGTCGAGGTGGATCTCCCCGATGATGCGGCCACCCTGGTGGGCGAGGTCCACCGGATACTCCGGCTCTTCGTTGCCCACCGCTCCGTCAGGGTTGCGCCAGGTGAACAGCTGCTTGTCCCAGCGGAGGATCTTGCGACCGTTGCGCAGGAAGTCGATTCCGTAATCGTGCTTGTGCATGTAACGCTGGATGCCGAGCCACCCGTGCACCCGGCGCTCACGAACGGTGAGTCGATCGCTCCCACAGTCTTCGCAGGCGTCGCGATCAGTGAGCTGCCACTGTCCGCAGTCACCACAGGCGAGACCGTTCTCCAGCTTCTGGTCGATCTCGATGTAGGCGGGGATGCGCTCCTTGTTGTTGTAGAGGACCGAGCGGTCGTCTCCCCAACGGCAGTGCTGGACAGGCTTCACCTGGAAGCCGCCAACCCACAGCTCGAACGGACGGTTCAGGAACATCCAGGAGTAGACCTGTCCGAGGATGTTGCGCAGGGCCGAGCCGTTCTTCTGCAGCCACCGAGCGCGCGTGGGATGCAGGCGGCTGATGACGATACGCGTGCCGTGCTCGTTGGGATCGGCCTTCGGCTCCGTGATGTCCTCCGCCTCGAAGTCGTCTCCGATGCGGTCGAGGTCGATCTCCACACCGATCCACTCGGTGTCGCCCTGGCGCGTGGTCAGGACGCGCGTGCGCTTGCCGAGCCGCGCCGTCGAGACGTTGAACCCCATACCGAAGAGGCCGAGCTTGTCGTGCATGTCGTTGCCCGACCAGCCGGCCCGTACAGCCCGCTCCAGCCGGTCGTACGTCATGCCGCGACCGGTGTCGGTGATCACGAGCTGGCCCTGCGTGGAGTCGGGGAGCTCGACGCTGACGCGATACCCGCCCGCCCAGGGGGTCCCGGACCGATGGATCTCCGTGAAGTCGTCGAAGGCGTTGTCGATCAGCTCGGCGATGCACTGCCACTCGTCGAACTCGATTTCACCGAGCATGCGCAACACGCGCGCGGAAGGTGTGATCTTCATAGACGGACGGACCCCCTGTACTCGTCTCGCGTGGGCACGCCGAAGAAAGCCCTACCGCGGGCAGCGCTTCGGCGCGCGGCTCGGGTAGAGCCGTACGCGTGATGAAGAGAGTAGAGGGAACCACTGACAATCGGCGGTAAGTTCCCTGCCGTTCCATCCAGTTGAGTGGCTTATGGCGGTTGCGAGACCCGGTCGCCAGCCGTCGCAATCGCAACGTCCCACGGCGATCCGCAGTGCTGGTGGTAGACGCCGGCGGTTGTTGGGGGACTCCTTCCGTGATCCGTGAACCCGCCGAGGGTGCCCGTAGAGCTCGATGCGCGCGTCGAACCACCGTTGGGGCTGTTGGCCGAGGTTGGCGTCAACGTTGGGGACGGCCTGCTCGCGTTCAGCGAGGGCGACGGTCGGGCGCATCAATCTGTGCCGGGCCTCCGACGCCGTCAACGAGCTCCTGAATCACGAAACGTTGTGATCATCCCGCGCCGCAAAGTCGCGAACGGCGGCGGCGACCCGGCCCGCCGCTTGTACGGGATCTTCGTGCTCCCAGATTCTGATGGCACGCCATCCCGCCTCCGCCAAGAACTGGTCGGTCTGGGAGTCCCTGGCTCGATTTCCATCGATCTTGGTGCGCCAGAAGTCACTGTTCGTGCGTGCTGGGCGGCAGTGATCGGGGCACCCATGCCAGAAGCACCCGTCTACGAAGACGGCGACACGAGCACGGGTGAAGACGAGGTCGGCGGTTCGCCGTACTCCGGGAAGCGGACGTGCCGATACGCGGTAGCGCAGACCTTCGCGATGCAGCAGTGAGCGGATTCGGAGTTCCGGTGCCGTGTCGCGGCCTCGGTTCCCGCGCATCGATGACCGCGTGGCAAGGGACGACGCCCACGACCCCTCCGGAAGAGGACGCTCTCCGACCATCCCCCGGTCCTTGGCGATCTGCCAAGCCTGTTCAAGATTCGCCGCACGCGTCGGGTGCTCCACTTCTCCGACATACAGGGCGGGCGAACGCCCGTTCTCCGACCAGCGGAGATAGGCCCTGATCCGACGAGTCCTGGGCAACAACTTCAGCGTGATCGAGGCCAGCGCGTAGTCGCCGTCTTTACGCTTGACATAGCGGCCCTCGCGACCACCTGCGGCACGATCCTGCTCGGCGACGATCGCCTTCCTGGTCCGCCCCTGCCGTCCCCGCCATGCCCTCTCGGGCGGCGGCTTGTCCTTCCAGCCCACTTGCCGGGACTCGACGGCGTCGTTCACGAGCGTCGTTCCGCGTCGTCGAGGGCTTTCGCGACGGCGCTGGTGAACACCTCGCCCAGCTTCACGGGAACAGCGTTGCCCAGCTGCCGCATGCGTTCACCCCGCGGGCCCGCCATGTTCCATCCATCGCCGAAGGTCATGACCCTGGCGGCCTCGCGCACGGTCATATACCGGTGCTCGGGGCGCAGCAGGCCGGTCTTCTCGTCGCGCACCAGGTTGTCGAGCTGCATGACCGACTCGCCACCGGGCACACCGTGCACCCCGGCCTTGACGGTCTTGGCCGGCCGGTCAAGTTCGTTGGGTGTGTGCCCGTCGTAGATCCTGGCTCCGGGCCACCCGATGTGGTCGGGGAATCCGCCCTGTTCCGTCGTCTTGTCCAACATGCTGGTGTTGATCTCGGGGAGCCCCATTATGGCGTCTCGAAGGGTGAGCCAAGGCTGGAGCTCCTCATCCCCGCTTTCGAACGACAGCTGCTCGTTCGCGTAGCGCGAGGTCACCAGATCGATGACGCGCTTCGGAATCTTGGCGCCCGCCCGCTCGTGGCGCTTCCAGTAGGAGCCTTCGAGGATCGTCCGGGCGAGGGCCGCGTGGGAGTGGGTGCGCGCGACAGCGCGCTTGACCAACTTCGGGTCCACGCCCAGGTCAGCGCGGAACGCCAGGAGGATCACGCGGTTGCGGATCTGCGGCACCCCGTAGTCGGCGGCGTTCACGGCGTGTTGCGTGACCTCGTAAGTCTCCGCCGGATCGGTGTCCTTCGCATCGAGCCGCTCCTGCAACGCCTGGTCGTGCTGCTGCCACCTGGCACCCTTACCGCGCTTCACAGACGGCAGGGAAAGCTCGCGCTTGATGTACTCGAAGTAGGGAGCAAAGGACGGGCGAAGGAGCCCTCGGACGTTCTCACAGATGACGGCCTTGGGACGGATCTCACGAACCGCCCGGAACATCTCCGGGAACATGTTCCGCTCGTCCTCGTCGCCCTTCGCGACTCCACCAAGGCTGAACGGCTGGCATGGTGGCCCGCCGGCCAGAAGGTCAACGTCGCGATCCCTGAGGAAGCGCATGTCCAACTCTCGGACGTCGCCGGTGACCAGGGGAGGGTAGTGGGGCCGCTCGACGGCGCCCGCAGCTTCGAAGCCCTCCGCGCGCTGCCTATCGATCTGGTCCAGCCACTTCGCCAGCACATCGGAATCGACGTCCGCGGGAAACGCGTCGAAGCGATTGCCCTCAAGCGTCTCGCACGCCCTCTTCGCGAACTCGTTCAGCAGCAGGTGTCGGAAGCCGGTGTTTGTGCTGGCTTGGACCAGCCCACCCCCGCCCGCGAAGAGCTCTACCGACGTCCGTTGCATTTCCACTCCTAGCAGTTCAGTGCAGTCAGAACCATACCGCGGAGTAGTGTCAATTGTGTCCCGTGTGCCGGAGAAACTCGTGCGATGTCGCCCCACAGCGGTAGAACCATGAAGAGGGCGACGGGGGCTATGACGGCGACAACAGGGGGGTCGGAGGAGTCGGCATTCCATCGAAGCTTCACCCTCAGCATCACGAAGGCGCTGGGCGATCAGCTCGCGGCGGATCTCGCCAAGCTGACCAGGCCCCCCTTGAGCGACGTGAGCATCAACCAGCTGCTGCAGCGTCCGGTCTGCAGTTACGGCTGGGCGTCTCGGCACTCTCCTGCTCGACTCCCGCGGCCGAGTTCATCCAGCGTGGAGAGCATCCTGCAACCGACCCCCAAGCGCCGTCAGACCCCTTCCATGGCCACAACAGGGCAATCTCGTCGATATGCGGATATAGCACTCGCCGACGAGACGCGGAACGTGGCTTCGGCTCAAGTCGGGAAGTGAGAGGCGAAGTTGTTCCGTGCCGCGCGAGCACTGGGGCGGTTCGTCGCGTGGGGCGACCTCCCCCGGCACGTGGGTGAGCAGGCTCTTCAAGATCTTCTCCAGGATTCTCCAGAGGGCCCCTGGAGAACGAGGCAGGCCGCTGCTGATTGCTTAGCACCGGGCCTGACCTGCGTTCTAGCTTTCGGGGTGGCGGGATTTGAACCCACGACCTTTTCGTGAGGGTTCGGTCTTGGGCTGGTGTGCCGCCTGCTTGTGCTGACGGTCCACTGGCGTTCGCGACTGCTCGGGCCTTCCCCCGTGAAGGTGGGCACGCGGTTATTGATCACGCGGCGAGCGTGAGTTTAGCGGTGTGGTGTCGGTGTTCGTATTCGTTGGGGCTGAGGTGGCCGTTGGCGGAGTGCCGGCGGCGGGTGTTGTAGCGGGTCAGCCAGGCGAAGACGGTCCGGCGGCAGGTGCCGGCGTCACCGTAGTCGTGGGCGCCCTGGAGGGTCTCGCGTTTCAGGGAGGCGTGGAAGCTTTCGCAGGCCGCGTTGTCGGCGCTGGTGCCGACCGCGCCCATCGAGCGGGTGACCCCGAGCTGGTCGCAGAGGCCGGCGAAGGCCCGGGATCCGTATGGGGCCCCGTGGTCGGAGTGGAACACGGCGCCGTCCGGACGGCCGCGGGTCGAGGCTGCCATCCGCAGCGCGTCGGCGACCAGGCCGGTGCGCATGTGGTCGGCGATGGACCAGCCGACGACCTTGCGGCTGAAGCAGTCCAGCACGGTCGCGAGATAGAGGAACTCCCCGCCGGCGAGCGGGAGATACGTGATGTCGCCCATGTACTTCCGTCCCGGATCGGCGGCGGTGAAGTCCCGCTGGAAGAGGTCCGCAACCGGTGAGGCTGCCGGGTCCGGGACGGTGGTGCGCACGCGTCTGCGCAGGCGGATGCCGGTGATCGAGAACGTCCGCATGATCCGGGCGACCCGCTTTTCGTTGACCCGCCGTCCTTTCTCGCGGAGCTCGGCGGTCACTCGCGGGGAGCCGTAGGCGCCGCCGGACTCGCCGTGGATCTCGCGGATCTCCTCGGCCAGGATCCGGTCCTCGTGCTGCCGGGCGGCCCGGGCCTCGGCGCCGGCGAGCCACTTGTAGTAGCTGGACCGGTTCACGTCCAGGACGTGGCAGAGCCGCTTCACCTCGTAGGTGTCCCGGTGGTCGTCGACGAACTGGAAGCGGCTGATCACCAGTTCGTCTCTCCGGCGGAATACTTGGCCGCCTTGCGGAGGATGTCCCGCTCGGTCGCGAGCTTCCGCTCACTCGCCTCGAGCTCGGCCACCCGGGCCTCCAACTGCCGGATCCGCCCGTCCGGAGCGTCGGACGGCACCGCCGCCCCCGGTCGGACGGCCGGCTTTGCAGCCGTGGCGGTGACACCGCGGCGTTCGCGGTCCCGCAGCACCCACTCGCGCAGGGTCGCCCGGTTGATGCCCAGGTCGGCGGCGATGCTCTTGTAGGTCGCCCCGGGTGTGGACTCGTACAGGGCCACGGCATCGGCCTTGAACTCGTCCGAATAGTCCTTCATCGCCATCGGCGGTCTTCTCGCTTCCTCCGGATCAAGCTGATCCAGTATCAGCGTGTCCACCACTCAGGGGGAGGCCCCGGGCACCCAAACCCTGCCAATGCCCGAGCGGCATGCCTACGAACCTGGCTCGCCTGTCAGTACCGCATGCAACAATGTCTCCCCGTTTCATCATTGGGGGATCGATGGACGAGATAGGACAAGTAGTCGTTGCCGCTGGGCATCTGGCACTCAAACCGCGAGGCCCTCGGTGGGCCCATGCCTCCCTGTGTGTCCTGGACGCCGTCTTCTCTATCAACGCCCACTACGAGCGACACACGGTCCCGACCTGCCACCGCTACGCGGCCTGGGCCGGCATCTCAGTTCCGCTGTCAGGTAGCGCGCAGCTCCCTGTCCCCGACGAGCAACCGCTTCAGGGCTTCGTTGCGCATATCCAGACCCACGGCGAAGAGGCCTTTTCTTCCGAGGTCCTACAGAACAGGCAGCGCACACGGGCAAACCGCGATGCCCCACTGAAGGCGGAGGCTGCCCGTCAGTACGCCGAGCTTCTGGTATCCCACGGCGTCGCAACCCTTGCCGGTGCCAACGCGCTGCTCGCTGACTTCGACAGGCTGAAGGCCATTGAGCGTGACCTCGCCGGGGTTGCAGGCCACGGCTCAGGCGCACGACTCGCCTACCTGTGGATGCTGTTGGGAGACGACAGCCGCATCAAGCCGGACCGCATGGTTCTTCGATGGCTGCATACAGTGCTGCAGCGCACGGTGACCACGGCCCAAGCGATCAGCATCCTCACTGAGGCTGCGGCGCGCTTGAGGTGCACACCGTGGGAGCTAGACCACACGATCTGGGAAAACCAGCGGAAGGTCTGACCGCAGCGAATACATGCGCGCCTCTGTGAGACCCAGTCGACAGCCATTCGCACCCGGCTCCGGAAGATTGCGCGCAGTCTTCAGTAAAGAGTGGCGACTCCGTACTCTCGCAAGACGCAGTGGACCACCCTGATCGGCAGGCCCCGCGGTCTCGTCAGCATCAGCATTTCCTCAAGATCATCAGTGGACGAGAACGATTTGACGATGGATACTCGCGCAAAATGACCTGCGTTCTTCGCCTCTAGGATTGTTTGGCGTGCTGTCAATCAGGCCCATTATAAGAAATCTCCATGGAGTGCTCTTCTAGGCTACGGAGGGTCATGACCCCGTCTCGTATCTGATTGAGCAGAAATAGCTCTTGCGTTCGACATTTCCTGCAAATGCTCACAGCGGCCAGAGGCCACAAATCGACAGGGGTGTCGGCCGGTGTATTGTTGACATAAATTCGGTCAGGTTTCAGTGGATAAGTGCTAGACCGTTCGAATGGCTCCCAGCTCGGATGGCTACCACGAAGGCGTAGCCCAACGAGCTTGTAGGAGGATTCGTCGAGGTATTCGCATCTCTCGACCCAGTCCCAATGCATACCCGAAAGCCAACTAGCGGCACTGATGGCCGATACGATGTTCGGTTCCAGCTTCTCAACATCTTCGTTTAGTTCATGTGTGGCGCGAACGCCATGTGCATGGTGCGAGTTGTTTCTGAAATCCTTTACATCTTCCAGTAGGGAGCGAGCTCCATCAATTTCGCGCAGAGCGGCGAGTTCGCGAAGGTGGGGAGTTCCGGTATCTTCCAGCAGCTTATCGATAAACCATAGCCATGTGCCGAATGTGGCCCCTGTGCGAAATTGCTTACGCAAGCTATTAGTGAACCCGTTTTGTGCGATTATCTCGCTCAGTGAGAGCAGGCCCAGGACTCGTGCAATACCTTCACCGAGTTTTAGTAGGCCATCCTTACGCTCAGCCGGGTGCGTGCTAATCCGATACCTGCGTGCCAGTGCGGCTACGTGATACGGATAGCTCCATTCTGCTCGCCAGACGGGATCATCTAGGGGGCGTACCAGCTCGCCAATGAGGCGCGCTTCGTATGCGGCGAGCCGTATTTCCTTCCGCACCCCTTGGATGTCTACTTCGTTCCCGGTGAAGACGTTGGGTAGAATGTTTGATGTTGCCGCTCGCAGTGCACGTCGTCCCTCTTGCACATCTTCGAGAAGACCGTCTACCTCCTCGTCGGCAACGAGACCAACAGGTACCGGCATGTTGAGTAGTTCGCGTGGATTGGGAAACTCGCTGGTCTCTTTGCGCGAGTTCAACCATTCGCACAGACCTCTGCCGTCTCCCTGCAGCGGACGCAGCACGAACATGGTGGTGACCGCTTCCCCAAATCCTGCGGGTAGCAGTCTCCAGTTGCCGGGGCGCCCTACGAGATCGCCCCCTGTGCAAGGCGTCAGCGCAGGTCCTTCCTTAGGGGCCTCCGGCAACTCGAGTGCCGAGTTGGCGTGGTGCAGGTCCTGTGCTCTGAGGTGCTTAGGTCTGTCGGTCGCGCTGTCGGTATCGTCTTCATCGTGTGGGAGCGATACGCGCGCTGTCTCCAGACGTGCGAACTGGTGGAGGGGCTCGTAAGGTCCATCGAGTTCAGCGACGAAGAACAGGGTGGGTGAAATTTCGTAACCGACTTTGGTGGACTCTTCTGCGATCCATGCGTCAGGAGCGCGAGGATGTACTTCGCGCTTGAGGTAATCGTCAGGGTCTTCATGCAGTGGCAAGTTCACCGCCTCGCGAAGTTCCTGATCGCGTTCAACGATTCCGCGGACTTTTAGCACTTCTCCCTGGTCGTCGCGGACCCCGATGGCGATACGGACGGCCTTCTCAAAGGCGAGTCCCGCAGGCCATGTCAACCCATTTTCCGTAGCCGCCTGACGTAGTGCACTGAGCGCCTGAGCTTTGGTAGGCCATTTTGACCTGATCAGAGGACGCAATGATGTCAGCAATGCATCGGGACTACTTGTCTTCTGAAGCACTCGCGAGGCGGCGAGTTGAGTGAGACTTTCCTCAGACAGCTCGTATCGTAGGCGAAGCGGGTGCTCGATAATGATTCTGCGGTAACCCAACTCGTCACTCCGCAGCACCCGGACCTTGTCACGCTGTGGATGGTCAGGAGCGAGCGTCAGGGCTTGTGCATAGAGTTGCGTGATCTCATTGATTTGATCGGGACCGAAGTACTTTCGTTTGCTGCCCACTGAGGTGCGCATCTTTTGCCAGTGGTCCCGGGCATTCAACAGGACCACCTTTCCCTGACGATCTGAGGACTTGCGGTTGCTAAGCACCCACAGGTAAGTGCTGATGCCGGTGTTGTGGAGAAGCTGGTCAGGTAGGGCCACAATGGCCTCCAGCCAGTCGTTCTCGATGATCCACTTTCGGATTTGAGATTCTCCCGAGCCGGCGGCTCCGGTATGCATCGGTGAGGCGTTGAAGATGATGGCGACACGGCTACCGCTGTCCTTATTACTGTCCGCCGGTTTCATCTTGGCTAGCATGTGTTGGAGGAACAGTAGGGATCCATCGTTAATACGAGGGAGGCCAGCGCCGAAACGTCCGGCGCTCCCCATGTGTGCATGTTCCTCGCGGACCGACTCAGCGACCCTTTTCCAGTCAACACCCAAGGGAGGATTGGCCAGCAGGTAGTCGAATTGCTGACCCTTATGCCGGTCTTCACTGAGAGTGTTCCCGAAGGTGATGTTGTTCGCGTCCGCTCCGCGCAACATCATGTTGGAGCGACAGATGGCCCACGATTCGGGATTGATCTCTTGTCCGTACAGAGAGACGTGTGCGTAAGGGCTAATTTCCCCGATGTACTCCGCAGCTTCTGCCAGTAGGCCACCAGTACCGCAGACCGGGTCGAGGACAGAACGGGTAAGGCCAGGGGAAGTCAGTAGTCGCGTGTCGGGCGCGATCGCGAGATTGACCATGAGGCGGACGACTTCTCGCGGCGTGAAGTGCTCGCCTGACACCTCAGGGGTCTGCCCTTCGAATCGCCGAACGAGTTCCTCGAATACGAGTCCCATGTGGCGATTGCTCACGGTGGAGCCCATGTCGACTGACACGAACTTGTTCAGGACCGGGCGAAGTAGCTTCGCACTGTCTAGACGTCGGATCAGCTGGTCAAAATCGAAGCGCTGTATGACCTCCTTCGCGTTCCCAGAGAAGTTAGCGACGTAGTCACGTAGGAGAGGGCCTACGTCCTGAGGGGAGGAGTCGATGCGGTCTAGAGATAGCGGGCTGATGTTGAAGAAGGGCTGGCCGGCGATCTCCATGAGGAGACGCTCGTTGCCACCGCTTGCAGAGTCCTGACTCGTAGCTTCGAGTACGGCTTGTTTGGTTGGGGCAAGGAGGCAGTCCAACCGACGTAGGACCGTGAACGGCAGGATGATCCTTCCGTACTCGGAAGACTTGAAGTCGCCACGTAGCAGATCCGATACGGACCAGATGAGTCCTGCCAGCTGCGAGTTCTCGTTGGCCATGAAGCGTCCCCCTGCTGTCCCGGCATCGTGGCTCAAGGATCATCCCACTTTGGGTGGGGCGCTTGTTGGCAAAATGTGGAACACCCTCGCCCCCGTCAGAGCTCGTCCCCATTGAGAGGTCGGCTTCGCCGATGGGCTGCAACACCCATGGGGTGTTGCAGCCCTGTGACCGGACAGCCCGGACAGCAGTACTCCGAGCTGTCCGGCGCGTTAGTGCAGGTGAGAGCTATAACCGGACAGCCGGACAGTCGGGACACCACCAGCCAGGGTGCCCGTGGGAAGCTTGAACGCGACGGTCGTCCGAAGGAGGAATGCGTGCCGAGCCCCAGCCCTCGCGGGACGTATCAGGTGATCTCTCAGGCGTTGCGCGAACGGATCGCCGCTGGAGCCTACGTGGACGGGTTGCCGTCGGAGGCCGAGATCGGGCGCGAGTTCGAGGTGGCTCGTACGACGGTTCGGCGGGCGCTGCATGCCCTTGAAGAATCGGGGGACATCAAGACCGTTGCCGGCGTTGGCCGCATTGTCGCCGGGGCAGCTGGAAACGCACCATACGAACGGATCATGGCCGACCTGTTGGAGCAGATCCGGAGCGGCGATCTGCCTGCTGGAACGCGACTTCCGAGTGAAGCCATTCTCGTCGAGAGGTACGGGGTGTCTCGTGGCACGGTTCGCCGAGCCGTGCGTGAGCTGGAGACCGCTGGTCACGTCGAGGCGAGGCACGGAGTTGGTCGGTTCGTCAGCTCTCCTTCCTGAACTCCCGATTGCCTTGGAGGCAGTAGAAGATGCACCTGGCCAAGTGGGCCCACGACCTCGCTGAGTCGATGTTGGCCGACAGTTTGCCGCGACGGTGGGCCCACTCCAAGAGGGTTCACTCTCAAGCACTGGCCCTCGCGCCCACGTTGGGCGGGGACGCCGAGCTGCTGGCCGCTGCTGCCATCGTGCACGACATCGGATATGCCAGGGACGCTGTGGATACCGGACAGCACATGATCGACGGGGCCCGGTATTTGCGCGACGTTGTAGGGGCTGACCCGCGGCTGTGCAGCGTCGTGGCCTTCCACACGTCGTCTTCGTGGGAGGCATCCGAACTCGGGCTCGATGATGCGCTCACCGAGTTCGGGCCCGCCGAAGCGGAGTTGGTGGACGCGATCACCTATTGTGACCTGACCAGCACTCCGACTGGGGACCTTGTGGACCCTGCCGAGCGGCTGTCCGAAGTTCTGGAGCGGTACGGTCCCGAACACGTCGTCTTCCGGGCAGTGTCCGAGGCCCGACCCGAACTCATGGCCAGGGTGGCCCGGGTGCGGCGCCGAGCCGAGGCGGTAGAGGCGAAGCTCAACTGATCAACGGGACTTCGGCGTTGCGGAACCCCTCTTCGAGGCGTCGGCGTGTCGTTGGCGAGATGTCGAGAGAGTCCAGTTCTGCTCGCCGGACCCACTGCACTGCGAATGACTCCGAACTCACCTTGATCTCACCGCCGATCGGCCTGGCTCGGAAACAGAGCGAGAACTCCTGGCGCACCTCTCCGTCTGCGAAGGCGATGACGTGTCGGGGGTCGGTGAAGATGCCGACCAGGCCGACCACTTCGACGTGAATCCCTGTCTCCTCCAGGACCTCCCGGACGACAGTCCCGGCGATGTTCTCCCCGACTTCTTGAGCGCCTCCGGGCATGCCCCAGCACCCGTTGTCCGAACGTTGCTCCAGGAGTACGTCACCCGCGTCGTTCACGACAAAGGCGGTTACTGCGGGCACAATGCTGTTGGCCTTTGGTGCGGCAGGATCGTTGAAGTAGTCGGTACGGCGACTCATGAGGACCCTTCGATGGGGACGGCTTCGGACCACACCTTCTCGAAGCTCTGCTGGTACGTCGAGACCAGCTCGGCGCCGGCGACGCGGCGGAGGTGGAGCACCGGGGCCATCGGGGCGCTCACCCCGTAGACCTGCGTGTTGACCAGCCACTCGTCGTCGGAGCGGTAGAGGGAGTTGTGAAGGGTCGACCTGTGCTTCCGGAACTCGATGCCCGGGACCGAGTACAGAGGGCGGTAGAGCTTCATGACCTCGCGCACCTTGTAGGCGACGCCTTCGCCGATCTCCTCCTCTTCGCCCCGCCGCTGGATTTCCGGACTGCTGGGGTCGCCCAACAGGATCCGGGCCCGTACGCCGGACGACGCCTTCAGCTTTA
Source organism: Streptomyces sp. RPA4-2 (assembly GCF_012273515.2). Classification (NCBI taxonomy): domain Bacteria; kingdom Bacillati; phylum Actinomycetota; class Actinomycetes; order Kitasatosporales; family Streptomycetaceae; genus Streptomyces; species Streptomyces sp. RPA4-2. Next base: position 6,130,504 of record NZ_CP050975.2, read on the forward strand.
GCAGCTGGGGCCAACGCGGGTTCTCCGCGAGGAAGACCCCCGCGTGGACGAGTACGCCTATCTCGCGCTCGGCGCGGCCGAAGAGCTGGAGCCAGAGATCCGAAGGAACGTAGGAGCGATGCGGGTACACCTTCAGGACCTCGGCGTCGGCAGCATCCTGACGCTGGCCGTCGGGAAGGCCGTTCGGCCAGAGATATGCCTCGTCTTCGCGTACGAACGCGGCGACGGCAAGGCGGTGGCGCCGGTAGGGCGCACGGTCCTGAGTTATCCAGCGCTCGACGGTCTTCGGGTCCACTCCGATGTGGGTTGCCATGGCGTCGACCGTGATGCCGTTCGTCAACATCGCCGATCGTAAGCGTTCGTTCGCCATCCCAACTCCCGGGGACGTCTGGGGACGTGCATGACTCAGTGAACGTTAACGAGGACGTCCCAAGTCGTCCAGGGACGTGGTGACTTCGTCCCACCAATGAGCGGCAATCTGATGTCACGTCGCAGGGCAACCCGAAAGCCCCGAAGGACTTGACAGCCGCAATCGAGCGCGCCACTGTGAGATACACGTTCAAGCATGTATCGCATCGCTGAATGGGGCAGCCACGGCTGTCTCGACCTGCACAAACACGCCCTGCGGCGGGACTCCCCAGCAAGGCCGTCCGCCGTCGGGTTCTCCCTGCTCCTTCGATTCAGGAGAGATCTGTGAGTAGTTCGAGGTTGCGCACGTTCGTAGCGGGCCATGAGGCCCTGACCACGGACGACTTTGTGGAACTGGCGCTCGGCACCCCGGTTGAGTTGTGGCTCGGGGTGGAGGGCGAGACGGACGAAGAGCGCGCGGCCCGCGAGGACGCGGCGCGCGACATCCTCGCCGACAACCCGCACCTGCCCGACGACGTGAGCCGGATCGCCGCGGAGGCGATCGAGGTGTACGCGCCGGAGCTGTTCAACATCGTTCCGCTGGCCCGTCCCGCCGGCCCTCGCTCGGTGCGCAAGGGGGCGGCGGCATGAGCGAGGACCCGACCTTCCAGGACCGCATGTTCCTGGAGAGCGAGGCCGTCTATCAGCGCATTCTCGACGGCCAGGTGACGGACGTGGAAGCCGAACTGATGGAGGCCCAGCTCCGGGCCTCGCAGGGCGGTGAGAGCGCATGACGACCACGACGCACACGAGCGAGCGGCCGACGGTCCCGCCGCTGACGACCCCGGAACTGTGGCTGTTGGGTGCAGTCGCCGTGCTCGCGGCCGGCGTGGGCGGGCTGGGCCTGGCCTCTTCCTTCGAGGCCGTGTCCACGGCCGGGGCCCGCTGGGGCTTCGCCTCCCCGTGGATGCTGCCCGTGGGTATCGACACGGCGATCCCGGTGTTCACTGCAGCGTTCCTGCTGCTGATCCGTACGGACATGCCGTTGGGCTGGGTGCGGTTCGTGCCGTGGGCGCTGACCGGGGTGACGTGCTGGCTGAACGTCGCGGCCGGGCACTCGCTGTCCGCGAAGCTCGCGCACGGCACGATGCCGCTGCTGTGGGTGGTCCTGTCCGAAGTCGCCGCGCACGTGTACGCCTCCCGGATCGGCGCCGTCACCGGTCGGCGGATGGAGAAGATCCGCCGCTCGCGCTGGCTGCTCGCCCCGCTGTCCACGTTGGCCCTGTGGCGCCGCATGACCCTGTGGGAGGTCACCTCCTACACGGATGCGCTGGGGCGCGAGCGGGAGCGGCAGTTGGCCCGCGCGCAGCTGCGGCAGCAGCACGGCCGCCGCTGGCGCTCCAAGACACCCCGCCCCGAGCGGGTGCTGTTGAAGCTCGGGGAGCTGGCCCCGGCCAGCGAAGACATCCCGCCCGTCCCGCCCCAGGACCCGAAGCCGCCCAAGCAGGACACCCCGAAGCAGCCGCGCAAGCGCACCACCAAGGCCAAGGCCACCAAGGCGCCGCGGACCCCTGCGGAGCTGCTCGCCGAGGCGCGGACGGCCACGGCGGAGTGGGCGGATGACGCGATCAACGCTGAGGCGATCCGGACCACGCTGCACTGTTCGGCAGCGAACTCTCGCGTGCTGCGGGACTTGCTGCTCAGCGAGCGGGCCGACGGCCGACGTCTGCACCCCATCAACGACACCGATGGCGGCGAGAGCGGCGAGGGGGCGGCGGCATGAACACCCCGGTCACCGTCCTGCTCTCCGCACTGCCGCCGGCTGCTGGTTGGGCTGTCCACGCGTGGCGGCTGCGGGCCCGTCTCAACACGGCGCGGCGTGACCCGTTGACCGGCTTACGGGCCCGTGACGGCTTCACCCGCCGCGCCACCGTCTTGCTCAAGGACCCTCGCGCGGTGGTGGTACTGGCCGACGTGGACCGCTTCAAGCAGATCAACGACACGTTCGGGCATGCGGCCGGGGACGCGCTGTTGAAGGCGACCGCCGACCGCCTCACCCACTACGTTCAGGGCTCCGGGGTGGCCGGGCGGCTCGGGGGCGACGAGTTCGCTGCCGTCGTCATCGACGATCACGGCACCGCGGGCGACCTGCTCGCCGTCCTTCACGGCGTCCTCGGCCGCCCGGTCGACGGCCAGGACCCGGCGATGCGGACCACCGTCTCGCTCGGCTGGGTGCGGGCCGCGGACTTCCCCGACGACGACCTGTCCGGGCTGTTGCGGCGCGCGGATGAGGCGATGTACGCGGCCAAGCAGGCTCGCGCCGGACTGCGCCGTGCGGGACTGGGGCGGCTGTTCGCCACGGTCACCGGTCGGCGTGCCGGCCGCACCGGTGCCCGTACCGGCGCGCCGGTTGTGGGGGTGGCGGCCTGATGTCCACGGCGTTCAGCAAGTGCTACGACCCCAGCGGCACCCGGTTCGGGGTCCCCACCTTCCCGTGGCGCTTCGCCCCCGACGGCTACGCCACCCGCCGTCAGCTCCGGGACCGCGGACTGCGGCCGGGCGGACAGCCGATCGCTGCGCAGGTGATACGCCGCCACCGGGGCCGGAAGTCCGGGGTGCAGGTCGCCTACCTCTACCGCGTCGACCGCGCCCGCCCGGTGCGGCCGATGACCTCCCGCAAGTGGGGAGCGCTCGCTCTTGCGATGCTCGCCCGCCGCACCTGCCCGCAGTGCCAGTCGGACGCCGGATACGTCATCCCGACCTCGCTCGGAACGTGCGTGTCCTGTGCCTACCCCGAGGAACAGCGCGCGGCATGACCCACGCGGCGGGCCCGACCGCCCACCTCCTACAGCGACGGCCGGGCCCGCCCTTTCCCTCCCGAGAGAAGGAACTGTCAGTGAAACACCCCGACGACGACAACGAACTCTTCAACCGGCTCGAAGCCGAAATGGGCGACCCCGCGGCCCCGTCCGGGGGCGAGGTGGTCGACCTCGGCAAGGCCCGGACCGCGCGCGGCGAGTCGACCGACCCGAGCCCCGACCCCTCGGCCGACTCCCGGCCGTCGAAGTCGGCCGACCCGGAGCCGACCGAGTCGGCCGACGGACGGCCGACGCTGGTCGACAGCACGGTGCCGACCATGTCCGGCCCCGGCGTCATCGACCGCATCAAGAACTCCAAGCGACTCGACGTCTTCCCGGCCTGGCTCAAGTCGGCCGCGGAGTTCAAGGAAGCGCTCGGCTGGCTGGCCGGGCACGCCTGGCACACCGCCGCCTTCCACGCGGTCCGCGTCCCATTCGTCTACCTGCCCAAACTCGTCTGGCGCTCCCCGCGCGGCGCGCTCCACACCCTGGGCAGGGTGGGCCGTTGGTCCGTGGACGCCGAGGGTGAGGCGCTGCGGCAGTACACGGCTACGAACGAGCAGGTGGATGAGTACCTGAAGCTCTCGCGCCAGCGCGACCGGCGCGTCCGCCTGCGGATGATCCTCACCATCCTCGGCTCCCTTTTCACCCTGGGCACGGTCCTGTTCCTGGTCTACGGGGCGGAGCCGATGACGCAGGTCATCGCCGCCGCGGTGGCCGTGCTCGGCTTCGGCCTGGCCGGGGCGCCGGCCGATGCGCCGCTGACGACGCGTGCGGTCATCAAGACCGAGGTACAGAAGCTGACCAGCGACATCGTGGTCAAGGCCATGGCCTCCATCGGCATCGGCCAGATCGCGAGCGCGGTCGCCAAGGGCAAGGACGGCATCCAGTTCGCCGCTCCCATCACCCGCGAGGGCCCCGGCTGGCGCGCGGACATCGACCTGCCGCTCGGAGTCACGGTCGCGGACGTCGCCGACCGGCGTGCCCGACTCGCCTCCGGCCTGCGCCGCCCACTCGGGTGCGTGTGGCCGGACGCCGACCCCAACGAGCACGAGGGACGCCTCATCCTGTGGGTGGGGGACCGGGACCTGTCCAAGACCGGCATCGTCAAGTGGCAGCTCGCCACCGCCCGCCGCCACGACATCTTCAAAGGCATCCCGTTCGGCCTGGACCCGCGCGGCCGCGGCCAGTCGGTGCCGATGATTCAGCACAACGTGCTGATCGGCTCGCAGCCCGGCCAGGGCAAGACCGCCTCCGTCCGCGTGCTCGCCTGCGGAGCGGCACTGGACCCGTCGGTGGAAATGTGGCTGCACGAGCTGAAAGGCACCGGCGACGTCGACGCCCTCGCCTGCACCTGCCACCGGTTCGTCTCCGGCATCGACGACGACTCCATCAAGTACGCCGCCGACTCCCTCACCCTGCTGCGCGCCGAGGTCATGCGCCGCGCTGCCGCGATCAAGAAGCTGCCGCGGGACCTCTGCCCGGACAAGCGCATCACCCGCACCATCGCCGACAAGCGCTCCCTCAAGCTGTGGCCGCTGCTCGCCGTGTTCGACGAGTGCCAGAACCTCTTCGCCCACCCCAAGTACGGCAAACAGGCAGGTGAGGACGCCGAGTTCATCATCAAGCTCGGCCGCGCCCTCGGAGTGATCCTGATCCTGGCCACCCAGCGCCCCGACAAGGACTCGCTCCCGACCGGGATCAGCGGCAACGTGTCCATCCGCTTCTGCCTGAGGGTCGCCGGCCAGGTCGAGAACGACATGATCCTCGGCACGAGCGCGTACCGGAACGGCGTGCGCGCCACCGCGTTCCGCCCGGAGATCGACGCAGGCAACGGCTACCTCGCCGGAGCGGGCCCCCTGCCGAGCGTGGTCCGCACCGCCTACCTCGACGACCCGGCCACCAACGCCATCGCCCAGCGCGCCCTCGCCCTGCGCAAGGCCGAAGGCACCCTGTCCGGGCACGCGCTCGGGGAGGACGCCGAAAGCACCGCGGGTCCCTCGTACGACCTGCTCGCCGACGTCGCCGCCGTCGTCCCTGTCTCGGAGAAGCGGGTGTGGAACGAGCGGATCGCCGCCCGGCTCGCGGAACTGCGGCCGGAGGTCTACGGCGGCTGGAAGGGCGAGAACGTCACCTCCGCACTCAAGCCGCACGGCATCAAGACCACCGGCGTGGCCGGGACCACCGACGACGGCGAGCGCACCACCCGCCGCGGCATCGTCCGCGACGACCTCACCACCGCGATTGCTGAGCGTGACGAAAACCGGGGCGCCGCCTAGCCCCGCTCACCCGCTACCGGTAGCGGGCCCACCTGCTACCGGTAGCACCCCCGCTAGCACCCCAAACAGCACCCCACCTGTGATCTAGCGGATAGCAGCCCACCTGCGAAAACCCCGGAAACCGGCCCGGAGGGACCCCGATGACCCCCATAGCCCTTGCTGTCGTCTGCCCACTCGCCATCACACTCTGTTACGTGGCTCTGTGTGCGGGGAGCCCGTTCGGGACCTGCCGCAAGTGCAACGGCTTCGGCTTCGCCACCACCACCGACCGCAAGGGACGCCCCAAGCGCGGCAAGCACTGCCGCCGCTGCAAGGGCCGCGGCAAACGCGTCCGCGCCGGCCGCTGGCTCTACAACCGCGCCTCACGGATCTACCGCCAAGGCACCCGCTGAGCACACGACCGGCGACCACCCGTCATCAGACGGACCCCGCTCCTAGCTGGAGCCAGGCGGGCGCGGTCACCGGTCCACGCCCCGAACTTGCCAGCACCCGGGGCCCGCGCAGCCTAACCAGCCGCTCTTCCCGACCGAAAGCGAGTTCCGCCATGGCCGTGACCATCTCGCTCGCCCTGCTCTTCGGCCTGCTGCTCATCGTCCTCATCCGCTCCGGATCACTCAAGGCGGGCGGGGCGTTCGTCGCCGTGATGTTCGGCTTCTACCTCGCCTCCACCGGCGCCTCCCACACCGTCCACGCCCTCATGAGCGCCGTCATCAACGCGCTCCCCAACCTGTGAGGAAGCCAGTCGTGAACGAACAGATCGTGGCCCGCCACTGGCTCGCCATCATCGCCCCCAAAGCCGCCCCCGCCGTGGCCACGTCCACCGTGCTGATCCTGGCCCGGATCTGGAACGCCAACGGCGCCCAACACTCCCTCGGCAACGCCGTACTCATGACCGCGCTCTCCCTCGCCGCCGGCGCGGCCGGCGTCTGCGCGAGCATCGGCCGCGCCGGAGACCCCGTCATCGCCGGGACCGCGTTCGCCGCCTCCGGCGGACTCGCCCTCGCCGGCGTCGCCGGATACGCCAACGGGCTGTCCCTGCCCCTGCTGCTGTGGGTGCTGACGACCGCCATCGCCTACGGGCTCGCCGCCCGGTACTGGCGCACTGACCGCCGCGAACGCGTCGCGTACGAGCGGCACGTGAGCGACCGGCGCGAGGAACGCGCCCACATCGAGCGCGTGGAAACCATCCGCGGCACGACACAGATCGAGGTCGCCCGCACCGGCGCCGCCTACGCCGAACAGCTCGCGCAGGCACTCATCACCCGCGCGGCCCTGCCCGGCTTCGACCCCGGGGCCCTCGAAGCGGTGGGCCTGCCCCAACTCCCGTTCGCCGACAGCAGCAAGGAGAACCGCGCATGACCTATCCCGTCGCGCCGCTGGAGGACGGCAACATCAGTCTGTGCACCGGCTCCGGTGCGCTGGACCAGGCCGTGGAAGCCGTCACCGGCCTGCCCACCGTTCTGGTCGGCGAGAAGGACCCGGCCGCCTCCCGCCTGCTCGCCTCCCGCCTGCCCCTTGTGGACAACCTTGGGGACATCACGGCCGTCGACTTCGCCGCCCTGGCCGCAACCGTGTCCCGCCCGGTGGCGCTGACGGCCGGGTTTCCCTGCCAGGACATCTCCAACGCCGGACCTCGGGGAGGGATCGCCGGTGACCGCTCCGGACTGTGGAAAACCATCGTCTGTGCCGTTCGCCATCTTCGACCCCGACTCGTCTTCCTGGAGAACGTCGCAGCCCTGCGCAGCCGGGGACTCGATGTCGTCGCCGCCGACCTGGCCGCGATCGGGTACGACGCGCGGTGGATGTGCCTACGAGCTGGAGATCCCGAAGTCGGCGCCTGCCACCGCCGGGACCGCTGGTTCGCCGTCGCGTATCCCGCTGCTGAAGACTCCCACCTCACAGCTCGGACGCAACGGCGGACCGCAGCACCCGGACAAGCGCCGGGCGGGTGGGCACGGGCCCACGCTGGAGGACGAAGTGGTGTTCTTGTTGCCCCCGACGGGCGCCTGAGGCTGCTGCCCACCCCGGCCGCCGCCGACGGCACCGGTGGACCCGGCACCTCGCCCAAACGGCAGGGCGGGATGAACCTGCGCACCGCTGTCACCCTGCTGCCCACCCCCGCCGCGCGTGACTGGAAGTCCGGCGCCTCCAACCTCCTTGGAACCAACTCCCGTCCCCTGAACGAGGTGGTGGTGAACCTGCTGCCCACCCCCAAGGCGTCGGACGGGCCACACGGCGGGCCCAACCAGCGTGACACGGCGGGCAACTACTACCTGCCCGGCCAGGCCGTGCGCCTCGACGGCCGGTGGGTGGCCACCAACGGCACCGACTACGGGCCCGCCATCCGCCGCTGGGAGCAGGTTCTGGGCCGACCCGCGCCCGAGCCGACCGAGCCCGGGACCAAGGGGAACCGCCGGCTGTCCCCGGCGTTCGTCGAATGGATGATGGGCGCCGATCCCGGCTGGGTCACCGGCCCCGACCTGGGCCTGTCCCGCTCCGACCAGCTCAAGATCCTCGGCAACGGCGTCGTCATCCACCAAGCCGCACTCGCCTACCGCGCCCTGCTCGCCGCCACCGCGCCCGAAGCCGCGGAGGCCGCGTCGGCTCAGCTCACCCTCGATATCGCATAGCTACGCCGCGGCGGCGGGACTCCCCAGCAAGGTCGCCCGCCGCCGCGGTTCTCCCTGCCCATCCGAAGACAGAAACAGGAGAACCCCAGCATGCCGTACCCCGACGGCCCTGCCCAGCTCGCCTCAGCGCTTGACGCAGCGTCGCGAGACTGGCGCGTCTTCCCTCTCATCCCCGGAGACAAGCGGCCCGCCGTCCGCGACTGGGAACAGCGCGCCACGGCCGATCACGTCCGCATCACCCGGTGCTGGACACATGCCGCGTACAACGTCGGCATCGCGACTGGCCCGTCCGGCCTGGTCGTCATCGACCTGGACCGGCCCAAGCACCCCACCGACACCCCGCCGGCCGAATGGGCCAAGCACGGTGTCACGGAAGGCGCCGACGTGCTCGCCGTACTCTGCGAGCGCCACGGCCAGCCCCTCCCCACCGACACCTACACGGTCGGTACTTGGAGCGGCGGCACCCATCTGTACTTCGCCGCACCGGAGAGCGAACCTCTGCGGAACACCGCCGGGGACAGCACCCGAGGGCTCGGCTGGAAGGTCGATACCCGCGCCGTGGGCGGACTCGTGGTCGGCGCGGGCAGCACCTTCAACAATCGCCCGTACGCGGTCACCCACAACGCCCCTGTGGCGCCGCTGCCCGGCTGGCTCGCCGAACTCCTACGCCCCACCCCGCTGCCTCCGCAGAAGCCCGTCACAGTCGCCCTCACCGGACACGGACGCCGTGCGGCCTTCCTGCGGTCCGCCGTCAACGGCGAGGTGGAACGGGTCACCGGCTCCGGCGAACACCAACACAATGACGCGCTCTTCATCGCCGCAGCCGCCCTCGGACAGCTCGTCGCCGGCGGCGAGCTGAGCGAAGCCGACGTCACCGGCTGGCTCCTCACTGCCGCGCTCCAGGTCGGACAGGGCGAGCGCGAGGCACGGCGCACCATCGCTTCCGGCCTCCGGGCCGGAGCACGGCGCCCCCGGACGGTCGCCGCATGAGCACCAGCCCCATCCCGCCCCTGCACCTGTACTCCGTGCCCAGCGACACCGAGGCAGCCCCGCTCGCGCCCCCGAAGCGGGAGCGCCCGCGGACCGCATGGACGGCCGATCAGCTCATGGCCGCCAACTTCCCCGAGCCCAAATGGGCCGTGCCCGACATCCTCGCCGAAGGCGTCAGCCTGCTCGCCGGACCGCCCAAGGTCGGCAAATCCTGGCTCTCCCTCGGGCTGGCACTCGCGGTCGCCGCCGGAGGCCAGGCGTTCGACTCCGTACCAGTTCAGGGCGGGCCCGTGCTCTATCTCGCCCTGGAGGACACCCCGCGCCGCCTTCAGACCCGGATGGGCAAGCTCTTGGGCGGAAAGCCGGCTCCCGCTGGGCTGACCCTGGTCACCGAGTGTCCGCCCTTCCCCCAGGGCGGAACCGAGGCCATCGCACAGTGGCTGGACCGAAACCCCGACGCCCGCATGGTCGTCATCGACGTGTTCGCCAAGATGCGCGGACAGGCCCCGCAGGGCGTATCGGCGTACGACGCGGACTATGTCTCTGTCGGCTACGCCAAGCGGCTCGCGGACCACTACGGCATCGCTGTCGTCCTGGTCCACCACGTCCGCAAGGCAGGCTCCGACGACTTCCTGACCGAGGTGTCCGGGACCAACGGCATCGCGGGCGCGGCAGACGCCACCCTCGTGCTGAAGCGGGCCCGCGGGCAGGCAGACGGCATCCTGCACGTCACCGGCCGCGACGTGGACGAAAGCGAGTACGCCCTCAGCTTCCAACCCGCCTCCGGCGCCTGGCACTTGCTGGACGGACCGGTGTCCGACCACACCGTCGGCGATACCCGCGCCACGATCCTGCGCTACGTCCGCGCTCACTCGGGGGCCAGGCCGAAGGACATGGCGGGCGAGCTGCCGAACGTCGACCTGGACACGATCCGGCGTACCTGCAACCGCATGGCCGACGCCGGGCAGCTCACCAAGGACGCTGGCGGCCGGTACTACCCGGACACGGACACCCGGACAGAGGGCGCGCAAGAGGTGTCCGCACTGTCCGCCTGTCCGGTTATGCCATCTGACCTGCGCGAACAGTCCGGACAGTCGGAATTGGAGCTGTCCGGCCTGTCCGGTGCGGACGAAGCCGAAAGGATGGCGGAATGAGCGCCCGCACGCTCGACGAGAAGATGACCGTCAAGGAGGTCATCGCCGATCTGAAGGTCGCCCCGTCGACCTTCTACCGGTGGCGCCAACTGGGGAAGGGCCCCCGCGCGATCAAGCTCCCGAACGGCGACGTGCGAATCCGGCGGTCGGAGTACGAGCGGTGGCTCACGGAGCGGGAGGACGCTGCGTGAGCACGAATGAAGGCATCCCGGCTCGACGCCCGCACGGGTCGGCCAGGCCGGGGTACTCCCTCGATGTCCGGCTGTGGAAGGTCACGAAGGTCGACCGGAAGGCACGTCCGTACCAACTCCGCTGGGTCGTGGGCGGGAAGGTGAGCAGCGCGACGTTCGCCACGTCGGCACTCGCCGAGAGCCGGCGCTCGGAGCTCCGGCAGGCCATGCGCCGAGGCGAAGCGTTCGAGATCGCAAGCGGACAGCCCGAGTCCGAAGTCCGTGCGGAGGCGGAAGCGGCGGCTGAGGCCGAGCCGTCGTTGCGGTGGTTCGAATTCTGCCGGAAGTACGTCGCCGGGCGGTGGCGCATGAGCGCCGCGAAGACGCGTGAAGGCATGGCGGACGCGCTCGCGGCCGTGGCGCTGGCCATGGTGAAGCGCGGGGACAGTGCTCCTGACGACAAGTACCTGCGGCTGGCATTCCGGTGGGGGATGGTCCCCGCGAATGCGAGGGAGGATCCGCCGGCCGAGCTGAAAACCGCGTACGAGTGGCTCACGACGCAGGACCGGCCGGTTGCCGACCTGGCGGACGTCGAGGTGTTCGAGGACGTGGTGTACCGCCTCAGCTACCGGCTGGACGGTACCCCGGCGGCGGGGGAGACGCACAGACGGCGGCGGCGCGCCCTGAACACGGCCCTCGAACACGCAGTCGCCTCCAAGGAGCTCCCGGAGAACCCGCTCCAAGGAGCCCGTGGGAAGCGCGTGGGCTCCGGTGGGGTGGTGGACCGCCGCGTGCTCGTGAACGCCGTACAGGGACGCCAGTTGCTCATCGGCGTCTCCTACGTCGGCTCGTGGGACCGCAGCCGCGGGCGGCGCCTGGTGGCGTTCTACGGGGTCCTGTACTACGCGGGGCTCAGGCCCGCTGAGGCGGTCGGGCTGAGGCTCTCTGACTGCCACCTGCCGGAGGAGGGTTGGGGCACGTTGACGCTGAGGGAGACACGTCCCGTATCGGGCAAGCAGTGGACGGACTCCGGGGAGCGGCACGACCGCCGGGGCCTGAAAGCTCGCGAGTCCGACACCGACCGCCCGGTGCCCATCCCGCCCGTCCTGGTCGCCATCCTTCGAGCCCACCTGAAGGAGTTCGGGACCGCCAAGGAGGGGCGCGTGTTCGGGAACGAGCGCGGGGGAGTCGTCGGCTCATCCACGTACTGGCGCGTGTGGGAGGAGGCGCGACCGTTCGCCCTTCCGCCGGACCGCGTCGAATCGCCGCTCGCCGGGCGCCCGTACGACCTGCGTCACGCATGCATCACACGATGGCTGAACGCCGGGGTCCCGATCGCTGAGGTCGCCCGGCGGGTCGGCAACTCCCCGGAGGTGATCCACCGCCGGTACCACGGGTGCGTGGACGGACACGAGGAAGCCGCCAACCTGAAGATCGCAAAGGCTCTTGAGGGGGAGGGCGACGTAGCCTGATCGCACCCGTGCCGCGCTGAGACCCGTCTCTTGGTAAGGGCTGGACATGTGGCGCCAGTTCCAACCTCACCAGCGACTCCGCGCCGAATGCCTGGCGCAAGATCTGTAGGGCTCCCCGCCGCCCCGAGGGCGCCCGGGGCGCTCTGGAGCGCCCCGGGCGGGGCCCGCTACGCGATGATCCCGTGCAACACTGCTACTGCCCCTCCGGCAGCGCCGAGTGCCGCTAGGGCTGGCCCGCCGAGGACGAGGACTGTGATCCCAACTACGCCAGCTCCGAGGAGGATGAGCATCCACCGCTGGGATAGGCGCTCGGGGTCCTGATTTTCATTTGTCTGGTTTGCCATTAGGCTCCTAAGTGGATTCTGATTCGTTGTAGCGGCCCCGGGCTGGACCCCGGGGCCGTTCGCATCGGTACGAACGGCGAGCCGCTGAGCCCGTTTCGAACCGGTGCTCAACTCCATGGTGAGGCCACTTTCGGGCCACTCAGGCGACTCCTGGCAACGCTTTGATCCGCACTGAGATGATCTAGTTAATTAACTAGTAGAGTCTTATACGCGGATCAAAACGTTGAGATCAAAACGTGGTGACGGAGCGATGTCCGGAGTCCTTGAGACGATCGAACGCCGATTGCGTCGGCTGACCGAGATGCAGCGCACCAGGGCTGTGGCACAGGCAGGGGCGGCCCTGCGCGAGGTCTGGAGGGCCGGGAAGCAGCCCGACCTTGTCAAGCTGCGCGCTCACTTGCTATACGCCCGAGAAGAGGGGCAGCAGCCCCCACTGACTCACCTGCTCAACCCGCGGGGCATCGCGCTGCGCTTCTACCTGCTGGCTGTCTTCGAGGCGCACTGCCGGCTGAACATCGGTGAGCCGTGGAAGAACGTCCGCAGCCTGGCCCGCGAGCGACTGTCCTGGTCCGATTTCGTCGCCATCGACGGCGCCTACGACACGAAGACCGGCGCCTACATGCCCGACACCAAGCAGGAGCGGAATTCGGAGGTACTGCGCCTGCGACAGATCCAGGGGGCCCTGCGAAGCCTGGAGGATTTCGACCTCGGGCGCTCCCTGGTCACTGTGCCCCGAGCGAAGAACGGCGGCCGCCGCCTCTACGGGTCCTTCTCTCTCATGAGCGAGGAAGGCCGAGGCGACCTCCAAACTTCGCACGCCTACACCGTCCCTCGGAAGGGCTGGAACGGGAAACGAACGCTCGCGTTCACCATCCCCGCCGACTTCTTCCTCAACGGCTGGGTCCAAGTGCTCAACCCCTCCGAGGTCGCCACCTGGCTCATCCTGCGCGAGCTCAGCCAGTACGCCCCGACCAAACACGACGAGGAGGGTGTCTATCTCTACGGCAAAAGGCGGATCGAGGACTTTGGTCTCAAGCGCGATGCCTGGCAGGACAGTTGCCACCTACTACGCAAACTCGGCCTGATCCGCTACTACAGCCAGGAGAGTCGCGAGGGCGGTGATGGCGAGCCAGACGGCGGCATCGTCAGCAGTGGCTGGGGCGACTTCTTCGCTCAGCAACTGCGCGACCGGTACGAGCCGCACCGATACCAGATGACTGATCAGGGCCTGACCCAGGACGCGCTTCAAGGGTGCATCAAAGAGGTCACTCTTCTCAGGGCTGAGGCGCGTCGCAAGAGAGGGGCGTCGGTCCCGGCCCAGCCGAGCGGGCGAACTGTCTAGCGATCGCAAGATCACTAGAGCGGTTGATGCCCGTTACGGCTAGCCGGTCACGCAGGTCGGCCGACAGTACTGCCGCCACCGCCCTCGGTGGCAGCGCTGGTACTCGCAGTGCCGATTCTTCCGCTGTCGCCCGGGTTCCAGCGGGCTTCGACCTGCGGGGCCGGGAAGAGGCGGACCAGACCATCAGCGGCACCGGGATAACACCGTGAGCGGTGGGCCTCGCGTGTCGGAGGCGTGTCGCGTGTATCGCAGATAGTGCGCGAACAGTGAGACAGAACGAGAAAGAGCGGGAGTCAGTGAGACTGACTCCCGCTCTCTCATCTAGGCATCCGCCCAGCTCAGCGCCTGATTCTTGCTGGCTGTGTGGCGAGTGCCCCCGGCAGGATTCGAACCTGCGCACACGGCTCCGGAGGCCGTTGCTCTATCCCCTGAGCTACGGGGGCGTGTCGGCCTTGGTGTGTGGCGACGGGTAGAACCCTACCAGCTCTTTCGAGGGCGACTGGCATGGGTTTATGTGGGGGAGGGGCGGTGTGTTGAGGAGGGGCGGGAGGGCGTCCTGGGTGAGTGTGGGGGCGGCTCGGGGGTGTGGGCCGAATGGGTTCAGGGTCCCCGGTGAGAGTCCCGGATGTCGGGTCGAGGCGGGGTCGGGGCGGCGTCAGGACTCAGCCCGAGCGGGTTCGGGAACACGTCCGGGGTGGAAGTGGGGAAAAGCCGGACGCGGTGCCGGGCGCGGACCTACTCTCGAGTTGTGTCAGGCGCGTCCGGTCGGGTGCTTGTTGTGGACGACAACAAGGTCATCCGGCAGCTGATCAGGGTCAATCTCGAGCTGGAGGGCATCGAGGTCGTGACCGCGGCCGACGGTGTCGAATGCCTGGACGTGGTGCATCACGTGCGGCCCGATGTGGTGACCCTGGATGTGGTCATGCCCCGCCTCGACGGGTTGCGGACCGCCGCTCGCCTCCGTGCCGATCCGCGCACGCGGAACCTTCCTCTCGCCATCGTCAGCGCCTGCACTCAGTACGAGGTCGAGAGCGGGCTCGATGTGGGCGTCGACGCCTTTCTCGCCAAACCCTTCGAGCCTGCTGAACTCGTGCGCATCGTGCGGCAGTTGATGGAGCGGCGGGGGAGTCGGGGCGGCGAAGGCGGTGGTGACGACGACTGCGGGTCGCCCTTCCAAGGTGCCTTCCAGGGCGCGGACGAGGGAGAGGGCTTCGGTTCCGAAGGGTTCGGTACGGACGGTTTCCGTGCGGAGAGGTTCGGTACGGAGAGGCTCGGTGCCGCGGGGTTCGATGCCGAGAGGTTCGGCGCTGAGGGGTTCGGGGTCGACGAAGCCGAGCGCGCCGGCCGGTCCGGTCACTGACGACAGCCATTGACCCGTCGCACACCGTCGTACCCCGTCCCACCCCGTCACCCATGGACCGCGGTCGTCAGTCGTCGAGTCACCCCTACGGGCGCAGGCCCGCTTAAGCCATCCCCGGAACCCCTACACCCCGCCGTACCCCGTCCACATCGCGGACCTCCGGCCAAACCGACTCGCATACCCACCCCCTCCTCCCCTACGCTGGTCACGTGACCCCCGTCGAGCTCTCCCGTACCGTGCTGCGCGCGGTGCGTCGTGCCGTGGACGCGGGTGAGCTGAGTGTGGCCGTGCCGGCGCGGGCGGTGGTGGCGCCGCCGGGGCCCGGTGGGTGCGGGGACTACGCCACGAACATCGCGTTGCAGCTGGCCCGCCCCGCCGGGCGCTCCGCGGTGCAGGTCGCCGAGATCCTGCTGCCCCACCTCGTCGGCACCGACGGTGTCGCCGACGTCGCGATCACCGGGCCCGGGTTTCTCAACATTCGCCTCGGTGGCGCGGACTCCGCCGTCGCATCCCTCGTACGGGAGATCGGGCGCGGTTCCTACGGTCATGGCGACGCGCTCGCCGGGCAGGTCGTCCCGCTCCGGATCCCGATGCCGTACGACATCCGTGCCGAGGTCGTCGCCGACGCGCTCGTACGGATCATCGCCACCCAGGGTGGCCAGGCCCTCGTGCAGCATGCCGAGCCGCCGCACGCTGAGCCGTCGCACGCCGGACTGCGGCACGCCGAGCCGTCGCACACCGGGCTGCGGCACGCCAAGCTGCCGCACACGGATCCCTCCCACACAGACCTCTCCCACACAGACCTCTTCGACACGGTCCCTCCCACACGGACCCCCCAGGCGTCGCCCCTCCCACACCGACCTCCGGCCCGGCGGCCCCCGGCACCCCGAGGAACGCACCCCCTCACCCCCGCACCCAGCGCCCCCGCGCCCACCGCCCCCGGCGCCCTCACCACCCCCGTAACCCTCCGCCCCGTCCCCGCCCCCGAAGACCCCACCCCTCTCGGCCCCGACGCCGCGCGCTGGGCGCTGCTGCACCCGGCCGGGCACGACCGGCCGCGGATCGATGCCGGGCATCTTCTTCAGCGGGAGAGCAACCCGCTCTTCCGCGTCCGGTACGCACACGCCCGCACCCGGGCTCTCACCCGCAACGCCGCCGCCCTCGGCTTCACCGGCACCCCCGGTGACGTCCCAGGGGCGGACGACCTGCTCGGCGCCCTCGCCGAGTACCCCCGTGCCCTGCGCGTCGCCGCGACCCATCGCGCCCCGGACCGCCTCGCCCGGCAGCTCGTCACCACCGCCGACGCCTTCCTCGCCCTCCAGCACCTGGTGCTGCCGCTCGGCGACGAGAAACCCTCGGCCGCCCACCGCGCCCGGCTCGCGCTCGCCGAAGCCACCGGGACGGTGCTGGCCGGCGGCCTGTCCCTGCTCGGCATCAGCGCCCCTGACTATCTGTGAGAGAAGAATGAGCCGTTCCGCACACCCCGCCGGGCCCCGTCACGCCGATGTGCTGACGGAGGGGCACTACAGCGCCCCGCCCTCCGACCTCAACGCCCTCGACCCCAAGGTCTGGGCCCACACCGTCACCCGTACCGACGACGGGGTCGTGACCGTCGGCGGTGTCGAAGTCACCACCCTCGCGGAGGAGTTCGGCACCCCCGCCTACTTCCTCGACGAGTCGGACTTCCGTGCGCGCGCCCGCGCCTGGCGCACCGCCTTCGGGCACGACGCCGACGTCTTCTACGCGGGGAAGGCGTTCCTCTCGCGGGCCGTCGTGCGGTGGCTGTACGAGGAGGGGCTGAACCTCGACGTCTGTTCGGGTGGTGAACTGGTCACCGCCCTCTCCGCCGGTATGCCCGCCGACCGCATCGCCTTCCACGGCAACAACAAGTCCGCCGAGGAGATCACCGCCGCCGTCCGCGCCGGCGTCGGGCGGATCGTCCTCGACTCCTTCCAGGAGATCGTGCGCGTCGCCCACATCGCCCACTCCCTCGGCACCCGGCAGCGCGTACAGATCCGGGTGACGGTCGGCGTGGAGGCGCACACGCACGAGTTCATCGCCACCGCCCACGAGGACCAGAAGTTCGGCATCGCCCTCGCCGACGGGCAGGCCGCGGAGGCCGTACGCCGTGCGCTCTCCCTCGACGGTCTCGAGCTGGTCGGGATCCACTCGCACATCGGCTCGCAGATCTTCGACATGGCCGGGTTCGAGGTCGCCGCCCGGCGCGTCGTGGCGCTGCTCGCGGCCGTCCGTGACGAGCACGGGGTCGAACTGCCCGAGATCGACCTCGGCGGCGGCCTCGGCATCGCGTACACCAGCGACGACGACCCCCGTGAGCCGCACGAGATCGCCAAGGCCCTCAGCGAGATCGTCAGCCGGGAGTGCGAGGCCGCGAAGCTGCGGACGCCCCGGATCTCGGTGGAGCCCGGGCGCGCCATCGTCGGGCCGACCGCCTTCACGCTCTACGAGGTCGGCACGATCAAGCCGCTCGAAGGGCTGCGGACGTACGTCTCGGTGGACGGCGGCATGTCCGACAACATCCGCACCGCGCTGTACGACGCCGAGTACAGCGTCGCCCTGGTCTCGCGCACCTCCGACGCCGAGCCCATGCTCGTGCGCGTCGTCGGCAAGCACTGCGAGAGCGGTGACATCGTCGTGAAGGACGCGTTCCTGCCCTCCGACCTGGCACCCGGCGACCTGCTCGCCGTTCCGGCCACCGGGGCCTACTGCCGGTCGATGGCCAGCAACTACAACCACGCGCTGCGGCCGCCGGTCGTCGCGGTCAACGACGGCGAGGCGCGGGTCATCGTCCGGCGCGAGACGGAGGACGACCTGCTCCGGCTCGATGTGGGATGACGGACGGCGGCCACCGGCGGTGTCCCGGCGGGCGGAGGAAGATCTCCGGTCCGTCGGCCCGGCAAGAATGAAATAGACATCTCACGATCCGGACGAGGGACAGAAAGCCCCGTCCGGTGAGTGAGACTGGTCCCACCGTAGACGGTATGAGGAAACGAGGTCGGATGATGCGTACGCGTCCGCTGAAGGTGGCGCTGCTGGGCTGTGGGGTTGTCGGCTCAGAGGTGGCTCGCATCATGACGACGCACGCCGACGACCTCGCCGCGCGCATCGGGGCCCCGGTCGAGCTGACCGGCGTCGCGGTGCGGCGGCCCTCCAAGGTCCGTGCGGGCATCGACCCCGCCCTGGTGACGACCGACGCCACCGCCCTGGTCAAACGCGGGGACATCGACGTCGTCGTGGAGGTCATCGGGGGGATCGAGCCCGCCCGCTCCCTCATCACGACCGCCTTCGAGCACGGTGCCTCCGTGGTGTCCGCCAACAAGGCGCTGCTCGCCCAGGACGGTGCCGCGCTGCACGCCGCCGCCGAGGAGCACGGCAGGGACCTCTACTACGAGGCCGCCGTCGCCGGTGCCATCCCCCTGATCCGCCCGCTGCGCGAGTCGCTGGCCGGCGACAAGATCAACCGCGTGATGGGGATCGTCAACGGGACCACGAACTTCATCCTCGACAAGATGGACTCCACGGGAGCGGGTTACCAGGAGGCCCTCGACGAGGCCACCGCGCTCGGGTACGCGGAAGCCGACCCGACCGCCGACGTCGAGGGTTTCGACGCCGCCGCGAAGGCCGCCATCCTCGCCGGAATCGCCTTCCACACGCGGGTGCGTCTCGACGATGTCTACCGCGAGGGCATGAACGAGGTCACCTCCGCCGACTTCGCCTCGGCCAAGGCGATGGGCTGCACCATCAAACTGCTTGCCATCTGCGAGCGGGCCGCGGACGGGGGCTCGGTGACGGCGCGCGTGCACCCGGCGATGATTCCGCTGAGCCACCCCCTCGCCTCCGTGCGCGGCGCGTACAACGCCGTGTTCGTCGAGTCGGACGCCGCCGGTCAGCTCATGTTCTACGGGCCGGGCGCCGGCGGCGCGCCGACCGCTTCCGCCGTCCTCGGTGACCTCGTCGCCGTCTGCCGCAACAAGCTCAACGGCGCGACCGGCCCCGGCGACTCCGCGTACACCCAGCTGCCCGTGAGCTCCATGGGCGAGGTCGTCACGCGCTACCACATCAGCCTCGACGTGGCCGACAAACCGGGTGTTCTCGCCCAGGTGGCCACGGTCTTCGCCGAGCACGGCGTCTCGATCGATACGGTTCGCCAGCAGGGCCGGCAGGACGGAGGCGGCGAGGCCTCCCTCGTCGTGGTCACCCACCGTGCGTCCGACGCGTCCCTGAACGGGACCGTCGAGGCGCTGCGCAGCCTCGACACCGTGCGGGGTGTCGCCAGCATCATGCGGGTTGAAGGAGAGTAACCAGCAATGACCCACCAATGGCGCGGAATCATCGAGGAGTACCGGGACCGGCTTCCGGTGTCCGAGAACACGCCGGTCGTGACGCTCCGTGAGGGCGGTACGCCGCTCGTGCCCGCGCAGGTGCTCTCCGAGCGCACGGGCTGCGACGTCCACCTCAAGGTGGAGGGTGCGAATCCGACCGGGTCCTTCAAGGACCGCGGTATGACCATGGCCATCACGCGGGCGAAGGAGGAGGGCGCCAAGGCCGTCATCTGCGCCTCCACCGGCAACACGTCGGCCTCCGCCGCGGCCTACGCGGTGCGGGCCGGGATGGTCTGTGCCGTCCTCGTGCCGCGGGGCAAGATCGCGCTCGGCAAGATGGGGCAGGCCCTCATCCACGGCGCGAAGATCCTCCAGGTCGACGGGAACTTCGACGACTGCCTCACGCTCGCGCGCTCGCTGTCCGACAACTACCCGGTGGCGCTGGTCAATTCGGTCAATCCGGTGCGCATCGAGGGCCAGAAGACCGCGGCCTTCGAGATCGTGGACATGCTCGGCGACGCGCCCGACATCCATGTCCTGCCGGTGGGCAACGCGGGCAACATCACGGCGTACTGGAAGGGCTACACCGAGTACGCCACCGACGGCATCGCCGCCCGGACCCCGCGCATGTGGGGTTTCCAGGCCTCCGGTTCCGCGCCCATCGTGCGCGGTGAGGTGGTCAAGGACCCCTCGACCATCGCCACCGCGATCCGCATCGGCAACCCGGCCTCGTGGCAGTTCGCGCTGGCCGCGCGGGACGAGTCGGGCGGCTTCATCGACGAGGTGACGGACCGTGAGATCCTGCGTGCCTACCGGCTGTTGGCCGCGCAGGAGGGTGTCTTCGTCGAGCCGGCGTCCGCCGCGTCCGTCGCCGGCCTGCTGAAGGCCGCCGAGCAGGGCAAGGTCGACCCCGGCCAGCGGATCGTCTGCACGGTCACCGGGAACGGGCTCAAGGATCCGGACTGGGCCGTCGCCGGCGCCCCGCAGCCCGTCACCGTCCCGGTGGACGCGGCCACGGCGGCGGAGCGGCTCGGGCTGGCGTAAAGCCGCCTGGCGCGAACCCGCCGCCGCCCCGTGGGAGTCCCTGAGCGGGAGGCTCCGGGGGCTCCCGGGGCCTCCAGGAGTGCGTAGGGGCGCGTCGGAGCTCTTCGGTGGCGGGTTGAAAGTGCCGGAAAGCGGTGGAAAGCGTCACCCGCCGCGACCGGCCCCGGCGCAATCCGGCGGGGGGTGCACGGGGGGCTTACGACACGCATCGTGCGCCTCCTGTGCGCCCTATGTCGCCACAGAACCTTCCTTCGATAGGCTGTACCGAACCCGCCCGCCGCATATGCCGCGGTGCCGCGCCGTCCTTGCGGCCTCCGGGTCTTTTCGTAGGCATCGCAACCCGTCGCAGTTCCTCGCAGCAGTTCACCGCAGTTCATCGAGAATCTCGCACATCACGCAGCTCAAGGAGAGTCATCGAGCGATGGCCGGTCCAGCGTTCCGCGCCGCCGCCGTCCGGGTGCGCGTCCCCGCCACCAGCGCCAATCTCGGGCCGGGCTTCGACGCCTTCGGCCTGTCACTGGGGCTGTACGACGACGTGGTCGTCCGGGTGGCCGACTCCGGGCTGCACATCGACATCGCGGGTGAGGGCAGCGAGACGCTGCCGCGCGACGAGAGTCACCTCCTCGTACGCTCCCTGCGCACCGCCTTCGACCTGCTGGGCGGACAGCCGCGCGGCCTCGAGATCGTCTGCGCCAACCGCATTCCGCACGGACGGGGTCTCGGTTCCTCCTCGGCCGCCATCTGCGCCGGAATCGTCGCCGCGCGTGCCGTGACCATAGGCGGCGACAGCAGGCTCGACGACTCCGCGCTGCTGGAACTCGCCACCGAGATCGAAGGGCATCCCGACAATGTCGCGGCCTGCCTGCTCGGTGGTTTCACGCTCTCCTGGATGGAGGCCGGAGCCGCGCGGGCGATCCGGATGGAACCCGCCGATTCCATCGTTCCGGTGGTTTTCGTACCGGGAAAGCCGGTGCTCACCGAGACCGCGCGCGGTCTGCTGCCACGCACCGTCCCGCACGTCGACGCCGCCACGAACGCGGGCCGCGCCGCACTGCTCGTCGAGGCCCTCACCAGGCGCCCCGAGCTGCTGCTGCCCGCCACCGAGGACCGTCTGCACCAGGAGTACCGCGCCCCGGCGATGCCGGAGAGCGCCGCACTGGTGGAGCGGCTGCGGGCCGACGGCATTCCCGCGGTGATCTCCGGCGCGGGCCCCACGGTCCTCGCGCTCGCCGACGGGGAATCGGCCGACAAAGTCGCTGACCTCGCAGGTCAGGGCTGGGCCGCCAATCGACTGGACCTCGACGCCACGGGGGCGAGCGTGCTGCCTCTCGCGCCGACGGGCGTCCATTAAAAGCGCGCGGTTGCCGGATTTCGAGAGGGGGAATGTTTGTTGGATCCGGTAGTGTTAACCTCAAGTCTGCACCCGACCCCACCATGGCGAGGTGCATCGTGTCCCCGTCCGGGACAACCTTTCTTCCGGGAGCCTCCCAAACTGCTTTGTGCCATGCATTGGGTGCTATGCGCTGAGCAGTGCTGAGCACGCTCCGGAACCGGCGTGACCGTGCCGATGACACCGCAATTCAGTGCCACGGCTCCGGAATCGTCATCACCAGATATGTCTTCCGCCGCTTTGGCGGACCACCGCCCCGGCGCGGTCCACACCACAAGGACCAAAGCCGGACAGCACAACCGGTCGCCGAGCCAGACAGGCCGACGTCCGCTCCAGGGAAGGACCCTTCGTGAGCGACACCACCGATCTGATGGGCGCGCGTGTCGAGGAGACCGCTGCCGCGCCCGCCACGGACGCCTCTGCCGCGCCTGCCTCCGGTGCCGGCTCCCGGCGGCGCCGCGGTACCGGCCTCGACGGCATGGTGCTGGCCGAGCTTCAGCAGGTCGCGTCCGGCCTCGGCATCAGGGGCACCGCGCGGATGCGCAAGAGCCAGCTGATCGAGGTCATCAAGGAGGCGCAGGCGGGCGGTGCCCCGGCGCAGGCCGCCGACACCGCCGCCGAGGCCAAGCCGAAGCGCCGGGCCACCTCCAAGGCCCGTACCGGCGACGAGGCCACCGCGGCCGAGACGAAGGCCGAGAAGGCCGCCGAGAAGGCCGTGGCCCAGCAGCAGATCGAGATCCCCGGCCAGCCCGCCGGAGGCCCCTCCCGCGCGAGCGAGGCCGAGCGTGACGACGCCCCCGCCGTGGAGCGCCGCCGCCGTCGCGCCGTCGCCGAGGCGGGCAGCCCCGAGACGGTCGCCGTCGAGGCGAAGAGCGAGCCGAAGGCCGACACGGCCGGCGAGGCCAAGGGTGACGCCGGCGACGGCGCCGACGGCCGCCAGGGCCGCCGTGACCGCCGGGACCGCGGCGAGCGCGGTGACCGCGAGCGTGGCGGACGTGAGCGCGACCGCCGCGGCGGCAAGGGCGACGAGCAGCAGCAGGGCCAGGCCGGCGGCGGACAGCAGCGCCCGGAGCGCCAGGACCGACAGGACCGTCAGGATCGTCAGCAGCAGCAGGGCGGCGGCCGTCAGGACCGTCAGGACCGCCAGCCGCGTGACAACGGCCCGCAGGACGACGACGACTTCGACGGTGGCCGTCGCGGCCGTCGCGGCCGTTACCGCGACCGCCGTGGCCGTCGTGGCCGCGACGAGTTCGCGACCAGCGAGCCGCAGCTCGCGGACGACGACGTCCTGATCCCCGTCGCGGGCATCCTGGACATCCTCGACAACTACGCGTTCATCCGCACCTCGGGCTACCTGCCGGGTCCGAACGACGTGTACGTCTCGCTGGCCCAGGTCCGCAAGAACGGCCTGCGCAAGGGTGACCACGTCACCGGCGCCGTGCGTCAGCCCAAGGACGGCGAGCGCCGCGAGAAGTTCAACGCGCTGGTCCGCCTGGACTCGACCAACGGCATGGCCCCCGACTCGGGGCGCGGGCGCCCGGAGTTCAACAAGCTGACGCCGCTCTACCCGCAGGACCGGCTCCGCCTGGAGACCGACCCGGGCGTGCTGACGACCCGGATCATCGACCTCGTCGCGCCGATCGGCAAGGGCCAGCGCGGTCTGATCGTGGCCCCGCCGAAGACCGGCAAGACCATGATCATGCAGGCGATCGCCAACGCGATCACGCACAACAACCCCGAGTGCCACCTGATGGTCGTCCTGGTCGACGAGCGTCCGGAAGAGGTCACCGACATGCAGCGGTCGGTCAAGGGCGAGGTCATCTCCTCGACCTTCGACCGCCCGGCCGAGGACCACACCACGGTCGCCGAGCTCGCCATCGAGCGCGCCAAGCGTCTGGTGGAGCTGGGTCACGACGTCGTCGTGCTGCTCGACTCGATCACGCGTCTGGGCCGTGCGTACAACCTCGCCGCCCCTGCCTCCGGCCGCATCCTGTCCGGTGGTGTCGACTCGACCGCGCTCTACCCGCCGAAGCGCTTCTTCGGTGCCGCGCGCAACATCGAGGACGGCGGCTCGCTGACCATCCTGGCCACCGCGCTCGTCGACACCGGCTCGCGCATGGACGAGGTCATCTTCGAGGAGTTCAAGGGCACCGGCAACGCCGAGCTCAAGCTCGACCGGAAGCTCGCCGACAAGCGTGTCTTCCCGGCGGTGGACGTGGACGCGTCCGGTACCCGTAAGGAAGAGCTGCTGCTCGGCAGCGACGAGCTCGCCATCACCTGGAAGCTGCGTCGCGTGCTCCACGCGCTCGACCAGCAGCAGGCGATCGAGCTGCTGCTCGACAAGATGAAGCAGACGAAGTCGAACGCGGAGTTCCTTCTGCAGATCCAGAAGACGACGCCGTCGCCGGGCAACGGCAACGACTGACCCTCGCACGTCTGAGACAAAGGGCCGCCCCCGATCCGGGGGCGGCCCTTTGTGCTGTCCGGCACGCGTGTACGATCGCGCCTTCTCGCAACAGATAGGTCTCAGGGGGGACTTGAGTGGATTCATCCTTGTCCGGGCGTGGTCGTCACAGACGCCGGATACGCATCGCCGTTCCCGTCGCCGCCGCGACCCTGGCGGCCGCCGTCGGCGGCGCGCTGCTGATGTCGTCCGCGAACGCCGCCACGACGCAGTCGGCGCCGACGGCCAGGCCGGGCCACCCGTCGCCCGGCCTCGCCACGCTGGAGAAGCGGATCGCCGCCGCCGTCGCCAGTGACGGCACGGCGGGCCCGTCGACCCCGAAGCCCTCGCGGGGCGCGAGCACGGGCACGGACGCAGGTACGGGTGCAGGTACGGGTACGAGTGCGGGGGCGACCTCGGGCGCCGGCACGTCCACAAGTACAGGCGCGGGCATAGGCGCGGGCACCGGCACGAGCGTCGGCGGGAGCGCGGCCACCGGCTCCGTCGATCCGAAGATCATCGGTGGTACCACGACGACCATCACCACGGCTCCGTGGATGGCTCAGCTCTGGTACACGGACGACAAGGGCACGAGCAGCACCAGCGACGACACCGGGTTCTTCTGCGGTGGCGCGGTGGTGGCGCCGACGAAGATCCTCACCGCCGCGCACTGCGTCAAGGGCTACGACTGGAAGGCCCACGGGGCCGTCCTGACCGGCACCGGTCAGCTGCCCTCGGACGGCGGTACCAACCTGCACGGCGGCACCGTCTCCGGTGTCTGGCGGCAGTGGAACCATCCCTCGTACAGCGCGTCGGCCATCGACAACGACCTCGCGGTGCTCACGCTGCCGGGCCCGGTCAAGGCCAAGCCGATCCGGATGACGACGTCGGGCGACACCGCCTCGTACGCGTCCGGCACCAAGGCCACGCTCTACGGCTGGGGCCGCACCACCTCCACCACGCAGGACATCGCCGAGAACCTCAAGACGGCCACGCTGCCCCTCCAGTCCGACACCACGTGCGGCCGTTACTACGGCACGGACTTCGTCAAGGGCCACATGGTCTGCGCGGGCAACCCGGCGACCGGCAGCGACACCGGCACCACCTCGGCCTGCAACGGTGACTCCGGCGGCCCGCTGATCGTGGGCGGCCGCATCGTGGGCGTCGTCTCCTGGGGCGTGGCGGACTGCGTGAAGAAGGGCGCGTACAGCGTCTTCAGCAAGGTCAGCACCTATGTGGGCGCCGCCTTCCCGCGCGTCGACGACACGAACCTGAGCGGTGACCACAAGGCGGACCTGTTCGTCCGCCAGGCGTCCACCAAGACGCTGTACGAGAAGGACTCCAACGGCACCTCGTTCGGGGCCCGGCAGTCGTGGGGCTCCTGGAGCACGTCGAACGTGGTCCTGCAGGCCGACCTCGACCGCGACGGCTACCAGGACGTCGTGGAGCGCCGCAGCTCCAGCGGTGACATCCACTGGTGGCACTTCCTGCCGTCCACGGAGAAGTGGGCCGACACGAAGATCTTCACCAACTGGAAGACCCGCACACGCGTCGTCGCCCCCGGCGACGTCACCGGTGACGCGCTGCCGGACCTGCTCTCCGTCGACTCCGGTGGCGTCCTGTGGATCTACCCGGGCAAGGGCAACGGCACCTTCTCGGCCCGCGTCGAGGTCGGCTCCGGCTGGAACCAGTACAACTCCCTTCGCGGGCATGGTGACTTCAGCGGGGACGGCAAGGCCGACCTGATCGCGCGCAGCGGGACCGGCTCGTACGTCTACCTCTACAAGGGCACCGGCAAGGCGGGCAGCGGGGCGTTCTCGGCCCGCGTCAAGGTGCGCACCTGGGGCGGCTACAACGCCTTCGACGCTCCGGGTGACGTGACCGGCGACGGCAGGGCCGACTTCCTGGCCCGTACGCCCGGCGGCACGCTGTATCTGTACCCGGGTACCGGCAAGGCCACCAGCGAGATCTTCGCCACAAGGATCAAGATCGGTACCGATTTCGGGCAGTACGACATCTTCGGCTGAAAGAGCAGGTGAGCGCGTTCCTGTCCGGACGCGCCGAGCCTTCGATGTGCCCATCGCGGTCGGCGGTGGGCACATCGCGTTGTGCAACCCTTTGCCGAGTTTCCCCGTCTGACGGTACGGAGTGACCATGGAGAAGTACGTGTCACGACCGCAGACGGGCCTGGCCCTGACAGACAGGGGTAACCGACAGTACGAGGACTGAGGGAGCACATGCCTGCCGAGAGCACGCCGGGACCCGGGACACCGGGCGAGTCCGGCACGAGCCGTCCGCGCCGCCGTGCGAAGGGCAGCCGCCGCAAGCCGCGGGGAACGCGACGCAAGGCGCTGCTCATCACGGCCTGGACCGCGGCGGGCATCGTCGTGCTGGGCGGCACGGGCGTCGGGATCCTCTACTTCAAGCTCAACGACAACCTCAAGACCGTCGACATCAACCAGGCCCTCGGTTCGGACCGGCCCCTGAAGGCCGACAACGGCTCCGAGAACATCCTGGTGCTGGGGTCCGACACGCGGTCCGGCGGCAACGAGAAGCTCGGCGGCGGCGTCGACGACGGCAGCGCCCGCTCGGACACGGCGATGGTCGTGCACATATACCAGGGCCACAAGAAGGCCAGCGTGGTCTCCATACCCCGCGACACCCTCGTCCGGCGCCCCTCCTGCACGGACGCCAAGGGCGTCACCCACGACGCCGCGACCGGCGTCATGTTCAACTCCGCGTACTCCACCGGTGGCGCCACCTGCGCCGTGAAGACCGTCGAGTCCCTGTCCGGCATCCGCATGGACCACTACGTCGAGGTCGACTTCAGCGGCTTCCAGAAGCTCATCGACGACCTGGGCGGTGTCTCGGTCACCACGACCAAGGACATCAAGGACCCCGACAGCCATCTGAACCTCACGGCCGGCCCGCACACGCTCGACGGGCGGCAGGCGCTCGGTCTGGTCCGCACCCGGCACGGCGTCGGTGACGGCTCCGACCTCGGCCGCATCCAGCTCCAGCAGGCGTTCATCAAGGCCCTGGTCGACCAGGTCAAGCACCTCGGCGTCCTGACCAGCCCCGCGAAGCTCTACCAGCTCGCCGACACCGCCACCAAGACCGTCACCACCGACTCCGACATCGGTTCGGTCAAGGACCTCGCGTCCTTCGCCGACGGTCTCAAGGGCATCGGCTCGTCGCACATGAACATGGTGACGATGCCGGTCCAGTACGACAGCGCGGACGCCAACCGTGTCCTGGTCGACGAGGCCAAGGCCAAGATGGTCTGGAACGCCCTCAAGGACGACCGGGCGGTTCCGAGGGCGGCCACCGAGGGCACCGCCACGGGCACCGCGAAGGGCGTCGTGAACGCCTCCTGAGCCCCGTGCGCAGGCCCTGAGCGGCCCGTACACCTGCCCGGGAATAGATAATCCATCCCCCCGGTTTTGGGGGATGCGCCCAGTCCTGGCAGACTGGTACGTCGGCTCCGGTTCACGCACCCGCATCCCGCGGCGGCGACCCGGCGCCCTCCCGAAACTAGGAGACACCTTGAAGCGCGAGATCCACCCCGAGTACGTCGAGACCCAGGTCAGCTGCACCTGTGGCGCGTCGTTCATCACCCGCAGCACGATCGACTCCGGCACCATCCGTGCCGAGGTCTGCTCCGAGTGCCACCCGTTCTACACGGGCAAGCAGAAGATCCTCGACACCGGTGGCCGCGTGGCCCGCTTCGAGGCCCGCTTCGGCAAGGCTGCCGCTGCCAAGAAGTAGCGAGCCCACAGCGCCGGTCTCCGGCGTCCCCGGCACGGGGGCGCCGGGACCGGCGCTTTGCGGTGCAGCCCCTTCCCCCAGGGTCCGGACCCCGTCAGGACCCTGGGGACCCCCACGCCGTACCTACGTCCCCGAGCCCGTCACGGAGCGGGGGACAGTCCATTGGAGCCGGAGATGTTCGAGGCGGTCGAGGAACTCATCGGTGAACACGCCGATCTGGAGAAGAAGCTCGCTGACCCGTCGGTCCACGCCGACCAGGCCAACGCGCGCAAGCTGAACAAGCGCTACGCCGAGCTGACCCCGATCGTCGCGACGTACCGCTCCTGGAAGCAGACCGGGGACGACATCGGGACCGCGAAGGAGTTCGCGGCCGACGACCCCGACTTCGCCGCCGAGGTCAAGGAACTGGAGAAGCAGCGCGGGGAGCTCACCGAGAAGCTCCGGCTGCTGCTGGTCCCGCGCGACCCCAGCGACGACAAGGACGTCATCCTGGAGATCAAGGCGGGCGCCGGCGGCGACGAGTCCGCCCTCTTCGCCGGCGACCTGCTGCGCATGTACCTGCGGTACGCCGAGCGCGTCGGCTGGAAGACCGAGATCATCGACTCCACCGAGTCCGAGCTCGGCGGCTACAAGGACGTCCAGGTCGCGGTGAAGACCAAGGGCGGCCAGGGCGCCACCGAGCCGGGACAGGGCGTCTGGGCGCGCCTGAAGTACGAGGGAGGCGTGCACCGCGTGCAGCGCGTGCCGTCCACCGAGTCGCAGGGCCGCATCCACACCTCCGCGGCCGGCGTGCTGGTCACGCCGGAGGCCGAGGAGGTCGACGTCGAGATCCACGCGAACGATCTGCGCATCGACGTCTACCGCTCCTCCGGACCCGGCGGCCAGTCCGTGAACACGACCGACTCCGCGGTGCGCATCACGCACATTCCCACCGGAGTCGTCGCCTCCTGCCAGAACGAGAAGAGCCAGCTGCAGAACAAGGAGCAGGCGATGCGTATCCTGCGCTCCAGGCTCCTCGCGGCGGCGCAGGAGGAAGCGGAACGGGAGGCCGCGGACGCCCGCCGCAGCCAGGTCCGTACCGTCGACCGCTCCGAGAAGATCCGTACGTACAACTTCCCGGAGAACCGCATCTCGGACCACCGCGTCGGATTCAAGGCGTACAACTTGGACCAGGTCCTCGACGGCGACCTCGACGCGATGATCCAGGCCTGCGTCGACGCGGACTCGGCGGCCAAACTCGCCGCCGCGTAAGAAGCTCACGACAACAGCTCAGCCCCGGAGGACCAGCGTGCAGCAACATCTTGGGGGGCGACCCCCAAACCCCCGCGGCGTGCTGCTCGCGGAAGTGGCCCAGGCCACCCAGCGGCTGGCCGACGCCGGCGTGCCCTCACCGCGCAACGACGCGGAGGAGCTCGCCGCCTTCGTGCACGGCGTGAAACGGGGCGAGCTGCACACCGTCAAGGACGCGGACTTCGACGCCCGCTACTGGGAGGTGATCGCGCGCCGGGAGGCCCGCGAGCCGCTCCAGCACATCACCGGGCACGCCTATTTCCGCTACCTGGAGCTCCAGGTGGGCCCCGGCGTCTTCGTGCCCCGCCCGGAGACCGAGTCGGTGGTCGGCTGGGCCATAGACGCCGTCCGCGCGATGGACGTCGTCGAACCACTGATCGTCGACCTCTGCACCGGCTCCGGCGCCATCGCGCTCGCCCTCGCGCAGGAGGTCCCGCGCTCCCGCGTGCACGCCGTGGAGCTGTCCGAGGACGCCCTGCGGTGGACACGCAAGAACGTCGAGGGGTCCAGGGTCGACCTGCGCCAGGGAGACGCCCTGGAGGCCTTCCGCGACCTCGACGGGCAGGTGGACCTGGTGATCTCCAACCCGCCGTACATCCCGCTCACCGAGTGGGAGTACGTGGCGCCGGAGGCCCGGGACCACGATCCCGAACTCGCCCTGTTCTCCGGCGAGGACGGACTCGACCTCATCCGCGGCATCGAGCGCACCGCGCACCGGCTGCTGCGCCCCGGCGGCGTCGTCGTCATCGAGCACGCCGACACCCAGGGCGGACAGGTGCCGTGGATCTTCACCGAGGAGCGGGGCTGGGCCGACGCGGCCGACCACCCGGACCTCAACAACCGGCCGCGGTTCGCGACCGCCCGCAAGGCGATGCCGTGATGACGCGCATCCCGTTCCCCAGCCAGCAGTACGTGTACGAGGAGGCCCGCTAAATGGCACGGCGATACGACACCAACGACGCGACCGACCGCACGACCGGTCTGCGTGAGGCCGCGTCCGCCGTCCGCCGTGGCGAGCTGGTGGTCCTCCCGACGGACACGGTCTACGGCATCGGTGCCGACGCGTTCACCTCGGAGGCCGTCGCCGATCTGCTCGACGCCAAGGGCCGCGGCCGCAACATGCCCACCCCTGTCCTCATCGGCTCCCCGAACACCCTGCACGGGCTCGTCACGGACTTCTCCGAGATGGCCTGGGAGCTCGTCGACGCGTTCTGGCCGGGCGCCCTGACGCTCGTCGCCCGGCACCAGCCGTCCCTGCAGTGGGACCTCGGTGACACCCGGGGCACGGTGGCCGTGCGCATGCCGTTGCACCCGGTCGCCATCGAACTGCTCACGGAGGTCGGCCCGATGGCCGTCTCCTCCGCGAACCTCACCGGCCACCCGGCGCCGGAGGACTGCGACGCCGCGCAGGAGATGCTCGGGGACTCCGTCTCCGTCTACCTGGACGGCGGTCCGACCCCCGGCAACGTGCCCTCCTCGATCGTGGACGTGACCGGCAAGGTGCCCGTGCTGCTGCGCGCCGGGGCGCTGTCGGCGGAGGAGCTGCGGAAGGTCGTACCCGACCTCGAGGTGGCGAATTGACAGCCCCTGACGCCCCCAGGCTCCCGGCCCCCCTCGACCAGGGGGCACCCCCATGCGTGGCATAGGCACGGGGAGCGCGGGGTCCAACGGTGCTCCCGGGGGGTCCTTCCGCATCCTCCACGTCAGCACCGGCAACGTGTGCCGCTCGCCGATCACCGAGCGGCTGACCCGCCATGCCCTCGCGCACCGCCTCGGCGACCCCCTGTGGGGCGGCCTGATCGTGGAGAGCGCGGGCACCTGGGGCCACGAGGGCGCGCCCATGGAGGCCAACGCCGAGACCGTCCTCGCGGACTTCGGCGCGGACGCCACGGGCTTCGTCGGCCGCGAGCTCCTCGACGACCACGTCATCAGGGCCGACCTGGTGCTGACGGCCACCCGCGACCACCGCGCCCAGGTCATCTCCATGGGCCACTCGGCGGGTCTGCGCACCTTCACACTGAAGGAGTTCACGCGCCTCGTACGGGCCATAGACACCGCGACGCTGCCCCCGCTGGAGGACGGCGTGGTCGAACGCGCCCGTGCCCTGGTGCGGGCCGCGGCGGCGCTGCGCGGGTGGCTGCTGGCCCCGACGGCGGAGGCGGACGAGGTGTACGACCCCTACGGCGCGCCGCTGCCGTTCTTCCGGTCCATCGGGGACGAGATCAACGAGGCGCTGGACCCGGTCGTGACGGCGCTGACGGGCGTGCGGGCGAGCGCCTGACACGGGCGCGGCCGTGTCGGGCGGGGGCCCGCGCACGGTCGTGGGCGAGGGCGCCGGCCGGGCCGCGCGGCGCCGACGGGATACGGGTCCGGGCGAGACCGGGCGCCCGCGGGGCCGCGGTTCTACATTGGACGTAGCGCATCTCGCCGCCCAGGACGTGGCGCACCCCCTGCCGAGGTCCGGAGACCACCATGCCGGTCACACACACGCTGGAAGCGGATGTCCTGCGCCGACAGGACCCGGAACTCGCCGAGATCCTGCTCGGGGAGCTGGTGCGGCAGTCGACGACGTTGCAGCTGATCGCGGCCGAGAACTTCACCTCGCCGGCCGTGCTGGCCGCCCTCGGGTCGCCGCTCGCCAACAAGTACGCCGAGGGGTACCCCGGCGCCCGTCACCACGGCGGCTGCGAGATCGTCGACGTCGCCGAGCGGGTGGCCGTGGAGCGCGCCAGGGCCCTTTTCGGCGCCGATCACGCGAACGTGCAGTCCCACTCCGGATCCTCGGCCGTGCTGGCCGCGTACGCCGCCCTGCTGCGCCCCGGCGACACGGTGCTCGCCATGGGGCTGGCCTTCGGGGGTCACCTCACGCACGGGTCGCCGGCGAACTTCTCCGGCCGCTGGTTCGACTTCGTCGGCTACGGCGTGGAGCCGCAGACCGGGCGGATCGACTACGAGCAGGTGCGGGCGCTGGCCCGGACGCACCGCCCCAAGGCCATCGTCTGCGGCTCCATCTCCTATCCCCGGCACATCGACTACGCGCTCTTCCGGGAGATCGCCGACGAGGCCGGCGCCTATCTCATCGCCGACGCCGCCCACCCCATCGGGCTGGTCGCCGGGGGAGCCGCGCCCAGCCCGGTGCCGTACGCCGACGTGGTCTGCGCGACGACCCACAAGGTGCTGCGCGGGCCACGCGGCGGCATGATCCTGTGCGGCGCGGAACTGGCCGAGCGCGTCGACCGCGCCGTCTTCCCGTTCACCCAGGGCGGTGCGCAGATGCACACGATCGCCGCCAAGGCCGTCGCGTTCGGCGAGGCGGAGACGCCCGCGTTCACGGCGTACGCGCATCAGGTGGTCGCCAACGCGCGGGCGCTGGGCGAGCGGCTGGCCGCGGAGGGACTCGCCCTGACCACGGGCGGCACCGACACCCACATGCTGACCGCCGACCCGGCGCCGTTCGGCCTCGACGGACGCACCGCGCGCGGCCGGCTCGCCGCCGCCGGAATGGTCCTCGACACCTGTGCGCTGCCTCACGGGGAGTCGCGGGGCCTGCGGCTGGGCACCGCGGCGATGACCACGCAGGGCATGGGCGAGCTGGAGATGGCGCAGGTCGCGGCGGTGTTCGCGGCGGTGCTGCGAGGCGGGAAGGACAGCAGGACCGCACGTGAAGAAGTGCGGGAGCTCACCGGAAGATTTCCGCCCTATCCGGACCTCTGAGGGGTACACGCACTCGTGTGCACAGCCACTCGTGCAACCATCGTCGCTACCCGGAAGTCCTCAACCGTATGCGCGCATCGCTAGGGTGTGGGGCTGAGATGGCCAGCGAGACCTGTGGGGAAGCCCGTGCGTGAATATCTGCTGACACTCTGTGTCACGGCCGCGGTGACGTATCTGCTGACCGGGCCGGTACGGAAGTTCGCGATCGTGGCCGGAGCCATGCCGCAGATCCGGGCACGGGACGTGCACCGGGAACCCACACCGCGGCTCGGCGGCATCGCGATGTTCTTCGGTCTGTGCGCCGGCCTGCTGGTCGCCGACCACCTGACGAACCTCAACGCGGTCTTCTCCAACTCCAACGAGCCGCGCGCGCTGCTCTCCGGGGCGGCGCTGATCTGGCTGATCGGCGTGCTGGACGACAAGTTCGAGATCGACGCCCTGATCAAGCTGGGCGGTCAGATGATCGCCGCGGGCGTGATGGTCATGCAGGGTCTGACGATCCTGTGGCTGCCGATCCCCGGTGTCGGCCTGGTGGCCCTCACCCAGTGGCAGGGCACGCTGCTGACGGTGGCGCTGGTGGTCATCACGATCAACGCCGTGAACTTCGTCGACGGGCTCGACGGGCTCGCCGCCGGCGTGGTGTGCATCGCCTCCGCCGCGTTCTTCCTGTACGCCTACCGCATCTGGTACAGCTACGGCATCGAGGCGGCCGCCCCGGCGACGCTGTTCGCGGCGATCCTGATGGGCATGTGCCTGGGCTTCCTGCCGCACAACATGCACCCGGCGCGGATCTTCATGGGGGACTCCGGCTCGATGCTGATCGGGCTGGTGCTTGCGGCCGGCGCGATCTCCATCACGGGGCAGATCGACCCCGACGTGATGAACCTCTTCACCGGTTCCCCGCGCAACACCGTTCACCAGACGGTGCCCGTCTTCATCCCGCTGCTGCTGCCGCTGACGATCATCGCCATCCCGGCCGCCGACCTCGTGCTCGCCATCGTGCGGCGCACCTGGCGCGGACAGTCGCCGTTCGCCGCCGACCGCGGGCATCTGCACCACCGACTGCTGGAGGTCGGCCACTCGCACAGCAGGGCCGTGCTGATCATGTACTTCTGGTCGGCGCTCATCGCCTTCGGCGCCCTCGCCTACTCGGTGAACTCGGGAGCCATGTGGAGCGTGCTCGGTATCGCCGCGTTCAGCGCGGTCGGTCTCGTGCTGCTCCTGCTGCCGCGCTTCACCCCGCGCGCTCCGCGCTGGGCCGAGCACCTCGTACCGCCGCGCTACCGGCGTCGCCGGGCCGCCGCCTCGGCGCTCCCGGCCGACGGTGACGAAGAGGCGCCGGCGCAGGGCGCCGAGGCCGCGCGGGAGCGGGAGGACATCGACGACGAACAGCGTGCCCCGGTCGTTGTCGGAGTCTCAGGAGTCAACGGGGCGACGGCGATTGGCACTCGTGCGCGTGTCCTGGACCGGCCCGGGGCCGAAAGTTCACGCTGACGCAAAGTAAGAATTTTGCAAGAGCCGCCAGTGGCAAACCGCTGCAATACCAGACAAGTTGCCCGTTATTTTGCACAGACGCGCAGGTTCACTCTCATGTGTGACAGCGAGCACACCATCTAGGTAAAGACCGCATCAAATAGTTTGTGATACGGTTCACGAGAACCCGGGGTGGAGCCGAAGGACCGTCGTGAGACGGCCCCTTGGCGTGAGGATCTCTCTCGACCCGGGACTACGCTCGTCCATGACGACACCCTGCCCCCCTTAGCAAGCGGAGTTGCCGCCATGCCGTCCAATGACGCCCGGATTCTCCTTCAGGCCGCCGTGCCCACAGCTGCCGTCGGCGCGATCGCCGCCGTGGTCAGCGGTGTGGTCGCGGGTGGCAAGGGAGCGCTCGGGGCGGTCGTCGCGACGCTGGTCGTGATCCTGTTCATGGGCATCGGGCTCTACGTTCTGCAGCGCACCGCCAAAACGCTTCCGCACCTGTTCCAGGCGATGGGACTGCTGCTCTACACGGCGCAGATTCTTCTGCTGTTCATCTTCGTCGCCGCGTTCAAGAACACGACGCTGTTCAACCCCAAAGCCTTCGCGATCACCCTGGTCGCCACCACGCTCGCGTGGATCGGCGCACAGGCGCGTGCCCACATGAACGCCAAGATCCTTTACGTCGAACCCGACTCCGCGAAGGGCGACAAGCCCGAAAAATCGGAGCACTCGTCGTGAGGGGTAGGGCCGGGATAAGTGCCTGTAGGAGATCCTGCTATCGTCCGGTGCCAACTGCGGCATCGCGGGCGCGGGCATCTGAGCTGACGCCTGCTCAATCGCGAGGCTTGATGCCCCACAGCCGCCCTCCCATCCGTAACACCAGTCCAGTGCCGAACCGCGGCTGCGCGCCGCGCCGACACAACGAGGTTGCCGTACCTATGCGCCACGCTGAAGGAGCCCGCGGTGAGTGCTGACCCGACGCAGGTGCTCGCCTTCGAGACCGACTGCCACATCTTCGACGGCTGTGGCTTCCCGGCTCCCGGCCTGCACTCGTTCCTGTTCAAGCCCCTCTTGGGCGACGGGGACAGCAACTTGTACTTCAACAAGACGATGCTGCTGGCGCTGCTCGGCTCGATCATCATCGTCGGCTTCTTCTGGGCGGCCTTCCGCAAGCCGAAGGTCGTCCCGGGCAAGCTCCAGATGGTCGCCGAGACGGGTTACGACTTCGTCCGGCGCGGCATCGTCTACGAGACCATCGGCAAGAAGGAAGGCGAGAAGTACGTACCGCTCGTCGTCTCGCTCTTCTTCTTCGTCTGGATGATGAACCTCTGGTCGATCGTGCCGGTCGCCCAGTTCCCGGTCACCGCGATCATCTCGTACCCCGTGGTGCTCGCCCTGATCGTCTACGTCCTGTGGGTGTCGCTGACCTTCAAGCGTCATGGCTTCGTCGGCGCCCTCAAGAACTTCACGGGATACGACAAGTCGCTCGGCCCCGTGCTGCCGCTGGCCATGCTCATCGAGTTCTTCTCGAACCTGATCGTCCGGCCCTTCACGCACGCGGTCCGACTCTTCGCGAACATGTTCGCCGGCCACACCCTGCTGCTGCTGTTCACGATCGCCAGCTGGTACCTGCTGAACGGCATCGGGATCGCCTACGCGGGCGTCTCGTTCATCATGGTGATCGTCATGACGGCCTTCGAGCTGTTCATCCAGGCCCTGCAGGCGTATGTGTTCGTGCTGCTGACCTGCTCCTTCATCCAGGGCGCGCTGGCCGAGCACCACTGAGCGCCCGCTTCTCGACCCCGCAGTCGTCCGGTGGCCAACCCCCACCGGTCCGTAAAGAAAAGGAAGAACTGGCATGTCCCAGACCCTTGCCGCTGTCTCCGGCTCGCTCGGCTCGATCGGTTACGGCCTCGCGGCCATCGGCCCCGGCGTCGGCGTCGGCATCATCTTCGGTAACGGCACCCAGGCGCTCGCCCGTCAGCCTGAGGCCGCCGGTCTGATCCGCGCCAACCAGATTCTCGGCTTCGCCTTCTGTGAGGCGCTCGCCCTCATCGGTCTGGTCATGCCGTTCGTCTACGGCGTGTGACGTCGGATCGACGACAGCCCACTAGACGAAAGGCACTGATATGAGCCAGCTGCTCATTCTGGCGGCCGAGCAGGAGAACCCGCTCGTCCCGCCGATCCCTGAGCTTGTCATCGGCCTGATCGCCTTCGTCATCGTCTTCGGCTTCCTCGCCAAGAAGCTTCTCCCGAACATCAACAAGGTTCTGGACGAGCGTCGCGAGGCCATCGAGGGCGGTATCGAGAAGGCCGAGGCCGCTCAGACCGAGGCCCAGAGCGTGCTGGAGCAGTACAAGGCCCAGCTCGCCGAAGCCCGGCACGAGGCCGCGCGGCTGCGCCAGGAGGCGCAGGAGCAGGGCGCCACGCTCATCGCCGAGATGCGCGCGGAAGGCCAGCGGCAGCGTGAGGAGATCATCGCCGCCGGCCACTCGCAGATCGAGGCCGACCGCAAGGCCGCTTCGCAGGCGCTGCGCCAGGACGTGGGCAAGCTCGCCACCGACCTGGCCGGCAAGCTCGTCGGTGAGTCCCTCGAGGACCACGCCCGGCAGAGCCGTGTCATCGACCGCTTCCTCGACGGACTCGATGAGGCCGCCACGAAGGCCGAGGCGACTCGATGACAGCGCACGGAGCGAGCCGCGAGGCGTTCGCTGCAGCCCGTGAGCGTCTCGACGCGCTGACGGACTCGACGTCCGTGGACGCGGCCCGGCTCGGCGACGAGCTGGCCGCCGTCACCGCCCTGCTCGACCGCGAGGTGTCCCTGCGTCGGGTCCTGACCGACCCGGCGCAGCCCGGTGAGGCCAAGGCCGAGCTGGCCCAGCGCCTGCTGGGCGGCCAGGTCGGCGGCCCGGCCGCGGACCTGGTGGCCGGTCTGGTGCGCTCGCGCTGGTCGCAGTCGCGCAACCTGGTGGACACGCTGGAGGAGCTGGCGAACATCGCCGACCTCACGGCCGCCCAGCGGGCGAACACGCTCGACGACGTCGAGGACGAGCTGTTCCGGTTCGGCCGGATCGTCTCCTCGAACACCGAGCTGCGTGCCGCGCTGACCGACCGCGCCGCTTCGAAGGCGGCCAAGAGCGAGCTGCTGCGCAGCCTGCTCGGCGGCCGTGCCAACGTGACCACCGAGCGTCTGGTGACGCGCCTTGTGACCGCGCCGCGTGGACGTAGCCTGGAGGCGGGACTCGAGTCCCTGTCCAAGCTCGCCGCCGAGCGCCGGGACCGCATGGTCGCCGTCGTCACCTCGGCGGTCCCGCTGAGCGACGGCCAGAAGCAGCGCCTCGGCGCCGCTCTGGCGAAGCTCTACGGCCGCTCGATGCACCTCAACCTCGACGTGGACCCCGAGGTCCTCGGCGGGATCCGGGTGCAGGTCGGTGACGAGGTCATCAACGGCGCCATCGCGGACCGGCTCGACGACGCCGGCCGCCGCATGGCCGGCTAGCAGCAACTCAATACGCGTAACACGTTGTACCTACGGCCCTGGTTGGGCCGTGCAGAGGATTCCTGGGGGCTGACCCCAGACCCCCAAGAACACTTCGGGCCCAACAAGGAGAGCAGGGAACCCAGATGGCGGAGCTCACGATCCGGCCGGAGGAGATCCGGGACGCGCTGGAGAACTTTGTCCAGTCGTACCAGCCGGACGCGGCCTCGCGCGAGGAGGTCGGTACGGTCACCGTCGCCGGCGACGGTATTGCCAAGATCGAGGGTCTTCCCTCGGCGATGGCGAACGAGCTGCTGAAGTTCGAGGACGGGACCCTCGGTCTCGCGCTGAACCTGGAAGAGCGCGAGATCGGTGCGGTCGTCCTCGGCGAGTTCAGCGGCATCGAGGAGGGCCAGCCGGTGCACCGCACCGGTGAGGTGCTGTCCGTCGCCGTGGGCGAGGGCTACCTCGGCCGCGTCGTCGACCCGCTCGGCAACCCGATCGACGGCCTCGGCGAGATCGAGACGTCCGGCCGCCGCGCCCTCGAGCTGCAGGCCCCGGGCGTCATGGTCCGCAAGTCGGTGCACGAGCCGATGGAGACCGGCTACAAGGCCGTCGACGCGATGACCCCGGTCGGCCGCGGCCAGCGTCAGCTGATCATCGGTGACCGTCAGACCGGCAAGACCGCGCTGGCCGTCGACACGATCATCAACCAGCGCGACAACTGGCGCTCGGGCGACCCGAAGAAGCAGGTCCGCTGCATCTACGTCGCCATCGGTCAGAAGGGCTCCACCATCGCCTCCGTGCGAGGTGCCCTGGAAGAGGCCGGCGCGCTCGAGTACACGACCATCGTCGCCGCCCCGGCGTCCGACCCGGCCGGCTTCAAGTACCTGGCGCCGTACACCGGTTCGGCCATCGGCCAGCACTGGATGTACGACGGCAAGCACGTCCTCATCATCTTCGACGACCTCTCGAAGCAGGCCGACGCCTACCGCGCCGTGTCCCTGCTGCTGCGCCGTCCGCCGGGGCGCGAGGCCTACCCCGGTGACGTCTTCTACCTGCACTCCCGTCTGCTGGAGCGCTGCGCGAAGCTCTCCGACGACATGGGCGCCGGTTCGATGACGGGTCTGCCGATCGTCGAGACCAAGGCGAACGACGTGTCGGCGTTCATCCCGACCAACGTCATCTCCATCACCGACGGCCAGTGCTTCCTGGAGTCCGACCTGTTCAACGCCGGCCAGCGTCCGGCCCTGAACGTCGGTATCTCGGTCTCCCGCGTCGGTGGCTCCGCCCAGCACAAGGCGATGAAGCAGGTCTCCGGCCGGCTCCGTCTCGACCTCGCCCAGTACCGTGAGCTGGAGGCGTTCGCCGCCTTCGGTTCCGACCTGGACGCCGCGTCGAAGTCGCAGCTGGAGCGCGGTCAGCGACTGGTCGAGCTGCTCAAGCAGTCTCAGTACCAGCCGATGCCGACCGAGGACCAGGTCGTCTCCGTCTGGGCCGGTACCACCGGCAAGATGGACGACGTACCGGTCTCCGACGTCCGCCGCTTCGAGAAGGAGCTCCTGGAGTTCCTGCACCGCAAGGAGCAGGGCCTCATGACCTCCATCAAGGAGGGCGGCAAGATGTCGGACGATACCCTCACCGCCGTCGCCGACGCCATTGCGGACTTCAAGAAGCAGTTCGAGACCTCGGACGGGAAGCTTCTCGGCGAGGACGCTCCGGCCGCCGCCAAGTGACGTAAGGAAGGGACCTGACTCATGGGAGCCCAGCTCCGGGTCTACAAGCGTCGCATCCGATCCGTCACCGCGACCAAGAAGATCACCAAGGCGATGGAGATGATCGCCGCCTCGCGCGTCGTCAAGGCGCAGCGCAAGGTGGCGGCCTCCGCGCCGTACGCGACCGAGCTCACCCGCGCGGTCACGGCGGTCGGTACCGGTTCGAACACCAAGCACCCGCTGACCACGGAGGCGGAGACGGCGACCCGTTCCGCGGTGCTGCTCCTCACGAGCGACCGCGGACTGGCCGGCGCCTTCAACTCCAACGCCATCAAGGCGGCGGAGATGCTGACCGCCCGTCTCGCGGCCGAGGGCAAGGAGGTCGACACGTACATCGTCGGCCGCCGCGGTCTGGCCCACTACCACTTCCGCGAGCGCACGGTCGTGGAGTCGTGGTCGGGCTTCACCGACGAGCCCACCTACGCGGACGCGAAGAAGGTCGCGGGTCCGCTCATCGAGGCCATCGAGAAGGAGACGGCGGACGGCGGCGTGGATGAACTCCACATCGTCTACACCGAGTTCGTCTCGATGATGACGCAGACGGCGATCGACAGCCGACTGCTTCCGCTGCGCCTCGAAGAGGTTGCGGAGGAGACGTCCAGCACGGGCGAGATCCTTCCGCTGTACGAGTTCGAGCCATCGGCGGAGGACGTCCTCGACGCCCTGCTGCCGCGCTACGTCGAGAGCCGTATCTACAACGCGCTGCTCCAGTCGGCTGCCTCCAAGCACGCCGCCACGCGCCGCGCGATGAAGTCGGCGACCGACAACGCGGGAGACCTGATCACCACGCTCTCCCGCCTTGCCAATGCGGCCCGCCAGGCCGAAATCACCCAGGAAATCAGCGAGATCGTCGGTGGCTCCGCAGCCCTTGCCGACGCGACCGCGGGGAGTGACAAGTAATGACGACGACTTCTGAGACGGCCGTTGCCACGGGCCGCGTCGCCCGGGTCATCGGCCCGGTCGTCGACGTGGAGTTCCCCGTCGACGCGATGCCGGACATCTACAACGCCCTTCACGTCGAGGTGGCCGACCCGGCCAACGCCGGCGAGAAGAAGACGCTGACCCTGGAGGTCGCCCAGCACCTGGGTGACGGCCTGGTCCGCACGATCTCCATGCAGCCCACCGACGGTCTGGTCCGCCAGGCCGCGGTCACCGACAGCGGTACCGGCATCACGGTCCCGGTCGGCGACTTCACCAAGGGCAAGGTGTTCAACACCCTCGGTGAGGTGCTGAACAGCGACGAGAAGTACACGGGCGAGCGCTGGTCCATCCACCGCAAGGCCCCGCGCTTCGACGAACTCGAGTCGAAGACCGAGATGTTCGAGACCGGCGTCAAGGTCATCGACCTTCTCACCCCGTACGTCAAGGGTGGAAAGATCGGTCTGTTCGGTGGTGCCGGTGTCGGCAAGACGGTGCTCATCCAGGAGATGATCTACCGCGTCGCCAACAACCACGACGGTGTCTCCGTGTTCGCCGGTGTCGGTGAGCGCACCCGTGAGGGCAACGACCTCATCGAGGAGATGTCGGACTCGGGCGTCATCGACAAGACCGCCCTTGTCTTCGGCCAGATGGACGAGCCCCCGGGCACCCGTCTGCGCGTGGCCCTCGCGGGTCTGACCATGGCGGAGTACTTCCGCGATGTGCAGAAGCAGGACGTGCTGTTCTTCATCGACAACATCTTCCGCTTCA
The DNA here is from genome assembly GCF_012273515.2 of Streptomyces sp. RPA4-2. Lineage (NCBI taxonomy): Bacteria > Bacillati > Actinomycetota > Actinomycetes > Kitasatosporales > Streptomycetaceae > Streptomyces > Streptomyces sp. RPA4-2. The sequence continues at coordinate 6,171,864 of NZ_CP050975.2, forward strand.
CGCAGGCCGGTTCCGAGGTCTCGACCCTGCTCGGCCGTATGCCCTCCGCGGTGGGCTACCAGCCGAACCTGGCCGACGAGATGGGTCTCCTCCAGGAGCGCATCACCTCGACCCGTGGTCACTCGATCACCTCGATGCAGGCGATCTACGTCCCCGCGGACGACCTGACCGACCCGGCCCCGGCCACCACGTTCGCCCACCTCGACGCGACGACGGTGCTCTCCCGTCCGATCTCCGAGAAGGGCATCTACCCGGCCGTGGACCCGCTGGACTCCACGTCCCGCATCCTGGACCCGCGGTACATCGCCGCGGACCACTACGCGACCGCGATGCGCGTCAAGTCGGTCCTCCAGAAGTACAAGGACCTTCAGGACATCATCGCGATCCTCGGTATCGACGAGCTGGGCGAGGAGGACAAGCTCACCGTCCACCGTGCCCGTCGCGTGGAGCGCTTCCTGTCCCAGAACACCCACGTCGCCAAGCAGTTCACCGGCGTCGACGGGTCGGACGTCCCGCTGGACGAGTCGATCGTGGCCTTCAACGCGATCATCGACGGTGAGTACGACCACTTCCCGGAGCAGGCGTTCTTCCTGTGCGGTGGCATTGAGGACCTCAAGGCCAACGCCAAGGAGCTCGGCGTCTCCTGAACCTCGTGTTCATGAGTGAGGGGGGCGGGGCCGCACCTCGCGGGGTGCGTCCCGTCCCTCTCCTCACGCCCATTAGACTTTGACCCAACACCCGGCGGCAACGGCCGGGTGGTGACCCGAGGAGCCCACCTTGGCTGCTGAGCTGCATGTCGAGCTCGTCGCCGCGGACCGCAGTGTCTGGTCCGGCGAGGCCACCCTGGTCGTCGCGCGTACCACGTCCGGCGACATCGGCGTCATGCCCGGTCACCAGCCGCTTCTCGGTGTGCTGGAGTCGGGCCCGGTGACCATCCGTACGAGTGATGGTGGAACGGTCGTCGCCGCGGTGCACGGCGGTTTCATCTCGTTCGCGGACAACAAGCTGTCGCTGCTGGCCGAGATCGCCGAGCTGTCGGACGAGATCGACGTCCAGCGCGTGGAGCGGGAGCTCGAGCGCGCCAAGGCGGAGGGCGATGCCTCCGCCGAGCGTCGGGCGGATGTCCGACTCCGGGCGGTGTCGGCGCGCTGATCCGGGGGCACCTCCCAGACCCTTAGGGTACTGGGGGAGTGCCGAGTGATGCTTTGCCTCAGCCGCGGCTGGGACCGGATGATTCCGGCCCCGGCCGCGGCTGAGGCGAATGCGGAGGTTTTTTCTTTTCCGTTACCTAGGAGACGAGGAGGTCGGTGTCGATGGTCCTCGCTCTGACTGTGTGCGGATTGGTAGTGGCTCTCGTGGTGGTGGGGCTGTTCGTCTTCGGCCTCCGCCGCCGGCTCATCCAGCGTTCCGGCGGCACGTTCGACTGCAGCCTGCGCTGGGACGTGCCCGAGAAGAGCGACACCAGTGGCAAGGGCTGGGGCTACGGCGTCGCCCGCTACAACGGTGACCGCATCGAGTGGTACCGGGTCTTCTCGTACTCCCCCCGCCCGCGCCGTGTGCTGGAGCGCTCGGCGATCGAGGTGGCCGGCCGGCGTGCCCCGGACGGTGAGGAGGAGCTCGCGCTGCTCTCCGACGCGATCATCCTGGCCTGTGTCCACCGGGGCACGCGGCTGGAACTGGCGATGAGCGAGGACGCGCTGACCGGGTTCCTCGCGTGGCTGGAGGCGGCCCCGCCCGGACAGCGTGTGAACGTCGCCTGACCCTCGCCCGTCGGTGCCCGTGAACCGGGAAGACCGCCGCGGACGGACCCGGAGGTCCGCCCGCGGCGGCTGTGCGGGGTGGTGCGGGGTCAGCTCAGGCCGGTGTTGACGGCGCTGACCAGTTCACCGTTGCTGGTGTCGCCGCTGAAGTCCCAGAAGAACGCGCCGCCCAGACCCTGGGTCCTGGCCCACGCCATCTTCGTGCCGATGGTGGCGGGGGTGTCGTAGCTCCACCAGTTGCTGCCGCAGTGCGCGTACGCGGTTCCGGCGACCGTGCCGGTGGCCGGGCAGGACGTCTTGAGGACCTTGTAGTCCTCGATGCCCTGCTCGTACGTGCCCGGCGCGGGTCCGGTTGCCGTGCCGCCCGGTGCGTCCTGGGTGACGCCCGTCCAGCCGCGGCCGTAGAAGCCGATGCCGATCAGCAGCTTGCTCGCGGGCACGCCCTTCGACTTGAACTTGGCGATCGCGTCGGCGGTGGTGAAACCGGGCGTCGGGATGCCGGTGTACGAGGTGAGCGGGGAGTGCGGGGCGGTCGGGCCCTGTGCGGCGAACGCGCCGAAGAAGTCGTACGTCATCACGTTGTACCAGTTGACGTACTGCGAGGCGCCCGCGTAGTCGGCGGCGTCGATCTTGCCGCCGGAGGTGCCGTCGGCCGTGGTGGCCGCGGTGACCAGGTTGCCCGTGCCGAACTTGGCGCGCAGGGCCTGCATCAGGTTCTTGTAGGCCGCGGCGCCGCTGGTGTCACAGGACAGACCGCAGGCGTTCGGGTACTCCCAGTCGATGTCGATGCCGTCGAAGACGTCGGCCCAGCGCGGGTCCTCGACGAGGTTGTAGCAGGACTGCGCGAAGGCGGCCGGGTTGGCGGCGGCCTGGGCGAAGCCGCCGGACCACGTCCAGCCGCCGAAGGACCAGAGGATCTTGATGTTCGGGTACTTGGCCTTCAGCTCGCGCAGCTGGTTGAAGTTGCCGCGCAGTGGCTGGTCCCAGGTGTCGGCGACGCCGCTGACCGACTGGTCGGCGGTGAAGGCCTTGTCGTAGTCGGCGTAGGAGTCGCCGATCGCGCACTGGCCGTTGGTGACGTTGCCGAAGGCGTAGTTGATGTGCGTGATCTTGGCGGCCGAGCCCGACGTCACCAGGTTCTTGACGTTGTAGTTGCGGCCGTAGATGCCCCACTCGGTGAAGTAGCCGAGCTTGACGGCGTTGCCGGTGGGCGGCGGGGTGGTGGTGCCGCCGGTGGTGTGCACCGAGACGGCGCCGCCCACCGGACCGGTCTGGTCGGCGGTGTCACGGGCCTGGACGGTGTACGAGTAGTCGGTGCCGGCGGTCAGGCCGGTGTCCGTGTAGGTCGTACCGGTCACGGTGGCGACCTTGGCGCCGCCGCGCAGGACGTCGTAGTTCTTGATGCCCTTGTCGTCGGTGGCCGCACTCCAGGAGAGCTTCACCGAGGTGTCGGTGAGGGAGGAGGCGGTGGGAGTGCCGGGCGCGGAGGGCGGGTTGTCACCGGGGACGGAGGTTCCGCCGTCACAACTGCCGCCGTTCAGCGTGCAGTTGGAGGGGGAGCCGGAGCCGGCGCCGTTGAAGCCGAAGGAGACGGAGGCGCCTGCGGCGAGGGTGCCGTTGTAGGACTTGTTCTTGGCGGTCCAGTGGGTGCCGGAGCTGGTGACGTCCGCGTCCCAGGCCGAGGTGACGGACGTCCCGGAGGGGAAGTCCCAGTTGATCGTCCAGGAGCTGATGGCGGTGGTGCCGGTGTTCTTGACGGTCCACTGTCCGCCGAAGCCCGTACCCCAGTCCTGGGTCTTGGTGTAGGTGGCGGTGGCCGAGGTGGCCGCATGGGCGGGGCTCGCGAGGCCGACGAGGGCGGCGAGGGGGAGGAGCAGGGTGGTGAGACCTGCCACGGTTTTCTGTCGGGCTCTGTGCCGGAAGCGCATGATGCCTCTCCTCGGGGGTGTCGTGGGCATGACTGAGCGCAGTGCGGTGAGAATAGAAAGGTCTGGACCATAGGTCAATAGGTCTGGACCAGTGAACGCAGCACTGTGCCGAGGCCTCAACTCCCCAGCAAGAACGGCGGCTTGGGCCCGGCGATCAGCCGCCGGGCCCGGACGCTCCCGGGCCGCTGCGGGTCAGCGCTCCCCGCCGGGCACCCACAGGACGTCGCCGGTCGCCTTGTTCGCCGTCCGCGCCAGGATGAAGAGCAGGTCCGAGAGGCGGTTGAGATAGGTGGCGGTCAGCGGGTTCATGAGCTCGCCGTGCACCTCGAGAGCGGCCCACGTCGAGCGCTCGGCCCGCCGCACCACCGTGCACGCCTGGTGCAGCAGCGCCGCGCCGGGTGTGCCGCCGGGCAGGATGAAGGAGCGCAGCTTCTCCAGTTCGTCGTTGAAGCGGTCGCAGTCCGCCTCCAGCCGGTCGATGTAGAACTGCTCGACGCGCAGGGGCGGGTACGCGGGGTTCTCGGCCACGGGGGTCGACAGGTCGGCCCCCACGTCGAACAGGTCGTTCTGCACACGGGTGAGGACGGTGACGACGTCCTCGTCGAGCCCGCCGAGCGTGATCGCCGTACCGAGCACCGCGTTCGCCTCGTTGGCGTCCGCGTACGCCGAGATCCGCAGATCGGTCTTGGAGACCCGGCTCATGTCCCCGAGGGCGGTGCTGCCCTGGTCGCCGGTCCTGGTGTAGATGCGCGTCAGATTGACCATGGGGTCAGCGTAGTTACGCCCCGGCCTTCCGGTGCGCACGTGTGCCCACCGTCACGGCGGGCGCCGCGGGGACGGCGGCGACCGCGGCGCCGTACGGCCCGTGACCGGTGCGCGGACGCCCGCGCACCGGTCTCCCCCGTGTCCACCGGACGGCGCAGCGGCATGCGGGGCCCGGCCGCAATCCGGACGAAGTGTCACGCGAGGCGGTCGTCCTCCCCGGCCGGACGCAGGACCTGTTGGGCGAGAAGGCGCTCAACTACGGGGTACGCGACGCGGGGTGAGCCATCCGGTGTGATGTCCGTCAGATGAGACGTGACGCGCATTACTTACCGGTCACAGGGGCCCTCACGAGCGCTAGTGTCCGCCCGAGAGGCAGACATATACAGCGCGTCAGGGGAGTCGCACAGTGGCACGGAAGCTCGCCGTCATCGGAGCCGGCCTGATGGGGTCCGGCATCGCCCAGGTGTCCGCGCAGGCGGGCTGGGACGTCGTCCTGCGCGACGTCACCGACGAGGCGCTGAAGCGTGGCACGGACGGTATCAAGGCCTCCTACGACAGGTTCGTGAGCAAGGGCAGGCTGGAGGCGCACGACGCCGACGCCGCGCTCGGCCGGATCACCGCGACCACCGACCTCGACGCCGCCGCAGACGCGGACGTCGTGGTCGAGGCGGTGTTCGAGAAGCTCGAGGTCAAGCACGAGATCTTCCGGACCCTGGACAGGATCGTCCGTCCCGACGCCGTACTCGCCTCCAACACCTCCGCGATCCCGATCACCAAGATCGCGGCGGCCACCGAGCACCCGGAGCGGGTCGTCGGTGTCCACTTCTTCTCGCCGGTGCCGATGATGCAGCTGTGCGAACTGGTGCGCGGATACAAGACGAGCGACGAGACCCTCGCCACCGCGAAGGAGTTCGCCGAGTCCGTCGGCAAGACCTGCATCGTCGTCAACCGTGACGTGGCCGGCTTCGTGACGACCCGTCTCATCTCGGCTCTCGTCGTCGAGGCGACCAAGCTGTACGAGTCCGGCGTGGCGAGCGCCGAGGACATCGACCTCGCCTGCAAGCTGGGCTTCGGACACGCCATGGGACCGCTCGCCACGGCCGACCTGACCGGCGTCGACATCCTGCTGCACGCCACCGGCAACATCTACACCGAGACCCAGGACGAGAAGTTCGCCCCGCCGGAGCTGATGCGCCGGATGGTTGACGCCGGTGACATCGGGCGCAAGAGCGGGCAGGGCTTCTACAAGCACTGACATCGCGTGCGCCTCTGGAGCATCACCCCATGAGGTGAATTCGGTATCGGTTCGCTTACAGACGGCAACCTCTGAGCCCTCAGGGCAGTCAGACGGTGCACACGGAAGACGCAGGCTGACGCAGCGTACGAGACGCACTCCCGGGGAGCGCATATGTACATCAGGGGCGACCACGCCGAGGTGGTCGTCGGGGGCCGCCTCGACGTACGCAGCGCGGCGGACGCCCGTACGGTCCTGCACTCGGCCGTCGACGACGGAGCCGGCGACCTGGTGCTCGACCTGTCCGAGCTGGACTCCTGGGACGCCACCGGGCTCGGTGTCATCATGGGCGCCCACCGACGGGCCGGGCGGTGCGGCCGACGGCTCGTGCTGCGCGGCGTGCCCCCGCAGATGCAGCGTCTGCTGGTGGCCACCCGGCTGCACCGGATCCTCGCGATCGAGGGCGGCATCGGGGTCGAGTCGCTGCCCCGTGTGTGACCCGCTCGCGGCCCTTCCCACGGAGCCGGCCGGGCGCGCCCCGGCGTACGCGGCCTGAGCGACGTACCACCTGAGCGGCGTACGAAACGTACGACGCGCGCAATCCTCATGAAGCTGTGACGTCTCGGGCGGCGCGGTACCCCGGCTGTTCCTGGATACTGTGCGAAGGTTTAGGGTTCGGCTGCCCGCCGCCCGAAACCCTGAGAGCGGGCACCGGACCAGAAGCGACAGCGCGGTGTGCAGCCAGGCCGGGAGGGGCTCGGCACACGACGCTTTTGGGGGGCTTGGAACATGGACCCGACCAACCGGGGATCCGAAGAGTACGTCCATGACGACGACGGCCAGGCGCCTCGCCCGCGCCCGCCACGCGATCCGCTCACCGCGGACCTGGGGCAGTACACGCCCGCACTGGCCCGTACCGTCCAGCTGGTCTCCGGCGACTTCCTGCTCACCGTCAATCCCGTCGACGGCAGCGAGATAAAGACCTGCCCGCCGGACGAGCGTCCGCAGCGGCCCGTGAAGTTCACCGCCGTGGAGCGCGCCGAACTGAACCGCGCCTCCCAGCCGCCCGTACCGGCGGGACCGGCCCAGCCCCGACTGCCGCTCCTGGAGCGCCAGGAGGAGCGCGAGAAGCTGGTCCGCCTGCTGGCGCGCGGGCGCTCCGTACGCCTCACCGGCCCGGCCGGCTCCGGCCGCACCAGCCTGCTCGAGGCCGTCGCCGAGGACTGCGCGGACCTCGCGCCCGACGGCGTCGTCCGTCTCTCCGGCTACCGGCGCGGCGCGAACGACCTCCTGCACGACCTCTTCGCCGCCGTGTACCGCGCGCCCCTGCACCGGCCGGAACGGGACGAGCTGAGCGACCTCGTCCACGCGATCGGCGCGGTCGTCGTCCTCGACGACGCGGAGATCGGCGGCGCGGCGCTGGACGAGCTGCTCGAGGCCACACCCGAGTGCGCCTTCCTCGTCGCCGCGACCCCCGACGTCCCCGCGCCGTCCGCCGGCTCCCTCCTCGAGGAGGTGCACCTCGGCGGCCTCGCGCGGGCCGGCGGCCTCGAACTGCTGGAGCGGGCCGTCGGACGCGCGCTGACCGAGGAGGAGTCGAACTGGGCGGGCGACCTCTGGTTCGAGTCCGAGGGACTTCCGCTGCGCTTCATGCAGGCCGGCGCCCTGCTGCGGCAGCGCGACCAGCTGAGCGTCGACCCGAGCGCCTTCGACGCGTACGGCTACCTCGAGGACGCCCCGGTGGACGCGCCCGTGGACGAGGACGAGGGCACCGCGATACCGCTGCCCTCGCTCGCCGAGGGCGCCGCACCCGCCTCGCTGCTCGCGTCCCGGCTCAGCGAGTCGGCCCGCGCCACCCTGCGGTTCGCCGTCGCTCTGGGGGGCGAGGTGCCGCACCAGGCGCATCTGCCCGCCCTCATGGGCGACACCCACGCCGATGCCGCACTCGCCGAACTGGCGAGCTGCTCGCTGGTCTCCCCGGTCGGCTCCCGCTACCGGCTGGCGGCCGGTGTGCAGGCCCAGCTGGAGACCGCCGGATACGCCGACGACATCGAGGAGCAGGCCGGCGCCGCGGCCCAGCACTACACCTGGTGGGCCGGACACCCCTCGGTCACCCCGGAACGGGTCTGCGCCGAGGCCGACGCGGTGCTCGCCGCGCTCGGGGTGCTGGTCCCGCTCAGCACGGCCCCGGCCGACGAGCAGGACGAGAACCCCGCCGTGCTGCTGGCCCGCACGGCCGCGCCCGCGTTCGCCGCCGGGCTGCACTGGAGCGCCTGGGAGCGGGCCCTGCGGGCCGGCGCCGAGGCCTCCCAGCTCGCCGGAGAGGTTGGCGAACAGGCCTACTTCCACCATGAGTTGGGCATTCTCGCGCTCTGCGGCGGACAGCTGGACCGGGCCCGCGCCGAGCTCGAGGCCTCCATCGGGCTGCGTGGCGCCCTCGCCGACAAACGGGGCACCGTGGCGGGCCGCCGCGCCCTCGCACTGGTCGCCGACCGCTCCGGGGAGGTCCTGCCCGGCGCCCTCGCGACGGCGGGCGAGGAGGTGTCCGACGCGCGGCACGAGGAGTCCGCCTCGCCGCCCGGTGGCGTACCGGCCGCGTTCCCCGCGGTGACGCTGTCCGATTCGTACGGCGAGCCCTCGACGCTGATCACCCATCGGGCGCAGCCGGGTCCGGACAAGCACGTCGGGGTCGCCGGGCGTCTGGTCAGCGGTACCCGGCGCAATCTGGTCGCGGCGGGCGCGGGTGCGCTCCTGGTGGCCGTGCTGGGCACGGTGGTGACGCTCGGCGCGACCTCGAACAACAACAGCGACACCCCGTCCGAGAGGGTCGGCGTCAATCCGTCGGCGAGTCAGGGCTCCGACGACGACAGTCTCGGCGCGGACAAGCCGAAGAAGGGCGGGGACGACGACGGGAGCGGCTCGGGCGTGGTGAGCACGCCGACCGATCCCGGCCCCGACGGCACGTACGGGACCTCGGACGACCCGACGCCGCCGGCCGACGGGAAGCCGTCGGACGATCCGAGCGGAACGCACGGGTCGGGCAGCGGGCCGTCGAAGTCGCCGTCCAAGCCGACCTCGAAGCCGCCGACCACCAAGCCGTCGTCGTCCCCGTCGAGGCCGTCGACGAGTCCTTCTCCGTCGAAGTCGTCGACGGCTCCCTCATCGCCGCCGCCCTCCGACACCTCCAGTCCGTCGACGGAGCCGTCCACCACCGACACCGCGGGCGGCCCCGGCGCACCCGCGAGCAGCGCCACCGTCGGCGCTCCGGAGAGCGGTTCCGCGGGTGTTCCGGAGAGCGGCGGCGCCGGAGCCCCGAGTGGCGCGGTGATCTGAGACCGGGCACAGCGGAGAGGGCCGGGTCCGTTCGCGGACCCGGCCCTCTCCGCTGTGCGCTCGTGCGCGTCGCGGCGGTGTGCGTCAGAACAGGCGCAGTTTGTCGTCCTCGATGCCGCGCAGCGCGTTGTAGTCCAGGACCGTGCAGCCGATGCCGCGGTCCGTGGCGAGGACGCGGGCCTGCGGCTTGATCTCCTGGGCGGCGAAGATGCCGCGGACCGGCGCGAGGTGCGGGTCGCGGTTGAGGAGTTCGAGGTAGCGGGTGAGCTGCTCCACGCCGTCGATCTCGCCGCGCCGCTTGATCTCGATGGCGACGGTCCCGCCCTCGGCGTCGCGGCACAGGATGTCGACGGGTCCGATGGCCGTCATGTACTCGCGGCGGATGAGCGTGTAGCCCTCGCCGAGCGTGTCGATGCGGTCCGCGAGGAGCTCCTGGAGGTGCGCTTCCACGCCGTCCTTGATCAGGCCGGGATCCACGCCGAGTTCGTGCGAGGAGTCGTGCAGGATCTCCTCCATCGTGATGATGAGTTTCTCGCCCGCCTTGTTGATGACGGTCCAGACGCCCTCCTCCTCGCCCGCGCCCTCCTTCAGGGTGCACGGCGGCGACATCCAGTTGAGGGGCTTGTAGGCGCGGTCGTCCGCGTGGATCGAGACGCTGCCGTCCGCCTTCACCAGGATGAGGCGGGGGGCCGACGGGAGATGGGCGGTGAGCCGGCCCGCGTAGTCAACGGAGCAGCGGGCAATGACGAGACGCATGGTCGGCAACGCTACTCGACGGGCACAGGTCGACGCGATTCGCCCTGGAAGACGCCTGTTCGGTGGTGGCTGATTGTGTGCCTAGTGGGAGTTCACTATGTGCGCATTCTCCTGGTGCCGTCACGGTCCGTTGCTTACCGTATAAACGGGAGGTCGCGATGCGTGTACTCAGCGTGTTGGAGATCGCGAGTTCCCTCATCTGTCCGGCAACCCCCGCGCTCTGGGGGTGCGAGAGGAGAACCCATGTCGCTCGACGTCTCACCGGCCCTACTCGAAAAGGCCGAGCGAGGCGAGGTCGACGAAGCTGAATTCGTCGACTGCGTCCGGACCTCCCTGCCCTACGCATGGGAGATGATCAGCTCCCTGGTGGCTCAGCTGAAGGTGGACGGCGGCAACTTCGCCGACAACCAGACGCCTCCGCCGGACGAGCAGGCACGTGGCCAGCTGCTGCGTGCGCTCGCGAGTGACGCGATACGCGGCGCGCTGCAGCGGCACTTCGGTGTGCGGCTGGCTTTCCAGAACTGCCACCGGGTGGCGGTGTTCCCACTGGACGCCTCAGTGGACGACACACTGGCACGCTTCACCTCGGTGCGCAGTCAGTTGCTGAACCAGTCGCCGGAGTTCCGCGACTGCTGACGCCTTGATGCCGCACTGCTTGCCGCTCCGTACGCGGGAGGTGCTCTGTACCGGGGCGGCAAGCTTCCCGCGTGCGGGGCTCAGCCGAGGTGGGGGAGCACCTCGGCGCCGAGCCTGCGCACGTTCTCCTCCGTCGCCGCCAGATCGCCCGAGCCCTCGACGAGCAGGGCGAAGCGGGAGATGCCGGTCCGCTCCGAGGTCGCCGCGAGCCGGTCCGCGCACAGCCGGGGGGTGCCCACCGGGTGCAGCCCGCAGAGCAGTTCGGTGTACGCGTGCGGGTCCCGCATCGAGCGCGCGCGGCCGTCGACCGTGACATGCGCGTCCAGCCCCTGCTTCAACCAGCCCGGCATCGCCTTGAGGAGCGCCTCCACCGCGTCGGTACGGCGGTCCGCGATCTGGCAGACGCCGGCGGACACATGGGCCGCGGCGCGGATCTCGTCCGCGGGGCGGCCCGCCACACGCGCGTACTGCCGCCACAGGGTCACCATTTCGGCCTTCTCCTCGTCACCCACGTGCATGCCGAGGAGCATCGGCAGTCCGCGCTCGGCGGCCAGCCGCACACTCGCCGGTGAGGTGCAGGCGACCACGACCTCGGGACCGGGGGAGCCGCTCAGTGTCTCCGAGGGCCGGGGGACGACGGGGACCTCGCGGAAGGCGAACCGCTCGCCGTGGGCCTCCACGGACGGTTCGCGCAGCCAGCGCATCAGCAGGTCGAGTGATTCGGGGAACCCCTTCTCGTACGCCTCCAGGCCCGAGCCGAAGACCTCCAGGTCGACCCAGGGGCCGCCGCGCCCCACGCCCAGCGAGAAGCGGCCGCCGGAGGTCACGTGGAGCAGCGCGGCCTGCTCGCCGAGTGCCACCGGGTGGACGGTGGGCAGTACGCTCACGGCGGTGCCGACGCGGATGCGGTTGGTGCGGCCGAGCAGCAGGGCGGCGAGGGTGACGGCCGACGGGCACGTCCCGTACGGCACGAAGTGGTGCTCCGCCAGCCACACCGCGTCGAGCCCGGCGGCCTCCGCGACCTCGGCCGTCCGCACCGCCCGGTGCAGGGCCTCTCCCTGGCCCTGTCCGGGGAACTGGGCCGCCAGTACAAAACTTCCAACGTGCATGGTGCTTCCTGCTTCCTCGGCTCCGACGCGGAGCTCCCCCGACCGGCATAACCGTCCGACACGTGCCGAAGACACGGCCTGTCGGAGGGATTTCCGGATTGTCTGCAGAATGCTCCGACGGGAGGGCGATCTGAGCGGGTTGTGAGGTACGCCTACCCCTGTGGGTGCCGCGTAGGCTGGACGAGGTCCCTGCCCCCTGTACAGCTCCGTGAGGTGTCCTGTGTCCCCGCGTCGCAACCGTTCCAAGGGTTCCGACCCCTCCGCCCGGAGCGCGGAGGACGACCGCTCCGGGCGGTACGGCGGCTGGCAGTCCACGGAGAACTGGCAGGGCGAGGAGTGGAGCGTGCGTCATGTGGCGGGCGCCAGCGCGCAGGGCAAGACCTACCGCTGCCCGGGCTGCGACCAGATGATCCCCTCCGGTCTCCCGCACGTGGTGGCCTGGCCGGAGCACTCGGGCGTCGACGAGCGCCGTCACTGGCACAAGGCCTGCTGGAACGCGAAGGACCGCCGCACCACGCGGGTGCAGCGGTCCCGTAACGCGCCCAGGTTCTAGGCGACTTCAGGTTCGTGTGGGGCCCGGGGCGTCACACGTCCCGGCGGTCCAGGAGGACGAAGGCGCCGACGATGGCGGCCGCCGTCACTCCCGCGAGCAGGCCGAGCTGCGCGCCGCCGTGGCCGCTCTCCCTGTCGAGCTGGAAGATCCGGGCGAGGGCGTTCGGGGCGTTGTACTCCTGCATCTTCTCGCCGAGCGTCCGCATGCTCTCGGACATCATCAGGAACGCCGGCATGATCGCGGGCACCAGCACGACGCCGAGCATCGTGGTGATCGCGCCCGCCGAGTGACGCAGCATCGAGCCCACCGCGAGCGCCAGGACGCCGAGCAGCGACACGTACAGCGCGCCCATCACGACGGTGCCGCCCCACGGCAGCGGGGACGGTTCGCTGTGCATCCCCTCGGTGATCAGGCCGACCAGCCCGATCGCGAAGGCCGAGACGACGAAGGCCGCCGCGAAGAAGATGATCAGCTTCGCGGCGAGCACCCGGTGCCGCTGCGGAGAGGCCGTGAACGTCGTACGGATCATGCCGGTGCCGTACTCGGACGAGACGACCAGCACGCCCAGCGTGATCAGACAGATCTGCCCGAGCATCAGGCCGAAGAACGCCGGGATCGTGTACGGCACGTCGCCGAAGTCCTCGTTCGTGGTCTGCGCGGCGACCAGGAAGCCGATGCCGATCACGAGGAGCAGGAAGATGCCGAGCGTCCACAGCGTGGAGCGCACCGACCTGATCTTCGTCCACTCGGAGGTGAGCGCGTGCCCGAGGTGGGTGCGGGTGATCGGGATCGGCGACGTGTACGACGTGCCGGGCGCCCCCTGCCAGTGGGGGGCAGCGGCGGTCGGCTGCGGCATCGGCGGCTGGGGCGTGCTCATCGGGCGTCCTCGGGCTTGGTGAGGTCGGGGGCGGCGGGCGCGGCGGACGGCTGCGCGGGGGCCTGCGGCGCGGGCTGGGCGTACGGGTTGGCGTCAGCGCCGCCGGGAGCGGGCGGAGCGCCGTAGGGACCCTGCCCGGCGGCAGGGGCGCCCGGAGCGCCGTACGGGCCCGTCTGGGGGGCTCCCTGCGGCATCGCGAACGGCTGCCCGCCCTGCTGGGGCGGCGGCGGTGCGTACCAGCCCGGCTGGCCCTGCCCCGGCACCGGTATCTGTGGCGGCGCCATCGCGCCGGGCGGCGGCTCCTGCTGGAATCCGGCCCGCTGGTCGATCGTCGAGCGGTAGTCGACGGCGCCCTGCGTCATCCGCATGTACGCCTCCTCCAGCGAGGCCTGGTGCGGCGACAGCTCCCACAGGCGTACGTCGGCGCCGTGCGCGAGGTCGCTGATGCGGGGCAGCGGCAGCCCGGTGACCCGGAGGCCGCCGTCCTGCTCGGGCAGTACCTGGCCGCCCGCCTCGGTCAGCGCGGCCGTCAGCTTCTCGCGCTGCTGCGGCTCCGTGTCCGGGGTGCGGACCCGGGCGAAGTCGGCCGAGTTGTGCGAGATGAAGTCCTTGATGTTCTGGTCGGCGAGCAGCTGTCCGCGGCCGATCACGATCAGGTGGTCGGCGGTCAGCGCCATCTCGCTCATCAGGTGCGAGGAGACGAAGACCGTACGGCCCTCCGCCGCGAGCGCCTTCATGAGGTTGCGGACCCAGAGGATGCCCTCGGGGTCGAGGCCGTTGACCGGTTCGTCGAAGAGCAGCACCTGCGGGTCGCCGAGCAGCGCGGCGGCGATGCCGAGCCGCTGGCCCATGCCGAGCGAGAAGCCCTTGGAGCGCTTCCTGGCCACGTCCTGCAGACCGACCACACCGAGCACCTCGTCCACCCGGCGGGCCGGGATGCCCGACAGCTGGGCGAGGCAGAGCAGGTGGTTGCGGGCGTGCCGGCCGCCGTGCACGGCCTTGGCGTCGAGGAGCGCGCCGACCTGGCGGGGCGCGTTCGGCAGCTTGCGGTACGGGAACCCGCCGATCGTCACCTGGCCCGAGGAGGGGTTGTCGAGGCCGAGGATCATCCGCATCGTCGTCGACTTGCCGGAGCCGTTGGGCCCGAGGAAGCCGGTGACGGCGCCCGGCCGCACCTGGAAGGAAAGGTTGTACACGGCCGTCTTGGCGCCGTAGCGCTTCGTCAGGCCGACTGCCTCGATCATGCTCCGCACCCATCGAAAGGTTCAGGACGTCGGGGCGCACGCCCCCGTAAGGCTTAGGAGGATATCGGGGCGCTGACGGTTCCGCTCAAGAGAAAGTAAAACCGTGCAGGTCACGCGGGGGAGAGGCGTGGGAGGGATCGACGGGGAGGGCTCGTCCCGGCTTCGGCCCTTGTCAGGTACCCGTCGTCCCAGGTCAGGCCGGAAAGGGGACCCCGGAGCCGGCCGCGCGCACCTCGGCCCCGGCGCGTCCTCAGCCCCGCGACGGCAGTGAGTCGTCCAGGGGCGGCAGGTCGTCGTACAGCCGCAGTTCGGCCGCGTCGTCGACGTACGGCAGGAAGTCCGTCTGCGGCAGTACCCAGCCCTCCTCGCCGAAGATGAGCGTGCCCCGCTCACGCAGTGCGCGGTCGGCCCCGGCCCGCCGCACCCAGGCCGCCGGATCGGGCCCGAGCAGCTCCCGCAGCCGGCCGGAGCCGGCGAGCAGCGCGGCGAGCAGCTCCGCCTGGTCCCCGCCGCCCGGCCGCGGCCGTCCGGTGGCCGGGTCCGCCAGCACCCCGTGCGCGCTGAAGTAGATGTACGCGCCGCCGAGCCGCTCCCCGGACGGCATCGTCATCTCGAACGCGTCGCCGGGCAGTATCGCCCGCCGGTAGTCCGGGAACTCGGTGTCGTCGACCGCCTTCAGCTGCGTCGGGTCCAGCCAGGTGACGACCAGCGTGGTCGCGGCGCCCCGGTCGACGTACGGCGTGCCCGCCACGTAACCCGCCGGACTGATGTGCCCCGAGCACCCCACCCCGATGCCGTGCACCCGCACCGGCACCATCGGCACGGTCGCCGGGATGCCGAGCCGGGTGAGCTTGTGGGCGACCTGGCCGGGAGAGGCGTTCGAACCGACCGCGATCACCGGGTGGCGGTTGCCGGTCCCGGCCTGGCCGAGGTCGGCCAGCGCCTCGTCCAGCCGCTGCTGCGCCTGGCGCTCCTCCACGTACCACTCGCCGAGCCGCAGCGGCCGTACGTCGAGCTGGAGCAGCTCGCCGCCGGTCAGCAGGGAGGGCTCGGGGGTGGGCCGGCCCGGATAGGTGAGCGGCTGCTTGGCGGGCACGTCGTCCAGGCCCAGCGCCTGGAGGCTTCGGTCCTTCGTCGTCACGGTGACGCCCTTCGGGGGTGGTCGCGCGATACGGGCACAGCCTTTCACGCGAGATGTACCCGGAGCGGGGCCCGCTCTCGCCCGCCGCGGCAGGGTTGGCCGGAACGGACACCGGGAATCATGCCGTCCCATTCTACGAGTGGGAGCGAAGTCGGTTACGGGGGATGCAAGTTGAGGCGCACTGGGCAAGGGGCCGACGCCAGGGGAGCGGCGGGGCGGGGCCGGACGCATCCGCGCTTCCGTACGTCCGTTCGCTGGTGGATCGCCGGACGTACCGTGCATGCGTTGCTGCTGATGACACTCGGCGCGCTGGCCGGGCTCTCCGTCGTCATCGCGACGGCCTGGACGCTGACCGAGCACTCCGCGCGGTCGATGGCGGAGCGGTTCTCGAACGGGGAGCGGCTGCTCGACCTCAGCCTCGCGGTGCTGCGGGCCAGCGTCGGCACGGACAGTCTGTCGCCCGAGCCGGACAGCACCGCGCACCAGCTGCTCGCCACGGTCGCCTCCGTCACCGGCGCCCTGGTGCCCGCGGTGCTGCTGGGCATCGTGCTGATCAAGATGTTCGCGCTGCGGCCGTTCGTCTGGCGGCAGCGGGCCAGCATCTCGCACGCCTGGACCGCCGACTTCCCGGGCTACTCGCGGCAGCACGCGACCAGCGAGGACGCGATCATCGCCGTCCGCTTCTACAACCGCTTCGACAACCTGTCCGTCGTGGATCTGCGCGCCCGTGTCCATCTGCGCTACCTGGAGCGCTCCCCGCACGACGGCAGCCTGGTCATCTACAAGCAGTGGCTGAAGGTCCTGGACGCCCAGGGGGAGCCGGCCGACGAGCGGTACTGGCTCGCGGTCGAGCGCGGGGCGCCGTTCACGGTGTGGATACCGGTCCAGGCACCGGTGGCCGAGCTGCCGTTCCGGCACATCCAGGGAAAGGACCTCGCCGGTTCGTACGGGGTGAAGCTGCTGGTGCGGCTGACGGCGCGGACCGTGGGCCTGGGCACCGAGGTCGCCGACGAGCGCTGGTTCGACCTGGAGGCCGGTGACTTCGAACTCGGCCGTTTCGTGCCGTTGCAGCCCGACCTCCACAGGGACGTGTGGCGCTGGGAGGGCTGGACGGACTTCGACGGGCTGATCCAGGCGCCGCCGTCCGACGACGGCGACGCCACGCGTCCCCTTCCCTGAACTTCTCTGAACTTCACTGAACGCGTGCACGCCTCTCGGCCGTCCGTCCCCGGCTCGCGCGTCCTCCAGGGCGTGTTGCGAAAGTCCCGCCTGCCTCGCGACGCCTGGCACGCACTCTCGCCGCACCGGGCGAAAACCCGAGTACGTCCAGTACGCGGGCTTCCGCCCGGCGCTCCCCCAGCCTCCGGCCGGGGGGACCCCCAGAGCACGCACCGGACGCCGCGAGGCCCGCCCTCCGGGCGGACGACGGAACTTTCGCAACACGCCCTAGGCGTCCCGCCTCTTGAGCAGCGCGTAGCCGCCCAGGAGTGCAGCGACCACCCACAGCACCATGATCGCGAGGCCTCCCCAGGGCCCGTACGGGGTGTCGTCGCCGACCGGGGTCACCACCCGCATGATCTTGCTGCCGGCCTGGTCGGGCAGATAGCGGCCGATCTTCTTGGTCGCGGAGACCGCGCCGAGGATGTTGGAGATCAGGAAGAAGAACGGCATCAGGATGCCCAGCGAGAGCATCGGACTGCGCAGCATCGTCGCCACACCCATCGAGAACACCGCGATGAGCGTCATGTACAGGCCGCCGCCGATCACCGCGCGCAGCACCCCGTGGTCGCCGATCGACGCCCGGTGCGTGCCGAGCGTCGCCTGCCCGAGGAAGAACGCGACGAAGCTGGTGATGATGCCGACCACGAAGGCGAGCCCCGTCGCCACCGCGACCTTGCTGAAGAGGAACGTGGCGCGCTGCGGGACCGCGGCGAGCGAGGTGCGGATCATGCCGGTGCTGTACTCGTTGCCGACCACGAGCACCCCGAACACGATCATCGCGAGCTGACCGAGACTCATTCCGGCGAAGCTGATGTACGTCGGGTCGAAGGAGAGCCGGTCCTTCGCGTTCATCTTGTCGAACTCGTTCTTGGACAGCAGTGAGATCAGGATGCCGAGCGCGATCGTGACGACGGCGGCGAGGCCGAGTGTCCAGACCGTGGAGGCAACGGACCGGATCTTGGTCCACTCGGACCTGAGGACCTGGGAGGCCGCCATGCTCAGGATTCCTTCCGCCAGTCGCCGCCCCACTCGCGGGGCGGGGTGTCGGAGTGCGCGTGGTATTCCACCGACTCCGCGGTCAGCTGCATGAAAGCCTCCTCCAGGGAGGCCTGCTGGGGACTCAGCTCGTGCAGTACGAGCTGGTGACGCGCGGCCAGCTCACCGATCTGCTCGGACTTGCCGCCGTCCACCTCCAGGGCGCCGCCGCCGCTCTCGACGACGGTGATCCCGGCCTCGTGCAGCACATCGAGCAGCCGCTCGCGCTGCGGGGTGCGGATGCGGACGTACGACCGGGAGTTGTTCTGGATGAAGTCGGCCATGGAGGTGTCGGCCAGCAGCCGGCCCTGGCCGATGACGACGAGGTGGTCGGCGGTCAGCGCCATCTCGCTCATGAGGTGACTGGACACGAACACGGTCCGCCCCTGCGAGGCCAGCGACTTCATCAGATTGCGGATCCAGTGGATGCCCTCGGGGTCGAGGCCGTTGACCGGCTCGTCGAACATCAGGATCCGGGGATCGCCGAGCAGCGCGCCCGCGATGCCGAGCCGTTGGCCCATGCCCAGCGAGAAGCCCTTGGCCTTCTTCCGCGCGACCGCGGTGAGTCCCACCGTGTCGAGGACCTCGTCCACCCGCGCCCTCGGGATGCCGTTGCTCTGCGCGAGGCAGAGAAGGTGGTTGAAGGCGGTGCGGCCACCGTGCATGGCCTTGGCGTCCAGCAGGGCGCCGATGTACTTCAGCGGGTCCTTGAGGTGGTCGTAGTGCTGTCCGTCGATCCGTACGTCACCCGCGGTGGGCCGGTCGAGCCCGAGCATCATCCGCATGGTGGTGGACTTGCCGGCGCCGTTGGGCCCGAGGAACCCCGTCACGATGCCGGGTCTGACGGCGAAGGACAGCTGATCGACCGCCACCTTCTCGCCGTACCGCTTGGTCAGCCCCTCGAGCTCGATCATGCGGCCACGGTAGGGCGGCCCCCAGGGCCGCGCTACTTGAGCGGGCGGGTCTTTGCCGCTTGTTCACCGGGGTTCACGGCCGCGCCGTCAGGGCTTGTCGCACCGTCTGCCGGCGCCCACGACCGCGGCCCGCACCCGAGGAGGGTGCGGGCCGCGGTCGTGGACAGGAACCGGTTACCGGGACTGCTGGGCCGGAACCCCACGCGAGATGGGCTCGTCCTCGGCCGGCGTGCTCGCGGCGGCCACCGCGGCACCCGTGAGCGTCGCGAGCATCTCACGGACGTTCGTGAGCTGGGCGTTGATGGAGTCGCGACGGTTCGTCAGCGCCGCCAGCTCGCGCTCGGACTCCGAGCGGATGCGGTCGGCCTTGGCGTTCGCGTCGGCCACGATGTCCTCGGCCTGGCGCTGGGCCGTCTCCACCGTCTGGCGGGCGCGGCGCTCGGCGTCCGTGCGCAGCTTCTCGGCCTCCAGGCGGAGCTGCTCCGCGCGGTGCTCGATCTCCGCGAGGCGCTTCTCGGCCTTCGCCTGACGCGAGGCCAGGTCACGCTCGGACTGCTCGCGGCGCTTGGCGAGGTTCGTCTCGAAGTCGGCGGCGGCCTGCGCGGCCTTGGCGCGGGTCTCCTCGAAGAGGGCGTCCGCCTCCTCGCGCTTGGACTGGGCGTCCTTCTGCGCCTCCTGGCGCAGCTGAGAGGCGTCGCTCTTGGCCTTCTCGACGATCCGGACGCCCTCGTCCTCCGCCTTGGACTTGCGGTCGGACGCGAACGATTCTGCATCGTTGCGGACCTGCTGCGCGGCCGACTCGGCGAGCTCACGGTGCTGCTCGGACGCGCGACGGGCCTCGTCACGCAGATCCTTCGCCTCCTCCTCGGCGAGGCGGAGGATCTTCTCGACCCGGGCGCCGAGACCCGCGTACGACGGTTCGGCGTCGGTGACCTGGGCCTGGGCGTTCTGCGTTTCGAGGTGGAGCTCCTCGATGCGCTTCTCGAGAGCAGTGATACGGGCCAGAGCGCTGTCACGGTCGGAGACGAGCTTCGAAATGCGTTCGTCCACCTGAGCGCGGTCGTACCCACGCCGCACAAGCTCGAAGCCGTAGGGGGAAGTGTCGCTCATGGGGTTCCTGTCGAATGAGACCGGTGAGGTGATAGGGGGAATCCTAGGGGCCAAAGCGGTGTGTCATCGAGCGGATACGTGTTTGATCTGGAGAATGACACTCCTTTTGGGTGGCTGGCTGTCAGAGCGCTTGCCAGAGTCCGCACCAAAGGTCCGGAAAGGTGCGGAATGGGAGCTTCTGGCTAGCCCTCCGACGACTTGCCCCCCGAACGGGTCGCGCCGGCGGCGGCGCCCGCCTTGACCCCACCGTCCTTGTTGCCCGACGGGGCCTCAAAGGATTCCAACGCCTCCAGGACGTCCTGGACACGGGAGATCTCGGCGTTGATGTCCTCGCGGCGACGGACCAGCACCTCCAGCTCGTGCTTGCCCTCCTCGACCGCGAGCCGTGCCTCGCGGATGGCCTCGGCCTTGATCTCCGTCGCCTCGGCGACGAGCGAGGACTTCTTCTGCTCGGCCTCCTTGAGGAGCCCCTCGGCCTTCTTGACCGCCGCGATACGCACCTTGCTCGCCTCGGAGTTGGCCTCCGCGACCAGGTCCTTCGCCTTCGCCTCGGCCTCGGCGAGCTGGTCCTCGGCCGCCTTCACGAGCGCGTCGCAGCGCTCGCCGGCGTTCTTCATCGTCTCGGCCGACTCGCGGCGGGCCCGCTCGTGCAGCTCCTCGATCTCCGAGGTGACACGGTCGCGCAGCTCCTCCGCCCGCTCCCTTATGGCGGTCGCGTCCCGGCGCGCGCCGACCAGCAGCTCGTCCGCGTCCGTACGGGACCGCTCCACAAGGGAGTTGCCCTCCACGGTCGCTTCGGAGACAAGCCGCTCGGCCTCGTTGCGGGCCGCGCCCACCATCGTGTCGGCCTGGCCCTCGGCGTCCGCCGTGGCCTTCTGCGCGCTCTGCTGAGCCTCCGCCAGCAGCTTGTCGGCCTCCGAGGCCGTCTCCGAGATGAGGGTGTCGACCTGCTCGGCCGCCTCGGAGCGCCGCTTGTTGGCCTCCTGGCGCGCAGCGTCCAGCGTCCGGTCGGCCTCCTCGCGCGCGGCCGAGGTGAGCCGCTCCGCCTCCGCCTCCGCCTCGGACTTGACCCGTGCGGCCTCGCTGCGGATCCGCTCGGAGTGCTGCTGCGCGGAACCGACCGTGTCGGCGGCCTCGGCGCGCAGCCGCTCCGCCTCCCCGGTCGCCTCCGAGACCAGCTGATCGGCCTTGGCGGTGGATTCGGCGCGGACCCGCTCGGCCTCCGCGTTCGTCTCGTTCGTCAGCCGCTCCGCCTCGGAGCGTGCCTCGTTGATGAGGGTGTCCGCCTGCGTGGCCGCGTCCGAACGGATCCGGTTCGCGTCCTCCCGGGCCTCCGCGCGGGTGCGTGAGGCGTCCTGGTCGGCGCCCGCGATGGCGTCCGACACCTCGGTGCGCACCCGCTGGGCGTGCTCCGCGGCCTCCGAACGCAACCGCTCGGACTCGGCGATCGCCTCCGAGACCGTGCGCTCCGCGAGGGACTTGGCGGCGTCCGTCTCCTCGGCCGCCTCGCGCCGGACACGGCCGGCGTCCTCGGAGGCGCGCTCCCGCTCGGCGTACGCGTCGGCGCGGACCCGGTCCGCCTCCTCCTGCGCCTCGGTGCGGGTACGGTCCGCCGCGTGCTCGGCGGCGGAGCGCAGGCCCGAGATCTCCTCCTGGGCCTGCTCGTGCAGCCCGGCCACGGAGTCGCGCACCTGCTGTGCGGTCTGCTCGGCGTTCGAGACCATCTCGGTCGCGCGCCGGTCGGCCTCCTCGACCAGCCGTACGGCCTCGGCCTGGGCCTCCTCCACGCGGTTGCGCGCGGAGGCGAGGAGCTCCTCGCTCTGGTCGCGGGCCCGCTCGCGCTCCTGGTCGGCCTCCTGGCGTGCCGAACCGAGCAGTTCCTCGGCCTCGCGGCGACGCCGGACGGCCTCCTCCTGGGCGGCGGCCAGCGTCTCGGCGCCCTCCGTCGCCAGCCGCTCGGCCGCGGCCTGGGCCTCGGCCCGTACCCGGTCGGCGCTGTCCTGGGCCTCCGACTTCAGCCGCTCGGCCTCCGCCGCGGCCTCCGAACGCAGCCGTACGGCGATGTTCTCGCCCTCGGCCCGCGACGCCGAGGCGTCCGCGGCGGCCTCGTTGCGCAGCCGGTCCGCCTCCGTCTCGGCCTGCGCCTGCAGCGTACGGATCCGCTCGGCGGCCTCGCCGCGCAGCCGCTCCGTCTCCTCGGCGGCCTCACGGCGGATCCGCTCGGCCTCCGCCCGCGCGTCGCTCAGCGCCTGCTCGGCCGAGGCGAGCCGCTGCTCGGCCTCGGTGTGCAGCCGGGTCAGCTCCTCGGCGGCCTCCGTCCGGCGGGCCGCTATGGCGCGCTCGGAGTCCTCGCGCACCGTCTCGGCGGCCCGCTCGGCCTCCGCCTTGATCGTCTCGGCCAGCTCGACGGCCTCGGCGCGGTTGTTCTCGGCCTCCTTGCGTGTGCGCTCCAGCGTCTCCTCGGCCTGCCGGCGCAGCGCCGTGGCGCGCTCGATGGCCTCGGTGCGCACGCGCTCACTGTCGGTCGTCGCGGTCGCCCGGAGCTCGTCCGCGTCCGCCTTGGCCTTCGCGAGCAGTTCCTCGGCGGTCTTGGCCGCCTCCTCGATCTGCTGGACGGCCTCGCGCCGGGCCTCGCCGCGGATGCGTTCGCCCTCGGCGTTCGCGTCGGCACGCAGCTGCTCGGCCTCGCCGCGCAGCCGGCGCGCCTCCTCCTGCAGCTCGACCGTCTTGGCGCGGTACTCCTTGGTGTCGTCCTTCGCCGTGCCCTTGAGCTGCTCGGCGATGTCGTGCGCCTCGCCGCGCAGCCGGTCCGCCTCGGACTCCGCCTCGGTGCGGATCCGCTCGGCCTCCTCGGCCGCCGCCCTCGTGGTCTTCCTGGCGTCCTCGGACGCCTTGTTGAGCACGTCCTCGGCGGTACGGGCCGCCTTGGACAGCTGGGAGGCGGTCTCCTCGGCGGTGAGACTGCGGGCGTTCTCCTCGGCCTCCGCGACGATCTTCTCGGCCTTGGTACGGGCCTCCGCGACGACCTGCTCGGCCTCGGACCTGGTGGTCTCGGCCTCCTTGGTGGCCTCGCTGACCAGCCGGGCGACCTGCTCCTTCGCCGTGCGGGTGCGCTGTTCGTTCGCCGACTCGGCGCCGGCCAGGGCCTTGGCCGCGGCATCCTTCGCCTCGGTGACGACCTTGTCCGCCTCGGCCCGTGCCTCGCGCAGGGCCGTCTCGGCGGCCGTCATCCGCTGCTCGGCGGCCCGGCTCAGCTCGGTGGCCTGGCGGCGGGCGCTGTCCGACTCGTTCGCCGTGGAGCTGCGCAGCTGCTCGGCGTGCTCGGTGGCCTCCTGGGCCTGGGTGGACGCGGCGTTCAGCAGCCGCTCGGCGTCCGTACGGGCCCGGCGCAGCAGCGCCTCGGCCTCGGCACGGGCCGACTCGGCGTCGTTCGTCAGCCGCTGGCGGGCCTCGGCCGCGACCCGCTCGGCCTCCGCGCGGGCGGTGCTCAGCGCCTGGTCCGCCTCGACCCGCGACTCGTCCAGGAGACGGCGGGCCTGCTGCTCGCTGCGGGAGCGCAGCTGCTCGGCCCAGGCCACGTTCTCGTTGACGTGCGACTCGACGGTCTGGCGGCGCTCGGCCAGCTCCTGGTCGAGCTGCTGACGCCGCGCGACCGCCTCGGCGTGCAGCTCGGCCTGCAGGCGGGCGGCCTGCTCGGCGTGCTCCTGGAGGATGCGCTGCGTCTGCGCCCGGGCCTGGCTCATCTCGCGCTCGGCATCGGCGCGCAGCTGATCCGCCTGGATCTGGGCATTACGGAGCAACTGCTCGGCCTGGTAGCCGAGGTCGCCGCCGCTGTCGTAGGCAGGCCGGGTCGCCAGACTGCGGCGCGCCTCGTGCAGCTTGGCGCGCAGCACCTCGACCTGATAGCCGAGGTCCTCGGCGTGCTGGACGGCCTTCTCCCGCTCGGTCTTCAGCCGCTCCATCTCGGCCTCGAACCGAGAGAGGTGGTCGACGTCAGCCGCCGGCTCTCGCTCCTGGCGTTCGTAGCCCCGCACTGCGCGGTCCCATCCGTCCCCTGGTCGCAAGTCTCTCCAAACGAGCCCCGTCCATCCGCCGGACGGTGCCCCCGGGGAATGGTGTCAGATCAACAGCGGAGCACGGGCTGCTGCCCCGACGCTCGTCCCCCGAAAACCTGGACCCCGGCCCTCGGTCGCGCCGTCGTCACGGCGGCACGACCTCGGAGCCCGTCGCCGGACAGGCCCCGGGCCGCCCCGAAATGGCAGCGGCCGCCCCCAACCCTACCGGCCCAGATATACGGAGGTCAGTGCTCAGGTGACTCAACAGCCGCCGAAGTGACCAGTTCTGTCAGCACACCGTGGCAATCCTTGGGGTGAAGGAAGGTGATTCGTGACCCCATGGAGCCGCGTCGCGGCTCGTCGTAGAGGACGCGTACGCCTTTGTCCCTGATGTCGCCCGCGTCGGCGTCGACGTCCGCCGTACCGAACGCGATGTGATGGACACCCTCGCCGTTCTTCGCCAGCCACTTCCCGACGGCCGAGTCCTCGCGGGTCGGCTCCAGGAGCTGGAGGTAGGAGGCGCCGCCGTCGGACGTCTCGTTGATCTTGAGCATGGCCTCGCGCACGCCCTGCTCGTCGTTGACCTCGGAGTGGAAGACTTCGAAGCCGTACGTGGCCCGGTAGAACTCGACGGTCTTGTCGAGGTCGAAGCAGGCGATCCCGATGTGGTCGATTCGCGTCAGCATGGTGCCAGTGCAGCGCTCCCGCGGCGGTTACGCAACGTGCGCGCGATCACACTGACAGCCGGATGACGGGTGGCCTACCGCTCAGTACATTCAAGTAAACCCTCGTTCACTCCTCAGCTGTGCAAGCTGGAAGGGGATCGCACCTCATGTCTGGAACGAACAGCACGACCTCCGTGATCGTCGCGGGTGCCCGCACCCCGATGGGACGGTTGCTCGGCTCGCTGAAGTCCTTCTCCGGAGCCGACCTCGGCGGATTCGCGATCAAAGCCGCCCTCGACCGCGCGGGCATCGGCGGCGACCAGGTGCAGTACGTGATCATGGGCCAGGTGCTGCAGGCCGGGGCGGGACAGATCCCGGCGCGGCAGGCGGCCGTCAAGGCGGGCATCCCGATGAGCGTCCCGGCGCTCACGATCAACAAGGTGTGTCTGTCGGGCCTGGACGCGATCGCCCTCGCGGACCAGCTGATCCGGGCCGGTGAGTTCGACATCGTGGTCGCGGGCGGCCAGGAATCCATGACGAACGCCCCCCACCTGCTCCCGAAGTCCCGTGAGGGCTTCAAGTACGGCGCCATCGAGATGCTCGACGCCATGGCGCACGACGGTCTGACCGACGCCTTCGAGAACATCGCCATGGGCGAGTCCACGGAGAAGCACAACACGCGGCTCGGCATCGCCCGTCCGGAGCAGGACGAGGTCGCCGCCCTCTCGCACCAGCGCGCGGCGGCCGCCCAG
Source organism: Streptomyces sp. RPA4-2 (assembly GCF_012273515.2). Lineage (NCBI taxonomy): Bacteria > Bacillati > Actinomycetota > Actinomycetes > Kitasatosporales > Streptomycetaceae > Streptomyces > Streptomyces sp. RPA4-2. The sequence continues at coordinate 6,196,952 of NZ_CP050975.2, forward strand.
AAGAACGGCGTCTTCGAGGCGGAGATCACGCCGGTGGAGATTCCGCAGCGCAAGGGCGAGCCCGTCGTCTTCAGCAAGGACGAGGGCATCCGCGCCGAGACCACGGCGGAGTCGCTCGGCAGGCTGCGTCCCGCGTTCACCAGGGACGGCACGATCACGGCCGGCACCTCCTCGCAGATCTCGGACGGCGCCGCGGCCGTCGTCGTGATGAGCAAGGCGAAGGCGCAGGAGCTGGGCCTGGAGTGGATCGCCGAGATCGGCGCGCACGGGAACGTGGCCGGACCGGACAACTCTTTGCAGTCGCAGCCGTCGAACGCGATCCTGCACGCCCTGAAGAAGGAGGGCCTGGACGTCTCGGACCTCGACCTGATCGAGATCAACGAGGCGTTCGCGGCGGTCGCCGTGCAGTCGATGAAGGACCTCGGGGTGTCCACGGAAAAGGTGAACGTCAACGGTGGCGCGATCGCCCTGGGCCACCCGATCGGCATGTCCGGCGCCCGTCTCGTACTGCACCTGGCGCTGGAGCTGAAGCGGCGTGGTGGCGGCGTGGGCGCGGCGGCGCTGTGCGGTGGCGGCGGTCAGGGTGACGCGCTGATCGTGCGGGTACCCACGGCGTAGGTCCCTCGCCGCGGCTGTGCCGCCGCGTTGTCTCGTACGACTCTGAACGGAGCTGTGATGCAGGACGTCTCCTCGCTGGTGGCCCAGGCCAGGGAAGGCCGGCCGCGGGCCGTGGCCCGGCTGATCTCCCTGGTGGAGGGGGCGTCCCCGCAGTTGCGTGAGGTGATGGCGGCGCTGGCTCCGCTGGCCGGCGGGGCGTACGTGGTCGGGCTCACCGGGTCGCCGGGCGTCGGCAAGTCGACGTCGACCTCGGCGCTGGTGACCGCCTACCGGCGGCAGGGCAGGCGGGTCGGCGTCCTGGCCGTCGACCCCTCGTCCCCGTTCTCCGGGGGCGCGCTGCTCGGCGACCGGGTCCGGATGTCCGAGCACGCCTCGGACCCCGGTGTGTACATCCGCTCGATGGCGACCCGCGGTCACCTCGGCGGCCTGGCCTGGGCGGCCCCCCAGGCGATCCGCGTGCTGGACGCGGCGGGCTGCGACGTGATCCTGGTCGAGACCGTCGGGGTGGGCCAGTCGGAGGTCGAGATCGCGTCCCGGGCGGACACCTCGGTCGTCCTGCTCGCCCCCGGCATGGGCGACGGCATCCAGGCGGCGAAGGCCGGAATCCTGGAGATCGGCGACGTGTACGTGGTCAACAAGGCCGACCGGGACGGCGCCGACGCGACCGCGCGCGAGCTGAACCACATGCTCGGCCTCGGCGAGTCCCGCGGGCCCGGGGACTGGCGGCCGCCGATCGTCAAGACGGTCGCGGCGCGCGGCGAGGGCATCGACGAGGTCGTCGAGGCCCTGGAGAAGCACCGCGCCTGGATGGAGGAGCACGGCGTCCTCGCCGAGCGCCGGCTCGCCCGGGCCTCCCAGGAGGTCGAGACGATCGCGGTCACGGCCCTGCGCCGGCGCATCGGCGACCTGCACGGCGACCGCCGTCTGAGCGCGCTGGCGGAACGGATCGTCGCGGGCGAACTCGACCCCTACCGGGCCGCCGACTCCCTGGTGGAGGGCCTGACCGAGACCTGACGGGGCCTGACCGGGACCCGGGGCCCGGCCGAGACCTGACGGGGCCCGCCGCGGGATGGTGGGCGCTCCTCGTCCCGCCGTCTCCGGGCCGGTCGGGCGTGCGGCCCTGTCGTTTCCGGGGCGTGCTGGGAACGGACGGCGATCACCGCCGTGCCCCGAACGCGGGGCCTCCCGGCAGGGCCCCGCGCGGGGCCCTGCCGAGCCGCCGCGCGGGACCCCTTGAGTCAGCCGTCGTGGCCGCCCCGGTGCGCCGGCTCCGTGCGGGCGGAGACGACCTTGCCCGTGCCCGCGTCGACGCGCACCTCGTACCAGGTGCCGCCGGTGGCCAGGATCCCGATCTCCCACGTCGGGGTGGCGCGGTCGTCGTCCAGGCCGGCGGAGGCGGCGGTGCCCGGCGTGTGGCGCAGCGCCGTGGTGAGGGCTTCGGCCGCCGTCACCCGGGCGGACCGCAGCCGCGCGGCGTCGTCGTGATCGTCGGATCCGGCCGTGTGATGGCCCGTTCGGGTGCGGTCGTCCGGGTGAGGGTGATCGTCCGTCCGGGTGGGACCGTCCGTCCGTGTCCGGTCGTCCGTCCCGGTGCGGCCGCCCGTCCGCGTCCGGTCGTCCGCCCGGGTGTCGTCGCCATGGCGTACGTGGTCCGCGCGGTCGTCGTCCGCCGTCCGGGACGACGACCCGGCGACCGCGGCCGTGCTGTCGTCCGTGACGGCCAGGGCCGTCGCCGTGCCGCCCCCGATCAGGGCCGCGGCCGCCACGGCGGCGATGACGATGTTGCGCTTCATATCGGTTCCTCCTCATGTGCCGGACTCTGCCTGGTGATCCGTGCGAGACCGGCCCCAAGTCGTCCGGTGCGTTGCTGCGTTGCCGACGGGAACCAATGTCGGCGAGGGTCGCTGAACGCAGCCTGAAGCCGCCTGAAGACTTCTTCAGGTTCGGTTTGGGACGCTGGGCGCATGCGCCTGTTGATCGTGGAGGACGAGAAGCGGCTGGCCCTGTCGCTCGCCAAGGGACTGAGGGCCGAGGGGTACGCCGTGGACGTCGTCCACGACGGAGCCGAGGGACTGCATCGGGCGAGCGAGGGCGCCTACGACCTCGTCGTCCTCGACATCATGCTGCCCGGCATGAACGGCTATCGCGTCTGCGCCGCACTGCGCGCCGCCGGACACGACGTGCCGATCCTCATGCTCACCGCGAAGGACGGCGAGTACGACGAGGCGGAGGGGCTGGACACCGGCGCCGACGACTATCTGACCAAGCCGTTCGCGTACGTGGTGCTGGTGGCCCGGGTGAAGGCGCTGCTGCGGCGCGGGCGGTCCGCCCACCCGCCGGTGCGGGTCCTGGGCGAGCTGACGGTCGACACCGCGGCCCGGCGCGTCTTCCGCGGCGCGGACGAGGTCGCCCTCACGGCGAAGGAGTTCTCGGTCCTGGAGCAGCTCGTGCTGCGGGCCGGACAGGTCGTCTCGAAGGCCGAGATCCTCGAACACGTCTGGGACTTCGCCTACGACGGGGACCCGAACATAGTCGAGGTCTACGTGAGCACCCTGCGGCGCAAGCTCGGGGCGGCGTTCATCCGGACCGTGCGCGGGGCCGGCTACCGGCTGGAAGCGCGATGAGCCGGCTCTTCGGATCCGTCCGGGCCAAGGCCACGCTCGGCGCGACCGTCGTGGTGGCCATCGCGCTGGTGGCCGCGGGCGCCGCCGTCCTGCTGTCCCTCCGTGCCAACCTGAACGGCCAGGCCGGCACGGAGGCGGAGCGCAGCGCCCGCGAGGTCGCGGCCGACCTGTCCGGCGGGGCGTCCTACGACCGGCTGCGGCTGGACGACGACCAGCGTCCCGTCCAGGTGGTCGACGGGAAGGGCGTACTGGTCGCCGCCAGCGAGAACCTGCGGCGGATCAGCGGCACGGGGACCGGCGCGGTGAAGCCGCGGGCCCAGCGGACGGCCGCCCCGGGGAGCGACGGCGACGCGGCGGACGACCACGGCGGCGGCAAGGGCGGCGACGACAAGGGTGGCGACGGCAAGGGTGGTGGCGACGACAAGGGTGGCGACGGCCGGGGGAAGGACGGCCGGGGCCGCGGCACGGGTGCGGACGACGACTACTCTCTCGAACCCGGCCGGATCGGCGCCGAGGTGAACTTCGGCGAGGGCTCCGCCACGCTCGGCGGGGACACGGCGGACTACCGGTTCGCCGCCGTCGAGGTGAGTGTCAAGAGCAAGGGCGCGCTGACCGTGTACGCGGGCGCGCCGCTCTCCGCCGAACAGGGCGCCGTACGCACGGCCCTGACGGTCATGCTGACCGGTCTCCCGCTGCTGCTGGCCGTGGTGGCCGCCGTGACCTGGCGGGTCACCCGGCGCGCGCTGCGGCCCGTCGAGGGCATCCGCAGCGAGATGGCCGCGATCACGGCCTCCGAGGACCTCGCACGGCGCGTGCCCGTGCCGGACACCCAGGACGAGGTCGCGGGTCTGGCGCGGACCACCAACGAGACGCTGGCCGCGCTGGAGACGTCCGTCGAGCGGCAGCGCCGGTTCGTCGCCGACGCCTCGCACGAACTGCGCAGCCCCATCGCCTCCCTGCGCACCCAGCTCGAAGTGGGCGCCGCGCACCCGGAACTGCTGGATGTGACCGGGGCCGTCGAGGACACCGTACGGCTGCAGCGGCTCGCCGCCGATCTGCTGCTGCTCGCCCGGCTGGACGCGGGGGAGCGGCCCGCGGGCACCCGGTTCGACCTGGCGGGGCTGGCCCGGGAGGAGGTGTCCAGGCGCCCGGGGGTGACGGTGGAGGGCGCGAGCGCCGAAGTCGTCGGATCCCGGGGGCAGATGGCGCGACTGCTCGGCAATCTGCTGGACAACGCCCGCCGGCATGCGCGCAGCCGGGTCGCGGTCACCCTGCGGGCCGAGGGCCCGTGGGCCGTTCTGGAGGTCGCCGACGACGGGGCCGGTGTCCCCGCCGCCGAACGCGAGAGGATCTTCGAGCGGTTCGTACGGCTCGACGAGGCCCGCGGCCGGGACGACGGCGGGGCCGGTCTGGGCCTCGCCATCGCCCGCGACGTGGCACTGCGCCACGGCGGCACACTCACCGTCGGCGAAGCCCGGGGAGGCGGAGCGCTGTTCACGCTCCGGCTGCCCGGCCACGCCTGACGCGGAGCGGATCCGGGAAGCGGGGAGAGGCGTTCGTCCTGCCGCTGCCGCTGCCGCTGCCGCTGCCGCTGAGCTGACTCCGGGGTCGTGGTGCCGTGTCCCCGGTCACGCGTCACGTGTTCCCGCGGCGCGTGTTCCCGCGTTCCCGCGGGGCGTCACGGTTTGCCGCGTTGTCCCCGCAGGTGTTCCGCGATCGGCTGCAGCGACTTGTGCAGCTGCTCCAGGGCCTCGGGGGACACCAGGTCCATGAAGTGCCTGCGGACGGACGCCACATGGTGCGGGGCGACCTTCCTCATCGTCTCCAGGCCGTGATCGGTGAGGACGGCGTACAGACCCCGGCGGTCGGACTCGCAGTTCTCCCGCCTGACCAGGTCCGCGTTCTCCATGCGGGTGATCTGGTGCGAGAGGCGGCTCTTCGACTGGAGGGTGGCGGCCGCGAGGTCGCTCATCCGCAGCCGGACGCCCTCCGACTCGGAGAGGTTCACCAGGATCTCGTAGTCGTTCATCGTCAGCCCGAACGGCTGCAGGTCCCTCTCGAGCTGGTACGTCAACAGCCTGTTGACCTCCAGGTGGGTGCGCCAGGCGCACTGCTCCGCATCGGTCAGCCAGCGCGTGGCCGTCTCGGTCTCCATGAATGAAGTCTACCTAAAATGTTGAAAGGCGAACTAGTGAGGGTGGTGTGACGGTGCGCACGCGTTCGATGTCACACTCCGCAGACTACCGCTCACAGCCCGAAGCGACGCTGGAGGTCTCCGAGCTGTCCGGGAAGGCGCGGTGTCGCGGCCTGCTGACCGTACTGGCCCTGGTGGCCGGGTGTGCCGCCGGCGCCGGGCACTCCCGGCTCGTGCGGAACGGCCCCGGTGGCCCGCTCGGCCATCAGGATCTCCGTGGACTGGAGCAGCACGGTGCCGGCTCCTACGAACTCGAACTGATGCTCCTCTCCGGAGGCCCCGCCCAGGCCTGTCAGTGCACGTAGGCCGCCCATGACGCCCGTCATGTACCCGTGGTCGTAGTGATGACACGGGGACGGGCAGTCGGCCCAGCCCACCAGCGCCTGCGGGTCCACCCGGATCGGGGGTTCCATGAACACCACCGGACCGTTTGATGCCGCCACGAACTTGCCGGTTCCGATGAGTGTCAGAAAGCCCGGCACGATCGACTGCTTGAGAGCGAGACTTGGCTGAAAAGCGAGCAGGTTGCCCGAGCGAATGGTCAGGTTGCCGTCGTCCAGGTCATACGAATTCACGTCGAAGGCCCGGTCGGCGAGGAGCATCTTGCCCGAACCGTCCGCCACGACCCAGTCGCTCGCGTGCAGAGGCGAATGGAACGACGTACGGACAAGTCGGTCGAGTCGGCCGTGTCCGACGCCGTTGAACTCCATCGACCCGTAGTAGGCGATCATCTTGCCCTTCTGCAGGAACCACTGGCTCCCCTTGAGCTCCACGCAGAAGGTGTACTTGTTGACGTTGTCGTCGACGGGCAACGTCATGGGGTCGTGGACCGTGGGGCCACCGGGAGTCCCGTACGCGCTCACAGCTTCTCCTCCGAGGCCTGGACGTACACCGCACCACTGCCGCTCAGCTCCAGCTGGAACGCCTCGCCCGAGCCGCGGCCCACCATGTCGCGCCAGCCGAGCGCCGTGGACAGCTTGTTGCGTACGTCGCCGTGGTGCGCCACGTACGCCTGCGGGTCGACGTGGACCGGGCGCTGCGGGGTGATCGGCACCTCGATGACCCCGCCGTGCGCCATCACGGCGACCGCGCCGTGCCCCTTGAGGGTCGTGGTGAACAGGCCCTGGCCCGTCACCTGGCCGCGGACCATGCCCATGACCCCGCCCTGCGAGCCCAGGAACATCGTGCCCTGCTGGAGCGTGCCGTCGAAGGCCAGTAGCCGGTCCGCCTCGACGTAGAGCGTGTCGCCCGTCAGGCTGATCACCTGGATGTGATGGCCGCCGTGCCCGAACAGGACCGTGCCGCTGCCCTCGACGGTCATCAGCGGGGTGGCCTCGCCCGCGACCCGGCGGCCGAGCATCGACATGACGCCGCCCTGGCCGCCCTGGATGTTGGGCGTGAAGGACACCTCGCCCTTGTAGGCGAGCATCGCGCCGCGCTGACTGAACAGGCGCTGGCCCGGCAGGACCGTCGCCTCGATCATCTTGGAGTTCACTTCGCGGAACGGCATGTCACAGGTCCCCCGCGATCGTGTTGCGCTCACTGGGCTGCACGTAGACCAGACCGTCGCCCTCGAAGCGGATCTGGAAGGCCTCGCCGCCGCCCTCGCCCATGAATGTGCGGAACGTCACACCGGCCTGGAAGGACTGCCTGACGTTGCCCTGGTGCGCGATGTACGCGCCCGGGTCCACCGTCAGCGGGTACTGGGAGCTGACGCGCAGCACCACCGCCGGCCCGTCGGACATGATCGCCGCCTGGCCGTGGCCCTCGACGGTGGTCGTGAACAGACCGTTGCCCTGGGAGGCGCCGCGCAGTCCCGTGAAGGACGTGCCCGTGCGCAGCCCGGCGTCGGTCGCGAGGAGATTGCTGGACTCGACGTACAGCGTGTCGCCCCGCAGGCTCACCAGGTTGATCTCGCTCGCCCGGTCCGCGAACCAGCAGGTCCCGTGCCCCTTCACCTCCATCACCGTCATCTGCTCGCCGGTCAGGCGCCGCGTCACCATCCCGCGGATCCCGTCACCGCCACCGCTCAGCTTCTTGAAGGCCATCTGACCGTCGTACGCGACCATCGAGCCGTTCTTCGCCTTCACGGCGTCCCCGGTCATGTCGACGGCCAGCACCTTGCTGCCTTGAAGTCGGAACATCGCCACGGTTGTGACGGTAGCCGCCGGTTGCGGAGGGGGACAGGGTCCACGGGTGGATCTCATCCCTGAGCGGCCCCTTAGGGGCCGACGGGACGACCGCCCGGGGCGCGCCGTCCGCGACCCCCGGGCCGGGGTGCCCCGTCCCGGGTGCCACAATGGCCGGGGCCTTGTGCTTGCGTTCACAAAGCTCGGAGCCCCGGACGACCGACGACTCTCCCCCGACCCCACCGAAGGTGACCCGTGGACATAAAGACCGCCACCGCCCTCCGCCGCCTCCGCCTGGTCTCGGCCCCCGAGGCCGTCTCCTTCCTGCTGCTGCTCGTCTGCTCGGTGCTGAAGCGGACCACGGACTTCAACGCGGTGCCCGTCATGGGCGCGATCCACGGTGTGCTCTTCATCCTCTACGTGATCTTCTGGGCGGACGCCTGGAACCGCGCCCGGTGGAGCGCCGGGACCGGCATCCTCTACTTCGTCCTCTCCGTGCTGCCCACCGGCGGGTTCTTCGCCGAGCGCAAGCTGCGGCGCGAGACCGAGGACGCGGTCATCGCCTCCCGCGCCCGCCGCGAGGGAGTCGTGGGGTCGTCGTGATCGTCGCCTTCTCCGTGACGCCGCTCGGTGTCGGCGAGGACGTGGGGGAGTACGTCGCCGACGCCGTACGGGTCGTGCGCGCGTCCGGACTGCCGAACCGCACCGACGCCATGTTCACCTCCGTCGAGGGGGAGTGGGACGAGGTGATGGACGTGGTCAAGCGTGCCGTCGCCGCCGTCGAGGCCCGCGCGCCGCGCGTCTCCGTCGTCCTCAAGGCGGACATCCGCCCCGGGGTCACGGACGGTCTGACCTCGAAGGTCGAGACCGTCGAGCGGCACCTGTCCGCCTGACCTCCCGTCCCGAGCGGCGCCGACGCCCCCGAACCCCGGTCCACTGGGCCGGGGTTCCGCGCGTCCGGCGGTCCGAGCGGCCGCCGCCGCCCCTCCCCGCGTCGTACGGGAACGTATGCGCGACCGAAGGGCGAGACGGGGCAGACCACGATATGACCGGCGGGTAAGGTCTCATGCCGTGCCGAAGCCGCTCAGCCTTGCCTTCGATCCCATCGCCCGCGCCGACGAACTGTGGCAACAGCGCTGGGGAGCCGTGCCGTCCATGGCCGCGATCACCTCGATCATGCGCGCACACCAGATCCTCCTCGCCGAGGTCGACGCGGTCGTCAAGCCGTACGGACTGACCTTCGCGCGCTACGAGGCCCTGGTGCTGCTCACCTTCTCCAAGGCCGGCGAGCTGCCGATGTCCAAGATCGGCGAGCGGCTGATGGTGCACCCCACCTCCGTCACGAACACCGTGGACCGTCTGGTGCGGTCCGGGCTCGTCGACAAGCGCCCCAACCCCAACGACGGGCGCGGCACGCTCGCCTCCATCACCGACAAGGGCCGCGAGGTCTGCGACGCGGCGACCCGCGACCTGATGGAGATGGACTTCGGGCTCGGGGTGTACGACTCCGAGGAGTGCGGGGAGATCTTCGCGATGCTGCGGCCGCTGAGGGTCTCGGCGCACGACTTCGACGACGAGTAGACGAGGCAGGGGCGCGCGAAGATCGCGCAAAAGGGGCCGTTAGGCTCGTACGCATGAAGAAGAGCGTGCTGACCCGCTACCGCGTGATGGCCTACGTCACCGGTGTGCTGCTGGTCCTGCTGACCCTCGGTGTGATCGCCAAGTACGTGCTCGACATGAACGGTGCCGTGGACTTCACCCGCGTCGTCGCCATCGCGCACGGCTGGCTCTACGTCGTCTACCTCGTGTTCGCCTTCGACCTGGGCGCCAAGGCGAAGTGGCCGGTCGGCAAGCAGCTGTGGGTGCTGCTGGCCGGGACGATCCCGACGGCGGCGTTCTTCGTGGAGCGCAAGGTCAGCCGCGAGCTGGAGTCGAGGATCACAGACGACTCCCCCGTGGTCGCCAAGGCCTAGTCCGGCCCGTCCCACCAGCCGTAACGCCGCGGGACTCCTGCCGCCACCGGATCCTCCGTACCGCCGTCGGTGTGGTCCGTGGCGGTTTCCCATCGACATTTACTAGGACGTCCTAGTAAATTTGGAGGCATGGACGCTGACGCCATCGAAGAGGGCCGCCGACGCTGGCAGGCCCGGTACGACGCATCGCGCAAGCGCGACGCGGACTTCACCACGCTCTCCGGCGACTCCGTGGAGCCGGTGTACGGGCCCCGGCCCGGGGACACGTACGAGGGCTTCGAGCGGATCGGATGGCCCGGCGAGTACCCCTTCACCCGCGGGCTCCACCCGACCGGCTACCGAGGGCGTACCTGGACGATCCGCCAGTTCGCCGGATTCGGGAACGCCGAGCAGACCAACGAGCGGTACAAGATGATCCTCGCCGCGGGCGGCGGCGGTCTCTCGGTCGCCTTCGACATGCCGACTCTCATGGGGCGCGACTCCGACGACCCCCGCGCGCTCGGCGAGGTCGGGCACTGCGGGGTCGCGATCGACTCCGCCGCCGACATGGAGGTCCTGTTCAAGGACATCCCGCTCGGCGACGTCACCACGTCGATGACGATCAGCGGACCGGCCGTGCCCGTCTTCTGCATGTACCTGGTCGCCGCCGAGCGCCAGGGTGTGGACCCCGCCGTCCTGAACGGCACGCTCCAGACCGACATCTTCAAGGAGTACATCGCCCAGAAGGAGTGGCTCTTCGAGCCCGAGCCGCACCTGCGCCTCATCGGTGACCTGATGGAGCACTGCGCCGCGAAGATCCCCGCCTACAAGCCGCTGTCCGTCTCCGGGTACCACATCCGGGAGGCGGGCTCCACGGCCGCGCAGGAGCTGGCGTACACGCTGGCGGACGGCTTCGGGTACGTGGAACTGGGCCTCTCGCGCGGCCTGGACGTCGACGTCTTCGCCTCCGGCCTCTCCTTCTTCTTCGACGCGCACCTCGACTTCTTCGAGGAGATCGCCAAGTTCCGGGCCGCCCGGCGGATCTGGGCGCGCTGGATGCGGGACGTGTACGGCGCGAAGTCCGACAAGGCGCAGTGGCTGCGCTTCCACACCCAGACGGCCGGTGTCTCCCTGACGGCCCAGCAGCCGTACAACAACGTCGTCCGTACGGCGGTCGAGGCGCTCGCCGCGGTGCTGGGCGGCACGAACTCGCTCCACACCAACGCCCTGGACGAGACGCTCGCGCTGCCGTCCGAGCAGGCCGCCGAGATCGCCCTGCGCACGCAGCAGGTGCTGATGGAGGAGACCGGCGTCGCCAACGTGGCGGACCCGCTGGGCGGTTCCTGGTACGTCGAGCAGCTCACCGACCGGATCGAGGCCGACGCGGAGAAGATCTTCGAGCAGATCAGGGAGCGGGGGCTGCGGGCGCATCCCGACGGGCGGCACCCGATCGGGCCGATCACCTCCGGCATCCTGCGGGGGATCGAGGACGGCTGGTTCACCGGGGAGATCGCCGAATCCGCGTTCCAGTACCAACGGGCGCTGGAGAAGGGCGACAAGCGGGTCGTCGGCGTGAACGTCCACCACGGGTCCGTGACCGGCGACCTGGAGATCCTCCGGGTCAGCCATGAGGTCGAGCGGGAGCAGGTGCGGGAGTTGGGGACGCGGCGGGGCGCGCGGGACGACGCACGTGTGCGGGCCGCGCTGGGTGCGATGCTCGCTGCCGCGCGGGACGGGTCCAACATGATCGTGCCGATGCTGGAGGCGGTGCGGGCGGAGGCCACGCTGGGCGAGATCTGCGACGCCCTCCGGGATGAGTGGGGGGTGTACACGGAGCCGGCGGGCTTCTGAACCCCGGGGTACTTCGCCCCATGCGTACCTGGGGGCTCCGCCCCCAGACCCCCGGTCGGCCTTAAGGGCCTTGTCCTCAAGCGCCGGACGGGCTGGTGGTGCCGGCCGGGGCCCGCATCTCCAGCCCGTCCGGCGTTTGAGGACGAGCCCTTCGGGCGACGCGGGGGTCCAGGGGGCGCAGCCCCTTGGCGGGGTTTGGGGCGGAGCCCCAAGAGATGGGGCGCCGGGGGCGAGGGAACGCTGGTTCAGGGGGGCGTCGGTGGCGCCCGCCAGGCCGAGCAGGAGGACCCGGGTGAACGCCCGCACCCACTCCTCGTCCGCCGCCTCCGCACTGACGAGCGTGCGATGCACCACCGCCCCGGCGACCACGTCGAAGATGAGATCCGCCGTACGCGCGGACGCCTCGGGATCGGACTCCGGCGGCAGCTCCCCCCGGGCGGTGGCCCGCGCCCTCCCCTCCACCACGAGCCGCTTCTGCCGGTCGACGATGGACGTCCGGATCCGCTCCCGCAGAGGCTCGTCACGGGTGGACTCCGCCACCACCGCCATCAGGGCGGTCTTCGTCTCGGGCCGGTCCAGGATCGCCGCGAACTGCAGCACCACACCCTCGATGTCCGCCGCCAGACTGCCGCGGTCGGGCAGCTCCAGTTCGTCGAAGAGCACGGCGACCGCGTCGACCACGAGCTCGTTCTTGCCGGCCCAGCGCCGGTAGAGGGTCGTCTTGGCGACTCCGGCGCGGGTCGCCACGTCCCCCAACGTCAGCTTGGACCAGCCCAGTTCGACCAGCGCCGCCCGCGTCGCCTCCAGGATCGCGGCGTCCGCGGCAGCGCTGCGCGGGCGCCCCGTACGCGGGACGGAAGAGCGACTCTGCATGGCAGGACCATATCCGCCGTTGTGGGCGGGCAAATCCGGCGGTTCTGTGAAGCCGTGAGGGAGATCACCGGGGGAAGGCGGGCGAAGACGCCCCCGTGCAGTTACGCTACGACCCGTAGCGAAAGCTGCGGACGACGCTCGTACACCCTGACCCGTGCGCGAGCGGCAACCACAGGCGCCAGGTGGGGACCCGGCGCGAGCACCACACATCGGACGCCGGGCGCCGCGGACCAGGACGTTGCGGGCCCGGATTTCACAGCGTTTTTCACACGTGCGCGAGGAAGGGGGAGGATGTACTCATGCAGCCACGGAACATGTCCATGAGCGGAGTCGTCGACCTCGCCGCGGTGAAGGCGGCCCAGGAGGCCAAGGCGAAGGCGGAGCAGGCGCGCGCCGAAGCGGCCAGGCAGGGCGGCGGAGGCGGGGCCGTGTCTCCCGCCAGTCTCGTCATCGATGTCGACGAGGCCGGATTCGAGCGTGATGTCCTTCAGCGGTCCACCGAGGTCCCGGTCGTCATCGACTTCTGGGCCGAGTGGTGCGAGCCCTGCAAGCAGTTGAGCCCGGTGCTCGAGCGGCTGGCCGTCGAGTACGGCGGCCGGTTCATCCTCGCCAAGATCGACGTCGACGCCAACCAGATGCTGATGCAGCAGTTCGGGATCCAGGGGATCCCGGCCGTCTTCGCCGTGGTCGCGGGACAGGCGCTGCCGCTCTTCCAGGGAGCCGCCGCCGAGGCGCAGATCCGGGGGACCCTGGACCAGCTCGTGCAGGTCGCCGAGGAGCGTTTCGGCCTCACCGGTCTGACCGTCGACCAGGAAGCCGAGCCCGGCGAGGCTCCGGTGGAGCACGAGATGCCGGCCGGACCGTACGACGCGCTCCTCGAAGCGGCCGTACAGGCCCTGGACGCGGGTGACTTCGGCGGTGCCGTACAGGCGTACCGGAACGTGCTGAGCGACGACCCGGGCAACACGGAGGCCAAGCTCGGCCTCGCCCAGGCCGAGTTGCTCCAGCGCGTGCAGGGCGCCGATCCGGGCAAGGTGCGCGAGGACGCCGCGGCGAACCCGAAGGACGTGCGGGCGCAGATCGCCGCCGCCGACCTGGACCTCGTGGGCGGCCATGTCGAGGACGCGTTCGGGCGGCTCATCGACACGGTGCAGCGCACGGCGGGCGACGACCGCGACGCCGTACGGGTGCGGTTGCTCGAACTCTTCGAGGTGGTGGGCGCCGACGACCCGCGCGTGATCGCGGCGCGCCGGGCGCTGGCCAGGGCCCTGTTCTGACCTGTTCCTAAACGCCGGGCCTTGTGACGCCCAGGTGAAAGATTCGTCAGGAGGGCCACAAGCGGCCGCGTTTTACCAAAACTTGGTAAACGCGGCCGCTGTTACTGGGAGTAAGTCGGAGGCGTTGTTCTGTCGGATTCCGTCCGTGGATCAACCTTTTTGTCATCCGCCCCAGCGCCACCCTGAGTCGCCAACCGATACCGACGGGTCGTTGTTCGGTTATCCGGCCGTTACTAGCCAGTAACGAACCCCCTTGTGCGGGCGGCCAGAATGCACCACGATCGGCGACGCTCGGTCCATTACCCCTCCTCCGACAACCAATCGGGTCAAGGGGTTTTCTGGGTCCCCACCGGGTAGGGGCGGCGGCAGTGGCGCCGCCTCTTGGGCAGGGGGGTCTTCGCCGTTCGGCGGAGCCTGTCCAGCAGGTTGTGCGTGATGTGTGTCAGGCGCGACCAGTGGTTGTCGCTCGGGGGTGATCGCCGGTGTGTTCGGGCGTAATGCGTCCGAGGAGTACAGGCGCTCTCCTTCCCGAGGACGTAGCACTTCTCCCATCCCTGCCCGGCTGAGCCGCCGACAAGTGGCAGTCAGGGCCAGGAGATGTACGTCCGAGAAGGAGGAAATATGCAGTCCCAGGTGCGTGGCGGGACCAGATGGAAGCGGTTCGCCGTCGTGATGGTGCCCAGTGTGGCCGCCACGGCAGCGATAGGTGTGGCCCTCGCGCAGGGCGCTCTCGCCGCGTCGTTCAGCGTCTCCGGCCAGTCGTTCAAGGTGACGGCCGACTCGCTCAACGGCCAGGGCTTCTCGCAGTACGGAGCCATTGACTCGGGGTACACCCTCGACGGCAAGAAGACGGCTCACCCCGTCGCGGTGTCGGCGTTCAAGTCCGCGTCGATCACGAACATGTGTCAGTCCGTGGTCACCCCGAACATCCCGTTGCTCGGGTCGGTCAGCCTGATCCTCAGGGCGGGCGGAGCGGGTCACGACGCGGTGCAGGCCGAGAACCTGTACATCGACGTCGAGGACCTCCAGGCCGATGCCACCTTCCACAACATCGACATTGGTGTGGCCGCCGGTGACACGAGCACCGAAAAGGGCGGCAAGGGCGCGGGCATGAAGGGTGGCGGCGAGCAGGCCAACCCTTACGGCTTCGCCCAGCAGGCGGAGTCCGCGGAGCTCACCCACGTGCAGCAGACGGCGTGGGCGACCACGGCCGGCACGTTCAAGCTCAGTGGCCTGAAGATGTCGGTGTCTACCGGTACCAAGGAGTGCTACTAGGCACTCAGGGGGCGGGCGGGGGAGCCGGCAGCTGCCCCGCCCGCCCCACCTCTTTTCCGCAGTATGTGAACTTCTCACAGCAAGCCGTTCCAGGGAGCCGTTTTCCATGAGCGCCGAGTCACCCGGGCAGAGCGAGCACTATCTCCAAGTCTTCCGGCGGAACTTCCGGTCCTGGAGGGGCGAACGCCCGTTCTGGGCAGGCCTGTTCGTCCTGCTCGGCGGTTTCCCCATTGCCTACTTCCCGTACGCGCATCTCCAAGTCGGTCATCTGACGCTGGCGATGTCCACCACGGCCGGCGCCGGATCCCTGATCATCGGCGTGCTGCTCGGCGTACTGGGCATCAGTCTCTGGTTCCAGCGGCACGTACGGACCTTCGCCGGAGTCGCGGCGATCCTGCTGGCCCTGGTGTCCATCCCGGTGGCCAACCTCGGCGGCTTCCTCATCGGCTTCCTGTTCGCGATGATCGGCGGGGCGATGGCGGTCTCCTGGTCCCCGGGCGAAACCGGCGAGGAAAAACGCAGTTCGACGTACAAGAGCCAGGGCGGCGCTCCGAGCGCCTCCGACACCCCGAACACCCCGCAAGCGCCGCAGGCGCCGGAATCCCCCGGCACCCCGGACGGCGCGGGTCCCGCGGACGCCGGCGAGACGGGCGGCGAGCCGAGGGACCTGTCAGGAATGAGCTCCGCCTACGGGGCGAACGGGAGGCACAGTGCCGGCTGACGAGGCGACCCGCGGGACGGAAGCCGACGAGTCCCGGGTGAGAACCGGACCGCGCCACGCGGCCCCCAGGAAGCCCCTGTTCACCAGATTCCATGTTCCCGCGGGCAAAGCCGTGGCCATCGCGGCGATGCCGACGGCCGTCCTCATGGGCATGGGCTTCACCCCGACGCTCGCGCAGGCGGACGATCACCCGTCGTCCAAGAGCTTGACGATCGACGAATACCAGAAGTGCGTCGAGGCCATGACCGGCGCCAAGGACGGCAAGGACGCCTCGGCCACGCCGACGCCCTCCGCCTCCACCTCGGCGAGCTCCACCGCGTCACCCGGCACGGCGAAGCCGACCCCCTCGGCCAGCGCGTCCCCGGACAAGACCTCTTCGTCGGATTCAGGTTCCGACGACAAGGCCGGGTCCGACCCGACGCCGTCCGCGAGCAAGTCGGCCCAGAGCGCCAGTGGCACCGGTGGTGACGAGAAGCCCGCGGCGACCCCGTCGGCCTCCACGGGCGGCGGCGGACTGCTCGGCGCCGTCGGCGACGCCATCACGGGCGTCCTCACCGGCGGCGGCGATTCCACGGGGAGCTCCACCCCCACGCCGTCCGCCACCCCTCCGCGTCCGCCCCGGCGAGCGCCGGGGACACCCAGGACAAGGGCGCGTCCGGCACCGTCAAGGACACCGTCGGCAAGGTCACCGACACGGTCAAGAAGGCCGTGAAGGACACGACCGACACGGCGACCAAGGCGGCCGAGGACACCACGAAGGCGGTCAAGGACGCCACCGACGCGGCCACCTCGTCGCCGAGCCCGTCCGCGAGTGCCACCACGGACACGTCGGACTGCCCGGTCGCCACGGACGCCGAGGGCGGTGTCGACAACCGCGTACTGCTGCCCGACGACCCGTGGTACCTGAACGCCAGCTCGCTGCTGCTCAAAGGCGCCGACTACCAGGGCATAGTGAAGGTGAAGACCGCCAGCGGCAAGATCAAGAGGGTCCTGAAGTACGTGATCTCCGACGGCACGGACATCGGGGACCTGCACCAGACGG
The DNA here is from genome assembly GCF_012273515.2 of Streptomyces sp. RPA4-2. Taxonomy (NCBI): domain Bacteria; kingdom Bacillati; phylum Actinomycetota; class Actinomycetes; order Kitasatosporales; family Streptomycetaceae; genus Streptomyces; species Streptomyces sp. RPA4-2. The sequence goes on from NZ_CP050975.2 coordinate 6,213,508, forward strand.
TCGACGACAAGCAGTCCGGCAAGACGTACCACGTACAGGCGGGCAAGGGGACGACGTCCACCATCCGCGACGGCAAGACGATCATGTACACGGAGAGCATCTCCGGGAACCTGCTCGGCCTGATACCGATCACGTTCGACCCGGACAACCCGCCGCCGCTGAACATCCCGCTGATCTACTTCACCAAGGTGAAGGTCGTGCAGGCGGGACAGTTCGGCGGGACACTGACCGTACCCGGGCTGCACCAGTACACCAGCTGACGGGCCCCGGCCCGCGGGTCCTCGGACCCGCCCACGACCTTTCCGGGAGCCGCAACACCCTGAGGGCGCCCCCTGTTGATCCAGGGGGCGCCCTCAGGCATTCCCGGTGGGCCGGGCGGAGCCGCGCGAGTGTTGAGGCGTGATTCAACGGCGAAAGACCGAGGGCGCCCCCTGTCACAGGGAGCGCCCTCGGCGGTGTACGGGGACCGTGGGTCAGGCGGTGCGGCCGCTCTCGCCCAGGTGGTGCACCCGGACCATGTTGGTGGTGCCGGGGACGCCGGGGGGCGAGCCGGCGGTCATGACGACGACGTCGCCGTCGTTGAACCGCTTGAGCTTCTGCAGCTCCTGGTCGACCAGGTCGACCATCTCGTCGGTGCTGTTGACGAACGGCACCACGTGGGACTCGACGCCCCAGCTCAGCGTCAGCTGGTTGCGGGTGCCCTCGTCCGTGGTGAAGGCCAGGATCGGCTGGGACGCGCGGTAGCGGGACAGCCGGCGCGCGGTGTCACCGGACTTGGTGAAGGCGACCAGGCCCTTGCCGCCGAGGAAGTCGGCGATCTCGCAGGCGGCGCGGGCGACCGAACCGCCCTGCGTGCGCGGCTTCTTGCCGGGGACCAGGGGCTGCAGTCCCTTGGAGAGCAGCTCCTCCTCCGCCGCCACGACGATCTTCGACATCGTCTTGACCGTCTCGATCGGGTACGCGCCCACGGACGACTCGGCGGACAGCATGACCGCGTCGGCGCCGTCGAGGATCGCGTTGGCCACGTCCGACGCCTCGGCGCGGGTCGGGCGCGAGTTGGTGATCATCGACTCCATCATCTGGGTCGCGACGATCACCGGCTTGGCGTTGCGGCGGCAGAGTTCCACGAGGCGCTTCTGCACCATCGGGACCTTCTCCAGCGGGTACTCGACGGCCAGGTCGCCACGGGCCACCATGACGGCGTCGAACGCCGCGACGACGGCGTCCATGTTGGCGACCGCCTGCGGCTTCTCCACCTTGGCGATGACGGGGACGCGGCGGCCCTCCTCGTCCATCACCTTGTGGACGTCGTTCACGTCGTCGGCGTCGCGCACGAAGGAGAGGGCGACCATGTCGCAGCCCATCCGCAGGGCGAAGCGCAGGTCCTCGACGTCCTTCTCGGACAGCGCCGGCACGTTCACGGCGGTGCCGGGCAGGTTGATGCCCTTGTGGTCCGAGATCACGCCGCCCTCGATGACGACCGTCTTGACCTGGGGGCCCACGACCTCGACGACCTTCAGCTCGACGTTGCCGTCGTTGATGAGGATCTGGTCGCCCTTGGAGACGTCGCCCGGCAGGCCCTTGTAGGTCGTGCCGCAGATCTGCTTGTCGCCCGGCACGTCCTCGGTGGTGATGGTGAACTCGTCACCGCGCACCAGCTCGACGGGTCCCTCGGCGAAGGTCTCCAGACGGATCTTCGGGCCCTGCAGGTCGGCGAGGACACCGATCGCCCTGCCGGTCTCGGCCGAGGCGGCCCGGACGCGGTCGTAGCGCCCCTGGTGCTCGGCGTGCGAGCCGTGGCTGAAGTTGAAGCGGGCCACGTTCATGCCGGCTTCGATCAGCGAGACGAGCTGCTCGTGGGAGTCGACCGCGGGGCCGAGAGTACAGACGATTTTCGAACGGCGCATGGGGCGATCCTATCGGTTTGTTTCGCTACGGAATATTCCGTCTGGCGGAAGATACAAAGGGGCGGGATGCCGCTCAGGTGAGGTCGTGGGACGCGCCCACGAGTGCGTAGGTCTGCGTGGCGATCTCCAGTTCCTCGTCGGTCGGCACCACGGCGACCGTGACCCGTGCGCCCTCGGGGGAGACGATTCTCGCCCCGTCCCCTCGAGCCGCGTTCAGGCCGGCGTCGACCGCCAGGCCGAGCCCCTCCAGACCGGCGACCGCGGCCTCGCGCACCGCGGCGGCGTTCTCGCCGACCCCCGCGGTGAAGGCGATCGCGTCCACCCGGCCCAGTACCGCGTAATAGGCGCCGATGTACTTCTTCAGGCGGTGGATGTAGATGTCGAAGGCGAGCCGCGCCTGCTCGTCGCCCTCGTCGACACGGCTTCGGATCTCCCGCATGTCGTTGTCGCCGCACAGACCGATCAGGCCGCTTTTCTTGTTGAGCAAAGTGTCGATCTCGTCCGTGGACATCCCGCCAACGCGCGTCAAATGGAAGATGACCGCGGGATCCACGTCACCGGACCGCGTCCCCATGACGAGTCCCTCCAGTGGCGTGAGCCCCATGGAGGTGTCCACGCAACGGCCCCCGCGCACGGCGGACGCGGAGGCACCGTTGCCGAGGTGCAGCACGATGACGTTCACGTCCTCCGGCGCCCTGCCGAGGAGCTTCGCGGTCTCCCGGGACACATAGGCGTGCGAGGTGCCGTGGAAGCCGTAGCGCCGGATGCGGTACTCGTCGGCGGTGCTCACGTCGATCGCGTAACGCGCGGCCGACTCCGGCATGGTGGTGTGGAAGGCGGTGTCGAAGACGGCGACCTGGGGAAGGTCGGGGCGCAGCGACCGGGCCGTACGGATACCCGTCAGGTTCGCCGGGTTGTGCAGCGGGGCGAGCGGGACCAGCCGCTCGATCTCCGCGAGCACGGCGTCGTCGACGATCTCGGGTTCGGTGAAGGAACTCCCGCCGTGCACGACCCGGTGGCCGATCGCGGCCAGCTCGGGGGAGTCCAGGCCGAGCCCGTCCCGGCCGAGCTCCTCGGCGACGGCCTTGAGGGCGGCGGCGTGGTCGGCGACGGGGCCGGTCGTCTCCCGGGTCTCCCCCGTGGTGAGCGCCGTGTGCTTCAGCCGGGACGTCCGCTCGCCGATGCGTTCGACGAGGCCCGTGGCGAGGCGGCTGCTGTCGCGCATGTCGAGGAGCTGGTACTTCAGCGACGAGGAGCCGGAGTTGAGGACGAGGACTCGGGTGGCGGTCACTGCGGGGATGCCTTCTGGGTCGGTTTCGGGTGCGCGGTCGTCGCCGGGGGCGGACGCCGGGTGGGGGCCGGTGCTCGCGGGCCGGCCCGGCCCGCCCGGTGCGGCGGTCATCCGGTGGCCGGGGTCTGGGCCTGGATGGCCGTGATGGCGACCGTGTTGACGATGTCCTGCACGAGCGCGCCGCGGGAGAGGTCGTTGACGGGCTTGCGCAGGCCCTGGAGGACCGGGCCGACCGCGATCGCGCCGGCCGAGCGCTGCACGGCCTTGTAGGTGTTGTTGCCGGTGTTGAGGTCCGGGAAGATCAGCACGGACGCCTGCCCGGCGACGTCGGAGTCCGGCAGCTTGGTCGCCGCGACGGAGGGTTCGACGGCGGCGTCGTACTGGATCGGCCCCTCGATCTTCAGGTCGTCGCGCCGCAGCCGTACGAGGTCCGTGGCCGCGCGCACCTTGTCGACGTCGGCGCCCGAACCGGACGTGCCCGTCGAGTACGACAGCATCGCGATCCGCGGCTCGACACCGAACTGCTCGGCGGTGGCCGCCGACTGGATGGCGATGTCGCACAGCTGCTCGGCGTTCGGGTCGGGGTTCACGGCGCAGTCGCCGTAGACGAGGACCTTGTCGGCGAGGCACATGAAGAAGACCGACGACACGATCTTCGTGTCCGCCTTGGTCTTGATGATCTCGAAGGCGGGCCGGATGGTGGCGGCGGTGGAGTGCACGGAGCCGGACACCATGCCGTCGGCCAGCCCCTCCTCCACCATCAGCGTCCCGAAGTAGTTCACGTCGGCGACGACGTCGTAGGCCAGCTCGACCGTGACGCCCCGGTGGGCGCGCAGGGCGGCGTACCTCTCGGCGAAGCGGCCGCGCAGCTCGGAGGTCACCGGGTCGACGAGCCGGCAGCCGGCCAGGTCGATGCCGAGATCGGCGGCCTTCTTGCGGATCTGGTCCACCGGCCCGAGCAGCGTCAGGTCGCACACGCGCCGGCGCAGCAGCACCTCCGCCGCGTGCAGGACGCGTGTCTCGGTCCCCTCGGGAAGCACCACCCGCCGCTTGTCGGAGCGGGCCTGTTCGAGGAGCTTGTGCTCGAACATCATGGGGGTCACGCGGTCGCTGCTCGGCGCGGAGACGCGCCTGAGCAGGTCCGCGGTGTCCACGTACCGCTCGAAGAGACCGAGCGCGGTCTCCGCCTTGCGGGGTGTGGCGGCGTTCAGCTTCCCCTCCAGGGAGAAGAGTTCGGCCGCGGTGGGGAAGGAGGTCCCGGCGACCGAGATCACGGGGGTGCCGGGGGCCAGGCGGGCGGCGAGCGTGAGGACCGCGTCGCTGGGCCGCTCGTTCAGGGTGAGCAGGACTCCGGCTATGGGCGGGGTGCCCGCGCTGTGCGCGGCGAGCGCGCCGACGACCAGGTCGGCGCGGTCGCCGGGGGTGACCACCAGGCAGCCCGGGGTCAGGGCGTTGAGGAAGTTCGGCAGCATGGCGCCGCCGAAGACGAAGTCGAGCGCGTCACGGGCGAGTCCCGCGTCGTCGCCGAGGAGCACCGTGCCGTCGAGGGCGTGGGTGATCTGGGCGAGGGTGGGAGCGGAGAGCGCGGGCTCGTCCGGGAGCACGTAACACGGCACGGGGAGGCGGGAGTCGAGCCGCTCGCCGAGTCCGTCGCGGTCGGCCGGGGCGACGCGGTTCACGACCATGGCGAGCACGTCGCAGCCGAGGCCGTCGTAGGCGCGGTACGCGTTGCGGGTCTCGGCGCGCACGGACTCGGCGGTCTGCCCGCGGCCGCCGACCACGGGGATCACGGAGGCGCCGAACTCGTTCGCCAGCCGGGCGTTCAGCGACAGCTCGTCCGGGAACTGGGTGTCGGCGTAGTCGGTGCCCAGGACCAGGACGACGTCGTAGTCGCGCGCGACGAGGTGGAAGCGGTCGACGAGGGTGGAGACCAGTTCGTCCGTGCCCTGCTCGGCCTGGAGGGCGGACGCCTCGTGGTAGTCCATGCCGTAGACGGTCGCCGGGTCCTGGGCGAGCCGGTAGCGGCTCCGCAGCAGTTCGAAGAGCCGGTCGGGGCCGTCGTGGACGAGCGGCCGGAAGACGCCCACCCGGTCGACCTGGCGGGTCAGGAGCTCCATGACGCCCAGCTCGACCACCTGGCGGCCGTCGCCGCGATCGATCCCGGTCACGTAGACACTGCGGGTCACGCGTGCTCTCCATCCTTGGCGTGGGGTGTTCTGGTGACGTGAGGTGTTCTGTCGGGGTCTCGTGGCGCGGTCTCGTGGCTCGTGTGCCGTTTTCGGGCTCGACAAATGGCCCACCGTGGTGAGCGGAACCCTCTTGACAATACCCCCGCGGGTGGATAAGGCGAACTTCCTGGCGAGGTCTGACGGAGGTCTGACAGACGTCTGGCGGAGGTCCGACAGGGGCCTGACCGAGCCTGACCGGGGCCTGACCGGGGCCTGACCGGGAACGGGTCGAGAATGTCACCCGGGGCGCCGCGACGGAGGGCTTCGGGCGGAATCGGCGCCCGTCCTGGGGTCATGAAACAATCGGACCGGCTCACACGAACCAGCAGCGAGCAGGAGACACAGCACGATGCGTATCGGAGTTCTCACCGCAGGCGGCGACTGCCCGGGCCTCAACGCAGTGATCCGGTCGGTCGTGCACCGAGCGGTCACCACCTTCGGGGACGAGGTCATCGGATTCGAGGACGGGTACGCGGGCCTGCTCGACGGCCGCTACCGCACCCTCGACCTGAACGACGTCGGCGGCATCCTCGCCCTCGGCGGCACCATCCTCGGCTCCTCGCGGCTGCAGCGCGACCGGCTCCGTGAGGCCTGCGAGAACGCGCAGGACATGGCGCGCGAGTTCGGTATCGACGTACTGATCCCGATCGGCGGCGAGGGCACGCTGACGGCGGCGCGGATGCTGTCGGACGCGGGCCTGCCGGTGGTCGGCGTCCCGAAGACGATCGACAACGACATCTCGTCGACGGACCGCACCTTCGGCTTCGACACCGCGGTGGGCGTGGCCACGGAGGCCATGGACCGCCTGAAGACGACCGCCGAGTCGCACCAGCGTGTGATGGTGGTCGAGGTCATGGGCCGGCACGCGGGCTGGATCGCCCTGGAGTCGGGCATGGCGGCCGGTGCCCACGGCATCTGCCTGCCCGAGCGTCCCTTCGACCCGGCCGACGTCGTCGCGATGGTCGAGGAGCGCTTCGCCCGCGGCAAGAAGTTCGCGGTCATCTGTGTCGCCGAGGGTGCCCACCCCGTCGAGGGCAGCATGGACTACGGCCACGGCGCGATCGACCAGTTCGGCCACGAGCGCTTCCAGGGCATCGGTACGGCGCTGGCGTACGAGCTGGAGCGGCGCCTCGGCAAGGAGGCCAAGCCGGTCATCCTCGGTCATGTGCAGCGGGGCGGCACCCCGACCGCGTACGACCGGGTCCTGGCGACGCGGTTCGGGTGGCACGCGGTGGAGGCCGCCCACCGGGGTGACTTCGGCCGGATGACGGCGCTGCGCGGCACCGATGTGCTCATGGTGCCGCTCGCGGAGGCCGTGACGGAGCTGAAGACGGTTCCGAAGGACCGGATGGACGAGGCGGAGTCGGTCTTCTAGCGGGCGCCTTCCGGCGGGGAAGCCGACGTCTTCCGGGCCCGGCGCCTTCGGGCCCCGCGTGTCCCGGCGCGCCCCGGTACGCCGGGGCCCTGGCCGGGCGGCGGACCGGCGGTCCCACCTCGGGTACGGGCTCCCGGCCGTCGGTCAGTGGTCCGCCGTGGAGCGCGTGGAGCCGGTCGTGGGTCGGGGGCCGGGTCCAGGTCCGGCGGTCCCCGGCGGTCCGGGCTCGAAGACGTGGAGCCGGCGGTCCTCCCGCGAGGCCGGCAAGCCCCGCGGCCGAGCTGGAAGCGCGCCGACCGGTGGTCGACAGGACGATCCGGTCGGGGATGCTTCCGGGCGGCCGGCCCTCATTACGTGCTTCGCTGGATCGTCGACCAGAAGTGGTCGACGATCCGGTCGAGGAAGTCCTGGCCCGAGTCGTCGGCCTCGGCGGCGGCCGGCCCGGCCGCCCAGCTCAGCGTGGCGACCATCTGGCCCTGGTACTCCTGGTACAGCTCCTGGAGGACGTCCTCCAGGAGGCGCCGGTCCAGCGGGATCATCTTCCCCACCGGGCGGGAGTACGCCTGCCAGCGTGTCGTCACCGCGCTCCGCAGCAGCTCGGCGAGCCTGCCGTCGCGCCCCGTGACGGTGACGAAGTCCCGCAGGGACAGTTCGAGCACGTCGGCGAGGGCGGTGGCCTGCCGCTCGGTGCCGCGCCACTCGTCGGTCTCCTCCATCTTCTGGTAGGCGGGAAGTTCGAGTCCGACGGTGCGGGCTATGTCCTCCTGCGCGAGGCCGCGCGCGACGCGGTGTTCGCGCAGGGTCCGCGGCGCGCCGATGATCTCTCCCGGCGAGCACCACAACACCCCCGCGAGCGCGGTGAGTTCGGGTCCGCTCGGTGCGGTGGTCCCGCGCTCCCAGGCGGCGACGAGATCGGGTGTGACGTAGGGCATCCCGTACGAGGCTCTCATTCCGTAGGCGACGTGCTCGGGCCTCATACCGAGTGCCGTCCTCAGTCTGCGGGCGGCCTGAGCGTTGAAGGGCGGTGTGGGCTGTTGGGCCTGCGGTCGCTGCACGCGCACAAAATATGGGGTCGGGACAGCGCTGACTACATTCTGTTCAGCCACAATCACAGATTGTAGGAACATACGGTTCCGGTCGGCGCGTCCTGTGAGGTGTCGGCGCGACCCGCTCCCCGCGTGCTCCGGTCAGCCCTTGACCGCTCCGCCCAGCGCGAACCCTCCTCCCAGCCGCCGCGCCACCAGCACGTACAGCAGGATCACCGGCGTCGAGTAGATGACCGAGAACGCGGCCAGCTGCCCGTAGACCACCGTCCCCCGGTTCCCGAAGAAGTCGTTGATGCTCACCGACGCGGGCATCTGGTCCGGCGTCAGCAGCAGCATGAACGGGACGAAGAAGTTCCCCCACATCATCACGAACGAGAAGACCGTCACCACCGCCACCCCGGGGCCCATCAGCGGCAGCACGATCCGCACCAGGGACTGCAGCGACGACGCGCCGTCCGTCCACGCGGCCTCCTCCAGCTCCCTCGGCACCCCGTCCATGAAGTTCTTCATCAGCCATATGGCGAAGGGGAGTTGGGAGGCGGCGAAGAAGAAGATGGTGCCCTGCACGGTGTCGATGAGGTTCACCCGCACGAACAGCGCGTACACCGGAACCATGATCGCCGTGATCGGCAGGCAGGTCGCGAACAGGATGGTCAGCAGGAAGGGGCGGTTGAGACGCGAGCGGAACCGTGAGAGCGGATACGCCGCCAGAGCCGCGCACACCACCGTCAGCGCGGTCCCCCCGCCGCACAGGACCAGGCTGTTCAGCAGCGGTGTGAAGGTGATGTCCGGCTTCAGCACCGCGTCGAAGTTGTGCAGCGTGAGGCCGTCCGGGACCCGCACCCGCAGATCGGCGTGCGCGTCCAGCGACGACAGCACCACCCAGGCCAGCGGCAGCACGAACGCCGCGGCCACGAAGAGGAGTCCCGCGTCCGCCGCCAGACGCCTTCCCACCCGGCGGGACCGGAGCGTGGCCCCCGTCAGCAGAGCCATCTCAGACCTCCGTCCGCAGGAGCCGCATGTAGACCACCGAGAACAGCGCCCCGACCACCAGCAGCAGCAACGCGACCGCCGTCCCGTATCCGATCATGCTCTTCTGGAACGCCTGCTCGTACATGAACAGGGGAAGCGTCTGGCTCCTGTTGCCCGGGCCGCCCCGCGTCATCACCCAGATCAGCCCGAACACCGAGAGCGTCTGCAGGGTGTTGAGCATCAGGTTCGTGGCGATCGACCGGCGGATCATCGGCAGCGTGATGTGCCACATCCGGCGCCAGCCGCCCGCCCCGTCCACCTCCGCCGCCTCGGTGATCTCCTTCGGGATCTCGTTCAGCGCCGCCGAGTAGACCAGCATCGAGAAGGCCGTGCCCCGCCACACGTTGGCGAACGACACCGCCAGGATCGGCAGGGTGAACAGCCAGTTCTGGGTGGGGAGATGGAGCCAGTCCAGGATCGCGTTCAGGGTGCCCTCCCGCCGGAAGAACGCGTACAGCAGGAAGCCCGCCACCACCTCCGGCAGCACCCACGCCGTGATCACGATCCCGCCGACCAGCGTCCGCACCGGCTTGGACGCCCGCTGCATCAGCGCGGCCAGCGCCAGACCCAGCGTGTTCTGGCCGACGAGTGACGACAGGACCGTGAACACCAGCGTCAGCCACACCGCGTTCAGGAACGCCTCGTCCTTGAACGCCGCCCGGAAGTTCTCGAAGCCGACGAACGAGGAGTGTGCCTGACCCGTCAACTGGAGGTCGGTGAAAGCGATGTACGCGCAGTAGGCGATCGGGCCGGCCAGGAAGAGGAGCAGCAGGATCACGGCCGGCGCGACGGGCAGCGCGCGGGCCAGGACCCGGGGGCGCCCCGGCCGGCGCGGCGACACGGTCTTCGCGGCGGCCGGGGCGGCGGGTGCCGCCCGCATGCCCACGCTCACTTGCGCACCACCTGGCCGTCGGTGGCCGTCTTCAGCTCCTCGTCGTAGCCGCTCGCCGCCTTGTCCACCGAGCTGTCCCCGGTCGTCACGCCCTCCATGGCCTCCTGGACGGCGGTCGAGACCTTGGGATAGGCGGGGTACGCGGGGCGGTAGTGCGTGCTCGCGACCAGGTCCGTGAAGAACTTGATGCCGGGCTGCGCCTGTACGTACGCCGGGTCGGACGCCACGTCCTTGCGCACCGCGATACCGGAGTTGGCGATGTACCACTTCTGCGCGTTCGCCTTCGTCTGCATCGTCTCGACGAACTTGAAGGCGAGGTCGGGGTTGCCGGCCTTGGACGGGATCGCCCAGGTCCAGCCGCCGGACATGCTCACCTTGCCGGGCGCCTGGCCGTGCTGGGTCGGCATGTACGCGAGGCCGAGCTTCTGCGACCACTCGGGCCACTCGTGCCCCGCGCCCTTCTGCCAGTCCTGCGGGAGCCAGCTGCCGTCCAGGTTGATGCCGAGCTTGCCCTTGGGCAGCAGTTCACCGCGGACGGTGGTGGGGAAGTTCGGGTCCAGGGCGTCCGAGACGTCGGGGCCCAGTTTCTCCTTGTAGACCGTCTCCACGAAGGTGAGCGCGTCCTTGAAGGCCTGGCTGCCCGCGACCCACTTCTTGGCGGCCGTGTCGTACATGGGGTCGGTCTTCCCGTCGCCCGTGCCGTAGAGCAGCATCTCGAAGCCCTGCATGGTGGCGGCCTCGCCGGCCGGCTTGCCCGTGTAGACGTTGAGCGGGGTGACGCCCGGGACCTTCCGCTTGATGGTGCGGGCGGCGCTCAGCACGTCGTCCCAGCTCTTCGGCTGCCAGTCGGCCGGCAGCCCCGCCTTCTGGAAGACACCCTTGTCGAACCAGAGTCCGCGGGTGTCGGTGCCGTCCGGAACGCCGTACGTCTTGCCGTCCTGCGCCTTGGCCGCGGACTTCGCCGTGTCGATGAACTGGTTCCAGTCCGGCCACTTGTCGAGGTAGGCGTCCAGGGGCTTCAAGTACCCGCTGGTGATGTCGGAGTTGATGAGGAAGGTGTCCTCGTAGACCAGGTCGGGGGCCGTCTTGGGCGATCTCAGCATCTGCTGGAGCTTGGTGTAGTACTCCGAGTCGGGCGCCTTGATCGGGACGAGCTCCACCTTCTTGCCGGGGTTCGCCTTCTCGAACTCCTTCTTCATCTGGCCCAGATAGGTGTCCATGACGCGGATCGAGTTGTCCGTGGACTGCTTGAAGGAGATCTTCACGGTGTCCGGACTGCTGCCGGAGCCCGATCCGCAGGCGCTGAGCGCGGTCGCGGTGAGCAGAGTGGCGAGGAGAAGTGGGGTGGCGGTAGGGCGCACGGGCACGACCTCCTACTGGCCGACGTCGTCGGTGGCCGGGTTGTCTGCCCGGTGAACCTAAGAGCGTGGACTAGTCCAGGTCAATGACCTTGCACCGCCTTGCGACCGAACACGACCCGGGAAAGGCCCTGTTGAAGACCGCATACGGAACTAACCCTTCACCCAGCGGTACTGAAGTTCGGGCCGCCCGACCTGCCCGTACTGCGGCGTGCGTGCGGCGCGCCCCGCGTCCACCAGGTGCTCCAGATACCGCCGGGCCGTGATCCGCGAGATGCCCACCACCTCGGCGACCCCGGCCGCCGTGAGACCGTCCGCGCAGTCCCGCAGGGTGCGGGTGACGCGCTCCAGGGTCGGTGCGCTCAGCCCCTTGGGCAGCGCCGCCGGGCTCGGGGCGCGCAGGGTGGCCAGGGCGCGGTCCACCTCGTCCTGGCCGCTCGCCTCGCCCGCCGCCGCGCGGAACTCGGCGTACCGGACGAGCCGGTCGCGCAGGGTGGCGAAGGTGAAGGGCTTCAGGACGTACTGGACGACCCCGAGCGAGACCCCCTCCCTGACGACCGTGAGGTCCCGCGCGGAGGTCACCGCGATCACGTCCGCGTGGTGGCCGGCGGCGCGCAGCGAGCGGGCGAGCTGCAGTCCGTGCACGTCGGGCAGGTGCAGATCGAGGAGCAACAGGTCCACCGGGGTGCGCTCCAGGGCACGGCGCGCCTCGGCGCCGGTGTGGGCCTTGCCCACCGCCGTGAAACCGGGGACCCGCCCGACGTACATGACGTGCGCGTCGGCGGCCACCGGGTCGTCCTCGACGACGAGGACGCGGATGGGCTGGGGGTCGGTCATAGGTCGCCTCCGGGCAGGGCGGGCTGGACGGGCTGGACGGGCTGGGGGGCGAGGTCCTCGGGGGCGTCGGCCTCGGACCCGGCCGCCTCGTCGCCGGCCGGAGCCGTGGTGGGCAACGGCAGCCGCACCTCGAACTCCGCCCCGCCCCCCGCCGCTTCGGCCACCGTCAGGGTGCCGTCGTGACGGTTCACCGCCTGGCGTACGAGGGCGAGGCCCAGCCCGCGGCCGGGCCCCGCCGGTTTCGTCGACCAGCCGCGCCGGAAGACCGCCTCCGCGTGGGCCGGATCCACCCCGGCACCGGTGTCGGCGACCCGCAGCACCAGGCCGGAGCCGTCCGTGAAGGCCGTGACGGTCACCCGCGCCCGTACCGTGCCCTGGGCCGCGTCCATCGCGTTGTCGATCAGGTTGCCGAGGACCGTGACCAGGTCACGGGCCGGCAGGCCGGGCGGCAGCAGACCGTCGTCGATGCCGCTCTGCTCCGAGATCACCAGCTCCACGCCCCGCTCGTTGGCCTGGGCCGCCTTGCCCAGCAGCAGGGCGGCGAGGACCGGTTCGCTGACCGCCGAGATCACCTCGTCGGTGAGGGTCTGGGCCAGTTCCAGTTCGGCCGTGGCGAAGTCGACGGCCTCCTCGGCGCGGCCCAGCTCGATCAGCGAGACCACCGTGTGGAGACGGTTGGCGGCCTCGTGGGCCTGCGAGCGCAGGGCCTGGGTGAAACCGCGCTCGGAGTCCAGTTCGCCCGTCAGTGCCTGGAGTTCGGTGACATCGCGCAGGGTGACGACCGTGCCGCGGCGCTCACCGCCGGTGACCGGGGAGGTGTTGACGACCAGCACACGGGACGCCGTCAGGTGCACCTCGTCCACCCGGGGCTCCGCCGACAGCAGCGCGCCGGTCAGGGGCGCGGGCAGGCCGAGTTCGGCCACGGAGCGGCCGACCGCCGCGTCGCCGACGCCCAGCAGCTCCCGCCCGCCGTCGTTCATCAGCGCCACCCGGTACTGCGCGTCCAGCATCAGCAGTCCCTCGCGCACGGCGTGCAGCGCGGCCTGGTGATAGTCGTGCATGCGGCTGAGTTCGGCCGCGTTCAGGCCGTGCGTGGAGCGGCGCAGCCGGGCGTTGATGACGTAGGTGCCGATACCGCCGAGGACGAGGGCGCCGCCCGCGACGCCGATCAGGGCGGTCACCTGGTCCTGGACGCGCTTGGTGATCGCCTCCACCTTGATGCCCGCGCTGACCAGGCCGACGAGGTGGCCGTTGTCCAGGACCGGGGTGACCGCGCGTACGGACGGACCGAGGGTGCCCGTGTAGGTCTCGGTGAAGGACTTGCCGCGCAGGGCGGGGCCGATGTGCCCGAGGAAGTGCCGCCCTATCAGCGTCTCGTCGGGGTGGGTCCAGCGGATGCCCCGCGGGTTCATGATCGTCACGAAGTCCACGTCGGTGTCCCGCTGCACCTGGAGGGTGTACGGCTGCAGGGGCTTCGTCGGGTCCGTGGTGCGGATCGCGTCCCGGACGGAGGGGGCGTCGGCGACCGAGCGGGCCACGGCCATCGCCTGGCGGCCCGCCGCCTCCTCGGCCTGGCTGCGGTCACTGACGTACGTGAACAGCGCGTACCCGGCGACGAGCACCGCGATGAGCACGGCCTGCATGGCGAAGAGCTGGCCGGCCAGGCTGCGGGGTCTCGGGACGCGGGGGAGACGCATGGCGTCAGTCTGCCTCCCCTTGTAAGCGTGAACTAAATGAACGGAAGGGTGACCGCCCTCACACGCCGGGAGATAGTCACCGCATCCCCCGGGCGCACGCCCCCCGGGTTCTCCCGGAGGCGTGTGTCCCGATTCCCCGGACGTGAGCCGCACGCCGGATGATGCCGACGACGTCGTCAAGGAGGGCAGCCGTGGCCAGCACCCCAACGGCACCTGCCGCACCCGCCGCCAAGCGGGACCGCACCCACTATCTCTACATCGCGGTGATCATCGCGGTCGCCCTCGGTATCGGCGTCGGGTTCGCCGCGCCGGACTTCGCCAAGGAGCTCAAGCCGATCGGTACGGGCTTCGTCGCCCTGATCAAGATGATGATCTCGCCGATCATCTTCTGCACGATCGTGCTCGGGGTCGGCTCGGTGCGGAAGGCCGCCAAGGTCGGCAAGGTCGGCGGTCTCGCGCTCGGCTACTTCATCTGCATGTCGTTCGTGGCCCTGGCGATCGGCCTGGTGGTCGGCAACATCATCCACCCGGGCAGCGGAATGCACCTGACCGAGGCCGTGAAGGGCGTCGGGCACACGCAGGCCGAGGCCGCCGCCGAGGGGCCCGTCGACTTCATCCTCGGGATCATCCCGACCACCTTCGTCTCGGCCTTCACCGAGGGCCAGGTCCTCCAGACGCTGCTGATCGCGCTGCTCGTGGGCTTCGCGCTGCAGGCCATGGGCCGGGCCGGACAGCCCGTGCTGCGCGGCGTCGAGCACATCCAGAAGCTGGTCTTCCGCATCCTCGGCATGATCATGTGGGCGGCGCCCGTCGGTGCCTTCGGCGCCATGGCGGCCGTCATCGGCGAGACCGGCATGGACGCGCTGAAGGCGCTGGGCACGATCATGCTCGGCTTCTACATCACCTGCGCCCTGTTCGTCGTGATCGTGCTCGGCACCCTGACGAAGCTGGTGGCCGGGATCAACGTCTTCCAGCTGCTGAAGTACCTGGGCCGGGAGTTCCTGCTGATCGTCTCCACCTCGTCCTCCGAGTCCGCGCTGCCGCGGCTGATCGCGAAGATGGAGCATCTGGGCGTCAGCCGTCCGGTCGTCGGCATCACCGTGCCGACCGGCTACTCCTTCAACCTCGACGGCACGATGATCTACCTGACCATGGCCTCGCTGTTCATCGCCGACGCGATGGACCAGCCGATGAGCATCGGCCAGCAGATCGGGCTGCTGCTCTTCATGATGGTCGCCTCGAAGGGCGCGGCGGGCGTCTCCGGCTCCGGTATCGCCGTACTGGCCAGCGGTCTGCAGTCGCACAAGCCGGCGCTGGTGGACGGCGTCGGACTGATCATCGGCATCGACCGCTTCATGAGCGAGGCGCGCGCGGTCACCAACTTCGCGGGCAACGCGGTGGCCACTTTGCTCATCGGTACCTGGACCGGCGAGGTCGACAAGGAGCGGGTGGACCGGGTACTCGCCGGTGAACTGCCCTTCGACGAGCGGACGCTGCTGGACGACGCCGACGCGGACGAGGACGTCTCCGCCGAACTGCCCGAGCAGGGCGGCGACAAGGAGCTGGCCAAGGCCTGACACCCCCGCCCGCTCCACCCGCCGGCGCCGCTTCCCCGCGGACGGGGCGCCCCTCCCCACGGGACGCTCCTCCTGACAGGGCGCCCCCCTGGACGGGGCCGGCGCCCTCGGAGCACCGAGCGGCCGGGTCCTTCCCCCCGGTGGACCTGGCCGCTCGGTGCGTCAGCGAGGCAGCCCGCGGGCTGCCTCGCTGACGTTCACCCTTCCTCGCTCTGCTTCGCCACCAGAGCGGTGGCGCGGGAGGCGGGTACGCCCGCCGTGGTCAGCATGGTGACCGCGGCGGAGCGACCCGCCTCCCGCGCCGCGAGCAGACCGTCGTTCACCGCCTCCATCAGCGCGAACAGCACCTGCTCGTGCACGTACGCCAGGGCCGGGGCCGGCAGCGGGGACTCGAACACACCTTGTTCCAGGCCGCGTCGGAGCACCTCCGCGCAGGCCTCGCGCACCGGGGTGAGCCGCTCGCGGATGCCCTGCACGGTGACGCTGCGCTGGGCCAGCGCGACCAGCAGCCGGTAGCGGTCGGCGATCTCCCAGACCGCGAGCGTCGAGCGGATCAGTGATTCCGCCGGGTCCTCGACGCCCTCCCGGCCCGCCGCGTGCGCTGCGGCCACCGCCTCCACGGCGCCGTCGGTCAGGGTGCTGACGAGCACCTCGCGGCTCGGGAAGTGTCCGTACACGGTGCGCCGTACGACGCCCGCGGCCCGTGCGATCTGGTCCATGGAGGCGTCGGGGTCGCGCAGCAGCTCGGCGAGCGCGACGTCGAGGATGCGGCGGCGGTTCACGTCCGCGCGGCTGGCACTACCCGTGGTCATGACTGTCATTCTGCACGCCCCGCGCGGCGCCGGGCCGCTTCTGCGCCCAGGGCTCCGCCCCATCGATTTGCACAGTGGTGTGCAGCGTCGTAGATTGCACACTGTCGTGCAATTACACGGCTGTGTGCAAATCGAGTGAGGAGAGGGCGGCCGTACCCATGCGTCTCGTCATCAACGAACCGGTCGAGCGGATGGACCGGCCCTACGCCCGGCGCTGGTGGGCGCTGCTGGTGCTCTGCCTGAGCCTGCTGATCATCGTGATGGCGAACACCGCCCTCACCGTGGCGGCCCCCGACATGACCCGGGACCTGGGCCTGTCCAGCGCCGACCTGCAGTGGGTCATCGACGGCTACACCGTCCCGTACGCCGCGCTGATGCTGCTGCTCGGCGCGATCGGCGACAAGTACAGCCGGCGCGGCGCGCTCGTGCTGGGGCTGGTGGTCTTCGGCGGCGGCGCGGTGGCGGGCTCGCTCGTGGACAGTTCCGCCGGGGTCATCGCGGCCCGCGCCGTGATGGGGGTCGGCGCCGCGCTGATCATGCCCGCGACGCTCTCCCTGCTCGCCGCTACCTTCCCGCGCGCGGAACGCGCGAAGGCGATCACCCTGTGGACCGCCACGGCCGGACTCGCCATCGCGGCGGGCCCCCTGGTCGCGGGCGCGCTGCTGCAGCACCACGGCTGGTCCTCCACCTTCCTGATCAACGTGCCGATCGCCGCGCTCGCGATCGTCGGCGCCCTCGTCCTCGTACCGCCCTCCAGGGCCGCCCACCGGCACCGCGTCGACCACGTCGGCGGCCTGCTGTCGGTCGTCTGGATCGGCTCCCTGGTCTACATGATCATCGAGGGGCCGCACTTCGGATGGGGCGTCCGGGCCGTCACGGCCGCGGTCGTCGCGGGGCTCGGACTGGTGGCCTTCGTGGTGTGGGAGCTGCGCCACCCGCGCCCGGTCGTCGACGTACGCCGGTTCGCCCAGCGCCGGTTCGCCGGCTCTAACCTCGCCGTCGCGCTCTTCTTCCTGGCCGTCTTCGGCGCCTTCTACTACCTCACCCAGCACCTGCAGTTCGTGCTCGGATACGACGCGCTCGACACCGGCGTGCGGATGCTGCCGCTCGCCGGGGCCGTCTTCGCCGGCTCGGCGCTCACCGGCTACCTCACCCCGCGCGTCGGCATGCGGATCACGGTGACCGCGGGAATGGTCGGCGGTACGGCGGCGCTCGCGCTGCTCACCCGGGTGGACGCGGCGTCGTCGTACGGCGACTTCGTCCTTCCGCTGGTCATCCTCGGTCTCGCCATCGGGCTCGCGCTCTCGCCCTGCACGGACGCCATCATGGGCGCGTTCCCCGAGTCCGAACTCGGTGTCGGCGGCGCGGTCAACGACACCTCGCTGGAGCTCGGCGGTTCGCTCGGCATCGCCCTCCTCGGCTCGGTGCTGGCGAGTTCGTACTCCTCGCACCTCTCGGACGCGACCAGGGGCGGCAAGCTCCCGGCGGACGCGCTGGCCACGGCCCAGGACTCGGTCGGCGCGGGATACGCGGTCGCCCAGGGGATCGGTGACAAGGCCCGGCAGCTCGGCGAGCAGGCCGCACGGGCCGGGCACGCCGGGAATACCGAGAAGGCCGCGCAACTGAAGGCGCAGTCCGACCAACTCGGGCACGGAGCACGGCAGATGGCGGACGCCGTCGGCTCGTCCTTCTCGGACGCGGTGGCGCACACCAGCCTGATCGGCGCGGTGATCCTGGGCGTGGGGACGGTGCTGGTGGCGGTGCTGCTGCCGTGGAAGGAGCGCGCGGCGGGGGTGCGGGTGGCTGAGGGGGCTGAGGTGGCCGAGGGGGACGCACGAGACACCGGTGACGCGAGTGCCGCCGGTGGCGCGGGGGCCGCCGAAGTGGAGACCGAGACTGAAGCCGAAGCCGAAGCCGAAGCCGAAGCCGAAGCCGAAGCCGAAGCCGAAGCGGAGGCCGAAGCGGAGGCCGAGTCCGAGGCCGAGGAGAGTGCCGTGACGCGCTGACCGTGTCCCGCGACGGTGTTCCCGGAACCGTGGGCCCCGGGCCTCCGTCTCGTAGAACATGCACTACCGTGCCGTGCCGGACCTACCGGCACGGCACGTGATGTTCTGCATGTTCTGCATGTTCTGCGGAGGGCACGGAGTATGAAGATCGACTGGGACCGGCGGACGTGCGCGCGTCGCGGCCACGCGACCTACGCGCCGGACGAACCGGGGCTGCGCGACCGTCTGCGCGCCGCGACCAGCCTCGGCGAGGCCTGGCGCTGTCTGCGCTGCGGCGACTTCGTGCTCGGCGAACCGCACGGCGCGGGGCCCGCGGAGGAGGCGCCGCTCGTGCCGCGCGGCAAGGTGCTGCGGGATCTGTTCATCCTGCGCTTCCTGGCGATCGAGCGGGCCGTGCGCGGGGTGTTCATCGTGCTGGTCGCGGCCGCGGTGTGGAGGTTCAGCAACAGTCAGGACTCCGTGCGCCGTCTCTTCGACGAGTACCTGAACGTCTTCCGGCCGGTCTTCAGGCACTTCCACTACGACCTCGACCACTCGCCGGTCGTCGGCACCATCCAGAAGTCCTTCGGCTACAAGCACTCCACGCTCGTCCTGGTGGCCGCGCTGCTGCTGGCGTACGCGCTGATCGAACTCGTCGAGGCGGGCGGCCTCTGGTACGCGAAGCGCTGGGCGGAGTACCTGACGGTGGTCGCCACCGCCGCCTTCCTTCCCCTGGAGATCTACGAGCTGACCGAGCACGTCAGCTGGCTGAAGATCGCCACCCTGGTCCTGAACATCCTCGCCGTCCTCTACATCGCCCTCGCCAAACGGCTCTTCGGGCTGCGCGGCGGACGCGCGGCGTTCGACGAGGAGCGGCAGAGCGCGTCGCTGCTGGAGGTCGAGGAGTCCGCGGGCGTGGCGGCGCACGCCTGACCACGCCGCCGCCACCGGCCTTGCCCTGACGCCGACGTCAAGGATTACGTTCGGGGTATGCGAATCGGCGAGCTGGCGACGAGGGCCGGGACCACCACGCGCACTCTGCGCTACTACGAGTCGCGGGGGCTGCTGCCCGCGCGGCGCACCGGTAACGGCTACCGCACCTACGACGAGGACGACCTGAAGCTGCTGCGGCAGATCAGGACGCTGCAGGACTTCGGGTTCGACCTGGAGGAGACGCGGCCGTTCGTGGAGTGCCTGCGGGCCGGGCATCCGGAGGGGGACTCGTGTCCCGCCTCGCTCGCGGTCTACCGCCGCAAGCTGGGTGAACTCGACGCGCTGATCGGTGAGTTGCGGGCGGTTCGGAGCGAGGTCGGCGCGCAGTTGGCGCGGGCCGAGCGGGCGCGCGACGAGCTGGCCGCCGACGCGGCGGTTCCGGGGGGTCCGGAGCCGGTGTGCGAACTGGGAGGGCGGACACGGTGATCGATCTGACGGGCGTGGTTTCGGTGACGGACGCGGACTTCGAGGCGGAGGTGATCGGTGCTGAGCTGCCCGTGCTGGTGGAGTTCACCGCCGACTGGTGTCCGCCGTGCCGGCAGATGGGGCCGGTGCTGAGTGCTCTCGCGGCCGAGGAGGAGGGGCGGCTCAAGGTCGTCCAGCTGGACGTCGACATGAATCCGGAGACGACCAACGCCTACCGGGTGCTGTCGATGCCCACGTTCATGGTGTTCCGCGGCGGTGAGCCGGTGAAGTCCATGGTGGGCGCCCGGCCCAGGCGGCGGTTGCTGGAGGAGCTGTCCGACGTGCTCTGAGCGGGCGCCTCGGCTGCGGCCGGCACAAAGAAAACCCCCGGGGAAATTGCACCCGGGGGTTTTCCTTGCGTATATTGAATGGTTCGCGACTTGAATTCATCAAGTCGTGGAGAAGTTCACTGGCCACAGTATATCCGGGCGGGAGTGGAATTGTCAAACAGGGGCTCAAACGCAGAATTTCCCGATGTTGAATTGCAGCAGGAGCAGGAATTCATCGATGGGCTGTACGCGCGCGTCGACGTGCTGCGGGGCGACACCGAGGCCTCCGTCGGCGACGCGCTCGCGCAGGGCAACACGCCCATGCAGGCCAGGCTCGAACGCGATGTGCTCGTCGCCGAGCGCTCGGGGCTGCTGGCCGCACTGAACGCCGTGGACGGCTCGCTCTGCTTCGGCCGGATCGACCTCACCTCCGGCGTCAGCCACCACATCGGCCGTATCGGTGTCCGCGCCGACGACACCGAGCACACACCCATCCTCATCGACTGGCGGGCCCCGGTCGCCCGCCCCTTCTACCTCGCCACCGGGCACACCCCGATGGACCTGCGCCGCCGCCGGCACATCAGTACCGAGGGCCGCCGGGTGACCGACGTGCACGACGAGATCCTCGACCTCGGCGACCACCGGCGCACCGGCCACGAGGACCCGACCGGCGACGCCGTCCTGCTCGCCGCGCTCAACTCGGCGCGCACCGGACGCATGAGCGACATCGTGCAGACCATCCAGGCCGAGCAGGACCGCATCATCCGCGCTCCGCACCGGGGCGTCCTGGTGGTGGAGGGCGGCCCCGGCACCGGCAAGACGGCCGTCGCGCTGCACCGGGCCGCGTTCCTGCTGTACGAGTACCGGGAGCTGCTGGCCAAGCGCGCCGTCCTGATCGTCGGCCCGAACCCGGCGTTCCTCGGCTACATCGGCGAGGTGCTGCCCTCGCTCGGCGAGACGGGCGTCCTGCTCGCGACCGTCGGCGAGCTGTTCCCCGGGGTGAAGGCCAAGGCCACCGACGTCCCGCGGGCCGCGGCGGTCAAGGGCCGCGCCGACATGGCCGAGGTGCTGGTCTCGGTGGTCCGCGACCGGCAGGCGCTGCCCGACCCGGTGATCGCGATCGAGCACGACCGCGACGTCCTGATGCTCGACGCCGGGCTCGTACAGGTCGCCCGCGAACGCACCCGCGAGGCCGGTCTGCCGCACAACGTGGCCCGCGAGTACTTCGAGGGCCACATCCTCAACACGCTCACCGACATGCTCGCCGAACGCATCGGCACCGACCCCTTCGACGGGTCCAACCTCCTCGACCCGAGCGACATCACCCAGATCCGTGACGACCTCGCCGAGAACCCCGAGGTCTGGTCGGCCATCGACCAGCTGTGGCCGCGGCTGACCCCGCAGCGGCTGGTCGCGGACTTCCTCGCCGAACCGGAGGGCTACGTCGGCGAGGAGGACGCCGAGGCGATCCGCCGTCCGGTCACCGGTGCGTGGACCGTGGCCGACGTCCCCCTCCTCGACGAGGCCGCCGAACTGCTGGGCGAGGACGACCGGGTCGCGCGGGCCCTGGCCGACCAGGAGCGCCGCGCGCAGGTCGCCTACGCGCAGGGCGTGCTCGACGTGTCCTACGCCTCCCGTACGTACGAGTTCGAGGACAAGGAGGAGGAGGACTCCGAGGTCCTGTCCGCCCACAACATCATCGACGCCGAGCGGATGGCCGAGCGGCACGAGGAGGAGGACCACCGCAGCGCCGCCGAGCGGGCGGCGGCCGACCGGACCTGGGCGTTCGGCCACATCATCGTCGACGAGGCGCAGGAGCTCTCGCCGATGGCCTGGCGGCTGCTGATGCGCCGCAGTCCCACCCGGTCGATGACGCTGGTCGGCGACCCGGCGCAGACCGCCGAGGCGGCCGGGGTCGGGTCGTGGGAGCGGATCCTCGCCCCCTACGTCGAGGACCGCTGGGAGCACACCCGGCTCGCCGTCAACTACCGCACCCCGTCCGAGATCATGGAGGTGGCGGCGGCGGTGGTCCGCGCGGAGCACCCCGGCTTCGAACCGCCGAGTTCGGTGCGGACGACGGGCGTACGTCCGTGGGCCCGCGCGACCGACGACCTGCCCGGCGCGGTGGCGAAGGCGGTGGCGGAACTGACCCCGGCGGAGGGCCGCCTCGCGGTCGTCGCCCCGCGGGACCTGCACCCGGAGCTGGCCGCCCGGCTGGACGGCGTGACGGCGGGCGGCGAGCCCGACCTGACCCGGACGGTGGTCCTGCTCGACCCCCGCCAGTCCAAGGGTCTGGAGTTCGACTCCGTGCTGGTGGTGGAGCCGGGACGGTACGGCACGAGCGACCTGTACGTGGCCCTGACCCGGGCCACGCAGCGGCTGGGCGTCCTGTACACCGGGGAGCTGCCGGAGGCGCTGGCCGGGGCGTTCGGGTAGGAGCGGGTGCGGGCATGACGACGCAACGGAGCCGTCACTGCGGGCGGCGCCGACAGCGGGGCGCGGAGCTCCGCCGTCGGCGCCGCGGAGGCCGCTGTCCCGCGAAGGCCGGGTCTCAGGCCGGCCGGAGCCAGACCGTCGACAGTGGGGGCAGTGTCAGGCGGATGCTGGCCGGGCGGCCGTGCCAGGCCTGGAGTTCCGGCTTGACGACGTCGGGGTTGGTGACGTCGCTTCCGCCGTACCGGGCGCTGTCGGTGTTGAGGGTCTCCTGCCAGGCGGGGACGGAGTCGGGGACGCCGAGGCGGTAGGCGTGGCGGACGACCGGGGAGAGGTTGGAGACCGCGAGCAGCGGGACGCCCTCGGCGTCGAGACGCAGGAACGCGAAGACGTTGTCCTCCGCCGCGTCGCCGACCACCCACTGGAAGCCGGACGGGTCGGTGTCCTGCTGCCAGAGCGCGGGCGTGTGGCGGTAGACGGTGTTGAGGTCGCGGACCAGGTCACGGACGCCCCGGTGGTCGGCCTCGGCGGGATAGGCGGGATCGAGGAGCCACCAGTCGGGTCCGTGGGTCTCGGACCATTCGGCGCCCTGGGCGAACTCCTGTCCCATGAAGAGGAGTTGTTTGCCGGGGTGGGCCCACATGTAGCCGAGGTAGGCGCGGGTGGTGGCGCGTTGCTGCCACCAGTCGCCCGGCATCTTGGAGACGAGTGACTTCTTGCCGTGGACGACCTCGTCGTGGGAGATGGGCAGGACGTAGTTCTCGCTGTAGGCGTAGACCATCGAGAACGTCATCTCGTGATGGTGGTATTTGCGGTGGACGGGCTCGTGCTGGACGTAGTCCAGTGAGTCGTGCATCCATCCCATGTTCCACTTCAGCCCGAATCCGAGTCCGCCGAAGCCGCCGGGGCCGGAGTGGTGGGTGGCGCGGGTGACGCCGTCCCAGGCGGTGGATTCCTCGGCGATGGTGACGACGCCGGGGTTGCGGCGGTAGACGGTGGCGTTCATCTCCTGGAGGAAGGCGACGGCGTCGAGGTTCTCCCGGCCGCCGTGTTCGTTGGGTGTCCACTGGCCGGGTTCGCGGGAGTAGTCGAGGTAGAGCATGGAGGCGACGGCGTCGACGCGGAGTCCGTCGATGTGGAATTCCTGGCACCAGTAGACGGCGTTGGCGACGAGGAAGTTGCGGACCTCGCGGCGTCCGAAGTCGAATTCGAGGGTGCCCCAGTCGGGGTGGGCGGCGCGTTGGGGGTCGGCGTGTTCGTAGAGGGGGCGTCCGTCGAATGCGGCGAGGCCCATTCGTCGCGGGGGGAAGTGGGCGGGGACCCAGTCCATGAGGACGCCGATGCTTAGAAGCTTGGTGGAGGGCGTCGACGAGGTGTTTGAAGTCGTCGGGGGTGCCGAGGCGGGCGGTGGGGGCGTAGAAGCCGGTGACCTGGTATCCCCAGGAGCCGCCGAAGGGGTGTTCGGCGACGGGCATGAGTTCGACGTGGGTGAAGCCGAGGTCGGAGACGTAGGCGGGGAGCTGCTGGGCCAATTGACGGTACGTCAGGCCGGGTCGCCAGGACGCCAGATGCACCTCGTAGACGGAGAACGGCGCCTCGTGGGCGGGGCGCTCGCCCCGGCCCGCCATCCACTCCTCGTCCTGCCAGGTGTGGTGCGAGGTGTGCACGATCGACGATGTGCGCGGCGGGACCTCGGTGCGGCGGGCCATCGGGTCGGCGCGCAGGGTGAGGGAGCCGTCGGGGCGGGTGATCTCGAACTTGTAGAGCTCGCCCTCGCCGATGCCGGGCACGAACAGCTCCCAGACGCCCGTGGAGCCGAGCGACCGCATCGGATACCCCGTGCCGTCCCAGAAGTTGAAGGTGCCCGCGAGCCGGACGCCGCGCGCGTTCGGCGCCCACACCGTGAAGCGGGTGCCGGCCACGCCCTGGTGCGTCATCGGCTCGGCGCCCAGGGCCTGCCAGAGCTGTTCGTGGCGGCCCTCGCCCAGCAGATGGAGGTCGAGCTCGCCGATCGCGGGCAGGAAACGGTACGCGTCCTCGGTGTCCTGGACCGTCCCCTCGTACGCCACGAGCAGCCGGTACGCGTCCGGGACCGCGCGCAGCGGCAGCAGGGCCGAGAAGAAGCCGTCCCCGTCGTCGTGAAGCTCGGCGCGCAGGTCGTCCGTCACGACGGTCACGCCCAGGGCGTACGGCCGGAAGGCCAGGAACGCCACTCCGCCCGGTACCGGATGGGCGCCCAGGACGCCGTGCGGATCATGGTGCGTACCGGAGAGCAGCCGCTCCCGGTCGTCCGGACCGAGACCGGCGAAGGCGGGCACGCTGTCGGTGAGGGCGGGCACGCTGTCGGCGGGAGTGCGAGAACTTCCGTGCGGGGACGGGGAGTTGTCCAGGCGGTCGGCGGTGCTGCCGATGGCGGCGGGAGAGTTGTCCGTGGGGGCCGCAGCGACGCCGGCCGGTGCGGGAGCCTTCTCGGAGGACTTCGCGCCCTTGCTCCCGGCGCCCTTGTTCCCGGTGGGCTTCTTGCCGGCGGACCTCTCGGGGGACTTGGCCGCCGGCTTCCCCTCGGCCGGCTTCCCGGCCGCCGTCTGCTGGGCCGCAGTCTTCTGGACCGCCGCCTTCTTGCCGGTGGTAGGCTTCTTGGCACCGTTCTTCTTCGGACTGTCGTCGGACGGGGGGCGGGGCGTCACGGGCAGGGCCTCCTCGGCGGGGTGAGCGGGAAACGTCAGGGGATGCGGCGAGCCACCGCCAGGGGCACCGGCAGCCAGTCGGGCCGGTGGCGGGCCTCGTACAGCACTTCGTACACGGCCCGGTCCGTCTCGTACGCGCGCAGCAGGACGGGATCGGTGCGCGGGTCGCGTCCGGCGACCTCCGCGTAACCCGCGCAGTAGGCGGCCCGGCAGGTGTCGGCCCACTCGGACACGGCAGGGGCGGGGGCCGGGGCGGGACCGGTGGTGGTCCGGGGATTCGAGCGGGCCGCGTAGTCGAAGGAGCGGAGCATCCCGGCCACGTCGCGCAGCGGCGGCTGCGGCATACGGCGCTCGGCCAGCGGCTTCGACGGCTCGCCCTCGAAGTCTATGAGCGACCACTCTCCGGTGGGCGAACGCAGGCACTGGCCGAGGTGCAGATCCCCGTGGACGCGCTGTGCGGTCCAGGTCTGTCCCTCGGCGGCCAGGTCCGCCAGCGCGTCGAAGGCGGTCCGCAGACCGGGCGCGTACGGGCGCAGCGCGGGCACCGCCTGGGCCGCCGCCGCCAGCCGCTCGGTCATGCCCTCGACCAGCAGCTCCATCTGCACGTGCCCCAGCGTGGTCGTGGGCAGTGCGCGGGCGAGCGCCGTGTGCACCTCGGCGGTGGCCCGGCCCAGTGCCCGCGCCTCGCCGCCGAAGTCCTCGCCCTTGGCCAGTCCGTGCAGGGCCAGTTCCCAGCCGTCCGTCGCGCCCCGGACGAAGGGCTGCAGCACACCGAGGACGTATGTCTCCCCGGCCGCCGGATTCTGGGCGTCCCTGATGTCCGCCGTCATCCACGCCGCGGGCGCCGGAACCCGCGGGCAGCCCTCCCGCGCGAGCATGCGCGGCAGCTCCAGGTCGGGGTTGACGCCCGGCACGATGCGCCGCAACAGCTTGAGGATGAACGTATCTCCATAGACGAGGGAGGAGTTGGACTGCTCGGACGTCACCAGCCGGGGCGCCAGTCCACCCCGGATCCGCTGACGGTGGTCGTGCTCGAAGCGCAGCTCGCCGATCCGGGCCCGGCTGCGCAGCGCTTCGAGGAGCACGTCGGCGGGGCGGGAGTCGTGCAGCGCCTCGTAGACGGTGCGCCCGGCCAGCGGCCCTTCCTCGACATGACCGATCAGCGCGGGCGCGAGCCGCGGCGGCAGTGCCTCGCGTACGCCGATCAACAACTGGTAGCAGTCGCCCTGTTGGGCGGTGGCCCCCTGCGCGGGGGTGGCCGGCTGGTGTGCCCGTACCAGGAGGTGGAGCAGGCCCAGCTGGCCGGACGTCGGCAGTAACTCGTTGGCCGTCACCAGGGAGAATCCGGTGACCGGACGTCCCTTGCCCGCGAACCAGCGCTGGCGTGGCAGCCACTCCCGCAGCAGCGGGTCGAGCGAAGCGAGCAGCTCGGGGCGTGCGACGGGTTCCGTGACAGGGTGCGTGGCGGCTTCCGACATGGCGTCGCGTCCTTTCCCCAGGGACCGGGGGACCGGAGACCCAAGGACCCAGGGACCCGGAGTCCGGGCGAGTCGGGGGTGTTACTGATGGGTGCCCAGGGCGGGACGGGGGAAACCGCCCCGCCCCGGTTCTACACGGCGTCCTTGCGGAGCCGGAACCAGTAGAAGCCGTGGCCTGCGAGGGTGAGCAGGTAGGGGAGTTCACCGATGGCGGGGAAGCGGACTCCGCCGATGAGTTCGACGGGGTGCCGGTCGTTGAAGGCGCGCAGGTCGAGTTCGGTGGGCTGGGCGAAGCGGGAGAAGTTGTGCACGCACAGCACCAGGTCGTCCCCTTCGTCCTCGGTCGAGGGGGCTTCGCGCAGGAAGGCGAGGACGGCGGGGTTGGAGGAGGGGAGTTCGGTGTAGGAGCCGAGGCCGAAGGCCTTGTTCTGTTTGCGGATCTCGATCATGCGGCGGGTCCAGTGCAGGAGCGACGAGGGTGAGGACATCGACGCTTCGACGTTGGTGACCTGGTAGCCGTAGACGGGGTCCATGATCGTGGGCAGGAAGAGGCGGCCGGGGTCGCTGGAGGAGAATCCGGCGTTGCGGTCGGGGGTCCACTGCATGGGGGTGCGGACGGCGTCGCGGTCGCCGAGCCAGATGTTGTCGCCCATGCCGATCTCGTCCCCGTAGTAGAGGATCGGGCTGCCCGGGAGGGACAGGAGCAGGGCGGTGAAGAGTTCGATCTGGTTGCGGTCGTTGTCGAGCAGGGGGGCCAGCCGACGGCGGATGCCGATGTTGGCGCGCATGCGCGGGTCCTTGGCGTACTCCGCGTACATGTAGTCGCGTTCCTCGTCGGTGACCATTTCGAGGGTGAGCTCGTCGTGGTTGCGCAGGAAGATGCCCCACTGGCAGTTGTTGGGGATCGCGGGGGTCTTGGCGAGGATCTCCGAGACGGGGTAGCGGGATTCGCGGCGGACGGCCATGAAGATGCGGGGCATGACGGGGAAGTGGAAGGCCATGTGGCACTCGTCGCCGCCGGAGGGGAAGTCGCCGAAGTAGTCGACGACGTCCTCGGGCCACTGGTTCGCCTCGGCCAGCAGCACCGTGTCCGGGTAGTGCGTGTCGATCTCCTTGCGCACCCGCTTCAGGAACTCGTGCGTTGGCGGAAGGTTCTCGCAGTTGGTTCCCTCGACCTGGTACAGGTACGGGACCGCGTCCAGCCGGAAGCCGTCGATCCCCAGGTCGAGCCAGAACCGCAGTGCGGAGACGATCTCCTCCTGGACGGCGGGGTTCTCGTAGTTGAGGTCGGGCTGGTGGGAGAAGAAGCGGTGCCAGTAGTACTGCTTGCGGACCGGGTCGAAGGTCCAGTTGGAGGCCTCGGTGTCGACGAAGATGATCCGGGCGTCCTGGTACTGCTTGTCGTCGTCGGCCCAGACGTAGTAGTCGCCGTAGGGTCCGTCGGGGTTGGCGCGGGACTCCTGGAACCACGGGTGCTGGTCGCTGGTGTGGTTCATGACGAAGTCGATGATGACGCGCATGCCGCGCTGGTGGGCGGCGTCGACGAACTCGACGAAGTCGGCGAGGTCGCCGAATTCGGGGAGTACGGCGGTGTAGTCGGAGACGTCGTAACCGCCGTCCCGCAGGGGGGACTTGAAGAACGGGGGCAGCCAGAGGCAGTCGACGCCGAGCCATTGGAGGTAGTCGAGTTTCGCGGTGAGGCCCTTGAGGTCACCGACGCCGTCGCCGTTGCTGTCCTGGAAGGAGCGGACCAGGACCTCGTAGAAGACGGCGCGTTTGAACCATTCGGGGTCGCGGTCCTTGGCCGGGGTGTCCTCGAAGGTGTCCGGTACGGGCTCGTTGACGATCATATGGTGGGTGACCCTCCGATGTGCGGTGAGGACGGTCGCAGGACGGTGAGAATGTGCGCGGGCCTGTGCCCAGGCTCCAGACGCACATAGTTGGCCCTGCCCCAGTGGTAGGTCTCGCCGGTGAGCTCGTCGCGCACCGGCACGGACTCGTGCCAGTCCAGGCCGAGTTGCGGCATGTCCAACGAGACCGTGGCCTCCTGGGTGTGGTGGGGGTCGAGGTTGACCACCACCACAACCGTGTTCGATCCGCGGGCGTCCGTGACGGACTTCGAGTAGGCGATCACCGCCTCCTTGTCCGTGGGGTGGAAGTGCAGGTCGCGCAGCTGCCGCAAGGCCGGGCTGCGCCGTCTGATCGCGTTGAGCGCACCCAGCAACGGCGCGATGCTACGTCCGTCACGCTCCGCCGACTCCCAGTCACGCGGACGCAGTTGGTACTTCTCGGAGTTCAGGTATTCTTCGCTCCCCTTCCGCAGCGGGGTGCTCTCGCACAGCTCGAAACCGCTGTAGACGCCCCAGGTCGGTGACAGCGTCGCGGCGAGCACCGCCCGCAGCTCGAAGGCCGGGCGCCCGCCGAGCTGGAGGAACTCGTGCAGGATGTCGGGGGTGTTGACGAAGAAGTTGGGCCGCATGGACGCGGCGGCCTCGCCCGACAGCTCGGTGAGGTAGTCGGTCAGCTCCTCCTTGGTGTTGCGCCAGGTGAAGTACGTGTACGACTGCTGGAAGCCGATCGCCCCGAGTGTGCGCATCATCGCGGGCCGGGTGAACGCCTCGGCCAGGAAGATCACGTCCGGGTCGGTCCGGTTGACGTCCGCGATGACCTGCTCCCAGAAGACCACCGGTTTGGTGTGCGGGTTGTCCACGCGGAAGATCCGGACACCGTGGTCCATCCAGTACCGCAGCACCCGCAGCGTCTCCCGGACCAGCCCCGGCATGTCCTCGTCGAAGGCGATCGGGTAGATGTCCTGGTACTTCTTCGGCGGGTTCTCCGCGTACGCGATCGTGCCGTCGGCGCGGTGGTGGAACCACTCCGGATGCTTCTCCACCCACGGGTGGTCGGGGGAGCACTGGAGCGCGAAGTCGAGGGCGATCTCCAGGCCCTCGCGCTCCGCCCGGCGTACGAACGCGTCGAAGTCGTCGATGGTGCCGAGATCCGGGTGGATCGCGTCGTGCCCGCCCTCCGGGGAGCCGATCGCCCACGGCACGCCCACGTCGGCCGGACCGGCGGAGAGGGTGTTGTCGGGGCCCTTGCGGTACGTGGTGCCGATGGGATGGATCGGCGGCAGATAGACGACGTCGAAGCCCATCCGCGCGATGGCGGGCAGGCGTTCGGCGGCGGTGCGGAACGTGCCGTGCACCAGCGGGTCCAGCCGGCCGCTCTCCGAACGCGGGAAGAACTCGTACCAGGAGCCGAACAGGGCCCGCTCGCGCTCCACGAGCAGGGGCAACGCCTCCGAGGACGTGACGAGTTCGCGCAGCGGATGGCGGGCGAGCAGCCGGTCCACCTCGGGGGTGCGGGCGGCGGCGAGACGGGCCGCGGCCGGCCGGCCGGCGTCGCGCAGCGCGTCCACGGCGGCGAGCACGACGTCCCTTCCGTCCCGGCCCACGGGCACACCGGCGGCCGCCCGTTCGTACAGCCGTGCGCCCTCCTCCAGGACCAGTTCCGTGTCGAGGCCGGCCGGGATCTTGATCCCCGCGTGGTGGCGCCAGGTGGAGACCGGATCGCTCCACGCCTCCACGGTGTACGTCCAGCGGCCCGTCCCGTCCGCGGCGACCGTGGCGCCCCAGCGGTCGGTGCCGGGGGCGAGTTCGCGCATCGGGGTCCAGGGGCCGCCGCGGCCCCGCGGGTCCGTCAGGACGACGTTCGCGGCGACCGCGTCGTGGCCCTCGCGGAAGACCGTGGCGGAGATCTCGAAGGCCTCGCCGACCACCGCCTTCGCCGGTCGGCGGCCCTGGAGGACGAGGGGACGTACGTCGAGGACGGGAATGCGTCCGACGCCACCGCGCGGGTCTGCGGAGGGTTTCTCCGGGACGCCGGGAGCGGCGTCGACCGCGGGTGGGGGGGAGGCGTCGGAGGTGGTCGTCGGGGGTGGCGACGTGTGGTGCGTGGCGGGCATGACCGCTCCTGTCCGCGTCAACGTGGGTGGGCGGATGAGGGTGTGGGGAGGTGGGGCCTGCGGGCTGTACCGCAGGAGCCTTCCCACCCTATTCGGGTGGGCAATCCGACGCTTTGTTAACTCCTTACGCGTATGTCTGCGTACAGGACCGGCCTCGTCCCGCGCGGACGGGGCCGGTTCCCGTCCCCCGGGCGGATCTCTAGGGGCCGCCGACGCGCAGCAGTTTGTCGGGCGAACCCGCCCCCGCGCGCGCGACCCTCCCGGACACCGCGCGCCGTACGAGTGCCCTGGCCACCTGGGCCGGTGTCGCCCGGCGGTGGCCGGCCAGATAGAGCGCCGCCGCGCCCGCGACGTGCGGACTCGCCATCGACGTACCGGAGAGGGTCGCGCTCGCGGTGTCGCTCCGGTACGACGCGGAGGTGATCGCCACGCCGGGTGCGAAGAGGTCCAGCGAGGCGCCGTAGTCGGAGAATCCCGCCCGGGTGTCGGTCCGGTCGACGGCGCCGACGGTGAGCGCCTGCGCGACGCGGGCGGGCGAGTACAGATTGGCCGGTTGTCCGCCATTGCCCGCCGCGACCGCGTAGGTCACGCCGGAGGCGATGGAGTTGCGTACGGCCGCGTCCAGTTGGGCGTTCGCCTTCCCGCCCAGGCTCAGATTGGCGACCGCGGGCCGGTGCGCGTGCCGCGTGACCCAGTCGATACCCGCGATGACCTGCGCGGTGGTGCCGGAGCCGTCGTCGCCGAGCACCCGCACGGAGACGATCCGGGCCTTCTTGGCGACGCCGTACGCCGTCCCGGCGACGGTGGCCGCGACATGGGTGCCGTGCCCGTTGCCGTCGCCCGCGGTCCGGTCGTTCCCGACGAAGTCCCAGCCGTACCGGGCCCGCCCCCCGAAGTCCCTGTGCGTGATCCGGACGCCGGTGTCGATGACGTACACCGTCACGCCCGCGCCGGCCGGCGCCGGCGCCGCGTAACTCCTGTCGAGCGGCAGACCGGGCTGGTCGATCCGGTCCAGGCCCCAGGACGGCGGGTTCTTCCCGGCCCGGTCGAGCCGCACCCGGGTGTCCTGGACGACCGAGGCGACGCGGGGGTCGGCCGCGAGCCGGCGGGCCTGCCGTTCACCGGCCCGTACGGCGTATCCGTTGAGCGCGGTGCCGTACGTATGGCTGATTCTGGCCCCGTACTTCCGGGCGATGCCCTTTCCTTCGGGGGACGGAGCCCGGATGCCCTCCCTCAGCGTCACGATGTAGCTTCCGCCGACGGAACCGGGGGCGCCGACGCCGGCCGGCCGGCCCTCCGATGCGGCGTGCGCGGGCGGCGTGACGGCCGAGAGCACCGCGGCCGTCACGACCGCGAGCAGGCCTCCCGCCCCGTGCGGACGCCACTGTCTCGTCCGTGCCATGACGTGATTTCCCCTCCTCGACTCGGCGTGCGCGGACCGGGCGGACCGGTGCGGACCGGTGCGGACCGGTGCCGACCCGGTCCGCCGCACGCCACCTGGCAGCCTCTCGTGCGGTGTGAAGTGCCACAAGGCCACCCATGAGTGCGGAATCGGCCATATCGGTCGTGGGGTGCGGGTGAAGATCGCGGAGAGTTCACGCCGAACCCGCCGTGATGGCCAGAGTCTTGTCAAGGGGACGTCCGGGGCCGGGCAGCCCCCGGCCTCCCGCACCGGAGTACCCCCCGTGCGCCGTAGTTACGGAGGCACTCTCGCCGCTAACGTCGTGGATGACGAAGGGCGCACAAGGACGTGCGTCCCTCAGCCGCGTACGTCCTGCCGCTTACGTCCTTCGTGAAGGTGGAACTCGTGAAGGCAATCCGCAGATTCACCGTCCGGCCCGTACTGCCCGAGACTCTCCACCCGCTCAGCGACCTGGCGCGCAATCTGCGCTGGTCCTGGCATGCCGAGACCCGTGACCTCTTCCAGTCCGTCGACCCCGAGCGCTGGGCCGCCTCGGACGGCGACCCCGTACGGCTGCTGGGCAGCGTGCCGCCCGGGCGGCTGGCGGAACTCGCGGAGGACCGCCGCTTCCTGCGCCGGCTCGCCGCCGTCGCCGACGACCTGCGCGACTACCTGACCGGCGAGCGCTGGTACCAGACCCAGTCGTCCGAACTCCCGGCGGCCATCGCCTACTTCTCACCCGAGTTCGGCATCACGGCCGCGCTCCCGCAGTACTCCGGGGGCCTCGGCATCCTCGCGGGCGACCACCTGAAGGCGGCCAGCGACCTCGGCGTACCCCTGATCGGGGTCGGACTCCTGTACCGGCACGGCTACTTCCGGCAGACCCTGTCCCGGGACGGCTGGCAGCAGGAGCACTATCCGCTCCTCGACCCGAACGAACTCCCGCTGGTACCGCTGCGCGAGATCGACGGCACCCCCGCCCAGGTGGCGCTGGCGCTCCCCGGCGGACGGGCCCTGCGGGCGCGTATCTGGCTGGCCCAGGTCGGCCGGGTGCCCCTGCTGATGCTGGACTCCGACGTGGAGGAGAACGACCTCGGCGAGCGCGGGGTCACCGACCGGCTGTACGGCGGCGGCAGCGAACACCGGCTCCTCCAGGAGATGCTGCTGGGCATAGGCGGGGTGCGCGCGGTACGGACGTACTGTCGCCTCACCGGCCACGCGCAGCCCGAGGTGTTCCACACCAACGAGGGGCACGCCGGCTTTCTCGGACTGGAGCGGATCGCCGAACTCGCCGAGACCGGACTCGACTTCGAGGCCTCGCTGGAGGCCGTGCGGGCCGGAACCGTCTTCACCACCCACACCCCCGTCCCGGCCGGGATCGACCGTTTCGACCGTGAACTGGTGGCCCACCACTTCGGTCCCGAGGCCGAACTCCCGGGCATCGACGTCGAGCGGATCCTCGGCCTCGGCATGGAGACCTATCCGGGTGGCGAGCCGAACCTCTTCAACATGGCGGTGATGGGCCTCAGGCTGGGACAGCGCGCGAACGGCGTCTCCCTGCTGCACGGACACGTCAGCCGGGAGATGTTCTCCGGTCTGTGGCCGGGATTCGACCCGGACGAGGTCCCGATCACCTCGGTGACCAACGGCGTGCACGCCCCGACCTGGGTGGCGCCGGAGGTCTTCAGGCTCGGCGCCCGCCAGATCGGCGCGCAGCGCACCGAGGACGCGCTCACGGTCGGCGGCTCGGACCGCTGGGACGCGGTGGCGGACATCGCCGACCAGGAGATCTGGGATCTGCGCCGGGTACTGCGGGAGCAGCTGGTGGTGGAGGTGCGCGAGCGGCTGCACGCCTCCTGGCGCCAGCGCGGCGCTGGGACCGCCGAACTCGGCTGGATCGACGGGGTGCTCGACCCCGACGTGCTGACCATCGGCTTCGCGCGCCGCGTCCCCTCGTACAAACGGCTGACGCTGATGCTGCGGGACCGGGACCGGCTGATGGACCTGCTGCTGCACAGCGAGCGGCCGGTCCAGATCGTGGTGGCGGGCAAGGCGCACCCCGCGGACGACGGCGGCAAGCGCCTGGTGCAGGAACTGGTCCGGTTCGCGGACGACCCGCGGGTACGCCACCGGATCGTGTTCCTGCCCGACTACGGCATGGCGATGGCGCAGAAGCTCTACCCGGGCTGCGACATCTGGCTCAACAACCCGCTGCGCCCGCTGGAGGCGTGCGGGACGAGCGGGATGAAGGCGGCGCTCAACGGCTGCCTCAACCTCTCGGTGCTGGACGGCTGGTGGGACGAGTGGTTCCGGCCGGACTTCGGCTGGGCCATCCCGACCGCGGACGGCACGGCGACCGACGACGACCGGCGCGACGACCTGGAGGCGGCGGCGCTGTACGACCTGCTGGAGCAGCGCGTCGCCCCCCGCTTCTACGAGCGGGGCCAGGGCGGTCTGCCGGACCGCTGGATCGAGATGGTCCGCCAGACGCTGACCCATCTCGGCCCGAAGGTCCTGGCGGGACGGATGGTGCGCGAGTACGTCGAGCGGCTGTACACCCCCGCGGCCCGCTCGCACCGCGCGCTCTCCCCGGACACGGCCCGCGAACTGGCGTCCTGGAAGTCCCGCGTCCGGGCCGCCTGGCCCCGGGTCACGGTCGACCACGTGGAGGCCTCCGCCGCCACGACCACGGCCGAACTCGGAACCACCCTCAACCTGCGCGTCCGGGTCGCGCTGGCCGACCTCGCCCCCGACGACGTCGAGGTGCAGGCCGTCTCCGGGCGCGTCGACTCGCAGGACCGCATCGCGGACGCGACCTGCGTCCCGCTGAAGCCGGCGGGCGGCCCCGACCCGGAGGGACGGTGGGTGTACGAGGGCCCGCTCTCGCTCGACCGCACGGGACCCTTCGGCTACACCGTCCGCATCCTGCCCACGCACCGGCTGCTCGCGTCGAGCGCCGAGGTGGGGGTCGTGGCGGTGCCCGCGGAGGGAGTGGGGGAGGCGGCCGGGGTCCTGATGCGCTGAGTCCGGGCGCACCGGGGCCCGGTGGCCCGCGCCGCCGTCAGACCGGGTCGAGGCCCGCGCACAGGCGGCGCAGGGCCAGACCGCAGCGGCGCGCGTACGCGTGCTGGAGGCCGCGGGCCGGGTTACCGCGTCCGGCCGAGACCGAGACTCGCGGCGGCACGTGCAGCCGGCCGTGCCGTACTCCGGTACCGCCCTGGGCCGTGTCCGAGAATGCGCGTCGGATCAGCGGGCGCCGCCCGCCCGACGGGAATGGTTCGGACTCGGCCTCGCGCCTAGCGGATCACTAGTTCACGTTGACCGCGGCCCAGGCCGCCGCCACCGTCGTGTACTCCGTGCTGCCGGAGCCGTACAGCGCGGACGCCGCGGAGAGCGTCGCGGTGCGGGCGGCCTTGTAGTTCGTCGTCGAGGTCATGTACGTCGTCAGCGCCTTGTACCAGATCTGCAGGGCCTTGGCGCGGCCGATGCCGGTGACCGTGGAGCCGTTCGACGTCGGCGAGTTGTACGAGACGCCGTTGATGGTCTTCGCGCCGCTGCCCTCCGCGAGGAGGTAGAAGAAGTGGTTCGCGACGCCGGACGAGTAGTGCACGTCCTTGTTGCCGACCGTGGAGGACCAGCTGTCCGCCGAGCCGCCGTCCTTGCTGGGCTTGTCCATGTAGCGCAGCGGGGTGCCGTCGCCGTTGATGTTGATCTTCTCGCCGATGAGGTAGTCACCGGGGTCGGAGGTGTTCGCCGCGTAGAACTCGACGCCGGTGCCGAAGATGTCGGAGGTCGCCTCGTTCAGGCCGCCGGACTCGCCGGTGTAGTTGAGGCCCGCGGTGTTGGAGGTGACACCGTGGCTCATCTCGTGGCCGGCCACGTCCAGCGAGGTCAGCGGGTGGGTGTTCCCGGAACCGTCGCCGTAGGTCATGCAGAAGCAGCTGTCGTCCCAGAACGCGTTGACGTAGGAACTGCCGTAGTGGACCCGGGAGTAGGCGCCCACGCCGTTGTTCTTGATGCCGCTGCGGCCGAAGGTGTTCTTGTAGAAGTCCCAGGTCTCCTGGGCCCCGTAGGCGGCGTCCGCGGCGGCCGTCTGGTCCGTGGTGGAGCTGGAGGCGGTGCCGGTGCCCCACACGTCGTCGGCGTCGGTGAACAGCGTGCCGGTGCCCGACGTGCCGTGCTTGAGGTTGTACGTCTTGTGGCCGCCGCGCGTGCCGTCCGTCAGGTTGTACGTCGAACCCGACTTGGTGGTGCTGAGCGTGACCGTGCCCGAGTAGAGGCTCTTGCCGGTGCCGGTCTCGATGCCCTGGTACTCGTAGAGCTTCTTGCCGGTGGCCGCGTCGGTGATGACGTGCAGCTCGTTCGGGGTGCCGTCGTCCTGGAGGCCACCGACGACGGTCTCGTAGGCGAGGGTGGGCTTGCCGGTGGCGGCCCAGATCACCTTGCGGGGGGCACGGTCGGCCGTGGTCTGCGCCGAGCCGGCCGACTTCGCGGCGGTCAGCGCCTGCTTCTCGGCCTTCGCGGTGGTGACCTGCGGCTTCAGCGAGGCGACCTTGATGGCCGCCTTCACGGCCCTGGTGACGCCCTCGGTCCGGCCGGCCTTGGACTCGTGGACGACCAGGTCGCCACCGAGGACCGGGAGGCCGTTGTACGTGCGCTCGTAGCGGGTGTGCACCGTGCCGTCCACGTCCTTGACGACGTCTCTGACGACCAGCTTCTCCTTGGCGCCGAGGCCTATCTGCTGGGCGGTCTCGGGCGCGGCCGCGTCGGCCTGCTTGATCAGGCTGGTGCGCGCGACGGCGGACAGCTGCGCCGTGGCGCCGGGGAGCTTCGCGCCGCCGGCCGCGGCGAGGGGCTCGGTCTGGGCCGAGGCACCGGTGGTCAGACCGGTGGTGAGCAGGGCTCCGGCGGCGACAGCGGTGGCGATGGCCAGAGTGGTGCGCTTGTGACGCGCGTAGAGGGGAGTCACGCAAGCTCCTTCTGTGGGGGCGTCCGGGCGCCGTGGGGTGGTCGTCCGGACGAAGTGAAGTTGCGGTGCGGGTGAGCCGTGCGGTGGAAGAGTGACATCCGGGGCGCGTACATGTCAGGAGTGCAAGCGCATGTTGGCCGAAAAGCGTCCGTTGGATGAAGATCGCTGTACGTAATACGGACCCGATCACGGGTAAAAGGCAGGGCAACGCAAACTCCGGGCGACGCAAAGAGGGCGCCGCCCCGGGGAGTTGAACCACCGGGGCGGCGCCCTGTCCTCGGCGCGCGTTCACCCGCGGTCTACGGGAAGGTCAGCTTCCAGCTGTTGATGTAGCCGGTGTCCTGCGCCGCCTGGTCCTGGACCTTCAACTTCCAGGTGCCGTTGGCGACTTCGGAGGAGGCGTTGACCGTGTAGGTCTCCTGGACGTTGTCCGCCGAGTCCGACGAGCTGAAGTTCTTCAGCCGGTACGTCGAGCCGTCGGGGGCCACCAGATCGATGACCAGGTCGCCGCGCCAGGTGTGCACGATGTCCACGTCGACCAGAAGGTTCGACGGGGCGTTGCCGGTGCGGCCGGTGACGGCGACCGAGGACGTGACCGCCGCTCCGTTGTCCGGAATTGATACGTCGGCCGTGTTCTCGAACGACGTACCCGTGCCGCCGCCACCGCCCGGACGCGAGCCGACCTTCACGGCCGCCCAGGCGTTCTGGACCGCCGTGTACTCGGCGCTGGTGGTGCCGTAGAGCTCACCCGCCGCCGCGAGCGTGCCGGTGCGGGCCGCCGCGTAGTTGGTGGTCGAGGTGAACTTGGTGGTGAGCGCCCGGTACCAGATCTGCAGGGCCTTGTCGCGGCCGATGCCGGTGACGGGGAGGCCGTCGGCGGTCGGCGAGTTGTAGCTGACGCCGTTGATGACCTTGGCGCCGCTGCCCTCGGACAGCAGGTAGAAGAAGTGGTTGGCGACGCCCGAGGAGTAGTGGACGTCCAGGCCGCCGACGCTGGAGGACCAGTTGTCCGCAGAACCCCCGTCCTTGCTGGGCTTGTCCATGTAGCGCAGCGGGGTGCCGTCGCCGTTGATGTCGATCTTCTCGCCGATGAGGTAGTCACCGGGGTCGGAGGTGTTGTTGGCGTAGAACTCGACGCCGGTGCCGAAGATGTCGGAGGTCGCCTCGTTCAGACCGCCGGACTCGCCGGTGTAGTTGAGGCCCGCGGTGTTGGAGGTGACACCGTGGCTCATCTCGTGGCCGGCCACGTCCAGCGCGGTCAGCGGGTCCGCGTTGCCGGAACCGTCGCCGTAGGTCATGCAGAAGCAGCTGTCGTCCCAGAACGCGTTGACGTACGCGTTGCCGTAGTGGACCCGGGAGTAGGCGCCCACGCCGTTGTTCTTGATGCCAGTGCGGTTGAACGTGTTCTTGTAGAAGTCCCAGGTCTCCGCGGCGCCGTAGTGCGCGTCGGCGCCGGCCGTCGCGGCGTTGGAGATGGTGCCGTTGCCCCAGGTGTCGCTGGTCTGCGAGAAGAGCGTGCCGGTGCCGGACGTCCCCCGGTTCAGGTTGTACGTCTTGTGGCCGCCGCGGGCGCCGTCGGTCAGCGTGTAGTTGGAGCCCGACTGCGTCGTCGTCAGGGTCACCTGACCGCTGTACTGCGTGTTGCCGACGCCGGTCTCGATGCCCTGGTACTCGTAGAGCTTCTTGCCGGTGGCCGCGTCGGTGATGACGTGCAGCTGGTTCGGGGTGCCGTCGTCCTGGAAGCCGCCGACGACCGTCTCGTAGGCCAGGGTGGGCCTGCCGTTCGCCGCCCAGATCACCTTGCGGGGCGCGCGGTCGGCGTCGGTCTTCTTCGACCCGTCGGCCTTGGCGGCGGAGAGGGCCTGGCGCTCCGCGGTGCCGGCCGCGACCGCGGGCGTGAGGGAGGCGACCTTGATCGCGGCCCCCGTCGCCTTGATGACCCGCTCCGTCCGGCCGGACTTGGCGGTGTCGACGACCAGGTCGCCGCCGAGGACCGGGAGTCCGCCGTAGGTGCGCTCGTAGCGGGTGTGCACCGTGCCGTCCGCGTCCTTGATGACGTCACGGGCGACCAGTGACTCCTTGGCGCCGAGGCCGAGGTCCTTGGCGGTGGTCACCTTGGCGGCGTCGGCGTCGCGTATCAGCTCGGCGCGCTGTGAGGGGGTGAGCCTCAGGGCGACGGCGCCGGGGTCGATCCTGCCCGGGACCGGTTTCTGGGGGGCGGCGCTCGCGGCGCCCGACTGGACCGCGGCGGCCAGCAGGGCGGAGACGCCGACGAGGGCGACGGCGGCGACACGACGACGGGCGGTGTGGGAGGTGCGTCTGTGCGAGGACATGCTGCTCAACACTGACTCCTTCTGCGTGGCCACGGCTCGCGCGGCCAGTGGGGATCCGGGCGGTGGGTAGCCGTCCGGGCAGAACAGGTCGGAACGCGGAACCAGTTGCACGAAGGTCTTCGGTCGCGGCACGGCGGAGGTGCTGTGAGGTTGCTGTGGAGCGACCGTGGGAAGAGTGGCAGGAGATCTCGTCTCCTGTCAGGAGCGCATCAAGAACTTGGCCGGAATCATTTCGTTCTCCGGTTGGTCATGTTCGGTAAACGAACCCGTGCATCTCTGTGCACCCGGACCGGATCCGACCGCACCGACGCGGTGGTCGGCAAGATCGTGTACGACGCCGTGACGAACGTGACGAACGGTCCCGTCCTGAGAGGAATTGGCTCGTTCGTGCGCCGTGTCCGTGAAGTCGTCTCCGTGAAGCCGGGCCCCCGGAGCCGTGGTCGGCCGCGCAGGTGATGCCGGCCCGTGCCGTCCGTGCCGTGGTGGCGGAGTGGCCCCGTCACACCGTGACGACGACCTTCGCGCGGGCGTGTTCCCCCTCCACGTACCGGATGGCCTCGGGCACCTCGCCGAGCGCCCCGTACATCCGGTCGACGACCGGGATGACCTTCCCGGACTCGACGAACTCCCGCAGCACGGCCAGGTTCGCCCCGCTCGGTGCCGCGAAGAACGTGAGCAGCCGCTGGCCGACGAAGCGTGACAGCACCTGCCCCTTGAGGATGAGACGCATCGGCCCGAGGAGGCTGCCGCCCCCGGACACGCCCCCGCCGGACAGCAGGAGCGTTCCCGTGGGCGTGAGCGCGCGCCGCAGGTCCGACAGCGAGCGGTTGGCCACGAGGTCGAACACGACGTCGTGGCGCGTCCCCGCACGGGTGAAGTCGTCCCGGGTGTAGTCGATGACGTGGTCCGCGCCGAGCGAGCGGATGAGGTCCACGTTCCGCGTGCTGCACACGGCGGTCACCTCCGCGCCGTACGCCTTGGCGATCTGCACGGCGAAGGTCCCGACCCCGCCCGACGCGCCGTTGACCAGGACCCGCTGCCCCGTCGTCACACGGCTCAGGTCGCGCAGGCCGATGAGCGCGGTGTTCCCCGCGAGCGGCAGCGCGGCGGCCTGCTCGAAGCTCAGCCCGGCCGGCTTCAGGGCCACCATGTCCTGCGACGCCGCCACGTACTGTGCGAACGCGCCGTCGGTCTCGCCGAACACCTCGTCCCCGGGCCGCAGCCGCTTCACGTCCGCGCCGACCGCCTCCACCCGGCCGGCGAAGTCCCGGCCGCGGACCGCCGTCCTCGGGCGGCGGACACCGAAGGACAGCCGCGCCAGATACGGGTCGCCGCGCATGAGGTGCCAGTCGTAGGCGTTGACGGACACCGCGCGCACCCGCACGAGAACCTCACCCGCGCCGGGTACCGGTCTGTCGAACTCCTTCAGCTCCAGCACATCGGGAGAGCCGTACCGGTCCTGGGCGATCGCCTTCATCGGGCCTCCGTGACACACGGGAACGCGAGGGGTCGGTGCGAAGGGTGCATCGGGCGGCCGGGCGCCACTGCTCACGACGGTAGCCGAGCGGGCGGGGTACGGGAATCGGGGCGAGCCCGGAGGGGAGGGAGCTCGGGGCCTCAGACCAGGCCCAGTTCGTGGCGCCACCGCCACGCCAGCGTCAGACACGCGCGGCCCGCGGGCAGGGTCGTGGGATGTCCGGCGTAGCCGAGCACGTTCTCGGCGGTGAAGGGGACGCCGCGATATCCGTCGCCCGCCCTGGCGCCGACCACGAGGACACCCTCCTCGTTGTGCTCGCCCATTCCCGCGAAGATCTCGTCGAAGGCCGCGGCGTCCCACACGCACACCAGACAGATCTCCGGCTTCCAGGTCAGCGGATCGAGGCCGAGGCCGAGGAAGCGCACCCGGGCCCGGCCGTCCCGTACCGCACGCGCGAAGTCGGCGTAGGGCGCGTCGCGGGCGTAGTCCAGCGTCACCCCACCGCTGCCGGCGGCGTCGGGTGCGCCCAGGAACTCCTCGGCGTACTCGCGCATCGTGTTGTGCCACAGGTCGAGGTCGGAGCGCCACACGGGCAGGACGTCGGCGTGCGGCTGGAACTCTCCGGCCGGGGCGACATGGGTGGTGTCCATGGCCAAGGCGACCTTGCCGGGGTCGCGCCGGCGCATGAAGAAGTACGCCCCGCCGTTCTCGGGCCGGCCGTCCCCGCCGTTCTCGACCCGGACCGTCAGCGTGTTCACGCCCGGCAGCGCGGCTCTTCTGTGCAGGGCGAAGGGACTGCCGAGCCCTCGCCGGAACGGCCCCCGCAACGGCGTGGTGCCGCCCTTCAGATGGCGCAGCGCCTCCTCGTACGCGAGCGGTTCGGTGGTGTCGAGGCCGTCGAAGTAGCGGCCGAGCGCGAAGGTGAGGGCGAGTCCGTCCCCGGGATGTTCGGCCGGCGGGGAGGTGACGTCGAGCAGGCGGTAGGACGGGCCGTTGAACCAGACGCCCGGCCGGTCGTAGGCCTCGATCGCGGCCGAGTAGCTCTCCGCCCGCCGAGCCCCCGGGCCGTGCGGCCAGTAACGGGAGACGTCCGCGCGGCAGGAGTCCAGCTGTTCGTCCGGCCGGGACTCGCGCAGCGTCAGGCGTACGGCGTCCAGGGGCTGCGGGCGGGGCGGAACCCATCCGGGCCGGGTCAGCAGCACCAGTTCTCCATCGGCGCGGTGCTCGGTCTGGCCCTCCGCGCACGCGGTGCTCAACTCGGCCCGGTGGCCCTTGAGATGGCCGCGCACCCGGACGAACAGGGCGACGCCCTGCTCGCGGCCGGCCTGGCGCTGCGGCGCCCAGGCGAACCCCGCCGCGACGATTCCCACCAGCAGTCCCGCCACGGCGACGGTCGTCTCAAGGCCCATGTCTCCCCCTCTTGGCGCGGGCCGGTCATTCAACCAGGCTTGTGGGAGGCACCGTCGGGGTACGCCGCGCCGGCAGGGCCGCGGAGGCGTCCCGGGGCCGTCGCTCGCCGTGCCAGGAACGCCACAACGCCGCGTACGCGCCGCCGGCCGCCACCAGGTCGTCGTGCGTGCCGAGTTCGGTCAGTAGGCCGTCCTCCATCACGGCGACCCGGTCCGCGTCGTGCGCGGTGTGCAGCCGGTGCGCGATGGCGATGACCGTGCGCCCTTCGAGCACGGCGGCGAGCGCGCGCTCGGTGTGCCGGGCGGTCGCCGGGTCGAGCAGCGCCGTGGCCTCGTCGAGGATCAGCGTGTGGGGATCGGCCAGCACCACGCGGGCCAGGGCCAGTTGCTGGGCCCGTGAACCGTCCGCGACGTGTCCCTCCGGGCCCAGCGCGGTGTCCAGTCCCTCCGGCAGCTCCCGGGTCCACTCGTCGGCACCGACGGCGGTCAGCGCCGCCCACAGTTCGGCGTCCTCGGCGGCCGGCGCGGCGATCAGCAGGTTGTCGCGGACGGTCCCGAGGAAGACATGGTGCTCCTGGGTGACCAGGACGACCTGGCGCCGCAGCCGCTCCGGATCGAGGCCGGCGACCGGTACCCGTCCGACCGTCACGCTGCCCGAGCTCGGCGCGTCGATGCCCGCGAGCAGCCTGCTCAAGGTGGTCTTGCCGGCGCCGGAGGGGCCGACGACCGCCAGCCGCTCCCCGGGCCGTACGGTCAGGTCGACCCCGCGCAGCACCTCGGCCCCCCGGCCGTAGGAGTAGCGGACGCCGGTGACGTCGATCCGGTCGTCCACCGGGGCGGGGGAGCCGGCCGGGTCGGCCCTGGGTGCCCGGCCGAGGCCCTCCACCCGGGCGAAGGACGCGCCGCTGCTCTGCAACTGCTCGACCTGGACCAGGATCTGGTCGAGCGGTTCGCCGACCTGGCGCAGATACAGCGCGGCGGCCACCACCGCGCCCAGGCTCATCGCACCGTGCGCGTGCAGGACACCGCCCAGCAGCAGCACACCGGCCACGGGGACGACGTACGACACCTCGACGACGGGGAAGAACACGGTGCGCAGATGGAGGGTGTGCAGCCGGGTGCGACGGGAGGTCTCCAGCGCGTCGCGGCTCGCGGCGACCCGCCTGCGCCGTAGCCCGAAGACCTCGACGGTGCGGGCTCCCTCCGCGGTGGCCGCGAGGACCTCGGCGACCTCCGAGGTGGCCGCGCCCTCCGCGAGATAGGCGGCGCGCGCCCGGCGCAGATACCAGCGCGTGGCGAACCAGATGCCGCCCAGCCCGAGCACTCCGCAGCCGCCGAGTACCGGGCTGATGACGAAGACCGCGCCGAGCATGAAC
Source organism: Streptomyces sp. RPA4-2 (assembly GCF_012273515.2). NCBI lineage: Bacteria > Bacillati > Actinomycetota > Actinomycetes > Kitasatosporales > Streptomycetaceae > Streptomyces > Streptomyces sp. RPA4-2. The sequence goes on from NZ_CP050975.2 coordinate 6,256,800, forward strand.
AGCACCTGCGCCGAGGAGATGAGCAGTGCGGGTCCGGCGTCGCGCAGCGTGGTGCCCACCAGGGCGACATCGGCGGTCCCCCGGGCCGTCAGATCGCCCGTGCCGGCCCGCTCCACGACCGAGGCGGGCAGCGCCAGGGCCCGCTCCACGAACTCCTCGCGCACCCGCGCGAGGGTCCGCTCCCCGAAGCGGTGCCCTGTCCGGCGGGCGGCGCGCGTCAGCAGCAACTGGGCGAGCGCGCACACCAGGATGACCAGCGCCAGGCGGTCCACCGCGCCCGCACCCGCACCGCCGCCGGCCCGGACGGTGGCGACGTCGACGGAGTCAACGATCCGGCCGAGCAGCCATGGCCCGACCAGTCCGGCCGCGGCGGCCAGCACGTTGAGCGCGAGGACCCCGGCGAAGGCCCGTCCGTCCGCCCGCACCAGCCGGAGCGCGGCCCGCCGCACCTCGGCCGGCTCGGCGACCGGCAGCTGCGCACTCATCGCACGGTCTCCTGGGTGTCCTCGGCCCCCTGGGTGTCGCTCTCCGCGTCGCGGGCCACCAGCGCGCGGTATCCGGGCTCGGTGTCGAGGAGTTCGCGATGGGCGCCGCTCGCCGCGACGTGGCCGTCGACCAGGTAGTGCACGGTGTCCACGTGGTCGAGCAGCAGCGGCGAGGTGCTGGTGACGACGGTCGTACGGCCCGAGCGCGCCGCGCGCAGCCGGCTCGCGACGGCGGCCTCGGTGTGGGCGTCGAGCGCCGAGGTGGGCTCGACCGCGAGCAGCACCTCGGGATCGGCGAGCAGTGCCCGCGCCAGCCGGACGCGCTGGCGCTGCCCGCCGGAGAGACTGCGGCCTTGTGCGTCGACGGCCGAGTCGAGGCCGTCCGGCAGCCCGAGGACGATGTCGTCCGCCACGGCCGCGTGCAGACAGCGCAGGACGGCCGCGTCGTCGGGGTCCCCGCGGCCCGAGACCAGCTCGCGCAGCGTGCCGGCGAACAGGTCGGCCTCGTTGTCGGCGACCAGGATCCGCGCTCTGACCTGGGCGAGGTCGAAGGCGTCGAGGCGCACGCCGTCCCAGGTCGCCGCCGACCGGGTGTACCGGCCGAGCCGGTCGACGACGGCCGCCGAGTCCGCGGGGCGGCCGCCGACCAGTGCGGTGAGTTTCCCCGGCGTCACCTCGACACCGGACTCCGGGTCGCGCAGCACGGACGGGGACGTGGGGCCGTCCAGGGCGTCGGGGTCGGGGGACGCCAGGGGCTCCAGGGCCAGGAACCGGACGACCCGGCGGGCGGCCACCAGGCCCCGGCTGAGCTGGTAGCCGCACTCGACGAAGAACGCCACCGGCATCACCAGGACCGCGACATAGCCGTACACGGACACCAGCTCGCCCACCGAGATCGCCCCCTGGGCCGCCAGCCGGGCGGCCAGCCAGGTCACGACGGCCAGGAACACCGTCGGCAGCCCGGCGCCGAGGGCCTGTACCCAGCTGGTCACCGCCCCGACCCGGTAGCCCTGCGCGCGCAACTCCTGCGAGTCGCGGCGGAAGGCAGCCGCGTACAGTCCCTTGCCGCCCAGGCCGTTGAGGACGCGCAGGCCCCCGGCGAGGTCGCCGATGCGGGCGGTCAGCACCGCCTGCCGCTCCCGGTAGCCGGCCTCCACTCCCTGCAGCCGTCCCAGCAGCGGGCCGACCAGCAGGGCGATCACCGGCACCCCGAGCAGTACCACCGCGGCCAGCGACGCCGAGACCGACAGCAGCAGGCCGGCCACCACGGCGTACGCGACGACCGCGCCGACGCCGGGCCCGACGACGGTCAGGGACTGGCTGATCGTCTGGACGTCACCGACGCCGATCGTGACGACCTCACCGGCGCCGGCCTGCCGGGAGAGGGCGGCACCCAGCCGGGCCGCCTGCGCGACCACGATCTTGACCGTGCGGAAGTTGGCGTCCATCCGCAGCCGGGTCATCATGCGGTGCCGCATGATGCTCACCCACGCGTTGAACACCCCGAGACCCAGCAGGGCGGCGGCCCAGCCGGCCAGTGCGGTCAGGTCGCCGGGCTCCAGACCGTCGTCGATCGCGCGGGAGAGCAGATACGGCGCGAGCGCCATGAGGACCATCCAGACGGTGCCCAGCACCGCACCGGCGACGGCCCGCCCCGGCTGCCGGGCGATCAGCCACCACAGATACCGGCCGCCCCCTCGGGCGTCGGGCGTCCCCGGGTCCTCGTACGCGTCGATCATCCGCTCCCCAGCGCTCCTCCGGTGCCGTGTCCGTCTCCCGCCGGGCTGCCGTGTCCGCTAGACGAGGCTGTCCCGCCACGCCCGGTGCAGGTCCGCGAACCGGCCGGTGGACGCCACGAGTTCGGCCGGAGCGCCGTCCTCGACGATCCGGCCGTGCTCCATCACCAGCACCCGGTCGGCGATCTCCACCGTCGACAGGCGGTGCGCGATGACCACCGCCGTCCGGCCGCGCAGGACCGTCAGCATGGCGCGCTGCACGGCCCGCTCGCCGGGGACGTCCAGTGAGCTGGTCGCCTCGTCGAGGATGAGGACGGCCGGATCCGCGAGCAACGCCCGTGCGAAGGCCACGAGTTGACGCTGACCGGCGGAGATGCGGCCGCCCCGCTTGCGGACGTCCGTGTCGTAGCCCTCGGGCAGCGCGCTGATGAAGTCGTGGGCGCCGATCGCCTTCGCGGCCCGCTCGATCTCCTCCCGGCTCGCGTCGGAGCGTCCGATGGCGATGTTCTCGGCGACCGTGCCCGAGAACAGGAAGGCCTCCTGGGTCACCATCACCACCCCGCGCCGCAGCTCCGGCACGGACAGCTCGCGCAGGTCCACGCCGTCGAGCAGCACCCGGCCGTCCGTGGGGTCGTAGAAGCGGGCCAGCAGCTTGGCGAGCGTCGACTTGCCCGCTCCCGTCGAGCCGACGACGGCGACCGTCTGCCCCGCCGGGAGCGTGAGCGAGAAGGCGGGCAGCACCTCACCGCCGGTGCGGTACGCGAAGCGGACGTCCTCGAAGACCACCGCGCGGCCCGGCTGTTCGGAGGCGAGGGCGGGCAGTTGCCGCGGAGCGGCGGGCTCCGGCACGGACGGCGTCTGTGCCAGCAGACCCGCGATCTTCTCCAGCGAGGCCGCCGCGGACTGGTACGAGTTGAGGAACATGCCCAGCCGGTCGATCGGGTCGTAGAGGCGGCGCAGATACAGGACCGCCGCGGCCAGCACCCCCAGCGCCAGTGACCCCGAAGCCACCCGGTACGCGCCCCACAGCACGATCGCCGCGACCGCCGCGTTGGCGACCAGGCGCGAGCCGACGACATAGCGGGCCATCTCCAGCAGGGCGTCGCCGTTCGTGTGCTCGTGGCGCTTGTTCAGGACCCGGAACTCCGCGTCGTTGACGTCCTCGCGGCGGAACGCCCGCACCGGCCTGATGCCGTTCATCGTCTCCGCGAACTTCACGATGACGGCGGCGATCGCGGTCGAGCGGAGGCGGTAGATGCGGCCCGCCCGGCGCCGGTAGACCCGTACGAGGAGATAGAGCGGCACGAAGGAGGCCACCGCGACCGCGCCGAGACCCAGGTCCAGCCAGAGCAGCATCGCCGAGATGTAGACGAAGGACAGGATGACCGTGATCAGTTCCTGCAGGCCCTCGCTGAGCAGTTCACGCAGCGACTCGACGTCCGTCGTGGAGCGGGAGATCAGCCGGCCCGAGGTGTAGCGCTCGTGGAAGTCGATGCTGAGTGCCTGCGCGTGCCGGAAGATCCGGCCGCGCAGATCCAGCAGCACGTCCTGGTTGACGCGGGCGGACGCGCCGATGAAGGCGTACTGGAGGCCGCCGGCGACCAGCGCGCACAGCACGTACGCGACCCCCACCGCGACCAGCGGACCGTGGTCGCCCCGGCGCAGCGCCGGTACGGCCCGGTCGATGGCGTACGCGACGAGCAGCGGTCCGGCCTGCACGGCGGCCTGCTGGAACAGGAGCAGGACGGTCGTCACCACGACGCGGGCCCGCAGCGGGGCGAGCAGCGAGCGCAGCAGGGTGGCGGTGGCGCCCGGGGGAGTGGGCAAGGTGTCCCGGTCGAAGGGGTCCTGGTGCCGCTCCGCCGTCCGCGCCGGGGCCCTCCGGCCGGACTCCGTACCCGAACCGGACTCCGTGCCGGGCTCCCCGCGGGACTCGCCGCCGGGTTCCCGGTCCGGCGCGGTGGTCGTGGGCGCCGTCATCGCTCGGTCTCCTCGTCGCCGGACATCAGATGGGCGTACTCGGCGTTCGTACGCAGCAGTTCGTGGTGGGTGCCGACCGCGGTGACGCGGCCCCCGGAGAGCAGCGCGACGCGGTCGGCGAGCAGCACCGTGGACGGGCGGTGCGCCACGATCAGGGCGGTCGTCTCGGCCAGGACGCGGCGGAGCGCGGCCTCCACCGCGGCCTCGGTGTGGACGTCCAGCGCCGACAGGGGGTCGTCGAGGACGAGGAACCGTGGGCGGCCGACCACCGCTCTCGCGAGGGCGAGGCGCTGGCGCTGCCCGCCGGACAGGCTCAGGCCCTGCTCGCCGACCTGTGTCGCCGTGCCCTGCGGGAGGGCGTGCGCGAAGTCGGCCTGCGCGACGGCCAGGGCCCGGTCCAGCTCGGCCTCCCCGGCGGTGTCGCCCGCGCCCATCAATACGTTCTCCCCGACGCTCGCCGAGAAGAGGGTGGGCTCCTCGAAGGCCACCGCCACCCGCGCGCGAAGCTCCTCGCGCGGCATCGCGGTGATGTCCTCGCCGTCCAGCGTGATCCGCCCGGACGTCACCTCGTGCAGGCGGGGGACGAGGGCGGTGAGGGTGGTCTTGCCGGTACCGGTCGCGCCGACCAGTGCCATGGACTCGCCCGACCGGATGTGCAGGTCGATGCGTTCGAGTACGGGGGGCGCGTCGGCGGGGGCGTCCGGGTAGCGGAATCGGACGCCGTGGAACCGGAGTCCGCCGTCGTCCGAACCCGTGGCCGTGCTCACGACGGCGTCCGCACCGGCGCTCGCGTGCGGACCCGTACCCGCGCTCGCGTGCGGACCCGTACCCGTACCCGTGCCCGTGCGCGGACCCGCACCGGCGACCGCGTCGGCGGCCGTGGAGGTGTCCGAGGACTCCGGCTCCGCGTCCATCACCTCGAAGTAACGCTCCGTGGCCGTCGCCGCCTCCTGACTCATCGCGATGAGGAAGCCGATGGAGTCGACGGGCCAGCGCAGTGCGAGGGCCGTGGAGAGGAAGGCCACCAGCGTGCCCGCGGAGAGGCGGTCGTCGGCGACCTGTGTGGTGCCGAGGACGAGGGCGGCACCGATGGCGAGTTCGGGCAGGGTGACGATGACGGCCCAGATGGAGGCCAGCAGCCGGGCCTTGGCCAGCTCCGTGCCGCGCAGGGTGCGGGACAGCTCACGGAAGGCGTGGGCCTGGCTGCGATGGCGACCGAAACCCTTGATGATGCGGATGCCGAGCACGCTCTCCTCGACGACCGTCGTCAGGTCGCCCACCTGGTCCTGGGCCCGTCGCGCCACCTGGGAGTAGCGGCGCTCGAAGAGCCAGCAGACGACCATGACGGGCAGCGCGGGAGCGAGCAGCACCAGCCCCAGTGTCCACTCCTGATCGAGCATGATGAGGACACCGACGAGGATCGTCACGCCGTTGACCAGCAGGAACGTCAGAGGGAAGGCGAGGAACTGACGCAGCAGCATCAGATCGGTGGTGCCCCGGGACAGCAGCTGGCCGGAGGCCCAGCGGTCGTGGAAGGCGACCGGGAGACGCTGCAGATGCCGGTACAGATCCGCCCGCATGTCCGCCTCGACCCCCGCCAGCGGCCGCGCCACCAGCCACCGTCGCAGCCCGAACAGGACGGCCTCGGCGATCCCGAGCAGCAGCAGGTACAGCGCGCCGAGCCAGATGCCCGCCGGGTCGTGGTCGGTCACGGGACCGTCCACCATCCACTTCAGGACGAGCGGGATCACCAGCCCCGTACAGGACGCCACGACCGCGACGACGGCCGCGCCGAACAGCCGCCCCCGCACCGGCCGTACGTACGGCCACAGGCGCAGCAGGCTGCCGACGGTCGAATGGTCCCTGGTTCCGGCACGGTCCGTGGTCACTGCATCTGAAGTGGACATCAGAAGCGAGCCTACGGACCGGCACTGACAGTGCCCACCGAGTTTTGGCCGGACCTGAATCGTTCCACGGGGCGCACGGGGGTCGTAGTGCCGCATCGACCGATCGGCTGATGCCTCTTCGAGCGCGATGGACGATGTGGCGGCCCCGGTCCCGCCGGGATGCTCGGGGCATGTCAGTCATCGAAGTCAGCGCACTGCGCAAGTCCTACGGCGGCCGGCCCGTCGTCGACGGTGTCTCCTTCGCCGTCGAGGAGGGCGAGATCTTCGGGATCCTCGGCCCCAACGGCGCCGGCAAGACCACCACCGTCGAATTGCGTCGAGGGTCTGCGGATCCCCGACGCGGGCCGCGTCCGGGTCGCCGGGCTCGACCCCGTGGCCGACCACGAGGCCGTCAGCCGGGTTCTGGGCGCGCAGCTCCAGGAGAGCGAACTGCAGGCCAAGCTCACCGTGCGCGAGGCACTGGAGCTGTACGCCGCCTTCTACCCGCGCCCCGCCGACTGGCGTCCGCTCGCCGAGCGTCTCGGCCTGACCGAGCGGCTGGGCACCCGGTTCGGGAAACTCAGCGGGGGCCAGAAGCAGCGCCTGTTCATCGCGCTCGCGCTGGTCGGCGACCCGCGGGTGGTGGTGCTCGACGAGCTGACCACCGGGCTGGACCCGCGGGCCCGTCGCGACACCTGGGAGCTCATCGAGGACGTCCGCGCCCGCGGTGTCACGGTCCTGCTCGTCACCCACTTCATGGAGGAGGCGGAGCGGCTGTGCGACCGGATCGCGGTCGTCGACCGGGGGCGGGTGGCCGCGCTCGACACCCCCGCCGGACTGATCCGGCGCGCGACGCGTTCCACCGTCATCGGTTTCACCCCCTCGGCGCCGCTCGACGAGCGTGAGATCGCCGCACTGCCCCACCTCGCCTCCGTCGCGCACCAGGACGGCCGGATCACGCTCGGCGGCACCGACGAGACCGTCGACGCGGTCCTCACGCTGCTCTCCCGCCACCACATCACCGCCCATCAACTCCGTGTCACCGACGCCACGTTGGACGACGCCTTCCTCGATCTGACGGGAACGGAATCATGAGCGCGACGAACACGACGAACACGACGAACACGATGAACGCGACGAACACGACGAACGCGACGAGCGCGGAGAACACGACGACCTCGAGGCGAACGACGACCCTGGCGGTGCTGCGGACCGAGGCCCGCCTCTTCCGGCGCGAACCCGGCTCCCTCTTCTGGGTCCTGGCGTTCCCCACCCTGCTCCTGGCGATCCTCGGCTCGATCCCCTCCTTCCGTACGGCGGACGACGCGCTGGGCGGCATCCGCCCGGTCGACGCGTACGTCCCGGTGACCGTGCTGATCGCCCTGATCATGGCGGGCGTGCAGGCCATGCCACCGGTCGTCACCGGCTACCGCGAACGCGGCATCCTGCGCCGGATGTCGACGACCCCGGTCCGCCCCGCCGCCCTCCTCTCGGCGCAGACGGGCCTGCACGGCGTGGCGGCGCTGGGCTCGGCGCTGCTGTCGCTCGCGGTCGGCAGGATCGCCTTCGGCGTGGCGCTGCCGCGCCAGGCGTCCGGCTACGCCGTCGCCCTGCTGCTCGCCGTCGGGAGCGCCCTCGCGCTGGGCGCCCTCGTCTCGGCGCTCTCCCGCACCTCCAAGATCGCCAACGCGGTGGGTTCGGCGGTCCTCTTCCCGATGATGTTCTGCGCGGGCGTCTGGCTGCCGGTGCGGTCCATGCCGGGCGCGCTCGCCCGGGTCGTGGAGGCCACGCCCTTCGGCGCGGCCGCGCGGGCCCTGGACCAGGCCGCTTCGGGCGACTGGCCGGCCTGGTCCCACCTGGGTGTGCTCGCGCTGTGGACGGTGGTGCTGTCCGGGGCGGCGGCCCGCTGGTTCCGCTGGGAGTGAGCGCGGCCGTGGACGACACTGAGGGCATGGAAGAGGACGTGGCGGGGGTCGAGCGGCGGTGGGCGGCGTTCAACCGCTTGGGACCGTACGGGCTGTTGGCGGTCGGCACGCTCCTGGCGGCCGCGACCACGGACCTGCTCGGGATGGGCCGCGGCGACTGGTACGCGGTGACGGCCCTGGTCGCCGCCGGCCTCGTCCTGCAACTGTGCTGGGTGCGCGCCGTCCGCGACCGCCCGGAGCGCTCCGCGGTGAGCGTGGGCTACTACGCCGTCCGCTGGGCGATCGCCTTCGTGCTCACCTGGATCAATCCGTTCTTCGCGTTCTACGCGGTCTCCGGCTACTTCGGTGTCCGCCGGATCCTGCCGTCCCGGCTGGTCAACGTGGGGCTCGTCGCCACCGCCGTCACGATGGCCGGATCGGAGTCCGGCGGGCTCCCGCCGCGCGGCGGGACGGGCTGGCTGCTGTTCTCGGCCGTGCTCGCCATCACCCTCGTCCTGGTCGCCGCCTTCAACCGGCTGGCCCTCCAGGAGGACGAGCGGGCCCGCGTCCAGTCCGCCACCATCGGTGAACTGGAGCGCACCAACACCGCGTTGCAGCGGGCCCTCGACGAGAACGCGGCCCTGCACGCCCAACTCCTGGTGCAGGCACGGGAGGCGGGCGTCGCCGACGAACGGCGCAGGCTGGCGGCCGAGATCCACGACACCATCGCGCAGGGCCTGACCGGCATCATCGCCCAGCTCCAGGTCGTCGCGAACACCCCCGACCCCGGGACCGCCCGCGAACACCTGGGGCGCGCCTCGGACCTGGCCCGGCAGAGCCTCGGCGAGGCCCGCCGCTCCGTGCACAACCTCGCCCCGGTCGCCCTGGAGCACGACGGACTCCCGGAGGCACTGGACAAGACGGTCACGGAATGGGGCCGTCGCACCGGCGTCCGCTCGGAGTTCACGCTCACCGGCACGGCCGAGCACCTGCACGAGGAGGTGTCGGCGACCCTGCTGCGCATCGCCCAGGAGGCGCTGTCGAACGCGTCGCGCCACGCCCGCGCAGCCCGCCTCGGCGTCACCCTCTCCTTCATGGGGGACGAGGTGACCCTGGACGTACGCGACGACGGCCGCGGCTTCGACCCGGTGGCCGTCCCCGAGCGCACCGGCAGCGGCGGGTTCGGCCTCGAGGGCATGCGGGCCCGGGCCGAGCGCATCGCCGGCTCGCTCACCGTCGAGTCGGAGCCCGGGCAGGGCACGGCGGTGTCGGCTCGCGTACCGTTGGTGCGCCATGAGCGATGACGCGATCACCCTTCTCATCGTCGACGACCATCCCGTCGTACGGGACGGGCTGCGCGGCATGTTCGAGTCCGCGCCCGGGTTCACGGTCCTCGGCGAGGCGGCCGACGGGGTGGCGGCGCTCGCCCTGGCTCAGGCCCTCGACCCGGACGTCGTCCTGATGGACCTGCGCATGCCGGGCGGCAACGGCGTCGCGGCCATCGCGGAGCTCACCCGCCGCGGCGCCCGCGCGAGGATCCTCGTGCTGACCACGTACGACACCGACTCCGACACGCTGCCCGCGATCGAGGCGGGCGCGACGGGCTATCTGCTCAAGGACGCCCCGCGCGACGAGCTCTTCACCGCGGTGCGTGCGGCGGCCGAGGGCCGCACGGTGCTCTCCCCGGCGGTGGCCTCCCGGCTGGTCTCGGCCGTACGCACCCCCACGACCGTGCAGGACTCCCTCTCGGGCCGTGAGCGCGAGGTGCTGGCCCTGGTCGCCAAGGGCACGTCGAACCGCGAGATCGCCCGCGTCCTGTTCATCAGCGAGGCCACGGTCAAGACCCACCTCACCCACCTGTACGCCAAGCTGGGCGTCAACGACCGGGCGGCCGCGGTGGCGGTGGGCTACGACCGGGGCATCCTCGGCTGACGGCCGTCCCGTGGTCCCCGGCGGGCGCCCGGCCCGCTCACGCCGCCCGCGTCACGCCACCAGCCCGCGTCACTCGACGACCCGCAGCAGCAGTACCGACCGGGCCGGCACCGTGATCGTCACCCCCGCACGATGGACCAACCCCGGTGACACGCCCTGCTCCTCCGCCGAGGTGTCGACCACGACCTCGTAGCGGTGGGCCCACGGCGGCCCCGGCAGCACGAAGCCCGCCGGCCGGTCCCCGGCGTGCAGCACGGCGAGGAAGCTGTCGTCCACCACCGGCGCTCCCCGCGCGTCCCGCCCGGGTATGTCCCGCCCCGACAGGTACATGCCCAGCGTCCCGGCGGGCGCGTACCAGTCGCGTTCCGTCATCTCCGCCCCGCGCGCGGTGAACCACGCCAGGTCCCGCAGCCCGTCCACGGAGTGCGCCCGGCCCGAGAAGAACGCCCGCCGCCGCAGCACCGGATGCCGGTGCCGCAGCGCGATCAGGCGGGACGTCAGATCGAACAGGGCCCGCCAGCCCGGCTCCTCCAGCAGGCTCCAGTCGACCCAGCTGATCTCGTTGTCCTGGCAGTACGCGTTGTTGCTGCCGCGCTGCGTCCGCCCGAACTCGTCCCCGGCGACCAGCATCGGCACCCCGGTGGACAGCAGCAGCGTGGTCAGCAGGTTCCGCAACTGCCGCCGCCGCAGGGCCCGTACGCGTTCCTCGTCCGTCTCCCCCTCCACCCCGCAGTTCCAGGCCCGGTTGTCGTCCGTGCCGTCCCGGTTCCCCTCCCCGTTGGCCTCGTTGTGCTTGCGCTCGTAGGAGACGAGGTCCCGCAGGGTGAAACCGTCGTGCGCGGTCACGAAGTTCACGGACGCGTACGGCCGCCGCCCGCCCCACGCGTACAGGTCGCTCGATCCCGACAGCCGGTACCCCAGATCCCGTACGTCGGGCAGCGCCCCCCGCCAGAAGTCCCGTACCGCGTTGCGGTACCGGTCGTTCCACTCCGTCCACAGCGGCGGGAAGGCCCCCACCTGGTAGCCGCCGGATCCCACGTCCCACGGTTCCGCGATCAGCTTCACCCGGCGCAGCACCGGATCCTGCGCGATGACGGCCAGGAACGGCGACAGCATGTCCACGTCGTGCATGGAGCGGGCCAGCGCCGCCGCCAGATCGAAACGGAAGCCGTCCACCCCCATCTCCGTCACCCAGTACCGCAGCGAGTCGGTGATCAGCCGCAGCACATGGGGCTGCACCACATGCAGCGTGTTCCCGCACCCGGTGTAGTCCGCGTACCGCCGGGCGTCCGACTGGAGCCGGTAGTACCCCCGGTTGTCGATACCGCGCAGCGACAGCATCGGCCCCAGCTCGCCCGCCTCGGCGGTGTGGTTGTAGACCACGTCGAGGATCACCTCGATGCCGGCGGCGTGCAGCGCCCGCACCATCCGCTTGAACTCGCCGACCTGCCCGCCCGTCGTCCCGGCGGCGGCGTACCCCGCGTGCGGGGCGAAGTAGCCGATCGAGTTGTAGCCCCAGTAGTTCTTCAGCCCCCGGCGCAGCAGATGGTCCTCGTGCGCGAACTGGTGCACCGGCAGCAGCTCCACGGCCGTGACGCCGAGCGCGACCAGGTGCTCGATCGCCGCGGGGTGCGCCAGCCCGGCGTAGGTGCCGCGCAGCTCCTCCGGAATCCCCGGGTGCAGACGGGTGAAACCCCGCACGTGCAGCTCGTAGATGACCGAGTCCGCCCACGGGGTCTTCGGACGGTGGTCGTCCGACCAGTCGTCGTCGTCCTGGACGACGACGCCCTTGGGGACGTACGGCGCCGAGTCCCGGTCGTCCCGCACGGTGTCCGCGACGTGCTGCTGCGGCCAGTCGCGCACATGCCCGTACACCTCCGGCGGCAGGCTGAAGTCGCCGTCCACGGCGCGGGCGTACGGGTCCAGGAGCAGCTTCGCCGGGTTCCAGCGGGCGCCGGTCCACGGGTCCCAGCGGCCGTGCACGCGGTAGCCGTAGCGGCGGCCCGGCAGTACGCCGGGGACGAAGCCGTGCCAGATCTCGTGGGTCAGCTCGGTGAGCGGGACCCGGGTCTCGTGGGTCGCGCCGTCCCGTTCGTCGAAGAGACAGAGGTCGACGGCCTCCGCCCCGCCCGCCCACAGCGCGAAGTTGGTGCCCGCGACGCCGTCGGGACCGACCCGGAAGCGGGCCCCGAGCGGGGTCGGCGCGCCGGGCCACACGGCCACGGCGGGAGCCGGGCGCCTGGACCCGTTCACCAGGGGCGCGGGCAGCACGCCGTCGGGCAGGCGTTTCTCGCGCACTCCGCTCTCGGGCGCGTGTCCTTCCCGCACTCCGCCCTCGGGCGAGTGCCCTTCCCGCACTCCGCCCTCGGGCGCGCGTCCTTCCCGCGCTTCGCCGTCGGGGGCGCGCCCCTCCTGCACTGCCTCCTGCTCGGCTGCGCTCGACACCGTTCAGCCTCCCGCGGCTCGGTGGGCGGCCCGAAGAGGAGCGCACGGCGTCCCGGCCGCGGCTCCTCGTCGCGTCGTCCTCCCCACTGTTCTGCCCAGAGCTTGGCTCGCACTCACGTTTCCCCGGAGGTGCGCGGTCGTTGGGCCCCCTGTACCGCACTTTCCGAGGGCGATCCCCTGCCCCCGGCCGGAAGGACACGAGGTTCGCGTGAGGCATACGACATTCGGCCCCCGGCGCGCGGGGGCCGCGCTGGCCGCCGCACTGACCTGGGCCGCACTGCTGGCCTCAGCCGCCGGCTGCACGTCGGGCACGATGGACGAGGTGCTCGGCAAACCCCCCGCCGCCGAGGACGTCATCCAGGTGACCCCCGCCGACGACAGCAAGAACGTACGAGCGGGGCAGGAGCTGCGGGTACGGGTGGCGGACGGCAGGCTGGACTCCGTACAGGTCGTCAAGGACCAGGACGCGCAGGAGTCCGCGGTGCCCGGACACGTCTCCGCCGACGGCCTGGCCTGGCAGCCCGACTCCCCGCGGCTCGCCCTGGGCGCCAAGTACACCGTGGACGTGGTGGCCCTCGACGGGCACGGGCGGCGCACGGCACGGCACACGACGTTCACCACGTACGTCCCCGAGGAACGCTTCATCGGCTACGCGACGCCGGAGAACCGGTCCACCGTCGGCACCGGCATGATCGTCTCGCTGAAGTTCAACCGGGAGATCCGCGACCGGGCCGCCGTCGAGCGCGCGATCCACGTGGAGGCCAGCCCCGCGGTCGAGATCCGCCCGCACTGGTTCGGCAAGGACCGTCTCGACTTCCGGCCCGAGGAGTACTGGAAAGCGGGCACCGAGGTGACGGTCGACCTGCGACTGCGCGACGTGGAAGGAGCGCCGGGCGTGTACGGACTCCAGTCCAGGACCACCACCTTCACCGTCGGCCGCAGCCAGGTCTCGCTGGTCGACGCCGCCGACCACACCATGGAGGTCCGCCGCGACGGCGACCTCCTCACCACCGTGCCGATCACCGCGGGCTCCCCCGAGACCACGACCTACAACGGGAAGATGGTCGTCATGGAGATGCTGGAGGTGACCCGGATGAACAGCCGCACGGTCGGGTTCGGCGGCGAGTACGACATCCCCGACGTCCCGCACGCGATGCGCCTCACCGACTCCGGGACCTTCCTGCACGGCAACTACTGGTCGGGCGACGTCTTCGGCTCCACCAACGTCAGCCACGGCTGCGTCGGTCTGCGGGACGTGAAGGGCGGCGGCTCCGACACCCCCGCGGGCTGGTTCTTCGACCGCAGCCTGATCGGCGACGTCGTCGAGGTCGTGCACAGCAAGGACAAGAAGGTCGCCCCCGACAACGGGCTCGGAGGATGGAACATGGGCTGGGCGCGGTGGAAGGCGGGCGGCGCGGTGAAGTAGCCGCGGCGGGCGGCGGGCACCGGGGCGCGAGCGGGCGGGGGACGGACAGGAACCCAGCCCGCCCCCACACGGCCGAAGTTGGGACTGAACAGTGACAATCCCGGGGATCCATGGCTTGTGACCGTGTGATTAATTAGCGCGATACGCGCGGGGACGACGCGCTGGGGTGCGGGCCTGATCAGGCCGTGCGAGGGGAGAACGAACGTGAACGGGCGACCGATATCGGGGGCATCGGTTGGTGCGCGGACCCGGGGGAGCAAGGGAGTCCTGGCACTGCTGCTGGGTGTGCTGCTGCTGGCCGTGACCGCCTGCGGCGGGGGAGGGAGTTCGGACTCCTCCGGCGAGGGCAAGGGCAAGAGCACCGGCAGCGCCGGGAAGGCGGACACCAAGGCCTCGCAGGCCGTGGTGACCATCGCCCCGAAGGACGGCAGCGCCGGTGTGGCCACCAGCGGTGCCCTCAAGGTGACCGCGGCCAAGGGCAAGCTGACCGAGGTGAAGGTCGAGGACACCAAGGGCAAGGCGGTGGACGGGGCGATCACCGGCGGGGGAACCACCTGGACACCCGCCACTCACCTCGCCGCCGCCACCAAGTACAAGGTCCACGCGGTGGCCAAGGACACCGACGGCCGTGAGGCGGCCGAGGAGTCCGCGTTCACCACGCTGACCCCGAAGAACACCTTCGTCGGCCTCTTCACGCCCGAGGACGGTTCCACGGTCGGCGTCGGAATGCCCTTCTCGGTCCGTTTCACACGGGGCATCACGCACCCCCAGGACGTCGAGAAGGCGATCACGGTCAAGACCGAGCCGGCCGTGGACGTACAGGGTCACTGGTTCGGCAACGACCGCCTCGACTTCCGTCCCGAGCAGTACTGGAAGGCCGGCACGAAGGTCACCGTCACGCTCAACCTGGACGGTGTCGAGGGCCGGCCCGGTGTCTACGGCAAGCAGGCCAAGACGGTGGCGTTCACCATCGGCCGCAGCCAGGTCTCCACCGTCGACGCGAAGACCCACAAGATGGTCGTCAAGCGCGACGGCAAGGTCATCAAGACCATCCCGATCACCACGGGCAAGCCGGGCTACGACACCTGGAACGGCCAGATGGTGATCAGCGAGCAGCTCCGGGTGACCCGGATGAACGGCGAGACGGTCGGGTACGGCGGCGAGTACGACATCAAGGATGTGCCGGACGCCCAGCGCCTGACCGACTCCGGCACCTTCATCCACGGCAACTACTGGGGCGGCGACGCCTTCGGCAACTACAACGCCAGCCACGGCTGCGTGGGCCTGCGTGACGTCCGCGGGGGCGGCGACCGCAGCGCTCCCGCCGCCTGGTTCTTCGACCACTCGATCACCGGTGACGTGGTGGTCGTCAAGCGCTCCAACGACCGTACGGTCGCCCCGGACAACGGCCTCAACGGCTGGAACATGTCCTGGGAGAAGTGGACCGCCTGACCGTCCCTCCCGTCCTCGACGCGGGCCCGGTGCGCTGTGACCCAGCACACCGGGCCCGTTGTCGTTAGCGCGCGTTAACCTGCCTGCATGACTGTGCATCTCGAAGTGGCCGAAGGCGTCGGCACGATCCGCCTGGACCGCCCTCCCATGAACGCGCTGGACATCGCCACGCAGGACCGTCTCAAGGAACTCGCCGAGGAGGTCACCCGGCGTACGGACGTACGCGCGGTGGTCATCCACGGCGGGGAGAAGGTGTTCGCGGCGGGCGCGGACATCAAGGAGATGCAGGCGATGGACCACGCGACGATGATCGTCAGGTCCCGGGCCCTGCAGGACTCCTTCAGCGCCGTGGCCCGCATCCCCAAGCCCGTCGTCGCGGCCGTCACCGGGTACGCGCTCGGCGGTGGCTGCGAGTTGGCGCTCTGCGCGGACTTCCGCATCGCCGCGGACGACGCCAAGCTCGGGCAGCCGGAGATCCTGCTCGGTCTGATCCCGGGCGCCGGCGGCACCCAGCGCCTCTCCCGGCTGATCGGACCCTCCAAGGCCAAGGACCTCATCTTCACGGGCCGGATGGTGAAGGCCGACGAGGCGCTCTCGCTCGGGCTGGTGGACCGGATCGTCCCCGCCGCCGAGGTGTACACCGAGGCGCACACCTGGGCCGCGAAGCTGGCGCAGGGACCCGCGATCGCGCTGCGCGCGGCCAAGGAGTCGATCGACACGGGCCTGGAGACGGACCTGGAGACCGGACTCGCGGTGGAACGGAACTGGTTCGCCGGTCTGTTCGCGACGGAGGACCGCGAGCGCGGCATGCGCAGCTTCGTCGAGGAGGGGCCGGGCAAGGCGAAGTTCCTCTGACGGGACGCGTCCGGCTGCGCGGAAATTCACCCGTCAAGTTCGGCTGATCCACTTGCAGTTGACTCGGTGTCTTACCCGGTGTCCCCCGAAGGGCTGGATTATGCGGTCCTTAAGGCAGCCTTAAGGCTGCCTTGCGGGGGACCCTGGGCGATTGCCCTCCGAGGTGGAGTCGCCGCAGGTCGGACGGGCTGTGACCGGGTCCGAACTGCCGCTGGCATATGCCGATCGGATGGTGCGGAATGGGCGCTTCCGGGGGGCGTATTCCTCCGGAACGGCCCCCGGGGGCGGCCTGGGCGGCCATGATGGGGGCATGGCGGGGCTGGAGGGTATGGAACAGCCGCGGCGGCACGTGAGTGCGACCGCGGCGCGCTGGTCGCCTGCGGTCGAGGACGAACGGGCGCTGAAGGCGCTCGAGTTGTTCGGCAACCCGACGGAGGCGGAGGTACCGCTGCCGTCCCGCCCCGAATCCGCGGCCACCGCGCGCTAGCTCGCCCAGGTCGTCGTCCTGCGCCAGTGGGGACTCTCCCCGAAGATGACCGAGGACGCCGTGTTACTCGTGTCCGAACTCGTCGGCAACGCCGTACGGCACACGGGCGCCCGCGTCTTCGGGCTGCGGATGCGGCGGCGCCGGGGCTGGATCCGCGTCGAGGTCCGCGACCCCTCCCGGGGGCTGCCCTGTCTGATGCCGGTCCAGGAGATGGACCTGAGCGGCCGCGGCCTCTTCCTCGTCGACAAGCTCTCCGACCGGTGGGGCGTCGACCTCCTGCCCCGCGGCAAGACGACCTGGTTCGAGATGCGCGTCGCCGACCGCTGACCGTGACCCGCCCGCCCTTGTCGTGCCGCGCCCCGTTGCCGGTCGCCCCTCGCCCGTCGCCCGCGTCCCCGGTCCGTGTCCCGGTAAGCGTCCCCGCCTGCGTCCCCACCCGCGTCCCCGTTCCGTGCGCGGGCCCGGGCCGATGCCGCGACCCGCACCCCACCTACCGGTCCAATCGCCTGTTTTCTTACCCATACACCCTTAAATGGTGCGGGTGACCACGCCCGCCCGTCCCCCTCAGCACTCCACCGAAGAGAGCGACACGCGTGCCGCGCCGGACCGGCGTGCGGCGCTGCGTTCGGGTGTCGCACTCGCCGCCGGGACGCTCACCATACGGCTGCGCCACCCCCGGCGCCGTCGCCCACCCGCCCGCCGCGTCCCGCGCGTCCGGCACACCGCCCGCCACGCCCCCGGCCGCGCAGCGCGCCGCACCCGCGCCCCGGCGATTCCCGCAACAGCCCGCCGAGATCACCCACGGCCCCCGGGACCGCCCCCAGGTCGCCCTCACCTTCCACGGGCAGGGCGATCCGGCCGTCGCCAGGACGCTCCTCGGCGAGGCCGAGAAGAGCGGGGCCCGGGTCACGGTGCTCGCGGTGGGGACCTGGCTGGACGAACACCCGGACCTGGCCCGGCGCATCCTCGACGGCGGCCACGACCTCGGCAACCACACCCTGCGCCATCTCGACATCAACGCGATGTCCGAGGCGGACGCGGACGCGGAGATCCGGGGCTGCGCGGAGCGCCTGCGCCGGCTGACCGGATCCATCGGCACCTGGTTCCGGCCGTCCCGCACCCCCCGGGCCTCCCAGGCCGTCGAACGGCTCGCCCGCGGCGCGGGCTACCCGCACGTCCTCTCCTACGACCTCGACTCGCTCGACTACACCTCGCCGGGCGCCCCCGCCGTCACCCGCCAGGTTCTCGGCGGGATCCGCAACGGATCCGTGGTGAGCCTGCACTTCGGGTACGCGGACACGGTCGCCGCGCTTCCCGCCGTCCTGGAAGAACTCGGCCGTCGCGGACTGCGCGCGGTCACCACCACGGAGCTGCTGAGCTGATGCACCGCAACCGCAACCACCTCCGGAGCGCCCTGATCGCGGGCGCCGTGCTCGCCGCCCTCGCGGGCTGCAGCGGCGGGTCGAAGGACCACGCGAACCAGGCCGCCGGTACCCAGGCCGCCGTCCGGCCGGCCCAGCCGAAGATGCCGGACGGCCTGCCCGGCATGCCCCCCGTGCTCGACGCGAAGGACGTCTACGCCGCCGACCGCGCGAACCAGCTGTCCCCGGTGGTCAAGGACTTCCCGTCCCGCGTCTACGTGCCCAACACCAACTCCAACACGGTCTCCGTCATCGACCCGGCGACGTACAAGGTCATCAAGACGATCCGGGTCGGCGTGCAGCCCCAGCACGTCGTGCCCTCCTGGGACATGAAGACGCTCTGGGTCAACAACGACCGGGGCAACTCCCTCACCCCCATCGACCCGAGGACCGGCAAGGCCGGCAAGTCCGTCGACGTCCACGACCCCTACAACCTGTACTTCACGCCGAACGGCAAGTACGCGATCGTCATGGCCTCCCTCGACCGCGAGCTGGTCTTCCGCGACGCGCACACCATGGAGCCCAGGAAGACCGTGCCGGTCAGCTGCTACGGCGTCAACCACGCCGACTTCTCGCCCGACGGCCGCTCCTTCATCGTGTCGTGCGAGTTCAGCGGTGAGCTGCTCAAGGTCGACACCGAGAAGATGAAGGTCGTCGCCCAGCAGAAGCTCCCCTTCCGCGGCGCCATGCCGCAGGACGTGAAGATCTCCCCGGACGGCAAGAAGTACTACGTCGCCGACATGGTGGCCGACGGGGTGTGGGTCCTGGACGCGGCCGGCTTCGGCAAGCCGACGCTGCTGCACACCGGCAAGGGCTGCCACGGCCTGTACGTCAGCCGCGACTCGCGCGAGATGTACATCTCCAACCGGGGCGAGGGCACGATCTCCGTCTTCGACTTCGCCCAGGACAAGCTGACCAAGAAGTGGCGCCTGCCGCACGGCGGCAGCCCCGACATGGGCGGTGTCTCGGCCGACGGCAAGGTCCTGTGGCTGTCGGGACGCTACAACTCCGAGGTGTACGCCATCGACACGCGCTCCGGGAAGCAGCTGGCCCGCATCCCGGTCGGCAGCGGCCCGCACGGCCTGGCCGTCTACCCGCAGCCGGGCCGCTACTCGCTCGGCCACACCGGCATCTTCCGCTGACCGGGCCACAGTCGGGCCTGACCCCCTCGCCCGGCGGCCCGGGACCGGGGCGGGGGACACCTGCGCGAGCGGGCCCGCACCACGACCCCTGGCACCGGGCCTCAGGGCGCGGTGAGCAGCGCCTCCGCGCCCACCGGACGGTAGCCCGCCGCCTGGAACGCCCGCAGACCGCGGGCGTTGCCCGGTGCCACCTGGACCCAGACGGGTTCGCCGGCGAGCTGTCGCGCCGCCGCCGCGAGCGCCCGCCCGAGCCCGCGGTGCCGTAACCCCTCGTCGACCTCGACGGCGGCCTCCAGCCGTCCCGCGACCCCGCGCCCGAGGACGAGCACCCCGCCCCCGGCGGCCCAGACACGGACGTCGTCGCGGTGCCGCCGGGCCCGTACCACCCGGGGATGGCCAGGATCGCCGATCTCCGCCAGGTCCACCGCCGGCCGCCCCGGCGCCGGAGCGGCGGCCAGCAGCAGGTCGACCGTGTCGTGGGAGCGCCCCGTACGGTCCATGAACGCGGCCAGGAACCGGGGATTCACGGCCGCGGCGAGCGCGTCGCAGCCGACCCGGGCCAGCGTCTCGCGCACCCACCGCGGATCCTCGTCGGTGAAGACGACGGAGTGCGCCGTGAAGGCGAGGACACCGGCGTCCCGGTGGGCGTGCTGCGGTACGACGGTCGTGGAGCCGTCGGGCGGGGGGAAGACGCCATGGGCCGCCGAGTCCAGAATGCCGCGCAGAGTGTCACCCATCCCCGTACCCTCCCACCGCTCGGGTCTCCACCCGCGCACCGCGAGGAGGCCGCGTGGGTGGGCGCCGCACCGCGCGGCCTGCCCGCCCGTTAATCTGACCTCCGTACACACGGCAGTAATGCACTACGAAGGGGCGGATCGGTGGCGGACATCGAGGAAGCACGCAAGCAGTTCGAGCGGATCGATACGGATGGTGACGGGTTCATCACCGCGGCCGAGTTCAAGAGCGCCCTCGCCCAGGGCGGCGACTGGAACGTCACCGAGTCGGTGGCGGAGGCCGTCATCGCCACCCGCGACCTCAACGGCGACAAGGTCCTCTCGTTCGACGAGTTCTGGACCCACCTGAACAAGTGACGTACGCGGAGGGGCGCCCACCGGTGATCCGGCGGGCGCCCCTTCGCCGTACCCCCGGGCGATGCGCACGCTCCCCCGTCCGTCCCGCCGCGCCGTCGCCGGCGCGGACCGGAGCACGCGCCGAGCCGGTCACCGGTCAGGACGGAGCCGACCGGTCCCACGCCGACCGCGCCGGCCCCCGGGGTACGCGAGCACGACCCGTGACCCGTGAGTGCGAGGCCGCCGGGGTGAATCCGCGGGGGCGCTCACCCGATCGCCGTACGCCCGCGGAATAGCCTTCCCGGCCCCGGGGTTGATGCTCGCCATCAGGAGCATCAACCACTGAAGGGCCTGGCACTCATGAAGATCGGCATCATCGGCGCGGGCAACATCGGCGGCAACCTCACCCGGCGGCTGACCGCCCTCGGGCACGACGTCTCCGTCGCGAACTCGCGCGGCCCCCAGACCCTGACCGCGCTCGCCGAGGAGACCGGGGCGACACCCGTCCCGGTCGGGGAGGCGGCGCGCGGTGCCGAGGTGGTCGTGGTCACCGTCCCGCTGAAGGCGGTGCCCGACCTGCCGTCCGGCGTGCTGGACGGGCTGGCGGACGGAGCCGCCGTCATCGACACCGGCAATTACTACCCGCAGCAGCGGGACGGCAGGATCGCCGCGATCGAGGACGGCCGGCTCACCGAGAGCCGCTGGACGTCCCAGCAGATCGGCCACCCCGTCGTGAAGGCGTTCAACGGCACGTACGCGCAGGACATCCTGGACCGGCACCGTCCGGCGGGCGACCCCGACCGCATGGCCCTGCCGGTGGCCGGCGACGACGCCGCCGCCAAGCAGGTCGTACGTGACCTCATCGACGAACTCGGCTTCGACACGGTCGACGCGGGTGGCATCGACGAATCCTGGCGCCAGCAGCCCGGCACTCCGGTGTACGGCCTCCAGAAGGGCCTCGAGGCGGTGACGAAGGCACTGGCCGAGGCGTCCGCGGAGCGCCCGGCGGACTTCCGCGGCTGACGCTCCACGCCTCCTCGACCCGTCCGGCGCCGGTCACCCGGTGTCGGACGGCGACGCGCGTCCGGACCGCTGCCGGAGCCCCGCCGCACCCACGCCGGTCAGTCGACCGCGGCCCACTCGCGCAGCGCCGCCTTGCTGGAGAACTGCGCGACGTCCTTGTCCAGAGGGTTGTCGGTGTACTGATGGAAGCGCCACTTCGCCTTGATACGGGGCTCGCCCGCGGTCACGTAGTCGGCGATCCACAGACCGTCTCCCGCGTACGAGGTGGTGTCGACGTTGAGCCAGAAGTTGCGGTTCGTGTAGAGCAGGACCCGGTGGTCCGGCCTCAGTTCCTTCACCTTGCGCACGAAGCGGTCCTTCTCGGCGTTGCTGGCGTGGGTGCCGTCACCGGTGGTCTCCCAGTCGACGGCGAGCAGATCACCGGCCTTCTCCGGGGCCTTGCCGACGAAGTACTCGGCCTGGGCGGTGAGGTCGCCGGGCCACAGGAAGTGGTAGAAACCGACGACGCAGCCGCCGTCACGGGCCGTCTTCACCTGGGCCGTGAGCTTCGGATTGACGTACGAACGACCCTCGGTCGCCTTGATGAAGACGAAGGAGAGCCCCTCGGTCGAGTAGGCGGACGACTGGTAGGCGCTGACGTCGATGCCGCGGAGCATGGGGGACTCCTCCGTGGGTGGGGGACGGGTGCGAGCGATTCTGCCCCTGTGGGTGGGGTGAGTTCCGGGTTTCACAGGTCTTACGACCTCTCCGAGTGACGTTCCCCCACATCGCCCACCCCACCCTCGAACGACCGGCCGACGCCCCGCCCGGTCCAGACGAATGACTTATTTCCGGTGGCCCGGATTTCGATCAAGCGGAACGGCTGGTGATCCGGATCACGTCGGCCTGACGGAAGGCGTCGGCGCGTGCGCGGCTCGCGTACTGAGCGCCGTGGTCGGTGCGTTGGACGGCGCCGGTGAGGCTGCCGCGGCACCACTCGGCGAGACGGCCGCCGAGGCGGGACGGCGGGACGGCCGGACGGCGGGACGGCGGGATGTCCGCAGGGTGCGTCCCCGTGGGCGGTGAATGCTCTCCATCTGGCCGGATCGCGTCGCGAGCGCATCGGACGTGCCGGCGTCAGATCGGTGCAAGTCCGGTTTGATCGGTACTTAGGGACCCGCAGCTTGTTGCGCCGCGCAGAGCCTGATCTGGCCGAAGGGACACCTGGTTTGGCATATTTGCCTGCCGGGTGAGGCTCGGCGGTTTCCGGGGCACGGGCGCCCACGCAAAGGTTCGCGGGGAGCACAGTGCGTACAGGCAGCGCCAGGGAGATGCGGCACCTGATCGGCCAGTTGACCGACGGGTTACGCCTGCCCGTTCCCTCGGACCCCGACGACGGCGCGTCCACGGACCGGACCCGGATCGCCGGCCGGATCGCCGCGTCACTGGGACAACGCCGGTCCAGGGTCTGAGCCGTGGGCGCCTCGACCTACTACATACCGGCGCTGGCCCTGTGGGCCGGCCTCGCCTCGAAGCTGCCCGACCTGGTGAGGTCCTGGCGCGACCCGCTGGTTCGGTGGGTCTGCTGGGTGATCTTCCTGGGGGGCGCGGGGTTCGCCTTCGCCGCCCCGCCCACCGTCGCCGCCGTGAACAGGACGAGCGGCATCCCGAATCTCGCCGCCCTGCTGGTCTACGCCGTCGTCAGCGCCTACAGCGCCTCCTGTCTGGTGCTCATCCTGCACTGGCGCGGAGGTCCGGCCGGCCATGTGCGCCGTCTCGCCCGGCGCTGGCAGATCGGCTACGCCGTCGTGATCGCCCTGTTGATCCTCCTGTTCGTCCTGGGGGACGCCCCGGTCGAGCGGCGGACGGACCTCGACACCCACTACGCCACCTCGCCCTGGATCGGGCAGATGATCGTGCTGTATCTGCTCGGCCACATGACCGCCGCGATCGCCACCACGGTGCTGTGCTGGCGCTGGGCGATCCAGGTGCACGGATGGCTGCGGGCCGGTTTGTGGCTGCTCGTGGCCGGCTGGCTGCTCAACCTGTCCTTCAGCACGCTGAAGCTGACCGCGGTGATGGCACGGTGGGCCGGCCGGGACTGGGACGTGCTGAGCACCGTCCTGGCGCCGGGCCTCGTGGGCCTGGCCGCCACCGTCGCCACCGTCGGCTTCACGCTGCCGCTGTACGGCCCGCGGCTGGTCGCGCTCTGGCGTGCGGTGGTGAGCTGGAGACGGCTCGGCCCCCTGTGGCGTGAACTCGCCGGCGCCTCTCCCGGCACCCCGCTCGCCGCGCCGATCCCCTGGTACTCGTCCTGCGCCGTGCGCCTCACCCGGCGTGAGGCCGGCATCCAGGACGGCTTGAACCTCGTCCGCCCGCACCTCGACGACCAGGTCCGTACCCACGCGCAGAGCCTGGCCCGAGCCGCGGGCCACACCGAGGAGGACGCCTTCCGCATCGGTCTCGCGGCGATGATCGCCGCCGCCGTCCGCTCCCACCGCGCCGACGCGTCCGCTGCCCCGGTGGACGTCGCGCAGAACACCGCGAGCTTCGCTTCGCGTGCCACCTTGGTGGGTGTGGCACGTGCGTTGCGCACGTCCCCCGTCGTCGTGGCGGCCCGTGCCGCCGCCGGGGTCCGCACGGCGGCGGATGACGAAAGAACCCCCCTGTGAACCCCGGCCCAGCTCACCGCCGCCGGGTCAGCCGCCGGGAGATCGCTCTCGGGGATGCTCGCAGGCGCGGTCACCCAGCGGCTCCGCGCAGCGCCGAGAGCGCCGTCGGCGTCCTCGGACGCCGGCCCGCCACCCCACGCCGTACACCGGGCCACGTTCGTGGCCGAAGCGGCGATGCCGGCAGCCGGCGTGCGGGCGTCCCGCACGGGCGGCACCGAGCCCCCGGCGAGCGTCGGGACGCTGCGGTCCATGGCGGAACCGCATCCGATGGCCCGTCTGGCGGGCGCGCTCTCCACGTCACAGACCGTGGCGAAGCGCGCCGGCGGGCCGAGAACCGGATGACCACCACCCATGACTGACGTGCGGAGAGGCTCCGCCGTACACAGCGTGCGGTGGTGACCGGCGCGGCGCCGCGCCGGCTCCCGACCCGGTGAAGCCCGGCAGGCAGGTGTCCCGGGCCGCCGGACGGTGACGCGCGGCAACGGCGCCCCGCGGGAGATCGAACCGCCCTTCGGGTGGGAAGCCTTCGGCCGGACACGTTCGTCGCACCACCGTCGCGTGTCCCGCAACACCCCGGTGGCCGGCCGGCCTTGGACCACTCCGCTCGCAGCCGCGACACGACGTCGCGGATGATGCGGTGTGGTGTGCGGCCGGCGAGGTCCGCCGTCCGCTCCGTCCCTGCGACAGAAGAGAGTTCCGTACATGCCCGACAGATCCGCTCCCCGCCGCACCGCCGTGGTCATCGGCGGGGGCATGACGGGCATGCTCGCGGCAGCCGTGCTCGCCGACCACGCCGACGTCACGATCGTCGAGCGCGACCTCCTGCCGGACGGCCCGCGACCCCGCAAGGGGCTGCCGCAGGCCCGGCACGCCCACGTGTTGTGGTCCGGCGGGGTCAAAGCCCTCGAGGAACTCCTGCCGGGTGTCGTCGACCGGCTCGTCGGCCAGGGCGCACGGCGAAGCCGCATCATGAGCGACCTGGTGTCCAAAGCTCCGTCGGGCCAGTGGTTCCGCCGCTTCGGCGACGCCCGCCACATCAACCTTCTGTGCAGCCGCGACCTGCTCGATGCCGTGATCCGCGCCAGGGTGCTCGAAGACCGGCGCATCTCCCTGCGGCAGCAGACCGAACTGGTGTCCCTGGAAGGCGACGCCGGACGCGTGTCCGGAGTCCGCATACGCGCGGCGGACACCCACAGCGCCCTTGCCGCCGATCTGGTCATCGACGCCGGCGGGCGTGGCAGCCGCGCCCCCGGCTGGCTGCGGGACCTGGGCCTTCCACCCGTGGCCGAGCGTACGGTCGACGCGGGCGTCGGCTACGCCAGCCGGATCTACCGCGCTCCCGGCACCACCGCCGACGGTTTCCCGATCGTCAACGTCCAGGCGGACCCCCGCCAGAACCCGGGCAGGGGCGGCATCATCACCCCCATCGAAGGCGGCCGCTGGCTGGTCACGCTCGCCGGAACCCGTGGGGGTCAACCCGGCCCCGGCAACGAGGACTTCGTTCCCTTCGCGCTCAAGCTGCCGCACCCCGTCATCGGTGAACTCCTCGCCGGCGCCGAGCCCGAGACGGACGTCGTCACCACCCGTAGCACGGCCAACAAGCGGCGCTACTACGAAAAGGCCGCCCGCTGGCCCGACGGCTTCGCCGTCCTCGGCGAGGCCGTCGCCGGCTACAACCCCGTCTACGGTCACGGACTGAGCGCCGCCGCACAGAGCGTCGTCGCCCTGCGCGACGTCCTGCGGCGGCAGGACCTTCGCGCCCCCGGCACGTCCCGGCGCATCCAAAAGGCCGCGGCCCGCCCGGTCGAGAACGCGTGGAGCCTGGCCGTGGGCCAGGACGTGTTCTACCCGGGCGCCAGTGAACAGCCCCCCACCCGGCTCGAAAGGAACCTCGCCGCCTTCGTCGACAAGGCCGTCGACGCCGGCGCGCGCAACCCCCACGCCCTCCGCATCCTGCTGGACGTGATGAGCATGGAGAAACCGCCTGCCCGGCTGCTGATGCCCGACATGCTCGCCCTGGTCTACCTCGGCCGGAAGAAGCCCCTTCTGGATGGGCCGCCCCTGACGGAGCACGAGCGCGCGGCCGCCACCGGCTGAAGCCGTTCCCGCCGGGCCGCCGTCGCGTATTCCGTGCCCCGGACGACCCGGCGCCCGCGTCCGGAACGGCCCGTTGAAATCCACCACGAAGACACGGAACAGCACATGACTCCCGCATCCTATTTGGACCTCCATCAGGAATTCTCCTCGGAAATAGAGGAGGAAATAGAGTCCATCCTTGAACGGCTCGGCCCGTCGGCGGAATCCGTCAGGAGCGTCGTCGCGGAACTCCTGTGCCACCAGAAGATGAAATACCCTCTTTCGGTGCTGCCGCTGGTCGTGCACGGCGTAGAGACGGGCAGCCCCGGACCCGCCGTCCCGCTGTCCGCCGTGCACGTGCTGTGGTGGACCTCGGCCTGCTATCTCGACGATCTGGCGGACGGGCACGGCGCGCACACGCCCGCCGGACTCACCCCGCACGAAGCACTTCTGGCGGCCGTGGTCACGGGACACGTGCTCTCGCTGAAGGCGATCGGCTCGCGACGGATCCCGGAGCCGGTCCGCGGCGCTTTGACGGACGAAGTCCTCGACTGCGGGATCACTGCCGCCCAGGGGCAGCTGGGCGACATGCGCGCAGACGTGGGCAACGTGTCCCGGAACTCGGTCGTCACGGCGTACCGGGAGAAATCCGGCGCCCCCTTCGGCATGATCACCGCGATGGCCGCGATACTCGCGGGCGCGGAGGCCGAGCGGATCGATCTGTGGCGGGAGTTCGGCTCCGTATTCGGAATTCTGTGGCAGATGTTCAATGACCAGGAGGACATCGCCTCCGGACGGAACGAAGATCTGCTGAACGGCACCGTGACCTATCTTTTCGCCTGCGCTCTGGAAGACGCGGCGCCCGATATCAGGCCCCGCATCCTGGACCTGCACGCCGGTGCGAGAACATCGGCCGCGTCACGATCGGCCCTGACCGGCCTGCTCCTCACCCCCGCCGTTCTCGACCGCTACGAGGACGACATCCACAAGTTCCGTGACGAGGCGCACCGCATCCTCGGCGACCTCGGCGGCGACGAGAGCCACCTGCCCGTTCTCCGGCAACTCGTGGACCAGACGTCCCGAATGCTGGTGCGCCCGGAGGACACCGCCGGATGAGCCCGACCCTCGAGTCGATCAGCGGGGAGTCGAACGTCGCGGTCGGCGCGGCATCGCACCGCGTCAGACCTTGATCACACGGACGCTGGGGCCGCACGGCATCAAGAGGTCCTCGGGGTCCGAGGTCAGGACGGCCACCGGATGCGGGAGACGGCGTTCGAGTTGGCGCTGGATGAGGCTTTCGACGTAGGCGGACATGCCGCTTTGTGCCTTGCCCCTGGCCTCAGCACTCGATGATGTTGACCGCCAGCCCGCCCCGCGCCGTCTCCTTGTACTTGACGCTCATGTCCGCGCCGGTCTCCTTCATGGTCTTGATGACCTTGTCGAGGGAGACCTTGTGGGAGCCGTCGCCGCGCATCGCCATCTTCGCGGCGGTGACCGCCTTGACCGCGGCCATGCCGTTGCGCTCGATGCAGGGGATCTGGACCAGACCGCCGACCGGGTCGCAGGTGAGGCCGAGGTTGTGTTCCATGCCGATCTCCGCGGCGTTCTCGACCTGCTCGGGGGAGCCGCCCAGTACCTCGGCGAGGGCGCCCGCCGCCATCGAGCAGGCGGAGCCGACCTCGCCCTGGCAGCCGACCTCGGCGCCCGAGATGGACGCGTTCTCCTTGAAGAGCATGCCGATCGCGCCCGCGGCCAGCAGGAAGCGGACCACGCCGTCCTCGTCCGCGCCGGGGACGAAGTTGATGTAGTAGTGCAGCACCGCGGGGATGATGCCCGCGGCCCCGTTGGTGGGGGCGGTGACGACCCGGCCACCGGCCGCGTTCTCCTCGTTGACCGCCATCGCGTAGAGGGTGATCCACTCCATCGCGTGCGCCAGGGGGTCGCCCTCGGCGCGCAGCTGGCGGGCCGAGACGGCGGCGCGGCGGCGCACCCGCAGGCCGCCGGGCAGGATGCCCTCACGGGACATGCCGCGCGACACGCAGGCCTGCATCACACCCCAGATGGCGAGAAGGCCCTCACGGATCTCGTCCTCGGTGCGCCAGGCGCGCTCGTTCTCCAGCATCAGCGCGGAGATCGACAGCCCGGTCTCCTTGGTCAGCCGCAGCAGCTCGTCGCCCGTGCGGAAGGGGTATTTCAGGACGGTGTCGTCCAGCTTGATGCGATCCTCGCCCACCGCGTCCTCGTCGACCACGAAGCCGCCGCCGACGGAGTAGTACGTCTTCTCCAGCACGAGTTCGCCGGAGGCGCCGTACGCGAAGATCGTCATGCCGTTCGCGTGGTACGGCAGCGCCTTGCGCCGGTGCAGGACCAGGTCGTCGTCGAAGGAGAAGGGGATCTCCCGCTCGCCGAGCAGGCTGATGCGGCCCGAGGCCTTGATCTCCTCGACGCGGTCGTCGGCCCCCTCCACGTCCACCGTCCGCGGCGAGGCGCCCTCCAGGCCGAGCAGCACCGCCTTCGGGGTGCCGTGCCCGTGGCCGGTCGCGCCCAGTGAGCCGTACAGCTCGGCCCGGACGGAGGCCACGGCGGGCAGCAGGTCCTCGTTGCGCAGCCGGTGGGCGAACATCCGGGCCGCGCGCATCGGGCCCACCGTGTGGGAGCTGGACGGGCCTATGCCGATCGAGAACAGGTCGAAGACCGAGATGGCCACGGGAACTCCTAGCAAGCGGGGTGGTGCATGAGGTGGGCGCCGCGCACGGCTGTGCTTCCAGTGTGCGCGGCGCCCCGAGGAATCGTACGTTCCGCGCGAACTACTTCAGGCCGGGGTACAGCGGGTGCTTGTCGGCCAGAGCGGACACCCGGGCCTTGAGGGCGTCCGCGTCGTAGGACGGCTTCAGCGTCTCGGCGATGATGTCCGCGACCTCGGTGAAGTCCTCGGCCTGGAAGCCGCGGGTGGCGAGGGCGGGCGTGCCGATGCGCAGGCCCGAGGTCACCATCGGGGGTCGCGGGTCATTCGGGATCGCGTTCCGGTTGACCGTGATGCCGACCTCGTGGAGCCGGTCCTCGGCCTGCTGTCCGTCCAGCTCGGAGTTGCGCAGGTCGACCAGGACCAGGTGAACCTCCGTGCCCCCCGACAGGACCGAGACGCCGTGCTCGGTGACGTCGGCCATCACCAGGCGCTCGGCCAGGATCCGCGCGCCGTCGAGCGTGCGCTGCTGGCGCTCCTTGAAGTCGTCGGAGGCGGCGACCTTGAAGGAGACGGCCTTCGCGGCGATCACGTGCTCGAGAGGACCGCCCTGCTGGCCCGGGAAGACCGCGGAGTTGATCTTCTTGGCCAGTTCGGCGGTGGAAAGGATCACGCCACCGCGCGGGCCGCCCAGCGTCTTGTGGGTGGTGGTGGTGACGACGTGGGCGTGCGGCACCGGGTTCGGGTGCAGCCCCGCCGCCACCAGGCCGGCGAAGTGCGCCATGTCGACCATCAGGTACGCGCCGACCTCGTCCGCGATCCGGCGGAAGGCGGCGAAGTCGAGCTGGCGCGGGTACGCGGACCAGCCGGCCACGATCAGCTTCGGCCTGGACTCCTTGGCGAGGCGCTCGACCTCGGCCATGTCGACCCGGCCCGACTCCTCGTCCACGTGGTACGCGACCACGTCGTAGAGCTTGCCGGAGAAGTTGATCTTCATGCCGTGGGTCAGGTGCCCGCCGTGCGCGAGGTTCAGGCCCATGATCGTGTCGCCGGGCTTGAGCAGCGCGAACATCGCGGCCGCGTTGGCCTGGGCGCCCGAGTGCGGCTGTACGTTCGCGTGCTCGGCGCCGAACAGCGCCTTGACGCGGTCGATGGCGATCTGCTCGACGACGTCGACGTGTTCGCAGCCACCGTAGTAACGGCGGCCCGGGTAGCCCTCGGCGTACTTGTTGGTCAGGACCGAGCCCTGGGCCTCCATGACCGCGACCGGAGCGAAGTTCTCCGAGGCGATCATCTCCAGGGTGGACTGCTGGCGGTGCAGCTCGGCGTCGACGGCGGCCGCGACGTCCGGGTCCAGTTCGTGCAGGGGCGTGTTCAGAAGCGACATGCGGTGACTCCTCAGCCGGCGGTGAAGGCGGTGTACTCGTCGGCGGACATCAGGTCGTCCGGCTCGTCCGTGACCCGTACCTTGAACAGCCAGCCGCCCTCGAAGGGCCCGGAGTTCACGAGCGACGGGTCGTCCACCACGTCCTGGTTGGCCTCCACGATCTCGCCGGTGACCGGCGCGTACAGGTCGCTGACCGACTTGGTCGACTCCAGCTCCCCGCAGGACTCGCCCGCGGTCACCGTGTCACCGACCTCCGGAAGCTGGGCGTAGACGACATCGCCGAGCGCGTTGGCCGCGAACTCGGTGATGCCGACCGTCGAGACGCCGTCCTCGGCGACCGACAGCCACTCGTGCTCCTTGCTGTAGCGCAGCTGCTGGGGGTTGCTCATGGCCTGAATTCTCCTGTACGCGGGGGAGTGCTGGTGAACGGGTACGGACGGGGTGTCCGGATGCCGGGGTGTCGTGAGACAGGGGACAGGGCGCGACGAGGTACGTCACGTCGACGCGCCCGGCCCCGGGTGGACCTACTTCTGGCGCTTGTAGAACGGCAGCGCCACGACCTCGTACGGTTCGTGACTGCCCCGGATGTCCACGCCGACGCCGGCGGTGCCCGGCGCGGCGTGCGCGGCGTCGACGTAGGCCATGGCGATCGGCCGGCCCAGCGTCGGGGAGGGAGCGCCGGAGGTGACCTCACCGACGACCGCGCCGCCCGCGACGACGGCGAACCCGGCGCGCGGGACGCGGCGGCCCTCGGCGACGAGCCCGACGAGCACCCGCGGGGGGTTCGCGGCGGCGCGTCCGGCGGCTGCCTCCAGGGCCTCGCGCCCCACGAAGTCACCCTCCTTCTCGAACTTCACGACCCGCCCGAGCCCCGCGTCGAACGGGGTGAGCGAGGTGGTCAGCTCGTGCCCGTACAGCGGCATGCCCGCCTCCAGGCGCAGCGTGTCGCGGCAGGACAGACCGCACGGGACCAGCCCGGCCGGGGCGCCCGCCTCGGTCAGCGCCTGCCACAGCTTCTCGGCGTCGGACGGGGCCACGAAGAGCTCGAAGCCGTCCTCGCCCGTGTAGCCGGTGCGCGCGATCAGCGCCGGGACGCCCGCGACCGTGCCCGGCAGACCCGCGTAGTACTTCAGGCCGTCGAGGTCGGCGTCGGTGAGCGACTTGAGGATCCCGGGGGACTCGGGGCCCTGGATGGCGAGCAGCGCGTACGCGTCCCGGTCGTCACGGACCTCGGCGTCGAAGCCGGCGGCGCGCCCGGTCAGCGCGTCGAGGACGATCTGGGCGTTGGAGGCGTTGGCGACGACCATGTACTCGGTCTCGGCCAGCCGGTACACGATCAGGTCGTCGAGGATGCCGCCGTCGGCCCGGCAGATCATGGTGTAGCGGGCGCGGCCCACGCCGACGGAGGCGATGTTGCCGACCAGCGCGTGGTTCAGCAGCGCGGCGGCCTGCGGGCCGGTGACCGTGATCTCGCCCATGTGGGAGAGGTCGAAGAGACCGGCCCGGGTGCGGACGGCGACGTGCTCGTCGCGCTCGGAGCCGTACCGCAGGGGCATGTCCCAGCCCGCGAAGTCGGTCATCATCGCGCCCAGCGAGCGATGCACGGCATCGAGCGCGGTACGGCGGGGTGCGTTACTGCTCATCGGTGGGGCTCCCAAGGCATGACGGCGAGGTCGTTCCTCCCCATCTGTCATCGGAACCTGAGAGGTTCATCACGACCCCGCGAACGGAGGTCACGACTTGCACCTTGGGTGGAGCCACCGGTCAGCGGCCCGCTTTTCAGATGTGCCTCGCCCGCGCGGTAACGGGGCCTGAGAGATTCAAGGGAGGGACTTGCTCCTTCGGCGTCCCAGCCGGACGTACGTCACACGGATGTGTGCACGTCACTGGGAACTCTCCCGCGCGGATTCAAGCGGCCGGTATGCAGTTGGCGGGCACATCATTGCACGCGCCGTCCGATGACGGCAGTCCGCATCTGTAACCGGGCTGTGGCAGTCCGAACATGGAAACAGCAAGCATCGCGCATTACCTTCTCTTTACACTCGACGGGGATGGGACTCCAGACCCAAGGGGAGGACGATCACGGTGAACAGGACCAGGGCGTACGCCACGACCTCGGCCCTCGCGCTGCCGCCGCAGCCGGGTACCACGGCCCGGGAGGTGTGCGGCGCGCTCCCCGCGGCCGTCGTGCGCGATCTCCGGGAGCGCGCCGGACACAGCCCGCACGGCCTGTACTTCGGCACGGCGGACCTCGTGGTGGTCACCGGGCTGCCCGGCAGCGGCAAGTCGACCCTGATGCGCCGCGCGGTCGCGGGCCGGCGCGTGGACTCCCAGGACACCCGCGACCGCTGGGACGGCCGGCTGGCCCGCCGGCTCCCGTACGCGCTCTACCGCCCCCTCGTCCGCCTGGCGCACTACGCGGGCCTGCGCCGCACGCTGCGTTCCGGCACCGGCGTCGTCGTGCACGACTGCGGTACCCAGGCCTGGGTGCGCCGCTGGCTCGCCCGCGAGGCCCGCCGCCGGGGCGGCACACTCCACCTCCTGCTCCTCGACGTCACACCGGGCACGGCGCTGGAAGGCCAGCGCGAACGCGGCCGGGGCGTCTCGCGGTACGCGTTCGCGCGTCACCGGGGCGCGCTCAGCCGGCTGGTGCGCTCCGTCGAGCGGGGCGAACTGCCGGAGGGATGCGGCTCGGCGGTACTCCTCGACCGCGAAGCGGCGGACGTCCTGCGCCGGATCGGCTTCGACGGTTGACGGGCGCGGGGTGCCGGCCGCGCGCGAGCCCGTCGTACGGAACACGTCGTACGGAACACGTCGTACGGAAGCACGTCGTACGAAAGCACGTCGTACGGCAGTGCGGAGCCGGTCGGACAGAGGGCCGGACGGAAGCCGGCACGGGAGAACGGGACATCGACGTACGAGAGGGTCGTAGGCGCCCACTAACCTTTCCAGCCGGAACACCACAGCAGAACAGCACACCAGGACACCGGAACACCGGATCAGCGGTTCACAGCAGGCGGTAGACAGATGGACTTCCCCGACTTCCCGGCACCAGCGCACCCGCACCCCCACCCGCACGGCGGGTGGCCGGGCAACGAACTGGAGGAGGTGCTCTCCGCGTCCCTCGGAGTGCCCTCGGCGGGCGGCCGCATCGTCGAGGTCCTCGGCCGCAGCTTCGTCTGGGTGCCGCTGCCCAACGGCGGCGGTCCGCACGCGGGCCCCCTCGACCTGCCCACGCTGGAGATCGAGGGACAGGCGTACGTGCCGGTCTTCAGCTCCGAGGAGCAGTTCCGCCAGGTCGTCGGCGGCCATCTGTCGTTCACGATCGCGCCCGCCGTCGAGTTCGCCCGCGGGCTGCCCCCGCAGGTCGGCGTCGCGATCAACCCGGGAGGTGTGGTGGGCGTACCGCTGCCGCCCCTCGCGGTCGCCGAACTGTGCCGTGCCGGGCGCACCCCGCTGGACGGTCCCGCGAGCGGCGGCCGGGTGAAACTCTCCGAACCGGACTGGCAGGACGACCCGGTGGACTTCCTGGCCGCGGCCTCGGCCGAGTTCGCGGCGACCGGTGTGGTGCTGACCGCGCGTCGCTGCCTGGCCAGCATCGAGGGCGACCACCCCTTGATGTTCATCGGGGTCGAACTGGCCGGATGGGAGGGCGACGCCCGGACGCTCCCGCTGGACGCGCTCGGCCGCGCCCTCGGCCGGGTGCCGGTGGACCGGCCGGTGAACATGGTGTTCCTCGACGTCGCGCAGGACCCGGTGGGGGAGTGGATGCGCGCGAACGTGCGCCCGTTCTACCAGCAGGGCTACTGACGCGGCGGGGAGCTCCCGGGCCGTGCGTCAAGTCGCTGTCAGGATCGCCGCTTAAGCTGGTTTCATGGCTCGGTCGGGGTGTGGTCGAGGTGTCGAGGTACCTCGGCCGCCGGTGTCGCTGGCGTAATGGGTGAGTTCATCGTG
This sequence comes from Streptomyces sp. RPA4-2, assembly GCF_012273515.2. Lineage (NCBI taxonomy): Bacteria > Bacillati > Actinomycetota > Actinomycetes > Kitasatosporales > Streptomycetaceae > Streptomyces > Streptomyces sp. RPA4-2. Next base: position 6,290,795 of record NZ_CP050975.2, read on the forward strand.
ATTTCTTCGCGAAGGGGCGATTGAGGGTGAGTGCGTCGGGCACGGCCGCGGCCGGGCAGGTCGAGCACATGCTGCGCCAGGTGACGCCCGGGCGTTACGACGCCTACGAGGCGCTCCTTCGCGCGCTCGCGACCCCGTCGTCCGGCCAGGTGTGGATGCTGCTCTGGCACGGCCAGGGCGGTTCCCCGGACGCCCAGTACGGGAACATGGAGGTGGGCGGCTTCGGTTACGCGCCGTGCGTCACCTCCGCCCAGGAGCTCTCGGCCAGTGGCTGGAACCGGTCGTACGAGGTCGTCGACGGCGTCGACGTGGCCCGCACCCTCTACCCCGACCACTTCGGGCTGTGGCTCAATCCGCACGCCCCGGGCGGCGGGCTCGGCATCCCGTGGCTGGATCTGCGCCGGATCGCCGCGGGCCTGGAGCGCCAGCCCGCAGGTCCGCTGCGGCTGTCCGAACCCGGCATCGAGATCCCGCAGTTCTACGCCCTGCTCACGCAGAACGCGCATCGCACCCCGGCCGTCCGCTCGTTGCGGCGGACCTGGGTGCAGCCCGCGCTCGGTGCGCCGTATCTGGCCATCGGCCTCGAGGTCTACGACACCTCGCCGCCCGCCGTCGACTCGGTGCGGGCGATGATGCAGCAGTCGATCGGCGCGGTTCCGGACGGGCTGCCCGTGTCGACCGTCGCGATGTCCGACGAGTACGACCCGGTGGCGATGTGGCTGCGCGCCAACGCGCGCCCGTTCTACGACCGCGAGGCCCACGCGGCCCCGGCGCAGGCACCGATGGCGGGCGGGTACGGCTACCCGCCGGCGCGCGGACTGTACTGATCCGCGCCGCACGGTGCCGGCTGCGGGCCGGCGCCGGCCGTTCCGTCACCACGGCGCGGTTCGTCTTCTCCTTCCGCTTGGCGGTGCGGTCGGCCCATTTCGTGGTGCGGTCGGCGCACGGGAGCTTGGGCCGCGCATATCCGTAGTGCTTTCCTGCCGCCGGCAACGGAAAAGAGACGCTGTTCCTTCTTGGCCCGCCGGGTGAGCGTGTCCGTGCAACCGCCGTCGGCCTCGATCTTCTCGGTCCTGGCCAACTTCCCTTCGAGGCTCGCGCCGAGCGCCCCGCGGTACGGCGGGCGCGGGCCTGTTCGTACCGGAATCCGCTTTCATCAGGGGTGGCCCCACCTCGTGATCGCGTGGAATGTCCGGCCTGCGGGGGTGGGTGACGTCCGCCGGAAGTCCTGGACCGGGCGCGCCTCCCGGCCGCTGTGATCCATGTCACTCGCCGTCGAAGTGGAGTGCGCCAACGGGGAGTTGGGGTGTCCGCTCATCGGGGTCGCCGGGGAGGTAGGGGCTGGTCCCTGGGGGAATGCGGGGTTCCATCGGTGCGCCGGGGAGGCTGCCGATGGCCAGGTTTGAGCCGGCGGCGAGTGGTCACGGCTTGTCGCGGCCTCACGCATACTGGTTGCCCCTTCACCTTCCTCACCGCGCTGACCTGCGCGCGAGAAGGCGAAAGGGCCGGTTGTCCGCTTTGGGGGTGACAAGCGGTGAAAGGGTCCCTCGTGGACCCTTCCATACCAACTGACCACTGTCCGACCCCCGTTACCCACTGTTCGGATAACGGAATCCCCCTAAGAGCATCACGGTTGCGCATACTTTCCCCGTCAGCTCTGGCACGTGATCGTGGAGTCGCTGAAGACTCCCGTGTCAGACATGGGGTCATCGATCCTGTGAGCGAGACAAGTCGTAGTTCAAGAGCGCAGCGGCGCCGCATCATCTGCGGCAACTGCGCACGTCGTAGGCGAGGCAAGCCGTAGACCGCGGCATGCAGAGGCCGGTGACCACCGGCGAGAAGGGTCAGGGCACTGTGACCGCACCGATCGAGACCACCGGGGCGGCTGCCGAGGCGCAGCCGGAGGCAGTCCTCGCCGGGGCCAAACAGAGCCAGATCCAGGGTCGTTCCCTCGGGCGGATCGCCTGGAACCGTTTCAAGCGGGACAAGGTCGCGGTGGCCGGCGGAATCGTCGTCATCCTCCTGATCCTGATGGCGGTCCTGGCGAAGCCCATCGAATCGATCTTCGGTCTGGACCCCAACGAGTTCCACCAGGACCTCATCGACCCGGCCCTGCTGTCGCCCAGGGGCAGCTGGGGCGGCATCAGCCTGCACCACCCGCTGGGTGTCGACCCGCAGTTCGGGCGCGACGTGCTGACCCGCATCATCGAGGGCTCCTGGGTCTCCCTGCTGGTCGCAGGCGGTGCCACGATGCTGTCCGTCGTGATCGGCGTCGTGTTCGGCGTCGTGGCCGGCTTCTACGGCGGCTGGGTCGACACCATCATCAGCCGGGCGATGGACACCTTCCTCGCCTTCCCGCTGCTGCTCTTCGCGATCTCGATCTCGGCCTCGCTGCAGGACGGGGCGTTCGGACTGACCGGACTTCCGCTGCGGATCGCCGTACTCATCTTCGTGATCGGATTCTTCAACTGGCCGTACATGGCACGCATCGTGCGTGCGCAGACGCTGAGTCTGCGTGAGCGCGAGTTCGTCGAGGCCGCACGCAGCCTCGGTGCCCGCGGGCCGTTCATCCTCTTCCGAGAGCTGCTGCCCAACCTCGTCGCGCCGATCCTGGTCTACGCGACGCTGCTGATCCCGACGAACATCCTGTTCGAGGCGGGCCTCAGCTTCCTCGGCGTGGGCATCGCGCCGCCTCAGGCTTCCTGGGGCGGCATGCTCACCAGCGCGGCCGGCCTCTACGAGACCGATCCGATGTACATGATCGTGCCGGGCCTGGCCATCTTCATCACGGTCCTGGCATTCAACCTGCTGGGCGACGGGCTGCGTGACGCACTCGATCCCCGCAGCAAGTAACGCGCGGCAACACCCAGTTCGTCCGCCGCAACCATCAATTGAGGGGGCTTTCCTCAGGTGAAGACCAAGAAAGTGACAGCTGCAGTCGCCACTGCAGTGGCGCTGACGCTGGGGGCGTCTGCGTGCAGCAGCTCCGACAGCGGAGACGGTGGCGGCAGCAAGGGGGGCTCCTCCGCGAAGGCTGACGCCGCGCTCACGTCCGTCGTCAACGCGAGCACCAAGAAGGGCGGCACGGAGAACTTCGAGATCTCCGACGTCCCGGACTCGCTCGACCCGGGCAACACGTACTACGGCTGGGTGCAGAACTTCTCCCGCCTCTACGCGCGTTCTCTCACCACCTTCAAGCCCGCGGCGGGCAAGGCCGGCCTCGAGGTCGTCCCGGACCTCGCCGAGGGTCTCGGTGTGCCCAGCGACGGCGCCAAGACCTGGACGTACAAGCTCCGCAAGGGTCTGAAGTACGACGACGGCACCCCGATCACCTCGAAGGACGTCAAGTACGCCGTCGAGCGCTCCAACTTCGCTCCCGAGGCGCTGTCCAACGGTCCGACGTACTTCAAGGCGCACCTCCTCGGTGGCGACAAGTACAAGGGTCCCTACAAGGACAAGTCGAAGGACGGCATCGCGTCCATCGAGACGCCGGACGACACGACGATCGTCTTCAAGCTGAAGGACGCCTTCGCGGACTTCGACTACCTGGCGACGTTCAACCAGACGGCGCCGGTGCCGCAGGCGAAGGACACGGGCGCCTCGTACGTCCAGCACATCGTCTCCTCGGGCCCGTACAAGTTCCAGTCGTACGAGGAGGGCAAGAGCGCCACCCTCGTCCGCAACACGAACTGGGACCCGGCGACGGACCCGATCCGCAAGGCCCTGCCGGACAAGGTCAACATCCGGTTCAAGGTCAACCAGACGACCATCGACAACAACCTGATGTCGGACAACATCACGGTTGACGGCGCTGGTACCGGTGTGGCTCCGGAGACCCAGCCCAAGGTTCTGACGAACGCCAAGTACAAGGCGCAGCTCGACAGCTCCTACGCCGGTGCGACCGGGTACGCGGGTCTGAACCTGCACGTGAAGCCCTTCGACAACATCGACTGCCGCAAGGCCGTCCAGTGGGGTCTCGACAAGGCCTCGGTCCAGGCCGCGGCCGGCGGTGACCCGAAGGGTGACGTCGCCACGACGCTGCTTCCGCCGACCGTCAACGGTTACACCAAGTTCGACCTGTACCCGTCCGCGGGCAACAAGGGCGACGTGGCGAAGGCCAAGGACTCGCTGAAGGCGTGTGGCAAGCCGAACGGCTTCACCACCAACCTGTCGGCCCGTTCGGACCGTCCGGCTGAGATGGCCATGGCGACCGCCATCCAGGCGTCGCTGAAGAAGATCGGCATCACGGTCAACATCAAGTCCTACCCGAGCGGCAAGTACTTCTCGAACTTCGCGGGTGTCCCGAGCTACGTGCACGAGCACGACCTCGGCATCATCATGACCGCGTGGGGCGCGGACTGGCCGACCGGCTTCGGCTTCCTGGACCAGATCATCAACGGCTCGGCCATCAAGCCGTCCGGTGGTAACAACGTCTCGGAGCTGAACGACCCGGCGATCAACAAGGCGCTGAACGAGGGCATTGCCAACACCGACGCCACGGCCCGTACGAAGGCGTGGGGCGAGGTCGACAAGCTGGTCATGGAGAACGCCTCCGTGGTCCCGCTGGTCTACCGCAAGAACCTGCTGATGCGGCCCACCTCCGCGACGAACGTCACGGTCACCCAGGCCTACCTCGGCATGTACGACTACCTGCTGATGGGTTCCGCGAAGTAATTGCGGGCCCGTTGGGCTAAGAGACTGAAAGGCAGGTGAAGGCGCCGGTGTCCGCCGGCCGGGTGACCCCCGGCCGGCGGGCATCGATGCCGGACAGCTGTGGCTGCGTACATCATCCGACGCGTGTTTGGCGCTGTGGTGCTGCTGCTGATCGTCAGCGCCGTCACCTTCGCGATTTTCTTCCTCGTCCCCCGGCTCGCCGGGCAGTCGATGGACCAACTGGCCGCCCAGTACGTGGGCAAGGACGCCAACAAGGCGTCCATCGCCGCGGTGAAGCAGAACCTCGGGTTCGACAAGCCGCTCTACGAGCAGTACTGGCACTTCATCAAGCAGATCTTCGTGGGAGCGGACTACAAGTTCGGTCCCGACGCCTCGCACTGCTCCGCGCCGTGCTTCGGCTACTCGTTCAAGTCCCACATCGAGGTCTGGCCGCAGATCACCGACCGCATTCCGGTGACCTTCTCGCTGGCCATCGGCGCGGCGGTCATCTGGGTGACCACCGGTGTCGCGACCGGCGTCGTGTCGGCCCTCAAGCGGGGTTCGTTCCTCGACCGCTTCTTCATGGGTATCGCCCTCGCCGGCGTCTCCCTCCCGATCTTCTTCACCGGCATGCTGGCGCTGGGCCTCTTCACCGTCCAGTGGCCGATCTGGGACACGGGCGTCAACTACGTCAACTTCACCGACAACCCCGGTGAATGGGCGTGGAACCTGCTCATCCCGTGGTGCAGCCTCGCGTTCCTCTACTCGGCGCTCTATGCCCGGCTCACCCGAGCCGGAATGCTGGAGACCATGAACGAGGACTACATCCGCACCGCCCGGGCGAAGGGCCTGCGGGAGTCCAAGGTGATCGCCAAGCACGGTCTTCGGGCCGCGCTGACCCCCATCGTCACGATCTTCGGTATGGACTTCGGCCTGCTCGTCGGCGGCGCCGTCATCACCGAGAACGTCTTCTCCTTCCAGGGCCTCGGCTTCTACGCCGTCAAGGGCGTGTCGGACAACGACCTGCCGATCGTCATGGGCGTCACCCTGGTCGCCGCCTTCTTCATCGTCGTCTGCAATCTGCTGGTGGACCTGGTGTACGCCGCCATTGATCCCCGGGTGAGGCTCGCATGACTGAACTCAGCAAGACCGGAGCGGCAGTCGGTGAGCCCGTGGAGAGCGCGCCGACGGATGCCGAGGGGGCCTTCCTCTCGGTCCGCGACCTGCGTATCCACTTCGACACGGACGACGGCCTGGTCAAGTCCGTGGACGGCGTCAGCTTCGACGTGAGGCCCGGCCAGACCCTCGGCATCGTGGGCGAGTCCGGCTCCGGCAAGTCGGTCACCTCGCTCGGCATCATGGGGCTGCACCGCACCGCCAAGGCGAAGATCTCCGGCGAGGTGTGGCTGGACGGCGAGGAGCTCATCGGCGCCGACCCCGACCACGTGCGCCGGCTGCGCGGCCAGAAGATGGCGATGATCTTCCAGGATCCGCTGTCCGCCATGCACCCGTACTACACGGTCGGCGCGCAGATCATCGAGGCCTACCGCACCCACAACAAGGTCAGCAGGAAGGTGGCGCGGGCCCGTGCCATCGAGATGCTCGACCGGGTCGGCATCCCGGAGCCGGGCAAGCGGGTCGACAGCTACTCGCACGAGTTCTCCGGCGGTATGCGCCAGCGCGCGATGATCGCGATGGCGCTGGTCAACAACCCCGAACTGCTCATCGCGGACGAGCCGACCACGGCCCTGGACGTGACCGTCCAGGCCCAGATCCTCGACCTGATCCGGGATCTGCAGAAGGAGTTCGGCTCCGCGGTCATCATGATCACCCACGACCTGGGCGTCGTCGCCGAGATGGCGGACGACATCCTGGTCATGTACGGCGGCCGCTGCATCGAGCGCGGTTCGGCCGAGAAGGTGTTCTACGAGCCCCGGCACCCCTACACCTGGGGTCTGCTCGGCTCGATGCCGCGGCTGGACCGTGCCCAGACCGAGCGCCTCATCCCGGTCAAGGGCTCCCCGCCCTCGCTGATCAACATCCCGTCCGGCTGTGCCTTCAACCCGCGCTGCCCGTACGCGGACGTGCCCAAGGACAACCTCACCCGCACGGTCCGCCCCGAGCTGGCCGAGGTGGGCAGCGATCACTGGGCCGCCTGCCACATGTCGCAGGAGCAGCGCGAGAAGATCTGGATCGAAGAGATTGCGCCCAAGCTGTGAGTGAGAACGCAGAGGACAAAGCAGTGACCATCCCTGCACAGAGCGACGGCGCGGAAACGGCGAAGACCCCGGCGGCGACCCTCACCAAGGGCGCGGCCAAGGGCGAGACGCTGCTCAAGGTGACCGGGCTGCAGAAGCACTTCCCCATCCGCAAGGGCCTGCTGTCGCGGCAGGTCGGCGCGGTGCGGGCCGTCGACGGCATCGACTTCGAGGTGCGCGCGGGGGAGACCCTGGGCGTCGTGGGCGAGTCCGGCTGCGGCAAGTCGACGATGGGCCGGCTGATCACCCGGCTGCTCGAACCGACCGGTGGCAAGGTCGAGTTCCAGGGCAGGGACATCACGCACCTCAGCACCGGGGGCATGCGCCCGATGCGCCGCGACGTGCAGATGATCTTCCAGGACCCGTACTCGTCGCTGAACCCGCGTCACACGATCGGCACGATCGTCAGTGCTCCCTTCAGGCTCCAGGGCGTCGAGCCCGAGGGCGGCGTCAAGAAGGAAGTGCAGCGGATGCTCGAGGTCGTCGGCCTCAACCCCGAGCACTACAACCGCTACCCGCACGAGTTCTCCGGCGGTCAGCGTCAGCGCATCGGCATCGCCCGCGCGCTCGCTCTGAACCCGAAGCTGGTCGTCGCGGACGAGCCGGTGTCGGCGCTGGACGTGTCCATCCAGGCGCAGGTCGTCAACCTTCTCGACGACCTGCAACAGGAGCTCGGCCTCACGTACGTGATCATCGCGCACGACCTGTCGGTCGTCCGGCACGTCTCGGACCGGATCGCGGTGATGTACCTCGGCAAGATCGTCGAGCTCGCCGACCGCGACTCGCTCTACACGGCGCCGATGCACCCGTACACCAAGGCCCTGATGTCCGCGGTGCCGATCCCGGACCCGAAGCGCCGGAACGTGAAGAGCGAGCGGATCCTGCTCACGGGCGACGTGCCCTCGCCGATCGCGCCGCCCAGCGGCTGCCGCTTCCACACGCGGTGCTGGAAGGCCACGGAGATCTGCAAGACGACCGAGCCGCCGCTCCTCGAGCTGAAGCCCGGCCAGCAGGTCGCCTGCCACCACCCGGAGAACGCGGAGGACCAGGCGCCGCAGGACGTGGTGCTGCTGTCGGCCGCCAAGGTCGCGATCGAGCTGGTCCCGGACGCGGTGCTGGCCGAGGAGGCCGCCGCGAAGAAGTCCGAGGCGCCGGCGGAGAAGGCCCCCGAGGCCGCGGCCGAGGCTGCGGAGACCGCTGAGGTTGTCGAGACCGCTGAGGTCGCGGAAGCCACTGAGGCCGCTGAGGCCCCCGAGGCCCCCGAGGCCCCCGAGGCCGCCGAAGCTCCGGAGGCTGTCGATGCTCCCGGGACTTCCGCGTCGGTCGAGGCTCCTGAGGTCACCGAGGCGGAAGCCCCCGCCGAACCGGAAGCCGGTCGTCAGGAGTCAACCGACAAGTAGGCCGTGACGATTGGGCAAAGTCATGAACATGCCCGAACGGGAGAGTGCAGAGTCTCGCGTGTCCATCTGATCAGGAACGATCGGAACACGTACGAAAGGGACGCTCATGGCACTCTCCCGTTCGGCACGTTTAGGGGCCCTCGCGACCGCGGCGGCCTCCTTTCTCGTCATCGCCGCCTCCTCCGCCCCGAAACCGGGCGCCGACGGCATCGGCGATCCCTACTTCCCCCAGCTCGGCAACGGTGGCTTCGACGCCCGCCACTACGACCTCGACGTGGCGTACAACCCGGACACCGACCGCCTCGACGGGCGTACGACGCTCACGGCCCGCGCCACCCAGAACCTCTCGTCGTTCGACCTGGACCTGCAGAAGCTCGAGGTCACGAAGGTCGAGGTGAACGGCAGACGGGCGGGCTTCACGCGTACGGGCGACGAGATCCGCATCACCCCGCGCGGCACGCTGTCGAAGGGCAGGACCTTCACGGTGACCGTCACCTACGGGGGTGTCCCCGAAGCCCTCAACGGCCCCATAGTCTTCGGTTCCGACTACGGATGGATGAAGACCGCGGACGGGGTCTTCGTCGCCTGTGAGCCGAACGCCGCCTCCACCTGGTTCCCCTCCAGCGACCACCCGTCCGACAAGGCCACGTACGACATCCGTATCAAGGCTCCGAAGGGCCTCACCGGTGTCTCCAACGGCCGCCTGATCTCGACGCGCGACCGGGGGGCCAGCACCGTCACGCACTGGCGCGAGAACCGGCCCATGGCGACCTACCTCGCGACCGCGACCATCGGGAAGTTCGACGTGAAGTCGGGGCGGACCCCGGCCGGCACGCCGATCTACGTCGCCATCGACCCGGTGCTCGCCAACAGCAACAGCGTCGACGTGTACGCCGTGACGGCCGCGGCCACCGACTACTGGTCGCAGATCTTCGGTCCGTATCCCTTCGAGGAGACCGGCGCGATCGTCGACGACATGCCGGAGGCCGGGTTCTCGCTGGAGGTGCAGTCCAAGCCCGCGTACTCCGCCGTGCGCTCCGAGTCGACCATCGTGCACGAGCTGGCGCACCAGTGGTTCGGCGACTCGGTCTCGGTCGAGCACTGGAAGGACATCTGGCTCAACGAGGGCTTCGCGACCTACGCCCAGTGGCTGTGGTCCGAGCACCAGGGCGTCCGCTCGGCGCACGACTCGTTCCTCGCCGGGTACGGCACACGGCCCGCGGACTCGTCCTTCTGGCAGACGGTGGTGGCCGATCCGCAGCGCGACACCATGTTCGCCTCGGCGGTCTACCAGCGCGGCGCGATGACGCTCCAGATGCTGCGCGAGCGCATCGGCGACACCGCGTTCTTCAAGCTGCTGCCCGCCTGGACCAAGCTGCACCGCTACGGCAACGCGAACACGGCCGACTTCATCCGGCTCGCGGAGAAGGTCTCGGGGCAGCAGCTCGACGATCTCTTCCAGACCTGGCTCTACAGCCCGGGAAAACCTTCCCTCTAGGCATCCGTTCGCCTTCTAGGCCTTCCTTTGTAAGGTGCAGTCCCTGCGGCGGGTGAGAATGTAGGGGTGCTTCAGCAACTTTTCAGTCCCTCCGTCCAGCACACGCTCGACCTGATCGGCATCTTCGTCTTCGCGATCTCGGGTGCCCTGCTGGCCGTACGCAAGAACTTCGACGTCTTCGGCATCGCCGTCCTCGCCGAGGTCACCGCGCTGGGCGGGGGGCTGTTGCGTGACGTGGTCATCGGGGCCGTGCCGCCGGCCGCGTTCACCGACCTCGGCTACTTCCTCACGCCGCTGCTCGCCGCGCTCCTGGTCTTCTTCCTGCACCCCGAGGTGGAGCGCATCCAGGTCGCGGTGAACGTCTTCGACGCGGCCGGACTCGGTCTGTTCTGCGTCGCGGGCACCACGAAGGCGTACGAGTACGGTCTCGGCCTGACCGCGTCGGCGGCCCTCGGGCTCGCCACCGCCGTCGGCGGCGGTGTGCTGCGTGACGTGCTCGCCAACGAGGTGCCCTCGCTGCTGCGCTGGGACCGCGATCTCTACGCGGTCCCGGCCATCGTCGGCGCCACCATGGTCGCCCTGTGCATCCGCTACGACGCGCTGACCCCTTTCACCAGCGGTCTCGCGGTCGTCATGGCCTTCGTGCTGCGGCTTCTCGCGATGCGCTTCCACTGGCGAGCGCCGCGTGCCTGGAACCGGCGCTCGACAGCGACGGAGGCGGAGACGCCTTAGCCCGCGCGCCGGGGCCGATCTGCAGGGTCAGCCAGCGGAACACCTCGGTCACCTGCGGCCGCCACAGGGCCATGTTGTGGCCACCGGCGCTCCGCGGCAGCAGCACCACCTGCACGGTCGTCGGCGGTTTCGCGATCCGCTGGAGCGCGGCGCCCGCCTCGTAGCCGTCGTGCACCTCGCCGGAGTAGTAGAGGGCGACGCGGGGCGGGACGCGGTCGGCGCGCAGCAGCAGGAAGGGGTTGTTGCGGCGGCGCAGTTCGAGGTTGCGCGCGGGCAGCGAGTTGCGTTCGCCGATCGGGTCGTTGTAGCCGGACATGCTGACCGCGGCCCGGTAGCGGTCGGGGTGGGCGACGGCGAGCTTGGTCGCGCAGTGCGCCCCCGCCGAGTAGCCGGCGACGCCCCAGCCGTCCGGCGCGGCCTTGGCGCGGAAGTTGTCCGTCACCATCTTCGGCACGTCGATGCTGAGCCAGGTGTCGGCGTTCACCTTGCCGGGGACGTTCGCGCAGCCGGTGTCCACCTTGGCCAGCAGCGTCGTACGCGGTGCCACCAGGATGAACGGCGCGACCTGCCCGTCACGCATCAGCGGCAGCAGTTGTTCGTGCACCTTCAGGGAACCGAACCATGCCTTGGCCGAGCCCGGGTAGCCGGGCAGGAGTTCGACCACGGGGAACTTCCGGTTGCGGTAGGCGGGCTCGTTGTACTGCGGCGGCAGCCAGACGTAGACCTCCGCGTTCACGCCCGAGACCTGGCCGTGCAGCTGGGTGACACGCACCCCGCCCGCCTGGCGCATGGCGGGGCCGTCCGACTCCGCGAACGTCTGGTGGACCCTGGGCAGGTCCCGTACCTGGACACCACCGGTGCCGTCGGCGCCCAGGTCGGCGGCCGCCTGCACGTGGTTGCCCGTGCCGAGGAGGTCGGACCAGTTGTCGTAGAGGCTGTTGGCGTTGTTCGCGAGCACGAAGACGAGGGTGATCGCCGTGCCCTGGGCGAACAGCAGCATCAGCATCCGGGCCGTGCTGCGCAGGAACGCGGGGCCGGGGATGCGCGACCACAGGACGAGAGGGAGGACGAGGGCGACCGCGACCAGGGCGATCGCGGTGAGGAGGAACGGCGTTCCGGTGAGGCTCACGGTCTGTGCGGCTCTTCCTGTGACGGGCTGGATCGGGCTCGGCGGCTGCATCGGGTTGTATGTCCCTGAAGAGGGGGTTCCGAAGCCATTGGTCACGGACGAGTGGCGGACACTTACCAAGAAATTGCCGAAATCTCACCTTGGGCACGGGCGTGTGATGTGCGCGAAGCAGCAAAAGCTACCGCTTAGTAATGGCCTGTTGTACCGTTCAGGCATGTCAGAAGCAGCCTCGGCACAGGCCGTGCGAGCCACGATCGGCGACAGCGAGTTCGACCGCGACACCGCGGTCACCCTGCGTGCACCCGGCGTCTACGACGTCGACCTGTCCCCGGGATGGACGATCATCAGCGCCGTCAACGGCGGGTACCTGCTGGCCGTCCTGGGCCGCGCCCTCGCGGACGCCCTGCCGCACGACGACCCGTTCACCATCTCGGCGCACTACCTCACCGCCTCCCAGCCGGGACCCGCGGTCGTCCGCACGGACGTCGTCCGCACCGGCCGCACCCTGTCGACCGGCCAGGCCTCGCTCCTCCAGTACGACGACGAGGGCCGCGAGGTCGAACGGATCCGCGTGCTCGCCTCGTACGGCGACCTGGGCGCCCTGCCCGACGACGTCCGCACCACGGCGACACCGCCCGCGATCCCGCCGATGGAGCACTGCTTCGGGCCCGAGGACGGACCGGCCCCCATCGACGGCAGCTCCGCCATCACCGAGCGGCTGATGCTCAAGCTCGACCCCTCGACGCTGGGCTGGGCCCTCGGGGCGCCGTCCGGCAGGGGCGAGATGCGGGCCTGGTTCGGGCTCGCCGACGGCCGCGACGCCGACCCGCTCTCGCTGCTCCTCGCGGTCGACGCGCTGCCGCCGACCGCCTTCGAGATCGGGCTGTCGGGCTGGGTGCCGACGGTCGAGCTCACGGTGCACGTGCGCTGCCGCCCCGCGCCCGGCCCGCTGCGGGTCTCCATCACCACCCGCAACCTGGCCGGCGGCTTCCTGGAGGAGGACGCCGAGGTGTGGGACAGCGCGGACCGGCTGGTCGCGCAGTCCCGGCAGCTCGCCCGGGTCAGGCTCGGCTAGCCGGCCGCCGGCCCGGACAGGGGCCGCCGTCCGCCCGTAGGCGTCCGCCCGCCCGGCGCCGGGGGTGCCGAGCCGGACGGAGTTCCCGCGTCGGCGTGATCGGGTGTCCCAGGATCCATGGTCCGCCCAGGGCGGGTGCCCAGGGTCCCGGGGTGGCGCGTTCGGTGAACGGGGGCGTCACCCGGGCCCGTTGCCGGGGAGGCTCCGTCAACCCAGCCAGTTGCGGCGGCCGATGGCGATCAGCCGCATCTGGCGACCCGCCACCCGGGCCACCCGCTCCCGTTCCTCCTCGGACGCCTCCAGCGCCTCCAGGAAGAGCGAGGCCGTCATCAGCATCTGGTCGACGTACAGGCCGGCGAGCATCAGCAGATCGTCGTCGCTCCACCCCTCCGATTCGGGGTGTTTGGCCAGCTCGACCCGCACCTCCTGGGCGAACCGGGCCAGTTGGTCACTGATCGCCCGCCGTACCGGCTGGACGCCGCCGTGGCGCTCGCGGGCGATGAAGCGGACGTGGGCGGGGTGGGTCTCGACATGGTGGGCGATCAGATCGACCGCGCGCTCGATGCGTTCGCCGCTGTCGCCGGCCGCGGACACCGTGTCCCCGATCATCGGGTGCAGGCTGCCCAGGGCCTCCTCGACCAGCGCCACACCGAGATCCGCCGTCGAGCGGAAGTGCCGGTAGAAGGCGGTCGGGGCCACGCCCACGGCGCGGGTGACCTCGCGCAGGCCCAGGCTGCTCAGACTCTGCTCCTCCAGCAGCTCCAGCGCCGAGTCCAGGAGCGCCTGTCGCGTCTTCTGCTTCTGCGCCTGCCGGATGCCGAGAGTGTGACTCATACCATGCAGTTAACAACTGTTCTCTGTAATTGAAAAGCCGGGCGACGCGCTAGACTTCGGAGTCAGTGAACAAGTGTTACTACAACCGTTCACTGAATCGTCAGGTCCCCGAAACAATCGGAGCCTCACCGTCGAGGCGGCGACCACGGGGACCGGACCCAGAGACTCACGAGAGGCACTCACATGCTGTTCCTCGTCGCCGCCCTCCTGCTGATGGGTGTCGTCATGGGCTCGGTGGCCCATGCCCCGCTGCCCGTCTCCCTCGTCGCCGCCGCCGTCATCGGTGTCTGGCTGACCGTCTTCGCGGTCCGCGAGCGCGCCGGCCGCCGGCGCCACACCTCCGCCCACTGAGCCGCAGGGAGCTGACTCACCCCATGGAACTCACCGCCACGCCCACCCGCCGCACCGGCACCCGGGACGCCGACGGCATGGCCGTCGCCTCCTTCATCCTCGGGCTGCTCGGTCTGCTGGTGCTGAACGTCTTCCTGGGCCCGATCGCCATCGTCCTCGCCTCCGTCGCCCTGCGGCGCGGCACCGCCCGTCGCGGACGCGCCTTCCTCGGCCTCGGCCTGGGCATCGCCGACCTCGTGGTGCTGGTGGCGTTCATGCACTTCGACAGCACGATGTCCTGGAACTTCTGACCCACGACGTCCTGGAACACCTGAGAACCTCCGATCGCGCACCGGACGAGGACCGCGGGGACGGTCCCCGCCGACGGGGGGCCGAAAGCGGGGGAGCGGGGGCCCGTAGAATCAGGGCCACCATGGCTTACCTCGACCACGCCGCGACCACCCCGATGCTCCCGGAGGCGGTAGAGGCACTGACCGCCCAGCTGAGCGTCACGGGCAACGCCTCCTCCCTCCACGCCGCCGGCCGCAGGGCCCGCCGTACCGTCGAGGAGGCCCGCGAGAGCCTCGCGGAGGCCCTCGGCGCCCGCCCCAGCGAGGTGGTCCTCACCTCCGGCGGCACCGAGGCCGACAACCTCGCCGTGAAGGGTCTGTACTGGGCCCGCCGCGACGCCGACCCGGCCCGCACCCGGGTGCTCGCGAGCCCCGTGGAGCACCACGCCGTCCTCGACGCCGTCGACTGGCTCGGCGAACACGAGGGCGCGACGGTCGAGTACCTGCCCGTCGACCCCTATGGCCGCGTCCACCCGGACACCCTGCGTGAGGCCATCGCCCGCAACCCCGACGACGTCGCCCTCGCCACCGTGATGTGGGCCAACAACGAGATCGGCACCGTGCTGCCGGTCCGTGAACTGGCCGACGTCGCCGCCGAGTTCGGCGTCCCGCTGCACTCCGACGCCGTCCAGGCCTTCGGGCAGCTCCCCGTCGACTTCGCGGCCTCCGGCCTCGCCGCGATGACCGTCTCGGCCCACAAGATCGGCGGCCCGTACGGCATCGGCGCGCTGCTGCTCGGCCGCGAGTACACCCCCGTACCGGTCCTGCACGGAGGCGGTCAGGAACGCCATGTGCGCTCCGGCACCCTGGACGTGCCCGCCGTCGCGTCCTTCGCCGTCGCCGGCCGGCTCGCCACCGAGCGGCGCGAGTGGTTCGCCCGGGAGATCGGCGCGCTCCGCGACGACCTGGTCGACGCCGTACGGGCCGCCGTGCCCGACGCCCTCCTCGGCGGCGACCCCGACCCCGCGGGCCGGCTGCCCGCCAACGCGCACTTCACGTTCCCGGGCTGCGAGGGCGACTCCCTGCTGCTGCTCCTGGACGCGCAGGGCATCGAGTGCTCCACGGGCTCCGCGTGCACGGCGGGCGTCGCCCAGCCCAGCCACGTCCTGCTGGCCACCGGCACCGATCCGGACCTGGCCCGCGGCACCCTGCGCTTCTCCCTCGGCCACACCTCCACGGCGGCCGACGTCGAGGCGGTCGCGAAGGCCATCGGTCCGGCCGTGGAGCGGGCGCGGACGGCGGGTCTGACCTGACCGCCGCCACGCGCTGACGGCAGCGCGCGCCGGGCGGTTACGTCCCGGCGGTGCGCGTCGGCCCGGCGGAGGCTCCGGCCGGCTGCGCCGCGGTGCGCGCCTGGCGCACCAGCCGCAGGTACCGGTCCCAGTCCCAGTAGCGGCCGGGGTCGGTGTGGTCGGTGCCCGGCACCTCCACATGTCCGATGATGTGCTCGCGGTCGACGGGGATGTCGTAGCGGGCGCAGATCCCGGCCGTCAGCCGCGCCGACGCGCGGTACATGGCGTCGGTGAACGACGAGGCGTGCTCGACGAAGCCCTCGTGCTCGATGCCGACACTGCGCTCGTTGTACCCGCGGTTGCCCGCGTGGAACGCCACGTCCAGCTCGCGGATCATCTGGGTGATGTGGCCGTCCCTGCGGACGATGTAGTGCGCGGCCGCGCCGTGGCCCGGGTCCTGGAAGACCTTGACCGCGCTGCGGTAGCTGCCCTGGGTGACATGGATGACCACCCGGTCTATGGCGTAGTCGTCGGGCCGGTCCGCCCGCCGCCAGTTCGCGCTCGACGCCGCCACCCACTGGGCGCCCCGGAAGTCGACCACGCCCGCCTCGCGGGGCTTCTCCACCCCCGGCAGCCGCCACCACAGGTGGCCCAGCTCGCCCCGCGCCAGCACCGCCGTTCCCACGGCGGCCGCCATGCCACCGATGAGCAGCGTCCGCCGCCCGACCCGCCGGTCGCCGTCCCTGCCCGGCCGCCCCTTCGCCTCCGGTGTCCCACCGTCCGGTGCGCCCTGGTCCGCTGACTCGCGACCGGTCGACTCCTCGTCCGGTGTCTCCGGGTCCGGAGTCCCCCGGGTTTCCGGCGCCTCCTGCGCGGCTCCGCTCATCGTGTTCGTCCCCTATCGCTCCCCGTCGCGATCCTCAACGCATACTCGCGGGAATCGGTTCCCGGCGCCCCGTACCCTGGAGGGGCTATGACTGAGACCTCGCCGCGCCCCCGCCCCCTCCGCGTCCTCGCCGCCATGTCCGGCGGCGTGGACTCCGCCGTCGCCGCCGCCCGCGCGGCGGAAGCGGGCCACGACGTGACGGGCGTGCACCTCGCGCTCTCCGCCAACCCCCAGTCGTTCCGCACCGGCGCGCGCGGCTGTTGCACCATCGAGGACTCCCGGGACGCCCGCCGCGCCGCCGACGTCATCGGCATCCCGTTCTACGTGTGGGACCTCGCGGAGCGCTTCCGTGAGGACGTGGTCGAGGACTTCGTCGCCGAGTACGAGGCGGGGCGCACCCCGAACCCGTGTCTGCGCTGCAACGAGAAGATCAAGTTCGCCGCCCTGCTCGACAAGGCGCTCGCGCTCGGCTTCGACGCGGTCTGCACGGGCCACTACGCGAAGGTGCTCGTGAACGAGGACGGCACCCGCGAGCTGCACCGCGCCTCCGACATGGCCAAGGACCAGTCGTACGTCCTCGGTGTCCTGGACGACCGCCAGCTCGCGCACGCGCTGTTCCCGCTCGGCGACACACTCACCACGAAGGACGAGATCCGAGCCGAGGCGGAGCGGCGCGGCCTCGCGGTCGCCAAGAAGCCCGACTCGCACGACATCTGCTTCATCGCGGACGGCGACACCCAGGGCTTCCTCGCGAACCGTCTGGGCAAGGCCGAGGGCGACATCGTGGACGAGTCCGGCGCGGTCGTCGGCTCCCACGAGGGCGCGTTCGGCTTCACCATCGGCCAGCGCAAGGGCCTGCGCATCGGCACCCCGGCCGCCGACGGCAAGCCGCGCTACGTCCTGGACATCTCGCCGGTGGACAACAGGGTGACGGTCGGCCCGGCGGCGTCCCTGGACGTCTCCGCGCTGACGGCGATCAAGCCCCGCTGGTGCGGCGCCGCCCCGGCCGGCCCCGGCACGTACACCGCCCAGCTCCGCGCCCACGGCGGCGAGACGACGGTCACCGCCGACCTCGTCGACGGCGGCCTGGAGGTCGCGTTCACCGAGCCGGTCCGCGGGGTCGCGCCCGGCCAGGCGATCGTCCTGTACGACGGCACGCGCGTGGTGGGCTCGGCGACGATCGCGACGACCACGCGCGCGACGGCGTCCGTCTAGCGGGACCTGCCGCCGGTCCCGCCGGCACGGGTCGGCGGGCGGGGACTACAGGACCTCCACCTCGTAGAAGCACAGGTGGTCCTTGATCTGCGCGACGTCCGGCTTCGGCTCGGGGTAGAACCAGACGAGGTCCGGGGCGTCGGGCAGGGACCAGTAGGACGCGTCGCCCTTGAAGGGGCAGTGCGTGTGGGTGTCGGAGGCCGTCAGCAGGTCGAGGCGGACGTCCTGCGGAGGGATGTAGTAGCGCACCGGACAGCCCGTCTCGCGCAGCAGCAGCGGCCGGTCGCTCTCCGCCAGGACCTGGTCGCCGTGCACGACGCGTACGCGCTGGGTGCCCTGCTCGATGGTGATCGTGTGTCCTTGGGTCATAACGGGAAAGCACCCGCGGGGCCCGGGTTCTTCCCGCGTACCGTGATCGCATGAACATCTGTGTCTTTCTCTCCGCCGCCGACCTCGACGACCGCTACACAGGCCCCGCGCGCGAGTTCGCGGAACTCCTCGGCAAGGGCGGTCACACCCTGGTGTGGGGCGGTTCCGACGTCGGCCTCATGAAGGTGGTCGCCGACGGCGTCCAGGAGGCGGGCGGGCGGCTGGTGGGCGTCTCCGTGGACTTCCTGGCGGCCAGGGCGCGGGCGGGTGCCGACGAGATGGTGATCGCCCGGGACCTCGCCGAGCGCAAGGCGCTGCTCCTGGAGAAGGCCGACGCGGTGGTGGTGATGGTCGGCGGTACGGGGACGCTCGACGAGGCGACCGAGATCCTGGAGCTGAAGAAGCACGGGAGGACGGACAAGCCGGTGGTCCTGCTGAACACGGCGGGCTTCTACGACGGCCTGAAGGAACAGTTCCGGCGCATGGAGGCCGAGGGTTTCCTGCCGAGGCCGCTCATCGACCTGGTGTTCTTCGCCGAGGAGCCGGTGGGCGCGCTGGCCTACCTGGAGGAGAGCGCGGGCACCCGGTGATGCGAGCATGGCGTCCATGGCTACACATCTGATCACCGGGGCCGGTTCCGGCATCGGCGCGGCCGTCGCCCGCCGCCTGCACGCGCGCGGGGACGAACTCGTACTGCACGCGCGCGACGCGGGTCGCGCGAAGGAACTCGGCGCCGCGTACCCGGGGGCGAAGACCCTGGTCGGCGACCTCGCGGACCCGGACAAGCTCTCCTGGGCGTTCTCGCACCAGTCCCTGCCCGACCGCGTCGACTCGCTCCTGCACATCGCGGGCGTGGTGGACCTCGGCCCGGTCGGCGAGCTGACGCCCAAGTCCTGGCGCCACCAGCTCAACGTCAACCTGATCGCCCCCGCCGAGCTCACCCGCCACTTCCTGCCCCAACTGCGCCTCGCCCAAGGCCACGTGCTGTTCGTGAACTCCGGCGCCGGCCTCAGCGCCAACGCCGACTGGTCCGCGTACGCCGCCTCCAAGCACGGTCTGAAGGCCCTCGCGGACTCGCTGCGCCACGAGGAGCACGGCAACGGGGTCCGGGTCACCTCGGTCTACCCCGGCCGTACCGCGAGCCCCATGCAGGCCAAGGTCCACCAGCAGGAGGGCAAGCCGTACGACTCCTCGAAGTGGATCGACCCGGAGTCCGTCGCGACGACGATCCTGACGGCCCTGGACCTGCCGCGCGACGCGGAGGTCAACGACCTGACGGTGCGACCGGGGCGCTGACGCGGGCCCACGGCGCGGTGCGCGGGGCTCTTGAGCGACGCGTGGGGCACCGGGTGAGCGACGCGCGGGACGCCTGGGAGCGGCGCGGGGGACACCGGGGACGCACGGTGCGCACCGGCTCGCTCGCGTCGCACCCCGCGGGGTTACGTACGCTTCGCGGGTGAGCGAAAAAAGCGAGTTCGGGTTCGGTGCCGCCACCGGTGTCGGGTCCATGCCGGGCGGTGACGCGCGGGAGACCGCCAGGACCGTCACCGGGTCCTTCGACGACTTCCCCCATCTGCCGGAGCTGCCCGCGCGCGGCCCCGGCGCCGACATGATCGGGCGGACGGCCGGGATGCTGGTCGAGCTGTACGCGCGCGTGGAGCCCAGCGGCTGGCGGATCGGGGACCGGCCGGGGCGGGACACCCGGCGCGCCCGGTCCTGGCTGGGCGAGGACCTCGACGCGCTGGAGGAGAACACCCAGGGGTACGAGGGGCCGCTGAAGGTGCAGGCGGTGGGGCCCTGGACCCTGGCGGCCGCGCTGGAGCTGAGGAACGGCGAGGCGGTCCTGTCCGACCCCGGGGCCTGCCGCGATCTCACCGGCTCGCTCGTCGAGGGCCTGCGCATCCATCTCGACGAGGTACGGCGCCGGGTACCGGGAGCCCAGGTCGTGCTGCAGCTCGACGAACCCTCGCTCGTCGCCGTCCTGCGCGGTCATGTGAAGTCCGCGAGCGGGTACCGCACCCATCGCGCCGTCGACCGGCAACTGGTCGAGTCGACGCTGCGGGACGTCGTGGGGGTTCACGCCGGCGGCCCGGTCGTGGTGCACTCGTGCGCGCCGGACGTGCCGTTCGAACTGCTGCGCAGGGCGGGCGTCGCGGGCATCTCCTTCGACCTCACCCTGCTCACCGAACGTGACGACGACGCGATCGGCGAGGCGGTGGAGGGCGGCACCCGGCTCCTCGCCGGTGTCGTGCCCGGCACGGACGGCCCGTTGTCGGACCCTGCCGGTAGCGTCATGGGTGTCAGGACGTTGTGGCGCAGGCTGGGGCTGCATCCGGGGCTTCTCGCGGAGGCCGTCACGGTCACTCCGTCGTGCGGACTCGCGGGCGCTTCCCCCGAGTACGCGCGCCGGGCGCTCGCCCACTGCGTCCGGGCGGCGAGATCCCTCGCGGACAACCCAGAGTAACGGGAGGACGACACGGTGGCCGGCGACAAGGACGCACAGCCCAACCCCCTGCCCGCCGAGGCGCGCGAGCAGCACGCGCGGCTGGCCGAGCAGATCGAGGAGCACCGCTTCCGGTACTACGTGAAGGACCAGCCGGTCGTCAGTGACACGGAGTTCGACAAGCTGCTGCGTTCCCTGGAGGCGCTGGAGGAGCGGTATCCCGAGCTGCGCACCCCCGACTCCCCGACCCAGAAGGTCGCGGGCGCGTACGAGACCGAGTTCACGTCCGTGCGGCACCGCGAGCGCATGCTGTCGCTGGACAACGCCTTCAGCGACCTGGAGCTCGCCGCCTGGGCGGAGCGGGTCGCGAAGGACGTCGGCGCCTCCGTGTACCACTTCCTGTGCGAGTTGAAGGTCGACGGCCTCGCGGTCAACCTCACCTACGAGCACGGCCGCCTGACCCGCGCGGCCACCCGGGGCGACGGCCGTACGGGCGAGGACATCACGCCCAACGTGCGGACGATCGCGGAGATCCCGGACCGCCTCCGGGGCGACCACTTCCCGGACCTGGTGGAGATCCGCGGCGAGGTCTACTTCCCGATGGAGAAGTTCGCGGAGCTCAACGCCCGTCTGGTCGAGGCCGGTGACAAGCCCTTCGCCAACCCCCGTAACGCGGCGGCGGGTTCGCTGCGCCAGAAGGACCCGCGCGTCACCGCGAGCCGCCCGCTGCACATGGTGGTCCACGGAATCGGCGCCCTGGAGGGCTTCGAGGGCCTGACCCGCCTCTCCGGTGCGTACGAACTGCTGCACTCCTGGGGCCTGCCGACCACGCGGTACGCGAAGGTGGTCGACGACCTCGACGGCGTACGGGAGTTCATCACGTACTACGGGGAGAACCGGCACTCCGTGGAGCACGAGATCGACGGGGTGGTCGTCAAGCTCGACGAGATCCGTCTCCAGGGCCGCCTCGGTTCCACGGCCCGCGCCCCACGCTGGGCCATCGCCTGGAAGTACGCGCCGGAAGAGGTCAACACCAAGCTGGTCGACATCAAGGTCGGCGTCGGCCGTACGGGGCGCGTCACCCCGTACGCGCAGGTCGAGCCGGTCACCGTGGCGGGCTCGGAGGTCGAGTTCGCGACCCTGCACAACCAGGAGGTCGTGAAGGCCAAGGGCGTCCTCATCGGGGACACGGTCGTGCTGCGCAAGGCCGGCGACGTCATCCCGGAGATCCTCGGGCCGGTGGTGGATCTCCGCGACGGCACCGAGCGGGAGTTCGTGATGCCGGCCGAGTGCCCCGAGTGCGGGACGCCGCTGCGCGCCATGAAGGAAGGCGACATCGACCTGCGTTGCCCCAACAGTCGAGCCTGCCCGGCCCAGTTGAGAGAGCGCGTCTCCTACCTCGCGGGCCGGGAGTGCCTCGACATCGAGCACTTCGGCAACGTGGCCGCGGCGGCGCTGACCCGGCCACTGGAGCCCGCCGCCCCGCCGCTCGTCGACGAGGGCGACCTCTTCGACCTCACGGCCGGGCAACTGCTCCCCATCAAGGCGTACGTCCTCGACCAGGACAGCGGCCTGCCCAAGCGGGACCCCAAGACCGGTGAGGAGAAGGTCGTCACGGTCTTCGCCAATCAGAAGGGTGAGCCGAAGAAGAACACGCTCGCCCTGCTGGACAACATCGCCGAGGCGAGGAACCGTCCGCTCGCCCGCTTCATCAACGGCCTCTCCATCAGGCACGTCGGCCCGGTGGCCGCCGAGGCGCTGGCCCGCGAGTTCCGTTCCATCGACCGCGTCGAGCAGGCCACCGAGGCGGAACTCGCCGCGGTCGACGGGGTCGGCGGGATCATCGCGGCCTCGGTCAAGGAGTGGTTCGCGGAGGACTGGCACCGCGAGATCATCCGCAAGTGGCGGGCGGCGGGCGTCCGTATGGAGGACGAGGGTTCCGGCGAGGACGAGGGCCCCCGACCGCTCGAGGGACTCACCGTCGTCGTCACCGGCACGCTCGAACACCACACGCGCGACGGCGCGAAGGACGCCCTGCAGAGCCAGGGAGCGAAAGTGACCGGTTCTGTTTCGAAGAAGACATCTTTTGTCGTAGTGGGCGAGAATCCTGGATCGAAGTACGACAAGGCCATGCAGCTCAAAGTTCCCGTTCTGAACGAGGACGGCTTCGCCGTTCTGCTCGAACAGGGACCGGAGGCCGCCGCGGAAGTCGCGCTTCCGACCGAGGAGTAGGGGTTGAAGGCCACCCGTTCGGCGCATATCAGATGCATACGGGTGGCCGGGTCGCATTCGGGCAACCGTCGTCGACCGCTGCCCGTGGAAGCCTTCTGCGGCCTACTGTTGAGGTGTGCGCCTGCCGTGCCCGGCTGCGGTTGGGGCATCCCCTGCTCCTGACGAGTCGGGGGACGAGTTCTTGAGACGCGGTGCCGTTGGCGGTTGTCGCCGGCAACGGGTCGCGTGGCGTGGGCACCGCCGGCTGTGAGAGGGACGGGAATGGAACCGACCGAGAGCGCCGCCCCGGACGTACGGCTGCGCCTGCGCCGAACGACCGGCGCGTGGATGGCGGGCCTCCGGACGGGACGGTCGTCGACGCGCCCCGGCGCGGGCGAGCGGGACCACATATCCTTCACCGCCACCACCGGAGGCCGGTACACCGCCGGGCGCGGCTCGGGCCTGCCCGGCCACGATCCCGAACGGCCCACCTCCTGGCCCACACTTCCCGCCGCGGTCGTCTCCCTGGCCGCGCTCGTCCTCGGCGGCGGTTTCTACCGGGCGTTCAGCGACCACCACGCGCTCTTCCCGTCCGGATCGGTCGGCTGGTCGCTGGCCGTACTGACCGGCGTCATCGTCGGTCATCTGGTCGCCCTGGGCCGCGCGCGCTGGTGGGGCGGCACCGGCTCCGGCGCCGCCCTGACCCTCGCGGTCCTGCTGCTGTACGGCTGGGTGGCCGCCGGGATGGTCAGCCTGACCGTCGTCGTCCTGGTCGGCGCCGCGCGCCGGGGCCGCTGGCGCCAGGGGGTGCTGCACGGCGCGGCCGACATCCTCGGCATCGGCGCCGGAGCGGTGGTCCTCGCCGTGTTCGGGCGGGTGCCGTCGGTCGAGGCCCCCTGGAACCCGCAGAGCTGGGACTTCTACGCCGCGCCCCAGGTGGTGCTGGTCGCCGCCGCGTATCTCGCCGTCACCCGCGTCCTGCTCTGGTACCTGCACACGCAGGGCACCGGCGGCCTGCCGACCGCCGCCCGCACGGCCCTGGTCCGGCAGGGTCTCGTCGCGGTCGCCCTGCTCGGCATCGCACCGCTGATCTGTGTGGTCGCCGTCGCGCAGCCCATGCTGCTGCCGCTGTTCTCGATCCCCCTGATCGCGCTCGACTCCACGCTGTGGATCGCGCGCGTCCGGGCCGAGGAGCAACTGCGCGATCCGCTGACCGGGCTGCCCAACCGGCAGTGGCTGCTCGAACGTACCTGGGCGGCCCTGGACGACGCCGAACGCATAGGCGCGCGTTCGGCGTTGATGCTGATCGACCTCGACCGCTTCCGCTCCGTGAACGACACGCTGGGGCACCTCGCCGGGGACCGGCTGCTGCTCCAGATAGCCGAACGGCTGCGGCTGGCGCTGCCGCGCGGGGCGGAGGCCGCGCGGCTCGGCGGTGACGAGTTCGCGGTGTTACTGCCCGTCGCCGACTCCACGACGTCGGCCACCCGGGTGGCCCGCAATCTCGTCGCCGCGCTCGGTTCGCCGCTCGACCTCGACGGGCTCACCCTCGTGCTGGAGGCCAGCGCCGGACTCGCCGTCTTCCCCGACCACGCGCTCGACGCGGAGGGACTGCTGCGGCGGGCCGACGTCGCGATGTACCAGGCGAAGCGGGACCGTACGGGGGTGGAGGTCTACGAGTCCAAGCGGGACTCGAACACACCGGACCGGCTCGGTCTGCTGGGGGACCTGCGGCGGGCCCTGGACGCCGGTGACGTCGAAGTGCACTACCAGCCGAAGGTCCGCTTCGACGGACAGGTGGTCGGCCTCGAGGCACTTGTCCGCTGGGTGCATCCGGAGCGGGGCAAGGTCCCGCCCGACGAGTTCATCGCGATCGCCGAATCGTCCGGGCTGATGCCGCACCTCACCGAGTACGTGCTGGAGACGGCCCTCGCGCAGGTCGCGCGGTGGCGGGCACAGGGGCTGCGGGTGCCGGTCGCGGTGAACGTGTCGCCGCGCGACGTGCACACCCCCGGCTTCGCGGGCGCGGTCGCCGCCCGGCTCGCCCGGCACGGGGTTCCCGCGGGGGCCCTCCAGCTGGAGATAACGGAACACGTACTGCTGGAGGACCCGCAGCGTGCCGCGGACACCCTGGCCGGGCTGACCGGGCACGGGGTCAAGATGTCGCTGGACGACTTCGGCACGGGGTACTCCTCACTGGTCCATCTGCGCCGGCTGCCCGTCAGCGAACTGAAGATCGACCGGTCCTTCGTCGCGCGGCTCGCCATCGACAACGAGGACGCGGAGATCGTGCGCTGCACGGTGGACCTCGCGCACTCGCTGGGGCTGCTGGTCGTCGCGGAGGGCGTCGAGGACGACGAGACGTGGGAGCGGCTGCGGGATCTGAGGTGCGACGCGGTGCAGGGGTGGCTGGTCGCCGCCGCGATGCCGCCGGACGAGGCCACGGCGTGGTTGCTGGCGCGGGGGTCGCGGGGCTGGCAGCGGCCGCGGGCCGCGTTGCCGGCCGCGGAGTAGTTCCGGCGGGTCGTCGTCCGTCGTCCGTCGTCCGTCGTTCGTCGGGTGCGGGTCCGTGGGGCTCCGCGGTGTTTCTCCCACCCGCGCACCACCCATGACGGTCACCCGAAAAGTGAAGCCCTCCCGCGGCGGTCCCTCACCGCCGGCGCCCGCACCCCGCCAGGCACGCGGGGAACCGCGCGCCCGGTCACGGACGGCCCGCAGCTCGGTCACGGTGGTGGAGCGGCCCCCTGACGGGGGCGCGGGGAACTACGCGATCGGCCAGGGGTGGCTCGCAGCTCTCCCACGGGGGTGGCGCCTCCCTGACAGGGGCGCGGGGAACTGCGCACCCAGCCACGCGCGGCCCGCAGCTCGGTCACGATGGTGGAGCGGCCCCCTGACGGGGGCGCGGGGAACTGCGCACCCAGCCACGCGCGGCCCGCAGGTTCGGAAGGCGGTGACAGCCCCCGGGACGGACCGGTGGCGGCGGTGCGGAACTCCCGTCGGCGACTCCCACCTCGTACACGGGAGGGCCCCCCGGGCAAACCCGGGCGCGGGCATCGGCCCCGGCCCCATAGGATTGGGCCAAACCACACACTCTCACCCAGAGGATCGCTGCATGCCTGGCATCACGCGCGAGGAGGTCGCCCACCTCGCACGGCTGGCGCGTCTGGAGCTGAAGGCGGAAGAGCTCGACCACTTCGCCGGCCAGCTCGACGACATCATCGGCGCGGTCGCCCGCGTCAGCGAGGTCGCCGACCAAGACGTACCGCCGACCTCCCACCCGCTGCCGCTGACGAACGTCATGCGCGCGGACGAGGTCCGCCCGTCGCTCACCCCCGAGCAGGCGCTCTCCGGCGCCCCGGCCCAGGAGCAGCAGCGTTTCAAGGTGCCGCAGATCCTGGGGGAGGACTAATCACCATGACGGACACCAACGTCAACATCATCAAGCTCACCGCGGCGGAGATCGCCGGGAAGATCGCGGCAGGCGAGCTCACCGCCGTCGAGGTCACCGAGGCCCACCTCGCCCGCATCGAGGCCGTCGACGAGAAGGTGCACGCCTTCCTGCACGTCGACCGCGAGGGCGCCCTCGCGCAGGCCCGCGCCGTCGACGCGAAGCGGGAGCGCGGCGAGAAGCTCGGACCGCTCGCCGGCGTGCCCCTGGCGCTCAAGGACATCTTCACCACCGAGGGCATCCCGACCACCGTCGGTTCCAAGATCCTCGAAGGCTGGATCCCGCCCTACGACGCGACGGTCACCAAGCGGCTCAAGGCCGCCGACGTCGTCATCCTCGGCAAGACCAACATGGACGAGTTCGCCATGGGGTCCTCCACCGAGAACAGCGCGTACGGCCCCACGGGCAACCCCTGGGACCTCAGCCGCATCCCCGGCGGCTCGGGCGGCGGCTCGTCCGCCGCGCTCGCCTCCTTCGAGGCGCCGCTCGCCATCGGCACCGACACGGGCGGCTCCATCCGCCAGCCCGCGTCCGTCACCGGCACGGTCGGCGTCAAGCCCACGTACGGCGGCGTCTCCCGCTACGGCATGGTGGCGTTCTCCTCCTCCCTCGACCAGGGCGGCCCCTGCGCCCGTACGGTCCTGGACGCGGCGCTGCTGCACGAGGTCATCGCCGGGCACGACCCGCTCGACTCGACCTCCATCGACGCGCCGGTCCCCCCGGTGGTCGAGGCCGCCCGCAACGGCTCCGTCGCCGGCATGCGCGTCGGTGTCGTCAAGCAGTTCCGCGGCGAGGGCTACCAGGCCGGTGTCCTGCAGCGCTTCGACGAGGCCGTCGCCCTGCTCAAGGACCTCGGCGCCGAGATCGTCGAGCTGGACTGCCCGTCCTTCGACCTGGCGCTCTCCGCGTACTACCTGATCGCGCCGTCCGAGTGCTCGTCCAACCTCGCCCGCTTCGACGCGATGCGCTACGGCCTGCGGGTCGGGGACGACGGCACGCGCTCCGCCGAGGAGGTCACCTCGCTCACCCGCGAGGCCGGCTTCGGGGACGAGGTCAAGCGCCGCATCATGCTCGGCACGTACGCCCTCAGCTCCGGCTACTACGACGCGTACTACGGCTCGGCGCAGAAGGTCCGTACGCTCATCACCCGCGACTTCGACAAGTCGTTCGAGCAGGTGGATGTGATCGTCTCGCCGACCACGCCCACCACCGCCTTCGCGATCGGCGAGCGCGCCGACGACCCGATGGCGATGTACCTCGCGGACCTGTGCACCATCCCGACCAACATGGCGGGCAACGCGGCCATGTCGCTGCCCTGCGGTCTCGCGCCGGAGGACAACCTCCCGGTCGGTCTGCAGATCATCGCCCCCGCGATGAAGGACGACCGGCTCTACAAGGTCGGCGCCGCCGTCGAGGCCGCCTTCGTGGAAAAGTGGGGGCACCCGCTGATCGAGGAGGCTCCGTCGTTGTGAGTAAGGCTCTGACCAAGGCCAAGGGCTTCAAGAAGTCCAAGTCCGGCACGTACCTGTCCATCGCGACCACCGCGTTCGGTGCTCTCGGCGTCGCCAAGCAGGCCAAGAAGGCCCGCACGGAGCACGACACGCTGCGCCTGATCGACGCGGCCGTGTCCGCCGCCGCCATCGTCACCGGCCTCGCCATCCTCTACCGGGAGCTCAGGCGCCTGGGCGACGACGACGTCCTGCTGGGCTGAGAGGGAAGTTTTCACCGTGACCACCACGACCGACGAGCTGGTGTCGTACGAGGACGCCCTGGCGACGTACGACCCCGTCATGGGCCTCGAGGTCCATGTCGAGCTCGGCACCAAGACCAAGATGTTCTGCGGGTGCTCCACCGAGCTGGGCGCCGAGCCCAACTCGCAGACCTGCCCCACCTGCCTCGGCATGCCCGGCTCGCTGCCCGTCGTCAACGCGACCGGCGTCGAGTCCGCCATCAAGATCGGTCTCGCGCTGCACTGCGAGATCGCCGAGTGGTGCCGCTTCGCCCGGAAGAACTACTTCTATCCGGACATGCCGAAGAACTTCCAGACCTCCCAGTACGACGAGCCGATCGCCTTCAACGGCTACCTCGACGTACAGCTGGAGGACGGCGAGGTCTTCCGCGTCGAGATCGAGCGCGCCCACATGGAGGAGGACACCGGCAAGTCCACGCACGTCGGCGGCGCGACCGGCCGTATCCACGGCGCCTCGCACTCCCTGCTCGACTACAACCGCGCGGGCATCCCCCTCATCGAGATCGTCACCAAGCCGATCGAGGGCGCGGGCGAGCGCGCGCCCGAGGTCGCCAAGGCCTACGTCGCCGAGCTGCGCGAGCTCATCAAGGCGCTCGGCGTCTCGGAAGCCCGCATGGAGATGGGGCAGATGCGCTGCGACGTGAACCTGTCGCTGCGCCCGCACGGCCGTGAGAAGTTCGGCACGCGCTCCGAGACGAAGAACGTCAACTCGCTGCGCTCGGTGGAACGCGCCGCCCGCTTCGAGATCCAGCGGCACGCCGCGGTGCTGAACTCCGGCGGCACGATCATCCAGGAGACGCGCCACTTCCACGAGGACACCGGGTCCACGACCTCGGGACGCGTGAAGGAGGAGGCCGAGGACTACCGGTACTTCCCGGAGCCCGACCTGGTCCCCGTCGCCCCGTCCCGCGACTGGGTCGAGGAGCTGCGTGGGGGTCTGCCCGAGCAGCCGCTGGCCCGCCGCAACCGGCTGCGCGAGGACTGGGGCGTCAGCGCCCACGACATGCAGTCGATCCTCAACGCCGGTGCCATCGACGCGATCGTCGCCACGACCGAGGCCGGCGCGGACGCCGCGTCCGCCCGTAAGTGGTGGATGGGCGAACTGGCCCGCAGCGCCAACGAGTCGGGCAAGGCCCTGGAGGACCTGCCCATCACCCCGGCGCAGGTCGCCCGGGTGACGCAGCTCGTGGCCTCCGGAGACCTGAACGACAAGCTCGCCCGTCAGGTCATCGAGGGCGTGCTCGCGGGCGAGGGCACCCCGGACGAGGTCGTCGACAAGCGCGGTCTCAAGGTCGTCTCGGACGAGGGCGCGCTGACCGCCGCCGTCGACGAGGCCATCGCCGGCAACCCGGGCGTCGCGGACAAGATCCGCGGCGGCAAGGTGGCCGCGGCCGGCGCCCTGGTCGGCGCCGTCATGAAGGCCACCCGGGGCCAGGCCGACGCGGCCCGCGTCAAGGAGCTCATCCTCGAGAAGCTGGGCGTCAGCGAAGGCTGACCGTCCGCGCACCACCCACCTGGGGGGACGCACCGGGACCGGTGCGTCCCCCCAGGCCTGTCGTGGGCACCCCGGCGCGGCGGAGTCCACCGGCTCGACCGGTGCCGTCGACCGGTGCCGTCGACCGGTGCCGTCGACCGGTGCCGTCAACCGGTGTCGCCGGCCGCCGCCGGGCCGCCGGAGTGCCGCACCACCCATGAGAGACCGGCCGCCGCGACGGACACGGAACCGGCGGACACAACGGAGAAGGAGCAGCAGCAGGATGTACGCGATATCCCTGGGTGACGACGGCGCGGAACTGCGCCCCCTGGAGCCCTGGCACGCCGAGGAGTTCCTCGCGCATCTGGACCGGGGGCGGGAGTTCATCGGGCAGTACATCCCGTTCGGTTCGGCGGCCACGGACGTGGCGTCCGCGCGGGAACTGCTCCAGCGGTACGCCGACAACCGTGCCGCCGACACCGGATCCCTGCACGGCCTGTGGCTGGAGGGAACGCTCGTGGGCGGCGTGCTCTTCCTCAACTTCGACGCGGCCCAGGGCAATTGCGAGGTCGGCTGCTGGCTGGAACCCGCGGGTACCGGACGGGGCCTGGTCACACGCGCGATGCGACTGCTCATCGACTGGGCCGTCGAGGAACGCGGGATCCACCGGGTGGAGTGGATCGCCGCCTCGGCGAACGAGCCGAGTGTGAACGGCGCCCGGCGGCTGGGGATGACCCGGGACGCCGTGCTGCGGGAGAGCTTCCCCTACCGGGGGGTACGCCACGACATGGAGGTCTGGTCGGTGCTCGCGCCCGACTGGCGGGCGACGCGCGCGGGGACGAGCGACTGAGCGTTGCACGACGGTCACGCACGCTTACGCCGATCGTTACCGGCGAGCACAGGGATCATTAAGAGACTTCTCAGACTCCGTCCGTACGGTGCGGGACATGGGAACCAAGACAGTTGACGAAGCCGTGGACGCGAACGGCACCGAGGCGAAGAGCGACAAGGAGACCGTGGACGGCACCGGCACCGGCACTGGCACCGAGGAGACGCCCGACAGCGCGGCCGTGACCGGAGCCGAGACCGACGCCGAGGCCGAGGCCGAGGAGCAGGACGACACCGAGGCCGACGCCCCGGCGGACGAGGACGTCCCCGCGGCCGGGGAGAAGGACGCCCCCGGCGTCGGCCAGGGCGCCGCCGCCGTCGTCTCCGCCGGACTCGGCATCGTGTCGCTCACCGGCAGCTGGGTCGCCACCGTGGCCGCCGCCCGCGAGACCCTGGTCGGACAACTGCAGACCTCGTCGTCCGCGAGCGTGGCCACGCAGGTCAAGGAGGTCTACGGCGACGCCTGGGCGACCACCGCGCTCGTCGGCGGCCTCTTCGCGCTGGCCGCGCTGATCGTCGGCGTCGTGGTCCTGGCCCGGCCCGCCTTCGGGGCGCCCGGCAAGCCGCAGGCCGCCTGGATCAAGTCCGTCGCCTGGGCGGGCGTCTCGCTCGGCGTCGTCGGCCTCGTGCTCGCGGTCGCCAAGTACTCCGACATCCTGCTCGGACTGCCCTCCACCAAGTGAACCTCCGTACCTCTGAGGGGCCTTAGGGCCGGCGTGGGTAACCTGCCGCCGCTCTAAGGCCCTTCGCGTGCGCAAGATGCGGAACTCTCCCGATGTGACGCACCCCCCTGGGAGACGAAGGTTGAGGCATCGCACAGAGCGAGGCCGAAACCGGCTCTTCACGAGGGGTACGAGATGTTCGAGTACGAGCTCCACCAGATCCGATCCGCCGAGCTGATCCGCGAGGCGCAGAACCACCGACTGGCACAGGAGGCCCTCCGCGGCCGCCGTGCCGACCGCCGCCGCACCGCCGCGCGCGAGTCCGGCCGGAACGACACAGAGGGGCGGGCGCACAGCCCGCGCCCCCGCCGGTACCGGTTCACCCGCGCCGCGTGAACGCCGGGCCGAAGGAGGCTGCCCGCACTGGCGGCGGCCCCCCTCGGACGCCGGGGGAGGCCGGCCGTACGGGGGTCGGCCGGCCTCCCGGGAGAGCGCTCGCCGCTCTCCCCGCACACGGCCCGGCACCGATGGCCGGCCGCCCGATAACCAGTGCCGCTCCCGCGGACCGTTGTGCGATGCTCGGGCCCGTGGAGACCAGATCCGTCAGCCCCGTGTTCGTCGGCCGCGCGGACGAACTCGGGGTCCTGCGCGAGGCGTTGGCCCGCGCCGCCGGCGGCAGCGGCTCCCAGGCGTCGGACACCGGGGGCGAACCGCAGGCGCTGCTCCTCGGCGGCGAGGCCGGGGTCGGGAAGACCCGCCTGATCGAGGAGTTCGCCACCGTGGCCGACCGCGAGGGCGCCGTCTTCGTGTGCGGCGGCTGTGTCGAGATCGGCGCCGACGGACTGCCCTTCGCCCCGTTCTCCACCGCCCTGCGCGCCCTGCGCCGGCTGCTCCCGGACGAGCTCGCCGCGGCCGCCGCCGGCCAGGAGGACGAGCTGGCCCGGCTGCTCCCCGAGCTGGGCGAGACCGACCGCGGCCGGCGCCCCGACGAGGAGGGCATGGCCCGCCTCTTCGAACTCACCGCCCGCCTCCTGGAGCGCCTCGCCGCCGACCGCACGGTCGTCGTGGCCCTGGAGGACCTGCACTGGGCCGATGCCTCCACCCGTCACCTGCTGGCCTACCTCTTCCGCACGCTGCGCAGCGGACGCCTCGTCGTCGTCGCCACGTACCGCGCCGACGACATCCACCGCCGCCACCCGCTGCGCCCCCTCCTCGCCGAACTGGACCGCCTGCGCACCGTCCGCCGTATCGAACTCGGCCGCTTCACCCGCGCCGAGGTCGGCCGCCAGATTGCCGGAATCCTCGCCCACGAACCCGACCCGGCCCAGGTCGACGACATCTTCGAACGCTCCGACGGCAACGCGTTCTTCGTCGAGGAACTCGCCGTCGCCGCCCACCAGGGCTGTCCCACCGGCCTCACGGACTCGCTGCGCGACCTGCTCCTCGTACGCGTCGAAGCGCTGCCCGAGAGCGCCCAGCGCATCGCCCGGATCGTGGCCGAGGGCGGCTCCACCGTCGAGTACCGGCTGCTCGCCGCCGTGGCCCGGCTCGCCGAGGACGACCTCATCGAGGCGCTGCGCGCCGCCGTCGGCGCCAACATCCTGCTCGCCTCACCCGGCGGCGACGGCTACCGCTTCCGTCACTCCCTGGTCCGCGAGGCAGTCAGTGACGACCTGCTGCCCGGCGAGCGCTCCCGCTACAGCCGGCGCTACGCCGAAGCCCTGGAGGCCGACCCCACGCTCGTACCGGCCGACGAGCGCGCCACCCGGCTGGCCAGCTACTGGTACCACGCGCACGACGCGGCCAAGGCGCTGCCCGCCGTCCTGGACGCCTCCGTCGACGCCCGGTGCCGGCATGCCCACTCCGAACAGCTCCGGCTCCTGGAACGGGCCATGGAGCTGTGGGAGGTCGCCCCGGAAGCCGTACGGGCAGCCCTGCGCCCCATCGACTACGTGGAGGTGTTCCCGCCCTGCGGCCAAGACCCGGCGGCCCAGGGACACCCGGCGTCCCCGGAGGTCCCGGCACCCCTGCGCTATCTCGACCTGATGGCCGAGGCCGCCGTCGCCGGCCGGCTGGCGGGGGAGCGCGAACGGGCCCTGAAGATCACCAAACGGGCGCTGCACGTCCTGGAGGACGAGAGCGATCCCCTGCGTGCCGCCTGGTTCTGGGTCCAGCGCTCCCGGCTGATCACCGCGCAGGCCCGCGGCGACGGGTGGCACGAACTCGCCACCGCCCGGGACCTGGTACGCGGCCTGCCCCCGTCGGAGGTGCACGCCGAGGTGCTGTCCCTGGTCGCCGCCTGGTGCATGCTGCACGAACCGGGCCCCGGCGCCCTCTTCGCCGCCGAGCGCGCCGTGGAGTACGCGCGCATGGTCGGCGCCCGGGACATCGAGCTGAACGCCCGGCTCACCCTCGGCGGTCTCATGGTCGACGCGGGGGACATCGAGGCGGGCATCACGGAGATGTACGAGGTCAAGGAGCAGATCCCGCCGCACGGCGCGTCCCTCGTCGCGGGACGCCTCCACATCAACCTGCCCTCCCACCTGGAGTCGGTCGGCCGCTCCCGCGAAGCCGTCCCGATCCTGCGGCAGGGCACCGAACTCGCCCGGAGGAACGGCCTGCTGGACACCGAGGCCTGGGTGTGGGGCAACCTCGCCGAGTCGCTCAGCTCACTCGGCCGGTGGGACGAAGCCGTCGAGGCGGCACGGAACGCCCTGGGCGTGGGAGCCAGCGGCAAACCGTCCGGCAGCGGCGCCATGCGCCTGGCGGACCTCGCCCTCGACCGCGGCGACCTCGCCGAGGCGGCACGTCGACTGGACGCCGCCCGCGCCCACTTCGGCACCCACGACCCCATGCCGCAGCACGCCCTGCCGCTGGTGCGCAGCACGATCCGCGTCGCCGCGGGCGAGGGCCGCCTCCTCGACGCCCGCACCGCGCTGGAGCAGGCGCTGGACGCGGGCTTCCCGCCCGGCACCCAACGCTACGGCTGGCCCCTGCTGCTCGCCGCCGCCACCGCGGAGGCCGACGCCCGCGGACTGCCCGCCGCCGAGGCGGGGCGCGACAAGGCCGTGCGGTCCCTCCGGGAGGCCGCCAGGACGCTGGCCACCGGAGTGCCTCTCTGGCACGCGTACGAGCGGTGGGTGCGCGCCGAACTCCGACGGGCCGAGGGCGTGTCCGACCCGCACGAGTGGGCCGAGGTGGTCTCGGCCTTCGAATGCCTGGAACGCCCCTACGACCTCGCCCGCGTCCGTCACCACCTGGCCGACTCCCTGCTGACCGCGGGCGCCGACGAGGACGAGAGGGCACGCGCCACCGAGCTCCTGCGGCTGGCCGGGGCGGCGGCCGACCATCTGGGCGCCCGCCCCCTCGCCGACGCCGTGGCGCTGCTCGCCCAGCGGGCCCGCCTCGCCCTGGGCAGGGCCCCCGGGCCGTACGACCCGACCCCCGGCGATCCGGCCCAGGCCCTCGGCCTCACCAGCCGTGAGCGCGACGTGTTGCGTCTGGTCGCGGCCGGCCGCACCAACCGCCAGATCGCCGAGGAACTCTTCATCTCCCCGAAGACCGCCAGCGTCCACGTGTCGAACATCCTCGCCAAGCTCGACGTCTCGGGACGGGGAGAGGCGGCGGCACTGGCCCATCGGCTCCGGCTGTTCCCCCAGGAGACCCCCACTGCCCCGACGGCGGGCTGAGGCATACGCTGGCAGGGATCCGGGCCGAGGGAGGCGCCGTGTTCAACATGTTCGAGGAGATCTTCGCACCAGGCCGCAAGCACACCGACGACGAACGCAAACGGCTCGAACTGACCCGCGTGGACCTGAACGACGGTGATCCGGGCCGCGGCCCCATCGACCTGTCCTCGGGCAAGGTGGTCGTACGGCCGCCGGAGCGGGAACGCGAGGGGGCGGAACCGGCGCAGGAACCCGTGTCCGAGCCGGACGAACCCGTGTCCGAGCCGGACGAACCCTGAGGCCGCGGACCCTACTTCACCTCCAGCTCCAGAATCCGGTCGTCGCCCTTCCCGGGGCTGCCCCGTCCGTCCGTCTCACTGGTGACCAGCCAGAGCTTGTCACCGCCCGCCGAGACCACCGTGCGCAGCCGCCCGTACCTGCCGTTCAGGAAGGACTGCGGAGCGGCGGCGGCCCGTGTGCCCTCCAGGGGGACCCGCCACAGCCGCTCGCCCTTCAGCCCCGCCATCCAGATCGAACCGTCGGCATAGGCGATGCCGCTGGGCGAGGCGTCGTCCGTGTGCCACTGGGCGACCGGGTTGTGGTACTTCGGGTCGTCGCTCCTGCCCTCGACCACCGGCCAGCCGTAGTTGTCGCCGGGCTTGATCTGGTTCAGTTCGTCCCAGGTGTCCTGCCCGAACTCGGAGGCCCACAGGCGCTGTCTGTCGTCCCAGGCGAGACCCTGTACGTTGCGGTGCCCGTACGAGTACACGACCGAGTCGCCGAAGGGGTTGCCCGGCGCCGGGTCCCCGTCCGGCGTCATGCGCAGGATCTTGCCGCCCAGCGCCTTCTTGTCCTGGGCCAGACCCCGGGAGCCCGTCTCGCCCGCTCCCGCGTACAGCATCCCGTCCGGGCCGAAGGCGATCCGGCCGCCGTTGTGGATCACTCCCTTGGGGATGCCCTTGAAGATCGTGTCCGGCGCGCCCAGCTGCTCGCCGGGCGGCTTCTTCGCGTCGTACAACATACGGACGATCCGGTTGTCCGAAGCCGTCGTGAAGTACGCGTAGACCATGTGGTCCGAGGCGTAGGCGGGGGAGAGCGCGATACCGAGCAGGCCGCCCTCCCCGGCGGGGGCCACCCCCGGCACCTGGCCCAGCTCCGTCGTCCGCCCGGTCTTCTCGTCCACCCGGGTGATCGTCCCCTCGTCCCGCGAGGACACCAGAAGACCGCCCTCCGGCAGCGGCGCCAGGCCCCAGGGCGACTTGAGGCCCTCGGCGACGGTGCGCACCACCTTCACCGAACCCTTGGCGGGCGCGGCCGTCTCGGTCGGCCGCCCCGAGGAGGCCGACCCCGTCACCCCACCGCCCGACGACGGGTTCAGGCCGACCGGCGATCCGCCCCCGAGCCGCCGGAGGAACAGTAAGCCGTCACCACCAGCGCTGCCGCGGCCAACGCGGCCTTCACCACTCGACGTTGCACGATCAGAGGTCCCTTCGACGTGGCGGTCCTACTGTTCATACACCGCTCGCGTCCCGCGGGTTCCCGATCAGGAACACCCGATGCGCGAGCAGCCGCGGGAGCCCTCAGTCCCACGACCCCTGCGCCCGGGGAAGCCCCGCCACCTCCGCCAGATCCTCCGCCGTCAGCGGCAGCCCGGCCGCCCCCGCGTTCTCCACCGCCCACCGCGCCCGCTTGGCCCCCGGCACCGGAACCACGTGCCGGCCCTGGGACAGCACCCAGGCCAGCGCCACCTGCGCGGGAGTGACCCCGTCCCCGTGCCGTCGGGCGACGCGCCGCAACCCGGCGACGATCGGCTGGTTGGCGGCCATCATCTCGGCCGTGAAGCGGGGATGGCGGGCGCGTACGTCGTCGGGCTCGAAGCCCCCGCCGGGCGTCAGCGTGCCGGTCAGGAAACCGTTGCCGAGCGGCATCGCCGCCAGGAAACCCACGCCGCGCGCGGCGCACCACGGCAGCAGCGCGTCCAGCGCCTGCGTCGACCACACCGACAGCTCGGCCTCCACCGCGCTCACCGGGAAGACCTGCTGAACCCGCTCCAGCTGCCGGATCGTTCCGTCGTACAGCCGCCCTCCGTACAGCCGCCCGTCGTACGGGCGCGCCCCCGGGCGACGGGCGGAACGGGCGCCGACCGCGCACAGCCCGAGTGAACGCACCTTTCCGGCCGCCACCAGATCGGCCATCGCGCCCCAGGTCTCCTCGACCGGCACCTCGGGGTCCGCGCGGTGCAGCTGGTAGAGGTCGATCACGTCGGTCTGCAGCCGGCGCAGCGACGCGTCGCAGGCGCGCCGCACATAACGTGGACGCCCGTTGGCCACGATGTGCTGCTCGCCCACCAGCAGTCCCACCTTCGTCGACACGAAGGCCTCCGGACGCCGTTCGCGCAGCGCCCGGCCCACCAGCAGCTCATTGGTGAAGGGCCCGTACATGTCCGCCGTGTCGAGCAGCGTCGAGCCCAGGTCGAGGGCCGCGTGCACCGTGCGCAGCGACTCCTCACCGCGCTGCCGCGAACCGGTGTACGCCCAGGTCATCGGCATGCACCCGAGCCCGATCGCCCCCACATCGAGCGTCGCCGCGCCGATCGTCCTGCGCTCCACCTGGCCGTGACCCTCCCTCTCCTGCCACCCCAACCTAACCTCTGTAGGTCCCGCCGCCTGACATAGCCTCCTGAGCATGACTTCCGATGTGTGGCTCCCCTTTCACGCCGACGAGATCAAGGGCCTGCCCGAGAGCCTCGACTACCGCTTCTGGGACGGTGGCCAGGAGTTTCCCGCGGACCCGGCCGACTGCGTGTTCTATGTCGTGCCGTACATGAAGCCGCCCGCCGTCGGCCGGCGGCCGATGGCCGAAATGACCTCCCTGCAGGCCGTGCAGACCCTCTCCGCCGGAGTCGACCACGTCCAGCCGGGCCTGAAGTCCCTGCGCCCGGGAGTGCAGTTGTGCAACGCCCGTGGGGTGCACGAGGCGAGCACCAGCGAACTCGCCCTCGCCCTGATCCTCGCCTCGCTGCGGGGCATCCCCGACTTCGTACGCGCCCAGGACAAGGGGGAGTGGCGCTCCGGGTTCCGTCCGGCGCTGGCCGACAAGTCCGTTCTGATCGTGGGGTACGGGTCGATCGGGTCCGCGATCGAGGACCGGCTCGTGGCCTTCGAGGTGGCGCGGGTGGCGCGCGTCGCGCGCTCTGAGCGCACCACGGCGCGCGGTCCGGTGCACCCACTCACGGAACTGCCCGCGCTGCTCCCCGAGGCCGATGTCGTGGTGCTGTCCACGCCCCTCACCGACAGCACGCGCGGCCTGGTGGACGCGGACTTCCTGGCCCGTATGAAGGACGGCGCGCTCCTGGTCAACGTCGCCCGCGGCCCCGTCGTCGACACCAAGGCCCTGCTCGCCGAGCTGGACAGCGGACGCCTCACCGCGGCCCTCGACGTCACCGACCCCGAGCCGCTGCCCCTGGGGCACCCCTTGTGGCAGGCGCCCGGCGTGCTCATCAGCCCCCACGTCGGCGGCCCCACGTCGGCGTTCCTGCCGCGCGCCGAGCGGCTGCTGGTCAAGCAGTTGAATCGTTTCGTGAACCGGGAGCCGCTCGGCAACGTGGTCCTCACCACGGGCACGTAACGCGCCGCCGTCCGCGGCCGCGCCCGGGCAGGGACACTCTCCGCATTCCCCCGAATGCGGGTCGTGTCCGCATCCCCGCTGGTCGTTACGGAGCGTAGAGGAACTATGTCCCTGAGTGACGAGACTGGTGTATCGTCCCGACAGGGGCTGCGCCGCGCACCGTTCGGCGCCGGGGATGGACATTCGGACTGCGAGGGGGGCGACGGGCGATGCACGGCCTATGGACGAACGATCCGACGCGGCGGGGCCGCCGACGACCCTGGCGCGCGGCCACGCGCAGCCGAGCCCACGGCGGCCACGGCGGACATCATCACCGCAGGCACGGCGCCCGCAGGAGGCATGCGCACCCAGCGTGCCCGGAGCAGCGGGACCCCGCTGTGCGGACCGGGTGGGACCGGTGAGTTCCCCCGGAGCGCTGCTGACCCGCCGTCCGGTACTCGGCGGTGGGACGGGTATGGTCTCGCAGCTCGCGCTGGCCGTGGTCTGCGCGGGATACGCCGTCGGTTCCGCCCTCGGCTGGGGCTCGGCGAATCTGGCACTGATCATGGGCGACTTCGGGCTGAGCGCCGCCGCGGGCACCGCGGCCGTCTCCTGCTTCCTCTACGCCCACCACCGGCGCAGCCGCTTTCGACCCGCGTGGATGCTCTTCGCGGTCTCCTCCGCCATGGCCTCGCTGGGCAACGGCGTCTGGGGGTGGTACGAGATCGTCCTGGAGCGTCAGGTCCCGAGCCCCAGTTTCGCCGACATCTTCTTCCTGTGCTTCGCGCCGCCGGCCATCGTGGGACTGCTGGTGCTCGCCAAGAGGCCGGTGACCAAGGCCGGTTGGATCTGCCTGGCACTCGACTCCTGGCTCATCGGCGGTTCCCTGCTCACGCTGTCCTGGAGTCTCGCGCTCGCCCAGGCGGCGAAGTTCGACGGCCCGAGCGTCGCGCACACCGCGCTCTCCCTGGCGTACCCCCTGCTGGACATCGCCCTGGTCAGCATGGTGCTGGCGCTGCACTTCAGGCGTTCCTCCCTGAACCGCTCGGCGGTGAACACCGCGATCGGCGCACTCGCCCTGACCGTGATGTGCGACGCCCTGTTCACCTCGCCCCTCCTGCACAACAACTACCACTCCGGGCAGCTTCTCGACGCGGGCTGGTTCGCCGGCTCGCTGCTCCTCGCGTACGCCCCCTGGGCCGGCACCCGGCAGGGACAGCCGGACGCCGGCGAACACGGCGGCAACGAACCGCGCGGGAACGGGCACGAACGGAGCGGGCACGAACGGAGCGGGTACGAACGGAGCGGGCACGGAAGGGACGGCTACGGCGAGGACGGGCACGCGCGCGTGGTGCACGAACACATCCCGGACCGGCGGCCGGACGGCGGACACCCCGTGGGGCACCCCGTCCCGCAGGGCGCGGGCCACCACCGGTACGCGGCCCCCCGCCCGATCGCCGGATCACTGGGCGCGCTCACGCCCTACCTGGCCGCCGCGGTCTGCACGCTGGGGATTCTCTACAACGTGCTCAACGGCCGCAGCGTCGACCGCGTGGTACTCCTCACCGCGGGCCTGGTCGTGCTCGCCCTCGTGGTGCGCCAGGGCATCATGCTGCTCGACAACATCACCCTCACCCAGGAGCTGGCCCAGAAGGAGAACCACTTCCGCTCCCTGGTGCAGGGCTCCAGCGACGTCATCATGATCGCGGCGCCGAACGGCATCCTGAAGTACGTCAGCCCGGCAGCCGCCGGGGTCTACGGCCGCAGCGCGGAGGACCTCGTGGGCTCCGAGCTCGCCTCGCTCATCCACCCCGAGGACCTCGGCTGCGTGGTGCACGAGGTGCGCCGCTTCCTGGCCGCCAGTCACCTGCGGGAGCCCACCACGCGCATCGAGTGCCGCTTCAAGTCCGGCGGGGGCGGCTGGCTCAACGTGGAGTCCACCGTCAACCGGCACCACGGCGGCCTCATCTTCAACAGCCGTGACGTGACGGAGCGGGTGCGGCTGCAGGCACAACTGCAGCACAACGCCGAGCACGACCCGCTCACCGACCTGCCCAACCGCGCCCTGTTCACGCGGCGCGTCCAGCAGGCCCTGTCCGGCCGCCGCTCCACCGACCGTGGCACGGCCGTTCTCTTCATCGACCTCGACGGCTTCAAGGCGGTCAACGACACGATCGGGCACCAGGCCGGCGACGAGCTCCTCGTGCAGGCCGCCCGCAGACTCCAGGACTCGGTGCGGCACGGCGACACCGCCGCCCGGCTCGGCGGCGACGAGTTCGCGGCCCTGATCGTCGGCGACGGCAACCGCGACCGTGCCGCGCGTGAGCAACAGATCATGGAACTCGCCGACCGACTGCGGATCAAGCTCTCGCAGCCCTACGCCATCGACGGCAACGATGTCCGGGTGGCCGCGTCCATCGGCGTCGGCTTCGCCGAACCGGGCCTTGGGGCAGGCGAGTTGCTGCGCAACGCCGACCTGGCCATGTACCGCGCCAAGGCGGCGGGCAAGGGGCGCGTCGAGCTGTACGCACCCCAGATGCAGCAGGATGTCGTACGC
The DNA here is from genome assembly GCF_012273515.2 of Streptomyces sp. RPA4-2. Lineage (NCBI taxonomy): Bacteria > Bacillati > Actinomycetota > Actinomycetes > Kitasatosporales > Streptomycetaceae > Streptomyces > Streptomyces sp. RPA4-2. The sequence goes on from NZ_CP050975.2 coordinate 6,331,463, forward strand.
AAGGCGGAGCTGGCGACGCGGCTGCGCTCGGCTCTTCAGGACGGCGAGTTCGCGCTGCTGCACCAGCCCGTGGTCTGCCTGGAGAACGGCCGGATCGCGACGGTCACCGCCCAGGCCCGCTGGCGTTCCTCCCAAGGGGTGCTCTTCACCCCCGCCGAGTTCCTGCGCGTCGCCGAGGACAGCGACCGGACCGCCGAGCTGGGCCGCTGGATCCTCGAGGAGGCGGTCGAACAGGCGGCCGAGCGGGCAGCGGCGGGGGTCACGGTGCCCGTCGCCGTCCGGATGAGCGCCCGTCGCCTGCTGGACCGCTCGGCGCCCCTCGGCTCCGTGGAGGCCCTGCTGACCCGGCACGGGCTCTCCTCGGGTGCCCTGATCGTCGAGCTGTCCGACGCCGATCCACGGGTCGCCCTGGACGAGCTGGAGCGCCGGCTGAACGCGCTGCGGAGGGTCGGGGTCCGGATCGCCCTGGACGGCTTCGGGGGCGGCTGTGCCGCGATCACGGCACTCAGAAGGCTCCCCGTCGACGTCCTCAGGCTCGACCGTGGCCTGGTCGAGGGCGTCGTCGAGTCCGCCCGGCTGCACAAGATCACCAGCGGACTGCTGAGGATCGCCACCGACCTGGGGCTGCAGTCCGTGGCCGACGGCGTGGATCTCCCCGAGCAGGTCGTGGCCCTGCGCGCGATGGGCTGTACGCACGGCCAGGGGATGGCTTTCTCCGGACCCCTCGACGAGTACCGGCTGCGCAGGGCGCTGTCCTCCGGCCACTACCCGGTCCCGCACGGGCCGGCCGAGCCCGCGTTCGCGGGAGGCGGCGCCGGGGTGTATACGAGTGGTGTGCCCGCTGTTCTCGGGGGCGGAACCGCCCTCCGCTCACATAATGAGACTCCCGTCCCACCTACTTGACAGTCGATGCGTGCCGGGGGGAGGGTCAATGCCATGCGCACCCGAATTCTCGTACTTGGAAAGCGCGTCGGCTGAAGCTGGTGATCACCGGACGGACCCGGAAGACCCAGCGACCGCACCCGGCGCGCTCCCCTCGCTTGCCTCACGGCACGAGGGGTTTTTTGTTGCACAGGTGACTGTCGACCAACAACCGCACATCGTACAAACCTCGCAAAAACCCTCAGCATCGAGAAGAGAATGACGATGACCGAGCAGGCCACCGGGGCCCATCATCCGCAGCCGCGGCCCCGTTCCGGAGGACAGCAGTCCGCGCCCGAACAGGTGACGGGTGCCAAGTCCCTCATCCGTTCTCTCGAGGAGGTCGGGGCCGACACGGTATTCGGCATTCCCGGCGGCGCGATCCTTCCGGCCTACGACCCGCTGATGGACTCCCGGCGCGTGCGGCACGTGCTCGTCCGGCACGAGCAGGGCGCGGGTCACGCGGCCACCGGTTACGCGCAGGCCACCGGCCGGGTCGGGGTCTGCATGGCGACCAGCGGCCCGGGTGCCACCAACCTGGTGACGCCGATCGCCGACGCGCACATGGACTCGGTGCCGCTCGTGGCGATCACCGGGCAGGTCGCGTCCAAGGCGATCGGCACGGACGCCTTCCAGGAGGCGGACATCGTCGGCATCACCATGCCGGTCACCAAGCACAACTTCCTGGTCACCAGGGCCGAGGACATCCCGAAGACGATCGCGGAGGCCTTCCACATCGCCTCCACCGGCCGCCCCGGCCCGGTCCTCGTCGACATCGCCAAGGACGCCCTCCAGGCGCAGACCACCTTCCAGTGGCCGCCCGTCATGGACCTGCCCGGCTACCGCCCGGTGACCAAGCCGCACGCGAAGCAGATCCGCGAGGCCGCCAAGCTGATCACGCAGGCGAAGCGGCCCGTCCTCTACGTCGGCGGCGGTGTCCTCAAGGCCGGTGCCACCGCCGAGCTGAAGGTCCTCGCCGAACTCACCGGAGCGCCCGTCACCACCACCCTGATGGCGCTCGGCGCATTCCCCGACAGTCACCAACTGCACGTGGGAATGCCGGGCATGCACGGTGCGGTCACCGCCGTCACCGCGCTGCAGAAGGCCGACCTGATCGTCGCCCTCGGAGCCCGCTTCGACGACCGCGTCACCGGCAAGCTGGACAGCTTCGCCCCGTACGCCAAGATCGTCCACGCCGACATCGACCCGGCCGAGATCGGGAAGAACCGCGCGGCCGACGTGCCGATCGTCGGGGACGCCCGCGAGGTCATCGCCGATCTGGTCCAGGCCGTGCAGAAGGAGCACAGCGAGGGACACCGCGGCGACTACAGCGCCTGGTGGAAGGACCTCAACCGCTGGCGCGAGACGTACCCGCTGGGATACGAGCAGCCCGACAACGGCTCGCTGTCGCCGCAGCAGGTCATCGAGCGCATCGGACAGCTCGCGCCGGAGGGCACGATCTTCGCCGCGGGCGTCGGCCAGCACCAGATGTGGGCCGCGCACTACATCCAGTACGAGAACCCCGCGACCTGGCTGAACTCCGGCGGCGCCGGGACGATGGGCTACGCGGTGCCGGCCGCGATGGGCGCCAAGGCGGGGCAGCCGGACCGCACGGTCTGGGCGGTCGACGGCGACGGCTGCTTCCAGATGACCAACCAGGAACTCACCACCTGCGCCCTGAACAACATCCCGATCAAGGTCGCCATCATCAACAACGGCGCCCTCGGGATGGTCCGCCAGTGGCAGACCCTCTTCTACAACCAGCGCTACTCCAACACCGTGCTGCACAGCGGTCCGGACGCGGACGGCAAGCAGCCGAGCGCGGGCACCCGCGTCCCGGACTTCGTGAAGCTGTCGGAGGCGATGGGCTGCTACGCCATCCGCTGCGAGTCCCCGGACGACCTCGACAAGGTCATCGAAGAGGCGAACTCGATCAACGACCGCCCCGTCGTGGTCGACTTCATCGTCCACGAGGACGCCATGGTGTGGCCGATGGTCGCCGCCGGCACCTCGAACGACGAGATCATGGCAGCCCGGGACGTCCGCCCCGACTTCGGCGACAACGAAGACGACTGAGAGAGAGCCGAGTCCGAACCATGAGCACCAAGCACACCCTCTCCGTCCTCGTGGAGAACAAGCCCGGTGTCCTCGCCCGGATCACCGCCCTGTTCTCGCGCCGCGGCTTCAACATCGACTCGCTCGCCGTGGGTATCACCGAGCACCCCGACATCTCCCGCATCACCATCGTGGTGAACGTGATCGAGGCGCTGCCGCTCGAACAGGTCACCAAGCAGCTCAACAAGCTCGTCAACGTCCTGAAGATCGTCGAGCTGGAGCCGGGCGCGGCGGTGCAGCGTGAACTCGTTCTGGTGAAGGTGCGCGCCGACAACGAGACGCGCTCCCAGATCGTCGAGATCGTCCAGTTGTTCCGTGCCAAGACCGTGGACGTCTCCCCGGAGGCCGTCACCATCGAGGCCACCGGCGGCAGCGACAAGCTGGAGGCCATGCTCAAGATGCTGGAGCCGTTCGGCATCAAGGAGCTCGTCCAGTCCGGCACGATCGCGATCGGACGTGGCGCGCGTTCGATCACGGACCGGTCGCTGCGCGCGCTCGACCGGTCAGCCTGAGTCCTGGAACGGGCGGCCGGTGACCGCCGGCCGCCCGTATGCCGAGACCCCGAAACTTTCCCTCCCCCGCCCGCCGTACGGTGGGACGCGACACCGCACACCAAGGAGAACCCCAGTGGCCGAGCTGTTCTACGACGACGACGCCGACCTGTCCATCATCCAGGGCCGCAAGGTCGCGGTCATCGGCTACGGCAGCCAGGGCCACGCCCACGCGCTGTCGCTGCGCGACTCGGGTGTGGACGTCCGTGTCGGTCTGCACGAGGGCTCCAAGTCCAAGGCGAAGGCCGAGGAGCAGGGCCTTCGCGTGGTGACGCCGTCGGAGGCCGCCGCCGAGGCCGACGTCATCATGATCCTGGTGCCGGACCCGATCCAGGCGCAGGTCTACGAGGAGTCCATCAAGGACAACCTCAAGGACGGCGACGCGCTGTTCTTCGGCCACGGCCTGAACATCCGCTTCGACTTCATCAAGCCGCCGGCCGGGGTCGACGTCTGCATGGTCGCCCCGAAGGGCCCGGGCCACCTGGTTCGCCGCCAGTACGAGGAGGGCCGCGGCGTGCCCTGCATCGCGGCCGTCGAGCAGGACGCGACCGGCAACGGCTTCGAGCTGGCGCTGTCGTACGCGAAGGCCATCGGCGGCACCCGCGCCGGCGTCATCAAGACGACCTTCACCGAGGAGACCGAGACCGACCTGTTCGGTGAGCAGGCCGTCCTCTGCGGTGGTACCGCGGCGCTGGTCAAGGCGGGCTTCGAGACCCTGACCGAGGCGGGCTACCAGCCGGAGATCGCGTACTTCGAGTGCCTCCACGAGCTGAAGCTGATCGTCGACCTCATGTACGAGGGCGGCCTGGAGAAGATGCGCTGGTCGATCTCCGAGACCGCCGAGTGGGGCGACTACGTCACCGGCCCGCGCATCATCACCGACGCCACCAAGGCCGAGATGAAGCAGATCCTCGCTGAGATCCAGGACGGCACGTTCGCCAGGAACTGGATGGAGGAGTACCACTCCGGTCTGAAGAAGTACAACGAGTACAAGACCCAGGACGAGAACCACCTCCTGGAGACCACCGGCAAGGAGCTCCGCAAGCTCATGTCGTGGGTCAACGACGAGGCGTAAGCCGAACGGCCCAGGGGCCGGGGCGGACCGCTCCGGCCCTTCGGCCTGACCCTGGGTAATGCCCGTGCGCGCGACGTTGTACACACCGTCCAGCCACGGACGAGTGATCCTTCCACAGGGGCGCAAGAAGACCCCTGTCGCGGCACTACACTGCTGCACAACATACGCGTCAGGCCCACAGCGTCGTGCGTCTTCCACGCGGCTCGAGCGACCCCGAAGATCTGCAGGCACGCCCCCGCGCCGCCCGGCACGCACTCTCGCCGCACCGGTCACAGGCCCGAGTAGCTTCCGCTACGAGAGCCCCGTCCGGCAGACCGAGAGCACGCACCGGACGACGCGAGAACGCACCCGCACCTCGCCGAGGCCGCTGCATCCCTCCACTCGCCCGCGGCCGTCGGGACGGCCGTCCGCATTGGACTTGTGAGGACTCACGTGAGCTCGAAACCTGTCGTACTCATCGCTGAAGAGCTGTCGCCCGCGACTGTTGACGCCCTGGGCCCGGACTTCGAGATCCGGCACTGCAACGGCGCGGACCGTGCCGAGCTGCTGCCGGCGATCGCCGACGTCGACGCGATCCTGATCCGTTCGGCCACCAAGGTCGACGCCGAGGCGGTCGCCGCCGCGAAGAAACTGAAGGTCGTCGCACGAGCCGGCGTCGGCCTGGACAACGTCGACGTCTCCGCCGCCACCAAGGCCGGCGTGATGGTCGTCAACGCCCCCACCTCGAACATCGTGACCGCCGCCGAGCTGGCCTGCGGTCTGCTGCTGGCCACCGCGCGGCACATCCCGCAGGCCAACTCGGCGCTGAAGAACGGCGAGTGGAAGCGCTCGAAGTACACCGGTGTCGAGCTGGCCGAGAAGACCCTCGGTGTCGTCGGTCTCGGCCGCATCGGCGCGCTGGTCGCCCAGCGGATGTCGGCGTTCGGCATGAAGGTCGTCGCCTACGACCCCTACGTCCAGCCTGCCAGGGCCGCGCAGATGGGCGTCAAGGTCCTGTCGCTGGACGAGCTGCTCGAGGTCGCGGACTTCATCACCGTGCACCTGCCCAAGACCCCCGAGACGGTCGGTCTCATCGGCGACGAGGCGCTGCACAAGGTCAAGCCGTCGGTGCGGATCGTCAACGCCGCGCGCGGCGGGATCGTCGACGAGGAGGCGCTGTACTCGGCGCTCAAGGAGGGCCGCGTCGCGGGCGCGGGCCTGGACGTGTACGCGAAGGAGCCCTGCACGGACTCCCCGCTCTTCGAGCTCGACGAGGTCGTCTGCACCCCGCACCTCGGCGCCTCCACGGACGAGGCGCAGGAGAAGGCCGGTGTCTCCGTCGCCCGTTCGGTGCGTCTGGCGCTCGCCGGTGAGCTGGTCCCGGACGCGGTGAACGTCCAGGGCGGTGTCATCGCCGAGGACGTCAAGCCGGGCCTGCCGCTCGCCGAGAAGCTCGGCCGCATCTTCACCGCGCTGGCGGGCGAGGTCGCGGTCCGCCTCGACGTCGAGGTGTACGGCGAGATCACCCAGCACGATGTGAAGGTGCTCGAACTCTCCGCGCTCAAGGGCGTGTTCGAGGACGTCGTCGCGGAGACGGTGTCGTACGTCAACGCCCCTCTCTTCGCGCAGGAGCGCGGTGTCGAGGTGCGCCTGACGACCAGCTCGGAGTCCCCGGACCACCGCAACGTCGTCACCGTGCGCGGCACGCTCGGCGACGGCCAGGAGGTCGCGGTCTCCGGCACGCTGGCCGGTCCGAAGCACCTGCAGAAGATCGTCGCCGTCGGCGAGTACGACGTGGACCTCGCCCTCGCCGACCACATGGTCGTGCTGCGCTACGAGGACCGGCCCGGTGTCGTCGGCACCGTCGGCCGTGTCTTCGGCGAGGCGGGCATCAACATCGCGGGCATGCAGGTGGCCCGCGCGGCCGCGGGCGGCGAGGCCCTCGCGGTCCTCACCGTCGACGACACGGTCCCGCAGGGTGTCCTCAACGAGGTGGCCGACGAGATCGGCGCCACGTCGGCCCGGTCGGTGAACCTCGTCTGACGTACGCCTTCGAGGGCCGGGCCACCCACGGGGGCCCGGCCCTCGGTCGTGCGCGCACACGGGAACGCGTCCGCCGGGACCCACGGGCAGACGGCGCAGGCTCCCCGGCGGCAGCGGGGGACCGGGGGTGGTGGACACGGCCGGCCCTCAACGGGGGACCGGCGGCTGCGGATCGGCGGTGGCCGACCCGTGGGCGCGGACGGGCGCTCAGGCGGACGCGGTGGGCTCCGGCTCGATCAGGCCCTCGCGGTACGCGATGGCCACCGCCTCCGTGCGGCCGGCGGCCCCCAACTTGGCGAGGATGTTGGAGACATGGACGCTCGCCGTCTTGCCGCTGATGAACAGCTCCTCGCCGATCTGGCGGTTGGTGCGGCCACGGGCGAGCAGCCGCAGGACGTCGCTCTCGCGGGCGGTCAGAGCCGCGATGCGGTCCGCGGCGGACGGTGAGCCGGCGAGCCGGCCGCGCCGGATCAGGGCGTCCACCTCGTCGCGCAACGGCACGGCACCGAGCCGGTCGGCGGTGTCACGGGCGGCGCCGGCCTGCCCGGCGGCCTCCTCGCGCCGGTCCGCGGCGAGCAACGCCTCGGCGAACCGCCTTCTGGAGCGCGCCAGTTCGTACGGATCGCCGTAGTCGAACGCGTTGACGGCCGTCTCCCACGCGGCGACGGCCCGCTCCCGCGCGGCGCCGTCCGTCCGCGGGCGCGCGCGCAGCCACTCCGCCTCGGCGCGGGCCAGCCAGGCGAGGCCTTCCGGGCCCTGCCGTGTCCCGTCCTCGCCCTTGGCGGCGGTGCTCCGGGCGACCTCAACCAGTTCGGAGGCGACGGCCGCCCAGCGGAGAGCCCCGGCCTCGTCGCCGCCCCGACGCAGCCGTACGGCCGCGTCGGCGACCGCGGAGAGCGCGAGCGCGGCGAGCCGTACACCGATGTCGGGCCGCTCGTTGCCGGAGCCGTCGCTGAGTGCGGCCAGGCTCTCGCGCATGGCCGTGACGGCGCCCTCCGCGTCCCCGTGCAGCGCCGCGGCGTCGGTCAGCACGATGCCCGCGACGAGTGAGGCCATCCAGTCGAACGGCCCTGCGAGCAGGGCGCGGGCCCGCTCGACGGCCCCCTGTTCGCCACGCGCCAGGGCGACGCACAGCGCGGGACCGGTGGCGAACCCGCCCGCCGGCGGCAGCCGTTCGGCGTCGGCGGCGGCCCCCCGGGCGCACTCGTCCCAGCGGCCCAGGGTGTAGAGGATCAAGGACTGGAGGTAGCGCAGCTCCAGCGCGTACGGCGAGGACAGGAGTCCGGAGCGGCGCGCTCGCTCCAGTCCCTCGGAGAGCCAGGTCAGGCACTCGTCCAGCGCCCCGGACTCGTAGCACCCGATGGCCAGGTTGAAGAGCGCGCGCATCTCGACGGAGACGTTGCCCGCGTGCCGGGCCAGGTCGCGGGCGCGCCGCAGTCGCTCCCGGCCCCGCGGGGTCCGCCGGTTGCCGCCGTCCAGACCGACGAGGGAGATGATCAGGTCGGCCTGGGCGTCGGGCAGCCGGAGTTCCTCGGCGGTGCGCAGGGCCTGCCGGGCGACACGCTGGGCGTCCTCGTCGTGGCCCATGTACCGCGCGGCCATGACATGGGTGGCCGCGGCCCACACCCAGGTGTGCGAGGGGGGCTCGGCCGGGATCATGGCCAGCGCCTCGCTGCTGTACGTGTAGGCGGCCTTCGTGCTGTCGACGCGTATCAGATTGCCCGCGAGGGTGTAGCGGACGCGGGCGGCGAGTTCCGAGTCGGCGTCCGAACCGGCCCGGGCGAGCGCGGCGCGGGTGAGGGAGACCGCCCGGTGGGCGTCGCCGGCGTGCGCGGCGGCCGCGGAGGCGCGCAGCGTGAGCGTCACCGGCCCGCACGTCGGCGGTCGCGCGGCGGGGTCCACCGCGGACCACAGTTCGAGCACGGCCTCCAGGTGGCGCAGCTCCTCGGCGGGCGCGCCGAGGACCTGGGCGTGGTCGGCGGCTTCCAGGGAGGCGGTCAGCGCGTCCGCCAGGTCGTGGCTCTCGCGCGAGTGGTGGGCGCGCTCGGCCGAACGGGCCTGCCCGGTGAGGAGTCCGGCGAACGTGCCGTGCAGCCGGACCCGCTCGCCCGGCAGCAGATCGGCGTAGACGGCCTCGCGGGTCAGGGCGTGCCGGAAGGAGTACGTGCCGTCCTCGCCCGGGACCAGCAGCTGTCGTCCGACGGCCTCGCGCAGCGCCGACTCCAGGGCGTCCTGCGGCAGTTGTACCGCGTCGTGCAGCAGTTTGTGCTCGACGCGCCGCCCGGCGACCGCGGCCGTGCGCAGCACCTGCTGGGCGGTGTCGGACAGTTGCTCGATGCGGATGAGGAGTACGTCGGCGAGGCCGCTCGGCATGACGGGGGCGGCCGGGTCGACGTCACCGGGCAGCGCGGCGAGCAGCTCCTCGGCGTAGAAGGCGTTGCCCTCGGCGCGTTCGACGATACGGCGGACGGTGGTGTCGGAGAGGGCCTCCGCCCGCAGGGCGCGCACCAGGCGGGCCACCTCGGCGTCGGCCATCGGGCGCAGTTCGAGACGGTCCACGGAGGGCAGCCGGACCAGTTCGGCGAGCAGGGGGCGCAGGGGGTGGCGGCGGTGCAGGTCGTCCGCGCGGTAGGAGGCGAAGACGGCCAGCCGGTGGGCCGGGGCACCGGGCGCCGCGTTCTGCAGGAGGCCGCGGCTGAGGAGGAAGCGGAGGAGGTCGCGGGAGGACTGGTCGGCCCAGTGGAGGTCTTCGAGGACCAGGAGGAGGGGGGTGATGTCGGCGACGGCGGCCAGCAGGGCGGCCACCCCGTCGAAGAGACGCAGGCGGCTGCCGGTGTCCGTGGTGCCGTCGGGGGTGCCGGTGCCTGTTCCGTTGCCGGTGCCGAGCAGTCGGCCGACCGCCGGGTGGGCGGCGAACGCGGCCGCGAACCGTTCGTCCGCGGCGAGCATGCCGAGGATCTCCGTGAACGGGAGGTAGGGCAGGCCCACGTCGCCGAGGTCGACGCAGTGGCCTGTGAGCACCGTCATGTCCGTGCGGATGGCGTGGGCGGCGGCCTCCGTCAGGACGCGGGTCTTGCCGACGCCGGCGTCTCCGGAGACGAGTACGGCGCGGGGGGTGCCGTTCCTGGCTCGGTCCAGCACGTCGGTGAGCCGGGCGAGTTCGCTGCCGCGGCCGATGAATGGCGTGCCGAATGTCTGTGCCACAAACACCATCCTGGCACGCCGTAGGAAGGTGCCCTCGCCCCCGCCGCCCCTACCCGTCCATCCCTGGGGCTCCGCCCCAGCCCCCGCATCGCCCGAGGAGCTCGTCCTCAAACGCCGGACGGGCTGGGTAGTCAGCCCGTCCGGCGTTTGAGGACAAGGCCCTTGAGGCCGACCGGGGGTCTGGGGGCGGAGCCCCCAGGTACGGGATGGGTCGGGTAGGGGCGGCGGGGGCGAAGAACCCCGGGGTCAGGACCGGACCAGCGGCTCCCGCTCGCCGTGCGGGACCCCGGCCACACCCTCCCGCACCCGCACCCGCCGAAGCGTCGCCGACGCGAGTACCGCCGCGCCCAGCAACAGCACCGCACCCGCGACCGCCGCCGCATGCATCCCGTCGGTGAAGGCCTCGCGCGCCGCCCGGACCAGGGTCCCGCCCGTGTCGCCGGGGAGTTCACGGGCCACCGCCAGCGCGCCGCCCAGGGTCTCGCGGGCCGCGTCCGGGGCGTCGGACGGAATCCCGTGGCGATAGACCGCCGTGCCGATCGAGCCCAGGACGGCCATGCCCAGCGCACCCCCGAACTCCGCGCCGGTCTCCAGCAGGGAGGAGGCGACGCCCGCGTTGGCGACGGGGACCGTGCTCAGCGCCAGGTCCATCATCTGGGACATGACGACGACGATGCCGGCGGCGAGGACACCGGCTCCGGCGAGTGCCCACCACAGCGAGTCCGTGCCGGTGAGCGCCAGCAGTCCGTAGCCGCACGCGCCGAGGACGAACCCGCCGGAGACGACATGGGCGCGGTGCACGCCCTTCTGCACCAACTGCGCGGCCACCGGCGCGGCGACGCCGACCAGGACCGTCGGGAGCAGCGCCCACAGGGCGGCCTCCATGGAGCTCTTGCCCAGCACCGATTGCAGGTACTGGGTGGTGAAGTACGCCGAACCCATCATCCCGAACGAGGAGACGAGGTTGAGGACGACGGCGGGCGCGAAGCCGCGGCCGCGGAACAACTCGGGGGAGATCAGCGGGGATTCGGCGGTGCGTTGACGCCGGACGAAGAGGGCGGTGAAGAGGAGGCCGACGAGGATCGAGAGGACGTACTCGAACTTCCAGCCCTCGGAGGGGATTTCCTTGATGCCGTAGATGACGGGCAGCACGGCCGCCATCGACAGCGGGACGCTGGGCAGGTCGAAGCGGCCCGGCCGCGGGTTCCTGGACTCGGGGAGCAGGACCGGGCCGAGGACCAGCAACAGTGCCATGGCGGGCAGGTTGACCAGGAAGACGGAGCCCCACCAGAAGTACTGCACCAGGACTCCGCTCATCACCGAGCCGAGCGCGACGCCACCGGTCATGACGCCGGACCACAGACCGATGGCCTTCGCGCGCTGGCCGGGGTCCGTGAACATCGTGCGGACGATCGCCATCGTCGACGGCATCAGGGTCGCGCCGCCGACGCCGAGGAGCGCGCGGGCCGCGATCAGTGTCTGCGCGCTGTCGGCGTAGGCGGCGAGGGCGGACGCCGCACCGAACGCGGCGGCGCCGAACAGAAGGAGCCGACGGCGGCCGATGCGGTCGCCGAGCGATCCCATCGTCATCAGCAGGCCGGCGAGCACGAACGCGTAGATGTCGAAGATCCACAGCTGCTGGGTGCCGCTCGGCTCGAGGTCCGCACTGATCGCGGGGATCGCGAAGTAGAGGACCGACACGTCCATGGAGACGAGGAGCAGCGGAAGCATCAGGACACCGAGGGCGGTCCATTCGCGGCGGCCGGCACGTGCGCCGGGTGCGGGAGTCGTGCGCGTCGGGTTCGTCATGACAGGGACTGTACGCACGTCTTAAACGCTTGTCTAGAACGAGCGTTTAATACGTTCGTGTGTGACGCGTGTATCAGACGTTTGTATGGATCGGGGGTAGGGTGACCCGCATGGGACACCGTGAGGATCTGCTCGAAGGCGCCAAGCGCTGCCTGCTGGAGAAGGGGTTCGTGCGCACGACCGCGCGCGACATCGTCAAGGAGTCGGGGACGAACCTGGCGTCCATCGGCTACCACTACGGGTCGAAGGACGCGTTGCTCACCCAGGCGTTCGTGGAGCTCGTGCAGGAGTGGGGCGAGAAGTCCGGCCATCATCCGGAGCAGGAGGACACGCCCGGGGGTTCCGTGGAGCGCTTCCACAGCGTGTGGGCGCGGATGCTGGATTCCTTCGAGGAGTACCGGCCCGTGTGGGCGGCCAGCATGGAGGTCGTGACCCAGGGGGAGCGGGTGCCGGAACTGCGCGGCCTGATGGCGCGGGCGCAGACCGAGGGGCGGGCCGGGCTCACCGCGATGCTGCTGGGCCTGGACGAGGAGACCCTTGACGAACGGACCGTGAAGTCCGTCGGAGGCTTCTACCAGGCGCTCCTCAACGGGCTGATGGTGCAGTGGCTCTTCGACCCGGCGAGCGCGTCGACCGCGGACGACCTGACGGAGGGGCTGCGCCGCGTGATCGAGGCGGCGGGGACCGCGCGACGGGACGGCGCGGTGTCTCCGTGACCGTCCCCGGCGGCCCGTTCGCCCGTCCGGGCGACTCCGGCCGGACGCGGGAGCGAGTGCTCCGCGCTCCTCACAGCCGTGCCGCCTTGAGCGCCATGTGCAGCAGCAGACGGTCCTCGCCGTCGTCCAGGTCGAGGCCCGTCAGTTGCTCGACGCGGGAGAGGCGGTAGTAGAGCGTCTGCCGGTGGATGCCCAGCTCGGCGGCGGTGCGCCCGGCCTGGCCCGCGCAGTCGAGGAACACCTCCGCGGTGCGGGCGAGTTCGTGGTGCGCGGGGGAGAGAAGGGTGCGGACGGCGGGGTCCCTGGCGGCCTCCGGAGGGAGCGCGGTGAGGAGGCGGTACGGGCCGATCGACGACCACTCGGCGACCGGGCCGAGGCGGGGTTCGGCGAGGACCGCGCGGGCGGCGGCGGACGCCTCCTGCCAATATAAGCCCCCAGCTCCGCGAGCCCCACCCGCGCCCCGGCGACCCCGGCCGCCGCCCGTGCTCCCGCGGCTCCGGTGCCTCCCGCGCGCTCCCCCTCCGCCTCCCGTACGAACCGGACGGCCGCCGTCAGCGCCGGGGTCAGCACCTCGGGCGAGCGGAGCCGGACCAGCAGCGCCAGGCTCCAGCCGGGCTCCGTCCCTTCGGCGACGGCGACGGAGGCACCGCCGCTCCACGGCACCGTGCACAGGGCGGTGGCACCCGGCACCGTACGGGCCGACGGTGCGTCGTCCGGGTCGGCCGAGGGCCAGGGCGCGACGCACACCAGCGTGTGCAGACCCGCACCGCGCGGGCCGAGCGCCGTGCGCAGTTCGGCCACGGCCATGTCCCGCTGCCAGCCCCGTTCGGCGGTGAGCACGGCCCGCAGTTCGCGGGTCAGGTCCGCGCCCGCCTGCGCCTCGTCCGCGAGCAGCGCGCCGATACGGGAGGCGACGCCCATGGCGGCGTCCAAACGCTCCTGCGCCGGCCCGGGGTCGTCGTCCAGGAGCCACACGTACCCCAGCACGACACCCCGATGGCGTACGGGCAGGCAGACGCGTCCCCGGTAGACCCCCGCCTCCGGGGTCGGCGGAATACGGACCGGGCCGGTGGCCCGGGCGATGCCGAAGCCCTCGAACCAGGCGCGGACCGCCGGAGTGGAGCGGCGGGTGAGGATCGAGCGGGTACGGACGGGGTCGAGGGCGGCCGCGTCGAAATCGTCGTCGCCGTCACTCCCGTACGCGGCGAAGGCGATCAGCTCGAAATCCCGGTTCTCCAGGGTCGCGGGGGCGTCGAGCAGCGCCGAGATCTCGTCGACGAGCTCCTGGTACTCACCGCCGCCGGCCGTTCTGCCCGCCTTGAAATCACCCGTCACACGGGCATTCTCCCCCATCACCCGAGACCCTTCATACAGATGTCTGAGATCCAGGGCACGGATGCGTGACAGCTGTCGATGGCCGAGGATCGGGGGGATCCCTAGGTTTCACGGTGGTTCCCCGTGCCGTCCCCGCCTGTTGTGCGGGGGTTCGCGGCCGTCCGTACTTTCCGTGGAGGTGCCCGTGCTGGGTCCCGTGATTCTCGCCGCGTCGCGCAGCGACCGCATGCGCCGTTTCGTGTCGGCGGCCCCCGGCACCAAGCAGGTGGTCGCCCGCTTCATCGCCGGTGAGAGCGTCGACCAGGTCGTCCCGGTCGTCCAGGACGCCGTCGCCAAGGGGCTCTCGGTCACCCTGGACGTCGTCGGCGAGGACATCACCACGCGCGACCAGGCCTTCGCCGCCCGCGACGCCTACCTGGAGCTCATCGAGCACCTCGAGGAACTGGACCTCGGCACCCAGGCCGAGATGTCCGTCAAGCTCTCGATGTTCGGCCAGGCGCTGGACGGCGGCCACGAGCTGGCTCTCGCCAACGTCCGCCCGGTCGTCGAGGCCGCGGCCGCGATCGGCACCACGGTCACGCTGGACGCCGAGGACCACACCACCCTCGACTCGATGTTCGCCATCCACGAGGAGCTGCGCAAGGACTTCCCCGCGACTGGCTGCGTCATCCAGGCCTACCTGTTCCGCACCGAGGCCGACGCCCGCCGCCTCGCCGCGAACGGCAGCCGCGTACGCCTCGTGAAGGGCGCCTACAAGGAGCCCGCCGAGGTCGCGTACCAGGACAAGGCCGAGACCGACAAGGCGTACGTCCGCATCCTGCGCATCCTGATGGAGGGCGAGGGCTACCCGATGATCGGGTCCCACGACCCGCGCCTGATCTCCATCGGCCAGGAGCTGGCCCGCAGGGCCGGCCGCAAACTCGACGAGTACGAGTTCCAGATGCTCTACGGCATCCGTGGCGAGGAGCACCTGCGGCTCGCCGCCGAGGGCCACCGCATGCGGGTCTACACCGCGTACGGCACCGACTGGTACGGCTACTTCATGCGCCGCCTCGCGGAGAAGCCGGCCAACCTGCTCTTCTTCGCGCGCTCGATCCTCACCAAGGGCTGAGTCCGAACCACCGCTCACTAAGGAGTACGGAACCCATGGACGCTGTGACCCAGGTCCCCACCCCCGTCAACGAGCCGGTGCACGGCTACGCCCCCGGCTCGCCGGAGCGCGCCCGTCTGGAGGCCAAGCTCAAGGAGCTGGCCGAGAACCCGATCGAGCTGTCGATGACCATCGGCGGCGAGAAGCGGCTCGGTGGCGGTGAGCGCTTCGAGGTCGTGCAGCCGCACAACCACAAGGCCGTCATCGGCACCGGCGCGCACGCCACCCAGCAGGACGCGCAGGACGCCATCGACGCGGCCCTCGCGGCCGCGCCCGCCTGGCGCGCGATGTCCTTCGACGACCGCGCCGCGATCATCCTGCGCGCGGCCGAGCTGCTGGCCGGCCCCTGGCGCGAGACCCTCGCGGCCTCCACGATGCTCGGCCAGTCGAAGACGGCCCAGCAGGCCGAGATCGACTGCCCCTGCGAACTGGTCGACTTCTGGCGCTTCAACGTCGCCTACGCCCGGCAGATCCTCGCCGAGCAGCCCCCGGCCAACTCGCCGGGCGTCTGGAACCGCCTCGACCACCGCCCGCTCGAAGGCTTCGTCTACGCGATCACGCCCTTCAACTTCACGGCGATCGCCGGCAACCTGCCGACGGCTCCCGCGCTGATGGGCAACGTCGTCGTCTGGAAGCCGTCCCCGACCCAGACCCACGCCGCCGTGCTGCTGATGCAGCTCCTGGAGGAGGCCGGTCTGCCCAAGGGCGTCATCAACCTCGTCACCGGTGACGGCATCGAGGTCTCCGAGGTGGCGCTGGAGCACCGCGACCTCGCGGGCATCCACTTCACCGGGTCGACCAAGACCTTCCAGTACCTGTGGAAGACGGTCGGCGGCAACATCGAGAAGTACCGCTCGTACCCGCGCCTGGTGGGTGAGACCGGCGGCAAGGACTTCGTGGTCGCCCACCCGTCGGCCGACCGCGCGATCCTCAAGACGGCCCTGACCCGCGGTGCCTTCGAGTACCAGGGCCAGAAGTGCTCCGCGACCTCCCGCGCCTACATCCCGGCGTCGATCTGGAACTCCGGGTTCAAGGAGGAGTTCGCGGCCGAGATCGACGGCCTGACCATGGGTGACGTCACCGACCTGGCGAACTTCATCGGCGCGGTCATCGACGAGCGGTCGTTCGCCAAGAACAAGGCGGCGATCGACCGGGCGAAGTCCGACCCGGCCTGCACGGTCGTCGCGGGCGGCTCGTACGACGACTCGGTCGGCTACTTCGTGCGTCCCACGGTCGTCGAGTGCTCGGACCCGGAGAACGAGGTCTTCAAGACGGAGTACTTCGGCCCGTTCCTCGCCGTGCACGTCTACGAGGACGACGCGTACGACGCGATGCTGACCCAGATGGAGTCGGCCTCCGACTACGCGCTGACCGGCTCGGTCGTCTCGGGCGACCGCGCGGCCGCCGCCTACACGATGGAGAAGCTCCGCTACGCCGCGGGCAACTTCTACATCAACGACAAGTCGACCGGCGCCGTCGTCGGCCAGCAGCCCTTCGGCGGCGGCCGTGCCTCCGGCACGAACGACAAGGCGGGCGCCCCGCAGAACCTGATGCGCTGGACGCTGACCCGCGCCATCAAGGAGACGCTGGTCCCGCCGACCGACTACACGTACCCCCACATGGGCTGACGCCCACGGGCAGTCCTACGCGGGCCGGGCGGCCGCCGATCAGGGCGGCCGTCCGGCCCGCGCGCGTCTTCGCGGCCGGCGCCGTACCGGCCGCCCCGCGGTGCCCGCACCGGCCGCCGGCCCGGCGCGCGAGGCGATCGACGGCCACGGGGGGCGCCGGGATACTGGGCGGATGGCCACCCGACTGCGGACCGCCCACACCGCGGACCTCGCGCCCGCCGAACTCCACGCGGTCCGCGCCTTCCTGGACGACGCCTTCGGCGGGGACTTCGGTGACGAGGACTGGGACCACGGCCTCGGCGGCATCCACGCCCTCGTGCACGACGACAAGGGCCTCGCGGGCCACGGCTCCGTGATCCAGCGCCGGGTGCTGCACCGCGGCCGCTCGCTGCGGGTCGGCTACGTGGAGGCCGTGGGCGTCCGGGCGGACGTACGCAGACGGGGGCTGGGCGGCCGGGTCATGGCGGCCCTGGAGCGGGTGATCGAGGGCTCGTACACATTGGGCGCGCTCTCCGCGAGCGAGGAGGGCGGCCCCCTGTACGCCGCCCGTGGCTGGCAGCGCTGGCCGGGCCGGATCTGCGCCCTGGGACCGGGAGGTGTGGTGCGCCTGCCGGAGGAGGAGGGCAGCACCTTCGTACGGCCCGTAGTCACCGCCGTCACCCCCGGCCGGCCCCTGCACGGCGCCCTCGACCCGGCCCACGAGCTGGTCTTCGACTGGCGGGAGGGGGACGTGCTCTGATCGCCACCCCGCTGCCCCCCCCGCAAGGCCCGGTCCCGTCCGGACCGTCGGCGCTGGTCAGGCTCGGGTGACCCGATCCGCCGTCTCAGATAGTAGGAAGTCCGAGTAATCATGGAGACAGATGCTCCGTCCTCCCTTACGTTTGTAGGAGCCGAACGTCTCGCTAGACCAAGCGAATGGCGGTCGTGAGCCGGAGCCCCTGGCAGGCAACCCCTGCGGCACCGCTCCCCGCCCCTTCCGGCGTCTCGTAATCCCTCACCGCACTTCCGGCCGCCCGTCCCGGGTCCTCCGGAGGCCAAGGAGTCGATTCATCATGGCCGAGACGACCGTCCGCCGAGTCCGTCACGTTTCCCGTTCGAGTGAGTCCGACCGCAAGAACGCGGCGGCCGCCCTCCAGCGAGCCCTGGACCGCAGGGACAACGGCGGTGAGACGGGCCACTGAGGCCCGCCGCCCCGCGTCCGTCCCCGTCAAGGTCCGTCCCCGTCAAGCCGCGCCCCGGCCCGCCGCCGGGTCCCGCGCGGTCCTGTGAGCAGTCCGTCCCCTGAGCCGGGAGCCGCACCCGAACGAGGTGCGGCGCGGGGTCACGCTCCGCGCCGCACCTCGAAGTAGTCGATCCGTTCGCCGTTCTGGGCGAGCGCCGACACCTTGAGCTTCGGCGTCGCGCCGGTCTCCGCCTCCACCGAGAGGAAGGAGTACCCGGTGTAGCGCACGCGCGACCACTCCACGGTGTCGTGCTGCTGCTGCCGCGACTCCGTCCAGTGGAAGGTCTGGACGGGCTCGTGGCGAGTGGCCTTCCTCTCGTAGCTGTCCTTCACCCCCGCGGGGAACCGGTACAGGCTCTTGCCCGCCCCGCCCGCCGTGACGTACACGATCCCGTCCCGGGTCGGATCGGTCGACGCGCCGACCGGCACCGGCCTGCCCACCCCGCCTTCCTTGACGGCGTCGGTGCGCTCGTACACGTGGTTGTGCCCGTTGATCACCAGGTCCACCTGGTGCTTGGCGAACAGCGGGAGCCAGGCGTCCCGCACGCCGCCGTCGGAGGCGTGCGTCGAGGTCGAGTAGGCACAGTGGTGGAAGAAGACCACCACGAAGTCGACGCTCCCGCGCAGCTCACCGAGGCGCCTGTCGAGCCAGGCCGTCTGCCGTCCGTCCGTGTAGCCCTTGTTGGCGGGGATCTCGTACGACACGTCGTTCGCGTCCAGCGCCACGATCCCGACGTTGCCGTACGTGAAGGAGTACACGCCCGGCGCGCGGCGGGCGTCGAAGCCGTTGTCCGGGAGGGACCAGCGTGCCGACTGGCCGCCGTACCCGTTCGGCGAGTACCAGGCCTCCATGTCGTGGTTGCCGGTCGTCACCATCCACGGCACCGACTTCGCCACCGGCTCGGTCTGCCTGAGGAACAGGTCCCACGCGCTGGGTTCGTAGACGTCGGACTTCGCGCCGAGGCCCACCGAGTCCGCGTAGCAGATGTCGCCCGCGTGCAGATGGAAGGCCGGGTGCCGGCCGAGCAGCACCTTGTCGTTGGCGAGCGCGTCGGGGGTGACGCCCTGGTCGCCGAAGGCGGTGAAGACGAACTTCTCCGGACGCGCGGGCGCGGTACGGAAGGAGCCGACCGTGGAGTGCCGCTCCCGGGACGCGGGGTCGAACCCCTCGTGGCCGACTCCGTAGTAGTACGTCGTGCCGGGCCGCAGGCTGTCCAGCGCCGCGTGCAGGTAGTACTGGTCCAGCGCGAACCGCTGCCCGGTGAGGCCCGGCGTGTGCAGGTCACGGACCTCCGCCTCGATCCTCCGGCTCAGCCCCCCGGGCGTCAGCCCCACCCGTACGTACGGTTTGCGTACCGCCAGGGGCACCTGCCAGGAGATCCGCATCTGGGTCTTCGGGTCCGCGCCGAAGGCGAGATGACGGCCGAAGGGAGTGACGGCGGAACCGTGCACCTGCCCGGTGGCGGAGCCCGTCCCCGGGGCCGACGCCCGCGGCGGGCTCTTCGGCCCCGACGCGCAGCCGGCCAGCAGCCCACCACCGGCGAAGGCGCTCGCCGCGGTCAGCGCGCGGCGCCGGGTGAGCTTCGTCCGCAGGTACTCGTGCTGCTCGGCCATGCTCATACGGCGCGCGAGCTGCTCGGGGATGCCTACGTCGGGAGTGTCCATGTTTGAGAACTTCCCAGCGAGTCTCAACGGGCGTCACACATACGGGTGAACGCAGGGTGACGGGTTGGAGTGCGGCGGCACCGGCTCGTCCGTATGGCGGACACGTCGTGTCATCCCATGGGACAGGGGAGTACGGTGCCTTCATGTCTCGCAGCATCAATCTCGCAGTGATCCCCGGTGACGGCATCGGCCAGGAGGTCGTGGCCCAGGGGCTGAAGGTGCTCTCCGCCGTCCTTCCGCAGGATGTGAAGCTGGAGACCAAGGACTTCGACTTCGGCGCCCGGCGCTACCACGCCACCGGTGAGACCCTCACCGAGGCCGACCTCGACGCCCTGAAGCGGCACGACGCGATCCTGCTCGGCGCGATCGGCGACCCCTCGGTCCCGTCCGGCGTCCTGGAGCGGGGCTTCCTGCTCAAGCTGCGCTTCGCCTTCGACCACCACGTCAACCTGCGTCCCTCGAAGCTGCTCCCCGGGGTCGCCACCCCGCTGGCCGGCCAGCCCGAGATCGACTTCGTGGTGGTCCGCGAGGGCACCGAGGGCCCGTACACCGGCAACGGCGGCACCATCCGCAAGGGCACCGAGCACGAGGTCGCCACCGAGGTCTCCGTCAACACGGCCTTCGGTGTCGAGCGCGTCGTCCGGGACGCCTTCGCCCGCGCCCAGGCCCGCCCGCGCAAGAAGCTGGCGCTGATCCACAAGAACAACGTGCTGACCTTCGCCGGTCACCTGTGGACGAACGTCTTCAACAAGGTGGCCGAGGAGTTCCCCGAGGTCACCACCGAGTACATGCACGTGGACGCGGCGACGATCTACCTCGTCACGCAGCCCGAGCGCTTCGACGTGATCGTCACCGACAACCTCTTCGGCGACATCATCACCGACCTCGCCGCGGCCGTCTCCGGCGGCATCGGCGTCGCCGCCTCCGGCAACATCAACCCGAGCGGCGAGTTCCCCTCGATGTTCGAGCCCGTGCACGGCTCGGCGCCCGACATCGCGGGCCAGGGCAAGGCCGACCCCAGCGCCACCGTCCTGTCCGTCGCCCTCCTGCTGCGCCACCTCGGCTACGAGCCCGAGGCCGCGCGCATCGAGGACGCCGTCGCCGCCGACCTCGCCGAGCGCGTCGGGCAGCCCGCCCGCAGCACCGAGGAGATCGGCGACGCGCTCGCCGTACGAGTAGCCGGCTGACCCCGCGCGCTCACCCCAACGAAGCAGCCGCCGGGTCGCAACCGCGCCCGGCGGCTTTTCTTCTGCCCTCGCCGGGTGCCACCATCAACCCCTGGGCAACCCCATGGGCCGCATTCACCCCGTTTTCGTCCACGGCCCCGAGCGCGCGATACTCGCGCGATAATCGAACGCGGAGCCGCTGAATGAGGGAATGCTCGGACGTCCTAGCACTGGCCACGGGCAGTACAGGCGTGAGCGCGGCCCGTCACACACAACCGGTGAAGGACAACCACTCATGACGACGCCCACGATCGAGCTCAAGCCCTCTTCGCAGCCCCGCTCGGATGCGGAGCGCGAGGCGCTTCTCACCAGCCCCGGGTTCGGCCGCCACTTCACCGACCACATGGTGACGATCAAGTGGACCGAGGGCCGCGGCTGGCACGACGGTCAGCTCGTTCCGTACGGCCCGCTCTCCCTCGACCCGGCGAACATGACCCTGCACTACGCGCAGGAGATCTTCGAGGGCCTCAAGGCCTACCGCCAGCCCGACGGCTCCGTCGCCACCTTCCGCCCGGACAAGAACGCCCGCCGCTTCCAGGCCTCGGCCCGTCGCCTCGGCATGCCGGAGCTCCCCGTGGAGACGTTCATCGAGGCCTGCGACGTGCTGGTCCAGCAGGACAGGGCCTGGGTCCCGCGGCACGGCGGCGAGGAGTCCCTCTACCTCCGCCCGTTCATGATCGCGACCGAGGTCGGGCTCGGGGTGAAGCCCGCCAACGAGTACCTGTTCCTCGTCATCGCCTCCCCGGCCGGCGCCTACTTCCCGGGTGGGGTGAAGCCCGTGTCCATCTGGCTCTCCGAGGACCGCGTGCGCGCCGTCCCCGGCGGCATGGGCGACGCCAAGACCGGCGGCAACTACGCGGCCTCGCTGCTCGCGCAGGCCGAGGCCGCCGCCAAGGGCTGCGACCAGGTCTGCTACCTCGACGCGGTCGAGCACCAGTGGATCGAGGAGCTCGGCGGCATGAACCTGTACTTCGTGTACGGCGGCGCGTCCGGTGAGAAGCCGGTGATCGTCACCCCGTCGCTCACCGGTTCCATCCTGGAGGGCGTCACCCGCGACTCCCTGCTCACGGTGGCCCGCGACCTCGGCTACGAGTCCCGTGAGGGCCGCGTCTCCATCGACCAGTGGCAGCGCGACGCCGAGAACGGCACGCTGACCGAGGTCTTCGCCTGCGGCACCGCGGCGGTCATCACCCCCGTCGGCACGGTCAAGCGCACCGGCGCCGAGTGGAAGCAGTCCGGCGGCGAGCCCGGCGAGGTCACCATGAAGCTGCGCGAGGCACTCCTCGACATCCAGCGCGGCATCAGCGAGGACCAGCACGGCTGGATGCACCGGCTGGGCTAGGGCCTGTCGTTCGGATCACGCGGCGGGACGCGGTGCGGGGCACGCGCGTCCGCGGCGTGGTCATCGGTCCGGCGATCCACGAGTCCCGCCGGTCCCGGTCCCCCCGACAGGAGTGCGGGGACCGGCGGTTCGTTCGACGCGTAGCGGCTCCGCGACACGGGTATCCACAGATTCCACGGGGGAGCGTGCCGCCCTCCCGTGCGCCCGTACGACCACGGAGGGAGCGCAGGTGAGCGCAGGGTCGCCGCTGCCACGACTGCGTTGGCTGCTGCGCACCTTACGCACCCCGCGCCGTCCCCAGAGCCTCACGGTTCTCGTCCTGCTCGCCGGCGTCGCCGCGCTCCTCCTGTGGAGCAGCTCGCGGATGGACAACTACGAGGAGAACCTCACCCTCAACCTCGGCACGGACATCGTCGGCGTCGTCGTCACCGTCTTCGTGATCGGCCCGCTGATCAGCCGTGCCCAGGAGGGCCGGGTCCGCGAGCACACCCGACTGGACTACGAGTGGTTCAGCGCCCAGGTCTACGGCTCGACCTCGAACGTGAAGGTCCTCGACACCTTCTCCCACGTGTTCGGCCCGCAGTTCTCCGAGCGGCTCTTCCGCGGCATCAAGGCGGCCACCGGGCACGGCGCCCGCGTGCAGATCCTCCTTCTCGACCCCGATTCCCTCGCGGTCATCCTGCGCGGCCGTGAACTGGGCGAGCGGAGTGACGACATCCGCCGCGACATCCTGCGCAACCTGCGCACGCTGGACCGGTTCGCGCTCCGGCTCGACGAGACATCCCGGCAGCTCCTCGAAGTGCGCCTCTGCTCCACGTCCCCCGGCGTGACCCTCTACCGCTGGGACGAGCGCTCCCTGGTCTCCTTCCTCACCGTCGGGCGTCTGTCCGGCGAGGGAGTCCAGCTGGAGGTCGCCGTCCACTCACCGCTCGGTACCTTCGTCGAACAACGCTTCGACGAACTGTGGCAGCAGAGCAAGCCGATGGAACGGTTCACCCATCTGCCGCTGACCCTGGTCGACGCGACCGACGGGCGCCGGGAGTTCAGTTGTCGCTTCGTCCACGTGGACGACTGCCCGTACGTCGCCGGGCACGACCTGGTGTCGTACCTGGCCCGCCACCGTCTCGACCAACTCTCCGCCTACAGCGAGGCCTTGAACGCCTCCGGGGCGCACGAGCTGATGGTCGTGGACGACGAGAGCGAGCTGCACGGCCTGCTCATGCAGCGCTTCGCGGAGAAGTACGATGCGTCGGCGGGCGCCTTCGTCGAGTTGCGGCCGTTGATCCTGGTCAGGGAATAGAGGCCCCGGCACACATGAGTTCAGCGCTCCACCCCGCTCGGCCCGCGAGACCCGGCTCCGCGCACCCGAGCCCTCGCTTCCGCGCCTTCACGCCCCGTGACCTGGACGGCCTGCTGCGGCGCGTGTCCCTGTCGCCCGCCGAGCGACTGGACCTGCGCGCCGTGGCGGCCGTCCTGCCGTTCCGTACGAACAGTTACGTGGTCGACGAGTTGATCGACTGGGCGGCCGTGCCCGACGACCCGCTCTTCCGGCTGACGTTCCCGCAGGCCGAGATGCTGCCCGAGCCCGACCTCAAGCAGATGGCGGACCTGCTCGCGCAGGACGCCCCGAAGGCCGACGTGCTGCGCGCGGCCCACGAGATCCGGATGAGGCTCAACCCGCATCCCTCCGGCCAGCTCGACGCCAACGTCCCCGTCCACGAGGGGCGGCGTCTCACCGGCCTCCAGCACAAGTACCCGGAAACGGTGCTGATCTTCCCGCGCCAGGGCCAGACCTGCCACGCCTACTGCACGTACTGCTTCCGCTGGCCCCAGTTCGTCGGCGAGTCCGACCTGCGCATCGCCACCGACGACATCGCCGCCACCTCCGCCTATCTGCGCGCCCACCCGGAGGTCACCAGCACGCTCATCACGGGCGGCGACCCGATGGTGATGAGCACCGAGGTGCTGCGCCGCTACGTCGAGCCGCTGCTGGAGATCGAGTCCGTCCGGTCGATCCGGGTCGGCACCAAGTCGCTCGCCTTCTGGCCCCACCGCTTCCTCACCGACCGTGACGCCGACGACGTGCTGCGCCTGTTCGAGAAGGTGGTCGCGAGCGGCCGCCACCTCGCGCTGATGGCCCACTTCACCCATCCCCAGGAGCTGCGGCCCCCGGTGGTGCGGGAGGCGATGCGCCGGGTGCGGGACACGGGTGCCGTGATCCGCTGCCAGGGGCCACTGGTCAGGGGCATCAACGACAGCGCCGAGGCGTGGGCCGGGCTGTGGAACGAGACGACCGCGCTGGGGGCGGTGCCGTACTACCTGTTCGTGGAGCGGGACACCGGCCCCCAGGGCTACTTCGGGGTGCCGCTCGCCCGCGGTCACCAGATCTTCCGCGACGCCTACGCCCAGGTGTCCG
Source organism: Streptomyces sp. RPA4-2 (assembly GCF_012273515.2). NCBI lineage: Bacteria > Bacillati > Actinomycetota > Actinomycetes > Kitasatosporales > Streptomycetaceae > Streptomyces > Streptomyces sp. RPA4-2. Next base: position 6,355,860 of record NZ_CP050975.2, read on the forward strand.
GCCTCGCGCGGACCGTGCGCGGCCCGGTCATGTCGGCGATGCCGGGCAAGGTGTGCGTGGACGGGGTCACGGAGGTGGCCGGCGAGAAGGTCTTCGTGCTCCACCTCATCCAGGCCCGCGACCCGGACCTGGTGGGCCGCCCGTTCTTCGCCGCGTACGACGAGAACGCCACCTGGTTCAGCGACCTCAAGCCCGCCTTCGGCGCGAGCCGGTTCCTGCCCGGCCTGGATGCGGGCTGAGCCGAGGATCGCCTCGGCCTTCTCACCCGGCGCCCAGGGCTCGCCGATGGTCAGCTCCGTGGGCCCGCTGCAACGCTGATCCCCTCCTGAGCGGACTCCGAGCCGCTCGTCCCGGAGGCCGGGCTCAGGGACAGCGCCAGGTACGCGACCCCACCGACCAGTCCCGACAGGACGAAGCTGCAGTCCACCCCGCCGGTGAGGGACAGGAGTGGTCCCTCGTAGGAGGGCAGGGACACGGCGAGCAGGCCGACGGTGGCGCCGAGGACCCAGGAGACCGTCGCCCGGACGTTCCAGCCGGCGCGGTACCAGTAGATCCCGCCCCGGGAGCGGCGGTTGAAGACCTGGAGGGCGTCCGGGTCGTAGCTTCCGCGGCTGCGGGCGAAGCCGATGAGGGTGATGACCGCCCACGGGGTGCCGATGGCCGTCAGGAGAAGGACGAAGGACGTCATCGCGGACTGCGCGTTCCAGGCGTAGTGGCCGACGAAGACACAGACGGTGGCGACGACGGCGACCGTGAGGGTGGCCCGGGCGCGTGAGGCCCGCGGCAGGATCGCGTCCAGGTCCAGGCCCATCGAGTACAGCATCAGTCCCGCGTTGCCGACCGAGCCCGCGGAGGCGGCGAGCAGGAGCGGGACCAGGTACCAGGCGGGGGAGGCGGAGACCAGCGGTCCCGCGTAGTCGAGGGCGGCGCGGGCCGCGTACGCCGTGAAGGTCCCGAAGAGCTGGGGGACGAGCAGGCCGGCGATCAGTCCCAGCCAGGTGGCGTGCAGGACCGTGCGCGAGGAGTGCCGGGACGGGGAGATGTACCGGGTGTAGTCACCGAGCAGGGTGATGAACGCGATGGGCCCGGACAGCCCCGCCGCGACCGCCGCCAGCAGCCAGGTCGGCCAGAACGAGCCGAGCAGGTAGCCGCCCGCCTCGGGGAGCGCGGCGGTGGTGAAGTGCGGCGCGTACGCGAGGACGCCGAGGGCGAGCAGCGCGGTCATGCCCACCGCGAGGACACGGGACATGGCGAGCAGCACCCGGTAGCCGTAGACCGCGCCCGCGACGGTGGCGGCGGCGAGGAGCGCGTACACGACGGCGTAGGCGAGGCCGTCCACCGGCAGTCCGAACAGCCGGTGCAGGACGCCGATCATCACATCGCCGCCGATCCACACGGTCAGCGCGGTGTAGCCGAGGGCGAGCAGCAGCCCGACGACCGAGCCGACCAGCCGCCCGCGCACCCCGAACTGGGCGCCGGAGGAGGTGGAGAGGTTGGTGGCCGTGCGCAGCGAGACCAGCGCCAGGGGAGCGGTGAGCGCCGTGCCGATCACCGTGCCGGCCACGATCGAGCTCACCGAGGACCACCAGTCGAGCCCGAAGGACGGCGGCAGCCAGCCGAAGATGATCACGCCGAGACAGAGGTTGGAGCCGAGCAGGATCGAGACGAGGTCGCGCGGACCGCTGGTCCGCTCCTCGTCGGGGATGGTGTCGACTCCGCGCTGTTCTATCGGCATGGCTGGTCTCCTTCGATCCGCCGCCCGGTTGTTTAGAGCGACGTTCAATGTGTCGCTTTCCAGGTGCGCCCGTCAATGCCCCACTGCCTGTCAATGTTTCCCTCTTGCCCATCCGTTGTTTAGAGTGATGTTCTAACCAGTGGAAGGCAAGGAGGTGCCGCGTCGTGAGACTGACCCCCACGGAACGTGACCGGCTGCTGCTCTTCGGCGCGGCCGAGCTGGCCCGGGCCCGCCGGGCCCGTGGCCTGAGGCTCAACGTCCCCGAGGCGACCGCGCTCATCGCGGACACCGTGTGCGAGGCGGCCCGCGACGGGCGCCGGCTCGCGGAGGCCATCGAGGCGGCCCGCTCCGTGCTCGGCCCGGACGACGTGCTGCCGGGTGTCGCCGACATCGTCACCGAGGTGCACGTCGAGGCCGTCTTCGACGACGGGTCCCGGCTCGCCGTGGTGAGCGACCCCCTCGGCGCGGGACTGGGGGAGGAGGGACCGGGCGCCCTGCTGCCGGGTCCCGCGCACACCGAGCCCGAGGCCGCCGTGCGGCTGACGGTCACCAACACCGCCACCGTGCCCGTCTCCGTCACCTCGCACTTCCACTTCTTCGAGGCCAACCCGCGGCTCGACTTCCCCCGGGCGACGGCCTACGGGATGCGGCTCGCCGTCCCCGCCGGTTCGTCGGTCCGCTTCGGCCCCGGGGAGAGCGCCGAGGTCGGCCTGCGCCCGATCGGCGGAGCGCGGGTCGCGATCGGCTTCGCCGGACTCGTGGACGGTCCGCTGGACGCGCCCGGAGCCCGGGAGGAGGCCCTGCGCAGGGCAGCCGCCTGCGGGTACCTCGGCGCCGACGAAGCCGAAGGGGACGAACGATGAATCCGTACGAGTACGCCGCCACCCACGGCCCCCGCGCGGGCGACCGCGTCCGCCTCGGCGACTCGGGGCTGACCATCCGCGTCGAGTCGGACTCCCAGCGACACGGCGACGAGTTCCTCGCCGGCTTCGGCAAGACCGCCCGCGACGGGCTGCACCTCAAGGCCGCCGCCGTCCGCGACACCTGCGACGTCGTGATCAGCAACGTGGTGGTGATCGACGCGGCGCAGGGCATCCGGAAGGTCTCCATCGGCATCCGCGAGGGGCGGATCTGCTCGATCGGCCGGGCCGGGAACCCCGACACCCTCGACGGGGTCGACGTCGTGGTGGGCACGGGCACGTCCATCGTGTCCGGCGAGGGACTGATCGCCACCGCCGGAGCCGTCGACACCCACGTCCACCTGCTGTCGCCGCGCATCATGGAGGCCTCGCTCGCCTCCGGCGTCACCACCGTCATCGGCCAGGAGTTCGGGCCGGTGTGGGGAGTCGGCGTCAACTCGCCCTGGGCGCTGCGCCACGCCTTCTCCGCGTTCGACGCGTGGCCGGTCAACATCGGCTTCCTGGGCCGGGGTTCGTCCTCGTCCGACGCGCCCCTGGTCGAGGCCCTCGCCGAGGGCGGCGCGAGCGGCTTCAAGGTCCACGAGGACATGGGCGCCCACACCCGCGCCCTCGACACCGCGCTGCGCGTCGCCGAGGAGCACGACGTCCAGGTCGCCCTGCACAGCGACGGGCTGAACGAATGCCTCTCGGTCGAGGACACCCTGCGGGTGCTGGACGGCCGGACCATCCACGCCTTCCACATCGAGGGCTGCGGCGGCGGGCACGTCCCGAACGTCCTCAAGATGGCCGGCGTCCCGAACGTCATCGGCTCCTCCACCAACCCCACCCTGCCCTTCGGCCGGGACGCGGTCGCCGAGCACTACGGCATGATCGTCTCCGTCCACGACCTCAAGACCGACCTGCCCGGCGACGCCGCCATGGCGCGCGACCGGATCCGCGCCGGGACCATGGGCGCCGAGGACGTGCTGCACGACCTGGGCGCGATCGGCATCACGTCGTCGGACGCGCAGGGCATGGGCCGCGCGGGCGAGACCGTACGCCGGACCTTCGCGATGGCCGGAAAGATGAAGACCGAGTTCGGCGCCCCGGAGGACCACGACAACGAACGCGTCCTGCGGTACATCGCCAAGCTCACCATCAACCCGGCCATCGCCCACGGGCTCGCGCACGAGGTCGGCTCCCTCGAGGTCGGCAAGCTCGCCGACATCGTGCTGTGGCGCCCCGAGTTCTTCGGCGCCAAGCCGCAACTGGTCCTGAAGTCCGGCTTCCCGGCCTACGGCGTCGTCGGCGACCCGAACGCCGCCACCGACACCTGCGAACCCCTCGTCCTGGGGCCGCAGTTCGGGGCGCACGGTGCGACGCCCGCCGAGATCTCGGTGGCCTTCGTCGCCCAGGCGGCCCTCGACCAGGGCAACGACCGGATGCCGACGCGCCGGCGCAGGGTCGCCGTGCGAGGCACGCGCGGGATCGGCCCCGCCGACCTGCGCCTCAACTCCCGTACGGGAGCCGTCGACGTCGACCAGCGCACCGGCCTGGTCACCCTGGACGGCGAGCCACTGCGCTCCGAGGCCGCCGACTCCGTATCCCTCAACCGCCTCTACTTCCTGTGAAGGTGCCCGCCATGACCCCTGCCTCCGACGGTTTCCGGATGCCCGCCGAGTGGGACGCGCACGAGCGCACCTGGATGGCGTGGCCGGGCCCGAACCCCACCTTCGACGACCCGGACGAGCTCGCGCGGGCGCGGGCCGCCTGGGCGTCGGTGGCGCGCGCGGTCCGCCGCTTCGAACCGGTCACCGTCGTGTGCGGGCAGGGGCAGTCCCGGGAGGCCGCGGAGCTCCTCGGCCCCGGGGTCGACACCGTGGAACGGGAACTCGACGACGCCTGGATGCGTGACATCGGCCCCACCTTCCTCACCGACGGCAAGGGTGGACTGGCCGCCGTGGACTGGACGTTCAACGGCTGGGGCGCCCAGGAGTGGGCTCGCTGGGAGCACGACGCCAAGATCGGCGCGTACGTCTCGGACCTCGCGGGCGCCAGGACGTACGCCTCGCGGCTGGTCAACGAGGGCGGCGCGATCCACGTGGACGGCGAGGGGACCGTCCTGCTCACCGAGACCGTCCAACTGGGCCCGCAGCGCAACCCGGACTGGACGCGCGAGCGGGTCGAGTCGGAGATCCACGCCCACCTCGGCACCCGCAAGGCGATCTGGCTGCCGCGCGGACTGACCGGCGACTACCCCCCGTACGGCTTCGGCACGCTCGGGCACGTCGACATCGTGGCCGCCTTCGCCCGCCCCGGAGTCGTCGTCGCGCACCACCAGCCGGATCCCGCGCACCCCGACCACGAGGTGACGAAGGAGGTCATCGGGCTGCTGAGGGCGCAGACCGACGCGCGCGGGCGCCCCCTGGAGGTCGTCGAGGTCCCGGCACCGACGGTCCTGGAGGCCGACGGGCACTGGGCGGACTACTCCTACATCAACCACTACCTCTGCAACGGCGGTGTCGTGCTGTGCGGCTTCGACGACCCGCGTGACGACACCGCGGCCGGGATCTTCCGCGAACTGTTCCCCGAGCGGACGGTGACCCTGGTGGACGCCCGTACGATCTTCGCGGGCGGGGGCGGTATCCACTGCATCACCCAGCAGCAGCCGAAGGTCTGAGGCCAGGGGCCCGAGGTCCGGGGCCCGCCGACCCGCGCGAGCGGGGGTCGGGTAGAACGTACAGGTGAACGTACTGCTCTGTACCGTGTGCCGGCGCCGCCCTCGCCGGGCCGAGGTGACCACCGGGGCCGACCGGGCCCCGGGCGGTACGGAGACCGTGGAGGCCGCCCCGTGACCCGTCGCCGCAACACCGCACCGCCCCGCGAGGAGGTCCTCGGGGTGGCGATGGGCATGATCGCCGAGCGCGGCCTGGAGAAGCTCACCATGGCGGCGCTCGGCCGCGAGGTCGGGATGAGCAGCGGCCACCTCCTCTACTACTTCCGCTCCAAGGACGAACTGCTGCTCCAGACGCTGGAGTGGAGCGAGGGCCGGCTCGGTGCCGAGCGCGGCCGGCTGCTCGCCGCGCGGGGCACCGCCCGCGGCCGCCTGGACGCGTACGTCGCCCTGTACGTCCCCGACGGCCACCGCGACCCCCACTGGACGCTCTGGCTGGAGGTCTGGAACCACTCGCAGAACGCCGGCGAGGACGCCCGTGAGCGGCAGGTCGCCATCGAAGGGGCCTGGCACCGGGACCTGGTGGCGCTGATCGCCGAGGGTGTCTCGCGGGGCGAATTCCGGCAGGTCGACCCGGACCGCTTCGCCGCGCGGCTGCGGGCCCTGCTCGACGGCTTCTCCATCCACGTGGCGATCGGGCTGCGCGGCACCGACCGGGAGCGGACCCTCGGCCACGTGAAGGAGTTCCTGGACGCATCGCTCGGCTGACCACGGGCGCCGCCCGGTCGCGGACGGGTGCGGACCCGTGCGGCCCGGGACGGCCATGGCCGGAAGCCGCCCTCGGAAACGGACGAACCGCTCGCATCCTGAGACGATCTGGGCCCGTGGGCGGCGCTGTGCCAGACTGCCCCCGTGCTCTCGTTCGCCATGATTATGGGCAGCAGGCGCGCCGGTCCGCAGTGACCGCCACGTACCACCACGTACGGGCGGGCACCGTCGTCCTCGACCCGCGCGCAGACCTCTCGCACCCGCGAGAGGTTTTTCGTTTTCCTGGCCCACCACAAGCCGGGAAGGGAGCGCGAGGGATCATTGGGGGACGGTGGAGCCGGTCATTCCGGTACAGACCGAGATCCAACACAGGAGCCAGACACCATGACCGAAACCAGCGAGCTCGACGATTCGTTCCACGTCTTCGACACGACCCTGCGCGACGGCGCGCAGCGTGAGGGCATCAACCTCACCGTGGCGGACAAGCTGGCCATCGCACGGCACCTGGACGACTTCGGGGTGGGCTTCATCGAGGGCGGCTGGCCCGGCGCCAACCCGCGGGACACCGAGTTCTTCGCCCGCGCCCGGCAGGAGATCGACTTCAAGCACGCCCAGCTCGTGGCCTTCGGCGCCACCCGCCGGGCGGGAGCGAAGGCGAGCGAGGACCAGCAGGTCAAGGCGCTGCTGGACTCCGGTGCCCCGGTGATCACGCTGGTGGCCAAGTCCCACGACCGCCATGTCGAGCTCGCGCTGCGCACGACCCTGGACGAGAACCTGGAGATGGTCCGCGACACCGTCTCCTACCTGTGCTCGCAGGGCCGGCGCGTCTTCGTCGACTGCGAGCACTTCTTCGACGGCTACCGCGCGAACCCCGCGTACGCGAAGGCGGTCGTCCGGGCCGCCTCCGAGGCGGGCGCCGACGTGGTCGTGCTCTGCGACACCAACGGCGGCATGCTCCCGGCCCAGGTCCAGGCGGTCGTCGCCACCGTCCTCGCCGACACCGGGGCCCGGCTCGGCATGCACGCCCAGGACGACACGGGCTGCGCGGTGGCCAACACGCTGGCCGCCGTCGACGCGGGCGCGACGCACGTGCAGTGCACGGCGAACGGCTACGGCGAGCGGGTCGGCAACTCGAACCTGTTCCCGGTGGTGGCGGCCCTGGAGCTGAAGTACGGCAAGCGGGTGCTGCCCGAGGGCGCGCTGCGGGAGATGACGAGGATCTCGCACGCGATCGCGGAGGTGGTCAACCTGACGCCTTCGACGCACCAGCCCTATGTGGGTGTTTCCGCGTTCGCGCACAAGGCCGGTCTGCACGCTTCGGCGATCAAGGTCGACCCGGACCTCTACCAGCACATCGACCCCGAGCAGGTCGGCAACACCATGCGGATGCTGGTCTCCGACATGGCGGGCCGCGCGTCGATCGAACTCAAGGGCAAGGAACTCGGCATCGACCTCGGTGGCGACCGCGAACTGGTGGGCCGGGTCGTCGAGCGGGTCAAGGAACGCGAGCTCAGGGGCTATACGTACGAGGCGGCCGACGCGTCCTTCGAGCTCCTGCTGCGCGCGGAGGCCGAGGGCAGGGCCCGCACGTACTTCGAGGTCGAGTCCTGGCGGGCCATCGTCGAGGACCGCCCCGACGGCACCCACGCCAACGAGGCCACGGTCAAGCTCTTCGCCAAGGGCGAGCGCATCGTCGCCACCGCCGAGGGCAACGGTCCCGTCAACGCCCTCGACCGCGCGCTGCGGGTCGCGCTCGAGAAGATCTACCCCCAGCTCGCCACGCTGGAACTCGTCGACTACAAGGTGCGCATCCTGGAGGGCAAGCACGGCACGTCCTCCACGACCCGTGTGCTCATCTCCACCTCCGACGGCGCGGGCGAGTGGTCCACGGTCGGCGTCGGGGAGAACGTCATCGCCGCGTCCTGGCAGGCACTGGAGGACGCGTGCACCTACGGTCTGCTGCGGGCGGGTGTGGAACCGGCCGCGTAGCGCGAGCAGCCGGGCACGGGCCCCGGCGAGGTGTGAAGACCTCGCCGGGGACCCGCGCCGGACCTCCGTGGCCTACTGCAGGTGCCACTTCTGGTTGGCCGCTCCCGTGCACGTCCAGATCTGCGCCCGTGCCCCGTTCGCCGAGGAGTTGTCGGTCACGTCGAGGCACTTGTTCGCCGCGGTGTTGACCACGTCACCCGTCGAGGCGTTGTACGACCACCGCTGGGCGCCGCTCCCGTTGCAGTCGTACAGCTGGACCTTGGCGCCGTTCGCGGTCGAGGCCGAGGTCACGTCCAGGCACTTGCCGAGCGTCTGCACCGAGCCGTCCGCCTGCACCGCCCACTTCTGGGCCGCGCTGCCGTTGCAGTCGTAGAGCTGCACCGCGGCGCCGTTGGCGCTCGAACCGCCCGCCACGTCCAGGCACTTGCCCGCGAGCCCGACGAAGGAGCCCGACTGGCCGCCGCCCCCGCCCGACTGCGTGCCGGACCAGGTGAAGGTGGCCGAGGTCTTGCCCGGCAACGAGTAGGTGGCGTGCTGCGAGCCCCAGTTGACAGTGATCGTCTTCGCGGCGGACGCGTCGTTGTACGCGATCAGCGCCTTCGACCCGTCCGGGTTGCGCCACGCCACGTTCGGCACCGACGTGGACGCCGTCGACGCGATCCGCTGGGCACCGGGCCGGACGAACTTCGTCAGGTGGCCCATCGTGTAGTACTCGACCGTGTAGTCGACGCTCCCGCTCGCCCCGTCGCCGTTGTGCACGGTGATCAGCCCGCTGCACGTCCCGCAGCCGCCGTTGTGCGGCCCCCGGTTCTGGTCCACGGCCAGCGACCACTTCGTCACCGACTTCGCCCAGTTGCGCGTGTAGTCGACGATGTTGAGCATGTCCTCGCGCTGCTGGTTGGCGATCCAGGTGCCGCCCGAGTGCTCGGTCCCGAAGGCGTCCAGCCCCGGGTACTGGTTGTGCACACTCGTCTGCTTGTTGATGTCCCCGCCGTACCCGTGCCAGGCGATCCCGCCGAAGTTCGGGTGGGAGCGCACCGCCGCGTCGTCGACGGTCGGGGCGGCGTACGAGTCGTACACGTCCCAGTTCCAGTCGTGGGCGAGGACCTTCGTGGACAGGCCCGCCGCCTGCAGCTTCGGCAGCAGCTCGCTCTTGGTGAAGTAGGCGAGCCCGGAGCCGTTCCAGCTCATCGAGGGGTACCCCGAGCAGCAGGTCGGCTCGTTCTGCGCGGTGACGTACGAGACCGGCACGCCCTGGTCCCGGTAGGCCTGGAGATACTTCACGAAGTACGAGGCGTACGCCCCGTAGTCCTCGGACTTCAGCCAGCCGCCGTTGAGCTGCCCGCTGTCCTTCATCCAGGCCGGAGCCGTCCACGGCGAGGCCATCACCGTCAGCGACGGGTTCAGCTGGAGCGCCTGCTTCGTCAGCGGCACCACGTCCGCCAGGTCGTGCGCGATCGAGAACTGCGCCAGGTTCGGGTCGCTCTGCCCGGCCGGCACGTCGTCGTAGGTGTAGCCGAACCGCGCGAGGTCCGACGCGCCCATCGGATTGCGCAGGAAGGACAGCCCGATGCCGTCCGTCGGTGAGAACAGCTTGCGCATCGTGGCGTCCCGCGTCGACTGCGAGAGCGCGCCACTGCTGTTCATCAGCCAGGCGGCGGTGTCGGTGAAGGAGGCACCGCCGCCGGTGAAGGTCTGGTACCGGGTGTTCTCGTCGACGGTGATGTTCTCGCCGCTTCCGCCGCTGCCGGACTGGAAGGCGAACGGCGCCTGGGCCTGGAGCCCGCGTACGACATGACGGCCGCCGTCGTCATCGGTCGTGGTCAGCCAGGCGGTGACCTGTTCGCCCGCGGCGTGCGCGGGCGCGGCCGCCGTGAACCCGGCCGTGGTGAGCAGACCGGCGAGAAGCAGCCGGACCGCTCGAGTGGATCCCCTCATGGGGCGCCGCCCTTCTGGAGGTGGGGGTGGGGAGGCGTGCGAGGCGTGAGTAAATGACGGCTCGCGGGGCGCGTCAAGGGGGTGCGCGTTCACACTTTGAAGGAACAACACCCCTGATCCGGCCGGGGGTTGAGTCTGTACCGGTTCTGACGTGAAGCCTTGACGGTCCCCCGTGGCATCAGTTAACTCACGCCGTGATCTAAGCCGTAAGTGAACTACGAGAGCCGAGGGAAGGTCCATGCGAAGAACCGCCCTGCTCGCCTCAGCCGCCCTGCTCGTCGGGCTGCTTCCGCTGGCCGCGGCCGGCACGGTCGCCGCGGCCGACGACCCAGCCCCCGTCCCGGTCGACCGCTTCGAGGGGGAAGTGCCCTTCGCGAGCCAGCCCGCCGACGGCATCTTCACCTGGGGTGGCGACGCCGACGACCCGCCCGCACTCGCCCTGACCGCACGGCCGGACGCTCCCGAGGGCGACAAGGTCCTCGGCGGCGACTACGACATCAGCGGCTATGGCGGCTTCACCCACGACTTCGCCGCCGGCCAGCCGGCCCACGACTGGTCCGCCCACCGGGGCATCCGCTTCTGGTGGGACGGCCAGAACAACGCGAAGAAGGTCAACTTCGAGATCAAGGACGGCGGCGCCCACGGCGAGGCCTCCGAGCTGTGGACGACCTCCTTCACGGACGACTTCACCGGCTGGAAACAGATCGAGATCCCCTTCGGCAACTTCACCTATCGCACGGACTACCAGCCCGTCGGCGGAATCGACCAGGTTCTCGGCCTCACCCAGATGTGGGGGTACGCCGTCACGCTCCCGGTCGGCGTCAAGGGCCACTTCGCCATGGACGACGTCGAGCTGTACGGCAAGGCGGACCAGTCCCTGCGGGCCTCCGTGAACGCCGACTCGGCCGTCTACCCGGTGAAGGAGGGCGGCTCGGCGACGGTGAAGCTCTCCGTCGCCACCACCGGGTCCGCCCCGCTCGACGAACCCGTGACGGTCGCCTACGAGAGCGCGGGCGGCACCGCCGAGTCCGGCAAGGACTACACACCGGTCAAGGGTGAGATCACCTTCCCGGCGGGCACCGCCTCCGGGGCCTCCCGCACGATCCGGGTGTCCACCCTGAAGGACCGGTCGGCCGAGGCCGCCGAGACGATCCCCCTCAAGCTGACGGTCACCGGCGCGAAGGCCCCCGCCGAGACCCCGCAGGTGGTCATCGACGCCCACGGGCTGCCGTACCTGGACCCGAAGCTGTCCGTGCGCAAGCGGGTCGCCGACCTCGTCTCCCGGATGTCCCTGGAGGAGAAGGCCGGACAGATGACCCAGGCCGAGCGCGGCGCGATCGGAGCGGGCGGCGACATCGCCTCGTACGACCTCGGCTCGCTGCTCTCCGGCGGCGGCTCCACGCCGACGCCGAACACCCCCGCGGCCTGGGCGAAGATGATCGACGGCTACCAGCTCCGGACGCAGGCCACCCGGTTCCAGATCCCGCTGATCTACGGCGTGGACGCGGTGCACGGCCACAACAACCTCGCCGGCGCGACGATCATGCCGCACAACATCGGCATCGGCGCGACCCGCGACCCGGGTCTGGCGGAGAAGGCGGGCTCGGTGACGGCCGCCGAGGTCCGCGCCACCGGCATCCCGTGGGACTTCGCCCCCTGCCTGTGCGTGACCCGCGACGAACGGTGGGGCCGCTCGTACGAGTCCTTCGGTGAGGACCCGGCCCTCGTGAAGTCCATGGAGACGGTCATCCAGGGCCTCCAGGGCGCCCGCGACGGCAGCGACCTGAAGGACGACGACAAGGTGCTGGCGACCGCGAAGCACTTCGTGGGCGACGGCGGCACGGAGTACGGCTCCTCCACGACCGGCTCCTACACCATCGACCAGGGCGTCACGAAGGTCACCCGGCAGCAGCTGGAGGCCGTGCACCTGGCCCCGTACCAGACGGCCGTCGACCGCGGCATCGGCACGGTCATGCCCTCGTACTCCTCGCTCGACATCCTGGGCGACGGTCAGGGCCCGGTGAAGATGCACGCCCGCGCGGACATGATCAACGGCGTGCTCAAGGGCCGGATGGGCTTCGACGGCTTCGTGATCAGTGACTGGAACGCCATCGACCAGCTCCCCGGCGACTACGCCTCCCACGTCCGCACCTCGGTCAACGCGGGCGTCGACATGATGATGGTGCCGTACTCCTACAAGGACTTCCGTACGACGCTCATCGACGAGACGAACGCCGGCCGCGTCACCGCGCAGCGGATCGACGACGCCGTGTCGCGGATCCTGACGCAGAAGTTCAAGCTCGGCCTCTTCGAGAAGCCGTACGCCGACACGAGCGGCGCGTCGCGGATCGGCTCGCCCGCGCACCGGGCGGTGGCCCGCGAGGCGGCGGCCGAGTCGCAGGTCCTGCTGAAGAACTCGGCGGGCGTGCTGCCCCTGAAGAAGTCCCAGAAGGTCTACGTCGCCGGTTCGAACGCCGACGACCTCGGCAACCAGACCGGCGGCTGGACCATCACCTGGCAGGGCTCCTCCGGAAAGAACACGGACGGCACCACGATCCTGGAGGGGATGAAGCGCGCGGGCGGTGACGTCACCTACTCGAAGGATGCCTCCGCGCCCACCGGCGGTTACGACGTGGGGGTGGTCGTCGTCGGCGAGACCCCGTACGCCGAGGGCGTCGGCGATGTCGGCAACGGCAACGACCTGGAGCTGACGGCCGCCGACAAGGCCGCCGTGGACAAGGTGTGCGCCGCCATGAAGTGCGCGGTCCTGATCGTCTCCGGCCGCCCGCAGCTCATCGGCGACCGCCTCGGTGACATCGACGCGCTCGTCGCCTCCTGGCTGCCCGGCACCGAGGGCGACGGTGTCGCGGACGTCCTCTACGGCAGGCGGCCCTTCACCGGACAGCTCCCCGTCACCTGGCCGAAGTCGGAGGCCCAGCTGCCGATCAACGTCGGTGACACGGCCTACGATCCCCAGTTCCCCTACGGCTGGGGGCTGACCACGCTCAGCAAGGTCCCCGAGGGCGGTTCCGCGACCCTCAGGGCCCTCGCCCTGGTGGCCGCTGGCGCGGACCGGGCGGGCGCCGACGCGCTGGGCCGCGCCGTCGTCTCCAAGGCCCGCCTGCTGGTCCAGCAGAAACTGTCCTCGGCCCTCACGCCGGCCACCAGCAAACCCTTCGCCGACGCCGATCACCTCCTCCTGACGGGCCACTACGCCGAGGCGGTGAGCAAGCTGACGGAGGCGTACCGCGCCGCGTGACGTCCACCTCGTAGCCCGCGAGCACGGTGCGGGTGGGAGCGGGTGGGGCGGGTGGGGCTGGGGTTACCCCTGGCCACCTCTGTCCCACCCGCACCCGATGCTCCGTTCAGCGCACGTTCGCGCAGGTTTCGGGTAGCTTCGGAGATATGAAGGCCGCACTGATCCGGGGGCTCCCCGGACTGCTGATCGCGCTGCTCCTCGCCGCTCTCGCGGCCCTCTCTCCCGGCGCGTACCCCGCGCACGCGGCCACCGCCACCGCCACCGACGTCGGCACGGTGGCGGCGGCCCTTCGCAGGAGCCCGGTCTACGTCGACCCCGCGGCCTCCGCCCAGTTGTCCGCGGCGGACGCCCGCGCCCTCGCCGCGAAGATCAAGAAGGCGGACAAGCCCGTCTTCGTGGCGGTTCTCCCCGACGGCTTCCCCACCCAGAACCTCTTCCAGAACCTCCGCACGGACACCGGCGTCACCGGCCTGTACGCCATCAGGCTCGGCACCCGCTTCGACGCCCGCGCGGACTCCGCCGTGCTGGCCCGCACCGGCGTGCAGAACCTCGTCACCAGCGTCCAGGGCGAACCCGCCAAGACCCAGCTGAACGACTTCACGGACCGCGCGCTCAACAGCGTCAAGGGCTCGGCCCCGAGCAGTTGGGGGTCCCACGCGGGCGGCGGGGACGGCGGCGTCTCCACGACCGCGCTGATCGCCGTCGGCGCCGTGGTCGTGGCCGGCGGCGCGGGCGCGTACACACTCGTACGCCGCAACCGGCGCCGCAGGTCGCAGGAGCAGCGGGCCGCGCTGGACAAGCTCCGCGTCGTGGTGGACGAGGACATCACCGCCTTCGGCGAGGAACTCGACCGGCTGGACTTCCACCCCGCGGAGGTCGGCGCGGACGACGCGATGCGCGCCGACTACGAACGCGCGCTCGACGCGTACGAACAGGCGAAGTCGTCGATGACGGCCGCCCGCCGCCCGGAGGACGTACGCGCCGTCACCGAGGCGCTGGAGGACGGCCGCTTCTCCCTCGCGCTGCTGGCCGCCCGCCGGGAGGGCCGCCCGCTGCCGGAGCGCCGCGCACCCTGCTTCTTCGACCCGCGGCACGGTCCCTCGGTCGCGGACGCGACCTGGACGCCGGCCGGCGGCGCGGCCCGCGAGGTCCCCGTCTGCGCGGCGGACCGGGCCCGGCTGGCCGACGGCGACGACCCGGCGGTCCGCGAGGTCGACACCGAGTACGGCCGCCGCCCCTACTGGGACGCGGGACCGGCCTACGGCCCCTGGGCGGGCGGCTACTTCGGCGGCGGCATCCTCCCCGGCCTCCTCGTCGGCACCCTGCTCGGCGGCGCGATGGCCACCCCCTCCTACGCGGCCGACTACGGCACCGGTTACGGGGACTTCGGCGGCTACGACGGCGGCGACGTCTCGGGTGCCTCCTTCGACCCCGGCGACTTCGGCGGCGGATTCGGGGACGGCGGGGGCGGAGGGGACGGCGGGGGCGGCGACTTCGGCGGCGGAGGAGATTTCGGCGGCGGCTTCTGAGCGACGGCGCCCCGAGCCACGGCGTCGCGAGGCCCGGCGTCGCGAGGCCCGGCGTCGCGAGGCCCGGCGTCGCGAGGCCCGGCGTGGGCACGGGCGAGGAGGTCCGGCAGGGCCGCCGCCGGACGCGGTACCTCGCACTCGGTCCCGCTCGGCGTCCGGAGTGGCCGCGGCCTGACATCGGGCCCGGCCATGCTTCTCAGGCGTCGGCGTCGGCGTCCGCGTCGGGCAGGGCGAGCCACTCCCGCCACGACAGATCACGGCCGATGAACCGAGGCCGTTCGAAGGGCCAGTCCTCGGCGATCCACCGGGGCACCAGCGAGGCAAGCTCACGCTCCAGTCCGGTGCCGGCCCTGTCGTCCGTCACCCACCAGGAGATCTCGGCGTCGGCCCCGGCCTTCTCCGGCGGGTCGATGTAGACACACCCGGACTCGACGGTCCCGGTCCCGTCGAGCAGAACGTAGTTGAACGACTCATGGGCGGCGATCTCGGCCTCGTGCCGCTCCAGATCCCTCTGGTTCGCCTCGTACGTCATGGTCTCGGCGGGCCAGCCCCAGGCCTCCCCGAAGAGGGACCAGAGCCGCTCGCGCGAGCCCATGACCACGGGATAGTCCATGGCCGCGTCGGCACCCGTGATGGGCCTGAGGTGATGCCCCCCGGACAGTTCGACACGGAGGGGGTGCGCGAAGTCGGCAGGCAACCAGGTCATGCCCGGAGGCTAGCCGCCGGACGACGGCCACCGCACCGGGATATCGCCCGCCCTCGGCGGACGCCCGTCACGGGCCTGCACCGGTGCAGGGGGTGACCTGTACGCGGACACGCCGGAGCGCCCGCCCTCCCGGTACGGGGGGAGTAGAGGACGGGCGCGCTCAGGGTGCCGTGAGGGCGGGTCAGACGTTCTTGATCGCCGAAATGTCGAAGTTCAGCTTGATCTTGTCGGAGACGAGGACGCCACCGGTCTCCAGGGCCGCGTTCCAGGTGAGGCCCCACTCGGAGCGCAGGATCTCGGCCTTGCCCTCGAAGCCGACGCGCTCGTTGCCGAACGGGTCCTTCGCCGAGCCGTTGAACTCCAGGTCGATGGTGAGCGGCTTCGTGGTGCCGAGGATCGACAGCTCACCGGTGATCCGGTAGTCGTCTCCGCCCAGGGCCTCCGCCTTGGTGGAGCGGAAGGTCATCGCCGGGAACTCGTCGGTCTTGAAGAAGTCCGAGCTCTTGAGGTGGGTGTCGCGGTCCGCGGAGCCCGTCTCGATGCTGTCCATCTTGACGTCGATCGTGGCGGTGGACCGGGACGGGTCGGCGCCGTCCAGGTGCAGCGCGCCCTCGAAGTCCTGGAAGGAGCCCTTGACGTTCGTGACCATGGCGTGACGGGCGACGAAGCCGATCGTCGAGTGCGCCGGGTCGATCGTGTACTCGCCGGTGAGCGCCGCGAGGTCGGGGTTCACGGCGGCGGCTGCCGCGCCGGCGGTGGGGGTGTCGGTGGTCTTACGGCCGAAGATGCCCATGACGTGCTCCTAAGGGGGGACGGGGTCGCGGATCGGGGAAGCGGAACCGCGAGGATCATTTTGTTAAACATTCAACGAGGTGAACAGGACTGACGGTAGACCTATTCCATTCAACTTTCAACATCATCCGCTGTGTGTTGCCGACGTTACTGTGCGTTCCGGCGAGGCGCTCCCCGTCGCGCACTCCCGGCCGGTCGAACCGGTGCGCATCACCGCTGGTGGGAGCTCTGTCGGCGGTTGTCGCCGGGGCACGGGCGTGTCCACGGCGCGGGGGCGCTCCGTTAACCTTTTCGCGGAGGGGCCGCACCCAGGGGAGTCCCCGGGCGAGTGTCCGGGCCCGGCCGGTGCGGCAGGTGCGGCCGGGTGGGCGCGGCGGCCGAAGTGCGCGGCGCAGGCCGCCGTTCGAGGGGCCATGTCACTCTGGGGATGGTATGCCTCACCCATGAATGTGAGGTGACTCTCAGCTGACGGCTTTGTGTGACCTCTACAAGCCGCATGCCCCCTGAGCAGTCAGATCGCCTGCATCCGGTCGAGGTTCTGTTCAGGGGTACCAGGAAAACAGGCTGGAGACTGTACGGAGTCGACGGCTCGCTTTTCTTGTTCGACTTCGTAAGGTCGCTACATGACCGTTTTGGACGAGGCCGCACCCTCAGGCGAACCCACGGACGCACGCGGGCGCGTGGCCGAACTGCACGCGATTCGTGCGGAGGCACTGCGCGGCCCCAGCGAGAAGGCGACCGAGGCCCAGCACGCCAAGGGCAAGCTGACCGCCCGGGAGCGGATCGAGCTGCTCCTCGACCCCGGGTCCTTCCAGGAGGTCGAGCAGCTGCGCCGGCACCGGGCGACCGGGTTCGGCCTGGAGGCCAAGAAGCCGTACACGGACGGTGTGATCACCGGCTGGGGCACGGTGGAGGGCCGTACGGTCTTCGTCTACGCGCACGACTTCCGTATCTTCGGCGGCGCGCTCGGCGAGGCCCACGCCACGAAGATCCACAAGATCATGGACATGGCCATCGCGGCCGGTGCGCCGCTGGTCTCCCTCAACGACGGTGCGGGCGCCCGGATCCAGGAGGGTGTCTCCGCGCTGGCCGGCTACGGCGGCATCTTCCAGCGCAACACCAAGGCCTCCGGTGTCATCCCGCAGATCTCCGTGATGCTCGGCCCGTGCGCGGGCGGCGCGGCCTACAGCCCGGCCCTGACGGACTTCGTGTTCATGGTCCGTGAGACCTCGCAGATGTTCATCACCGGCCCGGACGTGGTCAAGGCCGTCACCGGTGAGGAGATCAGCCAGAACGGGCTCGGCGGCGCCGACGTGCACGCCGAGACCAGCGGGGTCTGTCACTTCGCCTACGACGACGAGGAGACCTGCATCGCGGAGGTCCGCTACCTCCTGTCGATGCTCCCGCAGAACAACCGCGAGAACCCCCCGCGTGTCGCCTCGGAGGACCCCGTGGACCGGCGCGGCGATGTCCTCCTCGACCTGGTGCCGGCCGACGGCAACCGGCCCTACGACATGACGAAGGTCATCGAGGAACTCGTCGACGACGGCGACTACCTCGAGGTCCACGAGCGCTGGGCCCGCAACATCATCTGCGCGCTGGCCCGCCTGGACGGCCAGGTGGTGGGCATCGTCGCCAACCAGCCGCAGACCCTCGCCGGCGTCCTGGACATCGAGGCCTCGGAAAAAGCTGCGCGCTTTGTCCAGATGTGTGACGCTTTTAACGTTCCGATCATCACCCTCCTGGACGTTCCGGGGTTCCTGCCCGGTGTGGACCAGGAGCACGGTGGGATCATCCGGCACGGCGCGAAGCTCCTGTACGCGTACTGCAACGCGACGGTGCCGAGGATCTCGCTGATCCTGCGCAAGGCGTACGGCGGTGCCTACATCGTGATGGACAGCCAGTCCATCGGCGCGGACCTCACGTACGCGTGGCCCACGAACGAGATCGCCGTGATGGGCGCCGAGGGCGCCGCCAACGTCATCTTCCGCCGTCAGATCGCCGACGCCGCCGATCCTGAGGGCATGCGTGTGCGCATGGTCAAGGAGTACAAGGCCGAGCTCATGCACCCCTACTACGCCGCTGAGCGCGGTCTGGTCGACGACGTCATTGACCCCGCCGAGACCCGCGAGGTCCTCATCCGCTCGCTGGCGATGCTGCACACGAAGCACGCGGACCTGCCCTCCCGCAAGCACGGCAACCCCCCGCAGTAACCCTGCGGCTCCTCCGCGGCAGCGCCGCGGAAACCTCTCTCACGGAGACTGACACCTATGAACGACCCCGAGATCCGCGTCGAGAAGGGCCACGCCGAGCCCGAGGAGGTCGCCGCCATCACGGCCATCCTCCTGGCCCGGGCCGCCGCCCAGCCGGACACCACCCCCACCCACCGAGGCCGTACGAAGGCCGGCTGGCGCCGTCTGGAGCGCGAGCCCGGCTTCCGTGCCCCGCACAGCTGGCACGGTTAGCCCGCGGCGCTTGTACGTGACGAGGGGCCCGCTCCGTATCCGGAGCGGGCCCCTTCGCCGTGCCCGTGCCGGTGGAAAGTGTGGGCGGGGGAGGAAACGTGGCCGGGGCGGAGCGCCCGCCGGAGGGAAGCACCCTGGCCGGAAGTTCCGGCGGGGCGGAGGCGCCGGTGGACGGGAAGGGCGGGGAGAACGGCCGAGGGCGGCTTCTCCCCGCGGGGAGAAGCCGCCCTCTGTTGGCGTCCGTCGCGCGGAGCGGCTACCGCAGGCGGGCCATGAGCGCGTGCTCGACCAGGGTGATGAGCGCGCTCTTCGCGTCCGCGCGGTGCCGGGCGTCCGTCGTGATGATCGGAGCGTCCGGGCCGATCTGCAGCGCCTCGCGCACCTCGTCCGGGTTGTACGGCTGATTGCCGTCGAAGCCGTTGAGGGCGATGACGAAGGGGAGACCACTGTTCTCGAAGTAGTCGACCGCGGGGAAGCAGTCGGCGAGGCGGCGGGTGTCGACGAGGACGATCGCGCCGATGGCGCCGCGGACCAGGTCGTCCCACATGAACCAGAAGCGGTCCTGACCAGGGGTGCCGAAGAGGTACAGGATCAGGTCCTGGTCCAGGGTGATGCGGCCGAAGTCCATGGCGACGGTGGTGGTCGTCTTGTCTCCGGTGTGCGTGAGGTCGTCGATGCCCGCGGATGCGGACGTCATGACGGCCTCGGTGCGCAGCGGGTTGATCTCCGAGACGGCGCCGACGAACGTGGTCTTGCCCACGCCGAAGCCGCCCGCCACCACGATCTTCGCGGACGTGGTGGAGCGGGAAGGCCCTCCGCTAGAGCTTGCGAAGTCCACTGAGCACCCTTTCGAGCAATGTCACGGCTGGCTGGCCGCCGGCGCTCTCGTCGCCGCCCGGCTGATGAATGGCGACCAGGCCCGCCTCCGCCAAGTCGGCGACGAGAATCCTGGCCACGCCGAGAGGGATGGTCAGCAGGGCCGAGATCTCGGCCACCGACTTGATCTCCCGGCAGAGATTGCAGATCCGCTGATGCTCGGGCAACTGGCCCTGCATCTGGTGCGGTTGTGCGGTGGTGTGCACCAGCGCCTCGATGGCGAGCTGGTAACGGGGCCTGGTGCGGCCGCCCGTCATGGCGTACGGGCGCACCAGAGGGTTGTTCGACGAACCCGCGGGCGCCGCCTCCGGTGTGCGCCGTTGCGGCTGCACCGGCTGGATGCGCGGCGCCGGGGGCTGGTCGTACGGCGAGGGGCCGGGGCCCTGCGGCGTGTACGGCTGCTGGCGTCGGTGGCTTGGCGCGGAGGGGAAGTTGTAACGGTTCGGGTTCTGCGAACCATCGCCCTGGCCCTGCCCCTGTCCGGGGCCGTACGACCAGTTGCCCGAAGACGAACCGCCTGGGGGTGTTGCCACTTTCTCCTCCTCCGACTGTGCCGGGCACCCATCAGTGTGGGACCGCGTCCCGAAACCTTACGGCCCCGGGACGCCAAAACGCACGGTCTGACTGTTAGTTGAGAAGGCTCCCTTGGAGCTCCGCTCGTAGATCCGGTGTCAGGACCGTACCCGCACGGTCCACCAGAAGGGCCATCTCGTACCCGATGAGACCGATGTCCGCTTCGGGATGTGCAAGGACCGCGAGCGATGAACCATCGGAAACGGACATGATGAAGAGGAATCCTCGCTCCATCTCCACAACTGTCTGGTTCACGCTGCCGCCCTCGAAGATGCGGGACGCGCCCGCGGTCAGCGAGGTCAGACCGGACGCGACAGCCGCGAGCTGGTCGGCGCGGTCACGGGGAAAGCCTTCGGACATCGCCAGAAGGAGTCCGTCGGCGGAGACCACCACGGTGTGGGACACCCCGGGGGTGTTGTCCACGAAGTTGGTGATCAACCAGTTCAGGTTCTGCGCCGCCTGGCTCATCGGGCTCACACTAACGCTCCTGGTTGTAGGTGCTGTCAGAACCGAAGCCCTGACCGTTCGTGTCACTACTGGCATTGCGCCCCTGCTGCACGCCGCGGCGCAGGTTGCTGAGCCTGCCCCGGATGTCCTCGGGTGCCCGGGAGACCTGGGGGCCGCCCTGCGGGGTCGATTCCGCGGTTCCCTCGACCAGGTTGGCCTTGGGGACCCGACGCGGCAGTCCGGACGAGGTGACCCCGCCCGCCTTGGGCTTCTTGAGCTGCTCGGCACGCTGCCAGCGGTCGTCGTTGTTCGAACGCCAGTCGTCGGTGCCGTTGCCCTCGCCGTTGCTCGCGGCGGCCGCGGGCGGTGTCTGGATCCCCTGGGCACCCGAGTCGGCAGGGCGCCGACCGTTCGCCCCGCTCGCGGCGGATCCGCGGCGCGGCAGCCCGGCGTCGGTCATCTGGTGAGCGGACGAGGGGGCGGGGCCCGGACGGCCGAAGCCTACGCGGTCCTGCTCACCCGCGTCAGCGACCTGCGCGGATTCCCCCTTCGGAGCGTACCCGGACCGGACGTCGTTCTGGTACGCGTCCCGTTGCGGCCAGTCGTCCTGGTAGGACGGCTCCTCGAACGCGGAGAAGGTCTCCGGGGCGGCGCCGCGGGCCTCCACGGGCTCTTCCCGGGACCGCTCCGGGTACCCGGGTTCCGGGTAGCCGCCGTTCGTCGGGAAGTACGTCTCGTCGTACGTCGGCTGCTGCGGTGCCTCGTACGCCGACTGCTGGTCGTACGTCGCCGGCTGCTCCTCGTACGCGCTCTGTCCGTTGCCGTACGGGGGCTGTGCGCCCTCGAAGGACGGCTGAGCGCCGTCGTAGCCGGGCTGGGGCGCGTTGAAGTCCTCCGGGTACTGCCCGGCTTCCAGGGCGTCCGGCTGACCCGTCGTCTGGGCCTCCAGGGCCGCGCGGCGCTCCTCGCGGATCAGGGAGCGGCCGACCGGATCCAACTCGCGGATGTCATCCGGGACTTCGGTGTAGCGGCTGTCGTCGAAGCCGAGCTCCGCGGCGGTGCGTGCCGACTCCACCTGGAAGGACTCCGCCTGGAAGTTCTGCTGCTCCGGGATGATCTGCGAGACGGTGAACTCGTCGCGCTGCACCTGCTGTTCGCCTCCACCACCGTGGGTGATCGCGTCGGGGAGCATGACCAGCGAGGTCGTTCCCGCCTGCTCGCCCGAGGGACGCAGCTGGACGCGGATGCCGTGCCGGTCGGACAGCCGGCCGACCACGAACAGGCCCATGCGCTGGGAGATCGCGGCGTCCACGGTCGGCGGGTTGGCCAGTTTGTGGTTGATGTCCGCGAAGTCCTCGGCGGTGAGGCCGATGCCCTTGTCGTGGATCTCGACCATGACGCGGCCGTCCGGGAGACGGGTCGCGGTGACGCGGACCTTGGTCTGCGGGGAGGAGAACGTGGTGGCGTTCTCCAGCAGCTCGGCGAGCAGGTGCACGAGGTCGGTCACGGCGCGGCCGTGGATCTCGGCCTCGGGGACGCCGGAGAGCTCGACGCGCTCGTACTGCTCCACCTCGGAGGAGGCGGCGCGCAGGACGTCCACGAGAGGCACCGGCTGGTCCCAGCGGCGGCCGGGCTCCTCGCCGGCGAGGACGAGGAGGTTCTCGCCGTTGCGGCGCATACGGGTCGCGAGGTGGTCCAGGCGGAAGAGGTTCTCCAGCTGGTCCGGGTCGGCCTCGTTGTTCTCCAGGTCGGTGATCAGGGTCAGCTGGCCCTCGATCAGCGACTGGTTGCGGCGCGACAGGTTGGTGAAGATCGCGTTGATGTTGCCTCGCAGGAGAGCCTGCTCGGCGGCGAGTCGGACGGCCTCGCGGTGGACCTGGTCGAAGGCGCGGGCGACCTCGCCGATCTCGTCCGTGGTGGTGATCGGGATGGGCTGGACGCGGGTGTCGACGCGGCCGGGATCGGTGCGCGAGAGCTGGTCGACCAGCATCGGCAGACGCTGTTCGGCGACGCTGAAGGCCGCGTTGCGCAGCTGGCGCATCGCGCGGCTCATCTGGCGGGCCACCATGCCGGCCAGGATGAACGCGAAGAGCAGGGCGAGCACGACGGCGCCACCGGTGATGAAGGCGTCGGTCTTGGCGTTGTCGGCGATGTCGGCGGCCTCGGCCACCGCCTTGTCGGCGAGGTCCGACTCGATCTGCCGGTAGCCGTTGTACTTGGCGGTGTTCACCGCCCACCAGTTCTGCGGGGTGACGCCGCCCGCGGCCAGCTCGGCGCGGTCGGAGTCGAGCGGCGACTTCAGGCCGACGACCTGCGCGACCATGTCGGCCGGCGGGGGGACGTACTTCTCGCCCTGGGCCGCAGCGGCCGTCGCGGCCTGTGTGCCCTGGCTCTTGAGCTCGGCCGTGATCTGCTTCGTGATCGCGTCGAGCTTGGCGGCGTCGGACTGGGTGCCACCGCCGAGGTACTCCTCGACGGCGATGCGCTCCAGGTAGGCGTACGAGGAGAGGGCGGTGCGCTGGGTGGTGAGAGCGCTCAGGCCCGGGCCCGGCTTGACCAGGAGGTGCATGCCGATGGACCGCTCGAGGGACAGCGCGGCCTTGGAGAGCGAGATCGCGTAGACCGTACGGCCGTAGCTGGTGATGTTTCCGGTACCCAGGCCGAGCTCGTTGGCGAACTCCATCAGCGGGTGCTGGATCTGGAGGTAGCCCTCTTCGGTGTCCACGTTCTTGGTCTTGTAGGCGACCTTGCGCAGGTTGCCGAGACCGGGCTCCACCTTGCGGAAGATGGCGAGCCGGCGCTCCAGGCCCGGCGTCCTCGGCATGTTCTGGGCCGCCCGGTCGAACGCGGCCGCGGCCTGGTCCGTGTCCTTGTAGGCCTTGACGACCGTGGGGTCGGCGGCGCCCTTGCCGTTCTTGTTCTCCAGCAGCGGCTGGGCGGTGACGTCACGCTCGACGAAGAGCTTGTCGCCGTAGGCCAGCGCGGCCTGTACCAGACGGGCCGTCTTCTCCGCGTCCTGGGCCTGTTGCCAGGTGTTGATCGAACTCTTCACCTGGAAGCCGCCCATGACCAGGCCGACGACCACGGGTATGAGCAGGATCGCGTTCAGCCTGGTGGGTACACGCCAGTTGCGGGGGGACAGACGACCGCCGCTCGGCGCGGGCGCCGGCACGGGCTCCGGAACAGGCACCTGTGCGGGCGCCGCTCCGCGCGGCGGCGGGGTGAAGTTGCCCCGTGCCGACGGCTCGGGACCGTTCTTGCTTCGCCTCACTCGACCAACAACCTCTCGGCGTCGGCACCTACGTTGTGCCGCGGTGTCTCCAGCGCCCTTGACTACTGGGCAGTTCAGCGCATTCCAGCACGTCAGGCAGCGCCCTTCCAAACACTCGGAACCGATGGTTCCGAGTGATGCATCCCCCAGATAAAACGGTCATAAAGAACGAGCCCCGTCAAAAGACGGGGCTTTTATGAGCGCAGCGGCACCGGGTGACCGCGATGCGTGTTGGTGCCCATCGAATTCCATGTCGAAACGTTATGAACACTGTGGCCGGCCGTGTCAAACGACACAGCCGGCTCCAATGCGTCTACGACAACTTCCTTATGGACCTGTCGACTTGGCTGCTAGCGCAGACGTGCCATGAGCGCGTGCTCGACCAGGGTGATGAGCGCGCTCTTCGCGTCCGCGCGGTGCCGGGCGTCCGTCGTGATGATCGGAGCGTCCGGGCCGATCTGCAGCGCCTCGCGCACCTCTTCGGGGTTGTAGGGCTGGTGTCCGTCGAAGCCGTTGAGGGCGATGACGAAGGGCAGGCCGGAGTTCTCGAAGTAGTCGACCGCGGGGAAGCAGTCGGCGAGGCGGCGGGTGTCCACCAGGACCACGGCACCGATGGCTCCGCGGACCAGGTCGTCCCACATGAACCAGAAGCGGTCCTGACCCGGCGTACCGAAGAGGTACAGGATCAGGTCCTGGTCCAGGGTGATGCGGCCGAAGTCCATGGCGACGGTGGTGGTCGTCTTGTCTCCGGTGTGCGTGAGGTCGTCGATGCCCGCGGACGCGGACGTCATGACGGCCTCGGTGCGCAGCGGGTTGATCTCCGAGACGGCGCCGACGAACGTGGTCTTGCCCACGCCGAAGCCGCCCGCCACCACGATCTTCGCGGAGGTGGTCGCCCGACCTCCGTCAGAGCTTGCGAAGTCCACTGAGCACCCTTTCGAGCAAAGTCACGGCCGGCACGCCGCCGTTGTTCTCATCGCCGCCAGGCTGGTGGATGGCGACGAGTCCGGCCTCCGCGAGGTCCGCGACGAGGATCCTGGCCACGCCGAGCGGCATGGACAGGAGGGCCGACACCTCGGCCACCGACTTGACCTCACGGCACAGGTGGCAGATCCGCTGGTGCTCCGGGAGCAGCCCCATCAACTGCGTGGGGTCGGCCGTGGTGCTGATCAGCGCCTCGATGGCGAGTTGGTACCGCGGCCGGGTCCGGCCGCCGGTCATCGCGTACGGACGTACCAGCGGCTGGTCGCCCTCGTCCCCGTACGGCTCAGCGTACGGATCATGAGAGGCGGTGGGCGGGGTCATGAATCCTCCGGGCGGGACAGCAGGTCGGTCAGTCGTGCCGTCTGTTGGGGCCGGTGGGGGGATTGTGGCGGCCGGACGGTGATTTCGTGCAGTCGGTAGAACCAGGAGCCGTCAGTGGAGCAGACTTCCCTGTAGTTCGGCGCGCAGGTCCGGAGTGAGTACGGCGCCCGCCCGGTCGACGAGCAGCGCCATCTCGTAGCCGACAAGGCCGATGTCGCACTCCGGGTGGGAGAGGACCGCCAGGGACGATCCGTCCGAGACGGACATGAGGAAGAGAAAACCGCGCTCCATCTCGACGACCGTCTGGGCCACCGTGCCGCCCTCGAAGATCCGGGATGCCCCGGCGGTCAGTGAGGTCAGCCCGGAGGCGACGGCCGCGAGCTGGTCGGCGCGATCGCGCGGGAATCCTTCGGACATCGCCAGAAGGAGCCCGTCGGCGGACACGACGACGGTGTGGGACACCCCAGGGGTGTTGTCCACGAAGTTGGTGATCAACCAGTTCAGATTCTGTGCGGCCTGGCTCATCGGGCTCAACTAACGCTCCTGCTGGTGAGTGGGGCTGGGGAAGCTGCCGGTCTGGCCGGTACCGGCCTGGCGACCCTGCTGAATGCCCCTACGGAGATTGGTCAGCCGGCCGCGTACGTCATCGGGCGCACGGGAGACCTGCGGACCTGTTTGGTGCTGTTGCTGCTGTGCCGTGCCCGCGACGAGGTTGGCTCGCGGGACCCGGCGCGGCAGGCCGGAGGTGGTGACCCCGCCTGCCGACGGTTGACGGACGCGCTCGGCCTGACGGACGAGGTCGTCGTTCGGGGACGTCCGCCAGGAGGCGGAGGCCTGAGGAGTGGCGGCCCGCTGGGGGGCGACGGGAGCCTGGGGCTGCTGCTGGGGAGGCTGCGAGCCGTTCATGTGGGCACCGTTCTGAACGCCGCTCTGGGCGCCGTTCTGAACGTTGTTCTGAGCGTTGTCGTGCGCTCCGTTCTGGGAGCCGTTCGCCTGACCGTGGAACCAGTTGGTCTCCAGCGTGTCGTACAGCGGCGTACGTCCGTCACCGGGGCCGGAGGCCGGCGGCAGCGCCTCCGGCTCCTGAGCACGCGCGGGCCGCTGCTGCGGCCGCTCGTACTGACCGGTGGACGAGGGATCCTGGCCGTTGCCGTAACCCGGGTTGGCGAACTGGCCGGTGGACGAAGGGTCCTGACCGTTGCCGTACCCGGGCCGCGCGAACTGGCCGGTGGACGAGGGGTCCTGCGGGTTGCCGTAGCCCGGGTTGGCGAACTGGCCGGTGGACGAAGGGTGCTGGCCGTTGCCGTACCCCGGGTTCGCGAACTGGCCCGTGGAGGACGGATTCGTGGTCGCGGTGCCGAAGACGTCCGGGCGCACGAACTGGCCGGTGTTCTGGCCGTGGTTCTGCCCGTTGTTCTGCGGCGCGCCCATACCGGGGCGGGGGCCGTCGAAGTCGGGGCGGGCGAACTCGGAGGTGGCGGCGGGACCGTGACGGTCGTCGATGCGCGGCATCTCCGAGGTCGAGGCCGGGCCCTGCCGGTCGTCGACGCGCGGCATGCGCGAGGTGGTGTCGGGCTCCTCGTGACCGCGCGGGGAGTCCAGCGAGGCGCGCGGCACGGGCGGCTGGGCGTTCTCGTCGCTCCAGCTCGGCCGGGACTGCTGCGCGCTGCCGCCGGGCAGCTCGGCACGCGGACCACCGCGTCCCGGCAGCTGCGGCCGGCGACGGCCGCCGCCCTTGTTGCCCGCGGGCTGCTGCTGCGGGGGCGTCGCCGCGGGGGCGCTGTCACCGAAGTTGAAGCCCTGGCGGTTGCCGGGTCCGTCACCGAAGCCCTGGGGCGTGCCGGCTCCGGTGGCCTGCAGGCCCTGCGAGGCACCCGGCGCGTTCTGTCCGAAGACACTCGCACCGGCACCGGCCGGGGCCGGCCTGCCCTGCTGCGGGTTGCCCGGACCCTGGGGTCCGCGCGCGCCACCCGGAGCACCCGGGTGACCGCCCTGGCCGCTGCCGGGAAGCGCGGCCCGCGGGCCCTGTCCGGCGCCGACCTGGCCGCGCTGCGGCGCACCGCCGAGGAGACCGCCGCCGCCGGCGGGCGCGCCCGCTCCGAGGGACGGACCGCCCTGGCCGCCTCCGCGGCGGGCCGCGGCCACACCGGCCGAGGCCTGCGCGGCGGCCGGGCCGCCGGAGGAGGGAGCGCCCTGGCCCGGCTTGCCCGGAGCCTTCTTGCCGCCCTGGGCGACATCGACGGGGAGCATGACGAGCGCGGTGGTGCCGCCGGAGTCCGACGGACGCAGCTGGATACGGATGCCGTGACGCTGCGACAGACGACCGACCACGAAGAGGCCCATGCGCCGGGAGACGGAGACATCCACGGTGGGCGGCGCGGCGAGGCGCTCGTTGATCGCGGCGAGGTCCTCGGGGGACAGGCCGATACCGGTGTCGTGGATCTCGATCAGCACCCGGCCGTCGGGCAGCGCGTGACCGGTGACCTTGACCTTGGTCTGCGGGGAGGAGAACGAGGTGGCGTTCTCGAGGAGCTCGGCGAGCAGGTGCACGAGGTCGTTGACCACCCGGCCGGCGACCTGCGTCGTCGGCACCGAGGCCAGCTCGATGCGCTCGTACTGCTCCACCTCGGAGGCCGCGGCGCGGAGCACGTCGACCAGCGGGACCGGGCGGGTCCAGCGGCGGCCGGGCTCTTCACCGGCGAGAACGAGGAGGTTCTCACCGTTACGGCGCATGCGGGTCGCGAGGTGGTCGAGCTTGAAGAGGGAGGACAGCTGGTCCGGGTCGGCCTCGCGGGACTCCAGTTCGGAGATGAGCGAGAGCTGACGCTGGATGAGGCCCTGGGAACGGCGCGAGAGGTTGGTGAACATCGCGTTGACGTTGCCTCGCAGGAGGGCCTGCTCGGCGGCGAGGCGGACGGCCTCGCGGTGCACGTCGTCGAAGGCCGCGGCCACCTTGCCGATCTCGTCCCGGGAGTGCACACCGACCGACTCGACGGAGGTGTCGACGTCCTGCGGGTCCGACTCCGAGAGCTGCTTGACCAGCTCGGGCAGACGGTCCTGGGCGACCCTGGTCGCGGTGTCCTGCAGCCGGCGCAGCGAGCGGATCATGGACCGGGCCACGACGAAGGCGCCGACGAGGGAGACGCCGAGGACGAGGAGGATCAGCGCACCGGAGATGATCGCTTCCTGCTGGGAGGCGTTCTTCAGCTCACGGGACTTCTGCGTCATCTCGCCGAGCAGCGTGATCTCGATCTTCGACATCGTGTCGATCTTGGTGGTGTCGGCGTCGAACCAGTCCTTGGAGGACTTCTTGTCCTGGGTGCTCAGACCGCCCGCCGAGTCCAGTACGCGCTTGGCGTACTGGTCGGCCGCCTGGATGGTCGGGTTGCCCTGGTCGATCGTCTCGGTGAGCTTCTCGGCGCCGGCGCCGTAGATGCTCGCGAAGCTGGTGCGCTCGGAGGCCTCGCTGTCCTGGGCCGAGGTCGCGTACAGCCGGTCGTTCTCGGAGAGCTTGCCGAAGCGGTCGGGCTTCGCCGGCAGCGCGGCGGCGATGATCGCGCGCTGGATGGAGGCGTACTCCTTGGCCGAGGAGAAGGCCGACAGGGCGCGGGTGCGCTGGATCATCTCCGGGTTGCTGGTCGCCTCCGCCATGTCCTGCGAGAGGTTGATCAGCTCGGTGATGAGGCGGTGATACCCGTCGACCGTCTGCGAGGCGTTCTGCGGGTCGCTGTAGGCCGCGTTGCGGATGGTGCCGAGCTTGTTCAGCTCGCCCGCGATGGCGACGAGGCTGTCACGGACACCGGAGAGCTGTCCGCTCGCACTGGCGTCGTCGATCTCCTGGGTGCCGGCGAGGAAGTGCGTCTTGGCGCGGTCCGTCGCGTCGCGGACCGACGTGACCTCGTACTTGTCGGGCTTGATGCCCTGCGACAGCGGACCCGCCGACCCGTCTCGCTCCTGCTGGAGCGCCACGGCGAGCTCGGTCGCCTGCTTGGTCATGTCGGTCAGCAGCTTCATGTTGTCGAGCTGCTGGATGTCGTCCATGGACTGGTTGATGCGCAGCGCGCCCAGCGTGGTCGCGGCGACCACGGGGAGCGCGAGCAGCGACACCAGTCGCGTGGAGATGCGCCAGTTGCGCAGGGCCACGCGGGGGCCGGGACCCGGAGGGGCCTTCGGCTTCACGGGCGGCGTGTCGGGAGCCGTAGCGCCGGAGCGCGCGGAGCGCTCACCACCGCCGAGCTCTGATTGTCCCGGGTTCTGGGCGTGCTGGGGCGAGGAACCGCGGTCGGTCCCGCCGTGCGGCTCCGGCTCCGCCGAAGCGCTGCCATCCCTCTTGAAACGTCCCTGCACTAGCGTCGCAACCTCTGGACCAGGCGCCCCTCCGCGCAAACGGCGGGACGGTGTCGGCGTCGTTCAGGGGCGCAGACGCGCCCCCTGGTGTGGTCGTGAGTGACCGGCGCTGCTCCCCCTCCCCGCCGCCACTCGGCGCTGAGTCGCGCCTCCTGCGCGCCGGTTCGATCCCGCGGCGGTTCGTGGAATTCCAGCACAGTGCAGGATCTCCAACAAGGCCCGTGTACCAGGCTGTGACCACCGTGACAGCTTGTGAGGGCAAGGTCACGACACGTAGAAAGTGATCTCGTACATTCCGGTCTTATCCCTACGATCCAGCGGGGTGCACGGGGTGTCCCAGTCGCCATGATCAGGAGCGGAATGATGGGTTCAGTGGAGCAATGTCCGTTTCGCCGGGGAGGGTTGGCGGCCTGAATTGACCGGTTTGCCAGCCCCCTAGTGAGCAAACTCACACGCCGATCATGAGGTCTTCACGGCTTCCACCGGGAATCGCATGTTTAGCCTGGCGCTTTACAGGGATGGCAAATCCGACAACCTGCGCCGACGCGGGGGCTCTTGAGCCCACCCGGCGCCCGCTCTGACGAGGTCGAAGACAACAGTGAAGACGACGATGATGTTCCGCAACATAGCCAACCCGCGACGCACCACGCTGGCGCACCTCGAGGACGCCGACGCGATGCAGGCGCAGGAGCAGCCGGAGCACTCGGTCGACCTCCCCACCCAGACCGCCAACCCGCGGCGCACCATCCTCATGGAAGCCCCGGTCGCGGCCTCCGTCGCCGACTAGTACGCGCGCCGGCCGCCGCCCGCTCACCGCGCCGACGGATATGCGCGGGGCGCCGACCCCTCTCCGCGTTAGCCTGGAGCGTCAGACTCCAGCCAGCTCAGTGAGGGGCGCAAGGATCCCGTGCGCATCGCCAGGTTCTCCATCGACGGCAACGTCGCGTTCGGCGCGGTCGAGGGCGACAAGCCGGACGAACTCGTCCTCGACATCATCAAGGGCATCCCGTTCGCGGACTTCGAGCTCTCCGGCACGAAGGTCCCCCTCGGCAAGGTCCGGCTCCTGCCGCCGGTGCTCCCGAACAAGGTCGTGGCCTTCGGCCGCAACTACGCGGAGCACGCGAAGGAGCTGGGCAACGAGGTGCCCGACGCCCCGTTCGCCTTCTTCAAGCCGTCGACCTCGGTGATCGGCCCCGGCGACGACATCCAGTACCCCTCCTTCTCTAACGAGCTGCACCACGAGGCCGAACTCGCCGTGGTGATCGGCCGGATGTGCCGCGAGGTCCCCCGCGAGCGGGTGAAGGACGTCATCCTCGGCTACACCTGCGCCAACGACGTCACCGCGCGCGACGTCCAGAAGCGTGAGAAGCAGTGGGCGCGGGCCAAGGGCTTCGACAGCTCCTGCCCGCTCGGCCCCTGGGTGGAGACGGACCTGGACCTCGCCGCGGTCTCCGAGGGCATCACCATCCAGTGCACGGTCAACGGGCAGCAGCGCCAGCTCGGCCGCACCAGCGAGATGACCCACTCCGTCGAGGACCTGATCGTCAACATCACCGAGGCCATGACGCTGCTCCCCGGCGACGTGATCCTCACCGGCACCCCCGCTGGGGTAGGCCCCCTGAACGTCGGCGACGAGGTCGCCGTCACCATCGAAGGCATCGGCACTCTCACCAACAAGGTGATCAAGCGTGGCTAACGCGTCCGTCCGCGTACGTTTCTGTCCGTCCCCGACCGGCAACCCCCATGTGGGCCTGGTCCGTACGGCCCTGTTCAACTGGGCGTTCGCCCGGCACAACGAAGGCACCCTGGTCTTCCGCATCGAGGACACCGACGCGGCCCGCGACTCCGAGGAGTCGTACGGCCAGCTGCTCGACGCGATGCGCTGGCTGGGCTTCGACTGGGACGAGGGCCCCGAGGTCGGCGGCCCGCACGCGCCCTACCGCCAGTCGCAGCGGATGGACCTCTACAAGGACGTCGCCCAGAAGCTGCTGGACGCCGGCCACGCGTACCCCTGCTACTGCTCCACCGAGGAGCTGGACGCCCGCCGCGACGCCGCCCGCGCCGCCGGCAAGCCCTCCGGCTACGACGGCCACTGCCGCGACCTCTCCGCCGAGCGGAAGGCCGCGTACGAGGCGGAGGGCCGCACGCCGATCGTCCGCTTCCGGATGCCCGACGAGACGATCACCTTCACGGACCTGGTCCGCGGCGAGATCACATACCTCCCGGAGAACGTGCCGGACTTCGGCATCGTACGAGCCAACGGCGCGCCCCTGTACACGCTGGTCAACCCGGTCGACGACGCCCTGATGGAGATCACCCACGTCCTGCGCGGCGAGGACCTGCTCTCCTCCACCCCCCGGCAGATCGCCCTCTACAAGGCGCTGACCGAGCTGGGCATCGCCAAGGAGACCCCGGCCTTCGGCCACCTCCCGTACGTCATGGGCGAGGGCAACAAGAAGCTCTCCAAGCGCGACCCGGAGTCCTCGCTCAACCTCTACAGGGAGCGCGGGTTCCTCCCCGAGGGGCTGCTGAACTACCTCTCCCTGCTCGGCTGGTCGCTCTCGGCGGACCGCGACATCTTCGGCATCGACGAGATGGTCGCCGCCTTCGACGTCACGGACGTGAACCCGAACCCGGCCCGCTTCGACCTCAAGAAGGCCGAGGCGATCAACGCCGACCACATCCGGCTGCTCGACGTGAAGGACTTCACGGAGCGCTGCGCCCCCTGGCTGAAGGCCCCCTTCGCCCCGTGGGCGCCGGAGGACTTCGACGAGGCGAAGTGGCAGGCGATGGCCCCGCACGCGCAGTCCCGGCTGAAGGTCCTCTCCGAGATCACGGACAACGTCGACTTCCTGTTCCTGCCGGAGCCGGCCCACGACGAGGCCTCCTGGACGAAGGCGATGAAGGAGGGCTCGGACGCGCTCCTGCGTACGGCCCGCGAGAAGCTGGACACGGCCGACTGGTCCTCCGCCGAGTCCCTCAAGGAGGCCGTCCTGGCCGCCGGTGAGGAGCACGGCCTCAAGCTCGGCAAGGCCCAGGCCCCCGTCCGTGTCGCCGTCACCGGCCGCACGATCGGCCTGCCGCTCTTCGAGTCCCTGCAGATCCTGGGCAAGGACACGACGCTGGCGCGCGTCGACGCGGCGCTGGCGAAGCTCGCGGCGCGGTAGCAGCCCGCCGCGGCCACCGCGGCGGACCCACGGCACGGTGACAGCGGGGCGGCGTCCGGTTCGGACGCCGCCCCGCCGCTGTACACCCAGTGGTCTCCGGGAGTTCACCGTTCCTGTCAACTCCCGCTCCCCGAAACCCGTTTGGATGTTCGAGCAGGCGTGTGACGCGCCTGCTCACCATGTTCCAGGGGAGGCGAACGTGACCCGTTCACGAAGACTTGTCGGGCTGGCTCTCAGCGGAGCCGTGGCTCTGACCTGCGCGGTGCAGACCGTGCCCGCGCAGGCCGCGCCGGCCGCCGACACCCCGGTCGCCACGGTCCAGCTGAACCAGGTCACGCCTCCCGAGGTGCTCTTCGGCTGGGCGGGAGCCTCCGGTTTCCGCTACACGCTGCCCGACACCGGATCACCGACGGCGCACTGGGCGGACTACCCGGGCTACACGCCGCCCGCGCACGCCGGCCCGGACGACCTGGCCACCGGCACCGACGTGATCACCACCGGGGGCGTCGGCACCGTCACCCAGAAGCACCAGTCCACCGGGGTGAGTGTCACGCTCACCGTGCCCCAGGGGCAGACCTACAAGACCGCCGTCGGCTGGAGCGTGCTCACCCAGGACGCGGACGGCGCCCTGCACGTCCTGCGCACGGCCGGCGACGGCACGACCACCGACCTCCCGGTCACCGGCCTGCCGTCCGGAGCGACGCCGGACGGCCTGTTCCGCACGGGCGGCTCGGTGCGCAGACTCGCCGTCGGCTACACCCTCGACGGCGTCGACTCGCTCGGGCTGCTCGATCTCGCCGACGGCACCTTCCGCTCGTACGTCACCGGCGTCACCACCACGGGACCGGTCAGGTTCAACGACCGCTGGCTCGTCGCCGGGAACAAGGTGGCCCGGGTGGACGCGGCACCGGGCACCGACCCCGTACCCGTCCCCACCTACGGCGACTACAAGATCCAGGGCGTCGTCGGCGACCAGCTGATGCTCGCCAACCCGTCCGTGGTCTTCAGCCCCGACACCTACCGGCTGGTGGGCATCTCCCTCGCCGACGGCACGCGGACCACGGTCATCGACAACTCCAGCGGCAGCTACACCCCCACCCTCGACGGCGGCCTCCTCGCCACGGCGGGCCCGTCCAGCGCCGACTGGCACGTCTACCGGGTCACGCCCACAGAGACCGGCGCCACCGCCGCGCGGGTGCTCGACGTCGAGGCGAACCGGTCGACGATCGGGGGCATGATGCTCTCCGGCGGCGAGCTCCTGATGTACGGCAACGTCACCGACCAGGGCGGCTACGACTCCGTCCACGGCGTCCAGCTCGACGCCGCAGGCCGCCCGGCCGGGCCCCAGACCTACCGCGCCTCGCTGCTGAACCTCTCGCCGTGCCTGGCCGGAGACGTGGCCTGCCCCCAGTTCGAGGCGCTCGGCGACGGCGGTTTCGCCTACCTGTCCACGGGCGCGGACGGCAAGGAGTCCGTGCACGTCACCGGACGCGAGCCGAACTCGTACGCGGCCGAGCCCACCGGCGCCTCCGGCGGACGCATCGGCACCGGCACCGGCCGCTACGTGCTCTACAACGGCGGAACGCCGGGTGTGCAGAAGGTCGCCGACTTCCCGCGCGGAGCGGACGGCCGGACCGCGCTCGACCGCACCCGCACCGCCGCCGCGGTCTGGGGCCAGCGACTGTGGACGCCGGGCACCTCCCAGGGCAGCGTCGTGGGGTACGACCTGAAGTCGGGGAAGAACGTGGCCACCGTCGCCACCGGCGCCCCCTGCACGCCCAGCGAGATCCAGGCCGTGAACGCGTGGCTGTACTGGAGCTGCGGCGCGTCCGGCCCCGCCGGCGTCTACGACCGCGCGACCAACCGCGCCATCACCGTGCCGGCCGGCCAGGCCCGGCTCGCCGACGGTTACCTGCTCCGCGAGAACCGCACCACGCACGAACTGCTGCTCACGGACTTCCACGCGGGGTCGGCCATCACCCGCACGGCGGCCGTGCTGCCGACGACCGACCGGGACACGGGCGGCAACACCGGCCGCTGGACCGTCGACCGCTTCGGCGGCAACGTCGCCTACCTGACCGACCGCGGCCAGGTGGCGATCGTCACCGCGGGCGTGCCCACCTCGCCGCTCGCGCAGATGGAGGCCCAGACCGACGCCGCGCCCGGCCCGACGGTCGCCGAGCCGTGGCTGCCCGTGTGGCAGTTGAGCAAGCCCTCGGCGTGGACCCTCCAGCTGATCAGCACCACCGGCACGGTCGTCCGCACCCTCACCGGCACCTCCACCGCCGCCGCGGTGCGCGCCTCCTGGGACGGCGCGACCACGGCGGGGGGCAGGGCGCCCCGGGGGTCGTACACCTGGAAGCTGACCGCCGAGCCCCGTGACCACGAGGGGCCCGACCTCCTCCTGACCGGCACGGCCACCGTCAACTGACGGACGGCCCGGCCCGCCCGGGGTTACCGTCGGACCATGACTGTGAGGGCTGTGGTGTGGGACGTCGACGACACGATCTTCGACTACACGACCGCGGACCGGGCCGGGATGCGCGCGCACCTCGCGGCCGAGGGCCTGCTCGACGGGTACGCGTCCGTCGAGGAGGCCCTCGCGCGCTGGCGCGAGGTCACCGACGCGCAGTGGGCGCGGTTCTCGGCGGGCGAGACGGACTGGCAGGGCCAGCGCCGGGAACGGGTCCGGGTGTTTCTGGGGGAGCCGCTGGGCGACACCGACGCCGACGCCTGGTTCGACCGCTACATCACGCACTACGAGTCCGGCTGGACCCTCTTCCCGGACGTCCTGCCCGTCCTGGACGACCTCGTCGCCAGCCACCGGCACGCGGTCCTGTCCAACTCCAGCCTTCTCGTACAGGACCGCAAGCTGCGCGTCCTCGGTGTGCACGACCGCTTCGAGGCGATCCTGTGCGCCGCCGAACTCGGCGTCGCCAAGCCCGCAGCGGCCGCCTTCCACGCGGCCTGCGAGGCCTTGGGCCTGCCGCCGCACCGGGTCGCTTACGTCGGCGACCACCCGGAGATCGACGGACGGGGCGCCGCCGAGGCGGGACTGCTCTCCGTCTGGATCGACCGTGAGGGCACTCACACCGCCGTCGGCGGCCCGCCGACGGGTCCGCACCGGATCGTCTCGCTGGCCGAACTCCCCGCGGTCCTCCGCGCCGATACCCGTTTTGGAGCGCCGTCCACCTTCAGGTAATGTTCTTCCTGCGCCGCCGAGAACGGGCCGTAAGGCCGGAGCTCGGAGGCGCAAGCTAAAACAAGATCCCTGCAGGGGATCGAGTTTCAGTGGCCTATGGTGTAATTGGCAGCACGACGGTTTCTGGTTCCGTTAGTCTAGGTTCGAGTCCTGGTAGGCCAGCTCGCAGAGCTCATCTGCAAACGCGGAGATCGATTCCGCAACGCCCCCGTTGTGTAGCGGCCTAGCACGCTGCCCTCTCACGGCAGTAGCGCCGGTTCGAATCCGGTCGGGGGTACAGATCCTTCCCAGGAAGGCAGTCCGGGTCGCACCCGCTGCCTCTCATGCAGGATCGCTAGGGCCCCCGTTGTGTAGCGGCCTAGCACGCTGCCCTCTCACGGCAGTAGCGCCGGTTCGAATCCGGTCGGGGGTACTGGTCTAAACCATCTGATGGTTTAAACCGCTTTGGGCTATGGTGTAATTGGCAACACTACGGTTTCTGGTACCGTCATTCTAGGTTCGAGTCCTGGTAGCCCAGCTCGGATCTGCGGAAACGCAAGATCCTAGGCCCCCGTTGTGTAGCGGCCTAGCACGCTGCCCTCTCACGGCAGTAGCGCCGGTTCGAATCCGGTCGGGGGTACAGAGTCCTACGGGCCTCCACTTCGGTGGGGGCCCGTAGGCGTTTCCCGGGCGGCCCCGGACCCCGTCGTACGGTCCGACGCGCCCCGCCCGCGGGGCCGGTCACTCGATGCCGTACCGCCGCGCCGACTCCTGCTCCTGCGCCAGCCGGTGCAACGCCCGCAGCACCGGCTCGAAGAGCACGGCCGAGGCGACCGCGGTCTCCACCCGCTCCGCGTCGGACGTGTGCGTCTCCAGGTAGTCCAGGTCCCGCGCGGCCACCTGGTGCATCAACTCCGCGTACGGCGCCAGGAGTTCGGCATCCCAGGAATAGCCGAGCCGGATCAGCGTGGCCACCGCCGCCACCAGCGAACGGTGCACGGGGGAGAGCGGGGCGAGCTCCCGCGCGGTCTCCCAGCCCAGGTCCGCCAGCAACTGGTCCACCTCGCGGCGCGCGGACCGGACGGCCGGGTCCTGATCGTCCGGTTCCGGCTCCTGCGGCAGCGCCCACAGGGCCGCCCCCAGCCGGATCGTCCGGCCCAGGGACTCGTCGTCGACGTGCGCGAGGACCTCCCTGGCCGTGGCCACCGGCACCCGGCCCACCTGGATCAGTGCCCGCACCAGCCGCAGCCGGCGCAGATGGCTCTCGTCGTAGTCCGCCGTCGTCGCGTTGACCTGCCGTCCCGACGTCAACAGCCCTTCCCGCAGGTAGTACTTGATCGTCGCGGTGGACACTCCGCTCCGCTCGCTCAACTCCGCAAGCCGCATCCCTTGCGCCCTTCCTTGGGTGACGCCACTATCCAAGCATGGCGCCATCGGATAGCGCCGCTCACCAACGGAGGGGACGAGATGTCCGGCACCCGTGTGACCGCAGGCCGTACCACCGCAGCCGCCGAGGGGGACGTGGTCGTCCTGCTGATCGGTATGCGCGTCAACCACTTCTGGGCGGTGCACCAGTGGGTACCGGTGTTCTTCGCCATGCTGCGCATGGTGCGGGACCTGGAGAAGGAGCCGGGCCGGGGCCTGCTCGGCCGCATCCTGCTGACGGCGTCGCCACGCACGTACTACGTCGTCCAGTACTGGGAGTCCAAGGAGAAGCTCTACGCGTACGCGTCGGCGCCCGACATGTTCCACCACAAGGCGTGGGGGATCGTCAACCGCAAGGAGCGGGCGGGCAAGCTCCGGCAGCACGTGGGGATCTGGCACGAGACGTACGTCGTGCCGGAGGGGTCGTACGAGTCGATCTACGCGGACATGCCGCCCTTCGGACTGGCCGCGGCGTACGGGGCGCTGCCGGTGGAGAAGCGGGGGCGGCGGGGGGCGGACCGGTTCGCGTACCGGGCCGCTCGCGCGGGGGTGGAGGCGGAGGCCGGGGGTGGCGCGGGTTGATCGGCCTGCGCGGGTCGTTCGTGGTTGAGCGCGTGGTTCCCCGCGCCCCCGTGGGGTGGTGGTTGATCGGCCTGCGCGGGTCGTTCGTGCTTGAGCGCGCGGTTCCCCGCGCCCCTGTGGGGGCGATGGCCGGTAGGCGGGTGGGGGTTGTTCGTGGCTGTTCGCGCGGTTTCCCGCGCGCCTCGCGAGGCCGGGAGTGTCCGGGGGCGGGCCTGCCGCGGCGTTGAGGCCGGCCCGTTCCCGTGACGTGTCCGGAGTGCGGTCAGCCGGTGCGGCGCAGGGCCTCGGAGAGACGGCCGGCGGCGTCGATGACCGCCTGGGCGTGCATCCGGCCCGGGTGCCTGGTCAGACGCTCGATCGGTCCGGAGACCGAGACGGCGGCCACCACCCGGTTCGACGGCCCGCGCACCGGCGCGGAGACGGAGGCGACGCCCGGCTCGCGCTCGCCGATCGACTGGGCCCAGCCCCGGCGCCGTACGCCCGACAGCGCCGTCGCCGTGAAGCGGGCGCCCTGCAGACCGCGGTGCAGCCGCTCCGGCTCCTCCCAGGCCATCAGGATCTGGGCCGAGGACCCGGCCTTCATGGTGAGCGTGGAGCCGACCGGCACCGTGTCCCGAAGGCCGGACAGACGCTCGGCCGCCGCGACACAGATACGCATGTCGCCCTGCCGGCGGTAGAGCTGGGCGCTCTCGCCCGTGATGTCGCGCAGGTGCGTGAGCACCGGCCCCGCCGTGGCGAGCAGCCGGTCCTCACCCGCCGCCGCGGCCAGCTCGGAGAGGCGGGGTCCGAGAATGAATCGCCCCTGCATGTCGCGCGCCACCATGCGGTGGTGTTCCAGCGCCACGGCGAGACGATGTGCCGTGGGTCGTGCCAGTCCGGTCGCCGCGACCAGGCCCGCGAGGGTGGCCGGACCGGACTCCAGAGCGCTCAGGACAAGGGC
The DNA here is from genome assembly GCF_012273515.2 of Streptomyces sp. RPA4-2. Classification (NCBI taxonomy): domain Bacteria; kingdom Bacillati; phylum Actinomycetota; class Actinomycetes; order Kitasatosporales; family Streptomycetaceae; genus Streptomyces; species Streptomyces sp. RPA4-2. The sequence continues at coordinate 6,394,728 of NZ_CP050975.2, forward strand.
TGCCTTGTCCAGAACGCCGACGCCGCTACTGTTGTCCATGAAACGATACTCGCGTCTCACTCTGTGAAACGCAAGTTCAATTTCCGGTGGAACGCGCCACCCTTGTAGACACAGCGGCCCGCGGACCAACGGGCCTGGCGGACGACGTCCGGACGAGGGGTACGGACGTCTGCCGCCCCGGAAATCTCTAGTTGGGCCGGCGCCACACAGGCCGGTCGGAGGGAAAGCGATGGGTAGGACACTCGCGGAGAAGGTCTGGGACGACCACGTCGTCCGGCGCGCCGAGGGCGAGCCCGACCTCCTCTTCATCGATCTGCACCTGCTGCACGAGGTGACCAGCCCCCAGGCCTTCGACGGCCTGCGTCAGGCGGGGCGCCCGGTGCGCCGTCTCGACCTCACCATCGCCACCGAGGATCACAACACCCCGACCCTCGACATCGACAAGCCCATCGCGGACCCGGTCTCCCGGGTCCAGCTGGAGACGCTGCGCAAGAACGCGGCCGACTTCGGTGTGCGCCTGCACTCCCTCGGTGACGTCGAGCAGGGAGTCGTCCACGTCGTGGGACCGCAGCTGGGCCTGACCCAGCCGGGCACCACCGTGGTCTGCGGCGACTCGCACACCTCCACGCACGGCGCCTTCGGCGCGCTGGCGTTCGGCATCGGCACCTCGCAGGTCGAGCACGTGCTGGCCACCCAGACGCTGCCGCTGGCCCGCCCCAGGACCATGGCCATCACGGTCGACGGCGAGCTGCCCGAGGGCGTCACCGCGAAGGACCTGATCCTGGCGATCATCGCCCGGATCGGCACCGGCGGCGGCCAGGGCTACATCCTGGAATACCGCGGCTCCGCCATCGAGAAGCTCTCGATGGAGGCCCGCATGACCATCTGCAACATGTCGATCGAGGCCGGTGCCCGCGCGGGCATGATCGCCCCCGACGAGACGACCTTCGCCTACCTCCAGGGACGCGCCCACGCGCCCGAGGGCGAGGACTGGGACGCGGCGGTCGCGTACTGGAAGACGCTGAAGACGGACGAGGACGCGGTCTTCGACGCCGAGGTCGTCATCGACGGTCCCTCGCTGGCCCCGTTCGTCACCTGGGGCACCAACCCCGGCCAGGGCGCGCCGCTTTCGGCGTCCGTCCCCGACCCGGCTTCGTACGAAGACGCTTCGGAGCGCCTGGCCGCCGAAAAGGCCCTGGAATACATGGGGTTGACCGCCGGACAGCCGCTGCGCGACATCGAGGTCGACACCGTCTTCGTAGGTTCGTGCACCAACGGTCGCATCGAGGACCTGCGGGCCGCCGCCGCGATCGTCGGGGGCCGCAAAGTCGCCGAGGGCGTACGGATGCTGGTGGTCCCCGGCTCCGCCCGGGTCGGCCTGCAGGCCGTCTCCGAGGGCCTGGACGTGGTCTTCAAGGAGGCCGGCGCCGAATGGCGGCACGCGGGCTGCTCGATGTGTCTGGGCATGAACCCCGACCAGCTGGCACCCGGTGAGCGCTCCGCGTCCACCTCCAACCGCAACTTCGAGGGCAGGCAGGGCAAGGGCGGCCGTACGCACCTGGTCTCCCCGCAGGTCGCCGCCGCCACCGCCGTGCTGGGCCATCTGGCCTCGCCGGCCGACCTGTCCGACGCGCCCGCCGACCGTACGCCCGCTGGAGTCCGATAAGCCATGGAAGCATTCACCACGCACACCGGCCGGGCCGTACCGCTGCGCCGCGGCAACGTCGACACCGACCAGATCATCCCCGCTCACTGGCTCAAGAAGGTGACCAGGGACGGTTTCGAGGACGGGCTCTTCGAGGCCTGGCGCAAGGACTCTTCCTTCATCCTCAACCAGCCCGAGCGCAAGGGCGCCACGGTCCTGGTCGCCGGCCCGGACTTCGGGACGGGCTCCTCGCGCGAGCACGCCGTCTGGGCGCTGCAGAACTACGGCTTCAAGGCCGTCGTCTCGTCCCGCTTCGCGGACATCTTCCGGGGCAACTCGCTCAAGAACGGCCTGCTCACAGTGGTTCTGGAGCAGAAGACCGTGGAGGCGCTGCAGGAACTCACCGAGAACGACCCGCAGGCCGAGATCACGGTCGACCTGGAGGCCCGTGAGGTGCGCGCCGAGGGCATCACCGCCGCCTTCGAGCTCGACGAGAACGCCCGCTGGCGGCTGCTGAACGGCCTGGACGACATCTCCATCACCCTCCAGAACGAGGGCGACATCGCGGAGTACGAGGCCAAGCGGCCGTCGTACAAGCCGAAGACGCTCCAGGTCTGACGCCCGGCGCGCGGCGCGACCCGCCGCGCGGCCGTCGCACAGCTGATTTCAGCCACCGCAACACCCCTCTGTACCCCCAATCGTGGACGGTTGGGGGTACAGCTGTGTCTGCCCCCGGAGGGCCTCCGTGCGTCGCTTCGAAGGGCTCCAACTACCGCAGTCGCAAAGGGAATTGCCTGGACAGGCGCTTGTTGCGGCGATGGCGCCCGGAGGCGTCCAGGACCCCCTGGGGGCGCGGCAGTTACCCCCTGGGCAGGCGACAACTCGCCCCAGATGGCACAATCTGTGCATGGAACACGACGGCCAACTCGAGCTCTATACGGCAGTCGCGGTCCAACTCAAGGAAGCGCACACAAGAGTGCGTGCACTGCAAGTCCCGGAGGGCGTACGGATGGCGCTGACCCGGAAGCTGCTGGTCATTACGGCCGTGGCCAAGCACGATCTCGCCGACGCGGCAAGGCGGCTGGAGCGGTTCACCACCGACCTCGACGAGGGCCGATTCCTCGAAGGGGAACGCTGAGGTACCGCGCTGCAGCCCGAGTTCGTTGCGGCACAAGGGTGATTAGCCCGTTTCGTGTTTGATTTGCGGTATATATCTGCCTAACGTGCGAAAAAGCTTGAACGCATTCGTTCGGGCAATGTCTCCGAAGGGGAAGACGTGAACAAGGCGCAGCTCGTAGAAGCGATTGCCGACAAGGTCGGCGGGCGTCAGCAGGCCGCCGACGCGGTCGACGCCGTACTGGACGCCATCGTCCGTGCAGTTGTCGGCGGGGACCGGGTCTCGGTCACCGGCTTCGGTTCCTTCGAGAAGGTCGACCGTCCGGCTCGTTACGCCCGCAACCCGCAGACGGGTGAGCGTGTTCGGGTCAAGAAGACCTCTGTGCCGCGCTTCCGCGCCGGTCAGGGCTTCAAGGACCTGGTGAGCGGCTCGAAGAAGCTCCCGAAGAACGACGTGGCGGTCAAGAAGGCCCCGAAGGGCAGCCTCTCCGGCGGCGCCTCGGCCACCGTCAAGAAGGCCGCGGCCAAGAAGGCCACCACCGCCAAGAAGGCGACGGCCAGGAAGACCACCGCCGCCGTGAAGAAGACGGCCGCGAAGAAGACCACCACCGCCGCCGCGAAGAAGACGACGACGGCCAAGAAGGCGACCGCCAAGAAGACCACGGCGACGGCCAAGAAGGTCGCGGCGAAGAAGACGACGGCGAAGAAGGCCACCGCCAAGAAGGCCCCGGCGAAGAAGGCGACCGCCAAGAAGGCCCCCGCCAAGAAGTCGACGGCTCGCAAGACCACCGCCAAGAAGACCACCGCCCGCTGAGAAGCAGGGGCGCAGGGCACCTCACGCGCCGGGCCGGGCTCCCACGGGGAGCCCGGCCCGCGGCGTGTCCGGGGACGGTCCGAAGGCCCCGGTCAGAACGTCTGGAGCGTCACGAGGGTGATCCGCCGTGCCGCGCCGTCGCCCTCGGTCTCGATACGCACGCGCTGCCCCGGGCGCAGCAGCCGCAGGCCGCCGGCGTCGAACGCCGCGCCGTCGAAGGGCACGGGGGTGCCGTCGTCGAGCAGCACCTGCCCGCTACGGGTGTCGGGGTCGTACGTGTACGCGGTCGCCTGCATGCCGGGAGTTTATCCAGCGCCGGTCCCGCCGGGGGTGCGTACCGGGGGACTGGGCGGAAGCGCGGCCACCTCGTCGGCCCTGGCATCCCGGGCCCGGTTCCCGCCCCGGTGCGCGGGCCTCCTGGACTTGCCCTCGGGCGCCGTGCTTGGCCGGTGCCGACCGACGTAGAGGGCGTCCGTCGTGCGTCGGTGTCCCGGTGTCCCGGTGTGCGGGTGGACCGGTTTACGGATGCAGGGGCATCCGACGTCCGACGATGACTCCGGGAGCGGCCTGACACCAGCTCCGGGGTCCGGGCTCCGGAGCGGCCCGGCACGAGGCGCGAGGCCGGAGGGGCGGCCTGACACCGGCGCCGCCCGTCGCGGGTGCGAGGCGCGACAGCGACGAGGCCTGCGGGCCGGGCGGCGCGGTGGGGACGAGGGGCCTCGCGGGCCCGCCGTGCCCCCGGTACGGGGCCCTGCGGGCCTGACGGCGGCCCCGTGCCCCTGATGCCGGGCCGCGCAGGCCTTGCGCCGGCCCGGTGCCCGCACCCGATGCCGGGCCTTCGCGGACGGGACAACCACGAACCGTCCACGCCTCGGACCTGCGAGGGCACCCGCACATCGAGCGCATGACGTCGGCCCCTCCGCCCGTCCGGCGACCTGTCGGTCCCTGTGCCGGGCCCGGCACAGGGCCTGCGGCGTCCCCCGACCTGTCCGCGGAGGGCACAGCACCCGGCCACGCCCGGCGCTGTGCCCACGGCCGCTCGGTGCCGTGCGGCGCCCCGTCACGTCCTCCGCCACGGTGGCCCCCACCGTGGCCCCCCATCGCGGCCCGGCGTCAGGTGCCGGGCTGGCCCGGGATGAGGAGTTTGGCCGCCACCGTGGCCGTGCGCGGGCCCACGCCCAGGGCGAGCGCCGCGCGCAGGTCGTCGCCTGTGTCCACGTCCTGACGTACCGAATCCACCGCCGTGAGGAGGAGTTCCACGGCGCCCGAGGCGCGATGCCGGGCACGGGAATCGGTGCCGAAAGCGGGGCGCAATTCTCGGCCCGGTGAGGCGGCCAGCAGGGTGGTCCCGATTGCCGCCGCGTCGGCGAGAAAAGCGCGCGGGAATTCAGCCGCGGCGTCGAGTACCCGGGCCAATTCCAGAGGGCGCAGCGCGGGCAGATCGGCGTTCAGGGCCGCCACCGCGCATTCGGGGCCGCGGGAACGTACGACGGCCGCCGCGTGCGCCAGCGCGGCGTTCAGGCCGCCACCCGGCTCGTCCGGGACGATCCGCGCCCCCAGCGCCGCCAGCTCCCGCCCGGCCAGCGCGTCGTCCGTGACTACCGCCACATCACCTACCGCCCCGCAGGCCAGCGCGGCCGCCACGGTGTCCTGCGCGAACGCGAGGGCGAGCCCCGGACGCACTCCGTCGTCGGCGGTGTCCGACAGCCTGCTCTTGGCGCGCGCCAGGGGTTTGAGGGGTACGACCAACGTCCACTGCACCGGCGCTCCGTTCCTGCCTTGTCGCGCCCATTGTGACCCGGTGGCCCTGGCGGTCCGGACGTCGGGGCGTACGGTGTTCTCGACAGACTGGCGGCCTGGGGCGACACTTGTCCGGCCCCCCAGGCTCTAAGAGGAAGGTGCCCGCGTGCCCCGCCGCAGAATCGGCTTCTGGTACCGCTTCGCAGCGGTTCTCTGCAAACCGCCGCTCGTGGTTCTGATCAAGCGGGACTGGCGCGGAATGGAGAACATTCCGGCCGAGGGCGGATTTATCACCGCGGTGAACCACAATTCGCATGTGGACCCGTTCGCGTATGCCCACTATCAGTACAACACCGGGCGTGTTCCGCGTTTCCTGGCCAAGGCCGGGCTTTTCAGGAAGGGATTCGTGGGGGCCGCGATGCGCGGCACCGGACAGATCCCCGTCTACCGCGAGAGCACCGACGCGCTGAGCGCCTTCCGGGCCGCGATCGACGCCGTGGAGCGCGGCGAATGTGTCGCCTTCTACCCCGAGGGCACCCTCACACGTGACCCCGACGGCTGGCCGATGACCGGCAAGACCGGCGCCGCGCGGGTCGCCCTGCAGACCAAGTGCCCGGTGATCCCGGTCGCCCAGTGGGGCGCCAACGAACTGCTGCCGCCGTACGCCAAGAAGCCCAACCTCCTTCCGCGCAAGACCCACCAGGTACTCGCGGGTCCCCCCGTGGACCTCTCGCGCTTCTACGACCGGGAGATGAGCCCGGACCTCCTCAAGGAGGCCACCGAGGTCATCATGGCCGCCGTGACCGCGCTGCTGGAGGAGATCCGCGGCGAGAAGGCGCCCGAGACGCCCTACGACCCGCGTCAGGTGCGGATCGAGCAGCGCCGCCGCACCGCGGCCCAGGAGAAGGCCCAGGCGCAGGCCCAGGCCCAGGCCCGGATCCACGCCCAGGGAACGGCGCAGGTGCAGGCACAGCGGGAAGAGGGGCAGGGCACGTGAGCAAGCCCGTCAAGGCGGCCGTCTTCGGGTCCGGGTCGTGGGGTACGGCCTTCGGCATGGTGCTCGCCGACGCGGGGTGCGAGGTCACCCTGTGGGGGCGGCGCGCGGAACTCGCCGAAGCGGTCAACTCCACGCACACGAACCCGGACTACCTGCCGGGCGTCGAACTCCCCGGGAACCTGCGGGCCACCACCGACGCCGCCGAGGCCGCGCGCGACGCCGACTTCACCGTGCTCGCGGTGCCCTCGCAGACCCTGCGCGCCAACCTCGCCGGCTGGGTGGCGCTGCTGGAGCCGGACACCGTGCTCGTCTCCCTCATGAAGGGCGTCGAACTCGGCTCCGCCATGCGGATGAGCGAAGTGATCGAGGACGTCGCCAAGGTCGGCGCCGACCGCGTCGCCGTGGTCACCGGGCCCAACCTCGCGCGGGAGATCGCCGCCCGGATGCCGGCCGCCGCCGTCGTCGCCTGCACCTCCGAAGCGGTCGCCCAGCGCCTCCAGGCCGCCTGCCACACCCCGTACTTCCGCCCGTACACCAACACCGACGTGGTGGGCTGCGAACTCGGCGGCGCGGTCAAGAACGTCATCGGTCTCGCCGTCGGCATCGCGGACGGGATGGGCCTCGGGGACAACGCCAAGGGCTCGCTCATCACGCGCGGGCTGGCCGAGACCACCCGGCTCGGGCTCGTCATGGGCGCCGACCCGCTGACCTTCTCCGGACTGGCGGGCCTCGGTGACCTGGTGGCCACCTGCTCGTCGCCCCTCTCGCGCAACCACACCTTCGGCACCAACCTCGGCAGGGGCATGACCCTGCAGGAGACCATCGCGGTCACCAAGCAGACCGCCGAGGGCGTCAAGTCCTGTGAGTCCGTGCTGGATCTGGCCCGCCGGCACGGTGTCGACATGCCCATCACCGAGACGGTCGTCGGCATCGTCCACGAGGGCAAGCCGCCGGTCGTCGCGCTCAAGGAACTGATGTCGCGCAGCGCGAAGCCCGAACGCCGCTGAGCCGTCGGAGTGCCGCCCCGGCACCGGCCGGAGAGCGCTTCACGGCGGCTCCCGCGACACCGGGGATCAACGCTGTGCGACCACTCGCGCGACGCTGAGCAACGGCCGCAGCGGGGCGCTGACTCAGCGCCGTACCACCGGGTACTCTCAACGCGATATGAGCACCGAGAACCTCCCCCAGAGCCCTGAGCAGGCGCCTCGCAAGCCGCGCGTGGCCGTCGTCTTCGGCGGGCGCAGCTCCGAACACGGGATCTCCGTGGTCACGGCCGGCGCCGTCCTGCGCGCCATCGACCGTACGAAGTACGACGTCCTGCCGATCGGCATCACCCTGGACGGCCGTTGGGCGCTCACCGCCGACGAGCCGGAGCGGATGGCCATCGTCGACCGGCAGCAGCCCAGCGTGGACCTCCTCGCGGAGTCGGACGAGGGCGCCGTGATCCTGCCCGTCGACCCGTCCAACCGCGAAGTCGTCTACAGCGAGCCCGGATCCGTCCCCAAGGCCCTGGGCGAGGTCGACGTCGTCTTCCCCGTGCTGCACGGCCCGTACGGCGAGGACGGCACGCTCCAGGGCCTCCTGGAGCTCTCCGGGGTCCCGTACGTCGGCTCGGGCGTGCTCGCCTCGGCCGTCGGCCAGGACAAGGAGTACATGAAGCGGGTCTTCACCTCCTTCGGGCTGAAGGTGGGCCCGTACACGGTGATCCGTCCCCGGGAGTGGGAGCTCGACCCGGCCGGCGCCCGCAAGCGGATCGCGGAGTTCGCGGGGGAGCACGGCTGGCCGCTGTTCATCAAGCCCGCCCGCGCCGGCTCCTCGTTCGGCATCACCAAGGTCGACTCCTTCGAAGGTCTCGAGGAGGCCTTCGAGGAGGCCCGGCGCCACGACCCGAAGATCATCGTGGAGGCGCTGCTGCGCGGCCGTGAGATCGAGTGCGGGGTCCTCGAGTTCGAGGACGGCCCGCGCGCCAGCGTGCCGGCCGAGATCCCGCCGGTGCAGTCCCACGACTTCTACGACTTCGAGGCGAAGTACATCGACTCGGCCCCGGGCATCGTGCCCGCGCCGCTCACCGAGGAGCAGACCGCCGAGGTGCGGCGCCTGGCGGTCGAGGCCTTCGACGCGGCGTCGTGCGAGGGTCTCGTCCGCGCGGACTTCTTCCTCACCGAGGACGGTGAGTTCGTGATCAACGAGATCAACACGATGCCGGGCTTCACGCCGATCTCCATGTACCCGCGGATGTGGGAGGAGACCGGGGTCGGCTACCCGGAGCTGGTCGACCTCCTGGTGCAGGCGGCGCTGCGGCGCTCCACGGGCCTGCGCTAGTCACTGGACCCGGGCCTCTCCGGTCCGGTCACTCCGGCGGGTCCGGTCGCTCCGGTTCGATCCGGCCACCGCGGCCCGGCCCGGCTCGTTCCGTCAGGTTCCGTCCGTTCGTCTCAGTCGGCGATCCCCGCGGGGATCGCCTTCTTGATGGACGCCGCCAGATCGACGAGCGCGGCCGAACCGTCCCGCTCGGCCCACTTCTTCGGCACGCTGACCTCGACGTACGCCCGGCGCAGGCTGCTGGTGAAGCGGTACGCCCCGTCGCTTTGCTTCTCCATCAGCCAGCCGACGCCGTTCACCTCGCCGCTGAGCGCGTCCTCGTCGCTCATCTTCGAGGGTCGTTCGACACCGCAGCGCAGTATGATCGCCGGGCTTCCCCAGCCCGCGGTCAGCGCGGACCGGGGCTCGGGATCGTTCCGGTCGAGGTCGTCCACCTTCTTCGGCAGCACCTTGTCCAGGTTCTGGCACAGCGCGGAGACCTTCGCGTCCGGACCGGGAACCACGGCCGAGGCGCCGTCGTCTGCTGAGGAGCAGCCCGTGGCGGAGATCAGCAGGGCGAGAACGGGCAGCCCGAGAAGAGTGGTGTGCCGGTGACGGGAAGAGTTCACCGGCCAAGGGTAGACGGGGGCTAGAGGTGCACCACCGGGCAGGTCAGGGTGCGGGTGATGCCATCCACTTGCTGGACTTTCGCGACCACCATGCGGCCGAGATCGTCCACGGTGTCGGCCTGGGCCCGCACGATCACGTCGTACGGTCCTGTCACGTCCTCGGCCTGGATCACCCCCGGGATCTTGCTGATCGTTTCGGCGACGGTCGACGCTTTGCCGACCTCCGTCTGGATCAGGATGTACGCCTGTACCACGGAACCTCCAGGGCGGCCACGAGGATCATGTGGGGAAAAGGAACGCCACGGTATCGCGTCGCCGCTCGCCGCGGGGAGACCCGCGGGGACTGTGGCTTGCGCGCCGGGGTGCGCGGACTGCACAAGTTGACGGTCAACTCGACCGTACCGAGGACAGAGACGGCTCGCTACCGGGCACCGGTGGCGGCAGAGGGAGCAGTACGACGATGAAGGGCACCGTGGGCGAGTTGGGGGAGTTCGGGCTCATCAAGGAGCTCACCTCGCGTCTGACCACCACCCCGGCGGTCCGGGTCGGCCCCGGCGACGACGCCGCGGTGGTGGCCGCGCCCGACCGCAGGGTCGTGGCGAGCACCGACATCCTCCTGGAGGGCCGGCACTTCCGCCGCGACTGGTCGACGGCGTACGACGTGGGGCGCAAGGCGGCCGCCCAGAACCTCGCGGACATCGCCGCGATGGGCGCCGTACCGACCGCGCTGCTGCTCGGTCTGGTCGTACCGGCCGAACTGCCGGCCACCTGGCCGTCCGAGCTGATGGACGGGCTGCGCGACGAGTGCCAGGTCGCGGGCGCGGCCGTGGTCGGCGGCGATGTCGTACGGGGAGACACCATCACCATCGCGATCACCGCGCTCGGCGATCTGCGCAACCACGAACCGGTGACCCGGGGCGGCGCACAGCCCGGCGACGTGATCGCCGTGACGGGCTGGCTGGGCTGGTCGGCGGCCGGACACGCGGTGCTCTCCCGCGGCTTCCGTTCGCCGCGGGCCTTCGTCGAGGCGCACCGGCGCCCCGAACCGCCGTACCACGCGGGTCCCGCGGCCGCCGGGCTCGGCGCGACGGCGATGTGCGACGTGAGCGACGGGCTGATCGCCGACCTGGGGCACATCGCCGAGGCGAGCAAGGTCAGGATCGACATCCGCTCGGGCGCCATCGACATCCCGTCGCAGATGAACGACATCGGCCAGGCCGTCGGCGTCGACCCGATCCAGTGGGTGCTCACCGGCGGCGAGGACCACGCGATCGTCGCGGCCTTCCCGCCGGACGTGAAGCTGCCCGCGCGCTGGAAGGTGATCGGCGAGGTCCTCAACCCCTCCGCGCTGCCGCAGGTCACGGTGGACGGCGCACCGTGGACCAGCAAGGGCGGCTGGGACCACTTCGGCGACATCGAGTCGTGAGGCCGTCGGGGCCGGTGCGGTGCGCGTCGAGGGCGTGCGCCGCGCTTGCCCATGGGTCGGTGTCCCGGGCGCTTGTGGCCTGGGAGTCCGTGTCCTGTACGTCTGCGTCCCGTGCGCCGGTGTGCGGACGGCAAAAAACCCGCCCACCGTGAGGTGGACGGGTTCAGTGCAAGCGAACCAGCAGTGGCCGCGCGCTGGCGGTTGTCAGCGCGTCACCTTGCCGGCCTTGATGCACGAGGTGCAAGCGTTCACGCGCTTCGGCGTCCCGCTCACCACGGTACGTACACGCTGGATGTTGGGGTTCCAGCGGCGGGACGTACGGCGGTGCGAGTGCGAGATGTTGTTGCCGAAGCCCGGCCCCTTGCCGCAGACGTCGCAGTTGGCAGCCACGGGTCACTCCAAAGACTTCAGATGCACTTACGGTGGATCCCGGCATGCCGGGATCAAGATCTAGGATCTGAGTGGCGGTGCCAGGGGGAAGACCCGATCGGAATCGGGCAACTGGAGCAGCATACAACGACTGCGTCCGGAGAACGAAACTACCATGGCCGCCCCGGGACCGGCCCCGGCCCTCCTCCGGACCCACTACCGACAGTAACCCGCTCTGGGTCTACGCTGCGTCCCACGTCCAGCAGCTCAAGGAGGCGCAGGTGCCGCAGGTGCCGCAGACATTGGATGCTCTCGCGGTGCGCACCTGGTGCGGCCTCGCGCTGGAGGCGCTGGGACGGGCCCGCGAGGAGATCGACGCCATCAATGTCTATCCGGTGGCCGACGGGGACACCGGGACGAACCTCTATCTGACCGTGGAGTCGGCGACGGCGGCGGTGGAGGCGGTCTTCGCGGGCCACGAGACGGTCGCCGACGCGGGCGACGGCCGCGCGAGCGCGGGGGAGGGGCGGCCCACACTCGCCGACGCCGTGCGGGCGATGGCGCACGGGGCGCTGATCGGGGCCCGCGGCAACTCCGGGACGATCCTCGCGCAGCTGCTGCGCGGTATGGCGCTGGTGCTGGCCGCCGCCGGTGAGAGCGCTCGCACCGATGCCGAGGCACTCCGTCTCGCCCTGCGGCAGGCCGCCGACTCCGCGCGCGACGCCGTCGCGCATCCGGTCGAGGGCACGGTCCTCACGGTCGCCTCCGCCGCCGCCGAAGCGGCCGGCGGCGCCGAGGGGGACTGCGGCACGGTCGCGCGCGCGGCCTACGAGGGAGCGCGGGCGGCCCTCGTGGCGACCCCCCGGCAACTCGCCGTCCTGGCCCGTGCCGGTGTGGTCGACGCGGGTGGGCGGGGGCTGGTGGCGGTCCTGGCGGCGCTGGTGGAGACGTTCACGGGGGAGTCGCCGCGCGCCGGGTGGGCGCTGGGAGAGGTGCACACGCGGGTGGCCATGGCGGCCGGGCCCGTGACCGAGGCCACCGCGGTCGCCGGCGCCCGTCCCGCTCCCGGCGTCGACGCCGGGCACGCCGGCCCCGGGTGCGCGGACGACCGGCCGGACGACGGAGGGCGGGCCTTCGAGGTCATCTACCTCCTGGAGGCCGAGGACGCGGCGGTGACGCGGTTGCGCGACCGGCTCGACCGCCTCGGGGACTCGCTCGTGGTCGTCGGCGGCGACGGACTGTGGAACGTCCACGTCCATGTGGACGACGCGGGCGCCGCGGTGGAGGCGGGCGTGGAGGCCGGGCGGCCGCACCGCATCAGGATCACGCACTTCGGGCTCGGGGACGCGCACACCGCGGGTGCGGCGGGGCTGCCGCCCCGGGAGCGGGCGCAGCGGGCCGTCGTGGCGGTGGTGCCCGGCGAGGGACTGGCCGGGCTGTACGCCGAGGCCGGGGCGACCACCGTGCTCGCGCGGCCCGGCGAGCCGCCCGCCAGCGGCGAGCTCGTGGACGCCGTACGGCGGGCCCACGCGCGCGAGGTGGTGCTGCTGCCCAACGACGCCGACCTGCGGCACACCGCGGCGGCCGCGGCGGAGCAGGCCCGTACGGAGGGGGTGCGGGTCGCGCTGATCCCGACCCGTTCCGCGGTCCAGGGCATCGCCGCGCTGGCCGTGCACGAGCCCGGGCGGCGCTTCGACGAGGACGTCGTCGCCATGACCTCGGCGGCGGGTGCCACCCGGTATGCGGAGGTCGCCGTCGCCGAGCGGCAGTCCTGGACCATGGCGGGCATCTGCCAGGCCGGGGACGTACTCGGTCTCATCGAGGGGGATGTGGCCGTGATCGGTGCGGACATCGCGGCCACGGCCGAGGCGGTCATCGACCGTATGCTCGCCGCCGGTGGTGAGATGGTGACGCTCGTCCTCGGTGACGAGGCGCCCGGTGCCATCGCGGCGCGTCTCGAATCCCGGGTCAGGGAGACGTACTTGGCGGTCGACACGGTGGTGTATCGAGGGGGTCGGCAGGGTGCGCTGCTGCTGATCGGCGTGGAATAGCACCGCCGGCCCAGCGCACCCCGGGGTTTTTCGCCCCCGCCGCCCCTACCCGTCCCATCCCTGGGGCTGCGCCCCCAGACCCCCGCAATCGCCCGAGAACTCGTCCTCAAACGCCGGACGGGCTGGGTAGTCAGCCCGTCCGGCGTTTGAGGACAAGGCCCTTAAGGCCGACCGGGGGTCTGGGGGCGCAGCCCCAGGTACGGGATGGGACGGGTAGGGGCGGCGGGGGCGAAGACAAGGTGGTTGGTAAGCCAGGTGGACGTGGGTCCCCGCTCCGGTCACCCCCCACGCCTCACTCCTTACCCCGCTCCTCCATCATCCTCAGCATGTTCTCCGCCTCGGCACACCGCGCCCCCGCGGCCCCGTCCCCCTCCGACGCCCCCCGCGTAAGCGGCCAGAACACCGCGCGCCCGCGCCGCCGCGGCGGCCCGGAGCAGGTCCGCCTCCAGCCACCCCGCGGCAAGCTCCGCCCCGGTCCGCGCGTCGAGCGCCTCGTCCCCCAGGGGCGCGAACACCGATACGGCCCGCGTGACATGACCCAACGCCTCCCCGAAGAGCCCCCGGGCGACGCCCTCCTGCGTGTCGTCAGTGACCGACCGGGCGACGAGGTCGCCGAACTGCCGGTGGGTGTGGCCGAGTTCGGAGACGAGACGGAGGGCGACCGGGCCCTGTGGGTCCTCCACGCTCCCCGTCCCGGAAAGCGCCCGCACCCCCTCCTCGCACTCCCGCACCGCCTCCGCCATCAGCTCCCGCGCCGCGTCCAGCCCCGCCCCCGTACGCAAGGACGCCCAGGCCCGCGCCCGCAGCGACCGCACCAGCGCGTGCACGTTGCCGAGCTCCCGCCACAGGTCGCCGGCCCGGGCGTAGGCCCCCTCCGACTCGGCGGGCAGCCCGGCGCGACCGAGCGCTTCGGCGGCGAGATGGGCGAGCGTCGCGTGGTCGCGCTGCTCGGGCCAGTGCCGGGCGATGTCCGCGGCCCGCAGCCAGTTCTCGGCCGCGGCCCGGTGCTCACCGAGCTCGGTGAGACAGTCGCCGAGCCACCACCGTGTCTGCACGATGGCACCGTCACCGTGCATGTCACCGGTCAGATCGGGCAGCGCCGACTCCAGGATCTCCGCGGCCTCGGCCCAACGCCCCTGCCGGAGCAGGAAGCCGCCCAGCTGGTGGCGGGCCCAGGCCCCGAGCGTGGGCCCCTGCCCGGCCTCGTCGGCCCAGTGCGCGGCCTCCAGCGCGTGTTCCGCGGCGGCGGCGTCCTGCTCGGTCTCGCCGAGGATCTCGGCGAGCTGGAGGTGCAGCTGTGCCTGCCCCATCGGCTCCAGACGGGGCCCGCCGTGCTCCAGCGCGGCCCGTGCGGCCCGCTCGGCGCCCTGCGCGTCGCCCAGGTGCCGGGCGATTCCGGCGAGCCGGGACTCGTACTCCACGGCGAACGACGGCAGTCCGGCCGCCACGAACGCCTCCGCCGCGCGTCCGAGCAGTTCCGCGGCGGCCGCGGCGTCCCCGGAGTGCGCCGCGAGCTCGCCGAGCATCGCCTGCGCCTCCGCGGCCCGCGAGGCCATCCGTACGTCCGCGACATGCGGCTCGGCGAGCGCCAGCAGCTCCCGTACGGCCGCCTCGGCGGCCCGGACCCCGTCGGCGTCGGCCGCATCGGGCCGCCCCGGCCCGGACCCGTCCGCGTCGCCGCCCTCCTGCACCCGGTGCACCAGGATCCGTGCCCGTCCCACCAGCACGGATGCCGTCTGGGACACGCCCGTCCCGCCGTCCGCGAACAGAGCGAGCGCCTTCTCGTGCAACTCGGTGACGGCCTCCAGTGCCTCCTCGGACCCGCCGACGAGGGCGAGGACGTACGCGGCGCGGGCGCGGGCGGCGAGCGCCTCCCCGGGGTCGCCCGCCGCGTCGTACAGCTCCGCGGCCTCGTGGAAGAGTCCGATGCCCTCGGGCCCGCGCTCCATCGCCGCGTGGTCGGCGATCTCCGCGCGGTCGCGGACCTCCAGCTCCAGGCCCTCGGCCGCGCGCGCGACCGCCGCCCAGGCCGCCACGGCGTCCGGGTCGCGGGACTGCGACAGCCGCCGGGCCTCGGCGAGCAGCGCGGGCAGGTCGGGCCCGGTGGCCGGCTCGGGGCCGTCGTTCCCCGGCCGCGGTGTCCTGTCCGGGCTCGGGACCGACCCGGGGCGCGCGTCCGGGTCCGACGCGGTGGCGGCCGTGGCCGTCGGTACGTGCCGTGCCGAGCGCACGCCCAGCGGCAGCCGGTCCACCAGCGGACGCCGGTCCATCCGCGCCCGCGCCCGCCCGCTGACGTACGACGTGCCGTTGCGCGCGTCGAAGCGTGCCGCGAGCGAAAGGGCCTGCTCGCGCGCGTGGACGGCGAGTTCGGCCGCGGTCCACGCGCGCCCGGCCGGTCCAGGGACCGTCCGCCCGCCGAGGCCGAGCCCGGTCAGGCGGCCCATCACCAGGGCGGTCACGGCCATGAAGTCGAGCTTGCTGCGCGGGTCGCCGGAGTCCGTGAAGTAGGCGGGCCGCTCGGCGAGCAGTTCCAGGGCGCGCGCCTCGTTCCCCGACAGCGCGCAGAACTCCACGTGGTCCGCGTAGGCCGCGCGCATGCTCTCCATGGGGCGCACCAGACGCAGGCCCCGGAGGTGATGGGCACGGGCCTCCTCCAGGCGGCCCAGGCGCAGCAGCGGGACGAGGGAGGACGCCAGTACGGTGTGCGGCTCGTGGGCGCAGCTGTGCTCGCCCTCCAGGACCGGGCGCCACAGCTCCAGCGCCTCCGTGTCGGCGTCCCGCTCGGCCCGCCACCATCCCTGGCTGTGCAGTTCGCACGCGTGGCAGTCCGCCATGCTGTCCCGGTCGGCGGCCAGCCAGGCGGCATGGGCGCGTTCCGCGCGCTCCATGTCCCCCAGGTGCGCGGCCACGCTGAACTCGGCACCGCGCACGGCCCGTTCGGAGTGACCGGCGAGCCGGTAGCGGTACTCCATCTCGCCGAGCCACTTCTCTATGGAGGCGAGCGGGATGTGCGGCTGGTCGAGCATGCCGGCCGACAGCCACTTGAAGACCCAGTGCAGCGAGTGGATCTCGTACTCGTCGAAGTCCTCGGGGTGTTCGTCCCACAGGCGCAGCAGGCGCGCGAAGGGGACGAACATCTTGTCCTTCTCGGAGCTGTAGTTGTAGACCTTCAGCTGGTGTCCGAGCGCTTCGATCACGGCGAGCGGGATGTCCAGCTTCTCCGCCTCGGCGAGCAGCTGTTCCGCGCGCGCGTTGCGGGCGGGCCCCTCCGGCTGCTCGTAGTTGTCCCCCATCGCCTGGCGCAGGGTGTCGAAGTCCATGGCCGGGCCGCTCATCCGCGGTCGTCCTCTCCGGTGTCGGTGTGGGTGGCCCATTCCAGGAGGCCGATGAACGAGCGGTTCAGGAGCGCCGAGTCGGCGGGCCGCAGCGGGCGCTGCGCCATCAGGAGGGCCTGGCCGTAGAGGGACTCGGTGGCGGTGCCGATCAGCTCCGGGTCGCGCAGTGAGCTGATGCGCCGGATCAGCGGGTTGAGATGGTTGAGCACCAGACGCGCGCGTGGTGCGCTGCCGCGCAGCGAGCCGAGAATGCCCGCCCACAGGTCGTCGGCCTGCTCCTCCGCCTCCGCGCGGGCCTGCTCGTGACGGGCCGCCCGGTCGTCCAGGTGCAGGGCCGGGACCGAGAGCGGGTGGAAGGCGCGCAGTGACACGTCGCAGCCCAGCGGGTCGAGCTTGGCGCGCGCGGCCGCCAGGAAACCCGAGAGGGCCAGCTCCTCGGCGGGGTCGATCGCGTCCAGGTGCGCCGTGACGGTGTCGGCGTCCAGCTCCGCGACCACCGCGCCCGGACGCACCGAGGGCAGCGCCTCCACCAGCTCGCTGTCGTAGGTGTAGCCGCCGTTGACGACACCGATGCCCTGTGCGGAGGCGATGGGCGCGACCTGGCGGTACTCCTCCACCGTGCGCGTGAAGTGCACCACCGGGTGGCGGAGCGCGAACTCCTCCAGGGACAGCCGTCCGTCGGTCGTCTCGAAGGGCAGCCACGGCAGCATCGTGCGCAGCATCTCGTTGTCGTGCCGCGCCAGTGACTTCACGCCCAGGTGGTGGACGGACAGGAAGGCCGCCAGCCGCTCCGGGTCACCCGCCGCGAGTCCCGTCAGCCACGACCGGATGCGCTCGCCGAGGGCCTCGCGCACGGCCGCCAGGGTCTCGTCCTCGTAGAGCGACTCGCGCGACGCGGTGGGCCGCAGGCTGTCGGTGTCCAGGACACAGCGCACGAAGAACGCCCAGTCGGGCAGCAGCTGTTCGGCCCGCTCGGTCAGCAGCATGCCCTTCAGATGCACCCGGTGGCTCGCGCGCTGCGCGGGGCTGACCGCGGTCGGCAGGACGTACGCGACGCCCCGTACCCCCGCGAGCGGCACGTTCAGTTCGATCGAGTCCAGCGGAGTGAAGCCGAACAGCTCGTGGCAGTGCCGGGCCAGGGCCACCCTGCGGGTGGCGGGGCTCGGATGGGCGCGGTCCCAGGGCGCGGGAAGGTCCGCGATCGCCTCGTCGCCGACGCGTACGTCGTACGGCAGCAGGGAGCCGAAGTCGCGGGCCAGTGACCGCACCCGCTCCTCGGTGAGCCACTCGCCGGCTCCGGCGCGCGCCACCAGGTGCACGGTGGTGCCCGGTTCGGTACGGGCCTCGTGCGGCAGCGTGCGCACGGTGTACGAGCCGTCGTCGGTCGCCGTCCACTCCACGGGCGCCGCGTCGGGCGTCCGGGCGCTGCGGCTGACGACGCGGATGCGCTCGGCGACCACGAAGCACGCCAGCAGTCCGATGCCGAACTGCCCCAGGAAGTCGGAGCGGGCCGCCTGGATGCCGTCGTCCCGCTTGGAGCTGCGGCCGATCGTCGCGAGGAGGCTGTGCACGTCGGACTCGGTGAGCCCGATGCCGGAGTCCTCCACGCGCAGGGTGCCGCCCGCCGCGTGCAGCCGCACGGTGGCGGGCGCGTCCGGCTGTTCGGCGCGCCGGGCGGTGATCGCGTCCACGGCGTTCTGCAGCAGTTCGCGCAGATAGACCTTGGGGCTCGAGTACAGGTGATGGGAGAGCAGGTCCACCAGACCACGCAGGTCGACCTGGAACGAATGGGGTGACGGGGATGCCTGGGATGGCTGTGAGGTCTGGGAGTCCATCGTCGCTGCGCCGAGGGTGGGGGGACGGGCGACGGCGCGGGGTCGGGCGGTCCCGGCGGACGGTGACCGCGAAGAGGTCCGGAGCGCGCCATCCTAGGCCCGAACGAGCCGCCTGACCAGCGGATTTCCAGGACGTATACGGCATTGTCGGTGGTGTGGTGTGCAATGGATCTCGTGCCCGCGCTCGATGAACCACTGAAGAAGGTGCTCGGCCCTCCCACCGCGAAGGTGATGGCCGAGCATCTCGGCCTGCACACCGTCGGTGATCTCCTGCACCACTATCCGCGCAGATACGAGGAGCGCGGACAGCTCACCCACCTCGCCGACCTGCCCATGGACGAGCATGTGACGGTGGTCGCCCAGGTCGCCGACGCGCGCCTGCACACCTTCGCCTCCTCCAAGGCGCCGCGCGGCAAGGGCCAGCGCCTGGAGGTGACCATCACGGACGGCAGCGGCCGCCTCCAGCTGGTCTTCTTCGGCAACGGCGTGCACAAGCCCCACAAGGACCTGCTGCCCGGCACCCGCGCGATGTTCTCGGGCAAGGTCTCCGTCTTCAACCACCGCCTCCAGCTCGCCCACCCGGCCTACGAACTGCTGACCGGTGACGGCGACGAGGCCGTGGAGAGCGTCGACAGCTGGGCCGGTGCCCTCATCCCGATCTACCCGGCCACCGCCAAGCTGGAGTCCTGGAAGCTCGCCAAAGCCGTCCAGACGGTACTGCCCAGCGCCCAGGAAGCCGTCGACCCGCTCCCGGACTCCCTTCGCGACGGCCGCGGCCTGGTGACCCTCCCCGAGGCCCTCCTCAAGATCCACCGTCCGCACACCAAGGCGGACATCGGCGACGCCCGCGCCCGCCTCAAGTGGGACGAGGCCTTCGTCCTCCAGGTCGCCCTGGCCCGCCGCCGCCACGCCGACGCCCAACTCCCCGCCGTGGCCCGCGTCCCCGCACCGGACGGCCTGCTCACCGCCTTCGACGCCAAGCTCCCTTTCACCCTCACCGAGGGCCAGCGGAAGGTCTCCAAGGAGATCTTCGACGACCTCGCGACGGAGCATCCGATGCACCGGCTGCTCCAGGGGGAGGTGGGCAGTGGGAAGACACTGGTCGCCCTGCGCGCCATGCTCGCCGTCGTCGACGCGGGCGGGCAGGCCGTGATGCTCGCGCCCACCGAAGTGCTCGCCCAGCAGCACCACCGGTCGGTCACCGAGATGATGGGGGAGCTGGCCGAGGGCGGGACGCTGGGCGGCGCCGAGCACTCCACCAAAGTCGTGCTGCTCACCGGGTCCATGGGGGTGGCGGGGCGCCGGCAGGCGCTGCTCGACCTGGTCACCGGCGAGGCCGGCATCGTCATCGGCACACACGCGCTGATCGAGGACAAGGTGCAGTTCCACGACCTCGGCCTGGTCGTCGTCGACGAGCAGCACCGTTTCGGCGTCGAGCAGCGCGACGCCCTGCGCGGCAAGGGCAAGCAGCCCCCGCACCTCCTGGTCATGACCGCCACCCCCATCCCGCGCACGGTCGCGATGACCGTCTTCGGTGACCTGGAGACCTCCGTCCTCGACCAGCTCCCCGCGGGGCGCTCACCGATCGCCAGCCATGTCGTCCCCGCCGCGGACAAGCCGCACTTCCTCGCCCGTGCCTGGGAGCGCGTGCGCGAGGAGGTGGGCAACGGCCATCAGGCCTACGTGGTCTGCCCCCGCATCGGGGACGGGGAGGACGACCCGAAGAAGGGCGCCAAGAAGAAGTCGCCCGAGGACGAGGCCGAGAAGCGCCCGCCCCTCGCCGTCGTCGACATCGCCCGGCAGCTGGCCAAGGGCCCCCTCCAGGGACTCCGGGTCGAGGTCCTGCACGGCCGTATGCCGCCCGACGACAAGGACACCGTGATGCGCGGCTTCGCCGCCGGCGAGACCGACGTCCTGGTCGCCACGACCGTCATCGAGGTCGGCGTGAACGTGCCGAACGCCACGGCCATGGTGATCATGGACGCCGACCGGTTCGGCGTCTCCCAGCTCCATCAGCTGCGCGGCCGGGTCGGCCGGGGTTCCGCGGCCGGACTCTGCCTGCTGGTCAGCGAGATGCCCGAGGCGAGCCCGGCCCGTCAGCGGCTGAACGCGGTGGCGTCCACACTCGACGGTTTCGAACTCTCGCGCATCGACCTCGAACAGCGCCGTGAGGGCGACGTCCTCGGCCAGGCCCAGTCCGGCGTCCGCTCGTCGCTGCGCATGCTCACCGTCATCGAGGACGAGGAGATCATCGCCGAGGCCCGTGAGGAGGCGGCCGCGGTCGTCGCCGCCGACCCGGAACTCGCCGGGTTCCCGGGTCTGCGCACCGCCCTGGAGGCGCTCCTGGACGAGGAACGCGAGCAGTATCTCGACAAGGGCTGACAGGAACTCCCGAGGCCGACGGGAGCCGTAGGGTGCCCGACCGGGCGGACAGCGACCGGCGGGAGCCCTGCCCGGGAAGCACCCCTGCCCGGGAAGCACCCGGAGGCGGGGCGGGGAGGCGGGATCCGGGCTCCGGCTGAGACACTGGCAGCCGACACGTCACCAGCGCAAAGGACCCTCATGACCCGCGTGATCGCCGGCCGGGCCGGCGGACGCCGTCTGGCCGTCCCGCCGGGCACCGGCACCCGGCCCACCTCCGACCGGGCGCGCGAGGGCCTCTTCTCCACCTGGCAGTCCCTGCTCGGCGGCCCGCTGGAGGGCGAGCGCGTGCTCGACCTGTACGCGGGCTCCGGCGCCGTGGGCCTGGAGGCGCTCAGCCGCGGTGCCGGACACACCCTGCTCGTCGAGTCCGACGCCCGCGCCGCCCGCGTCATCCGGGAGAACGTGAAGGCGCTGGGCCTGCCCGGCGCCGAAGTCAGGCCGGGCAAAGCGGAACAGATCGTTCAGGCACCGGCGCCCGCGGAACCGTACGACCTGGTCTTCCTCGACCCGCCCTACGCCGTGCCGGACGACGATCTTCGCGAGATTCTGCTCACACTCCGGACGCAGGGCTGGCTCGCGGGCGATGCGCTCGTCACCGTGGAGCGCAGCACCAGAGGCGGCGAATTCGGGTGGCCGGACGGTTTTGACGCGCTCCGGGCCCGTCGTTACGGCGAGGGGACCTTTTGGTACGGTCGCGCCGCCTCTACGTGCGAAGACGCACGATGACCGGACCGGAGAGCGAGGGACCACAGTTGCGCCGCGCCGTCTGTCCGGGGTCATTCGACCCCATCACCAATGGACACCTCGACATCATCGCCCGCGCTTCCAGGCTCTACGACGTCGTGCACGTCGTGGTGATGATCAATCAGTCGAAGCAGGGCCTGTTCACCGTCGACGAGCGGATCGAGCTGATCCGCGAGGTCACCGCGGAGTTCGGCAACGTCCAGGTCGAGCCCTACCACGGCCTGCTCGTCGACTTCTGCAAGCAGCGGGACATCCCCGCCATCGTCAAGGGACTGCGCGCGGTCAGCGACTTCGACTACGAACTGCAGATGGCCCAGATGAACAACGGCCTCTCGGGCGTGGAGACGCTGTTCATCCCGACCAGCCCCACCTACAGCTTCCTCTCCTCCTCGCTGGTCAAGGAGGTCGCGACCTGGGGCGGCGACATCTCCCACCTGGTGCCGCCGGTGGTCCTGGAGGCGCTGAAGGGGCGGCTCGGCCAGGACTGACGGGCTGACAGTCCGTCACCCGGTGTCGGGTGGGGCGGGAGTGGTCGTACAGTCGAACCGTCCGTCTCCATCACAGCTGTAGAGAGTGGCGAGCACACGGTGGACGTGCAGAAGAAGCTCGATGAGATCGTCTCGGCGGTCGGCAGCGCCCGCTCCATGCCCATGTCGGCCTCGTGCGTGGTCAACCGCGCCGAGCTGCTCTCGATGCTCGAAGAGGTGCGCCAGGCCCTGCCCGGCTCCCTCGCCCAGGCCGAGGAGCTCATCGGCGGCCGCGAGCAGATGGTCGAGCAGGCCCGCATGGAGGCCGACCGGATCATCGAGACCGCGCACGCCGAGCGCGGCTCGCTGATCTCCGACACCGAGGTCGCCCGCCGTTCCCAGAACGAGGCGGACCGCATTCTCGCCGAGGCCCGCCAGGAGGCCGAGGAGATCCGCGCCGAGGCCGACGACTACGTCGACTCCAAGCTCGCCAACTTCGAGGTCGTCCTCACCAAGACCCTCGGCTCCGTCGGCCGGGGCCGCGAGAAGCTCCTCGGCACCGGTCCCGGCATCGACGAGCAGGGCTACGAGGACGAGGACGCCCCCGAGCGCAGCCACGACCCCGAGACGCTGCGCCGCAACGCCGACGACTACGTCGACGTGAAGCTCGGCGCCTTCGAGGCCGTCCTCGCCAAGACCCTGGAGGCCGTCGGCCGCGGCCGGCAGAAGCTGCACGGCCGGATCGCCAGCGACGACCTGGGCGACCTGGGTGCCTTCGCCGAGGACGGGACCCCCGTCCAGCACACCAGCGACGCCGACTACCTGGCCGGCCTCGCCGAGCTCTCGGAGGTCCCCGAGCGGGTCGTCCAGAGCCCCGAGGTGCCGGCCCAGCCGTCCTACGCGCAGCAGCAGGACGCCTACGCGTACCAGCAGCAGGCGGACCCCTACGGCTACCAGCAGCAGTACGCCCAGCAGGACGCGTACGGCTACCAGCAGGCCGATCCGTACGCCGCCTACCCGCAGCACGGCTACGACCAGCAGCAGGGGTACGACCAGGGCGGTCAGCAGGGCTATCCGCAGCAGCCGACGCACGCCCTGGACCCGCAGGCGAACGCCCTGGACGAGACCAGCCTCTTCGACACCACCATGATCAGCGCCGAGCAGCTGAGGGCGTACGAACAGGGGCGCTGACACCGGATTGGGCCGAGAGCGAAAGGTCCAGTATCCTGGCTCTTCGGTCGCGTGTACGTCCGCGATCGCCGCTGCCCGGGAACACCAGGGGTGGCGGCCCCTCGAGTTTTTGAAGATCGAAAGCAGGAACGGCTCTGAACACCCACCTCGACCACCGCAACCCTCTCGTGTTCGACACACACGAGCTGGGCCGGCGTCCTGGTGCGCTGCAGCGCCTGACCCGCACGATCGAGGCCCCCAGGGATCTCGGGATCCAGGGAGTCATCGGAGTGCCGGAAGGCACCCCGGTGGAGCTCGAACTCAGGCTCGAGTCGGTCATGGAAGGTGTGCTCGTCACAGGCACCGCCCGTGCACGGGTCGAGGGGGAGTGCGTAAGGTGTCTGGAGCCGCTCGAGCAGTCGCTCGCCGCGGACTTCCAGGAGATGTTCTCGTACCCTGACGCCGACGACCGGGGCCGCGCCAAAGCGGATCCGGCCGACGACGCCGGGGAATCCACGGATAACGAGGACATGCTCTTCATCGAGGACGGCCTGTTCGACCTCGAACCCGTGCTGCGTGATGCGGTGGTGCTCGCACTGCCGATGCAGCCGGTGTGCCAGGACGACTGCCCCGGCCTGTGCTCCCAATGCGGAGCCCGGCTCGCGGACGACCCGGACCACCACCACGACGCCGTCGACATCCGTTGGGCGGCACTGCAGGGACTCGCTGGTTCATCCGGAGACGGCGAGAAGGACGAGTTGAGCGGCGGCGCGCTTCCATCAGCGCACGTCGACGAGAAGCAGGAGAAGTAGCCGTGGCTGTTCCGAAGCGGAAGATGTCGCGCAGCAACACGCGCCACCGCCGGTCGCAGTGGAAGGCTGCGGTCCCCACCCTGGTTGCGTGCGAGCGCTGCCACGAGCCCAAGCTGCAGCACATCGCGTGCCCGGCTTGCGGCACCTACAACAAGCGCCAGGTCCTCGAGGTCTGAGCGGCCGGTGAGAGGTCTGATGTCTGACGCCAAGGCGGAACCTAACGCCAAGAAAAAGGCGGAGAACACAGCCTCGTCCCACACGCTTCTGGAAGGGCGGCTCGGGTACAAGCTCGAGTCCGCCCTTCTGGTGCGTGCGCTGACCCACCGTTCCTACGCGTACGAGAACGGCGGTCTGCCGACCAACGAGCGGCTGGAGTTCCTCGGGGACTCCGTGCTCGGCCTCGTGGTCACGGACACGCTGTACCGCACCCACCCCGACCTGCCCGAAGGCCAGCTGGCCAAGTTGCGGGCCGCGGTGGTCAACTCGCGTGCGCTGGCGGAAGTGGGCCGCGGCCTCGAACTCGGCTCCTTCATCCGGCTCGGCCGGGGCGAGGAAGGCACGGGAGGCCGGGACAAGGCATCCATCCTCGCCGACACCCTTGAAGCGGTGATCGGCGCGGTCTATCTCGACCAGGGTCTGGAAGCGGCGGGCGAACTCGTCCACCGGCTCTTCGACCCGTTGATCGAGAAGTCCTCGAACCTCGGTGCCGGCCTGGACTGGAAGACCAGTCTCCAGGAGCTCACCGCGACCGAGGGGCTCGGCGTACCCGAGTACCTGGTCTCGGAGACCGGCCCCGACCACGAGAAGACCTTTACTGCTGCCGCCCGCGTCGGAGGCGTCTCGTACGGCACCGGCACCGGCCGCAGCAAGAAGGAGGCGGAGCAGCAGGCCGCGGAGTCCGCGTGGCGTGCGATCCGCTCCGCCGCGGACGAGCGCGCGAAGTCGGCCCAGGCCGCCGAGCAGGTGGCTCAGGCCGCTCAGCAGGCAGCCCAGGCCGCCGAGGAGGCCACCGAGGCTCCCTCGGCTCCGACCAGCGATCCGGCCACGGCCTGATTCCTTCGTAAGAACGCCGGCAGCACCCGCGGCGACCGTGGACCCCGCCCACCGGCGGTGTCGGCGGTCCCGCGGGACCGGCGGCACCAGCAGCAGCGCAGTAACCGCAGGGCCCGAACCCCGTCGCAGCGTCCGTGCCGCGGCGGGGTTCGAGCATCCCCGCAACCACACTCCGAAGGAGCGCCGTGCCCGAGCTGCCCGAGGTCGAAGTCGTGCGGCGCGGTCTGGAGCGCTGGGTCAGCGGGCGGACCGTGACCTCGGCCGAGGTACGCCATCCACGGGCCGTACGCCGTCATCAGGCCGGACCCGAGGGCTTCGCCCAGGCACTCGCCGGGCAGCGCGTCGGACCGGCGATGCGCCGCGGCAAGTACCTCTGGCTCCCCCTGGACGACTCCCCGTTCTCCGTACTCGCGCACCTCGGCATGAGCGGTCAGCTCCTGGTGCAGCCGGAGGACGCCCCGGACGAGA
The DNA here is from genome assembly GCF_012273515.2 of Streptomyces sp. RPA4-2. Taxonomy (NCBI): domain Bacteria; kingdom Bacillati; phylum Actinomycetota; class Actinomycetes; order Kitasatosporales; family Streptomycetaceae; genus Streptomyces; species Streptomyces sp. RPA4-2. The sequence continues at coordinate 6,420,124 of NZ_CP050975.2, forward strand.
AGCACCTGCGCATCCGCGTCCGTTTCGACGACGCGCAGGGCACCGAACTGCGCTTCGTCGACCAGCGCACCTTCGGTGGCCTCTCCCTGCACGAGACCACCCCGGACGGCCTGCCGGACGTCATCGCGCACATCGCCCGCGACCCACTCGACCCCCTGTTTGACGATGCCGCGTTCCACGCCGCCCTGCGCGCCCGCCGCACGACGATCAAGCGCGCCCTGCTGGACCAGTCGCTGATCAGCGGCGTCGGCAACATCTACGCGGACGAGGCGCTCTGGCGCGCCAGGCTCCACTACGAACGCCCGGTGGCCGGCTTCACCCGGCCGCGCACCGCCGAACTCCTCGGCCACATCCGTGACGTCATGAACGAGGCCCTCGCCGTCGGCGGCACCAGCTTCGACAGCCTGTACGTCAACGTCAACGGCGAGTCCGGTTACTTCGACCGCTCACTCGACGCCTACGGGCGCGAGGACGAGCCCTGCCGCCGGTGCGGCACGCCCATGCGCCGGCGCGCCTGGATGAACCGGTCCAGCTACTTCTGCCCCCGCTGCCAGCGACCGCCCCGGGTCACCGGCTGACGCCGACGCGCGCCCGGAAGGGCCCTCGGTGACGGCGCGCCCCCGAAGGCCTTCTCGTCCCCTCAGGCCTCACGCCTCACGCGTCACGCGTCACGTCGTAGTGCTCACGCGCCTCCAGGACGTCGTCCATGCGTCCCTCCAGGAAGTGGATGAGGGTGAGCAGACGCTCCGCGACCTCCTGGCCGAGCGGTGTGAGGGTGTAGTCGACGCGCGGCGGGTTCGTCGGCTGGGCGTCGCGGTGCACCAGGCCGTCGCGCTCCAGCGCGTGCAGCGTCTGGGAGAGCATCTTCTCGCTGACGCCGTCGACCCGGCGCCGCAGTTCGTTGAAACGGAACGTGCCGCCGTGCAGCGCTCCGAGCGTGAGGGATCCCCAGCGTCCGGTCACGTGCTCCAGCGTGCCCCGGGACGGGCAGCTGCGCGCGAACACGTTGTAGGCGAGGTCCTGAAACTCACCGCTCTCGGCGGTGGGCACGGCGATTTCCATGCCATCACCATACTCCGAGTCAGCGCTAACCAGAAGGTTGCACTAACTAGAAGTTAGTGCTTTCCTTTTGTTCGTTGTCACCACCTGGAGGAGTCCTATCGTGAGCACCCCTGTTGTCTCCATCGCCTACCACTCGGGCTACGGCCACACGGCCGTTCTCGCCGAGGCAGTCCACTCCGGAGCGGCCGAGGCCGGTGCCGAGGTCCACCTGATCAAGGTCGACGGGATCACCGACGCCGAGTGGGAACGCCTCGACGCCTCGGACGCGATCGTCTTCGGTTCGCCGACCTACATGGGCACGGCGTCCGGCGCCTTCCACGTCTTCGCCGAGGCGTCCTCGAAGCGCTGGTTCGGGCAGGACTGGCAGGACAAGCTCGCCGCCGGGTTCACCAACTCCGGCTCCAAGAGCGGCGACAAGCTGCACACCCTGCAGTTCTTCCAGATCCTGGCCGCGCAGCACGGCATGAACTGGATCAACCTCGGTCTGCACCCGGGCTGGAACAGCAGCTCGGCGTCGGAGCACGACCTCAACCGCCTCGGCGTCTTCGCCGGTGCCGCCGCGCAGACCAACATCGACGAGGGCCCCGAGACCGTGCACAAGGCCGACATCGCGACGGCCGAGCACCTCGGCCGCCGGGTCGCGGAGGCGGCACGGGCGTTCTCGCTGGGGCGCGCGGCCGCGTAGGCGACGACGGGAGCGGCCAGGCCTTCTTGCGGGGTCCGCGCCGCACACGGGGCCGCGCCCCCTACGACAGGCCCGCGCCGCCCGCGCCCCCCACGACAGGGCCGCGCCCACCGTTCTCGGCGGGTGCGGCCCTGCCGTGCGCCGGGGCGGTCGGTGGCCGAAGAAGTCAAGGGCGGGGTCGTGTTGACGTCGTCGTGGCCGGCGCGGAGGTTTTTTCTTTCCCCGGAGTCCATGTACGAGGCAACGGTCCGGTCGGCTCATGGACTCATTCCCCCATGTAGGAGGTGTCCATGAGGGACGGCAAGCAGGTACGGGACGAGGAGTTCCGGAGATTCATGACCGGCCACTGGCCGCGACTGATGCGTACCGCGTTTCTCCTCACGGGGGAGCGGCACGCCGCCGAGGACCTGGCCCAGTCGACGATGGAGCGGGTCTACGCGGCGTGGCGCAGGGTCGGCTCCGCGGACGACCCGGAGGCGTACGTCCGGCGCGTGATGATCAACACGCACGCCCGCAGGCACAGAAGAAAACTGCGGGAGTTCCTGGCATCGAGGGACGACTCGGACCTGGTCGACGAGGTGGCCGACATCGACGACCGGATGGCCCAGGTCGACGACCGCCGCGCGCTGCTCGAAGCCCTCGGCCACCTGCCCGCCCGGCAGCGCGAGGCGGTGGTCCTGCGGTATTGGGCGGACCTGACGGAGACGCAGACGGCAGAGGCGATGGGCTGCTCGGTCGGCACGGTCAAGAGCAACGCGGCCAAGGGGATCACGAAGCTGCGCGCCCTGCCGGTACTCGGCGACGCGGTGTTGCAGAGGGGGCGGAAGTGACGAGCACGGACCTGGAGAACGACGGCATGGCACAGCGAGAGCTCACCCCCCTCCTCACGGACGCCGCGGACGGGTTCGAGGTCGGTGTGGCCCCCGTCCAGGCGGTCATGCGGGCCGGCGGCAGGCGCAGGGCGCGACGGCGGACGGTCACGGCGGTCGCGGCAGTGGTGCTGGCGGGATCGACGGGGGCGCTCGCGCTGACCGGCCTGCCCGGCACGGACGACCCCGCCACGCCCGCGAAGCCGGTCCCGGCGGACGGACGCCAGGTGGACGAGCCGCAGATCTCGCACGTGGGCTTCGGTACCTACGAGGGCAAGCAGTGGGGCGTCAACGTGCAGGTGTGGGCGGCGCCGCGCGACAGGACCGAGGCCACCCGGCAGATGAAGGCCATGAACAGCTGGGGGCTCACTCCGGCGACCACGGGCGGACCCTCCGACCTGGTCGGCAGGACGAGCTACTTCGTCCTGCGCGGTTACGGTGACTCCGGCACGCGGCTGGTGGCGTTCGACACGGTCGGCAAGCTGCCCCGGCCGGAGGGAACCGACATCCACGCCGTTCCCCAGCCCCTCACCGGGGACGGCGCTCCGCTGCGCCTGGTCGTCGGCACGGTCGCGAAGACCGCGAAGCAGGTCGCCTGCCATTGGAAGGACGGCAGCACCACCCTGGCCGACCTGGCTCCCGAGAACTCCGCTCAGCGCGGCACCCAGGCCGTGATCCGGTCCGTGCACGGCTATCCCACCGCGAACTGGTTCGTCTGCGTGGCCCCGGGATCCACCACGTACAAGTCCGCGGAGGTGACGAAGTAACCGGATGCCGGGCCCGAGCCGAACTGGCGAGGTGCCGTCCATCGACTGCGGGACGGCGCCCCGCGAGGCGCGGGGGCCCAGGAACCTGGCCCGCCGGTGTCAGCCGTCGTGTCCGGCGTCGGTGTCAGCCGTCGTGTCCGCTCCGACCGGCGAACCGGACCCGGGCCGCCACGGATGGTGTCCTCACGGACGAAGAACCCACGACGGACGGCCCGGACACGGCCCAGGAAGGCTCCTGGCCCTCCTCACCCGCGGCTGTCTCAGTAGCCGAAGTCCTGCGTCCACCAGGGACCGCCGGCGCCGAGGTGCACGCCGACGCCCAGGGTCTTGAAGTCGCAGTTCAGTATGTTGGCGCGGTGGCCCTCGCTGTTCATCCAGGCGTCCATGACCGCTGCCGCGTCTGCCTGGCCACGGGCTATGTTCTCGCCGCCGAGCGCGGTGATGCCCGCCTTCGCCGCACGGTCCCAGGGGCTGAGCCCGCTCGGGTCGGTGTGGTCGAAGAAGTCGCGCAGGGACATGTCCTCGCTGAAGGACTGGGCGAGGTCCGTCAGGGCGCTGTTCGCCGAGACCGGGGAGCAGCCGACCTTGGCCCGCTCCTCGTTGACCAGCTTGAGCACCTCGGCCTCCGCGGCGGCCTCGGCCGTCAGCGTCACCGGCGCGGTGGTCACCGGGGCCTTGGGCCTCGCGACCTCGGAGACCGGGGCCGAGGGCTCCGTGGGCTCGGCGGTCCTGCCCGGATCGGTGGTGGCCGGCTCCTGGGAAGGTGTCGCCGTCGGCGCGGTGGCCGCCGACGTGGCGGGGGGCGCGGAAGGGGCGGAAGCGCGGTCGGAGTCGCGGCTCGTCGACTGGTCGTCGCGGCTGTCCGCACTGCCCGAGGTGCCGCCCTGCTGGGTCTCCTGGCTCGACGGGGAACCGACGGCCTGCACCTGGTCGGAGTTGTTGCCCCCGCCGCCGAGCGCGTAGTCCTTCGCGCCGGGCACTACTCCGGCTGCGACGGCGACGGTGCCCAGGGCGACGGCCGCGGAGACACCGAGCAGACCCGTGCGAACGGGCGTCGCGGCCTTCCGCTTGCGGTGCGAGCGCGCGGCGGCCGTGCTCGGGAGGTCGGCGATGGCGGCATAGCCGTAGAGGTTCTCCGGCCCATAGCTTTCCGTGAGGGGTCCGTGCGTATCGGTGACCCCGGTGGCGCGGCTTGTGGCGGCGCGGCCGGCGGCGGAGCGTCGGTGGCGTCCCATCTCCTGGCCTTCCTCGATCTTTCGGTCAGCGTCCCTCACTCGAAAGAGTGAGTTTCATATGAGACTCATTGGACCGGGACGGTACCGCATGGCGGGAGGGGAGGAAGTGCCCGGAGAGACTTTGTCCGGTTAGCGTGCACGCATGAACGAGGTTGTACGACTGGTCGTCTGGGTACGCGGGCGTGTCCAGGGTGTGGGTTTCCGCTGGTTCACGCGGGCCAGGGCGCTGGAGATCGGCGGCCTGAGTGGTTTCGCCCTCAATCTGGACGACGGACGGGTCCAGGTCGTCGCGGAGGGCCCCAGAGTCGCGTGCGAGGGCCTGCTGGACTGGCTCCAGGGGGACGACACACCCGGGCGGGTGGACGGAGTCACTGAGATCTGGGACACGCCCCGGGGGATCTACGAGGACTTCGCCATCCGGTGACGGTGACGGGCACGAGGCCACCGCCGGACGCGCCGGCGCATGCCTCTGGCACCTGCCGGGAGCGGAAACGGCCTGGTGGTTGCCAAGAAGGGCTCGTCGTGGCAGGCTCCCGGGAGAAGGATCATCTCCACACCCCCAGGGCCCCACAGGAGTCGCAGCGCAGCCGCCCCAGAGCCGCGCGACAGCGGGTTGCCCCCCAATACGGGGTGTGATCGTGTTGACCGTCAAACTTTTTGGTGAGACGCTGAAAGCCCCGCGCACCTTAGCTGTTTGGCATGTGGAACCGCAGCAAGAATTTAGCAAGTGCCAAGCATCGCGGGTGCGATTCCCTCACGACCCACACCGCTTCGGTCGGTCACTCAGTGTGGAGGACCATCCATCATGGCAAAGGCGCTTCTCGGTTACGTCGGCGGTTCCGACCCGCGACTCATTGCCGAGATGCGACGGCTCCAGCAGCGCGTCCAGGACCTCGAATCCGAGCTCGGACGGATTCAGGCCGAGAACGACGCGCTCGCGGCTGCCGCTTCTCACGACTCGCTTCTCGAGAGCATCGACGTACCCCAGGCGGAGCCTGCGCTCACCTGATCACTGCACCGCACCACGACGGCAGTGGTTGGGCAGCCCCTATCAACCGCTAAGTTGTCAGATTTGCAAGGGACGCCTCTTCGGCGTCCCTTCTTCTTTCCCCCGCCTGTACTTCAAGCTCTTGTACGTCTGGTGTGCCCTGCACGTTCATGGGTGAAACCGCGGGTTCATGGAGTGAGACCGGCCCGAAAGGTAGAGTCCGGCGGCGTGCACCTCAAGGCCCTGACCCTGCGCGGGTTCAAATCGTTCGCCTCGGCGACCACGCTGCGCTTCGAGCCGGGCATCACCTGCGTCGTGGGCCCCAACGGCTCGGGCAAGTCCAACGTCGTGGACGCCCTGAGCTGGGTGATGGGCGAGCAGGGGGCCAAGTCGCTGCGCGGCGGGAAGATGGAGGACGTCATCTTCGCCGGCACCACCGGCCGCCCGCCGCTGGGCCGTGCCGAGGTGTCCCTGACCATCGACAACTCCGACGGGGCGCTGCCCATCGAGTACGCCGAGGTCACCATCACGCGGATCATGTTCCGCAACGGCGGCAGCGAATACCAGATCAACGGCGACACCTGCCGGCTCCTCGACATCCAGGAACTCCTGTCCGACTCCGGCATCGGCCGCGAGATGCACGTGATCGTCGGCCAGGGGCAGCTCGACTCCGTCCTGCACGCCGATCCCATGGGCCGCCGCGCGTTCATCGAGGAGGCGGCCGGGGTCCTCAAGCACCGCAAGCGCAAGGAGAAGGCGCTGCGGAAACTGGACGCGATGCGGGCGAACCTCGCCCGGGTCCAGGACCTGACCGACGAACTCCGGCGCCAGCTCAAGCCCCTCGGCCGGCAGGCCGCCGTCGCGCGCCGCGCCGCCGTCATCCAGGCCGACCTCCGCGACGCCCGGCTCCGCCTGCTCGCCGACGACCTCGTACGTCTCAGGCAGGCGCTCCAGACGGAGATCGCGGACGAGGCGGCACTCAAGGAACGCAAGGACGCGGCCGAGGCCGATCTGAAGAAGGCACTCCAGCGCGAAGCGCTCCTGGAGGAGGAGGTGCGCCGCCTCACGCCCCGCCTCCAGCGTGCCCAGCAGACCTGGTACGAGCTGTCGCAGCTCGCCGAGCGGGTACGCGGCACGATCTCGCTGGCCGACGCGCGCGTGAAGAGCGCCACCTCGGCGCCCCCGGAGGAGCGGCGCGGGCGCGATCCCGAGGACATGGAGCGCGAGGCCGCGCGCATCCGCGAGCAGGAGGCCGAGCTCGAAGCGGCCCTGGAGGCCGCCGAGCACGCCCTGGAGGACACGGTCGCGCACCGGGCCGAGCTGGAGCGCGAGCTCGCCGTCGAGGAACGCCGTCTCAAGGACGTCGCCCGTGCCATCGCCGACCGCCGTGAGGGCCTGGCCCGCCTCAACGGCCAGGTCAACGCGGCGCGTTCACGGGCCGCCTCCGCCCAGTCCGAGATCGACCGGCTCGCCGCCGCCCGCGACGAGGCCCAGGAGCGGGCGGTCACGGCGCAGGAGGAGTACGAGCAGTTGAAGGCCGAGGTCGACGGCCTCGACGCCGGCGACACCGAACTGACGGAGCGGCACGAGGAGGCCAGACGGGCACTCGCCGACGCCGAGTCCGCCCTCACCGAGGCCCGCGAGGCGGCCACCGCGGCCGAACGCAGACGCGCCGCGACCCAGGCCCGCCACGAGGCACTGGCGCTCGGCCTGCGGCGCAAGGACGGTACGGGCGCGCTGCTGGGCGCGAAGGACCGGCTCGCGGGGCTTCTCGGACCCGCCGCCGAACTGCTGTCCGTCACCCCCGGGTACGAGGTCGCCCTCGCCGCCGCCTTCGGTACGGCGGCGGACGCCATCGCGGTGACCACCCCCGCTTCGGCGGCCGAGGCCATCCGTCTGCTGCGCAAACAGGACGCCGGGCGGGCGGCGCTGCTGCTGGCGGGAGCTCCGGAGGAGCCGGCGGCACCACGGAACGGGGACGGCGTCACGGCGGGCGGGACCGGGCGCCGGGACGCGCACACCGGTGAACCGGGCGGTGGGGACCGGGCCTGGAGCCATTCCGACATCCGGCAGCCCGCCCGGGACCACGGCGACGGCGGCGAGACCGCCGGGACCTTGCCGGCGCACCCCACCGGTCCTCCCTACGCCGCGGACCTCGTGCGGGGACCCGCGGAGCTCATGCCGGCCGTACGGCGACTGCTGCGCGGGATCGTCGTGGTCGGCACGCTGGAGGACGCCGAGGACCTGGTCTACGCGCGGCCGGGGCTGAGCGCGGTCACCGCCGAGGGCGACCTGCTCGGGGCGCACTTCGCGCACGGCGGCTCCGCAGGGGCGCCCAGCCTGCTGGAGGTGCAGGCGTCCGTCGACGAGGCCGCGGCCGAGCTCGAAGAGCTCGCCGTGCGCTGTGAGGACCTCGGCGAGGCGCAGCACCGGGCCGTCGAGCGGCGCAAGGAGCGGGCCGCGCTCGTCGAGGAACTGGGGGAGCGACGGCGGGCCGCCGAGCGGGAGAAGTCCTCCGTGGCCCAGCAGTTGGGGCGGCTGGCCGGGCAGGCGCGGGGCGCGGCCGGGGAGGCCGAGCGGAGCACCGCCGCCGCCGCGCGGGCGCAGGAGGCGCTGGACCGGGCGGTGGAGGAGGCGGAGGTGCTGGCCGAGCGGCTGGCCGTCGCCGAGGAGATGCCCGTGGAGGAGGAGCCCGACACCGCCGTACGCGATCGGCTCGCCGCCGACGGGGCCAACGCGCGCCAGACCGAGATGGAGGCCCGGCTCCAGGTGCGTACGCACGAGGAGCGGGTGAAGGGGCTGGCCGGGCGGGCCGACGGGCTCGACCGGGCCGCGCGCGCGGAGCGTGAGGCACGCGCGCGTGCGGAGCAGCGGCGGGCCCGGCTGCGGCACGAGGCGGCGGTCGCCGAGGCCGTCGCCTCCGGCGCCCGGCAACTGCTCGCGCACGTCGAGGTGTCGCTGGGCCGGGCCGAGGAGGAGCGGGGCGCGGCGGAGAACGCCAGGACGCACCAGGAGCAGGCGCTCGGAGCGGTCCGGGGCGAGGGGCGCGACCTCAAGGCGGAGCTGGACAAACTCACGGATTCGGTTCACCGCGGCGAGGTGCTCGGCGCCGAGAAGCGGATGCGGATGGAGCAGCTGGAGATGAAGGCGCTGGAGGAGCTCGGCGTCGAACCGGGGGGGCTGGTCGCGGAGTACGGTCCGGATCAGCTCGTACCGCCCTCGCTGCCCGCCGAGGGAGAGGAGCTGCCGGAGGACCCTGAGCACCCGCGCAACCAGCCCCGGCAGTTCCACCGCGCGGAGCAGGAGCGACGGCTCAAGTCGGCCGAGCGGGCCTACCAGCAGCTGGGGAAGGTCAACCCGCTCGCCCTGGAGGAGTTCGCCGCGCTGGAGGAGCGTCACAAGTTCCTCAGCGAGCAGCTGGAGGACCTGAAGAAGACGCGTACCGATCTCCTCCAGGTGGTGAAGGAGGTCGACGAACGGGTCGAACAGGTCTTCACGGAGGCATACCGGGACACCGCACGGGAGTTCGAAGGTGTCTTCAGCCGGCTGTTCCCGGGGGGTGACGGGCGGCTGATCCTGACCGATCCCGACAACATGCTCACCACGGGTGTGGATGTCGAGGCACGGCCCCCGGGCAAGAAGGTGAAGCGGCTGTCCCTGCTCTCCGGTGGGGAGAGGTCCCTCACGGCCGTCGCGCTCCTGGTGTCGATCTTCAAGGCCCGGCCCAGCCCGTTCTACGTGATGGACGAGGTCGAGGCGGCGCTCGACGACACCAATCTGCAGCGGCTGATCCGGATCATGCAGGAGCTCCAGGAGGCCTCGCAGCTGATCGTGATCACGCATCAGAAGCGCACGATGGAGGTCGCCGACGCGCTGTACGGCGTCTCCATGCAGGGCGACGGTGTGTCGAAGGTCATCAGCCAGCGGCTCCGTTAGCCGGCGGGCTCCACCGGGCCGGTGAAGCCGCAGCGGGCGGAGTGCCTCCGGTTTCTCGGGGTATCCGAACCACGTCAGCCTCAAGCATTCAAGACTTGAACACGATGGCCTCACCGGAGTGGGGAAAAGTCACAGCAGTCTGATTATTAACTTCGATACTTGAAGGCATAGTCTCTGCAGCGTTGCTTTTACCTTCAGGTGGTGTGTGGCGTGAAGCTGTGTGCCACGGGAACCACCGCTGAAGGGCTTGCCCCCACACCCCGGCAGCGAGGCCGGTGGCCCGAGGAGTTACACGTGACCAGCACTGCGCAGGCACCCACATCAGGAGCCGGGACGGCTCACCCCGAACATCTCGGGCACGTCATCTTCATCGCGGCGGCGGCCGCGATGGGCGGCTTCCTGTTCGGTTACGACAGCGCCGTGATCAACGGTGCCGTCGAAGCGATCCGCGGCCGCTACGACGTCGGTTCCGCGGCCCTGGCGCAGGTCATCGCCATCGCACTGATCGGCTGCGCCGTCGGCGCGGCGACCGCGGGCCGGATAGCCGACCGCATCGGCCGGATCCGCTGTATGCAGATCTCCGCCGTCCTCTTCACGGTCAGCGCCGTCGGTTCCGCGCTTCCGTTCGCGCTGTGGGACCTCGCCCTGTGGCGCATCATCGGAGGATTCGCCATCGGCATGGCCTCCGTCATCGGCCCCGCCTACATCGCCGAGGTCTCCCCGGCCGCCTACCGCGGCCGGCTCGGGTCCTTCCAGCAGGCCGCGATCGTCATCGGCATCGCCATCTCGCAGCTGGTCAACTGGGGCATCCTGAACGCCGCGGGCGGCGACCAGCGCGGCAAGCTCATGGGGCTCGAGGCCTGGCAGGTCATGCTCGGCGTCATGGTCGTCCCGGCCGTCCTGTACGGCCTGCTGTCCTTCGCGATCCCCGAGTCGCCGCGCTTCCTGATCTCCGTGGGCAGGCACGACCGCGCCCATGAGGTGCTCAAGGAGGTCGAGGGCGACAAGATCGACCTCAACGCCCGGGTCGCCGAGATCGAGCACGCCATGAAGAGCGAGCACAAGTCGAGTTTCAAGGACCTGCTCGGCGGCGGCTTCTTCTTCAAGCCGATCGTCTGGGTCGGCATCGGTCTCTCGGTCTTCCAGCAGTTCGTCGGCATCAACGTCGCGTTCTACTACTCCTCGACGCTGTGGCAGTCGGTCGGCGTCGACCCCTCGCAGTCGTTCTTCTACTCGTTCACCACGTCGATCATCAACATCATCGGCACCGTGATCGCGATGATCTTCGTCGACCGGGTCGGCCGTAAGCCGCTCGCGCTCATCGGCTCCGTGGGCATGGTCATCGGTCTCGGCCTCGAAGCGTGGGCGTTCTCCTACGACCTGGTGGGCGGCAAGCTGCCGGCCACCCAGGGCTGGGTCGCCCTGATCGCCGCGCACGTCTTCGTCCTCTTCTTCGCCCTCTCCTGGGGTGTCGTGGTCTGGGTCTTCCTCGGTGAGATGTTCCCGAACCGGATCCGTGCCGCCGCCCTCGGCGTGGCCGCCTCCGCGCAGTGGATCGCCAACTGGGCCATCACCGCGAGCTTCCCGTCGCTGGCCGACTGGAACCTCTCCGTGACCTACGTGATCTACACGGTCTTCGCCGCGCTCTCCATCCCCTTCGTGCTCAAGTACGTAAAGGAGACCAAGGGCAAGGCCCTGGAGGAAATGGGCTAGGCCCGCACCCCCCGACTCGGGGAGAAGGGCCAAGTCCCCGCTGCCCCTCTCCTCGTACTCGTGAGAGACGTCATGCCCCGGCTCGGCCTTCCAGGTCCCTGAGCCGGGGCATCACGTCTTCGCAGAACAGGCGCAGGCTGCGCCAGCCCTCCTCGACGGGCATGCCACCGGACAGCGGATGGAGCACATGGTGGTCGAGGCCCTGGGCCACACACGCCTCGGGCGTCAGGACGCGGTACACGCCCTCGGCGCGCAGCTCCTCGACCGTGGTGGCCGCCGACTTCACCGCCGAGCGGATGTCACCGGACTGCCAGGAGGCGTACGTGCGTGCCTCGTGCAGGAAGTGCCGCCCGTACGCGGCCCACGTCCGGTCCGGGTCCTCGGCGATGTGCAGCAGCGGGGTCTCGGCGGCGGGCATCATGGTCCAGCCCTCGGTACCGTACTCGGTCAGCCGCTCCTTGTAGTACGCCTCCAGGTCGGGAAGATGCGCGCTGGGGAAGAACGGCAGCCCTAGCCGGGCGGCGCGACGGGCGGCGGCCCGGGAGGATCCGCCCACCAGCAGCAGTGGATGCGGATCCGAGAACGGGCGCGGGGTGACCCGTACCGTCCGGCCCCGGTAGGTGAACTCCTCGCCGGTCCACGCCTTCAGCACCGTCTCCAGCACCTCGTCCTGGAGCCGGCCGCGCCGCTTCCAGTCGACGTCGAACAGGGCGTACTCCTCCGGCCGGTAACCGATGCCCGCCACCGTCACCAGACGCCCGCCGCTGAGCAGATCGAGCACGGCGACGTCCTCGGCGAGCCGCAGGGGGTCGTGCAGCGGGCCGATGATCGCCGAGACGGTGACCGCCAGGTGCCGGGTCGCGCCGAAGACCGCGCCCGCGAAGGTGAACGGCGAGGGCAGCCAGTTGTTGGCGACGCCGTGATGTTCCTCGGTCTGCACGGTGGTGACGCCGTGGTCGTCGGCGTAGGCGGACATCTCGACCGCGGCCCGGTAGCGGGCGCTCAGTGACGCGGGGGTCGCGTCCGGGTCGACGAGGTTGAAGCGCACGACCGTCACGGGCATGGGGAGCCCCCCTTCGTGTGTGGAGGGGGACGGTAACTGACGGAGCGTCAGACAGCCATAGTCGCGGGCTCCTCGGCGGGTTCCGCCCCGGGGGCCACCGGGGGTTTCGGCAGGACGGCGTAGAGGAGGAAGGAGGTCACCATCGTCGCCGCCCAGCCGAGGCCGTACGCGCCGACCGGATTACCCGTCGCCAGCGGGCCCGTGAACCAGTCGGACGTGGTGAACAGCAGTCCGCAGCCGAGGCCGATCGCCCACGCCGTGACCGCGGCCGGGCTGAAGCCGCCCCGGTACCAGTAGGCGCTGGTGCGCGTGGTGTCGAGCAGGGCCCCGGCGTCGTACGCCGGGCGGCGCAGCATGTCCGCGCCGAAGACACCGGCCCAGGCCGAGAACGTGACCGCGAGCAGGGTCAGGAACGCGAGGAACGAGCCGATGAAGGAGGGCGCGACCAGCATCAGGACGCCACCGAGGAGCAGCGAGACGACGGCGTTGACCGCGACCGCCCAGGGGCGCGGCAGCCTCACGCCGAGGCTCTGCGCGGTGAAGCCCGCCGAGTACATCGACATGGCGTTGATCAGCACCATGCCGACCAGCGCGATGAGCAGGTAGGGCACCGCCATCCACAGCGGCAGGACGGCGCCGAGGAACGAGACCGGGTCGGTGGCCGAGGCCAGGTCCGGCGTGGCGACCGCCATGACCGCGCCCATCAGGGTCAGCGGGACCACGACGACGACGGCGCCGCCGAGCGAGCAGCACACGATCGCCGCGGACGAGGCCCCGCGCGGCAGATAGCGCGTGAAGTCCGGAGCCGAGGGCGCCCAGCTGATCCCGCCCGCCGCGATCAGCCCGATGCCCGTGATCATCAGGTGAGTCGGCCCCGCCGGCCCCCGCAGGACCTCGGCCCAGTCCGTCCTGGCGGCCAGGCGGCCGAGGACGAGCAGGGAGAAGGCGGCGAAGAGGCAGGCCGCCCACCTGTTGCACCGGTGCACGGCGTTGATGCCGAAGCCGGAGATCGCGAACGTCGCGGCCACGAAGAGCAGCAGGGTCACGAGGATCAGGAACGTGTTGCTCCTGATGCCGAAGACGATGTCCAGGACGGTCAGCAGGGCGTAGGCGCCGGTCACCGCGTTGATCGTCTCCCAGCCCCAGCGCGATACCCAGATCAGCGAGCCGGGCAGGAGGTTCCCGCGCTGGCCGAAGACGGCACGGGACAGGGCCATGCCGGGCGCGCCGCCCCGCTTGCCCGCGATGCCGATCAGCCCGACCAGGCCGTACGACACGGTCGGCGCCACGGTGGCGACCACCAGGCTCTGCCAGAGAGCGAGTCCGTACGACACGGCCAGCGTGGCGCCCATGGTCAGCAGCAGGACGGTGATGTTGGCCGCCACCCAGGTGGGGAAGAGGTCGCGGGTTCTCGCATGCCGCCCGGAGTTCGGCACGGGCTCGATGCCACGCGTTTCGAGGGCGCCATCGGAGGGCTCGGCGGTGCTCATGGGCAATGATCATAGATTATGTCGGTTTGTCGCCTTTCCTGTGTTCCCGCGCTCCCCCATGAGGTCACGGATTCCCTCCCCGGCAAGGGAATCTCCCTCCCCGGGGAGCGATGACTGATACTGGGGGCGTTATGGAAACCGTCATCCTTGCTGTAGTCATCGCCGTGGTCGTGATCGGCGCACTCGGCGGGCTCGTCATCGGCAGTCGCCGCAAGAAGCCGCTGCCCCCGGCGCCCCCCACCACGCCCGACATCACCGCCCCTCCGGCCGAGCCGCACGTCGGCGACGAGGCCGAGACCCCGCGCGACGAAGCGCGCCGGACGATAGAGGAGGTGGACCTTCCGGACGGCTCGTCGCCGTCCGGCGTCGCCGTCGAGGAACCCGCGCCCGTCATCGAGGCGCCCGCGATCGAGATCCCGGAGCCCACCGCCGGACGCCTGGTGCGGCTGCGCGGCAGGCTCTCCCGCTCGCAGAACGCGCTCGGCAAGGGGCTGCTCACGCTCCTCTCGCGCGAGCACCTCGACGAGGACACCTGGGAGGAGATCGAGGACACGCTCCTGACCGCGGACGTCGGCGTGCAGCCCACCCAGGACCTGGTCGAGCGGCTGCGTGAGCGCGTGAAGGTGCTCGGCACCCGCACGCCCGTCGAACTGCGCTCGCTGCTGCGCGAGGAACTCCTGCAGATCCTCGTCCCCGAGTTCGACCGGACGGTCAGGACCGACTCGAACCTCGACACCCCGGGCATCGTGATGGTCGTCGGTGTCAACGGCACCGGGAAGACCACCACCACCGGCAAGCTCGCCCGCGTGCTCGTCGCCGACGGCAAGAACGTGGTGCTCGGCGCCGCCGACACCTTCCGTGCCGCCGCCGCCGACCAGTTGCAGACCTGGGGCGAGCGCGTAGGCGCCCGCACCGTGCGCGGCCCCGAGGGCGGCGACCCCGCCTCGATCGCCTTCGACGCGGTCAAGGAGGGCATCGAGGAGGGCGCGGACGTCGTCCTCATCGACACCGCCGGGCGCCTGCACACCAAGACCGGCCTCATGGACGAGCTCGGCAAGGTCAAGCGTGTCGTCGAGAAGCACGCGCCGCTCGACGAGGTGCTGCTCGTCCTCGACGCCACGACGGGCCAGAACGGTCTCATCCAGGCGCGGGTCTTCGCCGAGGTCGTCGACATCACCGGCATCGTGCTGACCAAGTTGGACGGCACCGCCAAGGGCGGCATCGTGATCGCGGTCCAGCGCGAGCTGGGCGTGCCGGTCAAGCTGGTGGGTCTGGGCGAGGGCGCGGACGACCTGGCCCCGTTCGAGCCCGAGGCGTTCGTGGACGCGCTCATTGGCGAGTGATCCCGGCTTAGGCGCACACGAAAGCGCCCGTTCCCTCGGTGCGAGGGGAACGGGCGCTTCGTCGTACCGGCGAACGGGCGGGTGTTCGTACCGGGGGAACGGGGCGCTTCGTCGTACCGGCGGGCGCCGGCCGTGGTTACGCGCGCGACCTGTGCGCCACGTACGCCAGCGTCCCCAGCAGCAGCCGTGCCTGCGGCGGCCTGGTCGCCGAGTCCAGCGCGGGGGAGCGCAGCCAGCGGACCGGGCCGAGGCCGGCGCGGTCGGAGGGCGGCGCCGTGACGAACGTACCGGGGCCCAGGCCGTGCAGGTCGAGGGACGCGTCGTCCCAGCCCATCCGGTAGAGCAGCTCGGGAAGTTCGGCCGCCGCGCCGGGGGCGACGAAGAAGTGGGCGCGGCCGTCCGGGGTGGCGGTCACGGGGCCCGTGGGCAGCCCCATCCGCTCCAGCCGGACCAGCGCGCGCCGTCCGGCGGGCTCGGCGACCTCGATCACGTCGAAGGCACGGCCGACCGGCAGCATCATCGCGGCACCCGGGAACTCGGACCAGGCCTCGGACACCTCGTCGAGCGTCGCGCCCGCCGGGATCACCGGTGCGAAGTCCAGCGGATGCGCCCCCGGCACGGAGCAGCCGGCCCTTCCGCACGAACACGCCCCCGCGGCGGCCCGGGCGCCGGGAACCACGTCCCACCCCCACAGTCCGGTGAACTCGGCCACCGCGGTGCACTCCGACGAGCGGCCGCGGCGGCGGGAGCCGGGCCGGATCTCGCGAATCCCCCGGCTGCTGCCGATCGTGAAGCCCATGCCCCCTCCAACGGGTCCGACGCACCCATGGTTACGACTCGGATGCGATCCGTCACTCACTGTGCCCGCGCCTGCGCCCATGTCTGCGCTCGTGTCTGTCCTCATGCCCCTGGATGCCGCGCGGCCCCGGCGGCGCGTGGGAGCGCTTCGAGGGTTGCGTTCTGCTCTGCGCGCCCCTGCGTGCACCGTTGCGCCCACTTCTGGCTGTCCTATGTCAAGTGAATCGCGTACTGGCGATCCGGAGTTCATTCGAAGGGGTGGCGAAAGGTGGCGTTTCACGGATCGCCATGGCTGGACGGGTGATCGTAGGATTACTTTGAGTGCACGAGTCCTGGAGACGAATGCACTCGTGGGTATGCCGGAGGCAACTCGGCTTCCCGTTCGAAGGGTGAGAACCACCGGACGTGCGGCCGTATTTACCGGCATTCTGATAGGGCTTGGCGCACGCAGCGTACAAGTGGTCTCAGGGATGGGGGCGTTCCAGTGGGCGGCAACGGCGGAAGCGGTGTGAACGCTGACAAGCGCCCGAATGAGCTGTTGGGCTCGTGGTTCGTGCGCAGTGGCTGGTCGAAGGGCGAGCTGGCACGTCAAGTGAACCGCAGGGCCCGTCAACTGGGGGCCAGTCACATCTCCACGGACACCTCACGGGTGCGCCGCTGGCTGGACGGCGAGAACCCGCGTGAGCCGATTCCGCGGATCCTGTCCGAGCTGTTCTCCGAGCGGTTCGGCTGTGTCGTCGCCGTCGAGGACCTCGGCCTGCGCGCCGCCCACCAGTCACCTTCCGTGTCGGGTGTGGACCTGCCCTGGACCGGCCCGCAGACCGTCGCCCTGATCAGCGAGTACTCGCGCAGCGACCTGATGCTCGCGCGGCGCGGCTTCCTCGGCAGCTCGCTGGCCCTCTCCGCCGGGCCGTCCCTCATCGAACCGATGCAGCGCTGGCTGGTGCCCACCCCCACCCCGCCCCCGGAGGAGCCCGAGCACCCGGCCGCCGCCCGCCGCGGCCGGCTCTCCGCGCCGGAGCTGGACCTCCTGGAGTCCACCACCATGATGTTCCGCCAGTGGGACGCCCAGTGCGGCGGCGGCCTGCGGCGCAAGGCGGTCGTGGGTCAGCTGCACGAGGTGACCGACCTGCTCCAGGAGCCCCAGCCCGCGGCGACCAGCAGGCGGCTGTTCAAGGTCGCCGCCGAGCTGGCCGAGCTGGCGGGCTGGATGAGCTACGACGTGGGTCTCCAGCCCACCGCGCAGAAGTACTTCGTGCTGGCCCTGCACGCCGCCAAGGAGGCCGGCGACAAACCGCTGGGCTCGTACATCCTCTCCAGCATGAGCCGCCAGATGATCCACCTCGGCCGGCCCGACGACGCGCTGGAGCTGATCCACCTCGCGCAGTACGGGAGCCGGGACTGCGCGAGCCCGCGCACCCAGTCCATGCTGTATGCGATGGAGGCCCGCGCCTACGCCAACATGGGACAGCCGGGAAAGTGCAAGCGTGCCGTCCGGATGGCCGAGGACAGCTTCGAGGACGTCCACGACTGGGACGACCCCGATCCCGACTGGATCCGCTTCTTCTCGCAGGCCGAGCTGCACGGCGAGAACTCGCACTCCTACCGCGACCTCGCCTACGTCGCGGGCCGCAGCCCCACCTACGCCTCGCTCTCCGAGCCCCTGATGCAGAAGGCCGTCGACCTCTTCGCCAAGGACACCGAACACCAGCGTTCGTACGCACTCAACCTCATCGGCATGGCCACCGTGCACCTGCTGCGGCGCGAGCCGGAGCAGAGTGCGGTATTGGCCAAGGACGCGATGGCGGTCGCCAGGAAAGTGCGCTCGGAGCGCGTGAACACTCGTATCCGAAAGACGGTCGACACGGCCGTGCGTGACTTCGGTGAGCTCGCGGAGGTCGTGGACCTCGCCGAGCAGCTCGCCGTGGACCTTCCGGAGACCGCCGAAGCGGTCTGAGCCCAGGCCGCGCAAGCGGTCCGACCCCAGTACCCCGGCCACGGCCGGCCGTCCCGAACTGCCCGACTCGGCTCCCCCATGCCAGGTCATCGGACGACCGACCGTGGCCGGTTTCTTCGTATCCGGGGAAGGTTGCGCAACAATAACGATCGCTCCGCCCGGTATCGGGCAGTTCATGCACGCGTAACACACGAGACGCCTTCGTCACTGCGGCGAAACATCGAGGGGCGTCGACGGAAACCGCGCTGCGTCAATCTCATGGCGCATAACCGGCCCACCCCTCATGACCGCTCAGGCTTCGCCCGCACGGGGCCGTACCAACGACGAGGAGACGCCGATGGCACCAGCCATCACGCTAGCCGCAGAAGCTCCCAAGCTCTCGGCCGCCAACACCGGGTTCATGCTCATCTGTTCCGCCCTGGTGCTGATCATGACCCCCGGCCTGGCCTTCTTCTACGGAGGCATGGTCCGGGTCAAGAGCACCCTGAACATGCTGATGATGAGCTTCATCAGCATGGGGATCATCACGATCCTGTGGGTCCTGTACGGCTTCTCCCTCGCCTTCGGCACGGACAAGGGCTCCTTCATCGGCTGGACCTCGGACTGGGTCGGCCTCAGCAACGTCGGCCTGACGGAACTGTGGCCCGGATACACCATCCCGATCTTCGTCTTCATGGTCTTCCAGCTGATGTTCGCCATCATCACGCCCGCGCTGATAAGCGGTGCGCTGGCGGACCGGGTGAAGTTCACGGCGTGGTCGCTGTTCATCACGCTGTGGGCCACGGTCGTCTACTTCCCGGTCGCCCACTGGGTCTGGGGCACCGGCGGCTGGGCGTTCGACCTCGGCGTCATCGACTTCGCCGGTGGTACGGCCGTCCACATCAACGCGGGTGCCGCGGCGCTCGGCGTGATCCTGGTCATCGGCAAGCGTGTCGGCTTCAAGAAGGACCCGATGCGTCCGCACAGCCTCCCGCTGGTGATGCTCGGCTCCGGTCTGCTGTGGTTCGGCTGGTTCGGATTCAACGCCGGTTCCTGGCTCGGCAACGACGACGGCGTGGGCGCGCTGATGTTCGTCAACACGCAGGTCGCCACCGCCGCCGCCATGCTGGCCTGGCTCATCTACGAGAAGATCCGCCACGGCGCGTTCACCACGCTGGGCGCCGCCTCCGGCGCGGTCGCCGGTCTGGTCGCCATCACCCCGTCCGGCGGCGCGGTCTCCCCGCTCGGCGCGATCGCCGTCGGCGCCATCGCCGGTGTGGTCTGCGCCATGGCCGTCGGCCTCAAGTACAGGTTCGGCTACGACGACTCCCTCGACGTGGTCGGCGTGCACCTCGTCGGCGGTGTCATCGGCTCCCTGCTGATCGGCTTCTTCGCCAGCGGCAAGGGCCAGTCCACCGTCGAGGGCCTCTTCTACGGCGGCGGCCTCACCCAGTTCTGGAAGCAGTGCGCCGGCGTCTTCGCCGTCCTCGGCTACTCCCTCGTCGTCTCCGCGATCCTCGCCTTCCTCATCGACAGGACGATGGGCATGCGGGTGAGCGAGGACGAGGAGATCGCGGGCATCGACCAGGCCGAGCACGCCGAGACCGCATACGACTTCAGCGGAGCGGGCGGCGGCATCGTCGGCGGCTCGGTCTCCGCCCTCGCGGGTACGCAGAGCAAGAAGGTGGACGCATGAAGCTCATCACCGCCGTCGTGAAGCCCCACCGCCTCGACGAGATCAAGGAGGCCCTGCAGGCCTTCGGGGTGCACGGCCTCACGGTCACCGAGGCCAGCGGCTACGGCCGCCAGCGGGGACACACCGAGGTCTACCGTGGTGCCGAGTACACCGTCGACCTGGTCCCCAAGATCCGCATAGAGGTGCTGGCCGAGGACGACGACGCCGAACAGCTGATCGACGTCGTCGTGAAGGCGGCCCGCACGGGCAAGATCGGTGACGGCAAGGTGTGGTCCATCCCGGTCGAGACGGCCGTCCGGGTCCGGACCGGCGAGCGCGGCCCGGACGCGCTCTAAGCGGAAGAACAGAACAGGAGCGCTGGGTGACGAGCACGGGCATGCGTACGGAAGCAGAGGACTCGGGACCCAGCGGCTACGCGGCGGCCCGGCTGCGCCTCCTCCAGGAGGGGGCGCGGTCCGGGCCGCCGCGCCGTGCCGCCCTCGCCGAACTGACGGACGAGTGGCTGACCGGCCTCTTCGGCGCGGGCACCCAGGACGGCAAGGACAGCAAGCGCAGCAGGGACCGCACGGACGGCACGGAGGGCCGGGACGGCACGGACGACGCCGCGCGGCTCGCCCAGAAGGGCGCCGGCGGCCGACGGGAGGGCCTGCGCGGGGTCTCGCTCGTCGCCGTCGGCGGCTACGGCCGCGGTGAACTCTCCCCGCGCAGCGACCTCGATCTGCTCCTCCTGCACGACGGCAGCGACTCCGGTGCGGTCGCCGCCCTCGCCGACCGCATCTGGTACCCCGTCTGGGACCTCGGTCTCGCGCTCGACCACTCGGTCCGCACCCCCGGCGAGGCCCGCAAGACGGCCGGCGACGACCTCAAGGTGCAACTGGGGCTGCTCGACGCACGCCACATCGCGGGCGACCTCGGCCTCACCGCCTCACTGCGTACGGCCGTCCTCGCCGACTGGCGCAACCAGGCCCCCAAGCGTCTCCTCGAACTCCAGGAGCTCTGCGTCGAACGGGCCGAACGCCAGGGCGAACTGCAGTACCTGCTGGAACCGGACCTCAAGGAGGCCCGCGGCGGTCTCCGCGACGCCACCGCCCTGCGCGCCGTCGCCGCCTCCTGGCTGGCCGACGCGCCCCGCGAGGGCCTCGCCGACGCCCGACGGCACCTGCTCGACGTACGCGACGCGCTGCATCTGGCCACCGGACGCGCCACCGACCGACTCGCGCTCCAGGAGCAGGACCAGGTCGCCGCGGAACTGGGACTGCTGGACGCCGACACGCTGCTGCGCCAGGTCTACGAGGCCGCGCGGGTCGTCTCGTACGCCAGCGACGTCACCTGGCGCGAGGTCGGGCGCGTGCTCAAGTCACGCGCCGTACGGCCGCGGCTGCGCGCCATGCTCGGCGGCGGCGCCAAACCCGCGGCCGAACGCTCACCCCTCGCCGAGGGGGTCGTCGAGATGGACGGCGAGGTGGTGCTCGCCCGCGCCGCGCGCCCCGAGCGCGACCCCGTGCTCCCGCTCCGCGCCGCGGCCGCCGCGGCGCAGTCGGGAATTCCGCTGTCCCTGCACGCCGTCCGGCGCATGGCCGCCGTCGCCCGCCCGCTGCCCACACCCTGGCCCGCCGAGGCCCGGGAACAACTCGTCACCCTGCTCGGCTCCGGGCGCCCGACCGTCGAGGTCTGGGAGGCACTGGAGGCCGAGGGCCTGATCACCCGGCTGCTGCCCGACTGGGAGCGGGTGCGCTGCCGGCCGCAGCGCAACGCCGTGCACATCTGGACCGTCGACCGCCACCTCATCGAGACGGCCGTCCGCGCCTCCGAGCTGGCCCGCCGGGTGGGCCGCCCCGACCTTCTCCTCGTCGCCTCCCTGCTGCACGACATCGGCAAGGGCTGGCCCGGCGACCACTCCGTCGCGGGCGAGATCATCGCCCGCGACGTGGCCACCCGGATCGGCTTCGACCGCGCGGACGTGGCCGTCCTCGCCACCCTCGTACGCCACCATCTGCTGCTCGTCGACACGGCCACCCGGCGCGACCTGGAGGACCCGGCCACCGTCCGCTCGGTCGCCGAAGCCGTCGGCTCCCAGGGCACCCTCGAACTGCTGCACGCGCTCACCGAGGCGGACGCGCTGGCCACCGGGCCGGCCGCCTGGTCCTCCTGGCGCGGCTCCCTCGTCACCGACCTGGTCAAACGGGTCGCGGCCGTGCTCGCCGGGGACGCACCCGAGGAGCCCGAGGCGGCGGCCCCCACGGCCGAGCAGGAACGGCTCGCCATCGAGGCCTTCCGCACCGGCGGCCCGGTCCTGGCCCTGCGCGCGCAGACCGAACCGCCCACCGAGGAGGAGCCCTCCGGAGATCCGGAACCCCTCGGCGTGGAACTGCTGATCGCCGTCCCCGACCAGCCCGGAGTGCTGCCCGCGGTGGCCGGTGTCCTCGCGATGCACCGCCTGACCGTCCGCACGGCCGAGCTGCGCGCGTTCGACCTGCCCGACGGTGTGCGGGGCTCGGTGCTGCTGCTCAACTGGCGGGTCGCCGCCGAGTACGGCTCCATCCCGCAGGCGGCCCGGCTGCGCGCCGACCTCGTCCGCGCCCTGGACGGTTCCCTGGACATCGCCGCCCGGCTCGCCGAGCGCGACGCGGCCTATCCGCGGCGCCGCGGAACCATCGCGCCGCCGCCCCGGGTCACGGTCGCCCCGGCGGCCTCCCGGCACGCCACGGTCATCGAGGTCCGCGCGCACGACGCCCCCGGCCTGCTGCACCGCATCGGCCGCGCCCTGGAGGACGCGAGCGTACGGGTGCGCAGCATGCACGTCTCCACGCTCGGCGCCAACGCCGTGGACGCCTTCTACGTGACCGGACCCGAGGGCACCCCACTGCCGGGGGAGGAGGCTGCTTCCGTGGCCCGTGGGCTGGAGGAGATGCTGCGGGGATGACCGGGACCGAGGCCGCCCCCGGTCTCGTACGAACGCGGTGGAGACCCCACCGCACCCGGCCGGATACCCTGGAGGGCGATTCCCATCGCCCCCGACCCCTGAGGACAGACGAGCGCCGTGTTCGATACTCTCTCCGATCGCCTCTCAGCGACGTTCAAGAACCTGCGGGGCAAGGGCCGGCTGTCCGAAGCTGACATCGACGCCACCGCACGCGAGATCCGTATCGCGCTCCTCGAGGCCGACGTGGCCCTGCCGGTCGTGCGGACCTTCATCAAGAACGTCAAGGAACGTGCTCTCGGCGCCGAGGTCTCCAAGGCGCTGAACCCGGCCCAGCAGGTCCTGAAGATCGTGAACGAGGAACTCGTCACGATCCTCGGCGGCGAGACCCGCCGTCTGCGGTTCGCCAAGAACCCGCCCACCGTGCTCATGCTCGCCGGTCTGCAGGGTGCCGGTAAGACCACGCTCGCCGGAAAGCTCGGCAAGTGGCTCAAGGACCAGGGCCACTCGCCGCTCCTGGTGGCCGCCGACCTCCAGCGCCCGAACGCCGTGAACCAGCTCAGCGTCGTCGCCGAGCGCGCCGGAGTGGCCGTCTACGCGCCCGAGCCGGGCAACGGCGTCGGTGACCCGGTCAAGGTCGCCAAGGACTCCATGGAGTTCGCGAAGACCAAGGTCCACGACATCGTGATCGTGGACACCGCCGGCCGCCTCGGCATCGACCAGGAGCTGATGCAGCAGGCCGCGGACATCCGCGACGCGGTCAGCCCCGACGAGATCCTCTTCGTCGTCGACGCGATGATCGGCCAGGACGCGGTCAACACCGCCGAGGCCTTCCGCGACGGCGTCGGCTTCGACGGCGTGGTGCTCTCCAAGCTCGACGGCGACGCCCGCGGCGGTGCCGCGCTCTCCATCGCCTCGGTCACCGGCAAGCCGATCATGTTCGCGTCGAACGGCGAGAAGCTCGACGACTTCGACGCGTTCCACCCGGACCGGATGGCCTCCCGCATCCTCGACATGGGTGACCTGCTCACCCTGATCGAGCAGGCGGAGAAGACGTTCAGTCAAGAAGAGGCCGAGAAGATGGCCTCCAAGCTGGCGTCCAAGAAGGGCCAGGACTTCACCCTGGACGACTTCCTGTCCCAGATGGAGCAGGTCAGGAAGATGGGCAGCATCAGCAAGCTGCTCGGCATGCTCCCCGGCATGGGCCAGATCAAGGACCAGATCAACAACCTCGACGAGCGCGACGTCGACCGCACGGCCGCCATCATCAAGTCGATGACCCCGGCCGAGCGCCAGGAGCCGACGATCATCAACGGCTCGCGCCGCGCCCGGATCGCCAAGGGCTCCGGCGTCGAGGTCAGCGCGGTCAAGGGCCTGGTCGAGCGCTTCTTCGAGGCCCGCAAGATGATGTCCCGCATGGCCCAGGGCGGCGGCATGCCGGGAATGCCCGGGATCCCGGGCATGGGCGGCGGCCCCGGCCGCGCCAAGAAGAAGGTCAAGCAGGCCAAGGGCAAGCAGCGCTCCGGCAATCCGATGAAGCGCAAGCAGCAGGAGGAAGAGGCCGCGGCGCGCCGCGAGGCCGGTGCCCAGCCGGGCGGCGCCTTCGGACTGCCGGCCGGTCAGCAGGCTCAGGACTTCGAGCTGCCGGACGAGTTCAAGAAGTTCATGGACTGATCGCACCGACGCATGGACGGACGGTTCGTCCCGCGCACCGCCGCCGTCCCGTACGTCACCGGGGGCGCCCCTCGCCGGAGGGGGCGCCCCCGGCGCGTTTCCGGCGGCTTCCTGCGCGTGCTGGCGCGCATTACGTGGCGTAACGTCCTGATATGAGCAACCCTGTGCCGCCACGCAAGGACCCTGACCAGCCGTGGCGTACCGAGGGCACGCCACCCGAGCCGACCCCGCCGCCCTCGGGGCGGAGGAAGATGCCGGGTGGCTGGATAGGCCTGGCGGTCGCCGCTCTGATCGTGTTCGTGATCGCCGTCCTGGCGCTGTCCTTCTTCAACGAGGGCAACGAGCCGACGATCTCGTACACGGAGTTCAGCAAACAGATCGACGGGGGCAACGTCACCAAGATCTACTCCAAGGGCGACGCGATCCAGGGCGAACTCAGGACCGCACGGAACAAGCCGGACGGCGGCGGGAAGTACACCAAGTTCAAGACGCAGCGTCCGTCCTTCGCGGACGACAAGCTCTGGCAGAACCTGGAGAAGCGCGGCGTCACGGTGACCGCCTCGCCGGTGGTCCAGCAGCGCAGCCTGCTGTCCAACCTGCTGCTCTCCCTCGCCCCGATCCTGGTTCTGGTCGCGCTGTGGTTCTTCGTCGCACGGCGGCTGCGGCCGGGGATGGGCGGCCCGGGCGGCATGCTCGGCCGCAAGGCACCCCCCAAACCCGTCGAACTGCAGCCCGGCGCCCAGCGCACGACCTTCGCGGACGTGGCGGGCATCGACGAGGTCGCGGGCGAACTCAACGACGTCGTGGACTTCCTCAAGAACCCGGGCGCCTACCGCAGGATGGGCGCCAAGATGCCGCGCGGTGTACTCCTCGCGGGCCCTCCCGGCACCGGAAAGACCCTGCTCGCGCGAGCGGTGGCCGGGGAGGCGGGGGTGCCGTTCTTCTCGGCCTCGGCGTCGGAGTTCATCGAGATGATCGTCGGCGTGGGCGCCTCGCGCGTCCGTGAGCTCTTCGCCGAGGCCCGCAAGGTCGCCCCCTCCATCATCTTCATCGACGAGATCGACACCATCGGAAGGGCCCGCGCCGGAGGCTCGGCGATGGGCGGCCACGACGAGCGCGAGCAGACCCTGAACCAGATCCTCACCGAGATGGACGGCTTCTCGGGCGCCGAGGGCGTCATCGTCATCGCCGCGACCAACCGCGCCGACATCCTGGACCCGGCACTGACCCGCCCCGGCCGCTTCGACCGGGTCGTCAACGTCTCGCCGCCCGACCGCGGCGGCCGCGAGGCGATCCTGGAGATCCACACCCGCGAGATCCCGCTCTCCCCGGACGTGGACCTGGCCCAGGTGGCCCGGACGACCCCGGGCATGACGGGTGCCGATCTGGCCAACCTCGCCAACGAGGCGGCGCTGCTCGCGGTCAAGCGCAAACAGGAGCAGGTGACGCGGACGGACCTCTCCGAGGCGCTGGAAAAGGTGCAGCTGGGTGCCGAACGCCCGCTGGTCATGCCCTACGAGGAGCGCCGCCGCACGGCGTACCACGAGAGCGGCCACGCCCTGCTCGGCATGCTGCGGCCGGGCGCCGACCCGGTCCGCAAGATCACCATCGTCCCGCGCGGGCGCGCGCTCGGCGTCACGCTCTCGACCCCGGACGCCGACCGCTACGCGTACACCGAGGAGTACCTGCGCGGCCGGATCATCGGCGCCCTGGGCGGCATGGCCGCCGAACACGTCGTCTACGGAGTCGTCACCACCGGCTCCGAGAACGACCTCGAACAGGTCACCAACATCGTCCGGGGCATGGTCGCCCGCTGGGGCATGTCCGAACGCGTCGGCCGGCTCTCCGCCCTCCCGGGCGACGCCCAGCAGGCCTACGGCCTCGCCGCCGCTCCGGCGACCCTCGACTCCATCGACCACGAGATGCGCCGCATCGTCGACGAGTGCTACGAGGAGGCCTGCCAGAACCTCCGTGACCACCGCGACCAGCTGGACGCCCTGGCGGAGGCGCTGCTCGCCAACGAGACGCTGGAGGAGGCGGACGCGTACCGGATCGCGGGCATCACCCGGACGCGGAAGGAGGAGGGCTGAGCCCTCCACCCTCCGGGGGCGCCGGACTCGCAGGCGTGCCCCGCTCGGACGCGACCGCATGCCTGTCCCTTCCGGCGACCGGGTGCGTGTCCCGTCCGGGCCAGGCGCCGGTTCTGGTCCGGCGCCGTGCCTGCGCGTACGGGGGACCGCTTGCCTGCGTGTCCGGGTGACCGGATGCGTGCCTCGTCAGGGCGACCGCACGGCTACCTCGTGCGGGCGGGCCGGACGCTACCTCGTGCCGGCGGGCCGGACGCTACCTCGTGCCGGCGGGCCGGACGCTACCTCGTGCGGGCGATCAGATACCGGAAGACGTTCGGCATCCACACCGTCCCGTCCCGCCGACGGTGGGGGTGGAGCGCTTCCGTGAGTTCCTTGTCGACCTGGACCTCGTCCGTCGCGGCCACCGCCGCGTCCAGCAGCCCGGTCGACAGCAGCCCCCGTACCGCGCTCTCCACGTCCGCGTACCCGAAGGGGCACGCGACCCGCCCCGACCCGTCGAGCCCGAGCCCGGCCCGCTCGGCGACCTCCTCCAGATCGTCCCGCCGGGCGGCCTGCCACCCGCCGCCGCCCCGCAGCGGTTCGGCCAGTCTGCCGACGCCCCGCAGGACGGCGGACGTGGCGCAGCGCTCCGGCGGCCCCCATCCCACGAGCACCACGGCAGCCCCCCGCCCGGCGAGCGGCGCGGCCGCCTCCAGCACGTCGACCAGCCCGTCGGAGTCACCCGCCACGCCTCCGACCGGCTCGAACGCGGTCACCAGGTCGTACGCGGGTCCCCCGGCGCCGGCCAGGTCCGCGGGCGTTCCCCGCACGATCCGGGCGTCGCCACGCGTGTGGGTGCCGTGTCCCTCAGGAAGCAGCCGTTCCCGAGCGAGCCTCACCCGTTCGGGTGAGGAGTCGTCGACCCCGGTCACCGCGGCGCCCCGGGAGGCCGCCGTCAGCAGGGCCAGCCCGGAACCGCAGCCGAGGCCGAGCAGCCGTGTCCCGCCGCCGACTTCGAGTCGCTCGTAGACGGCCTCGTGGAGCGGGACCAGCATCCGCTCCTGGATCTCGGCCCAGTCACGCGCGCGTACCCGCGAGTCCACACGGGAGGCAGGTCCCGTGTGCTGCGGGTGTTGCCGCACGAGCGTAGGTGTCATCGAAAGCGCCCCAATCCGCCGAGAGTTGTCGCTGTGCCCCGTTTCCCCGACCCCCGCGCCATGCGCGCGCACTTCCCCCGTATGTCAGGTAACTCCGCACTCGTCGCGGCGTCCAGGGGTTGCGGCGCGCTGCTTGTGCGCTGTCCGCGCGCGGCGCAAGAATTCACGTCCCGGCAACGTGTGCCCGTACGATCGCGCCATGGCAAAGGCACCTGTTCTCACGCCCCAGGCGGACGACTTCCCGCGCTGGTACCAGGACCTGATCAACAAGGCCGAGCTGGCCGACAACGGGCCGGTGCGCGGCACCATGATCATCCGGCCCTACGGGTACGGGCTGTGGGAACGGATGCAGCAGGAGATGGACGCCCGCATCAAGGCGGCGGGTGCCCAGAACGCGTACTTCCCGCTCTTCATCCCGCAGTCGTACCTGACGAAGGAGGCCGAGCACGTCGAGGGTTTCGCCCCCGAGCTCGCGGTCGTCACGCACGGCGGCGGCAAGGAGCTGGAGGAGCCGGTCGTCGTCCGCCCCACCTCCGAGACGATCATCAACGCCTCCTTCTCCAAGTGGGTGCAGAGCTACCGCGACCTGCCGCTGCTGATCAACCAGTGGGCGAACGTGGTCCGTTGGGAGATGCGACCGCGCGTGTTCCTGCGGACCACCGAGTTCCTGTGGCAGGAGGGCCACACCGCCCACGCCACGTACGAGGACGCCCGGGACTACGCGGCGTACATCCACAAGGAGGTGTACGAGGACTTCATGGTGAACGTCCTCGGCATCGACGTGCTGCTCGGCCGCAAGACCCCGAGGGAGCGGTTCGCCGGCGCCGTCAACACCCTCACGCTCGAAGGCATGATGGGCGACGGCAAGGCCCTCCAGATGGGCACCAGCCACGAACTCGGCCAGAACTTCGCGAAGGCCTTCAACACCCAGTACCTGTCCAAGGACGGCCGCCAGGAACTCGTCTGGCAGACCTCCTGGGGGTCCTCGACCCGCATGGTCGGTGGCCTGATCATGTCGCACGGCGACGACAGCGGGTTGCGGGTGCCGCCACGGCTCGCCCCCGTCCAGGCCGTCGTCCTCGCGATCAAGGACGACGAGGCGGTTCTGGCCAAGGTCCGCGAGATCGGCGACCGGCTCTCGGCGGCGGGCGTACGGGTCCAGGTGGACGACCGCACGGACACCCCCTTCGGCCGGCGCGCGGTCGACTGGGAGCTCAAGGGCGTACCCGTGCGCATCGAGGTCGGCCCCCGTGACCTGGAGAACGGCACCGCGATGCTGGCCCGCCGCATCCCCGGGGGCAAGGAGCCGGTCGCCCTCGACGCCCTGGCGGGACTGCTCCCCACCCTCCTGGAGGAGGACCAGGCGCTCCTCCTGGAGCAGTCGCGCGGGCGCCGTGAGTCCCGTACGTCGGACGTGGCGACGATCGAGCAGGCCGTCGAGGCCGCCACGGCCGGCGGCTGGGCCCGCATTCCGTGGGCCGACCTCGGCGAAGAGGGCGAGGCCAGGCTCGCCGAGCACTCCGTGACCGTACGGTGTCTGGTCGCCGAGGACGGGTCGGTGCCCGGCAGCGACGACGCACCGGGTAACGTCGCGGTCGTGGCGCGCGCCTACTGAGCCGTCCCCGAGGGCGGCCGAAACGCCTCTTGCGCATCTGATGACGACAGGTACCCCGGCGCGCGGACAGCATCTACGCGCCGGGGCGTACGCGTGACTACGTACCAGCTTGGTGCGAGCTGTGAGGCTTCTCCGCAGATCAGCGCACCCGCCCTCGTCAGGACACATCAGCGGCAACTGACGGGTACGTGCAAATTATTTGGGATGCCCCGGAATAGGAACACACAGGGCCCCCGGCTCGTTGTCACGACGTGAGCACGACACCACCTGTTCTTGCCGCAGAACTGGCAGGGGCGTGGGCCGACATTCAGCGGCACCACCCCGAACTGCCGGATCTGGCCGCGCCCGAGTCCCTGATCGGAGAATCGTCGTCCGCCTGCGGGCACGAACTCTCCTTCGAACGCCTGTTGCACGAGGCAGTCCATGGCATCGCCGCCGCCCGCGGAGTCCGTGACACCTCGCGCGCCGGCCGCTACCACAACCGCAGATTCCTGGCGATCGCCGAGGAGCTGGGCCTTGACCACCCCGAGGAACCGCATCCCAGCAGCGGCTTCTCGCTCGTCACGCTCAACCCCGAGGCCAAGCGCCGCTACCGCCCGACCATCGAGCGGCTGCAGCGCGCCCTCAAGGCCCACACCGCCGCGACCGCCGCCGACACGGCCCGCTCGTTCCGGGGCCCCGCCGCCCGGCACGGCTCCTCCGGAGGAGGCGTCCGCGTCAAAGCGGTCTGCGACTGCGGCCGCAACGTACGGGTCGTCCCGTCCGTGCTGGCCCAGGCGCCGATCGTGTGCGGGGGGTGCGGCAAGCCCTTCCGGATTCCGGAGGCGGTCGGGGCGGCTGCGAGCTGAGAGGACGGCTGCTCGTGGCAGCCGTGCTCGGCCGCACCGCCCGCTGAGTGCCGGGTACAGCGCCGGCGCCCGGGAGTCGGCGCCGGGTGCCGGTCAGGCATGGGCGCGCGTACGTCCGGTGAGGTGAACCTCCAGGGTGTGGCACAATGTCTAGCTGTACTCGACAGTCGCATAGGACCCCTCTCTCCTCCGGCTGACGCGTCCATCGGGCACTCGGGTACCGCAACCCCACGCGGCCATCTCGCCGTGCCCAACCACGTCAAGACCAGGAGACACCACTTCCGTGGCAGTCAAGATCAAGCTGAAGCGTCTGGGCAAGATCCGTTCGCCTCACTACCGCATCGTCGTCGCCGACTCCCGTACCCGCCGTGACGGCCGGGCCATCGAGGAGATCGGCCTGTACCACCCGGTGCAGAACCCCTCGCGCATCGAGGTCGACACGGACCGCGCGCAGTACTGGCTGGGTGTCGGCGCGCAGCCGACCGAGCCCGTGCTCGCCATCCTGAAGCTGACCGGTGACTGGCAGAAGTTCAAGGGTCTGCCCGCCCCCGCTCCGCTGCTCGTCGCCGAGCCGAAGGCCTCGCGCCCGCTGTTCGACGCCCTGGGCGGCGACGACGAGGGCAAGGGTGAGGCCATCACCCAGAAGAAGAAGGCTGAGAAGAAGGACGAGGCCCCGGCCACGTCCTCTTCGTCTGAGTCGACCGAGGCCTGAGCATGCTCGAGGAGGCTCTCGAGCACCTCGTGAAGGGCATCGTCGACAACCCCGACGATGTGCAGGTCGCCTCGCGCGACCTGCGCCGCGGGCGCGTACTCGAGGTCCGGGTCCACCCCGACGACCTCGGTAAGGTGATCGGCCGCAACGGCCGCACCGCGCGCGCTCTGCGCACCGTCGTGGGCGCCATCGGCGGCCGCGGTGTCCGCGTCGACCTCGTCGACGTGGACCACGTCCGCTGACGTAACAGGCAGCACCGGCTCGGGCCGGGGAGGGCCATCCGGCCGTCCCCGGCCCGTAGTCGTCTGCGAAGCAACGCCGCAGGCACACCGACAGGAGATCAAGCACAGTGCAGCTGGTAGTCGCTCGCGTCGGCCGCGCCCACGGCATCAAGGGCGAGGTCACCGTCGAGGTACGTACCGACGAGCCGGAGATCAGGCTCGCCCCCGGTGCCGTCCTGGCCACCGACCCCGCCTCCACCGGTCCACTGACCATCGAGACGGGCCGCGTGCACAGCGGACGTCTGCTGCTGCGTTTCGAGGGCGTACGCGACCGCAACGCCGCCGAGGCACTGCGCAACACCCTGCTCATCGCCGACGTCGACCCGGACGAGAAGCCCGAGGCCCCGGACGAGTACTACGACCACCAGCTGATGGACCTCGACGTGGTCACCAAGGAGGGCGACGAGGTCGGACGGATCACCGAGATCTCGCACCTGCCGTCGCAGGACCTGTTCGTTGTCGAACGGCCGGACGGCACCGAGGTCATGATCCCGTTCGTCGAGGAGATCGTCATCGAGATCGACCTGGACGAGCAGCGGGCCGTCATCGACCCGCCGCCGGGCCTGATCGACGACCGCGCCGAGATCGCGTCCACCCGGGACACCGCCCAGGAAGCCGGGGAAGAGGCGTAATGCGGCTGGACGTCGTCACGATCTTCCCGGAGTACCTGGACCCCCTGAACGTCTCGCTCGTCGGCAAGGCACGCGCGCGCGGACAGCTGAACGTGCACGTGCACGACCTTCGGGAGTGGACGTACGACCGCCACAACACGGTCGACGACACCCCGTACGGCGGCGGCCCCGGCATGGTCATGAAGACCGACCCCTGGGGCGACGCCCTGGACTCCGTACTGGCCGACGGATACGAGACGGGCTCGCACGGGCCCGTCCTCGTCGTGCCCACACCCAGCGGACGCCCCTTCACCCAGGAACTCGCCGTCGAGCTGTCCGAGCGCCCCTGGCTGGTCTTCACCCCCGCCCGCTACGAGGGCATCGACCGCCGGGTCATCGACGAGTACGCCACACGCATGCCGGTCCACGAGGTGTCCATCGGCGACTACGTGCTCGCCGGCGGCGAGGCCGCCGTGCTCGTCGTCACGGAGGCCGTGGCGCGCCTGCTGCCGGGCGTCCTGGGCAACGCCGAGTCCCACCGGGACGACTCCTTCGCCCCCGGCGCCATGGCCAACCTCCTGGAGGGGCCCGTCTACACCAAGCCCCCCCAGTGGCGCGGCCGGGAGATCCCCGAGGTACTGCTCAGCGGCCACCACGGCAAGATCGCCCGCTGGCGCCGCGACGAGGCCCTGCGCCGTACCGCGGCCAACCGGCCCGACCTCATCGAGCGCTGCGACGCGTCCCTCTTCGACAAGAAGGACCGCGAAATGCTCTCGATCCTGGGATGGCAGCCGGAACCCGACGGCCGATTTTGGCGCAGGCCCGAGGCCGTGGAAGAATAGGCCGCTGCTCTACGTCGTCCGGCGTGCGCCCCTGCCACAGGGGGACACGACGCCCGCCCCGACGCGGCAGCACTCTCCTGAAAACCCTTCTCCCGTCGATGACCTGTGGCATTGGCGAAGAAAGCAGATCCAATGTCTCACCTGCTCGACTCCGTCGACAGCGCCTCGCTGCGCACCGACATCCCGGCCTTCCGCCCGGGTGACACCGTCAACGTCCACGTGCGCGTCATCGAGGGCAACCGCTCCCGTGTGCAGCAGTTCAAGGGCGTCGTCATCCGTCGCCAGGGCGCCGGTGTCCGCGAGACCTTCACGGTCCGCAAGGTCTCCTTCTCGGTCGGCGTCGAGCGCACCTTCCCGGTGCACACCCCGATCGTCGAGAAGATCGAGCTCGTCACCCGCGGTGACGTGCGTCGCGCGAAGCTCTACTACCTCCGTGACCTGCGCGGCAAGGCCGCGAAGATCAAGGAGAAGCGCGACAACTGAGCTCGCGCGGAGGCTCATACGGACGCCGGATAACATCTGGCTCCGATGAACACCGAAGCACAGCACACGGAGCGCGACCGCTCCTCCCACCCCGCCGAGTCCGAGGAGATCTCGGGCACCCAGGGGCAGGAGGGACGGTCGCGTTTCGCGTTGCTGGACCGGGTCGCGCAGTGGCTCCCCGGCGGGCGGATCACCCTGACCGTGCTGGTCTGCCTCCTGTTCCTGGTCGGCTTCAGCACCTTCGTGATGCAGCCCTTCGAGATTCCCAGCAGCTCGATGGAGCGCGGATTGAGGATCGGGGACCGCGTTCTCGTAAATAAGTTGGCGTACCGTTTCGGTGCTGAGCCGCAGCGGGGAGACATCGTCGTGTTCGACGGCACCGGCTACTTCGGGAACGCCGACTACGTCAAACGCGTCGTCGGTGTGGGGGGAGACCATGTGGTCTGCTGCGACAAGGAGGGGAGGCTCGAGGTGAACGGCCGTTCGGTCGACGAGTCGACGTTTCTGTATCCCGGGGACAGCCCGTCGGAGGTGCCCTTCGACGTCGTCGTGCCCACCGGCAGTCTGTTCCTCCTGGGCGACCACCGCAGCGACTCCAGCGACTCCCGGGACCACCTGGGGTCCCCCGGGGGCGGCATGATCCCCGTCGGCGACGTCATCGGCCGCGCCGACTGGATCGCCTGGCCCTCGGACGACCGGGCCCGGCTGAGACGCCCCGGCGCCTACGCGCGCGTGCCGGCCGCGGAGGCCGACTGGATCGCCTGGCCCTCGGACGACCGGGCCCGGCTGAGACGCCCCGGCGCCTACGCGCGCGTGCCGGCCGCGGACGGTGCCCATGGGTAACCGCGGAAGGCCGCGCGGAGTCTCCGAAAGCGCGGCCGACAACCTGCTGCCCACCGGGACACGGCGTGCCTCCGGCGGCGCGGTACGCCCCGGCCGCGCCGAGCGCCGCAAGCTCCAGCGCAAGGTGAAGCGACGACGGCGGCGCTCCGCGGTCAAGGAGATCCCGCTTCTCGTCGGCGTCGCGGTGCTCATAGCCCTGGTCCTCAAGACCTTCCTCGTCCAGGCCTTCGTCATCCCCTCGGGTTCCATGGAGAGCACGATCCAGATCGGCGACCGGGTGCTCGTCGACAAGTTCACGCCATGGTTCGGCTCCAAGCCGCAGCGCGGTGACGTCGTCGTCTTCAAGGACCCCGGGGACTGGCTGGCCGGGGAGAAGACCACCAAGAAGAACGACCCTGTCGTCATCAAGCAGGTCAAGGAGGGGCTGACCCAGATCGGTCTGCTGCCCTCCGACAACGACAAGGACCTCATCAAGCGGGTCGTCGCGGTCGGCGGCGACACCGTCAAGTGCTGCGACACGCAGGGGCGCGTCACGGTCAACGGCATGCCGCTCGAGGAGCCGTACATACACGCCGACAACAAACCGTCGGATTTCCCCTTCGAGGAGACCGTCCCCAAGGGCCGCCTCTGGGTCATGGGCGATCATCGGGCCAACTCGGCCGACTCCAGGTACCACCGCAAGGAGAAGTACGGCGGTACCGTCTCCGAGAAGTCCGTCGTCGGCAGAGCCATGGTCATCGCGTGGCCCTTCGGGCACTGGACCCGCCTGAAGGAGCCGGACACGTACGCGTCGGTGCCGAGCGGGTCGACCACGGCCATGGGACCGTCGCATAGGGTGGCGTCCGCGGATCTCAATGGATTGATCCCGCTCCCGAGCCCTGCGGAACTCCCGCTCGTTATGGGAGTGGTGGGCCTGCGCCGGATCCGGGGCAGGCGGCGGCACGGAGTGAGGAGTGGATGTGGGGGATTTGGCGGTCGGCGCACGATCCGGACACGATGGCCCCGAGGAACAGCCGGAGCGAACCGACGGATCGGCCACCCCGGCCACGAACGAGGTCGTCGCCACCGGGAGTGAATCCGGGGACGGCGGCGGTACGAAGGAGCACGGCGAGCAGGACGAGAAGCCCAAGAATCCGCGTTCCTTCTGGAAGGAACTGCCGCTCCTCATCGGTATCGCACTGGTCCTCGCGCTGCTGATCAAGACCTTCCTGGTACAGGCGTTCTCGATCCCCTCGGACTCGATGCAGAACACCCTCCAGCAGGGCGACCGCGTACTGGTCGACAAGCTCACACCGTGGTTCGGCTCGGAGCCCTCACGCGGCGAGGTCGTCGTCTTCCACGACCCCGACAACTGGCTGGCGGGCGAGCCGACGCCCAACCCGAACGCCGTGCAGCAGGTCCTCAGCAAGATCGGCCTGATGCCGTCCGCGGACGAGAAGGACCTCATCAAGCGGGTCATCGGTGTCGCCGGCGACACGATCGAGTGCGAGAACTCCGGCCCGCTGACGGTCAACGGCAAGGCGCTCAACGAGACGTACGTGTACGCCGGGAACACGCCGTGCAGCGTCGACGACCAGGGCGGCCAGTTCAAGGTGACGGTACCCGCGGGCAAAATCTGGGTCATGGGCGACCACCGGCAGAACTCGCTGGACTCCCGCTACCACCAGCAGGACAAGTACCAGGGCTTCGTGCCCGTGGGCAACGTCGTGGGCCGCGCCATCGTGATCGCCTGGCCGCCCACCCGCTGGAACACGCTGCCGATCCCCGACACCTTCGACCAGAACCTCAGCGCGGCCGCCCCGGGCGCCCTGGGACTGGCCGGCGCGGCGCCGCTGGTGCTGTGGCGCAGGCGTCGCCTTACCGCCGGAAACCCCAGGGTTTCTGGCCGGGGTACCGCCGGGTAGGGTGCCGTCCCAGATCGCCGATCTTCCGCGGGCCGTACCCAGGACCGCGGGGTCGATTCTCCGAGTCGGGGGAGCACTGGGATGAGCAGGACGTCAGGTCGTACGGACGAGGGCCACGGTCGGCTCGGCAGCGTGCTGTCGGGACTGGCCGTGGCCCTCGGCTGTGTGCTCTTCCTCGGCGGCTTCGCCTGGGGCGCCGTCGTCTATCAGCCGTACACCGTGCCGACCGAGTCGATGGTGCCGACCATCAAGGTCGGCGACCGCATCCTGGCGGAGCGGATAGACGGCAATGACGTCAAGCGCGGTGACGTCATCGTCTTCAAGCAGAAGAGCTGGGGCGACATGCTGATCGTCAAGCGGGTCGTCGCGGTCGGCGGTGACACCGTCGCCTGCTGCACGAACGGCAAGCTGACCGTCAACGACAAGAAGATCGACGAACCGTATCTCCCCAAGGGGCAGGCCGCCGAGACGAACCGGATCCCGACCGTCGAGGTCCCCAAGGGACGACTCTTCCTGCTCGGTGACGAGCGCAGCGGCTCACTGGACTCGACGGCGCACCTCACCGAGGCCTTCAACGGCACGGTGTCGCGCGCCGCGGTGAAGGGCCGCGTAGACGCCGTCGCCTGGCCCATGAAGGGCATGCTGAAGCGCCCCACGGGCTTCGAGACGCTCGGCGGGATCTCGACGCCGGGTCCGCTGCGGCCGATCCTGACCGCGGTGATGGCGGGCGCGGTGCTCGTGCTGGGCGGGGCGGCGTACGGCCCGGTCGCCAAGCGCCTGGGGCGGCGGCGTGGCCGGGGGCGGACGGAGCCGGTCGGTGTCGGCTGAGCCGCCCGGACAGGCCGGACAGGCCGGGCAGGCCGGCCCGCCCGGGGCGTCACCCGGGCCAGCCGTGTCGTCGGAACGGACCTCGGGCGCGGACCCGGGTGCGGACCTTGGTGCGGACTCGTACGCCGGCGGACTGCGGAAAGTCGCCAGGGTGGTGCTCCTCGACGCACAGGAGCGCATCCTGCTGCTGCACGGTCATGAGCCGGACGATCCCGCGGACGACTGGTGGTTCACGCCCGGCGGTGGCCTGGAGGGCGACGAGACCCGCGAGGAGGCCGCGCTGCGGGAACTCGTCGAGGAGACCGGCATCACCGACGTCGAACTGGGCCCGGTGCTGTGGCGGCGAACATGTTCCTTCCCCTTCGCGGGACGCCGCTGGGACCAGGACGAATGGTACTTCCTGGCCCGTACGACCCAGACGGGAACCGTCGCCGCCGGGCTGACGGAGCTGGAACGGCGAAGTGTCGCCGGAGCACGCTGGTGGACGTGCCGGGAACTGACCGAGGCACATGAGACGGTGTATCCGACCAGGCTCGCCGAGCTGCTGCGCAGGCTGCTCGACGAGGGTCCCCCGGCCAGGCCCGAGGTCCTCGACACCGAAATCGTCTAGGGGCTCGCGGGGCTGGCGCACAATAGGGGGACGCACGGCTGAAGGGGAACATGCCATGAGCGCCGAGGACCTCGAGAAGTACGAGACCGAGATGGAGCTGAAGCTCTATCGGGAGTACCGCGATGTCGTCGGTCTGTTCAAATACGTGATCGAGACCGAACGGCGCTTCTACCTCACCAACGACTACGAGATGCAGGTGCACTCGGTCCAGGGCGAGGTTTTCTTCGAGGTGTCCATGGCGGATGCCTGGGTGTGGGACATGTACCGGCCCGCGCGCTTCGTGAAACAGGTGCGGGTGCTCACATTCAAGGACGTGAACATCGAGGAGCTGAACAAGAGCGATCTGGAGCTGCCCGGCGGTTGACCGCCCCGGTGGATCCGATGATCGCGTGAGTGCGACCGGCGGCCGCCGACGGGCGATGATCACTCGTGAGGGTGATGGAGTTGTCCCCAGTCGGCCGCCTGTCCACCAAGATCCAACAGCGGGCGGGGACGGCCGCAATGTGGGCGCCGGAGGTGGTGCCGACATGAAGACGTCCAAGGCACGCAACGCACTCGGCAGGTACGGCGAGGATCTGGCCGCGCGGCGGCTGACCGGGGCCGGAATGACCGTCCTGGCGCGCAACTGGCGCGCCGGCAGGACCGGTGAGATCGACATCGTGGCCCGGGACGGCGACGCGCTCGTCGTCTGCGAGGTCAAGACACGCAGGACGGGGGCGTTCGAGCACCCGATGGCGGCCGTCACCCCGGCCAAGGCACAGCGCCTGCGCGGCCTGGCGGAGCGCTGGCTCCAGGAACACGGCGGGGCACCGCCCGGCGGTGTCCGCATCGACCTGATCGGTGTCCTCCTCCCCGACCGCGGCGCACCCGTGGTCGAGCACGCCCGGGGGGTGGCCTGATGGGGTTCGCGCGTACGTGCTCGGTGGCCCTCGTCGGCGTCGAGGGCGTCGTGGTGGAGGTCCAGGCGGACCTGGAGCCGGGCGTCGCGGCGTTCACCCTGGTCGGCCTCCCCGACAAGAGCCTGTCGGAGAGCAGGGACCGGGTCCGCGCGGCAGTGGTGAACTCCGGCGCGGTGTGGCCCCAGAAAAAGCTCACCGTGGGCCTGAGCCCGGCCTCGGTGCCCAAGGGCGGCAGCGGGTTCGACCTCGCCGTCGCCTGCGCGGTCCTGGGTGCCGCGGAGCGGATCGATCCCCGGGTGCTCTCCGACATCGTGATGATCGGCGAGCTCGGACTCGACGGGCGGGTCCGGCCGGTGCGGGGAGTGCTGCCCGCCGTCCTCGCCGCGGCGGACGCGGGGTACGAACAGGTGGTGGTGCCCGAGTGCGCGGCCGCCGAGGCCACCCTGGTGCCGGGGATCTCCGTGCTCGGCGTGCGCAGCCTGGGCCAGCTGATCGCCGTGCTCACCGACGAGCCGGTCCCCGAGGAGGATCCCGACGAAGCGGGCCGCCCCAGTCCGCTGATGGCCGGCCTGCGCCTGCCGGGCACCGGCGCGGCCACCGGCATGCACGGCGCGGGCGGCGCCCAGCACGACCACGGCCACGACCTCGCCGACGTCGTCGGCCAGCGCTCCGCGCGCACCGCCGTGGAGGTCGCGGCGGCAGGCGGACACCACCTCTTCCTGGAGGGCCCACCAGGAGCGGGCAAGACGATGCTCGCCGAGCGGCTGCCCGCCGTCCTGCCACCGCTCACCAGGGGCGAGTCCCTGGAGGTCACAGCCGTCCACTCGGTCGCCGGCCTGCTGCCACCGGGCAAACCCCTGGTCGACACCGCCCCATACTGCGCGCCCCACCACTCGGCGACCATGCAGGCCCTCGTCGGGGGAGGCCAGGGAATCGCACGACCGGGCGCGGTGTCGCTCGCCCACCGGGGAGTGCTCTTCCTCGACGAGACCCCGGAATTCAGCGGCCAGGCCCTCGACGCGCTGCGCCAGCCCCTGGAGGCGGGACACGTGGTGATCGCGCGCAGCGCGGGGGTGGTGCGGTTTCCGGCGCGGTTCCTGATGGTGCTCGCGGCGAACCCCTGCCCGTGCGGGCGCTTCTCGCAGCGGGACGACCTGTGCGACTGCCCACCCTCCGCGATCCGCCGCTATCAGGCCAGGCTCTCCGGCCCGCTGCTCGACCGGGTCGATCTACGCGTCGAGGTGGACCGCGTCACACGCTCCGAGCTGACCGGGCGCGGGGCGCGGGGCGAATCCACGGAGACCGTCGCCGCCCGCGTACAAGCGGCCAGAGAACGGGCCGCGGCACGGCTGGCGGGCACCCCTTGGCGGACGA
This sequence comes from Streptomyces sp. RPA4-2, assembly GCF_012273515.2. NCBI lineage: Bacteria > Bacillati > Actinomycetota > Actinomycetes > Kitasatosporales > Streptomycetaceae > Streptomyces > Streptomyces sp. RPA4-2. The sequence goes on from NZ_CP050975.2 coordinate 6,459,375, forward strand.
ACAGCGAGGTTCCGGGCCGTGAACTGCGCAGCCGGTGGCACGCGTCGCCGGGCGCGCTGGACGAGGCGGAGCGGAGCCTGGATCGGGGCGTGCTGAGCGCCCGGGGCCTCGACCGGGTGCTGCGCGTCGCCTGGACCGTCGCGGACCTCGTGGGGCACGACCGGCCCGACGCGACGGATGTCGCCCTCGCGCTGCAACTGCGCACCGGCGTGCCGCGCGGGGTACCGATGGCGATCGGCGCGCTGTCGTGAACCACGACGGCCCGCCCGGGGAGAGCACGGGCCAGGAAGTCAGGAGCCGGGAAGGCGCACGCGGAGAGTACAGGCGTCGGGAAGGTGCAGGCGGAGAGGACACGTGTCGGGAAGGCGCACGCCGAGAGGACAGGAGCCGGGAAGGCGCGCACCGGCAGGATCCGGTCCGTGCGGCCGAGCGCACGCACCGGGCATTTCTCGCCCGCGTCGCCGAACCGGGCGACGAGGTCTTCGGGCGCTGGATCCGTGAGGCAGGGGCGGAGCGGGCCGTCCGGGGGCTCCTGGACGGCGGGGAGCGGCCGCGGGGGGTGACGGACGGGAGATGGGCGGGACTGCGGGCGCGGGCCGAGCGGGCCGACCCGGAGCGGGACCTCGCGGACGCCCGTGCGGCCGGAATCCGGTTCGTGTGCCCGGGGGACTCCGAGTGGCCCGCACAGCTCGACGACCTCGGGGACGGCCGTCCCGTCGGACTCTGGGTACGAGGACGCCCCAGCCTGCGGATGTGGGCGCTGCGGTCCGTCGCCCTCGTCGGAGCGCGGGCCTGTACGGAGTACGGCGCCCACATGGCGGCCACCCTCGGCGCCGGGCTGGCCGAGCGCGGGTGGGTGGTGGTGTCGGGCGGCGCCTACGGCGTGGACGGCGCCGCGCACCGCGGCGCACTGGCGGCGGGCGGGGCCACCGTCGCCGTGCTGGCCTGCGGAGTCGACCGGCCCTATCCCCGGGGACACACCGAGTTGATCACCAGAATCGCCGAACAGGGCCTGGTCGTCGGCGAGTTACCGCCGGGAGAGCATCCCACGCCGAGCAGGTTCATCCTCCGCAACCGGGTCATCGCGGCGCTCACCCGGGGGACCGTGGTCGTCGAGGCCGCCTATCGCAGTGGCGCCCTGGTCACGGCGCGCGCCGCGCAGCGGCTGGGCAGGTTCGCGATGGGCGTGCCCGGCCCTGTCACCAGCGGGTTGTCGGCCGGGGTGCATGAACTGCTGCGGGGGGAGGCGATGCTGGTCACCGACGCCGCGGAAGTCGCGGAACTGGTCGGCGACATGGGTGAGCTGGCCCCGGACCGGCGAGGGCCCGTGCTGCCGCGCGACCTGCTGGACCCGGGTGCCGGACGGGTGCTCGCCGCGCTGCCGGCCCGCGGACTGGCGGGAGCGGAGGAGATCGCCCGCGGGGCCGGAACCACGACGGACGACGCGGTCGGGAGACTGTACGAACTCCGCTCGCTCGGGTTCGTCGAACGACACGGCGACGGCTGGAAGTTGACACGCCAGATGATGATCCCGGTCCACGATGATCGTCGCGGGTGCTGACCGAGCGTGTTCGGCCGTCCGGGCGAACGCCGACACCCTTGGCAATACCCGCAGTTGGCGTCTGCGGACGGTCACGGACGGCGACGAGGGCGACCGACGCAAACGCTCAGCGGAACGTATCTGCGCATCGCCCGCCCCCGGCCCTTCGCGCACTGCGACACTCCAGTCACGCTACGCTCACCTGGGTTCCGACGCAGACGCGCAACTCGGCATCAGAGCGACAGCTCACCCAGGCACCCCCAGTTCACGGCAGAACGGCACAAGGCGACGAATGCCCCAGCACACCTCCGGGTCCGATCGGGCGGCGATCCCCCCAGCCGCCCGCGACGGCGGTAGCAGGCGGCCGCCCGCTCCCACGACGCTCGACGAGCTGTGGCGGTCGTACAAGACGACGGGTGACGAGCGACTGCGCGAGCAGCTGATCCTGCACTACTCGCCCCTGGTCAAGTACGTCGCGGGACGGGTCAGCGTGGGCCTGCCGGCCAATGTGGAGCAGGCGGACTTCGTCTCCTCGGGCGTGTTCGGGCTGATCGACGCGATCGAGAAGTTCGACATCGAACGGGAGATCAAGTTCGAGACGTACGCGATCACGCGCATCCGGGGCGCGATGATCGACGAGCTGCGCGCCCTGGACTGGATCCCGCGCTCCGTGCGGCAGAAGGCGCGCAACGTGGAACGGGCGTACGCGACGCTGGAGGCCCGACTGAGACGCACGCCGTCGGAGGGCGAGGTGGCCTCCGAGATGGGGATCGCGGTGGAGGATCTCCACGCCGTCTTCAGTCAGTTGTCCCTGGCCAACGTGGTGGCCCTCGAGGAACTCCTGCATGTCGGCGGCGAGGGCGGCGACCGGCTGAGCCTGATGGACACCCTGGAGGACACGGCGGCCGACAACCCGGTCGAGGTGGCCGAGGACCGGGAGCTGCGGAGATTCCTTGCGCGGGCCATCAACACACTGCCCGACCGGGAGAAGACCGTGGTCACGCTCTACTACTACGAGGGCCTCACGCTCGCGGAGATCGGGAACGTCCTCGGAGTGACCGAGAGCCGGGTGAGCCAGATCCACACCAAGTCGGTACTGCAGCTGCGCGCGAAGCTCGCCAGTTTCGGACGCTGATCCGGAGCGCGGCGCGGGTGCTGAATCGTCCCTTCGACATCAGGACCGTTATTCCTCCAGGTGGTGGGAGTGGCTGCCGTCATCCGCGGTCCGTCCGTAAAGTGGAGGGCGTGCCAAGGATTCGAGCGGCCTCCGTGGCCGAGCACCGGTCGATGCAGCGAGCCGCCCTGCTGGACGCGGCCCGGTCCCTGCTGTCCGAGGGCGGGACGGAAGCGCTGACCTTCCCCGCCCTCGCCGAGCGGACGGGCCTGGCGCGGTCGTCCGTCTACGAGTACTTCCGGTCCCGCGCCGCCGTGGTCGAAGAGCTGTGCGAGGTCGACTTCCCCGTGTGGGCGGCCGAGGTCGAGGCGGTGATGGCCGCGGCCGACGGGCCCGAGGGCAAGGTCGAGGCCTACGTCCGGCAGCAACTGGCCCTCGTCGGGGACCGGCGGCACCGGGCCGTGGTGGCCATCTCCGCGAGTGAGCTCGACGCCGGGGCCCGCGAGAAGATCCGCGCGGCGCACGGTGGCCTCGTCGCGATGATCGCGGAGGCGCTCCGGGACATGGGCCACGCCGAACCGAGACTGGCCGCGATGCTGCTCCAGGGCGTCGTCGACGCGGCGGTACGGCGGATCGAACTGGGAGCGGCGGAGGACCCCGACGCGATTACGGACGCGGCCGTCACGATGGCCCTGCGGGGCGTGCGCGGCTGAACCTCGGTCCCCTCCCCCCTCCCCCCTCCCCCCGCCCCCTTCCCGCCCCCGCCGCGCGCGCCTGCCCCCTCCCGCACACCCGTCGCGTCCCGCGCGACTACCCACCACCCGCGCGCCCCGCGCCCTGCTACGCCTCCGCGCGCCTGCCAAGTTTCACGGGCCCACCGGTGCCGTCCCGACGGCAAGCGCGCCCGTGCCCGCGCCCGCTCCTGTGCCCGCTCCCGTGCCCGCTCCCGCTCCCGCTCCTGTGCCTGTGCCGGAGGCGGTCATGGCTGTCTGCGTGCTGTCGGTACCGGCAGTAGCCGGGACGGGGCGCGGTGCAGCAGCCATGACGGGAGCAGGGAGAGCGGGTCGAGGTAGGTCCGGTCTCGCAGAAGGCCCCAGTGGAGGCAGCTCGTGGGGCAGTGGGAGCCGTCCGCTTCGAGGGTGCCCAGTACCTCGCCGGCGGCCACCTCGTCGCCCTTTCTCACCGTGGCCCGTACCGGGGTGAAGGTGGTCCGCAGGGGTGGGTCGCCGGTGCCCGCCAACTCGACGGCGACCGCTCCGCGGCCCGCGACGCGGCCGGCGAAGGAGACCCGGCCCGGTGCGACGGACCGGACCGGGGCGCCCGGGGCCGCCGCGAGGTCCACGCCCCGGTGGCCGCGACCGTAGGGCGTCGCCGGGGGCTGCCAGGCCCGCAGGACCGACGGGCGCGTGCCCACCGGCCAGAGGCGGGCGACCGCCGGGACCTGCGCGTCGGCGTCCGGCGGCTCCGCGGGGACCGGAGGCGCGGGGCCGTTCGGCCGGGACGAGGAGGTCCGGGCGGCCAGGGCGACCGGCGATGGGGCCGGCGCGGCGTGCACGGCCGGCATGGCCGAGACGGCCGGCACGGCGAGTGCGGCCGCCGTGATTCCCGGCAGCAACTCCAGCCACGTACGCACATATCGTTTCGCTCGCATGCGAGAACGGTCCCGCATCGGGCGGATCTTGGCGGGGGCCTGTGGACCACCGGCCGGTTGTGGACAGCGGCGTCACCCCGCACCTCGCGGGTCCCGTACACTTCTCGTGGCGATCCGGGTCACCGGGTCGACTTCGCACGCCCCGACACGCGGTCATCAAAAGCCGGTGTCAGCGCCCCTCGGTCCCTCGTGGCAAGGCGCATCGCGGGCGTCAGGCGCGAGTGCCGTCCGGCACACGCGGCACAACCGAGAACACCAAGGAGAACGGCCATGGCCGTCGTCACGATGCGGGAGCTGCTGGAAAGCGGCGTCCACTTCGGTCACCAGACCCGTCGTTGGAACCCGAAGATGAAGCGCTTCATCTTCACGGAGCGCAACGGCATCTACATCATCGACCTGCTCCAGTCGCTGTCGTACATCGACCGCGCCTACGAGTTCGTCAAGGAGACCGTCGCCCACGGCGGCACGGTCATGTTCGTCGGCACGAAGAAGCAGGCGCAGGAGGCCATCGCCGAGCAGGCCACCCGCGTCGGCATGCCCTACGTCAACCAGCGCTGGCTGGGCGGCATGCTCACCAACTTCTCGACCGTCTACAAGCGTCTGCAGCGCCTCAAGGAGCTCGAGCAGATCGACTTCGAGGACGTCGCCGCTTCGGGTCTCACCAAGAAGGAGCTTCTCGTGCTCTCGCGCGAGAAGGCCAAGCTGGAGAAGACCCTCGGTGGTATCCGCGAGATGCAGAAGGTGCCCAGCGCCGTCTGGATCGTGGACACCAAGAAGGAGCACATCGCGGTCGGCGAGGCCCGGAAGCTCAACATCCCGGTCGTCGCCATCCTCGACACCAACTGTGACCCCGACGAGGTCGACTACAAGATCCCGGGCAACGACGACGCGATCCGCTCCGTCACCCTGCTCACCCGCGTGATCGCCGACGCCGTCGCCGAGGGCCTCATCTCCCGTTCCGGCGCCGGCAAGGCCGCCGAGGGTGACAAGGCCGCTGGCGAGCCGCTGGCCGCGTGGGAGCGCGACCTGCTCGAGGGCGAGAAGAAGGCCGACGAGCCCGAGGTCCAGACCTCCGCCGAGACGGAGAAGGTCGCCGACGCCGAGCAGGCCGAGGCTCCCGTCGCCGAGGCCGAGGCCGTCGAGGCTGCCGCCGAGACCCCCGCCGAGGCCGTCGAGGCTGCCGCCGAGACCCCCGCCGCGGACGCCGAGCAGGCCTGACCCCTCACCCCTTCGGGTCACGGACGGCGGGGGCACACCAAGCCCCCGCCGTCCGGCCCGTAGATCTTCAGACTTCGAGAGAGATTCCAGGAATCATGGCGAACTACACCGCCGCCGACGTCAAGAAGCTCCGTGAGCTCACCGGCGCAGGCATGATGGACTGCAAGAAGGCGCTGGACGAGGCCGACGGCAACGTCGACAGGGCCGTCGAGGAACTGCGCATCAAGGGCCAGAAGGGCGTCGCCAAGCGCGAGGGCCGCTCCGCCGAGAACGGCGCCGTGGTCTCCGTCATCGCCGACGACAACACCTCCGGTGTCCTGGTCGAGCTGAAGTGCGAGACGGACTTCGTCGCCAAGGGCGAGAAGTTCCAGGCCGTCGCCGCCCAGATCGCCGACCACGTCACCAAGACCTCCCCGGCCGACCTCGAGGCCCTCCTGGGCTCCGAGATCGAGCCCGGCAAGACGGTTCAGGCGTTCGTCGACGAGGCCAACGCCAACCTGGGCGAGAAGATCGTCCTGGACCGCTTCGCCCAGTTCTCCGGTGCCTACGTGACCGCGTACATGCACCGCACCATGCCCGACCTGCCCCCGCAGATCGGTGTCCTGGTCGAGCTGGACAAGGCCAACGCCGAGCTCGCCAAGGGTGTCGCCCAGCACATCGCGGCCTTCGCCCCGAAGTACCTCTCCCGGGAGGACGTCCCGGCCGAGGTCGTCGAGTCCGAGCGCCGCGTGGCCGAGGAGACGACCCGCGCCGAGGGCAAGCCCGAGGCCGCCCTCCCGAAGATCGTCGAGGGTCGCGTCAACGCCTTCTTCAAGGAGGCCACCCTGCTGGGCCAGCCCTACGCGCTGGACCAGAAGAAGTCCGTCCAGCAGGTTCTGGACGAGGCCGGTGTCGCCCTGAAGCGCTTCGCGCGCATCAAGGTCGGCATCTGAGTCCGTACAGCGATCGACGCGCGACCCCTATAGGGTCGACAGCAGTCGTCCGCGTACGTCGGCACGCGCGTGTGCGTGCCGGACGACAGCAGATCTGACGAGGAGGCCATTGCCGAGCATGGGAGCCAACACCCCACCGGCAATGGCCTTCTTCGTATGTGCACCATGAGGAGATCTCCATGACCAGCACCCAGGCCGACAAAGGCGAGAAGACCGACGACGGCAAAGGCGCCGGACGCTTCATGCTGAAGCTTTCCGGTGAGGCGTTCGCCGGTGGCGGCGGACTGGGCGTCGATCCCGACGTGGTGCACAAGATCGCCCGCGAGATCGCGGCCGTCGTGCGCGGGGGCGCCCAGATCGCCGTCGTCATCGGCGGCGGCAACTTCTTCCGCGGCGCCGAACTCCAGCAGCGCGGCATGGACCGGGCACGCTCCGACTACATGGGCATGCTCGGCACGGTGATGAACTGCCTCGCCCTCCAGGACTTCCTGGAGAAGGAGGGCATCGACAGCCGCGTGCAGACCGCCATCACCATGGGACAGGTCGCCGAGCCGTACATCCCGCTGCGCGCCGTACGGCACCTGGAGAAGGGCCGTGTGGTCATCTTCGGCGCCGGTATGGGCATGCCCTACTTCTCCACCGACACCACGGCCGCCCAGCGTGCCCTGGAGATCGACGCCGAGGCCCTGCTGATGGGCAAGAACGGTGTGGACGGGGTCTACGACTCCGACCCCAAGACCCACCCCGAGGCCGTCAAGTTCGACTCGCTCAGCTACGGCGAGGTCATCACCCGCGACCTCAAGGTCGCCGACATGACCGCCATCACGCTGTGCCGTGACAACAAGCTGCCGATCCTGGTCTTCGAGCTCCTGGCGGAGGGCAATATCGCGCGGGCCGTCAAGGGTGAGAAGATCGGCACACTCGTGGGTGACCCGAGCGGCCGGGCCTGACCCGGGACGGACCCTGACCGGGGGATGGACAATGTCCTGCCGGTCCGGAACCGTGCAGGAACAAGACGCGACGCAGCCGGCTGCCACCCCGACGAGGAACAGCTGCCGGGCCTACTCAAGACACGCAGGAGCAAGTGGTGATCGAAGAGACCCTCCTCGAGGCCGAGGAGAAGATGGAGAAGGCCGTCGTGGTCGCCAAGGAGGACTTCGCCGCGATCCGCACCGGCCGTGCGCACCCGGCGATGTTCAACAAGATCGTGGCCGACTACTACGGCGCACTGACGCCGATCAACCAGCTGGCCTCGTTCGCGGTCCCCGAACCGCGCATGGCCGTGGTCACCCCGTTCGACAAGAGCGCGCTGCGCAACATCGAACAGGCGATCCGCGACTCCGACCTGGGTGTCAACCCGAGCAATGACGGCAGCATCATCCGCGTGGTCTTCCCGGAGCTGACCCAGGAGCGCCGCAAGGAGTTCATCAAGGTCGCCAAGACCAAGGGTGAGGACGCCAAGATCTCGATCCGCTCCGTGCGCCGCAAGGCGAAGGAGACCATCGACAAGCTGATCAAGGATGGCGAGGTCGGCGAGGACGAGGGCCGCCGTGCGGAGAAGGAGCTCGACGACACCACCGCGAAGTACGTCGCACAGGTGGACGAGCTCCTGAAGCACAAGGAAGCGGAGCTGCTCGAGGTCTGATGAACGACTCTTCCTGGGGGGCACCGCCGCAAGCCGGGTACTGGGGGCCCTCCGACCAGGGGTCTGCCCAGGGGGCAGGCCCGGCGGGTCCCGCGTACGATGCGCATGACGCGCAGCACACTCGCCCCATGCCCATCGTGCCCGAGGGACCCGCTCACGGCGGAGACCAGGATGACGACCGGGGGGCCGCTCGGCTGAGCGGCCCCCCGGTTCGCGACGACACACCGGCGGCGGGGTCCTACGGGAACCCGTCGCAGAAGCCGCAGGAGCCCATGCCCAGCGCCGCCCAGCAGCCCGCCCCCGCACCCAAGAAGAGTGCAGGTCGCGACCTCGGTGCTGCGATAGGGGTGGGCGTCGGGCTCGGTGCGGTGATCGTCGCGTCGTTGTTCGTCGTCAAGGCCGTCTTCGTCGGTGTGGTCGCCGTCGCCGTGGTGGTGGGGCTGTGGGAGCTCACCTCGCGGCTCGAGGAACGCAAGGGCATCAAGGCGCCGCTCGTGCCACTGGCGGTCGGCGGTGCGGCCATGGTCGTCGCCGGCTATGTACGGGGTGCCGAGGGCGCGTGGGTGGCGATGGCACTCACGGCGCTGGCGGTACTGGTCTGGCGGATGACGGAACCGCCCGAGGGGTACCTCAAGGACGTCACGGCCGGCGTCTTCGCCGCCTTCTACGTGCCGTTCCTGGCGACCTTCGTGGCGATGATGCTGACCGCGGACGACGGCCCGCGCCGCGTCCTGACGTTCCTGCTCCTGACGGTCGTCAGCGACACCGGCGCGTACGCGATCGGCTGGCGCTTCGGCAAGCACAAGCTCGCGCCCCGCATCAGCCCCGGCAAGACCCGCGAGGGCCTGGTCGGAGCGGTCGTCTTCGCCATGGTCGGGGGCGCGCTGTGTCTGCAGTTCCTGATCGAGGACGGTACGTGGTGGCAGGGCCTGATCATCGGCCTCGCGGTCGCGGCCACCGCCACGCTCGGTGACCTCGGCGAGTCCATGATCAAGCGGGACCTGGGCATCAAGGACATGGGCACACTGCTGCCGGGTCACGGCGGCATCATGGACCGTCTGGACTCGCTCCTGCCGACGGCACCCGTGGTCTGGCTCCTGTTGGTGATCTTCGTAGGGTCCGGCTGACCTGCGCTCTTGCCGGTGAGGGGTCCGTCGTCCGCAGGGCGACGGACCCCTCACCGCATTGAGCAGCGGTATCCCGGACCGAGGCAGGGTCTTCGGGGGCGATGGACTCTTCACGGAACTCGTCCGACGCGCGCGATTCCCGCGCGTCCGCCTTCGCCCACGGGCAGCCGATCGGCGTCCCGGCGTTCCCCGGCGTTCCGTGTCCGAAAAGTGCAACCTCGCCTGGACGTGCGCGGTTTGCGGCTGGCAAGTCCTTGCCATGGCGGGGACTTGCCGTCATCCGGCCTTCACGTCGGCGTGAACCGGCCGATAGACCCATGGCATGTCCTCCCCCTCTCAGTCCTTCGCCTTCCGGCGCGGGCGCCGGCGGCTTGTCTCCGCCGCCACCGCGTTGCCGCTGCTGGCGTTGGGGCTCGCGCTTCTGCAAGCGCCCGCACAAGCCGCTCCGAGCAAGCCCTCGGTTCCCGCCAGGCCCTCGGCGACCCACAAGGTCACCCTGGTCACCGGCGACGTCGTCACCGTCACCACGACGGCCGACGGCAAGCAGACCGCCGACGTCCACCGTCCGGACAGCGCCGTCGGGGGTGTGAAGATCCAGGAGATCAAGGGCGACCTGTTCGTCATCCCGGACGAGGCGGCTCCGCTCCTGAGCACCGAGAAGCTGGACCGGCGGCTGTTCAACGTCACCGACCTGATCGAGATGGGCTACGACGACGCGAAGTCGGCCGCGGTGCCGTTGATAGCGGCGTACGCCCAGCCGAAGTCCCGCTCCGCCATCGAGCCGACGGCCCCCCGTGGCAGCAGGCTGACCCGCGAACTCAAGGGCATCCACGGTGCCGCGCTGAGCACCGAGAAGCGGCAGGCCCGTACCTTCTGGACCACCGTCGCGCCGCAGGGCAGCGCGAAGTTGGGCGCGGGTGTGTCGAAACTGTGGCTCGACGGTCGCGTGAAAGCCAGCCTGAAGGAGAGCGTGCCGCTGATCGGCGCGCCCGAGGCCTGGAAGGACGGCTACACCGGCAAGGGCGTCAAGGTCGCGGTGCTCGACACCGGCATCGACGTCAACCACCCCGACTTCGCCGGTGTGATCGACGGCACGACCAGCTTCGTGCCGGGTGAGGGCGTCACCGACGTCAACGGGCACGGCACACATGTGGCCAGCACCATCGTCGGTTCCGGCGCCGCCTCCGGCGGCGACAACAAGGGGGTCGCCCCCGGCGCCGACCTGTTCGTCGGCAAGGTGCTCGGCGGCGCGGAGGGCTCCGGCCAGGACTCCTGGGTCATGGCGGGCATGCAATGGGCCGCCGAATCCGGCGCGGACGTCGTCAACATGAGCCTCGGTGACTCCTACCCGACGGACGGCAGCGACCCGATGTCGCAGACGGTCGACGCGCTCTCCGAGCAGTACGGCACGCTGTTCGTCATCGCCGCCGGCAACGCGGGCCCGGAGAGCATCTCCGCCCCGGGTGCGGCCGCCTCGGCGCTGACCGTGGCGGCCACGGACAAGCAGGACCAGCTCGCGTCCTTCTCCAGCACCGGCCCGCTGGCCTACTCCGGCGGCATGAAGCCGGACATCGCGGCGCCCGGCGTGGACATCACCGCGGCCCGCTCGCAGGACATGACCGACGGTGGGGAAGGGCTGTACCGCACCCTCAGCGGCACATCCATGGCCACCCCGCACGTGGTCGGTGCGGCGGCGATCCTGGCCCAGCGGCACCCGGACTGGACCGGCGCGCAGCTCAAGGAACACTTGATGAGCACCGCGAAGGGCCTGGACGACGGGTACTCGCCGTACGAGGTCGGCACCGGCCGTGTCGACGTGGCCGCGGCCGTGCGCACCACGGTCCGCGGCACCGGATCGCTCTTTTTCGGGAACTACACCTGGCCGCACGAGCCGAGCGACGTCGCCGTCACGAAGGACCTGACCTTCACCAACGCCGGTTCCACCGACGTCACACTGAAGCTGGCGCTGACCGACGACGGTGGCCCCTTCTCACTGGGAGACACCACGGTGACCGTCCCGGCGGGCGGCACCGCCGCCGTCCCGGTGACCGGTGACCCGCAGGCCGCCTCGGCCGGCCGGCACGTCGGCTACGTGACAGGCACCGACGAGGCCACCGGGAAGCCGGTGACCCGCACGTCCGTGGCGCTGCTCAAGGAGGAGGAGCGCTACGACCTGAACATCAAGCTGGTCGGCCGGGACGGCAAGCCCGCTGCCGGCTGGGTCGGCATCAACCTGGCCGGCGACGTCCTGCCGTGGAACGTCTACGTCGACGGCTCGACCACCATGCGTATGGCACCCGGTCTGTACACCGTCGCGGGGTACATCGACGTGGCCGGCGAAAAGGCGGACCGCTCGGGTATGGCCGTGCTGGTCGACCCCGAGACCGTGCTCAAGGACGGCTCCATGGACGTGGTGCTGGACGCGAGCAAGGCACGCCTGCTGCGGACCGAGGCGCCGCAGCGCACCGAGGACCGCCAGCGCAAGGTCGACTTCAACGTCCACTACAAGGGCCTCGACCCGTACCTGGACTACCGCAGCGCGTACGTGGTGCCGCCGATGTACGACGACGTCTACGTCGCGCCGACGGAGCCGATGAAGCAGGGCGAGTTCATCCTGACCACCCGCTGGCGCAAGGGCGAGCCGCAGCTCAGTCTGAGCGCGTTGGGCGGTCGGCTCCGGTTCGACGCACTGGTGCAGGCGGGCAGTGCCCTGGGAACCGCCACGAACACGCTGGACGCCGTCTACGCGGGCGACGGTGCGGCGGCCGCATACGAGAAGGTCAGGGCCAAGGGCAAGGTCGTCGTCATCGAGCGCAGCGACGAGGTCTCGCCGCAGGAGCGCGCCGAAGCGGCGGTCGCGGCCGGTGCCAAGGTGCTGATCGTGGTCGACGACGGTGTCGGTGCGCTGATGGAGTACGTCGGCGAATCGGCCATCCCGGTCGCCACGGTGCACCGCGACGCGGGCAGGACCCTCATCGCGATGGCCAAGGCCGGCAAGGTGAAGCTGACGGCCAAGCAGACCGAGTACACGCCGTTCGTCTACGACCTGACCCGGGACTACCCCGGCCGGGTGCCGGACCGTGCCCTGGTCTACAAGCCGACCCAGCGGGACCTCGCCCGGATCGATGCCCGCTACTACTCGGCCACGGACGGCGGGTCGGCGGAAGGCTACCGGTCCGACTTCACCCTCAGCCCGTCGTTCAACCTCCCCGAGACCGAGTGGCACCCGGGCACCCGAACCGAATGGGTGACCCCGGGCCAGGACTGGCGGGAGTTCCACACACAGGGCGTCGACGGAGCTCTGCCGTGGACGATGGTGTCGGGCGACAACACGTATGCCAAGGGCAGCACCACCCGTCTGGACTGGTTCGCTCCGGCGACCCGGCCGGCCCAGAGCGAGTCCTTCGGCGTGTACAACTCCCGCTGGCAGAACTACATGACCTGGAACGTGCAGGCGTGGGCCTCCGCCAGCGAGACCATGCGGCTGGGCGGCTACCTGCCGTGGGGTGAGACGCCGTCCCACCTGCGGGTCTTCCAGGGCGACACGCTCATCCACGACAATCCGGTCAGCGGAGACATGCAGTGGGTGGAGGTGCCGGCGGGCAACCTGCCCTACCGCGCTGTCCTCGACGCCGAGCGGCCCGGCGACGTCTTCCGGCTGTCGACGCGCACCCACACCGAGTGGACGTTCCTGTCCGACACCGTCGACTCGGACTTCTTCGAGCCGTTCTCGGTGCTGAACCTGAACTACAAGCTGGAGTCGGACCTGCACGGTGACGTGAAGTCCCATGCGACCCAGCGGATCGCGCTCAAGCCGGTGTCGATGGGCCTCGGCACCGTGCCGGGCAAGGTCACCACGGTGAAGCTGGACGTCTCGTACGACGACGGTGCCACCTGGCAGAAGGTGACCCTGTCCCAGGGCGCCGACGGCTACTGGAAGGGCTCGTTCAGGACGGCGAAGAAGCCCGGCGGCTTCCTCTCGGTCCGCGCGAGCGCCGGGACGGACCGCGGGTTCAGTGTCAAGAACGAAATCATCCGGGCGTACGGCCTGCGATGAACCGCGCTGAAGGGCCCCGGGGAGTCACCTCCCCGGGGCCCTTCCCGTCACACCCGCTCCCAGCAGGCACTATTCAGTGTCTGCCGCCATGGCGCATACTCTCCCCGCTGCGGCAAGTGGAAGAAGGTCGGTCGCCGATGCTGGACGTTCTGGGCCTCGAACCCGATGACGAGCGCGTCTACCGGACGCTGGTCGGCCAGCCGAACTCCACCGCGACGCTGCTGTCGGATCTGCTCGCCGTACCGCGGGCCCACGTCGACAAGACCTTGTCCCGCCTGGTCGAGTGGGGACTGGTGATCGGGTCGGCGGACGAGCGGTTCACCGCCGCGCCGCCGGCTATGGCGTTCGGTGCTCTCATCGCCCAGCGCCGAGAGGGGCTGCGGATGGCCGAGCAGGCACTGGTGACCCTCGCCGAGGAACACCGGGCGGCGATGACCGGGAACAGCATCAACGATCTGATCGAAGTCGTCACGGGCCGCGACGCCATCCGCCATCGCTTCCTCCAGGTGCAGCAGGCGGCCCGCACGCAGGTCCGCAGCTTCATCACCGCGCCGTTCCTCGCCGTCCCGCCCGACGAGAACACGGCCGAACCCATGGCCATCGGCCGCGGCGTGCACTTCCGCGCGGTACTGGACCGGGCCGTGCTGGCAGAGCCGGGCATCATCACCGACGCGATCGATTCACTGCGCAACGGCGTGCAACTGCGGGTCACCGACCAACTGCCGATGAAACTCGTGCTGGCCGACGCCGACCTCGGCCTGGTGCCGCTCGCGGTCACACCGGCCGGAGAGCCCGGCGCCGTACTGCTGCACCGCAGCGGCCTGTTGGACGCGTTGGACGCGTTGTTCGAGACGGTTTGGCGCACCGCCCACCCGCTCGAGCTGTCGGCTACCGGCACAGAAGCCGAAACCACCGTGGCGCTCGGCGCGGAAGATCCGACCGACCTCGACCGGAGGATCCTCGCGCTCCTGCTGGCCGGCCTGACCGATCAGACGACCGCTGCACAGCTGGGCCTGTCACAGCGCACGCTGCACCGACGCCTGCGCCACCTCATGGACATGGCCGGGGTCCGTACCCGGATGCAGCTCGGCGGTCACGCCGTCCGACACGGCTGGGCAGCGCCACCTGTGCCGAACTAGCAGGCGTCAGGAGGGTCCGACCGAGGACCGCGCCGGGCCGTCTCTGGGCGGTACCCGGGCCGTGCGAGGGCGACCGAAGCCGACAGGCGGTGCCCAGGGGTGACCGTCCCCACCCCGCTGCGGCCTGGGACGGTCGAGTTGATCTGCGACACTGGAAGGGTTATGCCGAAGCCCGGAGAACTCACATTCGTCGCCCCCCGCGGAGCCAAGAAGCCGCCGCGGCACCTTGCCGATCTCACGCCCGCCGAGCGTAAAGAGGCGGTTGCCGCGATCGGGGAGAAGCCGTTTCGCGCCAAGCAGCTCTCGCAGCACTACTTCGCGCGGTACGCGCACGACCCCGCGGAGTGGACGGACATCCCGGCCGCCGCGCGAGGCAAGCTCCAGGAAGCGCTGCTTCCCGAGCTGATGACCGTCGTGCGGCATCTGTCGACCGACCAGGACACCACGCGCAAGACCCTGTGGCGGCTCTTCGACGGCACGCTCGTCGAGTCCGTGCTGATGCGCTACCCGGACCGGGTGACCATGTGCATCAGCTCCCAGGCGGGGTGCGGGATGAACTGCCCGTTCTGCGCCACCGGCCAGGCCGGCCTCGACCGGAACCTGTCGACCGGCGAGATCGTGCACCAGATCGTGGACGGCATGCGGGCGCTGCGGGACGGGGAGATCCCCGGAGGCCCCGCGAGGCTGAGCAACATCGTCTTCATGGGTATGGGCGAGCCGCTGGCCAACTACAAGCGGGTCGTGGGCGCCATCCGCGCGCTCACCGACCCCGAGCCGGACGGCGTCGGACTCTCCCAGCGCGGCATCACCGTGTCGACGGTCGGACTGGTCCCGGCCATCCACCGGCTCTCCGACGAGGGCTTCAAGTGCCGCCTCGCCATCTCCCTGCACGCACCGGACGACGAGCTGCGCGACACCCTCGTCCCCGTGAACACGCGGTGGAAGGTGCGGGAGGTGCTCGACGCGGGCTGGGAGTACGCGGCCAAGTCGGGGCGCCGGCTCTCCATCGAGTACGCCCTCATCCGGGACATCAACGACCAGGCGTGGCGCGGTGACCGGCTCGGGCGGCTGCTCAGGGGCAAGCCCGTGCACGTCAACCTCATCCCGCTGAACCCGACCCCGGGCTCGAAGTGGACCGCCTCGCGGCCCGAGGACGAGAAGGCGTTCGTCGAGGCCATCGCGGCCCACGGCGTGCCGGTCACCGTCCGGGACACCCGGGGCCAGGAGATCGACGGGGCGTGCGGCCAGCTCGCGGCGACCGAGCGGTAGTCTGACCCGGCACGTACATTTTCATATTCCGACATCTTCATATTCCGACAGGGGAGCGCCACAGCGCTGAGAGTGCGGCAGCCGGGGCACCGGTGGGCCGCAGACCCTCTGAACCTCGCCCAGGTCATTCTGGGTAGGAAGTTCGGGCATCACTCAAGCTGTTGCGCCCTGCCCGGGAACCGCCGAGTTCCCGGGCAGGGCCGCGTCTCTTCCTGGTCACCCCAGGAGGAATTCAGTGAGCACCAAAGCGAGCACCAAGAGGCGGACGGCCGCGGCCGTGGTCGTCGCGCTGGGCCTCGTCACGCTGTCCGCGTGCGGCTCGTCCGGCTCCGGCGACAAGGCCGCCGGCTCCCGGACCGTGACCCTCGTCAGCCACGACTCCTTCGCCTACTCCAAGAGCGTGCTGCACGCCTTCGAGCAGGAGTCGGGCTACAAGGTCAGGATCCTCAAGGACGGAGACGCCGGCCAGGCCGTCAACAAGGCCATCCTGACCAAGGACAACCCGCAGGGCGACGTCTTCTTCGGCGTCGACAACACCCTGCTCTCCCGCGCGCTCGACAACGGGCTGTTCCAGCCGTACGAGCCCAAGGGCTCCGACCAGATCGTCCAGCGCTACCGGGTCGACGAGGACAAGCACCGGGTCACGCCCATCGACTCCGGCGACATCTGCGTCAACTACGACAAGGCCTACTTCAGCAAGCACCGGCTGGCGCCGCCCACCTCCTTCGACGACCTGGTCAAGCCCGCGTACAAGAACCTGCTCGTCACCGAGAACGCGTCCACGTCCTCGCCCGGCCTCGGTTTCCTGCTCGGGACCGCCGCGAAGTACGGGGACGCCGGGTGGCAGGGCTACTGGAAGAAGCTCAAGGCCAACGGCGTGAAGGTGGTCGACGGCTGGGAGCAGGCCTACAACGACGAGTTCTCGGGGTCCGCGGGCGGCAAGAAGGCCAAGGCCGACCGGCCGCTGGTCGTCTCGTACGCCTCCTCCCCGCCCGCCGAGGTGATCTACGCCGACCCGAAACCGAAGACCGCGCCGACCGGGGTCGCCGGCGGCACCTGCTTCCGCCAGGTCGAGTACGCGGGGCTGCTGAGCAACGCGAAGAACACGAAGGGCGGCAAGGCGCTCCTCGACTTCCTGATCAGCTTCAGGTTCCAGCAGGACATGCCCCTGAACATGTTCGTGTACCCGGTCCGCGAGACCGCCAAGGTGCCCGAGGTGTTCGTGAAGTTCGGCCCGCAGGCCGAGCACCCGGAGACCCTGGCCCCGGCCGAGATCGCCAAGAACCGTGACCAGTGGGTCAAGTCGTGGACCTCGCTCGTACTGAAGTAGGCGAGGCGGCGCCCAGGAGGCGCGGGAGCGCGACGCGGCTGTGGCTCATGGCCCTGCCGGTCGTGTTCTTCGGCGTCTTCTTCGCCTACCCCGTCGCGGCGATCGTGGCCCGCGGTCTCAAGGCCGACGGGGTCTGGCGGCTCGGACGCATCGGTGAGGTGCTCGGCCGGTCCGACATCCGGCACGTGCTGTGGTTCACCACCTGGCAGGCGCTCGCCTCGACAGCGCTCACACTGCTGATCGCGCTCCCCGGCGCGTATGTCTTCGCGCGCTTCGACTTCCGGGGCAAGCAGGTGCTGCGCGCGGTGGTGACCGTCCCGTTCGTGCTGCCCACCGTCGTCGTCGGTACGGCGTTCCTGGCGCTGATCGGCCGCGGCGGACTGCTGGACGGCCTGTGGGGCGTCCGGCTCGACACCACCGTCTGGGCGATCCTGCTCGCGCACGTCTTCTTCAACTACGCGGTGGTCGTCCGTACGGTCGGCGGGCTCTGGTCGCAGCTCGACCCGCGCCAGGAGGAGGCCGCGCGCATGCTCGGCGCCTCCCGGTTCGCGGCCTGGCGCACGGTGACGCTCCCGGCCCTGAGCCCGGCCGTCGCCGCCGCGGCGCTCATGGTCTTCCTCTTCACCTTCACCTCGTTCGGGGTGGTCCAGATCCTCGGCGGGCCGACCTTCTCCACCCTTGAGGTGGAGATCTACCGGCAGACCTCGGAGATCTTCGACCTCGCGACGGCGGCGGTGCTGACGATCATCCAGTTCGTGGCCGTCGGCGCGATCCTCGCCGTCCACGCGGGGACCGTACGCCGCCGGGAGACCGCCCTGCGTCTGGTGGCCCCGGAGACGACCGCCCGCCGGCCGCGCGGGGCCGGGCAGTGGGCGCTGCTCACGGGAGTGGTCGCGAGCATCGCGGTCCTGCTCGTGCTGCCCCTCGGAGTCCTGGTCCAGCGGTCCCTGGACACCCCCGGGGGCTTCGGATTCGGCTACTACAGGGCGCTGGCCTCCGACGACGGCGGCATCTTCCTGGTGGCCCCGATCGAGGCGATCGGCAACTCGCTGGAGTACGCCCTCGCCGCCACCGCGATCGCCGTGGTCATCGGAGGTCTGGCGGCCGCCGCGCTCACCGGCCGCGCCGGTCGTCTCGTGCGGGGGTTCGACGCACTGCTGATGCTGCCGCTCGGTGTGTCCGCCGTGACCGTCGGTTTCGGGTTCCTGATCGCGCTGGACGAGCCGCCGCTCGACCTCAGGAGCAGCTGGATCCTGGTGCCGCTCGCGCAGGCGCTGGTGGGTGTCCCCTTCGTCGTACGGACGATGCTGCCCGTGCTGCGGGCCGTGGACGGACGGCTGCGGGAGGCGGCGTCGGTGCTCGGGGCCTCACCGTGGCGGGTGTGGCGGGAGGTCGACCTGCCGATGGTGCGGAGGGCGCTGCTGATCGCGGCGGGGTTCGCCTTCGCCGTGTCGCTCGGCGAGTTCGGGGCGACGGTCTTCATCGCGCGC
The DNA here is from genome assembly GCF_012273515.2 of Streptomyces sp. RPA4-2. NCBI lineage: Bacteria > Bacillati > Actinomycetota > Actinomycetes > Kitasatosporales > Streptomycetaceae > Streptomyces > Streptomyces sp. RPA4-2. Next base: position 6,477,887 of record NZ_CP050975.2, read on the forward strand.
CCCGACAACCCGACGCTGCCGGTCGCGGTCGCACGGCTGCTCGGGCGCGCCGGTGACCTCAACTACGGGCAGGCGATGGCACTTTCGACGACCTTGATGGTGGTGTGCGCGGTGGCGCTGCTGCTGTTGGAGCGTATGCGGACCGACCGGACAGGGGAGTTCTGATGGCGAGGCTCGTCACGAAGGCGACGTCTGGGACGACGGGTGCGGGTGCGGGTGCGGGTCCGGGGGCGGCGGCGCCGGAGGTCCTGCTCGGCGTCGAGGCGGCGACCGTACGCTTCGGTGACCGGCCGGTGCTGGACGCCGTCGATCTGGAGGTCGCCGAGCACGAGATCGTGTGCGTGCTCGGACCGAGCGGCAGCGGCAAGTCCACGTTGCTGCGGGCGGTGGCCGGACTGCAGCCGCTCGACGCGGGACGTGTGCTCCTGACCGGCCACGACCAGGCGGGGGTGCCCGCGCACCGCCGGGGCGTCGGGCTGATGTTCCAGGACCACCAGCTCTTCCCGCAGCGCGACGTGGGCGGCAACGTCGCCTTCGGGCTCCGGATGCACGGGGCGTCGAAGGAACAACAGACGCTGCGGGTCGGTGAGTTGCTGGACCTCGTCGGGCTGCCCGGCGCCGCCCCCCGGGCCGTCGCGGCCCTGTCCGGAGGCGAGCAGCAGCGGGTCGCGCTGGCCCGTGCCCTCGCCCCGCGCCCCCGGCTGCTGATGCTCGACGAACCACTCGGCCAGCTCGACCGCTCGCTGCGCGAACGACTGGTCGTCGAACTCCGGCAGCTCTTCGGACAGTTGGGCACGACCGTGCTCGCGGTCACGCACGACCAGGGCGAGGCCTTCGCGCTGGCCGACCGGGTCGTGGTGATGCGTGAGGGGCGGATCGCCCAGTCAGGTACGCCACTTGAGGTCTGGCAGCATCCGGCGGACGAGTTCGTGGCACGCTTCCTCGGCTTCGACAACGTCGTCGACGCGACGGTGACCGGCCGGGTCGCGGACACGCCATGGGGGAAGCTTCCGGTACCGGAGGGCGCGCCAGGGGGTCCCGGCACGCTGCTCGTGCGGCCCGCGGGCGTACGGCTGGTCGCTCTCGCCGACGGGCTGCCGTGCACGGTGACCGCACGCACCTTCCGGGGCACCCACGTAGCCGTCCATCTCCAGCCGGAGGGCGCGCCGCAGCTGGAGGCTGCCTGCGCGCTGCGGGAGGCGCCCGCGCCCGGCGACCAGGTCGCGGTGGCGTTCGACGCGGCCGAGGTCGTCGTGCTCGGGGAGTCCTCGGCCGGGTAGACCTCCGATCACCGCCACGGGGACCGAGGCGCCCGCGCATCACCGTGACCGGCCCGCGCACGCCATCGGGACGCGAGGGACGGCAGAGTCCTGTACGGACCCGAGGACCACTGTCCCCAAGCAGCCCCCGCCGTCCTCACCGGTCGCCTTCGGGCGGTGGACGCCCTTCGGACAGCGCCCCGCACAGACGTGTGGCCCGCCCCCTGCGGGAGGGGACGGGCCACACGGTCCTACAGGCGTGGTGCGGTTCAGCCGGTCTTCGAGGCGCCGCGGCGGCGCATACCGAAGAAGACCGCTCCGCCGCCGACGACCACGAGGGCACCGGCGATGCCGGCGATCATCGGGGTGTTGGAGTTGGCACCGGTCTCGGCGAGGTTGGAGTCACCGACCGCGGGGGACGGGGCGTTGTCTCCCGGCGTCGCGGGCGCGGCGCTGCTCTCCGACTCCGACGGGGTCGCGGAAGCCGACTCCGAGGGGGCGGGCGAGGACGAGGTCTCCGACGGCTTCGGCGTCGGAGAGGGTGACTCGTCGGACTTGCACGCCTCGGAGGGCGTGGTCAGCTGGGGTGAGACGTCCTTGTCGACGATCTTCCCGGCCGTGACGTGGACACGGTACGTGGCGTTGGGCGCCCAGTCCTCGGAGAAGGTGACAGTGGCGCCCTCGCGGGTGCCCTTGACCGTCTCGGAGCCGACCTGGCGGGCGTCCGCGCCGTTGGTCTCGAGGAAGACGGAGACCGTGGCCTCGACGCCGGAGGCGTCGGTGTCGGTCACGGTGATGATGCCCTTCCCGTTGTCGTCGCACGAGGCGACGGCCGAGAAGTCACGGATATTGCAAGCAAGTGCGTTGCCGGCGACACCGAGCGCGAGCGCGGCCGTGGCGGAGGCAACACCGAGGATGCGCACAGAACGTGCGGTACGGCGAGATATGGACACGATTGCCCTTCACAGATTGCGCAACTGCGGGGGGTTTGAGGGGGGTTCTGCTGTGGCAACAGGACTCCCTTAGGCCACACAGGTCTATAAGTGCCAGCTAAGTGCTGTCAATGCATATGCCCTGCCGTGCCGTCGGCTTTGCCATGTCGTTAACCACCGAGGCGTTTGAGGGCCTCCGGAGCGTCCTCGATCCGGTCCACGAGAGCGATGCGGGACTCCATCGACCGCTCACGGGCGAGGGATTGGAGGAGCGGCCAGGTGGGATGCCTCTCCGTCCAGTGCGCGCGGTCCACGAGCACCATCGGTGTGGGCTCCCCGTGCGACTCGTAGTAGTTCGGGGTCGCGTTGTCGAAGATCTCCTGTACGGTCCCGGCGGCGCCCGGCAGGAAGACGACGCCCGCGTTCGAGCGCGCCAACAGCCCGTCCTCACGGGTGGCGTTGGCGAAGTACTTGGCGATGTGCGCGGCGAACGGGTTCGGCGGCTCGTGACCGTAGAACCAGGTCGGGATGCCGACCGAGGGGCCACCGGCGGGCCAGCGTTCCCGCACCGTGAACGCGGCGCGCGCCCAGTCGGTGATCGAGGGGTTGAACGACGGTGCCCCGGCGAGGAGCCGGAGTGCCTCGGTGAGCATCGCGTCGTCGAACGGGGCCGCGTACGCGCCGAGGTTCGCGGCCTCCATCGCTCCCGGCCCGCCGCCGGTGGCGACCATGAGGCCGGAGCGCGCCAGTTCGCGGCCCAGGAGTGCCGCGCCCTCGTACGCCTGTGTGCCGCGGGCCATGGCGTGGCCGCCCATCACGCCCACCACCCGTGTGCCGACGAGGAGTTCGTCGAGGGCGTCCGACACCGCGTCGTCGTGGATCGAGCGCAGCATCGACGCGAAGACGTCGCCGTCGGCCTTGGTCCGCTGGAACCAGGTGTACGTACGGGCGTCCGGTGTCGCCTCGTACCCGGCGTCGAGGGACGCGAAGAGCTCGTCGGGGGAGTGGAGCACTCCCCGGTACGGATCGAAGGGCAGCCCCGGTATGGGCGGGAAGACCAGCGCGCCCGTGGCTCTCACCCGAGCCGCCGCCCGGGGATCCATCGGGCAGCCGAGGAAGACGGCGCCCGAGGTGTCCACGGAGAGCAGGGCGTCCGTACGGTCCGTCAGATCCACGGACTGGACGCGGAACCGGGTGAGTGAGCCGTGCTCGGAGACGACCTCGTCGAACTCGGCGAGGGACTCGATCTCACGGTCATGACCGGCGTGGAGGGGAGTTGGCTGCACGCGGCCATGGTAGGCGGTGGGTCAAAAAGGAAGCCGGGGCGGGGCGTTGGCGGCCATGGACCCCGGACCACGACGGCCTCGGACCACGACGGCCTCGGGCCACCGACGGACCGGCCGGCGGCGGACCCGGCCACCGACGGGCCGGGCGGCGGACCGGCGGCGGACCCGGGCGGCGGCGCCGGGCCACGACGGCCGCCGGGTCCGGGCGCGCGGGGCACTCAGCCCTGGACGGCCGCCGGGTCCATCCACATGACCTCCCAGGTGTGGCCGTCCGGGTCGTCGAAGGAGCGGCCGTACATGTAGCCGTGGTCCTGGGCTTCCCGGGTGCCCGAGCCGCCCACCGAGAGGGCCTTGTCGCACAGCTCGTCCACCTTCTCGCGGCTCTCGGCGCTCAGACAGAGCAGCACCTCGCTGGTCCGGGCCGAGTCCGCGATCTCCTTCTTCGTGAAGTCCGCGTAGCGCTGCTTGCTCAGCAGCATCGCGACGATCGTGTCGCTGATGACGACACAGGCGCAGTCGTCCGTCGAGAACTGCGGGTTGATCGTGTAGCCGAGCTCGGTGAAGAACTTCTTCGAGGCGTCGACGTCGTTCACGGCGAGGTTCACGAAGATCATCTGCTGGTACATGAGCGGTCTCTCCCGGTGGAGGTGAAGTCGGGTGCCGTACGGAGAGGTAGACCGTCCGTCCTCGCCGAACTCATCGGCCGTGGCGAAGACGTTTCGTACCTCTGTTCAGCGGGCCAGCGGCATCGCGGCCAGTTCCGCGACCAGCCAGGTCAGCGGTCCGAACACGGCGAGCAGTACGCCCGCGCGCAGCAGTGCCGCGTTGCGCAGCACCGAGGCGGGCGCCCCCAGCCGCAGCAGCGCCGCCGTGGTGTCGGCGCGGGCCTGCTTGGTCTCCAGCGCCGCCGTGAACAGCGTCGCGACGGCGCATCCGGCGACGAGCAGCGCTCCGAGCGTGCTGAGCGGCCCGATCGAGGGCCGCGCTCCCGCGTACACGGTCGCCATGGCGTACGCGCCCGACGCCACCGCGCACACCACTCCCAGCGGGCGCCCGATGCGCCGGGCCTCTCCCTGGAGACCGCGCCCGGCGAGCAGGCGCAGTGCGCCGGGGCGCACGGCCTGGAGCAGCCATCCGCACACGTGGGTGATCGCGGGTCCGGCCAGGGCCAGTCCGACCGCGGTGAGGGCCCAGCCGCCGAGCACTCCGGCGGGGCTGCCCGCGAAACGGCTCGTCAGGTCGGAGCCGGGTGCCGCTCCGGAACGGCTCGCGTAGGACTCCACGGCGAGCCCCGCCGCGACGACGGCGGTGCCCCAGGGCAGTCCGGCGGGCGCGGGCAGCGGCGGCGGGAAGGGCCGCGGGTCCGGCGGGAGGTCAAGGTGGTCGGCGTTCGGGCCTGCCTCGGCCGTCACGGGAGCGGGGTCCCCGGGCGTGCCGGGGGCACCGGGTGCTCCCGCGGCGGTGGCGGCCGGCCGGCCCGCCCGGCCGGGGCCGACGCTCCGCGGGCGCAGTGCGACCGCGCTGGCCAGGGACGCGGCGACCGGTACCAGGAGCAGCAGGGTCAGGGCCGCGGGCAGCGGCAGAGGCTGGTCCGCGGCGAGGAAGGCGGTCGCGGCGCCGTCGAAGGGCATGCCCGTCAGATCGCCGCGCAGGTGCAGGAAGACCAGCAGCGCGAGCATCGAGCCCAGCGTGGTCGACAGGGCGGTGGTCACCGCCGAGAAGGCCATCAGGCGCCCGGGGCCGAGCCCGACCGCCGCGAGCCCGGGGCGGGGCCGGGTCCCCGGGTCCGTACGGGCGACCGCGACCGCGAGGTGGACGCTGGCGGCGAGGGGCGCGAGGCACCACAGGAGCCTGAGCACCGAGCCGGTCGAGGCGTCGGGATGCGCCATGGCGTATCCCAGGGCGCTCAGCAGCAGGAAGCCGGTGCCCGCCGAGGCGGCGGCGACCAGCAGCCTGCGCAGCTGGACGAGGGGATGTGCCCCGCGGGCTAGACGGAGAGCGAGCACGCGGCCCGGCCTTCCGTCTCGGTGACCGGGGGCAGGTGGACGGTGTTCACACGCCGTCCGTCGAGCAGCGTGATGGTGCGGTCGGCGAGGGCGGCGGTGTCCGCGTCGTGCGTGGCGAGGACCACCGTGATGCCGTGCGAGCGGGCGGCGGTGGTGAGGGTGCGCAGCACGTGGGCGCGGTCGGCGCGGTGCAGGGGAGCGGTCGGCTCGTCGGCGAAGAGCACCTGGGGGGCGGGCACGAGCGCGCGGGCGATGGCGACGCGCTGCCGCTCGGCCTGGAGCAGCGCGTGCGGCCGTTTGCGGGCGCAGTCACCGATGTCCAGGCGTTCGAGCCATTCCAGGGCGGCGGTCTTCGCGGCCCGGCGGCCGGAGCCGCGCAGCATCAGGGGCAGCGCGGCGTTCTCCCAGGAGTTCAGCTCGGGCACGAGGACGGGCACGGGGTCGATCCAGCCGAAGCGGTCGCGGCGCAGGCGTTCGCGGGCCAGCGCGCCCATGGTGTGCACGGGCACGCTGTTGAACCAGACCTCGCCCTGCTGTGGCAGGAGCTGCCCGGACAGGCACTGGAGCAGTGTGGTCTTGCCGCTGCCGCGCGGGCCGCCGACGGCGAGGATCTCTCCGTCGCGGACGCCGAGCGAGACACCGCTGAGCGCGGGTGAGCCGTTGTGCTTGACGTGCAGGGCGCGTGCCCAGAGCACGTCGTTGTCCGGCGGGGCCACCATCGCGTACACCTCGTTCAGATCTGATTTGCGCTGCCAATCCCCCGGACGGGGGAACGAAGACAGGGCCGATCGGTCACTGGGCACGCTAGGGAGTCGGGGGCGGGAGGCCGGACAGCACGCGGCCCCGGGGCGCCCATTCTCACTCGAACGGGCGCCCCGGGGCCGTTGTGGATCAGCCGGGCGGAATCAGAGCTTCGCCCACGCCTCCGTCAGCACCTGACGGACGATCCCCTCGATCTCGTCGAAGGTCGACTGGTCGGAGATCAGCGGCGGCGACAGCTGGATGACCGGGTCACCGCGGTCGTCGGCGCGGCAGTAGAGGCCGTACTCGAAGAGCTTCTTGGAGACGAAGCCGTAGAGCACGCGCTCCGACTCCTCGTCCGTGAAGGTCTCCTTGGTGGCCTTGTCCTTCACGAGCTCGATGCCGTAGAAGAAGCCGTTGCCGCGGACGTCGCCGACGATCGGCAGGTCGTGCAGCTTCTGCAGGGTCTGCAGGAAGTTGGCCTCGTTGTCGAGCACGTGCTGGTTGAGACCCTCGCGCTCGAACAGGTCGAGGTTGGCGAGACCCACCGCGGCGGAGACCGGGTGGCCACCGAAGGTGTAGCCGTGCAGGAAGGTGTTGTCGCCCTTGTAGAACGGCTCGGCGATCCGGTCGGAGACGATGCACGCGCCGATGGGGGAGTAGCCCGAGGTCATGCCCTTGGCGCAGGTGATCATGTCCGGTACGTAGCCGAACTTGTCGCAGCCGAACATCGTGCCGAGGCGGCCGAAGGCGCAGATGACCTCGTCCGACACCAGCAGCACGTCGTACTGGTCGCAGATCTCGCGGACCCGCTGGAAGTAGCCGGGCGGCGGCGGGAAGCAGCCGCCGGCGTTCTGCACCGGCTCCAGGAAGACCGCGGCGACGGTCTCCGGGCCTTCGAAGAGGATCTCCTGCTCGATCTGGTCGGCGGCCCAGCGGCCGTAGGCCTCGGGGTCGTCGCCGAAGAGCGGGGCGCGGTAGATGTTGGTGTTCGGGACCTTGTGGGCACCGGGGACCAGCGGCTCGAAGGGCGCCTTCAGAGCCGGCAGACCGGTGATCGACAGGGCGCCCTGCGGGGTGCCGTGGTAGGCGACCGCGCGCGAGATGACCTTGTACTTGGTCGGCTTGCCCTGGAGCTTGAAGTACTGCTTGGCGAGCTTCCACGCGGTCTCGACGGCCTCGCCGCCGCCGGTGGTGAAGAAGACCTTGTTCAGGTCGCCCGGCGCGTAGTCGGCGAGGCGCTCGGCGAGCTCGATGGCCTTGGGGTGGGCGTAGGACCACACCGGGAAGAAGGCCAGCTCCTGCGCCTGCTTGAACGCCGTCTCCGCGAGTTCGGTGCGGCCGTGGCCCGCCTGGACCACGAACAGACCCGCGAGACCGTCGAGGTAGCGCTTGCCCTTGTCGTCGTAGATGTAGGTGCCCTCACCACGGACGATGGTGGGAACGGGCGCGTTCTCGTACGAGGACATGCGGGTGAAGTGCATCCACAGGTGGTCGTACGCGGTTCGGCTGAGGTCCTTGCTCACGGCTATCGGGTTCCCCACATGTAGGTCTGTTTCTTGAGCTTCAGGTAGACGAAGCTCTCGGTGGAGCGCACGGCGGGCAGCGCCCGAATGCGTTTGTTGATGACGTCCAGCAGGTGGTCGTCGTCCTCGCAGACGACCTCGGCGAGGATGTCGAAGGAGCCCGCGGTCATCACCACGTACTCGACCTCCGGCATGGCGGCCAGCGCTTCGGCCACCGGGTCGAGGTCGCCCTCGACGTTGACGCCGACCATGGCCTGCCGGCGGAAGCCCACGGTGAGCGGGTCCGTGACGGCGACGATCTGCATCACGCCCTGGTCGAGCAGTTTCTGCACGCGCTGGCGCACGGCCGCCTCGGACAGGCCCACGGCCTTGCCGATGGCGGCGTACGGACGTCGTCCGTCCTGCTGGAGCTGTTCGATGATGGCGAGGGACACGGAGTCCAGCTGGGGACTGCCGTTCCTGGACTCGCGGGTGGAGTCCCTGGGGTCTGCGCTTCGACTGGCCACGACCTCACTGTGCACGACGTCTCGACGGTTCCGCAAGGCTGTAGCGATGAAATTCGTTGTTTACGGGTACCCAGCTTGCGGATTTCGCAGTCGGGGGGTCGCCAGGGGTGTTGAAAACGTGGAAGCACGGATTAGTGTGGGTGTCTCAGCGATTGGACACCTGAACTTGGAGGGCCGGCAGTGAGCACCGAGCTGCGTCGACTGCGCAATTACATCGACGGCGAGTTCCGGGACGCCGCCGACGGGCGGACCACCGAGGTCGTCAACCCCGCGACCGGCGAGGCGTACGCGACCGCGCCGCTGTCCGGCCAGGCGGATGTGGACGCCGCGATGGCGGCCGCCGCCGCGGCCTTCCCGGCCTGGCGCGACCAGACCCCCGCCGAGCGCCAGAAAGCCCTCCTGAAGATCGCGGACGCGTTCGAGGAGCGGGCCGAGGAACTCATCGCGGCCGAGGTGGAGAACACCGGCAAGCCGATCGGTCTGACCCGGTCCGAGGAAATCCCGCCCATGGTCGACCAGATCCGCTTCTTCGCGGGCGCGGCGCGGATGCTCGAGGGCCGCTCGGCCGGCGAGTACATGGAGGGCATGACCTCCATCGTCCGCCGTGAGCCGGTCGGCGTCTGCGCGCAGGTCGCACCGTGGAACTACCCGATGATGATGGCGGTGTGGAAGTTCGCGCCGGCGCTCGCCGCGGGCAACACGGTCGTCCTGAAGCCCTCGGACACCACCCCCGCCTCCACCGTCCTGATCGCCGACATCATCGGCGGCATCCTCCCCAAGGGCGTCTTCAACGTCATCTGCGGCGACCGCGACACCGGCCGCGCGATGGTCGAGCACCCGACCCCGGCGATGGCCTCCATCACCGGCTCGGTGCGCGCGGGCATGTCGGTCGCCGAGTCGGCGTCCAAGGACCTCAAGCGGGTCCACCTGGAGCTCGGCGGCAAGGCCCCGGTCGTGGTCTTCGCGGACACCGACATCGCCAAGGCGGTGGAGGACATCTCGGTCGCGGGCTACTTCAACGCCGGCCAGGACTGTACGGCCGCCACCCGTGTGCTGGTCCAGGAAGGCATCCACGACGAGTTCGTGGCCGCGCTCGCCAAGGCGGCGGCCGAGACCAAGACCGGCCAGCCGGACGACGAGGACGTGCTCTACGGCCCGCTGAACAACCCCAACCAGCTCGAGCAGGTGACCGGGTTCATCGAGCGGCTGCCCGCCCACGCGAAGGTGGAGGCCGGTGGCCACCGGGTCGGCGACAAGGGCTTCTTCTACGCCCCGACCGTCGTCTCGGGCCTGAAGCAGGACGACGAGATCATCCAGAACGAGGTCTTCGGACCGGTCATCACCGTCCAGTCCTTCACCGACGAGGCCCAGGCCATCGAGTGGGCGAACGGCGTGGACTACGCCCTCGCGTCCTCCGTGTGGACGAAGGACCACGGCCGGGCGATGCGGCTGTCCAAGGCCCTCGACTTCGGCTGCGTGTGGATCAACACCCACATCCCGCTGGTCGCCGAGATGCCGCACGGCGGCTTCAAGAAGTCCGGCTACGGCAAGGACCTCTCCGGGTACGGCTTCGAGGACTACACGCGGATCAAGCACGTGATGACGTCGCTGAACGCGTAGCCCTGAGCGGTGAGCGAGGGGCAGGGCCCCAGGCGGTGAGCGCGCGGCCCCGGACGGTGGTGATCCGTCCGGGGCCGCGGCGTTCCCTCTTTCCCCGCGGCGGCCCACGGCCCGTGGCCCGGCGCACGACGCCGGTCTTCGGTCGTGAGCGGCGTGAGCGGGGGAACGGTGGTGTCGGGGGAGCGGCGGTGTACGAGGCGCGGCCCGGGGGCGACCGGCGCGCGGCATACTGGACGGTATGCGTGTGCTGGTGGTCGAGCGGCACGGAGAGCTCGCCGAGACCGTGGCCGCCGCGCTGTGCCGGGAGCGCAGGGCGGCGCACCCGGCACCGTACGGTCCCACCGCCCCGCAGTCCGCGGAGCGCGACGGCCGTGAAGTCGTCGTACCCGAACCCGAATCCGCCGCGACGGTCAGGGGCCGGCGCCCCGGCCACGGCCCCCGCCCCGGCGGCCGGCGCCGGAACGGCACCGTACGGAGCGACCGCCCGGCACGCCTTGATCGACAGGGTGTCGGTTCGGCGGGCGAGTGCTCGACGCAGCGTCCATTGTCCGGGCGGTCCCGGGAACGGGATGCTGCCCGCGTGCCAGTGATGCGGAAGACCTCGACCCTGTCCCGCCGGTCCCTGCTGCGCGCCCTGGGCGGGGGTGCGGTGTTCGGCGCGCTGGCGGGATGCGGGGTGCCCGCGGCGTACGTGTCGCCCGGTGACCGTGCCGGAGCCGACCTCTCCGCCCGCGACAAACGGCTGACCTGGTCGAACTGGCCGCTCTACATCGACACCGACGACAAGGACCACACGAAGCGGCCCACGCTGGACGCCTTCGAGAAGCGCACCGGGATCTCCGTCGACTACATCGAGGAGATCAACGACAACGACGAGTTCTTCGGCAAGATCAGCCCGTCCCTGATGAACCACCAGCAGACGGGCCGCGACCTGATCGTCATCAGCGACTGGATGTGCGCGCGCTTCGTCCGCCTCGGCTGGGTCCAGCGGATGAACCGGGCCGAGCAGCCGAACGTCGCCAAGTACCTTGACCCGTTGCTGAGTTCACCGTCCTTCGACCCCGGCCGCAGGTCCACCGTGCCGTGGCAGTCGGGGATCACCGGCATCGCGTACAACCGCCGCAAGGTGGGCCGCGAGATCAGGCACGTCTCCGATCTGTGGGCCGGTGACCTGAAGGGCCGGGTCACCCTGCTCTCCGGTCTGGACGAGGCGTTCGCGCTGCTCATGCAGGGCAACGGCGTCGACATCACCCGGTGGACCGCCGACGACTTCCACCGGATCTGCGACCAGGTCGAAGGGCACGTCCACAGCGGCCAGATCCGGCGCTTCACCGGCAACGACTACACCAAGGACCTGGTCAGCGGGGACGTACTGGCCTGTCAGGCGTACTCGGGCGACGTGATCCAGCTCCAGGCCGACAACCCGGACATCCGCTTCGTCGTCCCCGAGGAGGGCGCCGAACTCTGGTCCGACTCGCTGATGATCCCCAACCTGGCGCACCACAAGGCCAACGCGGAGAAGCTGGTCGACTACTACTACCGGCCGGAGGTGGCGGCGGAACTGGCCTCCTGGGTCAACTACGTCTGCCCGGTCCCGGCCGCCCAGGACATCCTCGCCTCCTCCGGGGACAAGGACACCGCCGCCCTCGCCGAGAACCCGCTGATCTTCCCCGACGCCACCATGCGCAAGCGGCTCGCCATCGCCCGCGACATCACGTCCACCGAACGCACCGCGTTCGCGAAGCGCTGGAACGCGATCGCGGGGCTGTGACGCCGTCCGGTGAGGCTTTCTCACTGACCGAAGGTGAGGAACAGAGCTCCGACCAGAACGGACAGGAGGATCTCGTAGCCGAGGACGACGCAGGCCAGGACCAGCACTCCCTTCTGCCACGGACGCGGTCCGCGGTAGGGAAGGAGCGGTGGCTGGTCCGGGGGTTGGGGCGCCGCTTCGGCCGGGGTCGTGCCGATCTCCGCGTGGGTGCGCCACCATTGACGTAGCGTCCGGACCTTGGCTTCGAACTCCGAGTCCCAGAGCACGCGTCCGACACGCGGTGCGGGCAATGGCGTTCGGTGACCGCCCGCTTCGAGGATGACCAGCCTGCGCCCGCCGCGGTGGCGCTCGACGGCGATCCCCTGAATCTCGGCCCAGGGAACGGTTCGGGGCCGCAGCCCTCGTACGACCAGGTGGTCGGCAGTGAGGGTGACACCTCTGCCGAAGCTCAGGAAGGCCGCGCCCAGCAGCAGCGAGAGCGCGACGAGTGCGCCGAGCGTGCGGCCGAGGAGCGTCGGGTGATCGGCGTCGGGCCCCACGGCGAAACCCGCCATCACGGCGTCAGCGGCAAGCCAGCAGAGCAGCAGGACCGTGGGCACCGACCGGCTCGGCGCGGGTCGTATGCCCAGTCGCTCGGGCGGCCGGCCGAAGGTGTGCCCCCACGCGCCGAATTCACCGGCGGTGTCCGCGGCTCGGGCCGCGCCGCCGTGGGCAAGCCACCAGCCTCGGATCGTCGCGACCTTGTCGTCGAGCCGGCGGTCGGGGGACAGGAAACCGGAGCTGGGCATGCGTAGCGGGGTGCGGCGTCCGCCCGTCTCGTAGAGGACCACCCGCCGTCCGCCGGTGACCGGTTCGACCGCGACCTCGGCCACGTCGGTCCACGGGATGGTCCGGCGGCGCAGGTTGTGGACGACGACCGCCTCAGGGGTCAGGGTCACCCCGACGTAGTGGCCCAGCACCCACAGTTCGAGCGTGACCAGGAGCAGCGGCACCATGGCCAGGACCCGCGGCTCGAACGGCAGGCCGGTCAGCCCGGACCGGTGGTGCTCCCACAACAAGGGGTTCGACAACTGCGTCAGCACGATGACGCCGAGGATCAGGCCCAGGGGCAGGGACTGCTGCCACGAAGCCCGATAGCGAACTCGGTCGACCATTCCCGACAATTCCGCTCCGCCACCGCGGGCTTCCTGGTTCACAGCTGTTCCACCCCTGCCGCACGAGCAACGCGGGCATCATGCCTGGCCAGGGAGTGTTCGCGCAATGGTTTTCGGCGGCCCCGGCCCGACCGGGCAACGGGCGGCCAGGGCGGGAACGTGCCCTCTGCTCGTAGCGCCCACGGCGCTGCTCCCGCCCCGGTCGTCCGCTCCGGAGCGCGTCCGCCCGGTGTCGCGATCCGGGCGCGAAACCTATCCGGACGTGTCGGTGCTCTGCCCCTGGTTGACGACTCCGAAGGGAATGTGGACGCTCGGGGTCGTCTGGGAAGTTCCCTTGAGGTGGATCTCCTGGTCGTCGAAGAAGATGTGGGGCCTCAGTACATCCATGATCGAACTCTTGTCGATGCCGCCGAGGAAGAAGGCGTCGTTGACTGTCACTCCCCATTTGTTCAAACTCAGCACGGCGCGCTCATGTGCCGGCGCGTTGCGTGCCGTGACGATGGAGACATGAACGCGGATCGTGTAGTCCTCGTTCTCCCTGCGGCGTTCCTGCTCTCTTCGCTGCAGCTTGTTGATCTCGCGCAGGAAGTCCCTCAGCGGGCCCGCGTCGTGAGGGGTCGCCACGTTCATGGTCTCGTGAGCGCGGAAACTCTCTATGCCGTCCTGCCGGAAGACGCGCTCCGATTCATCGCCGGCGAGGACGCCGTCGAAGTCGAAGGCGATCCGCAGGTCCCTGTCCTCCGGATCGTCGGCGACGGCGGAGCCGAGAACCCGGCCCGCGGGCAGCCCCGCGGCCACGGCCTCCCGGACGTCGTTCTCGTCCGCGGACAGGAACAAGGACATGTGCAGAGCGCGCACGAACTTGTACGGCGCCCGGCCCTGCATGAATATGGCGCGGGTTATCGGCAGGTCGTGCGTCTTTATGGACCGCATGACCCGAAGCCCTGTGTCGGGGTCGTTGCGGGACAGGATGATCACTTCGACCAGCGGGTCGTCCGCCGGGTTCAAGTCGTTCAGCGACAGGATGCGGCGAATGAAAGAGAAAGCGACACCGGGTTGGAGGGTGTTGTCGAGATGGGCTCGCTGATAGATGCGATAGCCTTCCTCGCCTTCCTTCCGGAACACCCCGTCGGACTCCGCGAGGTCGAAGAGCGCGCTCGAGGCCACTCCTATGACCAGCCGGTTCTCGAGGCTATAGGGGGGCATGGCGACTCTTCCCTTGCGTGCCGGAAAAATGTGCGGGGACGGGCCCACCCCTTTCCCCGGGGCACAGTGTGGCACCGGCGGACGCTTCGGCGGCAGGTGCGGTGGGCCACGCCTCCGGCCCGGCCGGTCTCGCCACGACCGTGGTGCCGAGGCCGAGGCCGAGGCCGAGGCCGAGGCCGAATCCGAGCCGGGCGCACCCCGACCCTCGGCGGCTTTGCCCGTTCTTTACAACCCGGTCCGTCGCTGTCTCGTCTCTCCGCTCGATCCACAACGCAGCCCCCCGGGTGACCGGGCGGGCGGTCCGAGGAAAGAGAGCGATTCATGCGCCGAACAGTCCTGAGCGCCGTGGCCCTCGCGTGCCTGGCCGTGCCGGTGAGCACGGTGTCCGCGTTCGCCGACGGGTCGAGCCCCAGCGCCCGCCCGAGCACCCGCCCCAGCGCCACCGCCGCCCCGGCCCCCAGCGCCGAACCCAGCCGGGCGACGGGCGGCAACACCGGGCTCCGAGTCCCGTACCGAGCCGGGCGTCGACCCCGGGCCAGGTCGCCGTCGTACCGAACGGCGCACCCGACACCGGTGTGGCGCCGACGTCCACGGGGTCCGGATCGCAGAGCACGCTGATCGGCGGGAGCGCCGCCGCGGTGCTCGTCGGCGGAGGCGCGGCGGTCCTCCTCGTACGCCGCCGGCGGGCGACCGGGGCATGACCTCACCCTCCAGGCGCGCCTTCGCCACCGCGGCGCTGGCCTCGCTGCTCGTGAGCTGCGGCGGCCGGCCGGCGGACCGGACCACGACGACCCCGCACCGGGGAACCACGCCACCGCCCACGCCGCCTTCGCGGCACTCCGCGAACGCGGCGCGTGCCCTGCGGCGTTCGGTCCCGGTCAGGTTGCGGATCCCGGCCATCGAGGTCGACACCCCGCTCATCCGGCTGGGGCTGACCCCGGGCGGCGGCGTGCAGGTGCCCCCGGTCACGGCACACGACCGGGCGGGCTGGTACCAGTTCTCGCCGACGCCGGGTCAGACCGGTCCGTCGGTGATCCTCGGTCATGTCACGGTCGGCGCCTACGGGGACGGGGTCTTCCGTCACCTCGCCCGGCTGCGCCGGGACGACCGTGTCGAGGCGCGCCTGGAGAACGGCACGACGGCGGTGTTCACGGTCGACTCCGTACGCACGGTCGCCAAGGCGGAGTTCCCGGCGGACGCGGTCTACGGTGACGTGGACCGTCCGGAGCTGCGGCTCATCACCTGCGGCGGCCCGCGCACCGGCGACGGATACCTCGACAACGTGATCGTCTTCGCGACGCTGAGCTCCGTGGGCCGCTGACCCGGGGCCCCAGGGCCCGCCGCGACCTGCCGGAACGACCGGCCACCTGCCGGAACGACCGGCCACCTGCCGGAACCGCCGGCCACCTGCCGGGACCGTCCGTCACCGACACGGCGGCCGTCACCACCACGGCGGCCGAGGACACCGCCCCCGCCCCTCCGCCGCCAGGATCCCGGGCCGCTGGACCGTACGCCGACGGCCCGGGATCCTTCCCCACGAGTGACCCACGACCATGGAGAGCGTTGAAACGGTCCCGCGAGAAGGCCGCGTCCGAGCTGTTCGCCGCCCTCTATCCGCGCCTCGCCGGCTGGTGCCGCCGTCTGGTCGACGACGACGAGACGGCCCACGAGATCGCCTCGGAGGCGTTCACCCGGCTCTGGGCCCGCTGGACGTCCGTGGCGGAACCCCGCGGATTCCTCTACGTCACCGCGGCCAACCTCGTCCGGGACCACTGGCGCAAGCTCGAACGCGAACGCCGGGCGGTGCACCGCGCCACCGTGGAGGCCGCCGCGCGCCCACCGGTCGAACAGGCCGATCCCTCGGTACGCCTGCTCGTGCAGTCGCTGCCCGAACGGCTGCGCGTCCCGATCCTGCTGCACTACTACGCTGACATGCCGATCCGAGAGGTGTCCGTGCTGACCGGGCGCAAGGAAGGAACCATCAAGGCCGATCTCCACGCGGCCCGAGAACTGCTCCGCGCCCATCTGAGGAGAAGCCTTGATCACACGCCCTGATGACGGTCCGGACTCCGAACCCGACGACCCCCTCGCGATCATCCTGCGTCCCTCGTCCGACTATCTCGGCCCGCCCGCCGGCCGGTACGAGGCGATCCGCCGCGGAGCGGCCCGCCGCAGACTGCTGCGCGCCGCGGCCGGGGCCGGCCTGACCTGTGCCGCCGCCGCCCTCGTCGCGCTGCCCCTCCGCATGACGGCACCCGACGCGCCCGTGTCCCCGACCGTCCCGCTCGCCCCGCCGCCCGCGAGCAGTCCGGCGCCCCGGAGCACTCCGTCGGTCGCGCCCGACCCTTCGGCGCGGCCGAGCTCCGTCACGCCCCGCCCCGGCGGGAGGACCCGGACCCGCGTCCCCAGCGCCCAGACCGGCCGGGCCACCGGCGGCCGCGCGCCGTCCACGACACCGCGCCCGACCCTCTCCTCGCCGTCCGCCGTACCGACGCCGGGCGCGGACCGGATCGTGACCACCGAGGGCGGCATCCGGCGGTAGGCCCACGACCGCCCGGCCGTGTCCCGCCGGCACGCCTCACATCGGCGGCCGCTGTCTCGTCATAGGGGCATGAACACGAGAATCCGGTACGGCGGTCTCGGCCTCCTGGCCGTGACCGGGCTGTACACAGGCGTCTGGGCCTACTTCTCCCCGAAGGGCTGGTACGCGCACTTCCCCGGCTTCGGGCTGAGCCGGCTGCCTCAGCTGGGTCCCTACAACGAACACCTCGCCAAGGACACCGGGGCCATGTTCCTCGCGCTGGCCGTGCTGACGGCCGTCACCCTGCGCCAGGCGCGCGACGACCGGCTCGTCCGGACGACGGGCGCGGTGTGGCTGGTCTTCGGTGTCCTGCACTTCGGCTATCACGTACAGCATCTCGACATGTACGGGACCCGCGACCAGGTGCTCAACGTCGTGACCCTCTCCGCGCTGCTGCTCGCGTCGGCCCTGCTGGTGCTGCCGGTCGCGCCCGTACGACGGGACGGCCCACGGCCCGTACGACGGGACGGCCCACGGTGACCCGGGGCGGCGCACGAGGACGTAGACGTAGAGGACCATGGGGACACGTGGGAGGCACGGCATGCGCGTAGCGGTGGCAGGCGGGACGGGGCTGGTCGGACGGTACGTGGTCGAGGAGTTGGCCGCGGCGGGACAGGAGCCGGTGGTGCTGGCCAGGTCGCGGGGCGTGGACCTCGTGACGGGCGCCGGACTCGACGCGGCCGTCGCGGGCGCGGACGCGGTCGTCGACGTGAGCAACGTGACCACCATGAGCGGGCGGAGGGCCGTCTCGTTCTTCGACAGCGTCGGCCGCAACCTCCTGGACGCCGGTGAGCGGGCAGGTGTACGGCACCACGTCGTGCTGTCGATCGTCGGCGTCGACCGGGTCGGCCTCGGCTACTACCAGGGGAAGCTGCGTCAGGAGGACGTGGTGAGGAACGGGCGGACCCCGTGGACGGTGCTGCGCGCCACCCAGTTCCACGAGTTCGCGGAGCAGACCCTCGACCGCGTCCCGAAGCCGTTCGCGGTGGTGCCCCGGATGCGGACGCAGCCGGTCGCGGCCCGTGAGGTGGCCCAGCACCTGGTGCGGCTCGTGACGGCACCGGCGCGGGGCATGGCCCCCGAGCTCGCCGGGCCGCGGGTCGAGCACCTCGTCGACATGGTGGGCCGGCTGCTGCGGGCCCGGCACCGGCGCCGGCTGGTGCTGCCGGTGAGGATGCCCGGCGACACGGGCGCCGCCATGACGGGCGACGGTCTGCTCCCGGCCGGCCCCGGGCCCCGGGGCACCCAGACCTTCGACGCGTGGCTCGCCACGTACGTCGCCCAGCACATCGCCCAGGGAGGATGACGACACCGTGTCCACACCACCCGGACCCGCGCGGGACTCCGACCCCACCGTCGGCTCCCTGATGGCCGAACGCCGGCGGCTGCTCAACCTCGGCTATCGCATGCTCGGTTCCGTGCAGGACGCCGAGGACGTCGTGCAGGAGACGTACGCCCGCTGGTACGCCCAGCCCGAGGAGGCGCAGCGGGAGATCGGGACACCGCTGGCGTGGCTGACGCGGGTCGCCTCCCGGATCTGCCTCGACCATCTCGCCTCGGCGCGGGTCCGCCGTGAGCGGTACACCGGGGAGTGGCTGCCCGAGCCCCTGCGGGACGGCACCGTGTGGACCAGCGCGGGGCGGGCGGGCGAGGACGATCCGGCCGACCGGATCACCCTCGACGAATCGGTCGGCATGGGGGTGCTCGTGGTCCTGGACACGGTCACGCCCGCGGAACGCGTCGCCTTCGTCCTGCACGACGTCTTCGGTCTGCCGTTCACCGAGATCGGCGGGACGATGGGCCGAACCCCCGCGGCTTGCCGCCAGTTGGCCGCCTCGGCGCGCAGACGTCTCGCCCACCGGCGGTCCGGCGGCCGGCCGGCGCACGAACACAGGCAGGTCGTCTCCGCGTTCCGTGCGGCGTGCGAGACCGGTGACCTGGATGCCCTCGTCGCCCTCCTCGACCCCGCGGTCGAGTCGCGCAGCGACGGAGGCGGCAAGGTGCGCGCGGCTCTGCGCCCGGTCGTCGGCCGGGACAAGGTGGCGCGCCTCTTCGTCGGCCTCATGCGCAAGGAGCCCGGGATGGAGCTCGTCGAGGAGGACGTGAACGGCCTTCCCGGCGTGACGGTCCGCATCGCCGGCACCACCGTCGCCGTCGTGGCCGCCGATGTGCGCGACGGTCTGGTCACCGATCTGTGGCTGGTGATCAACCCGGACAAGCTCCACGCCTGGACCGATGCCGATGCCGATGCCGATGCCGATGGTGACGGTGACGGTGGAGGCGACGCATCGGGCTGAGCCGGTGCGGAAGCCGACGGCGGCTCAGCCCTGGTCGGCCCGGCCCTCGCGCAGCCCGCACAGCGTGTCGACGCGGTTCGTGGTGATCGAGTCGACGCCGAGGCCGAGCAGCCGTCGCAGGGAGCGCCGGGTGTCCGGGGTCCACACGGACAGCAGATGGCCGCCGTGGTGGACCCGGGCGGCGAGGTCCCGGTCGACCAGCGTGAAGCGGTAGTTGAGCCAGCGCGGCCGTACGGCGTCGAGCAGGGCCGGGCGCGGCGGCGCGAGCGTCGTCCAGGTCAGCGCGATCTCCGCGGCGGGGTCGGCGGCGCGCACCGCCAGCATGGCCGGGGCGCCCGCGCAGTAGTACACCCGCTCCCCGGCGCCGCACGAGCGGACGACGTCGACGATCCGGCGGACGGCCCCGGCGTCGGGGCCGCCCGGCAGGTCGACCATGATCCGGCTGTCGCCGGTCGCCGCGAGGGCCGCTTCGAGCGTCGGTACTCCGCCGCCGGTGAGGCCGTGCGCCTCGTCCGCCGAGAGCGCCCGCAGCGGTCGGTCCACGTCCCACAGCCGCTTCAGCGTCTCGTCGTGCAGCAGCACGGGGATGCCGTCGCGGGTGAGCCGTACGTCGATCTCCACCGCGTCCGCGCCCCGGTGGAGCGCGGAACGCAGTGAGTCGATCGTGTTCTCACGGACGCGATAGGGGTCGCCGCGATGGGCGACGGCGGTCACGGTGCGCATGGGCCCATTGTGCAATGAGCCCGTGACGCGGTGGGCCCGATCGTGAAGCGGGTCCGTGGGTCAGTGATGGGTCCGTGATGGGTGCGTGGTGGTGCGGTGGGTCAGGGCGCGAGCCACGTCGAGGCGTAGGTGTCGATCTCCTCGGCGAGCCTGGTCTTCCCCGCCGGGTCGAGGAAGGACGCCTCCACGGCGTTCTTGGCGAGCGCGGCGAGACCGAGTTCGTCGAGGTCGAGGAGGCGCGCGGCGACCGCGTACTCGTTGTTGAGGTCGGTGCCGAACATCGGCGGGTCGTCGGAGTTGATGGTGACGAGGACCCCGGCCCTGGTGAACTCCTTGATGGGGTGCTCGTCGAGCGTGCGGACCGCGCGGGTGGCGATGTTGGAGGTCGGGCAGACCTCCAGGGCGATGCGGTGCTCGGCGAGGTGCGCGAGCAGCTTCGGGTCCCGGGCGGAGCTGGTGCCGTGACCGATGCGCTCGGCCCGCAGGTCGTTGAGCGCGTCCCACACGGTTTCCGGCCCGGTCGTCTCACCGGCGTGCGGAACCGACCGCAGCCCGGCGGCGATGGCCCGGTCGAAGTACGGCTTGAACTGCGGCCGCGGTACGCCGATCTCGGGCCCGCCGAGCCCGAAGGAGACGAGCCCCTCGGGCCGCACCCGGTCCTCGGTCGCGAGCCGCACCGTCTCCTCGGCCGCCTCCAGACCCGCTTCGCCGGGAATGTCGAAGCACCAGCGCAGAACGACCCCGAACTCGGCCTCGGCGGCCTTGCGGGCGTCCTCGATCGCCTCCATGAAGGCGAGTTCGTCGATGCCGCGGCGGGTGGAGGAGTAAGGGGTGATGGTCAGTTCGGCGTAGCGGACCTGCTGCCGGGCCATGTCCCGCGCGACCTCGTAGGTCAGCAGCCGGACGTCCTCGGGGGTGCGCACGAGGTCGACGACGGACAGGTACACCTCGATGAAGTGCGCGAAGTCCGTGAACGTGAAGTAGTCCGCGAGCGCCTCCGGGTCGGTCGGCACCCGGGAGTCGGGGTGACGGGCGGCGAGGGCGGAGACGATGCGCGGCGAGGCGGATCCGACGTGGTGCACATGCAGTTCGGCCTTGGGCAGTCCGGCGATGAAGGCGTGCAGATCGCGGGCGTCGCGGTGATCGGTCAAGGGGTCCCTCCCCGGGAACGGCGTCCCCGGAGCAGGGTCGGGGGGACGCGGGTGATCGGCTGATCGATGACTCGGGGATCATCGTAGGCGGCGGCCCGCGCGGTGTGGGCCCAGGCCCGTAGCATGACGGCACGCACGACAGAGGGGGACCCATGTCCGACGAGGCGCAGGCGCCACAGGCCCCGCGGGACGCCGCCGGGACGCCGTGGGCGTCCCCGGACCACGGGGCCACGCCGTCTCGGCCGGCCGACGTGGCACCGGCCGCGGACCCCGAGGACGCGATACCCGCGGCGGGCATCGCGCCCGCCTTCCCCTCCGGGTCGCCGGCCCCGGCGTACGACGGCACGACGGACCCCCGGCCCGGCCAGGCCGCCCCGGCCGACCGGCCCCCGCGGACGCGGCCCCCGCCGCCCGCGCGCAGGAGCCGAACCCCTGGGCCCCGCCCGCGGACCCGGCCCCGTCCCGCTTCGGCGGCGCTCCCACGCACCCCGCGTCGCCCACGTCCCCCGCGTCGCCCTCGGTGCACGATCAGCCGACGATGGCCTCGTACCCCGGCGCGGTAAGCCCTCCGGCCGCGCCCTGGGACAACCCATTCGCGCCTCCCGCCGGCCACACGCCCTACCCGCACGCGAGCGCCGGAGAGCCGGTCCCGCCGCCGCCCATCGGTCCCGAGGGTCCCGGCCAGGCCCCGTACGGCTACGGGTACGGCTACCCGCCGTACGGCCCGCCCGGTGCCGGCCACCAGGGCGCGCCCGGCTACCCCGGCTACCCCGGAGTCCCCGGATATCCCGGCGTGACCGGCTACGGCTGGCCGGCGATGCCGCTCCCACCCAGCAACGGCATGGGCACCGCGGGGCTGGTGGTCGGCATCATCTCGGCCGTGGTGTTCTGCCTCTGGCCGGTGGCCTTCGTGCTGGGCGCCCTCGGCGTGATCTTCGGTGTGGTGGGCCGCCGCAGGGCCCGCCGGGGCGAGGCGACGAATCCGGGGCAGGCCCTGGCCGGGATCATCTGCGGAGCGGTCGGCATCGCCCTGAGCATCGGGATGATCGTGATCTTCTTCTTCCTCCCGGACGACGGCGGCGGCGACTCCCCGTTCACCGGCGACGACGGGTACTCCACCTCACTCGTCGTGCCACGCTGAACCGGCCGGCCCCGGCCGCGTCCGTCCCTTCCCGCCGGGTGGGCGGCGCCCGTCAGCCGCCCGTCCCGGCGAGCCGCTCGCGCGCCGCCATCAAGGCGAAGCCCAGCAGATTCGGTCCCCGCCAGCGCTCGGGATCCGACGCGCGTTCGTCGTCCGCCGCGAGCCCGATGCCCCACACGCGGTCCATGGGACTGGCCTCCACCAGCACCCGCTCACCCGTGCCCAGCAGGAACGCGCGCAGATCGGGGTGCGCGGCGAACTTGTGGACGCTGCCCTCGACCACGACGGCGAACCGCTCCCGCTCCCACACGGAGTCGTCGAAGTCCCGCACGAGCCGGCCCGCCTTCTTGGCGAGGGCGGGGTTCGGCGCCTCCAACGCGCGCCGCTCGGCCGCCGTGTCCCCGAAAAGCCGGGCCTTGCCCGCCATCATCCAGTGCTCGGCGGTCGCGTAGGAGACACCGTCGACCACGAACGGTGACGGCCACCACTGGCTCAGGCAGCCCGCGCCCACCTGGCCGTCCTGCCGCGGCCGGTGCCCCCAGAAGTGCAGGTACTTGACGCGCGTCCCCGAGTCGACCGCGCTGACCAGCGCTTCCCAAGAATCGATCTTCCCCATGCACGCGAGTCTGGCATCCACCACTGACACTCCGTCCCCCCTTTTCCGTGGGGACTCGACACCTGGTCGACAGATTCCGTCGCGTAACCAAAAGGCAACAACGGAATCACTTGTTGGAGTCCCTTTGCTCTGTCAGGATCGGCACTCAAATCGAGCTGGAGCCACGCCGACCCCGCGGCAAGGGGGCGGACGGCGGAGGAGAGCGACATGCACAATCCGGGCCATCGCTTCCAGGCGCAGGACCGTTTCGCCGACGGCGCGCAGTACATCGCGGGCCGGCCGGCCAAGGGCACCTCCGGTCACACGCACGCGGTCGTCGACCCCGCCACCGGCGACGAGGTCTACACGTACGAGCTGGCCGGCACCGCCGACGTGGACGCGGCCGTGGCCGCCGCCCGCGCGGCGTTCCCCGGCTGGGCCGGCGCCACCCCCGGCGAGCGTTCCGACTCCCTGCACCGCTTCGCCGCCGTACTGGCCGACCGCGCCGAGGAGTTGGCGCGGGCCGAGTCCCTCCAGTGCGGCAAGCCGCTGAAGCTCACCCGGGAGTTCGACGTCCCGGGCACCATCGACAACACCGCGTTCTTCGCGGGCGCCGCCCGGCATCTGCAGGGGCAGGCGGCGGGCGAGTACTCCGGCGACCACACCTCCTACGTACGCCGTGAACCCATCGGCGTCGTCGGTTCCATCGCGCCCTGGAACTACCCCCTCCAGATGGCCGCCTGGAAGATCCTCCCCGCCGTCGCCGCCGGCAACACGATCGTCCTCAAGCCGGCCGAACTCACCCCGCTGACCTCGCTCCTGTTCGCCGAGGCGGCCACGGAGGCGGGGATCCCGGACGGTGTGATCAACATCGTCACGGGAGCCGGCCGGGACGCGGGTGAACACCTCGTCGGCCACCCCGACGTCGCCATGACCTCCTTCACCGGGTCCACCGCCGTCGGCAAGCGCGTCGCCGAGATCGCCACCGCGACCGTCAAGCGGCTCCACCTGGAGCTGGGCGGCAAGGCCCCCTTCGTGGTCTTCGACGACGCGGACCTGGAGGCGGCCGTGCACGGCGCGGTCGCCGGATCGCTCATCAACACCGGACAGGACTGCACGGCCGCCACCCGCGCGTACGTGCAAAGGCCCCTCTACGAGGAGTTCGTCCGCCAGGCGGCCGACCTCATGGCGAGCGTCCGCCTCGGCGACCCGTTCGCCGCCGGCACCGACCTCGGCCCGCTCATCTCGCACGCGCAGCGCGACCGGGTGGCCGGATTCGTCGACCGGGCGCGCGGCTACGCGCGCGTGGTCACCGGCGGAGAGATCCCGCGGGAGCTCAAGGCCGGCGCGTACTACCGCCCCACCCTCGTCGCCGACGCCCCCCAGGACAGCGAGATCGTGCAGTCCGAGATCTTCGGTCCGGTCCTGGTGGTGCTCCCCTTCGACAGCGACGACGAAGGGATCCGGCTCGCCAACGACACCCCGTACGGTCTCGCCGCCTCCGCGTGGAGCCGGGACGTGTACCGGGCGGGCCGCGCGACCCGTGAGATCAAGGCGGGTTGCGTCTGGGTCAACGACCACATTCCGATCATCAGCGAGATGCCGCACGGCGGATACAAGGCGTCCGGCTTCGGCAAAGACATGTCGGCGTACTCGTTCGAGGAGTACACCCAGATCAAGCACGTCATGTTCGACAACACCGCGGTGGCCAGGAAGGACTGGCACCGCACGATCTTCGGGGACCGCTAGCAGAACGGTCCGCCCCGTCCGTGGCCGAGACCTCCCGAAAGGGCAGCACGCGCATGAAGCAGTACGAGCCCGACCGCCTGACACCGGCCGAAGCGGCCGCCGTGCGGCGCAGCTTCCGCAACGGACGGGCCGCCATGACCCGCCGTTCCCTGCTGCGCGCCTCCGCGGGCGGCGCGCTCGCGGTGGGGGGACTGGGGGCGCTGAGCGCCTGCGGGATCCCCGCGGCGGGCAAGACACAGGGCGGTGTGTCCGCCGACGACCACTCGGCCAAGGAGAAGGTCGTCGACTTCTCCAACTGGCCCGAATACATCGACACGGACGACAGCGGCAAACACCGTCCCACGCTCGACACCTTCACGAAGCGGACCGGAATCCAGGTCAAGTACACCGAGGACATCAACGACAACGACGAGTTCTTCGGCAAGGTCCAGCCGCAGCTCGCCGCGGGTCAGGCCACCGGCCGGGACCTCGTCGTGCTCACCGACTGGCTGGCCGCCCGCATGATCCGGCTGGGCTACGTCCAGAAACTGGACCCGTCCCACCTGCCGCACGCCTTCGCGAACCTGTCGGACCAGTTCCGCGCCCCCGACTGGGACCCCGGGCGCGCCTACTCGTACCCGTGGCAGGGCATCTCGACCGTCATCGCGTACAACAAGAAGGCGCTCGACGGCATCGAGGTGAGGTCGATCTCCGATCTGCTCGACAACCCCAAGCTCAAGGGCCGTGTCGGCTTCCTGACCGAGATGCGCGACAGCGTCGGCATGACCATGCTCGACATGGACAAGGACCCGGCGAAGTTCACGGACGACGACTACGACGCGGTGATCGCCCGCCTCCAGAAGGCCGTCGACAAGGGGCAGATCCGCCGCTTCACCGGCAACGACTACACGTCCGACCTCAGCAAGGGCGACTTCGCCGCGTGCGTCGCCTGGGCGGGCGACATCGTGCAGCTCCAGGCGGACAGCCCCGACGTCGGCTACGTGATCCCCGACAGCGGATACATGACGTCGACCGACAACATGCTCATCCCGAACAAGGCGCGTCACAAGACGAACGCGGAGCGGCTCATCGACTACTACTACGAGTTGGAGCCGGCCGCCGAACTCGCCGCCTACATCAACTACGTGAGCCCGGTCGCGGGAGTGCAGCCCTATCTCGCCAAGATCGACAAGTCGGCGGCGGACAACCCGCTGATCGTTCCCGACAAGGCCATGCAGGCCAAGTCCCATGCCTTCCGCTCACTGAGCTCGAAGGAAGAGACGGCCTATCAGCAGAAGTTCGCGAAGCTCACAGGGGCGTGACGACGATGAACACCACGGACAACAGCGGCGACGTCCGCCTCTCCGGAATCAGCAAGACCTACGGCTCCTTCACCGCCGTGCAACCGCTCGACCTGACCGTGCCGCAGGGCTCGTTCTTCGCCCTGCTCGGCGCTTCCGGCTGCGGCAAGACCACCACCCTGCGCATGATCGCGGGACTGGAGGAACCCTCCTCCGGCACCGTGTTCCTCGGCGACCAGGAGGTCACCCACCTGCCGCCCTACAAGCGGCCGGTGAACACCGTCTTCCAGTCCTACGCCCTCTTCCCGCACCTCGACATCTTCGAGAACGTCGCCTTCGGCCTGCGCCGACGCGGCATCAAGTCGGTGAAGAAGCAGGTCGGCGACATGCTCGACCTCGTCCAGCTCGGCGAGCAGGCGCGCAAGAAGCCGCACCAGCTCTCCGGCGGCCAGCAGCAGCGCGTCGCGGTGGCCCGCGCGCTGATCAACCACCCCAAGGTGCTGCTCCTCGACGAGCCCCTCGGCGCCCTCGACCTCAAGCTGCGCCGTCAGATGCAGCTGGAGCTCAAGCGCATCCAGACCGAGGTCGGCATCACCTTCGTCCACGTCACGCACGACCAGGAGGAGGCCATGACCATGGCCGACACGGTCGCCGTGATGAACGCGGGCCGCGTGGAGCAACTCGGCGCCCCCGCCGACCTCTACGAGAACCCGAACACCACCTTCGTCGCGAACTTCCTCGGCACCTCGAACCTCATCGAGGCCGAGGTCGACTCCCGGGGCGGCGGGGACATCGTGCTGAAGGCGGGCGGCGGGAAGCTCGTGCTGCCCGAGGCCCGCTGCGCGGCGCCCACGACGACCGGCGGCAAGGTCCTGGTCGGCGTGCGCCCCGAGAAGATCTCGCTCACCCACGCCGACGACGCCGGCGAGATCCCGGCCGGCCGCAACCGCATCACCGGCAAGATCGCCGACTCCAGCTTCATCGGCGTCTCCACGCAGTACGTCATCGACAGCGCCGTCTGTCCCGAGTTCGAGGTCTACGCCCAGAACATCGACCGCGACCCGCGGCTCACCCCCGGCGCCGACGTCGTCCTGCACTGGAGCCCGGCGCACACCTTCGGGCTGGACGCGGCGCAGGACATCGACGCGGGCGTGGAGAGCGTCGAGGAGGAGGCCGCCTGATGGCCACCGTCACCGAGGCGCCGCCCCGCGCGCCGCAGCCGGACAGCAAGCCGCCCCGCAGACGCGGCCGCCTCGTCCCGTACTGGCTGCTCCTGCCCGGAATCCTGTGGCTGCTGGTCTTCTTCGCGCTGCCGATGGTCTACCAGGCCTCCACGTCCGTGCAGACGGGCTCCCTGGAGGAGGGCTTCAAGGTCACCTGGCACTTCCAGACGTACTGGAACGCGCTGTCCGACTACTGGCCGCAGTTCCTGCGCTCGGTGCTCTACGCCGGCGCCGCCACGATCCTTTGTCTGCTGCTCGGGTACCCGCTGGCGTACCTGATCGCCTTCCGGGCGGGCCGCTGGCGCAACGTCGTGCTGATCCTGGTCATCGCACCGTTCTTCACCAGCTTCCTGATCCGCACGCTCGCCTGGAAGACGATCCTCGCGGACGGCGGCCCGGTGGTCGGCGCCCTCAACACGCTGCACGTCCTGGACGTCACCAACTGGCTCGGGTTCACGGCGGGCGACCGGGTGCTGGCCACCCCGCTCGCGGTGGTCTGCGGTCTGACGTACAACTTCCTGCCGTTCATGATCCTGCCGCTCTACACCTCGCTGGAGCGCATCGACGGGCGGCTGCACGAGGCGGCGGGCGACCTGTACGCGAAGCCGTTCACCACTTTCCGCAAGGTCACCTTCCCGCTGTCGATGCCCGGAGTCGTCTCCGGCACGCTGCTCACCTTCATCCCGGCCAGCGGCGACTACGTCAACGCGGACCTGCTCGGCTCCACGGACACCCGCATGGTCGGCAACGTCATCCAGACGCAGTTCCTGCGGATCCTCGACTATCCGACGGCCGCGGCGCTCTCCTTCATCCTCATGGCCGCGATCCTCATCATGGTCACGCTCTACATCCGCAAGTCCGGGACGGAGGATCTGGTCTAAATGGCCTTCGTACGCTGGTTCAAGAGGAATCTCGTCGTCATCGCGGGACTGGTCACCCTCGGATATCTGCTGCTGCCGAACGTGATCGTCACGGTGTTCTCCTTCAACAAACCGAAGGGGCGCTTCAACTACGAATGGCAGCAGTTCTCCACGGACGCCTGGCGCGATCCGTGCGGGGTCGCCGACATGTGCGGCTCGCTCTCCCTCAGCCTCCAGATCGCCGTCTGGGCGACCCTCGGGGCCACCGTCCTCGGCACGATGATCGCCTTCGCGCTGGTCCGCTACCGCTTCCGGGCACGCGGCGCGGTGAACTCGCTGATCTTCCTGCCGATGGCGATGCCCGAGGTCGTGATGGCCGCCTCGCTGCTGACGCTCTTCCTCAACCTGGGCGCCCAGCTGGGCTTCTGGACGATCCTGATCGCCCACATCATGTTCTGCCTCAGCTTCGTCGTGACCGCCGTCAAGGCGCGCGTGATGTCGATGGACCCGCGCCTGGAACAGGCGGCCCAGGACCTGTACGCGGGTCCGGTGCAGACCTTCCTGCGGGTCACCCTGCCCATCGCCGCCCCCGGAATCGCCGCGGGCGCGCTGCTCGCCTTCGCGCTCTCCTTCGACGATTTCATCATCACCAATTTCAACGCGGGCTCGACCGTCACCTTCCCCATGTTCGTCTGGGGTTCGGCGCAGCGCGGAACACCCGTTCAGATCAACGTCATCGGTACGGCCATGTTCATCGTCGCCGTACTGTTCGTCCTGGTCGGAATGGTCATAGGCAATCGCCGCAACAGGCAGAAGGCATAAGCGCAATCAATCCGTAGGGAGTTGAAATCATGGCCCCGAGCGCCATGACCCGTTGGACCACGTCCCTTTCCGAAGCCCAGCCCGTTCCGTACTGGCTGGACGACCCCGGCCGGCCCCACCCCGAGCCCGCCCTCACCCGCGCCGAGAGCTGCGACCTGCTCGTCGTCGGCGGCGGCTACAGCGGACTGTGGACCGCGCTGCTCGCCAAGGAGCGCGACCCGGGGCGCGAGGTGGTGCTCCTGGAGGGCCGCGAGGCGGGCTGGGCCGCCTCGGGCCGCAACGGCGGATTCTGTGCGGCGTCGCTGACCCACGGCCTGGCCAACGGGCTCACCCGCTGGCCGGACGAGATCGGGAAACTGGAGGAACTGGGGGCCCGCAACCTCGATGCGATCGAGGAGGCGGTCACCCGCTACGGCCTCGACTGCGACTTCGAGCGCACCGGCGAGATCGACGTCGCCACCGAGCCGCACCAGGCCGAGGAACTCCGGGAGTGGTACGAGGAACTGCGCGGCCGGGGTCTCGCGGACGGCGTGGAGTTCCTGGACGCCGCGGCGGTCCGGGACCAGGTCGACTCGCCGACCTTCCTGGCCGGCCTGTACGACCGCCGCGGCGTGGCCATGCTGCACCCCGCGAAGCTCGCCTGGGGTCTGAAGCGCGCCTGCCTCCGGCTCGGGGTGCGGGTGTACGAGCACACCCCCGCGCTCGAACTGAAGGCGCACGGCGCCGGCATGGCCGTACGGACCCCCTACGGCTCCGTCCGGGCCCGCCGGGTGGCCCTCGCCACCAACATCTTCCCGAACCTGGTCAGGAGGGTGCGGTCGTACACCGTCCCGGTCTACGACTACGCGCTGATGACCGAGCCGCTGACCGCCGACCAGCTGGCCTCCGTGGGCTGGAAGAACCGCCAGGGGCTGGGGGACTCGGCGAACCAGTTCCACTACTTCCGGCTGTCGTCCGACAACCGGATCCTGTGGGGCGGCTACGACGCGATCTACCCGTACGGCGGCCGGATGCGCGCCGAGTACGACGACCGCCCGGAGACCTACGCGAAGCTCGCCGGGCACTTCTTCACCTGCTTCCCACAGCTGGAGGGCGTCCGTTTCACCCACGCGTGGGGCGGCGCGATCGACACCTGCTCGCGGTTCTCGGCCTTCTTCGGCACCGCGCACCGGGGCCGGGTCGCGTACGCGGCCGGCTACACGGGGCTCGGGGTCGGCGCGACCCGGTTCGGCGCGGACGTGATGCTCGACCTGCTGGCGGGGGAGCGCACGGAGCGCACCGAGCTGGAGATGGTCCGCAGGAAGCCGCTGCCGTTCCCGCCCGAGCCGTTCGCCTGGACGGGCATCGCGCTCACCAAGTGGTCGCTGGCGCGGGCGGACGCGCACGGCGGGCGGCGCAATCTGTGGCTCAGGGCCATGGACAGGCTGGGGCTGGGCTTCGACAGCTGAGGTCCGGGCCGATGACCACCGGCCCGTTGATCGCCGGGGCGCTTCGGAGCGCCGTTGATCCACGGGCGTACGCCCAGCTCACCCACTGTGATCCGGTTCACTCCCACGGGACGGCCGAACCCGCGTAATGCCCGGCCCGAACCTCCCTCTCCCTTCTGACGCGACCAGCGTCGACATGAGGAGAGAGGGAGGTACCGCCATGACAGGGGCCAAGACGGCGGTCGAGTGGCTGGCATCGGTGGCACCGGATCCCGGGGCCTGCCGCTGGGAATGGGAGCGCAATCCGGCGGGGGTCGCGCTGCTGCCGGCCGGCCGGCTCTGGGACGTACTGATCCTGCCGGGCCGGCTCGGCTACCCCACGCTCGACGTGCTCACCCGGGTCATCGACCAGCCGGGCCCGGTGCTCGTCGACTTCGGCGACTCCCGGATGGGCTTCTTCGTGCCGCCGGGCACCGCCGCGCGCTGGCTCGGCACGGGAGTGCGCACGGCGGGGCACGGCACCTGGATCGTGGTGCCGTACCCGGGACGGCTGACCGGCGGGGTCCGCTGGCTGGTCCCGCCGGACGGCACCGGAACGCTCACCGATCCGGCGCTGCTGGAACTGGCCATGCACGAGGCGGCCGCCGGTCTCGCCGGAAGCGAGGACCGACCGTGACGGCGGGAACGGACCCGGCCGCCCGCGGAAGCCGCACCGATCGGCAGAGGTCTTGACAACCGGATTGGTCTGGACCAAGTTGGGCGCGCTCCACCCTCCTGAATTCCCCCATGCCTGGAGGCAGTTGTGGAACGCACCGAACACAGGGGCCCCAACAGACCACTCCCGATCCGCCGGAGGCTGCTCGCCGTCTGCACGGCGACCGTGCTGGCGCTGCCCGGCCTCGCCGCGCTCTCGCCGGCCGCCCACGCGGCCGACGCGGACCTGGTCAGGAACGGCGGCTTCGAGACCGGCCTCGACGGCTGGACCTGTACGGCGGGCGCCGTCGTGAAAACTCCCGTGCGGAGCGGCGGTTCGGCGTTGCAGGCGACCCCGGCCGGCAGCGACAACGCGCAGTGCTCGCAGACGGTGACCGTGAGACCCGACTCCTCGTACACCCTCGCCGGATACGTCCGGGGCAGTTACGTCTACCTCGGAGCGAGCGGCACCGGCACCACCGACGTCTCCGCCTGGACCCAGTCCGCGCCCGACTGGCAGCGCCTGACCACCACCTTCCGCACCGGCCCGGCCACCACCCGGGTCACGATCTACACCCACGGCTGGTACGGCACCGGCGCGTACTACGCCGACGACCTCTCCCTCGTCGGTCCCGGCGCCGACGCGGGGCAGCCCCCGGCGGCGCCCACCGGCCTGACGGCCGGCACCGTCTCGTCCTCGACGGTCGCCCTGTCCTGGTCGCCGGTGACCGGCGCGACGGGCTACGTCCTCTACCGCGACGGGGCCAGGGTCCAGACGGCCACCGGGACATCGGCCACCGTGGGCGGCCTCACGCCCTCGACGGCGTACGGCTTCCAGGTCGCCGCGACGAACGACGCGGGCGAGTCCGCGAAGTCGGCCACGGTGACGGCGACGACGTCCGCCGGCTCCGGCGGTTCGACCGGGCTTCCCCCGCACGCCCTCGTCGGCTACCTCCACGCGAGCTTCGCCAACGGCTCCGGCTACACCCGGATGGCCGACGTCCCCGACAGCTGGGACGTCATCGACCTGGCCTTCGGCGAACCGACCTCCACCACGTCCGGCGACATCCGCTTCACCCGCTGCCCGGTCACCGACTGCCCCACGGTCGAGAGCGACGCCGACTTCAAGGCGGCGATCAAGGCCAAGCAGGCGGCGGGCAAGAAGGTGCTGATATCGATCGGTGGCCAGAACGGCCAGGTCCAGCTGACCACCGCTGCCGCCCGCGACACCTTCGTCTCCTCGGTCTCGAAGATCATCGACACCTACGGTCTCGACGGCCTGGACATCGACTTCGAGGGGCACTCGCTCTCGCTGGACACGAACGACACGAACTTCAAGAGCCCGACGACGCCGGTGATCGTGAACCTGATCTCCGCGCTGAAGACCCTGAAGGCCAGATACGGCTCCGGGTTCGTCCTCACGATGGCCCCGGAGACCTTCTTCGTCCAGCTCGGCTACCAGTACTACGGCACGGGCAAGTGGGGCGGCCAGGACCCGCGGGCCGGCGCGTACCTCCCGGTGATCTACGCCCTGCGCGACGACCTCACGCTCCTGCACGTCCAGGACTACAACTCCGGCCCGATCATGGGCCTCGACAACCAGTACCACTCCATGGGCGGCGCCGACTTCCACATCGCCATGACCGACATGCTGCTCACCGGTTTCCCGGTCGCGGGAGACACCGGCAACGTCTTCCCGCCGCTGCGTCCCGACCAGGTCGCCATCGGCATGCCGGCCTCGGTGAACGCGGGCAACGGCTATGTGTCCCCGGCGGAGGTGGACAAGGCGCTGGACTGCCTGACGAAGCGGACGAACTGCGGCTCGTACGCGACCCACGGCACCTGGCCCGGACTGCGCGGCCTGATGACGTGGTCGGTCAACTGGGACCGGTTCGCGGGCTGGGAGTTCCAGCGGAACTTCGACGGCTACTTCGGCTGACGCTCCGGTCGAGGAACAGGGCCGACGCCGTGAGCAGCACCGCGCACAGGCACCAGCTCGCCAGGACGTCCAGCGGCCAGTGGTACCCGCGGCGGACCAGGCCGAAGGCGACCGCCAGGTTCAGGGCGAGGCAGAGCCCCAGCAGTCCGCGGCGGGCGCGGGCGGTACGGAGCCGGGGGAGGAGGAGCAGGGTGGCGCAGCCGTAGGCGACGACGGCCGTCGCGGTGTGACCCGAGGGGTAGAAGCCCGTGCCCGGGCCCATGACCGGTGGGCCCGGGCGGGCGACCAGTTCCTTCAGCGGCACGATCACCGCCGGGACGACCGCCATCAGCCCCGCGGCGACGGCCGGCGGCAGCCACCAGCGTTCCCGCCCGGCGGCGCGGCCGGACAGCGCCACGTACCCGAGGACGACGGCCAGCACCGGTACCGCGACGGGGACGCCGCCCAGGTCGGCGAGGAGTTCGGAGACGCGGTCCGGGTGGACGAGGGAGCGGCTGAGGCGCTCGTCCGCGCGGGCGAGGGGGCCGTGGGCCGCGACCTGCCAGGTGATCAGCGCGAAGAGGGCGGCCGGAAGGCCGAGCAGCCACAGGAGGCCCGGAAGGCCCAGGAGGAAGGTCGGCCGCCCCGGAACAGGGGGGGTAGTTCCGGGGCGGCCGACCAGATCGGATCGTCGCGCGCCCCGGGGGGTTTGGGGCGGGCGACTGTCCGATCGGTGAGGAGATCCGGAGCCGGAAGCTCCGGGTGTGTGCGCGAGGGCACGACCAGGGTGAAGCTGGGGAGGCCTCGACCCTGTGTCGCCCACAGTCCCCTGTGGGCGGGGTGTTTCTCTCATCTGGGTAGAACCTACGGCAGGGGATGCGGCACGGACAGTCGCAAACGCGTCCTGCCATCCACCTCGCACACGTTCTTCACACGCTCTGCCCCCGGCCGCACCCGCCGCGGAACGAAGCGGAATCCGCCGTCGGCGGCCTGCCGGGTTCCGGTGCGGGTGCGGCGGTGACGTCAGACGCGGGAGAAGGCCTGCTCGATGATGTCGAGGCCCTCGTTGAGGAGGTCCTCGCCGATGACCAGCGGGGGCAGGAAGCGGAGGACGTTGCCGTAGGTGCCACAGGTCAGGACCAGCAGGCCCTCCTGGTGGCAGGCCTTGGCGAGCGCGGCGGTCGCCTCCGGGTTCGGCTCCTTGGTCGCGCGGTCCTTCACCAGTTCGATGGCGATCATGGCGCCGCGGCCCCGCACGTCGCCGATGATGTCGAACTTCTCGGCCATGGCACCCAGCCGGGCCTTCATGACCGACTCGATGTTCTTCGCCTTGGCGTTGAGGTCGAGCTCCTTCATGGTCTCGATCGCGCCGAGCGCGCCCGCGCAGGCCACCGGGTTGCCGCCGTAGGTGCCGCCCAGGCCGCCCGAGTGCGCGGCGTCCATGATCTCGGCGCGGCCGGTCACGGCGGCGAGCGGCAGACCGCCCGCGATGCCCTTGGCGGTGGTGATCAGGTCGGGGACGATGCCCTCGTCCTCGCACGCGAACCACTGGCCGGTGCGGCAGAAGCCGGACTGGATCTCGTCCGCGACGAAGACGATGCCGTTGTCCTTGGCGAACTGGCTGATGGCCGGCAGGAAGCCCTTCGCGGGCTCGATGAAGCCGCCCTCGCCGAGCACCGGCTCGATGATGATCGCGGCCACGTTGTCCGCGCCGATCTGCTTGTTGATCATGTCGATGGCCTGCGCGGACGCCTCGGCACCGGCGTTCTGCGGGCCGGTCAGCCAGCGGTAGCCGTAGGCCACCGGCACCCGGTAGACCTCGGGCGCGAACGGTCCGAAGCCGTGCTTGTACGGCATGTTCTTGGCGGTCAGCGCCATCGTGAGGTTCGTCCGGCCGTGGTAGCCGTGGTCGAAGACGACGACGGCCTGGCGCTTGGTGTACGCGCGGGCGATCTTGACGGCGTTCTCGACGGCCTCCGCGCCCGAGTTGAACAGCGCGGACTTCTTGGCGTGGTCGCCCGGCGTCAGCTCGGCCAGCGCCTCGGCGACGGCGACGTAGCCCTCGTACGGCGTGACCATGAAACAGGTGTGGGTGAAGTCCTGGAGCTGGGCGGAGGCCCGGCGCACGACGGCCTCGGCACTCGCGCCGACCGACGTCACGGCGATGCCGGAGCCGAAGTCGATCAGACGGTTGCCGTCGACGTCCTCGATGATGCCGCCGCCGGCGCGCGTGGTGAAGATCGGGAGCACCGAGCCCACGCCGGCCGCGACCGCGGCGGTACGGCGGGCCTGCAGCTCCTGCGACTTCGGGCCGGGGATGGCGGTGACGACGCGGCGCTCCTGCGGAAGTGCGGTCATGAGGGGCTCCCTGATGATCTTGCGAACCGGACGGTCCCCGGCGGACGGGGCGCCGGGCGGGTGTTTTCGGACGCTTGACTTCTTTCTTCGCAGGCTAGGGCCGGCCCTGGGGGGTGGGCATGCTCCATGTGGGCGTTGTCGGAAGGACCGCTTGTCCGTGGTGGACATAGAGGGAGGGCAGCAGGGTGCGGACCTGTACACCGTGGACAGGGGGGCAGGGGGGCAGGGGACGGGGGACGGGGGGACAGGGGGACGGGGGGCAGGGAGACAAGTGGACAGGTGGACGGGGGGACGGCGGCGCCGTGGTCAGAGGCACCGCGCACAGCGGGCGGCGCCATGCGCGGGCGGTGCCGGGGGGCGGGCCGTCCGGGTCGCCGCGTCCCCCGCCCCGGGAACCGTGGACTCGCCCGGCGGGGGCAGCCCCGTAAACGGTGAACTCGCCCCGCAGGGGCACTAGATTGACTCGCGGACGAAGCAGGGAGCGGCTGGTCAGGGGGCAGGGCGATGGACAGCGACGGGACCCAGGACGCGCGGGGCACGCATGCCCGGCCGGTGCCGCGTCCGGCGGGACCACCGGACGCGGCGGCGACGCCACCCCGGCCGGCACGGGCACCGGGCGTACCGCCACTGCCGGACGGGTCCGCCTTCCTGGCCTGGCTGCGGGCACCGCGGCCCGAGGCCGCCCCCGGGGTGTGGCGGTTCGGCTACCGGCCCCGGCCCGAGCAGGAGCCGGAACGGATCCCCGCCCGGCAACTGCTCAGCGGCGCGGTGATCGCCTTCCTGGTGGGCTGGCTGGTCTGGTCGCTGCTGTGGAACGGCTACCTCGGCGGCTGGTGGGTCCTGCCGCTCGAACTGTTCACCCCCGACTCATGGCGCCACAGCGACGACCGGGTCGGCAACGCGTTCCTCTGGTACGGCTACTACACGCTGATCGCCCTCGCCATCATGATCGTCGTCGGCCGCCTCGGCCGCTGGGGTGAGGTCTGGCGGCGCTACGGACTGCCCGCGTGGCACCGCGCCGCCCCCGTCCACGAGCGCCCGCCCGCGCCCGAGGAAGACCCCGCCCAGTGGAACCACCTGCGCGCCGCCGGAGCCGCCGACGCCGCCGACCGGCTCGCCGCCGAGGCTTACCGCGGGCTGATGCGCGATGTCGACCACGCCCGGATCGCCCGCGCCTGGCAGGGGAGTGCGCAGCGGACGCCACAGCCTCGCCACGTTCACCGCCGCCGTGCTCAAGGACGGCGCCGCCGCCTGCCTGCACCCCTCCGGCGAGCGCGACCTGCCCGGCCGACTGGCCCGCCACGACCTGGTGACCGGACAGGTACGGCTCGGCGCGACCGCCGACGACCCGCGCAACCCCTACGCCTACCGCGACACCGGACTGGCCCTCGGCCCCGATCTGCTGGGCACCTCAATGCTCGCCGTCGGCCCCGCCGGGTCCGGCAAGACCGGCGCGGTCGTCTGGCCGCTCGCCGAGTCGCTGTGCCTGCACGCCCTAGCCGGGCGCGCCGCCGTCGTGGTGGTGGGCGCCGCGGGCGCCGGGCTCGGCCCCGTCGACGCGTACGACGTCGTCGTCCGGATCGGGAACCCCGAGTCCGTGTACGACCTCGACCTGTACGGCGGGACCACCGACCCCGACGAAGCCGCCGCGGTGCTCGCCGAGGCGCTGGCCGGGGACCTCGCCGACCCGCACCCCGGGGGCGACAGCCGCCGCTCGACCACCGTGCTCGCCCAGCTGCTCGGCCCCTATCGCGCCGTCCACGGGCGCTTCCCCTCCGTGCCCGAGCTGCGGCAGCTCCTCGACGGGACGCCCGGACCGCTCGGCGCGCTGCGCAAGGCACTGCAGGACGGCGGACAGGAGTCACTGCTGCGGGAACTCGACGCCCGGGAACGCCAGATGGGACACCCCGGCGACGTCGGAAGCGTGCTCGCGGACCGTGTCGCACTGCTCGACAGGCCCGCGTTCGCCGGGTTCTTCGACACCTCGGGACAGTCGCGGCCCTTCTCCCTGCGGGCACTCGACCACCCGGTGCGAGTACGCGTCGACCTGCCCGCGCGCGGACACGCCGACGCCTCGCGGATCCTCGCGCGGCTCGTGCTCGCGCAGTTCACGGCGAGCGTCGCGGTACGCGAGGACCGCTCGCTCTTCGCCTGTCTCGTACTGGACGACGCGACGGGACTGGTCACACCCGAGGCCGTACGGGGCATCCAGCGGCTGCGGTCGGGCAACGCCGGGGCCGTGCTGACGCTGCGCACGCTCGACGACGTACCGCGCCCGCTGCGCGGCCCCCTGCTCGGCTCCATCGGATGCCGGATGGCGCTGTCCGGACTCACCCCGTGGGACGGCCAGGACTTCGCCGAGGTGTGGGGCAAGGAATGGATCGAGGCGCGGGACGTCACCGACCGGCAGATCATCGCGGAGACCCCGGCGGGAAAGGCCGTGCACATGCTGCGGCGCGTGATCACCGGGCACGCCCCGACCGCGCGGGCGGTGACCGTCCGGCAGGTCGAACGGGAGCGGTGGTCCGCGTCCGAGCTGGCGCACGGGGTACCGCCGGGGCACGCGGTGCTGTCGCTCACCACCGTGCGCGGTGAACACGCGCCGCCCCTGCTGGTGGATCTGCGCGGCTGACCGGGACGTCCGGACGTCAGGTCACCGGCCGACCGTACGGTGAGGCAGAATCGACATAGGTCGTTCATACGTTGCGGCCAAAAGATCCAAAAGATCACACCTCCCGTGGCCGTCGAAGATCCTGTGAAGACCTGAAGGTCCCATGCCCCCCACGCTCGCCTCGCTCGTCCACCACTCCGCGCTCAAGCTCACGGTGCGTGCGGGCGAGGACCGCCTGGACGTGCCCGTCCGCTGGGCGCATGTCAGCGAGCTCGCCGACCCCGTGCCGTACATGGAGGGCGGGGAGCTGCTGCTCATCACCGCGCTCACGCTGGACGCGGAGGACCCGGACGCCATGCGGCGGTACGTGAAGCGGCTCGCCGGAGCGGGGGTCGTCGGTCTGGGCTTCGCCGTCGGCGTCAACTACGAGGAGACCCCGAAGGCACTCGTCGACGCGGCCGAGGGGGAAGGGCTCCCGCTGCTGGAGGTACCCCGGCGCACACCGTTCCTGGCGATCAGCAAGGCCGTGTCGGCCGCGATCGCCGCGGACCAGTACCGGGCCGTGACCGCCGGCTTCGCCGCCCAGCGCGAGCTGACCAAGCAGGCGCTGAGCGACGGCCCCCAGGGACTGCTCGCCGCGCTCGCCGGACAGGTGGACGGCTGGGCCGCGCTGTACGACGCCTCGGGCGCCGTCGTCGCCGCCGCGCCCGAGTGGGCCGGACGGCGGGCCGGGCGGCTCACCCCGGACGTCGAGCGACTGCGCGAACGGCCCGCGCCCGCGAGTTCGGTGGTGGGCGGCGAGGACCGCGTCGAACTGCACTCCCTCGGGACCGGACGCAGGCCCCGCGCCGCGCTCGCCGTCGGCACGGCCGCCGCCCTCGGCACCGCCGAGCGGTACGCCGTGCACTCGGCGATCGCGCTGCTGACCCTGACCACCGAGCGGTCACGGCCCCTGCACGCGGCCGAGCAGCGGATCGGCGCGGCGGTGCTGCGCATGCTGCTCGCCGGCCAGCCGGAGCACGCCCGGACCGTGGCGGGGGACCTGTACGGGGAACTGCTCGACGCGCCGTTCCGGCTCATCCTCGCCGAGTCGGCGTCCGCCTCGGCGGCCCGGGCGCACGCCGACGGGCACGCCAAGGTCGCCGCGGCGAAGCCGTCCAAGGCCCAGGTCGCGGTACCGGACACGAACGGCGACCCGCTCGGCGGGCTCGCCGAGATCGTGGAGTCGGCCGCCGCCCGCTCCGGCGAGTCCGTGCTCGTCGTGCCCGACGGCGAGCGGCTGGTCGTGCTCGCCGTGGACGGAGGCGCGGCGGTGGCCGCGTGCGGGGAGTACGCCCTCGCCCTGGACGCCGCGCGGACCGGGGCCCGGGAACAGCCGGCGGCCGAGGAGGACGAGCTGGTCGTCGGCCTGTCCGCCCCGGCCGGGCCGATCGCCGCGGCAGGGGCCTACAAGCAGGCCGAACAGGCGCTGTCCGTCGCCCGGCGCCGGGGCCGTTCCCTGGTCGAGCACGAGGAACTGGCCGCGGGGTCGGTGCTGCCGCTCCTCGCGGACGACGCGGTACGGGCGTTCGCCGACGGCTTGCTGCGACCGCTGTACGAGCACGACGCGACCGGGCGGGGCGATCTGGTGGCCTCACTGCGGGCCTGGCTGTCCCGGCACGGGCAGTGGGACGCGGCGGCCGCGGATCTCGGTGTGCACCGGCATACGCTGCGGTACCGGATGCGGAGGGTCGAGGAGATCCTCGGGAGGTCCCTCGACGATCCGGATGTGCGGATGGAACTCTGGCTGGCCCTGAAGACGACGGCTGCCGCCGCGGAATAGGGGGTTTCGCCCCCGCCGCCCCCATCCCTGGGGGCTCCGCCCCCAGACCCCCGTATCGGCCTTAAGGGCCTTGTCCTCAAACGCCGGACGGGCTGAAAAGACCTGGCCTCGGCCGGAACCTTCCAGCGCGGGCGCGCATATCCAGCCCGTCCGGCGTTTGAGGACGAGCCCTTCGGGCGATGCGGGGGTCCCAGGGTGCGCAGCGTCCCTGGGGGTCTGGGGGCGGAGCCCCCAGGAACGGATGGGTCGGGTAGGGGCGGCGGGGGCGAGACACCCCTCGGCGACCGGGACAAAGCGGCGTACCCCGCCGGGTGACTGCTACGCCTCGGACAAACACCCCTCCGCCACCCCGGCCCTACCGTGGACCACGAAAGCCAAGGACTCCTCAACCTCGGAAGGGCCCGGAACTCGACATGACTTCCACCACCGCCTTCTGGCTCGCCGGCCGCCAGGCCACCGGCGAGACCGCCTTCGACGTGACCTCGCCGTGGGACGGCCGGCTCGTCGCCCAGGTCAGCGTCCCGACCGAGGCCCAGGTCGAGGAGGCCGTCGCCGCCGCGTACGCCGTACGCGACGAGTTCGCCGCCACCCCCGCCCACGTCCGCGCCGCCGCCCTCGACCACGTGAGCCGCCGCCTCGTCGAGCGCACCGAGGAGATCGCGCGGCTCATCTCCGCCGAGAACGGCAAGCCGATCAAGTGGGCCCGCGGCGAGGTCGGCCGCGCGGTCTCCGTGTTCCGTTTCGCCGCGGAGGAAGCCCGCAGGTTCAACGGCGGCGAGGCCCAGCGCCTGGACACCGACCTCGGTGGCCAGGGCCGCCTCGCCCTGACCCGCCGCTTCCCGAAGGGCGTCGTCCTCGGCATCGCGCCGTTCAACTTCCCCCTCAACCTGTGCGCCCACAAGATCGCCCCGGCCATCGCGGCCGGCGCGCCGATCATCCTGAAGCCGGCTCCCGCGACGCCGCTGTCGGGCCTGATCATCGGTGACCTGCTCGCCGAGACGGACCTGCCCGCCGGTTCGTGGAGCATCCTGCCGGTCTCCAACGACCGCATGCCCGCCCTCGTCCAGGACGAGCGCCTGCCCGTGATCTCGTTCACCGGTTCCGAGAAGGTCGGTTACGCGATCATGGACTCGGTGCCCCGCAAGCACTGCACCCTGGAACTGGGCGGCAACGGCGCGGCCGTCGTGCTCGCCGACTGGGCGAGCGACGAGGACCTGGACTGGGCCGCGACCCGGATCGCCACCTTCTCGAACTACCAGGGCGGCCAGTCCTGCATCTCGGTGCAGCGGGTGATCGCGGACGCGTCCGTGTACGACCGGCTGCTGCCGCGCATCGTCGCCGCCGTCGAGGTCCAGGTGACCGGTGACCCGTCGGACGACAAGACCGACGTCGGCCCGCTGGTCAGCGAGGACGCGGCCAAGCGTGTCGAGTCGTGGGTCGACGAGGCGGTCCGGGCGGGTGCCGCGTTGCTCACCGGCGGCAAGCGCGACGGTGCCTCCTACGCGCCGACGGTCCTCGCCGACGTGCCGGACGACGTCACCGTCTCCTGCGAGGAGGTCTTCGGACCGGTCCTCACCGTGCGGAAGGTGGATGGCGAGGCAGCCGCCTTCGCCGCCGTCAACGACTCCAAGTACGGCCTGCAGGCGGGTGTGTTCACCCATGACCTGCAGAGTGCGTTCCGCGCGCACCGGGCGCTGGAGGTCGGCGGTGTCGTGGTCGGCGACGTGCCGTCCTACCGCGCCGACCAGATGCCGTACGGCGGGGTGAAGCAGTCCGGTGTCGGGCGCGAGGGCGTGAAGTTCGCGATGGACGACTACACCTACGAGCGCGTCCTCGTGCTGACGGGCCTCGCGCTCTGAGCGCTGCCTGAACGATCGCCGACGGCCGGAGCCCACTGTGCGGGGGCTCCGGCCGTCGGCGTGTCTGGGGGGCCGGCTCACAGGCGCCCGGTTCGGATCCTGGTCAGGCCGCCTTTGCCACGTCGTCGCGGGAGAGGGCCGACCACAGCGAGAGCAGCTCCTGGTACTCCTCGGCGCGCGCGGAGCTCGCCGGCTCGGTCATCAGGTGGCGGATACGGTCGTTGACCTGGTCAAGGGCGTGCGGCACCTGGCCGTCAGGCCCGGGGGAGTACGACATAGCCACACCGTACGGCGGGGGTATGACAATGAGGGGCGTGCCTGGTCGTGTTCGAGGCGATGATCGCCCGTCGCCTCGCTCGCCGGGCACGGGCGCGTCGAGACGCGGCTCCGCCTCGACGGGGTGAACCTACGCGGTCACCGCACGGGCGGAGCCGGCGGTCACCCCGGCGGCCTCCCGCGCACCGCCCGCGACCACCGCGCACGTGAACGCGGTCGCAGGGGCCTTCCAGCCCCAGGAGGCGAACACGATCACCGGTATGACGAACATCGCTCCACGGGCAGCGATATCAGCCTCGGGGAGTGACATCGGTCCGGCTTCCCGGCCGGCCCGCTCCGCCTTGCGGGGGCGACGGCCTCGCCGCAGGCTGTTCGACGGGGACGGTGAGAAAGGGAGCCCTGTGATGATCCAGCAATCGCCCACGGCGCCGCTCGACCGGCCGGTGGTCGGCTCGTATCCGACCTACGAGGGCGCGCAGCGTGCGGTCGACTTCCTCTCCGACAGCAAGTTCCCGGTGGAGCACACCGCGATCATCGGCTCGGACCTGCGGATGGTGGAGACGGTCCTCGGCCGGCTCACCCGGGGCCGGGCCGCCCTGGCCGGCGCGGGCTCGGGTGCCTGGTTCGGGCTGCTCGTCGGCCTGCTCCTGTCGCTGTTCGCCGCGGGCAACCATCACGTCCTGGTGCTGATGATCAGCGGCCTGTTCTACGGCGCGATCTTCGGTGCGCTCTTCGGCTTCGCCGGTCACGCGTTCACCGGAGGCCGCCGCGACTTCGCGTCCCGCAGCCAGATCGTCGCCTCCCGCTACGACGTGGTCGCCCAGGCGGAGGTCGCGGAAGAGGCGAAGAACCTGCTCGTCAAACTCGGCTGGCGCGAAGGCTGAGGCGACTGAGGCGGCCGAGGGGACTGAGAAGGCCGAGAAGGCCGAGAAGGCCGAGAAGCATGGGACGGTCGGGCGCCGCGCGTCACACGGCCGGCCTCCTCCTGGCCCGGCGCTCCGTGTCGAGGGCGGCGGTGCCGGCCAGCGCCACCGCGGCCACCGCGAGGCAGAAGAAGGCCGGGTTGACGTACCTGGGGACGTGGCCGGTGGCGTACCGGGCGCCGTCCCCCGTCTCGCAGACGAACCGCACGGGCAGATAGCTCACCGTGTAACCGGTGATGCCGGGGTCCCGCGCCCACTCCTGCCAGCCGGGCGTACGGCACGGCCGGATCGGCGCCGAGTCGGTGCCGCCGTCCTCCGCCGCCAGGACCGCTCCGGCGACATGGAGCAGGCCCCACACATACACGGCGACCGCGGCGGCCCCCACGAGGGCGGCCGGCCCGCGCAGCCGCCCTCCGCCGTCGGCGCGCTCCGCACCCGGGCGCCCGAGCCTGCCGAAGCCGTACCCGGCGAGGGCGACGCAGGCGACCAGCCCGCCGGGAAGCAACAACAGGAGCAGAGGAACCATCCGCCGACTTCAGCAGGGCGGGATCGGCCCCGCTGTGGTGGAGGCCACAGTTCCGGGCAACGGAAACGTCACGTGTCGCGCGGCTGCTCCACCGCGGTCAGCCGGGGGCCCGTCCCGCGGGGATACCCACGGGGAGCTGACAGGGACCGGGCGGGGGGCGGAGCGTCAGGCGGACGCCGGGGCCGGGCCCGTGCTCGCGCGGATCGTCAACTCGGGTGCGATGAGCGCGACTTCGACGCTGCCGCGCCCCTCCAGCTTGGCGATCACCATCTCGACGGCCTGCCGGCCCATCTCCTGGGCGGGGATGGCGACCGACGTCAGCCGCACCGAGGCCTGCGTGGCGACCTGGTCCGGGCAGATCGCGATCACCGACACGTCCTCGGGGACGGCCCGGCGCTGCCGGCGCAGCAGGGCGAGCAGCGGCTCGACCGCGGACTCGTTCTGTACGACGAAGCCCGTGGTGCCGGGGCGCTCGTCGAAGACCCGGGCCAGCGTCAGGGACATCGCGTCGAAGCCGCCCTCGCAGGGACGGTGCAGCACCCGCAGGCCCAACTCGCGGGCGCGGGAACGGAGTCCGTCGAGCGTGCGCTCGGCGAAGCCCGTGTGCCGTTCGTAGACGGCGGGTGCCTCGCCGATGACGGCGATGTCCCGGTGGCCCAGCACCGCCAGATGCTCGGCGCACAGCGCGCCCGTCGCCCCGAAGTCGAGATCGACGCAGGTCAGTCCCGAGGTGTCGGCGGGCAGCCCGATCAGCACGGACGGCTGGTCCGTCCGGCGCAGCAACGGCAGCCGCTCGTCGTCGAGTTCGACGTCCATCAGGATCATCGCGTCGGCGAGCCCGCTGCCGGTGACCCGGCGCACGGCGTCGGGCCCCTCCTCGCCGGTGAGCAGCAGCACGTCGTACCCGAAGGTGCGGGCGTGGGTCGCCACCGCGATGGCGATCTCCATCATCACGGGTACGTACATGTCGGTGCGGAGCGGAACCATCAGCGCGATGATGTTGGACCGGCTGCTCGCCAGGGCCCGGGCGCCCGCGTTCGGGTGGTAGCCGAGTTCCCGGATGCTCAGCTCGACCCGCTGCCGGGTCTCCGCGGAGATGGACCGCTTGCCGCTGAGGACATAGCTCACCGTGCTCGCCGAGACCCCGGCGTGCTGGGCGACCTCGGCGAGGGTGACCATCCGGCTCTCCAAGCTTCGTGAAGCGCTTCGACAGTGGGCGCATCGC
The DNA here is from genome assembly GCF_012273515.2 of Streptomyces sp. RPA4-2. NCBI lineage: Bacteria > Bacillati > Actinomycetota > Actinomycetes > Kitasatosporales > Streptomycetaceae > Streptomyces > Streptomyces sp. RPA4-2. The sequence continues at coordinate 6,521,954 of NZ_CP050975.2, forward strand.
CCGCGGGTAGGAGCGGGTGAGGGCTGCTCGACACTAGCCCGGTGGGGACAGTGTGTCCAGAGACGCCGAGCAGTGTTGAAGCGCTTCGACACTGCTCCTCGCCGGACGCGTATTGGGGTGCCCGTACCTCCCGCTGTCGTGCCCTTCCGGGGAGACGGTGACCGTGGAGGAGTGTCACGCGAACGGTCCAGTGATGCGACACCCGGCACGGCGGCGCCGGTCGGGATGGCGCAATGTGGAACATGTCAGGCGACACCGGATGGAAAGCCGCGTAAGTGGCGGACGCCGGCCGCTCCCCGGACGGTCGGGGGACGGTCCGAACGCTGCGCGAGGACTGGTGGGGTCGCCCGCAATCAGGTACATACGATCGAGTAGCACCGGTCAGTAACGAAGACCCCCAGTGATCCCTATTCGCGGCGAGGTGAGCTTCTTGTCCGCAACACCCCACCGGCCCACAGTCACCGAACGTGAGGCCCGTCAGGTCGCCGAGGCGGCGCGGGAACAGGACTGGCGCAAGCCCAGCTTCGCCAAGGAACTGTTCCTCGGGCGCTTCCGGCTCGACCTGATCCACCCGCACCCCCTGCCGCCCGACGAGGCGGTCCAGCGCGGCGAGGAGTTCCTCGCCAAACTGCGCGACTTCTGCGAGACGAAGATCGACTCCGCCCGTATCGAGCGCGAGGCGCGGATCCCCGACGAGGTCGTCGACGGGCTCAAGGAGCTCGGCGCCCTCGGCATGAAGATCGACACCAAGTACGGCGGCCTCGGCCTCACCCAGGTGTACTACAACAAGGCACTCGCCCTGGTCGGCTCCGCGAGCCCGGCGATCGGCGCCCTGCTCTCCGCGCACCAGTCGATCGGCGTGCCACAGCCGCTGAAGATCTTCGGCACCAAGGAGCAGAAGGACACCTTCCTGCCCCGCTGCGCCCGTACCGACATCTCGGCCTTCCTGCTCACCGAGCCGGACGTCGGCTCCGACCCGGCGCGGCTGGCCACGTCCGCCGTGCCGGACGGCGACGACTACGTCCTCGACGGCGTGAAGCTCTGGACGACCAACGGTGTCGTCGCCGATCTGCTCGTCGTCATGGCGCGGGTGCCGAAGTCCGAGGGCCACAAGGGCGGCATCACGGCGTTCGTGGTGGAGGCCGGTTCCGACGGCATCACCGTCGAACACCGCAACGCCTTCATGGGCCTGCGCGGTCTGGAGAACGGTGTCACCCGCTTCCACCAGGTACGCGTCCCCGCCGCGAACCGGATCGGCCCGGAGGGCGCGGGTCTGAAGATCGCGCTGACCACGCTCAACACGGGCCGGCTCTCGCTCCCCGCCATGTGCGTCGGAGCGGGGAAGTGGTGTCTCAAGATCGCCCGCGAGTGGTCCGCCGCGCGCGAGCAGTGGGGCAAGCCGGTCGCCTTCCACGAGGCGGTCGGAGCGAAGATCTCCTTCATCGCGGCGACGACGTTCGCCCTGGAGGCGGTCGTCGACCTGTCCTCGCAGATGGCCGACGAGGACCGCAACGACATCCGTATCGAGGCCGCCCTCGCCAAGCTGTACGGCTCCGAGATGGCCTGTCTGATGGCCGACGAACTGGTCCAGATCCGCGGCGGCCGCGGCTTCGAGACCGCCGCGTCCCTCAAGGCCCGCGGTGAACGGGCGGTCCCGGCCGAGCAGATCCTGCGGGACCTGCGCATCAACCGCATCTTCGAGGGCTCGACGGAGATCATGCACCTGCTGATCGCCCGCGAGGCCGTGGACGCCCACCTCTCGGTGGCCGGTGACCTCATCGACCCCGACAAGTCCCTCTCGGACAAGGCGAGGGCGGGCGCCAACGCCGGCGTCTTCTACGCCAAGTGGCTCCCGAAGCTGGTCGCGGGCCCCGGTCAGCTCCCGCGCTCGTACGGCGAGTTCCAGCACGGCGTCGATCTCTCGCCGCATCTGCGCTACGTCGAACGCAGTTCCCGCAAGCTGGCCCGCTCCACCTTCTACGCCATGTCGCGCTGGCAGGGACGGATGGAGACCAAGCAGGGCTTCCTCGGCCGGATCGTCGACATCGGCGCCGAACTCTTCGCGATGAGCGCCGCCTGCGTGCGGGCCGAACTCCTGCGCAGCGAAGGGGAGCACGGCCGTGAGGCGTACCAGCTCGCAGACGCCTTCTGCAGGCAGTCCCGCATCCGAGTCGACGAACTCTTCGGGCGGCTGTGGACCAACACCGACGAGCTCGACCGCAGGGTCGTCAAGGGCGTGATGTCGGGCACCTACACCTGGCTGGAGGAGGGGGTCGTCGACCCGTCCGGCGACGGACCGTGGATCGCCGACGCGACGCCCGGTCCCGCCCAGCGGGAGAACGTGCGCCGGCCCATCCGCTGAACCGGGTCCCGGCGGGGACGGGCGGTGGCCGGCGCCGTCGGGCGCGTCGGCCACGTCCTCCGCCCCGCCGCCCGGGTACCCCCGGGCGGCGGGGCGCCCGGGGATCAGCAGTACTTGTCGCTGGGATCCCGCGTCGTCCACGAGCACGAGTCGACCTTGGAGCCGCTCGCCTTCGTGAGCGTGGCCGTGTCACTGGTGTTGTTCCAGACGTACGCGCGGCGGTGCTGGTACTTGTCCGCCGTGGTGTCCGTACCGCTTCCGGTGTGCACCTTCATGGTCCTGCCCGCCCCGATCTTCACGTTGGGGAAGGTGTACCGGTGGTTCGACACGTCCTTCAGGACCCAGCCCTTGAGCGAGACCGCCGCGGAACCGGTGTTCCTGAGCTGCACCCACTCGCCGTTGAGGCTCGCGTTGGAGCGGTTGTCGGAGCCCGGGCTGTCGAACCAGACGTGATGGATGGTCACACCGCCGGCGGCCTGCGCCGGAGTGCTGAGAAGAAACGTGCCTGTCAGTGCCACGGCGCCCGCGAGCGCGGGCAGGGCAGCGCGTATCCGCATGAGAACCCCCCCAGGGTGTCGTTCCCCGGCCGGTCGTCCACCGGCCAGTGGTGAAGTGCTATCACGTGATCTTCACGTGAGATTCACAAAGGGTGATTTCACGTCCTCCGGTACGCCGGGGTGCTAATGAGGGCGGAGGCGGAAGAGGGGAGCCCTGTCCTGCGCGGCCCGCTTTGCGGCCACAATGGGGGGATGAGCGACAGTCCAGCCCCCCTCGCTGATCCGCATCTTGTCTTCGACCCCGTGGACGGAGTCCGGGATGTCGTGATCCTCGGCTCCACCGGGTCGATCGGGACCCAGGCCATCGACCTCGTGCTGCGCAACCCCGACCGCTTCCGCGTCACCGGGCTCTCCGCCGCCGGCGGCAGGGTCGGACTGCTCGCCGAGCAGGCCCACCGACTGCGGGTGCGCACGGTCGCCGTCGCGCGCGAGGACGCCGTACCCGCGCTGCGGGAGGCACTGGCCGCCCAGTACGCCGCCGGTGAGCCGCTCCCCGAGATCCTCGCGGGAGCCGACGCCGCCACCCACCTCGCCGGATCCGACGGTCACACCGTCCTCAACGGCATCACCGGCTCCATCGGCCTCGCCCCGACCCTCGCCGCCCTGGAGGCGGGCCGCACCCTCGCGCTCGCCAACAAGGAGTCGCTCATCGTCGGCGGCCCGCTGGTGAAGGCGCTGGCCAAGCCGGGACAGATCATTCCCGTCGACTCCGAGCACGCGGCCCTGTTCCAGGCCCTGGCGGCCGGCACCCGCGCGGACGTCCGCAAGCTGGTCGTGACCGCCTCCGGAGGACCCTTCCGGGGCCGCACGAAGGCGGAGCTGGCGGACGTCACACCCGCCGACGCCCTGGCCCACCCGACCTGGGCCATGGGACCGGTCATCACGATCAACTCCGCGACCCTGGTCAACAAGGGGCTGGAAGTCATCGAGGCGCACCTCCTCTACGACATTCCCTTCGATCGCATTGAGGTGGTCGTGCACCCGCAGTCGTATGTCCACTCGATGGTTGAGTACACGGACGGATCGACACTGGCCCAGGCGACGCCCCCCGACATGCGGGGGCCGATCGCCATCGGTCTCGGCTGGCCGGAGCGCGTCCCCGACGCGGCCCCGGCCTGCGACTGGACCAAGGCGTCGAGCTGGGAGTTCTTCCCGCTCGACAACGAGGCGTTCCCCTCGGTCGGACTCGCCCGGCACGTGGGCCGGCTCGCGGGCACGGCCCCGGCGGTGTTCAATGCCGCCAACGAGGAGTGCGTCGACGCGTTCCTGAACGGCACACTGCCGTTCAATGGGATCATGGAGACCGTCACGCGGGTGGTCGAGGAACACGGAACACCCCGATCGGGAACTTCCCTGACGGTGGCGGACGTCCTCGAAGCGGAGACCTGGGCGCGTGCCCGGGCCCGTGAACTGACGGCACAGACGACAACCGCGGAGGCTCGTGCATGACGACCCTGATGATGATCCTCGGCATAGTCGTCTTCGCGGTCGGCCTGCTCATCTCGATCGCCTGGCACGAGCTGGGACATCTGTCGACGGCCAAGCTCTTCGGTATCCGTGTGCCGCAGTACATGGTCGGCTTCGGGCCGACCATCTGGTCGCGGAAGAAGGGCGACACCGAGTACGGGGTGAAGGCGGTCCCGCTCGGTGGCTACATCCGCATGATCGGGATGTTCCCGCCGGGTCCCGACGGCCGGATCGAGGCACGCTCGACCTCCCCCTTCCGGGGCATGATCGAGGACGCCAGGTCCGCCGCCTTCGAAGAGCTCAAGCCCGGTGACGAGACCCGCCTCTTCTACACGCGCAAGCCGTGGAAGCGCGTGATCGTGATGTTCGCGGGCCCGTTCATGAACCTGATCCTGGCCGTCGCGATCTTCCTCGGCGTGATGATGACGTTCGGCGTGCAGACCCAGACCACCACGGTCGGCAAGGTCTCGGACTGTGTCATCCAGCAGAGCGAGAACCGCTCCAAGTGCGCGGCGAGCGACGAGGCCGCGCCCGCCAAGGCGGCCGGGCTCAGGGGCGGCGACAAGATCGTCGCGTTCGACGGCAGGACGGTCGGCGACTGGTCGGCCCTGCAGTCCGACATCCGCTCCAACCCCGGCAAGGACGTCACCATCACGGTCGAGCGCAAGGGCCAGCGGCTTGACCTCAAGACCCACCTGATCAAGAACCAGGTCAGCAAGACCGACGGCAACGGCGGCTACGTCGAGGGCAAGTACGTGTACGCGGGCTTCCTCGGCTTCACCCCCGCCTCCGGCATCGTCCAGCAGTCGTTCGGTCAGTCCGTGAACCGCATGGGCGACATGATGCAGAACGGCGTCGAGTCGCTGGTCTCGCTGCCCGGCAAGATCCCCGACCTGTGGAACGCGGCCTTCGGCGACGGCCCGCGCAAGGCGGACTCCCCGATGGGCGTGGTCGGAGCGGCCCGGATCGGCGGTGACGTCTTCACCCTCGACATCCCGGCCTCCCAGCAGGTCGCGATGATGCTGCTGCTGGTCGCGGGCTTCAACCTCTCCCTCTTCCTGTTCAACATGCTCCCGCTGCTCCCGCTCGACGGCGGGCACATCGCGGGCGCGCTGTGGGAGTCGCTGCGGCGGAACGCGGCGAAGGTGCTCAAGCGGCCCGACCCGGGTCCGTTCGACGTCGCGAAGCTGATGCCGGTGGCCTACGTGGTGGCCGGGATCTTCGTCTGCTTCACGCTTCTCGTCTTGATCGCGGACGTGGTCAACCCGGTCCGCATCAGCTGACGGAGCACCCGTCCGGGCGGCCCCGCCGCCCGTGCCCCGCCCTTCACCCGTGTAACTCACATGGATGAAGGGCGGGGCTTCTTCGCTTCTTCACGTGTGCGGTTTTCGTAGGTTCCCATCGCGGAATACCCCCTCACTGGGCGCATCCGCGGGCGATGCGGTCTGCCTGGAGCGTCGCCAGGACCTTCAGGAGGCCCGCGGGATGACAGCGCCGGATCACCTGGTCGCCGCTGCGGCCCGTCTTTCAGCGAACCGTGCCATCACTGAGGATCCGCACCGTACTGGATGCCGAACGGGTCGCCTGAGGGCCCGGCGATCGGCCGGACAGGGTTCCATCCGGACAGGCTGCCCAGGGGGAACCGTCTCCATGTCGGGCCGCTCGCCCTACAACGTCATCGAGTGGACCGCAGGACGTCATGTGCCTCCGTACACCTCCGTGCCGTAATCTCGGAGCCTGGAGCCCACGATTCCGGGACCTTGATCCACAACTTGGGGTTGCACAGCAGATGACTGCGATTTCTCTCGGCATGCCGTCCGTTCCGACCAAGCTCGCCGAGCGCCGGAAGAGCCGGCAGATCCAGGTCGGAACCGTGGCCGTGGGTGGAGACGCACCCGTCTCGGTGCAGTCGATGACGACCACGCGTACGTCGGACATCGGCGCCACGCTGCAGCAGATCGCCGAGCTGACGGCGTCCGGCTGCCAGATCGTCCGGGTCGCCTGCCCGACCCAGGACGACGCGGACGCCCTCGCGACGATCGCCCGCAAGTCGCAGATCCCGGTGATCGCGGACATCCACTTCCAGCCGAAGTACGTCTTCGCGGCGATCAACGCGGGCTGTGCCGCGGTGCGCGTCAACCCCGGCAACATCAAGCAGTTCGACGACCAGGTCAAGGAGATCGCCCGGGCCGCGAAGGACACCGGCACCCCGATCCGGATCGGCGTCAACGCGGGCTCGCTCGACCGGCGCCTGCTCCAGAAGTACGGCAAGGCGACGCCGGAGGCGCTCGTCGAGTCGGCGCTGTGGGAGGCGTCCCTCTTCGAGGAGCACGACTTCCGGGACATCAAGATCTCGGTCAAGCACAACGACCCGGTCGTCATGGTCAACGCCTACCGGCAGCTGGCCGCCGCCTGCGACTACCCCCTCCACCTGGGTGTGACGGAGGCGGGCCCCGCCTTCCAGGGCACGATCAAGTCGGCGGTCGCCTTCGGCGCGCTGCTGTCCGAGGGCATCGGCGACACGATCCGGGTCTCCCTCTCGGCCCCGCCCGTCGAGGAGATCAAGGTCGGCCTCCAGATCCTGGAGTCCCTCAACCTCAAGCAGCGCGGCCTGGAGATCGTCTCCTGCCCGTCCTGCGGCCGCGCCCAGGTCGACGTGTACAAGCTGGCCGAAGAGGTCACCGCGGGTCTGACCGGCATGGAGGTCCCCCTGCGCGTCGCCGTCATGGGCTGCGTGGTGAACGGACCGGGCGAGGCCCGCGAGGCCGACCTCGGCGTCGCCTCCGGCAACGGCAAGGGGCAGATCTTCGTCAAGGGCGAGGTCATCAAGACCGTGCCCGAGTCGAAGATCGTGGAGACCCTCATCGAGGAAGCGATGAAGCTCGCCGAGCAGATGGAGGCCGACGGGGTCGCCTCCGGCGAGCCTTCGGTGGCCGTGGCGGGCTGACGCCCCCCGTCCCTGGTCTTCGCCCCGCCTCCCTGCCCGAGCCCCCGCCTCCCTGCCCGAGCCGTCCCTCGGCCGCGGGCAGTGGGGGCTGGTCGCGCAGTTCCCCGCGCCGCTGACGGGGCACGTCCGGCCCGCCAGGTCGAGACGGAGCCCGGGGCCGTCCACTCCGCCCGAAATCACCAACTCCCCGCCGCGTTCAGGGGCGCCGGGAACTACGCGCTCAGCCCCCACCCAGCCGCAGCCGAACACTCCCTGAGTCCGAGACCCCCCGCGGCCGAAGGTCCACCCCCGTACAAGGGGCGGCGCCCCGCAACCTCGCCAGGTACAGTGCGGAGATCAGTAGACCCCAGGGTGAGGCCCCCGTACGTGTTGACCCAGACCACCACCAGGGTCCTCGAACCGAGTGACCTGGACGCCGCGCTCGCCGTGCTCGGCCGTGAGCCGGTCGCCAACGCCTTCGTCGCATCCCGGGTGCAGATCGCCGGCCTCGACCCCTGGCGGCTCGGCGGCGAGATGTGGGGCTGGTACGAGGACGGCATGCTGCAGTCCCTCTGCTACGCCGGAGCCAACCTGGTCCCGATCTGTGCGACCCCCCGAGCCGTCCGCGGCTTCGCCGACCGCGCCCGCCGGGCCGGCCGCCGCTGCTCCTCGATCGTCGGCCCCGTCGAGGCCACCGCCCAGCTGTGGCGGCTGCTCGAACCGAGCTGGGGCCCCGCCCGCGAGGTCCGCCGCCACCAGCCCCTCATGGTCACCGACCGCCTCCCCGCCGACATCGCCCCGGACCCCTACCTCCGCCGCATCCGTAAGGACGAGATGGAGACGATCATGCCGGCGTGCGTGGCCATGTTCACCGAGGAGGTCGGCGTCTCGCCGCTCGCCGGCGACGGCGGCCTCCTCTACCAGGCGCGGGTGGCCGAACTCGTCGGCACCGGACGCTCGTTCGCCCGCCTCGACCAGAACGGCAGGGTCGTCTTCAAGGCCGAGATCGGCGCCGCCACCACCCAGGCCTGTCAGATCCAGGGCGTCTGGGTCGCCCCCGAGTACCGGGGCCAGGGGTTCGCGGCCCCCGGCATGGCGGCGGTCCTGCGCTACGCCCTCGCGGACGTCGCCCCCCTCGTCAGCCTCTACGTCAACGATTTCAACACGGCCGCCCGCGCGACCTACCGACGCGTGGGCTTCCAGGAGGTCGGGGCGTTCATGAGCGTCCTGTTCTAGCTACACCGCCGGCCACACCCGCGGCCACCGCGCCGCGGAGCCGCTCTGAGCCTCGTACGTGCCCTGTAGTCTCCCCGGCATGCTGCGCTTTCCCGGTCAGGGGCCCCGCACCCCCGACGACGTGGTCATCGGCCCGCTGGATCTCGCCGCGCGCGTCGACGAGGCGCTCGCCGTCCAGGCGCTCGCCTTCGGGCTGGGCCCCGACGAGATCGCCGTCCGCCGGCAGATCGTGCTGCGCCACCTCACCAGCCCGGGAGCCCGCGCCCTCGGGGCCACCACCGTCGACGGACGGCTCGTCGGATTCGTCTACGGCATGCCCAACGACCGTGGGCACTGGTGGTCGACCGTCGTCGAGCCCTATCTGCGGACGCGGGGCAACGACACCTGGCTCGACGACTCCTTCGTCATCACCGAGCTGCACGTCCACCCGCGCTACCAGAACCGCGGCGCGGGCCGCGCCCTGATCACCGGCATCACGGACAGCGCGGCCCTACCCCGCTCGATCCTCTCGGCCATCGACACGGACAGTCCCGCCCGCGGCCTGTACCACTCGCTGGGCTACGAGGACCTGGCACGCCAGGTCCTCTTCCCGAGCGCGCCGAAACCGTACGCGGTGATGGGCGCGCCACTGCCACTGCGGCGCCCCTGACGGGCGGCCCCGGGGCGAAACGGATTTCCGGGGACGGCGGCCCCCCGGCTAACCTCCTTGCCATCACCCTTACGCAGCAGGAGTCGAGAACCATGGCCCAGGTCCAGCGCATGTCCCGTTTGATGGTCAAGACACTGCGTGACGACCCGGCCGACGCCGAGACGCTCAGCCACAAGCTGCTCGTCCGCGCCGGCTATGTGCGCCGCAACGCCGCCGGCATCTGGACCTGGCTGCCGCTCGGCAAGAAGGTCCTCGACAACATCTCCCGGGTCGTGCGCGAGGAGATGGACGCCATCGGCGCCCAGGAGGTCCTGCTGCCGGCCCTCCTCCCCAAGGAGCCCTACGAGGCCTCGGCCCGCTGGGAGGAGTACGGCGACCTGCTGTTCCGCCTCCAGGACCGCAAGGGCGGCGAGTACCTGCTCGGCCCCACCCACGAGGAGATCTTCACCCTGGTGGTGAAGGACCAGGTCGCGTCCTACAAGGACCTGCCGGTCATGCTCTACCAGATCCAGACCAAGTACCGGGACGAGGCCCGCCCGCGCTCCGGCGTGCTGCGCGGCCGCGAGTTCCAGATGAAGGACTCGTACTCCTTCGACACCACGGACGAAGGCCTGGCCGAGTCCTACGCGCTGCACCGTGCCGCGTACCAGAAGATCTTCGCCCGGCTGGGCCTCGACTACCGCATCGTCTCGGCGGTCTCGGGCGCCATGGGCGGCTCCGCCTCCGAGGAGTTCCTCGCTCCCGCCGCGGCCGGCGAGGACACCTTCGTGGACTGCCCGGCCTGCGACTACGCCGCCAACACGGAGGCCGTGACCTTCAAGCTCACGCCCGTCTCCGAGGAGCACGGCCCGGTCGAGGAGCTGGACACCCCCGACACCCCGACCATCGACACGCTCGCCCGGCACCTCGGCGTCCCGGCCTCCGCCACCCTCAAGAACCTGCTGGTCAAGGTCGACGGCGAGATCGTCGCCGTCGGCGTCCCGGGCGACCGCGAGGTCGACCTCGGCAAGCTGGGTGAGCACCTCGCGCCCGCCGTCGTGGAACTGGTGACGGCCGAGGACTTCGAGGGCCGCGACGACCTCGTACGGGGTTACGTCGGGCCGCAGGGTCTGGAGAAGGTCCGCTACATCGCCGACCCGCGGGTGGCGCCGGGCACCGCGTGGGTCACGGGCGCGAACAAGGCCGACACGCACGCGAAGAACGTCGTCGCGGGCCGTGACTTCGAGGTCGACGACTACCTCGACGTCGTCGTCGTCGAGGAGGGCGACCCCTGCCCGTCCTGCGGCGCCGGCCTCAAGCTGGACCGCGCCATCGAGATCGGCCACATCTTCCAGCTCGGCCGCAAGTACGCCGACACCTTCCAGCTCGACGTCCTCGGCCAACAGGGCAAGCCGGTCCGCGTGACCATGGGCTCCTACGGCATCGGCGTCTCGCGCGCGGTGGCGGCGCTCGCCGAGCAGTCGGCGGACGAGCAGGGTCTGTGCTGGCCCAAGGAGATCGCCCCCGCCGACGTCCACGTCGTCGCCGCGGGCAAGGCGCTGCAGACCGAGCTGGCCCTCGACGTCTCCGAGAAGCTGGGCGCCGCGGGCGTGCGGGTCCTGGTGGACGAACGCGCCGGTGTCTCCCCGGGCGTGAAGTTCACGGACGCCGAGCTCATCGGCGTACCGCAGATCCTCGTCGCCGGGCGCCGCTCGGCCGAGGGCGTCCTGGAACTCAAGGACCGCCGCACCGGCGAGCGCGAGGAACTGACCGTCGACGAGGCGATCGCGCGCCTGACGGCCTGACGGCCTGACCGAGGCGGGCCGACAGACGTCGTCGGCAGGACGGACGGCCCGGCCGGGGTTGCCACGCCCCGGCCTACGCCGGAAGCCGGTGCCGGAAGTCCGTCCGGGAAGTCCGTCCTGGAAGCCGCCGCCCGGAGTGTTCTTCCCGGGCGGCGCGGGTGCTCGGCGGGGTCTGCTTCCCGCGGCTCGCCGACCGGAGGACGGGGCAGCACCGCGCCATCCGGCGAGGGGCGGCCGGGCCGGGTGCTCGGAGCGGGCCGCGAGGCCCGCCGGCTCAGAGCCAGCCGGCGAACTCCAGCAGCAGTTCGGCGTCCTGCTCACGCCCCACCCGCCGCGCCCGCACGCCGGACTCGACCGCCCGGAACAGGGTCCAGCCGCGCAGCCGCTCCTGGTCCACCTCCAGCGACTCGGCGAGCCGCTTCACCCGCCGCCGGGTGATCGAGGCCCCCGAGGGCGAGGCGATCAGGTCCTCCACCCGGTCACGGACCAGCCGGGCCAGATCGAAGGCGCACTCACCGATCACCGGGTCCGGGCCCACGGCCAGCCAGGGCATGCGCTCACCCGCGAGCACCTTGCTCTGCCGGAAGGTGCCGTGCAGCAGCCGCTCCTCGGGCGGGCCGGCGATCAGCTCCTCACGGGCCGCGAGCGCCGCGTCGACCAGCTCCCCGACCTCGGCGTCGGTGTCCGCCGCGGCCCGCATCGCCTCGGCCTGCCGCCCGGTCCGCTCGGCCACCGTCTCGAAGACGTGCGCCCGCTCGGCGGGCGGTTCGACCCACAGCCGCCGCAGCGTGCCGGCCGCCTCCAGCAACGCCTTCGCCTCCGGCAGCGAACGCACCGACAGATCGGGCCGCAGCCGCTCCAGCAGCAGCACTCCTTGGACGTCGCCCACCGCGCCGAGGGGAGGCAGGAGCTGCACCGCGCCCCGGCCGCCCCAGTGGGCGAGCGCGGCCCGCTCGCTCTCCGGACGCGCCCGCTCCGGCGCCAGCTTCAGTACCGCGGGCGTCCCGTCGGCCTGCCGCACCAGCACGACCAGGCTGCTGCGGCCGCCCGGCGCCTGCACCCGCTCCACGGTCAACTCACGTAGGCCGACTGCCTGTTGAAGAGCCCCGGCCAGCTGGTCCAGCCACTTGCCCGACCCGTCGTCCCCTTTGACCTCGTCGGACCCGCCCCGCTGCGCCTCGCCGAGCGCCCGTACCAGGCGCTGCGGCGGTTCGAAAGCCATGCGGGAGTCCATGCGGGAGGGGTTCCTTCCGAGAGTCGCGTCAGGTGTGGGAGGGCGCCGCCGCGAACGAGGCGGTCGTCCGCTCGGCGAGCCCAGGGAAGGCTACGCTCTCCCCGCGCCAGCGCACTCCCCGCACCGCCGCCTCCCGCAGCGCCTCGGCCGCCGAGCTCCGCCGGTCGCCCGAGGAGGCGCGCACCAGGTCGGAGTAGATCCCGGCCACACGTTCCTCCAGCTCGGCGGCGAACCGTACGGCCGTGCCGGAGTCCTTGACGGCGAAGGGCAGCGCGTACGCCGCCGCCGCGGGCGCGGGCTGTCCGCCCAGGTCCCTTATGGCGCGCGCCAGTTCGTCGCGGCGCGCACGGTGCGCGTCGTACGCCGCGCGTGCCTCGCCCTGGCGGGACTCACCGATCCTGCCGCCGACGACCCCGTACCCGTACACCACCGCGTGCTCGGCGGCCAGCGCTGCCTGCAGGGCCGTCAGCTCCGTCGCCGCGGCCTTCCGCCCGGCGTTTCCGGCCGTCCCCGCTTCGCGGGTCTTCCCGGCCTTCGCGGCCGGTTCCGTAGCCCCCGTCGAGCTCACTTCGCCTCCTTCGTCAGCAAAAACGCGTGGGCCGCCCCGGCCGCCGCCACCGAGGCCAGCAGTCTGGCCAACTCTCCCGGCACGTCCAGCAGAGCTTTCGTTCGCCGGTCCACCAGGGCGAGTTCGGCGGCCGCGAGGTCGGCGAGGGCGTCCTTCTCGCGGGCCGGCACGGCGGGCGAGGAACTCGCGGAAGCCGGAGCCGACGAGGAGGCGGAGGCCGAGGGCGACGCGGAGGCAGAGCCCGAAGGGGACGCGGACGAAGAGGCGGACGAAGACGTGGACGAAGAGGCGGACGCCGAGGCCGAGGGCCGGCTCCCGGTGCCGCCGAACGCCTGCGCGTGCCGTACGACCTCGGTGCGCAGCGGGTCCAGCCGCTTCGCCAGCGGCGGATGGGCGACGATCACGGCGGCGTAGCGCGCCGCGAGCGTCTCGCTGTCGCGGGCCGCACGCGCGCGTGCGGCGTCCGCGGCCGAGGGGCTCCGGCCCGCGGTAACGGGGGACGACGACTCGGGAGCGGAACAGCCCACGAGCACGGCGGCGCCCGCGGCCGACGTGAGCAGGCTCCTTCGGCGCGGACCCGACGGGGTGCGGGACGGCGGGGTGAACGACACGGCAGACGTCCTCGGAAGGCTCGTACGAACGGGAGGGCGGCGCGCCCGTGATCACGGTACCCGCGCCGGGACCCGGCGCCCGCCAGCGGCTCTCCCGTGCCTCCGCCGGGCCGGTTCCCGGGCAGCCGCCGGGCCTTCCCGTGCCCGCCCCCGGTGGACGGCAACACCCCCTGCGACCGGATACCCTTTGACCAGACACGCGACCAACCCACAACAGCACACGCGGCCGAGGAGTCACCCGGATGAGCACCACCCAGAGCGAGAGGCTGCGAGAACTTCTGGAACCGCTCGTCAGCTCCCAGGGACTCGACCTTGAAGAGATCGAGGTGGACTCGGTCGGACGCAAGCGCGTGCTGCGTGTGGTCGTCGACTCGGACGCCGGTGCGGACCTGGACCAGATCGCCGATGTGAGCCGCGCGCTCTCGGCGAAGCTCGACGAGAGCGACGCGATGGGCGAGGGGGAGTACACCCTCGAGGTCGGAACCCCCGGTGCCGAGCGCGAGCTCAAGGAGCACCGTCACTACGTACGCGCCACGGACCGGCTGGTGAAGTTCCAGCTGGGCGACGGCGCCGAGCTGGTCGCCCGCATCCTGAACGCCGACGACGACGGCCTCGACGTGGAGGTGCCGGGTGTGAAGGGGCGCAGGCCCACCACCAGGCGGCTCGCCCTCGCGGACATCGCCAAGGCGCGTGTCCAGGTCGAGTTCAACCGTAAGAACGCGAACGACAAGCCCGAAGAGCCCGAAGTATCCGAAGAGACCGAAGAGAACGCAGAGGAGGCGTAGCCGTGGACATCGACATGAGTGCCCTGCGGGGTTTGGTACGGGAGAAGGAGATCTCCTTCGACCTGCTGGTCGAGGCGATCGAGTCGGCCCTCCTCATCGCCTACCACCGCACCGAGGGAAGCCGCCGCCACGCGCGCGTGAAGCTCGACCGGGAGACCGGTCATGTGACCGTGTGGGCGAAGGAGGACCCCGAGGACCTGGAGGAGGGGCAGGAAGTACGCGAGTTCGACGACACCCCGTCGGGGTTCGGCCGGATCGCCGCGACCACCGCCAAACAGGTGATCCTGCAGCGACTGCGGGACGCGGAGGACGACGCGACGCTCGGCGAGTACGCCGGACGTGAGGGCGACATCGTGACGGGCGTGGTCCAGCAGGGACGCGACCCGAAGAACGTGCTGGTCGACATCGGCAAGCTGGAGGCCATCCTGCCCGTGCAGGAGCAGGTCCCCGGCGAGACGTACCAGCACGGTCTGCGACTGCGCTCGTACGTCGTCCGGGTGGCGAAGGGCGTGCGCGGTCCGTCCGTGACGCTGTCCCGTACGCACCCCGCTCTGGTGAAGAAGCTCTTCGCGCTGGAGGTGCCGGAGATCGCCGACGGGTCCGTCGAGATCTCCGCCATCGCCCGCGAGGCCGGCCACCGCACGAAGATCGCCGTCCGCTCGACCCGGTCGGGCCTGAACGCCAAGGGCGCCTGCATCGGTCCCATGGGCGGCCGGGTGCGCAACGTCATGGCCGAGCTGAACGGCGAGAAGATCGACATCGTCGACTGGTCGGACGACCCGGCCGAGATGGTGGCGAACGCGCTGTCCCCGGCCCGTGTGTCCAAGGTGGAGGTCGTCGACCTCGCGGCCCGCTCCGCGCGGGTGACGGTCCCCGACTACCAGCTGTCACTGGCGATCGGCAAGGAGGGCCAGAACGCCCGCCTCGCGGCCCGCCTCACCGGCTGGCGGATCGACATCCGCCCGGACACCGAGCAGTCCTCCGACGAGCCCGCCGAGCGGCGCGGGGACCGGAGTGGGGACCGGCGCGGGGACCGGAGCGGGGAATAGATCCAAGCCGCGAGTGGCTTGGATCACGACAGTTATCTGCGCAGCAACTGTTCGATTCTTGCCCCAAAGGGGTGAGGTCGGTGCGGAGAGGTAGACTTAAGAGTGTCTGGCCGGACGCGAGCCCGCGCATGCCCTGAACGCACCTGTGTGGGGTGCCGGGAGCGAGCGGCCAAGACTGATCTGCTGCGGGTCGTGGCGATCGAGGGTGAATGCGTCCCCGATCATCGCGGTACGCTGCCCGGCCGGGGCGCGTACGTACACCCCGCCCCGGTCTGTCTGGACCTGGCGGTACGCCGCCGGGCGTTCCCACGGGCGCTGCGTGCCCAGGGAGTGCTCGACACAGCGGCGTTGCGCCTCTGCGTCGAGCAGGCAACACCGTAAGACGTGTCGTGCGGAACCCCCGTACGGCCCTGGTACCCCGCGAGTTGGAAGTAGGTCGAGATTGCGATGAGCACTCGATGAGCACGCGATGAGTACGCCCATGAAGTAGCGACGGTCCGGACGCAACCCGGACCTAAAAGGAGCGAAGTGGCTAAGGTCCGGGTATACGAACTCGCCAAGGAGTTCGGGGTTGAGAGCAAGGTCGTCATGGCCAAGCTCCAGGAGCTCGGTGAATTCGTCCGTTCGGCGTCGTCGACGATCGAGGCGCCCGTAGTACGCAAGCTGACCGACGCCCTCCAGCAGGGCAACGGTGGCGGCAAGCCCGCCGCACGCAAGGCTGCCCCGGCGAGGCCGGCAGCCCCCTCTCCCGCGCAGGCCGCCCGTCCGGCTGCCCCGCGCCCGCCGGCCCCGAAGCCGGCTGTTTCCGAGCGGCCCGCCGCCGCGCCGGTCACCCCGGCCGCGTCGGGTCCGCGTCCGACCCCGGGTCCCAAGCCCGCTCCGAAGCCCGCTCCCGCGGCTCCGGCGCCGGCCGCTCCCGAGTTCACCGCGCCGCCGTCGGCCCCGTCGGCTCCCTCGGCTCCGGCCGCGGGTGCCCGTCCGGGTTCCGCCCCGCGTCCCGGTGGCCAGTCCCCGCGTCCCGGTGCCCGTCCCGCCGGTGGTCCCGGCCAGGGTGGCCAGGGCCGCGGTGAGCGTCCCGAGCGCGGCGACCGTCCCGAGCGCGGCGACCGTCCCGAGCGCGGCGACCGTCAGGGCGCCCCGCGTCCCGGCGGCCAGTCCCCGCGTCCCGGTGCCCGTCCGGCCGGTCCTCGTCCGGGCAACAACCCCTTCACCTCGGGTGGCTCCACCGGCATGGCGCGCCCGCAGGCGCCCCGTCCGGGTGGTGCGCCCCGACCCGGTGGCGCCGGTGCTCCCGGTGGTCCGCGTCCGCAGGGCGCGGGCGGCCAGGACCGTGGTCCCCGTCCCCAGGGCGGTCCCGGCGGCGCTCCGCGTCCGCAGGGCGGTCCGGGCGGTGCCCGTCCGACCCCGGGCGGCATGCCCCGTCCGCAGGGTGGCGCTCCGCGTCCCGGCGGTGGCCCCGGTGGCAACCGTCCGAACCCCGGCATGATGCCGCAGCGTCCTGCCGCGGGCAGCCCGCGTCCCGGCGGCGGCCCCGGTGGCCGTGGTCCCGGTGGCGGCGGCGGTCGTCCCGGTGGTCCCGGTGGCGGCGGCGGTCGTCCGGGCGGCGGCGGCTTCGCCGGTCGTCCCGGTGGCGGCGGTGGCGGTTTCGCCGGTCGTCCGGCGGGTCCCGGTGGCGGTGGCGGCGGTTTCGCCGGCCGTCCGGGTGGTCCCGGCGGTGGCGGCGGTGGCCGTCCCGGCTTCGGCGGTCGTCCGGGTGGTCCCGGTGGCCGTGGTGGCACACAGGGTGCGTTCGGCCGTCCCGGCGGTCCGGCGCGTCGTGGTCGCAAGTCGAAGCGGCAGAGGCGCCAGGAGTACGAGGCCATGCAGGCCCCGTCGGTCGGCGGCGTGATGCTGCCTCGCGGCAACGGACAGTCCGTCCGCCTGTCGCGCGGTGCGTCCCTCACCGACTTCGCCGAGAAGATCGGCGCCAACCCGGCGTCGCTCGTCGGCGTGATGATGAACCTCGGCGAGATGGTCACTGCCACGCAGTCCGTCTCCGACGAGACGCTGAAGCTCCTCGCGGACGAGATGAACTTCGTCCTCGAGATCGTCAGCCCCGAGGAGGAGGACCGCGAGCTGCTCGAGTCCTTCGACATCGAGTTCGGCGAGGACGAGGGCGACGAGGACGACCTCGTGGTCCGTCCGCCGGTCGTGACCGTCATGGGTCACGTCGACCACGGTAAGACCCGCCTTCTCGACACCATCCGCAAGACGAACGTCGTCGCGGGCGAGGCCGGCGGTATCACGCAGCACATCGGCGCGTACCAGGTCGCGACCGAGGTCAACGGTGAAGAGCGCAGGATCACCTTCATCGACACCCCCGGTCACGAGGCGTTCACCGCCATGCGTGCCCGTGGTGCCAAGTCGACCGACATCGCGATCCTCGTGGTGGCGGCCAACGACGGCGTGATGCCCCAGACGATCGAGGCGCTGAACCACGCCAAGGCGGCCGACGTGCCGATCGTGGTCGCGGTCAACAAGATCGACGTCGAGGGCGCCGACCCGACGAAGGTGCGCGGTCAGCTTACCGAGTTCGGTCTGGTGGCCGAGGAGTACGGCGGCGACACGATGTTCGTCGACATCTCCGCCAAGCAGGGTCTGAACATCGACTCCCTGCTGGAGGCCGTGGTCCTGACCGCGGACGCCTCGCTCGACCTGCGGGCCAACCCGGAGCAGGACGCGCAGGGTATTGCGATCGAGTCCCACCTCGACCGCGGACGCGGTGCCGTTTCGACGGTCCTGGTCCAGCGCGGCACGCTGCGCATCGGCGACACCATGGTGGTCGGCGACGCGTACGGCCGTGTCCGGGCGATGCTCGACGACAACGGCAACAACGTCGAGGAAGCGGGTCCGTCGACCCCCGTCCTGGTCCTGGGTCTCACCAACGTCCCGGGCGCCGGCGACAACTTCCTGGTCGTCGACGAGGACCGCACGGCGCGTCAGATCGCCGAGAAGCGGGCGGCGCGCGAGCGCAACGCCAACTTCGCCCGCCGGGGTGTCCGGTTCTCCCTGGAGAACCTGGACGAGGCCCTCAAGGCCGGTCTGGTGCAGGAACTCAACCTCATCATCAAGGGCGACGCGTCCGGTTCGGTGGAGGCTCTCGAGTCCTCGCTGCTCCAGCTCGACGTCGGCGACGAGGTCGACATCCGTGTCCTGCACCGCGGTGTGGGTGCGGTCACCGAGTCCGACATCAACCTGGCGACCGGCTCCGACGCCATCGTCATCGGCTTCAACGTCCGCGCAGCGGGCCGCGCGGCGCAGATGGCGGAGCGCGAGGGCGTCGACGTCCGGTACTACTCGGTGATCTACCAGGCCATCGAGGAGATCGAGGCGGCCCTGAAGGGCATGCTCAAGCCGGAGTACGAGGAGGTCGAGCTCGGTACGGCGGAGATCCGCGAGGTCTTCAAGTCGTCCAAGCTGGGCAACATCGCCGGTGTCCTGGTCCGCTCGGGCGAGGTCAAGCGCAACACCAAGGCGCGCCTCATCCGCGACGGCAAGGTCATCGCGGAGAGCCTCAACATCTCCGGGCTGCGTCGCTTCAAGGACGACGTCACCGAGATCCGCGAAGGCTTCGAGGGTGGTATCAACCTCGGAAACTTCAACGACATCAAGGTCGACGACGTCATCGCGACGTACGAGATGCGCGAGAAGCCGCGGTCGTAAGACAGTGGCTGGAGCTGGCCGGCGGTGGGAGATCACCGTCGGCCGGCTTGCCGTTTGAACGATCGCGCAGTTCCCCGCGCCCCCGTCTCGGGGCGCGGGGAACTGCGCGACAGGCCCCCACCCGCCCGCCGTCGAAGAACGACCCACGGGGTCCGGGGTGGAGCCCCGGAGGATGTGGGGGCGAAAAACCCCGGCGAGCATCCCACCCGTTCGTTGTACGGTTCTGATGTCCCTGCCAAGTGACTGGCAGGCCGTCTATCCCGTACCGGCGGGACATCCGGTTACACATGTATGTGGGGACGCTGTCCTTCGATCTGCTCCTCGGCGATGTCCACTCGCTCAAGGAGAAGCGCTCTCTCGTCCGTCCGATCGTCGCCGAACTCCGGCGGAAGTACGCGATCAGCGTGGCGGAGACGGGCAACCAGGACCTTCACCGCAGGGCCGAGATCGGTCTCGCGGTGGTCTCCGGAGACACCGAGCACCTCACCGACGTACTGGACCGGTGCGAACGGTTCGTCGCTGCACGGCCGGAGGTGGAACTGCTCTCGGTACGGCGCAGGCTCCACACAGACGAAGACTGACGAAACAAGCAAGGCGAAGAAGGAGACGGACCAGTGGCCGACAACGCGCGTGCCAAGAGGCTGGCGGACCTCATCCGAGAGGTCGTGGCCAAGAAGCTGCAGCGCGGGATCAAGGACCCGCGGCTCGGCACCCACGTCACCATCACGGACACCCGGGTCACCGGGGACCTCCGGGAGGCGACCGTCTTCTACACGGTGTACGGGGACGACGAGGAGCGCGCGGCCGCGGCCGCGGGCCTGGAGAGCGCCAAGGGCGTGCTCCGCTCCGCGGTCGGCGCGGCGGCGGGCGTGAAGTTCACCCCGACCCTGACCTTCGTCGCGGACGCCCTGCCGGACACCGCCAAGACCATCGAGGACCTGCTCGACAAGGCACGGGCCTCCGACGCCAAGGTGCGTGAGGTCTCGGCGGGAGCCGCCTTCGCCGGTGAAGCGGACCCGTACAAGAAGCCGGGCGACGAGGACGAGGACGACGCCGCCGAATGACCCAGAAGCTCCGGACGCCCGACGGGCTTGTCATCGTGGACAAGCCGTCGGGCTTCACCTCGCACGACGTGGTCGCCAAGATGCGGGGCATCGCGAAGACCCGCCGCGTCGGCCACGCCGGCACCCTCGACCCCATGGCGACGGGCGTGCTCGTCCTCGGCGTCGAGAAGGCGACCAAGCTCCTCGGGCACCTCGCGCTCACCGAGAAGGAGTACCTCGGTACGATCCGGCTCGGCCAGAACACGCTGACGGACGACGCCGAGGGCGACCTCACCTCCTCCACCGACGCCTCCCGGGTGACCCGGGAAGCCGTCGACGCCGGGATCGCCAAGCTCAGCGGCGCCATCATGCAGGTGCCGTCCAAGGTCAGCGCCATCAAGATCGACGGCGTGCGCTCCTACAAGCGGGCACGTGAGGGCGAGGACTTCGAGATCCCGGCCCGTCCCGTGACGATCTCGTCGTTCACCGTGTACGACGTCCGGGACGCCGTGGCCGAGGACGGCACGCCCGTCCTGGACCTGGTCGTCTCCGTGGTCTGCTCGTCCGGGACGTACATCCGGGCGCTCGCCCGCGACCTCGGCGCGGACCTGGGCGTCGGCGGCCATCTCACCGCCCTGCGCCGTACCCGCGTCGGCCCGTACAAGCTGGACTGCGCGCGTACCCTCGACCAGCTCCAGGAGGAGCTGACCGTGATGCCGATCGCGGAGGCCGCCACGGCCGCGTTCCCGCGCTGGGACGTGGACGACAGACGGGCGCGACTGCTGCTCAACGGCGTGCGCCTGGAGATCCCCGAGGAGTACGCCGGAGCGGGCGCCGTGGCCGTCTTCGATCCGGCGGGGCAGTTCCTTGCGCTGGTGGAGGAGCAGAAGGGGAAGGCCAAGAGCCTCGCCGTGTTCGGCTGAGGCCCGCGGCATCCGTCGAAGCCCGCGCATCCCCACGGCCCGCGAGATCCTGCGGGCCGGTTGAGGGCGCGTGCTTCCGGCAGGGACCACTCGCCCGTGGAGCGGCGGTCACGGGGCTTCGCGCCCGCCGCTCCATGGTCCCCCCTCGGTTCCCCCACCCAGAGGTGTATCCATCCGTCCTGCCCTATTCACCCCATCGGGCAGGCGCTCGGAGTGAACCGAGGGAGCGGAAGGGGGCGCGTTCACCACGCGATCTGTCCCGCTGATCACCTCGCGCCTACGGTCGGAGGAACGGAGCGCGGCGGGGAGGTTCGAACATGGCGGGACGGGGCCCGCGGACCGGGGACGAGCAGCAACCGGCCGCCATCGACCGCGCGCGGGACGAAGGCCTGGTGCGCATCTGCGATCTGGCTGGACGCCCGCGCGGCACGGGCTTCGTCGCCGACCACCACGGCACGGTGATCACCAGCCACGAGGCCGTGGACGGTCTGGCCCGCCTCGTGCTGCACGCCCCCGGCGACCGCAGCTGTGTGGTGGGCGCCGACGCCGTGACCCCCCTGCCCGCCGCCGATCTGGCACTCGTCCGCACCGAGGGCCTCGACCTCGACCCGCTCCCCGTCACCGTGCGGGACCGCGTCGGGACCGGCACGTACGTCCGGATCGCCGCGGGGGGCTGGCGCGAGGCGCGGGTGCTCGACACCACCGCCGTGACGTACACGGCCACCGACCGTTTCCACCTGCTCGGCGAGGCGCTGGAGCTGGCGATCGGCACGGCGGGCGCGGACGCCCTGCGGCTCGGCGGCGGGGCGGCCGGAGGCCCGGTCCTCGACGTGTCGACCGGGGCGGTGATCGGCGTCGTGGGCACCGCGCTGCACGGGGAGCACCCGACCGCGCGGTTCGCCGTACCCCTGCGCACACCCGGCGTGCGGGGACCGCTCGCCACGCTGCTGGCCCGCAATGCCGCGACCGTGCCCGCGTACGGCGCCGATCTCAATCCGGCCGGGGTGCTGGAGCTCACGGCGACCTCGGTCGGCTCCGACGGACCGGATGCGGGGCCGTCCGGTACCGGTGAGGAATCGTCCACCATCGTCGAACGGACCGCCGTCGTCGGGGAGTTCGACAACTTCGTGAGCGGCCCGGCCGCCGTTCTCGGGCTGGTCGGCCCACCCGGCAGCGGCCGTACGACGGAGCTGGCGGCCCTCGCCGCCCGCCGCACCGGCGGCGCCGAACCGGCCCCCACGCTCTGGTTGCGGGGAGCCGACCTGCTCGCCACGGACACCTCCGTCGCCGACGCGGCGGCACGGGCACTGGAGCGGGCCGGACGGATCGTGGCGGCCTCGCGGGAGGGGACGCCCGGGGACTCGGAGGTGCTGCCCCCCGGCGAGTACGGCGGTGAGCTGGGCGACATCGGCCCGGAGCGCCTCGCCTCGCTGTCCCGGGACGCCGGACGTCCGCTGCTGCTTCTCCTCGACGGCCCCGAGGAGATGCCGTCAGCCCTCGCCCACCGGCTGCCCGACTGGACGGCGGGTACGGCCGAGTGGCTGGGGGAGACCGGGGCGCGGCTCGTCGTCGCCTGCCGGCCGGAGTACTGGGAGCAGGCGGGGGCGCACTTCCCGGCGGAGCTCCTGCACCGGGCCGCCGGGCCCGAGCCGCCGCTGCCGCCGTGCGTCCGGCTGGGTGATCTCACGGAGGAGGAGGCGCGGCGGATCCGGGCGCGGGCCGGTATCCCCGAGGGCATGCTGGGGGCCGCCGACGCACGGCACCCGCTGACCCTTCGCCTGCTGGCCGAGGTGCGCGCCGTGCTGCCGGACGCCCCCGCCGGGCGGCTCGACCGGCACGACGTCCTCGGTGCCCATCTGGATCTGATGTGCCTGCGCGTCGCGGTTCGGCTCGCGGCGGCGAACGGGGTGCGCGGCAGCGCCGTACGCCGTCTCGCCGCGCAGGTCTCCGGCCGGATGCACGAGGCCGCGCGGCGCTGTCTCGGGCCGGGGCAGGGCCAGTTGGACCGCGAGTCCTTCGAAGCCGTCTTCCCTTGGGGGCCCGCTCCGGGGCGCCGTTCCGGCCGGACCACCGGCTGGGCCTCCGCCGTCCTCACCGAGCGCCTCCTGGTCCCCGCGGGCAACGGCTACCGCTTCGCCCACGAAGAACTCGCCGACTGGATCCAGGGCACCCATCTGGACCTGGACGCGGCCCTGCACGCCCTGGTCCACCGGAGCCGTGACACGGCCCCGGCCGCCGGGGCCCGGGTGCCGCCCCCGTCCGGGACGGAAGCCGAGCGGGTACCCGCCCAGCGGACACCGCCGTCGGCCGAGGCGGGACCGGGGGCCGCGCCGGGGCCGGAGACCCGGACAGGCGCGCCGCGCCGCCGGCGGTCGCGTGGCTCCCGTCCCGCCGTCCGCACCGGCCCGCGCCTCATTCCCGTCCCCCGGCACCGCATCGGGCCGGTCGTCGAGGCCCTGCTCCTCCTGGCCCGTCAACAGGACGCGGCGGCGCTGACCCCTCGACTCGAAGAACTGGTCCACGCCCTGGATGCCCTCCTGCCGGACGCGCCCGCGCCGCCGGAGGACCCCGTCTGGTGGGCCACGCGACTCTTCGGTGACGTCGTGCTGCGGCTGCCCGACGCGACCCCGTACACGGGGGTCCTGGAGCTGCTCGCCGAGCGGATCGTGCGATGGCGGGCGGCGGGCCGGGGTGTTCCGGCGGAGTTCGGGCCGTCCTTCTGGGAGGCGCTGCCGCTGCCGCGGACGGAGCGGCTCGACCTGCTCAGGAGCCTGGTCGTCGCGGACGAGGCGCCGCGTCAGGCGGGCCCGGACGACACGACCGCGCACGACGGCGCCTCGGTCGACATGGGTCGGGTCGACATGGGTCCGATCCATATGTCCCCGGCCGACATGGTGCAGCTCGGCACGGCTGTGGCCGAGGTGGCCCCCGTGGACATGGTGCCGGCGGACCCGGCCCCCGGAGGCACGGTGCCGCGGGGCGCGGCCGCCGTGGGCATGGTGCCGGGCGACACGGCCGTCGTCGGGATGGCGCGGGGCGGCGCGGCCCTCGACGCCGCCCCCTCGGTCGACACGGCGCGGTACGCCGACGCCACCGCGGGTGCGGCACCGGAGGGTGCGGCGTCCGCCGGTGGAGCACGGGAGCGCGCGGCCACGGACGGCGCCCGCCTTCTCGACGAGGCCCCGGCCGACCGGCCCCCCGCTGCCCACCAGAGGCCCGTAGGCACCCGCACGCCGGAAAGCACCGTCCCTCCGGAAGCCCCCCGTACGCCGGAAGACACCCGTACCCCCCGCTATCTGGACGCCGTGGCCCGGCTCCTCGCCGCCGACCCCACCGGCGTGGCACCTCACCTCATCACCTGGTTCGACGACGACCGCCCCCTGCCCGCGACGCCCCACGCCACCGTGGCCACCGCGGCCCAGGCGCTGCTCTACGCTCACCGGCGGCGTGCCCTGGACGACCTGGCGGAGGCCCTGGTGGACAGCGCGCACCGCCGGGCCGACGAGCTGCTCGCCGCGCTCGCCGAGGAGGAGCCGTCGGCGGTCTGCCGCGCCGTCGACCGGTGGGCGCACGACACACGGCCGGCCCGGCGGGTGGCAGCGGTGGCGTACGGACTGCGCGCCGCGCCGCACGTACGCACCGAGGCCGACCGCGCCCTGCTGCGCTACGCGGCGCTCGCCCTGCTGGCCCGCCCCGCCGACTGCACACTGCACGGCGGAGCGCTCGGCCTGCTCGTACGGGATCCGCGGAGCCGGGCCGCGTATCTGCCGCAGGCGCTGGAGCGGTTCGCGGCGGGCGACGCGCAGCTGCCCGCCCGCGCCCTGGTCCCCGCCCTCGCGACGCACCCCGACCAGGTGATCGCCGCGTTCCGGGCCCGGCTGCGGCAGCCCGGCGCGGATCCGGCCGAGGCGCTGCGCACGCTCGCCGACGTCACCACGCCCGCGCTCGCCCACCGGGTCGCCGCGCTCGTACGGGAGATGGTGGAGCTGCGCCCGGAGGCCGCCACGCACATGGCCGCCTATGTCGACCGTCGTCTCGCCCACGGGTCCGTCGCGCGCACGGCGCTCTTCCCGCTGGTCACGGGGCTGCTGGTCGGCTGCCCGGCCCCGGTGCGGTCGGCCCTCGCGACGGTGCTGGCCGCGCCGGGCAGCCGTACCTCCCAGGAGCTGCGGCGTGAGCTGCTGGATCTGCTGCTCGCACACGAGCGCGACCCGGCCGTCCTCGGCACCCTGCTGCGGGCCGCCGCGGAGGGCATGGCCCGCCGGGGCGAGGAACCCACCCGGGAGCTGGTGCACCGCACGGGCCGGCTACTGGTGCGCACCCCCGCCGGGGCCACCTGCTTCGACCGCGGCCTCGTCGAGCTGGCCCGCCAGGCGCCGGGATTCGCCGCGGTGGTGGCCGGCTGGCTGGCCGGCGCCCCCGAGGAGTGGGCCGGGGTGGTCGGCCCGAGCACCCGCCGCATGATCGAGAATCTGGCCGGCGTGCGGGTCCCCGCTTGAGTCAGGCCTTGGTCAGGTTCTCGTGCTCCGCGTCACAGCTCGATGCCGATGCGAACCGGGAGCACGCGGCATGGCACCCTTAGAGCTGCGAATGAGGCAATCACGGACACGGGTTCGACAAGGAGCGGTCACAGTGCAGCGCTGGCGTGGCTTGGAGGACATCCCCCAGGACTGGGGGCGCAGCGTCGTCACCATCGGTTCCTATGACGGGGTGCACCGCGGACACCAGTTGATCATCAGCCATGCGGTGGACCGGGCCCGGGAGCTGGGTGTTCCCTCCGTCGTGGTCACTTTCGACCCCCACCCGAGCGAGGTCGTCCGGCCGGGCAGCCACCCGCCGCTGCTCGCCCCGCACCACCGCCGCGCCGAGCTGATGGCAGAACTGGGCGTCGACGCGCTGCTGATCCTCCCCTTCACGACCGAGTTCTCGAAGCTGTCGCCCGCCGACTTCGTGGCGAAGGTGCTGGTCGACAAGTTGCATGCCAAGGCCGTCGTGGAGGGCCCGAACTTCCGCTTCGGCCACAAGGCCGCCGGCAACGTCGACTTCCTGCGCGAGCAGGGCCAGACGTACGACTTCGAGGTCGAGGTGGTGGAGCTCTACGTGAGCGGTGCGGCCGGCGGCGGTGAGCCCTTCTCCTCGACCATGACGCGGCGGCTGGTCGCCGAGGGCGATGTGGAGGGGGCGCGCGAGATCCTGGGCCGTCCGCACCGCGTCGAGGGCATCGTCGTGCGTGGCGCCCAGCGCGGCCGCGAGCTCGGCTTCCCGACGGCCAACGTCGAGACCCTCCCGCACACCGCCATCCCCGCCGACGGCGTCTACGCCGGCTGGCTGCACGTCGGGGACGAAGCGATGCCCGCGGCGATCTCCGTCGGCACGAACCCGCAGTTCGACGGGACCGAGCGCACGGTGGAGGCCTACGCCATCGACCGCGTCGGCCTCGACCTGTACGGCCTGCATGTCGCCGTCGACTTCCTCGCCTTCGTCCGCGGCCAGGCCCGGTTCGACTCCATCGAGGCACTGCTCGAGGCCATCGCCGACGACGTGAAGCGGTCCCTTGAACTGATCGAGGCGTACGGGGCCCTGTAGCCGTCCCTCACACAGCCGCGTGGCCGGCGCCCCTCACCGGGCACCGGCCACCCCTGTTTCCCCGGACGCCGGCGCCCCGTGAGGCAGGGCGGTCCATACCGGTTTCACCGGAACCGGATCCAGCGCCCGCCTCGGCACCGGAACCGGCCATTCCCGTTCGGCCTGGCAGGCGCCCACCCGAGCCACCGTCCACGGTCACCCCGCTTCACGTACCGGCCCGCACCTCACGTACCGCCGCGCACCTCACGTGTCGCCCCGCACCTCACGTCCCGACCGTCGCCGCCCAGTGGCACGCCACCTGCGCCTCTCCGCCGCCGCCCAGTACCGGCAGGTCCTGCCCGCGGCACGCGTCCGCGACGCCCGCGCGTTCGGCCTCTCCGCCCGCCAGGATCTGGCAGCGCGCGTGGAAGCGGCAGCCCGAGGGGATGCGGGACGGGTCCGGGGGCTCACCGGTGAGCACGACCGGAGCGCCCGGTGCCTCCGGGAGAACGGACAACAGGGCCTGGGTGTACGGGTGTCGGGGCGCCGTCAGGACCTCGGCGACCTCGCCCGTCTCCACGATCCGGCCCAGGTACATCACCGCGACCCGGTCGGCGATGTTCCACGCCAGGCCCAGGTCGTGGGTGACCACCAGGGCGGACAGGCCGAGTTCGGCGCGCAGCCGCAGGAGCAGGGCGAGGATCTCGCCCCGTACCGACGCGTCGAGGGAGGCCACCGGCTCGTCGGCGACGATGAGTTCGGGTTCCAGGACGAGCGCGCCCGCGATGACGACGCGCTGACGCTGGCCCCCGGACAGTTCGTGCGGGTAACGCAGGAAGAAGCGCTCCGGTGGACGCAGGCCGGCCCGGGAGAGGGCCTCCGCGACGGCCGCCCGTTCGTCGCCCCCGTATCCGTGGATGCGCAGCCCCTCGGCCACCGCGTCGTACACCGTGTGCCGGGGGTTGAGCGAGCCGCTCGGATCCTGGAGGACCAGTTGGACCCGCTTGCGGTAGGCCTTCAGGGCGCGGGAGGAGTAGTCGAGCGGTCCGCCGTCGA
Organism: Streptomyces sp. RPA4-2; assembly: GCF_012273515.2. NCBI lineage: Bacteria > Bacillati > Actinomycetota > Actinomycetes > Kitasatosporales > Streptomycetaceae > Streptomyces > Streptomyces sp. RPA4-2. The sequence goes on from NZ_CP050975.2 coordinate 6,549,471, forward strand.
AGGTGACACGACCGCCGGTGGGCGGGACGAGACCGAGCAGGGAACGGGCGAGCGTCGTCTTGCCGCAGCCGGACTCGCCGACCAGCGCGACGATCTCGCCGCGGCGGATGTCGAGGTCGACCCCGTCGACGGCACGGGCGCGGGCGGCGCCGCGCCGTCCGGGGAAGGCGACGTGCAGTCCCTCGGCGCTGAGCAGCGGCGGTGCGAGCGCGGGCGCCGGTGTCGCCGCCGGTACGGGGGACGACGGCGCGGGCGGGTTCGTCATGGCGTGCTCCTGACTGGTTCTGCCGCTCCGGCGGTCGTGTCCACGTGCACACAGGCCGCCCACCGTCCCGCGCCCGCGTCCCGCAGTCCCTGGTCCTGGTCGGCGCACGAGTCCAGCGCCACCGGGCACCGGGGGTGGAACGTACAGCCGGAGGGGAGCGCGGAGGGGTCCGGGGGATCGCCGGGCAGGCCGCGCGGCGCGAACCGCGAGGCGCTGTCCCCGATGCGCGGAAAGGCCGCGGACAGGGCCTGGCCGTAGGGGTGCCGGGCGTTGTCGTACACCTGCCGGGCGGGACCCTCCTCGACGACGCGGCCCGCGTACATCACCGCGAGCCGGTCGCAGGTGTCGGCCAGGACCGCGAGGTCGTGACTGATCATGAGGAGGCCCAACTCCTGCTCGCTCACGAGCTGTTCGATCAGGCGGAGGATCTGCGCCTGGATCATCACGTCGAGCGCCGTGGTCGGTTCGTCGGCGATGACGAGCCGGGGGTCGCAGGCCAGCGCCATGGCGATCATGACGCGCTGGCGCTGCCCGCCGGAGAGCTCGTGCGGGTAGGCGTCCGCGCGGGCGGCGGGCAGACCCACCTGTTCCAGCAGTTCGCCGGTCTTCCTCCGGGCGGCCGCCGGGGTCGCCTTCTTGTGCAGCAGGATCGGCTCGGCGATCTGGTCGCCGATGCGGTGCACGGCGTTCAGGGAGTGCATCGCTCCCTGGAAGACGATCGAGGCGCCCGCCCAGCGGACCGCCCGCACCCGGCCCCACTTCATCGTCAGCACGTCCTCGCCGTCGAGCAGGATCTCCCCGCTCGTGCGGGTGCCCGGGGGCAGCAGCCGCAGCAGCGCGAGGGCCAGCGTGGACTTGCCGCAGCCGGACTCGCCCGCGATACCGAGCTTCTGTCCCGCGTCGAGCGAGAGGTCCACGCCGCGTACGGCGGCCGCCCCGCCCGCGTACGTCACTTCGAGGTTCCTGACCGCCAGCAGGGGCTGCCTTGCGGGAGTGTCCACCGGAGTGCTCAACGGGTCACCCCCAGCTTCGGGTTGAGAACCGACTCGACCGCACGCCCGCACAGGGTGAACGCGAGCGCGACCACCGCGATCGCGATCCCCGGCGGAACCAGGTACCACCACTTCCCGGCGCTGACCGCGCCCGCCTCCCGCGCGTCCTGGAGCAGGCCGCCCCAGGACACGATCGTGGGATCGCCCAGGCCGAGGAACGCGAGCGTCGCCTCGGCCAGGATCGCCGAGGAGATGATCAGGGTCGTCTGAGCCAGTACCAGTGGCATCACATTGGGCAGCACGTGCCGCGACATGATGTGCCAGTGCCCGCCACCGAGCGCCTTGGCCCGTTCGATGTAGGGCCGCGACTCGACGGCGAGGGTCTGCGCGCGGACCAGCCGGGCCGTCGTCGGCCAGGTGGTGACGCCGATCGCCAGGATGATCGTGCCGAGCGAGCGGGTCATCACGGTCGCCAGCGCGATCGCGAGGACCAGCGTCGGCATCACCAGGAACCAGTCCGTGATCCGCATCAGCACGGTCGCGTACCAGCCGCGGAAGTGGCCCGCGGTGATCCCGATGAGGGCGCCGATCGCGACCGAGAGCACGGCGGCGAGCAGTCCGACGAGCAGGGAGACCCGGGCGCCCCACACCACGAGTCCGAGCAGATTGCGACCGAACTGGTCGGTGCCCAGCGGGAATCGGGCACTGGGGCTCTCCATCGGCCGGCCCGGCGCGTCGGTCACGCTCTGCACGTGGGAGCCGACGGTCAGCGGAGCCGTCAGGGCGATGAGGGCGAAGAGCGTGAGCGCGGCGAGCCCGAGGACGCCCGCCCGGTGGGTGCGGTACTGCCGCCAGAAGCGGACGGCGGAGTTGCGGCGGCGTTGCCTGGCGAGGGTGCGGGAGCTCTTCGCGTCCGCGGTGACGGCCTGTTCGGCCGCCGTGGATTCGGTTGTCATCGGCCCGTCCGACTCGGTCGTGGTCATCGGCCCACCCGTGGGTCCAGCAGCGGATAGATCAGGTCGGCCAGCGTGTTCATCACGACCACCGCCGCCGCGAAGACGAAGAACAGCCCCTGCACCAGGGGCAGATCGGGCACGCTCAGCGCCTGGTAGAACAGGCCGCCGAGGCCCGGCCAGGAGAAGACGGTCTCGACGAGGATCACGCCCGCGACCGTCCGGCCGAGGTTGATGAAGATCAGCGTGACGGTCGGCAGCAGTGCGTTGGGCACGGCGTGGCGGCGCCGTACGAGATCGTCGCGCAGGCCCTTGGCCCGTGCCGTGGTCAGGTAGTCGCTGCCCATCTCGTCCAGCAGCGCCGAGCGGGTGACCAGCAGCGTCTGCCCGTACTCGACGGCGACCAGCGTCACGACCGGCAGGACCAGATGGTGGGCGACGTCGAGGACGTACGCGAAGCCCTCCTTGCCCCCCGACTCCATGCCGCCGGTCGGGAACAGGCCCGGGACCGGGCCCACACCCACCGAGAAGACGATGATGAGCAGCAGCCCGAGCCAGAAGGACGGGATCGAGTACAGGGTCAGCGCCAGACCGGTGTTGAGGCGGTCGCTCAGCCCGCCGTTGCGCCAGGCGGAGCGGGTGCCGAGGAAGATGCCGAGCGCCGTGTAGAGGACGAACGCCGTGACGGTCAGGAGCAGCGTGTTCGGCAGCGCTTCGGTGATCTTGTCGATGACGGGGGCCCGGAACTGGTAGGAGGTGCCCAGGTCGCCGGTGAGCGCCTTGCCGCAGTAGTCCGTGAACTGCTCCCAGAGCGGCAGGTCGAGCCCGAACTCCGTCCGGTAGTGGGCCAGTTGCTCGGCGGACACCTGCCGACCGCCGGTCATGTACTTGACCGGGTCGCCGGGGATGAGCCGGAAGAGGAAGAAACTGGTGACGAGGACGGCGAGCAGTGAGACGGCCGCGCCGCCCAACTTGCCCGCCACATAGCGCAGATACGCGGTCGTGGTGCGCGCCCGTGGCCCGCGGACCGACGGTCCGGCGTCTGCCGGACCGTCGGTCGCCTCGACCAGCGAGGGTGTTGCCTCAGCGGTCATGAACTACTCATTCGCTCGTACGTCCATGGAGTGCCCCGGGGGGTGTGGGGCGCGCTATTCGCGGTCCTCGGCCGTGGCACGGCGACGCATCGCGAAGAACGCCCCGGCGCCCACGAGGACGACCACGCCCGCGACGATGCCGATGATGACGCCCGTCGAGCCCGAACCGTCGGAGGACGCACCGGAGGAGCCGGCCGGAACCGCCGACCACCAGCTCCAGTAGCCGTCCTGGCCGTAGATGTTCCCGGCCGCCTTCGGCATCGTCTCGATCGACTTGATCTGGTCGGTGCGGTAGGCCTCCACCGCGTTCGGGTACGCCATGACGTTCATGTACCCGGTGTCGTACAGCCGCGACTCCATCTGCTTGACGATCTCCGCCCGCTTGGCGGTGTCGTACTCGGCGAGTTGCCGGCCGTACAGCTCGTCGTACTTCTTGTCGCAGATGAAGTTGTCCGTCGCGCCCGTGTCCTTGGGCGTGGCGGGCAGCGCCGCGCAGGTGTGGATCGACAGCACGAAGTCGGGGTCGGGGTTGACGGACCAGCCGTCGAAGGCCAGGTCGTACTTGCCCGCGAGCCACGGGTCCGTCACGTTGTCCAGGCAGTTGAGGGTGACGCCGATGCCCAGCTTGCCGAACCACTCCTTCAGGTACTGCCCGACCGCCTTGTCGTTCGGGTCGGTGGCGTGGCACAGCAGCCGGTAGTTGATCGGCTTGCCGTTCTTCTCGACGCGCTTGCCGTCGCCGTTCTTCTTGTATCCCGCCTGGTCGAGGAGCTGGGCCGCCTTCGCCGGGTCGTAGCCGAGGTTCTGACCGGCCGTCGGCTTCCAGGAGTACGTGGAGAACCGCGGCGGGATGTATCCCTCGCCCTCGACGGCGTGGCCCTGGAAGACCTTGTCGACGAGGGTGCTCCGGTCGATCGCCATGAACAGCGCCTGGCGCACCTTCTGGTCGAGCAGGGACCCGGCTCCGTCACCGAAGCGGTCCCCGTTCGCGGCCTGGGCGCCGGGATTGGTGGCGAGGGCGTAGAAACGGCGGCCGGGGGCGTCGTTGACCTTGATGTTCGGCTGGCTCTTGAGCGCGGCGGACTGGGCGGGCGTCAGATTCGAGACGAACGACACCTCGCCCTTCTGCAGGGCCGCGACGGCCGCGTCACCGTCCTTGTAGTACTTGAACACCAGCTCGTCGAACTTGGGTGCGCCCCGCCAGAAGGTCTTGTTCGGCTTCAGCCGTACATAGCTGTCGGGCTTGTAGTCCGTCAGGATGAACGGCCCGTTGCCGACGATCGGGAAGCTCTTGTCGTTGTTGAACTTGGAGAAGTCCCCGACCTTCTCCCAGATGTGCCGGGGCACGATCGGGACGTCGAGGGCGGCCATGGTGGCCTGCGGCTTCTTCAGCTCGATGACCAGCTTGGTGGGGCTCGGGGCGGTTACCTTCTTGAAGTTGCCGACGAAGCTGCCGTTCGCGGTGGCCGCGTTCGGGTCCGTCATCATCTTCGTGAAGGTCCACGCCGCGTCCTCGGCGGTGGCCTGCTTGCCGTCCGACCACTTGGAGTTCGAGCGGATCGTGTAGGTCCAGGTGAGCTTGTCGGCGGACGGCGCCCACTTGGTGGCGAGGCCCGGGATCGCGTGGTTGTCCGCCGGGTCGTAGTTGGTCAGGTACTCGTACATGAGCCGGTGGATGCTCGTGCTGACCAGGCGCGACGCCAGGAAGGGGCTGAGCGAGTCGACGCTCTGCGCGACCGCGACGGTGAGGACGTTCTTGCCCTCCGCGGCCCGGGCCTGCTGCGGGGCCGGATCGAGCGGGGTCGCGAAACCGGCGGTGAGAGTGAGCGCGGCGGCGCCCGCGGCGGCGAGGAGCCTGAGACGCGGGCGTCCTCCGGTGAGCTGATCCTGTCTGTTCATGGGTCGGTGACCTCGCGTCATCGCTCGCACGGGGATGGCTGGTTGAACTAATGGATCAGAGGTGAACGGGGGCGCCGGCGGGGTTGATGTGTGTGTCTATCAGCGGCGGTCTCCGCGAGTCAACGGCAGGTGGACCCCATGTGGCCTGCGGAAATAACGAGTTGGTGCGGAATATTCGCTCATTGGTCCAGACCGGTGAAGCCCCCCTGGCCAGGGGGTGACGCTTCCTTTCGCCCCTGGACACGCGAAGGCCCGCACCGTGGACGGACGGTGCGGGCCCTGGCGGGAACCGGCCCCTCGGAAGGGGCCGTTCGGGTGATGGTCCCCGACTACTGCTGAGGGGACGCGGGAGGCGGCGGGGGCGGCGTGTGGCCCTGGTGGGGCGGATAGGCCTGACCGTCCTCGAAGGGACGGCCCGCGTCGGACTGACCCGGCTGCGGCTGCGGCTGCGGGGGCGGGGGCGGCGGGTACGCCTGTCCCGGCTGCGGCGGAGGGAGGGGCGGGCCGGGCTGCTGCGGGTAGGGGCCGCCCTGCTGGTACGGGTGGGGCCCGCCGGGAACCGGCTGTCCGGACGGCGGCGGGCCGGGAACCGGCTGGCCGGGGGCGCCCTGACCACCCGGTACGGGTACGTCCAGCGGGTACGAGTACTGCGCCTGCCGCGGCATCGGCGGGGCGGCCACCGGTGGCGGGTTGCCGTCGTTCGTCCACAGGCCGTGCGACTGCTGGTGACGCACGATGTCCTCGGCGACCATCGCGGAGAGGTTGAAGTACGCCTCCCGCACCTTGGGCCGCATCATGTCGAGGTCGACCTCGGCGCCCGCGGCCAGATGCTCGTCGAACGGCACCACCACGACACCGCGGCAACGCGTCTCGAAGTGGCTGACAATGTCCTCCACCTTGATCATCTTGCCGGTCTCGCGCACCCCGGAGATGACGGTGAGGGAGCGCGAGACCAGATCCGCGTACCCGTGCGCCGACAGCCAGTCCAGCGTCGTGCTCGCGCTGCTCGCACCGTCGACCGACGGCGTGGAGATGATGATGAGCTGGTCGGCGAGGTCGAGCACCCCGCGCATGGCGCTGTAGAGCAGACCCGTGCCGGAGTCGGTCAGGATGATCGGATACTGCTTGCCCAGCACATCTATCGCGCGCCGGTAGTCCTCGTCGTTGAAGGCCGTGGAGACGGCCGGGTCGACGTCGTTGGCGATGATCTCGAGCCCGGACGAGGCCTGGGAGGTGAACCGCCGGATGTCCATGTACGAGTTGAGGTACGGGATCGCCTGCACGAGGTCGCGGATGGTGGCCCCGGTCTCCCGCCGTACCCGCCGCCCGAGCGTTCCCGCGTCCGGGTTGGCGTCGATCGCGAGGATCTTGTCCTGCCGCTCGGTGGCGAGCGTGGAGCCGAGGGCGGTGGTGGTGGTCGTCTTACCGACACCGCCCTTGAGGCTGATGACCGCGATCCGGTAGCACGACAGCACCGGCGTCCGGATCAGCTCCAGCTTCCGCTGCCGCTCGGCCTCCTCCTTCTTGCCGCCCAGCTTGAACCGGGAGGAACTGCCGCCGGGGCGCCCGCTCTTGGCCTTCTGCTTCTTGTTGTTGAGCAGACGGTCGGAGGACAGCTCCACCGCGGCGGTGTACCCGAGAGGCGCGGCGGAGGGGTTGGTGGGCTGCCGCTGGTCGTGCCGGACGGGCTGCGGCCAGGCGGTCCCGCTGCGGGGATCCACGGGGCTCTGCTGGGGAGGCTGCTGCGGGTGCGGCTGCTGAGGCGGCTGCTCGTGCTCGGAGGGGTGCGGGGCCTCGGGCGGCAGGCCCGGGTGCGGCTGGTACTGCGCGGGGATGTGCGGCTGTGGCTGCGCGGGCGGCTGGGCGTGCGGGGGGAAGCCGTAGGCTTACTGCGGGCCCAGGGCCTGCGGCGCGGGGGCATCCGAGTAAGCCGCCCCGGGTACGGGCGGCTGGGGAGCCGGGGCACCCTGCTGCGGGAATCCGTAACCGGTCGGTGGGGCCGGGGGGTTGGGTACGGCGGGAGCCGGAACTCCGGGTTGCGGGAAGCCGTAGCCGTCCTGCGGCGCGGGCGGGACCGGCGGGCCCTGCTGCGGGAAGCCATAACCCGTGGGTGGGGCCGGGGGGTTGGGCGCGGGGGAGCCGGAACGCCGGGCTGAGGGAAGCCGTAGCCGTCCTGTGGGGCGGGCGGCCGGGGACCGGGGCGCCCGGCTGGGGAAGCCGTACGCCGCCTGCGGTGCGGGCGCGGGCGGGACGGGGGTCCCTGCTGCGGGAAGCCGTAGCCGTCCCGCTGCGGGGCCGGGGCGGGCGTCGTCGGTACCGGGCCCGGCGCGGGCGGTGCGGCCTGCGGGTCCCGCGCCGGGGGCGCGGGCTGCGCGGTCGGCGGCTGGAACGGCGGTTGCGGCTGGGCCGGCGGCTGGTGCGGCTGGACCTGGGCGTGCTGGGGCTGGAACTCGGGCTGACGGGGCGGCGCGGGCGGCTGCGCCCCGGTGACGGCGGGGTGGGGCGGTACAGGAGGCTGCGTGGGCCCCTGCGCGGCCGACGGCTGCGGCTGCTGCGGGATCTCGGGCGCGGGTGGTGCCACCGGCCCGGGCGAGGGCCACTGCGCGGCCGGCGCCGGGGCGGCGGGCTGATAGGCGGGCGGCAGCGGCGGCAGCGCGCCCTGCGCCAGCGGCGGGGGAGTCCAGGCGGGCGCCGCTTCGGGCGCGTCCACGGGTACGTCCACTCCGGCGTCCGGTGCCGGGCTCCCGTGCGGGGTGTCCGACGGGTCGGCACCCTCGACCATGCCGTCCCGCGGTCCGGTGTCCTGGTCTCCGGCGTGCTGCGACGGCACTTCCGGGGAGGCGACGGCATCGAGCCGCCCGGCCTCCGCATCGTCGTCGCCACCGTCATCGCCGACGTCGGTGGCGGTGTTCGTGGTGCCGTCCGCGTCCGGGCCGTCCGTGTCGGCGGCTCGGTCCGTCACGTCGGCCTGGGCGTCCGCGGGCTCCTGCCCCTGCGCCCCGACGGGCTCCACGGCATCGGGACCGGCACCGGTGCCGGCGCTCGTGGAGCCGCCGCTCCCGGTGCTGTCCTGCCCGCTCACGTCGGCGTCCGTGCTCTCCGGTCGCGAGGGAGCGTCCTCGCCCACCGCGGACGCGCCGGAAGCCTCGGCCGACTCTGCCTCCGACCCCGGCTCCGCACCCGGCACAGCGCCCTGCGGCGCCGGAGCGCTCAACTCGAAGTCACCGCCGGCCGCGGCACCGCCGTCCGGCCCGGCACCGGCCGGCTCCTCCTCGGGGACGGCCGCGACGTCACCGCTCGCCCCGTCCGCGACCGGACCGCCGGCCTCGGTGACGTGCTCTCCCGCGGAACGCTCCGCGAACTCGCGCTTGAGCGCGGCGGCGGAGATACGCATGGTCGCGCCGCTCTCGATGTCACCGGCCGCGGCACCCCCCTGGCCGGCCGGTACGACCGGCGGCGACCAGGCGGCCTGCGGCATCGGCGCGGGCGGCACCGGGGGAACCTGGGCCACCGGCGGTCCCGGCGGCAGCGGCGGCCCCTGAGGGCCCGGTGGAGCCGGAGCGGCCGGCACCCCGGGAACCGGAGCCTGCGACGCCTGTGCCGAACCGGCCGACGCGTTCTGCGTGTACCAGGCGGGCGGCGCGTAGTCGATGGTGAACTCGCCCGTCGCCTCGACGGCGGACTCCGCGTCGGACTGGTCATCGCCGGGTGTGGCCCAGCCCCCGCGGATCCCGTCCCGATCGCTGTTCACAGTTCCTCCTGGTGTGGTCAAGCACCCTCGATACCGAGCCGGGGCGACCGTTCTCTTCATCTGAATCTCTTGGCCGGACGCCGTCCGACGCCGTCCGACGCGCCCGACCGGCCCCGCGGGACGCGGGCGGTCTGCCGACGGGTCGGTCGACGGCGGGGTGTCGCGTCCGGTCCCAGCCTAATCACCACGGGCGCCACGACGGCAGGCCCGTCCACCCCTCCGCACGGGCCCACTTGGTCACACCCTGCCCAGAAGCGGCTTACGCACGCGTCATAGGACGAAACAAATCGGGCAATCCTGGTGAACAAGTCGGTTGCGAGAGGGGGTAATCGGCCTGAAACGCCCGGCTCCTGACCGGAAGTGCCGCAGAACAGGCCGGGATTGAGCCAGACCGCCGCTGGGGTCGCGCCCGCTCAGTCCATTCTTCGCGGCGTACCGAACAATCCGGTCTCGGCGTCCGTGGGCTGCGTCATCACGTACTGCCGGTCGCGGTCGGCGCACCACAGCGTGACGCCGTCGGTGAGCGTCGGCAGCGAGTCCACGTCGCCCCGGGGAAGCGCCAGCGCCCGCCCGATCTCCGCGGCCTCGTCCGGCGAGACCCGCTGGACGCCGACGAGCCGCGCCTGTCGCAGCAGCCGCGGGGCCACCGGGCTGAGATACGGCAACAGCGTCAGAATCGACTGCCAGGGACCGGCCACCACCCGCCCGCGCGGCGGCCGCATTCCGCAGTCGCGCACCACCAGCACCGGGTTGCCCGCCGAGGCGCCCTGCGGTGGAACCCGCCCCACGTCGTGCACACTCATGCCGTTCTGCCCGCCGCCCATGGCGTGCACCATCTGCATCCAGGCCTGCGCACGCCCCGTCTCGACGGCGACGCGCGCCCCGGTGGCCGCCGCCCGCAGCGCGAGCACCTGCGCGGTCCACAGTCCGCCGATCAGGACGACGTCGTACGGCGTCGGCCGGTTGAGCCCGAGCACGGCGGGCTGCCCCCCGGCGTCCACCCCGATGACGACCCCGTCGTCCCCGATGGGCAACGCAAGCGAGTCCACCTGATCCACGGACAGCACGTGCCGCCCGTGCCGTGGCCCGATGAGACCGAAACCGCTGCGCAGCAGGCCGCGCGGACGCTCCGCGGCCGAGGCCCCCGGCGCGTCGGGAGCACTCGACGGACCGGGCCCGGGAGTCCCCGAAGTCCCGTACGGCCCCGACGCGGTCGTTCCCGATGAGGTCATGGACATCAGCGAACACCCCCGAGCGGCAGCGTGGCGAGCACACCCGGAAGCTGTTCGCGGTCGAGCCGGGTCAGTCCCGTGCCGGCCCGTCGCGCGGCGTCCTCCAGCGAGCGGCGCGCGGCGACCAGTTCGTCGTCGCCGCGCCCGGTCACCCGCAGGTGTCCGCACAGCGACACGTCCTGACGCTCCCCGCGCCGCAGGGTGAGACTGAAGGTGGTCGCCAGCGCGGGCACGGCCGTGAGCAGCGCGACGAGTTGGGGCAGCGACGGACCGCCGGATCCGCCCAACTGGGGCCAGCGCCGCACCCAGTACGTCGTGTGTCTGCGGTTGTCGCAGCGCCAACTGCGGCTGGACTCCTCCGTCCGCCGCGCCGGCAGGTCCATGCGTCCCGCCTCCGCCGTCACCAGGGGGTTCGCGCACGCCGAGGTCGCCACCGCCGCGATCAGCTCCTCCTCGTTCAAAAGCGTCGTACGGAATCCCGCTCCCGTGAGCCGGCTCGCGAGGTGGTCCGCGGCGCGGACGACGCACTTCTGCGCGCCGACGAGTCCGCCTCCGCGCGCGGCCACCGCCTCCGGGCACAGCTCCGGGTCGAGCTTCAGCGCGATCCAGGTGATGCGCACGGCGGGCGCCCCGGTCTGCTCCTGCAACGGCGCGTAGTTGCTGACGGCCACGGACTGCCGGGGCAGGTGCAGGGCGGGCGCCGGCTGCGTGTGCAGCACGATCTGCGCCGACTCCAGGCGGATGCCGTCCACCTCCAGCGCGTCCCGCACCAGTCCCAGGGGCAGCGGCTGGTGGCTCCGCTCGGCGCGCAGCGCGGTCGCGTCGGACTCCACCTGGAGGACGGCCGTCAGGAACGTGCCGTCCCCGATGACACCGACGGGGCGCCGGTCGCGGGCGCTGTACACGGAGGTGCGCAGGCTGGGGTCGCACTCCACGGCCGGGGCGAGGCCTGGCTCCGTACCCGGCCGTATCGGCGTACCGGCGGCGCGACGCCGCCGGACGCCCAACGCCCTTGCCGTGGCGAGCCATTCGGGCAGCGAGCGGCCTCGGCGGCGGACGAGGGCGAGCAGGACCAGCACGACCGCGAGCACGGCCGCCGGGACCAGGGCGAAGGGGGAGACGACCCATCCGACGAGCAGCGCGGCGGCGGCGATCTCCAGCAGGACGACTCGTTGCAACCGGAACGATCCGGACTGTCCGGCGCGCACCTTGAGGTGCAACGCGCCTGTACGCGGGCCGGGTTGCCCTGACCGGTCGGGTGTCCCGGGCGGCTGCGGCCGGGACGCGGACGAGTCCTGCTCCCGCGACCGGTCACGCGACCGGAACCGCGCTCCGGAAGCCATCACGTCATCCCCCCGATTTCCTCACAACTCACTGGAACAAGGCCACCACACAGGGCCCTTGAGGCGCCGATACCCTACCCGCACCACCGGACCGCTCCCTTACCAGGCATAGTAGGGGGCCGGTCCGACAACGGAGGGCGGGGGACGGGACCCCCGAGCGCGGGCAGGGCGAGACACGGGGAGACACAGGCACACATGGCATCTCGGCGGGACCAGCTCAACGCCTACACCTTCGCGAAGCGCCGCATGCTCGCGTCCTTCGTCCAGTCGTCTCCGGACGGCTCGGACGAAGGGGCACCGCGCCCGTTGCGCGCCGTGCTGCCGGGCACCATCGTCGGGGTCGTCATCCTGGCCGCGTTCGGGGCGTGGGGGATGTTCAAACCGACGGCCCCGCAGGGCTGGGACACCGTCGGCGAGAAGGTGATCATCGCCAGCGACTCCACCACCCGCTACGTGGTGCTCAGGACGGACGGCAAGGTGCAGCTGCACCCGGTCCTCAACATGGCGTCCGCGAAGCTCCTCCTCAAGACGGGCAAGGGCGAGGTCGTCACCGTCGACGAGTCGATCCTCGACAAGGGCACCATCCCGCGCGGTGTCACGATCGGCATCCCCTACGCGCCCGACCGCCTGCCCGCGGCCTCGGAGGCGGGCTCCACGAAGCGCTGGGCCGTCTGCGAACGCCCGAGCGCGGGCGGCGGGTCCATCCAGAAGGCCGCCTTCGTCCTCGCCTCCCGCGACAAGGACAGGACCGAGGGCGGCCGGCAGAAGCTGCACGGCGGCGATCTGCTGTACGTCGTCGCACCGGACAAGACCCGCTACGTCGTGGACGCGCACGGTACGTCGTACAAGGTGGACAGCAACGACGAGTTCCTGCTGCGCACCCTCGTCGGCTCCGGCCGGGAACCCCAACGGGTGTCCCAGGAGTGGCTGGAGACCCTGCACCAGGGTGACCCGATCATCTTCCCGAAGGTCGAGGGGCACGTCGGCACCGGCGCCGGCGTCGGGGGCGGTCTGCCCGCCGCCGCGGACAAGGTCGGCATGCTGCTCAAGGCTCCGAACGGCGACCGGGACCAGTACTACGTCGTCGAACCGGGCAAGGTGGTGCCCGTCTCGGACTTCACCGAGAAGCTGCTGCTCAGCAGCCCTGACCTGGGAAGCCTCAACCAGACCGACGCGCTGGACGTCCGGATCTCCGACTTCACCCCGGACTCGGGGGAGTTCGCCGCCGACTACGACTGGCCGGCCGAGTCCCCGTCGACCGTCAACGAGGCGGGCACCGGCCAGGGCAGCCGCAACACCGTCTGCAACGTCCTGCGGGGCGTCGACAAGGACAAGGGCACGACGACGCTCAGCACCTGGGCGGGCACCGACTTCCCGGCCCCCCTCCCGACCGGCTCCACCAGCGCGTACGTCACCCCCGGCTCCGGTCAGCTGTACCGCCAGTTCCAGGGCGAGGAGACCAAGGCGGGCGGTGTCTTCCTGGTGACCGACACCGGCCTGCGCTACGCGATGCAGTCCAACGACGACAGCGCCACGGACGACGCGGGCATCGGTACCACGGCAAAGGACCGCAAGCAGTTGGAGCAGGAGGCCGAACTGGCCCAGATCAGCCTGGGTTACTCCGGTGTGGATCCGGCGCCGATCCCCGTCGCGTGGTCCTCGTTCCTGTCCACCGGCCCCCGTCTGTCGACGTCGGCCGCCCGTCAGCCGCAGGGCTCCTAGGGACAGGGGTCGGTCCATGCCGTACGCGCCCACCGCGAAGTATCCGCGTGCCGCGGCCCTCGCCGCCGCGACGCTGATCGCCTGCACCGCCGCGGCCGCCCTCGGGCCCGCCGCGACCGCGGACTCCTCCACCGACCAGTGCACCTTCCCGAACAAGATGTACGCGAGCCGCCCCTGGGCCCTGCAGCGCGTCCTCCTGGACGAACTGTGGAGCCAGTCCAAGGGCAAGGGGGTACGCGTGGCCGTCATCGACACGGGCGTGGACGTGCAGAACCCCCAGCTCACCCACGCGGTGGACGCGGCCGCCGGACGCAACTTCCTTCCCAAGAAGCTGAAGGACGACAACGGGGATCCGATCCCACGCGGCAAGGAGAACGGCACGACGGACACCGTCGGCCACGGCACGCGCGTCGCGGGCATCATCGCGGCCCGGCCCGCCCCGAAGACCGGATTCGTGGGCCTGGCACCCGAGGCGACGATCATCCCGCTCGAACAGAACGACGCCGAGGGCCACGGCACGGCGAAGGAACTGGCCGACGCCATCCGCCAAGCGATCAAGGCCGGCGCCGATGTCATCAACATCTCCCAGGACACCTCCAACGCGACGGAGCCTCCGCCGGACCTGGAAAGTGCGGTGAAGGAGGCGCTGCGCGCGAACGTCGTGGTCGTCGCCTCCGCGGGCAACGACGGCCAGGGGGGCAACGTCAAGAAGACTTACCCGGCGTCCTACCCGGGCGTCCTGGCCGTCGCGGCCTCGGACCGCAACAACGAACGCGCCTCCTTCTCCCAGTCCGGCGACTTCGTCGGTGTCGCCGCACCGGGGGTGGACATGATCTCCACCGTCCCCAAGGGCGGCCACTGCTCCGACAACGGCACCAGCTTCTCGGCCCCGTACGTGGCCGGGGTCGCGGCCCTGATCAAGGCCAAGCACCCGGACTGGACCCCGCGCGAGGTCGTGGCGCAGATCGAACAGACCGCGGAACGCTCCGTGCCCGGCCACGACCGGCTGGTCGGCTGGGGCGTCGTCGACCCGGTCCGCGCCCTGACCGAGGACGACCACCCCCTGGAGTCCCCCGATCCCCGGGAGGGTCTCTCCAAGGCGGAGGCCCCGGCCCCCGCCGCCCTGCAACTGGGCGAGACCCCGGACGAACGCAACGCCCGTCTGGCGACGTACGTGGCGGTGGGCGCGGTGGTGCTGGTCGCGGGGCTGGCCGGGGGCGCGGTGGCGATACGGGACGCGCGCCGACGCGGACACCGGATCCCGGGGACTGAGTAGAAGTACTCATGCCCGGCGGCCCGTTGCACGTCTAGCCTCGCGTTGCGGGAGTGATCATCGTGGTGCACCGGGCATGGTGAAGGAGGAGTGAAGCCTCGCACAGTAGTAGCAGAGCTGCTGCATAAGGCAGTTGGGGCTGTCACATGAATTGACTAGAGTGGTTGCGTTGCAGACAGGAACGCTCGGGGGCGCGGTATCCCCGGGCAGGCGACGACAACGGGGAGGGAAAGCATCGTGCTTCCTGCGGACATGGGTGGCAGCGGGGGCGCTGACCTGAGGCGTGGCATGGAGGCGTTGACGACCTTCAAGAAGCGTGTGGACGGCGTGCTCTCGAACTTCGAGGGCTCACCCGGCAGCGCCACGAAGGTCGGCGCCCACACCATCTCCCAGGCGTCGTTCTGCGGAAAGGGCGACTTCGGGGAGGCCAAGGGCCTGCACACGCAGTACGAGCGCGTCCACGAACGTCTCACCACGCTCTCCAAGTCCCTCGGGTTGCAGATCGAGGCGCTCCGCATCGCCGTGCACGGCGCGGACGTCGGCTTCGACAACCTCGAGGAGGACCTCCGGCACCGCTTCTGGGAGATCCAGACCCAGGTTCGCCATGAGCAGGAGCAGGCGCAGCGCGAGAAGGCCGCGGCCGAGGCCGCGAAGCACGGCAAGCCCGAAGAGAAGCGCTCCGACGACACCAAGTCCGAGGCCGGGTACTGATGGGTGACGAGAAGAACAAGCCGGACCACAAGGCCGACCTGGAGCACGTGAACCAGCAGGTCGGCGTCATCGACGCGACCAACGCCGTCTCCGAGATGCTCAGCCACACCTTCCTCGGTGGCGGTGTCCGCTTCTTCGGCAAGACCGACTTCGAGGGCCACGAGCTCAACACCATGGTCGACATGGTCGAGTCCGCGAACCCGGAGCACCTGGAGACCGCGGGCAAGGCCCTCTGGGACGCCAGGGACGCCATCAACGACGCCGCCGAGGAACTGAGCGGTCACATCGGCCGGGTCGACTGGGACGGCGAGGCGGGCAGCGCGTTCCGTACGTGGGGCGGCAACCTCGTCACCCACGCGCGTGACCTCGCCACCTTCGCGGAGGTCGCGGGCACGCAGATCACCGCGGCGGCGACGGGCCTGGCGTCCGTACGCAAGTCCATGCCGCCGCGCGACGCCCGGCTCGCCCCCAAGACGGTCGCCGACATCCCGGCACCCAAGCGGGTCGAGGGCAACCACGAGTACACGGCGGCGGTGACGGCCGAGAACCATCGCCAAGAGGCGATCAACCAGATGAACCGGTTGTCGTCGTTCTACGCGGTCTCGGAGGAGACGCTGGCGGCCCAACAGCCGCCGGTGTTCGAGCCGATGCCGGGGGTGGGGGTGCCGAAGCCGAGCGAGGGGACCCCCGAGAGAGGTACGCCTCCAGGGACAACAGAGCACGTATCCCGGTCGGTCACGGACGGGTCGGGGACCGCGAACCACCACTCGGTGCACACCGTGGTGAACCACCCGCCCGCGCACGAGACGCCGCCGTCCTCCCACCACCTGGACGACTCCGTCACGTACCCGGACGACCGGAAGCATGTCGGTACGGAGATCGACAGTGTGGGGACGCTCCCGCAGGAGACCGTGAAGCCCGCCGTCGGCGTACCGCCGGGGCCTGCGGGCCCGAGCGGCTCCCCGGCGGGGACGCTTCCCCCCTTCGCCACCGGCTCGGTGCCTTCCACGTTCCGTGGTACCACGGGCCGTTCCACAGGGCTCGGCGGAGCGCCCGTGAGCCGGGCCCCGGCCACGCAGCAGGGACGCGTGAATCCCGGTGGCACGTCTGGAGGGCGCACCGGGAACGGCCCCGCAGGACCTGTGGGCCGTGCGGCAGCGGCCGGTCAGACGGGCGCTCGCGGGGGTACGCCGACCGCCAGGTCACCGATGGGGCGAAGCGTCACGGGCGGGATGCCCAGGAGCGCGGGCACGGCGTCAGGGCGCGTCGGCGGTCCCGGTCCCGTGGGCGCGGGACGTACCGGCGGTGTCGTCGGAGGGAGGCCCACGACCGGCGGTACACCGGGCAAGACCGGTTCCCGGGTACCGCGCGGCACGGTCATCGGCGGCGAGGGCACGTCCGGTTCGCGCGCTGCGGCCGCACGGCCCGCGCAGCGCGGAGTGATCGGCGCCCCCGATTCGGCCAAGGGCACCGGCGCGCGGCAGACGCCGCGTCGGTCCGCCGGCAACCCCGACGGTGTGGTCGGTGCGCCTAAGGGGCGTGTCCCCGGAGCCGGGAACGGCGGATCGACCTCTGGTGGCTCCGGCCTGGCACGGGGCACGGTGGGCAACCGGGACTCCGAGCGGACACGGCGCAAGGGAGCCTCGCGTCGTGATGCATCGACCGAGGACGAGACACGTGCGCGCACGGACGAGCGGCGCGATCTGCCGCCGGCGAGCGACTGACCGGATAGAGCGAGGGCGAACACAGTCATGGTGTCAGGGATCAGCCGACGCGGCGGATGGACAGGGCCCGTTGCCGGGCGAAGCGGCAGAAGGGCGTCCGCCGTATGTTCGGCGCTCGGCGCTGTGGCCGTCCTGTCGGCGGCCCTCGCCCCGAACGCCGCGGCCGACGATGTCCGGTCGCAGCAGTGGTACCTGACGGCGATGAAGGCCGACGAAATGTGGAAGGTGAGCACGGGCAAGGGCGTGAAGGTGGCCGTCGTCGACTCGGGTGTCAACGCCGGGACCTCTTCCCTGAAGGGGCAGGTGCTGGTCGACGAGGTGCCGAAAGCCGTTTCCTACCACGTGACCCAGGACTTCGTCGGCCACGGGACCACCATGGCGGAACTGATCGCCGGTACGGGCGCCGGGGGCGGCCTGAAAGGCCTCGCACCCGGAGCGAAGATCGTCCCTTACCGGATCGCGTTGGACGGTCTGAAGGATCCGGTCGAGAAGAGGAACACCCCGAGCACGGCAAAGGTGATCCGGGCCGCCGCCGATACCGACGCGAAGATCATCAGCATGTCATTCGGCACTCCCTACTTCGATCCGGACGTGGAGGCGGCGATCAAGTACGCCCGCTCGAAGGGCAAGTTGATGTTCGCCAGCGTCGGCAACGAGGCGGAGAAGAAGAACTCCATCGGCTATCCGGCCGCGTATCCCTTCGTCGTCGGAGTCGCCGCCGCGGACAAGACGGGGAAGGTCGGGAAGTTCTCGGAGCACGGCAACTACGTCGACTTGGCGGCTCCGGGTCTTGGCGTGGCCACTTGGTGCGACGCGACGTTCAAGTCGTACTGCCCCGGCGAGGGAACGAGTATGGCCACCGCCATCACCTCCGCCTCCGCCGCCCTCGTCTGGTCCGCCCACCCCGAGTGGACGGCCAACCAGGTCCTCGGGAGTCTCATAGACACCGCGGGACGCGACTGGCCGAAGAACAACCCGAGCAACTACCTCGGATACGGCCTCATCCGGCCCCGCAAGGTGCTGGAGAACACCGGCATCGACCCCGGCCCGGCCAAGACCGACCCGCTCAGCTACGAGAACGAGACCGGCGTGACCGACGCCTCCCCCTCCGCCACCGCATCAACTGCGTCACACCCCCCGAAAACCAATACTGGCAACCGGACTTCGGCGGCAGGATCAAGCGCGGAGTCGTCCGGCGGGGACACCCTGTGGGTGGTTCTCGCGGGCGTCGCGGCCGTGCTGGTGATCGCGGGCGGCGCCTTCGCGGTGCTCCGTTCACGGCGCCGCGCTTGACCACCCCCGCACGTCCGGACCCTCGTGACGTGTGTCCAAGAAAGACGAACCACAACCCACGAAAGGGAGTGCGGACATGGCCGACGGCCGCAAGTTCGACGACGACCGGGTACAGAAACTCCAGACGAACGTCCTGGACCGGTACGAGTCCATCAAGAAGCAACTCGCCGCCCTCCAGGGGACGATCGACATGATCGAGGCCAGCTGGACGGGTGTCGGCGCCAACGCCTTCAACAAGAAGCAGACCGAGATCAACGACAACATGGCCCAGATCGGCCGGATGCTCGACCGGTTCCTCGAGAACCTGCACCTCACCAAGTCGGACAAGATCAAGCTTGAGGACGAACTCCACTCGACGATCACCAACATCCAGGTGGACCTCGGCGGCAAGACCTCGGCGCTCAACAGCTACTGACCGCGCCGAGCCGCACCGTTCCCCGGACCGCGAGGTCCGTCCGAAATCGTCAAGGAGATGAGGAAACATGTCCGGCGTCCACTACCAGGACCTCGCCGTCAAGTACGGCACCCTGGACGCGCTCACCACGGAACTCGGCAACCAGGCCAAGAAGCTCGAGGAAGACCTCGGGGCGCTCAAGCAGGCCGTTCTCGACGCGGCGGAAGGCTGGGGCGGCGAGGCCTACGACGCGTTTCAGGCGCAGTCGAAGGAGTGGGACAACCACGCCACCGCCGTGCACCAGGCGCTGCTGTCCATCTCGCAGAAGGTCCACCAGGCCGGCGGTGACTACCGGGGCGGCGACCTCAAGGGAGCCAGCTACTTCCAGTAGGACCCGACGGCACGGACGACCGGGGTGGGCACGCACGGGAGGTGCCCACCCCGGTCCGTACCACCGGCGCACCACCGCCGGAGCCCCGCCGCGGCGAGGCTCCGGCTCCGTGCACGAGCGGCGAGGAGAGCGGCTCACCCCGCCCACCTCGCCGCCGTCCGCCTCGCCGCCGTCCCGTCACCCCGTGCCCGGTCAGCACCCGCCGGTCAGTACGTCCCCTCAGGCACCAACCCCGTCTGCACCAACGGCTTCCCCCGCCGGCGTGACACGAAGACGCCCCGCCCCGCGGGCATCGGCCGGGGCCGCACCCCGCCGAGGATGTCGCCCTCGCCCGGATCACCGGCGAGCACCACACCCTGCGCGCCCAGCTCCTTCATCCGCTGCATGAACGGCTCGTACGAGGCACGCCCCGCGCCCGCCGTGGAGCGGGCGATGATGAACCGCACGCCCACGTCCCGCGCGAACGGCAGCAGTTCCGTCAGACCGCCCAGCGGGTTGCCGCCGGACGTGGAGACGAGGTCGTAGTCGTCGATGACGACGTACACCGTCGGCCCCCGCCACCAGCTCCGCTCCCGCAACTGCTGCGCCGTGACCTCCGCCGTGGGGGTGCGGCGCTGCATCAGGTCCACCAGCGCCGCCATGTGGTGGTCCATGGCGTTGGACATCGGGATGTACTCGGCGAGGTGGGTGGCCGGGGTGACGTCCAGCAGCGAGCGCCGGTTGTCGACGACCATCAGCTTGCAGTCGTCGCCCGGATAGCGTTCGGTGAGCTGCTTGATCAGCAGCCGCAGCAGGTTCGACTTGCCGGACTCGCTCTCGCCGTACACGAGGAAGAACGGGTCCTGCTCGAAGTCGACGTAGACGGGTTCGAGGTTGTCCTCGTCGAGCGCGAAGGCGACACCCCGGCGCGGGAAGCTGTCGCCGGGCGGCAGCTGCTCGGCCGGGAACTCGCGCGGCAGCAGCCGGACTTCGGGGGCGCCGGGCGCCTGCCAGTGCCGGGAGACCTCCGCCGCCAGCGCGGCCGTCGCGTCGGCGAGGTCCGTGTCGGAGGTCAGACCGTCGATCCGCGGGACGGCCCCCATGAAGTGCAGCTTCTGCGGGGACTGGCCGCGGCCGGGCACCCCGGTCGGGACGTTCGCGGCCACCTTGCGGTCCAGCTCGGAGTCCATGGTGTCACCGAGGCGCAGCTCCAGGCGGTTCATCAGGTGGTCCTTGAGGTTCGCCCGGACCTCCATCGACCGGGACGCGGTCAGCACCAGGTGGATGCCGTAGCCGAGACCGCGGGCGGCGATGTCCAGGACGACGCCCTCCGCCGCCTCGTAGTCGCCACGGAAGTTGCCCCAGCCGTCGATGACGAGGAAGACGTCTCCCCACGGCTGGTCGGTCACGGAGATCTCGCCGCGCGCCCGCTTCGTACGGAACTCGGCGATCGAGGAGATCCCGGAGGAGCGGAAGTACTCCTCGCGCCGGGTCATGACGCCGTACACCTCGGCGACCGTGCGCCGCACCTTCTCCGGGTCCAGGCGCGAGGCGACCCCGCCGACGTGCGGGAGCCCCGCGACGGCCGCCAGACCACCGCCGCCGAAGTCGAGACCGTAGAACTGCACCTCGTGCGGGGTGTGCGTGAGGGCGAAGGAGGCGATCAGCGAGCGCAGCAGCGTCGACTTGCCCGACTGCGGGCCGCCGATGACCTGCATGTGGCCCGCCGCGCCGGAGAAGTCGACCCACAACGGGTCGCGGCGCTGCTCGTACGGCTTGTCGACGAGGCCGACGGGCACGACGAGCCGCCCCGCCCCCTCGTAGCCGGGCTGGCTGAGCCCCCGCCCCGGTACGGCGGCCAGTCCCGGCAGCAGCCCGTCCAGCGACGGCGGGCTGTCCAGCGGCGGCAGCCACACCTGGTGGGCGGCCGGGCCCTGCGCCTCCAGCCGGCGCACGATCACGTCGAGCACGGTGTCGGCGAGGGCGTCGTCCGTCTCCGGAGTCGCCGCCGGGCGCTGCTGGGGCACGGCCGCGTACTGCACGGGCACCTCCGCCGCCGTGAACAGCACCGGCCGCCGGTCCACCGGCAGCGTTCCGCCGAGCGCGGCCTGCGCCGGACCGGTGCGGTACACCCCGGAGACGTACGCCGCCTTGAAGCGCACCATCTCGTCGGTGCCGAACTTCAGGAAGCCGGAGCCGGGGACGTTCGGCAGTTCGTAGGCGTCGGGGACGCCCAGCGCCGCGCGGGACTCGGCGGCGGAGAACGTCCGCAGACCGACGCGGTACGAGAGATACGTCTCCAGGCCGCGCAGCCGGCCCTCCTCCAGGCGCTGCGAGGCCAGCAGCAGGTGCACGCCGAGCGAGCGGCCGATGCGGCCGATCTGCACGAACATCTCGATGAAGTCGGGCTTGGCGGTGAGCAGTTCGCTGAACTCGTCGATCACCAGGACGAGTGAGGGGATCGGCTGGAGGGCGGCGCCCGCGGCGCGCGCCTTCTCGTAGTCGTGGATGTTCGCGTAGTTGCCCGCGTCGCGCAGCATCTCCTGGCGGCGGTTGAGCTCGCCGCGGATGGAGTCGCCCATGCGGTCGACCAGCGTCAGGTCGTCCGCCAGGTTGGTGATGACGGCCGCGACGTGCGGCATCTGCGCCATGCCCGCGAAGGTGGCACCGCCCTTGAAGTCCGCGAGGACGAAGTTCAGCGTCTCGGAGGAATGCGTCACCGCGAGACCGAGTACCAGGGTGCGCAGCAGCTCCGACTTGCCGGAACCGGTCGCGCCCACGCACAGCCCGTGCGGACCCATGCCCTCCTGCGCGGCCTCCTTGAGGTCCAGCATCACGGGCCGGCCGTCCTCGCCGACACCGATCGGCACCCGCAGCCGCTCCGCGAGCGAACGCGGCCGCCAGGTGCGCTTGGTGTCCACCGAGGCGGCGTCACCGAGGCTCAGCAGATCCGTGAACTCCAGGTTGGCGAGCAGCGGTTCGTCGTCGTCCCCGCCCGAGGCCATCCGCAGCGGCGCCAGTTGACGCGCCAGCGCCTCCGCGGACTCGTACGAGAGGACGTCCGGCGTGCCCTCGTAGACGAGGCCGTGCCCCGACTCCAGGTGCAGTGCCTGCGGTTGTACGACGATGGAGAGGTCGCCGCGGGCTCCGGAGAGCTCACCGGGGACGACCTCGACGACCGTCACCCCCTGCAGCCCCTCCGGGGTGGCCAGGACGGAGTCCGGCGGCAGCGACAGACCGTCGAGCACGACGACGATGTGCGGCTCGTCGGGGAGCGGGGTGGCGCCCGGGTGGAAGCGCGGACGCCCGGTCAGCCGGGTGGCCAGCAGCTCCTCCAGCTCCCGGGTGTCGGCGCCGATCAGCCGGCGGCTGCCCGCGCCGTCCACCGCGCCGGACGCCTGCGCGTGCGGAAGCCACTTCGCCCACTCCCAGTGCGGCAGCTCCTCACGCCCGGCCGCGACCACGATCGTCAGGTCCTCGGGGGAGTGCAGTGAGGCCAGCGAGCCGGTCAGGGCGCGCGCCGAGGCGCGTACCGACCGCGGGTCGCCGCTGACCGTGACGTGGTAGAAGGCGCGCAGCGAGACCGCCATCGGCAGGGCGTCCAGGACGCTGTGGGTGGCCACGAAACGCTGCATGGCCCCCGCCGTGAGCGGCTCGAGCTGGTCGACCGGCCCGGTGTCGGGGGAGACCAGCGGGGTCGCCAGCGACTGCGGGCCGAGGCCGACGCGCACCTGGGCGAAGTCCTCGTCACCCGGCCGCCGTTCCCACACCCGGCTGCCCTCGGCGACCAGCGCCCACAGCTGCTCGGGGGAGGGGTGCTGGTAGTACTGGGCGTCGCGCTGGGCCCGCGCCGTGTCCAGCGCGGCTCGCCGGGTCTGCGACAGATAGCTCAGGTAGTCGCGGCGCATGTCCGCCAACTGCCCCTGGGAGCCGCGGCGGAAGCGGACCACCATCGCGATGGACATGGCCACCGTCGACGCGATCATCACCATGCCCATGATCTTCATGAACGGTTGCCCGTTGGTGAAGAAGAAGACCACCGAGCCGCCCATGCCGAGCGTCGGCAGCAGCTGCATGAGGACGCTGTCCTGGTGCCCGCGCGGAAGTTCCGGCGGTGGCTGCAGGACGACCTCGTTGGTGGGTACTTCCGACGGCAGCGCCCTGGGCGGGCGCTTGACGATGATTTGGCTCACTGCTCACCAATTCCCTTGCCGGCCCCAGGGTCTTCCGCCCGCCGCCCCGTGTCAGGCGGGCGGAGGCCGCCGCGCGATCCTACTGACTTCCCGCTGAGGCCACAGGAGACGGGTGGGCGGTAAGGTGCCGGATGTTCGCGTGAGCACACGCGAACAGGGCTGGAGAATCAGGGCATTTCGCGCGATGTGGAGGTGCCTGGGGCCTTCGGTCCGGTCGCACGGGCCGCTTTCCGCCGCCTCGCCGCACAGCCGGCCCGGCGCGCGGAGCAAAGAGGCGCAGGACCTTCACACGGCCGACGCGGAACCACCGCAGCCGCGGAACCACCGCGGAAGCGCGACCGCCGAAGACCCGGAACCACCGCAGACGCAGGACCATCACTGAGGGGGAGCAGCAGGTGAGCATGACGGCCTCCGCGACAACCACCGGAGCCGGCGGGCCGGGCCCCGGAGCCCCCCAAGGGGCGGGCACCGGCCTGGGCTTCTGCCGGGTCACCATCGTCGCGCCCGACAGCCGCATCGACGTGGCACTGCCCGACGACATCCCGGTCGCCGACATCTACCCGGAGATCCTGCGGCTCTCCCAGCAGAGCCCCGCCGAGGGCGCCCCGGTCGGCTACCACCTCGTACGCCGCGACGGAACCGTCCTCGACAGCTCGCGCTCCTTCGCCGCCCAGCGGATCCTCGACGGCGAACTCCTCACCCTGCGCCCCTTCTCCGAGTCGCTGCCGCCCGCGGTGTTCGACGACGTCTCCGAGGCCGTCGCGTCCGCGGTGACCCGCGAACGCAGCCTGTGGAGCGGCGACCTGACGCGGGCCGCCGGACTCGTCGGCGGTGCCGTGCTGCCGACGCTGCTCGCCTTCGTGGCCTGGACCGCCGATCCCCGCCACGACATGCACAGCCTGCCCGGCATCCTCGCGGGCGTCACCGGCGTGCTCCTGGTCGTCCTCGCCGCGATCCGCGCCCGGATCTACGACGACCGCGCCTCCGCGGTCGCGCTCGGACTCGGCGCGCTGTCGAACGTGGGCGTCGCGGGCTCCGGGCTGCTCGCCGTCGCGCACGGTGAGGGCATCGGCAAGCTGCAGTTCCTGCTGGCCTGCGCCGCGGTGCTGGTCGCCTCGGTGATCCTGACGCTGTGCTCGCCGCGCGGGGACGGCCCGTTCGTCGCCTTCGTGTTCGCCTCCGGCATCGGCCTGGTCACCGTGTTCGCGGCCCTGCTCGTGCACTGGACGCCCACCGAGACCGCCGCGCTCTGCGCACCGGTCGCCGTGGGAGCCCTGGCCTTCCTGCCGGGCATGTCCATGCGCTTCGCCCGCATCCCGATCGGCTTCGACCCCCCGAACGCCACCCCGCGCAGCGCGTACGGCGCCGAGCCCGCGCCTCCGGAGCCCGTCGACGCCGACCGCATCGAGGCACAGACCCGCCGCGGCCACGAACTCCTCGTCGGCCTCGTCGGCGGGTGCGCGCTGCTCGCCGTCGGCGCCTCGGCGGTGCTCGGCTTCTCCGACGACCTCTGGGGACAGCTGCTCGCCTTCGCGACCGGCGTCGCCCTCCTGATGCGCGCCCACCTCTTCCGTTACACCGCGCAGGTCGCCCCCGTGCTGGGCGCGGGCCTCGGCTCCCTCGTCCTGCTCGGCCTCGGCCTGGCACTCCACCCGCCGCACTCCCTGGTGCGCGACGCCCTCGCCGGGGACCGCGCGGACCTGGACATCCGTACGATCTGGCTCGTCGCGGCGATCGCGGCGGCGGCCGCGCTGGTCACCGCGCTCGGCCTGATCCTGCCGCGCGGCGGCCTCACCCCGTTCTGGGGCCGCTTCCTGGAGATCGCCGAGAGCTTCGTGCTGCTCACCCTGATCCCGCTGGCACTCGCGGTCTTCGACGTCTACGGCACGGCCCGCTCGATGACGGGCTGACCGGCCACGCGCCTCGGCGGCGACAGAAGGAGGGCGGTCGGCCCACGGGCGACCGCCCTCCTTCTGTTCCGCTTCCGTTCCGCCGGCCCGTTCCGCCGTCCGCTCCGGCCGCGCGGACTACTCCGCCGCGAGCCCGCCGTTGTGCGGCGCCGGCTCCAGGTCGAACTCGCCGTCCCGGGCCCCCAGCACGAAGGCCCGCCACTCCGCCTCCGTGTAGCGCAGGACGGTGTCCGGGTCGAGCGACGAACGCATGGCCACCGCACCCGCGGGCAGATACGCGATCTCGACCCGCTCCTCGTGCTCCTGCGTACCCGGCGCGCTCTGCCACTCGACGTCCGAGATGTCCAGCGCGTAGAGCTCGTCCCGCTCCCGCTCCTTGCGCGCCTTGACGTCCGCGTCCCTGACGTCGACGTCCCTGTCCGCTGCTGCCTCGGCCATGTTCGGACGGCCCCTTCCCCACGTACGGTTGACCTCTGCCGTCACCCTAGTGGCCGGACCGGCACCGCCCGTGAGGTTCCGGGACCTGGGCGGACGCATCCGGCCAGGCTGGTACGCTGTGTGACGGCCGTTTGTGTACGCACCCCCGGAGCCCATCGCTCTGGAGGCCGCGCCCAGCGGATCCCCGCCTCCCGAGTAACGGAAGTTCCCCTGAGATGTGGACCAGGGGCACTCGGTGGCACATCAAAGACTACGAGGAGTACGCGTGTCGCTCGACGCCGCTACGAAGAAGCAGCTCATCAGTGAGTTCGGCCAGAAGGAGGGCGACACCGGCTCCCCCGAAGTCCAGGTCGCCATGCTCTCGCGCCGCATCTCGGACCTGACCGAGCACCTCAAGACCCACAAGCACGACCACCACTCCCGTCGTGGTCTGCTGATCCTGGTCGGTCAGCGCCGCCGGCTGCTGCAGTACCTGGCCAAGAAGGACATCCAGCGCTTCCGTGCGCTGGTCGAACGCCTGGGCATCCGCCGCGGTGCGGCGGGCGCCAAGTAAGACGCCGTGAAGGGAGCGGTTCCCACCTCTTGGGAGCCGCTCCTTTTGCTGTACGTGCCCTCTACGTGCGGAGTGTCACCGACGCTTTGTAGTGTGGTAGCACAACGACATACGCAGGACGCGGCACGTAGGACACAGCGTGACGACGCCCCACCCGCCGGGTAGGGACCGTCATGACAAACGAACGAGGAGAAGCGCACCTCGCCGCCGCCGGTCCTCGGTAGTGGCCCCCGGGAGATTGCGACCCCGGGTGCTTCGATCGAAGACCGGCCCGCACCAGAAGGAGCGCCTCTCCGCCACCGTCCCCCTGCCACACGGGCAGGACGGGACGAAGACGAGGAGAAAACGCTAGTGGAGAACGAGACCCACTACGCCGAGGCCGTTATCGACAACGGTTCCTTCGGCACCCGCACCATCCGCTTCGAGACGGGCCGGCTGGCCAAGCAGGCCGCCGGTTCCGCCGTGGCGTACCTGGACGACGACACCATGGTGCTGTCGGCCACCACCGCTTCCAAGAAGCCCAAGGACCAGCTCGACTTCTTCCCCCTCACGGTGGACGTCGAGGAGCGGATGTACGCCGCCGGCAAGATCCCCGGCAGCTTCTTCCGCCGCGAGGGCCGGCCCTCCGAGGACGCGATCCTCACCTGCCGCCTGATCGACCGCCCGCTGCGCCCGTCCTTCAAGAAGGGCCTTCGCAACGAGATCCAGGTCGTCGCCACGATCATGGCGCTCAACCCCGACCACCTGTACGACGTCGTGGCGATCAACGCCGCCTCCGCGTCCACCCAGCTGGCCGGTCTGCCCTTCTCCGGCCCGGTCGGCGGCGTCCGCGTCGCGCTGATCAACGGCCAGTGGGTCGCGTTCCCGACGCACACCGAGCTCGAGGACGCCGTCTTCGACATGGTCGTCGCCGGTCGCGTCCTGGAGGACGGCGACGTCGCGATCATGATGGTCGAGGCCGAGGCCACCGACAAGACGATCCAGCTGGTCAAGGGCGGCGCCGAGGCGCCCACCGAGGAGGTCGTGGCCTCCGGCCTCGACGCCGCGAAGCCCTTCATCAAGGTCCTGTGCAAGGCGCAGTCGGACCTCGCCGCCAAGGCCGCCAAGCCCACCGGCGAGTTCCCGATCTTCCTGGACTACCAGGACGACGTCTTCGAGGCACTGACCGCCGCGGTCAAGAGCGAGCTCGCCCAGGCGCTCACCATCGCCGGCAAGCAGGACCGCGAGGCCGAGCTGGACCGCGTCAAGGAGATCGCCGCCGAGAAGCTGCTCCCGCAGTTCGAGGGTCGCGAGAAGGAGATCTCCGCCGCGTACCGCGCGCTGACCAAGAAGCTGGTCCGCGAGCGCGTCATCAAGGACAAGGTCCGCATCGACGGCCGTGGCGTCACGGACATCCGTACGCTCGCCGCCGAGGTCGAGGCCATCCCGCGCGTGCACGGCTCGGCGCTGTTCGAGCGTGGCGAGACCCAGATCCTGGGCGTCACCACCCTCAACATGCTCCGCATGGAGCAGCAGCTGGACACCCTCTCCCCGGTGACCCGCAAGCGTTACATGCACAACTACAACTTCCCGCCGTACTCCGTCGGTGAGACGGGCCGCGTCGGCTCCCCGAAGCGCCGCGAGATCGGCCACGGCGCGCTCGCCGAGCGCGCGATCGTGCCGGTCCTGCCGACCCGCGAGGAGTTCCCCTACGCGATCCGTCAGGTGTCCGAGGCCCTCGGCTCCAACGGCTCGACGTCCATGGGCTCGGTCTGCGCCTCCACCATGTCGCTGCTGAACGCCGGTGTGCCCCTCAAGGCCCCCGTCGCCGGTATCGCCATGGGCCTGATCTCCCAGGAGATCGACGGCCAGACGCACTACGTCGCCCTCACCGACATCCTCGGTGCGGAGGACGCCTTCGGCGACATGGACTTCAAGGTCGCCGGCACCAAGGAGTTCGTCACCGCCCTCCAGCTCGACACCAAGCTGGACGGCATCCCGGCCTCCGTCCTGGCCGCGGCCCTCAAGCAGGCCCGCGACGCCCGCCTCCACATCCTCGACGTGATGATGGAAGCGATCGACACGCCGGACGAGATGTCCCCGAACGCCCCGCGGATCATCACCGTCAAGATCCCCGTGGACAAGATCGGTGAGGTCATCGGCCCCAAGGGCAAGATGATCAACCAGATCCAGGAGGACACCGGCGCCGAGATCACGATCGAGGACGACGGCACCATCTACATCGGTGCCTCCGACGGCCCGGCCGCCGAGGCCGCCCGCGCCACGATCAACGGCATCGCCAACCCGACCATGCCGGAGGTCGGCGAGCGCTACCTGGGCACCGTCGTGAAGACGACGACCTTCGGCGCGTTCGTGTCGCTGCTCCCGGGCAAGGACGGTCTGCTGCACATCTCGCAGATCCGCAAGCTCGCCGGCGGCAAGCGCGTGGAGAACGTCGAGGACGTCCTCGGTGTGGGCCAGAAGGTCCAGGTCGAGATCGCCGAGATCGACTCCCGCGGCAAGCTCTCCCTCATCCCCGTGGTCGAGGGCGAAGGCGACGACGACGACAAGAAGGACGACACCGACCAGTGACGTCTCGTAGCTCCACGACGACGGCCCGCACCTCTTCGGAGGCGCGGGCCGTCGCCCGTACCCAAACCCTCATCAAGGGCGAGAACGGCATCGGTACGGTCCGCAAGACCACCCTCCCCGGCGGCCTGCGCATCGTCACCGAGACGCTGCCCTCCGTCCGCTCCGCGACCTTCGGGATCTGGGCCCACGTCGGCTCCCGCGACGAGACGCCGACACTGAACGGCGCCACCCACTACCTCGAGCACCTGCTCTTCAAGGGCACGAGCCGCAGGTCGGCCCTGGACATCTCGTCCGCCATCGACGCGGTCGGCGGCGAGATGAACGCGTTCACGGCCAAGGAGTACACGTGCTACTACGCACGCGTGCTCGACACCGACCTCCCGCTCGCCATCGACGTGGTCTGCGACATGCTCACCGGCTCGCTGATCGAGCAGGCCGACGTGGACGCCGAACGCGGTGTGATCCTCGAAGAGATCGCGATGACCGAGGACGACCCGGGCGACTGCGTGCACGACCTGTTCGCGCACACCATGCTCGGCGACACCCCCCTCGGCCGCCCGGTCCTCGGCACGGTCGACACGGTCAACGCCCTCGGCGCCGACCGCATCCGCCGCTTCTACAAGAAGCACTACGACCCGACCCATCTGGTCGTGGCCTGCGCGGGCAACGTCGACCACAACAAGGTCGTACGCCAGGTCCGTGCCGCCTTCGAGAAGGCGGGCGCCCTCCGGGAGGCCGCCGCCGAGCCGATCGCCCCGCGCGACGGCCGCCGGGCCATCCGTACCGCCGGCCGCGTCGAACTGCTCGGCCGCAAGACCGAGCAGGCCCATGTCGTCCTCGGCATGCCGGGCCTCGCCCGCACCGACGAGCGCCGCTGGGCCCTGGGCGTCCTCAACACCGCCCTCGGCGGCGGCATGTCCTCCCGCCTCTTCCAGGAGGTCCGCGAGAAGCGCGGTCTGGCCTACAGCGTGTACTCGTACACCTCGGGCTTCGCCGACTGCGGCCTCTTCGGGGTGTACGCGGGCTGCAGGCCGAGCCAGGTCCACGACGTGCTCAAGATCTGCCGCGACGAGCTCGACCACGTCGCCGAGCACGGTCTGTCGGACGACGAGATCGGCCGTGCTGTCGGCCAGCTCCAGGGCTCCACCGTCCTCGGCCTCGAGGACACCGGCGCGCTGATGAACCGTATCGGCAAGAGCGAGCTGTGCTGGGGCGAGCAGATGTCGGTCGACGACATGCTGGCCCGGATAGCGTCGGTCACCCCGGACGAGGTCCGCTCGATCGCCCACGACATCCTGGGACAGCGGCCCTCGCTGTCGGTCATCGGTCCGCTCAAGGACAAGCAGGCGTCCCGTCTGCACGAAGCGGTCGCGTAAATCCCGTCTCTGTTAGGAACGAAGCAATGAGCAAGCTGCGCGTGGCGGTCCTCGGTGCCAAGGGCCGGATCGGGGCCGAGGCGGTACGAGCCGTCGAGGCCGCCGAGGACATGGAGCTGGTGGCCGCGCTCGGCCGGGGCGACCGACTGGAGACCCTCGTCGACGCGGGCGCCCAGGTCGCCGTCGAGCTGACCACGCCGGACTCGGTGATGGGCAACCTCGACTTCTGCGTCCGCAACGGCATCCACGCGGTGGTCGGTACCACGGGCTGGACCGACGAACGCCTCGCACAGCTCACCACGTCGCTGGCCGAGTCGCCGGAGACGGGGGTGCTCATCGCCCCGAACTTCTCCATCGGCGCCGTACTGACCATGAAGTTCGCCGAGATCGCCGCGCCGTACTTCGAGTCCGTCGAGGTCATCGAGCTGCACCACCCGAACAAGGTGGACGCGCCGAGCGGCACCGCCACGCGCACCGCCCAGCTCATCGCCGCGGCACGCGAGCGAGCGGGCAGCGCCCCGCAGCCCGACGCCACGGTCACCGCTCTCGACGGCGCCCGCGGGGCGAACGTCGACGGTGTCCCGGTGCACTCGGTCCGGCTGCGCGGTCTGCTCGCCCACCAGGAGGTCCTGCTGGGCGGCGACGGCGAGACCCTCACCGTCCGCCACGACTCGCTGCACCACAGCAGCTTCATGCCGGGCATCCTGCTCGGTGTCCGCCGTGTGGTGAGCACGCCGGGCCTCACCTTCGGCCTGGAACACTTCCTGGACCTCGGCTGAGCCGAGGGACGAGCACGGACGGACACCGACGGACACGGACACCTGGCAGACATGCGCGCGAAGATCACCTACGCCGTCACGGCGGCCGTCCTGGTCGTCTATTTCGTCCTGGTCGGCAGCCGTGGCGTGCTGCTCATCCAGAACGGCACCCTGATCACCGTCACCTTCGGCATCGCGGTGCTGATCCTGCCGGTCATCGGAATCTGGTTCCTCTGGAAGAACACGCAGTTCGTACGCAAGGCCAACCGGCTCGCCGCGGAGCTCGACGCCGAGGGCGGTCTGCCGGTCGACGAGCTGCGGCGCACCGCGGGCGGCCGTATCGACCGCGACTCGGCCGACGAGGTCTTCGCCCGGCGCAAGGTCGAGACCGAGGACGCGCCCGACGACTGGCGCAGCTGGTTCCGCCTCGCCGTCGCCTATCACGACGCCCGGGACACCCCGCGCGCCCGCAAGGCGATGCAACGGGCGATCGCCCTGCGCGAGGGCAGACCGCCGGCTGAGGCCTGAGTCCCGGCGGAGGCCCGGGGCGGGGCCCGGCAGGGGGCTCCGCCCCCAGACCCCCGTTCGGCCTGAACGGCCTCGTCCTCGAGCGCGGGCTGGGCTGGAGATACGAGCCCGCGGTGGGTGGTTCCGGCCGGGCTGGAGGTGGGAGACCTCGCTGAGAGGCCGACGCCCGGGGTCATGTCTTTCAGCCTGTCCGGTGTTTGAGGACGAGCCCTTCGGGCGAAGCGGGGGTCCAGGGGGCGCAGCCCCTTGGCGGGGTCTGGGGGCGGAGCCCCCAGGGACAGGATGACGGGGTCCCCCCTGCTCGAGCGAAGCCGAGGGGCCCGAGGCCGCGGCGGCACCCCGAGAACGCCGGAGTCCGGCCCGGCGCAGAACGCGGGGCCTCGGCGCGGAGGGCCGGGAGACACGACGAAGGGGCCGGTCCGCACTACGCGGACCGGCCCCTTCGTACACGTCGGGCCGGGCTCAGCCCACCCGGTACTCGTCGGCCCAGACCTCGACGGCGTCCGCCGCCCGGTCGAATGCTTCCGTGCGAGCCAGGAAGTCGGAGTTGTGCGAGGTCAGCAGCGGTGCTACGGCATCGGCCGCCCGGTCTTTGCGGACCAGGAGCAGCGCCTGCCCCTGCACCGTGCGCGGCAGCCCGAGCCAGCGCACCGGCTGCTGGACGGTGCGCACGGCGACGACCTGCGGCCAGGGCGTGGTACTGGTGGTGAGGAAGCCCACGCGGCGCAGCCCCCGGGCACTCACCCAGACGCCCATCCGCAGCAGCCGCAAGGCGCTCAGGACGACGATCACGGCGACGAGCAGACAGACCACGGCCGCGGAGCGGCTCCCGGCGAACGCGGTGATCACGGTGGCCACGAGTACATAGGACGCGAGCAGCAGAATCAGCGCGGCGAATGCCACCCGCCACGGGCCGGGCCGGTAGGGGCGCCGCCATTGGTCGCGGTCGTCGAACGGCAGGGCGAGGTCGTCCGCAGCCTCGTCAAAAGTACGGTCCGCCGTCAGGAAGGGCAGGGGCACGACTGATCCTCACTCAATCCACGCATGGGCTGTGCCCGGTGAGGCTATCGAGCCGGGTCCCCGCTCACCACCCTCGGGGGTCCGGAAGTGTCAGCGGCCGTCCGATGCCTCGGAGTGCTGTGTATGGGCCGGTGACGGGTCCTGCGACAGGGCCGGCATGCCGAGGATCAGGGACCCCGCGAGCCCGGCGACCAGGGTGAGTCCCATGAGCCACCGCCCGGCTATCTGGCCGGCGGAGGCCCGCTCACGCGGTGGGGGAGTGACATTGCTGCGGAAGTTGTCGGCTTCGGCGATGAAGGCGAACGGTACAGGCTCGCGCCGACGGAACATGAGGACTGCGTCTCCTCTGGAGTCTCGAAGAAATCTCTGTCACCAATACAGACGTACGAACGCCCTCTTTGGTGCCCCGTTTCGCCGAGTTCATTGCGGCAAGGCCCGAACGCCCTGGTATCGGCGCCCCGTAGAGTGGCCGCGTTGCAAGCTGTGATGGAAGGACCCCCCGAATCGTGACCGACACCCCCGCCGACGATCTCAAGATCGATCTCCGCAGCGACGTCACCGTCGAGCTGGTGAAGCACTCCGCGGCCGACTCCGACGTGCTGTTCGCCGCCCGTGTCTCCACCGTCGGGGAGCAATCCCTGGACGAGATGGGCAAGGACCCGGAGCGCTCGAAGGGGTTGATCAACTACCTGATGAGGGACCGGCACGGCAGCCCCTTCGAGCACAACTCGATGACGTTCTTCATCAGCGCCCCGATCTTCGTCTTCCGCGAGTTCATGCGGCACCGCGTGGGCTGGTCGTACAACGAGGAGTCCGGCCGGTACAGGGAGCTCCAGCCGGTCTTCTACGTCCCGGACGAGTCGCGCAAACTGGTCCAGCAGGGCCGTCCCGGGAAGTATGTGTTCGTCGAGGGCACCGAGGAGCAGCGCGCGCTGGTCGCGGGCGCCATGGAGGACTCGTACCGCGCGGCGTACCGGACGTACCAGGAGATGCTCGCCGCCGGTGTCGCCCGCGAGGTGGCCCGCGCCGTCCTCCCGGTCGGCCTCTTCTCGTCGATGTACGCCACCTGCAACGCGCGCTCCCTGATGCACTTCCTCGGGCTGCGCACCCAGCACGAGCTCGCCAAGGTCCCGTCCTTCCCGCAGCGGGAGATCGAGATGGTCGGCGAGAAGATGGAAGCGGAGTGGGCCAGGCTCATGCCGCTCACGTACGCGGCCTTCAACGCCAACGGCCGGGTGGCGCCGTAGCGCGCTCCCACGCGCCTTCCGGCACAGATGTACGGATCAGCCGAGCGAGGTGTCCGTATTGCGGCATTTCGAGAAGTTCATCTAGCCTGATCAAACGGACCCGGCACTGCTTGAACCCCCGAGCAGGCAGTGCCGGGCTCCGCATTTGTCGTGCTTTGTCGTGCCCCCCGTGGGCAGACCCCGCCCTGAGCAGCGAGTAGCGTGTTACCCATGGCTCCGACCTCCACTTCGCAGACCCCCTTCGGACGGGTCCTCACCGCTATGGTCACGCCCTTCACGGCGGACGGCGCACTCGACCTCGACGGTGCCCAGCGGCTCGCCACCCACCTGGTGGACGCAGGCAACGACGGCCTGATCGTCAACGGCACCACCGGCGAGTCACCGACCACCAGCGACGCGGAGAAATCGGATCTCGTACGGGCCGTGCTGGCGGCGGTCGGCGACCGTGCCCACGTCGTCGCGGGCGTCGGCACGAACGACACCCGCCACAGCATCGAGCTCGCCCGCGCCGCCGAGAAGGCCGGCGCGCACGGCCTGCTGACCGTCACGCCGTACTACAACAAGCCCCCGCAAGAGGGCCTGTACCGGCACTTCTCGGCCATCGCCGACGCCACCGAACTGCCGGTGATGCTGTACGACATCCCCGGCCGCAGCGGCGTACCGATCAGCACGGAGACGATCGTCCGCCTGGCCGCGCACCCGCGCATCGTCGCGAACAAGGACGCCAAGGGAGACCTCGGCCGGGCCAGCTGGGCCATCGCACGCTCCGGTCTCTCCTGGTACTCCGGCGACGACATGCTGAACCTGCCGCTGCTCTCCGTGGGCGCGGTCGGCTTCGTCTCGGTCGTCGGCCACGTCGTCACGCCCGAGCTGCGGGCCATGCTCGACGCCTATGTCGCCGGTGACGTGCAGAAGGCCACCGAGATCCACCAGAAGCTGCTTCCGGTCTTCACCGGGATGTTCCGCACCCAGGGCGTCATGACGACGAAGGCCGCGCTCACCCTCCAGGGTCTGCCCGCCGGTCCGCTGCGCGCCCCGATGGTCGAACTGTCACCCGAGGAGACCGCTCAGCTCAAGATCGATCTTGCTGCCGGCGGGGTACAGCTCTAAGTACAGACTTCACAACTGAATACGTACGACAACGCAGGCCGGCGGCCTGCACCCCACACAGACAACAGCTACTGCACGAACGTCATGCGCGCCACGTGCCTTGCCAGGTACGTGGCGTGTGTGGTGAGGAGAGTCTTTTGAGTCATCCGCATCCTGAACTCGGCCCGCCGCCCAAGCTTCCCCAGGGGGGCCTGCGGGTCACCCCGCTCGGCGGCCTCGGTGAAATCGGCCGGAACATGACCGTCTTCGAATACGACGGCCGTCTGCTGATCGTCGACTGCGGAGTGCTCTTCCCCGAGGAGGAGCAGCCCGGAATCGACCTGATCCTGCCGGACTTCACGTCCATCAGGGACCGCCTCGACGACATCGAGGGCATCGTCCTCACGCACGGCCACGAGGACCACATCGGTGGTGTCCCGTTCCTCCTGCGTGAAAAGCCGGACATCCCGCTGATCGGCTCCAAGTTGACCCTCGCGCTCATCGAGGCGAAGCTCCAGGAGCACCGCATCCGCCCCTACACGCTCGAAGTCGCGGAGGGCCACCGCGAGCGCATCGGCCCCTTCGACTGCGAGTTCGTGGCGGTCAACCACTCCATCCCGGACGCCCTCGCGGTCGCCATCCGCACCCCCGCGGGCATGGCGGTGCACACCGGCGACTTCAAGATGGACCAGCTCCCGCTGGACGGCCGTCTCACCGACCTGCACGCGTTCGCACGCCTGAGCGAGGAAGGTATCGACCTCCTCCTCTCGGACTCCACGAACGCCGAGGTCCCCGGTTTCGTCCCGCCCGAGCGCGACATCTCGAACGTGCTGCGCCAGGTCTTCGCGGGTGCCAGCAAGCGCATCATCGTGGCGAGCTTCGCCAGCCATGTGCACCGCATCCAGCAGATCCTGGACGCGGCCCACGAGTACGGCCGCCGGGTCGCCTTCGTCGGCCGTTCGATGGTCCGCAACATGGGCATCGCGCGCGACCTGGGTTATCTGAAGGTCCCGCCGGGCCTGGTCGTCGACGTCAAGACGCTGGACGACCTCCCGGACCACGAGATCGTCCTCGTCTGTACGGGCTCGCAGGGCGAGCCGATGGCCGCGCTGTCCCGGATGGCCAACCGTGACCACCAGATCCGTATCGTCCAGGGCGACACGGTGATCCTGGCCTCGTCGCTCATCCCGGGCAACGAGAACGCGGTGTACCGCGTCATCAACGGCCTGACCCGCTGGGGCGCCAACGTCGTCCACAAGGGCAACGCCAAGGTGCACGTCTCCGGGCACGCCTCCGCGGGCGAGCTGCTGTACTTCTACAACATCTGCAAGCCGCGGAACCTGATGCCGGTCCACGGCGAATGGCGTCATCTGCGCGCCAACGCCGAACTGGGCGCGCTCACCGGTGTACCCCACGACCGCATCGTCATCGCCGAGGACGGCGTCGTCGTCGACCTCATCGGCGGCAAGGCCAAGATCTCCGGCAAGGTGCAGGCGGGTTACGTGTACGTCGACGGCCTCTCGGTCGGCGGTGTCGGCGAGCCCGCGCTCAAGGACCGCAAGATCCTCGGGGACGAGGGCATCATCTCGGTCTTCGTGGTGATGGACTCCAGTACGGGCAAGATCACTGGCGGTCCGCACGTGCACGCCCGCGGTTCGGGCATCGAGGACTCCGCCTTCACGGACGTCGTCCCGAGGATCACCGAGGTCCTCGAACGCTCGGCCCAGGACGGCGTGGTCGAGCCCCACCAGATGCAGCAACTCATCCGCCGCACGCTGGGCAAGTGGGTCTCGGACAACTACCGCCGGCGGCCGATGATCCTGCCGGTCGTCGTCGAGGTCTGACCCCCTCGCACACGCCAACCAGGAGCGGGGCGCCTCGATTTGCATCGGGGCGCCCCGCTCCAGTACGTTTACGGCTCCGCCTGAACGGGAACCCGGGAACGATCGTGTGCCTGGACCACCCCGAGCGGGACGGAAATTCCGACTCAGAATCTCTGATAAAGTCGGAACCGCCGGAAAGGGAAACGCGAGAGCGGAAACCTGGAAAGCACCGAGGAAATCGGATACGGAAACGGTCTGATAGAGTCGGAAACGCAAGACCGAAGGGAAGCGCCCGGAGGAAAGCCCGAGAGGGTGAGTACAAAGGAAGCGTCCGTTCCTTGAGAACTCAACAGCGTGCCAAAAATCAACGCCAGATATGTTGATACCCCGTCTCCGGCCGATCGGCCGGGACGAGGTTCCTTTGAAAAAGTCCTGCCCCTTGGGGTAGGCGCACAGCGAGGACGCTGTGAACCGGGAGGATTATTCCTCTTCCTGGTTCCGCTCTCGTGGTGTCGTCCCGATTACGGGAAAACATTCACGGAGAGTTTGATCCTGGCTCAGGACGAACGCTGGCGGCGTGCTTAACACATGCAAGTCGAACGATGAAGCCCTTCGGGGTGGATTAGTGGCGAACGGGTGAGTAACACGTGGGCAATCTGCCCTTCACTCTGGGACAAGCCCTGGAAACGGGGTCTAATACCGGATAATACCTGCCTGGGCATCTGGGTGGGTTGAAAGCTCCGGCGGTGAAGGATGAGCCCGCGGCCTATCAGCTTGTTGGTGAGGTAGTGGCTCACCAAGGCGACGACGGGTAGCCGGCCTGAGAGGGCGACCGGCCACACTGGGACTGAGACACGGCCCAGACTCCTACGGGAGGCAGCAGTGGGGAATATTGCACAATGGGCGAAAGCCTGATGCAGCGACGCCGCGTGAGGGATGACGGCCTTCGGGTTGTAAACCTCTTTCAGCAGGGAAGAAGCGAAAGTGACGGTACCTGCAGAAGAAGCGCCGGCTAACTACGTGCCAGCAGCCGCGGTAATACGTAGGGCGCAAGCGTTGTCCGTAATTATTGGGCGTAAAGAGCTCGTAGGCGGCTTGTCACGTCGGTGTGAAAGCCCGGGGCTTAACCCCGGGTCTGCATTCGATACGGGCTAGCTAGAGTGTGGTAGGGGAGATCGGAATTCCTGGTGTAGCGGTGAAATGCGCAGATATCAGGAGGAACACCGGTGGCGAAGGCGGATCTCTGGGCCATTACTGACGCTGAGGAGCGAAAGCGTGGGGAGCGAACAGGATTAGATACCCTGGTAGTCCACGCCGTAAACGGTGGGAACTAGGTGTTGGCGACATTCCACGTCGTCGGTGCCGCAGCTAACGCATTAAGTTCCCCGCCTGGGGAGTACGGCCGCAAGGCTAAAACTCAAAGGAATTGACGGGGGCCCGCACAAGCAGCGGAGCATGTGGCTTAATTCGACGCAACGCGAAGAACCTTACCAAGGCTTGACATACACCGGAAACGGCCAGAGATGGTCGCCCCCTTGTGGTCGGTGTACAGGTGGTGCATGGCTGTCGTCAGCTCGTGTCGTGAGATGTTGGGTTAAGTCCCGCAACGAGCGCAACCCTTGTTCTGTGTTGCCAGCATGCCCTTCGGGGTGATGGGGACTCACAGGAGACTGCCGGGGTCAACTCGGAGGAAGGTGGGGACGACGTCAAGTCATCATGCCCCTTATGTCTTGGGCTGCACACGTGCTACAATGGCAGGTACAATGAGCTGCGAAGCCGTGAGGCGGAGCGAATCTCAAAAAGCCTGTCTCAGTTCGGATTGGGGTCTGCAACTCGACCCCATGAAGTCGGAGTTGCTAGTAATCGCAGATCAGCATTGCTGCGGTGAATACGTTCCCGGGCCTTGTACACACCGCCCGTCACGTCACGAAAGTCGGTAACACCCGAAGCCGGTGGCCCAACCCCTTGTGGGAGGGAGCTGTCGAAGGTGGGACTGGCGATTGGGACGAAGTCGTAACAAGGTAGCCGTACCGGAAGGTGCGGCTGGATCACCTCCTTTCTAAGGAGCACTTCTTACCGATCCCTCCGGGGTGAGGTCAGAGGCCACTACGTCGGCAAACGTTCGACGGTGGTTGCTCATGGGTGGAACGTTGATTATTCGGCACACTTGATCGTCTTCTCCTTCGAGTACTGTCCTTCGGGGCGTGGAAAGAGTGAGGGAAGCGGGGAGTGTGTCGGGCACGCTGTTGGGTGTCTGAAGGTACGGCCGATTGTTGGCTGCCTTCAGTGCCGGCCCCAGTGAACTCCGGTGTGAACCGGGGGTGATGGGTGGTTGGTCGTTGTTTGAGAACTGCACAGTGGACGCGAGCATCTGTGGCCAAGTTTTTAAGGGCGCACGGTGGATGCCTTGGCACCAGGAACCGATGAAGGACGTGGGAGGCCACGATAGTCCCCGGGGAGTCGTCAACCAGGCTTTGATCCGGGGGTTTCCGAATGGGGAAACCCGGCAGTCGTCATGGGCTGTCACCCTTGCCTGAACACATAGGGCAAGTGGAGGGAACGCGGGGAAGTGAAACATCTCAGTACCCGCAGGAAGAGAAAACAACCGTGATTCCGGGAGTAGTGGCGAGCGAAACTGGATGAGGCCAAACCATATACGTGTGAGACCCGGCAGGGGTTGCGTATGTGGGGTTGTGGGATTTCTCTTTCACGGTCTGCCGGCCGTGAGACGAGTCAGAAACCGTTGATGTAGGCGAAGGACATGCGAAAGGTCCGGCGTAGAGGGTAAGACCCCCGTAGTCGAAACATCAACGGCTCGTTTGAGAAACACCCAAGTAGCACGGGGCCCGAGAAATCCCGTGTGAA
Organism: Streptomyces sp. RPA4-2; assembly: GCF_012273515.2. Lineage (NCBI taxonomy): Bacteria > Bacillati > Actinomycetota > Actinomycetes > Kitasatosporales > Streptomycetaceae > Streptomyces > Streptomyces sp. RPA4-2. The sequence continues at coordinate 6,588,858 of NZ_CP050975.2, forward strand.
TCTGGCGGGACCACCCGCTAAGCCTAAATATTCCCTGGTGACCGATAGCGGATAGTACCGTGAGGGAATGGTGAAAAGTACCGCGGGAGCGGAGTGAAATAGTACCTGAAACCGTGTGCCTACAAGCCGTGGGAGCGTCGCGCATTGAGTTTACTCAATGCGTCGTGACTGCGTGCCTTTTGAAGAATGAGCCTGCGAGTTTGCGGTGTGTTGCGAGGTTAACCCGTGTGGGGAAGCCGTAGCGAAAGCGAGTCCGAATAGGGCGATTTAGTAGCGCGCTCAAGACCCGAAGCGGAGTGATCTAGCCATGGGCAGGTTGAAGCGGCTGTAAGAGGTCGTGGAGGACCGAACCCACCAGGGTTGAAAACCTGGGGGATGACCTGTGGTTAGGGGTGAAAGGCCAATCAAACTCCGTGATAGCTGGTTCTCCCCGAAATGCATTTAGGTGCAGCGTCGTGTGTTTCTTGCCGGAGGTAGAGCACTGGATAGGCGATGGGCCCTACCGGGTTACTGACCTTAGCCAAACTCCGAATGCCGGTAAGTGAGAGCGCGGCAGTGAGACTGTGGGGGATAAGCTCCATGGTCGAGAGGAAACAGCCCAGAGCATCGACTAAGGCCCCTAAGCGTACGCTAAGTGGGAAAGGATGTGGAGTCGCACAGACAACCAGGAGGTTGGCTTAGAAGCAGCCACCCTTGAAAGAGTGCGTAATAGCTCACTGGTCTAGTGATTCCGCGCCGACAATGTAGCGGGGCTCAAGCGTACCGCCGAAGTCGTGTCATTGCAGCAATAGGGCCAACGCCCGCTGTGATGGGTAGGGGAGCGTCGTGTGCCGGGTGAAGCCGCGCCGGAAGGCAGTGGTGGACGGTTCACGAGTGAGAATGCAGGCATGAGTAGCGATACACACGTGAGAAACGTGTGCGCCGATTGACTAAGGGTTCCTGGGTCAAGCTGATCTGCCCAGGGTAAGTCGGGACCTAAGGCGAGGCCGACAGGCGTAGTCGATGGATAACCGGTTGATATTCCGGTACCCGCTGTGAAGCGTCAAACATTGAACCAGGCGATGCTAAGTCCGTGAAGCCGCCCCGGAGCCTTCGGGCAAAGGGGAGTGGTGGAGCCGACGGACCAGACCTGTAGTAGGTGAGTGATGGGGTGACGCAGGAAGGTAGTCCATCCCGGGCGGTGGTTGTCCCGGGGTAAGGGTGTAGGCCGTGTGATAGGTAAATCCGTCGCACATCAAGGCTGAGACCTGATGCCGAGCCGATTGTGGTGAAGTGGATGATCCTATGCTGTCGAGAAAAGCCTCTAGCGAGTTTCATGGCGGCCCGTACCCTAAACCGACTCAGGTGGTCAGGTAGAGAATACCGAGGCGTTCGGGTGAACTATGGTTAAGGAACTCGGCAAAATGCCCCCGTAACTTCGGGAGAAGGGGGGCCATCACTGGTGATCCGATTTACTCGGTGAGCTGGGGGTGGCCGCAGAGACCAGCGAGAAGCGACTGTTTACTAAAAACACAGGTCCGTGCGAAGCCGTAAGGCGATGTATACGGACTGACGCCTGCCCGGTGCTGGAACGTTAAGGGGACCGGTTAGTCACTCTTCGGGGTGGCGAAGCTGAGAACTTAAGCGCCAGTAAACGGCGGTGGTAACTATAACCATCCTAAGGTAGCGAAATTCCTTGTCGGGTAAGTTCCGACCTGCACGAATGGCGTAACGACTTCTCGACTGTCTCAACCATAGGCCCGGTGAAATTGCACTACGAGTAAAGATGCTCGTTTCGCGCAGCAGGACGGAAAGACCCCGGGACCTTTACTACAGTTTGATATTGGTGTTCGGTTCGGCTTGTGTAGGATAGCTGGGAGACTTTGAAGTCATGGCGCCAGCCATGGTGGAGTCGTCGTTGAAATACCAGTCTGGTCGTGCTGGATGTCTAACCTGGGTCCGTGATCCGGATCAGGGACAGTGTCTGATGGGTAGTTTAACTGGGGCGGTTGCCTCCTAAAGAGTAACGGAGGCGCCCAAAGGTTCCCTCAGCCTGGTTGGTAATCAGGTGTTGAGTGTAAGTGCACAAGGGAGCTTGACTGTGAGACCGACGGGTCGAGCAGGGACGAAAGTCGGGACTAGTGATCCGGCGGTGGCTTGTGGAAGCGCCGTCGCTCAACGGATAAAAGGTACCCCGGGGATAACAGGCTGATCTTCCCCAAGAGTCCATATCGACGGGATGGTTTGGCACCTCGATGTCGGCTCGTCGCATCCTGGGGCTGGAGTCGGTCCCAAGGGTTGGGCTGTTCGCCCATTAAAGCGGTACGCGAGCTGGGTTTAGAACGTCGTGAGACAGTTCGGTCCCTATCCGCTGTGCGCGTAGGAATATTGAGAAGGGCTGTCCCTAGTACGAGAGGACCGGGACGGACGAACCTCTGGTGTGCCAGTTGTCCTGCCAAGGGCATGGCTGGTTGGCTACGTTCGGGAGGGATAACCGCTGAAAGCATCTAAGCGGGAAGCCTGCTTCGAGATGAGTATTCCCACCCCCTTTGAGGGGTTAAGGCTCCCAGTAGACGACTGGGTTGATAGGCCGGATCTGGAAGGCGGGCAACCGCTGGAGGTGACCGGTACTAATAGGCCGAGGGCTTGTCCTCAGTTGCTCGCGTCCACTGTGTTGGTTCTGAAACCACGAACAACCGTCGTAGCTATGCCACGGCTCCGGTTGACAGTTTCATAGTGTTTCGGTGGTCATAGCGTGAGGGAAACGCCCGGTTACATTCCGAACCCGGAAGCTAAGCCTCACAGCGCCGATGGTACTGCAGGGGGGACCCTGTGGGAGAGTAGGACGCCGCCGAACTAATATTAAAAGAGCTGGTCCCCGAACTTCGGTTCGGGGACCAGCTCTTTTTTGTTGTGCGTCACTTTGCGTTCACTTTGCGCGACCACCATCCGCGTCATGGGTACTGCTGCAATGCTCAGGGCCGCGGGCGTCGGAGCCGGTGACGAGGTCATCGTGTCGGCGTTCGGCAACGTCGAAGTCACGGAGGCCGTGACCCAGGCCGGAGCCTCGGCCGTCTTCGCCGACATAGACCCGGCCACCTACTGCCTCGACGCCGGCGCGGTCGAGGCGGCCGTGACCGCACGATCCATGGCTATCGTCGTCGTCCACCGCTTCGGGCGGTCGGCCGACATGGTGCGACTGCGTGACGTCGGGCAGCGGCACGGACTCCTCGTCCTCGAACTGGGCGAGTCCGAAGCGCCTTACGAGGACATCGCGCAGCGCCGGGAGCGGGCCGCCTACCTCGACGGGCGGTTGAGCGGCGTGCGCACACCGGCCGGCGGCGACGGACACACGTACCAGCAGTACGTGGTACGGGTGCCGGGCAACGGGCGGCCGGACCGGGACGCCTTCGCACGGGCCGTACGGAACCGCGGAGTCGAGTGCCGGGTACCGGTGAAGACACCCGTGCACCGCATGCCCGGATTCCGGCGGGACGTGTACCTCCCGGAGACCGAGCGGGCCGCCGACGAGACGCTCGCGCTGCCCGTGGACGCGTCGCTGACGAAGCGGGAGATGCAGCGGATCGTCTCCGCCTGCAACGCGCTCGGCGGTCTCCTGCAGCCCGCCTTCTGATCCGGCCGACCTCACAGGGCGTCAGCAGGACTGGTTAGGAGCACGCTTCTGTTCGGGGTATGATCTATTTCGTTGCCGCGAGGGAAACCTCGCAAAAGCGGCCGGCCCCCCTAGCTCAGTCGGCAGAGCGTCTCCATGGTAAGGAGAAGGTCAACGGTTCGATTCCGTTGGGGGGCTCCACAGCAGAAAAGGCCTCGCCCTCCCGGGCGGGGCCTTTTTGCTGCCTCCGTCGGGGAGGACTTCAGTCCACCTGCAGACCCGGTACCCGCATCGCCAGAATCGCCATGTCGTCGGACGGGGCGTCGGAGGCGAAGCGTTCCACCGCGCGCATCACCCGGGCGGCCACCGCGCCCGCCGTCAGACCCGTACACGTGGTGAGGACGTCCGTGAGACCGTCGTCCCCCAACATGCGGGTGCCCTCACGGCGTTCCGTGACGCCGTCCGTCACGCACAGCAGCACATCGCCCGGATCGAGAGTGACCGTCTGCTCGTACAGCTCCAGGTCCTCCATGACGCCGAGGAGCGGCTGCGGTTCGGCGGCTGCCTCCACCGTGCCGTCCTGGCGCAGACGGAGCGGGAGCGGATGGCCGGCGCAGACCACCTTCAGCACGGCGCTGCCGTCCTCCTGGGGCCACAACTCGCCGTACAACAGCGTCAGGAAGCGACTGCGGGCGCCCTCGTCGAGGATCGCCGAGTTCAGCCGCTCCAGGACCGCCGGTCCGCCGAAACCCTCGCGGGCCAGCAACCGCAGCGCGTGCCGGGCCAGGCCCGTGACCGCCGCGGCCTCCGGGCCCGTACCGCAGACGTCACCGATGGCGAAGCCGTAGGCACCGTCGCGGATCGGGAAGAGGTCGTAGAAGTCGCCGCCGACCTCGTTGCCCTCGCCGGCCGCGCGGTAGATGACCTCGACCTCGACGCCCTCGATGTGGGGGAGTTCCGGGGGCAGGAGGCTGCGCTGGAGGGACTGGCTGATCGCCGTGCGCTCCGAGTACAGACGAGCGTTGTCGAGGGCCAGGGCGGCCCTTCGGGAGAGGTCCTCGGCCAGCTCCAGGATCTCCTGCCGGAAGTGCTCGTCGGACGGCTTGCCGAGCGTCAGCATCCCGATGACCCGGTTGCGGGCCACCAGGGGCAGTACGACCGTCTCGCCCCCGACCGCCGCGGCCGTCGCCAGCGTCGTGCCGATGCCGGAACTCACCGGTGAGCGTTCGCCGAGGCCCAGGCTGCGCATGGAGGTGCGCAGCGCCGCCTGATGGGCCGCCTCGGCGGGGGCCGGCCAGACACGGGCGCCCGGAGTGGGGACCGGGTCCGGCGGGGCGATCTTCGACAGCAGGGCCTTCAGGCCGTCGATGCGTTCCTCGTCCTCGTGCAGGACATAGGAGAGATACGGGTCCGAGGCCTGGTCGGCGATCGTGTAGACGGCACACCAGGTGGCCAGCGTCGGGACGGTCATCTGGGCCATCAGGGCCAGGGTCTGGTCACGGTCGAGGGTGCCGGCGAGGAGGTCGGACGCCTCCACGAGGAAGGAGAGCGAGCCGCGGCGCAGGCGTTCCAGCTCGCCCAGACGGGCCGATTCCACCGCCAGCGCGATCCGGTCCGCGGCGAACTGGAGGCGCAGCGCCTCCTCGTTGGAGTATCTGGAGGGCGACTCGGCGGCGACACCGAGAGAGCCCGTCAGGCGCCCCTCGACCTTCAGCGGGACCGTGACCACCGAACGCATGCCGGTGCCGCCCAGCAGGGGGACGGCGCCGGGGACGACCATCAGATCCTCGTGGACGGCCGGCATCCGGGCCGAGCCGTAGCGGCCGGGGCCGGCCTCGACGGGGACGCGGGCGAAGCGCTGGCGGGCGGAGGGCAGGCCCGTCGAGGCGCGCACCTCCAACTCCGTTTCGTCGTCGGTGGCCAGGAGCAGAAAGGCGGAGTCGCCGTCGAGCATGTCGCGGGCGCGCTCCACTGTGCGCTGGAGAAGCCCGTCCAGGTCATCGGGGGCCGGAGAACCGATGAAGACCTCGAAGGGGTCCGTGGCCTGGCCCTCGGAGCTGGTCGTCGTGTCCGTGGCGGAGGCGCGCAACGGGGTCTGCAGCACGGCCCGTTCGTGGTCGCGCACGAGGAGGCAGACGGTCGAGGGCTCGCCGCCCGTGTCACGGACCCGGAGGTGGGAGGCGTAGACGGGGGTGACGCGGCCGCTCGCGCCGCGGATGCCGTAACTGCCCTCCCAGCGCGAGAGCTGAAGGGCCTCGACGATGCCGGTGCTGGTGCCCGGGGTGTGCGGCCAGGCCGCGAGATCGGTCAGCGGTTTGCCGGTGACCTGCTCGGCGGCGTACCCGAAGAGGTCCTCCGCGTCCTCGTTCCACGCCGAGATGGAGCAGGCGCGGTCGATCTGGATGACCGCGACGCGCACCCGGCCGTCTGCGAGCGGAAGGAGATGGGCGGGGAGGGAAGGGCCCGCGGTGCGTGTCCCCACCGGGCGCTCGGGGAGGTCGAGCTGGAACCAGACCTGCTTGTGGGTGGGGGAGTACTCGACGCCCCAGTGGCCGGCCAGCGCCGCGCAGAGCTGGAGACCGCGGCCGCCCTCGCGGTCCGGGCTGCCCATGTTCACGGCCGACGCCTGGAGTGGAATCTCACGTTCTGGGTAGCGGTCCGCCACCTCGATGCGTACGCCCTCGTCGCTGCGCAGACACAGGACGTCGGCGGAGGTGCCCGCGTGCACAACGGCATTGGTGACCAGCTCGCTGGTCAGGACCACGGCGTCGTCGACGATGTCGGCGAAGCCCCACCCCTGGAGGGTGTCGCGGACGAAGGAACGGGCGGTCGCGACCGATCGTCCCACGGGGTCGAAGCTGGCGGCCGCGCGCGCGGTGATCACAGAACTCCCTGTCCGGTTGTCGGCGTGCAGCGGTGCCGGCCCGGCCTGCTCCTGGTGGGGCAGCGCCTGGTTCCCTGTCGGCCGAGGATCCTGAGGCGGTCCCCCAGGATGCAGTCCGGTGGTCATGGTGCGGTGCCCCTCCGATGCCTGCCCGCTCGTTCTCGTGCCACCGCCCAGGCCGGTCGGACCGGTGTGGCTGGACAGCCGCATGCAAGGTTACTTACCTTCGCGGTCCGTGCGGATGCCGGTCACCAGTGTTTCCGCCCGGAGAGGGCCCATGTTTCCCTCCGGAGGGTCCTGTGGTTCGCGTCGGAACCGTGTGCGGACGATGTGCGAAGCTGCCGAACTGTTATGGCCTGGTTCAACAGGGGTGAAACACTGGGCAGGCTCCAGTGGGAAGGTCCCGGCAGGCTGAGGGCCTTCCGGTTCGCCGAGCAGCAGTATCCCAGTACGCCGAGCAGTAATGGTCGACCCTTGCGGGAGGGACACAGTGGAGTCTGGCGCAGCGACGCGGGGCACTAAGACGCGCGCAAAAGACGGACAGTCCCTGAACAGCCAGCGCGCGCCGCGCAACGGCACCACCGAGGTGGACTCGGCGGCTCTGAGCAGGCTGCTGGCCGCCCTGGTGTCGATGCGGGACGGCAATTTCCGCAAGCGCCTCACGGTCTCCGGCGACGGCGTGATGTCGGAGATCGCCGCGGTCTTCAACGAGGTGGCCGACCGCAACCTGCATCTGACGGGTGAACTGTCTCGGGTGAGGCGGATGGTCGGGCGTGAGGGCAAACTCACGGAGCGGCTGGAGACGGGCGCCTGCGAGGGTTCCTGGGCGGCGGCGATCGACGCCTCCAACGCGCTCGTCGACGACCTCGTACGGCCTGTCTCCGAGGTCGGCCGGGTGCTGTCCGCGGTGGCGGAGGGTGATCTGTCGCCCCGCATGGAGTTGCGGGCGCAGGCGGCGGACGGCAACGGGCATCCGCTGCGCGGGGAGTTCCTCAAGGTCGGGCGCACGGTCAACAACCTGGTCGACCAGCTGTCGACGTTCACCGACGAGGTCACCCGGGTGGCCAGCGAGGTCGGCACCGAGGGCAAGCTGGGCGGACAGGCCCGGGTGCGCGGTATGTCCGGTTCGTGGAAGGACCTCACGGATTCGGTCAACACCATGGCGTACCGGCTGACGGCTCAGGTGCGTGACATCGCTCTCGTCACGACGGCGGTCGCCAAGGGTGACTTGTCCCGGAAGGTCACGGTTCACGTGGCCGGCGAGATGCTCGAGCTGAAGAACACCGTCAACACGATGGTGGACCAGCTCTCCTCGTTCTCCTCGGAGGTGACGAGGGTCGCGCGCGAGGTGGGCACCGAGGGTGAACTCGGCGGCCAGGCGCAGGTGCCCGGTGTGGCCGGCGTGTGGAAGGACCTCACCGATTCGGTGAACCTGATGGCCGGCAACCTCACGGCGCAGGTGCGCGGGATCGCGCAGGTGACGACGGCGGTCGCGAACGGTGACCTGTCGCAGAAGGTGACCGTGTCCGCACGCGGTGAGGTCGCGCAGCTCGCCGAGACGATCAACCAGATGACCGAGACGCTGCGGACGTTCGCGGACGAGGTCACGCGCGTGGCCAACGAGGTCGGTGGCGAGGGGCGGCTCGGCGGGCAGGCGAACGTGCCGGGCGCGGCGGGCACGTGGAAGGACCTGACGGACTCCGTCAACACGGTTTTCCGGAACCTCACGACCCAGGTGCGGGACATCGCCGCGGTGACCACGGCGGTCGCCAACGGTGACCTCTCGCAGAAGGTCAGCGTCGAGGTCGCCGGCGAGATGCTGGAGCTGAAGAACACCGTCAACACGATGGTCGACCAGCTGTCGTCCTTCGGTGACGAGGTCACGCGCGTGGCGCGGGAGATCGGTGTCGAGGGTGAACTGGGCGGTCAGGCGCAGGTGCCGGGCGCGGCGGGCACGTGGAAGGACCTGACGGACTCCGTCAACACGGCTTTCAGGAACCTGACCGGACAGGTCCGCAACATCGCGCAGGTGACGACGGCGGTCGCCAACGGTGATCTGTCGCAGAAGGTCACCGTCGACGTCTCCGGCGAGATGCTCCAGCTGAAGAACACCGTGAACACGATGGTGGACCAGCTGTCGTCCTTCGCCGACCAGGTGACGCGGATGGCCCGGGACGTGGGCACGGAGGGCCGCCTCGGCGGTCAGGCCCGCGTGGACGGCGTGTCCGGTACGTGGAAGGAACTGACCGACTCCGTCAACTTCATGGCGGGGAACCTCACCTCGCAGGTGCGGCAGATCGCCCAGGTCACCACGGCGGTGGCGCGGGGTGACCTGTCGCAGAAGATCGACGTGGACGCGCGCGGCGAGATCCTGGAGCTGAAGAACACCATCAACACGATGGTCGACCAGCTCTCGGCCTTCGCGGACCAGGTGACGCGGGTGGCGCGTGAGGTGGGTACGGAGGGCCGGCTCGGCGGTCAGGCGCAGGTGCCGGGTGTCGCGGGTGTGTGGCGCGACCTGACGGACTCCGTGAACGGCATGGCGGGGAACCTGACCGCGCAGGTGCGCAACATCGCGCAGGTCGCGACCGCGGTGGCGCGGGGTGACCTGTCGCAGAAGATCGACGTGGACGCGCGCGGCGAGATCCTGGAGCTGAAGAACACCCTCAACACGATGGTGGACCAGCTCTCGAACTTCGCCGAGCAGGTGACGCGGGTGGCGCGTGAGGTGGGTACGGAGGGCCGGCTCGGCGGGCAGGCCGAGGTGCAGGGTGTCTCCGGCACCTGGAAGGACCTCACGCAGTCCGTGAACTTCATGGCGAACAACCTGACCATCCAGGTGCGCAACATCGCCGAGGTGACCACCGCCGTCGCCATGGGCGACCTGTCCAAGAAGATCACCGTCGACGCCAAGGGCGAGATCCTCGAACTGGTCACCACCGTCAACACGATGGTCGACCAGCTGTCGTCGTTCGCCGAGCAGGTGACCCGGGTCGCCCGCGAGGTGGGCACCGAGGGCCAGTTGGGCGGTCAGGCGCGGGTGCCCGGGGTCACGGGCATCTGGAAGGACCTGAGCGACAACGTCAACCTGATGGCCTACAACCTCACGATGCAGGTGCGGAACATCTCGCAGGTGGCGGCGGCCGTCGCCAACGGCGACCTGACCCGGACGGTGACGATCGAGGCGCGCGGCGAGGTCGCGCAGCTCGCCGACACCTTCAACACCATGGTGAAGACGCTGAGTTCGTTCGCCGAGCAGGTCACCAAGGTGGCCCGCGAGGTGGGCACGGACGGCATCCTCGGCGGCCAGGCACACGTTCCGGGAGTCGCCGGTACGTGGAAGGACCTCACCGAGTCCGTGAACGGGATGGCGTCCAACCTGACCGGCCAGGTGCGCAACATCGCGATGGTCACCACGGCCATCGCCAAGGGCGACCTGACGAAGAAGATCGACATCGACGCCCGCGGTGAGATCCTCGAACTGAAGACCACCATCAACACGATGGTCGACCAGCTGTCGTCCTTCGCGGAGGAGGTCACCCGAGTGGCCCGCGAGGTGGGCACCGAGGGCCAGTTGGGCGGTCAGGCGCGGGTCCGTGACGTCGACGGCACCTGGCGCGACCTCACCGAGTCGGTGAACGAGATGGCCGGGAACCTGACCCGGCAGGTGCGTGCCATCGCGCGCGTGGCGACCGCGGTGACCCGCGGTGACCTGAACCTGAAGATCGACGTGGACGCCTCGGGCGAGATCCAGGAACTTCAGGACTACATCAACAAGATGATCGCCAACCTGCGCGACACCACCATCGCCAACAAGGAACAGGACTGGCTCAAGGGCAACCTGGCCCGTATCTCCGCGCTGATGCAGGGACGGCGGGACCTGGACGACGTGGCCTCGCTGATCATGAGCGAACTGACGCCGGTGGTCTCCGCCCAGCACGGCGCGTTCTTCCTGTCGATGCCGCTGGTCGACGGGAGGGACGCGAGGGACGAGGACGAGGAGGCGTACGAGCTGCGCATGCTCGGGTCGTACGGCTACTCGATGGGCTCGATGCCGACGTCGTTCCGGCCCGGTGAGGCGCTCATCGGGACGGCCGCCCAGGAGAAGCGCACGATCCTGGTGGAGAACGCGCCGAGCGGCTATCTGAAGATCTCCTCCGGGCTCGGCGAGGCGCCCCCGGCGCAGGTCATCGTCCTTCCGGTGCTCTTCGAGGGGACCGTGCTCGGTGTCATCGAGCTGGCCTCCTTCACGCCGTTCACGCAGATCCAGAAGGACTTCCTGAACCAGATCGCCGAGATGATCGCGACGAGCGTCAACACCATCTCCGTCAACACCAAGACGGAGGTGCTGCTCAAGCAGTCGCAGGAGCTGACCGAGCAGCTCCGGGAGCGGTCGGCGGAGCTGGAGAACCGGCAGAAGGCCCTTCAGGACTCCAACGCGGAACTGGAGGACAAGGCCGAGCTGCTGGCCCAGCAGAACCGCGACATCGAGGTCAAGAACACCGAGATCGAGGAGGCCCGCCAGGTCCTGGAGGAGCGTGCCGAACAGCTCGCGGTGTCCATGCGCTACAAGAGCGAGTTCCTGGCGAACATGTCGCACGAGCTGCGGACGCCGCTCAATTCCTTGCTGATCCTGGCCAAGTTGCTCGCCGACAACGCGGAGTCGAACCTCACCCCGAAGCAGGTCGAGTTCGCCGAGACGATCCACGGCGCGGGGTCCGACCTGCTCCAGCTGATCAACGACATCCTGGACCTGTCGAAGGTCGAGGCCGGGAAGATGGACGTGTCGCCGACGCGTATCGCGCTGGTGCAGCTCGTCGACTACGTGGAGGCGACGTTCCGTCCGCTGACCGCGGAGAAGGGCCTCGACTTCTCGGTCCGGGTGTCGCCGGAACTGCCCGCCACGCTGCACACCGACGAACAGCGGCTCCTCCAGGTGCTGCGCAACCTGCTCTCCAACGCGGTGAAGTTCACCGACTCCGGAGCGGTCGAGCTGGTGATCCGGCCCGCGGGCGCCGATGTGCCGGTGGCCATCCGGGAGCAGCTGCTGGAGGCGGGTTCGCTGCGGGACGCCGACGCCGATCTGATCGCGTTCTCCGTGACCGACACCGGCATCGGGATCGCCGCCAGCAAGATGCGGGTGATTTTCGAGGCCTTCAAGCAGGCGGACGGCACGACGAGCAGGAAGTACGGCGGTACGGGCCTGGGGCTGTCCATCTCGCGGGAGATCGCGCGTCTGCTGGGCGGTGAGATCCACGCCCAGAGCGAGCCGGGACGCGGTTCGACGTTCACGCTGTACCTGCCGCTGCACCCGAGCGAACTGCCTCCGCAGGGCTACGGGCAGCTCGCGCCCACGCTGGGGGCGGGGGAGCTGCTCGCGTCCGAGGCGGAGCGGGCCGGGGCGGACATCGAGACGCCTGCCGAGGTGAAGTCGTACCAGGAGACCCAGAACGGGCCCGCCGCGCTCTTCAGGAGGCGCCGCAGGGCACTGCCGGTGGCCGAGTCGCGTCCTGGGCTGACGGCGCAGCCGAACGGGGCCGGCGGACCCGCCCAGGAGCAGTGGCCGGTCGCGGCGCAGCAGGAGACGGCGTCGCAGGCGCGGGGAGGCATCCGGTTCGAGGGCGAGAAGGTGCTGATCGTCGACGACGACATCCGCAACGTGTTCGCGCTCACCAGCGTCCTGGAGCAGCACGGTCTCTCGGTGCTGTACGCCGAGAACGGCCGTGAGGGTATCGAGGTTCTGGAGCAGCACGATGATGTGACGGTCGTCCTGATGGACATCATGATGCCCGAGATGGACGGCTATGCGACGACCACGGCGATTCGCCGGATGCCGCAGTTCGCCGGACTGCCGATCATCGCGCTCACGGCGAAGGCGATGAAGGGCGACCGTGAGAAGGCCATCGAGTCCGGGGCGTCCGACTACGTCACCAAGCCGGTCGATCCCGATCACCTGCTCTCCGTGATGGAGCAGTGGATGCGAGGGGAGTGAACGGGGTGCGGATCGCTGTACGGTGGCGGCGTCCAAGACGCCGCGGTGTGCGCGTCGGCGGCTCGCCGCGGCACGCCCGACGTCGGACAACCGGCTGTGGGCGAAGCCGTGTAGAAGCGCGTGATTCGGGGAACCTTCTGGTCCCCCACTACGTTTCTGCTACGTGCACAGTGACATCGCGGTGACAGGGTGTGGCGACAGGCGGGGTGCGGCTACCATGACCGGCACAAGGACGGACGGCGCAAGGGAGTCGTCCCCTGGGGCGGCGCCCGGTGCACTGCCGGGACGAGGAGGGCGGGCCATGGTGCAGAAGGCCAAGATCCTCCTGGTCGATGACCGGCCGGAGAATCTGCTGGCGCTGGAGGCGATCCTCTCCGCGCTCGATCAGACACTGGTGCGGGCATCGTCCGGGGAGGAAGCGCTCAAAGCACTACTCACGGACGACTTCGCGGTCATTCTGCTGGACGTACAGATGCCGGGCATGGACGGGTTCGAAACCGCCGCGCACATCAAGCGGCGAGAACGGACCCGGGACATCCCGATCATCTTCCTCACCGCGATCAACCACGGTCCGCATCACACCTTCCGGGGGTACGCGGCGGGTGCGGTGGACTACATCTCCAAGCCGTTCGACCCGTGGGTGCTGCGCGCGAAGGTCTCGGTCTTCGTCGAGCTCTACATGAAGAACTGCCAACTGCGTGAGCAGGCCGCGCTGCTGCGGCTCCAGCTGGAGGGCGGCGGCAAGGTGGCGCTCGGCAGCGCCAAGGAGCCGGCCGGTCTCCTCGCCGAACTCTCGGCGCGGCTCGCGGCCGTTGAGGAACAGGCCGAGGCGCTGTCCAAGCAGCTCGACGACGACTCGGCGGACGCGGCGGCGGTGGCGACCGCCGCCCATCTCGAGCGCAAACTCACCGGACTGCGCCGGGCACTGGACGCGTTGGAGCCGGGCACGGGCAACGGCGCGGCGTCGGTTCCCTCGCAGAGCTGACCTCCGGTACCGCGCCGGGCGTATGGCGAACCGACCCTCGGTCCCGCGAGGAGAGGTGAGCGAAACGCGGAGGCGCCGTCCGGTGGACGAGCGTTTGGGGGCGGCCGTGCGCGGTGACCCGGCGTCAGTTCCGTGCCCCGGCAAGGGCGACACGATCGGGTGAAGCTGTGGTCACACGTGTCCCTTGTCGTCTCCACCGGTAACCTCACACCCATGGCCTCACGTCAGTCCGCAGCCAAGAAGCCGCCCGCGAAGAAGGCGGCCGCTCCGACGAAGGCTCCGGTGAAGAAGGCCCCCGCGAAAAAGGCGGTCGCCAAGAAGGCCGCGGCGAAGAAGCCCGTACCCGCGCCGGCGCCCAGCCCGACCGCGGGTGTGTACAGGCTCGTACGCGCCGTGTGGCTGGGCCTCGCGCATGCCGTCGGGGCGATGTTCCGTGGCATAGGGCGGGGCGCGAAGGGGCTCGACCCGGCGCATCGCAAGGACGGCCTCGCGCTCCTGCTGCTCGGTCTCGCGCTGATCGTCGCGGCGGGCACGTGGTCGAATCTGCGCGGGCCCGTCGGCGGCCTCGTCGAGATGCTGGTGACCGGTGCCTTCGGCCGGCTCGACCTGCTCGTCCCGATACTCCTCGCCGTCATCGCCGTCCGCTTCATCCGGCACCCCGAGAGGCCCGAGGCCAACGGCCGCATCGTGATCGGTCTGTCCGCGCTCGTCATCGGCGTGCTCGGGCAGGTCCACATCGCCTGCGGGGCGCCCGCGCGCAGCGACGGCATGCAGGCGATAAGGGACGCCGGCGGCCTCATCGGCTGGGGCGCGTCCACCCCGCTGACGTACACCATGGGCGACGTCCTCGCCGTACCGCTCCTGGTCCTGCTCACGGTCTTCGGTCTGCTGGTCGTCACGGCCACGCCCGTCAACGCGATCCCGCAGCGGCTGCGGCTGCTCGGACAGCGGCTCGGCATCGTCCAGGGCGACCCGGACGAGATGCTTTTCGGCGAGGACGACGAGCGCTACGACGAGCAGTGGCGCGAGGCGCTCCCCGCGCGCTCCCGCAGAGGCCCGGGCGGCCCCGGCGAGTACGACCGCGAAAGCGCCGAGGAAGAGGCGCTCACCAAGCGCCGTGGCCGCCCCCGGCGGGCTCCCGCGCGACAGCACGACCCGAACCGGCCGATGGACGCGGTGGACGTCGCCGCGGCGGCCGCCGCCGCGCTCGACGGCGCCGTGATGCACGGCATGCCGCCCTCTCCGCTGGTCGCCGACCTGACGCACGGCGTCACCGCGGAACGCGACGGGTACGAGGAGACGACTCCGGTGCCGGCCGCCCGCGCCAAGGCCGTGCCGGGAGCCAAGCGGCCCCGGCAGGAGTCCCTGGCCGTCGACTCCGTCGTGCCCGACCTCACCAAGTCCGCGCCCGAAGCGCCGCGCGACCTGCCGCCGCGCGCCGAGCAGCTCCAGCTCTCCGGGGACATCACCTACTCCCTGCCGTCACTCGACCTCCTGGAGCGCGGTGGCCCCGGCAAGACCCGCAGCGCCGCCAACGACGCGGTGGTCGCCTCGCTCCAGAACGTCTTCATGGAGTTCAAGGTCGACGCCGCCGTCACCGGCTTCACCCGCGGTCCGACGGTCACCCGCTACGAGGTCGAGCTCGGCCCGGCCGTGAAGGTCGAGCGGATCACCGCGCTCACCAAGAACATCGCGTACGCCGTCGCCAGCCCCGACGTGCGGATCATCAGCCCGATCCCCGGCAAGTCGGCGGTCGGCATCGAGATCCCGAACACCGACCGCGAGATGGTCAACCTCGGCGACGTGCTGCGCCTCGCGGACGCGGCCGAGGACGACCACCCGATGCTGGTCGCGCTCGGCAAGGACGTCGAGGGCGGCTACGTGATGGCCAACCTGGCGAAGATGCCGCACGTACTCGTCGCCGGAGCCACCGGTTCCGGTAAGTCCTCCTGCATCAACTGCCTGATCACGTCCGTGATGGTCCGCGCGACCCCCGAGGACGTCCGGATGGTCCTCGTGGACCCCAAGCGGGTCGAGCTGACCGCGTACGAGGGCATCCCGCACCTGATCACGCCGATCATCACCAACCCGAAGCGGGCCGCCGAGGCCCTGCAGTGGGTCGTGCGGGAGATGGACCTGCGCTACGACGACCTCGCGGCGTTCGGCTACCGACACATCGACGACTTCAACCAGGCCATCCGCGACGGCAAGCTGAAGACGCCCGAGGGCAGCGAGCGGGAGCTGAAGACCTACCCGTATCTGCTGGTGATCGTCGACGAGCTGGCCGACCTGATGATGGTCGCGCCGCGGGACGTCGAGGACTCCATCGTGCGCATCACCCAGCTCGCGCGCGCGGCCGGCATCCATCTGGTGCTCGCCACGCAGCGGCCGTCGGTGGACGTCGTCACCGGTCTGATCAAGGCGAACGTACCGTCGCGGCTCGCCTTCGCCACCTCCTCGCTCGCCGACAGCCGCGTCATCCTCGACCAGCCGGGCGCCGAGAAGCTGATCGGCAAGGGCGACGGGCTCTTCCTGCCGATGGGTGCCAACAAACCGACCCGTATGCAGGGCGCCTTCGTCACCGAGGACGAGGTCGCCGCGATCGTGCAGCACTGCAAGGACCAGATGGCGCCGGTCTTCCGCGACGACGTCACGGTGGGCACCAAGCAGAAGAAGGAGATCGACGAGGACATCGGTGACGACCTCGATCTGCTGTGCGCCGCGGCCGAGCTGGTCGTCACGTCGCAGTTCGGGTCCACCTCGATGCTCCAGCGCAAGCTGCGTGTCGGTTTCGCCAAGGCGGGACGGCTGATGGACCTCATGGAGTCGCGCGGCATCGTGGGGCCGAGTGAGGGATCCAAGGCACGTGACGTGCTGGTGAAGGGCGACGAGCTCGACGGCGTGCTCGCCGTGATGCGCGGGGAAGCGGAAGCGTGAGTCCTCGGCCCGGGAAACCGGGACGCATCGGTCACCGGACCAGGGGGTACACGACATGTTGATATTCGAACGTGACTCACCCGTAAGGAGCCGCAGGGCAACCGTTTCCCCTCGGCGAACGTCAAGTTGAGCGACGGGACAGGTACATGTCCCGCATCAGGATGACCGGCCATTCTGATGGCGTACAAAGTCCTACCGCCCGGTTGCCCCACCCTTTCGTACCCCCCCTAAACTGAACCTCCAGCACAGGTGGCTACACGCTCGAAAGGCGCCCCCGTGTCCATCGGCAACTCCCCTGACGGCAACATCCCCGAAGACGAGCGCCCGTTCGAAGAGCACCACGAAGAAGGTCCCTCGGTCGGCCGTGCTCTGCAGCAGGCCCGCATCGAGGCCGGACTGACCGTCGACGACGTCAGCAACGCGACCCGGGTCCGTATCGCCATCGTGCACGCGATCGAACAGGACGACTTCAGCCCCTGTGGCGGTGACGTCTACGCGCGCGGTCACATCCGGACCCTGGCCCGCGCCGTACAGCTCGACCCGGTTCCTCTGCTGGCACGCTACGACGCCGAACACGGCGGGCGTCCCGCGCCGACCCCGGCCGCCCCGCTCTTCGAGGCGGAACGTATCCGCCCGGAGCGTCGCGGGCCGAACTGGACCGCGGCCATGGTCGCGGCGATCGTCGCCGTGATCGGCTTCGTCGGCTTCACCGCGATCAAGGGCAGCTCGGGCGACGGCGCGAAGTC
Source organism: Streptomyces sp. RPA4-2 (assembly GCF_012273515.2). Taxonomy (NCBI): domain Bacteria; kingdom Bacillati; phylum Actinomycetota; class Actinomycetes; order Kitasatosporales; family Streptomycetaceae; genus Streptomyces; species Streptomyces sp. RPA4-2. The sequence continues at coordinate 6,605,994 of NZ_CP050975.2, forward strand.
GAACGTCGCCGAGGGCTCCACGCCCACCACCGGCAAGTCGCCCGTCTCGGCCAGCCCCAAGATCAGCAAGCCCGCCGACCCGAAGCCCGATCCGTCCGACAGCGCCATCGCGGCCGCCCCGCAGGACAAGGTGACCGTGCAGGTGAGCGCCCCCGACGGGCGCAGCTGGATCTCCGCCAAGGACCACAACGGCCGGCTGCTCTTCGACGGCCTGCTCAAGCAGGGCGAGTCCCAGACCTTCCAGGACAAGACGAAGATCGACCTCGTCCTCGGCGACGCGGGCGCGATCCAGCTCTATGTGAACGGCAAGAAGATCGACGACCAGTTCCAGTCGGGCCAGGTCGAGCGACTGACCTACACCAAGGGTGACCCCGTCGTCGGATAACGGGCCCAGGGCACAGGCGGGGACGGGGTTGGCCAAGATCGGCCAACCCCGTCGACGTGGGCTGTCAGTGAGACAAAGTAGTCTTGAGCCCATGCCTGAACGCCGTACCGTCGCACTCGTCACTCTTGGCTGCGCCCGTAACGAGGTGGACTCGGAGGAGCTCGCAGGCCGCTTGGAGGCGGACGGCTGGCAACTCGTGGAGGACGCCGAGGACGCGGATGTCGCCGTCGTCAACACCTGTGGCTTCGTCGAGGCCGCCAAGAAGGACTCCGTCGACGCCCTCCTCGAAGCCAATGACCTCAAGGGCCAGGGCAGAACCCAGGCCGTCGTGGCGGTGGGCTGCATGGCCGAGCGGTACGGCAAGGAGCTCGCCCAGGCCCTGCCCGAGGCCGACGGCGTGCTCGGCTTCGACGACTACGCCGACATCTCCGACCGCCTCCAGACCATCCTGAACGGCGGGATCCACGCCTCGCACACCCCCCGCGACCGGCGCAAGCTGCTGCCGATCAGCCCGGCCGAGCGGCAGAGCGCCGGCGAGGACGTGGCCCTTCCCGGTCACGGCGCCCCCTCGGACCTACCGGAGGGCGTGGCCCCGGTGTCCGGCCCCCGCGCACCGCTGCGCCGCCGTCTGGACGGCTCGCCGGTCGCCTCGGTGAAGCTCGCCTCCGGCTGTGACCGGCGCTGCTCCTTCTGCGCCATCCCGTCCTTCCGCGGGTCCTTCATCTCCCGGCGCCCCAGCGACGTGCTGAACGAGACCCGCTGGCTGGCCGAGCAGGGCGTCAAGGAGGTCATGCTGGTCTCCGAGAACAACACCTCGTACGGCAAGGACCTCGGCGACATCCGCCTGCTGGAGACGATGCTGCCCGAGCTGGCCGAGATCGACGGCATCGAGCGGGTGCGGGTCAGCTATCTGCAGCCCGCCGAGATGCGCCCCGGGCTCATCGACGTCCTCACCTCGACGCCGAACATCGCGCCCTACTTCGACCTCTCCTTCCAGCACTCCGCGCCCGACGTGCTGCGCTCGATGCGCCGCTTCGGCGACACCGACCGCTTCCTCGAGCTGCTCGACACGATCCGCTCCAAGGCACCGCAGGCCGGTGTGCGGTCCAACTTCATCGTGGGCTTCCCCGGGGAGAGCGAAACCGACCTCGCGGAGCTGGAGCGGTTCCTCACCCACGCGCGTCTCGACGCGATCGGCGTCTTCGGGTACTCCGACGAGGAGGGCACGGAGGCGGCGACGTACGAGAACAAGCTGGACGAGGACGTCGTCGCCGACCGCCTCGCGCGGGTGTCCCGGCTCGCCGAGGAACTGGTCGCGCAGCGCGCGGAGGAGCGCGTCGGCGAGACCGTACAGGTGCTGGTGGAGTCGCTCGACGACGAGGACGGCGCGTACGGCCGCGCCGCGCACCAGGCGCCCGAGACGGACGGACAGGTGCTGTTCACGAGCGGCGAAGGTCTGACCGTCGGCCGTATCGTCGAGGCCAAGGTGGTCGGTACGGAAGGTGTGGACCTGGTGGCCGAGCCGCTCCCGGGTTCGCTCCCCGGTACTGAGGAGGCGGGCAGATGACCGGAGTCCCGGCGTCCGCGGCGGGCGGCTCCCCCAGCGCGAACGGCGCGGCGGGCGCTCCCGGCGCCCCTGGGGACTCCAAGCCGGCGCGGGGCGGGAAGCTGGGCGCCGCGGCGGTCAACCAGGCCAGCCTCTGGAACATCGCGAACATCCTGACCATGATCCGGCTCGTCCTGGTACCCGGCTTCGTGGCGCTGATGCTGGCCGACGGCGGGTACGACCCCGTCTGGCGTGCCTGGGCCTGGGCGGCCTTCGCCGTCGCCATGATCACCGATATCTTCGACGGTCACCTGGCGCGCACGTACGACCTGGTCACGGACTTCGGGAAGATCGCCGACCCCATCGCCGACAAGGCGATCATGGGCTCGGCGCTGATCTGTCTGTCCTCGCTGGGTGATCTTCCGTGGTGGGTGACGGGCGTGATCCTCGGGCGCGAGCTCGGCGTCACCCTGCTGCGCTTCGTGGTGATCCGTTACGGCGTCATTCCGGCCAGTCGCGGCGGCAAGCTGAAGACCCTGGCGCAGGGCACGGCGGTCGGCATGTACGTCCTCGCGCTGACGGGCGGCCTGGCCACCCTGAGGTTCTGGGTGATGGCCGTGGCGGTCGTCCTGACCGTCGTCACCGGGCTCGACTATGTGAGACAGGCCATCGTGCTGCGCAGGAGTGGAATCGCCGCGCGCCTGGCGGCGTCCGTGGAGGCCGAGCGGTGAGTCCGGAGGCCGCCGAGGTGCTGCGACTACTCACGGTGAGAGGCGAGACGCTCGCCGTGGCCGAGTCGCTGACCGGCGGTCTGGTGGCGGCGGAGATCACCGCGACGCCCGGAGCATCCCGCGCCTTCAGGGGCTCCGTGACCGCGTACGCCACCGAACTCAAGCACCGGCTGCTGGGCGTCGACGCCACCCTGCTGGCCGAGCGCGGGGCGGTGGATCCGCAGGTCGCGTCCCAGATGGCGGCCGGAGTGCGCAAGGCGCTCGGCGCGGACTGGGGGATCGCGACCACCGGTGTCGCGGGACCCGACCCCCAGGACGGACAGCCGGTCGGCACGGTCTTCGTGGCCGTGGACGGCCCCGCCGAAGCGATGTTTCCCGCCATCGGGAGCGGGAAAGTGGTCCGGCTGCGGTTGAACGGCGACCGGGCGGAAATCCGTATGGAGAGTGTACGCAGCGTACTCGCGCTGCTCCTGAGAGAGCTCGCGGGCGAACACACCGGAAATGAGCGGGCACAGGATACGGAACAGAACGGGGGGACTTGATGTTTGCAGCCCTGAGTGAACACGACATCGCTCCCCGCACGGCCGCGGCGCGAGGCGGTACGGTGGGGCGAGAAGGATGCGGCTACGCGGTCCGAGGAGGGAGCCACCGATGATTCTGCTCCGTCGCCTGCTGGGTGACGTGCTGCGTCGGCAGCGCCAGCGCCAGGGCCGTACTCTGCGCGAAGTCTCCTCGTCCGCCCGAGTTTCACTCGGCTATCTCTCCGAGGTGGAGCGGGGGCAGAAGGAGGCATCCTCCGAGCTGCTCTCCGCCATCTGCGACGCGCTGGACGTACGGATGTCCGAGCTCATGCGGGAAGTGAGCGACGAGCTCGCTCTCGCCGAGCTGGCACAGTCTGCAGCGGCCACCGACCCGGTGCCCGCACCGGTACGCCGTCCGATGCTGAATTCCGTGTCGGTCACCGGTGTGCCACCGGAACGGGTCACCATCAAGGCGCCAGCCGAGGCGGTCGACGTCGTCGCCGCCTGACGCTCACGAGTTCACACTCACGAGCTGAGCACGCTTGTGCGAAGGCCCCGGCCGGGGTTGTTCCAGGGAGATCTGGAGCAGGTTCGGCCGGGGCCTTCGTTTTTCTTCGAGTGACCCGAATTGTTCGTTTATGTCATGGTTAGTGGGTCGTGGCGTATCGAGCCGTGTCAGGAGAGCCGGAGGAATCGGATGTACGTCGTGAAGAGCCCGTTGGCGGACGCGGACCTGAAGACGGTGTCCGAGGCCTTGCAGGGAGCACTGGTCGACCTGGTGGACCTCTCGCTGGTGGCCAAGCAGATCCACTGGAACGTCGTCGGACCGCGCTTCCGCTCCGTCCACCTCCAGCTCGACGAGGTCGTGGACACCGCGCGGCTGCACTCCGACACCGTGGCCGAGCGCGCCTCGACGCTGGGTGTCCCGCCCGACGGGCGAGCCCGGACCGTGGCCGCCGACAGCGGCATCGGCGCGACCCCGGACGGCTGGGTCAAGGACACCGATGCCGTGGGGACTCTGGTCAACGCGCTGGGCGCCGTGATCACCCGGATGCGGGCGCGGGTGGAGTCGACCGGTGAGGCGGATCCGGTGACCCAGGACATCTTCATCCAGATCACCGCCGATCTGGAGAAGCACCACTGGATGTTCCAGGCGGAGAACGGGTGAGTGGAGGCAGGCGCGGTCGGCTCCGTATGTGCCCTGGGTGCGCCTCTGTGCCGTTGGTGCGCCCTGTCGACGCGTGAGGGCGCGGGTCTAGCTTCGGGCTGGAGGTGAGCACCATGGCAGGGCGGATAGCGCGCTGGGGGGTGGCGCTGGTGCTCGGTGCGCTGTGGTGGTGGGGGGTGCTTCGGCTGGCGCTGGTGCCCGGCGCGGGTGTGCTGGAAGGAGCGGTCGTCGCCGGCGGGTGGGGACTGAGTCTGCTGCCGGTGCACTGCGTGCCGAAGCCGGGCATCGCGGGGGCCGCCGATGGCGTCAGGGAACGTGGGCGGTGGCGCCGTGGGGCTACCACGGCATCGCGACTCCGCCGTTCGGGCGGAGGATCTGACCCGTCGTGAACGCCGAGGCGTCACAGGCCAGGTACAGCACGGCGTGGGCGACGTCCTCGGCCTCGCCGACCCGGCCCAGGGGTGACAGCCGGGCCATGGCCGCCTCGGTGCGCGCCTGTGCCTCACCGTGGCGGTCGGTCATCGGTGTACGTGTCCAGCCGGGCGCGACCGCGTTGACGCGGATGCCGTGCGGGCCGATCTCGGTCGCCAGCGTCTTCGTCAACTGCACGACGGCCGCTTTCGCGGCGCCGTAGCAGAGCAGTCCGCGCCCGCCGGTGTCCACGGCGCCCGACGCCATGGTGACTATGCTGCCGCGGATGTTCCGCTCGATCATGAGGAGGGCCGCCTCCTGGCAGGAGTGGAGTACCCCCTTGAAGTTGACCCCCAGAACCCGGTCGAGGTCCTCGTCCTGGGTCTCCAGCACCTCGCTGCTGTGCATGATCCCGGCCACCGCCGCCATGACGTCGAGGCGCGGGCACGATCTGACGGCCTGGCGGAGCCGCTCGCGGTCGGTGACGTCGAGTGTGTGCGCGTGGGCCGCGCCGCCGGCGTCCTCGATGAGGGTGACCGTCTTGTGCAGGCCCTCTGGGTCCAGGTCCGCGCAGTGGACGGTGGCTCCCGCCTCCGCGAGCAGGACGGCCGACGCGCGGCCGATGCCGCCCGCGGCGCCCGTGACGAATGCGGTGCGTCCGGTGAGGTCGTACGCCTTCACGGCCATGTAGGGACGGTACGAGGGTTTCTGACGGTCCGTCAATTACTTGGGCGGGGGGTCCTCGTACGGTGTTCGGTGACGCTCGGCGTCCGGTCCGGGTCCGGTGTCGTGGTGGGGCCGGGTGTCGGGGTGGAGTCGGGTCTCGGGGTGGAGTCGGGTCTCGGGGTGGGGCCGGATGTCGGGGTGGGGCCCGGCTGGCAGGTCGGGCACCAGTACGTGGGGCGTTCGCGGGAGCCGTCGCCCTGGTCGGCCCGCCGGATCGGGGTACCGCAGCGCAGACAGGGGCGGGGCGCGCGTCCGTACACGAAGAGGTTCTGGTCGGGGCGGCCCGTGGTGCTGCGGACCGGACGGTCGCGGTTGGCCTCCAGGAGCCTCTTGGCGAGGACGGGCAGCAGGGGGTGCGGTCGGCGGGGAGCTCGCCGACGGGGAGCCAGGGGGTGACCCTGAGGAGGAAGCAGAGTTCGCTCTTGTAGACATTGCCGATTCCGGCGAGGTTGCGCTGATCGAGCAGCGCCTCACCCAGGGAGCGGGCGGGGTCCTCGAGGAGGTTCGACAAGGCCTTGTCGGGGTTCCAGTCGGGGCCGAGGAGGTCGGGGCCGAGATGGCCGACGGCCCGGTCCTCGTCGGTGGTGCGCAGCAGTTCCAGAACGGGCAGCCGGTACCCGACGGCCGTGCGGTCGGTGGTGCCGAGAATGGCCCGGATCTGGTGGGCCGGACCGCCACTCCAGCGCCGGCCGGGCGCGTACACCTTCCAGGAACCGTCCATCCGCAGATGCGAGTGGAGGGTCAGACCGCCCTCGATCCGGGTGAGGAGGTGCTTGCCGCGCGGGGTGACGTCCAGGACCGTGCGGCCGGTGAGGTCGGCGGTGGCGAACCTGGGGACCCGTAGGTCGGAGCGGGTCAGCACCTTGCCCGCGAGGGCGATGTGCAGCCGTCTCGCGGCCTGCCAGACGGTGTCTCCTTCAGGCATGAGTTCCAGGGTGGCACGGGTGTGGGCGGGATGCTCGGGTGCGGGTGCGGGTGCGGGTGCGGGTGCGGGTGCGGGTGCGGGGCGGGGCGGGGCGGGTCTGTGGTGGTCAGGCGCGCAGGCGCAGTCCGCGGGGGGTCGCGATGAAGCTCCTTCCAGAAGGGTGCCGAAGGGGGAGGTCAGGGCGGAGGCGCCGTTCACGCGCTCCACCGTGACCGTGCCGAGGGAGCCCGCGCGGGCCGCGGCGGCGAGCGCCCCGGCGGCCGCACCCAGGCGTGCGTCGTCCATGACCGCGCCGTCCGGGTCGGAGGGCCAGGCCAGCAGCGTCTTGCCGCCGCGCTCCATGTAGAGGGTCAGCTCGCCCTCGACGAGCACGACCAGGGAACCCGCCTTGCGCCCGGGTTTGTGTCCGGCGTCGGTGGGCGGCTCGGGCCAGGCGAGGGCCGCGCCGTACGCGTTCGCGGGGTCGGCGGCGGCGAGCACCACCGCCTGGACGGTCGGGCGGTGGTGCGGGCGGGTGCGGTTCGGGGGCAGGGGGTGGATGGAGTCGTCCGGCGGGGTGGGCAGGGAGCGTCGAGAAGGCGGCGTCGGCCGAGAAGCCGTGGTCGTCGGAGCCGACGAAATCCGGACCGTCCAGGAAGTCGGCGAAGCCGCTGGAGCCCGGGAAGCCGCCCGGGTCGGCGAAACCGCTGGAGGCCGGGAAGCCATTCGGGGTGGGAGCGCCGTGCGGGACGTCCAGGCCGGTGAGGGCCTCGCCGCGGTCCCGTGCGTTCGCCGCCGCGCGCAGCCGGTCGACCGCGCCGTCCATCGCGAACTGGGCGGCACCGAGCCCCTCCACGACATAACCGCGGCGCGCCTGGCCACTGTCCTCGAAGGCGGACAGGATGCGGTAGACGGCGGAGAAACCGCCCTCGACACCCTCCGCGGCGACCGCGCCCCGGGTCACCACACCGTGCCGGTCGAGCAGGGTGCGGGCCAGGGCGTGGGCGCGCACAGTGGCGTCGGCCTCACGGGCGGGGAGCAGCGACCAGCGGCCAGAAGCCACGGTCGGGGGCCGGTACGGGACTGGGGGCGGGCGGTGCCGGTCAGGGAGCCGTAACGCCCGCGCGGGACCGTGCGCTTGGCTCGGTGGGCCGTGGAGTACGGCGGTGCGGCCCGAGCCGAGCAGGGAGCGCATCGGCGCGAGTGTGTCGTTCGTGAGCCGTCCGGACCACGCCAGGTCCCAGATCGCGTCGGCGAGTTGGGGATCCGTGGTGTCGGGGTGCGTGGTGGCGCGGACCTGGTCGGTGATCTGGCGGAAGAACAGGCCGTAGCCCCCGGAGAGGGCGTCCAGGACCGACTGGTGCAGCGCGGTCGGTTCCAGGGGGTGCGGGGGCGGCAGGAGCAGCGGGGCCGCGTCCGCGAGATACAGCGAGACCCAGCCGTCCTTGCCGGGCAGCGCCCCGGCGCCCGCCCAGACCACCTCACCGGCGGCGGTGAGCTCGTCGAGCATCGCGGGAGCGTAGCCGGAGACCCGGGAGGGCAGCACCAGCTTCTCCAGGGCGCTGGCGGGCACCGAGGCACCCTGCAACTGCTCTACGGCGCGCACCAGTCCGTCGATGCCGCGCAGCCCGTGCCCACCGCCGACGTGCTGCCACTGCGGCAGGAACTGCGCGAGCGCGGCGGGCGGTACGGGCTCCAGCTCATGGCGCAGGGCCGCGAGGGAGCGGCGCCGCAGTCTGCGCAGCACGGTGGCGTCGCACCACTCCTGACCGATGCCCGCCGGATGGAACTCGCCCTGCACGACGCGGCCGTTCGCGGCGAGGCGCTGCAGCGCTCCGTCCGTGACGGCCGTGCCGAGACCGAAGCGGGCGGCGGCCGTGGTGGACGTGAACGGGCCGTGGGTGCGGGCGTAGCGCGCGAGGAGGTCGCCGAGCGGATCCTTGACCGGCTCCGTGAAGGCCTCCGGGACACCGACGGGCAGCGCCGTGCCCAGCGCGTCGCGCAAACGGCCGGCGTCCTCGATGGCCGCCCAGTGGTCGGCGCCGGCGATCCTGACCCGGATGGCTCGGCGGGCCGCCGCGAGCTCCCCGGCCCACTCCCGCTCGGCACCCCGCTCGGTCAACTCGGCCTCGGTGAGCGGGCCCAGCAGGCGCAGCAGGTCGGCGACGCCCTCGGAGTCCTTGACGCGCCGGTCCTCGGTGAGCCACTGGAGCTCGCGCTCCAGCTCGGTCAGCACCTCGGCGTCGAGCAGCTCGCGCAGTTCGGCCTGCCCGAGGAGTTCCGCCAGCAGACGGGAGTCCAGCGACAGCGCGGCGGCCCGGCGCTCGGCGAGCGGCGAGTCACCCTCGTACAGGAACTGGGCGACGTATCCGAACAGGAGTGAGCGGGCGAAGGGGGAGGGCTCGGGTGTCGTGACTTCGACGAGTCGCACCTTGCGGGACTCGATGTCGCCCATCAGTTCCGTGAGGCCAGGAACGTCGAAAACATCCTGGAGGCACTCGCGTACCGCCTCCAGGACGATCGGGAAGGACCCGAACTCGCTCGCCACCTGCAGCAGTTGGGCCGCGCGCTGGCGCTGCTGCCAGAGCGGGGTGCGCTTTCCGGGGCTGCGGCGCGGCAGCAGCAGCGCGCGGGCGGCGCACTCGCGGAAACGGGCCGCGAACAGCGCGGAGCCGCCGACCTGGTCGGTGACGATCTGGTTGACCTCGCCCTTGTCGAAGGCGACGTCCGACGCGCCCACGGGCGCCTGGTCGGTGTCGTACTCCGTGCCCGCCCTGGCGGGTTCCTGGTCGAGCAGGTCCAGGCCCATCAGGTCGGCGTCGGGCAGACGCAGCACGATGCCGTCGTCGGCGTGCATGACCTGGGCGTCCATGCCGTAGCGCTCGGAGAGCCGGGCGCCGAGCGCGAGGGCCCAGGGGGCGTGCACCTGGGCACCGAAGGGCGAGTGCACGACCACCCGCCAGTCACCCAGCTCGTCGCGGAACCGCTCGACGACGATCGTGCGGTCGTCCGGGATGTGGCCGCACGCCTCGCGCTGTTCGGCGAGGTACGACAGCACGTTCTCGGCGGCCCAGGCGTCGAGTCCGGCGGCGAGCAGCCGGAGCCGGGCGTCGTCCTTGGGCAGCGAGCCGACCTCGCGGAGGAACGCGCCGACCGCGCGGCCCAGTTCGAGCGGGCGGCCGAGCTGGTCGCCCTTCCAGAAGGGGAGCCTGCCCGGGACACCGGGGGCGGGCGAGACCAGGACGCGGTCGCGGGTGATGTCCTCGATGCGCCAGGAACTCGTGCCGAGGGTGAAGACGTCTCCGACGCGGGACTCGTAGACCATCTCCTCGTCGAGCTCGCCGACCCGGCCGCCGCCCTTCTTGGGGTCGGCCCCCGCGAGGAAGACCCCGAAAAGCCCTCGGTCGGGGATGGTGCCGCCGGAGGTGACGGCGAGGCGCTGCGCCCCCGGGCGGCCGGTGACCGTGCCGGCGACGCGGTCCCACACCACGCGGGGCCGGAGCTCGGCGAAGGCGTCGGAGGGATAGCGGCCCGCGAGCATGTCGAGCACGGCGGTGAACGCCGACTCGGGGAGCGAGGCGAAGGGGGCGGCGCGCCGGACGGTGGCGAGCAGGTCGTCGACCTGCCAGGTGTCGAGCGCGGTCATGGCGACGAGCTGCTGCGCGAGCACGTCCAGGGGGTTGGCGGGGACCCTGAGGGACTCGATGGAGCCGGTGCGCATCCGCTCGGTGACGACCGCCGCCTGGACGAGGTCGCCGCGGTACTTGGGGAAGACCACACCGGTGGAGACCGCGCCGACCTGGTGGCCCGCCCGGCCCACGCGCTGGAGACCGGAGGCGACGGACGGCGGGGACTCGACCTGGATCACGAGGTCCACCGCGCCCATGTCGATGCCGAGCTCCAGGCTGGAGGTGGCGACCACGGCGGGCAGGCGCCCCGCCTTGAGGTCCTCCTCGACCAGGGCCCGCTGCTCCTTGGAGACGGAGCCGTGATGGGCGCGGGCGATGACGGGCGGAGCCCCCTGGGCCGCGCCGGAGCCCCCCATCAGCTGGGCCGGGGCGTGGGACTCCTCCAGGGGCTCGCCGGTCGCCCGCTCGTACGCGATCTCGTTGAGCCGGTTGCAGAGGCGCTCCGCCAGGCGGCGGGAGTTGGCGAACACGATCGTCGAGCGGTGGGACTGGACGAGGTCGGTGATCCGCTCCTCGACATGCGGCCAGATCGAGGGCTTCTCCGCGCCCTCCTTGCCGTCGGCGACCGGGGAGCCGCCCAGCTCGCCCAGGTCCTCGACCGGGACGACCACCGACAGGTCGAACTCCTTGCCGGAGGGCGGCTGGACGATCTCCACCTTGCGGCGGGGGGAGAGGTAGCGCGCCACTTCGTCGACCGGACGGACCGTCGCGGACAGGCCGATGCGGCGCGCGGGCCGGGGCAGCAGCTCGTCGAGGCGCTCCAGGGTCAGCGCGAGATGGGCTCCGCGCTTCGTACCGGCGACCGCGTGCACCTCGTCCAGGATCACCGTCTCGATGCCCGTCAGCGCGTCGCGTGTCGCCGACGTCAGCATCAGGAACAGCGACTCGGGAGTCGTGATCAGGATGTCCGGCGGGCGGGTGGCCAGCGCGCGGCGCTCGGCGGCCGGGGTGTCACCGGAGCGGATGCCGACCTTCACCTCGGGCTCGGGAAGCCCCCGGCGCACCGACTCCTGGCGGATGCCGGTCAGCGGGCTGCGCAGATTCCGCTCCACGTCGACCGCGAGGGCCTTGAGCGGTGACACGTACAGCACCCGGCAGCGCTTCCTGGGGTCGGCCGGTGGCGGTGCCGAGGCCAGCTGGTCGAGCGCGGCGAGGAAGGCGGCCAGGGTCTTGCCGGAGCCGGTCGGGGCGACCACCAGCACGTCCGAGCCCTCACCGATGGCTTTCCACGCCCCGGCCTGGGCCGCGGTGGGCGCGGAGAACGCCCCCGTGAACCAGCCGCGGGTCGCGGGAGAGAAGCCGTCGAGGGCCCGGTGTGCGGAGCTGACCATGCGTCCATCCTGCACCCCGCCACTGACAACCGCCCTGACCTGCGCGAATGTGGCCGCCAGGGAAACCGGCACGGCCGGACCGGGACGGGCCGGGGGGCGAACCGTGGTCGGTGTCCGGCCGTGGCGTCGCGGAGAATGAGGAGGTGGCAGGTTCGGGACAGGAGCGGGCACGGCACTGGCAGTACGCGGAACTGCCGGGTGTCGATCTGCTGCGCGCCCGCTTCGTCGAGAAGGTCTTCGTGCGGCACACCCACGAGAACTTCGTGATCGCCGCCATCGCCGACGGCGTCGAGGTCTTCCACCACGGCGGCGCCGACCAGTACGCGGGCCCGGGCACCCTCGCGCTCGTCAACCCCGACACCCCGCACACGGGCCGGGCGGGTGTCCCCGAGGGCTGGCGGTACGGGGCGGTGTACCCGTCCCCCGAACTGATGGCGGAGATCGCCGCCGAGACCACCACGATCCGCGGCACCCCCGGATTCACCCGCCCGGTGCTCGACGACCCGTACGCCGTGAGCCTGGTCCACGAGGTGCTCCGGGCCGCCGAGGAGGGCAACGCGCTCGCCGCCGACACCCTGCTGAGGGTCGCCGTGACCCGGCTGCTCCGTCTGAACGGGGGCCCTCTGCCGCGGCGGGCCGTGCACACCGCCGGTTCCCGCGTCGCCGCTCGCGCGCGTGCCGTGCTGGAGGAGCGGATGGCCGAGCCGCCGACCCTGGAGCGGCTCGCCACCGACCTGGGCACCAGCCCGTTCGCCCTGCTGCGCGCCTTCCGTGACACCTACGGCATGCCGCCGCACACCTGGCTCACCGACGCCCGGGTCCGCAGGGCCCGCCGGCTCCTGGACACCGGTTCCGCGCCCGCGGACGCGGCCGTCACCGTCGGCTTCACCGACCAGCCCCATCTGAACCGCCACTTCACACGGATCGTGGGCGTGCCCCCGGGCGCCTACCAGCGTGAGCGCAAGAACGTACAAGACGCCGAGCCGGGGCTGTACCTACCGTCCGGGGTGTGGCAGAACAGACAGCTCACGCAGCGACACACAGGAATGAAGACGGCGGAAGACCCGACGCCGCCGTCGTCCGGGACGCCCTGGGAGTCGGGATCGCCGTCGGACTGTCCGGCTTCGCCTTCGGGGTGACCTCGGCCGGCAGCGGACTCACGGTGCCGCAGACCTGTGCGCTCAGCCTCCTGGTGTTCACCGGCGCCTCCCAGTTCGCGCTCGTGGGCGCTCTCGCGAGCGGCGGCAATCCCCTCACGGCTGCCGCGGGCGCCTTCTTCCTCGGAGTGCGCAACGCCTTCTACGGACTGCGTCTGTCGCAGTTGCTGGCCCTCCCGCGCGCGGTGCGTCCGTTCGCCGCGCAGTGGGTGATCGACGAGACCACGGCCGTGGCGCTGGCCCAGCCGACCCGCCGCAGCGTCCGGATCGGCTTCACCGTCACCGGGCTCACCCTCTACGTCCTGTGGAACCTGACCACGCTCCTGGGCGCCGTCGGGGCCGACGCCATCGGGGACACCGACGCGTGGGGGCTGGACGCCGCCGGGCCCGCCGTCTTCCTCGCACTGCTCGCACCGATGCTGACGACCACCACGGAGCGCGCGGTCGCCGGTGCCGCGGTCCTCCTGGGGCTCGGTCTGCTCTCCGTGCTGCCCGCGGGAGTTCCGGTGCTGGTGGCCGCGCTGGCCGCTCCCGCCGCCCTCTACGTGGAGGGACGCCGGCGCCCGGGGACCGACGGACGGCCGGGGACCGGCCACGACGCACCGGGGGAGGACCGTTGAACATCTGGATCGCGATCGGTGTGACCGCCGTCGGCTGCTACGTGGTCAAACTCACCGGGCTGCTCGTTCCGGCGGGCGTCCTGGAGCGCCCGCTCGTCAAGCGCCTCGCAGCCCTGCTGCCCGTCGCCCTGCTGGCCGCGCTCACGGCGCAGCAGACCTTCGCCGACGGGCGCGTCCTGGTCGTGGACGCGAAGGCCGCCGGACTCGCCGCGGCCGCCGTGGCGCTGCTCCTACGGGCCCCCTTCCTGCTCGTGGTGGGTGCCGCGGTGGTCGTGACGGCGGGAGTGCGGGCCATGACCGGCTGACGGCGCGGGCGACGACCGGCGGCACCGGAGGCGGGCGGCGGGGATCCCCGGCCCGTGACGGCCGGCGGACCGAACCCGCGCCCCCGGGGTCAGCCGATGGCCCGCCCGTGGGCCCGCAGGGTGCGCAGTGCCTCGATCGTCACCATGGGACGGCACTCCAGGGCGGTGCCCGGTGCCCAGGCCCGCCAGCGGACCGGCCAGCCGCCGTCCTTGCGCTGCTCGTCCGCGAGGAAGTCGAGGGAGCGGGCCATCTCCTCGTCGGTGAACCACGCGCGCGCGAGCGAGCCCGGCGTCTTCGCGTAGTCGTACGGGAAATGGTGCTCGCCCGGCGCGTAGCCGGAGGCCACCGGGAACGCGTCGAGGCGCTCCGGGTCCAGCGCGGCGAGCCGTTGCTCGCGCACCAGCCGGCCGAGCCGGTCGGCGGCGGCCTCCGCGCGCGGGCGGTCGGGCGCGGAGTCCAGGAAGGCCACGGCCGCCTCGACCTCGTAGGGATGGGACTTCTCCAGGGAGTCCACCGCCTGCCAGCAGAAGTCGGTGGCCCGGAACAGCCAGGCGTGCCACACCTCGTTGCGGTGCAGCAGGCCCACCACGGGCCCGGTGGCCAGCAGTTCGCTCGGCGGGTCGTCGACGACCGGGACGAAGGGGGCGTGGGGATACCCGCGCTGACTGGGACGGATGGCCGGCAGCGCGCCGTCCGCCGTCGAGACGGACGTCAGATAGCGGCACACGCGGTCCACGCGCTGTCCGCCGCAGCGCCCGATCGAGTCGAGCACGCGCAGGGCGTGCGCCGTGTGCAGTGGCTGGCTGACCGGGCCGCGCAGATCGGGTTCGAGCGCATGACCGTATCCCTCGTCGTCGTTGCGGTAGGCGGCCAGCGCGGTCTCGACCGCGTCGGCGCCGCCGTCGTCGCCGTCGTCGCCGTTCAGGAAGTGGTACACGAAGCGGCGCTGCTCCAGCACGCGCGCCGTGAGCCAGACGAAGTGCTCGGCGCGTGAGAGCGGGGTGTGCGCCGGGGGCGTCGGGGGGAGTGGGGATGCTCCGGTTTCGGCCATGCCTCAGACCGTAGGACGGAAAGCGGTCTCGGCAAGGGGTCCCGGCCGGGACCCACTCTCAGGGGCGGGATACTGGAGTCATGCGGTTGACGGTCTTCTGGCAGCGGATGGCGGAGCACTTCGGTGCGGGGTACGCCGACACCTTCGCGCGCGATCATGTGATGACGGATCTCGGCGGCCGGACGGTGCACGAGGCCCTGGACGCCGGCTGGGAGGCCAAGGACGTGTGGCGCGTGGTGTGCGCGACCATGAACGTTCCGTACGAAAACCGCTGACGGGACGGGAACTTCCGGGCGAAAGCCGCTGACCGGCCACCAAGGTCCGGGGCCGGGCACCGATTGTCGGTGGCGTGGGCGAGACTTGCACCGTGGCCCCGACAGACGAGACCGCACAGGTCGACCAGCAGACATCACCGTTCGGCACGACGCCGCCCACACCGCCTCCCGGCAGGAACGCCGCGGGGCAGGGCGCCCGCATGCCGCGGTGGCTGCCGCGCGCCATGGTGCTCGCGCTCACCCTCATCGCGGTCTTCCAGCTCGGCAGTTGGGCGTTCCACCAGCTGATAGGCCTGTTGATCAACATTCTCATCGCGTTCTTCCTGGCGCTCGCGATCGAGCCCGCGGTGAGCTGGATGGCCTCCTACAACATGCGCCGGGGGATGGCCACCTTCCTCGTCTTCTTCGGCCTGCTCATCGTGACCGCCGGATTCGTCGCCCTGCTCGGCTCGATGCTCGCGGGCCAGATCATCAAGATGATCGAGGGCTTCCCCGACTACCTGGACTCGGTGATCAACTGGATCAACTCGACCTTCCACACCGACCTGAGACGGGTGGACGTCCAGGACAGCCTGGTCCACTCCGACTGGCTGCGGAAGTACGTGCAGAACAGCGCGACCGGCGTCCTGGACGTGTCCGCGCAGGTGCTCGGGGGCCTCTTCAAGCTGCTGACGATCACGCTGTTCTCGTTCTACTTCGCGGCCGACGGGCCGCGGCTGCGGCGCGCGCTGTGCTCCGTGCTGCCGCCCGCGCGGCAGGCCGAGGTGCTGCGGGCGTGGGAGATCGCGGTCGACAAGACCGGCGGCTATCTGTACTCGCGCGGTCTGATGGCGCTGATCTCCGGCATCGCGCACTACATCCTGCTGGAGTCCCTGGGCGTGCCCTACGCGCCCGTGCTCGCCGTCTGGGTGGGCCTGGTCTCGCAGTTCATCCCCACCATCGGCACGTATCTCGCGGGTGCCCTGCCGATGCTGATCGCCTTCACGGTCGATCCCTGGTACGCGCTCTGGGTGCTGGTCTTCGTCGTGATCTACCAGCAGTTCGAGAACTACGTGCTGCAGCCGAAGCTGACCTCCAAAACCGTCGACATCCACCCCGCGGTCGCCTTCGGCTCGGTCATCGCGGGCACCGCGCTTCTCGGTGCCGTCGGCGCCCTGATCGCCATTCCCGCGGTCGCCACGCTGCAGGCCTTCCTGGGCGCGTACGTGAAGCGGTACGACGTCACGGACGACCCCCGGGTGCACGGGCGGCGGATCAGGCGATCCACCCCCTTCCGCGCGCGGCTGCGCGGGCTGTTCGGCAGATGAGGCCCAGCGGCGGACGAGCCCGGCCGGGACCGTCCCGCGGGACCTGCGGCGAGGCGGGTCTCACCAGGTGAGGACCGCCCAGGCCGCGGCGCCCAGGACCGTCGCCGACCAGCAGCCGACCGCCGCGTACATGATCCGCAGTTGCGTCCGGCCGCTCCACGAGGTGCGGGACAGCAGCCCGGCCAGTGCGGGCAGGACCAGCACCGCGTGCAGGCTCACGCCGTGCAGGGGCTTGAGCGGGGCCGTCGAGTGATACGCCGCCTCCTGGTGGCCGGTACGGGTGAGGACGACACCGCGCGCGATCATCGCGGCACCCGACAGCAGGGCGACGAGCAGGATCGCGAACCCGGAGCGCACCGCGAGCGGCATTCCCGTGGGGCCCGCGGGCCGGTTCCGGAAGGAGGCGACCGCGAACACGGTGAGCAGCACCACCAGGACCCCGCCGCCCACCGCGAGCGTCATCGACACCGCCGTGTCGAAGGCGGTCTCCATGTTGAGGTGCGAGGGCACCCGGCGCCACGCCTGAAGCGTGATCCCGCCGACCTCCACGACACAGTCCGCGGCGAACACGACGAGCAGCGCGGTGCGCAGGCGCGCACCGACGCGCAGGTACGACGTGACCCAGGTGAGCGCGATCAGCGTCAGTCCGAAGGAGAGCCCGAACGTCACGGGCTTGCGCCAGGAGACGGGCCCGTCCCAGGGCCCGCCGTCCACGGCGAAGACGACCAGGTGCGCCAGCCCGGAGAGCGTCAGCACGGCTCCGGTGCCGTGGCAGAGGCGCTCGGAGGGACGGACCGCGCGCCACGCGGCACGGGCACCCCTGCCCTCCCGGTGGCCCGGGCGCGGCGCGGGGACGGTGGCCGGTGGAGTGGTGAGGGCGGGCGGGTGTGTTCCGCCGCGGTGTTCCGCGAGGCTCTCCGGATGGTCCATGGGTTCAGCTTCGACGGCCCGGAGCACGGGGTCGTCGTACGGCCGAAGACTCCCGCCGTACGCCGCGGAGAGTATGCGGAGGACACGGCCGGGCCGGTGGGCCGGGATTCCGCCGTACGCCGCGTCGCATCCCCGCCCGGACAGGGCCCGGCACCGGGGTCCGGCCGTTGTCGGACCGTGACCGTAGTCTCGGAGGTGCCGCGTGGTGCGCTTGACACCAAAATCGAACATCCATTCTTATGGAATCTCCGGCGGGGCTCATGGCGGGGATTCCGGCAGGGCTTTCGTGGAGATGTGCCCGAGTTATCCACAGGTCGGGCGGGCGTCGGGGCGCATTGTCAGTGGCAGGCGTTAGCGTCTTTGACGTGAAGCGATCGACTCAAGCAAATCGGGTGGAACCCATGGCAGGTACTGACCGCGAGAAGGCGCTCGACGCCGCGCTCGCACAGATTGAACGGCAATTCGGCAAGGGCGCGGTGATGCGCCTGGGCGAGCGCCCGAACGAGCCCATCGAGGTCATCCCCACCGGGTCGACCGCGCTCGACGTGGCGCTCGGTGTCGGCGGCCTGCCGCGCGGCCGAGTGGTGGAGGTGTACGGCCCGGAGTCCTCCGGCAAGACGACGCTGACGCTGCACGCGGTGGCGAACGCGCAGAAGGCCGGCGGCCAGGTGGCCTTCGTGGACGCCGAGCACGCCCTCGACCCCGAGTACGCGAAGAAGCTCGGCGTCGACATCGACAACCTGATCCTGTCCCAGCCGGACAACGGTGAGCAGGCTCTGGAAATCGTGGACATGCTCGTCCGCTCCGGCGCGCTCGACCTCATCGTCATCGACTCCGTCGCCGCCCTGGTGCCGCGCGCGGAGATCGAGGGCGAGATGGGCGACTCGCACGTGGGTCTGCAGGCCCGTCTGATGAGCCAGGCCCTGCGCAAGATCACCAGCGCGCTCAACCAGTCGAAGACCACCGCGATCTTCATCAACCAGCTGCGCGAGAAGATCGGCGTGATGTTCGGTTCCCCGGAGACCACGACGGGTGGCCGGGCGCTGAAGTTCTACGCCTCGGTGCGTCTCGACATCCGCCGCATCGAAACGCTGAAGGACGGCACGGACGCGGTCGGCAACCGCACCCGCGTCAAGGTCGTCAAGAACAAGGTCGCGCCCCCCTTCAAGCAGGCCGAGTTCGACATCCTCTACGGGCACGGCATCAGCCGTGAGGGCGGCCTGATCGACATGGGCGTGGAGCACGGCTTCGTGCGCAAGGCCGGCGCCTGGTACACGTACGAGGGCGACCAGCTCGGCCAGGGCAAGGAGAACGCGCGCAACTTCCTCAAGGACAACCCCGACCTCGCGAACGAGATCGAGAGGAAGATCAAGGAGAAGCTGGGCGTCGGCGTGAGGCCGGCGGCGGAGCCCACCGTCGAGCCGGGCGCGGACGCGGCGGCCCCGACCGCCTCGGACGAGGCCGCGAAGACGGTCCCGGCCCCCGCGGTCAAGACGACCAAGTCCAAGACCGCGGCGGCCAAGAGCTAGTCCATGACGCGACGAACCGACTGGGCCGAGTACGCCGACCCCGTGCCACCGGAGGGGCGGGGGCACGGGGGGCCCGGCGATGCGGTCGGAGACAGCGGAAGAGCCCACGGCGGGGCGCACGGCTCCGACGGGTTCCCCGGCGGGGACCCGGACGGACCGGACGGCGAGGGCCGTTGGAGCGGAGGCCCCCGCGGCCGTGTCGGGCGCGGCGGCACGGACGGTCCGGCGGGCTACGGCGACGTTCCGGCGGACCCGCACGGTTCGCCGGCTGACGGTTCACGCCGTGGCGGTGCCGGCCGGCGCGGCGACGGAGGGCCGCGCGGTGGACGAGGGCCTCGGAGAAGCGGCGGTTTCGGTGAGCCGTCCGGCGACCCACAGGATGGAGGCACTCCCACCTCGTCGAGGGCCGAGAAGGGGGAGCCCCCAGGGGACCCGGCTGAGCGGGCGCGGGCGATCTGTCTGCGCCTGCTCACCGGGACCCCGCGTACGCGGAAACAGCTCGCGGACGCGCTGCGCAAACGTGAGATCCCCGACGAGGTCGCGGACGAGGTCCTGTCACGCTTCGAGGAGGTCGGTCTGATCAACGACGGCGCCTTCGCGGACGCCTGGGTGGAGTCCCGGCACCACGGCCGGGGTCTGGCCCGGCGGGCCCTCGCCCGGGAACTGCGGACCAAGGGCGTGGACTCGACGCTCATCGACGAGGCCGTCGGACAGCTCGACTCCGAGCAGGAGGAGATGACGGCGCGCGAACTCGTGGCCCGCAAGCTGCGCTCCACGCGTGGCCTCGACCGCGACAAGCGGCTGCGCCGTCTCGCGGGCATGCTCGCCCGCAAGGGTTACCCCGAGGGCATGGCCCTGCGGGTGGTCCGCCAGGCCCTGGAGGAAGAGGGCGAGGACACGGAGGGACTCGGGGACGAGGGGTTCTGACCCGGCAGGGTCGCGGGCACCGGGAGTTCTGGCCCGGCGAGCATTCCGGACAGGAGGTCCGGGCCTGACGGGATTCCGGGCACCCGGTTCCGAACGGCAGGAGCGAGGGCCGGTACGCCACGGCGGCCGCCCCTTACGGCAGAGGGCGCCCACCCTGGCGGAGCCACCTGAACCACGCCCGGAACCACCTGAACCACGAGGTCTGCCCGGACCACGGGGACCACGGGGACCACGGGGCTACGGGGACTACGGGGACGGCGCCGTCACCGGTAGACCGGCCGCCTTCCACGCCTGGAATCCCCCGACCAGGTCGGTCGCCCGTCGCAGTCCCACCTGGCGCAGGGACACGGCCGCGAGGCTGGACGCGTACCCCTCGTTGCAGATCACGACGACCCGCAGATCGTGGCTGGTGGCCTCGGGGACGCGATGGCTGCCCTGGGGGTCGAGCCGCCACTCCAGTTCGTTGCGTTCGACGACGAGGGCACCGGGGATCAGCCCGTCGCGGTCACGCAGGGCGGCGTACCGGATGTCGACGAGAAGGGCTTCGCCCGCCCGTGCGGCGTCGTGTGCCTCCCCGGCATCCACCCGGTCGAGTCCCGCGCGGACCTCCTCCAGCAACGCGTCGATGCCCACCGGGGCTTGGGTGCGGTCGCTCACTGCCAGTCCTCCGGTCGTTCGACCTGCTCAAGTCGGAGGATCTGCCCGGTACGGCTGTAGCGGCGGATCCGGGGCAGCGGCGGGTAGTACGCGTGGACGGAGATCGCGTGCTCCTCGGTGGACTCGTTGAGCACCTCGTGCACATGGTGGCGGCCGAAGGAACGGCCCTTGCCGGCCGGCAGCCGCCGCTCGCGGTCGACACCCTCGGTCAGTTCGAGGGTCTTCCAGCCGTCGGTGGGCAGCCGTGCGGCGAGCGAGTACTCCCTGAGCTCGCCGGCCGCGGTGAGGAAGGCGCCGACCGAGTCGGCGTGGTCGTGCCAGCCGGTTCCGGTGCCGGGGGGCCAGCCGATGAGCCACGCCTCGCTGCCCCCCGGGCCTTCCAGCCGGACCCAGGTACGGCCCTGGGGGTCGAGCGGAAGCGAGGCGACCAACTCGGTGTCGGCGGCGGCGCGGCGCACGAAGTCGAGCAGGTCGGCCTGCGAGGGAGCTTGTGGGGGCGCTGAGACAGCGGGGGACACAGACACTTGTACCGTCCTGAGGGTTCGCGAGGGGCGCGCGTCAGCACGGAGGGCGCGCACGGGAAGAGGGGGAGCGAATTCAGCAGGACGGTCGACACACGCAGCCCGCATAGCGGAGGAGGTCCATATGGACCCTCCGCCACAGGCGCACACAGGTGTCGGTCACGATCCGGAGTACACCATGGCGGTTCGGACCGGTCAACTCACTGTCACTATGTGGACCAGCCAGTCACCCGGGCCGGCCCGACGGATTCCGGGCCGACGGGACACCGGTCCTCGAGTGCGGCGGACACGGACGAGGTCGGTCCGGGAGCTCACGGGCGACGGTGAGCCGGAAGAACGCGAGGTCCGGGCGGCACCGGCAGCCGGGCCAGCGCCCGCGCGACCGACCACGCGGGCGTACGGGCATCACCCCGGGGGTGGTCGGACAGCGGCCCCGCGGACGGGCATCCGCGGAGTACACCTCGTCACTGCGTGCGATCCCTCACGCGTGCGGTGCGTCACGATGGTGCGGTCGAGACCCGGATCGCACCCGCGAGCCGGGCCCGGGAGGCCCGCCGCGACCCATGGGCACCGCGAGTGCGAGCCCGTCAGGTTCGAGCGAGTACGGGCGGGTACGGGCGGGTTCGGGTGGCCCCGCGGGAGAACGGCCCGGCCGTCACCCCGTGCGCACCGCGTTCTCCGCTCTCGCCCCCCGCTCCGCTTCGGCCGCCGGCCCGGCCGGGCCGCCCAGTGCCGCCTCGGCCGCCGCGTAGAGGTCGGCCGGGCGCACTCCGCTCAGCGCGGTGACCAGGTGGCCGTCGGGCCGTACCAGCAGCACGCTGTGCGCGGCCGCGCCGGGGTAGCTCTCGGCCACCAGGAGCTCGGCGGGGTGGGGCAGCGCGGTCACGGCGGCCGCGAGCCGGGGCATGATCCCGGCCGTCACCCAGTGCTTCCGCTCCCACACCCCCGTACCGGGTGCGATCAGGACGACGAGCAGCACGCCGCGGCCGAGCCGGTCCCGCAGCGGTACGAACGTGCCGTCCTCCGCGGTCACCCGTACGTCGACGACCGGCGCACCGGGCGCCGTGTCCACCGGAGTCTCCGACTCGGAGGGGCGGGGTGCGAGCGGTGAGTCGGCGTACGTCCCCGGCCTGCCCAGCGGGCCGCGTCCCAGGTGCCCGTCCGTGAGCATGACGTCGTGGCCGCGGGCCGATCCGGGCACGTATGCCCGCAGTCCTCCGCCACCGCGCAGCACCGGAAGCGCCTGGTCGGCGGCGCGCAGCCGGGCGGCGACGACGGCACGCCGCTCCACCTGGTAGCTGTCGAGCAGCGCCTCGTGCGGGCCGTGGTGCCAGGCCACCGCCAGCTTCCAGGCGAGGTTGTCGGCGTCGCGCAGGCCCTCGTCCAGGCCTTGGGTGCCGAGTGCGCCGAGCAGGTGCGCGGCGTCCCCGGCCAGGAACACCCGGTCGGACCGCCACCGGCGCGCGAGGCGGTGATGGACGGTGTGGACGCCGGTGTCGAGCAGTTCGTACGGGGGTGTGGGGCCGCCGCTCCAGCCCGCGAGGGTCTCCCGGATGCGCGTCACCAGCAGGTCGGGGGTGACCAGGTCCTTGCCGGGCGGCAGCAGCCAGTCCAGGCGCCACACGTCGTCGGCGAGGGGGCGGGCGGTCACCTCGCCGGCTGAGGGGCCGGAGGTCCGCCACGGTGGCATCCGGTGCAGCAACGCTTCGCCGGGCCAGGGCAGTTCTGTCCGCAGCGCGGCCACGGCGTGCCGTTCGACGGCCGTGCGCCCGGGGAAGCGGATGTCCTGGAGCTTGCGCACGGTCGAGCGCGGACCGTCGCAGCCTACGAGGTAACTTCCCCTCCACCAGGTGCCGTTGGAGCCCCGGGTGTGTGCGGTGACGCCTGAGGTCTCCTGCTCGATCGAGTCGAGGCGGCTGTTGACGGCGAGCTTGATGAGCCGCTCGTGGGCGATGGCCTCGCGCAGGGCGGTCGTGAGGGTGTGCTGGGCGAGATGCAGCGGTGGCGCGAGCACGTCGTCGCCGGGCTCCCCGGGGCTCCCCGTACTTCCCGGCCCGCTGGAATCCTTCGCGTCGAATCCGATCTCGCGCATCACCTGCTTGCGCCGCATCGACCGCCATCCGGCCCAATGGAAACCGGCCGCGGAGAGGGGGAGACCCGTCAGGCGTTCGACGAGCGCGGCGGTGTCCTCACGCAGTACCACCGTCCGCGCGAGCCGCTGTTCGTCCTTGCCCGGTCCCTCGTCGAGGACCACGGAGGGGACTTCCTGGCGGGCCAGCGCAAGGGCCAGCGTGAGGCCCACGGGCCCCGCGCCGACGATGATCACCGGGTCCACGGCGCGGCGCCCCCTGCCCGCAGCGGTGCCCTGAAGGACGTAGGTGAACAGGAGGACGGAGCAGGGTGCACGATCACAGAACGTATGCAACCTATTGCCGCTGCTTGCGTCAAGTGACGGGGGCAGTGGCGATCATGCCGCTGCCCCCGTCCGCGCCGACCCCGGGTGAGGCTCCGTCAGATGGAGATGCCGCCGCCCGCCCCGGTCGCTTCCGTGCCCGCGACCGCGGCCGGCGGCAGTACCGCGCCCGTCGACTTCTTGCCGCGCCGCAGCCGTCCCTCCAGCCAGCTCGCGAAGCTCGTGAGACTGAAGTTGATCGCGATGAAGATCAGGGCCGCGACGGTGAAGCTGGCGATGGTGTTCGCACCGTAGTACGCGCTCATCGGGCCCACGGAGGCGAGCAGGTCGGGGAAGGTGAGGACCGCGCCGCCGATCGCGGTGTCCTTCACGATCACGACGACCTGGCTGACGATCGCCGGCAGCATCGCGGTGACCGCCTGCGGAAGCAGGATGAACCGCATGACCTGGTTCTTGCGCAGACCGACGGCCAGGGCCGCCTCGGACTGGCCCTTGGGGAGCGACAGGATGCCCGCGCGGACGATCTCCGCGAGGACCGAGGAGTTGTAGAGCACGAGTCCCGTGACGACCGCGTAGAGCGCACGGTCGTCCGAACTGACGCTCGTGTACTCGGAGTACGCGGCGACGGCGAAGATCATGAGGACCAGCACCGGGATGGCGCGGAAGAACTCCACGACCGCCGCCGCCGGTATCCGGATCCAGACGTGGTCGGAGAGCCGGGCTATGCCGAAGAAAGCACCGAGCGGCAGGGCGATGACCATGGAGAGAGCCGCGGCCTTCAGCGTGTTCTGCAGCCCCGGCCAGAGGTACGTGCTCCAGGCCTCACCGTGGACGAAGGGTTTCCACTTCTCCCAGGCCAGTTGGTCCTTGTCGTTGAGGCTGGTGATCACCCACCACAACAGGGCCGCGAAGGCGACCAGGAACAGTGCCGAGTAGAGGATGTTGCGCCGCTTGGCACGGGGGCCCTGGGCGTCGTAGAGGACGGACGTCATCGTTTCACCGCCACCTTCTTGCCCACCCAGCCGAGAAGGAGGCCGGTCGGCAGCGTCAGACACATGAATCCGAAGGCGAAGACAGCAGAGATCGCGATGAGTTGTGCCTCGTTCTCGATCATGCTCTTCATCAGGGTCGCCGCTTCGGCGACACCGATCGCGGCCGCGATCGTCGTGTTCTTCGTCAGGGCGATCAGTACGTTGGTCAGTGGACCGACGACCGAACGGAACGCCTGCGGCAGCACTATCAGCGTCAGCACCTGGGTGAAGTTGAGGCCGATCGCGCGGGCCGCCTCCGCCTGGCCGACGGGCACGGTGTTGATGCCGGACCGCAGCGCCTCGCAGACGAACGCCGAGGTGTAGGCGGTCAGACCGAGCACGGCGAGCCGGAAGTTGATGGTGTCGAAATTGTTCGCGCCGAGACTGACGCCCAACGTCTGGTTGAGGCCCAGGGACGTGAACAGGATGATCACGGTCAGCGGGATGTTCCGCACGGTGTTCACGTAGGCGGTACCGAAACCGCGCATGAGGGGCACCGGACCGACCCGCATGGCGGCCAGCATCGTTCCCCAGATCAGGGAGCCGGCGGCTGAGAGGACGGTGAGTTTCACCGTCACCCAGAAGGCTCCCAGCAGGTCGTAACCTTGAAGAAAGTCGAACACGATCTCCCGCGCTTCCGCGTGTGGTGGTGCCCGGGTGCGCCACCCCCCGAGGGCGGCGCACCGGCGGGCCCTTCATCAGCTGACGATGTTGCCGATCTTCGGCGCAGGCTCGTTCTTGTACTCCGCCGGACCGAAGTTGGCCGTCACGGCCTTCTCCCAGGAACCGTCGGAGACCATGGACTCCAGAGCAGTGTTGATCTTGGCCTTGAGGGCGCTGCCCTTCTTGACGCCGATGCCGTAGTTCTCGTTGGACATCTTGAAGCCGCCGAGCTGGAACTTGCCCTTGAAGGTCGCCTGCGAGGCGTAGCCGGCGAGGATCGAGTCGTCCGTGGTCAGGGCGTCGATCGCCTTGTTCTGCAGACCGGTCAGACAGGCCGAGTACGTCGGGTACTTCTGGAGCTGGGCCTTGGGCGCCAGCTTGTCGTGCACGTTCTGTGCCGAGGTCGAACCGGTCACCGAACACAGCTTCTTGCTGTTGAGGTCCGACGGCGACTTGATCGTGTCGTCGTCTGCCCGGATCAGGATGTCCTGGTGCGCGAGCAGGTAGGGGCCGGCGAAGTCAACCTTCGCCTGGCGCTCCGGAGTGATGGAGTAGGAGGCGGCGATGAAGTCGACGTCACCGCGCTTGAGCGCGTCCTCGCGGTCGGCGCTCTTCGTCTCCTTCCACTGGATCTGCTCGGCGCTGTAGCCCAGCTTCTTGGCCACGTACGTGGCGACGTCGACGTCGAAGCCCGAGTAGCCCTGGGGCGTTTTCTGACCGATGCCCGGCTGGTCGAACTTGATACCGACGGTGATCTTCTTGCCGCCGCCGGAGTCGCTGTCCTTCTTGTCGCCCGAACCGCACGCCGTGGCGGTCACGGCGAGCGAGAGCACAACGGCCGCCGCGGCGGTGACCTTACGGAGCTTCATGGTGAACGTCCTTCGTGTGGGGAGGAGTTGCAAGTCTTCGGTCAAGGGCTTCAAGGAGGGGCTTCGAACAGGGACTTCAACGAGGATCTTCAGTTCGGAAGCGAACTTCGGTGGTGAAGAAGCGCGGGCCGTCAGTGGTGCAGGATCTTCGACAGGAAGTCCTTGGCGCGCTCGCTGCGCGGGCTGCTGAAGAACGGGTCGGGCGCGGCCTGTTCGACGATGCGGCCGTCCGCCATGAAGACCACGCGATTCGCGGCCGAGCGCGCGAAGCCCATCTCGTGGGTGACGACGATCATGGTCATGCCGTCGCGCGCGAGTTGCTGCATGACCTCGAGCACCTCGTTGATCATCTCGGGGTCGAGCGCCGAGGTCGGCTCGTCGAAGAGCATGACCTTGGGGTCCATCGCCAGCGCCCGCGCGATCGCGACGCGCTGCTGCTGGCCGCCCGAGAGCTGGGCGGGGTACTTGTCCGCCTGCGTGCCCACGCCCACCCGGTCGAGCAGTGTCCGGGCCTTCTCCTCGGCCTGCTTCTTGTCCGCCTTGCGGACCTTGATCTGCCCCAGCATCACGTTCTCGAGCACCGTCTTGTGCGCGAAGAGGTTGAAGGACTGGAAGACCATGCCCACGTCGGCGCGCAACCGGGCGAGCGCCTTGCCCTCCTCGGGCAGCGGCGCGCCGTCGATCGTGATGTCGCCCGAATCGATCGTCTCCAGGCGGTTGATGGTGCGGCACAGGGTGGACTTCCCGGACCCGGAGGGCCCGATGACCACGACGACCTCGCCACGGGCGATCGTCAGGTCGATGTCCTGGAGCACGTGCAACGCGCCGAAGTGCTTGTTGACGCTCTTCAGGACGACCAGGTCCTCGGTCGCGGCCACGGCATCCTTGGCCACCGATACTTCGGTCATCGCTCTGGGGCTCCGTCCTCCTCGGTTTCGGTGGACAGTAGTGAGCCCGTGCGACCAGCGTCATTACATCTGAGGGGAACTTGAGCATCACGATCGGATAGCAATCGGACACGTGTCGTAGCCGCACGCGGACGCCCGGTGCGCGGCCGGCGGGCGGCAGGGTACCGGCTGGGTAACGGAAGCCCTCCGCAACCGGAACCCTCTTGACGCCGTCCTTGTCCATCGGCGTGACTTCCAGGGGGCACGCGCGTGTGCCCTGGTTGTACAGAACGAGACTGTTTGAAGTTGTACAAGTTGGGCCCGTCCGCGGCTGTCCGGGCCGTGACCGCACGAGCGAAAGACGCGAACGAAAGAACGTGCGAACGAAGCACCGTATGAGCGAAGAAGCGGGGCGGACGACCGATGGACCGGAGGGGGCCGGAATGAGACTGCTGCTCGTCGAGGACGACAACCACGTCGCCGCCGCCCTGTCCGCGGTGCTGGCGCGGCACGGCTTCGAGGTCACGCACGCCCGCAGCGGCGAGGAGGCTCTGCGGGCACTGGTCCCGGAGAGCGACTGCTTCGGTGTCGTCCTGCTCGACCTGGGCCTTCCCGACCAGGACGGCTACGAGGTCTGCGGCAAGATCCGCAAGCGCACCAGCACCCCGGTGATCATGGTCACGGCCCGCTCCGACGTACGCTCCCGCATCCACGGCCTCAACCTCGGCGCCGACGACTACGTGGTGAAGCCGTACGACACCGGGGAACTGCTCGCCCGTATCCACGCCGTCAGCCGCCGCAGCGTCCACGACGACGCCGGGGTGGCCGGCGACGGCGCCCTGCGGCTCGGCCAGGTCCGCATCGAACTGCCCACCCGCCAGGTCAGCGTGGGCGGTTCGGTCGTTCAGCTGACCCGCAAGGAGTTCGACCTGCTCGCGCTGCTCGCCCAGCGGCCCGGAGTGGTCTTCCGCCGGGAACAGATCATCAGCGAGGTCTGGCGCACCAGTTGGGAGGGGACCGGGCGCACCCTGGAGGTGCACGTCGCGTCCCTGCGCTCCAAACTGCGGATGCCGGCGCTGATCGAGACCGTGCGCGGTGTGGGGTACCGCCTCGTCGCCCCCACGTCGTAGCGTGCACCGTGCGCACCCGCCTGCTTCCGCTGCTCATCGTCCTGATGGCCGCCGTGCTGCTCGCGCTCGGCATCCCGCTCGCCGGGAGCGTCGCGGCCGCCGAGCAGCAGCGCGTGGTCGTCGACCGCATCGACGACACGGCACGCTTCGCCGCCCTCGCGCAGTTCGTCACCGACCAGCCGACGGGCCCCAAGGAGAGCGCCGTCGACGAGCGCCGGCAGACCCTGATCAAGGAACTCGCCGCGTACTACGACGTGTACGGCATCCGCACGGGCGTCTTCTACCGCAACCTCGCCGTCATGGCCAACGCGCCGGAGACCTTGTACCTGCCCGCGCAGGGCGAGGGCCGCGAGGCCTTCAACGAGGCGCTCCTCGGCCGCCGCAGCCACGACCCGGAGCAGGTCTGGCCCTGGCAGCGGCACCGCCTCGTCGTCGCGTCCCCGGTCATCCGGGACGGTGACGTCATCGCCGTCGTCGTCACCGACTCGCCCACCGGGCAGATGCGTTCGAAGATCCTGCACGGCTGGCTGATCATCGGCGCGGGCGAGATCGCCGCGATGCTCCTCGCCCTCGGCGCGGCGCTGCGGCTGACCGGCTGGGTGCTCAGGCCGGTTCGGGTCCTCGACGCCACCACCCACGACATCGCGACCGGCCGCCTGAAATCCCGGGTGGCGGCCGCCGGCGGCCCGCCGGAACTCCGGCGTCTGGCACGGTCGTTCAACGAGATGGCGGACAACGTCGAGGACGTCCTGGAGCAGCAGCGGGCCTTCGTCGCCGACGCCTCGCACCAACTGCGCAACCCGCTCTCGGCGTTGCTGCTGCGCATCGAACTGCTCGCCCTCGAACTGCCGGAGGGCAACGAGGAGATCGCCTCCGTCCGCACCGAGGGCAAGCGGCTCGCCGAGGTCCTGGACGATCTGCTCGACCTGGCGCTCGCCGAGCACGCGGAGGCGGATCTGCGGCTCACCGACATCGGCGAGCTGACGGCCGAGCGTGTCGCCTCCTGGTCGCCCCTCGCCGACAGCATGGGCGTACGGCTGACCGGTACCTGCCCGGCCACCACCGCCTGGGCCGATCCGATCACGCTCTCCAGCGCCCTGGACGCGGTGATAGACAACGCCCTGAAGTTCACGCCGGAGGGGGAGACCGTCGAGGTGGAGGTCTCCTCGAACGGCGAGGTCTCGAAGGTCGTCGTCGCCGACCGCGGTCCGGGCCTGAGCGACGAGGAACTCGCCCGCATCGGCGACCGCTTCTGGCGCAGCGCCGGCCACCAGAACATCAAGGGCTCGGGGCTCGGCCTGTCCATCTCGCGGGTGCTGCTCTCGGTCGGCGGCGGCTCCCTCTCGTACACCCATCACGAGCCGCGCGGGCTCAAGGTGACGGTGACGGTGCCGAGATCCGAACCGGCGTCCTGACACTTGTCGGGCTCCGGGCGGGTGTCCTTCCCCGGCCGGTGATGCCGTGGCCTACGGCTTGACGGAGCGGTAGTAGCGCCGGGCGCCCTCGTGCAGGGGCAGCGGGTCCGTGTAGATCGCCGTCCGCAGGTCCACCAACTGGGCCGCGTGCACCTGGGAGCCGATGTGGTCACGGCTGTTGATCACCGTACGGGTGAGTTCCTCCGTCAGCCGCGCGTCCGAGTCCTCCCGGGTGATCAGGAAGTTCGCCACCGCCAGCGTCTGCACGGAACCGCCCTGCTGTGCCGCGGGATAGGCGTCGGCGGGCATCACGGCCGCCCGGTAGTAGCGGGAGGCGCCCCCCTGCTCGTGCAGCTTCGCGACCAGGCCGCTGCTGATCGGCACCAGCCTGACGTCGAAGTTGTTCGAGAGCTTCTGGACGGCGCTGGTCGGCAGGCCGCCCGACCAGAAGAAGGCGTCGATCTTGTGGTGTTCGAGCAGGTCGGGCATGGTCCCGATGCCGTCGGGGAAGGACGAGATGTCGTTCTTCGGATCGAGGCCGGCGGCCTGGAGCACATGCTCCGCTATCAGCCGTACCCCGGAACCGTCCGGCCCCACGGCGACCTTCTTGCCCCGCAGGTCCGCCACCGACCGGACGGACGAGGTGCGCGGGACCACCAGGTGCACGTAGTCGTCGTAGAGCCGCGCGCAGCCGCGCAGCCGGTCCGCGCCCGGCTTGTTCTCCAGCAGGTACGTCTCCACGGCGTCGGCCGCCGCGATGGTGAAGTCGGCCTGTCCCGTGGCCACGCGGCGCACGTTCTCCTGCGAACCGTCACTGTTCTTCAGGCGTACGTCCAGGCGTGGCATGTCCTTGGCGATCGCGCTCTGCAGGAGCACACCGTACTTCTGGTAGACCCCCGTCGGTGTGCCCGTGCTGAAGGTGATCGATCCGCTTGGCGACTCCTCGCCCAGGGGCAGCAGCCACCAGAGCAGCAGCCCGCACACCGCGAACGCGGCCGCCGAGCCGAACAGCGCGCGGCGCCTGCCGATGCGGGGGAGTGCCTGGAACATGCGCGCGATCCTGCCAGCCCGGGGACCCTTCTGGCCAGGGCGGGGCGGGTCGGTAGGGTCGCACGATGCAGTCCTCGTCATCCGACTCCCCCGCCGTATCATCCGACTCCCCCTCCGTGGTTCCCTCGCCCGCCGCCCTGGTCCGCGCGTTCCACCTCGCCTTCGGTCTCGCCGCCCGCAGCACGCCGACGGAGGTCTCCCCGGCGCTCGCCGCCCACCGGGGTGAGCTGCTCGCCGAGGAGGCCGCCGAAGTGGCCGAGGTCTCGGTCACGGGTCCGCTGGACCGGCTGGCGCACGAGCTGGCCGACGTCGTGTACGTGGCGTACGGCACCGCACTCGTCCACGGCATCGACCTCGACGAGGTGATCGCCGAGGTCCACCGGTCCAACATGACCAAGCTGGGGCCGGACGGCCACGTCGCCCGCCGCGCCGACGGCAAGGTGCTCAAGGGGGAGCACTACCGCGCGCCGGACGTGACGGCGGTGCTGCGCGGGCAGGGGTGGCGGGGCGCGGACGTGTAAGGCATACGGCCTTGGTGCGGACGCGTGGGCCATCGGCCGTGGAGCGGACGAGTCAGCCCTCCGGGACGGCCGTCCGCCGGCGTACGTCGTCCTCCCGCTCCGCTTCGGCCTCCGGTGTCGTCCACTCCTCCGCCTCCGCGGGGCGCGCGGTGACGCTCGCGCGGGTGGGGCCGCCGCCGAACCGGGCGGTGAGACGGGCCGCCAGCGGCTGCGTGTAGCGGGCGGTGAGCGGGCCGAGTACGACCAGGATCAGCACGTACGCCGTGGCCAGCGGGCCGAGTGACGGCTCGATACCCGCGGTGACCGCGAGTCCGGCGATGACGATGGAGAACTCGCCGCGCGCGACCAGCGCACCGCCAGCCCGCCAGCGGCCCTTGACGGAGATACCGGCCCGCCGTGCGGCCCAGTACCCGGTCGCGATCTTCGTCAGTGCCGTCACCGCGGCCAGCGCCAGCGCGGGCAGCAGCACGGGCGGAATGCTCGCCGGGTCGGTGTGCAGCCCGAAGAAGACGAAGAAGATCGCCGCGAACAGGTCCCGCAGCGGGCTCAGCAGCGTGTGCGCACCCTCCGCGACCTCCCCGGACAGGGCGATGCCGACCAGGAACGCCCCGACCGCGGCGGACACCTGAAGCTGCTGCGCGAGGCCCGCGACGAGGATCGTCAGGCCCAGCACGACCAGCAGCAGCTTCTCGGGGTCGTCGCTGGAGACGAAGCGGGAGATGACGCGGCCGTAGCGGACGGCCACGAACAGGACGAGTCCCGCGGCCCCCAGCGCGATCGCCAGCGTCACGCTCCCGGCGGCCAGTCCCACGCCGGCCACCAGCGCGGTGACGATGGGCAGGTAGACCGCCATCGCCAGGTCCTCCAGGACCAGGATGCTCAGGATCACCGGAGTCTCCCGGTTGCCGACCCGCCCCAGGTCGCCCAGCACCTTGGCGATCACTCCGGACGACGAGATCCAGGTGACACCCGCCAGGACCACGGCCGCCACCGGACCCCAGCCCAGCAGGAGCGCGGCGACGGCTCCCGGCAGGGCGTTGAGCGTGAAGTCGACCAGACCCGACGGATAGTGGGCCTTGAGGTTCGAGACCAGATCGCTCGCCGTGTACTCCAGGCCGAGCATCAGCAGCAACAGGATGACGCCGATCTCGGCGCCGGTGGCGACGAACTCCTCGCTCGCGCCGAGCGGGAGCAGCCCGCCCTCGCCGAAGGCGAGACCGGCCAGCAGATAGAGCGGGATGGGGGAGAACCGCAGCCGGGCCGCGGCACGGCCGAGCAGGCCGAGACAGAGGATGATGGCGCCGAACTCGATCAGCAGGACCGCAGAGTGCACGCGCTCACTCCCGTCCGAGTATCGTCGCGGCGCCGTCGACACCCTCACGGGTCCCGACGACGATCAGGGTGTCCCCGCCCGCCAGCCGGAAGTCCGGGGTGGGGGAGGGGATCGCCTCGGCACGCCGCAGCACCGCCACGACGGAGGCGCCGGTCTCGGTCCGCATCCGGGTCTCACCGAGCACCCGCCCGTTCCACCGCGACGTCGCGGCGATCTCGATGCGCTCGGCGATCAGCCCGAGGTCGGTGGTGTACAGCAGGCTCGGGCTGTGAGGGGAGGGCTTCAGGGCGTTGATCAGCGAGGCGGCCTCACCGCTCGACAGCCGCAGCGACTGCGCGCAGGAGTCGGGGTCGTCGGCCTGGTACACGCTGACCGTGCGGGCGCCGTCGCGGTGCGCCACCACGGACAGGTGGCGCTGTTCACGGGTCACGAGGTCGTACTGCACCCCGATACCCGGCAGTGGCGTCGCCCGCAGGCGTGGAGCCGACATGATTCTCCCCTTGCTCGTTGCTTGTTTCTCGTTGCTTGTTGCGCGTCGGTCGTCGTGGTGGGCCCGCTCGTCGTCGCGGCCGGACGCGTCGCAGCGGTGTGCGTCACGTCCGTCCCCGTCGGGGCTGTCCGCGTCGCGTCCGGCCGTGTCGAGGCCCCGTGTCGAGGCCCCGCGTCGAGGCTGTCCGGCCGAGGACGGTCACGCCGGATCCGCCGTGCGCGTCGGCACGATGCGGCCCGCGAAAAAGCCCACCCAAAACGGTCATGCTGCCATCTCGCCGTACCGTTGCGACATGGGTGCTGGCACGGATGGACAGGGCCGCCCGGCTGTTGCGAGGCTGTTGGGGGCGGTGGCGCGGCCGAGGGTCGGGAAGGACGGGGTGTCCGCTGCGGGGCGGGCGAAGGCAGCCGGGCGGAAGCCGACCGGAAGGGACGGACAGAGGAACGTGTCGCTGTTCCGGCGGATCTTCCTGCTCAATGCCGCGGGCCTGACCGTGGCGACCGCGCTGTTGCTGGGACCGGTCACCGTCTCGACGCCGGTACTTCCCGGCGAGGCACTCGTCGTCGTGCTGGGGCTGGCGCTGATGCTCGTCCTCAACGCGGTCGTCCTGCGCATCGGCCTCACCCCGCTGCAACGGCTGGGGCGGGCCATGGCCACCGCCGACCTCACCCATCCCGGAACCCGGGCTCCCGTCACGGGCCCGGCCGAGGTGGCCGAGCTGATCACCACGTACAACACCATGCTCGACCGGCTGGAGACCGAGCGCGCCGCCAGTTCGGCCCGCGCGCTGTCCGCGCAGGAGGGCGAACGCCGGCGCGTCTCCCAGGAGCTCCACGACGAGGTCGGCCAGACCCTGACCGCCGTCCTGCTCCAGCTCAAGCGGGTCGCCGACCGGGTGCCGGGGGAGCTGAGGGACGAGGTGAGCCAGGCGCAGGAGGCCACCCGCGGCAGCCTGGACGAGATCCGCCGTATCGCCCGCCGGCTGCGCCCGGGTGTGCTGGAGGAACTCGGACTGCACAGCGCGCTGCGCTCCCTCACGGGCGAGTTCACCACACACGGGCTGTCCGTGGTCCACCACCTCGACGCCGATCTGCCTCCGCTGAACGACGAGGCCGAACTCGTGGTCTACCGGGTGGCGCAGGAGGGGCTGACCAACACGGCCCGGCACGCGGGCGCCGACCGCGCGGAACTCCGGCTGCGGCGCGTCACGGACGGCGTCGAACTCCTCGTACGGGACAACGGCAGGGGACCGGGCCGGGCGCGGGAGGGAGCGGGCATCACCGGGATGCGCGAGCGGGCGCTGCTGGTCGGCGCCGCGTTCTCGCTGGGCCCGGCACCCGGGCGGGGCACCGACGTACGGCTGCGGATCACGACGACCGGCGGGCAGCCGCAGCCGCAGCCGCAGCCACGGCCGGGCGCCGCCACCACCATCGACACCGCGTCCGGCAGCGCTTCCGAGGGAGACCGATGATGTCCGCGCCCGCCGGGAGGCCTACGCGTGTCCTGCTCGCCGACGACCACACCCTCGTACGCCGCGGTGTGCGGCTCATCCTCGACGGTGAACCCGATCTGAGCGTGGTGGCGGAGGCCGGAGACGGTGCCGAGGCCGTCGCCCTGGCCCGCGAGACGGAGGTGGACCTCGCCGTCCTCGACGTCGCCATGCCGCGCATGACCGGCCTTCAGGCGGCCCGCGAACTCTCCCGGCGCCTGCCCGACCTGCGCATCCTCATCCTGACGATGTACGACAACGAGCAGTACTTCTTCGAAGCGCTCAAGGCCGGTGCCTGCGGTTACGTCCTGAAGTCGGTCGCCGACCGGGACCTGGTCGAGGCGTGCCGGGCGGCCATGCGCGACGAGCCGTTCATCTATCCCGGCGCCGAGACCGCGATCGTACGCACCTACCTCGAACGTCTGCGCCGCGGCGAGGGGCTGCCCGCGCGGGCCGTCACCGACCGGGAGGAGGAGGTGCTGAAGCTGGTCGCCGAGGGGCACACGACGAAGGAGATCGGCGAGCTGCTCTTCATCAGCGCCAAGACCGTGGAGAGCCATCGTGCGAACCTCCTGCAGAAGCTCGGTATGCGCGACCGCCTGGAGCTCACCCGGTACGCGATCCGCGCGGGGCTCATCGAGCCGTGATCCGGCGGCCGCCTCCTACTCAGACCCGGGCTGGGTACTTTCGCTCACGACCCGGACGTCCTGGGGCGCGACGCTTGCCGCATGACGTCTTCCCCGGAGTCCGCCCGGCGGCTGAGTCCGTTCGCCGATGTCGCGCTGGCCGTCACCCTGCTCGTCGTGGACGCCGTCGCCGCGGTCGTCGCGCTCGTGTCCGGTCTGAACGCGGCCGGGTACGCGTTCTTCGACACGGGCGCCGACCGGGAGGCCGTCAGCGTCGTCGAACCGGTCGTGTACGTCTCGGTCGTCGGCGCGCTCGTGCTGGCCTCCGCGCTCGTGTCCTACCGGGGCGGGGCGCTCGTCACCACCTGCGCACAGACGTTCGTCGGCCTCGCGCTCGTGCTCGGTGCGGTGATCGGCCTGACCGCCGGGCACGGTGGCGACGGCCGTCCGCCCGCACCGGGCCCCGGCTACAGCGGCCCGCAGTCGCAGTGCCGGTCCGGCGGCGACAACAGTGAGTGCCTCGGTTCCTGACGGAGGTGAAGCCCTGGGCCGCCTTCGGTCAGGTGACCGGCCGCATGTCGCCGCCGTACACCGTGCGGTAGTCCGGGACGACGATCCGGCTCGCCGGGGACGCCTGGCGCGCCTTTGCCACGAACGCGTCCAGGTCCATCGACGGGTCGCGGCGCGGGGGAGCGGTCAGGGGCTCCTCGAAGTCGTCCCAGTGCACGGGCACGACGACCCCTGGCCGGTCCAGGGCCCGCAGCAGCCTGGGCACGTAGTCGTGGGTCGCGGTGCCGGCCGGCACCGCGACCATGGCGAGATCGGGGCGCAGCCCCCGCACCGCTCGTTCGCTGAAGTCGCTGGCGC
This sequence comes from Streptomyces sp. RPA4-2, assembly GCF_012273515.2. Classification (NCBI taxonomy): domain Bacteria; kingdom Bacillati; phylum Actinomycetota; class Actinomycetes; order Kitasatosporales; family Streptomycetaceae; genus Streptomyces; species Streptomyces sp. RPA4-2. Next base: position 6,641,470 of record NZ_CP050975.2, read on the forward strand.
CCATCAGGAACGCCGACGGACCGCCGCTCCCGGCCGTCACGAGGAAGGCGAGCGTGTCGCCCTCCGGCAGGTCCGAGATGGTCCTCGGAGGTGTCGTCGGCGGTGCGTGGAGGGTGCCCGGCGCGAAGTAGGAGTACTTCTTGTTGCGGCTGTGCAGACTCGCCACGACCTCGACGGTGAGTCCGCCGCCGAAGTCCAGCACCTCGCCGCCCTTCACCACGGAGATCTGCCCCGGGTCGACGCCGAACGCGACCAGCAGGTGGTACGTCGTCTCGGTGCCGACGACACGGGCGCCGGTGGTTCTGGCGATGTGCGGCACATCGGCGAGGTGGTCCCAGTGGGCGTGGCTGACCAGGACGAGTTCGGGGTGTCCCACGTGTTCCCGTACCAGGTTGGGATCGGTGCGCAGTTCCGTGCCGGGGTCGAAGGCACCGTCGAACAGGCCGGTCCTGAAGCGGGTGATGTACGGGTCGAAGAGCACGGTCCGGCCGTCGACGTCGATGCGCCAGCCGGAGGTGCCGAACCAGCGTAAGGAGGCCGCCGCCGACGCCGCCCCCGGTGACGGTGACGGCGTTGATGCGGACGTGGGCGCTACCAGGGGCGTGGCCGCCGTGGCCGCCGTGGCGGCCGCGGCGGGCAGGAGCGGGGCGGCCGTGCCGAGTGCGGCGCCTCGCAGCACCGTGCGGCGGCCGAGCAAGGGGGAACCCTGGGGGTTCTCGTTGTCGCGCATGACGTCAGGAGATCAGGGGCCGGCCACCCCCGTCCAAGATCAGCGCCATGCCCTGCTGATACGTGACCGCATATGTGGCCTGGTCACAGCCCCGCGCTCCGCAGGAAGTCGACGGCGATCCTGGCCGCGGCGCCGATCGCCGCGTCCACCTCCGGCCCGGTGGCGGCGAGTTCGTGGGTCCGGGCGAAGACGGAGACCGCGTAGCACCCGCCGTCGGGATACCGGACGACGCCCGCCTCCGTGTGCAGCCCCGGGAGCGTCCCCGTCTTGGCCGCGATCACCGTGCCGCCGGGAAACCCCGACACCAGCCGGTGCCGGAACAACTGGCGACTCATCAAGTCACGTACCTGGGCGCAGACTTCCGGCGGACCCGCCTCGTCGCGCCAGATGAGACGCAGCAGTTCGGTGGTCTCGCGGGGCGTGCCGGAGTTGGTCCGCAGGGGGTCCAGGACCGCCATCCGCCGCTTGCGGTCCTCCGGCAGGGCCGGGTAACGGACCGCGAACTCGCTTTCGTCGCGCGCCCCCACCTCGGCGAGCATCGACTCCAGGACGTCCCGCGGCCCTCCCACGACGCGGGTCCGGTCGAGCCCCAGCTCCTTGGCGAGCAGCCGCACGGTGTCCAGACCGACCCGGTCGAGCAGCAGATCGGCCGCCGAGTTGTCGCTGACCGACATCGCGAAGAACGCCAGGTCGCGCAGGGACAGTTCGACGTCGTCCGCGCAGCCCGCCGTGCCCCAGCCACCGAGCCGGTCGGCCGCCGTCACGCGTACCCGCTCCCGGGGATCGAGCTGCCCGGCCGCCACCTGCCGGGCGAACTCCAGGACCAGCAGGACCTTGAACACCGAGGCGAGCACGACGGGTTCGTCGGCGCCGACGGCCACCTCGCACACGCGCGGCTCCGCGAGGACGGCCGACCCGGGCACGCCGGGATCCGCCCGCGCGACGCCAGTCGGATCCGCCCGTCCGACACCGATGGGGACCGCGTGCAGGAGGCCCTCGGCCCCCGCTTCCGCGAAAACCGCGCGGATCCGTTCCTCGGCCATCGGTTCACCCGCCCCCTCGCGTAAGGTCCATGGACGTGGATCTCTTGCGCCACCTGCGTCTGTTCGTCACCGTAGCCGAGGAGCTGCACTTCAGCCGGGCCGCCGACCGGCTGGGCATGGCTCAGCCGCCGGTCAGTCAGGCGGTGCGGCGGCTGGAGAGGGAGCTCGGCGCCGAGCTGTTCGACCGGTCGCACCGCCGGATCAGGCTGACCGCCGCCGGGGCGCTGTTGTGGGACGAGGCCCGTGAACTCCTCGCCCGCGAGGACCGGTTGCGGATGCTGGCCCGGCGCGCGGGGGACGGCGGCCTGGGCACCCTGCGCGCGGGCGTGCCCCCCGACACCGCGGCCGCCGTGCTGACCGCGCTGCTCGCCGCCTGCGCCGAGCGTGCCCCGGGGCTCTCCGTCGACCTGCGGGAGGTCACCACCCGGGAACAGGTCACGCTGCTCGCCTCCGGCGGACTCGACGTCGGACTGGTGCACCGTCCCGCCGACACCACTGGACTGCTGCTCGGTCCGGAGGTCTCGGTGGACCTCGGCGTCGTCCTGCCCCGCACCTCGCCGCTGGCCCGGCGGCCGGAGGTCGCGCTCGGTGACCTGTCCGGCCACGACCTGGTGCTCTTCCCGCGAGCCCACGCTCCGGACCGGTACGACGAGGTCCTCGACGTCTGCCGCGCCGCGGGCTTCGTGCCGGGCCGGGTACGGCACGCCTCCAACTCCGAGTTCCTGCTCGCACTGGTGACGGCCGGGCACGGCGTCGCCTTCGACCAGGGGCCCGTGGCCCGTAAGGAGCCCCGTGTCGCCTGGCGGCCCCTGGCGGGGCGCCCCCTCGCCCAGCGGCTGAGCGGCGCGTGGCCCGCCGGACGCACCGCCCACCCGGCCGCCCGGACCTTCGCGGAACTCGCCGCCGAGGTGCTGGCCGGCGACCGCGCGGCGGCCCCGGACCGCACCGGCGAGGCGGTCCCCACCGCCGGATCGCCCCGCCCGTGGTCGGTCGTGTACGGCTAGCGAGACGGGGCGGTCTCCGCCGTGGCCGGTGGTGTGCCGCGGCCGGCGGGGCGCGGACGCCGGGGCCCCCTTCCCCGTACTTCCCCGTACTTCCCCGCGCTTTCCCGCGCCGCCGGCGCCGGCCCGAGCCGGAGACGCCGGTGCCGGGACGACGTACTCCCGGCACCGCCTACCCTTGTCGCATGAGCAGCAGCGACCGGAGCCACGCGGTGGACGTTCAGGATTCGAAGACCTACGAGGTGCGCACCTACGGGTGCCAGATGAACGTCCACGACTCCGAACGGCTCTCCGGGCTCCTCGAAGGCGCGGGCTACGTACGGGCGCCCGAGGGGTCCGACGGCGACGCCGACGTCGTCGTCTTCAACACCTGCGCCGTACGCGAGAACGCCGACAACAAGCTCTACGGCAACCTCGGCCGCCTCGCCCCGATGAAGACGAAGCGTCCCGGCATGCAGATCGCCGTCGGCGGCTGCCTCGCCCAGAAGGACCGCGACACCATCGTGAAGCGGGCGCCCTGGGTGGACGTCGTCTTCGGCACGCACAACATCGGCAAGCTGCCCGTCCTGCTGGAGCGCGCCCGCGTCCAGGAGGAGGCGCAGATCGAGATCGCCGAGTCCCTCGAGGCGTTCCCCTCCACATTGCCGACCCGCCGCGAGAGCGCGTACGCGGCCTGGGTGTCGATCTCCGTCGGCTGCAACAACACCTGCACGTTCTGCATCGTCCCCGCGCTGCGCGGCAAGGAGAAGGACCGCAGGACGGGCGACATCCTCGCCGAGATCGAGGCACTCGTCGGCGAGGGCGTCTCCGAGATCACGCTGCTCGGACAGAACGTCAACGCGTACGGCAGCGACATCGGCGACCGGGAGGCCTTCAGCAAGCTGCTGCGCGCCTGCGGGCGGATCGAGGGCCTGGAGCGGGTCCGGTTCACCTCCCCGCACCCCCGGGACTTCACCGACGACGTGATCGCGGCCATGGCGGAGACGCCGAACGTGATGCCGCAGCTGCACATGCCGATGCAGTCCGGTTCGGACACCGTCCTGAAGGCGATGCGCCGCTCGTACCGCCAGGACCGCTACCTGGGCATCATCGAGAAGGTCCGGGCCGCCATCCCGGACGCGGCGATCACCACCGACATCATCGTGGGCTTCCCCGGTGAGACGGAGGAGGACTTCGAGCAGACCCTGCACGCGGTCCGCGAGGCGCGCTTCTCGGCGGCCTTCACCTTCCAGTACTCCAAGCGCCCCGGCACCCCGGCGGCCACCATGGAGGGGCAGATCCCCAAGGAGGTCGTCCAGGCGCGCTACGAGCGTCTCGTCGCCCTCCAGGAGGAGATCTCCTGGGACGAGAACAAGAGGCAGGTCGGCCGCGTCCTGGAGCTGATGGTCGCCGAGGGCGAGGGCCGCAAGGACGGCGCCACCCACCGCCTCTCCGGCCGCGCCCCCGACAACCGTCTGGTCCACTTCACCAAGCCCGACCAGGACGTACGCCCCGGTGACGTCGTCACCGTCGAGATCACCTACGCCGCCCCGCACCATCTGCTCGCCGAGGGCGCCGTCCTCGCCGTGCGCCGCACACGCGCGGGGGACGCCTGGGAGAAGCGCAACGCGGCTCAGGCGGCGAAGCCCGCCGGCGTGATGCTGGGTCTGCCGAGGATCGGCGCTCCGGAGCCGCTGCCCGCCGTGGCCGGCAGCGGCTGCGGCTGCGACTGACCCCGCTCGCGCGGCGAAGGGCTACGCTGCCGATCATGCTTGTAGCCGCCGCAGCCTGCCCCTGTCCGCCGCTGCTCGTGCCCGGGATCGCCGCCGGGGCGGCGCCCGAGCTGGCCGCCGCGCGAGACGCGTGCGCGGACGCGCTCGGCGTGCTCGCCGCCTCCCGGCCCGATCTGCTGGTCGTCGTCGGCCCCGCCGAGGACGACGGGCACGGGACCTACCCCGAGGGGACACCGGGCTCGTTCCACGGGTTCGGCGTGGACCTCGGCGTCCGTCTCGGGCGGGGCGGCACGGCTCCGGCGCCCTCGCAGCGCGCGCTTCCGCCCTCGCTCGCCGTCGCCGCCTGGCTGCTGGAGCGCACGGACTGGTCCGACGCCCCCGTCGCAGGTCTCGCCGTGGCGGAGACGCTCACGGCCGAGCGGTGCCGCAGCGCCGGAGCGGAGGCCGCCGGACAGGCCGCGCGGGTGGCGCTCCTGGTGATGGGCGACGCCAGCGCGTGCCGGACGCTGAAGGCGCCCGGTTACCTCGACGAGCGCGCCGCCGGCTTCGACGCGGAGGTCGCCCGAGCGCTGGGGACGGCGGACGTGGCCGCCCTGCAGACGCTGGACGCCGGGCTCGCCCGCGAGCTGAAGGTCTCCGGACGCGCCCCCTGGCAGGTCCTCGCGGGCGCGGCCGAAAACGCGGAGCTGGGCGGCGCCCTGCTGTACGAGGACGCGCCCTACGGGGTGGGGTACATGGTGGCGGCCTGGTCGTAGCGCCGCACCGCAACGGCCGCCTGCCCGGACACGGCGGACGGCCGGGAGCCTGGTGCTCCGCGGCCGTCCGTCGATGTGTGCCGTTCAGAACGTGGGGGGCGGTGGCGGCGCGTCCGGCGGAGGCATGGTGCCACCGTCCTTGTGCGCCAGCCGGTCCATGGCGCCCTTCGCCTTGCCCGTGCCCGTCTGGATCTTGTCGCTGTACTTGCCCTTGGTCTTCTCGTCGACCACCCTGGCGGCCTTGTCGAGGCCGTGGGTGACCTTGTCCCCGTGCTGCTGCGCGAGGTCCGAGACCTTGTCCTTGGCAGGCGCGAGCTTGGCTTTCAGATTGTCCAGGAGACTCATGGTCCACCTTCCCTCGCGGGACAGTTACTTACGGGCGCCCTCACCGGCCCCGTTGTCGGCGGCCTTCTCGGCGGTCTGCTGCTGAGGGATCTCGACGTCCTCCGAAGGCGTGGCCCCCGTCGCCGCGTGAGCCGCCTCGGCCTTGCGGCCGCGCTCGCCCGCGTTCTCGCTCTCGGACGATCCCGTCGCCTCTTCCGCCACCGGCTCCGCCGTGCCGCCGGCGTCGGCCGTGGCATCGGCACCGGTCGTGACCTCGGCGTCCGTCGTCGTGACCTCGGCGTCGGTCCCGGCATCGGATTCGGATTCGGCCGTCCGGGTGCCGGCCGGCACCTCGGCGGTTGACGCCTCTTCCGCAGTCCTCGACCTCCTGAGAAGTCGTGCAAAAACGCCCATATCCACTCCATACGTTACTCGTGAGGACGAAATTCCGCGTCACCCGGTGCGTCCCATTGCGTCGCCCGGGGCGCCGGTCCTCGAAAACCGGCGGCCGGAACCTCGCAACAGGCAACGACCCCGAACCTGTGGCGTCACGCGGCTCGTCGGAGGAGGGGCCCCGGGTTTGCGAGACTGGGGCGGTGAGCAGCGCACCCCCCGCCCCCCGAGTCATCGCCGTCGTCGGACCGACCGCGGCAGGAAAGTCCGATCTGGGCGTTTTCCTCGCCCGCCGTCTCGGCGGCGAGGTCGTCAACGCCGACTCCATGCAGTTGTACCGAGGGATGGACATCGGCACCGCCAAGCTGACGTCCGAGGAGCGGGCCGGGATTCCGCACCACCTGCTGGACATCTGGGACGTGACCGTCACCGCCAGCGTCGCCGAGTACCAGCGGCTCGCCCGCGCCCGTATCGACGCCCTGCTCGCCGAGGGCCGCTGGCCGGTCCTGGTGGGCGGCTCCGGGCTCTATGTGCGCGGCGCCGTCGACAAGATGGAATTCCCCGGCACCGACCCCGAGGTGCGTGCGCGCCTGGAGGAGGAGCTCGGGCTGCGCGGCTCGGGCGCGCTGCACGCGCGACTGGCCATGGCCGACCCCGAGGCCGCCCAGGCGATCCTGCCCAGCAACGGCCGCCGTATCGTGCGTGCGCTGGAGGTCATCGAGATCACCGGCAAGCCCTTCACCGCCAATCTCCCCGGCCACGACTCGGTGTACGACACCGTCCAGATCGGTGTCGACGTCACGCGGCCCGAGCTCGACGAGCGGATCGCCCGCCGCGTCGACCGGATGTGGGAGGCCGGCCTCGTCGACGAGGTGCGGGAACTGGAGGCGCGAGGCCTGCGCGAGGGGCGCACGGCGTCGCGCGCGCTCGGGTACCAGCAGGTGCTCGCGGCGCTCGCCGGGGAGTGCACCGACGCCGAGGCGCGCGCCGAGACCGTACGCGCCACCAAACGCTTCGCGCGACGTCAGGATTCATGGTTCCGGCGCGATCCCCGGGTGCACTGGCTCAGCGGCGCCGCGGCGGACCTCACGGAACTTCCACAACTCGCGCTGGCGTTGGTCGAACGACCGGTCACAGCCTGATCACGTCATGGCATCGGGACGCTCCGGCCGCCATCGGGGCCTCCGGCGCCGTGCCATCATCGAGCTTCGATCGACAATGTGGAGTCCGAGTTGGGAGGGCGCGTGGCGATGGAGGCCAGCCCTCGCAACACCGCACAGGACGCGGAGCAGGACACCGCGCAGGAGCAGCAGAAGCAGCAGCGACCGCAGGGCCTCGAGGGCGACCGGCCAGGCCTCGACGAGGACCTGCTGAGCCTCGACGGGGACCCGATGGGCCACGACGAGCGCCCGGTCTCCGACGGCGATCCGCTGATCTCCGACGGACCCGAGGAACCTCCGGGCGGTGTCACCGCCGACGGGCCGGGGCCGGACGAGATGTCCCCGGGACCCGAGGTCGAGGTCGAGCTGCGTCCGCAGCGCCTGCTGCGTATCTGGCAGCTCGCGCCGATCGTCGTCCTGGCCGCGACGGGTTCGCTGATGTTCGCGTTCCCGCTGGCCTTCGAATTCGGCGACGGCGGTGCCGTGGTCGCCATGCTCGGCCTGCTCATCTGCCTGTGCGCCGCCGGCTGGGGGATGATGGCCGCCCGCCGCGTGGGCTACACCCTGCCGGGCTTCCCCGAGCGCGGCTCCGGCCGCCGCCTGGACTGGCGCGTCGTGCTCGCGTACGTCGTGGTGGTCGCCGCGGTGGCGGTGCTCGCCGTGGGACGCGTGGCCCGGCTGCGCTGAGCCGCCGGGGGCGGGTACCCGTCGCGGACGGAGCGCCGGACCGACCCCGTACGATCGAGGAATGAGCACGCGGATCGCCTTCCTCAAGGGCCACGGGACCGAGAACGACTTCGTGATCGTCCCCGACCCGGAGAACGCCGTCGACCTGCCCCCGGCCGCCGTGGCCGCCCTGTGCGACCGCCGCGCGGGCATCGGCGGCGACGGTCTGCTGCACGTCGTACGGTCCGCCGCGCACCCCGAGGCCGCGGAGATGGCGGCCGAGGCGGAGTGGTTCATGGACTACCGCAACGGCGACGGCTCGGTCGCGGAGATGTGCGGCAACGGAGTGCGTGTGTTCGCGCACTACCTCCAGCGGGCCGGACACGTGGCCGAGGGGGACATCACGGTGGCCACGCGCGCAGGCGTGAAGCGCGTGCACCTCGCCAAGAACGGGGACGTCACCGTCGGCATGGGCAAGGCGGCCCTCCCCGAGGGGGACGTCACCGTGAGCGTCGGCGAGCACAGCTGGCCCGCGCGGAACGTGAACATGGGCAACCCGCACGCCGTCGCGTTCGTCGACGACCTCGGCCAGGCGGGCAACCTGTTCACACCGCCGCCCGTCACACCCACGTCGGCCTACCCGGACGGGGTGAACGTCGAGTTCGTGGTCGACCGGGGCCCGCGCCATGTCGCCCTGCGCGTCCATGAGCGCGGCTCCGGAGAGACCCGTTCGTGCGGCACGGGCGCCTGCGCGGTGGCCGTCGCCGCGGCCCGCCGCGACGGCGCCGACCCGGCCGTCACCGGGACTTTGACGACGTACACCGTCGACGTGCCCGGCGGACGCCTGGTGATCACCGAGCGTCCGGACGGCGGGATCGAGATGACCGGCCCCGCGGTGATCGTGGCCGAGGGCGAGATCGACGCGGAGTGGCTGGCCGCCGTCCGGCTCTGACCGAACGCCTCGTCGCGAGAGGTGCCGCACGCCTGCGGGACGCGCCCGCGCCCGGTCCGACGGGGTGGCCCGACCCGGCCCGGTCCGCACTGCCGCAACTCCTGTTCCGACGCGGTGTCACCCGACCTGGCCCGGTCCACACTGCCGCGACTCCTGGTCCGACGGGGTGTCACACGCCCCGGCGCGGTCCGCTGCCGCAACGCCTGGTCCGACGCGGTGTCGCACGACGCCGCCCGGCCCGGTGCCGCGACGTCCGGCCCCTCCCGGAACCTCGAAACCGCAAACCCCTGAACCTTCGCTCGAATGGGTGATCCGTTTCACGCTCGGCGAGAGGTGGTCGGCCGGGCGTGGTGGGCTCGGTAGCATCAAGCACCGGCCCGGACGGGGGATCGACGCCAACCCCTGAGCCGAGTACGCCATGGGCACCCCGTCCGCCGGTCTACGCAGCCGGAGGTGCCCATGAGTGCGGAGGCGACGAATCCCGCGACGCCAGGCCCTGCAACGCCCTCCCCCCAGCGCTCGGTTCCGCTGGAGCAGGGGGGATCGCCGGCGCGCAGGAAGGGCCGCCCGCGGATCGACCTGCGCCGCCTCGGCCGGGCCGCGCTGCTCGGCCCGGCCGCCCGTGACCGGCTGCCCGACGCGATCGGCCACGTCGCCGAGGCCCACCGCGCCCATCACGCGGACGCGGACATGGAACCGCTGCGCCGGGCATACGTGCTGGCGGAGTCCTCGCACCGGGGCCAGATGCGCAAGAGCGGAGAGCCGTACATCACCCACCCGCTCGCGGTGACCCTGATCCTCGCCGAACTCGGCGCGGAGACCACGACGTTGACCGCCTCCCTGCTCCACGACACCGTCGAGGACACGGAAGTGACACTCGATCAGGTGCGCGCGGAGTTCGGTGACGAGGTCTGCTATCTCGTCGACGGCGTCACCAAGTTGGAGAAGGTCGACTACGGAGCCGCCGCCGAGCCCGAGACCTTCCGCAAGATGCTCGTCGCGACCGGCAACGACGTCCGCGTGATGTCGATCAAACTCGCCGACCGGCTGCACAACATGCGGACCCTCGGTGTGATGCGTCCCGAGAAACAGGCCCGGATCGCCAAGGTGACCCGGGACGTCCTGATCCCGCTCGCCGAACGCCTCGGTGTCCAGGCGCTGAAGACCGAACTCGAGGACCTCGTCTTCGCGATCCTGCACCCCGAGGAGTACGAGCACACCAGGGAGTTGATCGTAGACAACGCGTCGCGCGCCGGCGACCCGCTCGCGGAGATCGCCGAAGAGGTGCGCGGTGTCCTGCGCGAAGCCGGGATCCAGGCCGAAGTCCTCATCCGGCCACGGCACTTCGTCTCCGTGCACCGGGTGTCGCGCAAGCGCGGGCCCATGCGCGGCGCGGACTTCGGGCGACTCCTGGTGCTCGTGAACGAGGACGCCGACTGCTACGGCGTCCTCGGTGAACTGCACACCTGTCTCACGCCCGTGGTGTCGGAGTTCAAGGACTTCATCGCGGTCCCCAAGTTCAACCTGTACCAGTCGCTGCACACGGCCGTGGCGAGCGGCGACGGCCAGGTGGCCGAAGTCCTCATCCGCACCCACCAGATGCACAAGGTCGCCGAGGCCGGCGTCATCGCCCTCGGCAACCCCTACACCGCTCCCGGGGAGGAGCAGACGGACGGCGACGGCGAACGGGCGGCGGACGGCGAGCGGGTCGACCCCACCCGCCCCGGCTGGCTCTCCCGGCTCCTCGACTGGCAGCAGGGCGCCCCCGACCCCGACACGTTCTGGTCCACCCTGCGCGAGGACCTCGCCCAGGACCGCGAGATCACCGTCTTCCGCGCCGACGGCGGCTCGTTGGGCCTGCCCGAGGGCGCCAGCTGCGTGGACGCCGCCTACGCGCAGTACGGCGAGGACGCGCACGCCTGTATCGGCGCCCGTGTCAACGGGCGGCTCGCGACGCTGAGCACGGTGCTCAAGGACGGCGACACCGTGCAGCTCCTCATGGGGCAGGACCCGGCCTCGGAACCCTCCCGGGAGTGGCTGGAGCACGCCCACACGCCCGCCGCCCGGATCGCCATCCAGCGCTGGCTGGCCGCGCACCCCTCGCCCCCCGACACGGCGCCGCCCGAAGAGCCCGCCGCGGCCCCCAGACCGGCCGCCGAGGCACCCGCGGCCCGCCCCGCCGCGAACGCCGTCGTCGAGCAGCCGGGCGCCTCCGTACGCCTCGCGGGCTGCTGCACCCCCGTACCGCCCGACCGCGTGACCGGCTTCGCCGTACGCGGGGGAGTGGTGACCGTGCACCGCGTCGAGTGCGCCGGGGTGGCGCGCATGAAGGGCGCGGGACGCGCGGAGGTCGAAGTGAGCTGGGGCGACACCACCGAGTGCCGCGTCACGCTGGTCGCCGAGTCCTTCGGGCGCCCCCATCTCCTCGCCGACCTCACCGAAGCCATCGCATTGGAGGGCGCCGCGATCGTCTCCGCGACCGTCGAACCCCCCAGCCAGCAGCGCGTACGCCACACCTACACGCTCCAACTCCCGGACGCGGCCCGCCTCCCCAGGCTGATGCGGGCGATGCGGAACGTGCCGGGCGTGTACGACGTGAGCAGGGCGCAGCACGCCGCGGCCGCCGCGCAGTAGCACACGTTCGGGTGGGCCCGGAGCGCGTCGCCACCGCGACAGCGACGACCGCTGGTAGCGGTGGTCCATGCTGCTCACCCCCCGCCCCAGGACCGACCACCCCAGCACGTCCGGCGCCTCGGGCGCCACGACACCCGCCCCCACCGCACCCGGCGCCACGCCCCCGGCCCCCGGAGCCGCCGCGTCCGGGCGGCACTGCTCGCCTCCGCCGTCTCCGTCTGCCTCGTCGCCGCGAGTGCCCCGTCCCCGGCGACGCCCCTGGGCATCGGCGACCGGCTCTTCCCGCACCTGGGCAATCCCGGCTACGACGTCACGTCGTACGACCTCTCCTTCAACTACACCGGCAAGAACACCGAACCGCTGGCGGCCGTCACCACCATCGAGGCCGTGACCTCGCGCCGCCTCGAGCGCGTCAATCTCGACTACGCGCACGGCACGGTGGGATCGGTCGAGGTCAACGGGTCACCCGCGGCGTTCACGAACGCCGGGGAGGATCTGGTGGTGACCCCCGCACGACCGGTGCCCGCCGGCGGCTGGATGCGGATCACCGTGCGCCACCACAGCGACCCGGCGGTCCGCGGCAACCAGGACGGCGGCTGGGTGCGGACCAAGGACGGGCTCGCCATGGCCAACCAGGCCGACGCCGGCCACCTCGTCTTCCCGTGCAACGACCACCCCTCCGACAAGGCGATGTTCACCATCCACGTCACCGCGCCCGAGGGATACACGGCCGTGGCCAACGGTCTGCCCACCGGGGTGGTCCGCGCCCCCGGGGCCACCACCTGGACGTACCGCACCCAGCACCCCATGGCCACCGAGCTGACCCAGGTCTCCATCGGCCGCTCCACGGTCCTGCACCGCACCGGTCCGCACGGACTGCCGGTGCGCGACGTCGTCCCCACCAAGGACCGCGAGCGGCTCGAACCGTGGCTCAGGAAGACCCCCGACCAGATCGCCTGGATGGAGCGCAAGGTCGGCCGGTACCCCTTCGAGACGTACGGCCTGTTGATGGCCCAGGCGCAGACCGGCTTCGAACTCGAGACACAGACGCTCTCCCTCTTCGAGCGGGAGCTCTTCACCCAGCCCGCCTACCCGAAGTGGTACGTCGAGTCGATCATGGTGCACGAGCTGTCGCACCAGTGGTTCGGCGACAGTGTCACTCCGCGTGACTGGTCGGACCTGTGGCTCAACGAAGGGCACGCCACCTGGTACGAGGCCCTGTACGCGCAGGAGAAGGGCAAAAAGCCCATGGAGACCAGGATGAAGGCGGCCTACCGCGCGTCCGACACCTGGCGGGCCGCCGGCGGCCCGCCCGCGGCACCGAAGGGGCCCAGGCCGGGCCAGAAGATCAGCATCTTCCGGCCGAACGTCTACGACGGCGCCGCGCTCGCCCTCTACGCGCTGCGCCAGGAGATCGGACAGCCCGCCTTCGAACGCCTGGAGCGGGCCTGGGTCGCCGTCCACCGGGACGGCACGGCCTCGACCGCGGACTTCGAGCGGCTCGCCTCCAGCATCGGCGACCGCGACCTGAGCGGCTTCTTCCAGGCGTGGCTGTACGGGAAGAGGACCCCCCCGATGCCCGGTCACCCGGACTGGAGGAGTGACGCCCCGAAGGCCCACAAGGGCGCCCGGTAACTCGCATGACGAGACGGGCCGTGCCGTGCGACCATCTCCAGGTCGGCGGCGCGGCCCCCGTGGAGGGTCGGCCCGGTGGAATCGGGGAATCTCCCGGTCGCCCCGGACGTTGTTCCCACAGACGGGCGCGGTCCGTCGCCGACCCGGTGTCGCCAGTGACGCACCGGAGCCCCCATCGACGTAAGGATCCAATGACCTCCTCTTCTTCCCCTTCCCAGGACGCGCAGAGCCTCGCGCAGAACTACCCCGAAGGTCTTCGGGCCGATGCCCTGATGGAAGAGGACGTCGCCTGGAGCCACGAGATCGACGGAGAACGGGACGGCGACCAGTTCGACCGCTCCGAGCGCGCGGCCCTGCGCCGTGTCGCCGGCCTCTCCACCGAACTCGAGGACGTCACCGAGGTCGAGTACCGACAGCTCCGCCTGGAGCGCGTCGTCCTCGTCGGTGTCTGGACCTCGGGAACCATCCAGGACGCGGACAACTCGCTCGCCGAGCTGGCCGCCCTGGCGGAGACCGCGGGCGCGCTCGTGCTCGACGGTGTCGTCCAGCGCCGCGACAAGCCCGACGCGGCCACGTACATCGGATCCGGCAAGGCCAACGAACTGCGGGACATCGTCCTGGAGACCGGCGCCGACACCGTGATCTGCGACGGTGAGCTGAGCCCCGGCCAGCTGATCCACCTCGAGGACGTCGTCAAGGTCAAGGTCATCGACCGTACGGCCCTGATCCTCGACATCTTCGCCCAGCACGCCAAGTCCCGTGAGGGCAAGGCGCAGGTCGCGCTCGCGCAGATGCAGTACATGCTGCCGAGACTGCGCGGCTGGGGTCAGTCGCTGTCCCGTCAGATGGGCGGCGGCAAGGGCGGCGGCCTCGCCACCCGTGGCCCCGGTGAGACCAAGATCGAGACGGACCGGCGCCGTATCCGCGAGAAGATGGCGAAGATGCGCCGGGAGATCGCGGACATGAAGACCGGCCGCGAGATCAAGCGCCAGGAGCGGCGCAGGAACAAGGTGCCCTCGGTCGCCATCGCCGGTTACACCAACGCCGGCAAGTCCTCCCTGCTCAACCGCCTGACCGGCGCCGGCGTCCTGGTCCAGAACGAGCTGTTCGCCACCCTGGACCCGACCGTGCGCCGTGCCGAGACGCCCAGCGGGCGGATCTACACCCTCGCGGACACCGTCGGCTTCGTACGGCATCTGCCGCACCACCTCGTCGAGGCGTTCCGTTCCACGATGGAGGAGGTCGGCGACTCCGACCTGATCCTGCACGTGGTCGACGGATCGCACCCGGCGCCGGAGGAGCAGCTGGCCGCCGTGCGCGAGGTCATCCGTGACGTCGGCGCCACCGGCGTCCCCGAGATCGTGGTGATCAACAAGGCGGACGCGGCCGACCCGCTGGTCCTCCAGCGCCTGATGCGGAACGAGACGCGCTCCATCGCGGTCTCGGCCCGCACCGGCCTGAACATCGACGAGCTGCTCGCGCTGATCGACAACGAGCTGCCCCGCCCCTCGGTCGAGATCGAGGCGCTCGTGCCCTACACGCACGGCAGGCTGGTCGCGCGTGCCCACTCCGAGGGCGAGGTGATCTCCGAGGAGCACACCCCGGAGGGCACGCTGCTCAAGGTGCGGGTCCACGAGGAACTGGCGGCGGACCTCGCGCCGTACGTTCCGGCGGCGGCGCTCTAGCTCCACCCGGTGCCCGGGTTTCCGGGCCCCCCGGTTCCGTGTACGGACGTACGAAGGCCCGCCCCCTCGCGCAGGGGGCGGGCCTTCGTACGTGTGGCGCCGCGGGCACCGGTCCCGGCAGCGCCTACCGGCCGCCGTACGTCCCGCTCACGCCCGTCGCCCTACTGTGCCGCGAACTTCTTGCTCACCGAGTCGTACACACCCTTGGCCACATCGCCCAGGTGCGGGCCGGCCAGCCAGCCCGCGCTGACCGGGCCGATCGAGGTGTTCGACACCAGCGCGGGCTTGCCGTCCGGGCCGGCGGCCACCCAGCCACCGCCGGAGGAGCCACCGGTCATGGTGCAGCCGATGCGGTACATCGTCGGATCGGCCTGGGCGATCGAGAGCCGGCCGGGCCCGTCCGTGCACTGGTACAGCTTCTGGCCGTCGAACGGCGCCGCCGCCGGATAGCCCGTCGCCGTGATGCTCGCGACCTTCGGTACGGCCGGGGCGTTGAAGTCCACCGGGAGCGCGGCGCCGACCGTCTCCTCCAAGGACTTGCCGTCGCCGCCCTTCTCGGGCGTCACGTGCAGCACCGCGTAGTCGTACGACGCGCCCTGACCGCCCGTGGGGCCGCCCTGCCCGATCCACTGGTCCGAGGTCTGCGCCCAGTCGCTCCACCAGACACCGTACGGAGCGACCTCCGTACGGTCGGCGTTCTGCAGCTCGGCGGACGTCTTGCCGGCGCTGTTGTACGAGGGCACGAAGGCGATGTTGCGGTACCAGCCGCCCTTCTTGCCGGCGTGCACGCAGTGACCCGCGGTCCACACGAGGTTCGACTTGCCCGGGTGCGCCGGGTCCTCGACCACGGTCGCCGAGCAGACCATGGTGCCCTCGGGGGAGTCGAAGAACACCTTCCCCGCCTCGGGCACGCTGTCGTGGTAGGCGGGGCTCACGGCCTTCGCCGCCACCGGAGCGGGGGTCGGATCGGTGACGCCCTGGTCACCGGAGAGGTCGTTCTCGTCGACGCCCTTGTTCTTGTCCGGGTCGTCGGCGCCGCGCATCCGGTCCGGGTTCCACAGCCCCTTGATGATGGGGTTGACGAAGTCGTTGGCCTCGCGCAGCCAGTCGTCCCGGTTCCAGTTCTTCCAGGCGCCGTCCTTCCACTTGTCGATGTCGATCCCGTGCTCTTTGAGCTTGTTCCTGATGTCGTCCGGGATCTTGATCTTGTCGTCGCCGTTCTGCGACGCCGGCGTGCTGGGCCGGTCGCCCGCCGTACTGCTGCCCGAGTCGCAGGCGGTGGCGGTCAGCGTCAGCGCCGCGGCCAGGCCGACCGCGGCCAGGACGGGGGAGTTCGTGCGGCGCGCGCTCCCGCCGCGACGGGCGGTGAAGGGCGGGCGTATGGATGGCATGGTGTAACTCCCCCTGGACGTAAGAGAACTTGTCAGGATCCGCCGGTCCGGAACCCCTGGCACGGGACCCCTGGTACGGAACCGCGCGCGCCGATCGACCGGCCGGAGCCGGCGATCCTCCGGTAGCGCCGAACGGCATCACACACTATGCGCTCGCTGTGGGGGACATCCCACGGAACGGCAACGGTTCCGTCACGGCAAGGATCTTCGCCTCACCCGCTTCCCCACGCCGGTCACGTCGTTGGTACGTACGGGGGGCCTGCACCGTGCGTTCAGAACCCCCCGCCAACTCGCGTCTGCACAGCGGGAGGACCTGAAGTCGTGGCGGTGACCGAGTCTGCGGTGGTGCCGGTGGGGCGCGAGCCCGAAGAGACACGGGAGGGTTCGCCGGGCGCCTCCGAGGGGGCGCGCGCGGCGCACGAGGGGATTCTGCGGCGCCAGTCGGCGCGCGAATCGGCGGCGCGTACCTATGCACGCGCCCTGCCGATCGTTCCCGTACGGGCGCGCGGGCTGACCATCGAGGGCGCGGACGGGCGCCGTTACCTCGACTGTCTCTCCGGGGCGGGGACCCTGGCCCTCGGCCACAACCACCCGGTCGTCCTGGAGGCGATCAGGAAAGTCCTCGACTCCGGGGCGCCGTTGCACGTCCTCGACCTCGCCACACCCGTCAAGGACGCCTTCACCACCGAGCTGTTCCGCACCCTGCCCCCGGAGTTCGCCGCACGCGCGCGGGTGCAGTTCTGCGGACCGGCCGGGACCGACGCCGTCGAGGCGGCGTTCACATTGGTGCGCGCGGCCACCGGACGCACCGGAACGCTCGCGTTCACCGGCGCCTACCACGGGATGACGGCGGGGGCGCTCGAAGCGTCCGGCGGCGCGAGCGAGGTCAGGGTCGCCCGCCTGCCCTACCCCCAGGACTACCGCTGCCCCTTCGGTATCGGCGGCGAGCGTGGCGCCGAACTCGCCGCGCGCTGGACCGAGTCCGTGCTCGACGACACCAAGTCGGGCGTGCCCCATCCCGCCGGGATGATCCTCGAACCCGTCCAGGGCGAGGGCGGGGTGATTCCCGCGCCGGACGCCTGGATGCGCCGGATGCGCGAGATCACGGCGGACCGGTCCATCCCGCTGATCGCGGACGAGGTCCAGACGGGAGTCGGCCGGACCGGCACCTTTTGGGCGGTGGAGCACAGCGGGATCACCCCGGACGTGATGGTCATGTCCAAGGCCATCGGCGGCAGCCTGCCGCTGGCCGTCATCGTCTACCGCGACGACCTCGACGTCTGGCAGCCGGGCGCCCACGCGGGCACCTTCCGCGGCAACCAACTCGCCATGGCCGCGGGCACGGCGACCCTCGCGTACGTACGCGAGAACCGACTGGCGGAGCGCGCCGCGACCCTGGGCACCCGCATGATCGCCGAACTCCGCCGCCTCGCCGGGGAGTTCTCCTGCATCGGCGACGTACGGGGCCGCGGGCTCATGATCGGTGTCGAGCTGGTGCGGCCCGAGGCACCGTCGGACCCCGCCGCCGACGGACCCCGGCCCGCCGCCCCGGAACTCGCCGCCGCCGTGCAGCGCGCGTGCCTGCGCCGCGGCCTGATCGTCGAACTGGGCGGCCGGCACGCCAGCGTCGTGCGGCTTCTGCCACCCCTGACGATCACCGACGAACAGGCGGCCGCGGTACTCGACCGGCTCGCGGACGCGGTGGGCGCGGTGGCACGCGGGGGATCGGGCTGAGGGGGCGCGCCGACCGGTCCCCGGTCCGGCCCCGTCCCGGCGGGCTCGTCGCCGCCCCGCACACCGCCCGGCCCCGGCTCGACGACGTCGCGGCCGCGCCACCGCCCCCAGCAGCCGTAAACGCCGAAGAGCCCACGCACCCACGTACCGCCCCGACTCGTCGCCGCACGAGTCCGAACGACCCCACGAGGAACTCTCTTGAACGCCACCCCCGCACCCGACGGCCGCTTCGTCACCCCCGAGCGAGCGGGGCGTGGCCCGCACACCCCGCTCGCCTCGGATGCCGAATCGGTCCCCCGGCAGATGGGAGGGGCCCCGCAGGCCGAGCGGCTGCGCGGCGCCGCCACCGACCCGCTGGAGCACCCCGTCGCCCCCACCGCGGCCCAGGCGGCGGCGGTGGAGAACCTGCTGCGCTGCTGGGTACGGGAGAACGACCTCGCGGCGCCCGTGGACGGCACGCTGCGCATCCCCCTCCCGGCCAGTGGGACGGCCCTGCTGGTCCCGGTCCACTACTGGTCCCCGACGGGCTGGCACCGTTTCGGGCTTCCGCATCTCGCCGACGCCCCCGAGGGAGCACCGCCCGCCGACGCGGTCACGGTGGCGGCACTGCTCGCGCGCCAGCCGGGGCCAGGCACGGGGGCGACGTCCACGATCGGCGGGGCACCGGAAGAGGATGCGGCGCCGACGTCCGGAACGGACCGTGCGCCGGCGTCCGCCATGGCTTCCGCGCCCACGTCCGACACCGGCGGCGACACCTGCACCGACACGGGCACCGCGTGCGGTACGGACACCGCGCTCCCCCGTGTCCCGGATCCCGCCCCCGCCCGTCACCCCGCCGGTGACGGATCCGACCCGTCCGACCTGGTCGGACGGGTCGCCGACTCCGTACGCCGGACCGTGGCGTTCCTCAGCGACCGCAGAGAGCGGCCCGCCGACACCCCCGACCTCTTTCTCGCGGCCGAGCAGGCACTCCTGCTGGGGCACCCCCTGCACCCCACCCCGAAGAGCCGGGAGGAACTCTCCGAGGCCGAGATGCCGCTGTACTCACCCGAGTTGCGCGGTTCGTTCCCGTTGCACTGGATGGCGGTCGCCCCCTCGCTGCTGGCGTCCGACTCGGCGTGGACGGAGCGCGGACGCCCCGTCCAGGCACAGCAGCTCACCGTACGGCTGGCCGGAGCCGGCCTGCCGCTGCCCGACGGGTACGCCGCCCTGCCCCTGCACCCCTGGCAGATGGGCGAGGTCCGGCACCGCCCCGGGACCGCGGCCCTGCTCGACGCGGGGCTGCTCCAGGACCTCGGCCCCTACGGCTCCCCCTGGCACCCCACGTCCTCCGTCCGAACCCTCTACCGCCCCGGGGCCCCCGCGATGCTGAAGCTGTCGCTGGGCCTGCGGATCACCAACTCCCGCCGGGAGAACCTCCGTAAGGAGCTCCACCGCGGCGTCGAGGTCCACCGGCTGCTGCGCGGCGGCCTGTCCAAGCAGTGGCAGGCCGCCCACCCGGGCTTCGACATCGTCCGTGACCCGGCCTGGCTCGCGGTCGACGCCCCCGACGGCACGCCCCTGACCGGGCTCGACGTGATGATCCGGCACAACCCCTTCGGCCCCACGGACGACGTCGGCTGCGTCGCCGGGCTCGTCTCGCCCCGGCCGTACGCCCAGCCCGGCGCACGGGCCGACGCCGAGCCGAGGCCCGTCATGCGGTCCCGGCTCGCCGAGATCGTCACCCGGCTGGCCGGCCGCGCCGGCCGGCCCCGGGGAGCCGTCGCCACCGAGTGGTTCCTGCGCTACCTGGAACACGTCGTCCGTCCCGTGCTCTGGCTGGACGGCGAGGCCGGAATCGCGCTGGAGGCCCACCAGCAGAACACCCTGGTCGTGCTCGACCGCGAGGGATGGCCCGTCGGCGGCCGCTACCGCGACAACCAGGGCTACTACTTCCGCGCGTCACGGCGCGCGGAGCTCGACGCCCGGCTGCCCGGCATCGGCGTGCACAGCGACACCTTCGTCTGCGACGAGGTCACCGACGAACGCTTCGCCTACTACCTCGCCATCAACAACGTGTTCGGCCTCATCGGCGCGTTCGGCTCCCAACACCTCGCCGAGGAACGACTGTTGCTCGCCGCCTTCCGCCGCTTCCTCACCGAGGCGGCGGCGGGCCCGGGACGCCTCGACACGCCCCTGCCCTCCCTCCTGCTCGACTCGCCCGTTCTGCGCTGCAAGGCCAACCTGCTCACCCGGCTGCACGGCCTCGACGAACTCGTCGGCCCGGTCGACACCCAGTCCGTCTACGTCACCGTCACCAACCCCCTTCGTTCCTGAAGGACTTGACCCACCCCGTCTCCTGAGAGGAGCGTCGCCGTGCCTCCCACCGATGCGAGCGCCGACGCCGGTACCGCCCCCGACACCGATCCCGGCGCGGACCCGTACGCCGGGCCGGGCACGGACTGCGAGGACACGCTCGACCTGCGCCTGCCCGACGAGTTGATCGCCCTGTTCGGCGGCACACCCGAGCCGGCCGAGCCCGGCGGGCCGGTCGAGCCGATCAGTTCGGCAGGGCCGGTCGCGTCGGCAGGGCCGGCTCGGCCGGTCGAGTCAATCGGCTCAGTCGGGTCAGCCGGTTCAGTCGGTTCAGTCGGGGAATCCCGGGGAGACGGCCGATCCGGGGAGGCCGGCGCGCACGCCGGCGCGTCCGGGGGACCAGCGGTCGGCGGAAGCCGGCCCGGCGAGGACCGTGCGGGCGACACCGGAGACCACCGCGGTGCGGGCGCGGCCCACTCCGCTCCCGTCGGTCCAGCCCGTGACGACCTGCTCGGCGGCATCGGCGGCTGGGGTCCGACCACCACCCCCGTGGGCACCTTCCAGCTGGTTCCGGTACGAGTGGAACGCGATCTCCCACTCGTCACCCGGTGGATGAACGACCCCGCCGTCTCGGCCTTCTGGGAGCTCGCGGGACCCGAGTCGGTGACCGAGGAGCATCTGAACCGACAGCTCGCCGGCGACGGACGCAGCGTGCCCTGCATCGGTCTGCTGGAAGACACCCCCATGAGCTACTGGGAGATCTACCGCGCGGACCTCGACCAGCTCGCCCGCCACTACCCCGCCCGCCCGCACGACACGGGAGTCCATCTGCTCATCGGCGGAGTCGCCCACCGCGGGCACGGTCTCGGCTCGGCCCTGCTCAGAGCCGTCGCCGATCTCGTACTGGACCGGCGTCCCGCCTGCGCACGGGTCGTGGCCGAACCCGATCTGCGCAACATCCCCTCCGTCTCCGCCTTCCTGAGCGGGGGTTTCCGGTTCTCCGCCGAGGTCGAACTGCCCGGAAAGAAGGCAGCCCTCATGATGCGCGACCGGGCCTTGCGCGACCTGATGTAGATCCGTCACTCTCCGTACTCCACTCGTCCCGTCCCGGTTCCCCGTCGAGGAGTCCCCGTGCCGAATCCGTCCGCAAGCCCGGCCTCCGAAGGACTGTCCGCCCTGTACGACCCGCCCGAGCTGCGCGAGGACCGCTGGGAGCAGGCCGGCCGCCGACTGCTCGCGAAGATGATCGGGGAGTTCGCGCACGAGGAGATCGTCCGGCCGGAACAGGGTCACCCGCGTCCAGCGGTGCGTCGCGACGCCCCGCACCCCGACGCTCCCCCCGCCGACGACCTTCACCCCTACACCCTCCGGCTCGACGCCGGCGACAGCCTCTCCTTCCGCGCCCGCCGCCTCTCGTACGACAGCTGGCGTGTCGACCCCGCCTCGCTCACCCTCACCGAAGAGGGGAAGGAACCGTGTCCGTTCACCGACCCGCTCGGCTTCCTCACCCGGGCCCGCGGCACGCTGGAACTGGACGGCGCCACGCTGGGCCACGCCCTGCGCGAGCTCAGCACGACGCTCGCCGCGGACGTGCGCCTCGACCGTGACGCCCGTACGGCCGCCGAATTAGCCGACCTCGGGTACGCCGAGCTGGAGGGCCATCAGACCGGCCACCCCTGGATCGTGCTCAACAAGGGCCGCCTCGGCTTCTCCGCGCGGGACGCCGCCGCCTGGGCCCCCGAGGCCCGCCGGGCCACGCCCCTTCCCTGGATCGCGGTGCACACGACGCTGGCCACCTACCGAGGCGTCGACGGCCTCGGCACCGCCGAACAGCTCTACGCACGCGAACTGGCCCCCGCCACCCGCGAGGCCTTCGACGAGGTCCTCCGCACCCGCGGGCTCGCACCGGAGTCGTACCTCTACCTGCCCGTGCACCCGTGGCAGTGGGACGACGTCGTGCTGCCGCTGTTCGCGCGGCATGTCGCCGCGGGAGCGATCGTGCCGCTGCCCTCCGACGGTGATCTGCGCCTGCCCCAGCAGTCGATCCGCACCTTCCTCAACGTCTCGCGCCCGGACCGGCACACGGTGAAGCTTCCGCTGTCCGTCCTCAACACGCTGGTGTGGCGGGGCCTCCCCACGAAACGCACCCTCGCGGCCCCCGCCGTCACCGCCTGGATGCGGACCCTGCGGGACGCCGACCCGTTCCTGCGCGACACCTGCGGGGTGATCCTGCTCGGCGAGGTCGCCTCGGTCACCGTCCACCACCCCGTGTACGACGGACTCCCCGAAGTGCCCTACCAGTACCGGGAACTGCTCGGCGCGATCTGGCGCGAGCCGGTCTCACGGCACCTCGCACCCGGCGAGCGCGCCCGCACCCTGGCCGCCCTCCTGCACACCGATCCCCAGGGCCGCGCCTTCACGGCGGAGCTGGTCGCCCGCTCGGGTCTCGCACCCAGGGCCTGGCTGCGCCGCCTCTTCACCGCGCTCCTGCCGCCGCTCCTGCACTTCCTCTACCGCTACGGCACGGTGTTCAGTCCGCACGGTGAGAACGCGATCGTCGTCTTCGACAACCATGACGTACCGGTCCGACTCGCCGTGAAGGACTTCGTCGACGACATCAACGTGAGCGCGGATCCACTGCCCGAACACTCCTCCATGCCGGACGAGGTGCGCGAGGTGCTGCTGACCGAGCCGCCGGCCTTCCTGACCCAGTTCATCCACTCGGGGCTCTTCGTAGGGGTCTTCCGCTATCTCGCGCCGCTCTGCGAGGAACAACTGGGTGTTCCGGAGGCCGAGTTCTGGTCACTCGTCCGCGCCGAGGTCGTCCGCCACCAGACCCGCTTCCCCGAGCTCAAGGAACGTCACGAGACCTTCGACCTGCTCACTCCGCGTATCGAGCGGCTGTGCCTGAACCGCAACCGGCTGCATCTCGACGGTTACCGCGACCGCTCCGAGCGCCCGCACGCCGCCGTGCACGGCACCGTGCCGAACCCCCTTCACGCGTCGTGATCACCCGCCCCGCACCCGTCCTCACCACCCGTCCCGCGATCGTCCTGATCGTGTCCGTCGTCCGGGCCGTGATCGCCCGGTTGTCAGTGGAGCCCCGTAGGCTGGCATCGCTATGACAGAGCCCTCACTCCCCGAACTCCTGCACGCCGCCGTCACCGCCGTCGGCGGCACGGAGCGCCCTGGCCAGGTGACCATGGCCGAAGCCGTCGCGGGTGCCATCGACGACAGCTCCCACCTGCTGGTGCAGGCGGGCACCGGCACCGGAAAGTCCCTCGGCTATCTGGTGCCCGCGCTCGCCCACGGGGAGCGCGTCGTCGTGGCGACCGCCACCCTGGCGCTCCAGCGGCAGCTCGTGGAGCGTGATCTTCCACGGACCGTCGACGCGCTGCATCCCCTGCTGCGCCGCCGCCCCGAGTTCGCGATGCTCAAGGGCCGGTCGAACTACCTGTGCCTGCACCGGCTGCGCGAGGGTGTGCCGCAGGAGGAGGAAGAGGGCCTCTTCGACCAGTTCGAGGCCGCCGCGCCCACCAGCAAGCTGGGCCAGGACCTGCTGCGCCTGCGGGACTGGTCGGACGAGACCGAGACCGGTGACCGTGACAACCTCACGCCCGGCGTCTCCGACCGCGCCTGGAACCAGGTGTCCGTGTCGTCCCGGGAGTGCCTGGGCGCGAGCAAATGCGCCTATGGAGCGGAGTGCTTCGCCGAGATGGCCCGTGAGCGCGCCAAGCTCGCCGAGGTCGTCGTCACCAACCACGCGCTGCTCGCGATCGACGCCATCGAGGGCGCGCCGGTCCTCCCGCAGCACGAGGTGCTGATCGTCGACGAGGCCCATGAGCTGGTCTCCCGGGTCACCGGCGTCGCGACCGGCGAGCTCACCCCCGGCCAGGTCAACCGCGCCGTCCGGCGCGCCGCGCGGCTCGTCAACGAGAAGGCGGCCGACCAGCTGCAGACCGCCGCCGAGGGCTTCGAGCGGCTGATGGAGCTGGCGCTTCCCGGTCGTCTGGAGGAGATCCCGGAGGATCTCGGATACGCGCTGATGGCGCTGCGTGACGCCGCGCGCACGGTGATCTCGGCGATCGGC
Organism: Streptomyces sp. RPA4-2; assembly: GCF_012273515.2. Lineage (NCBI taxonomy): Bacteria > Bacillati > Actinomycetota > Actinomycetes > Kitasatosporales > Streptomycetaceae > Streptomyces > Streptomyces sp. RPA4-2. The sequence continues at coordinate 6,665,670 of NZ_CP050975.2, forward strand.
TCCACCCGCGACAAGTCCGTCCAGGACGAGGACGCGGTCCGCAAGCAGGCCCTCGCCGCGGTGGAGTCGGTCCATGACGTGGCGGAGCGGATCACCAACGGCTCCGAATGGGACGTCGTCTGGTACGAGCGCCACGACCGCTTCGGCGCGTCGCTGCGGGTGGCGCCCATGTCGGTGTCCGGTCTCCTCAGGGAGAAGCTCTTCTCGGACCGGTCGGTCGTCCTGACGTCGGCCACCCTGAAGCTCGGCGGCGACTTCAACGGAGTGGGGGCGTCGCTGGGGCTCGCCCCGGAGGGCACCGAGGGCGAGGACCTCCCGCAGTGGAAGGGCGTCGACGTCGGCTCGCCCTTCGACTACCCCCGGCAGGGCATCCTGTACGTGGCCAAGCACCTGGCACGCCCCGCGCGTGACGGCGACCGCGGCGACATGCTGGACGAGCTCACCGAGCTGATCCAGTCCGCCGGGGGCCGCACACTGGGCCTGTTCTCCTCGATGCGGGCCGCCCAGCTCGCGGCGGAGGAACTGCGCACGCGCATCCCCGAGTACCCCATCCTGCTGCAGGGCGAGGAGACGCTCGGCGAGCTGATCAAGAACTTCGCGGCCGATCCGAAGACCTGTCTGTTCGGCACGCTCTCGCTCTGGCAGGGCGTGGACGTCCCCGGTCCCAGCTGTCAGCTGGTCGTCATGGACAAGATCCCGTTCCCGCGCCCCGACGACCCGCTGATGAGCGCCCGCCAGAAGGCCGTCGAGGACAACGGCGGCAACGGCTTCATGGCCGTCGCCGCCACGCACGCGGCGCTGCTGATGGCGCAGGGCGCCGGCCGCCTCGTACGCGCCACGGGGGACCGTGGTGTGGTGGCGGTGCTGGACCAGCGCCTGGCCACGGCTCGCTACGGCAGCTATCTCAAGGCCTCGCTGCCCGACTTCTGGTACACGACGGACCGCAACCAGGTCCGGCGGTCGCTCACGGCGATCGACGAGGCAGCACGCAAGGCGGAGGACGCGCTGCACGAGCAGAAGGCGGCGGAGGCGGAGGAGGCGCCGCGGCCGGCCGAGGAAGCGTAGCGGCTGTCCGCCGGGGGCCGGTCGGTTCGAGCGGTGCTCCGGCGGAGTGGAGGGCGTCGGGTGCCCGGTTCGCGGCGTTGGATGCCCGGTTCGCCACGATCGATGAACACCTCGGTGGTCACCATCGAGGTGTACCGAGGCCGACGCCCGGGTGGGAAACGCCGGGGCGCTCCGCGGCCCGTACCGATCTCACCGAGGGCGGCCGCGGGGCCGCGCGGCAGAACGTGCAGGGCCCCGGAACCGGCGCAGTTGGTCCCGGGGCCCGGTCAGGGGCGGGGCGGACGGTGCCGCCCGGCGCGCGCTGTCACACTCGCCGCAGTACGGCCACCACCTTGCCCAGGATGGTCGCCTCGTCGCCGGGGATCGGCTGGTAGGCGGAGTTGTGCGGGAGCAGCCACACATGGCCGTCCTCGCGCTTGAACCGCTTCACGGTGGCCTCGCCGTCCAGCATCGCGGCCACGATGTCGCCGTTCTCCGCGACGGGCTGGCGGCGGACCGTCACCCAGTCACCGTCACAGATGGCCGCTTCGATCATCGAGTCACCGACGACCTTGAGGACGAACAGCTCACCGTCACCCACCAGCTGCCGGGGGAGCGGGAAGACGTCCTCCACGGACTCCTCGGCCAGGATCGGGCCACCGGCGGCGATACGGCCCACGAGCGGGACGTACGACGCGGCCGGCTTGCCCGCGGTGTCCGTGGGCTGTGCCGAGGACTGGTCGGATCCCCTGACCTCGTACGCGCGCGGGCGGTGCGGGTCTCGGCGCAGGAAGCCCTTGCGCTCCAGTGCCATCAGCTGGTGTGCGACCGAGGAGGTGCTGGAGAGGCCTACCGCCTGTCCGATCTCCCGCATCGACGGTGGGTAGCCGCGTCGCTGCACGGAGTCCCTGATGACCTCGATCACCCGGCGTTGCCTGTCGGTGAGTCCCGAGCTGTCCGCACGGATGCCTGGAGGTCGGCCCGGCAGGGAACGCTTGGGCCCCTCATGGTTCGTGGCTTCGTTCATCGCATGCACCGGCTCGAGTCGGCCCTGGGAGCGGTCCTGGGCAGTGATGGTGGCGCTGTCTGCGGTGGTGGTCACGTCGGCCCCTCTCGATGGTCTCCCTGCTGGACAACGGTAGTTGCTTTCGAAAGGTTGCGCCAAACACACGTTCGAGTGAAAAAACGCGGATTGCCTCACGCGATCATGAGGCTGGGTGTATGGCTGATTCCGCATCCGTCGGACAAAAGGTCTCATTGCTGTACTCTTCACCGCCGAGGCGATGACCGAGCCGGCAGATGTGGGCCGCGCCCCAGTCTGCCATTCGGCACCCCGTCCGTCGGGTACCGACCCCCCGTCCGCGCGCTGACCACGGTATCTCCGCGTGTCCGGGATCGGTACGCCCGTGCGGCACATGCCCATACGTGCGCGACACGCGGGCCCTGGGCGAATTTACGGGTCGATCCCCACATCTAGTGGTTGGATTGCCGGAGCGGCCCAGAAGTTGTGGTCCCCCGGGTCTTCGAGCCCCCGGTCATCGCCTATGCTTGGGGCTGCTCCGAGAGGCCCGTGAGGTCTCGCGGGGTCTATGAGCCGTGCTGTGAAGGAGGGTTGGAGCCATGCACTGCCCCTTCTGCAGGCACCCGGACAGCCGCGTCGTCGACAGTCGTACGACCGATGACGGCACGTCGATCCGCAGGCGCCGCCAGTGCCCCGACTGCTCCCGTCGTTTCACGACCGTGGAGACGTGCTCGCTGATGGTGGTCAAGCGGTCCGGCGTCACCGAGCCCTTCAGCCGTACCAAGGTCATCAACGGCGTGCGCAAGGCGTGCCAGGGGAGGCCCGTCACCGAGGACGCGCTCGCCCAGCTCGGCCAGCGGGTCGAGGAGGCGGTGCGGGCCACCGGAAGCGCCGAACTGACCACCCACGACGTGGGGCTGGCCATACTCGGCCCGTTGCAGGAACTCGACCTCGTCGCCTATCTGCGGTTCGCGTCCGTCTACCGGGCGTTCGACTCGCTCGAGGACTTCGAGGCCGCCATCGTGGAACTCAGGGAGACGGGGCGCTGCCCCGCCGTGGGGAACGAGGGAGGCGCGGGCGCCGCGGACGCGGAGCGCCCGGAATGCGACCGCGGGTCCGGAGAGACCGTCCAGGTCACCGTGCCCGCCACCGCCGCCGACTGACGGGAAGGCCGGCTCGGGCCGGCCGCCCGGCGGCGACCACAGACCTGCTGCGCAAGGCCGTACGGACGGCGCGCGCGGCATCGGACACACAATGTGCCATGGGAAGAACGTGGCACTTCAGGGCGTTTTAGCCTGAAACAGGGAGGCGGCATGACAGAGACGGCGAGCGGTCCGGCACGAGGTTCCCGCGCCAAGGGCACCAAGGCCAGCAAGGGACTGCGCATCGAGCGTATCCACACCACCCCCGGCGTGCATCCGTACGACGAGGTCGAGTGGGAACGCCGTGACGTCGTCATGACCAACTGGCGCGACGGCTCGGTCAATTTCGAGCAGCGTGGCGTCGAGTTCCCCGGCTTCTGGCCGGTGAACGCGGTCAACATCGTCACCAGCAAGTACTTCCGGGGTGCCGTGGGCACCCCGCAGCGAGAGGTGAGCCTCAAGCAGCTCATCGACCGCATCGTGAAGACGTACCGGAAGGCCGGCGAGGACCACAAGTACTTCGTCTCGCCCGCCGACGCCGAGATCTTCGAGCACGAGCTGGCGTACGCGCTCCTGCACCAGATCTTCAGCTTCAACAGCCCCGTCTGGTTCAACGTCGGGACGCCGCAGCCCCAGCAGGTCTCCGCCTGTTTCATCCTGTCCGTCGACGACTCCATGGAGTCGATCCTCGACTGGTACAAGGAAGAGGGGATGATCTTCAAGGGCGGCTCCGGCGCCGGCCTGAACCTCTCCCGTATCCGCTCCTCCAAGGAGCTCCTCTCCTCGGGCGGCAACGCCTCCGGTCCCGTCTCCTTCATGCGCGGTGCCGACGCCTCCGCAGGAACGATCAAGTCGGGCGGCGCCACCCGCCGCGCGGCCAAGATGGTCATCCTCGACGTCGACCACCCCGACATCGAGGACTTCATCGAGACCAAGGTCAAGGAAGAGGAGAAGATCCGCGCCCTGCGCGACGCGGGCTTCGACATGGACCTGGGCGGCGACGACATCACGTCCGTCCAGTACCAGAACGCCAACAACTCGGTCCGCGTGAACGACACGTTCATGAAGGCGGTCGAGCAGGGCGGCAAGTTCGGCCTCACCTCGCGCATGACCGGCGAGGTCATCGAGGAGGTCGACGCCAAGTCGCTCTTCCGCAAGATGGCCGAGGCCGCCTGGGCCTGCGCCGACCCGGGCATCCAGTACGACGACACGATCAACCAGTGGCACACGTGCCCGGAGTCCGGCCGTATCAACGGCTCGAACCCCTGCAGCGAGTACATGCACCTGGACAACACGTCCTGCAACCTCGCCTCGCTGAACCTCATGAAGTTCCTGAAGGACGACGGCAAGGGCCGCCAGTCCTTCGAGGTCGAGCGCTTCGCCAAGGTCGTCGAGCTCGTCATCACCGCGATGGACATCTCCATCTGCTTCGCGGACTTCCCGACCCAGAAGATCGGCGAGAACACCCGCGCCTTCCGTCAGCTGGGCATCGGCTACGCCAACCTCGGCGCCCTCCTGATGGCGACCGGTCACGCGTACGACTCCGACGGCGGCCGCGCCCTGGCCGGCTCCATCACCTCGCTGATGACCGGCACCTCGTACCGCCGCTCCGCCGAGCTCGCCGCGGTCGTCGGCCCGTACGACGGCTACGCCCGCAACGCGCAGCCGCACCAGCGCGTCATGAAGCAGCACTCCGACGCCAACGCCGTGGCCGTCCGGGTGGACGACCTGGACACGCCGATCTGGGCCGCCGCCACGGAGGCCTGGCAGGACGTGCTGCACCTCGGCGAGAAGAACGGCTTCCGCAACGCGCAGGCCTCGGTCATCGCCCCGACCGGCACCATCGGTCTCGCGATGTCCTGCGACACCACCGGCCTCGAGCCCGACCTCGCGCTGGTCAAGTTCAAGAAGCTGGTCGGCGGCGGCTCGATGCAGATCGTGAACGGCACCGTCCCGCAGGCCCTGCGACGCCTGGGCTACCAGGAGGAGCAGATCGAGGCGATCGTCGCCCACATCGCCGAGAACGGCAATGTCGTCGACGCCCCGAGCCTCAAGCACGAGCACTACGAGGTCTTCGACTGCGCCATGGGCGAGCGCTCCATCTCCGCGATGGGCCACGTCCGCATGATGGCCGCGATCCAGCCCTGGATCTCCGGCGCGCTCTCCAAGACGGTCAACCTGCCGGAGACGGCGACCGTCGAGGACGTCGAAGAGGTCTACTTCGAGGCGTGGAAGATGGGCGTCAAGGCGCTCGCGATCTACCGCGACAACTGCAAGGTCGGCCAGCCTCTCTCCGCCAAGACCAAGGAGAAGCCCGCGACCGACGCCGTCACGGCGAAGGCCGAGGCGACCATCCGTGAGACGGTCGAGAAGGTCGTCGAGTACCGCCCGGTGCGCAAGCGCCTCCCCAAGGGCCGTCCCGGCATCACCACCTCCTTCACGGTGGGCGGCGCCGAGGGTTACATGACCGCCAACTCCTACCCGGACGACGGTCTCGGCGAGGTCTTCCTGAAGATGTCGAAGCAGGGCTCCACCCTCGCGGGCATGATGGACGCCTTCTCGATCGCGGTCTCCGTGGGTCTGCAGTACGGGGTGCCCCTGGAGACGTACGTCTCGAAGTTCACCAACATGCGCTTCGAGCCGGCCGGCATGACGGACGACCCGGACGTGCGGATGGCGCAGTCGATCGTCGACTACATCTTCCGCCGCCTGGCGCTGGACTTCCTGCCGTTCGAGACGCGTTCCGCGCTCGGCATCCACTCGGCCGAGGAGCGTCAGCGTCATCTGGAGACGGGTTCCTACGAGCCGTCCATGGAAGATGTCGACATGGACGTCGAGGGCCTCGCCCAGTCCGCGCCCCGCGCGCAGGAACTGAAGGCCGTCGCCGCCCCCGTGGCCGAGGTCGCGGTGGCCGAGCCCGCCCCGAGGCAGGCTCACACCAGTGCCGAACTGGTGGAGATGCAGCTGGGCATCCAGGCGGACGCCCCCCTGTGCTTCTCCTGTGGCACGAAGATGCAGCGGGCCGGTTCCTGCTACATCTGCGAGGGCTGCGGTTCGACCAGCGGTTGCAGCTGATCCGACGGACGAAGGGCGGCACGACCACCGGTCGTGCCGCCCTTCGGCGTTTTCGCGGCCCTACGGAGCGGGCGATTTCTTCGGGTGTGGTTCAGGAGTCGTGCCGGCGGCCCATGATCGCGGGGAACGCCGCAGGGTCCGTGTCGTAGCCGTGGATGCCCGGGTGGAAGGTCCACTCCCCGGAGTCGTCGCGGACGAACTCACCGACCGTCGCGGCCGTCGCGCCCAGGACACCGCCGAAGCTGTCCTCCGCCAGGACGGTGTAGCCCTCGCGCATGCGCAGACCGGGGTTGAGTACGCCGACGAACTCCTTGTGGCCGGAGCGCTGCTGGATCAGGACGCCGACCACCACACGCGTGTAGCGGCTGTTGAGGCGGTCCAGCTCCAGCGTCATGACCTCGTCCCAGCCGAAGCCCTTGCCGTCCTTGCTGTCCCGGTTGAGGTAGATCGTGCCGTCCGGGGAGCGGCTGTCGAAGTGCACCACGTAGACGGGGCTTCCGTAGGGGTCGTCGGCCCCGTAGGTCGCCGCGATGATGTCGAGGTCGGTTGCGGGCTCACCGACAGGACTGGGGTCCCATTTCACCGCGAGCTCGACCTTGCGTATCCCCTTGTTGAGACCGTTCATCCGAATCTTCCCCTCCCCGCGTTCCATCAGTTTCCTGCCCCAACTGCTGTGCGGTCAGGTTCGGTTGCCCATCGTGCCACGCGCGCGGGAGCGCTCGCGCGGGTGCACTCCGCCGGAGCGTGACCGACGCCACGCTCCGTGGCCTTACGATGGCGCGGTGCTGGTCAAGTGGATTCGCTGCACCGTGGTGGACCGCCGCGGTTTCGAGCGCGGGCAGCGAAAGTGGGCGGGGCTTCTGGGCGAGCCGGGATTCCGGGGACAGGGCGGGGGCTGGAGCCGGGGGCGGCCCGGTGTGGCGCACCTCTTCACCTTCTGGGAGAGCCGTGCCTTCTACGACTCCTTCATGGCACGCTCGCACGATCGGCTCGCCACCGCTCAGTCCGGGACCTTCAAGGACGCGCAGGTCAAGCTCTTCGATCACCGGTTCGACGTGAAGACCGGCTTCGAGCCACGCTTCACGGACACCGACGTGCTGAGGGTGGCCCACTGTCGTGTCCACGAGGAACGGGCCGAGCACTTCGCGCTGATGCAGGAGAAGGTCTGGAACCCCGCGATGGCCGGGTCGCCCGGCATGGTGCGGGGGCTGTTCGGCGAGGCGCCCGGCCACGAGTTCCTGATCCTGTCCATGTGGCTGTCTGCCGCCGAGCACGGCAAGTACCGCGCCGAGCGTGTCGAGCGGCTCACGCTGCGTGCCCAGACGGAGACCGATGTCGTGGCCCTCGCGGGCGACATAGTGGCGCTGGAACCCGGCTGGACGGTCTGAAGGCGTGGTGACCATGGGTGCCCGATGTGGGGGACGCGTGTGATCTGCGCCGTATGGAGCCCGTACGAGTGCTCGATCGGCCATCACCCGAATTAGGGTCTTGGCATGGTAAGACCACGGCGCATCGTCCTTGTCCGGCACGGCGAGTCAGCGGGCAACGCAGATGACACCGTGTACGAACGCGAACCCGACCACGCTCTCGCACTCACCGAGAAGGGGTGGCAGCAGGCCGAGGAGACCGGAAAGCGGTTGCGGGAGGTGCTGGGACGCGAGCGCGTCAGCGTGTACGTCTCCCCGTACCGGCGTACGCACGAGACGCTCCGTGCCTTTCACCTCGACCCCGAGCTCATGCGGGTTCGCGAGGAACCCCGGCTGCGCGAGCAGGACTGGGGCAACTGGCAGGACCGCGACGACGTACGTCTTCAGAAGACGTACCGGGACGCCTACGGGCACTTCTTCTACCGCTTCGCCCAGGGTGAGTCCGGCGCCGACGTGTACGACCGGGTCGGCGGCTTCCTGGAGAGCCTGTACCGCAGCTTCGAGGCACCCGACCATCCGCCGAACGTGCTCCTGGTGACCCACGGTCTGGCCATGCGCCTGTTCTGCATGCGCTGGTTCCACTGGACGGTCGCCGAGTTCGAGGCGCTGTCGAATCCGGGGAACGCGGAGATGCGGATGCTCGTCCTCGGTGACGACGACAAGTACACACTCGACCGCCCGTTCGAGCGCTGGCGTGATCCGGAGCCGTACGGGGTCAGCGGGATAGAGTGGCAGGGCGATGACCGCTGACACCTCTCCCGACGCACGCATGGGCCGCGCCCTGGCCAGCCTGCGTGGACTCGCGGTGGGGGACGCGCTGGGCTCACAGTTCTTCGTGCCCGCGCACTACCCGCTGCTCAAGCGCCGCGATCTTCCGCCCGGCCCCTGGCAGTGGACGGACGACACCGAGATGGCCTCCTCCGTGGTGGCCGTCCTGGGCCGGCACCGCCGCATCGACCAGGACGAGCTGGCCCGCTCCTTCGCCGAGCACCACGACTTCGACCGCGGTTACGGCCCCGCGGTCAACCGGCTGCTGCGACAGGTCCGGGAAGGCGGCGACTGGCGACAGCTGGCCTCCGCCCTCTTCAAGGGGCAGGGCTCGTGGGGCAACGGCGCGGCGATGCGGATCGCCCCCCTGGGGGCCTGGTACGCGGACGACCCCGAGCAGGCGGTCCACCAGGCGGAGATCTCGGCCTACCCCACCCACCAGCACCGTGAGGCCGTCGTGGGCGCCATGGCCGTCGCCGCGGCCGCCGCCCTCGCGGCCGACCCGGCGGGGCCGCCGAGCCCCGCGGAGCTCCTCGACGGCGTCATCGCGCTGGTGCCGCGCAGCGCCGTGGGCGCGGGGCTGCGCAGGGCCCGGGACATGCTCGACTACGGGGACACCGCGACGGTCGCGGCCGTACTGGGATGCGGGCGGCGCACGACGGCGCACGACACGGTGCCGTTCGCGCTCTGGTCGGCGGCACGGACCCTCGGGGACTACGAAGCGGCCTTCTGGGCGACGGCCCAGGTGGGCGGCGACATGGACACGACCTGTGCCATCGTCGGCGGAGTGGTCGCCTCCGGAAAGGCGGGGGCCCCACCGGGGGAGTGGGTGACGCGGACGGAGAGCCTGCCGCGGTGGATGGCTGTCGCGGCGTAGGCGGGGTGTCGCTGAGGTGCGATGTCCGCCGCGCCCGTGGAAGGTGATGCGAGCGGTCCAGCGGCCTCCTGGGTCCGTCCATGGGCCCCCTAGGTCCGTGCAGGGGCCCCTTGGGTCCGTCCTTGGGCCCCTTGAAGCGGTGAACCGTCCCGTCCGCGAGGCGCGGCCGGGACGGTGTGCCGTTCGCGACGCGCGACGGCGCGGTGCCGCGCGCTGCGGAAGGCCGGACCGTGGACCGTACCGGTCTTCCCCGGGCCGGGCCCGGCCTCCGCAGCTCTCCTCGTCAGGCTCCGGCCGGTCCCGCCGTGCCGGCCAGGGCTTCCAGGTCGCTCTTGCGGACACGGATCACCACGGAAGCGGTGATCAGGGCCAGTACGGCCATCGCGACGGCCGGTACGAAAGCGGTCGAGATGCCGTGGGCGAGCACGTCATGGCCCCAGGGCGCGGGCAGTTGGTGCGTCTTGGCGAACTCCGCCTTCTGCTCCGGCGAGGAGCCGGTCAGGAACTTCGGCACCTGCTTCTTCGCCTCGTCCCGGCTCGCGGTGCCGAAGACCGTGGTCAGGATGGAGAGCCCGAGCGAACCACCCACCTGCTGCGTGACGTTGAGAAGTCCGGACGCCGCGCCCGCCTCGTGCTGGGCGACACCGGAGACCGCGGTGACGGTCAGGGTCACGAAGTTCAGTCCCATACCGAAGGCGAAGAGCAGCATCGGACCGAGAATCCCGCCGACATAGGTGCTGTCGGGGCTCATGAACGTCAGCCAGCCGAGCCCGACCGCCACGAGCGCGGAACCGCCCATCATGAAGGGCTTGGGCCCCAGTACGGGAAGGAACCGCTGCGACAGGGCCGCGCCGATACCGATCGCCGCCGTCACCGGGAGGAAGGCGAGGCCCGCCTGGATCGGGGTGTAGCCCAGGACGTTCTGCACGAACAGCACGATGAAGAAGAACATCCCGAACATCGCCGCCGCCAGGCTCAGCATGATCACGTACGTGCCGGAGCGGTTGCGGTCGGCGAACATCTTCAGCGGGGTGATCGGCTCCTTCGCCCGGGTCTCGGTGAAGGCGAAGGCCAGCAGCAGGAGCAGTGCCGCGACGAACGACCCGATGGTGAGACCGTCCCGCCAGCCCTCCGCCGCGGAGCGGATGAAGCCGTACACGAGGGTGGCCATACCGGCCGTCGAGGTCAGCGCGCCCGTGATGTCGAAGCGTCCGGGATGGCGCTCGGACTCGTTTATGTACATCGGCGCGAGCACCGCGATCAGCACACCGATGGGCACGTTGACGAAGAGCACCCAGCGCCAGTCGAGCCACTCGGTGAGCATGCCGCCCGCGAGGAGCCCGATCGCGCCACCGCCCGCGGAGACCCCGGCGAAGACGGCGAAGGCCCTGTTGCGTTCCGGGCCTTCGGGGAAGGTCGTGGTGATGAGCGCCAGCGCGGTGGGCGACGCGATCGCGCCACCCACGCCCTGGAGGGCGCGCGCGGCCAGCAACTGCCAGGGTTCCTGGGCGAGTCCGCCGAGCAGCGAGGCGAGGGTGAAGAGCAGGATGCCGGTCATGAAGACCCGGCGACGACCGAGGATGTCGCCTGCCCTGCCACCGAGCAGCAGCAGGCCACCGAAGGTGAGGGTGTACGCGCTGACCACCCAGGTCAGGTCGGTTGTGCTGAACTTGAGCGCGTCTTGAATGTGCGGGAGGGCGATGTTCACAATCGTCGCGTCGAGTACCACCATGAGTTGGCAGGCCGCGATGACGGCGAGCGCGAGGCCGGGATGTCCTTCCCGACGGGCCGCTCCTGGCTTCGAATCCTGAATCAACTGAGAGGTTGTCACTATGGGTCCCCCACAAGTGCGTTAGTGAACGCTCGCGTTCACTGTCGCGTCAACGGTAGTGAGTCCCCGACAGTGAACGCAAGCGTTCACTGAAGTCGCTGCCGCGTGACGTCACTCGGCTGCTCGCACCGGCACCGAGCTCACCGACCGCGCCCGGCCGCTGGCGGCCCTCCCCCAGGGGGTTTCGCCTCAGGCCTCACCCCAGTCCCCCGCCTCCTCGCACAACGGAGACACTCAGATGGTTACTTCGCGTTGGACGGCCGCCCCCGCTCAGGCGGCCTCCCTGCGCCGACGCGGTGCTGTGCTCGAACGCGCGATCCTCGATGCCGCACTGGAGCAGCTCAGTACGGTCGGCTGGAGCGGCCTCACCATGGAGGGTGTCGCCGCGCGGGCCCAGACCGGAAAGGCGGCGGTCTACCGCCGCTGGCCCTCCAAGGAGGACCTTGTCGCGGACGCGCTGAAGGCCGGGTTGCCGAGTCTGGCCGACGCCCCCGACCTGGGGAGTGTCCGGGAGGACCTGCTGGAGCTGTGCCGGCTGGTGCGGGAGGCGATGTACTCGCAACCCGGATTCGCACTCCGATCGGTACTTCACGAATGCGACGTTGCGCAGGCCGAGCGCTTCCACAGCGTGATTCTCGGCGGGGTCATCGAGCCGACGACGCACCTGCTGCAAGACATCGTCCGCCGGGGAATCGAGCGGGGAGAAGTGCGTCCGGACGCCGCGAACCCCTACGTCTTCGACGCCATTCCGGCGATGATGATGTACCGCTCCAAGGTGTGCGCGAGCGAATGGGGCGAGCGGGATCTGGAGGAGATGATCGACCAGCTGATGGTTCCGCTGCTACGGCGCGACGGTGCCTGAACCGGGTCGGAGGCGGGGCCCTGGCCGCCGCGGGAAACCCTGGTGTCGCGAGGGGCTCCGGGCGGCGTAGGCTGAGGTCGCCATGCCGTACGAACCACCCACCCACACTGTCGAGCGCTCCCTCCGCGCCACGACCGGAGCGAAGACCATCGCCGGTGTCGACGAGGTGGGCCGCGGTGCATGGGCCGGCCCGGTCACCGTCTGTGCCGCGGTCACGGGTCTGCGCCGTCCCCCCGAAGGTCTCACCGACTCCAAGCTCCTCACCGTCAAGCGGCGAACCGCCTTGGCCGTGGAGTTGGAGAAGTGGGTGACGTCGTACGCCCTGGGGCATTCCTCTCCTGAGGAGATCGACGAACTGGGGATGACGGCGGCCCTGCGCCTCGCGGCGGTGCGGGCCCTGGAGGCCTTGCCCGTCCGGCCCGACGCGGTCATCCTCGATGGGAAGCACGACTACCTCGGGTCGCCGTGGCGGGTCCGCACGGTGATCAAGGGTGACCAGTCCTGCGTGGCCGTCGCGGCGGCCTCGGTGATCGCCAAGGTTCAGCGCGACAAAATGATGGCCGAACTGGGTGTCGACCATGCAGACTTCGCCTTTGCGGCCAACGCCGGGTATCCGTCTCCCGTGCACAAGGCCGCACTGGCGGAGCGGGGCCCCACCCCGTACCACCGGCTGACATGGGCGTATCTTGATGCGCTGCCCCAGTGGCGGCACCTCAAGAAGGTCCGCAGCTGGGCGGACGGAAGCGGTCCGGAGATCGAGGGTCAGCTCGGCTTCGATTTCTGACGGTTCCGCTCGCACTCATGTGCCACCCGCCGACGCGAGTCGCATCGGCGTTTGATAAAAATCAGCTCATGCCTCTCATTCCCGAGGAGCCTCAGATTCACGAGAGTGCCCAGGGTCCCCGCGCGACTCCGGCCAGTGGCCGTACCGCGCCGACCCCTCGTCCCGTACCCGGTCCCCGTCCCGTGGCTCCGCCGCGTCCCGGACGTCCGGGACCTGTCAGGCCGATGCCGGCCCAACGCACCCCGCGCGAGCCGGTCGTGGCCGCGCCGGGGTCGTCCGTCCCGGCGGCCGCACCCGCTGCCGCCACCCCGAAGATCCAGCTGATCCCGGCCTCGGCCGAGGGTGCGCTGGACGCCGCCGAAGAAGCGGTCGATCTGCTGTTGGAGTCGGGCCGTGCCCCCGGTGAGGTGCTGGTGATCACCACCGGCCAACCGCACCCGTGGGCCGCGCACGAGCTCTCCTTCGGCGAGACCGCCTACTGGGCGCAGCTCGACGCGGGCGACGACGTGTTCTACGCCGATGCCTCCGTCGTGGGCCGGGCCAAGTCCCGTCCCGTCGTCGTGGTCGCCGTCAACGGCGGTTCCGACACTGTCGCCACCGCTCTGCCCCTGGCCCTCGGCCGGGCCGGCACCCTGCTGATCGTCTGCGGTGACCCGCAGCAGATCAACTCGGTTCTGGGCGCCGGAGTCTGAACGAGTCCCGGACGCCGTCCGAGGCCGTCCGGGACTCGCTCGGAGCCGCCGCCCCGTGGTGAGTCGGCGTGGTGACGTACGCGAGGTGATCGTTTCGGCGTGCCCGCGGATCACTGTGTGCGCCGCGGTCGTGCCGCGACCGCGGTGACGGCTCCTCGGACACCTTTCGTCGTGGTTCCGCAGGTCGCTGCGGGCGGCGGGGCGTGGGCCGTGGTCCCGGGGCCGTGTCCTGCGCGGGGTTCCCGAGCGGGAGTGCCCGACTCGTCGGTTCCCAGGTTCGGGTGCCGGTGCCGGTGCCGGTGCCGGTGCCGGTGCCGGGTGCCGGGTGCGCCGGGAGTGGGTTCGGGCGTCGGGTCCGGGTGTGGGTTCGGCTGTCGAGTGCGGGGTGTCGGCTACGGAGCGCTCACTGGCGTACGCCGTATTCGTACGGCTCCGAAGACCGGCGCAGGCCCGTGGAGCGCCTCGTCGACGGGGTGCCCCGTGCGTGCCGGTGCCGCTGCTGTGTCGACGGGTGGCGGATGGCGGATGGCGGGCTGAGGTCCACCGAAGCGAGTCCGCGCGCGGGGTCGCCGTAGGTGACTGCTCGCGGAGGCGGCCTGTCTGTCGCGGGCCTGTGGTTGGTGGACCCTCCGGTATCAGGTGCGGCTGATCGACAACGCCGCGGTCGACGATCGACGATGTTGTGGTCGGCGGACGAACCGTCGGCGGGCCCGCCCGCTCCCAGGCGGCCGTCTGGACGTCCCGAGCCGCTCCGAACTGGCCGATTCATGTATCGCCGAGGCGGTCCGCGCTGGCCGATCGACCTACCCGCCGCCGGTGGTGGCGTGGCCGAGGACCAGCGTGGAACGAGGCCTTGCAATCAGCGGGCGGCCGCCCGCCGCAACACCTCCGAGGCGACGCCTCCGGTGCGCGGCAGCGGTGGCGGTGCTTCGGACATCGCGAAGGACTCCGGTGGTGAGTCCGCGTTCGGACGACGTCCACCCCGGCCCTCGCCGAGAACCTGCCAGCCGTCGTGCGTCAGCGTGATGTACGCCCCGCAGCGCAGCCCGTGCAAGGTGCACGCGTCACGCAGCCCCCACATCCACGCCCCGTCCTCCTGTGTCCAACGCGCGTCGCCCTCGCGGCAGTAGAGCAGGACCGCCGTACGAACCGGGGTGCGCCGCCGCAGGTCGTGCGGGATGACCCGGCGCAGCTGCGCGAGCAGGGCGTTGCGGAACATCCAGCCGTCGGCCGGAGTCGGCCGCCGGATGAACGAGGCGCTCGCGCTCAGCCGCTCGTCCGCGTCGAGGACGGCCACGATCGCTGTCGCCGGTCTGGGCCGGTGCCGAGCGTGCAGACCACTGACGACCTCACGGGGATTGCGCAGAAGCGGAATGCCCGCGGCTGCCCATTCGGCGGGTTCGAGCATGCGGGTCAGTGGGTTGGCGGAAGCGGCGGACAGATCGGCAGACGTCGACATGGATGCCGCCGAGGACGGAGCGAATCCGAAGGTCACGATCCTCCCTTCGGCTACGCGCCCACACTGCGGGCGGGGTCGGACTTGGGGGAGCGCACGTCGCGGCAGAGCCCTACCGGACCACGGGCGAGCCGTGCGGGGAGCGGACTTCAATTCTTCCTGTCGAACTTGGTTGCGGCAACGAGCAATTGGGGCCACCGACCGAATTCTTGCTATACGCCGTTTATATCCTTGCCCACTGTTCTTGATGACGACACGTGGTTCACGCCTGTACGGCCAGGACCAGCGGCAACACTCCCTGTGCCCCGGACCGGCGGAGCAGTCGCGCGGCCACCGCGAGCGTCCATCCGGTCTCCGTCGCGTCGTCCACGAGCAGCACCGGGCCGGCCGCCGCTCTCAGTGCCTCGGCCAGTGAGGGAGGCACCGACAGTGCGCCGTCGAGAGCCTTCAGACGCTGGGCGCTGTTGCTCCGCGAGAGCTGCGAGGCCTCGCCGACATACTCCACGGACCCCAGCAGCGGCAGTCGGCCGATCTCCGCGATCCGTGCGCCCAGCGACTGGATCAGTTGCGGACGCGTGCGTGAGGCCATGGTGACGACGCCCACGGGTCGTGGCTGCGCGTCGGGCCGTCCCGATGCCCAGCCGCCCGGCCCCTTCGCCCAGTCGGTCAGCACACCGACCACGGCCTTCGCCACATCGTCCGGCACGGGTCCGTCGGAGGCCTGGCGGGCGAGCAGGGGGCGCAGGCGGTTGCCCCAGCCGATGTCCGAGAGCCGTCCCAGGGCACGCCCCGCCGCGGCCTGTTCGCCGGCCGGGATACGGCCCTTCAGATCGACGCCGACCGCCGGCAGGCCCGTCGGCCACATCTTGCGCGGCTCGACGTCGACCCCCGCGCGGCTCAGCTCGCCGGTCGCGGCGTCGAGTGCCGACGAGGAGACGGAAGCCTCGAACCGGGCTCCCGCACAGGTGTCGCAGCGTCCGCACGGCGCGGCCCGCTCGTCGTCCAGCTGCCGCCGCAGGAACTCCATCCGGCAGCCGGTCGTCGAGACGTAGTCGCGCATCGCCTGCTGCTCTGTGGCCCGCTGTTTGGCCACCCACGCGTAGCGCTCGCTGTCGTACGTCCAGGGAACGCCGGTGGAGATCCAGCCGCCCTGGACGCGTCGTACCGCTCCGTCCACGTCGAGCACCTTGAGCATCGTCTCCAGACGGGACCGGCGCAGCTCCACCAGGGGTTCGAGGGCGGGCAGCGAGAGCGGCCTGTCGGCGCGTGCCAGGACGTCCAGGGTGCGGCGCACCTGCTCTTCCGGAGGGAAGGCGATCGACGCGAAGTACTGCCAGATCGCCTGGTCCTCCTTCCCCGGCAGCAGGAGTACTTCGGCGTGCTTCACGCCGCGGCCCGCACGTCCCACCTGCTGGTAGTACGCGATGGGAGAAGACGGGGAGCCCAGGTGCACCACGAATCCCAGGTCGGGCTTGTCGAAACCCATGCCCAGAGCCGACGTGGCGACCAGGGCCTTGACCCGGTTGGCGAGCAGGTCCTCCTCGGCCTGCTGGCGGTCCGCGTTCTCCGTTTTCCCGGTGTACGACGCCACCGTGTGGCCGGCCTGGCGGAGGAAAGCGGTGACCTCCTCGGCCGCGGCCACGGTGAGCGTGTAGATGATGCCGGAACCCGGCAGGTCGTCCAGGCGTTCGCCGAGCCAGGCCATCCGGTGGGCCGCGTCCGGCAACTGCAGCACGCCGAGACTCAGGCTCTCCCGGTCCAGCGGTCCGCGCAGGACGAGCGCGTCCGTGCTCGCACCGGTGCCCAGTTGCTCGGCCACATCCGCGGTCACGCGCGCGTTGGCCGTCGCCGTGGTGGCCAGGACCGGGACGCCGGGCGGGAGATCGGCGAGCATCGTGCGCAGTCTGCGGTAGTCCGGCCGGAAGTCGTGCCCCCAGTCGGAGATGCAGTGGGCCTCGTCGACCACGAGCAGGCCGGTCGCCGCCGCCAGCTTGGGCAGCACCTGATCGCGGAAGTCCGGATTGTTGAGCCGCTCGGGACTCACCAGGAGTACGTCGACCTCGCTCGCGGCCACCTCGGCCTGGATGGTCTCCCACTCCTCCGTGTTGGACGAGTTGATGCTGCGCGCGCGGATGCCGGCACGGGCCGCCGCCTCCACCTGGTTGCGCATCAGGGCGAGGAGCGGGGAGACGATGACGGTGGGCCCGGCACCCCGCTCGCGCAGCAGCGCGGTCGCGACGAAGTACACCGCCGACTTGCCCCAGCCGGTGCGCTGCACGACCAGCGCTCTGCGCTTGTCGGCCACCAGGGCCTCGATGGCGCGCCACTGGTCCTCGCGCAACCGGGCCTCGCCCGCCGGGGCGCCGACGAGGCGGGCGAGTACGGCATCGGCCGCGATGCGCAGGTCTTCGCCGGACGTGGGTCGCGGGTCTTCGTTGCTCATGGCCCCATGCAACCCGATGAGTCGGACATCGCGCGAATGAGGCCACCGCGTTGTGGACAACTTGTGTCGTGCCCATGGTCATGGTTATCCACAGGTCGAAGCGGGATTTCGTGATCCGCGGGATGGTCACGGCATGACGAATCACAGCGAATCGGCCGGTGCGTCCGGCGACAGTGACATCAGCGGGCGCGGTGGGCACGGGGGAGAAGACGTGCACGGCGGACGCGATGACGGCGGTGCGCGCGGAGGACATGACGAGTGCGGGGCCCGCGGCACGCGCAGCGGACAGTGGAAGAAGAGGCCAGGGCACGACGGACGCGATCTGCCCGGCGGGCACCAGGTCACCCTGCGGACACCGGCCGAGCTGGCGGACGCCCTGCCGTACCTGCTCGGGTACCGGCCGGAGGACAGCATCGTGCTCGCCGCCCTGCACGACGGGGAGAGGCGGGGCCGCTTCGGCGGGCGGGCGCGGCTCGGCATCCCGGCCCAGGCGGACGACTGGCCGTCCGTGGCCGAGCAGCTGGCGCACGGGCTGGTGAAGGGGAGTGAGCGCAGAGGCGCCCGGCCGGGGAGCATGGTCGCGTACCTCTGCCAGGAGCCCGGGAGCGGCGAGTCGGGCCGGGACGTCATGGAGCGCCTGCGCCCGCTCGCCCAGTTGCTGCGGACGGCCTGCGGCCGCCTGGACGTGCCGGTGATCGAGGCCCTCTGCATCTCCGACGGCCGCTTCTGGTCGTACTGCTGCCCAGGTCAGGGATGCTGCCCATCCGACGGAGAGGCGATGGGACTGCCCGGCACCTCCGTCCTCGCCGCCGCGGCGACCTACGCGGGCCTCCAGGTACGCGGAACTCTCCGAGAGCTCACGGCTCGCCTCATCCCTTGGGAGCGCGGGGCCGCCGTGGATCAGGAGGTGGCGCTCGACGCGGCGAACAGGGCTCTGATCCCCAGGATCCTGGACGACGAGAGCCGCGCGGCCCTGTCCGAGGAGACACTCGGACAGGCGCGACGGCTCCTGAAGCGGTTCGCGGACGCTCCGCCCGTCTCCGGTGTCCGTCCGGCCGACCTCCGCGACGACGGACTCCTGGAAGTCGAGGAGGCCGCCACCTTGATCCTCGGCCTTCAGGACCGTACGACCCGTGACCGCGCCGCCGCGTGGATGGAGGGCGACGAGGCCGGCCCGGCCCTGCGCCTCTGGCGAGCGCTGGCTCGCCGCTGCGTCGGCTCCTACGGCGAGCACGCCGCGGCTCCTCTCGCCCTCGCCGGATGGGTCGCCTGGTCGAGCGGTGACGAACTGGAGGCTCGAGAGGCCCTGGCCATGGCGCTGGGCGCCGATCCCGACTACCTCTTCGCGCGCCTTCTGCATCAGGCCTGCAACGAGGGACTGGACCCCGAGTCGATCCGCCGTTGCCTTCGCGCGGAACGCACCGGCCGGCCGGGGGCGGACGCGGCACGGACGTCGGGAGCCGACCGCGCGGCACCGCTCGGAGCCGAGGAGCCGCCACCGGCCCCAGGAGCATCGACTCCTGCCCGATCGTCCGACGTCACGGCGCAGCCCGCCGGGGCGGCTGGCCGTCGTCGGCGCAGGGCGCGACCGGCGGGGAGCGGCGGGACGCGTGTGAGCCGCCGCTCTCCCGGGGCGCGCGGTCTCCCCGTGCTCCGGCCCGCCGAGGACACCTCGCCCACCGGGGAAGAACCGGGGCGTGCGTTCGGGCGGACGACCGATCGGGCGAGGGCTCGCCGCGAGGGTGGTCGCCAGGATGCGGGGGAGGCGACATGAGCAGTCGCTTCCCCCGAGTACCTGGAGGCAGCAAGGCACGCGTACTCGTGTTCACCCGGCGAATCCCCGGCGTGTCCCGTCGGCCCGTCGGCCTTCCCGTCACGGATGGCCGTGCGTCCCGCCGCCATTCGGTCGGCTTCCGGCATCGAGGGCGTGACCCGGAGTAGGGCCGTTCCGTTCACCTGTGTGGCGGTACCCGCGGCCGGGCCGCGCCGCCGAACGCCCCCGACCCTCCGGAGTCCCCGACCCGGCGCCGAACGCGCCCGCAGCGCACCGAGCGCGGAGGAAGCCGCATGCCCATGCCCAACCCGCCCTCCGAATCCGACGGCGACGTCCCGCCGTCGCGCGACCCCGCGCGACACCTCAACCGCCGAGGCGGTTCGGCACCCCGTTCGCAGGAGTGGAGACCGCATTGAGCCCTTTCGCGGCGACGGCGGGTGGTCCCACGGCCCGCCCGGCGCCGGTTCCCTTTCCGCGCCGGTCCACGGACCTGCCTCCCGTGCACACATCGCTCATCTGTGTCGCCCTGCCGGGACTGGCGATCTCCACGGAACAGGGACAGCTGACCGGTCGCGGACTGGACGGGTTCTACCGCGCGGGCCGGCGGATGCTGTCCCGCTGTCAGGTAAAGGTGGCGGGGCGCGAACCGCTCCCCGTACAGGCCCGGATGATCGGCGCCGACCGGGCCCGCTTCGTGGGGACGGTGCGCGCGTCCACCGACTCGGGCCCCGATCCGGACGTGATCGTGGAACGGACCAGGAGCGCGGACGGCACGGAGCGGGTCGTCCTGCACAGCGCTGCCTCCCGCACGCTGCGCCTCTCGCTGGAGGTCGCCCTCGGCACGGACCTCGCGGAACTCGGTTCGGTCGCCTCGGGCCGAGCGGGGCCCGAACTGCCCGCCACCGTCAACGACTCGGGCCTCCGGTGGACCAGCACCACGGGAAACTCCACCGTCACCGCCGACCCGCCACCCGCCGACGCCCTGGCCTCCGCGGGACTGCTCCGCTGGGAGCTGGAACTGCCGCCCGGCGGCACGCGCACCGTGGAGCTGCGGGTACGGCCCGACGGTGCGGGGCCCCACAGAGCCGTGGGGCGGGTCGCGACGAGCCCGCTGGCCCAGCCACTGGCAGTGGGTGACGACCCCAGGATCCAGGCGCTCCTGCACACCGGCGTGGAGGATCTCCGGGCCCTGCTGTTGCGCGACCCCGCGCATCCGTCGGACCCGCACCTCGCGGCCGGCGCGCCGTGGCGCTGCGGCCTGGCACCGGCCGACGCGCTCGCCGCGGCCCGGATGACACTGCCGCTCGGCACCCGCCTCGCCGCGGGCACCCTGCGGACTCTCGCCCGGACCCAGATCGCGGGCCAGGGAGCGCGATCCGGCCTGATCCCCGGGCCGCTCCGGGACGCGGGTCCCTATCTGCCGCCGGGATGCACGGCAACCGAAGCGACCCTGCTTTTCCCCGTGCTCCTCGCCGAGGCTCGGCGCTGGGGGCTGGCGGAGCAGGCGACGGAGGAACTGCTGCCCGCCGCCGAGCGGTGCCTCGCCTGGTTGCGGACCACCGTGGGCGACGGCACCTACCTGCCCGACCCGCAACCCGACGGGCCGTACCGCTGCGAGACGCAGGCCCACGCCCATCGGGCGGCCGTGCTGGGTGCCGACCTGCTCGACGAGACAGGCCGGCCCGGTGCCGCGGGACTGCGGCAGTGGGCGCAGGACCTGCGGGCGGCGTTCCACGAGGACTTCTGGGTCGAGGACAGGGGCGAGGAAAGACCCGCGGCCGCCCGCGCCCCGGACGGGCGGCCGGTGTCGCCGCTCGGCGCGGGCACCGTCCACCTCCTCGACACGGGACTGCTCGGCTCCGGGGCCCTGGCCCCCGGCCTGCTGGACAAGACGCGGACCGAGCAGTTCGCGCGGGCGCTCGCGGGCCCCGCCATGGACTCGGGCTGGGGATTGCGCAGCCTCGGCGCCAAGGAAGCGGCGTACAACCCCTTCGGCCACCGCAGCGGCGCCGTACGGGTGCACGAGACCGCCGTCGCCGTCGCCGGGCTGATCGCGGCCGGCTACGAGAAGGAGGCGAACGCACTGTTGCAGGGACTGCTGGCGGCCGCCGAGACGTTCGGACACCGGCTGCCCGAGATGTACGCGGGCGAGCAGCGCACCCAGGGAGGCGCGCCGGTGCCGCATCCCACGGCCTGCCGGCCCGCGGCCACGGCGGCGGCCGCCGTGGTGCTGCTCGTCACCGCCCTCGCGGGTATCCGCCCCGACGCCCCGGCGGGCACGGTGACACTGCGTCCGGCCGGCAGCGCACCGCTCGGTGAGATCGGGCTGACGGGACTGCGGATCGCGGGCGGACCCTTCTCCGTGCGCGTCAGCAGGCTCGGCCTCGCCATGGTCGAGGAGGCCGCCGACGGGCTGCAGTTGGGAGTGTGACCACGCGGTGGGCCCCTTCGGACCGTGGTCCGCGGCGTCCGCCGGAACCTGTCGCGAACGGAAGTGGATCACGGTCGGACGTGGTCGGCGAAGGACGTGTTTATCGTCAAGGAGACGACTATGATCGCGGCATGCCCTACGACCCGTCTGCCTTTCCGCCCTTTGCCGTGACCGTGGACCTGGTCGTGCTGACCGTGCGCCGCCATGCCCTGTGCGCGCTGGCGGTACGCAGGGGCGAGCAGCCGTTCCAGGGCCGGTGGGCGCTCCCGGGCGGATTCGTACGGGCCGACGAGAATCTGGCGCAGGCGGCGGCGCGCGAGCTGGCCGAGGAGACCGGGCTGCGTGCCCACGACCCGTCCGTGCCGGCGCAGGACAACGGCGCGCACCTCGAGCAGCTGGCGACATACGGCGACCCCGAACGCGACCCGCGCATGAGGGTCGTCAGCGTGGCCCATCTCGCGCTCGCCCCCGACCTGCCCGCGCCCAGGGCCGGAGGTGACGCCAGGAGCGCGCGCTGGGCGCCGGTGGAGGAACTGCTCCAGCAGGGCGGTTACGGCCGCGACGGCGAGCAGGCGGCGCCACTCGCCTTCGACCACGCGACGATCCTCGGGGACGGCGTGGAACGCGCCCGGTCCAAGATCGAGTACTCGTCGTTGGCCACCGCCTTCTGTCCGACCGAATTCACCGTCGGCGAGCTGCGCCGTGTCTACGAAGCGGTGTGGGGCGTCGCGCTCGATCCACGCAACTTTCACCGCAAGGTGACGGGGACACCGGGCTTCCTCGTGCCCACGGGGGGTACGACCACGCGCCAGGGAGGCCGCCCCGCCCAGCTGTTCCGCGCGGGCGGCGCCACCCTGCTCAATCCGCCGATGCTGCGCCCCGAAGTCTGACGATCGGACCGGCTCCAGGGTAGGAAGGTCACGCGACAGAGGGACGGCCTGGCAGAGACCGGCCGCCCGGTGCCCGAAAAAACGTAAATGTCGCGCTATCTTGCTGTGAGTGATCCAGGCCATCGGACTGACCAGCAACCCCCGCAGGGAGCTTCCGCCCGCCGTCGACGACGTGTCCTTCGAGGCGCGCGCGGGCCACGTCACAGCCCTCCTCGGAGCTTCGGGTGCGGGAAAGACAACGACGCTGAAACTCATGCTCGAACTCCGGCAGGGCCGAGGAATCACCTACTTCCGAGGCCGGCCGCTGCACCGGATCGCCCATCCGTCGCACGAGGTCGGCGTACTTCTCGGCGATGTGCCCGGCCATCCCGCGCGCACCGTCCACGGACAGCTCCGCATGCTGTGCGCCGCGGCCGGGGTTCCGGTACGGCGCGCCGACGAGGTCCTCGAAGTGGCCGGTCTCGTCAGCCTGCGCGACGAGCGCCTGAGCTCTCTCTCGCGCGGTCTGGACCGCCGCCTGGGCCTTGCCTGCGCCCTGCTGGCCGACCCGCACACCCTCGTCCTCGACGACCCCGCCGCCGGACTCTCCGCCCGTGAAGGCCGCTGGATGCACGGGATCCTGCGTGCGCACGCGACCCAGGGCGGCACCGTCCTGTTCAGTACGGGCGACGCCAAGGAAGCCGCTCGGGTGGCCGACCGCGTCATCACGTTGCGGGAGGGCCGCCTCGCCGCCGACCAGGAGGCCGCGGACTTCGCCCGCACCCGGCTGCGCCCCCGGGTGGCCGTCCGCAGCCCGCACGCCGACCGTCTCGGCGCCCTGGTCGCCAAGGAGGCCCGGACCGGCCAGCGCTCCGTCGAGGTCGTGCGCGAGGACGGCAACCGGCTCTCGGTGTACGGCAGCACCTGCGCCGACGTCGGCGAGACCGCCTTCCGGCACGGCATCCTCGTCCACCAACTCGCCGACGAGATCGGCGACATGGGAACTCCGCCCGACCCGTCCGCCCACGGTGACGCGCTCGGCAGTGACGATTCTTCCCGGGTCGGGACACCGGCCACGGAGGGGCGGCCCGCGCTCCCGCCCCCCATCGCCGTACGCCAGGCACCGAGCCCCCTGCGTCCGCTGCGCTACGAACTGCGCCGCACCGCCGGTGTCGGCACCGGCTACCGCACCTCCGCCGCCGTGCTGGTCGTCTCCGTCCTCCTGTCCGTGTTCCTCGCCAGAATCGGTCACACCCCCACCGCGCGGCTGCTGGTCGCCTGGCCGCGCGAAAGCCCTTTGCCGCCCGCGGCGCTCGGCGCGGGACTGCTCGGCGCGATCGCCTTCGGCGAGGAATTCCGCTACCCCGCCCTGGCCGCGGACCGCGGAACCGTCCCCCGCCGGCTGGGACTGCTGGCGGCCAAACTCCTCGTCTCCTCGGGCACCGCGCTCATGCTGGCCTTTCTCACCGTGGGCTGCGACCTCGAAATCCTCTATCTCGTGTACGGGCGGGAACTCACCGCAATTCCCGGCGATTGGCTTTCCCTGGGTGCGAGTTGGACCGGCCTGGTGGTCGGCTGCGCCTGGGCCGGGGTGCTGGCGGCGGGTCTCTTCCGGTCCACCACCGCCGGGCTCGCGGCCGTTCTCGCCGTTCCGGTCGTCGTCGTCCCGCTCGTACAAAAGGCCTTGTCGGGGCCATCCGTGCGGACGGCGGCCGGGTTCCCGGAGCGGCTGCGCGAGCTCACGCTGGTGCAGTGGCCGTTCGGGGGAGCGCGCTATCTGGCGGCCATGGCGCGGTTGGTCGCCCAACCGGTCGGCGGCGCGCTGACGTTGTCGCTGACCGCACTGCTCTGCGCATATTTGCTCACGACCCTGCGGAGCCGTGTTCGATGACGACCGTCCGCGTCCTTCCGTTTCCGCCCTGCCCACAACTCCTTGGAGAACGCCCATTTCTTTCCGATAAGGCGTCAATTGCGACGGGGTGAGCGATCACCCTTTCGTGTGCTTTTCACCAAAGACCTCAAGGGAGTTGGAGACAGCGCCGACAAATGATCCGTGAGTACCCTTGCGCACACCATGATGACCGCCGCCCGCTCCACAGACTCCGGCCTGGCCGGCCCGGGCGAACTCGACCGCTACCCCTATAGCGACTCCCCCGGTACCGAACGCCTCGGTGTCCCCGCGTGGGAGAACAGCGACCAGGAGCTCGGCCGCGTGGGCCGACGCTCCACGGGCAACCGCGGACGCGGACTCCACGGGCAACTCGTTCAACAGCTGGGCCAGATGATCGTCTCCGGCGACCTCGGCGCGGACCGTCCGCTCGTCCCCGAGGAGATCGGACAGAGGTTCGAAGTCTCGCGGACCGTCGTCCGTGAATCGCTCCGCGTCCTCGAGGCGAAGGGCCTGGTCAGCGCCCGGCCCAACGTCGGTACGCGGGTGCGCCCCGTCAGTGACTGGAACCTTCTCGACCCGGACATCATCGAATGGCGTGCCTTCGGTCCGCAGCGTGACGATCAGCGACGCGAGCTGAGCGAGCTGCGCTGGACGATCGAACCGCTCGCCGCCCGCCTCGCCGCCGGGCACGGCCGGGAGGAGGTGCAGCAGCGCCTCGGCGACATGGTCGAGATCATGGGCCACGCCTTGGCGCAGGGTGACTCGCTCACGTTCTCGCGGGCCGACTCGGAGTTCCATTCGATGCTCATCCAGGTCGCGGGCAACCGCATGCTGGAGCACCTTTCCGGGATCGTGTCGGCCGCGCTCCAGGTCTCCGGTGGTCCCGTCACCGGCTGTGAGCGGCCGACCGAGGCCTCTTTGGTGCACCACGGCCGCATCGTCGACGCGCTGGCCGCGGCGGACGGCACGGCGGCCGAGACCGCCATGCGCCAGTTGCTCACGGTCCACCCCGAGGTGGAGCGCGTGGTGCCCGCGCCGCGCGAGCACTGACCGCGCTCCGAGGGCGGCGCGGTCGGGGGCATGTGTCCTCGTGTGGCATCGCTCGGCCGGTGAACCATCTTTCGCCGGACCCCTTCGGATCCTCCCGGATCCGGCGGGGTCCGGTGATGTGATGAGGTGATGCACCCGTCGGTTTGAGGTGATGAGTCCATCAGCTGACCTTCTCTGACCGTATCTGGCCGCTTTTGGGCTCTTACGGGGTGTGACTCGGGCCACGCAGATTGGGCGTAACGCTCTTCGGAACTGCGCGATGACCTAAGAGGTGACAGCCGAGGAAGGAATACGGACGCCGTTCACGGCGCTGTGAATCTTCCCGGCCCCCGCCCGCGCCGTCGACCCATCCCCAAGTCGGCGGTCGTCGGTCCCTGTCCGTACCGGACGGGGCCGGAAGCCGTTTTCCAACGTTCCGAGAGGTTGTTCGTGTCGGCCAGCACATCCCGTACGCTCCCGCCGGAGATCGCCGAGTCCGTCTCTGTCATGGCGCTCATCGAGCGGGGAAAGGCTGAGGGGCAGATCGCCGGCGATGACGTGCGTCGGGCCTTCGAAGCTGACCAGATTCCGGCCACTCAGTGGAAGAACGTACTGCGCAGCCTCAACCAGATCCTCGAGGAAGAGGGTGTGACGCTGATGGTCAGTGCCGCGGAGCCCAAGCGCACCCGAAAGAGCGTCGCAGCGAAGAGTCCGGCCAAGCGCACCGCCACCAAGACGGTCGCGGCGAAGACGGTGACCACCAAGAAGGCCACCGCCACCGCAGCTCCGGCCGCCCCTGCCGCCCACGATCCGGCCGAGGACGCGTCCGACGGCCGGGTCGCCGCGAAGAAGACGGTCGCCAAGAAGGCCGTCGCGAAGAAGACGGTCGCCAAGAAGACGGCGGCCAAGAAGACCACCGCCAAGAAGGACGACGTCGAGTTGGTCGACGACGAGGCGGTCGAGGAGACCCCGGGCAAGCCCGGTGCCGAGGAGCCCGCCGAGGACGGCGCCCAGGGCTTCGTGCTGTCCGACGAGGACGAGGACGACGCGCCGGCGCAGCAGGTCGCCGCCGCCGGTGCCACCGCGGACCCGGTCAAGGACTACCTGAAGCAGATCGGCAAGGTCCCCCTGCTCAACGCCGAGCAGGAGGTGGAGCTGGCCAAGCGCATCGAGGCGGGCCTCTTCGCCGAGGACAAGCTGGCCAACGCCGACAAGCTCGCGCCGAAGCTCAAGCGCGAGCTGGAGATCATCGCGGAGGACGGCCGTCGGGCGAAGAACCACCTCCTGGAGGCCAACCTCCGTCTGGTGGTCTCCCTGGCCAAGCGCTACACCGGCCGCGGCATGCTCTTCCTGGACCTCATCCAGGAGGGCAACCTCGGTCTGATCCGCGCGGTGGAGAAGTTCGACTACACCAAGGGCTACAAGTTCTCCACGTACGCCACCTGGTGGATCCGTCAGGCGATCACCCGTGCCATGGCCGACCAGGCCCGCACCATCCGTATCCCGGTGCACATGGTCGAGGTCATCAACAAGCTCGCGCGCGTGCAGCGCCAGATGCTCCAGGACCTGGGCCGCGAGCCCACCCCGGAGGAGCTGGCCAAGGAACTCGACATGACCCCGGAGAAGGTCATCGAGGTCCAGAAGTACGGCCGCGAGCCCATCTCGCTGCACACCCCCCTGGGTGAGGACGGCGACAGCGAGTTCGGTGACCTCATCGAGGACTCCGAGGCCGTCGTCCCGGCCGACGCGGTCAGCTTCACGCTCCTCCAGGAGCAGCTGCACTCCGTGCTCGACACCCTCTCCGAGCGCGAGGCGGGCGTCGTCTCGATGCGTTTCGGTCTCACCGACGGTCAGCCGAAGACCCTCGACGAGATCGGCAAGGTGTACGGCGTCACGCGCGAGCGGATCCGTCAGATCGAGTCCAAGACGATGTCGAAGCTGCGCCACCCGTCGCGTTCGCAGGTGCTGCGCGACTACCTCGACTAGGTCTCGGCCGTACGTCACCGAGGGCCCGACTCCCGCTGGGGAGCCGGGCCCTCGGTCTGTGCGCGGAGTGCGCGTCGTCACGCAGTGGATCACTCTGGGTGTTCCAAGACCATCCCAGAGTGAGGAGCGCGCATGCGCCGCCCCCTTGTCGCCTCGCTGGCCCTTGCGGCCGCCGCGGCCGTGATACCGCTGGCGTCCCCCGCCCCGGCCGCGACCGGTGGCGTCATCATCGGAGGTCAACCCGTCGATATCGCCCAGAGCCCGTGGACCGTGGCGCTGTCGAGTCGTGACCGGTTCGGGGGAACGCGGGCCGGACAGTTCTGCGGCGGTGTGGTGATCGGCCCGACGCTCGTACTGACCGCGGCCCACTGCATGGGGTCGGTCGTGCTCGGAGGGCCACCTCAGCGAGTCCGCGACCTGAAGGTCATCGCGGGCCGGGGGGACCTGATGTCCGCCAAGGGTGAGGAGATCCGGGTCAGCAAGACGTGGGTCAACCCGGGCTACGACGCCGCCGCGAACGCCGGGGACTTCGCGGTGCTCACGCTCGCCTCCCCGCTGCCCCAGAGCTCGGTCATCAGGATGGCGGCCTCCGGGGACGCCGCCTACGCGCCCGGTACGGAAGCCGCGGTCTACGGCTGGGGCGACACGTCGGGCGGCGGCGACTACGCGCTCACCCTGCGGTCCGTGGGCGTGAATGTGCTGTCCGACGCGGTCTGCGAGAGAGCCTATCCGGGAAACGCGGACGGCACCTACAGGGCCGCCTCCATGCTGTGCGCCGGCGAGATCGAGGGCGGGCGGGACGCCTGCCAGGGTGACAGCGGAGGGCCGCTGGTCACTCGGGGCCGGCTGATCGGTCTCGTGTCGTGGGGCAGCGGCTGCGGGACCCCGGGGAGCCCCGGGGTCTATACGCGCGTCTCAGACGTCGTCAGGGCGCTCGGCTCGCGCCGCTGAGGGCCGCGCGGGCCGAAGCGGGCGTGTCGGACCTGCCGGCCGCTCCAGGCGGGTGCGGAGGCCGTGGAAGCCCGGGGAGGGCCCTTGTAGCCGTGTCGGCCGGCATACGGATTCGCATGCTTCCGGAAGCTGTGCGGCCCAGGGTCGCGCCCCAGGTGTCTGCGGAGGGGTGCGGGCCGGGATTCCGGCCATCGAGGCCGCGCCGCCCTTGGTGCTCGAAGCGGCTGAAGCCGCACGCACCAGGGGCGGCGCGGCTCATCCGGTGGAGCGGTACGCATACGGGCGGCCACCCCCAGTGGCAGGGGTGGCCGCCCGTACACCCGGCCTATGCCGGAGTTGGCTCGTCGTTGATGCGAAGAAGTGTCAGCGCTCTTCGTCGTCGGACGTTGCAGGGACCGACGTCAGTCGCTCCGTCTCGTCCTGTATCTCAGCGGCGATCTTCTTGAGTTCCGGCTCGAACTTACGCCCGTGATGGGCGCAGAAGAGCAGCTCACCGCCGCTGAGGAGGACGACGCGCAGATATGCCTGGGCGCCGCAACGGTCGCAGCGGTCAGCGGCCGTCAGCGGGCTCGCGGGGGTCAGAACAGTAGTCACGTCGCCTCTTCTCTAGCTCGACGAGCTGTCGTACCAGGGTCAACATCCAACCAGGCCGAAAACGTTCCCGCTCGTGGCTTTTCCTCGAAAATTTCTCTCCGAGGCGGCTGTCTGCTGCCGGGTGGCGGCGAATGAGCCGTATTGCGTCTTCGCGTCTTACGGGTTCGCGCTGTCTGTCAGGGTCGGTCCTCCCCGGCTGGCTTGCCGGTTGTTCATGAGGACGTGCCCGGAGCCTAAATGGTTCATGCCCCGAAGGGAACGTGATATGTACTTCACTCCATCGAGGGATCGAACACCCATGCGACCCTGGACTAGTCTGAGTTCATGCGAGGGTGGCGTTACAACGGCTCTACCAGGCCTCGGTACCCTCTCAGCGGTGACCGAAGCCGGCCCCTTACCCAAAAGGGCCCCATCTGAAATTCAGCGAGGAGCGAACCGCGTGACCGCCGACACGTCCGTGCCGTCCACAGCGTTGCTGACCGGATCAGACCGGGACGGCTCCAACTACACCGCGCGGCACCTGCTCGTCCTCGAGGGGCTCGAAGCCGTCCGCAAGCGCCCCGGCATGTACATCGGGTCCACCGACAGTCGCGGTCTGATGCACTGCCTGTGGGAGATCATCGACAACTCCGTGGACGAGGCCCTGGGGGGCTACTGCGACCACATCGACGTGATCCTGCACGACGACGGCTCGGTGGACGTGCGGGACAACGGCCGTGGCATCCCGGTCGACGTGGAGCCCAAGACCGGCCTGTCCGGCGTCGAGGTCGTGATGACCAAGCTGCACGCCGGCGGCAAGTTCGGCGGCGGCTCGTACGCGGCCTCCGGCGGTCTGCACGGCGTGGGCGCCTCCGTGGTGAACGCGCTCTCCGCCCGTCTGGACGTCGAGGTGGACCGCGGCGGCAACACGCACGCGGTCAGTTTCCGGCGCGGCACCCCGGGAGCGTTCAAGGCGGACGGCCCCGAGGCCGCCTTCGACGCGACGAGCGGGCTGCGCAAGCTCAAGCGGATCCCCAAGACCCGCACCGGCACCCGCGTGCGCTACTGGGCCGATCGCCAGATCTTCCTCAAGGACGCCAAGCTCTCCCTGGACCACCTGCACCAGCGTGCCCGCCAGACCGCCTTCCTGGTCCCGGGCCTGACCATCGTCGTACGTGACGAGTACGGGCTCGGCGAGGGCGGCAGCAAGGGCGAGGAGTCCTTCCGCTTCGACGGCGGCATCAGTGAGTTCTGCGAGTACCTGGCCGCCGACAAGCCCGTCTGTGACGTTCTCCGCTTCTCGGGGCAGGGCAGCTTCAAGGAGACCGTCCCGGTCCTCGACGACCACGGGCAGATGACGCCGACCGAGGTCACCCGCGAGCTCGGCGTGGACGTGGCGCTGCGCTGGGGTACGGGCTACGACACGAACCTGAAGTCGTTCGTGAACATCATCGCCACCCCCAAGGGCGGCACCCATGTCGCCGGCTTCGAGCAGGCCGTGGCCAAGACGATGAACGAGGTGCTGCGCGCCAAGAAGCTGCTGCGCGTCGCCGAGGACGACATCGTCAAGGACGACGCCCTGGAGGGCCTGACCGCCGTCGTCACCGTGCGTCTCGCCGAGCCGCAGTTCGAGGGCCAGACCAAGGAGGTCCTCGGGACCTCGGCGGCCCGCCGCATCGTGACCAACGTGGTCTCCAGGGAGCTCAAGGCGTTCCTGACCTCCACGAAGCGGGACGACGCCGCGCAGGCCCGCGTCGTGATGGAGAAGGCGGTCGCCGCCGCGCGCACGAGGATCGCCGCGCGCCAGCACAAGGACGCGCAGCGCCGGAAGACGGCCCTCGAGTCCTCGTCCCTGCCCGCCAAGCTCGCCGACTGCCGCAGCGACGACGTCGAGCGCAGTGAGCTGTTCATCGTCGAGGGCGACTCCGCGCTCGGTACGGCCAAGCTGGCGCGGAATTCGGAGTTCCAGGCGCTGCTGCCGATCCGGGGCAAGATCCTCAACGTTCAGAAGTCGTCCGTGACGGACATGCTCAAGAACGCCGAGTGCGGTGCGATCATCCAGGTCATAGGGGCCGGGTCCGGGCGGACCTTCGACATCGACGCGGCGCGGTACGGGAAGATCATTCTCCTCGTCGACGCGGATGTCGACGGTGCGCACATCCGGATCCTGCTGCTCACGCTGTTCCAGCGGTACATGCGGCCGATGGTCGAGGCCGGGCGGGTGTTCGCGGCGGTGCCGCCGCTGCACCGCATCGAGCTCAGCCAGCCCAAGAAGGGGCAGGACAAGTACGTCTACACGTACTCGGACCGTGAGCTGCGGGAGACGCTGCTGGAGCTGCAGCGCAAGAACGTGCGGTACAAGGACTCGATCCAGCGGTACAAGGGTCTCGGTGAGATGGACGCCGATCAGCTGGCCGAGACCACGATGGATCCCAGGTACCGGACGCTGCGCCGGATCAACATCTCCGACCTGGATGCGTCCGAGCAGGTGTTCGATCTGCTGATGGGGAACGACGTGGCTCCGCGCAAGGAGTTCATCTCCAGGTCCGCGGCGACGTTGGACCGGTCGCGTATCGACGCGTAGACGCTGCGCGGGCTGTCGTGGGTGTGGGGGCGTCCGCTTCATCTCGGGTGCGGGCTCGCGGGCGGCGACGGCTCGGGCGGTGCGGGCGGTGCGGTTGCGCGGGCGGTGGTGGGGCGGGGCCGTGCTGGTACGTCGAGCCCGTCGCCGCTGGATCAGGCGTGGGCCGGGCAGGGGAGCCGTTGCTCGATCCGGGCGTAAGCGACGGGCTGCGACGTACCGGCACGGCCCCTCGCGTGCGTCGTCGGGTGCCGGGAGTTGGGGAGTGCGGGGCCGGTTGGGGCGGGATTCGCCGAGGCCCGGACGGGCTGAGGGTGCCGGGGGCTCCACCCGTGGGTGGAGGCTTGGGGCGGGGTGGATCCACCCGGGATCCACCCGGGCTCCGATCTGCTGACCTCGCGATTTCCGTAGCGTCGAAGGCGTCGACAGCGCTCGCTGTCGGTATCCGCTCTTCCTCGCCCATGGAGGTCGCGATGTCCGGGCTCGTCAACGCCTTGGTGATCGTCGCCGTTGTTGTTCTGGTCGTCGCACGCCAATTCCGTACGCGCAGGGTGAGCACGGACAGGCGCTGGTGGATCGTGCCGGCCGTGCTGGCCGTGATCGCTCTGCGTGAGCCGGGCCTCATCGACGCCCATCACCGGACCGAGGCGATCCTGCTCATCGGGGCCGAGGTCGTCATCGGGCTGGCCGTCGGAGCCGCCTGGGCGTGGACCACCCGGATGTGGGCGGAGCCGGACGGCACGGTCTGGAGCAGGAGCACCAAGGCCGGCGCGGCCGTCTGGG
Source organism: Streptomyces sp. RPA4-2 (assembly GCF_012273515.2). NCBI lineage: Bacteria > Bacillati > Actinomycetota > Actinomycetes > Kitasatosporales > Streptomycetaceae > Streptomyces > Streptomyces sp. RPA4-2. The sequence continues at coordinate 6,697,960 of NZ_CP050975.2, forward strand.
GCGTGGGCATAGCCCTGCGGCTGGGGCTCTTCGGCGTCGGTGCGCTGCTGGGCGTGCGGCAGGACAGCTCCGCCCTGCTGCTCGCGCTCGCGGCCACCCTGCTGGTCCGCTCCGGGCTCCTGCTCTGGCGGTCGCAGTCCCTGCGCCCGGCGGTCGGGAAGGACGCGGCGTACGGTGGCGGCGTGCCCCAGGCCGCGTGGAAGGAGCGCGTGTGACCGAGCATTCCTGGACCCGCTGGCCCTCCCGCGAGGCGCTCTCCCGAGCGGGAGTGACCAAGGCCAGGCGCGGGCTCGCCCGGACGACGCGACTCTTCGCCCTGGGCGTGCTCCTGTGGACGACCTTCACGAACAGCGATCTCAGCGGATGGGGCACCGCCGCGGCGGCGCTGGGGGTGATCGTCTGCGGCGTCGCCGCCTGGGCGTTCTGGCAGACCACGCTCCAGCACCGGCTGCTGCCCTCCGTGGGGCTGCTCGCGCTGCTGCTCGCGATCGCGACGGTGGCGGCGAGCACGGGATTCAGGATTCCGGCGCTCGTGCTGTGGTGCGCGTGCGGGATCAGCGCCATCGAGAGGCTGCCCCTGGCGGCGGCACTGCCCGTCACCACGGTGGCGCTGGGCGCCTACTCGGCGGTCAACAACGACATCTGGCTGACCACGGTGGCCACCGCCGTCGGGCTCGTCCTGGCGGGATACGTACTGCGCCTCGACGCGGAGGCGCGGGGCAGTGCCCAGCGCCTCCTCGCCCAGGAGCGCGCGGCACGTGCGGCCGAGGCCGAGGCGGCGGCGCTCGCGGAGCGCGGCAGGATCGCACGGGAGATCCACGACGTGCTGGCACACAGCCTCTCGGCGCAGATGGTGCACCTCGAGGCGGCCCGGCTGCTGATCGAGCGAGGCGCCGACCGGGCGACGATCCTCGAACGCGTCGTGGCGGCGCGCGGGATGGCCAGGGAAGGGCTCGCCGAGACCCGGCAGGCGCTCTCCGCGCTACGGGGCGAGATGTCCCCGGTGGAGGAATTCCTGGGTGAACTGGTCGCCACGTCCGACGGGGCGGACGTCACCGTCACAGGTGAACGCCGGCCGATGCCGGCCGAGGCCTCGCAGGCGGTGCGCAGGGTGGCGCAGGAGGCCCTGACGAACGTCCGCAAGCACGCGCCGGGCGCCAAGGTCGACGTCCGGCTGGAGTACGGCGAACACGAAGTGACGCTGGCCGTACGGGACTCGGGGGGAGCGCCGGGGGAGCTCGGCGCCGCCGGCGCCGGGTACGGTCTGCTGGGCATGCGGGAGCGTGCCGAACTGTTGGGCGGCTCGTTGGAGGCCGGGCCGGACGAGGAGGGCTTCGTGGTCACGCTGAAGGTGCCCGTATGACGGCGGAGGAGACCGGAAGGGCGGCTCGGGTCGTGGTGGCGGACGACCAGACGGTGGTGCGCGAGGGCATCGTGATGCTGCTGGGCCTGCTGCCGGGGATCGAGGTGGTGGGTGCGGCCGGGGACGGGGAGGAGGCCGTGGCGCTCGTCGCCGAACTCGCCCCGGACGTCGTGCTGATGGACCTGCGCATGCCTCGCTGCGACGGCGTGGAGGCGACCCGGCGCATCCGCGCCGAGCATCCGGGGACCCAGGTGGTCGTGCTCACCACGTACGCGGACGACGAGTCGCTGTTTCCGGCGCTCAGGGCCGGGGCCCGCGGATATCTCACCAAGGACGCGGGTGGTGACGAGATCGTGCGCGCCGTGGAGAGCGTGCTGTCCGGGAACGCGGGACTCTCACCGAGTGTCCAACGCCGCTTGCTGGAGCGGCTGTCGCAGCCGGAACCGCCGTCGGCCGCGCCCGTGACGCCGCCCGACGGGCTCACCGCGCGCGAGACCGAGGTGCTGCTGCTGATCGCCGAGGGGCTCACCAACCAGGAGATCGCCCGCAAGTTGCATGTGTCCACCGCCACGGTGAAGACCCACATCAACAATCTCTTCGCCAAGACGGGACTCAAGGACCGTGCCCAAGCGGTGCGTTATGCCTATGGGAAAGGTCTCGTCCGGCCACCGGTGAATTGAGTCACCTGATGGGGTGAAGCGGGTGGGTAGAAGAGTCCTGGATCTTCCCGATCTGTACATCCTTGGGTACGCGGCCGAAACGGGTCGCGGACAAGGAGAGTTCGGTGGAGAAGCACGACGGCCGCGACACGGGGGAGGTCCGGTTCGACGACCCCTGGTATGACGCGCTCGCCTCCGGCTGGGGCGAGTTGGACGGCACGGGGGCGCCCGCGCCCGTCGTCCCGCCCGCGCGCCAGGGGCAGGGAGGCCGCTTGGGCGGCACGGCCGAGGTCTATCTGAAGGTGCAGCGCAGTGCGGCCTTCCAGGAGGTGCGTGGGCGGTACCGGAGGTTCGTGATCCCGGCCTTCGCCGTGTTCTTCACCTGGTACGTCGGCTACGTGGTGACCGCGACGGCAGCGCCCGGGTTCATGGCCCGGTCGGTCGCGGGCGCGGTCAATGTGGGCATGGTGGCGGGGCTCGGGCAGTTCCTCACCACATTCCTGCTCACCTGGGCGTACGCGCGGCACGCGCGGCTGCGCCGGGACCGGGCGGCACTCGAACTCCGCTGGGACACCCAGGAATTGACGCGGAGCGTCAGAGGAGCCGAGCGGTGACCGGCAACCATCAGACGCTGGCGCTGCTGCTGTTCAGCGCATTCGTGGCGGTGACTCTGGCGATCACTACATGGGTGAGCCGCAACCGGCACGGTTCGGCCGAGGAGTTCTACGCCGGAGGGCGACTGTTCTCATCAATGGAGAATGGTTTTGCCATTTCTGGTGACTATATGTCGGCGGCGTCCTTCCTCGGGGTCACGGGACTCATCGCGCTGTACGGCTACGACGGCCTGCTGTACGTCGTGGGATTCTTCGTCGCCTGGCTCGTCGTTCTGTTCCTCGTCGCCGAACTGGTGCGCAACTGCGGGCGGTTCACCCTCGCCGACGTGGTCGCGGCGCGGATGAGCGAGCGACCCGTGCGGATCGCGGCGGGAACGGCCTCGGTGACGGTGTCCGTTCTGTATCTGGTGGCACAGATGGTGGGCGCGGGCAGCCTGGTCGCGCTGCTGCTGGGAGGTACGAGCGACGCGGCGCGGAACTGGACGGTGATCGGCGTCGGCGCGCTCATGGTGATCTATGTGTCGCTGGGCGGGATGCGAGCCACCACGTGGATCCAGATCGTCAAGGCGGTCCTGCTGATGGGCGGCGCCGTCGCGCTGACCGTGCTCGTCCTGGTGCGCTTCCACGGGGACTTCAACCAGTTGCTGCTTTCGGCCGCCGGGCGCAGTGGGCACGGCGACGCGTTCCTCGTGCCCGGCCTGAAGTACGGCGGGGACTGGACGGCGCGTCTCGACTTCATCAGCCTGGGCCTCGCGCTGGTGCTCGGCACGGCCGGTCTGCCGCACATCCTCTCGCGCTTCTACACCGTGCCGACCGCGCGAGCCGCACGGCGCTCGGTGGTCTGGGCGATCGGACTCATCGGGGGCTTCTACCTGATGACGATCGTGCTGGGCTTCGGCGCGGCGGCGATCGTCGGACCGAAGGCCGTGAGGGAGTCGAACGCGGCGGGCAACACGGCGGTTCCGCTGCTCGCGCTCGACCTGGGCGGCGGCCCCGATTCGACAGGCGGAACGGTGCTGTTCGCGGTCGTCGCGGCCATCGCCTTCGCCACGATCCTCGCGGTCGTCGCCGGCATCACGCTGGCGTCCTCTGCGTCCGTGGCCCACGACCTGTACGCCTCACTGCGACGTCGGCACGCGAAGGTACGCAGCGAGGTCGCGGTGGCGCGTGCGGCGGCGGTGGGCATCGGAGTCGTCGCGATCGGGCTCGGGCTGGTGGCCCGCGACCTGAACGTGGCGTTCCTGGTGGGCCTCGCCTTCGCCGTCGCCGCGTCCGCGAACCTGCCGGTGTTGCTGTACTCGTTGTTCTGGCGGAGCTTCACGACCCGTGGCGCGGTGTGGGCCGTATACGGCGGGCTGGTGCCCGCGTTGGTGCTCGTGCTGCTGTCGCCGGTGGTGTCGGGCAGCCCCGACTCCCTGTTCCCGGGCGTGGACTTCCAGTACTTCCCGCTGCAGAACCCCGGCCTGGTGTCGATCCCGCTCGGCTTCCTCGCGGGCTGGCTGGGGACGGTCACCTCGGTGGAGCCGCCGGACGAGGCCAAACACGCGGAGACCGAGGTGCGGTCGCTGACGGGTGCCGGGGCGGTCTGAGGGCACCCGGCCCCCCGGGCGACGTGAACCGCGGCGAGGGGAGCGGCGCCAGGACTCCCGTGACGGAGGCCTGCGGCGCCGCAGGCCTCCAGCGGCGTACCTCTCCGCAGCCGGTCCGTGCCTGAGGAGACTCCGACTCGCGCGTCAGGGGGGCGCGTGCGGGCGACACCGAGGGGACAGCCCTCAGGGCGCCACCCACGCGTACCGATGCTCGGGGCGTCCGGTGTCGCCGTACTTGAGGGACAGGCGCAGGCGTCCCGCCTGTTCGAGGTGGCGCAGGTACCGCTGGGCGGTGGAGCGGCTGAGGCCCGTCTCGGCCGCCACCTCGTGGGCGGACAGCGGTTGGTTCGCACGGTGCAGCACACCGCAGATCAGGTCGGTGGTGGGCTCGGAGTGGCCTCTGGGCAGCCCCGGTGACGCCGGTATGGGCGCGGTGCGCAGGGCACCGAAGATCCGGTCGACCTGCTCCTGACCCGCGACGCCGCGCCCACCCACCCGGTCGACGGTGCGCCGCAGGGCCGCGTACGAGTCGAGGCGGGTGCGCAGTGCGGCGAAGGTGAACGGTTTGACCAGATAGTGCAGGGCGCCCAGACGCATCGCGGCCCGCACGGTCACCACGTCGCTCGCCGCGGTGATCATGATGACGTCGGTGCCGTGACCCCGTTCACGCATGTGGTGGACGAGTTCGAGGCCCGTCTGGTCGGGCAGATAGTGGTCGAGCAGGACCAGGTCGACGGGCGCGCGCTCCACGGCGGCCAGGGCCTGGGCAGCGCTGTGCGCGCGGGCGGCCACCCGGAATCCGGGAACCTTCCCCACGTACTTCGCGTTGATCTCAGCGACGCGGAAGTCGTCGTCCACGACCAGGACGTCAATCATCGGGCCTCTTTCTCTCAACGCCTGGCGAGCGTTAAGCCCGTGTTTCGGCTCCGCCGTTGTAGCGCGAGCAAAATGAGCACAACAGACTCTTGCAAGCAGAAGAAGGCCTTGCGCCCAGAAGACTGATGCTGTGGCTCGCGCCACATCTACCGTCCCGGCCCATGAGCGCAGACACCAGCCCCGCCATAGAGCTACGGGGCGCGAGCAAGATCTTCAAGACCCCGTCAGGCGGCCTGCACACGGCAGTCAGGGAGCTGGACCTGACGATCGGCCGTGGCGAGTTCGTCGCCGTCGTCGGCCCCACGGGCTGTGGGAAGTCGACCACGCTGACCCTGGTGAGCGGCCTCGAGGAGCCCACCGAGGGCGAGGTCATGGTGGCGGGTGCGCCGGTCGAGGGTGTCGGTGACAAGGTCGGTTTCGTCTTCCAGCAGGACGCCACCTTCCCGTGGCGTACGGTCCTGTCGAACGTCATGGCGGGCCCACGGTTTCGTGGGGTGCCCAAGGCGGAGGCGAAGAAGCGGGCCCGCGAGTGGCTGGCCAGGGTCGGGCTCGCGGCCTTCGAGGACCGCTATCCGCACCAGCTCTCCGGCGGTCAGCGCAAGCGGGTCGCGCTCGCCGCGACCTTCGTCAACGACCCCGAGATCCTGCTGATGGACGAGCCCTTCTCGGCGCTCGACGTGCAGACCAGGGCCCTGATGTCGGACGAACTGCTGGAGTTGTGGGAGGGCACGGGCGCCTCGGTCGTCTTCGTCACCCACGACCTGGAGGAGTCCATCGCGCTCGCCGACAAGGTCGTCGTGATGACGGCGGGCCCGGCCACCGTGAAGCAGATCTTCGACATCGATCTGCCGCGGCCCCGCAAGGTCGAAGCCGTACGTCTGGAGCCGCGGTTCATCGAGATCTACCGCGAGATCTGGCAGTCGCTCGGCGAAGAGGTCCGCATCACGCGTGAGAGGGGTGCGGCCGATGTCGCCTGACGTCATGCCCGAGGCCGTCGTCGCGCCGGCCGACCGTGAACCCGTCAAGCCGGGACGCGCCCACTCACGGGCCCGAGCCGCCCGCCGACGCCGGATGATCGTCGCCGCCGCCCGTACGGTGCTTCTGGTCGCCGCGCTCGGTCTGTGGGAGGTGTTCGCACGGGCCGAGATCATCGACCCGTTCAACTTCTCCATGCCGTCGAAGATCTGGGACCAGATCTACACCTGGACCGCCCACGGGACCGCACTCGGTTCGCTCGGCGAGCAGATCTGGTTCACGCTCCACGAGGCGCTGCTCGGCTGGGTCATCGGCGTGGTGTCCGGCGTGGTCTTCGGCATCGCGCTGGGACGCGTCACCTTCCTCGCCGATGTCCTTGGTCCGTACATCAAGGTGCTCAACTCCATACCGCGGATCGTGCTGGCCCCGATCTTCGTGATCTGGTTCGGGCTCGGCCCCGCCTCCAAGGTCGCCTCCGCGGTGGTCCTGGTGTTCTTCCCGGTCTTCTTCAACGCGTTCCAGGGTGCCCGTGAGGTCGACCGCAACCTCGTCGCCAACGCCCGGATCCTCGGCGCGAGCGACCGACGGGTGACGCTTCAGGTCGTCATTCCGTCCGCCACCTCGTGGATCTTCACCAGCCTCCACGTCAGCTTCGGCTTCGCCCTCATCGGCGCGATCGTCGGGGAGTACATCGGCGCCACCAAGGGCATCGGCCTGCTCGTCGCGCAGTCGCAGGGCACCTTCAACGCGGCCGGTGTGTACGCCGCGATGGTCATCCTCGCCGTGGTCGCGCTGCTGGCCGAGGGACTGCTCACCTTCGCCGAACGCCGCATCTTCCGCTGGAAGCCGTCGGACTCCGAGAGCTGACCGACCCGGGGCCCGGCTTTCCGCGCCGCCCGGTCGTGGTCGCCACCAGGAGGGCGCGCTCGGCGCCCAACCCCATTCCAGGAAACCCCCGTCGCTCTCCCGGCGCCCCTCCGCAAAACCAGGTTCCCTGCTCAACGCCCCTCTTCAGGACGCCCGTTCCCGGTTCAACACCTTTCAGGGCGCCCGTTCTGCCCGCACCGCCCTCTCACAAGGACGTGACCCAATCATGCGCAAGACCGCCAGATACTCCGCGCTGGCAGCCGCCGGTCTGCTCGCCCTCTCCTCGCTCACCGCCTGTGCCAACGACGCGGCCTCCACCGCCGACAGCGGCAGCGGCGGAGGCGGTGGTAAGGGTGAACACGTCAAGATCATGGTGGGCGGCCTCGACAAGGTCATCTACCTGCCGGCGATGCTCACCCAGCGGCTCGGCTACTTCAACGACCAGGGCCTGGACGTCGAACTCCTCAGCGAGCCGGCCGGTGTGCAGGCGGAGACCGCGCTCGTCTCCGGTCAGGTGCAGGGGGCCGTCGGCTTCTACGACCACACGCTCGACCTGCAGACCAAGGGCAAGTCCGTGGAGTCCGTCGTGCAGTTCTCGCACGCGCCCGGTGAGGTGGAGCTCGTCTCCGCCCAGCGCGCGGGCGACATCACGTCGCCCAAGGACTTCAAGGGCAAGAAGCTCGGCATCACCGGGCTCGGTTCCTCCACCGACTTCCTCACCAAGTACCTGGCGGTCAAGAACGGGGTGAAGGTCAGCGACTTCTCGCCGGTCGCCGTCGGCGCCGGACCGACCTTCATCTCCGCGCTCCAGAAGGGCGCGATCGACGGCGGTATGACGACGGACCCGACGGTCGCCACGGTCCTGAAGAAGGGCCTGGGCAAGGTGCTCATCGACATGCGCACGCCGAAGGGTTCGGCGGAGGCGTTCGGCGGCCCGTATCCCTCGTCCAGCCTCTACATGCAGACGGACTGGGTGAACGGTCACAAGGAGACGGTCCAGAAGCTGGCCAACGCCTTCGTGAGGACTCTCGCGTGGATGGCCACGCACAGCGCGTCCGAGATCGCCGCCAAGATGCCCGCCGACTACTCACAGGGCGACAAGGCGCTCTACGCCACCGCCATCGAGAGCACGCTGCCGATGTTCACCAAGGACGGGGTGATGCCCGAGGGCGGCCCCGAGACCGTCGAGAAGGTGCTCAAGGCGTTCAACCCCAACATCAAGAACGCCAAGGTGGACCTCGGCAGGACCTTCACCACGGAGTTCGTGAAGAAGGCCGCCGGCTGAACGGCCCGAACAGTCCACGGCGTACGGCTGTGCTTCCCCGGCAGCCGTACGCCGTGGCCTGTTCGGACTCCGGCCCCTGCCTCCTGAGCCGTGGCCTCACCTGCGGGTCGCCCAGACGTACCGATGCTCCGGGCGGCCCGCGTCGCCGTACCTGAGGGTCAGCCGGGCCCTTCCCGCGCGCTCCAGGAGCTTCAAATAGCGCTGGGCGGTCTGCCGGCTCAGTCCGGTCTCCTCGGCGACCTCCTGGGCCGACAGCGGCCCTTCGGCGTTCACCAGGGCACGGCGCACGAGCTCGGCCGTCGTGGGGGAGTGCCCGTTGGGCAGGGGCGGCTCGGCAGTCGTCGACAAGGCGCCGAAGATGCGGTCCACCTGGGCCTGTTCCGCCTCTCCGCCGGCGTCGAGGGTACGGCGCAGAGCCGCGTACGCCTCCAGTTTGGCGCGCAGGCCCGCGAAGGCGAACGGCTTGACCAGGTACTGCAGAGCGCCCTGCCGCATGGCCGCCCGCACGGTCGAGATGTCGCGGGCGGCCGTCACCATGATGACGTCGGTCTGGTGACCGCGCCGCCGCATCTCCTGGACGACCGCGAGGCCCGTCTCGTCGGGCAGGTAGTGGTCCAGCAGGACCAGGTCCAGGTTCGGCAGCGTCTCCATGAGCCGGATCGCCTCCGTGGCGCTGTGCGCCTCTCCCGCGACCCGGAACCCGGGCACCTTCGTGACGTAGGCGGCGTTGACCCGGGCGACCCGGGTGTCGTCGTCCACGACCAGCACCTCGATCACCGCGACCCCTCCTCGGCGGCCGTGGGCGCGCTGGGTTCCGCCGCCAGGTCCGCCTCCGTGAGCGCCTCCGGCAGGACGACCGTGAACTCCGCGCCCCCGCCGCTCGCCTCGGCCACCTCCGCGCTGCCGCCCTGCCGCTCGGCGAACCGGCTCACCAGGGAGAGACCGATCCCGCGCTTGCCGTGCGCCGGCGGCTTCTTGGTGGTCCACCCGTCCGTGAAGATCAGCTCCCGCCGCTCCGCCGGGATGCCCGGCCCGGTGTCCCGCACGCGCAGCACGGCCGTACGCCCCTGGACCCGCAATTCGACCTCCACGCGCGCGTGCGGCGTACCGGCCACGGCGTCGAGCGCGTTGTCGACGAGGTTCCCGACGACGGTGACCAGTCCGCGCGGGTCGAGCAGCCGGTCGGGCAGCAGCGTCCCGTCCGAGATCCACAGGGCCACCCCGCGCTCGGCCGCGACGGTGGCCTTCCCGACCAACAGGGCGGCGAGCAGCGGATCGTGGACCTTCTCGGTGACCTGTTCCGCGGTGATCCGATGGTCGCCGACCACCTCGCCGACGAACTCCACGGCGTCGTCGTACATCTCCAGTTCGAGCAGTCCCAGAAGCGTGTGCATCCGGTTGGCGTGCTCGTGGTCCTGGGCCCGCAGAGCGTCGATCAGTCCGTGCGTGGAGTCGAGTTCACGGCTGAGCTGCTCCAGTTCGGTGCGGTCGCGCAGGGTGGCCACGGCGCCGCCGTCGTCGGTCGGCATCCGGTTGGCGACCAGGACGCGCTGACCACGCACGGTCAGCAGATCCGTGCCGGTGACCCGTCCGGCCAGCACGTCGGTGGTACGGCCGGGACCGAGCACGTCGTCGAGCGGACCGCCGATGGCCGCCGCGTCGAGTCCGAGCAGCCGCTGGGCCTCGTCGTTGAGGAGGCGTACCCGGCCGGTCCGGTCCAGGGCGACGACTCCCTCCCGGATGCCGTGCAACATCGCCTCGCGTTCCGCGAGCAGCGCCGAGATGTCGGAGAAGGCCAGGTCACGGGTCTGCCGCTGGACCCGGCGGGAGAGCAGATAGGCGGCGAACGCACCGACGGCCAGGGCTCCGCCCGCGTAGGCGAAGAGGCCCGGGATGGCGTGGATCAGCCGGTTGCGCACACTGTCGTACTTGATGCCGACCGAGACCGCGCCGACGATGTGTCCATGGAGGCGCAGCGGCACCTTGCCGCGCGCCGAGCGCCCCAGTGTGCCGCTGTCGATCTGCATGACGTCCTTGCCGGCGAGGGCCCGGCGGGGGTCGGTGGAGACGACTTGGCCGATCTGGGTGACGTCCCTGTGCGACCAGCGCACGCCGTTCGTGTTCATCACCACCACGTACTCGGCCCCGCTGGCCCGGCGGATCCGCTCGGCGGCAGTCTGCACGGGCCCGTTCACGGACGGCAGCGACGTCTGCAGGTCCTCGGCGATGCGCGGCTGGGCCGCCGTGGTCTGCGCGATCGCGAGCGCGCGGCGCATGGCCTGGTCGTCGAGCTGAGCGCTGAGCGGGGCGAGGAACAGCCCGGTTGCGAGGACGGCGACTCCGGCGGCGATCGCCACCTGCATCAGCAGCACCTGCGAGAACATCCGCCGCGGCAGACGGAGGTGCAAGCGTCGTGCACGGGGAGTGGAGCTCATGCACATGACCGTACGGGGGAGGGCGCTCTCCGCCGTAGGGGGTGTGGCGTGGATCTCCCGGGCTTCGTACGGGAGGCGGTGACGGGGGCCGGGTCCGGGCGGGGCCCAGGGGGTGCCACAAGGGGTGTGCGTCGTGTGGGGGTGGTGGGGCGCGGAGCCCGGGTGCGGAGGCGTGTGGCAGGCGCTGGTGGGCCCTGGTCAGCAGGCGATCGGGATCGGTGTCCGGGGCAGCTCCCGCACGGCCACGACGTCCATGCGGGCCGGGGAACCGAGCGCCGAGCCGCAGCTCTCGGGGCGAGGCGGCAACGAGGCGCCCTGCGCGACGACGACACGCCACACGCGACCGTCGGTGTGGGCGACGGTCACCTCCCAGCGCGGTGTCGTCCCGTGGGTGCGCAGGACCCGGAAGGCGTCCGCCGCGTGCTCTCCGGTGGCCGTGCGCACGGCCAGCTCCGCCGCCTGTCCCGGCCGCTCCCAGGCGGAACCGCCCCGGCAGCCCTCGGTGACGATGCGCCCCTCCCGCACGCCCTGGAGGATCTCCTTGACGGAGTGTGCCGCGGTCCGTCCGTACGCGTAGCCGTACGGCAGGACGAGCAGCGTGGGGGAGAAACGGTGACCACCCAGATGGGTGACCTCCCACGCGCCCTCCAGTCCCGAGGCCGCGAGTTCGGCGGCGAGAGGCCGGCCCAGGAGGGCGCAGCAACGGTCACGCTTGCCGTTGGTGCAGACGAGCGCGAGCGGGTCGCCCCGGTGCGGACGGCCTCGCAGCACCGTGTCGAAGGTGTGCGCGTCACCCGTACCGAGTGCGGTGAAGTCCAGGTCGAGCAGTTGCCCGGGTGTGCGGGTCGTCGCGCTGTGCAGCCATGTGTGTCCGGGAGTGGTGTGGGCCGCATACACGTGGCGCTCGGCGGATGCATCGCGGTCCGCGTGCCGTCCGGGGCGTCGGATGAGCGCGATCCGCACGCCGGTGCCCTCGGCGGCCGCTTCGAGGGCACGCCCGAGCTCGGGGTCCAGGTGGCTCGACGTGAGCGCCTTGGCACCCCAGGGTCCGGGCTGCTCGAGCAGCAGCCATGTCCTCGCGGTCGCCGCGGTCCCCGCGAGGGGTTCGTCGAAGTCGCGGGACGCGGTCGTGCACGTACTCACAGAGGTGAGCCTAACCTGACTTCGACCAGGGTGACTTCCGACCTAGGGCCAGGGTGAGGCCCGGCCGTGTGGACGGGGGCGCACTCTCAGCGCATTCGGCGCGTGGAGAGGCTTCAGGGGGCGCACTCAGGGAGCGGCTGTGGTGGCCGCGCTCCCACGTACTGGCCACTCGGACGCATGCGCAGCGGCCGTTCCCCGTACTCCTCCAGGGTGTGGGCGATCCACCCCGCAGTGCGGGCGACGGCGAAGACCGTCTCCGCGGCGGAGGCGGACATGCCGGAGGAGACCGTGAACACGGCCAGCGCGAGATCGACGTTGGCGTGCAGCGGGGTGTGGCGGGCGGTGGTGGTCACGATGTCCCGCGCCGCCGCCAGGGCCGGTGCCGCTCCGGGTACCTCCTCCAGGAGGGCGAACAGGGCACGCGCGCGTGGGTCCTCTCCGGGGTAGAGCCGGTGGCCGAGACCGGGGACGCGACGTCCGGCGCGCAGTTCGTCGGCGACGACCGGCGCCGCGGTGCCCTGGTCCAGCACGTCGAGGAGCATCCGGTGGGCCAGGCCGCCCGCGGCGCCGTGCAGGGGCCCTTCGAGGACGCCCAGGCCCGCGGAGACGGCGGCGTACGGGTGCGCGCGGGCCGACGCGGCGACCCGTACCGCGAGCGTCGAGGCGGCCAGGTCGTGGTCGACGAGCAGACCGAGTGCCGTGTCCAGGACCCGCAGTGACGCACCGTCAGGCGTCCGGCCGGTGAGGCGCGGCCACAGACGGTGGGCCAGGGGGCCCTCGTCGCGGTGGTCGTGCCGCTTCGGCGGGAGGGCGGCGACGAGGGTGGGGATGAGGGTGCGCGCGCTGCCGAGGACGGCACTCTCCGACAGGTCGAAGCGCAGTGGGTCGGCGGCCGAGGCGGCGATCGCGGCGACGCGCAGCCGGTCCGTCGGGCCGCTGTGGTCGGGCAGCGCGTCGACGGCCCGGCGGGCGGCGGCGACGGTCGCCTCCGGAGCGGTGAACGTGATGCCCGGGCGCAGTTGTCCGGTCCACAGCCACTCGGCGATCTCTTCGTAGGAGTGGCGCGCGGCGAGTTCCGTCGCGTCGACTCCGCGGTAGTAGTACCGGTCCTCGTCGATCAACGTGATGCGGGTGCGGACGGACAGCTCGCCGCCCGCGCTCGGACTCCCGCTGGAATCGCGCCTGTTGCGTCGAGCGAGCGTCTCCACCTCCTCGGCGTCGAAGGTGCTGCCCCGGCCGCCGGGGTCGCGCCGGCTGCTGAGCTGACCGCGGCTCACGTACGCGTACACGGTCTCGGCCTTCACGCCGAGCAGGTCGGCGGTCTCCCTGGTGCTGAGCCGCCGGCCCGCGTGCGCCTGCGTTCCCGTTTCCTGATCCCTCATGGGCGACACCGTATCCGTGGATCGTCATATTGATCCAATCAATATTGACAGAGATCGAGTCAAGCATGGACAGTCGAATCAAGTTCAGGGAGGAACGCATGCCGAACAACCGGGCCGCCACCGCCACCGCCAGCACCACCGCGAAAGCCCCCGCCACCGCGACAACCCCTGCCGTCGCGACAGCCCCCGCCACCGCGACACCCGCTGCCGTCGCGACAGCCCCCGCCCCTGTCGACATACCGCGAGGACTCGCGGGCGTCGTCGTCACCGAGACCGCGCTGGGTGACGTCAGGGGGCTGGAGGGCTTCTACCACTACCGCCAGTACTCGGCCGTCGAACTCGCGCGGACCCGCGGGTTCGAGGACGTCTGGCACCTTCTGGTCCACGGTGAACTGCCGGACGCGGCCCACGGTGCCGCCTTCGCCGCGCGGACCGCGGCGCTGCGCCGGCTCCCGGACGAGGTGCGCGCGGCGCTGCCCGCGATCGCGGCGGCGACCGGCCCCGCCGGACCGCTCGCGGGCCTGCGGACCGCGTTGTCGCTGCTCGGGGCGGCGTCGGGATTCCGACCGCTGTACGACATCGACGCGGACCGGCGCCAGGCGGACACGCTCGCCGCGTGCGCGGCCGTGCCGACGCTGCTCACCGCGCTTTACCGGCTGGGGCGGGGCCTGGAGCCGGTGGAGCCGCGCGAGGACCTCCCGTACGCCGCGAACTACCTGTACATGCTCACGGGCGCGGAGCCGGACGCGGAGCGGGCGCGGGCGGTCGAGCAGTACTTGATCTCCACCATTGACCACGGATTCAACGCGTCGACGTTCACGGCGCGGGTGATCGCGTCGACGGGTGCGGACGTGGCGGCTTGTCTGGTGGGCGCCGTGGGGGCGCTGTCGGGGCCGCTGCACGGTGGCGCGCCGAGCCGTGCCCTGGACACGCTCGACGCGATCGGCACCGCCGACCGTATCGACCCGTGGATCCGCGCACGGGTCCTCGCGGGTGAGCGCATCATGGGCTTCGGTCACGCCGTCTACCGCACCGAGGACCCGCGCTCCCGGATGCTCCGCGACATCGCCCAGGGGTTCGGCGGCTCCCTGGTCGGCTTCGCCGTCGAGGTCGAACACCGGGTGGAAGGGATCCTGGCCGAACTCAAGCCGGGCCGCGAACTCCACACCAACGTCGAGTTCTACGCCGGTGTGGTCATGGAACTGTGCGGCCTCCCGCGCGAGATGTTCACCCCCACCTTCGCGGCGGCCCGGGTCGTCGGCTGGAGCGCCAACATCCTGGAACAGGCGCAGGATTCGAAGATCATCCGTCCGGCCGCGCGGTATGTGGGGCCGGTGCCGCCGGTGCCTGTCCCTCCGGCGTCGGCGCCGCGGGCCGAGGCGCCGACGGTTCGCTGACGGGCGGTGTGTGTCCGCGGCACATGAAGGGCCCGGCATCCAGGGGATGCCGGGCCTGGCGTCGTGGCCGCAGGGGGTCGATCCTGACCGCGGATCACCCGTGGTCAGCTCCTGGCGGTGACGAGGTCAGACGTCGGGGATGTCCTTCTTCGCGCGGACCAGGGTGTCGCGCGTGATGATGACGATCCGCTCGTAGTCGGCTCGTGCGGCGTCGGGCGGAAGCTCGGGGTCGAGTTCCAGGGTGGCCTCGCGCCCGATGACGGCGAAACTGCCGTCACTGAGCTCGAAGATGTCGGGGCACGACTGACCAGTGGCGCTGCCGCGCTCGCGTGGCGTAGCTCCGACACGTCGCACGATTTTCACGGGGTGGTACCAATCTTGTGGCTCGGACTGATGGGTGCCTCCGAGCTCTGGGGTCCTCGGAGCATGGCCGGCTCCGGGCGGAGATGTTCGTCGGAGCCAAAGGTCTCCGAGCGCGGGGTGTTCGTCGGAGTGCCCGCGGAGCGGGCAGACGATAACCTAGCGCGTCCGATTGCCCGTGGTGTGCAAAGCCATCACAAGCAGGGGAGTGAATTCCGTTGCCTGTGGGGCGCGAATGGTGCGCGACGCCGTCACAAGCCGTGGAGTGAAGTCGCGCAACTCCGCCGTCGACGCCGGGAGCTACTGGGGTCCCTCGTCGGGTTCGCCGACCACCCACCATTCGTCGGTGTCGGAATCGGTCTGATCCTGGATCAGGCTCTCCATCATCCGGCCCAGTTCGGCTTCCTCGGAGGAGTCGGCCAGGCTCTTGCGGTGGTGTTCCGTCGCGGCCCAGTACGCCCGGAAGATCTGGTTCTGGCACATGATGCGGAAGTGGCCGTGGAGTTCCGCCCGCGTCAGGGCCCCGATCCGGTGGAAGTACAGGGCATTGATGTACAGGGCGTTCGCGAAGAGGTACTGCCGCTGCTCCTCGTCGGTGATCTCCGTCTCGTACGTGTTGAGGACCGCGGCGAGAGCGGGATCGTCCATGGCCTTGCACAACAGATCGAAGTGGAGCCGGTGCTGCTCAGTGAGTACGGCCCGCCTGCGCGGCCGTGTCTTCCGTTCCGTGACGGTACCGGCCGCGGCGGTGAGCCGGGCCCAGGCACCTGAGCCGAACCTCCGTATCGCGGAGTTCTGTGTGGCCATGTCAACCCCCGAATAAGGCGACCGTTCCGCCGGCCGTCGGTTGTGGGGCGACAGGGAGCGGACCGGCGACCGGTGGGCGGCGCGCTTGCCGCCTCCCAGTCTTGCCGAGCGGCTCTGATCGGCGGGGAGGCGGAGAGGAGGCGCACGGAGGGAAGTGAGGGTTGCGCGTCCCGGCGCCATGCCCAACGTGTGCCCCGCGAGCGCCGCTAACAATCGTTCACTTCGGGGCGATTCCTCCCGCTCGTATCCTGGGACGACAGCCATTCCCCGTACGAGCGCCGGTCCACGAGCCGCCCTCGTCGAAGAACCGGTTCACGAGCCGGTGCACGCGTCGGTGTGAAAGAGGTCGCCCGTTGAGCCAGTCCAGCCCGCAGCAGGTCCCGTTCGCTTCGGACGGACGGCCCCCGCCCGGTGACCCGCAGGTTCCCGTCATCGTCCTCGCCGGATTCCTCGGCGCGGGCAAGACCACTCTGCTCAACCACCTCCTGCACCACAGCGGAGGCAGTCGCATCGGCGCCGTCGTCAACGACTTCGGGGCGATCGAGATCGACGCGATGGCGGTGGCCGGAGCGCTCGGGGACTCCACCGTGTCGCTCGGGAACGGATGCCTGTGCTGCGCCGTCGACGCCGGGGAGCTCGACGACTATCTGGAGCGGCTCACCCGGCCCTCGGCCCGCATCGACGTCATCGTCATCGAGGCGAGCGGCCTGGCCGAGCCCCAGGAGCTCGTGCGGATGGTGCTCGCCAGCGAGAATCCGCGGATCGTCTACGGCGGACTCGTCGAGGTCGTCGACGCGGCCGAGTTCGACGGCACGCGTGAGAAGCATCCCGAGATCGACCGGCATCTCGCCCTCGCCGACCTCGTCGTCGTCAACAAGATCGACCGCGCCGACGGCGGCGAGCGGGTGCTGCGCACCGTACGGGACCTCGTGGACCACGCCGCCGTCGTGCCCGCCGCCCACGGCCGTGTCGACCCCGAGTTCCTCTTCGACCGCAGGCCGAGCGAGGACCGCGTCGGCCAGCTCTCCTTCGACGACCTCCACACGCACGACGAGGCCGGCCGCACGGACCGCGAAGGGCACGCCGGTCACCTGCACGCGGCGTACGAATCCCTCTCCTTCACCTCCGAAGTCCCGCTCTCCCCGAGGCGGTTGATGGAGTTCCTCGACAGCAGGCCCGAGGGGCTCTACCGCATCAAGGGGTACGTCGACTTCGGCGCCCACGACCGCCGCAACCGCTACGCCGTGCACGCGGTCGGGCCGTTCCTGCGGTTCCGTCCGGAGCCCTGGGCCGGCGGCCCGGAGCCCAGGGCCGCCGCCGGCGAACGCCGCACCCAGCTCGTACTGATCGGCTCCGGCATCGACACCACCGCCCTCGGCAAGGACCTGACGGCGTGCGAGGAGGACGCCCCGCACGCCGACGAGCACAGCATGTGGGGCGTCCTGCGCTACGTACAGGAGCAGAGTCCGGAGGGCTGAACCGGCGCTACACCGGACCCGCCACCACCGACACCGTCTTCGCCAGCGACACGCCCGAGCCGTCGCGGCGCGGGTCCATCTCCGGCAGCTCCGCCGGTGTGCCGTTCTTCTGCGCGGCCCGCGCCGGAGCCGCACCCGCCCAGGCCAGCGACAGGCAGTCCTCGCCCTTCAGGAACCGCTGGCAGCGCACGCCACCCGTGGCCCGGCCCTTGCGCGGATACTGATCGAACGGTGTCAGCTTGGCCGTGGTCTGGACGGAGTCGTCCAGCGTGCCGCGCGAGCCGGCCACGGTGAAGACCACCGCGTCCACCGCCGGGTCGACCGCGGTGAAGGAGATCACCTTCGCGCCGTCGGTGAGCTTGATGCCCGCCATCCCGCCCGCCGCCCTGCCCTGCGGGCGGACCTGAGAGGCCTGGTAGCGCAGCAACTGGGCGTCGTCGGCGACGAAGACCAGGTCCTCCTCGCCGGTGCGCAGCTCGACCGCGCCGACGATCCGGTCGCCGTCCTTGAGGGTGATGACCTCCAACTCCTCCTTGTTCAGGGGGTAGTCGGGTACCACACGTTTGACGACGCCCTGCTCGGTGCCGAGGGCCAGGCCGGGCGACGACTCGTCGAGCGTCGTCAGACAGATGACCGTCTCGTCCGCCTCCAGGGAGGACAGGAACTCCGAGATCGGCGCGCCTCCGGAGAGGTTGGGCGCCGACGCGGTCTCCGGCAGCTGCGGGAGGTCGATCACGTTCAGCCGGAGCAGCCGGCCCGAGGAGATGACCACCCCGATCTCACCACGGGCCGTCGCGGACACCGCGGAGACGATCAGGTCGTGCTTGGTGCGCTTGGCGTCCTCCGCCTCGGCGAAGGGTTCACCGCTGGCCGTACGGGCGAGCAGGCCCGTCGAGGACAGCAGCACCCGGCACGGGTCGTCCGCCACCTGGAGCGGAACCGTCGTCGCGACGGAGCCGCCGGACTCCAGGAGCACGGTGCGCCGGTCGGTGCCGAACTTCTTCGCGACCGCTGCCAGTTCGGTGGACACCAGCTTGCGCAGCTCGGCGTCCGACTCCAGGATCCCGGTCAGCTCGTCGATCTCGCCGTTGAGCCGGTCGCGCTCCGACTCCAGCTCGATACGGTCGAACCTGGTGAGGCGCCGCAGCGGGGTGTCCAGGATGTACTGCGTCTGGACCTCGGAGAGCGAGAAGCGCTCGATCAGGCGCTCCTTGGCCTGCGCCGAGTTCTCGCTGGACCGGATCAGACGGATGACCTCGTCGATGTCGATCAGCGCGACGAGGAGACCCTCGACCAGGTGAAGCCGGTCGCGCTTCTTGCCGCGGCGGAACTCGCTGCGCCGGCGCACGACCTCGAAGCGGTGGTCGAGATAGACCTCCAGGAGCTCCTTGAGGCCCAGGGTGAGGGGCTGACCGTCCACCAGGGCAACGTTGTTGATGCCGAAGGACTCCTCCATCGGCGTCAGCTTGTAGAGCTGCTCCAGGACCGCTTCCGGCACGAAGCCGTTCTTGATCTCGATGACCAGGCGCAGGCCGTGCGCGCGGTCGGTGAGGTCCTTCACGTCGGCGATGCCCTGCAGCTTCTTGGCGCCGACCAGGTCCTTGATCTTGGCGATCACCTTCTCCGGACCGACGGTGAAGGGCAGTTCGGTGACGACGAGACCCTTGCGGCGCGCCGTCACGTCCTCCACCGACACCGTGGCACGGATCTTGAAGGTGCCGCGGCCCGACTCGTACGCGTCCCTGATCCCGGACAGGCCGACGATCCGGCCACCCGTGGGCAGGTCCGGGCCCGGCACGTACTTCATCAGCGTGTCCAGGTCGGCGCCCGGATAGCGGATCAGGTGCCGGGCGGCCGCGATCACCTCGCCGAGGTTGTGCGGCGGCATGTTGGTCGCCATGCCGACGGCGATGCCCGACGAGCCGTTGACGAGGAGGTTCGGGTACGCCGCGGGGAGGACGCCGGGCTCCCGCTCCTGGCCGTCGTAGTTCGGCGAGAAATCGACCGTGTCCTCGTCGATGGACTCGGTCATCAGTGACGTGGCGTCGGCCATCCGGCACTCGGTGTAACGCATGGCGGCCGGCGGGTCGTCGTTGCCGAGCGAGCCGAAGTTGCCGTGCCCGTCGACGAGCGGCAGGCGCATGGAGAAGGGCTGGGCCAGCCGCACCAGGGCGTCGTAGATCGACGCGTCGCCGTGCGGGTGGAGCTTACCCATGACCTCACCGACGACGCGCGCGCACTTCACGTAGCCGCGGTCGGGGCGCAACCCCATCTCGTTCATCTGGTAGACGATGCGTCGATGCACGGGCTTGAGGCCGTCACGGGCGTCCGGCAGGGCTCGCGAGTAGATGACCGAGTACGCGTATTCGAGGAAGGAGCCCTGCATCTCGTCCACGACGTCGATGTCGAGGATCTTCTCCTCGTACGAGTCGTCGGGCGGCGGGGTCTTCGTGCTGCGGCGGGCCATCGCTGCTGCGGCTCCTTCACAGTCTCTGCCGGGGCATGAACGGGATCTGACGCGCACCATTGTGGACCGCCCCACTGACAACGCGGACCGCGACCCGTCCGTAGGGGCTGCGCGGAGCCCCTTTCCGCTCGCTCAGGGCGGGCGGAAGCCCGCCCTCCCGCCGCAGGTGAATCTCGCTCTCGGCGTACGGGGCGCGGGAACTTCGCCACCTGTCGGCACGCTTGCATACAGTGGCAGGACCGGCAGGAATTCTGCAGTTTCCGCGATCGAAGGGACGTACATGCCCATGGGTCACACGGCCACAGCTGAGACAGGCTCCGGCGGCCTGACAGCGACCGAGCACCGCCTGGCCAACGGCCTGCGCGTGGTGCTCTCCGAGGACCATCTGACCCCGGTCGCGGCGGTGTGCCTCTGGTACGACGTCGGCTCGCGCCACGAGGTCAAGGGCCGTACCGGACTCGCCCACCTCTTCGAGCACCTGATGTTCCAGGGATCGGGCCAGGTGAAGGGCAACGGCCACTTCGAACTGGTGCAGGGCGCGGGCGGTTCGCTCAACGGCACCACCAGCTTCGAGCGCACCAACTACTTCGAGACGATGCCGGCCCACCAGCTGGAGCTCGCCCTCTGGCTGGAGGCGGACCGGATGGGCTCGCTGCTCGCCGCGCTCGACGACGAGTCCATGGAGAACCAGCGGGACGTCGTCAAGAACGAGCGCAGGCAGCGCTACGACAACGTGCCCTACGGCACCGCCTTCGAAAAGCTGACCGCGCTCGCCTACCCCGAGGGCCACCCGTACCACCACACCCCCATCGGGTCCATGGCGGACCTGGACGCGGCGACCCTCGAGGACGCCCGCGCCTTCTTCCGCACCTACTACGCGCCCAACAACGCGGTGCTCTCGGTCGTCGGCGACATCGACGCCGAGCAGACGCTCGCCTGGATCGAGAAGTACTTCGGTTCCATCCCCGGGCACGACGGAAAGCCCGCCCCGCGCGACGGTTCCCTGCCCGAGACCATCGGCGGGCAGCTGCGCGAGGTCGTCGAGGAAGAGGTCCCGGCGCGCGCCCTGATGGCCGCCTACCGGCTCCCCGAGGACGGCACGCGCGCGTCCGACGCGGCCGACCTCGCCCTGACCGTCCTCGGCGGCGGCGAGTCCTCCCGCCTGTACAACCGGCTCGTACGCCGCGACCGCACCGCCGTCGCGGCCGGGTTCGGCCTGCTTCGGCTCGCCGGGGCGCCCTCCCTGGGCTGGCTGGACGTGAAGACGTCCGGCGACGTCGAGGTCCCGGTCATCGAGACCGCGGTCGACGAGGAGCTCGCCCGGTTCGCCGAGGAGGGCCCCACGGCCGAGGAGATGGAGCGCGCCCAGGCCCAGTTGGAGCGCGAGTGGCTGGACCGGCTCGGCACGGTCGCGGGCCGCGCCGACGAACTGTGCCGGTACGCGGTCCTGTTCGGCGATCCGCTGCTCGCCCTGACGGCAGTGCGGCGCATCCTCGACATCACCGCCGAGGAGGTCCAGGAGGTCGCCAAGGCCCGCCTGCGCCCCGACAACCGCGCGGTGCTCGTCTACGAGCCGATCGCCGACGAAGCCACCGGCACGGACGACGCCACCGACGCCGCCGACGCCGCCGACGACACCGACGAGGAGGCGGCGAAGTGACCGAGCTCGCCACCATGGACTTCCACCCGCAGCCCCAGGCCGGCCGGCCCAAGCCCTGGGCCTTCCCCGCGCCCGAGCGCGGCACGCTGGACAACGGCCTGACCCTGCTGCACTGCGACCGCCCGGGCCAGCAGGTCGTCGCCGTCGAGGTGCTGCTCGCCGCGCCGCTGGACGCCGAGCCGGCCGGTCTCGACGGCATCGCCACGATCATGGCGCGCGCGTTCTCCGAGGGCACCGACAAGCTCTCCGCCGAGGAGTTCGCCGCCGAGCTGGAGCGCTGCGGCGCCACCCTCGACGCGCACGCCGACCACCCCGGCGTACGCCTCTCACTCGAAGTGCCCGTCTCACGCCTGCCCAAGGCTCTCGGTCTGCTCGCCGACGCCCTGAGGGCACCGGCGTTCACCGAGAGCGAGATCGAGCGGCTGGTGCGCAACCGGCTCGACGAGATCCCGCACGAGAGCGCCAACCCGGCCCGCCGCGCCGCCAAGGAGCTCTCCAGGGAGCTGTTCCCGGCGACCTCGCGGATGTCCCGTCCCCGGCAGGGCACCGAGGAGACCGTCCAGAAGATCGACGCGGCGGGTGTCCGCGCCTTCTACGACCGGTACGTCCGCCCGGCCACGTCCACCGCCGTGATCGTCGGCGACCTCACCGGCGTGGACCTCGACGGGCTGCTCGCCGAGACGCTCGGCGCCTGGACGGGCTCCTCCGCCGAGCCGCGTCCCGTGCCGCCGGTCACCGCCGACGACACCGGCCGCGTGATCATCGTGGACCGCCCCGGCGCGGTCCAGACGCAGTTGCTGATCGGCCGCGTCGGCTCGGACCGGCACGACCGTGTCTGGCCCGCCCAGGTGCTCGGCACGTACTGCCTCGGCGGCACCCTCACCTCGCGCCTGGACCGCGTGCTGCGCGAGGAGAAGGGCTACACCTACGGGGTGCGGGCCTTCGGCCAGGTGATGCGCTCCGCCCCGGACGGCACGGGCATCGCGATGCTCGCCATCAGCGGTTCCGTGGACACCCCGAACACCGGGCCGGCGCTGGACGACCTCTGGAAGGTGCTGCGCACCCTCGCAGCGGACGGTCTGACGGACGCCGAACGGGACGTCGCCGTGCAGAACCTGGTGGGCGTGGCGCCCCTCAAGTTCGAGACCGCGGCGGCCGTCGCGGGCACGCTCGCCGACCAGGTCGAGCAGTACCTCCCGGACGACTACCAGGCGACGCTGTACCAGCAGCTCGCCGCGACCGGCACCGTGGAGGCCACCGCGGCGGCGGTGAGCGCCTTCCCGGTGGACCGTCTGGTCACCGTCCTGGTGGGCGACGCCACGCAGGTCGAGGAGCCCGTCAAGGCGCTCGGTATCGGTGAAGTGACCGTCGTGGCCGCGGAGTAGAAGCGGAGCGGACAACGCCGCGGACGACGCGGCGGACAACGCGAGCACGGAGGGGCCCGGGTGACCGAAGAGTCGCCCGGGTCCCCTTTTGCCCTGACAACACCCTCAATTTGTCCGTATTGATAGGGAGGTTGCCTTTCTGCCCTGTGGCATGCACTACAAAAACCGCGATCCGTTTGTTGATTGAAAGAGGGCCCCCTTAGCGTCGGTCCGGCTGTTCGTCAGGCAGTGCGCCGCGTCCGCGGCACCGGACAGTCATCGCCGAGTCCCCGTACGGCGCGAGCCAGGGGAGCCGGGGACCCGTACGCAGTCCCTGGGGTGAATCGGACCCCCTCCCCGCGAGGGCGTCCGTAGGAGACCTTCCTGCTCCGAACCCGTCAGCTAACCCGGTAGGCGAGAGGGAAGGAAAGGACCAAGCCCCTTCATGGCGTTCACCTGTGGCACCGGGAAACACCGTCGTCCGAGCCGCGTGAAGCGCACCACGTCGAACGCCGTCGGCGTCGCGGCGCTCACCACCACCGGTGTCATCGGAACCCTGGCCGCCCCGGCCCTCGCCGCGGACCGCTCCGTCGAGCAGACCGGGCTGACCCAGGCCGTCACCATAGGCGACACGGTCGCCGCCCAGATCGACGCGCAGGCCGCCGCGCAGCAGCGTGCCGCCGACGAGGCCGCCGCCCGTCTGAAGGCCGAACAGGCCGCGCGCAAGCAGGCCGTCGAGGAGGCCAAGAAGGAGCGCGAGGCCGAGGAGCGCGCCGCCCGCGCCGCCGAGCGCAAGCGTCTCAACACCTTCGTCCCGCCGATCCCCGGCTCGTACGTCTCCACCGGCTACAAGGCCGGGGGCAGCCTCTGGTCCTCCGGCAGCCACACCGGCGTCGACTTCCACGCCGCGTCCGGGACCCCGGTCCACGCGGTCGGCGCGGGCACGGTCGTCACGGCCGGCTGGGGCGGCGCCTACGGCAACCAGGTCGTCCTGCGGATGCACGACGGTACGTACACGATGTACGGCCACCTGTCGTCCATCGGCGTCTCCCTCGGCCAGACCGTCACGCCGGGCGGCCGACTGGGCCTCTCCGGGGCCACCGGGAACACCACCGGACCCCACCTCCACTTCGAGGCCCGCACCACGGCGGAGTACGGCTCCGACATCGACCCGGTCGCCTACCTCCGCTCGCACGGCGTGAACGTCTGACGCCCGGCGTCCGCACTTCCGAAGCCCCGGCTCACCCGAGTCGGGGCTTCGTCGTTTCGAACGGCTGTCTGTCCAAAAAATATCCATGGATTCCGGCCCGCCATCGGAAATTCCGGCTCGCTGCAATAGAGTCGCCGAACGAGCGTCAATCGACCGCGTTTCGCGGGGATTAAGGCGGAGGTCCGGTCATGCGCATTCCCGCGCACTCGGTATGCACGGCGATCCGCGACGACATCGTCGCGGGTGTCTACGAGCGCGGCGGCCGGCTCACCGAGGAACTGCTCGCGCGCCGCTACGGCGTCTCGCGGGTCCCGGTGCGCGAGGCCCTGCGCACCCTGGAGGCCGAGGGATTCGTCGTCACCCGGCGGCACGCGGGCGCGTGCGTGGCGGAGCCCACCGAGCAGGAGGCCGCGGACCTGCTGGAGATGCGCATGCTCCTGGAGCCGCTGGGGGCGTCCCGGGCCGCCCAGCGGCGCACCGAAGCCCACCTCAAGGTGCTGCGAGGCCTGGTCAGGCTGGGTCAGGAGCGCTCCAGGAGGGGGAACAGCGAGGATCTGCGCTCCCTGGGCGGCTGGTTCCACGAGACGCTCGCCCAGGCCTCCGGGAGTCCTGCGCTGACGTCCACGCTGGCCCAGCTGCGGCACAAGATCGCGTGGATGTACGCGGTCGAGGCGCCCGCCGATCCGGCGGAGTCCTGGGCGGAGCACGGCGGCATCGTGGACGCGGTGGCGCGCGGTGACGGCGAGCGGGCCCGGGCCATCACGGCGCTGCACACCGAGCGCGCGACGGCCGCGCACCGGCTGAGGTTTCCCGGTGCGGGAGACCGCCCGGACCGTGTGAGGACTTCGCAACATCCCGTAAACATGACGGGCCTGCGTCATTAACACGGGGGCCGTATACAAAGAGGGGTAATTCGCGGGAGATTATTTCTGCTGCCCGTAATTCGAAAAAGCGAAGGGCTCGCCCGATTTTTTCGGGCGAGCCCTTCGATATGTCAACGGGGCGATGTTCTTCGGTGCGGAAAACCTCGCCGCCGTCAATGGGGGAGCCCCGTGAGGGGGGCGCCTCAGACGGTCTCGGGAAGCTCCTCGAGGCCTTCCGCGACCAGCTTGGCCAGCCGGTCGAGGGCGGCGTCCGCGCCCTCGGCCTCCGAGGCGAGGACGATCTCCTCGCCGCCCTGGGCGCCCAGGCCGAGCACCGCCAGCATGGAGGCCGCGTTGACGGGGTTGCCGTCCGCCTTGGCGATCGTCACGGGGATGCCGGAGGCCGTGGCCGCCCGGACGAAGATGGAGGCGGGACGGGCGTGGAGGCCCTCGGCCCAGCCGACGTTGACGCGGCGCTCAGCCATGTGATGCTGCCCTTCAGGGGTTCAGGGTTGTCTAGACCAGTGTTCCATAGAGTGAAGCGCGCCCGAAGCGGGTGTCGTACCCGCCCCGGACCCGGCTTCGGACCCCGGCCTGGATCCGAATCCGCTGCCCCTAGCCTGCCTCGCGCCGCTGACGGACGCGAGCCGTACTCTGGGCCCCATGCAGACCTCGTCGGACCGGCACGAGTACCCCTCCCATTGGGAGGCCGACGTGGTGCTGCGTGACGGAGGCACGGCCCGTGTCAGGCCCATCACCGTCGACGACGCCGAGCGCCTGGTCAGCTTCTACGAGCAGGTCTCGGACGAGTCGAAGTACTACCGCTTCTTCGCGCCGTACCCGCGCCTGTCCGCCAAGGACGTCCACCGCTTCACGCACCACGACTTCGTGGACAGGGTGGGGCTCGCGGCCACGATCGGCGGCGAGTTCATCGCCACCGTACGCTATGACCGCATTGGTGCCGGTGGCCTGCCCGCCTCCGCGCCCGCCGACGAGGCCGAGGTCGCCTTCCTCGTCCAGGACGCCCACCAGGGCCGCGGCGTCGCCTCGGCCCTCCTCGAACACATCGCCGCGGTGGCGAGGGAACGGGACATCCGCCGGTTCGCCGCCGAGGTGCTGCCCGCCAACACCAAGATGATCAAAGTGTTCACGGACGCCGGGTACCAGCAGAAGCGGCACTTCGAGGACGGCGTCGTACGCCTGGAGTTCGACCTCGAACCCACCGACCGCTCCCTCGCCGTGCAGCGCGCGCGGGAGCAGCGCGCCGAGGCCCGCTCCGTGCAGCGGCTGCTCGCGCCCGGCTCGGTCGCCGTCATCGGCGCGGGACGTACGGCCGGCGGGGTGGGCCGCAGCGTCCTCGCCAATCTCCGCGAGGCCGGCTTCACGGGCCGGCTGTACGCGGTGAACAAGTCCCTCGAGGAGAAGGAGCTCGACGGGGTTCCCGCGCACCGCTCCGTCCGCGACATCGGCGAGCACGTCGACCTCGCGGTCGTCGCCGTGCCCGCGCCGTACGTCCCCGAGGTCGTCGCGGAGTGCGGCGAGCACGGGGTGCAGGGCCTCGTCGTCGTCTCCGCCGGGTACGCGGAGAGCGGCCCCGGCGGTCGCGAGCGCCAGCGCGAACTCGTCCGCCAGGCCCGTACGTACGGCATGCGGATCATCGGCCCCAACACCTTCGGGATCATCAACACCTCTCCCGACGTGCGCCTGAACGCCTCCCTGGCGCCGGAGATGCCACGCCCCGGAAGGATCGGCCTGTTCGCCCAGTCCGGCGCGATCGGCATCGCCCTGCTGTCCCGGCTGCACCGGCGCGGCGGCGGCGTCACGGGCGTCACCGGCGTGTCCACGTTCGTCTCCACCGGGAACCGCGCGGACGTGTCCGGCAACGACGTCCTCCAGTACTGGTACGACGACCCGGACACCGACGTCGCCCTCATGTACCTCGAATCCATCGGCAACCCGCGCAAGTTCACCCGGCTGGCACGGCGGACGGCGGCGGCGAAGCCGCTGGTCGTGGTGCAGGGTGCCCGGCACGCCGCCGCTCCCCAGGGGCACGCGGTACGGGCCACCCGGCTGCCGCACGCCACCGTCTCCGCGCTGCTGGCACAGGCCGGGGTGATCCGGGTCGACACGATCACCGAGCTGGTCGACGCGGGCCTTCTGCTGGCACGCCAGCCGCTCCCTCCCGGCCCCCGGGTGGCGATCCTCGGCAACTCCGAGTCGCTGGGACTGCTGACCTTCGACGCGTGCCTCGCGGAGGGGTTGCGGCCGCTGCCGCCGCTCGACCTGACCACGGCGGCCTCGGCGGAGGACTTCCACCGGGCGCTGGAGCGGGCACTGGCCGACGACAGGTGCGACGCCGTCGTGGTCACGGCCATCCCCGCGGTGGGGGAGACCTCCGTGCGGGACGCGGCCCTGGCCGAGGCGCTGCGCTCGGCCTCGGCCTCGTCCCCGGCGAAGCCGGTACTGGTGGCGCACGTCGAGCTCGGCGGGCTCGCGGAGGCGCTGTCCGCCGCCGCCAGTACGGCCCCGCAGACCGGTCCCGGGCCCGCCGGCACCACGGACGCCGCCCGGCCAGGCGAGCACTCCGCCCCTGTCGGGCGGCAGGACCCGCGGCGGCCGTCCGCCGGAACCGGAGCCCCCGACGAGACGCGCCTCATCCCCGCCTACCCCGCCGCCGAGCGCGCCGTCCGCGCGCTCGCCGAAGCCGTGAAGTACGCCCAGTGGCGACGCGAGGCGGCCGAGCCCGGCAAGGTGCCCGAGTACGAGGACATCGACGAGAAGGGCGCCGCCGAGCAGATCGACGCGCTGCTGTCCCGGGGCACCGGGCTGACACTGGGGGCCGAGGACACCTGCGCGCTGCTCGCGCGGTACGGCGTCGACGTACGCCGCGCGCTGCCCGCACCGACGCCCGGCGAGGCCGCCGCGGCCGCGCGCGCCCTGGGCTACCCCGTGGCCCTCAAGACCACCGCCCCGCACCTGCGGCACCGCGCCGACCTCGGCGGAGTACGCCTGGACCTGGCGAACGAGGAGCAACTGCACAGGGCGTACGCGGAGTTGACCGAGCTCTTCGGAACGCCTGAGGAGCTGCGGCCGGTCGTGCAGGGCATGGCGCCGCGCGGGGTGGACACGGTCGTACGGGCCGTCATCGACCCCGCGGCCGGTGCGGTGCTCTCGTTCGGCCTGGCCGGAGCCGCCTCGGAACTGTTGGGGGACACCGCGCACCGGTTGATTCCGGTCACCGACCGGGACGCGAGCTCGCTGGTCCGGTCGATCCGGACGGCGCCGCTCCTGTTCGGCTGGCGAGGCTCGGCACCGGTCGACACCGCGGCCCTCGAAGAGGTGATGCTGCGGGTGTCGCGCCTGGTGGACGATCATCCGGAGGTCGTCGGAGTCTCCCTGGAGCCCGTGGTCGTCGCCCCGCACGGCCTGAGCGTGCTCGGCGCCACCGTACGGCTGGCCCGCGCCCCCCTCCGCGGCGACCTCGGCCCCCGGACACTGCCCGTCGTCTGAGCGGCGGCCCCGCGCCGCACCGGTGCCGTCCCGCCTTCGTTCTGATCCGTCCACGACAGAGACCCACGAGCGGTGCCTCGCAGTCAGTGGGCCCCCGTAGGATGGACGTCATGGCCAAGACCAGTACGACGACCCAGGGGCTGCGAGCGGCGATCGAGCGCAGCGGCTACTACCCGGCCCTCGTGGCCGAGGCGGTGGAGGCCGCGATCGGCGGCGAGGCCATCCGGTCGTACCTGGTCCACCAGGAGACGACGTTCGACGCCAACGAGGTGCGCCGGCACGTCACCGTGCTCGTCCTGACCGGCAACCGCTTCATCGTGAGCCACACCGACGAGCAGAACGCGGACACGACCTCGCCGACGCCCTACGCCACCACGTCGACGGAGTCCGTGAAGCTCGGCCGGATCTCGTCGGTCGTGGTCAGCCGTGTCGTCGCCAACCCCGAGTCGTACGCGCCGGGCACCCTGCCCCGTGAGGTCGTCCTGACCATCGGCTGGGGCGCGGTCGCGCGTATCGACCTGGAGCCCGCGGCCTGCGGCGACCCCAACTGCGAGGCGGACCACGGCTACACCGGCAATTCGACGGCCGACGACTTGAGCCTGCGCGTCAGCGAGGCAGGGGACGGCCCGGAGACGGTCCGCCAGGCCCTGGCCTTCGCGCAGTCCCTCTCCGAGGCGACCGCGGACCCCGCGCACTGATGGCCCTCTCCACCTGGGAACACCCGGAACCCCTGGCCATCGGGTCCGCGCCCGTCCCCGAGTACGGCGCGGGATCGCTGGCGGATCTGCTGCCCACGCTCGCCGCGGGCATGTCGGTCCCCGGTATGACCGCCGCCATACCGGAGCTGACCGGCGCGGACCGCAACTGCGTCTTCCTGATCGACGGTCTCGGCTGGGAGCAACTGAAGGCGCATCCCGACGAGGCCCCCTTCATGGCGTCGCTCCTGGCGTCCTCCCGGGGCGGCACCGGACGGCCGATCACGGCCGGCTACCCGGCGACCACCGCGACCTCCCTCGCCTCCGTCGGCACGGGCCTGCCGCCCGGCGCGCACGGTCTGCCCGGGTACACCGTGCGCAACCCCGGGACCGGCGAGCTGATGAACCAGCTCCGCTGGACCCCGTGGACGCAGCCGCGCACCTGGCAGCCGTACCCCACGGTCTTCGAGCTCGCGGACGCGGCCGGAGTGCACACCGCCCAGGTCTCGTCCCCCACCTTCCAGAACACCCCGCTCACCAAGGTCGCGCTGAGCGGCGGCACCTTCCACGGCCGGCTGACCGGCGAGGACCGTATGGACTTCGCGGCCGCGCAACTCGCCGCGGGCGACCGCTCCCTGGTCTACACGTACTACGCCGAGGTGGACGGCAAGGGCCACCGCTTCGGCGTCGACTCGGACCCCTGGCGCGGCCAGCTGATGTATGTCGACCGGCTGGTCCAGCGCCTCGCCGAGCAGCTGCCGCCGCGCTCCGCGCTCTACGTCACCGCGGACCACGGCATGGTCGACATCCCGTTCGACGAGCAGCACCGCATCGACTTCGACGAGGACTGGGAGCTGCGTGCCGGGGTCGCGCTGCTCGGTGGCGAGGGCCGGGCCCGGCATGTGTACGCGGTCCCGGGCGCCGAGGCGGACGTCCTGACCTGCTGGCGCGAGGTGCTCGGCGAGCAGTTCTGGGTGGCCTCGCGCGACGAGGCGATCGCGGCGGGCTGGTTCGGACCCCATGTCGACGAACGGGTGTACGCCCGTATCGGCGATGTCGTCGCGGCGGCCCGGGACGACGTCCTGATCATCGCGACCGAGCGGGAGCCGAAGGAGTCCGCGATGGTCGGCAACCACGGCTCGATGACATCGGCGGAGCAGCACGTCCCGCTCCTGGAAGTACGTTCCTGACCCCTCCCCGTCCGTCCTTCCTTCTCGCCGAAAGGTGCTCAACTCCCCATGCCCGAGCTGGTGTTCTTCTCCGGAACGATGGACTGCGGGAAGTCGACGCTGGCTCTGCAGATCGAGCACAACCGTTCGGCCCGGGGCCTGCAGGGCATGATCTTCACGCGCGACGACCGCGCGGGCGAGGGCAAGCTCTCCTCACGCCTGGGTCTGGTCACGGACGCGGTGGAGGTCGCCGACGACCAGGACCTGTACGCGTATCTCGTCGAGCACCTCTCGCAGGGCGGTCGCGCGGACTACGTGATCGCCGACGAGGCCCAGTTCCTGGCTCCCCTGCAGATCGACCAACTGGCACGGGTGGTCGATGAACTGGACATCGACGTCTTCGCGTTCGGTATCACCACCGACTTCCGCTCCAAGCTCTTCCCCGGCTCGCAGCGCCTGGTGGAGCTGGCCGACCGGGTGGAGGTCCTCCAGGTCGAGGCCCTGTGCTGGTGCGGCGCGCGTGCCACCCACAACGCCCGCACGATAGGCGGCGAAATGGTCGTCGAGGGCGCCCAGGTGGTCGTCGGCGACGTCAACCAGGCGGAGAACGTGGGCTACGAGGTCCTGTGCCGTCGGCACCACCGCCGGCGGATGACGGCGGCGACCGCCCGCGCGGGTGCCCTCTCCCCGGACGTGCTCCCGATCGCCTCCGTCTGACCGCGTCGGGACCGCCCCCGCCGGCCGTCCGCCGGAGCGGCAGCCCGACCGGCCGTCCGGCATCGACCGGCCGTCCGCTCCGGCGGCCCCGTCAGCGGTCGGTGTGGATGACCGAGAACACCGCGCCCTCCGGATCCGCCACCGTGGCCACGCGCCCGTAGGTCGAGTCGTGGGCGGCCCTGAGGATGTGCCCGCCGAGCTCGGTGACCTGGGCGGTGGCGGCGTCGACATCCGTGACCTCGAAGTACGTCAGCCAGTGCGGGCCGCGGTCGCGGGGCAGGCCGTGACCGACGCCGTGGATGCCCGCGACCGCGCGGCCGCCCGACTGGAGGGTCACGTAGTCGAAGTCGGCCGAGACGACGGGCTCCAGTTCGTGCCCGAAGACCCCCTGGTAGAACTTGACGACGCTCTCGGTGTCGCGGGTCACCAGCTCGATCCAGGCAGGCGTGCCGTGCACCCCGATGATCCCGGTGCCCAGATGCGCCGCCGCCTGCCAGATCCCGAAGACCGCGCCGGTCGGGTCCAGACCGATCGCCAGCCGCCCGGCGTCGCCCGCGTCGAGCGGACCCACACCCACGGTGCCGCCACAGTGCCGTACCGATTCGGCGGTCTGGTTCACGTCGTTCGAGGCGAAGTACGGCGTCCAGGCGATCGACAGATGCTGGTCGGGCGGCATCTGCCCGATGCCCGCCACCTCGTGACCGTCCAGCAGGGCCCGCGCGGAGGGGCCGAGCTGCCGCGGGAGCTGCTGTGGGCCCGGCTCGAACTGCCAGCCGAACAGTTCTCCGTAGAACTCCTGGGTCGTGTCCATTGCGTGCACCATCAGGCTCACCCAGCAGGGAACGCCGGGCGCGTGCCGAGTGTGCGTTGTGCCGTTCAGGCCGGCCGGCCCCCGTGCCTCGGTCATCGTCACTCTCTCCTCGGCCCCTCGCGGTGGCCGTTCACCTTCCGCCTACCAACACGCGTACCGCAGCCGCGCGCGTGTACGCCCCGTGTCGATGCTCGCACTACCCGTCACCCTGCGCGCCCTGACCGCACCGTCATGTCGCGGTCCACTGCCGGAGGATGCCCGATGTGCCATTTCCCGTCCGTTTCCGCACCATTGCCGCAGGGTGTCCATCGGCTGTACAGCACGTGCCCGATCCCGTACGCCTCGTGATCGGACCTGTCCGGCCGAGCAGAGTAGCCGGAGCTGGACGCCGGGGCCACCCCGTGCGCGAGGATGGTGGCCATGAACGCCATCATCTCCGCCTCCGAACTCGCGAGCGATCTGGCGGGGCCGAACCCGCCGGTCGTGCTCGACATCCGCTGGCAGCTCACCCTGGCCACGGCCGACGGGGCCGCGCCCTTCGACGGCCGGGCCGCCTACGAGGCCGGCCACATCCCCGGTGCGGTCTTCGTCGACCTGGACGCCGAATTGGCCGGAAAGGCGGGTGACGCCGGCCGTCATCCGTTGCCCGATCCCGAGGTCTTCGGCGCGGCGATGCGGGCCGCCGGCGTGTCCGAGGACCGCGATGTCGTCGTGTACGACGGCGGTGCCGGGTGGGCCGCCGCGCGCGCCTGGTGGCTGCTGGGCTGGACAGGTCACCCGTCGGTGCGCGTGCTGGACGGCGGCCTGGCCGCGTGGAGCGGACCGTTGTCCACCGAAGTCCCCTCGCCCGCCGCCGGAAGCTTCGTCCCGGTACCGGGAGCCCGTTCGCTGCTCGACGCGGACGGAGCGGCCGCCCTCGCCCGTACGGGGCTGCTGCTCGACGCGAGGGCGGGAGAGCGGTACCGGGGCGAGGTGGAGCCGATCGACCCCGTCGGCGGTCACATCCCGGGCGCGGTGTCCGCGCCGACCACGGAGAACGTCACCGAGAGCGGGGAGTTCAGGGCCGCCGCCGAGCTGGCCGACCGCTTCAAGTCCCTGGGTGTGACCGGCACTTCGGAGGTCGGTGTCTACTGCGGCTCGGGCGTCTCCGCCGCCCATCAGGTGCTGGCGCTCGCCGTCGCGGGCATTCCGGCCGCGCTGTACGTGGGTTCGTGGTCGGAGTGGTCCCGGGACGGGAACCGGCCGGTCGCCGTGGGGCCCGACCCCCAGTGACGACGACGGGGCCCGCACCGATCCGGACGTGAATCCGGTGTGGGCCCCATCGCTCGTACGAGTGACCGGCCGAGTGGCCGGTCGTCGCGTTCCGGCCGCGTCCGGACTCTCGTCCCGCCGCTTCAAGCCGGCTTCTTCATTCAGTCCTGCTTCTTGCGCCGGGTGCCGAAGACGATCTCGTCCCAGCTCGGTACCGCCGCTCTGCGGCCGGGGCGGACGCCGTCGGCCTCGGCCTGGCGGTCTGTCGCGCCGACCAGACGGTCGCGGTGGCTGCCGACCGAGCGGGGCATCAGGACGTCAGCGTAGGCGGAGTAAGCACCGGCTGAGGCGGCGGGAGCCGGGGGCTCCTCCGTCTCGGGCTCCGGGGCGGGCTCCTCCGCGGGCGGGAGTTCCGTGGTGGAGGGCCGCTCGGGCACCACCATGTCGCCCCGGAAGCTGGGCACCGCCTCCAGGAGGCTGGTGAGCGAGTCGCGGTCGCCCGCGCCCTCGTCGACCGGCTCGGACGGCGGCAGGCTCGGCCGCTCCATCTGCCGGTCCAGGGCACGGTCGAGCGGACGGTCACGGGGCAGTCGTGCGATGCGCGGCACGAACGGGAAGCTCGGCTCGGGCGCCGCGAGATCGTCGGACTCGCCGATCAGCGAACGCGCCTCGTCGTCGACGGCCTGGACGAGCCGCCGGGGCGGGTCGTACGTCCAGCTCGCCGAGTGCGGCTCGCCCGCGACCAGGTAGACCAGCAGGACTTCCCAGGTGCCGTCGTCGCGACGCCACGAGTCCCACTGGACGGTGTCCTTCCCGGCGCCGCGGATCAGCAGCCGCTCCTGGACCGCCTCACCGAGCTGGGGTCCGGCGTTCTCGCCGGGGCGGCGCACAGGAGTCTTCCGGGCGCGTTCCGCCATGAAGGCGCGCTC
Organism: Streptomyces sp. RPA4-2; assembly: GCF_012273515.2. NCBI lineage: Bacteria > Bacillati > Actinomycetota > Actinomycetes > Kitasatosporales > Streptomycetaceae > Streptomyces > Streptomyces sp. RPA4-2. The sequence continues at coordinate 6,731,836 of NZ_CP050975.2, forward strand.
GGCGAGCACGGGGCCCTCGAAACGGCGCACCCGGTCGACGGGGATTCCGGCGAGCTGGGCGACTTCCTCCGCGGAGGCACCTGCTCGTATCCGCGCCTGGATGTCCCGGGGGCGGAGATGGCTCTCCACCTCGATCTCGATCTGGCCGAGGCGGGGACGGTCGCCGCGGACGGCGGCGCGCAGACGCTCATCGATCGGAAGCGTGTACTCCGTGCTGTCCGCAGCCTTCAGCACCAGCCGTGTGCCGTCGTTAGAGACGGCCACGACACGCAGTTCCGGCATGGGGACCTCCCGGGTGGTGCCTGCCGACGTCACGTGCGTCGCTGCTTCCGCTAGTCGAGTGTGGCCTGCCCGGGTGCAGCCTGCCACAACCTTGCCGAGTTGCCCGGCGTGTCGGGCACCGGCCCGGCCCCGCCGTTATGGCACGGTTACCTATTCGCAACGCTAAGTGACGAACTCCATCACCCTGTGCAACGAGCCCCCTCCCGGCGGTCCTGGCAGGCCCCGGACACCCTGGCGGGAGTCCGGACCCAGGGCTCGCAAGAGTACTCCATTCGGGCCATGTGCGTGGATCGGCACGCCGCCCAACTTCTAGCGGGGGGTGGTAGTTGGCCGTCCGATGCGCCGTTTTCGTGACCCCGAAACGTGGCGTACTTCACGTAACCGGCGGAAACGGAACTAAAGGTTTCCTTCAGCCGTCCTTTCTCGTGCAGTAGGTCGACCAAGTACGGGAAAGGCAGGCAAGGTCCGGGTATGCGTGGAGTGCCGGGTTCCGGAGAAGATCCGAGTGCCGCAGCGGCGGCCGGGAGGAAACGGCTGGATCTGAGCCTTCCGCAGGTGGCGGGCAGCGCGGTGGCCGCCGTGGTGGCCGCGAAACTCGCCTCCTACTTCGGTGTCTACGGGACGATCCTGGGCGCGGGCCTGGTCAGTGTCGTCGCCACCTGCGGCGGCACCGTCTTCCAGCACTTCTTCAGGCGCACCGGCGAACAGATACGCGACGTGGGAGTCCAGGCGAAACCGGCGCGGCCGGGGTTCCGGCCGGCGCCGTTGCCGGGGGAGTTCGGCGAGGGGACGGTCTACCGCGCCCGGGTCAGGAGCTGGAAGCGGCCGTTGGTCGCCGCGGCGTTCGTCTTCGGCGTCACCATGGCGGGCGTCACCACGTACGAACTTGTCTCGGGGCAGAGCTTCAGCGGGGACGGGAGGAGCACCACCGTCGGTGACGCTTTCCAGAGGAGCGGCTCCGGCAACGGCAGGTCCGGCACGGGCCCGACGCCGGAGTCCGGCACTTCCGGTAGGACACCCCCCACCGGTTCCTCCCCGCAGCCCTCGAACTCCGGTTCGGGTGACGGCTCCGGCACGACGAGCGGTGGGGACGGGGGGACGACCCCCACACCGACGCCGAGTTCCAGCGCCGGCCCACAGGCGCCGGACGAGACCCCGGCGCCGAGCGCGTCTACGAGCCCAGCACCCGACGCAGGTAGTCATTCCCGAAGCGCCGATCCGGGTCCAGCCGATCCCGCAACGCCGTGAACTCGCCGAAGCGCGGGTACACCCGGGAGAAGTACTCCGCGTCCCGCGTGTGCACCTTGCCCCAGTGCGGGCGGCCTTCGTGCGCCGTGAAGATCCGCTCGGCCGCGGTGAAGTACGCCTGGTAGGGCGTACCCCGGAACATGTGTACGGCGATGTAGGCGGTCTCCCGGCCGGACGCGGTGGACAGCGTGATGTCGTCCGCGGGGGCGGTGCGCACCTCGACGGGGAAGCTGACCCGCAGGGCGGAACGGTCCACCATCGTCTTCAGCTCGCGCAGGGTGTCGACGAGGGCCTCGCGCGCGACCGCGTACTCCATCTCCACGAAGCGCACCCGGCGTGGGGAGGTGAAGACCTTGTAGGGGATGTCGGTGTACGTCCGCGCGGAGAGCGCGCGGCTGGAGATCTTCGCGATCGCCGGGATGGCGGCGGGCGCGGCGCGGCCGAGCAGATTGGCCACCTGGAAGACGCCGTTGGAGAGGAACTCGTCCTCGATCCAGCCGCCGAGCCGTCCGACGGGCCTCTCGGGACCGGCGCTGCGGTTGTTGCGCTTGGTGTTGCAGTTGCCGGTGTGGGGGAACCAGTAGAACTCGAAGTGCTCGTTCTCGGCGAACAGTTCGTCGAAGTCGGCGGTGACCCGGTCGAAGGTCATCGGCTCCTCGCGGGCCGTGAGCAGGAACAGGGGCTCCACGGAGAGGGTGATCGCCGTGACGACCCCCAGGGCGCCTATGCCGAGCCGGGCGGCCGCGAAGACCTCGGGGTTCTCCTTCTCGGAGCAGGTCAGGACCGAGCCGTCCGCCGTGACCAGCTCAAGGCCCTTGATCTGGGCGGCGATCGAGGCCGAGTCGCGTCCCGTGCCGTGCGTTCCGGTGCTGGTCGCCCCCGACACCGTCTGCTCCATGATGTCGCCCATGTTCGTGAGCGACAGTCCCTCGCGCGCGAGTGCCACGTTGAGGCGCTTGAGCGGGGTGCCCGCCTCGACGGTGACGGTGCCCGCCTCGCGGTCGAGGGCGCGGATGCCGGTCAGCAGCTGAGGGCGGATCAGTACGCCGTCGGTCGCGGCGGCGGCGGTGAAGGAGTGCCCGGTTCCGACGGCCTTCACCTTCAGGCCCTCGTCCGCGGCCGCGCGGATGGCGGCGGAGAGCTCTTCGACCGAGGCGGGGGTGACCTCCCGTACGGGACGGGCGGTTACGTTCCCCGCCCAGTTACGCCACGTGCCGCTCTTCCCGCTCACTGTGGTGCTCATGGGTCCCCTCCCGCTGCGGAACCGGCCTGTTCAGCCGGCGATACCCGAGGAAACCGACCGCGACCGCGACGGCCCCGGCCACCGCCGGAACCCCGTACCCGGCCTTCGCGCCGGCGGCGTCGATCACCCAGCCGGCCACGGAGGAGCCGAGCGCGACCCCGACCGCGAGTCCGGTGCTCACCCAGGTCATGCCCTCGGTCAGTTTCGCGCGTGGTACGTGCTGTTCGATGAGGGACATCGTCGTGATCATCGTGGGAGCGATGGACAGCCCCGCAACGAACAGCGCCACGGCCAGGAACGGCAAGTTTCCGACCAGTAGGAGGGGGATCATACTCACGGCCATCGCGCATATGCCCAGCAGCCACCGGGCTTCGGCCGAGCCCTTGAAGTGCAACAGCCCGAACACGGCCCCCGCCAGGCAGGAGCCGGCCGCGTAGAGCGCCAGGACGACACTCGCGGCACCCTTGTGCCCCTGCTCCTCGGCGAAGGCCACGGTGACCACGTCGACGGCCCCGAAGATCGCCCCCGTAGCGACGAAGGTGGCCACCAGGACCTGGAGTCCGGCCGAGCTCATCGCCGAGCCGCGGTGGTGCTGCTCGCGCGGATGCGGCACGGGTTCGGTGGCCCGCTGGGCCGTCAGCCAGAAGACACCGACCGCCAGGAAGCAGGCCGCGAGCAGTGGTCCGGCCTCGGGGAACCACACCGTGGACAGGCCGATCGAGAGGATCGGCCCGAAGATGAAGCAGACCTCGTCGACCACGGACTCGAACGAGTACGCGGTGTGCAGCTGCGGGGTGTCCCGGTAGAGGGCGGCCCAGCGGGCCCGGACCATCGCGCCCATGCTGGGCACGCAGCCGATCCCGGCCGCGCAGAGGAACAGCACCCAGTCCGGCCAGTCGAAGTGCGCGGCGAGCAGCAGCCCGGCGGACGCGGCCAGCGCGAACAGGGTGACGGGGCGCAGCACCCGGCGCTGCCCGTACCGGTCCACCATCCGGGAGACCTGCGGACCCAGCGCCGCGGCCGCCAGCGCCATGGTCGCGGACAGCGCGCCCGCGAGCCCGTAGCGCCCGGTGAGCTGGGAGATCATGGTCACCACGCCGATGCCCATCATCGACAGCGGCATCCGGCCGAGGAAGCCCGCGGCGGAGAAGCCCTTGGAGCCGGGGGCGGTGAACAGGGCGCTGTACGGGCTGGGCACGGGTGTCTCCGGTGGGCTCGGCCCGGCCACCCGGTCACCATGGGCGTCCGAACTCCGGTAAGGCGTGAAGGTAGCCGATACAGCTTACGGGTTAGGTGACCCTAATGCACTCCTCGGGTCCGCCCCGGCCGTGGCCGTTGTCCCGCCGTCAGCGGCGGATGGCAGGATCGGACGCATGCCAGATGCGCTCGATGCCCGTCCCTACGACGCCCTGCTCCTGCTCTCGTTCGGCGGCCCCGAAGGCCCGGACGACGTGGTTCCGTTCCTGGAGAACGTGACGCGCGGGCGAGGCATCCCCAAGGAACGGCTCAAGGAAGTGGGCCGGCACTACTTCCTGTTCGGCGGGGTCAGCCCCATCAACGACCAGAACCGTGCCCTGCTCGACGCCCTCCGCAAGGACTTCGCGGAGCACGCCCTGGACCTCCCCGTGTACTGGGGCAACCGCAACTGGGCCCCCTACCTGACCGACACCCTGCGGGAGATGACCGCCGACGGCCGCCGCCGCGTCCTCGTCCTCGCCACCAGCGCCTACGCCTCGTACTCGGGCTGCCGTCAGTACCGCGAGAACCTCGCCGAGTCCCTGGCCGCGCTGGAGGCCGAGGGCCTGGAGCCGCCCCGGGTGGACAAGCTGCGGCACTACTTCAACCACCCGGGGTTCGTGCGCCCCATGATCGACGGCGTCCTGAAGTCCCTCGCCGACCTGCCCGAGGACGTACGGGAGGGCGCGCACCTCGCCTTCACGACCCACTCGATCCCGGACGCGGCGGCCGACACCTCCGGCCCCGTCGAGGACCACGGCGACGGCGGCGCCTACGTCGGACAGCACCTGGACGTGGCCCGGCTGATCGCCGACGCCGTGCGCGAGGAGACCGGGACCGAGCACCCCTGGCGGCTCGTCTACCAGTCGCGCTCCGGCGCCCCGCACATCCCCTGGCTGGAGCCCGACATCTGCGACCACCTGGAGGAGCTGCACGGCGCCGGGGTCCCGGCCGTCGTGATGGCCCCCATCGGGTTCGTCTCGGACCACATGGAGGTGCTGTACGACCTCGACACGGAGGCCACCGCCAAGGCGGCGGAGCTCGGGCTGCCGGTGCGCCGCTCGGCGACCGTCGGCGCCGACCCCCGGTTCGCCGCGGCGGTCCGCGACCTCGTCCTGGAACGCGCCGCGACCGAGAGCGGGCGGCGGCCGGCCCCCTGCGTCCTCGGCACCCTCGGCCCGAGCCGGGACCTGTGCCCGGTGGGCTGCTGCCCCGCCCGTGCCCCCAAGCCCGCGCCGCGGGCGCCGACAGCCCGTACGCCTAGGGGATGTCGTCCCGCCGGACTGACCCAGACGACATCTCCCGAGGAGCCCCGTGATCGAGCCCCTGCACACCCAACTGCTCCAGCTCGCGCACGACGCCGCCCGCCGTGCCGGCGAGCTGCTGCGCGACGGGCGCCCGGCCGACCTCACGGTCGCCGCCACCAAGTCCAGCCCGATCGACGTCGTCACCGAGATGGACATCGCCGCCGAGAAGCTGATCACCGACCTGATCTCCCAGCACCGCCCGCACGACGGCTTCCTCGGTGAGGAGGGCGCCGCCAGTGAGGGCACCAGCGGCATCCGCTGGGTCGTGGACCCGCTCGACGGCACGGTGAACTACCTCTACGGGCTGCCGACCTGGGCGGTGTCCATCGCGGCCGAGCAGGACGGCGAGACCGTCGTCGGGGTCGTCGCGGCACCGATGCGCGGCGAGACCTACAACGCCGTGCGCGGCCGGGGCGCCCGCGCCACCGGCGCCTGGGTCGGCGAGCGCCGGCTGACCTGCCGGCCCTCGCCTCCCCTGGACGAGGCCCTGGTCTCGACCGGCTTCAACTACGTGAGCGAGGTCAAGGTCCACCAGGCCGACGTCGCCCAGCGGCTGATCCCGCTGGTGCGCGACATCCGGCGCTCCGGCTCCGCGGCGGTCGACCTGTGCGACGTCGCGGCGGGCCGCCTCGACGGCTACTACGAGCGCGGCCTCCACCCCTGGGACCTCGCGGCGGGCGACCTGATCGCCCGTGAGGCGGGCGCCCTGACCGGTGGGCGCCCCGGAGAGCGGCCCGCGCGGGAGCTTGCGGTGGCGGCGTCACCGGGCGTCTTCGAGCCCCTCCAGCGGCTCCTGGAGGAGTTCGGCGCCTGGCACGACTGACGGTGTCCGAGCGGGACGGGCGCCGTCCCCGCGACGGCGAACGAAGCGGGGCCCCGGTACTGGATCGACACCGGGGCCCCGCTCGCGTACGAACTGATCAGACGCGCGTCGCGCCGACCTCCACACCGTGCTCGGCGGCGAGGCGGCGAAGGTCCTCGAGCTCGGCCTGCTCGACCTCCGCGAGGAAGTCGTCGCCTGTCTCGCGAGCCCGCGTCAGGTCGGACTCGGTCGCCTTTATGCGCTGCAGAAGTCCTGCGGTGAATGCGTCCATGCTGCGCCCCCTCGTCCTGGGTCGTGGGTCGATGGCACGGGGGTGTGCCGTTGGGAAGGGGCGATCACGTCTCCAGAGGGTGCCCAGCGCTGCCCGGGCTGGGCGGCGACGGTGCCGGACACCCACGCCCGCTCTGCGGAAGCGGTTGGACGTACCACAAGGTGGCTTGCCACATGCAGAGCGTGATCGCGGGGTGTAAATCCGTCCTCCCCCCGCTCTCTTCCGTGGAAACCTCAACCCGAAGAGAAAATCCCGCATTCCCGGGGCCCCGAACCCCCGCGACGGACGCCCTCTCACCCGTCTTACAGCCGGTTTATGGCCGAAAAAGGCAGGATGGAGGTCTTACCCGGGACGGACCCCCCACCCGCGCGCGCCGAGGAGGCGCTGCGCGGGTGGACAGAGGAAGGACAAGCGACGTGCGCGTACTCGTCGTCGAGGACGAGCAGCTGCTCGCCGATGCGGTGGCCACCGGACTGCGCCGGGAGGCCATGGCCGTCGACGTCGTGTACGACGGCGCGGCCGCCCTGGAGCGGATCGGCGTCAACGACTACGACGTGGTCGTCCTCGACCGCGACCTCCCGCTCGTGCACGGGGACGACGTCTGCCGCAGGATCGTCGAGCTGGGCATGCCCACCCGCGTCCTGATGCTGACCGCCTCCGGCGACGTCAGCGACCGTGTCGAGGGCCTGGAGATCGGCGCCGACGACTACCTCCCCAAGCCGTTCGCCTTCAGCGAGCTGACGGCACGCGTGCGTGCCCTCGGCCGCCGTACGAGCGTGCCGCTGCCGCCCGTCCTGGAGCGCGCCGGGATCAAGCTCGACCCCAACCGCCGCGAGGTCTTCCGTGACGGCAAGGAGGTCCAGCTCGCGCCCAAGGAGTTCGCCGTCCTGGAGGTGCTGCTGCGCAGCGAGGGCGCCGTCGTCTCCGCCGAGCAGCTCCTGGAGAAGGCCTGGGACGAGAACACGGACCCCTTCACCAACGTCGTGCGCGTGACCGTGATGACCCTGCGCCGCAAACTCGGCGAGCCCCCGGTGATCGTCACCGTGCCCGGCTCCGGGTACCGGATCTGACCGGCGGTGGCCACGACTCCGGCGCCGTCGACGGCGCCCCCGAAGCCCACCTGGGACCCCCGGCGGGCGGAGCCTCCGTTCCCCTGGCTGCGCCCGACCATCCGCATACGGCTCACGCTGCTCTACGGCGGCATGTTCCTGATCGCCGGCATCATGCTGCTGTCGATCATCTACCTGCTCGCCGCGCAGGCACTGAACGCGGGCAGCCAGCTCCCGTTCAGAATCCTCTCGGGCCAGGTCGGAAGCAGCACGTGCAACTTCCCGTCCGCGCCGTCGCCGAACGAGCTCAACAACGCGATGAACGTCTGCGTCAACCAGCAGCGTCAGCACGCTCTGGACGACCTGCTCAGCCGCTCCCTGCTCGCGCTGCTCGGCCTCGCCATCATCGCCTTCGCCTTCGGCTACGCGATGGCGGGCCGGGTGCTCTCGCCGCTCGGCCGGATCACCCGCACCGCGCGCGCGGTGGCGGGCTCGGACCTGTCCCGGCGGATCGAGCTGGACGGCCCGGACGACGAGCTGAAGGAGCTGGCGGACACCTTCGACGACATGCTGGAGCGGCTCCAGCGGGCCTTCACCGCCCAGCAGCGGTTCGTCGGCAACGCCTCGCACGAGCTGCGCACGCCGCTCGCGATCAACCGCACGCTCCTCGAGGTCCATCTCTCCGACCCCGGCGCGCCGGTCGAACTGCAGCAGCTCGGCAAGACACTGCTCGCCACGAACGAGCGCAGTGAGCAGCTCGTCGAGGGCCTGCTGCTGCTCGCCCGCAGCGACAACCAGATCGTGGAGCGCAAGCCCGTCGACCTCGCCGAGGTCGCCTCGCAGGCCGTGGACCAGGTGCACGGCGAGGCCGAGGCCAAGGGTGTGCGGATCGGCGGAGAGCGCGCCGCGGCGGTCGTCCAGGGCAACGGCGTCCTGCTGGAGCGGATCGCGCTGAACCTCGTCCAGAACGCCGTGCGGTACAACGTGCCGGAGGACGGCTGGGTCGAGGTCACGACCCTGGTCCAGCACGGTCACGCGGTCCTGCTGGTCTCGAACACGGGACCGGTGGTTCCCGCGTACGAGATCGACAATCTTTTCGAGCCTTTCCGGCGCCTGCGCACGGAACGCACGGGCAGTGACAAGGGTGTGGGCCTCGGCCTGTCGATCGCCCGGTCGGTGGCCCGCGCCCACGGGGGCCATATCGCCGCGGAGCCGCGTGAGGGAGGTGGTCTCGTGATGCGAGTCACCCTTCCGATCTGAGAGCATGACCCCCACACACGAGGATGTTCGCTTTGCGCGGAATTTTCTGGTCACCCCTCGGGGAGGCCCGTGTGTGATCGATCACAAGGGCGATATTCCGGCCATCTACTCTCCGTGGTCGCGCAAGCTGCCGGAAAGCCGGGAAAATCCGGGTTTTCGGGGGTCTTGATCACGGGAAGTACACGGTGGGACGCCTTTGAAGTGCGACCTTCAGACCGTGTACGGTCCGCATCGCCATCCAAGCCGATCACCTTTCAGGAGTCCGGTTGGGTGTCGATTGAGTAACAGACCTTGATGTGAGGCAAAATCTCCGCCTCAGGTCGGGCACAAGTCCGGCCTCTCACGCGTTACGTGCGCTGGAGACACCGCAGACACCCAGAGGGGGAGAGCGACATGGCAACGGATTACGACACCCCACGCAAGACCGACGACGACGTCGACTCGGACAGCCTTGAAGAACTGAAGGCTCGCCGGAACGACAAGTCCACGTCGTCTGTCGACGTAGACGAGTTCGAGGCCGCAGAAGGCCTGGAACTGCCCGGGGCCGACCTCTCGAACGAGGAGCTGGCCGTCCGGGTACTGCCCAAGCAGCAGGACGAGTTCACTTGCATGAGCTGCTTCCTGGTGCACCACCGCAGCCAGCTGGCCCGCGAGAAGAACGGTCAGCCGATCTGCCGCGACTGCGACTGAGGCAGGGTCGGCCGTGACTGGCTCGACCCCTCCTTGGAAGCGCCGCTTCCCCCACAGGGACGCGGACGAAGGGCCGTCACAGGGCCCTGAAGGCGTGCGTGACGACGAGCGGGGCTCTTCCCGACCAGGATCAGCCTCGCTCGACCCGGCGCCCGCCACAGCGCCGACAGGCGCCTCCACGCGGGCCGGTGACCCAACGCCGGCCGGCACCCCCGCACCGGGTGAGGACCAGGTGCACACGGACGCCCCCGCGCCCGCCGCAGGCGGCCGTGCGGCGGCCGTTCGGGACGGGGTCAGGAAGGGCGTCCGCAAGAGCGGCAGCAAGGCCAGGGCGGGCCTGGCCTACCTCGCCGACCGGATCATCGACATCGCGCCCCGGGTTCCGGTCCGGGACCTCGCGACCCTCCGCGGACAGTTCCCCGGCCTCGACGCCGAGCAGCTCGCGGACAAACTCGTCGCGGGCGCGGCCAACGCGACGTCCACGGTGGGCGCCGGAATCGGCGCGGCCGCCATGCTGCCGGTACCGCCCGCGATGCCCACGGAACTCGCCGCCGAGATCACCGGGGTCGCCGCGATCGAGCTCAAGCTGATCGCCGAACTCCACGAGGTCTACGGCCTGCGACCGCCGGGCACCCTTCCCCAGCGGAGCACCGCCTACCTGAACTCGTGGTCCTCCGAGCGCGGGATCGACGTGAGCAAGCCGTCGACCCTCAACGCGGCGCTGGGCGGCCAGATGAAGCGGGAGCTGCGCCAGCAGATCATGAAACGCACGGTCCGCGACCTGCCGAACCTGATGCCGTTCATGGTGGGCGCCGCGGTCGGGGCGGTCATGAACCGCCGGGACACCAAACGTCTCGCGGCACGCATCCGCAAGGACCTCCGCAGAAACCAGGTGCCCTGGGCCGAGCTGCCCGAACTGCCGCCCCTGGAGAAACCGGCGGATCCGCTGCGGATGGGGGAGATCCCCAAGGAACTGGGGCCCTGAGCGACCCTCGGCGTCACCAGCCCGTGGTGACGCCGTCCCGCGCCCTCATACCCGGGCGCGGGGTGGACCGACTTCATCCGTGCTTTATCCGTGCTTTACCCGGGCCTTACCCGGGCTTGTCCGGGCGCGCGGCTAGGCCGACGCCCGCGCCGACTCCAGGGCCGTCCTCAGGCGCTCCGGCTCCCGCGTCGACAGGTACAGGTACGGGGTCGGGTCGGCCGGGTCCGTGACCTGCACGCGCAGGGCCGTGGGGATGTAGGACCGCAGAAGCATGAAGGCGCGGGTGTCCGCCTTGTGCGTACGCCAGGCGCGCGCCTCCTCCTGGTCCAGGATCTCGGCGTCGCCCAGGGCGGCGACCGGGATCCGGGCCTCGCCCGCGATCAGCGAGTCGCCGACGACACGGATGCGGACCGAACCGTACGAGCTGGCCACGACGGCGGAGACCGCGGTGCCGCCGACCAGCCCGCCCAGCAGGGGCAGCGTCCCGAAGGGGAGGAAGACCAGGGCCAGCGCGACCCCGACCAGGAAGCAGACCGCCCACCAGCTGCGGGGTGCGGTGAGGCGTTCTTCGTACGGGGAGGCGGAGAGCTGCATGGAGCCAAGCTTGGCACGGTGCGTGCACCCCGCCGACGCGCGGGTAAGGTCTGCGCCTGTGAGTGGTACTTCCGCAGCTCTGAAGCCTCCCCCCGACGCCGTCGTGCCGGTGCGGCACCCCGACGCGCCCGCCCCCGGCGAGCTCCTCGGCGCGCACTACGAACAGTGTTTCGGATGCGGCGGTCAGCAGCCGCACGGACTGCATCTGGCGGCCCGTGCCGGTGAGGGCGTCAGGATCACGGCGGAGTTCACCGTACGGGCCGCCCACCAGGGTGCTCCCGGGCTCGCGCACGGCGGCGTGCTGGCCACGGCGCTCGACGAGACGCTCGGCTCGCTCAACTGGCTGCTGCGCGTCATCGCCGTCACCGGCCGTCTGGAGACCGACTTCGTGCGGCCGGTCCCCGTGGGCACCGTGCTGTACCTGGAGGCCGAGGTCACCGCCGTGGCCGGCCGCAAGATCTACTCGACCGCCACCGGCCGGATCGGTGGGCCCGAGGGGCCCCTGGCCGTCCGTGCGGACGCCCTCTTCATCGAGGTCAAGGTCGACCACTTCATCGACAACGGCCGCCCGGAGGAGATCCGGGCCGCCATGAACGACCCGGACCGGAACCGCCGTGTCCGTGCCTTCGAGGTGAACCCGTGACCCGTCATCCCGTGGACGTGCTGATCCGGCGCGTAGATCCGGACGTTCCGCTTCCCGAATACGCGCATCCCGGTGACGCCGGTGCCGATCTGCGCACCACCGAGGAGCGTGAGCTGAAGCCGGGTGAACGTGCCGTTCTGCCCACCGGAGTGTCCATCGCGCTGCCGGAGGGGTACGCGGCCTTCGTGCACCCGCGTTCCGGGCTCGCCGCCCGCTGCGGTGTCGCCCTCGTGAATGCCCCGGGGACGGTTGATGCCGGGTACCGTGGGGAGATCAAGGTGATCGTGGTGAATCTCGACCCGTACGAGTCCGTGCGGTTCGAGCGCTTCGACCGGATTGCCCAACTGGTCGTCCAGCAGGTCGAGAAGGTCCGCTTCCATGAGGTGGCGGAGCTTCCCGACTCGGCGCGGGCCGCAGGGGGCCTCGGGTCCACCGGCGGTCATGCCGCCGTGGGCGGCACCACGGGTGGGAATCGATACGCTTCGGTCGTATCCGACCGGGAAGGACAGTGACGTGTTCGGACGTCGCAAGAAGGGCAGTGCCGCCGAGGACGCGGCGGGCGAGGCCGAGCAGGTCGTCGACGGAGTCGACACTGAGACGGACGGGGCGGAGCGGGAGCGCGTGAGGCTCGAGCCGGAGCCGCGACCCGACGGACCCTGGGACGACTCGGAGGTGCGGGACCCCGCCGAGGGCCGGGTGGACCTGGGTGGTCTTTTCATCCCCGGAGTCGACGGCATGGAGCTGCGGGTCGAGGTCGCGGGCGACGCGATCGTCGCGGCCACCGTCGTCCTCAAGGACAGCGCCGTGCAGCTGCAGGCCTTCGCCGCTCCCAAGCGCGAGGGCATCTGGGGCGAGGTGCGGGAGGAGATCGCCTCCGGCATCACTCAGCAGGGCGGTGTCATCGACGAGGTCGAGGGCCCGCTGGGCTGGGAGCTGCGGGCGCAGGTGCCGGTGCAGCTGCCGGACGGCACGGGCGGTTTCCAGGTCGTGCGGTTCGTCGGTGTGGACGGCCCCCGCTGGTTCCTGCGCGGAGTGATCTCCGGGCAGGGCGCGGTGCAGCCGCAGGCCGCGGGACTGCTGGAGCAGATCTTCAGGGACACGGTCGTCGTGCGCGGCGAGGGCCCGATGGCCCCCCGTGACCCGATCGTCCTGAAGCTGCCGGACGACGCGCAGATGGTGGCCGAGGGTGTCCAGCAGGAGGAGCAGGCCGGTTCCCGCTTCTCCGGCGGCATGGGTCAGCTGCAGCGCGGACCGGAGATCACCGAGGTCCGCTAGCCACCGGCGCACACCGAGAACGTAAACGTACGAAAGGGCCGCATCCCCGACAAGGGGTGCGGCCCTTTCTCCGTGGGCGCACGGGGACTCGGGGCGAGGGTGCCCGTGCGTCACGACCGTCCCCTTGCGGCAAGTTCTCATCCATGAACGGCAGTTGAACTGCGCGTCCTTCTTCGGCTCTTGACGGAAGTCTGGTCCGTACCTATGGTCACCGGCCAGCGCGCGTGTTCAGAAACCAGTGTGTCGTTCACATACGAGAACGGATATCCCCCACATGCTTGACGCCCCCGCACGTCATCGCCGTCGGCCACGCACCGCCCTCCTCGCCGTCGCCGCGACGGCCGCCCTGGTCTCCGGCCTCCTCACCTGGCCCGCCGCCCACCGCGCCGACGCCGCCCCCGCCGCCTTCGCGCACCCCGGAGTCACCGTCTCCAAGGCGCAACTGGACTTCACCCGCACCCAGGTCAACGCGGGAGCCCAGCCCTGGAAAGGCGCGTACGACCAGATGATGGCGAGCAAGTACGCCTCGCTGACCCGCACCGCCAAGCCCCGCGCGACCGTGGAGTGCGGCTCGTACTCCAACCCCAACTACGGCTGCACCGACGAGCGCGAGGACGCGATCGCCGCGTACACCGACGCCCTCGCCTGGTACATCACCCGCGACGACCGGTACGCGAAGAAGTCCATCGAGCTCATGGACGCCTGGTCGGGCGTCATCAAGGAACACACCAACAGCAACGCGCCCCTGCAGACCGGCTGGGCGGGCTCCTCCTGGCCCAAGGCCGCCGAGATCATCAAGTACACCTACACCGGCACCTGGGCCAACTCCGGGCGTTTCTCGACCATGCTGCGCAACGTCTATCTGCCCGAGGTGATCAACGGCTCCAACTCCAACGGGAACTGGGAGCTGTCGATGATGGAGGCCGCCGTCGGCATCTCCGTCTTCCTGGAGGACAAGACCTCGTACGACAAGGCCATGGCGAAGTTCCGGACCCGGACGGCCGCGTACGTCTACCTCGCCTCCGACGGCGACCTGCCCAAGACCGTGCCGAGCCAGAACCTCGACACCAAGGCGAAGATCGTCAGCTACTGGCAGGGGCAGTCCACCTTCGTCACCGGACTCACCCAGGAGACCTGCCGCGACTTCACCCACACCGGATACGGCATCTCGGCCATCTCGCACATCGCCGAGACCAGCCGCATCCAGGGCGCGGACCTCTACGGCACCGACGTCGGCGAGCGGCTGCGCCAGGCGCTCGGCTTCCAGTCGAAGTACCAGCTGGGCGAGGCGGTGCCGAGCTCACTGTGCGGAGGCTCCCTCACCCTCGGGCTCGGGCCGGTCACCGAGGTCGGCTACAACGCCCTGCACAACCGGCTGGGCATCGCGATGACCAACACCCAGAGGCTGACCGAACAGAACCGGCCGTCCGGCAGCAACAACCTGTTCGTCGCCTGGGAGACTCTGACCCACGGGGACAACCCCAGCTGACCCGCCGCCCCGTCCGGGCACCGGTGCGACACCGTGTGCCCGGACGTCCCGCCGGGAGGCATCCGGCCGGCACGGGAGAGGCATGAGCCAGGTCGCCACGGACACCGCGGTACGCGTCGAGAACGTGCACCACGCGTACGGCAGCGGTGCCGCCGCCGTGCACGCGCTGCGCGGTGTCTCCCTCGAGGTGCCGCGCGGCGAGTTCGTCGTCCTGCGTGCCCGCCCCGGGGCGGGCAGAAGCACGCTCCTCAACCTCGTCGGCGGCCTCGACGAGCCGGACGCCGGGCGGATCACCGTCGACGGGCTGGAGCCGGGCGCCCTGGACGAGGACGCGCTGCTGGAACTGCGCCGGGACCGGATCGGCTTCCTCCTCCCGTCCGCCGGACTCGTCCCCGTCCTCACCGTCGCCGAGAACGTCGCTCTGCCGCTGCGGCTGACCGGGGCCCCGGCGCACGAACACGGCGACCGCGTCGAGCGGCTGCTCTCCCTCGTCGGCCTGGCCCGCCACGCGGCGTGCCGGCCCGGGGAACTGTCCGCCGGACAGCGCCGCCGCGTGGCCGTCGCGCGCGCCCTCGTCCACCGCCCCGCGCTCCTGCTCGCCGACGAACCGACCAGCGGGCTCGACGCCGAAACCGGCCTCGCCCTCCTGGAACTGCTGCACGCCGTCGTCCGCCACGAACACGCGACAGCCCTGGTCGCCGCACGTGACGCCGCCCCGGCGGCCCCGGCCGACCGGGTGCTGGAGCTGACCGACGGAAAACTCACCGCGCGCTGACCCGACCTGCGCATCAGGGTTGCGTCAAAGACGGTCACCCGTCGACCGAGCGCCCCATTTGTCGTAATTATGGGCCGTAAGGTCGACGCAGCGTACAGAGCATTGACAGGAAGACAATGGGGCCATGGGACGCGGCAAGCTTCGGATCTACCTCGGCGCGGCACCGGGCGTCGGCAAGACGTACGCGATGCTCTCCGAGGCGCACCGGCGCATGGAGCGCGGCACCGACTGCGTCGTCGCCTTCGTGGAGCACCACAACCGGCCGCGCACCGAGGTGATGCTGCACGGTCTGGAGCAGATCCCGCGCAAGGAGCTCGACTACCGCGGCTCCTCCTTCACCGAGATGGACGTGGACGCCGTACTGCGCCGCGCCCCGGCCGTCGCCCTGGTGGACGAACTCGCGCACACCAATGTCCCCGGTTCCCGCAACGCCAAGCGCTGGCAGGACGTGGCGGAGCTGCTCGCGGCCGGGATCGACGTCGTCTCGACCGTCAACATCCAGCACCTGGAGTCACTCGGCGACGTCGTCGAGTCGATAACCGGCGTACGGCAGCGGGAGACCGTCCCCGACGAGGTCGTCCGCCGGGCGGACCAGATCGAGCTGGTCGACATGTCGCCCCCGGCACTGCGCCGCCGTATGGCGCACGGCAACATCTACAAGTCCGACAAGGTCGACGCGGCCCTGTCCAACTACTTCCGCCCCGGCAATCTCACCGCGCTGCGTGAGCTGGCCCTCCTCTGGGTGGCCGACCGGGTCGACGAGTACCTGACCGAGTACCGCAGCGAGCACCGGGTCTCCAAGATCTGGGGCTCGCGCGAACGGATCGTGGTGGGTCTGACCGGCGGCCCCGAGGGGCGCACCCTGATCCGGCGTGCCGCGCGGCTGGCCGAGAAGGGCGCGGGCGGCGAGGTCATGGCCGTCTACATAGCGCGCAGCGACGGACTCACCAACGCCTCGCCCAAGGAACTGGCCGTCCAGCGCACCCTGGTCGAGGACCTCGGCGGCACCTTCCACCACGTCATCGGCGACGACATCCCCGTCTCGCTCCTGGACTTCGCACGCGGGGTCAACGCCACCCAGATCGTGCTCGGCTCCTCCCGCCGCAAGACCTGGCAGTACGTGTTCGGGCCCGGCGTCGGCGCCACGGTCGCCCGGGAGTCCGGCCCCGACCTGGACGTCCACATCGTCACCCACGACGAGGTCGCCAAGGGCCGCGGACTGCCCGCGGCCCGCGGCGCGCGGCTCGGCCGCTCCCGGATCATCTGGGGCTGGCTGATCGGCGTGGGCGGCCCGGTGGCCCTCGCGCTGCTGCTCAACACCGTCGACCTCGGCCTCGCCAACGACATGCTGCTGTTCCTGACGGTGACGGTGGCGGCCGCCCTGCTCGGCGGCCTGTTCCCGGCCCTCGCCTCGGCGGCCTTCGGCTCCCTGCTGCTGAACTACTTCTACACACCGCCGCTGCACCGCTTCACGATCGCGGACCCCAAGAACATCGTCGCCATCGCGATCTTCGTGGGTGTCGCGGTCTCGGTGGCCTCCGTGGTGGACCTGGCCGCCCGCCGCACCCACCTGGCGGCCAGGCTGCGCGCCGAGTCGGAGATCCTGTCCTTCCTCGCGGGCAGCGTCCTGCGCGGTGAGACCAGCCTGGAAGCCCTCCTGGAACGGGTCCGGGAGACCTTCGGGATGGAGTCGGTCGCGCTGCTGGAGCGGGCGGGCGGCGTCGACCCGTGGACCTGCGCGGGCAGCGTGGGCCCGCGGTCGCCGCTGCGGCCCGAGGACGCGGACGTGGACATGCCGGTCGGCGACCACATGGCGCTCGCGCTCTCCGGACGCGTGCTGCCCGCCTCCGACCGCAGGGTGCTCGCCGCCTTCGCCGCCCAGGCCGCCGTCGTGCTGGACCGCCAGCGCCTCCAGCACGAGGCCGACCAGGCCAAGGAGCTGGCCGAGGGCAACCGCATCCGCACCGCGCTGCTGGCCGCCGTCAGCCACGACCTGCGTACCCCGCTGGCCGCGATCAAGGCCGCCGTGTCCTCACTGCGGTCCGACGACGTGGCCTGGTCGGAGGAGGACCAGGCGGAGCTCCTGGAGGCGATCGAGGAGGGCGCCGACCGCCTCGACCACCTGGTGGGCAACCTGCTCGACATGTCCCGCCTCCAGACCGGCACGGTCACCCCGCTGATCCGGGAGATCGACCTCGACGAGGTGGTGCCGATGGCGCTGGGCGGCGTACCCGAGGACAGCGTGGACCTGGAGATCCCCGAGGTCCTGCCGATGGTCGCCGTCGACGCGGGGCTGCTGGAGCGGGCGGTCGCCAACCTCGTCGAGAACGCCGTCAAGTACAGCCCCGTCGACGACCGGGTCCTCGTCTCCGCGAGCGCCATCGCCGACCGCGTGGAGGTACGCGTGGTCGACCGCGGCCCCGGCGTCCCGGACGAGGCCAAGGACCGCATCTTCGCGCCCTTCCAGCGCTACGGCGACGCCCCGCGCGGCGCCGGAGTGGGCCTCGGGCTCGCCGTCGCCCGTGGCTTCGCCGAGTCGATGGGCGGCACACTGAACGCCGAGGACACCCCCGGCGGCGGACTCACCATGGTGCTCACGGTCCGGGCGGTGGACCGCCGTCCGGACCCGCTCACCTCACCCGCAGTCGCAGAAAGGCAGGTCTCATGACCCGGGTTCTCGTGGTCGACGACGAGCCGCAGATCACCCGAGCCCTCGTCATCAACCTGAAGGCACGCAAGTACGAGGTCGACGCGGCCCCCGACGGCGCCACCGCGCTCCAGCTCGCCGCCGCACGCCATCCCGACGTGGTCGTGCTCGACCTCGGGCTGCCCGACATGGACGGCGTCGAGGTCATCAGGGGGCTGCGCGGCTGGACCCGGGTACCGATCCTGGTGCTCTCCGCCCGGCACTCCTCCGACGAGAAGGTCGAGGCGCTCGACGCGGGTGCCGACGACTACGTCACCAAGCCCTTCGGCATGGACGAACTGCTCGCCCGGCTGCGCGCCGCCGTCCGCCGCGCCGAGCCCACCGGGTCCGGCGAGGACGACGTCGTCGTCGACACCGAGGACTTCACGGTCGACCTGGCGGCCAAGAAGGTCAACCGCGCCGGACGCGACGTCCGGCTGACCCCCACGGAGTGGCACCTCCTGGAGGTACTGGTCCGCAACACCGGCCGCCTGGTCAGCCAGAAGCAGCTGCTCCAGGAGGTGTGGGGGCCGTCGTACGGCACGGAGACGAACTATCTGCGGGTCTACATGGCCCAGCTGCGCCGCAAGCTGGAGGCGGATCCCTCGCATCCGCGGCACTTCGTCACGGAGCCGGGGATGGGCTACCGGTTCGAGAGATGAGCGGTGCTTGAGAGAGCGACGTCGTGGGTACGACGCTGTCATCGGCCCCCGGTAGGCTTTCGGTATGAGTGCTGTTCCTCGTTCCGAAAAGCCGGCGGGCCGGTTCCGGCGCATGATAGACCGGCTCTCCTCGTCCCAGGAGGACCTGGAGTCCGAGGAGCTGCGCGAGGAAGCCGAGACGACGGGGTGCACCCGCATCGGCGACTGCCACGACCGGCAGATCGTCACGGTTACTGGTACGTTGCGCACGGTCACTCTGCGTCCACGAGCCGGAGTCCCGGCGCTGGAGGCCGAGCTGTTCGACGGCTCGGCGGCTCTGGACGTGGTCTGGCTCGGCAGACGCTCCATCGTGGGAATCGAGCCGGGGCGCAAGATGATCGCTTCGGGGCGCATCTCGATGAGCCGGGGCCGTAGGGTGCTGTTCAACCCGAAGTACGAACTCAGACCGCTCGGACGGGAGTAGCCGGTGACGTCGCTCGACAAGCCGACCGAAGACCCCCAGCAGGACGCGAGGGCGGTGACGGAGGCCGCGCTCTTCGAGGCGTTCGGCGGTGTGCGGGGCATGGTCGAGACCGTGGTCCCCGGCCTGCTCTTCGTCACCATCTTCACGATCAACAAGGACCTCCACTGGTCGGCGATCGCCGCCCTCGGAGTGTCCCTGCTGCTCGTCGTCGTCCGCCTCGTCATGCGCGACACCGTCAAGCACGCCTTCAGTGGCGTCTTCGGCGTCGCCTTCGGCGTGGTCTTCGCGATGATGACGGGCAACGCGAAGGACTTCTACCTGCCGGGCATGCTCTACACGCTCGGCCTGGCCGTCGCCTACATCGTCACGACCCTCGCGGGTGTGCCCCTGATCGGCCTGATCCTCGGCCCGGTCTTCAAGGAGAACCTCTCCTGGCGTACCCGCAACCCGGGCCGCAAGAAGGCGTACGCGAAGGCGAGCTGGGCCTGGGGCCTGATCCTGCTCGCCAAGTGCGCGGTCCTCTTCCCGCTCTACTGGTGGGCCAACACCGCGCAACTGGGCTGGGTCCTGGTCGCGTTGAAGATCCCGCCGTTCCTGCTGGCCGTCTGGCTCACCTGGGTGTTCCTGGCGAAGGCCCCGGCCCCCATCGACGTGTTCGCGGAGATGGAGGCGGAGGAGCAGGCCGAGAAGGAGCGCGAGGCCGCCCTCGCGCAGGAGGACGCCGAGGCCACGGCCGGCCGTCACCGCCGCGACACCTAGGGCGTGTTGCGAAAGTCCCGCCTGCCTCGCGACGCCTGGCACGCCCTCTCGCCGCACCGGGCGAAAACCCGAGTACGTCCAGTACGCGGGCTTCCGCCCGGCCCGCCGAGAGCACGCACCAGACGCCGCGAGGCCCGCCCTCCGGGCGGACGACGGGACTTTCGCAACACGCCCTAGTCACCCGTACGAGTGTGGGGCGCCCGGAGATCTCCGGGCGCCCCACACTCGTATCCGGGCGCTCCCGTCCTGTACCGGTGCGCCCCGCGCCCGTGCCCCGCCATCGGGGGAATTCGGTGGCCGCGCGGCGGGGCGGGCGTCACAATCGCCGCTCATGGAACCTGTCTCGCTCACCACGGAGCGTCTGCTGATCCGCCCGCACGACGCGCGTGACGAGGACGCGCTCCTCGCCGCCTGCCAGGACCCCGAGATCGCGCGGTGGACGGACTTCCCCTCGCCCTACGAGCGCCGGCACGCCGCCTTCTACCTGCGGGCGCTGGTGCCGCGGGGCTGGCGCGACGACTCGATGTACCACTTCGCGGCGGAGCGGCGGGACGACGGCGACGGCACCCTCGTGGCGTCCGTCAACGTGCACCGGCAGGCCGACATCTGGGGCATCGGGTACTGGACCGTGGCGGAGCACCGGGGCCGGGGCTATGCGACGGAGGCCGTCGGCGCGCTGGCGCGGTGGGCTTTCACCGAGCTGGGCGTGCAGCGTCTGGAGTGGCGGGCGGAGGCGGGCAACCGTGGCTCGTGGGCGGTCGCCCGGAAGGCCGGCTTCGTATGGGAGGGCGCGCTGCGGGCCGCGCAGACCGGGCGGGACGGTCTGCGGGACACCTGGCTCGGGGCGCTGCTGCCCGGCGACCTGGGTCTGCCCTTCGCTTTGCCGTACGGACCGGCCGCCGACGATCTCCAGGGGTCCTGACGAGAACGGTGAAGCCTCCACGGGCGTCCCGCGGAGGCTTCACCGTTCTTTCAGGGGGCCGGGCTGGTTCTACGCGTCCTCGCGGCGGACCGAGAGCAGGTCCTCCAGCTGCTCCTCGCGGGCCTGGGCGGCCACGAAGAGGAGCTCGTCGCCCGCCTCCAGGGAGTCCTCCTGGGAGGGGGTGAGGACCCGGGTACCGCGGATGATCGTGACCAGGGAGGTGTCCTGGGGCCACTCCACGTCACCCACCTGCGTCCCGGCCAGGGCCGACTCCGGCGGGAGGGTCAGCTCGACCAGGTTCGCGTCACCGTGGCTGAAGCGCAGCAGCCGGACCAGGTCGCCGACGCTCACCGCCTCCTCCACGAGGGCCGACATCAGGCGCGGTGTGGAGACGGCGACATCGACGCCCCAGGCCTCGTTGAACAGCCATTCGTTCTTCGGGTTGTTGACCCGGGCGACGACGCGCGGCACTCCGTACTCGGTCTTGGCGAGCAGCGAGACGACCAGGTTGACCTTGTCGTCACCGGTGGCCGCGATGACCACGTTGCAGCGCTGAAGTGCCGCCTCGTCCAGGGACGTGATCTCACAGGCGTCGGCGAGCAGCCACTCCGCCTGTGGGACGCGCTCGACCGAGATGGCGGTCGGCGCCTTGTCGATCAGCAGGATCTCGTGACCGTTCTCCAGGAGCTCGCCCGCGATCGAGCGGCCCACGGCGCCGGCGCCGGCAATGGCGACCCTCATCAGTGACCGTTCTCCTCTTCGGGGCCCTCGGCGAACGAGGCCTCGACCTTTTCGACGTCGTCCGTGCGCATCATCACGTGCACGAGGTCGCCCTCCTGCAGCACCGTCTGCGAGGTGGGCAGAATCGCCTCGCCCAGCCGGGTCAGGAAGGCCACCCGCACGCCGGTCTCGTCCTGGAGGCGGCTGATCTTGTGGCCGACCCAGGCGGCGGAGGCGTGCACCTCGGCGAGCTGCACCCCACCGGTGGGATCGCGCCACAACGGCTCGGCGCCCGACGGCAGCAGGCGGCGCAGCATCTGGTCGGCCGTCCAGCGGACGGTGGCGACGGTCGGGATGCCCAGGCGCTGGTAGACCTCGGCCCGGCGCGGGTCGTAGATGCGCGCCGCGACGTTCTCGATGCCGAACATCTCCCGGGCGACCCGGGCGGCGATGATGTTCGAGTTGTCCCCGCTGGACACGGCGGCGAAGGCGCCGGCCTCCTCGATGCCCGCCTCGCGCAGGGTGTCCTGGTCGAAGCCGACTCCGGTGACACGACGGCCGCCGAAACCGGAGCCGAGTCGTCGGAAGGCGGTGGGGTCCTGGTCGATCACCGCGACCGTGTGCCCCTGTTGCTCCAGGGTCTGGGCGAGAGCGGAACCCACTCTGCCGCAGCCCATGATGACGATGTGCACCTAGCCCAACCCCGCAGTCCTGGTCATCCCGCTGACCTGCGAAAACACCCTGCTCACTCTTCTCTCTCAGTCTGCCGGGCCCTCACGAGGCAACGGCATGCGGCGTTGCCGGGAACGAGCTTAAGGCGCAACCGCGGTCTTGCCCTCATCGATGCGGGGATCTCCTGTGGTGATCCCGGGCGGGGTCCCACCGGCGCACGTGGTGGGGTCCTCCCGCCGCGTTACGCGCCGGGGTGCGACGGGCGGGGCGGCAGGCCCGGGGGCACCACCCAGGCCATGGGGGAGCGCGCCGGTGCCGAGGTCGCCGAGGTCGCCGAGGTCGCGGAGGCCGGTGAGGTCGCGGAGACCGCCGAAGCAGCCGGAGCCGCGGGTGCCGCCGGGGTGGCGAGGGTCGTCGGGCCGGCCGGTACGGCCAGGGCGGCCGGGGCTGTCGGGGCTGCTGGGGCGCCCTGGCGCCGGTCGCCGGTCGTCTCGGCCGGGGCGTTGTCGGGAGCGTCCATACCCCGGACAACGACCCGAACCGGCCAGGAACGGAGCCCCTGCCACGCGGCGAGGACGCGCGGGAGGGACGCGGGAGGGACGGGGGAGGGGCGGGGGAGGGACGCGGGCGGGAAAGCAAGAAGGGGAACGGAGGGCGCCGGAAGGAGGAGGAGGCGGGAGACCCGAGCAGAGCCGGGTCATCCTTCGGGAAAGTTCAGGAAAAGAGACAAGAACCACAATGTGAACGGAATCCGCCTCTCCGGTCGCCCCGCTCAGCGCCGGCTGATGCTGCGCACGCTGACCAGGGTCAGGATTCCGAGGCCGACGAGTCCTGCGGCGGCGCCGATGAGCTGCGCGGTCGCGTGCATGGAACCTCCATAACTGGGCAAAAAGGGAACTTCGTCATATAGGCATGCGACTCTCGGATGTGCGGAATCCGCAACGGGACCCGTCCCCGTTTTCACTCGGAGAGCAGATGGGGAGGGGAAGCTGAGGTGATGCGGGACGGCGGGTGGGCGACCCCCCGTTCGAACGCTTACGATCCTCTGCGTGTCCAAACTGACCGACGTGCCCAAACGGATCCTGATCGGGCGCGCACTGCGCAGTGATCGGCTCGGAGAGACGCTCCTGCCGAAGCGCATCGCACTCCCCGTCTTCGCTTCCGACCCGCTCTCCTCCGTGGCGTACGCCCCCGGAGAAGTGCTCCTGGTCCTTTCCATCGCGGGCGTGTCGGCCTACCACTTCAGCCCCTGGATCGCGGTCGCGGTCGTCGTGCTGATGTTCACGGTCGTGGCGTCGTACCGCCAGAACGTGCACGCGTACCCCAGCGGCGGCGGCGACTACGAGGTCGCCAACACCAACCTCGGCCCCCGGGCCGGTCTCACCGTCGCCAGCGCGCTCCTCGTCGACTACGTGCTCACCGTCGCCGTGTCGATCGCGTCCGGCATCGAGAACCTCGGCTCCGCCATCCCCTTCGTCGTCGAGCACAAGGTGCTCTGCGCCGTCGTCGTCATCGTGCTGCTCACGCTGATGAACCTGCGCGGGGTCAAGGAGTCCGGAAAGCTCTTCGCGATCCCGACGTACGTCTTCGTGGCGGGCGTCTTCATCATGATCGCGTGGGGCGCCTTCCGCGGGCTCGTCCTGAACGACACCATGCGGGCGCCGACCTCCGGCTACCACATCAAGGCCGAGCACCAGGGTCTCGCCGGCTTCGCGCTCATCTTCCTGCTGCTGCGCGCCTTCTCCTCCGGCTGCGCCGCGCTGACCGGCGTCGAGGCCATCTCCAACGGCGTCCCCGCCTTCCGCAAGCCCAAGTCGAAGAACGCCGCGTCCACGCTGGCCGCGATGGGCCTGCTCGCCGTCACCATGTTCTGCGGGATCATCGCGCTGGCCATGACGACCAAGGTCCGGATGGCCGAGAACCCGGCCACCGACCTGATTCACAACGGCATCCCGATCGGCTCCGGATACGTCCAGAACCCGGTGATCTCCCAGGTGGCCGAGGCCGTCTTCGGCAAGGGCAGCTTCCTGTTCATCGTGCTCGCCGCGGCCACCGCGCTGGTCCTGTTCCTCGCGGCGAACACCGCGTACAACGGATTCCCGCTGCTCGGCTCGATCCTCGCCCAGGACCGCTACCTCCCGCGCCAGTTGCACACCCGCGGCGACCGCCTCGCCTTCTCCAACGGCATCGTGCTGCTCGCGGGCGCGGCGACCCTGCTGGTGGTCATCTACGGCGCGGACTCGACGCGGCTCATCCAGCTCTACATCGTCGGCGTCTTCGTCTCGTTCACGCTCAGCCAGACCGGCATGGTCCGGCACTGGAACCGCCATCTGCGCACCGAGACGGACCCGGCCAAGCGCAGCCACATGATCCGCTCCCGGGCCATCAACACCTTCGGCGCGTTCTTTACCGGCCTGGTGCTCGTCGTCGTCCTGGTCACCAAGTTCACGCACGGCGCCTGGGTCGCCCTGCTCGGCATGATGATCTTCTACGCGACGATGAGCGCGATCCGTAAGCACTACGACCGGGTCGCCGAGGAGATCGCCGCCCCCGAGGGCCCCTCCGACGACAGCGTGCGCCCCTCCCGCGTCCACTCCGTCGTCCTGATCTCCAAGATCCACCGCCCGACCCTGCGGGCCCTCGCCTACGCCAAGCTGATGCGCTCCGACACCCTCGAAGCGCTCAGCGTCAACGTCGACCCGGCCGAGACGAAGGCGCTGCGCGAGGAGTGGGAGCGGCGCGGCATCACCGTACCGCTGAAGGTCCTCGACTCCCCGTACCGCGAGATCACCCGCCCGGTCATCGAGTACGTGAAGGGTCTGCGCAGGGAATCGCCGCGCGACGTGGTCTCCGTCATCATCCCCGAGTACGTGGTCGGCCACTGGTACGAGCACCTGCTGCACAACCAGAGCGCGCTGCGCCTCAAGGGCCGGCTGCTGTTCACGCCCGGTGTGATGGTGACCTCCGTGCCCTATCAGCTGGAGTCCTCCGAGGCCGCGAAGCAGCGGGCCCGCAGGCGCCAGGACTGGAACGCGCCGGGCGCGGTGCGCCGGGGTCCGGCGGAGGAGCGGCCGAAGGAGTCCAGCGCTCCCAAGGGCTGACGCACTCGTGTCGAACGGCCGGGCACGGTCCACGTAGACTGGTGGGCTGTTGTCCGGCCGTTCCCGTCCGCGGGGGTGGCCGAGACCCCCGTTCCTGTCCCCCGCATCACCCCCCTTTCGCACCTGGAGTCACCCCGCCATGCAGGCAGAACCGAAGAAGTCGCTGGTGGGGGACGAGTACGAGGTGGAGATCGGTCCCGTCGCGCACGGCGGGCACTGCATCGCCCGTACGACCGAGGGCCAGGTCCTCTTCGTCCGGCACGCCCTGCCCGGTGAGCGTGTCGTCGCCCGCGTGACGGAGGGCGAGGAGGGCGCGCGTTTCCTGCGCGCCGACGCCGTCGAGATCCTGGACCCCTCGAAGGACCGCGTCGAGGCCCCCTGCCCGTACGCCGGCCCCGGCCGCTGCGGAGGCTGCGACTGGCAGCACGCCAAGCCGGGCGCGCAGCGCCGCCTCAAGGGCGAGGTCGTCGCCGAGCAGTTGCAGCGTCTCGCGGGGCTCACCCCCGAGGAGGCCGGCTGGGACGGCACCGTGATGCCCGCCGAGGGCGACAAGCTGCCCGCCGGTGAGGTCCCGGCCTGGCGCACCCGTGTCCAGTACGCCGTCGACGCCGACGGCAACGCCGGACTGCGCCGCCACCGCTCGCACGAGGTCGAGCCGGTCGAACACTGCATGATCGCGGCGCCGGGCGTCAGCGAACTGGGCATCGAGGAGCGCGACTGGGCCGGCATGGTGTCCGTCGACGCGATCGCCGCGACGGGATCCCAGGACCGCATGGTCATCCTGGAGCCGCAGCCCGGCGCCCGCCTTCCGCTCGTCGAGCTCGACAAGCCGGTCTCCGTGATGCGGGTCGCCGAACAGGACGGCGGCATCCACCGCGTCCACGGCCGCGCCTTCGTCCGCGAGCGGGCCGACGGCCGTACCTACCGCGTCGGCAGCGGCGGCTTCTGGCAGGTCCACCCGATGGCCGCCGACACCCTCGTCAAGGCCGTCATGCAGGGCCTGCTGCCGCGCAAGGGCGACATGGCCCTCGACCTGTACTGCGGCGTCGGCCTCTTCGCCGGAGCCCTCGCCGACCGCCTCGGCGACAAGGGCGCGGTCCTCGGCATCGAGTCCGGCAAGCGCGCGGTCGAGGACGCCCGCCACAACCTCGCCGCCTTCGAGCGCGTCCGCATCGAACAGGGCAAGGTCGAGGCGGTCCTCCCGCGCACCGGCATCACCGAGGTCGACCTCATCGTCCTCGACCCGCCCCGCGCCGGCGCCGGCAAGAAGACGGTCGAACTCCTGTCGTCGATGGGCGCACGAAAGATCGCGTACGTGGCCTGCGACCCGGCGGCGCTGGCTCGTGACCTGGCGTACTTCCGTGACGGTGGGTACAAGGTGCGGACGCTGCGGGCGTTCGATCTTTTCCCGATGACGCATCATGTGGAGTGCGTCGCGATCCTCGAACCCGTCAAGGACGAACTCTGAGACGGTCGTGATCCCGGTTCGGTCCCTGGTCCGAAGGTCACCCGGGCACCGGCCGAGGCCGCGTGCGCAGCCGTCCGTCACCCGTTCCCGTAGTCCTCGACCAGTTCGCCGATGAGCGAGAGCAGGGCGTCGGCTCTGTGGCGGTCCTCGTGCTGACTCCGCAGGCTGTGGTCGAGCCGCCGGAGCCTGGCCAGGGCGGCCGGATCCCGGCGTCTCACCTCGTCAGGCGTGTTCCACAGCCAGGGCCCGCTGCCGAAGGTGTCGAGAAGGAACCCGCCGCGTTCCTCGACGTTCGCGTACTGCGCGACGCGCACATGGAAGTCCCTGAAGTCGAAGCGCGGGGCGAGGCGCAGGGGAGCGCCCGTCACCGTCGCGGTCCGGTCGTCGTCGATGGTGATTCTCATGGTGGATGCCACGTCATCTGACCTTCTCTGCGGGAGGCATGTAGCCGTTCTTGGCCGGAATCCCGCCCTCCACCACGTCCTCTTCTTCGCCGCTCGGCGAGCGCCCCATTCGGCTGCCGCACGGTGTCCTCCGGCCCTGGTTGCTGATGGGACCGCAGAGGGGGACGCGCAGGAACAAGGGGCGGTTCTTTGGGGCGTCGTAAGACGGCAGGAGTGAACGGACACGGACTGCGGGCGGCATCGAGAACCGCCTCGCGTCACCCGCAGCGCTGTGACCACGCAAACGACGGGCGGCGTCGTGCGGGAACGCGGACGTGCGGACGACCGCCGCTCCTGACGAGGTTGCGGCTGAGCGCTCCCCGTCCGCCCAGAGCCGCGCGGAGCCGCGGGTGGGACGCGTAGTGGAAGCCTGTGAAGGGCTCTACGCGTGAACCGCGGGACGGATCGAGCGCCCCGGCCGGACTCGGAACCTCTCGAACAAGCGGACAGGGAGCCGGACTTGACCGGCCCCAGGATGGCGACGCACTCCACATGATGCGTCATCGAGATCACGTCACCGAGGCCGGGCGTCGCACCGTCGCAGGCCGGCGCGGGTGCCCGTCACATGGAGTGGCCTGGCGGACGCCCAGAGCGTCGAACGAGCGTCACGACCATCCCCGTCAGCGTTTCCGCCGCGCCGAGCGGGACTGACGGCGATCGCGTTCTCCTCGCCGATCTCCACCGCGTCCCGGCCGCCGACAACCGCTGGGAGCACCGCCACGGTTCCAAGGTCACCGGTTCCCGTAGCCCTCCATCAGGTTGCCGATGAGCGAGAGCAGGACGTCGGCGCGGCGCCGGTCCTCGCGCTGGGCGCGCAGGGCCTCGTCGGTCGCCCGGAGGCGGGCCAGGGCGGTCGGGTCGCCGTCTTCCAGGTCGTAGATCAGCGGCTGGGTGATCAGGTCCAGGCAGTCGGTGAGCAGGCGGCGGGTGGTGTCGGTCGGTGGGGTGGGGTCGGGGTCGGTGTACGCCGTGGTCAGGTAGCGGGCGGGGTCCGTGAGGCTCCAGCCGACGACGGTGCCGTGCTGGACGAGGAGTGCCACGTCCGGGGCGATGCCGATGCAGGCCTCCAACGGAGCGTCGAGGACGGCGGGGTCGCGCAGAGAAGTCAGCACGGCGTCTCCGGGGGCGCGGCACAGGAGCGCGCACATCTCGTGCCGGAAGTCCTTGGCCTCGACCGCGCGCAGTCCGCCCGGGCGCACCGCCAGGGTGAGCGGGAGGCGGGCCGCGTCCTCGGCCGAGGTGGACTCCTCCGGCAACTGGAGCTCGACAGCGACGAGTTGGCGGCCGGCCGGGTCGAAGCGGAAGACATCGGGCGCGTCCCACAGGCGGTGCTGGCTGCCGAAGGTATCCAGGACGAACCGCTCACGTTCCTTCGCATCCGCGTAGCGCACGACGCGTACGGAGTCGCCGTCGAAGCGGGGGGTGATGTGCAGCGGATCGTCCGTCACCATGGCGTGCCAGCCGCCGTCGAACGACAGTTTCATGGTCATCCTTGCCTCATCTGATCCGCACCGCGGGGGCCAGGTTGCCGCCCTTACCGGGAATTCTGCCCTCCACGATGTCCTCGTGCGTCACCGGTGGACCGGGGTCGGTGGGCCTGCCGCCCAGTGCCTGCGCTCCGGAGTCGCCCTTGACACCTGACGGACCGTACGCCGTGACAGCCTGACCCTGGGTGCTGCCGGGCCCCTCGGTCACGACGATGTCCTCGCCCTGCCGGAACGTGAGCCTTCCGGCCGTGCCCGTCGACTGGTACACCGCGTCCGGGTTCTTCAGGATCTCCAGAACCCGTTCGTCGCTCATACCGTGCATCGTGTCCCCGTGGTAGTCGACGTGCTTCCTGACCTCGCCGTTTTGAGCCCTGTCGATGACCCCGTCCACGATCTTGTCGAGTCGCTTCTTGGCCCTCTCCTCCTTCGTGTAGTTGGGCATCAGGCCCAGCGGGTCGCACCCCGTGAGCGGGTTGTCCACGTAGCTGACGGGGTTCGGCGCGGGAGCGAGGCCGAGGGGGTCCGGGGAGGTGTAGCGCCCGGTCTCCGGGTCGTAGTGCCGGAAGAAGTTGTAGTGGAGGCCGGTCTCGGAGTCGTAGTACTGGCCGGGAAAGCGGAGAGGGGTGTACGTGATGCCGTCGCGGGCCCATGCGGTGGCGCCCCACAGTGCGGACCGGGAGCGCCACGCGATGCCGCCGGACTCGTCGATCAGTTCGGTGGGGGTGCCGACGAGGTCCGTGGCGATGGCGAAGAAGCGGCGGTCGATCTCGCTCTGCCGGTCATCGGCGGTGAGGATGCGCTCGGTCTGCGCCAGGGGTATATGGCCGCGGTGGTCCCAGGTGAGGGCCACCGGGTTCGGCTGGTCCATTCCGTGACTGGTCTGTTCGCACAGGGTCAGGCCGTCCCAGGTGAAGCGGGTCTCCTCGTCCACGCCCGCGCCGTCCGCCGCCAGGCGCTGCTTCGCCGTACGACGGCCCAGCGGGTCGTAGCGGTACCTCCAGCGGGTCCCGTCGGGGGTGGTGACGGAGGTGAGCCGGTTCTCCGTGTCCCACTCGTAGCGCCAGGTGTCGGGCTTGCGGGACAGCCGGGTCTTCTGGCGCAGGGTGACGCGGCCGAGGGCGTCGTACTCGAAGCGGACGTCTCCGGCGCGGGTGACACGGGTCCCGTCGTACGCGCGGGGGCCGGCCGACTCGCTGCCGGGGTGGCTGTCGGGCCAGGAGGCGGACGTCTGGTTGCCCGTGTCGTCGTACGCGTACCGCTCCGTCCAGGCCGGGGCGTGGACGGCGGTCACCCTGCCCATCGGATCCATGTCGAACGTACGGGTCCCGGAAAGCCGGTCGGCGACGGAGAGCAGGTGTCCGTCGGCGTGGTAGGCGTAGGCACGGCTGTTGACGGCGCGGGCTCCGGCGGTGAAGTGCTGCGTGGCGAGCCGGCCGGCCTCGTCCCAGGCCGACGTCACGGTGAGCGCGTCCCCGAAGGCACGGGCCAGTTCGCGGCCCGCGGCGTCGTGAGTGAAGGTGATGTGCTGTCCACCCGTGTCCAGTCGGGCGGGGAGGCCGTCGGAGTCGTAGGCGTAGGACGTGACATGGCCGGTGGGGGTGGTCCGACGGACGCGCCGGCCCTGGGCGTCGTAGGAGTAGAGCATCGGGCGGCCGTCCACCAGTTCCGTCTTGACGCGCCCGTCGCGGTCGTACTGGTAGCGCAGTTCGCTGTCGGGTCCTACCGCCTCCAGGAGGCGGCCCGCCCGGTCGTACGCGTAGGTCGTCACCCGGCCGTCGACGGTCTTGCCGAGCACCTGGCCGAGTGAGTCGCGCTCGAAGGAGATGGTGCCGCCGAGGACGTCGGTCCTGGCGGCGAGACGGTCGGCGGCGTCCACCCGGTAGGTCAGGGTGCGCCCGTCGAAGTCGGTCTCGGAGACGATGTTGCCGACCGCGTCGTACGCGTACGTCCAGCTCGGGCCCCGCGGGCCGGTGACCCGGGTGAGGCGGAGGTCGGCGTCGTGCTCGAACTCGTAACGGCCGCCGTCGGGACGGGTGGTGGCGAGCGGAAGGTCGAAGTGGGTGTATTCGTAGCGCGTGACGGCTCCGACGGCGTCGGTGTGGGCCGTGCAGTTGCCCTCGCCGTCGTAGGTCCATGACTCGTTCGCACCGTCCGGGCCGGTGCGGCGGGCGAGTCGGCCGTCCGCGTTCCACTCCAGGCGGGTGACGCCGCCCGTTCGGTCGGTCGTACGGACCGGGCGGCCGAGCCCGTCCCGCTCGGTGCGGGTGGTGGCGCCGGACGGATCGGTCACCGCTATGGTCCGTCCCGCCGCGTCGCACCTGACGCGCGTCGTGTTCCCGAGGGTGTCGGTCACCGCGGTGAGCCGTCCGGCGTCGTCGTAGGACATGCGGGTGGTGTGTCCGGCCGGATCGATGAGCGACGTGCGGTTGCCGAGTTCGTCGTAGGCGTACGTCCTGCGGGAGCCGTCCGGGCCGACGGTCTCCACCGGCAGCCCGAACGGGCCGCGTACGAGGCGTAGTTCGCCGCCGTCCGGTCCGGTGACCGTGAGCGGACGACCGTCCTCGTCGTACGTGAAGGCGGTGGTGGCGCCCAACGGGTCGGTACGGGACAGCAGTTCGCCGCCCGAGCCGTAGCGGAAGCGGGTCGTGCGGCCGAGCGCGTCGGTGGTGGCCAGGACACGGCAGCCGGGGCCGATCAGGTGCCGGGTGGCCCGGCCGTCGGCGGTGGTCAGAACGGTCGTCCGGTGTCCGGTCCCGGCGTCCGGTCCGGTGTAGGCCAGGGTGATCTGGACGTGCCCCGCCGCACCGCCCTCGGCGATGACGCGGTCGTGGTCGTCGTAGACGTAGTCGTAGCGGTGCCCGTTGGAGTCGATCCAGGCGATGACGCGGCGGCGGTCGTCGTAGAGGAACGTGGTGACGGCGCCGGAAGGCAGGGTGACGGTGGTGAGGTTGCCGTCCTCGTAGCCGTAGCCCACCACCGGCAGGTCCGCACCGTTCTCGCCCGCGCCGGGCACGGACAGGGCGGTGACCCGCCCGTCGACGGCCGACAGCCGCAGCTGGTGGCCCGCCGAGTGGACGAGGGCCAGCGGCAGACCGTCCTCGGCGCGGTCGACCGTGACGGTGTGGCCGCCCCGTTCGGTGATGCCGGACAGCCAGGCCGTGCCGTCGCCGCCCGGATCGCCGCCGGCCGGGGCCGTGAAGTGGCGGGTCGGACCCGCGTCGGGTTCGGTGAGTGTGTAGTCGCCGCCGGCGTCCCGGGAGAGGAGCGTGCGGAACCGGCCCGAGTGCGGCCGGGTGGGCAGGCCGGGGACCGGATGCGGGTACGGGACGAGGAGTCCGTCGGCGGTGACATGGACGACACCGATCGCGTCGACCTCGAGACGCTCGTCGACGGTGGACGACCAGGCGGCCCCCAGGAAGCGGCCGGTCGCGCAGCCGGACTCGGTGCGGCGCGTGAAGACCAGCGGCAGGATGCCGGGTATCTCGAGGTCGGTCTGGGGCAGGAACATCCGGCCCGAGGCGAGGTCCACCGGGTCGGTGCCGTCGGTGAGGCGCTCGCCGTCCGGCCGGTGGTGGGTCCCGTCCGGGGCGTCGTCGACCAGCCTGCGCAGCCGCGCGGCCTCGGCGGCGTCCTCGGCGGCGCGCGCGCCCTTCACCGCGGCTCCGCCGCCGTCGGTGGCCACGGTCAGCACCAGGTCGGGTATGAGCCGGCCGAAGCCCTCGGCCGGGTCCTTCATGAAGTCCTTGACCATCTGGAGGCCGGTGCCGGCCGGGTCGTTGGCGGCGACGACCAGTCCGGCGGCGAGGCTGTTCAGGGACGTGGCGTACTCGGCCGGGTGCGTGAGGTTGTACGGGTCCATCGGGTCGACACTGCGGACGAAGTTGAGCAGCCCCGCCGTGCCCTTGATGAGGCCGCCGCCGACGTGGTCGCTCATGATCTGCAGCTCCTGGAGCCCGTCGCGCGCCTGCTCGGCGTAGGACGGCTTCTCCGGGGCCATGTCGCGGGCGGCGCGGACCGCCGTGCGCGCGGTCTCCGCCGCCGAGTTCCGCTGTTTGCGGGCCTCGGCGAGGAGGTCCTGAGCGTCCTTCATCAGCTTCTGACCGGGGTCGTCGAACGTCGCCGCGGGCTTGGGCGGGAGCGAGGCCGGATCGCGCTTGTCCGCGGGCTGCGCGTTGTAGCGGTCGACGGCGCTGTTGTAGTCGTCGACCTTCTTGCGGTGGGCGTCGGCGGCGCCCTCGGAAGCCTTGACGCCCTCCTTCCACTTGTCGATCGCCGTCTGCGCCTGTCCCTGCGCCCAGGTGACCGTGTCGGCGAACGCCTCGAGCGCGCCGATCGCCTTCACACAGGCTTCGCCGGCGGAGTACCACCTGTGCGGCTGGGTGCCGACCGCGGTGCGCAGCGCGTCGGCCGTTTCGCCCTTGAGCCGGGACGAGTCGAGGCCCCTGAGGCCGTCGCCGGTGTCGTCGAAGGACGACTCGAAGGCGCGGAGCTCCGCGGCGGTGGAGTTGATCTTTCCCGGACTGCCGTAGATCAGCTTGGTCTTGTCCTCGGTCTGCCCGAGGTCCATCTCGTCGACCTCGGCGCCCATCCGGTTGGCGACCGAACGGGACTGTTCACGCACCCAGTCCGCGCCGGACTCCCAGCCGACGTCGTCCAGGCGGTCGGCGGTCCAGTTGCCCGCGTCCTCGACCCGGTTTCCCGCCCACTCGACGCCGTCCTCGACCGCGTTCTCGACCGAGTCGGGCGTGAGGTCACTGATGAAGTCGCCTATACCCACGATCAGTTCCCCCCGGACTCACCCTGCGGCGGCTGTTCCTGCTGGGCGCGTTCGTCCGGCGAAGGCCCGAAGGTGTCGTCCAGCGCCTGGTTCCACTGGTCGTCGGAGATGCCCAGCGCGTGGTTGAGCACCTCCGACTGCCGGCCGCCCTGGCCCTCGGTGAGAACGGTGCGGCCGGTGTCCTTCCAGGTCTGCTCCATGTCGTGACCGGCCTTGTCGAACGACTCGGGGCTCCAGTCCGGGTTCAGGTAGTCCGGGGTGAAGATGTCCCCCCAGTCCTGCTTGGCGATGTCCTCCTCGCTCGCGTGCGGGTTCCCGCCGAACAGGGAGTTGGCGCCCACCTTGAGGGAGTCCCCGACGTACTGGTCCTCCTCCCACACGGTGCCCGCCGCGAGGCCCAGACGGTTCGCGATCGCGCTCGCGTCCCGCACCAGGGCGCGCACACCCCATTCCCAGCGCTCGCAGAAGTCCTCGAAGTCGACCGAGAGCCCGTGGTGCCCCGCCTCCATCCCGGTCATGGCCAGCCCCGAGAAGCCCTTTCCCATCACCGCGCCGGTGGGGCCGCCGAGTTCACCGAGCTGGTCGATCGTCGCCCCCATGCCCTGGGTGAACTTGGCGACCGACGCCTTGTCGAGATGCAGATCCGCTTCGTCGCCGCTCATGCCCGTGCCCCCCTCGTATCCGCACCCGCGCCCGCGTCGACGGCCACCGCGTCCGGCACGATGCCGACGACCGGCGGGAAGAACATCGACCCGTCCTCGGTGGCGATGTCGACGGCGAGACCGGCGGGTTCGCCGAGCGCGGGCACGATCTCGTCGACGATGCGCGCGCCCAGCAACGCCGCGTAGTCCATGGGCTGGTCGCCGGACGCGTGACGCAGGGCGAACCTGGCCAGCGCGATCTCGTCGGTGAACCCGCAGATCCACCGCACTCCGCCCGAACGCACCGACCAGAGACCTCCGTCGGCCACCGGCACGAGAAGGACCGAGCGCCGCATCTCGCCGACCAGCGCACGGGGGTCGTCGCCTCCCGTCCTCCGCTCGGCGATGCGCTCCGCTAGCGCCGCCTTGGGCTGCTGCACGGTTTCCTCCCCGGTCCCAGGTGACAGATCGCAGGCCTTGGGTGACTGATCGCACCATAGGGCGGGACGCGTGGGAAGGAGGGGACGGTTCTCGTTCTCGTGGAGGCTCGTACGGTCGGACGGAACCTGTCGCGGGGCTAACGGCTGCTCGTGGGTGTCAGCCGGATGTCCGTGCTGGACAGCGTCATGGGTGAGGCGGAGACCGCCCGCAGGCGGATGCGTACTCCGGTGCCGGGGAGGGTGAACTTGCCGTCGGGCGGCAGGATCTCGTAGCGGGCCGAGGTGTGCCGGCCGAGGGTGGCAGGGCCGGAGGCGATGGACCAGTAGCGGCCCATGCCCTGGCCGGTGGTGAGGGTGAAGTGCGGACTGAGGGCCGTGTCGCCGAGGTTGGTGACGCGCACGGTGAGCGCCGTCACGGCCTTCGTGGCCCGGCGCGCCCCGACGAGCTCCATCCGCAGGGGCGGCGAGCCCGTCACGGCCAGGGTCGTCGCGACCAGGGCGGGGGCCAGCAGGAGCACGGCCGCGGCGATGCGCGCCCCCTGCCGGCGCGGGCCGCGCAGCAGGGCCGGCCGGGGCTGCCAGGCGGCGGCGAAGGCCTGTGGGGGCGCGGTGACGGCGGCGGCCAGCCACAGCGGCGTCATCATCAGGTAGTAGCCGTCCTGGGAGCGCGTCGCCACGTAGAACGCGCACCAGGGCAGCACCGTCGCCGCGGGCCCGAGCCGTCGTACGAAGAGCACGAAGAGCCCCAGCAGACCCGCGGCCAGGAGCAGACTCGCGTGCGAGTACCAGGCCAGCCGGCCGCTGCCGTCCGTGAAGTAGAGCGAGACGCCGACCAGGCCCTGGCCGTGGATGTTCGCCTTCTGGGTGAGGGGCAGCACGATCCCCTCGAACCAGGTACGCGGCTCGCTCACGATGAAGTACGCGTTGATCAGCAGCCAGGTCGTGGCGGCCACGCCGACGATCCTGCCCACGGCCATCGCGGCACCACGCGGGCCGAGATCGGCTCGGCGCAGGGCGTGGACGCCGGCCAGCAGGAACGGTGTGAGGAACCACGGCAACTGCTGGGAGGCGCAGGCCGCGCCCAGGCACACCGCCCGCGCCCAGTCGCCCCGGCCGCCGTACCCCATGCGGGGCCAGCCCACCACCACCGGGACGAGGAAGGCACAGGCGACGATCGCCGGGTAGCCGAGCCGGGCGTACGCCGGCAGCAGACCGAGACCGAGACAGACCAGCGTGGCCGCCGAGCGCCACTGCACGGGCAGCATGCGCCACATCACGATCGTGGCCGCGATCAGGGCCACCGTACTGACCAGGACCGCCGGAGCCGCCCCTTGGCCGACCCACAGCAGGGGCGCGGTGAGCAGCAGGGGCAGCGGCGGATAGCCGTACGTGAAGTCGTAGCCGCCGGTCATCGTCGGGGTGAGGGCGACGCCGTGCTGGGAGAAGAGCCACGGCCACGGCTGCCCGTAGACATGATGACCGGCGACGAACTCACGCGCGGCCTGCGCGGTGAGGGCCGATTCGTCACCGCCCCCGTGGTACATGGCGTACCCGCACACGGCGAGCGTCACCGCCGTCACCAGGACGACGAGGTCGAGGCGGGCCAGCGTGCGGGAGCGGCGGGCGACCAGGGTCAGCACGCCGGTCACCAGGATCGAGGCGTAGCAGACGGAGATGACCGCCGCGACGGGGAGCCGATGGCTCGCCGCCGCCGTCCACATCGGGCGGGCGCCGATGAAGAGGCTGATGTCGGCGAGCAGGGTCAGCACGCGGTGCCACTGCGCGGGCGCCTCTTCCGAAGGCGCCTCGGTACGGGCCCGTAGGCGGATGGTCGACGGCCTCATGTCTGCCAAGTACACAGGTTTGGACGGTAATTCCCGCAGTTGAGGGGCGTGACGGCGGACGTGAAGAGTCCGGTGTGAGGGCGGTAAGAAGCGCGTCGGCGGCTCATGCGTTGGAGAGGGAGACCTCGGTGGACTTGATGAGCGCCACGACCGCGGAGCCTGCTGCGAGGCCCAGTTCGGTGGCGGCGTCCCTGGTGATCGCGGAGGTCAGTTCGGCCCCCGCGACCGCGAGCTTGACGCGGGCCATCGCGCCGCCGGTGGCGACGTCGGTGACCGTGCCGGGGAGCTGGTTGCGGATGCTCACCCCCTCGACCGGGCCGGTGGCCAGGGACACCTCCGTCGACTTGACCAGGGCGCGGACCACGGAGCCCTTGGCGAGGCCCAGGTCCTCGACGGCCTCCGTGGTGATGGCCGCGGTCAGGTCCTGGCCGCCGTCGAGACGGAGCCTGACCGTCGCCATCACCTCGCCGGAGGTGACGGAGGTGACGGTGCCGGGGAGCTGGTTACGGATGCTCAGGCTCATGGGTGCGCCTCGATTGCGGTCCGGATGGTCGGTTTTCGGCAATTATGTGTGCCGCACGCCGTGCGGGGTGGACGCCACGGCCCGTGTCTCCCGCGCATCGCGGATGTATTGCCCGCACCAGCCTCTTGGTCCGGCTTGCCGCGTTCAATGTATTTGAGGTGTTCGCCTTGTTCTCACCATCTGCGCCTATTCGTGCGTGATGACCCGTATCCCTCATGCCCGCATGCCGCGACGAGTCCGCCTCGTCAGTACACGTCCCGTACATACCGTTTGTCCGCCGCGAGCTGTCTGACGTGGGCGGCGGCCTCCGCCTCGCCCAGGCCGCCGTGCGCGACCGCGATGTCCCGCAGCGCCCGGTCGACGTCCTTGGCCATCCGCGAGGCGTCTCCGCACACGTAGAAGCGGGCGCCGCCCTGGAGCCAGTGCCAGAGTTCGGGCCCGTGTTCGCGCATCCGGTCCTGCACATAGACCTTGGTGCGCTGGTCACGCGAGAACGCCGTGTCGAGGCGGCTGAGAGTGCCGTCGTCGAGCAGCGCGGTCAGTTCACGCTCGTAGGAGAAGTCGGTGGCGCGGTGCTGCTCGCCGAAGAAGAGCCAGTTCGGTGCACGGTGCCCGAGCGCCCGTCGCTCCTCGAGGAAGCCTATGAACGGCGCGATTCCGGTGCCGGGTCCCACCATCACCATCGGGGTCGTCGCGTCCGCCGGGGGCCTGAAGTGCGGCGACCGCTGGACGAAGACCGGCACCCGCGCCCCCGGCCCGGCATCGGCCAGGAAGGACGAGCACACCCCGCCGCGCGGCCGGCCGCCCGGATTCTCGTAGCGCACGACGGAGACGGTCAGGGCGACCAGGTGCGGATCGACGAGCGGAGTGGACGAGATCGAGTACAGCCGGGGCCGCAGCCGGCTGAATACCCCTGCCCACTCGCGTGCCGAGGCGCGCACCGGATGAGCGGACACCACGTCCACGGACTGCCGGCCCCACGACCACCGCGCCAGCTCGCCCTTGTTGTCCGGCCGTAGGAGCTTCCTCAACTCCCGCCCGTCCCTGGTTCGTTCGCCGACGAAGCGCAGCAGGTCCGAGGTGATCCGTGTGATGTCCAGATGACGCAGGAGCGCTTCCTCGAAGGGCAACTCCCCGACGCCCGTGATCTCGACCGGGGTTGGCCCGGGTGCTCCGGTGACCTCCAGCCACTCGGCGACGAGGCGGCGCGAGTTGACGGGTCGTACGCCGAGAGCGTCCCCCGCCTCGTACGTCAGCGGGCTTTCGCTCTCCCGGGTGTCGAAGGTGAACCGGCGGACTTCCTTGGCGGCGCCGGGCAGGCTGAGCAGACGGTTGCCGGTGAGGAGGGCGGTGCCGGCGGCCGGCCCCGAGCGGGTCGCCCGGGACGCCTTCGGCGGCTCCGCGTCCTCGCCGGGCACGGGCACGGGTACGGGCACGGGTACGGGCACGGTCCCTGCGTCGAACGCGGGCACGGCTCCCGCGCCGGGGCCGGGCTCCGTTCCCGTGCCGAGGTGCGGCTCCGCTCCCGTGCCGAGGCCCGACTCCGCTCCCGTGCCGAGGTGCGGCTCCGCTCCCGTGCCGAGGCCCGACTCCGCTCCCGTGCCGAGCGCGGTGAGGATCCGCTCCAGCCAGCCGTCCGCGGACGGCTCGTACTCCGGTTCGCAGTCCGTACGGGGAGCGAGCCGTACGGCGCCCAACTCGTCCAGTCGCGCGTCGAGTCGACGGCCGTGCCCGCAGAAGTCGTCGTACGAGGAGTCGCCGAGCGCCAGCACGGCGTAGCGCACCCCGTCCAGGCGCGGGGCCCGCTTCCCGGACAGTGTGTCCCACAGGCCGGACCCGTTGTCGGGCGCGTCGCCGTCCCCGAACGTGCTGGTGACGAAGAGCAGATCGGCGCCGCGGGTGAGCGAGCCGACGTCCGCCTCGTCCATCCCGACCAGCCGTGTCCGGTGGCCCTGCGCGCCGAGCCGCTCGGCGGCGGACGCCGCGCACTCCTCAGCGTTCCCGGTCTGCGAGGCCCACAGCACCACGACCTCGCGGGCCGCCGAGGTCGATACCGATGTCGTAGCCGGTGTGGGAGCCGTTGCCGATACCGGTGCCGGTGTGGGGACGGCCGGGGGTGCGGAGCGGGAGTACATGCCGGCGAGCGCGCCGTTGACCCAGAGCGCGTGGTCGGGGGTGAGGGGAGCGTCCGGCGGGAGGACGGGTACGCCGGGCAGGCCGGAGCCGAGCCCGGCCAGGAAGCCGGTGAGGTACTGACGTTCGGAGGAGGACAGGACGGGCGGTGGCGCGGGCTCCAGACCGAAGTCACGTGGAGAGACGCGTGGGGGTTGTGCGCCGGGGGGAGGGGCGGCGGGGCTCGCGTGCGCGACCGCGGGGCCCGTGTGGGCGACGGCGCCCCCTTCCTCGACGGGATCCCTCCGCTCCACGGCGGCCGCGCCACGCGTCCGCGTCAGCGACACCGCGCACACCTTGAACTCCGGCTGGAACGACACCGGATCCACCGCGTCACCGGTCACCGCGTTGATGCTCAGGTACTCCCCGAACAGGTCGTTCCAGTGGAAGGGCGCGAACACGCACCCCGGCAGCACCCGGTCCGTCACCACCGCGGGGAGCACCGCCCGTCCTCGCCGGGAGGCGACCTCCACCGAGTCTCCCTCCCCGATCCCGAGGGACTCCGCGTCCCGCGGGTGCAGTTCCACGAACGGGCCGGGATTCAGCTTGTTGAGCTTCGCCACCCTCCCGGTCTTGGTCAGCGTGTGCCACTGGTGCGGCAGCCGCCCGGTGTTGAGAACGAACGGGAAGTCGTCGTCGGGCATCTCGGCGGGCGGCAGATGCGGCCGTGCGTGGAACACCGCCCGCCCGCTCGCGGTGGGGAACGACAGTTCCGCGCCCTGCCGGTAGCGGATCGGGTTGCGCCGCGGCCCGTCCGCCTCGGCGACGGGCCACTGCACGGGCCCGCCCCGCAGCCGCTCGTACGACGCACCCCGCAGATCCCACCCGGTCCTCGGGTTCCAGGCCCGCTTGATCTCCTCGAAGACCTGCTCGGCGCTCTCGTACGAGAACCCCTCCTCGTAGCCCATCGCGCGCGCGACCGCCGCGATGACGCGCCAGTCCGCCATCGCCTCGCCGGGCGGGTCGACGGCCGGCCGGGCCAGGGTGAGCGTGCGCTCGCTGTTGACGAGGACGCCCTCCGTCTCCGTCCACAGCGCGCCGGGCAGGACGACATCGGCGTACGCGTTGGTCTCGGTCTCGGCGAACACGTCCTGGGTGACGACGAATTCGGCGGCCTCCAGCGCCTCGACGACCGTGCGGCGGTTGGCGACGGAGGCGACGGGGTTGGTGCAGATGATCCAGCAGGCCTTGATGTCGCCGTCGGCCATCCTCCGGAACATCTCGACGGTGCCCCGCCCCACCCCGTCCTCGCGGATGGTCCCCTCCGGCAGCCCCCACAACTCCTCGACGAAGGCCCGCTCGTCGTCCACCAGCACCGACCGCTGTCCTGGCAGCCCCGGCCCCATGTATCCCATCTCGCGCCCGCCCATGGCGTTGGGCTGCCCGGTGAGGGAGAACGGCCCGCTGCCCGGACGGCAGATGGCACCCGTCGCGAGGTGCAGGTTGACCAGGGCGTTGGTGTTCCAGGTGCCGTGCGTGGACTGGTTGAGCCCCATCGTCCAGCAGCTCGTCCACTCGCCGGCCTCGCCGATCAGCCGCGCCGCCGTCCGGATGTCCTCCTCGGGGATGCCGGTGATCCCGGCGACCACGGCGGGCGGATAGCCGGCGAGGAACGCGGGCATCGCCTCCCAGCCCTCGGTGTGCCGGGCGATGAACGCGGCGTCCGTGTGCCCGCCCTCGTGCAGCAGGTACAGCAGTCCGTTGAGCAGCGCGAGGTCGGTGCCCGGACGGATCGGCAGGAACAGATCGGCCTTCGCCGCGGTCGCGGTACGCCGCGGATCGACGACGATCAGCCGGGCGCCCGCCTTGACGCGCTCCATGAGCCGCAGGAACAGGACGGGATGACAGTCGGCCATGTTCGAGCCGATGACCAGGAAGACGTCGGCGCGGTCGAGATCGTCGTACGAGCCCGGAGGCCCGTCGGCGCCGAGGGACAGTTTGTATCCGGCGCCCGCGCTCGCCATGCACAGCCGGGAGTTCGACTCGATCTGGTTCGTCCGTACGAAGCCCTTGGCCAGTTTGTTCGCCAGGTACTGCGCCTCCAGGCTCATCTGCCCGGAGACGTAGAACGCGACGGCGTCCGGGCCGTGCTCGTCGATGATCGCGCGCAGCCGCCCGGCGGTCTCGGCGAGCGCCGCGTCGACGGACACGGGCTTCGCCTCCTCGCCGCGCCCCGCCCGCCGGAGCGCCGTGGTCAGCCGGCCGGGCGCGGCGAGCATGTCGGCCGTCGTCGCGCCCTTGGTGCACAGCCGGCCCGAGTTCGCGGGGTGCGCCTTGTCGCCGGACGCCTTCAGGACCGTACGCCGTCCGTCGGGACCCGCGCCGATGTCGAGGACCAGACCACAGCCGACACCGCAGTACGAGCAGACGGTCCGCACCCGCGCGGTGCCGGCCTGCGGACCCTGTGCCGTCACGGACGGCCCCTCTCGTCTCTCGCCGGTACCCGATGCGGCCGAGCGTACGAATTGCCCGTTACGTCGATGTCACGGCCCTTGATCGCGAGGGGTTACGCGCGCTGCACAGCCGGACGAAGGGCCGTGTGAGGCCCCGGAAATGACGGCCCGTGGAGTCGCGGACCGTGTCGCTGTTGGGCCGAACGGGTGACCATGCGTAAGAATTGCCCGGTGCAGACAATGAGTGCGAGCCAGGACGGGGTGGGCCAGTGAGCGGCCACGACGTCACCGACGAGCAGTGGGAAGGGCTCGCCCAGGTCGTTCCCCTGCGGGGCCGGGACGCGTGGCCCTCGGCGGTGAGCCACCGGTCGATGCCCGAGGCCCCGACCGAGACGCGGCGCCGCTTCGTGGTCCTGCGGGTCAATGTGTTCGCGGACGCCCGCGACGTCGCCGAGACGCTGATGTCCGGCATCCCCGTCCTGCTGGACCTGACCGGCGCCGAGACCGAGGTCGCCAAGCGGGTGCTGGACTTCAGCACCGGAGTGGTCTTCGGGCTCGCGAGCGGAATGCACCGGGTCGACCGGAACGTGTTCCTGCTGACACCGCCCGGAACCGAGGTGCGGGGGCTGATGGAGGGCGCGGGCGTTCCCGGGGTCTGAACCGGGCGATACGGAGGGCGCGGTTCCCTCGATCGTAGGAAGGTCATCGGGGTGTAACGGTTCCCCTGGGGGCGGGGTCCTACCGTCCACATATGACCCTGTCATCTCTGGCGGCCGAGTCCCCCGCCCAGGTCGAGTCGCCCCACGCCCAGGCCGAACCGTACGGCGACCCCGCCGCGCCGCCTCCCGACCGGCCCGGCGTCACCGAGCTGCGGCTCGCGGCCTTCGCGGCGCACCGGCGCGCCCGGTTCCCGCTCGGACCGTTCACCCTCTTCGCGGGGCCCAGCGGCAGCGGCAAGTCCGCCGTCCTGCGCGCGTACGAGGCGCTGGCGCGGCTCGGCGGCGGCGCCGAACTGGGCGAGGTGTTCCCGGACCCGGTCGCCTGCGTGCCCGAGCGGGCCCGGCCCGACGCCCAGCGGCGCCGCGGCTTCCGTATCGGCTGCACGGTCGACGGCCCGCAAGGACCCGTACGGCTCGATGTCGCCGTACAGGCCGAGCCCGAACTGCGCATCGTCGGCGAACGGCTCTCCGCCGGCGGGCTGACCCTGCTGGAGACGGCGCTGCGGGACCCGGGGCGCCCCGTGGTCCAGGCGGCCTGGCACACGGCGGGCTCGTCCGCCGTCACCCGGGGCCCGCTCCCCGACGACCGCCTCGGCACCGCCCTGCTGCCGCTGCGCCTCGCGGGCCGGACGGCGGGGGAGCGCCAAGTCCTCGCCGCCGCCGAGCAGATGGTCGTCGCCCTGCGCTCCGTGTACGCCTGCGACCCGAGCCCGCGGCGGATGCGGGCCGCCACCCCGCTCGGCGCGGGCCGGCTGCTCCGGGGCTGCGACAACCTCGCGGACGTCCTGTGGCGGACCCGCTCGGAGTGCGGCCACCGGTACGCGCACCTGGTCGCGGCGGTCCGGGCCGGATGCGCGGGACCCGTCGCGGACGTCCTGGCCGAGCCGCTCGGCGACGGTACGGTCCGCGCGCTCCTCGACCGCGGCGACGGCGTCCGTACGCACCTCGGGCTGCTCGGGGACGGTGAGTTGAGGTATCTGGCGCTGGCCCTGGTGCTGCTCACCGGCCCCGGGGTGCTGGAGGTCGACCCGGTGGGGGAGGTCCCGGCCGCGTTGCAGACGCTGACCGTGCTGGCCGACGGTCTCGACCGCGGGCTGGACGTCCGGCAGGCCGGTGAGCTGGTCAGGCTGGCGGCGCGGATGTGCGAGCGGGGGCACATCCGGCTGGTGGGTGCGGTGAGCGATGCCGTCCGGGTGTGCGGGGCCGATGGGCTGGACGGGGTGGAGGGCGTCACGGTGGTAGACCTGACGCCGTGAGCGAGAGCGGAAGCGAAAGCGAGAATCCGGCTGCGGCTGCGGCTGCGGCTGCGGCTGCGGGTACGGGTACGGGCGCCGGCGCCGGCGCGGGTACGGGCGCGGTCGTCGGTGTCGGGGCAGGGGCCGGTACGGGTGCCGGCGCCGGCGGGCTTGACGTGCCGAAGCTGCAGCACCGGCTGGCCGCGTTCGCGGCCGCACGGAACTGGCAGCCGTACCACACCCCGAAGAACCTGGTCGCCGCGCTGAGCGTGGAGGCGTCCGAACTGGTCGAGATCTTCCAGTGGTTGACCCCCGAGGAGTCGGCGCGGGTCATGGACGACGCGGACACCGCGCACCGTGTCACGGACGAGGTGGCGGACGTCCTGGCCTATCTCCTGCAACTGTGCGAAGTGCTCGGTATCGACGCGCTGGCGGCGCTCGACGCGAAGATCGACCGGAACGAGCGGAGGTTCCCGGCGCCCGAGGG
Source organism: Streptomyces sp. RPA4-2 (assembly GCF_012273515.2). Taxonomy (NCBI): domain Bacteria; kingdom Bacillati; phylum Actinomycetota; class Actinomycetes; order Kitasatosporales; family Streptomycetaceae; genus Streptomyces; species Streptomyces sp. RPA4-2. The sequence goes on from NZ_CP050975.2 coordinate 6,775,620, forward strand.
ACCGTAGCGGAGTGGCCGTGGCGGGGGCCCGGTGCGGGGGCGACACCTCCAGGGGACGGCTCCCGGGGCGAGCGTCCCACCCCCTTGTCACTCTCCGGAGTCGTTGAGTTGTCTACATTCGATTCTCTGTCCACAGATTTCGGGCTTCCTCTGGCTTTTCGTCGCGCGAGAACTCACTCTGGGTAGTGGACAAGGGAGTTCGGGCGGACGTGCGACCAGCGCGTCGGGACAGACGGGGGCAGCGCATGGAAGCGGTGCGGCTCATCGTGGTGAGCAGACGTGCCCTGGCCGGGAGCGGGGACATGGACGAGGTGGTGGCGGAGGCGTGGCAGGCGCAGGCACTCGCCCAGGCCATAGGCAGTCGCCTGGCCGTCTCGGGGCCACCCGAACTGCGGGGCGAGGCCCTCGGGCTGACCGAGCTGGCGGGGCGGGGATGCGGTGTCCTCGACGCGGCGCCGCGGGACATCGCGGATCTGCGCGCCGCCCGGCTCACCGAGTTGGGTGACGCCAGGGAGGCGCTTCTGTGTCTCGGGGGGCTTCTCGCCGAGGTCGGCATCGCCCTAGTCGGCGTCGCCTGCGCGGCGGACGAACAGGGGACGTACTGGCAGTGCATGGAGGCGATCGACGCGGCGGACGAGTCACGGGACCGGGTTCTGGAGATGCTGAGGCGGCTGGCCGACCGGGATCACGGGGTGGTGGAGCGGGGGTGGGCGACGGGGTAGGTTCTCGCCCCCGCCGCCCCTACCCTCCCCCAAGCTTTCGGCTTCGCTCGAGCAGGGGGGACCCCCATCGTCCCGTTCTGGGGCTCCGCCCCGGACCCCGGCAAGGGGCTCCGCCCCGGACCCCGCCAAGGGGCTGCGCCCCCTGGACCCCCGCCATCGCCCGAAGGGCTCGTCCTCAAACACCGGACGGGCTGAAAGACATGCCCCGGCCCGCACCATCAGCCCGTCCGGCGCTTGAGGACAAGGCCCTCAAGGCCGGAGCGGGGGTCTGGGGGCGGAGCCCCCAGACACGGACGCGTCCGCCCCAAACCCTCAACCCACCTGCGGCATCACCGCGGACGCGATCAGCTCCAGGTGATCCAGGTCGTCGAGGTCGAGCATCTGGAGATACATCCGCTGCGCGCCGACGCCCTGGAACTGGGCGATCCTCTCGACGACCTCCGCGGGCGACCCCGCGAGACCGTTCGCCTTCAGCTCCTCCACGTCACGCCCGATCGCGTCCGCCCGACGCTTCACCTCCAGGTCGGTCCTGCCGACGCAGGCGACGAGCGCGTTGGAGTACACCAGGTCGTCCCCGTCGCGTCCGGCCTCCGCGGCCGCCGCCCGCACCCGCTGGAACTGCCGCTCGGTGTCCTCGATGGAGGCGAAGGGCATGTTGAACTCGTCGGCGTACCGCGCCGCCAGTGCCGGCGTCCGCTTGGCCCCGTGACCGCCGATCAGGACCGGCACCTTCGGCTGTGCGGGCTTCGGCAACGCGGGGGAGTCCTTGAGCTGGTAGAACTTCCCCTCGTAGGTGAACCGTTCACCGACCGGCGTGTTCCACAGGCCTGTGACGACGGCGAGTTGTTCCTCCAGCCGGCCGAACTTCTCCTTGGGGAACGGAATCCCGTACGCCTCGTGCTCGGCCTCGTACCAGCCGGAGCCGAGTCCGAACTCCACCCGTCCGCCCGACATCTGGTCGACCTGCGCCACCTGGATGGCGAGGACGCCGGGGAGGCGGAAGGTGCCGGCCGTCATAAGGGTGCCCAGCCGGATCCGGTCCGTCTCGCGCGCGAGGCCGGCCAGTGTGATCCACGCGTCGGTGGGACCGGGGAGCCCGTCGACGGACCCCATGTGCAGGTAGTGGTCGGAGCGGAAGAAGGCACCGTAATGGAGGTCTTCGGCGGCCTTGGCGACGCGGAGCAGCGTCTCGTAGGTCGCCCCTTGCTGCGGTTCTGTGAAGACTCGAAGATCCATGTATCCATCATGCACCGGTCGCGTCAACCGTCCCACCTGGCACCGCTGTCACACCCGTAACCGATCGTGGCGATCCGGACACGCGGTGCCGTGACCGTCGGCCACCCCGTGTCCCCGGCAGTCCGGCGTGGGCCGCCACCAGCGAAAATTCCCGGCTCCGCCCGAGACGTTCGCTGTAGGTTGGGCAGGCGCGCCGAGGGCACGGCATGGCCCGCTCTTCCCCTGTCGCGGTTCACCGTCGACCGGCACCGGACACCCGGAGCACACGCACTCGGAGCACGCGTTCCCGGAGTGCGCGGTCACGTCCGTACGGAAAATCCGCGACTCAGATGACGTTTCGAGGAAGACCCACAGTGTTTCTGACGATCAGCACCACCGGCGACCCCGAACGCCCCGCGACCGACCTCGGATTCCTGCTGCACAAGCACCCCGACAAGGCGCAGGTGTTCTCGACCTCCTACGGCACGGCGCACGTCCTCTACCCCGAGGTGTCCGCCGAGCGGTGCACGGCCGCGCTGTTGCTGGAGGTCGACGCGGTGGCGCTGGTCCGGCGCGGCAAGGGCAAGGGGCGCGGCGGCGCACCCGACGCCGCGCTCGCGCAGTACGTCAACGACCGCCCGTACGCGGCCTCGTCCCTGCTCGCCGTGGCGGTGAGCGCGGTGTTCTCCAGCGCGATGAAGGGACAGTGCGCCGCGAAGCCGGACCTCCCCGCTCGTGCGCTGCCCCTGCGGATCGAGGTGCCCGCGCTTCCCGCGCGAGGCGGGACCGACCTCGTGCGCCAGCTGTTCGAGCCGCTCGGCTGGACCGTGGGCGTCGAGGCCGTGGCGCTGGACACCCGGTTCCCCGAGTGGGGTGCGTCGCGGTACGTCCGCCTAGTCCTGGAGTCGGACCGGCTGACGCTCGCCGAGGCACTGCGGCACCTCTATGTCCTGCTTCCCGTGCTCGACGACGCCAAGCACTACTGGGTGTCGTCCGACGAGGTCGACAAGCTGCTGCGGGCGGGCGAGGGCTGGCTGGCGGACCACCCCGAGCAGAAGCTGATCACCAGCCGGTACCTCTCCCGACGCTGGTCCCTGACGCGTGAGGCGATGGAGCGGCTGGAGCTCGTCCGGCTCGCCGAGACCGACGACACCGAGGTCGAGGACATCGACAACGCGGTCGACGAGGAGACCGACACCGAGGACAGGCCGGTGCCGCTCGCCGTGCAGCGGCGGGACGCGATCCTCGCCGCGCTGCACGCCCGTGGCGCCGGCCGGGTCCTCGACCTCGGCTGCGGGCAGGGGCAGTTGGTGCAGGCGCTGCTCAAGGACGTGCGGTTCACCGAGATCGTCGGGGTGGACGTGTCGATGCGCGCGCTCACCATCGCCGCGCGCCGGCTCAAGCTGGACCGGATGGGAGAGCGGCAGGCCGCACGCGTACAGCTTCTGCAGGGCTCGCTCGCCTATACCGACAAGCGGCTCAAGGGGTACGACGCCGCCGTGCTCAGCGAGGTCGTCGAACACGTCGACCTGCCCCGGCTGCCTGCCCTGGAGTACGCGGTGTTCGGCTCCGCGCGCCCCAGGACCGTCCTGGTGACCACCCCGAACGTCGAGTACAACGTCCGCTGGGAGACCCTCCCGGCCGGACACACCCGGCACGGCGACCACCGCTTCGAGTGGACCCGCGAGGAGTTCCGGAGCTGGGCGCGCGGAGTGGCCGAACGGCACGGCTACGAGGTGGAGTTCACTCCCGTTGGTCCCGACGACCCCGAGGTGGGGCCGCCGACCCAGATGGCCACGTTCTCCCTGAACACCACCACCCAGGACACGAAGGAGGAGAAGGCCGCATGAGCAGCGAACACACCACCCAGGGGCGGGTCCTGCCCGTCACCGACCTCTCCCTGGTCGTCCTGATCGGCGCGTCCGGATCGGGCAAGTCGACCTTCGCCCGCAGGCACTTCAAGCCGACCGAGGTCATCTCCAGCGACTTCTGCCGGGGCCTCGTCGCCGACGACGAGAACGACCAGAGCGCCAGCGGCGACGCCTTCGACGTCCTCCACTACATCGCGGGCAAGCGGCTCGCTGCGGGCCGGCGCACGGTGGTGGACGCGACGAACGTCCAGCAGGAGAGCCGTCGTCAGCTGATCGAGATCGCCAGGAAGCACGACGTGCTGCCCATCGCGATCGTCCTCGACGTACCCGAGGAGGTGTGCGCCGGACGCAACGCGTCCCGGACCGACCGGGCCGACATGCCACGCCGTGTCATCCAGCGGCACATCCGCGAACTCCGGCGCTCCCTGCGGAGCCTGGAGCGCGAGGGCTTCCGGAAGGTGCATGTGCTGCGCGGCGAGGCGGAGATCGAGGGCGCCGGGATCAGCACCGAGCGGCGCTTCAACGACCTGACCCACCTGACCGGTCCCTTCGACATCGTGGGCGACATCCACGGCTGCGCCTCGGAACTGGAGACCCTGCTCGGCAAGCTGGGCTATGCCGACGGTGTGCACCCGCGGGGCCGTACGGCCGTCTTCGTCGGCGACCTCGTCGACCGGGGACCGGACACGCCCGGCGTGCTGCGCCGCGTGATGTCCATGGTCGGGTCCGGCAACGCGCTGTGCGTGCCCGGCAACCACGAGAACAAGCTCGGCCGTCACCTCAAGGGCCGCAAGGTCCAGCACACCCATGGACTCGCCGAGACCGTCGCGCAGCTGGCGGGGGAGAGCGAGGAGTTCCGGGCACAGGTGAGGGAGTTCGTCGACGGTCTGGTCAGCCACTACGTCCTGGACGGCGGACGGCTCGTCGTCTGCCACGCCGGTCTGCCCGAGCGGTACCACGGCCGCACCTCGGGCCGGGTGCGTTCGCACGCGCTGTACGGCGACACGACCGGGGAGACGGACGAGTTCGGCCTGCCGGTGCGGTACCCGTGGGCGGAGGACTACCGGGGCCGTGCGGCGGTCGTCTACGGCCACACCCCGGTGCCGCAGGCGACCTGGCTGAACAACACCCTCTGCGTCGACACCGGTGCCGTCTTCGGCGGCAAGCTCACCGCGTTGCGCTGGCCGGAGCGCGAGCTCGTCGACGTACCCGCCGAGCGGGTCTGGTACGAGCCCGCCAAGCCGCTGGCCTCCGAGGCGCCCGGCGGACACGAGGGGCGTCCCCTCGACCTCGCGGACGTGCACGGCCGGCGGGCGGTCGAGACCAGGTACGCCGGGCGGGTCGCGGTGCGCGAGGAGAACGCGGCGGCTGCCCTGGAGGTCATGAGCCGCTTCGCGGTCGACCCGCGGCTGCTGCCGTACCTCCCGCCGACGATGGCGCCGACCGCGACGTCCCGGGTGGAGGGCTATCTGGAGCACCCGGCGGAGGCCTTCACCCAGTACCGGGAGGACGGGGTCGCCCGGGTCGTGTGCGAGGAGAAGCACATGGGCTCGCGGGCGGTGGCGCTGGTCTGCCGGGACGCCGGGGTGGCGCGCGAGCGGTTCGGGGTGGCAGACGGGCCCACCGGGTCGCTGTACACCCGTACCGGCAGGCCCTTCTTCGCCGACACCGAGGTCACCGAGGAGATCCTCGGACGGCTGCGGGACGCGGCGGCGGCCGCGGGTCTGTGGGAGGAACTGGGGACGGACTGGCTGTTGCTCGACGCCGAGCTGATGCCGTGGTCGCTCAAGGCGTCCGGACTGCTGCGGACGCAGTACGCGGCTGTCGGCGCCGCGTCCGGTGCGGTGTTCCCGGGGGCGCTGGCCGCGCTCGAAGGGGCGGCGGCACGGGGTGTCGACGTGCGGGACCTGCTGGGCCGGCAGCGGGAACGGGCCGCCGACGCGGCGGCGTTCACCGACGCCTACCGGCGGTACTGTTGGACGACGGACGGCCTGGAAGGGGTGCGGCTCGCGCCCTTCCAGATCCTGGCGGCGCAGGGGCGCAGCCTGGCCGCGCTCCCGCACGACGAGCAGCTCGCGCTGATCGACCGGCTCGTCGAGCACGACGCGAGCGGGCTGCTCCAGACGACCCGGCGGTTGTTCGTCGAGACCGGGGACGCGGAGTCCGTGCGGGCCGGTGTCGACTGGTGGCTGGAGATGACCGGGCGCGGCGGCGAGGGCATGGTCGTCAAGCCCGTGGAGGCGGTCGTCCGGGGCGCACAGGGTCGGTTGGTGCAGCCCGGTGTCAAGTGCCGGGGGCGGGAGTACCTGCGGATCATCTACGGACCGGAGTACACCCGGCCGGAGAACCTGGCGCTGCTGCGGGGGCGGTTCCTCAACCACAAGCGGTCGTTGGCGATCCGGGAGTACGCGCTGGGGCTGGAGGGGTTGGAGCGGCTGGCGGAGGGGGAGCCGTTGTGGCGGGTGCATGAGGCTGTGTTCGGTGTACTGGCGCTGGAGTCCGAACCGGTGGACCCACGTCTGTAGCCGTTCCCTCGCCCCCGCCGCCCCTGCCCGACCCGTCCTGTCCTGGGGGCTGCGCCCCCAGACCCCCGCTCCGGCCTTAAGGGCCTTGTCCTCAAGCGCCGGACGGGCTGACATAGCCAGCCCGTCCGGCGTTCGAGGACGAGCGCTTCGGGCGAGCGGGGGCGAGAACCCTCAGGTCAGCAGTCGCAACCTGACCCCCGCCACCCCCACCCGCACCGTCTGCCCCCACACCAACTCCACCGCGTCCCCTCCATCCCGTCCCCGAACGCGATCAGCCGATCGGACTCGACGGTGAGCGACAACCGCCCGGACCCCCCGAGCTCACCGGCCACCAGCGACGTACCCGTGACCGGCGACGGCCAGGCCTCCCGGACGAACCAGATCAGCCGTTCGTCCGTGGGGCGGGGTAGCGGCAACGCGCCGCCCCGCCCCTGCCACACCGAGCGGAGCCACCCGCTCGCCCCCCGTCCCGGTGCCCACCAGCACCCCGGACGAGGCCTGGGGCTCGACGGCACCCCCGTACTCGTCGAGCCCCAGCCGATAGCGGGCCGTCTGATGGCCCGCGGCTCCCAGATAGATCTCGTTGAGCGCCAGCAGCCGCTGCGTGTCGTCCGCGACCGCCTCGACCATGGTCAACTCGTCGGCCGGGCCCCCGTGCGCCGACGCGAGCAGGGCGCCCGTGTCCCGGGGCCGATGCCGCACCAGCACACCCGGATTGCGCCCGGGATCGGTGTCGATCCCGATCACGGGCTGCCCGGACAGGTACTTGGCGACATTGGCGACCAGCCCGTCCTGTCCCACCACGACCACGACGTCCTCGGGACCGAACAGGAACCGGTCCAGGTCGCCGCGCTCGACCCTGGCCTGACGCCATGTCAGCGGCACCGCCGACGCGACCTCGGCCAGCGCCCGCCGGTTCCGGCGGCTGCGCTCCGCGACCTCCTCGATGTCCCGGCCGCGGGAGGTGAGGAAGAACGCCGCCTGCCCGTGCGTCCCGTGCCGGGCCACCAACTCCTCGTACTCCGTGGTGCGATGGACGAGCACGACCCGCGGGGCGAGACTCACGCCGGCTCTCCGGGGGTCCCGCCGAGCCGCGAGAGCAGGCCGGTCAGGACGTCGGGCGACACGGTGACGCTGTCGATGCGCGGCAGGTTCTCGGCGAGCCGCGTGCCCGTCAGGGCGTGCAGCGTGGCCACGTCCACGTCCGAGTGGACCCGCAGCCAGGCGGCCTGGGCCACGGCCCGCGCCTCGCCGACCTCGCGCGCGGCCTGCGCCTCGGCCTGGGCCAGACGCACCACGCGGGTGCCCTCGGCGTCCGCCAGGCGGACCGTCCGTGCGGCCTCCGCCCCGGCCCGCACCGCGTCCGCCGCCGCGTGCTCCTCCGCCTCACGCCGCGCGTTCGTGCCACGCTGGTCGACCAACTGCTCCTCGCGCCGGGCGAGTTCGATCTGACTGGCGAGCTCGTTCTCGGCGATCGCCCGCTCCCGCTCGACCGCGACGGCCCGCCGTTCGTACGTCGCCCGGTCGGCCTCCTGCTGGATCTGCTCGCGGGCAGGGGTGCGCAGGGCCCGCTCCACCTCGGGCTCGGGGCGCAGCGCCACGACACGTACGGCCACGACCTCGATCCCCGTGGAGGGAAGCCGGGGTTCGGCGGCCAGGCCGCCCGCGATCCGTTCGCGCACCGAGGCGACGCCGTCCATCAGGGCCGCCGCCAGGGGCGTACGGGCGAGTACGTCCAGGGCGTGCTGCTGGGCCGTCTCGGTCAGCAGCGTCCCCAGCTGTTCGAGGGGCGCGCCGCGCCAGGCGCCCGTGTCGGGGTCGATGGAGAAGTCCAGGCGCGCTGCCGCGACCCCCGGGTCGCTGATGCGGTAGGTGACGGTTGCCTGTACCGCGACGTCCTGGAAGTCGGACGTACGGGCGTGGAAGGTCATCGCCAACTCGCGGTCGTCCACCGGGACTTCGGAGAGCACGGCGGTCAGGGAGCGGTACCAGAAGCTGAGCCCGGGGCCGTCGTGCACGAGGTGGCCCGACCGGTGGTGGCGGACGTGGGCGGTCGGCGCCCCGCGCAGATGGCGCCAGCCGAGACGCCGGGTGATGTCGGCCATGGGTACCCCCTTGTCGCCGGGCGGTCCCGGCGACCCTTCGTTCCTTATTGTCGTCAGTGAGACGATAATCGGGCTTCGGGTTATCGTCAAGAGGACGAAATCAAGTGGCCCGGGTCGGCCCGATCCGCGGGTGAACGGGCGTCCGGATGGTCAGGATGGAGACATGGGATTCCATGTCGACTCCGAGGCCGGGCGGCTGCGCCGCGTCATCCTGCACAGGCCTGATCTGGAGCTCAAGAGGCTCACCCCCAGCAACAAGGACGCGCTGCTCTTCGACGACGTGCTGTGGGTGCGCCGGGCCCGTGCGGAGCACGACGGGTTCGCGGACGTGCTGCGCGACCGGGGGGTCACCGTCCACCTCTTCGGTGACCTGCTCGCCGAGACGCTGGAGATCCCGGCCGCCAGATCGCTCGTCCTGGACCGGGTCTTCGACGAGAAGGAGTACGGGCCGCTCGCGACCGACCACCTGCGGGCCTCCTTCGAGACGCTGCCCGCCGACGAGTTGGCCGCCGCGCTCGTCGGCGGCATGACCAAGCGGGAGTTCCTGGACGTCCATCCCGAGCCCACGTCCGTGCGCTTCCATGTCATGGACCTCGACGACTTCCTGCTCGGTCCGCTGCCGAACCACCTCTTCACCCGGGACACCTCCGCCTGGATCTACGACGGGGTCTCCATCAACGCGATGCGGTGGCCGGCCCGGCAGCGCGAGACCGTGCACTTCGAGGCGATCTACCGGCATCACCCGCTCTTCCGGGACGAGTCCTTCCATCTCTGGTCGGAGGGCCAGGCGGACTACCCGTCGACCATCGAGGGCGGTGACGTACTGGTCATCGGCAACGGCGCGGTCCTCATCGGTATGAGCGAGCGGACCACTCCCCAGGCCGTCGAGATGCTCGCGCACAAGCTGTTCGCCGCCGGCTCGGCCCGCACCATCGTGGCGCTCGACATGCCCAAGCGGCGGGCCTTCATGCACCTTGACACCGTGATGACCATGGTGGACGGCGACACCTTCACCCAGTACGCGGGGCTCGGCATGCTGCGCTCGTACACCATCGAGCCGGGCGTGGGGGAGAAGGAGCTGAAGGTCACCGACCATCCCCCGGAGCACATGCACCGTGCGATCGCCGCGGCGCTCGGGCTCACCGAGATCCGCGTCCTGACCGCCACGCAGGACGTGCACGCGGCCGAGCGCGAACAGTGGGACGACGGGTGCAACGTCCTCGCCGTCGAGCCGGGTGTCGTGGTCGCCTACGAGCGGAACGCGACCACCAACACGCATCTGCGCAAGCAGGGCATCGAGGTCATAGAGATCCCGGGCAGTGAGCTCGGCCGCGGCCGGGGCGGCCCCCGTTGCATGAGCTGCCCGGTCGAACGGGCACCCGTATAGGCTCCGGTGCCGCTCGGCTGCCGGAGCGGTACCCCGCCCGCGTCGGGCCTCCGGGCCGCCGACGCGCCCGCGGTGCCCTCCGGGCCCACCGCCGCGACTGCGGACGGCCGGGTCCGGTTCCGCCGCGTGCCGGTCGCCCCGGCCCGTGCCGAGCGGCTCCGCCGTCATGGTCGCCAAGGGCGTGCCGACCACACCTGCTCCGTATAGAAATGTTGAGCATCGTATAGAATTCCAAAAGACCCCGCCCGTATGACCTCTTCCGTCCCCCAGTCCCCAGGAGCGCCCCCATGGCGACAGTCCCGACCGCCCTCGCCGGCCGCCACTTCCTCAAGGAGCTGGACCTCACCGGAGAGGAGTTCCGCGGTCTGATCGAGCTGGCCGCCGAGCTGAAGGCGGCCAAGAAGTCCGGGACCGAGACCCCGTACCTGCGCGGCAGGAACATCGCGCTGATCTTCGAGAAGACCTCGACCCGTACCCGCTGCGCCTTCGAGGTCGCCGCCGCGGACCAGGGCGCCTCGACGACGTATCTGGACCCGTCCGGCTCGCAGATAGGCCACAAGGAGTCCGTGAAGGACACCGCGCGCGTCCTCGGCCGGATGTTCGACGCGATCGAGTACCGGGGCGACAGCCAGGCCTCGGTCGAGGAGCTGGCCGCGTATGCCGGCGTGCCCGTCTACAACGGTCTGACCGACGACTGGCACCCCACCCAGATGCTCGCGGACGTCCTCACGATGACCGAGCACTGCGCCAAGCCCCTCGACGGGATCGCCTTCGCCTATCTCGGTGACGCCCGTTTCAACATGGGCAACTCCTACCTGGTCACCGGTGCGCTCCTCGGCATGGACGTCCGCATCGTCGCCCCGCGGGCCTACTGGCCGGCCGACGAGATCATCGCGCGGGCCCGCGAACTCGCCGGGACCAACGGCGGCCGCGTCACCCTCACCGAGGACGTGGGCGAGGGCGTCCGGGGCGCCGACTTCGTCGCCACCGACGTCTGGGTGTCCATGGGCGAGCCCAAGGAGGTGTGGGACGAGCGCATCGGCGCCCTGTCCCCGTACGCCGTGACCATGGACGTGCTGCGTGCCACCGGCAATCCGGACGTGAGGTTCCTGCACTGTCTGCCGGCCTTCCACGACCTCGGCACCAAGGTCGGCCGCGAGATCCACGCCACCCACGGTCTCGACTCGCTCGAAGTGACCGACGAGGTGTTCGAGTCGCCCCACTCGGTCGTTTTCGACGAGGCGGAGAACCGGCTGCACACCATCAAGGCGGTCCTGGTCGCGACCTTGGCCTGACCGGTATCGCCGCAGGCCATATCCTGACCGGCGGTCCGGAGCCACCCCTTCCGCGGCCGCCACGCGACTCTACCCCGGGCACTCGGCTCCGCCCGAACGGGGGGACACCCCACCGTCGCACCCCGCACCACCGGAAATGAGCACCACCCGCATGCCCGCTCCACGCACCACCCGCACGCCCGGAACCCCCCACGCGTCCCCGGCGTCCCGCACCACCACCGAGGCCCCCGCCGCGTCCCGCGCTCCGGGCGCGACCCGGACCCCGGGCACCGCCCGCGATCCCCGGGCTCTGCGGATCAAGTCCCCCGCGCTCCTCGTCGCCGAATCCGGCGCCGACCGCGAGGGCCACGGCCTCAAGCGCACCATGGGCCTCTTCCAGCTCATCTGCTTCGGTGTCGGCGCGATCGTCGGCACCGGGATCTTCGTCGGCCTCTCCGACTCGGTCGCGCAGGCCGGACCCGCCGTGGTCGTCTCGTTCATCCTCGCGGCGATCACCTGCGTCTTCACCGCCTTCTCGTTCGCCGAGCTCGGCGGCGCGATCCCGGTCTCCGGATCCTCGTACTCCTTCGCCTACGCCGGGCTCGGCGAGGGCACGGCCTTCCTCGTCGGCTGGTGCCTGCTCCTGGAGTACGGCGTCTCCGTGTCGGCCGTCGCGGTCGGCTGGAGCCAGTACGTGAACGAACTGCTGCACAGCCTCACGGGCACGCAGCTCCCGGCGGCACTCTCCGCCGGGCCCTCCGACGGCGGAGTCGTCAACCTTCCCGCGGTCATCGTGATCGGGCTGGCCGCGGTGCTCCTGGTCCGCGGGGTGCGCGAGAGCGCCCGCGCGACCGCTGCCATGGCCCTGCTCAAGCTCGTTGTGCTCGTCGCCTTCTGCGCGATCGGGTTCAGCGCCTTCAAGGACGGCAACCTCACCCCGTTCTCACCGGCCGGTCTCGGCGGCATCGGGGCGGGCACCACGGCCGCCTTCTTCTCGTACATCGGCTTCGACGCGATCACCACCGCCGGCGAGGAGGCCAAGAACCCCCGCCGTGACATCCCCGTCGCCATCCTGATCTGCATCGGCCTGGTCACCCTGCTCTACTGCGCCGTCGCCCTCGCGGCGATCGGCGCGGTCGGCGGCGACGCGGTGGGCGGCAGGCCGGCCGCGCTCTCGTACGTCGTCGACGTGGTCACCGGTTCCACGATCGGCGGCGCGGTCGTCGCGTTCGGCGCGGTCGTCGCCATCGCCTCGGTGGTGCTCGCGGTGATGTACGGACAGACCCGCATCCTCATGTCCATGTCCCGCGACGGACTCGTCCCGCGCGTCTTCGAGAAGATCTCGCCGAGGACGTCGACACCGGTCGCCGGAACCCTGATCGTCGCGCTCGTCTTCGCGGTCCCGGCCGCCTTCGCCTCCCTCGACGCCGTCGTCAACCTGACGACCATCGGCACGCTGGCCACCATGGCCGCCGTCAATGTCGCGGTGATCGCACTGCGCAGGCGGGAGCCGGGTCTTGCCCGTACGTTCCGGGTGCCGCTCTACCCCGTCGTACCGCTGCTCGGCGTCGGCTTCTGTCTGTATCTGATGTACGAGACGGGCTGGACGACCTGGATCCAGTTCGCCGGGTTCCTGCTGGCCGGCGTCCTCGTGTACGTCCTCTACGGGCGCCGTCGCTCGCTGCTCGCCCGCCCGGCCGGGGTCACGCCGGCAGCCGCCGCTGAACCGGCGCCACGGGAAGCCTGAACCAGACCGCCTTGCCGGAGTCGGTCGGGCGGTGACCGCAGGAGGAGCTGAGGGTCCGGATCAGCAGGAGGCCGCGCCCGTGCTCCTGCCAGGGGTCGGGAGCCTCGGCCGGTCCGGGGGCGGTGAGATTGCCCGGCGGCGCCGGGTCGGGGTCGTGCACCTCGACCCGGCAGCCGGTCGCCATCAGTTCCACGACCAGTTCTATGGGACCGTCCCCGGCGGTGTGTTTCACGGCGTTGGCCACCAGCTCCGCGGTGAGCAGCTCCGCGGTGTCGCTGTCGGCCGAGTGCTCCAGCTCGGCCATCGCGGTGCGGACCAGGGCGCGCGCCACCGGCACGGCCGCTGCGGTGTGCGGCAGCGCGATGCGCCAGGAGGCGGGGGCGGGGGTGTCGTGCAAGGCGGGTCCGTTCATGGAGCAGGCTGTCCTGCTTTCAACTTTAGGAAGGGTACGGCGTGGCCGGGCAGAGGCGCTCGGCGGGCGCTTCGCGGGACGTTCGGCAGGGTCCTCCCGGGACGTTCGGCGGGCATGAGGGTGCGTACCCAGGTCAACGGCTCGCCTCCCGCGACGCGCTCCTGTCGTTACGGGCCTATCGCGGTTCCGTTACTCCGTGACGGGCCAGGAGCGCGGGCGTCGGACGGCGGTCGCTTCACGCCAGGGTTATCGCGCACTCGTGACGACAGTCACGGACAGGTGATAACTTCGTGAGGGAGCGCGGGCGGTCCCGCCGCGCAGACCGCCGCCCCGCCCGAGGAGGCCGTCCGTCATGAGTCCCTTCACCGGCTCAGCCGCCCGCACCTCCGACTGGCGGCACCTGAGGTGCGAGTTCGCCGACGGGGTCGCCACGGTCACCCTGGCCCGGCCCGAGAAACTCAACGCCCTCACCTTCGGCGCCTACGCCGACCTGCGTGACCTGCTCGCCGAGCTCTCCCGGGAACGGTCGGTGCGTGCCCTGGTGCTGGCCGGCGAGGGCCGCGGGTTCTGCTCGGGGGGCGACGTCGACGAGATCATCGGCGCCACGCTCTCCATGGACACCGCCCAGCTCCTCGACTTCAACCGGATGACCGGACAGGTCGTGCGCGCCGTACGGGAGTGCCCCTTCCCGGTGATCGCGGCGGTGCACGGCGTGGCCGCGGGCGCCGGAGCCGTGCTCGCGCTGGCAGCCGACTTCCGGGTGGCCGACCCCAGCGCCCGCTTCGCCTTCCTCTTCACCCGCGTCGGACTCTCCGGCGGCGACATGGGCGCCGCCTATCTGCTGCCCCGCGTCGTCGGGCTCGGCCACGCGACCCGGCTGCTGATGCTCGGCGACCCCGTGCGCGCGCCCGAGGCCGAACGGATCGGCCTGATCAGCGAGCTGACCGAGGAGGGGCACGCCGACGAGGCCGCGCGGGCGCTGGCCCAGCGTCTGGCGGCCGGGCCGGCCCTCGCGTACGCCCAGACGAAGGCGCTGCTCACCGCCGAACTGGACATGCCGCTCGCCGCCTCCGTCGAGCTGGACGCCTCGACGCAGGCCCTGCTGATGAACGGCGAGGACTACGCCGAGTTCCACGCCGCCTTCACCGAGAAGCGCGCGCCGAAGTGGCGGGGGCGATAGCCGTGGTCACCTCGCGCGATCCGGGCGCCCCGGAACCGGCCGGCGCCGTGCTGCCGCGCGCGGGCGCCGCGCTGCCCGCGCCGGCCGTGACCGGGCGGCCCGGCGCGCCGCTGCGTGTCGCCGTCGTCGGCGGCGGTCCCGGCGGACTGTACGCCGCCGCCCTGCTCAAACGGCTCGACCCCGGCCGTGAGATCACCGTGTGGGAGCGCAACGCCCCCGACGACACCTTCGGCTTCGGCGTCGTCCTGTCCGACGAGACGCTCGGCGGCATCGAGCACGCCGACCCGGTCGTGTACGCGGCGCTCCAGGACGAGTTCGTGCGCTGGGACGACATCGACATCGTGCACCGGGGTGTCCACCACACCTCCGGGGGCCACGGCTTCGCGGCGCTCGGCCGGCGCCGGCTGCTGGAGATCCTGCACGAGCGGTGCCGCTCGCTCGGCGTCGAGCTGCGCTTCCGGGCCGAGGCCCCGGCGCCGGCCGAGCTGAGCGGGGCGTACGACCTGGTCGTCGCCGCCGACGGGGTGCGCAGCCTGATCCGGGAGGCGTACGCGGACGTGTTCGGGCCGTCCGTGGAGGAACACCGGTGCCGCTACATCTGGCTGGCCGCCGACTTCGCCCTCGACGCCTTCCGCTTCGAGGTCGCCGGCACCGAGCACGGGGTGATGCAGCTGCACGCCTACCCGTACGCGGCCGACGCCTCCACCGTCATCGTCGAGATGCGCGAGGAGGTGTGGCGGGCCGCCGGGTTCGCCGACCTGGACGCGCAGGAGTCCGTCGAGCGGTGCGCCAAGATCTTCGCCGACGCCCTGGGCGGACGGCCGCTGCGGTCCAACAAGTCGGCGTGGACCACCTTCCGCACGGTGGTCAACGACCGCTGGTCGCACGGCAATCTGGTGCTCCTGGGCGACGCCGCGCACACCGCCCACTTCTCCATCGGCTCGGGCACGAAGCTCGCCGTCGAGGACGCCCTCGCCCTCGCCGCCAGTCTTCAGGAGCGGTCCACGATCGACGAGGCACTCGCCGCGTACGAGGAGGAGCGGCGCCCGGTGGTCGCGTCCACCCAGCGCGCCGCCCGCGCGAGTCTGGAGTGGTTCGAGAACGTGGGACGGTACGTCGACCAGCCGCCGCGCCAGTTCGCCTTCAACCTCCTCACCCGCAGCCGCCGGGTCACCCACGACAACCTGCGGCTGCGCGACGCGCACTTCACTACCGCGGTCGAGCGCGAGTTCGGCTGCCCACCCGGCACGCCCCCGATGTTCACACCGCTGCGGCTGCGCGGACTGACCCTGCGCAACCGGGTCGTGGTCTCCCCGATGGACATGTACTCGGCCGTGGACGGCGTACCCGGCGACCTCCACCTCGTGCACCTGGGCGCGCGGGCGCTCGGCGGCGCCGGCCTGGTGATGACCGAGATGGTGTGCGTGAGCGCCGAGGGCCGTATCACGCCCGGCTGCGCGGGGCTCTACACGCACCGCCAGGCCGATTCCTGGCGGCGGATCACCGGCTTCGTGCGCGCGCAGGCACCCGGCACCGCCATCGGCGTCCAGCTCGGCCACGCCGGCCGCAAGGGCTCCACGAAGCTGATGTGGGAGGGCATCGACGAGCCGCTGGAGGAGGGCAACTGGCCCCTCGTGGCCGCGTCCCCGATCCCGTACGGACCGGACAGCCAGTCACCCCGCGAGCTCTCCCGCGCACAACTGACCGACATCCGGGAACAGTTCGCGGCCGCCGCCTGGCGTGCCGCGCGCTGCGGCTTCGACCTCCTCGAACTGCACTGCGCCCACGGCTATCTGCTGTCCGGCTTTCTCTCGCCACTGACGAACCTGCGCACCGACGCCTACGGCGGCTCACTGGAGCGCAGACTGCGCTTCCCGCTGGAGGTCTTCGACGCCGTACGGGCGGTGTGGCCGGAGGAACGTCCCATGACCGTCCGCATCTCCGCCACCGACTGGGCCGAGGGCGGCACCACCGGGGACGACGCGGTCGCCATCGCGCGGGCCTTCGCCGCGCACGGCGCGGACGCGGTGGACGTGTCGACGGGCCAGGTGGTGGCGGACGAGCGGCCCGAGTACGGACGTTCGTACCAGACGCCGTACGCCGACCGGATCCGCCACGAGACCGGCCTGCCGGTGATCGCCGTCGGCGCGATCTCCTCCTGGGACGACGTCAACTCGCTCATCCTGGCCGGGCGCACGGACCTGTGCGCGCTCGCCCGGCCGCACCTCTACGACCCGCACTGGACACTCCACGCGGCGGCCGAGCAGGGGTACGAGGGTCCGGGCGTCGCCTGGCCGAAGCCCTACCGCGCCGGCAGCAGGCGCCCACAGACCGGACGCACCGACGCCCCCAAACCCCGCCTCTCACTGGAGACTTGAGGCCGGCCGCGAGGGACGCCCGGGACGCCCGTGTGAACTACGCGGGCACCTCGGTGAAGTCCGCCCCCGCGTCGCGCAACCGCTCGTGCAGGGCCCGGAAGACAGCGGCCGAACGGGCTCCGGGCCAGTCCCGGGGCAGCAGCGCGACGGGAAGTCCCGGGTCGGCGTACGGGAGGTGGCGCCAGGTGTCCAGGGCCAGCAGGTAGTCGCGGTACGCCTCCTCGGGAGGGGTGTCCGTGCGCCGCTCCCAGGCGTGCAGCACGGGCGCGTGCCGGTCGAGGAACGCCTCGTGCTCCTTGGCGATCGAACTCAGGTCCCACCAGCGCGCGACCGCGTCCACCGTCGCCGCGAAGCCCAGGTGCTCGCCACGGAACAGCTCCACGTAAGGATCGAGCCGCAGCCGCGCCAGGGTGTGCCGCGTCTCCTCGTACAGCCGGGCCGGAGCGAGCCACACCCCGGGTGCGGCCGTCCCGAAGCCGAGACCGGCCAGCCGCGAGCGCAGCACGTGGCGCTTCTGGCGCTCCGACTCCGGCACGGAGAAGACGGCGAGCACCCAGCCGTCGTCCTCGGGAGGCGCCGTCGCGTACACCCGCCGGTCGCCGTCGTCGAGCAGCTGGCGCGCGTCCGGCGACAGCCCGTAGCCCGCCGCGCCGGCCGAGGTACGGGCCGGTTCGAGCAGTCCGCGGCGCTTGAGCCGGGAGACCGACGAGCGCACGGAGGGCGCGTCGACGCCGACCGCGGCGAGCAGCCGGATCAGCTCGGCCACCGGCACGGGGCCGGGCATGTAACGGCCGTACGCGCCGTAGAACGTGACGATGAGGGACCGGGGGGCGCGCTGCTCTGACACATTGATCACTCTAGTGCTCGAAGATCACTTGGAACCGCCCCCGGTGGGCAACCCGCCTCCGGGGGACGACTCACCCCCAAAGGACGACTCGCGCCCGAGGGCCGCCTGTACGGGGACGGCCGTACGCAGCCGGAACCGCTGCAGCTTCCCCGTCGCCGTGCGCGGCAGCACGTCCAGGAAGACGAACTCGCGGGGGCACTTGTAGGGCGCGAGCTCGGACTTGAGGAAGACCCGCAGCGCCTCCGGGTCCCGTGGCGCGCCCGGCCGCAGTACCGCGTACGCCACCACGACCTGGCCGCGGGCCTCGTCGGGGCGGCCCACGACCGCGGTCTCGACGACGTCCGGGTGGCGCAGCAGCGCGTCCTCGACCTCCGGTCCCGCGATGTTGTAACCGGCCGAGACGATCATGTCGTCGGCGCGGGCGACATAGCGGAAGTAGCCGTCGGCGTCGCGGACATAGGTGTCACCGGTGAGGTTCCAGCCGTCGCGCACGTACTCCCGCTGCCGCGGGTCGGCGAGATAGCGGCAGCCCACCGGGCCGCGTACGGCGAGCAGGCCGGGTTCGCCGTCGGGTACCGGATTCCCGTCGGCGCCGACCACGCGGGCCTGCCATCCGGGGACGGGTAGGCCCGTCGTGCCGGGCCTGATCCGCTCGTCGGCCGCGGAGATGAAGATGTGCAGCAGCTCGGTGGCGCCGATGCCGTTGATGATGCGCAGCCCGGTACGGGCCTGCCAGGCCTGCCAGGTCGCGGCGGGCAGGTTCTCACCCGCCGACACACAGCGCCGCAGCGACGTCGTGTCGTATCCGTCCAGTTCCGTCAGCATCGCCCGGTACGCGGTCGGCGCGGTGAACAGCACGGAGACACGGTGATCCGCGATGGCGGGCAACAACTGCTTGGGACCCGCCTGTTCGAGGAGCAGGGAGCAGGCACCCGCGCGCATCGGGAAGATGACGAGTCCGCCGAGCCCGAAGGTGAACCCCAGCGGGGGACTGCCGGTGAAGACGTCGTCCTCGCGCGGCCTCAGCACATGGCGGGAGAAGGTGTCCGCCGTCGCCAGCACATCGCGGTGGAAGTGCACACAGCCCTTGGGGCGGCCGGTCGTGCCCGAGGTGAACGCGATCAGCGCGACGTCGTCGGCGGCCGTGTCCACGGCCGTGAAGGGCTCGTCGGGCGCGCCCGTGATCCGCAGCAGCAGGTCGTCGGGCGCGTCACCGCCGTACGTCGTGATCCGCAGCCCCGGGAGGTCCGCCCCGGCCAGGTCGTCGACCGACCGTATGTCGCACAGGGCATGGGTCACCCGGGCGATCGTGCCCATCGTGGTCAGCTCGTGCGGGCGCTGCTGGGCGAGCACGGTGACGGCGATCGCGCCCGCCTTCAGGACCGCCAGCCAGCACGCGGCCAGCCAGGGCGTGGTGGGCCCGCGCAGCATGACCCGGTTTCCGGGTACCACGCCCAGCTCGGTGGTCAGCACATGGGCGATGCGGTCGACGCGCGCGAGGAGCTGTCCGTACGTCCACACGTCGCCGGACGGCGTGCGGAAGGCGGGGCGCTGCGGATGTCCGCCGCCGAGGAGCTCGGCCGCGCAGTTGAGCCGGTCCGGATAGTTCAACTCGGGCAGGTCGAAAGGAAGTCGGGGCCACTGTTCCGGCGGCGGGAGGTGGTCGCGGGCGAAGGTGTCGAGGTGGGCCGAGGTCGTCGGCTCCAGGGTGTCGCCGGGGTCCATGGAGGTTCGCCCCCTTGTCGTGGTGGGCTCGCGGCTCTCAACTCGCGGCTTGTGGCGCGTGGTTGGTGGCGCATGGTGCGTGGTGGGTGATCCGTGGTGCGTGATCCGTGGCACGTCGTGCGTGGTCTGTCGCTCCGCTCTCGGTTGCGCACAAGGAGCGTATCGTGTTGGTGACGACAGTCAACGTCCCGCGATAACCTGGGGCTCGCAAGGGAGACTCGCGGGGGAGAGGGGACCGGCCGTGACCGTTTTCTCGCTCGACACGGCGCAGAGCGCCTGGTGCGCCGAGCTGCGTACGCTCGCCGCCGAGCGGCTGAGTCCGCTGGCCGAGAAGGGCGAGCCGGGTCACGTCAACCGACCTCTCGTCGCCGAGCTGGGCCGACTCGGGCTGCTCGCCCGGCTGTTCACCTCCGGCGCGCTCGACCTGTGCCTGATGCGGGAGTCCCTGGCGCACGTCTGTACGGAGGCCGAGACCGCGCTCGCCCTGCAGGGACTCGGCGCGCATCCGGTGCACGCGTACGGCACCCGGGCGCAGCGCGCGCACTGGCTCCCGCGCGTCTCGGACGGCACCGCGGTGGCCGCCTTCGCCCTCAGTGAGCCCGCCGCGGGCTCCGACGCGGCGGCGTTGACCCTGCGCGCGGACCGGGCCCTGTCCGCCGACGAGGGGGACACCGGGACCGTCGCCGAGGCCGACGGGGCCGGGCGCTGGCGGCTCACCGGCGAGAAGTGCTGGATCTCCAACGCGCCCGAGGCCGATTTCTACACCGTCTTCGCCCGGACCACCCCGGGAGCCGGTGCCCGAGGTGTCACCGCGTTCCTCGTCCCCGCCGACCGGCCCGGCCTCACCGGTACCCCGCTCGACATGCTCTCGCCGCACCCGATCGGCGCCCTCGCCTTCGACGCCGTACCGGTCACGGCGGACGACGTGCTCGGCGAACCCGACCGGGGCTTCCGGGTCGCGATGGGCACCCTCAATCTCTTCCGCCCGAGCGTGGGCGCCTTCGCGGTCGGCATGGCGGGAGCGGCCCTGGAGGCGACGCTCGCGCACACCTCCCGGCGAGAGGCGTTCGGAGGGAAGCTGAAGGATCTGCAGACGGTGGCCCACCAGGTCGCCGAGATGGCGCTGCGGACGGAGGCGGCCCGCCTGATGGTGTACGCGGCCGCGGCGGCGTACGACGAAGGGGCCCCGGACGTGCCCCGGCGCGCGGCGATGGCGAAGCTGCTGGCGACCGAGACGGCCCAGTACGTGGTCGACACGGCGGTCCAACTGCACGGCGCCCGCGCCCTGCGCCGCGGTCATCTCCTCGAACACCTCTACCGGGAGGTCCGCGCTCCCCGTATCTACGAGGGCGCGAGCGAGGTCCAACGAGCTGTCATCGCCAAGGAGTTGTACGCCGCATGGGAGGCACTGTGAGCACCGAGCGTCTCAATCCGCCCGAACTCTCCCCGCCCACCGGCTTCTCGCACGCTGTCGTCGCCACCGGTACCCGCGTCGTCTTCCTGGCGGGCCAGACCGCGCTCGACACGGACGGGAAGGTGGTCGGCGAGACCCTCCCGGAGCAGTTCGAGCGGGCGCTGACGAACCTGCTCACCGCGCTGCGGGCGGCGGGGGGAACCCCGTCCGACCTCGCGCGGGTCACCGTCTACGCCACCGATGTCGCGGACTACCGAGCTCATGCCGCCGAACTCGGGCGCGTGTGGCGGCGGTTGGCGGGGCGCGACTACCCCGCGATGGCGGTCGTCGGCGCGGCGCGCCTGTGGGACGAGCGCGCCCTGGTCGAACTCGACGGTTTCGCGGTACTGGCGTAGCGCGGTGCCGGCCGGGGGGGGGTGATCAGGCGGCGATGGTGAGCCGCTCGGCGAACATCCGGTGCGGAGCGACCACGCTGCCGTCGGGGCGCAGCTCGCCGCTGTCGTCGAAGACGATCGCGCCGTTGCACAGCAGGCTCCACCCCTGCTCGTGGTGGGCCGACACCACGTGCGGAAGCCTGGAGTCCGCGGACGGGCACAGAGCCTGGTGGGAACACATGGCGCACCTCCACGTCGGATGCGATGAGTGCCTGCGGCGCTGTCGCCGCCTCGCATGTACAAGACCATGCTCCCGCGGCGAACTCATCGGAACAGCCGGTCGAGAAGCGTGACAACACACGGACAACTCTCGGACGTTCCCATGACGCGTGGGGCGGACTCGCCACCAAAGGGGTGACGATCACCGCCCCGGGCGCACCGGGCCGGTACCTGTGGAGCCTTCCGGTTCCAGGAGGTACTTCCATGTCCTTGCGTCAGGTCATCGGCGCGGTCACCGGCGCCGCGCTCCTGCTGCTCGTCCCGTCCGCCGTCGCCGCGTCCGCCGCCGGCCTGTCGGACCCGTACGAGACGGTGACCGTCGACGACATCGGTCACCTCGCGGCGGACGGCACCATCACGCTCTCCGGCACCTACCGGTGTCCGACGGGTACCGGCCCGGTGTTCGTGTCCTCGTCGGTGTGGCAGGGCGACTCCAGAGTGCGTCACGGCATCGGCGGCACCTCGGCGGTCTGTGACGGAGTGGAGCACCGCTGGACCAACTCCGAGAAGCGCGAGCCCGGTACTCTCCGGCCGGGAGCCGGCCAGGTCGAGGCGACGCTGATGGAGCTGAGCCCCGGCGCGGGCGGCCTGCCCCTGCCGAAGTTCCACGCGGTGCGGCAGCAGGACATCACGTTCATGGAGAGCTGAGAGCACACGCGGGGGCCCGTCGGAGGCCGCTCTCGCGTCGACCGGCGGGCCCCATGGCCGTGCGGTGGGCTCAGATGTCCCGGAACGTCTCGATCTGCGCTCCGAGTGAGTTGAGCCGCTCGGCCAGGTCCTCGTAGCCGCGGTTGATGACGTACACGTTGCGCAGTACGGACGTCCCGTCGGCCGCCATCATCGCCAGCAGGACGACGACGGCGGGCCGCAGCGCGGGCGGGCACATCATCTCGGCGGCGCGCCAGCGGGTCGGTCCCTCCACCAGCACCCGGTGCGGGTCGAGGAGTTGGAGCCGCCCGCCGAGGCGGTTGAGGTCCGTGAGATAGATCGCCCGGTTGTCGTACACCCAGTCGTGGATCAGCGTCTTGCCCTGCGCGGAGGCCGCGATGGCCGCGAAGAACGGGACGTTGTCGATGTTCAGGCCCGGGAACGGCATCGGGTGGATCTTGTCGATCGGCGCCTCCAGCTTGGAGGGCCTGACCGTGAGGTCCACCAGCCGCGTACGGCCGTTGTCGGCGAAGTACTCCGCCGAACGGTCGTGGTCGAGACCCATCTCCTCCAGGACCGCGAGCTCGATCTCCAGGAACTCGATCGGCACCCGGCGCACCGTCAGCTCCGACTCGGTGACGACCGCGGCGGCGAGCAGGCTCATCGCCTCGACCGGGTCCTCCGAGGGCGAGTAGTCCACGTCCACGTCGATGGTGGGCACGCCGTGCACGGTGAGCGTCGTGGTGCCGATGCCCTCCACCCGTACGCCCAGGGCCTCCAGGAAGAAGCACAGGTCCTGGACCATGTAGTTGGAGGAGGCGTTGCGGATGACGGTCACGCCGTCGTGGCGGGCGGCGGCGAGCAGCGCGTTCTCGGTCACCGTGTCGCCGCGCTCGGTCAGGACGATCGGGCGGGCGGGGGAGACCGCGCGGTCCACCCTGGCGTGGTACAGCCCCTCGGTGGCGGCGATGTCGAGACCGAAGCGGCGCAGCGCGATCATGTGCGGCTCGATGGTCCTGGTGCCCAGGTCGCAACCGCCCGCGTACGGCAGCTTGAACTGGTCCATGCGGTGCAGCAGCGGGCCGAGGAACATGATGATGGACCGCGTACGGCGGGCCGCCTCGGCGTCGATGGCCTCCATGTCCAGCTGGGCCGGGGGCACGATCTCCAGGTCGACCCCGTCGTTGATCCACCGGGTGCGGACGCCGATCGAACCGAGCACCTCCAGCAGGCGGTAGACCTCTTCGATCCGGGCCACCCGGCGCAGCACCGTGCGGCCCTTGTTCAGGAGCGTGGCGCACAGCAGCGCGACACAGGCGTTCTTGCTGGTCTTCACGTCGATCGAGCCGGACAGCCGGCGTCCGCCGACGACGCGCAGATGCATCGGACCCGCGTAACCCAGGGACACGATCTCGCTGTCCAGGGCTTCGCCTATACGGGCGATCATCTCAAGGCTGATGTTCTGATTGCCGCGCTCGATGCGATTGACGGCACTCTGGCTGGTGCCGAGAGCCTCGGCGAGCTGCGACTGGGTCCAGCCCCGGTGCTGACGGGCGTCACGGATGAGCTTGCCGATGCGTACGAGGTAGTCGTCTGCCATGGCGCGACCGTATATCTCATGTGAGATAAAGAGAAATGGAGTGCGCCCATTCGGGTGACGGTGGTCAGCGGGGCGGACTCGCAGGGGAGTTCGGGCGAGATCGGGGCAGGAAAGGGAGGGTGTGGGTTGCTTCCTTCCCTTCATTCCTTTCCTGTCTTTCCTTCCTTTTGGCCGATGTGTCCCGCTCGCGGGTGGGGGCCGCGGTGGGGGGACCGGCTCGTCCGTCCCCCCACCGTGCGCGTCATCGCCGTCACGGCGGCCAACCGGCCTGCTCACCCCTTCACATGGGTGGCGGCGGGCCGGGTGGGGTCAGTGGTCCCGCCGCCGCGTGGTGCGGCGCCAGCCGAAGGGGCCCGGCAGGTCCATCGAGGTGGTCTTGCGCCCGGTGCTGCTGTGGGTGTGCCGCGGTCCGTGCCGTCCGCCGGTGGTGATCGACCACGAGTGCCGGTTGATGTTCAGCCGCACCCCGGGAAGGATGCGGAAGCTCTTGCGGAAGGTGATTGCCATCGAGGGCCCCCTAGAGGTGTTCGCGACACCGGGTGCGTCCCGGCTCGGACACCGGGTACCCCGAAATCGGCCCTTGGCCGCCTACGGATCTACGACACCCGTGAAACGTCTCCGTAGGCGAACTGCTCTGGGGGTCGGCCCTGTTCAGGCCAGCGTCTGGGTTCCCAGTACACCGAGCAGCGCGACCCGTT
Source organism: Streptomyces sp. RPA4-2 (assembly GCF_012273515.2). Classification (NCBI taxonomy): domain Bacteria; kingdom Bacillati; phylum Actinomycetota; class Actinomycetes; order Kitasatosporales; family Streptomycetaceae; genus Streptomyces; species Streptomyces sp. RPA4-2. The sequence continues at coordinate 6,800,021 of NZ_CP050975.2, forward strand.
CGGCGTCCTGGGTGCCGGGCTCGGCCGTGTAGACCATGATGCGCAGATCGCTCCCGGCGACGCTGAGGATGTCGCAGTCCAGTGTGAGGGGGCCCAACTGGGGGTGGTCGACGGTCTTGCGGGAGGCCTCCTGGCGGCCCACGGCCCCGGTGTCCCACAGCTCGGCGAACCGGTCGCTGCCCGCGCGCAGTTCCGTGACCAGCCGCTGCACCCGCCGGTCGGCCGGATACCGGCTCGATGTCGCCCGCAGGTCGCTCACGAGCGCGGTCTCCAGCGTCCGCCGGGACTGCGGGGTGTGGCGCACCCGGCCTGCGGGACCGAGGAAGGCACGCCACACCCCGTTGCGCTCCTGGTCACGCCACCCCGACGGGTCACCCAGCAGGGCCGCGTACAGCGGGTTGGCCACCAGCAGCGTCCACGCCGCGTCGTAGGCCGCCACGGGGGTCCCGGTCAGCCGGTCCAGCAGCCGCTGCACGCTCGGCGTGAGGTAGCCGGGTACCGTGCCCCGTCCCGGCGGGAGGAGCCCGGCGGCATGGAAGAGGTGTTCGCGCTCGATGGCGGACAGCCGCAGGGCCCGGCCGAGCGCCTCGACGACCTGCTCCGACGGGTGGGCCGCCCGTCCCTGTTCGAGACGGGTGACGTAGTCGACCGAGATCCCGGCCAGCAGGGCGAGCTCCTCGCGGCGCAGCCCGGCCGCCCTCCGCTGCCCGCCTACGGGGAGCCCGGCGGCCTCCGGGGAGACCCGGTCACGCCAGCGCCGTACCGTCCGCCCGAACTCCGTGCTCGCCATGCATCTACTGTGCCCCGCGCGGCCCGGACCTGCCTGGTACTGGGAGTCCCAGGAAGACGGGGCTCCTGGCTGACCGGGGCGCCCGGCCGCAACCTGGAGCCATGACGACAACACTGATCACCGGAGCGAACAAGGGTCTCGGCTTCGAGACCGCCCGCCGCCTCGTCGCCGCGGGCCACACCGTCTACATCGGCAGCCGGGACCCGGAGCGCGGACGCCGGGCCGCCGAGGAACTGGGGGCGCGCGCGGTCGTCCTCGACGTCACCGACGACGCCTCCGTCGCCGCCGCGGCGAAGACCATCGAGGCCGACGGCGGGCTCGACGTACTGATCAACAACGCCGGTGTCGAGGGGCGGACGCCGGACGGGGGTGTCGTCGGCGCCGCGGACCTGACCGCCGACATGATGCGGTCGATCTTCGAGACGAACGTCTTCGGGGTCGTCCGCGTCACGCACGCGTTCCTGCCCCTGCTGCGGCGCTCCGCGGCCCCGGTCGTGGTGAACGTGAGCAGCGGACTCGCTTCGCTGGGCCGGGTCAGCACCCCCGACACACCCACGTACGCCTACCCCGGGGTCGCCTATCCGGCGTCGAAGACCGCGGTCAACATGATCACCGTGCAGTTCGCGAAGGCCTTCCCCGAGATCCGCGTCAACGCGGTGGAGCCCGGCTACACCGCGACGGACCTGAACGGGCACACGGGCACGCAGACCGTCGAGGAGGGCGCCGAGATCATCGTCCGCACGGCCCAGCTGGGCCCGGAGGGTCCGACCGGGGGCTACTTCGACCTCGAGGGCTCCCTTCCCTGGTGACGAGGGGCCGGAGGCCGGGAACCCGGCGGCCGGGGTTCGGGTGTCCACCGAGCCCGTCGGTCGGTTGCCGGTTGCCCGTCGCCCCGTCGCCCCCGCCGGTTCGCCGGCGGGGGCGACGGGGTCTTCTTGTGGGCCGGTCACGCATCCTCGGCTGGGCGGGGCGGCGACCCGGCCAGCGGCGAAGCGTCTTCGTACCGGACCTCGTAGACGCGCTCGGCGAACCGCCAGCCGTCGTCGGTGCGCTGGTAACGGTCGTGGTAGATGGCGTAGTTCAGCCCTCCGCGACCGTCGCGGCCGCGCCCGACCTCTGACACATAGGCGCGGCCGGACGCGGTGTCGCCGTCGATCCGGATCACACCCGGGTGCGTGTTCTGCACGAGGAAGTCCACGAAGTCCGGCACCCGCCTGCCCCAGGCGCGGATCGGCTCCCGCCCTTCGAGTTCGACGGGGATGTTGGGCATCCGCCATGCGCCGTCCGGTGTGAACAGCAGGGCGATGCGGTCGTAGTCGCGCAACATCACCGCGTCGGTGAACTCACCGCGCAGTGCCTCGATCTCGACGCGATCCGCGATGGCCCGAAAGTCACTCATCGATTTCCTCCCTGTCGCCGTGAACCCGGTGCGCGAACGGCACCGGTCCTCCAGCGACGGAAGCCTCCGCGGCGGTGGACGGCGGGGTCCCGCCGGGCGCCCTGGGGTCTCCTGCTCGCTGGAGGGTGCGTTCGTCCCAGCAGCACGACGAGAGGGCTCTCGGGAATGTGACATCGGCGCGTCTGAGGGGAGCGGCTACGGCCTACGGGCCTGCGGGGCTACGGGGCTACGGGTCTACGGGCTTTCCCGCGGCCCCGGCTCGCACGGCGGCCGCCGCCTCCAGCAGGGGCCAGCCATCCATCTCCATCGGCCGCCGCTCCTCCGGTCGCCACCCACGGGCCGGCGCCACGTCGAGCAGCGCCCGGACGGCGCCCGGTTCGTGCAGGTTCAGGTGCGCGCCCTGGGTGAAGCCCACGTCTCCGGAGCCGAAGGGGGCCCCGCCCGGGACGTACCGGCCGGGCCCGGCGGCAAAGACGATGCGCAGCGGGCCGCCGGCGCCGCCGGCCTGAGGGGACACGGTGAGGATCTGGCGGCAGTCCACGGACCGTCCGTCGTGGTCCTCCCGGTGGCTGTGGCGCATCGTCCACAGGTACACGCGCCCGTCGGCGACCAGCCGGCGGGACCTCCTCGGATCACGTGCCACACAGGCGAGACTACGCGGCCGCACCCGACACGGTGGACGCGTAGACGCCACAGGCAGGCCGCGCATGACCAGACCGCCCCCATGTACTAGAGTTATCTCGACATCGAGATATCTGCCGAGGCGCACCGCAGCCGCCATCTCGGTAAGGGTTACCTAACTTAGCCTTACCTTAGCGGATCGGCCAAGACATCGTGGCGGCAGGATGCGGTGGGAACGCGCACATCAATGAAGGAGACTGTCGTGTCGGCGAACAGCTTCGACGCCCGCAGCACGCTGCAGGTGGGCGACGAGTCGTACGAGATCTTCCGGCTGGACAAGGTGGAAGGCTCGGCTCGCCTTCCGTACAGCCTGAAGGTGCTGCTGGAGAACCTGCTCCGCACCGAGGACGGCGCGAACATCACCGCCGACCACATCCGGGCCCTCGGCGGCTGGGACTCCCAGGCCCAGCCCAGCCAGGAGATCCAGTTCACGCCGGCGCGCGTGATCATGCAGGACTTCACCGGCGTGCCCTGCGTCGTCGACCTCGCCACCATGCGCGAGGCCGTCAAGGAGCTCGGCGGTGACCCGGCGAAGATCAACCCGCTGGCCCCGGCCGAGCTGGTCATCGACCACTCCGTCATCGCCGACAAGTTCGGCACCCACGACGCCTTCGCGCAGAACGTCGAGCTGGAGTACGGCCGCAACAAGGAGCGCTACCAGTTCCTGCGCTGGGGCCAGACCGCGTTCGACGAGTTCAAGGTCGTCCCGCCGGGCACCGGCATCGTCCACCAGGTGAACATCGAGCACCTGGCGCGCACGGTCATGGTCCGCAACGGCCAGGCCTACCCCGACACCCTCGTCGGTACGGACTCCCACACCACGATGGTCAACGGCCTGGGCGTCCTCGGCTGGGGCGTCGGCGGCATCGAGGCCGAGGCCGCGATGCTCGGCCAGCCGGTCTCGATGCTGATCCCGCGCGTCGTCGGCTTCAAGCTCACCGGTGAGCTCACGCCCGGCACGACCGCCACCGACCTGGTGCTCACGATCACCGAGATGCTGCGCAAGCACGGCGTCGTCGGCAAGTTCGTCGAGTTCTACGGTGAGGGTGTGGCCGCCACCTCGCTGGCCAACCGCGCCACCATCGGCAACATGTCACCGGAGTTCGGCTCCACCGCCGCGATCTTCCCGATCGACGGCGAGACCATCAAGTACCTGAAGCTGACCGGCCGTTCCGAGCAGCAGCTCGCGCTCGTCGAGGCGTACGCCAAGCAGCAGGGCCTCTGGCTCGACCCGGCCGCCGAGCCCGACTTCTCCGAGAAGCTGGAGCTCGACCTCTCCACGGTCGTCCCCTCGATCGCCGGCCCGAAGCGCCCGCAGGACCGCATCGTCCTCGCGAACGCCGCCGAGCAGTTCAAGAGCGACGTCCGCAACTACGTCGCCGACGACGACGAGGCGGGCAAGGAGTCCTTCCCGGCCTCCGACTCCCCGGCCGCCGCCAACGGCGTCCCCTCCAACCCGGTCACGGTCACGGCCCCCGACGGCTCGACCTACGAGATCGACCACGGAGCGGTGACGGTCGCGGCCATCACCTCCTGCACCAACACCTCGAACCCGTACGTCATGGTCGCCGCCGCGCTCGTCGCGAAGAAGGCCGTGGAGAAGGGCCTGACCCGCAAGCCGTGGGTCAAGACCACCCTCGCCCCGGGCTCCAAGGTCGTCACCGACTACTTCGACAAGGCCGGGCTCACCCCCTACCTCGACAAGGTCGGCTTCAACCTGGTCGGTTACGGCTGCACCACCTGCATCGGCAACTCCGGCCCGCTGCCGGACGAGGTCTCCAAGGCCGTCAACGACCACGACCTCGCCGTCACCTCGGTCCTCTCCGGCAACCGGAACTTCGAGGGCCGTATCAACCCCGACGTCAAGATGAACTACCTGGCGTCCCCGCCGCTGGTCGTCGCCTACGCGCTCGCGGGCTCCATGAAGGTGGACATCACCAAGGACGCCCTCGGCACCGACCAGGACGGCAAGCCGGTCTACCTCGAGGACATCTGGCCCTCCGAGGCCGAGGTCAACGACGTCGTGGCGAACGCCATCGGCGAGGACATGTTCAACAAGTCCTACCAGGACGTCTTCGCGGGCGACGCCCAGTGGCAGGCGCTGCCGATCCCCGAGGGCAACACCTTCGAGTGGGACCCGCAGTCGACCTACGTCCGCAAGCCCCCGTACTTCGAGGGCATGGCGCACGAGCCGTCCCCGGTCACCGACATCGCCGGTGCCCGCGTGCTGGCGAAGCTGGGCGACTCGGTCACCACCGACCACATCTCCCCGGCCGGCGCCATCAAGGCCGACACCCCCGGAGGCAAGTACCTCACGGAGCACGGTGTCGAGCGTCGTGACTTCAACAGCTACGGCTCCCGCCGCGGCAACCACGAGGTCATGATCCGCGGTACGTTCGCCAACATCCGCCTGCGCAACCAGATCGCGCCGGGCACCGAGGGCGGCTACACCCGCGACTTCACCCAGGCCGACGCGCCGGTGGCGTTCATCTACGACGCCTCGCGCAACTACATCGAGCAGGGCATCCCGCTGGTCATCCTGGCCGGCAAGGAGTACGGCTCCGGCTCGTCCCGCGACTGGGCCGCCAAGGGCACCGCGCTGCTCGGCGTCAAGGCCGTCATCGCCGAGTCCTACGAGCGCATCCACCGCTCGAACCTCATCGGCATGGGTGTCCTGCCCCTCCAGTTCCCGGAGGGCGCGACCGCCGAGTCGCTCGGTCTGACCGGCGAGGAGACCTTCTCCTTCACCGGTGTCGAGGAGCTCAACAACGGCACCACCCCGCGCACGGTGAAGGTCACCACGGACAGCGGCGTCGAGTTCGACGCGGTCGTCCGCATCGACACCCCCGGCGAGGCGGACTACTACCGCAACGGCGGCATCATGCAGTACGTGCTGCGCAACCTGATCGCCAAGTAGCCCCCGCGGCAGGCGATCCGGAGCACCGGTCGGGCCGCACTCCTCACCATGAGGAGTGCGGCCCTTCGCCATTTCGGCCCTTGTCGCGGGGAACCTCCGCGATCGTCCCGGCCAACGCCCCCTGCGGACAAGGGAGACGGGGGAAACGGGGGAGACGAGGGAGACAGGGCACCGGCGAGGCGAGGGAGGCGGCGTCCCCGTACGACAGGGGGCGGCCGTCTCAGGGCGCGTATGTACGGAGGGCGCCGGATCAGCTCGGGGCGGACCGGGTGGCTGGTGGGAGGCTCACCCGGTCCGCGAGCCCGGACCGGCGGGGGGTGCCGGCCCGGGATGGTGCGTGGCTTGTGACGACCATGGCGTGCGACAACGTTGTCTGATGGTCTGCATATGACTCTACCGCCTCAACGGACAACGATGTCAAGCATGTTGACCCCGCAGGAGTGAGTGCCGGGCTGGGCCGGCGGGGTGGGAGCCGTGCGCGTCCGACGCGTCGGACGCGGTCTTCCGTGGTACGGGTGGCGCACGTTACTGTCCCTGCGGCTTGTGCGACCCGTGGTGCGCGACCCGTCCGAAGGAGGAGGGGCCGCGTCATGCGTTTCCGTCCGTCAACCGTCCTGCTCGCCGTCGCCCTGGCGGCCGGCGGGATCACCCCCGCGGTGGCCGCCACCGCCGCGCCGTCCGACGTCGTCCGGGACCCCACCACCTACGTCGATCCGCTCATCGGCACCAAGAACGGCGGCAACGTCTTCCCCGGCGCCGTCGTACCCTTCGGGATGCTCTCCTGGAGCCCGGAGAACACCCGCGGGGACGCCACCCGCACGGCGGCGCCCGGTGGCTACCAGTACGACGCCACCCGCGTCCGGGGCTTCAGCCTCACCCATATGTCCGGCACGGGCTGCGCGGGCGGCAGCGGCGACATCCCCTTCTTCCCGTACGCGGGCGAGGTCACCTCCTCCCCGGCGAGCGACACCAAGGACGCGGTGTACGCCGCCGACTTCGCGCACGCGGACGAGACCGCCGAGCCCGGCCACTACAAGGTCGGTCTCTCCTCCGGCGTCACCGCGGACCTCACGGCGACCGCGCGCACCGGCTCGGGCCGCTTCACCTTCCCGGCGGACAAGCCGGCCTCGCTGCTGATCCGCACCGCCAACTCCGAGGTGGGCTCGACGGCGTCGGACGTGCGCATCGACCCGGCGACCCGGACGGTCTCGGGCTCCGTCACCTCCGGGAACTTCTGCGGCTACCTCGACCCCGAGGGACAACGCGACTACTACACCCTGTACTTCACCGCCCGCTTCGACCGGGCCTTCAAGACCACCGGCACCTGGCAGGACGACCGGCTGAGCCCGGGATCCACCACGGCGAGCGGCGGTACCGGCGGCTTCTCGGACGGCGGGCGTCCCGCCACGGGCAAGGGAGCCGGCGGCTACGTGCAGTTCGCCCCCGGAACCGGCCCGGTGAACGTCAAGGTCGGTATCTCGTACGTCAGCCAGGCAGGCGCCGCCGCCAACCTCAAGGCCGAGAACCCGCCGTCCCGTTCCTTCGGGTCGGTCCAGGCGGCCGCCCACCGCGCCTGGCGCGACCGGCTCGGCGCGATCCGGGTCGGCGGCGGCAGCGACACCGACCGCACCACCTTCTACACCGCGCTCTACCACGCCCTCCTGCATCCCAACGTCATCAGTGACGCCGACCGCAGATACCGGGGGAGCGACGACAAGATCCATGCCGTCGGCCGCGGCCACCGGGCGCAGTACGGCACCTTCTCCGGCTGGGACGTCTACCGCTCGCAGGTCCAGCTGCTCACCCTCCTCAGCCCGGACACCGGCTCCGACATTGCTCAGTCGCTGCTCGAACTGGCCCGGCAGAACGGGGGAGTCTGGGACCGCTGGCTGCACGGCGCGAGCGGCACCCACGTCATGAACGGCGACCCCTCACCGACCGCGCTCGCGGGCATCCGGGCCTTCGGCGGCACCGGCTTCGATCTGCGGGGCGCGCTGAAGTCGCTGGTGAAGGCGGCGACCGTGCCGACCGAGCAGGACCTGTCCTCGTCGGGCAAGCCCGTCCTGTCCGCGGGGCAGCGGCCGTCGCTCGACAAGTACCTCCAGCAGCACTACATGCCGTCCGTGTCCAACGCCTGGGGCGGCGCCGCCGAGACCCTGGAGATGTCCGGCGCGGACTTCGCGCTCTCGCAACTGGCCACGGCGGCGGGGGAGAAGGGGACGGCCGCGGACTTCGCCGAGCGCTCCCAGTGGTGGCAGAACAACTTCAACATCGCGGCCGACCGGACCGGCGGCTACATCGCCAACCGCAAGGCGGACGGCAGCTGGGTCACCGGCTTCACCCCCGCCACGGGCAACGGCTTCGTCGAGGGCACGGCGGCCCAGTACACCTGGATGGTCCAGCACAACCCGGCCGGGCTCTTCGCGGCCATGGGCGGCCGGGACAAGGCGCTCGACCGCCTCGACACGTTCTTCCACAACGCCGACGGCAGCTGGGCGTTCACGGGCAGCGGCGGCGACAAGTCGGAGCTGGACAACGAGCCGTCGATCAACGTCCCCTACCTGTACGACTACGTGGGCGCCCCCTACAAGGCACAGGAGACCGTCCGCGCGGCGATGGGCAAGCTGTGGTCGACGCAGCCCGGCGGCATCCCCGGCAACGACGACCTCGGCGAGATGTCGTCCTGGTACGTCTTCTCCGCGCTCGGCATGTACCCGCAAGTCCCCTCCCGTGCCGAACTCGTCCTCTCCTCACCCCTGTTCAGCCGCGTCACGATCGAGCGTCCGGGCGGCAACGACATCGAGATCCGGGCGGCAGGCGCGGCGGCGGACGCACCGTACGTCCAGTCGCTGAAGGTCAACGGCCGGACCAGCGGGCGCCCTTGGCTCCCCGCCTCCTTCGTCCGTGACGGCGGCACACTCGACTACACGCTCTCCGGCACCCCGAACCGCAGCTGGGGCAGCGACCCCGCCGCCGCTCCGCCGTCCTTCCGCGACGGTGAGCAGCCTTACCAGATCGGCGTCGGCCCGACCGCGGCGACGCTCGCGCCCGGCGGCAGTACGCGGATCGACATCCGCGCGCTGGCGCTGAGCGGTGGCACGGGCCCCGAGGTCCGCTTCCACGTGGACACACCGGACGGAGTGACCGCGACCCCCGCGGACGGAACCGTGACCGACGGCTCCCGCTCGATCACCCTGACCGCGGGCGACGCGGCCCGGCAGGGCTTCTACGACGTCAAGGTCACCGTGACGTCCGGCGGCACCTCGTACCAGCAGCCGGTGGCGCTGACCGTCGCGGCTCCCGGATCCCTCCTGGCCGCCTACAACAACACCGGTGTCTCGGACGACGCCGGCGACCACGACGAGGCCGACTACGACGGCGGCGGCTGGAGCTACTCCCGGCAGGCCCTCGCGGACGCGGGCCTGACCCCGGGCGGCCAGGGCACCGTGGCCGGGCTCACCTACACCTGGCCCGACTCGCCCGCGGGCCGCCCCGACAACGCCGCAGCGACCGGCCAGAGCATCGAACTCGCCCGTCCGGCCACACAGTTGTCCTTCATCGGCAGCGCGGTGAACGGAAACCAGCGGACCACGGCCACCGTCACCTACACCGACGGCAGCACCGACCAGGTCGACCTCTCCTTCACCGACTGGACGGTCGGCGGCGGGGGCGGCACCGTCCAGTACGGCAACGAGACCGTCGCCATGGCCGCGTACCGCAATGTCGCGGGCGCGGACAAGGACCCCGTCGTCACCTATGTCTTCGCGACGAAGCCCTTCGCGGCTCCGGCCGGCAAGACCGTCAAGAGCGTGAAGCTGCCCGACGCCGCGGATCTGCACGTCTTCACCCTCGCCGTGAACTGAGGGCAGGGGGAAGCCGGTCCGGAAACAGCGGAGCGGGCGCGGAGAGTGATCTCCGCGCCCGCTCCTGTGGTGTCGCGTCAGGCCAGCAGCTCCACCTCCGCGAGCGTCGCCGCGCCGTCGAGGACCAGACGGTAGTGCGCGTACGAGCCCGGGTGCGTCACCGAGAACGCCCGGGTCTGCTTGTCCCACGCGAAGGACTCGCCGGAGCGCCGGTCCAGGTCGGTCCACTTGGTGCCGTCGGACGAGCCCTGAAGGACCCAGCCGGCCGGAGCCTTCGTGTGGTCCCCTGACGACGTCAGGGTGTACTGGACGCCCTTGGCGGAGGCGGCCGTCGGCAGGTCCACCGTCGTGACGGTGGCGTCCGTCGCGGAGGTGTTGTCGAAGAGCGCCCCCTCACCCGTCAGGACGTCCACCCGTGGCGCTGGCACCTTGTCGTCCTTCGTGATCGACACGGGCGCCGCGTTCCTGCCGCTGCCCCACGAGGACGGCTTGGCGCCCATGTCGAACTCCAGCACTCCGCCACGGGAGATGAGCGAGTGCGGGAGCGAGGTGGAGTTCCACTTCTTGCCGTTGAAACGCACGCCCTGCACGTACACGTTCTTCGCACTGTTCCTGGGCGCCTTGACGACCAGGTCCCGGCCGTTCTCGAGGTGGACCGTCGCCTTGGTGAACAGCGGTGAGCCGATGGCGTATTCGCCACTGCCCATCACCAGCGGATAGAAGCCGAGCGAGGAGAAGAGGTACCAGGCCGACTGCTCGCCGTTGTCCTCGTCGCCGTGGTAGCCCTGCCCTATCTCACTGCCGCTGTAGAGCCGGGAGAGGACCTCGCGGACGTCCTTCTGCGTCTTCCACGGCTGGCCGGCCGCGTCGTACATGTAGGTGACGTGGTGGGCCACCTGGTTGGAGTGCCCGTACATGCCCATCCGTACGTCGCGGGCCTCGGTCATCTCGTGGATGACCCCGCCGTAGGAACCCACGACGTCCTGCGAGGCCGTCTCGGGAGTGGCGAAGTACGTGTCGAGCTTCTGGCCCAGCGCGTCCTGGCCGCCGTACAGATTGGCCAGGCCCCGCGAGTCCTGGGGCGCGGTGAACGCGTACCCCCAGCCGTTCGTCTCGGTGTAGTCGTACCCCCACACGCGCGGGTCGTACTTCGCCGAGTCGACGCGCCAGTCGCCCTGCGCGTCACGGCCCTGGAAGAACCCGGCCTTCTTGTCGAAGAGGTTCACGTAGTCCTGGGCGCGGTTGAGGAAGTACGCGGACTCCTCCTTGTAGCGCTTCTTGCCGGTCTTCTTGTAGAGGGCCTCGCCCATCTTGGCGATGCCGTAGTCGTTGACGTAGCCCTCCATGGCCCAGGAGAAGCCCTCACCCGTCGCGGTGGACGTGTAGCCGAGGAAGGGGGAGGTCGTCATGCCCTTGCGGCCCACACCGGACGCCGGCGGGACGACCGTCGCGTTCTTCACCGCCGCGTCGTAGGCCGCCGCCGCGTCGAAGTGCACACCCTTCACGTACGCGTCCGCGAACGCCACGTCGGAGGAGGTGCCGGTCATCAGGTCCGCGTACCCGGGGGAGGACCAGCGCGAGGTCCAGCCGCCGTCCTTGTACTGCTGCACGAACCCGTCGACCATCTCACCCGCCTGGCCGGGCGTCAGGAGTGAGTACGCCGGCCAGGTCGTCCGGTAGGTGTCCCAGAAGCCGTTGTTGACGTACACCTTGCCGTCGACGATCTTCGCGCCGGTGTGGGTCGGGGTGTCCGGGCCCGGCATCGCGGAGAACGGCGACGCGTACTGGTACTTCGAACCGACCTTCTCGAAACCTGAGTTGGGGTACAGGTAGAGCCGGTACATGCTGGAGTACAGCGTCGTGAGCTGGTCCGGCGTGGCGCCCTGGACCTCGACCTTGCCCAGCAGCCCGTCCCACTGCTTCTGGGCCCGTGCCTTGACGGTGCCGAAGGACGTGCCGTCGGGGATCTCCTGGCGCAGGTTGTCCTTGGCCTGGTCGACGCTGATGAGCGAGGTGGCCAGACGCAGCGTGACACTGTGGTCGGCGCCGGGCTTGAACTTCAGGTAGCCCTTGACCCCGGACGACGAGCCGTCCGTCACCGGCGCGTCGAAGGCCCCGTACACGAAGAGCCGTGTCGCGCCCGTCGACAGCCCCGACTTCACGTCGGAGTAGCCGGTGACCACCCCGTTCTCCTTGTCGAGGGTCAGCCCCGCCTGCTCGGTCACGTTGTCGAAGATCACGCCGGCGTCCGCGCCCGGGTAGGTGAAGCGCAGAGCCGCCGCGTGGTCCGTCGGGGCCATCTCCGCCTTGAGACCGTTCTCGAAGGTCACCCCGTAGTAGTACGGGCGCGCGGTCTCGTTCTCGTGCCTGAAGGCCAGCTCGCGGGCGGTGCGCGAGGTGTCCGGGGTGCCGGACGCGGCCGAGGGCATCACCTGGAAGGTCTGCCGGTCGCCCATCCACGGGCTCGGCTCATGGCTGGCGCTGAACGCCTGGATGGTCGGCAGGTTGTCCGCGTTGTTCGCACGTGCGTAGTCGTACAGCCAGCTCAGCGAACCCGCGTTGGTCACCGGGGTCCAGAAGTTGAAGCCGTGCGGCACGGCCGTCGCCGGGAAGTTGTTGCCGCGCGAGAATCCGCCGCTGGAGTTGGTGCCGCGGGTGGTCAGCGCGTAGTCCGACAGGTGCGCCTTGGGCTTCTCGGGCGCGACGGTCCTCAGCGCGACGTCGTCCAGCCAGCCCCGGAACTTCGCCGGGCCCTTCGGGGAGTCGTACGCGAGCAGGATCCGGTCGACCGTCTTCCCGGCGGCGACGGAACCGATCCGCGAGGTGACGTCGTTCCACTGGTTGACGTAAAGGATCTTGGCGGCGCCCTGCCCCTGCGGCGTGAGCGCGAACCCGTGCTGGTCGACCGGGTTCAGGCCGCTCAGATAGGTGCCGTCCGTGAACGCCAGGTCCACCGACACGTTCGTGGCGTCGTAGTCCCGGTCACCGTCCGCCATCGACGGGAAGATCCGGTACGCCAGTTCGGTGTCGCGCCCGACGGCCACGTTCACGTCGAAGACCTTGTTGTACGAGTACGCCCGGCCGTCCGCCTGGTGCGTACCCGCGTAGCGCAGGGCCCGCTTGCCGGTGAAGCCGGCGCCCGCCTTCGCGGTGGGGGAGCCGCTCGGCCCGCGGTCCACCAGCGAGAGCATGTCCTTGGGGGTCGGGTCGTCGGTGCCGCCGGTGGAGAACTGGACGTCGGCGAGCTGGAGGATGTCCCCGCTGTGGTTCTTCGTGATGTCGAGCCGGAAGTGCTGGTACTCCACGGGGCTCGCGATGTCGTACGACTTGGTCTGGAAGCGCTCGCCGAACGACTGGTCCGAGCGGGTGTCGAGGGTCTTCCAGTCCTTGCCGTCCGTGGAGCCCTGCAGCGTCCAGTCGCTGGGGTCGCGCTCGTCGTGGTCGTTGGCCGACGTGAGCGCGTAGGTGACCACCTTCACGGGGGCGTCGAGGTCGAACTCCGCCCAGCCGGTCGGCGCGAAGGTCAGCCACTTGCTGCTCGACTCGCCGTCGACGAGGTTCTCCTTGACCTCGCCGGAGCCCGCGTTCTCGTCGCTGGCGCGAACGTCCGTGACGTGGTCGGTGACGTTGCCGGGGATGCCCGTGCTGTAACCGCCGTCGACACCCGACGACCGCTTTTTTCCGTCAGGTCCCGTGTCTACGGTATTGATCCAGTCCGGCGCGGGATCGCCCGATTCGAATGAGGAGGCGAACTGCCGGTCGGCGGAGACCGCTTGGGCCGGAAGGGCAACCGCGGTGCCCTGCGAGGCCACGATCAGAGAAAGCGCTGCCACCCCCATTGTCATCGAGGAACTCCACCTCGGCCGGGCCGAGGAACTTTGTCTGTATCGAGCTCCGTGCTGCATCCGCGAGGACCCTCCCTGCTGTTTTGGCGCGTTCACCTCCGGGGCGCTGCGGCCGGATTGGAGTGCGGCCGATCCAGGCCCTCCGGGCCCGCGTGCACTCTTTCTCCGGATACCGGCGCGTCCCTTCGACTCACCCGCTTGCGCGTGGACAACGTTGTCAATTCTGCTGCGCAAGGACCAGTAGGGAGTCAAGTTGTCAGCGGTGTCAAGGGTGTTGGATGTGGCATCCGGGGAGAATGTCGCGTGGTGGGGTGCGCATTACTCGCATGGGGGGAGATTGACGCCGTGTCGATCTTCTGCCGGGGAGGGGCCGGTCGCCCCATATTTCCGGGAGGTCTCAACTCGGAAAAGACCCGCGGGCAAACCTGCATTCGATCTTGCTCCGCTGGCGGGAAGTGGACTATACCTGTCGGCATCCGCCCAGTCGTTCGACGGCCGCGGACAGGCATGTACCAGGGGGAATCGGGCGTCGGCGGCCGTTTACAAGGGCAGGGATCGCCGCGTTGACCCACTGAATCCCTCATGCACGACCCCAGCTTGACCTAACCGCGGTGCCGGGGAGGATCCGGTTCACCGCCTGAGTCCTGGAGAAGGCGAGGACTTGAGCATGGGATCCACTTCCGCCGATAACGGCAACAACGAGGGTTTCGGACGCCGTGACCTGATCAAGAGGTCCGCAGCGCTCGGCCTGATTTCCGTACCGACGATGAGCTTCTTGTCCGCTTGCGCGAGCAGCGACAGCGGTTCCGATGACAAGGCCAAGGCCGGCAAGAAGACCACGAAGAACCCGCTGGGCGTCAACGAGACGGCCCCGCTCTCCGTCGTCATCTTCGACGGCGGATTCGGTACGAAGTACGCGACCGACGCCAACGCCCAGTACAAGGCGGCGCACCCCAAGGCCAAGATCAATTTCCATGCGACCCAGAAGATCCAGTCCGAACTGCAGCCCAAGTTCAACGGTGGCACCCCGCCGGACCTGATCGACAACTCCGGTGCCCAGCAGATGGACATGGGCGTGCTCGTCGGTAAGAAGCAGCTCACCGACCTGACCCCGCTCCTCGACGCGCCCTCCGTCGACGACCCCTCGAAGAAGGTCCGCGACACGCTGCGCCCCGGCATCGTCGAGATGGGCCAGTTCGACGGTTCGCCGGTGTGGATCATGTACTACGCGTACACCGTCTACGGCGTCTGGTACTCGCAGACCGCCCTTGACAAGCTCGACTCGACGTACCCCGAGGACTGGGACGCGATGCTCGCGCTGTGCGAGAAGGCGAAGAAGAAGGGCATCGCCGGCTGGACGTACGCGGGCAAGTATCCGTACTACCTGCCGTTCTCGCTCTACCCCTTCATCGCCAAGATCGGCGGCCGTGAGGTTCTCGACAGGATCGACAACCTGGAGCCCAACGCCTGGAAGGACCCGGCCGTCAAGTCCGCGTTCGAGGCGTACTACGAGCTCTACAAGAAGGGCTACATCCTCAAGGGCACCCCGGGCATCGACCACATCCAGTCACAGACCGCCTGGGCCAAGGGCAAGGCGCTCTTCATCCCGAACGGCTCCTGGGTGGAGAACGAGTCCGCGAACGTCATCCCGAAGGACTTCAACCTGGCCGTCAGCGCTCCGTCCGGCCTCGACAGCTCCGACAAGCTGCCGTTCGGCACCATCTGGGCCTCCGGCGGCGAGCCGTTCATCGTGCCGGCCAAGGCGAGCAACCCCCAGGGCGGCATGGAGCAGTTGCGCATCATGCTCAGCGAGGCCTCGTCGAAGAACTTCACCGGTCAGGTGAAGTCGCTGACCGCCTACAACGGCGGCACCGACGGCGTCGCCCTGACCCCGGGCCTCAAGTCCGGTGTCGCGGCCCTGGAGAAGGCCGGGACCAATGTGGTCAACCCGCGGCTGCAGGACTGGTACGTGAAGCTTCAGAAGGAGCAGATCGGTGTTTCCGGTCTCGGCGAGATGATGGCAGGGCGGCTGACCCCGGCCGAGGCCATCAAGAAGATCCAGGGCTACGCGGACGCGGCGGCCAAGGACCAGTCCATCAAGCACTACAAGCACCAGTAGCGGCGTGTGTCCACGCGTCGCCGGCGGCGGCATGCGCGAAACGATCGGGGTCGGTGACCATGCAACACGGCAAGTACCGGTTCATCGTGGGGTTCTTGGTGGCCCCCTTGGCGTTGTACGCGATCTTCGTGATCTGGCCCTTCGTCCAGGCCATCTACTACTCGTTCACGGACTGGACCGGTCTGAGCCCCGACTTCAAGATGGTCGGTTTCGCCAACTACACCAGAATGCTGCACGACGACATCTTCTGGAAGTCGTTGCAGCACAGTCTGGTGTTCGCGCTGCTGCTGCCGCTGGTGACGCTGGGCCTCGCGCTCTTCTTCGCCTTCATGCTCAATGTCGGTGGGCGGCGCCGAAAGGGCGCCGCTATCACCGGGGTGCGCGGTTCGGGTTTCTACAAAATCGCGTATTTCTTCCCGCAGGTGCTGTCGATCGCGATCGTTTCCCTGCTTTTCCAGTTCGCCTACAACCCCAACGACGGTGTCATCAACGGGACGTTGAAGGCCATCGGCCTCGGCAGTGTCCAGCCGGACTGGCTGGGCGACCCGGACCTCGCCCTGTGGTGTGTGATGGCGGTACTGCTGTGGAGCACGGTGGGGTTCTTCGTCGTGCTGTTCTCGGCGGGCATGGCGTCGATTCCGAAGGACTTCTACGAGGCCGCGCTGCTCGACGGCGCGAGCCGCGCGACCACCTTCTTCAAGATCACCCTTCCGCTGCTCTGGGACACCGTGCAGTCGGGATGGGTGTACATGGGGATCCTCGCGCTCGGCGCTGAGGCGTTCGCCGCCGTGCAGATCATGACCGTGGGTCCCGGCGGCCCCGACTACTCGACCACGGTCCTTCCGCTGTACGTGTACCAATCGGCGTTCCGTGACGCGAACGCCGCCTACGCCACCACGATCGGTGTCGCGCTCCTCATCGTCACGCTGCTGTTCGCGGCGGTCGTGATGCGACTGGGCCGGCGCGAGCGGTTGGAGTTCTAGCATGAAGACCACTGACACCCCGCCGCCCGTGGAACCGGTCGAGGACCGTCCTCGGACGGCCATGGTGAAGGCACCACCGGAGAAGGCGAAGAGCAGTGAGGGCGGCGTTCTCAACGCTTTCTCGCACGGCATCCTCATCATCTGGGCGATCATGGTCGTACTGCCCCTGCTGTGGGCGGTGATGACGTCCTTCAAGGACGACGACTCCATTTTCAGCTCGCCCTGGTCGCTGCCGGACAAACTGCATTTCGACAACTGGTCGCGCGCCTGGTCGCAGGCGCACATGAGCGACTACTTCGGCAACACGCTCATCGTGGTGGGTTTCTCGCTGGCCGGCACGCTCGTGCTCGGCTCGATGGCGGCGTACGTCCTCGCGCGATTCGATTTTCCGGGCAACCGTTTCATCTACTTCCTCTTCGTCGGAGGAATGAGCTTCCCGATCATGCTGGCCCTGGTGCCGTTGTTCTACGTCTTGAACAACATGCGTCTGCTGAACACGCTGCCGGGTCTGATCCTCGTCTACATCGCCTACTCGCTGCCGTTCACCGTCTTCTTCCTGACCTCGTTCTTCAGGACTCTGCCGACGTCGATCGCCGAGGCGGCGTTCGTCGATGGCGCCTCGCACACCCGGACCTTCTTCCAGATCATGCTGCCGATGGCCAAACCGGGCCTGATCAGCGTCGGGATCTTCAACTTCCTGGGCCAGTGGAACCAGTACATGCTCCCGACGGTGCTGAACACCGACCCCGACAAGAAGGTCCTCTCCCAGGGCCTGGTCGAACTGGCGACCAGTCAGGGGTACAAGGGCGACTGGTCGGGGCTTTTCGCGGGCCTGGTGATGGCCATGCTCCCGGTACTGGCCGCGTACATCATCTTCCAGCGACAGGTGGTCCAGGGGCTGACGGCCGGGGCTCTCAAATAGGCCGGACTACGAATTTCGCCGGTCCAGGCGGGCTCCGGAGGCGCGCAGAATCCTTGAGGCATTGAGGCATTGAGGCATTGAGGCATCGGCCGGCTCCCCGCCACGGCCCTGGCCCCGAACACGAGGAATTCCCCGGAGCACGTATTCCCCTCCCGCACACGCGGGAGGGGAATACGCATGCCCGGGTCCCCCGTACGCGGCCGCCTCAATCGGCTCCTCCTGTACGGAGAGGCTTTGTGGGGCCCGCGTCCCGCCGGTCGGCGCCGTGGTCTTGATCCTGTACGGCGCGGGCGGTGACAACTTGTGATCAGCAGGGATGTGACCCGGGTCATAGAAGGATCTGCGTCACAGTCTGTACCGCACATGTGTGCTCATCCGCGCCGGATGCGGCTCAACCTCTTGACGGGAGGTAACCCAAACAGCTCAGCTTAGAGTTCACTAGTTGGACAAAGGCGGGGCCTCACCGTGGCGGCCTCGTACGCGGGAGGTCGTCGTGGAGACTCCAGGGTCGCAGTCGTCGCTGCACCGAGCCAATCTGGAGCGCGTCGTGCGAGCGGTGCGCCTTGCCGGATCGCTCACGCAGGCGGAGATCGCGAGGACGACGGGCCTGTCCGCCGCGACCGTTTCCAATATCGTCCGGGAGCTGAAGGACAGCGGAACGGTCGAGGTCACACCCACTTCGGCGGGTGGCCGCAGGGCCCGCAGCGTGTCCCTGAGCGGTGACGCCGGCATCGTCATCGGAGTCGACTTCGGTCATACGCATCTACGGGTCGCGATCGGCAACCTCGCCCACCAGGTGCTGGCCGAGGAGTCCGAGCCGCTGGACGTGGACGCCTCGGCCGCCCAGGGGTTCGACCGGGCGGAGGAGCTGGTCAGCCGCCTGATCGCGGTGACCGGGGTGGACCGTACCAAGATCGCTGGTGTGGGGCTCGGGGTGCCCGGCCCGATCGACGTCGAGTCGGGGACCCTGGGGTCCACCTCGATCCTGCCGGGCTGGACCGGCGCGCGGCCCGCCGAGGAGCTGCGGGGGCGGCTCGGCGTGCCCGTGCACGTGGACAACGACGCCAATCTGGGCGCGCTCGGGGAGCTGGTCTGGGGCAGTGGCCGCGGGGTCAGGGACCTGGCGTACATCAAGGTCGCCAGCGGTGTCGGCGCAGGCCTGGTGATCAGCGGAAAGATCTACCGCGGGCCGGGCGGCACGGCAGGTGAGATAGGGCACATCACCCTCGACGAATCCGGCCCTGTCTGCCGCTGCGGCAACCGGGGCTGCCTGGAGACCTTCACGGCGGCCCGGTACGTGCTGCCGCTCCTGCAGTCCAGTCACGGCACCGACTTGACCATGGAGGGCGTGGTCAGGCTGGCCCGGGACGGCGACCCGGGCTGCCGGCGGGTGATCGCCGATGTCGGACGTCACATCGGGAGCGGTGTGGCGAATCTCTGCAATCTGCTCAACCCGAGCAGAGTGGTGCTCGGCGGAGATCTCGCCGAGGCCGGGGAACTCGTCCTGGGGCCCATCAGGGAGTCCGTCGGGCGCTACGCGATTCCCAGTGCCGCACGTCAACTGTCGGTGCTTCCAGGGGCACTTGGCGGTCGCGCGGAGGTTCTCGGAGCGCTCGCGCTCGCGCTCAGCGAGATGGGCGATTCGACCCTTTTGGACGGATCGCTGTCTGCGGCCACTCCTGCCTTCACTTAGAGAACGCATGGCACCGTTGCCATCTCGTTAAGTATTTACTTCTTGACGTCGCACGTGTGGCCGAGTTGACTTCCAGCCACCTCGGCCGCAACGACGCGGCCTCGTCAGGGAGGTTTCTGAAGTGAACACGCGTATGCGTCGTGCCGCCGTTGCCGTTGCCGCTGGTGCGATGGCCGTCTCGCTGGCCGCCTGTGGCAGTGCCAAGGAGTCCAGCGACAAGAGCGACAGCTCTAGCTCCGCCAAGAAGGGCGACGCGATCAAGGTCGGTCTGCTCCTTCCCGAGAACCAGACCGCGCGTTACGAGAAGTTCGACAAGCCCCTGATCGAGAAGAAGATCAAGGAGCTCACGAACAACAAGGGCGAGGTCGTCTACGCCAACGCCAAGCAGGACGCCAGCACGCAGAACCAGCAGGTCGACACGATGGTCACCAACAAGGTGGACGTCCTGATCGTCGATGCTGTGGACGCCGCGGCCATCAAGAGCTCGGTCCAGAAGGCCAAGGACGCCGGCATCCCGGTCGTGGCCTACGACCGTCTCGCGCAGGGTCCGATCGACGCCTACACCTCGTTCGACAACACGACGGTCGGCAAGACCCAGGGCCAGGCCCTCCTGGACGCCCTCGGCGCCAAGGCCAAGTCCGGCAAGATCGTGATGATGAACGGGTCGTCCACCGACCCGAACGCCGCCCAGTTCAAGGCCGGTGCCCACTCCGTCCTCGACGGCAAGGTGACCGTCGGCAAGGAGTACGACACCAAGGACTGGAAGCCGGAGAACGCCAACGCCAACATGGAGGGCGCCATCACCGCCCTCGGCAAGAAGAACATCGTCGGCGTCTACTCCGCCAACGACGGCATGGCCGGCGGTATCATCACCGCCCTCAAGGCCGCCGGCATCTCCGTCCCGGTCACCGGCCAGGACGCCGAGCTCGCGGGTGTGCAGCGCATCCTCGCGGGTGAGCAGTTCATGAGCGTCTACAAGCCGTACGCCCCCGAGGCCGACGCCGCCGCCGAGATGGCCGTCGCGCTCGCCCAGGGCAAGTCGCTCTCCACGGTCGCCAAGGACAAGGTCGACAGCCCCACCACGAAGGCCGTCCCCTCGGTGCTCGTCCCGGTCACCTCGCTGACCAAGGACAACATCAAGGACACCGTCATCAAGGACGGCGTCTACTCGATCAGCGAGATCTGCACGGGCGCCTACAAGGCCAAGTGCGACGCGCTCGGCATCAAGTAAGCCGCCGCAGGTCTTCGACCGTGCAAGGGAATTCGGACCTGAATTCCCTTGCCGGACCTGCGTGATCTAAAGCCCCTCCGGCGCCCCGCATCCATCAGCCCCGCAAAGCTAGGGCGGGGCGCCGGACGGAACACTCCACAAACTTCTGCACAACCTCCCGCCGGGTCAGGCGGCGAAGGAGATGGTTAACGTGTCCGCTACGCCTGTTCTGGCGTTGCGCGGGGTCTCCAAGCGATTCGGTGCCGTCCAGGCGCTCACCGATGTCGAGCTTGAGGTCCACGCCGGCGAAGTGGTCGCCCTGGTGGGCGACAACGGTGCCGGAAAGTCCACACTGGTGAAGACGATCGCCGGTGTGCACCCCATCGATGAAGGCGCCATCGAGTGGGACGGCAAGTCCGTCCACATCAACAAGCCGCAGGACGCCCAGGGCCTCGGAATCGCGACCGTCTACCAGGACCTCGCGCTCTGCGACAACATCGACGTCGTCGGCAACCTCTACCTGGGCCGGGAGCTGAAGAAGCGCGGCATCCTGGACGAGGTCGAGATGGAGCGCCGCTCGCGCGAGCTGCTGGACACGCTGTCCATCCGCATTCCCAGCGTCCGTATCCCGATCGCCTCGCTCTCCGGCGGTCAGCGCCAGACCGTGGCGATCGCCCGTTCGATGCTCGGCGAGCCCAAGCTCGTCATCCTCGACGAGCCCACCGCGGCCCTCGGTGTCGAGCAGACCGCCCAGGTCCTCGACCTGGTCGAGCGGCTGCGCGAGCGCGGCCACGCGGTCATCCTCATCAGCCACAACATGGCGGACGTCAAGGCCGTGGCCGACAAGGTCGCCGTCCTGCGCCTCGGGCGCAACAACGGCATCTTCGAGGTCAAGTCGACCTCGCAGGAAGAGATCATCTCCGCCATCACGGGCGCCACGGAGAACGCCGTGACCCGTCGTGCGGCGCGCAGCAATGGGGAGGCTCAGAAGTGAGCATCGACAAGACCTCTGAGACCCCCGAGGACCACGCCGTGGAGAACCCCGAGGCGGCCGCCGCGGCGGTCACCGTGGTCGACCCCCGGCTCCTCGTCCGCGAGCAGGGCCTCGCGGGTTACCTGTCCGAGTTCAAGCGGAAGATGAAGGCCGGCGACCTCGGCTCGATGCCGGTCGTCATCGGTCTCATCATCATCTGGATCATCTTCCAGAGCCTGAACTCCAACTTCCTCACCGCGGGCAACCTGTCCGACATCTCCGTCGCCATGGTCGGCACGGGCATGATCGCGGTCGGTATCGTCTTCGTCCTGCTGCTCGGCGAGATCGACCTGTCGGTCGGCTCCGTCTCGGGTGTCGCGGGCGGCGCCTTCGCGGTGCTGAACGTCACGCACGGCATGAACGAGTGGCTGGCCTTCGTGCTCGCCATCCTCACCGGCACGGTCGCCGGCGCGATCCACGGCTTCGTCTTCGCGCGCATCGGTGTGCCGGCCTTCGCCGTCACTCTGGCCGGTCTGCTGTTCTGGAACGGCTTCATGCTCCAGATCCTCGGCAGCAGCGGCACCATCAACCTGGACAGCGAAGGCCTCGTGGCCAAGCTGACCAGCTACTACTTCACCGATGTGGCCGCCGCCTACGTGCTCGCCATCGGCGTCACCGCGGTGTTCTTCCTGACCTCGTTCTACAGCAACAAGCGCCGTGAGGCCGCGGGCGTCCCGTCCCAGCCGCTGAGCGAGACCATTCTGCGCACCGCGCTGCTGGCGGTCGTCGCCTTCGCCGTGGCGATCACCTACAACCAGTACAAGGGTCTCCCGCTGGCCGTGGTGATCTTCATCGCGGTGCTGCTGGTCACGGACTTCGTGCTGCGCCGTACCGCGTACGGCCGGAAGATCTTCGCGCTCGGTGGCAGCGTCGAGGCCTCCCGGCGTGCCGGTATCAACGTCGAGATGGTCCGGATCTCGGTCTTCGCGATCTCCGGTACCTTCGCCGCCATCGGCGGTCTGTTCATCGCCTCGAAGATCGCCTCCGCCAACCAGGGCGCGGGCGGCGGTGACCTCCTGATGAACGCCATCGCGGCGGCCGTCATCGGTGGCACCAGCCTCTTCGGTGGCCGTGGTCGCACCTGGAACGCGCTGCTCGGTGTGCTGGTCATCGTCTCGATCCAGTACGGCCTGGCCCTGCAGGGCATCGCCTCGCCGGTCCAGTACATGATCACCGGTGGTGTGCTGCTCGCCACCGTCGTCATCGACGCGGTGACCCGCAAGACCCAGAAGTCGGCCGGGCGCGCGTAGCGGCTGACGGGGAGGGCCCGCCGTCGCGGCCCTCCCGGATCTGTGCCCGGCACCACCACTGGTGCCGGGCACAGTCATGTCCGCACCTGGGTACCTGGCTACTCCGAACGGGTGACATGGACCCCCGGGGCCGGGCGCCGGGCGAAAAGGCGGAACATTAGACTCGACAAGCCCGGCAAAGCTCGAACAGCTCTACCTGCAAGGAGGCACGGGTGCCGCTGCTGACCCGCATCACGGGACCGCGCGATCTGGACCGGCTCAGCCTGGAGCAGCTGGACCAGCTGGCCGGCGAGATCAGGACCTTTCTCGTCGACGCGGTCTCCAAGACCGGCGGCCACCTCGGCCCCAACCTCGGTGTCGTGGAGCTCACCATCGCGCTGCACCGCGTCTTCGAGTCGCCCAAGGACCGGGTGCTGTGGGACACAGGTCACCAGTCCTACGTCCACAAGCTGCTCACCGGCCGTCAGGACTTCTCGAAGCTGAAGATGAAGGGCGGCCTGTCCGGCTACCCCTCGCAGGGCGAGTCCGAGCACGACGTGATCGAGAACTCGCACGCCTCGACGGTCCTCGGCTGGGCGGACGGCCTGGCGAAGGCCAACGAGGTCCTCGGCAGGAACGACCACGTGGTCGCCGTCATCGGTGACGGCGCGCTCACCGGCGGTATGGCCTGGGAGGCGCTGAACAACATCGCGGACGCCAAGGACCGCCCGCTGGTGATCGTCGTCAACGACAACGAGCGTTCGTACGCCCCGACGATCGGCGGCCTCGCGAACCACCTGGCGACCCTGCGCACCACGGACGGCTACGAGCGCTTCCTCGCCCGCGGCAAGGACCTCCTGGAGCGCACACCGGTCGTCGGCAAGCCGCTCTACGAGACCCTGCACGGCGCCAAGAAGGGCCTCAAGGACTTCATCGCCCCGCAGGGCATGTTCGAGGACCTCGGCCTGAAGTACGTCGGCCCGATCGACGGCCACGACATCGAGGCCCTGGAGTCGGCGCTCGCCCGCGCCAAGCGCTTCGGCGGCCCGGTCATCGTGCACTGCCTCACCGAGAAGGGCCGCGGCTACCAGCCCGCCCTGCAGGACGAGGCGGACCGATTCCACGCCGTCGGCAAGATCCACCCCGACACGGGCCTGCCGATCGCCTCCTCCGGTGCCGACTGGACCTCCGTCTTCGGCGACGAGATGGTCAAGCTCGGCCAGGAGCGCAAGGACATCGTCGCCATCACGGCCGCCATGCTCCAGCCGGTCGGCCTCGAAAAGTTCGCCAAGGCCTTCCCCAAACGGGTGTACGACGTCGGCATCGCCGAGCAGCACGCCGCCGTCTCCGCGGCCGGCCTCGCCACCGGCGGCCTGCACCCCGTCTTCGCCGTCTACGCGACCTTCCTCAACCGCGCCTTCGACCAGGTCCTGATGGACGTGGCCCTGCACAAGTGCGGTGTCACCTTCGTCCTGGACCGCGCGGGCGTCACCGGCACCGACGGCGCCTCGCACAACGGCATGTGGGACATGTCGATCCTCCAGGTCGTCCCCGGCCTCCGGCTCGCCGCGCCGCGTGACGCCGACCAGGTCCGCGCCCAGCTGCGCGAGGCCGTCGAGGTCGACGACGCGCCGACGGTGGTCCGCTTCTCCAAGGGCGCGGTCGGCCCGGCCGTGCCCGCCGTGGGCCGGATCGGCGGCATGGACGTCCTGCGCGAGGCCGGTACCGACATCCCGGACGTCCTCCTCGTCTCGGTCGGCGCGCTCGCGCCGATGTGCCTGGAGATCGCCGGTCTCCTCGACAAGCAGGGCATCACCACGACCGTCGTCGACCCGCGCTGGGTCAAGCCGGTCGACGAGGCCATGGCGCCGCTCGCCGAGCAGCACCGGGTGGTCGTCACCGTCGAGGACAACTCGCGCGTCGGCGGTGTCGGCTCGTCGATCGCGCAGGCCCTGCGCGACGCGGGAGTCGACGTCCCGCTGCGCGACTTCGGCATCCCGCCGCGCTTCCTCGACCACGCCTCCCGCGCCGAGGTCATGACGGAGATCGGTCTGACCGCCCCGGACATCGCCCGCCAGGTCACCGGCCTCGTCGCCAAGCTCGACGGGCGCTTCGAGCGCACCGCCGCGCACGCCGTGGACTCGGTGGAGCCAGCGCGCGACTGACACCCGGGCCGCAGGCCCATCGGGCCGGTTCCAGCACCCTGTACGGGTGGTGGAACCGGCCCGTTCGCGTGAATCCGTCCGCGCCGGGGCATGCGCCGTACACGCCCCCTCGATCATGTCGAGGACGTCAAGCGTGGAGGTAGGCCCGTGAGCAGCAACCTCTTCAGGACCAAGAAGATCGAACAATCGATCCTGGACACCGAGGAGCCGGAGCACGCACTCAGGAAGTCGCTGTCCGCTCTGGACCTCACGGTCTTCGGCGTCGGTGTCATCATCGGCACCGGCATCTTCGTCCTCACCGGCAAGGTCGCCAAGGAGAACGCGGGTCCCGGGGTCTCGCTCGCGTTCATCGTGGCGGGCGTCGTCTGCGGCCTGGCCGCGCTGTGCTACGCGGAGTTCGCGTCCACGGTCCCGGTGGCGGGGTCCGCGTACACCTTCTCGTACGCCTCGCTCGGCGAGCTGCCCGCCTGGATCATCGGCTGGGACCTGGTGCTGGAGTTCGCGCTCGGCACGGCGGTGGTGGCGGTCGGCTGGTCGGGGTACGTGCGCTCACTGCTGGACAACGCCGGCTGGCATCTGCCCGACTACCTCAGCGGGCGCGACGGGGCCACCGGGTTCGGGTTCGACGTCCTCGCCGCCGCGCTGGTGCTGGTGCTCACGGCCATCCTGGTCATCGGCGTGAAGCTGTCCGCCCGGGTCACCACGGTCGTCGTCGCGATCAAGGTCACCGTGGTGCTGATCGTGATCGTCGCGGGCGCCTTCTTCATCGTCGGCGACAACTACGAGCCGTTCATCCCCAAGGCGCGGGCACAGGAGGCGGGCAGCAGCCTCAAGGCCCCGCTCATCCAGCTGCTGTCCGGCTACACACCCACCGACTTCGGCGTGATGGGCATCTTCACGGCCGCCTCCGTCGTCTTCTTCGCCTTCATCGGCTTCGACGTCGTGGCCACCGCCGCCGAGGAGACCAAGAACCCGCAGCGGGACATGCCGCGCGGAATCCTCGGCTCCCTGTTCATCTGCACCGCGCTCTACGTCGCCGTCTCGATCGTCGTCACAGGCATGCAGAAGTACACCCGGCTGTCGATCGACGCCCCGCTCGCCGACGCCTTCAAGGCGACCGGGCACCCCTGGTACGCGGGCGTGATCAGCTTCGGCGCCGCCGTCGGACTGACCACGGTCTGCATGATCCTGCTCCTCGGCCAGACCCGGGTCTTCTTCGCGATGAGCCGCGACGGGCTGCTGCCGCGGTTCTTCTCCCGCGTCCACCCGAGGTTCCGCACCCCGCACCGGCCGACCATCCTGCTCGGCGTGATCATCGCGATCCTCGCGGGCTTCACGAGCCTGAGCGAACTGGCCGAACTGGTCAACATCGGCACGCTCTTCGCCTTCGTCGTCGTCGCGACCGGCATCATCATCCTCCGCCACACCCGCCCCGACCTGCACCGCGCCTTCCGCACGCCGCTGGTGCCGCTGGTCCCGGCGCTGTCGGTGCTCGCCTCACTGTGGCTGATGGTGAACCTGCCCACGGAGACCTGGCTGCGGTTCCTGATCTGGATGGCGGTCGGCTGCGTCGTCTACTTCCTGTACGGACGCTCGCACAGCCGTCTCGGGCTGCAGCGCAAGGCCGCGGAGGGCGAGGCGGGGAAGGCGCCGGGATCCAACGGGGCGTGAGCGGCCCGCCGAGGGGTGTCGCTTGCCCCGGTGGGGGGTGCGGGGCCGGATAGCGTGCACCGTATGCGCGCCGGGCTCCTGGACACATCACGTACCGCCACCGGGTCCCGGATGCAGGGCGGCGGCTACTGGAGACGGCTGCTGCCCGTCCTCGCGGTGCTGGTCGCCCTCACCCGGATCCCCTCCTTCGTACGGCCCCTGTGGAACCCGGACGAGGGCTATCTCGCCGTGCAGGCCCGGATACTGGCGGGCGGGGGAGAGCTCTACCGGACGGTCGTGGACCGCAAGCCGCCGCTCGTGCCGTGGCTGTACGAAGGCGCCTTCGCGGTGTTCGGCTCCGGGTCGCTGACATCGGTCAGGGTGCTGGCGGTGGTGGCCCAGCTGTCGACCGCCGTGCTGCTGGCCTCCCTGGCCCGGCACCGCTGGGGCGACCGGTCCGGGCGCACGGCGGGCGTCCTGTACGCGCTGGTGTCGATCGGGCTCAACCCCGAGGACGCGCAGGCCGCCACCTTCGAGGTGTTCATACTGCCCTGCACTGCCGCCGCGATGTGGTGCGCCGACCGGCGCCGCTGGGGTGCGGCGGGAGTCGCCGTCGCCTGCGCGTTCCTGGTCAAGCAGACCGGCGCGGCCGTCCTCGTCCCGGTGCTCTGGCTGCTGTGGCGCCACGCGGAGTCCCCCCGAAGAGGACTGCTGCGCACGGGAGTCGGCGCCCTCGTCCCGGTGGCGGCCGTGGCACTGCTCACCGACCCTGCGGGCCTGCTGTTCTGGACCGTCACCGGCTCGGGGGCCTACGCCTCCTTCACCGGCTCGGAACTCCACGTCCTGGGCCGGGGGCTGGCCAACGCGGCGATCCTGGCGGTGGCCTGCGCGGGGCTGATCCCGCCGGTCCTGCGGATGCTGCGGGTCGCCCGCACGGGCTCGGCCGACCTGTGGCTGTGGCTCGGCTCGTCGACGGCGGCCGTTCTGGCCGGCTTCCACTTCTTCGGCCACTACTACCTGCAACTCATCCCGCCCGCGGTGCTGTTGGCGACCGCCGCGCTGCGGATCCTGCCCCGCGAGCGCCTGCTGACCGCGGTCTTGACCTCGGTCTGCTGCTGTGCGCTGTTCCTCGCCTGGGGTCTGCTCGCGCCGCGCCCCGAACTCGCCCACTCCCAGCGCCTCGCCGCCGCCGTCGCCCACCGCACCCGGCCCGGGGACCGCGTGCTCGTGTGGGGCATACACCCGGAGACGTACTGGCTGGCGGACCGCGCCCCCGCCACCCGCTATCTGACCGCGGGTCTCCTCACCAACTACAGCGGTGGCCGCGAGGGACCGGAGGTCGGCGAGAAGTACGCCGTCGAGGGCGCCTGGCCGGTGTTCCGGGCGGAGTTGACGGCCCGCCCGCCGGTCCTCGTCGTCGACGACTCCCGCGGCAGGCCGTACGCGCCGGACCGGGTGCCGTCGCTGCGCCGGCTGCTGGCCGCGGGGTACGAGGAGGCGGGCACCGTGGACGGGGCGGTGCTGTACACGCGTACGGGCGCCCAGGACTGACCGCGTGCCCCGCGGAGGCGGTCGTCAGGGCCCCGCCACACCCGCGGCGGGGCCGGGCCGCCTACGGGCCGTGTACGGGCGTCAGGGCGCCATCAGGCCACGCGGGTGGGACGGCTGGGCGCGAGGGACACGTGCGGGTGGCAGGGCGTCATCGGGCCGCGGGCCGGCCGTCCGGGCGCCGACGTCACGTACCGGGGGCAGGACCTCGGGACGGGGCGGGCGCCGGACCGTGCCGAGGGCCGGTACCCGCCCCCGTACCGCTCGCGTGCCGTGCCCGGCGGTACGGTTCAGGATCCGTCCCGTACCGCCCGCGGCCCCGTCACCCCGGCGCCCGCCGCGGTGACCCTGCGCCGTAGTTCACGGTCCGCCGTGACGACCAGGCGCGGGCGGTCACGGGCCTCCGCCACCAGCGCCACGATGTGGTCGTCCCCGCTGCCGGGGGCCGCCTCGACCCTCACGCCCGCCACCGACTCCACGCCCCTGGCCGCGCCCTCGACCACGAGGACGAGTTCCACCGGTCCGTCGTGGCCCGGCAGCCCCTCCCTGGCGAGCCGGTCCCGCAGCCGCTCCGCGGCGCCCCGGCGGTCGCGCCACCAGCCGTCGGGCACGGAGCCGACGACATTGGCACCGTCGATGATCACGAGCAGGGGGTCGTCCATGGGGCCAGGGTCGCACGCGCCGCCGCCGCCCACGGATGGCTGCCGGGCCCCTGGTGAGGGTCACAGGGCTCCGGCTTAGAGTGAACCGGTGAACGGCGAATGGCTCAGACGCGGTCGCGACGGCAGGCTCAGTGTGTACCTGCTGTCGGATGCCGCCGTCCTCTGCCGGGCGGAGCGCGGGCCCGGCAGTTCCTGGGACCCCGCGCGCGCCGTGGGCGGCGACCAGCGTCTGCACCCCGTGCTCGCGGTCGGCCAGGGTGCGGACGGCTACACCCACCTCGTCTCCTGGCGCCCCACGGTGACCGGAGAGTCGGGGCTCGTCCACTCCACGCACTTCCGGCCACGGCTGTCCGCCCTCGACTGGACCCCGATCGGACACCCCAACAAGAAGGGCGACCGGACCGGCGACCCGGCAGTGGCGGTCGACGCCCGGGGCCGCGCCCATGTCTTCGTGCGCAACAGCGGCGGCGGGGTCAGCATGGTCGCCCAGAAGGAGAAGGGCGGCTGGGATCCGTGGCGCGACCTCAAGGGAAGCGCCGTACAGGACGATCTCGCGGCCGTGACGGGGGAGTCCGGGCTCGTCGAGCTGTTCGCGGCGGTCCCGGACGGGATTCTGCACTGGCGCCAGGAGGAGCCGGGCGCGCGACCGGTCATGGAGGAGGCCCTGGAGGCGTCGGTACGCCCCGGCACCCTGCGGGCGCTCGCGACGTCGCCCGAGTCCAGCACGCTCTTCTACACCGACGAGGCGGGTGACCTGTGCGCCTGGCGGCCGGGTGCCAAGCCCGTACCGCTGCTGCCGTCCGTCGGACCCGGTCCCGTGTCCGTCATCCGCTGCGAACTCGACGGCTTCGACTGCACGTTGCTCGCGCAGTGCTCCGCGAGCGGACGGATCGCGTTCGCCGCGTACCCGACCGAGCAGGAGTCGGCGGGGGCCTGGTGGACCGAGTCGGGCCCCCGGCTGCCCGCCGGCGCGACGGTGTCGATGGCGCAGGACGAGGATGGCCGGGTGGTCGCGGCCGCCCTCACGCCGGGCGCGGACGAACTGCTGCTGACCCGCCGCAAGGACGAGCCGGGACTGGCCCTGGAGGCATGGCGCCCGGTCTGACCGCGCCCCACCCGTCGGCCTGGCGGGGGCCCTGTGCTCTGGACCACAACGGCCTGTCCCGTCGGCCTGACGCCCTTTTCCTTTCGGGCGGAACGGCTTGTCCCGTCGGCCCGACCACCCTTTTCCCTCGGCCCGAACGGTCCGTCCCGTCGGCCCGAACGGCCTCGCCCTCGAACTCCGGCCGTCAGGAGCGCCCCTCAGGGGCGCGGGGAACGGCGCGCCCAGCCCCCACCACCCGCACCCGAAGAAGCGGACGGGGCGGCCGGGGAGCGCGAACGCACGGGTGCCCCGCACACCAGGACGGCGTACGGGGCACCCGGAAAACAGCGGAGCGCCTACGCGGGGACGGAAGCCACGCCCGTCTCCAGGAACCGCTTCCCGTTCACGCGCTCGGAGACGCCCTCACGGTCCAGGTACGGAGTGATGCCGCCCAGGTGGAAGGGCCAGCCCGCGCCGGTGATCAGGCAGAGGTCGATGTCCTGCGCCTCGGCGACGACACCCTCGTCGAGCATGAGCCCGATCTCCTGGGCGACGGCGTCCAGGACGCGGTCACGGACCTGCTCCTCGCTGAGGACGGAGTCGCCCTGCTGGAGGAGCGCGGCGACCTCGGGGTCCAGCTCCGGCTTGAAGTCGTTCTCGGCGGAGTAGACGTAGAAGCCGCGCTTGCCCGCCTTGACCACGGCCGCGAGGTTCGCGGAGACCGTGAAACGGTCCGGGAAGGCCCGGTTGAGGGTCTCCGAGACGTGCAGGCCGATCGCGGGGCCGACCAGTTCGAGAAGGACCAGCGGGGACATCGGCAGGCCCAGGGGCTCCACCGCCTTCTCCGCGACCGCGACCGGGGTGCCCTCGTCGATGACGTTCTGGATCTCGCCCATGAAGCGGGTGAGGATGCGGTTGACGACGAACGCCGGGGCGTCCTTCACCAGGACCGCGGTCTTCTTCAGCTTCTTGGCCACGGCGAACGCCGTGGCCAGGGAGGCGTCGTCGGTCTGCTCGCCGCGCACGATCTCCAGGAGCGGGAGGATCGCGACGGGGTTGAAGAAGTGGAAGCCGACGACCCGCTCGGGGTTCTTCAGCTTCGACGCCATCTCGGTCACCGACAGCGAGGAGGTGTTGGTGGCGAGGATCGCGTGCGCCGGGGCGACCGCCTCGACCTCCGCGAACACCTGCTGCTTGACGCCGATCTCCTCGAAGACGGCCTCGATGATGAAGTCGGCGTCGGAGAAGCCCTCGGCCTTGTCCAGCACACCGGAGACCAGGGCCTTGAGGCGGTTGGCCTTGTCCTGGTTGATACGGGACTTCGACAGCAGCTTGTCGATCTCCGCGTGGACATAGCCCACGCCCTTGTCGACGCGCTCCTGGTCGATGTCCGTCAGAACGACGGGTACTTCGAGGCGGCGCAGGAAGAGCAGGGCGAGCTGCGAGGCCATCAGGCCCGCGCCCACGACGCCGACCTTGGTGACCGGACGGGCCAGGGACTTGTCCGGGGCGCCGGCCGGGCGCTTGCCGCGCTTCTGCACCAGGTTGAACGCGTAGATGCCGGAGCGCAGTTCGCCGCCCATGATCAGGTCGGCGAGCGCCACGTCCTCGGCGTCGTACCCCTTCTGGAGGTCGCCGTCCTTGGCCGCCTCGATGATCTCCAGCGCGCGGTACGCGGCCGGAGCCGCCCCGTGCACCTTGCTGTCCGCGATGGAGCGCCCCCGGGCGACGGCCTGGTCCCAGGCCTCGCCGCGGTCGATCTCCGGGCGCTCGACGACGATCTCGCGCTTGAGCACGGCCGCCGTCCACAGCAGCGACTGCTCCAGGAAGTCGGCACCCTCGAAGAGGGCGTCCGCGATGCCCAGTTCGTAGACCTGCTTGCCCTTGAGCTGCTTGTTCTGGTTCAGCGAGTTCTCGATGACGACCGAGACGGCCTTGTCGGCGCCGATCAGGTTCGGCAGCAGCGTGCAGCCGCCCCAGCCCGGGACCAGGCCGAGGAAGACCTCGGGCAGCGAGAAGGCCGGCAGGGCCGCGGAGACCGTGCGGTACGAGCAGTGCAGGCCGACCTCGACGCCGCCGCCCATCGCCGCGCCGTTGTAGTACGCGAAGGTCGGCACCGCCAGCGCGGACAGCCGCTTGAAGACCTCGTGGCCGCCCTTGCCGATGGCGAGCGCGTCCTCGTGCCTCTTCAGCAGCTCGACGCCCTTGAGGTCGGCGCCGACCGCGAAGATGAACGGCTTGCCGGTGACGCCGGCACCGACGATCTCGCCGGCCGCCGCCTCCTTCTCGACCTGGTCGATCGCGGCGTTCAGGTTCGCCAGCGAGGCCGGGCCGAAGGTGGTCGGCTTGGTGTGGTCGAAGCCGTTGTCGAGGGTGATGAGCGCGAAACGGCCCGCGCCGAACGGCAGGTCCAGGTGACGTACGTTCGCGGACGTCACGACCTCGTCGGGGAACAGCTCGGCCGCGCCCTTGAGGAGTTCGGTGGTGCTCACTTGTCGCCTCCGGCGTCCTTGTGGTGCGGGTTCTCCCAGATCACCGTGGCGCCCATGCCGAAGCCGACGCACATGGTGGTGAGGCCGTAACGGACCTCCGGCTGCTCCTCGAACTGGCGGGCCAGCTGCGTCATCAGACGGACGCCGGAGGAGGCGAGGGGGTGGCCGTAGGCGATGGCGCCGCCGTACTGGTTGACGCGCGCGTCGTCGTCGGCGATGCCGTAGTGCTCAAGGAACGCGAGCACCTGGACGGCGAAGGCCTCGTTGATCTCGAAGAGGTTGATGTCCTCGATCGACAGACCGGCCTTCGCGAGGGCCTTCTCGGTGGCCGGGATCGGGCCGTAGCCCATGACCTCCGGCTCGACGCCCGCGAAGGCGTACGAGACGAGGCGCATCCGCACCGGCAGGTCGTGCTCGCGGGCGAAGTCCTCGGAGGCGATGATCGACGCGGTCGCACCGTCGTTGAGACCGGCCGCGTTGCCCGCGGTGACCCGGCCGTGGACGCGGAAGGGCGTCTTGAGGCTCGCCAGGTTCTCCAGCGTCGTTCCCGGGCGCATCGGCTCGTCGGCGGTGACCAGGCCCCAGCCCGTCTCACCGACCTCCGCGTTGGTGTTGCGCACCGAGACCGGCACCAGGTCCTGCTGGATCTTGCCGTTGGCGTACGCCTTGGCGGCCTTCTCCTGCGAGCGCACCGCGTACTCGTCGGCGCGCTGCTTGGTGATCGTGGGGTAGCGGTCGTGCAGGTTCTCGGCGGTCATGCCCATGAAGAGGGCGGACTCGTCGACCAGCTTCTCGCTGACGAACCGCGGGTTCGGGTCCACGCCCTCGCCCATCGGGTGGCGGCCCATGTGCTCGACACCACCGGCGATGACGGCGTCGTACGCGCCGAAGGCGATGGAGCCCGCGGTGCTGGTGACGGCGGTCAGCGCACCCGCGCACATGCGGTCGATGGAGTAGCCGGGCACCGACTGGGGGAGCCCGGCGAGGATGCCGGCCGTGCGGCCCAGCGTCAGACCCTGGTCACCGATCTGCGTGGTCGCGGCGATGGCGACCTCGTCGATCTTCTTCGGGTCGAGGCCCGGGTTGCGGCGCAGCAGCTCCCGGATGGCCTTCACGACGAGGTCGTCGGCGCGGGTCTCGTGGTAGATGCCCTTCGGGCCCGCCTTGCCGAACGGGGTGCGGACGCCGTCGACGAAGACGACGTCCCTGACGGTACGAGGCACGATGGCTCTCCTCCAGATGCGGGATGGCACTGCTGCGCGGCGCACACGCCTGAGCGCGCGCTCACCTCTCCATGCTACTTACGAGTAACCACCCTGCCCAGCCCCGGCGCCGGGAGCGGCGAACGTCACACGGGAGCGAGGTCGCGCGAGAGCGCCGCGCGGGGGCCGGGCTCGCGACCGGGGCCGTCGCTCCTGTGAAGGGACCACTCGTCACAACGAGCGGCTCGTCCCTTTTTGTCCGTGCGCCGTCCGGAGATCTTGGCGTGATATCGACGTCGCCGTTCCGGTTCGCGGGGCTGCTCGGGGCCCGTCGGAGGGTGATTCCGGCACGCGCGGGGCCAGGCGGGGGAACGGCGCGCACGGCGCGGTGGAGGCGTGCGTGCCCTGGAGGAGGCGGCCGGGGAGCGTGGCGCGGGCGGGCGGGCGGACGGCGTGCGCGACGAGGGGGGCGCGGGTCGGGCGCCGCGAGCGGACGGATGGCGGCCCTGCGCCCCGGAGGGGCGCGGGCCGGTCTCCCGTGCGGTCCCGGCCCGTCAGTCCTCGGTGGACAGCGAGGCCACCAGGACCGGCGTCACCTGTTCGACCTGCCAGGGCCGGGCACCGTACCCGGCGAGCGCGGCGGCCACGGAATCCGCGTCCGGTGCCGTCGGCGGCTTCCAGCACACCCGCCGCACGGTGTCCGGGGTGATCAGGTTCTCCTGCGGCATGTTGAGCTGTTCGGCCAGTGCCGACACGGCGGCGCGCGCGGCGGAGAGCCGGGCGGCGGCGGCCGGGTCCTTGTCGGCCCAGGCGCGCGGCGGCGGCGGGCCGGTCACCGGCTGCCCCGGCTGCGGCAGCTCGGCGTCGGGCAGCGCCTTGGCGCGGTCGACCGCGGCCTGCCACTGCTCCAGCTGGCGCCGCCCCATGCGGTGGCCGTAGCCGTTCAGCGCGGACAGGGCCTGCACGTTGGGCGGCAGGGAGAGCGCGGCCTCGACGATCGCCGCGTCCCCGAGGACCTTGCCCGGCGAGATGTCGCGGCGCTGGGCGACCCGGTCCCGGGTCTCCCACAGCTCCCGTACGACCGCCATCTGACGGCGGCGGCGCACCTTGTGCATCCCGGACGTACGGCGCCAGGGGTCCTTGCGCGGCGGCGCGGGCTCGGCCTGCGCGATCGCGTCGAACTCCTGCTGGGCCCAGTCCAGCTTGCCCTGCCGGTCGAGCTCCTTCTCCAGGGCGTCGCGCAGGTCGACGAGCAGTTCCACGTCGAGCGCGGCATAGCGCAGCCACGGCTCCGGGAGGGGGCGCGTGGACCAGTCGACCGCGGAGTGTCCCTTCTCCAGGACGAAGCCGAGGACGCTCTCGACCATCGCGCCGAGGCCCACCCGGGGGAACCCGGCGAGACGGCCGGCGAGCTCGGTGTCGAAGAGCCGCGTCGGCACCATGCCTATCTCGCGGAGGCAGGGCAGGTCCTGGGTGGCGGCGTGCAGCACCCACTCCGCTCCGGAGATCGCCTCGCCGAGGCCGGACAGGTCGGGGCAGGCGACGGGATCGATCAGGGCGCTGCCCGCGCCCTCGCGGCGCAACTGCACGAGGTAGGCGCGCTGGCCGTACCGGTAGCCGGACGCGCGTTCGGCGTCGACGGCCACCGGGCCGGATCCGGCGGCGAACGCGGCGATCACCTCGGCGAGCGAGGTCTCGTCGGCTACGACGGGCGGAATGCCCTCTCGGGGCTCGAGCAAAGGGATCGGCGCCGATTCGACGTCGTCCGGAGGGCCGCCTCCGGTGGTTCGCAGTGAGCTGTCTTCTGCGGTCTCTTGGGCGTCGGTCACCTGTCAAGGGTATCCGTGTATGGACTACGCCCGCCGACGGAACGTTCCGTCGACGGGCGTATGAGGGTCGTAAACCAGTCAGGTCGGTGAAAGATCGCGTTCACGAACGGGTGGACGGGGTGCGGTCGGGCGTTCCCGTACGCGGGGTCAGTGGATGATCCCCGTCCGCAGGGCCACCGCCACCATGCCGGCGCGGTCACCCGTGCCGAGCTTGCGGGCGATGCGGGCGAGGTGGCTCTTGACGGTCAGGGCGGACAGGCCCATGGAGACGCCGATGGCCTTGTTCGACTGGCCCTCCGCGACCAGCCGGAGCACCTCGACCTCACGGCCGGAGAGCTCGCGGTAGCCGCCCGGGTGGCTCGGGGCACCCGGGGGGCGGCGGTGCATACGGGCGGCGGCCGAGCCGATGGGCGCGGCGCCGGGCCGGGTGGGGAGCCCGACGTTGGTGCGGGTGCCGGTGACGACATAGCCCTTGACGCCGCCCGCGAGGGCATTGCGTACGGCGCCGATGTCGTCGGCGGCGGAAAGGGCGAGGCCGTTGGGCCAGCCGGCGGCCCGGGTCTCGGACAGCAGGGTGAGCCCGCTGCCGTCGGGAAGGTGGACGTCGGCGACACAGATGTCGCGCGGGTTGCCGATTCGGGGGCGGGCCTCCGCGACGGACGACGCCTCGATGACGTCGCGCACTCCGAGCGCCCAGAGGTGGCGTGTGACGGTGGAACGGACCCGTGGGTCGGCCACGACCACCATGGCGGTCGGCTTGTTCGGGCGGTAGGCGACCAGGCTTGCGGGCTGCTCGAGGAGAACGGACACCAGGCCTCCTGGGGTGCGGGACGGGACCGGCTCTGGGGATGAAGCCGGGACGAACCGTGCTTTCAAGGTCACAGACGTCTTCGGCACCAAACCCGTTCTCCTTTAGAGAATGATCACGATTTGGTGAGTAACAATCCGTGCAATTCGGACACGCGATCGATCATCCGAAGATCGAACCGAGTCGTTCCGTGTCACGACACGGCTGAAAGTGGCCGTATCGACAAAGCCTCGGCAAGGAGTTCGGCAAGGCGTGTGGCGTTCGCGCACCTGTCCGTGCCCCTTCCTCGCCCGGCCGGCGAACGGTCCCACTCACAGCACACCCACAGCCCGTCCACAGTCCCCCCATGACTCGCCCACAGCCCAGGCATCAGTCCGCGCACAAGAAAGTGCCGCCCGGCATGGGGGCGGTTGGCTGCCCGGAGCTGAGCGGTGCGGGGACGGCGTGGTACGGCGGTGGGGGGAACGGCGCGGCGAGGGGGCGGCGAGACGGCCGGGGGTGCGGTGAGCGGCTCGGCGAGTGCCCCGGCGAGTGTGCACCGCCGCGTGCTCAGCGCGAGTGGGGGTCCCGGCGCTGCGGGAGTGTCACCACCGAGGCGTCGCCCGGTCCGGCCGGCGGCAGGCCCGCGATCTGGCAGAGCAGATCGCACCAGGCGGCGAGATGCGCGGCCGTGTCCGGTACGCCGCCCAGTCCCTCGCGCGGCGTCCACGAGGCGCGGATCTCGATCTGGGACGCGGACGGACGCTCGGACAGCCCCCCGAAATAGTGCGAGCTCGCCCGGGTGACGGTGCCGCTCGGCTCCCCGTACGACAGCCCGCGGGCCTGCAGCGCGCCGGTCAGCCACGACCAGGAGACGTCGGGGAGCAGCGGGTCGGTGGCCATCTCCGGCTCCAGCTCGGCGCGGATCAGTGTCACCAGGCGGAAGGCACCCTGCCAGGCCTCGTGTCCCGCCGGGTCGTGCAGCAGGACCAGCCGGCCGTCCGCGAGATCCTCGTCCTCGGCGACGACCGCGGCCTCCAGCGCGTACGAGTACGGGGCCAGGCGCTGTGGCGGACGCGTCGGGTCGATCTCGATCTCCGGACGCAGCCGTGCCCCCTTCAGCGCGTCGACGGCGGCCCGGAACGGCAACGGAGCAGTCTCCTTCGCATCTTGGTCCCCCTCCTTGGCATCGTCCATTCCCCCAGTGCCGTCCGACAGTCGTCCCTGAGCCGCAGCCATGCGGGGAAGATTAAGGGGAACTGGGCCCGCGCGCAGGGAGAGACACCCGTGCGTGGGACCACTGTCCGGTTCGTGCCGCGCGAACGAGCCGGTCCGGGCGCCGGGGCCGGGGTGCGCGTCCGCCGCGGAGCCCGGCGCCCGGGGGCCCTCGGGGCGTGGGAGACTTTCCGTCGTGAGTGCCAATGACCGCCCCGCCGCGGGCCAGCCGCCGACAGCCACGTACGAGTCCGCCTTCCTCAAGGCGTGCAGGCGCGAGCCCGTGCCGCACACCCCGGTGTGGTTCATGCGGCAGGCGGGTCGCTCGCTGCCCGAGTACCTCAAGGTGCGCGAGGGCATTCCGATGCTGGAGTCCTGCATGCGGCCGGAGCTGGTCGCCGAGATCACCCTGCAGCCGGTGCGCCGGCACGACGTGGACGCGGCGATCTACTTCAGCGACATCGTCGTCCCGCTGAAGGCCATCGGCGTCGACCTCGACATCAAGCCGGGCGTCGGCCCGGTCGTCGAGAAGCCGATCCGCACCCGCGCCGACCTGGCGCAGCTGCGCGATCTGACCCCCGACGACGTCTCGTACGTCACCGACGCGATCAAGCTCCTGACGGCCGAGCTGGGCGCGACCCCCCTCATCGGCTTCGCGGGCGCGCCCTTCACCCTCGCGAGCTACCTCGTGGAGGGCGGTCCGTCCAAGAACCACGAGCACACCAAGTCGCTGATGTACGGCGACCCGCAGCTCTGGGCCGACCTGCTCGACCGCCTCGCCGAGATCACCTCCGCCTTCCTCAAGGTGCAGATCGAGGCGGGCGCGAGCGCCGTGCAGCTCTTCGACTCCTGGGTCGGCGCCCTGGCGCCCGCCGACTACCGCCGCTCGGTGATGCCCGCGTCCGCCAAGGTCTTCGAATCCGTGGCCGGGTACGGCGTCCCGCGCATCCACTTCGGCGTCGGCACCGGCGAACTCCTCGGTCTGATGGGGGAGGCGGGCGCGGACGTGGTCGGCGTCGACTGGCGCGTGCCGCTCGACGAGGCCGCACGCCGGGTCGGCCCCGGCAAGGCGCTCCAGGGCAACCTGGACCCGGCCGTCCTCTTCTCGTCCACCGAGGCCGTGGAGACCAAGACCCGCGAGGTGCTCGACGCCGCCGCCGGTCTGGAGGGCCACATCTTCAACCTCGGCCACGGAGTCCTGCCGACCATGGACCCGGACGCGCTGACCCGGCTCGTGGACGACGTCCACACCCGGACGGCGCGCTGACGCCTCACCAGCCGTGCCGCGCCTGTCTGCCCCACAGCAGGCTGCGCGGTTCCGGCGGCGGCGGGGTGCCCCGGCGCAGCGGCCAGGCCAGCAGCATGCCCGCGAGGAAGCCGGCCACATGGGCCTCGTACGCGACGGTTCCGGCGGTGGAGACACCGCCGCCCGACGAGTACACCGCCTGCAGTGCGAACCAGAAGCCGAGCACGAGCCAGGCGGGCAGGCGCAGCGGCAGGAAGACCAGGAACGGCACCAGGACCCACACCCTGGCCCTCGGGTAGAGCACCAGGTAGGCGCCGAGCACCCCGGCGATCGCCCCGGAGGCACCGAGCAGCGGGTCCGCCGAGCTGTCGTTGAGGAGCGCGAAGCCGTATCCGGCCGCGTACCCGCACGCCACGTAGAACAGCGCGAAGCGCACATGTCCCAGGCGGTCCTCGATGTTGTTGCCGAAGATCAGCAGGAAGAGCATGTTGCCGAGCAGGTGCAGCCAACTGCCGTGCAGGAACATCGCGGTGAGCACGGAGAGCGGTGGCGACTTGTCGTAGTCCGGCGCGCTCACCAGGCAGCCGGGCCCGTGTGTGCCGGCCCCGACCTCACCGGTGGGTACGAGCCGGGGCATCTGGTGGTGGATCAACTCCTGCGGCACCGCGGCGTAGTGGTCCAGGAACGCCTGTAGATGGCACAGCTGGGACAGCCCGCTGTCGCCCGCCACCGATCCGGCGAGGCCGGGGGTGTAGAGGAACACCAGGACATTGGCGGCGATCAAGGCGTACGTCACGTAGGGCGTGCCGCGCGCCGGGTTCACGTCATGGACGGGTATGACCACAAGGAAGTAGTGCCCTGGATGCGCCGCGGGTATCCGCACCTCCCCAGGGGGCACGCACGCCGTCACCGGCGGGGCGCGTACCCCGGCTCGCGCTCCTGCCCGTGCCACTGAACGCTGTCGCGCCCTTGTGCGTATGTCTCCTCAACCGCCCGCGCCGCGACGCAGACGTGACGCGAGGAAGACGTGAGGACACAGGCGATGAACGACCGAGTTACTCCTCCGATGCACGCCCTGCCCGACGGTGAGGCGGAGATCGCCCTGGTGGTGCACCTCCCCTGGGAGGACGTGGCCGCGCTCGGCCAGGAGGCCGGACGGCTCGCGGCGCGCCTGCAGCGTCCGGTGACCCTCGACGAGGCCGTGAGCCACCGGCTGCGCTCCGTACGGTCGGCCGCGCACGCGAAGCCGCCCACCGCGCCGCCCGCGGCCGTCACCGCCGCGGGCTCCGTCTCCTCGCTGCCCGCGCGACCGCCGGCCGAACAGGCCCGGCAGGCGATAGACCGCATCAACCAGAACGCCGGTCACGAATCCGCGTAGGCGAGCGACGGGGCGAGGGCACGGCTGATCGCCGAGCGCGCCGCCGGCCGTGCGTGGCCGTGTGTGGCCGGTCGCGCGGTCCCCGCGTCCTTATGCGGCGCTTCGCCGTACCGCCGTGACCGCCTTGCGCGCCGCCACCAGGATCGGGTCCCACACCGGTGAGAACGGCGGGGCGTAGCCCAGGTCCAGGGCCGTCATCTGTTCCACGGTCATGCGCGCGGTCAGCGCCACCGCGGCGATGTCGACGCGCTTCGCGGCGCCCTCGCGGCCGACGATCTGCACGCCGAGCAGCCGTCCGGTGCGGCGCTCCGCGAGCATCTTCACCGTCATCAGGGCCGCGTTCGGGTAGTAGCCCGCGCGGCTGGTCGACTCGATGGTGACGGTCTCGAACTGCAGGCCCGCCCGGCGCGCGTCCTTCTCGCGCAGCCCCGTACGCGCGATCTCCAGGTCGCAGACCTTGCTCACCGCGGTGCCCACCACACCGGGGAAGGTGGCGTATCCGCCGCCCACGTTGCTGCCGATGACCTGCCCGTGCTTGTTGGCGTGGGTGCCCAGCGCGATGTGCCGCTCGCTCCCCGAGACCAGGTCGAGGACCTCGACGCAGTCGCCGCCCGCCCAGATGTTCTCGTGTCCGCGCACCCGCATCGCCAGATCGGTGAGCAGCCCGCCGTGGTCGCCCAGCGGCAGCCCGGCCGCCCTGGCGAGGGTGGTCTCGGGACGCACTCCGATTCCGAGCACCACCACGTCCGCCGGGTACTCCGCGTCCTGCGTGGCGACCGCCCGGACCCCGTCGGCGCCGGTGACGATCCCGGTCACCGTGGCGTCGTCGACCATGGTGATGCCCAGGCCCGACATGGCCCGCCGCACCAGCCGGCCCATGTCCGGGTCGAGCGTGGCCATCGGCTCGGTGCCACGGTTGACGACCGTCACCTCGTATCCGCGGTTGATGAGCGCCTCGGCCATCTCCACGCCGATGTAACCGGCGCCGACGACCACCGCGCGCCGGCCCCGCCTCGCGGCCAGCGTGTCCAGGAGCGCCTGGCCGTCGTCGAGGGTCTGCACCCCGTGCACGCCAGGAGCGTCCATCCCCGGCAGGTCCGGGCGGACCGGACGGGCGCCGGTCGCGATCACGAGCTTGTCGTACGACGTCCACGCCTCCGCCCCGGACTCCAGGTCCCGCGAGCGCACCCGGGCGCCCGCGACATCGATCTCCGTGACCTCGGTGCGCATCCGCAGGTCGATGCCCCGCTCCCGGTGCTCCCGCGGGGAGCGCGCGATCAGCCGGTCCGGCCCGGAAACGTCGCCGCCCACCCAGTACGGGATGCCGCAGGCCGAGTAGGAGGTGAAGTGGCCGCGCTCGAACGCCACGATCTCCAGCTCGTCCGGGCCCCGCATCCGGCGCGCCTGCGACGCGGCGGACATGCCCGCCGCGTCGCCGCCGATGACGACCAGCCGCTCCGTCGCCCCACCGGTCCCGCCTGTGCTGCCGGTGACGTTCGTCGCGCTCGTACGGTTCATACTCATGCGAACACGCTACGGGGGCCCGCCATTTCAGGCGTCCTTGCCACCCTCCCCGCGCACCGGCGGCGCCGCCGGAAGCGAACCCGCGCCCGACGCGGCCGGTGCCGACGGCTGACGGCGCGGCAGCCGGGAACGTCCGAACCGCAGCCACAGCACCACGAGCACCGCCGCGCAGACGGCGAACGGGAGCACCGCGCCCAACACCATCGCGATCCAGCGCAGCGTCGTGACGAACGCGTCCCAGCCACCCGCGAGGGCGTCCACGAAGCCGGGCTCCCCGGCCTTCGCCGCGGCCTTCCGCACGGGCGTCTCGGAGAGCGACAGCGTGATGGTGGCCAGGCTGGTGCGGTCCTTCAGCGACGACTGCCGGGCGAGCAGCGCCTCCAGGTCGGACTCGCGGCTGCTCAGTTCCCCTTCCAGGGCGACCACGTCGCTGAGCTTGGCCGCCCGGTCCATCAGCCCGCGGACCCGGGCCACACTGGCGCGCTGCGACTTGATACGGCTCTCCACGTCGACGACCTGGTCGGTGACGTCCTGCGCCTTGGCCGTCCGCTCCAGGATCTTCCCCGCACCGCCCAGATCGGCGAGCACCTGGTCGTAGCGGTCCGTGGGCACCCGCAGCACGACACGGGTGCGTTCGTGGCCCCCGCCGTCCCGGGTGGTCGTCTCGTCACCGACGAAGCCGCCCGCCCCGGTGGCCGTGACCCGGGCCTCGTCCAGGGCCCTGGGGACGTCCTTGACCTGCACGGTCAGGAACGCGGTACGGATGATGCCGCTCGTCTCCAGTCTGGGCGCGGCGGCGGAACGGGAGCCGCCCGCGCCCGAGGCGGCGCTGTCCGAGGCGGCACCGTCCGCGGTTCCGGGCACCGCCTCCTTGGCACCCGGGCCGGCCTTCTGGTCCCCCGACGCCGCCTTGTCGCTGCTCGAGCCACCGTCACCGGCGGCGCCACAGCCGGCCAGCGCGAGGGAGGAGACGAGCAGGACCCCGGCCAGGGCCCGGCCGGTTCGTGCGCGGCGTACCGAACGTGGTGTGTGCATGTGGGCGTACCCCCGGGTCTCGCGACGGATGCTGTCTCTTCGACGCCGGGACCCGGCAGGACGTTGGGGTACTCCGGTCCCGATGAGGTCACGGTCGGGACTCGCGCCGGACACCGGGGCCCGGCGGACGCCCCCGCGGGGTCTGAGAAAGTGGACGCATGCGCGCACAGGACAGTCGTACGGGTACGGGGCACGTCGTCGTCATCGGGGGCGGGATCGCCGGTCTGGCCGCCGCCCACCGTCTCCTCGACCGCGGCGCCCGGGTGACCGTCCTGGAGGCCTCCGGCCGCGTCGGCGGCAAGCTGCTGCCCGGCGAGATCGCGGGCGCCCGCGTCGACCTCGGCGCCGAGTCGATGCTCGCCCGGCGCCCCGAGGCGGTCGCGCTCGCCCGCGAGGTGGGGCTCGCCGACCGCCTCCAGCCCCCCGCCACCGCGACCGCCTCCCTGTGGACCCGCGGCGCCCTGCGGCCCATGCCCAAGGGACACGTCATGGGCGTCCCCGGCACCGCCGCCGCCCTCCACGGAGTCCTGTCCGACGAGGGCCTGCGCCGCATCGGGCGCGACACCGAACTGCCCCGCACGGAGATCGGTGACGACGTCGCGGTGGGGGAGTACGTGGCGGCCCGCCTCGGCCGCGAGGTCGTCGACCGGCTGGTCGAGCCCCTGCTCGGCGGTGTCTACGCCGGCGACGCCTATCGCATCTCCCTGCGCGCCGCCGTCCCCCAGCTCTTCGAGGCGGCGCGCACCCACACCTCCCTGACGGAGGCGGTGCGCGCGATCCAGGCCAAGGCCGCCGCACATCAGCAGACCGGCCCGGTGTTCATGGGCATCGAAGGCGGTGTCGGCCAACTCCCGCTCGCGGTCGCCGAGTCGGTGCGCGCGCGGGGTGGCGAGATCGTCACCGGCGCCCCGGTCACGGAGCTGCGCCGGACGCGGGGCACCGGGTCCGGCTGGCGCGTCGTGGCCGGAGACCGTGTGCTGCACACCGACGCCGTCGTCCTCGCCCTGCCCGCCCCGGCCGCCGCCACCCTGCTGCGGGCCGAGGCACCCGCCGCGGCCGGCGAGCTCGCCACCGTCGAGTACGCCTCCATGGCGCTGGTCACCCTCGCCTACCGGCGCGCGGACAGCACCCTCCCCGAGGGGAGCGGCTTCCTGGTCCCGCCCGTCGACGGTCACACCATCAAGGCGTCCACCTTCGCCTCCCGCAAGTGGGGCTGGATCGACGAGGAGAACCCCGGCCTGCTCGTCCTGCGCACCTCCGTGGGCCGGTACGGCGAGAGCGAGGTGCTGGGCCGCGACGACGCCGGCCTCGTCGACGTGTCCCGCCACGACCTGCGCGAGGCCACCGGCCTGACCGCCGAGCCCGTCGCCACCCGCGTCACCCGCTGGGACGACGGCCTCCCGCAGTACCCGGTCGGACACCACACACGGGTGGCCCGGATCCGCGCGCACGTCGCCGGGCTCCCCGGCCTCGCGGTCTGCGGCGCCGCGTACGACGGGGTCGGCATCCCCGCCTGCATCGCGAGCGCGTACGCCGCCGTGGACCAGCTCGGGGGCGAGCGCGCCGGACTGGACGCGCTGATCAGGAACCCGGTGCAGAGCCTGCACGGCGGCGCGGGAGAATAGGCCCATGAGTGACGACGCCCCCGCCAAGATCCCGAACATCGGCAAGAAGGCCAAGGACCTCAACGAGGTCATCCGCTACACCCTGTGGTCCGTCTTCAGGCTGCGCGACGTGCTTCCCGAGGACCGTGCCGGATACGCCGACGAGGTCCAGGAGCTCTTCGACCAGCTCGCCGCCAAGGACGTCACCGTCCGCGGCACGTACGACGTGTCGGGGCTGCGTGCCGACGCGGACCTGATGATCTGGTGGCACGCCGAGACCGCCGACCAGCTCCAGGAGGCGTACAACCTCTTCCGCCGCACCCGGCTCGGCCGCGCCCTGGAGCCGGTCTGGTCGAACATGGCGCTGCACCGCCCGGCCGAGTTCAACCGCTCGCACATCCCGGCGTTCCTCGCCGACGAGACGCCCCGCGACTACATCAGCGTCTACCCGTTCGTACGCTCCTA
The DNA here is from genome assembly GCF_012273515.2 of Streptomyces sp. RPA4-2. Lineage (NCBI taxonomy): Bacteria > Bacillati > Actinomycetota > Actinomycetes > Kitasatosporales > Streptomycetaceae > Streptomyces > Streptomyces sp. RPA4-2. The sequence continues at coordinate 6,844,591 of NZ_CP050975.2, forward strand.
CGACTGGTACCTGCTGCCCGACGAGGACCGCCGGCGCATGCTCGCCGACCACGGCAAGATGGCCCGCGGCTACCCGGACGTGCGCGCCAACACGGTCGCCTCGTTCTCCCTCGGCGACTACGAGTGGATCCTCGCCTTCGAGGCCGACGAGCTGTACCGCATCGTCGACCTCATGCGTCACCTGCGCGCCTCCGAGGCCCGGCTGCACGTCCGCGAGGAGGTCCCGTTCTACACGGGCCGCCGCAAGGACGTCGCCGAACTGGTCGCGGGTCTCGCCTGACCGCTGTCCGGCGCGGGGCCGGGCGGTCTACGAAGCCCGCGCGTCCTTCGCGTGCGGCGCGCGACCGCCCGGCGCCGCCGGCTTCGGCCCGGCCGGCTTCGGTTCCGCGCGCGGCGCGCACTGCGCGTGGAACCCCGGCAGCCGTCCCGTCAGCAGATAGGCGTCGAGATAGGCGTTGACGCACTTGTTGGGGCCGCCGCCGATCCCGTGCGTCCCGGCCCCGTTCTCGGTCACCAGCGCGGAACCGGACAGCCGCCGCTGCAACTCCAGCGCTCCCCCGTACGGCGTGGCCGCGTCCCGCTCGGCCGCCAGGATCAGGGTCGGCGCGAGCACCCCGGGCAGCGTCCGTACGTCGAGGGGCCGCTCCCGGGGCACCGGCCAGTACGCGCAGGGCAGGTTCATCCACACGTTGTCCCAGGTCTCGAACGGCGCCCTGCGCGCCAGCCGGGTGTTGTCGCGGTCCCAGGTGCGCCACTGGGTCGGCCAGGGCGCGTCGTTGCACTCGACCGCCGTGTAGACGGCGCTCGCGTTCTCCGCCCCGACCGACGCCTCCGGACGCGCGGCCTGCTCGATCAGCGGCTTCGGGTCACCCTTCAGATAGGCGGAGAGCGCCAGGGCGCGCCGCGGCCAGTAGCCGTCGTTGTACCCCGCCTCCAGGAACGCGCCCTGCAACTGCGCCGGCCCCACCTTGCCGCCCGCGGGCGACGCGGCGAGCTGCGCCCGCGCCTTCTCGTAGCTGTGCAGCACCTCCTCGGGGGTGGTGCCGAGCCCGTACACCTCGTCGTGCCGGGCGGTCCACGCGCGGAAGTCGGCCCAGCGGCCCTCGAAGGCCGCCGACTGGTCGAGGTTGTTCTCGTACCAGATCTGGCCGGGGGCGGGGTTCACCGCCGAGTCGAAGACCATCCGGCGCACGTGCGAGGGGAAGAGCGTCGCGTAGAGGGCGCCGAAGTAGGTGCCGTACGACGCCCCCATGAAGGTCAGCTTCGGCTCGCCGAGCGCGGCGCGCAGGACGTCGAGGTCGCGGGCGTTGTTGAGCGAGGTGTAGTGCCGGATCGCCTGGCCGGAGCGCTCCAGGCAGCCACGTGCGTACGCCTGCGCCTGCGCGATGCGCTCCTTCTTGTACGACTCCGAGGGATACGTCGGTGACTGCGAGGGCCCCTTCACGGAGCGCTTCGGGTCCTTGCAGGACAGCGGGGCCGAGCGGTCGACCCCGCGCGGGGCGTAGCCCACCAGGTCGTACGCCGCCGCGATCCGCTTCCACTCGGGCAGGGAGCCGAACAGCGGGAAGTACATGCCGGAGGCGCCCGGACCGCCGGGGTTGTAGACCAGGGCGCCCTGCCGCGGCACCTTGTGCTTCGCGTTCCGCGTGTCCTTGCCGGTGGCCCTCGTCCGGCTGACGGTCAGTCGGATCTGCTTGCCGTCGGGGTGCGTGTAGTCGAGCGGCACGTCGACCGTGCCGCAGCGCAGGCCGGCGGGGAGTCCCGTCTCCTTGGAACAGGCCCCGAAGCGGATTCCGGCGGCCGCCGCGCGCGCGGCGGCGACGGCCGTACCGTGCGTCAGGGCCGACGCCGTGAGGCCCGTGGGGTCCGGCAGGGCCGGGGCGCCGCCCGCGGGAGCGCCGGTGAGGGCGGTCAGGAGCAAGGACCCGGCGGTTCCGCAGAGGACGGCAGCTCTCATCGCGTATCCCTTCAGCGCACGGCAGCGACAAAGGGGATGTTTCGTTCGGTGGTGGGCGAAGTAAAGCACCGGGTGCCGGTGTCGGCCGCAATGACTCCTATGCGCCCCCTGGAGCGCCGGTCAGCGCTGCCGGCCGGCCGCCCGGTCGCGGTGCGCGAAGGCCGCGCGCAGATCGGGCTCGCCGACCGCGCGGATGCCCCGCACGGCGACCGAGGTGAGGTACGTGCGGTCGTCCGCGGTGACGTCGGTGTGCCGGGCGAGGGTGCCGAGCAGTCGCTGGCCGGCCGGGGAGGCCCAGCGCGTGTAGGGGTGGACCTCGATGCGGGCGATGGCGAGGCAGCTCAGCGTCAGGATGAGCGGGAGGGTGAACCAGACGGCGACCGGCACGTCGTCGGCGCGCGGCTGAGAGGGCATCAGGACGGCCACGGCGCCGAGCGCGAGGACGGCCGCGGAGGCGGCCTGGACCTGGCGGACGGCGCCCGCGACGGTGGTGCGGGCGCCGTCGGGCACGGCGAGGCCCGCGGCGACGAGACGGTCGGCGAGGCGGCGCACCGAGTCCGCGGCGGCAGTCGTCGCCCGCACGGGCGCTATCCGGGACTGCCCCTCCGGGCCTATGGCTCCGATCACCGAACGCTCCATGTCGTCCCGCCCACGCGGGTCCACGACCGTCGCCCAGCCGGTGTGCGCGAGCAGCAGGCGGCGCTGACGGGCCATGGAGACCAGGGTCAGATCGGCGACCCGGGCCGGGCCGCCGGACAGGAACGCCGCCTCGTAGAGCGTGAGGTGGTGTCCGCGCGCCGCGTCGGCGTCGACCGCCGCGGCCCGTACGGCGGCCAGGCACAGCCGGACGCAGGACGTGCCGGCCGCGGCCCAGGCCAGGAGCAGGAGAAGGACCCAGAACATGGCGTGTTTCTATGCGACCCGGGCACTCCGGCGCCACGGTCTGTTCACGATGTGGACGGAGCGTTGTGGGTCTGTGACGTTCGGGTGCGGCCTCGCGTCCCGGTGCGGTGGCGGAGGGTCAGCTCCTGGCGCGGGAGGCGGCCGGGGGGGAGGGGATAGGCCGCCGACGGGGTGACGGGGACGGGGGTGCCCGGGGAGTCCGTGGGGCCCGGCGGAGCGGGAGAGGCGGTGAGGGGCGGCGCGGCCGTCGCCGCGTCCCGGGCGAGCGCGTCGAAGTCGACGTACCCGGTGGCCTCGAGGACCTTGATGTGGTCGAGCACCGTGGTGTTGGCGTCGTCGGCGAGGTCCCGTACGAGGGAGTTGCGGGTGTTCGCGCGGACCTGGGCGACGACGGCGAAGACCTTGCCATGAGCCCTGCGCAGGAGGTTCGCGAACTTCCGGTCGTAGTCCGTGCCGTGCGCCGTCTCCAGCGTGGCCAGCCAGCCGCGCTGCTGCGCGTTGGGCTGGTTCGGCAGGTCCAGCCCGAGCCGGGCGGCGACGTCGCGGACGCGGGCGTCCAGGAAGGTGTGGCCCTCGACGAGGTGCGCGCCGGCCGTCCGTACGGCCTTGGTGGTGCCGCGTTCCTCGGCCTGCTGACCCGCGGGCAGTTCCCACAGCCCGGCCAGTCTGACCTTGGTGACGAACTCCCGGTCCAGGCCGGACAGCGGACCGAACCGCGTCGGCACGGTCTGGGTGTTCAGGGAGTCCAGACCGGTGCCGGAGCGGTCCGCGTACGACCAGATCGGGAAGATCAGCGCGATGAGGGTCGCCGTGAGGGCGGCGACGACGAGTCCTGTCCCACTGACCAATCCGGTGCGGTCGACGGATCGCATGGTGCCTCCAGTTGCGGCACCGCACGCTGGTGCGCTTCGGGTGCGGGTTGGCATATTACTGCGGGTACTGCGCCAACTTCCGTACGGGAAGAAAGGGTTGACGAGCGGGAGAAATGGCATCGGACGGGACAAGTCGAACGGGGTGCGGATCGGTGGAAAGCCTCGCAAACCCGGCGCGTTGTCCGGTCGGCCGGGGTGCGGTGTTAACCCCGGCACACTCCGGTGGACGGACCGCGCCGGGGTGGGGAGGGCCCGCTCAGTGGCCCAGCAGCACCCGGCGGGTGGCGCGGGCCAGCCGGGCCGTCGGCCGCTGTGAGCGCGGCGCCGGACCGGAGCGCTCCAGCCACCAGTCGCGCAACTGCTGCCGTCCCCGTGGGTCACGCGGGTGCCCGGCGAGCAGCAGGTGCTCGGCGAAGTCCAGTGCGTCGCGCCGGTAGCCGCCGGTCATCGGACGGCCCTGCGCGTATCCGAGGAAGGCGGCCCGGTAGCCGTCGCCGAGCAGCTCGGGCAGCTCCGCCGCCACCTTCGCGACGACATCCGCGCGCTTGGCCGCGAGGGCCCGCGCCTGCACTCCCGTCCGCACCCGGTCGAACCCTTCGGGCACCGGGGTACCCGCGACGAGCGCGGAGAGCAGGGCGGCCTGCGCGAGGGCGAGACGCTGACGGGCCGGAGCGAGGCCGGGGCCGGGGTCGGGTGTGGAAGCGAGGGCGGGGCCGGGGTCGGGTGTGGAAGCGAGGCCGGGGTCGGGGTCGGGTGTGGATGCGAGGCCGGGAGTGGCGGCCGGAGGGGACGCGAGCGCGGGGGCCGGAGGGGGCGTGAGAGCCGGGGCGGTCGTGTCGGACGCGGTAAGCTCCAGCGACGGCTCGCTCGCCGCGGCGCCATACCCTTCACCCGCGTCGTCGCCCCGGCCTCCTCCAGCGTCCCCCTGATCGCCGCCAGTTCCCTCGCCAGCTCCGTAAGCCGCGGGAAAGTTCTCGTCGCGTTCCAGGAGGACCCCCGGTGGGGTCACCCGGGACGCCAGGTCGGCCAGGATGTCGAGGACCGGGCGGGGCACGGGGTGGGCGTGGCTGTCGTGCCAGACGCCGTCGCGTTCGAAGCCGCCGGCGACATGCACGTACGCGATGGCCTCCACGGGGAGTTCGTCGAGGGCCTTGGCCGGGTCCTCGCCGCGGTTGACGTGGTTGGTGTGGAGGTTGGCGACGTCGATGAGCAGCCGTACGCCGGTGCGGTCCGCCAGGTCGTACAGGAACTGCCCCTCGGTCATCTCCTCGCCCGGCCAGCACAGCAGTGCGGCGATGTTCTCCACGGCCAGCGGGACGGGAAGCGCGGCCTGCGCGATCCGGACGTTCTCGCACAGCACGTCCAGCGCGTCCCGGGTGCGCGGAACGGGCAGCAGATGCCCCGCCTCCAGCGACGGCGACGCGGTGAGGGCGCCCCCGGCCCGTACGAACGCGATGTGTTCCGTGACCAGTGGCGCGCCCAGCATCCCGGCGCGCTCGGCGAGGGCGGCGAGGCGCGACTCGTCGGGGCGGTCCGCGCCGCCGAGGCCGAGCGAGACGCCGTGCGGCACCACCGTGACGCCCCGTTCGCGCAGCCGCCGCAGCGACTCGGGAAGGTGCCCGGGGCACAGGTTCTCCGACACGGCCTCGACCCAGTCGATACCGGGCATGTGCTCCACGGCCTCGGCGATCTCCGGCCGCCACCCGATTCCCGTTCCCAGTCGCCCCAGTTGCGTCATGTCCCCTCCTCCGTCACGCCCTGCCCGGACTGCCCGCCGTCTCCCCACGACGGACCCGTCCCGCGGTGTGAGGGGGTCATGGCCCCGGGACCGCGGGCCCAATCCGACAGGGCGGACGTTCAGAGCAACATTTGAGGTTCCACCGGCGCCGCCGCGGGACGGGCCCTCGTGGACCCGTCGCGGCTACCGCAGCAGGTCGTCCGGGTCGGAAGGCTCCGGCCGGGCGGTGTTGACCTGGCCCGGCGCCGCGGGCGACGGGCTCGACGAGGTGGTGACACCGTCGTTCGGCCGCACCGGCGGCGCGGACGGCACCGTCGCCCCGGCGGCCGGCGCGGCGGGCCCGGTCGGACTGGCGGTCGAGAGGGCCGCCGTGTCGTTGGCGATGGCGTCGAAGTCGACGTTCCCGGTCTTCTCCAGCACCGTGATGTGGTCGAGCACGGTCTGGTTGGCGTCCGAGGCCAGCTGCCGGACCAGCGAGTTGCGGGTGCTGTTGCGCACCGCGCCGATCGCCGGGAAGATCTTGCCGTGCGCGGCCCGCAGGAGATTCGCGAACTTCCCCTCGTACTCCTTGCCGGTCGCCGCGGTCAGCTCCCGCAGCCAGCCCTGCTGCTGCGCGTTGGGCTGGTTGGGCAGTTCGACGTTGAGCTGGGCCGCGATGACCCGCACCCGCCTGTCGAGGTCGGTGTGGCCGACGATCAGATGGTCGCCCGCCTCCTTGACGGCCTCGGTGGGGGCCCGTTCGATCGCCTGCTGTCCCGCCGGCAGTTCCCAGAGACCGGCCAGGCGCACCCGCACGATCAGATCGCGGTCGGAGGCGGACAGGGGCCCCCACTGTGTGTTCACCGTCCCGGCCGCCAGATTCGCCTGTCCCGTGCCCGCGCGGTCGGCGTACGACCACACGGGGAAGGCGAGCGCGCCGACCGTGGCGACGAGTGCCGCGATGACGAGCGCCGAACCGTTGATACGCCGCAAAATGAGCCTCCCCGGGGGAAACCAACTGCCTGTTGGAAACCTGTACTCGGCCAGCGACATGAGGTACGTGAGGGGCGGCCGGAATGTTCAAGCGCGTCTAAAGCGATGGCTCGGCTACGGTCAAGTCCGCAGGCCACGCCCCTCGGGGAGGCCGGAGTTGCCGGAGTGCCTCAGCCGGTCGGGCCGCCGGATGCGCGAAGGGTCCTGCGGACGGCGCCGCGGAGCCAGCGGTGGCCTCCGTCGGCCGCCTGGCGGGGGTGCCACGCCATGCCGATGGCCAGCGGCGGCAGGGGCAGCGGGATGGCGAGGAGGCGCAGGCCGAGGGCGGTGGCGGCGTCGGTCAGGGGGGGAGTCGGCGGCGCCCGGGGGTGCGGTGGGGACGAGGCAGACGACGTCGCTGCGGGCCGCGAGGGTCATCGCGGCCAGATGACCGGGCAGGACGACGGCGACCCGCCGGTGGAGGTTCCGCTCGGCCAGGGCGGTGTCCAGGGGGCCGGTGAACCGGCCGCGGCGGCTCACCACGACGTGCTCGGCGGCGGCGAGCCGGTCCGGGGTCAGGGGACCCTCGGTGAGGGGGTGGCCGGGCCGGACGGCCGCCGCCATCCGGAGAGTGACCAGTTCCTCGACCCGGGTCTCGGGGTCGACGTGGTCGATGGATCCGATCTCCAGGTCGATCCGGCCGTCGCGGAGGGCCGGCCCGGCTTCCCACTCCTCGGCGCGGAACCGCAACGACACCCCCGGCGCCTCCTGTCCGGCCAGCCGCAGGAGCCCGGGGGCCAGTGCCGCGCCGACCAGGTCGGCCGCCTGGAGGGTGAAGGTGCCGCGCAGGACGGCGGGGTCGACGCCGGCGCCGGGAGTGAGCAGGGCGCCGAGGCGGCGGACCACCGAGGCGGCCTCGTCGCGCAGGGCCTGCGCGCGGGGGGTGGGGACCATGGTCTGGCCGGCCCGGACCAGGAGGGGGTCCTGGAGGATGCGCCGCAGGCGGGCGAGGGTGCGGCTCATGGCGGCGGGAGACGTGTGCAGGCGGGCGGCGGCGCGGGTGACGCTCTGCTCGGCCAGCAGCGCGTTCAGGGCGACGGCGAGATTGGCGTCGAGGACAGGCTCTGGACTGCTGCTCATCGGCATAATTCCATTTCAGGCAATGATTCCCTGCTGAAGTTCCCATTGTGGCAACACTGGGGTCCTCCGCAGGATGAGGGACGTACCGATCCGGCACGACCCACGAGGTTTTCATGATCGTCATCACTGCTCCCACCGGGAACATCGGCCGCCATCTGCTGCCCCTGCTCCTGGAGTCCGCCCCCGCCCACGACGAGGAACTGCGCGTCGTCGTACGCGACCCCGCCCGGCTGCCCGACGCGGTGCGCGAACGCGTCGAGGTGATCACCGGTTCGCACGGCGACGCCGAGGTCGTCGACCGGGCCTTCGAGGGTGCCGACGCCGTGTTCTGGCTCGTCCCCCCGGACGCCTCCCTGCCCCCGCACGACGCCTACCGCGGCTTCACCGGCCCCGCCGCGAAGGCCCTCGTCGCCCACGGTGTTGGCCACGTCGTCGGCGTCTCCGCGCTCGGCCGCGGCACCCCGGCCGCCGGCCGCGCGGGGCTCGTCACCGCGTCCCTCGCCATGGACGACCTCATCGCCGGCACCGGCGTCGCGTACCGGGCCCTGGCGAACCCCTCCTTCTTCGAGAACCTCCTGGAGGAGGCCGAATCGATCCGGGAGAAGGGCGTCTTCACCGACGTCGTCGACGCCGGACGCAGGGCCCCCCTCGTCGCCGTCGCCGACATCGCGGCCGCCGCCGCCGGGCTGTTGCTCGACCGCTCGTGGACCGGCAGCGACAGCGTCCCGGTCCTGGGGCCGCAGGATCTGTCCCCCGACGACCTGGCCCGCATCATGAGCGAGCGGCTCGGCCGTCCCGTCCGCTACGAACGCCGGCCGCTCGGCGAGCTGTACACCACCCTCGTCGGCCACGGCCTCGACGAGGCGTTCGTCCAGGGCATCGTCGACATGAAGCGGGCCAAGGACGAAGGCCTCGACGCGGGCGTCGTCCGCACCCCGGACACCGCCTCTCCCACCACCTTCGCACAGTGGTGCGCCCAGACCCTCGAGCCCGCCGTCCTCTCCTGAGGACGCGCCAACCCCCGCACCAGGACCCGAGATGCCCACCACACCGAAACCGCCCACCACTCCGGAGCCGCCCGTCATGCCCGCCGAGGAAACCACGCCACCGGTCACCGCGTTCATGCTCATCAAGACCACGCCCGAGTGGCTGGCCATGACCCCTCAGGAACGGGTGAGCGCCTTCGCCACCCAGGTCGTCCCCGCGATCAGGGCCAGGACCACCGGCGTCCGGTCACGCTTCTACGACACGGAGTTCTACTCCACCCGCGTCACCGACGTCTTGGTCTGGGAGGCCGACGACCACGAGGCCTACCACCTCCTCGTCGACGCGCTGCGCGAAACCCCGTTCTGGGACCGGTACTTCGAGATCGTGGACCTCCTCGTCGGCACCGAGAACGGCTACGCCCGGACCTACGGCCTCGACCCGGTGGCCACCATCACGACCTGACACACCGTCCGGACACACCGTCCGGGAAGCGATGCCCATGTCCTCCGGCTCCACCGGGCCCGGGGGCATCGGCGCGCGGCGGGCGCGACACGGCGGGCACGGGGGGAGGGAGTGACGCTGGGGGAGTGCTCCGCCCGTGACCGTCGTCAGCGCGGGAGCGACCCGACGCGGTCCACCCCTTCGACCACCACGGTCTCCCCGGGCGCGATCTCCGTGAAGCCCGCGTCGCGGACCAACGGCATCCCGGAGACGACGAGTTCACCCCAGCGGTCCTTGTCCGCGGTGCGGACCGCGAGCGGGAGACCGGCGTCGCGCCAGGCCGCCCGCTCCTCGTCCGACAGCTCCCACCAGGCCAGTTGGGCGCCGTGCCCGGCCTGCGCCATCGTCTTGCCGGCGGACATGTCGAGATGGGGGTTGAGCCACAGCGTCGGTGCGGTGGTGTCGGCGTCCACCGGCGGCTGCGGATCGTCGAGATCCGTACCGGACACCTGGAGCCGGGCGAGATCCTTCGGCCAGCCGTCCAGCGGGACCGGCGGGAAGACCCGTACCTCGGCCGACTTCCCGGTCACCGTGATGCCGGGCAGCGCCTCGGCCCGCCGCCACTCCGCACCGCGCGCCCGCCGTACGACCTTGCGGATCCGGGCGTCCTGCCAGTCCCGCATGGCCTGCGCCCACTCGCCGTCCCCCAGCGACCGCTCGTCGCCGAGGATCGTCAGCACGGCGCGGGCCGCGGTCTCCAGCGCGTCCGTCCGCGCCGGGGGAGCGGTCTTCTCGATGCGTACGACCATGGGCAGCACGAACTGCGGTGCCTCGTCACGCGCGATGCGCTCGTCGCGGAAGGGACTGTCGCCGGATGTGGTGGGGTCGCTGCTCACCTCACCAGTGTGCCAGGCGGAAGATCTGTTCTTCGACGCGTGCTGCGCGAGGATGACCGCATGAACAACGCTCTACGACTGGAGGGCGTCGGGCGCCGCTACGGGCTCCGGGGCTCCTGGATCCTGCGCGGCGTCGATCTCGACGTCACCCCCGGCACGTTGATCCGTGTCGAGGGCGCCAACGGCACCGGCAAGTCCACCCTCCTGCGTCTCCTCGCCGGGATCGACGCACCCACCGAGGGCCGGATCACCGGGCGCCCGCGCACGGCCTACGTCCCCGAGCGGTTCCCCGCGGCGCTCCCCTTCACCGCGTCCGGCTATCTCACCCACCTCGGCGCCGTCCACGGCCTGGCCCGCCCGGCCGCCGTCCGCGCCGCCGGGGCGTGGCTGGAGCGGCTGGGCGCCGCCGCGTACGCCGGTACGCCGATGGCGGAGCTGTCCAAGGGCAGCAGCCAGAAGGTCGCCGTCGCGCAGGCCCTGCTCGCCGCGCCGGACCTCCTCGTCCTCGACGAGGCCTGGACCGGCCTCGACGCCGCCGCCCGCGCCGAACTCGAACGCGCCGTCGCCGAACGCACCGCGGCCGGGGGAGCGGTGGTGTTCGTCGACCACGACCCACGACGGCTCGCCGGGGCGGCGGACGCGACGTACACGGTGGCCGGCGGCGCCCTCGGCCGCCGTCCGCGGACGGCCGCCCCGACGCCGGACGGACCGCACGTCCGCGTCGAGGTCCAGGGTCCGCCGGACACCGCACCGCCGGCCGACGCGGTACGCCTCGCCGCGTCGGTCGACGAGACGGCACCGGGCACCGTACGGCTGACCGTCCCGGCGTCCCGCTCGGACGTCCTGCTGCGCGCCCTGCTGACGGCACACCCGCCGTGGCACGTGGTGAGCGTGGAGCCGGTCAAGCCAGAAAGCGTGGAGCCGGTCAAGCCTGAAAGCCCCGAACCGGGACGCGTAGGACCGGGATCCGTTCCCGGCGCCGCGCAGGACGACGTACCGCCGCTCGGAACCGGAAGCCGCCGATGACCGCCCTGCTGCGCTACCAGACCGCCCTCCTCCTGCGCTCCCAGCGCTGGTTGCCGCCGTTCGTCCTGTACGCGGCCTTCCTCGGGATCGGCGTCCAGAGCGGTCAGCCGGTGCTCGACTCGCTCGGCTACGCGGCCGCCGCGGTGCTCCCCGTCGCCGCCTGGCTGGTCCGGGTCTGCGCCACCAACGAGCCGCCGGCGGCCCGCGGTTGTGCCAGCGCGGCGGCCGGCCCCGGCCGGGCGCACCTCGCCTGCCTGCTCGTCGCGCTGGCCACGGCCGTACTCATCGGCGTCGCGGCCACCCTGGTCGTCACGCTGATCAGCGACCCGGCGAGCACGGACCACCAGAAGCGGGTGCCGGTGCTCGCGGCGGCCGGCGCCGGGCTGCTCGTCGCGCTGGTGTGCGCCCTGCTCGGTACGGCGGTCGGCGCGCTCACGACCTGGCCGCTCCTGCGCACACCGGGACGCGCGGTTCCGGCGATGCTGCTGGTGGTGCTGCTCGCCCTGGTGGCACCGGGCTCACCCGCGCGGGCGGCGCTGACGGACCTGATCAGCGGCTCGCGGACGGGTACGGTTCCCGCTCCGCTGCTGCCGCTGGCGGGCGCCGTGCTGCTCACGGCGGCGGCGCTCGCGGCGGCCTGCGCGCTCACCTCACGCCGGTCACCCTGAACGGACGCCCGTGGCCGGGTCCACCGCGCGGCTGAGGGCCTTTGCGACCGGGGGGCTCCGCTGCCGGGGGAGGGGCCCCGGGGTAAGCGGTCACGCGGTATCCGACGGCCCCCGGAGCGGGCGGTCACGCGGAACCGCCGGTCACCCGGAGCAGGCCGTCCGCTGTGCCTCCTGCCACTCGCAGACGGGGCACAGCGTGATCCCCTTGTACGACTCCGGGTACTCCGTCGGCTTCCGGCACAGCACACACTCGGCGAACGGCGGGTAAGCCACGGCGGGGGCGGCGGGTGCGTCCGGGGTGGTGCAGTACTCCTCGCTCATGGGCCCAGCGTACGGCGGGCGTCCGGGGTACTTACGGGTGCTGGTTCGCCGCCCCGATCAGTTCGGACACCTTGACGAAGCGGAAACCCTTCCTCCGTAGTTCGGGGACGATCGTCCGCAGAGCCCGCTCGGTCGCCGGCGCCGCACTCCGTGTGCAGTGCATGACGACGACGGACCCGGGCTTCACACCCTCCAGCACCTGCCGTGCCACGGCGTCGGAGTCGGTGGCGAACGCGTCCCCGCTCACCACGTCCCACTGCACGGCGGTCACCCCGACCGCGCTCAGGGTCCGCAGCGCCTGCTGGTCGTAGCACCCGCCGGGAAAGCGGAAGTACGGCATCGGGTGGGGCACGCCCGCCCTTCTGAACGCGGCGTACGCCCTTTCCACGTCCGCCCGCATCCTGTCCTTGGAGACGGTCGGCAGTCCGTAGCAGTCCTTGGTGAAGGCGTAGTGGCTGTACGAGTGGTTCGCGACCTCGAAGAGGGGGTCCCGCCCGATGGCCCTCGCCTCCGCCGGGTACTGGTCGGCCCAGCGTCCCGTCATGAACACGGTCGCCGGCACCTTGAACGTGCGGAGCGTGTTGATCAGCCGCGGATTGTCGAAGTGCTCCCCGCCGGCCGCCCGGGGCCCCTGGCCGGCCGTCATGTCCGCATCGAAGGTCAGGGCCACGGTCCTGCCCCGGGTGCGCGGGCCGTTCGCGAAGACACGGGTCAGCCCGCTGGGGCCCGGGGCCAGCGTGGGCGGCCGTGAGGGCACGGCGCTGCCGGAGGCCGACGCCGGGGGACCCGGCGGGGACGCCTTCGGGGCCCCGGGGGTCTCCGTCCCGCAGGCGGCGAGGGCGACTCCCAGGGCCCCGAGGGCACAGGTTGCGACGATGCGGCGTACTGGAATCATCACGAGACGAAGATATCTAGATAAATGTGACTATCGGGTCGCCGGTTATCGAGTCGGACGACCACGGCACGGAAGCCACTCGTCCGGCTGCCTCGGACCGTCCGGCTGCCTCGGCCGTCCGGGCGCCGCTCAGCCCTGGGCCAGCTCCGCCACCGGCTGCCACTTCTCCCACGTCGCCAGACGTTGTTCGTAGTCGGCCTTCGCGATGCCCAGCGGGGCCGTGCCGAAGAAGCAGCGCAGGGGCGGCTCGGCGGCGTCCACGAGTTCCAGCACGGCCGCGGCGGACGCCTGCGGGTCCCCCGGGGTGCCCACGCGCTCGCGGCGCTGTGCCTGCACCCGCTCGTGGTACTCGGTGTACGCCGGCAACTGCCGCGACGTGCTCGACGAGGAGCCGGCCCAGTCGGTGGCGAACCCGCCGGGCTCGATCAGGGTGACCTTGATGCCGAACGGCGCCACCTCCTGGGCCAGCGACTGGCTGATCCCTTCGAGCGCCCACTTCGACGCGTGGTAGATGCCGACCAGCGGGAACGCGCTGATGCCGCCGATGGAGGAGACCTGCAGGATGTGACCACTGCCCTGCTCGCGCAGGAACGGCAGCGCCGCCTGGGTGACCCACAGCGCCCCGAACAGGTTCGTCTCCAGCTGCGCGCGGGCTTCCGCCTCGGTGATTTCCTCGACCATCCCGAAATGGCCGTAGCCGGCGTTGTTGACCACCACGTCGAGGCGTCCGAACCGCTCGTGCGCCCGGCGCACGGCGGCGAAGTCGGCGTCCCGGTCCGTGACGTCGAGCCGCAGGGGCAGGAACCGCTCGCCGTACGTCGCGGAGAGATCGTCCAGCGTGGACAGGTCGCGGGCCGTGGCGGCCACCGAGTCGCCGCGTTCCAGCGCCGCGATCGCCCACTCCCGGCCGAAGCCCCGTGAGGCACCGGTGATGAACCAGATCTTCTGCGTCATGGTGTGCTCCTCGTGAAACCCGGCGCCCACTCCGTCGAGACGCCGTGGTGCTTCCCGCGCCCAGCGAACACCTTGGAGTGCGCTCCATGGCAACTCCGGCCGCGGTGGGCTGCTCCGGAAAGCGCCGAGTAGCCCCCGCGGACAGGGATCAAACGCTCTTGAGCAGCTGTTTCCGGTACTCCGTCACGTCGAAGTCGGCCTTCGGGTACCGAGGGTCCAGCGCTTCGAGGTGCTCCAGGAGCAGCGTGCCGATCGCCCAGTTCCGGTACCACTTGCGGTCGGCGGGAACCACGAACCACGGCGCCCGGGGCGTGGAGCAGCGGTCGAGCGCGATCTCGTACGCCTTGCGGTACTCGGGCCACAGCGCGCGGTCCTCGATGTCGCCGGCGCTGAACTTCCAGTGCTTGGCCGGATTGTCGAGTCGTCGCAGCAGGCGGCGGCGCTGCTGGTCGTAGGAGATGTGCAGAAAGCACTTCACGACGGTGACGCCTTCGTCGGCGAGGGACTCCTCGAAACGGTTGATCTCCCGGTAGCGGCGCGCGATCTCCTTGTGCGGAGCCAGCCCGCGGACCCGGGCGACCAGGACGTCCTCGTAGTGCGAACGGTCGAAGATGCCGATCTCACCCGCTTCGGGCAGCGCCCGCCTGATCCGCCACAGGAAGGAGTGCTTGCGTTCCTCGGGAGTCGGCGCCTTGAAGGCGCGGATGCGGCAGCCGGCCGGGTTGAACATCCCGACGACGTGCTTCACGGTGCCGCCCTTACCGCTGGTGTCCATGCCCTGCAGGATCAACAGCACCCGCCGCCGGTCGCCCGCCGTGCTCGCCGCCCACAGGCGTTCCTGCAGGTCGGCGAGGCCCTGGCGCATGTCCCTGGTGGCGGCCAGACCGGCGGCCTTGCCGTCCCGCCAGGCGGGGGTGTCCCGGGCGTCGTACGAGGTCAGGTCGACGCCGTCGCCGTCCGGAAGGCGCAGCAGCGCACTGACCCGGCCGGTCTCCTTGGCGTCGTCCCGCCCGTCCGCCTTCTGCGACCCGCTGCCCCGTGTGCCGTCCTTCTCGCCCACCGCGTACCCCTTCCGGCCGTGTCCCTCGATGGTGCGTCGGGAGCACGGGCCCCGCTACTCACGGCTCGGGCTCCCGATGGGGCGACGTGGCGCGACATACGGCGCGGCGGGCGTGCGGCGTCGCGGTCCGGTCGAGCGGGTGCCGGTGCCGGTGCCGGTGGGCATGGACGGTCGGTGTGATGCGGCGCGGTACGTCCCCGGCGGGCTGCGGGGGCGAAGCCGCGGCCGCGGCGCGGGCGCAGGGCGACCTGGCCGCCGGGCGGGCAGCCTCGAGCGGTACCTGCCGCCCAACTCCGCGACACGCAGCGTAAGTTCGCGGTAGCTGTGCGAGCGGGATCGGTGGACGAGGACATGGACCGGCAGTCGGCGCGCCGGGACAGTCCCGGATGTCGTCGTCCTTTCGGCGGCACGCCGCATGCGCGCGACGGTGGCAGGGGAAGCGTCCCTGCGGGCGAGGCGATCGGAGCTGTCGGGACCGGTACCGGCGCGCCTCAATTACGCGATGGCGCGGGTGAATTGGGTGCGGTGTGCCGGTCCGGATTCCCGTCGCCGGTGGCTTTCCGCTCGGTTTGACTTCCATGTCTCGTATGTCTAGGTTGGATGGAGATCAATCGAGATAGCCGCCTTTTACCTGGTATAGGGCGGACAATTTCCTCTCCTGATCGACGGCCAGACGGTCGCCGAACTGTTCGACGGAACGGGTGTCCCGCCGCGAGGACTGCTGAACGCAGCGGCCTCGGTGGGCCCGATGCCACGCTTGTCGCGTGTGAGTCGACGACGGCAACTCCCGTTCATTCCACGGCCGATGTACCGGGCCCTCTCGCAGACGTATCAGTGCCTCACCGGCGCTGAGCGTCAACGCGGTCACCAGGACATGGACCCGTCAACGCCCCCTGGAAGGGAAAGCACCATGCGGGTAAAGAAAGTAACGATCTTCAGGCTGCTCGCCAGCCTGTTCGCCACTCTGGCCCTGGCTATCGGTGGAGCGGGCATAGCGAGTGCCGCAACCACCACCAGCCACACCCAAGCAGTGGCATCCGACTACAACTGGGGCGGCCACGGTGGCGGCGGCTGGGGCGGCGGCGGCTACGGCGGCGGCGGCTGGGGCGGCGGCTACGGCGGCGGCGGCTGGGGCGGCGGCTACGGCGGTGGCGGCTGGGGTGGCGGCGGCCACGGCCACGGCGGCGGCTGGGGTGGCGGCGGCTGGGGCTGCTGACACCTGAGAGAACGGCACCAACGGGAGCCGGAGTCGGTAACGACTCCGGCTCCTGCCGCGTGTGTCACTGGTGTCACTCCTCGTCGCGGGACTCGTCGCGGAGTTCGCCGGGCTCCTCGCGAAGTTCAGGTGCTGGTGCCGGAGTTGGGGTCGGGGGCGATGTCGGTGCCGCCGGTTCGGGTGCCGGCGCGGTCGGCTGCTGGGCCCGCTCCAGGAACCGCAGCAGTTCGACGGGGAAGGGCAGGACGAGCGTGGAGTTCTTC
This sequence comes from Streptomyces sp. RPA4-2, assembly GCF_012273515.2. NCBI lineage: Bacteria > Bacillati > Actinomycetota > Actinomycetes > Kitasatosporales > Streptomycetaceae > Streptomyces > Streptomyces sp. RPA4-2. Next base: position 6,860,879 of record NZ_CP050975.2, read on the forward strand.
TCCGCCGCCACCGCCACCACCGTCTGCAGCAGCCTCAGCTGCAACGCGGCCGGCTGCTCGGACATCACCCCGGCGGCCTCCGCCAGCTTCTTCGACGCCTGCAGTTCCGCGTCCGCGTTGATGATCCGGGCCCGCCGCTCGCGGTCCGCCTCGGCCTGCCGGGCCATCGACCGCTTCATGGTCTCCGGCAGCGAGACGTCCTTGATCTCCACCCGGTCGATCTGCACGCCCCAGCCCATGGCCGGGCTGTCGATCATCAGCTCCAGGCCCTGGTTGAGCTTCTCGCGGTTGGACAGCAGATCGTCGAGGTCGCTCTTGCCGATGATCGAGCGCAGTGACGTCTGCGCCATCTGCGAGACCGCGAAGCGGTAGTCCTCGACCTGGATGACCGCGTCGGCCGCGTCCACCACCTTGAAGTAGATGACCGCGTCCACACGCACCGTGACGTTGTCCCGGGTGATGCCGTCCTGCGCGGGCACCGGCATCGTGACGATCTGCATGTTGACCTTGCGCAGCTTGTCCACGCCCGGGACGATCAGGGTGAACCCTGGGGGGCGTACACCACCCCTGAGCCGCCCGAGCCGGAGGACCACGCCCCGTTCGTACTGCTTGACGACCCGAGCCGCCGCCGCGACGTACACCAGCCCCGCGGAACCGACCGCCACACCGGTCACCAGGATTTCCTGGAGCATGACGACCCCCTTTCGAGTCGCCCACTGCGCCTGAGCGCACCGAGCCCGATATGCGAATTTTACGCCGGTCGGGCCGGGCGCGATCACGCCGTGCGTCCCCCGTGACCTCCGCAGCCCCGAGCGGGGTCGGCTCCGCGTCCCGTCTCGGAGGGTGCCGGGAGCTACGCCTTCACGAGCCCCTTGGCGTCCCGCGCGAGGGCGGTCAGCCGGGATATCGCGCGGAAGTACTTCTTGCGGTAGCCGCCGTTCAGCATCTCCTCGCTGAAGAGCGTGTCGAAGGGCATGCCGGAGGCGAGGACGGGCACCTCACGGTCGTAGAGCCGGTCGGCTAGCACCACCAGCCGCAGCGCCGTCGACTGGTCCTTGACCGGCTGGACGTCCGTGAGGCAGACGGCCCTGAGGTCGTCCGTGAGCGCCCCGTAGCGGCTGGGGTGCACGCGGGCGAGGTGGTCGAGCAGATGCGGGAAGTCGTCGAGGGACGCGCCCCCGGTGGCGTACGCGGCCTTCGTGACCTGCTCGTCGGTGAACGGCGCGGGGGCCTCGGGCAGCCCGCGGTGGCGGTAGTCCTCGCCGTCGATGCGCAGCGGACGGAAGTGCGCGGACAGGCCCTGGATCTCGCGGAGGAAGTCGGCCGCCGCGAACCGGCCCTCGCCGAGCTTTCCGGGCAGGGTGTTCGACGTGGCCGCGAGCGCGACCCCCGCGTCGACCAGCTTGCCGAGCAGTGTGGAGACGAGGACGGTGTCGCCCGGGTCGTCGAGTTCGAACTCGTCGATGCACAGGAGCCGGTGGCCGGAGAGCGTCTGTACGGTCTTCTGGAAGCCGAGCGCGCCGACCAGGTTCGTCAGCTCCACGAAGGTGCCGAAGGCCTTGAGCGAGGGCTCCGCCGGCGTCGCGTGCCACAGCGAGGCGAGCAGATGGGTCTTGCCGACTCCGTAGCCGCCGTCGAGGTAGACGCCGCGGGGGCCGGCGGGGGTTCTCGGCGCCCTGCTCCTGCCGAAGCCGAAGAGGCCCCGTCTCGCTCCTCCCACGGCGTGTGCCCCGCCGAGCCCGGCCGCGAAGTCCGCGAGGACGCGTACGGCCTCGGTCTGGCTCGGCTGGTTCGGGTCCGGGATGTACGTATCGAAGCGCACCGAGTCGAAGCGCGGCGGCGGCACCATCTCGGCGACGAGCCGGTCCGCGGGCACGTGCGGCTCGCGGGCGCACAGGGACAGGGGGGCTGCTTCGGGTATCGGATCGATCCCGGAGGCGGCGGTGGAGGACGACACGGTCAACCACTCTAAGCGCCGTGCCACACTGCACGACATGCGACGCCTGTTCCCTGTGACCCACGAAACAGCAGCCCAGGGCGCGGCCGGGGCCGCTGTCGCCCCTGATGCGCCCGGTGAGCGCGGTGCGGATGCGACGGACCGCGAGTGGGGGCTCCTGGAGCTGGCGGAGGTCTACGCCTACCCGGACGCCCGTACCGACGGCGTCCGTACGCCCTGGCTGCGGGCCAACATGGTCTCCACGCTCGACGGCGCCGCCCAGCACGAGGGGAAGTCCCAGGGCATCTCCAGCGCCGCCGACATGCGGATCTTCGGGGTGCTGAGGGCGCTCGCGGACGTCGTGCTCGTCGGTGCGGAAACGGTACGCCAGGAGGGGTACCGCCCGGCACGGGCGCGGGCCGAGTTCGCGGCGTCACGGGAGGCGTCCGGGCAGGGTCCCGCGCCCGCGATCGCCGTCGTCACGGCGGGCCTGGACCTGGACTTCTCGCTCCCTCTCTTCACCTCGCCCCTGGTGCCCACGCTGGTCCTGACGGGGGCCGCGGCGGCCCCGGACCGGGTGGCGGCCGCGGAGAAGTCGGGCGCGGAGGTGGTGTTCGCCGGGGAGGGCACCGGAGTGGACCCCGCCCGTGCCGTACGGGTCCTCGCCGACCGCGGGCTGACCCGGCTGCTCACGGAGGGGGGCCCGCGACTTCTGGGCCAGCTGGTGGCGGCCGGGGTGCTCGACGAACTGTGCCTGACGATGTCGCCGACCCTCACCGCCGGCGGCGCGCAGCGGATCGCCGGCGGGCCCTCGACGGAGGTCCCGAAGCGGTTCGAACTGGCGTCCTTGCTGGAAGAGGCCGGGTTCCTGTTCACCCGATACCGTCGATCCTGACCAGTCGTCGGAAGATCCAGTTCCGTTTATCTTCCGTTGGGCACACCAAATCGCGCAGGCCCCGTGCGATCACGGGGCAGGATGGTTTCCGCAGGGGGCCAGCGAGTCCCACGGAGGAGAAGGGCGTCTGTCGTGTTCACAAGCGTATTGATGATCGAGAAGGCCCTGACGTCCGCCGATATCGAGTTCGTCACCACCTTGCACGGTGACGAGACGGTCGCCTTTCATGTGCTGCTCCAGCCGCGGGGCGACCAGGCGGACCGGCTGCTGCGGGCCATCGACGACGTGGCGCTGGGCGAGCTGGACGAGGCGGCCCACGAGCGCGAGACCCCGGAGGGCGAGGAGGCGGCCGGCCAGGGACAGCGGGCGCTGGAGGTGTCCCTGGTGGCACTGCGCGCCACCGGCAGCGAGGCCGAGGGCCGGCTCATCGAGGACCACCCGCTGGACGCGCTGAAGGCGCTGGTCGACGAGATCGCCGCGGACGAGGTCATCGTGCTGACCGACCCGCACTACGTGGAGGAGTTCTTCCACCGGGACTGGGCCTCGCGCGCCCGCCACAAGGTCGGCGTGCCGGTGCTGAAACTGTTCTCGCACAGCAAGGCATAGGCTGGGCCCGTCCGGCGTACCACGCCGGACGCACCGCGGCGGCGGTCGTACGACCCGTCGCACGGCTTCCTGTCGCATTTCCTGTCGCATTTCTTGTCGCACCACCTGGGGAGAGACACGCATGGCACCCGGCCTTCCTACCGCCATGGACCGACCGCACTTCATCGGGATCGGCGGAGCCGGGATGTCGGGCATCGCGAAGATCCTGGCGCAGCGCGGGGCGAAGGTGGCGGGCAGCGACGCGAAGGAGTCCGCGACCGCCGAGGCCCTGCGCGCGCTGGGCGCGACGGTGCACATCGGGCACGCCGCGGACCACCTGGCCTCCGACGCCACCTGTGTGGTCGTCTCGTCCGCGATCCGCGCCGACAACCCGGAGCTGGCCCGCGCCGCCGAGCTGGGTGTCCCGGTCGTCCACCGTTCGGACGCCCTCGCCCGGCTGATGGACGGTCTGCGCCCGATCGCGGTCGCGGGCACGCACGGCAAGACCACGACGACGTCGATGCTGGCGGTGTCGCTCTCGGAACTGGGGCTGCGGCCCTCGTACGCGATCGGCGGCGACCTGGACGAACCGGGCTCGAACGCGCTGCACGGCGAGGGCGAGATCTTCGTCGCCGAGGCCGACGAGTCGGACCGCAGCTTCCACAAGTACGCGCCCGAGGTGGCGATCGTCCTCAACGTGGAGCTGGACCACCACGCCAACTACGCGTCCATGGACGAGATCTACGAGTCCTTCGAGACGTTCGCGGGCAGGATCGTCCCCGGCGGCACCCTGGTGATCTCCGCGGACAACGAGGGCGCGCGCGAGCTGACGCGGCGGCTGCCGGCCGGTGTGCGCGTGGTGACGTACGGCGACTCGGCGGACGCGGACGTCCGGGTCCTGTCCGTCGTCCCCCAGGGCCTGAAGAGCGAGGTGACGGTGGACCTCGACGGCGCGCGGCTGACCTTCACGGTCTCCGTCCCCGGCCGCCACTACGCGCACAACGCGGTGGCCGCGCTGGCGGCCGGTGCGGCGCTGGGCGTCCCGGCGGCCGAGCTGGCCCCGGCGCTCGCCTCCTACACCGGGGTGAAGCGCCGCCTCCAGCTGAAGGGCGAGGAGGCGGGTGTGCAGGTCGTCGACTCGTACGCGCACCACCCGACGGAGATGACGGCGGACCTGGAGGCGATGCGCGCGAGCGTCTCCGGCCGCATCCTGGTCCTGTTCCAGCCGCATCTGTTCTCCCGCACCCAGGAGCTGGCCAAGGAGATGGGCGAGGCCCTGTCGCTGGCGGACGCCTCCGTGGTCCTCGACATCTATCCGGCCCGCGAGGACCCGATCCCGGGCGTCACCAGCGAGCTGATCGTCGACGCGGCGCGGGCGGCGGGCGCGGACGTGACGCCGGTCCACGACAAGGCGGAGGCCCCTTCGGTCGTCGCGGGAATGGCGAAGCCGGGTGATCTCGTTCTCACCATGGGCGCGGGTGACGTGACCGATCTCGGCCCCGGGATCCTGGCCCGTCTGTCGAAGTAGTCACAGCGTTTGTAAGGGGTTGAGCTTCATGTCGTACGACATCGAAAAGCCGGACGAGCAGTGGCGCGCGGAGCTGACCCCCGCCGAGTACACCGTTCTGCGCCGTGCGGGCACGGAGCCGGCGTTCACCGGGGAGTACACCGATACCAAGGCCAAGGGCGTGTACTCCTGTCGCGCCTGCGGTGCCGAGCTGTTCACCTCGCACGAGAAGTTCGAGTCGCACTGCGGCTGGCCGTCCTTCTACGACCCGAAGGACTCCGAGTCGGTCGAGCTGATCGAGGACCGCACGCACGGGATGGTACGGACCGAGGTGCGGTGCTCCCGCTGCGGATCGCATCTCGGGCACGTCTTCGAGGGTGAGGGGTACGCGACCCCCACCGACCAGCGGTACTGCATCAACAGCATCTCGCTGCGGCTGGCGGAGGACGAGGGCTGAGCCCGGCTCTCCTCGCAGCGTGGGGCCGGCCCGGGTGGCCGGCCCCTTCGTCGTCCGGCCGGAGACGATCGGCCCGACGGGTGTCCGTGCCGGGGGCCGGTTCAGCGGACCGGCGGCAGGTCCACGCGGAACGTGGCCGGCGGTTCGTGGCAGTGCCCTGCGTGGCTCGTAGATTCCCGCCACTCGGCGTGCCACGAACGCCTCCGCGTCGAAGGTGCCGGCCAAACGGGCGGTTTCCAGGGGGAGTTCGGCGACCACGATGGTCTGAGCCCGCTGCGGTACGAGCGGAGCGCCGTCCCGGGCCTGGAAGGTCCAGCCGAAGGCCGCCGGGCCCTCGTCGACGCCCGTGACGACGGGGAGCCGGTCGACACGGCTGACGCTGCCGGAACGGGTGTGCTTGACGCCCATCCCCAGAAGTCTGGTCAGCGCGGGCCGGAACTCCGAGCTGAAGCCCCACGCGCCCGGGTGGCTCGCGGACGCCGCGTACAAGGCGGTCGAGCGGGCCAGCAGGGGCCGCGCCTCGGCGTACCGGCGCTCCAGGACCAGCGACTGGGCCAGCGAACGCAACTCCACGCGGTCGTCGGCGGGGACCTGCGGGGCGGCGCCGGGGACGGCCGGGCCGGCCGGAGCGAGGGACGGAGCCGTGACGCTCGGCGGCGTGCGGCCCGACGGTGCACGGCTCCCGGTGACCGTCGCCGTGTACCGCCGCGGTCGTGGCCACCCCGCCTTCGGCCTCGCCCACAGCCGTACGGTCCCGGTCACGGAGTCGCCGTGGAGCCGGAGCTCGGCGGTGCCCGTGTCCGCCTCGCGGGGCAGCAGCAGGCGCGGCAGGGGGTCCGGCCCGGGCCACGCCTCGGCCTCGGGCCACATCATCCAGTGCGGCGGCGCACCGTCGCGGTGCTCGGGGTCGACCCGGACACCGACCGCGCCGGGCGTGTACCGCACCTCCCCGTCGCCGGCCCCCGCCACCATCCAGAACGGGGCTCCGCGGCGGGCCTCACCCTCCGCGGCGAGAGCGAACACCTCTCCCAGGATCAGCGTGCCGGGGAGTTCCGGCAGCGCCGTCCCGTCCAGCTCCGGCCGGATCAGGACCGTGTACGACACCTCGTCCCCGGCCGTCCCGTCTCCGTCAGGCGCGGCTCGTCCACCTTGCCGCCGGTCGGCAGCAGCGCGAGCCCGCCGTCTCTCTGTGGTTGCATCTCGTACTCGCCCGGCGACAGCCCCGCGCGGACACAGGCGCCGTCGAGGAGCGCCCGCAGCCGGCGCTGCACGTCGAACTGCGCCTCCTGGCCGAGCCCGCTGTACCCCTCCACGTCGTACGCCACGCACACATGACGGTTCCCCGGCGCGTCCAACCCCACTGCCCCCCCAGGTTCGGTGGTGGAGCAACGGTAGCCCGACGCCCCCCGCGTAAAGAGAAGTTGGGTGAGACGTGGGTGTCCGGCGCCGGTCGACGGCAGCCGGGCCGTTGTCAGTGGCGCGTTCTACTGTGGTGCGGCAGGAGATCCACGACGAGAGACAGGAGGTTCTCATGACGAACCTGCCCGATCGGCCGCACACCGCGCTGCTCGTCATCGACGTCCAGAACGGGGCGATGGCGGGTACCCACGGGCGCGACGAGGTGATCGCGAACATCAACACCCTGGTCGGCAAGGCCCGTGCGGAGGACGTGCCCGTGGTCTGGGTGCAGCACGCCGACGACAACCTGGTGCGGGGCAGCGAGAGCTGGCAGTACGTGCCGGAGCTGGTCCGGCGGGACGGGGAACCGCTCGTCCACAAGACCTACGGCGACTCCTTCGAGGGCACCGAGCTGGAGGAACTGCTCGCCGAGCGCGGCGTGGGCCGGATCGTGGTCGCGGGCGCGCAGACCGACGCGTGCATCCGCGGGACCCTGCACGGAGGTCTGGTGCGCGGGTACGACGTGACGCTGGTCGGTGACGCGCACACGACGGAGGACCTCACGGCGTACGGCGCGCCGCCCCCGGACCAGGTGATCGCGCACACCAATCTCTACTGGCGCGAGGAGAGCGCGCCCGGCCGTCGCGGAGGGACCGTGGACACGGCGGAGGTGACGTTCGCGACGTACTGAGCGACGCGCGGCTACCGCCGGTCCCGCGCGGAGGAGGCGATCAACTCGTCGATGAGGGTGATCAGTACGTCCCGGCACGACCCCCGCTCCCGCGCGTCGCAGAGGAGCACGGGGGTCCGCTCCGGCAGGGCCAGGGCGTCCCGGATCTCCTCGGGTGTGTACGGATGCCGTCCGTGGAAGCCGTTGACGCCCACGACGAACGGGATACCGCGGCGCTCGAAGAAGTCGACGGCGGCGAAGCTGGACTCGGGCCGGCGCACGTCGATGAGGACCACGGCCCCGAGGGCGCCGATGGCGAGGTCGTTCCACATGAACCAGAACCGCTGCTGGCCAGGGGTTCCGAAGAGATACAGGACCAGTTCGGGGCTGAGGGTGATGCGGCCGAAGTCCAGGGCCACGGTGGTCGCCCGTTTCTTCTCGATGCCGTCGAGGTCGTCGATGTCCAGACCGGCGGAGGTGAGGGGCTCCTCGGTGCGCAGCGGGACGATCTCGCTGACCGATCCGACCATGGTGGTCTTGCCGACACCGAAACCCCCGGCGATCAGGATCTTGACCGCTTCGGGCGCTTCGGCTGCTTGTGGTGCGTGCGGTGTTTCGGGTGCTGAAGTCCCTCGCGTGGCGGGGTCAGAGCCGGCCAAGGCCGTCCCTCACTTTCTGCAGCAGGTCCAGATCCGGGGTGCGGGAGACGAGACGCGGCGCTTGGACCGTGATCCGGCCCGCCTCCAGCAGATCGCAGAGCAGGATGACGACGACGCTCACCGGGAGGTCGAGCTGGGCGGCTAGTTCCGCCACCACGACCGGCCGCGCGCACAGCCGCACGATGCGCTGGTGCTCGGGCTGCGACCGGTCGGACCCGTCGGGCGGAGGGTCCACGGCGGTCACCGACGTGATGAGGGTGAAGTCGGCGCGGCTGGGCCGGGTTCGGCCTCCGGTCAGGGCGAACGGCCGTACCAGACGGCCGGCCGCGTCGCCTTCGCTCACCTCACTCGCCGTTGCCGGCGGTGCTGCTGCCCGCACGCGGCGCTGCCCTGAGGTGCTCGCCGATCTTCTTCACCAGCATGTTCATCTGGTAGGCGACCACGCCGACGTCCGCGCCCTTGTTGGTGAGCACGGCGAGATGGGCGCCGGGTCCCGCGGCGGTGAGGATCAGATAGCAGTCACGCATCTCGATGAGCGCCTGCCGTACGGGTCCGCCGCGGAAGTCCATGCTGACCCCCTTGCTCAGGCTCATCAGGCCGGACGCGGTCGCCGCCAGCCGCTCGGCGTCGTCGCGGACGAACGCCGTGGACTTGCTGACGACCAGTCCGTCCTCGGAGAGCACGACGGCGTGGTTCACGTCGGCCACCCGTTCCACCAGTCCGGTGAGCAGCTGGTCGAGCTGGCTGTGTGTGGCGGGGCTGGGGCGTGTCATTTCTCAGTCCTTCACGTGCGGTCTGCGGGCGGAGTCGACGAGCGGTCTGCGGGCGGCCCCGAAGAGTGGCCTGCGGGCGGTGGCGACGAGCGGTCCGGGGGTGTGGCGCGGGATCGGTCCGCGGCGGGGACCCGGTCGCCCGGATCTTCGGGCGTGTTCTCCCGCTCCCCCTGTTCGCCTGGTGCGCCCGGTTCGTACGCCGCCCCGTCACCATCGGTGTCACGGGCCCGGAGCGTGCCGCGCTGGAAGCCGGCGAGTGAGGAGGCCGCCCGTTCCGCGGTGAAGTCGGTGAAGTCGGTGACGTCGCCGTCCGCTTCGTGGTCGTCGGTGTCCGCCGGCCCGGCGTCCTCCCGCAGCTCGGTGGCCAGGCTGGTCTGCGGCACCCGGCGCGGCAGCGGGGTGAGTCCATCCCGCCGGACGGCGGTCGCGGCCGGGGCGGCGCCGGACCGGGGGGCGGCGGGGTCGCCGGTGCGCGTCCGGGCGGCGGGCTGCGCCTCTCCGGTGCGCTCGTGCGACGGCTTACCCTCGGCGGGAGCGGTGCCCGGACGCGTCGCGGACGTGGCTTACTGGGTACGCTTGTCCGCCGGGCCGGCGGGGTCCGTGTCCGGAGCGGCCGTGTCCGGTGTCTCGCGCACCACGATCTCGTGCGGGATCAGCACGATCGCGGTGGTCCCGCCGTACGGCGAGGACCGCAGGGTGACGGCGATGCCGTGCCGGGTGGCGAGCCGGGCGATCACGAACATGCCGAGCCGCAGGTCGTCGGCGAGCGCCACCACGTCGAACTGCGGAGCCACCGCCAGCTGGGAGTTGAACGCCGCGTAGTCCTCCTCGGACAGGCCCAGACCACGGTCCTCGATCTCCACGGCCAGCCCCTTGGCCACCATCGCGGCGCGCACGCCCACCGGGCCGGGCGCGGGGGAGTAGGCGGTGGCGTTGTCGATGAGCTCCGCCAGCAGGTGGATGACGTCGGCCACGGCGGGCGGGGTGAGGTACACCTCGTCGTCGGCGTGCACCTCCACCCGCTGATACTGGGCGACCTCGCCGACGGCGCCGCGCAGGATGTCGACCAGCGCGACCGGTTCGGTCCAGCTGCGTCGGGGCTGCTCTCCGCTGATGATGACGAGGTTCTCCTCGTAGCGCCTCAACTGGCTTGCCGTGGAGTCGAGTTCGTACAGACCCTTGAGGAACCGAGGGTCCTGGTGTTCGCGCTCCATCGCGTCGAGCTTGCTGAGCTGCAGGTTGACCAGGTTCTGGCTCTGCCGGGCGATGCCCAGGATCACCTTCTGGAAGCCGCGTCTGGTGTCGGCGAGTTCCACCGCGGTGTGCACCGCCGTGCGCTGCGCGGCGTTGAAGGCCTGTGCCACCTGCCCGAGTTCGTCCCCGCCGTAGTCGAGCGGCGGGGTGGCGAGGTCCACGTCCACCGTCTCGCCCCGGTCCAGTCTGGCGACCACGTCGGGCAGCCGTTCCTGGGCCAGGCTGAGCGTGGCCAGCCGCAGACCGCGCAGCCGCCGGGACAGGGAGCGCGTGATGCGCCACGACATCACGACGCACAGCAGCAGGGCGACGAGTCCGCCCGCGCTCAGCGCCGCCGCCTTGACCAGCAGCCCGTGGGCGTTGTCGGCGCTGCGGTCGAGGAGTCCCGCGGTCTGCTGCCGGATCAGGTCCGAGTACTGGCCGGAGATCCTGGTGAGAGCGGCGTTCCAGCGCCGGCCCGCGTCCGGCAGCTCGACCGTCCGGGCCACCGCGCCGTGCGCCGTCCGGGCCGCGATCACCTCGTCCTCGACGGACTCCAGCGTCTTCCAGTCCTGGCTCTGCAGTACCCGTTCGACCCGCGCCTTGACGGCGCCGTCCAGGGAGGAGAGGGCCTGGCTGCGGAAGACCCAGCGCCGTACGTCGACGAGTTGCGCGAACCGTGTCCACGCCTTCTCGTCGAGCCTCCCCGAGGGCCAGGCGAGTGCGAGTTCGGCGTCCTCCTGGGCGACCAGTTCCGCGCCGCTTCCCAGGGTGATCAGCGGGCCCGCCTGGGAGGTGAGGTCGCCGTCGTCGACCTGGGAGAGCTCCTGGAAGGCGTGGATCTGGTCGTCGATGATCGCGGTGTACTGGTCCAGCGACTGCTGGGCGGTGATGTCGGTGGGGTGGTCCACCTGTCCCCGGTAGTACTCCAGGCTTCCCACGGACGCCAGGACCGAGTACAGCCGGTCCCCGATGCGGGCGGGCGCGTTCTTGATGTCGTCCGAGCGGCGCACCAGTTTCGCGACGGCCTCGTCCGTCCTCCCGCGCTGCTGGTCCAGCGCGGTCCGCGAGCCGTGCGGAGAGGCCAGCCAGGCCGCCGACAGACTGCGCTCCTGTTGCAGCGCGAGCGTCGCGTCGGTGCCCATGGCGCCGGTGGACCTGCTCAGCTCGGTCTGTGACCGCAGCCGCAGCCCCTCCGAGAAGATCTGTGTGGTCGTCACACCCCACATGGCGCCGAGGGTGACGCTGGGCACCAGCGCCAGCAGGATCAGGGAGAGACGTATGGAGCCGAGACGGCGCCGGGCACCTGTCCGTGGAGACATCGTCGTCCTAGTGCGATCAGCGAGGGGAGGAGCGGTTCGGCGGAACGGGCGGGGGGTGACCGCGTGTTCGGTACGGCACTGGGGGTGCGCAGGATGCTATCCGTACAAGTGCCCGTACGCACCGTGAGTGTCCGAAAACCTTGGGGCGCGTGGTGCCGCTCGTGCGGCCGCGGACGAGCGGCGGGAGCGGCTCAACGGGTCCCGTCGGCGGCGAACTCGGCTACCGAGGCGACGTTCTCCTTGGTGACGAACGCCGGTCCGGTGAGCACGGGCGCGGTTCCGCCGCCGCTGAAGTTGCCGTTGGACTTGTAGAGCCAGAGCGAGTCCACGGCGAGATAGCCCTGTAGGTAGGGCTGTTGGTCCACCGCGAACTGCACGTCCCCGCTCCGCACCGCCTTCACCAGGCTGCTGTTGAGGTCGAAGGTGGCGACCGCGGCCCTGCTGCCCGCCTCTTTCACCGACTTCACCGCGCCGAGCGCGAACTGCGCGCCCATCATGACGACTTCGTCGACGCTCGGGTCCTGTCGAAGTCGGGCGGCGACGGCGGCGGTGACCGCCTTCATGTCGGTGCCGTTGACATAGAGCAGGTCGGTGTCGCCGGCGAACGCCTTCTTCACCCCGGCGCAGCGCGCCTCCAGGGCGACGTTGCCCTGCTCGTGGATGACGCAGAGGGCGTGTTTGGCCTTGAGTTCGTCCAGCTTGTCGCCGAGCGCCCGGCCCGCGACGCTCTCGTCCTGGCCGAAGTACTCCAGCAGACCCTCGGACCGCCAGGCGTCGATACCGGAGTTGAGGCCGACCACCGGTATGCCCGCGCCCTTGGCCTCGGTGACGGCGCTCTTCATCGCCTCCGGCTTGGCGAGGGTCACCGCGATGCCGTCGACCCGGTCGCGGACCGCGTCCCGCACCAGACTCGCCTGCCCCGCGGGGTCGGAGTCGCTCGCGTAGGTGAGGTCGATGTCGTCCTTGGCGGCCGCCGCCTGCGCGCCCCTCCGCACCATTTCCCAGAAGGCGTCTCCGTCGGCGCCGTGGGTGATCAGGGCGACCTTGAGGTGGCCGGTGCCCGCCTTCCCCGCCGCTCCGGTGTCCGCGCCGGAGTCCGATCCGCCGGAGCAGCCGGCCAGAAGCAGGGTGACGGCGAGGACGAGGACGGTGCCGTGCGCGGGTCTGGGGGAGTGGTGAGGTGGGGGGGACGTGTTCATCGGAGTGCGGCACCTCGCTGTGCGGCCCAGCGGAAGGACGGGGGAGGGGAAGTCGGCGCGGTCATCGGCCTGTTGTGCACCGACTGTCGGACTTTCGTTGGGCCGGAGCCAATCGTGTGTGACGCGCGGTCGTCAAGTGAGCGGTCTTGAGCGGGGAGTGCGCACGGTCGAGTCCCGGCCTTGTCGGCACCCTGACCGTCACTGCCTTGACAGGTGACGCATGGCTTGCGACGATCAGGCGCAACGTTCATGACGGGGAGGTCGCAATGACGGGTGAGGGGCAGAAGCCGGGCATGGCCGAGGCGGCGGTCCGGCGGGCTCGGTTCGGCGCGCTTCCGGAGCGGATCCGCCTGGAGGACACGGTCGAGGAGCGACCGGCCACGGTGCCGGACCCGGCGAGGGACGCGTACAACGAGGACGAGTGGCTCGTCCGTACGTGCCTGTGATCACGCGTTCCGGCCGATCGGCGCGGACGTCACCCTCCTGTGGGCGGCGCTCCGCGCGGGGCTGAAGGGTCCACGGCGGGAGGGGCCGGTCGTTGCCCGTCATGGCCGTCACCTGTCAAGATGGTGATGTGAATCTGGAACACGTCTTTCTCTGTGGAAACCCGGCCCTCGACTTCGCCGCCACCCTCAGGGCCCGGCGGACGCTGCGCTTCGAGATGTTCGTGTCGCCGCAGCGTCTGGACGCCTGGTACCTGGAGTCCGGGATCGTCGACGCCCTCACGGTCGCGGCGCGGGAGTCCGACGTCCAGGAGGCCGTGGTCGTACGGGAGGCCGTCTACGAGCTGGTCACCGCGCGGGCCGCGGGGGAGGCGTACGACGACACGGCCCTCGGCGTCGTGAACGGCACGGCGCGCGAGCCCTCCGTGACACCGCAGCTGTCGGCCGCGGGGCGACGGGCGGAGGCGACACCCGCCGAGGCGCTGTCCAGTGTGGCGCGGCAGGCCGTGGAACTCCTGGGCGGACCGGATGTCCCGCTGCTCAAGGAGTGCGGCAACCCCGAATGCACCCGCGTGTACATCGACCGGTCGCGCGGCATGCGCCGCCAGTGGTGCGGCATGGAGTCCTGCGGGAACAAGCTCAAGGCGGCGGCCTACCGCGCCCGCAAGAAGCAGCACGAGCAGGGCGCGGCCGCCGTCTCCTGACGCCGCCGTCTTCTGGCGCTCTCCTTCTGACGCCGCCGGCGCGGTCAGCGTCCGGCGAGCCCGTCCGCCTCCACGACCGCCCGCGCGAAGGCCTCGGGCGCTTCCTGCGGCACGTTGTGACCGATGTCCGCCAGGGTCCGGTGCGCGTAGGGCCCCGAGAACCGGTCGCGGTACGACGATCCGTCGCCGGCCGCGGTGAAGGGGTCCTTCCCACCGTCGAGGGTGACGGTGGGCACCGTGACGACGGGCCCCGCGGCGAGCTGCCGCTCCAGCCGGTCGTAGCGCGGATCGCCCTGCGCCAGGCCGAGCCGCCACCGGTAGTTGTGGATCACGATGGCGACGTAGTCCGGATGGTCGAAAGCCTTCGCCGTGCGGTCGAACGTGGCGTCGTCGTAGCGCCACGTCGGGGAGTTGAACGTCCAGACCAGGCGTGCCAGGTCGGCCCTGTTCCGCTCGAGGCCGAGCCGTCCGCGCTCCGTGGCGAAGTAGTACTGGTACCACCACGCCCACTCGGCCTTCGGTGGCAACGGCTGCTTGTTGCGCTCACGGTCGGTGATCAGATAGCCGCCCACGGAGACCAGGGCCCTGCACCGCTCGGGCCGGAGCACGGCGATGATGTCGGCGGTCCGCGCCCCCCAGTCGAAACCGGCCAGCACCGCCTTCTCGATCTTGAGCGCGTCCAGCAGCGCGATGATGTCGAGCGCGACCACGGACTGTTGGGCGTTGCGGAAGGTTTTGGCGGAGCGAAAGCGCGTGGTGCCGTGGCCGCGCAGATACGGGACGATCACCCGGTGGCCGCGCGCCGCCAGCAGCGGCGCGACCTCGACGAAGCTGTGGATGTCGTAGGGCCAGCCGTGCAGCAGGACGACCGCGGGTCCGTGGGCGGGGCCGGCCTCCGCGTAGCCGATGCTCAGTTCACCGGCGTCGATACGGCGGAGACGGCCGAACGACGCGTGCCCCGGTGAGAGCGTCGGCGAGGCCGTCGCCGTGGGCTCCTCGCCCGCCCCGTCCGCGGCGGCGTCGCCGGACCACCCGGTGAGCGACGCCCCTGCCGCGCCGACGCCCATGATCTTGCCGAAGCTCCGTCGGTCGACCATCCGAAACCCTTCCGTCGTGGTCAGGGGACCGGCAGCGCCTGCTCGGCCCAGATCGTCTTCCCGGCGCAGGTCGTGCGGGTGCCCCAGCGGTCGGTGAGCTGGGCGACGAGGAGCAGGCCGCGGCCGCCCTCGTCGTAGCTGCGGGCCCTGCGCAGATGGGGAGAGGTGCTGCTGGCGTCGGAGACCTCGCAGATCAGGGCGCGGTCGCGGATGAGCCTGAGCTGGATCGGCGCGCCGCCGTAACGGATGGCGTTGGTGACCAGTTCGCTGACGACCAGTTCCGTCACCGTGGCGATCTCGTCGAGTCCCCAGCGGGCCAGCCGGTCGGTCGCGTACTGCCGGGCGTCGGCGACCACCGCCGGATCGGCCGGCAGGTCCCACAGGGCCACCTGTTCGGCGTCCAGGGCGCGGGTGCGGGCCAGCAGCAGAGCCACGTCGTCGGTGGGGCGCTGGGGGAGCAGGGCCTTGAGTACGTTGTCGCAGACGTCCTCCAGGGTTCCGGCGGGGGTCGCCAGCGCCTCGCCCAGGAGGGTGGTGCCCGCGTCCACGTCGAGGTCGCGGGCCTCGACGAGACCGTCGGTGAAGAGGGCGAGCACGGTTCCCTCCGGCAGGTCCAGCTCGGTGGACTCGAACGGGAGGCCGCCGACCCCGAGCATCGGTCCCGCGCTCACCTCGACGGCCCGGACGGTCCCGTCGGGGAACAGGGCGACGGGCGGCGGGTGCCCGGCGGCGGCGATCGTGCAGCGCCGGGAGACCGGGTCGTAGACCGCGTACAGGCAGGTGGCGCCGATCTCGCCGCCCGTCGCGCCGTCGTCGCCCGCGAGGTGTCCGACCAGGTCGTCGAGGTGGGTGAGCAGCTCGTCCGGGGGCAGATCGACGTCGGCCAGCGTCCACACCGCCGTGCGCAGCCGGCCCATCGTCACGGAGGCGTGGATGCCGTGTCCGACGACATCGCCGACGACGAGTGCCACCCGGGTCCCGGACAACGGGATCACGTCGAACCAGTCGCCGCCGACACCCGCCCGGGACAGCGCCGGAAGATACCGGGAGGCGAACTCGACCGCCGCCTGGCCCGCCATCGCCTGCGGCAGCAGACTGCGCTGCAGGGCCAGCGCGGTGGTGCGCTCCTTGGTGTACCTGCGGGCGTTGTCCACACAGACGGCAGCCCGGCCGGCCAGCTCCTGCGCCAGCGTGGCGTCGTCCCGGTCGAAGGGGTCGGGGTTCTCGGCGGTGAGCAGCCGGGCGAAGACCGCCACCCCCAGGGTCGTACCCCGCGCCACCAGCGGTACGGCCATCAGCGAGACGGTGTGGTGGGTCGCCTGATGCAGCTTGGCGGACCGGGAGCCGTGCTGCGCGAGCCAGGTGTCGACCCCCGGATCGCCGGTCCCGGCGAGCACCGCACGGCCGGTGGCCAGGGCGCGGGCCGGCGGGGAGAAGGGCGGGTAGACGTCCACCGCGCCCAGGTCGACCGCGGCCTCCGGCACCCCGGCGGTGCGGGAGTGGTGGGCGACGCGGCGCAGTTCCACCTCGGCGTCGACCGGCCCCACGGCCGGTTCGTCGCCCCGGAGCACCGAGTCCAGCAGGTCCACGCTCGCGAAGTCCGCCAGCTTGGGCACCGTCAGCTCGGCCAGTTCCCGGGCGGTGTGGATCACGTCCAGCTTGGTGCCGATGCAGGTGGCGGCCCTGTTCAGCAGGGCGAGCCGCTGCCGTGTCCCGTACTCCTCGGTGCTGTCGAACGCGGCGAGGCCGACCCCGAGCAGCTCCCCGGCCGGCTCGCGCAGCGGCCACATCTCGACGTTCCAGGCGTGCGTGCGCGGCCCGGAGGGGGAGCGGGTCCAGCTCTCGTAGTGGACCGGCCGTCCGGTCTCGACCACCTTGCGCAGATGGTGCAGGAAGCCGCGGCTGAGTTCCGCGTTCTCCACGGTGTCGGGAAAGAAGCGGTGGCGCACCTCGGCCTCCCGGACTCCCAGGATCCGGCACGCCGTGTCGTTCACCCGCAGATACCGCTGTTCGGTGTCGAAGACCGACATCGGCATCGACGACTGGGTGAAGGCCAGCTCCCCCAGCATCCGCCCGCGCTCGTCCGGCGCCGCGGTGATCACGTATCCCCGTTGTTCGCCGTGCTCGCCCTGGAGCGGGCAGACCCGCAGGGCCAGTTCGCTGCGCCGGCCGTCCCAGTGCCGTACGGCGACGATCGCGCCGTGGCTCGTGCGCAGGATCTGCCAGGCCGCGGCGGCGTCCCCGTCCACCAGGGCCGACACCGGACGTCCGGTGATCTCCGCGGCGGCGTAGCCGGTCAGCAGGCGAGCGCCCTCGCTCCAGCCCCTGACGACACCGTGGGCGTCGACCACCACCATGGCGTCGCCTCTCGCGGCCGCGCGCCCCGCATCGCCCGGCAATATCACCATATGTACAAGCATGCGGTGATCGGCCAGTCGCATCAACCCAGGGGCCGGAGCGGACGCCGGGCGCGTCCGGGTGCCGCGCGCACGATGACCAGCGGGAGCTGCCCGTGCAGCACGTCCGCCCGCGGCAGCCGCAACCGGAGCGTCCGCCGCTTTCGCCCCGGCCGCACTGTCCTGTGCCCGGTCGGGGCGGGCGCTTTCGCCGGCCCTTCCGAGCCCCTTGGGCTACGCCTTCGTCGGCGTGGTCTGCCGTTGCCGGCGCCCGCGCAGCAGACGCCTGCGCGGCTCCTGGTCGGGAAGCCAGCCGAAGGCCATGCAACTGCCGACCGCTCCGAGGATCAGGCCGAGGAAGAAGCCGCCGAGGTTGGAGGTGAGCCAGGTGCCGAGCGACAGAAGGATGCCGAGCAGCGAGTAGAACAGCCGCTGCGCGGGGTTGAAGAGGATCAGCAGACCGCACACGAGCATGACCGTCGGCAGCAGATAGCCCGCCACGCCCTGCACGCCGATGTGCATGACGACCTTGAGTGACGCCTTCTCGGTCAGGAGGATCTCCGCACCGCCCAGGGTGAGCAGCAGCCCGCCCCAGAAGGGGCGGCGCGCGCGCCACTGCCGGAAGCCCGACCTCGGATTCCGGAGCCGGGACATCAGCAACCCGTGCCGCTGAAGCGGAGCTTGAGGCCCGGAAGTTTGAACACCGCTGCGGTGGTGGCGTAGTTGGTCTGCCGCAGGTTGCCGATGTGGACGGTGTCGGCCTGCTGGCTGAAGACGCCCTTGTTCCCCTGGACGCCGGCCTTGTCGAGCGTGCTCGCGTCGTTGCCGATCTCGATGTTCCCGAAGGACGCGTCGCCCGACAGTTCGGTCGAGCCGGTGGTCAGGTCGGTCGCCTGCACCTTGTCCGAGCCGCCGCCCGCGGTGATGACCAGGTTGGTGCCGCCCAGGTCGACGCTCTGGCACAGCTTGGTGAGCGTCGCGTTCTTGATGGCGGAGGTGACGACCAGGACCTGGCCGCCGGTGTCGCCGGCATTCGGGCTGTCCTCGGCCATGTTGTCGAGGTTCCCGAACTGCTCGAAGCCGGTGCCGTTCAGCTCCGTGGCCGTCACGACGAACGGCATGCCGGAGATGGCGAACTGCACGCCCAGGGCGCCCTGGGCGGTGAGGATCATCAGTCCCGCGGCGATCGCGGTGGCGGGCACCGCCATCACCGCGGAGCGGCGCAGACGGACCCGCCCGCGTCGGTCGGAACCGCTTTCGGGGTTCACGGGGGTGGGACCGGTGGACGCCGTGGCGTCCGAGGACGAGGCCATGTTCTGCTCCCTGGACATAGTCAACGCAGGTGCGGCTTGAGCGGCACGTGTCCTGGCGCGGACAGGGCTGCCGCGAACGCCTCCTCACGACTCCCGGCGGTCGCAAGGGCTTTCTCGTTACGCAGCAGTAGCCTTCCTGGAAGTTACCGGGGGTTACATTCGCGGGTCAAGGGACTTGTGGCAAGCGGATGTCGATTGTGTGGCATCTGTGTGCACGGCTTTCCGCCGCCGACCCGCTGACCTCCAACTTCCTTACTGTGCCTTGACGTTGACCATCCATCAGGTCTACAACTCAGCCTTGTTTCCGATGGATCCGTGGCGCCGGGTCCGTCAGCGCGGCGCATGTCACCCTCCCGGCCCCCGCCCCCTGCGGCGGGGCGTGCGTGACACCTCTGAACGTCCCGTGCGCTTCCTCGTCACCGTCGTCACCCCCCACGGCACCGGCACGGCTGCCTTCCCCCCTCGGCCGCGCCCGGTAGCCCCTCGCCGCTGCCGGTCCGTCGCGTACGGAGAAGACGTCACGGGTAGGCAGTGGCCTCCAGCTCCGTGTCCACCGGGACGGCCAGGACCATGCCCCCCGGTGAACCCGGGACCGCACCTCTCTCCGAACCAGGCCCCGCACCCCCGTCAGATCAGAAAGAGGCTCCCCCATGCGTACGCGATCCCTGTTCGCCCTCGTCGGTGTCGCCGCGGCACTCTCGGTCTCCGCGATCTCCCCCGCCTCCGCCGACGACACCCCGGTGCTCACCGCGGGCGGCGCCGCCGTCGCCACCGGCGATGTGCTCACCGCCTCGCTGGCGAGCGGCACCAAGGCCACCCTCTACTCCAGCAGCACCGGCACGAGCGGTGTCTCCTGTGCCGCGTCGGCCTTCACCGCCACGGCCACCGACAACCCGACGGCCCCCGGCGCCGCCACCGAGTCGCTCACCGGCCACACCTTCGGCAGTTGCACCAGCAACGTCATCGGCGTACTCGGCGTCACCGGCGTCACGGTCAACAACCTCCCGTACACCACCACCGTCGCCTCCGACGGCACGGTCACCGTCACCCCGGCGGCCGGCTCGACCATCCAGACCACCGTCGTGCTGCGCACCCTTCTCGGCAGCATCACCTGCGTCTACCAGGCCCCCAGCCTGACCGGCACGGCGAGCAACACCGACAACAGCATCACCTTCACCAACCAGCAGTTCGCGAAGGCCTCGGGCTCGTCCCTGTGCTTCAGCAACGGCTACTTCACCGCCAAGTACGCCCCCGTCACCGACACCACCCAGCCGGGCAGCCCGGTGGTCACCGTCAACTGACCGACCACCGGACCACGGTCACCGCCGGCGTCGCAGCGTGAGCGCGACGCCCGCGGTGAGCAGGAGGGCCGCCGCTCCCCCCGCCCCCGCGACGAGGGGGAGCGAGCCGCTGCCCCCGGACGAGGTGTCGGCGGCCGGAGTGAGGTGGTCGGGCGCGGACACCTGCGCCGCGGACGGCGCGGCCGACCGTGAGGGCGTCGGGGACTGCTCGGCCGGGGACTTCGTCGGCTCCGCGGCCTTCCCCGCCGCACGGCCGGGTGCGGTCGTCCGCGGCGCCGGTGCCGTCGTCGACGCCGCCTTGCCGCCGCTGCCCGCGCCACGGGCGGCGGCGGGGAAGACCACGTCCGAGCACGAGTAGTAGGTGTCCGTCGTGCTCGTGTTCTGCCAGATCGTGTACAGCATCTGACGGCCGGTGCGGTCGGACGGGAGCGTGGCCCTGATCCGGTAGGCGCCGTTCACCAGCGCCGGGTCGGTCGCCGTGGCGAACGGCTTGGTCGGCAGGTCGGACCAGGTCAGGGGCTTGGACGGGTCGTAACCCGGCCTGCTCAGATACAGCTTGAAGGTCCCGGTGTGCGGAATCGTCGAACTGTAGGAGAGCGTGAAGGCCGCGCCCGGTGTCATCCGGGTCGAGGGCCAGTCGGCGCGGGCGAGGTCGAGTCCCTTGTACGCGGGCAGGTTCCCGCTGCACAGCTTCCCGTCGGGGATCACCTGCCGGTCCCTGCCGTTGACGCCGGCGACCCGGAGGTTGTCCCACGCGGTGAAGGGCGCGCCGTTCGCGGTGATCGCCGCCCGGCAGGCCGCGGTGCGGTTGTTGCTGCCGCCCTCGGGGGAGCAGGCCACCACCCGGCTGACCGGATCCGTCGGCGCCCCGTGCGCCTGGGCCGGTCCCGCGGCCCACGTCAGCAGGAGCAGCGGTGCCGCCGCGGCGACAGCGGCCGCGGTGGCGGTGCGGTGTGCGGTCATCCGGTGGGTCTCCTCGACGGCTGGGGATGCGGGCGCTGCCGTACCGCGTCTCGCGGCGACGGCCGCAGGGCTGCGCTGCACGACGGCCGCAGGGCTGCACTGCAAGGTGAAGTACGGGGGCGCGCGGCCGTGTGTTCAGTTCCGGAGTGCGCCGGTGTACGGGGGCGCGGCCGTGTGTCCGGATCGGAGATGCGGCGCGGGGGCGTGCCGCCGGGTGCGTGAAGGAGCGTCTCCAGCGGGCCGGGGCCACCGCCGGGCGGGGGCCGACGCGCCGCCGCGGCCCGCTGCCGGCTCGGCCGGTACCGCGGCCGCGGCCGGTACGGTGAGCCGCATGTCTGAGCCCGTCGCTTCCGCCGAATCCCCTGCTCCCGCCGGCGCGCCCGTGATCCTCGGCGACGTACCGGGCTCGTTCCCCCGGAGCGTGCTGGCCGAACGGCATCCGGCGCTCATCCGGAAGGTGCGGGACGCCTTCCCGTACGGCCCCGAACAGCGGCGCGCGCTCGACGCCCTGCTGAAGAACTCCGCCGAGGGTGTCATCGAACCGCTCGGCGAGCGGGCGCCGGACCGCGAGCAGTGGGAGGCCTGGGGCGGCCGGGAGTACTTCGGCCGTCCCTGGTTCGACGTGCCCTTCCTCTGGTCCGAGAGCTACTTCTACCGCCAACTCCTGGAGGCGGTCGGCTACTTCGACCCCGGCCCATGGCAGGGCATCGACCCCTTCCGGCCGTTCAAGCTCGCGGAGCTCGACACCCCTGAGGCGGACGAGGAGCTCGCCGCGCTCGACGAGCTGGCCGGCCGTCCGATGGCGGAACAGGGGGAGGCGCTGCTGCTGGGATCGCTGTGGGGCAACCGCGCGGACCTCGGATTCCGCCTCGCGGCCGCGGCCGACGAGACGGCCGCCGACTCCCAACTGGTCGCGAACGAGGGCGAGATGCTTCGATCCCTGTTCACCGGCGGCACTCTCTGCGTGGTCGCGGACAACTCCGGCCGGGAGCTCGTCCCCGATCTGCTGCTCATCGACCACCTCCTGCGCGGTCGTCGCGTCGAGCGGGCCGTCCTGCACGTGAAGCCGTACCCGTACTACGTCTCCGACGCCACCACCGCCGACGTGATCGACGCCCTGCGCCGCCTCACGGCCGCGCCCGGGGCGGCCGGAGCGTCGGGACACCGCCTGTGGTCGGCGATGACCGACGGCCGCCTCACGGTCCGCGCCCACCCCTTCTCCTGCGCCCCGCTGCCCTACGCCGACATGCCCGACGACCTGCGCCGGGACTTCGCGGAGGCCGACGTCACCCTCATGAAGGGCGACCTGAACTACCGACGCCTCGTGGGCGACCGGCGCTATCCGGCCACCACCCCGTTCGCCGGGACGACCGCCTACTTCCCGGGTCCGGTGGCCGCGCTGCGCACGCTCAAGTCCGACGTGGTCGTCGGTCTCGACCCCCGCACCGAGACCGCGCTCGTCGCGGCCGAGGACCAGCGCTGGCGCACCGGCGGCACCCACGCACTGATCCAGGTGCGGCGCTGAGACCGTGGGCTCATCCCAGGTGCACGGGAAGTGACTTGAGGCCGTTGATGAAGTTCGAGACGAGACGGCGCGGGGCTCCGGCCGTGGTCAGTGACGGCAGGGCGCGCATCGACTCCTCGTAGAGCACACGCAGTTGCAGCCGCGCGAAGTGCGCGCCCAGGCAGACGTGCGGCCCGTCGCCGAAGGAGACGTGGGGGTTGGGGGAGCGGGCCAGGTCGACCCGGTGCGGGTCGGTGAAGACGCGCTCGTCGTGGTTGGCCGAGGCGTGGAAGACGACCACCTTGTCGCCCGCGCGGATGCGCCGCCCCGCCAGTTCGGTGTCGACGGCCGCCGTACGGCGGAAGGTGAGGACGGGCGGGTGCAGACGCAGCAACTCGTCCACCGCGGTGTCGAGCCCGACCTTCCCGGAGCGCAGGGCGGCATACGCGTCCGGATGCCGGGCGAGCGTCAGAAGGCCGCCCGGAGCCGCGCCGCGCACGGTGTCGTTGCCCGCGACCGTGAGCAGGAAGAAGAACATCTCCAGTTCGGCCGGGGCGAGTTCGGGGTCGGTGGCGAGGGTGGTCAGCACATCGTCACCCGGATGGGTCCTCTTGTGGAGCGCCAGCTGGTGCGCGTAGGCGAACATGTCCCGCAGCAGGGCGGGGGAGCGCGGATCGACGGGCCTGCCGTGCGCGTCGTGGACGGGCTCGCCCGCCTCGTCGGGGTCCTGGTAGCCGATCACACGACGCGTCCAGTGCAGCAGCAGGCCGCGGTCGCTCTCCGGTACGCCGAGCAGGTCCGCGAGGTTGAGCAGGGCGTAGTCGTCGGTGACGGAGGCGACGAGGTCGCAGCGTCCGTCACCCGCGCGGGCCTCGCGGACCGCGCCCTCGAGCAGGGCACGGGCCCGTCCGCGGACGGCCGACGTGAAGTGCTGGATCCGGCGGGGTGTGAAGGCGCGGCTGACAAGACGCCTCAGCCGGCCGTGGTCCGGAGGGTCCTGATTGAGCATCATCCGCCGGATGAACGGCAGGTCGTCCGGGTCGGGGTCCCGGATCTGGGTCGCTCCGAGACACGAGGAGTACGTCGCCGCGTCCTTGAGGACCCGGACCACGTCCGCGTGCCGGGTCACCGCCCAGAACCCGGTTCCGGCGGGCCAGCCGAGCACCTCGGGTTCGTCCTGCCAGGCCACGGGGTGATGGTCGCGCAGCGTGCGATAGGCGGCGTGCGGGACCGCGTCGGCGTACCGCCGGGGGTCGAACACGTCGGGGACGGGCGGCGCGGTCTCCCGTAGGCTCACGCCTCGCCCCCGGCCCTGTCCGCGTCGGCTTCCTCCGCGCGCAGGAAGGACTCCACCACGCCGATCAGGTCGAGCGGGCTCTCGTCCATCGCGTAGTGCCCGGTCCGGGCCAGTTCATGGAGTTCGGCGTCCGGGTACCAGCGCATCCAGGTCTCCCGCATCAGGGCCGCCGACAGGGCGGGGTCCAACGCGCCCGTGACGGCCAGTGCCGGCACCCGTGCGCCCTCGACCTCGGCGTGGAAGTCCGCGCCGGCCCACGAGTCCAGATAGGCGCGGAACGCCTTCGGGTCGCTGAGCGCCAGCGACCGTGTCACCATCCGGTCCAGCCAGGCCGCGGGCAGCCGGCCGCCGGTCGTGACGTCCATGATGGTCCGCCGGTTCTCCGGCCGGTGCGCCGCGTCCGCGAACAGCTCCCACTGGTCCTCCGGCAGGGACAGCCCCGACGCGGGCACCGGCGAGACCCCGACCAGCCGGCGCAGCCGGTCCGGGGCGAGCGTGAGCACGCGCTGCGCGACGGCGCCTCCCATCGAGTGGCCGATCACCGAGAACCGCGCCCACCCCAGCCGGTCGGCCAGTTCGACGACATCGGCGGCCGCCTCGGAGGTCGTGTACGCGCCCGCGACGTCCCTCGCTTCCCCGTAGCCGCGCAGGTCGACCAGCGCGT
The DNA here is from genome assembly GCF_012273515.2 of Streptomyces sp. RPA4-2. Taxonomy (NCBI): domain Bacteria; kingdom Bacillati; phylum Actinomycetota; class Actinomycetes; order Kitasatosporales; family Streptomycetaceae; genus Streptomyces; species Streptomyces sp. RPA4-2. The sequence continues at coordinate 6,885,195 of NZ_CP050975.2, forward strand.
ACTGGAACGCGGTGCGGTCGAGGTCGGGCAGCACGGCCGCGTACGCGGACCGGTCGGCGAACCAGCCGTGCACGGCGATCACCTTGTGGGCGCCGTCGCCGTGCACTTCATGAGGAAGCACGAAGGAGGTCATGCGCCCACGGTGACGCCGGGCGCCCGCGTCGGCAAGAGCGCCCGCGGACGACCGGCTGACCACCGGGGAGCGCCCGACGCGCGACGGGACCGACCGCCACCGTGCGCCCGCGGGGTGGGCGTCGTCATCGATCGGCCTGAACCGACGCGACCGACGCGACCTCCCGGACCGAGCTGAACAGGCCGGGCCGGACGGGCTGTTTCGTACGGATTCACGCGATGGTGTGATCATGTCCCGGTGGGTGGATGTGCCCGGAGGGCCATGGGTAGGGCCCGGCCATGACGCAGCCGTTCGAACTCCCGCACTTCTACATGCCGTATCCCGCGCGGCTGAACCCCCACCTCGACGAGGCCCGTGCCCACACGGTCGAATGGGCCCGGGGGATGGGCATGCTGGAGGGCTCCGGCATCTGGGAGCAGTCCGACCTCGACGCGCACGACTACGGCCTGCTCTGCGCGTACACGCACCCCGACTGCGACGGGCCGGCCCTCTCGCTCATCACCGACTGGTACGTGTGGGTCTTCTTCTTCGACGACCACTTCCTGGAGATCTTCAAGCGCACCCAGGACCGCCAGGGCGGCAAGGACTACCTGGACCGGCTGCCCCTCTTCATGCCGCTGGACCTCTCGACCCCCGTGCCGGAGCCGCGGAACCCGGTCGAGGCGGGGCTGGCCGATCTCTGGGCGCGTACGGTGCCCTCGATGTCGCTCGGGTGGCGCGAGCGCTTCGCGGTCTCCACCGAGCATCTGCTCAACGAGTCGATGTGGGAGCTGTCCAACATCAACGAGGGGCGGATCGCCAACCCCGTCGAGTACATCGAGATGCGCCGCAAGGTGGGCGGAGCCCCCTGGTCGGCCGGGCTCGTCGAGTACGCGACGGCCGAAGTGCCCGCCCCGGTGGCCGGGTCGAGGCCGCTGCGGGTGCTCATGGAGACGTTCTCGGACGGCGTGCACCTGCGCAACGACCTGTTCTCCTACCAGCGGGAGGTCGAGGAGGAGGGCGAACTCAGCAACGGCATCCTCGTCCTGGAGACCTTCTTCGGCTGCACCACCCAGCGGGCCGCCGAGACCGTCAACGACATCCTCACCTCGCGCCTGCACCAGTTCGAGCACACGGCGCTGACCGAGGTCCCCGCGCTCGCCGTGGAGAACGGCCTCACCCCGGACCAGGTCGCGGCGGTCGCCGCGTATACCCAGGGGCTCCAGGACTGGCAGTCGGGCGGCCACGAGTGGCACATGCGGTCCAGCCGGTACATGAACGAAGGCGCCCTGGAGGAGAACCGGCCGTTCGGCGCCGGCGTCCTCGGCACCTCCGCCCTGGACGTCGGCGCCCTGCTCTCCGCCGCCGGGGCCGAGCGGCTGCGCGCGTACACCCATGTCCCGTTCCAGAAGGTCGGCCCGTCGCGACTGCCCGACTTCCTGATGCCGTTCGAGGTGACGCTCAGTCCCCATCTCGACGGGGCCCGGCACCGCCTCACCGACTGGATGCACACCATGGGCATGCTCCAGGAGGGCGTCTGGGACGAGGACAAGCTGGACGCGTACGACCTTCCGCTGTGCGCGGCCGGCATCCATCCGGACGCCACCCCGGACGCCCTCGACATCAGCTCGCGGTGGCTGGCCTGGGGCACGTACGGGGACGACTACTACCCGCTCGTCTTCGGCAACCGCCGCGACCTGGCCACGGCCAAACTGGTCACCGCGCGTCTGTCGGCCTGCATGCCCGTCGACGGCGAGGAGGTCCCCGTCCCCGCCAACGGCATGGAGCGCGGCCTCATCGACCTCTGGCGGCGCACCGCCGCGGGCATGAACACCGACGAGCGGCGGCAGTTCCGGTCCGCGATCGACGTGATGACGGAGAGCTGGGTGTGGGAGCTGTCCAACCAGATCCAGCACCGCATCCCCGATCCGGTCGACTACCTGGAGATGCGCCGGGCCACCTTCGGCTCGGAGCTCACCATGAGCCTGTGCCGGCTCGGCCATGGCCGGAAGGTCCCGCCGGAGGTCTACCGCAGCGGTCCCGTCCGGTCGCTGGAGAACGCGGCGATGGACTACGCGATGCTCCTGAACGACGTCTTCTCGTACCAGAAGGAGATCGAGTACGAGGGCGAGATCCACAACGGCATCCTCGTCGTCCAGAACTTCTTCGGCTGCGACTACCCGACCGCACTTGGCGTCATCCACGATCTGATGACCCAGCGCATGCAGCAGTTCCAGCATGTCGCCGCCCATGAACTTCCCCCTCTGTACGAGGACTTCAAGCTCTCGGGGGAGGTGCGCGAGATCATGGAGGGCTATGTCGGGGAGCTGCGCAACTGGCTGGCCGGAATTCTCAAGTGGCACCAGGAGTGCCGTCGTTACGGCGCCGAGGACCTCGCCCGCCGCGCCCACGGCTTCGTACCGGACCGCGTACCCGGGGTTCCTCTCGGCGGTCCGGGAACCGGCCCCGCGCCGGTTCCGGCCGTTCCTTCCGACTTCCTCGCCTCCCTCGATCGGTGCGCTCCCTCGGTCCCGGCACCGGCACCGGCGGCCGAGGCCGCGCCCGCGCTCCGTCCGCCCGCCGGGGTGGGGGCCGGGGGAGTCGGTGACGCGAAGGCCTTCAGGCTTCCCCGGGGCGCGGGAGCGGCCGCCGAGTTCACCCTGCCGTGGGATCCCAAGGACCCGACGGGCTCGATGGAGTCGGTGAGTGCGGGGGGTTCGACGGGTCGGGTGACGGACCGGCAGGCACCGACCGCTCCGGCGGTGCCGCAGCCGAGGTGACGTCGGCCGTCTCCTCGGCGCGGCTCCGCCCGGCGAACGCCCTGGCCGCCCCGGAGAGGCCCGCGAGCAACTCCGCGGCGGCCGCGGTGACCTCACGGACCTCCTTCGCGGACGTCGCGTCGACGGCGGCGGCCCGGGCGAGCGCGTGATGCTCCTGGACGACGTACACGCCCAGGTTGGTCTCCCGCCACCACGCCGTCGTGTCGTCGCCCGGGTTCGCCAGGGTGTCGCGCAGCGTCGCCAACGTACGGGCGGCCTCCGCGAACCGGTCCTCCGCCCGCTCCAGCCGGGCGAGCCCGAGGAGGGCCGAGACACGGTCGTGGGCCGTGGCCGGCAGCAGCGGCAGCCTCAGACGCTGGGCGCGCAGGGCCTGGAAGGTGTCGCCCAACTGCTCGAACTCGCGGACGAGGGAACCCAGTGGGTCCGCGAGGCGGCGGTCCGGGGTCCCGCCGTCGCGCCCGGCGGTGTACACGCGCAGGTCGAAGTCGTCCAGTGCCCGGATCAGCGCGACGCGGGCGACTTCGGTCAGGCCCTGCTCGCGGGCGAGGCCGGTCCAGGTGAACAGCGGCTCGTCCGCCGGATCGGCGCCGAAGAACGAGTCGTCGAGATCGCGTGCCCATCTCAGCAGCTCGGCCGGTTCCGCGCCCGGCTCGGGCATGCCGCCCAGTCCGCACCAGGTGTCGAAGTCCGTCTCGCGCACCTCCAGGAGCAGCGGCAGGTCCTCCGGGAGGCCGCGCAGGCCCACCAGGACGGTGGCGAGGCGCAGTTCGTCGGTCATGGATGCCTCGGCCTCGTGCCGCAACAGGTGCCGCAGCAGCGGCAGGTCGCCCTCGCGCCGGTCGAACTGGGCCGCACGCAGCGCGAGCGCGCGGCGCGTCCGGTCCCCGGCCACCTCCTCCCACGCGGCGCCCGCCCGCAGCAGCGCCAGGTCGGCGCGGCCCCGCGCGAGGACCGTCTCCCACAGCTGCGGACGGGGGTGCGGGTCCAGGAGGTCGTGGGCACCGCCCTCCTCGGCGCCGAGCAGCAGGAAGTCGGGCTCGGTCCGCGACAGGGCGGTGTGCAGCAGGCCGACGAGCTCCACGGGAGAGCGCTCGGGCAGGCCGAGTCCGGCCCGCAGCTCGCTCCGTTCGGCGTCGATCCCGTAGGACTCCCGGATCCCGTCCTCCGTCTCGGCGACCGCCGCGAGGATCCTCTCCTCCCCGTCGGCCGGCGTGAGCCGCAGGTGGTCGTGCCAGCCGGGCAGCCCGACCAGCACCTCCAGTGCCTCGTCCACGCTGTCGCCGATGACTCCGGCCGAGCCCTCGGAGTCCGCGTACAGCACGGATCCGTCCCCGCACACGAAGTACGTTCCCCCCGTGTCGTCACCCGCTATCGGCTCCAGTGGACCGCCGGAGGCGAGCCGTACGTCCTCGGCGTGCTCCGCCCGGTCGAGGTCGAAGGAGAAGGGGAACGCGGCCAGTTCGGCCAGGCGGGGGTTCTCCCGCAGCAGACGCAGAGCGCGATCGGTCATGTCACCGAACGTAACAGCCGCCACCGACAACGGGACTTCCGGCTTCGCCCGGATGCGGATCTTGCGGCGGGGCGCGCGGGTGGTTCGAACGCGGGTGTCAGTCTCACTCGTTCGTGAATCGTCGTGCGCCGGGGCGCGGGGTAGAGCAACAACCGGGGGCGGTCCGTAGAGCAGCTGCCGGAGGCGATCCATGGAACAGACCGCGTTGCGTCCCAAGCCGATGCCCGGTCAGGAGCCGGGCGGTGACGGCCGTCCGGCGCCCGCCGTCCGGCACCCGCACGCCGTGCGGCGCCGTGGCAGGCGGCTGATGTCCCTGCTCTTCGGTCTCTTCGTCGGGACCGTCCTGGTCCTGTCGGGCGTCGGTCTCGGCACCGTGGGCGCCACGGTGATCGGCATGAGCAGGCTGGCGGACTTGGAGAAGCAGGCCGGCGACGCCAGGACCGGGCACGATGCGGGGCAGGGACAACGGCAAGGACGGGGGCAGGAGGCAGGTAAGCGGCAGGGGCAGGGGCGGAGCCCTGGGCCCGGGTCGGGTGGTGCGAGCGTGGCGCCCCCGTCCGGTTCCGCGCGTGGAGGCGTCGGAGCGGCCACCGGGGCGACGCTCGGGGTCGAGGCCGTCGACGCGCCCAAGGGCGCAGGCGCGCTGATCACGGGTGTCCACAGTCCCGGCCCGGGCTACACGGCCGGTCTGGTCCGCGGAGACGTGCTCGACGCCTTCGACGGGACCCGCCTCGGCTCGGCCGCCGAGCTGGCGCGGGCCGTCGCCGCGGCGGACCCGGGGAGCGCCGTGACGCTCGGGGTGCGCCATGCCGGCGGTGGCCGTCAGCAGCTGACCGCCGTCCCGGGCATCGTGACCTGACGTGGGCGGCGGCGCCTGGCTCGTCCCGGTGTGCGGCCCGGCCCAGGGACCGGGCGTCGGGCGCGGTCGCGAACCAGCGGATCTCGGGTCACAGAGGCATACCATCGTCCATAAGACCCCCGGATCGGCTCCGTGGCCGTCGCGAGCGGCTCGCGAGGGCCACGGCGAAGGGGCAGGATGCTGCCCGTAGCCCCAGGGGGAACTCGGACATGCGGAGGCATGGATGACCGGCACGCCCACGGCCTTCACCGCCGGTGACTACGAGGCCCGTATGCGGCGCGCGGCCGAGGCCGCCACCGCGGCCGGACTCGACGGCCTGCTGGTCGCCCCCGGGCCCGACCTGGTGTGGCTGACCGGCTACCGGCCGGTGGAGACCGAGCGGCTCACCCTGCTGGTGCTGCGGGCCGGACAGGACCCCGTGCTGGTGGTGCCCACCCTGGAGGCCCCGGACGCGGCGGCCGCGGCACCCACGCTGACCCTCCGTGACTGGACCGACGGCAAGGACCCGTACGAGGCCACCGCGTCGCTCGTCGGCGCCGGCGGCCGCTTCGGCGTCAGCGACAACGGCTGGGCGCTGCACCTGCTCGGTCTCCAGAAGCGGCTGCCGGACTCCCGCTACGTCGCCCTCACCGACGCCCTCCCGATGCTCCGCGCCGTCAAGGACGCTGCGGAACTGGAGCGGCTGGCGGCCGCGGGCGAGGCCGCCGACGCGACGTACGAGGAAATCCGGAAGGTTCCCTTCGGGGGACGCCGGGAGACCGATGTCGCCGCCGACATCGCCGATCTGCTCCGGCAGTTCGGGCACTCCCAGGTCGACTTCACGATCGTCGCCTCGGGGCCCAACGGTGCCAACCCGCACCACGAGGCGGGCGACCGTGTCATCGAGCGCGGCGACATGGTCGTCCTCGACTTCGGCGGCCTCAAGCACGGCTACGGCTCCGACACCTCCCGCACGGTCCACGTCGGCGAACCGGACGCCGAGGAGCGCGAGGTCCACGACGTGGTGCGCGCGGCCCAGGAGGCGGGCGTCGCCGCGGTCAGGCCGGGAGCCGCCTGCCAGGACGTCGACCGGGCGGCTCGCGCGGTCGTCGCCGAGGCGGGATACGGAGACCGCTTCATCCACCGCACCGGGCACGGCATCGGCGTCACCACGCACGAACCGCCCTACATGATCGAGGGCGAGGAGCAGCCCCTCGTACCCGGGATGTGCTTCTCGGTGGAGCCCGGCATCTATCTGCCCGGCCGCTTCGGGGTGCGCATCGAGGACATCGTGACGGTGACCGAGGAGGGCGGATGGCGCCTCAACACCACGTCCCGCGAGATGGCGATCGTCGACTGACCGGCGACCGGGAGCACCATGGCGCGACCATGACCCAGGCACCGGCACCGAACGCGGACACCGTGCGCCGACTCGTCCGTTCACTGATCGCCGACACCGAGCCGGCCGACCCGGGGCCCGAGGTGCGGCCCGTGACCGAGGGCGGCGGGCACTCCACCTGGTGGGTCGGCCGCCGGCATGTGCTGCGGCTCACCCGGGACCGCGAGGCCGCGACGCGCGGACGCCGGGAGCTGAGGGTGCGCGACCTGGTCCGTCCGCTGGTCGGGGTCGCCGTGCCGAAGAGCGTCGCGCACGGGGACTGGGCGGTCGGACTGGCCTGCACCCTGGACACCAGACTGCCGGGGCGCTCCGGCGACGTGCGGGACGTCTCGGCCGTCGGGGAGGCGGACCTGGCCGGTCTGCTCACCGGGCTGCGCGAGGTGCCCGTACGGCAGGCGGAGGCGCTCGGCGTGCCCCGTGCCGAGCCGCGCTCCCTGGAGGAACTGCGTGCGGCAGCGGAGCGGGCCGCCGAGCGGCTGGCCGCCGAGGACGAGTTCGACCCCGGGAACCTCGCTCAGCTCACCGCGGCCGCCGTCGGACAGCTCGCCGCCCAGACCGCGGCCGCCGTCCTCGTGCACCACGATCTCCGGGGTGAGCACCTGGTGGTGAGCGCGGACGGGCGGGTGCGGGGCGTCCTCGACTGGACCGGCGCGGTCCTCGGGGACCCCGCCGAGGACATCGCCGGGCTCGCCACGGCAGTGGGCGCTCCCGCCGCCGTACGCGCCGCCACCCTCGCCGGATACGGTGCCCGGCCCTGCCTGCGCGGCCTGTGGCTGTCCCGCTGCGACACGGTGATCCGGCTCGCCGACCGGCTCGCGGGCCGGGACGAGGGCCCCCTGGCGCCGTTGCGGACCCAACTCCGCCACGCCTGGGAGTCGATCCTCCTGGAACGGGTCACGGAACTGCCGGGCGACGACTGAGCCACCCGGCACCCCGCACCCCGCACCGCGCCCCCCGTACTCCGTCGAGCCCGCGAGCGACGCCGGACCCGTGCCGTCGGAGACACCCGTACGCCCGTGACGGCACGCTCACGCCTCCGTACGCAGTCAGCAGTCAGCAGTCAGCAGTCCGTCGTCCGCAGTCCCCGCGGGCCGCGTCCTCACTCCTGCGTCAGTACCACGCACGACTCGCCGGGCACGCTCAGCAGCCCGTCCGCGTCCGGTGTCCGCACCGGCTCCCAGGCGGCCAGCACGCGCGCCCGACTGAGGCCGAGCGGGATCCCGGCCGCCTCCTTGCCGAGGTTCACCGCCACCCGGACGTCCCCGCGCCGCAGGGCCAGCCAGCGGGCCCCCTCGTCGTGGGCGATCCTGACGGCGGCGAGGTCGGGGTCCGAGAGATCGGGGTGACGCCGGCGCAGGGCGATCAGGTCGCGGTACCAGGCCAGCACGCGCGCGTGGAGCGCCTTCTCGGGCTCCGACCAGTCCAGACAGGAACGCTCCCGCGTCGCCGGGTCCTGCGGGTCGGGGACGTCCTCCTCGGCCCAGCCGTGCGCGGCGAACTCCCGGCGCCTGCCCCGCCGTACGGCCTCCGCCAGTCCGGGATCGGTGTGGTCGGTGAAGAACTGCCAGGGCGTGCCCGCGGCCCACTCCTCACCCATGAACAGCATCGGCGTGAAGGGCCCGGTGAGCGTCAGCGCGGCCGCGCAGGCCAGTTGCCCGGGGGAGAGGGACGCCGATAGGCGGTCGCCCTGGGCGCGGTTGCCGATCTGGTCGTGGGTCTGGGAGTAGCCGAGCAGCCGGTGCGCCGAGACGCGGGTACGGTCGAGCGGCCGGCCGTGGCGTCGCCCGCGGAAGCTCGAATACGTGCCGTCGTGGAAGAAGCCCGACGTCAGCGTCTTGGCGAGAGCCGCCAACGGGGCCCGCGCGAAGTCCGCGTAGTAGCCCTGTGCCTCACCGGTCAGAGTGGTGTGCAGCGCGTGGTGGAAGTCGTCGTTCCACTGGGCGTGCAGCCCGAGACCGCCCTCCTCTCGGGAGGAGATCAGCCGAGGGTCGTTCAGGTCGGACTCGGCGATCAGGAAGAGCGGCCGGCCCAGGTCGGCGGCGAGCGTGTCCACGGCCGTGGACAGCTCCTCCAGGAAGTGCAGCGCGCGGGTGTCGCGCAGCGCGTGCACCGCGTCCAGCCGCAGCCCGTCCAGCCGGTAGTCCCGCAGCCACGCCAGCGCGCTGCCGACGAGAAACGCCCGCACCTCGTCCGAACCGGGCGCGTCCAGGTTCACGGCCGAGCCCCAGGGTGTCTGATGGGTGTCCGTGAAGTACGGCCCGAACGCGGGCAGGTGGTTCCCGGACGGCCCGAGGTGGTTGTGCACCACGTCGAGGACGACGCCGAGGCCCAGCTCGTGCGCCCGGTCGACGAAGCGCTTGAGCGCCTCGGGGCCGCCGTACGGCTCGTGCACCGCCCACAGCGAGACACCCTCGTAGCCCCAGCCGTGCTGCCCGGGGAACGGGCACAGCGGCATCAACTCGATGTGTGTGACGCCCAGTTCCGCGAGGTGCCCGAGCCGCTCGGCGGCCGAGTCGAGGGTGCCCCCGGGGGTGTACGTCCCCACGTGCAGCTCGTACAGGACCGCGCCCTGCAGCGGACGCCCGGCCCAGTCGGCGCGCCAGGCGTACCGGTCCTGGGCGACCACCGCGCTCAGCCCGTCGGGACCGTCCGGCTGTCGCCGCGAACGCGGATCGGGCAGTACGGGACCGTCGTCCACCGCGAACCCGTAGCGCGTCCCGTCCCGTGCCTCCGCGTCTCCCGTCCACCACCCGGCGCGCTCCGGATCACGCTCCAGGGCGCTCGTGGCGCCCTCGCAGTGGAGTGCCACCCGGTCGGCCTGCGGTGCCCACACCTCGAACCGCACTGACGGTTCCCCCTTGTCCGCTCTCCGTGACCTCGCCCGTCCATGGTGCGCCACACGAGATCGATTCGCGCTCCTCTCCACCCATTTGCCGCGCGTTCGCCACGTGATGGACGCGCGGCGGGAACACGCCGGTGGCGACGGCCGTTTCCGGGTCTTCTGGACACCCTGCCCCTCCTGACCGACAATCACCTGCGTGACGTCGTCTTTCGAGTTCCACACGTACCCCGCGCGGTTGTCCGACGCGGAACGCGACCGGGCGCTGAAGGCCCTCCGTGACGGCGTCGCTCTCGGACGTCTCTCGCACGACACGTTCATCCGCCGCATGGAGCTGGCGCTCTCCGCCCGCCGGTCCGACGAACTCGCCGCGCTCACCGCCGACCTGACCACCGAGGGCCGCTGGTCGAAGCTGGTGTTCGGCACCGTCGAGGCGGTCTCCGGATTCACCGTACGGGTGCGCAGGGCCTGGCAGGCCGAGCGGCTCCCGAAGCTGCTGCTGCCCCACCCGGGCAACGGCTACCCGCTGCGGATCGGCCGCGACCCCGCCAGCGGGCTGCGGCTCAACCACGAGACGGTGTCGCGGATCCACGCCGAACTGAGTCGCCAGGGCGGCCTGTGGGTGCTGCGCGACCTGGGGTCGACCAACGGGACGACGGTCAACGGACGACGGGTGATCGGCGCCGCCGTCGTCAAGGACGGCGACCAGATCGGTTTCGGACGGATGTTCTTCCGGCTGTCGTCCTCCTGATCCGTCCGGCCCGCCCGATGCCCCCTGTCGGCCGGATCCCCGTGTCTCCGGCCCACCCGGACCGAGCTCTGGCCTGGGTTTCACTCAGCGATTTCCTCGCCTTCCCTTACGTTCCGCGGTGTTGACGTACCTGCACAGCCGTGACTGACTGTGCGTACACCGTGTACATCAGGTGAAGCGACGGCACCATATGTGTGGAGGTGCGCCCTGCCGCCACTCCTCCGCTACCCGACCGTGGACGAGCTGGGTGCCCGTGCCGCCGCGCTCGTCGCCCGCCGTCCGACGGACGCCCGGCTGCGCCGCGTGGGCACGTCCCGGGCCGGCACCCCCCTCTGGCTCCTGTCCGTGGGGCACGGCCACCGCCAGGCCCTCGTCGTCGCCGGACCGCACGCCAACGAGCCGGTGGGCGGCGCCACGGCCCTCCGCCTCGCGGAACGGGTGCTCGCCGATCCCCGGCTGCGTGACGGCGCGGACGCCACCTGGAACCTGCTGCTCTGCCTCGACCCCGACGGCTCCCGCCGCAACGAGGCATGGCTGTCCGGCCCGTACACCCTCGGCCGCTACTTCCGGCACTTCTTCCGTCCCGGCTTCCTCGAACAGCCCGAGTGGCTGCCCGAGGGCGCGGACGGCGTGACCCTGCCCGAGACCCGCGCCCTGCTCGACCTCCAGGACGAACTGCGGCCGTTCTTCCAGTGCTCGCTGCACGGCGTCGACGTCGGCGGCGCCTTCGTCGAGCTGACCCGTGAGCTGCCCGGTCTCGCCCAGCGCGTCGCCCACACCGCCGCGCGGCTCGGCATCCCGCGCGAGCTCGGACCGTACGACACGCTCTACTGGCCGACGCTCGGGCCCGCCGTCTACCGCATCCCACCGCCGCACCGCGGCGACCTGGCCGCCGCGATCACCGAGGCCGCGGTGGAGTCCACCTGGTTCCATCCGCACCGCCACGGAACCGTCACGGCGGTCGTCGAGGCACCCATGTGGGGCGTGGCGGCCGTGGAGGACGCCGCCCGGCCCGCCGACGCCGACGCGGTGCTGCGCTCCGTCAGCCACACGCTGCGCCACGACACACGCGTTCTCGAGGACATCCTCGCGCGCGTGCGCCCCGGTCTCGGCACCGGACCGGACACGGCCCGCCTCCTCGCGCCCGTCGACGACTATTTACTGGTCGGCCCCGGCCTCGCGGACTCCTGGGACCCCGATCTGCGGGACTCCGGTTCACGGCCCCTGCCGTCGCTCGGTACCGCCCGGCTGACGTCCCTGCGCCTCGCCGGGCGCCGGGTCGCCCTGCGCACGGCCGGGCTGCTGCACCAGCTCGTCACCCGTTCCGGGGGCGACCCGCGCGAGGCCCTGCCGGAACTGGACCGGCTGATCGACGCCTGGTGCGCCGACTACCGCGAAGGCTGCGGGGCACGCTGGATCCCGGTCGCACGCCAGGTCGAGTACCAGGCGCGCGTGGTGATCGCCGCGTTCGAACTCGCCGGACGGTACGCGCCGGTGGGCTCCCCTTCGGGTGAGACGGGGTGGAGTTCACAGGCCGCGCTGCCGATGCACCGGGAATGACGAGAACCACCGAAGCGTCGCGCGGCGCTGTGCTGGCCGCGGCGGCCCTGCTCACAGCCGTCGCGGCACCGGCCCAGGCCTCGGCCTCCGCACTGGCCCGAGTATCGGCCTCTGCCCCTGCCCCGACTTCTGCCCCAGCCCTGACCTCGGCCCCCGCACCGGCCTTTGCACCGGCCCTTGCACCGGGCCCGGTATCGGTCTCTGCACCGGCGCTTACCCCCGGCGATGTCCCGGCGGGCCGCCCCCGGCAACTGGCTCCACCTCACGGTCACCCGGGGCGAGGCCTCGCCCCAAGCCCTCCCACCCGTCCGCGTGCCCCTCCGAGACCCGGTCCGAGGCACCCGCGGAGTACCCCCGGGCGCGTCCTCGCGCGCGACTCCGAGCCCTCTCCTCGGGCACCCCGACGAGCAGCCTTCCGAGTGGAGGTCACCCCCGGCACCGACACCCGCGGCGCCGTCCTGCTCTGCGACCCGCCCCAGGGCCACCCCCACGCGGCACAGGCCTGCGCGGAACTCGCGGTGGCCGAGGGGGACATCGGCCGGATCCCGGCCACGCCCGGCGCGCTGTGTCCGATGATCTACGCACCGGTCACCGCCGCCGCGCGCGGCGAGTGGAACGGCCGCCCGGTCAACTACACGCACACCTTCGCGAACTCCTGTGTGATGGGCGCCGCCACCGGCGCGGTGTTCGCCCTGGGGGAGTAGCTCAGGCCGCGTTGTCGCGTGCGTGCAGGGCCGCGGCGACCACCGTGCGGGACTGGTGCTCGACCTGATGCTCCAGGGGCACCCAGCGGGCGCCGAAGCGTTCGGCGAAGGCGTCGCTCCAGGAGGCGACGAGGCGTTCGAGGCGCGGCGCCGCCCGGTCGTCGGCCTCCTGGAGGACGCGCAGCAGCATCGCCGCGGCCCGCAGCGGCAGCCGGCGCCCGAACGCGTCCACGCTGCCGACGTACGCCCTCGTGGTGTCCGCCGGCGGCGTACGGACCCAGTCGTCGGCCAGCCCCGGCACCAGCTCCAGCGCCCACTTGGCGGCCCGCAGGAGCGGCCCGTCGGGGCCGGGCAGCCGTGGCGCGACCTCCGTCAGCACCGTCTCCACCTGAAGCGCGTCCCGCCGCAGCCGGCCCGCCAGACCCCGCATCGCCTCCGCCGGTGCCGGGTGCGGCGCGGGGTCGGCCACCAGATCGCTGGCCCACATCGGGACCTCGACGACCGCGGTCAGTCCCCCGTACCGGTGCGCGTGGTACCAGGTGCTGTGCCGCGCGTCGTCGGGCATGCTCGGATAGGCCGCGTCCGAGCCGGGCGCCGGCATCACATGCACGCCGGGCCCGGAGGCCGGCCAGCCCGCGGCGTCCGACGCGCCCGTCTCCACCGGGATGTGCAGCTCCGCCGCGGACTTGGCGAACGGCTCGGCGAGACCCGGGATGTCCTTGGTCAACTGCACCCAGCTGCCGCCGAGATCCGTGCCGTGCAGGGTCGCCTGGAGGTAGGGCCGCAGCTCGTCGATGACCCGGGTCAGGGCGCGGGTCTCCGGCGGCAGTCGGTCGGGCGGCAGCACGGACGGCGACCACTCCGGCTGCTCGGGTCCGGCCGGACGGAAGAAACCGAGGTGGTAGTCGAGCAGGGTGCGCGGCGCAGGCGTCACATGCAGGCTCGCCCCGTCCGGATCCGCGCAGAGCAGGAAGTGCCAGGAGGTGTCGGCCCGCAACTCCCGTCCGTACAGCACGCGTTCGGCCAGGGACAACAGCGTCGAACCACCGGCCGGCTCGTTGGCGTGGGCGCCCGCGACGACGAGGACCGCGCGCCGCGCGTGACCGACGGACAGCAGGTGGAGCGGCCTGCCCGCGCGGGAGACACCGACCTGTCTGAGCGTGCACAGGCCGGGCCGGTGAGCCGCCAACGCCCGTGCGGACGCGACGATTTCGGTCACACTGGGGTAGCGCAGCTCCTGCAGGAGACTCACCCCCGACTTGTCCGCCCTGCATCGCTTTCCGCAGTACTCCACGGACTGCGGCAACTGTCAAGCGGCGGCGGAGCGGCGCCCGGCCCGCCCGGTGGCGTCCACCGTCGGCAGCCAGGGCGCGCACCACCGAAAGAGGGAGGTCCGCCGGGGCGTTCGTCGGCATCCCGCGCAGGCCGGGGCCCGTCGGTGCGCCCTCGACGCCACCCGTATGGGGCGTACGGGGGCCGCGCCGTGTGCCGGGCCCCGGACGTTCGGCCTGTCGCGGCGGCCCTGATCAGCCGCTCGCCGCGGAGTCCGCGGAGGCCGCGGGACCGTCTTCACCGACGCGTTCCAGCAGCGCCACCGGCAACCCCTCGAAGAGCTCCGCCACGCGCGCGTGCCCCGTGAACTCCCGTCCCGGAGCGAGCAGGTCCGCCCAGCGCCCCGCGGGCAGGACGAGGCGCGTATTGCGCCAGCCGCCCTCGTCCGCCAGCCGCAGCGACAGCCGGGTGACGGCCGAGACCACCTCCCCGGAGCGTACGAACGCCACACAGTGCGCGGCACCGGGTCCCTCCGCCGTCAGCGGCGCGTACGCCGCCCTGTCGCCGAAGACGTCGGGGCGCCGCCCGCGCAGCCGGAGCGCCGCCGTGGTCAGCGCGGCCTTCTCGGAGACCTTTTCGGAGACTCTCCCGGAGACCGCCGCGGCGTCCCGCGCCGAAGGCCGCGGCGGCGTGAACGGCTTCCGGTTGTCCGGGTCCACCAGCGCCAGGTATTCGTCCTCGGTGCCCTGGTACACGTCCGGCACCCCGGGCATGGTCAGCTGCACCAGGGCGGCCCCCAGGACGTTCGCCCGGACGTGCGGCGCGAGCCCGGCCCTGAAGCCGGCCACGTGCCGTCCGGGCGCCCCGCAGGGGCCCGCCGCGACGAACGCCGCGACCGCCGCCTCGTACGCGGGGTCCTGCTCGGTCCAGGCGGTGTGCACGCCGGCCTCGCGGACGTGCTTCAGCAGCGCGCCCTGGACGCGGTCCGCGTCGGCGGGGCCCAGCCCGAAGACCGTCTGCCACGCGGCCCACGCCACCTGGGGGTCGGGTACGCCCGCCGCCCCCTGCGGCGTCAGCTCGGCCAGGAGGTCGCCCCACCGGCGCGGGCACTGGGTGAGTACGGACAGGGCCGCGCGGACGTCGGCACTGCGTTTCGTGTCGTGGGTGGACAGGGCCGTACCGGTGCCGGGCCAGTCGCGCTGCACGCGCGCGCAGTAGGCGTGGAAGTCCTTCAGGGACACGGCCGGAGCCCCCGGGGCACCCCCCACCTCGTTGGCCGACAGCAGGGGCACGTAGCGGTAGAACGCCGTGTCCTCCACGGACTTCGCCCGTAGTGCGGACGAGGTCTGGGCGAACCGCGCCCGGAACTCCACGTGTTCGGGCCCGTCCTCGCCGCGCCCGAGCACCAGGTTCCGTACGACGTCCACGGCGTGCGCCTCCTCCGCAACGGTGAAGACCGACCGGGCCTCGGCGGCGGCCTCCGCGGTGACGACCGCGGAGGCGTCCGTGGAGGGATACGGCCGGTACACGTCGACCCGCACGAGAAGCTCGCGCAGCGCGGCGCCCAGGGCCCAGGGAGCGTGATCGCGCAGTCCGGGGTCCGAGGAGCGGGCGCACAGGCGCTCCGCCACCCGGGTGAGGCGGTCGAACTCGGTGGCCAGCTCGTGGGTGATCACCTTGTACGCCGCCCGGCGCACCGTCGCCTCCCAGGAGCCGCCGAGGTCGCCCTGCGGGGCCGCGAACCGCCCGTACTCAAGGAGGAGTTCACCCGCTCCCGCCGGGTCCGTGAAGAGGCCGTCGACGTGCCGCAGGGCGTCGTAGCCGGTGGTGCCGGCGACGGGCCAGGCGGCGGGCAGTGGCTCACCGTCGGCGAGGATCTTCTCCACGACCGTCCAGCGTCCGCCGGTCGCCTCGTGCAGGCGGCGCAGATACGCGTCCGGGTCGGCCAGGCCGTCCGGATGGTCGACGCGCAGCCCCTCGAGCACGCCGTCGGCCAGCAGCTCCAGGATCTTGCCGTGGGTCGCCGCGAACACCTCCGGGTCCTCGACACGCACCCCGATGAGTTCCGAAATGCTGAAGAAGCGCCGGTAGTTCAGTTCGGTGCGGGCCAGCCGCCACCAGGTCGGGCGGTACCACTGCGCGTCCAGGAGCTCGGGAAGCGGCAGCTCCCGCGTACCCTCGCGCAGCGGGAACTCGTGGTCGTAGTAGCGCAGTACGTCGCCGTCCACCTTGAACCGGTCGATCTCCGAACCGAGGCGGCCCCCGAGCACCGGCAGCAGCAGCCGGCCGCCCTGCGCGTCCCAGTCGATGTCGAACCAGCGCGCGTACGGTGACTCGGGCCCCTCGCGCAGCACCTCCCACAGCGGGCGGTTGTGACGGGGGGCCATGGCCATGTGGTTGGGCACGATGTCCACGACCAGACCGAGCCCGTGCGCGCGCGCCGTGCGGGCCAGGGAGCGCAGTCCGCCCTCGCCGCCCAGTTCCTTCCGTACGCGCGTGTGGTCCACCACGTCGTAGCCGTGCGCCGAGCCGGGGACGGCCTCCAGGACGGGGGACAGATGCAGATGGGAGACCCCGAGCGAGGCCAGGTACGGCACGGCGGCCTCGGCGGCCGCGAAGGGGAACTCCGGTTGCAGCTGGAGCCGGTACGTGGCGGTCGGCGTGGCGGGAACCATCGAGTCCGGGATCTCCCGTTCGGGACGCTCAGGTGTCATGGGATCCTACGTACCCCTCTCGCCCGGTTTCGTGACATCGACGCCCGCATACGGGTCCCTGTGGTGCCGGGTTCGGGACCCGGGAAGCCCCGCGCGGGTGGCCCGCGTGACCCGCGTCCCCGGGGGAGCCGCCCGGGGACCGCCCGGCCGGGGACGGTCGGAGTGTCGGGATCGGCGGGACGGCCGCCCGGTACGGTCCCCGGGCCGCACCGGGCCGCACCGGGCCGCGCCGCCCCGGCGTCCGCCGGTGCGACGCGAACGGTCAGAGGTCCTGGGCGGGCCTCTGCAGCACCGTCACGCTCCGGTCGACCAGCGTGAGCCGGTCCCCGGCCTGGACCTTGGCGCCGGTGCCCGGCACCGGCCCCTCCGGGAGGGCGGTGTCGACCACCACCTGCCACTGCCGTCCGTGGTCGACGGGCACCACGAACTCCAGCGTCCTCGGCGAGGCGTTGAACATGAGCAGGAAGGAATCGTCGGCGATGTGCTCGCCGCGCGGGCCCGGCTCGGAGATCGCGTTGCCGTTGAGGAAGACGGACAGGGCGTGCGTCTGGGTCGCCCCCCAGTCCTGCTGGGTCATCTCGGCGCCCGACGGGGTGAACCACGCGATGTCGGACAGTTCGTCGTGCGTGCCCTGGACGGGACGGCCGTGGAAGAAGCGGCGGCGCCGGAAGACCGGGTGGTCGCGGCGCAGCCACACCATCGCGCGCGTGAAGTCGAGCAGTTCGTCGCCGTCCTCGGGCCACGGCACCCAGGCGAGCTCGCTGTCCTGGCAGTACGCGTTGTTGTTGCCGCCCTGGGTGCGGGCGAACTCGTCGCCGTGGCTGAGCATCGGAACACCCTGGGAGAGCATCAGCGTCGCGATGAAGTTGCGCTTCTGGCGGGCCCGCAGGGCGAGCACGGTCTCGTCGTCGGTCTCGCCCTCGGCCCCGCAGTTCCAGGAGCGGTTGTGGCTCTCGCCGTCGCGGTTGTCCTCTCCGTTCGCCTGGTTGCGTTTGTTGTTGTAGGAGACGAGGTCGTTGAGCGTGAACCCGTCGTGGCAGGTGACGAAGTTGATGGAGGCGAGCGGGCGGCGCCCGTCGTCCTGGTAGAGGTCCGACGAACCCGTCAGCCGGGAGGCGAACTCGGCCAGCGTGCGGGGCTCACCGCGCCACAGGTCGCGTACGGTGTCGCGGTACTTGCCGTTCCACTCCGTCCACAGCGGCGGGAAGTTGCCCACCTGATAGCCGCCCTCGCCGACGTCCCAGGGCTCGGCGATCAGCTTCACCTGGGAGACCACCGGGTCCTGCTGCACCAGGTCGAAGAAGGACGACAGCCGGTCCACCTCGTGGAACTGCCGGGCCAGGGTGGCCGCGAGGTCGAAGCGGAAACCGTCGACATGCATCTCGGTGACCCAGTAGCGCAGCGAGTCCATGATCAGCTGGAGCACGTGCGGGGAGCGCATCAGGAGGGAGTTGCCGGTGCCCGTGGTGTCCATGTAGTAGCGGGGATCGTCCGCCAGACGGTAGTACGAGGCGTTGTCGAGCCCCCTGAAGGACAGCGTCGGACCCAGGTGGTTGCCCTCGGCCGTGTGGTTGTAGACCACGTCCAGGATGACCTCGATCCCGGCCTCGTGCAGCGCCCGGACCGCCGACTTGAACTCCAGGACCTGCTGGCCGCGGTCGCCCCAGGAGGCGTAGGTGTTGTGCGGGGCGAAGAAGCCGATGGTGTTGTAGCCCCAGTAGTTGTTGAGCCCCATCTCCACCAGACGGTGGTCGTTCACGAACTGGTGCACCGGCATCAGCTCCAGTGCCGTCACCCCCAGTTCCGTCAGGTGTTCGATGATCGCGGGGTGTGCGAGGGCCGCGTACGTGCCGCGCAGTTCGTCGGGCAGCGCCGGATGCTGCATCGTGAGGCCCTTCACATGGGCCTCGTAGATCACGGTGTGGTGGTACTCGGTGCGCGGGCGCCGGTCGTCCCCCCAGTCGAAGTACGGGTTGACCACGACCGACGTCATGGTGTGCGGCGCCGAGTCCAGGTCGTTGCGCTTGTCGGGGGACCCGAAGGGGTAGCCGTACACCTCCTCGCCCCAGGTGATCGAGCCACTTATCGCACGCGCGTACGGATCAAGCAGCAGCTTGGCGGAGTTGACGCGCTGTCCGCGCTCGGGCGCGTACGGCCCGTGCACCCGGAACCCGTACCGCTGTCCGGGCATGATCCCGGGCAGGTACGCGTGCCGTACGAACGCGTCGCTCTCGCGCAGTTCCACCGCCGTCTCCGAGCCGTCGTCGTGCAGCAGACACAGCTCGATCCGGTCGGCGGCCTCCGAGAAGACCGCGAAATTGGTACCGGCGCCGTCGTACGTGGCACCGAGTGGATATGCCTCACCAGGCCAGACCTGCATGGATACGACTCTCCCAGTAGTGCCGCGCCCCGGGGGGCGACTCCGAAGCGAGTCTCCCCGAAAGTGATGGAACCTCCTATGACTTACGTCCCTCTTACCCGCTGACCAGGCATACGTCGTATGCCGAACCAGAGGTACTCAAGTCGCTCCTAGGGAAACAGGGGGAGTAGGGGGAAATGTGCGCAAGACAGTGCACCGCCATCTGGGAAAAATGATGGCGGGTGCGGCCATCGCGGTGGCCGGGACGGCCGTGATGGTCGGGATCACCCTGCCGGGCTCGGCAGGGGCCGACGCATCGGGTCGAGGCCCGGCAGGCGCCGAGCAGGCGGGATCGGGACAGGGGCAGGAACAGGGGCAGGCGGCCGTACGGCCCGGCGTCGTGGAACAGGCTCCGGCGCAGGGTGACAAGGGCACCGGCCGTGACCCGCTGACCGACGACGAGACGGCACGGGTCGAACGGATCGCGGTGAACCGGCAGTTGTTCGGCTCCAGCGAGAACGTCGAGGGGGACCGGGGCCCGCAGCGCATCGGTGTCGACCTCGCCGAGCCGGAGGAGAACGAGCTCGACGACCCCGCGGCGCCGCGCCGCGCGGACGTCACGCTCTACGACTACCGCAACGACACGCTCGTCACGAGGACCGTCAACCTCGACACCGGGAAGGTCGAGAGGACCGACACCCAGCACGGGACCCAGCCGCCGCTGGGTCGTGACGAGATGACCGAGGCGGCCAGGCTGCTCATCGCCGACCCGCTCGGCGCGGGCCTGCGGGCCGACTACAAGGACGCCACCGGCAAGGAACTCACCTCGCCCGACCAGCTCACGCTGAACAGCATGGTCTACCGGGCGACCCCGGGCGCCCAGCCCGGCCTCCTCGCGAAGTGCGGCGAGCACCGCTGCGTGAGGCTCTTCCCGAAGGTCAGGAACGGGTCCTGGATCGACAGCCGTGACCTGGTGATCGATCTGAGCGCCCGCAAGGTCGGCACCCTCGGCTGACGTCCGCGTCCGCCGCTCCGAAGCGGCGCCGACTTCACCTTCACCCTCTCCAACTCCCTTCTTCCGCATGCCTTCGCGAGGAGTCCCTTCGTCATGCGCGTGAACAGAAACAGCCGTGCCCGCAGCCGGACGGCGGTGGGCCTGTCGGTGGCCGCGCTGGCCGTCGGCGCGACGACGGCCGCGGGTCCGGCCGTCGCCCAGCCGAAGTCCGCCCCGGCGGCCGCCAGTTGCAGCACGGCCTACAAGATCGAGCAGAAACTCTCCACCGGCACCACTTGGCGGATGTGCTGGCACTACGAGAGCGAGGCCGGGCTCGTCCTGGAGAACGTCTCGTACCAGCCCAAGGGCGAGGCCCAGCCGATCAAGGTCCTCACCAGTGCCAAGCTCGGCCAGATCCACGTCCCCTACGACGACGGCAAGGCCGAGTACGACGACCTCACGGGCGCCGGCTTCGGTCAGGGCCTGATGAAGATGGCGCCGGGCGAGTGCCCCGGCGGCACCATCAAGAACGTGAAGATCCCCAACGCCTGGGACCCGCAGCACCCGAACGTCAACGGCCTGTGCACCACGACCCGTTCGCGTGGCCACGCCTACCGCATGGAGGCCGACTCGGGAAACAAGGTCTACCAGGCCCAGGGCAAGGACCTGTTGATCTACACCGTCAACAAGGTCGGCTGGTACGAGTACATCACCGAATGGCGCTTCCAGGACGACGGCGCCGTCAGCATGAACATCGGCGCCACCGGCAGCCTCTCGCCCGGCGACTACGACGCGGGCGACGGCCGCGGCTGGCCCATCGGCAAGGGTGCGAAGGCGTACGCCACCAGCCACAGCCACAACGTCTTCTGGCGGCTCGACTTCGGCCTCGACGGTTCCTCCAAGAACAAGATCGAGCAGTACGACTCCGTGGTCAGCCCGCCCCGCAACGGCAACGAGGGCCCGACCAACAAGACCACCCGCACCAAGATCACCAAGGAACTCGCGGGCGACGCCAAGAACCAGCGCTGGTGGCGCGTGGTCAGCGCCACCGGCAAGAACAAGGACAACCACGCGCGCTCCTACGAGATCGTCCCCGGTGCCACCACCAAGTACCTCGGCCGCAGCTTCACCAAGCACGACCTGTACTTCACCGAGTACAAGAAGTGCGAGCAGTTCGCCAGCAACAACCTGCTCAACTGCGGATCGGGCGCGGGCAAGTCCGTCGACAAGTACGTCAACGGACAGACCCTCACCCACCCCATCGTCTGGGTCAACGTGGGCTTCCACCACATCGCGCGCGACGAGGACCAGCAGCCCATGCCGGTCCACTGGCAGGGTTTCTCCATCGCCCCACGTGACGTCACGGCTATGAATCCGCTCACTCCGCCGGAGCTGGCCGACCAGAACGGGCATGTTGAAAACGGTAGTTGAGAAACAGCCTGTCCATCGGGCTGCACCGCCCGCCGCTCCCGGAGTACCCTTCCTTGATCGTTGAGTGGGGCTGGCCCCACGGGAGAGCTCGGGGGAGCGGAAGGCGGTGCGCGGGTGGGCTCGGGAGGGCTGGAGTTGCCTCCTGGTGACGAGGGTCACGAGGGGAACTCCACAGATGTCCCACCCGGCGCGGTGTCCCTGGCACGGCCGATGGAGATGGGATCCATCGGACCGGAACTGGACTGGGGCGCCGACGCCTGGCGCGAGGTGCGTACGCGCGCCCAGCGGGCCGGGCGCGCCTACATCTGGCTGAACCTGGTCGAACAGCGGCTGCGCGCGGTCGTGGCCGCTGTTCTGCGCCCCATCTACGAACCCGTCCACGGCGACGACTGGGTGGTCGCGGCGGCCGGCCCCGCCGGACAGGAGTGGGTGCAGCGCGCGGTCGCCGTACGCGAGGTCAGCTTACGCAAGGGCTATCTGCTCGACCCCGCCGACGACAACGTGCTCAGCTTCCTCACCCTGCCGCAGCTGCGCGAGCTGATGGTGCAGCACTGGCCGTGCTTCGAGCCCTACTTCGACGAGCGCCGGGACGTCGAACTCGCCCTGGACGAGCTGGAAGTCACCCGGAACGTGGTCTCGCGCAACCGGGCCCTGTCCGAGGCGGTGCTGAGCCAGGCCGAGCGGGCCGCCGCGAAGCTCCTGGCGATTCTCGGCGCCGGCAGCGACACCCCCTCCGCGCGGCGGCTGCCCGTCGACGCCGTCGAGGACCTCGTCGGCGACCGGTACGCGGACGTGGTCGGAGTCCACTCCGACCGGGTGCGGCTGCTGCGGCAGTTCCCCGCGGAGGACCTCTTCGGCGGGGCCCGCCGCCTCGACGCCATCGGTATCGGCCTGAACCTGCTGGTGCAGAACTTCTCCGGGCGGCGGCTGGTGCGGCTCGCCGAGTCCGGCTGCCGGGTCAGGCTGCTGTTCCTCAACCCGGCCTCCAGCGCGGTCAAGCGCCGCGAGCGCGAACTCGGCATCAAGCGGGGCGAGCTGAGCCGGGCCGTCGAGATGAACATCCTGCACATGCGCAGAGTCCGGGCCCGGCTGCGCGATCCGGGCGCGTTCGAGATCCAGGTCTACGACGAGACACCGCGCTTCACGGCGTATCTCGTCGACGGGGACGGCTCCGACGGCATCGCGGTCGTGCAGTCGTATCTGCGTCGTGCGCGCGGCATGGAGGCGCCGGTGCTGGTGCTGCGCGGCGGTGGCCGCCTGGTCAAACCGGATGAGATCGGCGAAGAAGGACTCTTCCCGACATACCGTGAGGAGTTCGAGGTGGCTTGGGCTGATTCGCGGCCGGTGTCCTGAAGTGTCGCCCTCCTCCGGAAGCGGAACGCGGTCCTCGGGTTGTCAGTGGCTCGTGCGATCGTGGAGACCACTGGGGGAAAGCACCACGAAGAAGGGGGGCCGCCGATGGGCTGGCACCAGGAGCTGCTGATCGGCTTCGACCTGGAGACGACCGGGACCGATCCGCGCGAGGCGCGCATCGTCACGGGCGCCGTGATCGAGGTCAAGGGCGGAGAACCGCTGGGGCGCCGGGAGTGGCTGGCCGATCCGGGCGTACGCATCCCGGCGGACGCGGTGGCGGTGCACGGGATCTCGAACGAGCGCGCGACCGCGGAGGGCCGCCCCGCCGACCAGGTCGCCGACGCGATCGCCGAGGTCCTCGTCGGGTACTGGAAGACGGGCGTCCCGGTGGTCGCGTACAACGCCGCCTTCGACCTGACCCTGCTCTCCGCCGAGCTGCGCAGGCACGGGCTGCCCTCGCTGCGCGAGCGGCTCGGCGGCAGCGACCCCGCCCCGGTCATCGACCCGTACACGATCGACCGCTCCGTCGACCGCTACCGCCGCGGCAAGCGCAACCTCGAAGCGGTCTGCACGGAGTACGGGGTGGAGCTGCGCGCGGCCCACGACGCCTCGGCCGACGCCCTCGCCGCGGCCCGGCTCGCCGGGGCGATAGCCGGCCGGCACCCGAAGGTCGCGGCACTCGGCCCGGCCGAGCTGCACCGCCGCCAGATCGAGTGGTACGCCGAGTGGGCGGCGGACTTCCAGAACTTCCTGCGCCGCAAGGGCGACGCGGACGCGGTGGTCGACGGCACCTGGCCCCTGCGGGACCTGGCCGGCGAGCGGGTCTGACGCCCCGCCCGAACCGGGACCTGCGGTGCTTGGCAGGGGTGTCGGCCGAGGCGGGCCGGCAGGTCCGATCCCGGGAGCTGCGGTGCTCGGCACGGGTGTTGGCCGAGGTGGGCTGTCAGGGTCCGAGTCCGGGACTTGGGGTGCTCGGCGCGGGTGGCACCTTTGGTGGGGCGGACGGCCGGAGCGGGGGCTTGCGGTGTTCGGCGGGGGTGTTGCCTGAGGCGGGCTTAAGCAGGTCTGAGTCCGGGACTTGCGGTGCTCGGTTTGGGTGTCGGGCGAGGCGGCTTGCAAGGTCTGAGTCCGGGAGCTGCGGTGCTCGGTGCGGGTAGCAAGTCGGGCGGGCAGGGCGGCCGGAGCGGGAACCCTCGGTGCTTGGCACGGGTGGCGGTTCAGGCGGGCCGGCAGATCCGAGTGGCGGTCTGCGGAGGTCGGACGGGTGCCGGCTCAGGTATGCCGGCCCGAGTGGGGAACCACCGGTTCAGAACGGGTACCAGCGCACCGACTCGTCCCCGTCCCGCAGTGACGCCACCCGCCGTTCGAACTCGGCCAGCGCCTTGGGGTTGGCCGGCGCGTGCTGGGCCACCCACGCGCAGCTGGCGGTCTCCCGCGCACCCCGCAGCACGGAACAGCCCTCCCATGCGCGCACGTCCCAGCCGTAGACCCGGGTGAAGGAGTCGTACGCCTCGGCGGGCATCCCGTAGCGGTCCCGGGAGAGCGCCATGACCACCAGGTCGTGCTCGCGCAGATCGGCGGAGAAGGTCTCCAGGTCGACCAGGACCGGGCCGTCGGGACCGACATGGACGTTGCGCGGCAGCGCGTCCCCGTGGATCGGACCCGGGGTCAGGTGCGGAGTGAGCGCGGCGGCGGCCGCCGCGAAGCCGTCGCGCCGGGCGCGCAGATAGGCCGCGTCCTCCGGGTCGATCGCGTCGCCCGCGAGACGCAGCCAGCGCTCCACACCGCCCAGCAGCTCGCGGGGCGGCAGGGAGAAGGAGGGCGAGGGCAGCGCGTGCACCACCCGGAGCAGTTCGGCCAGATCGCGCGGTTCGGCCGGACGTACGGGCTCGGGCAGCCGGTGCCACACCGTCACCGGATGACCGTCCACCAGCAGCGCCCCGGCCTCGGCCGCCCGCACCGCGGGGACGTCCGCCTCGGCGAGCCAGGCCGCGACGGCCAGCTCCCGCCGGGCGCGGTCGAGGAGTTCGGCGTCCCGCCCCACCTTGACCACCAGGTCACCGGCGGCGAACACCGCGTTCTCACCCAGCGCGAGGAGCGTGGCCTCCCCGGCCGGCCCCGGCAGTACGTCCGCCGCGGCCAGTACGTCCCGCGCCCGTGCCTCGTCCATGCGTCGCCTCCGTCTCCTCGCGCGGTGCCCGCGCGGTCCTCGCGTCCGCGCTGCACGGTCCGCACGGGGCCGTCGCGCACGGCGTCGCGTTCACGCCATCCGCCGCCAGTCTCGCATTCGCACAGGTCGCGCCATGTGCACGGTGTCTTGACGGTGCCCGCCGCCTTCACGACCATGACGAGGGCCGCCGGGACGGCCGGATCCGTACGACCCGCCCGAAGGAGCCGTGTCCATGACCTTGGCGAGCGCGACGAGTCGGCCGGCCGGGCACACGTCCCGCCGGGGCGGTGACCGGCGCCCCCTCGACCACGGAGCCTGGTTCCTGGTGCTGCCCGCGCTGATCCCGATCCTGGTGCTCAGCGTCGGACCGCTGCTGTACGGGATCGCACTGGCGTTCACCGACTCCCAGTCGGGCCGCACCGCCCCCACCCGCTGGATCGGGGGCCTCAACTTCCAGGACCTGCTGCACGACACCCTGTTCTGGGACTCGTTCCGGATCGGTCTGCTGTGGGCGGTCGGGGTGACCGTGCCGCAGTTCCTCCTCGCACTCGGACTCGCCCTCCTGCTCCACCAGGAGCTCCGCTTCCGGTGGCTCGCCCGCGCCCTCGCGATCGTCCCGTGGGCCATGCCCGAGGTGGTCGTCGGCATCATCTGGCGGCTCGTCTACAACCCCGACGCGGGCGTCCTCAACGAGACGCTGCGCGACGTCGGCCTCGGCGACGGCCGCGACTGGCTCAGCGGCCTCGGCACCGCGCTGCCCGCGGTGATCGTCGTCGGTGTCTGGGCCGGCATGCCACAGACCACGGTCGCGCTGCTCGCCGGACTGCAGAACACCCCGCGCGAACTCCACGAGGCGGCCGTGATGGACGGCGCGGGTGCCTGGCGCCGCTTCCTGACCGTCACCTGGCCCGCCCTGAGACCGGTCGCGCTCGCCATCACGGCGCTCAACCTGATCTGGAACTTCAACTCCTTCGCCCTGGTCTACGTGCTGACCAACGGCGGCCCCGGCGGCCGTACCCGGCTGCCGATGCTCTTCGCGTACGAAGAGGCCTTCCGCTACGGGCAGTTCGGCTACGCGGCGGCGATGGGCTGTGTGATGGTCGCGGCGGTCGCGGTGATCCTCGCGATCCGGCTGGCGGCCCGGCTGGGCGGAGGTGAGGACGCGTGAGGACCCGCAAAGGAGTCCGCGCGGGCCAGTACCTCGCGCTGCTGGGCTACCTCGTCTTCCTGGGCTTCCCCTTCCTGTGGCTGATCTCCACCGCGTTCAAACCGGCCCGCGAGCTGGCTTAAGCCTCCACCCCACCTGGATCCCCCGG
This sequence comes from Streptomyces sp. RPA4-2, assembly GCF_012273515.2. Classification (NCBI taxonomy): domain Bacteria; kingdom Bacillati; phylum Actinomycetota; class Actinomycetes; order Kitasatosporales; family Streptomycetaceae; genus Streptomyces; species Streptomyces sp. RPA4-2. The sequence goes on from NZ_CP050975.2 coordinate 6,911,297, forward strand.
CACCCCACCCTCGCCAACTTCCGGCAGGCCTTCGACGAGCAGCCCCTGCTGCACGCCGCGCTCAACTCCCTGCTCGCCGCGCTCGGCGCGGCGGTGATCGCCGTACTGATCGCGACCCCGATGGCCTACGTCATGGCCCGCCGGCGCACCGCGCTCGCGAAGGCCGCCACGGGCTGGGTCGTGGTCAGCCAGGCGTTCCCGTTCGTCCTCGTGATCATCCCGCTCTTCCTGATCCTCAAGAACCTCCACCTGATCGACTCCCGCGCCGGGCTGGTCATGGTGTACGTCGTGTGGGCGCTGCCGTTCGCGCTGTGGATGCTGGTGGGCCACGTACGGGCCGTGCCCACCGAGCTGGAGGAGGCCGCCGCGGTCGACGGGGCGGGGCGGGTGCGCACGCTGGTCTCCGTCACCGCGCCGCTGCTCGCGCCCGGCATCGTGGCGACGGCGCTCTTCGCCTTCGTCAGCGCGTGGAACGAGTTCTTCTTCGCGCTCGTCCTGCTCAAGACGCCGCAGAAGCAGACACTGCCGGTCGTCCTGACGCACTTCATCGGGGCGGAGGGGGTCGCGGACCTCGGGCCGCTCGCCGCGGCGTCGTTCCTCGCGACCCTGCCGTCGCTGGTCGTCTTCGCGGTCATCCAGAAGCGGATCACGGGCGGCATGTTCGCCGGGGCGGTGAAGAGCTGATGCGGACGAGACCGTCGGTGCGCACGAGACTGCTGGTGGCCCTGGCCGTCATCGGCCTGCTGCTCACCTCCTGCACGGCCGGCGGGGGCGGACCGCGAGGAGTGATCACCCTCCGTTTCCAGTCCCTCGCCTGGCAGCAGGAGTCCGTCACCGCCAACAAGGAACTGGTGAAGGAGTGGAACGCCGGCCACCCGGACGTCAAGGTCGAGTACGTGCAGGGGAGTTGGGACAGCGTCCACGATCAGCTGCTCACCTCCTTCGAGGGCGGTGAGGCGCCGGACATCATCCACGATGCCTCGGACGACCTCGCGGACTTCGCGTACGGCGGCTATCTCGCGGATCTGCGCGGTCTGTTGTCCGAGCGGCTCACGTCCGACATCCCGCGGCGGAGCTGGGAGGCGGCGACCTTCGGGGGAGGGGTCTACGGCGTGCCGTTCCTCCAGGAGCCGCGCGTCCTGATCGCCGACGCCGACCGGCTGAAGAAGTCCGGCGTCCGCGTCCCGACCCCCGAGAGGCCATGGAGCTGGGGCGAGTTCCGCACGATCGCGAAGCGGCTGAGCGGCAAGGGCACCTACGGTGTCGCGTGGCCGCTCAAGGAGCCGGTCTCCGCGACGCTCAACCTCTCCCTCTCGGCGGGCGGCCGGCTGTTCCACCGGGGCCCGGACGGCAAGGTGACCGTGCGCTTCGACGCCGCCGACGCCGTCGTTCCGAGGACCGTGCACGACGAGGTGAACACGGACGGGAGCGCGTCGGGCGCGACGCTCGGCATGGGCGGTTCGGACACACTGCCCGGGTTCTTCGGCGGCAGGTACGCGATGGTGCCGCTCGGGTTCTCCTACCGTCAGCAGATCGCGCAGCAGGCCCCCAAGGGCTTCCACTGGCAGGTGCTGCCCGCCCCGGCCGGCGCGGACGGCCTCACCCAGGGGGTGAGCCCGCAGACCCTGTCCGTCGCGGCGGACAGTCCGCACAAGAAGGAGGCCGCCGCGTTCGTCGACTTCCTGCTCCGGCCGAAGAACATGGTCCGGCTCGCGCTCGGGGACTGGATGCTGCCCACGGGAACGCGGGCCCTGGAGGACCCCGCCCTGCACACCGCCAAGGACGGCTGGGCGACGGGCACCGCCCTCGCCTCGCACCTCCGCCCGGCGCCCGCCCAGTCCGTGCGCGGCTACCCCGAGTGGAAGGACAAGGTCGCGACCCCCGCCTTCCAGGAGTACTACAGCGGAGCGATCGGCCTGGCGGAACTCCGCAGACGACTGGTGAGGGACGGCAACCTGGTGCTGGCCCGCTACCAGCGCTGACCGGCGCTGACCGGCGGGGTCCGGGAGGGCCCGGCAGCCGGTGCCGCGCGTGATTGAGGTTGCACGATACGTATCGTCTCGCCTACGGTCGGGGCATGACCACCCGACGCGCCCACATCGCCATGTTCTCCATCGCCGCCCACGGGCATGTGAACCCGAGCATCGAAGTGATCCGGGAGCTCGTCGCGCGCGGGCACCGGGTCACGTACGCCGTTCCGCCCGCCTTCGCCGGGATGGTCGCCGCGACGGGGGCGGAGCCGAGGACATGGCACTCGACGCTGCCGACCGACGACGACCCGGACGCGTGGGGGACCGAGACGATCGACCACCTCGAACCGTTCCTGGCGGACGCTCTGCAGGCCGAGCCGCAGCTCGCGGCGGCCTACGAGGGTGACGAGCCGGACCTCGTGCTGTACGACATCACGGCCTACCCGGCCCGGGTCCTCGCCCACCGCTGGGGTGTTCCGATCGTGCAGCTCTCCCCGAGCATGGTCGCCTGGGAGGGGTACGAGGAGGAGGTCGGCAAGGCGGTCTTCGAACCGCTCAAGGGGACACCGCGCGGCCGGGCCTTCTACGAGACCTTCGCCCGCTGGATCGCCGGAAACGGCATGGACCTGAGCGTCGAGGACTTCATGGGCCGCCCCGACCGCTGCCTCGTCCTCATCCCCCGGGCCCTGCAGCCGAACGCCGACCGTGTCGACGAGGGTCGCTACACCTTCGTCGGCGGCTGCCAGGGCGACCGTGCCTCGCAGGGGGACTGGCGGCGGCCCGCGGGCGCGGAGAAGGTGCTGCTCGTCTCGCTGGGCTCCAGCTTCACCAAACAGCCCGGGTTCTACCGCGAGTGCGTGAAGGCCTTCGGGGGTCTGCCGGGCTGGCATGTCGTGCTGCAGATCGGCAGGTTCGTCGACCCCGCGGAGCTGGGGGACGTGCCGGGCAACGTCGAAGTACGCCAGTGGGTGCCCCAGTTGGCGGTCCTGCGTCAGGCCGACGCCTTCGTCACGCACGCCGGTGCGGGCGGCAGCCAGGAAGGCCTGGCCACCGGCACACCGATGGTCGCCGTACCGCAGGCCGTCGACCAGTTCGGCAACGCCGACATGCTCCAGGCGCTGGGAGTCGCCCGCCACCTACCGATGGCGGAGGCGACGGCCGGCACCCTGCGCGAGGCGGTCCTCTCCCTCACCGGCGACCCCGAGGTGGCGCGCCGCCTGCGGGACATCCGCGAACAGATGGCGAAGGAGGGCGGAACACGCCGGGCGGCCGATCTCATCGAGGCCGAACTGCCCACGCCCGCTTAGGACGAGGGGGTCCCGCACCGGATACGCGCCGGCGTGCGGGGGCGGCGTCGGTCCGGAGCGCCCCCGCGCCAGGCCCCCGCTCAGCCGCGTCAACAACCCCGCGGGTCGATGCACCTAGCGGATGAGGGTCGTCTTCGGGCGGACCACGCAGAACTCGTTCCCCTCCGGATCGCGGAGCACGGTCCACGACTCACCGCCGCTCTGTCCGACATCAGCCCTGGTCGCGCCGAGCGCGAGAATGCGCTCGATCTCGGCCTCCCGGTCCTCCGCGGCGGACGTCAGATCAAGATGCAGACGGTTCTTGACGACCTTATGGTCCGTCACCGGCATGAAGCAGATGCCCACCGGCGCGGTTTCGTCCGGTCCGATCACGACCTCCCGCTCCCGTTCGGAAAGGATCCGCCAGTCCAGCACCTCGGCCCAGAACCGGGCCAGGGCGGGCAGGTCATGGGCGTCGATGACGATGTGATGCAGCGAGGCGGGCATGTCCGCCAGTGTGCCCGGTAGCCGCCGAGGTCGCGCACGGCGCGGACCGTGTGCCGCACGAACAGCACGAACAGCACGAACAGCACGAATGGCATGAACGGCATGAACAGCACGGGCAGCACGGACAGCACGAACCGCCCGGATCGGCCGGGCCGTCCGTCCGTTCGGGGCCGCCCGCGCGAAGGGCCCGTCGGTCCCTCCCCGGTGGGGACCGACGGGCCCTGTCGCGGCCGGAGTTACACCCCGGCCCGTTCGTCCTGCCTGGCGGGCGGCAGCGTGGCCCCCGGTGACTCGTCGTGGGTGAGGTCCGGAAGGCGGTTCAGCCACTTCGGCAGGTACCAGTTGCGCTCGCCGAGCAGAGCCATCACGGCCGGCAGCAGCACCCCGCGGATGATCGTCGCGTCGATGAGCACCGCGGCCGCCAGGCCCACACCCATCTGCTTCATGGACTGCATGGACAGCGTCCCGAAGATCGCGAAGACGGCGACCATGATGACGGCGGCGCTGGTGACGACACCGGCCGTGGTGACCACCCCGTGCCGGATCGCGTCCTTGGTGTCACGCCCCCGCAGCCGCGCCTCACGGATCCGCGAGACCACGAACACGTGGTAGTCCATCGACAGTCCGAAGAGGATCACGAAGAGGAACAGCGGCAGCCAGGTGACGATGGCGCCCACCCCCTCCGCGCCCACCAGCGAGGCGCCCCAGCCGTGCTGGAAGACGGCGACCAGGATGCCGTAGGCGGCCGCGACCGACAGGAGGTTGAGCACGATCGAGGTGATCGCGATCGTCAGCGAGCGGAACGAGAGCAGCATCAGCAGGAAGGCGAAGACGACCACGAACGCGAAGACCGGGGTCACCGAGCCCACCAACTGGTCGTTGAAGTCGTGCGATCCGGCGACCTGCCCGGTGATCGGCGCCTGCACCCCGTCCACCGTGCCGAGCGTCGCGGGCCGCACCGTGTCGCGCAGCAGCTCCAGGCTCCTCTCCGCCTTGTCCTGGTCGGAGCCGCCCACGAGCGGGACGTAGACGAAGGCGACGTTCTGCGCCGCGTGCACCTTGATGTCGACGGGGCCGCGCGAGGCACCCGAGGAGATCGCCCGGGTACGGAAGTCGGCGAGCGCGGACCGCACGTCGGCGGCGTTGATGTCGTGCGCCTTGACGACCACCTCGGCCGGCTCGGAACCGCCCGGGAAGGCGTCGTTGACCCGGTTGTACGTCCCCACGATCGGCAGCGAGTTCCCGAACTCCTTGTCCAGCGTGAGCTGCTGGGTCTTCATACCGAGGGCGGGGGAGGCGATGGCGAGCAGCACCCCGGCCGCCACGACCAGGGAGATTCCGGGCCTGGCGAGCACGACCCGCAGCACGGCACCCCAGAAGCGGCTGCCCTCCTGACCCGGCCGGCCGTTGCCCCGGCGGCCGCCCGTGCCCCGCTTGTCCGGGTGCAGGAACGGGATGCGGCCCTTCTCCACTCGCTCCCCGAGCAGCGACAGCAGCGCGGGCAGCACGGTGACCGAGCCGACCATGGCGACCGCCACGACCATCAGCGAGGCCAGCCCCATCGCCTCGAACTCGGCGAGTCCGGTGAAGAGCATGCCGGCCATCGCCACGCAGACTGTGACACCGGAGACGACGATGGCCCGGCCACTGGTCGCGGCGGCGATCCGCAGGGCGGTCTGCGCGTCCCGGCCGGCCTCGCGCTCCTCGCGCTCACGGCGCAGATAGAACAGGCAGTAGTCGACCCCGACGGCCAGACCCACCAGCAGCATCACGGAGTTGGCGGTGTCGCTCATCGGCTGGAGATGGCTGACGATGCCCATCAGGCCCATCGTCGCGACGATCGCGGTGACCGCGAGCGCCACCGGGAGCAGTGCCGCCACCAGCGCGCCGAAGGCGATCAGCAGGATGCCGAGAGCGACGGGCACGGCGGAGAGCTCGGCCTTCTGGAAGTCGTCGCCGAACGCGTCGTCGAAGGTCTTCTGCATGCTGGCGCCGCCGATCTCCTCGATCCGCAGCCCCGTGTGCTCCTTCTGCACCCCCTTGACGGCGTTCAGCACCGGCGCGACGCGATCGCCCGCGGTCTCCGAGTCGCCCCGCATGTCGAACTGCACGAGGGCGCTGCGGCCGTCCTTGGAGATCGTCTTCGTGTCGTACGGCGAGGTCACGTCCGTGACCTTGCCGGTCGCGCCGACGGCATCGACGACGGCGGCGACGGCGCCGCGGAACTCGGCGTCCGTGGAGGTGACGTTCCCGTCCTTCGCCTGGATCAGGACGCTCTCACTGGAGGGTTCCTTGATCCCCGAGTCCTCGATGATCTTCGCGGCGGTGTGCGTCTCGCCCTTGAGCTGATCGCTCTCGTTGACGTCCACGCGGCCCGCGGCCGAGCCGAGCCCCATCGCCAGTACGACGAACAGCACCCAGATTCCGACGGCGGCCCATCGGTGCCGGGCGCTCCAGCCGCCTGCCCGCGCGGCGATGCCCCGCACCCGTATGTCTCCGTTCCCCATGACGGGCCAGCCCCCTTGTGCGCGGTGACAGCCCCCTGCCGCCACCTTCCGTTATGAAGGTATGGCCCGGACAAGACCGTCTCCTCGTACTGCCCGGTGAACCGTCCGGCCCCCGGCTCCTCCCCGCGGACCCCGCCGTCTCCGCACTGGGGAGGATAGAAGCCCCTTACATACGAGGAGGGTTCTCGGGGATCGGGGTCAGGGTGCGGGTGTTGGTGCGGATGCGCCGGACGGCCGTCCTATGGTGAACGGATGACGACGACGTACGCGGCGCTGCTGCGCGGGATCAACGTGGGTGGCAACAAGAAGGTGCCGATGGCCGAGCTCCGTACCCTCCTGCAGGGACTCGGCCACGGCGGTGTGGGCACCTATCTCCAGAGCGGGAACGCCGTCTTCTCCGCCGACCGCGGTGACGAGGACTCCCTGGCGGCCGAGTTGGCCGACGCCGTCGAGAAGCACTTCGGCTTCACCGTCGGCGTGCTGGTCCGCGACCACGCCTACCTGAGGGCCGTGCGGGAGGCGTGTCCATTCCCGGCCGCCGAACTGGAGGCCAAGCAGCTGCACGTCACCTACTTCTCCGCCCCGGTCGACCCCGGACGTTTCGCGTCGGTCGACCCGGCGGCCTTCCTGCCGGAGGACTTCCGGCTCGGCGACCGCGCCCTGTACCTGTACGCCCCTGACGGCCTCGGACGCTCCAAGCTGGCCGAGGCCCTGGCCAAGCCCAGGCTCCTCAAGGGTGTCACCGCCACCACCCGCAACTGGAACACCGTCGTCAAACTCGAGGAGCTGACAGGTGCCTGACCACAATCCCGCCGTGGAGGCGGCCATCGAGGGCGAGCTGAGCCTGCTCGACGCGGAGGTCCGCCGCTCGGCGGAGCGGCTGGGAGCCCTGCTGCACCCCGGCTTCCACGAGTTCGGCTCCTCGGGCCGGCTGTGGGACCGCGCCTCGATGCTCGTGCATCTCACCTCGACGACGCGGCCGGGGTCACGGCCCATCACCGCCTCCCGCATGAAGGGCGTCCAGCTGGCGCCGGACCTGGTCCACATCACCTTCGACACGGAGGGCGACAACGGACGTCTGGTGCACCGGAGTTCGCTGTGGTGGCGGACGGCCGACGGCTGGCGTCTGTACTTCCACCAGGGCACCCCGTTCAGTGCGGAGCCCTCGGACACAGAGTGACCTCCCGCGCGTCCCGACAGGCGGTGTACGCGGCGACCCCGCCCGGGACGGTGAGGCGCGGAACCCGGGGCCCGGCCGTCCCGGGGCAGCGCCTCGGCCCCGTCGCGGCCGCCAGGGGGCGGGGTCAGCCCAGGGCCCGCATGTCCTCGGCGGTCAGCCGCACCGCGGCCGCGTCGAGGTTCTCCTCCAGGTGGACGAGCGACCCGGTGCCCGGCGTAGGGCAGAGCACCGGGGAACGGTGCAGCAGCCAGGCGAGCGCGAGCTGGCCCGGCGTCGCCCCGTGCGCGGCGGCGATCTCCGCGCGGGCCGTCGCCGCGGTGAGTGAGCCGTTGCCGAGAGGGAACCACGGCAGAAAGGCGATACCGCGCGCCTCGCACAGCTCCAGCAGCGGCTCCGAAGCACGGTCCAGCAGGTTGTAGCGGTTCTGGACCGCGGCGATGTCGGTCAACGCCAGTGCCGCTTCCAGCTGTTCGGCGGTCACGGTGTCGAGCCCGATGTGCCGGATCTTGCCCTCGGCGCGCAACTCGTCGAGCGCGCCGAGCTGTTCGGCCATCGGCACCCGCGGGTCCAGGCGGTGCAGCTGGTACAGGCCGATCGTGTCGAGCCGCAGCCGCCGCAGACTCGCCTCGCACATCGCCCGCAGCGTCTCCGGCCGCCCGGACACGTGCCACGCGCTGTCGCCGGTACGGACGACGCCGCCCTTGGTGGCGATCAGCAGATCCCCGGGGTAGGGACGGAGGGCCTCGGCGATCAGCTCCTCCGCAACCGACGGGCCGTAGTTGTCGGCGGTGTCGATCAGCGTGACCCCGCGCTCGACGGCCCGCCGCAGTACGGCCACCGCGTCCCGGGTGTCCCCCCGCGGGCCCCAGTAGCCCGGTCCCGTCAGCTGTGCCGTGCCGTAACCGAGCCTGCGTACCGGCAGCTCCCCGCCGAGCGTGAATCGTTGCGAAACCATCCGACGGAGGGTACAGACACCGGTGCGGGACGACTGTGCGAGGCTCGTCCCATGCGTTACGTCATCATCGGAGCGGGAGCCGTCGGCGGCGCCATCGGCGGCCGGCTCGCCGAAGCGGGACACGACGTCGTCCTGGTCGCGCGGGGCGCGCACCACGAGGCGCTGCGTGCCTTCGGACTGCGCCTCATGACCGCGGAGGGCACCCGCACCCACCTGCTGCCCGTGGTCGACGAGCCCGCGGCACTCGGCGCGCTGCGTGCCGACGACGTCCTGCTGCTCGCCGTCAAGACGCAGGACAGCGAGGCGGCCCTGGCGGCCTGGGGTGCGGCCCCCGTGGTCGGCGGCGGTACGGCCGCCGAGCGACTTCCGCTGGTCTGCGCGCAGAACGGCGTGGAGAGCCAGCGCCTGGCACTGCGCCGGTTCCGGCGGGTGTACGGGGTCTGTGTCTGGCTGCCCGCCACCTTCGTCGAACCCGGCGCCGTGTCGGCGGCCGGCACCCCCCTCACCGGCATCCTGCACCTCGGCCGGTATCCGCACGGCACGGACGAGACGGCCCGCCGGATCGCCGCCGACCTGGAGAAGTCCCGTTTCGAGGCGCCGGTGGTGCCGGACGTGGCGCGCTGGCAGTACGCCAAGCTGCTCGGCAACCTCGCGAACGCGATGGAGGCGGTCAGCGGCCCGGTGACCGGCGAGGAGGGCCTGGAGCTCCTCGGACGGGTGCGCGCGGAGGGCGAGGCGGCGCTCGCAGCCGCCGGGATCGCGTACGTGAGCGAGGAGGAGCAGCGGCGGGTCCGCGGCGACAGGATCCGCCTCCGGCCCTTCGACGGCTCCCCACGCCGTGGCGGCTCCTCCTGGCAGTCCCTCGACCGCGCCACCGGCACCATCGAGGCCGACTACCTCAACGGCGAGATCGCTCTCCTGGGCCGGCTGCACGGCGTACCGACCCCGCTCAACGACCTGCTCCAGCGGCTCGCGAACACCTTCGCGCGCGAGCGCAGGGCGGCGGGGTCGATGCCGGTCGCCGAGCTGGTGCGGCTGGCCGGGGAGGCCGTCGCGTCGGTTGGCGAGGAGCGGCCACCGCGTCCCTGAGGGCTCTCCCGTCATGGCCGGTGGAACGGCGCGCGGCGTCGGACGCGGTGCCTCGCCGGGCGGAGGGCAGCCCTCATGCGGGGCGATCAGGGCGACCCGGCAACGCGCCGAGATGCCGTGGCCGGCGTCGTGCGCCCACCGGGGATCACGGGAGGGACAGGCCCTGGCCGAGCCACGAAGTCCCCCGGTCGGCAGCGTTCGCGGCGGCGCGTGCCTGCCCGGTCAGGGACGGGGCGCCGCGTCCCAGCTGGCCAGGATGGGCAGGACGCGGGCGGTGGGAGAGTCGGGCTCCGTCGTGTAGACCACCAGCCGCTGGTCCGGCTCGTGCGGCGCGCGGACGATCTCGATGTCGAAGGACATCGGGCCGGCGGCGGGATGCTCGACGCGTTTGGTCACCGACGCGTAGTCGCGGACGGTGTGGTCGTCCCACCACCGGGCGACATCACGGTCGGTGACGCGCAACTCGTCCACCAGCGTCGTGAGGAGGCCGTCGTACGGTCGTCGGGCGATCTCCCTGCGCATCGTGGCGACGGTGGCCGAGGCGAAGTCGGCCCAGTTCACGATCCGCTCGCGGGCGGCCGGGTCCTGGAACATGAAGCGGACGAACGACGTCCCGGGCTCCAGCTGACGGCCCAGTACCGCCGTCAGCAGGTTGTTGCGGGCCAGGACCTCGCAGCGGTGGCCGAGCAGCAGCACCGGGACATGGTCGAGCGTGCGCATCAGCCGCAGCAGCCCGGGATCGGGGCGCTGGGCCGCCTGCGGGCTCGCGGTGCGGTGCCGCGCGGTGGGTGCGGCGAGGTCGTGAAGATGCGCGCGTTCGACCTCGTCGAGGCGCAGTGCGCGGGCCAGCGCGTCGAGCACCTCGGTGGAGATGTTGGCCTGGCGTCCCTGTTCGAGGCGGCTGTAGTAGTCCGGGCTCAGGCCGGCCAGCACGGCGAGCTCCTCCCGCCGCAGCCCCGGCACGCGCCTCGCCCCGGGGAAGGCTTCGATGCCCGCCTGGGAGGGGGTGAGGCGGTCCCGGCGGGAGCGCAGGAACGCTCCGAGCGCGGAGCGGTCGCGTGACATTCCTCCAGGGTAGGCGAGCCGTCGAAGCCCTGGGTGGTCCTGCCGTGCCCAGGTCCGTCCTGTCCTGGCCCGACATCCGGGACCGCCTTAGAAAGGGACTCATGAATTCTTCACTTCACACGAACGACAGCACCCCTACCGTCCCCGGCTCCCGGCTCACCGGCCGTACCGCCGTCGTCACCGGCTCGACCAGCGGGATCGGCGAGGCGATCGCCCGCGTCCTGGCCGCCGAGGGCGCGCACGTCGTGGTCAGCGGCCGGCAGCGGACCAGCGGCGAGCGGGTCGTCAAGGAGATCGTCGGCGCGGGCGGCCGCGCCGACTTCGTGGCGGCGGACCTGGCAGGCGGCTACGAGCAGCTGCGGGCCTTCGCCGCACAAGCCACGGAGGTGCTCGGCGGCCGGGTCGACATCCTGGTCAACAACGCCGGCATCTACCCGGCGACACTGACCGAGGACCTCCCGGACAACGACCTCGATGCCATGCTCGCGGTCAACATCCGCGCCCCGCACGTCCTGGTCGCCGCGATCGCTCCGGCCATGGCCGAGCGGGGCGCGGGCGCCATCGTCACCATCGGCTCCTGGATGGCCCGTCTCGGCACTCCCTACGGCGCGATGTACAGCGCGACCAAGGCCGCCGACGAGCAGCTCACCCGGAGCTGGGCCGCGGAGTACGGGCCGCGCGGCGTGCGGGTCAACACCGTCGCGCCCGGAGCGACCCTCACGCCCGGCAACGAGCGGGCCCGCGCCGAACTCGACGCCATGACCGCCACCACTCCGGCAGGCGTCGTCGTCCGGCCGGAGGACATCGCCAAGGCAGTCCTGTACCTCGCCGGCGACGACGCGGCCATGGTCCACGGCGTCACGCTCTACGTCGACGGCGGCATCTCCGCCACCCGCGCGGCCTGATCCCGGGGCCGCCGGGGATCAGGCCGGCAGGACCACGCCCGAGCCGACAGGCCCACCGGCGACGTCGCGCCTGGCCGGGCCGGGAGGCCTGACGGACGCCGCGTCGAGCCAGTCAGCTCAAGGCTTGCGCGGCGCAGAGGCTGTCGTCCGACGCCACCACGTGCCGCCCACGGGGAGCGCCCACGCGTACGGCGGACACGGTCTACGCGCCGACGGCGGCCAGTGCCGGCAACCGTGCCTGGTCGTAGCGCTCCAGCAGCACCCGGGCCACCTCCGGCGCCGGGCCCAGCACGTCCGCCAGTACGTCCGCCCCGGCCGCGCCCCGGGCGATCCGGTCCGGCAGGAAACCAGGGGCGAGGACATAGGGCGCGACGGCCACCCGGGCGCAGCCGAGCGCACGCAGCTCGCGTACCGCGTCCTCGGTGCGGGGGAGGGCGGCGGAGGCGAACGCGGGCCGCACGGCGCGCCAGCCGGTGCGCCGCCACTCCCGCGCGATGTCCGTGATCACCGCGATCGCCTCCGGGTCCGTGGACCCCGCCGAGGCCAGTACGACCCCGGTCGAGGACTTGTCGGCAGGGGTCAGCCCCGCCTCGTACAGACGCCGCTCGAGCGCGTCCGTCAGGAGCGGTGACGGGCCCAGCACCGGCGCCTGACGGATGCGCAGCCGCGCGGGGGCCTGCCGCAGCACCGCCGGGATGTCCGACTTCGCGTGGAAGGCGCGGGTGAGCAGGAGCGGCAGCGCCACCACGTCCCGTACGCCCTCCGCCGCCAGCGACTCCAGCACCCCGTTCACCGACGGGACGTTGAAGTCCAGGAAGCCGGTCTCCACGCGCAGGCCGGGCCGCCGCGCCCGGACCCGCCGGACGAGGGCGTGGACCGTCGCGGCATGGCGCGGGTCGCGGCTGCCGTGGGCGATGACGAGGAGGACCGGGCGGTGCATGAGCGGCTCAGCTCCTCACGAGGAGACCGCGACCGCGCAGCACCCGCCGTTCCAGGGGGCTGAAGACGATCAGGTCGATCGCGATACCGACGAACAGGATGAGGAAGATGGCGAGGAACACCATCGACATGGAACTGGCGTTGCGGCCGTTCTCCAGCAACTGGCCGAGTCCGACGCCCAGATCGGGCGAGGACGCGATGATCTCGGCGGCCATCAGCGAGCGCCAGGAGAACGCCCAGCCCTGCTTCAGACCCGCCAGATAGCCCGGCAGCGCCGCGGGCATGACGATGTGCCAGGTGCCGCGCAGCCCGGTGGCACCCAGCGTCCGCCCCGCGCGCAGGAACAGCGGGGACACCTGGTCGACACCCGAGACCAGGCCGTTGGCGATCGAGGGGACGGCGCCGAGCAGGATCACGGCGTACATCATCGAGTTGTTCAGGCCCAGCCAGATCACGGCCGGCGGCACCCAGGCCACCGAGGGCAGGGACTGCAGGCCGGACAGGACCGGGCCGATCGCGGCGCGTACGAACCTCACCCGCGCCACCAGCAGACCCAGCGGCGTGCCGATCACCAGCGCCAGCAGGAAGCCGAGCAGGCCCCGGGAGACGCTGGTCCAGACGTAGTCGAGCAGTGTTCCCTGCAGCCACGCGGTCTTCGCCTCGTCCCAGACGGCCGAGGGCGAGGGCAGCTTGCTGGGGTCGGTGACGATGTCGAAGGAGACCAGCGACTGCCAGACCACCAGCACCAGCGCGACGGCGACGAGGGGCGGCAGGACCTTCGCGACGAAGATCTGCCGCAAGGAGGCCCGGTCCGTGTGGACCGCGGTCTCCAGGGCATCGAGGCCCGCGAGGTCGTTGTCCGCCCTGACGGCCGCGTCGTCCTTGGTCTCAGTGCTGGCCATGACGGCGGATCTCCCCACGCAGTTGTTCGGTGATCTCGACGGACAGCTCCGCCACGGCGGTGTCCTCGATGCGGCGCGGCTGCGGAATGTCCACGGCCCACTCGTGCGCGACCCGTCCGGGGCGCGAGGAGAGGAGCACGACGCGCTGCGCGAGCCGTACCGCCTCGCGCACGTTGTGCGTGACGAAGAGGACCGACACCCGCGTCTCCCGCCAGATCCGGGTCAGCTCGTCGTGCAGGACGTCCCGTGTGATGGCGTCCAGTGCCGCGAACGGCTCGTCCATCAAGAGGAGTTCGCTGTCCTGGGCGAGCGCGCGGGCCATCGCGACGCGCTGGCGCATCCCGCCGGACAGCTCGTGCACCCGCTTGCCGTACGCGCCCTTCAGCCGTACGAGTTCGAGCAGCTCCTCCGCCCGGTCGCGGCGTTCGGACTTCGCGACGCCCCGCAGACGCAGGGCGAGTTCGATGTTCTTGCCCGCGGTCAGCCACGGGAAGAGGGCGTGCTCCTGGAACATCAGGGCCGGGCGCCCGTTGGTCGTGATGCTGCCCGTGGTCGGGGCGTCGAGCCCCGCCACCAGATTGAGCAGCGTCGACTTCCCGCACCCCGAGGCCCCCAGGAGGGTGACGAACTCGCCCGGTGCGACATCGAGGGTGATGTCGTCGAGGACGAGCTGGGGTCCCGCCGGTCCGGCGAAGGACTTCGACACGTGCTCGATCCTGGCGGCGTGGTCGACTGCTTCGACGCTGTCGACGCTGCCGGCGGTCTTGGCGAAGGTCGTGGCCATGGTCGTCACCTCCTGGGAACTCATCGGGATACAGCCCTACTTGACGCCGAGACCGGCGTCGTCGACGGTGCTCTCGCCCGCTGCCTCGAGGACCTTGTTCAGCAGGGTGAGGTCGTAGATACCGGTCAGGGTGGGCTTCTCCAGCAGGCCGGCCTTCACCGCATGGTCCGCCTCGGTGCTGAGGGTGGACGCCAGCGGGTCATCGGTGACCTGGATGGACTTCCAGGCCGGATCGAGCACCTCGGCCGGCAGGGCCTTGCCGGAATCGGCCTCCAGCTGCTTGTTCGCCGCCGCCTTCGCCTCGTCCGGGTTGGCGTTGATCCACTTGTTGGTGTCGACGGAGGCCTTCAGCACGGCCTCGACGGCCTTCGGGTGCTCCTTGAGGAACTTCTGCGACACGATGATGTTCGTGATCACGAACTTCTTGTCGGGCCACAGGTCCCGCTCGTCGAGCAGCACCTTGCCGCCCTCGGCGACCAGCTTCGACGCGGTCGGCTCCGGCACCCAGGCGCCGTCGATGGAGCCGGACTTGTAGGCGTCCGGGGTGATCTTGTTGTCCGTGCGGACGACCGAGACGTCGCCCTTTCCGCTCTGCGGGTCGACCTTCCAGCCCTGCTCCGCGGCCCAGTTGAGGAACGCGACGTCCTGTGTGTTGCCGAGCTGCGGGGTCGCGATCTTCTTGCCCTCGACGTCCTTCAGGGACTTGATCTTCTTCGGGTTCACCACCAGCTTCACGCCGCCGGACGCCGAACCGCCGATGATGCGCAGGTTCTTGCCGGCGGACTTGGTGTAGCCGTTGATGGCCGGCGAGGGGCCGATCCAGCCGATGTCGATCGAACCCGAGTTCAGTGCCTCGATCTCGGAGGGACCGGCGTTGAAGATCTGGTACTTGGCCTGGGTGGCGCCGAGCTCCTTCTGGAAGTAGCCCTTCTGGTTGGCCACGAGCGCGGTCGCGTGCGTCAGGTTGCCGAAGTAGCCGATCTTCACGGCGTCGAGGCCGTCGATCTTCTTGGACCCGGCGGCGACCTTCGCCTTCGAGCTGTCGCCCTTGGACTCGGAGCCGTAGCTGCACGCGGCGAGGGCGAGCAGCGGGAGTGCGACGGCGGCGGCTATGCCACGGCGTGCGAGGGTGGAGCGGATGGCAGGCACGGGAGGCTTTCCTCTCGTTGGCCCGGCGGTCACGTTGTCAGTTCGTGGCCGGGAGGTCGGCAGGTCTTCGGACGCTCAGGCTGTGGGGGGACGGGGCGCGCAGGCAGTGCGCGTACGTCAGACCGCACATCGCGCCACCCCGCCCTGCCCGCTGCCGAGGGCGCCGCTGCCGACGCGGCCGCCCTCCTTGGCGAACGTGGAGTAGAAGTCGGTGGACGTCATGTCAGAAGTCCCACCCGTCGTCGTCGCCCTCGTTCTTGACCGGCTGGGGCGCGGCGAAGGACTCGCCGACCATGCCCGCGGTGAGCGTGGTGCCGTCCGAGGGGTCGATCAGGATGAACGCGCCGGTGCGCCGGGAGTCGGCGTACGAGTCGAGCGGGAGCGGCTCGGCGGTACGGATCTTGACGCGGCCGATGTCGTTGGCGACGAGCCGGCCCGGGTGCGGGTGCAGCGAGAGGTCGTCCAGCGTCAGCCGGGACGGGATGTCCTTGACGATCGCCTTGACCGTGCGGGTGCCGTGCTTGAGCAGGACCCGGTGGCCGACCGTGAGCGGCTGGTCCGCCACATGGCACACGGTCGCCTCGACGTCCTGCGTGGTCGGGGGCGCGTCCTTGCTCGGTACGAGCAGGTCACCGCGCGAGATGTCGATGTCGTCCGCCAGCAGGAGGGTCACCGACTGCGGGGTCCAGGCGATGTCGACCGGCGTGCCCAGCAGATCGATCCCGGCGACCTTCGAGGTGCGCCCGGACGGCAGCACGGTCACGCTCTCCCCGACGCGGAAGGTACCTGCCGCGATCTGGCCGGCGTACCCCCGGTAGTCGGGGTGCTCGGCGGTCTGCGGGCGGATCACGTACTGCACGGGCAGCCGCGCGTGGCAGTGCGCCAGGTCGTGGCTGACCGGGACGGTCTCCAGGTGCTCCAGGACCGTCGGGCCGCCGTACCAGTCCATGTTCGCGGACGGTTCCACCACGTTGTCGCCGGCGAGCGCCGAGATCGGGATCGCGGTGATCTCGGGGACGCCCAGCTCGGAGGCGTACGCCGTGAACTCCTCGGCGATCGCCGCGAAGACGGACTCCCGGTAGTCGACGAGGTCCATCTTGTTGACGGCGAGGACGACGTGCGGGACGCGCAGGAGCGCGGCGACGGCGGCGTGGCGCCGGGTCTGCTCGATGACGCCGTTGCGGGCGTCGACCAGGACGACGGCCAGGTCGGCGGTCGAGGCGCCGGTGACCATGTTCCGGGTGTACTGCACATGGCCCGGGGTGTCGGCGAGGATGAACCGGCGGCGCGCGGTGGCGAAGTACCGGTAGGCCACGTCGATCGTGATGCCCTGCTCCCGCTCGGCGCGCAGGCCGTCGGTGAGCAGCGCGAGGTCGGGGGTGTCCTGGCCGCGGTCGGCCGAGACCCGCTCCACGGCCTCCAGTTGGTCGGTCAGGACCGACTTGGAGTCGTGCAGCAGACGGCCCACGAGCGTGGACTTGCCGTCGTCGACGGAGCCGGCGGTGGCGAAGCGCAGCAGCGTGGTCGCCGACAACTGCTCGACCGACAACGGCTCGGTGGGTTCGGTGGCGCTCGTCATGACTAGAAGTACCCCTCGCGCTTGCGGTCTTCCATCGCGGCTTCCGACATCTTGTCGTCGGCGCGGGTGGCGCCCCGCTCGGTGAGCCGGGAGGCGGCGATCTCGGTGATCACGGCGTCCAGCGTGGTCGCGTCGGAGTCGACGGCGCCCGTGCAGGACATGTCGCCGACGGTGCGGTAGCGGACCTGCCGCTTCTCGACCGTCTCGCTCTCCTTCGGGCCGCCCCACTCGCCGGCGGTCAGCCACATGCCGGCGCGCTGGAAGACCTCGCGCTCGTGCGCGAAGTAGATCTCGGGGAGTTCGATGTGCTCGCGGGCGATGTACTGCCAGACGTCCAGCTCGGTCCAGTTGGAGAGAGGGAAGACGCGGACGTGCTCGCCGGGGGCGTGGCGCCCGTTGTAGAGCTGCCACAGTTCGGGACGCTGGCGGCGCGGGTCCCACTGGGAGAACTCGTCGCGCAGGGAGAAGACGCGTTCCTTCGCGCGGGCCTTCTCCTCGTCGCGGCGTCCGCCGCCGAACACGGCGTCGAAGCGCTCCGACTGGATCTTCTCGGTCAGCGGCACGGTCTGCAGGGGGTTGCGGGTGCCGTCCGGACGCTCCTTGAGGACACCGCGGTCGATGTAGTCCTGTACGGAGGCGACGTGCAGGCGCAGGCCGTGGGCGGCCACCGTGCGGTCGCGGTACTCCAGGACCTCCGGGAAGTTGTGTCCGGTGTCGACGTGCAGCAGCGAGAAGGGGACGGGCGCGGGGGCGAAGGCCTTCAGCGCCAGGTGCAGCATGACGATGGAGTCCTTGCCGCTGGAGAAGAGGACCACCGGCCGCTCGAACTCGCCCGCGACCTCGCGGAAGATGTGCACCGCCTCGGACTCCAGCGCGTCCAGGTGCGACAGCGCGTAGGGGCCGGCGTCCCCCGAGTCGCCGGCCGCCTCGGACACAGTGGCTGCGGTCGTCATGCGAGACCCCTCTCGGTGAGCAGCGCATGCAGCGCGGCCGCGGACTCCTGCACGGACTGGGTGTGCGACTCGATGCGCAGATCGGGCGACTCGGGCTCCTCGTAGGGGTCGTCGACGCCGGTCAGCCCCGAGATCTCGCCCGCGGCCTGCTTGGCGTACAGCCCCTTCACATCACGTACCGAGCACACCTCGACCGGAGTCGCCACGTGCACCTCCACGTACGCGGTGCCACCGGCCCGGTGACGCCCCCGTACCGCCTCCCGGCTGTCCGCGTACGGCGCGATGACCGGCACCAGCGCCTTGACGCCGTTGCGGGAGAGGAGTTCGGCGAGGAAACCGATGCGCTGCACGTTGGTGTCGCGGTCGGCGCGCGAGAAGCCGAGGCCCGACGAGAGGAACTCGCGGACCTCGTCGCCGTCGAGCACCTCGACGCGGTGGCCCTCCTCGCGCAGCCGGCCGGCCAGCTCGTACGCGATGGTGGTCTTGCCGGCACTCGGCAGACCCGTGAGCCAGATAGTGGCTCCGGTCACTTGGTTCTCCTGGTTCTCCGCGATCTCGGTCATGGTCAGCCGTGCAGCCCGCACTCGGTCTTGGAACGTCCCGCCCAGCGGCCGGCGCGCGCGTCCTCGCCCTCCAGAACGCGGCGGGTGCAGGGCGCGCAGCCCACGGAGGCGTAACCGTCCGTCAGCAGCGGGTTGGTGAGCACGCCGTGCTCGGCGACGTAGGCGTCCACGTCGTCCTGCGTCCAGCGGGCGATCGGCGAGATCTTGACCTTCCGCCGCTTCTCGTCCCAGCCCACGACCGGGGTGTTCGCCCGGGTCGGGGACTCG
Organism: Streptomyces sp. RPA4-2; assembly: GCF_012273515.2. Classification (NCBI taxonomy): domain Bacteria; kingdom Bacillati; phylum Actinomycetota; class Actinomycetes; order Kitasatosporales; family Streptomycetaceae; genus Streptomyces; species Streptomyces sp. RPA4-2. The sequence goes on from NZ_CP050975.2 coordinate 6,929,897, forward strand.
TCACGGCGCAGCCCCGTCGCCCAGGCGTCGTACGACGTCAGGCCCTCTTCGAGAGGCTTGACCTTGCGCAGGGCGCAGCACAGGTCCGGGTCGCGGTCGTGCAGCGCGGGCCCGTACTCGGCGTCCTGTTCGGCGACCGTCTGCCGGGGGGTGAGCGTGATGACGTTGACGTCCATCACCGCCTCGACCGCGTCCCGGGTGCCGATGGTCTCGGGGAAGTGGTAGCCGGTGTCGAGGAAGACGACGTCGACCGGACCGCGGGCGGGGCGGGCACGGGAGGCGAGATGGGCGACGACCGCGTCCTCCATCGAGGAGGTCACGCAGAACTTCCCGCCGAAGGTGTCCACGGCCCACTGGAGGATCTCCAGGGCGGACGCGTCCTCGAGGTCGCGCCCGGCCTGTTCGGCGATGCTCCTCAAGTCCCGGGTGTCCCGGTCTTCCTGAACGGTTGTCATATCTCGTCCCCTCCGCCTTCGTCGCGCCGGACGTTCCCCTGGTGAGAGGCGCGGTTCACGCCCTGGGCCAGCAGCCCGAGGAACTTCAGCTGGAAGGCTCGGTTGCACGCCGCGCATTCCCAGGCGCCGTGGCCCTGTTCGCTGGGGCGCAGATCCTCGTCTCCGCAGTACGGGCAGTAGAACGGTGCGGCACGCTCGCTCATGTCAGGTCCTCCTCGGAGGCCCGGGAGGCCCAGGCGGCGAAGCGCTCGCCGTCCGTGCGCCCCGCCTGGAAGCGCTTGAGGACCCGCTCGACGTAGTCGGGCAGCTCGTCCGAGGTGACCTTGAGGCCGCGGACCTTGCGGCCGAAGCCGGCCTCCAGGCCGAGCGCGCCGCCCAGGTGCACCTGGAAGCCCTCGACCTGCCGGCCCTGGTCGTCGAGGACCAGCTGGCCCTTGAGACCGATGTCCGCGACCTGGATACGGGCACAGGCGTTCGGGCAGCCGTTGACATTGATGGTGATCGGCTCTTCGAACTCGGGGAGACGCCGTTCGAGCTCGTCGATGAGGGAGGCACCGCGTGCCTTGGTCTCGACGATCGCGAGCTTGCAGTACTCGATACCGGTGCAGGCCATCGTGCCGCGCCGGAAGGAGGACGGCCGGGCGGTCAGGCCGAGGGCTTCGAGACCCTCCACCAGCGAGTCGACCCGGCTCTCCTCGACGTCGAGCACGATCATCTTCTGCTCGACGGTGGTGCGCAGCCGGCCGGAGCCGTGGGCCCCCGCCAGCTCGGCGATCTTGGTGAGGGTGGTGCCGTCCACCCGGCCGACGCGCGGGGCGAAGCCGACGTAGAAGTTGCCGTCCTTCTGCCGGTGCACTCCGACGTGGTCGCGCCAGCGGGCGACGGGCTGTTCGGGTGCGGGGCCGTCGACCAGCTTGCGCTCCAGGTAGTCGTCCTCGAGGATCTGGCGGAACTTCTCCACGCCCCAGTCGGCGACCAGGAACTTCAGGCGGGCGCGGGTGCGCAGCCGGCGGTAGCCGTAGTCGCGGAAGATCGAGATGACGCCCTCGTAGACGTCCGGGACCTCGTCCAGCGGGACCCAGGCGCCGAGGCGCTGGCCGATCTTCGGGTTGGTGGAGAGACCGCCGCCGACCCAGAGGTCGAAGCCGGGACCGTGGTCCGGGTGGTTCACGCCGACGAACGCGATGTCGTTGATCTCGTGCGCGACGTCCAGCAGCGGCGAGCCGGAGATCGCGGACTTGAACTTGCGGGGCAGGTTCGAGAAGTCCTTGTTGCCGATGATCCGGCGGTGGATCTCGTCGAGCGCGGGGGTGCCGTCGATGATCTCGTCCTCGGCGATCCCGGCGACGGGCGAGCCGAGGATGACGCGCGGGGTGTCACCGCAGGCCTCGGTCGTGGACAGGCCCACGGCCTCCAGACGGTTCCAGATCTCCGGGACGTCCTCGATGCGGATCCAGTGGTACTGCACGTTCTGCCGGTCGGTGAGGTCGGCGGTGCCGCGCGCGAACTCCTGCGAGATCTCGCCGATGACGCGCAGCTGGTCGGTGGTGAGCCGGCCGCCGTCGATACGGACGCGCAGCATGAAGTACTTGTCGTCCAGCTCCTCCGGCTCCAGGATCGCGGTCTTGCCGCCGTCGATCCCGGGCTTGCGCTGGGTGTACAGCCCCCACCAGCGCATCCGTCCGCGGAGGTCGTTGGGGTCGATCGAGTCGAAGCCCCGCTTGGAGTAGATCGTCTCAATGCGTGTCCGCACATTGAGACCGTCGTCGTCCTTCTTGAACTGCTCGTTTCCGTTGAGCGGGGTGAAGTGACCCACGGCCCACTGCCCCTCACCGCGGTGACGGCTCACCTTGCGGCGGGGCGCGGCGTCGGGATTCTGCGGGGTGGCGGCCATGGTCGATACGTCCTTCGGGACTGCGGGACAGGAAGGAGGGCGCTCTCGGGCGCGCACATGGGCACGTACGGAAGTACGCGCGCGTCATTGCGTGGAGAGAGGCGAAAGGGGGGAATGCCGGCTCGGCCGGGGCTGTCAGCTCACCGGACAGATGGCGCTGGACATGCGGCCGAGGTCGACGTGCCGCCGACTCACCAAGGCAATTCCAGTTCCAGACATGACGGAAGCGTGTCACGGGCATCTCGGGGGAGTCCACCATCATCCATCATGTGGACACCCTTGTCCCGAGTGGTGGGACAAGGGGGGTATGGGTCACTCGGCCGGCCCCTCCCGGGCGCCGACGCGGCAGGTCAGACCGCCCGCGCCCCGGACCAGGGGCCGGGGGTGGCCACGTCCGGCTTCTCCTCGACCTCGGTGTCGAAGAGCTGGAACCCGCGCCGCAGATAGTTGTCCATGGCGTGCTCGCCGTCCAGGCTGCAGGTGTGCAGCCAGACCCGCTTGGTCTCGGCCCGCCCCGGCACGCGCTCCGCCAGGTCCCAGGCCCGTGCGACCCCGTACGAGAGGAGGTGGCCGCCGATGCGCCGGCCGCGGAAGGCGGGGATCAGGCCGAAGTAGACGATCTCCACGACGCCGTCGTCCTGCGGTTCCAGCTCGACATAGCCCGCGGGCGTCCCCCGGTCGTAGGCGACCCAGGTCTCCACACCCGGCCGGTCCAGGAACCGCTCCCACTGCGCGTACGTCCAGTCCAGCCGGTCGGTCCAGCGGATGTCGGCGCCGACCGAGGCGTACAGGAAGCGGCTGAACTCGGGCGAGGAGACCTCGGCGCGCACGATCCGGACGTCCCCGTCGGGCGCGACCGCGGGGAGCAGGTCGGTCGGGGCCGTCTGCTCCAGGGACCAGGTGGTCACAGTGACGTTGCTCATGAGGTCAGGGAACCACGGCCGCTCGGCCCCCTCCAAGGCGGACCCCGCAGCCCCGGGCCTTCGGCCGGACACCAGGGCCGGGTGCTCCCGGCCCTCGGGGCGAGGGGTGGGGAGCCCCCCAGCCTTCGGGCGGCGCGCCCAGCCCCTAGCCCAGTGAGTCGTCCACCGACGTCAGCGGCACCGCGTAGAGCGTCCGCTCCGGCGTCGTGTCCGTGCCCGCGCCGCTCAGGGTCCACAGCTCGCCGGTCTCCTGCCAGTACGACAGGGAGGCGGTGTGCTGACCCCAGCAGGCGTACGACTGGTCGCCGCTGCACCGCACCGCCTCGGTGCCGCTTCCGCTCTGCCGCCACAGGGTGCCGTGCCGGCCGCCGCTGTCGGGGGTGTGGCCGACGTACCAGTCGGCCCTGCGTGCCCCGGCGGGCGTGTGCGACAGGACGCCGGACAGACCGGCGGCCTTGGTCGTGTAGGCCTCGTCGGCGTCGACCCGGCCCAGGGAGTCGCTGCGGAGCAGGCCCTCGCGGCCCGCGACGGCGCTGTAGGGGTAGCGCCAGATCCGGGTGTGCTCGCCGCCGCCCGCCTTGGTCGCCTCCGTGGCGACCAGGCTGTCCGGCGTCGACGTGCGGTCCAGCGAGAGCGAACCGAAGCAGGGGACCGTCCCGCCGGCGGAGCCGCAGCTGCCGCCCGCCGGGCTGTACGAGCCGACGGCCGGCAGGACGTACTGGTAGCCGTGCGCGGAGTAGCCGCCCCGCACCCTGCCGACCGCTCCGCTGTTCACACCGGCCTTGAGGATGTGGTGCAGGTCGAAGACGAGCAGCGCGTCGTCACGGCCCGCGCCGCCCCGCCCGGTGACGATCAGCTTGCCCTGGTACCAGACCATGCCGCCCATCCGGGAGCGGACCGCGCCGAAGTCCCGGCCCCCGTCGCGCGGCGCGACGAGCAGCACCCAGCGGTAGGTGAGAGCCCGTGGGTCGCTCGCGTCGATGAGGGCGATCCGGGCCAGACCCCGGTCCCCGGCCGTCGTGCCCGCCGCCCGGTCGTCGTGCGTCCAGCCCGCCATGATGACGCGCTGCCCGCCCCACTGGCCGTCGTCGTCGGCGTCGCCGGAGGTGGTGACGGAGCCGGGCCGCCACTGCCGGGTGCGGGCGTCGTCCCCGGCCCAGCAGTACGCCCGCGTGGCGACGGGTTCGAGCGGCAGCGCGGCCCGCTCGGCGCCGGAGCACCGCGCCCGGTCGCGCATCACGTGGTCGGTGTCCGCCAGGACGCCCGAGACTCCGACGTTCCCGCCCATGCTCCTGGTGAGCGTGGTGAGGGTGTCCGCGGCGACCAGGTTCTCGTGCAGGCGGAAGCCGCCGGCCGCCGCCGCGGAGCTGAGCGGGGTCAGTGACCCGGGGCTGTTGCTGCCGGTGGCCTGGGAGGTGCTGATCAGCGTGGCGGCCGCGGTGAGCGCCAGGGCGGTTCCGGCCAGGGTGGCGCGCAGCGCCTGTCCCCTCCGTTGTCGGCGGTGCCTGCCGCGCTGCTTCATGCGTCCTCCCGAGGAAGGCCAACTGCCTCTCATGATCAGTACGTTGACGGAGAGACGGGTGGGGTGGCCTGTGAGGGGATGCTACGGCAGGGAGCGGCGTACCTGGTCGAGGACCCCGGAAGACGGTCCCGAAATACGCTCCTTGTGGTTCACCGGGGACACGGCGGCCCCCGGTGCGGTACAAGGGGGTCCCGCGGCGCGCGCCCTGCGTACCGCCGGTGCCGTCGAGTGGGCGAGCAGGTCCCGGGGATCGTCGGGGAGGGCCAACTCCACCTCGGTGTCGTCGCAGAAACGATACGGCCGGTGTTCCAGGAAGGCCCCGAGGTACCGCCGTACGCGCGACATCTCCGCCCGTACCGTCACCGTGCGGCCGGAGTCGCCGAACAGGTCGTCGGCGAGATCCGCGGCGCTGCGGCCGGCCGGGCGCGCCGCCAGCAAGTAGAGGAGTTCGGCGTGCCGGGGGGTCAGTTCCTGGCACCAGGTCCCCGCGTCCGAGGCGACCGTCACCGACCAGTGGCGCGGATGCGCCAGGTCCAGCACGATCCGCGCCGGCCGCCGGGGCGCCGGATCGTCGGCGGCCCGGACCAGCCAGCCGCCGGGCAGCGGTTCCACGAAGCACGTCCCGAGCGTCGGCAGCCAACCCCGCCCGGTGCTCGGCTCCTTGGGCAGCGCGAGCCGGTTCGTGTACGGCATGCCGGTGACCGCGGCGGTCCAGCCGTCCCGGTCGACGGCGATCGCGCGTCCGCCGAGCCGGGCCAGCACCGGCGCCGCCACCGCGCGCAACCGCTCCAGCGAGGTCAGGTGCAGCTCGCGCAGCCGCGCCTCGGCGAGTCCGGCCACCGAGCCGACCAGCGCCAGGGTGGCCGGGTGCAGGGTGTCCAGCGGTCCGCTCACGTCCACCACGCCGAGCAGACTGCCGTCGCGCGGGTCGGTGACCGGGGCGCCGGCGCACGTCCACGAGTGATGGGTGCGCACGAAGTGCTCGGCGGAGAACACCTGCACGGGTTGGCGGGCGACCAGCGGAGTGCCCACCCCGTTGGTGCCGACGACGCTCTCGCGCCAGTCCGCGCCGGGCTCGAGACCGAACCCGTCGGCCTTGCGCAGCACCGACGCGCAGCCCTCGCGCCACAGGACCCGGCCCGCCTGGTCCGCGACCACCACGATGTGATGGGCCGCGTCCGCGACCGAGAGCAGCCCCTCGCGCAGCACCGGCAGCACATGCCGCAGCTGCGAGGTCTGCCGCCGCCGCTCCACCTCGTCGCGGACGAGCAGCCCCGACCGGACGTCGTGGTCGGGGTCGACGCCGCCGCGCAGCATGCGCTCCCAGGACTGCCCGATCACCGGGCGCGGCGCGATACGGGCCGGATGCCCGGCCAGCGTGGCCTCACGCACCTCGCCCAGCACCCGGGCCGCCTGCGCGGCGTCCAGTGCGGCGAGCCGTGTCACGTCGATCGGCGGGTGCGCCACTCTTCCTCCCCGGGCGGACGGCGCACGGTGGCGGACGACCGGACGCTCGGCTCTTTCCGGCCAAGGGAACTCCACCCCGTACTGACTGCGGTTCTCATAGTGCCGCCCGGCGGCGACGGAGGGGCGCAGTCCGGACACACTCCGCAGGAAAGTTGCAACCCTCTGCAACCCTGGCGAACAGTCGTACGGGGTCCGAAACTTGAGCAACGCCGCCCGTGCGGCGTTCGTGCTCCTCGCGACGGGGCCAGAGAGCGGGGGTGGTGCCGTGTCGGCGCAGCACCACCCCCGCGCCACCGGTTCAGGACACCGGACGCGCCCGCTCCACCACCGTGGCCAGATCCAGACTGTGCGGCAGGGTCCCGAAGGCCGAGCCCCAGTCGCCGCCCAGGCGTGAGGCGCAGAACGCGTCGGCGACCTCCGGGGGCGCGTACCGGACGAGCAGTGAACCCTGGAGCACCAGCGCGATGCGCTCCACCAGGCGGCGGGCACGCGCCTCGATGCCGTCCAGATCGGCGAGTTCGGCCAGCAGGTTCTTGATCGCGCCGTCCAGCCGGTGGTCGGCGCCGCGGGCCAGGCCCACCTCGCGCAGGAACGCGTTCAGTGCCTGCGGCTCGCGCTGGAGCGCGCGCAGCAGGTCGAGGGCCTGTACGTTGCCGGCGCCCTCCCAGATGGAGTTGAGCGGCGACTCGCGCAGCAGCCTCGGCATGCCGGACTCCTCGACGTACCCGTTGCCGCCCAGGCACTCCAGCGCCTCCACCGCCAACGGCGTGCACCGCTTGGTCACCCAGTACTTGGCGGCCGGCACCGCGAGCCGCAGGAACGCCCGCTCCTCCTCGCCGCCGTCGTCGTACGCGGCCGCCAGACGCATCGCCAGCGTCGTGGCCGCCTCCGACTCCAGCGCCAGGTCCGCCAGCACGTTGCGCATCAGCGGCTTGTCGATCAGCTTCCCGCCGAAGGCCTCCCGGTGGGCGCTGTGGTGCACGGCCTGCGCGACGGCCTGGCGCATCAGTGAGGCGGCGCCGAGCACGCAGTCGAGCCGGGTCGCCGAGACCATCTCGATGATGGTGCGCACCCCGCGGCCCTCGTCGCCGACCCGGCGTCCCCAGGTCCCGTCGAACTCGACCTCGCTGGACGCGTTCGACTTGTTGCCGAGCTTGTCCTTGAGGCGCTGGATGCGGAACACGTTGCGGGTCCCGTCCTCCAGGACCCGCGGCACCAGAAAGCACGTCAGGCCGCCCGGGGCCTGCGCCAGTACCAGGAATCCGTCCGACATGGGCGCCGAGCAGAACCACTTGTGCCCGGTGAGCGCATAGGTCCCGTCCTCGGCCAGCGGCCGTGCCTCCGTGGTGTTGGCCCGTACGTCGCTGCCGCCCTGCTTCTCCGTCATGCCCATCCCGAAGAGCACGCCGGCCTTCTGGGCGGCCGGCCGCAGCCCCTGGTCGTAGACGGTGGAGGTGAGGCGCGGCTCCCACTCGGCGGCGAGCGCGGGGTCGGTGCGCAGCGCGGGCACCGCCGCGTGGGTCATCGACAGCGGGCAGCCGTGGCCCGCCTCGGCCTGCGTCCAGACGATGAACCCGGCCGCCCGCCTCAGGTGCCCGCCGGGGCGCGACCAGGCGGCCGTCAGCCCGGCCGAGACCCCCTTGCCGAGGAGCCGGTGCCAGGAGGGATGGAAGTCGACCTCGTCGATCCGGTTGCCGTAGCGGTCGTGCGTGCGCAGCTTCGGCGGGTTCTCGTTGGCGAGCACCCCCCACTCCTGCACCTGCGCGGAGCCGGTCGTGCGGCCGAGCGTCGTCAGCTCGTCCCGCGCCTCGTCGAGAAGCTGTGGATCCAGGTGCCGCTCGACCGCCTCCACGAGGGCCCGGTCGGCGGCAAAGACGTCATATCCGACCAGGGGCGGAGCCTGGTTGGTCACGGTGTGGGTGCTGGCTGCCATACCGATACCGTAAGGATGTGCACCAGGCAAAAGAAACACCTGAACGGCCTCCCTCGGGCCGCTTCCACCGCGCTCGCGCGCTGTACAGGAACGTGTCGAAGCGCAGGACCGCCTGGCTGCTGCTCAAGGACACCGTCAACTCCTGCATGGAGTACCGGATCCTGGGGCTGGCGGCCGAGTCCGCCTTCTTCACGCTGCTGTCCGTGCCGCCGCTGCTGCTCAGCCTGATCGGGCTGCTCGGTTACGTGGACGACTGGACCGGCGCGCACTCGATCGCGAGCCTGGAGTCCAACATCCTGGAGGCGTCCCGCACGGTCCTGACCGACAAGGGCGTGCACCAGATCGCCGAACCGATCCTCCACGATGTGATGAAGGGCGGCCGCCCCGACGTCATCTCGATCGGCTTCCTGTTCGCCCTGTGGTCGGGCTCGCGCGCGGTGAACGTCTTCGTCGACACCATCACCGTGATGTACGGCCTCGACGGCACCCGCGGGATCGTGAAGACCAGGATGATGTCGTTCCTGCTGTTCGTCGTGGCGCTGCTGATCGGCTCGATCGCCCTGCCGCTGATGGTCGCGGGCCCGGACGCGGTGGTGCAGATCGTGCCGTGGTCGGCGACGCTCGTACAGGTGCTGTACTGGCCCGTCGTCATCGTGCTCTCGGTCGTCTTCCTCACCACGCTCTACCACGTCTCGGTGCCGGTGCGCTCACCCTGGGTCGAGGACGTGCCGGGCGCCCTGGTCGCCCTCGCCATGTGGGTCCTCGGCAGCTTCCTGCTCCGGATCTACCTGACCAGCACGGTCGAGGGCCCGACGATCTACGGTTCGCTTGCCGCGCCCGTCGCCGTCCTCCTGTGGATCGGCGTGTCCGCGTTCGCGGTGCTGGTGGGCGCCGCGGTCAACGCGGCGATCGACCGGGTCTGGCCGGCCGCCGCCACGGCCGCGGCGCGCGCCGCCAACGAACGGCTGCGCCACGAGCAGGCCGCCGAGTACGTGGCCCGCGCGGCCGCCTCCCTCGCCGCCGACCCCGATCCCGACGACCCGGACATGCCCTCCGAGTTCCCGGAGCGCTGGTCGCGCTTCCTGCCCCCGGAGGACCTGACGTCCCGGCTCCGGGGCCATGTGAAGAGCACGCACCACCCTCACCGGAACCACGACGGCGAGGACGGCCCGCCGGCCGAGTGACCTCCCGGCCGGCCTCGTCCCCGGCCGGCCTCGTCCCCGGCCGGCCTCGTCCCCGGCCGGCCTCGTCCCCGAACGGCCTCGTCCCCGAACGGCTCGTCCCCGAACGGCTCGCCACCGGTCGACCGGCCTCCCCCTCCGCTCCCGCCGACGACGCGGGCCCCCGGTGCCCTCAGGCCTTCCACACCCCGCCGCCGCGGCCTCCCGGGCGAAGTCCGTGAAGTCGCGCGGCTCACGGCCCAGGACCTGCCGCACACCGTCCGACAGATGGGCGTTGCGGCCGTCGAGGAGGCTCCCGAAGAGCTCGACGAGGAACTCGGCCTCCTCCGGCGGCACCCCGAAACCGGCCAGACTCTCCCCGTACTCCCGCGCCGTCACCGGGACATAGACCAGTTCACCGCCGGTCGCTCCGGCGATCTCCGCGACCGCCTCGCGGAAGGTCAGCAGCCGGGGCCCCGAGACCTCTAGATCCCGGCCCACGTACCGGTCGCCCGCCGTCAGCGCGGCCACCACGACGTCCGCGATGTCCCGCACGTCGATGAACGGCTCGCGCACCTCGCCGGCCGGGAACACCAGCTCGCCGTGCCGGAGCCCGTCGACCAGCGGGCCCTCGCTGAAGTTCTGCGCGAACCAGGCGGCCCGGACGACCGTCCAGTCCGCGCCCGACGCCCTGAGCGCCTCCTCGGCCGGGCCGGCCTGCTCCTCGCCCCGCGACGACAAAAGCACCAGCCGCCGCACACCGAGCCCGACCGCCTCCCGCGCCAGGGCGCCGACCACCCCGGCCGCGGCGGGCGAGCCGATGTCGGTCGGGTGGGCGAGATACGCCGCGTCGGCGCCACGCAGGACGTCCGCCCACGTCGACCGGTCCGTCCAGTCGAAACCACGGGCGCGGGAGACCGCCCGCACCGTGAGCCCCGCCGCCCGCGCGGCCCCCGCCACCCGGCGGCCGGTGCGCCCCGAGGCCCCCGTCACCACCACCGTCATGTCCCGCGCGCCCCGGATGTCCTGATCATGTGCCGTGTGATCCGTCATGCCGTCAGTCAAGCGCCGCGCGCGCCGGGGTCCCATCGCTGAACGGCTCGTTCCCATAAGCGGACGTCCACGACGGCGCGGCGGGGCCGTCTACGCTGACGCCATGGACGCACTCGCCGGCCTGTTGGAGGGCCCACGGGCACGCGGCGCCTTCATGATCAGGGCGGCCTTCGACCCGCCCTGGTGCGTACGCGTCGAGGACCGCGCCCCTCTGACGATCATGCTCGTGGTCCGCGGCCGGGCCTGGATCACACCGAGCGAGGGGGAGCGGCTCCTGCTGCGCGCCGGCGACCTCGCCATCGCCCGCGGCCCGGACCCGTACACCTGTGCCGACGACCCCGAAACCCCGCCGCAGGCGGTGATCCTGCCGGGCGGGGAGTGCACCTACCCCGACGGACGGTCGCTCCAGGGCCACTGGGACCTCGGTGTGCGCAGCTGGGGCGAGCGCCCCGACGGCTCCACGGTGCTGCTGATCGGGACGTACATGATGCGGGGCGAGATCAGCGGCAGGCTGCTCGACGCGCTGCCGCCGCTGCTCTCCCTCACCCAGGACGTGTGGGACTGCCCGCTCACGCCCCTCCTCGCCGAGGAGATGGCCCGCGACGAGCCGGGCCAGGAGGTCGTCCTCGACCGGCTGCTCGACCTGCTGACGATCGCCGCGCTGCGCGCCTGGTTCTCCCGTCCGCAGGCGGCGGCCCCCGCCTGGTACCGGGCGCTCGCGGACCCCGTCGTCGGACGGGTGCTGCGGCTCCTCCAGGACGACCCGGCGCACCCCTGGACGGTGGCGGCGCTCGCCGCGAAGGCCGGGGTCTCACGGGCCGCGCTGGCCCGGCGCTTCGGCGAACTCGTGGGCGAGCCCCCGATGACGTACCTCACCGGCTGGCGCCTCGCCCTGGCCGCCGACCGGCTGCGCGAGACGGACGACACCCTCGACGCGATCGCCCGCCGGGTCGGATACGGCAGCGCGTTCGCCCTGTCCAGCGCCTTCAAACGGGTGTACGGGATCAGCCCGCAGGAGCACCGGACCCGGGCGGCGTAGCCTGGCGTCCGTGTACGTGGAGCGTGCGTCCCGGTTGCCCGGCGCGGTCGTGTGGAGCCGCGTCGTGTCCACGCCCGCCGCGGTCACGCGGCCCGTCCTCCCGGACGGCTGCATGGACCTGCTGTGGACCGAGGGCCGGCTGCTGGTCGCCGGTCCCGACACCCGCGCGTACGTTCCCGGCGACGCGCCCGCGGGCTGGGCGGGGGTCCGGTTCTTCCCCGGTACGGCGCCCGCCCTCCTCGGTGTCCCCGCGGACGAACTCCGCGACCTGCGGGTGGATCTGGCCGATCTGTGGCCCGCCGCCGAGGTACGGCGCCTGACCGCGCGGATCGACGCGGCGGCCGACCCCGTCGCCGCGCTCGAAGAGGTCGCGCTGGACCGGGCTGCGGGCACCGGGCCCGCCGAACCACTGCTGCGGGAGATCGTGGCGGCCCTGGACGCGGGCCGGTCGGCGGCGGCCACGGCCGCCCGACTGGGCCTGAGCACACGCCAGTTGCACCGTCGCTCCCTGACGGCCTTCGGCTACGGACCCAGGACACTGACCCGGGTCCTGCGGCTGCAACGGGCCCTCGCCCTCGCGTGGGACGGTGTCCCCTTCGCGGAGGTCGCCGCCCGTGCCGGCTACGCCGACCAGCCGCATCTGGCCCGGGACGTCAAGGAGTTGGCGGGCATGCCGCTGGGTGAACTGCTCGCACGCTCCTGAGAGCCCCCGACCGGAGGTCCGCCGCCGGGTGCGGGGCTACTTCTCCGGGAGCCGCGCGAACAGGTCCACGGCGTTGCCGTCCGGATCGTGCACGACCGCGTACCGCATGCCCCACACAGCGTCCCACGGCTTGAGCTCACCGTGATGGCCGGCGCCCACCAGATCCTCGTACACCGAGTCGACCTCCGCCGGGCTGTCGCAGAGGAAGGCGAGCGACGTCCGGCCGTCCCCGGCGGCCGCCGGCCGCCACCCCGGGTGGAACGACCGGATCGTCTCCTCGGTGTCGATCGCCAGCCGCGGACCACCGGGCAGCGCGGCCTCGACATGCGGCTGGTCCTCGGCCCCCTCGGGGAAGACGAGACCGAGGCGGCGGTAGAAGGCGAGCGTGGCGGCCATGTCGGAGGCGACCAGGCCGATCACATCGAATCGTGGAGTCATGAGGGCACGGTAGGCCGACGGCGGGGGACCGGTCTTGAAGGAATCGGACAGCCGGGGCGCCAGGTCGCGGCGGAATAGGCTCACCACCATGGCCCACCGCGTGCTCGTCCACACCCGCACCACCGCCTACCGGCACGACTCCATCCCGGCCGCCGTGGCCGCCGTACGCTCCCTCGGCGGGGCACACGGGTTCCACGTCGTCGCCACCGAGGACCCCGGCCTCTTCGAGGGGCCGCTCGACGCGTACGCCGCCGTGGTCTTCCTCTCCACCAGCGGCGACGTGCTGACACCGGCGGGCCGGACCCGGCTCGCGGCGTACGTCGAGGACGGCGGCGGGTTCGTCGGTGTGCACGCGGCCGCCTGCACCGAGTACGACTGGCCCTACTACGGCGAACTGCTCGGCGCGCGCTTCGACCGGCACCCCGACCTCCAGCCGGGCCGGGCCCTCGTCGTGGACCGCGCGCATCCGGCGACCCGACACCTCCCACCGGTCTGGGAGTTCACCGACGAGTGGTACGACTTCCGCCCCGGGCCGGACGGTTCGGCGCGCGTGCTCGTGCGCGCCGACGAATCCTCCTACGAGGGAGGCGGCATGGGCGACGACCACCCGCTCGTGTGGTGCCGCGAGCAGGGCGCGGGCCGCGTCTTCTACACCGCGCTCGGCCACACCGCGCAGGCCTACGAGGACCCGGACTTCCGCCACCACCTGCTCGGCGGCATCACCTGGGCCGCCCGCGGCCGGTCGCGCACTCGCGCCGGTTCGCCCGCCCGTACGGCCGCGCCGCCGCTGTCGGCCGTACGCCGTCCGCGTCGCTCCGGCGGAACCCCGCGGCCCTGACGACGGCCACCCCCGGGGCCGCGGAAGAGGCCGGTCGTCCGTCCGCGGGGTCGCCCGCGCGGGGCCCGCGTGCGCGACCGGCGGACAGGGGGCTCCCTCACCCGCCCGCGTCGTGCGGCCGTCACCGTCCGGAGGCCAGCGACTCCCTGATCCTCGTGATCGCCTCAGGGCCGACCCGGCAGCAACCGCCGACCAGCCGGGCCCCGCCCCGCCGCCAGCCGGTCACCTGCTCGGCGGTGAACGTCGAGCGCCCGCTCCACGCGCGGGCCCCCGCGTCCCACACCTCGCCGCTGTTCGGATAGACCACGACCGGCTTGCCGGTCACCCGCGCCGCCGTCGCGACCGCGCCGTCCACGTCCTCGGGCGCGCAGCAGTTCACGCCGACCGCGATGATCTCGTCCGCTTCGGCTGCCACGGCGAAGGCCTCCTCCAGGGTCTGCCCGGCCCGGGTACGGTCACCGGCGACGCTGTAGGACAGCCACGCCGGTACGCCGAGCCCGCGCACCGCCCGCAGCAGCGCACGGGCCTCGTCGGTGTCCGGCACGGTCTCCAGGGCCAGTACGTCGGGCGCGGCGGCGGCCAGCACCTCCAGGCGCGGCCGGTGGAAGCGCTCCAGCTCGGCCACGCTCAGTCCGTACCGGCCCCGGTACTCCGAGCCGTCCGCGAGCATCGCCCCGTACGGGCCGGCGGACGCGGCCACCCACAGGGGCCGAGTGACACCCTTCGCACGCGCCCGCCGGGCCGCCTCGCGCGCCGATCCGACGCTGAGGCGCAGCAGTCCGGCCGCCCGCTCGCGCGGGATGCCGCGCTTCGCGAAGCCCTCGAAGGTGGCCTGGTAGCTGGAGGTGATCGCCACGTCCGCGCCCGCCTCGAAGTAGGCGAGATGGGCCTCGGTGATCGCCTCCGGCCGCTCGGCGAGAAGCCGTGCCGACCACAGCTCGTCGCTCAGATCGTGTCCGGCGGACTCGAGCTGGTTGGACATCCCGCCGTCCAGGACCACCGTTCCCGACGCGAGCGCGCCGGCGAGGGTGTGGGGTCGGCCGCTGCGGGAGGCGTCACTGGTCATGTCACGACGCTAGCCGATCCGCGGGGCTGCACCCGCCCGGCCCCGTTGACCTCCCCGTACCCCACCTCTACCTTTTCGTCGTTCCCACGGCACGGATCCGATGAACAGATCCGATGAACAGATCCGATGACACGGATGCCACGGCACAGAAAGGAAGTCCGCCGATGCCGCCCCTTTCACCGCCGTCGTTCCTCGCACTCCCCGAGGACCGCGCCCTCAGCCCGTACACCGGCTGCACACGAGCCCACTGGGAGGCGGCCGCCGACTCCCTGCTCGCGGCCGTCGCCCCCTACGCCACCGCCGACGGCGCGCTCTACCACCTGCCCGCGGACCGCACGAGCTGGTCCGGCAGGCTCTCCGACGGTCTGGAGGGCTACGCCCGCACCCTGCTCCTGGCCGCCTTCCGCCGCGACGAGAAGGTCCTGGAACGCTACGCCGACGGCCTCGCCGCCGGAACGGCCGGTGTCTGGCCGCGGGTCCGGGACCGCAGCCAGCCGCTCGTCGAGGCCGCGTCCGTCGCCCTGGCGCTGCGGCTGACCCGGCCACTGCTGTGGGACCGCCTGGACGACGCCGTACGGCAGCGCGCGGCGGGGTGGCTCGGCGACGCGCTGACCGCCGAACCCTGGCCCTGCAACTGGGAGTTGTTCCCGGTGACGGTGGGCGGGTTCCTGGCGGAGATCGGCCACGAACCGCGGGCCGCGCGCGCCGCGGTCGACCGCGGCCTGGACCGCATCGAGCAGTGGTACCTCGGTGACGGCTGGTACAGCGACGGTCCCGGCCGCGCCTTCGACTACTACAACGGCTGGGCGATGCACCTGTATCCGGTGCTGCACGCCCGGCTGGCCGGCGACGAGCGGCTGCTCGACCTGTACGGCGGCCGGCTGGCACGCCATCTCGAGGACTACGCGCGGCTGTTCGGGGCCGACGGTGCCCCGGTGCACCAGGGCCGCTCCCTGACCTACCGTTTCGCGACCGCCGCGCCGCTGTGGCTGGGCGCCCTGACGGGCCGTACGCCGCTGGCGCCGGGCGAGACCCGGCGCCTCGCGTCCGGTGCGCTGCGCCACTTCCTCGACCGGGGCGCGGTCGACGGCCGGGGGCTGCTCACCCTCGGCTGGCACGGCCCCGACGAGTCGGTCCTGCAGGGCTATTCGGGCCCCGCGTCCCCGTACTGGGCGAGCAAGGGCTTCCTCGGCCTGCTCCTCCCGCCCGACGACGAGGTGTGGACGGCCCGCGAGGAGCCCGGCCCGACGGACCGCGCCGACGCGGTCAGCCCCGTCGGCCCGCCCAACTGGCTGCTCCAGACGACCACTTCGGACGGCCTGGTCCGCCTGCACAACCACGGCAGCGAGGACGTCCGCTACGACCCGTTCTACACGCGGCTCGCCTACTCGACGGTCACACGGCCCTCGGCACCGGACGACGCGGGCGACGCGAGCGACTCCGGTGCCCCGGCCGGCGACGGCGCTCCGACCGGTGACAGTCCCCGCTACGACAACAGTGTGATCGTCGGCGGTGACCCGAGCCGTACGCACATCGAGCCGCTGGGTGCCGGGAGCGGCTGGGCGGCGTCCCGGCACACGAACGGGGACGGCGTCCGGGTCACGAGCCTCGTCGTGGCGCACGGCGCGGTCGAGGTGCGGGCGCACCTGGTCGCGGGAGCGGCTCCCGGAACACCGGTACGTGTGACGGGCTGGCCGCACGGTTTCCCGGCGCGGGCCGAACTCCTCTCCCTGCACGGCCTTTTGGAGGGGGCCGGTGCGGTAGGAGATGACGCGGCCCTCTTCGTCGCCCTCGCCCGCCTCACCGCCGAGCCGGATCCCCGGCCCCTCGACGAGCTGGTGTCCGTGACGGTGGAAGGGGCCTACGACGTAAGGGTGAGCTGGGCCTCCGGTCCGGCGGCGCGGTTCCGCTTCAGCGCCGCGGACGGGCGCTCCACGGCGTCGTCATGGTCGGTGGCGCCCCTGTGATCGCCCGTTCGCCCCGGTGACCGTCCGTGCGCGCGGCGGCGGAGACGGTTCGGCCGGCGCCGAAGGGTCGTGGCACTAGGGCGTGTTGCGAAAGTCCCGTCGTCCGCCCGGAGGGCGTGCCAGGCGTCGCGAGGCAGGCGGGATTTCGCAACACGCCCTAGCGTGGGCACATGAACGCCGACCGGCCCACCGCGGGAATCCGGCTCCCCGCCTCCCGTCCGACGCCCTTCGCCGCACTCCACCACACCGGCGCCCCGCTGCTTCTGCCCAACGCCTGGGACCACGCCTCCGCGGCCTTCCTCGCCGCCGAGGGCTTCGAGGCGATCGGCACGACGAGTCTCGGTGTGGCCGCAGCCGCGGGGCTGCCGGACGGTGCCGCCGCGACCCGGGACCTGACGGTGCGCCTGGCCCGGCGCCTCGCCGCCGGCCCGTACCTGCTGTCCGTGGACGCCGAGGACGGCTTCGCACAGGATCCCGACGAGGTGGCGGGGCTGGCACGCGAACTGGCCGCCGCGGGCGTCGTCGGTGTCAATCTCGAGGACGGGCTCGGTCCCGCCGAGTCGCACGCGGCGAAGATCGCGGCGGTCAGGGCCGCCGTACCGGACCTCTTCGTCAACGCCCGCACCGACACCCACTGGCTCGGCGACGGCGCGGACGAACGCGAGACGCTCCGCCGCCTCGACCTCTACCAACAGGCGGGCGCCGACTGTGTGTTCGTCCCGGGCCTGACCGACCCCGCGCGGATCTCCGCCCTCGTGGAGAGCCTCGACGTGCCGCTCAACATCCTCTACTCGCCGTCCGGGCCGTCCGTCGCGCACCTCGCCGACCTCGGCGTACGCAGGGTCAGTCTCGGCTCCTTCCTCTACCGGCGCGCGCTGGGCGCGGCCCTCGACGCCGTGCGGGACATCCGGGCCGGTCGTCCGGTGCGGGGCACGGCGCCGACGTACGACGCGGTACAGGCGTTCGGCCAGGAAGATGCGGGGCAGCCCGGCGGCGACCGCTAGAGACCCCCGGCCGCTCCGGTGAAGAGGGCCGTGAGCCGGTCCGCGAACAGGACGGGGTGCTCGACGACGCCGATGTGACCGCCGGGGAACTCGGCGAAGCCGGCGCCGCTGAGCTCGGCGAGCAAGGCGGCTGTCCGGTACGGGAGTTGGCCCCGTGAGTCGAGTCCGGCGCCGAGGGTGAGGCGGGCGGAGCGGGCCTTCAGCGCGGGCAGGTCCGGTGTGTGGGAGGTGAAGGGCCGCAGCACCCGGGTGAGGAAGACGCCCATCGGGGTGCCCGGGTCCACCTCGGGCACCGAGGCGGGCGGTCCGTCCCAGGCCCGGCCCACAAGTCCGGCCTGGAGCCGGGCCATCGCCGCGCCGAGGCCCCGCGCACGGCCGGTCTCGTCCACCTCGGCGATCATCGCCCGCTGTTGTACGGCGTCGGGCAGTACGGCCAGGCTGGGCGGTTCGTGCGCGACCACGTGCCGCAGCCGCCCAGGATGCCGGGCCAGCAGGTCCAGGGCGACGATGCCGCCGGAGCTGCTGCCGAAGACGTACGCGCTCTCGCCGTCGGGAAGCAGCGAGTCGAGGAGGCGGTGGGCCTTGTCGCTCCACACCTCCACGCGCTGCTCGCCGACCGGGCCGTCGAGAGGGCCCAGGGACAGCCCGAGCGGGTCGAACGTCACCACTGTGAACCGTTCGGCGAGGCGCGCGGTGGCGCCCTCCAGGCCCATGGGGTGACCGGCCCCGCCCGGAACGACCAGCAGTACGGGACCGCTGCCGCGCACGTCGTGATGAGACCGGCGATCAGGCATGGAAGTCGTCCTCCGTGGTGTCGCTGAGACCGGGCTCGGACGGCCCGTACGTGCCGAGCATGCCGTAGATGGTCCCGACCGTGCGGCGGAGGGAGGCGGAGTCCACGACGAGGGAGGGGCCGAGCGGGTTGTGCGGGGCACCTGAACTCCGGCCCCGCCGAACTCCGTTCGCTCCAGGGGGCGTTATCAGTCGGCCGCGTCGGCGATGCGGTCGAGCCAGGCCTCCATGAGGCCGCGTTCCGGGGCGGTCAGGGCGTCGGTCCGGGGGAGCACGGCGCGCAGGGTGACGGCGGCCGCGACGGGGCCAGGGGCCGCCGTGGCGGGAGCGTCCGTGGTGATCGCCGCGATGACCGCCTCGCGGGCGGTGCGGGACAGCTCCGGGTCGCGGCGGTCCTCGGGGGTGGCGATGAGCGTCAGGGTCGTGCCGGAGCCGGCCGCGTGGACGAGGGCGGCGGCGCGGTCCTCGGGGACGGCCAGCCGGCCCGCCTCGGCGACGCGCCGGATGTGCCGGGCCAGCACCGCGAAGGCGGCGACGGCCGCGGGCGAGGACGTGCCGGGACGGTAGCGGCCGTACATCAGCGTGTACAGCGCCGGGTTGGCCAGGCCGAGGCCCACGTGCAGGTCCCAGCCGGCGCGCAGGTCCTCGACCGGATCGTCGGTCGGCTCCCGTGCCGTCTTGCTGGTCAGGTAGGCAGTGAAGCCGTGGGCCACGACCGCGTCGAGCAGGCCCTCCTTGTCGCCGAAGAGCCGGTAGATGGTCGGCGGCTGCACCCCGGCCGCCGCACTCACCGCCCGGGTCGAGACCGCCTCGGGTCCGCCCTCGGCCAGCAGCCGGGAGGCGGCCGTGACGATGCGCTCGCGGTGCCCGTCCGGGGGCGTGACATCGACGTTCTCCATGTTTCCAACGATAACAGAATCGCGTTAGCGCTCCTCGGGTTCCGGTGATATGGTCATTCCGTTATCAGTGGAAACAATCAGGGAGGCCATCATGATCATCGTCACCGGGGCCGGCGGCGAACTCGGCCGGGCGGTCGTCGAACAGCTGCTGGAGCGCGTGCCCGCGCAGCGGATCGGCGTCAGCGTGCGCGACCCGGAGCGGGCGCGCGGCTTCATGGACCGGGGCGTACGCGTCCGGCGCGGCGATTTCGCCGACCCCGCGAGCCTCGCCCACGCCTTCGAGGGCGCCGCCAAGGTCCTCGTCGTGTCGACGGACGCCACCGGCGAGGCGGCCGTCCGCCACCACCGCACGGCCGTCGAGGCCGCGGTGGAGGCCGGCGCCGGGCACGTCCTCTACACGAGCCACATGGGCGCGAACCCGTCCTCGCCCTTCCCGCCGATGCCCGACCACGCCGCCACCGAGGTGGCCCTGCGGGACTGCGGCGTCGCCTTCACCGCGCTGCGCAACGGCTTCTACGCCACCTCGGCCGTGATGCTGCTCGGCGCGGCGGCGCGGACGGGCGAACTGGTCGCGCCGGAGGACGGACCCGTCGCGTGGACCGCCCATGCCGACCTCGCCGAGGCGGCGGCGCTCGCGCTCACCGGGGAGGACCTCGACGGGGTGACGCCCGCCCTCACCGGCTCCGAGGCGCTCGACATGGCCGGTGTCGCGGGGATCGCCTCGCGGCTGACGGGCCGCCCGGTCCGCCGGGTCGTCGTCTCCGACGCCGACTACCGCGCGGGCCTGGTCGCCCACGGGCTCCCCGAGCCGACGGCCGACCTGCTCGTGGGCCTGTTCGCGGCGAGCCGCCAGGGTCGGTTCGCGCCCGCCGACCCCACGCTCGGCAGGCTTCTCGGGCGGCCCACGATCCCCTTGGCGGACGTCCTGAGGCCGGCGCTCACAGGGGCCCGCTGACGTCCGTTCGGCCCACGTGTCCACAAAGACTCGCCCCGACCGGCCCGCCACGATCCTGTGCGGGTCAGCCATCCGTCTCCGCGAAGAAGAAGGTGAATTCCGCGGGAGCGGCAGGCAGTCGGTACGGCGGCAGTACACCGGGGCCGCACGACTGGGAGCCGATGCCCTGCTGGCCGTGGTCGAGGTTGACCCACACCGTGTCGCCCGCCGACAGATCCGTGAGGTGCCCGGCGGCGTCGAGCTGCTCCGACGTCCAGCGGCGCGCCGTGAACCAGAACTCCGGTTCTCCGTCGACCCGCAGTCCGCCGATCTCCGCCCACCGGACGTCGGGGCGGGCGCCGTTCTCCTGCGGACGGACGTACGGCGTCTGGAGCTCGTCGACCGTCGACTCCCAACGAGCCACGAACGAAGCCGACTTGGTGTCCGGGTACCCCTCGCCGGGGCCACCGCCGAACCATCTCACCCGGTCGGCCGTGCCCGCGAGCCCCAGCCGGACCCCGAGCCGGGGCAGCGGCAGCGTCCAGTCGCCCTCCGGAGCCACGGACACGGTCAGCCGCAGCCGGGTCCCGTCGGACGTCCACCGGTACGCGGTACGCAGGGCCACCTCGGTCGCCGCGGGCGCCACCCGGGTCCGTACGGTCAGCGCGTCGTCGCCCGCCTCCACCGCCTCCAGGCGGTGCCGCATCCGGTGCAGGCCCAGCTTCCGCCAGAGCGGGCCGAGGCGCGGATCCGCCTGCCAGGCGGCACCGTCGTCGTTGTCGGTGGGCGCACGCCACACGTCCAGACGCAGCCCGGTGACCGCGACCCCGCCGACCGAACGCAGCGCACCCGTACGGGCGTCGAAGGCGGCCGGCCCGAGGGTGATCAGGCCGTCGCCGAGAACCGGACGCGCACCGGCGGTCATGGCGATCGGCGCGCGCCCGGTGACCGGGACCTGGGCCCAGGCCACCTCGTGGCCCTTCGGCCCCCACGCCGTGTCCGCGGCCAGCAGCGCCCGTACCGTCCACCCCGTCTCGGCGCTCCCGCCGCCGGTGGGCCGCTCCGGCAGCCTCACCACGGCCGACTCGCCCGCGGCCAGGGCGGGCACGGCCAGCGGGCCCGCCCCGACGGTCTCGCCGTCGGCGTGGAACGACCAGGTGAAGGCCAGCGCGGAGAGGTCCGCGAAGTCGTGGGCGTTGGTGATCCGTACGGTCCCGTCCGCGCCGGGGCCGTCGATCAGGACCGGCTCGATCACCTTCTTGTACTCGGCCAGTCCGGGCGAGGGCGTCCGGTCCGGGAAGACCAGGCCGTCGCAGACGAAGTTCCCGTCGTGCAGCTCCTCGCCGAAGTCGCCGCCGTACGCGAACCCGTACCGCTCGTCCTTGACGCCGTGGTCGATCCATTCCCAGACGAAGCCGCCCTGGACGCGGTCGTGCGAGGTGAAAAGGCGCTGGTAGTCGGCCAGTCCACCGGGGCCGTTGCCCATGGCGTGGCCGTACTCGCAGAGAAGGAAGGGAAGTCCGCGCCGCTTGGGCGGTCCGCCGTCCAGGCCCCGGCCGATCCGCTCGACCTCGTCGTGGACGGTGTACATCCGTGAATACACGTCCGTGTCACGGCAGTCGTGGTCGCCCTCGTAGTGGATGAGACGCGAGCGGTCCCGGCCGCGGATCCACTCGGCCATCGCGGTGAGCCCGCGGCCGGTGCCGGCCTCGTTGCCGAGTGACCAGAGGACGACGGAGGGGTGGTTCTTGTCTCGCTCGACCATGCGCGCCGCGCGGTCGAGCAGCGCCGGGGTCCAGCGGTCGTCGTCCACCGGGTTGCCGCGCCAGGCCTGCGCGACGAAGCCGTGGGTCTCCAGGTCGCACTCGTCGATCACCCACAGGCCCAACTCGTCGCACAGGTCGAGGAAGGCGGGGTGCGGCGGGTAGTGCGAGGTGCGGACGGCGTTGATGTTGTGCCGCTTCATGAGCAGCACGTCCGCGCGCATGGTCTCCAGGTCCAGGGCCCGGCCCCGCTCCGGATGCCACTCGTGCCGGTTCACGCCCCTGAAGAGGATCGCCGTGCCGTTGACCCTGATCAGGCCGTCCTCCAGGGCCACCGTGCGGAAGCCGATCCGCAGCGGGACGCGCTCGCCCTCGGTCGCCAGCATCCCGTCGTACAACCGTGGTGTCTCCGCGGTCCACGGCTGGACCGGCACGGTCACGGACTCGCCGGTCGCCGCGTCGATGCCGAGGGCGGGCACGGTGACCCGCCCGTCCACGTCGGAGTCGACGCGCAGGGTCCCGGCGCCGGTGGTGTGGTCGTACGAGGCGTGCACGAAGAAGTCGAGCACCGCGCCCGCCGGACGGTGCAGCAGCGTGACGTCACGGAAGACGCCGGGCAGCCACCACTGGTCCTGGTCCTCCAGGTACGAGCCCGACGACCACTGGTGGACCCGGACGGCCAGCACATTGCCCGTGGGCTTCAACAGATGGCCCACCGCGAACTCGTGCGGCAGCCGTGAGCCCTTGAACTCCCCGACGTCGGTGCCGTTGAGCCAGACCCGGGCGCAGGACTCGACTCCGTCGAAGCGCAGCACCGCCGCGCCGTCGGCGGGCCACTCGGACGGCAGGTCGAAGGTGTGCAGATGGTCACCGGTCGGGTTCTCGGTCGGCACATGCGGCGGGTCGACCGGGAACGGGTAGCGGTGGTTGGTGTAGATCGGCGAGCCGTGTCCCTGCAACACCCAGTGGCCGGGCACGGACACCCGGGCCCAGTCCCCGGCGTCGTAGCCCTCCGCCGCGAAGGAGTCGTCCTGCGCGTCGGCGGTGGGGGACAGACGGAAGCGCCAACTACCGTTCAGGGACAGGGACATGGCGTCCGAGGACACGTACCGGGCGCGCGGCGGGAGCGCTTCGCCGCTGGGTGTGACGTCCTCGACGTAGTCGACGGCGGACGGATGTTCCTCCGGGCCGGGGGCGGCCGGGAACCTGGGCGGGGTGCGGAAGGACATGGGTCTCCTGGTTCGGCCCTGGACGCCGGTCTGCCCGAGCCCCGCACCAGCCGGTGCCGAGGGGGAGGTACGCGAACAGCACGGGCAACGCGAACAACGCGAACAACGCGAACAACGCGAACAACGCGAACAACGCGAACAACACGGACACCAGGGGCAGGGTGGGTGGTGCGGTGCGGTGCGGAGGGAGCCTCCCTTCCGGTGTCAGGACAGTGGTGCGGTACGGCTTTGCGCGGGGACGGAGCGGCGCACGGCGGTGCTGTCGTGCACGGGTCTGAGTCCCACCGCGTCGAGGGCCCCTTCCAGGGCGAAGGTGGCGGCGCCCAGACAGACCGGGTCGCCGGGAACGGGGGAGAGGACGATCTCGGTGGCGGCCAGCGGACGCTTCAGCGCGTGCCGGGCGACGGCCTCACGCACCTCGCGCAGCAGCGGCTCGCCGAGCGCGGCGGCGACCCAGCTGCTGAGGACCACGACTTCCGGGTTCAGCAGGTTGACGAGGACCGCGATGCCCGCGCCGAGGTATCGGGCCGTGTCCCGGACGACCTCGACCGCCACCGGATCGCCGGCGGCGACCGCGCGCGCGAGCGCGTCGATCGTGGCGGTCTGGTCCCCGGGACGCAGCAGCGGACTGTCCGGGCTCGACTCCTGTAGATGGAGCATGATGCCGGGCGCCCCGACGTACGTCTCCACGCAGCCGTGATGGCCGCAGTGACAGGGCCGTCCGTCCAGGACCAGTGTCGTATGGCCCCACTCGCCCGCGCTGTTGCTGACCCCGCGGTGCAGCGCGCCGCCGAGCGCGAGTCCGGCACCGACCCCGGTCCCGAGATTGACCACGACCGCGTCCCCGCGCCCCCGGGCCGCGCCGAACCACAACTCGGCGACCGTGCAGGCGCGCAGGGGATTGTCGAGGTGGAGCGGGTACGCGAGGTGCTCGGAGAGCAGGTCGCGCAGCGGTACGTCGTGCCAGTCCCAGTTCGGGGCGTACTCGGAGATCCCGGTGTCGCGGTCCACCTGACCCGGCACGCTCACCCCGACGCCGAGGACGCGCGCGCCCCCGGGGCCGGCCTGGGAGACCACCGATTCCACGGCCGTGACGACGTGTCCGACGACCTGCTCCGGGCGGCTCTCGCCGGGCCGCATGTCCTCGGCGGCGCGGGCGAGCACGTTCAGCGCGAGGTCGAACAGCTCCACACGGACGTAGGTCTCCGCGATGTCGACGCCGATCAGCGCGCCCCCCGACGCGTCGACCGAGACCAGACCCCGCGGGCGGCCTCCCGCGGAGTCCTCGAACCCGACCTCGGTCAGCATCCCGAGGTCGAGCAGCTCGCCGACGAGCGTGGCGACCGTGGCCAGACTGAGTCCGGTGACCGCCGCCAACTCCTGGCGGGAGGTGGGGGACTTGGCGATGATCTGGCGCAGTACCTCGTAGCGGTTCGCGGTGCGGATGTCGCGTGATGTGCGCTTCACTGGCCTTGCCACCTCGGTCCTCCGAACCACGAGCGGGCCCCGGGCGGTCGTCGCCGACGCGTGACGTGCGGTGCGGACCGGGGCCCGGGGCGGGGCGCGTGAGCCCCGGCGCGGCGCAAGGCTACGGCCGGGGACCGACGTTCGACAAGGGGTTAGGAAAGGGGGTGGAGAAAGTCCGACACGAAGGCGTTGGCGAACTTGCCCGCCGGGTCCGTCGCACGGGCCAGCGCCCGGAAGTCGTCCAGTCGCGGATAGCGCCCGCGCAGCACGTCCGACGGCACGGTGAACACCTTGCCCCAGTGCGGCCGCGGATCGAACGGCTCCAGCGCCGCCTCGACCCGCCGTACCACCGGCAGCACGGCGTCGGTGTCCTCGACCCAGGTGAAGTGCAGGGCCACGGTGTCCCGTCCGTAGGCGGGGCTCAGCCACTGCCGGTCGGCGGCGACCGTGCGCACCTCGCAGATCTGCAGCAGCGGAGCGACGCTCCCGCGGATCGTGTCGAGTGCGCGCAGCGCGTCCGCCGCGTCCGGGCGCGGCAGCAGGTACTCGGACTGCAACTCGGACCCGCTGCTGGGGGTGAACTCCGCCCGGAAGTGCGGCAGTCGCTCGTGCCAGGGGCCGGGGACACCGAACTGCCGGGTGCAGTTCACGGCGGGCATGCCCGGGACCGGGTGCATCGCCTCGGTGGCCGGCGTCCCCCACGGGAAGTCCGGCAGCGGCTGGTCGGTGCGCCGCTTGAGCCACGCCTGCCGGAAGCCGGGCCGTCCCCAGTCGGTGAACAGACTCACGCTGTAGGCCGTCGCCGCCACCGTCTCGAAGTCCAGCCCGTCCTCGGGGAGTTCGGTGAACACGTGCTGGCTCACCTCGAAGTCCGGTTCCAGGTCGAGGGTGAGCGAGGTGACGACGCCGAGCGCGCCGAGCGAGGTCACCGCCCCGTCGAAGCCCGTGTCCTCGCGGCCGATCGTCAGGGCCGAACCGTCGGCCGTGATCAGCTCCACCTCGCGGACGGCCGAGGCGAGCGAACCGTTGCGCATGCCCGAGCCGTGCGTGCCGGTCGCCACGGACCCGGCCACCGAGATGTGCGGCAGCGAGGCCATGTTGTGCAGGGCGAGCCCGTGCTCGTGGACCCGGCGCGCCAGCTCCGCGTAGCGGACGCCGCCCGCGACCCGCACCGTACGGGCCGTCGTGTCGACGTCCACGACCGGGGGCAGCGCGGACAGCGAGAGCAGGACGCCGCCTCGGCCCGGGTCGGCGATCTCGTTGAAGGAGTGCCCGCTGCCCAGCACCCGCACCCGGTCGCTCTTCGCGACCAGGGCCGTGAGCGCGTCGTGCGACTGTGGCCGGTGCAGTTCCTCGGCGGTGTACGTGATGTTGCCGGCCCAGTTGGTCAGGGGCTTGGTCATTCCTGTCGTCCCTCTCCGGGGAGTCGCCGTTCGCGGCCGTGCGGTGCGCGGCGGCCACTGCTGGAAACTACCTCGTCGCCCCGGGCGTCCCACCGGCCCGTCCATTGACCCTCTCACGTGGCGCCGCCTAACGTAGAGAACGCTTTCCCCCGAGGTCGCCGAGCCGGAAGGCCGACTCCTTGTCCGAGCGCCCCGTCGCGATGTTCGCCATGACCGCGGAGAACGTGCCGCGTGTCTTCCCGCCCGGGGTGCTGGCCCGGCTGCGGGACCTCGTCGACATCGATCCCGGCCTGGTCGCCGAGGACTTCACCCGGCCCGCCGTCCGTGAGGCGCTGGCCGGGACCGAGATCCTGATCAGCGGCTGGGGGTGCCCGCCGCTGGACGCGGCCGTGCTGGAAGCGGCGCCGGAACTGCGTGCGGTGCTGCACGCGGCGGGCTCCGTGAAGGGTTTCGTGACCCCCGCGGTCTGGGAGCGGGGGCTCGTGGTGTCCTCGGCGGCCGGGGCCAACGCGCTGCCCGTCGCCGAGTACACGCTCGCCATGATCCTGCTCGCGGGCAAGGACGTCTTCACGTACCGGGACCGCCTGCGCAGCGAGCGGATGTTCCCGCACCAGGGGGTCGTCCCCGGCATCGGCAACCTCGGCCGCCGTGTCGGCGTCATCGGGGCCTCGCGCACCGGACGTCGCCTCATCGAACTGCTGCGGCCCTTCGATCTGCGGGTGAGCCTCGCGGACCCGTACGTGGACGAGGCCGGGGCCGCCGCGCTCGGAGTCGCACTGCTGCCGCTCGACGCACTGCTCGTCGGCAGCGACATCGTCAGCGTGCACGCACCCGAGACCGCCGGGACACGGCATCTGATCGGACGTCGCGAACTCGCCCTGATGCCGGACGGATCGGTGCTCGTCAACACCGCGCGCGGCTCGCTCGTCGACCACGACGCGCTGACCGACGAGCTGCGGGCGGGGCGGATCGCGGCGATTCTCGACGTGACCGAGCCCGAGCCGCTCCCGCCGGACTCCCCGCTGTACGACCTTCCGAACGCCTTCGTCACGCCGCACCTCGCGGGTTCCCAGGGCAACGAACTCGCCCGGCTCGGCCTGGTGGTGGTCGGGGAGGCCGAGCGGCTGGTCTCCGGCCGGGTGCCGGAGTTCCGCGTGGACGAACGGGAGCTCGGCCGGATGGCGTGACGGGGGGACGGCGGGGGCGACGGGGGCGTGACATCGGCGAGGGCCTCCCGCAGGTGTCGGAGCCAGTCAGGGGTCGCGACGGATTTCGTCGAAGGCGACATATTGAGCTGCTGATTTCGTCGAACGATAGCTGTATGTATGCGCTATCGGTAATATCCGCTTCATGGTCCACAATCCGCTCCCCGAGACCGACCTCACCCGACACCGCCGTCTGCGCGAGCAGGGCTCCCTGGACAGGGGCGAGCTGGACGCCATCCTGGACGCGGGATTCGTCTGCCATCTGGGGGTGGTCGTCGAGGGCCGGCCGGTGGTCGTGCCGACGGTCTTCGGACGCGACGAGGAGTCGTTGTACGTGCACGGCTCGGTCGCTAGCCGGAGCCTGGCGGCGGGGGCGCCGGTCTGCGTGACCGTCACGCACGTCGACGGGCTCGTCCTGGCGCGGTCCGTGTTCGAGCACGGGGTGAACTACCGGAGCGCCATGATCCACGGCGTACCGCGGAAGGTGACCGACCCGGAGGAGAAGACGGAAGGGCTGCGCCGTCTCACCGAGCACGCCACGCCGGGCCAGTGGGACTACGCCCGCCGCCCGAGCCGCCGGGAACTGGCCGCGACCACCCTTCTCGCCCTCTCCCTGGAAGAGGCCTCCGTGAAGATCCGTACGGGCGCCCCGGGCGACGGGGACGGGCCGGACGCGGCGCTCGGACTCTGGGCCGGGACACTGCCGCTCACGACGGTCTGGGGCGCACCCGAGCCCGACCCGCTGCTGCCGCCCGAGCTGGTCCCGCCCGCGCACATCGCGCGACGCGAGGGGACCCGGCACGGCTGACGCGCAGGCAGGGGCATACCGTGAGGAGTCGAGCCACAGGGCTCGGCACGAGCCGGGAGCGAGGAGAACGGGATGGGCGGCAGCCGCACCGCGCTGGTCGAGGATCTGATGGAGCGGTTCCCGCACGTACCACGGGAAGCCGTCTTCAAGGAGGACCTGCTCCGCGGGGGTGTGGCCTTCGACGCCTCGGCGCTGAGCGACACCACCAACGAGGCGGCCGGTGACGTCAAGCCGAAGTCGTACTTCATCTTCTCCTTCGACCACGGCACCCTGCCCGAACTGGGCGAGGCGGCCCTGAGGCGTCCGCCCGAGGAGATCATCCTCACCGGCGGCCCGTACGACCTGCGGCGGACGGTCGTGTCCGTGCGCGTCAACCCCGCCTCGCCGTACCGGGTGGCCGCCGACGAGGACGGCGTGCTCGGGCTGTACCTCGACGGCAAGCGCATCTCCGACGTCGGCGTGCCGCCGATGCCCGAGTACTACCGGCACACCCTCTCCAACGGGAAGTCCGTGATGGAGGTGGCTCCCACCATCCAGTGGGGCTACCTGATCTACCTCACCGTCTTCCGTGTCTGCCAGTACTTCGGTGCCAAGGAGGAGTGCCAGTACTGCGACATCAACCACAACTGGCGCCAGCACAAGGCGGCCGGACGCCCGTACACCGGCGTGAAGGACGTGGAGGAGGTCCTGGAGGCGCTGGAGATCATCGACCGGTACGACACCGCCAAGGCGTCGACCGCGTACACCCTCACCGGCGGCGCCATCACCTCGCGGGTCGCCGGCCGCGACGAGGCCGACTTCTACGGGCACTACGCCAAGGCCATCGAGGAGCGGTTCCCGGGGCGGTGGATCGGCAAGGTCGTCGCACAGGCGCTGCCGCGCGACGACGTACAGCGGTTCAAGGACTACGGGGTGCAGATCTACCACCCCAACTACGAAGTGTGGGACCGCCGTCTCTTCGAGCTCTACTGCCCCGGCAAGGAGCGCTACGTCGGCCGCGACGAGTGGCACCGGCGGATCCTCGACTCCGCGGAGATCTTCGGCGCGCGCAACGTCATCCCCAACTTCGTGGCGGGCGTGGAGATGGCCGAGCCGTTCGGCTTCACCACGGTCGACGAGGCCATCGCCTCGACCACCGAGGGGCTGCGCTTCTTCATGTCGCACGGCATCACCCCCCGCTTCACCACCTGGTGCCCGGAGCCGACGACCCCCCTGGGCAAGGCCAACCCGCAGGGCGCGCCGCTCGAGTACCACATCCGTCTCCTGGAGGCGTACCGCTCCACGATGGACGACTTCGGGCTGTCCTCCCCGCCCGGATACGGGCCGCCCGGACCGGGCAACGCGGTCTTCTCGGTCAGCTCCTTCATGGACAGCCTTCCGGCGCTGGAGCCCGCGGTCGCGGACACGAGCGGGCCCGCGGTCTCGTGAAAGCCGCCTGAGACCGAGACTTTCCGGCCTCCCTTCCGTACTACGGGAGGGAGGCCCTTGCGTGGTGCCACGACCGTTCGCGGTGCCCCGAGAGGCACCGGGAACGCCCGTCGCATGAATTGAATGCCTCGCTTGTCAGTTGTGCGGAAACCGTGAAAGGCTCGGGCCCCGTCGTTGAGATGGCCACCAACTCTCCAGTACAGAAGACGAGTTGGGATTTGCGTTCTTTGACGTAGCACATGGAAGCAGTTGATGCAGGAGCCCCCCATGCCCGACCTGCCGACCCCCCAGGACGCCGCCGAGGCCGCGCTGCTCTCGGAGTGCTGGGACGCGGTCCTGTCGTACGCCGATCTGTGCACGTCCGGTTCGGCCGCGGCCACGCGACTGGCGACCGAGGCCTTCACGCACGGCATCACCGAACTGCGCGCCGCCACCAAGGCATCGAAGAACACCGGCACCGGGCGCAGGGTGCTCCGGCTGCCCCGCATTCCCCTGATGCTGACCTCGGTCCGGGCCGCGGCCGCCGCCTGGGAGGGGGGCGGCCTGGGCCACCGGCTCGACCCCGACCTGCGGCTGTGGCTCAACTCCGAGAAGGCCACGCGCTACACCGGTCCGCCGCTGCACCGCCCCGTCGCGCTGCGCGGCCTGCAGGACATGCAGGAGCCGGACGCCGCCCTCCTCTGGCTGGCCGAGGTCGAATCGCTGCCACTGCCCGCCGTGGCCCGGCGGCTCGGCCTGGACCCGTCGACAGTGGCCACCGAACTCACCCAGGTACGGGCGCTGTTCCGGGACCGTTGCCATCGCAACCACCTCGACACCCCGATGGACGCCGACTGCCGCAGCTACGCACGGCTCCTGGACGCGGTCACCCGCTCGTCCGGCGCCGAGACCCCCGGTGACCTCTCGCGGCATCTCGCGCGCTGCGTGCGGTGCGCGGAGGCGGCCGCCTGTCTGCGGCTGCACGGCGGCGGGCTGCCCGCGGCGATCTCGGGCGGAGTGATCGGCTGGGGCGGACTCGCGTATCTGGAACGGCGGCGCCGCGCCGCCGAGGCGGGACTGGCCGGCGGCCGTACGGACGCGGCCGTGGACACGGGCCTCGCCGAGGGCGGGCCGGTCCGGCCCCGGATCGGCCGGACCGGGATCCTGGTGGCCGCCGCCGTCGTGTCGGCGCTGGCGCTCACGGTCTCCCTGATGCCCTTCGGCGGTTCCCACGGCGGCGGTACGCCCGCGTCCGGCGCGCCGGACGAGCGGCAGCCGGTGGCGGAGCCCGTGCCTTCCCTCCCGGTGGCCACGTCGGGCTCGCCCACCGCCACAGCCACAGCCACCGCCACCGCGGCCTCGACGGCACGGCCGGAGGCCGGCTCCGACCCGGAGGCCCAGGGAGAGTCCTCCGAGCCCGCGGACACGTCGCGCCGGCCGGCGGACGTCACCAAGAGCGCGTCGGCGGACTGCGCGGTGAAGTACGAGATCGTCAACGAGTGGCCGGACGGCTTCCAGGCCACCGTCACCGTCACCTCCGCCGAGGCCCTCGGCACCTGGCGGCTCGGCTGGACCTTCGACGACGGCCAGCGCGTCGGCCAGATGTGGGACGGCACCTTCGCCCAGGACGACGCCAGGGTCACGGCCACCGCCGCCGACTACAACAAATCCGTCGCCGCCAACGGCACCTTCGCCTTCGGCTTCCTCGGCTCGTGGAGTGGCGCCAACTCGGCCCCGCACGACTTCACCCTCAACAACGACCGGTGTGACGCCGGTAGTTGAGGGGCGCCTGCTGGGTGCCGGCCGGTCGAGGGCGTCGGTCGGGGAGGGGCGGTCGCACGGGCTCGCCTCCGGCCCGCGGTGGCGTATGCCGGTCCGGCACCGTGCGGGAGCGGAAATATCCGGTGGCGCCGAGAATCGGCTCTCTATACAGTGAAGACCGCTTCACACGGTGGCCGTCGGCCGCCGCTGCCGGCTGAGCGATGAAGGAGGTGTGACCGATGGCTGTCACTGAGATGGGCGTTTCCCGCATCCAGAAGTTCATCAAGTCCACCTCCGTGGCCGCCGGCTGACCTTCCACCTTCTTCGCGCCCGAGTGCGCGTGCCGGGGCCACCCTTGTGAAGGGTTTCCCTTGACTTCCTCCGTTTTCCCCGCGGCACACCCTCTCCAGCCGTACGGCTGGGACGACGCCTGGGCGGACGAGTTCGCTCCGTACGACGCCGAGGGGCTGCTGGCCGGGCGGGTCGTCCGCGTCGACCGCGGGCAGTGCGACGTGGTCACCGCCGACGGTGTCCTGCGCGCGGACACCGCGTTCGTGACCCCGCACGATCCGTTGCGGGTCGTGTGCACGGGCGACTGGGTCGCCGTCGAACCCGGGGGCCACCCGCGCTACGTACGCACGTATCTGCCGCGCCGTACCGCCTTCGTGCGCTCCACCTCCTCCAAACGCTCCGAGGGACAGATCCTCGCGGCCAACGTCGACTACGTCGTCGTCGCCGTGTCGCTCGCCGTGGAACTCGAACTCGGCCGCATCGAACGCTTCCTCGCACTGGCCTGGGAATCCGGCGCGCAACCCGTCGTCGTCCTCACCAAGGCCGACCTGGTGCCGGACCCCGTCACCCTCGGTCACCTCGTACAGGACGTGGAGACCACCGCGCCGGGGGTCGCCGTACTTCCGGTGAGCGCCAGCAAGGGCGAGGGGCTCGACGTGCTGGCGGCCGTCCTCTCCGGCGGCACGACCGTGCTCCTCGGACAGTCCGGCGCGGGCAAGTCGACCCTCGCCAACGCCCTGATCGGCGAGTACGTGATGGATGTCCAGGCCGCGCGGGACGTGGACGGCAAGGGCCGCCACACCACCACGACCCGCAACCTTCTCGCCCTCCCCGGCGGCGGCGTCCTCATCGACACACCCGGTCTGCGCGGCGTCGGCCTCTGGGACGCCGAGTCCGGGGTCGGGCAGGTCTTCTCGGAGATCGAGGAACTCGCCGGGGGCTGTCGTTTCCACGACTGCGCGCACGTCGCCGAGCCCGGCTGCGCCGTGCTCACCGCCGTCGAGTCCGGCGCCCTGCCCGAGCGACGCCTCGACAGTTACCGCAAGCTCCTGCGTGAGAACCAGCGCATCGTCGCGAAGACCGACGCGCGGTTGCGGGCGGAGATCCGGCGGGACTGGAAGCGGAGGGGTGCGGAGGGGAAGGCGGCCATGGAGGCCAAACGGGGCCGTTGACACTGGGTCTGGGCAGGGGGGTGGGGTTCGGGTGCCGCCGTCCGTGACTGGGGGCTCCGCCCCCGGACCCCCGCCAGGGGCGCTGCGCCCCTGGACCCCCGCCCTCGCCCGAAGGGCTCGTCCTCAAACGCCGGACGGGCTGACATACCCAGCCCGTCCGGCGTTTGAGGACGAGGCCGTTCAGGCCGAAGCGGGGGTCTGGGGGCGGCAGCCCCCAGGAACGGGAACGAGCCTCACGTCCGATTCCCGCCAGCCCCGGCGGCAGCCACCCCGCACACTGGGACACGTGATCGACGAAGAGACCAGGTACGAGGCCGTGCGGAGCAGAGACGCCCGGTTCGACGGGGAGTTCTTCTTCGCGGTGGAGACGACGGGGATCTACTGCCGGCCGAGCTGCCCGGCGGTGACCCCGAGGCGGCGGAACGTGCGCTACTACACGACCGCGGCGGCCGCCCAGGGCTCGGGATTCCGGGCCTGCCGCAGATGCCGCCCGGACGCCGTGCCGGGCTCCGCGGAGTGGAACGTGCGGGCCGATGTCGTGGGTCGCGCCATGCGGTTGATCGGTGACGGTGTGGTGGACCGCGAAGGCGTCGGCGGTCTCGCCGCACGTCTCGGGTACAGCACCCGCCAGGTGCAGCGGCAGCTCACCGCCGAGGTCGGCGCGGGCCCCGTCGCGCTGGCCCGTGCCCAGCGGGCCCACACCGCCAGGGTCCTGTTGCAGACCACCGGACTGCCGGTCACGGAGATCGCGTTCGCGGCCGGGTTCGCCAGCGTGCGGCAGTTCAACGACACCATCCGCGCGGTGTACGCCTCGACGCCCAGCGCACTGCGCGCCGCGGCCTCGCGCGGCGCGCCCGGCACCAGGCGCGCGGACACCCCGGCCGCCGGGATCCCACTGCGCCTCGCCCACCGGGGGCCGTACCGGTCGACGGCCGTCTTCGACCTCCTCGCCCGTGAGACGGTCGCGGGCGTGGAGGACATGAGCGGCGTCCGCGGTCGCCGTACCTACCGGCGCACCCTCCGCCTTCCGTACGGCAGCGGAGTCGTCGCGGTGAACGAGCGCGCGGACAGGCCGGCGTCCCGGCCGGGCGGCTGGCTCGACACCCGGCTTCACCTCACGGACCTGCGTGATCTGACCACCGCCGTCCAGCGGTTGCGGCGGCTGTTCGATCTCGACGCCGATCCGTACGCGGTGGACGAGCGGCTGGGAGCCGATCCGCTGCTGGCGCCGTCGGTCGCCGCGCGACCCGGTCTGCGGTCGCCGGGTGCCGTGGATCCGGACGAACTGGCCGTGCGCGCGCTGGTGGGGCGGGCCGCCGCGGAGCGGCTGGTGCGCCGGTACGGGAAGACACTGGACGCCCCGCACGGGACGCTCACCCATGTGTTCCCGGAGCCGGCCGTCCTCGCGGAGGCCGAGCCGGACGGCCCCCTCGGTACGCTCACCGCCGCCCTCGCCGACGGCACACTGCGGCTCGACGCGGGTGCCGATCGCGACGCGGCGGAGGCGGCCATGCTCGCGCTGCCGGGTATGGACGCGCACACGGTCGCCGTCGTCCGGACCCGCGCCCTCGGTGACCCCGACGTGGCACCACCCGGCGAGGACGTCCCGGAGGCGTGGCGACCGTGGCGTTCGTACGGGGTGCGACACCTCAGGGCGGAGCAGGAGGACGCGGCGGCGGCACGGGGCGAAGGGCGCTGGGAAGTCAGTCGACCAGGCCCCAGCTGTGGATGCGCCGCGGATGGACGCGGATCAGTTCCTCGCTGAAGTGGGGGCCCAAGTCGTGCGGACCGGTGAGCAGTTCGGCCTCGCCGCGGATGTCGATGCCGCGTACCTTCCACGGCCGGAGACTGACGACGTCGTCGACGACGAGGGCGACCTTCGGGTTCTTCCGCAGATTGCGCCACTTCTTGGTGGTGCCCATGGCGTGGCCGCCGATCAGGATCGTCCCGTCGTCCCGGGGGAAGAACCCCACGGGGTTCGCCTGCGGCTGGCCGTGGGCGTCGACGGTGGCCAGCCGTCCCAGCCGCTGCGATTTCAGATACGCGCGCTCGGCCTCGCTGAATTCGGTCATGGCAGCAGCCAAACACGTCGGCGCCGGGCACGCATCGGGCCGAGGACCCGGAGCCTGGAGGGGAGCGGGAGCGGGTGCCACGGGTCAATGCGCTTGAACCGGAGTGCGGCTGACGGTGTGACATACCGTTGGGGGCGCCGGTGACCGGGGAAGCCATGCCGCATGACCCGCGTGATCATGGTCCGGCACCTTGTCGCCGCCCTGGCAACCGTCCTGACGCTCGCCACACCGTGCGCGAGAGCCGACACGGGCCCCGGCCCCGCCCCAGGAGGTGACCCCGCCGTACGGCGCTGGACGGGCACCTGGGAGGCCGCCCCTCCGGCACCGCCCCGGCCCGGCCCGGCGCCTCGATCCGCAACGTCGTGCACACGAGTGTCGGCGGCGAGGCGGTCCGCGTCCGGCTCTCCAACCGGTTGGGCACCGAGCCCCTGCTGCTCGGGGCCGTCACCGTCGCGTTGCAGGAGCCGGGGGAGCCCGCGGGACCGGACGCCGTCCCGGGATCGATGCGGACGGTGACCTTCGCCGGTGCCGGGTCGGTGGTCGTCCCGCCGGGCACGGACCTGGTCGGCGACCCCGTCCGCCTGCGGATCCCCGCCGACGCCAACCTCCTGATCTCCGTCCACACCCCGGCCGACTCCGGCCCGGCGACGTACCACCGCTCGGCTCACCAGACCAACTTCCTCGCCCGCGAGGGTGATCGGACCACGGACGAGCGCGGTACCCGGTACACCGTCGGCCTCGACAACTGGTTCTACGTGACCGGTGTCGACGTCCTGGGCGCCCCCGCCGCGGGGAGCGTGGTCACACTCGGGGACTCCATCACCGACGGGACCGGTTCGACCCCCGACACCAACCACCGCTGGCCCGACCGGCTCGCCGCCCGGCTGCGCGACCTCCCCCCGTACCGCCGGCTCGGTGTCCTCAACGCGGGGATCTCCGGAAACCGGCTGCTGCTCGCGGGCAGCGGTCCCAGCGCCCTGGACCGGCTCGACGCCGACGTGTTCTCCCGCACCGGGGTGCGCGCGGTGATCGTGATGGAGGGCGTCAACGACATCAAGGGCACGCCGGAGCAGCGGGACCCCCGTGCCCTGGAAGGCGCCTACCGCCGGATCGTGACGCGCGCGCACGCCCTCGGGCTCCGGGTCGTCGGCGCCACGATCACGCCGTACGGCGGCCATCCGGCGTGGACCGAGGCGCGCGAGGCCGTCCGGCAGGAGGTCAACGCCTTCCTCCGCGAGGGCGGCCTCTTCGACGCGGTGGCCGACTTCGACGCCGCCGTCCGCGACCCGGCCGACCCGTACCGCATCCGCCCCGCCTACGATCCCGGCGACCACCTCCACTTCAACGACGCGGGTATGCGGGCGATGGCCGACACGGTCGATCTGGGAACGCTCGTTCCCGACAGGTCCTGAGGGAGGGCGGCCGCGGTCCCCGCCCGGGAGCGTCAGCCCCAGACCACCGCGCCCAGCCACGCACCCGCGATCAGCAGACACGCGAACAGCTCCGTCAGTACGCTCCAGCCGCCGGACCGCATCAGGGTCCGCACGGTCGAGCAGGCCCGCTCGTGCCCGCCCACGCCCAGCCGCTCATGGAGATAGATCCCGCCGACGAAGCCCGGCACCGCGCCGATCACCGGCAGCAGACAGAAGCCGAGCAGCGCCCCGGTCCCCGCGTACAGCCCCGTACGCGGGGTGGCGCCGCCCTCACGGAGCCGCCGGGGAGGCAGCGCCCAGCGGATCGCCTGGGCCAGCAGCAGGACCAGGGTCGCGCCCACGAGCACGCCCCAGGCCAGTACCTGCGGGGCGCTCAGCGCCCACCACAGGACCGCGGCCCAGACGAGCCACGACCCCGGCACACCGGGCACCAGCACTCCGCACACGCCGAGCGCGATCACCACGCCGACCAGCAGGAGTTCCCACACTCCCATCTGTCCAGGGTGCCGGAGCGGACGGAGGACCGCAGGTCAGCCCCGGGCCACCCAGCCCTTCTCGTAGGCGTGCCAGCCCAGCTGCAGCCGGGTCGTCACGTCCGTCAGCTCCATCAGCCGCTTCACCCGGCGCTGGACGGTCCTCAGACCCAGATCGAGCTGTTTGGCCACGCTCGCGTCGGTCAGCCCGGCCAGCAGCAGCGAGAGGATCTCCAGATCGGTGCCGTCCGGGCCGTCCGGCCCCTGTTCCTCGAAGCCCCGGCTGCCCAGCCGCAGCGGTAGCGCGTCCCGCCACACCGACTCGAACAGGCCCGACAGCAGCTCCAGCAGCCCGCTGGCGTGCACGACCAGCGCGGCGGGCTGGGCGGTGTGGGAGGTGTGGGAGGTGAGCGGCACCATCGCGAGGGTCCGGTCGGCGATCACCAGTTTGGTCGGCACCTTGTCCCGCACCCGTACCTCTTCCTCGCGGCCGAGCGCGGCGGACAGCTCGGTGACACCGGCGGGCTGGTCGAGTACGGCGCGTTCGAGGACGACGCGGTAGCGGACGCCGCGCCCGGCCGCCTGCTCCTCCGCGTCGTTGTCCATTCCGGAGACCGCCACCGGGTTCCCGGTGACCAGGGCGCACACCTCCTCGCTCGCGCCGAGCTGGAGCTGCAGGAAGCGCTGGGTGACCGCCGCCGCGCCGATCACCACCTCGACCAGGTCGTGGACGGCGGGTTCGGTGGCCTGCGCGCGGTACTCCTCGGCGAGCAGCGCGGCCGCCAGTTCCGCCTTGTCCAGCTCGTGCCGCTGCTGGGTGAGCAGCGCGCCGAGCGCGACCCCCGGAGGCGCCGCGACCCAGCGTCCCGGCCGCGCCGACGACTGGGCCGCGAGTCCGTGCCGTTCGAGCCGGCGCAGGGCGCGTTCGGTGTCGTACTCGCCGAGCGTGAGCCGGCGTGCGAGATCGGGCACGTCCGCGGCGCCCACGGACACCAGTGCCCGGTACGCCGACTCGTGCGTCTCGTCCAGACCTATCGCTCCCAGCATGCGGCGATGCCCTCCCCAGGTTCCGTTCCGGCCGGGCCGTGGCGGAAACCGGCCACGGCGCAAACCCGCCTCGGCACATCATCGCCGCAGCACCCGCAACTCTGCCAAGCTCACGTCACCGGGGCACCGGTCACCGCCGGTGGAGGCCTGCCGGGAATCCCAGGGAAGTCCCGGCGGAGTTCCAGGGAAGTCCCGGGCAAGTCCCAGGGAAGCAGGTCGCGCTCAGGGGTGAATCCGGCCGACCTGAACGGCGCGTCGGCGGGCCGGACCGTGGTGCGGGCCGGTGAGGTGCGCGGGACCCGGTCATCCAGTCGCCGCCGGGCGGTTCTCCCGTGGGGGGTGGGATCGTCCGGCGGTTTCTCCCGAACCTCCTTTGCCCGCGCCGTTGTTCGAGATTTCGAAGGCTGGGCGTTCAGTGGACCGGTCGGGTGGCCGGATTTCCGGATGCCCCGTTTTCAACCGGCTCCCGCGGTGACAATTAGGGGCATGAGCCAGCAGGGGGAGAGCCGCACCGGTCACGAGGACGATTGGTGGGGGCAGTTGTACGACGACTCCACCCAGGACACGGGGCCCGCCGTCGCGCCCGATTCCCTCGACGACCGGTTCGCGTCGGCCGCGGGGACGGTCGGGGCGGGTACGGCCGGGGCCGTGAGCCGGGGCGGGTTCCGCCGGCTGGTCGCAGACGCCGGAGCGTGACACCCCGCCACCGGGGGAGCCTCCCGCGCCGCCGGAGCGGCGCGGCGGCGGCTCGGGGCCCTGGCACGGCGCGTCGCGCCGCGGCGTGGCCCCCGGGCCGCTTCCGACCCGCCGCTCCGGGACGACCCCGCACGCGGGCGGGCCCCCTGGGAACCGCCGCGGGCCGATCCTCCGACACCCTTCACCCCGCCCGCGCCCGCTTCACCGTGGACGCCCAAGGATTCGTCCGCGCCCGCCGATCCGCCGAGGCCCGCCGATCCGCCCGTATCCGTCGGGCCGTCGGCGCCGGCCGCCCCGCCCGTGTCCGCCGGACCATGGGCAGGCGCCGACGCGTCGG
Source organism: Streptomyces sp. RPA4-2 (assembly GCF_012273515.2). Taxonomy (NCBI): domain Bacteria; kingdom Bacillati; phylum Actinomycetota; class Actinomycetes; order Kitasatosporales; family Streptomycetaceae; genus Streptomyces; species Streptomyces sp. RPA4-2. The sequence continues at coordinate 6,968,548 of NZ_CP050975.2, forward strand.
CCCCCGTCGGTCCGTCCGGGCTTGTCGGTCCGCCGGCCCCCGCCGATCCGCCGGCATCTGCCGGGCTGTCGGCGCCCGCTGCCGCGCCTGCGTCCGCGGACCCGTGGGCAGGTGCTGGTTCGTCCGCGTCCATCGGTTCGTCCGGGTCCGCCGGTCCGTCCGCGCCCGCTGATCCGCCGGCACCGGCCGGTCCGCCGAGGCCCGCTGATCCGCTTTAAGCGTCCGCCCGCCCATGGGCAGGTGCCGATTCGTCCGCCCCCGTCGATTCGTCCGCGTCCGCCGGTCCGTCCGCGCCTCCCGATCCGCCGAGGCCCGCCGCCCCACCGCCGCCCGCCGGTCCGTCCGCGCCCGCGGCCTTCCCGCTCGGGCCGACGCCTCCGGGGTACCGAGCCGAGGTTCCGCCGAGCGCCGTGGCCCCGCCCGCACCCCCGCCCCCCACGGCGTCGCCCGCGTCGGCCGTCCCGGCAGCCGTGCCGCCGCGGCCTCCCGGGCCCCCGCTGGACACCCCGGCCGCGCTCCCGCCGCCCCCGGCCTCCCCGGGCGGCGCACAGCCCGACACCTGGGCCCCGCACACCCCGGCCGCCGAGCCCCCGGCCGCCGCTCCGTCGCCCACCCGCCCCGACCTGTCCGTCCCCGCGCCGTACGAACCCGTGCCCGTCGCTTCCCAGGAGCGGCCCTCCGTGGCCCACGTGGGCTCGGGCCCGCCCACCTACGACGCCGAACCCACCGCGCTTCCGCCCGCCGACCCGGACGGTCTCGACGACCTGGTCTCCGACACCGTGCTGGACGGGGCGCGCTACGGGACCAGCACCCTGCGGGCGGTCTCCGTGCGCGGGGACTCCGCGCGCTACCGCGGTGAGCCGCGCCGCGACGCCCTGCTGACCGCCCGCTTCGGGACCGCGGAGCAGGCGCTCGTGCTGGTCGCGATGGCGACCGGAGCCCGTGCCACCCCCGGCGCGCACCGGGCGGCCGCCGAGGCCTGCCGGTGGATCGGACGGGCCGTCGGGCGCAGTCACGCACGGCTCGCCGAGGACATCCGGGCCGCCCGGCGCGGGGACCTGAAGTCGGGGCTGCACCGGCTCACCGACCGCAGCCTCGGCAAACTGCGCGCGAGCGCGGCCGAGCAGGGCGTCGAGCCCGAGGACTACACCGCGAGCCTGCGCTGTCTGCTGCTCACCGCGGACCCCGAGTGCCGTACGCGTGTCTTCTTCGGCGTCGGCGACGGCGGTCTCTTCCGGCTGAGGGACGGCGAGTGGCAGGACATCGAGCCGCGGACCGGCGACACCGTCGGAGAGCCGGTGGTCGGCTTCGGGTCGCTGCCCCACGAGACCCCCGAGGGCGACCGGCTCACCATGGACCTGGGCATCACGACACCCCCGAGCCCCTACGAGCCCGCCCCCGCACCCCCGCGTGCCCCCTTCCGTTTCCGTGCCTCCGTCGCCCGGCCGGGTGACACGCTCCTGCTGTGCACGGGCGGCCTCGCCGATCCCCTGCGCGGCGAACCGGGGCTCTGCGAGCACCTGACGACCCGCTGGTCCACCGGCGGGCCGCCGGGGCTGGCCGCGTTCCTGGCCGACACCCAGGTGAGGGTCAAGGGATACGCGGACGACCGGACCGCCGCGGCGGTTTGGGAGGCGTAACCGCGTTCCCTGTGAATTCATGGACCCCAGAGGACGGACTCAAGGGTTCCAGGACCACTAAGGGGTGCGTGCAGCATGGCCAAGCAGAACGTCGCCGAACAGTTCGTCGACATCCTCGCCCGCGCGGGGGTCAAGCGCCTGTACGGCGTCGTCGGTGACAGCCTGAACCCGGTCGTGGACGCGATCCGGCGCAATTCCGCGATCGACTGGATCCACGTCCGGCACGAGGAGACCGCCGCCTTCGCCGCGGGAGCGGAGGCCCAGATCACGGGTCGGCTCACCGCCTGCGCCGGCTCCTGCGGCCCCGGCAACCTCCATCTCATCAACGGTCTGTACGACGCCCACCGCTCCATGGCCCCGGTCCTCGCCCTCGCCTCGCAGATCCCCTCCAGCGAGATCGGCCTCGGCTACTTCCAGGAGACCCATCCCGACCGGCTCTTCAGCGAGTGCAGCCACTACAGCGAGCTGATCTCCAACCCGAAGCAGATGCCCAGGCTGCTGCAGACCGCCATCCAGCACGCGATCGGCCAGTCGGGGGTCAGTGTCGTGTCGCTCCCCGGCGACATCGCCGCCGCTCCCGCCCCGGAGAAGACCGTCGAGACCGCCCTCGTCACCTCCCGGCCGAGCGTCCGCCCCGGCGACGCAGAGATCGACAAGCTCGTCGCGCTGATCGACGAGGCCGACCGGGTCACCCTCTTCTGCGGCAGCGGGACGGCGGGGGCGCACACCGAGGTCATGGAGTTCGCGGAGAAGATCAAGTCACCGGTGGGACACGCGCTGCGCGGCAAGGAGTGGATTCAGTACGACAACCCGTTCGACGTCGGCATGAGCGGTCTGCTCGGCTACGGCGCGGCCTACGAGGCCACGCACGAGTGCGACCTGCTCATCCTCCTCGGCACCGACTTCCCCTACAACGCCTTCCTCCCGGACGACGTGAAGATCGCCCAGGTCGACGTCCGCCCCGAACACCTGGGCCGGCGCTCGAAGCTGGACCTGGCGGTCTGGGGCGACGTCAAGGAGACCCTGCGCTGTCTCACCCCGCGGGTGCGCGCCAAGGGCGACCGCCGCTTCCTGGACAAGATGCTGAAGAAGCACGCGGACGCGCTCGAGGGGGTGGTGAAGGCGTACACCCGGAAGGTCGAGAAACACGTTCCGATCCACCCCGAGTACGTCGCCTCGGTGGTGGACGAACTCGCCGACGAGGACGCGGTGTTCACCGTCGACACCGGGATGTGCAACGTCTGGGCGGCACGCTACATCTCGCCCAACGGCCGCCGCCGCATCATCGGTTCGTTCTCGCACGGTTCGATGGCGAACGCGCTGCCGATGGCGATCGGCGCCCAGTTCAGCGACCGCGCACGCCAGGTCGTGTCGATGTCCGGCGACGGCGGCTTCTCCATGCTGATGGGCGACTTCCTCACCCTCGTCCAGTACGACCTGCCGGTGAAGGTCGTCCTCTTCAACAACTCCTCCCTCGGCATGGTCGAGTTGGAGATGCTGGTCGCCGGGCTTCCGTCGTACGGGACCACCAACAAGAATCCCGACTTCGCGGCCGTGGCCCGGGCCTGCGGCGCCTACGGGGTCCGCGTCGAGAAGCCCCGGCAACTGGCCGGCGCCCTGAAGGAGGCCTTCAAGCACAAGGGCCCCGCCCTCGTCGACATCGTCACGGACCCCAACGCCCTGTCCATCCCGCCGAAGATCAGCGCGGACATGGTGACCGGCTTCGCGCTGTCGGCGTCGAAGATCGTCCTCGACGGCGGAGTCGGCCGCATGCTCCAGATGGCCCGTTCGAACATCAGGAACGTACCGAGGCCTTAGGCGTATTGACCCGCAGGGGTTTGTGTCGACGCGGGTGACGGGCGGCCGGTCCGCTGCCGCGGGCGGACCGTGTGCCCTCGTCGAGTACGGCCGGACACGCAGCCGAGAGTCGGTGGATGGGCCGAGCGCCCGTGGTCGGTACGTCGGCCCGCACAGGAGGCTCCGGGTGGTGCGCCACCGTCGGACGCGCCGCCGTCGTGAGCCGTTCGCGCTCCGGCTCACCTCCCCCACGCGCCCCACGGAGGGCGGCACCCGGAGAGGCCGTGCGGCGGTGAGGGAGACCGGAACGGGGGTGCCCCGGGCCTGCGCCGAGGCGGGCGGGACGTTCCCGTACGGGGGCAGGGCGCCGCACCCGAGCGGGTGTGCCATCCGCCCCCGTGGCGGCGTCCCGACCGCCCACCAGGGCTTTTCCCGCCGAATCCGTGACGAGCGCGACGACTGCGAGGCGCCCATACGCGGCCCGGAGTGCGGGCTCCACCGGTCGCCGGACCCGGGAGCGTCCGCCGTCCCCAAGACATCGACGGCCTCCGGCCCGGGCCTCGCGCCCGGTCGACCGGGTCACCCCGGCAGGTGCGCAACTCCCGGGGGGCGACCGCCGTTCCCCGGAGCGCGGGCGGACGGGTGCCGGGAGCCCAGGCCCGTCACGCCGCCACGCTTTCGCTCCCGCATGGCCGAGGGTTGACGAATCGACATGACTGCCGTCTCGCGTAGGAGGGCATGGATTCCCGTGAACATGTTCGATCACGAGGGGAATCGGCATCGGCATGCAGGCGGGGGTCATGAGAAGGCAGGTACGAGGGCGCGGTCCCGTTGCGATCGGGGCCTCCACGGCAAAGGCGATGATGGAGGAGACGTCCGGGAGTGCGGCGGATCAACCCGCCACCGCGCAACTCAGGCGCAGGCTGGCGAGGGCGGACCTACGGGCGGTGCCCGAGGCACGCAGAGCGCTGAGGGAACTCTTACGGCACTGGGGGAGGCCGGGAAAGTCCGAGATAGCCGAGCTGCTGACCAGCGAGCTCGTCACCAACGCTCTCATCCACACCGATCACGACGTGATCCTGACGGCCACCGTCCGGCCCTCCGGACTCCGCGTGGAGGTACGGGACTTCGTGGGACGCAGGCCCAGGCCGCGGGTACCGGACGCCGACGACGGTACGCACGGCAGAGGACTCGTCCTCGTACAGTCCCTCGCGGACGCGTGGGGCGTTCGGGCCCACGGCGTCGGCAAGTCGGTCTGGTTCGAACTGGACGGCGGCGCGGTGTAGTCACCGCGCCGCCGTAATTCCTGTCCGGACGTCGTTCCCGTCCGGGCGTCACCCTGGTCCGGGCGGAATTCCCGTCCGGGCGTCATGCGAGTCCGGGTCCGGCCGGATTCCGGCCGGACCACCGGGACTTCACTCGGGTCCCGTCCGACGGGACGTCAGCCGAACTGCTGCTCCAGATCCTTGAGCTTGCGCTCCAGGGAGTCGAGCCGCGGCAGGGCCATGGTGTCGTCCTCCGCGGTGAGGTCGACGGTTATCGGGTCAGCGCTCTTGCGGACCGGCTGAAGGGAGGGCCGCGAGCGTACGGGCAGTTCCGGCCCCGATAGAGCAGGCTCCGTAGAGGCCTGGGCGGGAGCACGCTCCACGGTCGTCTCGAGCTGCGCCCGTGCGTTCGCGCGCCCCGGCAGGCCCCGGTGACCGCGGCTGAGCGCCTTCAGGTGCGCGCGCTCGACCCGCTCCTCGTTGCGGCGGCGCAGACGCGTCTGCTCCTTCTGACGCTTGTCCTCGCGCACCTCGTCCACGGCCTCGTCCAGCGTACGGACGTTCTCCAGGAGCATCAGCGACCAGGCGCTGTAGGTCTCACGCGGAGCGCGCAGCCAGCGGACTATCCGGATCTGCGGCAGCGGGCGCGGGACCAGGCCCTGCTCACGCAGCGCGGCACGGCGGGTCTGCTTCAGCGCCCGGTCGAACAGTACGGCGGCCGACAGGGACATGCCCGCGAAGAACTGGGGAGCGCCCGAGTGGTCCACGCCCCGCGGCGCGTGCACCCAGTTGAACCAGGCCGCGGCACCGGCGAAGGTCCACACGAGTATGCGTGAGCCGAGGGCCGCGTCACCGTGGCTGGCCTCGCGCACGGCGAGTACGGAGCAGAACATGGCCGCGCCGTCCAGACCGAACGGGACGAGGTACTCCCAGCCGTCGGTCAGCCCGAGGTTCTGCTGGCCGAAGCCGACCAGGCCGTGGAAGGACAGCGCGGCGGCAACCGCGGCACAGCAGAACAGCAGCACGTAGGAAGCCGTGCCGTAGACGGCCTCCTTGCGCCGGCGGCGCTCCTCGCTGCGCTCCCACGATTCGTCGTTACTGCTGCCCGCGCCGTCCCCGGACCGCTTGCCGCGCGCGAGCACCGCCACCGCCGCCAGCAGTCCCAGGAGCAAAACGGCGCCCGGAAGCAGCCAATTCAGCGATATGTCGGTCAGTCTCATCTGGGGTCCCTTGCATTGGGATAGGGCGTAACGCCCGCCATATTGGCCCAAGCCCGTCGCCCCTCAGGGGGTTTCGCGGCAAGAGGCCGCCAAGGGAGTGCCAAGGGATGCGCAGGGCGACATTCTGCTCGAACTGCCGCGCGAGGGACGGGAGCTGAGTGCGAATTAGATTACCCGTACGGATGGTTCAACGGAAAGTTCCTGCGACAAGTGAGGAAGTTGTGAAGCACCTGTAACTCGAGGGGTGTCTCCGTCGCAGTTGATCTTAGAGCACCCGGAACCCGGCCCCTGCCGCGGGGCGTCTCAACTGGAGAGGCCGGCCGTCGACTTGGCGACGCGCTCGGCGTCGCAGACGCGCGGGCAGGTGGGGCAGGCGTCCTCGGGGCGCAGTGTGTAGAAGAGGCAGCAGCTCGCGCGGTCGCGGGTGGTCAGGGTTCCGCCGTCCGGGCCGGCCAGCTCACGGAACGCGGCGGACCCGACGTAGGGCCGGGTCGTCCCCGGCAGCAGGAGCTCCAGTTCGCGCAGCGCGCGTTCCTCCTCGCCGAGGAGACCGGCGACGTACCAGAGGCCCTCGACGATCTCGTCGGTGGCCATGCCCCACAGGGCGCGGCCGCGGCGTCGCATGCGGGGGCCGAAGCCGCCCAGGACCGGCTCCAGGTGCTCGGCCACCGCGGCCCGCACCTCGGCCCGCAGGGCCTCCTCGTCCGGTACGACGCGGGCGCCGGGGAGGGTGGCCGCGGGGTCGCCCGGCAGGCAGGCGAACTCGCCGGTCCGCACGGCCATCCGGCCGAGGGTGCGCTGGAATGTGACGTGCTCCACAGGGAAGCGGGGTACGCGGCGATCCAGGAACCACGGGACGGTGATCAGGAGGCAGGCCGGCCAGGCGTACCGGTGCAGTCCGAACGTGGCGACGACGTCCGGGCGTGCTCGCCGCCCGTGGTCCCGGACGATCTGCGCCTCGTCCCAGGCGAGGAAGGCGTCGAGCTCCGCCCCGCCCGCCGCGAGCCGGTCCGCGCCGGCCCAGCCGATGTCCTCGGGGGCCGCCTCGCCCGGGTCCAGCTCCGTGACGCTCAGGGCGGGGAGGACCTCGGTCAGCCGGGTGTAGGCATCCGTGACGGCCGAGGGTGCCGGGCGGGTGCCGGGGCGGGCCGTGGCGCCCGCGGCCAGGGCGGGAGCGGACATCCGGTGACCACCGCTTCACGATCGTTGACAGGTTAGGCTTACCTTACCCGTAATTCCGGATGTTTGAACTGCGGCCGTGTGCGCCTAAGGTGCTTGACGGACGGGTAACAACCGCCGCATTGACTCCCAAGTACCACCAAGCCCGGAGGAGGCCCCCGTGGAGCAGGCCGGTTCGCTGGGCATGCACGGCTCCACCGGGCGCGGTGCCCCGGACATGCGTACGGCGGCCGTCCGGGTGCCCGCCCAGTCACGGGTGCCGGAACGGCGCCGGGAGGGCGAGAGGGACCGGGAGCGGGACGTCGCCGCGGGCGCGTCCACGGTCGGTGCCGCGGCCCGCGGTGAGCACACGCACAGTGAGGTGCCCCTCCCGTGCCCTCCCGTGGAGAACCCGCCGCCCCGCGCGGAGGCCGCGCGCCCGGTGGTCCAGCGCGCCTCGGTCCGTGGGCAGGTCCTCGCCGCCCTGCGCACCGCGCTCGTCGGGGGAGAGCTCGTCCCCGGCGAGGTGTACTCGGCGCCCGCGCTCGGCGAGCGGTTCGGCGTGTCCGCCACTCCGGTACGGGAGGCGATGCAGCAGCTGGCCCTGGAGGGCGCCGTCGAGGTCGTGCCGAACAGGGGTTTCCGGGTCGTCAGGCGCGGGACGCGCGAGCTGGCCGAACTCGCCGAGATCCGCGCGCTCATCGAGGTCCCGGTGATGCTGCGTCTCGCGCGCACGGTGGCGGCCGCGCGCTGGGCCGAACTGCGTCCGCTCGCCGAGGCCACGGTGCGGGCCGCGTCCACCGGTTGCCGCGCCACCTACGCCGAGAGCGACCGCGCCTTCCACCGCGCCGTCCTCGCCCTCGCGGGCAACGACCAGCTCGTACAGATCGCCGAGGACCTGCACCGCCGCGCGCAGTGGCCGCTGGTCGGCGGTCCCGTCTCCCGCGGCCGCGCCGACCTGGTGGCCGACGCCGCCGAGCACACCGCCCTCCTGGAAGCCCTGATCGTCCAGGACCTGCCGGTCGTGCAGTCCCTCGTGCGGGAGCACTTCGCGGGCGCCTAGGGCGTGTTGCGGTCCGCGCGGCGCCGGGTGCCCACGTGTCCAGGTGCACCGGCCCGGAAGGGCGTTCCAGGTGTACCGGCTCGTACGGACGGTGACCCGGGCCGGCCGGTATGTGGCGTTCCCGGCCTGGACGTAACGGCTTCGTACGGGCCCGGTCGCGGGCCGTGTCGGCGGGAACCCGGACGGGCCGGTCCGCGTGCCCACGGGTATACGGCGCGAGCCGACCGAAACCGGGGGAGACACCGATGCCCGACCCGTCCTGGCAGGCGACGCGACAGGCCCAGCAGGCTCAGCGGATCCATCACCACCACGTACGGCACCACCGCGACCCGCACCACACGGCGCACGCCCGCCACACGGGCGCGCCGCGTCCGTACCGCCCCGTGTCCCACGGCTCCGTCAGGGGCGTCCGGGGTGGCCGCCTGAGTGGCCTCCTGTTCCTTCTCGTGGTCGTGGCCGCGGTCGTCTACGTGGCCCACGACCCCGAACTCCGCACCACCGTCCAGACGTTCGCCCGCGATCTGCTGTCGAAGGTCCAGAGCGGCTAGCCGGGACGCCGATGGCGTCCCACGGCGTCCCACGGCGTCCCACGGCGTCCCACGGCCTCGGACGGGCGCGGGGAGCGGCCGCGCCCTCCGGCCGTGTCAGGCGGTCGCGGCGGGCGGACTCAACTGCCGTGCCAGCCAGGTCGGTACGCCCCCGAGGAGCCGGAACAGCCGTCCCGCCTCCGCTCGTAGCCGGGTCGCCTCCGGCTCGGTCTCGGCGTCCGCGAGGGACGCCAGCGCCGGAGCCGTCCCCACCAGATAGCCCAACTCCTCGCGGATCCTGAGGGATTCCCCGAACCCGTGCCGGGCCTCCGCCAACTCGCCCTCCCGCAGGGCGAGTCCGGCCAGATGCCGCCAGGTGAAGGACAGCAGCAGCGGGTCGCCCAGGGCGGAGGCGCCCGCGTGGGCGCGGCGGTAGGCGGCGCGGGCGGCCTGCGGGGACTGCGCGAGGTTCTCGGCGAGCAGCCCGCGCCGGAAGTCCAGGAGCGCGCGGCCCGGCGCCCCGGGCGCGATCAGGGCGGCGGCCCGGCCGAGTGCGGCCCGTGCCTCGTCCGCCCGGTCGCGTACCCCGAGCAGGGTGGCCGCGTAGGCGAGTTGTCCGCGCTCGCAGGCCGCGGCGCCCCGCTCGTCGTCGCTGCGGGCCACCGCCTCCGCCGTGCGGAGCGCGTCCTCCGCCTCCGCCCAGCCCTGCTCGGTGTACAGGCACCGCTCGACGAGGAGCGACGCCCTCTGCAGCGACGCGTCAGCCGTCAGGGGCTGGATCAGTGCGGCCGCGTCGACCCAGCAGGCGCGCGAGCGCAGCCGCCATACCGCGGTCTGGAGTGGATCGTCCCCTGCGTTCGTTCCGGAACCAGACATGGCGGTATGCGCCACGTTGCCCTCCCCGAGCACGCCATTGAGCTGTTGAGTGGTGGCATCTCAGCACGGATCAAGGCACCCGGCCAAGGGGCTGGGTGAAGGATTTCACAAAGTCGTGCGACAGGGGCGCCACTTGGTGGCACGCCCCTCACCGCCCCGTGACCTCAACTCATGCGCAGGGCCAGGAAGAAATCGAGCTTGTCCTCGAGGCGGGAGAGGTCCCTGCTCGTCAACTGCTCGATACGCCCCACCCGGTAGCGCAGTGTGTTGACGTGCAGGTGGAGACGGGCGGCGCAGCGCGTCCAGGAGCCGTCGCAGTCGAGGAAGGCCTCCAGGGTGGGGATCAGTTCGGCGCGGTGGCGGCGGTCGTAGTCGCGCAGCGGGTCGAGGAGCCGTGCGGTGAAGGCCCGGCGCACGTCGTCCGGTACGAAGGGCAGCAGCAGGACGTGGGAGGCCAGTTCCTGGTGTCCGGCCGCGCAGACCCGGCCGGGGCGTGCGGCGGCGACCCGGCGCGCGTGCCGGGCCTCCTCCAGGGCGCCGCGCAGGCCCTCCGCCGAGTGCACCGCGGCGCTGACGCCGAGGGTGAGCCGCCCGTCGTCGTTCAGGCCCGCCGACAGCGGATCGCGGACGGCCGCCAGGAGCGAGTCGGCGAGCAGCCCGGTCTCCGAGCCGTCGTGTTCCGAGGAGACCGCCGGAAGGGGGACGAGCGCGATCGCCTCGCCGTCCGTGTGGGCGACGGCGATGCGGTCCGCGTGCTCGGGGCCGGTCGCCAGCGGGTCGACGAGCATCTCCTCCAGGAGCGCCTGCGCGACCGGTCCGGCGTCCATCTCGCCGCCGTCCCACTCGACGCGGGCCACCACCACCTGCCAGTGCGGGGCCGCCCCGAGTCCGGGCAGCAGCACCGGCGCGGCGACCCGCAGCCGGGCCGCGATCTCGGCGGGCGCGGCCCCGGACTGCACCAGTTCGAGGACCTCCTGCGCGAGACGCCGCCGTACCGTGCGCGCGGCGTCCCGGCGGTCGCGTTCGACGGCGATCAGCTGGGTGACACCCTGGAGCAGGTCGAGCCGTTCCGCGGGCCAGTCCCCGGCGTCCGCCTCGACCGCGAGCAGCCAGTCGGAGAGCACCGTCTCGCGCACGTCGCGCCCCGCGGCCGTGGGGCGCCCGGACGAGCGGACCGGGAAGAGGGAGTACGCCTTCGTGCCCACCATGACCCGGTGCGGCCCGCGCCGTCCGGTGCGTACGGCCGCGAGGTGCTCGGCGGCCAGCCGCGCGCAGACGTCGGCGGGCAGCGCGGCCCCGGCGAGCTTGGAGCCCGCGACGGGGCGTCCGGTGGGCGACAGCACCCAGGCGCGCAGGTCCAGATCGGAGCCGAGCAGGTCGAGGACCACGTCGGGGCCGCCGCCCGCCGGGCCGGACGTCATCATCCGCCGGTGCCGGTCCACCACGGCGGCCAGGTCCCCGGCGCGCTCGCCGGAGACCTGCCGTACGACGTGCTCGGTGATGGTCGCGAAGGCCACCGACTCGTTCACCGCGAACAGCGGCATCCGGTGCCGGGCGCAGGCCAGGACCAGGTCGTCGGGGATGTCGCGGAGCTCCGCCTCGCCCGCGGCGAGGGCCGTGACCCCGGCGGCCGCGAGGATGTGCACGAAGGACTCGGAGTCCGCGGCGCCGTGCCGCCAGGCGAGACCGGTGAGGACCAGTTCGCCGCCCGAGAGGTAGCGGCTGGGGTCCTTGAGGTCGGTGGTCATCACACCGCGTACGGTGCGGTCGAGCTCGCCCTCGCCGCCGAGCAGCCGCAGGCCCAGCGCGTCGGTGTCCAGCAGTGCGCGCAGCCGCATTCTCGTCGCCGCCGTTCTTGTCTCGAAATCTACGATGGAACTGAAGGTGGGCACCGGGCGGACGCGCCCGTGGGCCGTATTCCCAGGTCCAGGCATGTGCTGGGTGTTTCACTGGGAAACCGGAGAGGTTACTGACGCCTCCCGTTCATATGAATCTACAAGATGAGTGCCCTGGCCAGCCAACTCCTTCATGGTTTCGGTGACTGACCCCGGTGGAGGACGGCGCTGTGTACTGACCTCGATCCGCGTGAACAACTCATGAACGAGCCGGGGCCGCCGCACACGATCTGGCTTGATCGATACGACCTTCGACGAAGAAGAAGAGAGCCACTCATGGACTTCCTTCGCCCCGCCAGCTGGGAGGAGGCGCTCGCCGCGAAGGCCGAGCACCCCACCGCTGTGCCGATTGCGGGGGGCACCGATGTGATGGTCGAGATCAACTTCGACCACCGCCGGCCCGAGTACCTCCTCGACCTGAACCGCGTCGGTGAGCTGAGCGAGTGGGAGGTCGGCGAGGAGAGCGTGCGGCTGGGCGCCTCCGTCCCGTACACCCAGATCATGGAGAACCTCCGCGGCGAGCTGCCCGGCCTGGCCCTGGCCTCCCACACCGTCGCCTCCCCGCAGATCCGCAACCGCGGCGGCGTCGGCGGAAACCTCGGCACCGCGTCCCCGGCCGGTGACGCCCACCCGGCCCTGCTCGCGGCGGGCGCCGAGGTCGAGGCCGAGTCGGTACGCGGTACCCGGCTGATCCCGATCGACGCGTTCTACACCGGCGTGAAGCGCAACGCGCTCGCCCCCGACGAGCTGATCAGGGCCGTCCACGTCAAGAAGGCCGACGGCCCGCAGCAGTACTCCAAGGTCGGCACCCGCAACGCGATGGTGATCGCGGTGTGCGCCTTCGGCCTGGCCCTGCACCCCGCGACCCGCACGGTGCGCACCGGCATCGGCTCCGCCGCGCCGACCCCGGTCCGCGCCAAGGTCGCCGAGGAGTTCCTGAACGCGGCGCTCGAGGAGGGCGGGTTCTGGGACAACGGCAGGATCATCACCCCGTCGGTCGCCAAGCAGTTCGCGGACCTGTGCTCCGCCGCCTGCAACCCGATCGACGACGTCCGGGGCACGGCGAGCTACCGCCGCCACGCGGTCGGCGTGATGGCGCGCCGCACCCTCACCTGGACCTGGGAGTCGTACCGCGGCACCGCCGCCACGGAGGGAGTCGCGTAATGCGCGTCAATTTCACGGTCAACGGCCGTCCGCAGGAAGCCGACGACGTGTGGGAGGGCGAGTCCCTGCTGTACGTGCTGCGGGAGCGGATGGGCCTGCCCGGCTCCAAGAACGCCTGCGAGCAGGGCGAATGCGGTTCGTGCACCGTCCGCCTGGACGGCGTGCCGGTGTGTTCGTGCCTGGTCGCCGCCGGTCAGGCCGAAGGCCGCGAGGTCGTCACCGTCGAGGGGCTCGCGGAGTACGCCCAGCAGCGTTCGTGCGGGACCGGCTCGTGCGGCACGTCGCTGGACGAGGCCAGGCGGTGGGGCGCCAAGGGCCATGACTCGCAGACCGGCGAGGGCACCGAACTCTCCCCGATCCAGCAGGCGTTCATCGACGCCGGCGCCGTCCAGTGCGGTTTCTGCACCCCGGGTCTGCTGGTCGCCGCGGACGAGATGCTGGAGCGCAACCCGAGCCCGACCGACGCGGACATCCGCGAGGCGCTCTCCGGGAACCTCTGCCGCTGCACCGGCTACGAGAAGATCATGGACGCGGTCCGCCTCGCGGCCGCCCGGCAGTCCGAGGCGGTCTGACCATGGGAACCACCGGCACACCCACCAAGATCACCCAGGGCACCGAGTCCAGGGGCGGCATCGGAGAGTCCACGCTCCGCCCGGACGGCACCCTCAAGGTGACCGGCGAGTTCGCGTACTCGTCCGACATGTGGCACGAGGACATGCTCTGGGGCCAGATCCTGCGCTCCACCGTCGCCCACGCCGAGATCGTGTCCATCGACACCGCCGAGGCCCTCGCACAGCCCGGCGTCTACGCGGTCCTGACCTACGACGACCTGCCCACCGCGGTGAAGACCTACGGCCTGGAGATCCAGGACACCCCGGTCCTCGCGCACGGCAAGGTCCGCCACCACGGCGAGCCCGTCGCGATCGTCGCCGCCGACCACCCGGAGACCGCGCGCCGCGCCGCGGCCAAGATCAGGGTGGAGTACCGGGAGCTGCCGGTCATCACGGACGAGGCGTCCGCGACCGCGCCCGACGCGATCCTCGTCCACGAGGGCCGCGACGACCACCACATCGGCCACGTCCCCCACCCGAACATCGTGCACCGCCAGCCGATCGTCCGCGGCAACGTCGAAGAGGCCGCGAAGAAGGCCGACTTCGTCGTCAAGGGCGAATACACCTTCGGCATGCAGGACCAGGCCTTCCTCGGCCCCGAGTCCGGTCTCGCCGTGCCCTGCGAGGACGGTGGCGTCGAGCTGTACATCGCCACCCAGTGGCTGCACTCGGACCTCAAGCAGATCGCCCCCGTCCTCGGCCTGCCCGAGGACAAGGTCCGGATGACGCTCTCCGGCGTCGGCGGCGCCTTCGGCGGCCGCGAGGACCTGTCGATGCAGATCCACGCCTGCCTGCTGGCGCTGCGCACCGGCAAGCCCGTCAAGATCGTCTACAACCGCTTCGAGTCCTTCTTCGGACACGTCCACCGCCACCCCGCGAAGCTGTACTACGAGCACGGGGCGACCAAGGACGGCAAGCTCACCCACATGAAGGCCCGTATCGTGCTGGACGGCGGCGCCTACGCGTCCGCCTCCCCGGCGGTCGTCGGCAACGCCTCCTCACTGAGCGTCGGCCCGTACGTCGTCGAGGACGTCGACATCGAGGCCATCGCGCTCTACACCAACAACCCGCCCTGCGGGGCGATGCGCGGCTTCGGCGCGGTCCAGGCGTGCTTCGCGTACGAGGCCCAGATGGACAGGCTCGCGGACGCCGTCGGTATGGACCGGGTTGCCTTCCGGCAGCTCAACGCGATGGAGCAGGGCACCCTGCTGCCGACCGGACAGCCCGTCGACTCGCCGGCCCCGGTCGCCGAACTGCTGCGCCGCGTCAAGGCGATGCCGCTGCCGCCGGAGCGCCAGTGGGAGAGCTCCGAGGGGGCCGACGTACGGCAGCTGCCGGGCGGCCTGTCCAACACCACGCACGGCGAGGGCGTCGTGCGCGGTGTCGGCTACGCCGTCGGCATCAAGAACGTCGGCTTCTCCGAGGGCTTCGACGACTACTCGACCGCCAGGGTCCGCATGGAGGTGGTGGGCGGCGAGCCGGTCGCGACCGTGCACACCGCGATGGCGGAGGTCGGCCAGGGCGGCGTCACCGTGCACGCGCAGATCGCCCGCACCGAGCTCGGCGTCGCGCAGGTGACCATCCACCCCGCCGACACCCAGGTGGGCAGCGCCGGTTCGACGTCCGCGTCGCGTCAGACGTACGTCACCGGCGGCGCCGTCAGGAACTCCTGCGAGCTGGTGCGCGAGAAGGTCCTGGAGAGGGGCCGCCGCAAGTTCGGCACGTACCACCCCGCGTGGGCGACGGCGGAACTGCTGCTGGAGGGCGGCAAGGTCGTCACCGACGCGGGCGAGGTGCTCGCCGATCTGGCGGACGTGCTGGAGGACGAGGCCGTCGAGGTCGAGGCCGAGTGGCGGCACCGTCCTACGGAACCCTTCGACCTGCGCACCGGGCAGGGCTTCGGCCACGTCCAGTACTCGTTCGCCGCGCACCGCGCCGTCGTCGAGGTCGACACCGAACTCGGCCTGGTCAAGGTCATCGAACTGGCCTGCGCCCAGGACGTCGGCAAGGCGCTCAACCCGCTGTCGGTGGTCGGCCAGATCCAGGGCGGCACCACCCAGGGCCTCGGCATCGCGGTGATGGAGGAGATCATCGTCGACCCCGTCACCGCGAAGGTGCGCAACCCCTCCTTCACGGACTACCTGATCCCCACGATCCTCGACACGCCGACCATCCCGGTCGACGTGCTCGAACTCGCCGACGACCACGCCCCGTACGGGCTCCGTGGCATCGGCGAGGCCCCCACCCTGTCGTCGACCCCGGCCGTCCTCGCGGCGATCCGGAACGCGACGGGGCTGGAGCTCAACCGGACGCCGGTACGGCCCGAGCACCTCACCGGCAAGTAACCCCCGAGGGCCGGGCGGGACTTGTTCCCTCCCGCCATCCCTCCGTTCGTCTCGGGCCGTCCCCCGGGTCGTGCACCTTCCCAAATCCCGCAGCCGCAACGGCGGTTGACCTCAGTCGCCACCGGCGGCTGATGCGGGTGCCCCTGTGAACCTTGGGAGTTGGCACCATGACCCACCAGTCAGTGGAGCCCAGGACCGTCACCGACGACGCGGGTGCGGGTACCCGCGTCCCGGCCGGACGGTCCTGGCTCGACCGTTACTTCCACATCACCCTGCGGGGATCGACCGTCGCGCGCGAGGTGCGCGGCGGGGTCACCACCTTCATGGCGATGGCGTACATCCTCCTCCTCAACCCCCTGATCCTGTCCGGCAAGGACGCGGCCGGGAACACGCTCGGCCAGCAGGCGCTGATCACCGCGACCGCGTTCGCCGCGGCCTTCAGCACGCTCCTGATGGGCTTCGTCGGCAAGGTGCCGCTCGCCCTCGCGGCCGGACTCTCCGTCTCCGGAGTGCTCTCCTCCCAGGTCGCCCCGCAGATGACCTGGCCGCAGGCCATGGGCATGTGCGTGATGTACGGCGTGGTCATCATGCTGCTCGTCGTCACCGGCCTGCGTGAGATGATCATGAACGCGATACCGCTGGCGCTGAAGCACGCCATCACCATGGGCATCGGCCTGTTCGTCGCGCTGATCGGCTTCTACAAGGCCGGCTTCGTGCACCAGGGCAAGGCCACCCCCGTCACCCTCGGGGCGACCGGTGAACTCGCCGGCTGGCCGGTGCTGCTCTTCGCGGTGACCCTGCTCGCCATCTTCATGCTCCAGGCGCGCGGCGTCCCCGGCGCGATCCTGATCGGCATCGTCGGCGGCACCGTGCTGGCCGTGGTCCTCAACACCCTCGGCGTCATCGCTCCCGGGCAGTGGGCGAGCGGCGCCCCCGAACTGCACGGCAGCGCCGTCTCAATGCCGGACTTCTCGCTCTTCGGCGAGGTCGAGTTCGGCGGCTGGGGCGACGTGGGCGCGATGACGGTCGGCATGATCGTCTTCACCCTCGTCCTCGCCGGGTTCTTCGACGCGATGGCCACCATCATCGGCGTCGGCACGGAGGCCGGACTGGCCGACGCGCAGGGCCGGATGCCGGGCCTGTCCAAGGCGCTGTTCATCGACGGCGCGGGCGGAGCGGTCGGCGGGGTCGCCGGCGCCTCCGGCCAGACGGTGTTCGTCGAGTCCGCGACGGGGGTCGGCGAGGGTGCCCGCACCGGCCTCTCCTCCGTCGTCACCGGCCTGTTCTTCGCCGCCTGCCTCTTCTTCACCCCGCTGACGGCGATCGTCCCCGGCGAGGTCGCGGCGGCGGCCCTGGTCGTCATCGGCGCCATGATGATGATGAACGCCCGGCACGTCGACTGGGCCGACCGTGCCACGGCGATCCCGGTCTTCCTCACCGTCGTGATCATGCCGTTCACCTACTCCATCACCGCGGGCGTCGCGGCCGGAGTCCTCTCGTACGTCGCCATCAAGGTCGCCCAGGGCAAGGTCCGGGAGATCGGGGCGTTCATGTGGGGCCTGACGGTGATCTTCCTCGTCTTCTACGCCCTCCACCCCATCGAGAGCTGGATGGGCGTCCACTAGGCGTCCACCAGGCGCCCGCCGCCCGCCCGCCGCCCGCCCGCCGTGAGGCCCTCCCCGCAACCGCTGCCGAAGGAGACCGAGACATGCTGGACATCGCCGAGGAGCTGTACCGGTGGGCCGGGCAGGGACGCGACTTCGCCGTCGCCACCGTGGTGGCCGTCGGCGGCAGCGCACCCCGTCAGCCCGGCGCGGCGCTCGCCGTCGACACCGACGGCACGGCGATCGGCTCGGTGTCCGGCGGCTGTGTGGAGGGCGCGGTCTACGAACTGTGCCGGCAGGCGCTCGAGGACGGGGAGAGCGTCCTGGAGCGCTTCGGCTACAGCGACGAGGACGCCTTCGCCGTCGGTCTGACGTGCGGCGGCGTGATCGACATCCTCGTCACCCCGGTACGGGCGGGCGGCCGGGCCCGGGAGGTGGTGGCAGCCGCCCTGGACGCCGCCGTGAAGGGAGAAGCCGCGGCCCTCGCGCGCATCGTCAGCGGTCCCGCGGAACTGGTGGGGCGCGCGCTGCTCGTCCGCCCCGACGGCTCGTACGAGGGCGGTCTCGGCGCCCACCCGGAACTCGACCGGACCGTGGTCGGCGAGGCGGGGGCCTTCCTGGACGCGGGCCGCACCGGGACCCTGGAGATCGGTGAGCAGGGCTCTCGTTGCGGAGCACCGCTCACGGTTCTGGTGGAGTCCTCGGTACCACCGCCCCGCATGATCGTCTTCGGCGCGATCGACTTCGCGTCGGCACTGGTCCGCATCGGCAAGTTCCTCGGCTACCACGTGACGGTCTGCGACGCCCGCCCGGTCTTCGCGACCGCCGGCCGCTTCCCCGACGCCGACGAGATCGTCGTGGAATGGCCGCACCGCTACCTGGAGCGCGCCCAGGTCGACGCGCGGACCGTCCTGTGCGTCCTCACCCACGACGCCAAGTTCGACGTACCCCTGCTCCGGCTCGCGCTGCGCCTGCCGGTCGCGTACGTCGGCGCGATGGGGTCCCGGCGGACGCATCTGGACCGCAACCAGCGGCTGCGCGAGGTCGGCGTCACGGAGCTGGAGCTCGCCCGCCTCCGGTCTCCCATCGGCCTCGACCTGGGCGCCCGCACCCCCGAGGAGACGGCCCTGTCCATCGCCTCGGAGATCGTGGCCGGCCGGCGCGGCGGCAGCGGTGTCTCCCTCACCGGGGCGCACACGCCGATCCACCACGACGCGACGCCCGTTCCGGGCCGCCGGATCGGGTCGGTCGCCTGACCGGGCCGGTGACGCGGGCGGTCCCGGCGACGGCGGCCACGGAGAGGGCGGTCACGGAGGCGGCGGTCACGGCGACGCCGGCCCCGGGGGCCGCCGCGGGACGGGCTCGCGCAACAGCCCGTCCACCGCCCGCCCGAACATCCACCGGCCCGCCCATGCCAGCGGCCGGTCGCAGATCCCGGGCAGCCCTCGCACCCGCAGATCCTCCCGCCACAGCACCCGCGAGCCCCCGTCCGCCGCCGGACGCACCTCGATCTCGGCCCAGCCCGTGACGAACGTGCCGTGCTTGACCAGCCGGCACCGGCCCACGTCCTCTTCCCGGGGCGGCTGCCACGTCACGACCTCCATCGGGTCGTCGAACGCCACCGGCCACACCCCCGACCGGGCGACGAACACCGTGCCCTCGCGCGTCGGCGGCGGGGTGACCACGGTGACCCGGGTCATCGGCACGACGTCCGCGTGCCGGGGCCACTCGGTGAGGCGCCGCCAGGTCTCGGCGGGCGGAGTCGGGGACACGCGTTCCAGCAGGAAGAGGACCACGGGGCGATCGTAGGCGGCCGAACGCCGGACGAATTCTCGCGCAGCCGGACGAAAGGGCACGCCACGGTCCTACCATTCCCCCATAGCACGGCCAACCGCACCGCCTGCAGGGGGAGTTGACCGACATGCCACTGAAGGCCTACGGCGTACTGATCACCCGGGCGGTCGACGTCCGGCGTGAGGGCTCCACCGACACCCCGCACTACCAGATCCACCTGACGGACGATCAGGGGACGCACTACCGGGCAGCGGTCAACGTACGGTCCCAGGAGGAGCCCTCCGAGCTGCTCTACCTGGTCGCCGACGACCTCCAGCACCCCCTCACGGCACACCTGGAGGGCCTGGCGTCCGGCTGGAACACACTGCCGCCGGGGCCGGGCGGCCCGAACCTGGACTTCGTGCGCGGCAACCTCTTCGACCCGGCGGCGATGCGTTCGCTGCCCCCGGACGCGCAGGGCCCCGACAACGACCTGGCCGATCTGCTCGACCACTACGTCCAGCGCGCGGTGGCCGATCCGGCCGCCCGGACGTACGTGTTCGGCGAGCGCTTCGGGCCCGAGCCCGCCGTCCGCGACAAGGTCTTCGGCTTCCTGCCCGGGAACGGCGTCCACGACATCCATATGAACCAGGGCAACAGCGGGCGCTTCCAGGGCGACGACGGTGTCTGGCAGGACGGTGGCCTGCTCCTCCACTTCCCGGCACGGTCCCGGTGGGTCGGCATCTTCCTCGCCTTCCAGAGCCAGGCCTGGCACACCGACGACATCACCGGGCACACCCTCCCCGTGGACGGCTCCCGCCCCGATCCGGACGGCCGGCCGGCGCGCATCCTGGCGGCCCTGGTCAACCCGCGGGGCCCGGCCCCCGAGTCCGAGACCGTCACGCTCCTCAACGCCTCGGCCGATCCGCTGGACCTCACCGGCTGGCGCCTCGCCGACCGGCTCGACCACGGCTGCGCGGTGCCACCCGGCTCGCTCGCCCCCGGCGCGTGTCTGGTGGTCCCGCTCACGGACGGCGTCCAGCTGGGCAACCAGGGCGGCCGGATCACCCTGCTCGACGCGCAGGGCCTCAAGGTCCACGGTGTCTCGTACACGGCCCAGCAGGCCGGGCGCGAGGGATGGACCGTCGTCTTCTGACCGCCGCTCCGGTTCCCGTCCCGTTCGGTACGGGCCGAACCGGGATTGCGTCAGGGCCGGTAGACCGTGCCGGGCTTCGGCTTCCCGGGCGCCAGCAGCTGGGGCACGGTCACGAACACGTACCCCCGCTCCTTGAGCGCGTCGATGATCCCGGGCACCGCGGGCACGGTGCCCGGGTAGAGGTCGTGCAGCAGGATGATCCCGTCCCGGCTCGACTGCTTCAGGACGCGCTCCTGTATGACCTTGGGGTCGTACGTCTTGTAGTCCTTGGCGGTCACGCTCCACAGCACCTCGGAGAGGCCCATCTCCCGGCAGATCTTCTGCACGGTGTCGTCGGTCCGCCCCTGCGGCGGCCGCATGAGCGTGGGCCGGCGCCCGGTGAGCTTCTCTATCGCGTCGTTCGGCCGTTCCAGCTCCGCGCGTATCTCGTCGGGCTCGATCCGGGTCAGGATCTTGTGGTCCCAGGTGTGGCTGGCGACCTCGTGCCCCTCGGCCGCCATCCGCCGGACCAGCTCCGGATACTTCTCGATGTGCCGCTTTCCGAGGAGGAAGAAGGTGGCCGGGACCTTCTTCTCCTTGAGGATGTCCAGCAGCTTGGCCGAGTGCTCGCTCGGCCCGGCGTCGAAGGTCAGCGCGATGCACTTGGCCTCGCGGCAGTCCACGGTCCCGAACCGTCCGGCCGCCTTGCCGTCGGACACGGTCTGCGCGCGGGCGGCCGCCGGGGCCGTGGTGTGGACGGTGGTGCACCCCGCCAGCGGCAGGGCGAGTGCGGCGGCTGTCACAAAGGCGGCCGCCGAACGGAACCCGGGGCGCGATCTCTTCGTCTTCCTGGTCAGAAAAGGCATGCCGCGACTATATAGAGGGTGTATACACCCCGTTTATAGCGGGGTGGGTGTACTCGTCGCGGGGCGCTCGCCGCCGATGTGCCGGCCTACGTACCGGCTGACGCCGCGCCGACCGGACCGGCCGGCGGACGCGCCGGGGGCTCGGCCGCGAGCAGCTGGGTGGCGGCCAGTTCGCGGTAGAGCGTGTCGTCGTCGACCAGCGAGTCGTGAGTCCCCACGGCGCGGACCTCGCCGTGTTCCAGGACCACGATCTGGTCCGCGTCGGTGACCGTGGACAGCCGGTGGGCGATCAGCAGCACCGTGCACCGGCCCGCGGCGCGCGCGACGAGCTCGCCCAGGGCCTGTTCGTTGCGGGCGTCGAGCTGGGCCGTCGCCTCGTCGAGCAGCAGCACCTGAGGACGGCGCAGCAGGGCACGGGCGATGGCGAGACGCTGGCGCTCACCGCCCGACAGGGTCACCCCGCGCGGGCCGACCGGCGTCTCCAGACCCTGGGGCAGGCGCGCGACCAGAGCGTCGAGACGGGTCAGGGCCAGCACCTCCGCCAGCTGCCGCGGGGTCGCCGAGGGCGCCGCGTACACCAGGTTCTCGCGGAGCGTGCCGGCCAGCACGGGGGAGTCCTGCTCGACGTACGCGATCCGGCGCCGCACCTCCGCGCGCGCCAGCGTGGAGATGTCCTCGCCGCCGATCCTGATGGTGCCCGCGGTCGGTTCGTAGAAGCGCTGGAGGAGCGAGAAGAGAGTGGTCTTGCCGGCGCCCGACAGACCGACGAGCGCGGTCCGGGTGCCGGCGGGGACGGTGAAGCCGACACCGCGCAGGGCGGGCGCGCGGCCCGGGTAGGCGAACTCGACGCCGCTCAGTTCGACGGCGGGCGCGACGGCGTGGTCGGGGACGGAGCCGGGCGGCGCCTCGATGTCGTCCTCGGCCGGCAGCCCGTACGCCTCCTGGATCCTGCCCACCGCGCCCAGTCCCTGCTGGAGCTGGGCGGCCCCGCCGACCAGTTGCGAGACCGGGCTCGCCAGGAAGAACACGTACAGCAGGAAGGCGATCAGTTCGGAGACCGACATCGTGCCGTTCGCGACGAAGGTGCCGCCCACGCCCAGGACGACCAGGAACGCCGTCTGGATGGCGGCGCCGCCGACCATGGCGACGAGGGCGCCGTAGCGGGCGCCGGCCAGCCCGGCCGCGTACGTCTCCTCGACCGCGTCCTCGGCGGCGCGCGTCTCGCGGCCCTCGGCGCCGTTCGCCTTGACCGTGCGGGCCGCGCCGAGGGTACGGTCGAGGACGGCCCCGACCGCGCCGACGGACGCCTGGGAGCGGGCCACGGCGGCCTTGATCCGGGGCAGTACGACGGTGATCACGACCGCGACCAGGGTCAGTACCAGCAGGGTCACACCGAGCAGGCGCACATCGAGCGTCGCCATCATGAACAGCGCCCCGGCGAAGGTCAGTACGCCGTTGACCGTCATGATCAGGCCCTCGGTGGCGGCGCTCTTGAGCAGGGTGCTGTCGGAGGTGACGCGGGCGATGAGGTCGCCCGGCGCCCGCCGGTCCAGCTCGGAGACCCGCAGCCGGATCAGCCGGTGCACGAGACCGCGCCGCACCTGCCGGACCACCCGCTCCGAAGTGCGCTGCTGGAGCCAGGCGTTGAGGCCGGTGAGCAGGGCGCCCGCGACCAGGAGGGCGGCGAGCAGCGCGACCGGCGCGGCGACGTCGCCGCCGTCGTCCAGCCGGTCCAGGATCGTCTGCGCGAACTTCGGCTGCGCCAGCCCCGACACGCCGGCCAGCAGGGTGAGGAACAGGGAGAACAGCAGCACGCGCCAGTGCGGTCCCGCGTAGCGGACGAGGGCGGACAGCGAGCCCGGGGGAGTGGCGGGCCGGTTCTCGGCGGTCACGAGACGCGCACCTCACCGTCGTGGCAGTCGTGGCTGTCGTCGCCGCCGATGCTTGCGGCGGTCTCCGTGGTCCCGGTGGCTCCGGCAGCCCCGGCGGAACCGGCGGAACCGGCAGCCCCGGCGGAACCGGCGGCCACCGCTTCGAGGTGGTCGGCGGCGGATGCGCTGCCGCCCGCCGCCCGGAAGGACTCCCCGACGGCCTCGGCGGCCTTGCGGTGGCCCCGCGCCGGATCGAGCACGGCGTCGACGGCGGCGCCGATCCTCGCGGCGTCCGCGCGGCCGAACCGCAGCCGCACCCCGGCACCCGCGTCCACGACCTGGCCGGCCACGATCGGCTGGTCGTCCCGGATCGGCGCCACGACCAGCGGGACGCCGTGCCACAGCGCCTCGCACACGGTGTTGTGCCCGGCGTGACAGACGACGGCGTCGAGCCTTTCCAGCAGGGCGAGTTGAGGGACGTGCGGGCGTACGAGGAGGTGTTCGGGGAGCCGACCCCCGACGAGCCCGCCGGGATCGACGAGGACGGCCCGCACCCGGTCGGCCATCGCGCCCAGCGCCTGTGCGGCCGCGTTCAGGAAGCGGGCGCCGGCGTCGTTGTTGGCGGTGCCGAGACTGACCAGGACGGTGGGCAGCGCCGAGTCGTCCAGCCATTCCCAGGGGAAGTCGTCGCCGCCGGCCGGCCGGGCGGTGACGGAGGGGCCCACCAGCCGGACCTGCTCGGGGAGTTCGGCCGGACCGAGCAGCGCGCGGGTGGTGTACGCGAGCACACCGTGCGGTGAGAACCGCGGATCCGCCCCGCCCGCGTCGCCGCCGACCCTGCCGCGCAGCCCCGCGAGCAACTCGTCGACCCAGGCGGCCACCTTGGGCATGGCGGCCAGCGGGTCGACCAGTTCGGCGGAGGTGGTGGCCGACGTCACCCAGGTCCGCCCGAGCGACTCGGCGACCAGCGCGCCCGCCACCGCCTGCTGGTCGCAGACGACGACGTCCGGGTCGTACGCCCCGATCGCCGTACGCACCCCGGGGGCCATGGCATCGGCCAGCGGGACGAGGAAGCTCTCCCAGAGGAAACGGAAGGCGGCCGGTCCCTTCAGGTCGGCGGGCCGGGGCGGCACGTCGCCGGGGAGCGCGCACGGGTGGACGACGGCGTCGGACCCCGCGAGGCTCCGGACCAGGTCCGGATGGCCCGCCCAGGCGACGTCGTGGCCGCGGGCCGCGAGCGCCGCCGCGGTGCCGACGGCCGGGTTCACGTGCCCGACCAGCGGCGGCACCACGAACAGGAACCTGCCCATCTAGCGGGCCTCCCGCAGCGCGTGCGCCTCCGGGCGCAGCAGCCAGTCACGTACGAGGACGTACGTCTCCTCGGTGGCCTCCACGAGCACCGAGTGGCCGCGGTCGGGCAGCACGACCGTACGGCAGTCGGCGAGCGAGGCCTCCAGCATGCCGGTCTGCGCGCTGAGCTTGGACGCGCCGCCGAAGACGGCGAGGACCGGGCAGCGGATCGCGGACAGGTCCTCGTCGAGGAGACCGCTCAGCGGGATCTCCCGGGCGAGCGCGGTCTCGTCGAGTACCCTGCCCGCCGCCCGGAACGGCCGGGCGTTGCGCTCGCCCGGGTTCTCCCGCAACCACTCGGTGACCTCCTGGACGACCTGGCCGCCCTGCTCCCCGACGAGTCCCTCGTACATGTTCTCCGCCCAGGCGCGGGCCGGAGGCTCGGCCTCGATCGCGACGACACCGGCGACCCGTCCGGGGTGCGCGGCGGCCATGGCGTAGGCGACGGCGCCGCCGAAGGAGTTGCCGACCAGCCGTACCGGCCCCTCGACCGCCAGCGCGTCCAGCAGTTCGTCGAGGTCGCGGACGAAGTCCTCCATCCGGTAGCCGGTCGGCGGCCGGGACGTCCTGCCGTGCCCGCGCAGGTCGTACATGACGACGTCCATGCCCTCCTCGGCGAGCCGCGGCGCGAGGCTGAAGTAGTAGCTGGCGAGGCTGTCGATGAGCAGGCCGTGGATGAGCACCACGACCGGACGCGGGACGTCGGGGTCGTGCCCCAGCCGCTGGACGTGGACGTCGATGCCGTTCACCCGGAGCGTCGCCACGGTCAGCGCACCTCCACGACGGCGAGCGTGTCCACCACATGGCCGACGAGATCGCCGACGGTCAGCTCGATGATCTCCTCCAGCCCGCGGTCGGCGACGAAGGCGGCGAAGTTGACGCGCTCGCCGTAGAACTCGCGCAGTTGGGCGGAGAGGGTGACGAGGTCGATGCTCTCCAGTTCCAGGTCGTCGTGGAAGGACGTCTCCATGGTGATCTCGAAGTCGTCGAGCCCGTACTCCTCCAGCACGACGCGCAGGATGGCCGTGATGTCCGCGAGGACGGTCGCCGTGTCCGGCGACGGGCTCCGTGCCGGCCGTGTGTCCGCGCGGGGGCCTTCGAGTTCAGTGGTCATCTTCGCTCTCCTGGTCGTTGACGGCCGTCCAGGCCACGACGTACTCCGTGCCGGGACCCGCGGACGGCTGGGGGGCGGTCAGCGCGCGGTACCGCACGCGGTGGTCCTCGCCCGCGGCGCGGACGGTCAGAAGGGTGGCGTCCGCCGCGGTGACCTCGAACCGTTTGGGCTCGCCGCCCAGTCCGGTGCCGCGTGCCTTCGCGACGGCCTCCTTGGCGGCCCAGAAGCGGGTGAACCAGAGCCGCTCGGCCCCGGCGTCGACCCCGGGCTCGCGCTCGGTCCTGTCCTCGTTCTCGTGTCCGGGGCGGGCCGGGGTCTGCTGGACGAGTGCCCCGAGCAGTTCGCGCTCGCGGGTGGTGAGGGCGACGGCGAGGGTGGCGGCGGGGCGGTCGGTCACTTCCTCGATGTCGATCCCGCAGGGCCCGTCCGTCCTGGCCATCGCCACGGCGGTCGTCCCCCGGTGGGCGATCGAGACGTGCAGCGCCGGCAGTGTCCTGCCGTAGCCGCCGGTCACGCGGGGGCGGCCGGTCGGCTCGTTGCCCACCCTTATCTCGGCGGGGTAGACGGGGCCGGTGCCACGGTCCCACAGCAGGTGACGCACGGCGTCCTTGACGGCGATCCTGCCGAGCAGCCACTGCCGGCGGCCGCGCGGTGCGTGCGCCGCGTACTGCTCGCGTTCCTCGCCCGCCAGGATGTTCCGCATGATCAGCTCGCGGGTGGCCAGGTCGGGCCACTCCTCGTGGAGCAGGGCCCAGCCGCCGGGCTGCATCCGCGACAGCGTGTACCGCTCGGGCTCCCGGTCGACCGCGCGGATCCACGGGTTGCTGTCGAAACGGCGGTCCTGCCAGCCGCTGAACTCGGCCCACACCCTGCCTTGACGGACCAGTTGCATATCGGCTTCGAGGGCGCTGTCGGTGACGGACGTGATCCGGATCAGGCACTCCAGCCGTTCGCCGGGTGCGGGATGCGGGCCGTGGAAGCGGATCTCCTTCATGCCCACCGGGAACACCGTGGTGCGCACCGGCAGCCGGGACATGATCCAGTAGCCGAGGAGCTGTCCCACGTTGTCCAGCAGGGCACCGGGCGCGGGCGGTGTGACGAGCACTCCGCGTACGTGCCGGTCGCCGACCGCGGTCAGTTCGCTCAGACCCTGGAAGAGGGGACCGTGGAACATCCAGCGGCGCGTGTAGAGCTCCGCGGCGGTGAGTTCGGGACTCTCCTCCTCGGCCGCGGGAAAGGTCCAGGGCCGGGCGGGAGGGAACGTCCCGTATTCCGAGGCGAGTTCGACGCCGGCCTGGGCGTAGGGGCCGAGCGAGGCGGTCACCCGGTCCGGGCCCTCGGGCACGATCCGTACGGGGATGTCGACCGCCGGGACGGCCGTGACCCACTGGTGCAGCCGTACGTCTCGGACGGCGACGGCACGGCGGCCGGGGGCGGCCCGCTCGGCGTGCTCCATGAGGTGGGCGATCACGGTGGTGCCGGGGACCACCGGCCATCTGTCGGCGGGGTCGGCCTGGGCGGGCTGTCTGAAGAAGCAGTGGTCGAGGAGGTACGGCATGGTGTCGACGGAGACGCGCAGGGTCGCTTCGAGCGGCCGGGGCCCCGGGAGCGGGGCGGTCGTGCGAGGGGCCGGTGCGCCGGTGTCCCGGGCGGCGGGCGAGGACCCGCGGCGTGCCGTGCGGCCCGCCGCCACCACGTCCGAGGCGAACGCCGTCGTGTCCCGCAGCAGCGCCGACAACTCGGCCCCGAGCGGCCCCTGTCCGTTCAGGACACCGAGGTGCGCGGGCGCCGCGGCCGGGGTGCGGTGCGGGGCCAGTTCGGCGGCCAGCCGGTCGCGGGTCGCCGCGTCCAGGGAGACGTTCGCACCGCCGAGGTCGAGCCGGACCGGCCGGGCCGCCCGGCGACCGGAGCGGGCGGTGGCGGGGGCGCTCTTCGGCGGGCCGCCGAGCAGCGGGGCGAGGTCCGGGCCCGCCCCTTCGGCCCACAACGCGCTGGCCACACGGTGCAGTTGGGGCAGGCCCGAGCGGTGCGGGGAGTGCGCGGGGACCACCAGGTGGTCACGGCCGTGCAGGGTGTCGCCGATGAGGGAGCCGAGCTGCCCGGCGCCGAGCTGGACGAAGGCGCGGAAGCCCGCCGCGTACATGGCGTCCACCAACGGCCGGAAGCGGACCGGCTCCAGCAGGTGGCGGACGAACAGCTCACGGATCGAGGCCGGTTCGTCCGGGTACGGGGCGACCGTCGTCGCCGACCACAGCGGCAGCGTGGCCGGGCGCAGGGTGTAGGCCTCGGACGCCTTTCTGATCGGGCCGAGGTAGGGCTCCAGCATCGGGGTGTGGAACCCGGAGCGGAACGGCAGGATCCGCGAGACCACCGCCCGCGAGCGGAACACGCCGACGAGTGCGGCGACGGCGGGCTCGGGGCCGCAGATCATCGACTGGTTGGGGGCGTTGTCGTGCGAGAGGACCACGTCCGTACGGCCGGCCAGTTCCGCCAGCACCTGACCGGCGGGGGCGCCGATCGCGGCGAACGCCAGTCCGGGCACGCTCAGCGCGTCCGGGTCGAAGTCGGCGAGGAAGGCGTCGACCTCGTCGGGCGGATGGATCCCGGCGACGGCCATCGCCGTCCACTCGCCGAGGCTGTGCCCGGCGAGGGCGTCCGGTACCACGCCGAGCCGGCGCAGCGCCGCGTCCAGGAGCCGCCCGAGCTCGAAGACACCGGTGCCCTGCCGGCCCACGTGCCCCACGGTCGCGTCGGTGACGGACGTGGACCACGCGAGCCCGAAGTGGGCTGCCACGTCACCGGAGTTGGGCGCGAACTCGGCCTCCAGACCGGGGAAGACGAACGCGAGCCCGCCGCCGCCCGGCCCGAGCAGCGGCCTCGGCACGAACCACACGTCGTTGCGGCCCCGCCAGCCCTTTCCCTTGGCGACCGCCTTGCGGGCCAGCGCCAGTCGTTTCGCGGTGGGCCCGACCACGGCGAGACGCACCGGATCGGCGGCGGGCGCGGTGGTCCGTTCGTCGAGGCCCCTGGCGAGCAGCGCGGAGTCGGAGCGGTCGAGGAGCGCGGCCATCGCCGCGGGTGTCCGGGCGGTCAGCCGCAGCACCCGTTCCGGCTCGCGGACCTCGCAGGCCGTGACCGGTTTTCGGGGCGCCGCCTGTTCGAGCACCACGTGCGCGTTGATGCCGCCGAAGCCGAAGGCGTTGACGGCGGCCCGGCGTACCGGTTGCCGCTCGTCGGTGTGCCAGGGGCGGGCGGCGCCGATGGGGGCGAACCGGGTGCGGGCCAGGGCCGGATGCGGTTCGTCGCAGTGCAGGGTCGGCGGCAGCACCCCGTGGTGGACGGCGAGTGCGGCCTTGATCAGCCCGGCGATCCCCGCGGCGGGCATGGTGTGCCCGATCATCGACTTCACCGAGCCGATGACGGCGGACGGCCCCGCGGACGAGCCGCCGGCGGGGCGGTCGAGGGGGCCGTCGGGGGAAGCTGCGGAAGTCCCGTGGGGAGCCCCTTCGGGGCCCCCGGCCGGGGGCCCGGCAGGGAACGCCCCTCGCCGCCCGCCCCCGGGACGGCCGGCTCTCCGGCCGGTCCCCGGTCGGCCCGCTCGCCCGGGGGCGGGCCGAACACCTCGGCGAGGGTGGCGAGTTCGGTGCCGTCGCTTAAGCCGGGGTGGCGGTGCCGTGCGCCTCCAGGAGACCGATCGAGCCGGGTGCCGCCGGGTCGAGCCCGGCGGCCTCCCAGGCCTGGCGGACCGCGCGGACCTGGCCGCCCGAGTCGGGCGCCATCAGACTGGTGGTCCGTCCGTCGGAGGCCACGCCGGTGCCGGTGATCACCGCGTAGACCCGGTCGCCGTCGCGCTCGGCGTCGGCGAGCCGCTTGAGGACGACCACCCCGGTGCCCTCCCCGATCAGCACCCCGTCCGCGTCCTTGTGGAAGGGCCGGATGCGCTCGCTCGGGGAGAGCGCGCCGAGCTGGCTGAACACGCTCCAGAAGGTGATGTCGTGGCAGTGGTGCACCCCGCCGGCCAGCATCACGTCGCAGCGCCCGCTGCCGAGTTCGCGCACCGCGTGGTCGACGGCGATGAGCGAGGAGGCGCACGCCGCGTCCACGGTGTAGGCGGGGCCGCGCAGATCGAGCCGGCCCGCCAGCCGGGACGCGGCGAGATTGGGCACGAGACCGATCGACGACTCCGGTGCCTCCGGACCGAGCCGGTCGGTGAACGCCTGCCGCACCGACTCCAGTTGGGCCGCGTCGAGGTCGGGCAGCAGCTCGCCCAGGGTCCGTACCAGCTGGCTCGCGGTCCGGACCCGCTGGTCGAGCCGGACCAGGCCGGGGGTGAGATAGCCACCGCGGCCGAGCACCACGCCGACCCGGTGCCGGTCCGCGGGCAGCCGGTCCGCGCCGCCCGCGTCGGCGAGGGCCTGCGCGGCCACCCGCAGCGCGATGAGCTGGTCGGGCTCGGTGGCGGGCACCGCCGCCGGCATGATCCCGAACTCGGTGACGTCCAGCTCGGCCAGTTCGTCGACGAAGCCGCCGCGCCGGCAGTAGACGCGGTCCGCGCGGGGTTCCGCGCCGGGTGCGTAGTACTCGTCGGTGTCCCAGCGGCCCGGGGGCACGTCGGTGATCGCGTCGACGCCGGAGACCAGGTTGCGCCAGTACGCGGCGAGGTCGGGGGCGCCCGGGAAGAGCACCGCCATGCCGACGATCGCGACGGGTTCGGCGCGCGTGTTCGTCACGCCGGTCACCAGCCCGAGGCGGTGTAGACGACGGCGGTGTCGGCCGCGGGCCCCCACGCCAGCTCGCGCAGCAGGCTGCCCGTGCCCTCCTCGGGGTCGATGAGCTGGATGCCCCGCCCCGCGTAGTGCCGCATCAGCTCGGGGGTGACCATCCCGTGGTTGCCGTCGCCCGTCGGCGCCCAGGGGCCCCAGTGGACGGTGAGGCCCCGGCGGCCCGTGCCGGACGCCGCCCAGCGGGCGCCGAGGGACTCCAGGGCGTCGTTGGCGGCGGCGTAGTCGCTCTGGCCGCGGTTGCCGAGGGTCGCGGCGATGCTGCCGAACAGCACGGCGAAGCGCGGTCCGTCTGGCAACTCGCCCACCGCGTCGAGCAGTTCGCGCGCGCCGTCGACCTTGGTACGGAACACCCGGTCGTAGGACGCCGGGCTCTTCTCCGCGATCAGCTTGTCCTCGATCACGCCGGCCGCGTACACGACACCGTCGAGTCGGCCGTGCTCGGCGTGGATCTCCTTCACCGCCCGGCGCACGGCGTCGCCGTCCAGGGCGTCCACCGCGCGGTAGCGGACCTCGGAGCCGAGCGCGGTGAGCCCGCGCAGCGTGCTGCGGACCTCGCGTTCCGCCTGGATCCGGCCGATCGCCCGCTCGATCTCGGCGGGGACGCGCAGACCGCCCGCGATGAGCGCGGACCGCAGTTCCCCCGCGCCGTGCGCGGCGGCGACGGCGGGGTCCTCCTCGCCGTCGGTCAGGGCGGTGCGGCCGAACAGCTCGATCCGGCAGCGGCTCGCGGCGGCCAGCGTCGCGGCGAACCGCGCGGTGATGCCCCGGGCGCCGCCCACCAGCAGGACGACCGACGTGCTGTCGAGACCGAGCGCGGCGGCCTCGGCGGCACCGTCCCCGGCCGGGCCCGCGCCGGTGCTCCCGAGCAGGCCGAGGCCCTCCTCGGTCATGCGCAGTCCGCGCCGGGCCCCCGGCGAGCGCAGCACCACCGGTTCCCGGTCGGGGGCCGTGAGTTCGGCGACGAGATCGGCGGCGAGGTCCTCGGGCGGGGTGCCGGGGGCGTGCTCGACGACCCGGGCCACGGTGTCGGGGTACTCGCGCGCGAGGGAGCGGAAGAAGCCGCGCAGCCCCGCCGAGGCACCCGCGGCCAGGACCCAGCGCGGGTGGCCGGCCAGCACCCGCCGGTAGGCGGGGTAGGCGTCCGGCAGTACGGGTGGGGAGTCCGGGGCGACCAGGTGGATGAGACCGTCGAACTCCGCTCCGGCGGGCGGCTCCCCGGCGGTCAGGGCGTGGGCGCCGTGCGCGGTCAGCCGTGCGGTCAGCGCCTCCGCGACCGGTCCGCGACCGAGCAGCAGGAACATCCGCCCCACCAACTGGTCTGTCGCGGATGCGGGTTCTGCGGGGTCGAGGTCGAACTCCCGCATCACGAGACGCCTGGGCGCCACGACGACGGGCTCGGCGGAGGCGGGTCCGCCCTCCCTGGGGCCGGCCCCGGCGCCCTCCACGGGGCCGGGACCGGCCACCTCGCCCCGCACACCCGCGACCAGCGCGGCGATGCTCGCGGCCGTACGGGCCTTGGCCAGGTCTTCGATGTGGGTGTCGGTGGCGCCGGTGGTGGTGAGTCCGAGGCGGGTGGCGAGTTCTCCGGCTATCTCGGCTCTCTTGATGGAGTCGACGCTGAGGTCGGCTTCGAGGTCGAGGTCGGGTTCGATCATGTCGACGGGGTAGCCGGTGAGCTCACCGATGACCTCCAGCACGAGGGCGAGGACGGTCTCGGCGGTCGGAGCCGTGTCCGCCACGGCGGAGGCGGAGGCCTGGGCCGTCTGGCCCGTTCGAGCGGTTCGCGCCCCGGTCACCCGTTCCACCAGCGCGGTGATGGTGGCGGCCGTACGGGCCTTGGCCAGGTCTTCGATGTGGGTGTCGGTGGCGCCGGTGGTGGTGAGTCCGAGGCGGGTGGCGAGTTCTCCGGCTATCTCGGCTCTCTTGATGGAGTCGACGCTGAGGTCGGCTTCGAGGTCGAGGTCGGGTTCGATCATGTCGACGGGGTAGCCGGTGCGCTCACCGATGACCTCCAGCACGACGGACAGCACCGAACCACCCGCCGCCTCCAGCGCCTCGGCCGGCGCGGCGACGGCGACGGGCGGCACCGTCACCGTGACGGGAGCGTCGGCGTACGTGACCGGGGCGGGGGCGGTGGACGCGATCGGGGCGGGGGCGGTGGGTCTCACCCCGGGTCGGCGCCCAGGTACCCGAGCATCACGTCCCGCTGCGCCGCGATCATCTCCCGGCTGGTCCGCAGGAACTCGCTGATCAGGGCCTCGGAGCCGGTCGCGGCCGCCGGTCCGTGCGGGGTGCCGCCGCTGGTCATGAGTGCCTCCGGGACGCGCTCGGCGGGGTGGAGTGCGGCGGCGGGGATCACACCGTCCGCGGTACGCAGCAGATGGCCGTCCACGGTCCAGGCGGCGCGCCTGCGACGCGTGGCGCGGGCGGCGTCGAGCGCGTCCCGGTCCTGGAAGAGCCACCCGGTCCTGACGTCCACCCCGGCGACGGCCAGCCGGGCGAGCGCGCCGAGGAACCCGGTGAGCCCGGTGCGGCGGCCGTCCTCCAGGGCGACCGTGCGGTGCGGCCGGTCGCCGAGCACCGCGCCCGTCAGCCGGGTCAGCACCGACCCGGGGCCGGCCTCGACGAAGACCCGGGCCCCGGCCTCGTACATCGCCTCGATCTGGTCGGCGAACCGGACCGGCGCGCCGATCTGGGCGGCCAGTTCCGCCCGGATCGCCCTGGGCGTCCGCGGGTAGGGGCCGGCCGTACGGTTCGACCAGACCGGGAAGTCGGGTGCGCTCAAGGGGACTTCGGCGAGCGCCTCGGCGAACCGTTCGCCGGCGGCCGCGACCAGCGGGCTGTGGAACGCGCAGGCCACCGGGATGCGCTGGGCGCTCAGTCCACGGGCGCGCAGCCGCTCCACGGCGCTGAGCACGTCCTCGGTGGGGCCCGAAATCACCGTCTGGCGGGGCGAGTTGCGGTTCGCCGTCACCACCGTTGCGTCGAGGCCGGCCTCCGCCAGGGCCGTCGCGACCTCCGGTTCGGGCGCGGTGACGGCGGCCATGGTGCCGGGGTCGCCGCCGCCGGTGGCGTCCAGGATGGCGGCGGCCCGTTCGTGGCTGGCCCGCAACAGGGACCCGGGCGCCAGGACACCGGCCGCGGCGAGCGCCGACAGCTCTCCGTAACTGTGCCCCGCGGCCATCGCCGGGCGTATCCCGGCCCTGCTCAGGAGCTGGAAGGCGGCGAGTGAGGTCAGCCCGAGCGCGGGCTGCGCGAGGGTGGTGTCGGTGATCCGCTCCCGCTGCTCCTTGCGGCTCGCCTCGTCGAAGGGGGCGGGCGGGAAGAGCACCCGGGCCGTCGCCTCGTCGAGCCGCAGATGACGCTGCAGCTCGGGAAAGGCCACGAACAGCTCCGCGAACATCCCGGGCCGCTGGCTGCCCTGCCCGGGGAAGAGCACCGCGACGCCCGCGTCAGCCGGTACGGGGCCGGTCGCGTTGTCGGCCGCCGGCCCGGCCGGGTCCGCGGTGGCCCGCGGGGAGTCGGCGGCGTCCGGGGTGACGGTGGACGGGCCACCGTCCGGGGCGGATGCGAGAAGGCTGTCCTTCGGTGCGGAGGCGAGCAGGCCGCCCTCCGCGGTGGCGGTGAACAGGCCGTCCTCCGAGCTGTGTTCGCCCGCCACCGCCCGCCCGAGCAGGTCTCTCAGCTCGTCGGTGGAGGCGGCGACCAGCGCGATGCGCACGGGGAGGCCGCGGGGCGCGGCGGCCTCGGCGCGCCGGGACGCGGCGAGGGCGAAGTCCCGCAGCCGCCACGGCTCGTACGGGCCGGGATCCGCCTCGACCAGGGCGAGCAGCTCGGCCGCCGCACGCTCGGCGGCCGCCCGGTCCGCGCCACGGAAGGTGAACAGCTCGGCGGGCCACTGCTGGGCGGCGGTGACCGGCGGCGGCCCGTCCTCGTGGGCCCGCAGCACGACGTGGAAGTTGGTGCCGCCGAAGCCGAAGGCGCTGACCCCGGCGACGCGTCGTGCCGGGGCGGCGGCCCAGGGCCGGGCCTCGGTGTGGAAGGCGAACGGGCTGCTGCTCGCGTCCCAGGCCGGGTTCGGCTCGGTGAGGTGCAGGGTCGGTGGCCGTACGCCGGTGTGCAGGGCCAGCGAGGTCTTGATGAGTCCGGCCAGCCCGGCGGCGCACTTGGTGTGACCGATCTGCGACTTCACCGACCCCAGCGCACAACTCCCCGGCTCGGCCCCGGCTTCCTCGAACACGCGGGTGAGAGCGCCGAGTTCGGTGCGGTCACCGACGACGGTCCCGGTGCCGTGCGCCTCGACGAGCCCGACCTCGGCCGGGGAGACGCCCGCGTTGCGGTACGCCCGGGTCAGCGCGTTGTACTGACCCTCGGGCCGGGGAGCGGTCAGCCCCAGCGCCCGGCCGTCACTCGCGCTGCCGACGCCCTTGATGACCGCGTACACCCGGTCCCCGTCGCGCTCGGCGTCGGCCAGCCGTTTGAGGACGACGCAGCCGACGCCCTCGCCGAGTGCGATGCCGTCGGCGGCGCTGTCGAAGGGCGCGGAACGGCCGGAGGGCGACAGGGCGTGGGCGGACGCGAAGAGCAGGTAGTCGTTGACGCCGTTGTGCAGATCCGCGCCCCCGCACAGCACCAGGTCGCTCGTACCGCCGGTCAGTTCCTTGCACGCCACGTCGACCGCGGTGAGCGAGGAGGCACAGGCGGCGTCCACGGTGTAGTTGGCACCACCGAGGTCGAGACGGTTGGCGATCCGGCCCGCGATGACGTTGGCGAGGATGCCGGGGAAGGAGTCCTCGGTCAGGCGCGGCAACTGCGCGTCCAGCGCGGGCGGCACGGCACCGAGATAGGACGGCAGCACGGACCGCAGGGTCATGGCGTTGGACAGGTCGCTGCCCGCCTCCGCGCCGAACACCACCGAGGCGCGGGCCCGGTCGAAGGGCCGGCTCCCGTACCCGGCGTCCTCCAGGGCCCGGCGCGCGGCCTCGAGAGCCAGCAGCTGCACGGGCTCGATGGCGGGCAGCGAGGCCGGCGGAATCCCGTACCGCAGCGGCTCGAAGGGGATTTCGGGGAGGAACCCGCCCCACCGGGACGGCGTCCTCTCGCCGGTTCCGGAGCCGTCGGGGGAGTGGTAGAGGCCGGCGTCCCACCGGGTCGCGGGCACCTCGGTGACGGAGTCCTCGCCCGCCAGCACGTTGGCCCAGAAGGTGGCGAGGTCGGGGGCGCCGGGGAACATGCACGCCATGCCGACGACGGCGATGTCCAGCGGCTCGGGGGAGGGGACGGCGGCCGGTTCCCCGAGACCGAGGGCGGCCAGCCGGTCGGCCAGGAAGGCGGCCGCCCCGGTCGTGACCGAGGCGTGCAGGGCGGCGACGGTGGTGACGGCCGAGCGCAGCACGGCCACCTCACCGGCCATGAACATGCCCTCGGCGAGCTGTCTCTCCTCATCCACCTCGCGCAGCTCGC
The DNA here is from genome assembly GCF_012273515.2 of Streptomyces sp. RPA4-2. Lineage (NCBI taxonomy): Bacteria > Bacillati > Actinomycetota > Actinomycetes > Kitasatosporales > Streptomycetaceae > Streptomyces > Streptomyces sp. RPA4-2. Next base: position 7,004,069 of record NZ_CP050975.2, read on the forward strand.
CCCCGGCCCGCTCGATGCCCTTGCTGGCCAGCCGCAGCCGGCCCACGTTGAGCCGCTCCAACTGCTCCCAGGCCTCCCGGCCGGGCACCTCACGGGCGGCCAGGTCCTCCTTGACGGCGGCGAACTCGTCGGTGAACGGGCTGCGGACACAGCGGGTGGCGTGCCCCGGGGCGGTCTCCAGCAGGTCCGTGCGTTCGGCGGCGATCACCTGACGCTGGAACAGCGGCAGCACGGCGCCCGCGTCGACCGCCTCCTCGGTGAACAGGTACGCCGTGCCCATCAGCACGCCGACGGCGGCACCCCGGGCGCTCAGCGGCGCGGCGAGGGCGCTGACCATCGCGCTGGACCGCTCGTCGTGGACCCCGCCCGCGAAGAGCAGGTGCAGTTCGGCCGCCGTGCCGTTCTTCGCGCCCGCCAGGAAGTCGTCCAGCACGCCGAGTTGTGCCTCCCACAGCGGGAAGCTGTTGCGCGGTCCGACGTGTCCGCCGCACTCGGCGCCCTCGAAGACGAACTTGCGCGCGCCCGCCTCCAGGAACTGCTTCAGCAGGCCCGGGGACGGCACGTGCAGGAAGGTGGAGATGCCCGCCTCCTCCAGCACGGCGGCCTGTGCGGGACGGCCGCCCGCGATGATCGCGTGGGAGGGGCGGATCTCTCGTACGACGGCGAGCTGTGCGGTCTTGATCTCCTCGTCCGCGAAGCCCAGCACGCCGACGCCCCAGGGCGCGTCCCCGAGCGTGTCCCTGGTCCGCTCCAGGACGGCGCGGGTCTGCTCGGCGCCGGACAGCGCGAGTGCGACGAAGGGGAGCGCGCCGTGTCCGCTCACCTCGGCGGCGAACGCGGCCTGGTCGCTGACCCGGGTCATCGGCCCCTGGGCCACCGGCAGTTCGGTCCCGAGCGCACGGCTGCCCGCACTGGTGGTGCCGAGCGCGGGACCGGCGTCCTCGAGAGCGTCGAGGACGGCGTCCCGTACGCCTCGCACGGCCGCGCGGACGGTGCCCCAGCGTTCCTGGAAGCGGGCCGCGAGGAAACCGTCCTGACCGATCTCGGAGGCCGGGGCGCCCTCCGGGGTTCCCCGGCGTCGTACGACGCGGCGGCCCGCCTCCAGGGTGGTCTCGGAGCCGTCGAGCCCGGCCAGCAGGGCCCGGGTGCCGGCGGGCAGCCCTGCCTCGGCCTCGCTGAGCAGGGCGAGCTGGGTGTCCAGGACGACCCCGGCGCCGCCGCCCGCCACGACGGCCGCCGCGGTGTACGGTCCGGCGCCGCCGCAGGCCCAGACCGGCAGATCGAACGTCTCGTCGCCGAGCAGCTGTTGCACCAGGACGAAGGTGCTCAGCTCGCCCACCGGTCCGCCTGCCTCGTGGCCCCGGGCGATCAGCCCGTGGGCGCCGGCCGCGGCGGCCCGTAACGCCTGCTCCCGGCCGGTCACCTCGACGAGCACGCGACGGCCCGGGAAGTCCGCGGGGGTGCAGCAGGCGTCGTCGGTCAGCAGGACGGTGTGCGCGCCGACGGGGAGTTCCCGCGCGGGAAAGGCGGCGTCGTCGCGGAGCCGTACGCCGAAACCGGTGGGCGACCATTCCCCGGCCAGCGCGAGTTCCCCGGCTGCCCGGCGCCCACCCGAGGTGAGGTCCAGTACGCCCAGACCACCGGCCCGCACGGCGGCGGCGGTGACGCGTGCGGACGGGACGGCGAACGGGTTCACGGCGATGACGATGTCGTCGACAGCAAGCGGGCCGGAAGTATCGATATTCGGCACAGGCACGCGAACGCTCCAATATCACACGGGAGTGAGGAATGGTGGGGGAGAGCGGAGAGCGCTTGCGCTTCACAACAAGCCGTGACCGATGTGAAGCACGCTCATGCTTATTGCGCATCCAGGTGAAAGTCAAACTCTCAAGGAGGCAGGACTTACCCGACGTAACACTGCTGACATGGCGGCTTCGGATTCCCGCGTGGGCGAGCAACGGGTGCTTTGTTCCTGGGCAGTTGAGCGGCTGGTCGACCACTGTTCGGGTGCTGGTCGCCCACTGGGTCGGCCTGCGGAAATGGCTCCTGACGAAAAGTCAAAGCAGGGTGTACGAGGGCTCGCACGGAAACGTATTGTTTCCCTCGATGTAAATTGAATCCTTCAACAGTTCTGCCTCGCATAATCGGAATTCGCGCCGGGCAAAAGGGTGGGATTCATCACTTGGGTGTGAATAGCCGCGATTCGTACTCGCCAGTAGGTTGGCTCGATCGGCACGGTCCACGCTATGTGGATCATGTTCTTTCGGCAGCCCGGACCGGCCGTGCGCCTGACCGGACCCTGGCCGGATCCGACGGCCGCCGGGGCGGCGGTGGTGAGGGGGACGCGTGGGGCGTTCGTCGGCGGGTGCACCACCGACTGCCCCTGCGTCCGGCCGGGCGGAGGGGCAGACCCGCACGCGTCCACCGTGCTCCGCACCCGTGAGACCAGCGCACCCTCGCCGGCGAAGGGCGTCGGGGCCCGTACGTCGGCGCGAGCGGCGCCGCCGTCCGTCCGGGCCGGACCGGACACGCCCGCAGCGCCGGTGCCCGGGGCGACTTCTGGTCCGCTCGGCCGGGGGACAAGCCTGTGCGGGGTCCTCGGCCCCAGCGAAGAACGGCGCGAACTCGTTGCCGTCGAGCGTGCGGGGGATGGGGATTCCGGTCATCGGAGGGTGCGGCCGACACCGGAACGGCGCTGGAGGAGTCGCCCGGCCACGGGCGAGACGGCGCCGAGCGACCAGGACAACACGGCGTCGATGTCCTCGGTGGTCCCGGGGCGGGCGAAGGCGCCGAGGCCGCCGGCGGCCTCGCGCCGTTCGGCGGCGACGGCCGAGAGCGGGAAGCGCGGGTGGGCGGCCGCCCGTGCGGCGCCGCAGGCCTGGGCGGGCGCGGCCGGCGACGTCTGTCGGCCGACGGATGCGTTGCCGCAGGTCAAAGGGAGTCCTGCCGAAGATGACAACGGTGACCGGTGCAGCCTTTGCCGAATGCCCGGCGGTGCGTTTCACTTCGATCGAGGCACTCGACGCACAGGGGGAACACGGACAGCATGAGCGATCACGGTCATGACCACGGATCCGGGCACGCGCAGCGGCACGAGCACGGCTCGGGGAGTCATGGCGCCCACTCGCACGGGGTGTCGGCGGGCACCGACCGCCGCTGGCTGGCGATCGCGCTCACCCTCATCACGGCGTTCATGGCGGTCGAGGTCGTCGTCGGTGTCCTCGCCGGTTCGCTGGCCCTCATCTCGGACGCCGCGCACATGCTCACCGACGCCGCGTCCATCGTGCTCTCCCTGATCGCCATGCGGCTCGCCGCGCGCCCGGCCCGCGGCGGTTTCACGTACGGCCTCAAGCGCGCGGAGATCCTCTCGGCCCAGGCGAACGGCCTGACACTGCTGCTGCTCGGGGCCTGGCTGGCGTACGAGTCCGTGCGCCGGCTCATCGACCCGCCCGCGGTCGAGGGCGGGCTGATGCTCATCACGGCCCTCGTCGGTATCGCCGTGAACGTGGCCGCCACCTGGTGCATCTCCCAGGCCAACCGCTCCTCGCTCAACGTCGAGGGCGCCTACCAGCACATCCTCAACGACCTGTTCGCCTTCGTCGGCACCGCGGTCGCCGCGCTGGTGATCGTCCTGACCGGCTTCAGCCGCGCCGACCCGATCGCCACGCTGATGGTGGTGGCCCTGATGGCGAAGGCCGGGTACGGGCTTCTGCGCGAGTCCGGCCGCATCTTCCTGGAGGCCGCGCCCGCGGACGTCGACCCGGACGCGCTCGGCGACCGGCTCGTCGCCCTGCCGGCCGTCGTCGAGGTGCACGACCTGCACGTCTGGCAGATCACCTCCGGTCAGGCCGCCCTGTCCGCACACGTCCTGGTCGAGTCCGCCGGCGACTGCCACGCCGTCCGGCGGGACCTGGAGGAGCTCCTGCGCGACGACTACGGCATCACGCACACCACGCTCCAGGTCGACCACGCCTCGGAGCAGGTGTTTCAGGTGGCGCTGCCCGGGGAGCGCAAGCTCCTCGACGACCCGGGGCACTGCGAGGACGCCCACGGGCCGGTCCACCGGGACGAGCCGCACGAACACTGAGCCGGCGGGCACACCCCGGCCGGATCAGGCCGGGGTGTGATCGGCGTGCGTTTGACCGGTCCGCGCGTGGTCGGACTGTGTGTGCGGGGCCCGTGTGCGGTCGTCCTGTGTGTGCTGGCCACGCGTGGGCTGGGACGGTGCGTGGTGGGCGGGCGCGGGACGATCCGACGTGTGACCGTGCGACGTGTGGTGCGCCGACGTGTGACCGTCCGACGGGTGGTGCACTGACGCGTGACCATACGACGTGAGGTGCGCCGACGCATGACCATCCGACGTGTCCTGCGCCGACGCGTGGTGCGCCGACGTGTGATGCGCCGACGCGTGGTGTGACGACGTGTGATGCGCCAGCGCCAAGTGCGGGTCGGCCTCGCCTGGCGCGGTTGCCGGATCGGCGTGCACCAGTGCGGCGTCGAGCTTCGGCACCGTGTGCAGCAGCGCGTGCTCGCACGCGACCGCGACCGCGTGCGCCGCGCGTACGGACAGTTCCCCGTCGACGACGACAGCGACCTCGGCGCGCAGCCGGTGACCGATCCAGCGCAACCGCAGTTCGCTCACCTCCTGTACGCCGTCGACCGTCAGGAGCGCCGTCTCCGCGGAGTCGACGAGGGCCGGGTCGACGGCGTCCATGACGCGCCGGAAGACCTCGCGGGCGGCGTCCCGCAGCACGAGCAGGATGGCCGCCGTGATCAGAAGTCCGACGATCGGGTCCGCCGACCGCCAGCCGAGCGCCGCGCCACCGGCACCGAGCAGGACGGCGAGTGAGGCGAACCCGTCCGTACGGGCGTGGAGACCGTCGGCGACCAGGGCGGCGGAGCCGATCTCCCGGCCGACGCGGATGCGGTAGCGGGCCACCCACTCGTTGCCGATGAACCCGGCGACGGCCGCGGCGGCCACCACCGGGACGTGCCGGATGTCCCGCGGGTCGAGCAGCCGGTCCACGGCTGCCCAGGCGGCGAAGGCCGCGGACGCGGTGATCGTCAGCAGGATGGCGATGCCGGCCAGGTCCTCGGCACGTCCGTAGCCGTAGGTGAAGCGGCGGTTGGCGGCGCGGCGGCCCAGGACGAAGGCGATGCCGAGGGGTACGGCGGTGAGCGCGTCCGCGGCGTTGTGCACGGTGTCGCCCAGCAGCGCGACCGACCCGGAGAACACCACGATCACCGCCTGGACGAGCGCCGTCGCGCCGAGCGCGGCCAGCGAGACCCACAGGGCCCGCATGCCCCGGGCGGAGGACTCCAGTGCCGGATCCACCTTGTCGGCGGCCTCGTGCGAGTGCGGCGTCAGCAGATGCCGCAGCCGGTGCCCGAACCGCCGCGCTCGGCGGGCCTCCGGCCCTGGAGCGCCAGGAGCGTGCGGGTGCCCATGGCCGTGCCCGTGCTCCTGCCCGCGGCCGTGGGCTTGTCCCTGGCCGCGTTCTTGCCCTTGCCTGTGGCTGTGCGCATGTCCGTGGGCGTGCTCGTGCTCGTGCGCGTATCCGTCTTCGTCGTGGCTGTGCGGGTGTGCGTGACCTTGACCGTGTGCGTGGTGGTGGCTCACGTGGGTCCCCTTTCCGGGCCGTCCGGTACGTGGGCGGGAAGGCGGCGCGGCAGCGGTGGACACGATGGTGCCCACCGCTCCATTATGTGCATATGAGCGCACGCATGCATCTGTCACCTGCCACCGATGCGCACCCGCGCACACCCGGCGAGGAGCAGTTCGCCCTCGCCGCCGAACTGCTCGCCCTGCTCGGGGACCGCACCCGTCTGGTGCTGTTGCACGCCCTGGCCGAGGGCGAGGCCGACGTCACCACCCTCACCGAGACCTGCGGGGCCGCCCGCCCGGCCGTCAGTCAGCACCTGGCCCGGCTCCGTCTCGCGGGACTCGTGACCACCCGCAAGGAGGGCCGCCGGGTCGTCTACGCCCTGCGCGACGGCCACCTGCGCCGGGTGGTGGACGAGGCCCTCAACCTGGCCGACCACAGGATCAGCGACCGGCCCGCGCACGACTGACACACCTGGCACGACCGACTCGGCTGAGGTGTTCGAGGCGTCAGAGGTGTCCGAGGTGTCCGAAGCGGCGCCGCGTGCCGCTTCCGCCGGGACCCGGTAGGTTGCCGCCACCGACGCCCGCGCGAAGGGAACGCGAAGGGAAAGGGAGGAAGGGAGATGTCCGAGGCCATGGGCACCGGGGTGACGGAGAGCGAGCTGGAGCTGGCCGATGGACGCAGACTGCACGTCCACGACACCGGTGCGGACGGGTCCGATCGCCTCACCGTCCTCTGGCACCACGGCACGCCCAACATCGGAGCGCCGCCCGAGCCCCTTTTCGCCGCCTCCGAACGACTGGGCATCCGCTGGGTGTCGTACGACCGCCCCGGCTACGGCGGATCGACCCCGCTGCCGGGCCGGAACGTGGCATCGGCCGCCGCCGACGTCACCCGGATCGCGGACGCGCTGGGCATCGGCCGTTTCGCGCTCATGGGGCACTCGGGCGGCGGAACGCACGCGCTGGCGTGTGCGGCCCTGCTGCCGGAACGGGTGCTCGGCACGGTGAGCGTGGCGGGGCCGGCCCCCTTCGGCGCCGAGGGACTCGACTGGTTCGCGGGCATGAACGACGCCGGTCGGGCGTCGCTGACCGCGGCCGTCGCGGGCCGCGAGGAGAAGGCGCGCCACGAGGCGGAAGCGACCTACGACCCGGGCATGTTCACCGCGGCCGACCACGCGGCCCTCGCCGGTGAGTGGTCCTGGTTCCACGAGGTCGTCGGCCCCGCCGTCGAAGCGGGCCCGGGCGGCCTGATCGACGACGACCTGGCCTACGTCGGCGCCTGGGGCTGCGATCCACGGTCGATCACGGGCCCGGTGCTCCTTCTGCACGGCGGCGAGGACAGGGTCGTCCCCTCCTCCCACAGTGAGTGGCTCGCGAGCCGGTGCCCCCGCTCGGAACTCCGCCTGCACCCGGCCGACGGCCACATCTCCGTCCTGCGCCATGCCGTCGCCGCGCTGGAATGGCTCGGTCGTCTCCGTCCCTGAACCGGGTTCGCCGCCCCGGGAACATGCGGGCGCGTCCGCCGGTCCACGCTCCCGCCCTCGTGGCGACACCCTCAGCTCGTGATGAGTTCTCCGATCGTTCGTCATCGCGCGCCATCACCTGTGATGATGTGGATCAGGGGAACGACCGGTGAGGTCATGAGGTCCGGGGGGATCGATGAGCAGTACGGCGTCGGCGCTGATACGGCTGAAGTCCGCGCAGAAGAGCGCGAAGGGCGTATCGCTGTATTCGCGGTTCGTGAACCGGCCCGCGGGCCGGTATCTCGCCGCCGGGGCGTACCGGCTGGGGCTGACACCCAACCACGTCACCATGATCAGTGCGGCGTTCAGCTTCGCGGCGGTCGCGGTGGCGGCGCTCGCCGTGCCCACCGTGGCCGCCGGCCTCGTGGTGTGGCTCGGGCTCGCCGTGGGTTTCGCCTTCGACTCCGCGGACGGGCAGCTCGCCCGGCTGCGCGGCGGCGGCAGCGCGGCGGGTGAATGGCTCGACCATGTGGTCGACTGCGCCAAGATCACCGCCCTGCACACCGCCGTGCTGCTCACCTTTTACCGGCACCCCGGTCACTTCGGGACCGCGGCCGACGGCTGGCTGCTGGTGCCGCTCGGATTCCAACTCGTCGCCGTCGTGACGTTCTTCGGCGGACTGCTGACCGAGCAGCTCAAGCCCAAGGCGGCCCCGGGCGACGGGGGCCCGCCCTCCGCGGCACGCGCGGTGGCCCTGCTCCCGGTCGACCACGGGGTGTTCTGCCTGGTCTTCCTGCTGCTCGGCGGCGGCAGCGCCTTCCGGTGGGCCTACACCGTTCTCGCCGTCGCCGCCGCGCTCTTCCTCGTCGCCTTCCTCACCAAGTGGTTCCGGGAGCTGTCCGCAGTTCGTCGTTGAACCGCGTCCCGTCCAGGGCGTCGATGGCGCGCCGCAGTTGGGTGCTTGACGTGTGCACGGTGTACGGGAAGTAGACGACGTCCACGCCTACGGTGGCGAAGTCCCGCTCCAGCCGCTCCCCCTTCGGCGTGTCCCTCCAGTCGTCGCCCTTGAACAGGACGTCGAAGCGGACCTGCTTCCACGTCTCCAGCTTGTCCGGCACGGTCTCCACGAACGCGGCGTCCACGTACTTGATGCTTCGGACGATCTCCAGCCGCTCCACCAGCGGGATCATCGGCAGCCTCCCCTTGGCGTTCTGGGCCATCTCGTCCGAGACCACGCCTGCCACCAGGTAGTCGCACTGGGCACGCGCGTGCCGCAGGATGTTCAAGTGCCCAATGTGGAAAAGATCGTAGGCGCCCGGCGCGTAGCCCACGCGATACGGCTTGCCTGATGGCACAGATGCCCCCCTTGATCGATGCTGTCCCCCAATGCGCACCCCTTTGCGGGGATGCACGGACTTTGACGATAGCGTTCATGCTAGGTGCAGGAAGGGTGAACAATTAGGGTGCGTCCTGGTTCACTTCTGATGAGGGCGTGGGCCCCGGGGCCCGTAGGGCGCGGACGCACAGGGGAGGCCGCGCAGGTGGCCGGGGGGAAGGTTTCGTCGCGTGACAGAGACCCACGACGAGCGCAGCCGTCGGGACGGGCGCGGGGCCGCTCACACAGCGGCCTCCGTACCGGAGCAGCGCACCACCGGGCCGGACGGCCTCGCACTGACCGGAAAGAAGAGCGAACTCGCCACATCCAGGCGCCGGCTGCTCCTGGTGTCCACCAACTACGCCCCCGAACACACCGGTATCGGACCGTACGCGACCGGCATCGCCGAGCACTGGGCGAGCCGAGGGCATGACACCCACGTTCTCGCGGGGCTCCCGCACTACCCGTCCTGGCGCCTCGACCCCGCCTACCGCGGGGTGTGGCGGGCCACCGAACAGCGTGCCGGAGTCACCGTTCACCGTCGTCGGCACAGCGTCCCGCCCCGGCAAAGCGCCCTGCGCAGAGCCCTGTTCGAGAGTTCGATACTCGTGCACGGCCTGGTCGCGCCACCCCGCACCGGCCGCGTCGACGCCGTGCTCGCCCAACTGCCCAGCCTCGCCGGGGGAGTGCTCGGCGCGCGTATCGCCGCCCGGTACCACGTCCCCTACGTGCCGGTCGTGCAGGACCTGATGGGCGCGGCCGCCGCACAGTCCGGCATCCAGGGCGGTGGCCGCGCCGCCGAGCTCGCCGAGCGCGCGGAGTCGTGGGTACTGCGGCGTGCCACCCTCGTCGGCGTCATCCACGAGACGTTCGTCGAGCGGGTGCGTGCCATGGGAGTGGATCCCGGACGCATCCGCCTGGTGCCCAACTGGTCGCACATACAGGCACCTTCGGCTCCCCGTGCCCGCACCCGTGAGCGCCTCGGCTGGCGGCCGGGGCAGACCGTGGTGCTGCACTCCGGCAACATGGGCCTCAAGCAGGGGCTGGACGTGCTGGTGGAGGCGGCCCGCCGCGATCCGGCCACCCGGATCGTGCTGATGGGCGACGGCAACCAGCGCGAGCACCTCGCCCGCCGTGCCGGAGGGCTGCCCAATCTGGAGTTCCTGCCTTCGGTGGCCGACGCCGACTTCCCCGACGTGCTGGCGGCGGCCGACGTGCTCGCCGTCACCCAGCGTGCCTCCGTCCTCGACATGAGCGTCCCCTCCAAACTCACCTCGTACTTCGCGGCCGGCCGCCCGGTGGTCGCCTCCGTCGCGGCCGAAGGCGGCACGGCCCGCGAAGTGCTGCGCTCGGGTGCCGGAATGCTTGTGGAACCGGAGAATCCCGATCAGTTCCTGTCGGCAGTGCGTACACTCGCCGAAGATCCGGTGACGGCGGACGAGTTGGGCGCGGCGGGACCGCGCCATGTGGCCGCTCATCTGTCACGGGAGGCGGGTCTCGCGCGGATCGACGCGCTGATCGACGAAGTTTTGGGGGGACCTGGAAGGTGAGCGACACACACGTTCCCGCACGGGGGGAGGACGAGCCGGAGCAGCTGCGCGAGCAGTTCCGTCAACTCCTTCGCTATCGCTGGCTGATCAGCGGCGGCATCGGTGTCGGACTGCTGGCCGGCGCCTGGCTCGGTATCACCGGTGCCGACAGCTACGCCGCCACCACCGACGTCGTGCTGCGCGCCCCCACCAGCGATCCCTTCGCACCGACCCTGTCCAGCGACAAGGCGATCAACATGGGGTCCGAGCGGCAGACGGCGCTCAGCCGCAAGGTCGCCGAAGGCGCCGCGAAGCGACTCGGGATCGGCGCCGACGGGGTCGACCGGCTCCAGCACGGACTCCAGGTCACCAACCCGCCACAGACCCTCGTGCTGCACTTCACCTACACCGCCGCCGACCCGAAGCAGGCGGCCCGCCGCGCCAACGCCCTCACGCAGTCCTACATCGACCTGCGCAAGGAGCAGTGGGAGGCCGTCCGGGGGTCGATGCTCAAGAGCCTGCAGGACCAGCTCAATCCCGTCGCCAAGCAGAACGACGAACTCGCCAGGCAGATCAAGGCCCTGCCCAACGGCTCCGCCGCGGACTCCGCCTACGCGGTGCAGGCCAACCTGCTCAACCGCATCACCGACCTGCGTGGCAAGATCACCAGTCTGAAGGCGCTCGACATGACGCCGGGCAACGTGATCCGCAACGCCACCGTTCCCCCCTCGTCCGACGGGCCGGGCCTGCCGCTCTCACTCGGACTGGGCGGCCTCGTCGGCGTCGGCCTGGGCCTGCTCGGTGCCTGGGTGCGTCTGGTCTTCGATCCCGCGCCGCGCTCGGCGGGCGACGTGGCCCGTGCGGTGCGCGGTCCCGTCCTCGGCGCGCTGCCGCGCGGCTCGGCGGGGACCCTGGTGGTCGGCCACACCGACTCCCGGGCGGCCGAGGAGTACCGCTCGATCGCCTTCCGGCTGGCCTACGACGAGAGGTTCGCCGACCGGCGCCGCCTGCTCGTCGTCGCCCCGCGCGGCTCCATGGAGTCGAGCGTCGCCGTCGCGGTCAACCTCGCCGCCTCTTTCGCGGAGACCGGCAAGAACGTGCTGCTGGTGGAGGCCGATCTGCGCACCCCGTCCCTCTCCGAACGGCTCGACGTGTCGGCCGCCTTCCGGCCCCATTGGAGCCGCACCAGCGAGCACGCCGAGGGAGAGTGGCCCGGCCGCGGCCAACTAGTCGTCGACGCGGGGGAGTCAGGGGCCTTCGGCCTCGTCGCCGGTGAGCGGGTGCGCAACGTCCCGCGCGCACTGACCTCCGCGCGGACCACCCGGTTGATCGCCGAGGCCGACGATCCCGACGCCACGGTCGTGGTCGTCGCCCCGCCCGTCCTCGCCTACGCCGACGCCCTCGCGCTCGTCGACCGGGTCGACGGGGTGCTCATCGTCTGTGACCCGCGCACCGTGCACCGCGCCGACCTCGTCCGCATCCGCGAACTGATCGTCGGTGCGGGCGGCACCGTGCTGGGCGCGGTGACCCACACCGAGTCGAAGCGGAGCGAAGCGGGGACCTCCGCCCGCCGCGGCAACGGCCGCCGTGCGGTCCAGAGCCCGGCGGCCAGGACGGCTCCGCCCAGCCCCAGGCCCGAGCCGGACCGGCACCTCGACGGAGACGGCAGCGACACGGTCGCGCTGCGCACCCTCCGCTCGGGGGACCGGTGACCACGCCGGGGCAACCGCCGCCGACGTCCGACCCGCCTCGCGTACCGCGGCGTTCGACAGCCGCTCTCGCCTCCGTGCTCGACCAGGCGGCGTCCAGCCTCACCAACATCGCCGTACTGGTCATCGCCGCCCGCGTCTCCACCGCGCACGGGTTCGCCACCTTCTCGATGGTCTACCTGACCTTCACGGTGCTGCTCGGCCTCAACATGGCGTACGTGGGCCAGGCGGTCGTCCTCACCCGGGGCGACACCGCCGCCGTCGGGGCCGCCTGCCGGTCCGCGACGGCCTTCACCGCGCTGGCCGCCACCGTCGGCGGCGTACTGCTGGCCGTCGCCGGCGCGATCGCCGCCGCCGTCACCGGCGGCTGGGCCGGTCCGGGCGGAGCCTTCCTCGCCCTGGGGCTCGTCCTGCCGCTGGTGCTGGTGCAGGACGAACTGCGGTACGCGTTCTCCACCCTGCAGCGCCCGGGCCTGGCGCTGGCCGCCGACAGCCTGCGCCTCCTGTGCGTGGTGCCCGCGCTGCTGTTCCAGCCCCGGCATGCCGCGCCGGGGATGCTCGTGGCCGTCTGGGGACTGTCGGCCGTGCCGGCGCTGCTGCTGGGCCTGCGCCTGCTGTGGCCCCATGTGCGCGGCGCGCGAGCCGACCTGCTGCCCTATGTACGCCGGGGCCACCTCGGACAGCGTTTCGTGGTGGAGTTCGCCGTGGGCAACGCCTCCAGCCAGCTCGCCGTGCTGGGCCTCGGACTGTTCGCCGCCCCGCTGGCGGTCGGAGCGCTGCGCGGGGCCACCACGCTCTTCGGCCCGCTCAACGTCCTGTTCAACTCGGTCAACGCGTTCGGTCCGCCGCTGCTGGGGCGTCTCGGAGGCCGCCGGGCAACTACCCGTGCCGCCGCCGCGCTCGGCCTGGTGCTCAGTGTCGTCGGCCTCGCCTGGGGGCTGGTGCTCTACGCGCTGCCCGACCACGTGGGACGCCAACTCCTCGGCGCCACCTGGCAGTCGGCCGCCGCGCTGCTGCCCGCCTCGGGTGCCCAGTACGCGGTGATGGGCCTGGGCACCTGTGCCCTGGTGACCCTGCGGGTGCTCAGCCCTCGCGCCACGCTGTCGGTGCAGGTGGTGTTCTCGCTGCTCTCGGTCGCCCTCATGCTCGCCGGATACCTGCTGACCGGATCGGCGCTGGGTGCTGCCTGGGGGCTGGCCGCGGGTTCCGCGCTGAAAGCGGTGGCGGCCTGGACACGCGTCGCGCGCCTGCGCGTGGAGGAGCGGTCCACGGCCGCGCCCGTCCCGGCGGTCCCCACCGGCTGAGAGCCGGCGGTTCCGGCGGTCGGGGCAGCCCGGTTCAGCGCAGTCCGGCGGCCCGGTCCTGCCGGAACGTGGTGATCAGCGCGATGCAGCACGCCGCGATCGCCACGCGCCCCGACGCCTGCAGCAACGGCCCCCGCAGCAGGATGAAGGAGTACCCGGAGACCAGGGGCACGACCAGGGCGATCAGGCTGCCCGGGGGGGCCCGGCGCACCGCACGGCGCGCATACCGGCGGTCCACCCGTGCCGCCGCGTACCCCAGGGCCGCGAACCCGGCCGTCATGCCGATCGGGCCGAAGTCGATCCACAGCTCGGCCCACACCGGCGACGACAGGTTGGTGTTGGTCGCTCCCATCCACTGGCCGACGACCACGCCGGTGTCCATCGGCTTGCCCGGCCACACCGACCGGGGCACCGCGAACAGCACCGAGCCCGCCAGCTGGCGCCCGTAGGTGTGACCGCGCCCCGACCGCACGTAGGTGATGGTGTTGGCGAACATGCCGACCTGGTCGTAGTCCTTGAGGGCCAAGGGTTCCAGGGGGGAAGTCGTCTGCACCGGACGGTAGTTGGCGTCGTCGTAGCGGAACCGGTCCGCGAACGGGAAGACGATCAGTGCCACCACCACACCCAGGCTCAGCGCGATCCTGTACATCGCGGCGCTCACCGGGAAGACGGTGAACAGCAGCGAGAAGAGGACGGTGAGGAACCAGAAACGCGGATTGGAGATCGGGTTGTTGACCACCGCGTTCAGCGCGGCCAGCGCCATCCACACCGTGATGATCACCGCCGAGCGGCGAGCCCGCCGCGAGGTCACCAGCCACCGTGTGTACACCAGCCAGGCGATGAGGGCCGGCACGGTGCCGAAGCCGCGCACGATGGCCTGACCCGCCTGCGAGTCCGCCTGGGAGAGACCCGCCTCCTGAACGCTGCTGATGATCTCCTGGCGGCTCGTGAAGAACACCGCCGGGCCGCCCAGCTTGACGACAAGGAGCGCGGAGCCGACGAAGGCGACAACGGTCAGCAGGTACAGGCGGCGTCGGTGCACCAGCGCAGGGCGCAGCCCCTCGTCCCGCTTCCGTTCGGGCCGCTGACGTGCGAGCAGCGATCCGATGTCGAAGGCGACACAGCCGATCAGGACGAGCGCGACGGCCTCGGTCAGATCGGTCCGCGCCCCCACCACCGGCGTCGGAGTGCGCCCGAGCACGGCCTGGGCGAGCGGCGCCACCCCCATCGCCATGTAGACGAACAGCCAGAAGGAACCGGCGAGCAGCTTGCGGCGGCTGGTGAGGATCATCGCCGACAGCCGGATGCCCGAGTACATCGCCAGCGCCAACTGCAGCCACAGCGCCGAGTCGTGCAGACCGGTGCCCGGCTGGACCAGCACCAGGAGGGGCAGGAACACCGAGAATCCCAGCACGAGCGGGACCGACAGGGCGCGCGAGAGCAGCGTGCGCGGCGAGAAGGCGGGCAGCGCGGCGCGCCCCTGCCAACTCGGCGGCGGCGCCGCGGGTTCTGCCGCCGCGCTCCGGTCCGTCTGCTGCGTCATGGCGCCCCCGCCCCCGAAAGAGATCCCCGCCGCAGTCTACTGAGGCCTGGCCTGCGGTGAACGCCCAGCTACTAGAGTGTGGCGAACTAGCGTCTGGGGAGACGCTGTCAGGGGGGATGGATCGATGCGTGATCTCCCGGCCTTCACACTGGCCGGATACGACAAAGGGCGCGGGAAGGTCGTCCAGGCGCTCTGGTTCGCGGTGATGAACACGGTCTTCATGGCGTGGTTCACCCCGGCCCGCGTCAGGACCGCCCTGCTGCGCGCCTTCGGTGCCGAGATCGGCACGGGGGTGCTCGTCCGGCACCGGGTGCGGGTGCTGTGGCCGTGGAAGCTGACGGTGGGAGACCACACCTGGATCGGCGAGGGAGCCTGGATCCTCAACCTGGAACCGGTCACCCTCGGCGCCCATGTGTGCGTGTCGCAGGACGCCCTGCTGTGCACGGGAAGCCACGACCACCGCGCCGCCGACTTCCGTTACCGCAACGCGCCGATCACCGTCGACGACGGCGCGTGGATCGCCGCCCGCGCCACCGTCCTGGCCGGAGTGAAGGTCGGCCGCTGCGCCGTCGTCGGCGCGGGCGCGGTCCTCCACAAAGACCTGCCCGAACTGACGCTGCACACCGCGGACAACCGGCGCCGACCCGTCGAGGAGCCGGCGTGAGAGTGCTGCACGCGGTCACCCTGCACAGCACCACCCACGCCTTCGGCGGTCCCGTCCGGGTCGCCCTCAACCTCTGCCGGAGTCTGCGGGAGCGGGGACACGACGTCCGCCTCACCGCTCTCGCCGACGGCTTTCGGCGGCCACTGCCCGAGGAGATCGAGGGTGTGCCCGCCCGCCTCCATCAGGCGCGCAGGGTCCTGCCGTTGGGCTTCAGCGGTCTGACCTCGCCGTCCCTCCTCGCCGGCGCCCACCGCCTCGTACGGCAGGCCGACGTCGTCCATGTGCATCTCGCCCGCGACCTGGTGACGCTGCCGGTGGCGCTCGCCGCGCTGCGCGCCGGCCGGCCCCTGGTCCTCCAGACGCACGGCATGGTCGACCCGAGCGACCGGCTGTCGGCCCGGCTCCTCGACGCGGTCGCGGTACGCCGGGTGCTGCGCGGTGCAGCCGCCGTACTGCACCTCACCCCGCACGAACTCCGTGGTCTGGACGCCGTGGTGGGCGGAGCGGGCCTCGACCGTGCCGTCCGCTTGGTCAACGGCGTACCCGCGCAGCCCGAGGGCCCCGCCCCCGAGGGCCCGCCGCGGATCCTGTACGCGGCCCGGCTGCAGGCCCGCAAGCGCCCCGTGGACCTGGTGGACGCGGCTCCCGCGATCCTGGCCCGGCACCCGGAGGCGACCTTCGTCGTGGCCGGTCCGGACGAGGGTGAACTCGCCGCGGTGCGGCGCCGGATCGGCGAACTGGGGCTCGCGGCGAAGGTGAGCTGCCCGGGCCCGCTCGACGGGACGCGCATGACCGAGGAACTGCGCAGGGCGTCCGTCTACGTCCTGCCGTCGGTGGACGAGCCGTTCCCGATGTCGGTCCTGGAGGCGATGGCCGTGGGCACCCCGGTCGTGGTGACCGACTCCAACGGCCTGGCCCGCGACGTGGACCGGGCCGCGGCCGGGCGCGTGGTGACCGGCCGGGACGGGATCGCCCCGGCGGTGCTCGACCTGCTGGAGCCGTCCGTGCGCAGGTCCGCGTCGGCGGCGGCCCGCAAGCTCACCGCCGAGACGTTCGCGATGGACGCGGTCCTGGGCACGCTGCTCGACGTGTACGAGCGGGCCTACGCCGGAAGCCAGGCGTAGCAGCCGGACGAGACGAACGTACGGGTTCCGGCCGGGATCTTCGCGGTCACGTTCTTGTGATTGCCCGGGCCGGGGCCCGACGCCAACACCTTGTCGTCCGTGCCCAGCGCCCGCCAGGTGCAGCCCTTGGCGGTGGTCAGCGACCGGTACGTGCCCGGCTCCGGCTTCTTGCGCGTGCCGTCGGGGAAACCGGTCGCGGCGGTGTCCAGCAGGGGCTTCTGCTTCGGGCACAGCTGGGCGATCGCGCCGTCGGCGGACGGGAGGTCCCCGGCGATGAGCGCGCCGATCGCCGCGTCCTTGTCGTGGGCGGCGGTGCGTTCGACGCGCTGGCAGGTCTCCTGGCCGACCTGGAGCACGGCGGCCGGGTCCATGTTCTTCGGCACGCGCCCGTGCAGGTACTCCTTCTGCCGGGCGGTGAAGGAACCGGTCGCCGGGGTGAGCTTCGCGTCGGGCAGGACCGGGCCCTTGGAGGGGGCCGCCGAGCCCTCGGCGGCGGGGCTCGCCTGGTCGTCGGGTACGGCGGCGGCCTGGTCGTCCGAGACGTGCTGCGGGGCCTTCTGCTTCGCCTCCGAGCCGCCGTCCGAGCTGCAGCCGGAGAGCGCGAGGAGCGCGGTGAGGGCGCCGGCCGCGGCACCTCGCCGAAGGGAGCGAAGGGTACGAGTGTGCATGGTGGCTCCTGCGGCCCAACGGGCCTGGGTATGGATGCGGGCCCGCACAGGGTGCGGGCCCGAGCGGGATGTCCGGGGTGCGGGGCCGTGGCCCCGCACCCCGGACACGGGGCGCGGTGAGGGTTACGGCGCCCCGAAGGTCAGCACCAGCTGCGGGGTGTTCTCCGCAGTCGACGCTTCACTGGACCAGAGCCACAGCGCGTCCGCCCCGGTGCTGGTGAGCGCCAGGCCGTAGCTGCCCCCGAGGGCCGGGGAGAGTGCCCCGGTGTCGAGTGCCGCAGAGTAGACCGTCGACAGGTCGGTGGCACCGCTGAGGGTGCCGACCGCGGTCGAGGACAGCGCGGGCTTGGAGGTGTAGGTGGTCCCCGCCTCCGTCCAGCTTCCGGTGACCGGCCGTACAGCGAAGTCGTCCGTGCTGCCCGCGCTGCTCAGCGTGGTCGTCTTCACCGCGAGCCGCGCGCTCTTGAGCACGGTCCCGGCCGGTGCCGCCGGCAGGTCGAAGCGCAGGTACGTCTCGTACGCCGCGCTGCCCCGCACCGCCAGCGAGGTGGAGGTGCCGTAGTTGGTGCTCGCGGCACCGGCGTTGACGTACGTGTCGTCCGACGCGCGGACGGTCTGCACGCTGTCGGCCGGAGCCGAGGCCAGGGTGTAGTGGCTCTGCACCTGGGCCGCGCTCAGCACCGACGGATAGATCGCGGTCTCGTCGATCTGCCCGGCGAAGTAGCTGCTGGAGGGCTGGTTCGGCCAGCCGTTGAGGTTGTCGCCACCGACGTGCCAGTAGCCGCTGTAGCTCTGGCTGTCGGGCTCGGCGAGCGTGCCGATCTGGGTGCCGTCCACGTACAGCGCCATCCCGGAGGAGCCCTGGGTGGCGACGACGTGGTGCCAGGTGCCGTCGTTGTAGCCGGCGGACGAGGTGATGGTGCGGGCGGTGCCCGTCCACACGCCGAAGACCAGGCGGCCGTCGTTGCGCATGTAGACGTGCTTGTCGTAATTACCGCTGGCCTGGGTGGTGTTGTTGCCGAACCCGACGAGCTTCCCGCCACTGGTGGTGGTCGTCTTGAACCAGGTCTCGATCGAGTACTGACTCGGCACCGTGGTGCGCTTGTCGCTGTAGACGATCTGGTTGCTGCCGTTGAAGCCGATGGCGGTCGACGGACCGGTCACGGCGGCCGGAGTCTGGCGCAGCGAGGGCCCGTTGAGGTGGATGCCGCTCTGGTCGCCCGGCGAGCTGTCACCGACGAACGGGGTGGCGGACTCGTCATAGCGCCAGTAGAGACCGGCGCCGTCGTCGAGCACCTTCGCCGCGTACTTCTGGGCGGACGTGGGCACCGTCACCGTGGCCGTGGAGGA
Source organism: Streptomyces sp. RPA4-2 (assembly GCF_012273515.2). Lineage (NCBI taxonomy): Bacteria > Bacillati > Actinomycetota > Actinomycetes > Kitasatosporales > Streptomycetaceae > Streptomyces > Streptomyces sp. RPA4-2. The sequence goes on from NZ_CP050975.2 coordinate 7,022,406, forward strand.
CAGCGCGGAGGCGTTGCCGGCACCGTCGGTCGCGGTCACCCGGTAGCTGTACGTGGAACCGGCGGTGACGTTGGTGTCGGTGAACGACAGCTGCGGACGCGACCACTCCACGGAGTCGCCGTCGACCGTGTAGACGGGCGTCGAACCGCCGTTGCGGTAGACCTTGTACGTCAACCTGGTGTCGTCCGTGTCGAGGCTGGCGCGCCAGCGGACGCGGGCCTCGGTCGGTTTGACGGACTCGGCGCCGACCGAGGGCACGGTCGGCGCGCCGACGTCCGGGGACGACGCGAAGTGCGTCAGGCCCTGGGCCGCCGATCCGTTGACGGTGGTGAACTCGCCGCCGACCCACATGTACTTGTTGTCGGAGCCCTCGGATATCGCCATGGCGCGCGGGCCGATGCCCTCGCCCAGACCGTCGTTGGTGTCCGGGAACCAGCCCAGCTTGTTGGTGCCGCTGGTCGGTTCCGCGAGCAGGTGGTGACGGCGCCCGTCGGGGTACTCCCCGACGCTGGAGCAGTCGTGCGCGTGCGAGGCGCTGTACACCACGTTCTGGTACGACTTGACGGCCTGGGTGGCGCCCAGGCAGGTGTCGCGCCACCGCTGGTCCAGCGTGGACAGGTCGAGCGCGATACGGCCGTCGAAGACGCCGCCGCCGGTGCCCTCGTTGCCGGTGTAGAAGCCGGTGGCGTCGGTGTCGAGCGCCTTGACCACCGAGTTGTTCTCGATGAACCCCGGGTAGGTGCGGACGTTGGCGCCCGTGCCGGCGTCGACGACGGCCAGGGCGTGCGAGTTCGCGCCGTTGACGGTGAAGAAGTCGCCGCCGAGGATCACGTTGCTGCCGTCAGGGGTGACGGCGACGGCCCGGCCGGGCTCGTCGACGTCGGCCTGGAACGGCTCGACCGCGCCGCTGGTGGCGTCGACCGCCGCGTACCGCGCGTGCGCGCTGCCCCCGACGGAGGTGAAGTCTCCGCCCAGGTACACGGTGTCGTTCGTGACAGCGAGCGCTCGCACCGTGGCGGACACGCTGGGGTGGAAGTTCGCCTTGGGCGTGCAGGTGGCGATGTCGATGGCGGCGAGGCTGCTGACCTGCGTGCCGTTGACCGCGCCGAAGTAACCGCCCGCGTAGAGCGTCTTCTTGTCCGGTGAGACGGCGAGCGCCCGCACGGTCGCGGTGCCGCTTCCGATGGTGAAGGACAGGTTGCAGGACGTGGGATTGCCGGTCGCCGCGTTCAACGCGACGAAGTTCACCGCGTTCTGCGCGGTGCCGCTTCCCCCCTCGGGCGGGCGCACCTGGGAGAAGGTGCCGCCCGCGAAGACCGTGCCGCCCGCTTCCGCGAGCGCCCACACGATGCCGTTGGTCTGCCAGGTCGGCAGGTCGTCGGCGGTGAAGGCGACGGGCGCGGTCAGCGCGGCCGCCGGTTGCGGCAGGGCCACCAGGCCCAGGCCTGCCGCGGTGGAAAGGACAAGGGCGGCGCTGAGCCCTCTGGATCTGTGCATGAACCCCCCGGCTTCCGGGCCCGGTTGCGGACCCATTGCCTCGGCGTGCCCGTCCGTGTTTCCCCTGATCCGCACGGGCCGCGTGAACTGTTTGCTCGCGAACCATACGAGTACATGACACCTCATGGAACGCACTTGACTCATCTAGTGGGAAATTTCGATGTGTGCACGGTCATCCCGTGACACCCGGCGGTCGCATCCGTCTGCGCGTCCGCCCTTCCGCGGTCGATCGTCGTCAGCGGTCGATACGCACGACGGCCCCCGCGAGTTCCTTCTCCACCTGCCGCACGTCGGCGTCGACCATGATCCGCGCCAACTCCTCGACCAGGACGGTGGGACGCCAGCCCAGCGTCTCGCGCGCCTTGGACGCGTCACCGATCAGTGCGTCGACTTCGCTGGGGCGCTCGTACTTGGGGTCGTAGCGCACGTGCTCGTTCCAGTCGAGGTCGGCGTGGGCGAACGCGGTCTCCAGGAACTGCCGCACGGTGGCCGGGACTCCGGTGGCGACCACGTAGTCCGTCGGCTCGTCGTGCTGGAGCATCCGCCACATGGCCTCGACGTACTCGGGCGCGTACCCCCAGTCGCGGACCGCGTCGAGATTGCCCAGGTAGAGACGGTCCTGAAGGCCGGCCTTGATCCGGGCGACGGCGCGGGTGATCTTACGGGTCACGAAGGTCTCGCCTCTGCGCGGCGACTCGTGGTTGAACAGGATGCCGTTGACCGCGAACATGCCGTACGCCTCGCGGTAGTTGACGGTCGTCCAGTACGCGAAGACCTTCGCGGCGCCGTACGGGCTGCGCGGGTGGAAGGGGGTGTCCTCGGTCTGCGGGGGCGGTGTGGAACCGAACATCTCCGAGGACGAGGCCTGGTAGATACGGGTCTCGACCCCGCTCGCCCGGATGGCCTCCAGCAACCGCAGCGTACTCAGTCCGGTCACGTCGCCGGTGTAGAGCGGCGCGTCGAAGGAGACCCGCACATGGGACTGGGCGCCCAGGTTGTACACCTCGTCCGGCTGTATCTCGCGCAGCAGGTTCACCAGTGCCACCCCGTCCGCGAGGTCGGCGTGGTGCAGCACGAAGCGGCGCTCCGCCTCCTGGGGGCCCTGGTAGATGTGGTCGATCCGCTCGGTGTTGAAGCTGGACGACCGCCGCACCAGGCCGTGCACCCGGTATCCCTTCGACAACAGAAGCTCCGCCAGGTACGAGCCGTCCTGCCCGGTCACGCCGGTGATCAGCGCGGTCTTGGTCATGCGGGGTTCCCCTCCCTGCCGGACCCGCCGAGGGGACGGATCCGGTCCGTACGCCCGCGAAGCACGGGTCGCATGTCATGAACTATTGGAAATATCACCCGAGTTGGCGATACGGGCGTGCTGATCGCGCGGGCCCTGGCATGATCCGGCTCATGACCGCATCGCTCCTGCCCGAACGCGCCCGTGTCTTCGTCGCCGGCCACCGTGGCCTGGTGGGCTCCGCCGTGGCCCGCCGGCTCGCCGCCGAAGGACACGAGGTGCTCACCCGTACCCGCGCCGAACTGGACCTGCGCGACGCCACCCGCACCGCGGCCGAACTGGCCGCCCTGCGCCCCGACGCGGTGGTGCTCGCCGCCGCGAAGGTCGGCGGCATCATGGCCAACAGCACCCAGCCGGTGCAGTTCCTGGAGGAGAACCTCCAGATCCAGCTCAGCGTGATAGCCGGGGCCCACGCCGCCGGCGTGGGCCGCCTGCTCTTCCTCGGGTCGTCCTGCATCTACCCCAAGCACGCTCCCCAGCCGATCAGCGAGGACGCGCTGCTGACCGGTCCGCTGGAGCCCACCAACGAGGCGTACGCACTCGCCAAGATCGCGGGCATCGTCCAGGTGCAGTCCTACCGGCGCCAGTACGGCGCGTCGTACATCAGCGCCATGCCGACCAATCTCTATGGGCCCGGTGACAACTTCGACCTGGAGACGTCGCACGTCCTGCCCGCGCTCATCCGCCGCTTCCACGAGGCCGCGGCCGAGGGGCGCGAGGAGATCGTCCTGTGGGGCAGTGGCACCCCGCGCCGGGAATTCCTGCACGTGGACGACCTCGCCGCGGCCTGCGCCGTACTGCTGCGCTCCTACGACGGTGACGAGCCGGTCAACGTGGGTTGCGGCAACGACCTCACCATCAGCGAACTGGCCGCGACGGTCGCCGAGGTCACCGGCTTCACCGGCCGGATCGCCTGGGACACGAGCCGGCCCGACGGCACCCCGCGCAAGCTGCTCGACATCTCGCGGATCGCGGAACTCGGCTGGAAGCCGGCGATCCCGTTGCGCGACGGCATCGCCGCCACCTACGCCCACTGGCGCGACGGCGCCGACGGCTGACGGACCCGGCTGGTTCACGGGCCCCGGCGTGCGGCGCGCGCCGGGGCACTGTGCGGTCACGGGCGGCGCTCTCAGTAGGCCCCGCGGCCGTCGACGACGGCGCGGAACGTGCGGGCCATGACATCCACGTCACTGGTGAACGACCAGTTGTCGACGTAGCTGAGATCCAGCTGAATCGTTTCGTCCCAGGAGAGGTCCGAGCGTCCGCTGATCTGCCACAGACCGGTCATGCCCGGCCGCACGGACAGCCGGCGCCACTCGACGGGTGTGTAGTGCGCCACCTCGTCGGCGAGCGGCGGACGTGGACCTACCAGGGACATGTCACCCTTGAGAACGTTGACCAGCTGGGGCAGTTCGTCCAGCGAGGTGCGGCGCAGCAAGTGCCCGACCCGGGTGACCCGGGGGTCACGGCGCATCTTGAACATCAGCCCGTCGTTCTCGTTGTCCGCGGCCAGTTCCGCCTTCTGGCGGTCGGCGCCGGCCCGCATGGTGCGGAACTTCCACATCACGAAGGGGTTTCCGGCCCGGCCTACGCGTTCATGGAGGTAGAGCACCGGCCCCGGCGAGGTCAGTTTCACCGCGGTCGCGACCACCAGCAGCACCGGCGCCAGCGCGAGCAGGCCCAGCAGGGCGATGGTGCGGTCGAGGATCCCCTTGAGCAGCGGCTGCATCCCCTCCCGTACGGGTGGGGCCACCCGCAGCAGTGACATCCCGCCGGCGGATCCGGTCTCCAGACGCTTGACGGACACCTCCACCAGACCGGGCGCCACGAAGAGTTCGATGCCGGCGTCGTGCAGGCCCCAGGAGAGACGGCGCAGCCGCTCCCCGGAGGTCGCGGCGCCCGGGACGACCAGCACCAGATCGGCGCCGAGACGGTGCACCGCGCTGATGACCAGGTTGGCGTCCTCCCCGGGTGCCTCCGGCTGGGCGGCGGCGAGCCGCTCCCCGGTCCGGATCCCCGAGGCGAACGGGCCCGGTCCGACCGGGACGGCGCCCACCGCCACGTACGGATGGTCGGTGCGCGCGGCGAGATGCGCGGTGACCCCGTCCGCGGCGGCGGCCTCGCCCACCACCAGGACCTTGATCACCGCCTGCGCCCTGCGGCGCACCGACGCGAGATGACGGTGCACCGCCTTGCGGCACAGCAGAGTCAGCACCAGGGCGGGCAGCAACGCCGCCAGACACAGCGGCGCGCGCAGCCGCGCACCCGCCGCCGCGTGCCCCACCGCGAGCACACCCAGCAGGATGAACCAGTCGTGGAGCACCGGAAGCGTGCCCCTGCTCTCGCCGATGGACCGGGCCGCGTAGCGCGAGCGGAACAACTGGACGCCCGCCCAGGCGAGTCCGGCGACGATGCCGGTCGGCACCGCCCGCCGCTGGTGTGCGGCGAAGAACGTCAACGCGACCGGAACGCCGGCGCCGACGAGGTCGGTGATCAGCGATGCGGGTAGATACCAACGGGACTTGCGTCCCATCCAAAGCGAGGAGCGCGCCCGTGAGCGCGCCCTGCGTGATCTGTCGGAATCAGTGGCCTGAACATCCCACATGTACCCCCCCAGGCACATTCAGCAGCACGAGTTACCGAACGTCGCGAACACCTATTCGTCGAACATGCGGCACGATGGTGAACAGTACGGCAAACTTGTGTACGCATGTGAGCGTTTACCTGAACGTCATGGAGAAGTGCCGAGCCGTATGAAATCCCGCGCCGTCCTCGCTGGTTGATCTCGCGGATGCCGGTATGACGCGAAGGTGTACGAACATCGAACGTGCTGGCTACAGTGTGCGCCCGGTACGGAAGGGGCCGTACCGCGCTGATGTGGGGGTACGTGGTGGGGGACAAGAGCACGACCGAGGCCGAAGTGACAGGCCGGGACGAAGTCGTGGACCGGGAGGAGGAGGCGAGCGGAGCCGGCTCGGCGGAAGCCGAACCCGCGGACGTCCAGGAGCCGGCAAGAGACCCGTCGGACCAGGCGATCGACGCCTCCGGAGACCCGAGTGCGCGGCCCCGGCGGCGCAGAAGCCGTGCGCGTCGAGTGCTCCTGGGGGCGCTCGTACTGTTCGCCGTGGGCCTGTTCATGGTGGGCGGAGTCGTCTGGTGGGCCGTCGAGCACTACACCGGGAACGTCGACCGCATCTCCGGAGTCTTCCCGACACAGGTCCCCGCCGCGGCGCAGCCGGCACCCTCCGAGGGCGGTCAGACCTTCCTCCTCGTCGGCGTCGACAGCCGCTCCGAACTGCCCACCACGGGCCGCGACGCCAAGGCCCCCGAGTGGAAGTACGGGGCCCAGCGCAGTGACACGATGATGCTCGTCCACCTCCCGGCCGACCATTCCGGCGCGTACGTCGTCTCGCTGCCCCGTGACGCGTGGGTGGACATCCCCGGACACGGAAAGGCCAAGCTCAACGCGGCCTTCTCCTGGGGCGGACCTCCGCTGCTCATCGACACCGTGCAGCGGCTGACGAAGGTGCGCGTCGACCATCTCGCCGTCATCGACTGGGACGGCTTCAAGAACCTCACCGACTCCCTGGGCGGAGTGGACCTCGTCGTGGACGGCGCCAGCCGCCACATGAACGGCACCCAGGCCCTGACCTACGTACGTGAGCGCCACCACCTGGCTCGCGGCGACTTCGACCGGACGCACCGTCAGCAGTACTTCCTGCGCACGGTGCTGGCGAAGGTCATGCGCCCGTCGACCTTCACCAACCCCGTCAAGGCAGGCAAGGTGCTGGACGACCTCACCGCTGCCGTGAGCGTCGACGACCGGCTCGGCGACGGCGACCTGCGCGACCTGCTGTGGGACAACAGGAACGTGCGCCCCGGGAACATGGTGTTCATGAACGCTCCCGCCAAGGGGACCGACATGATCTCCGGCCAGTCCGTGGTCCTCCTGGACGCCGGTGCCGGAGCCGACCTGTGGCGGTCCATGCGCAAGGACACCGTCGACGACTACCTTCAGTCGCACGACGTCGACCGGCTCGGTGCCACGACATCCTGACGGGACGGCGGTGATCACCCAAGGTTCCCGTCCGACGACGTCTCGTCACTCAACGGGCCGCCCATACCGTACAGTTCGCCCCGGTGGCCCATCGGCGTCCGCGGAGGACACCCATGACGGAACAGCCCGCTCGTCCAGCGCGCCGGCACGGTAAGCCGTCAGGCCGGCGGCGGCGCACCGCACTCGGTGCCGTTTTCGGCCTGCTCCTGATCGGGCTGATCGCCGGCACCGGCCTGGCCCTCGACCGGGAGGACGCCGTGCCCCGCGCCGAGCGGACGAACACCGCGGCGCTCCCCTTCGACCTGCCGGCCGCCGGTGTGCTGCGCGCCGGCCCGCACAAGGTCTTCGCGCACTACTTCCCGCCGTATCCGCTCTCCCTCGACAACCAGCCCGCCCAACGCGACTACTACGCCCGCAACTACCTCACGCCACAGGGCGAAGAGGGCAAGCACGCGGCCTACGGCGGACTGCTGCGCGACCGGCCCCTGCCCGTGTCGCCGTCCGACGGCGACTGGCAACTCGCCAATCTGGAAACAGAGGTGAGGACCGCCCGTGACTCCGGGATCGACGGATTCACCGTCGACATCCTCTCCCTGACCGGCGCCAATCGTCAGCGCGTCGACATGCTGCTGCGTGCGGCGCGGCGCGTCGATCCCGGTTTCCGCATCGTGCTGATGCCGGACATGACCTCCCTGCACACCGACCCGCGCACTCTCGCCGACCAGTTGGCCCTGCTCGCCGCGTCCCCGTCCGCATACCGGCTGGCCGACGGGCGCCTCGTGGTCGCCCCGTTCAAGGCCGAGGCCCAGGACCCCGCCTGGTGGGGCCAGGTCACCGCGCGGCTGCGCGAACACGGCATCGGCACCGCGCTGGTCCCGGTCTTCCTGGACTTCCGCGCCAACGCCGAGAGGTTCGCTCCGGTCAGCTACGCCTTCTCGTCCTGGGGCAACCGCAGCTACACCCGTCAGGACAACGTGCCCGGCGACATCCAGCTCGCGCATGCGCTGGGGAAGAAGTGGATGCAGGCCGTGTCCGTGCAGGACGCCCGGCCCAATCAGGGGATCTACGACGAGGCCGGCAACACCGCCACCCTGCGGTCGACCTGGAACCACGCGATCTCCGACGGCGCTGACTGGGTGCAGCTCACCACCTGGAACGACTACTCGGAGGGCAGCCAGTTCGCTCCCTCGCTGCACAACGGCCGCACGTACCTGGACATCTGCTCGTACTACCTCACCCGTTTCAAGACGGGGGCCTGGCCGCGGATCGTCCGTGACACCGTGTACGTCACCTCCCGTGTCCAGTTCACCGATGCCGGCAGTGCCTCGCTTCAGCCCCGGCTGATGCGTCCGCGTCCGGGCACCGCGCAGCCGCGTGACCAGGTGGAACTGCTCACCTACCTGACGGCGCCCGCCGCGGTGTCCGCGCGCGTGGGCACCGTGCCCCACGCCTACCGCGCTCCCGTCGGCGTGAACGCCCAGGACCTGCCGCTGACCCCGGGCCGAACCGAGGTCGTGATCCGCCGCGCGGGGGACACCGCCGCGGCCGTCACGACCCGCTATCCGGCGCGGCGCACGGCCACGGTGCAGGACCTTCAGTACTACGCGGTCTCCAGCGGACGGTGACTCGGCGGACGAGGGTGCGGATGTCCGGCTGTCCCCGCCATCACGGGTGCCGCATCGGCTGTCCGCTTCCCGCACTCCAGCCGTAGATCGTGATCCCGCCGGGGCATGACCGGGCGCGACAACTCCCACCAGCCCCGCACCCCGGCCACACCGATCCAGCCCGGTTTTGCGGGCTCCGCCGGGGCAGTCCGAGCGAGGTCGATCTGTGGTCCTACGTGGCCCACCGGCGGTTGCCGTCGTGGCTCTGGCGGTACCACTGCGCTCAGCGGCTGACCTGGCTGTTCCGGGACAGATGGCGGGACTGACTCCACCGGCGAGCCGCGGAGCCAGTACGGCCACCGCGTGATCCAAGCCTCGTCGGATATTTGCGGAATACAGCAAGAAACTTGCAGCCACTTGCGTGATTAATTCTTTACTTCGTCGGAATCTAGCGGGGTGGATGGCGGCTCTGTACGGTCGGGGCGCCGGTTTCCCGACTCCGTGAAGGAGCATCACATGCTGACGATCCCCAGACCCCGGCGCGGCATCCGCCGCGCCGGGCGCCGACTGGCGGTGGCCGCCGTCGCCGCGGTCGGCGCGATGTGCGTGTCCGTCTTACCGGCCGCCGCCGCGCAGGAGGCGCCGCCGTCCAAGGCGCTCCTGGCCGGCCCGGCGGCACACGCCCCCCGGCAGGCGCGGGCGCATGCGGCGGCGAGCGCGGCGGCCGGTGCGACGACGCCGTTCTCGGTCTACGAGGCCGAGGAGGGAACGCCGGGCGGGGGCGCGGCCGTCCGGTCGCTCACCTCGGCGCCGACGACGCAGTACTCGAGCGCCGCCTTGGAGGCTTCGGGCCATTCCTACGTCCACCTGGACGGCACGGGCCAGTCGGTGCAGTGGACGAACACCACCGGACAGCCGATCTCCTTCGTCAACGTCCGTGCCAGCATCCCGGATTCGGCATCCGGCGGTGGAGTCACCGGGACGCTGGCCCTGTACGTCAACGGAGTGTTCCGGCAGGAGCTGAACCTCAACTCGCGGCAGAGCTGGGTGTACGAGGGCAACGGCAACTACAACACGAGCGACAACCAGAACCCGGCCGACGGCGACCCGAGGGTCTTCTGGGACGAGTCGCACACCTTCGTCACCGGGTCCCCGATCCCGGCGGGCGCCACGTTCTCGCTGCGGAAGGACTCCGACAACAGCGCGTCCTTCTACGACGTGGATTCCCTCGATGTGGAGAACCCGCCGGCGCCGCTGACGCAGCCGGCGAACTCGGTCTCGATCACGAGTTGCGGTGCGGTGGCGGACAACAGCCCGACCAACGGCGCGGCCGACGGCCAGTCGGTGGACAGCCGGGCCGCCATCCAGAACTGCATCGACCAGGCCCGGTCGCAGGGCAGGACCCTGTGGATCCCGCAGGGCACCTTCTACGTGAAGGGCACGGCGGGACTGAACGCCCAGGGGATCACCATCGCGGGTGCGGGCATGTGGTACAGCACGATCTACCGTGACGTCCCGGTCCCCAACAGCACACCGCTGCCGGCACTGTTCGACCTGACCTCCTGCACCGTGCGGAACTTCCACATCGACGCCAACGCCGTCAGCCGGAGCACCATCGGCGGGGACGGCGGCGCGATGGACACCACCGGCACCGACTGGCTGGCCGACGGCATCTGGACCCAGCACACCATGTCGGGCTTCTGGGCCTCCGGCACCGGCGGGAAGGTACAGAACAGCCGGCTGACATCGATCTGGGCGGACGGGATCAACGTCAACAACGTGTCGCTGGGCGCGGACACCGGGAACAACCTGACGGTCACCGACAACTTCGTCCGCGGCACCGGGGACGACGCGATCGCCATCAACTCGGTGGACTACAACACCAACGGCGACGGTTCCAAGACCTTCTACCAGCCGATGAGCAATGTCACGGTCAGCGACAACACCTCGATCGCACCGTGGGGCGGCAAGGGTGTCGGGATCTACGGGGGCAGCGGCCACCAGGTCAAGGACAACTACATCAGCGACACGGCCCGTTACATCGGTCTGGGAGCCGGGCGCTTCGGTGTCAACGGCAGTGACCTGCTGTCCGCGACCGTGACGGGCAACACCGTGGTCCGCTCCGGCGGCAACGCCTACAGCCAGGGCCAGCCCGCCCTGCACATCGGCAACGGCGGGGACGGACAGAACGCCGGGATCGTCGACAAGGTCACGGTGACCGGCAACACCGTCACCGGCTCCCTCTACGACGGGATCGGCTTCTCCACCTCGACCCACACCCTGCTTCAGGACAACACGGTCAGCGATCCCGGCCGCAACGGCATCGCGATCTCCCCGCCGTTCTACCCCGCGCCCACCGGTTCAGCGACCATAACCGGCAATACGGTCACCGGGCTCCGCTCCGGCACGTCGGCCTTCGTCAACAACTCCAGTGGTTTCGTCGCGACGTTGAGCGACAACGACTGGCCGCCGGCCGCTCCCGAGGGCCCCTACGGCGGCACCCCGGCCGCCGTGCCCGGCACGGTGCAGGCGGAGAACTACGACACCGGCGGCCAGGGGCTGGCCTACAACGTCACCTCCGTCAACGGCAGCGCCAACGCCTACCGCGCCGACGGGGTGGACCTGGACAACACCTCGGACACCGGGGGCGGTTACAACCTGGGCTGGACCAGCGGCGGACAGTGGTTCCGCTACACCGTGGACGTCGCCACGGCCGGCACCTACACCCTCGGCCTCCGGGTAGCGGCTCCGTCCGCGGTGGCCGGCGCACTGCACCTGTCGGACGCCGCCGGCACCGACCTCACCGGAGCCGTCGACCTGCCCGCCACCGGCGACTGGCAGACCTGGGCCACCGTGGCCACGCATGTGGTCCTGCCCGCGGGCCGACAGGTTCTGACTCTCCATCAGGACGCGGGCGGCTGGAACATCAACCACCTCGGCTTCGCCGCGGGGAGCGGCTCGCCGTCGGCCACCCTGACCACGTCCCCCGGATCACTGACCTTCGCCGGCCAGGCGCTGAACACGACCAGCGCCGCGCAGACCGTCACGGTCACCAACTCCGGCACCGCCACGGCCTCGATCACCGGGGTCACCGCCGGCGGTGACTTCGCGCAGAGCAACACCTGTGGCACCTCCCTGGCCGCCGGAGCGCACTGCACGGTCTCCGTCACCTTCGAACCCACCGCCTCCGGCACTCGCACCGGCATCCTCACCCTGACCGGCGACCAGTCCGACAACCCGACCACGGTGGCCCTGTCGGGCACCGGCACCACCCAGACCGATCTCGCCGCGGGGAAGCCCACCAGCGAGTCCAGTCACACCGACGTCTACGCCTCCGCCAACATCACCGACGCCAGCCAGTCCACCTACTGGGAAAGCGCCAACAACGCGTTTCCGCAGTGGGTCCAGGTCGACCTGGGCTCGGCCCGGAGCGCCTCCCGCGTGGTCCTGCGGCTGCCCGCCACCTGGGGCGCCCGTACCCAGGCCCTGAGCCTCGGCGGCAGCACCGACGGCACCACCTTCACCACCCTGAAGTCATCGGCCGCGTACACCTTCAACCCGAGCACCGGCAACACCGTCGCGCTCACCTTCCCCGCCGCCACCCAGCGCTACTTCCGCGTCACCATCACCGCCAACAGCGGCTGGCCCGCGGGCCAGGTGTCCGAGTTCCAGATCTGGAACTCCTGACCCCACCCATCCGATGGTGCCGCCGGACACCCCGTCCGGCGGCACCGTCGACGTGCCCGGGCCACCCGCCGGACGGCCGGCTGCCGACCGCAGTCCGGGGTCGCATTAGATCTTGCGGGCTGAATTTTTTATATTGCAAAATCCTGTCCAGTTATTGCGCGTTCATGTCATGGATATTACGGTCCCCCTTGCGTCGTCACCGTCCCCCCTCATCTCCCCGCCCCCCGTCCTTCCCTCGAGTCGCTTCGCCGATCGCGGTCCATGGGCCCGGCGAGGTGTCCGGCTCCGCGCCGGTCTGCGCCGATTGCTTGCGTTCTCACTGGTTTCCCGTCCCTCCCTGTCCGGCGGCGCCAGTGGAACAGTTCCGGCATTTCGTGATGAAAGGAGTGGTCCAGTGTTCCATTCCATCCGAGATCTGAGACGAGCCCTCGTCTGGGCGGTCACCACCGCGATGGTGGCTGCCATCGGCGTCCTGGCTCTGGCCGTCCAACCCGCTCGGGCGGCGACCGCCGCCACCGGCGGCAGTGGCGCGAGCCTGCCGTACGTCGAGGTGCAGGCGGAGAACTCCGCCACCAACGGCACGTCCATCGGCCCGAGTTACACCCAGGGCCAGCTGGCCGACGAGGCGTCGTATCGCAAGGCGACGACGCTCCAGGGCACCGGCAAGTACGTCACGTTCACCACGCCGGTGGCGACCAACTCGATCAACTTCCGGTACAGCATCCCCGACACCTCGAACGGCTCGGTCTACACCGCCCCGCTGTCGCTGTACGTCAACGGCGTCAAGCAGCCCGACTTCACCCTGACCAACGCCTACAGCTGGTACTACGGCAGCTACCCCTTCACCAACTCGCCGGGCAGCAACCCCCACCACTTCTACGACGAGGCCCACCGCCTGTTCTCCACCACCTATCCGGCCGGAACGACCTTCAAGCTGCAGGTCGATTCGGGGGACACCGCCTCCTCGTACACGATCGACTTCGCCGACTTCGAGCAGGTCGGCGCCGCCCTGGCCGCACCGTCGGGGTCGGTGTCGGTGACCGGCAAGGGCGCCGACGCGACCGGTGTGAACGACGCGACCAGCGCGTTCAACGCCGCGATCAGCGCCGCCGGACCCGGCGGCACGGTGTGGATCCCGCCGGGCACCTACAACATCCCCGGCCATATCAGCGTCAACAACGTCACGATCGCCGGTGCCGGCATGTGGTACTCGACCGTCACCGGTACGGCACCCGGCTTCTACGGCAGATCCGCGCCCTCGGCGAGCACCGGCGTGCGTCTGCAGAACTTCGCGATCTTCGGCAACGTGCAGGAACGCGACGACAGCGCCCAGGTCAACGGCATCGGCGGCGCGATGAGCGACTCGACCGTCTCCAGCGTGTGGATCGACCACATGAAGGTCGGCGCCTGGATGGACGGACCGATGGACGGACTGACGTTCAGCGGCATGCGCATCCGTGACACCACCGCGGACGGCATCAACTTCCACGGCGCCGTCACCAACTCGAAGGTCACCAACAGCGACATCCGCAACACTGGTGACGACGGCATCGCCACCTGGGCCGACTCCGGTATCGGTGCCGACGCAGGCGACACGATCTCCGACAACACCGTGTCCCTGCAGATCCTCGCCAACGCCATCGCGATCTACGGCGGCCACGACAACACCGTCAGCGGCAACCGGGTGGTGGACACCGGCATCGCCCAGGGCGGCGGCATCCACGTGGGGCAGCGCTTCACCTCGACGCCGGTCGGCACCACCACGATCTCCGACAACACCATGATCCGGGCCGGCAGCCTCGACCCGAACTGGCAGTTCGGCGTGGGCGCACTGTGGTTCGACGGCAGCCAGGGCGCGATCACCGGCCCGATCAACGTGACCAACGCACTGATCCAGCAGAGCCCGTACGAAGCCGTCCAATGGGTCGAGGGCACCATCAGCGGGGTCAACCTCAACAACGTGACCATCGCCGGGACCGGAACCTTCGCCCTTCAGGAGCAGACCGCCGGCGCGGCGAAGTTCACCAACGTCACGGCCACCGGTGTCGGTAACTCCTCCCCGGTGTACAACTGCTCGGGCGGCAACTTCGCCGTCACTGACGGCGGCGGCAACTCCGGCATCAGCGGCACGCCGTACTGCGGCGGCTGGCCGGCTCCGGTCTACCCGCCCTACCCGGCCGAAGGCGTGACGGCCACCCCCGGCGCGCTGAACTTCGGTTCGGTCGCCACCGGTTCGACAAGCGCCGCGCAGACCGTGACGGTCTCCAACCCGACCGGCACCGCCGCGTCCGTCTCGTCGATCTCCGCCGGCGGCGACTACTCCCAGACCAACACGTGCGGCTCGTCGATCGCGGCGAACGGCTCGTGCACCGTCAGTGTGAGGTTCGCGCCGACGGCGACCGGCAGCCGTAGCGGCTCCCTGACCGTCGACGCGGGCGGGACCACCAACACGGTCAGCCTCTCCGGTACCGGCACCGCGCCGGGCCCGGTGCTGAACACCGACCCGGCGAGCCTGTCCTTCGACGGCACGGTGGTCGGCTCGTCGGCCGCCGCGCAGACGGTGACGGTGACCAACTCGGGTACCGCGTCGGCGAACATCTCCGGCGTCGCGGCGACCGGTGACTTCAGCCAGACCAACAACTGCTCGACCCTCGCGGTCGGCGCGTCCTGCACGGTGAGCGTCGGGTTCAAGCCCACCGCGGGCGGATCGCGGGCCGGCAACCTGACCGTCACCAGCAACGCCAACAACAGCCCGACCACCGTGTCCCTGTCCGGCAGCGGCATCGACAGCGGCACCGACATCGCCGCCGGGCGGCCCGCGACGGCCAGTTCGAGCAGCAGTCCGTACGTCCCCTCGAACCTCACCGACCCGGACACGTCGACGTACTGGGAGAGCGCGAACGGCTCGTTCCCGCAATGGGCCCAGGTCGACCTCGGCCGGAACTTCAGCATCGGCAAGGTCGTGCTCAAGCTGCCGCCGGCGACGGCGTGGTCGGCTCGCACACAGACCCTGTCGGTGCAGGGGTCCACGGACGGATCCAGCTTCTCGACGATCAAGGCGTCGGCCGGGTACACCTTCGACCCGAACGCCAACGACAACACGGCGACGATCACGTTCAACGCCGCCACCGCGAGATACGTGCGGGTGAACATCAGCGCCAACTCGGGCTGGAACGCGGCCCAGTTGTCGGCCCTCCAGGTGTTCCCGAGCGGCGGCGGCTCCTCGCCGGCGACCCTGTCGGCCGACCCGACGTCGCTGTCGTTCCCCAGTCAGGCGCTCAACACCGCCAGCGGCGCGCGGACAGTGACGGTGACCAACACCGGTACCGCGGCCGCGTCCCTCTCCGGCATCACCGTCACGGGCGACTTCTCACAGACGAACACCTGCGGGACGTCGATCGCGGCGGGCGCCTCCTGCACGGTGGACGTCACGTTCAGGCCCACCGCGTCCGGCACCCGCACCGGCGACCTCAGCATCGCCGGCAACGCGTCGAACGGCACGACCACGGTCGCGCTGACCGGCATCGGGGCCGGCGCGGCGAACCAGAACCTGGCGGCCGGGAAGCCCACCACCGAGTCCGGCCACGCCGACGTGTACGCGTCGTCCAACGTGACGGACGGCAACCAGGGCAGCTACTGGGAGAGCGCCAACAACGCCTTCCCGCAGTGGGTGCAGGTGGATCTCGGTTCCGCGCGGAGCGCGAGCCGAGTCGTCCTCCAGCTCCCGGCCGGCTGGGGCGCCCGTAACCAGACGCTGTCCCTGTCGGGCAGCACCGACGGCTCCGCCTTCACCACCGTCAAGTCGTCGGCCACGTACACCTTCGACCCCGCCACCAACAACACGGTCACCCTCACGTTCACGGCGGCCACCCAGCGCTACTTCCGGGTGAACCTCACGGCGAACACCGGCTGGCCGGCAGGGCAGATCTCCGAGTTCCAGGTCTGGAACACCTGATCCGACCCGTGGGTGCCGCCGGGCGCGCTCGGGCCCGGCGGCACCCACCCGATCCGATGGGCCCGGCCCCCCACAGGGGCACGGTCGGCGCCGGTCGGCCAAGTCCGTACGCCCGTGGTCGACGGAAGTCGACAGCCGACCGGAGGAGTCCAGATGGGTGTCACACGCAGGGTCTTCCTGCAGGCCGCGATCGCGGCCACCGCGGTGGGAACGACGGGAGTCGCCGAGACCGTACTCGCGGCGCCCGCTTCGGCGGCCGGCTCGCCGGGCGACGTGGTCGGCAAGGTCAGCGTCGGCTACCAGGGCTGGTTCGCGTGCATCGGCGACGGCGCCCCCATCAACGGCTGGTGGCACTGGACGCAGAACTGGGGCCAGCCGCCGTCGCCGTCCAACACCGGCATCAAGTGCTGGCCCGACCTGCGTGACTACACGAGGACCTATCAGACGTCGTACGCCGCCTTCGGCAACGGCCGGCCCGCCACGCTGTTCTCCTCGTACGACCAGCAGACGGTGAACACGCACTTCCTGTGGATGCAGCAGAACGGCATCGACACCGCGGCACTGCAGCGCTTCAACCCCACCGGCGGCGAGGGCCCCACCCGCGACGCCATGGCCACCAAGGTGCGCAGCGCCGCCGAGTCGTACGGCCGCAAGTTCTACCTCATGTACGACGTCACCAACTGGACGAACATGCAGTCCGAGATCAAGACGGACTGGACGGACAAGATGTCCGCGCACACCGCTTCCCCGGCGTACGCGAGGCAGAACGGCAAGCCCGTCGTCTGCATCTGGGGCTTCGGCTTCGACGACAACAACCACCCGTTCACGGCCGACGCCTGCCTCGACGTCATCAACTGGTTCAAGGGCCAGGGCTGTTACGTCATCGGCGGTGTCCCGCGCGAATGGCGGACGGGCACCGGGGGCTCACGGGCCGGCTATCTCGGCGTCTACCACGCCTTCCACATGATCTCGCCGTGGATGGTCGGCGCCATCGGCAACGTGGCCGAGGCCGACAACGCCTACACCACCTACACCGTCGGTGACCAGGCCGACTGCAACGCCAACGGCATCGACTACCAGCCCTGTGTGCTGCCCGGCGACCTGTCCGGACGCCAGCGCGCGCACGGCGACTTCATGTGGCGGCAGTTCTACAACGTGGTCCGGGCCGGGGCACAGGGCATCTACATCTCGATGTTCGACGAGTACAACGAGGGCAACCAGATCGCCAAGACCGCCGAGACCCAGGCCTGGGTGCCCGCCAACTCCGGGTTCCTCGCCCTCGACGAGGACGGCACCGCCTGCTCCGCCGACTACTACCTGCGCCTGACCGGCGACGGCGGCCGCATGCTCAAGGGCCAGCTGGCGCTGACCGCCACCCGTCCCACCCAGCCGATCGTCCCCACCGGCGGCGACACCACACCGCCCGCCCCGCCGGGTGCGCTGACCGCCGGCGGGCACACGACGAACTCCGTCTCGCTGGCCTGGAACGCCTCGACCGACAACGTCGGTGTCACCGGCTACCGGGTCCTTCAGGTGTCCGGTTCGACCAGCACCCAGGTGGGCACCACCGGCGCCACCGCGTTCACGGTGACCGGGCTCGGCGCGGCCACCACGTACACCTTCGACGTCGTCGCCCTCGACGCCGCGGGAAACGTGTCGCAGCCCTCCAACCAGGTCACCGTCACCACCGACGCCCCGTCCGGCAATGTCAACCTCGCTCTCCACCGCCCCACCACGGAGAGCGGTCACACCCAGACGTACGCCTCGGACAACGCGACCGACGGCGACGCCAACACCTACTGGGAGTCCACCAACAACGCCTTCCCACAGTGGCTCCAGGTCGATCTGGGCGCTTCCACCGGCGTCAGGCGGATCGTCCTCCGGCTTCCCCCGGCGACCGCCTGGGGCACCCGTACCCAGACCGTCTCCGTCCAGGGCAGCACCGGCGGCAGCTTCGCCACGCTTCTCGCCTCGGCGGGTTACACCTTCGACCCGGCGACCGGGAACACCGCGACTCTCACGTTCCCCTCCACCGTCACCACCCGCTACGTACGGCTCACCTTCACCGCCAACAGCGGCTGGCCGGCCGGGCAGGTCTCGGAGTTCCAGGTCTTCGGCGTCTGATGAACGGAGGGCCTCGACCTCACGGTCGCGGCCCTCGTCACGCCGCGGGCGGCTTCTACCGGGCAGGCGTGCCCTTCCCGGTCACTCGCCGGGGCCTCGGCCCTCCGTGCGAGGTGGGTCCGTCCTGGGGATCAGGGCCACGGCGGATCGCGCCGTCCGCTCGAGCATCGCCCCGTCGACATCGGCCTTGGCGATGGAGTCGATGCCCCTGATGACGCTGAGCATCAGATATCCGAGAGCTGAGGAGTCGACGTGCTCGGCCACTTCCCCCGCGTCCTGGGCGTCGCGGATCGTGGCCGCGAAGGTGCCGGCGAGATCGTCGAACGCGCGGCGGGCTGTCTGCGCCACCTTCTCGTCCTCGCCCGCGCGGTCCGCGGTGACCTTGGTGAGGAAACACCCGCGGTGGGGCGACTCACCGGCGAAGGTGCGGGCGAGGGTGACGAGGTAACGCTCGAGTCGTGCCATCGGCGACGGAAGCACCGCTCGCGGGCCGCCCCGCAGTTGTTCGCGGGCCTGGGCGACGAGGTCCTGGCAGTAGTCCGAGAAGACACGCACATACAGGTCGTGCTTGTTGCCGAACGCCTTGTAGATGCTGCCCTTGCCGAGGCCGGTCGCGTCCATGAGGTCGTAGGTGGAGGTGCCGGCGAACCCGGTCGTCCAGAACTGGTCGCGTACGACATCGAGCACAGTGGCCTCGTCGAAGCCTCGCTTTCGTCCCATGCGCCTACGGTACGCCGTTGTGGTCCGTCCGGTCCACAATGGTCGGCGGTGCTCAGGAGCTGCCGTACGGGCGGGATCCGGCCGACGACGGGTGGCCCGCCGGATGTGCGGCCTCAAGGGTCGGCGCGTGGCCAGGTGTGGACACAGGTGCGTGGGACTCACGCGCCGAGCGCGCCGGCCGGCAGGGGCTGCTCGGTCCAGATGCATTTGCCGGACGCCGTGTAGCGGGCGCCCCACCGGCTGCTCACGGCGGCGATCAGCTGGAGCCCGCGGCCACCCTCGTCGGTGTCGGCCGCTCGGCGGATCCTGGGCATCACGGGGCTGGCGTCGGCGACCTCGCAGACGAGGGTTCGGCCGCGCAGCAGCCGTAGGGTGATCGGTCCTCTCGCGTGGCGGACGACATTGCTGACGAGTTCGCTGACGACGAGTTCGGTCGTCATGATGACCTCGTCCAGGCCCCAGGCGGTGAGCTGGGCCCGGACATGCCTGCGTGCCTGGCCGGCGGCGGTGGGATCGTTCTGCAGCCGCAGGCAGGAGATGTCCTCTGCGGCCAGCGCGTGGGTGCGGGCGACGAGCAGCGCGCCGTCGTCGCTGAGGCTGCCCCGGTCGGGCAGCAGTCCGGCGATCACGCGGTCGCACAGGGCGTCGGGGGTCTCCGTCGCCGACTCCGTTGAGCCGGAGCCGGAGCCGGGGTCGGGGTCGGGGTCGGAGCCGGGGTCGGGATCGGAGCTGGAGCCGGAGCGGGCCGGGCGAAGGCAGTGGGCGAGACGGCCCATGCCCTCGTCGATGTCCAGCCCGCCGGACTCCACGAGGCCGTCCGTGTAGAGGGCGATGGTGGTGCCGTCGGGCAGGCTGAACTCGGCCGTGTCGAACGGCGGGGTGGCGGCGCCGAGCGGAGGGTTGACGGGCAGGTCCGGGAAGTAGCTGGTTCCGTCGGGCCGGAGGATGACGGGCGGAGGGTGGCCGGCGGTGATGGCCTGGCACATGCGGCTGACCGGGTCGTAGACGATGCAGAGGCAGGTGGCGTAGAAGCCGTCCCCGAGGCCGCTGACGACCTCGTTGAGGTGGAAGAAGAGCTCGTCCAGAGGCTGTTCGAGATCGGCGAGCGTACGGCCCGCGGTGCGCAGTCGGCCCATGGCGACGGCCTCGGACACGCCGTGCCCCATGACGTCTCCGACGACCAGGGCGACCTGCTCGGCCGACAGCGGGATGACGTCGTACCAGTCGCCGCCCGCATCCGTGCCGTCACGGGCGGGCTGGTAACGGGCGGCGGTGGTCACGGCCGGCAGGGTCGGCAGATGGCGCGGGAGCAGACCGCGCTGGAGTTCCTGGGCCCGTCGGTGCTCGGCGTCGTACAGCCGGGCGCGTTCCAGGGCCTGGGCGACCATCCCGCTCATCGCCGTGAGCAGGGTGCGTTCCTCGCTGTCGAACGAGTGCGGAAGGCCGTATCCGACGCAGGCGCCGCCCACGGTGCGCCCCGAAGCGACCAGCGGCAGGATCGCCCACGCCTGGATCCCGGTCGCGGCAGGCAGGTCGGCGATCGCCGGATAGCGGGCGATGAACTCCTCAGCGGAGGAGACGAAGGCCAAAGTGCCCTCGATGAAGGACTGCGCCGACGACGGAAGCTCCGTGATGCGGACACCTTCGAACCGGCGCAGACTCTCCTTCGAGTAGCCGGCGCTGCCCATCAGGAGCGCCCGGCCGTCCTCGTGAGCCCAGACGCCGACGCCCTTGGCGTCGAACAGGGACGCCATGTGGGCTGTCATGACATCGGCCACGTCATGTCCGGTGACCGCACCGGCAAGGGCCCGGGTCATCTCGGCGATTTCGCTCACGCGCTCGACCGCAGCGCTCTCGGCGGCGACCTCCTCCATACGTCTGAGCCCACTTTCCGTCTGTCTGGGAGCAGTCTCGTGACGATCGCGATCACTCTCATTGTCCGCCATCCGGTGCGGACGAGCCGTGCGCGCCCGGCGCCGGCCCGCGCGGGATCACGTACGACGGTTTGTTGACCAATTGGACCACTTCGTGTTTATAGTGGTCCAGTTGGTCAACAAACCCTGTGTTCGTCGTCACCTCGCCCTTGGAGGTTCACATGAAAACGCCCGAACAGAAGAACAAAGAACTGGTACTGAACGCGTTCGACACGCTTTTCGGCAAACGTGAATATGCGGCAGCCGAGGAGTTCTGGTCGGACGATTACGTTCAGCACAGCAGGCACATCCCGCCCGGCCGGGAAGGTCTGTTCGGTCTCGTCCGCTCCCTCCCCGAAACGCTGCGCTACGAGAACCAGTACGTCATCGCCGAAGGTGACTACGTCATGCTCTACGGCCGCTACTCCGGAATCGGAGCTCCCGCCGCCTCGGTGGTGGCCGACGTGGTCCGCATCGAGAAGGGAAAGCTCGCCGAGCACTGGGATGTCTGGGAGGACGAAGCCACCCGCGCCGAATCCGCCGGCGATGCGCCGATGTTCGGTGACGAGTTCCCTCCCGGCCGATGAGCGGCAACCGCTCGATGTGAGCGGGAGATCTCCATGCGAACTCAGATCGCGCACCGACGAGTTTCCCGCGCCGCGCCGGTCTGTACGCGCGAGACCGACTCACGGAAGGCTGGCGTCATGCGGAAACTGATCTACGGCATGAACCTGACCCTGGACGGCTACATCGCCGCGCCCGGCGACGACATCGGCTGGAGCGTGCCGAGCGACGAGCTGTTCCAGTTCTGGTCCGACCAGTTGCGGGCGACCGACCTGTCGCTGTACGGGCGCAAGCTGTGGCAGACGATGAGCTCCTACTGGCCGACCGGCGACCAGCGGCCGGACGCCACCCCGGCGGAGATCGAGTTCGCGCGCCGCTGGCGGGACATGTCGAAGGTGGTGTTCTCCTCGACGATCGACAAGGTCGACTGGAACACCCGCCTGGTCACCGGTGACGCGGTCGCCGAGATCACCCGGCTCAAGGCCGAGGACGGCGGCCCGATGGACATCGGCGGCGCGACGCTCGCAGGAGCGGCCATGCGGGCCGGGCTGATCGACGAGTACGTGCTGGCCACCGCGCCGGTCCTGGTGGGCGGCGGCACGCCGTTCTTCGCCGGGCTGGACAGCTGGGTGAACCTGAACCTGGTGGAGACGCGTACGTTTCCCTCCGGCGTGATCCTGACCAGGTACGAGACGAGGCGCTGAGCGCCCGTCACGAAGGTCGACAGGTGCCGTGACCCCAGTCTCCCGAGGCGGTTGCTCAGAGCCAGTCTTTCCGCTTGAAGATGACGTACAGACTGGTGCAGACAACCGCCATCAGGACGATGGCGAAGGGGTACCCGAGCATCCAGTGCAACTCCGGCATCCGGTCGAAGTTCATCCCGTAGATCGTCCCGACCAGCGTCGGCGCGAACAGGATCGCCGCCCAGGAAGAGATCTTCTTGATCTCCTCGTTCTGTTCGAAGCCCGCCTCGGCCAGGGCGCGCATCTCGGCGTTCTGCTGCTGGGTGACCAGGGTCGCGTTGACCGTGAGGATGTCGGCGAGGGCCTGGCGGAAGCCGTCGACGCGTTCGCTGGTGTGGGTGACGTGGTCGGCGACGTCGCGGAGGTAGCGCTGCAGCTCCTCGTCGGTGCCGTACTTGGCGAAGCCGGCCATCAGGGCGTGCAGCATGCCGACCAGTGGACGGGTGGCCCGCTGGAACTCGACCATCTCGCGGGAGAGTTCGTAGATGCGGCGGGAGACCGCGGGGTCGCCGCGGAAGACCTCGGTCTCGATCTCGTCGATGTCGTTCTGGACGCCGGAGACGACGGGCACGTACCCGTCGACGACGGAGTCGAGGATGGCGTAGAGGACGGCCTCCGGACCGAGCTTCAGCAGCTCAGTGGTGTCCTCCATCCGGCGTCGCACCGCGGAGAGGTCCGGCGCCGCGCCGTGCCGGACCGTGATCAGGAAGTCGGGGCCCACGAACACGTGCAGCTCGCCGAAGTCGACCTCCTCCAGCGCGTCCAGATAGCGCGCGGCGCGCAGTACGACGAAGAGAGTCTCGCCGTAGCGCTCCAGCTTCGGACGCTGATGCGCCTCCATCGCGTCCTCGACGGCGAGCGGGTGCAGGTCGAACTCGGCGGCCAGAGAGAGGAGTTCGGCCTCCGTGGGGCGGGCCAGGCCGATCCACGCCATGCCGTCCGGCTGGTCGCGCAGCTCACGGAAGGTGTCGGCGAGGGACCCGGGCGTCGAGACGCGTACGCCGTCGCGGTACAGGGCCGCCTGTACGACGCTGCCGGTGTCGGAGAGTTCCGTCGCCGGCGGGTCGGGGCTGGGCGCCGGGGGTGTGACGGGGGGCGCGGCTTAAGCCGCGTTGAGGGCGCGCCGCCAGACGGACTTCTTGCCGTTGCTTGAAGCGGCCGGGCGGGGGCGTCGCTCGGACATTGCCGCTGCCTCCCATGTCGGTCCGTACGTGTGGGTGATCACCGAGCAGGATATACGGGTCAAATGTCACGGGTAGGGGGCGGGCGTGCCGACCGGGTCCAGGCTCGCCGGGAATCGCGGACAGAAGGTGTCCGCAAGCCTCGTTAGCGTGCGGGACATGACGAGGACGAACGGCACGACGGCGGGCTCCCCGGAGGGGCGCGGCGCCGAGGCGTATGGCGGAAGTACGCATACGGACGCGCAGGCGATGGCGCAGCCGGGCGCGCCCACGAAGGCACGTGCGAAGACACATGCACAGTCTCATGTGCGGCCACATGCGACGGCGCGCGCGGGCAAGGCCGCCCCCGGCGTGCCCGTGCTCGGCCCCCGTGCCCTCAACCGCGCGACCCTGGAGCGCCAGCACCTGCTGCGCCGGTCCGCCGCTCTCACCGCCACGGAGGCCGTCGGGCACCTCGTCGGTCTCCAGGCGCAGAACGTGAAACCGCCGTACTACGCCCTCGCCGCGCGCCTCGAAGGGTTCTGTCCCGGGGATCTGTCGACGGCCATGGCGGACCGTGCCGTCGTGCGTATCGTCACCCTGCGCTCCACCATCCACACGCACACGGCCGACGACGCGCTCTCTCTGCGCCCGCTCGTGCAGGCGGCCCGGGACCGGGAACTCCACGCCTTCCGCAAGGGGCTCGTGGGCGTCGACCTGGAGCGGCTCGCCGTGATCAGCCGTGAGCTGGTGGAGGCCGAGCCGCGCACCATGAAGCAGCTGCGGGAGGAACTGCTCGCCGAGTGGCCGGACGCCGACCCGTTCGCGCTGTCGGTCGCCGCGCGCTGCGGGCTGCCGCTCGTCCAGGTCACCCCGCGCGGACTGTGGGGCCGCAGCGGCCAGGTCGCGCTGACCACGGCCGAGCACTGGCTCGGCCGCCCCGCCGAGCCCACGCCCGCTCCCGACGCGACCGTGCTGCGCTACCTGGCCGCCTTCGGGCCCGCCTCCGTCAAGGACATGCAGACCTGGGCGGGGCTGACCCGGCTCCGGGAGGCGTTCGAGCGGCTGCGGCCACGGCTGGTGACGTTCCGCGACGAGAAGGG
Source organism: Streptomyces sp. RPA4-2 (assembly GCF_012273515.2). Classification (NCBI taxonomy): domain Bacteria; kingdom Bacillati; phylum Actinomycetota; class Actinomycetes; order Kitasatosporales; family Streptomycetaceae; genus Streptomyces; species Streptomyces sp. RPA4-2. The sequence goes on from NZ_CP050975.2 coordinate 7,046,821, forward strand.
GGTCGAACTCTTCGATCTTCCGGACGCGCCCCGCCCGGACGCGGACACGCCGGCCCCGCCGCGTCTCCTGCCCGAGTTCGACAACCTGCTCCTCGCGCACGCCGACCGCTCCCGTGTGGTGCCCGCCGCCCTCAAGGGGCGTACCTGGGCGGGCAACCAGGCCTACCGCGCCCTCCTCGTCGACGGATTCCTGGCGGGGGTGTGGCGGCAGGACGGGAACGTCCTCACCGTCGAACCCTTCGGCAGGCTCACGAAGGGGCAGCGGGACGAGGTGGTCGGGGAGGCGGAGCGGATGCTCCGGGTGATGTCCGGTGACGGGTCGTACGACATCCGTTTCGGGACGGTCACCGGGTAGGTCCGCCTCGGACGCGCCTGCGGGGCCCTCCGTGGACGCGCCCGCCGTGTGCGTAGGGCGTGCGTCTCCGCCGGATGCGCGCGCCGTACTCGCGCGCCGTACTCGTCTGTCGTACCCGCGTGTCGTGACGGGTTGTTGGAACAGGGGGCGTTGCGGGCCGCTCGTGGAGGCCCGCAACGCCCCCTGGTCTGTGCCTGAGCGATGCCCAGGAGTGGTCCGGTGACTACGAGTTGATCTGCGTCTTCACCAGGTTCGAGAAAGTCGTCAGGCGGGTGTACACGCCGGGGTATCCGGCTTCCGCGCAGCCGTTGCCCCAGGACGTGATGCCGGCCAGCACACCGCCGATGAGCAGCGGGCCGCCGCTGTCGCCCTGGCAGGTGTCGGTGCCGCCGTTGGTGTAACCGGCGCAGACCATGTCGGAGGCCACGTAGTCGGAGCCGTACGAACTCCCGCAGCTGGAGTCCGAGACGATCGGGACGGTCGCGGTGCGCAGCTGGTTGGAGGAGCCGCCGTTCTCCGACGTGGTGCCCCAGCCGACGATGCGGGCGGTGGTACCGGCCGCGTACACGCCGGTGTTCGTGGAGGCGACGTACGACGCCGGGGTGTACGACATCGACGTCGACAGGGTCAGCACGGCCACGTCGTCGCCGTTGGTGGCGTCCGTGTAGCCGGGGTTGATCCAGATCCTGCCGACCTTGCTGACGGTGCCGTTCGTACCGTTGAGGTACGTTCTGCCGCCGACTACGCGGACACTGCTCGTCGTCTCGCCGACCATGCAGTGGGCGGCGGTGACGACCTTGTCGGCCGCGACCAGGGTGCCCCCGCAGAACTGGTTCTGCGAGGCGTCCGTGATCTGCATCATGAACGGGTACGCGGTCGTGGTGGTCGTCGTGCCGCCGACGATCGGCCGGGGGGCGGCGACGGCGCCCGGCGCGCACAGGAGAGCGGTCGTGGCGGCGGCGGCCGCCGCCGTACACAGAGCGGCTGTCTTCGTGGCGCCTTTGAGCGCGAACATGGATCTCCTCAGAAGTTGCCGGTGGGGGGACGCACGGGTGTGGGGGGTTGGACACGGCGCCTGCGGGCAGACGCCGTGTGCCCGAGCGAGCGGCACGACGCTCACGCTAGAAGCGGGAGCGTTCCGCTTCCAAGGGGGGAACTCCCTAGCGGAGTTGGAGGAGGGAAAACCCTTGGCCGCACGCACCGGGGTTTAGCGTAAGGTCCGGCCCCTCCTGACAGCCCGCACCGCCCCGCACGGCGTCACCCGCACCCACCGGACGGCCCGACCGGCCCCGGTTCGAAGGGTGATGACAGGAAGTCGGCAACGGGGTGCGGCGCCCCGAAGTGTCCTGACGGCCGGCGCGCCACCCCGTACGCGGATTCATCCGTTCCGGCGCCGCGCCGCCAGCCGGACGATGTCCACCCGCGACCGGATCCCCAGCTTGCGGTACACCCGGGTGAGCGTGGCCTCCACGGTCTTCACGCTGATGAACAGGCGCGCCGCGATCTCGCGGTTCGTGGCGCCCTCCATGACGAGTGCGGCTACCTGACGCTCCGTCGCCGCGAGGCTGTCGAGCGCGGCGGGAGCCAGCGCGGCCGGTGTGGGGCCGGTCGCGGTCGCCGTCGCGGTCGCTCTCTCCACCTGACGCAGCCAGGGCAGCGCGCGGCAGCGGCGGAACAGCCGGGTCGCCTCGTCGTACGAGGTCGGGCCCGGCCGGTGGGTGCGCACACCGGCCAGGGCGTACGCGGCGCGGGCCTCCTCCAGCCCGTAGCCCAGCTTGCCGAGCCGGTCCTGCGCCGCGGTCAGCTGCCGTACGGCGGCACCCTGTTCGCCGCGCGCCGCCCGGACCAGCGCCTCGGCCCGGTCGAGCACCGCGAGCACGCTCTCGCGGCCGAGCCGCAGCGCCCGCGCCCGCGTGGCGTCGATGACGTCCTGCGCCTCGACCGGCTCACCGATCCGCACCAGCGCCTCCGCGAGGTCGCCGTGCCAGCGGCCGCGGGCCGGGTCGGTGATCCCGAGCCGCTCCTCCAGCTCCCGTACCCGGCGCAGGGACCGGACCACCGCCACGGAGTCCCCGGCGACCAACTGGGCGTGCCCGAGGGCGCCGAGGGCGCGCGAGAGATAGACCAGGTCGCCGTCCTCCTCGGCCCGGTCCACGGCCTCCCGCGCGAGCGTGAGCGCCCGGTCCACGTCGCCGCCCGCAGCCTCCGCGAGCGAGGTGAACATGGCGGTCGCCGCCTCGCCGATCCCCGTGTCGCGGGCCAGCCGCAGGCTCTCGCGGGCCAGGTCCAATGCCCGCCCGCAGTGTCCGGAACGCAGCTCGGTCTCCGCGAGCCCGCGCAGGAAGTGCAGCTCGCTCTCGACCATCCCGCGCCGCCGCACCTCGCGCAGCAGGGCGGTGATCGTGGTGCGCGCCTCGGCGAGCTGGTCGCCCATGATCAGCCAGCGGAAGCGGACGGCGCCGGCGCCGTTGTGATCGCACGCCACCCGGGGGTCCTGCGGCTCGCGCAGCGCCCGCTGGATGGTCGCGGGCGCGCCCGGGTGCCCCATCAGGGTCTCCATCTGCGCCTGGAAACCGAGCGCGAGGAGTTCGGTGGGCCGGTCCCCGGCGCGGGCGGCGAGCTGCGCGGCGATGGCGGCCTCCTCGCGGCCCTTGGTCATCTCGCCCTCGACCAGCAGCGCCCGCCAGGCGAGCTGGTAGCGCACGAGCGCGAGCAGCCGCGGGTCGTCACCCGCGTCCGCGAGTGCCTGCGGGAAGACGGCGTCGACCTCGGCCATGGCCTGCCCCGCCGCGTCGATGACGACCATCCAGGCCCGTACGCGGTCGGCCGGCGCGGTGACCCGGCGCAGCGTGTCGCGGGCGATGTCCCGCGCGAGGTCCGACTCCCCGGCGGTCAGCGCGTCCTCGGCCGCCTGCAACCGCCGCTCGTCCGGGCCGGGGTCGGCGTCCGCGGGGGTGTGCCGGGCGGCGAGCAGGCCGAGCCCGGCGGCGACCGACGGCGCGCCGCGGTCCCGGGCCGCGGCCGCCGCCTCCCCGAGCCGCGCGGCGACCTGCGGATCGGTGCCGGTCGTGGCCAGGGCGAGGTGCCGGGCCCGCTCGATGGGGTCGGAGGCCGCCGTGGAGAGCGCGACGTGTGCGGCGCGGCGCTCGGCGGCGCTCGCCTCCGCGTACAGGGCGGCGGAGATGAGGGGATGCGCGAAACGGATACCGGGTGTCTCGCGCTCGGTCGCCAGCAGTCCGAGCGAGGCCGCGTGCGCGGTCTCGGCCTCGGCGTCCTTCCGCCCGGCCGCGTGCAGCAGCGCCACCGTGGGGCGGGCTCCCGCGCTCGCGACGAGCAGGGTGCGGCGCGCCTCGGCGGACAGCATCTCCAGACGGCTGAGGACGAGCGCCCGCAGCGAGGTCGGTACGGGCAGCGAATCACCGGGGCTCGGCCGGGTCGGGCTCTCGGCGAGCGCGCGGCCCAGCTCCAGGGCGAAGAGCGGGTTGCCGCCGCTGGTGCGGTGGATGTCGCGGACGGTGGAACGCGACAGCCCGGTGTGGCCGCGGTGGCCGAGGAGTTCGGCGGTCTGCGCCCGGGAGAGCGGGTTGAGCCGCACGGCCAGGGTGTTCGGCGGGGACGCGCGTAGAAAGGGGTCGTGCTGTTGGTCCTGCGGATCGGTGTCGGTACGCACGGCGCACAGCATCCGTACGGGCATCTCGCCGAGCCGGCGGGCGGCGAAGCCGAGCAGCTCGGCGCTGGCCGGGTCCAGCCACTGCAGGTCGTCGGCGACGATCAGGACGGGGCCCCGCGCGGCCAGCGCCCGGAGCACGGAGAGGACCGCGAGCCGCAGGGCGAGCCCGTCCCGTTGCAGCGTCGACTCCCCGCGGCCGGTGAGGGCCGATTCCAGGGCGGTGCGCTGCGGTGCGGGCAGCCGGTCCGAGACCGTGTCCACCACCAGACCGAGCAGGTCGGTCAGCGCGAGGAAGGGCAGATGCGATTCGGACTCGGTCGCGGAGCAGCGCAACACGGTGTGCGCCGATTCGGCGCTTTCCGCGGCCAGCGCCCGCAGCACGGTCGACTTTCCTATTCCGGCGGGGCCGTGCACCAGCAGGCTGCCTCCGCCGGCGAGCTGCTCGCGTGCCGCCGCGAAGAGCTCCTCCCGGCCGATGACCAGGTCGGGGCGGGGTCTCGCAGGTTCCTTGAAGTCCCCTCGCACGGTCACCGCTCCCCTCGCATGTCGTGTCCGGGCCAATGTTAGGCAATAACTCTTTGAATTTCGGACTCTCGGGGTGGTGAGGGAAATAACAGGAGCTATGCATAGGGTATTTCAGAGCGCGCCCCATTGAATGGAACGCCCAGGACGCCCACCGCCCGCAGAACCGTCGCCCGGACAACAGCCCCTCCTACGGCAGCAGTCCGACGCGGCGGGCCGCGATCACCGCCTCCCAGCGCGTGTGGGCGCCGAGCTTGCGCATCGCCGACCGCAGATATCCCTTGACCGTCTCCGGGCGCAGTCCCAGCCGCTGTGCCGCGCTTCCGTTGGTGGCCCCGGCCGCGACACAGGCCAGAACGTCGAGCTCGCGCGGGGCGAGCCCGACGTGCGGTCTGCCGGGCTCGGGGGCCCCCGCGCCGGCCAGGCGCCCGCACACGTCGAGGAGTTCGGCCCGCAGCGCCGGGTCGCCGATACGCGGTGCCAGCGCCCGCAGCGCCCCGTGCGCCTCCCGCACCTCCTCCCACGCGGCGCTTCCCGCCACCGGCTCGGGTTCCCGCGCGACGGCCAGCAGACCCCGCGCCTCGTCCCGTACGACCAGCGCCTGCTCCACGTCCCGGGCCGCGGCCACGGCCGCGCCGAGCGTGCGGTCACCCAGGGGCTGCGCCGTCCGCAGGGCGCCGTACAGCACGCCGCGCACCCGGCGGCGTACGACCACGGGCACCGCCAGCACCGAGCACAGTCCCTCGGTGGCGACCGCCCCGTCGTACTCGTGGCTGATCTGCCGCGAGGCCGAGTAGTCCGTCACCGCGCAGGGCCGCGCGAGGGCCACCGCCTTGCCGCCCAGACCGTTGCCCGACGACACCGCGAGCGCGCTGAGCGCGGGCGTCGCCGTGCCGCTGAGTTCGCTGATGCGCACCTGAGCGCGCCCGGGCTCGACCAGGCCGCCGAACGCGACCGGCAGTCCCGTGGCGCGCCGCAGCCCTACCAGCGCGGCGCGCATCTCCACCGCGTCGGCCGCTTCTGCTGCCACCTGTTCGCCCCTTCGTCGCGGCGCACCCCCGTTCGGGGGTAGTGAGACCTCCCTAACGGAATACACGATGTTAGGCGGTGGTCCGGCAACGAGGAGGACACATGACGGTGACGACGGACGCGACGGAGCGATTCCGCGCCGCGCGGGACTTCCTGCTGGAGCACCGGGAGGACTACGCGACGGCGTACCAGGGCTTCGAGTGGCCGCGCCCGGACTCCTTCAACTGGGCACTCGACTGGTTCGACGTCATCGCGCGGGGCAACGACCGCACCGCCCTGCACATCGTCGAGGAGGACGGCGCGCGCGCCGAGTTCTCCTTCGCCGCGCTGTCCGAGCGCTCCGACCGGCTGGCCAACTGGCTGCGCGCGCGGGGCGTCCGCGCCGAGGACCGGATCCTCGTCATGCTCGGCAACCAGGTCGAGCTGTGGGAGACGGCCCTCGCCGCGATGAAGCTGCGCGCCGTCGTCATCCCGGCGACCACCCTGCTCGGCCCGGCCGATCTGCGTGACCGCGTCGAGCGCGGCCGGGTCCGGCACGTGATCGCGCGCGCCGAGGACACCGCGAAGTTCGACGAGGTGCCCGGCCGGCACACCCGGATCACGGTCGGCGGCGGGCGGCCCGGCTGGCAGTCGTACGAGGAGGCGTACGCCGCCGACGCGTCGTTCGAGCCGGACGGTGTGACCCACTCGGACGACCCGCTGATGCTCTACTTCACCTCCGGCACCACCGCCCGCCCCAAACTCGTCGAGCACACGCACGCCTCGTACCCGATCGGCCACCTGTCGACGATGTACTGGATCGGGCTCAAGCCCGGCGACGTGCACCTGAACATCTCCTCACCGGGCTGGGCGAAGCACGCCTGGTCCAACCTCTTCGCGCCCTGGAACGCGGAGGCCACCGTCTTCATCCACAACTACACGCGCTTCGACGCGGGCCGGCTGCTCGCGGAGATGGACCGGGCCGGGGTCACCACCTTCTGCGCCCCGCCCACCGTGTGGCGGATGCTCATCCAGGCCGACCTGACGCAGCTGCCGACGCCCCCGCGCGAGGCCGTCGCCGCGGGGGAGCCGCTCAACCCCGAGGTCATCGAACAGGTGCGTCGGGCCTGGGGCGTCACCATCCGGGACGGGTTCGGGCAGACCGAGACGGCCGTCCAGGTCTCCAACAGCCCCGGGCAGCGGCTCAAGACGGGCTCCATGGGGCGGCCGAGCCCCGGCTTCCGCGTCGAACTCCTGGACCCGGTCTCCGGCGCGCCGGGCGTGGACGAGGGGGAGATCGCGCTCGACCTGTCGGGCCGGCCGGTCGGTCTGATGACCGGCTACCACGGCGACCCCGACCGCACCGCGGAGGCGATGGCGGGCGGCTACTACCGGACGGGCGACATCGGCGCACGCGACGCCGACGGCTACATCACGTACGTGGGCCGGTCCGACGACGTCTTCAAGGCCTCCGACTACAAGATCTCGCCCTTCGAGCTGGAGAGCGCGCTGCTGGAGCACGAGGCGGTGGCGGAGGCGGCCGTCGTCCCGGCCCCCGACGCGCTGCGGCTCGCCGTCCCCAAGGCGTACGTCGTCCTCGCGGCGGGCCACGAACCAGGCCCCGACCTCGCCAAGGTGCTCTTCGAGCACTCGCGCACGGTCCTCGCGCCCTACAAACGCATCCGGCGCCTGGAGTTCGGCGAGCTGCCCAAGACGGTGTCGGGCAAGATCCGCCGGATCGAGCTGCGCGAGGCCACGGCCGCGGGCTCGGACGCCGAGTACCGCGAGGAGGACTTCCGGTGACCGAACCCGCCTACACGCACGGCACGAGCGGGACCGCTCTGCTGGGTGACACGATCGGGGCCAACCTGGACCGGACGGTGTCGGCCTGGCCGGACCGGGAGGCCCTCGTCGACGTGCCCTCGGGGCGACGCTGGACGTACGCCGCGTTCGCCGCCGACGTCGACCGGTTGGCGTACGCGCTGCTCGCCTCCGGCGTCGCCAAGGGCGACCGGGTGGGGATCTGGGCGGTCAACTGCCCGGAGTGGGTGCTCGTCCAGTACGCGACCGCTCGCATCGGCGCGGTCATGGTGAACATCAACCCCGCCTACCGCACCCACGAGGTCGAGTACGTCCTCCAGCAGGCCGGCATCTCGCTGCTCGTCGCCTCCCTCCGTCACAAGACCAGCGACTACCGGGCGATGGTCGAGCAAGTGCGGCGCAGCTGCCCGCAGTTGCGGGAGACCGTCTACATCGGAGACCCGAGCTGGGACGCGCTGATCCGGCGAGGAACGCCCGATCTGTACGAGGACTTCCGGACTCGCGGGAGCGAGCTGTCCTGCGACGACCCGATCAACATCCAGTACACCTCGGGGACCACCGGCTTCCCCAAGGGGGCCACCCTCTCCCATCACAACATCCTCAACAACGGCTACTTCGTGGGTGAGTCGATCGCCTACACCGAGCAGGACCGCGTCTGCGTCCCCGTGCCCTTCTACCACTGCTTCGGCATGGTGATGGGAAATCTCGCGGCGACCTCGCACGGCGCGTGCATCGTCATCCCGGCCCCGTCCTTCGACCCCGCGGCGACGCTGCGCGCGGTCCAGGACGAGCGCTGCACCTCGCTGTACGGCGTCCCGACCATGTTCATCGCGGAGTTGAACCTCCCCGGTTTCGCGACGTACGACCTGTCCTCGCTCCGCACCGGGATCATGGCGGGCTCGCCGTGCCCGGTCGAGGTGATGAAGCGGGTGGTCGCCGAGATGCACATGGCGGAGGTCTCCATCTGCTACGGCATGACCGAGACCTCACCGGTCTCCCTGCAGACCCGCCGGGACGACGACCTAGAGCACCGCACCGGCACCGTCGGCCGGGTGCTTCCGCACCTGGAGGTCAAGGTCGTCGACCCGGTGGACGGCGTGACCCGGCCCCGGGGAACCTCGGGCGAGCTGTGCACCCGGGGCTACAGCGTGATGCTCGGCTACTGGAACGAGCCCGAGAAGACCGCCGAGGCCGTCGACCCCGGCCGCTGGATGCACACCGGGGACCTCGCGGTGATGCGCGAGGACGGTTACGTCGAGATCGTCGGCCGCATCAAGGACATGATCATCCGGGGTGGCGAGAACATCTATCCCCGGGAGATCGAGGAGTTTCTCTACGCCCATCCGAAGATCGCCGACGTCCAGGTGGTCGGAGTGCCGCACGAGCGGTACGGCGAGGAGGTGCTCGCCTGCGCCATCGCCCGTGACCCGGCCGACCCGCCGACGCTGGCGGAACTGCGCGCCTTCTGCGAGGGCCGGCTGGCCCACTACAAGATCCCCAGCCGCCTGCGGATCCTGGAGGCCTTCCCGATGACGGTGTCCGGCAAGGTCCGGAAGATCGAACTGCGCGAGACGTACGCCGACCGGGACTGAGGGCTGTCCCGTGCTCCCCGGTGGCCGTCCGCCGGTCAGGCCCCCGTGGCGGTGAGTTCGTCCGCGGGGGCGTTGACCGGCTGTGGGGTGCCCGTGAGGTCGAGGACGAAGAGGGGGATCCCGAGCAGGTCGGCGCGGGAGCGCGCGTCGTCCGTGTAGCCGGCCAGCGAGAAGTAGACGCACCGGGTGGACTCGCTCATCGCCGTCAGCCACAGGCACTCCACGTCGCGCAGCGAGGCGGGGCGGACCGTCGGTTCCACCTGGGCCAGGACGCCCCGGGCCGCGAGCCCGATTCCCGACGGCGGTCGCTGGTCGGCCCTGCGGATGTCGCGGTAGCCGAGCCAGCGCAGATACAGCGCGGCGGCCGTCACGGCGTCCCGCTCGGTGCGGATGGTGACCGGTTGGAACGCCCGGCGGGGTGTCGGGTCGGTGGGGGGAAGCGGGGAGTGGCCGGGCGCGCCGCCCGCCGGGGGCGGAACGTCGGCGTGGTGGCCTTCGTCCGGAGCGGAACCGCCGTGGGAGGGGCCCTCGGCGGCCAAGCGCCGACGCGGCGCCCGCATCGGTTGCCGACGACGCCTCGGCGGCGTGCGGGGCCGTCGCCCCGGTCCCGGGTGAGGCGGGTGCCTCGGCGGCGTGCGGGGTGGGGGCCCCGGCCGTGTGCGCTGAGCGCTCGGGCGTCCCGTCCCGGCCGGGGTCCGGCCCGGCGGCGGTGCCCGGCGCGGTCCCGGCGCGCGGCGGTTGCCGTACCCCTCCCGGCCGAATCCCTCGTACCGGAACCCGCAGCACGGTCCCGCACACGCAGCCCAGTTCCGGATGGGGCCACTCGTCCTCGCGGCCGCAGGCGTCGCAGGGCACCGTCACCCAGTCGTCGTCCCAGACGCGGTGTGTCACGGGCACGGGATCCGCGAGGCGGTCGAGCGCGGGAGTGACAGGGGCGCCGCAGACGCACGGGTACGACGACGCGGCGAAGAGATGCTCGCGGCGGCAGGCCGGGCACCGCACCGGCACGTTCTCGGCCATGGCCCACTCCAGGACGTCACGTCGGGACAGCGCGTCCATCGTCCTCCAGGGAGGGGGCCGCCGACAGCGAAACGCCCCGACAGCTTCGAGACCTTCCTCCGGGGCCTTCCATCGGGCCTTCCTCCGGGCCCTTCCTCAGGGGATCCCGCCGGGCGACCGCCCTTGACGGCTCCTGGCACGCCACCTACATTGTTTCCAGATAGTAGAAGTTAGTTTCCGTAATGCGGAAGTTGATGATTGCCGCATGCGGAACGGAACGCGAAGTCATCCACGGATCACCTACGGAATCACCAGCTCTCCGCGGGGCGCGACGGAGCGCGAATCCGACAGCCGAAGCAGGAGTACTCCATGGCTCGTATGACCGCTGCCCGCGCGGCAGTCGAGATCCTCAAGCGCGAGGGCGTCAGCAACGCGTTCGGCGTCCCGGGTGCGGCGATCAACCCCTTCTACGCGGCCCTGCAAGCCGCCGGCGGGATCAGTCACACGCTCGCCCGGCACGTCGAGGGCGCCTCGCACATGGCGGAGGGCTACACCCGGACCCACCCGGGCAACATCGGTGTCTGCATCGGTACGTCCGGACCGGCCGGCACCGACATGATCACCGGGCTGTACTCCGCCCTCGGCGACTCGATCCCGATCCTGTGCATCACGGGCCAGGCCCCGACCGCTGTGATCCACAAAGAGGACTTCCAGGCCGTCGACATCGCCTCGATCGCGGGGCCCGTCACCAAGATGGCCGTCACCGTCCTGGAGGCCGCGCAGGTCCCCGGCGTCTTCCAGCAGGCCTTCCACCTGATGCGTTCGGGCCGCCCGGGCCCGGTCCTCATCGACCTGCCCGTCGACGTCCAGCAGACGGAGATCGAGTTCGACCCCGAGACGTACGAGCCGCTGCGCGCGTACCGGCCCACCGCCGGCCGCGCCCAGATCGAGAAGGCACTCACCCTCCTGGGCGGGTCCGAGCGCCCGCTGATCGTCGCCGGCGGCGGTGTCATCAACGCCGACGCCTCCGAACTCCTCGTGGAGTTCGCCGAGTTGACCGGTGTCCCGGTCGTCCCGACCCTCATGGGCTGGGGCGTCCTGCCCGACGACCACGAGCTGAACGCCGGCATGGTGGGCCTGCAGACCTCGCACCGCTACGGCAACGCGACCTTCCTGGAGTCCGACTTCGTCCTCGGCATCGGCAACCGGTGGGCCAACCGCCACACCGGCAGGCTGGACGTCTACACGGCGGGGCGCACGTTCGTCCACGTCGACATCGAGCCCACGCAGATCGGCAGGATCTTCGCCCCGGACTACGGGATCGCCTCCGACGCGAAGGCCGCCCTCGCGCTGTTCGTCGAGGTGGCGCGGGAGTTGAAGGCCGCGGGAAGGCTGCCCGACCGGTCCGGGTGGGCCGCCGCCGCGCAGGAGCGCCGGGCCACCCTCCAGCGCCGTACGCACTTCGACGACATCCCCATCAAGCCGCAGCGTGTCTACGAGGAGATGAACAAGGCCTTCGGACCGGAGACCCGGTACGTCTCCACCATCGGCCTCTCCCAGATCGCCGGCGCCCAGATGCTGCACGTCTACCGGCCACGGCACTGGATCAACTGCGGCCAGGCCGGGCCGCTCGGGTGGACCGTGCCGGCCGCGCTCGGAGTCGCCACGGCCGACCCGGAGGCCTGCGTGGTCGCGCTCTCCGGCGACTACGACTTCCAGTTCATGATCGAGGAACTGGCCGTCGGTGCCCAGCACCGGATTCCGTACATCCATGTCCTGGTGAACAACTCGTACCTGGGCCTCATCCGGCAGGCACAGCGGGCGTTCGACATCGACTTCCAGGTCAAGCTGGAGTTCGAGAACATCAACTCGCCCGAGCTCGGCGTCTACGGCGTCGATCACGTCAAGGTCGTCGAGGGCCTTGGCTGCAAGGCGATCCGGGTCACCGACCCGGCCGAGCTGGGTGCCGCCTTCGAACAGGCCAAGAAGCTCGCCGCGGAGTTCCGGGTGCCCGTGGTCGTCGAGGCGATCCTGGAGCGGGTCACCAACATCTCCATGTCGACGACGAACGACATCGGCAACGTCGTCGAGTTCGAGGAGATCGCGACCGACCCGGCCCACGCGCCGACCTCGATCAGGACGCTGAAGGTCTGACCCCGGCGAGTCGCCCGACGCCCGCGCCGACCGTACGGTCCCGCCCTCCGTGTCCGGAGGCGGGGCCGTCGTCGTCGCCGCCTCGAAGGGCGAACCCCGGTTCCGTACGGGGTCGTTCCTACGGCTCGCGACCCGAAGCCGAGGTGCCCGGCATGCTCGATGACCGGTCAGGAGGGGTTTGCGGCAAGGGAGTTGTGACCCACCGGGTGAGGGGGCTCAACCCGATCCCGATCCGGAGTCCGAGCCGCCGCCGTCGGTGTAGCTCCCGCCGCACCCGCCGCCCCAGGAGTGCGGCAGCAGCCCCTTGTCGGCCGTGCCGCCGCGTCCCACCAGCCCCGCGTCCACGGCGAAGCGCGGCTCCAGGACGGTGAGGGCCCCGGCGCCGTGGAGCGCGACCGCGAGGAGCATGTCGTGCCTCGACAGGCCCTCCCCTGCCGGTGGGCAGGGGACGCTCGGCCCGTGTCCGCCTGAGGAGGCGCCGGGCGCCGAGGGTGGGGCCGGGAGGGAAGGTGCGGAACGTTCCCGCTTCGGTCAGCTCGGTCCGCACCTGTGCGAGCGCCTGACGTACGCCCGTCCGCCGCAGCAACTCGCCCAGGCCCGCGGGGCGGTAGAGGGAGGCGTGCACGGCCCGCTCCAGCGGGTGCACCGCCCGTTCCAGCGGGTGCTCCGCGAGCGCGGGCGCCCGTGACGTCCGCATCGTGCCCGGCCGGCCGGCCACGACCGCGCCCCGCAGCCGCAGGGCGAGCACGGCGACCGTCACGGCGGCGCGGGGCCCGCCACGCACCAGGGCGACGGCATACGGATCAGGTTCCTCCGACATGCCGTCGCCCATGGCCGCCCCCCGTGTCACCTTCGGCATGAGGCCCGCCGCCCCCGTGCCGGCGGGCCTCATGTGCCGAGAATGTGCCCTCGCCCGGGGTGGGGTGAAGCCTCCGGAGCGTTGTTCAGAGCTTGATTTGAGGGTTTCGTAGGCGACGTACGTCCGGTGGCGTACACCGGTGGTGCGCGGGACTGGTCGTCACTCGGACGGGTGCTCCGACAGCCCCGGCCAGTCGTCCGGGCCGCCGCCCTGCCAGTCGATGATGTCGCTCTCCTCGACCTCGATCTCGTCCAGGTCCGCCAGCCGCAGGATCTCGACGACGTCGTCGAGGTGATAGGCGATACCGAGCGTCTCGTCCCCGGCGGTGACCCGCCGCGACCCGTCCAGCCCTGGGGCGTGCACAACGATACTGGGATAGTCCATGCCCTCAGGCTGCTGCCGACGGGACGGATGCGCACGCCGACGCACCCAGGAACGCCGGATACGGACGACGATCCCGTATCCGGCGTTCCTGGCCCGGTGAAGTACGAGGTGGTGTCCGTCCGACGGCGCGAGGCCGGGCGTGACAGCGCGGTCGCGCCGCCGGACGGGGCTGGGGGCCCACCGTGATCCGGGGGCCGTGGCGCGGGCCGCACCCGGGAGGTGGGGCGGGGACCGCGGCGGATGCGACGGGACCGTGGCGTCCTTCCCTCAGGTCGAGAAGGGGCTCCGGAACCTTGACCACCGCACTGGCTCGCATGCCGCCGCGGTCCCGGTCCTGCCCGGACAGCGCTGGACCACCCCTCATCCGGGTCCAACGCCGCCTCGGGCGGCCGGAGGAGAGGCTCAGTCCTCGCGCAGGGCGCGGACCGCCTCCGCCACGCGGTCGCCGTACGACGGGTCGGCCGCGTGGAAGTGGGCGAGGTTCTTCTCGACGACGTCGTCACGGGAGACCTGCGCGAGGCCGCCGGCGATGTTCGCCACGAGACGGGACTGCTCGTCCCGCGACATCAGGCGGTACAGCTCACCCGCCTGGAAGAAGTGGTCGTCCTTGGTGTGGAGCGGGGCCTCGTGCGTGCCCGTGTGGCCGTGCACGGCGAGCGGGGCCGACAACGGGCGGCCGGTCTCGGCCGGGCCGTCGTAGGAGTTGGGTTCGTAGTTCTTCGCCGCACGGCCCTGGTTGTTGGAGGCCATCAGACCGTCGCGGCCGTAGTTCAGGGCGGCCGTCGCCCTCGGGGCGTTCACCGCGAGCAGCGTGTGGTTCACGCCCAGCCGGTAGCGGTGGGCGTCCGCGTACGCGAACAGGCGGCCCTGGAGCATCTTGTCGGGAGAGGGGCCGATGCCCGGAACGAAGTTGTTCGGGGAGAAGGCGGCCTGTTCGACCTCGGCGAAGACGTTGTCGGGGTTGCGGTCCAGGACGAGTCGTCCCACGCGCCGCAGCGGGTAGTCCCCGTGCGGCCACACCTTGGTGAGGTCGAAGGGGTTGAAGCGGTAGTCCGCCGCCTCGGCCGCGGGCATGATCTGCACGTACAGCGTCCAGGACGGGTGCACGCCCCGCTCGATGGCCTGGAGCAGGTCCGTCTGGTGGGAGTTGGGGTCGTTGCCCGCGATCTCCCGCGCCTGCTCGCTCGACAGCGAGCGCACACCCTGGTTCGTCTTGAAGTGGTACTTGACGAAGAAGGCCTCGCCCTCGGCGTTCGTCCACTGGTAGGTGTGCGAGCCGTAGCCGTTCATGTGGCGGTACGAGGCCGGGATGCCACGGTCGCCCATCAGCCAGGTCACCTGGTGCGTCGCCTCGGGGGAGTGCGCCCAGAAGTCCCAGACGTTGTCCGGCTCCTGCTTGCCCGTGAACGGGTCGCGCTTCTGGGAGTGGATGAAGTCGGGGAATTTGACCGGGTCCTTGACGAAGAAGACGGGCGTGTTGTTGCCGACCAGGTCGTAATTGCCCTCCTCCGTGTAGAACTTGACCGCGAAGCCGCGGGGGTCACGGACCGCGTCCGCGCCGCCGAGGTTGTCGGCCACGGTCGAGAAGCGCAGGAACACCTCGGTGCGCTTGCCGACCGTGCCGAGGAAGTCGGCGTACGTGAAGCCCGTGACGTCGTCGGTCACCTCGAAGTGCCCGTACGCGCCCGAGCCGCGGGCGTGCACCACGCGCTCCGGGATGCGCTCGCGGTTGAACCGGGCGAGCTTCTCCAGCAGGTGCTGGTCCTGGAGGAGCAGCGGGCCGCCGACGCCTGCGGTGGCGGAGTTCTGGTTGTCGGCGACCGGGGCGCCGGACTCGGTCGTCAGCACGCGCTTCGACATCGTGGACCTTCCGTACGAGAGGGCAGCGGGGCCAGCGGAAACCTTCTTCCGCTATGTGGACCGTCCGCTTCGTGGAGCCTAGGTTTGGGGTCTATCGACGTCAACAGTTTGTTGAAGTCGATTCCGGACGGTGCCACCGCCTGGGCGCGACAGGACAGGTGTCGGCGGCGGCACCGCCCGGAAGTCTCAGAGCCGCGCGCCGGAGAGCCGCTCGACGGCCCGCAGCAGGGCGGAGTGGTCCAGGCCGCCGTCGCCCTGCGCACGCAGCGAGGCCACCAGTTGGGCGACGACGGCGCCGACCGGCAGCGCGGCCCCCACGGTGCGGGCGGCGTCCGTGACGATGCCCATGTCCTTGTGGTGCAGGTCGATACGGAAGCCCGGCTTGAAGTCGCGGCTGAGGAAGTTGTCCTTCTTGCGCGTCAGTACGGTCGAGCCGGCCAGGCCGCCGTTCAGGACGTCGAGCGCCGCCCTCAGGTCCACGCCGGACTTCTCCAGGAACACCACGGCCTCGGCGCACGCCTGGATGTTGACGGCGACGATCAGCTGGTTGGCGGCCTTCACGGTCTGGCCCGAGCCGTGCGGACCGCACAGCACGATGGTCCGCCCGAGCGCCTCGAAGAGCGGTTCGGCCGCGTCGAAGTCGGCCTGCTCCCCGCCGACCATGATGGACAGCACGGCCTCGACGGCGCCGGCCTCACCGCCGGAGACCGGGGCGTCGAGGACCCGGATGCCCTTGGCCGCCGCGGCCTTCGCGAGGTCCACGGAGGTCCGCGGCGTGATCGACGACATGTCGACGAGCAGCGCTCCGGACCGCGCGTTCTCCAGGATGCCGTCGGGCCCGTACGCGATGGCCTCGACCTGTGGGGAGGCGGGCACCATCGTGATCACCACGTCGGCGTCGCGCACGGCCTCGGCGATCGACCCCGCCGCCGTGCCGCCGGCCGCGGCCAGCCGCTCCAGCTTGTCCTGCTCCAGGGTGAACCCGGTGACGTCGTACCCGGCCTTGATCAGGTTCTCCGACATGGGGGAGCCCATGATGCCGAGCCCGATCCACGCGACCTTCGGGAGTTTGCTCATGAGGGTGCCTTTCTGACTTCTCTGACAGGCTCTGCGTCGGTGGGGCGCCGCTCAGCGGGCGGCTCGGGCCTCGGCGGGCAGCCAGTCGAAGGCCTCGGCGCTCGGGCGGTCGCCCGGCTTGTACTCCAGGCCGACCCAGCCCGCGTAACCGGACTTGCGCAGTTGCCCGAGCAGGTCGTCCAGCGGAAGCGTGCCGGTGCCCGGCGCACCGCGGCCGGGGTTGTCGGCGATCTGCACATGGCCGGTCTTCTCGGCGTACGCGGAGATCGCCTGCGGCAGGTCCTCGCCGTTCATGGACAGGTGGTAAAGGTCCATGAGGAACCTGGCGTTGCCGAGGCCGGTCGCCTCGTTGACCCGGTCGACGACGGCGACGCCGGCCGCGGCGCTCACCAGCGGATAGTCCGGTGACTCGGGCCGGTTGAGCGTTTCGATCAGCAGGATCGCGCCGATCCGGTCGGCCGCCCGCGCCGCGAGGACCAGGTTCTCCAGTGCGAGCGCGTCCTGTTCGGCCGGGTCCACGCCCTCGACGCGGTTGCCGTACAGGGCGTTGAGCGCCCCGCAGCCCAGCGACCGCGCGAAGTCCGCCGCCACGTCGATGTTGGCGCGGAACCTCTCCGACTCCACGCCGGGGATCGACAGCGCGCCCCGGTCGGGACCGGGCAGCCGCCCGGCATAGAAGTTGAGGCCCGTCAGCTGGACGCCCGCGTCCTCGACCGCCCGCTTCAGGGCGTCGAGTTCGGCGGGTGCGGGGGTGGGGGAGTCGACCCAGGGCCACCACAGTTCGACCGCGGTGAAGCCGGCCGCCGCGGCGGCCGCGGGGCGCTCCAGGAGCGGGAGTTCCGTGAAGAGGATCGACAGGTTGACGTTGAAGCGCTGCTCCGCGGCCGTGCTCGATGCAAAACCGGTCATGGGCTCGGCGCCCCCTTCCGTTTCGACAGGTCCGGCCGGTGTTCGCTCCGGCCGTTCCATTCGCTACTTAATTCCACATTGCGGAAATTCGTTTCTGCTTAATGGAAGATTGCCGCCGGGTCGCGGGGCTTGTCAAGAGGGGGCTGCCGGAAAATCGACGCCGAGCAGTAGGTTGAGCGGGTGCGATTGAGAGTGGAGTTCACGACCGAGCCCTTCGACCTCGACGAGGCACCCCCGCACGCGCTGGTAGCCCGCGAGGTCATCGAGGCGGCCGCGCTGGACGCCGTGGACGTCGGTCCGTTCGGCAACACCGCGGAGGGCGGCGCCGATGCCGTGCTCGACGCGGTCGACGCACTGCTGCGCAAGGCTCTGGCCGCGGGCGCCACGCGGGTCTCGCTGCAGGTGAACGTGGTCGGGGAGGGCGATAAGTGACCGGTACCGGGGACGATCCCTTCGTCGCGGCGGTCAAGCCGCTGGTCGACGCCATGGGCGGCGAGATGCTGGCGCCGGGCGACGCCGGACCGGACGACGTCGTGCTCTCCTGGGAGGGCTCGAACGTGGTGGCCGTACGCCTGCCGCAGCTCGCCGACTCGCTCGATCACATCCTGGCCGCCCTGGAGCGCAAGCACGGCAAGCCCCTGGCCGACCTCGACCGCAAGGCCAAGCAGGAGGTCGTACGGGTGCTGGAGGCGCGCGGGGCCTTCTCCGTGCGGCACGGCGTGGAGACCGTGGCGGGCGCGCTCGGGGTGAGCCGCTTCACCGTCTACAACTACCTGAACCGCGAGAAGCAGCTCTGAGGGGAGTCCGGAGGGCCCGAAGGGGACGGAGGGATTCCGAAGAGGTGGGCGCCCCCGCCGGCGAGGACGCGCAGGTCAGGAGTCCGGCGGGCCCTTCCCTTCCAGCCGGCAGGCCCATCGCGGGGCCGCCGCCGTCCGGATCACCCGGACGGCGGTTTTTGTTACCCGGATTTTTCAACAAAGTGTTGACGTGATGTTTTCGAGGGCGTTAGCTGTCCGCAGCCCGTCCAGCACAAGGCCACGGAGGCATCCCGTGACGTCGAGTACGACACCCGGCGCTCTCGCCCGGTTCAACGCCCTGGAGGAGCGGGCGGCGTACGCCGCACTCCTCGAGGTGTGCGCCTCGGCGGCCTGGGTGCGCGGCCTGCTCGCCCGGCGCCCCTTCGCCACTCCCGACTCCCTGTTCACCGCGAGTGACGCCGCCATGGCCGAACTGTCCGTGGCGGACCTGGCGGAGGCGATGGCCGGACACCCGCCGATCGGGCGGCCGAGACCCGGCGACCCGACCTCCTCCCGGGAGCAGCGCGGCATGGCCGGCGCCTCCGAGAAGCTCAGGGCGGAGATGCTCGAACTGAACCTGGCCTACCAGGAGAAGTTCGGCCATGTCTTCCTCATCTGCGCCACCGGCCGGACCGGCGAGCAGATGCGCGACGCGGTCGAGGAACGCCTCGGCAACGCTCCCGAGCGGGAGTACGAGATCGTCCGCGTCGAGCTGACGGCGATCAACCGCATCCGCCTCGGCCGACTCCTGGAGGAAGAAGAGGCATGAGCACCGACCCCACGAGCACCGACACCACGGCTTCCGTGTCCACGCACATCCTGGACACCAGCGTCGGCCGCCCCGCCGCGGACGTCGCCGTGCGGCTGGCGGCCCGTGACGGCCGCGACGCCGACTGGCGCCCGCTCGGCGGCTCCGCGACCGACGCGGACGGGCGGTGCAAGGACCTGCCGGCGCTGCCGGAGGGGACGACCCATGTACGGCTCGACTTCGAGGTCGAGGCGTACTTCGAGAAGAAGCAAGCCGATGCGCAGCAGGACGCCCCCGCGAACCGGGACAGCGGTACGAGCGGAGTGTTCTTCCCCGAGGTGGCGATCACCTTCGCCGTGACGCCGGGCGAGCACTACCACGTACCGCTGCTGCTCAACCCGTTCGGCTACTCCGTTTACCGAGGGAGCTAGCAGACAGATGACGGACAACTCCCGACCCGCGCGCCCTGTGGTCCTGGGACAGAACCAGTACGGCAAGGCCGAGAACCGGGTCGTCAGGATCACGCGCGACGGCGACACCCATCACATCAAGGACCTCAACGTGTCCGTGGCGCTGAGCGGTGACATGGAAGAGGTCCACTATTCCGGCTCGAACGCCAACGTCCTGCCGACGGACACCACCAAGAACACGGTGTACGCCTTCGCCAAGGAGCACGGCATCGAGTCCGCGGAGCAGTTCGGCATCCACCTCGCCCGGCACTTCGTGACCAGCCAGGAGCCGATCAGGACGGCGCGCATCCGGATCGAGGAGTACGCCTGGGAGCGCATCGTGACCTCGGACGCCAACTCCAGGTTCATCGGCGCCGACGAGGTCAAGCACTCCTTCGTGCGCAAGGGCCAGGAGACCCGGGTCACCCAGATCACCTTCGACGGTGCGACCTGGGAGGTCGTCTCGGGACTGAAGGACCTCGTCGTGATGAACTCGACGAACTCCGAGTTCTGGGGCTTCGTCAAGGACAAGTACACGACGCTGCCCGAGGCGCACGACCGCATCCTGGCGACCGAGGTCTCCGGCCGCTGGCGCTTCAACTGGAGCGGCGACGAGCAGAAGATGCCCAACTGGGAGAAGTCCTACGACCAGGTCAGGAAGCACATGCTCCAGGCCTTCGCGGAGACGTACTCGCTCTCGCTGCAGCAGACCCTGTACCAGATGGGCGCGCGCATCATCAACAATCGGAGCGAGATCGACGAGGTCCGCTTCTCCCTCCCGAACAAGCATCATTTCCTGGTGGATCTGAAGCCGTTCGGGCTGGAGAACGACACCGCCGATGGAGCCGTCTACTACGCGGCCGACCGTCCCTACGGGCTGATCGAGGCCACCGTCCTGCGTGACGGCTGCGAGCCGCGCATCCCGGTGGACCTCACCAACCTCTGACCCCAGCCGGTGCCCCCGGCCGGCCGGGGGCACCCCTCTCCATCGGCACCCGTGGCGTCGACCGCCGCGGCACTCAAACCTCCTGGGGTCCTGCCGTCCCCTCTCCGCAGAGCGAAAAGGACGCATCATGGCAGCAGCCCAGCGCATCGTCATCGAGAACTGTTCGATCGCGACCGTCGACGCCGACGACACCGAGTACGCCACCGGGTACGTCGTCGTCGCCGGAAACCGCATCGAGTCCCTCGGCGCGGGCAGCGCCCCCGAGGGGCTGGAGAACGTGGTCCGCCGCGTCGACGGCACCGGCCACCTGGCCACACCCGGCCTGGTCAACACCCACCACCACTTCTACCAGTGGATCACCCGCGGGCTCGCCACCGACCACAACCTCTTCAACTGGCTCGTCGCGCTGTACCCGACCTGGGCGCGCATCGACGAGCAGATGGTGTACGCCGCCGCGCAGGGTTCCCTCGCGATGATGGCCCGTGGTGGTGTCACCACCGCCATGGACCACCACTACGTCTTCCCGAAGGGCTCCGGAGACCTGTCCGGCGCCATCATCCGGGCCGCCCGCGAGGCGGGTGTCCGCTTCACCCTGGCCCGCGGCTCCATGGACCGCAGCGAGAAGGACGGCGGCCTGCCGCCGGACTTCGCCGTCGAGACCCTCGAAGGCGCCCTCGCCGCCACCGAGGCGACCGTCGACGAGCACCACGACGCCTCCTTCGGCGCCATGACGCAGATCGCCGTCGCCCCCTGCTCGCCGTTCTCCGTCTCCACCGAACTCCTCACCCAAGGCGCGGAGTTGGCCCGACGCAAGGGCGTACGGCTGCACACGCACGGTTCGGAGACCGTCGAGGAGGAGCAGTTCTGCAAGGAACTGTTCGGGATGGGCCCGACCGACTACTTCGAGTCCACCGGCTGGCTCGGCGAGGACGTGTGGATGGCCCACTGCGTCCACATGAACGACTCCGACATCGCCGCCTTCGCCCGTACGAGAACGGGCGTCGCCCACTGCCCCTCCTCCAACGCCCGTCTGGCGGCCGGGATCGCGCGCGTCCCCGACATGCTCGCGGCCGGCGTCCCGGTCGGCCTCGGCGTCGACGGCACCGCCTCCAACGAGTCCGGCGAACTCCACACCGAGCTGCGCAACGCCCTCCTCGTCAACCGCCTCGGCGCCCACCGGGAAGCCGCCCTGAACGCCCGACAGGCGCTGCGTCTCGGCACCTTCGGCGGCGCCCAGGTCCTCGGCAGGGCGGCGGAGATCGGCTCCCTGGAGCCCGGCAAGCTCGCCGACCTCGTGCTGTGGAGGCTCGACACCCTGGCGCACGCCTCGATCGCCGACCCGGTGACCGCGCTGGTCTTCGGCGCGGCGGCTCCGGTCACCCTCTCCCTCGTCAACGGCCTCCCGGTCGTCGAGAACAGCCGGCTGCTGCACGTCGACGAGGACGCCGTCGCCCGCTCCACGCGGGCGGAGGCACAGCGCCTCGCGCGGATCACCGCGCGGGCCTGAGCAGTCCGAAGATCTCCGGCCGGGGGGGACGGCCCTCGGCCGGAGGCCATGGACCCGAGCGGGGTCCATGGCGGCCGTCCCCGGTGGGCGCGCATGGACGTGCGCGCCCACCGGGACGGTCCCCGTCACCCGGACGCCCCGCCTCCTGACGGCCCCCGCCGTCCGGACGGGCCTCCTCGTGACGGCCATCGTCCCGGTCCCGCACGACCGCGCATCACCTCCCTGACACCCGCGTCGCAGCCGACGCGTAACCGACCGGAGGAGCCGCCGTGGCCGCCCCATCGACGCCCAGCAACGAGGCAATACCGCACAACGAGTCGAAGCACCCGGTCGACGAGAAACTCCCGCCGCTGAGAATGGCCGCCAGCGGTCTCCAGCACGTCGCCGCCATGTACGCGGGAGTCGTCGCCCCACCTCTGATCGTCGGCGCCGCCGCGGGCCTCTCCGGCAGCGAACTGACCTTCCTCACCGCCGCGTGTCTCTTCACCGCCGGCCTCGCCACCTTCCTCCAGACGCTCGGCTTCTGGAAGATCGGCGCCCGGCTGCCGTTCGTCAACGGGGTCACCTTCGCCGGCGTCGCCCCCATGACCGCGATCGTCGCCTCCACCAAGGACAGGAGCGACGCGCTGCCGGTCATCTTCGGCGCGGTCGTCGTCGCGGGTGTCCTCGGCTTCGTCGCCGCCCCCTTCTTCAGCAAGGCGGTCCGCTTCTTCCCGCCCGTCGTCACCGGGTCCGTCATCACCCTCATCGGCGTCTCCCTGCTGCCGGTCGCCTTCGGCTGGGCGCAGGGCCCCGACCCGGCGGCCCACGACTACGGTTCGCCGACCTTCCTGGGCCTCGCCGGCGCGACGCTCGTGATCGTGCTGCTGCTGCGCCGCTTCACCCGCGGGTTCGTCAAGCAGATCGCCGTGCTGCTCGGACTGGTCGCCGGCACGCTCGTCGCGATCCCCCTCGGCATCACGGACTTCACTCCGGTCGCCGACGCGGACGTGGTGGGCTTCCCGGTCCCGTTCCACTTCGGCGCACCGCAGTTCCAGCTCGCCGCGATCCTCTCGATGTGCGTGGTCATGGTGGTCTCGATGACCGAATCGACCGCGGACATGCTGGCGTTGGGCGAGATCGTCGAACGGCCCGCCGACGAGCGGACCATCGCGGCGGGCCTGCGGGCCGACACGCTCGGCTCCGCGCTCAGCCCGCTCTTCAACGGCTTCATGTGCAGTGCCTTCGCCCAGAACATCGGCCTCGTCGCGATGACCCGGGTCCGCAGCCGGTACGTGGTCGCCACGGGCGGCGGCTTCCTGGTCCTGATGGGCCTGTGCCCGATGGCGGCCTCACTGATCGCGGTCGTACCGCGTCCGGTGCTCGGCGGCGCGGGTGTGGTCCTCTTCGGTTCGGTCGCCGCCAGCGGCATCCAGACCCTCGTACGGGCCGGCCTGGACAAGGACAACAACGTCCTGATCGTCGCCGTGTCGCTGGCCGTAGGCATCATCCCGATCACCGCGCCGGACTTCTACCACGCCTTCCCGCAGACCGCGCGGATCGTCCTGGACTCGGGGATCTCGACGGGGTGCGTGACCGCCGTGCTCCTCAACCTCGTCTTCAACCACGGGGGCCGGCGGCGTGACGCGGGCGAGGTCACCCACCCCATGGAAGCCGGCGAGGACCTGAAGGCCGTCCCGGCCCACTGACCCCGCGGACGTCACCACCGGCACGGAGACGTCCCGGCGACGCGCGCGGGGCGCGGCATCACGAGTGCCGCGCCCCGCGCCGTCGGCCGTGGAGCCGTCAGCCGATGTGGTAACTGTCCCCGTAGACCTTCCAGTCCAGCGGTGTGTTCAGGTTGAGGTTCCGGTTCTTGACGAACACCCGCTGCTCGGTGTCGACCCGGGTGGTGTCGGAGTGCGCCTCCTCCTGCTTCATCGCCCAGACCCGGGCGTCGAGGAAGGCGTTCAGATACGTCACCTCGTCGCCGCCCTGGGCCGGCGGCTTCGCCTTGGCCAGCGCCCGCTTGCGGATGCTGCTGAAGCTGGTGCTGTCCGTGCCGTCGCCGTGCATGACGATGGCGTCGTAGTAGGTGAACTGGCCGAGCACACCGATGCCGTCGGCCTTGCCCCGCTGGACGGCCGGGTTGAAGTAGACCCGGTCGCGCTCGTCGTTCTGGGCCTGCTGGAACGCCGTGTCCTGGGCGGCCTTGCGCCAGTCGGCGGGGAAGCCGGGGTCCAGGCCCTGGTGCGAGTCGCTGCCGTCCACGTCGCGCAGCGCGGGCAGGTACTTGGCGAGGACGTTGCCCGGCTTGCGCTGGGTGTACAGCTCGACGAGGTCGAGCATGTCACCGGTGCCCGAACAGAAACCGATGATCCCGGCGGTGTAGCCGCGGCCGTCACCGATGTCCTCGATGTACTTGTACTGAGCCTTCCAGTCCAGCGAGGAGTTCTCCGCGCTGGAGACCAGCTTCATGGCGATCTCCTTCTTCGTCGGGTCGTCCAGGCCGACGGCCGCGGCACCGCTCGCGGACTGCGCCGCGAGGACCGGACCTGCCACCAGTGAGGCTCCTATCAGAGCGAGCAGGGTGCGTCGTGAGGTGTGGATGTGGGGGGTGTGCACGGTACCTCCGATGAGGGGAGTGAGGCGTCCACTTACTGTTAGGAAGGTTTCCTACCAGAGATTGGACGCGGCGGATACCCGTCAGGAGGAGGCGAGTTGGCGATGCTTCCCGGCCAACAGGCCCTAAAAGCAGGCAGTTTGGGCATTCAGCCGATGGTCATGAGGGGGAGTGCGCGTCGTGGAGGGGCCGGGCGTCCGTCGAGGGCGTGGAGGAGGCGGCCCCTGGACGCAGGGCGGTGGCCGTCAGCAGCAGGGCCGCCGCCGCGATCCCGGTGGCCACCGCGAACGCCAGCCGGTAGCCGTCTGCCGTCGCCGTGACGAACGGAGCGCCTGTGCCGGTCAGGCGCTCCGTGCGGCTCGCCGCCAGCGTGGTGAGGACCGCGAGGCCCAGTGAACCCCCCACCACCTGCGTGGTGTTGAACAGCCCGGAGGCCAGTCCCGCGTCCTCCTCACGGACGCCCGCCATCGCGAGTCCCGTCACCGCGGGCATCGCCGCCGCGAACCCGGCGGCGAGCAGCAGCATCGCGGGCAGCACGTCGGCGGCGTACGTGCCATGGACCGGGGCCCGGCTGAGCAGAGCCATGCCCGTCGTGACGAGGGCGAGCCCGAGAAGCAGGACCCGGTACGGGCCGAAGCGGGCGATCGTCCGTGCGGACAGGCCCAGCATCAGCGCCCCGATCGCGACCGGTGCCGGCAGGAACGCCGTCCCGGTCAGCAACGCGCCGTATCCCAGGACGCGCTGGAGGTAGAGGGCACCGATGTACTGGAAGCCGTACATGCCGGCGATCATCAGGATCTGGACCGCGTTCGCGCCCGACAGTGGACGGGAGCGGAACAGCCGCAGGCGCAGCAGTGGACGCGCGGCTCGTGTCTGGCGCACGAGGAACGCGGCGTAGAGCGCCACGGCGAGCCCGGCCAGGGTGAGTGTCGCGCCCGGACTCCGGTCGCCGGTGCCGACGATCGTGTACACCGTCAGCATCAGTGCGGCCGTGACCAGCGCCGCCCCGGTCCAGTCGGCGCCCCTGCCCAGCCCGACTCCCTTCTCCGGCGCGAGGATCCGCACCGCGGCGACCCAGGCGGCCACCCCGATCGGCAGGTTGACCAGAAAGATCCAGTGCCAGCCGGCGGCCTGCGTCAGCGCCCCGCCCAGAAACGTCCCGAGCGCACCGCCCGCGGCGCCGACCGCGCTGAACACCGCGATGGCACGCGCCTGTTCGCGCGGTTCGGGGAAGAGTGCGACCAGCATGCCGAGGACCACCGCCGAGGTCATCGCCCCGCCCACACCCTGCAGGGCGCGGGCCAAGACCAGCGTGCCCGGACCGGTGGCGACCCCGCACAGCACGGACGCCGCCGTGAACACGGCGAGCCCGGTGGTGAACATCCGCCTGCGGCCCACCAGATCGCCCAGCCGCCCCGACAGCAGCAACAGGCCGCCGAACGGGATCAGATACGCGTTCACCACCCAGGCGAGCCCAGGCCCCGAGAACCCCAGGTCGCTCTGGATCGCGGGCATCGCGACCGTGACGACGTTCCCGTCCAGGATGGTCATCAGGGTGCCGGCGCACAGGACGATCAGCGACGCCCGGCGGGAGTACGTCCGCGGTGCGGGTGCGGGTGCGGGTGCCGGTCCCGGTGCCGGTGCCGGTACGTGTGGCGGTGTCGGGGGCGGGTTCCGGGACGGCATGGCGACGACCTCCGTGTAATCCATGGACTTCGCTGTTCCGTGAAGTCCATGGGTGCGGGACACTCCATAGGTGCACGACTTGTAACGGGGTACATCGTGAGTGCCCATGGGGTACGGCATAAGGAGGTACTCGGATGTCCCGGGGGAACACCGGTGTTACCGCACAGGCCGTGCACGCGGAGGCGTGCCCGGTCCGGGAAGTTCTTGACAGGGTCGCCGGAAAATGGAGCGTGCAGATCCTCGTGGCCGCCGCGCACGGTCCGATCCGCTTCACCGAGCTGGAGCGCAGCATCGACGGCATCAGCCGCCGCATGCTCACCCTGACGCTGCGCAATCTGGAACGCGACGGACTCGTCACGCGGACCGTCCACCCGACGGTTCCGCCCAAGGTCGAGTACGAACTTACAACGGTGGCGCGTGAGTTGCATGTGACCCTGCTGTCCCTGACGGACTGGGCCGAGCGGCACCGCGTCACGATCGCCGAGTCCCGCGCGGCCTACGACGACCGGCACCGGCCGGAGCCGCTGGACGCGTAGACCGCCTCGCGGCGCGGCTCAGAGGCCGAAAAGTCCTGCCCTCGCCCCGGGCGAAAACGGACGTCACCCCGCTGCGCGACCGGCGTGCTCAGACGCGCCGGGGAGACGCCAGCACGTACCGCACGCCGGTACGCGGCTCCGTGTACTCGCCGGTCTGCCAGCCCGCCTTGTCCAGCGTGGCCGCGCAGGCCCGCAGCGCCTCGGGACCGGGCTCGTGAACGGCGACGGCCTCCGGCTGCGGTGTCGCCCGGACCCGGTAGCCGCCGGCCGCGGCGTCCGCGCCCGCCGGGCGGTGCCCGGCGGCCTCCAGGGCGAGCGCGGCCGCCTGCACCAGATGCGTACGCTCCCACCCGCACGGGCGGTCCACGGCGCCGTCCGGACGGGTCATCCGGCGCAGCTCCAGGAGTCCCTCCCAGGCGCTGCGCACCTCACGCGCACGGGAGGGTCCGCCCGCCGCGGCCTCCTCGCCGCCGACCCGCGCGGCGAACACCCCCGCGTCGGCGGCCGGGGGAGCGGGCGTACCCGGGACGGCCCCGGGGGTTTCCGAGGGTGCCTCGGGGGTCTCCCGCACGCGATGTCCGGCGGGCGTCAGGAAGTGGTCGTGCGGCGGACGCGGATGCCTGAAGGCGAGCCCGCGTGTCACCAGCGCCGCGATCTGGCTCTCGGTGCCCCTCAGCCGGCCGGTCACGGGGTCGGCGGCGTCGATCACACGCCGCTGCGCGGCAGTCGGCGGTCGTGTCATGGCGCACCCCTTCCCCTGGACCAGGCCGGTGTCGGTCCATTCGAAGACTACGAGGCGGGTCTGACATTCCAGCCGGCCACCACATGCCGGCGGTGCTCGGTGCTCAGCCGGCTCACGGTCCCGGTGGCGAGCTGGAACAGCGCGCCGTCCTTCGCGGGCAGCCCCAGCCGCCGCGCCGTCAGCACCCGCAGGAAGTGCCCGTGGGAGAAGACGGCGACACTGCCCTGCACCTCGGCGAGAGCCGCGTCGATCTTGGCCAGCATCCGTTCCGCGCGCGCTCCGACCTGCCCGGGGCTCTCCCCGGGATGCTCCGGCGGTCCGGGCACGACACCGTCGTCGAAGAGGAACCAGTCGGGCCGGGCCCGGTGGATCTCCACGGTCGTCACGCCTTCGTACCCGCCGTAGTCCCACTCGCACAGGTCCGCGTCGACCCGCGCCCCCTCGAACCCGGCCAGCCGCGCCGTCTCCCGCGCCCGCTGCATCGGGCTGACGAACGCCGCGGAGATGTGGAACGAGGCGATCAGCGGGGCCAGCCGCCGGGCCTGCTCGCGGCCGTTCTCGGTCAACGGGATGTCGGTCGATCCGGTGTGCCGCCCGGACAAGGACCACTCGGTCTCGCCGTGCCGCACGAGAAGGAGGTCGCCCATGGTTGTGGTTCCTCTGCTCGCCGAA
This sequence comes from Streptomyces sp. RPA4-2, assembly GCF_012273515.2. Lineage (NCBI taxonomy): Bacteria > Bacillati > Actinomycetota > Actinomycetes > Kitasatosporales > Streptomycetaceae > Streptomyces > Streptomyces sp. RPA4-2. The sequence continues at coordinate 7,074,716 of NZ_CP050975.2, forward strand.
GGTTCACGCGACCCCCAGGCTACGAGCCCGGACCTCCGACTCCACGGACGCGCACGGGTGGGGCGTGGCCGTCAGGAGGGGGAGGAGGTGACCGCGAAGGCGACGAAGGCGGTCCAGTGGTCGGGGGTGAAGCCGAGGTGGGGGCCTTGGGCGTTCTTCGAGTCGCGTATGTGGATCGTGCGGGGGGTGGCGGCGATTTCGACGCACTCAGGGCCGTCGTTCGTGCTGTAGCTGCTCTTGTACCACTTCAGCTCGGAACTACCGGTGTTCATGTCTCTCCCAGCGCTTTCTCGATGAAGGCCAGCGAATCCCGCGGCGTGAGGGCCTGGGCCCGGATGATCCCATACCGGATCTCGAGGACCTGAGTCTCCTTGGGATTGGAGATCAGCCGACTGGTGAGCTGGACCTCGTTGTGTCCCACCGTGTCGCCTTCCCGGAGTTTCAGCAGATGGAGCGACCCCGCGAGTCCGGCGTGGTCCTCGCGGTCCGTGGGCATGACCTGGATCTCGACGTTGCGCCGTCGGCCGATGTCCAAGAGGTGTTCGAGCTGTCTGCGCATCACCATTCTGCCTCCGAGTGGACGGCGCAGTGTCACCTCCTCCTGGACGAAACTGAAGATGGGGGGCGGCTGTTGGGCGAAGACCTCCTGGCGTGCCAGTCGCGCGGCGACCAGCCGTTCCATCTCGTCCTCCGTGAACAGCGGGCGACGCATGCCGTACAGGGCTCGCGCGTACTCCTCTGTCTGCAGCAAACCGTGGACCACCGTGTTGCCGTACGCGCAGATCTCGACGGCCTCACCTTCCAGCTTCGCCAGATCCCGTACCTTCTTCGGGTACCGGGCCTCCTCCACGTCCTTGGCCAGTCCGGCGATCATTCCGGCCGCCCCGAGCGCCTGATCCGCCGCTTCGAGGAACTGCCTTCTGGGCGCCCGTCGTCCGCGCTCCACGGACGACACCTGTTCCTCGCTGTACCCGATCGCGGTGCCCAGTTCGGACTGCTTGAGCGCCGCCCGTTCGCGCCACATCTTGATGACCTTGCCCACCGTGCGCAGCACGGCCGCCGAGTCGTCGTCGGTGCCGTCGGCCGGCCGCGGCTCGTTGGCCGTGACGTCCATGTCCCCCACCTCCACGCGGCGCGGGCCGGACAGCGCCGGACCGCGACCGGACAGTGACCCCGCGTACCGCCGATGTCACTGTTCAGCGTAGTGACGATCGACCACGCTGAGTGACATGAACGTCGATATTGCCGCCGCCGCCCGCGACTTCACTCTCCAGCTGTCGGCGACCCGCAGAGGCGCCCGGCTGGCCCGCCTCCTCGCGTCCGACCAACTGCACAGGTGGGGCTGGCCCTACGGCTGCGAGGGGAACCGCACCGCCGCGCTGCTGGTGGCGGAGCTGGCGTCGAACGCGGCGCTGCACGGCCGGGAGAGGGGGCGGGACTTCCGGCTGGCCCTCACCGCCCGCGCCGACGCGACGCTCCGTATCGAGGTGACGGACCCGCGCCCGGACCGCCGTCCGCCCGAGCCGGGTTCCCTCCGGCAGGCCCCGCCCGAGGCCGAGTCGGGCCGGGGGCTCCTCCTGGTCGAGGCGCTGGCCGCGCACTGGGGGACGACGTGCGGTGACCCGTACACCAAGACGGTGTGGTGCGAGGTCGGTCTGGGGTGAACGCGGGCGTCGGACGCCCGCCGCTACTGCCGGTACCCGCTCAGGAACCTCCCGATCCGGCTGATCGCCGCGTCCAGGTCGTCGGCGTGCGGGAGGGTGAGGATGCGGAAGTGGTCGGGGCGGGGCCAGTTGAAGCCGGTGCCCTGGACGACCTGGATCTTCTCGCGGAGCAGCAGGTCCAGGACGAACCGCTCGTCGTCGTGGATCCGGTGCACCTCGGGGTCGATGCGCGGGAAGGCGTACAGGGCGCCCTTCGGCTTGACGCAGGAGACGCCCGGGATCTCGTTGAGCTTCTCCCAGGCCCGGTCGCGCTGTTCGCGCAGCCGGCCGCCCGGCGCGGTCAGCTCGTGGATGGACTGACGGCCGCCGAGGGCGGCCTGGATGGCGTACTGGGCGGGCGCGTTGGCGCACAGCCGCATGGAGGCCAGCATCGTCAGGCCCTCCAGGTAGTTGCGGGCGTGCTGCTTGGGACCCGTCACCACCAGCCAGCCCGAGCGGAAGCCCGCCACCCGGTACGTCTTCGACAGACCGCAGAAGGTCAGGACCACCAGGTCGGGGGCGAGCGCCGCGGCCGAGTGGTGGACCGCGTCATCGTAGAGGATCTGGTCGTAGATCTCGTCCGCGAAGACCATCAGGCCGTGCCGGCGGGCGAGGTCGAGGATGCCCTCGACGACCTCCTTCGGATAGACGGCGCCGGTGGGGTTGTTCGGGTTGATGATGACGACGGCGCGGGTCCGGTCGGTGATCTTCGACGCCATGTCGGCGAGGTCCGGGTACCAGTCCGACTGCTCGTCGCAGAGGTAGTGCACGGCCTTGCCGCCGGCGAGCGTGGTGACGGCCGTCCAGAGCGGGAAGTCGGGTGCGGGGATGAGGACTTCGTCGCCGTCCTCCAGCAGGGCCTGGACGGCCATCGAGACGAGTTCGGAGACGCCGTTGCCGAGGAAGACGTCGTCCACGTCCACTTCCAGGCCCCGGTCCTGGTAGCGCTGGGCGACGGCCCTGCGGGCGGAGAGGACACCGCGTGAATCGGTGTACCCGTGCGCCTGGGGCAGCATCCGGATCATGTCCTGGAGGATCTCCTCCGGAGCCTCGAAACCGAAGAGCGCGGGGTTGCCGGTGTTGAGGCGCAGCACACTGTGGCCGGCCGCCTCCAGTGCGTCGGCGTGCTCGATCACCGGGCCGCGGATCTCGTAACAGACCTCGCTGAGTTTGCTGGACTGCCGGAACTCCATGAGCTGCGTCCTCCGGTTCGTGGTGTTGCTTGGTTTTACCAAGTAGGTGCTTGGAAAGTCCAACAACGTGTCTAGACTGCGTCGCATGTCACCTCGCCGAAGCTACGACCAGTACTGTTCCGCGGCCCGCGCGCTCGACGCCGTCGGTGACCGCTGGACCCTCCTGATCGTCCGCGAGCTGCTCGGCGGCCCGCGCCGCTACACCGATCTGCACGCGGATCTGCCCGGCGTGAGCACGGACGTTCTCGCTTCCCGGCTCAGGGACATGGAGCGTGACGGGCTGACCACCCGGCGCAGGCTGCCGCCGCCCGGCGCCGCGTACGTCTACGAACTCACCGACCGGGGTGCCGAGTTGCTCCCGGTTCTGCAGGCCCTCGGTGCATGGGGCGCGCCCGCTCTCGGCGAGCGCGGGGCCACCGACGCCGTACGGGCGCACTGGTTCGCGCTGCCGCTGCTGCGGGGCCTGGCGGGGGAGGGTGAGGGACTGATCGAAGTCCTTCTGGACGAGGGCGAGTTCCATGTACGGCTGGGTGTCCAGGACGGCCCGGTCTACGGGGACGGGCCCGCCCCGCGGGAGCCGGACGTCCGGCTGTCGCTGGACACCGCGACCTGTACGGCGGTGAGCCGTGGGACCTCGACCGTGCTGGAGGCGGTGCGGGAGGGCCGTATCGAGGTCACGGGGGAGAGCACCCTCGCCAAGGTGCTGCGCGGGGAGTGACACCCGTACGCCGGCCGCGTGTTCGGTGGCCGGCGCGTACTCCGTGGTGCGGGCGTGCCGCCCGCGCCGGACACTTCCAGCGTGCTCGAAAACATTGCGGGCGGCGGGGCGGCGACCACAGGGTGGCAACCGCGGGTGGTTCGAACGCCGTTACGACGGCAGGAGGCCGCCCGAGCGTGGGGGTGTCCCGCACGCCACCCGCCGGACCGGGGCCCGGACGGGGGGCGGGTCGGACGGGGACGGGGCGCGCCGTGCTGTGGGGGGAGCACGGCGGGCCCTCGCCGTCGTACGGGCGTCCACGCCTTCGTGCGGGCGGCGTTCACGCCCTCGTGCGTGCCTAGATGCCCGGGGGCACCCGGGAAGGCCGTCCCGATCCGCGGGTCAGCGCGTAGCCGCCGATGCCCGCGAGCGCCGCGAGGATGCCGCCGATCGCGGTCCACACCCAGCGGTCGGACCACCAGCCGGAAGTCCAGCCGTCGTCGGGCTCGATCGACGACAGCGCGGTCTTCGACGATCCGGAACCGGAGTCGGACTTCTTGGCGCTCGTCGCGATCCCCGGCACCAGCGGCTTGCCCAGCGAACCGTCCACCGCGGCCGCGCCGCCGATGTCCTTGGAGTCGACCTTCACCTCCGCGCCGACCGGCAGGCCCAGTTCGGACGCCGGCAGTCCGGTGGCCGTCAGCCGGATGTAGTACGTGCCCGGCAGCGGGTCGTCGGCCCAGGTCTCCGACCAGGCGCGCACCGTGCGCAGGGTGCAGGACAGCTCCACGGTGGCCGTGTCCTGCGCCGCCGTCCGCGTCTGCGCCCCGTACTGGCACGCCTGGCGCCGCCGCAGTCCGTCGTACACGTCGACCTGCCAGGTCTCGGACGCCCCGCGCGTCGAGGCCTGCGGCAGCTTCACCGTCGCCTTCACGGTGGGCCGTTGACCGGCGTCCGCGGGGAAGGACCAGTACAGGTAGTCGCCCGCGGACCCGCTTGCGGTGGCCCGCGAGCCCTGCCCGATCTCGGTCGCCGTACGGAACGACGTACCGGCCCGGGTGGGCGCGCTGTCGTCACCCGACGGGCTCGGGGAGGGCGAGGAGTCGGCGACGGCGGGTGCCGCCGCGACCCCGAGCAGCAGCAGAGCCGTACTCAACACACGTCGAAAACGCATCAGTTGGTCCTCCAGATCGCGATCCGCAGGCGCGAGAGCCAGCCCCACAGCACACCCGCGAGGAAGCCGATGACGACGAGGGCGCCGAGCAGCCACCAGCCGCGCCCGAGGCCGAAGGAGGCCACGTCGCTCGCCTGGTCCGGCCCGTCGACGACGTCGACCGTCAGCTCCAGCGGCATGCCGGGCGTGGTCTTCACGCCGCTCGCCGCCGAGAAGGAGTTGGACACCTGGAGGCACACGGTCTCGGCCGCGGCGTTCTCGTCGTCGCTCTCCGCCTTCGGATACCGCAGACCGGTCGAGATGACGTCGGTACGGCCGTTGCCCGCCGCCTCACCCCGCACGATCTCCCGTCCGTGCACCGTGACGGCGCGCAGCAGCACCCCGTAGTCGGGGTTGACCGTGCGGTCGGCCGCGACGCTCACCGAGGCGCGCAGTTCCTTGCCCGGCTCGACGTCCACCCGGTACCAGCGGTGCTGCGCGAACTCCTCACGGTCGGTGTAGAGCCCGGACTTCAGGGCCGGGGCCTCGGCGCAGGCGTCGGCGCCCTCGACGGCGACCGGCGTCGCCACCGGATCGGCCGCCCGGTCGACCAACTGGCCGACTCGGTCGGTGAGTTCTTCCTTGTGCTGGACCGAGGTGTAGGTGCCCCCGGTCGCGTCCGCGATGCAGCTGAGCTGGTCGCGGGTCTTGGCGTCGGGCACCAGCCCGAGCGTGTCGATGGTGAGACCGACGCCCTTGGCGGCGATCTCCCGGGCCACCTCGCAGGGGTCGAGCGGCTGGCAGGTGTCCTCGCCGTCGCTGATGAGGACGATGCGCCGGGTGCCGTCGCCGCCGTCGAGGTCGGCGGCGGCCTTGAGCAGCGCGGGGCCGATCGGTGTCCAGCCGGTGGGGTTCAGGGTCGCGACGGCGGTCTTCGCCTCCGTGCGGTCCAGCGTTCCCACCGGGTACAGCTGGGCGGTGTCCTTGCAGCCCGTCTTGCGGTCGTTGCCCCGGTAGTTGGCGCCGAGGGTGCGTATGCCGAGCTGGACCTCCTCGGGTGTCGCGTCCAGTACCTCGTTGAACGCCTGCTTCGCGGCGGCCATTCGTGATCCGCCGTCGATGTCGCGTGCCCGCATCGAACCGCTGACGTCCAGCACGAGTTCGACCTTGGGGGCGGCCTGCGCCGCCGTTTCGTCGGCGACCGCTCCGGCCGGGAAGGCGATCCCGGCCGTCAGGGCGGCGAGCAGGGCGCAGACTCCCGCCGCCAGCCGTTGTCTTGTGATCATCGCCGGATCCTATTGATCAAAGGTGCCGGGCTTCAAAACGATCTTCAGGACGGGCGTCCGGTGAACGGGTTGGGAAGCCGCGCCCAGATGTCCCCGGGAGTCTCCGGGGACAGCCTCATCAGGGTCAACGCCTTGGTCGGCAGGGGCCCGTCGAGCAGCGCCGTGAGGTCGGGGGTGCGGGGCAGGTCGCCCACCACGCTCGCCAGGTCCTCGCGCAGCACGGCCGAGGAACCCGCCGTCGCGCCCAACGCGCCGGCGACCAGCGAGCCGAACAGCTTCCGGCGCAGCGTGGTCTCGTCGTCCGTGACGATCCGTCCGGACATCGCGGGGGCCGCGATGCCGTGCCGGGCCAGCCGGACCGGGCTGACGCGGATGTCCGCCAGGTCGCGGTAGACGAGCCGCAGCGGTTCCCCCGCGCCGGACAGCACGACCAGGAGGTTCTGTCCGTGCGCCTCCAGGGCCACCCCCAGGTCGAGCAGCCGCAGTCCGACGGTGAGCGCGAGACGGGCGAACCGCGCCGTCCAGCCCGGGGACCGGGGGAGCCCGGTGGCCGCCAGGGCCGCCACCGGGACGACGCGCTCGCCGGCGTCGGCGTACAGGTCCGGCGACTCGCGCAGCACCGCCGCCAGCGCGGGGGAGTGGGCGGACACGGCACCCAGGGTGCGGGTCACGTGCAGCAGACCGTCCGTACGGCCCGCGATCTCCTCCGCGAACGCCGAGACCGTCGCCGACGTCTCGATCGAGTAGACCGAGATGTCCCGGACGGAGGACGTCAGCCGGGCGCTCAGGGCCGTCTTGACATGCGGGCCGTCCGGCAGCGCCAGGGTCCGCAGCGACATCAACGGATGCGCGGGGAAACCCTCTTGGTCACGCCGGTCGAGGACGTGCGCCGCCTGCCAGGGGTGCACCGGGATCAGCACACGGTCCTCGTCCCGCAGCCACTTGGGCCACTCGCCGCGCACCAGGCAGTCGTCCACGGCGAGCAGCCCCAGCTCCACGACCGGCCGGTGCTCCGGGCCGTACGCGAGCTGCTCGGCCGCCGAGAACCCGGGGCGGGAGCGGCAGTTCGGATGGTAGGGGTGCCCGTCGACCACCCGCTGCTCCCACTCCCAGCTCGCCGCGGGTTCCCGGCCGACCGGAGCGGAATGTGCGCGGGAGAGGGCCAACGAAGCGGCGCTGTGGCCGAGTTCGGCCGCGAAGGCGGGGGCGTGCGGGACGGCCAGGGCCGTCATCAGCCGGTCCGGACGGTCGTACGGCCGGTCGTCGAGCCGCAGCTCGGTGACGTACGCGGCGGTGGCGTACGGGTCCGCGTGCGGGCCGTGCAGCCGCCGCCCGTCCGTGAGGTGCAGCGTGAGACCCTCGCGCCCCCGCTCGCGGCGCGCGATCCACGGCAGCGGCTCATGGGCCAGCGCCCGCCACAACCGGGTCAGCACGGCGGCCCGGGCGCCGGGGAGGCCGTCCGCGTACGGCGCCGACAGGTCCGGGCGCACGCTGCCCAGTTCGTCGGCGAGCGCGGCTTCGGCCTCGGGCATGGGGGGACGGTGCACGGTCGGGCTCCTTGGATACGGGGGCTGCGTCGCGGTCGCCCGCGCCGACAGACATAATGATCACCAGTGCACCGTAGGGAACGAATGGACCGCGTGGACTCCATGCCGCCGAGACTGCCTCCGCCCGCCGGGAGCGACCGAGAGGGCGAAGACGCCGCCGACGCGTACGCCGCGGCGCCGCTGCTCAATTGTCTGCTGCGGGAGGTGGCGGAGCCCGCCGGGGACCGCGGTACGTTCCGGCTCCGGGCCAGTGGCCGGCTGATGCGGGTGCGGGGCACACGACGGCCCCGCGCTCCCGAGGTGTACGCCGACGGTGCCTGGCAGCGCCTCGACCACACCGCCCTGGTCGAGCTCACGGCGGAGGAACTGCTGCTCCTCACCCGTCTGCCCAACTCCGAGCTGCCCGCGGAGATGACCGACAGCCGTGACACGGTGGCCGCGCTGCTCGCCGCGCGCTCGGTCGCGACGCCGCCCGCCGACCCGTACGTGCGCTCCGAGCAGTCCCTGATCACCGGGCATCCGTACCACCCGGCGCCCAAGACGCGCGGTGGCGGCCCCGCCGCCGGCTGGCTGCCGTACGCGCCCGAGGCGTACGCCCGCTTCCCGCTGGAGCTGCTCGGCGTGCGCGAGGACACGGTCGTCGAGGAGGGCGACACGACGCCGCTCGACGTCCTCGGGCGGGCGCCGGACGGCTACCGGCTGCTGCCGGCCCACCCCTGGCAGCTCGACCTGGTCGGCTCGCGCCCGGCGATCCGGGACGCCTTCGCCGACGGCCGGCTGGTCCGCCTGGGCCGCACGGCGCGCCCACTGTGGCCGACGGCCGCCATCCGCACGCTGTACGCCCCCGAGGACGACCTCTTCGTCAAGTTCAGCCTCGACGTGCGCATCACCAACGACATCCGCCGGCTGTGGCGGCACGACCTGCTGAAGCTGCGCCGCACGGACGCGGCGACCGCGGCGGCCTTCACCGCCATGAGCGCCCCCGCCGCCTGGCTGAGCGACCGCGGGTACCGCACCGCCGACTTCGCCTTCGAGGAGCTCGCCGTCCTCGTCCGCGACGGACTGCGCGAGCATGTCGCTCCGGGCACCACACCACTGCTCGCGGCCGCCCTGGTGGAGGGCTTCGCGGGCAGCCCCCTCGACGGTCTCGGTGATCCGTCCGCCTGGTGGACGGCGTATCTGCGCCAGGTCGTACCGCCGGTGCTGGAGGCGTTCGCGCGACACGGCGTCGTCCTGGAGGCGCACCTGCAGAACACCCTGGTGGCCGTGGACGCCGCCGGCACGCCCGTGCAGGCGCTGTTCCGGGACGCGGAGGGCGTGAAACTGCTGACGGACGTGGACCGGGCCGCCGGGTGGGAGCGGCTGGTCTACTGCCTGATCGTCAACAACGTGATCGAGCTGGCCGCCCTGCTCGCGGAGCGGCACCCGGGCTGGGACCCCTGGCCCGCCGTACGGACCGTACTGGCCGGTCACGGCCTGCCCGGGATCACGGACGCGGTCACGGACCTGCTCACCGCCCCCACTCTCCCCGGCAAGACGAACCTGCTGCTCCGCTGGACCGGCGCGGACGGCGCCGACGCCCGCTACCTGCCGCTGCCGAACCCGCTGGCCGGCGACTGACCCGACCGCCGCCGGCCCGCGCGGCCCGGCCCGTCGTCCGTGCCACCGCCACCGGCTGCCACGGGGCGCGATGGCACGGGGCGATGGCACGGGGCGATGGCACGGGGCGATGGCACGGCGGGGCGCGTGCGGAGAGGGCCTCCTCACGTGGTCTTCGACGGGTGGTCCTCGGCGGCATCCGAGCCGTACGCCGGTCGGATTCGGCCTAGTCCGTCGCGGGGGCCGGGGTGAAGGTCACGGACAGGCTGACCGGTCCGCGCATGAGGCCGACGGGTATCCACGGAATGTCGGCCGGCGGCACCGCCGTGGCCAGATCCGGGAAGCGTCGCAGGAGTGTCTCGAGGCCGACCTCCGCCTCCAGCCGGGCGAGCGGCGCGCCGAGGCAGTGGTGGATGCCGTGTCCGAACGACAGGTGACGGACGTCGGGGCGGCTCACGTCGAGGACGTCGCGTTCCGTCTCCGTCATGGCGGGATCGGCTCGTCCGACCGAGGTCAGTGCCACCACGACGGCGCCTCCGCGCGGGATCCGGGCGCCGCCGAGGGTGATCTCCTCGGCCGCGTACCGCATCGGTGTGAACTCGACCGGCGGATCGAACCGCAGTAACTCCTCGACGGCGCCGGGCAGCAGCTCCGGCCGCTCGCGCAGCCGCAGTGCCTGCTCGGGGTGGCGTAACAGCGCCACCATGGCGTTGCCCAGGAGGTTCACCGTCGTGTCGTGACCGGCCACCACCAGGAGGTTCGCGGTGCCCACCAGCTCGGCCCTGGACAGCCGGCCGTCCCGCTGGTCGTACACCGCGGTGAGGGCGGACAGCAGGTCGTCACCGGGTGAACGCTGTTTCTCGGCGACGAGTTCGGCCAGATAGCCGTTGAGCTTGACGAAGGCCTCCCGTTGCATCTCCGCCTGCGAACCGAGGGCCTGGGACGTCCAGGCGCGGAACGAGGCGCGGCCCTCCTCCGGCACGCCCAGCAGTTCCGAGATGACCTGGACGGGAAGCGGGCCGGTGAACGACCGGACGAGATCGGCGGTGCCCAGCGGCGCCATCGCGTCGGCGAGGCCCTCGGCGATCTCGGCGACGCGCGGCCGCAGCGCCTCGATCCGGGGCCTGGTGAACGCGGCCGCGACCAGACCGCGCAGCCGGGTGTGGTCGGGCGGGTCGGCGTTGAGCATGTTGGCACCCAGACCGGACTCCGGCCGATGAGCGGTGAATCCGACCGCTTCGAGGGCCTCGGCGGCCGGCGTCGCGTCCTTGAGCAGAGCGGGGTGGGTCAGAGCGGCCTTCGCCAGGTCGTGGTCCACCACCACCCAGGTGTCGAGGCCGCGCAGGATCTGCATCTTGTGGATGGGACCGCGGGCACGCAGTTCCGCGTACCGGTCGTGCGCGTCGGCCTTGAAGGCGGCGTCCAGCACGGCTGTGTCGTCGTGGTCGGTCGTGGTCATGTTCGTTCCTCCTGTCCAAGTGCGGTGTGCGTGCCGGGGTTCGGGACCGCCCGCCATGGACGTCGGCGCCGGTTCGGCGGGGAACCACCGGTGACCGCGACGGACACCTCACCGGCCGCAGGGGGGCCGGCGTGCCGGTGATGGCGTCCACGGGCCGGCCGGGGCCCTCACCCTCGACGATCACACTCGACCACTATGCTCACCTCGGGCCGGAGGATGGGGCGCATCCGCCAGACAGCCTGGGAAAATGCTCACAGAAGTGATCGCGAACCGCTACGTCGCGCTCGCGCGGGAGGACGGTTCGCCACCGGGGCTCGTCGAGACTCGTCTCGGCAAGTGCCCCTGATCCGGGGGTCCGTGACCGCGGCTCCTCACCGGTGCCAGGCGGGTGGACGTTTCTGGGTGAACGCGTGGGCGCCTTCGGTGGCGGCCGCGGTGGTGAACACGGGGGCGCTGAGCGGGTCTTGGACGGCGTAGGCGGTGTCGTCGTCGAGGCCGCGGGTTCTGTGGACGATCTGTTTCGTGGTGAGGACGGCGTCCTGGGGGTGGGTCTGGACGCGTTCGGCCAGGACGAGGGCCGCGTGGAGGGCTTCGCCTTCGCGGGTGAGCTGGTTGACGAGTCCGTGGCGGGCCGCGTCCGGGGCGGGCAGGGGAGCCGCGGTCAGGAGCATCTCCATGGCCACGTGGTACGGGAGGCGCCCGGGCAGGCGGATGGCTCCGCCTTCGGCGGCGATGAGGCCGCGGGCGACTTCGGGCAGCGCGAAGAACGCGGAGTCGGCGGCGGTGATGAGATCGCAGGCGAGGGCGAGTTCGAAACCGCCGGCGACGGCCGCGCCCTCCACGGCCGCGATGAGCGGCTTGCGGAGGTGCGCGCGGGTCAGCCCCGCGAGCCCGCGGTCGGCGACGACGGGGACGCCGTCGGTGGGGAAGGCTTTGAGGTCCATGCCCGAGCAGAAGTGGCCGCCTGTTCCGGTCAGAATGCCGACGTTCAACGCCGGATCGGTCTCCAGCCGGACGAGGGCCGTGTCCATGGCCTTGGCCAGTGCCTGGTCGACGGCGTTACGGACGCGGGGCCTGTTGAGGGTGATGAGCAGGACGCCGGGGCGTGGTTCGGTCACCATCACGGGGGCTTGGGTGTCCATCGGGTGGCTCCTGGTCGGGGGGCTGTCACGGGGGGAGAGGGAGGGTCAGCTCCGTACGACGGGCAGCGCGGCCAGTCCGCGCATCACCCGGGCGGGCCGCCAGGGCAACTCGTCGGCCGGTTTGGCCAGCGTGACGGGGCCCAGGCGTTCGAGCAGCAGCGGGAAGGCGACGGAGCCTTCGAGGCGGGCCAGGGCGGCGCCGATACAGAAGTGCGGCCCGAAGCCGAAGGCGAGGTGGTCGTTGGGCGTGCGGCTCACATCGAGCAGGTCCGCGTCGGTGAAGCGGGCCTCGTCGCGGTTGGCGGAGCCGATCAGGAGACTGACGATGTCGCCCTCGGCGATCAGCCGGCCGTGGAGAGTGAACGGTTGCGCGGCGCACCGGAACGTGGCGTCCCGCACCGGGGAGTCGTAGCGCAGCAGTTCCTCGACGGCGGAGGCGACCAGGCCGGCTCCTGCCTTCGGTCCGGTGAGCCGGGCGGCCTCGCCGGGGTGGCGGAGCAGGGCGAGCATGCCGTTGCCGATGAGGTTCATGGTGGTGTCGTGGCCCACCAGCAGCAGGAGGTAGGCGGTGGAGCGCAGTTCCTCCTCGCTCATCGCCCCGCTGTCGTCACTGGCCCTCACGAGAGCGCCCAGCAGGTCCACTCCGCTGCGCTCGGCGCCCGCGCGTTTGTCGGCGATCAGGCTGTCCAGCAGGGCGTGCAGACCGGCTTCCATCCGGGCGGGGTCCAGGCCCGGGGCGGGGGCGATGGTGGCCATCAGGGTGTCCCGGGTCGCCGCGTTGTCGAGTTCGTCGGGGACACCGAGGATCGCGCAGATCATCCGGAAGGTCAGAGGCGCCGCGAAATCCGCGATCACGTCCACGTGCGTGTGCTGCTCGATCCGGTCGAGCAGCCGGTTCGCGGTGTCCGCGATGAACGGTTCCAGTTGCGCGATACGCCGGGGTACGAACGCGGCGTTCACCAGCGTCCGCAGCCGGGTGTGGTCCGGGGGATCGGCGTGGACCAGGTGTCGGTTCAGCCCGGTCGGCCCCGCGACGTAGCCGGATACCCGGGCGGGGTCCTTGCTCAGCCGCCCGTCGCTCAGCAGCGCGCGGACATCGTCGTAGCGGGAGATCTGCCACACGGTGGGACGCCCGGGTCTGCGGTCGGCGTGGGCGGGCGAGTGCCGGCGCAGCCACGCGAAGAAGGGGTAGGGGTCCCGTACCCGGACGGCCGACAGATCGGGGGGCGGGGACGGCACTGCGGGAGCGGGCACGGTAGCTCCGGGCTCGAAATCCGACGCGGACACCGCACCAACGAGAGCGACGGCCGGAGGATGCGGAACCTGTCATTCCGGACCGACGGGAGCAGGGGGAGCGGCCGGGGCCGCCGTCCGCCGGTGCGAGCGGCGGCAGCGCAGGCGGGCCCCCGGATCACGGGGACCGCCTGTCACGCTGGGTTACTATGCTCACTCCATGCCGGAGGCCGGTGACGAGGGCCGCACTGCCGTCGACGGACTGCCGGGGAGGGAGGGTGACGACGATGCCGGTCGAAACTCCCCTGACTCCCTCCGGGACGGATCGGGGACGTCGCCCGATATCGCACCGCATCGGAGATGGCCGTGACATGTAAGGCAATAAACCGGTGGAGCCTTGAGGGATGATGAGAGAGGTCACCACAACTCGCTACATCGCGCCCCTGCACGAGGGCGGCTCGTTGCCGGGACTCGTCGAGGCCGATGACCTGGGCACGTACGTCGTGAAGTTCACGGGCTCCGCGCAGGGCCGCAAGGCGCTGGTCGCCGAGGTGATCGTCGGTGAGCTGGCGCGCGCCCTCGGGCTCCGCTTCCCCGAGCTGGTCCTCGTGCACTTCGACCCCGCGGTCGCGGAGGACGAGCCCCACCAGGAGGTCCAGGACCTGCTGCGCGCCAGCGCCGGGGTGAACCTCGGGATGGATTATCTGCCGGGCGCGCGGGACTTCACCCCGGAGGTCGCCAGGACCTTCTCCGTCGACCCGCTGGAGGCGGGCAGGGTGATCTGGCTGGACGCCCTGACGGTCAACGTCGACCGCACGGTGCACAGCTCGAACCTGATGATCTGGCCCACGTTCGGCATCGCGCCGCCGCGCCTGTGGCTGATCGACCACGGCGCCGCCCTCGTCTTCCACCACCGCTGGGACGCCTCCGCGCCGGAGAAGGCCTACGACTTCCGGCACCACGCGCTCGGCGGCTGCGCCCCGGACACCGAGGCGGCGGACGCCGAGCTGGCACCCAAGGTGTCGGAGGCGCTGCTGCGGGAGGTCACGGCCCAGGTGCCGGACGCCTGGCTCGCGGACGAGCCCGGTTTCGCGACCCCGGACGAGGCCCGGGACGCGTACGTCGGCTACCTCCTCGCCCGGGTGAAGGCGTCGGCGGCCTGGCTGCCCACGGACTTCCCGAGCCGCGAACAGCTCGCCGCCGAGGACGCGGACCGGGCGGCGCGGACCGAGCGTGAGCGGCCGAACTGGCTCAAGCGGGTGCCGGACCTGCACGGCAAACCGGCGGCGGAACAGGATTGGTCGGTGCACCTCGAATGACCACGACACCCTCAGTGAGCACTCACCGCGTGCAGATCGAGTACTGCACCCAGTGCCGCTGGCTCCCCCGTGCGGCCTGGCTGGCGCAGGAACTGCTCACCACGTTCGAGACCGAACTGGGTGAGCTGTCCCTCAAGCCCGGCACGGGCGGCGTCTTCGTCGTCCGCGTCGACGACGAGATCGTCTGGGACCGCCGCGATCAGGGCTTCCCGGAGCCCACGGCGGTCAAGAGGCTCGTACGCGACCGAGTGGCCCCGGGCAGGTCCCTGGGCCACTCGGAGCGATGACGGCTCGACGGTTCAGCCGGCCAGCTGCTCGTAGGCGGGCAGCGTGAGGAAGTCCGCGTAGTCCTCGTCCAGGGACACCGTCAGCAGCAGGTCGTGCGCCCGCTGCCAGTTGCCCGCGGCGAAGGCCTCCTCGCCGATCTCGGCGCGGATGGCGGCCAGTTCCTCGGCGGCGATCTTGCGGGCGAGTTCCGGCGTGGCGCTCTCACCGTTCTCGAAGACGACTCCCGCGTTGATCCACTGCCAGATCTGCGAGCGGGAGATCTCCGCCGTCGCCGCGTCCTCCATCAGGTTGAAGATGGCGACCGCGCCGAGGCCGCGCAGCCACGCCTCGATGTAACGGATGCCGACCTGGACGGCGTTGACCAGACCGCCGTAGGTGGGCTTGGCGTCGAGCGAGTCGACGGCGATCAGGTCACCGGCGGCGACCGACACGTCCTCGCGCAGCCGGTCCTTCTGGTTCGGCCGGTCGCCGAGGACCGCGTCGAAGGAGGCCATCGCGATCGGGACGAGGTCCGGATGGGCCACCCACGACCCGTCGAACCCGTCGCCCGCCTCGCGGTCCTTGTCGGCCTTGACCTTCTCGAACGCGACCTTGTTGACCTCCTCGTCGCGCCGCGACGGGATGAACGCCGCCATACCGCCGATGGCGTGCGCGCCGCGCCGGTGACAGGTGCGCACGAGGAGCTCGGTGTAGGCGCGCATGAACGGGGCCGTCATCGTCACCGCGTTGCGGTCTGGCAGTACGAACTTCTGCCCGCCGTCACGGAAGTTCTTGATGATGGAGAAGAGGTAGTCCCAGCGGCCGGCGTTCAACCCGGAGGCGTGGTCACGGAGTTCGTAGAGGATCTCGTCCATCTCGTACGCGGCCGTGATCGTCTCGATCAGGACGGTCGCGCGGACCGTGCCCTGCGGGATGCCGACGTAGTCCTGCGCGAAGACGAAGACGTCGTTCCAGAGGCGGGCCTCCAGGTGCGACTCCGTCTTCGGGAGATAGAAGTACGGGCCCTTGCCGAGGTCGATCAGCCGCCGCGCGTTGTGGAAGAAGTACAGGCCGAAGTCGACGAGCGCGCCGGGCACGGCGGTGCCGTCGGCGGCGACGAGGTGACGCTCGTTCAGGTGCCAGCCGCGGGGTCGCACGACGACGGTCGCGAGGTCCTCGTCCGCCTTCAGGGCGTACGACTTACCGGACCTCGGGTCCGTGAAGTCGATGTTCCGGGTGTAGGCGTCGGTCAGGTTGAGCTGGCCGGTGACCACGTTCTCCCAGGTGGGCGCGGAGGCGTCCTCGAAGTCCGCGAGCCACACCCTGGCCCCCGAGTTGAGGGCGTTGACGGTCATCTTGCGGTCGGTGGGGCCGGTGATCTCCACCCGGCGGTCGTTCAGGGCCGCCGGGGCCGGCGCCACCTTCCAGGAGTCGTCCGCGCGGATCGCGGCGGTCTCCGGGAGGAAGTCGAGCGTGGAGGTGCGGGCGATCTCGGCGCGGCGCTTCGCGCGGCGGGCGAGGAGCTCGTCACGCCGGGGCGTGAACAGCCGGTGCAGCTCGGCCACGAAGGCGAGGGCCGCGTCCGTGAGGACCTCTTCCTGCCGGGGCAGGGGCTCGGCGTCGACGATGGCCAGCGGGGACGGCGCTGGTGCGGACATGAGCTGTCACTTCCTTCAGCGAGCGTGGCACCGGGTGCCAGGCGACCCGGGCAGGGCAGTGAGCGCCTGGAGAGCAGCACGGCGCTTCTGAACAGTGGATAGTAGTTTCCTCATGGTGGAAGTTCAATGATTTGTTGATATCGAGATTCTCCGGGTCAAGGCACTATGGCGCTCAGTGCCACGCCGCTCACTCAAGGTGTCCCAGATCGTCCTCCGTGTCGATGTCGTACGGCCTCGCCACGTCCCCGCACTCGACGAGGGTGATCGCCGCGTCCCGCTCCTTGAGATAGGCACGTGCCCCCCGGTCGCCGGTCGCACTCGCCGCGACGCCCGCCCAGTGGGCGGCGCCGAAGAGGACGGGATGGCCACGCGTACCGTCGTACGCGGCCGAGACCAGGGAGGTCTCGTCCCGGTACGCGGCGAGCACCCGGGCGAACGCCCTGGGCCCGATGCCGGGCTGGTCGACCAGCGAGACCAGCGCGGCCCGCGCGCCCGTGCCGTCGAGCGAGCCGAGCCCGGCCCGCAGCGACGAACCCATCCCGCGCTCCCACTCCGGGTTGTCGACGAGCACGCATCCGTCGAGCCGTGCCCGCTCCCGTACGACGGAGGCGTCCGCCCCCAGCACCACGTGGACGCGCGTGCACCCGGCCGCTCGCAGCACCCCGACCGCGTGCTCCACGAGGGGGCGCCCCCGGTGTTCGAGCAGCGCCTTGGGCCGCCCGCCGAGCCGTCGCCCCCCGCCCGCCGCGAGGAGCAGCCCGGCGACCTGGTCTTCCCTGTGCGTCATACGTCCTGCATACCTGACCGCGCGTCGACCGCACGGTTTCGGGAGGCTGAATTTCGGTCCGTCCTGTGGCGCCCACCTCACCAGGTGGCGTTTACTGGCCCGCGTCCCTCGGCGCCCGACCGACGCCCCGGGACGCAGGACATGCGGGCGTGCGGGCGAGACACCCGCGCGCCGGGATGGGCGAGGGGGGAGAGAGCTGTGTTGCGGAGCTTGGGGCAGAGGTCAGTGACCGGCAGCGACGAGGACCCGAGAGTGGCGGAACTGCGGACCGCCGTCTCCCGGCTGCGCCGTGAACTCGCGGTGCACCCGGCGGAGTTCCCCGACCGGGGCATCGCCGAGGACGAACTCGCGGCGCTCGCCGCGATGGCCCTCAGCGGCGCCCCCGAGATCCCGCGGCTGCGCCGCTCCCTGCTGCTGATCGCGGGCGCGATCGGCTCGGTCAGCGCGCTGGCGACAGGCCTCGCGGAGGTGCGCGGCGCGGTCGAGCTGTTCGGACGGCCGCCGACGCGGTAGCCGGATCGGGCGAGTTGTCCGGACGGCCGAGGACGCGGTAGCCGGGCTGGGCGATTTGTGGGGACGGTGCGACGCGGTAGCCGGGTCAGGTGCGGTCAGGCGACCCAGCGTGGGCGTCCGGTGTCCGCGCCGGCCGCGTCGAGGCGGCCGTCCAGGGCCGCGGCGACCCGGCGTACGGCCTCGTCGAGCACCTCCGGCGCCAGGGTGTAGGGGAAGCGCAGCCGGGACTCATGGGTGCCCGGGTCCGCGCCGAAGCGGGCGCCGCCCTCGATGCGCACCCCGTGGGCGAGAGCCGCGCGGGCCAGCGGCGAGGCGATCGGACGCCCCAGGTCGATCCACAGGGAAAGACCGCCTTGCGGCGATTTCCAGCGCCAGTCGGGGAGATGGCGGCCCAACGACTCGGCGAGCGCGTCCCGCTGGGCCCGCAGCCTCGGCAGCCGCTCGGCCAGCACCTGGTCCGTGCGCGCCAGCAGACCGAGGGCGACCAACTGGTTCAGGACGGAACCGCCCATGTCCACCGGCACCCGAGCGGTCGCCAGTTCCGTGATCAGCCGCGAGCCCGCCCGCACCCAGCCGAGCCGCAGCCCGCCCCAGTGCGTCTTGCTCAACGACCCCACGGTCACGATCTGTTCGCCCGTCCCACGCGGGGCGAGCGATGCGAACGGGACGGCCGAGGGCACTTCCAGCGCGATGTCCGTCATCGTCTCGTCGACCACCAGCCAGGTACCCGTCGCGCGCACCGACTCCAGTACGGCCAGCCGCTGTTCGGGCGGCATCAGACGGCCCGTCGGATTGTGGAAGTCGGGGATCAGATACGCGAGCCGGGGAGCCGCCTGCCGCAGCGCGCCGTCGATCAGCCCCGGGTCCCAGCCGTCCTCCGTCACGGGCACGGGGGTGGTGCGCAGCCCGATACGCCGCATCGTGTCGAGCGCGTTCGGATACGAGGGGTTCTCGACCAGGATCCGGTCACCGGGCCGCCCGAGCAGCCCCAGCGTCAGCGAGAGGGCCTGCTGCGCCCCGTTCGTGATGAGGATCTGGTCCGGCAGTGTCGGCAGCCCGCGCCGGGTGAAGCGCTCGGCGACGGCGGCCCTCAACTCCGTTATCCCGTAAGGGTGATAGCCGGGTGTCGAAGCGTGCTGCGCCAGCTGTCCGGCCGCCTCCGCGAACGCCTCCGAGAGCTGCGGCTCGGGCGCGCCGGGCGCCGCGACGGCCAGGTCGATCACCCCGTCGTCGGCCGGGAAGGAGGCCACATTGGCCGGGCGGTGGCCGTCGGGCAGCTCCGTCCACGTGCCCGCGCCGCGCCTGCTGCGCGCGAACCCGTCCTCCCGCAACAGGTCGTACGCCGCCGTCACCGTGGCGCGGCTGATCCCGAGCGTCGAGGCCAGTTCGCGTTCCGCGGGCAGCCGGACGTGCAGTGCGATCCGGCCGTGCAGGAGCAGCGTGCGGACCCCGTCGGCGAGGGCGCGGTATCCGAGGCGGCCGTCGGTGCGCGGCGCGGCGGACAAGAGCCCGGCTAGCTGCCGGCTTCCCAGCGTCCTGTCCATTCCGTGGACGACCGGTCCGTTCACCATGCCAACTCCCTCGCATTGGCCCTGTGGGGCAGGCCAATCAGCCTACAGACTTCGCGGACACGGGGGGAGCCGCGGGGAGGGCGCCCACGCATGGGCGTGGGCAGGGGAGCGGAGCGCGCGGGGCCGTCACGGCGGTGGCGGAATGGGTCGTGACGGCTCGGTGAGCGCCGGGCGCGCGTGGTGGCGCGTCCCGGCGCGGATTCGGGGCGGCGGGTCCCGTCAGGCGTTCGGGCCGGAGCTCGCCAGGGCCTCCGACAGCTCCACGGCGACCTGCTGCAACACGGGCACGATCTTCTCCGTGGCCGCGTCGGTGACACGGCCCGCGGGGCCGGAGATCGAGATGGCGGCGGCGGTGGGGGAGTCGGGGACGGAGACGGCGAGGCAACGGACGCCGATCTCCTGCTCGTTGTCGTCGACCGCGTAGCCGAGCCGGCGCACCTCCTCCAGCGCGGTGAGGAAACCGTCCGGCGTGGTGATCGTCTTCTCCGTCGCGGCGGGCATGCCGGTACGGGCGAGGAGCGCGCGCACCTCGTCCGCCGGGGTGTTCGCGAGCAGTGCCTTGCCCACGCCCGTGGAGTGCGGCAGCACCCGGCGGCCCACCTCGGTGAACATGCGCATCGAGTGCTTGGACGGCACCTGCGCCACGTAGACGATCTCGTCCCCGTCGAGCAGCGCCATGTTCGCCGTCTCTCCGGTCTCCTCGACCAGTCGCGCGAGGTAGGGGCGGGCCCAGGTGCCGAGCAGCCGGGACGCGGACTCGCCGAGCCGGATCAGCCGGGGGCCGAGCGCGTACCGGCGGTTCGGCTGCTGGCGTACGTAACCGCAGACCACCAGCGTGCGCATCAGCCGGTGGATGGTGGGCAGCGGCAGCCCGCTGCTGGCGGAGAGCTCGCTCAGGCCGACCTCGCCGCCGGCGTCAGCCATGCGTTCGAGCAGATCGAAGGCGCGCTCGAGGGACTGGACACCGCCGCTCGGCGCGGATGACTTGGCGGAGGCGTTTTGCGCTGGGGCGTCGCTGGCGCGGGACGTCGGCACGGCGCGGTCCTTTCGAGGCTGACAGGCAGTGATGCAGCCTACCCGGGTGTCGGTTGACTCCTCCGTGGCGCATGACTACGTTCTGCTGTGCGGAAGTGTATTTCCATTCTGTGGAAACATCCAGGGAGTGCGTACCCGCGGTGGAGGAGAGTGCGTACCCGCGGTGGAGGGTGGAGTGTGCTCTTGACGGCGGGAGGGCGGGAGTGAAGACTCCTTCAACAGAACGTTGAATTCCGTTACGTGGAAGTAAACAGCGGTATCGGAAGGCGACAGCGGCGGCGAGAGGGGTCCGGGTGTCCGAGGTCGGAGAGATCGAACTGGTGCTGCGCTCGACGCGTGTCATCACTCCCGAGGGAACACGCGCCGCGTCGGTCGCGGTCGCCGGGGGCAGGATCACGGCCGTGCTCGCCCACGATGCCGAGGTGCCGCCCGGCGCGCGTCTGGAGGACTTCGGCGACGACGTCCTGCTTCCCGGTCTCGTCGACACCCACGTGCACGTCAACGATCCCGGCCGCACGGAGTGGGAGGGCTTCTGGACGGCCACGCGCGCCGCCGCGGCCGGCGGCATCACCACGATCGTCGACATGCCGCTCAACTCCCTCCCGCCGACGACGACGGTCGACCACCTCCGTACGAAGCAGGACGTCGCGCGTTCCAAGGCGCACATCGACGTCGGGTTCTGGGGCGGCGCGCTGCCCGACAACGTCAAGGACCTGCGCCCCCTGCACGACGCCGGCGTGTTCGGCTTCAAGGCCTTCCTGTCGCCGTCCGGCGTGGACGAGTTCCCGGAGCTCGACCAGGACCGGCTCGCCCGGTCCCTCGCCGAGATCTCGGGGTTCGGCGGCCTGCTGATCGTGCACGCCGAGGACCCGCACCACCTGGACGCCGCCCCTCACCAGGGCGGCAGGCGGTACGCGGACTTCCTCGCCTCACGCCCGCGCGACGCGGAGAACACCGCCATCGAGAACCTGATCGCGCAGGCCCGGCGCCTCGACGCGCGCGTGCACGTACTGCACCTGTCGTCCTCCGACGCGCTGCCCCTGATCGCCGCGGCGAAGGCCGAGGGCGTCCGGCTCACCGTGGAGACCTGCCCGCACTACCTCACGCTCACCGCCGAGGAAGTCCCGGACGGCGCCTCCGAGTTCAAGTGCTGCCCGCCCATCCGCGAGGCCGCCAACCAGGACCTGCTGTGGCAGGCGCTGGCCGACGGCACGATCGACTGTGTCGTCACCGACCACTCGCCGTCGACGGCCGACCTGAAGACGGACGACTTCGCGACCGCCTGGGGCGGTATCTCCGGGCTGCAGCTGAGCCTGCCGGCCATCTGGACCGAGGCCCGCAGGCGTGGCCACGGCCTGGAGGACGTCGTCCGCTGGATGTCCACCCGTACGGCGCGGCTGGTCGGCCTCGACCACCGCAAGGGGGCCATCCGGGCGGGCCACGACGCCGACTTCGCCGTCCTCGCGCCCGACGAGACGTTCACCGTCGACCCCGCCGCGCTGGAACACCGCAACCGGGTCACGGCCTATGCGGGCAGGACCCTCACCGGGGTCGTGAAGTCCACCTGGCTGCGCGGCGAACGCGTCATGTCCGAGGGCCGGTTCACCGAGCCGGCGGGTGAACTCCTCTCACGGCGCCCGTAGCCCCCGTAGCTCCTGTGGCCGTCCGCGGCCACGAGGCGTACCCGCACCCGTTGTACCGGCACCCGCACCCGCACGTGCGCCCGCACCGGCCGACTCCCGAAAGGCAGACCTGATCATCGTGACGGCGATTCCCCGCTTCACCGGCGACGCGAACCCCTACGGCGGCGGCGACCCGTACGCCGACTACCGCACCGCCGAGTTCCCGTTCGCGCGGGACGCCGACCTCGCGGACCGGCGGCTCGGCGCGGGTGTCGTCGCCGCCAACGACGAGTTCTTCGCCGAGCGGGAGAACCTCCTTGTCCCCGGGCGCGCCGAGTTCGACCCCGAGCACTTCGGCCACAAGGGCAAGATCATGGACGGCTGGGAGACCCGGCGCAGGCGCGGCGCCTCGGCCGACCACCCGTGGCCGACGGCAGAGGACCACGACTGGGCGCTGGTCCGCCTCGGCGCGCCCGGCGTGATCCACGGCATCGTCGTCGACACGGCCCACTTCCGCGGCAACTACCCGCAGGCGGTGTCGGTCGAGGGCGTGTCGATGCCCGGCTCCCCGTCGCCGCGCGAGCTGCTGGCGGACGACGTGAAGTGGACGACCCTCGTCCCGCGCACGGCGGTCGGCGGCCACGCGGCGAACGGATTCGCCGTCGACGTCGAACAGCGCTTCACGCACCTGCGCGTCAACCAGCACCCCGACGGCGGCATCGCACGCCTGCGGGTCCACGGCGAGGTCGTCCCCGACCCGGCGTGGCTCTCCGCGCTCGGCACCTTCGACGTCGTCGCCCTGGAGAACGGCGGCCGGGCCGAGGACGCCTCCGACCGCTTCTACTCGCCCGCCACCAACACCATCCAGCCGGGGCGTTCCCGCAAGATGGACGACGGCTGGGAGACGCGCCGCCGCCGTGACACCGGGCACGACTGGATCCGCTACCGGCTCGTGGCCCGGTCCGAGATCCGCGCCCTGGAGATCGACACGGCCTACCTGAAGGGCAACAGCGCGGGCTGGGCGTCGGTGTCGGTGCGCGACGGCGAGGACGGCGAGTGGAGGGAGATCCTCCCGCGTACCCGCCTCCAGCCCGACACCAACCAT
Source organism: Streptomyces sp. RPA4-2 (assembly GCF_012273515.2). Lineage (NCBI taxonomy): Bacteria > Bacillati > Actinomycetota > Actinomycetes > Kitasatosporales > Streptomycetaceae > Streptomyces > Streptomyces sp. RPA4-2. The sequence continues at coordinate 7,097,605 of NZ_CP050975.2, forward strand.
CGCTTCACCCTCACCGCGCCCGCCGTCGGCACCCACGCGCGCGTGGACATCTTCCCGGACGGCGGCATCTCCCGGCTGCGGCTGTTCGGCTCGCTGACGCAGGACGGGGCGGCCGGTCTGGAGGCCAGGCACCAGGAGCTCGGGGGCTGACTCCGCGCCGTGCGGCGCCGTGCCCGTGCGCGGCGCCGCACTCGGCGCGCGGGGCCTCGCGGGCGGGCGTCAGGGCCGGTCGTCGGCGGCGTCGCGGGAACGGCTCTCCCTGAGCTGCCGCCAGTGCGTGCGATAGAGCACGTAGTAGAGCGCGGCGACCACGGAAGCGGCCTGCAGTCCCAGCCCGAGCGCCAGGAAGGAGTCCTCGCTCGAAAGGCGGTTGGTCAGGAAGCTGAAGTTCATGCCGAAGAACCCGGTCAGGAACGACAGCGGCAGGAAGATCATCGAGACGACGGTCAGTCTGTTGATCACGAGGTTCTGCTGATCGGCGACGATCGACGCGTAACTGCCCGCCGCCCGGCGGGTCGCGTCCCGCAGCGACTCGATCTCCAGCAGCACCAGCTGCACCGTGTGCTCGTGCAAGGTGTTCATCGCCCGCCGCTCCTCCGGGATGCCGTGAGCGGTCATCCTCCGGCGGACGAGGATCTCCTGGACGACCGAGGCGTAGGGCAGGAACGCGCGGTGCAGGTGGGCCGCGCGCCGCCGCAGCCGGGCCAGCGCCTGGGCGTGCTGCGGCTGCCGCTCCTCGAACATCGCCTCCTCCAGGTCCTCGACCTCCAGGTGAGCCGCGGTGACGGCCCGGCGGAAGCTCTCCAGGACGCCCTGCAGGATCAGATAGAGGGCGGTGACCGAGTCGACGGGGCGGTCGTGCCGCAGCCGCTCGACGAAGGTGTCGATCAGTTCCACGGGCCCGCGGTGGACCGTGATCACGTGTTCCTCGTCGGCGTGGATCTGGACGTAGACGATCCGGTCGCCGCAGACCACGGGGACGATGCCCGCGGCCGTGCCCTCGTGGAAGTCGGCGCGCGTGTGCTCCTCCTGTTCGCCGAGCCACTCCCAGATCTCGTCGTCCAGTCCGAGCCGACGCGACAGGGGCCGGTCGTCGTCAGGTGGGGGCTCCTCGCCCAGATCGATGTCCACGATCACGAAACCGGAGGCCGTCAGACGCTCGCGGGCCCCCTGAAGGTCCGTGCGCACGACGACGCCCTCCGGCATCGACACCACCGATACGATCATCGTCCCTCACCGTGGATGACGTGTCCGATCGCGACGCAGGACGCCCCGGCATGTGCAAACTGCAACGTCGACCGCACACTACCGCCGAAGGCGCCGCGCGCGGCCGACCGGGGAATCTGCCGTGTCCCCGGGAAAGGTGTAGCCCTCACGCGTTCCCGTCGGTACGGTGATCGTCCCCCCCCCGTGCGAGCCGGTGCCGTCTCCACGCCCGCGCCCGCCCCGCTGGAGACCGCTCCCATGTCGACGATCGCCGTACCAGGCGCGCTCGCGCCCCGCCGCGCCTGGCTCACGGACCTGCCGCTGCTGCTCGTCGCGGCGGTGTGGGGAGCCAGTTATCTCGCGGCCAAGGACGTCACCACCGCGCGGACGGTGATCGCCGTACTGGTGCTGCGCTTCGCCGTCGCACTGCCGGTACTGGTGGCGGTGGGATGGCGTTCCCTGCGCGCGCTGAGCGCCGCGCAGTGGCGCGGGGCCGCGACACTGGGCCTGATCCTGAGCGGGATCTTCCTGTTGGAGACCTACGGCGTCGTGCACACCTCGGCGACCAACGCGGGCCTCGTCATCAGCCTCACCATGATCTTCACGCCGCTCGCCGAGGCGGCCGTGACCCGTGTCCGGCCCGCCCGCTCCTTCCTCGCCGCGGCCGGAGTCTCCGTACTCGGCGTGGTCCTGCTGACCCAGAGCGGTGGCTTCACCCGCCCCTCGCCGGGCGATCTGCTGATGCTGCTCGCGGCCGCCGCCCGGACCGTGCACGTACTCGTCATGTCCCGCAGCAAGGCCGTCCGCGGCGCCGGCGCGCTGCCGCTGACCACGGTGCAACTGGGCACCGCGGTCCTCGTGTTCGCGCTGCTGTCGGCCGGCGCCGACACCACGCCCTGGGCCACGGCCGCGGACTTCGGGGCGCGGGAGTGGGCCGGGCTGCTGTTCCTCGCCGTGTTCTGCACGCTCTTCGCCTTCTTCGTACAGATGTGGGCCGTGCGCCGGACCTCGCCGTCCCGGGTCGGTCTGCTGCTCGGCACCGAGCCGCTGTGGGCCGCGGCCGCGGGCATCGCGCTCGGCGGTGAACGACTGGGCGCGGCGGGGCTGGTGGGCGGCGTTCTCGTGATCGCGGGGACCGTGTGGGGACGCCGGGCGGCAGGTTAACTCGCGGAAAACTCATCGGACGCGGCGGGAGAAATCATCGACCTTGGCATTGACATGTCAAGGTCTACGCGCGTCATTCTAGGGTCATGAGATTCCCCCCACGAATCACTCGCATCGGTTCCCTGGTCGCTCTCATGTCCGCGCTGCTCATCGGCGGGAGCGCGGTCGTCCCCGCCAACGCCGCGGCGACCGCCGTGGGCAGCATCTGCTACGGCAAGCTGCCTTCGCAGGCCTACGACACGCTGGACCTGATCGCGTCCGGAGGCCCCTTCCCGTACTCGCAGGACGGGGTCGTCTTCCAGAACCGCGAGGGCGTCCTGCCCAGTCAGTCCACCGGCTACTACCACGAGTACACCGTCATCACGCCGGGCTCCCCGACGCGTGGCGCCAAGCGCATCGTGACCGGCAAGAAGACGCGGGAGGACTACTACACCTCGGACCACTACGTCACGTTCAACCTGATCAACTTCGGCTGCTGAATCCGAGGGTGACCCGGTTCACCGGAGGTCCGGTCCGTGTTCAGCCGGACCCCCGGCTCCCGGCGGCGGCGAACGGCGCGCCCGCGAGGACGACGAGCGCGACGCTCGTGCAGCTCTCGTAACCGTCGAGGACACCGAGCCGCTCTACGGGGCCCCACCCTCGTAGGCGGCCGGTCGCCCCGTGCACCAGGCCGGAGAGCGCCCCGCACCAGCGCGACGACGCCCAGCGCCTCCAGGAACCGCTTCACCGTTCGCTTCATGGCAGGACCCTCGCCCCGCGGACCCCCCACCTTCATCGGCCGCGGGGCGAGGCACGTCCGTCGGGAGTTCCGTGCCGGGGCGTGGAGGAGGGACGAAAGTCCTCGCCTTTGCGACTTTGGTCGGAGATGGCGGACGGGGAGAGGTCACGGCGGATCCGACTGCGTAGATTTGTCGACCGTGAGTGCTGACCTGCCGCCGCGCATACCGGGGAACCTGTCCGCGCCGGGTCTGCCGGTGTCCCCCGCCCTGCTCCTGCCCGGGCGGCGCTGGCTGCTGCCCTCGGCGGTGGCCGCCGAGCTCGATCCCGGACGGACCGGGAGGGGTGGGCGGCCCCGGCGCACCGTGCGCGACTGGATCGTCGACTTCGCATGGTTTCTGCTGGCCGTCGTCATCGGAGCGCTCGCCGCGGACACGCTGACGGGTGACCCGAACGTCCCGCACGGTCTGGCCGTCGCCGACCAGTGGATCGGCGGGCTCGCCTGCGCCGCGGTCTGGCTGCGCCGGCGCTGGCCGCTGGGGCTGGCCGTGGCGATGATCCCCGTCGGAATGGTGTCGAACACCGCGGGCGGCGCCGGGCTGGTCGCCCTGTTCACCCTCGCCGTGCACCGGCCGTTCCCGTACGTGGCCTGGATCGCCGGCAGCCAGCTCGCGCTGCTCCCCGCCTACTTCTGGCTGCGGCCCGACCCCGATCTGCCGTACCTCGCCGCGGTGCTGGTCACCGCGCTGCTGACCGCCGCGGTGGTCGGCTGGGGCATGTTCGTACGGTCCAAGCGGCAGCTCGTGCTGAGCCTGCGGGACCGGGCGCGGCGGGCCGAGACGGAGGCCGCGCTGCGGGCCGAGCAGGCGCAGCAGCTGGCCCGGGAGGCCATCGCGCGCGAGATGCACGACGTGCTGGCCCACCGGCTGACGCTGCTGAGCGTGCACGCGGGGGCGCTCGAGTTCCGGCCGGACGCGCCACGCGAGGAGGTCGCGCGGGCCGCCGGGGTGATCCGGGAGAGCGCGCACGAGGCGCTGGAGGACCTGCGGGAGATCATCGGCGTGCTGCGCGCGGGGGACGCCGACGACGCGGGGCGGCCGCAGCCGACGCTCGCGGCGCTCGACGCGTTGGTCGCGCAGTCGCGGGAGGCGGGTATGAAGGTGGTCCTCGATCTGGTCGTCGCCGATCCCGCGGGTGTGCCGGCCTCCGTCGGCCGCACCGCGTACCGCATCGCCCAGGAAGGGCTGACCAACGCGCGCAAGCACGCGCCGGGCGCGGAGGTCACCGTCCGTGTCTCGGGTGGGTTCGGGGACGGTCTGACCGTGTCCGTGCGCAACCCGGCGCCGCCGGGGGAGGTGCCGCACGTGCCGGGGTCCGGGCAGGGGCTGATCGGACTGACCGAGCGTGCCGCCCTCGCGGGTGGGCGGTTGTCGCACGGGGTGGAGGGGACGGGGGGTTCGAGGTGCTGGCGTGGTTGCCTTGGGGCGGGTGAGGGGTGTCCCTGAGCGGGTGGTGGTGGGGCGGGGCCGTGCCGGGCGGTGCTGAGCGGGTGGTGCGGCGGCGCGGGCGGTGCGGCGGCGCGGGCGGTGCGGGTGCTTAAGCGGCGAGGGTGGTGGTGGGGCGGGGCCGTGCCGGTACGTCGAGCCCGTCGCCGCTGGATCAGACGTGGGCCGGGCAGGGGAGCCGCTGCTCGATCCGGGCGTAAGCGACGGGCTGCGGCGTACCGGCACGGCCCCTCGCGTGCGTCGCCGGGTGCGGGTGTGTGGGGACGCGGTGGCCCACGGTCCGGTCGGCTCGATCCGGACGTGAGGGAGGGGACGTGACGGTACGGGCCCCTCGCGTGGGTCGTCGGGTGTGGGGACGCGTCCCGAAAGTGTCAGTGCGTGCGGGGGGTCACTCGGCGGCCCGCCGTTCCGTACACCCATGTCGATGTCTCGTCGATGAAGTCGGTCGGGAAGCCGGGGCGGAAGCCGGTGACCTCGTCCAAGGTGGTCACCAGCTCCGCGGGCAGGGTCAGTTCGGTCGCGCCGAGGTTGTCGACGAGCTGGGTGACGTGGCGGGCGCCCACGATGGGGTGGACGGCGGGGGAGCGGGCCATGGTCCAGGCGATGGCGACCTGGGCGGGAGAGGCGCCGAGTTCGTCGGCCGCCGTCCGGACGGCCTCGGCCACACTCCGCTCGAGTTCCCCGATCGCCTCCGGGGAGAGCCGGGTCGCCGTGCCCGGGAGCACACCGCCCGGCCGGGTGTACTTGCCGGACAGGATGCCGTTCTGCAACGGACTCCACGCGGCGACCGACATGCCGAACGCCTCGGCCATCGGCAGGAGTTCGCGCTCGGCGTCCCGGCTCAGCAGGCTGTACGGCACCTGGAGCGCGGCGAACGGCGACCAACCCCGCCACTCGGCGAGGGTGTTGGCGCGTGACACCACCCAGGCGGGGGCGTCCGAGATGCCCACGTACAGGACCTTCCCGGACCGTACGGAGTCGTCGAGCGCGCGCATCGTCTCCTCGACCGGGGTGTTCCGGTCCCAGATGTGCACCCAGTAGATGTCGATGTAGTCCGTTCCCAGCCGCCGCAGGCTCGTCTCCAGGGAGAGGGCGAGGTTCTTGCGGTGGTTCCCGGCGGCGTTCGGGTCCGCTCCGTCACGGGAGATCGTGTACTTGGTGGACAGCACGAAGCGGTCGCGCCGCCCCTTCAGCAACTCGCCCACGATCTCCTCGCTGGCCCCGCCACGGTAGTTGACGGCGGTGTCGACCACGTTGCCGCCGGCCTCCGCGTACGCGTCGAGGATCCGCGCGCACTCCTCCTTCGGCGCGCCCACCCCGTCCTGCTCCCCGAACGTCATGGCGCCGAGGAACAGTTCGGAGACACGAAGGCCGGTCCGACCCAAGAGCCGATAGCGCACGGGGAAACTCCTCCGGAAGTCGGTCACACACGTCACACGGTCGGCCGGCGTGGTGCGCCGGCCCCGGTCGACCGACCGTAGTCGCCGGACGCGGGCCGGGGGACGGAATCGTCACGCCGGACGCGCCCCGGCGCAGTCACTACGGTAGGCACCATGAAAGCGATCCGACTGCTTCTGGTCGACGACGATCCGCTGGTGAGGGCCGGCCTGTCCTTCATGATGGGCGGCGCCGACGACATCGAGATCGTCGGCGAGGCCGCCGACGGCGGCGAGGTCGAGGCTCTCGTCGACCGCACCCGCCCGGACGTCGTCCTGATGGACATCCGGATGCCCACGGTCGACGGCCTCGCGGCCACCGAGCGGCTGCGCCGCCGTCAGGACGCCCCGCAGGTCGTGGTCCTCACCACCTTCCACGCCGACGAGCAGGTACTGCGGGCGCTGCGCGCGGGCGCCGCCGGGTTCGTCCTCAAGGACACCCCGCCCGCCGACATCGTCGACGCGGTACGCCGGGTCGCGGCCGGCGACCCGGTGCTGTCCCCCACCGTCACCCGCCGGCTGATGGAGCAGGCGGCCGGCGGCCCCGCCGACACCCGCCGCGGTACCGCCCGCGACCGGATCGCCGTCCTCAACGACCGCGAACGCGAGGTCGCCGTCGCCGTCGGCCGGGGCGCCTCCAACGCGGCGATCGCCGCCGAGTTGTACATGAGCGTCGCCACCGTCAAGACCCATGTCTCCCGCATCCTCGCCAAGCTCGGACTCAACAACCGCGTCCAGATCGCCCTGCTGACGTACGACGCCGGACTCCTGGAGGAGGACGGGCACTGAGCGCGGACCCCGCGCGTTGTTCGGGGCAACGGGAGGGTGGAGCCATGATCGATCTGGGTGAGTACGGCACGCGGTTCATGAAGGACCCCTATCCGGTGTACGCGGAGCTGCGCGAGCGGGGCCCCGTGCACTGGGTGCGCATGCCGGCCCCCGGCGCGTACGAGTGCTGGCTCGTCGTCGGGTACGAGGAGGCGCGCGCCGCCCTCGCCGACCCGAGACTGTCCAAGGACAGCACCAAGATGGGACTGACCTCTCTCGAGGACGAACTGATGGGCCGCCATGTGCTCGTCACCGACCCGCCCGAGCACTCCCGGCTGCGTTCACTCGTCACGGGCGCGTTCACCATGCGCCGGGTGGCGGCGCTGCGCCCCCGCGTGCAGCAGATCACCGACGAGCTGCTGGACGCGATGCTGCCCGCGGGGCGTGCGGACCTCGTGGACTCCTTCGCCTATCCGCTGCCGATCACCGTCATCTGCGAGCTGCTGGGCGTGCCCGACATCGACCGGGCGGCGTTCCGCAGGATGTCGAACGAGATCGTGACACCGACGGACGGCGTCGGCGAGTTCGCGGCGGTGAAGGAACTGGCCGGATATCTGGACGAGTTGATCGAGGACAAGCGCTGTACGGCCCCGGCCGGCGATCTGCTCGGCGACCTCATCCGCACCAGGGCCGAGGACGGCGACCGGCTCTCCCGCGCCGAGCTGCGCGGGATGGCATTCATCCTGCTGGTCGCGGGCCATGAGACGACCGTCAACCTGATCACGAACGGGGTGCACACCCTGCTCGCCCACCCCGGCCAACTCGCCGCGCTGCGCTCCGACATGACCCTGCTGGACGGGGCGGTGGAGGAGGTGCTGCGCTTCGAAGGACCGGTCGAGACGGCGACGTACCGCTACGCGGCGGAGCCGATGGAGATCGGCGGCCGGGCCGTCGCGGTGGGCGACCCGGTGATGATCGGGCTCGACGCCGCCAACCGCGACGCGGCGCACTGCCCCGACCCGCACCGCTTCGACATCCGCCGCGCCCCGCGCGGCCATCTCGCCTTCGGGCACGGCGTCCACTACTGCCTGGGCGCGCCCCTGGCCCGGCTGGAGGCACGGGTCGCGCTGCGCTCGCTGCTGGAGCGCTGCCCGGACCTCGCTCTCGACGGCCCCCCGGGCGAGCCGCTGCCCGGGATGCTGATGCGCGGTGTGCGCAGGCTGCCCGTGCGGTGGTGAGTGCTCCGGTCGTGGCCGGTGCGGTGGTGAGTGCTCGGGGGGTACAGGTGTGGCCCCGGACCGGGAGCCGCATCGGACGGTCAGGGTCCGGACGGTCCGGGTCCGGCACGAGGTGGGGTGAGTAAGGCCGGGCTCAGTTCCGGCCCGCGGGGATCTCCGCCAGCCGCACCGGGCGCCGCTCCAGCCGCGACAGCTCGCAGGCCTCCGCGATACGCAGCGCGTGCAGGGCTTCGCGCCCGTCGCACGGGTTGGCCCGTTCACCGCGGACGACCTCGACGAACGCGGCGAGCTCGGCCTCGTACGCGGGACCGAAGCGCTCCAGGAATCCGGTCCACGGCTTGTCGGCGGGCGGCGGGCCGGCCGGTTCGGTGGAGGCGATCGGAGTACGGTCGTCCAGGCCGACGCCGATCTGGTCCAGGTCACCGGCCAGTTCCATGCGGATGTCGTAGCCCGCGCCGTTCATCCGGGTCGCGGTGGCCGTGGCGAGGGTTCCGTCGTCGAGGGTGAGGACGGCCGCGGCGGTGTCGATGTCCCGCGCCTCGCGGAACATCGCGGGCCCGGCGTCCGAGCCCATCGCGTAGACCTCCACCACCTCGTGGCCCGTCACCCAGCGCAGCATGTCGAAGTCGTGGACCAGACAGTCCCGGTAGAGACCGCCCGACAGCGGCAGATAGGCGGCCGGCGGCGGCGACTGGTCGGACGTCATCGCCCGTACGGTGTGCAGCCTGCCGAGCCGCCCCGACCGGACCGCTTCCCGCGCGGCCGTGTACCCCGCGTCGAAGCGGCGCTGGAAGCCCAGTTGCAGGACCGTTCCGGCGGCCTCGACCTCGGCGAGCGCGGCCAGTGTGCCGGCCAGGTCGAGGGCGATGGGCTTCTCGCAGAACACCGGGAGCCCGGAGCGCGCCGCCCGGCCGATCAGTTCCGCGTGGGCGGCGGTGGACGCGGTGATGACCACGGCGTCCACGCCCCAGGTGAAGATCTCGTCCACGCCGGGTGCCGCCGTGGCGCCCAGACGGTCCGCGAGTTCCTGGGCCCGCGCGGGGTCCGCGTCCGTCACGATGAGGGAGCCGACTTCGCGATGACGATCAAGAGTGGTCGCGTGAAATGTGCCGATACGACCCGTTCCGATAAGTCCGATGCGCATGGGAACAAACTGAGGGCGCGCCAGGCGCCGTGTCAATGCTTTGTCCGGACAATCGAACTTCACAACTTCCCGTCAACATCTCCCGGAGCTACGCTCGGCGCGTGCCGAAACCAGATGTGGATCCGACCGTGTCGCTCCAGCTCAGCGTCGACCGCAGCAGTCCGGTCCCGCTGTACTTCCAGCTGTCCCAGCAGCTGGAGGCCGCGATCGAGCACGGAACCCTGACCCCGGGCAGCCTCCTCGGCAACGAGATCGAGCTGGCCGGACGGCTCGGCCTGTCCCGGCCGACCGTCCGCCAGGCCATTCAGTCACTTGTCGACAAAGGACTGCTGGTGAGGCGCAGAGGCGTCGGCACCCAGGTCGTGCACAGCCAGGTCAAGCGTCCGCTGGAGCTCAGCAGCCTGTACGACGACCTGGAGGCGGCCGGGCAGCGCCCCGCGACCCAGGTGCGCGTCAACACCGTCGTGCCGGCGTCCGCCGAGGTCGCGGCCGCGCTGGGCGTGGCCGAGGGCAGTGACGTCCACCGGGTGGAACGGCTCCGGCTCGCCCACGGGGAGCCGATGGCGTACCTCTGCAACTATCTGCCGCCCGCCCTGCTGGAGCTGGACAGCGCCCGGCTGGAGGCCACCGGGCTGTACCGGCTGATGCGTGCCGCGGGCATCACCCTGCACAGTGCCCGTCAGTCCGTCGGCGCCCGCGCGGCCACCGAGGAGGAGGGCGAGCGGCTCGGAGAGCCCGCCGGGGCCCCGCTGCTCACCATGCAGCGCACCACCTTCGACGACACCGGGCGTGCGGTGGAGTTCGGCACCCACACCTACCGCGCCTCCCGCTACTCCTTCGAGTTCCAGCTCCTCGTACGTCCGTGAATCCGCGAATCCGCTTATACCGGTGAATCCGTGTACGGCGGTGAATTGTCGTACGGCCGTGAATCCTCATGTCGTTGTGAATGTTTGGATCTTCGTGGGGTGGTGAATTCCGCTCGTGATCGAAAAGCTCCTGGTGGGGGCATGAATCGGCTGGGGCATGGCCGAATCTCAATCGTAAGAATGTTCTGACAAACCCATTGACTGGTGTGCGGACCCGGAGCTAGAACTCCCCTCAGCCGCAAAGGAGCGGCGGGAGAGAGGGTGGTCCCACCATGCGTACAGCCCGAACAGCAGCAGCGGTGATAGCTGTGATCGCGCTCGCGGCCGGGTGCAGCAGCTCCGGCGGCAAGGACTCGGAGGACAAGGCGAGTGGCAGCGGGAGCGGCGGCGGCAAGGCCGCCGGCACACCCCGTCTGAAGATCGCGATGGTGACGCACTCCGGCGAGGGCGACACGTTCTGGGACATCGTCCAGAGCGGCGCCAAGGCGGCGGCCGGCAAGGACAACGTCGACTTCCTGTACTCGAACGACAAGGAAGCCAACGGACAGGCCCAGCTCGTCCAGGCCGCGATCGACAAGAAGGTCGACGGCATCGTCGTCACGCTGGCCAAGCCCGAGGCGATGAAGGACGTTCTCGCCAAGGCCGAGGCGGCGGGCATCCCGGTCGTCACGATCAACTCCGGTGCCGAGTTCTCCAAGCAGTTCGGGGCGCTCGCGCACTTCGGCCAGGACGAGTCGGTCGCCGGTGAGGCCATCGGTGACGAACTCGACAAACGCGGTCTCAAGAAGGCCGTCTGTGTCATCCACGAGCAGGGCAACGTCTCCCTGGAGCAGCGCTGCGCCGGCGTGAAGAAGACCTTCGACGGCTCGGTCGAGAACCTCAACGTCGACGGGACCAACGCCCCCGCCAGCCAGTCCTCCATCGAGGCGAAGCTGCAGGCCACCAAGGGCATCGACGCCGTCATCACGCTGGGCGCCCCGATCGCCGCCGTCGCGGTGAAGGCCAAGGCCGACGCGGGCAGCAAGGCCGAGATCGACACCTTCGACCTGAACGCCGAGGTGGTCAAGCGGCTCAAGGCCAAGGAGGTCGGCTTCGCCGTCGACCAGCAGCCCTACCTCCAGGGCTACGAGGCCATCGACATGCTGTGGCTCTACAAGAACAACGGCGACGTGCTCGGCGGCGGCAAGACGGTCCTCACCGGCCCGGCCATCGTCACCGAGAAGGACGCGCCGCAGCTCGAGAAGTACACCGCGCGCGGGACCCGCTGATGGGATGCACGCTCCCCGTGTTCGATACTTGGGCGTTTGGGGCCGGCGAGAGGCCGGCCCCCGGGGCCTACGGAACGGCCCGCCGGGCCGCTCCGCGGGCCCCGGCGCACCAAGGAGCACAGCAAGAAGGGCACGGCCTCGTGGCACGGACTCGGACCTGGGTAAGCATCGCGCTCGCAGGGGCGCTGGGAGCGTCCCTCGCCGGATGCAGCAGCACCGGCGGGAAGCGGGCCGAGGATGCCCGCAAGGAGGCGTCCGCCCAGGGCAGGGCCGCGGTGAACACGCCCAGGTGGACCTTCGCGATGGTCACCCATTCGGGCGACGGCGACACGTTCTGGGACATCGTGCAGAACGGCGCCAAGCAGGCCGCCGTCAAGGACAACATCAACTTCCTGTACTCGCACAACGCCGAGGCGCAGCAGCAGGCGCAGCTCGTCGACGCCGCGGTGGACAAGCGGGTCGACGGCATCATCGTCACGCTGGCCAAGCCGGACGCGATGAAGGCGGCCGTGGCGCGCGCGGAGAAGGCCGGCATCCCCGTGATCACGGTGAACTCCGGCTCCGAGCAGTCCAAGGCGTTCGGCGCGCTCACCCACATCGGCCAGGACGAGACCATCGCCGGCGAGGCGGTCGGCGACGAGCTGAACAAGCGCGGCCGCAAGAAGGCCCTGTGCATCCTGCACGAGCAGGGCAACGTCGGTCACGAGCAGCGCTGCGCGGGCGTCAAGAAGACCTTCCACGGCACCGTGCAGGACCTCTACGTCCAGGGCACCAGCATGCCCGACGTGCAGTCCTCCATCGGTGCCAAGCTGCAGGCGGACAAGTCCATCGACTCGGTCGTCACGCTCGGTGCCCCGTACGCGGACACCGCGGTCAAGGCCAAGAAGGACGCCGGCAGCGACGCCGAGGTCGACACCTTCGACCTGAACGCGAAGGTGGCCGCGGAGCTCAAGGACGGCACGCTCGGCTTCGCCGTCGACCAGCAGCCCTACCTCCAGGGGTACGAGGCCGTGGACCTGCTCTGGCTCTACAAGTACAACGCCGATGTCCTCGGCGGCGGCAAGCCGGTACTCACCGGACCGCAGATCATCACCAAGGATCAGGCCGCCGCGCTGGAGGAGTACACGAAGCGGGGGACCCGATGACCGCTACCGCACCCGCACCCGCGCCGTCGCCCGGCACCAAGGCCGACGAACGCCTCGTGAAGACCTCACCGCTGCGCAAGCTCATGGGCCGGCCGGAGCTGGGCTCCGTGGTCGGCGCGATCGCGGTCTTCCTCTTCTTCGCGATCTTCGCGGACAGCTTCGTACGGGCCGCCAGCCTGAGCACGGTCCTGTACGCCTCGTCGACCATCGGCATCATGGCCGTACCGGTCGCGCTCCTGATGATCGGCGGCGAGTTCGACCTCTCCGCGGGCGTCATGGTGACCAGCTCCGCGCTGATCTCCTCGATGCTCAGCTACCAGCTGACGGCGAACGTCTGGGTCGGCGTCCTCGTCTCGCTGGTCGTCACGCTCGGGATCGGCGTCTTCAACGGCGTCATGCTGACCCGCACCGACCCGCCCAGCTTCATCATCACGCTCGGCACCTTCCTGATGCTGACCGGTATGAACCTCGGCTTCACCAAGCTGATCAGCCGCACGGTCTCCACCAAGTCGATCGCCGACATGCAGGGCTTCTCCTCCGCCAAGGACGTCTTCGCCTCGACGTTCACGATCGGCGGCGTCGACTTCAAGATCACCATCCTGTGGTGGCTCGCCCTCGTCGTCGTGGCCACCTGGATCCTGCTGCGCACCCGCGTCGGCAACTGGATCTACGCCGTCGGCGGCGGCGAGATGGCCGCCCGCGCGGTCGGTGTCCCGGTCAACAAGACCAAGATCGGCCTCTACATGGGCGTCGCCTTCGGCGCCTGGATCTCCGGTCAGCACCTGCTGTTCTCGTTCGACGTCGTGCAGTCCGGCGAGGGTGTCGGCAACGAGCTCATCTACATCATCGCGGCGGTCATCGGCGGCTGTCTGATCACCGGCGGCTACGGCTCCGCGGTCGGCGCGGCGGTCGGCGCGCTGATCTTCGGCATGGTGAGCAAGGGCATCGTGTTCGCCGAATGGAACCCGGACTGGTTCAAGTTCTTCCTCGGAGTGATGCTGCTCCTGGCGACCCTGCTCAACCACTGGGTCCGCAAGCGCGCGGAGGTGACGAAATGACGACGGACGCGGAAAAGACGGAAGCGGCCCCCACGGAGGGCACGGCACTCGTCGAGCTCGACGACGTCAGTAAGTACTACGGCAACATCCGCGCCCTCGAAGGTGTCTCGCTGGTGGTGCACGCGGGGGAGATCTCCTGCGTGCTCGGGGACAACGGCGCGGGCAAGTCCACCCTTATCAAGATCATCGCGGGGCTGCACCAGCACGACGCGGGCACGCTGCGCATCGAGGGCGAGGAGACCCGGCTGTCGTCCCCGCGCGAGGCGCTGGACCGCGGGATCGCCACCGTCTACCAGGACCTCGCCGTCGTCCCGCTGATGCCGGTGTGGCGCAACTTCTTCCTCGGCTCCGAGCCGTCGAAGGGCACGGGTCCCTTCAAGCGCATGGACGTCGAGTTCATGCGCAGGACCACCCACGCGGAGCTGCTGCGCATGGGCATCGACCTGCGCGACGTCGACCAGCCCATCGGCACGCTGTCCGGCGGTGAGCGCCAGTGCGTGGCCATCGCCCGCGCCGTGTACTTCGGCGCCAAGGTCCTCGTCCTGGACGAGCCCACCGCCGCGCTCGGTGTGAAGCAGTCCGGCGTCGTCCTCAAGTACGTCGCCGCCGCCAGGGACGCCGGACTGGGCGTCGTCCTGATCACCCACAACCCGCACCACGCCTACCTGGTGGGCAACCGCTTCGTCCTCCTCAAGCGCGGCGCCATGTTCGGCAGCCACACCCGTGAGGAGATCACCCTCGACGAGCTCACCCGCCAGATGGCGGGCGGCAGCGAACTCGACGACCTCCGCCACGAACTGGAACGCACGACGTAGCCGTCGCGTCGGGCCCCTCTCGCCCCGGCCCGGGAGACGTTCCTTCCCGGCCGGGGTGTGAGATCGGCCTACGGATTTCGTCGGGCGGCGGCGCTTCCAGGGCGGGGGCCGGCGCGTCCTTCCCCAGGGGCGCGGGGAACTGCGCGACCAGCCACAACCGCCCCGCACCGTGAGAACGGCCCCCGGCCCCCTCGCTCCGCGTCACAGCCCGCCACCACAGGTAACGGCACGCCACAGCCGCCCCCCGCCCCCCACGCCTCCCCCGGCGAAGCAAAGCACGGCGGCGTGAGGCAGAATCGGCCCGATGAGCACCTACCGCGACCTCGCACACCGCGGCTCCGCGCGGGCCACCGTCCTGCGGACCGTCGGGACGCGCGAGCGCCGTTCCCACCTGACGGCGCCCCGCGTCCCCACCGTCGGTATCGACATCGGCGGTACGAAGGTGATGGCGGGCGTCGTCGACGCCGACGGCAACATCCTGGAGAAGCTCCGCGCCGAGACGCCGGACAAGTCCAAGAGCCCCAAGGTCGTCGAGGACACCATCGTGGAGCTGGTCCTGGACCTCTCCGACCGGCACGACGTGCACGCGGTCGGCATCGGCGCGGCAGGCTGGGTCGACGCGGAGCGCAACCGCATCCTCTTCGCCCCCCACCTCTCCTGGCGCAACGAACCCCTGCGCGACCGCCTCGCGGGCCGCCTCGCCGTACCGGTCCTCGTCGACAACGACGCCAACACCGCCGCCTGGGCGGAATGGCGCTTCGGCGCGGGCCGCGGCGAGGACAACCTGGTCATGATCACGCTCGGTACCGGCATCGGCGGCGCGCTCCTCGAGGACGGCCAGGTCAGGCGCGGCAGGTTCGGCGTCGCGGGAGAGTTCGGCCACATGCAGGTGGTCCCCGGCGGCCACCGCTGCGCGTGCGGCAACCGCGGCTGCTGGGAGCAGTACAGCTCCGGCAACGCGCTGGTCCGCGAGGCCCGCGAGCTCGCCGCCGCGGACTCCCCGGTCGCGTACGGGATCATCGAGCACGTCAAGGGCAACATCGCCGACATCACCGGCCCGATGATCACCGAGCTGGCCCGCGAGGGCGACGCCATGTGCATCGAGCTGCTCCAGGACATCGGCCAGTGGCTCGGCGTCGGCATCGCCAACCTGGCGGCCGCCCTCGACCCCTCCTGCTTCGTCATCGGCGGCGGCGTCAGCGCGGCCGACGACCTCCTGATCGGCCCGGCCCGCGACGCCTTCCGCCGGCACCTGACCGGCCGCGGCTACCGTCCCGAGGCCCGCATCGCCCGCGCCCAGCTCGGCCCCGATGCCGGCATGGTCGGCGCCGCCGACCTCGCACGCCTCGTAGCCCGCCGCTTCCGCCGCGCCAAGCGCCGCCGCGTGGAGCGCTACGAGCGGTACGAGCGTTACACCGAGTCCCGTCGCACGACCCAGGGCACGCCGTGACCGCCTCGCTGCCACGCCAGGCGTCACCGCCGGACGAGCCGCGGCGGCCGCCGGAGGACCCGCGCCACAAGTTCCGCCGCCGGGCCCTGACCCTGCTGATCATCGTGCTGCTCATCGGCGTCCCGGCCGGATACCTGGTGATCTCGGCCAACCAGAGCCGCGACAGCGGCAAGCAGAAAGAGGACAAGTACTCGGCGACCGGTCTCACGGCGGGCTGGCCCTCGAAGGTCCAGCGCCGCCTCTACCAGGTGGAGATCCCGCACCCGGCCGCCAAGGTCGCGTTCTACGAGACGAACAACTGGAAGACCAGCCGCCTCTACGCGCAGTTCCAGCTCACCAACGCGGGCCTGGACACCTTCCTCGCCGGCCTGGGAGCCGACCGGCAGGCGCTGACGAAGGACGACATCGCCATCGGCGCCCGCGACCAGAAGGTCACCG
Organism: Streptomyces sp. RPA4-2; assembly: GCF_012273515.2. NCBI lineage: Bacteria > Bacillati > Actinomycetota > Actinomycetes > Kitasatosporales > Streptomycetaceae > Streptomyces > Streptomyces sp. RPA4-2. Next base: position 7,113,823 of record NZ_CP050975.2, read on the forward strand.
GCTGGAATTTCTCGGTCCCCGGCCAGTGGTGGGGCTTCACCCGCAAGCAGAAGGACCCGGCGCCCACCCAGGACGTCGTGGTCAACCTGGCCAATCCGACGTTCCCCATGGTGTACGTCGTCTCGCGCACGGTTCCGTGACGAACCGGTCCCGGGCCGTCGCCGGGACCCGTTGTCAGACCCCGCCCGTAGAGTCGAAGACAACTGACGCGACCGAGGGGCGGGAGGTGACCGGACGTATGGGCGAGGCATCCCCGAGGGCCGACATCGCCGTGCCGGTGCGGCTCGCCGCCGTGTTCCTGCCCGCACCGCTGCCGCGTGACGGACGAATCGCCTTCTGGGACCCGGACGGCGGACCACTGCCCGATCGGGAACGCGGACCACTGCCCACGCTGGACGGCGGACCGCCCCCCACTCCGGACAAGGGAACGCCGGCCTACCCGGACAAGGGATCGCGGCCCTCCGCGGCCGACGCCGCGAGCGGGCCGTCCCACGACCCGACCCGGCTCACGGTGGTACGGCCGCATGGTTCGGGTGTCCGCCGGAGCACGGTCCCCGCGCTCACCCTGCCGATCGCCGAAGCCCTGCCGCTGCTCGCCGGAGCCCGCCGCGACCGCGCCGCCCACCCCGCCACGGCCTGCTGGGGCGCGGCCACCCTGCACGCCCTGCGCCTCGTCGCGCGGGGCCGGCTGCTGCCCGGACTGACGCCCGAGGGCTTCGACGCCTGGCGCGCGGGCCCGCTCGACCCGGACGACATCGCGCACCTGCGCGCGCTGGCCGCAGCCCTCCCGTACGAGGGACACGCCGTCCCCCTCCCCGGCAAGGGCCCCCTGCGGCTGCCCGAACCGGAAGCGCTGATCCGCTCCTTCCTGGACGCGGTCGCCGACACCCTGCCGCGCACCCCCGCCGCTCCCCACACCTCGGGGAAGCCCTTCGCGGCCCGCGAACCGCAGCGGCTGCCCGCCGCCCACGACTGGGCCGCGGAGGTCGCCGCGGGCATGGACGCGGGCGTGCGGATCTCGCTCCGCCTGGACCTGTCGGCGTACCAGCTCTTCGACGACGGCGAGGGAGCGCGCCGCGCGGGCGCCGCCGTCGTCCAGGTGCACAGCCTCGCCGACCCCACGCTCGTCGTCGACGCCGCCGCGCTGTGGGCGGGAGGGGCCGACGCGGCCTTCGGTCCCCGCGCCCGGGTGGACGCGGCACTCGCCGTACGCCGCGCGGCCCGCGTCTGGCCACCCCTGGACCGCCTCTCGGAACAGGACGTGCCCGACGTCCTCGCCCTCTTCGAGGAGGAGCTGTCCGACCTCCTCGGCGTCGCGGCGACCCGCCTCGGCGCGGCAGGCGTCGCCGTGCACTGGCCCCGGGACCTCGCCCACGACCTGAGCGCGGCCGCGGTGGTGCGCTCCGCCCCCGGATCGGCCACGGACGGCACGGGATACTTCGAGAGCGAGGAACTCCTCCAGTTCCGCTGGCAGTTGGCGCTCGGTGGGGATCCGCTCACCGAGGCCGAGATGGACGCGCTCGCCGAGGCCCACCGTCCGGTCGTCCGGCTGCGGGACCAGTGGGTGCTGGTCGACCCCGCCCTCGTCCGCAAGGCCCGTAAGCGCGAACTGGGCCTGCTGGACCCGGTCGACGCGCTCTCCATGGCGCTGACCGGCACCGCGGAGGTCGACGGCGAGACGGTCGAGGCCGTACCGGTCGGCGCGCTCGCCGCGCTGCGCGACCGGCTGACGGCCGGCGTCGTCCCCGTCGAGCCGCCACCGGGTCTCCAGGCCCGCCTGCGGGACTACCAGCTCAGGGGGCTCGCCTGGCTGGACCTCATGACCTCGCTCGGCCTCGGCGGCTGCCTCGCCGACGACATGGGTCTGGGCAAGACCATCACCCTCATCGCCCTGCATCTGCGCCGGGCCCACGCCGAACCGACCCTGGTCGTCTGCCCGGCCTCGCTGCTGGGCAACTGGCAGCGGGAGATCACCCGTTTCGCCCCCGGTGTCCCCGTCCGCCGCTTCCACGGCCCCGAGCGCACCCTCGACGACCTCGACGGAGGCTTCGTCCTCACCACCTACGGCACGATGCGCTCGGCCGCGCCCCGGCTCGCCCAGCAGGCCTGGGGCATGGTCGTCGCGGACGAGGCGCAGCACGTCAAGAACCCCTACTCGGCGACGGCGAAGGCCCTGCGGACCATCCCGTCCCCCGCGCGCGTCGCCCTGACCGGCACCCCCGTGGAGAACAACCTCTCCGAGCTGTGGGCCCTCCTGGACTGGACGACCCCCGGCCTGCTCGGCCCCCTGAAGTCCTTCCGCGCCCGGCACGCACGCGCGGTGGAGAACGGCGAGGACGAGGAGGCGGTGGCCCGTCTGGCCCGGCTGATCCGTCCCTTCCTGCTCCGCCGCAAGAAGTCCGACCCCGGGATCGTCCCCGAGCTCCCGCCCAAGACGGAGACGGACCATCCGGTACCGCTGACCCGTGAACAGGCCTCGCTCTACGAGGCGGTGGTCCGTGAGTCGATGCTCGCGATCGAGACTGCCGAGGGCATCGCCCGGCGCGGCCTCGTCCTCAAGCTGCTGACCTCCCTCAAGCAGGTGTGCAACCATCCGGCGCTGTTCCTGAAGGAGGACACGCAGGCCGCCGCCCACGGGCCCGCCGCCCGTTCAGGGAAGCTGGCCCTGCTCGACGAGCTCCTGGACACCCTCCTCGCGGAGGACGGCTCGGCACTCGTCTTCACCCAGTACGTGGGGATGGCCCGCCTGATCACCGCCCACCTCGCCGCACGCGCCGTCCCGGTGGAGCTCCTGCACGGCGGCACCCCGGTCGCCGAACGCGAACACATGGTGGACCGCTTCCAGAGCGGCGCCACCCCGGTCCTGGTGCTGTCCCTCAAGGCCGCAGGCACGGGTCTGAACCTCACCCGGGCCGGCCATGTCATCCACTTCGACCGCTGGTGGAACCCCGCGGTCGAGGAGCAGGCGACCGACCGCGCCTACCGCATCGGTCAGACCCAGCCCGTCCAGGTCCACCGCCTCATCACCGAGGGCACGGTGGAGGACCGCATCGCCGAGATGCTCGAAGCGAAGCGGGCGCTGGCCGACGCGATCCTCGGCTCCGGAGAGGCCTCCCTGACCGAGCTGACCGACCGCGACCTGTCGGACCTGGTCTCACTCCGGAGGACCGAGTGAGCGCTTCCACGGACGAGGGACGGCCGGAGCCCGGCGGAACGGACGGACAGGAAGAGCCCCGCGCCGCAGGCTCCGCGCGCCTCGCGACCGAGGGCGCGCGTCCCGCCGACGCGGCCCGCCGTGCCCTGCGGGCCGCGCGGGAGCGGGAGGGGCGGGGAGCGGCGCCCGAGGACGAGCCGGACCCGCCGGCCGAGGCGACCCCGGTCACCTCGGTCACTCCGGGGGGCCGACCGGGCGACGCGGCCCGCCAGGCGCTGCGCCGCGCCGCCGGAAGGGGGAGCGTCCCTGGTGCCGGAGCCGGAGCCGGAGCCGGAGCCGGTGCCGGTGCCGGTGCCGGAGCCGGTGAAGTGCCGCCTGTCGAGGGCACTTCCGGGCCGGCCCCGGAGCCCGCGGCGTCCGGCGAACCTTTGGTGGACGAAACCGCGACGGGACCGGACGGCCAGGTCGGTACGGCCCCGGGCGTCACGCGTCCGGCTGATGTCGCCCGCCAGGCCCTGCGCGCCGCACGCAGCGAAGCACGGCAGGCGCGGGCGGACGTCGGCGACGAGGCGGCCGAGCCCCGACGCCGGCTCACCGACCGGACACCGCCGACCGGTTCACCGGCCCGGCGGACCCCGCGTGGCCACGACCCGGGAGCGAGGACCCGGGACGTACGGGACCTCCTCGCCGGAGCCTTCGAGCTGCCCGACACCGATCCCCGGCCCCGTACGACGCGACCGCCCATCCCCGACGCCACGCCGCTGCCCGGCGCGCGTACCGCCGCGGGACCGGAGACGCCCGACGCGGGGACACCCAACCGCCGGGCCAGGCCCGCGGAAGCCCCCCGAGCGACCATGGCGGGGGCCGAGCCCGCTGAGGCCACGGAGACCGCCGGGCCGACCGCCGGTACGGAGACCGCTCGGGGTACGGAGACCGCCGGATCGACCGCCCGGGGTACGGAGGCCGATGGGGCGACGACCGATGGAGGGACGGAGACCACCGGATCGACCGCCCGGGTCACGCAGACCGACGGGTCGTCCGCCCGAGGCACGGCGACCGGGCGCACGACCGCCGGGCGCGTTGACACCACCGAGGTGCCCCCCGGGCACGCCCGGGCCACCTGGTCGACGGACGCGCCCAAGGGCGATTCCGTCGTGCCGGGGGACCGGAGCGCACCCCGGGCGGGACGGCTGCCGCGGTCCATGGGGTCGCCGGGTCGGGACGGCGAGCTGCGCCGTACCTTCCCCACGCTCCCGGCACGGACGCCGGACGCCGAGGCGTTCGCGCGGACGTGGTGGGGCAATGCCTGGGTGAGCGCCCTGGAGGAGGGCGCGCTCGACGCGGCGCGGCTGGCGCGGGGCCGGGCCTACGCGGACAAGGGGCGGGTCGACGCCATCACGGTCACCCCGGGGCTGGTGCTGGCGTACGTGCACGGGAGCCGTCCCCGGCCCTACCGCGTGCAGGTCGCCCTGCGGACGCTGGACGACGGGGACTGGGACCGCTTCCTCGACGCGGCCGCCGAGCGGCCCGGTCACATCGCGGCGCTGCTCGACAAGGAGATGCCCCGCTCGCTCGCCGACTGCGGGGTCGACCTGCTCCCCGGCCCCGGCGACCTCGCACCGCACTGCAGCTGCCCCGACTCCGGCCACCCCTGCAAACACGCGGCGGCGCTCTGCTACGAGACGGCACGTCTGCTGGACGAGGACCCGTTCGTCCTGCTTCTGCTGCGCGGCCGGGGCGAGCATGAGCTGCTGGACGGACTCTCCCGCCGCAACGCGGCCCGTGCGGCCCGCGCCGCCCAGGAGCAGGAGCCGGCGTCCCTTCCCGGCGTACGGGCCCGGGACGCCCTCGCCCGCCGGAGCCTGCCGCCCCTTCCGGCACCCCTGCCCGCGCCCGCGCACCCCGAGCAGCCGCCGACCTACCCGGGCGCGCCGGGCGGTCCCGACCCGTTCGCGCTGGACCAGTTGGCGACGGACGCGGCGGCCCGCGCGCACGCGTTGCTGACCGCGGGCCGCGACCCGGTCGCGGAGCTGACCCTCTGGCAGGACGCGGTCCGGCTCGCCGCCGCCCGCCCCGGTTCCGGACTCACCGCGGCCACGCGCGCCCTCTACTCCTCGCTCGCCTCGGCCGCCGGCCGCACCCCGGCCGACCTGGCGCGTGCGGTCGCCGCCTGGCGCCAGGGCGGAATCGAGGGGCTGAGCGTGCTCGAAGAGTCCTGGGACCCGCCCGCGGGCCGCTTCGACCGAGCCCGCCCGCTCCTGCTCGCCGCCGACCTCCCCGCCTTCCGCCCCTGGCGCAACCACCTCACGCACCCCCGCGGCCACGCCCAACTGCGCCTGGGCCACGACGGTCTCTGGTACGCGTACGAATCGGAACCGGGTCAGGACGACTGGTGGCCGCGCGGCACCCCCGACCTCGACCCCGTCGGCGCCCTCACGGGCCTCGGCGCACCCGGGGAGTAGCTTCGCGGAGGGACCACTCAGACCCGTACCGGCGAGGGGCGCACGCGTCGCGGCTCAGGTGCGCACGCACTGTTCGATGATCGAGGCGACGTGCTGCACGGCCGGTGAGTTGCGGTGCGCTCGGCGGGCCAGGATGAGATCGATGGTCTCCGTCTCGGCGAGCGGTACGTACGTCACGCCGTCGAGCCGCAGGCTCCGCACCGACTGCGGCACGAGGGCGACGCCGTGTCCCGCGGCCACCAGGACGACGAGGGTCGCGGTCTCGCCGACCTCGATGAGGGACGAAGGCTCGAATCCGGCCCGGGCGCAGGCCGACAGGACGCGGTCGTACATGGCGGACCGCGGCTGCGAGGGGTGGATGACGAAGGGTTCGTCGGCCAGCGCGCTCAGCGCGATCCGCTCGTCGGCCGCCAGCGGATGGTGGGCCGGCAGCACGGCCATCAGGGGTTCGGTGCGCAGTGGTGTGAGGTGCACCCCCTCGACCCCGGCCGCGCCCGCACGGGACACGGCGAGGTCGTAGGTGCCGGTGAGCAGGCCCTCCACGAGCTCCGGGGTGATCAGCTCGCCGCGCAGGTCAAGGGTGAGCTGAGGCAGCTGGGACCGTACGGTGCGGGCGACGCGGGGCAGCACGTCGTAGGTGGCGGTTCCGATGAACCCGACGGAGACGCGGCCGACGTGGCCGGTGGCGAGCTCCGCCATGTGGACGCGGGCGCGTTCGGCCTCGGTGACCAGCGTACGGGCGTACGGGGTCAGGTGACGGCCCGCCTCGGTGAGTTCCACGTGCCGGGTCGAGCGGTGGAAGAGGGCGATGCCGAGCTCGCGCTCCAAGGCCTTGATCTGCTGCGAGAGAGCCGGCTGGGCGACGTGCAGGCGGGCCGCCGCGCGCCCGAAGTGGCACTCCTCCGCGAGAGTGAGGAAATAGCGGGCCTGACGCAGTTCCATGACACCATCTTATAAGGCCACCTTATTAATTGCTCGATACTGTGTCTTGGACGCGATGAAGCGGGCGACCTACCGTGAATACGTGACCGACAGTTATGTATACGCAGCGGCAAGAACACCCTTCGGGAAGTTCGCCGGCGCTCTCGCCGGCATACGGCCCGACGATCTCGCGGCGCTCGCCGTGAACGGAGTCCTGGCGAAGGTGCCGGAGCTCGATCCGAGCGGTATCGACGACGTGGTCTGGGGAAACGCCAACGGCGCGGGCGAGGACAACCGCAACGTCGGCCGGATGGCCGTGCTCCTGGCCGGACTGCCCACCTCGGTTCCCGCCACGACCGTCAACCGGCTGTGCGGCTCCTCCCTGGACGCGGCGATCATGGCCTCCCGGGCCATCGAGACCGGTGACGCCGACATCGTGCTCACCGGTGGTGTGGAATCGATGACCCGGGCTCCGTGGGTGCTGCCCAAGCCGGAGCGCGGCTATCCCGTCGGCGACGTGACCGCCGTGTCCACGGCGGTCGGCTGGCGGCTGGTCAACGAGCGCATGCCGAAGGAGTGGACGGTCTCCCTGGGCGAGGCCAACGAGCAGTTGGCCGACCGTTTCGGCGTCCCGCGCGAGCGGCAGGACGAGTTCGCCGTCCGCTCCCACAACCTCGCCGACGCCGCCTGGGCGGCAGGCTTCTACGACGACCTGGTGACGCCGGTCGCGACCGACGGCAAAGGCGGCACGCTCGCCCGGGACGAGGGCATCAGGCCCGGGTCCACGATCGACAAGCTCGCCGCTCTCAGGCCGGCCTTCCGCCCCGACGGTGTGATCACGGCGGGCAATTCCTCGCCGCTGAACGACGGCGCCTCCGCCGTGCTGCTCGGCTCAGGGGCCGCCGCCACGCGTATCGGTGCCGATCCGCTGGCCCGCGTAGCCGGGCGGGGAGTGTTCGCACTGGAGCCGCAGATGTTCGGCTTCGCGCCGGTGGAGGCGGCGAACCGCGCCCTGAAGAGCGCCGGCATCACCTGGTCCGACGTGTCCGCGGTCGAACTCAACGAGGCGTTCGCCGTGCAGGCACTGGCCTGCGTGGACGCCTGGAAGATCGACCCCGCGATCGTCAACGCCAAGGGCGGGGCCATCGCGCTCGGCCACCCCCTGGGGGCCTCCGGCGGCAGGCTTCTGGGCACGCTCGCCCACCGGCTGAAGGAGTCCGGCGGGAGATGGGGCGTCGCGGCGATCTGCATCGGCGTGGGCCAGGCGCTCACCGTCGTCCTGGAGAACGTCACGGAGACCGGCCGATGACCATGCGGGTGTGTGCCCACGCCGACGAGGCCGTCGCCGGCATCGAGGACGGTTCGACGGTGCTCGTCGGCGGCTTCGGGATGGCCGGAATGCCGGTCGACCTGATCGACGCGCTGATCCGCCAGGGCGCGAAGGACCTGACGGTCGTGTCCAACAACGCCGGCAACGGTGACACCGGGCTGGCCGCCCTGCTGGCGAAGGGGCGGGTCCGCAAGGTCGTCTGCTCCTTCCCCCGGCAGTCCGACTCGTACGTCTTCGACGGCCTCTACCGGGCCGGCAAGGTCGAGCTGGAAGTGGTGCCGCAGGGCAACCTCGCGGAGCGGATCAGGGCGGCCGGTGCCGGTATCGGCGCCTTCTTCTGCCCCACCGGAGCCGGGACCCTGCTCGCCGAAGGCAAGGAGACCCGCGTCATCGACGGCCGTACCTACGTCCTGGAGTACCCGATCAGGGGCGATGTCGCGTTGATCGGCGCCCACCGGGCCGATCGCATGGGCAACCTCGTCTACCGCAAGACGGCCCGCAACTTCGGGCCGGTCATGGCCACCGCCGCGACCACCGTGGTCGCACAGGTCCGCGAGATCGTCGACACCGGCATGATCGACCCCGAGACCGTGGTGACGCCGAGCATCTATGTCGACCGCGTGGTACAGGAGACGACCGCATGACCCCGATCCGACACACGGCGGACAGCGGGCGCGGCCCGCTGGGCAAGTCCGAGATCGCCGCCCTGGTGGCCCGCGACATCCCTCACGGCGCGTTCGTCAATCTCGGCATCGGCCAGCCGACAGCCGTCGCCGACCACCTGCCGGCCGACTCCGGTGTGGTGCTCCACACCGAGAACGGCATGCTCAACATGGGACCCGCCGCCCAGGGCGAGGAGATCGACCACGATCTCACCAACGCCGGCAAGGTTCCCGTGACCGAACCGCCCGGAGCGGCCTACTTCCACCACGCGGACTCCTTCGCCATGATGCGCGGCGGCCACCTGGACATCTGCGTCCTGGGCGCCTTCCAGGTCTCCGCGGCCGGGGACCTAGCCAACTGGCACACCGGCGCGCCCGACGCCATCCCCGCCGTCGGCGGCGCCATGGACCTGGCGATCGGCGCCAAGAAGGTCTTCGTCATGATGACGCTGTTCGCGAAGGACGGCGCCCCCAAGCTGGTTCCGCGGTGCACCTACCCACTGACCGGGCTGGGCTGCGTCGACCGCGTCTACACCGACCTCGCGGTCTTCGACATCACCCCGGCCGGCGTCGCGGTGCGGGAGACCTTCGGCATCACCGTCGACGAACTCGCGGGCCGCCTCGAACTGCCGCTTCTTCCTGCTACGACCTGACACTCACTCAAACCTCGCGCGAGGCCTGGCCTTTGGGGTATGTCCGGCTGCCCGAAGGTCCTGCCCGAAGGTCCTGCCCGATGGTCCCGCCCGGTGGTCCTGCGTCCCGGTGATCCGAACCGGAGCGCACGTCTCCGCCGGCCCCCACGGCAAGGCCGCATGCGGGGGAGAAGGGGCCGGCCAGGTCCGCGCCGGCACACACCCGGCGCGTCCCGCGGCCCGCCGTTCTTCCCGAATCCGCCACTCCTTGGCATTCCCGCCGACATCGGCCCACGCCATTCCGTGCCTGCCCACCCGGTCCCACACTGACGTTTCCGGCAGTGACGCCGGATTCACGAAAGGCCATCACGAAATGCCGGAATTCAACGACGGGACCCCAGAGACCGAACTGCCCTCCGACTCCATCGTGACCACCGAGGTCGTCGTCATAGGCTCGGGGCCGGCGGGCGCCACCGCCGCACTGCTGCTGTCGACACTGGGCATCGACACCATCATGATCACCAAGTACCGGTGGACGGCGAACACGCCCCGCGCGCACATCACCAACCAGCGCGCCATGGAGGTCTTCCGCGACCTCGGCATCGAGCCCCAGGTCCTCGCGGACGCCACCGAGCACGGCCTGGTCGGGGACACCGTGTTCTGCACGAGCATCACCGGCGAGGAGATCGGCCGCATCCACACCTGGGGGACCCGCCCCGACCGTGAGGCCGACTACCGGCTCGCCTCCCCCTGCCTGACCGTGGACATCCCCCAGACCTACCTCGAACCGATCCTGGTACGGAACGCGACACAGCGTGGTGCCCACACCCGGTTCTCCACCGAGTACCTCTCCCACACCCAGGATGCCGACGGCGTCACCGTCGAGGTCCTCGACCGGCTGACCGGCGCGCAGTACAGCATTCGCGCCAAGTACCTGATCGGCGCCGACGGTGCCCGCTCGAAGGTGGCCGCCGACATCGGCCTGCCGTTCGAGGGCGCGATGGACATCGCCGGGTCGATGAACATCACCTTCAAGGCGGACATCTCCCGGCACGTCTCCCACCGGCCCTCCGTCCTGTACTGGGTCGTCCAGCCGGGTTCGAACGTGGGCGGCATCGGCGCGGGCCTGGTGCGCATGATCCGCCCCTGGAACGAGTGGCTGATCGTGTGGGGCTACGACATCGCCGACGAGCCCCCCGTCGTCGACGAGCAGGCGGCGATCCAGATCGTACGGAACCTCCTGGGCATGCCGGACCTGGACGTCGAGATCACGGGCACCAGCCTCTGGGGCAACAACGAGATGTACGCGAGCCGCCTGCACCTCGGCCGGGTGTTCTGCGCCGGCGACGCCGTGCACCGGCACCCGCCGAGCAACGGCCTGGGCTCCAACACCTCGGTCCAGGACGCCTACAACCTCGCCTGGAAGCTGGCCGCCGTGCTCAGAGGCCAGGCCGCTCCGGCACTGCTGGACAGCTACACCGACGAGCGCGCCCCCGTCGCGGAACGCATCGTGAAGCGGGCCAACCGGTCCAGCCGGGAGTTCGTGGAAATCTTCGAGGCCCTCGGTGTCCTCGACGCGCGGACCGAGGCGGACATGGCCGCCGCGATCGAGGAACGCAAGGACAACACCCCCGCCGGCGCCGCCAAACGAGCCGCGCTCGTACGGGCCATGGACCTGAAGAACTACGAGTTCAACGCGCACGGCGTCGAACTGGGCCAGTTCTACGCCTCCTCGGCCGTCCTGTCCGACGGGTCCACCCGCCCCGCCCCCACCCGGGACACGGACCTGTACTACGAGATGTCCACGGTTCCCGGCTCCCACCTGCCGCACGCCTGGGTCGGCGACAGCAGCCGCCGCCTCGCGCTGATGGACCTCGCCCCCTACACCCGGTGGACGCTGTTCACCGGCATCGCCGGCGAGGCGTGGGCACAGGCCGGCGAGAAGATCGCCCAGGAACTCGGTGTCCCGCTCGAGACGGTCGTCATCGGTCCGGGCCGTGAGGTCACCGACCTGTACTACGACTGGGCGAAGCTGCGCGAGGTCGAGGAGAGCGGAGTGCTGCTGGTGCGTCCGGACAAGCACATCGCGTGGCGTGCCATGACCCTGCCCGAAGACCCCGAGGGCCGGCTGCGACAGGCCCTGCTCTCGATCCTGGGAAGGGACTGAGCCACGATGCGTTTCGTCCATGACACCCTGCCGCAAAGGGTGCACTTCGCCTCCGGCGAGGCGGCGGAGAGCCTCACGGCCGAGATCGCCTCCCTGGGCGCCCGACGTGTGATGGTGATCGCCGGCGCGGGTGAGCGCGAGATCGCCGAGCGCGTCACGAGCGGCCTGCCCGTCGTCCACCGGCACGATGACGTCGTGATGCACGTCCCTGTCGAGGTCGCCGAACGGGCCCGTACGGCAGCCGCCGCGCACGACGCCGACGTCCTGGTCAGCATCGGCGGCGGTTCGACCACCGGCCTGGCCAAAGCGGTCGCGCTCACCACCGGACTGCCGATCGTCGCCGTTCCCACCACGTACGCGGGTTCCGAGGCCACCCCCGTCTGGGGGCTGACCGAGGGCTCCGCCAAGACCACCGGCACCGACCGCAAGGTCCTGCCGCGCGCGATCGTCTACGACGCCTCGCTGACGCTGAGCCTGCCCGCCGCCCTGAGCGCCGCCTCCGGTCTGAACGCCGTGGCGCACTGCGTCGACTCCCTGTGGGCCCCCCGCGCCGACCCCATCAACCGGGCCCTCGCCGCGGAGGGTGTCCGGGCGCTCCGCACGGGACTGCCCATGGTCGTCAAGGAACCCGACGCGCTGCCCGGCCGCGAGCAGGCACTCTACGGCGCCTACCTGTCCGCCCTGGCCTTCGCGTCCGCCGGATCAGGGCTCCACCACAAGATCTGCCATGTCCTGGGAGGCATGTTCAACCTCCCGCACGCCGCCACCCACGCCGTCGTCCTCCCGTACGTCCTCGCCTTCAACGGGACCGCCGCCCCCGAGGCCGAGGAACGCCTCGCCGAGGCCTTCGGCACACCCAGCGCCCGGGAAGGTCTCGCCGGGCTGCGCGACCAGCTCGACGCACCACGCGCGCTCCGCGACCTCGGCATGCCGTCCGGCGGCATCGCCTCGGCGGCCGAGGCCGTGGTCGCCGCCGCCCCGGCCGGCAATCCGAGCCCTGTCACCCTGCCGGCGATCACCGACCTGCTCCGCACGGCCTGGGAAGGAGCCGAACCGCGATGACCCACACCCCCGCCACCACCGAGGACGCACCCGACGACAAGCAGCGGGAAATCGAAGCCGAGGTCACACGCCGAGTCCTGGAGTCCTTCGCCGACTGCACCGACCCGCGGCTGCGGCAGGTGCTGGAGTCCCTCGTCCAGCACCTGCACGCGTTCGTCCGGGACGTCCGGCTCACCGAGAAGGAATGGGACCTGGGCATCGACTTCCTCACCCGCACCGGCCACATCACCGACGACCGGCGCCAGGAGTTCATCCTCCTGTCGGACGTCCTCGGAGTCTCGATGCAGACCGTCGCCGTCAACAACGAGGCCTACGGCCAGGCCACGGAAGCCACCGTGTTCGGACCGTTCTTCGTCGAGGACAGCCCCGGAATCGAGCCGGGGGGCGACATGGCCTTCGGCGCCAGTGGTGAACCGTGCTGGGTCGAGGGCACCGTCACCGACACCGCGGGCAAACCGGTCCCCGGGGCACGCGTCGAGGTGTGGGAAGCCGACGAGGACGGCTTCTACGACACCCAGTACGACGACGACCGCACCGCCGCGCGAGCCCACCTGTTCACCGACCCCGACGGCCGCTACCGCTTCTGGGGGCTGACCCCCACTCCGTACGCCATCCCGCACGACGGCCCGGTCGGGCAGCTCCTGGCGGCCACCGGCCGGTCACCCATGCGTGCCTCGCACCTCCACTTCATGGTCAGTGCTCCCGCTCTGCGCACCCTCGTCACCCACATCTTCGTCCGCGGCGACGAACACCTCGACAGCGACGCCGTCTTCGGTGTGAAGGAGTCCCTCGTCAAGGACTTCCACACGCAGGAACCAGGCAGCCCGACACCCGACGGACGTGACCTCGGTGACCGGGTCTGGTCCCGTGCGCGGTTCGACATCGTGCTCGCCCCCGACGGCACCTGACCGCCCCGGGCAGACCGCGCCGACCGGCCGCCGGCACCCCTTGCCGGCGGACCGGCCCGCGGTCATCCCCCGACGCGGCCACCACGCAGGACATCAGCGGCCCCCACACCGTGCCGCTCCTTGAACCGGTGCGAGAAATAGGAGGCGGACCCGAAACCACAGGCCGCTCCCACCTCGGCCACGCTCCCGGGCCATCCCGCGGCGAGCATCGAGCGGGCGCGGTCGAGACGGCGGCCGAGGAGGTACTGCGGCAGGCTTTCACCGCCGTGGGCGAACACGCGGGACAGATGCCGCTCGCTGACCCCGATACCCCGGGCGACGTGAGCCGCGGAAAGCCCCGGCTCCGTCAGGTGCTCGTCGATGTAGGCCCGAGCCGTCGCGAGGTGCACGGCCGCGGTGGTCGGCGGGCGGCCCGACACCACGCTGCCGAGCAGCTCCAGCACGATGTCCTCGTCCACGGCCTCGGACGACTGCGGCAGCACCGCCCGTCCGACCATCCGGGCCAGCGCCCTGGCCTGCGCGGCGCCCTCGTCGACGTCGAAGACCATGGGCTGGGACAGCTGCGGCCCGCCGAGATCCCGCCAGACCGACCGGGGCACCTTCACCGCCAGCTCTTCCAGCCCCTGCGAGAAGCCCCGTATGAAGGGCCGGTCCGCATCGCAGACGATCAGCTGTCCCGGGTGCAGCACCCGCACCCCGTCATCGTGGTAGAAGAAGGCGTCCCCGGTGAGTGCGAAGTAGCACGCGATCGCCTCCGACGGCAGGTTCCGGACGACCGAGCGGGTCCGCTCCACGACATGGGGACCGCCCGCGACACGAGCCAGGTCGACGTGCGGCAGCTGGAGGTTGATCTCCGTCGCCTCGAGCGCGTCGTCACGCAACGAGCGACAGTGCACGCCGATGAGGGCTGCCGCGTTGTGCGCCTCCCAGAGGGCGACACGCTGGCCCTCAGGGAGGCCGACCGTGCTGAACAGAACAGGGCCGGTTCCCATCCCGCTTGTCATCCCCCCAGGGTAACGGCGTTCCACGCCGAGGCTCAGGGGCCGTCAGGAGGTGGCACAGGAGGCCTGGCGTGGAGGACCTGCGAGGGGCCGCAGAGGTATGAGCCATGCAGAGGTACGAGGCATGCAGAGGTAGGGGGACGACGGCCGGTCGGCCGGTCAGCCCGTCAGGAAGGGGTGGTCGGTGTATCCGGTGGCGTCGCCGCCGGAGATGACCTCGGGCGGGCGGCGTCCTGGTGGGGAAGCTGCTAAGCGGTGTCCTTACCGGGGCAGCTCCGCTGCTCCTGGCGGTCGATCCTCTCGCTGATCTTCGCGGCGACGGTGCGCAGACTGTCCAGTTCGGCGGGGACCAGACCGTCGAAGATGAGGTCGAGCACCCGGGCCACGTGTCCTGGGGCGGCTTCGGCGAGATGGGCGTGGCCGGCGTCGGTCAGGATCGCGTGGGTGTAGCGGCCGTTGGTGGGGTCGGGCTCGCGACGGACGAAACCCCGGCGTTCCAGCCTGCTGATCAGGTGGGAGAGACGGGACAGTTCGGAGTTGGCGAGGACGGCCAGGTCGCTCATGCGCATGCGGTGTCCCGGCTGGTCGGACAGTCCGGCGAGGACGTAGTACTCGACGTACCGCAGGCCCGCGTCCTGCTGCAACTGTGTCTCCAGGGCGGCGGTCAGCCTGTGCAGCATCAGGCCGAATCGCTGCCATGTCTCCAGCTCCGCGGGGGTCAGCCAGCGGCGCTGATCGGTCGGGTGCGGAGGCTCTTCGGGCATGTCCGGAGTCTATCCGGCGTGAACGTTCATGCGTCCAGGCTCACACTTGAATCTTCATGAGTCCCCGCCTAGAGTGGGACATGAAATTTCAAGCGAGAGGGAGCCCGGAGTGACTGCCGAGGATTTTCCCCAGGGCGAGTACGTCATCGACCCGTCCTGTTCCAGCATCGATTTCTCCGCCAAACACCTGTTCGGTCTGGGGAGTGTCCGCGGCAGCTTCACGCTGCGTTCGGGGGCCGTCTCCATCGCCGAGCCCGCCACCGACTCCCACGTGGGGGCCGTCGCCGACGCCACCAGCTTCAGCAGCGGTAGCGCGGCGCGGGACCGGAAGGTGCTGTCGCGGACGTTCCTGGACACCGACAGCCATCCGGACATCACCTTCACCTCCACTGGTGCCCATCGCGACGCCGACGGCACGTGGAGGCTGGACGGCCTCCTCACGGCCCGCGGCGTCCGGGCGCCGGTCGTGTTCACCGTGACGCGGGCTCAGATGCTCGACGAGGAGCTCGAGTTGACGGCCACGGCGACAGTGGACCGATACGCGCACGACATCACAGCCATGAAAGGCATGGCAGGCCGGTTCCTGTGGCTCAGCGCCACGATCCGCGCCCGCCGCGCACCCGCCGGCCCGGCCTCGCACCGGCCCGCCCATCAAGGAGAAGACCGCATGAGCGACCTGAAGATCGCCGTCATCCTCGGCAGCACCCGGCCCGGCCGCAACGGCAAGGCTGTCGCGGACTGGGTGGTGGACCGGTCCGGCGCCCGCACCGGCGTCGAGTACGAGCTGGTCGACCTCGCCGACTACCCGCTGCCCCACCTGGACGAGGCCATGCCGCCCGCCATGGGTCAGTACCAGGGCGAACACACCAAGACCTGGGCGGCCAAGATCGCCGAGTTCGACGGGTACATCTTCGTGACCCCCGAGTACAACCACTCCACCTCCGGCGTGCTCAAGAACGCGATCGACTACCTGTACGGGGAGTGGAACAACAAGGCCGCCGCCTTCGTCTCCTACGGTTCCCTCGGCGGCGCTCGGGCCATCGAGCACCTCCGGGCCGTGGCGAGCGAACTGCAGCTGGCCCACGTGCGTCAGCAGCTGTCCTTCTCGCTGTTCACCGACTTCGAGAACTTCTCCGTCTTCAAGCCGGCCGAGCAGCACGACGATGCCGCGACCGCCCTGTTCGACCAGCTGGAGTCCTGGGCCCGCGCCCTCAAGACCGTCCGGGTCTGACCCCTCGCCCCCCGGAAGGCGGGCGACGGGACGGCCGCCCACCTGAGGTGCGGTCCCGGAACAGACTGCGGTCGTGTTCCGGGACCGCACCCGCGGTCCCGCCGTTTCGCCACCGGGCCGTACGACCCGGCGTCTCCTCGCCACGTGGTCGTCGCGCCGACGTGGGCCGCGCGGCGCGCGGCGCGCGGCGTGCCGCGACGCGGGGCCGCTGCGGATGCGCCCGGCCCTCGGCCTGCTCCCGATGGCGAGCCACGGAACGCGGAGACATCCCGGCTGATTCCCGCGGGGAAGGTCTGGACGGCACGGCACTCGTCGAGCCGTCCCACACCAGGATCGATTTCTCCGTCAGGCGTTGTTCGGCACAGGCGCGGCCGCGACGGCTTCGCGCCGCCCTCGGGGCCGTCTCCGTGGTCGGGGCCGCCGCCTGCCAGGGCGTGCGGCCCGTCGCCGATGCGGCCGACTGCCGCGGGCCGCATCACTGGCTCGAGGTGCGCGACCCGGCGCTGCTCGCCCACGCCACCCACGATCGACCCGGACGGCCCGTGGTTCCGGGTGCCGTTCGACGTCCAGCGCGAGATCCGGCCCGCCGAGGAGTACGAGCCGGCCCGCTCGCCGGTCGACACTTCGCTCCCTGAGGTCGACCTGTTCGCCGCCGTCACCGGTCGGTCTCCACGACCGTGATGCCTCTGGCGGTCAGGAGCCCGGTGCGTTCGGCACCATGGGCCCTGTCCCCGCCAACCCCACCGCGATGACCTCCCCTTGAGCGCGCGGCCAGGCGCGCAACTGCTCGTAACCGGCACGGCCACGGTGACCACACAGGCCGGCAGCCGGAATGCCGCTGACGCCGATCCCGCACCGCACGCCCGGAATTGAGGACACCACGTTCCCGCGTGGAAGGCGGGTTCGGTCGTGATGTCGACCTTCATGGTCCGTTGCGGTCGGCCGGAGTCGGATTCAGTGTGTTTCATGAGCTGGTATTGAGCATGTTCTGCGGGTCCGGGCCGCCCGGCTCTGAGTGTGGGGAGAATGGGCGAGTACTGTCCTGCGGCGGGGTCCGACTGTTGAGATCTCCGACCCGGGTGTCCTGCTCGCGTTGTGTCGACCGCCGGCCGGGGAGGGTGGGCTCGGCGGTCAAGGCCCGCGCCCAGGCGATCAACCAGGCGATCGACCAGCTCAAGGCCGTCCTCGTCAGTGCCGACCCGAACCCGCGGGAAGAACTGGCCGGGCTGAACGGAGCGGAACTCTCCCATGCCGCCCCGCACCGGATCGCGAGGACTCGCCCGCGCTTCGACGCGCGCACCCGGGACTGCGACGAACGCCGTGTCGAGGAGGGCGGGACCCGACGCGAAATCGTCCGAGGCGTCAAACGCTACGCTGCCCGGGAGGTCTTCCACCTGGTCAGGACCGTACAGCCATGCCCCGGCACAGGGGCAGTCGTGATACATGAGAGGGTCAGACGGGTGAGCGAGACACCACCGAACACCCTGCAATACCGCTTCGACGGGCCAGAAGACGCACCTGTCCTGATCCTGGGTCCCTCACTGGGCACCACCTGGCACATGTGGGACCGGCAGATCCCCGAGCTGGCGAAGAACTGGCGGATCTTCCGTTTCGATCTGCCGGGGCACGGCGGGGCCCCCGCCTATCCGGCGGGCTCGTTCGCCGAACTCGCGGGGCGGCTGCTCGCCACACTCGACGGGCTCGGGGTGCAGCGCTTCGGCTACGCGGGCTGCGCGTTCAGCGGGGCCCTCGGGATCGAACTGGCCCTGCGCCACCCGGAGCGGATCGCCTCCCTCGCGGTGATCGCCGCCTCACCCCGCTTCGGATCGGCCGACGAGTTCCGCCAGCGCGGCGTGATCGTGCGGACCAACGGACTCGACCCGATCGCCCGCACCTCGCCCGAGCGCTGGTTCACGGCCGGGTTCGCCGCGGCCCAGCCCGCCATCACCGAGTGGGCCGTACAGATGGTGCGCACCACCGACCCCGGCTGCTACATCGCCGCCTGCGAGGCACTCGCCGCGTTCGACGTACGGGCCGAACTGGGCCGGATCGGCGTCCCCACCCTCGTCCTCGTGGGCTCCGACGACCAGGTCACCGGGCCCGCCGAGGCCCGCACGCTGGTCGCCGGAATCCCGGACGCCCGGCTCGCGGTCGTGCCCGGTGCCTCGCACCTGGTGCCGGTGGAGCAGCCCGCCGCGGTCACCGACCTGCTGGTACGGCACTTCTCCACCGCCTGGCAGCCCGCCTACGACTCGTCGACCGGCCAGGTGGCGATCCCGGCGGGCCCGGTGAAGCCGGCGCTCGCCACGCCCCCGCCGCTCGCGCCCGTCGCCGAGATCGCCCCGGCCGTCCTCGCCCAGCCCGAGATCCTCGGCAGGCCCGACCCGTACGACGCGGGGATCAAGGTCCGCCGCGAGGTGCTCGGGGACGCGCACGTGGACCGGGCACTGGCCTCGGCGGACGCGTTCTCCGGGGACTTCCAGGATTTCGTCACCCGCTACGCCTGGGGGGAGATCTGGGACCGGCCGGGCCTCGACCGGCGCTCGCGCAGCTGTGTCACGCTCACCGCGCTGGTCGCGGGCGGCCACCTCGACGAGCTCGCCTTCCACACCCGCGCCGCCCTGCGCAACGGCCTCACCCCGGTCGAGATCAAGGAAGTGCTCCTCCAGGCGGCGGTGTACTGCGGCGTCCCGGCCGCGAACAGCGCGTTCAGGGTGGCGCAGGCGGTGATCCGGGAGGAGACCACCCCCCAGGAGTGATCATCCGGGCAGTGGGAGCACCAGGCTGAGCAGGCCCCGGGGCGCCCGGCGGGGGGAGGATGGACTCATGAAGCTCACGAAGAAGTCGCACGCATGCATCCGCCTGGAGAAGGACGGGCGCGCGCTCGTCATCGACCCGGGCGTCTTCAGCGAGGAGGACGCGGCCGTCGGCGCGGACGCGATCCTGATCACGCACGAGCACCCCGACCACTTCGACGAGGAGCGGCTGAGGGTCGTCCTGGAGGCCGGGCCCGCGACCGAGGTCTGGACCCTGAAGTCGGTCGCGGACCGGCTCACCGCGGCCTTCCCCGGCCGGGTGCACACCGTCGGCCACGGTGACACGTTCACCGCCGCGGGCTTCGACGTCCAGGTGCACGGCGAGCTGCACGCCGAGATCCACCCGGACATCCCGCGCATCACGAACGTCGGCTATCTCGTCGACGGCGGACGTGTCTTCCACCCGGGCGACGCCCTCACCGTCCCGGACCGGCCGGTGGAGACGCTGATGCTCCCGGTGATGGCCCCGTGGAACAAGATCGCCGAGGTCATCGAGTACGTCCGCGAGGTCAAGCCCCAGCGCGCGTACGACATCCACGACGCGCTTCTCACGGACCTCGCCCGCCCGATCTACGACCACCAGATCGGCGCCCTGGGCGGCGCCGAGCACCTGCGGCTCGCGCCGGGGACGTCGGCGGAGGTCTGAGCGCGGGGCGGCCCCGGGCGTGAGCGGGCCGCGGGGACCCGTTGTCGTACCCGCCCGGTAGGTTGTCGGGTATGCGCATCGCGACCTGGAACGTGAACTCGATCACCGCCCGCCTCCCGAGGCTGCTGGCCTGGCTGGAGAGCAGCGGCACGGACGTGCTCTGCCTCCAGGAGGCCAAGGTCGCTGCCGAGCAGTTCCCCGTCGACGAGCTGCGCGAGCTGGGGTACGAGGCGGCCGTGCACGCGACCGGCCGGTGGAACGGAGTGGCGGTGCTCTCGCGCGTAGGCCTGGAGGACGTCGTCAGGGGACTGCCCGGCGGCCCCGGCTACGAGGGCGTCGAGGAACCCCGGGCCGTCTCCGCGACGTGCGGCCCGGTCCGCGTCTGGTCGGTGTACGTGCCCAACGGCCGCGAGGTCGGCCACCCCCACTACGCGTACAAGCTCGAGTGGTTCGAGGCACTCAAGGCGGCGGTCGCGGGCGACGCGGCGGGCAGCAGGCCGTTCGCCGTCCTCGGGGACTACAACGTGGCGCCGACGGACGACGACGTCTGGGACATCTCCCTGTTCGACGGTGCCACGCACGTCACCCCCGCCGAGCGCGCCGCCCTGACCTCGCTGCGCGAGACGGGCCTGTCGGACGTGGTCCCGCGCCCCCTCAAGTACGACCACCCGTTCACCTACTGGGACTACCGCCAGCTCGGCTTCCCCAAGAACCGGGGCATGCGCATCGACCTGGTGTACGGCAACGAGGCGTTCTCCAAGGCGGTCGGTGACGCGTATGTCGACCGTGAGGAGCGCAAGGGCAAGGGGGCCTCGGACCACGCGCCGGTCGTGGTGGACCTCGACATGTGACCCGCGCGCGGGCGGGTGCGTTCCGGGGCGCGCCTGTGGTGTGTCGGACGGAGGGAATGACACGCTGGGCGTATGAACATCCCTTTTTTGGGCACCTGGCGCAAGAAGCACGGTCTCGCCTTCGGGGTGGCCGTGTTCACCGAAGGCGACCACGATCCCGCGGGCATCGCCGAACTCCTCGCGGAGTGCGAGCTGCTGCGCTCGCAGGCGCACCAGGCGGGTGTCGAACTCGACGACTCCGCGACCTCCTTGGAGGCGCTGGACCAGTTGCTGCCGCGCTGGCGCGACGACGAGGAGAGCCTGCCCTGGCTCGGCAACGACGCGGGCCTCTACCTCGGTTCGGTCATCGTGCGCACGGTCTCCGGCGCCGCCTGGGAGATCTGGCCCAACGGCCAGCCGGTCGTACGGCTGACGTCCGGCCGCGAGATCGACGTCGTCGCCTCGGGCCACACCTGGGCCGCCAGCGGCGCTCCCGAGCTGTCCCAGCTGTACGCGGAGGTGTCGGAGGGGTGATCCGGCGGCCGCCGTGCCCGTCCCGAACTGGCGCGCCGCAAACCTGAAACTTGATAAATACGGCTAATGCCCGAAAAGTGCGTGTCGAGTATTAAGCGCCATCTTGCCCGGATAGTTTGCGGCATCTGCGACACAGCTGAGAGTGGGTGGGGCCGGGCATGGCTGTCGATCCTCTGATCGAACTGCAGGGCGTGAACAAGTACTTCGGCGAGCTGCATGTCCTGCAGGACGTCGACCTCACCGTCGCCAAGGGGGAGGTGGTCGTCGTCATCGGCCCGTCGGGGTCGGGCAAGTCGACGCTGTGCCGAACGATCAACCGGCTGGAGACCGTCCAGTCGGGAACCATCAAGTTGGACGGCCGGCCGCTGCCGGACGAGGGCAGGGCGCTCGCCGGGCTCCGTGCCGAGGTCGGGATGGTCTTCCAGTCCTTCAACCTCTTCGCGCACAAGACGGTCCTGCAGAACGTCTCGCTCGCCCAGATCAAGGTCCGCGGCCGGAAGAGGGAGGACGCGGACCGGCGCTCCCGTGAACTCCTGGACCGGGTGGGCCTCGCCGCACAGGCACCCAAGTACCCGGCACAGCTCTCCGGCGGCCAGCAGCAGCGCGTCGCCATCGCCCGCGCCCTCGCCATGGACCCCAAGGCACTGCTGTTCGACGAACCGACCTCGGCGCTCGACCCCGAGATGATCAACGAGGTCCTGGAAGTCATGCGGCAACTCGCGCGCGACGGCATGACCATGGTCGTCGTCACCCACGAGATGGGCTTCGCGCGCTCCGCCGCCAACCGTGTCGTCTTCATGTCCGACGGCCGCATCGTCGAGGACCGCGCCCCCGAGGAGTTCTTCACCAACCCGCGCAGCGACCGCGCCAAGGACTTCCTCTCCAAGATCCTCAAGCACTGAGCGGGGGAGTGCACCGCATGATCCGTACCACACGTGTGCGCCTCGCCCTGGTGGCGATCACCGCGCTGCTCGCCACCGTCACCGGCTGCGGCAAGGAGGGCAGCCCGCCCACCAAGGGACCGGCCGCGGAGAAGCTGCCCACCTACGAGGTCGCGAAGGGCTTCGAACTCCCCGACTCTCCCACCTGGCAACGGGCCCGGAAGCGTGGCCACTTGAACGTCGGCGTCAAGGAGGACCAGCCGTACCTGGGCGAGAGGGACCCGGCGACGGGCGCCTACGCCGGCTTCGACATCGAGATCGCGAGGATGATGGCGGCCTCGCTCGGCTTCGACCCGAAGACCGTCAACTTCAGGACGGTCGCCTCGGCCAACCGCGAAACCGCCCTGCAGAACGGCCAGATCGACTACTACGTCGGCACCTACACCATCAACGACCTGCGCAAGAAGCTCGTCGGCTTCGCGGGCCCGTACTACATGGCCGGTCAGTCCCTGCTGGTCCGCAAGGACGAGAACGACATCCACGGACCTCAGGACCTGGCCGGCAAACGCGTCTGCTCGGCGGCCGGTTCGACGCCGTACCAGCGCATCAAGACGGACTACCCGAAGGCCACACTCGTCGCCTACGACACCTACTCGGTCTGCGTCGACAACCTGCTCACCTACCAGGTCGACGCCGTCACCACCGACGACGCGATCCTGATCGGCTACGCGGCGAAGGCCCCCGACGAACTCAAGGTCGTCGGCAGGCCGTTCTCCAAGGAGCCCTACGGCATCGGCGTCCCGCGCGGTGACAACGCGCTGCGCTACGCACTCGACGACGCGCTGGAGGCCCGGGAGAAGAACGGCGACTGGAAGAGGGCGTACGAGGCGACGCTCGGGCTCTCCGGAGTGCCCGCGCCCACCCCGCCCGCCATCGACCGCTACCCGGCGAGCTGAACGAGGCCGACGTGAACGTACTGACAGACAACTTCTCCACCTTCGCCGAGGGATTCCTCGGCACGGTCGAACTCACCGTCTACGCATCCGTGCTGGCGCTCCTGCTGGGCTTCCTGATGGCCTCGTTCAGGGTCGCGCCGGTCGCCTCCCTGCGGGCCATGGGCACGGCCTGGGTCGCGGTGCTGCGCAACACCCCGCTCACCCTGCTGTTCTTCGCGGTCCTGCTCGGACTGCCACGCTTCGGACTCGTCCTGCCCTTCCAGGTGTTCGCGGTCCTGGCACTCGGCTGCTACACCTCGGCGTTCATCTGCGAGGCGCTGCGCGCCGGCATCAACACCGTGCCCAGGGAACAGGGTGAGGCGGCCCGCAGTCTCGGCATGACGTTCCGGCAGACGCTCTCGCTGGTCGTCCTGCCACAGGCGTTCCGGTCCGTGATCCCGCCGATCGGCTCCACCCTCATCGCCCTCGCCAAGAACTCCGCCATCGCCGGGGCGTTCAGCGTCACCGAACTGCTCGGCACCTACAAGACGCTCAGCGAACTCGGCTACAACATCGTCTGGACCTTCGTCTGGATCGCCGTCGGGTACCTGATCATCACCCTCGCCATCAGCGCGGTCTTCAACGTTCTCGAAAAGCGCTGGGGAGTCGCCCGATGACCGCCACCGCCCACCGGTCACCCGCCCCCCGGTCCCGGGCCCGGCGGTCCACCACCCACCGGTCCACCGCCCTCTACGACGTCCCCGGGCCGAGGACCCGGCGACGGCACCGGATGTACGGGGTCGTGTCCACCGTCCTGATCCTCGCCCTGATCGGCTGGATCCTCTATCTCCTGTTCGACACGGGTCAGTTCACCCACACCAAGTGGATGCCCTTCGAGTACAAGGGCATCCAGGAGCTCCTGCTGCGAGGACTGGGCAACACGCTCAAGGCCTTCGCGCTGGCCGCCGTGTTCTCGCTGGCGCTGGGCGCGGTGCTCGCCACGGGACGCCTCTCCGACCACGGCCCGGTGCGATGGATCTCCACGCTGGTCGTCGAGTTCTTCCGCGCCATGCCCGTGCTGGTGATGATCTTCTTCATCTTCGTGGCGCTGAAGGTGCAGCCGCTGCCCGCGCTGGTCGCCGGACTGACGCTCTACAACGGCTCGGTGCTCGCCGAGGTGTTCCGCTCCGGCGTCAACTCCGTCGACCGCGGCCAGCGGGAGGCCGCGTTCGCGCTCGGCATGCGCAAGACCCAGGTCATGTCCCATGTCCTCGTACCGCAGGCCGTACGGGCCATGCTGCCCGCCATCATCAGCCAGCTGGTGGTGGCGCTGAAGGACACCTCGCTCGGTTTTCTCATCACCTATGAGGAGTTCCTCCACGCCGGAAAACTGATCGCGTCCAACCTCGACTACGATTTGCCGTTCATCCCCGTGGTGATGGTGATCTCGCCGATCTACATCGGGATGTGCATGCTGCTCTC
The DNA here is from genome assembly GCF_012273515.2 of Streptomyces sp. RPA4-2. NCBI lineage: Bacteria > Bacillati > Actinomycetota > Actinomycetes > Kitasatosporales > Streptomycetaceae > Streptomyces > Streptomyces sp. RPA4-2. Next base: position 7,138,241 of record NZ_CP050975.2, read on the forward strand.
CTGGTTCGCCCAGCGGGTGTCCCGGTGGGAGCGGCGCAGTCCCAAGACCGAGGCCGTGAAGGTGGCACCGGCCGAACCAGGGACGCTGCTGCCGGGTGGGGGTCGTCCCCCCACCGCCCCGAGACAGTAGGGGGAGCAGCAGCTCACAGGGCCATGCCCGGCCGGCGGCAGCCGGAGATCACTGCTCGCGCAGGGGAATCGACACGTAGGACGGGTCGTTCGCCGGTGAGGAGAAGGTCAGCTGCGCGCCGGACGGGTTGTGCTCGATGTAGAGCGGGTCGACCGTGTCGACGACCAGGGCGAGCCGGTGCCCTGCCGGGACGTCGTAGGCCGTGGAGTACAGGTCCAGGTCGACGCCGAACGGCTTGCCGGGCGTCTGCCCGTGGAAGGTGTACGGCGCGTTGCTGACCAGCTTGCCGAGGCCGAGCGGCCCCACGTCGTACAGATAGGCGACGAGGGTGCCGCTCTCCTTGGTCGGGGTGAGCGTCGTGTGCAGCCGGGCGGTGCCGCGCACCTGCTGGGCGCTCGCGTACCGCTCCGACTGCCAGACGGCCGCCCAGCGGCGCGGCAGCAGCGGAATGGCTGCCATCGGGGGGACCCGGGCCAGCTGGTCCAGGACGCTGGAGAGGAAGATGATCCCGCCGTCCGCGCCCGAGTCGATGTTCGTGTGGATCGTGGTGGTGCCCGCCAGCGCGATCTTCCGCGTGGTGGCGCCGACCGACTTCCAGTCCGGGTAGCCCTCGTAGCCGCCGGCGGAACGGGACTTGAGCTGAACCGGCTGCTCGCGGTCGATTCCGTTGTCCTCGCCCCTGAGGTAGTGGTCGAACCAGCGGCCGGTGTCCTTCCACACATCGTTGGGGACTCCGAACAGGCCGGCGAGCTCGGCGGTGGCGTGGTCGCCGGGGCGGAACTCCAGACGCTTGGGTCCGGTCAGTTCCTCGTAGAAGCGGGCGTACTGGTTGGGCGGGAAGATCGTGTCGCCCCAGGCGTTGGCCATGAAGACGGCCGGACCGTTCTTGTCGAGCTGGTCGACATAGGTCTCGGGAGAACGTCTCCTCCCCCAGGCGATCATCTCCTGCTCCTTCGAGAGGTCCGAGGAGAAGAAGCCCTCCAGGGTCTGCCGGAGTTCGGCGCTGGGGCGGCCGGTGAGAGCGCCGACGCCGCCGAGCAGCGCGGTGGCCTGGGTGTGCTCGGTACGGCCCGAGTAGATCGAGTCGATGAGATCGGCCCAGCCGCTGAGCGCGGCGACCGCCTTGATCCGTTTGTCGTGCTCGGCGGCCAGCAGGCTGATCCCGGCACCGTACGAGACGCCGGCCACGCCGATCCTCCGCGCGTCGGCGGGGGTGTTGGCGAGTGCCCAGTCGATCACCTTCGAGGTGTCGGCGACGTCGGGCGGGCCCGCCACTTCTATCTCGCCGCCGGACTGCCAGAAGCCGCGGACGTTGTAACCGACCACCACATAGCCGGAGTCGGCGAGTTTCTGGGCCTGTGCGAGGTACTCGACCTGGGGCAGACCCCAGCTCGTGGGCAGCACGATGAGCGGGTAGGTGCGGGTGCCGTCGGAGTCCGCGGGGGTGACCACGTTGCCCTTGAGGACCGTGCCGCCGTCCCCGGTGATGTCGACGAAGCGGACGCCGCCCGTGGCCGCTTGGGCGGTGGGAGTGAGCCCGAGGGTGCCGCCGGTGATCAGGGCCGCCGAGACGGCACCCACGGCGGTCGTGCGCAGGGCATGGCGATGGAGTCCCACGGGCCACTCCTCACTCGTGTCGGTGGAAAGTGACCCGACGGTAACCTCGCGCGCTTACTGAAAGTAACCCGTCGGTAAGTTACGCACGGGTAAAGGTTCCGGGAAGGCGCCGGAGCCTACGACGCGCGGCGCGAGTTGCGCGCCGGTGTCGGTGTCGGTGTCGGTGCCGGCGAGGGCGTGGGCGGCGGGGTCCTGGCGGCGCGGGTCACGTCCGCGACGAGTTCGACCACATCGGGGCCGTACGCCTGCGAGTTCACCACTTTCAGGAGCAGGACGAAGGAGTTCCCGCCGTGTTTGCGCGCCAGACGCTCGTGGTTGCGGGCGAGGTAGCGGGTCGCGGCCTGGTTGGTGATCGCGCGCTGGCCGCAGAAGAGGAACACCGGCCGCGTCCCGCGCTCCTGGCCGGCGACCAGCCGGGCGAGGATCACGTACTCGCCCTTGCCCGACTCCAGGAGGTAGCGCTCGCTGCCGATCTGGAACGCGCCGCGGTCCGGGCCCGGTTCGGCGTCGACGTTCACGTCGACGCCCGGAAGCAGGGAGTGCAGATGCGCCGCCATCCGCCGGTTCGACGACGGGCCGCCCACGCAGAACTCCGTACGCTCCCCGAAGCCCTGCTGGGTCGCGTCGTGCGCGATGACCTGGGCGTGCGCGCCACAGTCCTTGATCAGGGCGGACAGTTCGAGCAGTGCGAACACGTCGTGCCGCATCACCGTCAGCTCCGGGCCGCCCGCCTCCCGGTTGACCACCAGCAGCGACTCGGAGTTGTCGGGCAGCCCGAAGAACGCCTGCTTGCGCCGGAGTCTGCGCTTCCACAGATACGTACGGGCGAGCCAGCCGAGGGCGGCACTGACGCCGGCCGCCAGCACGCCGAGGACGATGTTGCGCACGTCGTCATTCATGGGCGCGCATGCTAGCCGGAATGCGCAACGGTGTTCGAGGGGGTCCTGACGGAAGGGCGGAGGTGAAGTTACGCTGCGCGGACGGCTGTTGACTGGAGGTACGGATGCGTCGCCCTGTTGCGCGGAATCTGGCGGTCTTGGCGGTTTCGGCCGCGGTGGTCTCGGTCGGTGCGGCAGCGCCCCCCGGCGCGGGGAAGGCGGCCGTGTCCGCCGCCGTCGGCACGCCGGCGAAGGCGCCGGTCGCCGTCGGCTACGGCGGCGCGGTGGCGAGCGTCGACGCCGACGCCTCCGCCGCGGGCATCGAGGTTCTCAGGAAGGGCGGCAACGCGGTGGACGCGGCGGTCGCCACGGCCGCGGCCCTCGGCGTCACCGAGCCCTACTCCTCCGGTGTGGGCGGAGGCGGCTACTTCGTCTACTACGACGCCAGGTCCCGTACGGTGCATACGATCGACGGCCGTGAGACGGCACCGCTGAGCGCCGACTCGGGCCTGTTCCTGGAGAACGGGCAGCCCCTCGCCTTCGCCGACGCCGTCACCAGCGGACTGAGCGTCGGTACGCCGGGCACGCCCGCGACCTGGCAGACGGCGCTGGACAGTTGGGGCAGCAGACGGCTGAGCAGCGTGCTCAAGCCCGCGGAACGGATCGCGCGCGACGGATTCACGGTCGACGCGACCTTCCGCTCCCAGACGGAGTCCAACGAGGCCCGCTTCAGGAACTTCCCGGACACCGCGAAACTGTTCCTGCCCGGCGGCTCGCTCCCGGCGGTCGGCTCGACCTTCACCAACCCCGACCTCGCCCGCACCTACGAGGAGCTGGGGCGCAGGGGAGTCGGCGCGATCTACCACGGCGACCTCGGCAAGGACATCGTCGACACCGTGAACAAGCCGCCGGTGGACACCGGTTCCGGCTACAACGCCCGGCCCGGAGAGCTGTCGCTCAAGGACCTGGCGGCGTACCGGGCGAAGAAGCAGGCGCCGACGGAGACGGCGTACCGCGGCCGGAAGGTCTACTCGATCGCGCCCTCCTCGTCCGGTGGCACCACGGTCGGCGAGGCCCTCAACATCCTGGAGCGGACCGACCTCTCCGACGCGAGCGACGTGCAGTACCTGCACCACTACATCGAGGCCAGCCGGATCGCGTTCGCCGACCGCGGGCGCTGGGTCGGCGACCCCGCCTTCGAGGACGTACCCACGAAGGAACTGCTGTCGCAGAGGTACGCCGACTCGCGTGCGTGCCTGGTCAAGGACGACGCGGCGCTGACCAGCCCGCTCGCGCCGGGCGACCCGCGCCACCCGGCGGCCTGCTCCACCGCGGGAACCGCCGCTCCGACGACGTACGAGGGTGAGAACACCACGCACCTCACGGTCGCCGACAAGTGGGGCGACGTGGTCTCGTACACGCTGACCATCGAGCAGACCGGCGGCAGCGGCATCACCGTCCCGGGCCGCGGCTTCCTCCTCAACAACGAGTTGACGGACTTCTCGTTCACCCCGGCCAACCCGGCCGTGCACGACCCGAACCTCCCCGGTCCCGGCAAGCGGCCGCGCTCGTCGATCTCGCCGACGATCGTGCTGGACCGGCACAACGAGCCGGTGGTGGCACTCGGTTCGCCGGGCGGCGCGACCATCATCACCACCGTGCTGCAGACGCTCACCGGATTCCTGGACCGCGGACTGCCGCTCGTCGACGCGATCGCGGCGCCGCGTGCCAGCCAGCGCAACGCGGCACAGACGGAACTCGAACCGGGCCTCTACGACAGCGCGCTCAGGACCCGGCTGGAGGCACTCGGGCACTCCTTCAAGCTCAACCCCGAGATCGGCGCGGCGACAGGCGTCCAGCGCCTTCCGAACGGCAAGTGGCTGGCCGCCGCGGAGACGGTACGGCGCGGGGGCGGATCGGCGATGGTGGTGCGTCCCGCGTCGTAGCGGACCGACGGGTGGTTCGCGCCACCCGGCAGGGCGGGGGCGGGGGGTGAACGGCGCGGTGCCCCGCGCCGTTCACGGCCGGCTCGCGCGGGCCCGGGGTCAGCGCGCCGTCAGGATGCGGGGCCCGGAGTCCGTGATGGCCACCGTGTGTTCGGCGTGGGCGGCGCGGGAGCCGTCGTCCGTACGCAGGGTCCAGCCGTCGGGTGCCGCGTGGAAGCCGTCGGTGCCGCCGCCGATGAGCATGGGCTCGATGGCGAGGACCATGCCGTGCCGCAGCGGCAGGCCGCGGCCGGGACGCCCCTCGTTGGGGACGGGCGGGTCCTCGTGCATACGGCGGCCCACGCCATGGCCGCCGAAGCCGTCCGGGATGCCGTACCCCGCCGCGCGGCAGACCGTGCCGACGGCGTGCGCGATGTCCCCGATGCGGTTTCCGACGACGGCCGCCGCGATGCCCGCCGCGAGGGCGCGGTCGGCGGTCTCGACCAGGCGGACGTCGGCGGCGCGCGGCCGGCCGACGATGAAACTGATCGCCGAGTCGCCGACCCAGCCGCCCAGTTCGGCGCCGAAGTCGATGGACACCAGGTCGCCGTCGCGCAGCCGGTAGCCGGTCGGGATGCCGTGCACGATCGCGTCGTTCACGGAGGCACAGATGACCGCGGGGAACGGGGTGGGCGCGAAGGAGGGGCGGTAGCCGAGGAAGGGGGTAAGCGCCCGCGTCGCGCAGCACCTGGTGGGCGACCTCGTCCAGCTCCAGCAGGGAGACGCCCACGGCGGCCGCTTCCCGTACCGCCGTGAGCGCCCTGCCCACGACCTGTCCCGCCTCGTGCATCGCGTCGATCGATGTGTCCGTCTTGAGTTCCACCATGCCAATTACTATACCGGTATTAGAATGGGGTCATGGTGCGTACCCCGCTGACCCCCGAAGAGCGCGAACGCGGCGAGCTCCTCGGACAGTTGCTGCGTGAAGCCCGCGGCGGCCGGAGCATGGTGGAGGTCGCGGCGACCGCCGGTGTCTCGGCCGAGACCCTGCGCAAGATCGAGACCGGGCGGGCGCCCACCCCTGCCTTCTTCACCGTGGCGGCGCTGGCGAGGGCGCTCGGGCTGTCCATGGACGACCTCGATCACCGGACTCCGCTCCCGGCCCGAAAACTCCCCGTAGTCGTTCCGTAACACGAGGGGTGTTTTCTACCGGACCGGAGTACTTCGGTCGGGTGGGGAGTTGTGTGATGACTGTGGATCAACTCCCCGGTGAGGTGCGGGAGTTCGCGAGCTATCTGGACGGGCTGATGCGGCGGCTCGATCAGGGCGGCGGCTGGTGCGGGGTGTTCTGGCAGCGTGACCCCGACGGAATGCGGGCCTGCCTGGACGGCTGGGAGGTGCCGCCCTGGGACGTGGTCGAGGCGCTCCTGCAGGACCTCGGCGCGGAGTACGGCGGCGTGGCCGCGGAGCGGGAGGCCGGGCGGGCCCGTTCGCTGCACGGCGCCTCGCTCGCCGCGTTCGACGCCCGCCCCGGCGGGCGCGACGCGCTCGGTGACCGTCTCGACGTGATGCTCCGTGAACAGCGCTACGCGGCGGAACGCCGGACCGAGCTGAACCGGCTGCTGGCGGAAGCCGCCACACCACGGGACGCCGACGCGGTACGGCTGGACCTGGCCTGGGCCCGGGACGACCACGAACGGGCCACCGCCCGCTGCGTCGAGCTCCGGCACCGCATGGAGAACCTCGACCGACGCGCCCTGCGGACCCGCGCATCGGGCGCGCTCGGTTTTTCAGGGGCAGCCGGGGGCGCACGCCGTCCGGCGGACGGCAAGGTGCGCGGGAACCGTCCCGGCGAGGCGTGGGCCGAGGACACGTGGGCTGACGACACGGGCTCCCAGGACACGGGGGCCCGGGCCACGGAGACGGCGGGCCGCCACCGTGCGGCCCTCCCCGGGCGGACGAGGAACCGCTCGCCGCTCGCGGACCCCACCACGCCCCCTCGATCCGAGACCGCCGATCCCGGCCCGTACGACCCGTCGGCCACCACTCCGGGGCCGGGCCCCGAAGCCTTCACCCGCACCGGGCCCGACACGTCCGACGCCCCGTCCGCCCCGAGCCGACCCGCCGCCAGGGGGGATGCAGGCGCCGGGGGCGGAGGCGGTGCTCCTGCGCCCGGTGGTCCTGGGGCGGACGGGCAGGCGTTCGCGCCCGCCGGATCGGGTGCGGCCGGGGGTGTCCCCGGCCCCGCCGGCCCCGGCGTCCGAGGTGATGGTTCCGCGCCGTTCCACCACGGTTCCGAGTCTTTCTTCCCCGCCGAACCGGGCACGGGTGGCGGGGACTTCGGCACCGGTGGTCCCGGCGTCCGGGCCGGCGCTCGAGACACCGGCCGCCCCGGGTCCGGGGAGGCCTCCGCGGACGCCGGCGCCGGTGCGGGCGGTGATGGCTTCGGGCCCGGTACTCCCGCCTCCGGCCCCGGGTTCGAGGCGTACGACCCCGAGTCCCGGCCGGAGGACCACTCCGGGGCCGTACGGCCCCACGAGGAGCCCCGGCCACCGGCCGCGCGGTCCGCGACCCCCGAGGCCGCCGCGGCCCCCAGGCAGCGCTCCAGGCGCCGCCCCCGGGGCAGCGCGCGCTTCGCCGGGATGATGGAGTCCGGCGCGGCCCCCGTGCCCGTCCCCGGGACGCCGGCGCCGCTGCCCGCCACCCAGGCCGCCCCGAACCGCCGCACGCCCCGCGGCGCGCGTTTCGCCGGGGCCGCCGAGGAGCGGGCGGAGCCGGAGCCGCAGCCGGAGCCCCTGGACGCGGACGCCCGGCGGGCCACCGCCGAGACCGTCCGGACGCTGGTCCGGCTGCGCGCCGAGGGCCGCAGCGGTGAAGCGCACGCCGCACTCGTCGAGGCCGCGTACTGGCCCGCCGCCCGCTTCCCGCTGCTCGCCGCGGAGTTGCACGACGCGGGCCTCGACGCGGACTGGGCCACCCTGCTGTGGGAGGCCGCCTCGCTCCCCGCGGACCGGCTGCTCGCCGCGTCCGACGCGCTCTCCGCGGCCGGCCGCACCACCGACGGACAGCAGATGCTGCGCCAGGGCGTCGCCCGCCCCGCACCGGAGATCGGGGCCGCCGTGCTCGGCCTCGCCGACGAGGGCCGCCGGCGCGAGATCCGGGCGCTGCTCGACGCCTACGTGCGGGTCCGTACCCCCGAGGAGGCCGCCCGCAGCGCGGAGAACGACCCGGCGCGGCTCGTGCCGCTCCTGCTGGACGCCGCCCGGGAGATCTCCGGACAACGCCACTGGGACCTCGTGCACGCCCTTCGCGTGGCCGGCTTCACCACCTGAGTCACCCGGGCGGCCCACACCCCGGTCAGCCTCTCACCCACAGGGGTGTGAAACGTGATCGACTCAGCGGGTTAACCCCGATGGTCTTGGCAAGGCTGTCCAGGGGGCTTACTTTCGAGCCTCTACCGCCTTTGTCTACGGGCGTAGAGGCTCTCTGACGTCCCGTCGAAGGAGCAGCTCATGGCCAACGTCGTACGCGCCGCTCTGGTCCAGGCGACCTGGACCGGCGACACCGCATCCATGGTCGCCAAGCACGAGGAGCACGCCCGCGAGGCGGCCCGGCAGGGCGCGAAGGTGATCGGCTTCCAGGAAGTCTTCAACGCCCCCTACTTCTGCCAGGTCCAGGAGCCCGAGCACTACCGCTGGGCCGAACCGGTGCCCGACGGGCCCACCGTGACCCGCATGCGGGAACTCGCCCGTGAGACCGGCATGGTCATCGTCGTGCCCGTCTTCGAGGTCGAGCAGTCCGGCTTCTACTTCAACACCGCGGCCGTGATCGACGCCGACGGCACCTTCCTCGGCAAGTACCGCAAGCACCACATCCCCCAGGTCAAGGGCTTCTGGGAGAAGTACTACTTCAAACCGGGCAACCTCGGCTGGCCCGTCTTCGACACCGCGGTCGGCCGGATCGGCGTCTACATCTGCTACGACCGCCACTTCCCCGAGGGCTGGCGGCAACTCGGTCTGAACGGCGCGCAGCTCGTCTACAACCCCTCCGCCACCTCCCGCGGCCTCTCCGCCTACCTCTGGCAGCTGGAACAGCCCGCCGCGGCCGTCGCCAACGAGTACTTCATCGCCGCGATCAACCGGGTCGGACAGGAGGAGTACGGGGACAACGACTTCTACGGGACCTCGTACTTCGTCGACCCGCGCGGACAGTTCGTGGGGGAGACCGCCGGCGACAAGACCGAGGAACTCGTCGTCCGGGACCTCGACTTCGACCTGATCGACGAGGTGCGTCAGCAGTGGGCGTTCTACCGCGACCGCCGGCCCGACGCGTACGAGGGGCTGGTGCGGCCGTGAGCGACCTGTACGCACGGCACAAGGCGGTACTGCCCGACTGGCTCGCCCTCTACTACCAGGACCCGCTGGAGATCACCCACGGCGAGGGCCGCCACGTCTGGGACGCCGACGGCAACAAGTACCTGGACTTCTTCGGCGGCATCCTGACGACGATGACCGCGCACGCGCTTCCGGAGGTGACCAAGGCCGTCAGCGAGCAGGCCGGCCGGATCATCCACTCCTCCACGCTCTACCTCAACCGGCCGATGGTCGAACTCGCGGAGCGCATTGCCCAGTTGTCGGGCATCCCGGACGCCCGTGTCTTCTTCACCACCTCCGGCACCGAGGCCAACGACACGGCCCTGCTGCTCGCCACCGCCCACCGGCGCAGCAACCAGATCCTGGCGATGCGCAACAGCTACCACGGCCGGTCCTTCAGCGCGGTCGGCATCACCGGCAACAAGGGCTGGTCGCCGACCTCGCTCTCGCCGCTGCAGACGCTGTACGTCCACGGCGGAGTCCGCACCCGCGGTCCCTACGCCGGCCTGTCCGACGCCGAGTTCATCGCCGCCTGCGTCGAGGACCTCAGGGACCTGCTCGGCCACGTCCGGCCGCCGGCGGCCCTGATCGCCGAACCCGTCCAGGGCGTCGGCGGCTTCACGATCCCGCCCGACGGTCTGTACGCGGCCTTCCGCGAGGTCCTCGACGAGCACGGCATCCTCTGGATCGCCGACGAGGTACAGACCGGCTGGGGCCGCACCGGCGAGCACTTCTGGGGCTGGCAGGCGCACGACGCCGCGGGCCCGCCGGACATGCTGACCTTCGCCAAGGGCATCGGCAACGGCATGTCCATCGGCGGCGTCGTCGCCCGTGCCGAGATCATGAACTGCCTGGACTCCAACTCCATCTCGACCTTCGGCGGCTCACCGGTCACGATGGCGGCGGGGCTGGCGAACCTCGCCTACCTCCTCGAACACGACCTCCAGGGCAACGCCCGGCGCGTCGGAGGGCTGCTCATCGAGCGGCTGCGGGCCATCGCCGCACAGGTCGACGGCGTACGGGAGGTCCGCGGCCGCGGACTGATGATCGGCATCGAACTGGTGAAGCCCGGCACCGACGAGGCACATCCCGAGGGCGCCGCCGCCGTGCTCGAGGCGGCCCGCGAGGAAGGCCTGTTGATCGGCAAGGGCGGCGGTCACGACACCAGCGTGCTGCGCATCGCGCCGCCACTGTCCCTCACCGTCGCCGAGGCGGAGGAGGGCGCGGCGATCCTCGATCGCGCGCTGAGGTGCACCCGGTAAGAGAACCTGAGCAAGGGAACGTCGCCATGACCACCGCCTCGGACACCGCCCTGTCGGTACGCCAGGTCCTCACCCTGGAACGGGTGCTCGCCGGAGAGCCCGAGGTGGTGGCGGGCGCGGGCCACCTCGACCGGCCCGTGCGCTGGGTGCACGTCGCGGAGGCCGCCGACGTGGGGGTGATGCTCAGCGGCGGCGAAATGGTGCTCACCACCGGCGTGCTGCTGGCCGGCGACCCGGACGCGCAGGCCGAGTACATCCGTTCGCTGCACCGCGCGGAGGCCGCGGCCGTCGTCCTCGGACTCGGCCGGGCCTTCCCCGCACCGCCGGACGTGATGCGCCGGGCCGCCGAGCGGTGCGGGCTGCCCATGGTCGTACTGCACCGCCCCTTCCCCTTCGCCGAGTTGACGGAAGAAGTGCAGTCCCGGCTGGTCAGCAGCAAGTTCGCGGCCGTGAGTCTGTCCGAGTCGGTACGCACCACGCTCACCGGCCTCATCACCTCGGGCGCCCCCATGCAGCGGATCCTCGACGAGATCGCGGGCCACGCGGCCTGCCCCGTCGTCGTCACCAACCTCGCCCACCGGGTCCTCGCCACCGCGGGGGAGCGGTCCGCGGTGGACGACGTGCTGCGCGACTGGGAGCGCATCGCCCGGCAGGCGGGCGGCAGCGAGGGCGACGGGTGGATCCGGGCGGAGCTGGGCGGCCGGGGCGAGCGCTGGGGCCGCATCGTGCTGTGCGGTCACCGCGGCGACGCGGTGACCGGGCGGCTGCTCGCCGACCGGGCCGCCGAGGCCCTGGTCCTGCACCGGATGCTCGCCGGCTCCACGCACACCTGGGAGGAGGAGTCCGCGCAGAGCCTGCTCACCGACCTCGTGAGCGGGGTCGTACCGGCGCGGCAGCTCCTCCCGCGAGCGCGCGCTGCGGGGCTGCCCGTGAACCGGCGGTCGTTCGTGCCGCTGGCCGTCCGGGACGGCGACCCGGCCCAACTGGACCGTGTGCTCAGGCTGCTGGGCCTGTCCGGACTCGTCGCCGAACTCGCCGACGGGGCCACCGCCGTGCTGCTGAGCCTCGCCCGGGACCAGGACGCCGAGGCGCTGGCCGCGCACTTCGCCGCCCGGCTGCGCCACGAGACCGGCGCCCCCGCGACCGTGGCGGCCGCCTCCGCGCGTCACGCCTGGGACGACGTCCCCGGCGGCCTGCGAGAGGCCCTGCACGTCGCCGAGGCCGCCGCCGACACTCCCGTCGGCCAGGAGGACCACCCGGTGCTCGTACGGCTGCGTGACGTCCATCTGCGCGGTCTGGTGCGGCTGCTCAGGGACGACCCGCACGTCCAGTCCTTCGCCGAACGGGAGCTGGACGGGCTGCTGTGCGGGGCCGACGCGGAGTCGGAGCTGCTGCCCGTGCTGCGGACGTATCTCGCGACGGGCCGCAACAAGTCCCGCACCGCGCAGCTCCACCACGTCAGCAGGCCCGCGCTCTACCGCCGGCTGGAGGCGATAGAGGCGCGCCTCGCCGTCGACCTCGACGACTTCGAACAGGCGGCCTCCGTACACATCGCGCTGCTCGCGCACGACGCTCAACGACGGTGAAACACCGGATGACTCAGGTGAAACATGCGACGACGCGGGGGTGACACCGTGGAACGGCAACGCACCTCAGACGTGACACGGTGCACCTCAAAGCCGCCTGCCGGGCTTTCTAGGCTCCTCGCACACCGAGCGACCGGAGGTCCCGATGAGCAGAGTGATCCGCGCCGCCGTCTTCCAGACCGCCTGGACCGGCGACAAGGAGTCGATGATCCAGGTCCACGAGCAGGCGGCCCGCGACGCCGCCGCGCAGGGCGCACAGGTCCTGTGTTTCCAGGAGCTCTTCTACGGGCCCTACTTCTGCCAGGTCCAGGACAAGGCGTTCTACGAGTACGCCGAGCAGATCCCCGAGGGCCCGATCGTCCGGCGCTTCCAGGCGCTCGCCGAGGAACTGGGCATCGTCCTCGTCCTGCCGATGTACGAGGAGGAGCAGCCCGGGGTCCTGTACAACACCGCGGCGGTGATCGACGCCGACGGTTCCTACCTGGGCAAGTACCGCAAGACCCACATCCCGCAGGTCGCGGGGTTCTGGGAGAAGTTCTACTTCCGGCCGGGCAACTCCGGCTGGCCGGTCTTCGACACCGCCGTCGGCAGGATCGGTGTCTACATCTGCTACGACCGGCACTTCCCGGAGGGCTGGCGCGCGCTGGGTCTCGCGGGTGCCGAGATCGTCTTCAACCCCTCGGCCACCTCGCGCGGGCTCTCCGGCTACCTGTGGCAGCTGGAACAGCCGGCCGCGGCCGTCGCCAACGAGTACTTCGTGGGCGCGATCAACCGGGTGGGGGTCGAGGAGTACGGCGACAACGACTTCTACGGGACGAGCTACTTCGTCGACCCGGAGGCCCAGTTCGTCGGCGAGGTGGCGAGCGACAAGGAGAACGAACTCGTCGTCCGCGACCTGGACATGGCCAAGCTCCGCGAGGTGCGCGACCGGTGGCAGTTCTACCGGGACCGCGCCCCGGGCGCGTACGGGCCGCTGACGGCTCCCTGACGGACGGTCCCTGGTGGGCCCGGCCGGCGGGGGCCGGGCCCGCGGGCCGCCCTTCCCATCAGGTCTCCCCCGAGGAAACAGCGTTGACCTCAGCTTCTGACAGCTTCGGAATTCCCCCAGTGCACGCACGACCGGAAGGAGAGGGAGCATGAGCCGTACCGTCATCCGTGGTGGCCTCGTCATCACCGCGTCCGACGAGATGCACGCCGACGTCCTGATCGAGGACGGCCGGGTCGTCGCGCTCGCCGCGAGCGGCACCCCGACGGCCGAGTCGTGGACGGCCGAGCGGACCATCGACGCCGCAGGGAAGTACGTCATCCCGGGCGGGGTCGACGCCCACACCCACATGGAGCTGCCGTTCGGCGGCACCTTCGCCTCCGACACCTTCGAGACGGGCACCAGGGCGGCGGCCTGGGGCGGCACCACCACCATCGTCGACTTCGCGGTGCAGAGCGTCGGCCACTCGCTGCGTGAGGGACTCGACGCCTGGAACGCCAAGGCCGACGGCCAGTGCGCCATCGACTACGCCTTCCACATGATCGTCTCGGACGTCAACCAGGACACGCTGAAGGAGATGGACCTGCTGGTCCAGGAGGGCGTCACCTCCTTCAAGCAGTTCATGGCCTACCCCGGCGTCTTCTACAGCGACGACGGCCAGATCCTGCGCGCCATGCAGCGCTCCGCCGAGAACGGCGGCCTGATCATGATGCACGCCGAGAACGGCATCGCGATCGACGTGCTCGTCGAGCAGGCGCTGGCCCGGGGCGAGACCGACCCGCGCTTCCACGGCGAGGTCCGCAAGGCGCTCCTGGAGGCCGAGGCCACCCACCGTGCCATCAAGCTCGCGCAGGTCGCGGGGGCACCCCTGTACGTCGTGCACGTCTCGGCGCAGGAGGCGGTCGCCGAGCTGGCGCGGGCGCGCGACGAGGGACTGAACGTGTTCGGCGAGACGTGCCCGCAGTACCTGTTCCTGTCGACGGACAACCTGGCCGAGCCGGATTTCGAGGGCTCGAAGTACGTGTGCAGCACCCCGCTGCGGCCCAGGGAGCACCAGGCCGCGCTCTGGCGGGGCCTGCGCACCAACGACCTCCAGGTGGTGTCGACGGACCACTGCCCCTTCTGCTTCGTGGGCCAGAAGGAGCTCGGCCGCGGTGACTTCTCGAAGATCCCCAACGGCCTGCCGGGCGTCGAGAACCGCATGGACCTGCTGCACCAGGCCGTGGTCGACGGACACCTCTCCCGCCGCCGCTGGATCGAGATCGCCTGCGCGACGCCGGCCCGGATGTTCGGCCTGTATCCGAAGAAGGGCACCATCGCGCCGGGCGCCGACGCCGACATCGTCATCTACGACCCGCACGCCGAGCAGGTCATGTCCGTCGAGACGCACCACATGAACGTCGACTACTCGGCGTACGAGGGCAAGCGTGTCACCGGCCGGGTCGAGACCGTGCTTTCGCGTGGCGAACCGGTCATCACCGAGCGGGAGTTCACCGGACGCGCCGGGCACGGCGTCTACACCCCGCGCTCCACCTGTCAGTACCTTCTCTGAGTGCCTAGGAGTGGCGCCATGGACTTCGGACTCGTCCTGCAGACCGACCCCCCGGCCTCCCGCGTCATCGAGCTGATGAAGCGGGCCGAGGGCAACGGCTTCACGTACGGCTGGACCTTCGACTCCGCCGTGCTGTGGCAGGAACCCTTCGTGATCTACAGTCAGATCCTCGCCCACACCGAGAGGTTGACGGTCGGGCCGATGGTCACCAACCCGGGCACCCGCACCTGGGAGGTCACCGCCTCCACCTTCGCGACACTCAACGACATGTACGGCAACCGCACGGTGTGCGGCATCGGACGGGGCGACTCGGCGATGCGCGTCGCCGGACGCAAGCCGAACACGCTCGCCCGGATCAGCGGCGCGATGAAGGTCATCCGGGCGCTCGGCCGCGGCGAGGAGGCCGACCTCGGCGGCACGGTCATCAAGTTCCCCTGGGTCAGGCCCGGCGCCGAACTCCCGGTGTGGATGGCCGCGTACGGCCCCAAGGCACTGAAGATGACCGGTGAGGAGGCCGACGGTTTCATCCTCCAGCTCGCCGACCTCTATCTGACCGAGTACATGGTCAAGGCGGTGAAGACCGCGGCGGCAGCGGCGGGCCGGGACCCGTCCGAGGTCACGATCTGTGTGGCCGCGCCCGCCTACGTCACCGAGGACGACTCGCCGGAGGCGATCGCCCACGCCCGTGAGCAGTGCCGCTGGTTCGGCGGCATGGTCGGCAACCACGTCGCCGACCTCGTCTCCAAATACGGCGAGCACTCCGCCGCCGTGCCCGAGGAACTCACCGACTACATCAAGGCCCGCGAGGGGTACGACTACTCCCACCACGGACGCAGCGACAACCCCGACACCACCTTCGTCCCCGACGAGATCGTCGACCGGTTCTGCCTGATCGGCACCGCCGAGCAGCACGTCGAGAAGCTGAACGCGCTGCGCGAGCTGGGCGTCGACCAGTTCGCCCTGTACGACATGCACGACGCGCAGGAGGCCACCATCGACGCCTACGGGTCGAAGGTCATCCCGGCCGTCAACGGCCGATGACCATCTGAACGACTGCTGGAAAGTGAGCCGTTGAGGCCACCCGCCTCTCGCCCGGCCCGCACCGCCCCTAGGGCGTGTTGCGAAAGTCCCGCCTGCCTCGCGACGCCTGGCACGCACTCTCGCCGCACCGGGCGAAAACCCGAGTACGTCCAGTACGCGGGCTTCCGCCCGGCCCACCGAGAGCACGCACCAGACGCCGCGAGGCCCGCCCTCCGGGCGGACGACGGGACTTTCGCAACACGCCCTAGTACTCCCCTTCCCGCCGTCCCGGGAAGGGGGCCAGGGCGCTCTCTCCGCGCACCCCCCATGCGCCACCCGCACGGCCTTTCCGTCACTCCTCACTTGATTGGCCTGCCCATGCCCGAGACCGTCCCCACCGACAGCCCGCCAACCGCCCAGGTCACACTCGCCGACGGCCGGGTGGAGATCGCCCCCGACACTCCGGCGCCCAGCGGTCCCTACGCCAACGAGGACCTGCTGCCGGTCCCGGTCGCCAAGCGGACCTGGACCACGTACAACTTCTCGGCGCTCTGGGTCGGCATGGCCCACAACACCGCCTCCTGGACCCTGGCCTCCGGTCTGATCGCCGTGGGCATGGACTGGAAGCAAGCCGTGTTCACCATCGCGCTGGCCAACCTGATCGTGCTGGTCCCGATGCTGCTCACCGGGCACGCGGGGCCCAAGTACGGCATCCCCTTCCCGGTCTTCGCCCGCGCCTCCTTCGGGGTCCGCGGCGCCAACCTCCCCGCCGTCGTACGGGCGTTGGTGGCCTGCGGATGGTTCGGTATCCAGACCTGGATCGGCGGCGAGGCGATCTACTTCCTCGCCGGGAAGCTCTTCGGGGACAGCTGGGCGAACGCCTCGCACATCGGCGGCTACGCGTGGACGATGTGGCTGTCCTTCGTGATCTTCTGGGTGCTGCAGGTCGCGATCATCTACCGGGGCATGGAGACGATCCGCCGCTTCGAGAACTGGGCGGCGCCCTTCGTGCTCGTCGGCGCCGGCGTCATGCTGTGGTGGATGAGCAGCAAGGCGGGCGGCTTCGGCCCGTTGCTCGACCAACCCTCCAAGCTCGGCTGGGGCGACGGCTTCTGGAAGCTGTTCTGGCCCTCGCTCATGGGCATGATCGGCTTCTGGTCCACCCTGTCCCTGAACATCCCCGACTTCACCCGCTACGGCAAGAGCCAGAAGGCGCAGACCTGGGGCCAGGCGCTCGGCCTGCCCACCACGATGACGCTCTTCGCCTTCCTGTCCGTCATGGTCACCTCGGGATCGCAGGCCGTGTACGGCGAGGCGATCTGGGACCCGGTCAAGCTGGCCGCAAAGACGGACAACGTCGCCGGCATCGTCTTCGCGCTGGTCACCGTGCTGGTCGCGACCCTGTCCGTGAACATCGCGGCCAACCTGGTCTCCCCGGCCTTCGACTTCTCCAACATCGCACCCAGGAGGATCAGTTTCCGGGCCGGCGCCATGACCACCTGCGTCCTCGGTGTGCTGATCTTCCCCTGGAAGCTGTACTCCGACCCGCAGGGCTACATCTTCACCTGGCTCGGTCTGGTCGGCGGTCTGCTCGGCACGGTCGCCGGCATCCTCATCGCCGACTACTGGATCCTGCGCCGCACCAGGCTCGACCTCGCCGACCTGTACCGCGCCGGCGGACGTTACTGGTACGACGGCGGCTGGAACTGGCGGGCCGTCGTCGCCTTCGTCACCGGCGGTGTCCTGGCCGTCGGCGGCGCCGACTTCCACCCGCTGATCGACGGGCGGCCCATCCCGGCGCTGTCGTCGCTCGCCGACTACGGCTGGGCGGTGGGCCTGGGCACGTCGCTGGTGCTCTACACGGGCCTGATGCTGCTGAGGGGCCGGCCGGAGGCCGACGCCTGACGCACGACCGCGCGAGGGAGGACGGTCAGCTCTTGCGGCCGTTCTCCAGCGTGGCCACCACTTCCTTGGCGGCCTTGATGGCGCCCTTGTTGATCTCGTCGGTGCCGGGCGCCTTCTTCGTCTCGAAGTCGCTTCCGTTGTAGGTGACGGCCACCAGCGCGTTGGACACGCGGGCGATCACCACACCCTCGCGGGTCTGCTGCTTGTCCTCGGTGGTGAGGTTCACGACGGAGTAGCCCCCGTCGCCGAGGCCGGGCACCGCGCCCCCGCCGCTCTTCTTCGTCACGCGCTCCTGGTACGACTTCTGGGCCGCCGCGTCCGAGCTCATGATCTCGTAGGACACGTCGAGCCAGCGGTAGTCGAACCCCTTGAGCGCGTTCCAGGAGCAGGTGCGCCGTACGGACTTGTCGGTCGAGGCGATCTCCTGGCCGGCCGTCTTGGTGCCGGGGACCAGGGACGTGATCGTCTTCGTCGTGACGCTGGTGCACGGCGCGGGCGCGGCCGTGTACGTCTTCACGGCCGCCGTCGTCGAGGGCTGGGTGGGACTCTGCGAGTCCTGGGCCGAATTGTGCTCGGGTCCGGTCGGAGTCGCGGGCGCCGGAGACGAACCGGACGACATGACCCAGCCCGTGCAGGCGAGCACGGCGACCGGCAGCAGGCGCGCGGTGAGGGCGAGCGGCAGAGGAAGTGAACGCACGACGCACTTCTCGTGGGGGACGGTGCGGAGGAGTCCGCACTGCGGACGGGACGACAGTGTCACATGACTCTCTGTGGGGCGGAAGGGCGAACTCGCTCCGTGCCTGTGCGGTGACTGTGGTTCACGGCCGGACGCCAGGGCTCCACTCCGCCGTCACCAGCCACACCGCCGCCCGCAGCCGCACGCCACGATCCGTCGTATAAGGGCGCAAAGTGTCCTCCAGGGCTTCGCGGGTGACCGGGTCGACGACCCGTCCGGGCGTACGCGAGAGGATGAAGCCGACGGCGTCGGCCGCGTCCCGCCCCCACACCGCCTCCGTGCCGACCGACGTCACACTCACCTTCTCCCAGCCCGCCAGCACCTCACGGATCCGAGCCGGGTCGGACAGCGAGGCCATCGCGGTCTGCGCCGCCACGGTGTGGGCGTCCGGCGCGTCGAGGAGCTTCGCGAAGAGACTCAGGGCGCGCGACTCCTCCAGATGCGGGCCGGCGGGCTGCGGACAGACGAACGCGAGACGCCCTCCCGGCCGCAGCGCCCGTCCCAGGTTCCGGAACGCGGCCGCGTGGTCGGCGAAGAACATCACCCCGCCCCGGCTGATCACCACGTCGTATCCGGCGGCCGGGAAGCGGTGGGTCTGGGCGTCACCGAGTTCGTACGCGACGTTCGTGACCCCCGCCGCGGCGGTGGCCGCCCGCGCCCGGTCCAGCAGGGGCGCCGAGATGTCGACACCGACCGCGTGTCCGTGCGCGGCCAGCCGGCCCGCGGTCCTGGTCGTCGCGCCGGCCCCACAGCCGACGTCCAGGACACGGTCGCCCGCGGCGATCGCGGCACCCGCGAAGAGCGCGTCGTCGAGACCCGACACGAGGGCGTCGTAGCGGGCGTGGTGGGTGGCCCAGTGGCCGCCGAGAGGACCGTTCCACACCTGCGCCTGAACGGAGTTGGCGATCCGCGTCATGAGGCCTCCTTCGCCGTGCGCACGGGCAGCGCGCTCTCGATCCGGTCGACGGCGGCGAACGCGCCGTACGCGACGAGGCGCACCAGAGCGGCGTCGGTACGGTCGGGGGTGCGCCAGGCCGCCACGTCCTCCTCCGTGATCCGGTAGGGGGCGAGCGCCGCCAGGAGTGCCAGGCGGGCCCCGGGGCGGTCACGGCCCGGAAGCCCGTCCCACGCGAGCGGCGGATGCGCGCCGTCCCAGGCGCCGAGCGTCTCCCGTACGAGGATCCGGTCGTCGGCGTCGAGAAGTCGCTCGCCCTCGCCGGCGGCGGCACGCAGTGCGGCGTAGGCGGGCCCGACCGTGGTCGCGCGCGCCCAGTCAGGCCCGGGACCCGCGTGGTCGAGGAGGGCCAGACCGGCACCGTCGAGGAGGGTCAGACCGGCACCGGGAGCGGGGTGACGGCGCACCGTCCTGGACAGGGACCGCCCGCCCAGGCTCCGTACGGCCCGGAACCGCTGGACGTTGCCCGGCAGCAACCGCTCGGTCAGCAGCGCCGACACCACACGGTTGATGAAGTGGAAGGCGAGGGCGGTGCCGATGTACGCGGGTGCGTGCGCGGCGGGGAAGGGGTACGGGGTCAGCTCCGGAGCCCCGGGGATCCGGGTCGCCCTGCCCCACGCCAGCACCCGCGCCTGGTCCTCGTCGGCGGGCTGCTCACCACGGGCCACCCTCTCCGCGAGCGCGTGGTCGCCGGTCGCGTGCAGCAGCATTTTGTGCGCGTCCACGCAGAACGGACACCTGTTGGCCTCGGACACTCCGAGCGCCGCGAGTTCCTTCCCGGTCCTGCCGCCGTCGCCCGCGATCAGCGACTCACGCATCAACGCCCAGGCGGAGGCCATGATTTCGGGCACGGAGGACAGCACGACGAAGGTGGGCGCCCGCGTGATGCCGAAGTCCCTGGCGAGCTGGGTGTAGACGGCGCGCACGGGTCCGGCGGCGGACGCGGGCTCCGGTGGAGTGGTGTGGCGGAAGGGACTGGGCACGGGGTTCCTCCTGGCGGGTGATGCGGCGCCGACGGCCACCGACACGGCAACACTGGTCCACAGGGGGGTGCGCGGGCGTCGTACGGCCGAAGGCACTCCGGGCTACCCCACCCGGTCCGGGCGCGGCCCGGCCTACTCCGCCGGGAGTAGGCCGCGCCCCCTCCACAGGTCTGACGCGACCGGCCGAACAGCCGTCTATCGTGCGGGACATGACGCTGGACCGGGCCGCCCGCCGACAGCTCGCCGACACCGCCCTCGCGATCGTCGTCGGCGCCCTCGTCATGACCGCGGCCGCCTTCGACGACGGCACCGCCCCCGCCGACTACGTCCTGATGGCCCTCGCCTCCCTGGCCCTCGCGGCCTACCGCCGCGCACCGCGCGAGGTCCTCGCCGTCAGTACGGTCACCACGACGGCGTACGTTCTGCACGCACACCCCGGGCCCCTCGCCGCCCTGCCCGTCCTGGGCGCCGTCCACACGGCCGCGCGCGCCGGCCACCGGGGCGTGGCCGCCCTCGCGAGTGCCGCGTTCCTGGCCGGTTTCGTCGCGACGGGCCCCACCCGGCAGGAGATCGTCGAGCGAACCCTGCTGCTGGCGGGCTGGTTCCTGTGCGCCCTGGTGACGGGCCTCGCCGACCGCAACTGGCAGGCGTATCTGCGACAGACCGAACAGCGCGCGCTGGAGGCGGAACGCACCCGGGAAGAAGCCGCCCTGCGCCGGGCCGGCGAGGAACGGCTGCGGATCGCCCGCGAGTTGCACGACTCGCTCACCCACAGCATCTCGATCGTCAAGCTCCAGGCCGGTGTCGCCGTCCACCTCGCCCGCAAACGCGGCGAGGAGGTACCGCCCGCGCTCCTCGCCATCCAGGCGGCGGGCGGCGAGGCGATGCGCGAACTGCGCGCCACGCTCGAGGTGTTGCGCACCGACGAGCCGACCGGCACCCCCGCGCTGCTCGTGGAGCGGGCCCGCGCCGCCGGGCTCGCCGTCGAGCTGTCGGTCAGCGGCGACGAGCGGCCGCTGACGGCGACGGTGGACCGCGCCGCCTACCGCATCGTCCAGGAGGCGCTGACCAACGCCGCCCGCCACGCGGGCCCGGCCGAGGTGACCGTCCGGCTCGACTACTCGGCGGCCGAGCTGGCGATCTCCGTGGACGACGACGGCGGCGCCGACCCGTCCCGCCCGCCCACGCCCGGCATCGGCCTCACCGGGATGCGGGAACGCGTCACGGCTCTCGGCGGCACCCTGCGTGCCGCCCCGCGCGTCGGGGGTGGCTTCTCCGTCCATGCCCAACTGCCCCTGGGAGTACCGGAGGACGTGTCGTGATCAGGGTCGCGCTCGTCGACG
The DNA here is from genome assembly GCF_012273515.2 of Streptomyces sp. RPA4-2. Taxonomy (NCBI): domain Bacteria; kingdom Bacillati; phylum Actinomycetota; class Actinomycetes; order Kitasatosporales; family Streptomycetaceae; genus Streptomyces; species Streptomyces sp. RPA4-2. The sequence continues at coordinate 7,159,491 of NZ_CP050975.2, forward strand.
ACCAGGCACTGATGCGCGCCGGATTCCGTGCCCTGCTGGACGCCGAGGACGACATCGAGGTGGTGGGCGAGGCCGCCGACGGGCAGCAGGGGCTCGCGCTGGTGCGGGCCCAGCGGCCGGACGTCGCCCTCGTCGACGTACAGATGCCGGTGATGTCGGGCATCGAGGCGACCCGGCGGATCGCCGCGGACCCGTGGCTGTCCGCCGTGCGCGTCCTCATCCTCACCAACTACGGTCTGGACGAGTACGTCTTCGAGGCGCTGCGGGCCGGGGCGAGCGGTTTCCTGCTCAAGGACACCGAGCCCGCCGACCTTCTCCAGGCCATCGAGGTCGTCGCGCGCGGAGAGGCGCTGCTGTCCCCGTCCGTGACCCGCACGCTGATCGGCGAGTTCGTGGCCCGGCCCCCGGACCGGGCCACCGCGCCGGGCCTGGAGTGCCTCACCCGCCGCGAACGCGAGGTCACCGCGCTCGCCGCGCGCGGCCTCACCAACGAGGAGATCGCCGCGCACATGGTCATCAGCCCGTTCACGGCCAAGACGCACATCAGCCGCGCCATGACCAAACTGGGCGCCCGCGACCGGGCCCAACTGGTCGTGTTCGCCTACGAGTCGGGACTGGTGACGGCCAGAGGCGGCACTCAGTGGCGGCGTGCGAAGATCGGCGAATGACCGTGCCGTGCCCGAGACCGTCGTGTCCGAGACCCCTCCGCAGCGCCGTCCTCGCCGGCGCGCTGGCGCTCGCCGTGAGCGGTTGCGGCTTCTTCACCGAGCCGGACCACCGGCCCGCGCCCGGCCCCTCGCCCGCCGTCGCGGTCCCGCCGGCCGGCGACTGCCCGCCGTCCGGTGTCCGCGTCGACGCCGGCCGTGTCGACGGGGCCATGGGACTGCGGGCGATGAGCCTCACCCTCACCAACTGTTCCGGGCGGCCGTACCGGATGAACGGCTACCCCTCCGTCCGCGTCCTCGACGAGAAGGGCGCCCCGCTCACCGGCGTGCGAACCGTCCAGGGCACCGACAAGGTCCCCATGGCCCCCGAGGACCCGGGGGCCGAGCCGTTCACCCTGACCCCGGGCGGGAGCGCGCGGGCGGCCCTGTACTGGCGGATGGCGGCCGAGAACGGCACGTACCTCCGGGTCGTCCCGCAGAAGGGACGCGCCGCCGTGGACGTGCGGCCACCGGAGACACTCGACATCGGACCCGAGAACACGCTCGGCACGACGGCGTGGGCCCCCTCGCCGTCCTGACGGCCGGCCTTCCTGACCGCCGCCCGTCCTGACGGCACCCGGGCGCGGTGGCTTGTCGGCTGCCCCGCGTCCCGCCACATGATCCGAACGGCAGGCCTTACGGGACCCGCGCCGTCCACTCGGCCGACCCGAACTTCGAGCGTGCCAACTCCTCGGCGCGGGCCAGCTCCGCGGGTGTCACCCCGCCGTCCGTGAGCCCGTAGCGGCCGCGGAAGGAGTCGATCATCCGCCCGATGACCTCCTCGCGCGCGAGCCCGGTCTGCCGGCGCAGCGGATCGACCCGCTTCTTCGCGCTCCTGATGCCCTTGTCGGAGAGCTTCTCCCGGCCGATGCGCAGCACTTCGAGCATCTTGTCGGCGTCGATGTCGTACGACATGGTCACGTGGTGGAGCACGGCACCGGCACCGCCGCCCGGACCCACCACCCGCTTCTGGGCGGCTCCCGCGATCTTCCCCTGCTCCGTCGCGATGTCGTTCAGGGGCTGGTACCAGGCCCTGATCCCCATGTCCGCGAGCGCACCGAGCACCCAGTCGTCGAGATAGGCGTAGCTGTCCTGGAACGACAGGCCCTGGACGAGCGCCTCCGGGACCGAGAGCGAATAGGTGATGGTGTTGCCCGGTTCCACGAACATCGCGCCGCCGCCGGAGATCCGGCGCACCACCTCGATGCCGTGCCGTGCGGCGCCCTCGGCGTCGACCTCGTTGCGCAGCGACTGGAAACTGCCGATGATCACGGACGGGGCTCCCCACTCCCACACGCGCAGCGTCGGCGGGCGACGGCCGGCGGCGACCTCCGCGGTCAGCACCTCGTCCAGCGCCATGTGCAGCGCGGGGGACTGCGGCCCCTCGTGGATCAGCTGCCAGTCGTAGTCCGTCCAGTCGGTGGCGTGCGCGAGCGCCCTGCGCACCGCGATCCCGATGCCCTCCGAGGTCAGGCCGTACATGACCGTGCCCGCCGGCAGCGCGGCGTCGACACGGGCCGCCAGGCCCGCCGCGTCCGTGTCGGCGGGGGCGCCCTCCAGCGCGTCGTTCACGGCGTCCAGCGCCTCGTCCGGTTCGAGGAAGAAATCGCCCGCCACGCGCGCGTGGCGCAGCACCCCGTCCTCGACGTCCAGGTCCACCACGACGAGCTTGCCGCCGGGGATCTTGTACTCACCGTGCACCGCTCCGCCTCCGTTCGTTCCACCGGCACCAACGCCGACCTGCGGCGATTGATTCCGGTCGGGAAGCGCGCGGTCCGCGGCCCCTCCAGGGGACGGGGCGCCCTGCCCTCCGGGGGATCGCGAGTGCCATAGTCGGGCCCGAGGTTGATCGCTCCGCACAGCGAGGTGACACAGCATGTTCACGACCCGACCGACCCTCCAGGGCACCTTCGGCATGGTGTCCTCCACCCACTGGCTCGCCTCGCAGTCCGCCATGGCGGTCCTGGAGGACGGCGGCAACGCGTTCGACGCCGCCGTCGCCGCGGGCTTCGTCCTGCACGTCGTCGAGCCCCACCTCAACGGACCCGCGGGAGAGGTCCCGATCATCCTCGCCCCGGCGGGCGGCGCCGTACGGGTGCTGTGCGGGCAGGGCGGGGCGCCCGCCGGGGCGACGATCGCGCACTACAGGGGGCTCGGTCTGGATCTCGTACCCGGCACCGGCCCGCTCGCCGCGGCCGTCCCCGGCGCCTTCGACGCCTGGATGCTGCTCCTGCGCGACCACGGCACGAAGTCCCTCGCCGACGTCCTGAAGTACGCCATCGGATACGCCGAGGACGGGCACGCGCCCGTGGAGCGTGTCGGTGAGACCGTGGAGGCCGTCCGTGAGCTGTTCGAGACGGAGTGGACCTCGTCCGCGGAGGTGTACCTGCCGGGCGGGACGGCACCGCGACCCGGTGAGCTCTTCCGCAATCCCGCGCTCGCCGCCACCTGGAGGCGGCTGCTCGCCGAAGTGTCCGCAGCGGAGGGCCGGGAGGCCGAGATCGAGGCGGCGCGGGAGGTCTGGCGCACCGGATTCATCGCCGAGGCCCTGGTGCGCCAGGCCGGACGGCCCACCATGGACACCAGCGGTGAGCGCCACGCCGGTACCCTGACGGCCACCGACCTCGCCTCCTGGTCCGCGACGTACGAGACACCGGCGACGTACGACTGGCGCGGCTGGACCCTGTGCAAGGCGGGCCCCTGGAGCCAGGGCCCGGTCCTCCTGCAGCAGCTCGCCCTGCTCCCGCCGGAACTGCCGCCGCACGGCTCCGCCGACTACGTCCACCTGCTCGTCGAGGGCTGCAAACTGGCCATGGCCGACCGGGAGGCCTGGTACGGGGACGCGGCCGAGGTGCCGCTCGACGCGCTGCTGTCGGACGCGTACAACACGGCACGCCGCGCCCTCATCGGCGACGAGGCCTCGTACGAGCTGCGCCCCGGCGCCCCCGGCGGACGCACCCCGAGGATGAGCCACCACGCCCGGCGGGTGGCCTCCGGGGAGGCCGGCTTCGACGCGCTGGCCGTACCCGGCGCGGGCGAACCCACCGTGGCACGGGCGCCCGCCGAACCCGAGGTGGCACCGGACGGCTCCACCCGCGGCGACACCTGCCACCTCGACGTCGTGGACCGCTGGGGCAACATGGTCGCGGCCACCCCCAGCGGGGGCTGGCTCCAGTCGAACCCGGTCGTCCCCGAACTGGGCTTCCCGCTCGGCACCCGGCTCCAGATGGCCTGGCTGGAGGAGGGACTGCCCAACTCCCTGACGCCCGGCCGTCGTCCGCGCACCACCCTGACGCCTTCGCTGGCGTTGCGCGACGGGGTGCCGGTCATGGCGTTCGGCACTCCGGGCGGCGACCAGCAGGACCAGTGGCAGACCCACTTCTTCCTGGCCGTCGCGCTGCGCGCCGAAGTACGCGGCGGGCTCGACCTCCAGGGCGCGATCGACGCGCCGAACTGGCACAACGACAGCTTCCCCGGGTCCTTCTACCCGCGCGGCATGCGCCCCGGCAGCCTCACCGTCGAGTCCCGCACCGACCCCGCCGTCGTCACGGAGCTGCGCCGCCGCGGCCACGACGTGCAGGTATCCGACGCATGGTCGGAAGGCCGGCTGTGCGCGGTCGCCCGGGACCCCCGCACCGGGGTGCTGTCCGCCGCGGCGAATCCGCGGGGGATGCAGGGGTACGCGGTCGGACGCTGAGCCGGGGGCCCGGGGCGCCGGTCCGAACCTCCCGGTCCCGGCCCGGCGCCCCGGGAATTCACCCCGAATCCACCTGAAGTGCACCGGACGGGCAGGGATTGTCAGTGACGCGTGCTGTCATGGAGCCATGATCGGACATACCGAAACCATCGACGAGTTTCTCGCCCACCGCACAGCCGATGTCGAAGAAGCGGTCCGTCACGCGGCCGCCGCCGAGATCATGCCCCGCTTCAGGCAGCTCGCCGCGCACGAGATCGACCAGAAGAGCGGCCCGCACGACCTCGTCACGGACGCCGACCGCAAGGCCGAGGAGTACCTCACCGACACGCTCCCCAAGCTGCTGCCCGGCTCGGTCGTGGTCGGCGAGGAGGCGGTCCACGCCGACCCGGCGACGTACGACGCGATCCAGGGCGCGGCCCCGGTCTGGATCGTCGACCCGGTCGACGGCACCCGCCAGTTCGTCCGCGGCGAGTCCGGTTTCTGCACGCTCGTCGCCCTCACGCTGGGCGGCGTAGTCCACGCGTCCTGGACCTACGCACCGGCCCGCGGCCAGCTCGCCGTCGCCCTCCGCGGCCGGGGCGCCCACCTCGACGGACAGCCGCTGCGCTCCGGCTCACCCGCGCCCGGCCGCGACCTGGAGATAGCCACCTCGCACCCCGACTACACGACGGACGAGCAGAAGCGAGCCCTCCTCGGCCTGAACACCGAGGGCGTCCGGCCCCGCCCGTGCGGCTCGGCCGGCCTGGAGTACCTGGCCGTCGCCCGCGGCGAGCTGGACGCGACGGCCTTCTCCTGGGAGGCGGCCTGGGACCACGCGGCGGGTCTGCTGCTGGTCGAGGAGGCGGGCGGTACCCATCTGACGCTGACGGGTGAGCCGTTCCGCGTCACCGGCGGCAACGCGCTGCCGTTCACGGCGGCCCGGGACGAGGCGACGGCCCGCCGGGTGCGGGGGCTGCTGGCCGCCGGAGCCTGACGGGGAGGGGCGCCGACGCCGACGCCGACCAAGGCGACGACGTTCATCCGGACGAGCGCGTCCGGCAGTTGGCGACCTCGCGCGGTCGCGCCGGTTCGGGGGTTCACCACCGCCGACGGCGCCACGTACGCCGTCGAGTGCGAGGCGCCGCAGGACGTCGTCCTCAGGGCCGTCGAGAACACCGGCCGGAGCCCGCGCGCCCCCTCCGCACGTGTGGTCGCTCGACCCTTGGCTGTGCACAGCGGAGGTGCGTCCCGGCGAAGGGTGCGACGTGCCGTATCCCTTCGGACGGTGGGGTGAAGGAATGTGGACCCGGCGGCCTCCGCGGGTTGCACAGGGGGTCGTAAGTACCGGAATGTGCAGGTCAGAGGCCACTGTTGGCCGGATCCAGGCCTTTCGGCCCGCGCGGGGAAACCCCAGAGTTCCGTCTTCCTCCCAGGCGGAGGCAATCTCTCGTTCACGGGGCCGTCGCCGAGGGACGGCTTGCTATGGAGCGAAGTTATCTAGACAACTTTGCTCCCCTGGGTGTCGCCGCGGCGGTATCCGGGGCGGAGAGGACCCAACACCGTGTCATCCCTCTCACAGGCCGCCGCGTCCGGGAGCAGCATCGCGATCGGCTCCCCGACGCCCCCGCCGCGCGGCACCGAACTGGCCTTCACCTGGGCGACGGACGCCCCCGACCCCAAGAACTGGATCGGCGTCTACCCCGCCGACCGGCTGCCCGCCAGCGGCAGCAGCTCGCTCGTCTGGGCATACGTGCCCGGCGCGTCCGGGCAGACCACCCTCGACACCTCCGGCCTGAGCGGTGGGCCGTACATCGTGTATCTGCTGGCCAAGGACGGCTACGGCGTCCTCGCCAGGACGGAGCCGTTCAGCTTCACGGGCGCCCCCGTCGGCAACTCCGTCAAGCTGACGACGCCCGCCCCGCACGAGGGCGACAAGGTCTCCTTCCACTGGACGACGGACACACCCGACCCGAAGAACTGGATCGGGGTGTACGACGGCGACCGGCAGCCGGGTCAAGGCTCCTCCCTCGCCTGGGAGTACACCCCGGCCGCCACCGGTGACATCACCCTCGACACCTCCGGCCTGAGCGGCGGCCCGTACACCGCCTATCTGCTGGCCAAGGACGGCTACGGCATCCTCGCCGAGACCGCCGCGTTCAGCTTCGCCGTGCGCCCCGTGATCCCGCGCCCGCACGCGGTCGTGGACGCCGTCACCACCGAGCCGCAGACCGCGGGCAAGGACTTCGCGGTGAAGCTGGGCGGCCTGTGGATCAGGCCCGAGGGCAACGCCGCGGGAAGCGCGACCTTCAAGCGGGTCGGCGGCGACTCCTGGCTGTCGGTCGCCGCGGACGGCACGGTCAGCGGCCGGGCCCCGCGCACCGCGCCCCGCAGACCCGGCCGAGTGGTGGCCGCCGTCACCGACAGCGCCGTCGGCGGCGACACCGTCACCGTCCAGGTGCCCGTGCGCACCTCCCGGGAGCGGCTCCGCCTGAAGGTGGCCACGCTGAACCTCTGGGACGCCGGCACCCACGTCGACGGCTTCCTGGAGAAGCAGTTGCGGCTGGTCCTCACTCAGGGCCTGGACGTCGTGGCGCTCCAGGAATGCGGTGACAAGGCGGCCGAGGACCTCGCCGGGGCGCTCGGCCGCCACGTGTACCAGGCCGGCGGCCTCGGCATTGTGAGCCGCTACCCGCTCACTGACGTCGTCGCCCCGACCGCGGCGCTCCCGGCCGCGGCGGCGACGCTGCACCTGCCCGGCGACCGCACGGTACGCCTGTGGACGGCGCAGCTGGACGAAGCCGACTACGGGCCGTACGCGCTGTCGGCGGGCCGGACGCCCGCACAGGTCGAGGCGGCGGAGAAGGAGACGGTCCGCTACCGGCAGGCGCAGGCGCTGGTGGCCGCCCTGCGGCCGGAACTCGCCTCCCACACCCCCGTCGTGCTGGCGGCCGGACTCGCCTCGCCGTCCCACCACGACTGGACGAGCCGGACCGCGTCCGCGCACGGGGGAGCGGGCCGGGTCCGCTGGCCCGTCACCGAGGCGCTGGAGAAGGCGGGCCTCGTCGACGCCTACCGCGACGCCCACACCAGCCCGGAGAAGGCACCCGGCATCACCTGGTCCCCCGTCAGGCCGCGCCGCGAGGGCGGTGACGGGGCGGAACCGCAGGACCGGATCGACCAGATCCAGTACGCGGGGCGGCTCAAGGTCCTCGAGGCACACACCCTGTTCACCGGCTGGCCCCGGCCGGTGCCGGACGCCGCCGCCAACGGCTGGCCCTCCGACCACGCCGCCGTCGTCGTCACCTTCTCCCTGCCCGCCCGCGGCTGACCGCGAACGATCCGAAGGACCTTCCTCCCATGACCGAGATCAGCCGCCGCACCTTCATCGGCACCACCGCGGCCGGAGCCGCGATAGCCGCCGGACTCCCCGGCACCGCGGAGGCCGCGGGCCGGGGCACCGGCCACGGCAGCATCGAGGACGTCAGGCACGTCGTCATCCTGATGCAGGAGAACCGCAGCTTCGACCACTACTTCGGCACCCTGAGCGGGGTACGGGGCTTCGGCGACCGCCAGGCCACCGTCCTCCCCGGCGGCGACCCGGTGTTCCGCCAGCCCGCCGTGAGCCGCGAGGAGGGCCACCTCCTGCCCTTCCGCATGGACACCACGAAGTACAACGCGCAGAACGCGGGCGGTCTCGCGCACGACTGGGACACCGGCCACTCGGCCGTCAACGCAGGCGCCATGAACAAGTGGGTCTCCGCCAAGGGCGAACGGACCATGGGCTACTTCACGCGGGCGGACATCCCCTACCAGTACGCGCTGGCCGACGCCTTCACACTCTGCGACGGCTACTTCTGCTCGCTGAACGGCCCCACCGACCCCAACCGCCTCTACCTGTGGACCGGCACCGCGGGCCCCGGCGTGGACGGCACCACCGGCCCGTGGACCGACAACACGCCGGTCACGGACAACCCGGTGGCCGACTGGACGACGTACGCCGAACGCCTGGAGCAGGCCGGCGTCACCTGGCGCGTCTACCACAACCCCGATGGCTCCGACGACCGTTACGGCGACTACGACGACAACGCTCTGTCGTACTTCAAGCAGTTCCACGAGTTCCCCAAGGACGACCCGCGTTACGTCAACGCGATGACGAAGTGGGACCTCACGGCGTTCGACAAGCACTGCAAGGACGGCACTCTGCCCACGGTCTCCTGGCTGGTGGCGCCCTACCTGTTCTGCGAGCACCCGAACGCCAGCCCCGACTACGGCGCCCACTGGGTCGACACCGCGCTCCAGTCACTGTTCTCCAACCCCGACGTGTGGAAGCACACCGCCTTCCTGGTCATGTACGACGAGAACGACGGCTACTTCGACCACGTCATCCCGCCGTTCCCCGAGCCCGGCACCAAGGACGAGTTCGCGGGCGGCAAGCCCATCGGCCTCGGCAGCCGGGTGCCGCTGTGGGTCGTCTCGCCGTGGTCGCGCGGCGGCTGGGTCAACTCCCAGGTGTTCGACCACACCTCGGTGGTCCGCTTCCTGGAGCGCGTCACCGGTGTGCGGGAGCCCAACATCTCCGACTGGCGGCGCACCGTCTGCGGCGACCTCACCAGCTGCTTCGACTTCAGCAAGCCCGACTACAGCATCCCCGGACTGCCCGACACCGTCGCCCTGATGGCCAAGGCGGACGCGGGCAGCTCCCTGCCGCCGGTCAAGGTGCCCGACCAGCAGTCGATGCCCGCGCAGGAGGAGGGCCACAGGCCGCACCGCGCCCTGCCGTACCGCCCGTGGGCCGACGTGAAGGTCGACCGGACCACCGGCAAGGTCACCTGCACCCTCACCAACGACGGCAGCGTCGGTTACCACTTCACCGTCCTGCCGAACACCGCGCTGCCCTTCACCGGCACGCCCTTCACGGTCCCGGCGCGCTCGTCCCGCACCTATGTGTGGGACGCCGCCGGCACCGACGGCCGCTACGACTTCTCCGTGTACGGCGCCGACGGTTTCGTCCGCCGCTTCTCCGGCACCGTCGTCCGCACCGGCCAGGACGACGTGGCGGTGCCTTCGGTGACGGCGGCCCTGCGGCAGTCCGGGCGCCCGGAGAACGCGTCGGTGGAGCTGGAACTGCGCAACACCGGCGGCACCGAGGTGGCGTTCACGATCACGCCGAACGACTTCGCCGGCGAGGAGCGGACCGAATGGGTCGGGGCGGGCGACCGCACCCGCGTGTCGTGGCGCACCGACGCGGGGCGGTACGACTTCACCGTCACCGCGGGCACCGGCACCCGGTTCGCCCAGCGCTACGCCGGAGCCGTCCACACCGTGTGAGCCACCGCCGGCCGGGGACCGGGCCCGCCGCCGACGACGGCCGCCTGCCCGGCCCCGGCCGGGGCCCGGACACGCCCCGTACGGAACGTGACCGCGCCGCGACCGGTGCGTGACCGGTCCGCGGCTGGTCCGCGGCTGGTCCGCGGCCTTCGCGCCGCGTGTCCCTCTCCCCGCGTGGTGCGTGACCTTCGCCCTCACGCGGTCCGCGGCCTCCGCCTCCGCGAGGCTCGCGGGCGCGACCACGCGTGGTCCGGTGGGCCGCGGCGGTGCGCGGCCCCCGCGGCTCGCGGATTCCCACCCCGCGCCGCCGGGCTCGTCGGCCCTCCGGCATATCCTGGTGGCCAGTGGCCGTCGGCGACAAAGGAGTCCGAGGTGCCGTCGATGCTCGATGCCGTCGTCGTGGGTGCGGGGCCGAACGGACTGACAGCTGCCGTGGAGCTGGCCCGCCGGGGCTTCTCGGTGGCCGTCTTCGAGGCGCGGGACACGGTGGGTGGCGGCGCCCGTACCGAAGAGCTGACCCTGCCCGGATTCCGGCACGACCCCTGCGCGGCCGCCCATCCGCTCGGCATCAACTCGCCCGCCTTCCGTGCGATGCCCCTGGAGCGCTACGGCCTGGAGTGGCTGCACGCCGAACTGCCCATGGCCCACCCGTTCCCGGACGGCACGGCCGCGGTGCTCGCGCGCTCCGTCGCCGAGACGGCCGCCTCGTTCGGACCGCGCGACGCCGGCACCTACCGCCGGCTGGTCGCCCCCTTCCTCCCCAAGTGGGACACGCTGGCCCACGACTTCATGTCCCTGCCCGCGACCGCACTGCCCCGCGACCCGGTCACGCTGGCCCGGTTCGGCCTCACCGGACTGCCACCCTCCACGTGGCTGATGCGGCGCTTCCGCGACGAGCGGGCCAAGGCCCTGTTCGCCGGGCTCGTCGCCCATGTCATCGCCCCGCTGGACGGCATCGGCACCGGCGCCGTCGGCCTGGTCTTCGCGCTGGCCGCCCACGCCCGGGGCTGGCCCGTCGCGCGCGGCGGCTCCCAGTCGATCTCCGACGCGCTCACCGCCTACCTGCGGGACCTCGGCGGCAGTGTCCACACCGACTACGAGGTCAAGCGCCTCGACGACCTGCCGCCCGCGCGCGCCTACGTCTTCGACACCTCGCCCACCGCGCTGTCCCGGATCGCGGGCTTCGGCCGGTACTACGAGAACTACCGCTACGGGGCAGCCGTCTTCAAGGTCGACTACGCGCTGGACGGTCCCGTGCCCTGGACGGCCGAGGAGGCCCGTACCGCCGGGACCGTGCAGGTGGGCGCGAGCCGCGCCGAGATCGGTGCCGCTCTGCACGCTGTCTCGCGCGAGGGCCGGGCGCCGGACGCCCCCTTCCTGATCACCGTGCAGCCCAGCGTCGTCGACCCCTCCAGGGCACCCGAGGGGAAGCAGGTCTTCTGGGCGTACGGGCATGTTCCCAACGGCTGGACGGGGGACCTCACGGACGCGATCGAGCGCCAGCTGGAGCGGTTCGCGCCCGGATTCCGCGACCGCGTGCTGGCCCGCGCGACCGCCGGCCCGCGCGAACTCGTGGCGCGCAACGCCAACTACGTGGGCGGCGACATCGCGTGCGGCGCCGCCTCCGGACTTCAGCTCCTGCTGCGTCCCAGGCTGTCCCCGTCCCCGTACAGCACCCCGCACCCGGCCGTGTTCATCTGCTCCTCGGCCACCCCGCCGGGCCCCGGCGTGCACGGCATGTCGGGGCACAACGCGGCGAAGGCCGTGTGGCGCCGCCTGCGACAGCCCTGACCACGGACACGGTACGGACACCGGCGCGGACCGGCGGCACGGACGGCGGCGGCCCGGCGGTGTCCGGGGGACAATGCGGTGAGGACCGCGAACGAGGAGGCCGAGCCGTCATGACCGCCATCACCCTGGTCCGGGGCGACATCACCGGGCAGAGCGTCGACGCGATCGTCAACGCGGCGAACTCCTCGCTGCTCGGCGGCGGGGGCGTGGACGGGGCCATCCACCGCCGCGGGGGCCCCGCCATCCTGGCGGACTGCCGAAGGCTCCGTGCCTCGCACTACGGCAAGGGCCTGGCCACCGGCAAGGCGGTCGCGACCACCGCGGGCGACCTGGACGCGCGGTGGGTGATCCACACCGTGGGCCCGGTCTTCAGCGACACCGAGGACCGCTCGCACCTGCTGGCGTCCTGCTACCGCGAATCACTGCGGGTCGCCGACGAACTCGGCGCGCGCACGGTCGCGTTCCCCGCCGTCTCGGCCGGTGTGTACGGGTGGCCGATGGAGGACGCCGCCCGGGTCGCGGTCCGGACCGTGCGGGACACGGAGGCGTCGGTCGAGGAGGTCAGGTTCGTCCTCTTCGACGAGCGGGCGTACGAGGCGTTCGCCGCGCAGGTCGGCTGACGGCCGGCGTCTTCCGGAAAGCGGCCGCCCGCCGGTGCCGCGCCGGCTCCGGGTCGCGGTGCGGGTGCCGCGCGGCCTGCGGACCCGTGCCGCACAGCCGGTGGACCGAGGCGAGCGGCGAACCCGGCGCGGGCCGCGCGAACCCGGAGCAGAGGATGACGCGGGCCGTGCGCCCCCGGCCGCCCGGCCGCCCGGCCGCCCGGCCGCCCCGCCGCACCGGGCCCACCGCTCGTCGCCCGGCCGGTTTGCGCGCCGGAGGCGGCACGCGCGGGTGACGCATCCGGGCCGGTCGCTCAGGCGGAGGCGGCACGCAGTTCCGCCAGGGTGGCCGCGGTCAGTGGCCGGGGTGCGCTGTCGGGGTCGACGAGGACGACCGGGCAGGCCGCGGTGTGCGTGAGCGCGCTGGTGAAGCTCCCGTCGGCGAACTGCGCCAGCGGACCGCGGGGAGAGCGGCCCACGGCGACGGTGCCGGCGTGGACCTCGGCGGCATGCCGGGCCAGGGCCCGGCCCGCGGCGGCGTGGTCGCCGACGCTGGTGAGTATCTGGCCGACGGCCGGGATGCCGCGGGCCGCGAGCCGGTCGAGGTGGGCGGTGACGGCGGAGCGGGCCTGGTCCGCGGTCTCGACGTCCACGGCCTGTTCCTCGACCACGGCGGTCTGCTGGACGTGGACGACCTCGAGGGCCGTACCCGCGTCGTGGGCGAGCCGAGCCGCGGTGTCGACGATGGCGGCGGCCCTGTCGTGGGCGCCGACGGCGACGATGAGCGGCGGCCCGTCGGTGGCCGCCGCGGCGCCGACCGGCGTGAGCGTGGGCGCGACGGGTTCGCCCCGGCCCGCCGCCTGTTCGGCCCGGCGGAGCAGACGGTGGCCGCTCGCCAGCACCGGGATGGCCACGACGAAGGTCCCGGCGCCCAGGTAGAACGGCACGCTGAGGTCGGTCGCGTCGGCGAGCCGGCCGGCGACATAGGGGGCGAGGCCGCCGCCGATGAAGCGCAGGAAGCCGTAGGCGGAGGAGGCCACCGGCCGCTCGACGGGCGAGACGAGCATGACGGCCTGGGTGGTGAGGGTGTTGTTGATGCCGATGAAGGCGCCGCTGACGACGACCGCCACGATCACCACACGGGGCGAGTCGACGCCGGCCGCGATGACCGCCATGACGATCCCGAGGCCGAGCAGGTTGGCGTACAGCACCGGGGCGGTGCCGTACCGGGCCTGCAGACGCGGGGCGAAGAACACGCTGAAGGCGGCCACCAGCAGGCCCCACCCGGTGAAGACCAGCCCGAGCTGGTGCGCGCTCAGCTTCATCGGGTAGGGGGCGTACCCCAGCATCGTGAAGAAGCCCCAGTTGTACAGCAGCGCCATGATGCCCATGGTCAGCAGGCCGCGGTGGCGCAGCGCCTTGAGGGGGGCGAGCGGTGAGGTGGGCCGCTCCGGCTTGGGCAGGGCCGGTACGAAGGCGAGTGTCGCGGCCAGGGCGACGGCCATCAGGACGGCGACGCCGAAGAAGGGGCCGCGCCAGCTGATGGCGCCCAGCTCGCCGCCGAGCAGGGGACCCACGGCGATGCCGAGGCCGAGGGCGGTCTCGTACAGGATGATCGCGCCGCCGAAGCCGCCGCTCGCGGAGGCGACGATGACGGCGAGCGAGGTGGCGATGAACAGCGCGTTGCCCAGGCCCCAGCCGGCCCGGAAGCCGACGATGCCGTTGATGGAGTCGGTGGAGCCCGCGAGCGCGGCGAACACGACGATGACGGCCAGTCCCACCACCAGGGTGCGCTTGGCGCCGATGTGGCTGGAGACCCAGCCGACGAACAGCATGGCGACCGCGGTGACGATCAGGTAGCTGCTGAACAGCAGGGAGACCTGGCTGGGTGAGGCGTGCAGGCCCTCGGCGAGGGCGGGCAGGATCGGGTCGACCAGACCGATGCCCATGAACGAGATGACGCAGGCGAACGCGACGGCCCAGACTGCCCTGGGCTGCTTGAAGGGGCTGGCGGCCCTTCCGTGCGGTGCACTCATGTGCGGTTCTCCGTGATGTCGCAGGGACGGGGTCATGAGCGGGAATGGCGGTCGTCGATGACCCGGGCGAGGGCCGGCAGCGCGACCCGGACAGCCCGCTGTTCGGGTTCGGTCAGGTCATCGATCAGCTGCCGCAGGGCGTCCGCGCGCTCGGTCCGTCGCCGGCGGAACACGTCCAGGCCCTCGTCGGTGGCTTCCACGAGCACGCCCCGGCCGTCGCTGTGGTCGGCGGTGCGCCGGACCAGGCCCGCGCGTTCCATCCGGGTGACCAGCTGCGTCATGTTCGGCTGGGAGACGTTCTCGGCCCTGGCGAGCTCGGTCAGCCGCTGCGGCCCCTCCCGGCCGAGCCGGCTCAGTGCCGAGGAGGCCGCCGTGCTCAGACCGCCGGTGACGGCGCTGCGACGGACGTATCGGACCAGCCGCTCCACGGCGATCATCAGGTCCTCGGCCGGCGCCGGTGTGTCCGTGTCCATAACCCGCTTATGCATAACCGCATTATGCATCTAGGTGTAGAGGGAAACAACATCGCGTCGCGAGCGCGGGCGGGTGTGTGCGCGGCGCGGGTCGGCGCCGCCGTCGGTGCGCCGCGGGGGACGCCGGAAGGCGCCCACCGCGGCGGACCGGCCGGCTGTCAGCCGTCGATGCGGTGCTGGGTCCAGAACGAGGTCAGGTCCGTGGTCGTGGCGGCCTGGGCGGCGGCCTTGAACTCGGACGTGGTCGAGACGCCGTACCAGTGCGAAGTGGCGTAGTCCTTCAGCAGTTTGGTCATGACCGTGTCGCCGAGCACGCGCCGCAGGTCGTGCAGGGCGCACTTGCCGTAGCCGTACACGACCGTGGAGTACCGGGACGAGTGGGCGTCCCAGTAGGCCATCGAGTTGGTGATCTTCTCGGCGGTCGAGGCCCAGGAGACGCTGTTCCAGCAGTTGGTGCCGGTCTTGTTCTGCGCCAGGTCGGTGGCGTAGTCGGTGAACGCCTCATCCAGCCACGGGCTGTTGTACTCGTCGTCGCCGACGATCCCGTAGAACCACTGGTGACCGATCTCGTGGGTGAGTGCGGTGGTGCTGACCAGGTCGAGGACGAAGCCGGGGTACTCCATGCCGCCGAACCAGTAGTTGTTGTCGATCACCGCGTCCAGCTCGCCGTACGGGTACGCGCCGAAGCGCGCGGCGTGGGCGTCCACCGCGGACTTGGCGGTGGAGAGCATCGACTGGGAGTCGGAGGAGCTGATGCCCGAGACGGAGTAGATGTTGATCGCGGTGCCGGCGGGGGAGGTACCGGAGATCTTGCTGAACGGCCCGGCGGCCCAGGCGAAGTCACGGACCTTGGAGGCCGTGGCCGTGGTGACCGTCCGGCCGCTCGATCCGGCGGTGTCGACCGAGGTGCCGGTGGCCGGGACGAGGAGGCTCGTCGGGTGGTCGAGGGTCACCTTGAAGTCGGCGGCCAGCGAGTAGAAGGACTCGCCGTTGTTGGTGTACGGGTCCAGGTGCCAGCCGGCCGCGTCCTTGACCGCCAGTACGGGCAGCGCGTTGCCGATGTTGACGAAGGCGCCGTCGTAGCCGAAGCGGTCGGCGCCGCTGGGAACGGTGATCCCCAGGTCGAAGCCGATCGTGGCGGTCTGACCCTGCGTCAGGGGTGTCGACAGGCTGATCTTGAGGGCCGTGCAGCCCACCGAGAGGGCGCCCGCGGTGCCACCGGTGACGTTGCTGACCGCGATCGGCGTCGCGGAGCAGGTGCCGTGGTAGTTGTCCCAAAGCCTCAGGTACACCTCGCTGAGCGCGGTGGAGGAGGCGTTGGTGAAGGTCGCGCTCTCGTGACCGGTCCAGACGGTGCCGCTGGTGTTGCTGCTCAGACTGACGGTGTACGCGGGTGCGGCCGGCGTCCGGGTGGAGTCCGCGGGCGGGGTGGTGGCGCCGGAGGTGTCGAGGGCGACGTCGTCGAGGACGAAGCTCGTCTTGAGGCTGGAGTCCTCGGTGCCGGTGAAGGCGACGGTCACGGTCTGGCCCGCGAACGCCGAGACGTCGAAGGACTTCTGCGCGTAGCCGGTGTTCTTGTTGAGGTTCGAGTACGTCGCCAGCGTGGTGCTGCCGATCTTCGCCGTCAGCTTGTCGTACGCGGTGGACGTCGTCGTCTCGGTGGTGTCGATGTGCAGCCAGAAGGTGAGGGTGGCGGAGCTGCACCCGGACGGGATGGTGACGCTCTGCGAGAGGGTGTCGGTGTGCGTGCTGCCCACACCGTCCAGCCAGGCGAAGGAGGTGCCGCCGTGGGCGGTCTGGCCGGCGCGAGAGGTGATCACGCTGGTCGACGACTGGGTCCAGGGCGAAGTGCCGCTCTCGAAGCCGCCGTTGGTGACCACCTGGGCAGGGGTGCAGGCGTCGGCCGAGGGGGCGGTGGGCGGCGCGGCCGACGCCGGGGCTCCGGGAAGCAGGGCGGCGGCCAGTGCGACGACGGCGAGTGCCGCCGTCGCGAGGGCCTTGTGGGGGGTCGGTCTCACACGAACTCCTTTGAGGCGGCCGGGATTCCGGCCTGCTCGGTGGCCGCCCGCCCGGCTCGGGTGCGCCGGGGGGCAGCCGGGGCTGCGCGGATCGCTCGCGCGATCGCGAGGGTGTGATTTCTGCCGCGTCCCCCTGGGGTCAGGGCGACGGCTGCCGGAAGCCTGGCAGATTTGACCAGGGCATGCCATCCGTCGTGAGTAAAAGTCGTGCCGACAGGAAGTGCGGGGACCGGTGCCCTCCGGTGCCCTCCGGTGCCCTCCGGTGCCCTCCGGTGCCCTCCGGTGCCCTCCGGTGCCCTCCGGTGCCCTCCGGTGCCCTCCAGCGCCCGGCAGGGACGCCGAAGGCACGGGTGCGCCGTCCTGTCGGGCGGACAGGACGGCGCACCCGTGCCTTTGCTGCGGCCCGCGCCGGCGACCGCCGCCGCGGGCCAAGAACCTTACGGGTCAGGCGAGTCGTGAGACCTGGTAGTGGCCGATCCGCCAGCCCTCGTCCGTGCGCTCGACCAGTACGCCGAGGGTGAGGCTGACGGTGGGCCGGTCCGCGAAGGAGAAGTCCGCCGCCAGGTACCCGAGTACGAGGTGGTCGGCGGGGCGCCGGGTTTCGAGGATCCGGTACGCGACCGCCATCCCGAGCGGCTGCGAGTCGTAGTACGCGGCGACGCCCGGTCTTCCGACGCTGTAGGGGCGCAGCCCCTGGAAGATCGCGTCTTCGGTGAACTGGGCGGCGACCTGCTCCGGTTCGTGGCTGTCCACGCCGGCCTTCCATCGGTCGAGAACGCCGCGCAGGATCGCCTCGTTGTCCGTCGTGCTGTTCATCGGGGTCCTTCCCTCGTCGTGCCGTCGTCCTGCGGACTCAGTGGCCGGCGCTCATGCCGCCGTCGACGTGAAGGATCTCGCCGGTGACGAAGGGGGCGTTCTCGAGGTAGATGACGGCGTCGGCGATGTCGCTCTGCTCGCCCATGCGGCCGACGGGGTGCAGGGAGGCGAGGACCTCGTGGGACTCCGCGGGGTGCATGGGCGTCTTGATGGTGCCGGGGGAGACGGCGTTGACGCGGATGTTGCGGGTGGCGTACTCGATGGCGAGCGACTTGGTGGCGGACTGGAGACCGCCCTTGGTCAGGGAGGCGAGTACGGAGGGGACGTTGGAGTCGGCGTTGTCGACGAGGCTGGTGGTGATGTTGACGATGTGGCCACCGCCCTGGTTGAGCATGTGCTCGACGGCGAGCTGGGTGAGACGGAAGAAGCCGGTGAGGTTGATACCGATGACCGTGGCGTAGTCGTCCGCGGTGTAGTCGGTGAAGGGCTTGGCGACGAAGACGCCGGCGTTGTTGACGAGGGTGTCGATGCGGCCGAAGCGTTCGATGCCGGCGGCGATGACGCGCTCGGCGGTGGCGGGGTCGGCGATGTCGCCCTGGACGGTCAGGATGCCCGCGTCGTGGGAGGGGGCGATGGTGCGGGAGGTGGCGACGACCGCGTAGCCGAGCTTGCGGTACGCGTCGGCGATGCCGGCGCCGAGGCCCTGTGAGGCACCGGTGACGACTGCGACCTTCTGGTCCTGAGAGCTCATGATGACTTCTCCGAAACGTGTGGTGAGGGTTCCTCGACCGATCCCGATGGCCGGCGACTGCTAGCCGACCGGTCGACTATTTGGACCGTAGGGTGCCCGGAGGGGGAAGTCAAAGGCCCACGGGGGCCGGGCCGGGACGGGTTTCCTCCCAGTTGGTAGGCGCAGCCTTCCAGTCCAGGTCGGAGGGGATCGGGTGGGCTCAGCGCCGGTGCGGATCGCCTTCGGGCAGCCAGGAGTCCGGGGTGTCGAGGCCGAGGTCGCCGACGTCGGCGCAGAGGGCTTCGGCGGCGGCCAGGACCGCGGGCCGGTCCTCGTTCTCGCGCCGGACCAGCGACCAGGTCCAGTGGATCCGCGGTGCCACGACGGGGCGCTGGACCAGATCGGGCGGCAGCGGAGTGGTCTGGCCCTTGGGGGAGTTGACGACCGGACGGCCGCTGCGGCGGACGTGGTCGAAGAACGCGGGGCCGGTGATGCCGCCGTCGGAGATCCGCACCGCGCGGGCCCCCGTGTCGCGGGCCAGCAGTTCGGCGTAGACGTTCCAGGACGACCAGGAGGTGGCGTCGTCGTCGAGGAGCACGGCGGTGTCCACCGCCGCCACCTCGCCGGTGTCGTCGCCTGCGGAGACGGCGTAGAGCCGGTCGGCGCCGAGGAGGCAGGCGTGCAGGCCGCGTTGTTCGAGGTCCTCGGTCCGCACCCAGCACACCGCGAGGTCCAGGCTGCCGTCGGCGACCCGGGCGGCCTGGGTGTGCGAGGGGGCGATCCACGCGTCGAGATGGAGCCGGGCCACTCCGGCGGTGCGGGCGGTCAGGTCCGGTGGGAGCCAGTTGACGTAGCCGAGCCGCACCGATTCCGATCCGGAGAGCCGCTCGGCGCAGCGCTGGAGGTCCTCGGCCCGGTCCAGCAGCGCCCGGGTGTGCGGGAGCAGGGCCGCGCCGGCCGGCGTGAGGGAGACCGAGCGGCGGTCGCGATCGAACAGTCGTACGCCCAAGTCGCGTTCGAGCGCCTTGATCTGCTGGGACAGGGAGGGGCCCGCGATCAGCAGGCGTTCGGCGGCCCGGCCGAAGTTCAGTTCTTCGGCGACGGCGACGAAATACCGCAGTTGGCGCAGCTCCACGTCCGTCATGCTACGTCGCTGCGAGGCCGCGCCTCCCAGCGGGGAGGAAGCCGGTCGTGGCGCCGTCCCGGTGTCGGACGGAGGATGAGGGCAGGGAGGCGCGGGGTCTTGGAGCCATGGGTTCCTGGACCCAGAGGCCCTGGAGCCATGGGTCCTGGAGCCACGGGCTCCGGAACTCGCGGACGTCCCTCCATCCACGGCGTTCCGGTACCCGCCGGACCCCCATCGAGCGGAGCGGGATCATGCGAGAGTTCCTGGTCGAGATCACCACCACGATCCCCGAGGGCACCAGTCAGGACGAGGTCGACCGTCGGCGCGCCGCCGAAGCCGTCCGAGCCCGGGAACTGGCCGCCGCCGGCCGGTTGGCGCGGCTGTGGCGCCCGGTCGGTGAACTGCGCAGCCTCGGCATCTGGCGGGCCGCCGACGAGGACGAACTCCACGAGAAGGTGCTCGGCACCCTCCCGCTGCGTCCATGGATGCGCCTGAACGTCACCGCGCTGGAGTCCCACCCGAACGACCCGGGCCGTACCGCCACGGAGTCCTGACGGGGGCCGTCACCGTCCACGGCGGCCGTGACGCCGGGACGGTCCCCGCGCATGCCGCCGTGCTGCGTATCGGCTTCCCGCACCACATGGTGGTACTACGGGAGGCCGCCCCGTACCGGCGGGCGGGCCGTCGGTGTACGCGCGCCGCTGGTGTACGCGCGCCGCCGATGCCTGCCACTCGCCACCGATGTCTCTGACGTGGAGTCCGTCATGACCACACCGCAGGACCTGTTGATCATCGCCATGGACGTCACGTCCAGCCGCGACATCGGGCAGGGCGACCTGTCGCTGGCCCTCGCGGGGGCCGAGCTGGTCGACCTCATCGAGGCCGGGGCCCTCACCCTGGACGATGACCGCATCGTGCCCGGCGCGGCGTGGACCCTGGACGACGCCCTGCTGTCGGAGGCGGTGTCGTCCCTCGTCCGGCAGGAACCGTACGAATCGGTCGAGGACTGGCTGTGGCGCCGGGGGCGTGACCTGTTCGCGGCCTATCGGGCCGCCGTCGAGGCGCAGACCCCGGTCGCCGCCGGTCGCCGTCGCTGGAATCCGCTGCGCGGCGGCCCGGCGGAACGGGCCGACTCGCCGGCCCGGCGCCGCGCGGAGGACCGCTGGTCGAAGGGCGATCCCGTCCTCGTGGGGCTGGCGGCCGCCGTGGGCATCGAACACCCGGACGGCGAGGGCGCCGCCCCCGCCGACGAAGCGGTCGGGACCGTCCTGGACGCTGTGCACGACGCGGAGACGGAACTCGAAGCCGTACGGCAACGGCGCAGCATCGAGAACGCGGCCTTCGACAACATCTGGCGGGCCCCGTGACGGCCGGGCACCGACGGCCGGTGTGCTGAAGGCCGGTACGCGCGGGGCGGCCCGCGGATCTCTTCAGGAGGCCCGCCCTCGCGGGCGGTCCGCGGGCCTGAGCGCGGTCAGACCGCGGCCATGGCCTCGCGGGGCGGACGCGCGCCGAGCAGGGCCAGGCAGTTCGCCCACAGCGCGCCCAGCCGGTGCGTGTTGTTGTAGAGCTTGGCGAACAGCACCTGCCCCTCCAGCTGGGCGACCACCGCCCGCGCGGCTTCCCGGGCGTCGGTCACGACGACCTCCCCGCGCCCGAGCGCCTCACCGACGACCGAGGCGACCATCTCGACCTGCTCGTCGAAGATCTCCTGCAGCCGGGTGCGGATCGCCTCGGTGTGGTTGCTCATCTCCAGGGTGAGGTTCCCGAACAGACAACCCGAGACGGTGCCGCAGCTCTGCTGTCCGGCGAGCTGGCCGGCCTCGGTCGCCTCGAACAGCAGCCACAGCCGGCGCAGCGGGTCCTCGTCGCCGTTCAGGATCTGCGCCCAGGCCTGCCGCTGACCGGTCCAGTGCTCGTCGATCACGGCCAGGGCGAGCGCTTCCTTCGACTCGAAGAAGTAGTAGAAACTGCCCTTGGGCACACCGGCCGCCTTGCAGATCTCGGCCACGCCCAGGGCCGAGTAACCGCGTAGCTCGATGAGCGCTTGCGCGGTGCTGAGTATCTTCTCGCGGGCGTCGCTGGTCCGTCCCATGGAGTCAGTGTACGACCGGTCGTCTACCCGCGCCGGGCCTCCTCGGGAACGGGGTCACCAGCCGGTCAGCAGCAGATGGTTCAGGAGCAGCGCGAGGGCGGCCTGCGCGGCGAGCCAGACACGCGGCCGGGGCAGGAGGGCGGCGGCCGGGAGCAGCCACATCGCGAAGGGCAGCCAGATGCGTTCCGTCTCCGCCTTGCTCATCCCGGAGAGGTCGGCGGCGAGGAGGGCGAGCAGGGCGGCGAGCGCGAGCAGGGCGAGGCGGGGTTCGGCGGCCGGCAGCCGCGGAAGGCGGCGGACGCCCCCGCGCACCGGGGCCGCGCCGGCCCGCCGCAGGCCCGCCACCGTCGCCGGGCCCACGATCAGCACCGTGCACGCGAGGTTCGCCCACACCCAGTAGCCGTACGGCCTGACCCCGCCGACCCCCTGGTAGTAGCGCGTGACCAGCAGACGGTAGGCCTCCCACCAGTCGAAGCCGAGCAGGGTGAACACCACCGGCACCACGGCGGCTCCGGCGACGACGTAGGGGAGGGGCCGCAGCCGTCGGGAGCCGAGCAGCAGGACGGCGCCGGCGATCACCGCGTACAGCACGAGCCCGTACGACAGATACGCGGTGAGCCCGAACAGCAGCCCGGCGACGAGTCCGGTCGCCCGCGGGCGGGAGCCGGTCACCGCGAGGCCGAGGAACGCGACGGCCCAGGTGGCGACCGCCGCGAAGTATCCGTCCGCGGAGGCGCCCACCCACACGGCGGCCGGCGCGAGGACGAGGAAGGGGGCGGCGCGGCGGGCGAGGGCCTCCCCGGCCAGCACGCGCACGGTGACCAGGACGGCGACCGCGGCCGTCGAGCCGACGGTGACGCACCACACGCCCGCCCAGCCCCCGCCGCCCAGACCGATCCGGTCCAGCAGCACGAAGGTGAGGGTGGCCCCGGGCGGGTGTCCGGCGATGTGCGCGGGCCAGGGCGCGGGGGACTGGCTCACGATGTGGTGGGTGAAGTCCCGCAGGGTGGCGGGGATGTCGTGGAAGCGGTCGATGACGGTGAGGTACTCGTTCGTGGTCGTCAGCCGCCCGGCGACGCCGCGCTGCCAGCCGTCGACCAGCGCGAGGGAGAACGTCCAGGCCGTCGTGGCGCCCCAGGCGACCCACAGCAGCGGGCGCCAGGACAGGCGCGCGGCGAGCGGGGGGCCGTACGCCACGACGGCGACGGCGACCACGAGGGCGGCCGGAGTACCGGGGCCGACGTGCGGCTCCCACCGCGCGAACAGGGGAGGCCAACCGACGAAGAGCGAATGGTCGCGGCGTTGGACGGCGGTGCCGACCAGGGCGGCCACCGTGACGAGCAGGGCGGCGGCGAGGACCGCCGACAGGTCGAGGAGGAGATCGCGGAGCGGGCCGCGCGGGCGGTCGGGGGAGATGTCGCGGGGACGGTCGCGGAGAAGATCGCGGTTCACACCGGCACGCTAGGCCGCGCGCACCCCGCGGAAGCCGCCACACGGATGGACGTCAGGCTTTCGTCATGGTTCGAAGACCCTTTTGGGGGCCTTCTCCGCCCTACGGTCGGGGCATGCCACGGCCTCCCCTCCTCCCTACGTCGCCCGCGTTCTGGCGCAGTCCCGTGCGCGGCCCCTGGTTCACCTCCGTGCTCGGCATCGTGCTGCTCGGCGGGATCACGGTGCTGTTCCTGACGGGACTGCTGTCGTACGCCGCCTACAACCCGGACCTGGCGCCGGTGAACGACCAGACTCCGGACAAGGGTCTCCTCGGCTTCTACCTCTTCTCCTGGCCGACCCACCCGTCGTGGCTGTACCGGCTCACGCAGGGCGTCCACGTCACGCTCGGGATCACCCTCGTCCCCGTACTCCTGGCGAAGCTCTGGTCGGTCGTCCCCAAGCTGTTCGCGCTGCCGCCCGCCCGGTCCCTCGCCCACGCGCTGGAGCGCGTCTCGCTGCTCCTGCTGGTCGGCGGCGCGCTCTTCGAGTTCACGACGGGCGTGCTGAACATCCAGCTCGACTACCTGTTTCCCGGCTCCTTCTACCCGTTGCACTTCTACGGGGCCTGGGTGTTCATCGCCGCCTTCGTCGCGCACGCCGTACTGAAGACACCCGCGGCCCTGCGCACGGTGCGCCGGATGCGCGCCGAGAACGGCGAACCCGATGCCAGGCCCACCGGACATCCCTCGGAGCAGGACGAGTTGGTGTCACCGAACCCTGCCGAACCCACCGTGTCACGACGTGGCGCCGTGGGTCTTGTGGGCGGCGGTTCACTGCTCCTGTTCGTGACGACGGCGGGGCACAGCTTCGACGCGCCGCTGCGGCAGACCGCGGTGCTCGCCCCGCACGGCGGCCCCGAACCGGGCTCGGGGCCGGGCGGGTTCCAGATCAACAAGACGGCCGCCTACGCCGGGATCGACCCGCGCGAGACGGGCGAGGACGCCTGGCGGCTCGTCGTCGCCGGGCGCGCCGGCACGGTCCGGCTGAGCCGGGCCGACCTCTTGCGACTGCCCCTGCACAGCTCGGCGCTGCCGATCGCCTGCGTGGAGGGCTGGTCCACCTCCGACCAGTGGTGGCGCGGGGTGCCGCTGCGGGATCTCGCGTCACTCGTCGGCTACGAGCACGGCACGGCGCCCGACGTGCTGGTGGAGTCGCTCCAGCGGCACGGGGCGTTCCGCCGGGGCGCCCTGCGCCACAACCAGGTGCGCGATCCGCGTTCCCTGCTCGCCCTGTTCGTCAACGGCGAGGACCTGAGCCCCGACCACGGCTACCCGGCGCGCGTCATCGTTCCCGCGGCGCCCGGCGTGCTCAACACCAAATGGGTGGCCCGGATGACGTTCGGAGACCTGTGATGAAGCGATACGCGACTCTCGCCGGGCGGCCGGCCGCGGTCCGCCGGCCGCCTCTGGGCAGTCCGCTGCTGATCCTCCTGCTGGCCTGCTCCTTCGCGCTCGCCGGGTACGCGGGGGTGCGGCTGCTCGCCGGTGACTGGTTCGGCGTGACGCTGTGGTTCGTGGGCGCGGCGCTGCTGCACGATCTGGTCCTCGTGCCGTTGTACGCGGGCGCGGACCGGGTTCTCGCGCAGGGGCTGCGCGCGGTCGGCCGCCGGGAGTGGACGCTCTACGTCCGGGTCCCGGCGGCCTTCTCGTGCCTTCTGCTGCTGCTGTGGTTCCCGCTGATCAGCGGGCAGATGGCGGACCGCTACCGGTCCGCCACCGGCCTGCCGGGCGACGGCTTCCTGTCCCGCTGGCTGCTGATCACGGCGGTGCTGTTCGGGGGTTCCGCGGTGCTGCTCGCGCTGCGGCTGCGCAGGGCGACGAAGGAGCGGCCGCCGGTCGACCAGTGACCGTCGGGGTGCCAGCCGGCGCGGCGTGCGTGCCGGAGCAGCGCCGGGGTGCCCAGGCGGGCCCAGAGGAAGGGCGTCCCGGCGGCTCCCCGGCCGTCGGCGACGCGCACCCGCACCCGTTCGTCGACATCGACGGGCACCGTCTCGACGATCAACAACCCTCCGGGTGACAGGAGTTGGCTCATCCGCTCGAGCAGGGCGGCGGGGTCGCCGCCGATCCCGAGGTTGCCGTCGATCAGGAGCGCGGTGCCCCAGCGGCCCTCCCCGGGAACGGACTCGAAGACCGACCGGTGCAGCGCCTGTCCGCCGAGCCGG
Source organism: Streptomyces sp. RPA4-2 (assembly GCF_012273515.2). Taxonomy (NCBI): domain Bacteria; kingdom Bacillati; phylum Actinomycetota; class Actinomycetes; order Kitasatosporales; family Streptomycetaceae; genus Streptomyces; species Streptomyces sp. RPA4-2. Next base: position 7,184,535 of record NZ_CP050975.2, read on the forward strand.
ACGGTGTGTTCGACGGCGGCCTCGCTGACGTCGATGCCCAGGGCCCGCCGCCCCTGTGCGGCGAGTGCCGCGATCAGCCGGCCGGGTCCGCATCCCACGTCGAGCACGGCCCCCTCGCAGCGCCGCAGCATCTCCAGATCGGCGGTGTCGGCCCGGGCACACCACCGCTCCACCTCCAGCGGCAGCAGCCAGCCGTCGGTCCGGCGCAGGTAGAGGGGGCCGCGACCGACCCGCAGCGCGTCGGCGTACGGATCGCTGGACCAGGGGGCGTCCTGGTCGTACGGCGGCGCGGGGGGAGACACCGGACGCGGCCCGCCGCGCGAGGCCATGATCGGGGAGCCGTGGGAGGTGGGGTTGGGGGTGGCGTGGGAGGTCCGGTTCGGGGTGCGCGGTCGGATCGGGCGCGGGGTGCTCGGCGAGGTCGGGTTCGGGCCGCCCCGGGAGCTCGGGTTCGGGGCGGGTCGCGAGGCCGGGTTCGGGTCGTCTTAAGCGCGGTCGGCCGCGCGGCCCGTGGGAGCCGCCGTTCTGGCCGGGGTTGCGCCCGTCGCGCCGCCCGCGGCCGCGGGCGCGGCCGACGTCAGGCCCGCGCGGCCCGTGGTCCGGCCGCCCGTGGGACCGGCGGTCCGGCCTCCCGTGAGGCCGGGGGCCGGGCTTCCCAGGGCGCCGGGGACAGGGGCGAGTTCGCGTGCCGCGCTCATCGCTGGGCCCCCGCTTCGAGTCGGGCGAGCTCGGCGGCGAACCGCCCGCGCGGCGCAGCGGCGGCGACGAGCCCGGCGTCGTACGCCGTGTCGACGTCCCGCAGACGCGGCAGATCGCGGACACGCAGCCCCGCCGCGGTCAGCCGCTCCCGCTGCGCCGCACCGGTGGCGGCCGTCGACATCGGCACGCCCCGCACCAGGTCCGGGTCGGGGACGGCGAGCCCCAGCGCCCAGAAACCGCCGTCCTCGGCCGGTCCGAAGTACGCGTCGCAGCCGGCGAAGTCCACGGTGAGGAGTTCCGGCGTCACCTGCGGGGTGTCCATGCCGATGAGCAGGGCGGGTCCGGCGCAGTCCGCGAAGGCGGCGGCCAGCCGTTCGTCCAGGCCACCCCCGCACTGCGGTACGACGTCGATGCCGGGCGGCAGCCAGGGACCCGGCGCGCCGTCGAGGACCAGCACCCGGCGTCGCGCGGGCGTCGCCGCGACCGCGAGCAGGGTGTCCACGAGTGCCGCCTCGGCGAGCGACGCCGCCTGGCGGGGCGTGAACGGCGGGGTGAGCCGGGTCTTCACCCGTCCCGGCCGCGGTTCCTTGGCGATGACGAGCAGGGTGCTCACGGGGTGGTTCCTCCCGGGGACGGGGCGGGGGCGCGGGACGGGGCGGGCGGTTCCGCCAGCACGCGGCGCATGTCCCGTACCGCCTGCCAGGTGCCACGCCAGGTGCCGGTGACCTTGGAGGCGCCGGTGCGCGGGAGATACGGCACGTCGTGCTCGGTGACGCGCCAGCCGGCGTCGGCGGCGCGGACGACCATCTGCAGCGGATAGCCGCTGCGGCGGTCCGTGAGGCCGAGGGCGAGCAGCGGTTCGCGGCGTGCGGCCCGCAGCGGGCCGAGGTCGTGCAGGCCGAGTCCGGTACGGCGGCGGAGCATCCGGGCGAGCGCGAGGTTAAGCCCGCGCGTGCGCGGGCCACGCGCGCCACCCCTGCGGGCGTCGGCGCCCCAGCACCAGGTCGGCCGTGCCGTCGCGCACCTCGCGCACGAAGGGGACGAGCAGGGACGGGTCGAGGGAGGCGTCGCAGTCGCAGAAGCACACGATGTCGGCGGTGGCCGCGGTCAGTCCGGCGTGGCAGGCGGCACCGAACCCGCGGCGCGTCTCGCGCACCACGGTCGCGCCGAGGCCACGGGCCAGTTCCGCGGAACCGTCCGTGGACCCGTTGTCCACGACCAGCGCGCGCCAGCCGGACGGAATGCGGGCGAGCACCCAGGGCAGGGCCTCGGCCTCGTTCAGACAGGGCAGGACCACATCGACTACGGGGTCCGCCGGGGGAGAGGTCGTCACGGCTCTCACCCTACGAACACGAAAGAGACATATCGGGCTTCTGCTCCTTACGAAACGCGGACGTCGAGCGGGGGAGGGCCGCACGGCGCCGGTGCGGGTGGGAGGCTGAAGCCATGCATGAGCCGTACGAATCCGCAGGTACCGGACCCGACGCGGTGCCGGGCGCCGCGACCGCCCCGGCGGGCCACGGGGGCGCGGCACGTGTCCTCGTCGTCGACGACGACCCCACCGTCGCCGAGGTCGTCTCCGGCTACCTCGACCGCGCGGGCTACCTCGTGGACCGTGCCGCGGACGGGCCCGCCGCGCTCGCCCGTGCCGCCGCGCACTGGCCCGACCTGGTGGTGCTGGACCTGATGCTGCCGGGGATGGACGGTCTCGAGGTGTGCCGGCGGATGCGCGGACGCGGCCCCGTGCCCGTCATCATGCTCACCGCGCGGGGCGACGAGGACGACCGGATCCTGGGCCTGGAGGTGGGCGCGGACGACTACGTCACCAAGCCGTTCAGTCCCCGGGAACTGGTGCTGCGCGTGGAGTCCGTACTGCGCCGCGCGCGCCCCGCGACCGCCGCGCACCCGCTGCACGCGGCCGGTCTCGGACTCGATCCGGCCGCCCGGCGCGCCACCAAGGGGAGCGTCGAACTCGCGCTCACGACAAGGGAGTTCGATCTCCTCGCTTTCTTCCTCCGGCACCCCGGGCGGGTGTTCAGCCGCGAGGACCTGATGCGTGAGGTCTGGGGCTGGGACTTCGGCGACCTCTCGACGGTCACCGTGCACGTACGGCGGCTGCGCGGGAAGGTCGAGGACGATCCGGCGAGGCCCCGGTTGATCCACACGGTGTGGGGCGTGGGCTACCGCTTCGACGCCACGACGTCCACGGAGGCGGTCTGACCATGCGTGACATGCTGCTCATCGCCCTCTTCGCCTTTCTCGGCGCCGCGGGGGCCGGCCTGCTCGGCGCGGGCACCCTGTGGCTGATCCGGCGCCGTTCGCTGACGGCGTCCCTCGCCGTGGTCGCCGCCGTGGGGGTGACCGCGATGCTCGCGGGGACACTCGCCGTGGCGTGGGCGATGTTCCTGTCCTCGCACGACCTGACCGTCGTCACGACAGTGGTGGCCATGGCTGCCGTCGTCTCGCTGGCCACCGCGCTGCTGCTGGGCCGCTGGGTCGTGGCCCGCAGCCGGGACCTGACGCTGGCTGCCCGCTCCTTCGGCGACGGCGGTGACTTCGCGGCCCCCGGCGGTCCGGCGACTGCCGAACTCGCCGCCCTGGGTCGCGAGTTGGCCGCCACCAGTGTGAGGCTCGCCGAGTCACGGGACCGCGAACGGGCTCTGGAGACCTCACGCCGTGAACTCGTCGCGTGGATCTCGCACGATCTGCGCACCCCGCTCGCCGGGCTCCGCGCGATGTCGGAGGCGCTGGAGGACGGCGTCGCCGCCGACCCGAACCGCTACCTGCGCCAGATGCGTACCGAGGTCGAACGGCTCAACGACATGGTGGGCGATCTCTTCGAACTCTCCCGCATACACGCGGGGAGCCTGGCCCTGTCCCCCTCCCGTGTCTCCGTGTACGACCTCGTGGGCGACGCCCTCGCGGGTGCCGACCCGCTCGCCCGCGAGTACGGGGTGCGGCTGGTCGGCGACCGCGTCGAGCCGGTGCCGGTCGAGGTGGACGGCAAGGAGATGAGCCGTGTCCTCGGCAATCTCCTCGTCAACGCGATCCGGCGGACACCGGCCGACGGCACGGTGGCGATCGCCGCGGAGCGGTCGGACCACGGTGTGGTGCTGTCCGTCACCGACGGCTGCGGGGGCATCCCCGAGGAAGACCTGCCGCGCGTCTTCGACACCGGCTGGCGCGGCAGCCACGCGCGCACCCCGCCCGCCGGGGCGGGCCTGGGCCTGGCGATCGTGCGCGGCATCGTGGAGGCCCACCAAGGGCGGGCCGCCGTGCACAACGTCCCCGGCGGCTGCCGCTTCGAGGTCACCCTCCCGCTGGCCGGCCCGGCTCTGTCGGCGCGGTGACACACGTGATGCGCGTGACGCGCGGTGGCACGCGGTGACATGAGTTCTCGGCCGATCCTCCACCGAACGCGCCGCCGGGCAGCGCGAATCCGCCGGGCAGCGCGAATACGCCGGGCAGCGCGTATGCGTGGGGCGCCACGTTGCGTCGGGCACCGCGAATACCGGGTGCGCGCGGACGGGCCGCGCTGCGACACTCACAGCATGTCGATCATCGAAGTCGCGCCCGGAGTGTCCCTCGCGTACGAGACGTTCGGCGACCCCTCCGATCCGGCGGTCCTGCTCGTGATGGGCTTCGGAGCCCAGATGATCGCCTGGCACGAGGACTTCTGCCGTGCGCTCGCGGAACGCGGCCGCCATGTGATCCGGTACGACAACCGCGACTGCGGGCTGTCCACCAGGTTCGACGACCACCCCGTCGACGTGGGCCGGTTCATCGACGCCGTGACCTCGGGCGACCTCCCGTCCGCCCTCGCGATGGTGCCCTACACCCTCCAGGAAATGGCCGACGACGGCCTCGGCCTGCTCACCGCGCTCGGGATCGAACGCGCCCACGTGGTCGGCTCCTCCATGGGCGGCATGATCGCCCAGACGATGGCCATCAGCCGTCCCGCGCGGGTACTGACCCTGACCTCGATGATGTCCTCGACCGGCGAGCCCGACTACGGCCGGTCCAGCGACGAGGCCCGAGCGGCCCTCTTCGGCCCGAAGCCGGCGGACCGGGAAGGGTACGTCGCGGCTGCGGACAGGGAACTGGTGTGGGCATCCAGACGCTACGGCGACGTCGCAATCCTTCGCGAACTGGCCGCCGCAAGCTACGACCGCGGCTACTACCCCGCCGGAGCCGGGCGGCAGCTCGGCGCGATGATCCTCGGCGGCTCACGCGCCGACGCGCTCCGCGGTCTTCGCGTACCGACTCTGGTGATCCACGGCCTGGACGACACCCTGATCGACCCCAGCGGCGGAAAGCGCACGGCCGACCTGGTGCCAGGAGCGAGGCTCCTGCTGCTCCCCGACATGGGACACGACCGCCCCCGCGAACTCTGGCCGGACATCATCGACGCCGTGGACGCGCACACCCGCTGAGCGTCCTGACCGGTCAGGACCGTCGGCAACCGACGACGACGCCGCGGATACGCGTGCCCTGCCCCGCGTCCCGCACATGATCCAAACGACAGGTTCCAGGGCGTGCTGCGAAAGTCCCGTCGTCCGCCCGGAGGGCGTGCCAGACGTCGCGAGGCAGGCGGGACGTCCGCAACACGCCCTAGTCCGGCAGCGACTCGCCCAGCAGGCGCAGCAGATCGCCGGTGGCGTCCAGGGCGCCGAGCGCGGACAGGGCGGCGAGTGCCAGTACGGCCACGCCGATGGACCACAGGTTGGGCGGCGGAGCCGTCTGAAGCGCGGCGATCCGACGGGTGACGGCGTGCTCCGAGAAGTTCAGCGCGCAGCCCGGCCGGGCCCGCTGGGCCACCAGGGCGGCCCGGGCGAGGGCGCGCGCGGTGGTACGCCGGTCCCCGACGCTGCGCGCGGCCTCCTCGTCGGCCCAGCGCTCCACGAGGAAGGCGACGGTGGCGCGCACCGGCTCCAGCACCGGGTTGGCCGCGGCGGCCAGGGTCACGGCGGTCGACAGCGCCGAGTGCCGGTGGGTGAGATGGGCGCGTTCGTGGGCCAGCAGGACCCGGCGCTCCGCCGGTTCCAGTGCGCCGAGCATGGCGGACGTGACCAGGATCCGGCCCGGCGTCCCCGGGATCGCGAAGGCCCGCGCGGTCGAGGACGCGGCGACGACGAGTTCGCTGTCCGCGGGGTGCCCTTCGCACAGCCGTTCAAGGACGCGGCGGGTCGCGTAGTGGGCACGCAGGGCCCGTACGAGCCGGAAGGCGATCAGCCAGAGAAGGGTGATCGCGGCGACGGCGATCGCCACCGGCACCGGCTCGGGCAGGCGCCGGCCCGTCTCGCCGGTCTCCGTGGCCACGAGCGGCGCCTCGTTGACGAGGGTGGCGGCGAGCAGGAGCAGTGCCCAGGTGGAAGCGGCCGCGGTCAGCACGGCCGCGACGGTGAGGACGCGGGCGGCCGGCGCGGGGGAGACCCTCCGGCCCACCTGTGCCGCGGCGGCCGTCAGCAGCAAGGGCAGGAAGAGGGGGATGTAGACGTCGATCCTCACGGTCCGCTCCCCCCGAGGAGATCGCGCAGGGCTTCTTCCTCCCGGGGGCTCAGCCCGGTGACGAACTGCTGGAGCGCCGCGATCGGGTCCGGCCCGCGGTCCAGTGCCTCGTGCATGGCCTCGGCGGTCAGTTCCGCCGCGTTCTTGGCGGGCCGGTACGCGCCGCGCCGGCCGTCGACGTCACGCAGCACCAGACCCTTGTCGTACAGGCGTTTGAGGATGGTGTGCACGGTGTTGTAGGCCAGGCCGCCGCCGATCTCGCTCTGTATCTCGGCGGGGGTGAGGGCCCTGTCGGTGGCCCACAGGGCGGCGAGCACCTCGCTCTCCAACGCGCCGGCGCTGCGCCGTTCCGCCCTCCCGCGAGGGTCTGTGCCAGCCATGTTCGCCACCTTACAGCGCGTAGGGGTGCGGACGGTGGTGAGGACTGACGGAGTGCGCCCCCACCCGTTTCACTCTGATCTGACCCTTTTTTCCTGCGACTTCCCCCTGTCACCCTACGTCTTGTAGGGTGAAAAACCCTACGCTCTGTAGGGTGAAAGGTGGACGATGGTCAAGACCAGGAGTGTCCTCCCGCACGCCGCGCTGACGCTCGCCGTCCTGGTCGGCGCCGCGTATCTCGCGCGGTACCACTGGCCGGTGATCCAGACCGGGACGGACCGGCTGGCCGTCGCCGACCACGGCTGGCTGTTCGTCGCGGCCGTCGCCACCGGGGGGACCTGGGTGTGCTCGGCACTCGCCCAGCAGGGTGCGGTGACCCGGCCACTGCCCACCGGGCGGCTGGTCGCCGCGCAGTTCGCCGCGTCCGCCGCCAACCATGTGCTGCCCGCCGGCCTCGGCGCGGGCGCGGTCAACCTGCGCTTCCTGACCCGGTGCGGACTGCCGGTCGCCCGGTCGGCGACCGCGCTCGGCGTGAAGGCCACGGCCGGAGCCGTCGCGCGCGCCCTCCTGATCGCCGTGCTCGCGACGGCCTGCCCCGGCGTACTGCGCCTCCCGGGCGTCTCCGTGACCGCCGTCGCGGTCTCGGGTGCCGTGGCCGCGACCGCCGTCGTTCTCCTGCGGGGACCGTTGCGGCGCGCGGTGCGGGCCGTCCTGGCGGACGTGCGCGCCGTGCACGGGATCCCGGCCCGCGCCGCCGCGTTGTGGGGTGGCTCGCTGGCCTTCGCGGCGCTGCACGCCACCGTGGTCGTCGCGGTCGCCCAGGCCCTCGAACTGCCGCTGTCACCCGCCCGGGTGGCGCTGGCCTACCTCGCCGCGAGCAGCGCCGCCGTGCTGCTGCCCACCCCCGGCGGAATCGGCTCGCTGGACGCGGCTCTCGTCCTGGCCCTCACCCTGACCGGAGCGCCGGGCGTCGCGGCGGCGTCCGTGGTCCTCGGCTACCGGCTCCTGACGGTGTGGCTGCCCCTGGTGCCGGGCCTGGTCGTGCTGGCGGTACTGGCGCGTCGCCGAGTGCTCTGAGCGCTCGGGGGCGCCGTCGGCCGGGGTTCGCGCAGGCCGCCGTGCAGTCAGGATGCTTTCAGGATCCCGCTGGCAGGGTCGGGCCCCATGACTGAGACTTCTGAGACGTCCGGGGCGTACGGGCACACCGGTGCCGCCCCCGGCCACCGCCTGCGCTGGAACAAGGTTCCCGAGGTCACCGCGTACTTCTGGATCATCAAGGTGCTGTGCACCACGGTCGGCGAGACCGCGGCGGACCTCCTGAACGAGAAACTGGGCATGGGCCTGACCGGCGTGTCGCTGCTGATGAGCGCGCTGCTGGCGGCGGTGCTCGTCGTCCAGTTCCGCACCAAGGCCTACAACCCCGGCGTCTACTGGCTCGCCGTGGCCCTCATCAGCGTCGTCGGCACCCTGATCAGCGACAACCTGACCGACAACCTGGGCGTACCGCTGACCACCAGCACCGCCGTGTTCTCCGTCGCCCTCGCGATCGTCTTCGCCGTCTGGTACCGCCGCGAGCGCACGCTGTCCATCCACAGCATCGACACCGTGTCGCGCGAGGCCTACTACTGGCTGGCGGTGCTCTTCACCTTCGCGCTGGGCACCGCGGCCGGTGACCTGGTCGCCGAGAAGATGGCCCTCGGATACTGGGTCTCCGCCGTCCTGTTCGGCCTCGCCATCGCCGCCGTGGCGGTCGCCCGCTTCGCGCTCGGTCTGAACGCCGTCCTGGCCTTCTGGATCGCCTACATCCTGACCCGGCCGCTCGGTGCCTCGATCGGCGACTACCTCTCCCAGCCCACCGGCGACGGCGGCCTGGGCTTCGGCACCGTGATCACCAGCGCGCTGTTCCTGGCCGTCATCCTGGCCCTGGTGGTGTACCTCGCGACGACGCGCAAGGACGTCACCCACTCGGAGCCGTCGCTGAGCCCCCGGGAAGGCTGACCGACGCGCCTGCGGGAAGGCTGAACACTCTGCCCGCGGGAAAGGCGACCGCCCGGCCTCGCGGGGAATGCGACGCCCGGCCCCGCGGGGAAGGCGACCGTCCGGCCTCGCGGGAAAGGCGACCGCCCGGCCTCGCGGGGAATGCGACGCCCGGCCCCGCGGGAAAGGCGACCGCGCGCCTCTCCGGAGAGGCGCCTCCCCGGCGGGGAGGCGACCCTCAGCCCGCGGGCAGGCTGACCACGAACGCCGCACCGTCGGTGTACCGCGGATCGTGGTCCACCTCCCCGCCGGCGGACCGGGCCAGGCGCCGCGCGAGCGGCAGTCCCAGGCCCGCTCCGCCGTGTCCGTCCCCCGGATCGGCCCGGCGGCCGGGCTGGAACAGCTGCGCCACGAACGACGCCGGTACGCCGGGACCGTCGTCGGTGACCTGGACGCGGACGCCGCCGGGCTCCCCGTGGGCCAGGATCCCGACCCTGGCGCGCGCGTGCCGCAGCGCGTTGTCGAGCAGCGGGCTGACGATCCGCTCCAGAAGGGCGTCCGGCACCCCGGCCGACAGCGCGGCGTCCGGAGCGGTGACGACGACCTCCACCCGCTCGCGCGCACTGCCGAGACGGTCCACCAGACGTCCGAGCACCGGCGCCACGGCGGCCGTGCCGGGCGCGGTGGCCGCGCTGTCGCGGGCCTCGTCGAGCAGGGTGTCGCAGATCGTACGCATCGACAGAGCCGCGTCGGCGATGGCCGCGTGGACGGCCAGGGTGTCCTCGGCGGAACGCGGACGGGCCTGCCACCAGTCGAGCTCGGCGACGATACGGGCGAGCGGATTGCGCAGCTCGTGCGACAGCTCCCGGGTGAGCTGACGCTCGTGGCGCAGCAGTGCCCGGATGCGGTCGAGGAGCGCGTCCAGCGAACCGCCCAGCCGCGCCAGTTCGGTGGGGCGGGGCACGCTGCCGAAACGTTCCTCGGAGGTGATGGCGCTCCACTGGGTGGCCTGCTCCGTCATCGTGCGTACGGGGCGCAGCGCGCGTCCCACCGCCAGCCGGGTCAGCCCGTAGGTGCAGGCGAGCATGGCGGCGTCGAGGACGAGGGAGGCGAGCAGCAGGGTGTCGGCCGAGCCGCGGTAGGGCGACAGGTCCAGCGCGGTGACGACGGCCGCGGTGCCGTTGCCGCCCGGCACCGGCTGTGCGCACAGCCGGACGGCGTCGTGACCGGAGGCGGTCTCGCAGTGCCGGCCGCCGCGCGCCGCGAGCCGGCCGGCGGCACGGGTCAGCGGGCCGGTGACGGTGGCGGACGAGGGTTTTTCGAGCAGCCTGCCGTCCGCGTAGATCCAGACGTTCGCGTCGAGGAGCTCCTCGCCCGGGGTCTCCAGGACCCGTATCCGCGAGGTGCTGGTGTCGACGGTCGCCGCGACGGCGGTGGCGCGGGTGCGCAGCTCGTCGTCCGCCTGGTGCTGGAGGTGATGCCGTACGACCGTGTTGAAGGCGACGGTGAGGATCACCATGAGGAGCGTCGCGGTGGTGAGCGCGACCAGCGAGAGCCGGCCGCGCAGGGTGCGCGGCCACCAGCGGGAGGCGAGGTCCCTCATGACAGCCGGTGGCCGATGCCGCGCGCGGTGGTGACGGTCAGCGTGCTGCCGCCGTCCCGGAGCTTGCGGCGCAACCGGGTCAGATACTGGTCCAGCGTGTTTTCGCTGACCTGGGCGCCCTCGGGCCAGCCCGCCCTGATCAGCTCCCGCCGCCGCACGATGTCCCCGGAGCCCGCCATCAGCGCCGCCAGCAGCCGGAACTCCGTCGGGGTGAGGGCGACCCGGGTACCCCGGACGGTGAGGCCGTGCCGGACCGGGTCGAGGACGACGTCGCCGGCCGTGGGGGACGGGAGGGTGCCGCCCCGCGCGCCGCCGCGCTTGAGCGCCGCCCGCAGCCGGGCGGCCAGCTCGGTCAGATGGAACGGCTTGGGCAGGTAGTCGTCGCCACCGGCCGAGAAACCCGCCAGCCGGTCCGTGAGGTGATGATGAGCCGTCAGGAAGATCACGGGCCGGAGGAAGCCGTTGGCCCGGAGCGCCTGGCACACGTCCCGGCCGTCCGCGTCGGGCAGTCCCACGTCGAGCACGGCCGCGCCGACCTGGGCCCCGGCCAGCCGCAGCGCGGTCGCGCCGTCCGCCGCCGGCAGGGTGTCGAAGCCCTCGTCGCGCAAGCCGCGCAGCAGGACGTCCCGCAGGGCGTGATCGTCCTCGACGACCAGGATCGTGTGACGCATCGTTCTCCTTCAGCGGTTTCCGTGCTGCCGGCTCCGCCCGTTCCCGTACGGCGTCGCGCCGCGGCGCACGTTGTCGCGGCGGTGCAGCGGGTGTCCGGCGGGCTCACGCCGGTGGCCGGGGCCGGTGGCGTCCCCGGCCGGCGGCGCTACGCGGGGACCAGCAGCGGTCGCAGCCGGGACTGCGCCAGCCGGCCCGCGAGCGGGTCGGAGACCCTGCCGAGGAACGCCGCCAGCGCCCTCGCGATCAGCGTGCCGACCAGCACGCCGGCCACGACGTCGTGCGGGTAGTGGGCCCCCACCCAGACCCGGGCGACGGCCATCGCGCAGGCCGCCACCAGGGCGACGGTGCCGAGACGGCGGGAGACGAAGAGCAGGGCGACCGCGGCCGCGGCGGCGATGACCGCGTGATTGCTGGGGAACGACCAGTCACCCGGCGCCGGGCACGCCTCCAGCGTCCTCACCCGCAGGCTCTGACAGGGCCGGTCCTCACGGACGAGCAGCTTGAACACCGAGTTCACGCCGTACGCCACCACGACGATCACCGGCACCATGAGCGCGGTCACCGCGGCCCTGGCGCTGTGGTGCCGCGCCCGCCACCAGCCCACCAGCATGAGGACGGCGAACACCGCGAGCCCGTACGTCGACCAGTCCCGTACCAGCGTGTCCAGCCACGACGGTGCGTCCTGGGCGAGACCCACGACGTAGGTGTAGGAGGAGCCGTCGATCGACGACCCGTCGAACGCGAGCGTCATCCCTGGGCACCCCTCTCCGACGCGGCGGCCCTGCGCGAGCGGCGCAGCTCGGCGGCCAGTGGGATCAGCGACACGACGATGATCACCGCGATGATCGGCAGGAGGTACCGGTCGACGTTCGGAATGGACGAGCCCAGCGCGTACCCGGCGAGGGTGAGGCCGAGGCTCCAGACGAGACCGCCGACGACCTGCCACAGGGTGAACGTCCGGACGGGCACCTGGAGCGCGCCCGCCATCGGGTTCAGCACCGTGCGCACCACCGGCACGAAGCGGGCCAGCACGATCGCCTTCGCGTGCCCGTACCGCTCCAGCAGCTCCTCGGCGCGCTGCGCCCCGGCGTGCAACCGGGGCGAGCCGCTGCGCGCCAGCAGGGCGCCGCCCGCCTTGCGCCCGATGAGATAGCCGCACTGGGCACCGGCCAGCGCGCCGACAGCGGCGGCGACCAGGAGCGCGGGCAGGGAGAGCTTCAGACCGCCCTGGCCCGACCCCGTGCACAGCAGGCCCGCCGTGAACAGCAGCGAGTCGCCGGGCAGGAAGAAGCCGATCAGCAGACCCGTCTCCGCGAACATCACCACGCCCACACCCAGCACACCGAAGGCGGCGAGCAGGGACTGGGCGCTGAGCACGTTCACCGCGAGCTCGGACCCGAGCGGCGATCCGAGATGTGTTCCGAGCTGTGACGCTGCGAACAAAGGTGCGGCCATCGTCGCGAGCCCTCTCATACTGGACAGGGACGGGTGTGGTCGTGACGACACCCGAATGACTACAATGTTGTAGACGGTCTACTGAACTGTAGACGATATCGGGGTGAGGATCGTTCCCATGACCAGCGCGAAGGACGAACGCCGGCCGGCGGGTGAGCTCGAGGCCTCCGTCATGGCCGCCCTCTGGGCCGCCGACGCACCCCTCACGCCCGGCGGGGTGCAGACGCGGCTGGGGACGGGCCTGGCCCGCACGACGGTGACGACGATCCTGTCCAGGCTGCACGAGAAGGGGATCGTCGGCCGGGAACGGCAGGGCCGCGGCTTCGCCTACTTCCCCGTCCAGGACCCGCACGGGCTCACCGCTCGCCGTATGCACACCGAGCTCGACCGGGACGAGGACCGCGAGACGGCGCTGGCCCGGTTCGTCGCCCAGCTCAGCCCCGACGACGAGCGTCTCCTGCGCGGCCTGCTGGAACCGGACGGGCTACCGGCACCGGTACGGTCACTGGACGATGCACCGGCACCGTCACTGGACGGGCAACAGACACCGTCATCGTCACCGGACAGGCGGTCGGCACCGGACGGACGGCCGGCGGCAGGCGGACGACCGGAACCCGGACGCGGCGAGCAGGACGAGTGACCGGAACCTGGCGCAAAACTACGATGGGTGGGTCATGACCGCACTGCTGCTCATCCCGCTCCTGGTGCCCTTCGCGGTACCGGCGGCGGCACGGCGCTGCCTCGACCGGCTCACGCCGGTCGCCGCGCTGTGGGCGCTGACCCTCACGGTCCTCGTGGTGGCCGGCTCCTCCGTGGCCGCCCTCGGCGCCCTGGTCCTCACCGGCCTGCTCAAGCTGCCGTTCCTCGCGGGCCTCGGCGATTTCGTCCGGCCGCTGCGCACCCCGTCCGACCTCGTCGTCCTTCCTCTGGCGACGGCCGCCACCGGCCTGCTGACCCTCGGCGCCGGCACACTCGTCCGCTCCGCCCTGCGACAGCTGCGCGCCTTCCGCGCCGCCCGCACCGAGGCCGACGGCCGCCCCGCCGCGGGCGACCTGTGCGTGATCGAGTCGCCCCACCCGGACGCGTACGCGCTGCCCGGCCGCCCCCACCGCATCGTCGTCACGACGGGAATGCTCCGCAGCCTCGGCGCCGACGAACGCGAGGTGCTCTTCGCCCACGAACGGGCCCACAACGCCGGCGGCCACCACCGGTTCCTCGTCCTCGCCGAGCTCGCCGCGCACTGCCATCCCGGGCTGCGCCCGGTCCGCGCGGTCATCGCGCTCGCCGCCGAACGCGCCGCCGACGAGGCGGCCGCCGCCGTGGTGGGGGACCGGCGGCTGACCGCGCGCGCCATCGCGCGTGCCGCCCTCGCCTCCTCCTCCGCCGCCCGCTCCGGCCGCCCCGACTTCGCCCCCGCGGCCACCACCGGACCCGTACCCCAGCGGGTGGCGGCCCTCCTCGCGGCTCCCCGGCCACCCCGCCGTGCCGCCCCCTGGATCGCCCTCCTGCTGGCCGCCTGCGCGACCGCCTCGGTAAGCACGGCGGCCACCGGCGTCCTCGCCTTCCACCACGAGGTGGAGGTCGCCCAGGGCGAGGAGCCCCGCTGACGGTCCCGGCCGCGGCCGCCGGTGTAGGCCGAAGATCGGGGCGGGGGCGTGTCACGGAGGGCGGCTGAGCGCGTACGGTGGCCGGGGCGGCGATGGGGGAGACGGCCCGCCCGAGGCCCCGCGAGGTTGATGTCGGATTCTCGCCAGCCCCGGCCTCGTCCGTGCCCGATCCTGGAGACATGCGGAACGGGATGCACACCGACACCGAGCGCTGCGTACGCGCCGTCCAGTCGAAGGACGCGCGCTTCGACGGCTGGTTCTTCACAGCGGTCCTGACCACCCGGATCTACTGCCGGCCCAGCTGCCCGGTCGTGCCGCCGAAGCCGGAGAACATGACGTTCCACCCGAGCGCGGCGGCCTGCCAGCAGGCCGGTTTCCGGGCCTGCAAGCGCTGCCGGCCGGACACGAGCCCCGGCTCGCCCGAGTGGAACCAGCGCGCCGACCTGGTGGCCCGCGCGATGCGTCTGATCGGCGACGGGGTCGTGGACCGCGAGGGTGTCCCCGGCCTGGCCCGCCGACTCGGGTACAGCACCCGCCAGACAGAGCGGCAGCTGCTGGCCGAGCTGGGCGCGGGGCCGCTCGCGCTCGCCAGGGCCCAGCGCGCCCAGACCGCGCGGCTGCTCATCGAGACCACTCCGCTCCCGATGACGGAGATCGCCTTCGCGGCCGGGTTCTCCTCGATCCGTACCTTCAACGACACCGTGCGCGAGGTCTTCGCCCTCTCACCGAGCGAACTGCGCGAACGCCTCCCGAGGAAACGGGCGGCGGCCGTGGCGAGGGCGAACCGGGGAGCGACGGCGGGCGGGGTGGCCGGGGCGGGGACGGGCGGGAGGACCGGGGCGGGGACGACCGCACCGGCCGTACTGTGCCTGCGCCTGCCCTTCCGCGCCCCTCTCAACCCCGACAACCTCTTCGGCCACCTCGCGGCGACCGCCGTGCCCGGGGTCGAGGAGTGGCGCGACGGCGCCTACCGGCGCACCCTGCGACTGCCCTACGGCCACGGCATCGTCGCGCTCACCCCGCACGCCGACCACATCGGCTGCCGTCTCACCCTCAGTGACCTGCGCGACCTGACCGTCGCCATCAGCCGCTGCCGCCGCATGCTCGACCTGGACGCCGACCCGGTCGCCGTGGACGACCAGTTGCGCACCGACCCGCTGCTCGCCCCACTCGTCGACAAGGCGCCGGGGCGCCGGGTGCCGCGGACGGTGGACGAGGCCGAGTTCGCCCTACGGGCCGTACTCGGCCAGCAGGTCTCCACGGCCGCCGCGCGTACCCACGCCGCCCGTCTGGTCATCGCGCACGGCGAGCCGGTCGAGGATGCCGAGGGCGGCCTCACCCATCTCTTCCCTTCGCCCGACGCGCTGGCCGCGCTCGACCCCGACTCCCTCGCCATGCCGCGCACCCGCCGCACCACGTTCACCACGCTGGTGCGCCAACTGGCCGACGGCACACTTCACTTGGGAGTGGAGAGCGACTGGGAGCAGGCGCGGGCCCGGCTCCTCGACCTCCCCGGATTCGGCCCCTGGACGGTCGACGTCATCGCGATGCGCGCCCTCGGCGACCCCGACGCGTTCCTGCCCACCGATCTCGGAGTCCGGCGTGCCGCCCAGGAGTTGGGGCTGCCCTCCACTCCCGCCGCCCTCACCGCCCGCGCGGCGGCATGGCGCCCGTGGCGGGCGTACGCGGTCCAGTACCTGTGGGCGACGGACAGTCACCCGATCAACTTCCTTCCCGTATGAGCCCGTCACGGGCCCGCACCGAGGACACCCAGTGAAACGACACACGATCACCGACAGCCCCTACGGTCCTCTCACCCTCGTCGCCGACGACGGCCTCCTGTGCGGCCTCTACATGGTCGGCCAGCGCCACCGCCCGCCCGAGGAGGACTTCGGCGAGCGTGACGACACCCTCCTGCCCGAGCCGAAGCGTCAGCTGGCGGCGTATTTCGCGGGCGACCTGAAGGAGTTCGACCTGCCGATGCGCCTCGCGGGCACGCCCTTCCAGCGCAGCGTCTGGGACCAACTGGCCAGGATCCCCTACGGCGAGATCCGCTCGTACGGAGAACTCGCCGACGCCCTCGGCAACCCCAAGGCCTCCCGCGCGGTGGGCCTCGCCAACGGCAGGAACCCGGTCGGCATCATCGTGCCCTGTCACCGCGTGGTCGGCGCCGACGGAAGCCTCACGGGCTACGGCGGCGGCCTGGACCGCAAGCGGCGCCTGCTGGACTTCGAGCGGGGCTCAGCCCTGTTCTGAACCGTTCCGGCGTGGAGAAGATGAACCATGAGGTTCCTGAAGCGGGCGAGTCCCCGAGCGAGGCACGCCGACGACATTCCGGTCGACGACGAGGAATCCGACCGCGGCGGCTACCTGATCAGAGCCGAGGCGGGGGCTCCCGCGATGCTCCTCACGGAGCCGATCCCGAGCATGCGCTCGGAGGAGTTCCCTGTCTCCGCCCCTTCTCCACAAGCGCTGAAGCCAGGGGCGCACTGCCTCCTCGGCGGCCCGGGGGAGCCGACCTGCGAGGTGGTTCAGGTCTCGGTGGCCGTACCCCGGCGTATTCGGCGAGGCATGTTCGGCACCATCGCCTCCCCTCATCCAGCGGGCACGGTGGTCACCTTGGTGAGCGCTGAACACATCGGCGACTGGTCGCGGTGGAGAGGGGAGGACGGCGCGGGACAGGCGGACGCGTGAAGCCGGGGCTGGGCGAAGCTCCCCGCCATGATCGGCCGCTCGCCGCGCTGACAACACTGCCACCGCATCGGCAGCGGGCTTCCTCGTCAGCGAACCTGGTCGCTCTTCGGCCCGATGCCTTTGACCCTGGTCGGAGTTCCCTCCGGGGCGAACGAGTGGTGGAAGGTGAAGGCGTGCGGCACGGAGCCGTGGTCGTGGAGGTGCTCCAGCCGGGAAACCCCGTCCCGCCAGGTGGGGATCACGCCGTCGGAGACCCACCAGCACACGTAATTCGGGTGCCCTGTCCTCTCGAACCAGTCGTCACGCCTGTTCAGCGCCTCACGGTGCAGACCGGTGTAGACGGCGTCGAAGGCGGGGCGCAGGCCGGTCCAGAGTGAGAGGGTCGCGGCCAGGGCGGTGGTTTCGACCGTACGGCCCTTGCCGTACCAGGTCGGTACGGCGAACTCTCCCCACGCACCCCAGTCCGCCTCGAAGAGCATGCCCCGGTCACCGTCTGCCGCTTCAGCACGCGCGAGGTACCCGGGGTGCTGACCGATCTTCCGGTAGACGGCCTCACCACTGTCGTAGAACTCGCGGGTGAGAGGTGCGGGGTCGGCGAGAGGCGACTTCAGGACGCCGAAGGTGTACAGAGCAAGATGGGGCATGCGTCTCTCCCTGGTTGGGGCTGCCTGGCGTGGACCCGGTTCGGTGACTTACGCATGGGGGCGAGGGTTCGTGGGGCATGACCGACTCATCCCGTCGCGGGTGGCTCAGCCTGAAGGAACTCCCGTGCGACCGTGGGCGATCGCCGAGGACGAGATGAAGGTAGCTGCCCCCGCGGGCCATGTCGAAGTTGCGTTTTTCCTGCCCAAGTGGCCTCTCGCACCGGTCAGTGCGGGGGCCGGGGCCGGGTCGTGACGGTGGAGTGAAGTACCGCTCTCACACTGGTCGTGCCCGGAACGGGCCCGCGAGGCCGCCCGGCGAGGCCTCCCCCCCGTTCATGTCGGGGTCGACCGTGCGTCGCCGGCCGGTCCAGGACGCGCTGAAGCCCTGGTAGCACCGCTCCTGACCTCGGCGCTGGGGACCGTCTCAACTCGGCTGTGCTACCAAGGCTTTGGGCACGGAGGCGACGCCGGAGACGATGGTCGGTCGACTCCTTCCTGAGCAGGCCAGGGAGACCGAGCCGGGTGACTCCGCCTGCTGGACAGCCTGAGGCCCGTGGTGGCGCTCCAGGCGCGCCTCAGTAGTTGATCTCGTTGGTCAGCCCGCGGAGCAGTGCGGGCAGGGCGGTACCGATGGGTTCCCGTACGACCTCGTCGGCGATCTCGTCGTAGGGGGTGGGTTCGGCATTGACGATGACGAGCCGGGCTCCGTGATCGGCGGCGACGCCCGCGAGGCCGGCGGCGGGTTGGACCTGAAGGCTGCTGCCGACGGCGATGAAGACCTGGGAGGCCTTGGTGATGGCGGCGGCCTCGCCGAGGACGACGGGGTCGAGGCGTTCGCCGAACATCACGGTCGCCGATTTCAGGATGCCGCCGCACTTCAGGCACGGCGGGTCCTCCTCACCGGCTTCGACGCGGGCGAGGGCGTCCTCCATGGATGTCTTGTCGTGGCATGCGGTGCACACGACGGTCCGCGCGGTGCCGTGGAGTTCGAGGACCTTGCGGGCGGGCATCCCGGCGAGTTGGTGCAGGCCGTCGACGTTCTGGGTGATCACGCGTACGGGCACCCCGGACTTCTCGAGTTCGGCCACGGCCAGGTGTGCGGCGTTGGGCTCGGCCCGGAGCGTCCGGTTCTCCCGCCGCAGCTGCCACGCCCGGCGCCTGATCTCGGGATCACCCATGTAGTACTCGTACGTCACGAGCTTCTCGGCCTCGGGATCCTTCCGCCACAGGCCGTTGGGCCCGCGATAATCGGGGATCCCGGAATCGGTGGAGATCCCTGCCCCACTGAGGATGGCGACGAGTGGCCTGTTCATGGCCCGAGAGTAGGACGCCTGCCGGTTCGGAGCGACCGGATATCAGGGCACGACCTGCGCGGACACGCTGCGCTCCTTGACCGGCATCCGTACAACGGCTTGCCGACCGCCCGGAGGACGGCGCCGCTGTCACCTGGCGGTCCTGCCGGGACGGGGGTCGAGCCAAGTGGCCCGTTCGAGCGATGGATAGGCTCACGGCATGGACGTCCGTGTAGAGATCGCCCGGGAGGCAGGCGCGCGGACGGTCGATCTCACCTCCCGGCCGGATCGTGCGGCGGCGAACCGGCTCTATGAACGTCTGGGCTTCCAGGCCCGGCAGTCGACGGTCTACCGCTTCCCGATCGACCGGCAGGACGCTCACGAACGCTGACACGCCGGCTGTCCCGTGACCGGGATGGCTTCCCAGCGCTGAAAGCGGATCCCCCGAAGCGGCGGCGCTGACGCCTGACTCCCATTCTCGCGGGGCCCGACGGGACCGCATGACGTGGATCATCATGCGGCGTTCACAGACCTAAGACACAGCAAGCTGCCGCACACGAAGTTCCTCTGGTCCACCTCAGTCCACCTGGATGCCGAAATCCTGCACGAGTTCCTCCAGGCCACCGGTGTAGCCCTTGCCGCCCAGGACGAAGTCCCAATCCCCGCTCGGCCTTCGACGGAAGGAGCCGAGCACCAAGGCGGTTTCGTGGGGTCGGCCGTCGGAAACCTCAAGTTGTCCCAGCTCAGTCAGCCGCGGGTCGAGCAGACGGATGCGGGCGTCCGTGAATGCGGAGAGGTCGGCGTCCGGGTCGACCTCTGGGTCGATCGCGGCCACAAGGACGAACCGGTCGGCCTCATCCGGCAAGCCGTCGAACGAGACGCAGATCGCGGCCTTGTCAGGCGCAGTGGGGGCCAGAGCCCTCACGGAACCGTCGGCTGTCCGTGGGTTGTTGAAGAAAACGAAGTGATCGTCGCTGAGAACTCGGTTGCCACGGCAGACCAGAGCGCAGACATCCAATGCCACGCTACCGGTCCACGACATGCCCAGGACGTTGTAGTCGTGCGGCAATCGCGTGTCGGGGGTCGTTGGCGTCGGCGCCGCCGCGGCTTGACGGCCGCCCTCACCCAGGCGCCCACGCAGCCCATGACGAT
This sequence comes from Streptomyces sp. RPA4-2, assembly GCF_012273515.2. Lineage (NCBI taxonomy): Bacteria > Bacillati > Actinomycetota > Actinomycetes > Kitasatosporales > Streptomycetaceae > Streptomyces > Streptomyces sp. RPA4-2. The sequence continues at coordinate 7,204,216 of NZ_CP050975.2, forward strand.
GCAGCAGATCAACAAGCTCAGGGCCCGAGATCAGCTCCAGCGGCTTGCCGTTGGCGAAGGTGTGCGAGCCAGGGCCGAACCCCGACGTCGTCACGAGGACACCCTTGTTGGCGCCGGCGTCCTGCACCGTTCCGAACAAGTCACGTACGGCAGTGGGCGGCACCGTGTTGCGGTAGCGCTTCACCTGAACGACGATCTTTCCGCCTCGGATCGGTGTCGGATCCAGCGCGTCGACGTCCACACCGCCATCGTTGGAGCGCTGGGTAGTGACCGCCTGCATCCCCATGGCCCGGAAGAGATCGGCAACGAGATTCTCGAAGGCGATCGGATCCATGTCGTACAGGTCAGGTTCCTCATCGCTGCCATGCGCGACAACACGGTTCCCGACATCCTGCGGCCGACGACTCGGCCGTACCGGAGAGAGTTGGTCGGGGCGGGCCGAGAGCTGTCCGCGGAGTGCGTCGGCCAGACAGCTGCTCGCGTCCACCTGCGCCAGGTGCAGGCCACGGAACGTCGAGACCGAGGCCATCACGGTCGCCAGCTGGATCTGGCCGGGCCGGCCCGTCGTAGGGTCATGGCCATCCACGAACCCGTTCAACGTCACCGACTCGAGCGCGCCCAGCTCATCCGCGGCGAAGAGCTCGTGCAGAACGAGAAGCATGCACTGCGCGAGCACCTCCCGGTACAGGGCGCGACGTTGGCCCACTGGGCGCGCGGTCTCCTTGTCCTGGTCGGTCCCGGACACGTACCGAACGGACTTGACGTCAGGGACGATGCCGTAGGCGGGCAACTCCCAGTCCAGCACCAGCTGTCGAGCTGTCGCGTCATAGGCTGCCGTCACCTGACGTGGAAATCCCTCCGGCCATGCCTCCGAGGCGTAGAGAGCGGCAGAGAAGTACTCCATGACCGAGTCAGGATCACGACGTCTCACTCCATCGGTCACCTGGACGATGCCGGCGTTGTGCCGCCTCACCTCGGCCAGCTGCGCATCGGCCCACTGCTGGTGCTCCCGCTGGTACGACGCCAGCTGTTGTCGCCGCTGGGCCTCCGCCGCCTGGGCCGCGTGCCAATCCCGCTCGAAGCGAGCCCGTGCTTCAGCCTGTGCCTGGGCCCGGCGGTTGGACGTCCACCCGCTCTGCGTTTGGTAATGGCTGAAGTCAGGCATGGCCACCGGCTGCGCCAACGGTCCAGGAGCGAAGGGCTGGACCTCTTCACGCCTCATGAGAGAGGAGACTCTGAAGGCCGGAGCCTGACAACCCGAGGAGAGAAGGCCCTGAAGCGAAGCGACTCGTGCGTCCAGCTCTTCCGTGCGACGTAGCGCTTCCGCCTGCCTGTACTCGCGGTGGCCCTGGGCGGCCCGCCGCTGGTAGGCGCGTGCTTGCTGAGCTTCTTGTCTCCGCCGTCTGGTTTCTGCTTCCATCTGGCGTTGCTGCTGCCGTTGCATCTCTGCCCAGACGCCGACGAAGCCAGTTGAGCGACGACTCATGTGCTGCAGGCCCTCCCCGATGCGCTCCGGCTGTCCCCACAACCAGGTGTGACGAGACGACTGTATCCAGCAATGGCCGTCCGGCATATCCGCCTGCCAAAGGCAACCGGATCCCGTCATCCCCGCAGGTCAAAGCAAGTTGAGGGTGAGCCCGGGTGCGTCCGGCCGCAGTATCCGGACTGTCGCAGTCTGGGGCTTGACCTCCTATGCGCCTGAGGTGTCTCGGGAGGGATCTACTCCGTCACGCCGCTGTACGCGTTGACGATCTCCTCCAAGCCGCCCATGAAGTCCTCTGGCGGCGTGGCGGGCGCGGGCGAGGTGGTGGCGGCGGGTCAGAGCGTCGGGGTGGTGCTCGGTGCCCAGGACGCGCTCGGTATCAAACTGCGCCACGCTCTCAAAAGGTCTGTCAACACTGCTTCACGTGGATCACCAAGTCGTTTTCAAAAGCCCCTTTTCCGTGGCTGAAGGGAGGCCATCCGTGCCTCTGCGGGCGTGGCATGCGGCCGCGTGACCGGCCGATGACCACCGTCGGCCTCATGCGATCGATTGGTAACGTCGGGGAATGACCAGTCGCAGCCGTGACCGCGTCGCAGACGTCCGCGGCGTCGTGAGTGCGCACATGCCCGACTGTCGGATCGAGTCCGTCGTGGCGCTTGGCGAGGGCCTGGACAACCTGGTGTACGAAGTCAACGGTGAGCTGATCGTGCGCTTCAGCAAGGAGCCCGACCTGGCACGGCGGAGCGCCCTGGTGGACCACGAGGCCCGCGTGCTCGCCGCCGTCGCCGACATCTCGCCGCTGCCCGTCCCCGAACCGGCGTTCACGGTCGCGGAGCAGGGATGTCTGGCGTACCACAAGCTCCCCGGCGCGCCACTGTTGGACATGTCGCCGCACCAGCGATCGGCCCACGGCACGTCGATCGCGGCCACGCTCGGCGAGCTGCTCACCGCGCTGCATGCCGTTCCGGTCGATCGGCTGGGCGATCTGGTGGAAGTGGACCACCAGCCGCTGGCCGAGTGGCGACACGAGGCCACGCGGAACTATGTGACGGTAGCCGGGCAGGTACCGGCGGCCCACCGCCGACCCGTCGAGGCGTTCTTGGAGGCCGCACCGCCGCACGATGGACGCACCCCGACGTTCTCCCACAACGATCTGGGGATCGAACACGTTCTCGTCGACCCGGCCACATGGACGGTGACCGGCATCATCGACTGGAGCGACGCAGCCGTCGTCGACCCGGCCTACGACTTCGGGCTGCTCCACCGCGATCTCGGCCCCGCTGCTACCCGCGCCGCCATCAGCGGCTATCGAACCGACGCCGACGACCTCGCGGCCCTCAGCGAGCGCGCCGTGTTCTATGCCAGGTGCAGTGTCTTCGAGGACCTGGCGCACGGCATCGAGACGGAACAGGACAAGTACGTCGACAAGAGCCTTACCGCGATGGAATGGCTGTTTCCGCACTAGGCGTTCTGTCCGGGCCGGCGGCCGCCGTTCGGATCATCCGAGGCGGCCCTTCAGGTGATTGCCAGACGCCTCGTGAGCCGGGCAGCCGTCGCGGGGGTACGACGTCTCAGCAGAGGGACGAACCCAGAACGCCGTGAGGAGCTTGGCGATGTACGCAGCAGTCCGGCGGTACGAAGGGGTGACCGACTCGACCGAGGTCGCACGCCTCGTGAGCGAGGGGTTCGTGCCGCTCATGCGCCAGGTCTCCGGCTTCGTGGCCTACTACTGGATCGATGCCGGGGACGGAGTCATGGTCTCGACCAGCGTCTTCCAGAACCAGGCCGGTGCCGACGAATCGAACGCGAGGGCTGTGGACTTCGTGCGCGACACCCTTGCGTCACTGCTCCCCAACCCGCCTCGGATCACGGCCGGCGAGGTGGTGGCTTCCGCGTGACAGCGTTCGGGTCAGCCGCATGAGAGGGCTCGCAAGGCCGTACCGGCCCGCAGTGCCGACATGGTCGTCCGTCGCAGCGTTGGTCCCGTGGACTCAGGTGTCGGCGGTGGCCCAAGAATGCCGCCGTGTTGATGACATTGCCGAACGTTCTCTCGGTCCACCGCACGCATGTCGAGCTGCTCTGCGTTGCCTTCGTCGACCTGGGACTTCGCCCAGCCGCGGCCGGAGCCGCTAGGGTGCGCCGGAGCGAGGGTCGCGGGGCCGCGAGGCCGTGATCCGTCGGTCAACGCGTATGAGGCCGCTGTGAATTCCTGAGGCACTTGAACGCACCCGGGCCCCTCTACGTATGGCATGGGGGATTTCCATGCCGGGCCTGTTACGAGGCGTAGGAGTACACACGTGAGACGGAACACGCGCAGACGCCCCACAGGGGCACGGCGTGCGACATTTGCCGCAGCCGCGCTGATATTGGGCGGAGGTGGGCTGGTAGCGGTGAACGTCTACGCGTCAGCCACCGAGAGCTGGGGCGGTGCGTCCGGGCAGCAGAACGAGACCAAGGCGGCGGGAGCCGCCACGATCGACTGTCCGGACGTGGGCAGCAAGCTCACGGAGGTGCCGGAGGCTGCGAAGGCGGAGGTCGACAAGCAACTCGCCCTCCTCGACCAGCAGATCTCCGAGGCGTACGCACGCCTCGCCTCGGCGGAGCAGGCCCAGAAGCAGGACCCGAGCTTCGTGCAGAACGCGGTCCTCGGCCCGCTGAAGGAGAAGCGGGGCGCGGTCATCGACCGCATCAAGATAGGTTTCAAGAACGCGGGTGCCGAGGCCCCGGGCATGCTCGACGGCGCCGCCACCTGCACCGCGGTTCCCGCCACCCCGGTCCAGGGCGACACGGGTGACCAGAACGGCGACGGGCAGCAGCAGGGCGACAACGGCGGCGGCCAGCAGCAGAACAACAACGGCCAGCAGAACAACGGCCAGCAGGGCGGCGGCGCGGCGCCCGTCAGCGGGCCTGTCGCCGCGGACTTCGTGGACATCACGACGGTCCAGCCGAACGTGCAGCAGAAGCCGGGCAACGGCGGCGGCGCCTCGACGGGTACGTTCACGAGCACGTGCGGGGTGAACGCCAACAAGAAGTTCAACACCGACAACGTGATCGTCGCCCCCGGTGTCGCCAACGGCGCCCACCACCTGCACGACTACGTCGGCAACCAGTCGAACGACGCGTTCGCCAGCAACGACGACCTCGCGGCCGGCGAGACCACGTGCAAGAACCAGGGTGACAAGTCCACCTACTACTGGCCGGTGCTCCGCGTACAGGACGGCACGCAGGAGTTCGACGCCGACCGCAACGGCGGTGGTCTGGAAGGCAACATCGGCAAGGTCCTTCAGGCCAAGCAGGCGCAGATCGAGTTCGTGGGCTCTCCGCAGAGCAAGGTCGTCGAGATGCCGACCTTCCTGCGCATCATCACCGGCGACGCGAAGGCGTTCGTCAACGGCCCCGCGAACGCCAACGCGCACTGGAGCTGCACCGGGTTCGAGGACAAGGTCCAGCTGACGGACAAGTACCCGATCTGCCCCCAAGGCAGCAGCGTGATACGGAAGTTCGCCTTCCAGAGCTGCTGGGACGGGCAGAACATCGACAGCGCCAACCACCGTACGCACGTGGCCTTCGCCGACGCGAACGGCAACTGCGCGGGCGGCTTCAAGGCCATTCCCCAGCTGACGATGCGGCTGGTCTACGACGTTCCGCGGCCGACCCTCGAGAACGGCCAGGTGAAGAACCCGTACGCCGTGGACGGGTTCCCCGAGCAGCTGCACAAGGCCATCACCGACCACGACGACTTCATCAACGTCTTCGACGCGAAGCTGATGCGGGAGATGGTGGACTGCATCAACACCGGCAAGCAGTGCGTCGACGGTGCCGGTAACGGTGGCGGTGACAACGGCAACGCCAATGGTGGTGCCGGTGGCAACGGCGGTGACAACGGCAACGCCAACGGTGGCGCCGGTGGCAACGGCGGGAACGCGGGCAACGGCGGGAACGCGGGCAACGGCGGTAACGCCGGCGGTGGTTCCGACGAGCCGACGAAGGAAGCTCCGACCCCGAGTGCCGACCCCACCTCCGGTGGAGACGCCGGGGCCGACCCCGGTACCCCCGCGGCGACGCAGCGGCCCAAGCCCCCGGCCACCACGCGCGGTGCCGAACCGGAGGGCGGAGACCAGGGCGGCGTCGTACCCAAGGCGGACACGACGACCCCGGCCGCGGGGAACGACGTACCCGCTGGGACCCAGGACGGCGCGGCCGACACCGGGCAGACGCCGGCCACGAGCGGGGACGCCCCGTCCGCGCAGGTGTCGTCGCAGGCCCAGGCACAGACCGAACCGCAGACGGTCGCGAGCGGCGACCTGGCCGAGACCGGCACGAACCTGTGGCCGGCCGCGGGCGGTGGCGTGCTCGTGATCGCCGGCCTGGTGCTCCTGCGCCGGATCAGGCGCAGCGCCGTGTGACGTCGCCCCCAGGGTGACCGACGAGACGACGCCCGTACCCGCGACCCAGCGGGTACGGGCGTCGTCGCCATCCTGGACATTCGCCTGGGGCGTGTCGCGAAAGTCCCGCCTGCCTCGCGACGCCCACCTCACAGGGCAGTACACCTAGCCCACCCGGTGACCGTTCTCGAGCTCCGCCGTTCCCGAGCCCTCGGACAGGACGTCGAGGGCGACCAGCACCCGGCGGCCGAGTGAGCCCGGCAGGTGATCGGAGATTTCCTCGCGCGGCACCAGCCGCCACGACAGCAACTCCTCCTCCTGCAGCCGGATCGCCTTGAGCTGCCGCTCGTCGAGGACTCCACCGTCGTACAGATAGGCGACCAGTGGGGGTCGCCCGGCCCCGTGCACCCAGTCGACCGCGAGCAGCCGGCCCGGGTCGATGTCGAGGCCGATCTCCTCCGCGGTCTCGCGGCGGGCACCCTGTCGCGGGGTCTCCCCGTCGTCCGACTCGACGGTGCCGCCCGGAAGGGCCCAGCCCTCACGGTAGTTGGGCTCGACGAGCAGGATCCGTCCGTCGGCGCCGCGGAAGAGTACGGCGGCACCGGCGAGGACGCGGGGAAGCCCCGCGATGTACGTGGCGAAGTCCGGGGTGGTCATCCACGAAGCGTAACGAGCCCGCGCGGCCGTCCCCCGGACGCACCGGCCCCTTCGGACGCGCCGACCGGTCCGGGACGCCCTGACCGCTCCGGCCGCGGGGGCCGCCGCCTCCCACCGTGGCGTCAGCGGATGGCGGAGGCCCGGGAGACACGCGGGGGACGGCGCCGACGCCCGCGCGCCGATCCGGGACGGCGCGCGGGCTCCACTCAGGCTCGGCTCCGGCTCCGGCTCCGGCTCAGGATTCGGTTCCTGCCTCCGCGAGCGTGACCGTGCGCGCGGCCAGTTCACTGATCCGTACGCCGTCGAAGCCGAAGACCGCGCTGCGTACCGTGTCCTCCAAGGGGTCCTTCCACTGCGCGGGAACGGCCTCGGCGCCGCACAGGACCCCGGCGACCGAGCCCGCCGTCGCCCCGTTCGAGTCGGTGTCCAGGCCGCCGCGGACGGTCAGCGTGATGGTGCGGGTGAAGTCGCCGTCGCCGTACAGGAGCCCGGCCGTGAGGACGGCGGCGTTCGGGATCGTATGGATCCAGCCGAGCCCCGCGGTCTCCTCGGACACCGTGCTCAGCGTGTCCTCCCAGGTCATCCGGGTCTCGTGGAGCGTGAGCACCCTGCGCACGGTGCGGGCGAGGCGGCTGCCGGCGGGGATGACGGTCAGTGCCGTGTCGAGCGCCTGCCGCACGGTGGGCGCGGTGAAGGCTGCGGAGACCAGCGCCGCCGCCCACATGGCGCCGTACACGCCGTTGCCGGTGTGGGACAGCACGGCGTCCCTGCGGGCCAGGGAGGCCGCGCGGCGCGGCACCCCCGGACAGGTCCACCCGTAGATGTCGGCGCGGATCAGGGCGCCGATCCACTCCTGGTACGGGTTGTCGTAGGTGGCGCTGAGGGGCGGCTTGATGCCGGCCGCGAGGTTGCGGTACGCCGCCCGTTCCGCGGTGAAGGTCTGCAGATAGGGCAGGCGCAGCAGCCACAGGTCGCCGACCTGCTCGGTGCTGAAGCCGAAGCCGTGTGTCTCCAGCAGGTCGAGGCCGAGGATCGCGTAGTCGACGTCGTCGTCCCGGCAACTGCCATGGATACGGCCTCGTACGCACTGCCGCCACTCGGGCCGCAGCGCGAACTCGTCGCCCTCGCCGTCGTCGCTGTCGGCGGGCCCGGGAAGGTAGTCGGTGAGCGGCAGGGCGGCGGCCCGTCGCAGATAGCGGTCGATGCGGTCCCGCGTCCAGTGGTCGCCCTGCTCGACCGGCTTGCCGAGCATGTTGCCCGCGATCCGGCCCAGCCAGCCCCCGAGGACGCGGTCCGCGAGCTCAGTGCCCACAGGGGTCATGGTTCCGGTCTACCCGATTCCGGCCGCCGCCGTGCGGTGTTCCGCGGGCCGGTCGGAGCATGACGGCGGGGTCGTCCTCCGGTTAAGGTCGCAGCGGCGCGACTGCCTCGACGTGTGCGAGGCCGGAAAGCAAGGGGAATGCAAGGTGGCGGACTCTGCCGAGAAGACGACACGCGCGGGTGACCGGCGTGATCCGCGGGTGCTGATCGCCGCGGACAAGTTCAAGGGCTCGCTGACCGCCGTCGAGGTCGCGGAGCGGGTGACGGCCGGGCTGCGCCGGGTGGCGCCGGCCGCCGTGGTCGAGTCGCTGCCGGTGGCCGACGGCGGCGACGGCACCGTCGACGCGGCGGTCGCGGCCGGGTTCGAGCGCCGGGAGGTACGGGTCGCCGGGCCCCTGGGGGACGAGGTCACGGCCGCCTTCGCGCTGCGGGGCGACACCGCGGTCGTCGAGATGGCGGAGGCCAGCGGGCTGCAGCGGCTGCCCGCCGGGACCTTCGCGCCGCTCACCGCGTCGACGTACGGCTCCGGGGAACTGCTGCGCGCCGCACTGGACGCGGGGGCGCGCACGATCGTGTTCGGTGTCGGCGGCAGTGCCACGACGGACGGTGGCGCGGGGATGCTGTCCGCGCTGGGGGCGCGCTTCCTCGACGCTGACGGCGAGCGGGTGTCACCCGGTGGTGCGGCGCTCGGCGACGTGGTGACCGCGGACCTGTCCGGCCTGGACGCCCGGCTCTCCTCGGTCGATCTCGTCCTCGCCAGCGACGTGGACAACCCCCTGACGGGTCCCAAGGGCGCCCCGGCCGTGTACGGCCCCCAGAAGGGCGCGAGCCCCGACGACGTGGTGGTCCTGGACACCGCGCTCACCCACTTCACCGCCGTCCTGGAGAAGGCGATCGGTTCGCGGGCCGCCGAGTACGCGGCCGCGCCCGGTGCCGGAGCGGCGGGCGGCATCGGGTACGGAGCGCTCGTCGTGGGCGCGCGTTTCCGTCCCGGCATCGAGGTCATGCTCGACGTCCTCGGCTTCGCCCCGGCTCTCGACCGGGCCGACCTCGTCATCACCGGTGAGGGCTCGCTCGACGAGCAGACCCTGCACGGGAAGGCCCCGGCGGGCGTCGCGACGGCCGCGCGTGCGGCGGGCAAGGAGGTCGTCGCGGTCTGCGGACGGCTCGCGCTTCCCCCGGAGGCGCTCGGGCGGGCCGGCATCCGGCGGGCGTACCCGCTCACCGACGTCGAGCCCGACATCGCGAAGTGCATCGCGGACGCGGGTCCGATCCTGGAGCGTGTCGCGGAGGACATCGGACGCGACTTCCTCATCTGAGCCGTCAGGAGTCCGCCGGCGGAGGCGGGGAGCCTTCCCGGCTCACGCCACGGACCTCAGGGGCCGAGCCGAGCCGGTGGGCCCCGTGACGGACCTCAGGGGCCGAGCCGGTGGTCCCCGTGACGGAGTCACCGGCCCGCCCCCGCCGAGGCGACAGGGTCCCGCGGACGAGTCGGCCGGATCTCCTCCGGTGACATCACGGGGTGTCCTCGCCGACCGACCGCACCCCGGCAGGTCCCGCGGGCTTCGTCACGGCGCGGGGTCCCGCCGCGACGGGCGGAGGCGAGGGACGCCCTGCGCAGGCGGGGAAGGATGCCCGCCCCCGCGCCCCGGGAAGCCATCCCCGTCCCACACCCGTGCGGTCGACACACGGCGGCCCAGGTGATTCGGCCGCCCGTCGACCTCGGCCGCCGCCTGCAGTACGTACCCCCTGCCGCACGCCCCCTCACCCCACAGCAGTCCCGCCTCCCGACAACCGGTACGCGTCCAGGGCCAGCGTCATCTCGATCAGGTCCCGGGGCCGGGCCAGGGAGCGTGACGTGAGTTGTTCCAGACGTCGCAGCCGGTTGAAGACCGTGTTGCGGTGGCAGTACAGACGACCCGCGGCCCGCCCGGCGGAGCCCTCGCACAGCAGCCACACGTCGAGGGTCTCCAGCAGCACCGCCCGGTCGGCCGGCTCCAGCTCCAGCAGCGCTCCGAACACGTCGGCCACCAGCCGCCCGGCCAGCTCCGGCTGGCTCACCACCAGCGCGGTCGGCATCCGCTGGTCGAGGCGTACGACCTCCGTCGAGTCCGGCGTACAGGTGCGCAACGCCAGCTCGGCCAGCCGCCGCGCGCGCCCCAGTTCACCGAGGCCCGCCACCACCGGACTGATACCGCCCGGCCCCGAGCACCGGCCGTGGAGCAGCCGCACCACGCGGTCCAGGTCCCGGTCGGCGCCCAGCGCCACCACGCCGACCTCGCAGTCCGCCCGCATCCGCCAGATGAAGCGCAGCCCCCCGCTCTGCACCGGCCGGGGGACCGCCTCCCGTAAGTCCCGGCGCTCCGGGCGCAGGACCACCACGGCGTACGGTGCCTGTTCGGGCAGGTCGAGCCCCGCCGCGGCCCGCGCCGCGAGTCCGGGTGCCTCCTGCCCCTCCAGCAACGCGTCGAGCAGTGCCTGCAACTGTTCGTCCGTGCGCCGCCGCAGCTCGCGCTCGGTGGTCCGGTACGCCTCCGACGCGGCGACCGTCTGGGCGTCCACGGCCGACCACACCATCGTCGCCGAACGCATCAGCACCGCCAGCCGCTCCGGCTCCCGGCCCACCGGGCCCTCCATGAGCGCGTCCCACACGAGATAGCCCGCGGCGCGGTAGGCGTGCACGAGCAGTTCCAGCGGCAGCCCCTGCAGGGCCCGCCGGCGCCCCGCCTGTTCGGCGTGCTCCAGATCGCGGCGCGGCGAGGCCCGTGGCGCCGAGATCGTCTCGATCCCGATGCGCATGGCCGTCTCCGCCTCCCGCCACTGCTGGTCCTGCGGCAGCACCTGCGCGTAGACGGGCGAGTACTCGGCGAGCTGTCGCAGGTGCTGGTCGACGAGCTCGGGCAGTCGTTCCAGCAGAGCCCCGCAGGACTCCGCAAGCAGCTTCCAGTCATGACCGGTCCGCGGTCTGCGCCCTCCCATGGCCGGAGGATGCCATCCCCGCACCGCCTCGCACAGGCCCCTGACACGCAGCGTTGTGCGCGCGCACAACGGGCGGCCACGACCTCTGGGCACCCGCCGCGATTCGCCCGCCCCCCGTGGACGGACGCTCCCCGCCGGTGCTGAGGTGAGCGCCACACCGAGCAAGGACAAGCACCGAGCAAGGACAAGCACCGAGCAAGGACAAGGGAGGTGCCATGGGCGGTTCCGCTCTGCTCGTACGGAACCTGTCGGTCGGATACGGACCCGTGCGCGCGCTGCGCCAGGTGTCGCTGGACGTTCCGGAAGGTGCCGTGGTCACGGTCCTGGGCGGCAACGGCGCGGGCAAGTCGACGCTGCTGCGTGCCGTGTGCCGGACCCTCTCCTTCCACAGTGGGGCGGTGACCGGAGGGTCCGTCAGCCTGGGCGGCCGCCCACTCGACCGGCTGCCGCCGGACCGGGTGGTCGCCGCTGGGGTGTCCCAAGTACCGGAGGGCAGGCGGGTGTTCGCCCGGATGACGGTCGCCGACAACCTGCGGGCCGGAGCGCTCGGCGCCACCGGTGGCCGGGCCGACCGGGCCCGGGCGCTGCGCCGCGTGCACGACCTGTTCCCCGTGCTGGCCGAGCGCGCCCAGCAGCGCGCCGGACTGCTGTCCGGCGGCGAGCAGCAGATGCTCGCGGTCGGACGGGCGCTCATGGGCGCCCCCAAGGTGCTCCTCCTCGACGAGCCCTCGCTCGGACTCGCCCCGCTGATGGCCGCCCGGATCGCCGACACCGTACGGGAGATCAACGCGCAGGGCACCTCCGTCCTCCTCGTCGAGCAGAACGCCGCCCTCGCCCTCCGGCTCGCCACCCACGCCTATGTCCTGGAGGTCGGCGAGGTGACCCTCTCGGGCCCCGCCGCCGAGCTGGCCGCCTCCGACGAGGTGCGCCGCCGCTACCTCGGTGTGGTGGACGAGGACGCCGCGGCCGACGCGTCACGAGCGCGCGGCGCGCTGCCGGCCCTGCCGCGCTGGAAGGGGTGAGCGCCCTCGTGGAGAGACCCGAGACCGTGCCGACCGCCCCCGAGACGCCCGGACTTACCGGAGACTCCGCCGTCCCCCCGCTCCACATACGGGAGTTGACGGTCCGGTTCGCCGGGCTGACCGCCCTGGACGCGGTGAGCCTCACGGTGCGCCCCGGCACCGTGCACGCCCTCATCGGGCCCAACGGCGCCGGAAAGTCCACCTGTTTCAACGTCCTGTCCGGTGTCTACCGGCCGGCGTCGGGAAGCGTCCGCTTCGGCGAGCACGAACTGACCGGCCTGCCACCGCACCGCATCGCGGCCCTCGGTGTCGCGCGGATCTTCCAGAACCTCGCCCTGCCGCCCCGCGTCACGGTCGAGGACAGCCTGCTGCTCGGCCGGCACCGGCTGACCCGTACCGGATTCCTCGCCGCGGGGCTGCGGTTGCCCGCCGCCGCCCGCGAGGAGCGCCGGCACCGTGAACGCGTCCGTGAGATCGCCGCGTTCGTCGGTCTGGAGCGGCAGCTCGGCCGGCCGGCCGGCTCGCTCCCGTACGGGCAGCAGAAGCTCGCCGAACTCGCCCGCGCCCTGTGCATGGAGCCACGGCTCCTGCTGCTGGACGAACCCGTCGCGGGCATGACCGCCGACGAGCGGCGCCGTACCGCCGAGGTCGTCGCGGGTGTCCGCGACAGCCTCGGCATCTCGATCGTGCTGGTGGAACACGACATGGGGGTGGTGATGCGGCTCGCGGACGCGGTGACCGTACTCGACTTCGGACGCCGGATCGCCGACGGCGCCCCAGCCGACGTACAGAACGACCCCGCGGTCGTCCGCGCCTATCTGGGCGAACGCCCCGACGCAGAGGAGACCGACCGATGAGCACGTTCGCCGAGCTCCTCCTCAACGGAGTCTCACTGGGCTCCGTCTACGCCCTGATCGCCCTCGGCTTCGTCGTGATCTTCCGGGCCACCGAGGTCGTGAACTTCGCCCATGCCTCGCTGCTCCTCGCGGGCGGCTACATCACCGCGTCCCTGCACGACGACATCGGCTTCTGGCCCGCGCTGCTCGTCGGTATCGCGGGCGCCGCCCTGGTCGGTGCCGCCGTGGAGTTCCTGGTGATGCGCCGCTACCGAGGCTCCGACCACAGTGTCCTCGCCATCGTCACCATCGGCGTCGACATCCTGCTCACCACCGAGCTGACCCGCCGTATCGGCACGAACGTCCTGAGCCCCGGCGATCCGTGGGGAGACGCCGTGCTCACCATCGGGCCGGTCTCCCTCGCGCACACCCGGATCGCCGCGTTCGCCGCCGCGGCCCTGCTCATCACGGTCTTCCTGCTCGCCTTCCGCTACACGTCCTGGGGTGTGGCGATGCGCGCGGCGGCCGAGAGCCCCGAGACCGCGGCACTCATGGGCGTGCGGCTGGGCCGGGTGTCGCTCGGGGCCTGGGCGGTCGCCGGGGGACTGGCCGCCGTCGCGGCGCTGTTCCTCACCGTCTTCCCGACGCCCGGCCTGGAACGCGCCACCTCCCTCGCCGCGCTCAAGGCGTTCCCCGCGGCGATCCTCGGCGGCCTCGACTCGACGACGGGCGCGCTCGTGGGCGGCCTGCTCGTCGGCATCACCGAGTCCCTCGCCACCGGCTACCAGAGCGACCTCAGCTTCCTCGGGCGCGGTCTCGGAGACCTCGCGCCCTACGTGGTGATGGTCGCGATCCTGCTCATCCGGCCCGCCGGGCTGTTCGGCACGAAGGAGCTCGCCCGTGTCTGAGGTCCTCGCCCGCGAAGAGACGGCCGGTGAGCCGCGGCCCACGCGCCGCCGCGTCCTGCGGCTGCCGCACGGCCGCGTGTACGTCCGGGCCGGATGCGCCGTCCTGCTGCTCGGCCTGCCCTTCTACCTCGAACGCTTCTGGCTCCAGGCGGGCCTGTTCGCGATGGCCGCGGCGATCGGCGCGATCGGCATCAACCTGCTGACCGGCGCGACCGGACAGCTCTCCATGGGCCACGCCTTCTTCCTCGCGGTCGGCGCGTACGGCTACTGCGTGTTCGCCGCCGACGGGAGCGACGGGCTCACCGGTCTGGGACTGCCGACCTGGCTCGCCGCCGTGCTCGCCGTCGGTGTCTCCGGAGTCGCGGGGGGCCTCTTCAGCCCCATCGCCGGCCGGCTGCGCGGGGCCTACCTCGGCATCGCCACCCTCGCCCTGATCTTCATCGGCCAGCACGTGCTGTTCAACGCGCGCGATCTCACCGGGGGCTTCAACGGCCGCGACGTACCGCCGCTGAGCCTGTTCGGTCTCACCTTCGACGACCGCGAGACGGTGATCGCCGACGTACCCTTCGGCTCCGCGGAGAAGCTCTGGTACGTGGGACTCCTGCTGCTCCTCGCGGGGGCGCTCTTCGCCCGCGGGGTGCTGCGCGGCCGTCCCGGCCGGGCCCTGAACGCGATCCGCGACCACCGGATCGCGGCCGGCGTGATCGGAGTCCCCGTCGCCCGGTTCCGCGCCGGGGTCTTCATCCTGTCCTCGATGTACGCCGGCCTGGCCGGGGTGCTGCTCGCGCTGATCTTCCAGCGCACGGTGCCCGACTACTTCGGGATCACGCTCTCGCTCGACTATCTCGCCATGATCGTCATCGGCGGCCTCGGTTCGGTCGCCGGTGCGGTGGTCGGGGCGGCCTTCGTCTCCCTGCTGCCCCAGCTGCTGACCCACTACAGCGATGCCCTGCCCCTGGTCTCGGACCCGGGCACCGGCGGCATCGCACCGGGCGAGGCGGCCCGGTACCTGTACGGCGCCGCCGTCGTGGCGGCGGTGCTCTTCCTGCCCGGCGGCCTGGTCAGCGTGGCCGCCCGGCGTCGCGGCAGGCCCAACCCAGGGGAGGAAAGATGACCATGCGCATGGTACGGAGGCCGGGGGCACCCGCGGCGAAGGCGGTCGCGGGCGCGCTCGCGGTGCTGCTCGTGCTGGCCGGGTGCAGTTCCAAGGCCAAGGACGGCAAGGAGAGCGACAAGGAGGCGGCGGGTGGAGTCAAGACCGGCGCGGGTGTCTCCGGAAAGACCATCGAACTCGGGGTGCTCACCGACATGACGGGGGTCTACGCGACCCTCGGCAAGAGTGTCACGCAGGCCCAGCAGCTCTACGTGAAGCAGACCAACGCCGACGGCGGTGTGTGCGGCTACCAACTGGCTCTCACCGTCCGCGACCACGGCTACGACCCGCAGAAGGCGGTCGCCGGGTACACCGATCTGGAGCCGAAGGTACTCGGGTTCACGCAGTTCATCGGCTCGCCGTTCGTGGCCGCAGTCAAGCAGCGCGTGGACGGCCGGGACAAGGGCCTGGTGCTGCCCCAGGCATGGTCGGCCAGCCTGCTCGGCAGCCCGTACATCCGGGTCATCGGGTCCACGTACGACATCGAGACGATCAACGCCCTCGACTTCCTGATGAAGGAGAAGGGCCTGAAGAAGGGCGACAAGGTCGGCCATGTGTACTTCGAGGGCGACTACGGCGAGAACGCCCTGGCCGGTTCGAAGTACATGGCGAAGCAGTCCGGGCTCACCATCGTCGAGCAGAAGATCAAACCGACCGACAACGACATGACCGCCCAGGTCGCCGCCCTGAAGCAGGCCGGCGTCAAGGCGATCGTGGTCAGCGCGGGCCCGCGCCAGGCGGCCTCGCTCGTCGGTGTGGCGGCGGCGGGCAAGTTCGACGTGCCCGTCATCGGCAACAACTCGGCCTTCGCGCCGCAGCTGCTCGCCACCCAGGCGGGCCCCGCCCTGATGAAGAACTACTACGTCGCCTCGCCCTCGCTGCCCATCGGCGCGGACACCCCACAGGCCAAGAAGCTCGTCGAGGACTACAAGGCGGCCTATCCGAAGGACTCGCTGGACAACGGTGTGGTGGCCGGCTGGACCGCCGCTCTCGCCTTCGGTGAGGCCCTCAAGAAGGCCTGTGCCGGCAAGGACCTCACCCGGGAGGGCGTGGACAAGGCGCTGCTGACGATCAACGCCTTCGACCCGGGGTTCGGCGTCACCCAGGACTTCACCGACCCGAAGGCCCCGTCCTCGAAGGAGAGCGTCATCCTGCAACCGGACAAGAACGCCGTGGGCGGGATGAAGGTCGTCCGGCAGGCCGCCGCCTCGGCCGTGGCCGAGGGCTACACACCGGGCGGCTGACCGCGCCCGCCTACGCCGAAGGGCCCCGAACCGGATGGTTCGGGGCCCTTCGGCGTCGTACGGAGGGGGCTACGGCAGCTGTGCCGCGCGCGCCTCACGTCGGTTGTCGCGGAAGTTGTTCACCCTCCGGGCAGTGGCGAAGAGGGGAATCACCGCGCCGAGGACCAGCTGGAGCGCACACCCGGTCTGGAGGAGCAGCTGCCCGCCCGGAGCGTCGAAGGCCCAGGCCGCCAGCATGCCCATGCTCAGGACGATCCAGGAGAGCATCGCCACCGCGAGACGTCCCCGCGGCTTCGGATACTCGACCCGGCTCACCATGAGCCACGCGGTCCCGATGATCGCCATGAGCGTGGCGACGAAGGGAAGCTCCAGCAGCACGATCGAGACCACCGTCAGCGCGCCGAACGGCGACGGCATGCCCTGGAACGTGCCGTCCTTGACCGTCACGCAGGAGAAGCGCGCCAGCCGCAGCACGACCGCCAGCAGCACCACGATCGCGCCGACCGCGGCCACTCTCTGGTGCGCGTCGTCCGCGACCATGCCGTAGACCAGCACGAAGTAGGCCGGAGCGAGGCCGAAGCTGATCAGGTCCGACAGGTTGTCGAGTTCCGCGCCCATGGGGGAGGAGCGCAGTTTTCTCGCCACCAGGCCGTCGAACAGGTCGAAGACCGCGGCGCAGAGCATCAGGATGACGGCCGTGGCGGCGCTGTGCCGCGCCATGCCCGACTCCTGGCTGCCGGTGAGGTGCGGGATCAGGATGCCGGTGGTGGTGAAGTACACCGCCATGAAGCCGCACGTGGCGTTGCCGAGGGTGAGGGTGTCCGCTATCGAGAGGCGAAGAGAGAGGGGCATTTCCTCCTCGTCGTCCACCTCGTCGGCCTCCGGCACCCAGCCGGCCTGAGTCTCAGGATCAATCACGGTCAATTCGAGTCACCCCAGCCACGGTCTTCTGACCGACTTCCACATCGACCTCGACACCCTCGGGGAGGTAGATGTCGACGCGCGAGCCGAAACGGATCAGGCCGATCCGGTCGCCCTGCTCGACCTTCGTGCCCCGGGGGACATAAGGAACGATACGGCGGGCGACGGCGCCGGCGATCTGGATCATCTCGATGTCGCCGAGCTCGGTGTCGAAGTGCCAGACGACGCGCTCGTTGTTCTCGCTCTCCTTGTTGAACGCGGGAACGAACCCACCCGGGATGTGCTCGACCGAGGTCACCGTGCCGGAGAGCGGCGCACGGTTGACATGGACGTTGAGCGGACTCATGAAGATCGCGACGCGGGTACGCCCGTCCTTCCACGGCATGATGCTCTGCACCACACCGTCGGCGGGCGAGATGACGCGGCCCTGGGCGATCTCACGCTCCGGGTCGCGGAAGAACCACAGCATGCCCGCCGCGAGCGCGGTGGCGGGTACGGCCACGGCCTTCGCGGCGCCGGAGCGGCGCGAGCGGGCCAGGCTGAGTGCTGCGGTGGCGACGGTCGGGAGAAGCCACGGCGATGCTCCGCGCGCAAGGCGTACGCCGACCAGGCTGTCGCGAGGTGCAGAGGTTTGGCTGTGGGGCATGGATGACCTTCGTAGCGGATGATGCCGCGCTGGAACGGGGGACGGCGGCTTTCCCGGGATCGTACCGGTCGTGGGCCACAACTGGGCAAGCCAGGAAGCCGAGTCGGCGGCCGAAGAGTGTTGACGGGGTGTGATCTTCTTCTCGAAGAAAACACCCCGAACCAGGACATCCAACCCCGGCTAGCCCTGGAGTCGATACTCTTCGAGCAGTCGGCGCCCGATGATCATTTTCTGGATTTCGGCGGTACCTTCACCGATCAGCAGCATCGGTGCCTCACGGTAGAGACGCTCGATCTCGTACTCCTTGGAGAAGCCGTAGCCGCCGTGGATCCGGAAGGCGTCCTCGACGACTTCTTTGCAGTATTCGGACGCGAGGTACTTCGCCATCCCCGCTTCGAGGTCGTTTCGTTCCCCGGAGTCCTTTTTGCGTGCCGCGTTCACCATCATCGCATGGGCGGCCTCGACCTTGGTGGCCATCTCGGCCAGCTTGAACTGGATGGCCTGATGCTGCGCGATCGGCTTGCCGAAAGTGTGACGCTGCTGGGCATACGAGACACCGAGCTCGAAGGCACGCTGAGCGACACCGCAGCCACGGGCCGCCACGTTCACGCGGCCGACCTCCACTCCGTCCATCATTTGGTAAAACCCTCGGCCGGTGGCGCCGCCGAGCACCCGATTGGCCGGAACGCGCAATCCGTCCATGATGAGCTCGGTGGTGTCGACACCCTTGTAGCCCATCTTGTCGATCTTCCCGGGGATCGTGAGACCGGGGCGGACCTCGCCGAAGCCGGGCTCCTTCTCGACCAGGAAGGTCGTCATCGACTTGTGCGGCGCCGTGCCCTCGGGGTGACCCTCGTCGCTGCGCACGAGCACGGCCACCAGGGTCGACGAGCCGCCGTTCGTCAGCCACATCTTCTGACCGTTCAGGACGTACTCGTCGCCGTCCCGGACCGCCTTGGACGAGATCGCCGACACGTCCGAGCCGAGCGCCGGCTCCGACATCGAGAACGCGCCACGCACCTCGCCCAGCGCCATCCGGGGCAGGAAGTGTTCCTTCTGCTCCTGGGTGCCGTGCTGCTTGATCATGTACGCCACGATGAAGTGCGTGTTGATGATGCCGGACACCGACATCCAGCCACGGGCGATCTCCTCGACGCAGAGCGCGTACGTGAGGAGCGACTCGCCCAGACCCCCGTACTCCTCGGGGATCATCAGGCCGAACAGGCCCAGTTCCTTCAGGCCGTCGACGATCTGCTGGGGGTACTCGTCGCGGTGCTCCAGCTCGGTGGCGACCGGGATGATCTCCTTGTCCACGAAGTCGCGGACCGTGGAGAGGATCTCCTGCTGGACGTCGGTCAGACCGGCGGTCTGGGCGAGTCGCGCCATGGCTACTTCTCCGTCTTCTTCTCCGCGGGTGCGGTCGGCTCCGGGCGGCCGGGCTGCTCGCCGCCGCGCTCCTTGATGTACGTCTCGGTGGGGACCATCACCTTGCGGCGGAACACGCAGACCAGCGTGCCGTCCTGCTTGTAGCCCCTGGTCTCGACATGGACGATCCCGCGGTCGTTCTTGCTCCGGGAGGGCGTCTTGTCGAGGACGGTCGTCTCGCCGTAGAGGGTGTCGCCGTGGAAGGTCGGCGCCACGTGCTTGAGCGACTCGATCTCCAGGTTCGCGATCGCCTTCCCGGACACGTCGGGGACCGACATGCCGAGCAGCAGCGAGTAGATGTAGTTGCCCACGACGACGTTCCGGCCGAAGTCGGTCGTCCTCTCCGCATAGTTCGTGTCCATGTGGAGGGGGTGGTGGTTCATGGTCAGAAGACAGAAGAGGTGGTCGTCGTACTCGGTGACCGTCTTGCCGGGCCAGTGCTTGTAGACCGCGCCGACCTCGAACTCTTCGTACGTGCGTCCGAACTGCATGGTGCTCAGGCCTCCGGAGCTTCGAACTTGCTGGTGCGGCGCATGCCGGCCGCCCGGCCCTTGCCGGAGATCACCAGTGCCATCTTGCGGCTGGCCTCGTCGATCATCTCGTCACCGAGCATCGCGGAGCCCTTCTTGCCGCCCGCCTCGGACGTGTAGTACTCGTATGCGTCGAGAATCAGCTCGGCGTGGTCGAAGTCCTCCTGCGAGGGCGAGAAGATCTCGTTGGCCGCGGCGACCTGGTCCGGGTGCAGCACCCACTTGCCGTCGAAACCGAGGGCGGCGGCGCGCCCGGCGACCTCGCGGTAGCCCTCCTGGTTGCGGATCTGCAGGTAGGGGCCGTCGATCGCCTGGAGGTCGTGCGTCCGCGCGGCCATCAGGATGCGCATCAGGATGTAGTGGTACGCGTCCGCCGGGTACCCCGGGGGCTGCTCGCCGACGACGAGCGACTTCATGTTGATCGACGCCATGAAGTCGGCCGGGCCGAAGATGATGGTCTCCACGCGCGGCGAGGCGGCGGCGATCTCGTCGACGTTCACCAGGCCCTTCGCGTTCTCGATCTGCGCCTCGATGCCGATCTTCCCGACCTCGAAGCCCATCGTCTTCTCGATCTGGGTCAGCAGGAGGTCGAGGGCCACCACCTGCTGGGCGTCCTGGACCTTCGGCAGCATGATGCAGTCGAGGTTCTGGCCCGCGCCCTCGACCACCGTGACGACATCGCGGTAGGTCCAGTGCGTCGTCCAGTCGTTCACCCGTACGACCCGCGCCTTGCCGGTCCAGTCGCCCTCGTTGAGGAACTTCACGATGGTGTGCCGCGCGTCGGGCTTGGCCAGCGGGGCGCAGGCGTCCTCCAGGTCCAGGAAGACCTGGTCCGCGGGGAGGCCCTGGGCCTTCTCCAGGAAGCGCGGGTTCGAGCCGGGCACCGCCAGGCAGGATCGCCGGGGACGAAGGCGGTTGACGGGCGTGGTCATGCGGGGACCTCCAGGGGGTCGAGCTTGTTCGCTTTCCGGATCTCGTCGACGATACGGCCGATGATTCCCGTGATGTCGAAGTCCTTCGGGGTGAACACCGCGGCCACTCCGGCGGCGCGCAGCTGTTCGGCGTCGGCGTTCGGGATGATCCCGCCGGCGATCACCGGGATGTCGGCCGCGCCGGCCTCGCGCAGCCGTTCCAGCACGTCCGGCACCAGTTGGGCGTGCGAGCCGGACAGGATGGACAGGCCGACGGCGTGCACGTCCTCGGCGATCGAGGCGTCCACGATCTGCTCGGGCGTCAGCCTGATGCCCTGGTAGACCACCTCGAACCCGGCGTCGCGGGCCCGTACGGCGATCTGCTCGGCGCCGTTGGAGTGCCCGTCCAGACCCGGCTTGCCCACCAGGAACCGGAGCTTGCCCACACCGAGGTCGCGGGCGGTCTCCTCGACCCGGTGGCGCACCAGTGCCATCGCGGTGCCCTCCTCGGCGGTGACCGCGACGGGCGCCGAGGAGACGCCGGTGGGTGCGCGGAACTCGCCGAAGACCTCGCGCAGGGCCTCGGACCACTCGCCGGTCGTGACCCCGGCGCGGGCGCACTCCAGGGTGGCCTCCATGAGGTTGTCGGTGCCCTTGGCCGCCTCCTTCAGCCGCTCCAGCGCCTTGCAGGGGCGCGGGTGGTTGAACGGCGGCTGGTAGCGGGTGTCACGCCACTGCTGGAGCGCGGCGACGACACGGGCCTCGACGGCAGGGTCGACCGTCTGGATCGCCGCGTCCAGATCGGCGGTCAGCGGGTTGGGCTCCGTCGACTCGTAGATGTTGACGCCGACGATCTTCTCGGCGCCGCCCTCGATCCGGGCCCGGCGCTCGGCGTGCGAGGAGACGAGCTGCGACTTGAGATAGCCGGACTCGACGGCGGCCATCGCTCCGCCCATCTCGTCGATCCGGTCCATCTCGGTGAGCGACTCCTCCACCAGGGAGGCCACCTTGGCCTCGATGACGTGCGAGCCCTCGAAGATGTCCTCGTACTCCAGCAGGTCGCTCTCGTGGGCCAGTACCTGCTGGATGCGCAGCGACCACTGCTGGTCCCAGGGCCGGGGCAGGCCCAGCGCCTCGTTCCAGGCGGGAAGCTGCACGGCACGCGCGCGTGCGTCCTTCGAGAGTGTCACGGCCAGCATCTCCAGCACGATCCGCTGGACGTTGTTCTCCGGCTGGGCCTCGGTCAGACCGAGGGAGTTGACCTGGACGCCGTAGCGGAAGCGGCGCTGCTTGGGGTCCTGGATGCCGTACCGCTCGCGCGTGACCTCGTCCCAGATGCGGTTGAACGCCCGCATCTTGCACATCTCCTCGATGAACCGGACTCCCGCGTTCACGAAGAAGGAGATACGGGCGACGACGTCACCGAACTTCTCCGCGGGCACCTGCCCCGAGTCGCGGACGGCGTCGAGCACCGCGATGGCCGTCGACATCGCGTACGCGATCTCCTGGACCGGCGTGGCACCGGCCTCCTGGAGGTGGTACGAGCAGATGTTGATCGGGTTCCACTTGGGGATGTGGGAGACCGTGTAGGCGATCATGTCCGTCGTCAGACGGAGTGAGGGCACCGGCGGGAAGACGTGGGTCCCCCGCGAGAGGTACTCCTTCACGATGTCGTTCTGTGTCGTCCCCTGGAGCGTGGTGATGTCCACACCCTGCTCCTCGGCGACGACCTGATAGAGCGCCAGCAGCCACATGGCGGTGGCGTTGATGGTCATCGAGGTGTTCATCTGGTCCAGGGGGATGTCCTGGAACAGCCGGCGCATGTCACCGAGGTGCGAGACCGGAACCCCGACCCGGCCGACCTCGCCGCGGGCGAGGATGTGGTCGGGGTCGTAGCCGGTCTGCGTCGGCAGGTCGAACGCGACCGACAGGCCGGTCTGGCCCTTGGCGAGGTTGCGCCGGTACAACTCGTTGGACGCCTCGGCCGTGGAGTGACCGGCGTACGTGCGCATGAGCCACGGCCGGTCCTTCTGACGCTGACGCTCTGTCATCTGGGGACCTCAGACGTTCCGGAAGCGGTTGATGGCGTCGATGTGCTGCGCGCGCTTCTCCTCGTCGCGCACACCCAGGCCCTCGCGGGGCGACAGGGTGAGCACACCGACCTTGCCCTGATGGAGGTTGCGGTGCACGTCGTACGCGGCCTGTCCGGTCTCCTCCATGGAGTACACCTTGGAGAGCGTCGGGTGGATCTTGCCCTTGGCGACCAGCCGGTTGGCCTCCCAGGCCTCGCGGTAGTTCGCGAAGTGCGAGCCGACGATCCGCTTCAGCGACATCCACAGGTAGCGGTTGTCGTACTCGTGGTGGTAGCCGGAGGTCGACGCGCAGGTGACGATGGTGCCGCCCTTGCGGGTGACGTACACGGAGGCGCCGAAGGTCTCGCGGCCCGGGTGCTCGAAGACGATGTCCACGTCCTCGCCGCCGGTCAGCTCGCGGATGCGCTTGCCGAAGCGCTTCCACTCCTTCGGGTCCTGGGTGTGCTCGTCCTTCCAGAACGTGTAGCCCTCGGCGTTGCGGTCGATGATCGCCTCGGCGCCCATCGCGCGGCAGATGCCCGCCTTCTGCTCGCTGCTGACGACACAGATGGGGTTGGCGCCGCCGGCGAGCGCGAACTGGGTGGCGTACGAGCCGAGCCCGCCGCTCGCGCCCCAGATGAGGACGTTGTCGCCCTGCTTCATCGCGGCGCCGTTCTTCGACACCAGCTGGCGGTACGCGGTGGAGTTGACGAGACCGGGAGCCGCCGCCTCCTCCCAGCTCAGGTGGTCGGGCTTGGGCATCAGCTGGTTGGACTTGACGAGGGCGATCTCGGCGAGACCGCCGAAGTTGGTCTCGAAGCCCCAGATGCGCTGCTCGGGGTCGAGCATCGTGTCGTTGTGGCCGTCCGAGGACTCCAGCTCGACGGAGAGGCAGTGCGCGACGACCTCGTCGCCGGGCTTCCAGGCGTTGACGCCGGGGCCGGTGCGCAGGACCACGCCCGCGAGGTCGGAGCCGATGATGTGGTACGGCAGGTCGTGGCGCCGGGTGAGGTCGGAGAGCTTGCCGTAGCGCTCCAGGAAGCCGAAGGTCGACATCGGCTCGAAGATCGAGGTCCACACGGAGTTGTAGTTGACCGAGGAGGCCATGACGGCCACCAGTGCCTCGCCCGGCCCGAGCTCCGGCACCGGCACGTCGTCCAGGTGGATCGACTTGCGGGGGTCCTTGTCGCGGGTGCTGAGCCCGGCGAACATCTCCGTCTCGTCCTTGTGCACGGTGATGGCACGGTAGGACTCGGGGAGCGGAAGAGCGGCGAAGTCGGCGGACGTGGAGTCCGGCGACTGGATCGCGTCCAGGATTTCCTTCACGGTGTTGCCTCCGGCGATACGCGTCCGAGGGGAGACGCTGAGGGATACGTCGGTGTGCTGCTGAGGTGAGGGGTGTGCCGTCGGTTCGGCGGAGGTGGTGCTGTGGCAGCGCTTTGTCGGCGCGGGAGGGTGCCTGTGACGCAGGCGTCCGGGCGCGCTCACCAGTGGTGTGCGGGGACAGCCGGCGTACGAGGGATCTCTGCACGCCGGCCGCCCGGACAACATCAACGTATGGCACACCGTGCCACCTGGCAAGGCACGGAGTGCCATGAGTTGCGCTCAGGTGAAATCTTTACGTAACACGTGAGCGATGATCGATCAGACTGCCCGATGATCGATCAAAACCCCAGCTCGGAGGGGGTGCGGGGAGAGGCTTACGGGCGGGGTGGCGAGCGCCGGGAAGCGGTGGGGAGGTGGCCGGATGGTGGTCCGGCGGGGGCGGAGAGCGGCCCGGGGGGCACGGGAAGTGCCCTGGAGGGGCTGGGAGTGCCACGAACGGGCCGGGGGTGTCCGGGAGGGGAGCGTCCCGGAGGAGGGTGGCGACGCGGTGCCCGCGGAGCCGCGTTCCGGCGGGGAGGGGAAGGGGCACGGGTCCGGTCCGGGGCTCTGATCGCCGCGTCGGCCGCCGTGCGCCGCGGGCCCGGCTCCCGCTCCCGCCTTCCGCCGATCGGGTGACGGAGTCACGGATCACGGAGCCACGGATCACGGGTCAATGGGTCGGTGGGTCGCTGGCGGAAGCCCGCCGGACCTCCGCCGGGACCCCTGCCGCAGGCCCTACGGGCGGTCGCGCAGCGCCTGCTCGATCGTCCGCATCACCTGGTCGAGCGGGGCGTCGACCCGGGCCACGGTCACCAGGACGTCCCCCTCCGTGAAGGAGGACGCGGGCGCCGTGCGCGGCGCGGCGTCCCGCCCGGCGCCGATCCCGGTCCCGAACGTCCTGCGGACGATGGAGAAGGCGTGGTCGAGCTGGGCCTCCACGTCCCCCTGGCCGCCGGCCCGCAGCCAGCGGCGCAGGACGTGGTTGTGCGCCGTGACCACGGCGGACGCGGCGACCTCCGCGAGCAGCGGATCGTCGTTGGCGTCGTCGTCGTGGGCGTGCTCGTCGAAGTGGCCGAGGAGGTAGCGGGTGAAGAGCCGCTCGTACCGGGCCACGGAGGCGATCTCGGCCTCCCGCAGCGTGGGCACCTCACGGGTCAGTTTGTAGCGCGAGACGGAGATCTCGGGCTGGGCCGCGTACATCTTCATGACTTCCTTGATGCCGCGGCACACCGTGTCGAGCGGGTGCTCGTGCGCGGGCGCCGCGTCGAGGACCGCCTCGGCGCGGATCAACGTGTCGTCGTGGTCGGGGAAGATCGCCTCTTCCTTGGAACGGAAGTGGCGGAAGAATGTGCGGCGGGCGACCCCGGCCCGAGCCGCGATCTCGTCGACGGTGGTCGCCTCGTACCCCTTGGTCGCGAACAGCTCCATGGCCGAGGCCGCCAGTTCCCGTCGCATCTTGAGCCGTTGCGCGGCGGCGCGACTGCCCGCGGCACTCTCCGGTGCGTCGGGCGTGGCCGGTGTACGTGAGGACTTGGCGGGCTGGGACATGACCCGAACGTACTGCATCTGCGCAGGAGAACGTGCAAGTCCGGGGATCCCCCCACCCTCCACGGGCGGGGGGTTTCCGGTCGGGTCGAGCAGTCCGCCCCAGTCGGCGCTGTCCACGGACCGGTCGCCGGGACGCTCAGCGGCGGGCATATTCGCGGAAGCCGCGCCCCGTCTTGCGGCCGAGGCAGCCCGCGGCCACCAGATGCTCCAGGAGCGGCGCCGGGGCGAGGCCCGGGTCGCGGAACTCCCGGTGCAGCACCTTCTCGATGGCCAGGGAGACGTCCAGGCCCACCACATCGAGGAGTTCGAAGGGCCCCATCGGGTACCCGCCGCCCAGTTTCATCGCGGCGTCGATGTCGTCGAGCGTCGCGTAGTGCTCCTGGACCATCTTGATCGCGTTGTTCAGGTACGGGAAGAGCAGCGCGTTCACGATGAATCCGGCGCGGTCGCCGCAGTCCACCGGGTGCTTGCGGATCTTCTCGCACAGCTCGCGGACCGTGCCGTGCACGTCGTCCGCGGTCAGGACGGTCCGGACCACCTCGACCAGCTTCATCGCCGGGGCCGGGTTGAAGAAGTGCATGCCGATCACGTCCTGCGGGCGCGAGGTGGCACGGGCGCAGGCCACGACGGGCAGCGAGGAGGTGGTGG
The DNA here is from genome assembly GCF_012273515.2 of Streptomyces sp. RPA4-2. Lineage (NCBI taxonomy): Bacteria > Bacillati > Actinomycetota > Actinomycetes > Kitasatosporales > Streptomycetaceae > Streptomyces > Streptomyces sp. RPA4-2. The sequence goes on from NZ_CP050975.2 coordinate 7,230,269, forward strand.
TCGCGAGGATCGCGCCGGGCTTGCAGACCTTGTCGAACACCGCGAAGAGCTGCTGCTTGACCTCCAGATCCTCGGCCACCGCCTCCAGGGCGAGATCGACCTCGGCGAAGGAGTCGTACGAACCCGCCGGCGTGATCAGGTCCAGGGTGCTCGCGGCGGCCTCGGCGGTCATCCGGCCCTTGTCGACCGACCGTGCCAGCGACTTGCCGATCCGGGCCTTGGCGGCCTGTGCCTTCTCCTCGCTGCGGGCGGCCAGGACGACTTCGTACCCGGCCTTCGCGAAGACCTCGGCGATGCCGGACGCCATCGTTCCGGAGCCCGCGACGCCGACCGAGCGCACCGCACGGCCGGGGGTGCCGGGGCCGCCGGAGAGAGGTGTCAGCGCGTCCCGCACGACGCTCGCGCTGCCGGGGGCCTCGTAGGAGTAGAAACCGCGCCCCGACTTCCGTCCGGTCAGGCCCGCCTCGCTGAGCTGCTTGAGGATGGGCGCGGGTGCGTGCAGCCGGTCGCGGGACTCGGTGTACATGGCCTCAAGGACCGTGCGGGCCGTGTCGACGCCGATCAGGTCGAGCAGGGCGAGCGGACCCATGGGCAGGCCGCAGCCGAGCTTCATGGCGGCGTCGATGTCCTCGCGGGAGGCGTACTTCGCCTCGTACATCGCGGCCGCCTGGTTCAGGTAGCCGAACAGCAGTCCGTCGGCGACGAAGCCGGGACGGTCGCCGACCGCGACGGGCTCCTTGCCGAGGTCGAGGGCCAGGTTGGTGACGGCGCTGACCGCCACTGGCGCGGTCAGCACCGACGAGACGACCTCGACGAGCTTCATCGCGGGCGCCGGATTGAAGAAGTGCAGGCCGAGAACGCGCTCGGGGTGGGCCGAGTCGGCGGCCAGACGCGTCACGGAGAGGGCGTTGGTACCGGTGGCCAGGATGGTGTCCGGGCGCACGATGCCGTCCAGCGCGCGGAAGACCTGCTGCTTGATGTCGTACGACTCCGGGGTCACCTCGATGACCAGGTCGGCGTCGGCCGCGGCGGTGAGGTCGGTGGAGGTGCGGAAGCGGCCGAGGATGTCCTCGCGCTCCTGCCCGGTGAGGCGTTCGCGCCGCACGGCGCGGGCGGTGGAGGCTTCGAGCGCGGTGACGGCCTGGACGGCAGCGGCCTCGCTGATGTCGATGCCGACGACGTCGCGGCCGGCCCGGGCGAGGACCTCGGCGATGCCGGTGCCCATGGTGCCGAGGCCGACGACGGCGACGGTCTTGAGAGGGGACAGAGGGATGTCGGACTGGGGAGCGGCCATCGCGGGACTCCAGATGAGGGTGACGACTGAGGAGGGCACACGGGTGCGCCGAGGAGCGCACGGGGTGCGGAGCATTGCGGGTGTTGCCGGGCTGACGAGCGCACACGCCCGGTGCCGTCCGGGCCGGAAAGCCCGCGAGGGCTAACCCGGTGAACGGTGAAGCCGACCGGCTCTGTCCCGGAGCCGTGTCGTACTGCGGTGCCTGAAGCACCGAACCGACTGCTCTCACGGCGGCTGCGTCACCAGGCCGCCCTGAGGAAAACGCGAGTGGGTAACTCGCTCGTCTGAGCTTAACCCGCCGGTAACGAGCGCGCCAGCCCCCGAGTTCGTGATGTAGGTCCCCACGTCCCACAGCCGCATCTAGGCTCGGCGACATGGACGAGGAGTTGCGATCACTCACGGAGCGTTTACGGATCGAGGCGGAGGCCTCGCCGGCGTACGACCGACTCGTGGCGACCGAGGACCTCCACGTACTGGCGGCGGCGCTCACCGAACCAGGACAACCGCTGTGGGCGCGGGAGCTGGCAGCCTTCCGGCTCGGGATCGCCGGCGACGGGCGGGCCTTCGAGGCGCTCGTCCTGCTGCTCAACCACCGCGAGCCACGGCGCTGCGCGTCCGCGGCCCACGCCCTCGCGCGGCTGGGCGATCCGCGTACGGCCCGTGCGGCGGCCGCGCTGGCCACCAACGAACTGCGTGTCGCCTACGCGCTGCATCCGGTGCGGCTGCTGGTCGAGCTGCGCGCTCCCGAGGCCGTACCCGCGCTGATCACCACGCTGCGGCGCAGGCTGCGCCCGCACGATCCGTACCGCGCGGTCGCCCTCGCCTGCGTGCAGGGGCTGGGCGCGCTGGGCGACGACCGCGCGGGACCCGTACTGAATGACGCGCTCGCGCATCCGGTTCTCGCCGAGGAGGCGGTGCGCGCGCTGGCGCGGCTGCCGGAGTGACGCCTGCCCTGCCGCCCGCCGCGCGCCCGCCCCGGGCGGCGGCGCGCGCCCCTGTGCCACTCCCGCGGAGCCGCTTTCCGGCAGGCCCCGCCAGGGAGCCCCGGGTCAGACCGCGGAAGCCGCGGTGCCGGCCCCGGCATCGGCGGGGGTGGGGGGAGGGGTACGGGTATCGGTGAGGTCGCGGACGTAGCGGACCTCGGGCACTTCGACACCTCCCGCCTCGAACGGCTCCTCGGCGCCGTCCGGGCCGAATCCGGCGTGCTCGTAGAACCCACGCGCCCCCGTGTTCTCCTGGAGCACCCACAGCAGCATCCGCTCGTACCCGGCGGTGGCACAGCGCTCGGCCGCCTCCCGCAGCAGTGCGCGCCCGACCCCGGCCCCTGTCCGGTCGGGGTCGACGTAGATCGCGTACAACTCGGCGTCCGTGGCGCGGACTTCGCCGTCCCGGTACGGGCCGTGACAGGCCCAGCCGATCACCTCGCCCGCCTGTTCCGCGACCAGGTTCACCACCGCGCCGCCGCCCTGCCCGAAGTGCCGGCGCCGCCGCGCCGCGTCCTCCTCCGTGCTGAGCGCGTCGAGGTACGGCTGGGGCATCAGGCCCCTGTACGCGGCCCGCCAGCCGCGGACGCGGATCTCCGACACCCGGTCGCAGTCCGCGAGGGTCATGTCCCGGACCCGGACGCCGCTCATCCGCCCAGCACCGCGTACGCCTCGATCTCCATCAGGAACTCGGGGCCGACCAGGGCCGCGACCTGGACCGCGGAGGCGGGCGGCAGACGGTCCGCGGGTATGTGGGCGTCCCGGGCGGCGCGGACGGCCGGCATATGGGCCATGTCCGTGACGAAGAAGGTGAGTTTGACGACGTCGTCGAAGGTCGCGCCCGCGGCGGCCAGGCAGCGGCGCAGGTTCTCGAAGACCTGACGGGCCTGGGCCGCCGGGTCGCCCTCGCCGACGAGCCTGCCGTCCTCGTCGAGGGCGAGCTGTCCCGAGACCGCCACGAAGCGGCCCGTGCCGAGGACGACATGTGAGTACGCGGCGGCGGGGGCGACTCCGTCGGGGGCGTGAATACGGGTCAGTTCACTCATGCGTCCATGGTGGACCATGGGTGTGACAACGCCCCCGACGGGCGTTCGGGTGTGCTCAGCCGCGGGGGCCGAGCAGCCCGTGCAGGGTCGCACCCTGTGCGGTGGCGGACGTCGCCCGGGTGCTCAGCGGCTCCGGGTCGGGCAGCTTCTCGCACACCGCGTCGGCCTCACCGCTGCCGCGCGGCACCTTGCCGTTGGTGAGATACGTCGCCAGGTACTTGTCCAGGCAGGCGTTCCCGCTCAGCGTGATGCCGTGGTTGCCGCCGCCCTGCTCGACCACCAGGCTGGAGCCGAGCAGCTGGTGATGGACCGTCACACCGCCCTGGTACGGGGTGGCCGCGTCGTCGGTCGCCTGGAAGACCAGGGTCGGCGGCAGCGCCGTGTTGGAGATGTCCACCGGCCGCAGTGTGCTCGTCGGCCAGAACGCGCACGGCGCGTTGTACCAGGCGTTGTTCCAGACCATGAAGGGCGCCTTGCCGTAGGCGGCCCAGTTGTCCTTGCGCCACTGGTTCCAGTCGCGCGGCCAGGACACGTCACGGCACTGCACCGCGGTGTAGATGCTGTAGCCGTTGCCGTCCGAGGCGTCCTTGGAGCCGATCTTCTTGTACGCCGCGAGGAGCGGGGTCGTCTCCTTCTTGTTCGCGTACGCCGCGAAGGCCTCGGCGAGACGGGGCCAGTAGCCGTTGTAGTAGCCGCCCGGGATGAAGGTGTCCTCCAGTTCGGAGGCGCCCACCTTCTTGTCGGCGGGCTTCTGGGCGAGCGCCCTGCGCATCGCGTACCACTTGGCCTCGACCCTGGCCGGGTCGGTGCCGAGCCGGTACGTAGCGTCGTGCTTGGCGACCCAGGCCAGGAAGGCCAGATGGCGGTCGTTGAAGGCGTAGTCCTGCCCGATGTTGTCCTCGTACCAGACGCCGGTGGGGTCGACAACCGAGTCGAGCACCAGCCGGCGTACGCGCTGCGGGTAGAGCTTGGCGTAGACGGCGCCCAGGTAGGTGCCGTAGGAGTACCCGAAGTAGTTGATCTTCTTGGCGCCGAGCGCGCCACGGATCGAGTCCATGTCGCGGACCGCGCTGATGGTGTCGATGTACGGCAGCAGGCTCGCGTACTTCTCGCCGCACCCCTTCGCGAAGGCCCGGGCGCGGTCGAGGTTGGCCTTCTCGATCGCGGGGGTGCTGGGCACGGTGTCCGGCCGCACCGGGGCGAAGTGGCCGGGCCTGCAGTCCAGCGCGGGCCGGCTCGCGCCCACGCCGCGCGGGTCGAAGCCGATGACGTCGTACTGCGCCGCCACCGCCTTGGGCAGCGTGGAGGCGACGAATCCGGCCATCGTGATCCCGCTGCCGCCGGGGCCGCCGGGGTTCACCAGGAGCGGTCCCTGATACTTCTTCGCGGTGTGCGGGACGCGTGAGAGCGCCAGCGTGATGAGCCGGCCGTCCGGCTTCGAGTGGTCCAGCGGTACCTTCACCGACGCGCACTGGAGCGCCGGATAGGTGGTGGTGCCGCACTTCTTCCAGGTGAGCTTGGCGGTCCGGACGGTGCGCGGTGCGGTCGCGGAGCCGGCGCTCGCGTCGGCGGGGATCGACGTGATCATCCCGGCCACCACGGCGGCGGCCCCGCACAGAGCAGCTGCGCGTTTCTTCACAACGCCTCCCAGGACGGAGGATTTTGAGCCGTGCACGCCACGGCCTTCGCCGCATCGTCCCGGGGTGGGAGTCCAGAAGAACCCGTTCTGGCAAGACTTGACCCGATTGGGTCGCGGGATGCGCTCGGATGACCTCACAGAGGTTTCGGACGGCGCGGTGCCGAAAGGCGGGAGTTCGAACTCCAGTGCCGGGGCGGGCAACGCTCGGCCGCGGCGGCACCGTTCAGAGCAGCGTGAGCTGTGTCGGTTCGGCCGAGGCCGGTTCGGGTGCGGCGGCCGCGGGGGCGGCGATCCTGCGCGGCGCGCCCCCGCGCGCGGGACCGATGCCGTACTCCTGGGCGAGCTCGTGGACCTGACGGGTGATCCGGCGCTGGTACCACTTGGGGGCGTACGCCCCCTCCGCGTACAGCCGCTCGTAACGGCGTACGAGATAAGGGTGATGGCGCTCCAGCCAGGCCATGAACCACTCGCGGGCGCCGGGCCGCAGATGCAGTACCAGCGGGGTCACCGAGGTGGCCCCCGAAGCCGCGATCGCCCGCACGGTGGCGCGCAGTTGGGCCGGGTGGTCACCCAGGAAGGGGATCACGGGGGCCATCAGGACCCCGCAGTCGATGCCGTGGTCCGTCAGGGTGCGGACGACGTCCAGGCGGCGTTCGGGCGCGGGGGTCCCCGGTTCCACGGTGCGCCACAGCTCGCTGTCGGTGAAGCCCACGGAGACGGAGATGCCGACGTCGGTGACCTCGGAGGCCTGCTTCAGCAGGTCGAGGTCGCGCAGGATCAGCGTGCCCTTCGTCAGGATCGAGAAGGGGTTCGCGTGGTCGCGCAGGGCGGCGATGATGCCCGGCATCAGCCGGTAACGGCCCTCGGCCCGCTGGTAGCAGTCGACGTTGGTGCCCATCGCGATGTGCTCGCCGTGCCAGCGGTGGGAGCCCAGGTGGCGGCGGAGCAGGTCCGGCGCGTTGACCTTGACCACGATCTGGGAGTCGAAGTCGAGGCCCGTGTCGAGGTCCAGATAGCTGTGCGTCCTGCGCGCGAAGCAGTACACACACGCGTGCGTGCAGCCCCGATAGGGGTTGACCGTCCATTCGAAGGGCATGCGGGAGGCCCCCGGCACCCGGTTCACGATCGAGCGGGCCCGGATCTCGTGGAACGTGACGCCGCGGAACTCCGGGGTGTCGAACGTGCGGGTGGTCACCGCGTCCGCGCCGAACAGCACGGCGTTTCGGGCGCGGTCCCCGGCGGGGTCCGCTGTGAGGTTCTCCCAGCGCATGAGGCCTCCTCGGTAGCACTGAGCAGAGAATAGAACACATGTTCCCTTGATCGTGCGACCGGGTTTCCCGGGCCCCGTGGCGGACCCCTTCCGCGCCCCCGCCGCGAGCCCCTCCCGCGCCCCGCGAGGACTCCCGATTTGAGGGGGTGGCCCGCGTGGTGGTTGGCTTGCCGCACACCCCGAGTCACCAAGTGCTGGAGGAAGTGCCATGGCGCAGGTCGAGGCCACGACGGAGCGGGTCATCGCGGCGGACGCGGAGGCGGTGTTCGACGCCCTGGCCGACTACACCGGCACCCGCGCGAAACTGCTGCCCGAACACTTCAGCGAGTACGAGGTGCGCGAGGGCGGCGACGGCGAGGGCACCCTCGTCCACTGGAAGCTCCAGGCCACCAGCAAGCGCGTCCGCGACTGCCTGCTCGAGGTCACCGAGCCCACCGACGGCGAGCTCGTCGAGAAGGACCGCAACTCCTCCATGGTCACCACCTGGCGGGTCACCCCGGCCGGCGAGGGCAAGTCGCGGGTCGTCGTCAGCACCGTCTGGAACGGCGCGGGCGGCATCGGCGGCTTCTTCGAGAAGACCTTCGCCCCCAAGGGTCTCGGCCGGATCTACGACCTGGTGCTCGAGAAGCTCGCCACCGAGACGGAGAAGTAGCCCCGAGGAGGGCCTTCGTCGCCCCGCGACCCCAAGAGGCAACCCTCCAGGGCGCGTTGCCGCCCTCACCGGTTCGAGTGCATCTCCTCGCGACGCGACGGTACGCCGTAACTCGTCGCGCTTGCTCGCAGTTGTCGCGATAAGCGGGAATTGTGCGGTGGGTGCGACGAGGGGAACGGACCGTGGGCGGCATCACTCTGGTACAGGACGAACCGGCTGCCGCACCCCCGCAGCCCGCCGTTTCGGAGGTGATCGGCGCCCCCGGCCCCGACCGGCTGGGCCCACGCCAGGTACGGCTCGTCTTCCTCGGGCTCATGCTCGCGCTGCTGCTCGCCGCGCTGGACCAGATGATCGTCGCCACCGCGCTGCCGAAGATCGTCGGTGAGCTGCACGGCCTGGACAAGATGTCCTGGGCGATCACCGCCTATCTGCTCACCTCCACCATCGGACTCCCGGTCTACGGCAAGGTCGGCGACCTCTTCGGCCGCAAGGGCGTCTTCCAGTTCGCGATCGCGACCTTCGTGATCGGTTCGGCACTCGCCGGACGCGCGCAGACCATGGACCAGCTGATCGCCTTCCGGGCGGTCCAGGGCGTCGGCGCGGGCGGCCTCATGATCGGCGTACAGGCGATCATCGCGGACATCGTGCCGCCCCGGGAACGCGGCCGCTTCATGGGCCTGATCGGTGCCGCGTTCGGTCTCGCCTCGGTCGCCGGGCCGCTGCTGGGCGGCTACTTCACCGACCACCTCTCCTGGCGCTGGTGCTTCTACGTCAACGTGCCCTTCGGCCTGCTCACGCTGGCCGTCGTCACCGTCGTCCTGAAACTGCCGAAGCCCGTCCGCCGGGGGCGGGTCGACGTGCTCGGGATCCTGCTGCTCGCCGCCGCCTCGACGTGCCTCGTCCTGCTGACCAGTTGGGGCGGTACGGAGTACGCCTGGGGGTCCCGGGTGATCCTCGGGCTCGGCGCGGGCGCCCTGGCCGCGGCCGTCCTGTTCTTCGTCGTCGAGCGCTTCGCCGCCGAACCCCTGATCCCCCCAAGGCTGTTCAGGGACGGTGTCTTCAACATCACCGCGCTGGTGGGCCTGGTGGTCGGCGTCGCCCTCTTCGGCGCCGCCAGCTATCTGCCGACCTTCCTGCAGATGGTCGACGGGGCCAGCGCCACCGAGTCCGGACTGCTCATGCTCCCGATGATGGGCGGCATCGTCGGCGCCTCGATCGTCTCCGGCCAGCTCATCAGCCGCACCGGCCGCTACAAGATCTATCCGGTGCTCGGCGGGGCCCTGTCGGCGCTCGGCATGTGGCTGCTCTCCCGGCTGGAGGTCGACACCTCCCGGCTGGCCTACAGCGTCTGGATGGCGATCCTCGGCGCCGGCATCGGCCTGGTGATGCCCGTGCTGGTCCTCGCCGTCCAGAACTCCGTGCGGCCCGCCGACCTCGGGACCGCGACCAGCGCCAACAACTACTTCCGGCAGATCGGCGGCAGCGTCGGCGCCGCGATCTTCGGCACGCTGTTCGCCAGCCGGCTCGCGGACGCGCTCGCCGAACGCGTCCCGGCACGGGCCGGCGGCGCCCTCCCGGACCCCGAGTCCCTGACCCCGCAGCTCGTCCACGCGATGCCCGCACCGCTGCGCGACGCCTACATCGCGGCCTACGCGGACGCCATGCCGCGGATCTTCCTCTACCTCGTGCCGGTGCTCGTCCTCGGCCTGTTCATCGCCTTCTTCCTCAAGGAGAAACCGCTGGTGTCCCACAACGCCCCCGCCGCCGACACCGATTCCGTGCCCCTCACCCAGGTCCCCCGGCCCGCACCACGTACGCCGCCGGGATCCCCGTCTGCGGAACCGTGCAGCACCCCGACGGAACCGTCGTGCCACGCGCCGCGCTCACCCTCATCGACATCGCCGGACAGCAGATCGGGCGAGGCGCCAGCGGTGAGGACGGGCGGTACGCGCTGTCCACGCCCGGATCGGGGTCGTACGTCCTGATCGCCGCGGCCGGGGGACACCAGCCGCAGGCCGTCTCCGTGACGATCGGTGAGCGTCCCGTGGAACTGGACGTCGTGCTCGGCGGCGCCGGCCGCCTCGCCGGGAGCGTGCTGACCGCGGACGGCACCCCGGTGCGCGACGCCACCGTCACGCTGACCAACGTCCACGGCGAAGTGGTGGCGACCACCCGCAGCGGGCGCGAAGGAGGCTATGTCATCACGGAGTTGGTGGCGGGCGAGTACACCCTCGCCGGGAGCGCGCCCGCTTTCCGGCCGGCCGCGCTCCCGGTCAGCGTGCAGGCCTCCCGCGAGACCCGCCAGGACGTCGAACTCGCCGGTGGCGCCGTCCTGCGCGGCACCGTACGGGCGGGCGGCGGACGGCCCGTGGAGGACGCGCGCGTGACCCTCCTGGACGCCGCGGGCAACGTCGTGGACACCCTCACCACCGGCGCCGACGGCACGTTCCGCTTCGTCGACCTGTCCTCCGGCGAGTACACCGTCATCGCGGCCGGCTACCCGCCGGTGGCCACCGTGCTCCAAGTGGCCGGTGGGGGCCGTACGGAGCGCGATCTGCAGCTCGGCCACGAAGACTGACCGGGACTGACCGGGACTGACCGGGGCCACCCGCCGCACCGGGGGGAACGGGTGGTGCGCCGGAGCGGCCCCGGAAAGGTCAATTCCCCTGTTGCCGCACATCGCGACGGGCCGCGGTCGTACGGTGGTGGGTGCGGCACAGATCTTGCCGAGCCGCGGGGAGAGGGGCCTGGGCCATGGAGAGCGGCACTTCGCGTGGCACCGAAGTGGGCACATCTCCCAGCCGCACAGCTGGGAACCGCGTGACGGAGCACGCCGATGCCGGGCGCGTCCCGCTGGCCGTGGTCGCCGTGGACCGCGACGGCCTCGTCTCCCACTGGAGCACCGGCGCCCGACGTCTGTTCGGCGTCTCCAGGCAGGACGCGGTGGGCCACCCCGCCGTCGACCTGCTCCCCGTCTCCGGTGTGCTCCCCGAGGAGGACGAGACGGCGCTGTACGGGGCCCACGCCGCGTACGACGGGCTCGGCCCCGACCTGGAGTCCTCGCTCGACGGGCGGCTCTCCTACCCGGCCGCCGGGCGCGCCCGGCTCACGGTGCCCGGCCGGGAGCACGAAGCGGACCACGAGGGCGGCCAGGGCCGGTGCCGCGTCGATGTGTTGTGGTGGGCGTACCCGCTGGTGGGCCCGGGGCGGGAGCGGCTGCTGGTACTGGCCGCCGACGCGGGCGCGATGCGCCACACCGACGACCGGGTGGCCGTCGAGCGCATCGCACCCGCCTTCGCGCTGCACACCGACTTCCCCGGCGCCGAGGAGCTGGCCCGCAGACTGCCCGAGATCCTGCCCAGCATGAGTGTGGACGAAGGCGCCCGCGTCGTCGCGCAGATCCTCGAACTCGGTTATCCCGTGATGGAGTTCAGCCAGAACGACCGGGTGCCCGTCACCCCCGACTGGGGCGTGCCCCGGCGGGCCGGGCGCAAGGCCCGCCGCGAGCGGGCCGCCGGGGCCGCGGCGGCCGGTCCGCCGCTCCCGCGGGACGCACTGGAGGCACAGGACGCACTGGACACGTACGGCGCGGAGGACGAGGGCGAGGACCTCGAGTACGTCGCCGTGCGCGAGCGCCTGGAGTTCCTCAACGAGGTCAGCGGACGCATCGGCACCTCCCTCGACCTGGCGCGGACCATCCTGGAGGTGAGCCGGGCCGTCGTGCCCCGCTTCACGGACGTGGCGGGCACCTATCTGCGCGAACAGGTCGTCGCCGGTGAGGGGTTCCCCGACGGCGTGCCCGACACCACCACCATGTGGCACCGCGTCGCCCTCGAGCACACGGACGAGCCGGGCCGCTGGGACGACGTCGTGCCCGTCGGCGAGGCCATGCCGTTCCCCGCCCACACCCCGTTCTTCCAGTGCATGACCACCGGCGAGCCCGTCCTCGTGCCGCGCATCAGCGAGCGGATGGGCCATATGATCGCCGCGCAGTTCGAGAAACGCGACATCAGGCCGCTCATCACCCACCGTTCCATGCTGGTCGTGCCCCTGAAGGCCCGCAACGTGGTGCTCGGCTTCATGGTCCTGCTGCGTCACCCGGAGCGTGTCGAGTTCAACGACATGGATCGGGTCACCGGAGCCGAACTCGCCGCAAGGGCCGGCCTCGTACTCGACAACGCCCGTATGTACACGTACCAGGAGAGCGTCGCCGAGACGCTCCAGGACAGCATGCTGCCGCAGATAGCGCCCCGCATGGCCGGCTGTGACATCGCCACCCGCTATCTGCCCGGCACGCTCCTCGGCCGCGTCGGCGGCGACTGGTTCGACTCGGTGAAGCTGCCCGGCTCCCGCACCGCCCTCGTCGTCGGCGACGTGATGGGCCACGGCCTCAACTCGGCCGCGATGATGGGACAGTTGCGCACCGCCGTGCAGACCATGGCGGCACTCGACCTGCCGCCCGCCCAGCTCCTGCGCAACCTCGACGACCTGGCCCAGCGGCTCGGCGAGCACTACCTCGCGACGTGCCTGTACGCGATCTACGACCCCATCGCCGGTGAGCTCCACATCGCCAACGCGGGCCACATCCCGCCCGTCCTGGTCCGCGCCGCGAACGGCCACAGCGATCTGCTCGACCTGCCGACCGGCGCGCCCATCGGGGTCGGCGGTGTCCCCTTCGAGACGGTGCGCGTACCGGTGGCGACCGGCGACCGGCTCGTGATGTGCACCGACGGCCTGGTAGAGGTGCGCGGCGAGGACATCGGGGTCGGCCTCGCCACGCTCTGCGAGTCCGCCGCCCATCCGGCCGCGTCCATGGACGACGCCTGCGACACGATCATCCGGGCCCTCAACACCCGTGGCGGCCGTAAGGACGACGTGGCCCTGCTGATGGCCCGGCTCAACGGCATCGAACCCGAGGACATCGCCGAGTGGCGGCTCACGTCCGATCCGGCCGAGGCGGGCCGGGCCCGCGCCGCGGTCCGGGAGCAGTTGCACGACTGGGACCTGCAGCGGCTGGCCGACCCCGCCGAACTGATGGCCGGCGAACTGGTGGCGAACGCCGTACGGCACACGCACAGCCGCCGGGTCGAACTGCGCCTCGTGCGCGGTGACACCCTGCTGTGCGAGGTGGCCGACGACGACCACACCCTGCCGACACTGCTCAGCGCGGGCCAAGGCGACGAGTTCGGACGAGGTCTGCGCGTCGTCAGCACGCTGGCCCGGGAGTGGGGCGCGAGCCGCACCAGCGGCGGCAAGACCGTGTGGTTCGAACTGACGCTGCCGCGGCACTGACACACTCCTGGGTCTCCCCGGCACACTTCGCGGGCTTTCAGGGGCGCGGGGGGCGCAGGGGGCGCGCAACGGCGTAGTCGGATCGAAATGACCCGTGAAGGAATGCGCCGCATGCTTGTCGCCGCACTCCAGGCGCGATAGACCGATCTCACCCGTCGTGCTCGGCGGGCGGCGGTGCTACCTGGGGAGCTGGCATGAGCGTGACGGGTCGGTACAGGGGAGCCTGGGAGGGCTTCTGGCGCGAGGCCTCCGACGAACAGGGAGCCGTCTTCTGGGATGCGGAGCCCGCCCTGACCGCGGGCGTCCATCTCGCACTCTTCGAACCGTACGTGACGTTCCACGGGCTGCCTCTCGTCGACCTGGGCTGCGGCAACGGCACCCAGACCCGATTCCTCGCCGACCGCTTCCCGCACGTCGTCGGCGCCGACATCTCGGCCGCGGCGCTCGACCACGCCCGCCATGCCGACGCCGCGGGACAGGCGACGTACCGGCTGCTCGACGCGTCGGAGAAGAGCGAGGTGCAGCACCTGCACGCGGAACTCGGCGACGTCAACGTCTATATGCGCGGCGTGCTCCACCAGTGCGAACCGGACGACCGCCAGCCGCTGGTGGACGGCATCGCCACTCTGGTGGGGGAGCGGGGCCGGGTGTTCCTCGTCGAACTCTCCGAGGCCGCCCGCCCCGTGCTGATGGGGCTGGCGCAGGGCTCCGACGGCCCTCCCGCCAAACTGGCACCCATCTTCCGGCACGGCATCGCCCCCGGCGAGGTCTCCGACGAATCCGTCCCCGACCACCTCGGCGCGGCCGGTCTCACCGTCCTCGCGAGCGGTGAACTCCCGCTCGTCACGGCGGAGTACACCGCGCTCGGCACCCGGATCGAACTGCCTTCGAAGTGGCTGGTGGCGGGCCGCACCGCGGACTGAGCCACGGTACGGGTACGGCGTCACCGGCCGGTCGGTGACGCCGTACCCCTCTCAGTGGCCCTGGTCGAATACGCGGTGACCTCGGCCCGCGGCCTTGCTCAACGGCCCCGCGCACGCGCCGCGCAACGGCCTCGCGCGACGACCTCCGTCAACAGCGTTCGTCGACGGTGTTCGCCAACAGCCGTTCGCTGCGGCCTTGTTCAGTGGCCGGGCCAGCCGTCCATGTGACGGTGCACCGCCACGGTCGGTTGGTCCGCGGCCTTGGGCGCGGCCGCCACCGCGTCGTGCAGGACTCCGGTGACCTCGGCGGCCAGCGCGTCGACCTTCGTCTTCAGGTCGGCGGCCGGGATACCGGAGCGGCTCAGCTCGTCGAGCCTGCGGTGGATGTCGGCGAGCCGGCTCTTCGTCGCACTGTCCAGAGTGATCGGACGCGCGGTGGAGACCACGAACTGGTAGGCGCCGGCCAGGGTCTGGCATCCGTCACAGTGCTGGTTCGCCGCGTCGCTGAGGTTCACCGCGTTCAGACGCGTGTGCTGGCCCGCGAGGGTGACGATCTGGAAGGACAGGGCCACCGACCGGCAGTGCGCGTCGACCGAGCAGCCGACGGAGACCGCGTTGGCCTGGTTGCGGATGCCCGCGGACTTCACCGTGCCGAACTGCCGGACGGTGAAGGAGTCCTTGACCTGGGTCGGATGGGCCCGGTCGGCGTGGCTGAAGGTGTGGTCCTCGGCGACGGCCGCGCTACGGCCCATGCTGCCGGCCGCGGCCGTGGCGGCCTGGGCCGGTACGGCGGTGGCGATACCGGCCGCGCCGGCCGCGAACAGGCCTATGCGCATGGCCTTGCGGCCGAGTGTCTTGCCGACGGGATTCGGCTTTCGATGGGCGTTGGCATGCGTGCTCACATGGTTCTCCTGTGGTGTCGGTGCAGTGTGCGGCCGGTCACGGTGTGACCGGGGGCGGTTCGCCGGTCGCGCTCGGGCTGTCCGTCGGGGTGGGCGGATCGGTGGTCGGCGCCGCCGAGGACGGAGCCTCGGACGTCGGCGGTTCGGCGGGTCCCTCGGAGGGACCGGGCGGCGAGCCCGCCGGGGCCGTACCCGTCGTGTTCTGGCCGCCGGTGGGCTCGGTCGGCTTCTTGGACGGGCCCGCGCTGGGTGACGCGGAGGCTCCCGCGTCCGCGCTGGGCGAGGCCGAGGCGCTCGCGGAGGCGCTGCCCGAGGCGCCGGGGGACGCGGTGCCGGACGGCAGAGCCGCGGAGGAGCCGGACGGGGACGCCTGCGGTCCGGGTGCGGTCGCCTGCCGGGCGGGCGGCTGGGCCGTGGAGACGCCGGGCTGGAGGATCGGGGCGATCGGCGGCCGCTTCGGCAGCGGCTCGGGCGTCACGCCGGAGACCCACGCGTAGCTCAGCGTGCCCAGACCGACCAGGGCCAGCGCGCACAGCGCGACCCGCAGGCGGGGCTTGTCGTCGGTCGAGCGCTTGGCGGCGCGGAAGACCCGGCCGCCCATCTTGACCGACAGGTAGACCACGCCGGCCATCGGGCACAGCAGCATGAAGCAGCCGATCACGCCGATCAGGCCCGCGGCGATCTGGCCGTTGACGAAGGCGTCGCCCGTGCCCACGACCTGCGCGGTGAGCGAGCGGACCATCGTGGCGACGATCCGCGGCAGGTTCCACAGCGCGTACCCGAGCTCACCGATCAGCAGCGGCACCATCGTGAGGACCCACGTGGTGATGACGGTGCGGGACGACTTCTTGAGCCCGACGACCTCGGCGCGGGCCGCCTTGCCGCGCCGTCCGGGCACGGTGCTGAGCAGGATCGGTTTGATCTTGCCGTAGAGATCCGGGACGCCGGCCAGGTCGCCGAGGATGTAGTAGCCGTCCAGCCGGACGGCCGGCATCAGCTGCTCCAGGATCTCGAAGTGCCCGAGATACACCGTGGCCAGGAAGAACTGCTGACCGGTGGCGAAGTACGCGCCCGTCATGGCGAGCATGAAGACGAGGTTGAAGTACACCCCGCCCAGGTCGGTGCGGAGCCGTCCGGCCCGTCCGATCCGGTAGATGTCCGTCACGTCGGTGTACATGGACGGCCAGATCAGGAAGAGCCCGCAGCCGATGCACCCCGGCCGCGCGCCTCCGTATCTGCACGCCGAGGCGTGACCGAACTCGTGGAAGACGAGCGAGGCCACGGTGAGCCCGAACACGACGAGCATCAGCACCGGCTGGTCGAGGACCTGCAGCACGGGCTCGACCGCGCCGAAGAAGCCGAACAGCCAGACGTCCATGGCCACGGCCGCCGCCAGCATCAGCACGACCACCGTGGGGCGGTGCAGCCAGGCCAGCGAGCGGGCGATCCGGCCCGCGCGGCGCTCGTTGAAGATGATCCGGTGCCCCTTCAGGGCGAGCAGCAGATCGGACCGCGGCGCGGTGATCTCCTCCTCGTCCTGCCCCTCCGGCACCGTGACGCCCAGCGGGTCGAGCTTCTCCTCGACCAGGTAGCGCACGTTCTCCGCGCTGAGCTCGCGCCCGTAACGGGCGCTCACCCGGTGCGAGATGGTCTCGATGTCGTGCACGCCGTCGATCGCGGAGGCGACCAGGTACAACAGCCGGGACAGCTGCACGACCTGGCCGTCTCCGCGGCGCGCGATGTACTTCGGGTCGGTGAAGCCCGATCCCTGGTACTCCCCGTGCAGTTTCAGCCCGGAGCTGAGTCGGGGTACCGGCAGTACCTCGACGCCTGCGCCGACGACCGGCAGCGTCCCCGTGGCGAACTGCTCGTAGGTGACCGGGATTCCCCCGGCCCCGGCACCGGCGAACCGGTGTCGTACAGCAACGCGGGCCCGTCCCCCAGTGCCGTCATGTGTGGTCCTTCCCCCCCCAAGGGCGGACCGCGCCCGCCCCGGGCGCGGTCCGCCGAACAGCCGTTGCGCGGCGGGTGTTACTGCGAGACGTTGATCGCCTGGCTGGCGCTGGACTCGGCCACCGACCAGCTGGAGTGGTCGTTGAGCGCGGCCGACTCGTTGTGGGCGCTGATGTTGGCGACGTGCTTGGTCACGTTGGTGGTGCGGCCGAAGCTGAACTTCAGGCGTCCGAGGGCCTCGCGACCGGGGAGCAGCTCGGCGGACTCGGACTGCAGCTCGTTCATGTCCATGCTCATGGGATGTCCTTTCGGGACGTGGTTCGTTGATGTGGTCGTGGTGGTGACGCGAAGGCGGACGCGGGCGCGGCGTCCGGTGCCGCGGAGGTGGGGAGGGACGCGGGCGAGCGTCCCGTGCCGGACTACTGCGAGACGTTGATGGCCTGGGCGGCGCTGGACGACGCGTCCGACCAGCTGGAGTGGTCGTTGAGCGCGGCCGACTCGTTGTGGGCGCTGATGTTGGCGACGTGCTTGGTCACGTTGGTGGTGCGGCCGAAGCTGAACTTCAGGCGTCCGAGGGCCTCGCGACCGGGCAGCAGCTCGGCGGACTCGGTGTCGAGTTCACGGTTGTCCATCATGATCAGTTCCCCCTCAGGGATAGACATTTCCGATCGAACGAAGGCAGGTTCCCCCCAAACTTCGTCCAATCTTGTCGGACGTGCTGTCCAACGAGATTGGACAGTAGTAGCCCCGGAGCTCGCCGCGCAAGCGGTTCGGGGAAAGACTTCTGGGGCCTGAGCGAAGCCCCACGTAGAATCGATCCCGCTTGGAAGAGTTCCGCCCGGCGGCGAGCAGGAAGTGACCATCGGTGGCCAACGCACTGCAGCAGATCATCAGAGATCGCCTCGACCGTGAGGGCTGGTCCTACGGAGAGGTGGCACGTCGGGGCGGCATTCCGCGCTCCACGGTCCATCACCTGGCGACGGCCGAGCGCGTGGTGCGCATGCCACAGCCCAGCACGCTGGAAGGGCTGTCCAAGGGGCTTGGACTGTCGTTGGACACGGTGCGCCGTGCCGCCGCGGAGGCCTGCGGCATTCACGTGTACGCGACGGATCCGGCGGCGGCGGTGGTGGACGCCGGTGCCTCGGCCGACCCCGAGGTCGACCTGCTCATCGCGAGCGTGCAGCAGCTCTCGGTCGACGACCGGCGCCATGTCGCGGCGCTCGTGGAATCACTCCTGGGGCGCGACGCCCACCGGCGCTGACCATCGGCCTGACGCCTGACGCCTGACGCCTGACGCCTGACGCCTGACGCCTGACGCCTGACGGCTGACGGCTGACGGCTGACGCCCGGGTCGGGGCCGGCGTCGCGTCGGGTGGGCCGGGGTCTTCGGGCCCGGTGCGGTCCGGGCGTGGCCCCGGACGCGGTGCGTGTCAGGCTGCGGGGCCGGCCGAGGCCGTACGGCATGGACGCCCGGGCGCCCGCTCCGGTTCCCCTTCCCGGGGATCCCGGTAAAAGAATCCAGAACCGCCGAAACCGGCAAGATCCACAGCTAGTCTCTCATTCTGCTCGGGGCACGTGAGCCGCACGACCCCTGTGTCACCCAGGGGGACATGTGCTGTTCGTGCACGGAGGACCCACCACCGCCGTGGTCCGGGGCAGTACCGGCGAGTCCGTCGTCCTGCTCTCCGGCGAACTGCCCGACATACTGACCGAGACCGCGCTCGCCGAACTCCTCGACCTCGCCGCGGCCGTCCTCAGCGAGCAGGAGCTGAAGCTCTTCCGCCGCTGCCTCGACGCCCTGGTGCGCGGGGAGGGCGGGACGCCGCGCCGCATCGAGCTGGACGGCGTCGTCCTGACCGTCTACGAGGACTGATCCCGGCCGCGTCCGCGCATCACGCCGAACCCCGCACCCCGAACCCCGAACTCCCGCCCTGGTCCTCGGACTCCGGACCTCGGACCCGACTCCAGACCCCGGACCGCCCCGACGCCGACGCCGATGCCGGTACAGACGTCAGCCGAAGTGGCCCCCTCGCGCAGTTCTCCGCGGTCGCCGTGAAACCCTGACCGCCGGACGGTCGCGAAACGTGCGGCGGGTCCGGTTCGGGCCGCTATGTCCACGCATGGCGTCCTGGCCCGGCGCCGCGTCGCCGCGTAGCGTGACCCGACATGGAGAAAGCCGCTGACCTGTGCGAAGAGGGTGTGTCGTGAAGATCCTCATCAGCGCCGACATGGAGGGCGCCACCGGGGTGACCTGGCCGGCCGACGTGCTCCCGGGGACACCGCAATGGGAGCGGTGCCGCTCGATGTTCACCTCGGACGTGAACGCCGCCGTGCTCGGTTTCCTCGACGGCGGCGCGGACGAGGTGCTGATCAACGAGGCGCACTGGTCCATGCGGAATCTGCTGCTCGAACGGCTCGACGAGAGAGCCGAGATGCTCACCGGCCGGCACAAGTCGCTGTCCATGGTGGAGGGCGTGCAGCACGGTGACGTGGACGGCATCGCGTTCGTCGGGTACCACACGGGCGCCGGCATGGAGGGCGTCCTCGCGCACACCTACCTCGCGAACTCGATCACCGGGGTGTGGGTGAACGGCGTACGGGCCAGCGAGGGGCTGCTCAACTCGCATGTCGTCGCCGAGTACGGCGTCCCCGTCGTCCTCGTCACGGGCGACGACCTGGCCTGCGAGGACGCGCTCGGATACGCGCCCGGGGCGCTCAAGGTCGCCGTCAAGGACCATGTGTCGCGGTACGCGGCGGTGTGCCGTACGCCGTCCCGGACCGCCGCCGACATCCGGGCCGCCGCCAAGGAGGCGGCAGCGCTGGCCGTACGGCACGAACCGGTGGTGGGCGGCCCCTTCACGGTGGCGCTGGAGTTCGACGCGGAGCATCTGTCGATGGCGGCCACCGTCGTGCCGGGTGTGGAACGCACCGGAGAGCGCAGAGTGGCCTACACCAACGACACCATGTACGAGGCAATCCGCACCTTCAAGGCGGTCACCACGATCGTCTCGGCCGCGGTGGAGGAGCAGTATGGCTGACGGACAGGCACTGGACGAGGTCGTACGGTTCACCTCCGACCTCATCCGTATCGACACCACGAACCGGGGCGGCGGCGACTGCCAGGAACGGCCGGCCGCGGAGTACGCCGCCGCGCTGCTGGCCGAGACAGGCCTGGAACCCCTCCTTCTGGAGCGCACCAAGGGCCGTACGAACGTCGTCGCGCGGCTGGAGGGCACCGATCCCTCCGCCGACGCGCTGCTCGTCCACGGTCATCTCGACGTGGTGCCCGCGCAGGCCGAGGACTGGAGCGTGCACCCGTTCTCCGGGGAGATCCGCGACGGTGTCGTCTGGGGGCGCGGCGCGGTCGACATGAAGAACATGGACGCGATGATCCTCGCGGTCGTCCGCGGCTGGGCACGCCTCGGTGTACGGCCCCGGCGCGACCTCGTGATCGCGTTCACCGCCGATGAGGAGGCGAGCGCGGAGGACGGGTCCGGATTCCTCGCCGACCGGCATCCGGAGCTGTTCGAGGGCTGTACCGAGGGCATCAGCGAGTCCGGGGCGTTCACCTTCCACGACGGCAGTGGCCGGGAGCTCTACCCGATCGCGGCGGGGGAGCGCGGCACCGGGTGGCTCAAGCTCACGGCGCGCGGGCGGGCGGGCCACGGCTCCAAGGTGAACCGGAACAACGCCGTGACACACCTCGCGGCCGCGATCGCCAGGATCGGCGCGCACGAGTGGCCCATCAGGCTCACGCCGACCGTCCGCGCGGCCCTCACCGAACTCGCCGCGCTGTACGGGATCGACGCGGACCTCGACGACCTCGACGGCGTGGACGAACTGCTGCGCAAGCTCGGCCCCGCCGCCGCGCTGGTCGACGCCACCGTGCGCAACAGCGCCAACCCGACCATGCTCAGCGCCGGTTACAAGGTCAACGTGATTCCCGGGGAAGCGGTCGCGTACGTGGACGGCCGCCATCTCCCGGGCACCGAGGACGAGTTCCGCGCCACCCTCGACCACCTGACGGGACCGGACGTGGAGTGGGAGTTCCACCACCGCGAGGTCGCCCTGCAGGCGCCGCTGGATTCGGTGACGTACCACCGGATGCGTGCGGCGGTCGAGGAGTTCGCGCCCGAGGGGCACGTGGTGCCGTACTGCATGTCGGGCGGCACGGACGCCAAGCAGTTCTCGCGCCTGGGTATCACCGGTTACGGATTCGCGCCGCTGAAACTGCCCGAGGGTTTCGACTACCAGGCGCTCTTCCACGGTGTCGACGAACGCGTCCCCGTCGAGGCACTGCACTTCGGCGTCCGCGTTCTCGACCGCTTTCTGCGCACGGCCTGAGGGGGACGGAATGCGGACACTGTCATACGGATCATGGCCCTCGCCCATCGACGCGGGGCTCGCCGCGGCACACGACGGGCACCCCGAGTTCGCCGGTTTCGTCGGCGACGAGGCCTGGTGGACCGAACCCCGGCCCACCGAGGGCGGCCGGCGTGCCCTCGTGCGGCGACGCGCCGACGGCACGCAGGAGTCGGTGCTGCCCGCCCCGTGGAACGTCCGCAGCCGCGTCATCGAGTACGGCGGACAGCCCTGGGCGGGGGAGATGCGCCCCGAGGGGCCGTTCGTGGTGTTCGTGAACTTCGCCGACCAACGGCTGTACGCGTACGAGCCCGGCGCCGAGCCCCGCCCCCTCACACCCGTGTCCTCCGTCGGCGGCGGACTGCGCTGGGTGGACCCGCAGTTGCGCCCCGAACGGGGTGAAGTGTGGTGTGTGATGGAGGAGTTCACCGGCGACGGACCGACCGACGTACGACGGGTCGCCGTCGCGGTGCCGCTCGACGGGTCGGCCGCGCAGGACCGGGGCGCCGTGCGTGAACTCACCGACGCACGCCACCGGTTCGTCACCGGACCGCGGCTGTCCCCCGACGGCGGGCAGGCGGCCTGGCTCGCCTGGGACCACCCGCGGATGCCCTGGGACGGCACGGAACTCATCCTCGCGGACGTCACCGAGGACGGCATCCTGCACGCCCCGCGGGTGGTCGCGGGCGGCCCCGAGGAGTCGATCGCCCAGGCGGACTGGGCCGCCGACGGCACCCTGCTGTACGCGGGGGACCGCACCGGCTGGTGGAACCTGTACCGGCTCGGACGGGAGACGCCCGTCTGCACCCGGGAGGAGGAGTTCGGCGGCCCGCTGTGGAAGATCGGGTACCGCTGGTTCGCGCCCCTGCCGAGCGGGCTCGTGGCCGTCGTGCACGGACGGGGCGCCACCGCGCTCGGGATAGTGGACCCGGAGACCGGCGAGGTCGTCGACGCGGCAGGACCCTGGACCGAGTTCACGCCGACGCTCGCCGTGCACGGCAGCCGCGTCCTGGGCGTCGGGGCCAGCCCGCGCAGCGCGTACGAGGTGGTCGAGCTGGACTTCCGTACCGGACGCGCCCGGGTGCTCGGCGCCGCCCACGACGACCCGGTGGATCCCGCGTACTACCCGGAGCCGCAGATCCGCACCTTCACCGGTCCCGCCGGCCGGGAGATCCACGCCCACGTCTATCCACCGCACCACCCCGATCACGTCGCCCCCGGCGACGAACTGCCGCCCTACGTCGTCTGGGCACACGGCGGCCCCACCGGCCGGGCCCCCCTCGTCCTCGACCTGGAGATCGCCTACTTCACCTCGCGCGGCATCGGTGTCGCCGAGGTCAACTACGGCGGTTCGGCGGGACACGGCAGGGAGTACCGCAACCGGCTGCGCGAGCAGTGGGGCGTCGTCGACGTCGAGGACTGCGCGGCCGTCGCCGTCGCCCTCGCGGAGGAGGGCACCGCCGACCGGCGCCGGCTCGCCATCCGTGGCGGCAGCGCGGGCGGCTGGACCACCGCCGCGTCCCTCACCGCCACCGACGTCTACGCCTGCGGCACGATCCTGTACCCGATCCTCGACCTCACCAGCTGGGGTTCGGGGGAGACCCACGACTTCGAGTCCCAGTACCTGGAGTCGCTGATCGGTCCGCTCGCCGAGGTGCCGGGCCGCTACGTGGAGCGTTCACCCGCCGAGCACGCCGACCGGATCACCGCGCCCTTCCTCCTCCTCCAGGGGCTCGACGACCCCATCTGTCCGCCCGCGCAGTGCGAACGGTTCCTGTCCAGGATGGCGGGGCGCCACGTCCCGCACGCCTACATCGCCTTCGAGGGCGAGGGGCACGGATTCCGCCGGGCCGACACCATGGTGCGCGCCCTGGAGTCCGAACTCTCCCTGTACGCACAGGTCTTCGGTCTGAACCCGCCCGGCATTCCCACTCTGGAGCTCCTCAAGTGAAGTCCCTGATCCGTCCCGCCCGGCTCGCACCAGGGGCCCGCGTCGCCGTCGTCTCGCCGAGCGGTCCGGTGCCCGAGGAGCGGCTGGAGGCGGGCCTCGACCTGTTGCGCGGCTGGGATCTCGATCCTGTGGTGGCCCCCCATGTCCTTGACCGGCACGCCGAGTTCAACTACCTCGCGGGCGCCGATGCCGACCGGGCTGCCGACTTCCAGGCCGCCTGGTGCGACCCGGAGGTCGCCGCGGTGTTCTGCGCCCGCGGCGGCTACGGAGCGCAGCGCATGGTCGACCTCCTGGACTGGGACGCGATCCGCTCCGCGGGCCCCAAGGTGTTCCTCGGCTTCAGCGACATCACCGCACTGCACGAGGCGTTCGCGACCCGCGCCGGGCTGGTCACCCTGCACGGACCCATGGTCGCGGCCGTCGACTTCCTCAAGAACGCGCGGACGCAGGAACACCTGCGGGCGACGCTCTTCGAGCCGGAGACCGTGCGAACCCTCACGTCCGTCACGGGAGGCGCGCTGGTGCCGGGGCGGGCCCGGGGTGTCACCCTCGGCGGCTGCGTCAGCCTGCTGGCCGCCGACCTCGGAACACCGCACGCCCGTGCCTCCGCCCGGGGCGGGCTGCTGCTGATCGAGGACATCGGTGAGGAGGCCTACCGGCTGGACCGGATCCTCACCCAGCTCCTGCGGGCCGGATGGCTCGACTCGGTCGCCGGGATCGCGCTCGGTTCCTGGGTGGACTGCGGTCCGTACGAGAGCCTGCGGGCCGTCTTCGCCGACCGGCTCGGCGGCCTCGGCGTGCCGGTCGTCGAGCACTTCGGGTTCGGCCACTGCGAGGGGGCCCTCACGATTCCGTTCGGCGTCGGGGCGGAACTGGACTCGGACGAGGGGACGCTGACGCTGGACGAGCCCGCGCTCGCGTAGATCCAGCCGTCGCCCGTCGCCCGTCGCCCGTCGCCCGTCGCCCGTCGCCCGTCGCCCGTCGCCCGCGGGGCGCGGGGCGCGGGGCGCCGTCGTGTCACGGGCGGGGCGCCTCCCTTCAGGGCGAGCCGGGGGTCCGGGTGCGCGCGGGTGACCTCCCGGGGCGGCCGGGAAGGTGAGGGCAGGGGCCGCCGGTCACCCGGAGGAACCTCCCACCGCGCGGGTCGCCGTCCCGCGGCCCATGCTGGGCGCATGAGTCCGAAGTCCCCCGACGCCTCCGGCACGAGCGGCGCGAAGAGCCGCGCCGGGCTGATGACACCGGGCAGGACCACCGTCGTGGCGCTGGTTCTCCTCGCCCTGGTCTTCGTTTTCGAGAACACCCGGAGCACGAAGATCCGGCTGCTGATCCCGGAAGTGACCGCGCCCCTGTGGATGGCGCTGCTGGGCACCGGGGCGATCGGCGCGCTGTGCGGGGCGTACTCCTCCAGGCGACGGCCGTGAGAACGTGGAGACCACGGGGCCGCAGAGCCGCGGCGGCGTACTGTGGCCGGATGCCTGAGAACGACTCCCCCTATCTCGCCCAGGGCCCCCGCGCGGGCATACGGCACTTCACGTACGAGGACGCGGCCGAGTTCACCGCGAGGGTCCGCGAGAGCAAGGCCCTGCATCAGCCCTGGCTCTTCCCGCCGGGAAGCCCCGACGCCTACGCGGCGTACGCGGGACGGCTCATCAAGGACCCCACGAAGGCCGGTTTCCTCGTCTGCGCACGGGACGGCGGGGCCATCGCCGGCTTCATCAACATCAACAACATCGTCGAGGGCGGCTTTCTGAGCGGGGCGCTCGGATACGGCGCCTTCGCGCACGCCGCGGGGCGGGGACTCATGTCCGAGGGGCTCGGGCTCGTGGTCCGGTACGCCTTCGCGACGATGGGGCTGCACCGGCTGGAGATCAACGTCCAGCCCGGGAACGCCGCCTCCATCGCGCTCGCCCGGCGCTGCGGATTCCGGCTGGAGGGCTTCTCGCCGGACTTCATCCACATCGACGGCGCCTGGCGCGACCACGAACGCTGGGCGATCACCTCGGAGATGACCTCTTCCCCGTGACCCGCCCGCGCCCGGCACGGTCCCCGGCCTCCCGGCCCGCCGGCGCCCGGAAGGCCGGGCGGCGCCGCCGCCTTTGCGTAATCCTGACCGTATCCTGACGAGCGGAA
This sequence comes from Streptomyces sp. RPA4-2, assembly GCF_012273515.2. NCBI lineage: Bacteria > Bacillati > Actinomycetota > Actinomycetes > Kitasatosporales > Streptomycetaceae > Streptomyces > Streptomyces sp. RPA4-2. Next base: position 7,254,666 of record NZ_CP050975.2, read on the forward strand.
CCCCTGGTCAGGTGCGCGATGTCGCTGTTCCATGGTCGTCGTGACGACGATCCGACGTGACGTAATGACGCTGCCGTCAGCGGAGTTGGGCCCCAGCAACCCCCTGCCGCCCCTGCGGCCGCTCGACGAGGCGCATCGCATCGACGACCGGGACCGTGAAGGACTCCCCCGGGACATGGCCCGGCAGATCGGCTACGAACCCCTGCGCGACGTCCTGCCGGAGCGCCTCCGGGACGGCTACGACAGACACCGCACGCCCCGCGCGACCGACACGATCGTGATCGAGAACGACCGCCTGCGGGTCACCGTACTGCCGTCCCGCGGAGGTCGTGTCGCCTCCCTCTTCCACAAGCCCTCGCAGCGCGAACTCCTGTACCGCAACCCGGTGTTCCAGCCCGCCTGCTTCGCCCTCAACGGCGCCTGGTTCTCCGGCGGCATCGAGTGGAACATCGGCGCGACCGGCCACACGACCCTGTCCTGCGCACCCGTCCACGCGGCCCGGGTAGCGGCCCCCGACGGCGGTGAGATGCTCCGCCTGTGGGAGTGGGAACGGCTGCGCGACCTGCCCTTCCAGGTCGACCTGTGGCTGCCGGAGGGCTCCGACTTCCTGCACGTCGGCGTCCGCGTCCGCAACCCGCACGAGAAGCCCGCCCCCGTGTACTGGTGGTCCAACATCGCCGTCCCCGAGCGGCGCAGGGTGCTGGTCCCGGCGGACGAGGCCTGGCACTTCGGCTACGAGCGGCGGCTGCGCCGGGTGCCGGTACCCGAGCACGAGGGCGTCGACCGCACCCGTCCGCCGCGCGCCGACTTCCCCGCCGACTACTTCTACGAAGTACCCGACGGGCAGCGCCGCTGGATCGCCGCGCTCGACGACGCGGGTGAAGGGCTCGTGCAGACGTCCACCGACGTGCTGCGCGGACGCAAGCTGTTCGTCTGGGGTTCCGGCGCGGGCGGGCGGCGCTGGCAGGAGTGGCTCACCGAGCCCGGCACCGGCGGCTACTGCGAGATCCAGGCCGGGCTCGCCCGCACCCAGCTGGAGCATGTGCGGCTGGACGCGGAGGGCGAGGTGACCTGGCTGGAGTCGTACGGGCCGCTGGCGGGGGACGACGCCGGCGCGCGGACGGTCCACGGAGCCGACTGGGCCGCGGCGCGGGCGGAGGTGGAGGGCCGTCTGGAGCGCGCTCTGCCACGGGCCGACGTCGAGGCGGCGTACGCGGCCTGGCTCCCGCACGCCGACACCGAACCCGGCGAGGTGCTGCACGTCGGGTCCGGCTGGGGAGCCCTCGAAGTGCTGCGCGCCACCTACAAGTTGGCGGGGACGCCGTTCGACGAGTGCACGCTGGGAGCGGCCCAGGCGCCGTGGGTGGAACTGCTCAGGACCGGTGCCTTTCCCGAGCAACGCCGGGTCGGGCCGCCGGGCGAGTCGCTGGTCGCCCCGCACTGGCGGGACATGCTGGAGACGGCGCCCGCCAAGCCGCTCGCCGAGTACCACCTCGGCGTCGCCCAGTGGCACGCGGGGGATGTGGCGCAGGCGGTGCGCAGTTGGGAGCGGGCACTCGAACTCGCCCCGTCCCTCTGGCCGTTGCTGCGCTGTCTGGCCGTCGCGGACCAGCAGGCGGGCAACCGGGAGCGGGCCGCCGACCGGTACGCGGAGGCGTTCGACGACCTGTGCCAGGAGCGTCGTGACGACGGTGCGGCGTGGACCGCGGCCACGGCCGCGCTCGGGCGGGAGGCGCTGGCGGCGCTGCTCGCGGTGCGGCGTACGGCGGACGCGCGGAGGGTCTGGGAGAGGCTGCGGCCCGCGACCCGGGAAAGGGGTCGATTCCGGCTGATCGAGGCGGAGTTGCTGCTCGCGGAGGGGGACCGGGAGGGCGCGCGGGCCGTGTTCGACGCGGGGTTCGAGGTCGCCGATCTGCGGGAGGGCGCCGAGGCGATCGGCGTGCTGTGGGCTCGACTGACCGACGAGGCGCTGCCCGACCGGTACGACTTCCGGATGCGGCCGCCGGCGATCGAATGGGGTGTCGATCCGGCCTGAACGGGACCCGCCCTCGTAGGCCGGGAGCCGGGGCGGACCGGCCCGCCCCGGCCCGCGAGGGCGGAAAGGGGACCGGACCGGCTACTGGGCCGTCCCGCGGTCCACGTACTCGTAGACGACCCCGTCCGGATGCATGGCGATCAGGTTGCGGCCCGCGGGTGTCCCCACGGGCCCCGCCAGGATGTGCGCACCCAGCTCGCCGAGCACCCGATGGGCCTCGTCGACGTCCTTGACGGCGATGGTCGCGGCGACCTTGCGCAGGACGTCCAGCTCGGCCTCCGGTCCACTCATCAGCAGGAAGCAGCCCACCGCGGCGACCGACACTCCGCCGCGCTCGAACCGCAGGGCGCGCACGCCCGCGAGTCTTTCGTAGAAGGGGACCGAAGCCTCCAGGTCGTCGACGCAGACACGCAGCGTGGTTCCCAGAATCTCCATACGGAGGAGCCTAGTTGGGGCAGCCTCGGGAGGAGATCGTTTCGGACGCATCCCCAGGCGGCCGGTCCACCCGTCGCGGAGCGGCCGTTTCGTCCCTCCTCGGCCGGGCGGCTCACCCGTCCTCGGCCGGGCGGGTCACACGCCCTTCCGGCAGAGGATCTCCCCGTGCAGCACGGAGAACCAGCCGTCCTCCCGGCGCCCCCACTCGCGCCACGCCTCCGACACGGCCCGCAGGTGCCCGGCGGTCGCGTGGCCGCCCTCGGTCGCCCGGTCCGCGTACGCCGAGGCCAGGGTGCGATCGGCCCACAGCCCGCTCCACCACTCCCGCTCGGCCTCGGTGGCGAAGGTCCAGGTGCTCGACGTCGCGGTGATGTCCGTGAGCCCGGCGGCCAGTGCCCACGACCTGAGACGGCGGCCCGCGGCCGGCTCGCCCCCGTTGGCGCGGGCGACGCGCAGATACAGGTCCTGCCAGTCGGTCATGCCCGGTACCTCGGGATACCAGGTCATGGCCGAGTAGTCCGCGTCGCGGACGGCGATGAAGCCGCCGGGCCTGGTGACCCGGTGCATCTCGCGCAGCGCCCGCACCGGGTCGCCCACGTGCTGCAGCACCTGGTGGGCGTGGACGACGCAGAAGGTGTCGTCAGGGAAGTCCAGGGCGTGCACGTCCGCGACCTCGAACTCCACGTTGCGCAGACCGCGGTCGGCCGCCGTGGCGCGGGCCTGGTCCAGGATTCCGGGGGCGTGGTCGACGCCCGTGACGTGCCCGTCGGGAACCAGTTCCGCCAGGTCGGCGGTGATGGTGCCCGGTCCGCAGCCGATGTCCAGGATCTTCATGTGGGGCTTGAGCGAGTCGAGCAGGTAGGCCGCGGAGTTGGCGGCGGTGCGCCAGGTGTGCGAGCGCAGCACGGACTCGTGGTGGCCGTGCGTGTAGACGGCGGTCTCCTGCGGCTTCGGCATGACCGTTCCCCTTCGTCTTCTTCTCGTCGGTCATGGATCACCGTACGCCCGCGTGTCGGATGGTGAGACCTGCGTCTTGTCATCTGGACACCGCGTTCTCAGTGGCGCGGACCGTGCTGCGGGAGCATGCCCCGTACGGCGTACGCGGCGGCGGCGCCCAGGGCCGCGCCCGCGAGGACGTCGCTCGGGAAGTGGGCGCCGGTGTAGACACGGGACAGGGCCACCGCGGTGGCGAGCGGTGCCACGGCGGCGCCCCAGCCGCGCGACTCCAGTGCCACCCCCGTCGCGAAGGCGGCGGCCGACGCGGAGTGACCCGACGGGAACGAGGTCGTGATCGGCTGGCGCTTGAGCTTAAGCGCCCGGGGGACCGGGGCGAGGGACGGGCAGGGCGGCGCACCGTCCGTTTGCCGACGGTGTTGATCGTGGCGGAGGCGAGGCCGAGTGAGGCGAGACCCCTGGCCGCGGCCCGGCGCGCGTGGGGGGTGCGGGTGGCGGCGAGGGCCGCGGCCGTGGCGAACCACAGCAGGCCGTGGTTCGCGCTGCGGCTCAGTTTCGGCAGGAGGCGGTCACCGCCCGGCCAGTGGCGGGACGCGACGGCTTCGAAGAGGCGGGAGTCCGCCGTCAGGAAGCGGTTCCGGACGGGGTGAGGGCCCGGGGACCGGTGGTGAGGTCGATGTCAGGCGTGGTGGTCATGGGGTGCGACTACCCGCGCCGAGGCGTTTTCCGCCCCCGCGGCCCGCACCGGCCTCCGCCGCCCCCGGCCGGGACGGAGACCCGGAATCGCGGGGGCGACCCGTGCGGGGCCGGGGCGTGGTTCCGGGCTCGGCCGGGCGCGCGGGGACGCGGGGTGGCCCACCTGTCGGATATGGGTTTGCCGGGCGGCCCCGCCTCCACGGAGAATGCCTCACCATGGGACACCTCGAAGCCGCACATCTTGAGTACTACCTTCCCGACGGGAGGGCGCTGCTCGGCGACGTGTCGTTTCGGGTGGGGGAAGGGGCCGTCGTCGCCCTGGTCGGACCGAACGGAGCCGGCAAGACCACGCTGCTCCGGCTGATCTCGGGGGAGCTGAAGCCGCACGGGGGGACCGTCACCGTCGGTGGCGGCCTCGGTGTGATGCGTCAGTTCGTCGGCTCGGTACGGGACGAGACGTCCGTACGGGACCTGCTCGTGTCCGTGGCACCGCCCCGCATCCGGCAGGCCGCGAAGGCCGTCGACGCCGCCGAGCACGATCTCATGACCATCGACGACGAGGCCTCCCAGCTCCGCTACGCGCAGGCCCTGTCCGACTGGGCCGAGGTGCGCGGATACGAGTCCGAGACGCTCTGGGACATGTGCACCATGGCCGCGCTCGGCGTCCCGTACGAGAAGGCGCAGTGGCGTCAGGTGCGGACGCTGTCCGGCGGTGAGCAGAAGCGGCTGGTGCTCGAGGCCCTGCTGCGCGGCACCGACGAGGTCCTGCTCCTCGACGAGCCGGACAACTATCTCGACGTACCCGGTAAGCGCTGGCTGGAGGAGCGGCTCAAGGAGACCCGCAAGACCGTTCTGTTCGTCTCCCACGACCGGGAGCTGCTGGCGCGCGCCGCCGAGAAGATCGTCAGCGTCGAGCCCAGCCCGGCCGGTGCCGACGCCTGGGTGCACGGCGGCGGCTTCGCGACGTACCACGAGGCCCGCCAGGAGCGCTTCGCCCGCTTCGAGGAACTGCGCAGACGCTGGGACGAGAAGCACGCCCAGTTGAAGAAGCTGGTGCTGAACCTGCGTCAGGCCGCGTCCATCAGCCATGAGTTGGCGTCCCGCTACCAGGCCGCGCAGACCCGGCTGAGGAAGTTCGAGGAGGCCGGGCCGCCGCCTGAGCCGCCGCGCGAGCAGGACATCAGGATGCGGCTGCACGGCGGACGGACCGGTGTGCGGGCCATCACCTGCCAGGGGCTCGAGCTCACCGGTCTGATGAACCCCTTCGACCTGGAGGTCTTCTACGGCGAGCGCGTCGCCGTGCTCGGTTCCAACGGCTCCGGGAAGTCGCACTTCCTGCGTCTGCTCGCCGGGGACACCGTCGCGCACACCGGCGCGTGGAAACTCGGCGCGCGGGTCGTCGCGGGACACTTCGCGCAGACGCACGCCCATCCCGAGCTGCAGGGGCGCACGCTCCTCGACATCCTGTGGAGCGAGCACTCCCAGGACCGCGGCGCCGCGATGTCCCGGCTGCGCCGCTACGAACTGACCGCCCAGGCCGAGCAGCGGTTCGAGAAGCTCTCCGGCGGGCAGCAGGCCCGCTTCCAGATCCTGCTGCTGGAGCTGGAGGGCTCCACCGCCCTGCTGCTGGACGAGCCGACCGACAACCTCGACCTGGAGTCGGCCGAGGCACTCCAGGAGGGCCTGGAGGCATACGAGGGGACGGTCCTCGCGGTCACCCACGACCGCTGGTTCGCCCGCTCCTTCGACCGCTACCTGGTCTTCGGTTCCGACGGACGGATCCGGGAGACGGCGGAGCCGGTCTGGGACGAGCGGCGCGTGGAGCGCGCCCGCTAGACAGGGCCCCGGACGCCCGTGGAATGCCTGGTTCCCCGGATGTTCGTAGAGTGGAGGGAGAACGGCGAGATCCATGGTTCCCTCCCGGACGCCGCTCGGGTGCCGCTCGCGGGAGTGTGTGCCCGGCGGGCACCCGGACCGCGCCGCAGGACACGACGAGCGGGGTACCACCATGACCGGAGTCGACCCGGACCGGCTGGACGACCAGCAGCTGATGAGAGAGCTGGAGACGATCCACCGGACCCGCCACGACACGCTGCTCCACGGCTCGAACGACGCGCTGCGGACCCACAACGTGCGCATGGCCCAGTTGGAGGGCGAGTACCTGCGCCGCCACCCGCGCCGCCCGGTGGCCCCGGGCCGGACCCGCGACGGAGCCCGCGACCGGGTCTTCGGCGGAGCCGTCTGAACGCTCCGGACGGCGTCCCCGGCGGGGGCCCGGTCGCTCCCCTCGCACCCGCGACCGGACCCGCGCCGCTCCGGCGCCGTCGCTGACACCGGCGCCGAGTCCGGCCACCCCCTGTGCGGCTCGGCACGGCTGATGCCGGCGAGCGCCGAGCCGGGGAACTCGGACACCGCGACGTCCTCGACAGGGGCCGACACGGCGACGTCCCCGACACCGGCCGGCTCCGCGAGGTCCCCGCGACGGGCCGGCTCCGCGGGCTGACCGCACTTCGCGCACGCATCGGACAGGGCCGTGGACCCTCGCCGGGTTCTCGGCCGCCGGGGATGCGGGTGCCTCAGCAGTACCCCCGGGACCGCGGCCCATGCCCGGCGGACAGGTATCAACCCACGCGGTGCGTAAGGGGTTTGTCCCGACTGCGCAGGGGCAGGCGGAATTTCAGTGCTTCGGACAGGAGGCACGTCCGTGGGAGCCGTCAGGTTCTCGCCACGGGTGTGCCTGTCCGGCGCACCCCGCGCTCCCACGGTGACCGTCCAACCCAAGGCACTTTCAAGGGAGTTGCGACGCACCATGGGAAACCAAGTGAGCGCCAAACGCCACCCGCACGACGACGCCCCCGACACCACAGAGGCGTTCCGCAGGCTTGCCGCGCTCCCCGCGGGGAGCGCGCGCGACGCACTCCGCGAGGAGATCGTCGAGGCCTGGCTGCCCATGGCCGACCGGCTCGCGGGCCGGTTCCGCAACCGTGGCGAGAGCCTGGAGGATCTGCGGCAGGTGGCGGCGCTCGGCCTGGTCAAGGCCGTCGACCGGTACGACCCCGAACTCGGGAACGCCTTCGAGAGCTACGCCGTGCCGACCGTGACCGGTGAGATCAAGCGCCACTTCCGCGACCACATGTGGACCGTCCATGTGCCGCGGCGGGTCCAGGACCTGCGCAACCGTGTGCGGTTCGCCCAGCAGGAACTGTCGGGGACCGTCTCGGGTCACGGGCCCACCGTCGCCGAGATCGCCGCGCACGCCCGGATGAGCGAGGAGGACGTCCGGGCCGGCCTGGAGGCGCTGGAGAGCTTCAGCGCGCTCTCCCTCGACGCCGAGCTCCGGGGCAGTGGCGACGGGTACTCGCTCAGCGACGCCCTCGGCTCGGCCGACCCCGCCCTCGACGTCGTGATCGACCGCGAGGCCGTCAAGCCCCGGCTGCGGGCCCTGCCCGAGCGTGAACGCACCATCCTCTACATGCGGTTCTTCGGCGACATGACCCAGAGCAGCATCGCCGAGCAGCTCGGCATCTCGCAGATGCACGTCTCCCGGCTGATCAGCCGTTGCTGCGCGCGGCTGCGGAACCAGGTCCTGCGCGACGCGGCGTGACCGGTCCACCGGGCGTGGTCCGACCGGACACGGCGGTGGGCAGGCGCGGGTGAAGGCGGTCCGGCACGCGGCCCCCCACGGGTCCGGCAGACGCGTCGTCAAGGTGCGTCACACGCGGTCCATGGCCAGGGCGATGTGGCGGGACATCATGTCCATCGCCTGGGCCTCCGCCATCGAGAAGGCGAGGCGGCCGCCGCCGCGGAACAGCGTCAGGACTCCGCTGGCGGGGCCGGCCCCGCGGACCAGGGGGACGCACAGCAGCGAGGTCACGTTCGCGCGTACGAGGACGGGGGCGCCCGAGGTGTCACGGCCGAAGGCGTCCGGGTCGGCGGCACGCACCTGGAGCGCCGCCGACCCGCCGCGCGCGGCCTCGACGACGAGAGGACACGCGGCGGGATCCTGCCCGGCCACGGCACTCGCTCCCTCGGCGTCCTCGGCGGGAGCGAGCACCGTCGTACGCGACAGCCGCCCGGGACCCGTGTCGGCCACCACCCAGTCCGCGAACCTCCCGTGCAGCACGGCGGCCGCCCGTTCCAGTACCGCGGACGGAGCCCCGGCCGGTCCGCCGAGCAGCGCCGTGGTCATGGCGTCCACCAGGTCCATCAGCGCCGCGTGCCGGGTCGTCCCGGTGAGGTCCGGTACCGGGGCCGGTACCCGTTCGTCCGACGGCACCCGGGACCCCGCGGGCTGCAGCACGACGAGGACGGCGGTGCGCGGCTCGCCGTTGGGGCGCAGGGCGGTCAGCGTCATCCGTACCGGCACCGAGGGATGCTGCTGGAGGTGCACGGTGAGACTGCGGTCGCCCTCCCCGCGCGCCACCGCCGCAGCCTGCGAACGGAACGCGGCGCGGTCGCCGTGCGCGAGGAACCCGGTCAGCGGCCGCCCGGTCGCGTAGCCGGCCCGGACACCGGTGAAGTCGGCCGCCGCGAAGTTCAGCCTGCGGACCACCGTCTCGCGGTCCACCAGCGCGACGGGCACCGGAACCCGTTGGAAGAGGGCCTTGAGAAGCTGCTGCTCCTGGCGGTCGACCGGGGCCACCGCGGCCGGCCCGCCGGAGGACAGCCGCTCGTACCGGGGCCACAACCGGCCCGCCACGTGGTCGAGTTCGAAGATCGCCGCGTCGAGCACCGTCGGCAGGGCGTCGGCCGGTACGGAACGCGCCGCCTTCAGTTCCGAGACGCGGCGCACGAAATCCGCGAGTTCTTCACCGAATTCGTCCGTGTGCGCCATGCGATGAACGTAACCCGAAGGACAGGTTCCGGGTGTGGGCGGGGTGTGTCCGGCCGAGTCGTTTTCCGTGCGGGGGAGCGGGAAAGCGCGGAGAGAGGAGGCGCGAACATGGCGGACACCGGTCAACTCGGCCAACTGGGAACGGAATCAGCGGAGTCGACACTTCCGGGCAGGCGGCTGTCGGAACTGGCCGACCGGGCGGTCCGGTGCACCACCGACTGCTGCGGCGCCAGTTGCGTGGTCTCCGAGGGCGCCCCCGACCGGTCCGCCGCCGTCACCCACCCCGACCTCGCCGGACTCGTATCCGTCCAGCTGCGCTCCGGCGACGGCCCGATCCCCACCGCGCTGGAACGCGGCGAGCCCGTCGACTCGGCGGACCTGCTGCGCGAGGAGCGCTGGCCGGCGTACCGCGCCCTGGCCCTCGACTCGGGGGTGCGCTCCACCGTCACGATCCCCTTCCGGCGCTCCGGGCTGACCGTCACCCTCAGCCTGTACAGCTTCCGGCCGGGCGCCCTGGAGGACGCCCCGCACGGCCCCGCCCGCGCACTCGGCGAGCTCGCCGTGACCTGTCTCGTCCGCGACCGCTCCTACCGTGCCGCGCTGGCCGAGCTCGACCAGCTCGGTGCCGCGCTGCGCACCCGGCCGGTGGTCGACCAGGCGTGCGGCATCGTCATGCACGTACTGGGCTGCGACGCGGACGCGGCCTTCGGGGTGCTGCGCCGCATCTCGCAGGGGAGCCAGCGCAAACTGGCCGACGTGGCCTCGGCCGTCGTGGACAGGCGTGGCCGCGGTCTGGAACGGGAGATGCGCTTCCTCTCGGACCGCTTCCTCCCGGACTGACGGCGCCTCGCCGTTGTCACCCGCTCGGGTGCCGCCGTCCCGCGAATGGTGTCCGGCCGCGCGCGCCCCGGGGCCGGGCGGGCTGTGATGGGCTCGGGGAGCACGACGGCCGTGCCCCTTCAGACGGAGCCGTTCCGAAGGAGCCCAGCCGATGCGCCGTACCGCCCGTGTGCTGTCCGCCACCGCCCTGGCCTGTACCGCGCTGGGCGCGGCCGCCTCGGCCGCGTCCGCGGATCCGGGCGCCCAGGTCGTGCCGCGCTCGGTGAGACCCGGGGAGCTCGTCACCGTCTTCGTCTCCTGTGACGCGACGGGCGGTGCGCCCCCCGAGTTCGTCGACGCCCGCTCCGCCCGCTCCGCCCGCTCCGCCGGCTTCGCGGGGTGGGAGGTCCGGTTGCGCCGGGTGAGCGACGGCGCGGACGAGAAGACCGTCACCTACCGCGGCACGGCCCGCGTTCCGTCCCGTGCTCCGGCGCGCGGGGGTTCCGGCGGCGGCATCGGCGCCGCGAGCCGTGCGGCGGGTCCCGGCGCCTCGCGCGGAGTCGGTGAGCGGGCTGTCGAGGGCGTGTGTCCCGGCGCGCCGGGTGGCCGTGCGAGACCGTGGAAGGCGTCGTACAGCGTGACCCGCGACGCCGTCCCCGATACCGCGCACGGTACTTCTCGCGAGGTTCCGAGTGAGGCCGCCGGCGTTCCCGGGGACACCCCGCGCGAGACGCCGGCTGTTCCTCGGGAGGTCGCGAGCGCGGCCCCGGGCGTCCCCGCGGAAGCCGGCCCCGGTGTGGTCTCGGTTGTTCCTCGGGAGGCCCCGAGTGCGACCCCGGCCGCTCGTCGGGAAGGCGGCCCTGGTGTGGTCTCGGTTGTTCCTGGGGAAGCCGCCCCGGGCGTGGTCTCGGTTGTTCCTCGGGAGGTTCCGAGCGCGGCCCCGGGCGTCCCCGCGGAAGCCGGCCCCGGTGTGGTCTCGGTTGTTCCTCGGGAGGCCCCGAGTGCGACCCCGGCCGCTCGTCGGGAAGCCGCCCCGGGTGTGGTCCCGGTTGTCCCTCGCGAAGTCGGTCCGAGCGCGGTCCCCGTCGCTCCTAGGGAAGCTCCACGCGACGTCCCGGTCACCCCTGGGAGCACTGCCGGTGAGGGTGCCCCCAAGGGGGTTTCTCCGGGGACGGCCCGGGACAGCGTTCCGGTCGTCCCCGGGGCGGCGGGCGCGCCGGCCGCTCCTCGGCAGGCTCCGGGTGACGTCCCGGTCGTTCCCGGGAGCACCGCGGGTGAGGGCCTCCAGGACCCGCTCGCGGGTGTCGCTCCCGACAGCGCCCCGGTCGTTCCCGGGAACCCGGCCCGTGAGGGCGTCCAGGACGTTCCTCCCGGAACGGCACGCGACAGCGCCCCGGTCGCCCCCGAGAACGCGGTCGGCGGGGATGCCCAGGACGTACCCCCGGGTACCGTTCCGGAAAGTGGTCAGGACGTACCTCCGGGTACCGCTCGGGAGGGCGGTCAGGACGTTCCCGCGGATCCCGCTCGTGAAGGCGGTCAGGACGTTCCTGGTGGCGCGGGTCGCGACACCGCCCCCGGCACCGCTCAGTCCGCGCCTCACGACAGCGCCCCGGACCATCAGAAAGGCGCAGGACGCGGCGACACCCCTCAGGGCACCGGTCACGACGGCGCGGACGGCACGGCGGACCGACCCGCGGGCGCCCAGCACGGGGTGGAGGCAGGTGAGGGCGGTGCCTTCACCGAGTCCGTCCCGGCCCTGATCGCCGGAGCCCTTCTCATCGCGGGCGCCCTGGGCGCCGCCGCCCACCGTCTGTGCCGCGAGCGACTGTCCGCCGGCCGCTGACGATGTGACGGGCGCGACCCGGCGGCCGCCCATGGCGGCACCGGAGCGTGGGTACGGAGTCACCGAAGCGGATCACGCACGGCGACGCGGCGGAGCGTACGGCAGGGGCGGCGGAGACAGGGCACGGCATCACGGACTGCGCGGAGGCACGGATGCGGCGGACGGTTCCGGAAGGGCACGGTCCGGTCCGCTACGGCCCGCCGCTCCCCGATCAGGGCCTGCCGGTGCTGCCGGAACTGCGCGCCGTCCTCGCCGCCGCCGCGGACCACACCGAGGCGGAGCCCCCGGGAGGCGGCCCCGACCTCCTCGACGCCGCCCGCGGCTACTGGAACCGGCGTGGTCTGGCCGCCGAACGCGATCGGGTGGCCGCCGCCCCCGGCGCCCCCGCGCTGCTCCTCGCACTGACCGGCGCGCTCGGTGGTGACGTCCTGGTGCCGAGGCCGTGCGCCGCCTGGTGGGCGCCGCAGGTGCGGTTGCTGGGCCGGTCCGTGTTCCATGTGGCGACGCCCGCGGAGTGCGGCGGCCTGCCGGACCCGTACGCGCTCCTGGAGACGGTCCGCAGGGTCCGTGCCGAGGGCGGCGATCCACGGTTGCTCGTCCTCTCCGTCGCCGACGACCCCACGGCCACCGTCGCGCCCCCCGAAGTGGTCCACGAGACCGTCGAGGCCGCCGTGGCCGAGGGGTTGCACGTGGTCAGCGACGAGACCTGGCGCGACACCCTGCACCGGCCGCACGACACCATGCTGCTCAGCCCCGCCGAGATGCTCCCCGAAGAGGTCACCGTCATCGCGGACCTCTCCGGGGCCTTCCTGCCGCAGGGCTGGCCCGCCGCCGTGGCCCGCTTCCCGGTCACCGACGCGGGTGTCCTGCTGCGCGCCCGCGTCCTCGACGTACTCACCGTGCTCGGGGCCCGCGTCGCGCGACCGGTCGCCGTCGCGGCCTCGTACGCGCTCGGCGAGCCGGACGCGGTCACCGAAAGGCTCACGGCGGCCGTACGCCTGCACGCGCGCGTGGCCGACGCCGTGCACCGCGCGGTGACCGGCGCGGGTGCCCTCGCGCGGCCACCCCGGGCCGGCCGGCATCTGTACGTGGATCTCGGCCCGTTGCGCACCGCGCTCACCGCGCACGGCGTCGGCGACGCGCAGGAACTGGAGGACTTCCTCACCGCCCGGCTCGGCATGCCCGCGCCGGGCGGCCACCGCTTCGGGGACGACCTCGGAGCGCTGCGGGTGCGGCTCGGGACGGGACCGCTGTTCGGCGCGAGCGACGAGGAGCGGGCGGAATGCCTCAGTTCACCCTCGCCGTTGGAACTGCCACACGTGCAACGTGCGTTGACCCTCTTGGGGTCGACCTTCGACGATCTCCGCGACGACGCTCAGCGATGGGAGCCTCTTCGATGACGCAGCAGTCCCAGTCGACCACGAGCACCGACACCAGCGCACCGGACACCGAGGAGCCGACGCCCTCCCCGGCTCCGGCGGCGCGTTCCTCGCCCGCCACCCCACCCGTCGTACCGCTCCTTCCCGCCGTTCCGCTCGCCGAGCCCCGACCGCTCGGCGAGCGGCGTGTCTGGCCGAGATCGTTCGTCGACCGGCTGACCGCGCCGCTGCCGGGGCTGCGGGCCTTCGCCCGGTTCGCCCGCGAGGGCGCGCTGCGGCCCCGGCCCGAGGGACTCGCCGACATCCCCTCACTGCCGTTCGAACCCGGACCGCTGCCCCGGGTGGGCGCGCGCGCCGTCGCCGTCTCCTGGGCGGGGCACGCGAGTTGGGTGGTCCACATAGGCGGGCTCACCGTCCTCACCGACCCCGTCTGGTCCCGCCGGATCCTCGGCACCCCGGCCCGGATCACCCCCGTCGGTGTGCCCTGGAGCGCGCTGCCGCACATCGACGCGGTCGTCATCAGCCACAACCACTACGACCATCTGGACGCTCCGACCCTGAGCCGTCTCCCGCGCCACACACCGCTGTTCGTGCCGGCCGGGCTCGGGCGCTGGTTCCGGCGCCGCCGGTTCACCCGTGTCACCGAGCTGGACTGGTGGGAGGGGGCCGAACTCGACGGTGTGCGCTTCGACTTCGTGCCCGCCCACCACTGGTCCAAGCGCGGTCCCACCGACACCTGCCGGACCCTGTGGGGTGGTTGGGTCCTGACGGAGCCCGGGGGACAACGGGTGTACTTCGCGGGGGACACGGGGTACGGCCACTGGTTCGAGCGCATCGGCCGGCGGTATCCGGGCATCGACCTCGCCCTGCTGCCCATCGGTGCGTACGACCCCCGGTGGTGGCTCAGTGATGTGCACTGCGACCCGGAGGAGGCCGTCCGGGCCGCCGTCGATCTCGGCGCCCGCCGGATGGCGCCCATGCACTGGGGGACGTTCGTACTCTCGGCGGAGCCGGTGCTGGAGCCCTTGACCAGGGTGCGGGCGGCCTGGGAGCGGGCCGGACTCGAGCGGGCGGACCTGTGGGATCTACCGGTGGGGAGTTCCCGGGTACTGGGGTGAGGGCACACCGGTGAGAGTGGTGGGGTGAGGGCGGGGGTGATGGTGCCCGCGCGAGGGCGAGAGGCCGGGGGCGGGGACAGGGCCGGGGGCGGGGACGGGGAGGGTACGGGTCGTCAGCGGTTGCCCGGGTCGCCCGCGGGGTTCTCCGTCCCCCTGCCGGGACGTTCGCGCGGCTCGGTCCCGCGCACACGGCGCCACAGGCCGGGCGCCAGGCCGAGAGCCACCGTCAGGACGACCGCCGCCACCACTCCCTCCCAGGGTTCGTCGAAGAGGGATCCGCCCAGAATGCCGATGACCTGGTAGGTGGCCGCCCAGGCCAGACACGCGGGTATGTCGCCGCGAGCGAAGGCGCGCAGCGGCATCTTCGCCAGCAGGCAGGCCAACATGACCGGTATGCGGCCCGCCGGGACCAGCCGGGAGAGCACCAGCACGGTGGCGCCGTGGTCGCTCAGTTTCTCCTGGGCCTGGGCGAGACGGTCCTCGGGGGCGCGGACCCGGATCGCCTCCAGCCAGCGCGAGCCGTTCCTGGATCCCATCCCCCGCCGGCCGAGCCAGTACAGCGCCACGTCACCGAGGAACGCGGCGAGGGAAGCCACCGCGAACACCAGCAGCAGCGCGAACGGCGTCGTCTGGTGGAAGGCCACCACGGCCGCCGAACTCACCAGAGCGCCCGTCGGCACCACCGGCACCAGCGCGCCGATCAGCACCAGCAGGAACAGCGACGGATAACCGATCGCCTGCTGCGTGGTCTCCGGTGTGACGGCCGCGCCCGTGGCGGCCAGGAACACCGTCGCGGCGCTGCTCCTCGCCGACAGGAACAGCGCCGGGGTGGTGCCCGCGGCGGACAGGGATATCACCGCGCGACCGCCGGCCGCACGCTCTGGCCGTGGTCGAGCCGGTGCACCGCCACCTCGGGCGCGGACTCGGCGGCCAGGCGCACGAACTCATCACCCGGCGCATGGAATTCATGGGGGCGCACACCGTCCATGCCGATCGGCCAGTATGTGCCGTAGTGCACCGGCACAGCGCTGCGCGGCATCAGACGGGCCAGCGCCTGCGCCGCCCGCCCCGCGTCCAGATGCCCCTCCCCGAGGAAGGGCCCCCAGCCGCCGACCGGCAACAGCGCCACGTCGACCGGTCCGACCTCCTCGGCCATCGAGTCGAACAGCCCGGTGTCCCCGGCGAAATACGTCCGCGCATCGCCCTCGACCACGAACCCCAGCGCGGGCGAGCGGTGCGGTCCGACCGGCAGCCGTCGTCCGTCGTGCCGCGCCGACACGACACGTACCACCAGGTCACCGACCTCGATCCGGTCCCCGGGCGCCACTTCGGTGAGCCGCAGATGGTCCAGCCTGCGCAGTGCGGGCACCGCGCGCCCCGCCCCCTCGGGGACCAGCACCAGCGTGCCCGGCGCGAGCCGCTGCAGCGAGGGCACGTGCAGATGGTCGGCGTGCAGATGCGAGACCAGCGCCACCTCGGCGGCCGCCGCCTCGGGTGGGGGCGGCGCCCCGCGCCTGCGCCGCAGGTGCGCGAGCCGGCGCGCGAAGAGCGGATCCGTGAGGACGCGTGTACCGGAGTCCTCCAGCGTGCAGGTGGCGTGCCCCCACCAGGTGATCTCCACCGGCACCTCTTTGCCTCCTTCGTGCGACTCCCCCCGAGCCTACGGGCAGGAGTAGGGTCGGCGGCGAAACCCGGAGGTGAGGGGGACGCCATGGGAAACGCGCGCAGTGCCTCCGCCGTGCCGGCCACGGTGCGCGTCACGGCCATCGCGAGCCTGACGCCCCTGGAGGAGCTCGAGGCGGACCCCTTCCTCGTCGACTCCCGCAGCCAGCACGCGATGTGCGCCCGCTGGGCCGCCGAGCGCGGCTACGTCGTCACCCGGGAGCTTCTCGTCCGGGGGCTGCGGCCCGACCACCGCACTCTGTGGACCGACGTCGAGGCGGGCCTCGTCGACCTGTTCGTCGCGCCGAGCCACCGTGTCCTGGAGCGCGCCCTCGCCTCCGTCGACGAGTTCACCGCCGAGTGCGCCCGCCGGGGCGTCCGGATCGAGACGGTGGGCAGCGCGGAGCCCGCGTACGACGCCCAGATGAAGGCCCGGGTCCACCGCCGTCTGTCGATGCCGACCGCGGGGTACGACGGCCGCTGACCGGCGACCGCGACCGCACCGCGATCGTGGAGACGGGCACATCCGGCCGTCTCGGCCCGTTGTGACAGGGTGGGCGCAGGCCTCGCGGACCGGGCGGGCCCGGGACGTGAGGTGGACAGGACGTGGGTGGAGGACGGTGGCGACGGGTCCTCAGCGGGGTCGGGCGGAGCATCGCGGTATGGGCCGTGTCCACGGTCACGATGCTGGTACTGGCCGGCGCGCTGCCCGACTTCCAGCTCCAGTCCGACAACGGGGACAGCGCCACCCGCATCGCCGTCACGGCGGCGGCCGGCGCGGGCGTCTTCGGTCTGCTGTCGTCGCTGGTGTGGCCGCTGCTCGTACGGGCCCTGCTGCTCGTGCCCGCACTGATACTCGGCCTGCTCGTCTTCTTCCTGAACGGGTCGCTGCTGCTGCTCGCCCTGCGCATCAACCCCTCCGGACAGAGTGAGGCCGCGCCGGAGACCGCCGTGGCCGTCGCCGCCGTGATGTCCGCGGTCGCCTCCGCCACGGGGGGCGCTCTCGCCGTCCGGGACGACGACGCCTACCGGCGCAGGCTCTACCGGCTCGCGGCCCGCCGCCGCGACCGGTCCCACGGCCAGGCCGGTCCCCCGACCCCCGGCGTCGTCTTCGTCCAGCTCGACGGCGTGGGACACGACGTGCTCGAGGAGGCGACGGGCAAGGGCCTCATGCCGACCGTCGCGCGGTGGCTCGGCACCACCCACCGGCTCACCCCCTGGCGCACCGACTGGTCGAGCCAGACCGGCGCCAGCCAGCTCGGCATCCTGCACGGCAGCAACCACGACATCCCGGCCTTCAGGTGGTACGAGAAGGAGAGCCACGAGGTCATGGTCTGCAACCGGCCCAGCAGCGCGGCCGAACTCCAGCGCCGGGCCATCGCGTACACCGGCGACGGGGGACTGCTCACCGTCGACGGAGCCAGCCGCGGCAACCTCTTCAGCGGCGGCGCGGACGAGCTGGCCCTCGTGCTCTCCATGGCCGCGCGCAGAGGCCGGGAGAACCGTTCCCGCTCGGGCTACTTCGCCTACTTCTCCGACCCCGCCAACGCCGTCCGCACGGCGATGTCCTTCGTCGCCGAGGTGTTCCGCGAGACCGGCCAGTCCACCCGCGCCCGGTTGCGGAAGCGCCGCCCGCGGGTCGGGCGCGGCGGGCTGTACCCCTTCGTCCGCGCCTTCGCGACCGTCGTCGAGCGGGACGTCGTCGTCGCCGCGGTGATCGGCGACATGCTCGCCGGGCGCAACGCGGTCTACGCGGACCTGGTGGCGTACGACGAGGTGGCGCACCACTCCGGGCCGCGCGGCCGGGACACGGAGAAGGTCCTGGAACGACTCGACCGCTCGCTCGCGCTGATCGAGAAGGTCGCCGAGCACGCCCCCCGGCCCTACCGGATCGTCGTGCTGTCGGACCACGGGCAGAGCCCCGGCGAGACCTTCCTGACCCGCTACGGCCTCAGCCTCGGCAACCTGGTCCGGGCCGGCTGCGGGCTGCCCGTGCCGCGCCGGGCGCGGGGCACGCACAGCGGAGCCGAGGCGCGGGCGGCGGTCCGGGCCGCGCTGCGCCGGCCCGTCGAGGAGAGCGGCGGGCGCCACCGCCCCTCGCGCCACTCCGAACCCGTCGTACTGGCCTCCGGCAACCTCGGCCTCGTCTCCTTCCCGGACGCAGCGCACCGGATGAGCCGCGAGGAGATCGACCGCCGCCACCCCGCGCTGCTGTCCACGCTCGCCAACCACCCAGGCGTCGGCTTCCTGCTGGTGCGCAGCGAGGAGCACGGCGGACTGGTGATCGGCGCGCACGGCGTGGAGGCGCCCGTCGACACGCTCGACGACGCACGCCCGGGACCGCTCGCCGACTTCGGCCCCGGCGCCGCCGACGCCGTACGGCGCACGCACACGTTCCCGCACACCGCCGACATCATGGTCAACTCCTGGTACGACCCCGAGGAGGGCGAGGTGCTCGCCTTCGAGGAGCAGATCGGCTCGCACGGCGGACTCGGCGGCGCCCAGGGACATCCGTTCCTGATGTCGCCGCTCGACCTGTCCGACCCGGTCGACGACGGCGGCGACCTGGTGGGCGCCGAGCGGGTGCACCGCGTCCTGCGCGGCTGGCTGCGCGAGTGCGACGGACCCCAGGTGCCGTTGCCCGCGGGCGAGAGCGAGCGCGCCGCCTGAAAATGGGCTGCGGCGGACGGACCCACGCGCACACACTGGTCGTTCCGGACACCGCGCGACCGCGCGCTCCACTCGAACACCTCCCAGGAGTCCGTGCGTGCACGCAGCCGTCACCGTCACCCCCGCCCGCCTCCCGGAGCTGCTGCTCGGTCTCGCGACCGTGCGGCCCGTCTTCATCTGGGGAGCTCCCGGCATCGGAAAGTCCTCCCTGGTGCGGGAGTTCGCCGAATCGCTGGGACTGGAGTGCGTGAGCCTGCTCGGCACCCAGCTCGCGCCCGAGGACCTCATCGGTGTCCCGCAGATCCGTGACGGACGGTCCGTCTTCTGCCCGCCGGAGGCGATCGCCCGTGACGAGCCCTACTGCCTGTTCCTGGACGAGCTGAACGCGGCGACCCCCGACGTCCAGAAGGCCTTCTACTCGCTGATCCTGGACCGCCGCATCGGCAACTACGAGCTGCCCGCCGGGTCCATCGTCATCGGAGCGGGCAACCGCGCGACCGACAACGCGCTGGCCCGCCCGATCGCCTCCGCGCTCGTCAACCGCCTCGCCCACGTGCACCTGGAGGCCTCGCCGAAGGACTGGCTGGTCTGGGCCGCGGGCAACGGCATCCACCCCTGGGTCCTGGACCACCTCACCGACCGCCCCGACCACCTGTGGTCCAAGCCGCCCAAGACGGAGGAGCCCTTCTCCACGCCCCGTTCCTGGCACATGCTCTCCGACGCGCTCCACTCCTTCGGTCCCGACCTCGACGAGGCCACCCTGGGCGTGATCGCGCACGGCACGCTGACGCCCGCGCACGCGGTCGCCTTCCGCGGCTACGTCAAGATCGTGCGCAGCCGGTTCGGCATCGAGGCCGTCCTCAAGGGCGACGCCGGCTGGCCGCACCGCCCCGAGGACCGCGACCTGCTCTACTACCTCGCCGAGTCCTTCCGCGGACGTCTGGTCAAGGAGCTGCCCGCGAGCAAGGACCACCTCTCGGCGGCCGGACAGCAGACCGCGTTCCGCGCCAAGTCGCTGCTCGTGCAGCTCGCCGAGATCTCGGTGGAGGTGGCGCAGAGCGTCATCTCCCCGGACGCCGACGGCAATCCCGTACTGCCCGCGTGGTTCCTGGTCGAGGCCGCCCGGGACATGCCCCGGCTGGTGGAGGCCCGCCGGTGAGCCGCGCGCGCCGCCGGGACCAGCCCAAGAAGGACCTGGCGGGGGAGGCGTTCGCGGAGGGCATGCGACTGGTCCGGGCCAACCGCGCGCTCGCCGCCATCGGGTTCAGCACCTGCCGCCAGGAGGACTGCGCCGCGTCGCCCCGCGAGGGCCTCGTCCGTGTCGACTCCGACGGCGTCCTGCACGTCCACCCCACCCGCCGCGCCGAACCCGCCGAGTGGGCCTGGGCGGTCGCGCACGGCGTCATCCACCTCGGCTTCGGCCACGTCCCCGCGGCGACGGGCCGGCGCGAGCAGCCCGACCGCCACGACCTCGCCGCCCGCTGCGCCGTGGTCAACCGTTTCCTGCTCGGCTTCCCGGTCGGCAGCACCCCCGAGGACCTGCCGCCGTCGTACCCGGGCGGCGACGAGGAGCAGCTCGCCGCCCGCTGGCGCCGCGACGGGATCCCGGCCGCGTACGACCGCTGCGGTACGGCCGGTGCCGACGCGGACCAGCTGCTGGTGCCCTGGGACACCTGGAAGGGCGGTACCGCGCCGGACTGGCAGCTCGCCTTCGCGCACGCCCTGACGCGCACCGTGGCCACGGCGATGGACGTGGCGGGCGGCCGCCGTTCCTCGATGCGCGGCGGACCCACCCGGCTGCAGCCCTGGGAGCGGGCGCTGAGCTGGTTCGTCTCCTCCTACCCGCTGCTCGGTGGCATCGCGGCCGGCATCACCCTGGTCGCCGACGCCGAACTCGCGCGCGCCCATGACATCTCCGTCGCGGCGGTCGACGCGGAGGCGGGCGAGATCTACATCAACCCGCTGCGCGAACTCGACGACGAGGAATGGCGGTTCGTCCTCGCCCACGAGATGCTGCACGCCGCCCTGCGCCACGGCGACCGGTGCGGCACCCGCGACCCGTACCTCTTCAACGTCGCCTGCGACTACGTCGTCAACGGCTGGCTGTGCGCGATGCAGGTCGGCACGATGCCCGACGGACTGCTGTACGACCCGGAGTTGACGGATCTGTCGGCGGAGGAGGTCTACGACCGGATCGCGACCGACCTGCGCCGGATGCGCCGCCTGTCCACCCTGCGGGGCAAGGGCGCCGGCGACATCCTCGGCGGCCCGATCGGCTCGCCGCGCGACTACGTCGACCTCGACGAGCTGTACCGCCGCGGGCTGGCCCGGGGCCTCGATCTGCACGAGTACCAGGAGCGCGGCTTCCTGCCGGGGGGTCTGGTGGAGGAGATCCGCGCGCTCAGCCACCCGCCGCTGCCCTGGGACGCCCGACTGGCCCGCTGGTTCGACGAGTTCGTACCGCGCCCCGAGCCGGTGCGGACGTACGCGCGTCCGGCACGGCGGCAGGCCTCGACCCCCGACATCCCGCGCGCCGGACGGTACTTCCCGCCCGAGGAGATCGCCCGCTGCACCTTCGGCGTCGTCCTCGACACCTCCGGCTCCATGGACCGCACGCTGCTCGGCAAGGCGCTGGGCGCGATCGCCTCGTACGCCGAGGCCCGTGACGTACCCGCCGCGCGTGTCGTCTTCTGCGACACCGCGCCGCACGACGCGGGCTATCTGCCGGTCACCGAGATCGCGGGCCGCGTCCGGGTGCACGGCCGCGGCGGTACGGTGCTGCAGCCCGGCGTCGACCTGCTGCACCGCGCGGACGACTTCCCGCCCGGCGCACCGGTGCTGGTCATCACGGACGGCTGGTGCGACGTGCTGCGGGTGCGGCGCGAGCACGCGTATCTGATCCCGGACGGCGCGCGGCTCCCGTTCACGGCGCGGGGGCCGGTCTTCCGCGTCCGGTGAGCCGTCATTCTGGGTGAGCGGCGTGCGGGTGTGATCGGATGGTGCATACGGACCCGGAAAACGGGACCCCACCGCCCCATCGAAGGGATTCATCGTGGCAACCACGCGCACCGCGCACACCGTGTGGGAAGGCAACCTGCTCGAGGGCAGCGGCGTCGTCACCTTCGACTCCTCCGGCATCGGCGAGCAGCCGGTGACGTGGGCGTCGCGGGCGCAGGACGCCAACGGAAAGACCAGCCCCGAGGAGCTGATCGCCGCCGCCCACTCCAGCTGCTTCTCCATGGCGCTGTCGCACGCCCTCGCGGGCGCGGGCACCCCGCCCACCAAGCTGATCACCAACGCCGACGTCACGTTCCAGCCCGGTGAGGGCATCACCGGCATCCACCTCACCGTCGAGGGCGCGGTACCGGGCCTCGACAACGACGGCTTCGTGGCCGCGGCCGAGGACGCCAAGAAGAACTGCCCGGTCAGCGCCGCCCTGACGGGGACGACGATCACCCTGACCGCCAAGCTCGCCTGACACCCCGTACGCCACGGTGCCGCGGTCCCTGGGGGGCCGCGGCACCGTTGTGTCCGGACCCGCCGGAGAAGCACGCCCCATTGACAAGATGGCACTCAAGTTTTGTGCTGGAGGCCGGGCAGCACCCCGGCGGAAGGGGACGGACATGGCACGTGCGGTCGGGATCGACCTCGGTACGACGAACTCGGTGGTGGCCGTCCTCGAAGGAGGCGACCCCACCGTCGTCACCAACGCGGAGGGCGCGCGCACCACACCCTCCGTGGTGGCCTTCGCCAAGAACGGCGAGGTGCTCGTCGGGGAGGTCGCCAAACGGCAGGCCGTGACGAACGTGGAGCGCACCGCCCGCTCGGTCAAGCGGTACATGGGCGACGCGGACTGGCGCTTCCCGGAGCAGGGCTCCGTCGACGGCACCCGCTACCGTGCCCAGGAACTGTCGGCGCGCGTGCTGCAGAAGCTGAAGCGGGACGCGGAGGCGTACCTCGGCGAGGACGTCACGGACGCCGTGATCACCGTGCCCGCCCACTTCGACGACGCCCAGCGCCAGGCCACCAAGGAGGCCGGCGAGATCGCGGGTCTGAGGGTCCTGCGGATCATCAACGAGCCGACGGCCGCCGCCCTCGCGTACGGGCTCGACCGGGGCGAGGAACAGACCGTTCTCGTCTTCGACCTGGGCGGGGGCACCTTCGACGTCTCGCTCCTGGAGATCGGCGACGGCGTCATCGAGGTCAAGGCCACCAACGGCGACACCCGGCTCGGCGGGGACGACTGGGACCAGCGGATCGTCGAACACCTCGCCCAGCGCTTCAAGGGCTCCCACGGCATCGATCTGGGCCGCGACAAGATGGCGCTGCAACGCCTGCGCGAGGGCGCCGAGAAGGCCAAGATCGAGCTCTCCAGCTCCTCCGAGACCACCGTCAACCTGCCCTACATCACCGCATCGGCCGAGGGTCCCCTGCATCTGGAGGAGAAACTGACGCGCGCTCAGTTCCAGGAGCTGACCGCCGATCTGCTCGACCGTTGCAAGACGCCCTTCCACCGGGCGGTCAAGGACGCGGGCGTGCGGCTCGCCGCGATCGACCACGTCATCCTGGTCGGGGGCTCGACCCGGATGCCCGCGGTGACGGACCTGGTCCGCGAACTCACCGGCAAGGACCCGCACAAGGGCGTCAACCCGGACGAGGTGGTGGCGCTCGGAGCGGCTCTCCAGGCGGGCGTCATCCGGGGGGACGTCAGGGACGTCCTGCTCCTCGACGTCACCCCGCTCTCGCTCGGCATCGAGACCAAGGGCGGCATCATGACCAGGCTGATCGAGCGCAACACCACGATCCCGACGCGGCGTTCGGAGATCTTCACGACGGCGGCCGACAACCAGCCGTCGGTCGGCATCCAGGTCTACCAGGGCGAGCGGGAGATCGCCACGTACAACAAGAAGCTCGGTGTCTTCGACCTGACCGGGCTGCCGCCCTCGCCGCGCGGGGTCCCGCAGATCGAGGTCGCCTTCGACATCGACGCCAACGGGATCATGCACGTCTCCGCGAAGGACCTGGCCACCGGACGCGAGCAGAAGATGACGGTCACCGGCGGCTCCGCACTGCCCAAGGACGCCATCGACCGGATGATGCGCGAGGCCGAGCAGTACGCCGACGAGGACCGTACGCGCCGCGAGGCCGCCGAGACCCGCAACCAGGCCGAGCAACTCGTCTACCAGACCGAGAAGTTCCTCCGCGAGAACGACGAGCGCATACCGCCCGGCAC
Organism: Streptomyces sp. RPA4-2; assembly: GCF_012273515.2. Lineage (NCBI taxonomy): Bacteria > Bacillati > Actinomycetota > Actinomycetes > Kitasatosporales > Streptomycetaceae > Streptomyces > Streptomyces sp. RPA4-2. The sequence goes on from NZ_CP050975.2 coordinate 7,278,344, forward strand.
CAGGCCGGAGGTCGAGTCCGCGATCGCCGACCTCAAGCGACTCCTGGTGGACTCCGCCGACGACACGACCGCCCTGCGGGCCGGCGTCGAGAACCTGGCCTCCGTGAGCCAGCGGATGGGCCAGGCGATGTACGCGCAGGCCGCGCAGACCCCTCGGGACGAGGCGGCCGACGAGCACGCCCCGACCGACGAGCACGCTCCGGCCGAGGAGGACGGCGTGGTGGACGCCGAGATCGTGGACGATGACAGGGAGGCGAGGGGCGGCGCGGCCTAGGCGCATCGCAGGGGGAGTCGCTGGAGCAGGGGAACGGGGCCGCGGGCGGGGCTCCGTCAGTAGGAGTCCCGCAGTTCCCGCAGGATCTCCTTCGTGCGGGGGACGGAGGCGGCCTGGGCGGACATGTGGTCCAGGACCTCCAGATGCGTGGCCACCTCGCGCCGCGAGTCGAGGTAGACGGCGCCGGTCAGGTACTCGCTGTAGACCATGTCCGGCAGTTCCGGCTCCGCGAAGCGGAACAGCGCGAAGGACGTATAGGTCCCCGGATGCGGCCCGCTCGCGTACTCGGCGACCTGGAGGGTGATGTCATCGCTCTCCAACTCCCGCAGCAGCCGGTCGATCTGGTTGCGCATCACCTCACCGCGGATGCTCACGGGCCGCCGCAGCGCCGTCTCGTCCATGATCACCCAGAGGCGGGGCCGGTTCTCCCGCCCCAGCAGCAGCTGTTGCCGCGTCATGCGCAGCGTGACATGCCGCTCGATGGCCTCCGGACCCGTCTGCCCGACCGTCCCGGCCTCCAGCACGGCCCGCGCGTACTCCTCGGTCTGCAGCAGTCCGGGCACGAAGTGCGGCTCGTACGAGCGGATCATCCGGGCGGCGCCCTCCAGGCTGACATGCATGCTGAACCAGTCCGGCAGCACGTCGTGGAACCGCTGCCACCACCCCGGCCGGTTCGCCTCCTCGGCCAGCGCGACGAAAGCGGTGACCTCCGCGTCGGCCACCCCGTACGTCGTCAGCAGCACCTGAAGGTAAGGGATCTTGAGGGCGACCTCGGCCATCTCCATGCGGCGCACGGTCGCCGGAGCCACGCGCAGAACGCGCGCGGCCTCCTCGCGCCGCAGACCGGTGGCCTCCCGCAACTCCTGCAGCCGCCGCCCGAGCACCACTTGCCCCACGGTGGGCGCAGCCCGCCGCTCACTCACGCCACGCCCTCCCCACGCGCCGAAACCCCCCGAGCAGTGTGTCATGCGGCCCCGGGACGTTCATGGGGTCGAGCAGGACGGGACCGACTCAAACGGATGGTTGACGATTCGTCAAGACGTGAGTGACTGGAGGTACTTGAGTGTGGCGGGGTCGGCGGGCAGGAACGTCTCGATGGCCAGTTCGGCGACCGTCACGTCCATCGGGGTGTTGAAGGTGGAGATGGACGACATGAACGACAGGATCCGTCCGTCGTGCTCGATCCGCATCGGCAGCGCGAAGTACGGAACAGGCTCGGCGGCCTCCGCGTCGGCCGGCTCCGGATCCACGTACGGAACCGGGTACGCGGCCACCTCCTCGTACAGCGCGCGCAGTGGCTCGGAGCGGCGCAATGCGATCCGACGCTCCATCTGCGCGAGCAGGTGATCACGCCATTCCCGCAGGTTGCGGATGCGCGGAGCCAGGCCCTGGGGGTGCAGGGTGAGCCGCATCGCGTTCAGCGGCGGCGTGAGCAGCGACTCGGGGACACCGTCGAGGAACATGGCGACGCCCCGGTTCGCGGCGAGCACGGTGTACGTGGCGTCGACCACCAGCGCCGGGTAGGGCTCGTAACCCTGGATCAGCCGCTCCATGCCCTGACGCACCGCCTCCATCGCCGGGGCGTCCAGGGGGGTCTCCGGGTAGTGCGGGGCGTGCCCGGCGGCCAGCAGCAGCGCGTTGCGTTCGCGTACCGGCACGTCGAGGTGTTCGGCCAGCCGCAGCACCATCTCCTCGCTCGGACGGGAGCGTCCCGTCTCGATGAAGCTGATGTGCCGGGCGGAGGAGTCGGCCCGCAGCGCCAGCTCCAGTTGACTGACCCGACGCTGTTCCCGCCAGCCGCGCAGCAGCGGGCCGACTCCCGCGCCGGCCGGGGGGATCGGTGGCGTGCTGGATCCGGAGGTGACCATGGGCATACGCCGACGGTAGTCGAGGAGTGGGCGTGCGCGACATCTTGAACCGGGGTCCGCCCCGGGAGACCGAAGCCGTTTTCCTCGTCGCCGCCCTCGCCGCCCGACCCATCCCGTGCCTGGGGGCTGCCGCCCCCAGGACGCCCGCTTCGGCCTGAACTGCCCCGTCCTCAAACGCCGGACGGGCCGAGGGACAGAACCGCCTCGTCGCCTCGCCGCCTCGCCGCCTCGTCGGCTTCGGCGGCGAGGCGGCGGCACGGAGGGTCAGGGAAGGAGAACGACCTTGCCCTTGTTGCGGCGGGCCTCGATGTCCCGGTGGGCGGTGGCGGCCTGGTCGAGGGGGTACGTACGCCACACGGGGAGGTCGAGTTCGCCGGCCGCGGCCAGCTGAACCAGCTGCGGCAGGGAGTCGTCGGCCTGGTCGACGCTGCCGGCGCTGAAGCGGACACCGTGCTCGGCGGCGGACATGTCGGCGATGGTGATCACGCGCGCGCTGTCGCCGGCCAGGGCGACGGAGTCGGCGAGCACGCCGGCCCCGGAGGCGTCGAAGACGAGGTCGACCCCCTGGGGGGCCGCGGCCTTCACGCGCTCCGCCCAGCCGTCGCCGTAGCGGACCGCGGTGGCGCCCTGCGCGGTGAGGCGCTCGACGTCGTGCTCGCCGACGGTCCCGACGACGGTGATGCCGCGGGCGACGGCCAGTTGCACCGCGATGGTGCCCACACTGCCCGCGGCGCCGTGGACGAGCAGGGTCTGCCCGGCCCGCGCACCCAGCTGCCGCAGGACACGGGACGCGGTCTCGCCGACCGTGACCAGCGAGGCGGCGACCTCCCACGACAGGGACCGGGGCCTGCCCACCGGCCGCACCAGCAGGGCGTACTCGGCGTAGCCGCCGCCGACGGTGAAACCGAGGACCTCGTCCCCCACGGCCGCGTCGGCTCCCTCGCCGACGGCGTCGACGACACCGGCCGCGTCCAGGCCGGGGATCACGGGGAAGCGCGCAGGGGCGGCCTGCGCCATCAGACCGGACCGGTGCTTGAGGTCGAAGGGGTTCACGGAGGCGGCCCGCACCCGGATCCGGACCTGGCCCGGCGCGGGCTCCGGCGGGGTGACCTCCGACGGCCGCAGCACCTCGGCCGCGCCGAACTCGGAGAAAGTGATTGCCTTGGACATCGAGAACTCCCAGATAGGGGTGAGAAGGAAGGGAACGGAAGAGGGGCGACCGCACACGCGGTGACTCACCGCGCGGCCGCCTCGGGGCAGTCGGCGCTCAGGCGGTGAGGGTGGGGTAATCGGTGTAGCCGCGGTGGTCGCCGCCGTAGAAGGTGGCCTGGTCGGGGTCGTTGAAGGGGCCGCCGGAGGCGAGGCGCCGGGGCAGGTCGGGGTTGGCCAGGAACAGCGCGCCGTAGGCCACCATGTCCGCGCTTCCGTCCTCGATCAGACCCAGCGCGTCGGGGCCGGTGACGTCAGGATGGGTGAACGGGTTGAGGACGAACGTGCCGGGCCAGACCTTGCGCAGCCGCGGGGTCAGGTCGCGGTTCGGCCCCTCCATCAGGTGCAGGTAGGCCAGGTCCAGGCCGGCGAGCCGGTCCAGCAGGGCGAGGTAGACCTCGTCCGGGTTGTCCTCGGCGATGTCGTTGAACCGGTTCCCGGGCGAGATCCGCAGGCCCACCCGGTCGCCGCCGATCGCCTCGGCCACGGCGGTGACGACCTCGACGGCGAAGCGGATCCGGCCCTCGGTGGTGGCGCCCCACTCGTCGGTGCGGTGGTTGGTGTTGGGCGCGAGGAACTGGTGGATCAGGTAGCCGTTGGCACCGTGCAGCTCCACGCCGTCGAACCCGGCCTCGACCGCGTTGCGGGCGGCGTCGGTGAAGTCCGCGACGGTCCGCCGGATCTCCGCCCCGCTCAGCTCCTTCGGCGTCACGAACTCCTTCGGCCCCTCGTGGGTGTAGACCCGCCCCTCGGCGGCCACCGCCGACGGCCCCACCGGCACCAGCCCGTCGGGCAGCAGGCTCGGGTGCCCGATCCGGCCGGTGTGCATCAGCTGCGCGAAGATCGCACCGCCCTCGCGGTGCACGGCGTCGGTCACCGTCCGCCATGCCCGCACCTGCCCGGGCGTGTGCAGACCGGCGGTGTCGGGGTAGCCCTGGCCGAGCGGTGAGGGCTGGATGCCCTCCGTGACGATCAGCCCGGCGGTGGCGCGCTGCGCGTAGTACGTCGCCATCAGCTCGGTCGCCTCGGCGCTGGGACCGTAGGCGCGGCTGCGGGTCATCGGCGCCATCACGAGGCGGTTCGCCAGGCGCTTGCCGCCCAGAGCGATCGGATCGAAAGCAGTGGTCATGGGTTTCTTCCTCCGGTGGGTGATGCTCCGCGGCCGGACGCTCACGAGCCCGCACCAGCAGATGCCTGTCTGGACAAGTAAATCACCTGTCCGAACAGGTAATGCCCCCGAATCCATTCCCGCTTCGACGTGTGAAGCACGCAACACGGGACGAACTGTCCGTATACATCCCGATAGTGGTCAGGTATCTCCAGTTAACGCATGGGAGATAGGCTTATGCTGCCCAAACAGGAAAGTGAGGTTCCGATGACGCAGTCCACGCCGGAAGCCGGGGAGGGCCTCGCGGAGGCGGGGCAGGGGGTCACCGTTCCGGTACCGGCCGCGGCCGGCAGCGGGCCGGTCAGTCACGCGATCTTCCGTCTGGCCCGCCTGCACCGCATGTTCGCGGGGCAGCTACTGCGCCGGATCGGCCTGCATCCGGGCCAGGAGCTGGTGATGATGCACCTGTGGGAGCTCGGCCCCCAGAGGCAGGCCGACCTGGTGCGGCTGATGGACTCCGACGCCGCCACGATGACCCGCACCGTGCGGCGCCTGGAGCAGGCCGGCTTCGTCCGCCGCAGCCCCTCGCCCACCGACAGGCGCGCCTCGCTCATCGAACCCACGGCGGCCAGCCATGCCCTGCGCCGTGAGGTCGAGCAGGTCTGGAGTCATCTGGAGGACCTCTCCACGGCGGGCCTCTCCGCCGAGGAGCGAACCGCTGCCCTGCACACCCTCGAACGCCTGGAACAGAACCTCGTCCGGGCCGCCGCCGATCCTGACGGGGCGTGCGGGGGGAATTAGCACGTCGACGACCGCATCGCGGCACAAGGGCTGTGGGCAAGGGAGATTGACTGACGCCCTTGGTTCCCTTCACGAGTCCCAGCTCTGGCCCACTTCGTGTGGTCGCGTACGCGGGGTGACTGTTGATCTCCGCCTCATGGTGGGTTCACTGGTCGTAGGCGGTCGGTGCGCGGATGACCGGCCGGCCGCGCATGAACCCGGCTCCCCTCATCAGGCCCCTGGGAACCGGTCATCTAGGCTGGCGCGGTGGCTGATGAGCAGGAGCGGGTGCGGCCGTCGGGAGTGTGGGCGACGGCGGTGGGGGTCGCCAGGGTGCGGGCGCTGGAGTCCGAGCGGGAGAACGCGCTGTTCCGCGACCCACTGGCACGGGCCTTCGCCACCGCCGGCGGCCTGTGGCCCTCGTCGCCGCCGCTGCCCGATGACGAGACCGCGCGACGCCGTCGGCTGGCCGTGGCGTTCTCCATCGTCATCAGGACGAAGTTCCTCGACGACCTGTTGCAGCAGGCCTCCGCGTCCGGGGTCCGGCAGGTCGTGCTGCTCGGCGCCGGCATGGACAGCCGGGCCTTCCGGATGGACTGGCCCGAGGGCACCCGGCTGTTCGAGGTCGACACCGCCGCGCCACAGGACTTCAAGGCTTCTGTGCTGCGCCAGGAGCGGGCTGTCGCCCGCTGCGAGCGGATCACCGTCGCGGTGGATCTGCGTGAGGACTGGCCAGGCGCGCTGGCCGCCGCGGGGCACGACCCGGCCGTGCCGACCGTGTGGATCGCCGAAGGACTGCTGATCTATCTGCCCGAGGACGCGGTGGAGCTGCTGCTGGCCCGGATCGGCGCGCAGTCGGCGGCAGGCAGTCGGATGGGGCTGACGTTGGGCTCGCGCGGCGTGATCGAGCGCTTCGGCGCGGACGCCGCGCCGGGATCGGCGGCGTCCCTGTGGATCTCGGAGATGCCCGACGACCCGGTGGACTGGCTGGCCGGGCACGGCTGGGATGCCGACAGCCACACCCTGCGCGAGCGCGCCGCCGCCTACGGCCGCCCGATCAGCACTCCGCCGCAGCGCGAGGAGCGGCCCGGCGGACTGATCTCGGCGGTCCGCCGGTAGAGCGCCTAGGGTTCCGGTCAGCCGGAACACCTTGTTGAGGCTGATCGCGTCGCTTCCGGACCCCGCCACCGCATTACCCCGCGTGGTCGGCATGGACGAGTATGCCCAGCGCAGGGCCCGGCCCCGTTGGTGAGGGTGGGGGCCGGACCGATGGGTCGATCCGCGGGTTGATCGGTCCACGGGTCTTGATCGTTGCCGAGCCTGCTGATTGGTTGGTCGGCGTGACTGAACTCGGACCCGTCGCCTGGCCACCTGCCCCGATCAGGACCGAGCGGCTCGTGCTCCGCGAGCCCGAGGCCCGGGACCGTACGGCGTTCATCGAGCTGCTCACGTCGCCGGAGGTGCACACCTACCTCGGCGGCCCCCGGCCGCGTGACGAGCTTGAGCGCGAGATGTCCGGGACGCCCGAGCGGTGGCCCGGGAGCTTCGTCGTTGATCTCGACGGGTCGATGATCGGCCAGATCCTGCTCAGGAGAGCAACAGGGCACCGTCGCCCGGCTGCCGCGGGGAAGGTCGATCTCGGCTACCTGTTCCTGCCGCGGGCGTGGGGATTCGGGTACGCCGCCGAGGCGTGCATGGCGGCACTCGGCTGGCTCGCCGGCGCGCTTCCCGGTGAGCCGGTGGTGCTCACCACCCAGACGGCCAACGTCGGCTCGATGCGTCTCGCGGCGAAACTGGGGTTCACCGAGGTGGAGCGGTTCGAGGCTTGGGGCGCCGAGCAGTGGCTCGGCATGCGGTCCCCGGTCACGCCGTCCGATTGAGTACGTGCCCGACGGCGAGTTCCCCAACTCGACAGCGCTGCCAGGCCGGAGCCCAGCGCTACGGAGGCCCGTGAACATCTCACCAGGCGGAGACAGCCGAACGCCTCCCGAAATCGGGGGCCGTTCTCATGTGCGCTGTCCGTCAACCACCGTGACTCCCCGTCAGTTACCCATCGATCGCGCACGGCAAGGGGACGAACGCCTCGCTGTGTCACCAGGACTCGGCCTGCAGGAAGAGCGTGATCACCTCCACAAAGAACCAGACGGAGAACACCAGACACGCAATCCACAGCCCCCACAAGACCCAACGAGCCTCTCGTCGTATGCGCATGAGCGGATCATCCCCCGTCGCGGTCCTGGCCCTGTCACCGGACATGCCGGCCGGCACGCATCCACAGTGATCGACAGGTCGGCGAAAGCGCGCTTGCGGCAGTCTGCTTGGATGCCGGAGGTGACGACGAGTTCTTCTGTTCCGCCTGCGCACGACGCCGATTCCGACCGCCTGAGGGCCCTGCTGGAACGTGCCGCCACGGGCCGGGACAGTCAGGCCTGGAGCGATCTCTGGACGGAGCTTTACCACAACGGCTCTCTGGATGTCGCCCATCCGCTGGTGCTGCCCACACTGGCCGACCTAGCGGAGACCGGCAAAGCCGACGAGGCGGCTTCGGCCCTCCACCTGGCCGGCGCCCTTCTCGTCCAGGCCGACCAGCGGTACGAAACCCGGAACCTGCGGCACCAGTACACGCCGGAAGTGGCACGCCTACTGGGCGCCGCAAACCGATGGCGGCAGGTCACCGCCGCCCGGAACGACTACTGCTATCTGGTTGAGGCGGTTCTGAACCTGGAGGGCGACATCCATTGGGCCGAGGGCTTGGTCCGGGGCGTCGTCAGTGAGGAATACGAGCTCGAGTGCCCCGACCCCGACGGCTGCGCGTCGCTGTGGGTGATTTTCGGAGAGCGAGGCTTCTTCAGCACGGCGGAGGACTACGCCCTCTCCGACGACGTCGAGACCCTTCCTCTCCATCCAGCCGATCCTCGCGCCCTGGAAGGTCTCGGCCGGCGCCTCTACGACCTCGCCCTGGCCGACGGACATGAGGAAGTCGCGCGCGCCCTGACCTATGCCTTCGGTGAGGCGACCTGCCCGGAGTGTCGGCAGCGCTTCTCCGTCATCGGGCAGGTCGTCACAGCTTCCAGCTGAGAACCGCGTCGATATGGCGGGATGTGAACCCACGATCTCTTCGTCCCGAAGCGACTTGGGTGGGCGTACCGCCGAAGATGTCACTCAGTCGGTCGCGTGTGGAAGCCGCCCGGCGAGGCATGGGCGGGGCAGGGGCGGTGGGGCGGGGAACCCGGTGACGGGACCGGGCCCAAGGACTGTGGCACGCTGGGAAACAGCCCGCCCCCGCGCTGTACCGAAGGAGCAAGTCATGCCCGTCGAGCCCCTGGCGCAGAAGGAGATCGAGACGCGCCTGTCGGACCTGCCCGGCTGGTCGCTCGACGGCGACCACCTCACCCGCTCCTACCGCCTGGCCTCCCACTCCGCCGCCACCGCGATGGTCGTGCACATCGCCCAGGTGCAGGAGGAACTCGACCACCACTCCGACCTGACACTCGGCTACGACACGGTCACCCTCACCGTGAACACGCACAGCGTCGGCGGCGCCGTCACCGACCTCGACTTCGCGCTCGCCCGCAGGGTGGAGAACCTCGCCCCGGGACACGGCGCCGCCTGACCCGCATGCTGGACTACGAGAAGGAAGCAGCAGCCTACGACGCCAGCCGCGGCGGTGAACCCCGCGCCGAGGCGGCCGCGAACGCGGTGCTCGGCCTCGTCCCCGAGGACGCGCGCGACCTGCTCGACACGGCCTGCGGTACGGGAACGGTCACCCGCCGCCTCGCCATCGCACGCCCACGGCTGCGGGTGACGGGCGCGGACGCCGCGCACAGCATGACGCGGATGGCCGCGGCACGGCTCCCGGGCTCCGTGATACGCGCCGACAGCCGCCGACTGCCCTTCGCCGACGCCTCGTTCGACGCCGTCACCAGCGTATGGCTGCTGCATCTGGTCGACAGCGGCGCGGACGTCCGGGACATCGTCGCCGAGTGCGCACGGGTACTGCGTCCGGGCGGGGTGTACGTCACCACCGTCGACAAGGCCGCCGCGCACGACGTGGGCAGCGACATCGACGCCGTACTCGCCCCGCGACCGCGACGGGCCGCCCGGGACGCGGCGGACCAGGTGACGGCGTACGCCGGCGAGTACGGCCTCGTCCCGGCCGGACGGAGCCGGTTTCGGGGCCATGGGCAGGGCCGCAGCCCGCGCGGCACCGTGGCGGACCTGCGACGCGGCTGGTTCACCCGGCTGGCGCCCGGCGAAGTGCTGACGGAGCACTTCGTCACCCTGCTCGAAGCACTGCCCGATCAGGACGTCCCGCGCCCCGAACCGCGGTTCGCGCTGCGCGCGTTCAGGAAGCCGCCGGCCGGGTGAACTCCATGACCCAGTTCGTCACCCAGGTTCTCTCCCCGTCCACGGAGAAGGCCTGTTCCCAACGGGCCGTGGCCGCGGAGATCCCCGACCACACGAACCGCACCCCCACGTCCTTCCCGTCATGCGTGTCCTCCCCGTGGAACACCCCGCGTCCGTCGCTCCCGAACGCCCCGGTGACCGGCGGGAACAGCTTCCCGCCGCGGCTGGAGGACCAGTTCAGCGACCACTCCCGTGCCGCCGGGTCGAACAACCGCAGGGTGAGCCCCTTCCAGCCCTGACCCGGCACCGCCATCTCGTCGATGTTCGCGGCCCCGTCGAACAGACTCCAGCAGCGGCTCGTGGCCGGGAACTCCTCCCAGTCGTTGCCGTCGTCGAGGAAGTCCGCCAGACGCCGGTTGTGGACGTTCCAGTCGCCGTGCAGGAAGTCGAAGTCGTGCGGGCCGCTCATGAACGGTCTCCCGTCGTGCCCCCGGAAAGCGAGTCGGCGAGGTAGCCGGCGAGGTCGGGGGCCGTGGGTGAGAGCAAGTGCCTGACCCAGGCGTCGCGTTCGTGCAGGATCGGCGGCAACTCCCAGACGCAGCCGATCCAGGGCATCGCGAGCGTCCCGAAGTGGGTGGGGTCCCGGTCCGGGCAGCCCAGTACCGGCTGGCCCGCCGCCGCGCCCCGGAAGTGCAGGACGTTGTCCCACACCCAGCTGTACGCGTTGAGGTAGGCGCCGTCGTCCCCGCCCCGGTGCAGGACGACGAACGACGCCGGCGGGGTGCCGTCCGGCTCCGGCAGCAGGGCCGGCAGCAGCGCGTACGCCGCCTCCTCGACCTCGGGCGCGATGCCCGCCGGGTCGGCGGTGACGTGATAGCGCTTGATCCACCGCCCCGCCACCTCGATGGGCGGCGCTACGGTCAGCAGCTTCTCCCTGAAGCCCGTGGAGCCCGTGGAGCGCGCGGAGGCCGCGGCGTCCGCGGATGCCGTGGACGGCGCCGCGGTCGTGGCGGTCGGAGGGTTCGTCGGTGACCCGGGACGCGCCGTACTCGTCGAGGTCTCTGGATTCGTGGGGGTCGTCGAGGTCATGGCAGGACGGTAGAGCCGCTCCACTGACATCCTGTGTCAGTGAAGTCCAGCCGCCTGGTGTCCATTCTTCTGCTGCTGCAGACCCGCGACCGCATGACGGCCGCCCAACTCGCGGAGGAGCTGGAGGTGTCGGTACGGACCGTGTACCGGGACGTGGAGTCACTGCACGCGGCCGGTGTACCGCTCTACGGCGACGCGGGCCACGCGGGCGGCTACCGGCTCCTGGACGGCTACCGCACCCGGCTCACCGGACTCACGGCCGGGGAGGCCGAGGCGCTGTTCCTCGCGGGCGTGCCCGGCCCCGCCGCCGAACTCGGGCTCGGCCGGGTCCTCGCCGCGGCCCGGCTGAAGGTCCGTGCGGCCCTCCCGCGTGAGCTGCGTGCCCACGCCGACCGGATCAGCGACCGCTTCCACCTCGACGCGCCGGGCTGGTACGCGGACGCCGACGACATCCCGTACCTCCCCGCCGTCGCCGAGGCCGTCTGGAACGGCCGCGTCCTGAGCGTCCTGTACCGGCGGTGGCGCGAGCCCACCGATGTACGGCGCCGCCTGGAGCCGTACGGCCTGGTCCTGAAAGCGGGTCGCTGGTACGTGGTGGCGGGACCGGGGCCGCGTACCTTCCGCGTCGATCAGATCCTCCAACTCGACGTCTCCGAGGAGGGGTTCACGCTCCCCGAGGACTTCGACCTGGCCGCGTACTGGACGGCCTACCAACGGGACTTCCACGACCGGCTGCACCGCGGCGAGGCGGTGATCCGGGTGGCGCCGGGAACCCGGCTCACCGGCGCGGCGGGCGACGCTCTGGCGGCGGCCGGCGTGCGGGAGCCGGACGGTTGGACCCGGGCCACCGTCCCGATCGAGTCCGTGGACCGTGCCCATGACGAGTTCCTCGCCCTCGGAGCCGGAATCGAGGTGCTGGAGCCCGTCGAACTGCGGGACCGGATCGCGCGGACGGCTGCGGCGCTGGCCCGGCTGTACGCGTAGAGCTCGGTCACCGCCGGGTTCCTGGCCCCATGGCCGGGGAGCAGCCCCGCGCCGACGTCGTTCCCGGCTCAACGGGACGGTGTGCGACGCCGACCGGGATCGGTCGCCGCCTCCGCCGGAGCCGCCGTCGCCCGGCAGGGCGCCCGAACTGCGCCTCCTCGGCGATCCGCCGGGGGTCAGGCCTCCTGGGACAGCCCCCGGCGGATCGCGGACTCCACCGCCGAGTAGCCGCCGTCCGCCCGCTCCAGCTCGTGGGGCACCGCCGGGTACAGGGGCGGTTGCGCCATGAGACGCGGGCGCGTGCCGTGGTGCGGCTGCGCCGCGTGCACCAGGAACGGGTGACAGAGGTACACGTCGCCGGGCCGTCCGGTGGCCAGGGCGAGCGGGCGGTGGGCCGACGCCGCGGCCACCTTCGGACCGAGTTCGAGGAACGAGGCGCCCGCCTCGCCGTAGGGCTCCAGGACCGGCGGCACGTCGAGGTGCGAGCCCACTCTGACACGGGTCGGGGCGTCGTCCTCGGTCACCTCGCTGAACAGGAAGAGCATCAGCAGCGCCCGGCCCCGTGAGGAGAGGTTGGAGTGGTACAGCGACTGGCCGTCCGGGAGATAGCTCCCCTCGATGTGCCACCCCGCGTCGTCCGGCTCGTCCGGGTGCGGGAACCGCAGCGGGAAGCTGCCCAGTGCGTACCGTGGCTGCCAGCACCGCTCACCGACCAGCAGGTCGAAGGCCCGGTGCAGCGCGGGGGAGTTGGCCGCGGCCGCGAACGGACCCTGCGCCATGCTGCTCACCCAGCGCACGGGGTCCTCCCAGGTGCCGGGGTCGTCCGGGTCGTACCCCGTCTCCTTCCACAGCAGCCTCGCACCGTCCTCGGCGACGCGTGGGGGGAAGGCGCCCTCGATCCGCACGAACCCGTCCTCGAGGAACCTCTCCACCATGTCGTCGTCCATGGGGCCATGCTCGGGGACGGGCCGTCCCGGGCGCATCGGATTTTTCCTGCCGCCGGATTTGCTGTTCGAGCAAGGCCATTGGCCGTTTCCGGGAGCCGTGGAGCACGCTGTGCTCCAACCCGGACGAGAGGCCGACCACCATGGCGCACGAGCACGAGAACATCCAGCGGCACGAGCACGAGAGCGCTCCCCGGCACGCCCATGACCACATCCACATGGACTTCGCCGACATGGTTCCCCTGCTGGAGCAGGAGGCGGAGCTGTTCAGCCCGCTGTACACCGAGGCGGCGGCCTGGCTGAGGGAGCAGCGGTCCGGGACCGGGCTGATAGTGGACGCCGGCAGTGGCCCAGGAGTCATCTCGTGTCTCCTCGCGGACGCCTTCCCCGCGGCGCGGGTCGTCGCCGTGGACGGTGTGGAATCCCTGCTGGAGCGCGCCCGCGCCCGCGCCGGCCGGCTCGGCGTCGGTGACCGCTTCAGCACGGTGCGGGCAGACCTCGCCGACGGACTGGGGGACGTGGAGTACCCGGCCGACCTGCTGTGGGCCAGCAGGTCCCTGCACCACGTAGGCGACCAGGGCGCCGCGCTCGCCGGGTTCGCACGTGCTCTCGCGCCCGGCGGCACGCTCGCCCTCCTGGAGGGCGGTCTGCCCCCGCGCTACCTCCCGCGCGACATCGGTGTGGGCCGCCCCGGTCTGCAGTCCAGGATCGACGTCGTCCACGACGAGTTCTTCGACCGGATGCGGGCCGGGCTACCCGGAGCGGTGGCGGAGACCGAGGACTGGCCCGCCCTGCTGACGGCGGCCGGTCTGCGCCACACGGCGACCCGGACCTTCCTCGTCGATCTTCCCGCCCCGCTGTCGGACGAGGCCCGCGCCTTCGTCGTCACGGCCCTCACCCGCCTGCGCGATTCCCTCGGCGAAGGACTCGACCCGGACGACCTCGCCACCCTCGACCGGCTGCTCGACCCGGAGGACAAGGCGGGCGTGCACCACCGCCCGGACGTGTTCCTGCTGACGGCGCACACGGTTCACGTCGCGGTGAAGCCGGAGTGACCCGGGCCGGCGGGCACGCGCCCGGCCGCTCGGGCCGCCGCGGCCGTCCTTGACTTCGAGAGCGCTTCAACTGGTGTACTCCCGTGGTCGATCGGATCCACACGGGGGTATTCATGAACGACTCACCTGTCGCGCTCATCACCGGTGGCGGAAGCGGTATCGGTGCCGCGGTCGCGCGCCAACTGCTCGATGCCGGGCACCGGGTCACGGTCACCGGGCGGGGCGCGGAGCGACTGCGTACCTTCGCCGAGGAACTGGGCCGCCCCGAAGGGCTGTTGACGGTCGTGGGCAACGCGGCCGAGTACGACGACGTGCGGGCGGCGGTCGAGTCGACGCTCAAGGAGTTCGGCCGCCTGGACACCGTCGTCGCCAACGCCGGTCTCGCCACGCACGATTCAGTCGCCGGGGGCGACCCGGCCGGCTGGACCGAGATGGTGCTGACCAATGTGCTGGGTCCGGCGCTGCTGATCAGGGCCTCGATCGACGCCCTGAAGGAGACGAGGGGCCGGATCGTGCTCGTCGGGAGCGTGGCGGGCCACGTCCACACGCCGGGCAACATCTACGGCGCCACCAAGTGGGCCGTGACCGGGCTCGCCGAGAACACCCGCCGGGAGGTCACCGAGTTCGGTGTCGGCGTGACCCTGATCTCGCCGGGCCGGGTGGAGACACCGTTCTGGGACAGCTACGGGAGCCTTCCGCCCGGTGATCTCCTGACGGCCGAACAGCTGGCGGAGTCGATCGTCTGGGCGATCGGCCGGCCCGCCGGCGTCGATGTGAACACCGTGGTGGTACGGCCGATCGGTCAGCCCGTCTGACGGGCGCGGGAGCCCCTTCGGGGCGCGGGCCGGTGATCCGTGCGTGTACGACGGGTGGGCGCCGCACCGGCCCACGACACCCGCGCCCACCCGTCGAGCCTGCGCGGCCCTCAGTTGTTCTGCAGGAACTGGTTCGCCAGGGAGTCTCCGAGCGACACGGCCGCGGTGTGACTCTCGATCGGTGACACCTGCGAGTTCTTGAACAGGATGTACGTCACGCCGGAGTCCGCGCCGCCGGTCTCCGGGTCGGGGTCGATACCGAGGGCCTTGGCCGTGGCGTACGAGGCCTCACCGATGATCTGTGTCGGCCCGGTGTCGCCCACGACGGCGTACTCGACCTTGTTGTTGTAGATCACCGCGACGACGCCGCCGCCCTTGATCCCGTAGCTCGTGTACTTCCAGATGCTGCTGGTGCTCGGCACCACGACGTACGGCAGCGACTCGGCCCGCAGCGGCTTGCCGTCGGACTGGTGGAAGGCGGTGTCGTCCTGGAACCAGGGGTCGGCGTCGCCGTTGCACTGGGCGGTGACCTGGCCGTCGCAGTCGATGTCCATGTCGGCCTTCCAGAACACGGCGCCGTTCTTGCCGCACACGGGGATGGTGGCCGAGGTCTCGTCGTCGGTCTTGTACTTGCCGCTCGATATCTGGGAACAGGACGTCACCTTGGCGAGCAGGGCGGACGCGCTGACCGAGCCCTCCTGGGCGGAGGCGGGGGATGCGGCGCCGGACGGGGCGGCGGTGGCCGGGAGTGCGGCGGTGGCGAGGAGCGCGGCACCGGCGACGGCCGCGAGGGTCAGTGTTCGAGAGCGCATGTGGGGGACCCCTCTGTTAGGAAAGTTTCCTTACCGGGTTGCCGTACAAGGTGGCCCTGTTTGCATGACCCCGTCAAGACCTTCGGCGGAGTTGGTCCGGTCCAGGAATCGGAGGGAGGGGTGTTCCGGGGGCTGACGCTGGTTCAGGGGGTCGGAAAGCCGCCGGCCCGGACACGCGGGGCGTGTCCGGGCCGGCGGAGGAGTCGGGCTGGTCAGCCCACGTCGAAGGCGGCCGGGTCGGGACCGATGCGACGGTCCTCGTTCAGCGCGCTGATCGCCGCGATGTCCTCGGCGTCGAGGGAGAAGTCGAACACGTCGATGTTCTCCGCGATCCGGGCCGGGGTCACGGACTTGGGGATCACGACGTTGCCCAGCTGGATGTGCCAGCGGAGCACGATCTGTGCCGGCGTGCGGCCGTGCTTCTGGGCGATGGCGACGATCGCCGGCACCTCCAGCAGACCCTTGCCCTGGCCGAGCGGGGACCAGGCCTCGGTGGCGATGCCCTGCTCCGCGTGGAACTCGCGCGCCGCGCGCTGCTGGAGGTGCGGGTGCAGCTCGATCTGGTTGACGGCCGGGATGACGGACGTCGCCTCGATCAGCTTCTCCAGGTGTTCCGGAAGGAAGTTGGAGGTGCCGATGGCCTTGGCGCGGCCGTCGGCGTGGATCTTCTCGAAGGCCCTGTACGTGTCGACGTATCGATCCCGGGACGGCAGCGGCCAGTGGATCAGATACAGGTCCACGTATTCCAGGCCGAGCTTCTCCAGGGAGGTGTCGAACGCGCGGAGTGTCGCGTCGTACCCCTGGTCGCTGTTCCAGAGCTTGGTGGTGACGAAGAGGTCCTCGCGCGCGATGCCGGAGGAGGCGATCGCCTTGCCGGTACCCTCCTCATTGCCGTAGATCGCCGCCGTGTCGATGCTGCGGTATCCGCTCTCCAGCGCGGTGGCGACGGCTCGCTCCGCCTCGTCGTCCGGGACCTGCCAGACGCCGAAGCCCAGCTGCGGCATCTCGACGCCGTTGTTCAGGATGATCGGGGGGACCTTGCTCACGAGCTCTCGATCCTTCAGTCGTCGGGTGGTACTGCCATGGTCAACGATCATCGGCCCTGATGCATTCCTGACCGGCTGATTCCCGGCGGATTGACGACGGGGCCCGGAGATTGGCCGGAAATGAGCCCGGCGGTGGGGGCGCGGTCGTCGACGGGGGCGAGGGAGGCGGGTCGCTTCCGGACGGAGCGGGGGATCACCCGGGTCGGGAGCGGGAAGGACGGGAAGGGAGGGTAGGGCGGGAGAGCGGGGGTCCCTATGCCTGGTACAGCGCCTCGACCTCCGTCGCGTACGCGTTCTCGATCGCCTTGCGCTTCAGCTTCAGCGAAGGCGTCAGCAATCCGTGTTCCTCGGTGAACTGGTGGGCCAGTATCCGGAAGGTGCGGATCGACTCGGCCTGCGAGACGAGGGTGTTGGCCGCGACCACCGCGCGCCGCACCTCGGTCTCCAGGTCCGGGTCGTGCACCAGGTCGGCGGTGGACAGCGGGGGCTTGCCCCGCATCTGGAGCCAGTGTTCGACGGCCTCCCCGTCGAGGGTGACGAGCGCCGCGATGAACGGCCGGTCGTTGCCGACGACGATGCACTGCGCGACCAGCGGATGATCGCGCACCCGCTCCTCCAGGACGCCCGGTGAGACGCTCTTGCCGCCGGAGGTCACCAGGATCTCCTTCTTGCGCCCGGTGATGGTGAGGTAGCCGTCCTCGTCGAGGGAGCCCAGGTCGCCGGTGGCGAGCCAGCCGTCGTGCAGGGTGGCGTCGGTGGCCTTGGGGTCGTTGAGATAGCCCTGGAAGACGTTCCCGCCGTTCAGCCAGACCTCCCCGTCGTCCGCGATGTGCACGGTGGTGCCGGGGATCGCCTGGCCGACGGTGCCGAACCGGGTGCGCTCGGGCGGGTTGGCGGTGGCGGCCGCGGTGGACTCGGTGAGCCCGTACCCCTCGTACACGGTGACACCCGCGCCCGCGAAGAACAGCCCGAGCCGCCGGTCCATCGCCGAACCGCCCGACATCGCGTGTCTGACCCGGCCGCCCATCGCGGCCCGCACCTTGGAGTAGACGACCTTGTCGAAGAACTGGTGCTGCACCCGCAGGGCCGCCGAGGGGCCCGGTCCGATGCCCCAGGCCTTCTCCTCGACCGCGTCCGCGTAGCGCACGGCGACCTCGACGGCCTTCTCGAACGGTCCTGATCTGCCCTCTTTCTCGGCCTTGCGGCGGGCGGCGTTGAAGACCTTCTCGAAGATGTACGGCACCGCGAGGAAGAACGTCGGGCGGAACGCGGCCAGGTCCGGCAGCAGGGCCGCCGCGTTGAGCTGCGGCTGGTGGCCGAATTTGACCTTCCCGCGGAACGCCGCGATCTGCACCATCCGCCCGAAGACATGCGCGAGCGGCAGGAACAGCAGAGTGGACGCCTGGTCACCGCGCCGTGAGTGGAAGACCGGCTCCCAGCGCTCGATGACGGTGTCCGCCTCGAACATGAAGTTCGCGTGCGAGAGGACACAGCCCTTGGGGCGCCCGGTGGTGCCCGAGGTGTAGATGATCGTCGCGATGGACTCGGGCGTGACCGCGCGCCGGTGCCGGTGCACCACCTCGTCGTCGAGGTGCGCGCCCGCTTCGTACAGCTCCTGCACCGCGCCGGCGTCCAGCTGCCACAGCTTGTGCAGCTGCGGCAGCCGGTCGACGACGGTGGCGACCGTCATCGCGTGGTCCTCGTGCTCCACCATGACCGCCGACACCTGGGCGTCGTGCAGCATCCAGAAGACCTGCTCGGCGGAGGAGGTCGGGTAGATGGGCACGACCTGAGCGCCGATCGTCCACAACGCGAAGTCGAAGAGTGTCCACTCGTAGCGCGTGGGGCACATGATCGCGATCCGGTCCCCGAACCGGATGCCGTGGGCGAGCAGGCCCTTGGCCAGGGCGAGGACCTCGTCACGGAACTCGGCCGACGTCACGTCGCGCCACTGTCCCTGCTCGTCCTTGCGGCCGAGCGCGATGTGCAGCGGATCCTCCTTGGCATGGTCGAACACGACGTCGGCCAGGCCGCCCACCGGCGGCGCCGACGCCAACGGAGAGTTGGTGAACTCGCGCAATCCCGCTCCTAGTGGCGCTCCGCACAGCGCCGTGAAAGCTACCCCACCGGGCCGCCGGACGGGAGGGGCGCCGGAGTGGGGGAGCACGCGGCGTCCGCACAGGTCAGTCACGGAAATGCCCGCACATGGGGAAGGGTCGGACAGAATCCCTTACGGCTCCGTAGGTTTCGATCCCGTAATCTCCACGGAATCTGTACGACCTGACGGCGCCTCGGCGACAGCACGCCGGGTGCCGGATTTGTCGGCCTCGCGCCCCGGCGGGAACACGTGCGACGGCCCCGCCGGGCAGGGACGCGTGCGAGGGGTTCCCGCCGCGTCGGCGGCGTGCGGCGGCCCCGGCCGGGTGAGCGCGGCGCAGGGCCGGGCACGGGGCCGGGCCGGGCACGGGGCCGGGAAAGGGTCGGGGCCGGGCCAGGGTCAGGGGCGGGCGAGGGCCAGGGGCGGTCTACCCCTGGAACTCCGTCAGGTCGATCCCGAACACCCGCAGGTCGTTCCCGTGCACCGGATCCTGCGCGGTGCCCTCCGGCCGCATGTCGAGCTTGCCCAGCACGTTCGTGGAAGCGGTGTCCCCCGTCCGGCACACGGCGACGACCCGGTCCAGGCCGCGGTCCTGAAGGGCGAACTCCAGCGCGCCGTGGGCCGCCTCCGACGCGTATCCCTGCCCCCAGAACGCCCGCCCGAGCCGCCAGCCGATCGCCACCTCGCCCGCGATCGCGGACGGGGCGTCGGCCAGGTACAGCCCGACCGCTCCGGCCAGCTCCCCGGAGCCCAGGAGCTCGACGGCGAAGATCCCGAAGCCTTCCTCGTCCCACTCCTCCTCCCAGGCCTCGATGTCCTCGGCGGTCTCCTCCAGGGAACGCGTCGCGCCGTCGCCGATCCACCGCATCACCTCGGGGTCGGCGTGGATCTCGGACAGGGGGACAAGGTCGTCGTCCAGCCAGCGGCGCAGGAGAAGACGGGGGGTGTGGATCTCGCTCATGGCCCCATCCTGCCGACACGGGGGCGCGAGGGCGAATGACGGCGGGATCAGCCCGGTGGCGACGGGATCATCCAGGTGGCGGCAGCGGGCGGCCCCGCGGCCTCGGCTGTCCCCGGTGCAGCCGGTCACCGCCGCCCAGGATCGCCGCCGCCAGCGCGTCCGCCGCCTCCTGCGCGGACGCCTGGCGCTGTCCGTGCACCAGGACGAAGTCGACTTCGCCGAGCTCCGGCAGTCCCGCCCGCTCCGGGACCGTGACCAGGCCGGGCGGTACGAGCCCCCGGGAGTGGGCCATCACACCGAGGCCCGCGCGGGCCGCCGCGACCAGGGCGTTCAGGCTCCCGCTGGTGCAGGCGATGCGCCAGGACCGGCCCTGGCGCTCCAGCGCCTCAAGGGCCAGCGCGCGGGTGATGCCGGGGGGCGGGTAGACGATCAGCGGAACCGGGCGGTCCGGGTCGAGGCGCAGGCGTTCCGCGCCGATCCAGACCAGGCGGTCGTGCCGGACCAGCTCGCCGCGCGGGTCCTCGGGCCGCCGCTTGGCCAGCACCAGGTCGAGTCTGCCCGCCGCGAGCTGCTCGTGCAGCGTGCCGGACAACTCGACCGTCAGCTCCAGGTCCACTTCGGGGTGGTCGTACCGGAAACCCTCCAGGATCTCCGGCAGCCGGGTCAGCACGAAGTCCTCCGAGGCGCCGAAGCGGAGGCGGCCGCGCAGCCGGGTGCCCGTGAAGAACGCGGTCGCCTGTTCGTGCACCTCCAGGATGCGGCGCGCGAAGCCCAGCATCGCCTCGCCGTCCACCGTGAGCTCCACGGAGTGCGTGTCGCGCGAGAACAGCTGCCGTCCGGCGGCGTCCTCCAGCCGGCGCACGTGCTGGCTGACCGTCGACTGGCGCAGCCCCAGCCGCCGGGCGGCCTGCGTGAAGCTCAGGGTTTGGGCCACCGCGAGGAAGGTACGCAGCTGGGACGGGTCGTACACCCTCACAGGTTATCGCGGATCGTGATGTCAGTCAGAACGGTATGACGGATTCCCGATCACGGAAGCGAGGAGGACGATGGAGAGGGCACGACCCGCCTCGGCGGACGATCTACGACAAGCGAGCAGTGGAGCACCGTGAAACGCCTGCAGTGGCCGAGTTGGATGCCGATCGACCCCTACATCCTGCTGTTGCTCGGGACGGTGGGCCTCGCGGCCCTCCTTCCGGCGCGCGGCGCGGGCGCCGATGTCGCCTCGGGCGCGTCCACGGCGGCGATCGCCTTCCTCTTCTTCCTGTACGGCGCCCGGCTCTCCACCCGGGAGGCGATGGACGGGCTCAAGCACTGGCGGCTCCACGTCACGGTGCTGGCCTGTACCTTCGTCGTCTTCCCGCTGCTCGGTCTCGCCGCGCGCGGACTCGAACCGGTGTTCCTGACGCACAACCTCTACACCGGCCTGCTCTTCCTGACGCTCGTCCCCTCGACGATCCAGTCGTCGATCGCCTTCACCTCCATCGCCCGCGGCAACGTGCCCGCCGCGATCTGCGCCGGCTCCTTCTCCTCGCTCGCGGGCATCGTCGTCACCCCGCTGCTCGCGGCGGTCCTGCTCGGCAGCAGCGGCGGCGGGTTCTCCGCGGACTCGCTGGTCAAGATCGTGCTGCAACTGCTGGTGCCGTTCCTCGCCGGGCAACTGCTGCGGCGCTGGATCGGCGGGTTCATCACCCGGAACAAGAGGGTCCTCGGGTACGTCGACCGCGGCTCGATCCTGCTGGTCGTCTACACCGCGTTCAGCGAGGGCATGGTGCAGGGCATCTGGCACCAGGTCAGCGCGGTCCGGCTGGCCGGACTGCTGCTCGTCGAGGCCCTGCTGCTCGCGGTGATGCTGGCGCTGACCTGGTACGGCGGGAAGGCGCTGGGCTTCGGCCGGGGCGACCGGATCGCGATCCAGTTCGCCGGGTCGAAGAAGTCCCTCGCGTCCGGGCTCCCCATGGCCAGCGTGCTGTTCGGCGCGCACGCCTCGCTCGCCGTGCTGCCGCTGATGCTCTTCCACCAGATGCAGCTCATGGTGTGCGCGGTGATCGCGAAGCGCCGTGCCCGCGATCCCGAGGCGATCGAGGCCGCCGGGGACACCCGGACGGGACGGCTGGCCACGGATCGGAACCCGGGCGCGGGCTCACGAACCGCGGTCGGTACGGCGCGGCGTTCCGACTGAGATCCCCCCGCGCCGCCGGGGCGGGCGCGCACGGCCGGGCACGCGTCGCCGCCCTCCCCGTCGTCGTGGGGGAGGGCGGCGAGCGGCACACCGAAGCCGGCCCCGGGCCACCGCCGTCGTCGTACGTGTGCGCCGTCGGGCACGGACGGGACGTCAGCGGCCGCCGCCCACGTGGTCCATCGGCAGATACAGGACGGTGTCCCGGGTCACCTTCCGGTCCGGTGCGGCGGACAGCTCCGCGTCGCTCAACGCCCGGTCGTAGACCCGGACCTCGTCGATCGCTCCGGTGAAGTAGGCCCGGCTGTCCATCCGTTGCCCCACATGCACCCCGAACGGCGAGTTGCGGCTGACCGATCCGGGCACGTCCGGTGTGCTCAGCGACGTACCGTCGACGAAGAGCGTGAGCAGTCCGGCGCCCTGGTCCCGGCGCAGCACGAGATGGTGCCACTGGCCGTCGTTGCGGGCGCCCGGGAGTCGTACGGACGCGGTGGCCGGGGCCGTCGCGCCGTCACGGGTGGTGATCAGCGCGGTGATCCGGTCGGACGCGGGCTCGGCGCGCATCCACACCTGCGGCTGGGTCGTGCCGATTCCGCCCATCCACAACAGCGGCTGCTCCCCGGTGGTGGCCGTGTAGCGGAACCACAGGGACGCCGTGAAGTCCTTGGTGCCGAGCGTGAGGCGGTCCTGGTACGGCAGTCGTACGGCGTCGTCGGCGCCGTCGAACCCCAGGGCGCCGCCCAGGACGCCGGCCGTCTCGTGGGCGCCGCCCAGCACCGCGGCCCGTGCGGTGTGCGGGGCGAGGTCGGCCGTCGTCGGGTCCGGTCCGCGGCGCGGCGTGAGCCAGTCCTCGGTGAAGCGGGCGAAGCGGATCTCGTCGCGCGCGTCGACCGCGCCGCCCTCGTACAGCAGGCCCACGGTGTCACCGCCGATCCGGGTCAGATCCGAGTAGCCGGACCAGTCCGTGGTGACGACCGTGCCGCGGTCCACGCTGTCCCAGGTGCGGCCGCCGTCGTAGGAGGAACGGATCATCATCGTCCTGCGCCGGTCGGGATCGCCGGGGCAGGCCAGCAGGATCCGGTCGTCCAGGCGCAGGACGGAGCCCTGGACCTGGGGTGCGTAGAGGTCCGGGAGGTCGCGGAAGGGGGCGGTGAAGCTGTCGCCGCCGTCACGGCTGACGGTCTGGGTGCGGTGGCCGAGATCGGTGCCGTCCTGCTCGCGTCCGCTGACCAGGACGGCACCGTCGGCGCGCTGGGTGAGCGTCAGCTCGGACGGCTTCTGGCGGAAGGTACCGTCGTCGGCGATCGGCCACGAGTCCGTCGCGCCGATCCTCCAGTGGTCGCCGCCGTCGTCGCTGGTGATGAGGGCGGCGTTGTTGGCGGTGACCCGGCTGCCGTCCCAGGTCTCGGTGTTGACGCCGAAGACGAGGCGTCCGGGGTGCCGGCCGCGGGTCAGCTGGATACCGTGCACGGGGCCGGTGGCGTACCAGGAGTTCCAGTTCGGCGGGAGGATCTCGTCGCTCAGGTCCCGAGGCCGGGACCAGCTGAGACCGTCGTCGTCGCTGTACTGCAGATGCGGGGTGCGGTCGCAGGGGACGTCGCAACCGCGGCCGTCCGTGCGGCCCGTGTTGTACGTCTCCGCCAGCACCACGCGGCCGGTCTCGCGGTCCACGACGGGCGCGGGGTTGCCGTGCGTGTCGCCCGCGCCCTCGTTCACGACCTGGAGCGGGCCCCAGCTGCGGCCGCCGTCCGTCGACCGTTTGACGACGATGTCGATGTCGCCCGCGTCGCCGCAGTCGTGGACGCGGCCCTCGGCGAACGCCAGCAGGGTGCCCCGCGGGGTCCGTACGACGGCCGGGATGCGGAAGCACGCGTAGCCGGGATCCTGGGCGGCCTTGAAGAGCACCTGTTGCTCGAACTCGCCCGGCACGGCGCGCTGTTGGGCTCCGGCCGGGCTGGGCAGTGCGATCAGCGCGGCGGCGGTGAGGGCGGCCGTGAGAACGGCTGCCGCGGTGGATCTCAGACGTGCGCGGAGGCTTGACGGCATGGTGCGACCTGCCCTTCATGCGTCTGGGCGACCTGGGTGTTCCGGAGGTCGGACATCCGACATCCGACGTCCGACGTGCGGGCCACAGACGCTACTTGGGCCCTCAAGCACCCCACAAGGAGCATGCACCGGTCGTGTTCACGCCAGATTTTGCGGGGCTCGCGCCGTGCGGGGCCCGCGCCGCGCGGTTCGCCCACCGCGCGCCGTACGGGACGCTCCCGCCGTCCGGGTCGCGGACGACGAACCGGCCGCGCGCGGCGAGCGGCGACTCGCGGACCCCGCGCCTGACGGCCGAACGGGATCAGTTCATGGGTTTGTTGATCCGGATTTCCGGTACGGACGGCTAAGGACGGCTAACGTTCCGTCATGACCGCACCCCGAACCGCACCCCGCCTCGCCCTCGATCCCGCGCGCACCGCCCTGGTGCTCGTGGATCTGATGGACCGTATCGTCGGGCTGCCCGTGGAACCCCGCGACGGCACCGCAGTCCTCTCCGCCGCCGAGGAGCTGGCGACCGCCTTCCGCAAGGCGGGCGCGCTCGTCGTCCTGGTCCGGGTCGAGCGGCCCGGGGCGGCCGAGCAGCCGCCCGGCAGCGGCCTGGTCGCCGGACTCTCCGCGCAGGGCGACCTGGAGATCGTCAAGCGGTCCATCGGCGGATTCCAGGGCACCGGTCTCGACGACCGTTTGCGGGAACGCGGCATCTCCACGCTGGTGTTCGGCGGAATCGCCACCAACCTCGGGGTCGAGTCCACCGCCCGCGCCGCCGGAGACCTCGGCTACGACCTGGTCTTCGCCGAGGACGCGATGGCCGCCCTCACCGCCGCCGAGCACGAGGCCTCCGTCCGCCTCGACTTCCCCCGGCTGGGCACGGTCGTCACCGTCGGGCAGGTGCGCTTCAGCGCCGGGTGAGTGAGCCGAAGGGGTCCTGGGGCCCGCGCACCGGCCGGCACCCGCCGGGGCGGACCGGGCCCGGACAGGACACAGCGGGACCCCTTCGGCGCAGGGGGCGCTCCCCGCCGGTCGGGGCCCCGCCGCCGTGTCGCGGGGAGCCGGTCAGCCCTGGGCGGCCGCGGCCCGCAGGGCGATACGGTGCTCGCCCGCGTACACGTTCATGGAGGCGCCGCGCAGGAAACCGACCAGGGTCAGGCCCGACTCCGCGGCGAGGTCCACGGCCAGGGACGACGGGGCCGAGACCGCCGCGAGCACCGGGATGCCCGCCATGACCGCCTTCTGCGCCAGCTCGAAGGAGGCCCGCCCCGACACCAGCAGGACGGTCCGGGAGAGCGGGAGCCTGCCGTCCTGCAGGGCGCGCCCGACCAGCTTGTCGACCGCGTTGTGCCGGCCCACGTCCTCGCGTACGTCGAGGAGCTCGCCGTCCTCGGTGAACAGCGCCGCGGCGTGCAGACCCCCGGTCCGGTCGAAGACCCGCTGCGCCGTACGCAGCCGGTCGGGGAGGACGGCGAGGAGTGCGGGCTCCAGCCGGACCGGGGGAGCGTCGTCACCGTCGTCGATGGTCCAGCGCGCCGTCGTGCGGACCGCGTCCAGGCTCGCCTTGCCGCACAGACCGCAGGACGACGTCGTGTAGACGTTGCGTTCGAGGGTGATGTCGGGCATGACGACGCCGGGCGCCGTCCGTACGTCCACGACGTTGTACGTGTTCGAGCCGTCCGCCGTCGCTCCCGCGCAGTAGACGATGCTCTGCAGCTCGTCCGCCCGGCCGAGGACCCCCTCGCTGACCAGGAAGCCCGCCGCGAGCGCGAAGTCGTCGCCCGGGGTGCGCATGGTGATGGCGATCGCCTTGCCGTTGAGGCGGATCTCCAGGGGTTCCTCGGCGACCAGTGTGTCGGGGCGGGTGCTCTCGGCCCCGTCCCGGATGCGGATCACCTTGCGTCGTTCCGTGACTCGTCCCATGTCCTGATCAGTCCCGGTTCTGTACGTGCTGGTAGCCGAAGCGGCCCTTGATGCAGAGATTGCCGTGGGTCACCGGGTTGTCGTGCGGAGAGGTGACCTTGACGATCTCATTGTCCTGCACGTGCAGCGTGAGGTTGCAGCCCACACCGCAGTAGGCGCACACCGTGGTCGTCGCGGTCTGCGCCGACTCGTCCCACGTACCCGCCTCCCGCATGTCGAACTCCGACCTGAAGGAGAGCGCGCCCGTCGGGCACACCTCGATGCAGTTCCCGCAGTACACGCACGCCGAGTCGGTCAGCGGGGCGTCGTGCTCCACGGCGATCCGGGCGTCGAAGCCGCGTCCGGAGACCGAGATCGCGAAGGTGTTCTGCCACTGGTCGCCACAGGCGTCCACGCACTTGTAGCAGAGGACGCACTTGGCGTAGTCGCGCACGTACAGGGTGTTGTCGATCCGGGGTTCCTCCTCGACGCGGGCGGCGTCGGGGCCGTACCGGTCCGGCTCGGCCCCGTACTCCTCGATCCACCCCGCCACCCCGGGAGTGGTCGAGAGGTCCACCGAGGAGGCGAGCAGTTCGAGGACGATCCGGCGGCTGTGGCGGACGCGCTCGGTGTCCGTCCGCACCCGCATGCCCTCCTCCGCCCCGCGCGAGCAGGCCGGAGCGAGGGTGCGGGCGCCCTCGACCTCGACGACACAGAGCCGGCAGGCGTTCTTCGGGGTCAGCGTGTCGCCCTGGCACAGGGTGGGGACGTCCTTGCCCGCGGAACGGCAGGCGTCGAGGATCGTCGATCCCTCCGGCGCGCGCACCGGTTCACCGTCAAGGGTGAACTCGAGCAGCCGGCGGGGAGTCCCGAGCGGTATCGCGGTCATTCGTACGCCCCCAGACGGTCGATCGCGGATTCCACGGCGTTCCACGCGGTCTGTCCCAGACCGCAGATCGAGGCGTCCCGCATCGCGCGGCCGACCTCTCTCAACAGGGCGATGTCGTCCCCCGCGGCCGCGCCGGTGCGCTCGGCGATCCGGTGCAGCGCCTCCTCCTGGCGCACGGTCCCGACCCGGCAGGGCACGCACTGCCCGCACGACTCGTCACGGAAGAACGCGGCGATCCGCAGCAGCAGGCGCGGGAGGGGGACCGAGTCGTCGAAGGCCATGACCACGCCCGAGCCGAGGGTCGTGCCCGCCTCCCGGGTGCCCTCGAAGGTGAGCGGGACGTCCAGTTCGTCGGGCCGTACGAAGCCGCCCGCCGCGCCGCCGAGCAGCACCGCCCGCAGACCCTCCCGTACGCCCGCCAGCTCAAGCAGCTCTCCCAGCGTCGCCCCGAAGGGCAGTTCGTAGACGCCGGGCCGCTCCACGCTCCCCGACACGCAGTACAGCTTCGGGCCGGTGGAGCCTGGGGTGCCGATCGCCGCGTACGCCTCGGCGCCCATGGTGAGGACCGGCAGGACGTTCACGAGCGTCTCGACGTTGTTCTCGGCGGTGGGCCTGCCGAACAGGCCCTTCTCCACGGGGAAGGGCGGCTTGGAACGCGGCTCGCCCCGGTGGCCCTCGATCGAGTTGAACAGGGCGGTCTCCTCGCCGCAGATGTACGCGCCCGCGCCACGCCGGATCTCGATGTCGAAGGCGTACCCCTGCCCGAGGACGTCGTCACCGAGCAGCCCCCGCGCACGTGCCTGGCCGATGGCGTGCTCCATGCGGCGCAGGGCGCGCGGGTACTCGCCCCGCAGATACAGATAGCCCCGGTGTGCGCCGACCGCGTAGGCCGCGACCGTCATCGCCTCGACGAGCGCGTACGGGTCGCCCTCCATGACCACCCGGTCCTTGAAGGTGCCCGGCTCGGACTCGTCGGCGTTGCACACGAGATAGTGGGGTGTGTCGGGCGCGGACGCCGTGGCCCGCCATTTGCGGCCGGTGGGGAAGGCGGCCCCGCCCCGCCCGACCAGGCCCGCGTCGGTGACCTCGCGGATGACCCCGGCGGGGCCGAGCGCGAAGGCCCGCCGCAGCGCGGTGTACCCGCCGTGCGCCCGGTAGTCGTCCAGGTCGGCGGGGTCGGCCACGCCGACGCGGCCCAGCAGTATGAGGGAGGGGTCGCCGGCCTGTGGGAGGGCCCTCTCCGCGGGCGGTTCCTCGGCCGCCGAGCCGGGCGCGCTCGCCGTCAGCACGGCCCGCTCGACGGTGGCGGGCGCCGCCACGGCCGTCCGCACCGGATCGCCCGCCCTGACCGCGAGCGCGGCCGGGGCCCGCTCGCACAGGCCGAGGCAGGGGCCGCGCTGCACGGTCACCCCGCTGCCGGGGCCGAGCCGGGACTCGACCCCCTCGCACAGCTGCTGGGCCCCCGCCGCCATGCACGCCAGGTCCGTGCAGACGTGGAGCACGGTCGCCGGGCGCGGCTTCAGCGAGAACATCGCGTAGAAGGTCGCGACACCGTACGCCTCCGCCGGCGGTACGGTCAGCCGGCGGCACAGATAACCGAGCGCGCCCTCGCTGATCCAGCCGACCCGGTCGTTGACGGCGTGCAGCCCCGGCAGCAGCAGGTCCCGGCGCGCGCGGGCCTCGCGGCCACCGCGCGCCCACCTGAGGTCGGCGTCGGACCGGTCGGCGCCCTCCCACGAGGACTCCGGAGGACCGAGCAGCGCGTCGACGGCCGCCCGCTCCTCGTCCGTCGGCTTGCTGTCACCGAAGTGCAGATCCATGTCCCGCCTCAGCTCCTCACGGTCGCGACCGGCAGCTTGTCGATCCGGATCGCCGACGCCTTGAACTCCGCCGTCCCGGCGATCGGACAGTTCGCCTCGATCGTCAGCCGGTTGGTGTCCACGTCGTCGGGAAAGTGCATCGTCATGAACGCCAGCCCGGGGCGCAGCGCGGTGTCGACCCACACGGGTGCCAGGACGGAGCCCCGGCGTGAGGAGACCCTGACCTCCTCGCCCACCACGACCCCGTAGCGCTCCGCGTCCTCCGGACACAGCTCGACGTACTCGCCGCGCCGCAGCGGGGAAGCGAAACCGCCGCTCTGCACACCGGTGTTGTAGGAGTCGAGCCGCCGCCCGGTGGTGAGCCGGATCGGGTAGGTCTCGTCCGTCAGGTCCACCGGAGGGTCGTGCCGGACGAGCCCGAAGGGCGCGCGCCGGCCGCGCATGGCGGGGTCGTCTGCCCACAACCGGCCGTGCAGATAGGTCGGTTCGAGACGGGTGGGGTCCGGGCAGGGCCACTGGATGCCCTGCTCCTCCTCCAGGCGTGCGTACGTCATCCCGTAGTGGTCCGGGGAGAGCGAGCGCAGTTCGTTCCAGACGGCCTCGGAGTCGGCGTACCTCCACTCGTGTCCGAGGCGCGCGGCGAGGTCGCGGAGGATGTCGATGTCCTCCCGGGCCTCGCCGGGCGGGGTCACCGCCGCGCGCACCCGCTGGACGCGCCGTTCGCTGTTGGTGGTGGTGCCCTCGGTCTCCGCCCACCCGGCGGTCGCGGGCAGCACCACGTCGGCGAGTTCGGCCGTCCTGGTGAGGAAGATGTCCTGGACGACGAGGAAGTCGAGGGCGCGAAGCCGGCGGACGGCCTGCTCGCTGTCGGCCTCCGACTGCGCCGGGTTCTCGCCGATGCAGTAGACCGCCTTGAGAGTGCCCTCCTCCATCGCCTCGAACATCTCCGTCAGGTTCAGCCCGTAGTGCGGCTCGATGACGGTGTCCCAGGCGGACTCGAACTTCGTCCGCGCGTCGGGGTCGAGGATGTCCTGGAAGCCGGGGAGCCGGTTGGGGATGGCGCCCATGTCGCCACCGCCCTGGACGTTGTTCTGGCCGCGCAACGGTTGCAGCCCGGAGCCGTGGCGGCCCACGTGACCCGTCAGCAGGGACAGGTTGATCAACGCGCGGACGTTGTCGGTGCCGTTGTGGTGCTCGGTGATGCCGAGTGTCCAGCACAGCTGGACGCGTTCGGCGCGGGCGTACGCGTGGGCCAACTCCCTGATCGCGGAGGCCGGTACGCCCGTGACCTTCTCCGCGAGGGACAGCGTCCAGGGTTCGACGAGCCGCTCGTACTGCTCGAACCCGCTGGTCGCCCGTCGGACGAAGGCGTGGTTGGCGAGGCCCGCGTGGATGATCTCGCGGCCGATCGCGTGCGCCATCGGGATGTCGGTGCCGACGTTCAGACCGAGCCAGCCCTCCGCCCACTCGGCCGTCGACGTGCGGCGCGGGTCGACCGCGTACATCCGGGCGCCGTTCCTGATCCCCTTCAGCACGTGCTGGAAGAAGATGGGGTGCGCGAAGCGGGCGTTGGAGCCCCACATCACCACGAGGTCGGTCTCCTCGACCTCCGCGTACGAGGAGGTCCCGCCGCCCGAGCCGAAGGCGGCCGAGAGACCGGCGACGCTCGGGGCGTGACAGGTGCGGTTGCAGGAGTCGACGTTGTTGGTGCCCATGACGACCCGCGCGAACTTCTGGGCCACGTAGTTCATCTCGTTGGTCGCGCGGGCGCAGGAGAACAGGCCGAACGCGCCGCGCGCGGCTCGCAGCCCCGCGGCCGCGCGGCTCAGGGCCTCGTCCCAGCCGGCCTGCCGGAAGGGTTCGTCGCGGCTGTCCCGCACCAGCGGATGCGTGAGCCGTGTGTAGATCCTCGGGTCGCGTTTCTTCCTCATGCGGCGGTCCTCGATGCGAGCAGATCCGAAAGGGCGTGCACGGTACGGAGGGTGGGGACCGGGACCGCGGTGATCTCCGCCAGTTCCACGACGGCCGCGAGCAGCACGTCGAGTTCGAGCGGCTTGCCGCGTTCCAGGTCCTGCAGGGTGGAGGTGCGGTGGTCGCCGACGCGTTCGGCGCCGGCCAGCCGGCGTTCGATGGAGACGCCGACCTCGCAGCCGAGGGCCTCGGCGACGGCGAGGGTCTCCGCCATCATGATCTCGATGACCTCGCGGGTCCCGCCGTGCAGGCACATCTGCCGCATGGTCGCCCGGGAGAGCGCGCTGATGGGGTTGAAGGAGATGTTGCCGAGCAGCTTGAGCCAGATGTCGTTGCGCAGGTCCGGCTCGACGGGGCACTTGAGCCCGCCCGCCCGCATGGCCTCGCTGAACGTCCGGCAGCGGGCGGAGAGCGAGCGGTCGGGCTCGCCGATGGAGAACCGGGTGCCCTCCAGGTGGCGGACGACTCCGGGTCCTTCCAGTTCCGTCGCCGCGTACACCACGCATCCGACGGCCCGTTCGGGCGCGAGCACCGCGCTGACCGCGCCGCCGGGGTCCACGCTCTGCACACGGTGGCCGTCGTGCGGGCCGCCGTGCCGGTGGAAGTACCACCAGGGGATGCCGTTCTGCGCGGCGATCACCGCCGTGTCCCGGTGCAGCAGGGGCTCGATCAGCGGCCCGCACGCCGCGTACGAGTTGGCTTTCAGACCGAGGAAGACGTAGTCGACGGGCCCGACCTCGGCCGGGTCGTCGGTGGCGTGGGCGCGCGCGGTGAAGTCGCCGCGCGGGCTGTGTACCTGGACTCCGTGCCGCCTCATGGCCGCCAGATGCGGTCCACGGGCGATGAGATGCACATCGGCGCCTGCGCGGTGCAGCGCGGCCCCGACATAGGCGCCGATCGCACCGGCGCCGAGAACGGCGACTTTCACTGTGGCTCGCTCCGTTCGGTCGAGGGTACCGAGGAACTGCCGAACTCTGTCGACGAAATATTGTCTACAGTATGGAACTTGGGGCGGCAAGGCTTCGCGCAGCACCCGGAGCGGCCGTGACCTCGTGGACAGCGGCCCCGCTCCGATGCCCCGCTGGTGGAAGTCCCGGACGTCCCGCTAGAATTCCGGCCGTCACCAAAGCCTTCTCGGCGCGGACCGCGATCCGCCGGAAGGCTTTTTTCATGCCCGGGACCGGCCCGCACCGGCGGCAAGTGCCGCCACGGGCCGACCCGCTGCGAAGGCGGTGGCAGCCCCGCCGACCGGGCCGAACGGCCTGCGCCGACCACGGCGGTTCCGAATGTCCGGCCCCGCAGGAGGAGATCCATGTCATGAGCGCACGAACGAACGCCCCCGCATCCACGCGTACGTGGCGACTCGGTGACCTCACCGTCAACCGTGTCGGGTTCGGCGCGATGCGCCTGACCGGGACCGCGCCCTTCGACGGCGGCGTGCCGCGCGACCGCGAGCGGTCGATCGGCGTGCTCCGGCGGGCGGTCGAGCTCGGTGTGAACCACATCGACACCGCCGCGTTCTACTTCTCGGCGACGC
This sequence comes from Streptomyces sp. RPA4-2, assembly GCF_012273515.2. Taxonomy (NCBI): domain Bacteria; kingdom Bacillati; phylum Actinomycetota; class Actinomycetes; order Kitasatosporales; family Streptomycetaceae; genus Streptomyces; species Streptomyces sp. RPA4-2. The sequence goes on from NZ_CP050975.2 coordinate 7,310,063, forward strand.
GCTCCGCCAACGAGCTGATCAACCGGGCGCTGGCGCCGTACCCGGAGGACCTGGTCATCGCCACCAAGGTCTGGCCGGCCCGCGATCCCTCGGGCGCCTGGTGGTGGGCCACGCCGGCGCAGTTGCGCGGCCAGGTCGAGGAGAACCTGCGCCAACTCGGCCGCGACCACCTGGACGTGGTGAACCTGCGCGTACCGCCGAGCCGGCGCGACGGCTCGATCGGCGAGCACTTCGGCGCGCTGGCCGAACTGCGCGAGGCCGGAATGATCCGCCACCTCGGTGTCTCCCACGTCACGTCCCGGCAACTGGCCGAGGCCCGGGCCATCGCTCCGGTCGTGTGCGTGCAGAACCCCTACGGGATCGGTGCGCCGAGCGAGGACAGGTCCCTCCTGCGGCACTGCGGTGAACTCGGCGTCGCCTTCGTCCCGTTCTTCGCGATCGCCGGTTCCGGACGCGAGGCGGGTCCGGCCGCCCGTGACAGCGAGACGGTGTACGCCGTCGCCCGCGCGCACGAGGTGTCCGTCGCGCAGATCCGGCTGGCCTGGACCCTGCGGCAGGGGCCGCACGTGCTGGCGATCCCGGGCACCGGCGACCCGGACCACCTCGAACAGAACATGGCTGCGGGGAACCTGCGCCTCTCGGACGACGAGTCGGCACGCCTCGGCTCACTGGGACGGTGACGCGCCGCGACCCCATCGGTTCTGTCGGGCAACCCGGGTGAACCTGCCTCTGCCGCCCCACTGTCGACCGGCATGCCGAGGCCGCCCCCGGCCGTCGGCCAGGTGCCCGTGGACGGTGCCGGCACCATGCCCGCCGTGCGCCGCGCACCGACAGGCCGGCGATGAACCTCGCCCAATCCGTGCCTGGTTGGGGCCCTGGGGGCCTCGCGAGAATCGAGCCCTGGCGGGGCGGAAGCTCCCGCCGCATCCACACGATTCGGAGTGATCGAAAGTGTCCGAGAAGAAGATCATCGCGGTGGTCGGGGCGACAGGTGCCCAGGGCGGCGGACTGGCGCGCGCCATCCTGGCCGAACAGGACGGACCGTTCACGGTCCGCGCGATCACCCGCGGCGCGGGGTCGGACAAGGCGCGCGCACTGGCCGAACTCGGCGCCGAGGTGGTCGAGGCCGACCTCGGCGACAGGGCGAGCGTGCGCCAGGCGTTCGACGGCGCGTACGGCGCGTACGTGGTGACGAACTACTGGGAGGGCATGTCAGCGGAGACGGAGCTGGCCCAGGCCGACAACGCGGCGCGGGCCGCGAAGGACGCCGGACTGCGGCATGTCATCTGGTCGACGCTGGAGGACACCCGCGCCCACCTCCCGGTCACCGACACACGGGTGCCCGTACTCGAAGGGTCCTACACCGTCCCGCACTTCGACGCCAAGGCCGAGGCGGACCGGTTCTTCGTCGACCTCGGCGTGCCGACGACGTTGCTGCGCACCACCTTCTACTGGGAGGCGTTCCTGCAGGGCTTCGCCCCCAGCCGCGACGACTCCGGCCACCTGGTACTGAGTCTGCCGATGGGCGACAGCGCGCTGGCCGGGATCGCCGTCGAGGACATCGGCGCGGTCGCACTGGGGATCTTCGCCCGGGGCGAGGAGTTCGTCGGGGAGACGGTCGCCATCGCCGGTGAGCATCTGACGGGCAAGCAGCTGGCCGCGGCGTTCGCCGAGCTGTACGGCGAGCCGGTGGCCTACCGGCCGCTCACCCACGACCGGTTCCGCGCACTGGGCATTCCCGCCGCCGCGGAGATAGGCAACATGTTCCAGTACTACACCGAGGCGGCCGACGCCTTCACCGGCGCCCGCGACCTGAGGCTCGTCCGCGACCTGCACCCCGGACTGCGGAGCTTCCGGGACTGGCTGACCGCCCACAAGGACGCCCTCACCGCGGGCTGACACCAACCGTGCTCACGCCGATGCCGTGACCGGCCACGCCGCCGCGCTCGTGCTCGCGAAGCGCGCCGGTGTGCGGGCCCTCCCCGGGGCGCGCGGCGGAGCGGACGCGGCCCGCGCGGTCGCCGACGTCCGGATCATCCACGCCCAGTGTGTACCTGGCACCGTCCGCGGCGAAGGCAATACTGGGTGACATGGACCGCACCGAGCTGGCCGACTTCCTGCGCAGCATGCGGGAGCGGCTGCAACCCCAGCACGTCGGCCTGCCGGCCGGCACGTCCCGACGCACACCCGGGCTGCGCCGCGAGGAGGTGGCCCGGCTCGCGCACATCTCCGTCGAGTACTACGCGCGCCTGGAACAGGCTCGCGGGTCCAGCCCCTCCCGACGGGTCCTGAGCGAACTGGCCCGCGCCCTGCGCCTCGGCACGGACGAACGCGTCCACCTCTTCGCACTCGCCGGCGTCGCCCCGGAGCCGCCGGCCGGGCCGCGCTCGGACGTGCCGGAGACGGTTCTGAACCTGCTGGAGCACATGACCGAGATCGCGGCGCTGGTCGTCAACGCCCGCTACGACGTCATCGCTTGGAACCCGCTGGCCACCGCGCTCTTCGAGGACTTCTCCGCCGTGCCCCCGGCCCGGCGCAATCTCATCCACCGCCATTTCCTCCACCCCGATCCCGCCGGCCGGCACTACGGCATGACCGGTGCGGAGGAGTTCGGCAGGCTGGCGGTCGGCCAGTTGCGCGCCGCCGCGGGCCGTTACCCCGACGACCCGCGGATCGCCACCATGGTCACCACACTGCGCGAGCACAGCGCCGAGTTCGCCGAGTTGTGGGACCACCATCACGTCGAAAGCGGCGCCCATCACCGAAAGACCATGCACCACCCCTTGGTCGGCACGCTGCAGCTCAACTGCGACACCCTCGCCGTTCCCCAACGCGACCAGTTCCTCGTCTGCCTCACCGCCGAACGCGGCAGCTCCTCCCACGACGCGCTCCGGCTGCTCTCCGTCGTCGGCACCCAGGACATGAGCGTGACCGAGGAGCGTGGCCCGTCGTGACGGCCGTACGGCCCGCACCCCGGGCGCCCTGATGGTCCGGTTCCGGCCGCCGCGCGCTCCCGAACGACCGTTCGTCGCACGATGGATACCGTTCACCGCATACGGTCGACGAGTTGATGCCGGACGGCTTCCCAACCGGACAACCGCTTCCTATCGTCCGGGATCATGAGTCCCCCTGTCGCGCCACCCGGCTGGAGCCGCTGGCTCGTCCCGCCCGCCGCCCTGTCGGTCCACCTCTCCATCGGCCAGGCGTACGCCTGGAGCGTCTTCAAGCCACCGCTCGAATCCGCGCTCGGCCTCAGCGGCACCCAGAGCGCGCTGCCCTTCCAGCTCGCCATCGTCATGCTCGGGCTGTCCGCCGCGTTCGGCGGCACCCTGGTGGAGCGCAACGGACCGCGCTGGGCGATGACCGTAGCCCTGGTCTGCTTCTCCACCGGCTTCCTGATCGCCTCGCTCGGCGCCGCCACCGAGCAGTACTGGCTGATCGTGTTCGGTTACGGCTTCGTCGGTGGGATCGGCCTGGGCATCGGCTACATCTCACCCGTCTCGACCCTGATCAAGTGGTTCCCGGAACGGCCGGGCATGGCCACCGGCATCGCGATCATGGGCTTCGGCGGCGGCGCGCTGATCGCCTCGCCGTGGTCCGCGCAGATGCTGAAGTCCTTCGGCTCCGACTCCTCCGGCATCGCCCTCGCCTTCCTCGTGCACGGGCTGTCGTACGCCGTCTTCATGACACTCGGCGTGCTGCTGGTGCGGGTGCCGCGCAGCGAGAAGCCGGTCGAGGCCCGCCCCGGTCCCCTCGACGGGGTACAGGTCTCGGCGAAGAACGCCGTGCGCACCCCGCAGTTCTGGTGCCTGTGGCTCGTGCTGTGCATGAACGTGACCGCGGGCATCGGCATCCTGGAGAAGGCCGCCCCCATGATCACCGACTTCTTCGCGGACACCTCCACCCCGGTGTCGGTGTCGGCCGCCGCGGGCTTCGTGGCGCTGCTCTCCGCCGCGAACATGGCGGGCCGGATCGGCTGGTCCTCCACGTCCGACCTGATCGGGCGCAAGAACATCTACCGCGTCTACCTCGGCGTGGGCGCGCTGATGTACCTGCTGATCTCGCAGTTCGGGGACTCCTCCAAGCCCCTGTTCATCATCTGCGCGCTGGTGATCCTCTCCTTCTACGGGGGTGGCTTCGCGACCGTCCCCGCGTACCTCAAGGACCTCTTCGGCACCTACCAGGTCGGAGCGATCCACGGCCGGCTGCTCACCGCCTGGTCCACGGCCGGTGTCCTCGGCCCGCTGATCGTCAACTGGATAGCGGACCGGCAGAAGGACGCGGGCAAGCACGGCGCCGCGCTCTACGACACCTCGTTCCTGATCATGATCGGGCTGCTGGTCGTCGGCTTCGTCGCCAACGAGCTGATCCGCCCGGTCCACGTCCGCCACCACATCCCCGCACCGAGGGAGGCAGCCGATGACGACTCCGTCCAGTCCCAGCAGTCCGCCTGACCGGCGTCCCCTGATCGCCTTCTCCTGGCTCTGGGTGGGCGCACCGCTCTGTTACGGCCTCTACGAGCTCGTTCTCAAGGTCAAACAGCTGTTCACGGCGTGAGACCCGGGCGTCTGTGCGGACCGTGCTCGCGCGTCCGAGGGTCTGACAGAAGCCGACAAGCCTGGCGTCGCTTTCCTGTGGCATCACCTGACGTCGTACCCATGGGTCACTGATCAGACTGGAGGATCTCGCTACCCAAGGCAACGAGGGAGACCCCCCATGAACGGCTCACGCATCGCGGCCGTCGGCCACTACCAGCCCGCCAAGGTTCTCACCAACGAGGACCTGGCGGGCCTGGTCGACACCAGTGACGAGTGGATCATGAGCCGGGTGGGCATCCGTACGCGCCACATCGCCGGACCCGACGAACCCGTCGACGAGCTGGCCGGGCACGCCGCCGCCAAGGCGCTCGCCGCCGCCGGACTGGCCCCCGCCGACATCGACCTCGTGCTGGTCGCCACCTCGACGGCCGTCGACCGCTCCCCGAACATGGCCGCCCGGGTCGCGCACCGCCTGGGCATCCCGTCTCCCGCGGCGATGGACGTCAACGTGGTCTGCGCGGGCTTCACCCACGCGCTCGCCACGGCCGACCACGCCGTGCGCGCGGGGGCGGCGACCCGGGCCCTGGTCATCGGCGCGGACAAGATGTCGGATGTGACGGACTGGACCGACCGCACGACCTGCGTCCTGGTCGGGGACGGCGCGGGAGCCGCCGTGGTCGAGGCCGCGGCGCCGGGCGACGAGCCGGGGATCGGGCCGGTGCTGTGGGGCTCGGTGCCCGAGATGGGGCACGCCGTACGCATCGAGGGCACCCCGGCGCGCTTCGCGCAGGAGGGCCAGAGCGTCTACCGCTGGGCGACGACCCGGCTCCCGGCGATCGCCCGGCAGGCCTGCGAGCGGGCCGGCCTCACGCCCGAGGAACTCGCCGGAGTCGTCCTTCACCAGGCGAACCTGCGCATCATCGAACCCCTCGCGCAGAAGATCGGCGCCGTGAACGCGGTGGTCGCGCGCGATGTCGTGGACTCCGGGAACACCTCCGCCGCCAGCATCCCGCTCGCCTTCTCGAAGCTCGTCGAACGCGGTGAGATCGGCACGGGCGACCCCGTGCTCCTCTTCGGCTTCGGCGGCAACCTGTCCTACGCGGGCCAGGTCGTCCGCTGTCCCTGAACCCCGTGACCTGCGGCGCGGGACCGATGTGACGCGCTCGACCGCACCGACCCCTGGCTTTTGTGCGCCGTAGACTGTAGACGAAAGACAATTGATACTGGCTTTCCGAAGAATCTGGCTCACCGGTGACCGCGGCGTCCGGCGACGGACACGTTCCGGCGACGGAATCTCCTCCGAGGCGGAGATGTCTCCGAGCGGGGCGTGTCTCCGAGCGGGACATGTCTCCGAGAAGGAGATGTCTCCGAGAAGGGGACGTTCCGGCCGCTGTGCCACCGCTGCCCAGGAGGGGGACCGCGATGTTGTCGACAGGACTGCCGCAGGGGGCGGTGCCCAGGCTGGAGCGGCCCGGCCCGCTGCGTGACCGTGTCTACGAGGCACTGCTCGAACTCATCACGACACGCGCCCTCCAGCCCGGCCAGCACCTGGTCGAGAGCGAACTCGCCGGACACCTCGGCGTCTCCCGGCAGCCCGTACGCGAGGCGTTGCAGCGGCTGAACACGGAGGGGTGGGTCGATCTGCGGCCCGCCCAGGGCGCGTTCGTGCACGAGCCGACGGAGGAGGAGGCCGACCAGCTCCTCACGGTCCGTACGCTCCTGGAGGCGGAGGCCGCGCGGCTCGCCGCCGCCAACACGGGCTCCGCCGGCATCACCGCCCTGGAGGAGCTGTGCGCCGAGGGGGAGCGTGCGGTCGCCGCCGACGACGTGGACGGCGCGGTCGCGATCAACGCCCGCTTCCACGCGAAGGTCATGGAGCTGGCCGGGAACGCGGTCCTCGCCGAACTGGCCGCCCAGGTCGACCGCCGGGTGCGCTGGTACTACACGCCGGTCGCCCGGCAGCGCGGCGGACAGTCCTGGATCGAGCACCGCGACCTCATCGCGGCCATCGCCGACCGCGACGAGCCCCGCGCCACCCAGGTCATGCGCGAACACACCGAGCACACGCGCAAGACGTACCACGAGCGCGAGAAGTAGCCGGACCCCTCACACCGGTTCTGAACGCCGACGCCCACCGGGACCAGCGCCTGGGGCGTGCCAGGCGTCGCGAAGCAGACGGGACTTTCGCAACACGCCCTGGTCCCGCACGTCCCGCTCTTTGTCCTCTCAGTGGCGAAAGTTGACGGCAATCTCTGCGCGACTTCTTCCCACACCCGGCAGCCACTGCTACGTTCCCCTCGAAAGCAAGCCACGGCGATGTGGCCAAATCCCGTTGGACACAGGCCGATCGAGGCGGGGAGGGGCTCGTGAGACGTATGACGGCTCGACCCGCGAACGCGCACCAGGCGCGGCTGCTGCGCCTGTTGCGAGACGGCGGTCCCAACTCCCGTGCCCAACTCGGTGACCAGGTCGACCTCTCCCGGTCGAAACTGGCCGTCGAGGTGGAACGGCTCCTGGAGACCGGGCTCGTCGTCGCCGACGGACTCGCCGCATCCCGCGGTGGCCGCCGCTCCCACAACATCCGGCTCGCCCCGGCGCTGCGCTTCCTCGGCGTCGACATCGGGGCGACCTCGATCGACGTCGCGGTCACCAACGCCGAACTGGAAGTGCTCGGGCACCTCAACCAGCCCATGGACGTCCGTGAGGGCCCGGTCGCGGTGTTCGAGCAGGTGCTCGCCATGGCGGCCAAGCTGAGGTCCTCCGGGCTCGCGGAGGGATTCGACGGCGCCGGGATCGGCGTCCCGGGTCCGGTCCGCTTCCCCGAGGGCGTCCCGGTCGCACCGCCGATCATGCCGGGCTGGGACGGCTTCCCGGTCCGCGAGGCGCTCAGCCAGGATCTCGGCTGCCCCGTCATGGTCGACAACGACGTGAACCTGATGGCGATGGGGGAGCAGCACGCGGGCGTCGCACGCTCCGTGGGCGACTTCCTCTGCGTCAAGATCGGTACCGGTATCGGCTGCGGCATCGTCGTCGGCGGAGAGGTCTACCGCGGGACGACGGGCAGCGCCGGCGACATCGGGCACATCCAGGCGGTGCCGGACGGGCGCCCGTGCGCCTGCGGGAACCGCGGCTGCCTGGAGGCCCACTTCAGCGGTGCCGCACTCGCCCGGGACGCCACGGACGCCGCTCAGCAGGGACTCTCGGCGGAACTCGCCGCCCGGCTGGACGCGGCGGGCGCTCTCACCGCCGTCGACGTCGCCGCCGCGGCCGCGGCCGGCGACGCCACCGCCCTCGACCTGATCCGTGAGGGCGGCAACCGCACCGGCCAGGTCCTCGCCGCTCTCGTCAGCTTCTTCAATCCGGGCCTGGTGGTGATCGGCGGCGGGGTGACGGGCCTCGGCCACACCCTGCTCGCCGCGATCCGCACCCAGGTCTACCGTCAGTCGCTCCCGCTCGCGACAGGCAACCTGCCCATCGTCCTCGGGGAGTTGGGCCCTGCCGCCGGAGTCATCGGCGCGGCACGGCTCATCAGCGATCACCTCTTCTCGCCCGCGTAACCGCACCCGCAGCCGTACCCCCACCCGTAGCCGTACCCCCACCCGTAGCCGTAGCCGTAGCCGTAGCTGTACCCGCATCCGTGCCACGTGTTCCGCCGTCGCTGCTCCGCTCTGTTCTGCTCTCCCCAGCCAAGTCCTGCTCTCCGCGCTGCTCCGCCCTGCCCTGAAACCGGCCCGCACGCCCGCCAAGGGGAACCGTCATGGCACCAGAACCACCGCTGCTCACCATGTCCGGCATCACCAAGTCGTTCCCCGGCGTCCGCGCCCTCGACGGCGTCGACCTGGATGTACAGGCCGGCGAGGTCCACTGTCTGCTCGGCCAGAACGGAGCCGGGAAGTCCACCCTCATCAAGGTTCTGGCCGGCGCGCACCAGCCCGACGACGGGACGATCGGCTGGCGCGGCGCACCCGTCGCCCTCCGCTCGCCGATCGCGGCCATGCGCCTCGGCATCGCCACCATCTACCAGGAACTCGACCTGGTGGAGGGGCTGTCGGTGGCCGAGAACGTCCACCTCGGACACGAACCCACCTCGGCAGGCTTCGTCGTACGGGGAAAGGCGGCGCGCGCGTCGACGGCCGCACTCCTCGAACGGCTCGGACACCCCGAGATCGATCCGGCCAGGCTCGTCGGTGAACTCTCCGCCGCCCAGCGGCAGATCGTCTCCATGGCACGGGCGCTGTCCCACGAGGTGCGCCTCATCGTCATGGACGAGCCGTCCGCGGCCCTCGACCCCGACGAGGTCGACAACCTCTTCCGCATCGTCACGGGCCTCACCGCGGACGGCGTCGCCGTCGTCTACATCTCGCACCGGCTGGAGGAGATCCGCCGCATCGGCGACCGCGTGACCGTCCTCAAGGACGGGCGGGCGGTCGCCGGCGGACTCCCCGCGAAGTCCACCCCGACCCGCGAGATCGTCGCGCTGATGACGGGGCGCAACGTGGAGTACGTCTTCCCCGACCGGCCCACCCGGGAGTCCACCGCCGAGCCCGTCCTGCGGGTCCGTGGGCTGGCCCGCGCGGGGGAGTTCGCCCCGCTGGACCTCGATCTGCGCCCCGGCGAGATCGTCGGCCTGGCCGGGCTCGTCGGCTCCGGACGCTCCGAGATCCTGGAGACGATCTACGGCGCGCGCAGACCGACCGCCGGCCAGGTCCACATGGACGGACGGCCGTTGCGGCCCGGCAGCGTCCGCGCCGCCGTCCGCGCCGGACTCGGACTCGCCCCCGAGGAGCGCAAGGCACAGGCCCTGCTGATGCTGGAGTCCGTCACCCGCAACGTCTCCGTGTCCTCCATGTCCCGCTTCGCCCGCGGGGGCTGGATCGACCGGGGCGCGGAACGGGGAGCGGCGCGGGCGGCGACCCGTGAACTGTCGCTGCGCCCGGACAGCCCGTCGGTTCCGGTCCGCACACTGTCCGGCGGCAACCAGCAGAAGGCGGTCCTGGCGCGCTGGCTGCTGCGCGGCTGCCGGGTACTGCTGCTGGACGAGCCGACCCGAGGTGTCGACGTCGGCGCCCGCGCCGAGCTGTACGCGGTCATCCGCCGCCTCGCCGAGGAGGGCCTGGCCGTCCTGCTGGTGTCGAGCGAAGTGCCCGAGGTGCTGGGACTCGCCGACCGTGTGCTGGTGCTGCGCGAGGGCCGGGTCGTGCACACCGCCCCCGCCCGGGAGCTCGACGAACACCGTGTCCTCGACCTCGTCATGGAAGGAAGTCCGGCATCATGACGCAGCCCGTGTCCCCGCCCCGGGGCAGCACCGGCAAGGTGCCACCGATGGGCGAACTCCCCGCCTGGCGCACGCTCGGTGCCCGCGCCGACGTGCGCACCCTCTCGCTCCTCGGCGTGCTCGTCGCCCTGATCGTGATCGGCGGCATCACCAAGCCCGACGAGTTCCTCGACACCCGCAACCTCCAACTCGTCCTCACCCAGGCGTCGGTGATCGGCGTGGTCACCGTCGGCATGACCTTCGTGATCACCTCAGGCGGCATCGACCTGTCGGTCGGCGCCATCGTCGCGCTCTCCTCGGTGTGGGCGACCACGGTCGCCACCCAGGAGTACGGCTTCGCGGGCATCCTCTTCACCGCGGTGCTGGTCGGTGTGGGCTGTGGCCTGGTCAACGGCCTGCTCATCGCGTACGGCGGCATGGTGCCGTTCATCGCGACGCTCGCCATGCTCGCCTCGGCCCGCGGCCTCGCGCTCCAGATCACCGACGGCAGGACCCAGATCGTCAGCGTGGACGGGGTCCTGAAGCTCGGCGAACGCGACGCGTACGTGCTGGGCGTTCCCCCGCTGGTACTGGTCTTCGCCGTCGTCACGGTCATCGGCTGGCTGATCCTCAACCGCACCACCTTCGGCCGCCGCACGGTCGCCGTGGGCGGCAACGCGGAGGCGGCCCGGCTCGCCGGCATCGACGTACGACGACAGCGGCTGTATCTCTACCTGCTCTCCGGACTGTGCTGCGGCATAGCGGCCTTCCTGCTGGTCATCCTGTCCGGCTCGGGCCAGAACACCAACGGCAACCTGTACGAACTCGACGCCATCGCGGCCGCGATCATCGGCGGCACGCTGCTCAGCGGGGGCCGCGGCACCATCACCGGCTCCGTGCTCGGCGTACTGATCTTCACCACGATCACCAACATCTTCGCGCTGAACAACCTGCAGAGCGACGTCCAGCAGATCGCCAAGGGCGCGATCATCGTCGCCGCGGTCCTGGTCCAGCGGCGCACCGCAAGCACGACCTGACACGGGAAGGGTTCACCGCCATGCCAGCACCCACGCACGTCACCAGCCGCCGAGGAATGCTCCTCGGGACCGCCGCCGTCTCGGCCGGCGCCCTCCTGACCGGCTGCACCTCCAACGACACCAAGGACGAGAAGCCGGCCTCGAACGACCGGCCGGCCGCCGACGACAAGCCCGGCAAGCACGTCACCATCGGCTTCGCGGGCCCGCAGGCCGACCACGGCTGGCTCAACGCGATCAACGACAACGCCAAGAGCCGCGCGAAGAAGTACTCGGACGTCACCCTGGAGATCACCGAGGGCTCCAACGACACCGCGGCGCAGATCGGCCAGATCGAGACACTGATCAACAAGAAGGTCGACGTGCTGGTGGTGCTGCCCGCCGACGGCAAGGCGCTCACGCAGGTCGGACTGAAGGCGATGCGCGCCGGAATCCCCGTCGTCAACCTCGACCGGATCTTCAACTCCCCGCAGGCGTACCGCTGCTGGATCGGCGGTGACAACTACGGCATGGGCCTCAGCGCCGGTCGCTACATCGGCGAGCAGCTCAAGGACAAGCAGGGCGCCCGGGTCATCGAGCTGGCCGGTCTCGACAACCTGGAGCTGACCAAACAGCGCACCGAGGGCTTCGACGCGGCTCTGAAGAACTACCCGAACATCAAGAAGGTGGCCCGCCAGGCCGCCGAGTTCACCGTCGAGTCCGGTCAGGCCAAGATGTCCCAGCTCCTCCAGGCCCAGCCGAAGTTCGACGCCCTGTGGAACCACGACGACGACCAGGGCGTGGGCGCGCTGCGCGCGATCGAGCAGGCCGGCCGTGACGACTTCCTGATGGTGGGCGGCGCGGGCGCGCTCTCCGCCTTCCAGGCCATCGAGGCCGGCAACAGTGTCCTGAAGGCCACCGTCCTGTATCCGCCGACCATGGCGGCGTCCGCGATCGACCTGGCCCGCGCCCTCGGTCAGGGCAAGGGGGTGGGCGGCCTCGCCGAGTTCGAGATCCCGGCCTCGATCACGCTCTACTCCGCCGTCGTCGACAAGGACAACGTCGGCCAGTACATGTCCACCGGCTTCAAGTGATCCGCCACGCCCACAGCCGCCACAGCGTCACGACGACTCACGACGACTCACGACGACTCACGACGACGAGGAGGACATCCGTATGGGACAGCCGCACCAGGGCGAGCCGGCCGGGGCGGAGGCGGCACGAGTGGATGAGACCGGGGCGGCGGCACCCGCGGGGGACGCCGCCGTGCGGGAGGCGGCGGCCGTGAGGGAGGCGGCACCGGCGGAGATCGCGGTGCGGGAGACGTCGGCAGGAAGCACCCCGGTACGGGGGTCCGGGGTGCGGGAGGCGGACAAGCCGGTGCTTGGCGTGGGCATGGTCGGGTACGCGTTCATGGGCGCCGCCCACTCCCAGGGCTGGCGCACCGTGGGCCGCGTCTTCGACCTGCCGCGCCGCCCGGTCCTCGCCGCCGTCTGCGGCCGTGACGCGGAAGCCGTCCGCGCCATGGCCGACCGGCACGGCTGGGCGGCGGCCGAGACCGACTGGCGTGCGCTGATCGCCCGGGACGACGTCGACCTCGTCGACATCTGCACCCCCGGCGACAGCCACGCCGAGATCGCGCTCGCCGCCCTGGCCGCCGGCAAGCACGTGCTGTGCGAGAAGCCGCTCGCCAACACGGTCGAGGAGGCGGAGGCGATGGCGGAGGCCGCCGAGGCCGCCGCCGCCCGCGGCCAGGTGGCCATGGTGGGCTTCAACTACCGCCGGCTGCCCGCGACCTCGCTGGCCCGGACCATGGTCGCCGAAGGGCGGCTGGGCACCCTGCGGCACGTACGGGTGACCTACCTTCAGGACTGGCTGGTGGACCCGGAGTTCCCGCTCACCTGGCGACTGCGCAGGGAACGCGCGGGATCGGGCGCGCTCGGCGACCTCGGGGCGCACATCGTCGACCTCGCCCAGTACCTGGCGGGCGAACCGGTCGTCGGGGTCTCCGCGCTGACCGAGACCTTCGTGCGGCAGCGGCCGCTCCCCGCGGCCGCGTCGAGCGGTCTGTCCGCCGTGCCGGACGCGACCGGCCTCGGCACCGTGACCGTCGACGACGCCGCCCTCTTCACCGGCCGCTTCGCCTCCGGGGCCCTCGCCTCCTTCGAGGCGTCCCGGTTCGCCACCGGGCGCAAGAACGCCCTGCGCATCGAACTCAACGGCGAGCGCGGCTCGTTGGCCTTCGACCTGGAGCGGCTCAACGAACTCTCGTATCACGACCACACCGAGCCCGGCACCCACGCGGGCTTCCGCCGCATCCTCGTCACCGAACCCGACCACCCCTATCTGGAGGCCTGGTGGCCACCGGGCCACGGCCTCGGCTACGAACACACCTTCACCCACCAGGCCCACGACCTGGTGCAGGCCGTAGCGGCGGCCCGGCGGCCCGTGCCGTCCTTCGCCGACGGCCTGCAGGTACAGCGGGTACTCGCGGCGGTCGAGGAGAGCGCCGAGAAGAACTCCGTCTACACCCCCGTGGCCGCCACACCCGTGACAGCCACCTCCCCAGCGGTTCGAGGAGACCTCTAGCCATGCCGCGCACCTTCACGCTCTTCACCGGCCAGTGGGCCGACCTGCCGCTCGAGGAGGTCTGCCGGCTCGCCCGCGACTTCGGCTACGACGGACTCGAACTCGCTTGCTGGGGCGACCACTTCGAGGTCGACAAGGCGCTCGCGGACCCCGCCTACGTCGAGTCCCGGCACGCACTCCTCGACAAGTACGGCCTCAAGTGCTGGGCGATCTCCAACCACCTGGTCGGCCAGGCCGTCTGCGACGCCATCATCGACGAACGCCACCGGGCCATCCTGCCCGCCCGCATCTGGGGCGACGGCGAACCCGAGGGCGTACGGCAGCGGGCCGCCGCCGAGATCGCCGACACCGCGCGCGCCGCCGCGGCCCTCGGGGTCGACACCGTCATCGGCTTCACCGGCTCGGCCATCTGGCACCTGGTCGCCATGTTCCCGCCCGCACCCGAGTCGATGATCGCCCGCGGCTACGAGGACTTCGCGACACGCTGGAACCCGATCCTGGACGTCTTCGACGCGCAGGGCGTGCGGTTCGCGCACGAGGTCCACCCCAGCGAGATCGCCTACGACTACTGGACCACCCACGAGGCCCTGAAAGCGGTCGGCCACCGGCCTGCGTTCGGGCTGAACTTCGACCCCTCGCACTTCGTGTGGCAGGACCTCGACCCGGTCGGCTTCCTCTACGACTTCCGCGACCGCATCTACCACGTCGACTGCAAGGAAGCCCGCAAACGGCTCGACGGACGCAACGGCCGCCTCGGATCGCACCTGCCCTGGGGTGACCCGCGGCGCGGCTGGGACTTCGTCTCCGCGGGCCATGGCGACGTGCCCTGGGAGGACGTCTTCCGCATGCTGCGCTCCATCGACTACAAGGGTCCCGTCTCGGTCGAGTGGGAGGACGCCGGAATGGACCGGCTCCAGGGCGCACCCGAGGCCCTGACCCGCCTCAAGACGTACGACTTCGAGCCGCCGTCGGCCTCTTTCGACGCGGCGTTCGGCGGCAACGACTAGTGCCACGGCCGGCGTTCGCCTCCACGGTTGAACGCCGGCCGCCGCGGCACCAGGCCGCAGCACACCGTTCACATGCTTCCGGGGTGACGGCGCACCCCGGCGTACCGCACCCGCCCGTACGACCAGCCCCTTCATGGAGGCATTTCGTGCACCCGAACGACCGGAACAAGAGCCGCACAAGTCACTTAGGACGCCCGAGGCTCCGCGGGGCACTCGCCCTGCTGAGCGGCGCGCTGCTGGCAGCCGCGTCCCTCACCCTCACCGCCCCCGCGGCCGGCGCAGCCGTCGCCGGTCCGGGCGAGGCGGCCGCCGAGGACTTCCAGCAGGTCACCCTCGCCAAGGGCGAACCGGAGGTCGGCGAGCCCATGTCGCTCGCCGTGCTCCCCGACCGCTCGGTCCTGCACACCTCGCGCGACGGCGAACTCCGCCTCACCGACGCCGCGGGCAACACCAGACTCGCCGGCAAGCTCGACGTCTACACCCACGACGAGGAGGGCCTCCAGGGCGTCGGCGTCGACCCCGGCTTCGCGTCCAACCGGTTCGTCTACCTCTACTACGCGCCACCGCTGAATACCCCGGCGGGCGACGCCCCCGAGACCGGGACGGCCGCCGACTTCACCCCGTTCGACGGGGTCAACCGGCTCTCCCGCTTCGTCCTGAAGACCGACGGCACGCTCGACAACGCCAGCGAGAAGCAGATCCTCGACGTCAAGACCTCCCGGGGCATCTGCTGCCACGTCGGCGGCGACATCGACTTCGACGCGGCGGGGAACCTCTACCTCTCCACCGGCGACGACTCCAACCCCTTCCAGTCCGACGGCTTCACACCCATCGACGAGCGCGCCGACCGCAACCCGGCGTTCGACGCCCAGCGTTCGGCCGGTAACACCAACGACCTGCGCGGCAAGATCCTGCGCATCAAGGTGAACGCCGACGGCACGTACTCCATCCCCGACGGCAACCTCTTCGCACCCGGTACGGACAAGGCCCGCCCCGAGATCTACGCGATGGGCTTCCGCAACCCGTTCCGCTTCAGCGTCGACAAGCAGACCGGCGTCGTCTACGTCGGTGACTACGGCCCGGACGCGGGCGCGGCCGATCCGGCGCGCGGCCCCGGCGGCCAGGTCGAGTTCGCCCGTGTCACCGCCGCCGGCAACTTCGGCTGGCCGTACTGCACCGGCAGGAACGACGCCTACGTGGACTACGACTTCGCGACCAGGACCTCCGGCGCGGCCTTCGACTGCGCCGCCCCCAAGAACACCTCCCCCCACAACACCGGTCTCACCGATCTGCCCCCGGCCCAGCCCGCCTGGATCCCGTACGACGGCGCGTCCGTCCCGGAGTTCGGCGACGGCTCCGAGTCCCCGATGGGCGGCCCGGTCTACCACTACGACGCCTCGCTCGACTCGCCGGTGAAGTTCCCGCAGGCCTACGACGGGAACTTCTTCGCCGGAGAGTTCGGCCGCCGCTGGATCAAGCGGATCGACGCCGACACCGACGGCACCGTGCGGTCCGTCAACTCGGTCCCGTGGACGGGCACCCAGGTGATGGACATGGCGTTCGGCCCGGACGGAGCGCTCTACGTCCTCGACTACGGCACCGCCTGGTTCGGCGGCGATGAGAACTCCGGCCTCTACCGCATCGAGAACGCCACCGATGGCCACTCGCCCGTCGCCCAGGCCGCGGCGGACCGCACCTCGGGGCAGGCGTCGCTCAAGGTCCGCTTCTCCTCGGCCGGTTCGACCGACGCGGACGGCGACGCCCTCACCTACAGCTGGGACTTCGGCGACGGCGGCACATCGACGGCGGCCGACCCGTCGCACAAGTACAAGAGGAACGGGACCTACACCGCGACGGTGACCGCCAAGGACAGCACCGGGCGCACCGGCGGCGCCAGCGTGCAGATCGTGGTCGGCAACACCGCGCCCAAAGTGACCGTCGAACTGCCCGGTGACGGGCAGCTGTTCAGCTTCGGTGACCCCGTGCCGTTCAAGGTGAGGGTCACCGACCCGGAGGACGGCCGGGCGATCGACTGCGCCAAGGTGAAGGTCACCTTCGTCCTCGGCCACGACAGCCACGGCCACCCGCTCACCTCGGCGAACGGCTGCTCCGGCACCCTGCAGACCAGCGCCGACGGCGGCCACGACGAGGACGCCAACATCTTCGGGGTCCTCGACGCCGAGTACACCGACGGCGGAGGCGGCGGCCAGGCCGCGCTGACCACCCACGACCGCAATGTGCTCCAGCCCAGGCACCGCCAGGCCGAACACCACGGCGACGCCTCCGGCATCACCGTTCAGTCGAAGGCCACCGCACACGGCGGGAAGACCGTCGGCGACATCGACGACGGCGACTGGATCTCCTTCACCCCGTACGTCCTGGCCGACGCCAAGAAGATCACGGCTCGCGTCTCGTCGGCCGGCGCGGGCGGCACCCTCGAGGTCCGCGCGGGCTCCCCGACCGGCCGCGTGCTGGGCAGGGCGACGGTGCCGGTGACCGGCGGCTGGGACACCTTCCAGGACGTCAGTGCGGACATCTCACGTGCTCCGCGCGGCACCACGACGCTCTACCTCGTCTTCAGGGGAGGCGCGGGCGCGCTCTACGACGTGGACGACTTCACCTTCACCACGGGCTGACAGGAGGAGCGACGGTCATGCGCACAACGGCACGAATACTGACCACGGGTGCCGCTGCCGCCCTGCTCCTCGGATGTGTGGCGGGACCGGCCGCGTCGAAGGGCGCGGCCGGTCCCGGCGGGAGCCGGGTGCTGGTGTTCTCGAAGACAGCGGGCTTCAGACACGACGCGATTCCCGAAGGGATCGCGGCCGTACGGGAGTTGGGGACCGAGGGCGGTTTCACGGTCGACGCCACCGAGGACGCGGGCGCCTTCACCGCACGCAACCTCGCGCGGTACGACGCCGTGGTGTTCCTCTCGACCACCGGTGACGTCCTCGACGACACCCAACAGGGCGCGTTCGAGCGGTACATCGAGCGGGGAGGTGGTTACGCGGGCGTCCACGCGGCCGCCGACACCGAGTACGACTGGGCCTTCTACGGCGGTCTCGTGGGCGCCTACTTCCAGTCGCATCCCGCGATCCAGCCCGCGACGGTCGACGTCGAGGACACCGGACACCCGGCGACCTCGGGACTTCCGGGAACCTGGGAGCGTACGGACGAGTGGTACAACTACCGCTCCGATCCCCGGGAACGGGTGCACGTCCTGGCCTCCCTCGACGAGTCCACGTACTCCGGCGGCACGATGAGCGGCGACCATCCGATCGCCTGGTGCCAGGAGTACCGGGGCGGCCGCGCCTTCTACACCGGGGGCGGTCACACCAAGGAGTCCTACGCGGACCCGGCCTTCCGCCGGCACCTGCTGGGCGGCATCCGGTACGCGACGGGGGCCGCCCGGGCCGATTGCCGCCCCGAGAACGGCTACCGGCCGCTCTTCGACGGCACCGCCGCCTCGCTGACCGACTGGCGACAGGCGGGACCGGGCGCGTTCTCACTGTCACCGGACGGCACACTCACGTCGTCCGGCGGCCTGGGAATGCTCTGGTACGCAGGGGCCGCGTTCGGCTCCTACTCGCTGAAGCTGGACTGGAAGGCGGCCGGGGACGACAACTCCGGCGTCTTCGTGGGCTTCCCCGCCTCCGACGACCCCTGGTCGGCCGTCGACCACGGCCATGAGGTCCAGATCGACGCGACCGACACCCCCGACCGCACCACGGGGGCCGTGTACGGATTCCAGTCCGCCGACCTCAGGAAGCGCGACCGCGCGCTGAATCCGCCGGGGGAGTGGAACACGTACGAGATCCGGGTGGAGGGCGAACACCTCCGCGTCCGGCTCAACGGTGTGCGGATCAACGATTTCACCAACACCGATCCGGCACGGAGCCTGCGCGACGGGCACATCGGCATCCAGAACCACGGAGCCGACGACCAGGTGTCCTTCCGCAACGTACGGATCAAGGAACTGCCCGCGAAGTCCGTGGCAAACACGGCGCCTCCGGGCGACTGAGCGGCGGCGGGCGGGGGACGCCGGACCCCCGCCCGCCGTCTCGTCCGCACCTCACCCGCCTCCGGCGCCTCTTCACCTCCCGCACCCAGCTTCACCCTGACGTCCCTGACGTCCCTGACATCCCCCTGACCTCTTCCCTCTCCTCCGTCTCTCCTCTGTGGCGGACGTACGACCAGGAGGCTGCCCATGTCCGCGTCCTCTTCCGAACCCCGGGTGGGTGTGTGGCTGATCGGAGCGCGCGGTTCCGTCGCCACCACCGTCGTCGCGGGCTGCGCGGCCGTCACCGCCGGCCTGCACCCTCCGACCGGCATGGTCACCGAGACACCCCTCTTCGCCGGGTGCGGCCTGCCTCCGCTGTCCTCGCTCGTCTTCGGCGGCCACGACACCGTGGACTGCCCGCTGCCCAAGCGCGCGGAGGCCCTCGTGGCGGGGGGCGTCCTCCCGCACGGCCTGCCGGCGGCGGTCGCGGCCGAACTGGAGGCCGCCGACCGGGAGATCCGGCCGGGCGGCCCGGTCCCCGGCGGCACCCAGGACACCGCGGAGCTGGTCGACGGCTTCGCCGCCGACCTGCGGGACTTCTTACGGCGACGGGGCCTGACCCGGGCGGTCGTGGTGAACGTGGCCTCCACCGAGCCCGCTCCCACCGAGCCCGCTCCCACCGGCACCACGCTGCCCCCGAGCTCCCTGTACGCGGCGGCGGCCCTCAAGGCCGGCTGCCCGTACGTGAACTTCACCCCGTCGACCGGCCTCCACCACCCCGCGCTGGCCCCGGCGGCACGGACCGGCGGCCTGCCGTACGCCGGCCGGGACGGCAAGACGGGCCAGACCCTCCTGCGGTCGGTGCTCGGCCCGATGTTCGCGCAACGCGCGCTGGAGGTCCGCGCCTGGTCGGGCACCAACCTGCTCGGCGGCGGTGACGGGGCCTCCCTCGCCGACCCCGCCGCCGCGGCCGCCAAGAACGCCGGCAAGGAACGGGTGCTCGCGGACACGCTGGGCACGGCCCCGCAGGGCGAGGTGCACATCGACGACGTGCCGGCGCTCGGCGACTGGAAGACCGCCTGGGACCACATCGCCTTCGACGGCTTCCTCGGTACCCGGATGATCCTCCAGACCACCTGGCAGGGCTGCGACTCCGCACTGGCGGCGCCCCTCGTCCTCGACCTCGCACGCCTGGTGTCCCGCGCCCACGAGGCGGGCCTGTCGGGGCCGCTCGACGGCCTCGGCTTCTACTTCAAGGACCCGCTGGGCGAGGGGCCCGCGGCGCTCGGCGAACAGTACGCCGAGCTCGCGCGGTTCGCGGTCCGGCTCCGGACACCACGTCCGGAACGCCCGGAGCCGCACCCCGAACGCCGCGCCCAGCAGCCGGGACGACGGAACCCGCAGCCCGGACGGCCGTCGCACGGGTCCCGGGAGGAGCGGTGACGCACCCTCGCCCGGACGCGGGAACGACCGGTTCCGTGCCGCGTGGTGCCGGTCCGCGGCTGCTCGCCTGGGCCGAACTGCTCCGGCTGCCCGCCCTGTTCACCGTCCCCGGCGACGCCCTCGCCGGAGCCGCTGCCGCCGGTCGCCGCCCCGGACCGCGCACGCTGCTCGCCGTCGGCTGCTCGCTGTGCCTGTACGAGGCGGGCATGGCCCTCAACGACTGGGCCGACCGGGCCGAGGACGCCGCCGAGCGCCCGCACCGCCCGCTGCCGTCCGGCCGTGTCCGGCCGACCGCGGCCCTCGCGGCGGCGGGCACCCTGACCGCGGCCGGTCTGGCCCTCGCCGTCCGCGCGGGCCGTGGCGCCCTCGCCGTCGCGGTACCCCTCGCGGCCACCGTGTGGGCGTACGACCTCGTGCTCAAGCGAACTTTCGCGGGGCCGGCGGCGATGGCCGCCGCCCGGGGTCTTGACCTGCTCCTCGGCGCGGCGGCGACGGGCGGCGGCGTCCGACCCGCCCTGCCCTCCGCCGCCGCGCTGGCCGTCCACACCCTGGCGGTGACCGCGGTCTCCCGAGGCGAGACCCGGGGCGGATCACCGGTCGTACCGCTGGCCGCGCTCGCCGCGACGGGTTCGCTGTCCTGGGCGTTGACGCGCGGACCTACCTCCGCCCGCGCTCCTCGGAGCGCCGCGCACGTCCTGCGCGCGGCCTTCACGGCCGCCTACGCCGCCACCTCCGCCCGCCCCCTCCTGCACGCCGCTCTCAACCCCTCGCCCCCGCTCACCCAACGAGCCGTCGGCGGCGGCATCCGCGCCATGATCCCGCTCCAGGCCGCCCTCGCGGCCCGCTCGGGCGCCCTCACCTCCGCGCTCCTCACCGCCGCACTGGCCCCCGCGGCCCGCAGGTTCGCGAAGAAGGTGAGCGTCACATGAGCCCCGCGCCGCGCTCCGCGAACTCCTCGCCGTGCTCCGCGAGCCCCGCACCCGGTCCTGGGGGTCCCGCATCCGGTCCTGGGGGTCCCGCACCCGGCTCTGGGGACCCCGCACCCCGTCCCGCGGACCCCGCGCCGCACCCCACGACCCCCAGCCCCCTGCGCTTCGGCTACGGCACCAACGGGCTGGCCGACCTCCGCCTCGACGACGCCCTCGCCCTGCTCGCGGACCTCGGCTACGACGGCGTCGGTTTGACGCTCGATCACATGCACCTCGACCCGATGGCCCCGGATCTCGCCGCCCGGACCCGGCGGTTGGCCCGCAGGCTGGACGCTCTCGGTCTCGGCGTCACCGTGGAGACCGGTGCCCGCTACGTCCTCGACCCGCGCCGCAAGCACGGACCGTCCCTCCTCGACCCGGACCCGGCGGACCGGGCGCGCCGCGCCGGCCTGCTGCACCGCGCCGTGCGGACCGCCGCCGACCTCGGCGCGCACGCCGTGCACTGCTTCAGCGGCGTACCCCCGGCCGGTACCGACGAGGACACCGCCTGGAAGCGGCTCGCCGAGGCACTGGCGCCGGTGCTGGACGCGGCCACCCGCGCCGGCGTCCCGCTCGCCGTCGAACCCGAACCCGGCCATCTGCTCGCCACCCTCGACGACTTCCACCGCCTGCGCCACATCCTCGGCGACCCGCCGGCCCTCGGCCTCACCCTCGACATCGGTCACTGCCAGTGCCTGGAACCCCTTTCCCCCGCCGACTGCGTACGTGCCGCCGCGCCCTGGCTGCGGCACGTCCAGATCGAGGACATGCGCCGCGGCGTCCACGAACACCTCCCGCTCGGGGACGGGGAGATCGACTTCCCGCCCGTCCTCGAAGCCCTGGCCGCCACCGGCTACCAAGCACTGACCGTCGTCGAACTGCCCCGCCACTCCCACGCGGGCCCCCACTTCGCCGAAGAGTCCCTCCCGTTCCTCCACCGCGCGGCCCGGGCGATCCCCGACAGCGCCGAAGGGAGCACCCCGTGAACCACCACCCGCGCGCACTCCACGGCGGCACCCCGCCCACCGCCGCTCCACCTCCTGCCGCTCCACCCACCACCGCCACCACCGCCACCACCGCACCCGCCCTCGCGTCCCTGCGGGCCCGGCTCGACTCCCGCCTCGACGCCCCCGCCCGAGCCTGGCTCGACCGAGCTCTCACCGAAGCCGCCGACCATCCCGGGACCCACGGGCCGATCTCCGTCTGGGAGCTGCGGATCGCGGAGGCAGGTAAGCGCTGCGGCCACGAGAACGCCGACGGCGCCCGCGTCCTCCTCCTGCACGCCGCCCGCGCCGACCCCCAGGCGCTCGCCCGCGTCTACCGCCAGGGCACCGCCGCCGAACGCCGCGCCGTCCTGCACGCCCTGCCCCACCTCGTGCCAGGCCCCGACGCGCTGCCCCTCGTCGAGGACGCACTGCGCACCAACGACACCCGGCTCGTCGCCGCCGCCCTCGGCCCGTACGCGGCCCGCCACCTGGACGCCCACAACTGGCGGCACGCCGTCCTCAAGTGCCTTTTCACCGGTGTCCCCGTCGACGCCGTGGCAGGCCTCGCCGAGCGCGCCCGCGCGGACGCCGAACTCGCCCGGATGCTCGGCGACCACGCCGAGGAACGCACCGCCGCGGGCCGTCCCGTCCCCGAGGACCTCCGGCGCGTACTGGCGCTGACCGAGCCCGCCGACACCCCCACCGGCACCCACGGCCGATCCGGCAAGGAGTCCTGATGCGCATCTTCGACCCCCACATCCACATGACGTCACGGACCACCGACGACTACGAGGCCATGCGCGCCGCGGGCGTCCGCGCCGTCGTCGAGCCCGCCTTCTGGCTCGGCCAGCCACGCACCTCGGCCGCCTCCTTCCTCGACTACTTCGACTCACTGCTCGGCTGGGAGCCCTTCCGCGCCGCCCAGTACGGCATCGCCCACCACTGCGCACTCGCCCTCAACCCCAAGGAGGCCAACGACCCCCGCTGCGTCCCCGTCCTGGACGAACTGCCCCGGTACCTCGTCAAGGACCAGGTCGTGGCCGTGGGCGAGATCGGCTACGACTCCATGACCCCCGCCGAGGACACCGCCCTGACCACCCAGCTCCAGCTCGCCGCCGACCACGGGCTGCCCGCGCTGGTGCACACCCCCCACCGCGACAAGCTCACCGGCCTGCGCCGCACCTTGGACGCCGTCCGGGAGTCCGCACTGCCCCCGGACCGTGTCCTGGTCGACCACCTCAACGAGACGACCGTCAAGGAAGCCAAGGACAGCGGCTGCTGGCTGGGCTTCTCCGTCTATCCCGACACCAAGATGGACGAGGAGCGCATGGTCGCGATCCTGCGCGCCTACGGTCCGGAGAGAGTTCTCGTCAACTCGGCCGCGGACTGGGGGAGGAGCGACCCCCTCAAGACCCGTCTCGTGGGCGACGCCCTGCTGGCCGCCGGGTTCACCGACGACGACGTCGACCGGGTGCTGTGGCGCAACCCCGTCGCCTTCTACGGACTCAGCGGACGCCTCTGCCTCGACCTGCCCGGCACCGGCGCGACCCACGAGGGCAACTCCGTCCTGCGTGGCGGGGAGTGAGCGATGCGCTTCCGCCATCCCGACGGCTCCACCGTCCACCTCGCCTACTGCACCAACGTCCACCCCGCCGAAACCCTCGACGGCGTCCTCGCCCAGCTCCGCGACCACTGCGAACCCGTCCGCCGGCGCCTCGGCCGCGACCGCCTCGGCATCGGCCTGTGGCTCGCCAAGGACGCCGCCCACGCCCTGGTCACCGACCCCTCCGCGCTGCGCGCCCTGCGCACCGAACTCGACCGCCGCGGCCTCGAGGTCGTCACCCTCAACGGCTTCCCCTACGAGGGCTTCGGCGCCGAAGAGGTCAAGTACCGCGTCTACCGGCCCGACTGGGCCGACCCGGAACGCCTCGCCCACACCACCGCCCTCGCCCGTGTCCTCGCCCAGCTCCTCCCCGACGACATCACCGAAGGCAGCGTCTCCACCCTGCCGCTGGCCTGGCGCACCGCGTACGACGACGACCGCGCGGCGAGGGCCCGGGCCGCGCTGACCACCCTCGCGGAACGCCTCGACGCCCTCCACGAACTCACCGGACGCTCGCTGCGCGTCGGCCTGGAACCCGAACCGGGCTGCACCGTCGAGACCACCGCCGACGCGCTCGCCCCGCTCACCGCCATCGGCCACGACCGCATCGGCATCTGCGTGGACACGTGCCACCTCGCCACCTCCTTCGAGGACCCGCACACCGCCCTGGACGCCCTCACCGAGGCCCGCGTCCCCATCGTCAAGTCCCAGCTCTCCGCGGCCCTGCACGCCGAACACCCCCGTCTCCCCGAAGTCCGTGCGGCCCTCGCCGCCTTCGACGAACCCCGCTTCCTGCACCAGACCCGCACCACCACCGCCACCGGCCTGCGCGGCACCGACGACCTCGGCGAGGCCCTGACCGGCGACGCACTGCCCGACACCACCCCGTGGCGCGCCCACTTCCACGTCCCGCTGCACGCACCCCCCGCCGCACCCCTCACCTCGACCCTCCCCGTCCTCAAGGCCGCGCTGACCCGCCTCGTCGGCGGCACGCACCCGCTCACCCGGCACCTGGAGGTCGAGACCTACACCTGGCAGGCCCTGCCGCCCGAGCTGCGCCCCCGGACCCGCGCCCAGCTCGTCGACGGCATCGCCGCCGAACTCACCCTCGCCCGCGATCTGTTGACGGACCTGGGCCTCAAGGAGCTGCCGTGACCCACCCCACGCCGGAGCGTTCCGGGCCCACCCCGCTCCTCGTCCTCGACGTCGTCGGCCTCACCCCTCGTCTGCTCGACCACATGCCCCGCCTCAAAGCGCTCGGCCGGTCCGGTTTCAGCGCCCCGCTCGGCACCGTCCTGCCCGCCGTCACCTGCGCCGCCCAGTCCACCTTCCTCACCGGCACCCACCCCGGCGAGCACGGCATCGTCGGCAACGGCTGGTACTTCCGCGAACTCGGCGACGTACTCCTGTGGCGGCAGCACAACGGCCTGGTGTCCGGCGACAAGCTGTGGGACGCCGCCCGCCGTGCGCATCCCGGCTACACGGTCGCCAATATCTGCTGGTGGTACGCCATGGGCGCCGACACCGACATCACCGTCACTCCCCGTCCCGTCTACTACGCCGACGGCCGCAAGGAACCCGACTGCTACACCCGGCCCCCGGCCCTGCACGACGAACTCACCGCGAGACTCGGCACGTTCCCCCTCTTCCACTTCTGGGGCCCCGGCGCCGACCTCGTCTCCAGCCGCTGGATCATCGACGCGACCCGGCACGTCAACCGCACCCGCCGGCCGGACCTGACCCTCTGCTACCTCCCTCACCTCGACTACGACCTGCAGCGCTTCGGCCCCGACGACCCGCGCTCCCACCGGGCCGCCGCCGACCTCGACGCGGCCGTCGCGCCCCTTCTCGACGACGCCGAGGCCGAAGGCCGCACCGTCGTCGCGCTCTCGGAGTACGGCATCACCCGCGTGGACCGTCCCGTCGACATCAACCGCGCCCTGCGCCGCGCCGGCCTCCTCGAGGTGCACACGCAGGACGGCATGGAGTACCTCGACCCGATGGCCTCCCGCGCCTTCGCGGTCGCCGACCACCAGATCGCCCACGTCTACGTGCGACGGCCCGAGGACCTGGAGGGCACCAGGACCGCACTCGCCGGCCTGCCCGGCATCGAGCGACTCCTCGACGACGAGGGCAAGAAGGCCCACCACCTCGACCATCCGCGCTCCGGCGAACTCGTCGCCGTCGCCGAACCGGACGCTTGGTTCACGTACTACTACTGGCTCGACGACGCCGACGCGCCCGACTTCGCGCGCCTCGTCGAGATCCACCGCAAACCCGGCTACGACCCGGCCGAACTGTTCATGGACCCCCTCGACCCCTACGTCAAGGTGAAGGCCGCCACGGCGCTGGCCCGCAAGAAGCTCGGGCTGCGCTACCGCATGGCCGTCGTGCCCCTCGACCCCTCGGCTCTTCGCGGCAGCCACGGCCGCCTTCCCGCGAGCGACGACGAAGGTCCGCTCCTCATCTGCTCCACCCCCCGCACCGGCACCGGCCGCATCGCGGCCACCGAAGTGAAATCCCTGCTGCTCGGCCTGGCCGGTCTCGCGTGACGAGGCCGGACGAGCGACTACGGAAAGTGAAACACGCGCCACTGACAACGCCTCCGCCGCGCGTCCCCGCACCTGCCCGGCAGGCCACCGGCCCGGGCACGGGCGGCACCACATCCTCCGGCACCCGGCACCGCTGAACACCGACCCGAAAGAGAGACACCGTGACCGCGTTCAACGACGGACCCGCGTTCAACGACGAACCCGCAGTCGGCGACGCCCTGCGTCGCACACTCGGAGTCGACCGCCGCCGCTTCCTCAGCACCTGCACCGCCGCCGCGACCGCGGCGATCGCCGCACCCGTCCTCGGCGCCTCTCCGGCCGTCGCCCACGACCGGGGCAGAGGCCACGACCACGGTCACGGCCACGGCGGTGACCTCCTCGTCCCCGCGAACCGGCGCGGCATCATCCTGTACACCGTCCGTGACGCGACGGGCCGCGACCCGCTCTCCACCGACCTGCCCTCCGGCTTCCGCGAGGTCTTCGAACAGCTCTCGCGCTTCGGCTACCGGCAGGTGGAGTTCGCCGGGTACGGCCAGCACGCCAACGCCCCCGGCGGAGCGAACCTGGAGTCGGTGGAGGGCGCCAGGCTGCTGCGCTCCTGGCTCGACGACTACGGGCTGCGGGCCCAGGGCAACCACGGCTTCATCCCGTCGTCCTGGCCCCTCACCACACCCGACCTGGACACCTTCAAGAAGCACCTGGAGATCGCCAACATCCTCGGCATGGCGCACGTGGGCACCGGCGGCGACCCCACCGGCAGCGCCTACCGCGCAGACTGGGACGTCGCCGCCGACAAGTGGAACGCGCTCGGCGCCATCGCCCGCCGCGCGGGCCTCAAGCTGTACACCCACAACCACGACGCGGCGTACGGCTTCCTGCTCGACGGGGGCCCGCTGGACGACCAGGGCCGGCCGACCCGCAGTTCGGGCGTCCGCAAACTGGAGTACTTCCTGAAGGTCACCGACCCGAAGGTGGTCTGGCTGGAGATGGACATCTTCTGGGCGCACGTGGCCCAGTACAAGTTCCCCACGTACACCGCCCACGACGGCTCCACCCGGGAGAAGACCTTCGATCCCGCGGGGCTCGTCGTCCGCAACAACAAGCGCTACCCGCTCTTCCACGCCAAGGACGGCACCGTCAACACCACCAACGGAATGGGCTACGACATGGTGCCCTTCGGCACCGGCGTCATCGACTACACCACGTTCTTCTCCCGCGTCGGCGACCGGAGTTACCACAACCCGATGGTCGAGCAGGACAACGCCCCGAGTGCCACCGACCCAGGGCAGTCACTGAAGCACGCGAAGATCGGTTACGACCACCTCGCCGCCCTCCGCGAGAAGCGCCACTAGACACACCCTGGATCCGGCGCGCCACGTCAGGCGACCCTCCCCACACGTGTCCCGTGGGGAGGGCCGCCTGATGTCCGTACGTCCGCGCACGTTCCGTTCCGTTGCCCGCCGTCTTCCGTTCGCCCCGTCAGCCGGCCGGCTGTGGCTGCGAACTCACGCTCAACTCGCCCTCGCGTCCCGGCTGTTTCAGCAGCAACGCGATCGCCGCCGCCGCCATCGAGATGCCGCCGGCCAGCGCGTACGCGCCGTTGTAACCCCAGGCGGCGACCACCATCGAGCCGAGACCGCCGCCGAACAGACCGCTGACCAGCTTCCCGCTGTACACCAGGCCGTAGTTGGTGGCGTTGTAGTTCTCGCCGAAGTAGTCC
Source organism: Streptomyces sp. RPA4-2 (assembly GCF_012273515.2). Taxonomy (NCBI): domain Bacteria; kingdom Bacillati; phylum Actinomycetota; class Actinomycetes; order Kitasatosporales; family Streptomycetaceae; genus Streptomyces; species Streptomyces sp. RPA4-2. The sequence continues at coordinate 7,337,736 of NZ_CP050975.2, forward strand.
GGGGTCAGGGCCGCGAACATCGGGTAGAAGGCACCGCCGCCGAACCCGGAGAGGAAGGCGAAGAACAGGAAGAGCCACTCGCTCCTGACGTTCCCGGCCCAGATCACGCCGAACTGCGCGAGCCCCAGCACGACGATGACGAACACCAGGGTCAACTTGCGTCCCCAGGTGTCGGACAGCCAGCCCACCACGGCGCGGCCGATGCCGTTGATGACGGCCATGATGCCCATCGAGGACGCCGCCACCAGGGGACCGAAGCCCACCTCCTTGGCGAAGTCGACCTGGAAGGAGATCCCGAAGATCGACACACCCGCGGTCATCACGAGGGTGATCCACATCAGGGGGAGCACGCCCGTCCTGACGGCCTCCTTCGGGGTGTACTGCTTCACCGCGGGCGGGTTCTTGGCGAGGGTCGCCGCGGTCTTGGTGTCGCCGCCGTGGGTCAGCGGGTCGATGTCCGCCGGCCACCAGTTCTTCGGCGGGTCCTTGAAGAAGAACGCGGTGGACAGGACGACGATCATCACGTAGCACCCGATGAGGTCCAGGACGCGATGGTAGTTCCCGGTGTCGAAGGCGTAGTTGAAGATGAAGATGAAGGGCAGGGAGCCGTAGGCGAATCCGCCGTTGACGAAGCCGGTCCTGGCGCCCCGCCGTTCGGGGAACCACTTGCCGACCATGTTGATGCAGGTCGCGTAGACCAGGCCCGAGCCGATGCCGCCGATGACACCGAAGCCCAGGATGGCCAGCAGCACGTCGCTCAGGTGCGACAGGGCGAGGAAGCCGAGTACGCACATGACCGCGCCGATGTACATGGCCCTGCGGGCGGTGAGGATGCCCTTCTCCCGCATCCAGCCCGCCGGGAAGGCTATGCCGGCCTGGAAGAAGACCCAGACGCTCAGGATCCAGAAGGTGTTGCTCTGCGTCCAGCCGTGCGCGTGGGACAGGGTGTCCTCCGCGGAGCCGTACGCGTACTCGAAGACGCTGATGGCCATCATGGCGATCCACGGCAGGTACACCATGAACTTGCGTGAGTGGCCCAGGATGTCCCGGTCCGTCTCGCCGATCCGGTAGACACGGCCCCGGGCGTCGGTGACTTCGCGGTACGAGCGGTTCGGGGCGCCGGCTTCGGCCGACGCGCCCTCGGTGGCGATGGGGTCCGCCGTCATGTCACGCCATCTCCTCGCCGAGCGGTTGCGGGTTGGGGACGATGCTCCGGGCCTTGGGGGTGCCCGGTGATTTCAGGAACAGCGCCAGGACGGCGGAGGCCAGGCCGATGGAGCCCGCGAGTACGAACGCCCCGTGGTAGTCCCACGCGCCGACGACGACCGCGCCCATGCCGGAGCCCACCAGGCCCGAGATCAGCTTCGAGCTGTAGACCATCCCGTAGTTGGAGGCGTTGTTGTTCTCGCCGAAGTAGTCCGCCGTCATGGCCGCGAAGAGCGGGAAGATCGCCCCGCCGCCGAAACCGGAGACCATGGAGCAGAACAGGAAGAACGGCATGCTGCCCATCTGGCCCGAGACCAGCACGCCGAACTGTGCGGAGCCCAGCACCAGACAGACGATGATCAGTGTGTTGCGGCGCCCGAAGCGGTCGGAGATCCAGCCGATCACGCCACGCCCGGTGCCGTTGACGATCGCCTTCAGGGACATCGCGGTGGCCACGATCCCGCCCGCGAACCCCATGTCCTTGCCGAACGGCACCTGGAAGGCGATACCGAAGATGTTGATGCCCGCGGTGCACAGCAGACAGAACCACATCATCCACAGGACGGGTGTGCGGGCGGCCTCCTTCGGGGTGTACTGCTTCACCGCCGGCGGGTTCTTCTCCAGCGCCCGCCGGATCCTGGGGTCGGACGACACCTTCAGCGGGTCCACGTGCGGAGGCCACCAGCCCTTGGGCGGGTCCTTGAAGAACCAGCCCGCGAACGCGACCACCAAGCAGCAGACCAGGCCCACCATCACCAGAACGGTCCGGTAGTTGCCCAGGTCCATGTACGAGGTGAACAGGAAGACGAAGGGCACGGAGCCATAGGCGAAACCGCCGTTGACCAGGCCGGTCTTGCCGCCCTTGCGCTCCGGGTACCACTTGCCGACCATGTTCACGCAGGTCGCGTAGACGAAGCCGGCGCCGATGCCGCTGAACATCCCGAAGCCGAGATACGCGACGCTCACATGCGGCGCGAACGCCAGCGAGAGATAGCCAAGCACCGTGCCCAGCGCGCCGAGCATCATGGCGTACCGCGCGGGCAGCCGTCCGCTCTCGCGCAGTTGCCCGGCCGGGAAGGCCACGGCCGCCTGGAAGAAGATCCAGACACCCATCAGCCAGAAGATGTGCCCACTGCTCCACAGGTGGGCGTCGTGCAGGGTGTCCTCGGCGGAGGTGAACGCGTACTCCGAGGAACTGATGCCCAGCATCCCCATCCAGGGGAAGAGCACCATGGTCCAGCGTGGTCGCCCCATGATGTCCCGGTCGGTCTCACCGATCCGGTACAGGCGGCCGTTGCGATCCGTCACCTCCCTGTAGGGGACGGATGTCGATAGGTCGGTGGTCGTCATGTCGGTTCAGCACCCCTTGCGTCGAAAGATCTGGCCAGCGCCCCCTGTCCAAATGCCTTTCGCGTGCGCACGGGTCCTGGGGGCGGCCGACGCGCACCGTCGGCCGCTCCCGCCCTGGTTCACCTCATGAACCGCCCCCCAACAGGCCGGCCGCGCGCGCCCAGCGGTACTTGGCGCCCAGGACCGCCACCGGCGTCTCCGTCGTGTACGGGTACGCCACGACCCCACGCTCGTACAGGTACTGGCAGGCCTCCTCGACCTCGACGTCGCCCGCGAGCGACGCCACCACCGGCTTCTCGACGCCCCGCTCCCGGAACTCGGCCACCACGCGCGCGGTGAGCTCGGCGAAGACCATGGGAGGGGTGACGATGGTGTGCCAGTAGCCGAGGACGAGGGCGTGGATGCGCGGATCCTCCAGGCCCAGCCGGATCGTCGCCTCGTACGTCGACGGCGGCTCGCCGCCCGTGATGTCGACCGGGTTGCCCGCGGCTCCGAAGGGCGGGATGAACGCCCTGAAGGACGCGTCCAGGTCCGGCGGTATCTCCATCAGGGTCAGGCCGTTGTCCATCACGGCGTCGGAGAGGAGGACGCCGCTGCCGCCCGCGCCCGTGATGATCACGACGTTGTCGCCCCGTGGAGTCGGCAGCACCGGCAGTCCGCGCGCGTACTCCAGCATGTCGCGCAGCCCCGGAGCCCTGATGACGCCGGCCTGTTTCAGGATGTCCTCGTACACGGCGTCGTCGCCCGCGAGCGCGCCCGTGTGCGAACCGGCGGCCTTCGCCCCGGCGGCGGTACGGCCCGCCTTCAGGACCACGACCGGCTTCTTGGGGACCGTCGCGCGGGCGGCCTCCACGAAGGCGCGGCCGTCCTTGAGGTCCTCCAGGTGCATCGCGATGCACTCGGTGCGCGGGTCCTCGCCGAACCAGGTCAGCAGGTCGTCCTCGTCCAGGTCCGACTTGTTGCCGAGCCCGACGATCGCGGAGACGCCCGTCTTCGTGGTGCGCGCGAAGCCCAGGATGGCCATGCCGATGCCGCCGGACTGCGAGGTCAGCGCGACACCGCCCTTGACGTCGTACGGCGTGCAGAACGTGGCGCAGAGGTCCTGCCAGGTCGAGTAGTAGCCGTAGATGTTCGGGCCGAGCAGCCGGATGCCGTGCCGTTCGGCGATCGCCACGATCTCGTCCTGGAGCGCCTGCTCACCGGTCTCCGCGAATCCGGAGGGGATCAGTACGGCGTTGGGGACGCCCTTGCGTCCCACCTCCTCCAGGGCCGAGGCCACGAACTTGGCGGGGATCGCGAAGACCGCCACATCCACCTCACCGGGAACGTCCGTGACACTCTTGTACGCCTTGCGGCCCAGGATGTCATCGGCCTTGGGGTTCACCGGGTGGATCTCGCCGGCGAAGCCGCCGTCGACGAGGTTGCGCATCACCGAGTTCCCGATTTTGCCGTGCTCGTTGGAGGCGCCGATCACGGCCACCGAGGAGGGCTGCATCAGCCGGCGCATCGAGGTGAGGATCTCCTCGCGGCCGTACTTGCGCCGCTCCTTGGGGAGCGACTCGGCGAGGATCACCCGGATGTCCGCGGCGACGGCGCCCTCCGGCGTGGCGATCACCGGGTTGAGGTCGACCTCGGCTATCTCCGGGAAGTCCGCGACGAGTTCGGACACCCGGCGGATCTGCTCGGCGATCGCCCACCGGTCCACCGGCGGCGCGCCCCGTACCCCGCGCAGGATCTCGGCCGCCCGGATCGAGTCCAGCATCGACAGGGCCTCGTCGGCGCTCACGGGGGCGAGCCGGAAGGTGACGTCCTTGAGGACCTCGACCAGGACACCGCCGAGCCCGAACGCCACCACTTTCCCGAAGGTCGGGTCGGTCACCGCGCCGACGATGACCTCCTGCCCCCGGGGGAGCAGCTCCTGCACCTGGACGCCTTCGATACGCGCCCGCGGGTCGTACGCCTTCGCGTTCTCGACGATCCGGTGGAAGGCCGCGCGCACGTCCGCCGCGCCCTCCACGCCGACGACGACACCGCCGGCATCCGTCTTGTGCAGGATGTCCGGGGAGACGATCTTCATCACGACGGGCCCACCGAAGCGTGCCGCGTACGCCACCGCCTCGTCGACGTCCCTCGCCAGTTCCTCGCCCGGTACGGCGATCGCGTAGGCGTCGGCGATCACCTTGCCCTCGGGCGCGGTGAGCGCGGCGCGTCCCTCGGCCCGTACGGCGTCGAGGAGCGCGCGCACCCTCAGCACCCGGTCTTCGGCCATCACTCAGATCACTCCGTTCGACTTGAGCAGGCGCAGTTCCTCGTCGCCGAGGCCGAGCTCGCCGATGTAGACCTCTTCGTTGTGCTCGCCGAGCAGTGGTGAACTGGTCACGTCCACGGGGGAGTCGGAGAGCTTCAGCGGACTGCCGACCGTCACGAACTCGCCCCGCTCGGGGTGCGGCACGGTCACGACCATCTCGTTGGCGACCAGCGACTCGTCCTCGACGATCTCCTTGGTGGACAGGATCGGGCCGCAGGGGATGTTGTGGGCGTTGAGCTTCTCCAGCACCTCCCACTTGGGGAGGGTGGCCGACCACTCCTCGATGAGCTGGAACATCTTGGTGAGCTGGGGCAGCCGGGCCTGCGGGGTGGCCCACTCGGGGTCGTCCGCCAGCTCCGGCCGCCCGATCAGCTCGGTGATCGGCTTCCAGCCGACCGGCTGCACGATGACGTACACGTAGTCGTTGGGTCCGCCCGGCGCGCACTTGACCGCCCAGCCGGGCTGGCCGCCGCCGGACGCGTTGCCGGACCGGGGCACCTCGTCGCCGAAGTCCTCGTTGGGATATTCGGCCAACGGCCCGTGCGCCAGGCGCTGCTGGTCCCGGAGCTTGACCCGGCACAGGTTGAGCACCGCGTGCTGCATCGCCACGTTCACGCGCTGCCCGCGTCCCGTGCTCTCCCGCTGGAACAGGGCGGCGAGGATGCCCGCGACCGCGTGGACACCCGTGCCCGAGTCGCCGATCTGCGCGCCCGTCGCCAGGGGCGGCCCGTCCTCGAAGCCGGTGGTCGACATCGACCCGCCCATGGCCTGCGCCACGACCTCGTACGCCTTGAAGTTGGTGTAGGGGCCGTCCCCGAAGCCCTTGATGGAGGCGTAGACGATCCGGGGGTTGATCTCCTGGATGCGGTCCCAGGTGAAGCCCATGCGGTCGACGGCGCCCGGCCCGAAGTTCTCGACCATGACGTCGGAACGCCGGATCAGCTCGGTGAGGATCTCCTTGCCGCGCTCGGTCTTGGTGTTGAGGGTGATGCTGCGCTTGTTGCAGTTGAGCATCGTGAAGTAGAGGGAGTCGACGTCCGGGAGGTCGCGCAGCTGCCCCCGTGTGATGTCGCCGGTCGGCGCCTCCAGCTTGACGACGTCCGCGCCGAGCCAGGCGAGCAACTGGGTGGCGGAGGGGCCGGACTGGACGTGCGTCATGTCGAGGACGCGGATTCCTTCGAGAGCCTTGGCCGACGTTCCCGGGATCGGGGTCGTCGTGGTCGTCGGTGTCATCGGGGGCACCTCACTTGTACATCGTCTGGTTCATGGTTCCGGGGGCGTACGCGTCCGGGTCGACCCAGACGTTGATGAGCGACGGCTTGCCCGACTCGCGGGCGCGTCGCAGCGCCGGGGCGATGTCGGCGGGGTCGCGGACCTCCTCGCCGTAACCCCCGAGCATCTGCGCGAACTTGTCGTAGTGGACGTCGCCGAGGGTGTTGCCGACCCGCTCGCGCTCCAGCCCGTACTTCTGGGCCTGGCCGTAACGGATCTGGTTCATCGAGGAGTTGTTGCCGACGATGCCGACGAACGGCAGGTCGTAACGGACGAGGGTCTCGAAGTCCCAGCCGGTGAGGGAGAACGCGCCGTCGCCGAAGAGGGCCACGACCTCCTTGTCGGGGCGGGCCTTCTTCGCCGCGAGGACGAAGGGGATGCCGACGCCGAGGGTGCCGAGCGGACCCGGGTCCATCCAGTGGCCCGGTGACTTGGGCTGTACGACCTGCCCGGAGAAGGTGACGATGTCGCCGCCGTCCCCGATGTAGATGGAGTCCTCGGTGAGGAAGTCGTTGATCTCGCTCACCAGGCGGTACGGGTGGATGGGCGAGGCGTCCGACCTCAGGCTGGGCAGCCGCTTGTCGAGCGCCGTCTGTTCGGCGGCCCGCAGTTCGTCGAGCCACTCCTTGCGCCTCGACGCGCCCCCGTTGACGCGCCCGGAGGCGGCGTCGGTCACCGACTTCAGGACCAGGCCCGCGTCCCCGACGATCCCCAGGTCGATGTCCCGGTTCTTGCCGACGGTCCGGTAGTCGAGGTCGATCTGTACGACGGTCGCGTCGGGGGAGAGCCGTTTGCCGTAGCCCATACGGAAGTCGAAGGGCGTGCCCACGATCACGATCACGTCGGCGTGGGAGAACGCGTACCGGCGCGAGAGCTGGAAGTGGTGCGGGTCCCCGGGCGGCAGGGTGCCGCGTCCCGCGCCGTTCATGTACGCGGGGATGTTGAGGGTGCGGACGAGGTCGATGGCCGCCTCGGTGCCCCGGGTCGTCCACACCTGGCTGCCCAGCAGGATCGCGGGCTTCTCGGCGTGCACGAGCAGATCGGCGAGCCGCTCGATCGCCTCGGGGTCACCGGCCGAGCGGGTCGAGGCGCGGTACCGGCCGGCGGCGGGGATCCGGGCCTTGTCGACCGGCACCTTGGCGTCCAGGACGTCGCGCGGGATCTCCAGGAAGGAGGGACCGGGTGCGCCGTGGTAGCACTCCCGGAACGCCATCGACACCATGTCGGCGGCGCGCGCCGTGTCCGGGACGGTCGCGGCGAACTTGGTGATCGGCGTCATCATGTCGACGTGCGGCAGGTCCTGGAGCGATCCCATCTTGTGCTGGGTGTGCGCCCCCTGACCGCCGATCAGCAGCATCGGGGACTCGGCGCGGAAGGCGTTCGCGACGCCCGTCACGGCGTCGGTGGTACCCGGCCCGGCCGTGACGACCGCGCATCCGGGTTTGCCGGTGATCCGCGCGTAGCCGTCGGCGGCGTGGGCGGCGACCTGCTCGTGACGCACGTCGACGACCTCTATGCCTTCGTCGACACAGCCGTCGTAGATGTCGATGATGTGGCCGCCGCACAAGGTGTAGACGACCTCCACGCCTTCCGCTCTGAGTGCCTTGGCGACCAGGTGCCCACCTGAGATGAGGGTCGAGTTGGTGTCGCTGCTGCCGTCGGGCATGGCGAAGTCCTGTCCCTTCGTAGGGGGTTGGAACGCTCTCGCGGTACATTGCATACAGTCGACGAATACTGTATGAAGCTTGTTATCCCGCATCCGGTGGGTGGTGTCCAGGGGGCGTGCGGCACTTTTAGGCAGGAGCCGAGGTATGGACCTGTACGAGCACCAGGCAAGGGAACTCTTCGAGGAACACGGCATCTTGGTACCGAGGGCCGAGGTCACCGACTCGCCCAAGGAGGCCCGCGGGATCGCCCGCAGGCTCGGCGGCCGGGCGGTCGTCAAGGCACAGGTGAAGACGGGCGGCCGCGGCAAGGCCGGCGGCGTGAAGCTCGCCGCGGATCCGGCCGCGGCGGAACTGACGGCGCGCCAGATCCTCGGCATGGACATCAAGGGCCACACCGTCCGCGAGGTGATGCTGGCCCAACCCGTCGACATCGAGAGCGAGTTCTACGTCAGCTACGTTCTCGACCGCGCGGCCGGGCGCTTCCTCGCCATCGCCTCGGCCGAGGGCGGCATGGACATCGAGGAGGTGGCCGCGAGCCGGCCCGACGCCGTCGCGCGTATCCCCGTCGACCCCGCCGAAGGCGTCACCTCGGCGAAGGCGGCCGAGATCGCCGAAGCCGCCGGCCTTCCCCCGCGGACCGTCGACGTCCTGGTACGCCTGTGGGGGGTACTGACCCGGGAGGACGCCCTGCTCGTCGAGGTGAACCCCCTCGTGCGCACCGCCCAGGGGCAGATCCTCGCCCTGGACGGCAAGGTCACCCTCGACGACAACGCCCGCTTCCGGCAGGAACGCTGGGGAGAGAAGGACGCCCCGCACGACGACCCCCTGGAGGCGGCCGCCGCGGCCAGGGGCCTGAACTACGTCAAGCTGGACGGCGAGGTCGGCATCATCGGCAACGGCGCGGGCCTGGTCATGTCGACCCTCGACGTGGTCGCCGGCTGCGGCGCCCGCCCTGCGAACTTCCTCGACATCGGCGGCGGCGCCTCCGCCCGGATCATGGCCGACGGCCTGTCCGTGGTCCTCTCCGACCCGGCGGTGAAATCGGTCTTCGTGAACGTCTTCGGCGGCATCACGGCCTGCGACGCCGTCGCCGACGGCATCGTGCAGGCCCTGGAGAGCGTCCGGTTGACCAAGCCGCTCGTGGTCCGCCTCGACGGCAACAACGCCGTACGCGGCCGGGCCATCCTCGACGACCGCGCGCACCCCCTGGTCCAGCAGGCCACCACCATGGACGGCGCCGCGCGCCGCGCCGCCCGACTCGCCACCGCCGACTGAAGGAGTGGGACATGGCCGTCTTCCTCAGCAAGGAGAGCAAGATCCTCGTCCAGGGCATGACCGGCGGCGAGGGCATGAAACACACCCGGCGGATGCTCGCCGCCGGCACGGACGTCGTCGGCGGCGTCAACCCGCGCAAGGCGGGCCGCAGCGTCGACTTCGACGTCCCCCGAAGCCTCGACGGCCGGGGCGGCACTCCGGTCAGCGTGCCGGTCTTCGGTTCGGTGCGCGAGGGGATGGCGGCGACCGGCGCCGACGTCACCGTCGTCTTCGTGCCGCCCGCGTTCGCCAAGGCCGCGGTGCTGGAGGCCGCCGACGCGGGGATCGCACTCGCCGTCGTCATCACCGAGGGCATCCCCGTCCACGACGCCGTCGCCTTCCACGCGCACGCCGCCGCGAAGGGCACCCGTGTCATCGGCCCCAACTGCCCCGGCCTGATCAGCCCCGGCCAGTCGAACGCGGGCATCATCCCCGCCGACATCACCAAGCCCGGACGCATCGGCCTGGTCTCCAAGTCGGGCACACTGACCTACCAACTCATGTACGAGCTGCGCGACATCGGCTTCTCGACGTGTGTGGGCATCGGCGGCGACCCCGTCGTCGGCACCACGCACATCGACTGCCTGGCCGCCTTCCAGGACGACCCGGACACCGACCTCGTCGTCCTCATCGGGGAGATCGGCGGCGACGCGGAGGAGCGGGCCGCCGCGTACATCCGCGACCACGTCACCAAGCCGGTCGTCGGCTACATCGCCGGTTTCACCGCGCCCGAGGGCAAGACGATGGGGCACGCCGGCGCGATCGTCTCCGGCTCGTCCGGCACCGCCCGGGCGAAGAAGACGGCCCTGGAAGCGGCCGGGGTGCCGGTGGGGGGAACCCCGACCGAGACGGCCCGACTGGTGCTGGCCCGGCTGGAGGCGGAGCGTGTCGCCACCGGCGGGTGAGGTGAGACGTCACTCATAGTTGATGTGCGGTGACTGTCACAAGCGGACCCGCCTCAGTACCTTCCTCGTACGGAACCTTCCTCGTGCGGACGCGGCCACCCTCCCGCGTACGCACCCCGTCCACCCTCCTCCGTACGGACCCGACCACCGTCGTCCTCCGTACGGACGCGACCACCCCTCGTGCGAGCCGATGGACCATGCAGGTCCGGCACGAGCCAGGCACCTCCCGCCCCCGACTGTGCACCGAGAGCGGAGACATCCGAATGGCATCCACCCCCAACACCTCCCTGGTCCTGAAGTCCGGGACGTCCTGGGCCGACGCCTGGCAGCGCTGCCTCGCCGTCGCGCCCGAGGCGTTCCAGGAGGACCGGGTCCTCAACCTCTGGGGCACCTCCTGGCGGGCCGACGGCCGGGCACTGCCCGCCACCAGCCCGGTCGACGGAAGCCCCGTAGCGGGTCCGCCCCGCCTGGACGGCGCCACCGCCCAGCAGGCCGTACGCGCCTCACTCGACCGGCACCGGGCCTGGCGCCACGTCCCCCTGCCCGAACGCCGAGCCCGCGTCGCCGCCACCCTCGACGCGCTCACCGAGCACCGTGAACTGCTCGCCCTTCTCCTGGTCTGGGAGATCGGCAAGCCCTGGCGGCTCGCGCAGGCGGACGTGGACCGGGCGATCGACGGCGTCCGCTGGTACGTCGACGGCATCGAACCCATGGTCGAGGGCCGGAGCCCGCTGGACGGCCCGGTGTCCAACATCGCCAGCTGGAACTACCCGATGAGCGTCCTCGTCCACGCCATGCTGGTCCAGGCCCTGGCAGGCAACGCGGTCATCGCCAAGGCCCCCACGGACGGCGGCGTCGCCTGCCTCACCCTGGCCTGCGCGCTCGCCGCACGCGAGGGGATCCCCGTCACCCTCGTCAGCGGCAGCGGCGGCGAACTGTCCGAGGCGCTCGTGCGCGCACCCGAGATCGGCTGCGTCTCCTTCGTCGGCGGCCGCGACACCGGCGCCGCCGTGGCCACCGCCGTCGCCGACCTCGGCAAGCGACACATCCTCGAACAGGAAGGCCTCAACACCTGGGGCGTCTGGAACTACACGGACTGGGACGCGCTGACGGCCGTCGTCCCGAAACTCTTCGACTACGGCAAGCAGCGCTGCACCGCCTACCCGCGCTTCGTCGTCCAGCGCACCCTGTTCGACGAGTTCCTCGCCGCGTACCTGCCGGCCGTCCGCACCCTGCGGATCGGCCACCCACTAGCGGTCGAGAACCCCGACGACCCCTTTCCCGCCCTGGACTTCGGACCCGTCATCAACGCGGCCAAGGCGAAGGAGCTGGACGACCAGGTCGCCGAGGCCATCAGCCGCGGCGCCGTTCCCCTGCACCGCGGCAAGCTGTCCGACACACGGTTCCTGCCCGGCCAGGACACCTCGGCGTACGTCCAGCCCGTCACGCTGCTCAACCCGCCGCCGTCCTCACCACTGCACCACGCGGAGCCCTTCGGCCCCGTCGACACCATCGTCCTGGTCGACACCGAGGCGGAACTGCTCGCCGCGATGAACGCGTCGAACGGAGCGCTGGTGGCGACCCTTTCCACGGACGACGAGGCGACGTACACCCGCCTCGCGCCGCAGATCCGCGCGTTCAAACTCGGCCGCGGCAAGCCCCGTTCGCGCGGCGACCGCGACGAGCTGTTCGGCGGACTCGGCGCCTCCTGGCGCGGGGCCTTCGTGGGCGGCGAACTGCTCGTCCGCGCCGTCACGCAGGGTCCGGCGGAGGAACGGCTGCCGGGCAACTTCCCCGAGTACCAGCTCGTTCCGTGACATACGGGCAGCGGCTGTCCCGGTGACGGCGGAGTGGGCGGGTTCGTGTCCGGCGGTCGCCCGGTCAGGGGCGCCGCCCACTCTCCGGTACCACTGCCGGCACCCGTGTCACGATCTCGTCCACCAGCCACCGCGCGACCCCCTGCGGGTAGGGCTGGGGCAGGCTGAGCACGACGTGGTTGGTGCCCACGCCGATGAGGCCGGTGACCGCGGCCCGGGTGGCGGCGGGGTCGTCGTAGGAGACGACGACCTGCACAGACCGGGTGATCTCACGCGGGTCGCGCCCGATCTCCGCGCAGTGGGCGTCCAGGACCCGGCCGCGCTCGGCGACGAACTCCACGCCGTTGTGCGGCGGTCCGGGGACGTTCCAGATGTCGGCCCGCTCGGCGACCAGCCGCAGCAGCCGCGTCCCCCAGCCTCCGATCAGGAGCGGGGGCCCCGGCCGCTGCACGGGCTTGGGCTCGTTGTACGTACCCCGGAGCCGGTAGTGGCGTCCCTCGAAGTCGAAGACGTCCTCGGTCCACATGCGCTTCAGGATCTCGACGGTCTCCGCGAGCCGGGCGACGCCCTCACCGGGCGGGACGAGTGTCAGCCCGTACGCCGCGTACTCCGCGACCGCCGGATTCTCGCCGGCGATCCCGCCCGCGCCGGGAGGCTGCCGGGTGCCGCCGACGCCGATGCCCATCACGAGCCGCCCGCCGGAGATCACGTCCACGGTCGAGGCGATCTTCCCGAGGACGGCGGGCGGGCGGACACGGTTGCTGGTGACGAGCAGTCCGAGCCGCAGCCGCTCGGTCTGGGCGGCGAGAGCGCTGAGCAGCGTCCAGCTCTCGTGCATCTGGCCGCTCCTGGGCCCGCGCAACGGAAGCAGATGGTCCCAGAGCCAGGCGTCCTCGATCTCGGGGAGGGCGTCGGCCTCCCGCCAGACTCGGCGGATGTCCTCGTAGGAGACGTGCATGGGGGTGGTCTTGATGCCGAAGCGCACGCGCTGTTCGCTCATGTCGATCAGCCTAGCCAATCATCAGGAGGACTGACAATCAGTACTGGGTACAGTGCGGGCATGACCGGCGAGCAGCTCCCTGGATCCCCTGCGCCCCTTGTCCCTCCCACGCCTCCTGCGGCCCCCGTGCCCCTTGAGGCCAGGCTCGGCTATCTCCTCAAGCACGCACAGCAACGGCTGACGCGGGCATCCGCCGAGGCGCTGGCACCCTTCGGGGTGGACGGGCACGAGCTGGCGGTACTGGCGGTGCTGGCCGCCGAGTACCCGCTGTCGCAGGTCGAGGTCGCGGGACGGCTCGGCGTCGACCGCACCACGATGGTGGCGCTCGTCGACGGACTGGAGGACCATGGGCTCGTCGAGCGCCGCCGCAGCCCCCAGGACCGTCGCAAGAACATCGTGGAGCTGACCGCGGCGGGCCACGACTGCCTGCGACAGGCCGAACTGGCTCGGCGGGAGACGGAACGGCGCTTCCTCGCTCCGCTGGGCGAGGAGGCGGGGGCCGCGCTCGTGCGGGCGCTGCGGGTTCTGGTGGTGGGGGTGCGCGAGGGGGAGGAGTGACGGTGTGAGGGGGATCGCCGGACGGGTGCGTCCCGCTCGCCCGAGTTGAGCGGCCGCGTGAACTTTTGGCGACCGATCCGTCACTCAAGGTGGCTGACGCGATCCACCCGCGTCCGGCCCCGCGCAGCCGCTCCCAGGGCCTGGATATGCAGGTGAAAGGCACCCTGAAACCTTGGTATTGTTGTGCGTGTCGCCGCGGGGAACACCTCCCGGCCAGGCGGCAGACACCTGGTCCGGGTGGCGGAATGGCAGACGCGCTAGCTTGAGGTGCTAGTGCCCTTTATCGGGCGTGGGGGTTCAAGTCCCCCCTCGGACACCAGCAGTACCAGAGATCAGTTGGGACCCCACTTCGCGTGGGGTCTTCCGCGTTCCGGGGTCCGGACAGGAGCCCTGATCGCGACAGGGCGACGAGGCGGACGCTCCCACGAGGGCACGGCGGGCGGCGGTCTCACCGGGCGCTGGACGCGGTGCAGAGCCGGCGTTGTTCCTGGAGTTCGGTGGTGTCGGCGTCCGGCAGCGTGAGTGCCTGGTCGAAGTCCTTGAGGGCCAGGTCGGGGCGGTCGGCGGCCAGGTGGGCGATGCCGCGGTTGAGCAGGATGTCGGGGTCGTCCCCGACGGCTTCGAGTGCGGCGGTCAGGTCCGCGACGGCCATCTCCGGGCGCGACTGTTGGAAGTGCACCACGGCCCGGTTGATCAGCGCGGCCGGGTAGCGTGGGTCCTTTGCGAGCGCTCCGTCGAAAGCGGCCAGGGCGCGGTCGAGTTGATCGCGTTGCAGGAGGACCGTGCCGCTCAGGCAAAGGAGTTGGAGTTCTCCGGGGTGAAGCCTCAGTCCGGTGGCCGTGTCGGTCTCGGCCGCGTCGAGATCGCCGGTTTCCAGCAGCAGTTCCGCTCGGGCGATCCGGGTGTCGAGGTCGCGCGGTTCCATCTCGAGTACGAGGGTGAAGTCCCCGAGGGCCCCTCGGTGGTCGCCGACCTGCGCGCGGGCGGTGCCGCGGTTGTAGTACAGCTCGGGGAACGGAGGCGCGAGCCGCACCGCGCGGTCGTAGTCGGCCAGGGCGGCGTCGAAGTCGCCGCGGTCCCGCGAGATCCTGGCCCGCTCCGAGAGGTAGTCGGTGTAGTACGGGTCGATGTCGACGAGTCGGGTGTAGTCGGCGTGCGCCTCGTCCGGCCTGCCGAGCGCCACCAGCAGTCGGGCCCGGTTGTAGAGCAGTTGGGAGCGGTGCAGGGCCCACTGGTCGTCGTCGAGCCGCTCGTCGAGCCGGGTGATGCATGACTCCACGAGCGCCAGGGCGTGATGCAGGTTGCCGCGGTGCATCTCGACGAGTGCCAGGCCGTTGTCGTGGAAGACGCTGTACGTCAGTCGTTCGGCCGGGTCCGGGAGGATTCCCGCGATGGCGACGGCGTTGTGCTGCCACTGGACGGCCAGTTCGTGGTCGCGGGGCTTCAGGAAACGGGTGTGCAGCATCGCGATGGCGTAGCTGGTCATCATGTGGATCTTGGGATCGGTGAAGCGGCGCAGCAGGCTCTGGTACAGCTCCATGGACTGTTCCAGGCGTCCGACCGGGATGCAGGCCGCAGCCGCTTCGCGGGTGAACTCCCAGTAGTCGTGTTCGTGCGAGCGCGGGTCGGTCAGGCCGCGGCCACGCAGGCCGAGGTCGACCACGGCGGCGGAGAAGCCGGTGGCCACGGCGTGGCGCTGGGCCGCGAGCAGGGCGGCCCGTCCCGCCCCGGCGGGGTCGCTGCCGTGTTCGCGGTGGTGCGCGATGGCGCCCACGCGGATGCCCCATGTGGCCGTCCGTTCAAGGGAGTCGGCACGCCGGTCGTGGAGGCGGGCGCGGGTCCGCGGGTCGGTGCGCTGGTATCCGTCGAGGGCGCGGGGGTCGTCGTCGGTGCAGTCGCCTTCGACATGGACGGCGGCCCAGTCGCCGGGGCTCCGGTCTTCCACCGGCTGCTCGGGGGTGCGCGGGACGGGCAGGACGGTCACGTCGGCCAGAGCGTCCTGGAGCTCTTCGGAGAGCGTGCCGCGGGTCGCCGAGACCACCACGCGCAGCCGGCGTGGGTCCGCACGGCGCAGAAGCAGGGCGATCAGTTCCTGTGTGGTGGCCTCGGCGGCGTGCGCCTCTTCGAAGGCGATCTCGAAGGCGGTGTCGCTGTGGATGCGCCGGGCGTATTCGAGCAGGAAGCCGACGATGCCCTGGCTCATGCAACGGACCCACCCGGCGCCGAAGAAGCGGGTGCGTTCCTCGTAGGGGGCGTCGTCGGCCAGGGTGCGCGGTGGCGGTCCGATGAGGTGGGCCAGCTCGGGCATCCCGTACAGCAGTGCCACGCGATGGTCCTCGACCAGGTCCGGCCAGCGCCGGTAGGCCTCGGGCAGAACGGCTCGTAGCACCGTGTCCACGCCGGTGTAGGGACCGCGCAGCCGCTGGTGGCAGCGGACCACGAGGGCCTTGCCGGTGTGGGCTGCGATGGCGCGCAGGCGGTCTTCGCGCCTGTCTCCGACGATCCGCAGATGGCCCGTCATGCGAGTTCTACCTCCGGTGAAGAGGACGTGAGGGAGTGGGCTGACTTCTGGTTCCGGCGTTTTCTCCGGGACAGCACGACGAGTGCGACGATCTGGGCCACGTTCATGCACAGGGAGAGCACAGCGTCCCAAAAGGACGCGTCCACGCCGCCGGAGCCGAGGGCGCGCCCGGCAATGCTGACGTAGTTGACCGTCACGGGGACGCTGACGAAGACGGTGATCGCGGCGAACGCGCCATATCCCAGGACGATGAAAGGACCGTAGAACGCGCCGACTCGGCGATCACGGGGCGTCCATTTCTCCTCGTCCACGATACGGTCCGGGCGATTCATGAAACGCCACACACGATTCTTCATCAGGGTCATGCCCGCGTCGTGAAGGTCGTAGCAGTTCCAAGCGGTGGCCGCCACATAATAGAGATCGGTTCGCAAGTAGAGCTGGAGCTGCCACAGCATGCGAACCGCGACGGTGAATGCCAGTCCGAGACAGAGTCGCCCGGCCAACGAGAACGAACCGCCCGGATTCCGCGTCAGATCGGCGACGAGCCCGAGCACCGCGAAAACGACGCCGTCGCAGACCATTCCGGCGAAGAACGGGAGATAGCGCTTCGCCCGGGGAACGCTGAGCAGTCCGTTGATCTGGGTTTCGGCGACGATGTACGTCAGACGGTTGCTCACACTCAAGCGCGTGGGCAGACCGAGACGCCGGCCGGCAAGAATGTGGAAGCCCTCGTGCAGCAGCAGAAGCGGCACCTGGCCGAGGGTGATGACCAGCTGGACCACGAGGAGGGAGTGGGTGAAGAAGATCTGCCCGGGATGCGGTGCCAGGTCCGGCCGCGCGATCACGGCCCACGTCCAGCCGCCGACCACGGCGCCGTACACCACCCACGCCGGCGCAGAGAAGGCGGCTCGGCCCAGGCCGCGCAGACGTACCTGCGGGGCGGGGCCGGCCGGCCGCGCCCGGTCCTCCTCGTCGATGAAGCCGAGCTCGCGCAGAGTGGTCACGAAATCCTGGAGATCGGCGTCCTCTCCGAAAGTGGTCTCGTACCAGTCGGCGGCGGCGCCGAGTGTCATTCCCCGCATGAGCTGCCGCAGCAACTCCGCGCCGTCGGCCGGGAAAACCGCGTAGGAACCGGTGTCCAGGCGGCCGACCACCACCTCGTCGCCTTCGGGAACGAAACTCAGTTCGTGGAAAACGAGGCCGTCACCGGCCACAGGCCCTCCTCCAGCGGAATTCCGGATAAAAGACCCGGGTGCGCCGACAGGCGGCGCACCCGAGCGTGGTAATGCGAAGCGATCAGGCCTGGACGGAGTACGGGCACTGACAGGCGGCCGACGTCAGGCGCACGTCGCCGGTGCGGCGCACCGCAATCTTCTTGGAGCCGGCCTTCTTACGCATGGCGACAGTCGACTTCATGACGGTCCTTTCTCGACGGTTGGCGCACCGACCGGCGGTCGGCGGCAATCAAAGATCTTCCAGCCGGACCGCATGAGCAAGGTTCGATCGCGCCAATCAGATCACCCGGGACGTGCGTCTCGAGGGCAGGGTGCGCGGGAAAGCGTTTTCGCTCTCCGTGTCGCCGCCGATGCCGCTGTTCACCGCTGATTCCGTCGCACGTACCCCATCGACATCGTTGCCAGGCGACAACAGAAGCCTGTTTTCCCACCTGGGACCACGTGAAGTCCGTGTACGGAATCGGAAATCCGTCGGCGGCACCACAGAAAACGGAGCGCGTTCCGCCGGATTCCGCTTTTTTCGCACCCTGTTTTCCTCGGCCTAAGGGAGGGCAATGAAATCGCCAAAGGGGCCCCCGGCCATCTCCTGTGCGTCGCCCCCCCGGCCTCCTGTACCTGAAGGAGGACGACCACTTCCGGATATCGGACACGTCGACCGGACGACAGGGGGGTGTCGTCGGCCGCCCCGCCCTCTCCTCCGCTTCGGCTGTGGACGTTCGCGCCGGCACCACCGCTCGGCTCGGGCCTCACCGGACCCGCGCCACGTACGGGCATGTCCCCGTCAGTCGACCGCTTTCGGGATCTTGCCGTCGTGGGACGACGCGCAGGCGGAACCGGACTTGTGGCAACCCCCGCGACCTGTTTCCGTCCGGGAGTGGGCGGGACGGGCTCACCGAGGGGGCCGGAGATCCCGGGACACCCAGCCCACACACTCGAGCGGCCGGGTGCGACCGGCCGTCGGCCTCGTCCTCGGTCGCTCCCGGCGCCATGAGCGCCGGAGCGGTCGACGGCGGATCCCGGTCGAACCGCCGTGGCCGATACGGGTCGCCGGAACCGGCCGTCAGGAAAGTCGTTGTGACGGTTCCGGTCGAGGTCCAGGGGTGTGCCGGGCGCCCTGGGACCCCGAACGGGTCTCCTCCTCCAGTACGGTCACCAGTCCGCCCCCCTCAAGGGGCTCGCCGCACTGGGCGCAGACGACCCGCGTCTGCACATCGGCACCGCACGTGTGTAGGAACCGTGGCGCGGGCGGCGGGTCCTGCAGGTGCCGAAGGCCCCATTCCCGGAGCCCGATCAGCACCGGCTCCAGTGCCTGCCCCGCGGCCGTCAGGTGGTACTCGAAGCGGGGAGGGCGGTCCTGGTACTGGCGCCGCTCCAGGATCCCCGCGGCCTCCAGGGATCTCAGCCGCTTGGTGAGAACGTCCCGCGGCGCTCCGGTGTTGGCGCGGATGTCGGCGTAGCGCCGGATTCCCATGAACACCTCGCGCAACACCAGGAGCGACCAGCGCTCTCCTACGAGATCGAGGGTCCCGGCTATGGGGCAGGCGCGTGGCTGGGTGTCGGACATGCCGCGATCCTAGTTGGTTTGTTTTGCGAACTCACTGCGCATAGCATCGACCATAACCCCATGTCAGGTCCGGAGGCATTCGATGAACCACAAGCGTGCCGGAACCGACTCGCTCCTCGTGACGATCTTCGTCTTTCCCGGCGTCCGGCTGCTGGATGTGACCGGTCCGATCGAGGTGTTCACCTCGGCGAACGACTTCGGCGCGCAGTACCGGTTGAACATGGTCTCGGTCGACGGGAACGAGGTGACGACGTCGGCGGGAACCCGTCTCGGCGTCGACATGGCCGTGGCGGACGCGCAGGGGGTCAGTGACGTCCTGGTGGTTCCCGGCGGCCCGGCCTGGGATCGGATGATCAAGGACGACGCGCTGCTGGACATCGTGCGGGGACTCGACGCGAACTCGCGCTGCACGGCTTCCGTCTGTACCGGCGCCTTCCTGCTGGCCGCCGCCGGTCTTCTGGACGGCCGCAGCGCGGCCACCCACTGGCGCCACTCGCGGCAGTTGGCCCTGCGCTTCCCCGCCGTCGAGGTCAAGCCGGACGCGATCTTCGTGCGGGACGGCAAGGTGATGACCTCGGCCGGAGTCACCGCGGGCATCGACCTGTCGTTGGCTCTCGTGGAGGAGCACTACGGGGCCGAAGTGGCCCGCGCGGTGGCCAAGGACCTGGTGGTCTTCATGCAAAGGCCCGGCGGACAGTCCCAGTTCAGTGTGCGTGCCCGCGCCGCGCACACCCGCCAGGACATGCTCCGCCGGGTGCTGGACGCCGTGGCGGAGGACCCCGCCGCCAACCACACGCTGTCCGCCATGGCGCGCCGTGCAGGCGTCAGCTCCCGTCATGTGGCCCGGCTCTTCTGTGAAGAGCTGGGCATGACACCGGCCCGCTACGTGGAGCAGGTCCGGCTGGAGGCGGCGCAGGTGATGCTGGAGTGCGGTGACGATCCCATGGCGGTGATCGCCCGTCGTACGGGGTTCGGTTCGCCCGAGTCGCTGCGCAGGGCGTTCGTACGGAATCTCAAGGTGACTCCGGGTGTGTTCCGGGCCCGGTTCCACACCACCGGAGTGGCCGATGCGGATGCGGGTGCGCCCGCGGGACCGAGGGCCGACGGCTGAGCCGGCGTCCGCGACGGTATACGGCCGGCACCGTGAGCGGTCCTGTCCTCGTGGCACCTGACGGTCCTCGTGGCGTCCGATGCGGGGCGGAGCCGTCGCCCCGCCTCGCGGGAGGATCCGCGACAGGGCGCCGCGGCAGGCCTCTTGAACCCTTCCGCCGGGTCCTCGCCCCGGCGCCCCCTCGGACAGCCCCCCGTGGCCCCCGCCCGGCGCGACTCCCCGCGCCGGGCTGAGTTGTCCCGGCCGAACCCCTGTCCCGGCCGGACCCTCCCGAGCGTCAGGCGAACGCCCGCCCGACGAGGTCCCGCTGTTCGGCGGCGTGGCGGCGGGCGGACCCGCCCGCCGGAGCGGAGGCCGCCGGGCGGCTCACGCACCCCACGGGGGTGGTGACCAGGGAGGCCACACGCGGCGCGGCGAAGGTCCACGCACCCTGGTTGGCCGGCTCCTCCTGAACCCAGCGCACGTCGACGCCGGACGGATACCGGGACAGTTCCGCCCGCAACTCGTCGGCCGGGAAGGGGTACAGCCGCTCCAGCCGCACGATGGCGGTCCCGTCCTCTCCCGACTCACGCCGGTGCGCGTCCAAGTCGTAGAAGACCTTGCCCGAACACAGCAGTACCCGTCGGGTCCGGGCGGGGTCCTGTGCGGTGTCCGGGACGACCGGGCGGAA
Source organism: Streptomyces sp. RPA4-2 (assembly GCF_012273515.2). Taxonomy (NCBI): domain Bacteria; kingdom Bacillati; phylum Actinomycetota; class Actinomycetes; order Kitasatosporales; family Streptomycetaceae; genus Streptomyces; species Streptomyces sp. RPA4-2. The sequence goes on from NZ_CP050975.2 coordinate 7,358,234, forward strand.
GGAGCCCTCGGTGAACTCCTCCAGCCCGGAGGTCGCGGCCTTCGACCGCAGCATGGACTTGGGAGTGAAGACCACCAACGGCCTGCGTGCCGCGTCGAGGCCCTGTTCCCTGAGCAGGTGGAAGTAGTTGGCCGGCAGCGAGGGGTTGGCGACGGTCAGGTTGTCGTCGGCGCACAACTGCAGGAAGCGTTCGATGCGGGCGGAGGAGTGGTCCGGTCCCTGTCCCTCCAGGCCGTGCGGCAGCAGCAGCGTGACGCCCGACCGCTGCCCCCACTTCTGCTCCGAGGAGGAGATGTACTCGTCGACGACCGTCTGGGCTCCGTTGGCGAAGTCACCGAACTGCGCCTCCCACAGCACCAGGGCATCCGGCCGGGCCAGCGAGTAGCCGTATTCGAAGGCGAGCACGGCGAGTTCGGACAGGAGGGAGTCGTACGGCGTGAAACGCGCCGCTTCCGCACCGAGCGAGTCCAAGGGAGTGTGCTGCCGACCCGTACGGCGGTCCGTGAGGACGGCGTGCCGCTGGCCGAAGGTGCCCCGCCGGGAGTCCTGCCCGGACAGCCGAACCGGCACTCCGTCCAGGAGCAGCGATCCGACCGCGAGCGCTTCAGCGGTGGCCCAGTCGACGTTCCCGCCGTCGAACATGGCGGCCCGCCGCTCCAGTTGGGGCAGCACGCGCGGGTGCGGGGTGAACTCCCGCGGCAGGTCGATCTGGGTGCCCAGGATGTGCCGCAACGTCATCTCGGCGACGGCTGTCACCGCCGGGCGGGCCGGGGGATCCGCGACTTCACGGGCCGGAAGCGGCTCGCGGTCGGGTGAGGACGCCCCCGCTGTCTCGGTGAAGGCCCGCTGGAGCTGGTCGCGATAGCCCTGCCGGGCGCTCTCGGCTTCCTGCTCACTGATCACACCCGTGCTGTGCAGCGACTGCGCGTACAGCTTCCGCACGGACGGCCTGGCGGCGATGCGGTCGTACATGGCCGGCTGCGTGATGGAGGGATCGTCGACCTCGCTGTGCCCGTGGCGCCGGTAGCAGACCAGATCGACGACCACGTCCTTGTGGAACGCCTGACGGTAGTCGAAGGCCAACTGCGCGACCCGGGCGACCGCTTCGGGATCGTCCCCGTTGACATGGAAGACGGGGGCCTCGACGGTCCGCGCGACATCGGTGGCGTACGTGCTCGACCGGCCGACGGCGGGTGCGGTGGTGAACCCCAGCTGGTTGTTGATGACCAGGTGGACGGTACCGCCGGTGGCGTAGCCCGGCAGCTGTGACATGTTCAGCGTCTCCGCGACCACTCCCTGCCCCGCGAGGGCGGCGTCACCGTGGACGACCACGGGCAGTACGGAGAACTGCCCGTCCCCGTCCTCGGTGAGATCCTGCCGCCCCCGTACGACCCCCTGCGTCACGGGCCCCACGATCTCCAGGTGAGACGGGTTCGCCACCACGGAGACCGCGATCGCGTGACCGTCCGGGGTGTGGAAGGTACCGGCGGCCCCGAGGTGGTACTTCACATCGCCGGAACCCTGTACGGACCGGACGTCGACCGCGTCCTCGAACTCGTCGAAGATCTGGGCGTACGGCTTGCCCACGATGTTGGCGAGTACGTTCAACCGGCCGCGGTGCGCCATCCCGATGACCACCTCGCGCATGCCCAGCCGCGCGGCGCGCTCGAGCACCGTGTCCAGCAGGACGATCGCGGACTCCCCGCCTTCCAGCGAGTACCGCTTCTGCCCGACGTACTTGGTGTGCAGGAACGTCTCGAACGCCTCGGCGGATCCCAGACGGTACAGAATCCGCAGTTGCTCGGCGCGTCCCGGGCGGGGCGGCGGAACCTCCACGCGCCGCTGGATCCAGAGCCGCTCCTGCTGGCTCTGGATGTGCATGTACTCGATGCCCGTAGGACCGCAGTAGGCGTCGCGAAGCGTGTCCATGACCGCGCGGAGCGTCATCATCTGGTTCCCCGCGAATCCGTCGACGGGGAATTCGCGGGCGGTGTCCGCGGCGTCGAGGCCGTGCCCCGAAGGCTCCAGGCCTGGGTGGCCGGCGGACGGCCCGGTGGACGGTCCGGCGGACAGGGGATTGGTGGCGGCCGCGAGGTGTCCGCGGACGCGATACGAGTGGATCAGTGCGGCGACGCGGACCGCCTTGACCACGAGGTCGGCGTCGCTCTCCCGCTCCTGCACTGCCGGCGTGTGCGCGGTCGCTCCGGCGGGCGCGGGTACGGCGCCCGGTGCCGGCGCGGACGCCCGGAAGTAGTCCCGCCAGACCCGGTCGACGGAGTCGGGATCACGGAGATACCGCTCACGGAATTCGTCGACGAGCCATTCGTTGATTCCGAATTCCACCTGGTGCGGGATCGAGAGAGCACTGCCTGATGCTGATGCCACGGCGTAGAACGCCTTCTTTCCACATACGGAGACCGTCGCGGGCGGCGTGGTCACCCGACCACGCCGCCGTTGGGGCCGAGGTGGTCCGCGGCGATGAGGACCGTCGACCTCGTGCGCTGTTCCCGAGGCTATGAGGACTCCGTGGCGCGAGGGGACACGTGAACATGCCAGGACTGCGGCAGATCAGGACGTGTCGCCACGCCCGTCCGCCGCATGTCCGGATGTGAGGGCCCCGTGTCCTCCCGTACGGCCATGACCGTCGCGCCGAGCGGTGTTCCCCCGGGGAACTCCGTCTTCACGTGGACCTGGGAGGGACCTGTATGACTCCGAACGAACACACCGACGGCGTCGCCCCGGAACTGATCGTCATCCCCTGTGGAGCGCGCAAACTGGACCACCGCGCGCGGGCGGCGGACATGTACATCGGCTCCTACCACCGCGCGTGCCGAAGGGCCGCCGAGGCACTCCGGCCGGATCGGCTCGTCATCCTCTCCGCCCGCTACGGTCTGCTCGGCCTCGACGACGAGATCGACCCCTACGACACGGCACACGGCGCCGCCGACGCGGTGACCGCCCGTCTGCTGCGGGAGCAGGCGGCGGAGCGCGGCATCACGGACCTCGACCCCGTCGTGGTGCTCGGCGGTGCCCGTCACGTCACGCTCGCCAAGGCCGTGTGGCCGCACGCCCTGACCCCGCTGAGCGGAACGCGCGGCATGGGCGAGCAGGTGGCGCGACTCGCGGCGATGGCGCGCTCGGCGGGCTGACGGAATCCGCGGGACGGAATCCGCGGGACGGAATCCGGGGGACGGACGCCTCGGCACTGTGGCCGCACGGGTACCGCGGCTCGGGTACCGCGACACGGGGGCCGCGTCACAGGAGCCATCGTGGCCCAGGTCCGGACGGCAGCGTCGTCAGGTCCTGATGTGAGGGTGTTGTGGCACTCGGTGTTGTGCGGTGGGAACGGGCGGCGGCCATAGCCTCGTGAGGCCAACGGGCCGTCGGACTTGGCCGCGACCCGCGTTCTGTTGGGCTGGGGCCCCGGACGGCCGGTTCACGACGGTGCTTCCCAAGACGACGAAAGAGGCGTTCCACGCCGTGACACCCCACCCCAGCAGTGCCCGAGCCGTCCCGATCGAGGGCGATGCGGCCCCGGGAGTTCCGCTTCCAGCCCGTCCACGGCTGCCCACGGCGAACGCGACAGGCCGTCCGCTGTTCGGCCCCAGTTGGTTCGCGGCGGTCATGGGCACCGGCATCGTCGCGAACGCGGTGGTCACCCTCCCGCGGAGCCTGCCCGGTCTGCGGACCGCCGCCACGGTGGTCTGGTCGGGAGCCGGCCTGCTGCTCGTCGTACTGGCGGTCGGCTATGTACGTCAGCGGGCACTGCGGCTGCACGCCGCCGATCCGACGCAGTCCCAGTTCTTCGGCGCGCCTGCCGTGGCCCTCCTGACGGTCGGCGCCGGGGCGCTGCAGCTCGGCGGGCCGGCGATCGGGGAACGGGCCGCGCTGGACGTGGACTTGACGCTGTGGTCGCTCGGAACCGTACTCGGTCTCGCCACGGCCGCCACGGTGCCGTATCTGATGGTCACCCGGCACCGGTTCGCGCCGGACGCGGCGTTCGGCGGCTGGCTGATGCCGGTGGTACCGCCGCTGGTCTCCGCCACGACGGGCGCGCTGCTCGTCCCGCACATGCCCGCCGGGCAGCTGCGGCTGGCCCTGGTGCTGGGCTGCTACGCGATGTTCGGGCTGGGACTGGTGGCCGCGCTGCTGGTACTGGCCATGGTCTACAGCCGCCTGGTGCACCATGACGCGCCGACCGGTGCGATGGTGCCCACGGTGTGGATCGGACTGGGCGCGCTGGGGCAGATCGTGACGGGGCTGGGCGCGCTGGCCACGGCCGCTCCGGGCGCGCTGCCCACACCGTACGTGCACGGCACGGCAGTTCTCGCGCTGCTGGGCGGAGTCGGGGTGTGGGGCTTCGCCATGCTGTGGCTGGCACTCGCCGCGGCGCTGACCGTACGGGAGTTCAGGGCGGGGCTGCCCTTCGCGCCCACCTGGTGGTCTTTCATCTTCCCCCTCGGCGCCTGTGTCACCGGCACCTCGGCCCTCGCGGCCCGCACCGGCTCCCAGGTGTTCGTCTGGGCCGCCGTCGTCCTCTACGCGCTGCTCGTCGCGGCCTGGGTCGTGGTGGCCTACCGCTCACTGCGGCACGCCGGTGCGCATACGGGTGGGTTGCGGGGGCGGGGGTAGTCCAGCGCCTGTGCGGGGTCGTCGACTCCGGGGCCGGGCGCCCCCGTTCAGAACTTCCAGCCCGGCTCCTGGGTGTCGACGACGACCCGTTCGTCACAGTCGAGGAGTTCACCGCCACGCCAAGGGCTCCTGGCCGGCAACGTCTGGGGGCCGGGACGACGTCCCGGCCCCCAGACGTTGACGACTACTGCTGCTGGTCGCGGGGGGTCAGTGCCGGCCGTGGCCGCCGTCACTACGACGGCGTTGGAGCGTGAACTTCTCGAAGACCGACAGCTCACCTGTGGGCGTGATGATGTTGTAGTAGGTGACGTGGATGCGGGTCATGTCACCGGGGTGACGGCCCGGGTCGACGGCGAACTCGGCGAAGCCGTAAGGATGCTCCGCGTCGCGGACGCCGATCCAAACCGCCGTCTCCTTCTCCTTGACCGAGTTGAACTTGCCGACGTGCTCCATCTGGACGTATGCCGAGTGATGCCCGTGACCGTCGGCGTCGTCGGTGGTGAAGCTGTTGTTGGTGATGCCGGACACGCCGCCACCGCCGAGGACCATGTGCGTCGTGCCGTGCGCGCTGTCGATCACGTCGAGTGCGGTCTGACTCGGGTTGGGTGTGAGGGTGACGCTGCCGGGGACGACGCCACGCACCGCCAACGAGCGCTCGTAGTCGTGCTCGTGACCACAGACCACCAGGTCGACGCCGTACTTGTCGAACAGCGGGCCGTACGCCGCGCGCAGCGCGACATCGGGGCCGTTCGCGGCGGTCGCCGAGCTGATCATCACCTGGTGCATGCAGATGACGATCCAGTCGATGTCCTTCGAAGCCCGTGCCGACTTGAGCTCCTTCTCCAGCCAGGCGAGCTGCCGACCGCCGGAGTAGCCGTTGATGTAGATGTCGCCGCCCTCCTGCAGGGCGATGTCGTCGTTCTGCAGGGAGATCACCTTCACCGAGCCGACCGTGAAGGAGTACCAGAGGTTGTCGAGTTCGGGCTGGGTCTCGGTCGAGGGCAGCTCGAAGTACGTCTGGTACGCGTCGAGACCGAGCTTGCCGTTGCCCAGCTCGATCTCATGGTTGCCCGCGGCCGGCATCCACGGACGGAACCGTGCTGAGCGGCTGTTGTTGGCCAGGAAGTCGCGCCAGACACGGATGCGGTCGGGCCCGGTGTTGGCGTAGCAGAGGTCACCGTTGAGGAGGTGGAACAGCGGGCCGACCTTCTCGATGCCGGTGACGATGTCGGCAGCGGCGGGCGTGGCGTTGGGCTCGAAGTCCCGGCCCGAGGCGTCGGCCGGGTTCGCTCCGGTCTTCCACGTCACACTGGGCGCACCCTGGTCGCCGAAGCTGGTGAAGGTGAACGGGGCTCGGCCGGACGGCGCCGTGTGGAAGGTGCCGGCGTCGGGGGTGGCACCGTCGTGCTGGGCCGCGTACAGGTAGTCGGTGTCGGCCTTGAGCTTGCTGATCAGCGCGTGATGGACCCAGACGGTCCGCCCTGAGGTGCCGTCCACGTAGGTCTTCGTCGTCGCGTGCACTGTGGAGCCGAAGCCGCCACTCAGCGTGCCGTAAACGACCCGAGGGTTCTTGACGGCCGCGTCGGTGACCCACGAGACGACCATCTGGCTGCGTGGGTCGGCGCCGAAGGTCAGGTGCAGGCCCTGGACGGGGGTGGTGGCCGAGCCGGTGGTGAGACCGGTGACCTCCGACTTCCCCGGCATCGCCTCGGCGGTTCCGGCGTCGAGGACCAGTGGCCCGGCGGCGGCGCCGGACACTGTCGCGCCGAACAGGCCGAGCGCGTTGCGACGAGAGATTCTGGTTTGCTTGGGTTCTTCGGACATTCCAGGGGCCTTTCGCGTCGTCGGGTGCAGTCGCACACCGACCGGACAGCAGCGCTCCGAACCTGACAGGGGGCTGCGGCAGGTCAGCGGTGGGCGCACTCACGGACGCTAGGAAGCACGGTCGACCGGAGCGGTGAGACAGGTATGAACTTCAGATGGCGGTCACCGCAACGGACGGCAATTCCCGGCGGCCTGGCCCTGTCTTGGCTAACGCCTCGGAGCGGTTCGGGTGTTCGGGCGCGCTTCCGTCAATCGTGATGAAGTCGACGCCGCGAGGCCCGCGCGCCATCTCGGCGGCACAGCGTCTCCGCGACGGTTCGATGTCCCGGTGCGGGACGTCACGTCGGCCGGCCGCGTAAAGCTCAACCCGCGATCGCTGCGGCGGCATCGGTACGAAAGATCATGCGAGGCCGGGCGCGAGTGCCGGCAACCGTTGCGCAACCACGAGCTGCATTCCCTCTCCAGGCGCAGCCGGCTGCGCAAGCGAGGCATCCCGCACCGCATCGCCCGCAAGGTTCGAGTTCTCCACCCGGCTCGGCCGGCACCGCTGGACGATCGAGCGCACGATGTCCCGGCTGGACGGCTGCCGCCGTCTGCACCGCCGCTACGAACGCAAGGCCGAGCACTTACTGGCAACGTACCGTGCGGTGTCGCGGGTGCCGACCATGACCGTGTCCACCAGTCCCATGGGTGCCCTGACCATGCCCTCGGTGATGGCCTTCAGGTCCGGCGGCGGCCCCACACTCAGCTCCTCACGACGAACAGGTCGGTGGCGCAGTCCAGTTGCCCTTCTTTTCTATCGCATAGGGGTCCCGACGGCGCAGGGGCCACATGCCGCGCGAGTCTGCCGGTCACCGGTCCGTGCGGGTGCGCCCGGCCAGCGGGGGGTGCCCCTGTCTCCTTCGTCATGAGCAGGATGGCGCGGCTGTCGGCTCTCTCCTGGCGGCGGGTGCGGGAGTGGACGCCCCCGACGAGCAGGGCAATACGTCTTTGTGGCAGGCGGTGTTCACGTATCGAGGTGATGGTGAGGTGCTGTCGCTGCTGGTTGGTGCCGGAGCCGATCCGGACATGCACAACCTTCACGGCGTGAGCCCGCGGCGCCTTGCCGGCCGGCGTATTGGTTCAGATGTCGCGGTGCACTCGGGGATCGTCCGGTCTCGTAGGGCGGATTCTGAAGGTCACGCGGCTTTGGCGGGCTGCGGCTCATAGAAGGTTCCGTCGCGGAGCATTCGATCCGCCCGGCCAGCAGCTTGCGCTGGTCGAGGACGGCGCTGAGCGAGGCGGCGGGACGCGGGACGATCAGCGCGGCCGCGCCGGCGCCGGAACCGTTCCCGCAGCGTGAGGACGGCCGAGTGCTGGACCTGAGGCCCCCAGCAACCGGTCCAAGGAGCGGTGGATCTGGGTCAGCAAGTCGTGGAGCCGGTTCGCGACCCTGGCTGCTTCGTCGGCCAGGTCGTCGTCGAAGCCGACGATCATCTCCAGCTCGGCGATCGTCTCGTCCTCGCCGTCGATCGCCCGCAGTGCTGCCGCTGCGCGGATGACGAGGAAGAGGACGTGTACCCCCGCGGCGGGCATGGGGCATGGCGCCCCCCGCTCGCCAGGTGGCCCGTGCCCGTGCCCGGCGTTCGTCAGTCGCTCAGGATCCTGCGCTTCTGGTCCGCGAACTCGGCCTCGGTGAGCACGCCCTGGGCCTTGAGCTCGCCGAGTCGCTTCAGTTGGTCGATCTTGTCGTTCATGTCGTCGGTCAGGGGGGCCGACGGAGGGAGCGGGGGAGTGGCGACGAGGGACGGGGCGGCGGGTCGCGAAGGGGCCTGCTGGGCCCACCGGCCCTGCTGGCGGCGCGAGACGCGGTTCGACACGGCCGTCGCCGTGCCCGCCACCACGGCTGTGCGGGCGACTCCGCGGAGGAGACCTGGCATGGCGGTTTTCCTTTCTCGCAGGAGCCGTGCGGAATGAACAGCTCCGCCTGTCGGCGCGCGCATCCCGGCGCGGCACGCGTCCGTGAGACGCGTGCAAAAGACACGTTCATTGGACCACTGCGGGAATTCCCGCGCACTTCCGTACCGCGGTTCCTCCCATGCGCCCCTCCCATGCACAGGACGTGAATGGCGACGTTCTGCCGGTCGGTGATTCTCGTGGCAAGCTGATATGTGGCCACCGGCCGGTGACAGGTCGGTGGCGAGGCCTATGCGGGAGGAGCTCGAAATGGCCACGACCGGAATGCACCAGCACGACACCGGAAACCGTAGCGAAAGCCACGGTGGAGGAATCTGGGTGTCCAGCTGGACCGCCTTCGCCGCAGTGATGATGATCTTCGGCGGAGCGATGGCGATATTCCAGGGAATCGCCGCCATCGTCAAGACCGACGTCTTCGTCGTCACCCGCAACTACGCCTACACCTTCGACATGACGGGCTGGGGCTGGATCCACCTCGTCCTCGGTGTCCTGGTCGTCCTCGCCGGTGTCGCCCTGTTCCGCGGGGCGATGTGGGCGCGCGTCACCGGAATCGTGCTGGCAGGCCTGTCGATGATCGCCAACTTCCTCTGGCTGCCGTACTACCCGGTCTGGGCCATCGTGCTGATCGCCGTGGACGCCTTCGTCATCTGGGCTCTGTGCATCGGAGCCCGGGACACCCGGGACGCCCGCACCCAGTAGCCGACCGCGCTGTCCTGGACGGCCCGACGACCCGCCGGACGGGCGTCGGGCCGTCCGGCTCGGACCGGGCGCTCCGGCCGGCTGACGACACCCACAAGGCACCCACAAGGAGAGACGAGTGGAAAGCAGCGGCAGTGACGGTCGCCCGCCCTTCGCCCACCAGCTCCTCAAAGGGCAGAAGGCGCTGGTGACGGGCGCCAACTCCGGTATCGGAAAAGCCACGGCGATCGGCCTCGGGCGGGTGGGCGCCGACGTGGTGGTGAACTACGTGGCAGGGCGGGACGCCGCGGAGGAGGTGGTGCGCGAGATCGAGTCCTTCGGTGTCCGCGCCTACGCGCACGAGGCGGACGTGTCCCAGGAGGACCAGGTCGTCGACATGGTGTCGCACATGGTCGGGGAGTTCGGGACCATCGACGTCATGGTCGCGAACGCGGGACTCCAGCGCGATGCCGCCGTCACCGACATGACCATGGAGCAGTGGCAGAAGGTGCTGGACGTCAATCTGACCGGACAGTTCCTCTGTGCCCGCGAGGCGGCCAAGGAGTTCATGCGCCGGGGCGTCGTCCCGGAGGTGTCCCGCTCCGCCGGGAAGATCGTCTGCATGAGCTCGGTCCACCAGATCATTCCGTGGTCGGGCCACGTGAACTACGCGTCCTCGAAGGGCGGGGTGCAGATGCTCATGGCGACCCTCGCGCAGGAGCTCGCCCCGTACCGGATCCGGGTGAACGCCGTTGCCCCGGGAGCGATCCGCACCCCCATCAACCGCAGCGCCTGGGACACCCCCGAGGCCGAGGCCGACCTGCTCCGGCTCATCCCCTACCGCCGCGTCGGCGACCCGGAGGACATCGCGAACGTCGTGGCCGTGCTGGCCTCCGACCTCTTCGACTACGTCGTGGGTTCCACGGTCTACGTGGACGGCGGAATGACCCTGTTCCCCGGATTCGCCACGGGCGGCTGACCCGCGCCGCCCTGCGGCCGCCGACAGCAGTCATCAGTCATCAGTCATCAGTCAGTACTCAGCAGTCACCGGAGGGCCACGTGAGCAGCCGGCTGAGAGCGCGGGGGCCGTGACCGGGCCCGGAGCCCGCAGGCGGCCGCCGATCGTCGTGGTGCTGGGGGTGTCGGGTTCCGGGAAGTCCACCGTCGGCAAGGCGGTCGCGGAGGAGTTGCGCGTGCCGTTCGTCGAGGGCGACGACGCCCATCCCGCCGCGAACATCGCGAAGATGGCCGCCGGCCACCCGCTGGACGACACCGACCGCGCGCCCTGGCTGCGGAGCCTCGCCGCGCGCGTCCGTCGGTCGGCCGAGGCCGGGGAGGGGCTGGTCATCGCCTGTTCGGCGCTCAAGCGCGCATACCGCGACGAACTCCGGGCGGCCGCCGGCCCCGGGCTCTGGTGTCTCCACCTCGCTCTGGACCGGGACACCGCACGGGACCGTGTGGCACGGCGTACCGGTCACTTCATTCCCGCCCGGCTGGTCGACTCCCAGTTCGAGACGCTGGAGCCGCTGGAAGCGGACGAGCCGGGCCTGACCGTCGACGCCACCGCGGCCCTTGCGGCGAACGTCGCCCTGGTGTCGGCCGCCGTCGGGCACTTCACGGACCGAACGGCCGACTGACGCGTCGGCACGAACGGTCGACTGACGCGTCGGCACGGCCGGCCGAAGGGGTCAGGCCGGTCGACTGCCGGATCAGCATGACCGGCGGAGAGGGCAGGCCGGTCGACTGCCGGATCAGCAATGCCGGGCGAAGGGGCAGCCCGGTCGGCCGCGGGGCAGCCCGGTCGGGCCAGGAGACGGCGCTCAAGGCCACGGTGATGTCACTCCGGCCCAGGCCGAGCCCGGCACCGAGGAGGACGGGCCACGGACCGCGACCGCTAAGCCCTCGCCGGCCGAGCGCTGTCGGTCGCGTCCAGCGCGGCCAGGACGTCCGGCATCGGGATCCGTCCGGAGGCCACCATCTGCGCGCCGCCGCGGCGCAGGGCGGTGGCGAAGGGCGCGGCCCACAGGTTCTCGTAGACCAGGATGCCGGCGGAGTTGCCCGGTTCCAGGGCGTGGCCCGCCTCCTCGATGTCGTCCTCGTCCAGCAGCCCGGAGGACACGCCTTCGAAGACGGCGAGGTCCAGAGCCCCGTCACCGGTGAGATCGGCGATCTCCAAGCCGGTCACCGATCCGTCGTCCTCCTTTCTGACGAACATCAGATCGAGGATTCGGATGAGGCCGCGGTCCACCAGATCGACGAGCAGCGGAAACCCCTCACCGGTCATGCGGCTGCCGGGGAACTCGACGACCACGTAGTCGATCGGCCCCATTTCGATGAATTCATCGCGCACGGATTCGCTCACGGCTTCACTCACCCCTGGATGGTCATGGAGTCCCCGGAAATCCCCCTGTTCCCGCAAGCCATTGCAACATCGGACGGAACCGGTCGCACCTCGGTGCGGCATTCACCCGCCGGACCCGTCCGGGTCGCCGGATCGGGGCCGCGGGGCTCTCGTGGACCCATGACCAGCAGCGCACCTCCGCCCGATCCGGACCGGCACCCCGCGGCTCAGCCCGGCGACGGGCCACGGCTCGGGGCGGGGGAACGCACCGAGCTGGACGCACTGCGGCACCGGGTCAGCGCTCTCGAGGGCGCCGGGCCGGCGGTGACCGACCGGCACCACTGGCTGCGGTCGACGGGTTCGGTCCTGCTGATCCTCCTCGCCTCGCTGCTGTCGCTGCTGGCGGTCGTCGCGGTCTGGGCGGACAGCATCGTGCGGGACACGGACCGCTACGTCGCCACGGTCGGCCCGCTGGCGCGCGATCCGGCCGTGCAGAAGGCGGTCACCAACCGGGTCACGACCGCGGTCCTGGCCCAGATCGACGTGGAGAAGCTGGTCAAGGACCTGGAGCGGGCGGCTTCGGAGAAGGGCGCTCCGACGGCGGCGGCCCAACTGCTCGGCGGCCTGACCGGCCCGATCACCAGCGGCCTGAAGAGCCTGGTCGGCGACACCGTGGAGCGGGTGGTCTCCAGCAAGGCCTTCGACACCGTCTGGGTGGACGCGAACCGCAGGGCCCACGCCGCCCTGGACAAGGCCCTGACGGGGGAGTCCGGAGGCGCGGTGTCCGTCGAGAACGGCCAGGTCGCCATCGACGTGGCACCGCTCGTGAAGCAGGTGAAGGACCGGCTGGTCAGCGCCGGTCTGCAGCCCGCCGCCCTGATCCCGGCCGTGCACACGGACTTCGTGGTGTTCGCGTCGAAGGACATCGGCAGGGTCAGGACGTATCTGAGGGTGCTGGAGATCATCGGCAACTGGGTGCCGGTCGTCGCCGTGCTGATCGCCGCCCTGGGGGTGTACCTGGCGGTCAACCGCCGCCGGGCCCTGATCGGGGCCGCCCTCGGGGTGTTCGCCGCCATGCTGGTGCTCGGTGTCGCGCTCACGGTCATGCGGGCGATCTACCTCGACCATCTGCCCGTGGGGGCGTCGGAAGCCGCCGCCGCTGCCGTGTTCGACGCGCTGGTCAGGTTCCTGCGGGCGAGCGTACGGGCGGTCGGCGCGCTCGCTCTGGTGACGGCCGCCGGTGCCTTCCTCGTCGGTCCGTCCCCCGTGGCCGTCCGCATCCGTACGGGCTGCGGCCGGGGAATCGGGGCCGTACGCGACGTCGCCGTGTCGACGGGACTCCCGCTGGGCGCGGTCGGCCGGTTCGTGCACCGCTTCAAGCGGTGGATCGGCGCCGTGATCCTGGCGGTCGCCGCGATCGTCCTTTTCACCTGGAGCTACCCGACCACGGCGGTCGTGGTGTGGACACTGGTGATCGTGCTGGCAGCCTTCGCGATCCGCGAGTTCCTCGACACCGGTCCCGTCTCCACCCCGTCCGCCGGCGCCCACCTCCATTGACGCGGTGACCACAGGGCCCGGCAACTCGGCGTGCCGGACTCCGGCAGCTGTCGGATGGTGGGGACATGCGGACGTCCGACGAGCTCAGCGAGGCCGAATTCCGGTCGCTCCACCGACACCTGCGCGCCGTGGCCCCCGGCGCCTCCACACCCCGGGGCTCCCTGGACACGATCACCGAGGAGCAGGTACTGGCGGCGGTCGCCGAGGTGCGGTCGGGACGTACGATCTCGCTCGCCGCCCCCGTGGAGATTCGTACCGAACCCGACGACGCCGATCCGGCCGAGCACCGGCTCACCGCTCCGCCCGACGGCAAACCGGCGCCGAGCGGACTGGACTTCGCGCGCGACCGCTTCGCCATGAACGTCCACGGCGATGTGGACAGCCACCTCGACGCGCTGTGCCACGTCATCTACGACGGCACCCTGCACGGCGGCATACCCGCGACGGACGCGCTGTCGCCGGACGGATCGAGCGCCCTGTCCGTCGAACTGGCCCGCGACGGCATCGTCGGACGCGGTGTCCTGCTGGACATCCCCCGGCTGTACGGCCTCTCCTGGCTCGAACCCGGAGCGAACGTGACCTGCGACGACCTCATCGCCGCCGAGGCACGACAGGGGATACGGGTGCGCCGGGGCGACATCGTCCTCGTACGGGTCGGCCACCGCAGGCGCCGTGAGGAGCTGGGCCCGTGGGACGTGGCCCGCGCCCGTGCCGGACTGCACCCGACGGCCCTGGAGTTCCTGGCCTCGCGGCAGGTGGCCGTCCTCGGCAGCGACGGCAACAACGACACCGCCCCCAGCACGGTCCAGGGGGTCGCGTTCCCGGTGCATGTGCTCGCCGTCCACGCGATGGGGATGCATCTCCTCGACTATCTGCGGTTCGAGGACCTCGCGCCGATCTGCGCGCGGGAGGGCCGCTGGACGTTCCTCTGCGTGATCGCCCCCCTGCGGCTGCCCGAGGCGACCGGTTCACCCGTCAATCCGCTCGCCATCCTGTGACGGGGTGACCACGCGCGCCTCACCCGTACGGCGCAACGGTGCTCGCGCCGTGGGGCCGCCGGACGTGGCGGGCCGCACGCTGGTGGCGCGGTGGCGCGGTGGCGCGGTGGCGCCTCCGGGCGTGAGGAGCAGGCCCGACCCGGGGAGCAGGATGCGCGAAGGCAGAGGATCCGGCTCGCCGACGGGCGGCGGGACGAGCGGCCGGCGTGGACGGGCGGAGGGTCTCGGGCCGCGGCTGCTGCGGCTGCGACAGGCCGCCGAGACGCGGTTCCCGGTGATCATCCGCGTCACCTCCCACCTGATCGCGGTCAATCTGCTCGACTCCGCGACGCGGTTGGCGGCCCAGGCCTTCCTGACCGCCGTCCCGCTGCTCTTCATGGTCGCCGCGTTCGCCCCGCAGTCGGTGCGCGAACAGATCCTCGCCTCCCTGGAGGACGTCCTCGGCATCAACGGTGTCGCCGACCAGCAGTTGAAAAAGGTGTTCGACGCCGACCCCGGAAGCCTGCGGCAGAGCACCGGCGTCGTGAGCGGGCTGATGGTGCTGATCTCCGCCACCGCGTGCAGCCGAGCCATGCAGCGGCTGTGCCAGCGGGCCTGGCGGAAGCCGAGCGCCGGCACCAGGATCGCGGCCTGGAGATGGCCCGTGTGGATCGCCGCCTGGCTGGCCATGCTGATTCTGCAGGGCCCCCTGCGGGACGGATTCGGCGTGGGGTTCTGGCTCGGACTCCCGCTGCTGCTGGTCACCGAGGTGGGCGTGTGGTGGTGGACCCAGCACCTGCTGCTGGCCGCACGCGTCCCCTGGGCCCCGCTGCTGCCCGGCGCGCTCCTCACGGGCGCCGCCGTCACCGCGCTGACGCTGACCGCCAAGCTGTACGTGCCCGCGGCGCTCAACCGCAGCCTGGACAAGTACGGGTCGCTGGGCGCCGTCTTCACCCTGCTGTCGTGGCTGATCTCGCTCTGCGTCGTCGTGGCCGTCGGTATCACCGCCGGAGCGGTGATCGCCCGGGAACCCGCCGTGTCCCGGCACCTCGGCTCACCCGAGTAGCCCAACTCGCCGGGACCATCACCCAGGGATACCTTGGTCGTCGAGGAAGTCGTCGAGGAAGTCGTCGAGGAAGTTGTCGCGGAACGTGTCGGGTGATCATCCCCTCTCGAGCCGCCCGGCAGGACCGGACCATGTTCCGAGGACGGTGGCCGGCATGACCGATACGCACTACGACGTCATTGTTGTCGGAACCGGCGCGGGCGGAGGCACCCTCGCCCACCGATTGGCGCCCACCGGGAAAAGCATCCTCCTTCTCGAAAGGGGCGGCTATCTTCCCCGCGAACGCGACAACTGGGATTCCACCGCGGTCTTCGTCAAAGGGAAATACCGGGCTCCGGAGTTCTGGTTCGACAAACACGGGGACCCGTTCCCGCCCGAGGTCAACTACTACGTGGGCGGCAACACCAAGTTCTTCGGCGCCGCGCTCTTCCGGCTGCGCCCCGAGGACTTCGGTGAACTCCGCCACCACGACGGCGTCTCGCCCGCCTGGCCACTGCGCTACGACGAGCTGGAGCCGTACTACACCCAGGCCGAACACCTCTATCGCGTGCACGGCCGGCACGGCGAGGACCCCACGGAGGGCGCGGCAGGCGCCCAGTACGCGTACCCGCCCGTCCAGCACGAGCCGCGGATCCAGCGGCTCAGCGACGACCTGGAGAAGCAGGGGCTGCACCCCTTCCACCTCCCCATCGGGGTCGACCTCACCCAGGACGAACGGGGCGGCGCCGCGCACGGCAGCGCCTGCATCCGCTGCGACCGGGTCGACGGCTTTCCCTGCCTGCTCGGCGCGAAGTCCGACGCCCAGGTCATCTGCGTCGATCCCGCCCTCGCCCACGCCAACGTCGAGCTGGTCACCCACGCGGACGTGCGCCGCCTCGAGACCGACCCGGGCGGCCGGAGCGTCACCAAGGTCGTCGCGGCGATGGGTGACGGATCCACCGCGGAGTTCCGCGCCGACATCGTGGTCGTCGCCTGCGGGGCGGTCAACTCGGCCGTCCTGTTGCTGCGTTCGGCCGGCGACCGGCATCCGCGGGGCCTGGCCAACAGCTCCGACGTGGTCGGCCGGCACTACATGCGGCACAACAACCTGGCCCTGATGGCCATTTCCAGGGAACCGAACGACACCACGTTCCAGAAGACCCTGGCCCTGAACGACTGGTACCTGGGATCCGACGACTGGGACCACCCGCTCGGCGGCATCCAGATGCTCGGCAAGTCCGACTCCGCGCAGATCCACGGCGAGGCACCCCGCTGGGCCGGGGCCGTCACCCCCGACATGCCGTTCGAGGTGATCGCGCATCACGCCGTCGACTTCTGGCTGTGCGGAGAGGACCTGCCCGCCGCCGCCAACCGCGTCACCCTGGACCGGGACGGCGGCATCCACCTCGCCCTCGACGAGAAGAACAACATCGCCGGACTCCAGCGGCTGCGGCACAAACTCCAGGGCATGCTGGGTCACTTGGGGATGTACGAGCACCACCTGCTGTCCCACAGCATCTACCTGCACAAGGGCATGCCCATCGGTGCCACCGCGCACCAGGCGGGCACCGTCCGCTTCGGCACCGACCCCCGCGCCTCGGCCCTCGACGTGCACTGCAAGGCCCACGACCTCGACAACCTCTACGTCGTCGACACGAGCTTCTTCCCGAGCATCGGAGCGGTCAATCCCTCACTGACCGCCATCGCCAACGCCCTGCGCGTCGGCGACCACATCGCGGAGCGACTGCGGTGAATTCCCCCTTCACGGCCGACAGCGGCACCCGGCACCGCACACCGCGGGAACGAGCGGCACTCGGCAAGGACGCCCGCTCCCGCGTTCCCCGCTCCAGCCACGCGGAGTTCGCGCCCATGGCGAAGCGGCCCGACCCGGTGGACGTCATCGAGGCCCAGTCGGCGACGAGGGTGCCCGAGCTCGTACCGATCCGCTACGGCAGGATGACCGAGTCGCCGTTCCGCTTCTACCGGGGAGCGGCCGCCGTCATGGCAGGGGACCTCGCCGACACCCCACGGACCGGCATCAGGACACAACTCTGCGGCGACGCGCACCTGTTGAACTTCCGACTGCTGGCCTCGCCCGAGCGCCGCCTGATGTTCGACATCAACGACTTCGACGAGACGCTGCCCGGCCCCTGGGAATGGGACGTCAAAAGGCTCTCCGCCAGCTTCGTCATCGCCGGCCGGGCCAACGGCTTCAGCGCCAAGGAACGGGCCGGCATCGTACGGTCGACGGTGCGGTCCTACCGCGAGTGGATGCGGCACTTCGCCGAGATGGGCAATCTCCCTGTCTGGTACGCCCAGTTCGACGAGAACTGGGTGTGGACGCACTTCGTCCAGGACGTGGGCGCAAGGGCCCGCGACCGCTGGGCGCAGTCGGTGGCCAAGGCACGCACCCGTGACAGCCTCCAGGCCTTCGGCAAACTCACCCACCTCGTCGACGGGAAGACACGCATCGCCGCCGGCCCGCCGCTGATCACGCCGTTCGAGGACCTGCTCGCGGACGTGGAACGCGGCGCGCTGGAGAAGCAGATCCGCCGCATGATCGAACGGTACGGCCGGAGCCTCCAGGCGGACCGCCGGTTCCTGATGGAGCAGTACCGCCTCGTCGACATGGCCCGCAAGGTGGTCGGGGTCGGCAGCGTGGGCACCCGCTGCTGGATCGTGCTCCTGCTCGGCCGCGACGACAGGGATCCGCTGCTCCTGCAGGCCAAGGAGGCGGGCGAATCCGTCCTGGCACCCTTTGTCGGCGCCGGCGCCGGCGGCCACCGGACGCAGGGCGAGCGCGTGATCTCCGGCCAGCGGCTGATGCAGGCCACCAGCGACATCTTCCTCGGCTGGGAACGGGCCGAGGGTGTCGACGGCGGCCGACGGGACTTCTACATACGGCAGTTGCGTGACTGGAAGGGCATCGCCGAGCCCGGGACGATGGAGCCGGCCGGGATGCGCGCCTTCGGTGAACTGTGCGGCGCCACGCTGGCCCGCGCGCACGCGAGGTCGGGCGACCGGATCGCCATCGCCGCGTATCTGGGCGCGGGCGACGTCTTCGACCGGGCGCTGGTGACGTTCGCCGAGCGGTACGCCGACCAGAACGAGAGGGACCACCAGGCACTCGTGGACGCCGTCCGTACGGGGCGGGTGACGGCCGAAGCGGCCTGACAAGGAGACCAGCATGGATCGTTACCCGCCCATCGCCGACCACGGGCTCATCGGGGACCTCCAGACCGCGGCGCTGGTGTCCTCCCACGGCGTGATCGACTGGTTCGCGGCGCCGCGCTTCGACTCGCCCAGCGTCTTCGCGGCCCTGCTGGACCACGATGACGGCGGTCACTTCCTGCTCGCCCCCGAGAGCCCCGAGGGGACCTGGAAACAGCTCTACTACCCGGACAGCGCCGTCGTCGTGACCCGCTTCATGTCACCCGACGGGGTCGGCGAGATCATCGACCACATGCCGGTCCTGCCGGGCCCGACGCCGACCGACCGGCACAGTATCGTCCGCGTCGTCCGCGCGGTACGCGGCACCGTGCGCTTCACCCTCGAATGCCGGCCGCGGTTCGACTACGCGCGGCTCCGGCACGAACTCGACCTGACCGCCGAGAAGGCGACGTTCCGCGCCCCGGGCGTGACCGCCCATCTGCAGGCCACCATGCCGCTCGAACGGGACGGACACGACGTCCGGGGCAGCGTCACCCTCAGCGACGGGGAGACGGCGGCCGTGGTGTTCAGCATGTGCGACCCCGGCGGGGAGGCGCCACCGCCCCCCACCGACGAGGGGATCACCGAAGGACTGTGGGAGAACGTCGACTTCTGGCAGAAATGGGTGCGCACCTCGCGCTACCGAGGCCGCTGGACGGAGATGGTCCACCGCTCCGCGATCACCCTCAAGCTCCTCACGTACGCCCCCACGGGCGCGCCGGTCGCCGCCGCCACCATGGGACTGCCCGAACAGGTCGGCGGGGAGCGCAACTGGGACTACCGGTACACCTGGGTACGGGACGGCTCCCTGTCGGTGCGGGCCCTGCTCGACCTCGGCTTCGTGGAGGAGGCCACCCACTTCACCCGCTGGCTCGGTGACCGGCTGGGCGCCTGGGAAGGACCGGACGGGGAACCCCTCCAGATCATGTACCGGGTCGACGGCGACCCCCGCCTGACGGAGGAGATCCTGGGGCACTTGGAGGGCTACCGCGGCTCCTACCCGGTCCGGGCCGGCAACGCGGCCTCCGGTCAACTGCAGCTCGACATCTACGGCGAGGCCCTGTACGCGCTGGCCGAGAGCCGCTCGGTCGGCGAACAGGCCGGCTACCACGGGTGGAAGGGCCTGGCCCGCACCCTGGACTGGCTGGCCGACTCCTGGGACCGGCCCGACGAGGGCATCTGGGAGACCCGCGGCGGCCGCAAGGACTTCACCTACAGCCGGGTGATGTGCTGGGCGGCCTTCGACCGCGGTCTGAAACTGGCGGCCGAGTTCAGCAGGCCGGCCGACACCGTCCGCTGGACCCGGGCCCGGGACGAGATCCTCGAACAGGTCATGGAGCGCGGCTGGAACGAGAGGGAACAGGCCCTGGTCCAGCACTACGGCGGCGACGTCCTGGACGCCTCACTGCTGCTCGCCCCCCGCGTCGGGTTCCTGGCCCCGCGCAGTCCCGCCTGGCTCAACACGCTCGACGCCATGGACCGCGTCCTCGTCTCCGACAGCCTCGTCTACCGCTACGACCCCGAGGCATCCCCGGACGGACTGCGCGGCTGCGAGGGGACGTTCAGCCTGTGCACGTTCCTGTACGTCGACGCCCTCGCCCGCGCGGGACGCCTCCCCCAGGCCCGCTACGCCTTCGAGAAGATGCTGACGTACGCGAACCATGTCGGCCTGTTCGCCGAGGAGATCGGCCCCAGCGGGGAGCAACTCGGCAACTTCCCCCAGGCCTTCACCCACCTCTCGCTCATCATGGCCGCGACGACGCTGGACGAGGCGCTCGACGCCCTCCACCTCAGCCGCTGAAGGGTCCGGACACGCCGCGGGCCGCGGCAGCGGCGACGCCGTCGTGACCGGCGTTGTCAGTGGTCGCCAGTAGGTTCGTTCGTGTCCCCGCCGTTGTGGCGCGGACGTCCCCTGCCACAGAGGAGATGGTGAGTTGTCGGACTGGGAGAGGTCGAGCACGGCCCGGGTGACAGCACCCGCGCGGCCGCGCAAGCTCGCCAAGGTTCCGTTCGTCGAGCTGGCCGACGGACGCCTGCAGGGTGTGGTGTCCAGCGGCTCCGACATCGAGCGGGTCTATGTCTCGTCGGTCACGGCGGGCACGTACACCTTCGCCTGCAGCACCAACAACAACCGGCCCTGCGGCGGGGCGCGCGGCGGGTTCTGCAACCACATCAAGGCCCTGATCGGCGAGGCGGTGCTGCAGTACGGGCCCGAGCGCGTCGCCCGCTACCTGCGGGCCGAGAGCGTGGACGGGGAACCGACCGCGCAGACCATCACCGACGGCATGAGCGCCGCCCGCCCCGCGCAGGGGGACACCAAGGCCGCCGCGCCCGTCTTCAGTCGGTTCCTGCGTCACCTGGCGTATCTCGAACTCGTCCCGACCACCGCGCCGTTGCCGGAGATGCAGTGGTTCCCTCCGACCAGGACGGTGGCGTGATGCGTGCCGACCTGCTCGCCGAAAGCGTCGCCGGGCTCGACGAGGTCCTGACGGCCGTCGACGCCTTCGACCGGGCGCTCGCCGGCGGCCTGGTGCGCCCCCAGCCCGCCCAGACCGCGGGCCTGACGGAACTCGCGGACGCCGTCGCGGGAACCCCCCTGGCCACCAGGGCCGCCGAGGCGGCCGGGAAGGCGGCGGCCGGAGCCGCGAGCGAGGACGACTTCGTCGCCCTGGCCGCCGCCCGCGCCGCCCTGCTCGGCTCCGTCCACGACGCGCTCGTGAGCCGTATCGACGAGGCGACGGGTCGCGACCGCGGCCGGGAGACGGCCCCGCCGGCCGCCGACGGGCAGCCCGCGAACCTCCTCGCCGCCGCCCGCTCCTGGCTCTCCGACCTGGCACGCTGCGGCTGGCAGGGCATCGACCACGAGGTCGTGTCCGGGGCGGCGCACGTCGTCTCCGCGATGCTTGCGGACCCGGCGCTGCGCCGGCAGGCGACGCTCCTCGACGGCTTCGCCGCCGAACTCGCCGCGTCCTGCCCGGGCGCGTCCCTGGACCGTGTCCCGGTACGCCGCTGGGGCGACCTGTGGTCGCGCGCGATGCTGCTGACGGTGCCCGGCGCCGCGATGGCGCCGCCGACCGGCACGGCCACCGGCCGCCTGCTGCCCCTCGGCGTCGACGTGCAGGAACACGCGACCGCCGTGCAGGCCCAGGTGCACGCCGTCTTCGAGCCCGCGGACGGCACCGCGCCCCGGCTGGTGCGGGCCGCCGTGTCGGTGCCGAAGCCGGACACGGTCGTCGGAGCGGGCCTGTGGCAGTTGCTCCGCCCGCACATGTCGCTGCTGGCGGCCGTCGGCGAGGGCCGCGCGATGGACCTCGCCGAGATGCCGGTGACCGCCGAGGGCGACCTGCTGTGGAGCGACGCGCAGGCACGTCCTGGCGAGCCCGCCGACGCGTTCGCCACCGCCCGGGTCGTCCTGCCCACCGCGGCCGACGCGGCCACCACACCCCTGGACCGGCATCCGGCGCGTATCGCGGTGCCCGTGTTCCTGGAGGGCTATACGGTGCGGAAGGCCGACGACGCGCTGACTTTCACCGTCGCCGGGCACACCCTCACCGTCCACACCGACCGCATCCCCGCCGCCGGGCCACTCACCCCCGAGGCCGTCGCGTCGTCCGGGGCGTGCGTCGGACTGCTGCGCTGGGACGCCGGGACGTTCGGTGTCCAGCCGCTCGCGGTCGAGACGACCGTCCGGAAGAAGGCTGTCGCCCTCCACGCGGGGGGATGGGCCGCAGGCACCACCGACAAGGCCGGCGTCCGGGCCGAGAAGGCCGCCACCGATGCCGTGGCGGTGCTGCGGGAGCGTGCGGGAAGGCTGCTGCGGAAGTGACCGAGCACATGACCGGGCACACGGCCGACCAGACGGCCGAGCACATGACGGGTCGCACGGCCGAGCACCTGACGGATCAGTCGGCCGGTCGGACGGCCGAATCGGAGATCGCGGGCGGCACCTCGCCCGGAGTGGACCCCCACGACAACCGCCGTCAGGCTCTGTACTGGCGGCTCCTCGCCCGGCTCTTCGACCACGAGGAGCACGCCGCGCTCGAATCTGCGAGCCTCGCCGTCGTCGAGGACATCGGTCTTCCGCCCGCGCTGCTGGACCCGCAGGCCTCCGTCGACTCGATCGTGCAGCGCCACCCGGAGCTGGCCGGCGAGTTCGACGGTCTGATGACACCCGAGTCCGGATCCGGTCCCGGGTCCGGGACCGGTTCGGAGGACGGCGACCCAGAAGACGAAGACGAAGACGAAGGCGAAGGCGACCGCGACCGGGCCGCCGAAGTACGCCGCGCCGCGCTGGTGTCGAAGGTGCTCCTGAACGTCTTCGCCTCCGGTTCCGGCACGGTCACGGCCGGGCAGCTGGCACGCTGGCAGTCCGACGCGGGCTGGCTGGAGCGAGCGCTCGGCTGCAGGCCGGGGGACCTGCGCGGCGGCCGCGCGGCCGGCGGAGCCGGGACGGCCGCCGCCGGGCCCGGGGTCGGCCCGACCGGCACCGGCGGCCGCGGTACGACACCCGACCTCAGCCGGCTGATCCCGGCGATCGGCCCCGAACTCGGCGCCATCGAGGCCGACCTCGTCAAGCGGATGCGCCTGCGCGAGGTACTGGCCGACCCCCGGCTCGCCGCGCAACTGACCCCGAGCATGTCGCTGATCGAGCAGCTGCTGCGAGACAAGGACAACCTCTCGGGCGTGGCCCTGGCCAACGCCAAGGCCCTGATCCGCCGCTTCGTCGACGAGGTCGCCCAAGTACTGCGCACCGAGGTCGAGAAGACCTCGGTCGGCGCCCTGGACCGCTCCGTCCCGCCCAAGCGGGTGTTCCGCAACCTCGACCTCGACCGCACCATCTGGAAGAACCTCACCAACTGGAGCCCGGAGGAGGAGCGGTTGTACGTCGACCGCCTCTATTACCGGCACACCGCCCGCAGGACGACACCCCAGCGGCTGATCGTCGTCGTGGACCAGTCGGGTTCGATGGTCGACTCCATGGTGAACTGCACCATCCTGGCGTCGATCTTCGCCGGGCTGCCGAAGGTCGACGTCCACCTGATCGCGTACGACACCCAGGCGCTCGACCTCACGCCGTGGGTGCACGACCCCTTCGAGACCCTGCTGCGCACCAACCTCGGGGGCGGCACCGACGGCACGGCCGCCATGACCCTGGCCCAGCCGAAGATAGCCGAGCCGCGCAACACCGTCGTCGTGTGGATCTCCGACTTCTACGAGTGGCGGACCGAGGAGCTGTTCCAGAGCATGGCCGCCCTGCACCGCTCGGGCGCCAGGTTCATCCCGGTCGGGTCCGTGACCAGCTCCGGTCGCGGCAGCGTCAACCCGTGGTTCCGGGAGCGCTTCAAGGACCTCGGCACGCCGGTGCTCTCCGGACACATCCGCAAGCTCGTCCACGAACTCAAGACGTTCCTCGCCTAGTGCCGCGGCACCGGTCACCTGACCGGCAGACTTTGAGAAAGGCCCTCACATGTCCGACCTGTTGCGCGCCCCCGCCGAGATCAAGTACGCCGAGGAACTCGACTGGCTGGAGTCCGTCGACGACCACCCCAAGCCCTTCTCCTGGCGGCTGTCCCCGAAGATGGTCCGCCTGTTCGTCCTGGGCTCCGAGCGTTCCGACGGCCTGGACCGGGAGATCTCCCCGAAGTGGTTCGGCGACCGCAGCTTCGTCGAGCGCTCGATCGTCACACTGGCCTCCGACCGTGGACTGCTGCTCATCGGCGACCCCGGCACCGGCAAGAGCTGGCTGGCCGAGCTGCTGTCCGCCGCGATATGCCGCAGCTCCACACTGGTCGTCCAGGGAACCGCCGGCACCACCGAGGACCACATCAAGTACTCCTGGAACGTGTCCATGGTCATCGCCAAGGGCCAGTCACGGGAGTCGATGATCCCCTCACCGATCATGACCGCGATGGAGACCGGCGCGATCGGCCGTTTCGAGGAACTCACCCGCTCCACCAGCGACGTCCAGGACGCGTTGATCTCCATCCTGTCCGAGAAGTACATCTCGGTTCCCGAACTCGACAGCGACGGCATCGTCTTCGCCAAGCCCGGCTTCTCGATCATCGCCACCGCCAACAGCCGTGACCGGGGCGTCAACGACCTGTCCTCGGCCCTCAAGCGCCGTTTCAACTTCGTCCGCATCCCGGGGGTGACCAACAAGAAGAGCGAGGCGGACATCGTGCGCTTCCGCACCGAGGAGATGCTGCGCCGCCACCGGATCGAACTGGACGTGCCGCCCACGCTGCTCGACGTGCTGCTGCAGAGCTTCGCCGACCTGCGCGCCTCGGCGGCCGCGGCCGGCAGCGACGACGAGAAACTGGAGTCCGCGCTGTCCACCGCCGAACAGATCGGCGTGCTCGAGGACGCGATCCTGCACGGCAACTTCTTCGGCGAACGCTCCCTGACCGCCCACACCCTGGCCTCCTCGCTCGTCGGGTCACTGGCCCGGCGCGAGCCCGAGGACCTGGCCATCCTCAACAAGTACCTGCACGGTGTCGTCGAGCCGCGCAGCAGGGAAGAGGGCGGATCCTGGCCGGAGTTCCTGGAGGGCGGCCGCGAAGCGATCGCCACCCTGTCATGACCGGCACGACCGAGGGAACCTTCGCGGCGCTGCGCACGCAACTGCGGGAGGCCGCCGCGACGTTCGCCGGCGGCCCCGACGTCCTGGAGAGCATCCTCCTCGGACTCGTCGACGACGTCGACCGCGCGGTGCGCGAACCGCTGGAGATCTTCCCCGTCTGCCACCACTCGCCTGCCTCGGCGATCGCGATGGCACGCCGACTGCGGGAGAAACAGCCGAAGGTCGTGTACCTGGAGCTGTGCGAGGACATGGCGCCGCTGCTGACCGAACTGCGCAACTGCCGGCTCCCCGTGGCTGTCCAGGCGTTCGCGACCGAGGTCGACGGTTTCCCGGCCGAGTGGTCCCCGCTGTCGGTGGTCGCGCCGATCACCGAGGCCTCCGCCGAGTACCAGGCGATCGCCTACGCCCTGGACACCCCGGGCGTCGAACTGGTCCTCGTCGACCGCTCCTCGGACCACGTCTTCCAGTGGGACGAGCGCGGGACGCAGGACGCGGAGCCGGCCGATCCCGACGCACCGCCCGCCGAGGAGGAGGCCGCGCTGCACGGCGACGCGGTCGGCGTGGAGCTGGGAGACCTGCGCCCGCGCTTCGCCGAACTGGAGGAACACCTGCTGCGCCACGGCAGGGTGCGGCACTGGTCCGAGTGGTGGCACCAGTACGTCGAACTGCCGCTCGGAGACAGCGACCACGACACCTACCGCCAGGTCATGCTCCTGATCGGCAGCCTCTTCCGGCGGCTCGCCCCGGGTGACTCCCATCGGGTCCACGTCGACGAGGACCGCGAACGCCACATGTGGACGAGGATGCGCGAACACCTCGCCGCGACCGGCACCGACCCCGCGGACTGCCTCTACGTCTGCGGCGCCTTCCACGCGGCCAGCCGGGTGGAGGAGTTCGGCGTCCACGGCACCGACACCTTCGAGATCGGCCCGCGCACCGCCACCAAGTGGCAGCACGGCCTGGTCCCGTCCAGTCACGCGGCGATCGAGGCACAGTTCGGCCTCGCCGCCGGCTCGGTGTCGATCGCCGCGACGCTCTGGGCCAAGAACGTCGGACGCACCCGGGTACGGCCGTACCGGCTGGCCGGACAGTCCGGCGCCGGCGCACCGCGGGCCAGGAAGACCGCCGCGGTGACGGCTCCCGTACCGGCCGTCGCGCCCGAGGACAGACTGACCGGATTCCTGCGCAGGCCGCCCGTCCTGGACGGCCTGGACGAGGCCGAGCTGCTCGGCTGGTCGGTGGAGGTCGTGCGCGCCGCGCGCCGCAACGGCTACCTCGCCTCCACCGCCGACGCCATCGCGGTGTTCGAGACGTCGATCCTGCTGGCCGGGATGCGCGACCGGGCCAAGCCGACGCCGTACGACTTCCAGGACGCGGCCGTCACCTGCATCGAGAAGGACACCGTGCCCGGCCGCCGGGACGTACGCCGCATCGTGGCGATCATGATGGGCGGCGACCGGGTCGGCCAGGTCGGCTACGACGCGCTGCCGCCCCTGGCCCGCGACGTGCACGACCGGCTCGCGCCCCTGAACCTGAGGCTCCAGCAGCGTGGTGTGCAGCGGGCGTTGCTGGACATGACCGGCCGGCCCGAACTGGAGCGGTGCTCCGACGTGCTGTGGATGCTGCGCCGTCTGCTGCCGCAGGGCGCCGCACGGCCGATCATGGGTGAGCGGAGACTGGGGGAACGGTCGATCCAGGAGTCGTGGGACCTGGCGCTCGGCACCCATCAGCGGGCGCTCATCGAGCTCGGCTACGAGGGCGTCAGCATCGAGCAGGTACTCGAACAACGGCTGCGCCGCACGGCGTACGCGCCGCGGGCCACCACGGCGACCGTCCTGGAGGCCGTCGAGGACGCGACGCTGTATCTGCGCGGCCGCCGCCTCCCCGACGAGCTGGGCACCCGCGCCCTGGAGGTGCTCTCGGCCGAACGCACCGTGGACGGCGCGCCGGAGGTGCTGCGCCGGGTACGGCGGCTGCTGGCGTACTACCGCACCAGTGAGCCCGTGCTGCCGCCGTGGATCGAGTCGTTCGTCAAGGCCGGATACGCGCACTACTGCACGCTGCTGCCGACGGCGTTCACCGACGAGGACGCCACCGTGCGGCAGGTGGCGGCGATGCTGGGCTTCCTGTTCAGCATGGAGAGCCTGGCGCTGTCGCTGGGCTGCGACCGGACCCAGCTGGAACTGGCGGTCGCCCAGTCGCACCCGCGGGATCCGTCGAGGACGGCGCTGTTGTGGGCGGCCCGGACCCAGCTCGGGCACCTCTCGCGGGCGGACCTGCGTGCGAAGTGCGACGAACTGCTGGGCAACCCCTTGGTGGTGCCCGCCTATCCGCGGTACCTCAGCGGCTTCGTGCACGCCCTGGAGCCCGTCCCTGGCCTCACCGACTTCGTCGTGGAGGCGGTGTCGAACGCGTTCGGACGGCTCCCGGACCCGGTGCTCCTACCGTGGCTGCCGACCCTGATCACCACCTTGCGCGCGGGCGGCGCCGAACTGGCCCCGCTGCTGATCCGCGAGGCCGGGCGGATCTTCCCCGGGCGGCTCGGGGCCCTGGACGAGTGGGTGCCACCGTGGCGGACACAGCCGGAGCCCGCGGCCGCGCGTACGGCGCGGCGACCGGCCGCCGGCGGTGGCGTGCACGCCCTGCTCGCCGCCCACCCCGCGACGTGCGACGCGGTGGCGACGCTGCTGGGCTGCGAGGGGACGTGGCGGACGGCGGACCCCGGCTCCTCGGGCGCCGCGCTGGCGGCACGTCATCCGGACACGGCGGTGGCGCTGGAGGCGCTGCTGACGGGCGGCTGACGCCGAGAGGAGAGCGGGCGGAGGGGCGGTTGCGCGACCGGGACGCCTCTCCGCCGCTCGCGCACGGTCCACAGCTGCCGGGGGTGTCGGCGGTGCGGGCCGGACGGCGGGAGGCACCGTGCGAGCGCGATGGCGCCCGCCCCGCGTTCAAGGTGTGGGGAGGCCCGCCGGTCGGGCCGGGCGGCCGAGCCGGACCGGGACACCGGGGGAGTACAGCACGCTCACCGGTTCTCCCCGCGGCGCCGGTACGCCCGCGGCTTGCAGAAGGTTCTCCTCGCAGGTGAGCAGCCGGGCGCGGTGCAGAGGCCAGCGCGGGTGGTCGTTGGGCAGGTATCCGACCTTGCCGAAGAAGGCGTTGTGCATGCCCCAGCGGGCGGTCAGGAAGTGCTCCAGCCCGGTGGGTTCCCGGATCGGTTCGCCCCTGCGCAGGACGATCCGGCTGCGCGCGCCGCGCGGTCCCGGCCAGCGCCGTGCGCTGGTGTAGGTGATGACGTCGTCCTCGGCACGGACGCTCATACGGGACCACAGGTACGGGAGCCGGAAGGCGGCCCGTCCCATCAGTACGGGTACCAGCCGGGCGGCGTCCATCGACCGGAAGACCACGCCGCGCCGCCCGTGCGCGTCCACCGAGTACAGGCGTACGTTCGTCTCCGGGAACGTCCCCAGGTACGGAACTCCGGGGGAACGGAGCCAGCCGACGCGGCTCATCCGGAACGCGACCAGGCCGACGTAGGTGACGTCGTCGAACACGTCGGGGACGGTTCCCTCGGGCAGCAGACCGGCGACGGTGTCGGGGGCGACCGCCCAGTGGACGAAGGCGAGGTCGAGCCACTGCTGGGTGAGCAGCGGTCTCGGCAGGGACTTGGGCGCGTACGGGGTGACGGGCTCCGGCAACCGCGGCGTGGTCGGCACGGAGCCAGCATCCCAGACGGGTGCGGGCGGGCCCGGCACGCGGCCGCGCCGGGCGTCAGGGCGCCGAGTTCTTCCTGCCGGGGGCTGCCGCGTAGGCCTGGGAGGGGGTCATGGCGACTCCGTTGAGGCTGACCGTCCGGTACGTGCTCACCTTGGCGCAGGACTTCGACTCGTCGGCGGTCTGGGAGTGGGCGTTCGCGGTGGCGGCCTTGGTGTCGGCCGGAGCCCCAGGATGGCCTCCGGGGAAGCCGGTGCCGCTGGTCCAGTCCGTACCGATCACCAGGGTCAGTCCGCTGCCGGTGCCCTGCTCGAGGTGGGAGGAGGAGAGCCCCAGCGCGCGGGCGACGGTCTGGGCCTGCGCCTTCTTCCCGGTGCCGTACGTGAGCGTGGTCGTGGCCGCGCCGCCGGGGGCGTTGCCGGTGGTCGTACCGGAGCTGAAGCCCCGGTCGATCAGGGCGCCGGCGACGGCCGAGGCGCGGCCGCTGATGCCCGTGCCGTTCTCCACCGTCACCGCGATCCGTGCGGCGGGTACCGCGGAGGCCGTGGCGGTCGCGGTGGCCCCGGCGGACGTCCTGCCGGAGGCGCCTGTCAGGGACTGGTCGTCCGCGATGGTGGCGAACAGGCTCCGGGCGGCCGGGGCGGCCACGACCCGGTCGCTGTTGTTCGGGTCGGGCGCCGTCTGCATGGTGGCGAACGTGATGTGCTCGGCGGGGACCTTGTCCAGGTCGGTGGCGAGCCCGACGAGTTTCTTGACGGTGCCCAGGCCGGTGTCCACCGTGAGGGCCTTGGTGGCGGCGTCGGCCAGCTTGTAGACGGCCGCGGGGTTGGTGAGGGTGCCCGCGCTCTTGAACTTGCGGATCATGGAGCTGAGGAAGATGTGCTGGGCGTAGGTGCGCCCCAGGTCGCTGCCGTCGCCGAAGCCGTGCCGTGAGCGGACGAACTCCAGCGCGGCGACACCCTTGAGGGTGTGGGTGCCCTTGGCGAGCTTCAGGTGCGAGTACGTGTCGTAGACGTTGGCGTCGACGCACGCGGACACCCCGCCCACCGCGTCCGACATCTTCACCACGCCGGAGAAGTCGAGCTGGACGAAGTGGTCGATGGGGATGCCGGTGAGCTGGTGCACGGTGGCCACCTGGCACGCCGGACCGTACTGCAGAGCGCTGTTGACCATGCCGGTGTAGCCGGCGGTGGACGTACCCGTCGCGCTGTTCTTGCAGGCGGGGACGCTGGTCACGGTGTCGCGGGGAATGCTCATCACGGTGGCGTCGGACCGGTCGGCGGAGATGTGCAGCACCATCTCCACGTCCGCGTTGCCGCTTCCCGACTGCACGCCCGTCTGTGAGCAGCCGCCGCCGAGTTTGCAGTCGCTCGCGCTGGTGCGGCCGTCGCTGCCCATCACCAGGATGTTGATCGGTGTCCGGCCGAAGGAGTCGGCCTTCTCCTTGCCCGCGCTGTCGCTCGCCGTGCCGTCGGTCAGCGGGACGCTGTGGAGGTTGCCGTTGAGGTGCTCGTAGAACCACCATCCGGCGCCCGCGGTGACCATGAGGAGGAGCGACAGGGATATCGCGGCCGTCCGCAGGATCCGCCTGCCGCGCCGGGCGGGCCGGGCGCGGCGCCGGGACGCGCCGCGGCGCGCCCGACCGTGTGCCGCGGACCTGGCACGTGTTGCGGACCCGGCACGTGCCGCGGAGCCGGAGGCGGCCCGGCCATCCGTCCGGGCAGCGGCGGAGTCCTCGCCCGCACGCTGCCGGGGCACCGCCGGCGCGCGCCGGCGCGTGGCCCGTCCGACGGGGCCGTCCCCTGGGTCAGTCATCTCGCACTCCCACGAAACGGTCGGGCCCCTCAGGCCGTCGGTGCTGTGGCGAAGGGGGATTCCGGGGGATTCCCACTTGCTTGCGTGGTTGCGCAATATAGCAATCGCATATGACAACCCTCGGGGCGCCCGGCTTCTCCACAGTGAACGGCCGTGCTCCACCCCCCTCGGCGGCCGATCCAAGCACTGATTCCTGTGGGCCCGCTGGGAGGGGTGGTGCGGGTGGGCGGTTCGCGGCGAGGACGAGGAGCCGGGGTGCGGAGCCTTCGCGAGGGGGCGGAGTCCGCCGGTTCCGGAACCGGCGGACTCCGCCCGTTCTAGAACGGTTCCGGGAGGGGTTCGGGGAGGGGCTCGGGAACGGAGAGGGACACCCGTCCCGCCGACCCGCCGCGGACCCGCTCGACGAGTCCGGCGTACGCGGCGATCATGCGGGTGCGGCTGAACCGTTCGCGGCTGAGGGCGAGGGCCTGGGTGAATTCGGCGCCGCGCTCCACCGCCTCGCACCAGGCCTGCGCGACCGCCTCGGCGTCGAGCGGGGTGAGGAAGCCGTGCCCGGCGACGATCGAGGCGCAGTCGCCGACATCGGTGGCGACCGGGACGGCGCCGCACATCATGCCCTCGATCAGCGACAGCGGTGCCGCCTCGCCGCTGGAGGAGGTGAGTGACACCACGTCGGCGGCCGCGTAGACGATCTCCATGTCGTCGCGCACGCCGAGCAGCGATATGCGGTCGGTGAGCGGGGTCTCGTCACCGAAGGCGGCGAGCATGTCCTCGCGCAGGCCGGCGTTGGCCCTGGTCATCCCGGCGCCGCACATCAGAATGCGGCCTTCGGGCTGTCGGCGCAGCCAGGCGCGGGCCGCGCGCAGGAACAGCGGCACGTTCTTCATCCCGGCGTAGCGGGCCGCGAAGACGATCACGGGCGCGTCCGCCGGCACCCCCAGCGACGTCCGCAGCAGAGCGCGTCCGAAGGGGTCGGGGCGGAAACGCAGCAGGTCCACGCCGTTCGGAATGACGTGCAGCAGCTCCGCCGGGATCCCGGCGGCCGCGTACGCCGCCCGGGTCGACTCCGCGCAGCAGATCGCGGCGGCTATCCGGCCGTCCGCGACCGCGGTCCTCAGCTCGTCCAGGGCCGGTCCCTGGTTCTCCGGATCGGAGCGGTGCAGGCACACCACGACGGGCCGTCGGGGCAGTCCCGCCTGGTTGAGCAGGCCGAGCGGCTGCTCCTTGAGCGACAGGATGACGTCCGCGCCCGCCATGGCGCGGGCGGTGGCGGCCAGTTCCGGCCCGGTGAAGGCGTCCGGGCCACCGGGTGCCCCGTGGCTGCGGCCCAGGGAGGTGACCGGAACGCCGGCGCCGGTCAGCGACCGGAAGCAGACGTCGTCCTCCATCCGCTGGCGGGTCGCCTCCCGATACATCTCGCCATTCAGGCTCAGCACCGAGTGGCGCTGACCGCCCTCATGGAGCCCCATCACCACATCGCTGTGCAGGATCCGGGCCCCGCCCGAAAAGAATCCTTCGTAGATCGACAGCACACGCAGTTCGTCCATCACGCGCACCTCACGGCCCGTCTCGCAGAGAGGGAGGAAACCTTTTCAACCCCTGTGATCTGCGGGTTAGCCGCTATGGACACAAGAGAAACTTGCGCGCTCGTGAACTCGTCGTTTCACATTCGGACACGTTCGGTTACGTCGCACCGTAGCGCCGGATGAGAGGGAAAAAACCGGGAGGCGCCGAGGGGTGCGATATTCGCACACGCGCTCAGCGGTAAAGAACAGGCCAGAATTTTTCGGGACCGGGAGGCCGCTCAGCGCTCCGTGACGTTGGCGGTGAGCAGGCGCAGGAGGTGCTTGGCCGTGGCGTCCTGCTCGGGGGGCAGACCCATGGCGTCGCCGAGGGCGGGGGGCACCGTGTCCGCGCGCTCCCGCAGCCGGGCCCCGGTCTCGGTGAGGCGGATGGCGACGGACCGTTCGTCCTCCGCGCGGCGCTCACGGCGGAGGGTGTCCGGGGTCAGCGGCGTCCCGGTCGCTCAGGAGCGATCCCCGTCGGCCCGGAACAGTCGCGAGAGCAGGCTGTCGAGGGTGGCCCGCTCGTCGTCGCTCAGCGCGCCCAGCGCCTGGTGGGTGGCGTGCATCCCATCGCGGACGCGTGCCACGACGGCCGCGCCCTCCTCCGAGAGGATGACGTTCTTCACGCGGCGGTCGGTGGGGCTGGCCTCGCGGTGGACGAGACCGCGGGCCTCCAGGCGGTCGATGATCCCGGTGATGTTCGACGCGTCGCAACGGAGCGTGTCCGCGAGGGACCGCATGGGGGCCGGACCCTGGCGCAGCACGTTGAGTGCCTTGGCCTGGCTGTAGGTGAGACCGTGCGCGGCGGCGGCGGTGGTGAGATCCGCGTAGAGGCTGACCATGGACGCCCAGAGGGTGTCGAGCAGCACGGCATGGGAGACGCCGGGGTGCCCGCCGTCCGGTGCCTCGGCGGAGCGGCTCGTTCCAGATGTCGCGGACATGGGACCAGCGTACCTGAAACTTGACTACCTCAACCTTCGATGCTTACCTCTGTTCAGTTACTTGAAGACCTCAACCTTCAAGAACTTGCAGCTTTATGTGGCTCCCGAGAATTTGCTCCTAAGGAAGAACGCCGTGACACCCTCCGATCGCGTGGCGCCCAGACGCCCCGCAGGCGACCTCTCGCTCGTCCTGGTCCTAGGCCTCGCGGCCATGATCGTCTCGATGATGCAGACCCTCGTCGTACCGATCCTCAGCATCATCCAGAGCGATCTCGGCACCAGTACCGCGAACGTCAGCTGGGTCACCACCGCGACCCTGCTGTCCGCCGCGGTCTTCACCCCGCTCCTCGGTCGCTTCGGCGACATGCACGGCAAGAAGCCCACGCTGATAGGGGTTCTGCTGCTGATGATCGCCGGTTCGGTGCTGGCCGCGACCACCACGTCGCTGCTGTGGCTGATCGTCGGCCGGGTGCTCCAGGGCGCGGCCACCGCGATCTTCCCGCTCGCCCTCTCGGTGCTGCGGGAGGAGATGCCTCCGGCGAAGCTGCACGGCGCGATGGCGATGGTCAGCGGAACGCTCGCCGTCGGCAGCGGACTCGCCCTGGTGGCGGCCGGACTGCTCACCCGGGGCGCGGATCCCGACTACCACCGGGTGTTCTGGCTCGCCGTGGCCCTCGCCGCCGTGGCCCTCGTCGGCGTCATCCTGCGCGTTCCCGCCTCGCGCTCGACGACCGGTGGCCGTACCGACTGGCTCGGCGCGGTGACGCTCGCCGCGCTGCTCGTCCTGCTCCTGCTGCCGATCTCGCAGGGACACGAGTGGGGCTGGTCCTCCGCGCGCACCATCGGTCTGTTCGTCGCGGCCGTGGTCATGGCGGCCGTCTGGGTGTTCGTGGAGCGGACGGTCCGCGGGCCGATGGTGGACATGCGGATGTTCGCCCACCGTCCGGTGCTCTTCACGAACCTCGCCGGTCTGTTCCTCGGGTTCGCGATGTTCTCCCAGTTCATCGGCGTGGCCTATCTGGCGCAGATGCCGAAGGGACTCACCGGGTACGGATTCGGCGCCTCGGTCTTGCGCGCCTCCGTCGAGTACCTGCTGCCCACCACGGTCGTCTCGCTGCTCGCCGCGCAGTTCGGCGGGATCCTGGTCGGGCGGATCGGGGCGCGGTTCACCCTGGCCATCGGCGCCGTGTTCGGTGTCGCCGGATTCGCGTGGCTGACCGCCGCGCACGACACCTCGGCCTCCGTCATCCTCGCGGGCCTGCTGATCGGCGTGGCCATCAGCTTCGGATACGCGGCCATGCCCGCCCTCATCGTGGCGAGCGTTCCGCACCACCAGACCGGCATCGCCAACGGTCTCAACTCCATCTCCCGTTCCGTCGGCAGCGCGATCGCCAGCGCGGTGATCACCTCGCTGCTGGCGTCCAGGACGATCGCGCACCTGCCGGCCGGAGTGCCCGCGCTGCCTGCCGAGAGCCAGTTCACCCTGAGCTTCGCGATCGCCGGTGTCGCGTTCGTGCTGATCGTGGTGGTCGCGCTGGTCGGCCTGACCCGGGGCGCGACGCCTGTGCACGTGGTCGACCGGAAGGCCGCGCCGGCGGAGCCGGTGACCGCAACGGCCGTCGAAGCCGTGGCCGGACCCGCCCTCGCGGGGGTCACCGAAGAGGTCACCGGACGCGCAGGGGAGAGGGCCGAGGAGAAGGCGGACGCCGCGACGACCTGACCGGGGGACGCCTCCCTCGCCTCTTCGGTCATCCCCGGCAGGACCGGGAACGGCCGGGAACGGCCGGGAACGCTTCGCGCACCGCCCATCGGCATGCGCTGGCCGTTCCCGGCCGTCGCCGTATCCGCGGGGGAGCGGACCCTGCGGCCGCGTTCGGCTTGCCCTTGGAAACCGATCGGTTTACTCTGGCCCAGTTCGGTAAACCGATCGGTTTCTCATTCTCGGGAGTTCCCATGACATCCATCGAAGGTTCGGTCGCTCTGGTCACCGGCGGCAGCCGGGGCATCGGCCGTGCGCTCGTCCAGGGCCTGTACGAGCGCGGCGCCAAGAAGGTGTACGCCACCGCACGCGACCCGCGGACCGTCACCCACCCCGACGCGGTGCCGCTGGCCCTGGAGGTGACCGACCCCGCGTCCGTCGCCGCGGCCGTCGAGCAGGCGCAGGACGTCACCCTCCTGATCAACAACGCCGGCGCCTCGGTGAACGCGAACTTCCTCGAGTCCCCCGTCGAGGACGTCCGCCGCGAGTTCGAGACGAACTTCTACGGGCCGCTCCTCGTCACCCGCGCGCTCGTCCCGGTCATCGAGCGCAACGGCGGCGGCCACATCCTCAACGTCCACTCGGTGCTCTCCTGGATCGGACTGCTGGGCTCCTACAGCGCGTCCAAGGCCGCCTTCTGGTCCCAGACCAACTCCCTGCGCCTGGACCTGAAGCCGCGCGGCATCGAGGTCACCGGACTCCACGTCGGCTACGTCGACACGGACATGGCCGCGCACGTCGACGCGCCGAAGTCGTCCCCCGACGCCGTCGCGGCGCAGGCCCTCGACGGCATCGCGTCCGGCGCCTTCGAGGTCCTCGCCGACGACCTCACCCGGCAGGTCAAGGCCCAGCTCTCCGCGGACGTCGCCGTGATGTACCCGCAGCTGCTGGCCTGATCGGACGGCCGCTCAGACCGGCAGCAGGCGGCCGATCAGGTCGCCGAGCTGCCGGGCGTTGCGGCACTCGTGCATCTCGACGAGTCCGGCGTACTCGGGGGCGGCGGAGTCGCCCGTGCCCCACTGGGACAGCGGCTCGGGGTTCAACCAGTAGACGCGCCGGGCCCGTTCGCACAGGTGCCGTACGGCCGGGAGGTTCGGGTCACCCATGTTCGTACGGGCGTCACCGAGGACGAACACGGTCGAGCGCGTGCCCACCGCGTCGGCGTACCGCTCGGTGAACTCGCCGAAGGCGACGCCGTAGTCACTGCTGCCGTGCCAGCCCGTGAGCGTGGCCTCCGCCCGGATCCGGGCACCCAGTCCCTCCGGATCGGCCGCCCCGTGCACCAGCAGCCCGGTCACCTCGTCGGTCCGGTTGACGAAGGCGAACACCCGTACCTTGCTGAACTGGTCGTGCAGCGCCTGCACCAGCAGCATCGTGAAGTCCGAGAAGCCCGACACCGACCCCGACACGTCGCACAGCAGCACCAGTTCGGGCCGGACGGGCCGCCGCCTGCGCAGCACGGGCCGCATCGGCACCCCACCCGTCGACAACGACGCGCGCAGCGTCCGCCGCAGGTCGATGGTGCCCCGGGCGGCACGGCGACGGCGGGCGGCGAGCCGGGTGGCCAGCTTGCGCGCGAGCGGCTGAACCACCGCGCGCAGCTCGGCGAGCCGCTCCCGGCCCGCGAACAGGAAGTCCACCCGGTCGACCGTCGGGGCCACCGCGCGCCGGGCGATCTCGTCCCGGCCGCGCCGCTCGGCGACCCGGCGCCGCGCCTCCGCGGCGACCAGGGCGCGGAAGACCTCGATGCGCCGCCGGATCTCGTCCTCCAGCAGCCGGTCGGTGAACCCGGCGGCACCGGTCCGTGCCCGGACGTCGTCACGGGCGCGCGCCATCAGGGTCTGCGGCCGCAGCCGGTCGAGCGTCTGGTACGAGGACCAGCCGTCCGACCCCGGCGAGGAGCCGTATCCGCCGAAGCCGTCCACCGCCTCCACCGCGAGCCGGGCCAGCAGTGCCGCGTCGTTGTCGGCGAGCGCGGCCGCGAGGCGGTCCCGCAGCTCCGCCCGGTCGGCGGCGGGCGGGTCGGCGCCCGGCGTGCCGGTTTCCGGCACCCCGACGATCCGCGGGAAGTACAGGTCGAAGGCCGGATCGAAGACCCGGCGCTGCGCCGTGCTGTGCAGCAACGCGGCGGCGAGACCCTCGCGCAGCCTTTCCCGGTCCGTCAGGCCGAGCGCCTCCATCGCGTGGGCGGCGTCCACCGTCTCGCCGGTGCCGATCCGTACGCCGTGCGAGCGCAGCGCGCCGACGAGTTCCGTCAGCCGTCGCGTCACTCCGGCCGGCGCGTTCACATGGCGTCCAGATCGAGCTTGGCGGCCGCCTTGAGCATGTCGTCCTGGTGCTTGAGGAGCACACCGAGGCTGTCGCGTACGACGGACTCGTCGAGGGTGCCGGCGCCGAGCGCGAGCAGGGTGCGCGCCCAGTCGATGGTCTCGGCGACCGACGGGACCTTCCGCAGGTCCATCTCGCGCAGCGCGCCGACCACCCGGACCACCGACCGTGTCAGCGCCTCGTCCAGGCCCGGCACCTTCAGCCGTACGATGCGGCGCTCCAACTCCTCCTCCGGGAAGCCGATGTGGAGGAAGAGGCAGCGGCGGCGCAGCGCCTCGGACAGCTCGCGGCTCGCGTTCGAGGTGAGCACCACGAAGGGCCGGCTGGTCGCGGTGATCGTGCCCAGCTCGGGGACGGTGACCTGGAAGTCGCTGAGCACCTCGAGCAGCAGGCCCTCCACCTCGACGTCGGCCTTGTCGGTCTCGTCGATCAGCAGCACCTTGGGGCCGTCGCCGCGGATGGCGGTCAGCAGCGGCCGGGGCAGCAGGAACTCCTCGCTGAAGATGTCCGTACGGGCCTCGTCCCACGTCTCGTCGCGGCCCGCGCTGATGCGCAGCAGCTGCTTGGCGTGGTTCCACTCGTACAGCGCCCGGGACTCGTCGACCCCCTCGTAGCACTGCAACCGGATCAGCCGGGCCCCGGCGACCTGGGCGACGGCCTTGGCGAGCTCCGTCTTGCCGACCCCGGCGGGGCCCTCCACCAGCAGGGGCTTGCCGAGGCGGTCGGCCAGGAAGACGGTGGTGGCGACCGCGGGCGACGCCAGATAGCCGGTCTCGGCGAGGCGCGCGGAGACATCGTCGACGGACGTGAACAGCAACGGGGCCTCCAGTGCGGTGCGGGCGGGGGCGGACGCACTCTGCGAACGTCACTATCCAAGCGCTTGCTCAGTCATCTGTCACGTGTGCCCCGGCGCATGTGACGACGCCCACTCACCCGCGGTAGACCGATCGGTTTCCCCGCTGTGTTCCCGCGCGGTAACCTTCCCGTATGGCCACTACAGACAAGGCGTCCACGAGGGACCGGCTGCTGGACGCCGCGGCCGACCTCTTCTACAGCGAGGGCGTCTCCGTGGGCATCGAGGCGCTCTGCAGGACGGCCGGTGTCTCGAAGCGGTCGATGTACCAGCTCTTCGCCGGCAAGGACGAGGTCCTGGCGGCGAGTCTCGAACGCCGGATCCCCCTCCACGAGGAGCAGCTCTCGCCCGCCTCGGCGGCCGACGGGACGCCCCGGGAGCGGATCCTGCGCGTCTTCGAGCGGATGGAGTACCTGTCCACGCGTCCCGAGTACCGCGGCTGCCCCTTCCTGGCCGCGCTGGTCGAGCTCAAGGACCCCGAGCACCCGGCGAGCGTGGTCGCCGGAACCGCCAAGAGCCGCCTCCAGGAGATGTTCCGCGCCGAGGCCGAGCTGGGGGGCGCGCGTGATGCGGCGTTCCTCGCCCGGCAGTTGATGCTGGTCTTCGACGGCGCGAGCGCCCGCGCCGGGTCCCGTATCGAGACCCTGGACGACGGCCTGGCCACGACGACCGTGACACTGCTGCTGGACGCGGCGGGCGTCGGCTGACCACGACGACGGGACGCCCGCGGCGACGGAACTGTCGGCCGGGCGGACGTCCCCCGGTGTCCCGCCGTTCAGACGACGCCGTCGGCCCGCAGGGCGGCGATGTCGGCCGCGCTGCGCCCCAGCGCGGCAAGGATCCTTTCGGTGTGCTCGCCGAGGGCGGGCACGGCGTCCATACGGGGATCGACGCCGTCGAGGTCCACGGGCGGCAGGAGCGCGGGCACCACGGCTCCGGGCACCTGTACGTCCCGCCAGCGGCCGCGTTCCCGGAGAACCGGGTGGGCGAGGAACTCCTCGACGGTGTTGACGCCTGCGTTGGCGATGCCCGCCGCGTCCAGCAGCTCGCTCACCTCCCGGCTGTCCAGCGCGCGGAACCGCTCGGCCACGATCGCGTCGATCGCGTCGCGGTGGGCCACCC
Source organism: Streptomyces sp. RPA4-2 (assembly GCF_012273515.2). Taxonomy (NCBI): domain Bacteria; kingdom Bacillati; phylum Actinomycetota; class Actinomycetes; order Kitasatosporales; family Streptomycetaceae; genus Streptomyces; species Streptomyces sp. RPA4-2. The sequence goes on from NZ_CP050975.2 coordinate 7,397,128, forward strand.
GGTCCGGACCGGTGGCGAAACGCGGGTCGTCGACGAGGTCCGGGCGTTCCAGGAACCGCTCGCACAGCGCGGCCCACTCACGCTCGTTCTGGATGGAGAGGAGCACGTCCTTGCCGTCGGCCGCCCCGAACGCGCCGTAGGGGGCGATGGTGGCGTGCCGGGTGCCGATGCGTGGCGGCTGGGTGCCGCCGTGGGCCGTGTAGAGCGCGGGCTGGCTCATCCACTCGGCCAGCGCCTCGAAGAGGGAGACCTCCACCGCGCGGGCGACGCCCCGGGTGGCGCGGGTGAACAGGGCCGTGAGGACGCCCGAGTAGGCGTACATGCCCGCGGCGATGTCGGCGACCGACACCCCGGCGCGGGCGGCGCCGTGTTCGTTCCCCGTCAGGGAGACCAGGCCCGTCTGGCACTGCACGAGCAGGTCGTACGCCTTGCGGTCCGCCCATGGCCCCGCGGAGCCGTAACCGGTGATGGTGCACGGGATCAACGACGGATGCCGCTCCCGCAGCGACGCGGCGTCGAGGCCGAGCCGGGCGGCCGCTCCGGGCGCGAGGTTCTGTACGAACACGTCCGCTCCGGCGAGCAGTTGCTCCAGGACGTCGCGTCCCCGGGCCGACTTCAGATCCAGGGTCAGTGACTCCTTGGAACGGTTGAGCCAGACGAAGTAACTGGACTCACCGTGCACGGTGGTGTCGTAACGGCGGGCGAAGTCGCCCTCTCCCGGGCGTTCCACCTTGATCACCCGAGCGCCGAGGTCGGCCAGTTGACGGGTCGCGAAGGGCGCCGCCACCGCCTGCTCGACACTGACGACGGTGATGCCGGCGAGCGGAAGCTCGGTCATCGGACGGACCTCCAGGGAGCGGGCAGGGAGAACGCGGCGACGCGGGTCATGCTGCCATCCCGGGCACGCGCACGGTGCTCGCGCAGACACCGGGACGCGACGACCGCACGCCGACGCCGACGCGGCGGACACGCCTCGGGGCCCCCGCCGCGGCCCGCCCGGGTATCCCGGACAGGGTGTGGTCCACCGGTGCCGGGAGTCCAATACTCGGGGCATGGACGGAAAACGACAGCTCGGTGAGTTCCTGCAGGCCCGCCGCTCCCAGGTGCGGCCCGAGGACGTCGACCTGGTGACGTACGGCGACCAACGCCGTGTACCCGGGCTGCGGCGCGAGGAACTGGCCCGGCTGGCGGGGGTCAGCCAGTCGTACTACGCGCGGCTGGAGCAGGGACAGTCCAACGCCTCCCCGGAGGTCCTGGAGGCGATCGCCCAGGCGCTGCGGCTGGGCGAGGCCGAACGCCGGCACCTGCTCGAACTGGCCGCGGGCGCGCGGCGCCGGACCCGCACACGCCGGCCCGTGCCGGAACGGCTGTCACCGGCGCTCGCGCAGCTGACGGCCGCGTTGGACGACGTACCCGTGGTGGTACTGGGGCGGCGCAGCGACGTCCTGGCCTGGAACCGCGCCGGTCACGCGCTGTACGCCGGTCACCTCGATCCGGCGGGACCGGACCGGCCGGGGGAGCGGCCGAACATGGCGCGCCTGGTGTTCCTGGACGCCCACACCCGTGATCTCTACGTGGACTGGCCGGCCAAGGCCAGAGCCGTGGTGGGCGCCCTGCGGCTGACGTCCGGGCGGTTTCCCGACGACCCGGCGCTCGCCTCCCTCGTCGGTGAACTGACGCTCGGCAGCCCGGAGTTCGCCTCGATGTGGGCGGACCACCGGGTCAAGTCCGGTGCGGCCGTCGGATACGGGATGCGGCATCCGCTGGTGGGCGCCATGGACGTCGTCCAGCAGACGCTGCACGCCGAGGACGGACTGACCGTCGTCGTCGCGACCACCGAGGCGGACTCGCCGTCACGGGCCGCCATGACGCTCCTCGTGCACAGCGCCGGGGCCGACCGGCAGGGCACGCGCCCGGTCCGGTCCCCGGGGCACGCCCAGGCGTAGATCGCGCCGTCCCTCCCTTCCGGAAAACCGGACGTCCGCAGTTCCCGGCGCCCGGCAGTCCGGACACATCCACCTTCCATTTGTCCACCCGTAGCGCGCACGCGATGCCGTGCGCCCGAAATCCGTTGTGAAGGAATCAGAAGGACATGAGAAACAAACTCGCCGTACTGGCCAGTGCCGTCACCCTCGCCGCGACGACCGCGGTCACGGCCCTCACCCAGATCTCGGCCGCGGCCGCGACGGGGCCGGCCGGGACGGCGCCGGTCGCGGCACCCCGTATCGCCGCGCACTTCGACCTGGCACGGGGGCAGATGCCGGAGAACATCGCGCTGGAGCCCGACGGCACGGCCGACGTCACCTTCGCGGCCGCCCGTCAGGTGGCCGCCGTCGGCCCGACCGGCAGGACCCGCGTCCTGGCCACCCTGCCGGCACCGGCCGACGGCGGCGTCCACACCCCGGCCCTCGGCTTCGCCCTGACCACGGGCATCGTCCGGGCCCACGACGGCACGCTGTACTTCCTCTACGCGAGCGGCACCCCGGATCTGACCGGCGTGTGGCGGCTGCGTCCGGGCGGCACCCCGCACCGCGTCACGGCGCTCCCCGCGGACGGCCTGCCCAACGGACTGGCACTGGACGAGCACCACCACCGGCTCTACATCGCCGACTCCGTACGGGGAGAGATTCTCACCGTGCCCACCGCGGGCGGTGACCCCACCACCTGGTCCGCCGCGCCCGAACTCGCCGCGACCGGCTTCCTCGGGGTCAACGGCCTGAAGATCCACCGCGGTGCGCTGTGGGCGACCAACCTCGACCGCGGCACCGTCCTGCGCATCCCGTTCGGGCCCGGGGGCCGGCCCGGACCGGTCCGCACCACGGCGACGGGTCTGACCGGTATCGACGACTTCGCCTTCACCGGCCGCGGCGACGAGATCCTGGCGGCGCTCGACGGCCCCGGCACGGTCGTACGCATCCGGCCCGACGGCACCTCCTCGACCGTCCTCACCGCCGCGGACGGACTGCAGAACCCGACCTCGGTCGCGCTGCGCCGCGGCACCCTCTACGTCCTGAGCGCCGCGTACACGACGGCCACCGACCCCAACCTCCTGCTCGCCCCCGTACCCGGCCGAGTGGCGGGCACGGGGGACCCGGCCGGCGGCCACCGGTAACAAGGGCGGGGCGCCGGGTCCGGTCGTCCCGGCCCCGGCGCCGTCACCTGGGGGCCGCCGCCCCTCGGCGACGGGCGCACATGTACGCGGCGCTCGTGGCCCTGGCCGGCCCTGATCCTGGTCTTCCCCGAGCCCGCTCAGGCCGGCTGCGGGGTCAGACGGTGCAGGCCCCTGCGGTCGTAGTAGCGGGTCATCGCCAGCCCGAAGAGCAGGGCGACGGCCGTGCCGATCGCGATCATCAGCCAGGCGCGGGCGAGACCGGCGTCGGCGCGCGCGTCGAAGAAGAGGATGGCGCGGACGCCGCCGCCGAGCTGGCGCATCGGTTCGAAGACGCTCAGGAAGCGGTAGAAGCCCGGGACGGCCTCCAGGGGGACGGTCGATCCGGAGGAGGGCAGTCCGAGCACGATGAACACGAACATGGACACGAGCTGGCCGATCCCGCCGAAGGCCGCGTTGATGGCCTGGACGCCCAGGCCGACCGCGACGCTCGCGCAGTAGGAGTAGATCCACAGCAGCGGCAGGTGGGAGGCGTCCATGCCGAGGATCGCGAGGGTGGCGACCATCACCAGCGTGGTGGTCAGGACGGAGATACCGGCGGTCATGCCCATCTTCAGCAGCAGCGTCTGGGTACGGCTGACGGGCACGGTGGGGCGGCGGGTGTGCCAGGGACCGATCTCGTTGTCGGCGTAACCGAGCGCGGTGTCCACGCCGTTGTTGATGACGTTCGCCCCCAGGAACCCGGCCAGGACCAGCAGCAGCGTGTAGTAGAAGGCGGTCAGGCCCAGGCCGCTGCGCTCACCGATGGGGTGGCCGACCTGGGTGGTGACCGTCACCGGGTCGGCCAGCAGCAGACGGGCCGTGGAGTCGGCCCCCGCGGCGGCGGGGGAGGCCGTGAGCTGCTTGCCGATGGTCAGCGAGGCCTGTCGGGCGGTCTGCTGGGCGATCCGGCCGGCCAGTGAGGAGCCGAGGCTGCCCAGACCCGGGTTGGTGAGCACCGTCAGCGTCGGCCGGGCCGTCGCGTTCGAGGTGGTCAGCGCGGAGACGGAGGCCGTGAAGTCGGCGGGGACGACGAGGGCGCCGAAGATCTTGCCGGAGGTGAGCCTGTCCTGGAGCTGGGCGCGGGTGAGCCGTTGCCAGTCGGCCTTGCCGGAGGTGTCGGCGGCGACCGCGCGGGTGAGCTGGGCCCCCAGGTTCGTCGTCTGCCCGGGCAGTGGTCCGCCCTGGTCGGTGTCGACGATGCCGATGGGCAGGTCGCGCAGGGCCCCGTCCGGATCGACGATGCCGCCCATGTAGAGGAGGGCCAGCAGCAGCGCGAGCAGCCCGCTCAGCACGGTCGGCAGCAGCCACAGCCTGGGGCGCCGCAGGAGTGCGGTGGCACGGGCCGGGACAGGGGCGTGGTCGGGAGCGGACGCGCTGTCGGCGGCCATGGTCCTCCGTAGGTCGGGGCGGCGCGGGAGGGACGGGGCCGGGTGGGAGGCGCCCGTCGGGCCAGGATGCGGGGTGCGGCGGCCCCGTGTTCAGCGACTCGCCGGGTGCGGGACGGGGGCGCGCGGAAGCTGTGAGGGGAGGGCGCGTACCCCGGCCGTGGTCGCCGGTCACGTGAGCGTGCGGCCGCTCGGCCGGCCGGCGCGGGGACGAGCCCCACGGGAGGGATCGACGACGCCGTTACCCCCACCGTCTTCGACGGCGACCGTCCTGGGTACGGTTCCCGCACCATCCCACCCTTCCCCGGAGCCGAGACATGAGCGACCGTGCCGACCAGACCATCGCCGCGCTGCGCGGCGGACACGACTACCTGACCTCCGTGGTGCACGGGCTCGCCACCGCCGACCTCACCCGGCGCTCGGGCGCGTCGGAGTGGGACGTCTCCCAGGTCCTCAGCCACCTGGGCAGCGGCGCGGAGATCGGCCGCGCCTCGCTGGAGGGCGCGCTGAACGGCACCGGACCGCGCGACGGCGACTTCAACAAGTCGGTGTGGGCCCGCTGGGACGCGATGTCCCCGGCCGAGCGCGCCGAGGGCTTCGTGGACGCCAACGAGCGACTCGTGCGCGGTTACGAGGCGCTGGACACCCGGGTCCGGGAGGAACTCCGCGTGGAGCTCGGCTTCCTGCCGGCACCCGTGGACGTCGCGACGCTGGCGGGCCTTCGGCTCAGCGAGTTCGCCCACCACACCTGGGACGTCGAGGTGGCCTTCGACCCGACGGCGGCGTTGCTGCCGGTGGCGACCGAGCCGCTCCTGGCCCAGGCCGGTCTGCTCATAGGGTTCCTCGGCAAGGCCGACGCCCTGGGCGGTCGCCACGCCCGTATCGCGGTACGGACGGTGTCTCCGGTGCGTGCGTTCGGGCTCGACCTGGGTGACTCGGTCGCGCTCGTCGACGAGCCCGCCGAGCCCGACGCCGTGCTGAGCGCCCCGGCCGAGTGGTGGCTGCGGCTCGTCACCGGCCGCCACGCCCCCGCCCACACCCCGGCCGGGGTGAACCTGAAGGGAGACGCCCTCACACTGGACGATCTGCGACGCGTCTTCCCCGGCTTCTGACCCGCGAGGTCGTCGCGGGGCGGTTCCTCAGCCGGCCTTCGGGGCCGTCCCGCTCACGGTCTTCCCCGGCCGCCCCGCCTCACGACCCGTGGCCGGGGGCCTCGGCGGGCGGCAACAAGTCGTGCAGCTGCTCGTACCGCTGCGCGCAGGCCGTTCGGGCGATGGCCTGTGAGACGGCGTCGGCCAGCGGGCGCGAGGACTCGCGCAGCAGTGTGCGCGCCTTCTCCGTGAGCGCCACCTCGATACCCCTCTTGTCCCCGCACGCCGAGCGCCGCGTGATCAGTCCCGCGTGCTGCAGACAGGCCACCTGATAGGTCAGCCGTGTCTTGGGGCGGCCCAGCAGCTCGGCGATCTGTGTCATGCGGAGGCTGGATCCGGGCTGGTCGGCCAGCAGGCACAGCACCAGGAACTCGTCGTGCGAGACACCGAGGGCGTCCTTGACGCGAGCGCGCAACTGCTGCTCGATCGCCCCGGCCGCCGCCAGCAGCCGCATCCAGGACCGCAGCTCGGTCGGCAGCAGGCCGTCTTCGCTGCCCGACTCGTGTTCGGGCAGGTCAGCGGGGGCGAGAAAGTCGGCCATGGTGTCACAGTCTACCGGTTGTCCAAATTTGAAGAACGGGCTAGCCTGTGATCGTCCAAATTTGGATGACTGCTGGTTGTCCCACGGCCCGTGCCTCACCTGTAACCGTTAAGCGTCTGGAGAACTCTCATGACCGTCGCCGTCGAAACCGGCCTGTGGCAGCTCGACCCCGCCCGCACCAGCGTCGTCATCCGGCACAAGACGATGTGGGGTCTGGTCACGGTGAAGGGCGACTTCGCCGCTGTCACCGGGGAGGGCGAGGTGCAGGCCGACGGGACCGCCCGCGGCACCGTCACCCTGGACGTGGCGTCTCTCGACACCAAGAACGGCAAGCGTGACAAGCACCTCCGCTCGGCCGACCTCTTCGACGTGGAGCGGCACCCCACGATCACCTTCGCGGTGGACAACGCGGTCGTCGCCCAGAACGACACCGTCGAGGTCACCGGGCAGCTGACCGTGCGCGGCATCACCCGGCCGCAGCCCCTCGTCGCCCGGGTCACCGCGGCGAGCGCCGAAGACGTCACCCTCGCCGCGGAGTTCACCGTGGACCGCGACCAGTTCGACATGGGCTGGAACCAGCTGGGCATGCTCCGCGGCCTGACCACCGTCGTCGGCACACTCGTCTTCACCCGCGTCAAGGGCTGAGCCGACGGATCACCGCCCGCCGTCGGCGCGGCGGCAGGTGGTGACCCTGCTCCATGGTCCGTCGGACACGGCGGCCGATGTCACACGGTTCCCGCGGCCGCGTCCTGGCCGGCGGGCCGAGGACGAAACGGCGGACAACCCCCGAGTGGCCGGGGGCTGTCCGCCGCGGCCTTGCCGTGGGCGCGGCCCGGTCGTCCGGGGAGACGTCCCGACGGCCCGTCAGACCCGGCGCACGGCTTCGTGGAAGGCCGGACGGGCGCCTAGCCGGCGGACGTAGTCCCGCAGACGGCCGTACGGGGAGAGGACGTCCTCCGTGCCGAGGCTGGTGAGGGCCACCCACAGGTCGACGTCGGCGGCCGTCAACTCGTCGCCCAACGCATGCTGGTTCGACGCGAGTTGGCGATCGAGCGAGTCGAGCGCGGCGGACCGCGCCGTCGACCCGGCGGCCGGAGTGAGGTTCCGGTCCAGGAAGACGCGGAAGGTGTCGATGTCCGCGGCGAGGAACGGCGGGTGCAGCCGCGGGAGTCCGTTGCCGTCGCGGCAGCCTGGGAGTTCGCCGAGGTCGCGCAGGATGTCGGGGGTGTGATTGCTGACGACGCGTCCGCTCCAGCGGTCGCACAGCGCCGGCGCGGTGAGCGGACCGTCGTAGTGGTGCCAGGTGGCCTCGTACGCGGCCCGCAGCGCGGCGCAGGCGTCCGGCGTCCCGGAGGGCCCCGTCAGGAGCGTGCTGGTGACCGAGTCGCGCAGCCCCAGCAGGCCGAGGGTGATCGAGATGCGCAGCGAGCGCGGACAGCCCTCGGAGAGGTACAGCTGATACCGGTGCGGCGCGGGATAGAAGCCGCCTGCCGGACCGACACCGATGCGACTGCGGATGCGGTGTCCACGCGAGGGGGCCGCACCCCGAGGGGCCGCGGCGACAAGCGCTCCCGCGGCAGGCGAGGCCGAGGCGCAGTGGTGGGAGGTGGCGGCGGTCGGACTGAGCGAGACTGTCTCGGGCATGACTCTCCAGGGGACGGCGAAGCCCCGCCACCCGGAGGGCGGCAGCGGCGGAACGGAGTGACTGCGCTGACGTACCGTCCGGACCGTGGACTAGTAGGCGCTGGAGACCCGCAGCAGATCGATGTGCAGGCGCCTGGTCAGACCGTTCGTGCCCTTTCCGGTCATTCCCGTCGCTCCCGTGTCCGGGGCTCGCGAGAGGCGAGACCACGCTTGCCCCGCCGCTCCGGCGGGACCCGGTCGTCACCCGGGGCACCCCGTCGCGGTGGAAGGGTTGCCTGTCAGCGGGCCGGGGCCGATCAACCGCTCCGCACGGAAGGAACCGTGCGAAGGGCGCTGACAATCGTGACCGTCCCCGTCAGTCTCGGTCCGCTCCGTGGGCTCGTCAAGAAGGCGCCCGCGCGGTCTCACCACGTGGTCATCCGGGCTGCCGAGCGTTGACATCCGTTCGGGGCCGTGCCTAACTTACGCCGCATCGGACCGGAACAACTCCGGTCGGCACGAGGGCCCACGGGCCGGAACGGTGACGGTGACCGCGATGTACGCAGCCCAGGGGAAGACCGCCTCGCGGTCCCACGGCCGCGACCGCGTGCTCATGAACCGTCGCCCCGCGCGGCACCTCGCCGACGGCGGCAGCGCCCGTACGGCACGGTGTTGTCCCTCTCCCGGCGCCCGCTGTCTCTGTCAGGGCTGACGTACCCCCCTCGCTGACCGCCGGTTGCTGAACCCCGGTCGCCGAATTCCCGGTCCCTGTACCCCCGGTCCTTGATCCTCGGTGTCCGATCTCGGGGTCGGTGATCTCCGAACCACCGTGTGCCGCCGCCGAACCGGCGGGCTTCCGGTGGCCCCCCTTCTCGTCCCCGCATCGGGTTCGTTCCCCCCTGCGCGTGCCCGTCGTCTCGTCGTACGGGCCGTGCCGGGGGAGTCCGAGCCGCCTGGAGCCCTCCATGAGTGAATCCCTCGGCTCCGCCGTGCCGTTGGGCACGGCGGAACCACCTCCCGCTCCCGTGGCCGAACCGAGGCCGTACGCCGCGCAGCGGGTGCTGCCGCTGCGCCGGCCGGGCCGCTGGATCGTCTCGGCGGTCGTGCTGGTCCTGGTCGCCCAGGTCGTCCACGGCCTGGCCACCAACCCGTTCTTCCAGTGGGACAGGTTCCAGTACTGGTTCCTGCGTCCCACGATCCTCGACGGCCTGCTCATCACCCTCGAAGTGACCCTCTACAGCGCCGTGTCGGGACTGCTGGGCGGCATCCTGCTCGCGCTCGCACGGCTCTCCCGGAGTCCGGTGCTGCGTGCCGTGAGCTGGGTCTACATCTGGTTGTTCCGGTCGGTGCCGCTGATCGTCGTCCTGCTCTTCCTCTACAACTTCTCCGCGCTCTACCGGACGCTGAGCCTCGGCGTGCCGTTCGGCCCCGCCTTCCTCACGTTCGACGAGTCCCGGCTCGCCACGGACATGGTCGTCGCGGTCGTCGGACTGAGCCTCAACGAAGCGGCGTACGCGGCCGAAGTGGTACGCGGCGGCATCCTCTCCGTCGACCAGGGCCAGCACGAGGCGGCCTCCGCGCTGGGTCTGCCGAAGGGCTACCAGTTCACGAGGATCGTGTTCCCGCAGGCCCTGCGCTCCATCACCCCCAACTACGTCAACCAGTTGATCGGCCTGATCAAGGGCACCTCGCTGGTCTTCTACGTCTCCCTGCTCGACCTGTTCGGCTCGGTGCAGAGCATGGGCAGCACCTACCCCGGCGACATCGTGCCGCTGCTGCTGGTCGCCACCGTCTGGTACCTGATCCTCACGAGCGTCGTGTCGGTCGTCCAGTTCTACGTCGAGCGGTACTACTCGCGGGGCGCGCTGCGCACCCTGCCGCCCACCCCGCTGCAGAGACTCCGCACCGGTCTGCGCGACCTGCGGGACCGTGCCCGGAAGGAGGCGGCCCTGTGACCGCCGAGGTGACGGAGCAGCCCGACGTCCGGCCCGCGGCGGTCGAGGTCCATGACGTGCACAAGTGGTACGGGACTCAACGTGTCCTGGACGGCGTGGAGTTGACCGTCCGGCCCGGTGAGGTCACCGTCGTCCTCGGACCGTCCGGCTCCGGCAAGTCCACGCTCCTCAGGGTGATCAACCACCTGGAGAAGCCCGAGATCGGCCATGTCAGCCTGAACGGCGAGCCGATCGGCGTACGACGGCACGGCGGGCGGCTCAAGGAACTGAGCGAGCGGGCCATCCTCGCCCAGCGCAGCCGGATCGGCTTCGTCTTCCAGAACTTCAACCTGTTCCCGCACCTGACGGTGCTCGACAACGTGGCGGCCGCGCCCGTCGCCACCGGGCGGCTGAGCAAGCCCGAAGCGCGGGAACTGGCGCGCACCCTGCTGGGCCGGGTCGGGCTCGCCGACAGAACCGCCGCCTTTCCCCGGCAGCTGTCGGGCGGCCAGCAGCAGAGAGTGGCCATCGCCCGCGCTCTCGCGCTGCGGCCCGGAGTCATCCTCTTCGACGAACCCACCTCCGCCCTCGACCCCGAACTGGTCGGTGAGGTCCTCGCCGTCATCAAGGACCTGGCCACCAGCGGCACCACCCTCCTCATCGTCACCCACGAGATCGGCTTCGCCCGCGAGGTCGCCGACCGGGTGGTCTTCATGGACGCCGGCCGGATCGTCGAACAGGGGCCGCCCGCCCAGGTGCTGGACCACCCGGCACACGAGCGGACCAGGGACTTCCTGAGCAAGGTGCTCTGATCCCGCCCCCGGACACCGCTCACCCGCTCACCCGCCCATCCGCACGACGCCCTCACCGCACACCTGACAAGGACGACCATGCGCACCCGTACCGATGCCCGTACCACTCCCCGTAGTCGCACCCTCCGCACCGGACTCCTCCGTGGCCTGGCCGTGTCCACCGCGGTCGCCACCCTCGCCACCGGGCTCGCCGCGTGCGGGGGCGAGAGCGACGCCGCCACCACGACCGGCGACGCGGCCCCCGGCACCGTCACCCTGGGCGCGCTGTCCAACGGCGCCGCACAGCAGGCCGATCTCAAGGTGCCCGAGGTCAAGTCCATCAGCGCCGAACTGCCCAAGTCGGTGGCCAGGAGCGGCAAGCTGGTCATCGGAGTGGGCGCGCTGCCCGCCGGGTTCCCGCCGCTGGCGTACGTGGGGCAGGACCAGAAGACCCTCACCGGCGCCGAACCCGACCTCGGCCGGCTGGTCGCCGCGGTCCTCGGCCTGAAGCCGGAGGTCAAGAACTCGACCTGGGAGAACCTTTTCGTCGGCATCGACAGCGGCAGGGTCGACATCGCCTTCTCGAACGTCACCGACACCGAGGAACGCAAGAAGAAGTACGAGTTCGCCTCCTACCGGCAGGACAACCTCGCCTTCGAGGTGCGCAAGAAGAGCAGCTGGAACTTCGGCGGCGACTACCGGAACCTGGCCGGCCGGACCGTCGCGGTGAGCGCCGGGACCAACCAGGAGAAGATCCTGCTGGAGTGGAAGGCGAAGCTGGCGAAGGAGGGCGAGAAGCTCAACGTCAAGTACTACCAGGACAACAACGCCACGGCCCTCGCGCTGTCCAGCGGGAAGATCGACGCTTCCTTCGGGCCCAACCCCGGTATCGCGTACCACATCACCCAGACGGCGAAGTCTCCCGAACCGACGCGCAACGCGGGCACGTTCTCCGGGGCGGGCGCGACGCTCCAGGGTCTGATCGCCGCCACCGCGAAGAAGGACAGCGGGCTGGCCGCGCCGGTCGCCGACGCCATCAACCACCTGATCAAGAACGGTCAGTACGCCAAGTGGCTCGCCGCGTGGAACCTCTCCAACGAGGCCGTCGACACCTCCCGGGTCAACCCGCCGGGGCTGCCGCTCGACAACTCCTGACCCGCCGTTCCCCGCACCGCCACGGAGATACGACACCCTCATGGCATCCCCCGCCCGGCCGGCCCCGTCCCGGGGCCCGGTCGCACCGCACCTCCTCGACAACGCCGCGTGGGCCGCGCTGACCGGCCCGCACGCCCCCTTCGCCGAGCGCCTCGGACGCGCAGCCCGCTACCCCGTCGACGTCTCCCCGTTCACCGCCCTCGCCGACCCCGCCGACCCGCGCGCCTGGACGGACCTGGCGACGCTCGTCGGCCCGGGAACCGTCACCCCCGTGACGGGCGCCGGGTCCGCCCCCGACGGCTGGCGGACCGTCCGCAGCGGCCAAGGGGTGCAACTGGTCGACACAGGGCTGCGCGCCGAACCCGCACCCGACGCGGTGCGCCTCGGGCCCGACGACGTGCCGGAGATCCTGGACCTGATCGCCCTGACCGAACCCGGCCCCTTCCTCCCGCGCACCATCGCGCTCGGCACCTACCTCGGTATCCGCCACCGCGGCCGCCTGATCGCCATGGCCGGGGAACGCCTGCGCCCGCCCGGCTGGACGGAGATCAGCGCGGTCTGCACCGCCCCCGACCACCGGGGCAAGGGCCTGGCCACCCGGCTGGTCCGAGCGGTCGCGGCCGGCATCAGGAAGCGCGGGGACACCCCGTTCCTCCACGCCGCCGCCACGAACACCGGCGCGATCCGGCTCTACGAGTCGATCGGCTTCACCCCGCGCCGCCGCACGGACTTCCTCCTGGTCCGAACTCCGGGCGCCGAGCCGGAACAGACGGCGCCGGCGGTCCGTTGTGGTTGAGAGGACACCACGAAGCCGGCGCGCCCCCGGGCCCGCCGCGACGGAAGGGCGGAGGTGACGGACGTGCCGGTCCTGTCCGCACCCCGCGTCATGGTGCTCACCCCACGCCGCCGTGTCCATCTGTACTCCCGGCCGCACATCGATCTCCAGCGCGTGGCCGGCGCGCTCTGTCGTCCCTGACCTGTCACCCCGCTGCCGCCGCCCTCCGCACGGAGGGCAGGAGCCCTCGTACGGTCGATCAGGAAGGCACCCCTTTCGTGTCCTCGTCATCCCCCTCCCCGCTGCCCGGCACCTCCGCTTCAGCCCCCTCTTCTCCCTCTTCTTCCGACGCCCTGCACCTCGCCGTCGCGCTCGACGGCGCCGGCTGGCATCCGGCCGCCTGGCGCGAGCCGGTGTCCCGCCCCCGTGATCTGCTCACCGCCGCGTACTGGACGGATCTGATCACCGAGGCCGAGCGCGGCCTGCTCGACCTCGTGACCATCGAGGACGCGCTCGGCCTCCAGTCCTCGCAGGTCACCGGTCCCGACGGCCGCACGGACCAGGTACGCGGACGGCTGGACGCCGTCCTGATCGCCGCCCGCGTCGCCCCCCTCACCAGCCACATAGGACTGGTTCCGACCGTGGTGACCACCCACACGGAGCCGTTCCATATCTCCAAGGCGATCGCCACCCTCGACTATGTGAGCACCGGCCGCGCGGGCGTACGGGTGCAGGTGTCGCCGCGTCAGAACGAGGCCGCGCACTTCGGCCGCCGTGAGTTGCCCCCGTTCCGCCTCGAGGACCTGGACAGCCCCGCCCTGCGGGAGGTGGTCGTCGACCTCTTCGACGAGGCCGCCGACCACGTCGAAGCGGTGCGCAGGCTCTGGGACAGCTGGGAGGACGACGCGGAGATCCGGGACGTCGCCACCGGCCGCTTCGTCGACCGCGACAAGCTGCACTACGTCGACTTCGAGGGCCGGCACTTCAGCGTCAAGGGGCCCTCGATCACCCCCCGCCCGCCGCAGGGCCAGCCCCTGGTCAGCGCCCTCGCCCACGAGTCGGTGACCGGCGCGCCCTTCCGTCTGCTCGGCCGCTCCGCCGACATCGGATACGTCACTCCTCACGACACCGGACAGGCGCGCACGATCGTCGCCGCGGTCCGTGCCGAACAGGACGCGGCCGGGCGTTCCGGCGAACCCCTGCATCTCTTCGGCGACCTGGTGGTGTTCCTGGACGACGATCCCGCCGCCGCGGTGGCCCGCCGTGAACGCCTCGACACCCTCGCCGGGCACCCGTACACCAGTGACGCCCGGATCTTCACCGGCACCCCCGCACAACTCGCCGACCTGCTACAGGAGTTGCACTCGGCCGGGCTGTCCGGCTTCCGGCTGCGCCCGGCCGTCGCCGGCCACGACCTGCCGGCGATCACCAGGGGCCTGGTCCCGGAACTCCAGCGCCGCGGCGCCTTCCGGCGGTCGTACGAGGCCGACACCCTGCGCGGGCTGCTCGGCCTCTCCCGCCCCGCCAACCGCTACGCCGCCACCGCCTGAGCCGGAGGGACCCACTCATGAGCACGTCACAGGACAAGCCCCTCAAGCAGATCCATCTCGCGGCGCACTTCCCCGGCGTCAACAACACCACCGTCTGGAGCGACCCGGCGGCCGGCAGCCACATCGAGTTCAGCTCGTTCGCCCACTTCGCGCGGACCGCCGAGCGCGCCAAGTTCGACTTCCTCTTCCTCGCCGAAGGCCTGCGCCTGCGTGAACAGGGCGGACAGATCTACGACTTGGACGTCGTCGGGCGCCCCGACACCTTCACGGTCCTGACCGCACTCGCCGCCGTCACCGAACACCTGGGTCTGACGGGCACCATCAACTCCACCTTCAACGAGCCCTACGAGGTCGCCCGCCAGTTCGCCAGCCTCGACCACCTCTCCGGCGGACGCGCCGCCTGGAACGTCGTCACCTCCTGGGACGCCTTCACCGGCGAGAACTTCCGCCGCGGCGGGTTCCTCCCGCAGGAGGAGCGCTACTCCCGGGCCAAGGAGTTCCTGACCACCGCGAACGAACTCTTCGACTCCTGGCACGGAGACGAGATCGTCGCCGACCAGGAGACCGGAACCTTCCTGCGCGACGCCAGGGCCGGAGCCTTCGTGCACCAGGGCCGGCACTTCGACATCCAGGGGCAGTTCAACGTCCCGCGCAGCCCACAGGGCCGCCCTGTCGTCTTCCAGGCCGGGGACTCCGAGGAGGGCCGCGAGTTCGCCGCCGCGGACGCCGACGCGATCTTCAGCCGGTACGCCACCCTCAAGGAGGGCCAGGCCTTCTACACGGACGTCAAGCGCCGGCTGGCCCGCTACGGCCGTACGCGCGACCAGTTGCTGATCCTGCCCGCCGCGACCTTCGTTCTCGGGGACACGGACGCCGAGGCGGAGGAACTCTCCCGCGAGGTGCGCCGCCGGCAGGTCAGCGGCGCGACGGCGATCAAACACCTGGAGTTCGTCTGGAACCGTGACCTGTCCGCGTACGACCCGGACGGACCGCTCCCCGACATCGACCCCGACCTCGGCGAGCACACCGTCGCCCGTGGCCGCGCCCAGGTCCGGATGTACCGGGACCCGCTGGCCACCGCCCGGGAGTGGAGGGAGCGGGCCGCCGCCAACAAGTGGTCGATCCGGGACCTGGTCATCGAGACCGGCAACCGGCAGGCGTTCGTGGGCTCCCCGGCCACCGTCGCCGAGACGATCAACGACTTCGTCCAGGCCGACGCCTCCGACGGCTTCATCCTCGTCCCGCACATCACCCCCGGCGGCCTCGACACCTTCGCCGACAGCGTGGTCCCGCTGCTCCAGGAGCGCGGCGTCTTCCGTACGGAGTACGAGGGCGCCACCCTTCGCGACCACCTGGGCCTCGCCCACCCGGACGCCGAGGAGGTGGCCGACCGGGTGGCGTCGTGAAGTTCCCGGCCATCGCGCGGATCGTGCACACCCCGCACCCGCACCCCGCACCCCGTGGCCGGGGTGCGGAAGCCGGCGAACGACCGGGTCGGCCAAGAGGTCTGTGCGGGGGTCAGCTGACGTCGAGGTAGTCCCGGAGAGCCTCGGAGCGTGAGGGGTGGCGCAGTTTGGACATCGTCTTGGACTCGATCTGGCGGATGCGCTCGCGTGTCACCCCGTACACCTGCCCTATCTCCTCCAGCGTCCGGGCCTGCCCGTCCATGAGGCCGTAACGCAGCGTGATGATCCCGGCCTCGCGCGCGGTCATGTTCGCGAGGACGGCCTGGATGGCGTCCTTGAGGAGGAGGAAGGTGACCATGTCCGCCGGGGAGATGGTCTCGCTGTCCTCCAGCACGTCACCCAGTTCGGTGCCGCCCTCCTCACCGAGGGGGGTGTGGAGGGAGACCGGCTCCTTGGTGTAGTTCTCGATCTCGGTGATCTTCTCCACCGGTACGTCCAGCCTCCTCGCCAGTTCCTCCTGGGTCGGATCGGCTCCCGTGTCCTGGATGATCTCCCGGCGGACCTTGGCCATTCTGTTGATGACCTCCACCATGTGGACGGGAATGCGGATGGTCCGGCTCTGGTCCGCCAGAGCCCGTGAGATCGCCTGCCGGATCCACCAGGTCGCATAGGTCGAGAACTTGAACCCTCTGGCGTAGTCGAACTTCTCCACCGCGCGGATGAGACCTGTGTTGCCCTCCTGCACCAGGTCGAGGAACAGCATCCCGCGCCTGCTGTAACGCTTGGCGATGGAGACGACGAGGCGCAGGTTCGCCTCGACGAGATGGGACTTCGCCCGGTGTCCGTCCGCGGCCAGGATCTCCAGCTCCCACCGGAACTCCGGGTCGATACCAGGCTCCTCCAGGAGCCTGCGTTCGGCGAACAGGCCCGCCTCGATCCGCTTCGCCAGATCCACTTCCTGCGCGGCGCCGAGCAGGGGGACCCGGGCGATCTGCTTGAGGTAGTCACGTACCTGATCGACCGAGGCACCGGTGGAGGAGAGCCGGGGCCCGGGGGCGTCGTCGTCCTCCTCCGTGTGCGCGACGGGCCGGGGCGGCTCCTGGTCCCACGCCTGGGAGTCCGTCTCCATGGCCCTCAACTCCTGTCCGGAAGCGGTCGGAGGAACTGCCCGGCGCGGGACTGCGGCTGGGTGGCGTACGTCGTCGTGGTGCAGACCATGGCCGGCTCGTCGAGGACAGGGAGCGTCGTGGCGGGCCGACCGGTTTTCCCGTACCCCGGTCCGACGTGATGGGGCGTCCTGAGGTGTCGGAGGACGATCGCGCGCTCCGTGAAGAGTCCGTGCGAAGAGTCCGGGCATACCCCGAAGGTCGTGGACAGGACGTCGGCGAGGGACTTGCCCTTGAAGTGTACGTCCAGGGCCTCGCGGTTGTACTGCGCTCCGTGACAGACCCGGCACGGTGCGAGGCGCCGGGCGGATCGCGTCCGGCGGTGTCCCGCACGGTGAGCGCGCGTCCGTACGGGGAGAGGGCGGGTCCGGATGCGGCCGGTTCGCGGCCACGGGCCCACAAGTGGGGGCCGGCCTCCGGTGCGTTCGCCCGCGCGGGCCTGATCGTCCGCCTCGCGCCGGGTCAGGTACGACGGCTCACCGCCGTACCGGTTGCGCGGGGACGGCCCCTCGGCCGTCCCGGTCCTTCCGCGTCAGCCCACCTCGGCGAGCTCGCGGACACTCCGCGGCTGCTCCTGCCCGTGGTGGTGGCGGTGGCGGCACAGCCACACGATGTCGCGGCCGAACGACCAGACCAGCAGCACGAGCGCCAGCAGTACGGCGCCCGTGTCCGCCTCCCGGGGCAGGATCCCGGCGCCGGCGACGAGCAGCACGATCCCCTGAAGGGCCGCCACGGTCTTGCGGGCCATGCTGTGCGGCAGCGCCGCGTTCAGCCAGGGAAGGACCCGGGCAGCCGCCACGAACACGTACCTCATGGTGCCGATCAGCAGCACCCAGGGTCCGAGCGACATCGAGACGTACACGCTGAGCACGAGGATCAGGAAGGCGTCGACCTCCATGTCGAAACGGGCGCCGAGGGCGGTCGAGGTGCCGGTGCGACGGGCGACCTTGCCGTCGACCCCGTCGAGGATCAGGGCGACCGCCGTGAGGCCGACGAGCAGGGAGACCGGCGGCGAGCTCTGGAAGGAGTCCGCGACCAGCGCGGTGACGCCGCCGACCAGGATCGCGCGGCCGAGAGTCACTCGATTGGCCGGTCCGAAGGAGCGGGGCCGTGCGCGGCGCAGGGCTCGGGTCAGCACCGCCCAGGTGGCGATCGCGAAGGCCAGGCCGGTCAGCCAGCCCGCGGGCCCCATCCCGATCGCCGTCCCCAGCAGAGCCAGCACCAGGAGCTGCACACCCGCTCCCACCGTGGTCTCCTGGGCCAGGAGCCTAGCGTCGTACGTGTTGTTCAGGGCCACCGCACATCCTCCGGCCATATGACAGAGTCGATCAACGCCGCGTACTGTGCGCGGCTTGTCACCGCTCCGTACGTGAAGATCTGCTCAATCGTTCAGGGGGACGCTCATGGAACTCACAGCTCGCGCCTTCTGGCTGGACTCTCCCGGCCACGGCGAGATACGCGAGGTGGCCCTGTCGGCCCCCGCGGAGGGTGAGGTGCTGGTGCGCACGCTCTACTCCGGAGTCAGCCGGGGCACCGAGTCCCTCGTGTTCCGTGGCGGTGTGCCGAAAAGTCAGCATGCTTCGATGCGTGCACCGTTCCAGGACGGGGATTTCCCCGCACCGGTGAAATACGGCTATCTGAGTGTCGGCCAAGTGGAGGAAGGCCCGGCGGGCCTGCTGGGCAGGACCGTGTTCTGCCTGTATCCGCACCAGACCCGCTACGTCGTCCCGGCAAGCGCCGTGACGGTCGTACCGGACGCAGTGCCCGCGGCCCGTGCCGTCCTCGCCGGGACGGTGGAGACCGCGGTGAACGCCCTGTGGGACGCCGCTCCGCTGGTCGGCGACCGGATCGCGGTGGTCGGCGGCGGCATGGTCGGCTGCTCCGTCGCCGCCCTCCTGGCCCGCTTCCCGGGCGTACGGGTGCAGCTCGTCGACGCCGATCCCGCGCGCGCCGGCATCGCCCGGTCCCTGGGCGTCGACTTCGCACTGCCCGCGGAAGCCGCCGGTGAGTGCGACCTCGTCGTGCACGCCAGCGCCACCGAGGCCGGACTCGGCCGGGCGCTGGAACTCCTCGCCCGCGAGGGGACCGTCCTCGAGATGAGCTGGTACGGCGACCGGCGGGTCAGCTTGCCGCTGGGGGAGGCCTTCCACTCGCGGCGCCTGGTCGTACGCAGCAGCCAGGTGGGTTCCGTTTCACCGGCGGCCCGGCCCGGCCGGACGTACGCCGACCGCCTCGCGCTCGCCCTCGAACTGCTCGCCGAGCCCGCCTTCGACGCTCTCGTCACCGGGGAGTGCGACTTCGCGGAACTGCCCGGTGTGATGGCGAAACTCGCCTCCGGATCGATACCCGGGTTGTGTCATCGCGTCGTCTACGACGGAGTTTGAGCATCGGGCGACCGGTCTGACCTCCGAAGACTGCGAAGAAAGGGGAACAGGCGACTGAACAAGGAGAACGGGGCAGCCGTACTACACGGCATGGTCCCGGCAGGGGATCAGACGTGCCGCACCTGGAGGGTCGTCCGTTGTTCAGCATCACCGTCCGCGATCACCTGATGATCGCCCACAGCTTCCGTGGCGAGGTCTTCGGCCCCGCGCAGCGCCTGCACGGAGCGACGTTCCTGGTGGACGCCACGTTTCGCCGCGCCGAACTCGACGAGGACAACATCGTCGTCGACATCGGTCTGGCCACCCAGGAACTCGGCGCCGTCGTCAGCGCGTTGAACTACCGCAACCTCGACAACGAGCCGGACTTCAAGAACACGAACACCTCGACGGAGTTCCTGGCCAAGGTCGTCGCCGACCGCCTCGCCGAGCGTGTGCACGCCGGGGCGCTGGGCGAAGGCGCCCACGGCCTCTCCGGCATCACGGTCACCCTGCACGAATCACACATCGCGTGGGCGAGTTACGAGCGTGTCCTGTGACCGACACGACCATCGGCCGGCCGGCCGCGGACAGCGACCAGTCGGCCCTGAACTACGTGCCCGTCCAGCACACCGCTCTCAAGAATGCGGCGATCATCCCCATGTCCCTGCGCTCTGTGCACTTCGTGATGCCGGGCGGCGTCGACGACGCGTCCGCGCCCAGCGGCGGCAACGCCTACGACCGGCGGCTGTGCCTGGACCTTCCCGGCTTCGGCTGGCAGGTCCACCGGCACGCCGTCCCGGGAGACTGGCCGCGGCCCGCGACCGCGGCCCGTACGGAACTCGCCCGCACCCTGGCCGAACTGGCGGACGACACGATCGTCCTCCTCGACGGCATCGTCGCGTGCGGCGTCCCCGAGATCATCGTCCCCGAGGCCGAACGGCTGCGCCTCGTCGTCCTGGTGCACCTGCCGCTCGGCGACGAGACCGGCCTCGCACCGGCCGTGGCCGCGGACCTGGACGCGCGGGAACGCACGACCCTGCGGGCCGTGTCCGCCGTCGTCGCCACCAGCGACTGGGCGGTCCGCCGGCTCGTCGCCCACCACGGACTCGCCCCCGACCGCGTGCATGTCGCCGCCCCCGGCGCCGACATCGCGCCGCTCGCCTCCGGCACCGACGGCGTCTCGCGGCTGCTGTGCGTCGCGGCGGTCACCCCGCGCAAGGGCCAGCACCGGCTGATCGAGGCCCTCGCCACCGTCACCGACCTGCCCTGGAGCTGCGTCTGCGTCGGCGGACTCACCCAGGACCCGGCGTACGTCGCCCAACTGCGCGGCCTGATCGAGAAGTACGGCCTCGGCGACCGGCTGCACCTCGCCGGACCGCAGGCGGGAGCGGAACTCGACGCCAGCTACGCCGCGGCCGACCTCATGGTCCTCACCTCGTACGCCGAGACGTACGGCATGGCCGTCACCGAGGCGCTCGCCCGGGGCATTCCCGTGCTGGCGACGGATGTCGGCGGCCTGCCCGAAGCGGTCGGGCGCGCGCCCGACGGCGGGGTGCCCGGCATCCTCGTCCCCCCGGAGAACCCGGCCGCCCTGGCCGTGGAACTGCGCGGCTGGTTCGGCGAGGCCGATGTGCGCCGCCGGCTGAAGGCGGCCGCCCGCGGCCGGCGCGCCGCGCTGGACGGCTGGGCCGCCACGGCCCGCAGCCTGGCGGGCGTACTGGCACGGCTTCCGCAGGAACCCCGGAGGGCGGCATGAGTATGACGGCGACCGGGTCGGACGCTCCCGGGCAGGGGGCGCCGCGTGCGGCCGGGACCGGCACGGCGGGCCAGGATGTGACACCGTCCGGCACCGGCGCGGCGGGGGACGGTGTGCAGCGGGCCGGGACCGGCGTGGCGGGCCAGGACGAAAAGCGGGTCGTTCCCGGGGCCGGCCCCACCACGAGCGGTTCGGACGCTCCGGGGCGGCGCGCGGACACGCCCGACGACGACATGCCCCGTTACGCCCCTCAGTGGCTCCAGTTGCGGGAGGGCGCCGACGCCGCCGCACGGGCGGCCGACCTGCTCGACCCGCTGCGCATCCGGCTGGCCAACCTGCCCCGGCGCGGCGGCGACCTGGTGATTCACGACCTCGGCTGCGGCACCGGCTCCATGGGCCGCTGGCTCGCCCCGCGTCTCGACGGCGCCCAGCACTGGGTCCTGCACGACCGGGACCCGTATCTGCTGCACTTCGCGACGGTGGGCTCGCCCAGCGCGGCCGCCGACGGCAGCCGGGTCACGGTCACCACCCAGCGCGGCGACATCAGCCGGCTGACCGCCGACGCCCTGACCGGAGCCTCGCTGGTGACGGCGTCCGCCCTGCTGGACGTGCTCACCCGCGAGGAGATCGACCGCCTCGCGGGGGCCTGCGCGGACGCCGGGGTCCCGGCCCTGCTGACACTCTCCGTCGCGGGACGCGTCGAGTTCGTGCCCGGCGACCCGCTGGACGCGGAGTTCGCCGAGGCGTTCAACGCCCACCAGCGGCGCGGGGACCTGCTCGGCCCGGACGCGATCACGGCGGCCTGCGAGGCCTTCGACCGGCACGGCGCGACCGTCCGGGTGCACCCGAGTCCCTGGCGGCTCGGGCCCGACGAGGCCGCGCTCACCGAGGAATGGCTGCGCGGCTGGGTCGGTGCGGCCGTCGAGCAGCGGCCCGACCTGGCGGAGCGTGCGGAATCGTACCTGCGGTCCCGTCTGGAGGCCTGCGCGGCGGGCGAGTTGAGTGTGGTCGTGCACCACAGCGACGTCCTGGCGCTGCCGCGGTCGACGGGCGGTGCGAAGTGAGCGCGGGCGTGGAAGCGGTCGGCGTGGACGCCGGCCCGGTGCCCGCCCTCGGCAGGCGCATCGCCCTGCGCATCCGGGGCGAAGCCGCCCCGGCCCAGCGGCGCCCCGGCACGGATACGCCCGGGGCCCAGGGGACGACGGACACGATACGCACCGAGGCCGAGGCGGGCGGGGCGGTCTCCACCGCCGTCGCCGTCCCGACCCCCACGGCGGACACCGCGCCGCTACGCGCCGTCGACGCCCCGGCGCACCCGCTCGCCGCCGAAACGATCGCGCGCCCGCGAACCGCCGACGCCACCCCGCGTCCGCCCGCCGACCACGCCACCGCGCTGCCGTCCCCGGCGGGCGCGGCAGGCGACCAGGCAGCGGCCGGCCTCGGTGCCGACCGCGCGCCCGAGCAGGGCGACCCGGCTCCGGCGACCGACGGCCGGCGCCCGGCGGGCGCCCTGCGCGCGCTGCTCGACTCCCGCCGCCTGCGCACCCACTTCGGCACCGTCGCCGGCACCGCCATCCTCGGCGTACTGCTCTGGCGGCTCGGCACCGGCGTCTTCCTGGACGGGCTGCGGCGGATCGACGCCACGACCCTGCTGGCCGGGGTCGGCCTGGGCCTGCTCACCACGGTGTTCAGTGCCTGGCGCTGGTGCCTGGTGGCCCGGGAGCTGCGGATCCGGCTGCCGCTGGCCGGCGCCGTCGCCGACTACTACCGCGCGCTGTTCCTGAACGCGGCGCTGCCCGGTGGTGTCCTCGGCGACGTGCACCGCGCCGTACGGCACGGTCAGAGCACGGGGGACATCGGGCGCGGTGTGCGCGCGGTGGTCCTCGAACGGACCGCCGGACAGGCGGTGCTGGTCGCCGTAGGGGCCGCGGTCCTGCTCACCCAGCCGTCACCGGTCCTCACGGACGCCCGTCGACTGGCTCTCGTCCTGGCGATCGTCTCGGTGTGCTCGGTGGTGGCGGTGGTCGTGGTCCGCAGGGCCAGGCCGACCGCCCCTTCCCGCCGGTACGGCGCCGTCCGCGCCGCGCTCACCGAGGCGCGCGGCGCGCTGCTGGCCCGCGGCAACTGGCCGGGTGTGCTCATCTCGTCGGTCGTGGTGCTGGCCGGACACTTGGCCATGTTCCTGATCGCCGCCCGGGTCGCCGGATCCACCGCGTCCGTGGCCGAGTTGCTGCCGCTGGCCCTGCTCGCCCTGCTCGCCATGGGCCTGCCGCTCAACGTCGGCGGCTGGGGTCCCAGGGAAGGCGTCATGGCGTGGGCATTCGGCGCCGCCGGACTGGGCGCCGGCATGGGCCTGAGCGTCGCCGTGATCTACGGGGTGCTCAGCTTCGCCGCCGCCCTGCCCGGTGTCGTGGTCCTGTTCGTCCGCTGGTCCGCGGCGCTGCGACGCCCGCGGGAGGAGAACACAGGAGGGCAGGATCAATGCCGGGATTCAGCGACCGCCGAGGGACCCGTCCCCGCCGAGGGCGGTGTCTTCTCCGTCAGCAGCGAGAAGTACGCCCCGAAGGCCTCGGTCAGCCCCGCCAGGAGCTCCTCGCCCTTCTCGGCGGAGGCCCTCGAAGGGCGGCCGATGACGCCGGACTCGGTATAGCCGGACATACCGAGGGTGAGCAGATGACGCCGGTCGTCCGCGACGAAGTCGGAGGTCTCGTAACCGGGCCGGATCAATTCCGGGTGCGTGTGCAGAAGAATGGAGGTCTCGATTTCTCCCGCGTGCATATCGGTGAGCAACGAGGTCTCCACACCGGCCCGTTCGAGCGCGGCCTCCCAGTCCTCGGCGGCCGGGAAAAGCGCCATACGCGTACCGCTGCCCGCGGATTCCTGGACGGCATTGCCCAGCACGTAATTCCCGCCGTGTCCGTTGACGAGTACCAGGGTGTCCACACCCGAGCGGCGGAGCGATTCGGCTATGTCCCGCACCACCGCGTAGAGCGTGACGGCGGAAATACTGACGGTCCCGGGCCACGCGGCGTGCTCGTGCGAGCAGGAGATCGTCAACGGAGGAAGGAGATGGACCGGATGGGCGGCGGCGATCTCATGGGCGATGGCACAGGCGACCAGCGTGTCCGTCGCCAACGGAAGGAACGCCCCGTGCTGTTCGAAGCTCCCCACGGGAAGTACCGCGACCTCACGGGCGACACCGGCCCCCCGCTCGCGCACATCCTCCGTGGTGTCCGCCGGCAACAGGCCGGATACCGTCGAGCGCGTTCCCGAACCACTCATGTTTCACGGCCTTTCGACTCTTCTTTCGACTCTGCTTAGGAACCAGATCATGACAGATAACTTCGCAGTACTTGCCGGGACCGCGCGCCGCTCTGGTGTCGAACGAGTCGTGATTGCCCCTCTGCCCACGGTGTACGGCTTTTTCCAGGCGGTCGGCTACCTGGACCACGACCGTGGAGAGGAGCAAGTGGCCCTGGTCCACGGGGAAGTCGGTGATCTCGCCGGCGGTGGAGTGGACGCGACGAAGGAGGGCGTCCTCACCCGGCTCCATTCGGAGTGCCTCACCGGGGACGCCTTCGGCTCCACGCACTGCGAGTGCGGCGACCAGCTCGCCGCGGCGCTGCGCGCCATCGTCGCGGAGGGACGCGGCATCCTCGTCTACCTCCGCGGCCACGAGGGCCGCGGCATCGGCCTGCTCGCCAAGCTGCAGGCGATGAAGCTCCAGTCGGAGGGCCTCGACACCGTGGAGGCGAACGTCGCCCTCGGCCTGCCGGTCGACGCCCGCG
Organism: Streptomyces sp. RPA4-2; assembly: GCF_012273515.2. Classification (NCBI taxonomy): domain Bacteria; kingdom Bacillati; phylum Actinomycetota; class Actinomycetes; order Kitasatosporales; family Streptomycetaceae; genus Streptomyces; species Streptomyces sp. RPA4-2. The sequence continues at coordinate 7,421,663 of NZ_CP050975.2, forward strand.
ACTACCGGGTGGCCGCGGACATCCTGCACGACCTCGGCGTACGGTCGGTGCGTCTGCTCTCGAACAACCCGCGCAAGCGTGAGTCGCTGCAGCGCAACGGCATCAAGGTGGCCGAGCAGGTTCCGCTGCTGATACCGCCGTGCGAGGAGAACCTCGGCTACCTGCTCACCAAGCGGGAGCGCCTCGATCACTTCCTGCCTCACCTGGACGGCGGCGACTGGGCGAAGACGATCTTTTGCGGAACGGCGAAGGCGGCTATCACTGAGGAATGACAGAAGACGACGCCGGACCGCTGTATCTGTCCCGTGAGCAGGTCGTGGAGCTGCTGGACACCGACACGGCGATCGCCTCGCAGCGCGCGGCGTTCACCGCGCTCGGTGACGGCACCGCCGAGCTCCCCGGCAAGATCATGCACCCCAGCCGCTTCGACGACAGCGTCGTCTTCGCCTACCTGGCGCGGCTGTCCGCGGACACCGGGGCCGTCGCCAAGTTCGGCAGCGTCAACCCGGGCAACGCGGCGGCCGGGCTGCCCACCGTCCACGCCGTGATCAACGCGCTCGATCCGGTGACCGGCCGGCTCGCGGCGGTCATGGACGGCACGGCGGTCACCACCCTGCGCACCGCCGCCGCCAGCGCCGTCGCCCTCGACGCGCTCGCCACCGCGGACAGCGCGGAGCTCGGCCTGCTGGGCTCCGGCACCCAGGCGCTCGCCCACGCGCGGGCCGTCGCCCGGGTACGGGAACTGCGGTCCGTACGGGTGTGGAGCCGGCATCCCGGCCGACGGGCGGACGCGGCCCAGCGGCTCGCCGCCGAACTCGGCGTCGCCGTCGAGGCGGCCGGCACCGCGCAGGAGGCGGTCGCCGGGGCGTCGATGGTCGCGGCCTGCACGCTCAGCAGCACGCCCGTCGTACGGGGCGAGTGGCTGGAGCCGGGGTGCACGGTCGTCAGCGTGGGGTCCTTCGAGCCCACCCGCAGCGAGGTCGACGCCGAGGTGGTCCGGCGGGCCGCGGCGGTGGTCGTCGATGATCCGGTGACGGCGGCGGAGCACGCCGGACCGGTGGTCGAGGCGCTGGCCAGGGGAATCCTCGCGCCGGACGACCTGATCCCGCTCGGCGGCGTCCTGACCGGCGTCCGTAGCGCCCGCACCGGCCCGGACGACATCGTCCTCTACAACAGTGTCGGGCTCGGCATCCAGGACGCCGCGGCAGCCTGGGCCGTGATCGACGCGGCCCGTGCCCGGCGGGCACGGCGGTGAAGGGTACCGCTCAGGTCGTGGTCATCGGCGGTGGCGTGACCGGCACGAGCATCGCCTGCCACCTGGCCCGCGCGGGCGTACGGGATCGTCCTGGCCGAGCGTGACGAACCGGCCTCCGGCTCCAGCGCGCGGGCCGCGTCCGGGCGCAGTTCTCCGACGAGCTCGACATCCGGGTGGGCGCCCGCAGTCCGGAGGCGCTCGCCCGTTCCGGGGAGGAACCCGGCCAGGACATCGGCCCGCACCGGGTCGGCCACCTGTTCCTGCTCTCCACCCCCGAGGAAGTCGCGGCCGTCGAGGTCGGGGTACGGCCGCGGACCGCGCTCGGAGTGCCCGGCCGCCCGATCGGCCCGTCCGCGGCACGCCGGCTGTCCCCGCTCATCAGCCCCTGAGCGTCGCGTCCGCGGACCGGGTGAGCCGGGTCAGTCCTGCACGGCCTCGTGCACGAGCCGCTTCAGCTCGGGGAAGTGCGCGTGGGACCCCGCCGGGCGTACCTGGGTGAAGAACTGCACGGTCATGTCCCGGTGCGGGTCGACCCAGAAGGTCGTACCGGCCACCCCGCTCCAGCCGAACGCGCCCTCGCTGGAGGGGGAGCGGGTGATCTCCGGGTCCACCACGACGGAGACGCCGAGGCCGAAGCCGAGGCCCGCGTTGCCGGGCTCGCGGTGCAGCGGGCTGCCGAAGGTGCGGCGGTCGACGCCTCCCGGAAGGTGGTTGGACGCCATCGTGTCCACCGTCTCCGGCTTCAGCAGCCGGACGCCGTCGAGTTCGCCGCGGCGGCGGAGCATCTCCATGAAGCGGTGGTAGTCGTGGGCGGTGGCCACCATGCCGCCGCTCCCGGACAGGAAGCGCGGACGGCCGTGCAGCGGCAGCCCGGCGATCGGGGTGACCCGCCCCTCGGAGTCCTCCCCGTAGAGCTCGGCGAGCCGCTCGGACTGCTCGTCGGTGACACAGAATCCGGCGTCCGTCATCCCGAGCGGGCGGAAGATCCGCTCGGCGAGGAAGACGTCGAGGTCCTGGCCGGACACCACCTCGACAAGGCGGCCCAGGACGTTGGTGGAGACCGAGTAGTTCCACTCGGTGCCCGGCTCGAACTGGAGCGGCAGACCGGCGTACACCTCGCAGGTTCCGGCCAGATCCGCGCCCGGCGCCACCGAGGACTCCAGACCGGCGTCGCGGTAGAGCGCGTCGACCGGGTGGGAGTGATAGAAACCGAACGTCAGGCCGGAGGTGTGGGTCAACAGGTGCCGGATCGTGAGGGGTTGATCGGCCGGACGGGTCCGCGTGCCGGCCCCCGACCCGTCGACGTACACCCGGGGTTCGGCGAAGGCCGGCAGGAAACGGGCGACGGGATCGTCCAGGTGGAAGCGTCCCTCTTCCAGGAGCATCAGCGCGGCCACCGAGGTGACCGGCTTCGTCATCGAGTAGATCCGCCACAGCGTGTCGGTCTCGACCGGAAGCCCGGCCGCGCGGTCGCGCCATCCGTGTGCCGCGAGGTGCGCGACCGTGCCGTGCCGGGACACGGCCACCAGACAACCGGGCAGCCTGTGGTCGTCGACCAGGTGGGCGAAGTACTGGTCCAGCCGGGCCAGCGCCTTGGGATCGAGACCGACCTCATGCGGCTCGACCTCTTGTCGCAGGTGTCCCATCGTTCTCCTCCGCACTGCGGCTCGTGGACTGCCTCGTGTTCATCGTCCCGTACGGAGTTCCCGCGTTCGCCTCGGGGCAGTCCGGCCGGGGGGTCGGCGCCCCGTCGCGTCCCGGCAGCCGCAGCCCGAGCGGCAGCCCGGCCACGGCCACGGCCGCGAGAACCGTCAGAGCGGGACCCGTCCGGACACCACCCGCGAGGGGCATCAGCACGGTCGCGGCGGCAACTCCCAGCGTGGGCCCGACGTTCATGGCCGTCTGTTGGAGAGCGCCCGCCACCCCCGCCGACTCCGCGCGGACGTGCCGCACGACGACCGTCGTCGCGGTGACCATCACCCCCGCGAAGCCGGCTCCCAGCAGGAGGAATCCGGCGCTGATGGGCACCGCCGTGGACTCCCGGTCGAGCCGCGACAGCAGCAGGACCCCCGCCGCGAGGACGCACAGCGCGGCCAGAGCCGTCCGGCGTGCCCCGAACCGGCGCATGAGGACGGCCGACGCGGGCGCGCCCAGCACCATCATGACGGCCGCGGGCAGGGCCCGCAGGCCGGTCTGCAACGGGTCGAGACCCAGTACCTCCTGGAGGAAGCAACTGCCCGCGAACAGCGTGCCGAACATCGCCGCGGAGGCCACCACCAGGATGCCCAGCGCCGCGCCGACGGTCGTGGAACCCAGTACCGCGGGCGGCAGCAGCGGGTTCGCGGTACGGCGTTCGTGGCGGACGAACACGGCCGCCACGACCACGGCCACCACCAGCCCCGCTGTGCTCTCGGCGGTCCAGCCGGTCCCCGGGACCCCGACCAGTGTGCGGACCAGACAGGCCAGGGCCACCGCGAGCAGGCAGGCCCCGGGCAGGTCGAGCCGGACCGTCGGCCCGGGGGAGCGTGCCGGTTCCCGGACGGCGAGCGCCGACCCGCCCAGGGCCAGCGCGGGCACGACGTTGAGGAAGAAGACGGCCCGCCAGCCGAACTGGCCGACCAGCGCCCCGCCGAGGACCGGACCGGCGGCGGCCGCGAGACCGATGGCACTGGTCCGCAGTGCGATGGGCCGGCCGATCCGGTCGGGCGGGTAGACGGCACGCAGCATTCCGAGCGTGGCGGGCTGCAGCAGCGCGCCGAAGACCCCCTGGGCGACCCGCAGCCCGATCACCCATCCGATGCCGGGCGCGAGGCCGATCCCCGCCGACGTCACGCCGAAGCCCAAGGAGCCCACGGCGAAGACCCGCCGGTGACCGAAGCGGTCCCCGAGCCGCCCCGCGAACACCAACAGGCAGGCCACCGCGATGAGATAGCCGGTACTAGTCCACTGGACCTGCACAAGAGAGGCGCCGAGATCCCGTCGCAGGGTGGGCTGAGCCACCGTCAGCACGGTGCCGTCCAGGGCGACGATCACGGCTCCGACGACGCTGCTCGTGAGCGTGAGGCGGTGGCGGGCCGTCGCGCCTGGCCGCTTCATGCCTCCTCCGGTCCGAGATGCGCGTCCAGCGCGGCCCGCAGCAGGGGTGTGAAGTCGGTCGCTCCAGTGCCGAGTTGGAGACTGCCCCAGCTCCACAGCTGGGCGATGCCGTGCAGGTTCGCCCACAGGGCCCCCGCGGTGACCCGTGCCTCGGTCGCGGGTCTCACCCGGCCCACAAGGTCGACCAGCACCCCGAACAGCGGCAGGCTCGTCTCCCGGAGCCCCAGCCGGTCGCTCGCCAGCAGGTCGTGACGGAACATCAGCTCGTACATGCCGCGTCGGGACAGCGCGAAGTCCAGGTAGACCCGCCCGAGGGCCGTGAGCTGTGCGCGGGGGCTCGCCGCGCCGTCGCCGACCGCCTCGGTCACCCGGGCTCCGAGGTCGGCGAAGCCCCGCCGTGCGATGGCCGACAGCAGGTCCAGATGGGTCGGGAAGTAGCGGCGCGGCGCCCCGTGCGAGACCCCCGCCCGGCGGGCGATCTCCCGCAGGGTCAACGCCTGTGCCCCCTCCTCGGCCACCAGCTCGACGCCGACATCGACCAGCCGGGCCTTCAGGCCTGTCTCCCGTTCATCCATGGACACGGTCTACCAGCTGGACGTAGACAGTGTCTACCGCGCGGGTGCGTGCCGGTCCGGGAATGACGATCCGACCCGGAGGGTTGATCCCTGTATGACCCAGGACGCGACGCAGGACGCACTGCTCAAGCTGCTCTCCGAGTACAAGGGCGGGGTGCTCGCCACCCTCAAGAGGGACGGCCGCCCCCAGCTGTCGAACGTGGTCCATGCCTACAGTCCCGATGAGGACGTCATCCGGGTGTCCCTCACGGACGACCGGGCCAAGACGCGGAACCTGCGCCGGGATCCGCGGGCCTCGTACCACGTGACCAGCGACGACCGCTGGGCGTACACGGTCGCCGAGGGCACCGCCGAGCTGACGCCCGTGGCCGCGGACCCGCACGACGAGACCGTCGAGGAGCTCGTCCGGCTCTACCGGGATCTGATGGGCGAGCACCCCGACTGGGACGACTACCGGGCCGCCATGGTCCGCGACCGGCGGCTCGTGCTGCGGCTGCACGTGGAGCGCGCGTACGGCGCCCCGCGCGCACGCTGACGCCGGCCGCCGTCCGGGACCCGCGCAGGCAGGCCTCCCCGGGCCGTTCGTGTGAAGAGGGCCGGCGGGAGCTCCGCGCATCCCGGCCGCCCCTGAATCCGGCCGGGGTGCGCGGAGCGGCTGCGTGCGGCCCGCGCCGTCGCGTCGCGCGTTGTTCCGGCCGGTGTTCCGCCGTGTCGTGCGCTCGGCCCCGGCCCGATGTTCTTGCCGTCCGACGTCGGCTGTCAACCGTATCCCGGCGTGACGTTCACCGGGGAACGCCCAAGTCCCCGGTGTCGAGGGGCTGTCGGGGTCCTGGACGGCAAGCGGAGGATCATGCCGCGTCACGGCCTGCCGCCGCGTCGTCGTCCACCGCGGCTACAGTGCGCGGAACGCTCCGGGTGGGCCTCTCCGGGAGGCACACGGCGCGTGGCCCGGGGGTGCTGTCGTGGCCTACGCGGCAGGTCACCGCCCCTCCACGCCTTACCCGGCGGATATTACCGACGAGTTGACATTGAAACACCAAAGACCACCGCTATCATCACACCACCTGCGGAACACCTCCTGCGGAGCTACCGTCGGCCGACAACAGTGGCCGTCGTGCAACCGAAGCAGCGCATCCATGAACGACGACAGGGGCAGAGGACTCTCCCATCCGGAGTCCTCGGTTCGTCCGACACGGTGGTGACGGCGGTCGAGCGGTCCTTTCTCCACGAAGGTCTCCCCACCGACTTCTGAGAGAGTCCGCATGGCGAGAGACCGCTTCACCCCCGATTTCGACCCCGACGGCGGGGACGCACTCCTCAGCACCGCACGCCAGGACATCGCCGTCGGCCGCTGGCAGAGCCTGCGCGACCTGCTGAGGGTCACCGGCCCCGCGTGGCCCGTGCGCGGCCACCGGATGCGGCTGCTGGCGACCGCCTGCGTGGACAACTCCTCGGTCGAGTCCTGGCTGGCCGCCGAACCCCGCGGCGGCGACGCCCTGGTGCTGCGGGCCGCGACCGAGGTCGCCAGGGCCTTCCACCTGGCCGGCGCGGCGGGCGGGGGTGCCCCGGTCGAACGGCGTCGCGTCGACCAGGCCGTGATGGCCTGCCTCCAGGGCGCCGAGGCCTACCCGGACGACCCCACACCCTGGATCTGTCTCATCTCCGTGGCCCGGCTCTATCCCGCCGGGGTGCGCCGTCAGGAACTCGGGCGCTGGTGGGACGAGTTGCACGCCCGCGATCCGTACAGCGTGGAGGGGCACCTCCAGGTGCTGCACTACTACTCGGCGCGCTGGCACGGGTCGCACGACCTCATGTACGACTTCGCGCGGGACGCGGCGGCCGTCGCCCCGCCGGGCTCCGCGCTGCCGGTCCTGCTGCAGGTCGCGCGGGTGGAGGAGTACCGCGCCGTCCTGGAGGAGGCGAACGGCCGGCGGGACACGCCCGCCGGGTTCGACCGGCACTGGAACCACGACGAAGCCGTCAGCGACGTACGGCGCAGCTGGCAGCGCTGGCTCACCGCCCGCTCCGAGGGGCCGCCCGCACCCGAGGAGGTGCGGCACTTCAACTACCTCGCGCACGCCGCCTGTTACGCCGGACTCACGGACCTGGCCGGTCCGATCTTCCGGATGGTCGGGCCGCGCGCCAGCCGCTCTCCGTGGTCCTGCACCGGCGATCCGGAGAAGGAGTTCGTGAAGTGGCGCAAGCGGTCGTCACGCGGCGCCTGAGCCACTTCACGCGCCCCTGAGGCGTGTCGTCCGGATCGTGCGGCGGGACGCGGAGCGCGCCGGCGCCACCTGACCCGAACGACCGGCCCCGGCCCACAGCGGGCGACGCGGCCGGGGGCCGGCGCGGAACTACAGGTCGAACTCGTGCGGCGGCAGGTCGAGCGCGAAGCACGCCTCCCGCACCACGGCCTGCTCGGTCTTGTCGAAGTCGCCGTCGGCGCCGCCGATCACGATGCCGATCTGGATGACGGCCCGTGCCTCGGCGGGCTTCTTCTTGGCCTTGGCGATCTCCTGGAGGACGCTGACCTTGCCGAAGGCGAAGTCGGCGGTCAGCTTGTTCAGGTTGTCGTCGAAGCGACGGCGCAGGTCGTCGGCGTCGAAGTTCTGCAACACCTCGTTCGTGGCGATGAGCTGGGCGACGCGCTGCCGCTCGGACGGATCGACCGACCCGTCCGCCGCGGCGACGAGCGCGCACATCGCCATGCTCGCGTCGCGGAAGGCACCGCTCTTGAGATCGTTCTTCTTCGCCACGAGCTGGGTCTGCATCGTCGACGCGGACTCCTTGATGCGGTCCCACAGGGCCATGAGAACTCCATACGTTGGGAGAGGTCCGGTCCGCCCGCGGGCGGACCGGAAACCTCCTCGGTTTCTACAGCATCGTAGAAACTAGCGGACCGGCGTGGAAGTTCCGGTGGCGTTCCACTCGGCGATCACCGGATGCCCGTGTTCGGTGGACAGCCGGCTGACGGTTCCCGTCGAGAGCTGGAACAGCCGTCCGGCGTCCGCCGGGAGCCCCAGCCGACGGGCCGTCAGCACCCGCAGGAAGTGCGCGTGGGCCACCAGGACCACGTCGCCGGGGTGGTCGCGCAGGGCCGCGTCCACGCGGGACAGGACCCGGTCCGCGCGTTCCCCCACCTCCTGCGGCGACTCGCCGGGGTGGCCGTCGGGGCCGGGCGGCACCCCGTCCTCCCACAGGACCCAGTCGGGCCGGGTGCGGTGGATCGCACGCGTGGTGATCCCCTCGTAGCTCCCGTAGTCCCACTCGTGCAGATCGGGGTCGGTCACCGGTCCGGTCAGGCCCGCGAGTTCCGCGGTCCGTACCGCCCGGTCGAGGGGGCTGGTGAGCACCTGCGCGAAGGACTGCCCGGCGAAGAACGGCGCGAGGGACTTGGCCTGTTCCTCGCCGTGCTGGGTGAGCGGCAGATCGGTCCAGCTGGTGTGCCGGCCCGTCAGGGTCCACTCGGTCTCGCCGTGGCGGACCAGTATGAGGTCGCCCATGGCCCGGCCTATTCCGCGGACTCGACGGCGTGGCCGCCGAACTGGTTGCGCAGTGCCGCGATCATCTTCATCTGCGGTGAGTCGTCCTGGCGTGAGGCGAAGCGGGCGAACAGTGACGCGGTGATCGCGGGCAGCGGTACCGCGTTGTCGATGGCCGCCTCGACGGTCCAGCGGCCCTCGCCGGAGTCGTCGGCGTAGCCGCGCAGCTTGTCGAGGTGTTCGTCGTCGTCCAGGGCGTTGACGGCGAGGTCGAGCAGCCAGGAACGGATGACCGTGCCTTCCTGCCAGGAGCGGAAGACCTCGCGTACGTCGGTGACGGAGTGGACCTTCTCCAGGAGTTCCCAGCCCTCGGCGTAGGCCTGCATCATGGCGTACTCGATGCCGTTGTGGACCATCTTGGAGAAGTGGCCGGCGCCGACCTTGCCGGCGTGGACGAAGCCGGAGTCGCCCTCGGGCTTGAGCGCGTCGAAGACGGGCTGGACCTTGGCGACGTTCTCGGCGTCGCCGCCGACCATCAGCGCGTAGCCGTTCTGCAGGCCCCAGACGCCGCCGGAGACGCCGGCGTCGACGAAGCCGATGCCCTTGGCGGCCAGTTCCTCGGCGTGCTTCTCGTCGTCCGTCCAGCGGGAGTTGCCGCCGTCGACGACGGTGTCGCCGGGCTCCAGCAGGTCGCCGAGCTGGTCGACGGTGGACTGGGTCGCGGCGCCGGCCGGCACCATCACCCACACCACGCGCGGGGCTTCGAGCGCGCCCACGAGTTCTTCGAGGCTGTGGACGTCGGCGAGTTCCGGGTTGCGGTCGTAGCCGATGACGGTGTGTCCTGCGCGGCGGATCCGCTCGCGCATGTTCCCGCCCATCTTGCCGAGGCCGATGAGCCCCAGTTGCATCGCGGTCATGTCGTTCACTTCTTCCGGAGAGAGCGGTACGCGGCCACGAGGGCGGCGGTGGAGGGGTCGAGGCCGGGTACGTCGGTGGCGTCGGTGAGGGCGGGTTCGATGCGTTTGGCGAGGACCTTGCCGAGTTCGACGCCCCATTGGTCGAAGGAGTCGATGTTCCAGACGGCGCCCTGGACGAAGACCTTGTGTTCGTAGAGGGCGATGAGCTGGCCCAGGACGGAGGGGGTCAGTTCGCGGGCGAGGATGGTGGTGGTGGGGTGGTTGCCCTGGAACGTCTTGTGGGCGACCAGGTCCTCGGGCACGCCCTCGGCGCGGACCTCGTCGGGTGTCTTGCCGAACGCCAGCGCCTGGGTCTGGGCGAAGAAGTTCGCCATCAGCAGGTCGTGCTGGGCGGCCAGGCCCGTCTCCAGTTCAGCGACGGGGTTGGCGAAGCCGATGAAGTCGGCCGGGATCAGCTTGGTGCCCTGGTGGATGAGCTGGTAGTAGGCGTGCTGTCCGTTGGTGCCGGGGGTGCCCCACACCACCGGTCCGGTCTGCCAGTCCACCGGCTCGCCCTGCCGGTCGACGGACTTGCCGTTGGACTCCATGTCGAGCTGCTGGAGGTAGGCGGTGAAGCGGCTGAGGTAGTGCGAGTAGGGCAGCACGGCGTGGGACTGCGCGTCGTGGAAGTTGCCGTACCAGATGCCCAGCAGGCCCAGCAGCAACGGTGCGTTGGACTCGGGGGGCGCGGTGCGGAAGTGCTCGTCGACGAGGTGGAAACCCGCCAGCATCTCCCGGAACCGGTCCGGGCCGATCGCGATCATCAGCGACAGGCCGATCGCCGAGTCGTAGGAGTAGCGTCCGCCGACCCAGTCCCAGAACTCGAACATGTTGTCCGTGTCGATACCGAAGTCGGCGACCTTCCCGGCGTTGGTCGACAGTGCCACGAAATGCCGGGCCACCGCCTCCGGACCGGCTTTCAGCCCGGACAGCAGCCAGGACCGCGCCGAGGTCGCGTTGGTGATCGTCTCGATCGTGGTGAACGTCTTCGACGCGATGATGAACAGTGTCTCGGCCGGGTCGAGGTCACGGACGGCCTCGTGGAGGTCGGCGCCGTCCACGTTCGACACGAACCGCACCGTCAGACCGCGGTCGGTGAAGGAACGCAGCGCGTCATGGGCCATCGCGGGGCCGAGGTCGGAGCCACCGATCCCGATGTTCACGACGTTCTTGATCCGCCTGCCGGTATGACCGGTCCACTCACCCGAACGCACCCGCTCGGCGAAACCCGCCATCCGGTCGAGGACCGCGTGCACCGCCGGCACGACGTTCTCCCCGTCCACCTCGACCACCGCGTCCCGCGGCGCACGCAACGCCGTGTGCAGAACCGCACGCCCCTCGGTCACATTGATCTTCTCACCACGGAACATCGCGTCCCGCAGCCCGAACACATCCGTCGCCACGGCGAGTTCCTGGAGCAGGGCGAGGGTCTCGTCGGTGATCAGGTGCTTGGAGTAGTCGATCCGAAGATCGCCGACCTGGACGACGTAGCGCTCGGCGCGCGCGGGGTCGGTGGCGAACAGGTCACGCAGTCGCGTGTGGAGCATGCCGTCCGCGCGGTGGTCCTCCAGGGCCACCCACTCAGGACGCCGCGTGAGCTTGGGGGTGTCAGGCATGACGGGAGGTCTCCTTGGTGCCCTCGCCCCGCAGGGCGATGGCGTACATCTCGTCCGCGTCGAGGCGGCGCAGTTCCTCGGCGATGAGTTCGGAAGTGCTGCGCACCTTCAGGGCGAGGGTGCGCGGGGGCTGTCCGGGCAGGGTCAGCGTGGCCAGCGGGCCCTCGGGGCGGTCGATGACGATCTCGCCGGCCGCCGTGCCGAGCCGTACGGCGGTGACCACCGGACCGCCGGTGACGACCCGCTCGACCGGGACGTCGAGCCGGGCGCCCAGCCAGCGGGCGAGCAGCTCGGCGCTCGGGTTGTCGGCCTCGCTCTCGACGGCGGCCGAGGTCACCTTCGTCCGGGCCTGGTCGAGGGCGGCGGCCAGCATCGAACGCCACGGGGTCAGCCGCGTCCAGGCCAGGTCGGTGTCGCCCGGCGCGTAGGAGGAGACCCGGGCGTCCAGGGCCGCGAGCGGGGCCTCGACGGCGTACATGTCGGTGATGCGGCGCTGGGCGAGGGCGCCCAGCGGGTCCTTGGCGGGCACGCTGGGCGCGTTCACCGGCCACCAGACGACGACGGGCGCGTCGGGCAGCAGCAGCGGCAGCACCACGGAGTCGGCGTGGTCGGACACCTCGCCGTAGGTCCGCAGTACGACCGTCTCACCCGTGCCGGCGTCGGCGCCCACCCGGATCTCGGCGTCGAGGTGCGAGTTGGTGCGGTCGCGCGGGGTGCGGGCGTGCCGCTTGATGACGACCAGGGTGCGCGAGGGGTGTTCGCGCGAGGCCTCCTCGGCGGCCTTGATCGAGTCGTAGGCGTTCTCCTCGTCCGTGACGATGACCATCGTCAGGACCATGCCCACGGCGGGGGTGCCGATGGCCCGGCGCCCCCGCACGAGCGCCTTGTTGATCTTGCTTGCCGTGGTGTCGGTCAGGTCGATCTTCATGGCCTGCGCCAGCTCCGTCCGTCTCGTGCGAGCATCTCGTCGGCTTCCTTCGGACCCCAGCTGCCCGAGGGGTACTGCGCGGGCTTGCCGTGCGTCTCCCAGTGCTCCTCGATGGGGTCGAGGATCTTCCAGGACTCTTCCACCTCCTGGTGACGGGGGAAGAGATTGGCGTCGCCGAGCAGGACATCCAGGATCAGCCGTTCGTACGCCTCCGGGCTGGACTCGGTGAACGACTCGCCGTAGGCGAAGTCCATCGAGACGTCCCGGATCTCCATGGAGGTACCCGGCACCTTCGAACCGAAGCGGACCGTCATGCCCTCGTCGGGCTGGACGCGGATGACGATCGCGTTCTGGCCCAGCTCCTCGGTGGCCGTCGAGTCGAAGGGGGAGTGGGGCGCGCGCTGGAAGACCACCGCGATCTCGGTCACCCGCCGGCCCAGACGCTTACCGGTCCTCAGGTAGAACGGGACACCCGCCCAACGGCGGTTGTCGATCTCCACCTTGACGGCCGCGTAGGTGTCGGTCGTCGACCCCGGGTCGATGCCGTCCTCCTGCAGATAGCCGCGTACCCGCTCGCCGCCCTGCCAGGCCGCCGCGTACTGCCCGCGCACGGTGTGCTCGCCCAGGTTCTCCGGGAGCCTGACCGACTTGAGGACCTTCAGCTTCTCCGTCAGCAGCGACTCGACGTCGAAGGCGAGGGGCTCCTCCATCGCGGTCAGCGCCATCAGCTGGAGCAGATGGTTCTGGATGACGTCACGGGCCGAGCCGATGCCGTCGTAGTAGCCCGCCCGGCCGCCGATACCGATGTCCTCGGCCATGGTGATCTGTACGTGGTCGACGTACGACCGGTTCCAGATCGGCTCGTACATCTGATTGGCGAAGCGGAGCGCCAGAATGTTCTGGACGGTCTCCTTACCGAGGTAGTGGTCGATGCGGAACACCTGCTCCGGGTCGAACACCTCGTGCACGATCGCGTTCAGCTCCCGCGCGCTGGCCAGGTCGTGCCCGAACGGCTTTTCGATGATCGCGCGTCGCCAGGAACCCTCCGGCGCGTCCGCCAGCCCGTGCTTCTTCAGCTGCTGGACGACCTTGGGGAAGAACTTCGGCGGGACCGAGAGATAGAAGGCGTAGTTGCCGCTCGTGCCCCGGGAGGCGTCCAGCTCCTGCACGGCCTCGCGCAGCTGCTTGAACGCGCTGTCGTCGTCGAAGTCGCCCGGGATGAACCGCATGCCCTCGGCGAGCTGCTGCCAGACCTCCTCACGGAACTCCGTCCGCGCGTGCTCACGCACCGAGTCGTGCACCACCTGGGCGAAGTCCTGGTCCTCCCACTCGCGCCGGGCGAACCCGAGGAGCGAGAAACCCGGCGGCAGCAGACCCCGGTTGGCGAGGTCGTACACGGCCGGCATCAGCTTCTTGCGGGAGAGGTCACCGGTGACACCGAAGATGACGAGACCGGAGGGGCCCGCGATACGCGGCAGACGGCGGTCGCGCGGGTCGCGCAGCGGGTTGTCCCAGTCCGGGTCGGCCTCCGAGGAGGCACTCGGCGCGGCGGACGCGGGCTTCACAGCGCGCGGTTCCACGGCCTGGTCACCGGATCCCTCCGGCGTGGCGGCCGCATCCTGCGGGTCACCGTCGGGAAGCGCTTCACTGTTGGTCATTCCCCCTCGACTCCCTTGCCGCTCAGCGAGACCTTCACCGCGTCGAGCAGATCGCCCCACGCGGCCTCGAACTTGGCGACGCCCTCGTCCTCCAGCTGCTTGACGACCTCGTCGTAGGAGATCCCGAGCCGCTCGACGGCCGCGAGGTCGGCGCGCGCCTGGGCGTAGCCACCGCTCACCGCGTCGCCGTGGATGTCACCGTGGTCGGCGGTGGCGTCGAGCGTCGCCTCCGGCATGGTGTTGACCGTGCCCGGCGCGACCAGCTCGTCGACGTACAGCGTGTCCTTGTACGCCGGGTCCTTGACGCCGGTCGAGGCCCACAGGGGGCGCTGCTTGTTGGCGCCCGCCGTGGCCAGGGCGGTCCAGCGGGACGCGCCGAAGACGTCCTCGTAGGCCTCGTACGCGAGACGCGCGTTGGCCAGCGCCGCCCTGCCCTTGAGGGCCAGCGCCTCGTCCGTGCCGACCTTCGCCAGCCGCTTGTCGATCTCGCTGTCGACACGGGAGACGAAGAAGGAGGCGACGGAGTGGACGGTGGCGAGGTCGACGCCGGAGGCCTGGGCCTTCTCCAGCCCGGCCAGGTAGGCGTCCATGACCTGGCGGTAGCGCTCCAGCGAGAAGATCAGCGTGACGTTGACGCTGATACCGAGGCCGACGACCTCGGTGATCGCCGGGAGACCCGCCTCGGTCGCCGGGATCTTGATCATCACGTTCGGGCGGTCCACCAGCCAGGCCAGCTGCTTGGCCTCGGCGACGGTCGCGGCGGTGTGGTGGGCCAGGCGCGGGTCGACCTCGATCGAGACCCGGCCGTCCCGGCCGCCGGTCGCGTCGTAGACCGGGCGCAGGATGTCGGCGGCGGCGCGGACGTCCGCCGTGGTCATCATCCGGACGGCCTCGTCGACCGTCACACCGCGCACGGCGAGCTCGGCCAGCTGCTCCTCGTAGCCCTCGCCCGAGCCGATGGCGGCCTGGAAGATGGAGGGGTTGGTGGTGACGCCCACCACGTGCTTGGTCGCGACGAGTTCGGCGAGATTGCCGGACGCGATGCGCTTGCGGGAGAGGTCGTCCAGCCAGATGGAGACGCCTTCGTCGGAGAGGCGCTTCAGGTTTACCGCGGTCGCGGCTGCTTCGGTCACAGTGATCATCTTCCTTGGTGCGATCGGATCAACCGCGGGCGGCGGCGAGGGATTCCCGCGCGGCGGCGGCGATGTTCTCGGCGGTGAAGCCGAACTCGGCGAACAGGGTCTTGGCGTCGGCGGAGGCACCGAAGTGCTCCAGCGAGACAATGCGTCCGTGGTCACCGACGTAGCGGTACCAGGTCAGGCCGATGCCCGCCTCGACCGCCACGCGGGCCTTCACGGACGGCGGAAGCACGCTCTGCCGGTACTCGGCCGACTGCTCCTCGAACCACTCGACGGACGGCATCGACACGACCCGGGTGCCGACCCCCTCGGCCTCCAGCAGCTCGCGCGCCTCCACCGCGAGGTGCACCTCGGAACCGGTGGCGACGAGAACCACGTCCGGCGTGCCGGCGGACGCCTCACGCAGCACGTAACCGCCCTTCGCGGCCTCGGCGTTGACCTCGTAGGTGGGCACGCCCTGACGGGTGAGCGCCAGACCGTGCGGGGCCGGGTTCGTGGCGTGCCGGCGGAGGATC
The DNA here is from genome assembly GCF_012273515.2 of Streptomyces sp. RPA4-2. Taxonomy (NCBI): domain Bacteria; kingdom Bacillati; phylum Actinomycetota; class Actinomycetes; order Kitasatosporales; family Streptomycetaceae; genus Streptomyces; species Streptomyces sp. RPA4-2. The sequence goes on from NZ_CP050975.2 coordinate 7,436,883, forward strand.
TCGGCCCAGGCGACCGTCGTCTCGTTGGCGTCGGCCGGGCGCACGATGTTCAGACCCGGGATCGCGCGCAGCGAGGCGAGGTGCTCGACCGGCTGGTGGGTGGGGCCGTCCTCGCCGAGCCCGATCGAGTCATGGGTCCATACGTAGGTGACGGGCAGCTGCATCAGCGCGGACAGCCGGACGGCGTTGCGCATGTAGTCGGAGAAGACCAGGAAGGTGCCGCCGTAGATGCGGGTGTTGCCGTGCAGCGCGATGCCGTTCATCTCCGCGGCCATCGAGTGCTCACGGATACCGAAGTGGACGGTACGGCCGTACGGGTCGGCCTCCGGCAGCGGATTGCCCACCGGCAGGAAGGAGGAGGTCTTGTCGATGGTGGTGTTGTTCGAGCCCGCCAGGTCGGCCGAGCCGCCCCACAGCTCGGGGAGCACACCACCGAGCGCCTGCAGGACCTTGCCGGACGCGGCACGGGTCGCGACGGAGGTACCGGGCTCGAACACCGGCAGCGCGGCCTCCCAGCCCTCGGGCAGCTGGCCGGCGACCACGCGGTCGAAGAGCTTCGCGCGCTCGGGCTGCGCGGTGCGCCACTCCGCGATCCGCTTGTCCCAGACGGCGTGCGCCTCGGCACCCCGGTCGAGGGCGGCCCGCGCGTGCGCCAGTACGTCGGCGTCGACCTGGAAGGACCGCTCGGGGTCGAAGCCCAGCATCCGCTTGGTGGCGGCGATCTCGTCGGCGCCGAGCGCGGAGCCGTGGGAGGCCTCGGTGTTCCGCGCGTTCGGGGCCGGCCACGCGATGATCGTGCGCATCGCGATGATCGAGGGACGCCCGGTCTCGGCCCGTGCCGTCCGCAGCGCCGTGTGGAGCGCGTGGACGTCGATGTCGCCGTCCGCGGTGGGCTCGATCCGCTGCACGTGCCAGCCGTACGCCTCGTAGCGGCCCAGGACGTCCTCGGAGAAGGCCGTCGCGGTGTCGCCCTCGATGGAGATGTGGTTGTCGTCGTAGAGGAAGACGAGGTTGCCGAGCTTCTGGTGGCCCGCGAGCGAGGAGGCCTCGGCGGAGATGCCCTCCTCCAGGTCGCCGTCCGAGACGATCGCCCAGATGGTGTGGTCGAAGGGGGACTCGCCCTGAGGGGTCTCGGGGTCGAACAGACCGCGCTCGTAGCGGGCGGCCATCGCCATGCCCACGGCGTTGGCGACACCCTGGCCGAGCGGACCGGTTGTCGTCTCGACGCCCGCGGTGTGCCCGTACTCCGGGTGGCCCGGCGTCTTCGAGCCGTGGGTCCTGAACGCCTTGAGGTCGTCCAGTTCCAGTTCGTAACCGGAGAGGAAGAGCTGGGTGTAAAGGGTCAGCGAGGTGTGGCCCGGGGAGAGGACGAAGCGGTCGCGGCCGGTCCACTCAGGGTCGGCGGGGTCGTGCCTCATCACCTTCTGAAAGATCGTGTACGCGGCCGGGGCCAGGCTCATCGCGGTGCCGGGGTGGCCGTTGCCGACCTGCTGCACGGCGTCCGCCGCCAGGAGACGAGCGGTGTCGACGGCACGCCGGTCGAGTTCGTTCCACTCGAGACCGCCGGGGGAACGGTCCGGTGTCTGGGTGCTCTGCTGCGCGCTCATCTTCAAGAAGTCCTCGTGGGAAGCGTCTTAACTGCTCGGACGCGTTCAAACTTAAAAGTCTGACTTTTGCCGGGAAAGGTGCCCCTGTGTCAGCCTTCGGTGAAAGTGGGACACGCAGTGCCGCACCGAGACGACGCGAGAAGGACATGGCAGACAGAACCACCCAAGGCGGTGCCGGGGGCGAGGAGGCCCAGGACGGGATCAGGACCTTCCCCTTCCCCACCGACCTGAGCCTCTCCGGCGTCGGCATGCAGATCGGCGCGATGGGGACGGGCCACACCTGGCACGTGGACGCGCCCCTGGAGCGCGTGCACCGCATCGACTTCCACGTCGTGATGCTGTTCCACGAGGGCCCGGTCCGGCACATGATCGACTTCGCCGAGTACGAGGTCGCCGCGGGCGACATCCTGTGGATCCGCCCCGGCCAGGTGCACCGCTTCTCCCGCACCGACCGCTACCGCGGCACCGTCCTGACCATGCAGCCCGGCTTCCTGCCGAGGGCGACCGTCGAGGCGACCGGCCTCTACCGCTACGACCTGCCCCCCATGCTGCGTCCCGACCCCGAGCGGCTCGCCGCCCTGGAACACGCGCTGGCCCAGCTGGAGCGCGAGTACGTCGACACGACCACGCTGCCGCTCAGCCTGCACACCGCGGTGCTGCGGCACTCCCTCACCGCGTTCCTGCTCCGCCTCTCCCACCTCGCGGCCAGCTCCGCAGAGGCCGACCGCGAACGCACCGACACCACCTTCACCCGCTTCCGGGACGCGGTCGAGAAGGGCTTCGCCACCAACCACAGCGTCAGCGCGTACGCCGACGCCCTCGGCTACTCCCGCCGCACCCTGGTGCGCGCGGTGCGCGCCGCCACCGGGCAGACCCCGAAGGGCTTCATCGACAAGCGGGTGATCCTGGAGGCCAAGCGTCTGCTGGCGCACACCGGGATGCCCATCGGCCGCATCGGCGTCGCCGTGGGCTTCCCGGACTCCGCGAACTTCTCGAAGTTCTTCCACCAGCACACGGGGACGACCCCGGTGGTGTTCCGGGCGGAGCTGAGCTGAGCCGACCGAGGGGGCGGGCCGTGCGGCCCGCCTCCTCGGCGTCAGTTCACCGTACGCGGCTGGCCCGCGCCGTCAGTGGCCGAAGTCGAACCAGTTGACGTTCACGAAGTCGGCGGGCTGGCCGCTGGTGAAGGTCAGGTAGACGTCGTGGGTGCCGGTGACGCCGGTGATGTTGGCCGGGACCGTCCGCCAGCTCTGCCAGCCACCGGTGCCGCCCACCGCGAAGCTTCCGACGGGCGTGCTCGTACGGCTGTCGAGGCGCACCTCGACCAGGCCGCTGACGCCGCCCGCCGCACCGCTCGCGACCCGGGCGTAGAACTGCCTGGCCGCCGAGGAGCCGAAGTTGACACCCTTGTAGAGCGCCCAGTCACCGTTCGCCACCGAGCCGATGTCCTGGCCGCCGCCGGTGTCCGTGGTGGCCTCGGCGATGGTGCCGGACTGGCTGTCGTACGACTCGGCCTGGATGGCGCTGTAGGCGTCGCGGTTGCCGGTCGGGGGCGGCGTGGTACCGCTCCCACCGGCCTGCAGCACCTGGACGTAGTCCACCACCAGCGGGTGACCCGGCACCGTGCCGCCGTCGGGACCGCCGCCGAACGCGCCCGGGAAGCCGCCGCCCATCGCCACGTTCAGGATGACGAAGTAGCCGTGGTTGGTGGCGTTCGCCCAGGTCGCCGCGTCCACCTGGTTCGCCTTCACGGTGTGGAAGTTGACACCGTCGAGGTAGAAGCGGATCTCCTCGGGGCTCGTCGACCTGTCCCACTCCATCGCGTACGTGTGGAAGCCGGCCTGGCAGGTGGTGCCCGCGCAGGGGGTGTTGCCGCCGATGCCGCTCGTCTCGTTGCACGGGCCGCCCGGATTGGTGCCGCAGTGCATCGTGGCCCACTCGGTGTTGAGGCCCTGGACGTTCTCCATGATGTCCAGCTCGCCGACGCTCGGCCAGTTCTGGTAGTTGCCGCGATAGGGCGCGCCCAGCGCCCAGAAGGCGGGCCAGTAACCCTTGGCGGCGGCGCCGGTCACGTTCGGCATCTGGAGCCGCGACTCGACGCGCAGTTTGCCGCCGGCCGGCGGCTGGAAGTCGGTGCGGGTGGTCTCGATGCGGCCCGAGGTCCAGTTGCCCGCGGCGTCGCGGCGCGGGGTGATCAGCAGGTTGCCGTTGCCGTCCAGGGCGACGTTGTTGGTGCTGGAGGTCATCGTCTCGACCTCGCCGGTGCCCCAGTTGGCGGCGCCGCCGGGATAGCTGGTCCCGGTGTCGTACTGCCAGTTGGAGGTGTTGACGCCGGTTCCGGCCGCTCCGTTGAAGTCGTCGACGAAGACCTGGGACCAGCCGGAGGGGGGAGTGGGCGCGGACGCGTTCGCGGGGAGGGTGGCGGCCGCGGCGGCGGCCGCCACCAGGCTCAGGGTGCCGAGGACGGCCACCAGGCTGCGCCGCAGGGGGCCGCGTCTTACGAGGGTGCCGGAGGGTTCACGCATGGGTGCCTCTCAGGTACGGGGTGGGGGTGCGCGGGTGCTGCCGACGCACTCTGAGAGCGCTCTCAGAGTGCGTCGGCCAATGTGCTCCCCGCCACTCGCACCGTCAAGAGGTAAAACCGAGAAACTCCTTGTGCCACAAGGGAGTTCACGCCATGAAGGGGGGATTACGGGACATCATTCAAAGGGAGCTCCCCGCCTTCGGGTCCGACCGGGACGGTTTCCGGCCGTCGAGGTCGTCGAGGCCGTTGGACGGATCGACGGTCCGTTCGCCCGGGTTGGTCACGGCCACCACGTCGCCGAGCCCGACGGCCGAGGACTCCATCCATCCTGGTCCCTCCGGCGAGCGCCCCCGCGTCGCGGCCGCGTACGGCGGAGTCCTCACGGGTGCGGGGGGATCCGGCGCCCGCCCCCCTCGAGTCCGGGCTCGGGGCAGGCCCGTACGGCCGTCCTACGAGCCCGGCTCGGCCCGCGTCGGCACGGCCGCCCTCGTCCCCGTGCGGGCCGGCGGCTCCGGCCGGGGCTGCCATCCCAGTGCCCGCGAGATCCCGCGCGCCGCCAGCCGGACCGCCGGGACCAGTGCCGGTACCTGTCGGTCGTGCCAGGGCACCACGACCGACACCGCCGCGACCACCGCCCCGCCCGTCCGGCGCACCGGAGCGGCGACGGACACGGCGTCGTCGGTGACCTGACGGCTGCTCACCGCCACGCCGGTACGGCGCACCTCGGCGAGCTCACGGCGCAACCGTGCCCCGTCGGTGATCGTGTGCGAGGTGAACGCGGTCAACGGCCCGCGGCAGTAGGCCTCCTGGAACCCCGGATCGCCGTGGGCGAGCAGCGCGAGGCCGACGCCCGTCGCGTGCAGCGGCCAGCGGGCGCCGACCTGGATGCGGACGCCCACCGCGGAGCGTCCGGAGAGCCACTCGATGTACACGACCTCAGGGCCGTCGCGGACCGCCATCTGCACGTTCTCGTGCGTGGCCTCGTACAGGTCCTCCAGGTACGGCAGCGCGGCCTGCCGCAGCGCGAGGCCGCGGGGAGCCAGCGCCGCGGTCTCCCACAGGCGCAGCCCCACGTGGTAGGCGCCGTCCTCGTCCCGTTCCAGCGCGCCCCACGCACTGAGCGCGCCCACCAGCCGGTGCGCGGTGGTGAGGGTGAGCCCGGCCCGCCGGCTGATGTCCGTGAGGCACAGCGCCGGGTGCTCGTGGTCGAAGGCGGCGAGCACGGCGAGCAGCCGTTCGGGCGCCGAGAGCGGGCTCGTGCGCCCGGTCCGGGTTCCGCGAACCGTCGCCGGGGAGCGAGCGGGGTGGTCCGCTCGGCCTGGACCGGCGGGCGGGAGCGGATCGCCGGTCACACGGGGACCCGCATCCTCGATGGCACGCTGCGGCCTGTGATGGCGGGCTCCCTGGGCCGGGCCCCGGGCGGGGGCGGATCGTCCGTACTCCGCACAGCATGCCGCGCGGGCGGGTCGGCAACAATGACGGGCGCACGTATTGGTTGCCCCCGTCCGCGCCTGCCCACCCCCGGCGGCTCACCCCCGCCGCCCCCACTGGTCGTCGCCCACCATGAGCGTGGCCACGGAACTCCTGGGGCCTGTCGTCCGGATCACGTGGCGGACGCGGGGCCTCAGCGGCCGCCCACCACATCGACGAAGACGGGGTTCGTGTAGAACCAGGTGTCGACCCAGGGGTCACCGTCGCCGGGCACGTGCGGTACCGGGCCGTGCGGGTCGACCGAGGCGCCGAGGTAGCCCGCGCCGTGGCGGTTGCCGTCGCTGCCGCGCAGCCGGACGTAGCAGGACTCGTCACCGGCGACCAGCGGAACCCGCAGGGTGTAGGTCCCCTTACGGCCGTCCACGTCCAGCGTCCGTACCACTCTGGTGTCCGGCGCCCGCCAGTCGTCGCGGTCGGCCGCCGGGCCGCGCACCGCGCCGCGGATGACGTCGACGTGGGCCAACTTCGGCAGGATGTCGTGAGGGTTGGGGCGCGAGGCGGTGGTCACGGTGACCGTCAGGGTGAGCTTCTCGCCCGCGTGGGCGCGCAGCCGGCCGCCCGTCGTCACGCCGTGTCCGTGATCGCGGTCCCGCTTCAGCCGGACGTCGAGGCCGTCCAGCAGATGGCCGTGGTCGAGCCAGACCCGGCCCGCGCGCAGTCCGGCCATCACGGCGCGGTGGTCGTAGCGGGTCACGCCCACGTGGGTGCGGCTGAACTGGCCGGGCCAGAAGTCGCCGCCCGGCTGCGGGGTATCGGTGTCGACGGGGTCCGGGAGGCGTCCGGTGTTGTCGAAGTTCCGTCCGGGTGCCCAGTCGCCGTTCTTCCAGGTGTCGAAGACGACGCGGTGCACGTCGGAGTTGGTGGTGATCGTGAAGAGCCTGCCCTCGGCGAGCATCGCGTCCCACATGCCGCCCACGGTCGCGGTCATCCAGTCGAAACCGCCGTACAGGACGTAGGCGTCCTCGGCGTAGCCCGGCCAGGAGCTCCCGGACGGCTTGTTGGTGTACTCGCCGCGCTGCTGCCCCGAGCCGACCCAGCCCGGGATGCCGCCGCCCTGGGCGCCCGGCGCGCCCTCCATGCCGATCATGACCTCGGGTGCCGCGTCCCGCCAGCCGCGCATCTCGTGCGGGGAGTCGATGCCCAGGCGCAGCGGGTGGTTGGCCAGGACGAGTACGTCGTCGACGTATCCGGTGCGGCGCTGCTCGGCGAGCCACCGGATGGCCTCGACCGCGTGTGCCTCGTTGCGCGCCGTGTCCGGATGGGAGGCGGCGCCTTCGGTGTAGCCCAGCAGCTTGCCGTCGTAGGCGAGTTCGAAGCGGGTGAGCAGGTCCGTCTCGTGCGGCCCCGGCGCCGCGAAGACGGTGGCGTGCTCGGCGGCCGGGATGTACCACTCCAGGCCCTGGAAGATCAGCTGGCGCGGGTTGTCGGCGCGCGCCCGGAGGATCTCCTGGTGCTGCGACTGCGCGCCGAAGGCGGCGTGGCCGAAGTTGGAGTGCTCGTTGAAGACCATCCAGTCCAGGCCGTACCGGGCGCCCGCCCGGGCGAGCTGGGAGAACGTGTACTTCGCGTCGTGGCTGTACACGGAGTGGACGTGGTGGTCGCCGACGAGGTAGGCGAGGCGCGGGTCGTCGCCGCCGAGCCCACGGCCCCGGGCGACGGCCGGGGCGGCCAGCGGTCCCGCCGCCAAGGCGGCCCCGAACAGGCCTGCCCGTCTCAGGAGTTGGCGTCTGGAGACACCCTGCGGGTCGAGGCGGGCGGGGGAGACGGACGGGTCGGCCCAGGCGGGCAGGCGCTGTTCGGTCATGGTCGGGTGGCTCCTTCGGTCAGTGGTTCATGAACGACGTGACAGGAAGGGCGCGTTCGACGATGCGTACGTCGCCGAGCAGGCCGTGCAGGATCTGGTCGATCTTCCCGGCGTACTCGTAGCCCCCGAGCAGCCAGGGCAGCCCGAGCGAGGTGAGTCCGACGGCGGAGGTGTGCGGGTTGCGCGCCACCGGGCAGCCCTGGACGTACATCGTGGTGTGCCGGCCGTCGTTGACGACGGCGACGTGCCACCACCGCTCGCGTGCCGTCTCGTCGCCCCAGTTGGTGACGATGCCCTGCTGGTCGAGCGGCCGCGCCGCCCACTGCGGACCCGGCCCGTCGGACAGGGAGAGCGTGGCGAGCGGCTCGTCGGGGTCGTCGGCGGTCCTGCCCGCGTCGCCGCCCGTTCCGGTGCGGCTGACCAGCGCGGCCCACGCGTGGTGGGAGGCGTCCCAGTCGGCGGGGAGCCGGTAGAAGGCCTCGATGGTGTAACCGCGATCGAGGGCGGCGGAGTTGAGGGGAGCTCCGTCGACCGTACGCAGATAGGCGCCGGCCAGCGGTGGCTTGCCGCCCTGGAAGGCGAGGCTGCCGTGTCCCGGCTGGTCGGGGTGGTGCGCCGACGACCAGGTGAGCGCGCCGCCGCCGACCGGGACCACGGACAGGTCGTTGCCGTGCCCGGAGAGGTCACGGACGGTGCCCTCGACCGCCGCGCCGTCCGTGCGTCCGTCGAAGCGCCAGTACGCGACAGTGCCCCGGACGAGCATCCGCGCGGCGGGCCGGGACGGGCGCGCCGGCACCGGTGCGAAGCCCGCGAAACGCTGTTCGAAGTCGACGGCGACCGAGAACCGGTCGGCGTCGCCGCTGAGTTCGATCTCCTGCCGCTCCAGCTCGTTGAGCCCCTCGGCGGCCCGGCCCAGGATCCACGGCGAGATCGTCTCGACGTCGATGGTGTTCCGGTCGAGGTCGAAGCGGTAGAGGCGGATCATCGCCGCCCCGCCGTAGTAACGGTTCTGATAGTTGGTCAGATGCAGGTGCACCTCGTGGCCGGCCGCGTTCGTGCGGGTGGCGCGGGCGGCGGGCCAGTAGTGCCCGTTGAGGGTCAGGAAGATCTGGTCCTGGTCGTGGACCAGTTCGTCCCAGAGCTGTTGGCCGTAGGACGAGAGGGTGTCGTCCTCGACGACGAGTTCGTGGGTGGTGAGGATGACGGGGGTTCTCGGGTGCCGGGCGATGACGTCCTTCGCCCACGCGTACCCCCGCGCCGACAACCGCCAGTCCAGGGCGAGGACGAGCCACTCGCGGCCCCCCGCCTCGAAGACGTGGAAGGTGTTGTAGCCGTCCGGGGACGAGCCGCCGAACGTCCGGCTCCCGCGAAAACGCCGTGGTCCGAAGGCCGTGAGGTACGGGGTGGAGCCGCGCTGGTCGTCGGTGGAGGACCCGACGTCGTGGTTGCCCGCGAGCACGCTGTAGCCCACACCGTGCCGGTCGAGCAGCTCGAACGCCTTGCCCGCCGCGTCGAACTCGGCCTGCGCGCCGTGCTCGGTGAGGTCGCCCAGGTGCGTGAGGAAGACGATGTTCTCGTCCTTCCCGTGCTCCAGCAGGTACCGCAACGAGGCCTCGATCGGCGCGGGGTTGATGCTCGGCCCGTCGAACAGGTACTGGGTGTCGGGCATGACGGCGAGGGTGAAGCGCCGGCTGTCCGGGTCGGGCCGACGGCCCGCCCCCGCCGAGGCGGTCGTGGCGCGGGCGGCGGCCGCCGGCAGGGTGGCCACCGCGGTCGCGGCGCCGAGCAGAGCCGTGGCCCGCAGGAAGCCTCGTCTGCCGGCTTCTGCCTGCTCGGGCGGTGTCGCGTCAGGCGAAGTGCACACGTCTGCTCCATCGGGAAGAAGGTGGGCTGGGAGTGAGGCCGGAGCGGGCGTGGCGTCCACGGCCGGCGCCGGGTGCGGGCTCGGACGAGCCGGCGGGGCGAGGCGTCGGGCCCGCGGGCGGCCGCGCCGAGGCCGGGGTGTGCGGTGTCGAGCCCCCGGCCCGCCGGCGCGGGGCCGTGCCGGCAGGTCCTCCGTCGTTCACGCGTCGAAGACTGCCGTGGTCCCGGGACCCCCGGATGAAACCGCCCTGAAGCCCCGGGGTGGAGTCGATGGCCGCCCCGTGGTCGCCGAGCCTGCCGTCGCTGTCGTCCATGACGTGCGCGTGCTCGTGACGACCGGGGTGTGCCGCATGCGGCGGTCAGGATCATGCGCGGATCGCGACAATTCGGCAGGAGTCGGGCATGGTTGAACGTCGAAGTGCGTGAACACGACGAGTATCGTTCGCACGTCGACCGGCTCTTCCTCGGCACCGGCGGGATACGCGCGGGCGGACAGGCCATGGACACCACCGTGTTCGAGGTACCGGTCGAGCGCGCCATGATCCGGACCGGTGCCAGGGTCGTCCTGCCGCCGACCGCGCGAAGTTCCCGGGTACGGGCATGGCGCGGGTCCGCGGGCCCGGGGAGCCGGACATGGTGGTGACGAACGGTCCGCCGGACCCGGGGACACGGTCCTCGCCGGAAGAAGCGGGCGTGCACGTGGTCGTGACAGGAAAGGCGGAGACGGCGTGAGGCTGACGATTCTGGGTGGCGGCGGATTCCGGGTGCCGCTCGTGTACGGGGCACTCCTCGGGGACCGCGCCGAGGGCCGCGTCACCCGCGTCGTACTGCACGACGTGGACGCGGAACGGCTGACGGCCGTCGCCCGGGTGCTGAACGAGCAGGCCGCGGGGGACGCCGACGCCCCCGAGGTGTCCTTCACCACCGACCTCGACGACGCCCTGCGCGGCGCCGACTTCGTCTTCTCGGCGATCCGGGTCGGCGGCCTGGAGGGCCGGGCGGCGGACGAGCGGATCGCCCTCGACGAGGGGGTCCTCGGCCAGGAGACGGTCGGCGCCGGCGGCATCGCGTACGGCCTGCGCACGGTGCCGGTAGCCGTCGACATCGCCCGGCGGGTGGCCCGGCTCGCCCCCGACGCCTGGGTCATCAACTTCACCAACCCGGCCGGTCTGGTCACCGAGGCCATGTCCCGCCACCTCGGCGACCGCGTGATCGGCATCTGCGACTCGCCCGTCGGCCTCGGCCGCCGGATCGCCACCGTCCTGGGCGCGAACCCCCGCGAGGCCTTCATCGACTACGTGGGGCTCAACCACCTCGGCTGGGTACGGGGGCTGCGCGTCGAGGGCCGGGACGAACTGCCGCGGCTGCTCGCCGACCCAGAACTGCTCGGCTCCTTCGAGGAGGGCAAACTCTTCGGTGCCGACTGGCTGCGCTCCCTGGGCGCCGTCCCGAACGAGTACCTGCACTACTACTACTTCAACCGGGAAGCCGTCAGCGCCTACCAGCGCGCGGAGAAGACGCGCGGCGCGTTCCTGCGCGACCAGCAGGGGCGGTTCTACGACGAGATGAAGCGCCCGGACACCGCCGCGCTCACCGCCTGGGACCGCACCCGGGCCGAGCGTGAGGCCACCTACATGGCCGAGAACCGGGACGCGGCCGGCGCGGGCGAGCGCGCCGCCGACGATCTCTCCGGCGGCTACGAGAAGGTGGCGCTCGCGCTGATGCGGGCCATCGCCCGCGACGAGCGCACCACCCTGATCCTCAATGTCCGCAACGGCGGCACCCTCGCGGCGCTGGACGCGGACGCGGTCGTCGAGGTGCCCTGCCTCGTCGACGCCAACGGCGCGCACCCCGTCTCCGTCGCCCCCCTGCCGGACCACGCCACCGGACTGGTGTGCTCGGTCAAGGCGGTGGAGCGCGAGGTGCTGTCCGCGGCCGAGTCCGGCTCGCGCGCGACCGCCGTCAAGGCCTTCGCCCTCCACCCGCTGGTGGACTCGGTGAACGTGGCCCGGCGACTGGTCGACGGATACACCTCGGTCCACCCCGGTCTGGCGTACCTCACGTAAGCGCGTGGGTGGGGGTACCCGGCCGGGTGACGGCCGGGTACCCCCACGGAGGAGGTGTCAGCCGGTGAACCCGGCGGTGATGGAGGTGAACTGCCAGGTGTTCTGGCTGATGCCCGAGCAGTTGCTCACCACGCCGCCCCCCGGGCAGGGCCGGTCACGGTTGACCGCCCAGTAGGCGAGCCGGGCGATGTGGTGGGTGTTGGCCCAGTCACGGATCGAGGTCCAGATGGCCGGCGTCGTGTTCTCCTGCTGGTCGGACAGGCCGTTCATGCCGGAGATGCCGATGTGGGAGTAGGCGGTGGCGTCGTCCCAGCCGAAGGTCGACTTCAGCTTGGCCTTCAGCCCCTCGGTGGCGTTGACGGTGTTGTTGTACATGTCGGAGCCGCCGCCGAAGTCGAACGGCATGATGGTGAAGACGTCGATGCCCGCGTTGAGCGACTGCGCCTGCTCGATGAGCCGGTTGCCGTAGTACGTCGGACCGGTCGTCGAGGTGCCGAAGGTGACGATCGTGCGCAGGCCGGGGTTGTTGGCCTTCACGGTCTTCAGCGCGGTCAGGATCTTCGCCTGGACGGCCTCGTTCTCGAACTCGTCGGTGTTCTCGATGTCCATGTCGATCGCCTTGAGGCCGTAGGCGTCGATCACCTTCTGCAGCGCGCCCGCCAGCGCACCGGCGGAGGAGCAGTTGGCGCCGAGTTTGCTGCCCTGCCAGCCGCCGAACGACGGGACGACGTCACCGCCCGCGGAGCGGATCTGGTTGATGACGCTCTGGTCGGTGCCGCCGGTCAGCGGCCGGCTGCTGTCCCAGGCGGGGTTGCAGCCGCCCGAGTCGAGCATGAACGCCATCGTGAACCACTTGACCCCGGTCGAGCTCATCACCGAGGTCGCGCTCGGCGGGTCGCCCCAGCCGAGGTAGAGGTAGGGCGCCGCCTGCTTGAAGCCGGTGGGGCCGCCACCGCCCGCGCTCGTCGTCACGCTCACGGAGTTCGAGGCCGCGGAGGTGTTCCCGGCCGCGTCCCGGGCCTTGACCGTGAAGGTGTACGCCGTGCTCGGCGACAGCCCGCTGACCGTGGCGCTGGTGCCGGAGACGGTGAGCACCTGGTTCGAGCCGCTGTAGACGTCGTACGCGCTGACGCCGACGTTGTCGCTCGAGGCGCCCCACGACAGCGACACGCTCGATGAGGTCTTGCCGGTGGAGGTCAGGTTCGTCGGCGTGGTCGGCGCCTGGGTGTCGGAGCCGCCTCCGCCGCCCGGACCGTCGAGGCTGATGTCGTCGGCGTAGTAGGTGCCCTGCGCGTACCAGCCGTGGACATAGATCTTGGCGCTGGTCTGCGAGGCGCCGGTGGTGAAGGACACGGAGAGCTGGCTGTACGCCGACGGGGAGGTGGTCCAGGTCGAGGCACTGCCGTCCACGCCGAGGTACACATAGTTGCCGCGCACCCAGCCCGAGAGGCTGTACGTGGTGTTCGGCTGCACCGAGACGGTCTGGCTGCACTGAGCGTTGTCACTCGAACTCACCGCGCCCGCGAGGGCCTTGGAGCCCCCGTGCACGGGGCTGGAGACGACCGAGCCGAGGTTCCCCGTACAGGACCAGGGGGAGAGACTGCCCGACTCGAGGCCGGGATTGGAGAGGATGTTGGCCGCCTGGGCCGTGGTGGGGAGGGCGACCGCCCCGGCCAGGGCCAGGGCGGCGGTGCCGAGCAGAGCGAAGAAGCGACGTCTGGAACGTCCGAGGTCGGTGATGCGCACGCGATCTCCCTGAAGAAATGGGGGTGTTCGGGAGTGCTGAGAGGTGCGCAACCAAGTTGGTATGGACCAATCACGCTGTCAAGACGCTGTGCGAGAACTGGTCCGGACCGGTGGGCCGACAGGGGACACAAGGGGAGTGGAGAAGCGGGACAAGGGGAGCGAGGGGGAGCGGAGAAGGCGGAGAAGGCAGAGGAGGGGGAGACGGTGGAGGAGAGGGTGAAGTCGGTGGGGCGGCCCGGGACGACGGGCGCGGCGTCGGTCAGGCGGGAGCGACGGCGGCGCTGCTCGCACCCGCGGACGTGGACGCGGCGGCGGACGCCGTGACCGGTGCCGTGGCGACCTCCGCCGCTTAAGCGCCGGGACGGCCGGCAGCGTGGGGGCGGGGGCAGGGGCGGCAGTGTGGGAGTCGGTGCGCTGCTGCGGCACCGACACCGGGCGCACCGGACGCGGCCCCGCCACCACGGTGTAGTCCGGTGCGAGCGCCGACGGCATCAGTTCGCCCGTCTCCTCACCGAGTGCCAACTGCACAGCTGCCCAAGGGGCGTTGACACCGCACTGGGCGAGCTGGTGCAGACCGCCCGCCGGACGCGTGTTGACGTCCATCAGAACCGGCTCGTCGCCGAACATACGGAACTGGATGTTCGTCAGATAGTGCAGCCCGAACGCCTCCGCGAGCAGCCGCGCGGGCTCGATCCACGAAGGGTGGAGCGTGAAACCCCGGCGTCGCCCGTTCTTGGTGCGCCCCACCGCCATGCGGACCCGGCCGTCCGGACCGGTCAGGCAGTCCACGGACACCTCCGGCTCCGCCAGGCGCGGCATGACCAGCCAGTCGACGGGCTCCTCGGCCTGCCGCATCGCCTCCACCACCAGGTCGAGCGGTACGTACGGGCTCGGGAACCCGTTGAGATGCATCATCGTGAAGGGGGTCCGTGTCAGGACGCGGAAGCCCACCCCGCCGGCGCCCGCCGCGGGCTTGAAGCAGGCACGGTGGCCGTCGGCCTCCAGCGCCTCGACCGCCGCGACCAGCTCCTCCGGGGTACGCACCCGCCACCACGGAGGCACCGGCACGCCCACGGCCTCCACCGCCCGGTACGCCGTGGCCTTGTCCTGGAAGACGGCCACGGCCTCGACGGTCGGCGCCAGCAGAGCCGTACCGAGCGCGGCGAACTCCGCGCGGTGCGCCACGATCGCCGGCTGGTGCAGGACCGGCACGAACACGTCGATGGAGTGCCGCGCGCACTGGTCGAGCGCGTACTCGACATAGGCGGCGGGGGAGAGACCCTCCGGCTCCATGGCGGCGGTGTCGGCGGCCGCCAGCACGGGGGAGTCGGGATCACCGTGCGTGGCATGGATCTCGACCGCGCGGCGCTGCGGATTACTTCGCAGCTGGTCCATGAAGAACACGTTCTCCGCGTACGTGCGGTTGAGCCAGACGCGTACGCGAGAGACCATGCAGGCCGCCTTTCACGGTTCCCGGGCACGGCGGAGCGGGCCGTGCCCGGCCAGGGGGGAGGGAGGAACACCGAGCCGCCGTACGCCAAGGTAGGTTCATGGCGGCCGTGTTGGGGCGATCATAAGGGGAGCGGGACCGCAGTGGTGCTACGGGCCTGTTACGGAATTCCCGGGACGCGGCACCGAGCTCCCCGGGCCGCGACGGGACCCCGCCGCGCGCGGTCCGTTCTTGTCCCGCGAGGGTGAATGTGCTCTTGTGTTTCCAGTCCTTTTCTCGGAGGTGGCGAGGGTGCGGTCGACGGCCGGCGGACACGGAAACCTGCTGGCCATCAGCGACCTGCACATCGGGTATCCGGAGAACCGCGCCCTGGTCGAGGAGATGCGCCCCTCGACGGACGACGACTGGCTCCTGGTGGCCGGTGACGTCTCGGAAACCGTGGCCGACATCCGCTGGGCCCTCGAAACACTCGCCGGACGCTTCCGCAAGGTCGTCTGGGTGCCGGGCAACCACGAGCTGTGGACCCATCCGAAGGACACCGTGACGCTGCGCGGTGTGGAGCGCTACGAGCACCTCGTGGCCCTCTGCCGGGAGCTGGGCGTCACGACCCCCGAGGACCCCTACCCGGTCTGGGACGGGGCGGGCGGCCCGGTCGTCGTCGCACCGCTCTTCCTGCTCTACGACTACTCGTTCCTGCCGCCGGGCTGCGCGACCAAGGACGAGGGCATGGCGTACGCGGAGAAGACCGGGGTGATCTGCACCGACGAGTACACCCTGCACCCCGACCCCTATCAGAGCCGCGAGGCCTGGTGCCGGGCCCGGGTCGCCGAGACGGAGCGCAGGCTCACCGAGCTGCCCGACGACCTGCCCACGGTGCTGGTCAACCACTATCCGCTGGACCGCCACCCGACCGACGTCCTGCGCTATCCCGAGTTCGCGATGTGGTGCGGCACCGGGCTGACCGCCGACTGGCACCGCCGGTTCCGCGTCGAGGTCATGGTCTACGGTCATCTTCACATCCCGCGGACCACCCACCACGAGGGCGTCCGCTTCGAAGAGGTCTCGGTGGGCTACCCCCGTGAGTGGCGCCCCCGCCCGGGGCCGCCGGGAACACTGCGCCGCATACTGCCGATGGAGGTCGGAACCGGTGATCGAGGAGCTGCTCCCGGACTCGGTCGTGAGCGTGGAGGCGCTCGGTGACGACGCGGCCGGGGGCACGCGGCTGTATCCCGAGGAAGAGGCGCTCGCGGTCACGTTCGTACACAAACGGCGTAGTGAGTTCGCCGCCGTACGCGGCTGTGCCCGGCAGGCCATGGAGAAGCTCGGGGTGGCCCCGCGCGCCATTCCGCGCGGGGACAGCGGAGCGCCGATCTGGCCCGCGGGGCTGATCGGCAGCATGACGCAC
Source organism: Streptomyces sp. RPA4-2 (assembly GCF_012273515.2). Lineage (NCBI taxonomy): Bacteria > Bacillati > Actinomycetota > Actinomycetes > Kitasatosporales > Streptomycetaceae > Streptomyces > Streptomyces sp. RPA4-2. Next base: position 7,452,839 of record NZ_CP050975.2, read on the forward strand.
TGCGAGGGCTACTGCGCCGCGTCCCTCGCCCACGCCGGTGACCTGGCCTCCCTCGGTATCGACGCCGAACCGCACCAGGAACTCCCCGAGGACGTCATCGTCTCGGTGGCGCTGCCCACCGAGAACGACCGCCTGCGCCGGCTGGCGGAGCGGGACCCGTCCGTGCACTGGGACCGGCTGCTCTTCAGTGCCAAGGAGTCGGTCTACAAGGCGTGGTTCCCCCTCATGGGGCAGTGGCTGGACTTCCTGGAGGCGGACATCGACCTCTTCGAGGACGCCGGCCCGGCGCCGCACGGCACCGGAGCGGGGGCTTTCGCGCCCAGGGACCCGGTGTCCAGGGACTCTCCGAGGGGTCCCGTCACCGGCGGTCCCGAACGCTCCGGCGGATTCCGGGCCGCTCTCCTGGTACCGGGACCGCTGGTCGGCGGACGCCGGATCCAGTCCTTCGACGGACGCTGGACCGTCCGACAGGGCCTGCTGGCCACGGCCGTCACCGTGCCCCACGGCGGAACGGGCGCGGTATAGGACGAGGACCGGCCCCCCGCGGCCCGGGGCCACCAATCCCATGGCTGAGGCAGTGTCCTTCCCCGCGGCCGGGGAGTCTTTTTCCGTGACCGGGACGGCCCTCCCTGAGGCCGGTGCCGCCCTCCCCATGGCCGGGGCGACCGTCCCGTGGCCGGGCTGTCCTCGCGCGGGGCCCGCTCGGATCGTGCCGCGGCGCCCGCGCCGGTGCTCCGCCCGGAGCCTCGCGCGGGCCCCGTTCCGGTCGTGCCGCGGCGCCCGCTCGGGTGCTCCGCCCGGAGCGCGGGGCCTCAGGGCAGCCGCCCGCCGGGCTCCGGACACCAGCGGTGCAGCAGCCGGAAGAACTCCTCCTCGTTGCCCGCGAGTCCGGCCGCCGCCAGCGCCCGCTCCGCCTCCGCGAGCGCGGACGGCGCCACCACAGGCGGCCGGTGCGTGTCCGGCGTACCGTCGAAGGCGGCCCGTACGGTCTGGAGGAGACGCAGATAGGCCTGCACGGCGGCGCGTTCGTGGTCGGTCAGTACGGCGGTCGGCATCGGACGGCTCTCCCCGGGTCGGCTGGTCGTGAGCGGTGCGTGGCACTACGTGACCCCAGCTTGCCGTCCACCACTGACAATCCCGTTTCGATGTGCGGGGGTTCGCCCGCTTAGCGGAGGCGAAACCTCACGGAAATCCCTCGTGGGACAGGAGCCCTAGGCTGGGAGGAGGAGCCGGAGGCCACCCGCTCGGTGGCCCGGGAACAGGAGGTGAGCCCGTGGCCGACGTACTGCCTCGGCGTCCGAGGCGCAACCTGCGACTGCGCTCCGTGGGCGGCGCGGAACTGAGCCTGCAGCACCGCGTCGTGCACGGTTACCGGCGTGCCTACCGCGTGGCGGGCGAGGGCCCCGCGCTGGTCCTCATCCACGGCATCGGCGACTCCTCGGCGACCTGGGCGGACCTGATCCCCGACCTCGCCCGCACCCACACCGTGATCGCGCCCGACCTGCTGGGCCACGGGGCCTCCGACAAGCCGCGCGCCGACTACTCGGTGGCCGCGTACGCCAACGGCGTCCGCGACCTGCTGACCACGCTCGACATCGAGTCCGCGACCCTGGTCGGTCACTCGCTCGGCGGAGGCGTCGCGATGCAGTTCGCGTACCAGTTCCCCGACCGTACGGAACGGCTGATCCTGGTGAGCGCCGGAGGCGTCGGCGGCGAGGTCAACCCGGTGCTGCGGGCCGTCTCGCTGCCGGGTGCCGACCTCCTGCTGTCCGCCCTGCGACTGCCCGGCATGAGACTCCAAGTGGGCCTGTTCCTACGTCTGATGAAGCTCCTCGACACCGACCTCGGCCAGGACGCGCCGGAACTGCTGAACCTCGTGGACGCCCTGCCCGACGCGACCTCCCGCAGCGCGTTCATCCGCACCCTGCGCGCCGTGGTCGACTGGCGCGGCCAGTCGGTGACCATGCTCGACCGCTGCTATCTGACCGAGGGCATGCCCACGATGCTGCTCTGGGGCGACCGGGACAGCGTGGTGCCGGTGCGGCACGCGTACGGGGCGCACCGGGCGATGCCCGGCAGCCGGCTGGAGATCTTCGAGGGCGCGGGCCACTTTCCCTTCCACAGCGACCCGGCGCGCTTCCTCGGCCTCGTCGAGGAGTTCACCAGCACCACCAGTCCGGCCGACTGGAGCCGCGAGCACTGGCGCGAACTGCTGCGCGCGGGCCGCCCCGGCACGACGGTGGGGCAGCCGGACACCGCGCACAACCGGGCCGTGGAACGGGACCTGCGGGAGGCGAGCGAACGCAGCGCGACCTGACCGCCCGCGTCCCGGCGCGTCCTACCTGACGCCCGCCGTCTCCGGGCAGGCGCAGGACGTCCCGGAGACGGCGCACGCTCCTGGCGGTTCTGCTCCCGCCCTCACCGGAGGAGGCCTCGCGGGCGCGGGCGGCTTCCCTCGAGTCGGCGCCACCCATACCGGGTGGCGCCGCCACCCGTTCGGCCGAGTCAGGTCCCGTCGGCTCGAACCCGGTACGGCCCCGGCCGGGCTGGGGCGGCCCTGGTCCGCGGGGGCAGTGTTCCCGTCCCGCCGGGGCCGTGCCCGGACCGCGTGGGGCCGGGGTCCCTTCTCGGTTGGGCCGGGGGCGGACCGCGTGGGGCTGTGCTCCCGTCCCGACCATGCCGGGCCTGGCCCGCGTGGGGCCGGGGTCCCTTCTCGGTTGGGCCGGGGGCGGACCGCGTGAGGCTGTGTTCCCGTCCCGGCGGGGCCGGGATCGGTCCCGTCGGGACGCGGCCGTGTACCGGGCGGGTCAGCCGGTGACCGGTGTCACCGAGGGCTCCGGCGCGCTGAACACCGCGGCGCGCTCGTCGGGTGTGAACGGCGGCTCGGTCAGCGGGGGACGCCCCGGACCGCGCAGCACCGCGAAGAGCACCTCGGGTTTCACGAGGGCGGTCAGCGGCGCGGACAGGGTGATCACGGAGAGGAGGGCCTTCGCGACCGCCGGACGTCCGGCCGCGGTCCGCGTCAGCCGTTCCACGTAGCGGCCGAACAGCTTCCGCGTCGCGCGGGGCTGCTCGCCGATCGCCTCGGGGTAACGGATGTCCGTTCCCGTGGCGAGTTCCCAGGCGACCGTCACCGGGAGCGCCACCGCACGCTGCACCCGCCGCGCGAGTCCGGGCGCCGTGATCCCGGACTCGGCGACCTGCCCGCGCAGTGCCACCGCACCCTGGGCGGCCACCGACATCCCGTGCCCGTAGACCGGGTTGTACGTGGCGACGGAGTCGCCGAGCGCGACGAACCCCTCGGGCCAGTCCCGCACCTTCTCGAAGAAGCGCCGCCGGTTGATCGTGCTGCGGGTGAGCACGACGTCCGTCAGCGGCTCCGCATGCGCGATCAGCTCGCCCACCACGGGATGCCGGACGGCGCGCGCGAACAGTTCGAACTCCTCCGCGGAGGCGGTCGGTTGTCCGCCGCGGGTGCCCGAGAGCGTCACCAGCCAGCGCTCGCCCTCCAGGGGCACGATGATCGCGGACCGCGCGGGCACGGGCTGCGCGGGGTCGGGCTGCACGGTGACCACCGGGAAGTCCTCGGTGCCCGCCGGGGCCCGGAAGACCCGGCTGGCGAAGGCGAGTCCGGAGTCGACCTCGTCCATCGGCGCCTGCGGGACACCCAGCGCGTCGAGCCACGCGGTGGACCGCGAACCGCGTCCCGAGGCGTCCACCACCAGATCGGCCTCCAGCACCCGCTCGGTGCCGTCGGACGCCCGTATCCGCACTCCGCTCACGCGGGCGGCGTCCCCCTGGAGTCCGAGCAGTTCCGTCCCGTCCAGGACGGTCATCCGCGCCCGGCGCGCGACCTGTTCACGCAGGACCGCGTCGAGCAGATCACGGCTGCACGAGATCATGAACTCCGACTCGGGCCAGCGCCGCAGCCAGCCCCGCGCCGACAGCGTGACCAGTCCGGTCGGCAGCGGGATCCGGCGGGCGCCCGCGGCCAGCCAGGCGGCGGTGACGCCGGGGAGCAGTTCCTCCATGGCACGGGCACCGCCGGACCAGAGCGGATGGGCGTGCCGGGCCTGGGGCAGGCCCTTGCGCGGTTCGGGCCCGTTGGGCAGGACGTCACGCTCGACGACTGTGACGTCGGCGTACGTGTGCAGGGCCGCGGCGGCCAGCAGGCCGGCCGGCCCGGCACCGATGACGACGGCCCGACCGGAGCCGGGGGCGCGGTCGCCTGCTGCCGCGCCCCGGGGGGCGCTAGCGGGATTGCTCATGGAAGTCGCTCTCTGACCTGGCCGCGGCGCGCCCTCGGGCGGCCGCGACGACGGGTGACTGACGCAGGGCCATCGACATCCGCACGAGGTCGCGTGGACCGTCGGTGTAGGCGTACGCGGACCCGGGTCCGGCGGGGGCGGTGGCCGCCTCCGCCGCGTTGATGACCCGGCCCTCCGGGTCGGCCGCCCTGGCCCGTACCGCCGCCGTCACCATCGCCGCGTCGGCCTCGGCCTGCGCCTGGACGGGCTCGGAGCCCGCCGCCACCGCCGCGTCGTAGGCGAGGGCGCGTGCCTCGGAGTCGAAGTAGGGGTACAGGCTGAGCATGCCGTCGTGGATGTCGGACTCCCGCTGGGTGACCTGGAGTTCGGCGGCGGACCACCAGGAGATCCGCACGGCGTGGTCCTCGTGGGCCGAGACCGACCGCAGTTCGCGCCACAGCGGCCCGAGCCGGCGGTACGTCGACCAGGTGCACCAACTGTCCCCGATGCGCTGGCAGGCCAGCGGGAGCAGGAAGCCGACCGCGCTGACCTGTGCTCCGACCGAGGCCAGCACGGGCGCCACGTCGGTGCTCAGGCCGTCCAGGTCGGTGCCGTTCCAGCGGGCGCCCACGGCGATGAACTTGAGCGCCGAGTAGGGGATGTTGAAGAGGAAGCCGAAGGCGATCGTCAGCAGCCCGGCCCGCAGCCAGCCGCTCACCTGGAGGGCCCAACGCCAGCACATGACGTTCATCGCGACCCCCGCGACGGTCAGCGCGGCGAGGTAGAGCACGATCATCTCGCGGATGAACGGGGTGGTGGCGTAGTAGGTGTCGAGGTCCCGCAGCCGTTCCTCACGGCAGTCCCCGAGCAGGTACAGCCCGACCAGCGCCACGCTCACGACGCCGTACCCGGTGATCCACCGACGGGAGAGCCTGCGGGTCACCTCGGGGGGTCCGCCGCGCCAGTTGATGATCAGCACCAGACAGGAGGCGCTGAAGGCGGTCAGCAGGCAGTAGACGAGGGGCGCCGAGACGTTGGGGATCCCCGTGAGGTCGTTGACCTCGGCGATGGTGGGCGGCGCCGCGAAGAGGAACACCAGGCAGGCCAGCGCCAGCAGGACGCCCACGGACCTCAGCAGCGGGTCGCGCCAGCCGCGGATCAGGGTGGGCGCCTTCACGGCCAGGGCGACGCCCATGGCGACCGCCGGGACGTAGTAGCTGGATCCGTCCATTCCTGGGGAGTGTCCTCAGCCCTTCGGCCCGCGATAGCCGAGGGACGCCTCGATCCGGCCGGCCAGACCGTCCCGGCTCACCGGCCCGCGCAGTGAGGAACCAGCGAGCCACGTACGGCATTTACTGGCGAGCAGCAGGCCGAAGCTCTCGGCCTCCTTCTCGTCGGCGAGGTCGAACCGGGTGCGCGCGGCGACCTTCAGGACGGTCGCCTGCAGGTCCGCGTCGTCGCTGAGTAAACGGGCGGCCACGGCCGCGCCCTCGACGTGGTGGCCGCAGTGCCCGGCCTTCATGTGCCACAGCTCGTGGCCGAGGATCACCAACTGGTGGTCGGGGGCGGTGCGTTCCTCGATGACGACCAGGTCCTGCTCGGCCATGTCGAGCCACAGCCCGCTGGCGGTACCGGGCGGGAACACGGCCGTACGGAACTGGACGGGGCGGCCGCGGCGTCTGCTCATGGCGTCGCACAGGGCGGCGTACAGGGTGGCGGGTTCCGCCGGCGCCGGGAGCGCGAGTTCAGCGACCAGTTCGCCGCACAGACGGCGCATGTCCTTTCCGATGCCCACGGTTCTCCCCCGGATCATGACTCGGGCCGCTTGACGCTTTCCAAGAGCATGTCCAGCCATTCGGCGACCTTGTCGCGGTGCTGGTCGGTGGGCAACTGCGCGGCCCGCCAGGCGATGCCGCGGACACCGTGGTCCTGCAACAGCCTTTCCAGCGGGTCGGCGGCGGCCGCCGCCGCGACGCGCTCGCGGTCGGCGAGCCGTTGCAGCAGCTCCTGCTCGGAGCGCTGCAGGGCACCCACGAGCGCCTCGGAGTCCTCGGCCGTCAGGAATCCCGCGTGCACCCGGAAGAAGCGCTGGATGGCGTCGCAGTGCTCCATCGTGGGGCGCCGGTCGCCGTTGATGAGAGCGCCCGCCTGCTGACGCGACATACCCGCGCCGTCGGCGATCTCCTGCTGCGTGTATCTGCGCCCGTTGGGCTTGAGCCGGGTGCGGCGCAGCAGGTCGAGACGCTGCAGGAAGCGGGCCTGCAGATCAGGCTCGCCGGCGAGGCGGCCACCGAGCAGCGCCCGCACCACGGGCTCGGGGACGCCGGACCCCACCGAAAGGCGCCGTATGTCGAAAACCTCGGTGTGCTGCACACCGAGCCGGTCGGCGAGCGCGGTGACCCGGGCCACGACGGCCGGCAGCAGAACCGTCGCCGTGGCGCCCGGAACTTCGAAGCCATCCGTCACCGACAGATCTCCTACGTCTCTCTCAGGTCTCTCACATGATGCTCAGGACCCCCGGAGACTAGTCGCTCGCTCGAACTCACATCCAGGTCTCGCCACAACTGTGGCGCGAATCAGCCGTCAACAAGCGCCAAATGCCACGATAGTTGACACGACTGAGCTCGGGGCATCAGGATCGGGGCGCCGCGTGAAGGCCGCATAGGCAAGAGGGGTGACCTCCCGATGGCGTACCAGGCAGGAAGGCAGCGGTCCCAGCCGCGACCTGTCCCCGAGAGCCCCGAGGCTCAGGCGTATCTCCAGGACTACGCCACCCTCCTCGATGCCGTGCCGTTCCCCTCCGTCGTCTTCGACCACCGGTGGGACGTCGTCCTGTCCAACGCCGCGTTCCAGACACTTTTCGGCGGCGTCGGTCCTCATCCGACGGCGATGCCGGGCGACAACTTCCTTCGGTTCGTCCTCTTCCACCCGGACGCGGCCACCGTCCTCGGCGAACACGAGGCGAGCTGGTGCCTGCCGATGCTGGCCCACTTCGCCGCGGCCGTGGAGCGTGACGGGCAGGACCGCGGACTCCAGTCGATCCGCCGGGACATCGCCCAGGACCCGATCATGGAGGCGGCCTACCGGCACGGCCTGCCGCACTGGATCCGCGCGGTCGGCCAGGACGCCGTCCAGCACGACGGCGCGGTACGGCCGCTGATCCACCCGGACCCCCGCTGGGGGCGCACGGACTGCCGGATCGTCGACGAGACCCCCAAGAACCTCCAGGACATGGGCTACACGCGCATGACCCTGGTCCTGCGCGAGACGCGCCGCGACGCGCGGCCCCCGCGCAGGATCGTCCGGACACGCCTCGGCGGCACCCACCTCAGGGTCGTCTGACGTCCCCTGCCGGGGCCCGGCAGGGGACGCGTCCGGTCAGCCGGCGAACTCCCGCATCCAGGACTCGACTTCGGCGGCCGAGCGCGGCAGCCCGCCCGACAGGTTCTCGTAGCCGTCGGCGGTGACCAGCAGGTCGTCCTCGATCCGGACGCCGATGCCGCGCCACTCCTCGGGCACGGTCAGGTCGTCGGGCTGGAAGTAGAGGCCCGGCTCGACGGTCAGCACCATGCCCGGCTCCAGCACCCCGTCGACGTAGTCCTCGTTGCGGGCCTGAGCGCAGTCGTGCACGTCGAGACCGAGCATGTGACCGGTACCCGCCATGGTGAAGCGGCGCTGCAGGCCGAGCTCGTAGGCGCGCTCGGCCGGCCCCTCGACCAGGCCCCAGGCCACCAGCCGTTCGGTCATCGAGCGCTGGGCCGCCTCATGGAAGTCCCGGTACCGGGCACCCGGCTTCACCGCGGCCATCCCGGCCTCCTGGGCCTCGTACACCGCGTCGTAGACCTTCCGCTGGAGCGGGCTGAACGTGCCGCTGATGGGGAGGGTGCGGGTGACGTCCGCGGTGTAGAGGGTGCGGGTCTCCACGCCCGCGTCGAGCAGGAGCAGTTCGCCCGGACGGACCGGTCCGTCGTTGTCCGTCCAGTGCATGATCGTGGCGTGTTCGCCCGCGGCGCAGATGGAGCCGTAGCCGACGTCGTTGCCCTCGACCCGGGCGCGGCGGAAGAAGGTGCCCTCGATCCAGCGCTCGGAGGTGGCCACCGCCTGGGACAACTCCCTCACGACATCGGTGAACCCACGCACCGTGGAGTCCACGGCCCGGCGCATCTCGCCGATCTCCCAGGCGTCCTTGACCAGCCGGAGACCGGACAGCGCCTCCTCCAGCTCGGCGTCCCGCTCGTCGTCCGTGCCGGGCGTCGCGTCCAGTGTGACGTCGTGGCCGCGTACGACACGCGTCGGTACGGGGGTGTCCCGCAGATGTCCGGGGAGTGTGCGGATGTCCCGGCAGGCGAGGCCGAGTTCGCGCTCCGACTCGGCGAGGGAGGGGCGGCGGCCCGTCCACAGTTCGGCGGTCATGCCGGTCCAGAACCCGTCGGTGTCCCGGCCGTCGCGGGGGAGCCGGTAGCAGTACGCGTCGTGGCCGCCCTCGGGCCGGGGTTCGAGGACCAGGGCGCAGTCCCGGGACTGATCACCCGTCAGGTGAACGTAGCCGGTGTACGGGCGGAACGGGTAATGACTGTCGTTCGAGCGGATCCTGAGGTTTCCGGAGGGGACGACGAGCCGCTCGCCGGGGAAGAGCGCGCCCAGCGCGGCGCGGCGGCGGGCCGCGTACGGCGCCTGCTCGACCGGTTGCACGTCGCGCCGTTCGGTGTCCGCCCAGCCCGTGCGCATCAGGGCGGACAGTTCCTCGGAGATCTCTGGGTACAGACCGTTCTTCCGGGCCTCGGCCACGGTGGGCACCTCTTCTGTCGGTCGGACGGCCGCTCGGATGTTCGGCCGGCCGGATGTTCGGTCCGGGTGGGTCCGGGCACTGTTCCCACCCATAGAAGCATGTGACATAGTACTGGCGTGAGCAAGCGACTGACCTGCGATGTCGTGGTGATCGGAGCCGGAATGGTGGGCTCGGCCTGCGCCTTCTACGCGGCTCGGGCGGGCCTCGACGTGGCCGTCGTGGACCGCGGCCCGGTGGCCGGCGGCACCACCGGCGCCGGCGAGGGCAATCTGCTCGTCTCCGACAAGGAGCCCGGTCCCGAACTCGACCTCGCGCTGCTGTCCGGACGCCTGTGGTCCGGTCTCGGGGAAGAACTGGGCGGCGCCATCGAGTACGAGGCCAAGGGCGGCGTCGTGGTGGCCGCCACGCCCGAGGGGCTCACCGCACTGGAGGACTTCGCGGCGGGGCAGCGGACGGCCGGGGTCTCGGCCGTACCGGTACCGGCGGATGGGCTCCACGATCTGGAACCCCACCTGGCGCCCGGCCTGGCGGGCGCCGTGCATTATCCGCAGGACACCCAGGTGATGCCGGCGCTGGCCGCCGCGCATCTGGTGCGGGCTTCGGGTGCGCGGCTGCTCACCGGCCGGACCGTGACCGAGGTACTGCGCGCGGCCGACGGATCGGTCCGGGGTGTACGGACCGACCGGGGGGACCTGCACGCGCCGGTGGTGGTGAACGCGGCGGGGACCTGGGGCTCGGCGGTGGCCGCGCTGGCGGGCGTGCGGCTGCCCGTGCTGCCCCGGCGCGGCTTCGTGCTGGTGACCGAGCCGCTGCCGCGACGGGTGCGGCACAAGGTGTACGCCGCGGACTACGTCGCCGACGTCGCCAGCGACTCGGCCGCGCTGCAGACCTCGCCGGTCGTGGAGGGGACGGCGGCGGGCCCGGTACTGATCGGCGCGAGCCGTGAACGGGTGGGCTTCGACCGCTCGTTCTCGCTGCCGGCCGTACGGGCGCTGGCGGCGGGGGCGATCCGGCTCTTCCCGTTCCTGACGGACGTCCGCGCTCTGCGCACGTACCTCGGATTCCGCCCGTACATGCCCGACCACCTCCCCGCGATCGGCCCCGATCCGCGGGTGCCCGGACTCTTCCACGCCTGCGGGCACGAGGGAGCGGGAATCGGTCTCGCCGCCGGCACCGGGCATCTCATCGCCCAGGTCCTCTCCGGCGGGACACCCGACCTGGACCTCACGCCGTTCAGGCCCGACCGCTTCGCACAGGAGGCCGTGTGAATCCCCTGGAGCTGGCGGGCGCCGAGCCGGGGCCCGCGTTCACCGTCACCCTGGACGGCCGCGCCCTCACGGCGCTGCCGGGGCAGACCGTCGCCGCGGCGCTGTGGACGGCGGGGATCACCTCCTGGCGCACCACCCGCGGCTCGGGGCGGCCGCGCGGAGTCCTCTGCGGCATCGGCGTCTGCTTCGACTGCCTGGTGACCGTCAACGACCGCCCCAACCAACGGGCCTGTCTGGTGCCGGTGCGACCGGGCGACATGATCCGTACGCAGGAAGGGACCGGACATGACGGCTGAGCGGGCGCGTCTCGCGGTGATCGGCGCGGGTCCGGCGGGCCTGGCCGCCGCCCTGGCCGCGGCGGGACGCGGGGTCCGGGTCACCCTGATCGACTCGGCCGCCCGGGCGGGCGGACAGTTCTACCGGCAGCCCGCGGCCGGCCTGCGGGCACGGCGCCCGCGGGCCCTGCACCACGGGTGGCGGACCTGGGAACGGCTGTCGCGAGCGCTCGCCGTCGAGGTGGAGGCCGGCACGATCACACACCTGACGGGCCATCATGTATGGCTCGTGGAGCGCGTGGAGCGCTCCGCGGCGACCCGTCTGCCCACGGGCACCGGCGGTTTCGTCGTACACGCGCTCCGAGGGCCTCTCCAGGAGGAGCCCGGCACCGTCCGCGCCGACGCGGTCCTCCTCGCCACCGGCGGCTACGAGAAGGTGCTGCCCTTCCCGGGCTGGACCCTTCCCGGCGTCGTCACCGCGGGCGGTGCGCAGGCCATGCTCAAGGGGGCGCTCGTCGTACCGGGCCGCACGGCTGTCGTGGCCGGCACCGGCCCGCTGCTGCTGCCCGTGGCGACCGGGCTCGCCGCTGCCGGGGTCGAGATCGCCGCGCTCGTCGAATCGGCCGACCCGCGGGCGTTCCTGCGCCATGCCGGGGCGCTGGCCGCACAGCCGGGGAAGGTCGTCGAAGGCGCCGGGTACGCGGCCCGTCTCCTGCGGCACCGCGTCCCGCTGCGCACGCGCCACGCGGTCGTCGAGGCGCACGGCGAGGACCGGCTCGAGGCCGTGACCGTCGCCGCGCTGGACGCCGAAGGACACGTCAGGCCCGGCACCGAGCGGCGCGTCCCGTGCGACACGCTCGCGGTCGGGCACGGCATGCTGCCGCACACCGACCTCGCCGATTCGCTCGGCTGCCGCGTCGAGGACGTACGGGTGCACGTCGACGAGGAGCAGCGGACCGACGTGCCGGGCGTGTGGGCCGCGGGCGAGACCACCGGCGTCGGCGGCGCGGCCCTTTCGCTCGCCGAGGGCCACATCGCGGGACACTCGATCGCCGCCCGGCTGCGCGGCACGGAACCCGACCCGCGCGAGCGGTCCGCGGCCACCCGGTCCCGTACGCGGCTGCGGGCGTTCTCCGCCGCGCTCGACACCGTCTACGCACCGCCCGCGCGCTGGACGGAGCGGGTCACCGACGACACCGTCGTCTGCCGCTGCGAGGAGGTCACCGGCGGGGCGGTCCGGGCGGCCGTCGACGAGCTGGGCGCGGGGGACGTACGCACCGTGAAGCTGCTCACCCGCGCGGGAATGGGCTGGTGCCAGGGCCGGATGTGCGAGCCCGCGGTCGCCGGACTCACCGGTTGCGAACAGACCCCCGTACGAAGGCTGTTGGCGCGCCCCGTCCCGCTCGGGGTGCTCGCCGGGGCCGGGGAGCCGACGGACGACTGACCGACCCCCGACCCCGACCGCCCTCCGCCTCACCCGAGCCCGCGGCCCATCCGTCCCACCGCACCGCACGCACGTCGGCTCAAGGCAGCCGGCAGTCAGTGAAATGTCACACCCCATTGAGAGGGAACCGCTGATGACCACCACCGAGAACCGTCCCTGGCGCGGCGTCCTCGTCGCCACCGCGCTCCCGCTGAACGACGACCTCTCCGTGAACCACGACCGGTACGCCGCGCACTGCGCCTGGCTCGTCGAGAACGGCTGCGACGGAGTCGTCCCCAACGGCTCGCTCGGCGAGTACCAGGTGCTCACGGCGGAGGAGCGCGCACGGGTCGTCGAGACGGCCGTGTCGGCGGTCGGCGGCTCCCGGGTGATGCCCGGCGTCGCCGCCTACGGCTCCGCCGAGGCCCGCCGCTGGGCCGAACAGGCCCGCGACGCGGGCTGCGCGTCCGTGATGCTGCTGCCGCCCAACGCCTACCGTGCCGACGAGCGTTCCGTTCTCGCCCACTACGCGGCGGTCGCCGAGGTCGGCCTCCCGGTCGTCGCCTACAACAACCCGATCGACACCAAGGTCGACCTGGTGCCCGAACTCCTCGCGAAGCTGCACGCGGAGGGGTTCGTCCAAGGCGTCAAGGAGTTCTCCGGCGATGTCCGCCGCGCCTACCGGATCGCCGAACTCGCTCCGGAACTCGACCTGTTGGTCGGCGCGGACGACGTCCTCCTGGAACTCGCCGTGGCGGGCGCCAAGGGCTGGGTGGCCGGCTACCCGAACGCACTGCCCGCGGCGAGCGTCGAGCTGTACCACGCCGCCGTCAAGGGCGACCTCGACACGGCCGGCCGGCTCTACCGACAGTTGCATCCGCTACTGCGCTGGGACTCCCGGGTCGAGTTCGTCCAGGCCATCAAGCTCTCCATGGACATCGTCGGCCGGCCCGGCGGCCCGGTGCGCCCGCCGCGTGTTCCGCTGCTGCCCGAGCAGGAGGCCGCCGTGCGCGCGGCCACCGAGAAGGCCGTCGCGGCCGGCCTCGTCTGAGCCGCCCCGCCGTCCCCCAACCGCCCTCGCTCACCAGGAGTTACGGACCCATGCGCAGCAAACTCGTCCTGCACGCCGTCGACTCGCACACCGAGGGAATGCCCACCCGGGTGATCACCGGCGGCATCGGCACCATCCCCGGCGCGACGATGAACGAGCGGCGGCTGTACTTCCGCGAACACCGCGACGACATCAAGCAGCTCCTGATGAACGAGCCGCGCGGCCACGCGGCGATGAGCGGCGCCATCCTCCAGCCCTCCACCCGCCCCGACTGCGACTACGGGGTGCTCTACATCGAGGTCTCGGGCTACCTCCCGATGTGCGGGCACGGGACCATCGGCGTCGCCACCGTGCTGGTGGAGACCGGCATGGTCGAGGTCGTCGAGCCCGTCACGACCATCCGGCTCGACACCCCGGCGGGCCCGGTCGTCGCCGAGGTCGAGGTCGAGGACGGCGCCGCGAGGGCGGTCACGCTGAAGAACGTGCCGTCCTTCTCGGCCGGACTCGACCGCAAGGCCACCCTGGCCGACGGCCGGACGGTGACCTACGACCTCGCGTACGGCGGCAACTTCTACGCGATCCTGCCACTGGAGCAGTTGGGACTGCCCTTCGACCGCTCCCGCCAGGACGACATCCTCAGGGCGGCCCTGTCGCTCATGGAGGCCGTCAACGCCGAGGACGAACCCGTGCACCCCGAGGACCCGACCATCCGGGGCTGTCACCACGTCCACCTGTACGCGCCCGGCGCCACCGCGCGGCACTCGCGGCACGCGATGGCGATCCACCCCGGCTGGTTCGACCGCTCGCCCTGCGGCACCGGCACCAGCGCGCGCATGGCACAGTTGCACGCGCGCGGTGAACTGCCGCTGCACACCGAGTTCGTGAACGAGTCCTTCATCGGGACGCGGTTCACCGGACGGCTGCTCGGCACCACCGAGGTCGCCGGCATCCCGGCCGTGCTGCCCAGCTTCACCGGCCGCGCGTGGATCACCGGCACCGCCCAGTACCTGCTGGACCCCTCCGATCCGTTCCCGGCCGGATTCGTCCTGTAGAACCCCGGGAGATACTGGTGGCACGTGACATTGCACATGCCATCACGCCGGCCCGTGCGAGCAGACCGGCGCACCGGCCCGTACGAGGAGACACCCCATGCCCGCCCAGCGCAGCAGCGCACCCTCCGCCGCTCCCGCCGCCCTGCCCACGCTCGGCGGCAAGAAGAGCAGCTACCGCGAGCGCGTCGCCGACGCCCTGCGGGCCGCGCTGATCGCGGGCGAACTCCGCGCCGGTGAGGTCTACTCCGCGCCGACGCTCGCCGCCCGCTTCGGCGTCTCCGCGACGCCCGTGCGCGAGGCCATGCTCGACCTCGCCAAGGAGGGCCTGGTCGACACCGTGCCCAACAAGGGCTTCCGGGTCACCGCCGTCTCCGAGAAGCAACTGGACGAGTACACGCACATCCGCTCACTCATCGAGATCCCCACCACGGTGCGGCTGGCCACCACCGCCGACCCGGTCTCCCTGGAAGCCCTGCGCCCGGCCGCCCGGGAGATCGTGACCGCGGCGGCGGCCGGTGACCTGATCGCCTACGTCGAGGCGGACATCCGCTTCCATCTCGGCCTGCTCGCCCTCGCCGGCAACGCGCATCTGGTGGAGGTGGTCGGCGACTTGCGCAAGCGCTCCCGCCTCTACGGGCTCAACGCCCTCGTGGAGGCGGGCCGTCTCCAGGACTCCGCGGAGGAGCACCTCGAACTCCTCGACGCGCTGCTGGACCGGGACGAGGAGGCCGTACGCAGGGTCATGACCCGGCATCTCGGTCATGTCCGGGGTCTGTGGGCGGCCGGCTCGTCGATGGCCTGATTACGCAAGTCGTTTGCAATTCTTGCGGTATTCTTGCGCTCATGACACGACGACTTGCTCAGGTGGCGAAGAAGGTCGGGGTCAGCGAGGCCACGGTCAGCCGGGTGCTCAACGGCAAGCCCGGCGTCTCCGACTCCACCCGGCAGGCAGTGCTCTCCGCGCTCGACGTGCTCGGCTACGAGAGGCCCACCCAACTGCGCGGTGAACGCGCGCGGCTGGTGGGTCTCGTCCTGCCCGAGCTGCAGAACCCGATCTTCCCGGCGTTCGCCGAGGTGATCGGGGGAGCGCTGGCGCAGCTCGGTCTGACCCCGGTGCTCTGCACCCAGACCAAGGGCGGGGTCTCCGAGGCGGACTACGTGGACCTGCTGCTCCAGCAGCAGGTCTCCGGTGTGGTGTTCGCGGGCGGTCTGTACGCGCAGGCCGACGCGCCCCACGACCACTACCGGCAGCTCGCGGAACGCAACATCCCGGTGGTGCTGGTCAACGCGGCCATCGGGCACCTCGGCTTCCCGGGCGTCTCCTGCGACGACGCGGTGGCCGTCGAACAGGCCTGGCGGCATCTCGTCTCGCTCGGCCACGAGCGGATCGGCCTGGTGCTCGGACCCGCCGACCACATCCCCTCGGGCCGGAAGCTGGCGGCGGTGCGGAGCCTCGCCCCGGAGCTGCCCGACGAGCACATCGGCCGGGCCATGTTCTCCATCGAGGGCGGTCAGGCGGCGGCCTCCCGGCTCATCGACCGCGGGGTCACCGGCTTCATCTGCGCGAGTGACCCGCTCGCCCTCGGCGTGGTGCGGGCCGCCCGCCGCAAGGGACTTGACGTGCCGTCACAGGTGTCGGTCGTCGGGTACGACGACTCCGCGCTGATGAACTGCACCGAGCCGCCGCTGACCACCGTGCGGCAGCCCATCGAGGCCATGGGCCGGGCGGCCGTCGAGCTGTTGAACGCACAGATCGGCGGCAGCAGCGTGACGCCCGAAGAGCTCCTGTTCGAGCCCGAGTTGGTGGTGCGGGGGTCGACCGCGCAGGCACCTCGCCGTTGAGACCGGCTCGACGGCGTGAGCAGCCTGTCGTCGGCGTCCGTCCGACCACGCAAGCGCCTCGCCGTCGAGATCCATTCCTCTGTCAAATAATTACAGATTCTGCGTGACATCTTGCGCACCCCTGTCGGCGGTGCTTGAGTGTGCGGCGCCCACCGCTCCTGCCCAAGGCGCCCAACCGCTCCTGCCCAAAGGGGTCCACCGATGAGAAATCCCGGGTTCCGCCGTACCTTCGTCGTCGTCACGGCGTCCGCTTTCGCGCTCACCGCCACCGCCTGCGGTTCGAGCGGCGACGACGGTTCCGCGGGTGGCAAGACCCGCATCACGGTCAACTGCGAGCCGCCCAAGAGCGCCAAGGTCGACCGCTCGTTCTTCGATGCCGACGTCAAGGCCTTCGAGAAGGCCAACCCGGACATCGACGTCGTCACCCATGACGCGTTCCCGTGTCAGGACCCCAAGACCTTCGACGCCAAGCTCGCCGGCGGCCAGATGGAGGACGTCTTCTACACGTACTTCACCGACGCCAAGCACGTAGTCGACATCAACCAGGCCGCCGACATCACGTCCTACGTCAAGGACCTCAAGAGCTACGGCACCCTCCAGCAGCAACTGCGCGACATCTACACCGTCGACGGCAAGATCTACGGCGTTCCGCGCACCGGGTACTCGATGGGCCTCATCTACAACAAGGCGCTCTTCACGAAGGCCGGCCTCGACCCCGAAAAGCCCCCGACCACCTGGGAAGAGGTACGCGCGGACGCCAAGAAGATCGCGGCGCTCGGCGGCGGCACCGTCGGCTACGCCGACTACAGCGCCCAGAACCAGGGCGGCTGGCACTTCACGGCCGAGCTCTACTCGCAGGGCGGCGACGTCGTCGCTCCGGACGGCAAGAAGTCCAGCATCGACACCCCCGAGGGCAAGGCCGTCCTGCAGAACCTGCACGACATGCGCTGGGCCGACAACTCCATGGGCACCAAGCAGCTGCTCGTCCTCAACGACGTCCAGCAGATGATGGGCTCCGGGAAGCTCGGCATGTACCTCTCCGCGCCCGACAACATCCCGATCCTGGTGAAGGAGAAGGGCGGCAACTACAAGGATCTCGCCCTCGCTCCCATGCCCGGCGGCAAGGGCACGCTCGTCGGCGGTGACGGCTACATGTTCAACAAGAAGGACAGCCCGGCGCAGATCAAGGCCGGCCTCAAGTGGCTCGAGCACATGTTCCTGACGCCCGGCAAGGGCTTCCTCGGTGACTACGCCCGCGCCAAGCAGAACAACGCCCCGGTCGGCCTGCCCGAGCCGCGTCTGTTCACCGGCGCCGCGGACGCCAAGGACCAAGAGGTCAAGAAGGCCAACGCGAACGTGCCGGTGGAGAACTACCAGGGCTTCCTCGACGGCAACCAGAGCCTGCAGATGAAGATCGAGCCGCCGCAGGCCCAGCAGATCTACTCCGTCCTCGACGGCGCGGTGTCCGCGGTCCTCACCAAGAAGGACGCCAACATCGACCAGCTCCTCAAGGACGCCTCCGGCAAGATCGACTCCATCCTGGCCCGAGGCTGACACCGTTCATGAAGACCGCATCGAAGCCCCCCGCAGCGTTCCCTCCGGCCGCCGTCGGCGCGCCGGAGGTGTCGCTGTCGGCCGGGCGCCGGCCCGGGGGACCGTGGCGCCGGCGCCTGGCCGACCAGTCCCGGGCCTACGCCTTCCTGATCGGCGGCGTGCTCTGCTTCGCGCTGTTCTCCTGGTACCCGGCGATCCGCGCGGTCGTGATCGCCTTCCAGAAGTACACCCCGGGCAGCGGCGGCGAGTGGGTCGGCACCGCCAACTTCACCCGGGTCTTCCACGACCCGGAGTTCACCGCAGCCTGGCGCAACACCCTCACCTTCACCCTCCTCGCCCTGCTCATCGGCTTCGCCGTCCCCTTCGTGATGGCCCTGGTCCTCAACGAACTGCGCCACGCGAAGGCCTTCTTCCGCGTCGTGGTCTATCTGCCGGTGATGATCCCGCCGGTGGTCAGCGCCCTGCTGTGGAAGTGGTTCTACGATCCCGGAGCCGGCCTCGCCAACGAGACGCTGCGCTTTCTGCACCTGCCGACCTCGAACTGGTCCAACGGCGCCGACACCGCCCTCGTCTCCCTGGTGATCGTCGCCACCTGGGCCAACCTCGGCGGCACCGTCCTCATCTACCTCGCCGCGCTCCAGAGCATCCCCGGCGAGCTGTACGAGGCGGCCGAGCTGGACGGCGCGAGCATCCTGCAGCGCGTCCGGCACGTGACGATCCCGCAGACCCGCTTCATCATCCTGATGCTGATGCTGCTGCAGATCATCGCCACCATGCAGGTCTTCACGGAACCGTTCGTGATCACCGGGGGCGGTCCCGAGGACAAGACCGTCACGGTGCTCTACCTGATCTACAAGTACGCCTTCCTCTACAACGACTTCGGTGGAGCCTGCGCGTTGAGCGTCATGCTGCTCGTCCTGCTCAGTGCCTTCTCCGCGGTGTACCTGAGGCTGACCCGCTCGGAAGGGGACGACGCATGAGCACCCGCACCCTGGTCTCCCCGCTCATCCTGGCGCGTCCGCGCGGCAAGGCCGTCTACTGGACGGTCTTCAGCGGTGTCGTCCTGCTCTTCGCGGTGGCCTTCCTCTTCCCCGTCTACTGGATGGTGACCGGCGCCATGAAGTCGCCGGACGAGGTGACGCGCACACCGCCGACCCTCGTACCGCACGGGCTGCACCTGAGCGGCTACACCGACGCGTGGGATCTGATGGACCTGCCCACGCACCTGTGGAACACGGTCGTCCAGGCGGCGGGCGCCTGGCTCCTCCAGCTCGTCTTCTGCACCGCCGCCGCGTACGCCCTGTCCAAGCTGAAGCCCGCCTTCGGCAAGGTGGTCCTCGGCGGCATCCTCGCCACCCTGATGGTCCCCGCACAGGCTCTGGTGGTCCCCAAGTACCTGACCGTCGCGGACCTGCCCCTCCTGCACACCAGTCTGCTGAACTCACCGCTCGGCATCTGGCTGCCGGCCGTCGCGAACGCCTTCAACCTGTATCTCCTCAAACGGTTCTTCGACCAGATCCCGCGCGACGTCCTGGAGGCCGCCGAGATCGACGGCGCCGGGAGACTGCGCACCCTGTGGTCGATCGTGCTGCCGATGTCCCGGCCCGTCCTCGGAGTCGTGTCGATCTTCGCCCTGGTGGCCGTCTGGCAGGACTTCCTGTGGCCGCTGATGGTGTTCTCCGACACCGACAAGCAGCCCATCAGCGTGGCTCTCGTCCAGCTGTCGCAGAACATCCAACTGACCGTGCTCATCGCCGCGATGGTGATCGCGAGCATCCCCATGGTCGTGATGTTCCTGGTGTTCCAGCGGCACATCATCGCCGGGATCAGCGCGGGCAGCACCAAGGGCTGACGCCTGTACGTGACCTCCTCGAACGAAAGGCAACGCACCGTGGGACAGCCCCGCCCTGCCCGAAATCAGTCCGCGTGGTGGCGTTCCGCCGTCATCTACCAGGTGTACGTCCGCAGCTTCGCGGACGGCGACGGCGACGGCACCGGCGACCTCGCGGGCGTCCGCGCCAGACTGCCCTACCTCGCCGAACTCGGGGTGGACGCCCTGTGGTTCAACCCCTGGTACCGCTCGCCCATGGCGGACGGCGGCTACGACGTCGCCGACTACCGCTCCATCGACCCGGCCTTCGGGACGCTCGCCGAGGCGGAGAAACTCATCGCCGAGGCCCGGGAACTGGGCATCCGCACCCTCGTCGACATCGTGCCGAACCACGTGTCCGACCAGCATCCCTGGTTCCAGGCGGCCCTGGCGGGCGGCCCGGAGCGCGAGCTGTTCCACTTCCGCCCCGGACGCGGAGAGCACGGCGAACTCCCGCCCAACGACTGGCCGTCCCAGTTCGCCGGCTCCTCCGAACCGGTGTGGACCCGGCTGCCCGACGGCGACTGGTACCTCCATCTCTTCACCCCCGAGCAGCCCGACCTCAACTGGGAGCACCCGGCCGTCCGCCAGGAGCACGAGGAGATCCTGCGCTTCTGGTTCGAGCGGGGCGTGGCCGGCGTCCGCATCGACTCGGCCGCCCTGCTCGCCAAGGACCCCGACCTGCCCGACTACGTCGAGGGCCGCGATCCGAACCCGTACGTCGACCGTGACGAGCTCCATGACATCTACCGCTCGTGGCGGTCGGTCGCCGACGCCTACGACGGCATCTTCGTCGGCGAGGTCTGGCTCCCCGACTCCGAGCGCTTCGCCCGCTATCTGCGCCCCGACGAGCTGCACACCGCCTTCAACTTCTCCTTCCTGTCCTGCCCCTGGGACGCCGGGCGGCTGCGTACCTCCATCGACGAGACCCTCGCCGAGCACGCGCCCGTCGGGGCACCCGCCACCTGGGTGCTGTGCAACCACGACGTGACGCGCACGGTCACCCGTTACGGGCGCACGGACACCGGCTTCGACTTCACGGCCAAGGCGTTCGGGACGCCCACCGACCTCGCCCTCGGCAACCGCAGGGCCCGCGCCGCCGCCCTCCTCTCGCTCGCCCTGCCCGGTTCCGTCTACGTCTACCAGGGCGAGGAACTCGGCCTGCCCGAGGTGGAGTTGCCCCTCGACAGCATCCAGGACCCGATGCACATTCGCTCCGGCGGCACGGACCCGGGCCGGGACGGCTGCCGGGTCCCGCTGCCCTGGGACGCCGAGGCCCCGTACGCCGGATTCGGCGGTGACCCCTGGCTGCCCCAGCCCGCCGGCTGGTCCGACTACGCCGCCGACCGCCAGTCCGAGGACCCCGCCTCGATGCTGAGCCTCTACCGGGCCGCGCTGCGCGTCCGCCGCACCGAACCGGGGTTCGGCGACGGCCCGCTCAGCTGGCTGGCCGCCGACGAGGGCGTCCTCGCCTTCGCCCGGACGGACGGTCTGCTCTGCGTCGTCAACCTGGCCGACGGCCCGGTCGGACTCCCTGAGCACTCAGAACTGCTGCTCGGCAGTGGTCCGTTGGACGCAGACGGACTCCTGCCACCGGACACGGCGGTGTGGCTGCGCGCCTGAGACCACCGAATTGCACACCGCGGTCCCCGCCCCCCACCTCGAAGGGATCAGCACATGCACAGCAGGAGAACCGTCAGGCGCATGCCACTGGCATGCGCCGCGGCCGCCGCCCTCGCCGCGGGCATGCTCGGCACCACCACGGCCCACGCCGCGGTGGCCGCGGCGGGCGCGAGCCTCCCCTTCACCTCGGTCGAGGCCGAGTCCGCCACCACCACCGGCACGAGGATCGGCCCCGACTACACACAGGGCACTCTCGCCTCGGAGGCCTCCGGGCGGCAGGCCGTACGTCTGTCGGCGGGCCAGCGCGTGGAGTTCACCGCCCCGCGCGCGGCCAACGCCGTGAACGTCTCCTACAGCGTCCCCGACGGCCAGTCGGGCACCCTCGACGTGTACGTGAACGGCACCAGGATCTCCAAGACCCTCGCCGTGACCTCCAAGTACTCCTACGTGGACACGTCCTGGATCGCCGGTGCCAAGCAGCACCACTTCTTCGACGACGCCCGGCTGCTGCTCGGCCAGAACGTCCAGGCGGGGGACAAGATCGCCTTCCAGGCCACCTCGACCCAGGTCACCGTCGACGTGGCCGACTTCGAGCAGGTCGCCGCCGCCGCGGCCCGGCCCGCGGGGTCGGTGTCCGTCACCGACAAGGGCGCGGACCCCAGCGGCCAGGGCGACTCCACCCAGGCCTTCCGGGACGCGATCTCCGCCGCCCAGGGCGGCGTCGTGTGGATCCCGCCGGGCGACTACCGGGTGACGTCCTCGCTCAGCGGCGTGCAGAACGTGACCCTCCAGGGCGCCGGCGGCTGGTACTCCGTCGTCCACGCGTCGCGCTTCATCGACCAGAGCGGCTCCTCGGGCGGCGTCCACCTCAAGGACTTCGCGGTCCTCGGTGAGGTCACCGAACGCGTCGACTCCAACCCGGACAACTTCGTCAACGGATCGCTCGGTCCAGGCAGTTCGGTCTCCGGGATGTGGATCCAGCACCTCAAGGTCGGCCTGTGGCTGACCGGCAACAACGACAACCTCGTGGTCGAGAACAACCGCATCCTCGACACCACCGCCGACGGGCTCAACCTCAACGGCAACGCGCACGGCGTCCGCGTCAGCAACAACTTCCTGCGCAACCAGGGCGACGACTCGCTCGCCATGTGGTCGCTGAACGGTCCGGACAGCAACTCCAGCTTCGAGGGCAACACCATCTCGCAGCCCAACCTCGCCAACGGCATCGCGATCTACGGCGGCACGGACCTCAGTGTCAGGAACAACCTGGTCTCCGACACCAACGCGCTGGGCAGCGGCATCGCCGTCTCCAACCAGAAGTTCCTCGACCCCTTCTCCCCGCTGGCCGGCACGATCACCGTCGACGGCAACACGCTCGTGCGGACGGGGGCGATCAACCCCAACTGGGGCCATCCGATGGGAGCGCTGCGGGTCGACTCCTACGACAGCGCGATCAACGCCACCGTCGACATCACCAACACGACGGTCACCGACAGTCCCTACAGCGCCTTCGAGTTCGTCTCGGGCGGCGGCCACGGCTACCCCACGAGCAACATCAACGTGACCGGGGCGACCGTGAGGAACACCGGGACGGTCGTCGTCCAGGCCGAGACACCGGGCTCGGCGAGGTTCAGCAACGTCCAGGCCACCGGTGTCGGCTCGGCCGGCATCTACAACTGCCCCTACCCGAGCGGTTCGGGCGGCTTCACCGTCACGGACAACGGCGGCAACTCCGGCTGGAGCAGCACCTGGTCGGACTGCTCGGCCTGGCCGCAGCCCGGCCAGGGCAACCCGCCCCCGGACCAGAACGCCAACCTGGCCAAGGGCCGCCCGGCCACCGCCACCGGCTCCCAGGACGTCTACACACCGGGCCGGGCCGTCGACGGCGACGCGGGCAGCTACTGGGAGTCCAGCAACAACGCCTTCCCGCAGGCCGTCACGGTGGACCTCGGCTCCTCGCAGGCCGTCCGCCGGCTCGTCCTGAAGCTGCCGCCGTCCTCGGCGTGGGGCGCGCGCACCGAGACCCTGTCCGTGCTCGGCAGCACCAACGGCTCCACCTACTCCACGGTGGTCGGTTCGCAGGGCTACCGTTTCGACCCGGCGACCGGGAACACCGCGACGATCGCGCTGCCGGCCGGCACCGGCCTGCGCTACCTGCGGCTCAACGTCACGGCCAACACCGCCTGGCCCGCCGCCCAGTTCAGTGAAGTGGAGGCATATCTCTCCTCGTGACCGCCTCCCCGCGCTTCGCCGCCTGGATCTGCTCGTACACCTGGGTCCGCAACTCGGCGAAGCGCGGGGCCACCCGGGTGTGCAGCTGGTCCCGCTCCTCGGGCAGGTCGATCTTCAGCTGCTCCCGCACGACGGTGGGGGAGGCCGAGAGGACCAGGACGCGCTCGCCCAGATAGACCGCTTCGTCGATGTCGTGGGTGACGAACAGGATGGTCATCCCGCGCCGTTGCCAGAGCCTGCGGACCAGGTCCTCCAGGTCCGCGCGGGTCTGCGCGTCGACCGCGGCGAACGGCTCGTCCATCAGCAGGATCTCGGGCTCGTACGCCAGCGCCCGCGCGATCGCGACCCGCTGCTGCATGCCGCCGGACAGCTGCCACGGATAGGCCCCGGCCGCATCGGACAGACCGACGGACTCCAGTGCGTCGGCGACCAGTTCGTGCCGCCGGAGTCTGCTCAGCTTCTTCTGCTTCAGGGGGAGTTCGACGTTCTCGCCGACCCGCATCCAGGGGAAGAGGCTTCGCCCGTACTCCTGGAACACGAACGCCATGCCGGGCGGCGGCCCGCTCACCGGACGGCCGGCGAGCCGCACCTCGCCCGCGGTCGGCACGAGCAGCCCGCCCACGCACTTGAGCAACGTGGTCTTGCCGCAGCCCGACGGGCCCACCAGGCAGACGAGTTCACCCGTATCCACCGTGAAGGTGAGGTCGCGGACCGCCTCCACGCGACGCCCCGACCCCTCGTAGACCTTCCGCAGGCCGGTGACGACCAAAGACGCGTGCATGGACCGCCCTTTCACGAGCGTCACGGGGACCGCCGGGAGGAGTCCCGGAAGCCGTGGTACCAGCCGAGCACCCGGCGCTCCACGAACTGGAAGACGACCGAGAGGAGAAGGCCGAGCAGGCCGAGGACGATGATCCCGGTCCACATGTCGGGGATCGCGAAGCCGCGCTGGAACTGCACGATGGTGAAGCCGAGGCCGTTGCTCGCCGCGAACATCTCGCTGATGACCATCAGGATGATCCCGACGGACAGGGCCTGGCGCAGGCCGGCGAAGATCTGCGGGCTCGCCGCCCGCAGGACCACGTGCCGCAGCCGGGCGGCGCCCGTGACGCCGTACGAACGCGCCGTCTCGGCCATCACGGAGTCGACGGCCCGCACCCCCTCGACCGTGTTGAGCAGGACCGGCCAGAGGCAGCCGCTCGCGATCACGACGATCTTCATCGTGTCGCCGATGCCCGCGAACAGCATGATGACCGGCACGAGGACGGGCGGCGGCACCGCGCGCAGGAACTCCAGGACCGGCTCGCAGAACGCCCGCACCCGCCGGTACGAGCCGATGACCACGCCGAGAAGGATCCCCGCGACGGCCGCCACCGCGTAGCCGCCGAGCAGCCGCAGCACACTGGGCACCAGGTCCGCACGGAGCCGGTCGCCCGTCCAGACGTCCGGGAATGTCCTGAGGATCGTGCGCAGCGGTGGCCAGTAGACGTCGGTGCTGCCGTCCGACGCGAGCCACCAGCCGGCGACCAGCAGCACGGGGAGCGTCACCACGAACAGCACCCGCGTCAGGAGGGACCTCCAGACGTTCGGCCTCGTGCGGCCGGACGGGACGACCGTCACACCGCCACCTCCCCGCGCACCGACTGGTGCCAGGCCAAGGCCCGTCGCTCCACCGCGCGGGCACCCACGTTGATCAGCAGCCCGAGCAGGCCGGTGACCACCACCAGCGCGTACAGGTCCGGGACGGCCTGCGAGGACTGGGCGACCGCGATCCGCGCGCCCAGCCCCGGTGCGCCGATGACGAGTTCGGCGGTCACGGCGAGGATGAGGGCGACCGCGGCGGCGAGCCTGACACCCGTCATGACGTAGGGGAGCGCGGTGGGCCACAGGACGTGCCGGGTGCGCGCCCAGGGGCCGAGGCCGTACGAGCGTGCCGTCTCCTCCGCCACCGGGTCGACGTCACGGACGCCGTACAGGACCTGGACGAGGACCTGCCAGAAGGAGGCGTACACGACGAGGAGGAGGACGGAGCGCAGCTCGGTGCCGTACAGCAGGACGGCGAGGGGGATCAGCGCGACGGAGGGGATCGGGCGCAGGAACTCGATCGTGGAGGCCGTGGCCTCGCGCAGGTACGGCACGACCGAGACGACCAGCCCCACGACGACGCCCGCGACGACCGCGGTCGCGAGCCCCAGCGCCCAGCCGGTGAGGGTGTCGCCGAGGGCCGCCCAGAAGGCGCCGTCGGTGGCCTCCTGCCCGAGCGCGTCGGCGATGCGGCTGGTCGGCGGGAAGTAGGCCGCTTTGACGAGGCCGAGCCGTGGCGCCACCTCGCCCAGGGCGAGGAAGGCCGCGAGCCCGGCCGTACCGAGTGCCGCGTTCGCACCCCTCACGGCAGCAGTGCGTCGAGATCGGGGGCCGACTTGAAGAGCCCGTCCTGTTCGCCCAGTTTCTCCAGCGCCTCGATCGACGCGCGGTTCGGCTCGGCCGGCCACTTCGGCAGGGTGACCTTCGCGAGGACCGCCGCGGGGATCTTCGTGTAGGAGGTGACGATGGAGCGGACCTCGTCCGGGTGGGCGTCGGCGTAGGCGAGGGACTCGGCGGTCGCCTCCTGGAACCTCTTCACCACATCGGGGTTCTTCTGCTCGTACTGGGTGGACGTGAAGTACATCGCCACGGTGAGGTCCTTGGCGACGTCGACCAGGGACGAGGCGATCTCCGTGCCGCCCTGGCTCTTGACGGTGGCGAGCGCGGGCTCGACCACCATCGCCGCGTCGATCTGACCGCTGTCCAGGGCGGCGGGCATCTGGTCGAAGGCCAGCTCGACGAACTTCACCTTCGAGGGGTCGCCGCCCGCCTTGCGCACCGACTCGCGTACCGCGGTCTCGTTGATGTTCTTCAGCGTGTTGACGGCGACCTTCTTCCCCTCCAGATCCTTCGCCGACGTGAGGGCGCTGCCCTTCTTCACCGTGATGGCACCGAAGTCCTTGCCCGCCAAGCCCGTTGAGGCGACGCCGTTGGCCACCGCCTTCACGGGCACGTTCTGGCTCCGGGCGATCATCAGCGAGGTCATGTTGGAGAAGCCGAACTGGAACTGGCCGCTGACGACGCCCGGGACGATCGCGGCGCCGCCCTGCGCGGTCGTCATGGAGAGCTTCAGACCGCGTTTGCCGTAGAAGCCCTTCTGCCGGCCCAGGTAGAGCGGTGCGACATCGACGATGGGGATGATCCCGACCTTGACCGTGGTGGTACCGCCGGACGACGTGCCCATGTCCGACGTTCCGGAGTCGTCGGACGAGCCACAGGCCGACGCGGCGACCAGGAAGGTTCCGACCGCGAGACCGGCGAGCAGACGACGCATGGCTCCTCCTGTGCAGACGACAGTGTTCCGACAGGCTGTGCGCACACCGCACAGTGGTGCTCAGCGGAAGGTAGAACTCCCGTACGACGCGGTCAATGGCCTTGGCTGACAATATTGTTGACAGTTACCGAAGCGTGCTCCCGATCGCGCGAACGGGCTGCCTACAGGTCGAGCACGAGCCGCTTACCCCGGCACCGGGAGACGCAGATGAGCATGGTCTCCCCGGCTGCCCGCTCCGCGTCGGTGAGCACCGAGTCCCGGTGGTCCGGGGTCCCTTCGAGGACGTCCGTCTCGCACGTGCCGCAGGTGCCCTCGGTACAGGAGAAGAGCACCTCGACGCCCGCACCTCGCACGGTGTCGAGCACGGAGGCGTCCGCGGGGACGGTCAGCGTGCGGCCGCTGCGCGAGAGGACGACCTCGAACTCGTCGTCGCCGGCGGGTTCCTGGGCCTTCGGCCGGAAGCGCTCGACGTGCAGCAGCCCGGAGGGGCACCGCTCCTCCACCGCGTCCAGCAGCGGCCCGGGACCGCAGCAGTAGACCAGCGTGCCCCCGGGGACACCGGAGAGCACGGAGTCGAGGTCCAGCAGCCCGCACTCGTCCTGGGGAGCGATCGTCACCCGGTCCCCGTACCGGCTCAACTCCCGGACGAACGCCATGGAGTCGCGGGTCCGTCCGCCGTACAGCAGTGTCCACTGCGCGCCGGCCGCCTGGGCCGCGGCGAGCATCGGCAGGATCGGGGTGATGCCGATACCGCCCGCGACGAACCGGTACCGGGGAGCGGGAGCCAGGGCGAAGTGGTTGCGCGGGCCGCGGACGCGGACCCTGTCGCCCGCGTCCACCCGCTCGTGCACGTACGAGGACCCACCGCGGCCGTGCGGCTCCCGCAGCACCGCGATCCGCCACGCTCCGCGGTCCGCCGGGTCGCCGCACAGCGAGTACTGCCGCTCCAGCCCGGGACCGAGCACGACGTCGATGTGGGCGCCCGGCTCCCAGCCGGGAAGGTCCTCGCCGAGGGGGTGGCGCAGCGTGAGGGCGACCACTCCCTCGGCCGCGACCTCCCGCCGTGACACGACGAGATCGGCTTCGTGGACGGTCATCCCCGGCTTCCCCGGGGCGTGTGTCCCTCGGGGTGGGCGAGCATCCACTCCCACATCTCGACCGGATCCTGGGCGGTGTGCTCGGCGCCGCAGTGGCAGGTGCCGTGCAGGACGTCGGTGCCCGGGAGCCAGTCGACGCGGTAGACCTCCCGGGGCGCGGAGCGGGGCGCCGGCGTCACCGGACCCTCTCCGTCGGCTTGTCGCCCTCCTCGGCCAGCCGGGCGAGGATACGGCGGGCCGCGAGACCACCGGTGTCGATGTTGATGCTGAGTTCCTGGTACCCGTCGCGCTCGGTGCCCAGCGTCCGCTGCAGCACGTTGAGCGCGTCGACGTCCTGCATCACGACCGTGTGGTTGAAGTCCCGCAGGAACGCGGTGACGTCGCCGTCCTCGCGGGCGAAGTCCCGGGAGACCGCCCAGAAGTCGTAGACGTGGCCGTCCCGCGAGGGGGTGATCGCGTACGTGATCTCGGTGTGGAAGGCGCGCGGGTCGCCGCCGTCCGCCTCGGGCAGCACCCCGACCGGTGCGACGCGGCTGTGCAGCAGATACAGGCACGGCGCGTGGTACTCGATGTCCTGCCAGCGGGTGATCCGGCCCTCGATCCCCGTCGAACGTGCGTAGAACGGCGGGCACTCGGCGTCGTCCATGTGCCGGCTGACCCGCACGATACCGGCGCCCTCGTCGACCTCCGTCGTGATCGGCGTCTCGGCGACCTCGGGGGTGCCGATGTATCCGCCGTGCAGATAGGTCTCGTGCGAGAGGTCGAGGAGATTGTCGACGAGCAGCCCGTAGTCGGCGTCGATGGGCTCCATGCCCGAGACCGTGGTCCAGTCCGCAGAGTCCATGTGCCGGGCCCGTGGGACGGTCCGCGGGTCGGCGAGCGCCGGGTCTCCGACCCACACCCAGACGAACGCGTCCTGCTCTAGGACCGGGTACGCGGCGACCCGGGCCGTGCGCGGTATGCGTTTTTGCCCCGGCACGTACACGCAGGTGCCCGTGGTGTCGTACGTGAACCCGTGATATCCGCACACGATCCGGTCACCGTCGAGCCGGCTCTCGGAGAGCGGGAACCGGCGGTGCACACAGCGGTCGGCCAGGGCGACGGCCGCCCCCTCGTCCTCGGTCCGGTAGAGGACGAGCGGTTCACCCAGAACCGTCCGGCCGAGCAACTCGCGCCCCACCTCGTGGGCGAGGGCGGCGACGTACCACTGGTTCCTGGCGAAGGCGGTCGTGTGCGGCATCGCTGCGGCTCCCGTCTGACTGCTGTGGTGGCATCGTCGGGAAGGGGGTCACCGCGCCGCAACGGCTCTTCCGTCTCACGGAAGGGAACGGGGAATCCACCTTGTCGGGGCGGGTGCTCGTCCGCCGGTCATGCCGACGCGCGCGCCGCGGGGCGGGGCGGCTCGCCGACCGGAAGGGGGCCCGGCAGATGGTCCGGCTCGCATCCGGGGGCCGACGACGCCGACCTCGTCCGCGAACTCCGGAACCGCTCTTGCGAACTCGTCGGAGTGGACGTCCTGAATCCCTGACGAGGACCTGCGCCCGCCCCTGCCGATACCGGAAGGGGCGGGAAGGAGACGAAGAGCGAGCCCCGGTACCGACGCGGCCTTCTGCGCGCGGCCGGCGTCCCGGGCCCGGTCGCGGGGCGCTCCATGGGCCGCGGCCAGCTGTATCTTCTGCGCAGAATTTCGGCGTCCGAATTCATTGAATGAAATTCGGGGGAAAGGGCCGGAGTAATTCAGAAAATGGTGTGACTAGCGTGGTCACACCGCCGTCACCCTTTTGATGATTCCGTCATCCATCGCTCTTCCTTAACGTTATGTGTCAAGAACGACGACCCACGAACGAAAGGAAGAGGCGATGGCGGAACCCTTCGTCACCGGGCCGCTCGACACCGACCGGGGGACCGGTACGAGCGCCACGGACGTGCGCACCCGACGGACGGGCACGACCCTGCTCATCACGATCGACCGCCCACGAGCACGTAATTCCGTCAACGCCGAGGTCGCCGCCCTGCTGGCCGGCGCCCTGGACGAACTGGAGGCGGACCCGGGACTCCGGGCCGGCGTGCTGACCGGCGCCGAGGGCACCTTCAGCGCCGGCATGGACCTGAAGGCGGCCCTGCGGGGCGAGTCCCCGAGCATCCCGGGGCGCGGATTCGGCGGCGTGACCGAGGCCGACCGGACGAAGCCGCTGATCGCCGCCGTGGAGGGCTGGGCCATGGGAGGCGGCTTCGAACTGGCCCTCGCCTGCGACCTGATCGTGGCCGCGCAGGACGCGCACTTCGGTCTGCCGGAGGTCAAGCGGGGACTGATCGCCGCCGGCGGGGGAGTGATCCGGCTGCCCCGGCGCATCCCGTACCACCTCGCCATGGAAATGCTGCTGACCGGCGAGCCGGTGAGTGGCCGCCGGGCCGGTGAGCTGGGTCTGGCCAACCGGGTCGTCCCCGCGGGCCAGGCCGTGCCGGAGGCCCTCCTGCTCGCCGAACGCCTGGCGGCGAACGCGCCCCTGGCGCTCGCCGCGGTGAAGGCGGTCGCACGGGCCGCGGACGGCGCACCCGAGGCCGAGGCCTTCGCCGCGCAGCGCACGGTGATGAGCGAGCTGATGGCCACGGCCGACGTCCGGGAGGGCATGACCGCCTTCGCCGAGCGCCGGGCCCCGCAGTGGACGGGGAAGTGACATGCGGATGGTCAAGGAACCGCTGCGCGCCGACATCACCGATGCGGTGGTCAAGGAGGCGTACACCGGCCCCGCCCTGTTCCGGTCCTTCGCCCACGTCCTCGCTTCGCCGGCGGACCTGCCCGGCCTGGAGGCCGTCTCCGCCGGCCACCTCCTCACCGACCCGGCCCTCGCCCCCGTCGAGCCGGTCTGCGACCACCTGAAGGAAGACGCCCAGTGACGCACCCGTTCCGTACCGCCGCCGTGATCGGCGCGGGCACCATCGGACTCTCGTGGACGGCCCTGTTCGCCGCACACGGCCTGAACGTCCATGTCAGCGATCCCCGCCCCGACCTGCCGGAGGCGATCACCGAAGCGCTTGCCGCGTTCGCCCCGCACCTGGCCGCCCAGGGCCTGGACACCGACGGCCTCGCCGACCGCGTACACGTCGCTGCCGACGTCACCGAAGCCGTCCGGCACGCGGACATCGTCCAGGAGAACGGCCCCGAGCGCGTCGAGTTCAAGAAGGAGCTGTTCGCCCGGCTGGTCCGGGAGGCCCCCGGGCACGCGCTGCTGCTCAGCTCGTCGTCGGCGATTCCGGCGACCGCTTTCACCGCGGAACTCGAGGACGCCGGCCGCATCCTCATCGGGCACCCCTTCAACCCGCCCCACCTGCTGCCGCTCGTCGAGGTCGTACCCGGCGAACGCACCACCGAGGAAGCCGTGCGGGCGGCCGTCGACTTCTACACCGCCGTCGGCCGCACCCCCGTCGTCGAACGCCAGGAGATCCCCGGGTTCGTCGGCAACCGGCTCCAGAACGCGCTCAGCCGCCAGGCCGTCCACCTCGTCCAGCAGGGCGTGGTGACCCCCGAGGACCTGGACACCGTGGTGACCCACTCGCTCGGCGTCCGCTGGGCGACGGTCGGGCCGTTCCTCGGCGCGCACCTGGGCGGTGGCCCCGGCGGCTACCGCCACATCACCGAGCACATCGGCTCGACCATGCAGCAGATGCCCCTCGGTGAGCCCTCGCAGGACCCCGAGGACCGGGAACGAGTGATCCAGGCGGTGGAGAGGGCGTACGCCTCCACGCCGTACGCCGACCTCGCCGAAGCCCGCGACCACAGGCAACTCGCCGTCCTGTCCGCCCTGGAAGACATCCGGCGCACTGAGCACACCAAGGAGATCTGAGATGACCACCGTCACCACCCCCACCACCGCCACGACCGTCACCACCCCCACCGTCACCACCCCCACCGTCACCACCCCCACCGCACAGCCGGAGGACCAACTGGCCGCCGACTTCTACCAGTACGAGGCGCTGCTCTCGGACGAGGAGCGCGAGATCCTGCTCAAGGCCCGCGCCTTCCTGCGCAAGGAGATCAAGCCGCTGGTGAACGAGTACTGGGGCAAAGGCGAGTTCCCCTTCGAGATGATCGAGAAGTTCCGCGCCAGCGGACTGGCCGCCCTGGCCTACGAGGGCTACGGCGAGCACAAGCCGGCCGCCAGCCACCTGCTCGGCGGCATGCTCGCCGCCGAGCTGGGCCGTGTCGACGCCTCGACCGCCACCTTCTTCGGCGTCCACAACGGCCTCGGCTTCTACTCGATCTACTACGGCGGCGACCAGGAGCAGCGCGACAGGTTCCTGCCCGCCATGGCCTCGATGGACAAGATCGGCGCCTTCGCCCTGACCGAACCGCTCGGCGGCTCCGACGTCTCCGGCGGCATGCGCACGACCGCCAGGCGCGAGGGCGACGAGTGGATCCTCAACGGCGCCAAGAAGTGGATCGGCAACGCCACCTTCGCCGACTACGTCGTGGTCTTCGCGCGGGACGTCGACGACAACAAGGTCAAGGCCTTCGTCGTCGAGAAGGGCACCCCGGGCTTCCGGCCGGAGAAGATCGAAGGCAAGATCGCGCTGCGGATCGTGCAGAACGCCGAGATCACCCTGACCGACGTCCGCGTGCCGGAAGCCAACCGGCTGCACAACATCAAGGGCTTCCGGGACGTCGCGGAGGTCCTGCGCGTCACCCGCGGCGGAGTCGCCTGGCAGGCCCTGGGTGTCATGATCGGCGCCTATGAACTCGCACTCGACTACGCCAAGGAACGCATAGCCTTCGGCCGCCCGATCGCCAAGTTCCAGATGGTGCAGGACCTGCTGGTCAAGAGCCTGGGCAACATCACCGCCTCCTGGGGCATGCTGGTACAGCTCGCCCGGCTCCAGGACCAGGGCATCTTCCGCGACGAGCAGTCCGCGCTGGCCAAGGAGTACGTCGCGGCCCGCATGCGCGAATCCGTCGCGTGGTGCCGCGAGATCTTCGGCGGCAACGGCATCGTCCTCGACTACGACGTCGCCCGGTTCTTCTCCGACGCCGAGGCCCTCTACTCGTACGAGGGAACCCACCAGATGCAGACCCTCATCGTGGGCAAGTCCATCACCGGCCTCAGCGCCTTCGTGGGGTGACGGCGATGACCACCGAATCCGTCTTCACCGGTCTGAAGGTCCTCGACGTGGCGAGCTTCATCGCGGGACCGGCGGCGGCCACCATGCTCTCCGACTTCGGAGCGGACGTCATCAAGATCGAGCCGCCGGGGGCGGGCGATCCCCAGCGGAGGCTGAGTTCCGTGCCGCCCAGTCCCCGGGCTCAGGCCAACTACGGCTGGCACCTCGCCAACCGCAACAAGCGTGGCATGGTGATCGACCTGAAGTCACCGGCCGCTGTCGGGGTCCTCAAGCGACTCGTCGAGTGGGCCGACGTGGTGATCACCAACTTCCCGCACGGCACGCGCGAGAAGCTGCACCTCGGCTACGAGGAGATCGCGGGCTGGAACCCGCGCGTCGTCTACGCCGACATCACCGGCTTCGGTGACGCGGGCCCCGACGCCCGGCAGCCGGGCTTCGACCTGACCGCCTACTGGTCGCGCAGCGGCCTCCTGGCCTCCACCCGCGACGCGGGAGCCCCGCCGACCGTCCCGGTGTGGGGGAGCGGCGACTACACGACGGCGATCGCCATCTACGCCGCGATCACGACCGCCCTCTACCATCGCGAACGCACCGGACAAGGGGCCGACGTCGGAACGTCGCTGCTCGCCACGGGCGTCTGGGCCACGGGAACACTCGTGGCCGGCGCACTCGCCGGCGGCACACCGTTCGAGCTGCACGACCGGAACGTACCGGTGAACGCGCTGACCAACCCCTACCGGACCGCGGACGGCCGGTGGTTCATGCTGGCCACCTCGTCCGCGCACTGGCCGGCACTGGCGCGGGCCATCGGGCGTCCCGAACTGCGGGCGGATCCTCGTTTCGCGGACATCCAGGGCTTCGCGAAGAACGCCGCCGCGCTGAGCGAACTGCTCGACACCGCGTTCCGCACCCGTCCCTTCGCCCACTGGCAGGACGTCCTGACCCGGGAGCGCATCACCGTCGGCCTCATCCAGACACCGGAGGAGGCCGCGCAGGACCCGCAGCTGCGCGAGAACGACGTCGTCGTGCCCCTGGAAGGGGTCAGCGGGCTGGACTACACCGTCAGCAGCCCGGTCAACCTCCGCGGGGTGCCGAAGGTCCCGGCCAGGCGGGCACCCGACCTGGGCGAGCACAACGACGAGATCCTCGGCGAGCTGGGATTCGGCCCCGCCGAGATCGCCGCGCTGCGCGCGCGGGGAGCGATCCCCGGCACGACCGAAGCCGAAGCGGCGTAATGAGCACGGGAGGCGGCCGGCAGGCGGGGGCGACCCGTCGGCCGCGGTACGGGTCCGTACGCGGGCCCGGACCCTCGGCGGCCTCGCCGGCGCCCACCGCACCGAAGCGGGTGCGGGCGTACGCCCTGCACGCCGTTGCGACAGCTCCCATGCTGGAACCACCACAGCCCCGCTGCCCGATCTCGTCCGTCCCCCGACACCACGCAACCACCCGCAGGAGCACACATGCCTACCCTCGACCGCCAGGACAACGTCTTCGTGCTCGACCTCGGAGACGGTGAGAACCGCTTCCACCCCGACTGGATCGCGTCCGCCCACGCCGCCCTGGACGAGGTGGAGAAGGCAGAAGGACCGCGAGCACTGGTGACCGCAGCGACGGGCAAGTTCTACTCCAACGGCCTGGACCTGGAGTGGCTGTCCGCCCACGCGGACCAGCACGACGACTACATCGTCTCCGTCCACCGCCTCTTCGCCCGCCTGCTGTCCCTACCGATGATCACCGTGGCGGCCCTCCAGGGGCACACCTTCGCCGCCGGCGCGATGCTCTCCCTCGCGCACGACTTCCGCGTCATGCGGAGCGACCGCGGCTTCTGGTGCCTGCCCGAGGCCGACATCAACATTCCCTTCTCTCCCGGCATGTCCGCCCTGATCCAGTCCCGGCTGGCGCCGCAGACCGCGCACGAGGCCATGGTCACCGCCCGCCGCTACGGAGGGTCGGACGCCGCGGCCGCGGGCATCGTCGACCAGGCGGTCGCCGAGGACGTCGTACGGTCCACGGCCGTGGAGATCGCCCAGGCACAGCTGAGCAAGGCCGGCGACACACTCGGCACCATCAAGGCGCGGATGTACGGCTCGGCCCTGGCCTCCCTGCGCGACACGGCGGACCCCCGCGGCTGAGAAACCGTCCCCCCGGCGAGGCGGGTGACCGGGATCGCGCCGCTCCGAGATCCCGCGACCGGCCGCCGGGGCCCCACGGATCCGCCGCGACAGCCACCGCCCCGACGCGCGACGCCTCGGAACCGACTCGTGGATCGGGTTAACGTGTCAGGGTGGAGATGCTGCATCTGCGCTACTTCGTCGCGGTTGCCGAGGAGCTGAACTTTTCCGCGGCGGCCCGCCGGCTCCACATGGCCACGTCACCGCTGAGCCAGCGCATCAAGGACCTGGAGCGGGAGCTCGACCTCCGGCTGTTCGAGCGTGACACGCACAGTGTCACGCTCACGCCGGGCGGAGAGGCGCTGCTCCCGATCGCGCGGGACGTTCTGGAGCGGGTCAATCGCATTCCGTGGCGACTGCGCGAGGTGACACGGTCGGAGCGCGGCACCATGTTCGTGGGCATCCCCTCCGGGCTCCACCCGAGACTGAGAGAGCTCGTCAACACCCTCGCCGAGCGCGCCGACGAGTGGTGCGAACTCCTGCGCTGGCCCGGCACCTCCAAGGCTCTGGTCACCGGCGTGTGCGAGGGGAGGCTGGCGCTCGCGCTGGCCCGGTTGCCGATCAGCGATCCCGCACTGGACATGCTGCCCGTCATGTCCGAACGGCTCGGAGCGATCGTGCCGGCCGACCAGTTCACCGGGCGGGATTCCGTGGCGCTGGCCGAACTGGCCGATCTCAGCTTCGTCGTCGCGCCGCAGGAATTGAGGTTCTCCTACTTCGATCAGCTCGACCGGGAAATCTCGGAGCGGGGGATCAAGAAGCGTATCAAGCTGACCGATTCTGGTTATGGCGGAATCGCCGAAGTGG
This sequence comes from Streptomyces sp. RPA4-2, assembly GCF_012273515.2. Taxonomy (NCBI): domain Bacteria; kingdom Bacillati; phylum Actinomycetota; class Actinomycetes; order Kitasatosporales; family Streptomycetaceae; genus Streptomyces; species Streptomyces sp. RPA4-2. Next base: position 7,488,616 of record NZ_CP050975.2, read on the forward strand.
TTTCCAGCGGGATCGCGTTCTACTTCTCCATGCTCAATGCGGAAAGCCCCATGCACGGCTACGCCTTGGAGAACACGCGGGTCCTGCCGTTCACGGATTTCGAGCCCGTCCTGGACACCGTCCTGATCTGGCGGCGGGACCGGGCCTCCGGTGGTGACCTGGACGACATCGTCGCAGCGGCCCGTGAGGTCTTCGCCGATCCGCTGCACATGTGAGACGTGCGTCATTCGGATTCGATTTCGAAATCGGTGTGACCGCGGCGGTCACACCGATATCAGCAATACGATGATTCCGTTCTCCGTACATCTCCATTAGCGTTCCATGTCAGAGGCAGCCGAGAGATGAAAGGACGCGACAATGGCGGACACACACAGTTCCGGGCCGCTCGACGGCGTACGGGTCATCGACCTCTCGACCGTGGTCATGGGCCCGTACGCGGCCCAGATCCTCGGAGATCTGGGCGCCGATGTCATCAAGATCGAGTCCCCCGCCGACTCCCTGCGCGTGGGCCAGTACCGCAATACGCCCGGCATGACTCCGCTGCACCTCAACGTGAACCGCAACAAGCGCAGCGTGTCCCTCGACCTGAAGGACGAGGCCGAGCACGCGCGGGCCCTCGAGCTCATCCATACCGCCGATGTGCTGATCACCAACATGCGTCCGCGCGCGCTCGCCCGGCTGCATCTGACCTACGAAGACCTCGCCACCGCCGACCCGGGCCTCGTGTACGCACACGCCGCGGGGTTCCGCGGCGACTCCGACCGGGCCGACGCCGCCGCCTACGACGAGACCGTGCAGGCCGCCTCCGGGCTCGTCGACATCGCCGACCGCGCGCTGGGCACGCCGCGCTATCTGCCCAGCATCCTCGCCGACAAGATCTCCGGCCTGACCATCGTCTACAGCGTGCTGGCCGCCCTGGTGCACCGGGACAGGACCGGGCACGGCCAGCAGATAGAGATCCCGATGACCGACACGCTGATCGCGTTCAACCTGGTCGAGCATCTCGCCGGCCACACGTTCGAGGCGGCGACGGGCCCCACGGGCTACCCGCGGTCGCTGTCCGGACAGCACAGGGCGCGGCGTACCAAGGACGGACTGGCCGCCGTGCTCCCGTACACCCCCCACAACTACCGTGACTTCTTCGCCGCCGCCGGCCGCCCCGACCTGGCCGCGGACCCACGCGTCAACGGCCCCACCCTCGACACGGCCGACGCCGACGACCTGTTCGCCCTGGTAGGCGAGTGCACCCCGGCGCTGACCACGGCCGAGTGGGCCGAGGTGTGCGCGAAGCACAGCATCCCGATGAGCCCGGTGCTGGAGCTGGAGCACGCGCACGAGGACCCCTACGTCCGCGACGGCCACCTCCTCGAAACGTTCGCGCACCCCACCGAAGGCCCGCTCCGCACGATCGGGATCCCGGTGAGGTTCTCCGCCACCCCCGGCTCGATCCGACGCCTGGCCCCGGTGCCCGGCCAGGACACCGCGGAGGTCCTCGCCGAGCTCGTGCCGCGGGCTGCCTCCCGCTGAGCGCAGAATCCTGTAGGAGAAGCCATGAGCAGCAACGGCGTGCGCGTGCAGCGGGTCTGTTCGACCCTGCTGGTCACCATCGACCGCCCCCAGGCACGCAACTCGGTGAACGCCGCGGTCGCCGCCGCCCTGGCCGCCGCGCTGGACGAGCTGGAGGCCGACACCGAACTGCGCGCCGGTGTCCTGACCGGAGCGAAGGGCACCTTCAGCGCCGGCACGGACCTCAAGGCCGCACTGAACGGCGAGTCACCGACGATCCCGGGCCGCGGGTTCGGCGGCCTGGCCGAGGCCGACCGTACGAAGCCACTGATCGCCGCGGTGGAGGGGTTCGCGCTGGGCGGCGGACTCGAACTCGCCCTGGCCTGCGACCTGATCGTCGCAGCCGAGGACGCGACGTTCGGCCTGCCCGACGTCGAGCGCGGTCCGATCACCGCCGGAGGCCGCCTGACCCGACTGCCCGAGCGCGTCCCCTACCACCTGGCGCTGGAGGTCCTGCTCACCGGAGAGCCGGTCAGTGGTGCCCGCGCCGAGCGGCTGGGCCTGGCCAACCGGGTCACCGCGCCCGGCGAAGCGGTGGCCGTCGCCCTCGGGCTCGCCGAGCAGCTCGCACGCAACGCCCCGCTCGCACTCGCCGCGGTGAAGAACCTCGTACGGGCCGCCGACGGTGTGCCGGAGGCTGACCTCTTCGCCGTTAAGCGCAAGGAACTTGGCATCTTGACGGCCTCGGCCGACGCACGCGAGGGCATGACCGCCTTCGCCGAGCGCCGCGCCCCGCGGTGGACAGGGAAGTGACGTGAGGACCGACGACGGCGGCCCGTGGGGGGACAGGCGGGCGCGGACGGTGTCGAGGCACCCGAACCCGGGGTGATTCAGCTCGCCCGCCACCCCGTCCACCGGGTGACGAGCACTTCCACCACCTCGCCCGCCGGGGGACGGCCGGTGTACTGGAGCGGGTACTTCTCGGTGAGCAGTTCCGTGTAGCGGGCCGCGTCGGCGGACCGGCCGGCCGGTGGGAGGACCTGGGCGCGGCCGTCGGCGCGGGTCCACCAGAGCTGGTCCCAGTCCTCCTGGTAGTGGTCGGCGAGGAGCGAGACGGCGGGGTTGGCGAGGATGTTGGAGAGCCGTTTGAGGTGGGCCGACCGCTTGGGCTTGTGGTCGACGGCCATGGCCACCGTGTCCCCGGTGACCACGAAGACCACCGGCACCAGGTGCGGGCGGCCGTCGGCGCCGACGGTGGCCAGGCGGGCGACCCGGGACGCCGCGAACCGTTCGCGCGCCTCGGACGCGGTCAGGACGGGCATCAGCGGAAACGGGCGGCGACCTCGGCGAACTGGTCCAGGTGTGCGAGGGTCGCCGGTTCGGGATCGGACGGCAGGTAGAACAGCACGCGCTCCACGTCCAGTTGTGCGTAGCCCTCGACCGCCTCGGGGGTGGCGGGCACACCGTAGACCGTCACCGGGACGGCGCGCCCGGCCATGGCCCGCACCTCCTCGATCTGTGGGGCCAGCACCTCGGGCGGGACGCCGTTGGCGAGCCAGACGTCGCCGAGTTCGGCGACCCGGGGGAAGGCGCCTCTGCCACCGCCGACGAAGAGGGGCGGGTGCGGCTTTTGCACCGGCTTGGGCCAGGAGTAGACGGGGTCGAAGTCGACGAACTCTCCGTGGAACTCGGCCTTCTCCTTGGTCCACAGTTCGAGGATGGCGCGCAGCCGCTCGTTGACGAGCTTGCCCCGGGTGGCGGGGTCGGTGCCGTGGTTGGCCATCTCCTCGCGGTTCCACCCGACGCCGACACCGAAGACGGCCCGGCCGTCGGAGACCAGGTCGAGCGAGGCGACTTCCTTGGCGGTGTGGATCGGGTCGCGCTGCGAGACCAGGGCGATGCCGGTGCCCAGCAGGAGTCGTTCGGTGACGGTGGCCGCGGCGGTCAGCGCCACGAACGGGTCGAGCGTGCGGTAGTAGATGTCGGGAAGTTCCCCGCCCGGGGGGTAGGGAGAGCGGCGGTCGACCGGGATGTGGCTGTGCTCGGCGATGAACAGCGAGTCGAACCCGCGCTCTTCGATGGCGCGCCCGAGGGGCGCCGGCCGGGTGCTCAGATCGGTGATGAAGGTGGAGATCCCGAATTTCACGCGGCTCCTTCGTCGCTGGTTCCCGCTGGTGCCCGGTGGATGGCCCCGGCCCGGTCGTGGCGCCCGGACCCGGATGCCGCCGGTGGCACGGGCTGCCGCTCATTGTCGGCGAGGGGGGCGGGCGGCGGGCGGGTGGCGCGCCGGACCTTGCTCCGACCGCGCGTGACCGCCGAAGCCCGCGGGGGAGCCGACGCGGGAATGTCTGAGGGGCCCATGTGGTTTTCACCTATGTGGTGGTGAAGGGAACTGTGTCCCCGGGCCTCACCTTTTTGCCCATGAGGACGATCGTTCGGCTGAAGCCTCATGGAGCCCTCGCCGCGGAGGCGACCGCCCTTCACGACCACGCTCATGGCTGTGCCCCTTCCGGGGTACGGCGAACAGACGCGTGACGTCGGCGGTGCGCGATCGCTCGTTCGGGCGGCAGCACCGCCTCGGTGTACTCAGCCCGCCTTCTCGGTCCCCTTGTCCGTGGAGCGGCGGTACTCGGCGTTGATGCGCTGCGCTTCCTCGAGCTGGTCCTCAAGAATGATGATGCGGCACGCGGCCTCGACCGGGGTGCCCTTGTCCACGAGCTCGCGGGCGCGCGCGGCGATCCGCAGTTGGTAGCGGGAGTAGCGCCGGTGTCCGCCCTCCGAGCGGAGCGGAGTGATCAGCCGGGCCTCGCCGATGGCTCGGAGGAAGCCGGGGGTGGTGCCGAGCATCTCGGCGGCCCGTCCCATCGTGTACGCGGGGTAGTCGTCGTCGTCCAGACGGCCACTGAGCGGAGTATCTGCTGTCATTTCACCTCGTTGAGCAACGCGTCGAGGGGCCCCGATGCCGTACGGCACCAGGGCCCCGAAGGAAATTCAACACCATCTGTCGGCTCTACTGCTGCGCCGACCGTCTGTTTCCGCTATCCGGCCCCAGGGAGGGGCGGGAGTGCGGGGTTCGAGGATGCGTAACCGGGGACCACCTTCCGTTCCGGGGTCGTGCGGTACCCGGCCGTGTGGTGCTCGGGCCGGGCGATCCTGATGGCGTCCGTTCCTCCGTTCTTCCTCTGCATCCACCGCGTGTCGCTTCGGTACCGCATACGGCCCCTTCGGTTGCGGGCCGTCCACGTGGCGGTCATGTCTACATGAGAAACCTTAGCCATGCTGCCGACCAATGTCTACTCTGGCAAAGGTAGATTTTGGCGTCGGCGTGTCGCAGGTATCTTGGGGTCCGCAGGTCACCAGGATCGCGTTCGCGTCCGATCGGCCGGCGACGCCCATAGAATCGGCTTTCATGTCGAACCCTGACGAGCTGCTCGTGGACATCTCCGCCATGGTGGAGTCCGGGCAAAGCAATCAGATGTCGCTGACCGTGGTCGCCGGCGGAGCCGTCATCACAGGCCGGCTGGCTCCCGAAGCCGTGTGGCGGGAGCGTGTCTCGGAGGTCCTGAAGGACTCCGACCGCCTCGGACCGTTCTCCGACGTCTTCACCGCGCGACGGGCGGAGGGCCGGGCGGATCGTGGCGAGCCGCCCACGCATCTGCACTTCCACCTCGCCCGGATCCTGCAGGGGAACGTCGGGATCCCCGAGACGGGCGGAATGTACCGTGTCGCGATCAAGGACGTCAGCGCCTGGACCGTGGGCGACTTCAGCTACTTCGACCAGTGAGACACCGCGTCGTCGGATCGTCCCCGCGCAGCCGGTAGTTGTCGCCCGGACGGTGGCGCACGACGAGGGCCCGGCCGACATGTGTCGGCCGGGCCCTCGTCGTCGTCCTGGCGGCGGCTACCGTCCGTCGCTTGCGTCAGATGCCTCCGTCGGTCCGCGCGGTCGCGGAGTCCGCACGTCCTCCTGGTGCCGCGGCGCCAGGTCCTCGACTCCTCAGAGTCCCAGCGGGGCCGGGCTGCCGAGCAGTGCCGACGCGTTCTGCAGCGGCGTGAGGACACGGGTGGGCTGTACGGGCTCGTGGCCGCCCTGGCAGGTGAAGCCGAGGCGGGTCATGGCCCGGGTGACCTCCCCGCTGGTGAAGTCGCGGCGGTCCTGACGGGTGATGACCTCGCCCACCTGCTTGACGGGGTAGTGGCGACGACCGATCAGGACGGACTCACCGGTGATCGGCTCGGGCTTGACGCCCTTCATCGAGGCCAGCACCCCGCTCTTGGAGAGGTCGAACGGGAACCTGGCGATGACGCAGCGCATGATGCCTCACAGGGGAACAGGGGGGAGAGGAGGAAGTGGGTCCGGCCGGGTGGGACGGATCAGCGGACGAGGGCGAGAACACCCGGGACGCGGTCGTGCTCGCCGGCGCCGAGGACGTCCCGTACCCGGATCCGGTCCGTGTAGGCGGAGCTGTCGCGGACGGCGGTGAGCTGGGCCCGGGTGATCGCGCCCGTGCACTGCTCGTCCTCGTCGCACAGGAGCAGGTACCCGACACGGGCACTGGCCATGACGGACAGGGCGACCTCGACGGTCATGTCGTCGCCGACCCGCGGTCCGGATACGTCCATGGCGTCGCTCGGAGCCGGGGCGGTGGCGGCGGTGTCCGCCGGGCGTTGCCGCGTCCGAACCGTCGTCAGTGTCAAGGCCAGTGCCAGTGTCAAAGGGTGCCTCCTGCGAAGTGGGGTGAGCTGTCCCGTCACGAAGTGCGACGCCGCCGGTGCCGGTGCCGGTGCCGCGGTATCAGGGCGTGTCGCGAGAGTCCCGCCTGCCCCGCGACGCCTGGCGAGGCCTCAGGCCGCGGAGTCGAGGGCCGACGGCCGCCGTGCCGTACGGCGCGCCGCCTCGCCGGCGGGCCGCCCCTGTCCGGCGCCGCCACGCCGGCCCCGGGACGAGCCGGAGCCCCGGGAGGACGAGCCGCGGGACGCGGAGGAACTCCGGGAGGCGGGACCGCGGCGGGCGCGTTCCGCGACCGGCGCGGTGATGACGACCGGTACGCCCGAGGGAGCCTGAGCGCCCGTGATGCGGCTCAACTCCTCCTCGCCGGAACGTACTTGGGTGGTCCGAGGAGTGATGCCGGCCGCCGCCATCAGCCGGCTCATGTCGCGACGCTGCTGGGGCGTCACCAGGGTGACGACACTGCCGGACTCGCCGGCGCGCGCGGTGCGCCCGCCCCGGTGCAGGTAGTCCTTCGGGTCGCTGGGCGGGTCGACGTTCACGACCAGGTCGAGGTTGTCGACGTGGATCCCGCGTGCCGCGACGTTGGTCGCGACCAGGACCGTCACGTGCCCGGTCTTGAACCGGTCCAGGGTCCGGGTGCGCTGCGGCTGCGACTTGCCCCCGTGCAGGGCCGCGGCGCGGACGCCGCTCTGGAGCAGATGCTCGGTCAGCCGGTCCACGGCGTGCTTGGTGTCCAGGAACATGATCACCCGGCCCTCACGAGCCGCGATCTCGGTCGTCGTCCGCTGCTTGTCCGCGCCGTGCACATGGAGTACGTGGTGCTCCATGGTGGTGACCGCGCCCGCGGACGGGTCCACGGAGTGGACCACGGGGTCGGTGAGATAGCGGCGGACCAGCAGGTCGACGTTGCGGTCCAGGGTGGCGGAGAACAGCATCCGCTGGCCCCCGGGGCGTACTTGGTCGAGCAGCGCGGTGACCTGCGGCATGAAGCCCATGTCGGTCATCTGGTCGGCTTCGTCGAGGACGGTGATGTCGACCTGGTCGAGGCGGCAGTCACCACGGTCGATGAGGTCCTTGAGCCGTCCCGGCGTGGCGACGACGACCTCCGCCCCGCCGCGCAGCGCGCCCGCCTGCCTGCCGATCGACATCCCGCCGACCACGGTGGCCAGTCGCAGCCTGACCGCGCGGGCGTACGGGGTGAGCGCGTCGGTGACCTGCTGGGCGAGTTCGCGGGTGGGCACGAGGACGAGGGCCAGCGGCTGCCGCGGCTCGGCGCGCCGGCCGGCGGTACGGGCCAGCAGGGCGAGGCCGAAGGCGAGGGTCTTGCCCGAACCGGTACGACCGCGGCCGAGCACGTCACGGCCGGCGAGCGAGTTCGGCAGGGTGGCCGCCTGGATCGGGAAGGGTACGGTGACGCCTTCGTGCCCGAGCGCCTCCAACAGCGGGGCGGGCATGGCGAGATCGGCGAAGGCCTCGACGGCGGGCAACGCGGGGGTGATCGTCGCCGGAGGTGCGAACTCGCCCTGCGGGGAGCTCTGTCGGCGGCCCTGGCCCTCGGAGCGTCGCGGACCTCCGGAGCGGCCGGCGGCCGAGGACCCGAAGCGGCTGCCGCCCCTCCCGGAGCCCGAACCTCCGGTGCGGGTACGGGAGTAGCGGTCGTTCGTGCGCGTGCGGTTCATGCGGAACCTTCCTTGATGCGGCGCGTATCAAGGAATTCCCGCAGCAAAGAGCAGCGCAGAGAATCGCAAGAACGAGCCGGGACAGTGCGGAACCGATGCGGTTCCGCCGGGGAATGCTCACGGGAAACTTCGCTCAGTGAAATGGCGCGGTTCCGGTGGCGGGGCCCGGGCACTCCATGAAGAGGGCGGATATCCGCACCCGGAGTGTCGACGGGGCATTCCCGTGGGTCGGGGGGTGAATCCTCTGCGTCATGCCGCGGGTGAGAACGCCGCGGTCCGGCGGAGGGACCGTGCCCGAAAACGGCGCGAGCCGGGGCCCGCACCCCATGGTGCGGGCCCCAGCTGCGAAGTACGTGAGGCGTCAGGCCGGAACGATGTTCTCGGCCGTCGGGCCCTTCTGGCCCTGAGCGATGTCGAAGGACACCTTCTGGCCTTCCTGGAGCTCACGGAAGCCCTGGGCGGCGATGTTCGAGTAGTGGGCGAAGACGTCGGCGCCGCCGCCGTCCTGCTCGATGAAGCCGAAGCCCTTTTCCGCGTTGAACCACTTCACGGTACCGGTGGCCATGTAGATCTCCTTCGGGGCGGTGTTCGGAATGCGCGGTGTGCGGACTCCGCGTCGCCGTGATGATCACCCCGCCGGAATAATGAATCCGGAGATAAAAAGGAGCTCCACCGGCATGAAAGACGGTGAGGGCACTCGCAAGTTTTAGGGAACCACAACTGCAACTGACATCGACAGTAGCACGGTGCGATCGATCATGTGCGGTGGATAACTCTGCTCCGCCTGTCGGGCGAGGAATCTTCCTTGTGCGTCATATTCATTTCTCACTTCGCGGTCACAGATATTGTGCGCCGGACGGCGTCCCCGCGCCGGGCCCAGGGCCCCGGACGCGGGGCGACCGCGGCCGCATGTGCGGTGACTACGGCCCGACGTGGATGTAGGGAGCCCACAGACTGGGGTTCTCCCGGACCCCCTCGACGTTCTCGCGGATCTCGCGCACCGCCTCGCGCAGCGCGTGTGCCGTGTGCCCGGGGAAGGGGTGGGAGGGGTCGAAGGCCGCGTAGAACCGCTCGCTCACCTCCCATGAGGTGTCGTCCGCGACCGCCCACAGGGTTCCGACGACATGGGTGAACCCGGCCATGTGGAACGCTCCGGTGATGTGCAGCGCCTCGTCGGCGAACTCCCTGCGCCCGCTCGTGGTCTCGCACGCGGAGAGATAGGCCAGTTCCGCTTCGGGGAGCCGGAGCCGGGCGATGTCGGAGAGGGTGAGCGGAGCCGTCGCGTGGTCGTGCAGCACCACGTGACCGGCCGCCGCTCCGGAGAGCGCGCCGACGGCGTGACACGCGAAGTGCGCCCACGCGTGGCGGGGGAGCGCGTCCAGCACGGACCGCCGCACCGCGTCCTCGGCCAGGAGCAGACGGGCGCCCGGACGTCGGGCCAGCCGAGTCGCCTCCTCCCGTACGCCTTCCAGCGCCGGGGAACCGGAGCCCGGCGCCTCGGCGACGGCGACGATCAGCGGGGCGGTGGGCTCGGCCCGGACCGGGGCCGGGCGTTCGGCCTCGCGCCGCCGGGCGCGCACGAGACCGTTGACGGTCGGGGCGTAGGAGCAGACCGCGCGGTCGAGCAGACTGTCCCCGTCCTCCTCGTGCCGGCCGGCCGCGTGCAGGGGCAGTGCGGTGAGCGGGCCCGTGGGAACCCACCACAGGCGGCCCGGTCCTCCCGCGGAATCCTCCCCGGGCCATCCCCAGCCGGCGAGCGCGTCCAGAACCGGTTCGGCCAGGGCGGTCCACAGCCATCCGAGCGTCTCCCGGACCTCTGCCTGCGCGTCCCGCTGCGCGGACAGGGGCAGGGTGTGGTCGCCGGTCGCCCGGATCGCGGCGAGGAAGGCGTCCGCCCGCCGTTCCGCCTCCGCGTGACGCAGCCCCTCCAGCCGTACGGGCCGCACGCGCCCCCGGTGCAGGACGAGCGCGTCGCAGCGCAGCGGGCTGACGTTGACGACGACGACCGGGCCCGTGTCCCCGATCCCGGCGAGCATCTCCTCCGTGCGGGGGAGCCGCAGGAAGTCCTCGCAGCCCGGCACCCGCCGGATCGCCTCCACGAGCCGCTCCCATCGCTCGGCGAGGGCATGCCGGTCCTCGCCCGTCAACGGGTCCTCCGCCGTGGGGTCGTTCGCCCCTCCCGGCTCCGACGAGGTGAAGACGGCGGCCTCGGGACGGTCGAGCTGCGGGAGCAACCGCCGCCACTCGGAGGCGAGTTCGCCGGGCACCCGGTTCAGCAGCTCCGAGGTCTCCGTGCGGGCGTCGAGCGCCTGTCCGAGCAGCACGCCGCGGCCCTGCTCGAGGAGCCGCAGGGCCAACTCGGCACCAGAGGCTTCCGCGCGGGCCGCATCCGGTTCCGCGCCGGCTGCCGTCGCGCCGACCGCTTCCGGTTTTGCCGCGGCCGGTTTCGCGCGGGCCGCTCCTGTGTGGGCTGCTGCCGTGCCGGGCGGCCGGGCGTCGGCGAGATCCAGCGCACACGCGGCCGCGTCGCAGGCGAGACCCGCGAAGTCGCCCAACTGGCGTGCGCGGTCCATGCGTCCGACACGGTACGAGGCCGTACGCGGCAGCAGCTCGACCGCGAGCCGGTACGGTTCCATCGCCGCGGCCCGTCCGTACGCCGGTGAACCCCCGCCGCCGTCGAGGACACTCAGCGCCCACAGCCGCGCACAGCCCACCCGGACGCTCACGTCCATGGCCGGATCGCGCGCGGCCCGCCGGTACAGCGCGATCGCCGCGTCCCGGGCCCGTGCGTCGTCGTCGGTCATCGCCTTCGTGGCCAGGGCCGATCCGTGGTGGAGCAGGGCGAGTCCGCGCAGCGCATGCCCTTCGGGGGTGGCGGCGTACGCCTGACCGGTGGCCCGGATCCACGCGCGCAGGGCCCGTCGCTCGCGTCGCGCCGGACGGCCACGGGCCCCGGCGCCCGCCGGCGTCCCGCCGGCATCGAGGCGCCCGGCCGTACCGGAACCGCCGGGGTCCGTGATGTCGAGGCCGGTGGCCCGGCGGCCGGCGCGGACGAGTTCCAGGCGGCGCACGGTCGCCAGTACCGCGTTGCGCTGCACGAGGTTGGGATGTCCGGCCGGGGTGGCGGCGACCGCACGCCGGGCGGCACGGGCGGCCTCGCGCAGGTCGGCGGGGTCCGAACGGGCCGTGTGCCGGTCGGTCAGGACCAGGGCGAGGTTCGACAGGAACCGCGGATACAGCCGGTGGCGCCGGGAGACTCCGGCGAGCACCTCCCGTGCCAGCGCCGCGGCTTCGTCGAGCGCCTCCGGGGCGCCGTCGGGGGACCAGCGGTGATGATGGCGGAGGGCCTCGGCGAGGCTGGAGCGGGCCCAGACACCCTCGTCCCTTCCCGGTTCGGTACAGGCCACCGCCTCCCGGAAGCTGGTCACGGCCTCGGCGAGCGCGCTGGAATCACCGTGCAGCTGGAAGAGGCTGAGCAGTGCGTCGCCCAGGCTGTTGAGACGGTTGGAGCGCGACGGGCCCCGGGACGGCGTCGAGACCAGGGCCGTCCTGACGGCGTCGACGGAGGCGCCCAGGTCCCGTGCGTCGCGGGTGCGCAGCCAGCGCAGCCGCAACGCGCCGGACAGGTTCGTCCAGTAGGACGGCGTGGTGACGGTGACTTCCGCTCCGTAGGGGGCCAGGGCCTCACGGAACAGGGTGATGGCTCCGTCCAGGTCGTCCGGCTCCCCGAACCGCTCGTAGCGGGACCAGAGCACCATCCCGACGCCGTTCATGGCGGCGCTGCGCAGGTCGATGTTCTCTGCCCTCGTCAGCAGCGCGTCGAAGAGCACCAGGGCGCGTTCCAGATCGGAGAGGCGGCCGGCGCGCTCGTAGCGGGCGAGCGCTTCCTCGGCACCCCCGAGGACGGCCAGCAACTGCTCGTACCCGGGCGTGCCGAACAGGTCGTACGGGGTGGCCATCAGCGTGCGGGCCGGCCCGGGGATCCCGGAGCGTCGTCCTCGTCACTCCGCTCCCGGATGCGCCGGGCCATCGCCTCGCCCATCGGACCGTTCCGCTCGAACCACGCGGCGGCCTCCTCGCCCCGCCCGAGCGAGAGCAGGGTCAGGGCCAGGTTGGCCGTGGCGTCCTGATGGCCGGCCTCCGCCGCCGGGGTGAGTACTTCGACGGCCTCCTCGAGGCGTCCGTCGATCCGTAACTTGACGCCGTACTGGTTCAGGGCCTGTGGGGATCCGGTCTCGGCCGCCCGGCGCAGCTCGGCCTCCGACGGCATCGCGCGGAAGGTGAACCGCGCTCCGCCCGATCCGCCCTGCTCCGCCCCGCGTCCTCGTGCGCGTCGACGCCAGAACATCGGCATCACCCCCCGTGATCGTCGGTGAGCGCCCAGTATCCTCGCAACTCGGTTGTCGTGCAGGGAGGTTGCGCGGATGGGTGACACCGGCAGCGGTGACGGGAGCGGGAGGGCCATGGCGATGCGGTCCGACGTCTGCGCCCGGCTGGACGAGATCCGGGACGTCGTTCCCGCCGCCCACGGGCCGGAGTTGGAGGAGATCCTCGCGTCGTTGCGGGGCGGCGGCGATCCGGCGGGCCCGCAGGCGGAGCTGCACGGGCTGCTGCGCCGCAGCGGGGTGGCGGCCGGCCTGCGAGACTTCCGGGGCGCGGGGATCGGCGGGCTCCCGGCGGCCGTCGAGGGACACCCCGTGGTGGAGGCGTACGTCTGTCCGCGCGAGCGGTGCGACCGGCGGAGCCCGGCCCGCAACCAACCGGTGCCGCCCGTCTGCCGGTTGTACGGCGAGCCGCTGTGCCGGCGCAGGGTCTCGTGAACGCCGTCCTCGCCGAACTGGGCAAGAACCTCGCCGCGCGCTGGCTCACCCACCTGGTGCCCTCGGGCCTGTTGTTCCTGGCGGTCGCCGGGGCCGGGCGGCTGCTCGGTCAGGCGCACTGGTACGACGTCGGGCGGGTCACCCGGGCGCTCGACGAGCTGGCCGGGCACCCGGCGAGCCGGTCGACCGGAGGGGTGGTGCTGGCGGCCTCCGCGACGGTGGTCGCCTCGGCCGGACTGGGTCTCGCCGCCCAGGCCCTGGGCGGTGTGGTGGAGCGGTGCTGGACGGGGGACTGGCCGGGGCCCGCGAGGATGCCGGGGCGTCTGCTGGCCGAGCGCAGGCGGCGGAGGTGGCGGGCGGCCGAGGACGCCTACGCCCGGGTGGAGGCGCGCGCCGTCGAGCTGGGGGCGCCGCTCGACCCCGGTACCACCGCCGACCTGGCGCGCCACGCGGCGGCCCGTAACCGGATCTCCCTGGAGGAGCCCGTCCACCCGTGCTGGATCGGCGACCGGGTGCGCGCGCTGGACCTGCGGATCCACCGGGCGTACCGGCTCGACCTGGACTCGGCGTGGTCCCGGCTCTGGCTCGTCCTGTCCGGCGACACCCGCACCGAACTGCGCGGCGCGCGTGACGTCTACGACGCGGCCGTCCGGCTGGCCGCCTGGAGCGGGCCCTACCTGGTGGTCGCCGTCTGGTGGTGGCCGGCCGCGCTGATCGCGGTGGGCCTGGCGGCCGTCGGCCTGCGCCGGGGGCGGGCCGCCATGGACGCGTTCGCCGAGCTGGTGGAGTCCGCGGTCGATCTGCACGGCCGTGAACTGGCCCTCGCGCTGGGTGTGTCCTGCCCGGACCGGCTGGACCGGGAGGCCGGTTCGGAGATCACCGCCATCCTGCGCAAGGGCGTCTGAGGCTCGGCTCCGGCGCGGGAGGCCGGGGCGCCGCTGTTCGCATCACGGACTCCTGTCGGCCACACGAGCGCCACGGGGTCTTCCCCGGCGTTCGTTCCTCTTGGAACACTCCCCTCGCGCAGGTCTCATCCAACGCACCACGTCAGGACAAGAGGTCACCCAGCCATGCCTCAAGCGAACCGACGCCGATTCCTCCAACTCGCCGGTGGCACGGCGGCGTTCACCGCGCTGTCGAACAGCATCGAGCGTGCTGCCGCGCTGCCCGCGCATCACGCGTCCGGCACGATCGACGACGTCGAGCACATCGTCGTGCTGATGCAGGAGAACCGGTCCTTCGACCACTACTTCGGGTCGCTGAGAGGTGTCCGGGGGTTCGGGGACCCGCGTCCGGTCACCCAGCCGAACGGCAAGTCGGTCTGGCACCAGTCGGACGGCACCAAGGACGTGCTCCCCTTCCGGCCCGACGCCGACGACCTGGGCCTGCAGTTCATCCAGGACCTGCCGCACGGCTGGAGCGACGGCCACACCGCCTTCAACCAAGGCAGGTACGACAAGTGGGTGCCCGCCAAGTCGTCGACGACGATGGCGTACCTGACGCGTGAGGACATCCCGTTCCACTACGCGCTCGCCGACGCGTTCACCATCTGTGACGCCTACCACTGCTCGTTCATCGGCTCCACCGACCCCAACCGCTACTACATGTGGACGGGGTACACGGGCAACGACGGCAAGGGCGGCGGCCCGGTCCTCGGCAACGACGAGGCTGGGTACGACTGGACGACGTACCCGGAGCGGCTGGAAGCGGCCGGGGTGTCGTGGAAGATCTACCAGGACGTCGGCGACGGCCTTGACGCGAACGGCTCCTGGGGCTGGATCCCGGACGCCTACCGGGGCAACTACGGCGACAACTCGCTGCTGTACTTCAACCAGTACCGCGACGCCAAGCCCGGCGACCCGCTCTACGACAAGGCGCGTACCGGCACCGACGCCCGCAAGGGCGAGGGCTTCTTCGACCAGCTCAAGGCGGACGTGAAGGGCGGGAAGCTGCCCGAGGTCTCCTGGGTCGTCGCACCCGAGGCGTTCACCGAGCACCCCAACTGGCCCGCGAACTACGGTGCCTGGTACATCTCGCAGGTACTGGACGCGCTCACCTCCGACCCCAAGGTGTGGGCGAAGACGGCCCTGTTCATCACATACGACGAGAACGACGGCTTCTTCGACCACCTGGTGCCGCCCTTCCCGCCACAGTCCGCCGCGCAGGGCAGGTCGACGGTCGACGTCGGCCCGGACCTGTACAAGGGCGACGCCGGCCACGCCGCCGGGCCCTACGGACTGGGCCAGCGGGTGCCGATGCTGGTCGTCTCGCCCTGGAGCAAGGGCGGATACGTCTGTTCCGAGACGCTCGACCACACGTCGATCATCCGGTTCATGGAGCGTCGCTTCGGCGTGCACGAGCCCAACATCTCGCCCTGGCGCCGCGCGATCAGCGGCGACCTCACCGCCGCCTTCGACTTCTCCCGCAAGGACACCAAGCCGGTCGCGCTGCCGGACACCGACGGCTATCTGCCGCCGGACCACGACCGTCACCCCGACTATGTGCCGACGCCGCCCGCCCACCCCGTACTGCCCAGGCAGGAGCGTGGCTCGCGCCCGGCCCGCCCGCTCAAGTACGCGCCCCTGGTGGACGGTTCGGCGGATCCGGCGGCCGGGAAGTTCACGCTCACCTTCGGCTCCGGTGCCAAGGCCGGTGCCGCTTTCCTCGTCACCTCCGGCAACCGCACCGACGGCCCCTGGACGTACACCGCCGAGGCGGGAAAGACGGTGTCGGACACCTGGAACTCGGCGTACTCGAACGGCTCGTACGACCTGACGGTGCACGGTCCGAACGGCTTCCTGCGTGTCTTCAAGGGCCCCGGCAAGGCCGCGGGACCCGAGGTCACCGCGCGCCACGTCGGCGCGGACGTGGAGCTGACCTTCACCAACAGGGGTGCGGGCACGGTCGATCTGAAGCTCACCGACGGCTACGGAAGGCGGCCCCGTTCGTTCAAGGTGCGGCCGGGCGCGACGGTGCGGCACCGGGTGGATCTGCGGGCGAGCCAGCGCTGGTACGACCTGACCGTCGAATCCGCCGCGCACACGGGCTTCTCACGGCGGTTTGCCGGACATGTCGAGAACGGCCGTCCGGGTGTGAGCGACCCCGCCATCGTCACCGGCTGATGGCTGTCGGGACAGGGGACAATTTCCGGCCGATGCGAGGTAGTGTGCCCCGGTGACCACGCATTCGAACACTCCTGCAGGTTGGTACCCGGATCCGCACGGAGCGTCCCAGACGCTCCGGTACTGGGACGGCTCGCAGTGGACCGAGCACACGAATGCGGACCAGCAGGCCCCGGCCGGACAGCAGGTTCCGCAGCAGGCACAGCAGCCGTACGGACAGCCGGCGGCGGCCCCCGACCCCCGCGTGCAGAAGCAGGTGCACCAGCAGGCCGGAGTCGCGTCCGGCGGTGCCGGTGGCGGCACCCTGTTCACCGAGCCCGTCCTGGTGGTGAACCAGAAGGCGAAGCTGATCGAGCTGACCAACGAGTACAAGGTCATGGACCAGCAGGGCAACCAGCTCGGCGCGGTCGTCGAGGTCGGTCAGAGCGGGCTGAAGAAGGCGCTTCGCTTCGTCTCCAGCGTCGACCAGTACATGACGCACAAGCTGGAGATCCGTGACGCCCACGGGCAGCCGGTGCTGCGGCTCACGCGTCCCGCGAAGTTCATCAAGTCGCGGGTGATCGTGGAGCGTCCGGACGGGCAGCCGGTCGGCGAGATCGTGCAGCAGAACATGATCGGGAAGATCAACTTCGCGATCAACGTCAACGGCCAGCAGGTCGGCGCCATCAAGGCGGAGAACTGGCGCGCCTGGAACTTCGCCATCGTCGACCACAGCGGCAACGAGGTCGCCCGGATCACCAAGACCTGGGAAGGCCTCGCCAAGACGATGTTCACCACGGCGGACAACTACGTCCTGCAGATCCACTACCAGCTTCCCGAGCCGCTGCTCAGCCTCGTCATCGCGACGGCGCTGACCGTGGACACCGCGCTCAAGCAGGACTCCCGCGGGCTCGGCTGACCTGGCGCGTACGAGGAAGGGCGGCCGCGGATCTCTCCGCGGCCGCCCTTCCTCGTCGTGTCCTTCTCACAGGGGCGTCAGATGCCCCGGGTTCGTCCGTTTCCCTGGGTCCGGCTGGTTCGGGATCAACGAGGGCGCGTACTTGGCGGCCTCGGCCTCCAGCGCCAGCACCGCGGCGACCGGGTGCTCGTCGTCCTCGAAGGGCTCGGGCGCGGCGGTGGGAACGGGCTCCGGCGCCGAGCGCGACAGCGTCACCACGCCCCAGGCCGCCACTCCCGCGCCGAACGCCGCGAGCAGCAGGCCCGCAGGGCCTCCCTGGAGCTGCTCCCCGAGCAGGGAGAGGCCTATCGCCGCGGCGGCGACCGGATTGGCGAGTGTCACGACGGCCAGAGGAGCGCCGAGTCCACCCCGGTAGGCGGTCTGCGACAGGAGCAGTCCGGCGGTCGCGAAGGCCGCGACGAGCAGCGCCACCACGATGACCTGGACGCTGAGGATCGGTCCTGACCGGTCGGTCACGGCCACCGTCACCGTCTGGGTGAGCGCCGATGCGACACCCGAGGCGAACCCGGAGGCGGTCGCGTGCCGCAGCCCCGGCCGGGTGCCGGGTCGCGACAGGACGCCGATCGCCATGGAGGTGGCGGCGGCCACGGCCAGCGCCTGCGGCACGCTCAGCACGTCGTCGGGCGCCGGCCCGGACGCCGTGACCAGCAGTGCGGACAGCCCGACCAGGGTGAGCGCGGTACCGCGCCACTCGACCGCGCTGACCCGACGCCCGGCCACCCGCGCGCCGAGCGGCACCGCGGCCACCAGCGTGAGCGCGCCGAGCGGCTGCACCAGCGTGAGCGTCCCGTATTTGAGGGCGGCGACGTGCAGCAGCGCGGCGGACGCGTTCAGCGCGACCGACCACCACCACGCGGTGTTGCCGAGCATGCTCAGGACGCCCGGTTCGGTGGTCCGGGAGGCGAGCCGTTCCTGTGCCACGGCCGCGGCGGCATAGGCGACGGCCGAGAACAGGGACAGTACGACGGCGGCGAGAGTGGCGTTCATCGTCCTGCCCCCACGAGCTCCGGTACGGACTCCTTGATGTCTCCCGCGGTGGCGCGCTCCTGCGCGCGCCCGGCCGTCGTCTCGGTCCGGTGCGGAAGGTGGATCACGGCCAGGGCGACCCCGAGCAGCGCGGCCGCAGCTATGGAGTCGAGCCAGTAGTGGTTCGCGGTGCCGACGATCACCACCAGGGTGATCAGCGGGTGCAGCAGCCACAGCCAGCGCAGGCGGGAGCGGGTCGCGGCGATCAGGCCGATCGCCACCATCAGCGCCCAGCCGAAGTGCAGTGAGGGCATCGCCGCGAACTGGTTCGCCATCTGGTCGGTGGCCGGGTGCGCTCCGTACACCGTGGGCCCGTACACCTGGCCGGTGTCCACCAGGCCCGCGGCGGCGAGCAGCCGGGGCGGCGCGAGCGGGAAGGTGAGATGCAGCACCAGGGCGGCGGAGGTGATCACGGCCAGGACCCGGCGCGCCCACACGTAGTGGACCGGGCGGCGCAGGTACATCCAGACCAGGAAGGCCGCCGTGACCGGGAAGTGGACGGTCGCGTAGTAGGCGTTCGCGATGTGCACCAGGGTGTCGCTGTGCAGCAGCGCGCCCTGTACGGCGCCCTCGCCCGGCAGGTGCAGGGTCCGTTCCCAGTCCCAGACGTGTCCGGCGTTGCGGAAGGCCTCGGCCGTGTGTCCGGTGGCCAGTTGCCGGCCGACCTTGTAGACGACGAAGAGTCCTGTGACGAGCAGGAGTTCACGGACGAGCGGTGGCCGCGCGGCGGTGTCGCGCCGCGACGGCCGCCGTACGGCCGCGGCGGGCTCCGGTTCTGCAGGCTCGGTTCGGGAATCCATCCCCCGGCCCCTTTGCTGACGTTCTTATGTGAGGTGGTGCGCGGTGAGCCCAGGACAGGCTCCACTCGGCGTCTGTTCGACGGAGGGGTGGATCCTGACCAAGGCTCATCGATACGACAGTGTACCGATACGCCAGTGTACCGATACCAATGCGTTCCGGTACACTGGCGTATCGATTAGACTCTGTGAAACGGACCACCCGCACGAGCGAGGAGAAGACCCATGACGTCGCAGGCCGCGGAGGGACCGGAGTCGGTCATCGCCTCGCGCCGCTCCAAGATCACGCCCGAGCGTGAGCAGGAGTTCTACGACGCCGTGCTCGAACAGATCCGAACGTGCGGATACGACGCGTTCTCCATGGAGGGCGTGGCGGCGAGCACACGCTGCAGCAAATCCACGCTGTACCGGCAGTGGAAGACGAAGCCCCAGTTCGTGGCCGCCGCGCTGCGCGCCAACCAGTGTCCGCGGTTCTCGGGAATCGACACGGGCTCGCTCGCCGGCGATCTGCGCGCGATGGCACGGGCCGCCGGGGACTGGTCGGGCCGCGACACCCAGCTGCTCCAGGCACTCGGCCACGCCGTGCTGCAGGACAAGGAACTGCGGGAGGCCCTGCGCGAGGCCCTCATCGAGCCGGAGATCAGCGCCGTCAAGGAGATCATCGCCCGCGGGGTGGCCCGGGGCGAGATCCCCGCGGACCACCCGGCGCTGGAGTTCATCCCGGCGCAGCTGTTCGGTGTGGTGCGAGTGCGCCCGGTTCTTGAGGGTGAGTACGCGGATGCGGCGTATCTCACACAGTTCGTGGAGGCCGTGGTGATTCCGGCACTGGGCCTGACCTGAGACCCAGGCCGCCGTCCGCGGGATGACCGGACGTCGGCCTGCTCGCGCCGCACCGTGGGGACGGGGGCGGCGCGCACCCCCCGGCCGGGTGGGGCTCCTCTTGAGCGGAGAGGTGCTCCACCCGGCCGAACTGTGTCCGGGGGCGGGCGCGGGCGCCGCGGTCAGGCGTTCTGCCCGTTGCCGCCCACTCCGGCCGCCGGCTTGATGCCCTTGGTGATGTCGTCGATCACGGACTGCCGAGGGCCCTTGGAACCGGCGTCGACGCCGAAGCGGACGACGACCAGCGACTTGGGGTCGGCGGGGGAGGGGAGGACGAGCGATTCGACGTAGCCGTCGTCGCCCTTGCTGGTGACGACCTTCCAGCGGACGAGATAGCCCTTCTCGCCGGCCACGGTGACCGCCCGGGAGGCGAGTTCCGTGTGTGACGTGATCTTGCCGTACCCCTTGCCGTAGGACTCCTGGGCGTTCTTGGAGATGTCCTCCTTGGCCGCCGCCTCCGCCGTGGTCGACTTGATGCCCTGGTACTGCGCGGGCGCCGAGTAGGCGCCGCCCCGCTGACACTTCTGCGCGGTGTCGCCGGGACACTTGTAGGTGTCCTTGGTCGACAGCACCGCGCTCCCCATGCCGCTCTGGCCGGTCCAGTTGTCGGGCACCGGAATACTGATGCCGCTGTACGCGTCCGTGGCGTAGCCGTCCTCGGTCTGCGGAACCCCTGACCGGCCCGGCGCAGGGGTCTGCCCCTGGGAGCCGCCCGAGCCGCCGGGTGCGCCGCCCGGTCCGCCCTCCGGCCCGCCCGAGCCGCCGCCCTGTCCGCCGCCGAATCCGCCCTGGCCGTTCCGCCCGTCGGGTCCCTGGGCGCCGGCGCTGTTCCCGCCGTTGCCGTCGCTCTTGGTGAGGGCGTACACACCACCCCCGATGCCCACGAGGACCGCGAACGCGGCGGCGACGGCGATGCCGGTGCGCAGCCAGCTCCGCCGTGGCCCGGGGGGTGGGACCGGGTACGGTCCGGCGGCGGGCGGCTGTCCCGGGGACCCCAGGCGCCTGACCCGAGGGGGCGGGTCTGCTCCGTCCATGCCCTGCCGTCCCACCAGCGCTCGGTGGCGGGACTGTCACTTGTCTGCCCGGGGTCGGGATACCAGCCGGGGGGAGTCACCTGCGTCATGGACCCCACCGTATGAGCCCTGGGTGAAAGGCGGATGAGAGGGTACCGGTCCCACCGTCCGCGGAGACCGGAACCCCCGCCCGGGACGCGCCGGCGTGCGGCACCGTGCGGCGGCTGTGGGTCCGCCGCGCCGATCGCGCCGTACGACGTCCCGTGCGTCGGGCCGGCCACTCGCGCCCTCTCAACTCCCGTGCTTCGTATGGGATTTCCCTCGGGTCCGTACCGATTCCGCCGACGGGAGGGCGGACGGCACGCTGACAGCCGCCGACCGTCCGGGACCTCCCCGCCCCCGCTCGGCGTCCTGTCGCGCCGCCTTCCGGCGCGCGCCGTCACCCGTCTCGGCAACAGGCGCCCGGACCCCCCTCCGTATCGGCTCGGGGACGGCTAGGCTCGATGTCTGTACGTCGTCCGTGCGGCCTGGGGAGGTAGCGGTATGACGCAGGCGCGGCCGGGACCGGCGGCCTCCGCCTTCCTCTGGGAGCGCGAGACGGAGATCGCGGACGTCGCACAGGCCGTGGACGCACTGCGCGCGGACGCCTCGTCCTCGGGCAGTCTGCTGGTGTTCGGCGGCGAGGCGGGCATCGGCAAGACCGCCCTGCTCGCGGAGGCCCGCAGGACGGCCGAGGCCAAGGGCTGCACGGTCTGGTCGGCCCGCGGCGGCGAGACCGTCACCTCCGTCCCCTTCAACGTCATACGGCAGCTCCTCCAGCCGGCCATCGTCTCGCTGATGCCGGAGGAGGCCCGCGAATACCTGGGTGACTGGTACGACATCGCCGGCCCCGCTCTCGGCATCGCCGAGCCGGGTGACCGCCAGGCCGACCCGCAGGGCGTGTGCGACGGACTGGTCGCGGCCGTGCGGCGGCTGGCCAAGCGCGAGTGGCCGCTCGTCCTGATGGTCGACGACGCGCACTGGGCCGACCTGGAGACCCTGCGCTGGCTGGCCGCGTTCGCCGAGCGCCTCGACGACCTGCCCGTCCTCGTCGTGGTCGCCCGCCGCCCCGGCGAGGTCACCGGCGAGCGGGCCCGCCACCTCGACGCCGTCGCCGCCGCGGCCCGCCCGATCGTCACCCTCAGCGCGCTGACCCCCGACGCCACCGCGGGACTGACCCGCGCCACGCTCGGCGGCCACGCGGACGCCCCGTTCTGCCGCGAGGTGTGGGCGGTCACCGGCGGCAACCCCTACGAGACCGTCGAACTCCTCGCCAAGGTGCAGGACACCGAGCTGGAACCGGTCGAGGCGTCGGCCGCCGAACTGCGCGCCCTGAACCGCTCGGCGCGTGGCCGCGGACTCGTCGCCCGCCTCGAAGGGCTCGGCATCGACGCCACCCGCTTCGCCTGGGCGGCCGCGATACTCGGCACGGGCATCTCCCTCGACCTCGCCGCCCAGCTCGCCGGAATGCCGCTCGACGAGGCCGAGCGCTGCGCCGACCTGCTCGGCGCGGCCCGCATCCTCACCGACGTCGAACCCACGAGCAGCCAACTGACCGGCAGTGAGCTGGAGTTCGTGCACCCACTGATCGCCAGCGCCGTCTACCGCTCGATCCCCGACGCGTTACGCACCGCGATGCACGGCCAGGCCGCCTGGGCGGTCACCGAGTCGGGCCGCGGCGCCGCGGCCGCCTCCCGCCACCTCCTCGAAGTGCACCCGGACGACGACCCCGAGCTCGTCGAGCAGATGCGCGAGGCAGCCCGCGAACACCTGGCCGTCGGCGCGCCCGACGCGGCCCGCCGCTGTCTGGAGCGCGCACTGAGAGAGCCCCCGCTCCCCGAGGTCCACGCGCGCGTGCTCTACGAACTGGGCTGTGCCACCCTCCTGACCGCGCCCGCCACCACGATCGGCCATCTGCGCGCCGCGCTCGACCGGCCCGGCCTGGTGGGCGACCTGCGGGTGGACGCCGTCTTCCGCCTCTCCCAGGCACTGGTCCACAACAACCAGTTGGACGAGGCCGTGCGCACCGTCGACGCGGAGGCCGCCCGGCTCGACCCCGGCCCCGCCCGGATGCGGCTCCAGGCCGTGCACTACATGTGGGAGGGCATCCACGCGGGCGAGGACCACGTGCCGGGACGCTCCCGGGGGCTCGCCGAACTCGCCGGGACCTGCACCGGGCGCGACAACTCCGAGCGCGCCCTGCTCATACTGCGCGGCTTCGACGCGATGACCCGGGGCGAGAACGCCGAGGAGGTCGTGGAGCTCTGCGACCGGGCCCTCGTCAACGGCCGCCTGGCACCCGGACTCGGCTGGACCGACACCGAGTGGGGCCTCGAACTCCTCATGATGCTGGGCAGTTCGTACGCCTACGCGGACCGGCTCGACCGGGCCGAGAGCCTCTTCTCGGAGGCGCTGCGCTCGTACACGACCGCCGGCTGGAGCGGCGGCCATCTCTCCCTGGCACACGCCTTCGTCGGTCTCGCGCACCGCAGGCGGGGCCGTCTGAGGGACGCCGAGACCACCCTGCGCGAGTCGCTGTGCATCGCCGAGCGGGTCGGCCGCGGGCTGCCCCTGTACTGGTCCGCGACCTGCGGACTCGTCGACACACTGCTTGCCCGCGGCGACGTCCGGGAAGCCTGGGCGATCGCCGAGCAGTACGGTTTCGCACCGCCGTACCCGACCACGATCGTGCTGCCCGACACCCGCTCCGTACGCGGCCGGCTGCTGATCGCCGTCGGCCGGGTCAAGGACGGCATCAACGAACTGGAGGCCGCCGAGAAGGCCTCCGCGGTGCGGGGCCACCACAACACGGTGATGGCGCCCTGGTCGATCGACCTCGCCCGCGCGCTCGCCTCGGAGGATCCGGTACGGGCCGCCGCGCTGGCCGTCGACGCCCGGCGCCGGGCCGAGCGCTTCGGCACCGACACCGCCATCGGCGAGGCACTGCGCTGCGCGGCGGCCCTCGAGTCGGGCCAGCGTGCGGTGCGTCTGGCGGCGCAGGCCGTCGCCTATCTGGAGGCCTCGCCCTGCCAGTACGAACACGCGGCGGCCCGTGTCGAGTACGGCGTCGCGGCGCGCTCGGTCTCGGAGCTCAACAAGGGTCTGACGCTGGCGCGTTCGTGCGGGGCTGACGGACTGATCGCGAAGGCGGAGGAGGTTTTGGCGACGGGGCGGGGACTGCGGTAGGCCTCGGGCCGGCCGCCTGCCGAGGGGCCCGTACGCCACCGGCGCCGGGCTCACCGGACCGGCCGCCGGCGGTGGCAGGCGTCCGGCCGCGCGTCAGGGGTGGTCGCGAGGCAGGTGCGGTCGAGGCGTGTCATGCCCGCGGGGATCGCTCACGCGTCCCCGGAGGTCTCCGCCGCGTCGCGTTCGCCGTGTTCATCGCGTGCGTCACGTTCCTCGCCATCGGTCGCACCTGGCCCGTCGAGTTCGTCGAGCACCCGCTGGGCCACCGCGAACGCCGAATTGGCCGCCGGGACACCGCAGTAGACGGCTGTCTGGAGCAGCACGGCCCCGATCTGTTCGGAGGTCAGACCATTGCGGCGCGCCGCCCGGACGTGCATCGCCAGTTCGTCGAGGTGACCGTGTGCCACCAGCGCCGTCAGCGTGATCAGGCTGCGCTCGCGGCGCGACAGGGTCGGATCCGTCCAGATCTCCCCCCAGGCGTAGCGTGAGATGAAGTCCTGGAAGCGGGCGGTGAACGGGGTCTGCCGGGCCTGCGCGCGGTCCACGTGCGCGTCGCCGAGAACCTCGCGGCGTACCTCCATGCCGCGTGCCGGATACCCGTCGAAGTGCCCGCGCAGCGCGGCAGTCACGGCCTCCGGCCGCTCCGCGGGCGCCAGGTGCGAGGCACCCGCGATCTCGGTGAGCGAGGCGCCGGGCACCGCGTCCGCGATCTCCCGCAGATGCGCGGGCGGCGTCGCCGGGTCCTCGCGGCCGGCGACCAGCAGGGTCGGCGCGGTGATCGACGACAGGCGGTCGCGCAGGTCGAAGGCGGCGAGCGCGTCACAGCAGGCGGCGTACGCCTCCGGGTCCGCGGTCCGCTGGTCCTCGATCAGCCGCGGAACGCTGAAACCGGCCGTGAACCAACGGGAGTTGGCGCTCTCCGCGAGCGCGGCCAGGCCCTCCCGGCGTACCGTCCGCGCGCGCTCCTGCCAGGGCCCGGCGCCGTTGAAGTGGGCCGAGGAACAGATGACGGCGAGGGCGGCCACCCGGTCGGGGTGGTGCACGGCGAGGTGCAGACCGACCGCGCCGCCCAGTGAGACGCCCGCGTAGGCGAACCGGTCGACGCCGAGCGCGTCGGCGAGGGCGAGGACCAGTGCGGCGAGGTCGGCGACGGTCGCGCCTGGCCCGATCAGGTTCGCGGGGGAACCGCCGTGCCCCGGCAGGTCCCAGCGCACCACCCGGTGGGTGAGCGACAACTCGGGCGCGACCTCGTCCCACAGGGCGGTCGAGGTGCCGAGCGAGGGGCCGAGAAGAAGTGGGGGAGCGGTGGCGGCCCCCTCGGCGCGGTGGTACGGCAGCCTGTCTTCGGGCTGGGTCTTCAACGTCGCTCCAGAGCACGGTCGGTGAGGACTCCGGCGGAGCCCGTGTAGCGGGTCGGGTCGGTGAGATCCACCAGGTCGACGTCCTTGAGCCGCGGCTCCTCGCCCAGTACGTCCACGAGGGGACGGTCCTCGGCGACGGCCCGTTCGGCGGCCCGGGTCAGCAGTTCCCTGGCGCGGGCCCGTCCGAGCACGGGGGCGAGCTCGACGGCCAGCCGCTCGGAGACGATCAACCCATGGGTGAGGCCGAGGTGTTCACGCATGGCGTCCGCGTTCACCCGCAGCCCCTCGGCCAGGTCGGCCGCGCCACGGGCTGCGCCGCCGACCAGCCGCAGCAGCTCGCGCAACGGCTCCCACTCGGCGTGCCAGGCACCGGCCGGCCGCTCGTCCTCGGCGGTCATCGACGCGTACAGCGTGGCGGCGAGCCCCGGTGCGCGCCGGGCGGCGGCGGCGATCAGCGTGGCCGCCACCGGATTGGCCTTGTGCGGCATGGCGGACGAACCACCGCCGCTCCCCTCGGTGACCTCGGCGACCTCGGTACGGGAGAGGGTGAGCACGTCGGCGGCCGTCTTGCCGAGGGCTCCGGCCGTCAGGGCCAGTGCCCCGGCGAGGTCACCGATCGGGGTACGAAGGGTGTGCCACGGCAACGCCGGTTCCGCGAGGCCGAGTTCGCGAGCGTACGAGGCCACCAGGACCTGCGGGTCGTCGGCGCCGAACGCGGTGAACGCGGCCAAGGTCCCTGCTGCCCCGCCCAGTTGGGCGGGAAGACGCAGGGCCGCCAGCCGGTCCCGCGCGTCCAGGACCAGCGCGCGCCACCCCGCCGCCTTCAATCCGAAGGTCGTCGGCACCGCGTGCTGCGTCAGCGTCCGCCCGGGCAGCACCGTGTCCCGGTGGGTGGCGGCGAGGTCCCGCAGCGCCCGCGCGGTGCGCTCGAGGTCTTCCAGGACCGGCCGCAGCGTGCGCCGGGCCACCAGCATCATCGCGGTGTCCATGATGTCCTGGCTGGTCGCGCCCCGGTGGACGTACGGGCCGTACTCGGCGCCCACGGCCGCCGTCAGATCCGCGACCAGCGGGATCACCGGGTTGCCGCCCTCCCGGGCGCGCAGCGCGATCGACCGCGCGTCGAGGTCCGCGGCGGTGACGGCGGACAGGGCCGACGCGGCCGCGCCCGGCGCCAGAGCGAGTCCGGCCCAGGCACGCGTCAGCGCCGCCTCCGCGTCGATCAGCGCCTGTAGGAACGCCCGGTCCGAGGCCGAGGACGACGCGGGGGAGCCGGCCCGTCCGGGGGCGAGCAGACCGGCGTCGGGGTCGTCGGAGTCGCCGTGACCGCTCCGGTCGCCGGAGTCCTCACGAGGGTTCCGGTCGGCGGGATCGGTGAGATCGGCGGGGCCCGCGGGATCGGCCGGTTCGGCAGGTGTCACTGGAACTCCAGGAAGACCGTTTCGCCTTCGCCCTGAAGACGGATGTCGAAACGGTACGTGCGGTCCGGCCCCTTGGCCGCGATCAGCGTGGCGCGCCGGTCGGCCGGGAGCGAGTCGAGCAGCGGGTCCGCGCCGTCGGTGAGGTACGCGCGGGTGAAGAGGTGGTGCGTCAGACCGCGGGCGAACACGCACACACCGAGGTACGGCAGGCCGGCGTTGCCCGGCGGCAGCGTACGCAGGGCCCAGTGCCCGTCGGCGTCCGTTCCGACCCGCCCGAAGCCCGTGAAGCCGACGCCGTCGCGGCCGAGGAAACCGCCCGTCGAGGGGTCGCGGCGCATCGAGCCGGGGGCACCCGCCAGTGAGCCGTCGGGTGCCGCCTGCCAGAAGTCCAGGAGGGCGTCGGGTACCGGACTGCCCGCGCCGTCGGACACGTACCCGTGCACGGTGATCGTGTCGGGGTGCCCCGGGGGCGCCACCTGCTCGCCGCCGGGGAAGGGCAGCGCGTGGCCGTAGAAGGGGCCGATGGTGTGGGACGGGGTGGGGAGCAACCGCTCGGTCATGCTCAACGGCCTTCCTCGATCCAGGTGGCGGAGGGACCGTCGAGGACGATGTCCCATGCGTAGCCGAGCGAGAACCCGGGCTGGGAGAGCGCGTGGTCGTAGGCGGCGATCAGCCGGTCGCGGGCCGCCCCGTCCGTCACGGACCGCAGGATCGGGTCGTACGGGAAGAGCGGGTCGCCGGGGAAGTACATCTGCGTCACCAGGCGCTGGGTGAACGCGGTGCCGAAGACGGAGAAGTGGATGTGCGCGGGCCGCCACGCGTTGGTGTGGTTCCCCCACGGGTACGGTCCCGGTTTGATCGTGGTGAACCGGTACCGTCCCTGATCATCCGTCAGTGTCCGTCCCACGCCGGTGAAGTGGGGGTCGAGCGGCGCCGGATGTTGTTCGCGCAGGTGCGCGTAGCGGCCGGCCGCGTTGGCCTGCCAGATCTCGATGAGCTGGCCGCGGACCGGCCGCCCGTCGCGGTCCAGCACCCGGCCGGAGACGGTCATGCGCTCGCCGACCGGCTCGCCCCGGTGCTGCCGGGTCAGGTCGTTGTCGATCTCGGTGATGTCGGTGACGCCGAAGACCGGACCCGACAGCTCGACCGTCTCCGGGTCGCCGCCGCCGACCGCGACGAGCGGCTGGCGGGGGTGGCGGAGGAGGGAGCTGCGGTACGGGGGGTAGTCGCGCTCCGGATGGTGCCGGACCGGGGCGCCGCTTAAACGACCGCCTTGTCGTACGCGTCCTGGCGGTCCTTGATCTCGGTGTCGATGTCCGACTGGGTGAGGGCCATGCGGGGGCTTCCTGTCGTTCGGGGACGGGGGCGGGGACGGCGTCGACGACGTAGCCGGGCCTCATGACAGCTCCTGCGGGGTGTGCAGCCTGGCGCCGGTTCTGGCGGCGACCTCGCGTGCGGTGACGCCGGGCGCCGTCTCCACCAGGACGAGACCGTCCCGGGTGATGTCCAGGACGCCGAGGTCGGTGATGATCCGGTCGACACAGCCCTTGCCGGTGAGAGGCAGCGCGCACTCCTGAAGGATCTTCGGCGAGCCGTCCTTCGCGGTGTGGGTCATCACCACGATCACCGTCCGGGCTCCGTGCACCAGGTCCATCGCGCCGCCGATGCCCGTGATCATCTTTCCCGGTACCGCCCAGTTCGCCAGATCACCGCGCGCCGAGACCTGCATCGCGCCCAGCACGGCGACATCGATGTGCCCGCCGCGGATCATCGAGAACGACAGTGCCGAATCGAAGTAGGAGGCCCCGGGCAGGACGGTCACGGTCTCCTTGCCCGCGTTGATCAGATCCGGATCGACCTGGTCCTCGGTGGGGTAGGGGCCGGTGCCCAGGATCCCGTTCTCCGACTCCAGGACCACCTCCACACCCGCGGGCAGGTGGTTCGGGATCAGCGTCGGCAGCCCGATCCCCAGGTTCACGTACTGCCCGTCGCGCAGTTCACGCGCCGCACGCGCCGCCATCTCCTCGCGACTCCACGCCATCACGCACCCACCGATCGACCGGCCGCGGGACGGGAAACCGTCCGATTCTCGATCATTTTGGCGGTCGCCTGCTGCGGGGTGAGGGTGACGACGCGCTGCACGAAGACGCCGGGCAGATGCACCGCGTCCGGATCGATCTCCCCCGGCTCGACCAGCTCCTCGACCTCGGCGACCGTCACCCGCCCGGCCGTCGCGGCCAGCGGATTGAAGTTGCGGGCGGACTTGTTGAACACCAGATTCCCGTGCCGGTCCCCTTTCGCGGCCCGCACCAGGGCGAAATCCGTACGGATCCCGCGCTCCAGCACGTACTCGGCCCCGTCGAAGACGCGGACCTCCTTCGGCGGTGAGACCACCGCCACCCCGCCCGGCCGTCGTAGCGCCACGGCAGTCCGCCGTCCGCGACCTGCGTACCCACCCCCGCCGGAGTGAAGAACGCCGGGATCCCCGCCCCGCCCGCCCGCAGCCGCTCCGCGAGCGTCCCCTGCGGGATCAGCTCCACCTCCAGCTCCCCGGCCAGGTACTGCCGGGCGAACTCCTTGTTCGCCCCGATGTAGGAGCCCGTCACCCGTGCGATCCGCCCGGCCGCCAGGAGCACCGCGAGGCCCGACTCCATCGCCCCGCAGTTGTTGGAGACCACTCCCAGACCGGTGGTCCCGCGCTCGAACAGGGCCTGGATCAGCACATTCGGTACGCCGCTCAGTCCGAACCCGCCCACCGCGAGCCGCGCGCCGTCCGGCACATCGGCCACCGCCTCCGCGGCCGTGGCGACCACCTTGTCCATCCGTGAAGCCCTCTCTCTCCCGAGCGTCCCGAGTCGTCATCGAACAGGGCGCAAATAGTCAGGGCACTGAGTATCTCTCCAAGGTTCCATTTACGCTGCCACCCGGGCGTCCCGCCGTCAATACCCCGCCGGGAGCAGCATGATCAGGCTTGATCCGCGCGAAAGACAGGCCGGTGCGCGGACGGTATCGTTCAGTGCACATACCAAAAAATGCTGGGCAAACGACCGTGCCGACGATCCCTGGAGCGCATATGGCCGCGGTGGACCTCTCCACCCACCCCGGGCACCTGGCCCGGCGGCTGCAGCAGGCGCACTACCTGCTGTGGAACACGATGGTCTCCGAGGAGATCACCTCGCCGCAGTTCGCGGTCCTGAACGCGCTCGTCGCGGAGCCGGGGCTGGATCAGCGCACGGTGGGGGAGCGGGTGGGCCTGGACCGCTCCACCATCGCCGAGGTCGTCAGCCGGCTCGGCCGCCGGGGCCTGCTCGACAAGGTGCGCGACCCCCAGGACGGCCGGCGCTCGCTGCTGCGCCTGACGGACGAAGGGACGCGCACGCACCGCAGACTGACCGTGCGCACGGCACGGATGAACCAGATCTTCCTGGCCCCGCTCTCCGCCGAGGAGCAGACCGTGTTCTTCGATCTCCTCCGGCGGGTGTCGGATGCCGCGGAGGGGCTCCGCAATCCGGCGGAACCCCTTCCGGCCCCGTAGCGGGCCCGGCGGTGGGCCGTGTCGGGCGCCGCCCGGCACGGCCGCGCCGGACGCCGCCCGGCACAGCCCCCGTCGCGAGGCGCCTTCACGCTGCCGCGAAGACCACCCACACCTGGCCCGTCGCGAAGTTCATCGGCGCGCCGTCGTTCGTGGTGAACCGCGTGCCGTCCGTCGCGGCCGGCCGCTTCCAGTCGGCGTCGAAGACCCGGCCGTCGCGCAGCACCTTCGCCGTCCCCGAGCCGACCGTCTGCGTGAAGGGCGTGTTGTTGCCGAGGACGTCGTGGTACTTCGACTCGCGCAGCTTCACGTACTGCACGACGACGGTCGCCGCAGCCACCCTCTTGCCGTCCGTCGTGACCGTCGGCGTCCCGTCCGTCGACACCAGCCAGCGGTGCGTGCTCGCGGACCAGGAGAAGGTGAAGCGGGCGGCCGGGAACCGCACCGTCCGGGACGTCTCCGGACTGCCGCCCGCGGGGGCCGCCCCGAAGCGGAACCCGGTGGTGAGGGCGGCGGCGCCGGGGGCCGACCCCAGCAGTCGGCCGGGCCGCACATAGAGATTGTGGGGGGCGGGCTTGGCGGTGCCGCGGTAGTAGGCGTCGGCGTTCCGCTCGGGCGGTTCCGGCCGCAGCGGGGCCTTGTCGATGACCGGCAGCAGTTTGTGCTGGGCGCCCGAGAACGCGAGCGTCGGCTCGTCGAACTGGCGCAGCAGCTCCAGGTCGGACTCGCGTGCGCTGCGCACCGGTCCGACTGCCTTCGGCAGCTGGGTCGCGTAGATGGCCATCAGCCGGCTCAGGCCGCCCTCGACCTGTTCCGCGTACACGATGTCCGCCGCGTCGAGGCCCGTCTGGGGGCGGGCCGCACTCACGTTGTCGATCTTCACGGCGAGGAGGGAGCCGACGCTGTCGGCACTGGCGCGACCAGGAGTCGGCTCCGGTGACTGGCTCAGGCCGGGAGTCCGGGCGCGTCCGTCGGCGTGCGCGCCGCCGCCCGAGGCGCAGCCCGCCATCAAGGGGCCCGTCGCCGCGACCGTCAGCAGCGCCGCGGCCACCGCGCCGCGCCGTATCAGTGCCTTCTGTCGCATGCCCACCGTGCCACCCCGTCCCGTGCCATCGATTATATGTTCATGGGTTCATCGGTGCTCATACCCGTTCTTTTCGAGGTCGTGCGCGGTGAGTGGATCGATCGGCGCGCTGATTGATCTACCGCGAATCCGAGGGCGAGGGCCGGACGGGACCGGGGGGCCGGTAGATCCAGTGGGATCGGAAGGGCCAGTGGGATCGGCGGGACCGGTGGGCGGGACGGGGCAAGGACCGGGCGGGGTCCGGAGAGACCCGGAGAGACCCGGAGGGGGGACCGGGTGCGTGGTCGTCAGTCCGGCGGCCCGAGGATCTCCGCGAGGTCGTACCCCACGGGCTCGTCCAACTGACCGTAGGTGCAGCTCTCGGCGGTCCGGTCCGGGCGCCAGCGGCGGAAGCGGGCCGTGTGGCGGAACCGTACGCCGTTCTCCATGTGGTCGTACGCCACCTCGGCCACCCGTTCCGGCCGCAGCGGTACCCAGGAGAGGTCCTTCTTCGCCGACCATCTGCTGGGCGCGCCCGGCAACCGCGCGGACTCCTGCGCCGACTCCCGCGACCAGGCCGCCCAGGGATGCCGCTCGATGTCCTCCATGCGCAGCGGCTCCAGCTCCGCCACCAGCTCGGCCCGCCGCTTCATGGGGAAGGCCGCGCTCACCCCCACGTGCTGGAGGACGCCCGCGTCGTCGTACAGCCCCAGCAGCAGGGAACCGACGATCGGGCCGCTCTTGTGGAAGCGGTACCCCGCCACGACGACGTCCGCGGTGCGCTCGTGCTTGATCTTGAACATGGCCCGCTCGTCCTGCCGGTACGGCGCGCTGAGCGGCTTGGCGATCACCCCGTCGAGCCCGGCGCCCTCGTACTGCTCGAACCACCGCTGCGCCACCTCCCGGTCGGTGGTCGCCGGTGCCAGATGGACCGGTGCGGTCGTCCCCGACAGCGCCGTCGTCAGCAGGGCACGCCGGTCGCCGAGCCCCACGTCGAGCAGTGACTCGTCGGCCAGCGCGAGCAGATCGAAGGCGACGAAGGAGGCGGGGGTCCTCTCCGCCAGCGTCCGCACCCGCGATTCGGCGGGGTGGATGCGCTCGGTGAGCGCGTCGAAGTCGAGCCGGCCGTCCCTGGCGATCACGATCTCGCCGTCCATCACACAACGCTCCGGCAGCCGCTCGCGCAGCGCCTCCACCAGCTCGGGGAAGTACCTGGTCAGCGTTTTGCCGGTGCGGCTGCCGAGCTCGACCTCGGCTCCGTCGCGGAACACGATCGCGCGGAACCCGTCCCACTTCGCCTCGTAGTGCATGTCCGGCGGGATCTTCGCCACGGACTTGGCGAGCATCGGCTTCACGGGCGGCATCACCGGCAGATCCATGCTTCGATTCTGCGGTGACACGGAGCGGTTCGCCCGGTGTGCGAGGCGGGCGGGGTGCGCCTACCGTGGCCCGCATGGGCGAAGCGGTGGAACTCGATGCAGCCGGCAGGACCGTACGTCTGTCCAGCCCGGACAAGATCTTCTTTCCGGAGCGCGGCTTCACGAAGCTGGACCTCGCCCAGTACTACCTCGCCGTCGGTGACGGCATCCTGCGCGCCCTGCGCAACCGCCCCACCACCCTGGAGCGCTACCCGGACGGAGTCGAGGGCGAGAACTTCTTCCAGAAGCGGGCGCCCAAGAACATGCCCGACTGGATCCCGACCGCCCACATCACCTTCCCCAGCGGGCGCAGTGCCGACGAGATGTGCCCCACCGAGGTGGCGGCCGTGCTCTGGGCCGCGCAGTACGGCACGCTCACCTTCCACCCGTGGCCGGTGCGCCGCGACGACGTCGACCGCCCGGACGAACTCCGCATCGACCTCGACCCGCAGCCCGGTACGGACTACGAGGACGCCGTGCGCGCCGCCCACGAACTGCGCGAGGTTCTCCACGAGTACGGGGACCTGCGCGGCTGGCCCAAGACCTCCGGCGGGCGCGGCCTGCACGTCTTCGTGCCGATCGCACCGCGCTGGACCTTCACCCAGGTGCGCCGCGCCGCCATCGCGGCCGGGCGTGAACTGGAGCGCAGGATGCCCGACCGGGTGACCACGGCCTGGTGGAAGGAGGAGCGGGGCGAAAAGATCTTCGTGGACTACAACCAGACGGCCAGGGACCGCACCATCGCCTCCGCCTATTCGGTACGTCCCAGCCCGCACGCCCCCGTCTCCGCGCCGCTGCGCTGGGAGGAGGTGGGGGAGGCCCGCCCCCGGGACTTCGACCTGGCGACCATGCCGAAGCGCTTCGCCGAACTCGGCGACGTGCACGCGGACATGGACGACCACGCCTACTCCCTCGAAGCGCTGCTGGAACTGGCCGCCCGCGACGAGCACGACCACGGCCTCGGGGATCTGCCGTATCCGCCCGAGTACCCGAAGATGCCGGGCGAGCCGAAGAGGGTGCAGCCGAGCCGGGCCAAGCGCGCGGAGGGCCAGGCGTAGACCGGTGGGCCGCCGGCGCGGGTGACGGGTGGCCGGCCGTTCCCGTCGGGCGGGCGCCGTCGGGCACGGCGTCTTGAGCGGCGTCTTCTTCGGCCGGGCACGGCGTCTTGAGCGCCGTTCCCTTCGATCGGCCACGGCGTCTCGAGTGCGGTTCCCATCGGCCGAGGGCGCCGGGCCCGGCGCCGGGAGCGCTCTCATCGAGTGCCTACCGGGGCTATCCTGATCGGCAACCGCCGAGGAGGAGCCCTGAGGTGACCGAGACAGCGTCGCGCCCCACACTGGAGGCCGTGGCCGCCAGGGCGGGCGTCTCCCGGGCCACCGCGTCGCGTGTGGTCAACGGCGGCGACGGAGTGCGCGAACCACTCGTCGAACGGGTCCGGCAGGCCGTCGAGGAACTCGGTTACGTTCCCAACCAGGCTGCCCGCAGCCTGGTCACCCGGCGCCACGACGCGGTCGCCGTCGTCATCGCCGAACCGGAGACCAGGGTCTTCGCCGACCCCTTCTTCGGTCTCCAGCTCCGCGGCATCAGCAAGGAGTTGACGGCGCACGACTCGCAGCTCGTCCTGCTGCTCACGGAGGGCCGTGACGACCACGCGCGGGTGGGCCGGTACCTCGCCGGTGGACACGTCGACGGCGCGCTCGTCTTCTCGCTGCACCTCGACGACCCGCTGCCCGAGCTGATCCACGGCGCGGGCGTGCCGACCGTGTTCGGCGGACGGCCCGGCTGGGGCGACGGCACCCGCGACGCCGCGGCCCCCGTGTACGTCGACAGCGACAACCGGGGCGGCGCCCGCGCGGCCGTACGCCACCTGGTCGCGCTGGGGCGTACCCGCGTCGCGCACATCACCGGCGCCCTCGACCAGACCTCCGCCGTCGACCGGCTCGACGGGTTCCGGGACGTCATGGCCGACGCCGATCCGCGGCTCGTGGTCGAGGGCGACTTCACGCCCGCGGGCGGCGAGCGCGCGATGCGCGAACTGCTGGAGCGCTGCCCCGACGTCGACGCGGTGTTCGCCGCGAACGATCTGACCGCCTCGGGAGCCCTGCGGGTGCTGCGCGAGCGGGGGCGGCGGGTGCCGGACGACGTCGCGGTGATCGGGTTCGACGACATGCTGCCGGTCGCGGAGCAGACGGATCCGCCGCTCACCACGGTCCGTCAGGACATAGAGGGGATGGGGCGGTTGATGGCCCGTCTGCTCCTGCGGGATCTCGACCGGCGTACGGCGAAGGAGAGCGCGGTGCGCGGCCCCTCCGACGTGATCCTGCCGACGACATTGGTACGACGGGCCTCCGCGTAGCCGGACCGCACGGGTGCCGGCGTCAGGACTGTGCGGCGACGCCGGGCTGCCGGGGGGCACGGGGCTGTGCGACGACGGGAACGGCGGGGTAAGCCACGGGGGTCGGGGACGGAGCGAGGAAGCAGGGGACGGAGCGACGGAAGCCGGTGAGTGGGCCGGCCGGCCCTTGGTGGGGCCGGCCGGCCCGTCCGCTCCCGGCGTCGCCGCGGCGGGGCTCAGCTCGGCCGCGGGGCGCTCTTGATCACCGCGAAGCGTGCCCCGTACGGGTCGGCGAGCTTGGCCATGCGGCCGACGCCCTCCAGATCCGTGGCGGGCATACGGACCGTGCCGCCCAGCTCCTGCGCTTTGGCGACGGTCGCGTCCGTGTCGGTCACCTCGAAGTACGGCAGCCAGTACGCACCGGACGCGGCCTCGGTCGGGTCGTCGGCCAGCGGGACGACGCCGCCGAACATGTCCGTCTCCTCGGCCCCGGCGGGATTGATACAGGTGTACGTGCCACCGGGGAACGGCGCGGCCGAGGTCTCCCAGCCGAACACCGAGTTGTAGAACGCGGCGGCCGCGGCGACGTCCGGGGTGTAGAGCTCGACCCAGCACAGCGAGCCGGGGTCGCCCGCCACGTCGACGCCCTTGGTCCGGGCCGGCTGCCAGAGGCCGAAGGGCACGCCCGCCCGGTCGGCCAGAATCGCCATGTGGCCCTCGCCCATGACATCCATGGGCAGGAAGACCGCATTGCCCCCGGCCTGCTCGGCGGCCTTGGTGGTGGCCTCCGCGTCGGGGGTCTGGAAGTACACCGTCCAGGAGGGCGGCCCCTGTTCGGAGGTGGTCTGCATGCCGCCCGCGACGGTCTTCCCGGCGAGCTGGAAGAAGCCGTAGCCGCCGGCGTCGGGCCCCGCCGACTGGAACCGCCAGTCGAAGAGGCCTCCGTAGAAGGAGGTGGCGCCCTCGATGTCGGGCGTGCCGATATCGAGCCAGTTCGGAGCGCCGGAAACAAAGCGGGTGGTGAGCATGAGTGCCCTCCTTTGAGGGGTCCCGTTGTCTGCTCTGCCGAGTCTTGCACCGCCCACTGACAATCGCTGCCGGGACGCGGGGCCGGCGCGGGCCGTGATGCGGGCGACCGCACCGGTCACCACGGGTGACCGGAGATGTTTGTATTGTTTTCACGGAGCCCGCGCGCCGCCGTGCCCCCGTGCCGTCGGTGGGAGCATCATCGGGGCCGCCGGAACGCTCGGAACGTGGCGTTGATCCGGCGTTGATCGAACGTTTTTCGATCCGGGGCAGGCTCTTCGGCATGCACACCGACACCATCATCCCGGCCGACTCCGACTGGCAGGAGCAGGCGCTGTGCGCGCAGACCGGGGCAGAGTTCTTCTTTCCCGAGCCGGGCAGCTCGGTGCGTGAGGCAAAGCGCATCTGCGGCATGTGCGAGATGCGCCCGGCCTGCCTCGAATACGCGCTGAACAACGACGAGCGTTTCGGCGTCTGGGGTGGCCTCTCCGAGAAGGAACGGCTCAGCCTCCGGCGCGCGGACCGACACTGACCGGGCGCCCTCGCGCGTACGGTTCCGACGTACCTCCACCCGTACTCCGACACACCCCGCACCCCCTTCGACGACACGTCTCGCGCCCTTCGGCGACCGTCTCACGGCCGGTGCGCCGTCATGCGGTACGGCGGCCCCGTAATCGATGCGCCGGCGCGGCCGGAGTGCGGTTAGGATCCGCTGGCGCACCCGGGCGTAGAGCAGAGGCAGACTCGCCGCCTTGCCAAGGCGGATACGCCGGTTCGAATCCGGTCGTCCGGGCTGCGTCCGGTCGGCCGGGCCGGGGGAACGGGGCCCTGTAGAGCAGAGGCAGACTCGCCGCCCTCTCAAGGCGGATACGCCGGTTCGAATCCGGCCGGGGCCACAGGAGCGCGCACGCGGGGCGGGGACACATGGGTGAGGGCGGCGGGATCACACAGGACGAGCTGGCGGCGTTCCACCGTACGGTCGGCAGGCTGCGCGACCTGCCCGTCGACGACCCGGTGCGGCTGCGGGCGGAACAGGTCGCCGCGTCCTTCGCGCGCGAGGGGCGGCTGCGCAGGCGCAAGGCGCGCGGCGCCGAGGCGTCCGCCACCGACGCGGCGGTGATGGCCGCGACCGCGACGGGCGCGCTCGACCGGCGGGAGGACGCGCCGCTCACACACCCCGGAGACGGCGCCACCGCGGGGGGCGTCTTCGTGAAATCCCGCACCTGCTACGTCTGCAAGACGCCTTATCGACAGGTCGATGCCTTCTACCACCGGCTGTGCCCGGACTGCGCGGCCGACAACACCGCCCGGCGCGCTCTCGCCACCGACCTCGGCGGGCGGCGCGCCCTGCTCACCGGAGGCCGGGTCAAGATCGGTTTCCAGCTGGCCCTGATGATGCTGCGCGACGGCGCCGAGCTCCTGGTCACCAGCCGCTTCCCGCACGACACGGCACGCCGCTTCCGCGCCGAACCGGGCAGCGCGAAATGGCTGGACCGGCTGACGGTGCTGGCGGTGGACCTGCGTGATCCGCGCCAGGTGCTGGGGCTGTGCGAGCAGTTGCGGCGGGAGGGCGAGCCGCTCGACATCCTGGTGAACAACGCCGCGCAGACGGTGCGGCGGCCCGTCGAGTCGTACGCCCTGCTGGCCGCCGGGGAGCGCGCCGGACTTCCCGAAGGCGCCCGGCAGGCGCCGGGGTTCACATCGATGCGCGCGCTGGGCAGCGGCCGTGCGGCGCTGCCCGCGGCCCTGCGGGAGGCCGACGAGGCCGGACTGCTGCCCGACCCCTCTCCGGAGAACTCCTGGTCGGCGCGGCTGGGCGACCTCGACCCGGCCGAGGTCCTGGAGACCCAGTTGGTCAACGCGCTCGCCCCGGCACTGCTCTGCGACAGGCTGCTGCCCCTGCTGCTCGCCTCGCCCCGTCCCCGTCGCTACGTCGTCAACGTGACAGCCGTGGAGGGCCGCTTCGCGGTGCGCAACAAGATGGCGGGCCACCCGCACACCAACATGGCCAAGGCCGCCCTGAACATGCTCACCCGGACCAGCGCGGCCGAACTGGCCGACCAGGGCGTGCACATGTGCGCGGTCGACACCGGCTGGATCACCGACGAGAACCCCGCTCCGAAGAAGGAACGGATGGCGGGCGCCGGGTTTCGCACCCCGCTGGACGTGGTGGACGGGGCGGCCCGGGTGTACGACCCCATCGTGCGGGGCGAGGCGGGCGCGCCGGTGTCCGGGGTGTTCCTCAAGGACTACCGGGAGGCGGAGTGGTGAGCGGGGCCGGTGCGCGGGGTGCGGCGCCGGGGCCGCGCCCGGAGTCGCGCCCGGAGCCGGGCCCGGAGCCGGGCCCGGAGCCGGGCCCGGAGCCGGGCCCGGAGTCGGAGCCTGTGCCGGAGTTCGCGGGCGTGCCGTCCGTCGTGCCGCGTCCCGCGGCCGAACTGGAGCCACTGCTCGACTGGTTGCGCGGTGGCCGCCCGGCGGGGGAGCGGCTGGACTTCACGGCGGGTACGGCGCTGCCCGACGGGCGCCTCGACCTGTGCAAGCAGGGGATCGGCCCGCGAGGCGCGGCGCTGATCGCCGACGCGCTCCGCGAGGGCGCCTCCCCGGTACGGCACTTGCTGCTCGGTACCGACGGGCTCGGCGACGAGGGGGCCGCCGCGGTGGCGGGCGGCGCGGAGGTCGAGACGCTGTATCTCGGCTGCAACGGGATCACCGCCGGCGGGGCCTGCCGGATCGCCGACAACCTGCGGGCCTCGCCGAGGGTCGTCACCGGCGTCTGGCTCAAGCGCAATCCGCTCGGCGGCGGGGGAGGGCGGGCGGCCGCCGAACTCGTCGAAGCCGCGCGGTCGCTGCGCACGCTGGACCTCGTGCAGACCGGGCTCGACGCGGCGGGCGCGGTCGTCCTCGCCGACGCCCTCCTCACCGCGGCGGAGAACGGCCGCCGTATCGAGCGGCTGTTCGTCGGCGGCAATCCGCTGGGCGCGGCGGGCGCCGTACCGCTCTAAGCCGAGCTGATCGGCGGCGGAGCGGTCGGCGAACTCTACATATCGGCGGCGCGGTTGGGCGACGCGGGTGCGCTGCGGCTGGCCGGCGCGCTGGAGCGGGCGCCGTACGGACGTCTCACGCGGCTCTCCGTCGCCAGCAACGGCATCGGGGCCGATGCCGCCGC
This sequence comes from Streptomyces sp. RPA4-2, assembly GCF_012273515.2. Lineage (NCBI taxonomy): Bacteria > Bacillati > Actinomycetota > Actinomycetes > Kitasatosporales > Streptomycetaceae > Streptomyces > Streptomyces sp. RPA4-2. The sequence goes on from NZ_CP050975.2 coordinate 7,527,692, forward strand.
CCGGCTGGTGACGGCGGCGACCGCGGCCGGGGTGGCCCTGCTCGACCTCGGCCGGGTGCGCGCCGCCGCGATGCTCGGCGCGGCCGACAACCACATCGACCTCGCGGCGGCCACCGCCATCGCGGACACGCTGGCGGGCGCCGAACACCGGCTCACCCACCTCGTCCTCACCCACACCGGCATGCGCAGCCGTGAGGCCCACCGCCTCCTCGACACCGCGCCGCGTGCCACCACCGCGACCCGCTTCGTGCTGGGCGGCGGCATCGCCACCAGCGTGAAACGACGGCTGGCGGCGCTGAGCGCGCACGTCCCCGCCCCGGCCGTCCCGCCGGACGTCGCCGCCGTACGCAGTGTCCACCGCACGGCGCCCGCCGGGGCGGAGGAGGGCGGCTAGAGCTGCCGGGTGGCGGAGCGCGGCCCGCGCCGGGCGGGGGAGGAGCACTGCCGGTGCCTCCCGGGGCCGAGGAGCGCGGCCCGAGCCTGCCGGAAGCGAGGCGCACCGCTGGTGCCGTGCCTGCGGGGCGTCGGCCGCGCGGCAGGGCGGGCGCCGGGCGGCGCGGCGAGGATCGCCCGGGTGTCAGCGCCGCATGGCCGTGAACATCTCCGTCCAGAAGCGCTGTTGCTGCGCCGACGCGCCCACCAGATACGTCGCCCGCAGCTTCGGCGGCAGCAGGGGGAGCAGCCGCACCACCAGCGCCCGGTGCTTCTTCAGCTGGGACAGCTCCGCGTTGGCGAGGATCTGGTGGACGACGTCGCTGTCGTCGGTGCCCTCGTCGGAGTCCCGGGCCGCGCGCCGCAGCCGGGCCTCCCAGGCGTCCGCCTCGCGGGCGAGCTCGCGCAGCCCCGTCACCGGGCGCCCGCGCAGCCGGTCGACGAGCGCCGTCAGTGACACGGGCGCGTACTCGCCGTCGCCGAGGTAGACCGTCGCCATCTCCAGGTCGAGCCCGTGCCGGTGCAGCTTGATGAGCCGCTCCAGGGTGCGCTTGGTGATCCAGGCACGGCCCTCGTCGTCGATGTCGTTCTTCCACCAGTCCAGGACGGTCTCGGCGTCCGCGCCGTACCGCGCGAGCAGCCACTCGTTGGCCGGGATGTCCTGCGGCTCGACCGTCAGGGAGGCCGTGAACCGGCTGGCCTGCGCGATGTTGTTCCGCGCGACCAGGAGCTTGCGGCCCAGGTGGTACGGCGGATTCTGGACGGCGATCTGCGCGCGCAGGTTCTCGATCCGGCGCCCCGCGAGCGACCACTCCTGGGTGATCTCCATCAGCTTGGCGAACGCGGCCTTGTCCTTGGGCCGGTTGTACTCGTCCCAGACGATCGCCTTCGGCTCGGGACCCGTGAAGTTCGCCGCGAGCAGGTTGTCCAGGGTGCCGTCCGCCGACGGGACCGGGGCGCACAGGTCCTCGACGTTGGTCACCGGCAGCGAGAAGTACAGCGGCTCCCGGCCGAGGCCCTCGCGCACCGTCTCCCGTACGAGCTCGGTCTTTCCGCAGCCGGGCGGTCCCTGCAGCAGCACGGTCCAGCGATTGCGCAGGGCCGCCCTGACGACCTGGCGGACCGGGTCCGGGATCGTCGACGGATTGGACACACCGAGCTCCGCGGCGATCCGGTCCAGGATCTCCGCGGTGCGGTTCTGTCCGGGGCGGCCGTCGGGACGGGGCTCGACGAGGCGCAGCCGTTCCCCGCCCACCAGGGGCAGGGCCCAGCGCAGCGGGAATCCCTCCCGGGCGTTGGCCAGGACGTGGTCGAGGGTGCGCGGTGAGAGCAGCTCGCGCAGCGCGGGGGAGAGGGAGGCCCACAGCGAGAAGACCGGTGCCAGGTCCCATTCCCGGTACGTGGCCGACAGATGGCGGCGCCACGACGTGTCGTTCGCCGTGACGCGCAGGGTGACCATGCGGTCGAGGAGCGCGAGGTCGCCGCGCCGCGCCGAGGTCTCGGCCAGCGACTCGTTGTCGGTGAGGAAGACGCCGACGCAGCCCAGGGCGCGCAGATCGTGCTCGCCGAGCGTCCAGTCGCAGGCGATCTGCATCAGTTGGGACTGGACCGTGTCGCCCGCCTGCAACGAGTCGTCGATGAGCAGCACGAAGGGTGTGCCCGGCTTGAGCTGACTCATCACGAGCTGGCGCAGCACGAGTTCACCGGTGTGGGCGTCCCGTACCGGCGCGTTGACCAGCAGGTCGTCCGGGGTGAGGTTGGCCGCGGGCACGTACACCAGCGTGGCGTCGGGGTGGGCGCGCGCCACGTGCGAGAAGAACGTGGCCGTCTTGCCGATGCCGTGCTCGCCGAAGATCTGGCCCGTCTGCCCCATGGCGATCAGGGCGTCGATGAACGCCTCCAGACGGGAGGGCGCGGGTGCGCCGCGGTCGGTGCGGCCGGGGTCGGTTGCCGTGGTCATCGGTCCTGGTCCTGTGCTGAGGGGGGTCGGTACGACCCGGTGGTCACGCGGTGGCAGTCCATGGGCGGGCTGTGGGTCTCGGGCCAGTCGTTGCCGCCCTCGGTGATCAGCCAGATCCACTTGTCGGGCTCGGCCGGGGTGATCGGCGGCGCCCAGCCGTCGGTGAGCATCACCACGGCGTCCGGACGCGCCTCGCAGCGGCGGCCGTTCACCTCAGTGCGCCCCTCGACGTAGTCGGCGACGGCCCGGAAGTCGGTGCCGCCCCCGCCGAGGACGCGGCCGCCCGGCTCGAAGGGCATCACCTCGGCGTCGAAGGACAGCCAGTGCGCCTCGACCCCGTCGATCCGTCCCACGAGGCCGGTGAGCCAGTCGATCACCCGGTCAGGCATGGAGCCCGAGGTGTCGTACGCGATGACGAGCACCTTGTCCCGGACCGGCCCGCGCCGCGAGAGCATCGGCTCCTGGCCGAGCGCCGCGAGCAGCGCGCCCCGCTTCTTGGGGTACACGAGCCGCTCACCGTCGCGGAGTTTCGAACCGAGTACGTCGGCCAGCCAGCGCTGCCACCAGTCGACCGTCCGTGTGCGGACGGTCTCGCCGCGCAGGGCCGCGGCACCGAGCCGCCCCCAGATCCTCGCCGTCCGTTCCGAGGCGTCCTCCGTGCGGCCCATCAGGTCGAGCAGCTCGCGCTCGGCGCCCGGGTGCCCACGGCGGGCCGCGAGCAGAGCGTTGAGCAGCGCGGAGGACGAGACCTCGTCGACGGTCTCCTGATCCGCGGGCACCTCGGTCGTGAGACGGACGCACACCCGCCGGGCGGCCACCGGGGGGTGGCGCATCCGCTTGAGCTCGCCGTACACCGTCATGTCCGTCGCGGTGAACTCGTCGTAGCCGACCGGTTCCAGTCCCTGGGCGAGGAGGTCCTGCCGGTACGCCGCGTGGATCACGCGCGGATCGACGCCCGTGGGACGCCCGTCCAGCAGGGGCAGGGAATCCCGGCGCAGCCGCACCAGCGCCACGTGATTGATCGACACCTCGGTGGCCGTCTCGAAGACCGGGTCCGCGCGCAGCTCCGGGTCGGCGAACAGGTGCCGCTGCAACAGATGCCGCGCCTCGTGGAACAGCACGAACTTCACGCCGTCCAGGCCGAGTCGTACGAAGAAGTCCGGGTTGTAGAGCAGCAGGCAGGTGCCGTCGCCCGAGGCCACCACGGCCGCCGTGTCCACCGCGGTCGTGGCCAGTTGGTGGTGGCACTTCGCGTACAGCCAGGACGCCACCGCCGACTCCGTCAGACCGAAGTCCAGCAGCGCGGCCTCCTTGAGCCGCCGCGCCTGCTCGACCACCTCCGGGTACGTACCGGTACCGGCCGAGCGCCCTGCGGTCCGCCAGATCGACGACAGGACGCCGCCCCCGCTCCCCGTACGGCATGTCCCCACCCCCGTGTCCGACGCCGTGCCCGTTCTCCCCGTCACCTCCTTGGTACCAGGCCCCACCGACATCGGGCCAAGGCATTACGCTCGATGCCAAGGGCGGGGCCGTAGCGCAGAGGCAGGCGCAGCCGGTCTCCAAAACCAGATCACGCTGGTTCGAATCCAGCCGCCCCGCCCCCTCGCCCCGTCGCGCGGTTCAGGCGACGGCCCCCGCGGTCACGAGCAGTTCGGGAACCGTGCCGTAGTACGTGCCGACGAGCTGGGCGAGTACGGCCCAGGCGTCCTCGCGGTCGCCCAGATGGTCCCGCACCAGCGGCCGCAGTACGTCCTCGGCCTCCCGGACGCGGGCCGGGAACATCGTCCGGCCCAGTGACAGCACGCGCAGGACCCGGTCGGCGGGGCTCCACGTCGTCGCGTACCGCGCGGGACCGTCGACGACGCCCGACTGCCGGACCCGGTGGGTGAACTTCGCGTGCGAGCCGAACCGTTCGCGCAACGCGGGCGGACAGTCGGGGCGCACGGCCAGCGCCCAGCGCGCGTAACCGGGCAGCGCCCGCTCCAGGTCGGCCGCGGCGACCGCCTTCCAGCCGGGGTGTCCCACCACCATGGAGGCGGCCTTCCGCGCGGGGCCCATGGACCGCGAGGCCCGCAGCGCGCCGACGAGCCCGAACCGGCTGAAGTGCTCGGGCACCGGCGGTTCCGGCTCTCGGCGCAGTGACTTGGCCACCGGTACGGGCTGCCCGCGGCCGGGGCCGTGCGGTATCCCGCGCACGATCGCGCGGCGCATCGCGTCGTCCGCGGAGAGATGCCGCCACACCAGGGCGTTGAGTTCCGGATCGTCCTCCTCCAGAACCCACAGCAGCACGGAGGAGGGCACGGGCGTGCGCGTCCACCAGGAGTACACCGAGCGCCGGGCGTCCGCGGCCTCCTCGGACTCTCCCGATTCCCCGTCGGGCGGGGAGGGCCGCAGGCCGATCCGCCGCCGTACTCGCTCGGCCTCCCCGGCCTCGAGCAGACCCAACAGGAACCCGGCCGCCCGTTCCGACGTGGTGTTGTCATGCATGGCCGCATGATGCCGCAGCCGGGTGCCGGCCCGCACCGGAAAATCGGCCCACCGCGCGGCAGTCGGCGGGCACGGCCCCCGCGTGGACCGAGCTCCCCGGCGGCACGCCGGGAGCGTGCCGATTCCACGCGGTCACCCTCGGGGCGGCCTGAAGCACCGCGCCGCCACCCGGTGGCCGACGTGCGGGACGCGGCGCCGGCCACCGGGTGGCGGCGTGGGGGTGAGGCGACCGTCCGGGGCCGCCGGGCCCCGGTGGTGCGACGTGCGGTGGGTGTCAGCCGGCGGCGCGCGCGGCCATCCGCGCCTTGCGTGCCGCGAGCTTCTCGTCGAACTTCGAGGCCTCCGCGTCCAGGCCGCCCATGAAGAAGCCGAGCTCCTCCTGGGCCCGCAGACCCTCCGGGCCGAGGCCGTCCATCTCCAGGACCTTCAGGTGGCGCAGCACCGGCTGTAGCACGTCGTCGTGGTGGATGCGCATGTTGTACACCTCGCCGATGGCCATCTGGGCGGCGGCGCGCTCGAAGCCGGGCATGCCGTGTCCGGGCATCCGGAAGTTGACGACGACGTCGCGCACGGACTGCATGGTCAGGTCGGGGGCCAGCTCGAACGCGGCCTTGAGCAGGTTCCGGTAGAAGACCATGTGCAGGTTCTCGTCGGTCGCGATGCGCGCCAGCATCCGGTCACAGACCGGGTCGCCCGACTGGTGACCGGTGTTGCGGTGCGAGACGCGGGTCGCGAGCTCCTGGAAGGCGACGTACGCGACCGTGTGCAGCATCGAGTGGCGGTTGTCCGACTCGAAGCCCTCGTTCATGTGCTGCATACGGAACGCTTCCAGCTTGTCCGGGTCCACGGCGCGCGAGGCGAGCAGGTAGTCGCGCATCACGATGCCGTGCCGGCCCTCCTCCGCGGTCCAGCGGTGCACCCAGGTGCCCCAGGCGCCGTCACGGCCGAAGAGCGCGGCGATCTCGTGGTGGTAGCTCGGCAGGTTGTCCTCGGTGAGGAGGTTGACGACCAGCGCAATCCGGCCGATCTCCGTGACCTTCGACTGCTCCTTGCCCCAGGCCTCGCCGTCCTCGAACAGACCGGGGAAGTTGCGCGCGTCGCTCCACGGCACGTACTCGTGCGGCATCCAGTCCTTGGCCACCTTGAGGTGACGGTTGAGCTCGGTTTCGACCACTTCCTCCAACGCGTACAGCAGCCGAGCGTCGGTCCAGGCGGCGGACGGGCTGCCGAGGTGGGGAGAAGTAATCGTCACGGGTGCTCCAGGGGGGACGTGAAAGTACTGAGCGAGTTACTGCGTGAGTTACTGAGGGTGTTACTGGTGAGCCGTTGAAACGAATGACTGAACGTACGACTGAACGTACGACTGGGCGGGGACGAAACCTACGGCATCGTAGGCTACGTATCCGTAGGTTACGAAACCGTAGGTTAAGTTCGCTGTAAAGAGTGCCTGATCAGCGGGGTCTCCCAGGCGGTATCGCGTCTCTCGGGGCTCGCTCCGAAGCCTCGTCGACCACTCCTGCCTCACACGTCCCGGAGCCGAACGGGTGAGTCGTTCACTCGTTCAGGTGTACAACTCCCGGAGTCGTACCGAGAGACAGGTCACACAGCCCTCGAGCTTCTCGAACTCGCCGATGTCCACGACGACCGGCTCGTGGCCGAGCCCCGCGAGCAGCTCCGCGGTCTTCGGGGCGCTCGCCGCCATCAGCAGCTTCTCGCCGCCGAGCAGCACCACATGGGCCCCGGACTCCTCCGGCACCGGCAGGAAGCGCGGGAACAGCGACGGCGTGTCCACCAGCGGCTCATGGCCGATCACCGTCCCGTCGGGCAGCGCCGTGACCGCCGACTTCAGGTGCAGCACCGTGCTCACGGGTACGGGGACCACATGCGCCCCGAGCGGTTCGAGGGCCGCGCGCAGCTGCTGGACCCCGACCGCGTTGGTGCGTCCGCCGAGGCCCACGTACACCGTGTCGCCGACCTTGAGGACGTCACCGCCGTCCAGGGTGCCGGGCTCCCAGATCCAGTTCACCGAGCAGCCCAGCCGGGCCACGGCCTCCTCCACCCCGGCGGTCTCGCCGCGCCGGGACTCGGCGCCGGGGCGGCAGATCAGCGCGACGTTGCGGAAGACGACGACGGCGTCCTCCACGAACACCGAGTCGGGGCAGTCGTCGGCCGGATCCACCTCGACGGTGTCCCAGCCGTGCGTGCGCAGGGCCTGTGCGTACGCCTCCCACTGCTCCACCGCCAGGTCGACGTCCACCTTCTCGCGCTCGATGTGCGTCACGAGCCCCTCGGCGAGACGGGGGCTGGGCCTGCGGATGAGTGCTTTCTGGCTGGGCACGTGCGGTCTCCGAATCGGCAGGGTGCGTCGGCGCACATCATGCAGCGCCGTTCGCGCGCGCAACAGCCCCCGCCGGACGCGACGCGGTCCCGGCTCCGATGACAGGAGGCCGCCGGCCGGCCCCGGGAACCCCGGGACCGACGCCGGGCGGCCCCGCGTCCGGACCGACGTTAGCCAGCCCCACGGGTCCCCGCTATGCGGGATACCCGACAGCTTCCGGCGTGGTTTCTTTCAGTTCTCCTCCTTCCAGCACCAGCCAGCGTGTGATTCCGATCGACTCCAGGAACGGCACGTCGTGGCCGGCGACGATCAGCGCGCCCTCGTACGAGTCCAGGGCCGTGGTGAGCTGCCGGACGCTCGCCATGTCGAGGTTGTTCGTCGGCTCGTCGAGCATCAGGAGCTGCGGCGCGGGATCGGCCAGCATCAGCGCCGCCAGCGCCGCCCGGAAGCGTTCGCCGCCGGAGAGGGTCGCCGCCCGCTGATCGGCCCGCGCCCCCTTGAAGAGGAAGCGGGCGAGCCGCGCCCGGATCCGGTTGTTGGTGGCGTCCGGTGCGAAACGGGCCACGTTCTCGGCGACCGTCAGCTCGTCGTCGAGGACATCGAGCCGCTGGGGCAGGAAACGTGTCGGCACGTGGGTCCGGGCCTCGCCGGACACCGGGGCCAGTTCCCCGGCGATCGTCCGCAGCAGCGTGGTCTTGCCCGCGCCGTTGCGCCCGATCAGCGCGATCCGCTCGGGTCCGCGCAGATCGAACAGGCCGTCCACCCGCGCGCCGTACCTCAGCTCCAGCTTCTCCAGCGTGAGGACGGTACGGCCGGGCGGCACGGCCGTGTACGGCAGGTCGACGCGGATCTCGTCGTCGTCCCTGACCGCCTCCACCGCGTCGTCGAGCCGTCCCTTCGCCTCGGCGAGCCGCTCCTCGTGCATGATGCGGTGCTTGCCCGCGGATTCCTGGGCGGCCCGTTTGCGCGCCCCCATGACGATCTTCGGCTCGCGCTTCTGGTCGTTCATCTTCTGGCCGTACCGCTTGCGGCGGGCCAGCTTGACCTGCGCGTCGACCAGCTCGCGCTTCTGCTTGCGCAGATCGGCCTCGGCGACGCGCACCATGCGCTCCGCGGCCTCCTGCTCGTCGGCGAGCGCCTCCTCGTACGCGGAGAAGTTGCCCCCGAACCAGGTGACCTCGCCGGAGCGCAGATCGGCGATCTGGTCGACCAGGTCCAGCAGCTCACGGTCGTGGCTGACCACGACCATGACCCCGGACCACGCCTCGACGGCCGCGTACAGCCGGCGTCGCGCGTACAGGTCGAGGTTGTTGGTGGGTTCGTCCAGCAGCAGTACGTCGGGCCGGCGCAGCAGGAGCGAGGCCAGCCGGAGCAGCACCGACTCGCCGCCGGACACCTCGCCGATGGTGCGGTCCAGTCCGATGTGGCCGAGACCGAGCTCGCCGAGCGTCGCGAGCGCGCGCTCCTCGACGTCCCAGTCGTCGCCGACGGTCTCGAAGTGCTGCGCGGCCGCGTCGCCCGCCTCGATGGCGTGCAGCGCGGCGCGGGTGGCGGCGATACCGAGCACCTCGTCGACCCTGAGGCCGGTGTCGAGCGTGACGTTCTGCGGGAGGTACCCGACCTCGCCCGCGACACGCACCGTGCCGTCGGCCGGGGTGAGTTCTCCCGCGATGAGCTTCAACAGGGTCGTCTTTCCCGATCCGTTGACGCCGACGAGCCCGGTCCTGCCGGGGCCGAAGGCGATCCGCAGGTCGTCGAAGACGGTGGAGCCGTCCGGCCAGGCGAAGGAGAGGGAGGTACAGGTGATGGATACAGACATGGGGCCTCGCGGTTGCTTGAGGGGGTCAAGGGCAACGCGTGTGAGACACCGCGGGGCGGCGGACCGCAGAGAGAGGTGAGAGTCCCGTGACAGAAGGGCGGCTCATGCACCGAGGTCGCACGCCACGCACGCACCGGCCGGAAACGGCGGGTGGTGGGAAGCGGTGTCTTCCGACCTCAGTAGAGCAACGTCCTTCTCCGTTCGACGGCAACAGAACCGCTGTACACCGTAGGAACGGGTACTAGGCCTGTCAACGCATTAACGTGGCCGACCCCGTCCACGGCCCGTCCCCCGAAGGAGCCCCCGTGCCCAACGGCCCGCTGTCGCTGCCCGCCCGGCTCTACCTGCTGTCCTGGGACACCACGCGACTCAAGGTCACCGGCGAGACCCACCTCCACCATCTGGTCAGGGCCGGCGCGCTCACGGAACTGGCCCAGCGCGGACTGCTTGCCGACGTGGACGGCATCGCCACGCCGGTGGACGTCGACGTCCGCACGGGTGACCTCGCCCTCGACGGACTGCTGGAACTCGTGGAGGAGTCCCGGCCGCGGAAGTGGAAGACCTGGGTGACCCTCCGGGCACGCGTCACCCTCGACGCGGTCCGCGCGCAGCTCGCCGCCGAGGGATATCTGCGCGCGGGGAAGAAACGGATGCTGGGGCTCTTCCCGTCCGTCGACTACCGGCTGGAGCGGGTGGCGGCGGTGGACGCGCTGCGGGAGGAGGCGCGGGCGGTCCTGCGGGGGCCGCTGCCCGTCACGGAGGTCTCCGACCGCGACGCGGCCCTCGTCGCCCTCGCCGCCGCGGCCGAACTGCGCACCCTCGCACCGGGCAAGGACCGCAAGCTGTACAAGGAGCGCATCGAGGAGCTCACCGAGCGCAGCGGAGCGGCGGCCCCGGCGCTGAAGAAGGTCATCCAGGAAGTGCGTACGGCGATGATCGTGGCGGCCACCGCGGCCTCGACCGCGGGAGCGGCGTCGGGCGGCTGACCGGGCGGTGGTGCCGGCCCCTGGTGCCGCGGAACGGACGTGCGGCGTGCCGCGCCGCCGGGGCGCGTGGGGCGCGCGGGGCTCTCGTCGTCGGGGCCGTCGACCCGCGGACGCTCACATCGCTCGTGGTGTGTGCCCGGGCCCGCTCCGCCCCCGCGCTCACCGGCTCGGAGCACCGTCCGCCGGGGGGCCGGGCCGCGCCCGGCTCCGGAAACGCGCGTGCGTGGCGGCGCACCGGGTCAGCAGGTACCCCGCATGAGTTCCGCCAGGTCGTGGTCCAGGTCGACCTGGAGGTGTTCGTGCCCGACGGGCACCAGCTCGGTCGTGCGCCGCAGGAAGTGCCGCATCTCGCCCGAGCGCACATGCACCACGGCGGTGCCCTCGGGGGCGTGGAACTCCAGAACGGTGCGGTCGTAGCCGTACGGCCGCACCCGGACGTCGCCGTACCCCACGGCGTCCTCCATGCCGGAGGCGAGCAGTTCGCGCGCGAAAGTCCAGCACACCTCGACGCCCTCCAGCGTGGCCGGCGCCGGGAAGGTCATACGGACGGCGAAGGGGTCGCTCCGGTCGTAGTGAAGCGTTGCGGGAATGCTCGGCATCCGCGGCGCGGCGGCGACGAGACGGGCCTCTACGGGCTGCTCGATGACGGTGGACAACGCCTTGCTCCCTTGTGACGGCTGGACGAACTTCGGGCGGATGAGGCCAGGCATCTGAAGAGACGAAAGAACGAGCCGTTCAGTGCACCTGGGACCCGAGTGACATCTGTCACCGAGCCCTCCCACGCGGTCGCCCGCGGCGGACGTGATGATCCATTTCCAGTCCCCCGCGTGCCCGCGATACCGGAGAGGACACCAACCGGCGCCCCAGGGTTCCCGCCGAGGACATCTGGACGGAGCCGGGCGAGTGGGCTAGCTTCGCCCGCCATGAGGGGCTTGGGGAAGACGAGACGTACGAGCCGGGCGATCGCCGTGGGACTGTGCGCGGCCGCGTTCGCCGCCGCGCTGACGGCGGCGGCACCCGCGCAGGCGCACGGAACCGGGAAGGCCGCCCACTGGGAACTCAAGGACAGCGGTACGGACGCACGGTTCCGCGGACTGTCCGCCGTCAGCCGGAACACCGCCTGGGTGGCCGGATCGAAGGGCACCGTGCTGCGCACCACGGACGGCGGCGCGAACTGGCGCGACGTCTCGCCGCCCGGCGCGGCCGCACTGGAGTTCCGCGACATCGAGGCGTTCGACGCACGGCGCGCCGTGGCCCTGACCATCGGCGAGGGCGAGGCGTCCCGGGTCTTCCGCACCGACGACGGCGGCGCGACCTGGACCGAGTCCTTCCGCAACACCGATCCGAAGGCCTTCTACGACTGCCTCACCTTCTTCGACCGGCGCCACGGCCTGGCGATGAGCGACCCGGTGGACGGCAGGTTCCGCATCCTGTCCACGCACGACGGCGGGCGCTCCTGGAAGGTGCTGCCCGGTGACGGCATGCCCGCCGCGCAGGAGGGTGAGGCGGGGTTCGCGGCGAGCGGGCAGTGCCTGGTGAGCGCGGGGCCGCGAGACGTGTGGCTGGCGACCGGCGGAGGCGCGCACGCGCGCGTGCTGCACTCCGCCGACCGCGGACTGACCTGGAAGGCGGCCGACACACCGATCCCGGCCGGCGATCCGGCACGCGGTGTCTTCGCCCTCGCCTTCCGCGACCGGGCCCACGGCCTCGCGGTCGGCGGCGACTACCGCGCCGACCAGACGTCCCCGCGGGCGGCGGCCGTCAGCGGCGACGGCGGCCGCGCCTGGACCCCGGCCGGCCGCCCGCCGCCCGCCTACCGCTCCGGCGTCGCCTGGCTCCCGCACAGCCGTACCTCCGCCCTCGCGGTCGGCCCGACCGGCACCGACCTCACGACCGACGGCGGGCGCACCTGGCGGACCCTGGACACCGGCTCCTACGACACCGTGGCCTGCGCTCCCGACCTGGGCTGCTGGGCCGCCGGTGAGAAGGGCCGGGTCGCACGTCTGGAGCGCTGACCCGGGGCCGGGGCCGGGCGAGGAGCGGCGGCACCGGGCCGGAGGCGGGCGCGGCCCGGCCGGTCCGCCCGCCGGACGGCCCCGTAGGCTCGTCGGCACCATGAAGACCGTACGCGTTCCCGCGGGTTGGCCCGCGACGGAGGAGCAGGCCCGCGCCGCGCAGGACGAGCTGCGCGGGCGGGTGGTGCTCGACGAGCCGGGACCGCCGCCCGGCACCGGCACGGTGACGGGCGTCGACGTGGCCTACGACGACGAGCGGGACCTCGTCGTGGCCGCCGCCGTCGTGCTCGACGCCGCGTCCCTGCGCGTCGTCGCCGAGGCCACCGCCGTCGGACAGGTCTCCTTCCCGTACGTCCCCGGGCTGCTCGCCTTCCGTGAGATCCCGACGGTGCTGGCCGCGCTCGACACCCTGCCGTGCCCGCCGGGCCTCGTCGTCTGCGACGGATACGGTCTCGCCCACCCGCGCCGGTTCGGCCTCGCCAGCCACCTCGGCGTACTCACCGGGCTTCCCACGATCGGGGTCGCCAAGAACCCGTTCACCTTCGCGTACCAGGAACCCGGTGCCCCGCGCGGCAGCGCGTCCCCCCTGCTCGCCGGCGCGGACGAGGTGGGACGGGCGCTGCGCACCCGGGACGGCGTCAAACCGGTGTTCGTGTCCGTCGGCCACCGGGTGAGCCTGGACCACGCGTGCGCGCACACGCTGGCGCTCACCCCGAAGTACCGCCTCCCGGAGACCACCCGGCGGGCGGACTCCCTGTGCAGGCGGGCCCTTCAGGAGGCAACGCCTTGACCGGCTCCGCCCGTTGACCGCGTACGCGTTCTGAGTACTTGTACGGATGTGCCGGCACCCGGGTGACCGGCAGGCTGTGCCGTATGACGACGCACCGGTCCCCGAAGCCCGCCGCCCGCCGGGACGGCCCCGGCCCCGCACAGCCCGACGAGCGTGCCGTGACGGCCGCGCTGGTCCTCTCCGTCGTCGCCGGGGTCGGCTGGGTGGGCGGAATGATCTACACGGTGCTGGAGTGGCCGCTGTAGGCCCGGGAGTCCGCGACCCGGAAGGTGATCCCCGCCGCGCGGAGCCGTGCGATGAGCGCGTCGCCCATCGCCACCGCCGTCGTGACCTGACCGGCCGTTCGGGGCAGGTCGTCGAAGGCGAGCGACAGCGCGGACTCGGCGAACATCTTGGCGGTCTCGTCGTAGCCGGGGTCACCGCCCGCGACCTCGGTGAACACCCGCTGCCCGCCGCCCTCGCCGACGAACCGCACGGAGAACCAGCTCCTGGCCCGCCGTGCGGCGCTCGGCCCCTCGCCCGGCTTGATCCGGTCGGACAGCCACCGCCGCGCGGGCGGCAGTTGGGCGGCCGCGAACACCGCGCCGACGGCGGCGACCCCGCCCACCGCGATCGGCAGCCGCTGGACGGCCGCGTAGTGGCGGTAGCGGAAGTCGGGCCCGTACCGCTGGAGCGCCCGCGCCGAACGTTGCACGATCTGCGGGTCGATCGTGGGCAGCGGGAGGGCCCAGGCGCCGACCTCCTTGGCGTACCGGGGCGCGCTCACCGGCGCGGACACACGCCGTTCCATCAGCCGCGGTTCGTGCCGCCCGCGGTCCCGGGCCGCGGTCAGGATCTGGCGGCCGCGCGCGAACTGGGTGAGCGCGGAGGCGAACGTGCCGCCGGAGAACATCGCCTGGGTGCGCACGAATCCGTCGACCCTCAGCGGTACGCCCTCGGGCAGTTGGCGCACCGTGAAGTACGCGCCCAGGTCGTGCGGGACCGAGTCGAAGCCGCAGGCGTGCACGAGCCGGGCCCCGGTCTCCCGGGCGCGCGCGTCGTGCCGGACGTACATCAGGTCCACGAACTCGGGTTCACCGGTGAGGTCCAGATAGTCGGTGCCCGCGTCGGCGCAGGCGGCGACCAGTTCCTCGCCGTGCACGATGTACGGCCCGACCGTCGTGGCCACCACGCGTGCGCCCCGGGCCAGTTCACGCAGCGACGCCGGATCGGAGACGTCCGCCCGGATGACGTCGGGGGTACCGGGCAGCCGTTCGCGCAGCCGCTCCAGCTTCTTCCGGTCGCGCCCCGCGATCGCCCAGCGCAGCCCCTCGGGCGCGTGCGCGGCGAGGTACTCCGCGGTGAGCGCCCCGACGAAGCCCGTGGCTCCGAAGAGCACGATGTCGTACGCGCGATCCGTCTCTTTCGCCCTGCTCATGACACTCCCACTCTCGACCGCGCGCGAGCGGGCGGTGCCCCCGCTGCCGTGCGCGAAGCGCCGTTGTCGGTGGCTGAGGCTAGCGTGAGGTACGAACAGCCGGACGACGAGGTCGGGCGAAGAGGCCGGAGGTGACCGTGGCCGTGCCGGGGAGCGCCCTGAGACGGTGCGCGCGTGTGCGTGAGTCCGGCCGCCCGCTGCCGGGTGCCGCCCGGTCCGCCGACTCCGCCCGCATCGTGCCGAGTGCTGCCCCGGAGGCCCCCGTGCCGAGTGCCCCGGGCGCCCCCGTGCCCGGCGCGCTCGGATCCGGCCGGGCACGGATATCCCCCCGAGGCCCGGTGCCGAGGCCGTGGAGTGCGGAATCAGCTGATACGCCCGGGTCCGGCGCGTTTCGGCAGGGTACGGACGGGCCTCTCCGCGATCCCCTCCCGGGGATTTAACTAAGCGCTTGCTCGCCAGGGCTTGCCCGGCGTGGAACACGTTCTTAACATCTCTGATGTCACATCAGTGGTGTCACAGTGCTGGGGGCTTGATGGCAGTGGCAGGGACGACGGCGCACGGCCCGCTGGCCGGGGTGCGCGTGGTCGAGTTGGCGGGCATCGGTCCCGGCCCGTTCGCCGCCATGCTCCTCGCCGACCTCGGCGCGGACGTCGTCCGCGTGGACCGGCCCGGCGGACCGGGGCTCGGGATCGATCCGGAGTACGACGTCACCAACCGCAACAAGCGGTCCGTCGTGATCGACCTGAAGTCCGAGGACGGCCCGGCCCGCGTCCTCGACCTGGTCGAACGCGCGGACGTCCTCGTCGAGGGTTTCCGTCCCGGCGTGGCCGAGCGCCTCGGCGTGGGCCCCGGGGCCTGTCACGCGCGCAACCCCCGCCTCGTCTACGGACGCATGACCGGCTGGGGCCAGCAGGGCCCGCTCGCCCAGCGCGCCGGGCACGACATCGCGTACATCGCCCCGACCGGCGTCCTCGGCATGATCGGCAGGCCGGACGAACCCCCCGCGGTCCCGGCGAACCTCGTCGGGGACTACGCGGGCGGCTCGCTCTACCTCGTCGTCGGTGTCCTCGCCGCGCTCCACCACGCCCGCGCGACCGGCGCCGGACAGGTCGTGGACGCGGCGATCGTGGACGGCACCGCACACCTCTCCTCGATGATCCACGGCATGGTCGCCGCCGGCGGCTGGCAGGACCGGCGCGGCGCCAACCTCCTGGACGGCGGCTGCCCGTACTACGGGACGTACGAGACCTCCGACGGGAAGTACATGGCGGTGGGCGCCCTCGAAGCCCGGTTCTACGACGAGTTCGTGCGGCTGCTCGGCATCGAGGAGCACGCGGGCGCCCGCACGGACGTGGCCCGTTGGGACGCGCTGCGCGCCACGGTCGCCGCGCGCTTCAGAACCCGTACCAGGCAGGAGTGGACCGCTGTCTTCGACGGCTCCGACGCGTGCGTGGCCCCCGTCCTGTCGCTGGGCGAAGCTCCCGCGCACCCCCATCTCGCCGCCCGCGGCACCTTCACCGACCACGGTGGCATCACCCAGCCCGCCCCCGCGCCCCGCTTCTCCGTGACCCGCACGTCCGTCCGCTCCGGCCCCGCCCTGCCCGGCACGGGCGCGGCCGACGTGGCCCGCGACTGGGGCCTACCCCACCTGGCCGAGGCCGAGGCCGAGCGGACGAAGGACGGCGGCTGATGCGGCTCTCCTTCCCGACCGGCCACGCGCGCGAGGCCCGGCAGGCCCTCGCCGCGGCCGCCGGCCCGAAGAAGGAGGCGGAGGCCGCCGTCCCGGACGCGTGCCGCGAGCCGATCTCGCCGTGCGGGCCCGAAGGCCACGTACGCGAGCGTGTCGAGGCCTTCCGGGGGGCCGCGGCCGACATGCTCGACGTCATCCCGGTCGGGGTCCGGTACCGGGCCGGCCGGCCGAGACCGTCAAGAGCCGGCTCCAGGAGGGGACACGCATGAAGCGGCAGATCTTCGGTACCGAGCACGACGCGTTCCGCGCGACCGTGCGCACCTTCCTCGCCAAGGAGGTGACGCCGTACTACGACCAGTGGGAGAAGGACGGCATCGTCTCGCGCGAGGCCTGGCGGGCGGCCGGGACACAGGGGCTGCTCGGACTCGCCGTACCGGAGGAGTACGGAGGCGGCGGCAACGCCGACTTCCGCTACAGCGCCGTACTCGCCGAGGAGTTCACGCACGCGGGAGCCGCGGGTCTCGCCCTCGGCCTGCACAACGACATCATCGGGCCGTATCTGACCGGTCTGGGCACCGAGGAGCAGCGGCGGCGCTGGCTGCCCGGCTTCTGCGACGGCTCGCTGATCACCGCGATCGCGATGACCGAGCCCGGCGCGGGATCCGACCTCCAGGGCATCAGGACACACGCCGAGGACCGGGGCGACCACTGGCTGCTCAACGGCTCCAAGACCTTCATCTCCAACGGGATCCTGGCCGACCTCGTGATCGTCGTCGCCCGGACGACCCCCGAAGGCGGTGCCCACGGCCTGTCTCTGCTGGTGGTCGAGCGCGGCATGGAAGGCTTCGAGCGTGGCCGCAACCTCGACAAGATCGGACAGAAGGCCCAGGACACGGCCGAACTGTTCTTCCACGACGTCCGCGTCCCCAAGGAGAACCTGCTCGGCGAGCTCAACGGAGCCTTCGTGCACCTCATGACGAACCTCGCCCAGGAGCGCATGGGCATCGCCGTCGCCGGGATCGCCGCCGCCGAACACCTGCTGGACATCACCACGCGGTACGTCAAGGAGCGCGAGGCCTTCGGGCGGCCGCTGTCCAAGCTCCAGCACATCCGCTTCGAGATAGCCGAGATGGCGACCGAGTGCGCCGTCACCCGGACGTTCCTCGACCGCTGCATCGTCGACCACTCGAACGGGGAACTCGACGCCGTGCACGCCTCGATGGCCAAGTGGTGGGCCACCGAACTGCAGAAGCGTGTCGCCGACCGCTGCCTGCAACTGCACGGCGGCTACGGCTACATGACGGAGTACCGCGTCGCGCGGGCCTTCACCGACGGCCGCATCCAGACCATCTACGGCGGGACCACCGAGATCATGAAGGAGATCATCGGACGCTCCCTGCTCGGCTGACCCTCCGCACCCTCCCCGAAAGGCTCACCGTGACCACCGAAGCGTACGTGTACGACGCGATCCGCACCCCGCGCGGCCGCGGCAAGGCGAACGGCGCCCTGCACGGCACCAAGCCCATCGACCTGGTCGTCGGGCTCATCCACGAGATCCAGCGCCGCCTCCCGGGCCTCGACCCGGCCGCGATCGACGACATCGTGCTCGGCGTCGTGGGCCCCGTCGGCGACCAGGGCTCCGACATCGCCCGTATCTCCGCGATCGCCGCCGGACTGCCCGACACGGTCGCCGGCGTCCAGGAGAACCGCTTCTGCGCCTCGGGCCTGGAAGCCGTCAACCTGGCCGCGATGAAGGTCCGCTCCGGCTGGGAGGACCTGGTGCTCGCGGGCGGCGTCGAGTCGATGTCGCGGGTGCCGATGGCCTCGGACGGCGGCGCCTGGTTCGCCGACCCGATGACCAACATCGCCACCAACTTCGCGCCCCAGGGCATCGGCGCCGACCTCATCGCCACCATCGAGGGCTTCTCGCGGCGGGACGTCGACGAGTACGCGGCCCTGTCCCAGGAGCGTGCCGCCGCCGCCTGGAAGGACGGCCGCTTCGAGAAGTCCGTCGTCCCCGTCAAGGACCGCAGCGGGCTCGTCGTCCTCGACCACGACGAGCACATGCGCCCCGGCACCACCGCCGACTCGCTCGGCAAGCTGAAGGCCTCGTTCGCGGACATCGGCGAGCTCGGCGGCTTCGACGCCGTGGCCCTGCAGAAGTACCACTGGGTCGAGCGGATCGACCACGTCCACCACGCGGGCAACTCCTCCGGCATCGTCGACGGCGCCTCCCTGGTCGCCATCGGCTCGAAGGAGGTCGGCGAGCGTCACGGCCTCACCCCGCGCGCCCGGATCGTCGCCGCGGCCGTCTCCGGCTCCGAGCCCACCATCATGCTCACCGGCCCCGCGCCCGCCACCCGCAAGGCGCTCGCCAAGGCCGGGCTGAGCATCGACGACATCGACCTCGTCGAGATCAACGAGGCCTTCGCCGCGGTCGTCCTGCGCTTCGTGAAGGACATGGGCCTCTCCCTGGACAAGGTGAACGTCAACGGCGGAGCGATCGCGCTCGGCCACCCGCTCGGCGCCACCGGCGCGATGATCCTCGGCAGCCTCGTCGACGAACTGGAACGCCAGGACAAGCGCTACGGCCTCGCCACCCTGTGCGTGGGCGGCGGCATGGGCATCGCCACCATCGTCGAGCGCGTCTGACCTTTCCCACGGATCAACGGACCCACGCATCTAACGGAGCACCCCTGATGAGCACTGAGCCCACCACCATCCGCTGGGAACAGGACGAGACCGGCGTCGTCACCCTCGTCCTCGACGACCCCAACCAGTCCGCCAACACGATGAACCAGGCCTTCAAGGACTCGATCGCGGCCGTCGCCGAGCGCGCCGAGGCCGAGAAGGACTCCATCCGCGGCATCATCTACACCTCCGCCAAGAAGACCTTCTTCGCGGGCGGCGACCTCAAGGACATGATCCAGGCAGGCCCGGACAACGCCCAGCAGGTCTTCGACACCGGTACGGCCATCAAATCCTCGCTGCGCCGCATCGAGACCCTGGGCAAGCCGGTGGTCGCCGCCGTCAACGGCGCGGCCCTCGGCGGAGGTTACGAGATCGCCCTCGCCTCCCACCACCGCGTCGCCTTGGACGCCCCCGGCTCCAAGATCGGCCTGCCCGAGGTCACCCTCGGCCTGCTGCCCGCGGGCGGCGGCGTCACCCGCACCGTTCGCCTCATGGGCATCACCGACGCCCTCCTCAAGGTGCTGCTCCAGGGCACCCAGTACTCCCCGCGGCGCGCCCTGGAGAACGGACTGGTCCACGAAGTGGCCGCCACCTCCGAGGAGATGCTCGCCAAGGCACGCGCGTTCATCGACGCCAACCCGGAGTCACAGCAGCCCTGGGACAAGCCGGGCTACAAGATCCCCGGCGGTACGCCGTCGAACCCGAAGTTCGCCGCCAACCTCCCCGCGTTCCCGGCCAACCTGCGCAAGCAGCTGGGCGGCGCCCCGTACCCGGCTCCGCGCAACATCATGGCGGCCGCCGTGGAGGGCTCCCAGGTCGACTTCGAGACCGCCCTCGTCATCGAGGCGCGGTACTTCACCGAGCTGGTCACCGGACAGACCTCGAAGAACATGATCCAGGCGTTCTTCTTCGACCTCCAGGCCGTCAACTCCGGCGCCAACCGGCCCCAGGGCATCGAGCCGCGTCCGGTCCGCAGGGTCGCCGTCCTGGGCGCCGGGATGATGGGTGCGGGCATCGCCTACTCCTGCGCCCGGGCGGGTATCGACGTCGTCCTCAAGGACGTGTCCGCGGAAGCGGCGGCCAAGGGCCGTGCCTACTCCGAGAAGCTCTGCGCCAAGGCCGTGTCCCGGGGCCGTACGACCCAGGAGCAGGCCGACGAGCTCCTCGCCCGCATCACCGCCACCGCCGACCCGAACGACCTGGCCGGCTGCGACGCCGTGATCGAGGCGGTCTTCGAGGACACCGCGCTCAAGCACAAGGTGTTCCAGGAGATCCAGAACATCGTCGAGCCCGACGCGCTGCTCTGCTCCAACACCTCGACCCTGCCGATCACCGTGCTCGCCGAGGGTGTGGAGCGGCAGGACGACTTCATCGGACTGCACTTCTTCTCGCCCGTCGACAAGATGCCGCTGGTCGAGATCATCAAGGGCGAGCGGACCGGGGACGAGGCACTGGCCCGCGCCTTCGACCTGGTGCGCCGGATCAAGAAGACCCCGATCGTCGTCAACGACTCGCGCGGCTTCTTCACCTCCCGTGTCATCGGGCACTTCATCAACGAGGGCGTCGCGATGGTCGGCGAGGGCATCGAGCCCGCCTCCGTCGAGCAGGCCGCCGCCCAGGCGGGCTACCCCGCCAAGGTCCTGTCCCTGATGGACGAGCTGACGCTCACCCTGCCGCGCAAGATCCGCAAGGAGTCGAAGCAGGCCGTCGAGGAGGCGGGCGGCACCTGGCAGACGCACCCCGCGGAGGCGGTCATCGACCGCATGGTCGACGAGTTCGGCCGCCCCGGCCGCAGCGGCGGCGGCGGCTTCTACGAGTACGGCGAGGACGGCCGGCGCGGCAGGCTGTGGCCGGGACTGCGCGAGCACTACACCAAGCCCGGGTACGAGATCCCGTTCCGCGACATGCAGGAGCGCATGCTCTTCTCCGAGGCGCTGGACACCGTCCGGCTTGTGGAGGAGGGCGTGCTGACCTCCGTCGCGGACGCCAACATCGGGTCCATCTTCGGCATCGGTTTCCCGGGCTGGACGGGCGGCGTCCTGCAGTACATCAACGGCTACGAGGGAGGACTGCCCGGATTCGTGGCCCGCGCGCGGGAACTCGCCGAGCGCTACGGGGAGCGGTTCAACCCGCCCGCGCTGCTCGTCGACAAGGCGGCGAAGGGCGAGCGGTTCAGCGACAGGAAGAGCGCGGCGTCACCCGCCGGAAAGTGACCCGCCACTGAGCGGTACGCCGCTCCCGCTCCCCGGGGCGGGGCCCGGACGCCGACCGGCGGACCGGCTCCCGCCCCCAGGAGCGCTCACGTGGTGGCGCGGTCCGGCGCACGTGTGAACCATGGGACCTGTCGTCCCGGCCGACCCGTGCGCCTCGATCGGCCTGTCGTCCCGGCCGACCCGTGCGCCTCGATCGGCCTGTCGTCCCGGCCGACCCGTGCGCCTCGATCGGCCTGTCGTCCCGGCCGACCCGTGCGCCTCGATCGGCCTGTCGTCCCGGCCGGCTCAGGACTCCTCCTCCAGCCACTCCCGCAGCTCCCGCTTGAGGGAGCGCTGGAACGTGGTCAGCAGCGCCTGCACCACCAGCGGCTGCATGTGCGCCGACAGCGATCGCACCGCCGCCGCGGACTCGTGCCGGCCCACCGCCTCCCGCAGCAGCGTGGACAGTTCGTGCGCCACGGCACGCGAGTGCTCCAGCAGGACACCCTGCGCCGCGAGAATCGTCCCGTGTGCCAGCGGTACGTCGAGGAGCTGGACGCCGAGCCCCAGCAGCCCGGGGTCGACCCGGAAGGAGTCCCCGGCCCGCTCGACGACGTTCATCGCGACGAGCCGCTCCAGATGCTCCTCCTCCAGCGGCCGGCCCGCCCGCCGCTCCAGCTCCTCGCGCGTCACGTCCTCCGCCGCGTCCGGTGCCCAGGAGGCCACCACCGCACGGTGGAGAGCGAGATCGCGGGCGCTCAGGTCGGACGGCAGCTGCCGCAGATGACGCTCGATCGCGGCCAGGGTCATGCCCTGGCGCTGCAACTCCTCGATGAGCGCGAGCCGGGCCAGGTGCTCCTGGCTGTAGTGCCCCACCCGGCGGGGGCCGATCACGGGCGGCGGCAGCAGACCCCTGGTGCTGTAGAAGCGGACCGTACGGACCGTGACGCCCGCGCGCGCGGCCAGCTCGTCGACCGTGAGCGCCGGCCCCTCGGTGTCCGTCGTCATGGCAGGTCCTCGCCCCTTCGGTGGTACAGCGATCAGGTGCAACAGTATTGCTGTCTCACCGGTGTTGTGAAAGCGTCCGGAGCGGTTCCCGCCCGACACGCTCCGTGGAACCACCGGCACGCTCCGTACGTTCATCCGTCAGCCCGGCACGACGGCCGGGACGCGCGATGCCGAGCCGATGGCGCCAGGAGGCGGTCATGACCACGATCCTGCGACTCCCCGGGGACCCAGCCGAACTCACTCTCCCCGCCCTGCTGTTGCGCAACGCCGAGGACCACGGGGATCTCCCGGCCCTGTCCTGGCGCACCGAGATCGATGCCGGCTGGACCACGCTCACCTGGAGCGAGGTGCGCCGAGAGGCGGCCACCCTGGCCGCCGGGTACGCGGCACTGGGCGTCGAGCGCGGTGAGCACGTCCTGATGATGATGACCAACCGCCCCGAGCACTGGCTCAGTGACCTGGCCCTGACCCACCTGGGCGCCGTCCCGGTCACCGTCTACGGCACCGCGGCACCCGAACAGGTCGCCCACATCGCCCGGCACAGCCGAGCCCGTGTCGCGATCGTCGAGGGCGCTCGCGAACTCGGCTGCTGGGAACCGCTGCTGGCGGACCCCGGCACCCGACTGGAGCGCCTCGTGGTGGCCGAGGCGGCGCAGGCGGGACCGCACCGGACGTACGAATCGCTCAAAGGGCACGAGCCCCTCGGGTCGTGGGGGAATCTGGGCGTCCTGGAGAAGAACGGCGGGGTGCTGGAACAGAGGGGCCTGCTGAAGGCGGGCACCCAGGGGCGCACGGACGTCTTCGAGAAGGCCTGGCGCGAGACCCGTGCCACGGACCCCCTGACCGTCGTCTACACCTCGGGTACCACCGGAGAGCCCAGAGGCGTGCGTGTCACCCACCGCAACGTCGTCCTGAACGCGCACGCCCTGAACCGGCTCGTCGACCTCCCCGACCACGTCGAGCACCTCTGCTACCTCCCCCTCGCGCACATAGCCGAGCGCATGCTCGGCATCTACCTGCCGGTGTTCCGCGCCTCGCACGTGTACCTGTGCCCCGATCCGGCGCAGGTCGGGGCGATCGCCCGGGAGCTGCGTCCGGCCCAGTTCTTCGGGGTCCCACGGGTGTGGGAGAAGCTCGCCGCGGCCGTACGGACCGCGCTCGCGGGGCTCCCGGCGCGGCGCCGCGCGGACGTGGACGCGGCCATGGAGACGGCCCGCGCGCGTGTGGCGTGCCGCGAACGGGGCGAGGACCCGCCGGCCGAGCTGGAGGAGGCGTACCGGACGGAGAAGGAGCGGGTGCTCGACCCGATCCTCGCCCTCGCCGGATTCGACCGCCTGGTGTGGACGGCGAGCGCCTCGGCGCCGATGCCCCCGGACGTGGCGGACTTCTGGGCGGGCTTCGGACTGGTGATCATGGATGCCTGGGGGCTGACCGAGACCATAGGCGTCGCCACGACCAACAGCCCCGCCGCCTTCCGCCGGGGCTCGGTCGGCAGACCTCTGGACGGCCTGGAACTGCGCACCGCCGAGGACGGCGAGATCCTGGTGCGCGGCGCGACCGTCTTCGACGGTTACCTGCGCGCCGACGGCACGGTGGAGGACGCCCGCGACGCGGAGGGCTGGTTCGCCACCGGCGACCTCGGGCGGATCGGCGACGACGGCTTCCTCCGCCTGACCGGCCGCAAGAAGGAGATGATCGTGACCTCGACGGGCAAGAACGTCTCGCCCGCCCACGTGGAGAACACGCTCAAGGAGCACCCCGTCGTCGACCAGGCCTACGTCCACGGCGACGGCCGCCCGTACCTGGTCGCCCTGCTCGTCCCGGACCCGGCGGCGGCGGAGGATCCGGCGGACCTGGCGGAGGCGGTCGCGCACGCCGTGGCACAGGCGAACACACGCCTGAGCCGCACCGAACAGATTCGGCGCTACCGCGTGCTCGACCGGGAATGGAGCCCCGCGACGGGCGAGCTCACACCCTCGCTGAAGCTCCGCCGCACGGCGGTACAGGAGCGCTACGGGGACGTGATCGAGCAGCTGTACACCTTCTGACCTGCGGCGGGACTGATTTGATCATCATGTGAGATGTTCCCCGATGTGAGGTGTGCCATCGCGTACACGTGGACTCGTGGGGAAGGTGGCTCCTTGGTCCGTGCCGCGACAGGGGAGGTACGGGCCGGGACATGTCCGGACCCGCGTGCACTGTGCGTCGGGCGCACCAGAGAGTGGATCCACCCGTGAGCAAGGACGCCGTAGACACGGCCAAGGCCGCCGCAGCCCGCACCGACGCGGCCCGAACGCCCGCGGACGCGGGCGACGCCGGATACAGCAAGGACCTCAAGCCGCGTCACGTCAACATGATCGCCATCGGCGGCGCGATCGGCACCGGACTCTTCCTCGGCGCCGGCGGACGCCTCCACAGCGCGGGCCCCGCACTGGCGATCGCGTACCTCGTCTGCGGAACGTTCGCCTTCTTCGTCGTACGCGCCCTCGGTGAGCTGGTCCTCTACCGGCCCTCCTCCGGGTCCTTCGTGTCGTACGCGCGTGAGTTCCTCGGCGAGAAGGGCGCCTACGTCGCCGGGTGGATGTACTTCCTCAACTGGTCGACGACCGGCATCGCCGACATCACCGCGATCGCGCTCTACACGCACTACTGGAGCTTCTTCACCGACATCCCACAGTGGGTGCTGGCCCTGATCGCCCTCGCGGTGGTCCTGGCCGTCAACCTGATCTCGGTGAAGATCTTCGGCGAGATGGAGTTCTGGTTCGCGATCATCAAGGTCGCCACCCTGGTCTCCTTCATGCTGGTCGGCATCTTCCTGCTGGCCACCCACCACGACGTGGACGGCCAGAAGCCCGGTCTGAGCGTCATCACGGACCACGGCGGTCTCCTGCCGCACGGCCTGATGCCGGTGGTCCTCGTGATGCAGGGCGTGATCTTCGCCTACGCGGCCCTGGAACTGGTGGGTGTCGCGGCGGGCGAGACCGCAGAGCCCGAGAAGGTCGTCCCGCGCGCGGTGAACTCGATCATGTGGCGCGTCGGCCTCTTCTACGTCGGCTCGGTCGTTCTGCTCGCGCTGCTGCTCCCCGGCTCGGTCTACTCCGCCGACGAGAGCCCCTTCGTCACGGTCCTGTCGAAGATCGGTGTCTCGGGAGCCGGTGACGTCATGAACCTGGTCGTGCTCACGGCAGCCATGTCGTCGCTGAACTCCGGCCTGTACTCCACCGGCCGCATCCTGCGCTCCATGGCGACGGCGGGCTCCGCGCCCAAATTCACCGCGCGGATGAACCGCAGCCAGGTGCCCTACGGCGGCATCCTGCTCACCTGCGCGGTGTGCGTGCTCGGTGTCGGCCTGAACTACCTCATGCCGGACCAGGCCTTCGAGATCGTCCTGAACGTGGCGTCCCTGGGCATCATCAGCACCTGGGTGATCATCATGATCTGTCACCTGGTGTTCGTCCGCCGCGCCAAGGCCGGCCTGGTCACGCGCCCGTCCTTCCGTCTCCTCGGCAGCCCCTTCACGGAGACCGTGACGATCCTCTTCCTGCTGGCCGTGCTCGGCCTGATGTGGAACGACCCTGAGGTCGGCCGCAAGACCCTGCTGCTCATCCCGGTCATCGCGGCCCTGCTGGTCGGCGGCTGGTTCGCCGTCCGCCGCCGGGTCTCCAAGGCGGCGGACGAGGAACTGAGCGGGCTCACGAAGTAGCGCCGAACGCGGTCCGGCAGCGGCTCGAGGAGCGTTGTCGGTGCCGGCGTCTACGGTGGCGCCATGTCGGGGATCACGTACGTCCGGGGTGACGCCACCGTTCCGTCGGTGAAGGGCGTCAAGCTGATCGCGCATGTCTGCAACGACATCGGGGGCTGGGGGAAGGGCTTCGTGCTGGCGCTCTCCCGCCGCTGGCCGGAGCCGGAGAAGGCCTACCGCGCCTGGCACCGCGGCCGCGCACACAACGACTTCGGGCTGGGCGCCGCCCAGTTCGTCCAGGTCGAACGGCACGTGTGGGTCGCGAACCTGATAGGCCAGCGGGGCATCCGGACGGGCAGCAAGGGGGTCCCCGTCCGGTACGAGGCCATCGACGCGGCGCTCGGACGGCTGGCGGACCAGGCCGTCGCACTCGAGGCGTCCGTCCACATGCCCCGTATCGGCTGCGGCCTGGCGGGCGGAACCTGGTCGCGTGTGGAGCCGCTCATCACCCAGCGACTGGTGCAGCGGGGGATCGCGGTGACGGTGTACGACCACGAGGGGTGAGCGACGTGTGACGGACGACCGCGACGGACGGGACGGTCGCGACGGCCGAGTGGGCGGCAGGGGTCGGCCGGGGGTTGCTTTCGGTCAACTCTGGCGCAGAACCTCGTTGGTTCGCACGCGTGAACGGGTACATCACGGCCATGGACCTCATCCCGTACCCGATCGGCCCACTCAACCCGAAGGTTCAGGATCTGCTCCTCGCGCTGCCGCTGTTCGCCCTCGTCTACGTGCTCATCGCCCGGATACTGCCCCGGATGAACCGGGTGCTCGCGGCGCGGGACGACGCGATCAACGGCACCAGGGAACGGACCGACGCCGTGCGGGCCCGCGCCGAGCGTGAGCGCGCCCAGACGGAGGCACTTCTGGCCGAGGCCCGTCATGACGCCGCCCGGATCCGGCAGGACGCCCACGAACGGGGCGCCACCCTGATCGTCGAGGCCCGCGAGGACGGGCAGCGCGCCCGCGAGGCCGTCCTGGCCGAGGGCCGCGCCCGCGTCGAGTCCGAGCGCGCGGCCGCCGAGGTCGAACTCCGCATAGCGGTGTCGGAGTTGGCCTCCGACCTGGCGAGCCGCATCGTGGGCGAGCCGATCGGAACCCCCGCGCAGCACGGCAGCTGACACCCGCCGTCGAACGACCGCCCGCCCCGGAAGGGACGGGCGGCCGCACGGACACCGGGCCCCGGCCCACGGCCGGGGCCCTGAACTCAGCCGGAGTGGACGGAGTCGGTCGCGGCGATCTTCTTCCACGACCTGGGCTGTGCGGGGACCCCCTTGTGGTCCCGGGCCGCCGACAGCGAGGCGCCCCGCGTGGCGGGCGCCGCCGGCTTCGACGGCTGGAACAGCCAGGTGTCGAAGAGCGGGGCGAGAGACTTGCCGGACACCCGCTCCGCGTACTTCCGGAAGTCCTCGACCGTGGCGTTCCCGTACGGGTGCTCCTTCGGCCATCCCTTCAGCACGGTGAAGAACGCGTCGTCCCCGATCTCGTTGCGCAGCGCCTGGATCGCCAGCGCGCCCCGGTCGTAGACAGCCGTGTCGAATTGGTTGTCCGGACCGGGGTCACCGGGCTTCACCGTCCAGAAGGCGTCGTCCGCCGGGTGCGAGGCGTACGTGTAGTCCGCGAGCTCCTGCGTCGTCCCCTCGCCCTCGTGCTCGGACCAGAGCCACTGCGCGTACCGCGCGAAGCCCTCGTTGATCCAGATGTCCTTCCACCCGGCCAGCGACACGTCGTCGCCGTACCACTGGTGCGCCAGCTCGTGCACGACCACGGAGGTATTGGAACCGTTCGCGAACTGCCGAGGGCTGTAGTACACGCGCGTCTGGGTCTCGAGCGCGTACCCGGTGGTGGTGTTCGGGACGTAACCCCCGACCGAGTTGAAGGGGTACGGGCCGAAGTAGCCGGTCAGCCAGTCGACGATCTCCCCGGTCCGCTCGACGCTCGCCCGCGCGGCCCCGTCGTTGTCGCCGAGGTCCTTGCTGTACGCGTTGACGACCGGGACGCCGTCGGACGTCTTCCCGGTGGTGATGTCGAACCTGCCGATGGCGAGCGTGGTCAGATAGGTCGCCTGCGGCTTGTTCGAGCGCCAGTTGTAACGGGTCCAGCCGCGCTGCGAACTCGTCGACTGGAGCGTGCCGTTGGAGATGGCCTGGGTGCCGTCCGGCACCGCCACCGAGACGTCGTAGGTCGCCTTGTCGCTCGGGTGGTCGTTGCTCGGGTACCACCACCAGGCCGACTCGGGCTCGTCCGCCGCGACGGCGCCGTCCGGAGTGCGGTGCCAGGTCGAGAAGCCGTACGCGCTCTTCGTGGACGGCACCCCGCTGTAGCGGACCACCACGGTGACGGGGGTGCCCTTCGGCAGCGGGGTCGCCGGGGTGATCTCCAGCTCGTGCTGGCCCGAGGTGGTGAACGAGGCCTTCGCGCCGTTGACCCGCACCTCGCTCACGTCGAGCAGGAAGTCCAGGTCGAAGCGCGAGAGGTCCTGCGTGGTGGTGGCCAACAGGGTGGCCGTGCCCTCCAGTTCGTCCGTCGTGGGCTGGTAGGTGAGCCGGAGGTCGTAGTGCGAGACGTCGTACCCGCCGTTGCCGTAGGCCGGGTAGTAGGGGTCGCCGATGCCCGGCGCCCCGGGGGTGTAGTCGGCCGCCGATGCCGGGATCGCCAGCAGCAGGGAGGCGGCGAGCGCGCCCGGGGCGATGAGTCTGCGGTGCACGTCAAGCTCCAAGTCGTGGGGGCACAAGGACAGTTCGGAGCCTATTGAGTCCCG
This sequence comes from Streptomyces sp. RPA4-2, assembly GCF_012273515.2. NCBI lineage: Bacteria > Bacillati > Actinomycetota > Actinomycetes > Kitasatosporales > Streptomycetaceae > Streptomyces > Streptomyces sp. RPA4-2. The sequence goes on from NZ_CP050975.2 coordinate 7,556,020, forward strand.
GTGACCCCGGCCGTGTCCACGGCCGCCCCTGTCACACGATCGCCATTCGGCCGACACCTTTCGCCGGAACGCCGCACCCGCCCCGTCCGCACCGGACTTTCCCTCTGTGAAGCTTCCAAGTGCCCCCTTTTGCACAGGAGTTGACCGGGGTACCGTCCGCGCATGCCGATACCAGCGCGCCGCATACGCTTCACGACCTGGAGATCGCTCGCGACGGTGGCCACGGCCGCCCTGATGGCCGCCTTCCTCACCCCCGCCGCCGCGCACGCCACCGTGCGGGAGAGCGCTCCCATCTACTCCTACGACAACGCCGTCCGCGAATCCGTCTGGGTCGACACCGGCCTCGACGGCGACGGCGACGGAAGGAACGACCGCGTCGCCGTCGACATCGTCCGGCCCCGCGAACCCGCCCGGCAGGGCCGCAAGGTGCCCGTGATCATGGACGCCAGCCCGTACTACTCCTGCTGCGGTCGCGGCAACGAGAGCCAGCTCAAGACGTACGACGCGCACGGGAACGTCGTCCAGATGCCGCTTTTCTACGACAACTACTTCGTGCCCCGCGGCTACGCCTTCGTCGGCGTCGACCTGGCCGGAACCAATCGCTCCGACGGCTGTGTGGACGTCGGGGGCCGCTCCGACATCCAGTCCGCGAAGGCGGTCGTCGACTGGCTGAACGGCCGGGCCAGGGCCTACACCACCCGTACCGGCGCCGCCCCGGCCAGAGCGACCTGGACCAACGGCCGTACCGGCATGATCGGCAAGAGCTGGGACGGCACCATCGCCAACGGGGTCGCCGCCACCGGCGTGAAGGGCCTGAAGACCATCGTGCCGATCAGCGCCATCTCCTCCTGGTACGACTACTACTTCGCCCAGGGCGCCCCGCTCTACGACTCGGGACCGGACTGGCTCTCCGACTACGTCGACAGTCCCGACGCACGGGCCAGGTGCGCCGCCGTGCAGCGGAAGATCGTCGCGGGCGCCCCGCGCACCGGCGACTGGACACCGTTCTGGACCGAGCGCGACTACGTGAAGGACGCCGGCAAGGTCAGGGCCAGCGTCTTCCTCACGCACGGCATGGAGGACCTCAACGTCCGCACCAAGAACTTCGGCTAGTGGTGGAGCGCCCTCGCCAAGAACGGCGTCGAGCGCAAGATCTGGCTCTCCCAGACCGGTCACGTCGACCCGTTCGACTTCCGCCGCGGCGCCTGGGTCGACACCCTGCACCGCTGGTTCGACCATGAACTGCTCGGCTACGACAACGGCATCGACCGCGCGCCCATGGCCGACATCGAGCGCCACCCCGACCAGTGGGTGACCACGTCCGTCTGGCCGCCCCGTTCCACCGGGACGGCCACCCTGCGCCCGGGCACGGGCAGCCAGCAGGGCGTCGGCACCCTCGGACTGCGCAAGGGCTCCGGAACGGAGACGTTCACCGACGACCCGGCGCTGAGCGAGACCGACTGGGCGGCCCACATCGACGAGTCCACCAGCGAGAAGGCCGGGTTCGTCACCGGGCCGCTGACCAAGGACCTGCGCCTGTCCGGCTCCTCCGAGGTGACCGTCACCGCCACACCGACCACCTCCAGCGCCCACCTCAGCGCGGTCCTGGTCGACCTTGGCCCCGACACCATCCGCGACTACGCGGGCGGCGGCGAGGGCATCACCACTCTCACCGACCGGACCTGCTGGGGAGCGAGCACCGCGGGCGACAGCTCCTGCTACAGGGACACCCAGGCCGCGACGACCGACGTCGGCGCCACCGTCCTCAGCCGGGGCTGGGCCGACCTCGGCACCTCCGCGTCACCGGGCAAGGGAGTACCGCTCACCCCCGGCAAGGCCTACACGATCACGCTCGACCTGGCCGCCACCGACCACGTCGTGCCGGCCGGCCACCGGCTCGCACTCGTCGTCGCCGGCACCGACCGGGATCTCATCGACCCGCCCTCCAGCACCCCGACCCTGACACTCGACCTCTCCCGTACGTCGGCCCGGGTCCCGGTGGTCGGAGGGGCCGAGGCCTTCGGCAGGGCGACGGCGGGGACCGGCACGGCCGCGAGTCCGTCCGTCCACGAGGGCGTCGGCGATCCGCGCACGGCCCAGCGGGTTCCGGGCGACCGCCACTGACGGCGTCCCGGACGCGCGCCGGGGCCGAGCCGGTCACCCACCGTCACGGCCCCGGCGACACCGGCATCCACCCGCGCCGCCGGCCGGAGACCTGTCCGCGCGTCCGGGCCCGACCACCGTTCGCCGGAGGTGCGTTCGGGCGGCCGGACCCGCGGTCACGGACCGTCCGGCCGCAGCCGCGGGTCAGCGCGTCGCGGCCGGGTCTTCGCCCACGGCGAGCGCGGCCGCGTCCCGCGCGCATCCCCAGGCCACCGTGACCCCCGCGCCGCCATGGCCGTAGTGGTGCACCACGACCCGCCCGTCGGCGCGCACCTCACGCTCCAGCCGCACCGGTGTGCGTACCGGACGCAGTCCCACCAGATGACCGAGGACACGCGCCCCCGCGATCTCGGGGCGCAGGGCGGCACACCGCTCGACGATCCGCGCGGCCGTCGCCGGATCGGGCGTGAGCGACCAGTCGTCCTCGTCGGTGGTGCCGCCGAGCACCAGCCGGCCGGGATGCGGGAAGACGTACGTGCTCGTCCCGGCGATCTTGTCGGTGGCGACGATCCAGGAGTCGACGCCGGGGTTCTCCGTGATCACGAGCTGTCCGCGCACGGGCCGTACGGCCGGATCCGGGACCAGCGAGCGCGCCCCCAGCCCCGCGCAGTTGACGACGACCGGCGCCGGCACCCGGGCGAGATCGGTCACCGTGCGTGTCTCGATGGTCCCGCCGGCCGCCGTGAACCTCTCACGCAGCCACCGCAGATGCACCGGCATGTCGATCAGCGGCAGCCGTGCGCGCAGCCCGGTTCCCGCGTACTCCTCGGGCGTGGTCGCCCGCAGTCCCGGTACCCGGGCGGCCCACGTGCCCTGCGTGTCCGGACGCGACCCCGCCAGTACGCCGTCGACCATGCGTACCCCGGTCGTTTCCGGCCGTTCCGCCAACTTCTCGTACACGGAGAGTGATTGGAGTGCCCATTCACCGGCGAGGGCCTCGGGTTCGATGCGGTACGGCCACCACAGCGCTCCGGCGACCGCCGAGGTGGCCCGCTCGGCGGGCTCCCGCGTCCACACCCGCACCCGCCGGCCGCGCTCGGCCAGGACGACGGCCGTCGTCAGTCCGATGACACCGCTGCCGACCACGATCACGTCGTCGCTTCGCGTGTTCTCCACGCGGGGACGTTAGCGGAACATGTCATGCCGTGCTCACGTCACTCCCCGTCCGGGGACACCCACAGCCCGCGCACGGCGCCGCGGGGCGGACACGCGGCGCTGAGGGCGGCGGACGCACGCGTGCGGGCGGCCGGTGGCGCACGGAACGCGGGGTCCACGGCAGGCCGGCCGGGCCGTTAGGATCGGCCTCCTGATGACTGCCACTCTCGTCGCCAAGAACCTCGCCGCCGGACACGGCGACCGCTCGCTCTTCACCGGGCTCGACCTCGTCGTCGCGCCCGGCGACGTGATCGGGCTCGTCGGCGCCAACGGCGCGGGAAAGTCCACGCTGCTGCGGCTGCTCGCCGGGCTGCTCACGCCCGAGGAGGGGGAGCTGCGGCTGTCCCCGCCGTCCGCGGTGGTCGGGCATCTGCCGCAGGAGCCGGAGCGCCGGGACGGCGAGACCGTACGGGCCTTCCTCGCGCGGCGCACCGGCGTGGCCGAGGCCCAGCGGGTGATGGACGAGGCGACGCAGGGGCTCGTCGACGGCGCGCCGGGCGCGGACGACGCCTACGCGGAGAGCCTGGAGCGCTGGCTCGGCCTCGGCGGCGCCGACCTCGACGAGCGGGCGGAGGAGGTCACCGACTCCCTCGGCCTCGCGGTCGACCTGGACCAGCCGATGACGGCCCTGTCCGGCGGGCAGGCCGCCCGCGCGGGGCTGGCCTCGCTGCTGCTGTCCCGCTACGACGTCTTCCTGCTCGACGAGCCCACCAACGACCTCGACCTGGACGGTCTGGAGCGGCTCGAACGGTTCGTCTCCGGCCTGCGCGCGGGCACCGTCGTCGTCAGCCACGACCGCGAGTTCCTCACCCGCACGGTCACCAAGGTGCTCGAACTCGACCTCGCTCAGCAGCAGATCACGCTGTACGGCGGTGGCTACGAGGCGTACCTGGAGGAGCGTGACACCGCCCGCCGGCACGCCCGCGAGGACTTCGACGAGTACGCGGACAAGCGGTCCGCCCTCGAAGGGCGCGCCCAGATGCAGCGCTCCTGGATGGACAAGGGAGTGAAGAACGCCCGGCGCAAGGCGAACAACGACAACGACAAGATCGGCCGCAAGTTCCGCAGCGAGGCCAGTGAGAAGCAGGCCGCGAAGGCCCGGCAGACCCAGCGCATGATCGAACGGCTCGACGTCGTGGACGAGCCGCGCAAGGAGTGGGAACTGCGCATGGAGATCGCGGCCGCGCCGCGCTCCGGAGCGGTGGTCGCCACTCTGCGGGACGCCGAGGTGCGGCGCGGCGACTTCACCTTCGGGCCCGCCACGCTCCAGATCGACTGGGCGGACCGGGTGGCCGTCACGGGCGCCAACGGCGCGGGCAAGTCGACCCTGCTGGGCGCTCTGCTCGGCCGCGTCCCGCTGGACGCCGGGCACGCCGCCCTCGGCTCCGGTGTCGTCGTCGGCGAGGTCGACCAGGCCCGCAAGCTCTTCCACGGCCCGGAGTCCCTGCTCGACGCGTTCTGCGCCGCCGTCCCCGACACCGAACCGGCCGAAGTCCGCACCCTGCTCGCCAAGTTCGGGCTCAAGGCGGAGCACGTGCTGCGCCCGGCCACCAGCCTCTCCCCGGGCGAGCGCACCCGTTCGGCGCTGGCCCTGCTCCAGGGGCGCGGGGTCAACCTCCTGGTCCTCGACGAGCCGACCAACCACCTCGACCTCCCCGCGATCGAGCAGCTGGAGTCGGCCCTCGACACGTACGAGGGCACGCTGCTGCTGGTGACCCATGACCGCCGGATGCTCGACGCCGTGCACACCACGCGCCGTCTGGAAGTGGCCGCGGGCAAGGTGACGGAGCGCTGAGGGGCCTGTCCGGGCACGGTACTTACCGGGCCTCCGCCAGCCGCCGCGCCATCCTGGGGTAGTCGACGACGAATCCGTCCGCGTCGAACTCCAGGTCACTGCGGTAGTCCCCGGAGGAGAAGCGGACCCGGCCGCTCTCGCCGTCGCTGCCCAGATGGGCGTACGTCTGCTGCGACGCCCGCACCGCGAGGTCCGGCACGGACACCCAGGCCATCAGGAACTCCCGCTCGCCCGGGGCGAGATGGAGCCCGTGGCGCAGCACCGGCATGGTGTTCGTCAGTGGGCACAGCCCCAGGTCGCAGTCGAGGGCGCCGCCGAGATCGGGCAGCCACTCCCCGTCCGCCGTCCAGCGGCCCTCACCGTCGTGCCGCAGGTCGAGCGTGCGGGTGCCCGAGGCCGTCTCGGCGCTCACACACAGCCGCCGGGTCACGAACCCGTCGACGGTGTCGAGCTCGTAGGAGATCCAGTACGGCTCGGGAACCGTTCCGACGGCGCGCCCGCGCGCCCGCAGAGAGCGGGCGCCGGACATGATCCAAGAGGTCTCGAACCCCTTGCTCTCCGTGACGGCCCAGGTAAGGACACGCGAGCTGGCCATACGGTCACTCTAGGAGCGTGGGCCCGGTGCCGCGCCCCTTTCGGGGCGCGGGAAACCGCGCGGCCGGCCACCGCTCATCCGCAAGTCAACGGCGGCCCTTCTTCGGGTCCACCAGCCCCGCGCGCCGCAGCGCGTCCGCCATCGCGCTGTTGGCTTGGCGCCGGAGCGGCCTGCCGCGAACCTCCGCCACCGCCACCGCCCGCCCCGCCCCGCGGCTGACGCTGCTGCTGGCGCTGCTGCGGAGGCCGTCCGCCCCGCTGCGGACGCCCGCCCTCACCCTGCTGGTCCGACGCGGTCGCCTCGTCGTCCAGGCGCAGCGTCAGCGAGATCCGCTTGCGCGGGATGTCGATGTCGAGCACCTTCACCTTGACGATGTCACCGGGCTTCACGACATCCCGCGGGTCCTTGACGAACGTCCTGGACATCGCCGAGACGTGGACCAGACCGTCCTGGTGGACGCCGATGTCCACGAAGGCGCCGAAGGCGGCCACGTTCGTGACGACCCCTTCGAGCACCATCCCGGACGACAGGTCGGAGAGCTTCTCGACGCCCTCCTTGAAGGTGGCCGTCTTGAACGCGGGCCGCGGGTCGCGCCCCGGCTTCTCCAGCTCCTTCAGGATGTCCGAGACGGTCGGCAGACCGAACGTCTCGTCCACGAAGTCGGCCGGCCTGAGCGAGCGCAGCGCACCGGTGTTGCCGATCAGGGTCGCGACCTCGCTGCCCGCCGACTTCACCATGCGCCGCACCACGGGATACGCCTCGGGGTGCACGCTGGACGCGTCCAGCGGGTCGTCCCCGCCCCGGATCCGCAGGAAGCCCGCGCACTGCTCGTACGCCTTCGGGCCGAGCCGGGGCACGTTCTTCAGGGACGTACGGGAGCGGAAAGGGCCGTTGGCGTCACGGTGCGTCACGATGTTCTCGGCGAGTCCCGAGGTGATGCCGGAGACACGGGAGAGCAGCGGGGCGGAGGCCGTGTTGACGTCCACGCCCACGCCGTTCACGCAGTCCTCCACGACCGCGTCCAGGGAGCGGGAGAGCTTCACCTCGGACAGGTCGTGCTGGTACTGCCCGACACCGATGGACTTCGGGTCGATCTTCACCAGCTCGGCCAGCGGGTCCTGGAGCCGGCGCGCGATGGAGACGGCACCGCGCAGCGACACGTCCATGTCGGGCAGCTCCTGCGAGGCGAACGCGGACGCGGAGTACACCGACGCCCCCGCCTCGGAGACCATCACCTTGGTGAGCTGCAGCTCGGGGTGCTTGGTGATGAGCTCACCGGCGAGTTTGTCCGTCTCGCGTGACGCCGTGCCGTTGCCGATCGCGATCAGGTCGACCGTGTGCTCCTTGGCGAGCCGGGCGAGTTTGGCGACGGCCTCGTCCCACTTGTTCGCCGGGACATGCGGGTAGATGACGTCCGTGGCGACGACCTTGCCGGTCGCGTCGACCACGGCGACCTTCACGCCCGTGCGGAATCCGGGGTCCAGGCCCAGCGTCGAGCGCGTGCCGGCCGGAGCGGCCAGCAGCAGGTCCCGCAGGTTCGCCGCGAAGACGTCGACCGCCTCGTCCTCGGCGGCGGTGCGCAGCCGCAGCCGCAGATCGATGCCGAGGTGCACGAGCAGGCGGGTCCGCCAGGCCCAGCGGACCGTGTCCTTCAGCCACTTGTCGCCGGGACGGCCGCGGTCGGCGATCCCGAAACGCTGGGCGACGATCCCCTCGTACGACGAAGGCGCTGTCGGGGACTCGGCGGGCTCCTCGGGCTCCAGGACGAGGTCGAGGATCTCTTCCTTCTCGCCCCTCAGCATGGCGAGGACGCGGTGCGAGGGCAGTTCCTTGAAGGGCTCGGCGAAGTCGAAGTAGTCGGCGAACTTGGCGCCCGCCTCCTCCTTGCCGTCCCGCACCTTGGCCGACAGGCGTCCACGCACCCACATGCGCTCCCGTAGCTCGCCGATCAGGTCGGCGTCCTCCGAGAAGCGCTCGGTGAGGATCGAGCGGGCGCCGTCCAGGGCCGCCTGCGGGTCGGCGACGCCCTTGTCGGCGTCGACGAAGGCCGTCGCCGCGGCCACCGGGTCGACCGTCGGGTCGCCGAGCAGGCCCTCGGCCAGCGGCTCCAGACCGGCCTCGCGGGCGATCTGCGCCTTCGTGCGCCGCTTCGGCTTGAACGGCAGATAGATGTCCTCCAGGCGCGCCTTGGTCTCGGCGCCCCGGATCTGGGCCTCGACCTCCTCGGTGAGCTTGCCCTGCTCGCGCACCGATTCGAGGATCGCCGTGCGCCGGTCCTCCAGCTCCCGCAGATAGCGCAGCCGCTCCTCGATGGTGCGCAGCTGCGCATCGTCGAGCATCTCGGTCGCTTCCTTGCGGTAGCGGGCGATGAAGGGCACCGTCGAACCGCCGTCGAGCAAGTCGACGGCGGACTTGACCTGCCGTTCCCGTACGCCGAGCTCCTCGGCGATCCTGCCTTCGATGGACCCTACGAGGGGTGTCGTCACGATCCCGTACCGCCTTCTCCACAGAGGTTGCGCGGCAATTGTGGCAGGTGACACCGACAACGGGGGATCAGGGCGCCGTTCGGCGGTGTCAGCCCTTGCCGGTCATGCCCTCGGGGAACGCGCCGGCCGCGAGCGCCGTCATCAGCAGTCCCTTCGCCAGTTCGGTGAGGCGCTCCACGCCCGCGGCGCCCAGATGCTCGTACGGGGCCCGGTCCAGCTGATCCGTCCGGTCCTCGATCTCCTGGCGCAACGCGGTGCCGGCCTGCGTCAACTCGCCCTCCGCGTCCAGCAGTCCGCGTCCGCGCAGGCGCTCCACCGCCGCCTCCCAGTCGGCACGCGACCAGCCGCGGGTGCCCAGTGCCCACTTCGGTGCCATGCCCTTGCCGGTCGCGGTGTGGCTCACCAGCGCCTCGACCGGGTCGAGTTCCGCCGCGAGCAGCACCGCGAGGTGGCCGTCGCCCCGGTGCTCGCGCAGCAGCGTGGCGCCGTGCCAGAGCGCGAGGTGCGGCGCGTCGGGCACGGGCAGGTCCGCGTGCGCGGCGTAGAGCGGGCGCGCCGTCCTGGTGCAGGCCTCGGCCGCCCGCAGGGCCAGCTCGGCGGCCTCGGCCATCTCCTTGGAGGCGAGGACGTCCTCGCCGAGCAGCCGCCGCAGCGTCGCGTCGACGCCGCGCGCGCGTGCCGCGAGGACGGTCTCGGGCGAGGCCTTCTCCCACACCCCGGGCACGTGCCGGGCCACCAGTTCGTGGCGGAAGTTGTAGAACGTCGCCGTCACCGTGCCCGGGCCCACCGGTCCCATGGCCGCGGCCCGCACCGCGAAGTAGGCGCCCCGGCTGTCGTCGATGCCGACCGCGGTGAGCTCGCGGTCCAGGTCCGGGGAGAAGTAGTGGGTCGAGTGCAGCGGATTGAGGACGTTGTGGCAGCGCCGTCCGGCGCGCTCGGGCAGAGGAGTGGTCATGACCGTAGGTTACCGACTGGTCAGTACGTGGGGAACGGGTGGGCGTGGAGACATCCACGGCCGTGGCAGGAAAGGTGGGGTACTCGTCCTTGCGGCCCTCGCCGGTCCCGCCAAGAATCGAAGACATGCGAACCGTCCTGGTCGTCCTCTTCGACGCGGTGCAGAGCCTCGACGTCACGGGTCCCGCGGAGGTCTTCGCGGGCGCCGAGATCTCCCGGGCCGGCTCGTACCGCGTCCGTACCGCCTCCCTGGACGGCGCACCGGTCCGCACCTCCAGCGGTCTGACCCTCGTCCCCGACGGCACCCTCGCCGAGGCGCCCGCCCCGCACACCCTGCTCGTCCCGGGCGGGCAGGGCACCCGGCAGCCGGACCCCCGCCTCACCGACTGGCTGCGGGTGCACGGCCCCCGCGCCGACCGCCTGGTCTCGGTCTGCACCGGCGCCCTCCTGCTCGCCCGGGCGGGCCTGCTCGACGGCCGCCGCGCGACCACCCACTGGGCGTACTGCGACAAGCTCGCCCGCGACCACCCGGCCGTCCAGGTCGACCCCGACCCCATCTACGTACGCGACGGCCGGGTGTCCACCTCCGCGGGCGTCACCTCCGGAATCGACCTCGCCCTCGCGCTCGTCGAGGAGGACCTCGGCCGCGAGACCGCCCTCACGGTCGCCCGTCATCTGGTCGTCTTCCTGCGGCGTCCGGGCAACCAGGCCCAGTTCAGCGCACAGCTCGCCGCGCAGACGGCCCGGCGCGAACCCCTGCGCGAGGTCCAGCAGTGGATCACCGAACACCCCGGCGAGGACCTCTGCGTCGAGTCGCTCGCCGCCCGTGCCCGGCTCTCGCCGCGGCACTTCGCGCGCGCCTTCCAGTCCGAGACGGGCGTGACACCCGGCCGGTACGTCGACCGGGTCCGTCTCGAACACGCCCGGCGTCTGCTCGAGGACACCGCCGACGGCGTCGCGGAGATATCCCGCGCCTGCGGCTACGGCACGCCGGAGGCCATGCGTCGCGCCTTCCTCCGGGCGCTCGGCGCGGCCCCGGCCGAATACCGGCGCCGCTTCCGCCCCGCACCCACGCACTGAACGGGAAAGGACCCGCATGCAGATCGCCATCGTCCTCTACGACCGCTTCACCGCCCTGGACGCGGTGGGCCCCTACGAGACCCTCGGCCGGCTGCCCGGCGCCGAGACCGTCTTCGTCGCCGAGCGCACCGGCCCGGTCCGCAACGAGACCGGCAATCTGGCACTCACCGCCGACCGCACCCTGGACCAGGTACCGCACCCGGACATCGTCGTGGTGCCCGGCGGTCCGGGGCAGACACCGCAGATGGAGAACCGGGTCCTCCTGGACTGGCTGCGCGCCGCCGACACCACGAGTACCTGGACCACCTCCGTGTGCACCGGCTCGCTGCTCCTGGCCGCGGCCGGGCTCCTCGACGGCCGCCGGGCCACCTCGCACTGGCTGGCCCTCGACACCCTCAAGGAGTTCGGCGCCGAACCGACGGGGGAGCGGGTGGTCTTCGACGGGAAGTACGTGACGGCGGCCGGCGTCTCGTCCGGCATCGACATGGGGCTGCACCTGCTCGGCCGGATCGCGGGCGACGAACACGCCCAGGCCGTGCAGCTGCTGACGGAGTACGACCCGCAGCCGCCCTACGACGCGGGGTCCCCGCGGAAGGCGCCCGCGCACCTGGTGGAGGAGCTCCGCGGGAGGAGCCGGTTCATCCTCCGCTAGGGCCGGAAACCGGTGTGGTCCAGGTGAACCGTGGCGGGCGGCGCTCCAGGAAGGCGGCGACGCCCTCCGCGGTGTCGCCGCTGCCGCGTGCCTGCTCCGCCCAGTGGGCGTCCCGGTCGGTCCGCCCGTTCGCGAACTCCTTGGCGGACGCCTGTGTCAGCAGCGACCGCGCCGCCAGGACCCGAGTGAACTCCGTCACCCGCTTGTCGAGTTCGTCCCCCGCCAGCACCTCGTCCACCAGGCCCGTGCGCAGCGCGCGCTCCGCGTCGATCAACTCGCCCGAGAACAGCAGGTACTTGGCGGTCGCCGGTCCCACGAGCGACACCAGACGCCGGGTGGCGGAGGCGGGGTAGACGATTCCCAGCTTCGCCGGGGTCACCCCGAACAGAGCGCCGGCCTGCGCGAACCGCAGATCGCAGGCCGCCGCGAGCTGTGAACCGCCGCCGACGCAGTATCCGCGGACGGCCGCGAGCGTCGGCTTGGGGAAGGCGGCGAGCGCGTCCTCGGCCCGTACGGCCAGGCCCTGCGCCTCGTCCGAGGAGCCGCGCAGGGTCGAGATGTCGGCCCCCGCGCAGAAGGTGTCGCCCTCCCCGGTGAGCACCACCGCGCGGACGGCCGGATCGGCGGCCAGCCCGTCGAGCAGGGGCGGCAGCGCCCGCCACATCCCGGCCGTCATGGCGTTGCGCTTGGCCGGGTGGTGGATGACGACGGTGGCGATGCCGTCGCCCACGCTGTGCAGCAGCTGCGGCTCCATACGCCGGATGCTATCCGCACCCTCGAACGCGCGATCAGCGAGGCCGGGTGCGTCCGAGGCGGCCCGCCCCGGCGGACACCGGATGCGCCGCGAGACCTCGGCGGCAAACCCGTACAACCCGAATAGTTCTCGAAGTGGACACAAAGAAGGCGGAAGTGGTCGTCCGGTCGACCGTGTCATGCGGCGACGGTCGGAAAACGTCGATAGTCGCTGACTTCTGTTCAGTCATCGGGTCCGGACCAGCGCGTTCCCACACTCGACGTGTGGTGACAATCGAGCGCAAGGGTGGCGACCGGACGATGGAGAACCACGGGCGGGGGTTCGACTCCCGTCCCGAAGGCGGCGGGGACGTGCCTCCCGATCAAAGACCGCCGGGTCCGCTGCCGTACGAGGGGGTGTGGCGGTTCACCGCTCCCGCTGCCGATGCCTCGGTGCCGCAGGCGCGACACGCCGTTCGTGACCTGCTCGCGCGGCAACGGGTGCCCGCCTCGGACGACCTCGTCCAGGGGCTCCTGCTGATCGTCTCCGAACTGGTCACGAACGCCGTCCGGCACGCGGCGCTGCTCTCCCCGACGCTCGCCGTCGAGGTGGCCGTCGGTGCCGAGTGGGTGCGTGTCTCCGTGGAGGACAACCACCCCTACCGCCCGACGGCCCTGGAGGCGGACCACGGCCAGACCGGCGGGCGCGGGCTGCTGCTGGTGCGGGAGGTCACCAGGGAGTCGGGCGGGGTGTGCGACGTCGAGCACACGGCGAGCGGCGGCAAGGTGATCTGGGCCGCCCTGCCGCTCACGCCGAGCGTCGTCTAGATCCTGCCGGGAAGCCTGGATCCCGCCGGGAGGCACGGAGGCGCCCCCCACGGGTCCGTCACCAGCCGGCGGACGGGCCCGTCAGCTCCCTGACCGCCGGGCGGGCCGCGTCCAGGACGGTCATGAACCAGGACGAGAAGGGATCCTTCTCGTGCCGCTCGGCGAGCTCGGCGGCGGTCACGAAGACCGTGTCGCCGACCTCCTCCGCGTCGGGCCGCAGCGACGCCTGCACCATCCCGACGAAGAGGTGGTTGTACTCCTGCTCCACCAGCCCCGACTCCGGGTCCGGGTGGTTGTAGCGGACCGTGCCCGCCTCCGCGAGCAGCGAGGGGGAGACCCCGAGCTCCTCGTACGTCCGGCGGGCGGCCGCCGCGAAGGGGGCCTCGCCGGGGTAGGGGTGGCCGCAGCAGGTGTTGGACCACACACCGGGGGAGTGGTACTTGCCCAGGGCGCGCTGCTGGAGCAGCAGCCGTCCGCGCTCGTCGAAGAGGAAGACGGAGAAGGCCCGGTGCAGCTGCCCGGGTGGCTGATGGGCGGCGAGCTTCTCCGCCGTGCCGATCGTATTGCCGTCCTCGTCGACCAGCTCGAGCAAGATCGCTTCAACGGTGCCGTTCGACGAACTGTGCGTCGCGGTGGCAGGTGTGATCGGCATACCCATCCTTCGCATCGGTCTTCGAGTCCCAAGTCTGCCGTACGAAACCGGCACTCCCGGCACTTCGCGGCTCCCCGCATGTCCCGCCCCGGACTCCTGGGGCGGGACACGCGGCCGGTCGGCGTCAGGTGCCGGAAGTGGTCGGACACCTGATCGTGCCCGGTGCCGCGGACGAGGAATCGTCCAGGACAGGGGCCGACAGATGTTCGCCTCGCACCCCCCGCCCGGTCCCCGTCGAGGTACTTCGGAGCCGGGCCGGACGCCGTGGCCAGGAGCGGGCGCGGCGCCTCGCGCGGTTGGGCCGTACGGTGACGGGAGCGGACGCCGACGCGGTCCGCGGCCGGACCGGACGGGCCGTGCGCCGACGGAGGCCGCTTCGACGCCGGCCGGACCGCTTCGGGCGTCGAGGCGGTCGGGTGCCGTCGACGCCGGTTCGGGGTCAGGCGCCGTCGGCCACCGGACGCAGGACATGGCCGACGTAGCCGTACTCCCCTCCGTGCGCGCGGCGCAGGGCGATCTCCGCCCGGGTGTCCGCGACGGCCTCGGCCATGCCGGGCCGGTCGAGGTCGGCCGCGTCCGCGTGGGCGGCGAGCGGCCCGTAGTACTCGTCCCAGTCGGAGTCCGGCAGGAGCACCGTGCCCAGCACCCGGTACCCGGCGTCGCGTGCGGCCCGGGTGTCCTCCGCGGTCGTGCGCAGCAGGTCCGCCCAGAAGGCGCGGGCCCGGCCGGACGGCGTCCCGACCGTCCAGGAGCAGTGCGTGAGCACCAGCGTGCCACCGGGGGCGAGCAGCCGCCGCCAGCCGCGCAGGGCGGTGTCGAAGCCGATCAGGTAGGCCGAGCCCTCGGCCCAGAGGAGATCGAACGAGCCGTCCGGGCAGGGGAGTTCACCCATGTCCGCGCGCACGGCGTTGACGGACGCGGAGAGGGAGCGGGCCTCGGCGGCCCTCCGCAGTTCGTCGAGGAACGGTTCGTGCAGGTCGACGGCGGTCACCCGCGCCCCGGCCTCGGCGGCGAGCAGCAGCGCGGACCGGCCGGGCCCGCAGCCCAGGTCGAGCACGCGCGGGCGCTCGGGCAGCGGACCGGCGAGCGAGAGCAGGTGCCGGGTGGTGGCGTCGGAGCCGGGGCCCTGCCGGGGCAGTCCGTGGTGCAGGGCGAAGAAGGCCTCGCGGGAGGCGTCGTGGTCGGACGGCATGAGCAGCCTTCGGATGCGGGGCCCGGGGCGCCGCATCGCCGTACGGCGTCGGTCAGCCGTGGACCCGGAGGACGGGGACACATCTGTCGCCGCGCACGGCGGCGTCGAACGTGACGGTCATCGACCCACCTCCTCCTCGAACCCCGGCCACGCTAGCACCGGCCCGCACGGCCCCGCAGCTCTGTTTCCCGGCCCGCCCGACCGGCCGGAGACGGACCGTCCCCCGGCCCGCGCACCCGCTCAGTGACAGAGCCTCGCCTCGTGCCGTGCGTGTCCGCTCGGCTCCAGCTGGAAGGTGCAGTGCTCCAGGTCGAAGTGGTGGCCCAGGCAGCCCCGGAGCTCGAGGAGCACCTTCTCGTGCCGGCCGGCGTCCAGCACCTCCGTGGCGACGACCACATGGGCGGAGAGGACCGGCATACCGGAAGTGATGGTCCAGGCGTGCAGGTCGTGGACGTCCTCGACGCCGGGCAGCGCGGCGATGTGGGCGCGCACCTCCGCCATGTCGACATGCTGGGGCGCCGCCTCCAGGAGCACGTTCAGCGTCTCCCGCAGCAGCTTGCAGGTGCGCGGGACGATCATGACGCCGATGAGGATCGAGGCGATCGGGTCGGCGGCCTGCCAGCCGGTGGCCATGATCACCGCCGCGGAGACGGCGACGGCCACGGAACCCAGCGCGTCCGCCGCCACCTCCAGGAAGGCGCCGCGCACGTTCAGACTGTCCCGGCGGCCGCGCATCAGCAGCGCGAGCGAGACCGAGTTCGCGGTCAGGCCGACCAGGCCGAGGACGACGGCCGGGCCGCCCGCGGTCGCGGCGGGCGTCACGAAGCGCTGGACCGCCTCGTACAGGACGTAGCCCCCGACACCGAGCAGCAGCAGACAGTTGGCGAGCGCGGCGAGGATCTCGGCCCGCGCGTAGCCGAAGGTGCGGTTCGCGCCGGCCGGGCGGTTGGCGAAGTGGATCGCGAGCAGCGCCATGCCCAGGCCCAGCGCGTCCGTCGCCATGTGGGCCGCGTCCGCGACGAGCGCGAGCGAGTCGGCCAGGACACCGCCGGTGATCTCGACCGCCGTCACGGCCAGCGTGATCGACACCGCCACCCGCAGTCGCCCGCGGTACGCGGCTGCCGCCGTGCCGGTCGTGGGCCCGTCGTGCGCGTGCCCGTGGTCGTGTCCAGCCCCCATGGAAGCCGCCCCCCTCCGCTGCCCGGAAGCAACAGTGAACTACGGGTGGGGGTATCGGGCCAAGGCTGCACTGAACACCGTTGTCATCTGCTCTGACCTGCGTAAACGGGACGCAGGTCAGAGCAGGTGAAGATCGTTAATCCTGTGTCGGGGGGTGATGAAGGCGCCATCCGTCCCACGCCGAGGCGACCATCTCGCGCACCCCGCGCCGCGCGCGCCAGTCCAGCTCCCGGGCGGCCAGCGCGGCCGAGGCGACCGCGCGCGGGGCGTCACCGGGACGGCGCGGCTCGACGACCGGCTCCCGGGCGTCACCGCTGACCTCCGCGACGAGCGTGAGCAGCTCACGTACCGAGACGCCCTCGCCCCGCCCGATGTTCACGGTGAGATCGCCCGTCGCGTCACCCGCCAGCCGGCGGGCCGCCGCGAGATGCGCCTCGGCGAGGTCGGCGACGTGGATGTAGTCCCGGACGCCGGTGCCGTCCGGTGTCGGATAGTCGCCACCGAAGATCCGCGGGGCCTCGCCGCGGGTGAGGCGGTCGAAGACCATCGGGATCACGTTGAACACCCCGGTGTCGGCGAGCTCCGGCGAGACCGCGCCCGCCACGTTGAAGTAGCGCAGGCACACCGTCGCGATACCGTGCGCCCGGCCCGCCGCCCGCACCAGCCACTCCCCGGCCAGTTTCGTCTCGCCGTACGGACTCATCGGCGCGCACGGGGTGTCCTCCGTGATGAGGTCCACGTCCGGATTGCCGTAGACGGCCGCGGACGAGGAGAAGAGGAACCTCCGCACGCCCGCCCCGGCCACCGCCTCCAGCAGCGTCGCGAGACCGCCCACGTTCTCCTGGTAGTAGCGCGTGGGCTGCTCCACGGACTCACCGACCTGCTTGCGCGCCGCGAGATGCACCACACCCGTCACCGCGTGCTCCGACAGGACCCGCTTGAGCAGGTCCCCGTCCAGGGACGATCCCTGTACCAGCGGGATGCCCTCCGGGAGACGCTGGGCCACCCCGGACGAGAGGTCGTCGAGAGCGACGACGCGCTCCCCGGCCTCCGCCATCGCCCGCGCCACGTGTGCCCCGATGTATCCGGCCCCGCCGGTGATCAGCCATGTCATGGACGACCACCCTATGCCGGGCCCGGTACCGCGCCCGTCCTGCCCGTGTTCCGCACCGGTGCGCCGGTTCTCGTACGCAATGCCGCCAATGGTCGGGTCTGGGGCCGCGGTTTGTCGCGCGGACCCCGGATCACCGATGATGATCGCGGCGGAGACGGTCACGCAGACCAGGTTGATCGGACCGTGAACGGGTGGTGAACACCCGCTTCCCATCATCCGATAGCCTCTGCCGACATGCCGCCCAGCGGCCGCAGGCGCTGTCCGCGCCCTCCGCCCGCCCCCCGGGGCGGACGACGGGAGGACCAGGAAAGGGCCCGGACCCGGGCCGTCCCACCACGCACATGCCGGCGCGAGGCCGCCCGGCACCCAGGGAGTGAGTTCGCTGTCGACCGCCATCCTCACCGGCCAGCCGGTCCCCGGATCGTCGCTCGAGGGCGATCTGCGGTCGCTCGGGTTCGACGTGCGGTCCGCCGCCGAAGCCGCTGACGCCGAGACCCTGCTGGCCGCCGTACCGGCAGGTGAACGGGTCGCCGTCGTCGACGCCCGCTTCGTCGGACACCCGCACGCCCTGCGCCTCGGCCTCACGGACCCCCGGTTCCCGGCCTCAGCGGTGCCCGGCGCCGTCTCCGTGCAGCCCGAGGCCCGCCGGGCGCTGACCCGCGCCATGGCCCGCGAGAGCTCCGCGTCCGGCGGCGTGGCCGTCGCGACCGACAACCTCGCGGGGCGCCTCACCGCGGCCCTCGACGCGGACGGCGTCGCCGTGTACCGCCCCGAACTGGGCTCGCTGGTGGCCGCCGTCCCCACCGACCCGCAGGAGCGCAACGAGATCCGGCAGGCCGTCTCCGCCGTGGACGACGAGGCCATCCGGCTGCGCAGCGCCGTGAAGGCCCGCGACGGCTTCTTCACCACGTACTGCATCAGCCCGTACTCCCGCTACCTCGCCCGCTGGTGCGCCCGCCGCGGCCTCACCCCGAACCAGGTCACCACCGCCTCACTGCTGACCGCGCTGATCGCCGCGGGCTGCGCCGCCACCGGCACCCGCGCCGGGTTCGTCGCGGCCGGCCTGCTGCTGCTGTTCTCCTTCGTCCTGGACTGCACCGACGGGCAGCTGGCCCGCTACTCCCTGCAGTACTCGACGCTCGGCGCCTGGCTGGACGCGACCTTCGACCGTGCGAAGGAGTACGCCTACTACGCCGGCCTCGCCCTCGGCGCGGCCCGCGGCGGCGACGACGTGTGGGCCCTCGCCCTGGGCGCGATGATCCTGCAGACCTGCCGGCACGTCGTCGACTTCTCCTTCAACGAGGCGAACCACGACGCCACCGCCAACACCAGCCCCACCGCGGCCCTCTCCGGCAAGCTCGACAGCGTCGGCTGGACGGTCTGGGTGCGCCGGATGATAGTCCTGCCCATCGGCGAACGATGGGCGATGATCGCCGTTCTCACGGCGCTGACCACACCCCGGATCACCTTCTACGCGCTGCTCGCCGGCTGCGCCTTCGCGGCGACGTACACCACGGCGGGCCGGGTACTGCGCTCGCTGACCCGCAAGGCCCGGCGCACGGACCGGGCGGCGCAGGCGCTGGCCGACCTCGCGGACAGCGGACCGCTCGTCGAACTGCTGGTCCGCCTCGCACGCGGCACCGTCCGGCACACGGCGCCCGTCAGCGCCCTCATCGGCGGCTTCCTCGTGGTCGCCTCGGCCGTGCTGTGGGGCTCCGGCTGGCAGACCGTCGTGTTCGCCGTCGTCTACACGCTCATGTCCGCCATAGCCGTCGTCCGCCCCCTCAAGGGCGCCCTCGACTGGCTGGTCCCGCCGGTCTTCCGTGCTGCCGAGTACCTCACCGTTCTGGTACTCGCGGCCAAAGCCGACGTGAACGGAGTGCTTCCCGCGGCTTTCGGCCTGGTGGCCGCGGTCGCCTACCATCACTACGACACGGTGTACCGCATCCGCGGCAACGCGGGCGCGCCGCCGCGCTGGCTGGTGCGGGCGACCGGGGGGCACGAAGGCAGGACGCTGCTGGTCACCGTCCTGGCCGCGGTGCTCACCGCCGCACAGTTCGAGGTCGCGCTCACGGCGCTCGCCGTGGCCGTGGCCGTGCTGGTGCTCTTCGAGAGCATCCGCTTCTGGGCGTCCTCCGGGGCGCCCGCCGTACACGATGAAGGAGAACCCGCATGATCGGCCTCGTGCTGGCGGCCGGCGCCGGACGGCGTCTGCGCCCCTACACCGACAGCCTCCCCAAGGCTCTCGTGCCGGTTGGTCCCGCGGGCATAGAGGACAGCATCACGGTCCTGGACCTGACCCTCGGCAACTTCGCCGAGATCGGTCTGACCGAGGTCGGCATCATCGTCGGCTACCGCAAGGAAGCCGTCTACGACCGCAAGGCGGCCCTGGAGGAGAAGTACGGCCTCAGGATCACCCTCATCGACAACGACAAGGCCGAGGAGTGGAACAACGCCTACTCCCTGTGGTGCGGCCGTGACGCCCTCACGGACGGTGTGATCCTCGCCAACGGCGACACCGTGCACCCGGTCTCCGTCGAGCGGACGCTGCTCGCCGCCCGCGGCGACGGCAAGCGGATCATCCTCGCCCTCGACACGGTCAAGAAGCTCGCCGACGAGGAGATGAAGGTCGTCGTGGACCCCGACAAGGGCGTCCGGAAGATCACCAAGCTCATGGAGCCCTCCGAGGCCTCCGGCGAGTACATCGGCGTCACCCTCATCGAGGGCGAGGCCGCGGCCGACCTCGCGGACGCACTGAAGACGGTGTGGGAGACGGACCCGCAGCAGTTCTACGAGCACGGCTACCAGGAGCTCGTCAACCGCGGCTTCCGGATCGACGTGGCACCGATCGGCGACGTCAAGTGGGTCGAGATCGACAACCACGAAGACCTCGCCAAGGGACGTGAGATCGCGTGCCAGTACTGACGAGGCTCATCCCCTCGCCGGTCGTCGTCGACATCCGCCCGGGTGCCCTGGACGACCTGGCGAGCGTCCTCTCCGACGAGCGGATCTCCCACTCGGGCAAGCTGGCCGTCGCGGTCAGCGGCGGCTCGGGAGCCGGGCTGCGCGAGCGGCTCGCCCCGGCCCTGCCCGGCGCCACCTGGTACGAGGTCGGCGGCGGCACCCTCGACGACGCGATCCGGCTGGCCGGCGACATGAGAGCGGGCCACTACGACGCGGTCGTGGGTCTGGGCGGCGGCAAGATCATCGACTGTGCGAAGTTCGCCGCCGCGCGGGTCGGCCTGCCCCTGGTCGCCGTGCCGACGAACCTCGCCCACGACGGCCTGTGCTCCCCGGTCGCGACGCTCGACAACGACGCGGGCCGCGGGTCCTACGGGGTGCCGAACCCGATCGCGGTGGTCATCGACCTCGACGTGATCCGCGAGGCCCCCGTGCGCTTCGTCCGGGCCGGCATCGGCGACGCCGTCTCCAACATCTCCGCGATCGCGGACTGGGAGCTGGCCCACCGTGTCAACGGCGAGAAGATCGACGGCCTGGCCGCCGCGATGGCACGGCAGGCCGGCGAGGCCGTGCTGCGCCACCCCGGCGGCATCGGGGACAACGACTTCCTCCAGGTGCTCGCCGAGGCCCTGGTCCTCAGCGGGATCGCCATGTCGGTCTCGGGCGACTCACGCCCCTCGTCGGGCGCCTGCCACGAGATCAACCACGCCTTCGACCTCCTCTTCCCCAAGCGCGCCGCGAGCCACGGCGAGCAGTGCGGCATGGGGGCGGCCTTCGCGATGTACCTGCGGGGGGCGCACGAGGAGTCGGTGTACATGGCCGAGGTGCTGCACCGCCACGGGCTGCCGGTGCTGCCCGAGGAGATCGGCTTCACGGTGGACGAGTTCGTCCAGGTCGTGGAGTTCGCCCCGCAGACCCGGCCAGGCCGCTACACGATCCTCGAACACCTCGACCTGAAAACCCACCAGATCAAGGACATCTACTCCGACTATGCCAAGGCCATCAGTAGCTGAACTCCGCCCCGTCGTTCATCCCGCAGGGGTGAAGGACCGGCGCAGCGGTGAGCACTGGGCGGGACGCCTGTACATGCGAGAGATCTCGCTGCGCTGCGACCGTTACCTGGTGAACACCAGGATCACGCCCAACCAGCTCACGTACCTGATGACCGTCTGCGGCGTGCTCGCGGCCCCGGCCCTGCTGGTGCCGGGGATCGCGGGCGCGGTGCTCGGCGTGGTCGCGGTCCAGCTGTACCTGCTGCTGGACTGCGTCGACGGCGAGATCGCGCGCTGGAAGAAGCAGTACTCGCTCGGCGGGGTCTACCTGGACCGCGTCGGCGCCTATCTGACCGACGCGGCCGTCCTCGTCGGCCTCGGGCTGCGCGCCGCCGACCTGTGGGGCGGCGGCCGCGTCGACTGGCTGTGGGCCTTCCTCGGCACGCTGGCGGCCCTCGGCGCGATCCTGATCAAGGCCGAGACCGACCTCGTCGGCGTGGCCCGCCACCAGGGCGGACTGCCGCCGGTCAAGGAGGCCGCGTCCGAGCCCCGCTCGTCCGGCATGGCCTTCGCACGCCGGGCCGCCGGCGCGCTCAAGTTCCACCGGCTGATCCTCGGCATCGAGGCGACCCTGCTGATCCTGGTCCTGGCGATCGCCGACCAGGTCAGGGGGGACCTGTTCTTCACCCGGCTCGGCACCGCCGTACTCGCGGGCATCGCGCTCGTGCAGACCCTGCTGCACCTCGTGTCCATCCTCGCCTCCAGCAGGCTGAAGTGAGTGCCGCGATGAGGGTCGGCGCGGTCATCATCACCATGGGCAACCGCCCCGACGAGCTCCGGGCCCTGCTGGACTCCGTGGCCAAGCAGGACGGGGAGCGGGTCGAGGTGGTCGTGGTCGGCAACGGCTCGCCCGTCCCGGACGTCCCGGAGGGCATACGCACCGTCGAGCTGCCCGAGAACCTCGGCATACCCGGCGGCCGCAACGTCGGCATCGAGGCCTTCGGGCCCGGCGGCGCCGACGTCGACATCCTGCTCTTCCTCGACGACGACGGGCTCCTCGCCACCCACGACACCGCCGAGCTGTGCCGCCGCGCCTTCGCCGCCGACCCGGCGCTCGGCATCATCAGCTTCCGTATCGCCGACCCGGAGACCGGCGAGACCCAGCGCCGCCACGTGCCGCGGCTGCGCGCCTCGGACCCGATGCGCTCCTCCCGCGTCACCACCTTCCTCGGCGGCGCCAACGCGGTCCGTACGAAGGTCTTCGGCCAGGTCGGAGGACTTCCGGACGAGTTCTTCTACGCCCACGAGGAGACCGACCTGGCATGGCGGGCCCTCGACGCGGGCTGGATGATCGACTACCGGTCCGACATGGTGCTGTGCCACCCGACGACGGCGCCTTCGCGGCACGCGGTCTACCACCGCATGGTGGCCCGCAACCGCGTCTGGCTCGCCCGCCGGAACCTTCCCGCACCGCTCGTGCCCGTCTATCTGGGCGTCTGGATGCTCCTGACGCTGGCCCGCCGCCCCTCCGGACCCGCGCTGAAGGCCTGGTTCGGCGGTTTCAAGGAGGGCTGGACCAGCCCGTGCGGACGGAGGCGTCCGATGAAGTGGCGTACGGTGTGGCGCCTGACCAGACTGGGCCGGCCTCCCGTCATCTGACAAGCTCGTTCCTGTGAGCGCGTGGCCCCGGCCCCGGCCCCGGTCCCGTGCCCATGGCCCTGCCCCACCCGGCCGTGCGCATCCGAAGACGAAAGTTTCCCCTTGTGAGTGACACAACGCAGGACGGAGCGGTCGCGGTGAGCGACCGACCGTCGCCCGATGACGGGCTCTCCGCCGCCGAGCTGGCCGGAAAGTACGGACTCGCGGTCAGCGGTGCCCGGCCCGGCCTCGTCGAGTACGTGCGTCAGCTGTGGGGGCGGCGGCACTTCATCCTCGCCTTCTCGCAGGCGAAACTCACCGCCCAGTACAGCCAGGCCAAACTCGGCCAGCTGTGGCAGGTGGCGACGCCACTGCTGAACGCCGCCGTGTACTACTTCATCTTCGGTCTGATCCTGAAGGCCAGCCGGGGCATGTCGCACGACACGTACATCCCGTTCCTCGTGACCGGCGTCTTCGTCTTCACCTTCACACAGAACTCGATCATGGCCGGGGTCCGGGCGATCTCGGGCAACCTAGGGCTGGTGCGCGCGCTGCACTTCCCGCGCGCCTCGCTGCCCATCTCCTTCGCGCTCCAGCAGCTTCAGCAGCTGCTGTTCTCGATGCTCGTGCTGTTCGTCGTCGTGGTCGCGTTCGGCAGCTACCCGGGTCTGTCCTGGCTGCTGATCGTGCCGGTGCTGGCGCTGCAGTTCCTCTTCAACACCGGCCTGTCGCTCATCGTGGCCAGGCTGGGCGCGAAGACCCCGGACCTCGCCCAGCTGATGCCGTTCATACTGCGCACCTGGATGTACAGCTCGGGTGTGATGTTCTCCATCAGCAACCTGCTCGCCGGCCGCCCGGAGTGGGTCATCCGTGCGCTCCAGGTGAACCCGGCCGCGATCTACATGGACCTGATGCGCTACGCGCTCATCGACGGCTACGGCGCCTCCCACCTGCCGCCGCACGTGTGGGCGATCGCGATCTTCTGGGCCGTGCTCGTGGGCGCGGGCGGATTCGTGTACTTCTGGAAGGCGGAAGAGAGGTACGGCCGTGGCTGACCAGGCGTCCCACATCCCCACCGTCATCGCGGACGAGCTGCACATCGTCTACCGCGTGAACGGCGCCAAGACCGGCAAGGGCAGCGCCACCTCCGCGCTCAGCCGCATCCTCAAGCGCGGCGAGGAACGGGGCGTGCGCAAGGTGCACGCCGTCCGGGGCGTCTCCTTCACCGCCTACCGCGGTGAGGCCATCGGTCTGATCGGCTCCAACGGCTCCGGCAAGTCCACCCTTCTCCGGGCCATCGCCGGACTGCTGCCCGCCGAGAAGGGCAGGGTCTACACCGACGGCCAGCCCTCCCTGCTCGGCGTGAACGCGGCCCTGATGAACGACCTGACGGGCGAGCGGAACGTCATTCTGGGCGGGCTCGCGATGGGCATGTCCCGCGAGCAGATCAGGGAGCGCTACCAGGAGATCGTCGACTTCTCGGGCATCAACGAGAAGGGCGACTTCATCACGCTGCCGATGCGGACGTACTCCTCGGGCATGGCGGCGCGGCTGCGCTTCTCCATCGCGGCCGCCAAGGACCACGACGTGCTGATGATCGACGAGGCCCTGGCCACCGGCGACCGCTCCTTCCAGAAGCGCTCCGAGCAGCGGATCCGCGAGCTGCGCAAGAGCGCGGGCACGGTCTTCCTGGTCAGTCACAACAACAATTCGATCCGCGACACCTGCGACCGCGTGCTCTGGCTGGAACGCGGTGAGCTGCGGATGGACGGGCCGACCGAAGAGGTCCTCAAGGAGTACGAGAAGTTCACGGGCAAATAGCCCGTCTCGCCCAGGGCCCCGCCGGAACGGTTCGGCGGGGCCCCGCGTCTGCAAAGGGAAAGCCAACTCCTGCTGTCCGTAGGAATCTTGACGCCAATCGGTGTGTTGTTGTGATGTGCAGGACACCCCGACGGACCGTGCAGCGTTGTACAACGTAAGCTGTACCGGTGCTGAATCGCGGCAAGTGGGGCGATATTGCGCGACGCCCGGTACCCGCGCGCTGCGCGGACCTCCGGGCGGCGTGTCCGAAATGGGCAGTATTGGGTCGGCAGTGTAGAACGGGAGATGTGACGGCAATGGCTACGGAAACTCTCCAGCTCCGCGATGCGTGTGCCGTCCCCGCGCCGGGCGGCGAGCGGTGACCGAAGCCGGGACGGCCCGCACCGGAGATCCGGAGCGCGGCACCCTCGACAAGGCCGCGGACGAGAACTTCCCCGTCGCGCCCTTCTTCCTGCCCCGGGCCTGGCGCGACGACCTGATGGCGGTCTACGGCTTCGCCCGCCTCGTCGACGACATCGGCGACGGCGATCTCGCCCCCGGCGGCGCGGACGCCCGTCTGCTCGGCGTGTCGCCCGAGGAGGCCGAGGACCGCGTCGTTCTCCTCGACGCCCTCGAAACGGACCTCCACCGAGTGTTCGATTCGACTCCGCTCCACCCCTTGCTGCGCCGCCTGCAGCCCACGGTCCGCCGCGCGGGCCTCACCCCCGAGCCCTTTCTGGGCCTGATCGGGGCCAACCGCCAGGACCAGCTCGTCACGCGGTACGAGACGTACGACGATCTGCTGGCCTACTGCGAGCTGTCCGCCAACCCGGTGGGACGCCTGGTCCTCTCGGTCACCGGCACCTCGACGCCCGAGCGGGTCCGCCGCTCCGACGCGGTGTGCACGGCGCTGCAGATCGTCGAGCACCTCCAGGACGTGGCCGAGGACCTCGGCCGCGACCGCATCTACCTTCCCGCCGAGGACATGAAGCGCTTCCATGTCCAGGAGGCGGATCTCGCCACGGCCACGGCAGGCGCATCGGTGCGCGCGCTGGTTGCATACGAAGCAGAACGCGCGCTCCACCTCCTGAATGAAGGCACCCCCCTCGTGGGTAGCGTCCACGGCAGGCTGAAGCTGCTGCTCGCGGGGTTCGTGGCAGGGGGAAGGGCGGCAATCCGTGCGATTGCCGTCGCTGAATACGACGTACTTCCCGGCCCGCCCAAGCCCGGCAAGCTCCAGTTGCTGCGCGAGGTGGGAGTGACTCTGCGAGGAAAGGGGTGATCCGGACCGTGGAGTCGGAACAACACGTGTCCGCACCGGTACTCGCCGCTTACAGCTACTGCGAGGCAGTGACCGGTCAGCAGGCGCGTAATTTCGCGTACGGCATCCGACTTCTCCCGACGCCCAAGCGTCGTGCGATGTCGGCGCTCTACGCGTTCTCACGGCGTGTCGACGACATCGGCGACGGCACGCTGGCACCGGATGTGAAGGCGGCCCGCCTCCAGGACACCAGGGCGCTGCTCACCCGGGTCCGCGAGGGCCGGGTCGACGAGGACGACACCGACCCGGTCGCGGTCGCCCTCAGTCACACCGCGGCGTACTTCCCGGTGCCGCTCGGCGGCCTCGACGAGCTCATCGACGGCGTCCTGATGGACGTACGCGGTGAGACGTACGAGACCTGGGACGACCTGAAGGTGTACTGCCGGTGCGTGGCCGGGGCGATCGGGCGGCTCTCGCTCGGCGTGTTCGGTACGGAACCGGGGGCGCGCGGCGCCGAACGCGCGCCGGAGTATGCCGACACGCTCGGGCTCGCGCTCCAGCTCACCAACATCCTGCGGGACGTACGTGAGGACGCCGGGGACGGGCGCACCTATCTGCCCGCCGACGACCTCGCGAAGTTCGGCTGCTCGGCCGGGTTCAACGGGCCGACGCCGCCGGAGGGCTCCGACTTCGCGGGCCTGGTGCACTTCGAGGTGAGACGGGCCCGCACCCTCTTCGCGGAGGGCTACCGGCTGCTGCCCATGCTGGACCGGCGCAGCGGCGCCTGTGTCGCGGCCATGGCGGGCATCTACCGGCGGCTGCTGGACCGCATCGAGCGGGAGCCGGAGGCCGTGCTGCGCGGCCGTGTCTCGCTGCCGGGCCGGGAGAAGGCGTACGTCGCCGTGCGCGGCCTCTCCGGCCTGGACGCGCGGCATGTGTCCCGCCGCACGGTCAGGAGGCGCACCTGATGGACAATCTGGGCCAAGGTGACTCCACCGGAGGAAAGTGGCACGCAACCCTCCGGTGGTCCGCGGCGTCCCTGACTGCGACGGCCGGTCGTACACCGTTCGAAGACCGCGGCGGGCCGAAGGGGGAGGACGCACGATGAGCGAGGCCACGCAGCCGGGGGAGCCCGACCCGGCCGGTCCGGCCGGGTCGGACCGCGTCGGGACGCCGGGCTCGGACCGCGCCGGGACGCCCGCCGGTGCGGCCGGCCCCGGGACGTCCGCCGTGGTGGTCGGTGGCGGGCTCGCCGGGATCACCGCCGCGCTCTCGCTCGCCGACGCCGGGGTACGTGTGACGCTGCTCGAAGGCAGGCCGCGGCTGGGCGGGCTGGCCTTCTCCTTCCAGCGCGGCGAGCTCACCGTGGACAACGGCCAGCATGTGTTCCTGCGCTGCTGCACCGCCTACCGGTGGTTCCTCGACCGCATCGACGCGACCTCGCTGGCGCCGGTGCAGGATCGTCTCGACGTGCCCGTTCTCGACGCGGAGGGCACCGAGGGACGACGGCTCGGCAGAATCGGCCGCACCGCGCTGCCGGTGCCGCTGCATCTCGCGCGCAGCCTGGCGACGTATCAGCATCTGTCGCTCACCGAGCGCGCCAAGGTCGGCCGTGCCGCTCTGGCGCTCAAGGCGCTCGACCTCGACGATCCGGCGCTCGACGACCAGAACTTCGGCAGCTGGCTCGCCGGGCACGGTCAGTCGGAGCGCGCCGTCGAGGCACTGTGGGACCTGGTGGGGGTCGCCACCCTCAACGCGGTGGCCGGCGACTCGTCGCTCGGGCTCGCCGCGATGGTGTTCAAGACCGGTCTGCTGTCCGACCCGGGCGCGGCCGACATCGGCTGGGCGCGCGTCCCGCTGGGCGAACTGCACGACACACTGGCCCGCAAGGCGCTCGACACCGCGGGCGTCCGTACCGAAGTCCGTACACGAGTCACCTCCATCTCCCTCAACGAGAACGGGCGTTGGAGCGTTCAGGTTCCCGGCGAGACACTCGACGCGGACACCGTGGTGCTCGCCGTACCTCAGCGCGAGGCGCACGATCTGCTGCCCGCCGGCGCGCTGGACGCCCCCGAGCGACTCCTGGAGATCGGCACCGCGCCGATCCTCAACGTCCACGTGGTCTACGACCGCAAGGTGCTCACGCGTCCGTTCTTCGCGGCGCTCGGTTCCCCGGTGCAGTGGGTCTTCGACCGCACCGAGGCGTCCGGACTGCGGGAGGGGCAGTATCTGGCCCTGTCCCAGTCGGCCGCGCAGCACGAGATCGACGAGCCCGTCGCCGTCCTGCGCGAGCGCTATCTGCCGGAGCTGGAGCGGCTGCTGCCCGCCGCCCGCGACGCCGAGGTGAAGGACTTCTTCGTGACCCGGGAGCGCACCGCGACGTTCGCCCCCGCCCCTGGCGTCGGGCGGCTGCGTCCCGGCGCCCGTACCAACGCTCCCGGCCTGTATCTGGCCGGCGCGTGGACCGCCACCGGGTGGCCCGCGACCATGGAGAGCGCGGTCCGCAGCGGTGTCGGTGCGGCGGGAGCAGCACTGGCCGCCCTGGGCCGGCCCCGCGATCACCTCCTCGCGTTCGAGGACACGGGCCGCACCCTCCCGGGGGACACCCCCCGGGCCTCCGGCCGAACACCGGCGGGATCCGGCGCTTCACCGCGAGGTGGACTCAGGTGAGGGTCGAGCAGCACGCGGTGGACCCCCGCACCCCCGGTACCGCAACAAGAGGAGAGACTGTGCCCACTGTGCCCCCGGCCGAATCGGCTGCCGACGCGGTGGACGTGACCGCGCTCCTCGAGCGCGGCCGGACCCTGGCCACACCGGTGCTGAAAGCGGCCGTCGACCGCCTGGCGTCGCCCATGGACACCGTCGCCGCCTACCACTTCGGCTGGATCGACGCGGCGGGCAACCCCGCGGACGGCGACGGGGGCAAGGCCGTGCGCCCGGCGCTGGCCGTCCTGTCCGCGCAGGCCGCGGGCGCCGCCCCGGAGGTCGGCGTGCCCGGCGCGGTCGCGGTGGAGCTGGTGCACAACTTCTCGCTGCTGCACGACGACCTGATGGACGGCGACGAGCAGCGCCGCCACCGCGACACCGTCTGGAAGGTGCACGGCCCCGCCCAGGCGATCCTGGTCGGCGACGCCCTGTTCGCGCTGGCCAACGAGATCCTCCTCGAACTCGGCACCGCCGAGGCCGGCCGCGCCACCCGCCGTCTGACCACCGCCACCCGCGCCCTCATCGACGGCCAGGCACAGGACATCTCCTACGAGCACCGCGACCGGGTCAGCGTCGAGGAGTGCCTGGAGATGGAGGGCAACAAGACGGGCGCCCTGCTCGCCTGCGCCTGCTCGATCGGCGCGGTCCTCGGCGGCGCGGACGACCGCACCGCCGACACGCTGGAGAGGTACGGCTACCACCTCGGCCTGGCCTTCCAGGCCGTCGACGACCTCCTCGGCATCTGGGGCGACCCGGAGGCCACCGGCAAGCAGACCTGGAGCGATCTGCGCCAGCGCAAGAAGTCCCTGCCGGTCGTGGCGGCGCTCGCCGCGGGCGGCCCCGCCTCGGAGCGGCTCGGCCAACTGCTCGCCGAGGACGCCAAGGCCAGTGACTTCGAGAACTTCTCCGAGGAGGAGTTCGCGGCCCGCGCCGCGCTCATCGAGGAGGCGGGCGGCCGCGAGTGGACCGCCCAGGAGGCACGCCGTCAGCACACCATCGCCATCGAGGCCCTGAACGCCGTCGAGATGTCCGACCAGGTGCGGGCCCAGCTCGTCGCGCTCGCCGACTTCGTCGTCGTACGAAAGAGATGATCACTATCGGTCGAATAAACCTCGCGTAGTCGCCGGCCGGTGTCTCCCCTCCAGGTTCTCCGTTTCGTACGAGAACGGGGGAACCCATGAGAGCGACGCACCGGCCGACGGCGGACCCACAGCAGAGACGTACCACTGCACGAAGGGGAAGCCATGACAGCGACGACCGACGGAAGCACCGGGGCACTGCCGCCCCGCGCTGCCGCGGCCAGCGAAATCCAGCCAGAGACGACTCCCGTGGCGGCCGGGACAGTCGAGACCCGAGACGTCGCCGAGCACGCCATACAGCGTGCCACCGGCTACCTGCTCTCGCGGCAGGACGCCGAGGGCTGGTGGAAGGGCGACCTCGAGACGAACGTCACGATGGACGCCGAGGATCTGCTCCTGCGCCAGTTCCTGGGAATCCTCGACGAGACGACCGCCCAGGCCGCCGGTCTGTTCATCCGGGGCGAGCAGCGCGAGGACGGCGCCTGGGCCACTTTCTACAACGGCCCCGGCGACCTCTCCGCCACCGTCGAGGCGTACGTCGCCCTGCGGCTGGCCGGGGACGCCCCCGACGCGCCGCACATGGCGAAGGCCGCCGCGTGGGTCCGTGAGCGGGGCGGCATCGTCTCGGCCCGCGTCTTCACCCGGATCTGGCTCGCCCTGTTCGGCTGGTGGAAGTGGGACGACCTGCCCGAACTCCCGCCGGAGCTCATCTACTTCCCGAAGTGGATGCCACTCAACATCTACGACTTCGGATGCTGGGCGCGGCAGACGATCGTGCCGCTCACCATCGTCTCGGCGAAGCGGCCGGTGCGGCCCGCGCCGTTCCCGCTGGACGAGCTGCACACCGACCCGGGCAACCCCAATCCGGTCAGGCCCACGGCCCCCGTGGCGAGTTGGAACGGCGTTTTCCAGCGGCTGGACAAGGCGCTGCACCAGTACCGCAAGGTCGCACCGGGGCCGCTGCGCAGGGCCGCCATGAACGCGGCGGCGCGCTGGATCATCGAACGGCAGGAGAACGACGGCTGCTGGGGCGGCATCCAGCCGCCCGCGGTGTACTCCGTCATCGCGCTCCACCTGCTGGGCTACGACCTCGACCATCCGGTGATGCGTGCCGGGCTGGAGTCCCTGGACCGCTTCACGGTGTGGCGCGAGGACGGGGCCCGGATGATCGAGGCCTGTCAGTCGCCCGTCTGGGACACCTGCCTGGCGACCATCGCACTGGCCGACGCGGGCCTGCCCGCCGACCATCCGCAGCTGGTCAAGGCCGTGGACTGGATGCTCGGCGAGGAGATCGTCAGACCCGGCGACTGGTCGGTGAAGAGGCCTCATCTCCCGCCGGGCGGCTGGGCGTTCGAGTTCCACAACGACAACTACCCCGACATCGACGACACCGCCGAGGTGGTCCTCGCGCTGCGCCGGGTGCGTCACCACGACCCGGAACGCGTCGAGAAGGCGATCGGGCGCGGGGTGCGCTGGAACCTCGGCATGCAGTCCAAGGACGGCGGCTGGGGCGCGTTCGACGTCGACAACACCAGCTCCTTCCCCAACCGGCTGCCGTTCTGCGACTTCGGCGAGGTGATCGACCCGCCGTCCGCGGACGTCACCGCGCACGTGGTGGAGATGCTCGCGGTGGAGGGCCTCTCGCACGACCCGCGTACCCGCCGGGGCATCGAGTGGCTGCTCGCCGAACAGGAGCCGAACGGCTCCTGGTTCGGGCGCTGGGGCGTCAACTACGTCTACGGCACGGGGTCGGTGGTGCCCGCGCTGGTGGCCGCCGGCCTGCCCGCCTCGCACCCGGCGATCCGCCGGGCGGTCGGCTGGCTGGAGACCGTCCAGAACGAGGACGGCGGCTGGGGCGAGGACCTGCGCTCCTACGACGACGCCGCCGAATGGAGCGGCCGGGGCGCCTCGACCGCCTCGCAGACCGGGTGGGCGCTGCTCGCGCTGCTCGCGGCCGGGGAGCGCGACTCCAAGGCCGTGGAGCGCGGTGTCGACTGGCTCGCGGCGACCCAGCTGCCCGACGGCTCCTGGGACGAGCCGTACTTCACCGGCACCGGGTTCCCGTGGGACTTCTCGATCAACTACCACCTCTACCGGCAGGTATTCCCGCTCACCGCGCTCGGCCGCTATGTCAACGGCGAGCCGTTCGCCGAGGTCAAGGGGGGTTGATGAGTACGAAGCCCGAACCGGCCCCGCTGCTGATCGCCTGTGCGCTCGCCATCGAGCACCTCGCCCTGCGCAGCGCCGACCGGAGCGGTTCCGACGGGCCCGTCACCGTCCTGCGCACGGGCATGGGGCCAAGGGCCGCGGAGCTCTCGCTCGGCCGGGTCCTCGCAGACCCGGCGCTGCGCGAGGCCGCGGTCCTGGCCACGGGCTTCTGCGCGGGGCTCGCCCCGGGCATGCACCCCGGCGACCTGGTGGTCGCCGAGGAGACCCGGGATCCGCGTGGCAGCACTCCGTGCGTGGGCACCGAGCTGCTGGTCAAGGAGCTGGTGCGCGTCGTGCCCGGGCGCACCGTCCATACGGGGCCGCTCACCGGCTCCGATCACGTCGTCCGCGGTCACGAACGGTCGGACCTGTTCGCGACCGGCGCCATCGCGGTCGACATGGAGTCCGCGGCCACGCTGCACAGCGCCGTCCGCGCGGGTCCACGTCCGGTTGCGGCCGTCCGGGTGGTCGTGGACGCTCCAGAACATGAACTCGTCCGTATCGGCACGGTGCGCGGTGGAATATCAGCTTTCCGTGTTCTTCGTGCCATCCTTCCCGCTTTCTTTGAATGGCACCGTTCTTTGCTGCTCCCTCGGAGGTGAGCCAGATGGCCATGCCACTTCGGCAGTCCATGAAGGTCGCTGCGTACCTGTTTGAACAGAAGCTCAGGAAGCGGGACAAGTTCGCGCTGATTGTCGAGTTGGAACCCCTCTTCGCGTGCAATCTCGCGTGCGAGGGATGCGGGAAGATCCAGCACCCCGCGGGCGTGCTCAAGCAGCGGATGCCCGTGGCGCAGGCCGTGGGCGCGGTGCTGGAGTCCGGTGCCCCGATGGTGTCCATCGCGGGCGGCGAGCCGCTGATGCACCCGCAGATCGACGAGATCGTGCGGCAGTTGGTGGCCAAGAAGAAGTTCGTCTTCCTGTGCACCAACGCGATGTTGCTGCGCAAGAAGATGGACAAGTTCAAGCCCTCACCGTACTTCGCGTGGGCCGTGCACATCGACGGGCTGCGTGAGCGGCACGACGAGTCCGTGGCCAAGGAAGGCGTCTTCGACGAGGCGGTCGCAGCCATCAAGGAGGCCAAGCGCCGTGGCTTCCGGGTCACCACGAACTCGACCTTCTTCAACACCGACACCCCGCAGACCATCATCGAGGTCCTCAACTACCTCAACGACGACCTGAAGGTCGACGAGATGATGCTCTCGCCCGCCTACGCCTACGAGAAGGCCCCCGACCAGGAGCACTTCCTCGGCGTCCAGCAGACCCGGGAACTGTTCAAGAAGGCCTTCGCGGGCGGCAACCGGCGCCGCTGGCGGCTCAACCACAGCCCGCTCTTCCTGGACTTCCTGGAGGGCAAGGTCGACTTCCCGTGCACCGCGTGGGCGATCCCGAGCTACTCGCTCTTCGGCTGGCAGAAGCCCTGCTACCTGATGAGCGACGGGTACGTGCAGACGTACAAGCAGCTCCTGGAGGAGACCGACTGGGACTCCTACGGTCGCGGCAAGGACGACCGGTGCGCCAACTGCATGGCGCACTGCGGCTACGAGCCGACCGCCGTCCTCGCCACCATGGGCTCCCTCAAGGAGTCGCTGCGCGCCGCCCGTGAGACCTTTACGGAAAGCCGCGGGTGACGTCATGACCGCCGTTTCCTTGGGCCTCCCCGAGGTGCCGGTCCGACCGATCGCGGAACGCCGTGTGTCACGGCGGATCCAGGTCGGACCGGTGGCGGTCGGGGGAGGAGCACCCGTCTCCGTGCAGTCGATGACGACGACGCGTACGTCGGACGTCGGCGCCACCCTGCAGCAGATCGCGGAACTCACCGCGTCCGGCTGCCAGATCGTCCGCGTCGCCTGTCCCACGCAGGACGACGCGGACGCCCTCGCGACGATCGCCCGCAAGTCGCAGATCCCGGTGATCGCGGACATCCACTTCCAGCCGAAGTACGTCTTCGCCGCCATCGACGCGGGCTGCGCGGCGGTGCGGGTGAACCCGGGCAACATCAAGCAGTTCGACGACAAGGTGAAGGAGATCGCGCGCGCCGCCTCCCAGGCGGGCACACCCATCCGGATCGGCGTCAACGCGGGCTCGCTCGACCGGCGTCTGCTGCAGAAGTACGGCAGGGCGACGCCGGAGGCACTCGTCGAGTCGGCGCTGTGGGAGGCGTCCCTCTTCGAGGAGCACGGGTTCCGGGACATCAAGATCTCGGTGAAGCACAACGACCCGGTCGTCATGGTCAACGCCTACCGCCAACTGGCGGCGGCCTGCGACTACCCGCTCCATCTGGGCGTCACGGAGGCCGGGCCGGCGTTCCAGGGGACCATCAAGTCGGCCGTCGCCTTCGGGGCGTTGCTCGCCGAGGGCATCGGGGACACCATCCGGGTCTCCCTGAGCGCGCCGCCCGCCGAGGAGTGCAAGGTCGGTATCCAGATCCTGGAGTCGCTGGGCCTGCGTCAGCGGCGCCTGGAGATCGTGTCGTGCCCGTCCTGCGGGCGCGCCCAGGTGGACGTCTACAAGCTGGCCGACGAGGTCACGGCCGGTCTGGAGGGGATGGAGGTCCCGTTGCGCGTCGCGGTCATGGGCTGCGTCGTCAACGGCCCCGGAGAGGCGCGGGAGGCGGACCTGGGGGTCGCCTCCGGCAACGGCAAGGGGCAGATCTTCGTCAAGGGCGAGGTCATCAAGACCGTGCCCGAGTCGAAGATCGTGGAGACCCTCATCGAGGAAGCGATGAAGATCGCCGAGCAGATGGAGAACGACGGCGTCGGGTCCGGGGAACCGGCCGTCACCGTGAGTTGATCAGCACGGACCGAGAGGGGGCCCGAGCGTGACGATTCTGGAGAGCATCCGGGGACCACGCGACCTGAAGGCGCTGTCCGAGGCGGAGGTCGGTGAACTGGCCGATGAGATCCGGGAGTTCCTGGTGCACGCGGTCGCCAGGACCGGTGGACATCTCGGGCCCAATCTGGGGGTGGTGGAACTCTCCATCGCACTCCACAGGGTCTTCGAGTCACCCGTCGACCGCATCCTGTGGGACACCGGTCACCAGAGCTATGTGCACAAGCTGCTGACAGGACGTCAGGACTTCTCCAAGCTGCGCGGCAAGGGGGGCCTGTCCGGCTACCCCTCGCGCGAGGAGTCCGAGCACGACATCATCGAGAACAGCCACGCCTCCACGGCGCTCGGCTGGGCGGACGGCCTCGCCAAGGCCCGCCAGGTGCAGGGGGAGAAGGGCCATGTCGTCGCGGTCATCGGCGACGGCGCGCTGACCGGCGGGATGGCGTGGGAGGCGCTGAACAACATCGCCGCCGCGAAGGACCGACCGCTGATCATCGTCGTCAACGACAACGAACGCTCGTACGCGCCGACCATCGGCGGCCTCGCCAACCACCTCGCCACCCTGCGGACGACGGACAGCTACGAGCGGGTGCTGGCCTGGGGCAAGGACGTACTGCTGCGCACCCCCGTCGTCGGACCCACGCTCTACGAGTCCCTGCACGGCGCCAAGAAGGGCTTCAAGGACGCCTTCGCACCGCAGGGCATGTTCGAGGACCTCGGACTCAAGTACGTCGGTCCGATCGACGGACACGACACCGGGGCCGTGGAGTCCGCGCTGCGGCGCGCGAAGCGTTTCCACGGGCCGGTGCTGGTCCACTGTCTGACGGAGAAGGGCCGCGGCTACGAACCGGCGCTCGCCCACGAGGAGGACCGCTTCCACACGGTGGGCGTGATGGACCCGCTGACCTGCGAGCCGCTCGCGCCCTCGGGCGGGCCCTCCTGGACCTCGGTGTTCGGCGACGAGATCGCCCGGATCGGGGAGGAGCGCGAGGACGTCGTGGCGATAACGGCGGCGATGCTGCACCCGGTGGGACTCGGCAGGTTCGCCGAGCGGTTCCCCGACCGGGTGTGGGACGTCGGGATCGCCGAGCAGCACGCCACGGTCTCCGCGGCGGGGCTCGCCACGGGCGGCCTGCACCCGGTCGTCGCCGTCTACGCCACCTTCCTCAACCGGGCCTTCGACCAGCTCCTGATGGACGTCGCGCTGCACCGCTGCGGCGTCACCTTCGTCCTGGACCGGGCCGGTGTCACCGGCGTCGACGGCGCCTCGCACAACGGCATGTGGGACATGTCCGTCCTCCAGGTCGTGCCGGGCCTCAGGATCGCCGCGCCGCGCGACGCCGACCAACTCCGCGCCCAGTTGCGGGAGGCGGTCGCCGTCGACGACGCGCCGACGCTCATCCGGTTCCCGAAGGAGTCGGTGGGCCCGGCGGTCCCGGCGACCGACCGGGTGGGCGGCCTCGACGTCCTGCACCGGTCCGCGGCGACCCCGCGGGTGCTCCTGGTGGCCGTCGGCGTCATGGCGCCGGTCTGCCTCCAGGCCGCCGAACTGCTGGAGGCCCGGGGCATCGGCTGCACCGTCGTCGACCCGCGCTGGGTCAAACCCGTCGACCCGGCCCTGCCCGGCCTCGCGGCCGAACACCGGCTCGTGGCGGTCGTCGAGGACAACAGCCGGGCGGCCGGCGTCGGCTCGGCGGTCGCGCTGGCCCTGGGGGACGCCGAAGTGGACGTACCCGTAAGGAGGTTCGGAATCCCGGAGCAGTTCCTCGCGCACGCGAAACGCGCGGAGGTGCTGGCCGACATCGGGCTCACGCCCGTCGAGATCGCCGGGCGGATCGGGGCCGCCCTGGCAGTCAAGGACGAGTCGTCCAAGGAGAAATAGGAATGACCACCCCTTCCGGGAAACGGGAGTTCGACCTCGGCGCGCTGCTGGCCGAGCGCGGGGCCGAGCGCTACGAGCTGCACACCAAGTACCTGAACCACCAGCTCCCGCGCATGCTCCACACCATCGGCTTCGACAAGGTGTACGAGCGGGCCGAGGGCGCGCACTTCTGGGACGCGGACGGCAACGACTACCTGGACATGCTCGCCGGGTTCGGGGTGATGGGCCTGGGCCGCCATCACCCCGTCGTCCGCCAGGCGCTGCACGACGTCCTGGACGCCTCGCTCGCCGACCTCACCCGCTTCGACTGCCAGCCCCTGCCCGGACTGCTGGCGGAGAAGCTGCTCACCCACAGCCCGCACCTGGACCGGGTGTTCTTCGCCAACAGCGGTACGGAGGCGGTGGAGACCGCCCTGAAGTTCGCCCGGTACGCCACCGGCA
Source organism: Streptomyces sp. RPA4-2 (assembly GCF_012273515.2). Taxonomy (NCBI): domain Bacteria; kingdom Bacillati; phylum Actinomycetota; class Actinomycetes; order Kitasatosporales; family Streptomycetaceae; genus Streptomyces; species Streptomyces sp. RPA4-2. Next base: position 7,592,396 of record NZ_CP050975.2, read on the forward strand.
GGCCGAGGATCCTCTACTGCTCCCACGCCTTCCACGGGCTGACCACCGGGTCGCTGTCCGTGAACGGCGAGGACGGGTTCCGCGACGGCTTCGCCCCGCTGCTGCCCGACACGGCCGTCCCGCTCGGCGACCTCGACGCGCTGGCCCGCGAGCTGGCGCGGGGCGACGTCGCCGGGCTCATCGTCGAGCCCATCCAGGGCAAGGGCGTGCACGAGGCCCCGCCCGGCTACCTGCGCGCCGCCCAGGAACTGCTGCACCGGCACAAGGCGCTGCTCATCGCGGACGAGGTGCAGACGGGCCTGGGGCGGACCGGGGACTTCTACGCCTACCAGCACGAGGACGGCGTGGAACCAGACCTGGTGTGCGTGGCGAAGGCGCTCTCCGGCGGCTATGTGCCGGTCGGCGCCACCCTCGGCAAGGACTGGATCTTCAAGAAGGTCTACTCGTCGATGGACCGGGTCCTCGTCCACTCGGCGAGCTTCGGGTCCAACGCGCAGGCCATGGCGGCCGGGCTCGCCGTGCTCTCGGTGATGGAGAACGAGCAGGTCGTCGCGAACGCGCGGGCCACCGGGGAGCGGCTGAAGACCCGGCTCGCGGCGCTCGTCGACACGTACGAGCTGCTCAGTGACGTCCGCGGCCGGGGGCTGATGATCGGCATCGAGTTCGGGCGGCCCAAGTCGCTCAAGCTGCGCGGCCGCTGGACCATGCTGCAGGCCGCGCGCAAGGGCCTCTTCGCGCAGATGGTCGTCGTCCCGCTGCTGCAGCGGCACCGCATCCTCACCCAGGTCTCCGGGGACCACCTGGAGGTGATCAAACTGATCCCGCCGCTGATCATCGGCGAGCGGGACGTGGACCGGTTCATGGAGGCCTTCGTCGCCGTGATGGACGACGCGCACAGCGGCGGCGGGCTGATGTGGGACTTCGGGAAGACGCTGGTCAAGCAGGCGGTGGCGAACCGCTAGGTCAGGTCCGTCCGGTCCCGTGGGCGCCGCCTGCCCGACGGGACCGGACGGAGGCGCCGTAAGAGGCGGTGCGCGAGGGCGGGCGGGGCGGGAGGCCCCCTTGATCGGACCCGTCGATGATCTCTTTGCCTCTGAGGCAAGAAATTTGCCCGAGAGGCAATAGTGCGGCTCAATGGAGTGCATGAGCCCCATCGAGCCGGGGGCGGCGGACACGCCGCCCGAGACCGGGACAGCCGACCTGCTGCCCGTCGTCGCGCCGCACCTGCGTGAGCTGCGCCGACGTGCCTCACTGACCCTGGAGGCCGCGGCCCGCACCGCCGGGCTCTCGGCCGCCCACCTCTCCCGGCTGGAGACGGGGCAGCGCCAGCCCTCGCTGCCGATGCTGCTCGCTCTCGCCCGCATCTACGGTACGACGGTCTCGGAGCTGCTGGGCGAGAGGGCCGCCGAACGGGACGCCATCGTCCGGGCCGCCGACATGGAGCCGACCGCGGCGGGCGGCTGGACCTACTGGCAGGCCGGCTCCCCGGGCCGCGGGATGCAGGCACTGCGGGTGCACGTCCCCTACGGCTCCCAGGGCGACATCGTGCGCGTCCATCCCGGCGAGGAGTGGCTCCACGTCCTCCAGGGGCGGCTGCGGCTGCGCCTCGGGGACACCACGCAGGTGCTCGCGCCCGGGGACAGCGCGCACTTCGACTCGCTGACCCCGCACCGCATAGCCGCCGCCGACCAGGCGGGGGCCGATCTCCTCTTCGTACACACCCTGCTGCAGAGCCCCGCCGCCGCGCTGTGCCTCGGCCCGGCGACGGCGCACCCGACCCTGGGAGAGACGTCATGACGGAACCCGCGGAACCCACGGAGCCCGGCCCCCGGCGGTCCATGGAGGACAAGTTCCCCCGTGCGCTGTGGGTGCGGCTGATCATCTACGTCGCCGTCGGCCACCTCTTCGCGGCCTTCATCTACCTGCTGTTCACGCTGGGGGCGCAGAACCAGTAGGCCCGGCGGACGGCCGCGCGGCGCACAGCCGCGCGGCCCGTGGACGTCAGTCGAGGAGCCTGTCGCGCAGCCGGTCCCGCAGCTCGGGCGTGAGACGCAGGGCCTGCTCCAGATAGCCGTCGACGCCGCCCCAGGTCTCCTCGATGGTCTCGAAGGCCGCCGTCAGATATTCGGCCCGCGCGTCGAACAGCGGGCTGAGCAGCTCCATGACCTCGGGGGAGCGGGCCGTGTCCGAGGTGCCGTTGCGGTGCACCTTGTAGCGGCGGTGGCGCGTGTTCGACTCCAGGTAGTCGGCGACGATGGCGTCGTGCTCGACGCCCACGGCGAGCAGCGTCACCGCTATGGACAGCCCCGCGCGGTCCTTGCCCGCCGCGCAGTGCATGAGCGCGGGCACGCTGTCCTCGGCCAGGGCGTGCAGCACCCGGGAGTGCTCCGCCGTGCGTTCGGTGATGATCGTGCGGTACGAACCGATCATCCGGTCCGCCGCCCTGCCGTCGCCGAGGTGGGCACGGAGCTGGTCGAGCTCGCCGTCACGGACCATCTTCCAGAACTCGCTGCCGTCGGCCGGGTCGGTCAGCGGAAGATTCACGTTCCGTACGCCGGGCAGCTCGACGTCCGGTCCCTCCAGTTTCTGGTCCGAGGCGTTGCGGAAGTCGAAGATCGTGTGCAGTCCGAGGGAGGAGAGGAACGCGGCGTCCTCCTTCGTGGCGTGCGCGAGGTGGCCACTGCGGAACAGCCGCCCGGACCGTACCCGCCGGCCGTCCACGGTGGGCAGGCCGCCCACGTCTCGGAAGTTGCGCACTCCGGCCAGCTCCGGCTCGGTCGACGGGACCTGCTGCGTCACGGGGGCTCCTCCCATAGGGCCGTCGGCACCGCTCCTCGTTGCTCGCCGACGGGAATCGCCTCCCGACGATACGACATGGGTACCTTGGGCGATGAGTCGTCCACGGGCGCTGCCTCCGAGGTGGGCGGCCTTGATGACGTCCGTGCCGGAGCACCTCACGACCCTCGTCCTCGCGCGGCCGCGGAACGACGGAGGGGTCGGCGCGGCGGGCCGCGGGACCGTGTGGGGATCTCGATGCACCGGTCATCCGATTCAGTGGCATATGACCGTTTTGGTGGAAATGATGCATTGAGTGCAACTCGTCCTGGAATGTGGCCTTATGGGGTGACGTGCGTGAGCAGCGTCATATGCGTGACGATGCGTTGCGACCTTCTCCCCCCGGGATGCCCGCGCGGCCCGGCGGATCGCCGGGTCGAAGGGGTCCCCGCGCACGGAGGGTGACGGTCAATCAGGACATCGATCAAGAAAGGGGTGCGTATGGGGATCGCGGACAGTTGTCGACGCCCTCCCCCCTCGCTTACGTTCGCCCTCAATCCGGACGGACGCCCAATCCTGCCGCCGCCCGGAATCCACACTCACCCGTACACGGCAGGAGCGGGGGACCCACAGGTATCGCGCCTGTTCCGGTCTTCGGAACGGCTAGGGGTACAGCCGCGCTGCCGCGCGGCCGGACATCTCCAGTCCGCACCCGACAGCTCACCTCGCAGGCGCCGGAGAGGAAATGCGCCATGCCCGCGAAGGGTAAGCACCGTCGTCCCAAATTCCTGCGTCTGCCCCGCTCGATCGCCGTGGTCGGCACCGGTGGTGCCGCGCTCGCACTGCCGCTGATGGGCGCCGTCTGCGCCCATGCGGCGGCCCCGGTGACCGCCGTCCCGTCCGCCGTGCAGAAGATCACGACGGTCTCCGCGCCTGCCGGAACCGCCGCGGAGAAGTCCACGGCGAAGACCTATGTCGTGAAGGCCGGTGACACGCTCGCGAAGATCGCCGACCGGCAGCACGTCAGCGGCGGCTGGAAGAAGCTCTACGCCGACAACCGCGCGGTCGTCGGCGGCGATCCGGCGCACATCAGTCCTGGTCTGAAGCTCACGATCGAGGGGCAGAGCGCCACGGCCGGCGCCGCGCGGCCCGCCGTCGAAGCGGCCACCGCGGCCAAGACCGCCGACGCGGGGTACACCCTGCCCGTCGAGGGAGCCACCATCGGCACCGGCTACAAGGTGCCCGGCAGCATGTGGTCCAGCGGCTACCACACCGGTGTGGACTTCGTGGTCCCGACCGGCACCACGATCCGGTCCGTCGCCGCGGGCACCGTCGTCTCGGCCGGCTGGGGCGGCGCGTACGGCAACCAGGTCGTCGTCCAGCACGCCGACGGCCGGTACTCGCAGTACGCCCACATGTCCGCCCTCTCCGTCTCGGCGGGGCAGACCGTGACCGCGGGGCAGAAGCTCGGCCTCTCCGGCGCGACCGGCAACGTCACCGGTCCGCACCTGCACTTCGAGATCCGCACGACCCCCGTCTACGGCTCGGACGTGGACCCGGTCGCGTACCTGCGCTCCCACGGTGTCGTCGTCGCCTGACGCCCCCACACGTCCCGAGGGCCGGACCCCACGCTCCACGGGGTCCGGCCCTCGGCGTCCCGTCACTGCCGCGGCCGGCGCCCTTTCCGGATCACGGGCTTCCAGGCGTGGTGGCTGTTCAACCACGCCTGAGAGAGCGCTATTCCGGATTTCGGCCATTCTTTATGAGTGGCTTATCTCACCACCCGTCAACCCATTCCTACGGTCGCGTAGCTCACATCCCAAGGTGAATCATGGCTCGATGTGGCAGACGATTCGAAGAGTGACAACAGAGCGGTGATCGGGTCGTACGTGGCGGTGGGGGACAGCTTCACCGAAGGCGTCGGCGACCCCGGCCCCGAAGGAGCCTTCGTCGGTTGGGCGGACCGTTTCGCGGTACTGCTCGCGGACCGGCAGCCGGAAGGCGACTTCACCTACACCAACCTCGCCGTGCGCGGGAAGCTGCTCGACCAGGTCATCGACGACCAGCTCCGGCGGGCCAAGGAACTCGCCCCGGACCTGGTCTCCTTCTGCGCGGGCGGCAACGACATCATCCGGCCCGGCACCGACCCCGACGAGGTCGCGGAGCGCTTCGAGCGCGCGGTCGCCGACCTCACCTCCGCCGTCGGCTCCGTCATGGTGACGACCGGCTTCGACACCCGCGGCGTCCCGGTGCTGAAGCACCTGCGCGGCAAGATCGCCACGTACAACGGGCATGTACGGGCCATCGCGGACCGCTACGGCTGTCCCGTCCTCGACCTGTGGTCCCTCAAGACGATCCAGGACCGGCGCGCCTGGGACGGCGACCGCCTGCACCTGTCTCCGGAGGGCCACACCAGGGTCGCGCTGCGAGCCGGCCAGGTCCTCGGCCTCGACGTGCCCGCCGACCCGGACCAGCCCTGGCCTCCCCTGCCGCCCCGCGGCACGCTGGAGGTGCGGCGCGACGACATCCACTGGGCACGCGAGTACCTCGTGCCGTGGATCGGACGAAGGCTGCGTGGGGAGTCCTCGGGCGACCACGTGGCGGCCAAGGGCAGCCTCTCGCCGGACGACATCAAGTTGCGCATCGGGTCCGTCGCCTGAGCGGGGTGACACATCGGGCGGCCGACGGGCGGGACCGCGGGGGCGGCTGCCCCGGGCGGCGGTGCGCCGGGGCGGGCGCCTCAGCGCAACGCCGCCGTGAGGGCCGCCCGGTCGAGACCCAACTCCCGTGCGAGCGCGTCGTCCACCCACTCCTGGGCCCGCGCCCGCGACACCGCGCCCGCATAGGCGGTCATCTGCACCGCCAGCCCGTCGAGCAGCGCCGTCAGCCGCAGTGCGGCCCCCGCGGGATCCGGGCACCGGAACTCGCCGCCGGCCACTCCCTCCGCGATGACCTCGGTGATCGCGGCCTTCCACTGCGTGTCGAGATCACGGGTGACCTCGCGCAGCGCGGGCTCGCGCAGGGCCGCGCCCCAGCCCTCGATCCACAGCCGCCAGCCCTTGGCCTGGCCGGTCGGCGCGTACCAGCGGACGGCCGCGCGCAGCCGTCGCAGCGCGGACGTACGACGCCCGAGCAGCTTGCGCAGATGGGCGAGGTCGTCCTCGGCGGCATGGGTGAACGCGGCCGCGACCAGCTTCTCCTTGGTGGAGAAGTGATACAGCACCAACGCGTTGCTCACGCCGAGCGACGAGGCGACGTCGGCGATCCGTACCGCCGCCACGCCCCGTGCCTCGATCTGTCCGATGGCGGCCCGCAGCAACTCCTGACGCCGCTCCGCCACGCTCAACCGCACCCTTGCCACGCGGCAACCCTAGTGCCTCGCCCGGGTCGGACGACGAACCGATGGCCGATCCGGACACGGCCTGTCCCCCCGGACACCAGGAACTCAGGCCGCGCGTAAGTGGCTTGGACGGGAGCACGCGGGGTCTCGGCGGGAGCCCGGAGGGAGTCCGGCCAGGAAACCCGGCGCGGGAGTTCAGCCCGGGAGCCCGGCCACGGAGGCCCGGTTCCGGGTCAGCGGTACCACCCGAACCGTTCCGCGATCACCGGCAGTCGGTCGGCGACGATGGCGTGCGCGGCGGCCCGCGGCGTCGTCCCGTCGGCCTCCGCGCGGGCCAGCATCCGGTCGATCAGAGCGCGCATGGAGCGCCGGGTGTACGCGAACGCCTCGTCCGCGTCCGCGCCGATGTCACCGAAGAGGGTCCACCACCACCAGGCGTTCGTACCGGAGTTGACGACGACGTCCGGCAGCACGAGGACCCCGCGCGCGGCTAGCAGGTCCTCCGCCTCGGGCAGGACGGGCATGTTGGCCGCCTCCACGATCCAACGGGCGGTGATCCGGGCCTGGTTCGTGGTGTCGATCGCGTACGAGACCGCCGCGGGCACCAGGACGTCCGCGCCGGCCGACAGCCAGGCGTCGGCCGGAAGTTCACGGTCGGCCGGGCGCAGCGCCGAGCGGTCCACCGTCCCGTAGGCGTCTCTCGCCGCGAGCAGCGTGTCGACGTCGAGTCCGTCCGGGTTCTCGATCGTGCCCTTGATGTCGGCGACGGCCACGACGGTGAGACCGGCGCGCGCCAGGAAGCGCGCCGTGGCTCCGCCCATGGTGCCCAGGCCCTGTACGGCGACGCGCGTTCCCGGGTACGGGGCCCCGGCGCGGTCCAGGGCCGCGAGCACCGACTCGGCGACACCGCAGCCGCCCACCAGTTCGTCGAGCCCGATCCCGTCCACCTCGACCGCGAAGGCGTCCGCGAGACGGCTCCGCGCGCTCTTCTCGTCGTCGAGCAGCGGGTACACGGCCTGGATGGACGAGACGAGCCCCGCCTCCGTGACAGCCCGGTCGACCAGGTCCTGGGTGAGCCCGAGATCCTCGCCCGTGGTCCAGAAGCTCTCGATGTACGGGCGCATGGCGCGCAGATAGCGCACCAGGAGGCCGTACGCCGCCGGGTCCTGGGGGTCGCAGTCGATGCCGCCCTTGGCGCCGCCCAGCGGGATGTAGCGGCCCTCGGGGTTGTAGTGCAGGGCCTCCTTCATCGTCATGCCCCGGGCCAGCCCGGCGACCTCGTCCAGGGTGCAGCCCTCGCGCATCCGCAGCCCGCCGCTGGAGACACCCCGGACCAGGCGGTCGACCACGAGGAAGCCCGGGCGGCCGGTGACGTGGTCGGTCCAGGTGAGTGTGATCAGGGGCGCGGTCGAAGGCGCGGTCATGGGTACTCCTCGTGGACGGTGATCAGGGTGGGTCCGTGCGTGCGCGGCACCTCGGCGAGGGCGCGGGCCGGCCCGTCGACGGGCGCGCCGTCCGTGGGCGGTCGGCGGCGACCGGAGACCACTCCCGGCCGGCTCGGTACTCACGGCGACGATCGCATCGCGACCCGCCGGCCACTTCTGCACCGACTCAGTGTGCAGGCAGACCCCCGGGCGGGAGGGGACGCCGCTCGGGAACGGTCCGCTTCGGTGAGTACGTCGGGCGTCCCTCGTCCCTCCCGGCGCGCACGGACCGGCGCGAACGCCTCCACCGGAACTTTTACTGAATCGTCGGTCAGTATCGGAACGTCGCCCGGCTGTGTCAATTCGCCGGACGGACCAGTGGCGGGGGGTGGGGGAGTGCGCGGAAGCGAGGGGAGGGGGTGCCGGTGCGGGCGGCTCCCCGGTGGTGGCCGAGGTGTTCGCGTCCCCGGCCGTACCGGTTCGCGCGCCGGTTCTTCCCCCGCGTCGGGCAGGGCGTGTGCGCGCGTCTCGAAATCCCGTACCCCGGTGCGGAAGAAGAGAGGGGGCCGCGGGGTTGCGAGATACGGGCCCTGGGCCCCTCCGGCGCGTGCGCCCGGCAGTGCGGGCGCCGGGACTCCGTCCTCGCGGTGTGCGTGCCGGGGACACCGCACCGTGACCCCGCGAGGACGGAGTCCCGGCGCCCGAGGGGCCGACCATAATGGGAGGCCTGACCGACTCCATTGGAGGTACCGTGACCGGTTTCCGTACGTTGAGCTCCGGGCTCCGCGCGCTGCAGCCCGCCGCCTTCGGCGCGGACCCGGGCGGTGAGCGCCTGGAGCGCATCCGCAGATCACCGAATTTCGCGGACGGGGTCTTCCAGAACCCGGTGAGTGCCCGGACCCGCCCCGACGGCTCCATGATCGAGTTCGCGAAGGTCTTCTTCCGCAAGGAGGAGCGCGTCCGCCGCGCCCCCGCGGGCACGGTGCCGGTGCACCCCACGACGCTCGCCGACCTCGCCAGGCCCGCGACGAGCGGGCTGCGGCTCACCTGGATGGGGCACTCCAGCGTGCTGGCGGAGATCGACGGGCACCGTGTGCTGTTCGACCCGGTCTGGGGCGAGCGCTGTTCTCCCTTCAACTTCGTCGGACCCAAGCGGCTGCACCCGGTACCGCTGCCGCTGGCCGCGCTGGGCCCGGTCGACGTCGTCGTCATCTCGCACGACCACTACGACCACCTGGACCTGCCCACCATCAAGGCCCTCGCCGACACGGACACGGTGTTCGCGGTGCCGCTCGGCGTCGGCGCCCACCTGGAGCACTGGGGCGTCTCCCCGGACCGCCTGCGTGAGCTGGACTGGAACGAGTCCACGAAGGTCGGCGGCATCTCCCTCACCGCCACCCCCGCCCGGCACTTCTGCGGCCGGGGCCTGCGCAACACCCAGCACACGCTGTGGGCCTCCTGGGCGGTGGCGGGCGACGAGCACCGGATCTACCACAGCGGTGACACCGGCTATTTCGAGGGCTTCAAGGACATCGGCGCCGAGCACGGCCCGTTCGACGCCACGATGATCCAGATCGGCGCCTACAGCGAGTTCTGGCCCGAGATCCACATGACGCCCGAGGAGGGCATGCGCGCCCACCTGGACCTCCAGGGCGGCCGGCCCGGCGGTGTGATGATGCCGATCCACTGGGCCACGTTCAACCTCGCGACGCACCCGTGGGTGGAGCCCGGCGAGGGGACCATAGCGGCCGCGCACGCGGTCGGCGCGCGCGTCGCGCTGCCGCACCCCGGCGAGCCCTTCGAGCCCACCGCCGAGACCGTTCCGTCCGAGCCCTGGTGGCGCGGGGTGGCCGTGCCGCCCGAGGGTGGCTGGCCCGTGGGCGCGAGTGCCGAGGCCAATGCCCCGATCTCCGTCACGGCGGCTTCCGGTGCGCCGGCTTCCGGCGGGGCGGGCCCCGACACGTCGGGTGACGCCGGCGGTGGTGCCGCGGAGGACACCGGAGAGCCGGAGACGGTGCCGGCCGGCTGAATTTCCTGACATTCCGATCTACGGCGAGGGCCGGGGCGCGTCGCGCTCCCCGGCCCTCGTCGTCTTTTCATGACCACTTCTGACCAGCACTGATCGGAACGATGCCCCTAGGGAACGGGTGTCCGACGGTGATATCGGTCTGCCGTGCGAGGCCTCATACCAGAGCGGGACGCTGTCCGGGGGACTTTGTCAACTGCCCACCGCACCTGTCGCGTTGCCGACTACTGTCAGTTGCCGTCGGGCGACGCAGGGCCGTTTTTTTCGGCTCTCTCGACCGGCACCGCGATGGCGCACGCCCGAGTCGCGCAGACCCGCGGGAGCCCGAGTGCCCCCGACGCCCAGTACGAGGACGCTGATGTCTCACCTTCGCGCACCGGCCGCCCGCGCAGACCGCCGTGACGGCGGGCGGCACGGACGGCCGGTCGCCCGTGCCGTCCCCTCGCCTCCCGAGACCCCCCTCCGGCCCCAGCTGCTGCGGATGGCGGTCCTGCCGCCCACCGCGGTGGCCCTCAGCGCGTGCGCGGCCGTCCTGTTCACCGTGCGCTCCACCGGCGCCCGCCCCGGCGCGGCTCTCTGGGCGGTCCTCGCCGGCGCTCTCGGGGTGGCCCTCGCGGGCATCCTCGTCGCCGCCGTGGCCGCCGACCGGACCGCCCGGTCCGTCCGGGACCGCCTCGCCGCGATACGCCGCACCAGCGCCCGTACGGAGGCGGACCTGCGTGCCGTCGTCGAGGGCCTGCGCCGCGGCGAGACCCCGTCCCCCCGCGCGCCGAACCGCCGGCCCCTCCCGGACGCCGACGACTTCGAGCTGCTCGCCGCCGATCTCTCCCGGGCGCACGACGGCGCCGTCACCGCCGTCGTACAGGCCGCACAGCTCTCCAGCCGGGCCGGCAGCGAACAGAAGGTCGAGGTCTTCGTCAACCTGGCGCGACGGCTTCAGTCCCTCGTGCACCGCGAGATCTCGATCCTCGACGAGCTGGAGAACGAGATCGAGGACCCGGACCTGCTCAAGGGCCTCTTCCACGTCGACCACCTCGCCACCCGCATCCGGCGGCACGCCGAGAACCTCGCCGTCCTCGGCGGCGCCGTCTCCCGACGCCAGTGGAGCAACCCCGTCTCCATGACCGAGGTGCTGCGGTCGGCGATCGCCGAGGTCGAGCAGTACTCGCGGGTCAAACTGGTGCCTCCGATCGACGGCACCCTGCGCGGACACGCCGTTGCCGACGTCATCCACCTGCTGGCCGAACTGGTCGAGAACGCCACGGTGTTCTCCGCCCCGCACACCCAAGTGCTGCTGCGCGTCAACCTCGTCACCTCCGGGCTCGCGGTCGAGGTCGAGGACCGGGGCCTGGGCATGCCCCCCGGCGAGCAGGACAAGATGAACGCGCTGCTCACCGACCCCGATCAGGTGAACGTCGCGAGCCTTCTCCAGGACGGCCGGATCGGTCTCTTCGTGGTGTCGCAACTGGCTCGGCGACACGGCATCCACGTCCGGCTCCAGAGCAACATCTACGGCGGTGTCCAGGCCGTACTCGTGGTGCCGCAGGAGCTGTTGGGCACGGAGCCGGGCGCCCCGGGGAACCAAGGGCGGTCCCGCGAGACGGCGGCCGGAGCGCTCCCGCCCGCGGGACCACCGACCGGACAGGCCGTCCCGCTTCCGCCCGCGGGTACGGCGGCGTCCCCCGTGCCGCGGCAGTCGCGCCGGGAGCACGCGGAGCCCGCCGCGCCGCAGCACGACGGTACGGGCGGCGGCGGCCCGGCGCCGCTCCCGATGCGCGGGGCCCGCGCCGAGCGGCCCAATCCGGCGGAGGCCGTGCCCGGCATCCGCCCCGACGACCGGCACATCCTGGCGGAGAACGCGGAGATGCCACCCACCCCGCGCAACGGCGTGGTCCGGGGCACCATGGCGAGGCCCCAACTGCCCCGCCGACGCGCCCAGGAGCACATCGCGCCCCAACTGCGCGACGGACCCCTGCCCCGCCAGGACTCGGAGCACGTCGCCGGTCACGACCCCGGGCTGATGGCGGCGTTCCAGCGCGGGATCGGACTGGCGGAGGCCCGGCAGACGGAGTTCCCCGCAGATCGGCCGCACCCGGACCCCGGGCACCTGGACGCGCTGCCACCCCTGCAGGTGATCCGCGTCGACCAGCCGTCCCCACGCTCGCCCCACCTGGAAGGCCACCTGGACGTTCCGCCCCTGGGCGCCGTCCGAACGGCCGACGATCCCCTGGGCGCGGCACACATGGTCGACCCGCACACCGGACATGCGCCCGCCCCGGCCGAGGCGCCGGGCACGCGGGACACCACCCCCACGCCCGGACACGACCTCACGGCCCGGCACGACGGGAGCGCACCGGCCGGATGACCAGCCTCCCGAGCACGCCCACCCCCACCTGCGCTCCCGCAGACCTTCGTACCCCAAGGAGTCGATCCACCATGGCGAGCGACGTGCCGACCGGCCATGCATCCGATCTCGACTGGCTGATGAGCGGCCTCGTGCAGCGCGTGCCGCACACCACCAGCGCGGTACTCCTGTCGTGCGACGGGCTCGTGAAGTCCGTCCACGGCCTCGACCCGGACAGCGCCGACCACATGGCGGCCCTGGCCTCCGGCCTGTACTCGCTCGGCCGGAGCGCGGGCGTCCGCTTCGGGGACGGCGGCGACGTGCGGCAGGTCGTCGTCGAACTCGACTCGACCCTGCTGTTCGTCTCGACCGCGGGCTCCGGCACCTGTCTCGCGGTGCTCGCCGGACGCGAGGCCGACGCCGCGGTGCTCGGCTACGAGATGGCGATGCTCGTCAAGAGCGTCCGCCCGTATCTGATGACCGCGCCCAGGCAGGCCGCCGTCGGCCCCACGGCGATGAGGCCTTGAGGGTGGCCGCGGCCGGCGACGGGCCCTGGCTCGACGACGCGGCCGGGCGGCTGGTGCGTCCCTACACGGTCAGCAACGGCCGGACCCGTCCGACCACCGCGCTCGACCTGTTGTCGCAGGTCATGGTCACCGGAGCCACGCCCCTCGGCTACCTCGGCCCCGAGCACACCCAGGCGCTCGAACTGTGCCGGGCGCCCGTCTCGGTCGCGGAGATCGCCGCGCAGCTCAAGCTGCCGGCGGCGGTCACCAAGGTGCTGCTGTCCGACCTCGTCGACTGCGGGGCGCTGACCACCAAACCCCCCGAGTTCCACCACAACCCCACTGACCGGTCTCTTCTGGAGGCAGTGCTCGATGGACTACGACGACAGCTCTGACCCCTTCCCCACCGCGCTGAAGATCCTGGTGGCGGGAGGATTCGGGGTAGGCAAGACGACCTTAGTGGGCGCGGTGAGCGAGATCGCGCCGCTCAGCACGGAGGAGCTGCTCACCACGGTCAGTGCCGCGACCGACAATCTCGACGGCATCGAGAACAAGGTCGAGACCACGGTGGCGATGGACTTCGGCCGCATCACCCTCGACCCCGAACATGTGCTGTACCTCTTCGGCACACCCGGGCAGGAGCGGTTCTGGTTCATGTGGGACGAGCTGTCCGAGGGCGCGCTCGGCGCGGTGATCCTCGCCGACACCCGCCGCCTCGAGGACTGCTTCGCGGCCGTCGACTTCTTCGAGCAGCGTGGTCTCGGCTTCATCGTCGCCGTCAACGAGTTCGACGGTGCCTTCCGCTACGACCCGGCCGAGGTGCGGGCGGCCATCGACCTCGACCCCGCGATCCCCATCGTGCGCTGCGACGCCCGGATCTCCAGTTCGGGAGTGCAGACCCTGCTCACCCTGGTGCGCCATCTCCTCGCCCACGCGCCGGCGCACGCCCCTACCCATGGAGCCCACAGGTGACGCACTGACGTACGCCCTCGGCGACGGAGCCCGCACAGCACATGACCCACGTTCCCGACCACGGAGTCCGCATATGACACCCGGCCCCCACCACGGAGTCCGTCCATGAGCTACGACCCACCGCGCCCGGTCGGCCGGCTGCTGCTGACTCCGGAGGACAAGGACGCCCCCGCCCGGGTCCGGCGGCTGCGCCGGCTCGGCCTGGGGGAGCACACCGAGCCCGCCTTCGACGCCTTCGCGGACCGGCTCGCCGACGTCGCCGCGGTGCCGTACTCGATGGTCAACTTCATCGACGAGAACCGGCAGTTCTTCGCGGGCCTGCACACCCCGGACGGCAACGTCTCGGCCACCCGGCCGGTCCCGGCCCCCACGGACGGCACCCACCATGGTGTCGGCCGCTATATGACCCGCGACTACGGGTTCTGCCCCTATGTCGTGGTCCGCCGCAGGGCGCTGGTACTGGAGGACGTCTGCGACTACCCGCGCTTCGCCGGCAACCCGGTCGTCGACGAGATCGGGGTCCGCTCCTACCTCGGCGCTCCGCTCATCGACCGTACGGGCATCGCCCTCGGCACCGTCTGCGTCGTGGACCTCGAACCGCGCCCGTGGGGCAGAGCGGGCCTGGAGACCATCAAGACGATGGCGGCGGAACTGGTCGAGCAGCTCGGACAGCGGGAGGCGGGCGCGGGGTTCTGAGGCCGCGCGGCGCCGGCGGCGCGTGCGCGCCGCGTGGACGACGTTCCCCCAGGAACCGTGCCTGCCTGCCGTATCCGTCGCCGTGCCTGCCGCCGTACACGTCGTGCCCGCCGCCGTGCATGCCCTGCCCGCCGTACCCGCCGCGGCCGCCGGGGGTTGACGCCGCTCCCGCGGAGGAACGCTGTGCCCGAGCCACCCGACACGGCCCGGAAGGCACCCCATGACCGATCTGCGTCTCGGCGTTCTCGGCTTCGGCCTGCGCGGTCCCCTCGCGCTCACCGCCCACCGCCCCGGCCGGGGCTCACGCGTGAGCGTCCTCGCCGAACACGACCCGCTGCTGCGGGAGGCCGCCGCCGCCCGCATCCCCGGCGTCCGGACCGTCGACGACCACCGCGAGGTCGTCCACGACCCCGACGTCGACGCGGTGCTCGTCCTCACCCCGGACCACACGCACGCGGACCTCGCCGGCGAGGCGCTGCGCGCGGGCAAGCCCGTCTTCGTCGAGAAGCCCCTGGACATCACCATCGAGCGCTGCGACGCCGTCCTGCGCACCGCCTTCGAGACGGGCACCCGTCTCTACGTCGGCCACAACATGCGGCACATGCCGGTGATCCGTCTGATGCGCGACCTCGTCCGGGGCGGCGCCGTGGGGACCGTCAAAACCGTGTGGGTGCGGCACTTCGTCGGCTTCGGCGGGGACTGGTACTTCAAGGACTGGCACGCCGAACGCCGCTTCACCACCGGCCTGTTGCTGCAGAAGGGCGCCCACGACATCGACGTACTGCACTGGTTGGCCGGCGGCTACACGCGGCAGGTGCAGGCGCTCGGAGACCTCATGGTGTACGGCGGCAACCCGCATCGACGGGAGCCGGGGGAGCCCCGGTCGGAGGACTGGTACACCGAGGACGGTCACTGGCCCCCGCACACCCAGCGGGCACTCAATCCGGTCATCGACGTCGAGGACGTCTCGCTGGTCAACCTGCGCCTGGACAACGGGGTGCTGGCGGCCTACCAGCAGTGCCACTTCACCCCCGACTACTGGCGCAACTACACCGTGATCGGTGACGCGGGCCGGCTGGAGAACTTCGGGGACGGGCCCGGTGCCGTGGTGAAGGTCTGGAACAGCCGCCGCTCGGGGCACCGGGCCCTGGCCGACGCCGAGTACCCGGTGCCGGAGCCCCCCGAAGGCCCCGAGGACGCCGGGCACGGCGGCGCCGACCCGCTGCTGATCGACGAGTTCCTCCGGTTCGTGCGGGAAGGAGGGCGCACCGACACCTCCCCGGTCGCCGCGCGCATGGCGGTGGCCGCCGGATTCCGGGCCACGGAGTCCCTGCGGGACGGCGGCAGCGCGCGCGAGGTGCCCGCGCTCGACCCCGAATTGGTCGCCTACTTCGAACGGGGGCAGGTGCCCGGGGAGGGTAGGGGCCGGTGCGGGGCCCCGGGAATCCGACGTGTGAAGGAAAGCTGCGGCCGCGTTTAAGAAAACCTCGATGGACCAGGACTACGGTCGTACGGCAGATTCCTCAGGGAATACACCCCTCTCCCCGGTACGGGCCCCTTCGGCGTGCCCTGCCCCGGGGCCTCACCCACAGGAGCCGTTGCGTGAAGGCGCTGGTCAAGGAGAAGGCGGAGCCCGGGCTCTGGCTCGTGGACGTCCCGGAGCCGGAGATCGGCCCCGGTGACGTACTGATCAAGGTCCTGAGGACCGGGATCTGCGGAACCGACCTGCACATCCGCAACTGGGACGGCTGGGCGCAGCAGGCCATCACCACACCGCTGGTGCTCGGCCACGAGTTCGTCGGCGAGGTCGTCGCGACCGGCCGTGACGTCGACGACATCAAGGCCGGCGACCGCGTCAGCGGCGAAGGCCACCTGGTCTGCGGCAAGTGCCGCAACTGTCTGGCCGGACGCCGCCACCTCTGCCGCGCCACGGTCGGCCTCGGCGTCGGCCGCGACGGCGCGTTCGCCGAGTACGTCGCCCTGCCCGCCACCAACGTGTGGGTGCACCGGGTCCCCGTCGACCTGGACGTCGCCGCGATCTTCGACCCGTTCGGCAACGCCGTGCACACGGCGCTCTCCTTCCCGCTGGTCGGTGAGGACGTACTGATCACCGGTGCCGGACCGATCGGCCTGATGGCCGCCGCGGTGGCCCGGCACGCGGGCGCCCGCAACGTCGTCGTCACCGACGTCAGCGAGGAGCGCCTCGAACTCGCCCGCAAGATCGGCGTGAGCCTCGCCCTGAACGTCTCCTCAGCGACGATCGCCGACGGCCAGCGCGAGCTGGGGCTGCGCGAGGGCTTCGACATCGGCCTGGAGATGTCCGGCCGCGCCGAGGCGATGCGCGACATGATCGCCAACATGACCCACGGCGGCCGGATCGCGATGCTGGGCCTGCCCGCCCAGGAGTTCCCCGTCGACTGGTCCCGGATCGTCACCTCCATGATCACGATCAAGGGGATCTACGGCCGGGAGATGTTCGAGACCTGGTACGCGATGTCGGTGCTCCTCGAAGGCGGCCTCGACCTCGCTCCGGTGATCACCGGCCGATACGGCTTCCGCGACCACGAGGCCGCGTTCGCCGAAGCGGCCGGCGGCCGCGGCGGCAAGGTCATTCTGGACTGGACCCTCTAAGGAACTGATGATGTTCGATTCCGTACGCGACGATCTGCGCACCACCCTCGACGAGATCCGCGCCGCCGGGCTCCACAAGCCCGAGCGTGTCATCGGCACCCCGCAGTCCGCGACCGTGAGCGTCACCTCGGGCGCCCTTCCCGGCGAGGTCCTCAACTTCTGCGCGAACAACTACCTCGGCCTCGCCGACCACCCCGAGGTCGTCGCCGCCGCCCACGAGGCCCTCGACCGCTGGGGCTACGGCATGGCGTCCGTGCGCTTCATCTGCGGTACGCAGGAGGTGCACAAGGAGCTGGAGGCGCGGCTGTCCGCGTTCCTCGGCCAGGAGGACACGATCCTCTACTCCTCCTGCTTCGACGCCAACGGAGGCGTCTTCGAGACCCTGCTCGGCGCCGAGGACGCGGTGATCTCCGACGCCCTCAACCACGCCTCGATCATCGACGGCATCCGCCTCTCCAAGGCGCGTCGCTTCCGGTACGCCAACCGTGACATGGCCGACCTGGAGGCCCAGCTCAAGGAGGCGTCGGACGCCCGGCGCCGTCTGATCGTCACGGACGGCGTCTTCTCGATGGACGGCTATGTCGCTCCCCTCCAGGAGATCTGCGACCTCGCCGACCGCTACGACGCGATGGTCATGGTCGACGACTCGCACGCCGTCGGCTTCGTCGGCCCCGGCGGCCGGGGCACCCCCGAGCTGCACGGCGTCATGGACCGCGTCGACATCATCACCGGCACCCTCGGCAAGGCGCTCGGCGGCGCGTCCGGCGGCTACGTCGCGGCCCGCGCGGAGATCGTCGCCCTGCTGCGCCAGCGCTCGCGTCCGTACCTCTTCTCCAACACGCTCGCTCCCGTGATCGCGGCGGCGTCCCTGAAGGTTCTCGACCTCCTGGAGTCGGCGGGCGACCTGCGCGAGAGGCTCGCCGCGAACACCGCGCTGTTCCGCTCCCGGATGACCGCCGAGGGCTTCGACATCCTCCCGGGCGACCACGCGATCGCCCCGGTCATGATCGGTGACGCGTCCGTCGCCGGGCGCATGGCGGAACTGCTCCTGGAGCGCGGCGTGTACGTGATCGGCTTCTCGTACCCGGTCGTCCCGCAGGGCGCGGCCCGTATCCGGGTGCAGTTGTCCGCGGCGCACTCGACGGACGACGTGAACCGCGCGGTGGACGCGTTCGTGGCGGCGCGGGCGGAGCTCGAAGGCTGAAAGACCCGTGTGACCTGAGAGAATCGGTCGCATGATCGAAGCGCGGCGGCTCCACATCCTCCGTGCGGTGGCCGACCACCGCACGGTGACGGCGGCTGCCGCCGCGCTCTATCTCACGCCTTCGGCGGTCTCCCAGCAGCTGACCGCCCTGGAGCAGGAGACCGGGCACCGGCTCGTCGAGCGGGGTGCCAAGGGCGTACGGCTGACTCCCGCCGGTGAGATCCTGCTCGGCCACACGCACGCCGTGCTGGCCCAGCTGGAGCGGGCCGAGGCCGAGCTGGCCGCCTACAGCTCGGGTTCCGCAGGCACGGTCACCGTCGCCGCCTTCGCGACCGGCATCGGCCTCGTGGTGGCTCCCGCGCTCGCCCGCCTTGCCGTCACCGCCCCCGGTATCCACGTCCGGGTGCAGGACGCAGAGGGCGACGCCAGCCTGCCGATGGTGCTCGACCGGCAGGTCGACATCGCGGTCGCCGTCGAGTACCGGGGTGCCCCGGCCGCGGACGACCCGCGACTGACCCACGTACCCCTGTACGCCGAGCCGTTCGACGCGGTGGTCCCGGTCACCCACCGTCTGGCCGACGCCGACGAGGTACCGCTCGCCGAACTCGCCAAGGACCCCTGGATCGGCCAGTACCCCGGCAATCCCTGCCATGACGTGGTGGTCCTGGCCTGCGAGAACGCGGGATTCGAGCCGCGTCTCGAACACTCCTCGGACGACTTCCGCGCCGTCGTCGCCCTCGCCTCCGCCGACGCGGGCGTCGCGCTGGTGCCGCGCTCGGCCCTGATCGGCATGGACCTCACGGGCGTGGTCGTGCGCCCCGTCGACGGGATCGCGCCCACCCGCCGGGTCTTCGCCGCCGTACGGCGTGGCGCGGAGGGGCATCCGCTGATCCGTCCGGTGCTGGACGCGTTGGCGCGGGCCGCGACCGTGGAGTGACGTCCATGACGTCCATGACCCCGTCACCTCCATGACCCCGTCACCTCCATGACCCGGTGACGTCCATGACCCCGTGACGTCCATGACCTGCGGCCGATGCCGATCCCGGTCCCGCCACCTCGGCTGCCGTCGCCCCCGATCCCGCTCTCCTTCCGTTTCGTATCTGGGATAGCATCTCGAATATGGGAACCGATCCGCAGGAAGCCGTCGACGTCCGCCTGGGGGCCCGGCTCGCCGAGCTGCGGGCCGAACGGGGCTGGTCGCTGGCGGAGCTGGCGGACCACAGCGGGGTCAGCCGGTCCACCCTGTCGCGGGCCGAGCGCGCCGAGATCAGCCCCACGGCCTCGCTCCTCAACCGCCTGTGCGCCGTGTACGGGTGCACCATGTCGCAGCTGCTCAGCGAGGTCGAGGCGGAACCCGCCGGGCTGGTGCGGGCGGCCGACCAGACGGTCTGGAGGGACGGCGCCTCCGGCTTCGTACGACGGTCGGTGTCCCCGCCGCACACGGGGCTGCGCGGAGAACTCGTCGAGGGACGGCTCGCGGCCGGCGCCGACATCGCGTACGACCGGCCTCCCGTGCCCGGTCTGGAGCAGCACATCTGGGTGCTCGACGGGGCGCTGGAGGTGACGGCGCGGGACGTCGAGCACCGTCTCGGCACCGGTGACTGCCTCCGACTGCGGGTGTGGGGCCCGACCCGCTTCCGCTGCCCCGGCCCGCAGGACGTGCGGTACGCGCTGGTGGTGGTGAGGCCGTGACCGCCGTCTCCCGGCTGAGCGCGGCCGAAGTCCTCGCCCAGGCCGACGAGTTGGCCGGTCTCCTGGCCGACACCGTGGACGGCGGGGCCTCGGTCGGCTTCCTCGCGCCGCTCGACCGCGCGTCGGCGGTGGCCTGGTGGGAGGGGCGCGCGGCCGAGGTTGCGGCCGGCCACCTCGCGGTGTGGGTGGCGCACAGCGCGGACCGGATGCTCGGCACGGTCGGCCTGGCCTTTCCCGACAAGCCCAACAGCCGCCACCGCGCCGAACTGGTGAAGCTGATGGTGCACCCGGACGGCCGGGGGCGGGGGCTCGGCCGCACGCTGCTGACCACCGCCGAGCTGGCGGCCGCCGCGACCGGGGTGACCCTCCTGCACCTCGACACGGAGACCGACAGCCCGGCCGAGACCCTCTACCTGTCCGCGGGCTGGACCCGCCTCGGAGCGATACCCGACTACGCGACGACTCCCTCGGGCGTACTCCGCCCGACGACGGTCTTCTACAAGCGGGTGGGGGCCGCCACCGCGGCGGCGACGTGAGGTGACGCGCCCCCTCCTCCTCATCCGGGTGGGCCGCGGGCTCCCGGCCGTCCCGCTGATCGCGCAGGTCAGCGGTGGTGTGTCGGTGCCATTGGCTACCGTGCGTCCCATGTCGCCGAACGCCGAAGACGTACGCCGGATCGCCCTGTCCCTGCCGGACACGACGGAGAAGACCGCCTGGAACATGCCCACCTTCCGGGTCG
Organism: Streptomyces sp. RPA4-2; assembly: GCF_012273515.2. NCBI lineage: Bacteria > Bacillati > Actinomycetota > Actinomycetes > Kitasatosporales > Streptomycetaceae > Streptomyces > Streptomyces sp. RPA4-2. The sequence goes on from NZ_CP050975.2 coordinate 7,612,745, forward strand.
CCGGGAAGATGTTCGCCACCCTGCCCGAGGAGGAGACCTCCATCGCCGTGCGCTGCCCCAAGGAGGAGCGGGACGAACTCGTCCTGGCGGAGCCACGGAAGTTCTGGATCGCCGACCACGAGGCGGGCTTCGCCTGGGTCCGGGTCAGGCTCGCGGCCCTGGAGGACGACGACGAACTCCGTGACATCCTCGCCGACTCCTGGCGGCAGGCCGCCCCGCCCCGACTGCTCGACTCCCACCCGGTGTTGGGGCTCCCCGCGGACCGGTGAAAATCACTCCGCCGCCGGGTGTGCCCCGTGACATGATCCGGGTGCCGGAGCGGAGGCAGGGACGTCCGGTTCGCGGGGGGAGCGCGGGGCGACCGCGGGTGAGGGGCACGGGCGGGATGCACGGGACGTCACCGAGTGGTGAGCCGACGCGGTCCGGATCGCTTACCGACGAGGACGCGGGCGATCCGACGCGGGGCGGCGGTGGGGGTCACGCCGGAGACCCGCCGGCGTGACCGGTCTCGCGCCGGTCTGGTCGCGGGACTTCGCGCTGTTCTTCGTCGCGCGGGCCCTCGCCCGGCTCGGCGACACGATGCTCCCGGTGGCACTCGCCGCCGGACTGCTCCAGCACGGCTACGGGGCGGGAGCCATCGGTCTCGCGATGGCCGCGTCCGCCGCGCCGTTCGCGGGACTGGTGATCTTCGGCGGGGTCATCGCCGACCGGTTCAGCACGCGCAAGCTGATGATCGGGGCCGACCTCGTACGACTGGTCACCCAGGCCCTCGCCGCAGGGCTCTTCTTCGCCGGCCACGTGCTCCTCTGGCAGCTCTGCGTGATCGGCGCGGTCAACGGCGCCGCCGGAGCCGTCTTCCAGCCGGGCGTCGCCAGTACGGTGCCGCGCCTGGCGGCCGACGTGCAGGGGGCGAACGGCGCGATCCGGATCGCCGAGTCCGCCGCGCAGCTCGCGGGCCCCGCCCTCGCGGGACTGCTGGTCGCGTTCTCCTCGGCGGGCGGGGTCTTCGCGGCGCACGCGGCGACGTACGCGCTGAGTGCCCTGTGCCTGCTCCTGCTCCGCCTGCCCCCGGCCGCGCCCGGAAGCCGGCCGCACGGCGGCAGCTTCCGGGGCGATCTCGTCGTGGGCTGGCGGGAGTTCAGAGCGAGGACCTGGCTGTGGGGGGTCATCGTCATCTGGTGCGTGTACATGCTCTTCATCTCGGGTCCCACCGTCCCCCTGGTGGCGACGGAGGTGGTCCGGCGGTACGGCGCGGGCGCCTACGGCCTGATCAACTCGGCGCTCGGCGCCGGCACCGTCGTCGGTGGCCTGCTGGCCCTGCGGCTGCGCCCCCGCCACATGCTGCGGGCCGGCTCGATCGCCCTGTTCGCCTTCGCCTGCTTCCCCGCCGCCGTCGGCGCGGGCCTCGGAGTCCCGGCCATGTCGGCCGGAGCGGTGGCCGCGGGCGCGGGCATGTCGTTCTGGGGCGTCATGTGGGCGACCAGCGTGCAGACCCAGGTCGCTCCCGACGTCCTCAACCGCATCCACGCCTACGACGTCGCGGGTTCCCTGGCGATGATGCCCTTCGGGCAGGCGCTGGCGGGGCCGGCGGCGACGGTCCTCGGCGCCGACAACGTCCTCCTCGTGGCCGGCGCGATGACCCTCGTCGTCTGCACGTCCCTGCTCCTGGTGCCGGCCATCCGCAACCTGCTGCGCGTCGACCCCCGGGCACCGCTCGCGCGTACGTCCCCGGCCGTACGCCGACCGGCGCGGCGCGAGCCGCGCTGAGCCGGCCGGAGTCGCCCCGGCCTACGGCTGCCGTTGACGCCTGCTCCGGGGTGCCCGAGCCCCGGTCGCGGGCGGCTCGGAGTGCTGGAGCCGTCGTTCGTATGCACCGTGGTCCGCTGGAGCCGCCGGTCGCACGCAACGCGTGCCGTCCGGACCGCCGTCGACCCCTGTTCCGGGTGTCCCAGCCCCGGTCTGAGCGACTTGGTGTGCTGGAGCCGTCGTCGGTCGCCCCTCAACCGGGGCCGCCGGCCGGCGGCGGCGCACGCCCCGGGGCACCCGGTCTGTCGGTCCGGCGTCACCGGGGCGCCGGTGACGCCGATGACGCACAACTCGGGTCGGCCGGACCGACGTTCACGAGTGTCCCGGGGCGCCTGGGCCTCCGGTCGCACTCGGCCCGCACCGCCGCGACACCTGACCCGGTGCGCGGAGGCCTCCGGTCACGCGTCGCCCGGGGCGCTCAGGAAACCGCCGATCCGCTCCCGGAGGGACCCCGCGTCCAGCCCGTGCGCGGCCAGGTGCTCGTCGACGGTTCCGTACTTGCGCAGCTCGCGGCGGCCGACGCCGAGGCCGAGCACGCGGTGGGGTACGCCGGCGAGCGCGTCGCCCGCGGTGGCCGCGGACGTGCCCGCCAGACAGGGCTCGACTAGCACGACGTCGGTGCCCGCCGCCTCCGTGGCGCGCCGCAGCGCCGCCCCGTCGAACGGCCGGACGGTGGTGGCGTACAGCACGGTGACATCGAGCCCTTCCGTCGCCGCGAGCACCGCGTCGAGCATCGGCCCGACGGCGACGACCACGCCGCCGCGCCCCTCGCGGACCGTGTGCAGCCGTACCCCGTCGACCGGGCGGCCCTGCGCGTTGGACTGTGTCGACAGCCGTACGTACACCTTGTCGTCGCCGGCGGCGACCGCGTGCCGCAGCAGGGTCTCGGCCTCGTCGGGGTGCCCCGGGACATGCACGGTCCAGCCGTCCAGGGTGTCGAGCAGCGCCACGTCGCCGGGTGCCATGTGGGTGAAGCCCCCTGCGGGCCAGTCGAAGGACGCGGCGGCGCTCACCAGCACCGCACCCACGTCCTGATGACCGAGGTCGAGCTTCACCTGCTCGAAGGGACGCTCGACGAGGAAACTGGCGAAGGTGTGCAGGACGGGCCGCAGCCCGGTGAGCGCCAGGCCCGCGCCCGCTCCGACGAGGAGCTGTTCGCGGATCCCGACGTTGATCACCCGCTCCGGATGCCTGATCCGGGCCGCGGCGAAGCCGTCCGTGCCGATCTCGGCCAGGACGACCGCGACGCGGGGGTCCTCGTCGAGCAGCCGGGAGACGACGGGGGCGAAACGGTCACGCATGGTGTCCATGGGGGTGTCCTTTCGACGACGTGCGGGATGAACCGGTGGGGACGGTCCCGGTGGCGAGGGGACCGGTGGGGAGGGACCGGCGACGGGGGACCGGTGACGGGGCGGGGCGCGTGAGGTGGCCGCTCAGGCGAGCTTCGGTTCGACCCGGGCGACGACGACGTGCGGCCGACCCGGATGGGGCGCGGTGAAGGCGGCGTACAGCGCCTCGTGGTCGCGGCCGTCGACGGTCAGGGCGGACCAGCCCGCCGCCTCGAACCGGGCGGCGATGCCACCGGGCCGGGCATGACTGGCCGAGGAGTTGTCGATCACGACGGTGTGCAGCCGGTCGAGCCCGGCAGGACCGGCGTACGCGATCGCCTCGTGATTGCTGCCCTCGTCCAGCTCCGCGTCGCCGGTCAGTACCCAGACACGCGGCTCGTCCAGCCCCTGCGCGCGCAGGCCCAGCGCGGTGCCGACGGCGATCGGCAGCCCGTGCCCGAGCGAGCCGCTGCCGATCTCGGCGCCCGGGACCAGCACCCGGTCCGGGTGGTGCCCGAGCGGCGAGTCGTACGAGCCGAAACCCGGCAGCCACCCGACGGGCAGGAATCCCTTGGCCGCCAGCACCGCGTAGTACGCCATCGGCCCGTGCCCCTTGGAGAGCAGGAACCGGTCCCGCTCCGGATCGTCCGGCCGCTCGGGCGTGACCCGCAGCACCCGGTCGTAGAGCACCCACAACGCGTCGAGTGTGGAGGTAGCCGCCGGTCCGTGCTTCTCGTCGCCGGTCATCAGCCCCATCAGCCGGGGCAGGTCCGGGTAGCCGTGGTCGCGTTCCGTCGTGATCGTCATGGTGACGATCGTGCAACCTCGACCAAACTTGAGGTCAAGCGGCGGGCTTGAGGTTCCCTCGGCCCCGAAGAAAGGGGTGCGCGACCACGGGTGCGAGTGCGGTATTGTTTCGGTGCACGTTCGGTCAGGGGGAAACCCCAGGTCAGGCGGGCAACGGGACGTGGCGCAGCTTGGTAGCGCACTTGACTGGGGGTCAAGGGGTCGCAGGTTCAAATCCTGTCGTCCCGACTTTTGAAGTCGTAGCTCGGAGGCCGTCTTCTCAGCGATGAGAAGGCGGCCTCCGAGCTTTTTGGCGTCCACTCCGGGCACCGGTTGACGAAAGCGACAGAGCTTCCTTTTCGGATATCACCCCTTGATGCGGGATAGGGGACTGATTGCGGAAGGAATCCCGTCCGGCCGGAGGGTGCGTGAGGTAACTGACCGGCCGTCAATGTTCGCAACTGCTCCCCATATTGACGGTCCGTCATGACTTGGGGCGATGATACGATCGCCGCACTTGCCGAGCGGGCTACGTGCACAGAACGACTTTTCAGGCCAGCGGTACGGCCCGGGCGGTAATCCTTGCGCAGTGGGCTGTGGGCCCGCCGTGCTGACGGGAATTCAGTAGCTGGCTGCCAGTCGCTTGAAGAGAGTCTTATGACGCAATATATACAGGACCCGGCTCTCTGGGCTCTTATCGCTGGGACTCCGCTTGCAGCTGCCGCCATTATTCGTGGACAGCGGGCGGCGCGTAGTTTAAAGCAGGAGAATCAAGGGCTCAGGGATCATTACGCTGAGCTCGAGAATCAATATTCCGCCTCGGTGAAAAAGGCTCAGGAGCACGCCGAAGAAGCAACGAGAACGGCGCTCAAGTCGGCGATGCGAACCCTTCAGGGGCTCGCCGCCGAACAGCAGCTCGCTATTTCGAAACTGCAGACGAAGTACGGCGAGTCGCTCATACTCCAGGATCTCCTGGAAATCGACCACATGAACTCGCAGTTCGGCCGGCGTGCTCAGTCCATCGCGGTTCTCTGCGAAGGCTGGCTTGGCCGTCAGCGCGAGATCGCCTCCGTCTATGACGTGGTCCGCAGCGCGCAGGGCAGAATCCGGCACTTCCAGCGGGTCGAGATTCTGTCGCAGGTCGATTTCGCGGTCACGAGCCGGGCCGTCGAGCCGGTGGCACTGGCTCTCGCCGAACTGCTCGACAACGCCACCAGTTATTCCGCGCCGGAATCCACGGTCGAGATCAACGTCCGCGCCGTACCCAAGGGAATCTGCATCGTCGTCGACGACGCCGGTGTGGGCATGAACGAGGAGGAGAAGACCAGGGCGGCGAAACTCCTGTCGAGTGAGCGGGCCTCGGGCGTCTCCGGGCTCGGCAATCCTCCGCAGTTCGGCTTCGCGGTGATCGGTGTGCTCTGCGAGCGCTACGGCTTCACGGTGTCCGTCGACTCCACCTCCCCCTACGGGGGTGTGCGGGCCGTGGTCCTGCTGCCGGACGAGCTGCTCACCAGCATGCCGGAACCAAAGGAGCGGGCGCAGACCGTGAGCACTGTTCCCTCGCTGAACCCGAGCGATCCCGACCCCGTCGTGGCCGCGACCACGACCGCCGACGGACTGCCCAAGCGCCGCCGCAGGCGGGCCATGGCCATCGTGCCGCAGAGTTCCGACACCGCGAGCGCGCCGGCCCGCTCCGAGGAGGAGACCGCCTCGATCATGGGCGCCTTCCAGCGCGGCACCCAGACCGGTCGAGCCGCGCACCCGGACCCCGCGGACCGGACGAGCAACGCACATGAGGCAAGCAGCGAAGGGCATGAGGTTTCGTGAACAACGATCTGTCATGGATGCTTGACGGCGTCCTGGAGATTCCTGGCGCTCTGCACGCGGTCCTGGTCTCCGCCGACGGGCTCCTGATGGCCTCCTCCAAGGGGGTCGACAGGGACACCGCGGACACCGTCGCCGCCGCGATGAGCGGCGTGCAGTCGTTGAGCCGCTCGATCGGGTTCTTCTGCGACGGGACCGACCTGAAGTGGCGCCAGACGCTGGTCGAGTTCGACGGCGGCTGGGTCTTCCTGATCTCCGCCGGTGACGGCGCCTACCTCGCGGTCTCGGCCTCCACCGACATCGACATGGCGGACATCACCTTCCGTATGCAGCAGTTGGTCGGACAGCTGGGCAAGGCGCTGACGACCCCGCCGCGCGAGAACATCGGCGCACGCCCGTGACCGACTCCGACCAGCAGGAGCCCGAGGCCGCGGAGTTAGTCCGGCCGTATGTCATCACCAACGGCCGGGATCTCCCCGAGGGCGACCAGTTCTCGCTGATCACACTGGTCACGGCCGCCGCCGACCACCCCCAGCGGCGGACCCGGCTCTCTCCCGAGGAACAGAGCCTGTTGGAGATGTGCTCCGGCGGCTACCTCTCGGTCGCCGAGATCGCCGGACACATGCACCTGCCCATGGGCGTGGTGAAGATCCTCCTCAACGCCCTGGCCGAGGGCGGATACCTCATCACGCGTGCGCCGGTGGCGCGCGCCCGCCTGGTCGACGAGCAGATACTTCAGGAGGTGCTGGATGGTCTCCGGGCCCGTTTTGGATGAGAAGGCGTACGTCCGCGGCGGAGCGGCGCAGACCGCCGTGAAGATCCTGATCGTCGGGCACTTCGCGGTCGGCAAGACCACCTTCGTCGGGACGATGTCCGAGATTCCTCCGCTGTCCACGGAGGAGACGATGACGCAGGCCGGCGAGGAGATCGACGACCTCAAGGGCGTCCGCGGCAAGACCACCACCACGGTCGCCATGGACTTCGGGCGCCTGACGATCAGCGATCACGTCGTGCTGTACCTGTTCGGTACGCCGGGACAGCAGCGGTTCGTGCAGATGTGGGAGGACATGGCGCGCGGCGCGCTGGGCGCGCTGGTGCTGGTCGACCCCGAGCGGCTGGCGGACTCCTTCGCCGTCATCGACCTGATCGAGCAGTACGGACTGGCCTACGCCATCGCCGTCAACCGCTTCGACGGTACGCCGATTCGCGAGGAGCGCGCCCTGCGCGAGGCACTGGATCTGCTGCCCGACACCCCGGTCGTCACCTGTGACGCGCGTGACGAGAAATCATCAGCCAGCGCTCTGATCACCCTCGTTCACTATCTGCAGGACCGTGCCCGCTAGGAGCAAGAATGAACACTGATTCCACCGTTCCCGTGCCCCCGCCCGGGTGCCCGGCTCACGCCACGGGTGAGCCGGTGCCGCTGTACGGCTCGGAGTTCGCGGCCGATCCGCAGGCCTATTACGAGTACATGCGTCACTACGGGCCGACCGCACCGGTCGAACTCGCCCCGGGTGTCGAGGCGACCCTGGTCACGGATTACTCGGCGGCGCTCCAACTGCTCCAGAACGCGAGTTCCTTCCGAAAGGACTCGCGCCGCTGGCGGGACTTCAACGACGGCGTGATCAGTCCGGACAGCCCGGTGCTTCCGCTTCTCGTGTACCGGCCCAACTGCATGTTCAGTGACGGCGCCGAACACATGCGGCTGCGGCAGGCCGTCACGGACAGTTTCGCGCGTGTCGACTCGCACTGGCTGAGCGAGAGCACCGAGCGGGTCTCGAACTACCTCATCGCACAGTTCGGTACGCGTGGCTCGGCCGATCTGCTCAACGACTACGCCAAGCTGCTGCCGCTCTTCGTCTTCAACGAACTCTTCGGCTGCCCCGCCGAGATCGGTGACCGCGTTCTCTTCGGTATATCCGGCATCTTCGACGGCGTGAACGCCGAGAAGGCGAACGAGGTGCTGTCCCAGGCGGTGGGCGAGCTGGTGGCCCTCAAGCGATCGCGCCCCGGCGACGACGTCACCTCCTGGCTGATGCAGCATCAGGCGGCCCTGACCAACGAGGAGATGGCACATCAGCTCGTCCTCCTCCTGGGAGCGGGCGCCGAACCACTGCGCAACCTCATCTCGAACACCCTGCACCTGCTGCTCACCGACGACCGTTACGCGGCGGGCGGGCTGATCGAGGAGGCGATCGACACCACGCTGTGGAAGAACCCGCCCATGGCCAACTACGCGCCGCACTACCCGGCGGCCGACATGGAGTTCGCCGGACAGAAGCTGGCGGCCGGCGATCTGGTCCTGGTCAGTTTCGCGGCGGCCAACACCGACCCGGCGCTCGCGGCGTCCCGCCACGCCTCCAGCAACCGGTCCCACCTGGCGTGGAGCGCCGGACCGCACGCCTGCCCGGCGAAGGACCCCGCCCGGCTCATCACCGTGGCGGCCATCGAGAACCTCTTCAACCGGCTGCCCGACGTCGAGCTGGCGGTCCCCGAGGACAGTCTGACCTGGCGACCCGGCCCCTTCAACCGGGCCCTGGCCGCGCTCCCGGCCCGCTTCCACCCGGTGCGGGCCGTACGGCAGCAGCCGGACGCGCAGCAACAGCCGGGGGCCGCGGCGCGGAGCGAGCAGGGCGGCGCACCGGGCCGGCAGGACCGCGGCGGCCTGTGGAGTTCGTTCCTCTCCTGGTGGAAGGCGTGAGCTACGCAACATCCGGCAACATCCGCACACAGCATGAACTTTCAACCGTGGGGGTAGGGAAGAGCGCGGCATCCGTGTTGTAACACAAGTTAAAGGAGGTGTCGTGGAGCCCTCGTCCACCGACGCCACTTCAGCTCAGCACCGCGCAGCAGTCCACCGTCCCCGACGACCGGCCCCGCGGAGGAGTTCCCACCCCCGCCGGGCCATACGCATCACACCGCACAGGCCGGAAGGCGAGATACCCGCCCGCACAGGCGGGTATCTTTTTGCCCGCTCTCCGGAGCCCCGCTCCCGCCGGGCTCCCGTCCCGCCCCACTCGTGGCACGCGAACCCCGCGTCGCGCCAGGAGGGTTGCCGGTGATCTCCTCCCGTCTCAGCGGTGGAATCGTGGCAACCCAGCCACTGGGCACCTTCGTGTCGGACCAGTTACTACGGCTGTGCCAGGCCGTGGGGCTGCACCGGTCCGACGCCGAGGTCTACGCGCGTGTCCTGACGGACTGTCTGGGCACCGGAGCGGAACGGCCGTTGGACCAGCCGCCGCCCCACCCGAGCTTCCTGTCCGACGACCACACGCCGGTCGAGTACTCCCTCGCCCTCGTCCCCGACGCGCCCCCGACCCTGCGGGTGCTGCTGGAACCGGGGTACGCGTCCGGGACCCTGGCACAACAGGGCCGTACCGGACTGCGTGTCGTCCGCGCCCTGGCGAGGCGTTGGGGCTTCTCCACGGAGCGGCTCGACGGTGTGGAGGACCTGTTCTTCCCTCCGGACCCCCAGGGCCCCCTGGCGCTGTGGATCGCTCTGGAACTGCTTCCCGGCGGGGTGCCCAAGGTCAAGATCTATCTGAACCCCGCGGCGTCCGGGCCGGACCGGGCCGCCGAGACCCTGCGCGAGGCGCTGGACAGACTCGGCCACCGGCAGGCGTTCGACGCACTGCCCCCGGCGGACGGCTATCCCTTCCTCGCCCTCGACCTCGGTGACTGGGAGACACCTCGGGTGAAGGTCTACGTCACCCATCGCGACGCGTCGGCCGCCGACGCCGGCTCGCTGTCCCGCAGTGAGCCCGGCCCGGGACGGGAGACCGTCGAGGAGTTCTTCCGGGTCGCGGCGGGCCTGGAGGGAGCGGACCGGTACTCCGGCGTGGGGGAGGCCGTCCGGCTGGCGGGACGGCCCGTGCTCTCCTGCCACTCCTTCACGGAGACGGCGACCGGTCTGCCGAGCGGCTTCACCCTCCACGTGCCCGTACGGGACTACGTCCGGCACGACGGGGAGGCGCACGCCCGTGCCACGGCCGTGCTGCGCCGCCACGGAATGGACCCCACCGTGCTCGACCGGTCGCTGGCCACCGTCAGCTCGCGACCGCTGCACGACGGAGTCGGTCTCATCGCGTACCTGGCGCTGGTCCACGAACGGAACCGGCCGCCACGTGTTACCGCGTACATCTCCTCGGAGGCGTACGCGGTGCGGCCGCCGCTGCCCGCCAGGCCGCGTCACCAGCCGTTCTCTTCCCCCCGCGCGGCGCGTACCGAGCCGCGCGAAACCCTCCACTCAGTAGGACACGGAAAGGCAGGAGCAGAAATCAGGATGGAGCCGTACCGGATCAAAGTCGTCGAACCCATTCCGCTCACGACGCCCCAGCAGCGCAAGGCGGCCATCGAACGGGTGCACTACAACCTCTTCGACCTGCGTGCCGACGAGGTGACCATCGACCTGCTGAGCGACTCGGGCACGGGCGCCCTGTCGTCGGCGCAGCTCGCCGTGGGCATGGCCGGTGACGAGTCCTACGCGGGCTCGCGCTCCTTCTACCGTTTCCGGGAGACGGTGTCGGAACTGACCGGCTACACCCACATATTGCCGGCCCACCAGGGGCGTGCGGCGGAACGCATCCTCTTCTCCAACCTTCTCGAACCCGGCGACACCGTCCTGTCCAACACGCACTTCGACACCACCCGCGCCAACGTGGAGCTCAACGGCTGCGTGGCCCGCGACCTGCCGTGCCCCGAGGCCCGCAACCTGGACAGCCGGGAGCCGTTCAAGGGGAACATCGACCTGGGGGCGCTGGAGCAGGCGCTGGGCGAATCGACCGGCTCGCGCGTCGCCGCGGTGGTCATGACGATCACCAACAACGGTGGTGGCGGTCAGCCCGTCTCCATGGAGAACCTGCGGCGGGCGTCGGAACTGTGCCGCCGCCATTCCGTCCCGCTGATCCTGGACGCGGCCCGGTTCGCCGAGAACGCCTGGCTGGTCACCCGGCACGAGGAGGCGTATCGCAACCACACCCCCCGGCAGGTCGCGGAGGAAGCGTTTCGTCTGGCCGACGGCTGTGTGATGAGCGCCAAGAAGGACGGCATCGTCCACATCGGTGGCTTCATCGGGCTGAACGACCCGGAGCTCGCCCAGAAGTGCGAACTCCTCCTGATCGCCACCGAGGGGTTCCCCACCTACGGCGGCCTCGCCGGGCGTGACCTCGACATGATGGCCCAGGGCCTGCAGGAGGTGACCGAGCCCGCCTATCTCGCGGAGCGGGCGGAGAGCGCCGACCATCTCGCCCAACGCGTCCGTGCCGCGGGCGTCGACATCCTGGAACCGCCCGGCCTGCACGCCCTGTACCTCAACGCGGGGCGGCTGCTGCCCCACATACCGCCTCACCAGTACCCCGGCCACGCCCTGGCCTGCCGGCTCTATCTGGAGGGCGGCATCCGCTCGGCCGAACTCGGCTCGCTCTACCTCGGCGAGGAGGACGAGGACGGGAACCCGGTCAAGAGCCCGCCGTACGAACTGGTCAGGCTGGCGCTGCCGCGTCGTGTGTACACCCGCAGCCACTACGACCACGTCGGCAGGACCCTGGAACGGATCGCCAAGACCGCGGAGTCCGTGCGCGGTTACCGGATCGTGGAGCAGTCCCCGATCCTGCGGCACTTCCGCGCCAAGCTCCAGCCGGTGACCGGCTAGCACGGCGGCGGGGGTGGCGCGCGACGAGTCCCGCGGGCCGTCGAGCGCCACCCCCGCCGGTGGAACCGGGCTTCCTCGTCCGCGGCGGAAACGCGGATGCGGGTGCCGCAGGGGGCCATCTCCGGGCTGCGGCGGTTCCGGCGCGGTTCCGGCCGGGTTCCGGGGCTGGGAGCCGACCGTCGGTCCGGACGGCGACGTGGGCCGATTCCCGGATGGGGGGGCATGTGGTGCTCGCCGATCCGGACGGCAACGAGTTCTCCGTACGGAGGCCCCGGCGGCGGGCCGTTGTCGGGTGGGCGCCGCGGGCCCCACGGCAGCCGGTCCGGCCGAGGTCGGTGCCGACTCCGGCCGGGGCGCTCCCGGCGGGTTCAGGACAGGCGGCCCACGTGGGCGAGGGCCTGCTTGAGGAGGGCGCCGTGACCGCCCGGCATCTCGTTGAGGACCACGGACGTCGACGCCTCCTCCGGGCTGAACCAGACCAGGTCGAGGGCGTCCTGCCGGGGACGGCAGTCGCCGGTGACCGGGACGATGTAGGCGAGTGACACCGCGTGCTGGCGTGGGTCGTGGAAGGGCGTGATGCCCTGCGTCGGGAAGTACTCGGCGACGGTGAAGGGCTGCAGGGAGGTGGGGATGCGGGGCAGCGCCACCGGCCCGAGGTCCTTCTCCAGATTCCGCAGCAGGGCGTCGCGGACCCGCTCGTGGTGCAGCACGCGGCCGGAGACGAGGGTGCGGCTGACGGTTCCGTCCGGCCCTATGCGCAGCAGCAGTCCGATGCTGGTGACTTCGCCGTTGTCGTCGACGCGCACCGGCACGGCCTCGACGTACAGGATCGGCATACGGGCCCGCGCCATCTCGAGCTCGTCGGGGGTCAGCCAGCCGGGCGTGGTCTCGGTCATGTCAGACATTGGCTGATCATACTTTCAACCCCTCCGGATTTGCGTGCGCCGCTCGACGCGACACGGGGGAACGGCGCCTCCTTCGTGGACGAACGCCCGCCCGCTGAAGAGACGGTCCGCCGCGGATCCACGGCCACCGCGGAGGGCTTGTTCCAGGTGAATGCGTCAACCACCATGGTGGGCAATGAGTAATGAATTGAACCAGGATCTCGTGGTCGGCCTGGACGCCGGAGGCACTCGCACCCGCGCCGTTCTGGCGTTCGCCGCGACCGGACGCACCGTGGGCGAGGCCGTGGCGGGACCGGGCAACGCCCTGACGGTTCCGCTGCCGCGGCTCACCGATCACCTCGCCGAGGCCATCGGCCGGTCGGTGCCGGAGCGGGTCCGCGGCGGTGTCGTGGCCGTGGTCGGCGGATTCGCCGGTTCCGCGGGCTTCGCGGAATTCGCGGGCGGGGACCCGGGGCGGCTGAACGCCCTCGCGGCGCTGACCGAGGCGCTGCGGCGGCTGGGCATCGCGCCGCGGACGGTCGGTGTGAGCAGCGACGTCGAGGCGGCCTTCGCCTCTGCTCCCGGAACTCCCGCCGACGGGCTGGCCCTGGTCGCCGGCACCGGAGCGGTCGCGACCCGCGTCGCCGGACACCGCTGCGCGGCCACCGTGGACGGCGACGGCTGGCTGCTCGGTGACGAGGGCAGCGGGTTCTGGATCGGGCGCGGCGCGGTACGCGCGGCCCTGCGCATGGCGGACGGGCGCGGCGGCCCCACGACGCTGGCCCGGACGGTCGGTTTGGCCCTGGGACTGCCCGCCGGTCTTCTGGAGGGGGCTGGAGGAACCGGAGAGGCCAGAGGGACCGGAAAGGCCGGAGAGGCCAGAGGGACCGAGGAGGCCGGAGAGGCCAGAGGGACCGAAGAGGCCAGAGGGACCGAAGAGGCCAGAGGAACGGAAGGGGCCGAGAGCGCCGGGCGTGCCGAGGGTGCCGCCGCGGGATGGTCCGCGGCGCGGCGCGAGGCCTACCGCATGCGGCTGCTGCCCACCGTGATGGCGCAGCCACCGATCACACTCGCCCGGCTCGCTCCGCTGGTGGCCGAGGCGGCCCGCGACAAGGACCCGGTCGCGGAGGCGATCCTGCGCGAGGCGGTGGACCATCTGACGGCCGCGGTGCGCGCGTTGGACCCCCGGCCGGGTGAACGGATCGTCGTCACGGGCGGGTTGCTCGGCCCGGACGGTCCGCTGACCGCACCACTGACCGGGCGGCTGGAGGATCTGGGGCTGACGGTCGACCAGGTGGCGGACGGCTGCCGGGGAGCCGTGGCCCTGGCCCGGCTCGGCCACGGTGACCCGACGCGCGCCGCCGGGGCCGTGTGACCGACAGACCACGCGCGGACCCGGCAGGGGGACCGGAAGCAGGGGGCGGCAGCGGTGCGCGGGCGGGGCGCCCACGGACACGCGGGGCGGCCGGGAGGGCTCAGCGGGCGCGGCGGGACGTGACCGCGTGCTGTCCCGCGATGTGGCCGGTCAACGTCAGTGAGGCGCTGGCCCGTGTGTACGACAGTTGCGCGACCCGTACGTACAGGCAGTCGATGAGGACCAGGACGGAGTGACGGGCACCGATGCTGCCGGTGCGGAAGCTGGTCTCGGACGAGGCGGAGATCAGCCGGACGTCCGCGGCGCGGGCGAGCGGCGAGCGCGGGTCCGCGGTGATCGCCACGGTGGTGGCGCCGCGCTCCTTGGCGAGTTCGAAGGGCTCGATGGTCTCGCGGGTCGACCCGGAGTGGGAGATGCCGATGGCGACGTCGGCCGGGGTGAGCAGGGCCGCGGAGGTGGCCGCGGCGTGCACCTCGTTCCAGCCGCGCACCGCGCAGCCGATGCGGAAGAGGCGGACCTCGGTCTCCAGGGCCACCGCGCCGCTGCCGCCGACGCCGTACACGTCGATGCGGCGGGCGCGCGCCACGGCCTGGGCCGCGCGCTCCAGCGCGTCGAGGTCGATCCGGTCGATGGTCTGCTGGACCGCGCGCAGGTCCGCGCTGCCGACCACGGCGACCACCCGTTCGAGGTCGTCGTCGGGGGAGATGTCGGAGCCGATCTCGGCGGTGCCCCAGTCCGAGACCTCGCCGCGGCCGCGCTCCTGGGCCAGCGCGATCAGCAGGTGCTGGTAGGAATCGAGACCGACGGCCCGGCAGAACCGGGTGACGGTCGCCTGTGAGGTGCCGGTACGGCGGCCCAGTTCGGCGGCGGAGCAGTGGGTGGCGGCGGCCGGGTCCTCGAGGATCAGCTCGCCGACCTTCCGCAAGGAGCCGGTCAGCCGCGGCAGTTCGGTGCGGATCAGTGCGGTGACATCCGTCGGGGGCATCCCGCTGCCGGCGCCGGTCCGTTCCATGCTTTACCCGATCTCCTCGGCCCCGCGTGCATCCCGGGGCTTCGCGTACATCCCGGCACCCACGGGACGCTCCGGGCTGTGAATGTACCAGCCATCGTCCGACGGGCAGATTGAATCGCAGGACCGAGAACCGGGTAGGGTTCAGCCATTCATGCAGAGTCGTCTGATGTGGTGGTTCGATCCACCGGTGGGGAGTGCCACGTGTCCGCAGGATCCGTCAGCGCCGACAGCTTCGTGCGCGAGAGCCTCGCCGTCCTCGACGGCATCACCGCGTCCGCCCGCGACGACGTGCGGCGCGCCGCCGAGCTGATCGCGGACTGTGTACGCGCGGACGGCGTCGTCCAGGCCTTCGGCACCGGGCACTCACAGGCCCTCGTGCTCGAAATCGCGGGCCGGGCCGGGGGGTTGGTGCCGACCAACCGGCTGAGCATCGCCGACCTGGTGCTGTACGGCGGGGAGCGGCCGGACGTTCTCGCCGATCCGCTCCTGGAGCGGCAGTCCGGTGTCGCCGCCCGGATCTACGCGCTCGTGGAGCCGCGGCCCGAGGACCTCTTCGTCATCGTCTCCAACTCGGGCGTCAACAACGTGGTCGTGGAGATGGCCCTGCACGCCAAGGAGCGTGGGCACCGCGTCCTGGCCGTCACCTCGCTGGCCCACACGCGGGCGGTGCCCGCCTCGCACCCGAGCGGACAGAAGCTGGCCGACCTCGCCGACGTCGTCCTGGACAACGCCGCGCCGCGGGGCGACGCGCTGCTCGAACTCCCGGGCGGCGGCGCCGTCTGCGCGCTGTCCACACTCACCGGGGTGATGCTCGTGCAGATGGCCGTCGCGGAGAGCGCCGCACTCCTGCTCGCCGCCGGTGTCAGGCCGCCGGTCTACGTGTCGGCCAACGTTCCCGGCGGTTTCGAGGGCAACCTGGTACTGGAGGAGCGCTACGCGGGACGCATCCGCCGCACCGCGAGCTGACCCACGCCGCCGCGCTCCGCGTCCCGCGTCCGAACAGGCCCCTTGGAAGGGGGAGTTCGCATCAGTAAGGGAGGATTCGTCCCGAAGGGGTCCGCCGGTCGATCTCCATCTTGACCTCGCGCCCCGAGGTGGTGCGGCGGCTGGTACGAATACGGATCTGGCGGGTCATTGCGCCTCCTTGGACTCGTACGACCGGCTTCCACGCCGCCCGGTTCGGGCGCCGCGGAGTCATCTGCCCCAGCCCTGGAGGAACAGGCGCGTGCCTCAGGGGTACTGCCGGGAAAGAGGGTCCCTCCCGGCCGGCACGGCCCGGTGCGTCGCCGTGCTCTTCGGAGTTACCCCGTTCCGCGTTCGCATATTCCGTCGTCATGCCTCCGGCCAAGTCGGGCACCACGGACCGCTGGTCGCCGCGGGCCCCCGCAACCCGCCCCGGCGGACGGTCCGTCGGGTGGATGGGCCGACGAGTGGAGGGATGGACGGGCGCATGGGCAGGGGGGAAGGCAGAGGGGAAGGGGTGGGGGTGGACTGGTGAACGAAGGTGTCGCCGGGCCCGGATCGCTCTCGGCGCCCTGACCCACGCGGGTGTGCGTCCGGCATGGGCGGCAGGCCCGGCGTGGTGGATCCGGCGGCTCTCGGCTCCCGCGATCGGTTGCGCGGACTCGGACCGGCGCGGGCCCGGTTTGCGGGTTCCCGCGACTGGGTCGCGACCGGTGAGGCCGGCGGACACGGCCACGCCCTCAGCGAGAACGCGTCGCCCGTCGGTCGTGCCGACCTCCATCGTGGCGGTACCGGCCGGTCCGGCCGTGCGCCGCCCCTCGCGTCCATCCTCCGCCCGTCGGGGCCGTGCCGCCATCCGGGCCGGGGCGGCCTCCGCCGAGGGTTAACCCTCGAATGCCCCGAGGATGCATGACATGGATGCGTCAAGCTGCCATCCTTCCTCCACCTGCCGGACAGGCCCCCACGGCCTGCGCAGGGGCCCCGCACCGCACTGCTCAGCTCGTCCCGGGCAGCACATCCCGTCTGTCCGGGCTGTCACCGGTCGTCCCCGCGACCGCAGCAGTAGGAGTACGAGTGAGACGAATTCCCCGTCAGGCGGCCGCAGCCGGAGCACTGGTGGCCACCGCCGCGTTGCTGGCCGTCGGCATACAGACGGTTCCGGCGGTCGCCAAGCCCGCCGCCCCCCACCCCAGTCCGTTGCGCAGCGGAGGGCTGGAGGCCAAGCTCAGCCCGGCCCAGCACGCGGCCCTGCTGAAGAGCGCGGCGCAGAGGACGACGGCGACCGCCGGCACCCTCGGCCTCGGGGCCAAGGAGAAGCTGGTCGTCAGGGACGTCGTCAAGGACCAGGACGGCACGCTGCACACCCGCTACGAGCGCACCTACGCCGGTCTGCCGGTGCTGGGCGGCGACGTGGTCGTGCACACCCCGCCGGCCTCGCTGGCCGCCGGCACGGTGAGCAGCACCTTCAACAACAAGCGCACCATCAAGGTCGCCTCGACCACCGCGACCTTCAGCAAGTCGGCCGCCACCGGCAAGGCCCTGAAGGCCGCGAGGTCACTGGTCGCCGAGAAGGCCACCACCGACAGCGCCCGCAAGGTGATCTGGGCCGGCAGCGGCACCCCGAAGCTTGCCTGGGAGACCGTGATCGGCGGCTTCCAGGACGACGGCACCCCGAACCAGCTGCACGTCATCACCGACGCCACCACCGGTAACGAGCTCTACCGCTACCAGGGCATCGAGACCGGCATCGGCAACACGCAGTACAGCGGTCAGGTGACCCTGACGACGACGCAGTCGGGCTCCAACTACACGCTGACCGACGGCGCCCGCGGCGGCCACAAGACGTACAACCTGAACCGGGGCACGTCCGGCACCGGCACGCTCTTCTCGCAGACCAGCGACACCTGGGGCAACGGCACCACCTCCAACGCCGCGACGGCCGGCGCCGACGCGCATTACGGCGCCGCGGAGACCTGGGACTTCTACAAGAACACGTTCAACCGCAGCGGCATCAAGAACAACGGCGTGGGCGCCTACTCCCGGGTCCACTACGGCAACGCGTACGTCAACGCGTTCTGGGACGACACCTGCTTCTGCATGACGTACGGCGACGGTTCCGGCAACGCGGACCCGCTGACCGCGCTGGACGTGGCCGGCCACGAGATGAGCCACGGTGTCACCTCCAACACCGCGGGCCTCAACTACACCGGCGAGTCCGGCGGTCTGAACGAGGCGACCTCCGACATCTTCGGCACCGGCGTCGAGTTCTACGCCAACAACAGCTCCGACCCCGGTGACTACCTCATCGGCGAGAAGATCGACATCAACGGCGACGGCACTCCGCTGCGCTACATGGACAAGCCCAGCAAGGACGGGGGTTCCGCGGACAGTTGGTACTCCGGGGTCGGCAACCTGGACGTCCACTACTCCTCGGGTCCGGCGAACCACATGTTCTACCTGCTCTCGGAGGGCAGCGGCACCAAGGTGATCAACGGCGTCACCTACAACAGCACCACGTCCGACGGTGTCGCCGTCGCGGGCATCGGCCGGGCCGCCGCCCTGCAGATCTGGTACAAGGCGCTGACGACGTACATGACGTCCAGCACCAACTACGCCGCGGCCCGTACCGCCGCGCTCAACGCCGCCACCGCGCTCTACGGCGCCAACTCCACCCAGTACGCGGGGGTGGCGAACGCCTTCGCGGGCATCGCCGTCGGCAGCCACGTGACCCCGCCGTCGAGCGGTGTGACCGTCACCAACCCGGGCAGCCAGTCCTCCACCGTCGGTACCGCGGTGAGTCTGCAGGTCTCCGCCAGCAGCACCAACAGCGGCTCGCTGAGCTACGCCGCGACGGGCCTGCCCACCGGCCTGTCGATCAACGGTTCCACCGGCGCGATCACCGGGACACCGACCACGGCCGGCACCTACAGCACCACGGTCACCGTCACGGACAGCACCGGCGCGACCGGTACCGCGTCCTTCACCTGGACCGTCTCCTCGGGTGGCGGTGGCACCTGCACCTCGGCGCAGTTGCTCGGCAACCCGGGCTTCGAGTCGGGCAGCACCTCGTGGACCGCGTCGAGCGGCGTCATCACGACCGACACCGGTGAGGCGGCGCACGGCGGCTCCTACAAGGCCTGGCTCGACGGCTACGGCTCCACCCACACCGACACCGTCTCCCAGTCGGTGACGATCCCCGCCGGCTGCAAGGCCAGCTTCACCTTCTACCTGCACATCGACACCGCGGAGACCACCACCAGCACCGCGTACGACAAGCTGACGGTCACCGCCGGATCGACCACCCTGGCCGCCTACTCCAACCTCAACAAGGCCACCGGGTACGCCCAGAAGACCTTCGACCTGTCCTCGTTCGCCGGCTCCACCGTCACCCTGAAGTTCAGCGGCGTGGAGGACTCCTCGCTCCAGACCAGCTTCGTCGTCGACGACACCGCCGTCACGACCAGCTGACCGGTACCGGCCGACCGAGCCGGTTCCAGCGCTGACGTGGGCCACCCCTCCGGGTGGCCCACGTTCGTGTTCGCACCCCGCGCTCGCCGGACCGGAGCCCGGGGAATTCTTTCCAAGGCAGCGGGCGGCGGGCTATAGTCAAAAACTAGCGGTGCTAATTAATGGTTGATCTCGTCGTTCCGGTGTCCGTCAGGAGTCCTGTCGTGCGTCCTGTCCACTTCGCGGCGGCCCGCCGCACCCCCATCGGCAAGCTGCGCGGCGCCCTGTCCGGGGTGCGCCCCGACGACCTCGCCGCGACCGTGATCCGCGGGCTGCTCGCCGACGTGCCCGCGCTCGACCCGGCCAGGATCGACGACGTCTACTGGGGCGCCGCCAACCAGGCCGGTGAGGACAACCGCAACGTCGCCCGCATGGCCGTTCTCCTCGCCGGTCTGCCCGAGACCGTGCCCGGCGCGACCGTCAACCGGCTGTGCGCCTCGGGCCTGGAGGCCGTCACCACGGCGGCCCGCGCCATCGCCGCCGGCGAGGCCGACATCGTGCTCGCGGGCGGCTCCGAGTCGATGAGCCGGGCCCCCTTCGTCCTGCCCCGGCCCGACGAGGCACTGCCGCACCGCATCGAGACCGTCGACACCCGGCTCGGCTGGAGACTGGTCAACCCGGCGATGAAGGAACTGCACGGACTCCTGTCGATGGGGGAGACCGCCGAGGAGGTCGCCGCCCGGTACGGGGTCTCCCGCGAGCGCCAGGACGCGTTCGCGCTGCGCAGCCACCAGCGTGCCGCGGACGCCCGCAAGAACGGCCACTTCGACCGCGAACTGCTGCCCGTCGAGCGCCCCGACGGGATGATCGTCGACACCGACGAATGCGTACGCGAGGACACCTCGCTGGAGAAACTGTCCCGCCTCAAGCCGGTCTTCCGCGCGGGTGGCACGGTCACCGCGGGAAACGCGTCGCCCATGAACGACGGAGCGGCCGGACTGCTCCTGGTCGGCGAAGAGGCGCTGAACGACCTGGGCCTGGAGTCGCTGGGCCGGTATGTCGCCGGCGCCTCGGCGGGAGTCGACCCGGACGTCATGGGCATCGGCCCCGTTCCCGCCACGCACAAGGCGCTGGCGCGGGTCGGCTGGAGCGTCGGCGACCTCGACGAGGCCGAGTTCAACGAGGCGTTCGCGGCCCAGGCCCTCGCCTGCGTGGACCGACTCGGCATCGACCCGGAGCGGGTGAACCCCACTGGCGGCGCCATCGCGCTGGGCCACCCCCTCGGATGCTCCGGCGCCCGCATCCTCACCACCCTTCTGCACCGGATGCGCCGCAACGACGCCGGGCGCGGCCTGGCCACGATGTGCGTCGGGGTCGGACAGGGCAGCGCGGTCCTGGTCGAGCGCCCCTGACCCCGTCCCCGTGAGTGCCGAGCGAGCCCCCGGGACCGGAACCGGGGGCGACCGGCCCCGCGCGGGGATCACCTGACGGGACGCTCCTTACGCGGACGAGATGCGTGGGCATAGCATCGGTCCCCGCATGAACACGATGACGCTCTGGCACATATCCGGCTGGGAATTCGCCGCCCTCGCCGCCGCGGCACTGCTCGTCGGCTTCTCGAAGACCGCCGTCAGCGGGGCCAACACGGTCAGCCTGGCGATCTTCGCCGCCGTACTGCCCGCCCGCGCCTCCACCGGCGTGCTGCTCCCCCTCCTCATCGTCGGGGACGTGCTGGCCGTACTGACCTACCGGCGCCACGCCCACTGGCCCACGCTGTGGCGGCTGTTCCCGGCGGTCGCGGCGGGTGTCGTCCTCGGCACGCTGTTCCTGGTGTGGGCCGACGACGGGATGGTACGGACCTCGATCGGCGCGATCCTGCTGCTGATGGCGGCGGTGACGCTCTGGCGCCGCCGGGCCGCCACCCAGGAGGAGGAACCCGACGCGGTCGCGACCCGGACGGGCCGGATCAAGGCACGCTCGTACGGCGTCCTCGGCGGGTTCACCACGATGGTCGCCAACGCGGGCGGCCCGGTGATGTCGATGTACCTGCTGTCCGCCGGCTTCCGCAAACTCGGCTTCCTGGGCACCTCGGCCTTCTTCTTCCTGATCGTCAACACGTCCAAGGTGCCCTTCAGCGTGGGCCTCGGACTCATCGACGGACACTCGCTGCTCCTGGACGCGGCGCTCGCGATCTTCGTCGTACCGGGCGCGTTCCTCGGCAGATGGGCCGTGCACCGCATCAACCAGCTGCTCTTCGAACGGCTGGTGATCGCCGCGACGGTGGTGGGCGGGGTGCAGCTGCTGCTGCGCTGACCACCTCGTAGGCTCGACGCCATGTCCCCCCACGTCCTGGTCCTCGGCGGCACCACCGAGGCACGCCGGCTCGCCGCCGAACTGGCGGGCCGCCCCGGAGTGCGGGTGACCACGTCTCTCGCGGGGCGGGTGTCCCGGCCGGGTGCGCTCGAAGGGGACGTGCGCGTCGGCGGGTTCGGCGGTGCGGACGGGCTGGCGCGGTGGCTGCGCGAGCAGCGGGTGGACGCAGTCGTCGACGCCACCCACCCCTTCGCCACCCGCATCACCGAGAACGCCGTCCGCGCCGCCGCCGCGACCGGAGTCCCGGCGGTCGTCCTGCGCCGCCCGGGCTGGCAACCCGGCCCCGACGACCGGTGGCACTTCGCCGCCTCACTCACCGAGGCCGCCGCGCTCCTTCCGCCGCTGGGCCGCCGGGTCTTCCTCACCACCGGCCGCCTGGGCATGCCCGCCTTCGCGCACCTTGCCGGACTCCACTTCCTCGCCCGGTCGGTGGAGGCGCCGGAGCCGCCACTGCCGCCGGACACCGAAGTGCTCCTCGCCCGCGGCCCGTTCACGGTGGACGAGGAACGGACCCTGCTGCGCGCGCACCGCATCGACGTCCTGGTGACGAAGGACAGCGGGGGAGAGGCGACGGCCGCCAAGCTCACCGCCGCCCGCGCACTGGGCCTGCCCGTGGTCGTCGTGCGCCGGCCGCCGCTCCCGGACGGTGTGGCCGCGGCACCGGACGTGGCGTCGGTCCTGGCCCGCTTGGAGTCCGGCACCGGCTGACGCGGGCGCGGCCCGACTCGGCGGACGAACCGACCCGGCGCGGGTCCGGCCCTCCGACCCGCGCGGATGCCCACGCGGTGAAGGCGGCGGACGCGTGTCCTACCCCCGCGGACGCCTGCGCAGCAGATACGTGTCCATGATCCAGCCCTTGCGCTCGCGTGCCTCGGCGCGCAGCCGCTCGATCCGGGGCGCCGCCTCCGCTATCGGGCCGGAGACGAGGATCTCGTCGGGTGTGCCGATGTACGCGCCCCAGAAGATGTCGATGTCCTCGTCGGTGTACCGCCGGAAGGCCTGGTGGGCGTCGAGCATGACGACCACGTCGTCGACGCCTTCGGGAAAGCCCTCCGCCAGACGCCTGCCCGTGGTGATCTGGACGGGCCCGGCCACCCGGTTGAGCCCCGTGCGGTGCCGGGCGACGAGCGCGGAGACGCTGCTGATGCCGGGCACGACGTCGTACGTGAACGCCACCGCGCCCCGGTCCAGGATCTCCTCCAGGATCCCGAGCGTGCTGTCGTACAGCGCGGGATCGCCCCACACCAGGAAGGCGCCGCTCTCGTCCTCGCCCAGCTCCTCGGCGATGAGCCGCTGGTAGATGTCGGCGCGGGCGCTGCGCCAGTCCCCCACGGCGGGGGAGTAGGCGGCGCCGTCGGCGGCCCGGTCGCGGTCCGGGTCGCGGGCCTCGACCAGGCGGTACGCCCCGTCGGGCAGGTGGGCGTCGAGGATGTCACGGCGCAGCTGGACGAGGTCCGACTTCGCCTCGCCCTTGCCCAGGACGAAGAACACGTCCGTGCTCCGCAGCGCCTTGACCGCCTGGAGGGTGAGCTGGTCGGGGTCGCCCGCGCCGATGCCGATGACATGAATCTTTCGCACACCCCGAGTCTGCCGCACGCCACCGACAGCGGACGCACCGCGTCCGCCCGAGGTTCGCGCCCGGCCCGGACCAGCGCGTGGAACGGCCTCTCAGCGCCTGCCCCCGCGCAACCGGGGCGCGCAGCCCCCGGCGCTGATCGCGGCACCGTCACGCTCCACGACAGCCGCCAACTCCCTCGCCCATGAAGCCAGTTCGGTCAAATCGAGCCCGTAGGGGCGGGGCCGGCCGGCCCCGCCGGTCCGCCACTCGTCGACGGCTCCGGCGCCGCGCCGCAGCAGCCGGGCGCCGCCCGTCGTATTGCCCCGGGCCGCGTGCGTGAGACCCACCGCGAGCTGGGCCAGACCCCGCCAGAGCGTGCGCTCGTCCTCGGGGCCCGACTTCCAGGCGTCCTCGAAGACCTCGTGCGCGTGGAACGGCCGCCCCGCGTCCAGCAGCGCCTGTGCCTCGGTCACCGTCCGCTCGGGGTCTCGCACGACGCCCTCCGGCTGCCGCTCGACGCCGTCGGCGCCGTACGGCAGAGGGCGGCCCAGCCCGTCCCGCGGCCGGGCGTTGCGCGCCCTGCCCTCGGTGTCCCGATCCCGCGCGCCGTTCTGCCGACTTCCGGATGTCCCGCTCATGCCCCGATTGTCGCTCGCCCCGCGCCGTCTTCGGAGCAGCCCCCGCTGTGGGGTAAAGTTCTGTTCGCACGATCCCGCGGGACATCGCGGGGGAACGCATCGGGACGTGGCGCAGCTTGGTAGCGCACTTGACTGGGGGTCAAGGGGTCGCAGGTTCAAATCCTGTCGTCCCGACGGTGCGAAGGGTCTTCACGGGCGACAGCCTGTGAGGGCCCTTTTTTCGTGCGCCCGGGGATGCCCGTGTGAGCCGGCACACCCGCCGTGACTGTCAACTCTCCTTGCCCCAGGGGCAATTAACCGGTCCCTCATTGGCCCCCGCGCGCCGTGCGGTCTACCATCGCCGTCGGCCGAATACCCCGCGGGGTATGCCTCGGGAGTGTCTCCCGCAGACGGCAAGGAGTCCCTCATGTCCTCCATGTCCTCCCTGTTCTCCCTGTGCCGCGTGCCCGGTCCCGCCCGTGACCACCACCGGGTGCTGATCGTCGGTGGCGGCACCGCCGGGATCACGACCGCCGCGCGGCTGCGCCGAGCCGGTGTCACCGGCGTCGCGGTCCTCGAACCGGCCGGCACGCACTGGTACCAGCCCCTGTGGACCCTGGTCGGCGGCGGCAGGGCCCCGCTGTCCCTCACCCACCGCCCCGAAGCGTCCGTGATGCCCCGGCGGGTGCGCTGGATCCGCGAGGCCGCCACCGCCGTGGATCCCGAGGCGCGGACCGTCACCACCACCGGCGGCGTCCACGGCTACGACTTCCTGGTGATGGCCCCCGGCCTGCGGCTCGACTGGGGCGAGGTCCCCGGCCTCGACACGGCCGTCGGGCACGGTGCCGTCTCCAGCAACTACTCCCACGAGTACGCACCCCACACCTGGGAGCTGATCCGCGGCCTGCGCTCGGGCACCGCGGTCTTCACCCAGCCCGCCGGCCCCATCAAGTGCGGCGGCGCCCCGCAGAAGATCGCCTACCTGGCTGCCGACCACTGGCGCAGGCAGGGGGTCCTGAACCGCATCCGGGTCATCCTCGTCCTGCCGGCCGACTCCATGTTCGGGGTGCCGGTCTGGTGCCGGGCCCTGGAACGGGTCGCCGACCGCTACGGCATCGAGGTCCGGCTGAACTCGGAGATGACCTCCGTGGACGGCGCCGCCCGGCGGCTGACCGTGGCCGACCGCGCCGCCGGTACCGAGGAGAGCCTCGCCTTCGACCTGCTCCACGCCGTACCGCCGCAGAGCGCCCCCGACTGGGTCGGGCACGGTCCGCTGGCCGACCCCGCGAGCCCGTACGGCTATGTCGAGGCCGACCCGTACACGCTGCGCCACCCGCGCCACCGCGACGTCTTCGCCCTCGGCGACGTCGCGAACCTGCCCACCTCCAGGACCGGCGCCGCCGTCCGCAGACAGGCGCCCGTCGTGGTCGCCAACCTGCTGGCCGCGATGAAGGGGGAGCGGGGTGACCGGCGCCGCTACGACGGCTACACCTCCTGTCCGCTCGTCACCGCCCGCGACCGGGTGCTGCTCGCCGAGTTCGACTACGCCCGGCGGCCCGCCCCCAGCATCCCGCTGGTCGACACGGCCAAGGAGCGCCGCGACATGTGGCTGCTCAAGCGCTACGGCCTGCCCGCCCTGTACTGGCACGGCATGTTGAAGGGGCGCGCCTGACGGACCGGCGCGGCCGGAGCCGGGCGGGTCGGGGGCGATGTGTCCGTCGACGGTGTGACCTCGGGGGCGGGACGTTTCGAGCGTGGTCGAAAGAAGTTCCCTGCCCGGCGCCGAACTTGCAAGGTTGCCTTGTGGGATCACGCGGGACGCGCGGTCCCGCCCGGGAAGCACCGGGACTCCACCACGGGGAAGGGCAGCAAGACCATGAGGATGAGGACCAGGGCGTTGACCACGGCGGGTGTCGGCGCGTTCGCCGCCGCCCTGCTTGTGACCGGCGCCGGCGGGGCGCAGGCCGCGGCGGCGGGACTGCCGTACGCCGTCACTCCGTACGTGAACGTCAACGTCCGCTCCGGCCCGTCGAGCCAGACCGGTATCACCGGGCACGTCACCGCGGGGGATCCGCGCGGCGCGTCGTGCTGGACCCACGGCGAGACCATCCGCGACAACGGCTATGTCAACGACGTCTGGGTGCGGCTGGCCGAGGGCTATGTGAGTGCCGTGTATCTCAAGGGTGACCAGTACGGCGGACTGCCCGCGTCGGCCACCTGCTGACCTGACGCGGTGCCCGGTTCCGGACGGAGCCGGGCACCGCGTCATGCCGGATCGCGTCCTGTCCCTTCGCGCCGGCCTGACCCTCCCCGATCTGCCGCACGTCCGATCTGCCCCGCCCTGATCCGAGCCGCCGCCACATCCGCCGGGCGCGCACCACGCTCCACGATCTTCCGGGCCCGGGTGACGGGCCGGCCCCGGACACCGCCGTGACCCCGGCGCCCACGCGTTCGCGCTCGCCCCCGTGGGCCCGACAGTGATCGGCGCGGACCTCTCCCGCGGGTCAGCCGCGCCATGCCACCGAGCGACTGCCGGTCTTCGCGGACGGCTCCCTCCCCGCGCCGCCTGCGCGCCCGCCGGTACCGACGTATTTATGTACCGACATATCAGATGTATCCGGCGTATCCATGTATTGACGTACGCGACTGCGCCGCCGTGCTGTGCGAGGGCTCCCAAGTGCTGCGCCCCGCCGGAACACCACCGGCCGCGCGCCCGTGGAACCGCGGCATGGGAGGGTGTCGTGGGTGGTGGTGTGCGCCGGGGCGACACTCCCGGGAGGTTCCCGCCCGTGAGCGGCTCAAGGTGCCTGAGGATCTCTCGCCGGGTAGAGATCGTATCCGGGCCACGGGTTGGGAGTCGCGGATCAGAATGATGGTGGGATGCCACAGGGCGCGAGCCCTGCGAGCGAGGGCGTCGGCCTGCCGGAGGGCGGCGGCGGTGCTCTCCTGGTCCCCGCTCATTCCGCTGGACCGGACGCTCGGTCGGCCCTTCTCGGACACCTCGCCTCGGCCGACGGACCTGGCACGGACGGCTGACCCGGCACGCTCGTCGCACCCGCGTCCCGGGAGAGATACCGGCTGCCCCGTGGCGCCCGCGGACCTGCTCCCCGTGGGGCGCGCGGTCCCGCTCCCCGTGGCGCCCGCGGCTCTGCTCCGCGTATCCGGCGTGCCCCCGCTCCCCGTATCGCGTGCCGGCCGGTCGGCGATGTCGCGCGGCCGTTCGCCACCCCCGTCGTGTGCCGCCGACACCTTGCGCCATACGACCCGGAGTGCCCCAATGATCACACCCCCGCGCGCGGTGCGCGACCGCATCCTCTCCCTGTCGCCCACGGAACTGCCCGCCTACGTATACGACTTGGCGGCACTGCGCGCCCACGCCGCGTCCGTCAGAGCCGCCCTGCCCGATCGCGTCGAGCTGTACTACGCGGTCCAGGCCAACGGGGAACCGGAGGTCCTGGCCGAGCTCGGCCCGTACGTCGACGGCTACAAGGTGTCCTCCGGCATCGAACTGGCCCACATGGCCGAGGCCGTCGTGGACCGTCCGCGGGTCTTCGGCGGCACGGAGAAGACCCCGACGGAGCTGGCGGACGCGCTGGAGCGGGGCGTGACACGCTTCCAGGTCGAGAGCGAGTACGAGCTGTACATGCTGGCGGGGCTGGCCCAGCGGCACGCTCCGGACCGCCGGGTGGCGGTGCTGCCGCGGTTCGACCTCCCGGTGCCCGACGGTCTTCTCACGGCGGACGGCGGCGGGTCCGCCACCGCCTCCGGCCTCGATCCGGCGCGGGCCGACACGATCGTCGGCCTGCTCACCGACGGCAGCTATCCGAACCTCGAACTGCGAGGCGTCCACGCCCACTTGGCCAACGGGGTGCACGCCGAGGAACACCTGGCGCTGGCCGAGTCCGTCGTCGCCTGGACCCTGGAACTGGCCGCCCGGAACGGTCTTCGGCTCACCGAGGTGGACATCGGGGGCGGTATGGCGGTGGACTACGACCGCCCCGAGCGCCGCTTCGACTGGCACGCGTACGGCGAGGGCCTCGCCCGGCTCGTCACGGCCCACCCGGGACTGACGCTGCGGATCGAGCCCGGCCGCGCGCTGACCGCGTACTGCGGCTGGTACGCGAGCGAGGTGCTGGACGTCGAGCACGGCTCCAGCGAGGACTTCGCCGTCATCCGTGGCGGCGCCGTCCACCTGCGCACCCCCGTGACCGGGCGGCACGACCAGCCCTGGTCCGTTCTCGAAGTGGAGCCGTGGCCGTATTCCTGGCCGCGTCCCGTGGTGCGGAGGGAGCGTGCCACCCTCACCGGCCAGCTGAGCACGCCGAAGGACGTCCTGGTCCGTGACGTCCGGGCCCAGGGCCTGCGGGCCGGTGACCGCGTGGTGTTCTCCCTCGCGGGCGCCTACACCTCGTCCGCCCCGCACCGGGCCCACACGCGCTATCCGGAACCCGGCTTCCACTTCCTGGACGCGGACGCCGACGGCGACCGGTCCCGATGACCGATGACCGTGCGACGGAACACCAGGAGTTGCCGTCGGGGGCATCGCGGCGCATCCTCGGACACGCCTGGCAGGATCGTGCGCCGGACCAGGAGAGTGGCATGACCGTCGAACCGACCGACTTCACGACAGACCTCCCGACCGCCTTCATGAACGACTCCACGGCCGACTCCACGGCCGCCTTCACGGCCGGCGTCATCGACGCCGTGTCCGCCGTGGAGCAGGGCCTGGTCCAGGAGGTCGCCGAGACCGACGACCCCTCCCTGGCAGGGGAGTTCGGCTTCCCGGCCCCCCTCCGGCACGCCCGCTTCGACCTCGTACGGGAGCAGGCATGAGCGCCATGGACACCCCGCTCGACTTCTCGTACGAGACCCGGCCGGGCCGGGTCGTCTTCCGGCCCGGCGCCGCCGTGTCCGCGACCCCCGGCGAGGTCGCCCGGCTCGGTCTGCACCGGGTGCTGGTGGTCTGCGGCAGCCGGGGCGAGGTCACCGCCCGTGCGGTCGCCGACGCGCTGGGCGGCCAGTGCGCGGGGCTGCACGCCGAGGCCCGGATGCACGTACCCGCCGAGGTCGCCGCCCGAGCCGTCGAGGTGGCCCGCGAGATACGGGCCGACGGCTGCGTGGCGGTCGGCGGAGGCTCGGCGATCGGCCTCGGCAAGGCGATCGCGCTGCGTACCGGGCTGCCGCTGATCGCCGTGCCGTCCACCTACTCCGGCTCCGAGATGACCCCGGTGTGGGGTCTGACCGAGGACGGCGCCAAACGCACCGGACGCGACCTCGCCGTTCAGCCCCGAAGCGTCGTCTACGATCCCGAACTCACCCTCGGGCTCCCCGTTCCCCTCTCGGTGACCAGCGGCGTCAACGCCCTCGCGCACGCAGTCGAAGCCCTCTACGCGCCCGACGCCTCGCCCCTCGTCTCGCTCATGGCCGAGGAGGGGGTCCGGGCGATGACGGGCGCCCTGCCGGCCGTGGCCGCCGCCCCCGGCGACCTCGACGCGCGCAGCCGCGCCCTGTACGGCGCGTGGCTGTGCGGTGCCTGCCTCGGCGCCACCACCATGGGCCTGCACCACAAGCTGTGCCATGTCCTCGGCGGCACCTTCGGCCTCCCGCACGCCGAGACGCACACGGTGGTCCTGCCCTACGTCCTCGCCTACAACGCGTCCGCCGCGCCCCGGGCGATCGCCACGCTGTCCCGGGCGCTCGGCACGGACGACGTCCCGCGCGCCCTGCGGGAGCTCGCCAGGGGCCTGGGCGCGCCGAGCACCCTCGCCGAACTCGGCCTGGAGGAGGCCGACTTGGCGGTGGCCGCGGCGCAGGCCGCCGGCCAGGCGTACCCGAACCCCCGCGAGGTCACCGCGCACGGCGTGCTGGGCCTGCTGACAGCGGCGTACGAGGGCTGGGAGCCGCGCGTCGGCTCCTGAGAGCCGGCCCGCAACGACGCCGATCCACGGGCTTCGCGCTCCCTCGCGTGGGTCCCTGCGCCCCCTGCCTGGGACGTACGCGCGGGCCGGGCTATCCTGACGCCGAACCGGACACGGGGTGCCCCGCACGTGGGCTGAGATCACACCCGTCGAACCTGAACCAGTTAGGACTGGCGGAGGGATGTCTCATGTCGTTGCCGTATGCCCGTGGTGAAGTGGCCGTCGGAGGCCCGCAGGGCGTCTTCGACGGGCGGATGCCCGAGGCCCCCGGGGATCTGCGCGTCGAGGCGCGCGGCATCGCCCCGGTGCCGGAGGACCACCGCTACGGCGGCCCCGGCCGCCTCTTCACCGTGTGGTTCGCCCCCAACCTGACGATGACCGGCGTCTTCACCGGTACCGTCGGCGTCGCGCTCGGCCTGGACTTCGCCACCGCGCTGACCGCCGTCGTGCTGGGCACCCTGCTGGGCGCGGTGCCGACGGCGTACCTCGGCACCTGGGGCAGCCAGACCGGCGCCGGACAGCTGCCGCTCGCCCGGCTCGCGTTCGGACGGGCCGTGCTGGTGCCGGGTGCGCTGCAGTGGCTGTCGTCGATCGCCTGGGACGCGCTGATCGGCCTGTTCGGCGGGGACGCGCTGGCGCAGTTGTGCGGCTGGCCGTTCTGGCTGGGTGTGCTGGTCATGATGGGCGCGCAGGGAGCGCTCGGCGTCCTCGGGTACGAGGTGATCCACCGGCTCCAGACCGTGATGACGTTCGCCCTCGCCGCCGCCTTCGCCGCGCTGACGGTGAAGCTCCTGAACGGCGACCACCCCGCCGCCACCGCCTCCGCGCACGGCGCCGACCGGGCCGGGGCCTTCGTCCTGACCTGCACCATCGCCCTCAGCCTGGCGCTGTCCTGGGCCCCCTACGCCAGCGACTTCAGCCGCTATCTGCCGCGTACGGCGTCCCGACCGCGGATGTTCTGGTGCACGCTCGCCGGTGTCAGCGTGTCCTTCGTGGCCGTCCAGGCGCTCGGCCTGTGGGGCGCCTCCGTCTTCACCGACCAGACCGCCCGCGGCGTCGACACCCTGCTCGGCGGCGGTGTCCTCGGCGCCTTCGGGCTGCTCGCCGTGGCCCTGGCCGCCCTGAGCAGCAACGCCATGAACGACTACAGCGGCTCACTCGCCCTGCAGACCATGGGCGTACGCCTGCCGCGTCCGGCCGCCGCCGCGCTGGCGGCCGTACTCGGCTTTCCGCTCGTGCTGTGGATGCACGCCGCCGACACCACGACCCGGTTCCAGAACGTGCTGCTGCTCGTCGGCTACTGGATCCCCGGGTTCGTCGCGATCGTCGCCGTCGACTGGCTCGTCCGGGCCAGGGCGCGCGCCGGCGCGCCGGTGGATCTGTCCGCCGAGAGCGCCCGCCCGCAGCCGTGGTGGCCCGCGCTGGTGGCGTTCGTCGGCGCCTTCGCCGCGGCGGTGCCGTTCATGAGCACCAGCCTGTACGTCGGTCCGGTCGCCCGGGCCCTGCACGGTGCGGATCTCGCCTACGGGGTGGCGTTCCTCGCGGCCCTCGTGGTGTACGCGCCGCTGCGGCTGCGCCGCTGACCACGGCCGCCGCCCGTCACGGGCCCGGTCGCCCCGCACCCCCGCCCGCCACTTCTCACCCGTCTCGCCTCTCGTACGGAGCGAACCCGCCATGTCCTCGAACACCCCCGCCGCCCCGCCCCGCGTCCTGACCGTCGCCGGATCGGACTCGGGCGGCGGCGCCGGCATCCAGGCCGACCTCAAGACCATGCTGGCGCTCGGGGCGCACGGGATGAGCGTGTTGACCGCGGTCACCGCGCAGAACTCCCTCGGTGTGCAGGGAGCCTGGGAACTTCCGGCCGAGGCGGTGCGCGCGCAGTACCGCAGCGTGGTGGACGACATCGGGGTGCAGGCGGTGAAGACCGGCATGCTCGGCTCCGCGCTGCTCGTCGAGACCGTCGCCGAGCTGCTGTCGGACGTCGCCGCGCCCGTGGTGGTGGATCCGGTGAGCGTCTCCAAGCACGGTGACCGGCTGCTGGCCGACGACGCGCTGGACGCCGTACGGACCGCGCTGCTGCCGGTCGCGACGGTGGCGACGCCGAATCTCGACGAGACCGCCGAGCTCACGGGGATCGAAGTGACGGGGGAGCGGGACATGTGCCGGGCCGCGGAACGGCTGCTGTCCTACGGTCCCCGCTGGGTCCTGGTGAAGGGCGGCCATCTGCCCGGCGAGGCCGTCGACCTGCTGACCGACGGCACCGAACAGCTCTGGTTGCGGGCCCCGCGCCACGACAACCGGCACACCCACGGCACCGGCTGCACCCTGGCCTCGGCGATCGCGGTGGAACTGGCGCGCGGGCGGGCGGTGCCGGAGGCGGTGCGGCGGGCCAAGGAGTACGTCACGGGCGCGATCGCGGCGGGCTTCCCGCTCGGTTCCGGACTCGGACCGGTCGACCACGGCTGGCGGATGCGCGCGGGGCGCTGAACGTCCTGGGGTCCGTGGGCCTACCGGGTCCGTCGTCCTCCCGGCGCCGGTCCTACCGGGTTCCCACGGTGCGCAGTGTCGCCAGGACCAGCGCCTGGGCGACGGCGACCGTCTCCGCGAGGGACACGTGCTCGTCGGGGCCGTGGGCCAGGCGTACGTCCCCGGGGCCGTACTGGAGTGTGGCTATGCCCGCCCCGGCGTAGAGCCGCAGGTCGCTCCCGTAGGGGGCGCCGCGCTCCCGGGCCGAGGGCGCGCCCGTGACGTCGGCGTGCGCGGTGCCGACCGTCTCGCGCAGGGGATGGCCGGCCGGGAGCCGTCCGCTGGCGAACTGGCCGCCGGGCCAGGAGACGACCGCGGGATGCCCGCGCAGCCACGGATCGGCCGCGCACGCCTCCGCCACACAGCGTTCGAACGCGGCGCGTGCCGCGGCCGGGTCCTCGCCGAGTTGCAGCCCGAGCCGGCCGTCGGCGACGAGCAGCCCCGGCACGCTGCTGGCCCAGTCCCCGGCCTGGAGCATTCCGACGGAGACGCTGTACGGGAAGGGGTACTCGGCCATCAGCGGATCGGGCGTCTCGCTGCGGGTTGCCTCCAGCCGGGCCAGGGCGGCGGCGATGGGGGCGTAGGCGTCGATGGCGCTCACCCCGGCGTCACGGGTGCTCGCGTGGGTGGACCGGCCCGGCACGGTGATCCGGAAGGTCAGGGCGCCGGCGTTCGCGGTGACCAGCGTGCCGCCGGTCGGTTCGCTGATGACGCAGGCGTCGCCGGTGTGGCCACGGCGCAGGGTCCCGAAGGCCCCGATCCCGCCGTCCTCCTCGCCGACCACGAAGTGGCCCGCCACGCTGCCGCGCAGCCGTACCCCGGAGGCTCGGATGGCGGCGAGCGCGGCGACGTTGGCGACGACCCCGGCCTTCATGTCACAGGCGCCCCGGCCGTGCACGACGTCTCCGCGGAGGCTCGGTACGAAGGGGGCGCCCGCCCACTGCGCGAGGTCACCGGGCGGCACGACGTCGACATGACCCTGGAGGATCATGGTCGGACCGTCCTCGGCGCCGGGCAGCGTCGCGACGAGCCCCCATGCCTCGTCGCGTGGCACCTCCATGCCGGGGAAACCGGGCTCGGCGCGCAGAGCGGGCAGATCCATCGACCACAGGTCGATGTCCAGGCCGGACCGGCCGAGGTCCCGCGCCAGGCGGTGCTGCAGCTCGGACTCGGCCGCGCTTCCCGTCACGCTGGGCACGGCCAGGGTGTCGAGCAGCATCGTGGCGACGGCCGTTTCGTCGACCGCCTCCACGGCGGCGGACTCCTCGGCACTGAGCACTGCGCGCATGCCACACGCTCCTTTCGCGGGTGGACGACGAGGGGGCGTGAGGATGCTACGAACAGTTCCGGTACGCAAACAATCGCCGTTTGTTTCCGTCTAGGATCGATTTCTTGTGAAGACTGGGCCTGCGTGGTGATTTCTTGCGCGGCGAGAGGGTGAGCGACTTGGCCATGGACGCCATCGACGAGGACATCGTGCGGTGTGTGCTGAGCGACGCGCGCAGCACGTACGCGGAGATCGGCCGCGCCGCCGGGCTCTCGGCACCGGCGGCGAAGCGGCGCCTGGACCGGCTCGTGGCCGACGGTACGATCCGCGGCTTCACGGCCCTCGTCGACACCCAGGCGCTGGGCTGGCGGACCGAGGCCTTCGCCGAGGTGTACTGCAAGGGCAATCCGACCCCCGCCGAACTGCGGCGGGCCCTGGAGGCCGTGCCGGAGGTGGTCGAGGCCTACACGGTCTCCGGGGCCGCCGACGCGATGGTGCACCTGATGGCCCTGGACATCCCGCACCTGGAACGGGCCATCCAGCAGGTGCGCGAGGCCCGGGTCATCGAGCGGACGGAGAGCGTGATCGTGCTGTCCGGGCTGATCAACCGGCCGCGGGTCTGACCGACGGCGGCCCGCCCGGCCGGCCGGCGATCGGCGATCCGCACGGGGCACGGGTGCGGGTGCGGCGGCGGTCGTGGTCGTGGTCGCGGTCGCGCAGTAAATCGAACACGTGATTGAATCTGGCCATGGCGTACCCACACTTCCCCGGCGGCCCCATGGTGGCGCGCGGTGAACGAGCGAGACAGCCGGCCGGGATGCAGGCCGGGACCGGAGAGGCGAGGCTGGATTCATGTCCGAACCGCTGCCTGTGATCGTGTCCCCGCCGGCGCCGACGGGTGGCCGTCGGGTCCGTGTGCACGGAGAGAGCCTCGGGTTGGCCTACAACCTGGGCGACCTGTCCGAGTTCCTGCGGCGTGCGGGGCTCGATGTCGACCCGCTGACCATCGCGGTGTCCCCGCTCATCGACTGGCGGGGGATCGGCCCGGAGTACTGGGGGCCCGAGACCGGGACGTGAGGGCGCCCGGGCCGTCGTGTCCCCTCCCCCTGTGGGCGGGGTGTGACGGGTGCGCCCGTGTGGGTCGATCTTGTGACGCCACGTCAATTGGGTCGACTTTGGCGTGAGTTGGAGGCGCCGCGACCGCCTTGAGGGGGGCGGCGTGGCGCACATCACCCCTGAGGGGTGCGGAAAGGTGAAGCGGGTCTTCACGCCTTCATGGCATGCTCACATCTAGTTACTCGCCGGTAATTCCTTGCCGCCCCCACCCCCCTCAGGACTGATCTTGCGTATCCGCAAGCGGCCCTTGCGTGCCGTCATGCCCGCGCTCGCCGCATCCGCCCTCTTCCTCGCCGGCTGCTCCGCAGACCCCGGCCCGCGCTCCGCCACCGCCCCCGAACGTGCCCCGGACGCCACTTCCTCCGCCGCCGCGCCCGCGGACAACGGCCGGCCACTGGCCGTCGCCGCCGCGCCCGCGGCCACCTCGACCGCCGTCGCGCGGCCCGGTACGGCCGGCGGCAGGGCGGCCAAGTCCGCGCTGACGGTGACCTCGTACGACAGCCGCACCCGGCGCGCCGTCATATCCCCCGCGCACAAGGGGAATCCGTCCGCGTCGCCGGCCCCCGGAGGGACACCGGCGCCGAGCCGCACCGCCGTCGGCGACGTCATCGCCAGCGCCCCCGCGCCCGGCGCCCCTGACGGACTGCTCGCCAAGGTCACCGAGGTGATCGACGAGAGGTCCGACGGCACCGAGGTGCGGACCGCGCCGACGACCCTGGACGCGCTGCTCGGCGACGGTGACGCGAAGGGCACCGTTCCCGTCGATCCCGCCTCCTTCGACGTCGAGCGGCTGCTGCCCGACGTCAAGGTCTCCTGGGCGCGGGCCGGAGACGTGCACGCGGGCCCCGAGGGCGCGAAGGTCCCGCTCGGCAGCCTGCGGGTCGACGTCGCCACCCGGGTCGCCACGGCCGAGGGGGCGTCGGCCTCCGCGGCGGCGACCGTGTCCGGCTTCGTCCAGGTCAAGCCGGAGGTCGACTTCTCCTACGGCGGCGGGGGCGCCGCGGCCGGCCCCGGAACCGCCCGTCTCGGTGTCTCCGGCGACTGGACCTCGCGGTGGGCACTGAAGGGACGCGCCGCCGCCTCCGCCCAGCCCGTCCGGCTGCCGTTCGCGAAGCTGCACGCCGACCCCGTCCTCCAGGTCGGCCCGATCCCCGTCGTCGTGAACCTCGACCTGACCTGCTACTTCCAGATCAGCGGCGACGGCAGGGTCACCGTCGACATCGAGCAGGACCTCAAGGGCGACTTCGACGCGGGCGGCACCTACGACTCGGCCAGGGGCTGGACCCCGGTCAACGAGTCGCACATGGCGAGCACCCCGGTGCATGCCCTGGTCACGACCGCCGGAGGGGTGAAGGCCGCCCTCGGCGCGCAGGCCACCGTCGGTCTGTACGGAGCCGTGGGCGTCACCGCCGACCTGGCCCCGTATCTACGCGGTGAGGCCGCGGGCACCGTCGACGTCACCGCCCCGGCCGGCTCCGGCACGAAGGCCCACACCGCGGCGACGGGTACCTGGGGCGTCTACGGCGGTCTCGATCTGAGCGGGACCCTGCGGATCCAGCTGTCCGTCTTCGGCACCCCGGTCCTCCGGCGGGGGATTCCGCTGGGCACGCTGCACCGGGAGTGGAGGCTCGCGGGCGGCAGGGTGTAGCCGCAGCCCCCGTGGTCCACGTGCCGCGCTTATGCGGCTTACCTGACGCACCGCCCCGCCCGCCGTCGCGTGTGCGGGCCCGCCCCCGCACGTGCGGTAGGGTTTACCTGCACGATCACGCGGGATCACCGCGGGTGAACCGCATCGGGACGTGGCGCAGCTTGGTAGCGCACTTGACTGGGGGTCAAGGGGTCGCAGGTTCAAATCCTGTCGTCCCGACGGTGCGAAGGGTCTTCACGGGCGATGGTCCGTGAGGGCCCTTCTTCGTGTACGCCGGCTCCTCTCTTCGTGTACGCCGGCTCCTCTTCGGGTACGCAGGCCTTTCTCAGGCTGCCGGACGCAGCGGCGTGCCGCACGTCCGCGTCGCTGGGTAGGCTGCCGTGCATGCGGATCTCCGTCTCCTCGGACATGGACGAACCCGTGGCCCGTTCCCTCGTCGCGGAGCTGCGCGGCCGGGGCCACGAGGTCACGACGCACGGGGCGCTGCACCCCGGCCAGGACCCGCGGTGGGCGGTGTGCTCGGAGGCGGCGGCCCGCGAGGTGGCCGCGGGGACCGCGGAGCAGGCGGTCGTGTGCTGCTGGACCGGCACGGGCGCGTCGATCGCCGCGAACAAGGTGGCGGGCGTCCGGGCGGCCCTGTGCACCGACGCGTACACGGCGGACGGCGCACGCCGCTGGAACGACGCCAACGTACTGGCGCTGAGCCTGCGGCTGACGTCCGAACCGCTGCTCAAGGAGATCCTCGACGCCTGGTTCGCCGCCGACGCGGGCGAGGACGCCGACGACCGGGAGAACGTGGCGCACATCGGACGGCTCGACCTCGGCCGAACGGGTCCCTGACCCCTTCGGGCGAGGCCCCCGGACACGCGCGACGGCGGGGCGGCCGGCGGACACCGGCCGTCCCGCCCTCGCGCGCATCCCGGCTCCCCGCGGCCGCCGGTCCGGGCACCCGCCTTCGTCGGGGCCCGGCTCCCCGCCGCCGTCCGTTCCGGCGGAGTTCCCGCGTCCGTTCCGGCGGAGCGTCCGCGTCCGCCGGCGCGAAGGACTCGTCAGCGCCGGTCCAGCAATTCCATGAGCGCCTCCCGCAGTGTCGCGCCGGGATCGGCCGACGGGCCCTCGGACCGCCAGGCGACGAACCCGTCGGGGCGGACCAGCACCGCACCCTCCGTGGTGACACCGTGCGCCCGGGCCCAGTCGCTTCCGCCCTCGGGGGACAGCTCCGCGCCGGGTCCGCCGCCGATCCGGTACGAGTCCAGCGGCACCGACAGCCGCGCCGCGGCGTCCTTCGCCGCGGTGTGCCACCCGGTGGTGCCGTCCGCCGAACTCAGGAGCACCATGGACCGCTCGTACAGGTCGAGGGTGGAGATCCGGTCGCCGGAACGCTCCAGCCACAGGTGAGGTGCCCGGCTGCCCGGCTCGCCCGTCAACCGCATGCCGTCCGGCACGATCGGCAGCGTCGGATCGGCGTCCAGGACCGCGCCGCGCGGATAGCGGTAGGCCAGCGCCACGTTGAGGATGCCGCCGCCCTTGCCATGCGGGCCCCCGGGGCCGCCGGTTCGGGGCGCGGGCGTGTACCCGGGGTGGCTGTGCTCGACCGAACGCGACGAGGCGCGCGCGCTCGTCGCCTCCGCGACCGGACGGCGCTCCGCGTCGTACGAGTCCAGCAGCCCGCGGCCGGCCCAGCCGCCCAGGACCGCGGCCAGCTTCCAGGCGAGATTGTG
The DNA here is from genome assembly GCF_012273515.2 of Streptomyces sp. RPA4-2. Taxonomy (NCBI): domain Bacteria; kingdom Bacillati; phylum Actinomycetota; class Actinomycetes; order Kitasatosporales; family Streptomycetaceae; genus Streptomyces; species Streptomyces sp. RPA4-2. Next base: position 7,650,564 of record NZ_CP050975.2, read on the forward strand.
CGCGTCCTGGATACCGGTGTTGGAACCGAACGCCCCGGTGGGGGACATCTCGTGGGCCGAGTCACCGGCGAGGAGCACCCGGCCGTCCACGTACCGTTCGGCGACCCGCTCGGCCGCGTGCCAGGCGGCCCGGCCGGTGATCTCCACATCGAGATCCCGTACGCCCGTGGCCCGCCGGATGTGCCGCGCGCACCGCTCGTCGGTGAACTCCTCCAGCGTCTCCCCGTGTTCGGGGTGCCAGGGAGCGTGGAACACCCAGTGCTCCTTGTTGTCGACCGGCAGCAGCGCCCCGTCGGCCTCCGGGTCGGTCAGATAGCAGACGATGAAGCGCCGGTCGCCGACGGCCTCCGCGAGGCGCCGGGAGGTGAAGGTGACGCTCACGTTGTGGAACAGGTCGCCCGGGCCGTTGTGCCCGATGCCGAGCCGCTCGCGGACGGGGCTGCGCGGGCCGTCCGCGGCGACGAGATAGTCCGCCCTGACCGTGCTGTGCTCGCCCGTCACACGGCTCTTGAGCCGCGCGGTCACCCCCTCGGCGTCCTGCTCGAACGACATCAGTTCCGTGGAGTACCGCAACTCCCCGCCCAGCTCCCGAGCGCACTCCAGCAGCACCGGCTCCAGGTCGTTCTGGCTGCACAGACACCATTTGCTGGGGCTGAAACGCGCCAGGCCGCCACCCGGGTCGATGGTCTTGAACAGCCATTCCCCCGCGTCGCCCACCAGCGTCGGAGCCTGCAGGATGCCATGGTTCTCCGCCAGGACGGACGCGGCCCGCTCGATGCGCCGCTGCACCCCGGCCACCCGGAACAACTCCATCGTGCGGACGTTGTTGCCGCGTCCGCGCGGATGGATCGACGTGCCCGGGTGACGCTCGACGAGCAGGTGCGGAACGCCGAGGCGCCCCAGGAACAGCGAAGTGGACAGGCCCACCAGGGAGCCGCCGACGACGAGGACCGGCGTGTGGTGACCGACCTCGCCGGCCTCTTTCCATCGGTTCATTGATTGCCTCCCGTGTCACCCGCGACGTGAGTCAGGAATGGGATGCAGGTTCCATGCCCTTTGAGGGCCTGGCCGCGAGCCCGGGGCACCCGGATGACACGCAGTTCACTCGTCCGCCCCGTGGGGCTCGCGCGTATCGGACGTCCCGTCAACGATCGGCTCATGGCGACCCCGGCCTTTCGGCCACGGCGGTCGTTCCTGACCTTCCGTGAAGAACGAAGAAAGGTGTGCCGGATGACCAGCTCGGGACGTATCTCGCAGTCGGCGTTCGACGGCTCCAAGCTGCGGGTGATCCTGCTGCTCGATCTGTACGACGGAGCCCAGCAGAAGTTCCTCGACGCCTACGAACTCATGTGCAACCAGGTCGCGTCCATCCCCGGTCACATCAGCGACCAGCTCTGCCAGTCCATCGAGAACCCCTCGCAGTGGCTCATCACCAGTGAGTGGGAGAGCGCCCCGCCCTTCCTCGCCTGGGTGAACAGCGAGGAGCACGTCGAGACGGTCAGGCCGATGCACAGCTGCGTCAAGGACACCCGCTCGATGCGGTACAGCATCCTGCGCGAGACCCACGGCAACCCGCAGCAGGCGGCGCCGAAGGCCGGCAAGGCCGCCAAGTCCGTCCAGCAGGTACAGGCCCGCGTGGGCGACGGGGTGGCTCGCCACGCCCTCACCTTCACGGTCAAGCCGGGCTCCGAGTCGAAGGTCGCGGAGATCCTGGCCGGGTACCAGGCGCCCGAGGCCCAGGTCGACGCCACCACGCGCCTGCGCCGCACCTCGCTCTTCATGCACGGCAACCGCGTCGTGCGCGCGGTGGAAGTGGAGGGCGACCTCCTGGTGGCCCTGCGCCATGTCGCGCGCCAGCCCGAGGTACGGGCGGTCGAGGAGGCCATCAACCCGTACCTGGAGCAGGACCGCGACCTGGGCAACGAGGACTCGGCGCGGGTCTTCTTCACCCGCGCGGCCCTGCCGGCCGTGCACCACGTGGTGGCGGACCGGCCGGAACCCGCGGGCCTTCGCCGGCACGCGCTGTACTACCCGGCCAAGCGCGGCCAGGGGATGGAGCTCGCCCGGCTGCTCGCCCATCAGGACGAGTCCGCGGCGGCCGACCCCGACGGGCCGGTCTACGGGAGCACCGTCTTCCAGCGCGACGACATCGTGGTGCGCCTCGTCGACATCACGGGCGAACTCGACGCCGACCCCGTCGCCTCGCTCGGCGTCCAGGGCGCCGGCAAGGCCGCGGAGCTCGAGCGGCTCCTCGACGGTCCCGCGATCGGCGTCGAGGGCTCCCTGGAGACGGAGCGCAACGTCAACCGGCTCCTGTCGCACGCCGACATGATGCCCGTCACCGACCGCACCTCGGCGGACTCCTGACGGACGGCCGCGGCCCCCAGGCCCGCGGCCGCCCCACCGCACGCCACTTCCACAGTCGGAGGTATCAAGAATGATCCAGAAGCATCCACGCATCGTGGACCTGAGCGAGACGGAACCCAACCGCAGGCGCGGAGGCGACATCCGGGCCATGCTCACCCCCGCCACCGCGGGTTCCACCAGCGGGTTCATGGGCCTGGCCATCATCCAGCCCGGCGAGCGCATCGGCGAGCACTACCACCCGTACTCCGAGGAGTTCGTGTACGTCGTCACCGGCGCGCTCGAGGTGGACCTGGACGGCGAGGCGCACGCGCTCCGGCCGGACCAGGGGCTCCTGATCCCGATCAACATGCGCCACCGCTTCCGCAACGTCGGTGACACGGAGGCCCGCATGGTCTTCCACCTGGGCCCGCTCGCCCCCCGGCCGAGCCTCGGTCACGTCGACACGGAGGTGACCGACGGACACGGGCCCGCCCCCGAGTTCGTCGCCGCCGGGACGGACCTGTCCGCGCCTGACCACGGACGGCCGTCCGAGCGAAGTGGGGCCATAAAGTGACCCGGCGGGTGGCCGTCACCGGCATCGGTGTGGTCGCTCCGGGCGGCACCGGAGCGACGGCGTTCTGGGACCTCCTCGCCAACGGCCGTACCGCGACCCGCGGCATCACGCTGTTCGATCCGGTGGGCCTGCGCTCGCGCATAGCCGCCGAATGCGACTTCGACCCCCTCGCGCACGGTCTCGACCCGGAGCTGAGTCAGCACACGGACCGGTACATCCAGTTCGCCGCGGTCGCGGCCAACGAGGCCGTACGCGACTCGGGACTCGACACCGCCAGGGAGGACCCCTGGCGGGTCGGTGTCTCGCTCGGCAGCGCCGTCGGCGGTACCACCCGCCTGGAACACGACTACGTCAAGGTCAGTGAGGGCGGTCGACGGTGGGACGTGGACCACCGCGCCGCCGACCCGCAACTGCACCTGGCGTTCTCACCCAGCACGCTCGCCTCGGTGGTCGCCGAACAGTTCGGCGCGCAGGGTCCGGTACAGACCGTCTCCACGGGCTGCACCTCCGGACTCGACGCGGTCGGCTACGCCTTCCACACGATCGAGGAGGGCCGGGCCGACGTCTGCATCGCCGGGGCGTCCGACTCTCCCATATCCCCGATCACCATGGCCTGCTTCGACGCCATCAAGGCGACGTCGCCCGACAACGACGACCCGGAACACGCCTCCCGGCCCTTCGATGCCAACCGCAACGGCTTCGTCATGGGCGAGGGCGCGGCGGTACTCGTCCTCGAGGAGTACGAGCACGCCCGGGCCCGCGGTGCGCACATCTACTGCGAGATCGGCGGCTACGCCACCTACGGCAACGCCTACCACATGACCGGTCTGACCAGTGAGGGCCGTGAGATGGCCCGGGCGATCGACACCACGCTCGACCAGGCGCGACTCGATCCGACACTGATCGACTACGTCAACGCGCACGGCTCGGGCACCCGGCAGAACGACCGCCACGAGACCGCCGCGGTCAAGCGGTCGCTGGGCGCACACGCGTACAAGACACCCATGAGCTCCATCAAATCCATGGTGGGGCACTCGCTGGGCGCGATCGGCGCGATCGAGGTCGTCGCCTGCGTCCTCGCCCTGAAGCACCAGGTCGTGCCGCCCACCGCGAACTACGAAACCCCCGACCCCGAGTGCGACCTGGACTACGTTCCGCGCACCGCACGCCCCCGGAAGCTCCGCAACGTGCTCTCCGTGGGCAGCGGATTCGGCGGTTTCCAGTCCGCGGTGCTCCTGACCGGGCCGGGTGGGAGGAACCCATGACCAGTCAGCGCACTGAGCGCCCCCGGCGCGCGGCCATCACCGGGATCGGTGTGATCGCGCCCAACGGATTGCGAGCCGACGCCTACTGGAAGTCCATCAGTGAGGGGCTCGGCGTTCTGGGCCGGATCACCCGCGAGGGATGCGAGCACCTGCCGCTCCGCGTCGCCGGCGAGGTCCGCTCCTTCGACGCCGCGTCCCTCATCGAGGAGCGCTTCCTCGTCCAGACCGACCGCTTCAGTCACTTCGCCATGGCCGCGACCGTCCTCGCCCTGGACGACGCCGGCCTCGGCCACGGGGAGCCCGCGGAGCCGTACAACATCGGCGTGGTCACCGCGGCCGGCTCCGGAGGCGGGGAGTTCGGGCAGCGGGAACTCCAGAAACTGTGGGGCCAGGGATCCCGGTACGTCGGCCCGTACCAGTCCATCGCCTGGTTCTACGCCGCCAGCACCGGCCAGATCTCCATCCGGGGCGGCTTCAAGGGGCCGTGCGGAGTGGTCGCCAGCGACGAGGCCGGCGGCCTGGACGCCATCGCGCACGCCGCCCGCGGCGTACGGCGCGGCACCGGATCGGTCCTCGCCGGGTCCGCCGAGGCGCCCCTCGCCCCGTACTCGATGGTCTGCCAGCTCGGCTACCCCGAGATCAGCACCGTCGAGGACCCCGATCGCGCCTACCGGCCCTTCACCGAGGGGGCCTGCGGGTTCGCACCCGCGGAGGGCGGCGCGATGCTCGTCGTGGAGGAAGAGGCTCGCGCCCGCGACCGCGGTGCCGCGATCCGGGCCACCGTGGCCGGGCACGGCGCCACCTTCACGGGGGCCTCCCGCTGGGAGCAGTCCCGGGAGGGACTCGCCCAGGCCATCCGGGTCGCCCTCGACGAGGCGGGCTGCGCCCCGCAGGACATCGACGTCGTGTTCGCCGACGCCCTGGGCGTGCCCGAGGCGGACCGCGCCGAAGCCCTGGCCATCGCCGACGCCCTGGGGGCGCACGGCACCCGGGTGCCCGTCACGGCGCCCAAGACCGGGATCGGGCGGGCCTACTGCGCGGCACCCGTGCTGGACACCGCGGCCGCGGTGCTCGCCATGGAGAACGGGCTGGTGCCCCCCACCCCCAACGTGTTCGACATCTGCCACGACCTCGACCTGGTGATGTCCAGCGCTCGCCCCGCCGAGCTGAACACGGCCCTGATCCTCAGCAGGGGACTCATGGGATCCAACGCGGCGCTGGTCGTGCGCCGCGGCGGCGAATCCGCCCGATAGGACCGGGCGGGAAGGAGAACACAGATGATCATCGAAGTGACCGTCGACGAACTGGCCAAGCTGATGAAGAAGGCCGCCGGAGTCACCGTCGACCCCCAGCAGCTGCACCACGCGTCGGACTCCCCGTTCGGCACCCTCGGCCTCGACTCGCTGGGCCTGCTCGGCATCGTCGGCGAGCTGGAGAACCGGTACAGCAAGCCGCTGCCGCCCGACGCGGAGCGCTGCAAGACGCCCCGCGAGTTCCTCGACCTCGTCAACAGCACCCTCAAGACTGGAGCCTGAAGTGGCAGGACACACCGAGAACAGCATCACCATCGACGCCCCTCTCGACCTGGTCTGGGACATGACCAACGACATCGAGAACTGGCCTCAGCTGTTCAGCGAGTACGCGTCCCTGGAGGTGCTCTCCCGTGACGGCGACACGACGAGCTTCCGCCTGACCATGCACCCGGACGAGAACGGGAAGGTCTGGAGCTGGGTCTCGGAGCGGACCGTGGACCGCGCCGCGCGGACCGTACGGGCCCGCCGCGTCGAGACCGGCCCCTTCGCCCACATGAACATCCGGTGGGAGTACAAGGAGACCCCGGGCGGCACCCACATGCACTGGGTGCAGGACTTCGCGATGAAGCCCGACGCGCCGGTCGACGACGCCTGGATGACGGACAACATCAACCGCAACTCCCGCGTCCAGATGGCCCTGATCCGGGACCGCATCGAGCAGGTCGCCCGCGACCGCCGCAACGCGCCCGCCGTACCGGGCTGATCACCGACCCAGGAAGGACCCCGATGCATCACGCCCTGATCGTCGCCCGGATGGCGCCCGACTCGGCGCCGGCGATCGCCGACGTGTTCGCCGCCTCCGACCGCGGTGAACTGCCGCACCTGATCGGCGTCAACCGGCGCAGCCTCTTCCAGTTCGGTGATGTGTACATGCACCTCATCGAATCCGACAAGGACCCCGCGCCCGCCATCGCGAAGGTGGTCGGGCACCCGGAGTTCCGCAGCGTCAGCGAGGAACTGTCCGCGTACGTCAGTGCGTACGACCCGCAGACGTGGCGCAGCCCCAAGGACGCCATGGCCCGCTGCTTCTACCGCTGGGAGCGCGCCGCCGCCTCCTGACCGGGCGCCCGGACACAACCCGAGGCCGCCGGATCCGCGAACGCGGATCCGGCGGCCTCGGGTTTGCGGGGCGGGCCTGTGCGGGGCGGCCGGCCCGGGACGCCGTGTCGGCTCAGGCCGGGACGGTGCACTCGAACGCGTGGAGATACGCGTTGACCGGACGGACCTCACCGATGACCAGGCCCGCGGCCGTCAGCCGGTCGACCATGCTCTGCCGGGTGTGCTTCGCGCCACCGACGTTGAGGAGCAGCAGCAGGTCCATGGAGGTCGTGAACTTCATCGACGGGGTGTCGTCCACGAGGTTCTCGATGACGACGACGCGGGCACCGGGCAGCGCCGCCTTGCGGATGTTCGCCAGCGCCCGGCGGGTGCTGTCGTCGTCCCACTCCAGGATGTTCTTGATGATGTACACGTCCGCCTGTACCGGGATGTCCTCGCGGCAGTCACCGGGCACGATGCGCACCCGGTCGGCCAGCGAACCCCCGTCGCGCAGGCGCGCGTCGGCGTTCGCCACCACGCCCGGCAGGTCGAGCAGGGTGCCGTGCATCCCGGGGTGCTTCTCCAGCAGGCCGGCCACGACCTGCCCCTGACCGCCTCCGATGTCGGCGACCGAGGCCACCCCACCGAGGTCGAGCAGGGCCGCGACGTCGCGCGCCGACTGCTCGCTGGACGTCGTCATGGCCCGGTTGAAGACGTACGCGGACTCGGGCGCCTCCTCGTTGAGGTACTCGAAGAACTCCCTCTCGTACACGTCCTCGAAGACGTTGCGGCCGGAGCGCACCGCCTCGTCGAGCCGGGGCCAGACGTTCCACGTCCAGGGCTCGGTGCACCACAGGGCGATGTACCGCAGGCTGTGCGGGTCGTCCTCGCGCAGCAGCCGGGACATCTCCGTGTGGGCGAAGGAGCCGTCGGGGCGCTCCACGAAGACGCCCTGGCAGGACAGAGCGCGCAACAGCCGGCGCAGGGTCCCCGGCTGGGTCTTGACCGCCGCCGCCAGGTCCTCGACGCTCATCGGCGTCTCTTCCAGGGCGTCGGCCACGCCCAGGCGGGCGGCGGCGCGTACGGCGGCGGCGCACGCCGCTCCGAAGACGAGCTCCCGCAGCCGCATGGGCGGCGGGGGAGCCTGTTCGGCGGTGGTCATCCGGTCCGGAGCCTGCTCGGCAGTCGTCATCTGGTGCCTCGCTTCTTCTGTCGTGCCTTGGGTGGGGGGTGGGGGAGCGATGGGACGGTCAGCACCGGCTTAGCGGGCTGGGAGACCCGGCAGGTGTTGCGGCGGAACACGTTGTCCGTGCCGGCGGGGTCCCGGTCGGCCAGGTCGGCCGGGCCGTTGCGCAGCACCACGTTGTCGTGGATCACGTTGCCGCGGTTGGCCGCGCCGACGAAGCTCTTGAACAGCACGATGCCGCCCGACAGGGGGGAGGTGCCCACGTTGTCCACGACCCAGTTCTTCGTCACCAGGGAGTTCTCGGTGCCGGTGAGGACGATGCCCGAGCCCTGCAGAGCGGGCAGCCGGGGGGTCTTGGGGCAGGACCTGTTGTTGGCGTGGAGGTAGTTACGGCGCACGGTCAGCGCTCCGGCGGGCGGCTTGTTCTCGTCGCCCACGACGAACACCGCGGCGCAGTTGCCGGTCGCCTCGTTGTGGTCGACGGTGAGGTTGCGCAGCCGGCGTACCGTGATGCCGATCCGGTTGTCGACCAGTCGGTTGTCACTGATCACCGTCCCCCGGGTGTCCCGGGCGCCCTCCTCGGCGGACACCGTGTTGGCGACGAACAGGCCGGCGTCGCCGTTGCCCCGGGCGGTGTTGTGCCGGAACACCCCGCGGTCGGACCTCTCCTGGGCGATGCCCCACTGGCCGTTGTCCTCGGCGGTCACCCCGCGGACGGTCAGCCGGTCGGTCCCCGACGCCCACAGGCCCTGCTTGGCGAAGCCCTTGACGGTCAGCGCGCGCACGGTGACACCGGTGAGGGGAGCGCTGTCCGTCCCGGTCACGCAGATGCCGTTGCCGGCCTTGGCGCAGACGTCGGCGGAGGCCGGGCCCGGCTCGATGACGGTGCGGCGGGCGCCGGAGCCCCGCACCGTCAGGTCCGGCACGGTGATGCGGACGCTCTCGTGATACGTGCCGGGGGAGATGAGGACGGTGTCCCCCGGCCGTGCGGTGTCCACGGCCTTCTGGATGGACTCGCCGGGCCTCACCAGGTGCACGGTGCGGTGGTCGGCCGACGGGGCGGCGCCCAGCCCCGACGCCATGACGGCCGCGGTGCACGCGAGATAGGCCATCTGTCGTTTGGTCATGGGCCGAAGCTATGAGCGGGGGTTCCGGCACGCCACCGCTGATCACCCAGGTGGACAGCCCTTGTCGCCCCTTGGGTGTGCGCCGGTGTGTCGGTCGGCCACGCGGAGACTCTGACGGGGTATCAGGACGACGGAGGACCCTGCCCGGTACACCGTGTCCGGCGCACGGTGTGGGCACACGGTGGACGACACAAGGTGTCCGGCCCGGGGCCACCGGACCGGCGGAACGCCGCCGCCCCGGCCGGAGGACCCGGCCGGGGCGGCGCAGTCGTGGCCCGTCGGGGCACGACGGTATGTCAGGCGAGGGTCGCGAGCGACTCGTTCCAGGTGGCGGACGGACGCATGATCTTCGCGGCCTTGGCGGGGTCGGGCTGGTAGTAGCCGCCGATGTCGGCGGGCTTGCCCTGGACGGCGAGCAGCTCGTCGACGATCACCGGCTCCTGCGCGGTGAGCGTCTCGGCGAGCGGGGCGAACGCCTTGGCGAGGTCCGCGTCGTCGGTCTGCGCGGCCAGCTCCTGCGCCCAGTAGAGGCCCAGGTAGAAGTGGCTGCCGCGGTTGTCGATGCCGCCGACGCGACGGGTCGGCGACTTGTCCTCGTTGAGGAAGGTCGCCGTCGCGCGGTCGAGGGTGTCGGCGAGGACCTGGGCGCGGGCGTTGCCCGTGGTGGTCGCGAGGTGCTCGAAGCTGGCCGCGAGCGCGAAGAACTCGCCCAGGCTGTCCCAGCGCAGGTAGTTCTCCTTGACCAGCTGCTGGACGTGCTTCGGGGCGGAGCCGCCGGCGCCCGTCTCGAAGAGGCCGCCGCCCGCCATCAGCGGGACGACCGACAGCATCTTGGCGCTGGTGCCCAGCTCCAGGATCGGGAAGAGGTCGGTGAGGTAGTCGCGCAGCACGTTGCCGGTGACCGAGATGGTGTTCTCGCCGCGGCGGATGCGCTCCACGGACAGCTCGGTCGCCTCGACGGGGGACAGGACGCGGATGTCCAGGCCCTCGGTGTCGTGCTCAGGCAGGTACTGCTCGACCTTCCCGATGAGCACGGCGTCGTGCGCGCGGCTCTCGTCCAGCCAGAACACGGCCGGGTCGCCGGTGGCGCGGGCGCGGGTGACGGCCAGCTTCACCCAGTCCTTGATCGGGGCGTCCTTGGTCTGGCAGGCGCGGAAGATGTCGCCGGCGGAGACCGTCTGCTCCAGGACGACGTTGCCGGACTGGTCGACGAGGCGGACCGTACCGGTGGTCGGCACCTCGAAGGTCTTGTCGTGGCTGCCGTACTCCTCGGCCTTCTGCGCCATCAGACCGACGTTCGGCACCGAGCCCATGGTGGACGGGTCGAAGGCGCCGTTGGCGCGGCAGTCGTCGATGACGACCTGGTAGACGCCGGAGTAGCTGCTGTCCGGCAGGACGGCGAGCGTGTCGGCCTCCTGGCCGTCCGGGCCCCACATGTGGCCGGAGGTGCGGATCATGGCCGGCATCGAGGCGTCGACGATGACGTCGGACGGCACGTGCAGGTTGGTGATGCCCTTGTCGGAGTCGACCATCGCGAGCTCCGGTCCTTCGGCGAGCTCGGCGTCGAAGGAGGCCTTGATCTCGGCGCCCTCGGGCAGGGCCTCCAGGCCCTTGTAGATGCCGCCGAGTCCGTCGTTCGGGGTCAGACCGGCGGTGGCGAGCGCCTCGCCGTACCGGGCGAACGTCTTCGGGAAGAAGGCGCGCACCACGTGACCGAAGACGATCGGGTCGGAGACCTTCATCATCGTGGCCTTGAGGTGCACCGAGAACAGCACGCCCTCGGCCTTGGCGCGGGCGATCTGCTCGGTGAGGAACTCGCGCAGCGGCGCGACGTGCATGACGGACGCGTCCACGACCTCGCCGGCGAGGACGGGTACGGACTCGCGCAGCACCGTGGTGGAGCCGTCGTCGCCGACCAGCTCGATCCTCAGCGCGCCGGCCTCGGTGATCACCGTGGACTTCTCGGTGGAACGGAAGTCGTCGACGCCCATGGTGGCGACGTTCGTCTTCGAGTCGGACGTCCACTTGCCCATGCGGTGCGGGTGCGTCTTGGCGTAGTTCTTGACCGAGGCGGGGGCGCGGCGGTCGGAGTTGCCCTCGCGCAGCACCGGGTTCACGGCGCTGCCCTTGACCTTGTCGTAACGGGCGCGGATGTCGCGCTCCTCGTCCGACTTCGGGTCGTCCGGGTAGGCCGGCAGCGCGTAGCCCTGCTCCTGCAGCTCGGCGACCGCGGCCTTGAGCTGCGGGATGGAGGCCGAGACGTTCGGCAGCTTGATGATGTTGGCCCCGGGCGTCTTGGCCAGGTCGCCCAGCTCGGCGAGGGCGTCCGGGACGCGCTGCCCCTCCTCCAGGAACTCGGGGAAGAGCGCGAGGATGCGCCCGGCCAGCGAGATGTCACGGGTCTCCACAGTGACACCCGCCTGCGAGGCGTACGCCTGGACCACCGGCAGGAACGAATACGTCGCCAGGGCCGGGGCCTCGTCAGTGTGCGTGTAGATGATGGTCGAGTCAGTCACCGGGTGCTCCGCTCCACGTCTGCAACATTGCTCGACATCAAGATATCTCCTGAGCGACCCCGGCTCGACAGGGGTCCGCATCCGACCGAGCCCGATCGCGGTTCGATCGACCCCGGGCGGGGTTTTGCCCCGTAACCGTGCGTCACGGCCACCGCCCCGACCACCTCGACGCGCCCGCGAGCCTCCGACCTCCTGGGAGGAGACGCCTTCGGGGGCCACGGGCGCCCGGCGTACGGCATCGGTGGCGCCGCGCCCCCGAGGACGTGTGGCGAGAGTCCCGCCTGCCCCCCACGACGCCCTAGAGCCGGGCCGGCCCGTCCGTGCGGCTCCGGCTCTGCGGCCGCGCGTCCCGCTGGTGCGGTATGCCCGACTCCAGGAGCTCCGCACCGCCCGGCTGCAGGGCGACCGTGCGGGCGGGCGACGGGATGCGGATGCCCTCGTCGCGGTAGCGCTTGTGGAGGCGCTTGATGAACTCGTGCTTGATCCGGTACTGGTCGCTGAACTCGCCCACGCCGAGGATCACGGTCAGTCCGATGCGGGAGTCGCCGAAGGTGTGGAAGCGGACGGCGGGCTCGTGGTCCGGGACGGCGCCCGTGATCCCGGTCATCACCTCGGTGACGACCTCGTTGGTGACGCGCTCGACGTGGTCGAGGTCGCTGTCGTAACCGACGCCGACCTGCACGGTCAGCGTCATCTGCTGCTCGGGCCGGGTGAAGTTGGTCATGTTGGTGCCCGACAGCTGGGCGTTGGGGATGATGACCAGGTTGTTGGAGAGCTGACGGACCGTGGTGTTGCGCCAGTTGATGTCGACGACGTAGCCCTCCTCGCCGCTGCTCAGCCGGATGTAGTCGCCCGGCTGGATCGTCTTCGACGCGAGGATGTGGACGCCCGCGAAGAGGTTCGCGAGGGTGTCCTGGAGTGCCAGGGCGACGGCGAGACCGCCCACGCCCAGGGCCGTGAGCAGGGGCGCTATGGAGATCCCCAGGGTCTGCAGGACGACCAGGAAACCGATCGCCAGCACCACGACCCGGGTGATGTTGACGAAGATGGTGGCCGATCCGGCGACCCCCGATCGGGACTGGGTCACCGACCGGACCAGTCCGGCGATGAGCCGGGCCGCGGTGATCGTCGTGACCAGGATGAGAAGCACGGTCAGCGAGCGGTTGACCGTGCGTCCGACCGGCGCGGTCAGCGGCAGCACCGCGGCCGCCGACGCGAACCCGCCGGCGATCGCCGCCCACGGCACCAGGGTGCGCAACGCGTCCACGATGGCGTCGTCGCCGCTCCAACGGGTGCGCTCGGCGTGCTTGCCCAGCCAGCGCAGCAGCATCCGCAGCAGGAACGCCGCCAGCAGTCCCGCGGCCACGGCTATGCCGGCGATCATCAGGTCGTCCAGGGTGACCGGACGCTTCATCGGTGACCTCCTGGGAGACCGGGGCCGGGGTGAGGGCCCATGGGCCGTATGCGCTGTGTCGTCACTTGCCACCTGCTCGAATCCGGGAACGCACGATCACGCCCGGACGGCCGTTCGGCTTCCGGGGCGACCGCTCATCCTGCCGTACCCGGGGGTAGGTCCGTGACCGGGTCCGCGCACCCGCGCCATTGCCGTCCGTCCGTCACCAGGCCCGCGCACGGCGGCTCTTGACGGAACCGGGCCCCCGGCCGTGCCCTCGCCCGCCTCACGTCCCGCTGAACGAACCGTGCCGCCCGGCTCCCGACGCGAAGCGTGCCGCGCCCTCCATGCCGTCGGCCAACACGTCCATGCCGTGGCGGAGTTCACCGCGCAGGGCGGTCTGCTCGACCAGGCCCTCCTGGTCGAGCACCGAGGCGCGGTCGCTGCGCAGGCAGGACTGGGGGAAGCCGGCGATGTCGGCGGCCAGTTCCTCGGCCGCGGCACGGGCCCGGCCGTTCGGGACGAGGCGGTTGACGAGCCCCATCCCGTACGCCTCGGGGGCGGGAACCGGGCGGCCGGTGAGGATCATGTCCATCGCGCGGCTGGTGCCGATGAGGCGGGGCAGGCGCACGGTGCCGCCGTCGATGAGCGGGACGCCCCAACGGCGGCAGAACACACCGAGGACCGCGTCCTCCTCCGCGACCCGCAGATCGCACCAGAGCGCCAGTTCCAGCCCCCCGGCCACGGCATGCCCCGCGACCGCCGCGATGACCGGCTTGGACAGCCGCAGGCGGGTCGGGCCCATCGGCCCGTCACCGTCCTCGGCGACCCGGTTGCCGTGCTCGGTACCGATCGCCTTGAGGTCCGCGCCGGCGCAGAACGTGCCGCCCTCGCCCCAGAGCACCGCCACCCGGGCCGTGTCATCGGCCTCGAACTCCCGGAAGGCGTCGGCCAGTTCGACGGCCGTCGGGCCGTCCACCGCGTTGCGGGCGCCGGGGCGGGAGAGGACCACCGTGGTCACGTACCCCTGGCGTTCGGTCCGGACCGGCATCCTGCTGCCCCCTTCTCCGGCTGACGTACGTCCGAGGCTACTCCGTGCCGTCCGCCGCCCTGCGGGGCCCGCCGCCGTCCGGGGCCCCTCATCGTGCGGGCCCGCTACCGTGCGGGCCCCGCTTACCGTGCGGGCCCGGTCAGATCACCTTCAGACGCACCAGCGCTCCCAGCGTCAGTGCCCCGGGCAGCAGCGGCAGCCACACCGTGATGATCCGGAACGCCAGGACCACCGCCGTGGCCACCGCCACCGGACCGCCCGCCGCCACCAGCGCCACGACGAGCGCCGCCTCCACCGAACCGATCCCGCCCGGCGTGGGCACCACCGCCACCGCGGCCGTCGCCGCCAGGTACGCGAGAGCCATGTGCAGCGGCGGCACCGGCAGGTCCATCGCCTGTCCCACCGCGGTCAGACCGGCGGCCTGCAGCAGCGGGAAGGCGAGCGAACCGCCCCACAGGGCGCACGCGCGCGCCGGGCGGGAGTGCACCGAGCGCGCCTCGCCGAGCGCGGTGCGCAGGAACGACAGCACCGCCACCCGCAGCCGCCGTACGAGCAGCAGCACCGTCACCGCGACGCACAGCAGTACGCCCGCGCCGAGCAGCAGAGGGCCCGTCGCCCCGTCCGGGAGGAGGCCGCCGATCCGCAGCGCGCCGGGGAACGCGACGAGCAGGCCCGCCAGCAGGGCGAGACGGGCGACCGACTCGGCCAGCATGTACAGCGCGAGCGCCGCGGAGGAGCGGGCGAGCGGAACGCCGCACACCGTCATGAAACGCAGATTGACCGCGCCGGCGCCCAGCCCCGTCGGCAGCAGGTGATTGGCGGCACCCGCCGCGAACTGGGTGGCGAGCAGCCGCCGCGCGGGCAGCCGCTCCACGACCGCGCCCTGCCGGGTGACGGCCGCGGCGACCCAGGTCAGACAGGTCGCGAGGGCCGCCGCCAGCAGCCACGGCCACTCGGCCGCGCGCAGATGGCCGAAACCCTCCGCGAGCACGGCGCGGTGGCGCACGGCGATGACCAGCACGAGGGCGAGCGGGACCAGGCACAGGACCGACCGGAGGGGGAGGCGCCGGGGGAGTCCCTGGAGGGGACCCCGCGGGGGCGTCTGGGGAAAACGGACCGCTGTCACATCCGGAGAGGTTTTCCACACCGCACCAACAGGAGGTTGCGGGCGAGGGTCCGGAGGCTGACGCGCCGGGCAAGGTGCGGGAGGAGCCGGGGCCGGCGCGGTCGGCGGGGCCGTGGATACCGTCGTGGATGCCGTCATGAGTTCCCTGGGTCGTTCCTTCGTGCGCGTGGACTTCTTCCGCGAGACATTGACCTCAACGAAGCTTGAGGTCCTACGGTCACTTCCATGAGCATGGAGACCACAGCCTGGACACAGCTGCACAGCGTGATGAACGCGCAGCAGGAGCGCCGCCCCTTCGCCCGCGCGACACTGCGCCGCATCGCGGCCTTCGCCCGCCCGCACCGCCGCCGTATCGGCCAGTTCGTCGTGCTCAGCGTGATCACCGCGCTGCTGGCCGTCGCGACACCGGTGCTCGCGGGGCGCGTCGTGGACGCCATCGTTTCCCGCGGCGACGAGGGCACCGTCGTCCGCCTTGCCGTGCTCATCGCGATCATCGCGTTCGCCGAGGCGGGACTGGGGATTCTCAGTCGCTGGCTGTCGGCGACGCTGGGGGAGGGGCTCATCCTGGATCTGCGGGCGGCTGTGTTCGATCATGTACAGCGCATGCCGGTCGCGTTCTTCACACGTACCCGTACGGGCGCGCTCGTCAGTCGACTCAACAACGACGTGATCGGCGCCCAGCGCGCCTTCAGCAACACCCTCTCCGGAGTGGTCGGCAACGTCGTCACCCTGCTGCTCACCCTCGCCGTCATGCTGACCCTGTCCTGGCAGATCACGCTGCTCGCCCTGGTGCTGCTGCCCGTGTTCGTGGTGCCCGCGCGGCGCATGGGCAGCCGGATGGCCAGGATGCAACGCGAGGCCGCGCAGCTGAACGCGGCCATGGGCACCCGGATGACCGAGCGGTTCTCCGCACCCGGCGCCACCCTCATCAAGCTCTTCGGGCGGCCCGAGGACGAGTCCGCCGAGTTCGCGGCGCGGGCCGGGCGGGTACGGGACATCGGGGTGCGTACGGCGATGGCGCAGTCGGCGTTCATCACGGCCCTGACACTGGTCTCCGCGCTGGCGCTGGCGCTCGTGTACGGGCTGGGCGGCTGGTACGCGCTGCGCGGCAGCCTGGAACCGGGCGCCGTCGTCTCGCTCGCGCTGCTGCTGACCCGCCTGTACGCGCCCCTCACCTCGCTCGCCGGGGCGCGCGTCGAGGTCATGAGCGCCCTGGTCAGCTTCGAACGCGTATTCGAGGTGCTCGACCTCAAGCCGCTCATCGAGGAGAAGCCGGACGCCCAGGAGGTCCCGGAAGGCCCGGCTTCCGTGGAGTTCGACGACGTCAGCTTCGCCTACCCCGCCGCGGACAAGGTCTCCCTCGCCTCCCTGGAGGAGGTCGCCGCCCTCGACACCCGCGCCGGCGCCGAGGTCCTGCGCGGCGTCTCCTTCCGCGCCGAACCCGGCCAGACCGTCGCGCTCGTCGGCTCCTCCGGTGCGGGCAAGTCGACCATCGCCCAACTGCTGCCGCGGCTGTACGACACCGACGCGGGCGCGGTCCGCATCGGCGGCGTCGACGTCCGCGACCTGAGCGCCGAGTCGATCCGCCGGACCCTCGGCATGGTCACCCAGGACGGACACCTCTTCCACGACTCGGTACGCGACAACCTGCTGCTGGCCCGCCCCGCCGCGACGGAGCAGGAACTGTGGGACGTACTGCGCCGCGCCCGGCTGGAGGAACTCGTACGCTCGCTGCCCGACGGCCTCGACACCGTGGTCGGCGAGCGCGGCTACCGGCTCTCCGGCGGCGAACGCCAGCGGATGACCATCGCCCGGCTGCTGCTCGCCCGCCAGCGCGTCGTCATCCTCGACGAGGCCACCGCCCACCTGGACAACACCTCGGAGGCGGCCGTGCAGGAGGCGCTCGCCGAGGCGCTGGCGGGGCGTACGGCCCTGGTGATCGCCCACCGGCTGTCCACGGTGCGCGCCGCCGACGTGATCCTGGTCGTCGAGGCGGGACGGATCGTGGAGCGGGGTACCCACGAGGAGCTGCTGGCGGCGGAGGGGCGGTACGCGGAGCTGTACCGGACCCAGTTCGACGAGCCCCGGCCGGAAAGCGCCCGGGAACGGAGCCTCGGGCTGATGATGGACTGAGGGGCCACCGGGCCACACCGGCAGGAAAGCCGCACTGCAGGACAATGATGGAGCACTCGGGATCGTCGCATCGACGTAAGGGGAATCCTCATGGGTCAGATCGGATCGATCGGCCTGATTCTGCATCCCAGGCGCAATCCGGGGCCGGTCATCGAATCCGTCGTCCACTGGGCCCGTACGCACCGGACCGAGGTGCTGGGGCTGCCGGACGAGGTGGGACGCATCGCCTGCAGCGCCGTGGCCGTGCCGGCCGACGACCTGGTGGCCCGGGCCGGTCTGATCGTCAGTCTCGGCGGTGACGGAACCATGCTCCGCGCCATGCGGCTGCTCTCCGGCTCCGCCACCCCGGTGCTCGGCGTCAACCTGGGCCGGCTGGGCTTCCTCGCCGAGATCGACGTCGAGGACCTGGCAGCGGCGCTGGACCGCATCGACGGCGGCCGCTTCACCACCGAGGCCCGCATGGCCGTACGGACCCGCCTGCCGGACGGGCGCGAGTGCCGGGCGTTCAACGACATCGCCCTCGTACGGGTGCCGGGCCACGGAATGGCCGCCATCTCCATCAGTCTCCAGGGGGACGAGTTCATCCGATACGCGGCCGACGCGCTCGTGGTCGCCACCTCGACCGGATCGACGGCGTACAGCTTCGCCGCGGGCGGCCCGATCCTCTCGCCCAGGGTGGAGGCCATCCTCGTCGTCCCGGCCAGCGCGCACTCGTCGTTCGACAGGGCGCTCGTCCTGCCGGCGGACGAGCAGGTGGTGCTCGAACTGCTCCCCACGACAGGGCGGTTGGCGGTCGAGGTCGACGGTGAGGTGGTCGAGTACCTCGACGCGGGTGACCGGATCACCGTGACGGCCTGCCCCGCGGTGGCCCATGTGGTGCGCCTCGGCGGCACCACGTTCTACCAGCGGGCCCGCAGGAAGCTCGGCATCAGGGGAAGCCTCGAAGCGGGCCGCCTCCATCCCGACGAGCACGTCGATTTCGCGCTCCACGCCGATATCGCGGAGCAGTGACACACCCGGACTCCGTACCCGTATGCGTGCGAACGAGCCGGTTTCAGGCCGGCCGGCCGGCCCCGGTGAGCGCCGCCCTCTCCCGCGCCGCGCGTACGGCCGCGGACAGCGAGGCGATGTCGTAGGCGCCGTGGTGACGGCGGCCGTTGACGAAGAACGTCGGGGTACCCGAGACGCCGCTGAGATCGGCGGACTCCAGGTCCGCGGCGATATGGGCCGAGCCCACCCCCGCCCGCAGGTCGGCGCGGAAGCGGGCGGTGTCGAGGCCGATCTCCTCGGCGTAGTGGAGCAGGTCCTTCGGCAGCAGGTCCCCCTGGTGCTCCAGCAGCAGATCGTGCATCTCCCAGTAGCCGTCCTGGAGGGCGGCGGCCTCGGCGGCCTCGGCGGCGAGCTGGGCGTTGGGGTGCACGTCGTGCAGCGGCAGATGCCGCCATACGTAGCGCACGTCCCCGAAGTCGGCGAGCAGCTCGCGCACCACGGGCTCGGCCAGTCCGCAGTACGGGCACTCGAAGTCCCCGTACTCGACCAGTGTCACGGGCGCGTCCAGGGGGCCGCGTACGTGGTCGCGTCGCACGTCGACGGAGTCGCTGAGATCCACGATGCCCTGGCTCGTACCGAGGAGGGCCCGGGAGCGGGAACGCTTCGGCAGGGCGCCGATCACCCGGGTGACCAGCCAGGTGAGGACGAACGAGCCGACCACGGCGGCCAGGATCCCGATCTTCGCCTGCGCCAGTTCGTCGCCGTCGAAGGCGAGGGTCGCGATCAGCAGGGAGACGGTGAACCCGACCCCGGCCAGGGTGCCGCCCGCGGTGATGGCGCCCCAGCCGGCCGGCGGCCGGAGGCGTCCGCGGCTGACGCGTGTGGTGAGGAGGGCGGCGCCGATGATGCCGAGCGGTTTGCCGAGGACGTAGCCGAAGAGGATGCCGAGCGTGATCGGCGAGGTGAAGGCGTGCGCCAGCTGGCCGCCGCTGACGGTGATGCCGGCGTTGGCGAGGGCGAACAGCGGCACGATCACATAGCTCGTCCAGGGGTGGAACATCCGCTGGAGGCGCTCGTTGGGGGAGAGCGTCGAGGCCAGTCCCCGGCGTACGGTGCGCTCCAGTTCCGGCGTCGGCTGCTCGCGGAAGCGCCGGAACAGTGTGGTCGCGTGCTCCAGGTCGCTGCGTTCGGCCGGGCGGGCGTACGTCAGCAGACCCATCGCGAGTCCCGTCACGACCGGGTCCACACCCGACTTCAGGAGCGCCACCCAGATCGCCACGCCCAGCACCGCGTACAGGGCCGGGATCCGCATGCCCAGGGTGCGGCGTACCAGGAGGAGGACCGCGAACAGGCCCAGCGCCGTCAGCAGCGCGGGCACCGAGACGGCTTTGCTGTAGGCGAAGGCGATGACGGCCAGTGCGACGAAGTCGTCCACGACGGAGACGCTGAGGATGAAGACCCGCAGACTGCCGGGCAGCCGCGTACCGAAGAGGGCGAGCATGCCCAGCGCGAAGGCCGTGTCCGTCGACATGGCGGTGCCCCACCCCTGCGCGGAGGCGTGGCCCGCGTTGACGGCCAGATAGACCGCGACCGGCACGGCCATACCGCTGAGCCCCGCGAGCACCGGCAGCGTGACCCGCCGGCGCTCCCGTAGTTCGCCCATGTCGAACTCGCGGCGCGCCTCGAGGCCCACGACGAAGAAGAACAGGGTCATCAGCCCGCTGTTCACCCACTCGCGCAGCCCCAGGGAGACCCCGCCCGACCCGATGCGGACCGACAGCTCGGTGTGCCAGAAGGACGCGTACGAGCCGGGCCCGAGGTTGGCCCAGGCGAGGGCCAGGAGCGCCGCGGTGAGCAGCACGGCGGCGCTGCCGGTCTCGGTCCGCAGGAAGTCCCGCAGCGGACCGTGGGCGCTCGTGCCGCACTCGGTCTGCCCCGACAGGAGGGGGCTCTCGGGCGGCTCAGGTGGCTCAAGTGGCACAGTCACTCCGTGATTCTCGCCCCGCGCGTCGACCCGCACCCGGCGAAGCCACGGCGAGGCGCCGCCCCGGCCCCGCTCGGTTCCATGGTGCACCCCTGGTAACTCCCCGCAGGCGGTCCCTCTTCCTTCCCGGGGTCCGCGCGGACGCCTTCCGGGTGTTTCGCGGGGCGCGTCGCGGACGCCTTCCGGGTGATTCCCGGGCGGCCGCCGCGCCTACGAAGGTGTGTGGTGCCGGCGCTGTCCCGTCGGCGCCGGTCCGGCCGCGGCGGGCCCCGGATCCGGCGGAGGGGCGTCCTCGGCGGGACGGCGTCCGCCGCGCAGGGCCGAGGCGAGCGCGGAGACCAGCGCCATGCCCGCGGCCACACCGAAGACGATGGCGAGCCCGTGGTGGAAGGGAGCGGAGACCAGCCGGGGGAAGAAGGTGTGACCGGTCAGGGCCGCGTGCTGGGCCGGGGAGAGGTGGGTGAGGGCTCCACCGGACGCGAGCAGGTGTTCGATGGGGTTGTTGCCGAGGAACGTGGCGAACAACGTGCTCACCGGCGGCAGCGACGCGGCGTGTTCGGCCGCTCCGGCGGGCACGCCGTGGGCCTGGAGTCCGCCGCTGAGGGCCGCGGGCAGCGACGAGGCCAGTCCGGAGACCATCAGGGAGAAGAACACGCCGATGGACAGGGCGGTGCCCGAGTTCTGGAAGGTGGAGCGCATGCCCGAGGCGACGCCGCGGTACTCGGGCGGCACGCTGCCCATGATCGAGGAGGTGTTCGGGGAGGAGAACATGCCCTGGCCCAGTCCGTTGAGCAGCAGCAGCGCCGCGAAGGTCCCGTAGTCGAAGTCGATGGGCAGGGCGAGCAGCCCGAGAAAGGAGACCGCGACGACGATCAGGCCGGTCGTGGAGAACATACGGGCGCCGAACCGGTCCGACAGGTAACCGGACAGGGGACCCGCGATCAGGAAGCCCAGGGTCAGGGGAAGCATGAAGACGCCCGCCCACAACGGGGTGTCCTCGAACGCGTAGCCGTGCAGGGGCAGCCAGATGCCCTGAAGCCAGATGATGAGCATGAACTGCAGCCCGCCCCGCGCGATCGCGGTCAGCAGCGCCGCCAGGTTGCCCGCGGCGAAGGCCCGGATCTTGAACAGGGCCAGCGTGAACATGGGGTCGGCGACGCGCGACTCGACGTAGCAGAAGAGCAGCAGCAGGACGACACCGCCGGTCAGACCGGCGAGCACCCACGGGTTTCCCCAGCCGGTGGCGTGCGAGCCGTAGGGCTGGATGCCGTAGGTGATGCCGACCAGCAGGGTTCCGGCGCCCGCCGCGAAGGTGAGGTTGCCCAGCCAGTCGATGCGGCCGGGGCGCCCCGTCGAGGTCTCCCGCAGGCTCAGATACGACCAGACGGTGCCGGTGATGCTGACCGGCACGCTCACCCAGAACACCGCGCGCCAGTCGACGGCGGCCAGCAGTCCGCCGGCGAGGAGGCCGAGGAACTGGCCGGCGAGCGCGGTGATCTGGTTGATGCCGAGGGCCATGCCACGCTGCCGGGTGGGGAAGGCGTCGGTGAGGATGGCAGCCGAGTTGGCGGTGAGCATGGAGCCGCCGAACGCCTGCACGACGCGCCACAGGATCAGCCACAGGGCGCCGGCGGCGGCCCGGAACGGGTCGAGGGAGAGCGCGACGGAGGCGCAGGCGAAGACGAGGAAGCCCAGGTTGTAGATCTTGACCCGGCCGTACATGTCACCGAGCCGTCCGAGGACGACGACGAGCACCGCCGACACCAGCAGATAGCCCAGGATCATCCAGAGCAGATAGCCGATGTTGCCGGGTGCGAGCGGGTCGAGGCCGATCCCGCGGAAGATCGCGGGCAGCGAGATGATCACGATGGAGGCGTCCATCGTGGCGATCAGCACGCCGAGCGTGGTGTTGGACAGGGCGACCCACTTGTAGCCGGGGCCCGCGGGCAGGTCCTTGCGGCGCACGGAGCGCAGGGCGGACGCGCCGCCTCCGCGCGGACGGTCCGGGCCACGGTCGTCGGGCGCGCGGACGCTCACAGTCGTTCCGCCAGTCGGTCGAGGAGGGGCAGCGCGGCGGCGAGGGTCTCGCGCTCCTGCTCGGTGAACTCGTCGAGGACGGCCGAGAGGCGGTGGACGGACTCGGAGCGGCGTTCCGCCAGCATGGCCCGCCCCTCCTCGGTGATCGCCACGATGATCCGCCGCCCGTCCGTCGTGTCGGGCGCGCGACCGACCAGCCCGCGTTCGCCGAGCGCGGCGAGCGTGCTGGCCATCGCCTGCGGCCGTACGCGCTCCAGCTCGGCGAGGGACCCCGGCGAGCGGGGGCCGTCGGCGGCGAGCCGCGCGAGCACCGAGACGCCGGAGAGCGACACGTCCCCCACGGAGTGGGCCTGGCGCAGGCGCCGGGTCGTGCGACCCACGGCGAGGCGCAGTGCGGAGGCGAGCCGGGCGGTGTCGCCGGGCTCCCGGACGTGCTCGTGACCTGCTTCTGTATCCACCCTCACAGATACTGACACTAGGTTTATCAGGCTGGGCTGATCAATCAAATGTTAGTAATTATCGCGGCCCGGCTGCGTCCACGGAAGTGGGTCGGTGCCTTCACAGCAGGGCGTCGAGCGTGATCGGCAGATCGCGCAGACGCTTCCCCGTGGCGTGGTGGACGGCGTTGGAGATCGCGGGCGCGATGCCGACCAGGCCGACCTCTCCGACACCCTTGGTGCCCGTGGCGGTGCCGCGATCGGGCTCGCCGACGAAGACCACGTCCAGCTCGGGGACGTCGGCGTTCACCGCGATGAGGTAGTCGCCGAAGGTGCCGTTGGCGATGCGGCCGGTGTGCGGGTCGGTGACGGTGTCCTCGTACAGGGCCATGCCGATGCCGCCGACCGTGCCGCCGATGATCTGACTCCGGGCCGTCTTCGCGTTGAGGATGCGGCCGCCGTCGATCGCGGAGACCACCCGCGCGACACGGATGAGTCCGAGATCCGCGTCCACCCGGACCTCCACGAACTTCGCGCCGTACGCACCGGCCGGGGACATGCCCAGCTCGGTGGCGACCGGCGGCGTGCTGTTCCCGTACGCCGTGAGCTCGGACATCCCGTGCCGGGCGAGGATGTCGACGTACGACTCCCCGCGGTCCGGACGGCCGGCCGGGTGGACCCTGCCCCCGCCGCACTCCACGTCGTCGGGGGACACCCCCCGCAGCGGCGAGTCGGTGTCACCGCGTGCGAGCTCGGCGAAGGAGCGCACCAGTCGCCGGCAGGCGTCGTGCACGGCGTTGCCCAGCGCGCCGGTCAGGCCGGAGCCGCCCGCCATCATCGAGTTGGGCATGTCGGAGTCGCCCAGGTCGAAACGGACCAGGTCCAGGGGCAGACCCAGCTCCGCCGCGGCCAGTTGGGCCATGACGGTGTACGTGCCGGTGCCGATGTCCGTCGCCGCGCTGCGCACCAGCGCGCTGCCGTCGCTGTTGACGGTGGCCTGCGCCGAGCAGGGCTGCGCGAAGTAGGGGAACATCGCGCTCGCCATCCCGTACCCGACGAGCCAGTTCCCGTCGCGCATCGAGCGCGGCTCGGGGTTGCGGTCGTACCAGCCGAAGCGCCGCGCGCCGGCCTCGTAGCACTCCAGGATCGCCTTGCCGGTCCAGGGCAGCCCATTGCGCGGATCGACGTCGGTGTGGTTGCGCACCCGTAGGTCCAAGGGGTCCATGCCCAGGGTGCAAGCCAGTTCGTCGAGCGCCGACTCCAGCGCGAAGTTGCCCTGTGCCTCGGCGGGGGCACGCATGGACGTCGGGACGGCGATGTTGATCCGCGCCTGCCGGTCCCGCGTGATCACGTTGGGGCACCGGTAGGCGAACGAGGTTCCGGAGGAGAACGGCTCGAAGTCGTTGTCCTCGATGCTCAGGGAGATGAGGCTGCGGTGGTCGAGGGCGACCAGGTCTCCCTCGCGCGTGGCACCGACGCTCAACCGCTGCACCCCGCTGGGGCGATGCCCGACGGAGGTGAACATCTGCGGCCGGGTCAGGACCAGTTTGACCGGCCGCTTGAGCATCCGGGCGGCGAGGGCGGTCAGGATCACGTGCGGCCACGCGCGCAGTCCGGCGCCGAAGCCCCCGCCGACGTAGGGCACCAGGACCCGTACCGAGCTCTCGGGGATGCCGAAGACCATGGCCAGGGTGGTGCGCACCATGGACGGCCACTGACTGGTGTCGTGGACGGTGAGGGTGTCGCCCTCCCACACGGCGACCGTCGCGAACAGCCCGAGGGGGTTGTTGGTGTTGTCGGCCGTCGTGTACGTGGCCCGGACGGTCACCTCCGCGGACTCCAGCGCCGCGCCGGGGTCGCCGCGCGAGGTGTCCATCTCCCATGGATCGAGGACCTGTTCGGCCCGTGGGTCCCGAAGGTCCAGCAGTGGCTCCTCGACCTCGTAGTCGACCCGCACCAGCCGCGCCGCGGCCGTGGCCTGCTCCGGAGTCTCGGCCACCACGAAGGCGATGTGCTGCCCGTGGTGCACGATCCGGTCGTTCCTCAGCGGCGGTGGCGGCGACGCCCCGAGCACGGTCGTCGGGCCCGTGCCGACGGACGGGGCGTTCGCATGGGTGAGCACGGCCAGCACACCGGGAGCGCCCTCGGCGGCCTCGGTGTGCATACGCACGATGCGGCCCGCGGCGACGGTGGACTGCACCACGGTGCCGTAGGCCTGGCCGGGGATGCTGAAGTCCATCGGGTACGGGGCGGTTCCGGTGACCTTCCGCGGGCCGTCGACCCTGCTGACGCCCGCGCCGACCAGCGGCCTGCTCTCGACGGTGCTCATGCCGTCACTCCTGAGACTGTCTGCAGCTCGCGCACCAGCGTGCGACGGGCCAGCGGCACCTTGAACGCCGTGCCGGGGACGGTGAAGGCATCGCGCATCGTCGCCTCGGCCGCGTCCGTGAACGTGGCGGTCGTGGCCGGCGCGCCCGTCAGCACGTGCTCGGCCTCGTAGGCCCGCCAGGGTTTCGTTCCCACCCCGCCGAGGCCGACCCGGGCGCGCCGGATCGTGCCACCGTCCAGGAGGAGCAGAACGGCGGCGGAGGCGAGGGCGAACTCGTACGACGCCCGGTCGCGGACCTTGAGGTAGCCCGACCGCGCGGCCGCCGGGGGCAGCGGGATCTCGACCTCGGTGATCAGCTCGGCGTGCTCCAGGACGTTCTCGCGCCGTGGGCTCTCGTCCGCCGTCAGATAGAACTCCGTCAGCGGCACGGTGCGACGCTCCGACACCCCCTGGACGTGCACGAGCGCGTCCAGCGCCACCAGCGCGACGGCGAGATCGGAGGCGTGCAGCGCGATGCACCGCTCGCTCGCACCGAGCACGGCGTGCATGCGCGCCACGCCCTCGACCGCGGCGCAACCGGAGTCGGGGGCGCGCTTGTTGCACGCCTGGACGGTCGGGTCGCGGAAGTAGCGGCAGCGCGTGCGCTGGAGCAGGTTGCCCCCGATGGTGGCCATGTTCCGCAGCTGCACCGAGGCGCCCAGCAGCAGCGCCTCGCGCACCACGGGCAGTCGCTCGGCCACCGTGGCATCGGCGGCCAGTTCCTCCATGGTCACCAGCGCTCCCACATGAAGGGATTCGCCGCGGCGTTCGATGCCGTGGAGGGGGAGCCGGGTGATGTCGATCAGCCGCGGTGGCTCCAGGACCCCGTCCTTCATCAGGTCCAGCTGAGTGGTGCCGCCCGCCAGGCAGGACGCGGCCGGGTCGTCCGCCAGCAACCGGACCACTTCCTGGGTGTCGACGGCCCGCACGTAGTCAAAGGTGCGCATCGCGGCCTCCCCGGGACGCCGCCTCGCGTATGGCGGCCACGATGTTCGGATAGGCGCCGCAACGGCACAGGTTGCCGCTCATGAACTCCCGGATCTCCTCGTCGGAGCCGGCCCGGCCCTCGGCCAGGAGAGCCACCGCGGACATGATCTGCCCAGGCGTGCAGAAGCCGCACTGGAAGCCGTCGTGCTCCATGAACGCCTGCTGCACCGGGTGCGGTCCGTCGGGCCCGGAGACCCCCTCGACGGTGGTGATGGCGCGGCCCTCGGCCTGCGCCGCCAGGGTCAGGCAGGACAGCACTCTCCGGCCGTCCACATGGACCGTGCACGCGCCACAGGCTCCCTGGTCACAGCCCTTCTTCGTGCCCACCAGGCCCAGCCGGTCGCGCAGGGCGTCCAACAGGGTGACCCGGGTGTCCAGGCGGAGCGTGTAGGGACGGCCGTTCACGTCGAGTGTCACGACCCGTTCGATGATCGCGGGACGTTCGTCCACGTCCCGCCTGCTCGCCACGTCCGTCATCGCGTCCTCCTCCGGACGGGTCGCGAACGACTCGAGCCCCTCCTGGGGCCGGATCCGGTGAGTTGATTCGGCTGATATGAGCTACTTCATGAATGTTTCCCACCATATAGGCCGAACAGGTGATTCCGCGCGGGCACCGGTCCGGACAGGGGCCCACCCCGTACGTTCCACGGGCCTCCGCTAGAGGACGCCTCCGCACACCTCGCCGGATCTCCGCTCAAGGTCGTCTCCACTCGGAGGGCTCCACTCAGACGACCGGCGGCCGCCCCGCGCTGTCGGCCGCCGGGCCGGCGGCCGGGCCGGCGCGTACGACGGCCTGGTCGCCGTGCGGCCCGAACAGGTGCAGGATCTCCACCGCTTCGGCACCGGCGGGCCCGAACCAGTGCGGTTCGTCGGTGTCGAACTCGGCCACCTCGCCCGGCCGGAGCGTGACCTCGCGCTCCCCGAGGACGAGACGGAGCTCACCGGCGAGCACGTAGAGCCATTCGTAGCCGGAGTGGGTCACCAGCCTCGGTTCGCGGTACGCCAGCACCTGCTTGAAGACCTGGACCCGGCCGGGGTACTGCGTCAGCGGGACGAGGACGCTGCCCGGCTTCCGGCTCCGCGGCTGGAGATGGACCCGCGGGTCGCCGGTGGCCGGTGCCGCCACCAACTGGTCCAGCGCGACACGATGGGCCCGGGCGAGCGGGATGAGAAGGTCGAGCGTCGGGCGGCGCAGGCCCGACTCCAGGCGCGACAGCGTACTGACGGAGATCCCGGTGTCCTTCGCGAGTGATTCGAGGGTGAGGCCCCGGTCGCGCCGCAGGGCGCGCAACCGGGGCCCGACAGCGGCGAGGAGTTCCGCGAGTTCGGCGTCCATGGGGCCATTTTGCGGTCTCCGCAAAGAACCTGGTTCCGGCACCTCCCCCGACGCGAGCCTGAGCGGGAACCGATCCCGTACCGAAGGGGGACCTCCCGTGCTCACGACATCCCTGGCCGCACCACCCTCCCCACTGAGCGCGCGCCGCCGCTGGACGGTGCTGGCCGTCTGCGCGCTCAGCATGTTCCTGGTGGGGGTGGACACCACGATCGTCAACGTGTCCCTGCCCGAGATCGGGCGGGGCCTCGACACGGGCACCCGCGGTCTGGAATGGGCCGTCGACGCCTACACCGTGGCCCTCGCCGGCCTCCTCATCGTCTCCGGCGCGCTCGCGGACCGCTTCGGACGCCGCCGGATCTTCCAGTGCGGACTGATCGTCTTCGGTCTGGCCTCCCTCGTGTGCGCGCTCGCCCCGTCGCTCGGCGTGCTCGTCGCCGCCCGGGCCGCCCAGGGCGTCGGCGCCTCGATGCTGAGTCCGGTGGCCCTGGCGATCGTGGTGAACGCGATGCCCGACCCGCGGGAACGGGCCCGCGCGATCGGTGTGTGGGCCTCGGTGTTCGGGCTCAGCATGGCGGTGGGCCCGGTCACCGGCGGGGTGCTCATCGCCGCCTTCGGCTGGCGTTCGGTCTTCTGGATCAACGCCCCGGTCGTCGTCGCCGCGCTCGTCCTGGTCGCGGTGTTCGTGCCGGAGTCCCGCGCGGAGCGCCCCCGGCGCCTGGACCTGCCCGGCCAGGTGCTCCTCGCCGCGGTCCTCGGCCTGTCCGTCGGTGTGCTGATCGAAGGCCCTCGCATCGGCTGGGCGTCGCCCACGGCCCTCGTCTGCTACGTCCTGACCATGGCGGCGGCGGCCGGGTTCGTCCAGGTCGAACTGCGCCACGGCGAACCCCTGGTGGACCTCCGCCTCTTCCGGCGACCGCCGTTCGCGTCGGCGGTGCTCGGCGCCGCGGCGGTGTTCGTCGCGCTGAACGTGAGTCTGCTGCTCAACACCCTCTACCTCCAGCACACCCGTGGCTGGACGCCGCTCGCGAGCGGCGCCTCGACACTGCCCATGGCACTCGGGGCCACGCTGTGCGCACCGTGGTCCGGCACCCTGGTCGGACGTTTCGGGCCGCGGCGTCCGCTGATCCTCGCGGGCGGGTTCATCGCGGCCGGCGGACTGTGCCTGACGAACCTGCGCCAGGACACGAGCGTGCCGCTGATCCTCCTCGCCCATCTGCTGATCGGCGTCGGGTTCGGCTTCGCCAACGCTCCCCTCACCAACACCGCGGTCAGCGGTCTGCCGCGGTCCCGGGCGGGTGTGGCGGGGGCGATCACCTCCACCGCGCGCCAGGTCGGCGCGGCGATCGGGATCGCCGTCGCCGGAGGCATGGCCGCGGGGGCCGGCCCCGCGGGCCTCGCCGCCGCGTCACATCCGGGATGGCTGCTCGTGACGGCCTGCGGGCTGTTCCTCCTCGTCGTGGCACGCGCCTCACGGAACTGAGACCGCGCCCTCCGGGGGACCGCCGCCCTCCGGGGGACCGCCGCGCTCCGGGGGATCGCCGCCCTCCGGTGGATCGCCAGGACGTGGTGCGGGGGGAACGGCGCCTGGCACTCGGCGCGGTAGCGGCGGCCCCGGACCCGGCACGGATCGGGAATCCGGCCCCGGAAAACGATCGATTTACGGACAGGACAGTGGCTTTCGGCCCGACAGAACGTCAGTTTCCGCTGTGAACCGTGAAATTGACGGTACGCACGGAACAAACGGAAGGAGGACGCCGGGGTGGCGGATGAGGGTCGTCTTCCGTTCCGCGACCGTTCAACTCGCCGTCCCTGACTTCGATGTACGCCACACCTAGGGTCCTTGAGAGCTTCGAAGGAAGGGCCTCATGGACACTCTCCCCGCAGTCCGGGCGCGCGGGATCACCAAGTCCTTCGGCGACGTCGTCGCACTCGACGGCATCGATCTGGAGGTGACGCGGGGCCAGATCCACGGCTTGGTCGGACCGAACGGCGCGGGCAAGACGACCCTGCTCGGTCTCCTGCTGGGTCTGGCCGTCGCCGAGGGCGGCCGTCTCGAGGTCCTGGGTACACCGGTCGGGCGTGCGCTCGCGGCTCCCGAGGGTGTCGCCGGCTTCGTGGACGGGCCGGGCCTCTATCCCTCGTTGACCGCCCGGCAGAACCTCGCCGCGCTGGCGGCTCTCCGTGGCCGCGAGGCGCGGACGGCGGGGATCGACGAGGTGCTCGATCAGGTCGGGCTCACGGACGTCGCCGACGACCGGGCCCGGGGCTTCTCCCTGGGGATGCGTCAGAGGCTGGGGCTCGCCGCGGCTCTGCTCACCAAGCCGCGGCTTCTCGTGCTGGACGAGCCCTCCAACGGTCTCGATCCAGCCGGCAAGAAGCACGTCCACGGTGTCCTCGCGCGGCTTGCCGCGGAGGGAACCAGCGTGGTGCTCTCGAGTCACCGTATGGACGATCTCGAGGCCCTGTGTTCCGAGGTCACCATCCTCGCGACCGGGCGGGTGGTCTTCTCCGGCCCGCTGGGCAAGCTGGCAGCCGAGAACGGTGCACTCGACTACCGGGTGCTCACCTCCGATCCGCAGGCCGCCCGTCGGCTGGCCACCGGTACAGCCGGGATCCAGGTCGTCGGCCCCGCCGGGGCGTGGCGTGATGCGGAGTCCCTCGTCGTGCGGGGGCTGGTACCTGCCCTGGACGACCTGGTGGTGCGGCTCGTGCACGCGGGCATCGCGTTGCGCGAGTTCGCCCCCGTGGTGTCCCCGCTGGAGGCCGCGTTCCTCGCCCTCACCGAGCAGCAGGAGGCGGCCCGATGACCGCGACCATCACCGAGAACGTCACGGTCGGCACCCCGAGGGTGTCGGTGGCACGCGCTTACCGCTTCGAGCTGGTCAAGCTCCTCTCGCAGTGGCGGATCCGCCTCGTGATCCTCGCCTGCTGGATCGCGCCGGCGCTCTTCGTCGCCGCGGTGAGTCAGCAGGACTCGCTCCCCGTGGACACGCTCTTCGGCCGCTGGATGCACGCCACAGGGTGGGCCGGACCGCTGGTGGTCCTCGGATTCGCGGGCACCTGGGCGCTCCCGCTGCTGACCTCACTGGTAGCCGGTGACGTGTTCGCCTCCGAGGACCGCCTCGGCACATGGCGTCACCTGCTGGTGGCGGTCCGCTCGCCCCGGCGGATCTTCGCGGCGAAGGCCCTGGCCAGCCTCTCCGTCATCCTGTCGCTCGTGGCCGGACTGGTCTGTTCCAGTGCGGTGGGCGGGGTGGCAGCGGTCGGGAACCAGCCGCTGGTCGGCCTCGACGGTCACCTGCTGTCGGCGGGCGACGCCGCCGGGAAGGTCTTCCTCGCCTGGGCCTGCGCACTCGCCCCCACGCTCGCCCTCGCGGCGATCGGACTGCTCGGGTCCGTCACGCTGGGGCGCTCCCCGATGGGACTGCTGCTGCCGGCGCTCGTCGCGCTCGCCATGCAGCTCGCCCAGATGCTGCCGTTGCCCGTCGCCGTGCGCCTCGCCCTGCCCGGGTACGCCTTCATCTCCTGGAACGGCCTGTTCACCAGTACGGCGCAGCTGGACCCGCTCCTGATCGGCATCGTGGTCAGTCTGGTGTGGGCCGTGGCCGCGACGGGACTGGCCTGTCTGCTGTTCCTGCGACGGGACTTCACCAATCTCACCGACGACGGGTCGCCGCGCCGCGCACTCGTCGCCGGAGTACTGCCGCTCGCCGCGCTGCTCGCCCTGACGGTCGGGGTCGTCGCCGGGACGACCGGGGCCATGGGCTCTGGAATCGAGCGGACAAAGGTGCAGGACTCGGTAGCCGTGGCGTTCGCCCATCTCTACCGCAGGCAGACCGAGGAGCTCAACCGCCCCGCCGTCACCGAGGCGCAGCTGAAGGCCAGTGCGGCGTGCACGAAGGGCAGCGTCACGGACGGTGCGCAAGGAGCGGGAAACGACTGGCGCTGTGTCGTGTCCTGGCATCTTCCCGACGTCGTGGCCACCGGCACGGCCATCTACCAGCTCGACGTCACCCCGGACGGGCGGTTCGTCGCCGACGGCGACGGGCCGAAGGAGGTGAACGGCTTCTTCCTGGTGCGCACCCCGGTCGGGGACGCACCGAACCCGCTCTGGCAGTTCGACGGCAACGTCGAACTGCTGGGCTCCACGAAGGGATGACTCCATGCAGGTAACACGCCGCAGGCGGGCCGGGAATGGCCGTCCGGGCCTTCTCAGCAGACGCGTCGGCCGGATACCACTGGTGACGGCCGGTATCACCGCCCTCGCTGTCGCCGCCGCCGGTACCGCTCTCGCCCAGACACGGCAGTTCGGCACCGAACAGGTCGGCCAGACCACTCATAACGGTCAGGTCGTCTCCAGCGACCAGTACATCGCTCCGTACGGCGACCGTCTTGTCATCGGCAACGGCAAGATCATGTCGTCGTCGGTCAGCCCGGACGGCACCCATCTCGCGGCCTCGGTCACCGACGGTGGTGCGGCGCTGTCGATCGTGGACCTCAAGAGCTGGAAGGTGCAGCAGCTCGTCAGCAGCGCCGCGTCGTCGGTTCCGCGCATCAGCGGCAACGACGTGGGCCAGGAAGGCCCCACCTACTCGCCCGACGGCAAGCAGTTGTGGCTGGGCCGGACCGACGGATACACCAGATTCAGTGTGAACCCGGACGGCAGCGTCGCGGGCCCGGTCAACATCCCGATCCCGGCGGACGGACCCAGGCACGCACTGGTGGGCGAGGCGGTGTTCTCCCCCGACGGGGCCACCGTGTACTCCGCGGTCAACGGACAGAACCGCGTCGTCGCCCTCGACGCGGCGACCGGTGTCGTCCAGCGGAGCTGGACCGTGGGCAACGCCCCGCGAGACATGGTCCAGGTCGGAGGGAAGCTCTACGTCAGCAACGAGGGCGGCCGCCCGGCGAGGCCCGGCGAGACCACCATCAACTCCTACAACACGCAGGTGCCGGCCGACCCGGTGACCGGTGCCACGACCACCGGCACGGTCAGTGTCATCGACCTGAAGAAGCCGGACGCCGCCGTCACGAGCATCAACGTCGGTCTGCATCCGACCGCGATGTACGCGAAGAAGGGGGCGCTGTTCGTCACCAACACCGCCACCAACGACGTGTCGGTCATCAGGACCGCCAACGACAAAGTCGTGCAGACCATCGCCACGCAGCCGTGGCCGGAGGCGTCGGTGGGCTACGAGCCCGACGCGGTGACGCTCACCGACGACGGCCATCTGCTGGTGACGCTCGGTCGCGCGAACGCGGTCGCCGTCTACCGGTACACGAGCCCGCAGGAGCCGGTCAGCTTCGTCGGACTGCTTCCGACGGACTACTTCCCCGCGGAGATCGCCACGGCCGGCAACCAGGTCGTGGTCTCCAACACCCGTGGCATCGACGCCCGTCGAACCACCACCAGCGCCGGGCACGGCACCCACGACACCACGTCGAGCCTGACCCGTTTCACGCTGCCCGGCGACCGGGTCATCAAGTCCGAGACGGGCAAGGTCTTCAAGCAGAACGGCTGGACCGGCGACTCGGTCAAGCTCGCCAAGGGCAGGAGCAAGGCGAAGCCGGTACCCGTCCCGGCGAAGCTCGGCGACCCCTCGACGATCAAGCACGTCTTCATGATCGTCAAGGAGAACCGGACCTACGACCAGGTCCTCGGTGACATCCCGCAGGGCAACGGCAGCCCCTCACTGACGCAGTTCGGCGAGAACGTGACACCGAACCAGCACGCGCTCGCGGAGCAGTTCGGGCTGTACGACAACACGTACGACATCGGCACGAACTCCGCCGAGGGGCACAACTGGCTGATGCAGGCCGACAATCCCGAGTACACCGAGTCCTCGGCCGGCGAGTACCTGCGCAGCTACGACACCGAGGACGACGCTCTCGGCCACCAGAAGTCCGGCTTCCTCTGGACCGGCGCCCAGGCGGCGGACAAGTCGGTCCGCGACTTCGGTGAGTTCCACCAGTTCCTGACCAAGCCGACCGGTTCGACCTGGCAGAACCTGTACTGCGACTCCAAGAACATGAACGCGACGGGGCAGCAGTCCGCGTACTCCCTGGTCTCCTCGTCACCGATCCCCTCGCTCAACAGCGTGTCGGTTCCCGCCTTCCCGAAGTTCGACACCAGCGTCCCGGACGTCTACCGGGAGGAGATCTGGAAGCAGGACTTCGAGAAGAACGGGCCGGCGAACCTGAACATGTTCTGGCTCTCCAGTGACCACACGGGTGGTCCGGCGAGCCCGGCCGCCCAGGTGGCGGACAACGACCTCGCGGTCGGCAGGATGGTCGACGAGATCTCGCACAGCAAGTACTGGAAGGACTCCGCGATCTTCGTCGTCGAGGACGACTCCCAGGCCGGCCTCGACCACGTCGACGGCCACCGTGCCCCGGTCCAGATCATCAGCCCCTACGCCCGGCACGGCGTCGTCGACAGCCACTACTACTCGCAGATCACGATGATCCGCACCATCGAGCAGATCCTCGGGATCCACCCGATGAACCAGAAGGACAGCGCGGCCACCCCGATGAGCGGGGCGTTCACCAAGAAGGCGAACCTCGCGCCCTTCGACGCCCTGGCCAACCGCACCTCGCTGACCGACGGCCTGGCGACCCCGCCGGCCTGCGGCACGGACACCCCCGCGCCGCAGAACCCCGAGGCGGCGGCCGTGCCGACGACGAAGGTCCCGGCCGACATGCGGCCGCTCGCGTCGCAGTGGGACACCTGGAAGTCGCAGCAGCGGCTGACCGGACCCCATGCCGTGCCCGACTACGCCAACCCCGCACAGATGAACCACCTCACCTGGTACCAGACCCACAACTGGAAGCAGCCGTACCCCGGCGAGAAGAAGATCTTCGCGCCCAAGGACGTGCCCGGCGCCTACATCCCGTCGTCCGAATCCGACGGCTGACCCTGGGCGTAACCAGTGAAGGGGCTCCTGGCCGGCACGGTCGCCGGCCAGGAGCCCCTTCCGTCCGCGCCTGGGGGGGGCACCCCTGCGGGCTCGGCGCCGACCGGCCTCGCGGCTGTGGTTCGGCTTCTCCTCGCGGCGGGCCCCAGCCGTGTGCGCCGGCGCCGCTCCTACCGTCGTCGGCGCACGCCACGGACGATGCGCCATGGACGATGCGGACGTCGACACGTTCGTCGGCATCCGCGCCCCGCACCGTCTCCGCGATCAACAAGCCTCCCGGGGTGAGGAGTTGGGAGCTTGTGGACGCGCTCCAGACGATACGTGAGGGCGCGCACGAGCAGTGTGGCCCGGACCGCCGTCTCGCGTGGCCCCGCGTGGGTGCCTAGACCGCCGTGCGGCCGGCGTCCGCCGCGATCGTGGCGCCGGTGAGGTAGCCGGCGCGTTCGGTCGCGAGGAAGTGGATGACCTCGGCGATCTCCCGCGGGGTCGCCAGGCGGCCGAGCAGGGTCGTCTTGGCGATCTGCTGGGCTCCTTCCTCTCCCATGGTGTCCATCACCATGTCGGTGCGAGTGGGGCCGGGAGCCACCGTGTTGACGCGGACTCCGGCCGGGCTGAACTCGGCCGCCCAGGTGCGCGTGAGGGACTCCAGCGCGGCCTTGGTCGCGGAGTAGACGGACAGCCCGGCCATGCCGATGCGCGCGGCCATCGTGCTCACGTTGATGATGCTGCCGGAGCCCCGGGCCACCATGCCCGGCGCCAGCGCGGCGGTCAGGAAGTAGGGGGCCCGGATGTTGGCGGCCAGGGCGGCGTCGAAGGCCTCCACGTCCTGCGACGTGGTCGGCCCACCGGGAAACAGCGCGGCGTTGTTGACCAGGATGTCGACATCGCCGGCTTCCGCGGCGAGCCGGCGCAGCGAGGCGAGGTCCGTGAGTTCGGCCGGGACGAACCGCGCGCTGCCGCCGGTTTCGGTGATCGCCCTGACCGTGGCCGCACCGCGCTCCGGATTACGGCCGGAGACGACCACGTGGGCCCCCGAGGCTGCGATCAGGCGGGCGGCCTCGCTGCCGATACCCCCGGTGGAGCCGGTGATCAAGGCGACTTTGCCGGTGAGTTCCATGTGCTGCACCTTCCAGGAATCCGGTCGCGGGACCGGAGTGGGTTGTGCGTCCCAGATTGCTCAGCAAAAAATGGGTTGTCCACTCCAGAATCTTCTATGGTGGAGCCATGACGACTCAGAACCGGACGGCGCCGAACCGGCAGAACGCCCCCGAGAGGTCCCTGACCCCCAAGGGCCGGGCGACCCGCCAACGGATCGTCGCCGCCGCCGCCCAGCTGATGTACGAGCGCGGCCTCACCGAGGCGACGCTGGAGGACGTACGGGCCGCGGCCGGCGTGAGCGGCTCGCAGATCTACCACTACTTCGCGGACAAGCAGGCGCTCCTCCTGGCCGTCATCGAGTTCCAGACAGCGGCGGTTCTGGAACTGCAGGAACCGCACTTCGCCCGCCTGGACACCATGGCCGGTCTGCGCGGATGGCGTGACTCCCTGGTGAACTACCAGCGCCGTCTGCAGTGCCGTGGCGGATGCCCGATCGGCACGCTGGGCAGCGAGGTCGCCGAGAGCAACCCGGAAGCCCGGCTGGCCGTCGCCTCGGGCTTCCTGCGCTGGGAGTCCGCGATCCGTGAAGGCCTGACGGCCATGCACGCGCGGGGGGAACTCGACGCCGACCCCGACGACCTCGCCCTCGCCACCCTCGCGGCCCTGCAGGGAGGGCTGCTGCTGACGCAGATCCAGCGTGAGGTCCGGCCGTTGGAGGTGGCCCTCGACGCGATGCTCGACCACATCGCACGCGTCAGGACGGACGCGCCGGCCAAGCCCTGACCGGCCACTGGCTCCGTGTCGCTCTGTCGTCCTGCCGCCCCTGGCAGGAACCCCTACCGCTCCGCGGCGGTGTGGTGCGCAAGCGGATGCGTTATCGGTGGACCGGGCGGTGCCCGAACGGGTGCCATCGGTGGTGGTGCCCGTTGCCCTGACCGGCGTCGCTGCGGGGCTGGTCGCTCCGGGCCCCGTCGGTCTCGC
This sequence comes from Streptomyces sp. RPA4-2, assembly GCF_012273515.2. Lineage (NCBI taxonomy): Bacteria > Bacillati > Actinomycetota > Actinomycetes > Kitasatosporales > Streptomycetaceae > Streptomyces > Streptomyces sp. RPA4-2. The sequence continues at coordinate 7,686,764 of NZ_CP050975.2, forward strand.
TCCGGGTGATCAGGTCGTCGCGGTCCTTGCTGATGGCCGCCGTCCTGCGCCGGGACTCATCGAGGCCGCGGCGCGCGGTGCGGGCGCGACGCGCGGTGCGGCGGTATCCGGTCAGCAGCAGGCTCAGCCCGATCATGGCGGCGGCCCCGACCACGATGCCGGACAGGAAGAGCGTGCCTGTGGAACCGGTGACGTGGTAGCCGAAAACGGTGAAGCCGTCGGAGGCGAGGGTGTGCCCGCCGCCGGCGTTGCCGAGCACACCGGCCACGCCCACGACCACTGCGACAACAAGGATGATGAGGCCAATGATGACAAACATGGCACTCTCCGGATGTCTACGGCATGTGCCTACAGTCAACGCCGTGGACGGAGTGGCGTCCAGCCGGGTCCGGGGGAGTCGAGGTGCGGAGCGCCGAGAGGTCCCACCCGGCGAAGGCCGCGGTGACGGCGGGTGTCAGGGGCGGCGAACGCCGGATTCACCGGCGCCGGCAGCGTGACGTGGGTGTGATCACAGGCATCACCCGTCAGCGCCGGAGTCGGGACGGCTCAACTCCGGAGCCGGGACGGCTGGTGGCCGTCAGTCGTCGACCGTGGCGAGGGCGGCGTCGTACCGCGCCGCGCCCGGCCCGCGGCGGCTGACCCACCACCGGGGTCACAGTGCCCCCGCGTCCGCCGCGCTGCCGGAGCCGAGGTCGCGCAACAGGTCGAGGCAGACGGCGATCGCGGGTTCCTGCGCCGTGGCGTGGCGGACGGCGACCTCGATCGTGCGCGCCAGCGTCTCGTCCGTCACGGGTCTGACGGTCAGCGTCGTGGGGAGACGGGCCGTGGCCAGGCGGGGGATGAGGACCGGGTGGCCCCCGCTCGCGGCGAGGGCGATCATCGCGGAGAAGTCGGTGCAGGTGTGCCGCACATCGGGCGTGAATCCGGCCGACCGGCACGACTGGAGGACGGCGTCCCCGCACGCCGTTTGCGCGGGTGCGGTGATCCAGGGCCTGTCCGCGAGCTCCCGCAGGTCGATCGGATCTCCCTCCGGACGCGCCGCCGGGTGATCGCCTCGCAGGACGGCGACCAGCGGATCGGTCCGCAGATGGCGGGTCTCGACGCCGGGGTACGCGGGGGTGGCGAGATTGGTGTAGCGGTAGACCAGAGCGAGATCGACCCGGCGCTGTACGAGCAGACGCACGGCGTTCTCGGGCTCGGCCTCCGTGATGTGCAGGCTCAGGACGGGGTGGGCCTTCTCCAGGGCGTCGCCGAACGGGGCCGCCAGCGGCACAAGAGCGCTGGGGAAGCAGGCAAGATGGACGGGCCCGGCCGGATCCTCGGTGTCGTGCAGGCGGCTTCGGGCTTGTTCGAGAGCGGCCAGCACGCCCTCGGTGTCCTCGGCCAGCCGGTGCCCGGCCGCCGTGAGACGGACGGAGCGGCCGGTGCGTTCCAGCAGCCGGGTGCGGGTCTCCTCCTCCAGGAGCCGTAGCTGCTGGGAGACGGCGGAGGGCGTGACACCGTGCAATTCGGCCACGGCGGTCACGGTGCCGTGCGCGGCCAGATCGCGCAGGAGAACGAGCCGTCGAACATCGAGCATTAGTTCATCTTAAATGCCTTCTGTAGACGATGTAGCTGGACGCGGGCAGGCTCCGGAGGCGACGCTGGCGACACAGCCAGTCCGTGACTTGCACCCACGTCAGGAGCCCGACCGTGCGCGCCACCGTGATCCACGGCCCGAACGACATCCGCATCGACGAGGTCCCCGATCCCCGGATCGAGCACCCCGCCGACGCCGTGGTCCGCGTGGTCAACGCCTGCATCTGCGGCAGCGACCTCTGGGCCTACCGCGGTGTGGCCTCCCGCGTCGCGGGGCAGCGGATCGGGCACGAGTTCCTCGGGATCGTCGAGGAGGTCGGCTCCGAGGTCTCCGGCGTGCGGCCCGGCGACTTCGTGGTGGCGCCGTTCGTCTGGTCCGACGGGACGTGCGACTTCTGCCGCGAAGGCCTGCAGACCTCCTGCCCGCACGGCGGATTCTGGGGCGAGGTCGGGTCCGACGGCGGTCAGGGCGAGGCGGTCCGCGTACCCTACGCCGACGGCACGCTCGTCCAGTTGCCGAAGGAGGCCGCAGGCGACGAGAAGCTGCTGCCCGGCATGCTGGCGCTCTCCGACGTGATGAGCACCGGGCACCACGCCGCTCTCTCCGCCCGGGTCCGTCCGGGCAGCACGGTGGCCGTGGTCGGCGACGGCGCGGTCGGACTGTGCGGCGTCCTCGCCGCACACCGGCTCGGCGCCGGCCGGATCATCGCGCTCGGCCGCCACCAGGTCCGCACGGACATCGCCCGCAGGTTCGGCGCCACCGACGTCGTCGCGGACCGGGGCGAGGCCGCTGTCGAGGCGGTCAAGGAGCTGACCGGCGGTCAGGGCGCGCAGGCCGTCCTGGAGGCCGTCGGCACCGAGGAATCGATGCGTACCGCGATCTCCATCGCCCGCGACGGCGGCGCTGTCGGCTACGTGGGAGTGCCGCACGGCGGCTCCGCCGGTATCGACATCAGCCAGATGTTCGACCGCAACATCACTCTCGCCGGCGGCGTCGCCCCCGCCCGCGCCTACATACCCGAGCTGCTTCCGGACGTGCTCAGCGGTGCCATCGACCCCGGCCTCGTCTTCGACCGCACCATCGGCCTGGACGGCGTACCGGACGGCTACCGGGCGATGGACGACCGCTCGGCCCTTAAGGTCCGCATCGCGTTCTGAGGCCGTCCCCACGGGCCGGTACGAGAGCGTTGTCCACCGGCCCGTGAGCGAGTCGCCTCGACACGTCCACCGACGCGGTGCGGGTCCACGGCCCGGTTCGCACCCCTTCTGCACCGAGTTCGTACTGCACCGAGTTCGTACCGAGGAGAGCTTCATGAAGATCGTGATCGCCGGTGGCCACGGCCAGATCGCGCGGCGTCTGGGCCGACTGCTCGCCGCCCGGGGAGACAGCGTCGCCGGGATCATCCGTAACCCGGACCACAGCGGTGACCTGCTGGCGGACGGCGTCGAGCCCGTCGTCCGCGACCTCGAGACGGCGTCGTGCGACGACGTCGTCCCGGTCGTGTCGGGGGCGGACGCCGTGGTCTTCGCCGCCGGCGCCGGGCCGGGCAGCGGCGCGTCGCGTAAGCACACCGTCGACAACCAGGCCGCCGTCCTCCTCGCCGAAGCAGCCCTGCGCGCCGGGGTCCGACGGTATGTGATGGTCTCCACCCGGGGCGCCGGCAGCCCGCCCCCGGCCCATGCCGATGAGGTCTGGGCCGCCTACATCCAGGCCAAGACCGTCGCCGACGAGTACCTCATGGCCCAGGACCTCGACTGGACCGTCCTGCGTCCCGCGGCCCTCACCGACGGACCCGGCACGGGCGGGGTGTGCCTCACCGCGGAGCGAAGCGTCGGGGAGGTCACCCGTGACGACGTCGCACAGGTCCTGGCCGCTCTCCTCGACACTCCCGCCACCGCGGGACTCGTCCTCGAACTCGCCGAAGGATCCGTTCCGGTGACCGAAGCGGTCTCCCACGCCGCGAGCGCCCGCACAGGCGAGCCCGGACCCCGGTAGACAACACCTCCGCGACGAACGACCCCGCCGAACGTTCGGCGAACAGAGCCACAGTCGGCCGATCAACGTCTTGATCCGCGCCGGCGTCCACCGCCGGTCCGCCCGGTTGTGGACCAGCGTGCCACGCTCCAGCCTGGCGATCTGCGTTTCGCTGAGCCGGGACCGCCCGGCCTCGAAGTGGACGACAGCCTGTAACCCGATCCGCTCCCGCGCGGCCCTCTCGGCGTCGGTCAGCCCACCACCCTGCGCGTACCTCACCTCCCCAGGAGCTACCCGAGGAGTAATGCGAACCCGCGGCAGGCCGGGCAGTCTGGAGGTGGGGGCGCAAGGTGTGTCCGCGAGGGGCACGGCGGTAGCAGCGACGTCACCGCTCACGCCAGGCGGGATGGGAAGAGGCCCCATGAACGAATATCCGCTGATCGACGACCACGGACTCATCGGTGACCTGCAGACGGCCGCGCTGGTCTCCACCGAGGGAACGATCGACTGGTTCTGCAGCCCGCGATTCGACTCGCCGAGTATCTTTGGAGCACTGCTCGACGGTGCGAACGGCGGTCACTGGACGATTGCTCCCCAGGCGCCGACATGTGCGACCAAGCAGCTCTACTACCCGGACACCTGTGTGCTGCTCACCAGATTCATGACCGAGCAAGGTGTCGGATCGGTCGTGGATTTCATGCCGCCTGCTTCTCCACGTAATCCGACAAGCAATCACCGGCTGGTCCGCATGCTGCGGTGCACACGCGGCGAGATCTCGTTCGACATCGAGATCGCCCCTCGGTTCGACTACGCGCAGCAACCATATGAGGTCACCTCGCATATGGGCGGCTGGCATTTTGCCAGCCGAGATACGGATGTGACCGTCCATGTGGTGGACACACCTGACGTTGAGTCCGTGAGCGACCGCAGGATTCGGTCAGATGGCGTGTGCATGACTGTAAGGCTACGAGCTGGTATGACCCGCGGCCTGGTGCTGGAGACGTTCGCTGACGGTCCGCCACGCATCGTTTCGCCGCGGGAATGCGAGCAGCTACTGGAGGACACCATCGCCTTCTGGCACAACTGGCTGGCGCGTTCGCGCTACACCGGACGGTGGCGGGAGACGGTCAACCGCTCCGCCATGACGCTCAAACTCATGACGTACGCCCCGTCCGGGGCCATGGTCGCGGCTCCGACCACCAGTCTGCCGGAACAGGTCGGAGGCGAGCGCAACTGGGACTACCGCTACGCGTGGGTACGTGATGCCTCCTTGTCCCTTCATGCGCTGCTCGGGCTGGGATTCACCGAGGAGGCCGTGGCGTTCACCGAGTGGCTGGGCGACCGCATTCAGGAATACACCGGTCCTGGCGAACACCCTCTGAAGGTCATGTACCGCGTCGACGGCTCCTCCGACCTGGCAGAGCAGACCCTGGGCCACTGGGAGGGCTACCGGCACTCCGCTCCGGTGCGGGTGGGCAACGCTGCCGCTGACCAGTTGCAGCTCGACATCTACGGATCGGCACTGGAGTGCCTCCATTTCGCCGACCAGCAGGGTCTGCCGACAACCTGCCGGATCTGGCAGACGCTGATCAACACGGTGGACTGGGTGTGCGAGAACTGGGACCGTCCCGAAGCCGGTATTTGGGAAACGCGGGGCGGTGACAAGGACTTCACCTATGGACGACTCATGAGCTGGACCGCGCTGGATCGGGCCATACGCATGGCCGCCCGGAGCGGCCGCCCCGCCGAGGTGCAGCGCTGGACGAAGGAACGCGACGCCATCTACTGGCAGATCCTGCGGCGAGGGTGGAGCCCGGAGCGTGCAGCGTTCACGCAGTACCTGGGCAGCGACGTCCTGGATTCCGCGCTTTTGCGGATGCCTGCGGTAGGGTTCATCCCCCCGCAGGATCCGCGGTGGCTCTCGACCTTGGACGCGATCAGGAACGATCTCGTGTCCGACGGCCTCGTATACCGGTACGACCCCTCTGCCTCTCCCGACGGACTGCTCGGTTTCGAGGGCACCTTCTCGGCGTGCACTTTCTGGTACGTCGAAGCCCTCGCTCGCGCCGGCCATCTGCGCGAAGGGCGACTCGTCTTCGAGAAGATGCTCACCTACGCCAACCATCTCGGCCTGTACTCCGAGGAGATCGGGCTGACCGGCGAGCAACTCGGCAACTTCCCACAAGCATTGACCCACCTCGCCCTTGTCACCGCCGCGCTTAGCCTGGATGCCCATCTCGACGCCGCCAGGCCGGGCTTCCCTCCCACCTCTGCGGTTCCGGTTCCCTTTCTCTACGCGCAACCGATGGCGGCAGCGGCCGGAGGTCCACCTGTCACGCCGGCCACCCCGTATCCGTCGGACCACGTCATCCGCAGGTGAGCGCGCCACCCTTTCCCCATCGGTCCGCCACCTGCGGTAGCAGGCCGCGTCCACCGGTGACGGCAAGGCGGTCGTGATGCCGGCACGGCTACAGGGTGCGCGATGACCATGGGCAAGCCCGTCAACACGCCACTGAGAAGGCTTCGGCCACGGCCGACCAGCCTGTTGCGGCATCGCTGCGCGGTGGTTGGATCCTGCTGACCGAGATTGCCGATCTACGGTTGCCGTTGCCAGGTGACTGCACCCTCGACGCCCTCGCCCGACCGCTGACGACACTGGCAGCCTGGTGAACGCAAGGGTCGGCCATTCCGACTGGGGCGATCGGCACGGAGCTGCTGTTGCGCGACCTGGCGCGTGCGCGCAACTCGACAGGTAACCGGCTTGATGGTCAGGTCGGGGTAGGGATCCGGAACGCGTCGCGCCGCCCTGCACTGGCGTCGATCCCCAGGGCCTACCCGGCTTCGCCCGTCACCCCCCGGCAGGGACCCCACGGTCAGGGCGGACAGCGACTTTGCGGAGTTTCAGGCTGCCGCGTGGCGACCGCGGCGGTGGCGGGAGGCGATGGTGGCGGTCAGGGCCTCCACGGCGTCGACGGTTGCGATGCTCAGGAGGACGGCGCGGCTGGTCGTGGCGCTGCCGAAGCCGTCGGGTGTCTCGGCCAGCAAGCCGGAGCGGGCGGTGAAGGAGTCGAAGACCGACCGCAATGCCCCCGGGGCCACTGTCTCGGCTCCGGCGGAGGCGCGGGCCAGGGCCGTGAGGTGTTCGTGCAGCGGATCGACCAGTTCGGTCAGCTCCGGCACGGTGTCCTGAGGAGTACGCGGCAGGTGTTCGCCCAGCAGGGTGGCGCATCCGGCAACCGTGGACACCTGAGTCCTGATCTGCTCCAGCTGCACACTCGACCAGGGGCCGCGGTGCTCTGCCGGCTCGGCGTGCGACTGCTCCACCGCGGCCTCCAGGTGCTCCCTGACCTGCCGTGACCGCGCCCGCAGCGCGTCGACGGCTGCCGGGTCGGTCGCCCCGACGTCGGCGTAGCCGGTCAGCAGCTCTGGCAGCAGCCGGTCCTGCACCCGCAGCCACTCCGCGAGCAGGCCCGGCACCCGCTGGGTGGACCAGGTCGGCCAGACCAGGAAGATGAACACGGCGATCGCGGCGCCGACCACCGTGTCGGCGGCGCGCGCCCACGCTGTGGGCCCGGGTAGCCCGCCGACGTGGTGGATGAGGAAGACGATCCAGGTGGTCAGCCATAGATTGAGCATCAACTGCCCAGTCCGCAGGGTCACGAACGACGCAGCGGCCAGCACTACCGCCACGACCGCGAGGCCGACGGGCGTCCAGTTCGGCAGGGACAGAACCCAGGCGAACAGGCCGCCCAGCACGGCCCCGGCCGCACGTCCCCAGCCGCGGGCGAGGGTATGACCGTACTCGGGGAAGAGCACCAGCATGGTGGTCAGGGCCACCCAGAAGCCGTGCGTGGAGATGCCCAGCCCGCCCCACCCGCCGATCGACCGGCCGATGACCTCGGCGAGCACCACGCCCACTGCGAGCCGCACCGCATGGCGGAAGATCGGTGATTGGGGGTGCAGCTGCGCCCGGAACCGCCGGGCGGTGCGTGCTACGGAGGGGGTGCCCGCGTACAGGCCCGGCACCTCGGTGTGGGGTTCCAGTACATCGCCCAGGCGGTCGTCGGTCGAGCGTCGGGCCAGCTGCTCGGCCGTCCGTAGCCGTGCGGCCAGATCGCGCGGGCCGCGCGCGGGCGAGACGGCCGTCCAGGACTCCAGGAGGGTCCAAGCTTCCTCGGGGGTGCGGTGCTCGCGGCCGGAGGCCACCGTACGGGAGATGTCGCCCAGCACGTGCGCCGCAGCGGCCAGTGCCTCCTGGTTCCCGGCCGCCGCTACCGTCAGCCGCACCGTGTGCAGCGCGCGGCGGATGCGCTCGGCCTCTCCCAGCAGTCCGAACATGGCCGCCGCCGCCGGTCGGCTCAACTGAGGCAGCAGGTCCAGGGCCTGCCGGGCCGCCGTGAACGGAGCGGCCCCGCCCAGGCCGGCGGAGCCGGCCGCGACCGAAGCCTCGGCGAGCGACTGGTACAGAACTGCAAGGGCGCGGCGCTGGGCGGCGAACCGCGGACCGTACGGGGGGAGCAGTTGCACCACCACGACGAGTCCGGTCCCGACCGCGATCCAGCCGGCGATCACCAGGCCGCCATGTACGTCGGGAGCGAGATCAGCCGTGATCATCAGCCCGATGACCGCGAGGCAACCCCGGATGCCGGGCGCGATGCCCATCGTCCGCCACAGTCCGGTGGCGAACGCTGCGACCGCGAGCACCAGCAGGAACAGCCAGGTGGTGCCGTGCACCAGGGCCCCCAGCACCGCCATGGCGCTGAAGGCCGCGGCCATCCCGAGCGCGTTCACCACAGGGTGCCGCAGCGGGCTCAGCAGCGTACCGATGCCGCAGATGAACGCACCGACGCTGGCCATGGCCCCGGCCACCGGGTCGTCCAGCACCAGGCCGAGGACCGTGGCGAGCAGCACGGACAGTACGGCCCGTGCGATCGCCGACGGGGCGGCGAATGCCCGTTGAATGCGCAGCCCGTCCCGGCTGATCGTGACCAGCGAGGACCACCAGTGCATGTCCGGGCCTCCTTGGCGGCGCGGGAGCAGCGCTCTCATCCTCTGCCAGCTCCGGCGTGGCTGCCACTCGCCCCTGGAGGGCGCCACTCAGGGTCGTGAGACCGGCGGTCACGTGCGTTCGTCCGAACAGCTCCGGGGCCCGGCTCCGGAATGCGCCAGGCCCGCGCCTACGAGGCGTTCACGCCGGCCGAGCGCGTCCTGCTCATCACGCTCCTGCACCCCTCACCGAACTCGTCGCCGATTCCGACACCGGCTCCGATTGAAGATCGTGCAGTCGCGGGAGCACGCCTTTCCGTACTTCGGCTGCACGACTCTCCGTAGGGTGGCCACGACAAGGGCCTCACGTGCCCTGCCGACTCGCGCTGACCGGACGCGCACCTGACAAAGGGACGGTGCCGGGCGCCCCTTCCGGCACCGTCCCCGGGGGCCGCGCGCCGCTCAAGCACGGCCCGTTGCGAACCAATCCAGCTGCCACCTGATCAAAGGCGGGCGAAGCCTCCGGTCGACGGGGTGGGTTGAACGATTTCCGGGTCCGGTGACGAGGATGGCCCAGTGCTCGAGGTGGCATCTACCTGACTTATCGTCAGGTAAGTCAGTATCTGATCAGTATCAGTCCTCGCGCATTCCGAGACCGGTGTTCGAACGGGTGGTTGGTCGGCGGCGGTATAACAACCTGGTTCATACGGAAGCGCAGGTGGGGAGCCTTCTCGTCAGCGCGAAGCGATGTTCCTCACGATCATCGACTCCGACGCGTGCCGATGTACAGTGAAGACCGCCCTTGACCTGCGACAAGCAGGCAGGGAGCCGTCTTCCAGGAGTCCAAAGTGCTGCGTACTCTGTTCAAGTCCAAGATCCACCGTGCCACGGTCACCCAGGCCGACCTGCACTACGTCGGGTCCGTGACCATCGACGCCGATCTGCTCGACGCCGCGGATCTGCTGCCCGGCGAGCTCGTCCACATCGTCGACGTCACCAACGGCGCGCGCCTGGAGACGTACGTCATCGAGGGTGAGCGCGGTTCCGGGGTGGTCGGGATCAACGGTGCGGCGGCCCATCTCGTCCATCCCGGTGATCTGGTGATCATCATCAGTTACGCTCAGGTCTCCGACGCCGAGGCGCGGGCACTGCGGCCGCGGGTCGTGCACGTGGACCGCGACAACCGGATCGTGGCCCTGGGGGCCGATCCGTCCGAGCCGGTGCCGGGCTCGGACCAGGAACGCAGCCCCCAGGCGGTCACCGCCTGAGCCCCGGCCGAGACAGTCCGGGGGCGTCCGAGGCCGTCCGCCGAACCGGCGGATCCGCGGGCCGGGGCCGAGGAACCAGGACCTGAGTAACCAGGAACTGAGTAACCAGGACTCGAGGAGTACCCATGAGCGACATCGTGATCCGTGACGACCGGGCGGCCGGCCGTCTGGAGGCCCTCGCCGGGGACGAGGTGGTGGGCCACATCGAGTACTTCGTCCTCGAAGCCCCCGCACGCGCCCTCGTCCCCGTGCACACCATCGTGGAGCCCGCGCACGAGGGAAAGGGCATCGCGGGCTCCCTCGCCCGTGAGTTGTACACCATCGCCGCACGCGAGGGCGTCGTGGTCGCGCCGCTGTGCCCGTACGTCGTGAAGTGGGCGGCGCGTCACCCCGAGGAGGCCCCGGCGGCCGACCCGGAGCTGCTGGACGCGGCGATGGAGTGGCTCCAGGCGCATCCCGGACGCTTCTGATGTCTCAGGCGCCTCGGAGGCCGCTGGCGCCTCGGAGGCCGGTCCCGGGCGGTGTGCTCGCCCTGCTGCACACCTCGCCCGTGCACGTTCCCGTGTTCGACGCGCTCCGCGACGAGGACCATCCCGACCTGGAACTGCGGCACACGGTGGACGAGGAGCTGTTGGCCCGGGCCCGGATCGAGGGCCCGGCCGCGGTCGTGGGCGGGGTGCGGGTGGCGCTCGGCCGGGCCGTCGCGGACGGGGCGGGCGCCGTGCTGTGCACGTGCTCGACCATCGGCGGCATCGCCGAGCGGGCGGAGGCCGGTGTGCCCGTGCTGCGGGTGGACCGCCCGATGGCCGCCGCCGCGGTGGCCATCGGCCCGCGTGTCACGGTGGTGGCGGCGCTGGAGAGCACCCTGGCGCCGACGGTCGCCCTCGTCGGGGACGAGGCCCGCGCCGCCGGCCGGCCCGTGACGGTCCGCACCCTGCGGGCCGACGGCGCGTGGGCCCGCTTCGAGGCGGGCGACCGGGACGGCTTCGCCGCCGCGGTCGCGGCGACCGCGGACTCGGTCACCGGCGCCGATGTGATCGTCCTCGCCCAGGCGTCCATGGCGCCGGCCCAGCGGTTGGTCACGACCGCGGTTCCGGTCCTGTCGAGTCCCCGCCCGGGACTCGCGGCCGGGGCGGACGCGGCACGGCTCGCACGGACCCGACCGGTCCGCGCGCAGAACCAACCGGTCCGCTTCCCTCGCGATGGGGTGAGTGGGCGCGCGGGGGCCGGGTACGCGTGGGACAAGTCCAGAGCCGACGTACCGACAGGGACGTACCGACTGGCTGGAGGACACGATGACGCATCCGCACCCCGAACCGGTGAAGCCCGGTCCCACCCCGGGCCGGGGCCCGACCACCCGCGGCCCTTCCCGGACCCGAACCCCTTCCCCGAACCGACGCCGGACCCGGGTCCCCGTCCCACCCCGGAACCCACTCCGCCGCCGTCCCCCGCTCCTCCGCCGCCGGGACCCGGACCGGTGCCGCCCGGACCCGAGCCGGTACCGCAGCCCGAACCGGGACCACCCCTCTCGTGAGCAGCCAGGCGGACGGTGATCCGGCGGACGGTGATCCGGCGAACGGGAATCCGGCGGGGTGAGACGAAGACACCCCGCGATCCGTACGACGACGAGGCCGTCACACCCCCGAGGTCGGGGAGGTGACGGCCTCGGTCCTGCGGTGCGGACGCCTACGCGTCGACCTCCGACCGGTCGTCGCCCCACAGCGTGTGGAACGAGCCCTCCCGGTCCGTACGCCGGTAGGTGTGCGCCCCGAAGAAGTCGCGCTGTCCCTGGGTCAGCGCGGCGGGCAGCCGCTCGGCGCGCAGCGCGTCGTAGTAGGCCAGGGCCGCGGAGAATCCGGGCGTCGGCACGCCTTGGCGGGTGGCGGCCACCACGACCTCGCGCCAGTCGTCCTGGGCCGCCGCGATCTCCTGGGCGAACGTGTCGTCGGACAGCAGGCTCGGCAGGTCCGGCCGGGCGTCGTACGCGGCACGGATACGGTCCAGGAACGCCGCCCGGATGATGCAGCCGCCACGCCAGATGGAGGCGACCGCGCCGAGGTCGATGTTCCAGTCGTACTCGTCGCTGCCCGCGGTGATCTCGTGGAAGCCCTGTGTGTACGACACGATCTTCGAGGCGTACAGAGCCTGCTCCACCCGGTCCGCGAAGGCCGCCGCGTCGACCTCGTCGAGCTGCTGCGCCGTGGGGCCCGCGAGGCCGCGCGAGGCAGCCCGCAGATCGGCGTGCCCGGACAGCGAGCGCGCGAAGACCGCCTCCGCGATACCGGAGACCGGGACTCCCAGGTCGAGCGCGATCTGCACGGTCCAGCGGCCCGTGCCCTTCTGCTCGGCGCGGTCCTCGACCACGTCCACGAACGGCTTGCCCGTCGCCGCGTCCACGTGCGACAGGACCTCCGCCGTGATCTCGATCAGGTACGAGTCGAGCCGGCCGGTGTTCCAGGTGCGGAAGATGTCGGCGATCTGCGCGGGGGAGTACCCGGCGACATCGCGCAGCAGCTGGTAGGCCTCGCCGATCAGCTGCATGTCGGCGTACTCGATGCCGTTGTGGACCATCTTGACGAAGTGTCCGGCGCCGTCGGGGCCGACGTGCGTCACGCACGGGGCGCCGTCCTCGGCCTTCGCGGAGATCTTCTCCAGCATGGGGCCGAGCGACTCGTACGACTCGGGCGAGCCGCCGGGCATGATGCTCGGCCCGTTCAGCGCGCCCTCCTCGCCACCGGAGACACCGGTGCCGACGAAGTGGATGCCCTGTCCGCGCAGTTCGCGTTCCCGGCGCCGGGTGTCGGCGAAGTGCGCGTTCCCACCGTCGATGATCATGTCGCCGGGCTCGAGGAGCGGGGCGAACTCCTGGATCACCGCGTCGGTCGGCTCGCCGGCCTTCACCATGATCACCAGGCGCCGCGGCCGCTCCAGCGCCGCCACGAACTCCTTCGCCGTCTCCGCGGCCACGAAGCTGCCCTCGTGACCGAACTCCTCCACCAGCGCGTTCGTCTTGGCCACGGTGCGGTTGTGCACGGCGACCGTGTAGCCGTTGCGTGCGAAGTTGCGGGCGAGGTTGCGCCCCATGACCGCGAGACCCGTGACGCCGATCTGGGCTGAAGTGCTCATACGGTTGGCTCCTAAAAGGTCCTGTAAGAGGTCCTGTATTCGGTAGTGCCGGTCGTGCTCGTCAGTATCGCCTTGGCCATCATCGCCTCCGGCCATCCTGACGCGTCGAGGATGTGTACGCAGAACAACCCCCGGGTACCTCAGCCGTCGACGCGGTGAGGCGGGGGCGATCTCCACACGAGAGATATCACCCGGTGTTTCGGATCGCCGCGCACGCCGCTCTGCCGCGAGTGGCGCTCTCCGCGGGGAGGGCGGGCGCGGGCCGCCGGCCACCCGGCCAACCCCCGGCGCAGCACGGCCGATTGCCGTCTTGTCCTGGCCTGTTCGCAGCGTTTACTTTTGCCGCTCCTGACGCATGTCGAGGGGGCTCCCACATGGCCGTACGCGGCCGGCACCGCCGGTATCAGCCGAACAGGATCAACCGCGCCTCACTCACCGTCACGGCGGGCGGTGCCGGAATGGCTCTCCCGCTCATCGCCACCGGCGTGGCGCACGCGGCCGACGTGGACACCTGGAACAAGGTCGCCGCCTGCGAGTCCGGCGACAACTGGAGCATCAACACGGGCAACGGCTACTACGGGGGGCTGCAGTTCACCCAGTCCACCTGGGAGGCGTACGGCGGCACGGTCTACGCCCACCGCGCGGATCAGGCCACCAAGGACCAGCAGATCGCCATCGCCGAGAAGGTGCTCAAGGGCCAGGGGCCCGGGGCCTGGCCGGTCTGCTCGGTACGCGCGGGCCTCAGCCGCGGCGGCGGCACGCCCGCCGTCGACCCGTCCGGCGGCTCCTCGCGGCCGGCCACCGCGAGCACCTCGCCGCAGACGGTCAAGCGTTCCGTCCGTGACGTGAAGCCGCAGACCACGCCCCAGTCGCACGCGGGCACGGCCGAGATGTACACCGTCGTCCACGGCGACACGCTCTCCGGCATCGCCGGCTCCCGGCACGTCGAGGGCGGATGGCAGCGGCTGTACGACACGAACCGGGCGACCGTCGGCTCCGACCCCGACCTGATCCTCCCCGGTCAGCGCCTTGACCTGCACGGCAAGGCCCAGGCCCCCGTGCACACGCCGAGCGCACCGGCGAAGCAGCCCGCGGATCACAAGACCACTCCGCACAAGACCACTCCGCACAAGACGACGCCGCACAAGACCACCCCGCACAAGACCACCCCGGACCACTCCACCAAGCGGCACACGCTGGTCGCCCCCGTGAACGCCGCGACGGGGACGCAGTACCACGCCGCCGGCGCGTCCTGGTCGAAGGGCTACCACACGGGCGTCGACTTCCCGGTGCCCACCGGCACCTCGGTGAAGGCGGTCGCCGCGGGCCATGTCGTCAGCGCGGGCTGGGGCGGCTCGTTCGGCTACCAGGTGGTCATCCGGCACGCCGACGGCCGCTACACGCAGTACGCCCACCTGTCGGCGATCTCCGTGAAGGACGGCCAGAGCGTGGGGGAGGGGCAGCGCATCGGCCGGTCCGGGTCCACGGGCAACAGCACGGGCCCGCATCTGCACTTCGAGGTGCGGACCGGGCCCGGCTTCGGTACCGACGTCGACCCGCTGGCGTACCTGCGGGCGGGCGGCGTCAGGATCTGACGCGGGTGCGCTGGGGCTTCGGGAGCGGCGTCGTCGGTAGGTACGGCGCGTACAGAGGGCCAAAACCAGCCACACCCCCGGACGGCGCGTCCCGCGGTGACGCGCTCTCCGGGGACGGCGCCGTCACCGCCGCCGGTATGCGGGGCACGCGGGCTTCCCCACCGTGCCCCACCCCGGCGATCCCGTTCTCGCGCCCGACGTCGCCCGCGCGGGCCGGGGGGACGGGCTGGTCGGGAAGGACGGCGAGCAGCAGCAGCTCCTCGACGGGGTCCGGCGTCGCGATGACGGGGTCCGGCGTCGCGAGGACGGCGGCGGCCGTGTCGTCCGGCCCCGCCGCGGACTCCGCGTACTCGTCCGGGGCGTCCTCGGCGGGACGCCGGGTACTGCCGATCTGCTCCGTCGTGAGGAGGATCAGACCGCCCGCGGCGACGACCCCGCAGGCCAGCGCGAGCACGGTGCCCGTCTCGCCGTAGCGGAACGTCTCACCGAACATCGTGATGCCGACGGCGGCGGCGACGACGGGGTTCACGACCGTCAGCGTGGCCAGCGGCGCGGCGAGGCCGCCGCCGCGGTAGGAGGCCTGCGACAGCAGCATCCCGGCCGTCGCGAAGACACCGATGAGCGCGAGGCTCGGCAGGTCGGAGAGCGAGACCCGGTGCTCCCAGTCGACCGCGACCGTCTTGGTGAACACCGAGGACATGCTGAAGGCCGTGCCCGATCCCACCGCGAGCAGCACACTGCGCACGGCCGGGTGCCGGTGCGCGGCGCGGCCCGCGACCATGAACGCCACCACCGCGCCGCCGGCCACCACGGCCAGCACCGTGCGCTGGGTGGTGCTCAGGGACTGCGCGTCGGCCGAGCCGACCAGCGCGAGCAGCACCGCGAGACCCACCGTGGCCATGATCGCGCCGCGCCAGGCGGTCGCCCCGGCCCGGCGGCCGACGAAGACCGCCGCCATGGGCAGGGCGAAAACGATGGTCAGCGCGCCCAGCGGCTGCACCAGGCTCAGCGGCCCGTAGGCGAGCGCCACCACGTGCAGCACACCGCCGAGGCCGGTCAGGGCGACGGCCGCCCACCAGCCGGGACGGCGCAGCGGGGCGTACGTCTGCTCGGGAGAGGTCAGCGCGACCTGTTCCTGCACGATGGCGCCGCCCGCGTACGCGACGGCGGAGACGAACGAGAGCAGGACGGACAGCGCGAGCGCGCTCATGTGTCCCTCCTCTGCGTGCGGCGTGGGCGCGGTGCCCGGCGCGGCGAACGGTCGGCCTTCATGGTGACTACGATCCCTCGTTCGGCCCTTCACGTCGTCGTACCTGAGCAGGCAATGCGTACTACTGCCGATGGAGTACGACACGCGCCGTGTCCTCCCCTGGGTGGGCGACACGAGGGGGAGGCCCGCCGGTGAAATCCCCTAGGGGGCTTGGTACTACTGGTTTTCGTGGACCTCGACCCCGATCTCGCGGCGCTCGACGCGCTCGGCGGCTTCTCCGTACTACGCACCGGCGTGCCGCCGCGCGGGCCGTTGCCGACCCTCGCCCGGACGTACGCGGCGCCGGAAGTCGATCATCCCGGAGAGGTTTACGGAGATCCGATAATTTTCCGTGTCCGGAAGGTCGCGGAGGGTCTGCGGGCCCCTGAGCCCCGCGTCGCGGCGTCGGTGGCGCAGCTGGGGCTGGCGGCCCGCCTCTGGTCGATCGCGCTGGGCGCCGCGGCGGTCTACGGGCACCTGCCCGACCTCGATCCGGAACTGCTGCGCTGGGACCCGGACGGCAGCGCTCCGGACGACCTGTGGCTGTCCGAGGTGCGCGCCCTGCCCGTGACCGCGATCGGGACGGTCGTGGGCGACGGCCATCTCGGCCCGCTGGAGACCGCCCTGCGGTCCCGGTACCGCGTCTCGCGGGGCCTGCTGCGGGGGAACGCGGCCTCGGCGCTGGCGGGCGCCTGGCGCCAGGTGGACCGCTGGGCCCGGACCCACGGCCGCACGGACGTGGCCGACCGGGCCCGCACCCTGGCCGTCGGCCTCCTTCAGGGGCCCGGTCTGGCCGGCACCCTCGACCCCCGCACGCTCCGCCGCCGCAGCTGCTGTCTCTACTACCGCCTGCCCGGCGGCGGCCTCTGCGGCGACTGCTGCTTCGACCGGCCGCCGGACCGCACCGGGGGCCGCCGGGGAACGACGCCCCGTTCCTGAGGGCCGTGGTCTTCCGCGCGCGCTCCTTGTGGGTGACCATGAGGGACACCGACCGGAACGACGGGGGGTTCTGTGTGCGAGTGGGACTGCTGACCCGGGAGTATCCGCCGGACGTGTACGGCGGCGCGGGCGTCCATGTCGAGTTCCTCGCCCGGGAGTTGCGTGCGCTCACCGAGCTGGACGTGCACTGCTGGGGCGAGGGCTCGGCGGACGGCGTCGTGCGCCACCGGCCCTGGTCCTCGCTCGACGGCGCCAACGACGCCCTGCGCACCTTCTCCGTGGACCTCGCCGTCGCCGCCGCCCTCGAAGGCCGCGAACTCGTCCACTCGCACACCTGGTACGCCAACCTCGCCGGCCACTTCGGCAAGCTCCTGTACGGCATCCCGCACGTCATGACCGCGCACTCCCTGGAGCCGCTGCGCCCCTGGAAGGCCGAGCAGCTCGGCGGCGGTTACGCCCTCTCCAGCTGGGCCGAGCGCACCGCCATCGAGTCCGCCGACGCCGTCATCGCCGTCTCCGGAGCCATGCGCGAGGACATCCTGACCTGCTATCCGGCCCTGGACCCGGCGAAGGTGCGGGTCGTGCACAACGGCATCGACACCTCCCTCTACCGGCCCGATCCCGGCACGGACGTCCTCGACCGTATCGGCGTCGACACCGGCCGCCCCTACGTACTGTTCGTCGGCCGCATCACCCGGCAGAAGGGCGTGCCCCAACTCCTGCGCGCGGTGCGGGACATCGATCCGGCCGTGCAGGTGGTGCTGTGCGCGGGTGCCCCCGACACCCCCGAGATCGACCGGGAGTTCCGCGAACTCTTCCAGGAACTGAGCGGCGTCCGCGAGGGAGTGCACTGGATCCCGCAGATGCTGCCGCGCCCGGACGTCATCCAACTCCTCACGCACGCGTCCGTGTTCGTCTGCCCCTCCGTCTACGAGCCGCTGGGCATCGTCAACCTGGAGGCGATGGCCTGCGGAACGGCCGTCGTCGCGTCCCGGGTCGGCGGCATCCCCGAGGTCGTCGAGGACGGGGTGACGGGCGTGCTGGTGACGGTCGATCAGGACTTCGAGGCCGCTCTGGCACGCGCCCTCGACTCGGTTCTCGCCGATCCCCTGGCCGCCCGGCGGATGGGCGAGGCCGGACAGGAGCGCGCGGTACGGGAGTTCGGCTGGGACGCGGTGGCCCGAAGGACCGTCCAGTTGTACGAGGAAGTCCTCAAAGCGGGGTAACCATCGAAGAGGCGTACTTCGGCAACAGGGCCCCGTCCGGCCACCGGACGCGGCCCGAGCGGGCGTAGAGGGGCGGCGGCATGCGGCGAACGGGACACCCCCTGGGCGAGTGGAGCCGGGACCTGGGGGAGGGGCCTTCCGTACTGGGGATCGTACTCGCGGGGGGAGAGGGCAAGCGTCTGATGCCCCTCACGGCGGACCGCGCGAAACCCGCGGTCACCTTCGGCGGAACGTACCGCCTGGTGGACTTCGTGCTCTCCAATCTCGTCAACGCGGACATCCTGCGCATCTGCGTCCTGACGCAGTACAAGTCGCACTCGCTGGACCGGCATGTGACGACGACCTGGCGGATGTCGAGCCTGCTCGGCAACTACGTCACGCCGGTCCCCGCCCAGCAGCGGCTCGGCCCGCGCTGGTACCTGGGCAGCGCGGACGCGATCCTGCAGTCCCTCAACCTCGTGTACGACGAACGGCCCGACTACATCGCGGTGTTCGGCGCCGACCACGTCTACCGCATGGACCCGCGGCAGATGCTCGCCCAGCACATCGAGAGCGGCGCGGGCGTGACCGTGGCGGGGATACGGGTGCCGCGCGCCGAGTCCTCCTCGTTCGGTGTCATCACCCCCGGCTCCGACGGGCAGACCGTGCGGGGCTTCCTGGAGAAGCCCGCCGACCCGCCGGGTCTGCCCGACGACCCCGGCTGCGTCTTCGCCTCGATGGGCAACTACATCTTCACCACCAAGGCCCTGGTTGAGGCGCTCCAGCGGGACGCCGAGGACGAGGACTCGGTGCACGACATGGGCGGGTCGATCCTGCCCATGCTCACCGAGCGCGGTGAGGCGCGGCTCTACGACTTCAGCGAGAACCACGTCCCCGGGGAGACCACCCGGGACCAGGGGTACTGGCGCGACGTCGGGACGCTCGACGCGTACTACGACGCCCACATGGACCTGATCGCCGAACGCCCCGCCTTCAACCTCTACAACCGCAGGTGGCCCATCTACACGCACTCCGGGCAGCTCTCGCCGGCGAGATTCAGCACCGGGGGCATCGCGAGCGGGTCGATCGTCAGCGCGGGCTGTCTGATCCGGGGGCAGGTCACGCGGTCGGTGCTCTCGCCGGGCGTCCTCGTCGACCCGGGCGCCGTGGTCCAGGGCTCCGTCCTGCACGACAACGTCCGCATAGGGCGTGGCGCGGTGGTGCGCGGCGCGGTCCTCGACAAGAACGTCGAGGTGCCCCCGGGCGCGACGATCGGCGTCAACCCGGAGCGGGACGCGGAGCTGTACACGGTCTCCGGGAACGGGGTGATCGCGCTCGGGAAGGGCCGGCTCGTGTCGTAGACCCGGCCGCCCGCACCGACGACCACCCGGTCCGGACCGCCGGGGTGCGCGGACGTCCGGACATCCGGCCGATTCTCGTACGGCCGTACGGTTTTGATGCCCCGTACGGCCGTGCGCGGCGAGCGCTTCGCATGGGCGTGCGGATCCGGCCCCTGCCGCCGAGTGCCGTCTCCGTGCGACGCGTTCACTCTCGGCGCTGAGCCGTCCGGCTTGGGTTCTGGGGGCCCTTCGGGGCTCTTGGGTGTGAACTGACCTCAAGTGTCCCTTGTGTCCGACCCCTCTTTCAGTGGCCGGGCTTAATCTGCTGTTAACTGTGCGTAGCTTGATCGTACTTGACCGTAATCGCCTCTCGGGGTTTGACTGCTTGCTCAACCGTCGTCGACGCGAGAGCAAGCCCTTGACTTCCGATCTCCTCGCACCACTCGACCTGGCGTTCTGGAACATCGAGTCCGCCCAGCACCCGATGCACCTCGGTGCCCTCGGCGTCTTCACGGCGCACTCGCCCACCGCGGGCGCGCACGCCGCCGACCTGCTCGCGGCCCGCGCGGTCGGGGTCCCCGGGCTGCGCATGCGGATCCGCGACGTCTGGCAGCCTCTCGTCTATCCGCCGACCTTCGGAAGCGCGACCCGGGAACCCGCGCCCCACTTCGACCCCCTGGACCACGTCCGGCTGCACGCGCCGACCACGGACTTCCACACGGACGCGGGACGGCTCATGGAGCGCCCGCTGCTGCGCGGCCGGCCGCCCTGGGAGGCGCACGTCCTGCCCGGCGAGGACGGCACCTCGTTCGCCGTGTTCTTCAAGTTCCACCACGCCCTGGCCGACGGGCTGCGGGCGCTGATGCTCGCCGCCGCCCTCATGGACCCGGTGGACATGCCGGAACCCCGCCCGCGGCCCGCGGAGCCGCCCCGGAGCCTCTTCCCGGACGTCCGCAAGCTGCCGGGACTCGTCCGCGGCACCCTCTCCGACGTGGGCCGTGCCCTGGACATCGGCACCTCGGTCGCCCGCGCCACCCTCGGTGTCCGCTCCTCACCCGCGCTGACCTCGCGCCCCACCGGCACCCGCCGCATCGCGGGCGTCTCCCTCGACCTGGACGACGTGCACCGCGTCCGCAAGAGCGTCGGCGGCACCGTCAACGACGTCCTGATCGCCGTCGTCGCGGGCGCCCTGCGCACCTGGCTCGACGAGCGCGGCGACGGCAGCGAGGGCGTGGCGCCCCGCGCCCTGATCCCCGTCTCCCGGCGCCGCCCGCGCACCGCGCAGCCACAGGGCAACCGGCTCTCCGGCTACCTGATACGGCTTCCGGTGGACGACCCGGACCCGGTCGGCCGGCTGCGCGCGGTGCGTACGGCCATGGACCGCAACAAGGACGCGGGCCCCAACCGGGGAGCGGGCGCCGTGGCGCTGCTCGCCGACCACGTGCCGCCGCTCGGCCATCGTCTCGGCGGCCCCGTCGTCGGCCAGGCGGCCCGGCTGCTCTTCGACATCCTCGTCACCAGCGTGCCGCTGCCCAGCCTCGGTCTGAAGCTCGGCGGCTGCCCGCTCGCCGAGGTCTATCCGCTCGCGCCGCTGGCCCGCGGCCAGGCACTGGCGGTGGCGGTCTCGACGTTCCGCGGGCGGGTCCACTACGGGCTCGTCGCCGACGCGGAGGCCGTGCCGGACCTGCACCGGCTGGCCCGCGCGCTGACCGAGGAGGTGGAGACGCTGATCATCGCCTGCGGCCCCTGAGCGGCCGGTGATCACCGCGGGTTTGGCGCCTTGCCCCCTTGCTCCGTAAAATTCCGCCTTCGAAAGCGAGCGCGGTTCGAGCGCGGCGCGAAACCCCAGGAAGCGGCAACGGCGATGACGGTGACAGAGGACGGCCAGGCGGCTCTCGCCGTGGACACGGCAGAGGACGACCGGGCGGCTTCCGCCGTCGACGTGGCAGCGGAGGCGTACGGGCCCGGCATCGACCCGCAGCGGCTGGCCGTCTGCCTCAGCGTGCTCGACGAGCTCGACCGGATCGACGTCGACCACCCCGACGCCATCGCCGTGCGCCGTGCCACCGCGGGCATCTACCGCACGGTGAAGCAGCGCCGCCGACAGGATCGCAGGGCCGCCAAGACCGCCCACGACAAGGCCGTCACCGAGTCCACCGCGACCGGTTCCGCCCAGCGCATCGACGACGAGACCGAGGGCATCCTGCCCTCGTCCGTCACCGAGGCCGGTGAGATCGCGGGGATACTCCAGCGCCCGCGTTCCTGCTACATCTGCAAGACGCGCTACGTCGAGGTCGACTACTTCTACCACCAGCTCTGCCAGGACTGCGCGGCCGAGAACCGCACCCGCCGCGACGCCCGCACCGACCTCACCGGCAAGCGCGCCCTGCTCACCGGCGGCCGCGCCAAGATCGGTATGTACATCGCGCTGCGGCTGTTGCGTGACGGTGCCCACACCACCATCACCACCCGCTTCCCGAACGACGCGATCCGCCGCTTCAAGGCCATGCCCGACAGCGACGAGTGGATCGGCCGGCTGAAGATCGTCGGCATCGACCTGCGCGACCCGGCCCAGGTCGTCGCGCTCGCCGACTCCGTCGCCGCCGCGGGCCCGCTCGACATCCTGATCAACAACGCGGCCCAGACCGTACGCCGCTCGCCGCAGGCCTACGGTGAGCTGCTCGCCGCCGAGTCCGGCCCGCTGCCCGCCGGGGAGCTGCCGCCCGCCGAGGTCATCGGCACCTTCGGCTCCGGCGCGGTGGCCGCGCTCCCGGTTCCCGGCGGCGGCGCGCTGACCGCCCAGGACGTCACGGACCTCGCGCTGGTGTCCGGATCCGCGTCGCTGGAGCGGATCGCGGCCGGTACGGCCATCGACGCCGGCGGCCTCGTGCCCGACCTGCACGACACCAACAGCTGGATCCAGGCCGTCGAGGAGGTCACGCCGGTCGAGCTGCTCGAGGTCCAGCTCTGCAACTCCACCGCGCCGTTCATCCTCATCAGCCGCCTGCGCGCGGCGATGGCGGCGGCACGGGCCGAGCGGACGTACATCGTGAACGTCTCCGCGATGGAGGGCGTCTTCAACCGCGGCTACAAGGGCGCAGGCCACCCGCACACCAACATGGCCAAGGCCGCACTGAACATGCTCACGCGCACCAGTGCCCAGGAGATGTTCGAGAAGGACCGCATCCTCATGACCGCCGTCGACACCGGCTGGATCACCGACGAGCGTCCGCACCCCGACAAGATGCGCCTCGCCGACGCGGGCTTCCACGCCCCCCTCGACCTCGTCGACGGCGCGGCCCGGGTGTACGACCCGATCGTGCGCGGCGAGCAGGGCGAGGAGCTCTACGGGGTCTTCATGAAGGACTACGCGCCCGGCAAGTGGTAGTCCCGCCCGTCGAGCGGTGGTCCGGCCCGTGCGCGGGCCGCGGGTGGCCACGGGCGGCGGGTGAGGCCGCCCCCGGACCGTTCCGGGCGAAAGCCTCGGCGGTCATCTCCGGCGCCTTCGGACCACCGGACCCCGCGAGGGGCGCCGCGGTGACGGCGGGGGCCGGGACGGCGTGCCCACGGCGCCCCCGCGGGTCTCAGCGGCCGCCGTCCGGTGCGCGGGAGCGCAGACGGTCGTGCAGGGCGTGGCCGGCCCCGCGCGCGGCCCGGACCCGGGTCCCGCCGTCGACCAGCAGATCGGCGCCCGTGATCCACTCGGCGGCGTCGGAGGCCAGCCACGCCACCGCCCGCGCGACGTCCTCGGGCCGGCCGATACGGCCCAGCGGGAGCCCGGCGCCGAGCTCGTCCTCGGAGTCCTCCCAGACGAAGCGCGCCATCTCGGTGCGGACGAGACCGGGGGAGACGGAGTTGACCCGGACCCCCGGGGCCAGTTCGCCCGCGAGCTGCCGGGTGAGGTGCAGCAGGGCCGCCTTGCTGGTGCCGTACGCGCCCACGTGGGGCCCCACATGGTCCGCGCCCTCCGTGCACACGTTCACGATCGCGCCGCCGTGCTCACCCATCCAGCCGTGCCAGGCGTACTGCGCCAACCGCAGCGCGGCCTCGACGTTGACGGTGAACGCCGCCCGCCAGCGGTCCGGATCGACGTCCATGAGCGGGCCGTACGGCTGATTGGTCGCGGCGTTGTTCACCACGAGGTCGATGCGCCCGAACTCGCGCAGCGCCAGCTCGGTCACGGCTCTCAGATGCGCCGGATCGGCGACCGAACCGGCGAGCGCGACCCCGCCGAGCCGCTCGGCCGCCCGGCCCACCGCGTCCGCGTCCCGGGCGGTCACACACACCCGTGCCCCCGCCCGGGAGAGCTCCTCGGCGACGGCCAGCCCGATCCCGCGCGAGGCTCCGGTGACGATGGCGGCCCTGCCCCGCAGCCCGTACGGTGACGTCATCCGCGTACCGTCTCATGACGGACCGTCAGTCGACAGCCCCGAGCCGGGAGTTCTGCGCCGCCACCAGCTCCACCACCGTGCGCCAGTCCTCCAGCACCCCGGCGTGCAGTCCGGCGACCCGGCCCGCGTCGCAGGCCTGGCGCAGGCTCAGCGCGTCGTCGGCGTCGCGGGGGTCAGGCCGGCCGCCGGAGTGGAGGCGTCCCAGACGGGAGACGCGGTCGCCGAGCAGCGGCCCCACCCATTCCGGCGCGGGCCGGGCGTGCGCGGTGGCGTCGCCGGGGCGCAGCAGCCGGCCGATGCCGTGGACCAGACCCGCCACCTGGAGTTCCTTGTCGGCGGGATGGCTCCGGCGCAGCAGGGCGGCGGTCTGCAGCGCGTGGTCGTGCACATCCACCGGGCCGCCGCTGCCGTCCGCGGTGGGCCGGGTGCCCCGGCCGGCGTGCAGCAGATCCATCAGCTCCTCGACGCTGCGCAGCTCCATGCGTCGGTCCTTCCGCGAGAAAAGCCGTTGCCGGGCGCCAGCACAGCATGGCCGGCTTGCGAACCGGCCAACGGGACCTGAACTGCGCGCCGTGTTCAGCGGTGGCCGTGCGGGTGGTCACGACCTGTGGGGTCCGGGTGCTCCTCCGCCTCCGGAGAGCCGCCCATGGTCCGCAGCATCATCGGGCCGCCGGTGCGCAGGAAGCGCCACACCAGCGCCGCCGCGAGCAGCAGGAAGGCGATGTTGAGCCAGGTCGTGTAGTCCCAGGAGACGCCCTCCATGGGAATCCGGGCGTCGGCCTGGTCGGGGACGAGCCCGAGGCCGCTGAAGAGGATCTCCACGACGTACCCGGCGATCACCATGGCCCCGTAGAAGGTGACCAGCAGGAAGCCCGTCATCCGCAGGCCGTAGTACTTCCGGTAGATGTTCAGGATCGGCAGGATCAGCAGGTCGGCGAAGATGAACGCGACCACGCCCCCGAAACTGATGCCGCCCTTCCACAGCACGACGGCCAGCGGCACGTTGCCGATCGAGCACACGAAGGAGGCGATCGCCACGAGCGGCCCGATCAGGGGTCCGACCAGCTTCGCGGCGAGCGGATGCCCGTCCAGGAAGAAGGAGCGCCAGAACGAGTCGGGCACCCAGGCGGCGATGGCGCCGGCGATCAGCAGTCCGCCCACCAGGTCGCGCAGGATCGCCGCCCACTCCATGACGAACACATGTGCGACCGAGGTGAAGCCCGCGCCGGAGAACAGCCGGCGTCCGAAGGAGCCCTCACCGCGCACCGACATGTCCATCGCCGCGTGGCCCTCCATGGACCCGGCGAGTCCCCGGTCCGCCTGTTCCCGGGCCTGCCGCAGCAGCGGCTCGCGCAGGAACATCCGGAAGAGCACGGCGAGTACCACGATCATGACCGGGCCGCCGACGAACTCCGCGACGGTGAACTGCCAGCCCATCAACAGGGCGAGAATCACGCCGAGTTCTACCACGAGATTGGTGGAGGCGATTTCGAACGCCATCGCCGCGGTGAAGTTCGCACCCTTGCGGAACAGGGAGCGCGCGAGCGCCACGGCCGCGTACGAGCAGGACGAGGACGCCGCGCCGAGCCCTGCGGCCAGGACGAGCGTCCGCGGCCGGTCGTCACCGAGCAGCCGCGCGACCGTCGCGCGCCGCACCACCGCCTGGACCACGGCGGACAGGGTGAATCCCAGGATCAGCGCCCAGGTGATCTCCCAGGTCATCGACCCGGCGATGGACAGCGCGTGCAGGATCGCTTGCATCGGCTCCGCTCTCTCCCAGTGGGCGACTTCCGGGCTGTCCGCGCGACTGTACCCCCTGGGGGTATGAAACGGAGTGTTCCGGCGGGTCGGCGGAGGTGGAGGCGCGCATCCGCGGCTCCGTCCCGGAGTCGGTGGTGGGTGCGACCGCTACGCCGAACGAGTGATGTGAACGGGGGATACGTCATCAAATAGACGCAGATCAGCGCGCGGGGGACGCAGATCGACGCGAGACGGTTACCTCTTGTTTTCAGCCCCATAGAGCGGGCATCCGCTCATTTGGTTACCCTGTACCGACGGACAGCCTGAAGGGGTCCCACCCACACCCATGGTCCGTCCCGGGACAGCCGGTCACCACGGCCTGCTCTCACACGAGTTACCGGCGCCACCGCGTCCCTAACTGCCTTCGACTCAGACCCGAGCGGGCGTCAGGCGGCCGGAAACAGACTGGCCCCTGCACGTCCCGAGGGTGACCCGACACATAAGGAGTGCGCGGTGACACCGGAGAAGACGAATAGCGATCGCCCCAAGGAACGCACGGAGCGCGCGGGCCGCCGGCCCGAGAAGAAGCTGGGAAGCCTCGACGTGTGGGCCAGGTCCGCGCCGATCCGCCTCGCGGGTTACGAGGACGACCTCGCCGAGCCCCACATCCTGCCCAGCGTCGACTGACCGACCCGGCGCGAGACCCCCTCGCGACAGCTGACGGCATGGGCGTGTCAGACTCACGCCCATGCTGATCAGAGAAGCCGTGGCCGACGACTGGCCGCGGATCTGGCCTTTCTGGCACCGCATCGTCGCCGCGGGCGAGAGCTACACCTGGGACCCCGACACCCCGGCCGAAGCGGCCCGGGCCCTGTGGATGGCGCCGGGCAAGCGCGTGTACGTCGCCGAGGACGCCGCCGGCACGGTCGTCGGCTCGGCCTACGTCACCCCGAACTACGGCGGGCCCGCCGACCGCATCGCCAACGCCGGATTCATGGTCGACCCCGACCACGCGGGGCGCGGCATCGGCCGCGCGCTCGCCGAGCACGTCCTGACCGTCGCCAGGGCCGACGGCTACCGGGGCATGGTCTTCAACGCCGTCGTGGAGACCAACCCCGCCGTCGCGCTGTGGACCTCGCTCGGTTTCACCGTCCTGGCCACCGTGCCGGACGCCTACGAGCACCCCCGGCACGGGCGCGTCGGACTGCACATCATGTACCGCGCGCTCTGAAGGGCGGTCCCCGGCCGGGGCGGTTCCTGGCGGTCGTGTCCGTCCCTTCCCGTCGGGCGGGTGACGCTGAGCGGTCTCAGTCCAGCGGCGCCGTCCGCCTCCACGGACGCAGCTCCTCCAACTGTCCCGCCAGCTCCAGCAGTTCCAGCTCGGAGCCGGGCCGCCCGACCAGCTGGACGGCGCACGGGGCGCCGCCCGGCAGGGTCCCGAACGGCACCGCCATCGCGGGCCACCCGGTGAGGTTCCAGGGCGGAGTCAGCGGCGAGTAGTTCGTGTTGGCCAGCAGGTTGCGCAGCCAGCCCCGCTCGTGCCAGGCCGCGGCGGCCGGTCCGCGCCGGGCCAGCGCGGGCGTCAGCAGCACGTCGTGCTCCTCGAAGAACGGCGTCAGGCGCGCGCGCAACTGCTCACGCCGCGCACCCGTGCGCACACCGGCCACGAAGCGGCGCCCCACGGCGGCGTGCACACGCGTGCGGCGGCTGAGCCGCCGCGGGTCGAGGTCCGCGGCGTCCACCGCGGTCCCCGCCGTCCAGTGCGCGAGCGTGGTGGTGCCCAGCCAGAGCGGGTACGGGGGGTCGGCGGGCCGCACCTGGTGACCCGCTCCGGCCAGCAGCGCGGCCGCCTCCCGGGCCGCCGTCGCGTACGGGCGGCCGACGGTCACACCGGCCAGGGGGCTGCGTACGGAGACCGCCACCTTGCGGAGGAGGTTCCCGGAGGGCCGTACCGCCTCGGTGTCCGCCAGGACCGCCAGCATCAGCCGGGCGTCCGCCACGGTGGTCGCGAGCGGCCCGTTCTCCGACATCCCGAACCAGTCGCCGTGGCCGATGCCGGCCGGGACCGTGCCGTGCCCCGGCTTCAGCCCGACCAGGCCGCAGTTGGCCGCCGGGATGCGCAGCGACCCCATCCCGTCGTTGCCCAGCGCGAGGGGCACCATTCCGGCGGCGACGGCGGCCGCGCCGCCGCCCGAGGAACCGCCGGCCGTGCGCGAGGTGTCCCACGGGTTGCGGGCGATGCCGTACACGCTGTCCGAGGTGCCGAAGACACAGAGCTCGGGCACGTTCGTCAGGCCCACCACCACGGCACCCGCCGCGCGCAGCCGCGCCACGGTGACATGGTCCTCCTCGGCGGCGGAGTCCGGGGTCGCGGCCGAGCCCTGCCGGCAGGACTCGCCGCGCACCGGCAGGTTGTCCTTGACGGCCACGGGCACGCCCGCGAGGGGGAGTGCGGCCAGGTCCGGGTGGGCGGCCAGCGCGTCGGCCTCCGCGAGCGCCGCCTCGGACCGTACGAGCCGGAAGGCGCCGACCCGGGCGTCGAGCCGCTCGATCCGGGCGAGGTGCTCGGCCACCACCTCGCGGGGGGTGATCCGCTTCTCGCGGACGGCTGCGGCGATCTCGGTGGCGGTCCGGCCGGCCCAACTGCTCACGGGTGCTCCTCGGGGACGGGGAATTACTGGTGAGTACGAGGAGCACTGTGCCGGGGTGCGGGGTGCCGCGTCGAGGGCTGACGCGCTGGGACATTCACCCCGGTTCCCGTGGACATTTCACAGGGCGACCGTCCGGCGGTCCGTCAGCGGCACCAGGTCATCCGACCACTTCGCCAACTTTCCTGTCTTGTGGCCTCGTTGACAGTCATCGGAACCCGTCTCATCATCAGACATCCGATGAATTGGAGCCGCTCATGAGTACGTATCCAAGACGTCAGGTTCTGGGAGCCACCGCGGCCGCCGCCGCCGCGACGGCTCTTCCCCTCACCGCCGCGACCGGGGCGCGGGCCGCCGAACCGGCCGACGGGCGGGCGGGGCAGTGGGTTCCCGTCCCCGTCCCGCTCCCCGTACCGCTCGACGCCCACTTCGACAACGACGGCATCGGCCGCGCGGCCGCCCCCGGCGGCGACTTCGACGGCTCGGGATACACCTTCCCCGGCGAGGAACTCCCCGAAGGCCCGGTCGACGTGGACGGCATCACCTTCCTCTTCCCGTCCTCCGCCGCGGGCGCCCGGAACAACGTGGTCGCCCTCGGCCAGCGCCTCGACCTCCCCCGTGGCCGCTACCTCTCGGCCCTGTTCCTCACGGCGGGCAGCTACGGCGACGCCTCCGGCACGGCCACCGTGCACTACGCCGACGGTTCGACGACGACCGCCGGGCTCGGCGGCGCGGACTGGTACGCGACGGGCGGCTCGCTGTCCGCCCCGTACCGCTACCGGCCGGACGGCGGCAAGGACGAGCACAGCGTCGGGATCGGCACGGCGGAGGTCTGGATCGACCCGCGGCGCGAGGCGGTCGCGCTCACCCTGCCGACCACCCGGCCGGCCGGGGAGAACCAGACCTCGCTGCATGTCTTCGCCCTCTCCCTGCAACCGGTGTCCCAGGGGCGGGCGTTGGCCCTGCGGGACGCGCACTCCACCTTCTCGCTGCTGGAGTCGAGCGGCGCGCAGAGCGTGGAGGCCACCGTCGTCAACGCCGGAACGGTGGCCGTCCTCGCGGGCGACCGGGTGACGGTCGGCGTCGAGGTGCCCGGGGCCCGCACCGTCGAGCCCGCGCGGGTGACCCGCCTCGACCCCGGAGAGCAGGCGCGGATCCGTGTCGGCATCCGCAACCGGGTGGGCACGGCGCCCGGCACCGCGCGCGAGGGGACGGTGGTCGTCGAGGGCCGCGGCCGGCAGGCGGCCGCCGCCCGCAGCACACTGACCCTCGGCGTGCCCGACTACCTCCCGACCGAGGAGTCCCTCGCCGGCCACCAGGCCCCGTACTGGTTCCACCGCGCCAAGTTCGGCATCTTCATCCACTGGGGCGTCTACTCGGTGCCCGCCTGGTCACCGGTGGGCGAACAGTACGCCGAGTGGTACTGGAACAACCTGCAGAACCCGGACAACGCGGTGTACGCCTATCACCGCGAGAAGTACGGGGAGGACTTCGCCTACGACGACTTCATCCCGATGTTCACGGCCCACCGCTTCGATCCGCGCGCCTGGGTGGAGTTGTTCCGGGACGCCGGCGCCCAGTACCACGTCCTCACCTCCAAGCACCACGAGGGCTTCGCCCTGTGGGACACGCGGGTGTCCGACCGCAACGCCGTGAAGATGGGCCCGGGGCGCGACCTGGTCCGCGAACTCTTCGACGCCTCACGGCGGTTCACGCCCGAGCTGCACCGCGGCCTGTACTTCTCCATGCCCGAGTGGTTCAACCCCGACAACCCCTGGTCGGGCCATGCCCCGCGCAACCCGTACACCCGGGAAGCGGTCCCCTACACCGGATACACCGCCGGCAAGGACTATGTGAAGGACTATCAGGCCGCGCAGATGCTGGAACTGATCCACGGCTACGACCCGTCCGTCATCTGGTGCGACATCGGCGGCGCCAACGACAGCCCGCGGGTGCTCGCCGAGTACTTCAACCACGGCAAGAACCGGCCGAAGCCCTACGAGGTCACCGTCAACAACCGCTCGGGCATCGGCTTCCACGACTTCACGACCCCCGAGTACACGACCTACGAGAACACCGTCGTCGCCAAGTGGGAGTCCAGCCGGGGCCTCGACCCGTTCAGCTACGGCTACAACCGGGCCACACCCGACGCCGCCTACATGACCGCCGAGGAGGTGGTCCGCAGCCTCGTCGACATCGTCTCCAAGAACGGCAACCTCCTGCTCGACATCGGGCCGCGCGCCGACGGCACCATCCCCGAGATCATGCAGACCCGGCTGCGCGAGACCGGCCGGTGGCTGAAGGTCAACGGCGAGGCGATCTACGACACGACGTACTGGTCGCGGATGGCGCAGCTCGGTGAGGACCTGCGGTTCACCGTGCGGCAGAACGAGGCCTTCTACATCCACTCGCTGACCGCGCCGGGCGCCACCCTCACCGTCGAGGCGCCGGTGCCGGTCCGCGGCGGTGACCGGGTGACCCTGCTCGGCCACGACCGGCCGCTCAACTGGACGGTACGGAACGGGGCCTTGGTGATCGACGTGCCGGCGGCGGCCCGCAGGTCCGGCCAGTACGTCTGGGTGTTCAAGGTGGAGTGGCGTGACTGACATCCATCCCGTGCGGCGACCGTGACTCCGAGACCGCCGCGCGCGACCGGTCCGGGGCCGCCCGCGACCACCCCTGCCGACATCCGCGCGCGGACCGGGACCGGCCGCGGGCCGACCCCGGACCGCCGATGACCGATGACCGATGACCGATGACCGATGACCGGCGGGCGGTCCCCTCCGTCGACCACGGCCTCGGGGAACACCGGGCAGCGGCTTTCGGCGAGACCGATCTCGGTTCGCGGGTGGGTCCAGCTGCGTGGGTGGGTCCGGCTGAGGGCGGCGCCGGTGGCCGGGCGCCGCCCCGACCGGCCGGTACCGCCGATGGCCGGTAACGCCGCGATCGGGGCGGTCGTCCGTCGACCGGCCACCGCCGTCGAGGAGGGCCGGTACCTGTCCTCGATGAGCGGTATGCCGGCCGACATCAGCTACCGTCCGCTGCCGGCCGGACGGCCGGGCCTCACTTCAGGTGCCGGGTGAAGAACTGGGCCGCGGCGTCCCCCGCGAACTGCGGGACGCCGGTGTGCCCGCCGAGATGGGCGTGCAGGGACTTCTCCTTGGAGCCGAAGGCGTCGAACAGGTCCAGGGCCGCCTGCCGGTCGTTCCCTTCGTCGTCCCACTGCAGCAGGACGTGCAGGGGGATGGTGACCTGCCGGGCCTCCTCGAACAGGGCGCGAGGCACGAAACTCCCGGCGAACAGAACGGCGGCCGAGACGCGCGGCTCGACCACGGCCAGCCGGATGCCGATGGAGATCACGCCCCCCGAGTACCCGACCGGGCCGCCGATCTCGGGCAGTGCAAGGAGGGCGTCCAGGGCGGCCTGCCATTCCGGGACCGCCTTGTCGACCAGCGGGAGGACGAGAGCGTCGACGATCTCGTCGCTGACCGGCTCGCCGGCCTCCATCGCCCGGCGCAGGTCGGCGCGGGCCTGCTCGACGGCGGGCCAACGGGGCCGGTCCCCGCTTCCGGGGAGCTCGATGGTGGCCGTGGCGAAGCCCTCCGCCGCGGAGTGCCGGGCCCGGGCCGCCAGTCGGGGGTACATCTTGCGCAGCCCGAGGGGAGGGTGGCCGAGCAGGATCAGCGGCGCCGGTGCGGACGCGGGCGTCCACAGGATGCCGGGAATCCCGCCGAGGGTGAATGCGCGCTCGAGGACGCCGTCGTCGAGGCGCTGTTCGGAAGTGAAGTGCATGGTCGTGCCTTTCGGGAGTGCGCGTGAACGGCGCTCCCGGACGACCTATCGCCCGACCGTGACCCCGGAGGAGAGCACCCATGTCGATACTGTGTTCACGGGTACCACCTCCTCTTTCTCTCGCACGGCCTCCGGAAAAGTAGCAGCGGCCGCCGTGGTCCGCCAACAGGTTTTCACGGAGGCCGGACCACCAGCCCTGTGTCAGATGCCGGCCGCCGGCCCCGTGCTCTCCCGTTCGATCAGCCGTGGCACCGGCACCTGGACCGTCCGTGCCGGGCCGCCGTCCAGGAGCGCGGTCAATTCCCGCGCGGCCGTGCGCCCGAACTCCACGGTGTCGCGGGAGAGCGCGGACAGCCACGGTCTGACCATGCGGCACAGCGCCGAGTCCTCCCAGGCCACGACGGACACGTCACGCGGCACCAGGAAGCCCAGTTCCGTCGCGGTGGCGACCCCGGCGACGGCCATCACGTCGTTGTCGTAGACCAGCGCCGTCGGCGGCGCGCCGCTCTCCAGGACCCGGCGGGTGACGGCGGCGCCCTCGGAGTCCGAGTAGTCCGTGGTCAGTGACCGCACCTCGGACAGCCCCCGCCGCTCCGCCTCCGCGCGCAGGGTGCGGATGCGCCGCTCGGTGTGGGCGAGTCCCGGCAGGCCCGCGATGTGCGCGATCCGGCGGTGCCCGAGCGCGTACAGCTCGCCCACCACCGAGGCCATCGCGCCCGCGTCGTCCGCCCAGACCGTGGACATCCCGGGGTGGCGCGTGTCCGGCACACCGCCGATCACCACCGCGGGCAGGCCCAGCTCCTCCAGCAGGTCGGGGCGCGGATCGTCGGTCCGCGGATCGACCACCAGGACCCCGTCCACGCGGTGTTCGGCCCACCAGCGCCGGTAGACCGCGCACTCGTCGCCGACGTCCTCCACCACCTGGAAGAGCAGCCCGAGATGCCGCTCGGCCAGTACCTCCTGGATGCCGGAGATCAGCTGCAGGAAGAACGAGTCCACGCCCAGGGTGTCGGCGGGCCGGGCGACGACGAGTCCGACCGTGGCGGCGCCCTCGCCGGACAGCGCGCGGGCCGCCGTGCTCGGCCGCCAGCCCAGCTGTTCGGCGACCCGGCGCACCCGGTCGCGGGTGATCTCGGAGACCCCGGGCCGGTCGTTGAGAGCGAAGGAGACCGCGCTCTGCGAGACCCCGGCGCGCTGCGCGATGTCCTTCATCGTCGGCCGGCGCGCGGGTGACCGCTTGGCTGGCAACCTTGCTCCCCGTTCTGCTGAGACCGCGCACTAATGCGCTTGAGCTGAGGCAATATAAAGCGCATTAGTGATCCATTGCAAGAGGCCGGGCGCACGTCTCTGACCAGCCATGTTCCCTCACTAAAGAGTTTAGCTGGGCCAAATCCATTGACTACTCCGGCGAGTTGCATGCAAGGTCTGCCCCGGCACCACTCGCCCCCCCCACCGCAGAGGAGCCCCATCCGTGCGCATCTCCCGCAGAGTTCTCGCCGCCGCTGCCGCCGTCGCCGTCGTCCTGCCGCTGAGTGCCTGCGGCTCCGGGAACGACGGCGCCGGCTCGACGGACGCCTCCGGCAAGGTCGAGGGCGACATCACCTTCCAGACCTGGAACCTGAGGGCCAACTTCAAGGACTACTTCGAGGGAGTGGTCGCGGACTTCGAGAAGAAGTACCCGGACACCCATGTGAAGTGGGTCGACCAGCCCGCCGAGGGCTACGCCGACAAGATCAGCGCGGACGCGGCCGGCGGCACCCTGCCCGACGTCGTGAACGTCTCCCCGGACCTCGTCGCGCCGCTCGCCAAGGCGGGCCTCGCCCTGGACCTCGACAAGTCGGCCGCCCAGTACAAGAAGGAGTACCTGGACGGCGCCTGGGCCGGTCATCGGATACCGGGCATGACCGGGACGTACGCCTTCCCCTGGTACCTCAACACCGGCCCGCTCTTCTACAACAAGTCGCTGTTCAAGGAAGCCGGACTCGACGCCTCAAAGCCGCCGACGACCTACGACGAACTGTTCTCCGACGCGCTGCGACTGGCCGACAAGAGCGACGGAAAGGTCGCCACCCTCGCCAACGTGCCGACCATCGAGGACTTCGGCCGCTACGGCGTCGGGCTGATGAACAAGGAAGGCACCGCCTTCGCCTTCAACGACGCCAAGGGCGTCGAACTCCTCACCAAGTACAAGGAGTTGTACGACGCCAAGGCGCTCGACCCGCAGGCGCTCACCGCGACCCCGGAGTCGTCCGGCAAGAAGTTCCTCACCGGCGCCGTCGCCATGAACCCGGGCAGCGCCCTGGACCTCGGCAACTTCAAGAAGCAGGCGCCGAATCTGTACAGGAACATCGGCATCACGGACCAGATCACCAGCACCGGCAAGGTGAACATGTACGTCATGGGCGTGATGGTCAACTCGCGCACCAAGCACACTCCGGCCGCGGTCGCCTTCGCCCACTTCGTCACCGACGCGCGCAACCAGATGTCGTTCGCCAAGAAGGTCGCGATCTTCCCGAGCACCGCCGGCTCGCTGGACGACCCGTACTTCACCAAGGAGGACGGCACCGACGAGACGCGGGTGCGGATCGCCGCCGCCAAGTCCCTGAAGAACGCGGTCAATTACACGCCGGTCCTCTTCAGCGAGCAGATGAAGACGGCGTTGCGCAACGAGGTCGCCAAGGCGCTCCAGGGCAAGGAGAGCCCCAAAACAGCTCTTGACAACGCTGTCAAGTCCTGTGACCGGCTCCTCCAGCAGCAGGGCTGATCCGGCGTGGCGAGTTCCTCGACCCTGTCCGGCGACGCGCGGCGCGGTGCGCGGACGCCCCGCGCGGCCTCCCGGGTACGACGCCAGCTCCCGTCCAGCCCCTGGCTGTTCGCGGCACCGGGGCTGCTGATCACGGGTGTCTTCATCCTGTACCCGTTCGTCTCGACGGTGGTCAACTCCTTCACCGACCGCCGCACCCTGATCCCCGGCACGTTCGTGGGGCTCGCCAACTTCCGGGAACTGCTCCACGACGACATGTTCTGGATCGGCCTGCGCAACAGCGCGCTGTACGTCGTCGGGGTCGTCCCCGCGCTCGTCCTGCTGCCGTTGCTGCTCGCCCTGCTGGTCCAGAAGAACATCCCCGGCATCACCTTCTTCCGGTCGGCCTTCTACACCCCGGTGGTCGCCTCCATCGTCGTGGTCGGCCTGATCTGGGTGTGGCTGCTGGACGAACGCGGACTGGTGAACTCGCTGCTGGAGACGGTCGGCATCGGCAGGGTCGGCTTCCTCAGCGACCAGTGGCTGCTCCTGCTGAGCGCCATGGCCGTCACGGTCTGGAAGGGCCTCGGCTACTACATGATCATCTACCTGGCCGCGCTCGCCAACGTGCCCCGCGAACTGCACGAGGCGGCGTCCGTCGACGGCGCGGGGGCGGTACGCCGCTTCCTCACCGTCACCGTGCCCGCCGTCCGTTCCACCATGGTGCTGGTCGGCGCGCTCTCCTCGGTCGCCGCCTTCAAGGTGTTCTCCGAGGTCTACCTGATGGCGGGCCCGGACGGCGGACCGGCGGGCGAGGACACCACCCTCGTCATGCTGGTCCAGCGCACCGGCACCGGACTGACCGGCCGGGTGGGCTACGCCTCCGCCCTCTCCGTCGTCGTCTTCGTCGTCACCGTCGCGCTGATGCTGCTCGTGCTGCGCGCCGACCGGAAGGAGGACGCGTGAGCGTGCTGGAGAAGGTACGACCCGCGGAGCGTCCGGCGCCGCGGCGACGGCCCCGCCCCCGACACCGCCTCCGCGTCACGGACGAGCACGGCCGCCGGATCCGGGTGTGGGAACTCGCCTTGCGCTACCTGCTGCTGCTCGCCGTCCTCGCCCTGACCGTCGGCCCGTTC
Organism: Streptomyces sp. RPA4-2; assembly: GCF_012273515.2. Lineage (NCBI taxonomy): Bacteria > Bacillati > Actinomycetota > Actinomycetes > Kitasatosporales > Streptomycetaceae > Streptomyces > Streptomyces sp. RPA4-2. Next base: position 7,722,475 of record NZ_CP050975.2, read on the forward strand.
CTGTGGCAGCTGTCCACCTCGCTCAAGGGCCCGACCGAGGACATCTTCGACTCGCCGCCGGCGCTCCTGCCCGGCCACCCGACGCTGCACAACTACCAGCGCGTCGCCGACACCATCCCCGTCTGGGACTACGCCGTGAACTCGCTCAAGGTCGCGGGCGCCAACGTCGTGACGAACTGCGTCGGTTCGGCCCTCGCAGGCTACGCCCTGGCCCGGTTGCGCTACCGCGGCCGCCGGGTGGTGACGCTCGTCTTCATCCTCGCGATGCTGGTCCCCGTCGAGGGCATCATCATCGCCCAGTTCACCACCATGCGTGAGCTCGGCCTGAACAACACGCTCATCGGTGTGGTCCTGCCCGGCTGCGTCGGCGCGATGAACGTCCTGCTGATGCGCAACGCCTTCCTCAACCTGCCCTACGAGATCGAGGAGGCGGCCTACGTCGACGGGGCGAACGTCTGGCAGCGGTTCCTGCGGATCGCGCTGCCGTCGGTGAAGGGCACCCTCGCCGTCGTCGCCATCTTCGCCTTCATGGGCGCCTGGGACGACTTCCTGTGGCCACTCATCGTGCTCAGCGATCCCTCCAAGTTCACCCTCACCATCGGCCTCAACTACCTGCACGGCACGTTCGCCAACGACGAACGGCTCGTCGCCGCGGGGACGATCATCGCCGTGGCACCGCTGATCGCCCTCTTCGCCTGTCTCCAGCGGTACTTCTTCCGCGGTGTGGGCGAGGGCGCGGTCAAGGGCTGAAACCGTCCGTCCTTCCGATTCGCAAGGATCCCGCATGCCCTCTGCCGTGCGCTTCGGCGTCAACTACACCCCGAGCGAGGGGTGGTTCCACCACTGGCTCGACTTCGACCTCGACTCCGTACGCGCCGACCTCGACTCGATCGCCGCCGTCGGCCTCGACCACATCCGGGTCTTCCCGCTGTGGCCCTACTTCCAGCCCAACCGCACCCTGATCCGCCCGCGCGCCGTCGAACAGCTCGTGGCGCTCGCCGACGCCGCCGCCGAACGCGGACTCGACGTCAACGTGGACGGACTGCAGGGGCACCTGTCGAGCTTCGACTTCCTGCCCGCGTGGACACGGACCTGGCACCGGCGGAACATCTTCACCGACCCGGAAGTGGTCGAGGGGGAGGCCGCGTACCTGCGCACCCTGGCCGCCGCGCTCGCCGACCGGCCGAACTTCATCGGCATGACGATCGGCAACGAGGTCAACCAGTTCGCCGCCGGGCCGCACCCCGACCCGGACCGCATCACCTCCGAGCAGGCCGGGGCATGGCTGACCCGCCTGCTCGCGGCCTGTGAGGAGGGCGCTCCCGGCAAGCCGCATCTGCACGCCTCCTACGACGCCGCCTGGTACCAGGACGACCAGCCGTTCACGCCGGAGCACTCGGCCCGGCTCGGCGCCCTCACCGCCGTCCACTCCTGGGTGTTCAACGGGACGGCCCAGCGGCACGGCCGCCGGGGTGTCGCCACCGAGCACCACGCCGCGTACCTCGTCGAGCTCTCCAAGGCCTGGGCCGACGATCCCGGCCGCCCGGTCTGGCTCCAGGAGGTCGGCGCGCCCGCCCCGCTGATCCCGGCCGAGCACGCGGCCGCCTTCACCGAGACGACCGTCGCGAACGCGCTCGACTGCCCCGACCTGTGGGGCGTCACCTGGTGGTGCTCGCACGACGTCAGCCGCGACCTGGCCGACTTCCCCGAACTCGAGTACAGCCTCGGCCTGTTGACGAGCGACCGGCGGCCCAAGCCCGCCGCGCGGACCCTCGCCCGCATCGCCGGCGAGGGACGGGCACACCGGCCCTGCGCGCGCACCACCGCGCTCGTCGTCGACACCGCGCCGGGCCGCTCCGTCTGCGCCCCCGGCGGCCCCGTCTTCGAGGCCTTCGCCAGGCTCACCGCCGACGGCGCCCGTCCCACCACCGTTCTCGCGAGCCGCGCCGACGACAAGGACCACCTCGCGGCCCGTGGCATCACCGAAGTCGTCACACCCGATCAGGTCACCGAGTAGCCCGTCCCCACCCGTCCTCCCGACGATACGGAGCACACAGTGAACCTCAGCAGACGCGCTCTTCTGCTCGCCGGAGCCGCGGCGGCGCTCACCCCCGCCCTGCCCGGCGTCCCCGGCCGCGGCGGCGGCTTACCGCGACCTCCAGCCGTACGCCTCCTACTGGTACCCGGACTCGCTGCCCTCGGGCACCCCGGGCGCCGGCATCACCTGGCGCAGCCTGAAGACATGGAGCGCCGACGGCGACACGGACCTGGCGTTCAACGCGTCCTCCGTGCCACTCGCCGCCCGCTTCACCCCCACCCCCGTGAACAGCACGGCCCGCGCCGGCCAGGCCCGCGTCCAGTCCCTCGTCTCCTTCGGGCCCACGTCGGCCAACCCCTCCCAGGGCGCCGCCGACGCCGACTACTACGCCCTCACCCACTGGGCCTACCTCGATGAACTCGTCTTCTGGGGAGGCTCGTCGGGCGAGGGCCTGATCCTCGCGCCGAACGCCCCGATCGTGGACGCGGCCCACCGGCACGGCGTGCCCGTCCTCGGCAACGTCTTTCTGCCGCCCGTCGCCTACGGCGGCCGCCTCCAGTGGACCCGTGACCTGGTGCAGAAGGACGCCACCGGGCACTATCCGCTCGCGGACCGACTGGTCGCGGTGGCCGCGGCGTACGGATTCGACGGCTGGTTCGTCAACGCCGAGACCGGCGGCGGCGACACCGCGCTCGCCACCGCCGTGCTCGGCTTCCTGAAGGAACTCAAGGCGCTCGGCGCGGCCCAGGGACAGCGCGTCACCTGGTACGACGCGATGACCGTGAGCGGCTCGGTCGGCTGGCAGGGCGCGCTCGACAACCAGAACAAGACGTTCTTCCAGGCCGCCGACTCGATGTTCGTCGACTTCCGCTGGTCGCAGAGCAGCCTGGCCTCCTCCGCCACCACCGCCCGGCAACTCGGCCGCAGCCCCTACGAGTTGTGGGCCGGCGTCGACGTCGAGGCAGGCGGCACCAACGCGTCCGTCAACTGGGACGCCATCGTGCCGACCACCAAGGCGCACATCGCGTCGATCGGCCTCTACCGGCCCGAGTGGACCCGCAACCACCTGCCCGCGGGCCGCACCCCCGGCGACTTCCACACCGCCGACGACCTGTTCTGGACCGGCTCCTCCCTCGACCCCTCCAGGCCCGCCACGGACGCCGCCTGGCGCGCTCCGGCGGTCTCTGTCGCCGACCGTTCGACCGTCGGCTCGCTGCCGTTCGCGACCGTCTTCAACACCGGTCACGGCCTGAGGTGGTACGAGGACGGCGAGGTCACCTCGGACACCGCCTGGAACCACCTGGGTCTCCAGGACCGGCTGCCCTCCCGCCGCTGGGTCGTGCGCACCACCGGCCACCGCCCCACCGTCACCTTCGACTTCGCGGACGCCTGGCGGGGCGGCAGCAGCCTCCTGGTCTCCGGAACTCTCGACGCGCCGACGACGCTGGACCTGTACACGACCCGGCTGCCGATCGGCGCGGACACGGTGGTCGAGCTGACCCACCGTACGGACGCGGGCAGCACCTCCCTGGAGCTGGCCGTCGCCACCGCGGAGCCGGGCGCGGCGGGCGGGGCACCCCCGTACACCTATCTGTCCGTGCCCATCACCGGCGGCGACGGCTGGCAGACGTCCACCGTGCGGCTGACCGGACTGTCGGGAACCGTGGACGCGCTGGGCGTCCGGTTGGCCCCGGGACCCGGTCCGGTCGGCTGGCGGCTGGGCCGGCTCGCGGTCCGGGACGCGACGGTGACCCCCGACGCGCCCGCCGGCCTGCGCGTCACCGACGCCGACGGCGGAAACCTGCGCTTCGCGTGGCAGAGTGCCGCCGGCGACGTACGCCACTACGAGCTGTACCGGACGTTCCCCGACGGCACACGTCGTTTCCTCGGCGGCACCTGCCAGACCGCGTTCTACGCGGGCGGTCTCACCGCCGAGCAGGGCGAGGCCGCCGCAGGATTCGAACTGCGCGCGGTGGGGGAGCTGTTCACCGTCTCGACCTCCGCCACGATCACCCACACCTGGTAACCCGCACCCCTCACCCCACGGAGCCCACCCATGCATGACGACCGCACCCTGGTCGAAGCCCGCCTCAAGCGTGTCCTCGACGAGCGCATCCGACCCGCCGTGTACCCCGAGTCCGTGCCGCTGGAAGTGGCGGTGTGGAACGCGCCCGGAGAGCCGGTCCCGGTCGCCGAGGGGCTCGCGGCCGTGCCGGAGCCGATCGAGGTGGGCGCGCGCTGGGGCGCTCCGTGGGGCACCAGTTGGTTCCGGGTCACCGGGACCGTACCCGAGTCCTGGGCCGGCCGGACCGTCGAGGCGGTCCTCGACCTCGGATTCGACGAGAACATGCCCGGATTCCAGTGCGAGGGGCTCGTCTACCGGTCCGACGGCACTCCGGTGAAGGGACTCAACCCGCGCAACCAGTGGGTGCGCGTCGGCGCGCCGGTGGAGGGCGGCGAGGAGGTCCGGCTGCACATCGAGGCCGCCTCCAATCCGGTGATCCTCGACTACCACCCCTTCCAGCCCACCCAGCTGGGCGACAAGGAGACCGCGGGCAGCGAGCCTCAGTACACGCTCACCCGGATGGACCTCGCGGTCCTCGACGAGACGGTGTGGGAACTGGTGCTCGACCTGGAGGTGCTCGGCGAGCTGATGGCCGAGCTCCCGGTGGAGTCCGCGCGGCGCTGGGACATCCTGCGCGCGGTGGAGCGGGCGCTGGACGCCGTCGACCTCCAGGACGTGGGCGGCACCGCCGCCGCGGCCCGGGCCCGGCTGGAGGGCGTCCTCGCGGAACCCGCCGTGCCCTCCGCACACCGGATCAGCGCCGTCGGGCACGCGCACATCGACTCGGCCTGGCTGTGGCCGCTGCGCGAGACGGTCCGCAAGGTGGCGCGCACCACCTCCAACATGACCGCGCTCATCGAGGACGAACCCGAGTTCGTCTTCGCGATGTCGCAGGCCCAGCAGTGGGCCTGGGTGAAGGAGCACCGGCCCGAGGTGTGGGCGCGGGTGAAGAAGGCCGTCGCGGACGGCCGGTTCGTCCCGGCCGGAGGCATGTGGGTCGAGTCGGACACGAACATGCCCGGTTCGGAGGCGATGGCCCGTCAGTTCGTCCACGGCAAGCGGTTCTTCATCGACGAGTTCGGCATCGAGAACGAAGAGGCCTGGCTGCCCGACACCTTCGGCTTCGCCGCCGGACTCCCGCAGATCATCAAGGCGGCGGGCTCCAAGTGGCTGCTCACGCAGAAGATCTCGTGGTCCCAGACCAACAAGTTCCCGCACCACACCTTCCGCTGGGAGGGCATCGACGGCACCCGCATCTTCACCCACTTCCCGCCCGTCGACACCTACAACTGCTCCATGCGGGGCAGCGAGATCGCCCACGCGGCCAGGAACTTCAAGGACAAGGGGGTCGCCCGGCACTCCCTGGCACCCACCGGCTGGGGCGACGGAGGCGGCGGCACCACCCGCGAGATGGTCGCGAAGGCGGCCCGCCTCAAGGACCTCGAAGGCTCCGCCACCGTCAGGTGGGAGACCCCGGCGGAGTTCTTCGCGAAGGCCGAGGCAGAACACCCCGAAGCGCCGGTCTGGGTAGGCGAGTTGTACCTCGAACTGCACCGAGCGACCCTCACCAGTCAGGCGAGGACCAAGCAGGGCAACCGCCGCAGCGAGCACCTGCTGCGCGAGGCCGAACTGTGGGCGGCGACGGCGGCGGTGCGGACCGGGTTCCCCTACCCGTACGAGGACCTGGACCGTATCTGGAAGACGGTGCTGCTCCACCAGTTCCACGACATCCTGCCCGGCTCGTCCATCGCCTGGGTGCACCGGGAGGCCCGGCGGACCTACGAGCGGGTCGCCGAGGAGCTGGACGGCATCATCGGCGCGGCACAGCGCGCGCTCGCCGGTGAAGGAACCACCCGGCTCGTGTTCAACTCGGCCCCGCACACCCGCGACGGGGTCCCGGCGGGCGCGGCCCGCCCGGCCACCGACGCCGGCGGGGTCTCGCTCGTACCCAGGGCGGCCGGTGGACACGTCCTCGACAACGGCCTGCTGCGGGTCGAGGTCGACGCCCGGGGACTGGTCGTCTCGGCGTACGACATCGAGGCCGGCCGCGAGACGATCGCACCGGACCGGGCCGCGAACCTGCTCCAGATCCACCCCGACTTCCCGAACATGTGGGACGCCTGGGACGTCGACGAGTTCTACCGCAACACGGTCACCGATCTGGTGGACGCCGACGAGGTCGGGCCCGGTGCGGACGGCCTGTCGGTCCGGATCGTCCGGTCCTTCGGCGCGTCGCGGGTCACCCAGCTGCTGTCGCTGGCACCGGGGGAGCGGCGGCTCGGCATCGACACCGAGGTCGACTGGCACGAGACCGAGAAGTTCCTGAAGCTCGCCTTCCCGCTCGACGTGCACGCCGAACGGTACGCGTCCGAGACCCAGTTCGGGCACTTCCACCGGCCCACCCACACCAACACCTCATGGGAGACAGCCAAGTTCGAGGCGTGCAACCACCGGTTCGTGCACGTCGAGGAGCCGGGCTGGGGTGTCGCGATCGTCAACGACTCCACGTACGGACACGACGTGACCCGGACCGTGCGCGAGCGCGACTCCGGTACGACCACCACCGTGCGCGTGTCCCTGCTGCGGGCCCCGCGCTTCCCGGACCCGGAGACCGACCAGGGAGTCCACCGCTTCCGGCACGCGCTGGTGCCGGGGGCCGGGATCGGGGACGCGGTGCGCGAGGGATGGCGGATCAACCTGCCCGAGCGGCCTCTGACGGGCGCGCGCGAGGTCGCGCCGCTGGTGGGCGTCGAGCAGGACGCGGTCGTGGTGACCGCGGTCAAGCTCGCCGACGACGGCAGCGGTGACGTGGTCGTACGCTTCCACGAGTCCCGCGGCGGCCGGACGCGGGCCACGCTCACCGCGGGCTTCGCGACCGGGGCCGTCACGGTGACCGATCTGCTGGAGCGGCCCCTCGCGGACGCCGCGCCGCCGGAGCGCGACGGCGACCGGATCACCCTGGCGCTGCGTCCCTTCGAGTTGGTGACGCTGCGGCTGAAGCGGGCCTGACCACCGCACGGGCGGCGGACCCGGCCAGGGCGTGTCGCGAAAGTCCCGCCCGCCTCGCAACACGCCCTAAGGGCTGTCCCGTAATCCCCGGCGGGCGCACGACGACAGCTACGGCACTCCCCCGAGCTCTTCGAGCAGGGGGGACCCCCACGCCGCGTTGTCGGATCGCCCGAATACGCCCAGTATGAGGACGACCCTCCGCCTTGCGATGCACCGCATCCGACGCCGCGCGCTGATCCACCGGGGATTACGGGACAGCCCTTAGGGCGTGAGCTGGGTCCGCAGCCACTGCTCCACCTCGCCCACGTGCGCGGCGGCGGCCGCTCTGGCCGCCTCCGGGTCGTGGGCCAGCAGGGCGCGGTGGATCGCAGCGTGCTCGCGGCGGGTGCGCTCGAAGGCACCTTCCTCCTGGTAGCCGCGCCAGACCCGGGCGCGGAAGGTGCGCGAGGAGAGCCCCTCCAGGATGGCCGCCATCGTCTCGTTGCCCGCGGCGGCCGCGATCTCCCGGTGGAAGGCCAGATCGTGGGCGAGGATCTCCTCCGGGTCGTCGGTCGCGTTCATCGCCGTGAGGTGTTTCTCCACCTCGGCGAGCTGGTCGGGGGTGATCCGCGCGGCGGCCAGCGCCGTCGCCGTCGACTCCAGGATCCGGCGCACCTCCAGCAGTTCCACCAGCCGCGGCCCGCGTGAGAGGTCGGCCACCACGCCGAAGGTCTCCAGGAGGTCTCCGGCCTCCAGCTGCGTGACGTAGATGCCCGAGCCGTGCCGGGCCTCCAGCACGCCGAGGACCGTGAGCGCGCGGATCGCCTCGCGCATCGAGCTGCGGGACATCCCCAGCTGGGCGGCGAGATCGCGCTCCGTCGGCAGCCGCTGGCCGGGCTCGAGACGGCCCTCTTTGATCATCGCCTTGATCCGCTCGATGGCGCGCTGGGTCACGGTGCCCTTCTGGGGGGCGCCCTCCGTCCCGTGGGACAGGGTCTCGTCCACGCCGCTTCCTCCTGTTGCCGGGTGCGCCGCAGTCTAACCATCGATGTGGTCGGACCACTATGGCCGGAATCCCGGAAAATATGGCTCCGCGGGGTGTTGCGGACCCAAAGTGGTCTGATAAATATTCGTCCCGGCTGGAAGAGGGACTCCGGCCACGCGTCCTGCTCGATCTCGCTCGATGAGGAGCCGTCAGATGGCCGGCAGAACAGTGCGGAACAGTCGAATCCCGTCGCGGGCAGTGAGTGCGGCGGCTGTGGCCGCCTGCGCGACCCTCCTGCTCGCGGCGTGCGGCAGCACCAAGGACGACGTCGCCTCCGGCGGCGGGGGAGGCGATGGCAGCGGCAAGGTCGGAGTGATCCTGCCCTTGCTGACCTCGCCGTTCTGGCAGTCCTACAACGACTACGTGCCGAAGCTGGCGAAGTCCGAGGGCGTCGACGCCCTCAAGACCGTCAACTCCAACAGTGATCCGTCGCAGCAGATCACCGACATCAACAACCAGCTGAACCAGGGTGTGAAGGGCCTGGTCGTGGCCCCCCTGGACAGCGCCGCGATCGTCGCCGGTCTCGACCAGGCCGAGCGCAAGGGCGTCCCCGTGGTCGCCGTCGACGTGGCCCCCGACAAGGGGAAGGTCGCCATGGTCGTCCGCGCCGACAACGTCGCGTACGGCGAGAAGGCCTGCGAGTTCCTGGGCAAGCAGGTCGGTTCGGGCAAGGTCGTGCAGATCATGGGCGACCTGGCCTCGGTCAACGGCCGTGACCGCTCCGAGGCGTTCCGCTCCTGCGTGAAGAAGAACTACCCGAAGCTGAAGGTCCTGGAGATCCCCGCCAAGTGGGAGTCCGACACCGCGGCCTCCAAACTGGACACGCTGCTGAACGCCAACCCCGACATCAAGGGCATCTACATGCAGGCGGGCGGTGTCTACCTCGCGCCCACCCTGCAGACCCTGAAGTCCAAGGGGATGCTGAAGAAGGCCGGCCAGGCGGGCCACATCGCGATCGTCTCGAACGACGGCATCCCGCAGGAGTTCGACGCCATCCGCAAGGGCGAGATCGACGCCACCGTCTCCCAGCCCGCCGACGCCTACGCCAAGTACGGCATGTACTACATCAAGGCGGCCATGCAGGGGAAGACGTTCAAGACCGGACCGACCGACCACGACTCCACGATCGTCAAGCTCCCCAGCGGCATCCTGGAGGACCAGCTGCCCGCCCCGCTGGTCACCAAGGACAACGTCGACGACCCCAAGCTCTGGGGCAACACGGTCAAATGAGTACACCACTGGTGGAGGCGCGCGGGGTGGCCAAACGGTACGGCCCCACCGTCGCCCTCCAAGACGGCCGGCTCACCGTCCTGCCGGGCGAGTCCCACGCCCTCGTGGGACGCAACGGCGCGGGCAAGTCCACCCTCGTCACGATCCTCACCGGTCTGCAGGCCCCCGACGAGGGCACGGTCCGCTTCGACGGCGAACCCGCGCCCCCGCTCACCGACCGCGACGCCTGGCGCCGCAAGGTGGCCTGCGTCTACCAGAAGCCCACCGTCGTACCGGAGTTGACGGTCGCCGAGAACCTCTTCATCAACCGGCAGCCGACGGGACGCGGCGGACTGATCAGCTGGCGCAGACTGCGGTCCGAGGCGGCCGACGTCCTGGCGACCTGGGACGTGCGGGTCGACCCGGAGGCCCGCACCGCCGACCTCAAGGTCGAGGACCGCCAAATGGTGGAGATCGCGCGGGCGTTGAGCTTCGGCGCCCGGTTCATCGTCCTCGACGAACCCACGGCCCAGCTCGACAACCGGGAGATCGAGCGCCTCTTCACCCGGATGCGCGCGCTCCAGGAGTCCGGCGTCACCTTCCTGTTCATCTCGCACCACCTCCAGGAGGTGTACGAGGTGTGCCAGACGGTCACCGTGCTGCGCGACGCCCGCTGGATCACCACCGCGCCGGTCGCCGAGCTTCCGCGCCCGGCGTTGGTGGAGGCCATGGCGGGCGAGGCGATCGCCGAACGGGCGGCCGTCCGGGACACCGCGCCGAAGGACGCGCCCGTCGTGCTGCGGACCGAGGGCCTCACCTCGGACGCGTACGAAGCCATCGACCTCACCGTCCGCCGCGGTGAGGTCGTCGGGCTCGCCGGCTCCAGCGCGAGCGGCAAGATCGAGCTGGCCGAGTCGCTCGCCGGCCTGTACCGGCCGACGGGCGGTACGGCCCGACTCGACGGCGAGCGGCTCCCGTTCGGCGATGTGCAGGCCGCGCTCAGGGCCGGCGTCGGCTGCGTGCCGCGCGACCGGCACGAGCAGGGGCTCGTCTCCGGCATGAGCATCGGCGACAACGCCACCATGAGCGTCCTGAACCGGCTCGGCCGCTACGGCTTCATCGCCACCGACCGCAGACGCGAGTTCGCCGACGAGCTGATCGACCGCCTCGACATCCACGCCGAAGGGCCCGACCAGCCCGTCTCCGACCTCTCCGGCGGCAACGCGCAGAAGGTGGTGATGGCCCGCGCCCTCGCCTCCGACCCCCGTCTGCTCATCCTCATCAACCCGACCGCGGGCGTCGACGTGAAGTCCAAGGAGTCGCTGCTGTCCCGCGTGGACAGCGCCCGTGACGACGGAACCGCCGTACTCGTCGTCTCCGACGAACTCGACGACCTGCGCCGCTGCGACCGCGTCCTCGTCCTCTTCCACGGCCGTGTCGTCGCCGAGCACCCGGCGGGCTGGCACGACCACGAGCTGATCGCCTCCATCGAAGGAGTGGACCATGGCTACGGCATCTCCCCAGGGGGTCAACCCCGGACCCCTGGCCGAGGAGAGCGAGGCCCCGGTGGCTGAGACCAAGGCCCCGCCGCTCGCCGCCGCACGAGTACGCGACGGGCGTGCCACCAAGACGGTACTGCTCCGCCGGGCACGCGAACTCGCCCTCGTACCAGCCCTGTTGCTGCTCATGGTGCTCGGTGCGATCGTGAACGACTCCTTCCTCACCGAGCGGAACCTCATCTCCATCCTCGGTGCCTCCGCGGCGCTCGCGATGGTGGTGCTCGCCGAGTCGCTCGTCCTGATCACCGGCAAGATCGACCTGTCGCTCGAGTCGGTCGTCGGTATCGCGCCCGCCGTCGGCGCCCTGCTGGTCCTGCCCGCCGCCCAGTCCGGCTGGGGCACGGAATGGTCGGCCGGGCTCGCCCTCCTGGCGATCCTCGTCGTGGGCGGCGTCATCGGCGCCTTCAACGGCGTCCTCGTGGTGAAGTTCAAGCTCAACGCGTTCATCGTCACCCTCGCGATGCTGATCGTCCTGCGCGGACTGCTGGTCGGCGCGACCAAGGGCAAGACGCTGTTCGGCATGCCCGACGCGTTCTTCTCCCTGGCCACCTCCACCTTCCTGCGCGTTCCGCTCTCGGTGTGGCTGGCGGCGGTCGCCTTCGGCATCGCCGGGCTGATCCTCAAGTACCACCGGATCGGCCGCGCCCTGTACGCGATCGGCGGCAACACGGACGCCGCCCGCGCGGCCGGCATCCGCGTCGACCGGGTCCTGCTCGGTGTGTCGGTCGTCGCGGGCGTCCTCGCCTCGGTCGGCGGCATCATGCAGACCGGCTACGTCGGCGCGATCAGCGCCAACCAGGGCAACAACATGATCTTCACGGTGATGGCGGCCGCGGTCATCGGTGGCATCAGCCTCGACGGCGGCAGGGGCACCATGTTCGGCGCCCTCACCGGCGTCCTGCTGCTGGGCGTCGTGCAGAACCTGCTCACCCTGGCGCAGGTGCCGTCCTTCTGGATCCAGGCGATCTACGGCGGAATCATCCTGGTCGCCCTGATGATCGCCCGCGTGACCACCGGACGCGCCCAGGACTGACCGCCCCCTCGCTCTCGTACGGACCCCTCCGTACCCCCTGTTCCGGACCGAAAGGCCTCCCGTGTCCCCAACTGCCGCTCGCATCACCGCGGTCGACACCTACGACGTCCGTTTCCCCACCTCCCGCGAGCTCGACGGCTCGGACGCGATGAACCCGGACCCCGACTACTCGGCGGCCTACGTCGTGCTGCGCGGCGACACGGCCGACTGTCCCGAGGGGCACGGATTCACCTTCACCATCGGACGGGGCAACGACGTCCAGGTCGCGGCGATCGAGGCGCTGCGGGGGCACGTGGTGGGACGGTCCGTCGAGGAACTGTGCGCCGACCCGGGCTCCCTCGCCCGGGACCTGATCGGTGACAGCCAACTGCGCTGGCTGGGGCCCGAGAAGGGCGTGATGCACATGGCGATCGGAGCCGTCGTCAACGCCGTGTGGGACCTGGCCGCCAAGCGTGCGGGCAAGCCGCTGTGGCAACTGCTCGCCGACGCCGAACCGGAGTGGCTCGTGAGCCAGGTCGACTTCCGCTACCTCACGGACGCCCTCACCCCGGACGAGGCGCTGGAGCTGCTGCGGCGCGGCAGACAGGGAGCCGCCGAGCGCGCCGACACCCTTCGGGAGAACGGGTTCCCCGCCTACACCACGTCGCCGGGCTGGCTCGGCTACAGCGACGAGAAGCTCACCCGGCTGGCCGCCGAGGCGGTCGCCGACGGCTTCACGCAGATCAAGCTGAAGGTCGGCGCCGACCTGACGGACGACGTACGGCGCTGCCGGGTCGCCCGCTCCGTCGTCGGCCCCGGCATCCGCATCGCGATCGACGCCAACCAGCGCTGGAACGTGGACGAGGCCATCGACTGGACCAGGGCCCTCGCCGAGTTCGAACCGTACTGGATCGAGGAACCCACCAGCCCCGACGACGTCCTCGGACACGCCGCCGTGCGCAAGGCGGTCGCCCCCGTCAAGGTCGCCACCGGCGAGCACGTCCACAACCGCATCGTCTTCAAACAGCTCCTCCAGGCCGGCGCCATCGACATCCTGCAGATCGACGCGGCCCGGGTCGCCGGCGTCAACGAGAACCTCGCCATCCTGCTGCTCGCGGCCAAGTTCGGGGTGCCCGTCTGTCCGCACGCGGGCGGCGTCGGCCTGTGCGAACTCGTCCAGCACCTGTCGATGTTCGACTTCGTGGCGCTCTCCGGCACCACCGACGACCGGGTCATCGAATACGTCGACCATCTGCACGACCACTTCCTCGACCCGGTGGTGATCCGGCAGGGTCACTACACGGCACCCACCGCGCCGGGCTTCTCCGCCACCATGCGTCCGGAGTCCATCGCGGAGTTCACCTACCCCGGCGGCACCTTCTGGGCCGCCGACCTCGCCCGGCAGGAACCCGACCGTCAGAAGGGGGAAGCGGCATGACCGCGGACTTCGAAGGCCTCAAGGCGCTGGTGACCGGAGGAGCCTCCGGCATCGGCCGCGCCACCGCCGAGCTGCTCGCGGCCCGCGGCGCCCAGGTCGCCGTCCTCGACCTCGACCTCTCGCGGGTCGAGAAGCCGCTGCTCGGCTACCGCGCCGACGTCGGCGACGACGCCTCCGTCCGCACGGCGGTGGCCGCGGCGGCGCAGGATCTCGGGGGACTCGACGTCCTGGTCAACAACGCGGGGATCGGCGCCCAGGGCACCGTCGAGGACAACGACGACACCGAGTGGCACCGGGTCCTGGACGTCAACGTCCTCGGCATGGTGCGGACGACCCGCGCTGCTCTGCCGCATCTGCGGGAATCCGCGCACGCGGCGATCGTGAACACCTGCTCCATCGCCGCCACCGCAGGACTGCCGCAGCGCGCCGCGTACTCCGCGTCGAAGGGGGCCGTCCTCTCCCTCACCCTCGCCATGGCCGCCGACCACCTCCGCGAGGGCATCCGTGTCAACTGCGTGAATCCCGGCACGGCCGACACCCCCTGGGTCGGCCGGCTCCTCGACGCCGCCTCCGACCCGGCCGCCGAGCGCGCCGCCCTGGAGGCCCGCCAGCCCTCCGGGCGGCTCGTCTCGGCCGCCGAAGTCGCGGGCGCCGTCGCCTACTTGGCGAGCCCGCTGTCCGGCGCCACCACCGGTACCGCGCTCGCCGTGGACGGCGGTATGCAGGGACTGCGGCTGCGGCCGGTGGGCCGGTGAGAACCCTCGGGAGGAGCGGCGTCGAGGTCAGCGCCCTGTCCTTCGGCGCCGCGGGCATCGGCAACCTGTTCACCGCGGTGAGTGACGAGGCGGCGTACGAGGCCGTGGACGCGGCCTGGGACGGCGGCATCCGCTCCTTCGACACCGCACCGCACTACGGCCTCGGCCTCTCCGAACGGCGACTCGGAGCGGCCCTGCGCGCGCGGCCCCGCGACGCGTACACCCTCTCCACCAAGGTGGGCCGCCTCCTGGAGCCCGCCGACACGGGTGGCGACGACCTGGCGAACGGATTCGCCGTGCCGGCCACGCACCGCCGGGTCTGGGACTTCAGCGCCGACGGGGTACGACGTGCCCTGGAGGCCGGCCTCGAGCGGCTCGGCCTCGACCGCGTCGACGTCGTCTACCTCCACGACCCGGACGACCACGCCGAACAGGCCTTCCAGGAGGGCTACCCGGCGCTGGAGAAGCTCCGCTCGGAAGGCGTGGTGGGCGCGATCGGCGCGGGCATGAACCAGGCCGGGATGCTCACCCGCTTCGTCCGCGACACGGACGTGGACGTCGTGCTCTGCGCCGGACGCTACACCCTGCTCGACCACCGCGCGCTGGCCGAGCTGCTGCCCGCCGCCCTGGAACGCGGCACCTCGGTCGTCGTCGGGGGCGCCTTCAACTCCGGCCTGCTGGCGGACCCGCGGCCGGGAGCGACCTACGACTACGCGACCGCGCCCCGGGAGACGCTGGAGCGGGCCCTGCGGCTCCAGGAGATCGCGGGGCGGCACGGCACCACCCTGCGCGCCGCCGCGCTCGCCTTCCCCGCCGCCCACCCGGCCGTCGTGAGCGTGCTCGTCGGCGCCCGCTCGGCACACGAAGTCCGCGACTGCGCCCAGCAGTTCGCCACTCCTGTGCCCGCCGCGTTCTGGCGGGAGCTGCGGGAAGCGGGACTGCTGCCCGAGGAAGCCCCCGTGCCCGTACAGGACTTGTCATGAGAATCGCCCTGCACACCAAGGTGCGCGCCGACCGCGTCGACGCGTACGAGGCCGCCCACCGGAAGGTTCCCGCGGAACTCACCGCGGCGATCCGGGCCGCCGGAGCCACCTCCTGGACGATCTGGCGCAGCGGCACCGACCTGTTCCACGTCCTGGAGTGCGAGGACTACGGCCGGATGCTCGCCGAACTGGAGAGACTGCCGGTCAACATCGCCTGGCAGGCGCGGATGGCCGAACTCCTCGACGTCGTGCACGACTACTCCGACGAGGGCGCGGCGGCGGGGCTGCCCGTCGTGTGGGAGCTCCCGTGAGGGTGGACGCGCACCACCACGTGTGGGACCTCTCCGTCCGGGACCAGGACTGGATCACCGGGCCCGGACTCCGCCCACTGCGCCGGAACTTCACCGTTGACGACCTCAGGCCCGAGGCGGCCGCCGCCGGCATCGGACGGACCGTCCTGGTCCAGACCGTCACCGTGGCCGAGGAGACCCCGGAGTTCCTCGGCCTCGCCCGGCACAGCGACCTGATCGCCGGAGTGGTGGGCTGGACCGACCTGACCCGGCCGGACGTCGCCGACGAACTGGCCCGGCTGCGGGAGCTGCCGGGCGGCCGGTACCTCAAGGGCATCCGTCACCAGGTGCAGGGCGAGCCGGAACCCGAGTGGCTGCTTCGGCCGGACGTGCGGCGCGGGCTGGCGGCCGTCGCGGCGGCCGGCCTGGTCTACGACCTGGTCGTGCTGCCCCACCAACTGCCCGGCTGTGTCCGCGCGGCCATGGATCACCCCGAACTCACCTTCGTCCTCGACCACTTGGGGAAGCCGCCGGTCGCGGCCGGCTCCCTGGACCCGTGGGCGGGGCATGTCCGGGCGCTGGCGGCGCTCCCCAACACGGTGGGCAAGCTCTCCGGCCTGGTCACCGAGGCCGACCTCGCGAAGTGGACGGTCGACGACCTGCGCCCGTACGCCGAGACCGCCTTGGCGGCCTTCGGCCCCGGCCGCCTGATGTTCGGCTCCGACTGGCCGGTGTGCACGCTGGCCGCGTCGTACGCCCAAGTGGTCGCGGCCACCGAGGAGTTGACCGATGTGCTCGATGAGGGCGAGCGTGCCGACGTGTTCGGCGGTACCGCCCTGCGCGTCTACCGGCTCTGATCACTCCACTCCAGCCGCGTCGGCGGCAGGAACTCCCGCACATGGGTCCGGTGCCAGCACGCGCCCGTCTCGCGGAGCTCGCGCCAGGTCGTGTAGCGGTAGCGGTACAGGCGGGCCCGGACGTACCGGGGCGGCGCGTCCGCCGGGAACGGGGAACGGCGCAGCAGCCGCAGCGTGTCGCGGTCGTTCTCCAGCAGCCGTTCGACCAGACCGGTGAACCAGGAACCGGCGTAGGCGGGGGAGAGCGCCGCGAACCACATCATCCAGTCGAGCCGCAGGTGGTACGGCGCGAACTGGCGCGGCCAGCGGCGCGGATCACCGGGCTTGCCCCTGAACTCGTACTCCCGCCAGTCCGAGTCCTCGCGCGGCATCGCGTCCGAGGTGCCCTCGACGACCACCTCGTGGCGCACCCGGCTCACGCTGCCGAACGCGCCGTAGGTGTTGACCAGGCGCAGCGGGTCGAAGGAGCGGTTCATGACCTGTTGCCGGGAGACCATGTTGCGGGCCGGACGGTAGCCGAGGACCACCAGGCAGGCGGCGACGGCGAGGACCACGATCTCGTACCAGAGGGGCGGCCCGGGCACCCGCGGGGGAGTGGCCGGGAACTCGACGGCGGCCAGGGCCAGCACGATCGTGGTCCAGTTCAGCCAGGAGAAGTTGCCCGACAGCACCAGCCAGAGCTGCGTCAGCACCATCAGCGAGGCGGCGGCCGTGGCGACCGGCTGGGGGGCGAACAGCAGGACGGGGACGACGAGCTGGGTGACGTGGTTCGCGGCCACCTCCACCCGGTGCAGGGGCTTGGGGAGATGGTGGAAGAACCAGCTCAACGGGCCGGGCATCGGCTGGGTCTCGTGGTGGTAGTCCAGGCACGTCAGCTTCCGCCAGCAGGCGTCGCCGCGCAGCTTGATCAGACCGGCGCCGAACTCCACCCGGAAGAGCACCCAGCGCAGCAGGAAGAGGACCACGACCGGCGGAGCGACCTCGTCGTTGCCGAGGAAGACGGCGAGGAAGCCCACCTCCAGGAGCAGCGACTCCCAGCCGAACGCGTACCAGGTCTGGCCGACGTTGACGATCGACAGATACAGCACCCAGGGGACGAGCCACAGCACCATGCCGCCCCAGAGCGGGAGGTACCCGTCGAGTCCCGCCACCAAGGCCGCGGACACCGCGCAGCCCGTCCAGGACCAGACCGCGAAGAAGCGGTCCGAATAGTGCAGGTGGAACACGCTCGGGGCGTGCCGGAACGGCACCCGCGCCACGAAACGGGGCACGGGCAGCATCCCGCGCTCCCCGATGAGCGCCCGGAACTGCAGCGCCGCGCCGAGGAACGCGACGAGATAGACCACGGCCAGCGCCCGCTGGAAGACCAGCCGGCTCAGCCAGTACTCGGGGGCGGTGAACCATTCCACGGCAAGTCGCTCCTCTCCCTTCCATTGTGACGCTGGGTGATCGTCTCCGCTTGCGTGAGCCAACCGCGCGCCGCAGACAATGGTCATCGACCTGTCCGGGATGAACGGGAGAACGCGGTGCGCATATCCACCCCAACCTTCGTCACGGCCTGCGCACTCACGGCGGCCCTCCTCCTCGCCGGGTGCGGCGGCAACGGCGGCGGGACCGACGAGAACACGGCGTCCGACGCCTCCGACGGCGAGATCCTCCTCCAGCCGGTCGCCGTCCAGGGGCCCGACCCCTTCACCGGCTCGACGGTCACCACATCCGTCACCCCGCCACCCGTCACCCGAACACCGCAGTCGGGGGCGGAGGACTTCCCGACGACCGGTGACACCACGACCGCGGCGCGCCCGGCCCGTTTCCCGGGGGGTACACCGGGCCTGTACGGCGGGACCCGGGCGGCCGGCAGCTGCGACGTCGACCGGCAGGCCGGACTGCTCACCGCCGACCCCCGCAGGGCACAGGCCTTCGCGCGGGCCGCGGGCATCGCACAGGCCGCCGTCCCGGACTTTCTGCGCGGGCTGACGTCCGTCGTCCTGCGCGCCGACACCCGGGTCACCGACCACGGCTACCGGGACGGCCGGGTGACCGGCTTCCAGTCCGTGCTGCAGGCGGGCACCCCCGTCCTCGTCGACGACCGGGGCGTGCCCCGGCTCCGCTGCGCCTGCGGCAACCCGCTGAATCCGCCGGTCGCCCCGCGCGGGACCGCGGCCACCCGGGGGCAGCCCTGGTCCGCCTACCGGCCGGGCGAGGTCATCGAGGTGACGCCCGCGCCCGCGGCGCTCGGCAGCGTCACCCTCATCGACCTCGACGACAACACCTGGATCGAGCGCCGGACCGGCGACGACGGGCACCGCGACGTCGCCGTCCGGCCGCCCGAGGCCGGAGCACCCGACATCGGGCCGTCCGGTGTTCCCCCCGGCCCGGAC
This sequence comes from Streptomyces sp. RPA4-2, assembly GCF_012273515.2. NCBI lineage: Bacteria > Bacillati > Actinomycetota > Actinomycetes > Kitasatosporales > Streptomycetaceae > Streptomyces > Streptomyces sp. RPA4-2. The sequence goes on from NZ_CP050975.2 coordinate 7,741,095, forward strand.
ACGAGCCCGCGGGCCTCGCCGTCCGGCTCCGGCCCCGGCGACTCGCCGAGCGGAGCGGGCCGCTCGCCCGAGGACTCCGACTGCGCGACGCCGACCGTGACCGTCCCGCCCGGTCCGACCGGGAGCGTCCCGGACGAGGTGCCGCCCGCGCAGACTCCGGTGCTGGCGCCCCCGGACTGCCCCACGGCCACCGTCACCTCCTCGCCCCCGACCGTGGGCGAGCCCACGGCCGTGCCGTCGGACGAGGGCACGGTTCCCGGACCGGACGAGGGGACCGGACCCGACACCCTTCCGGAGCTCCCCGGGCTGCCCGACGGCGGTGGTGCGGTGCCCGACGAGTCACCCGGCGGGGGCACCGTGTTCGACGCCCCGACCGACGTCTTCGACAGCTGAGCGGGCGGGAAGCCGCCAGTACGGCGGCCCCGGCCCGCGCCTTCGGAGGGCCCGGAATCGGGCTCCCCAGAAGTCGAATAATCCGGCGAATCCTGGCAAGGTGGGCCCATGGTTGATCGGGGAGCGAGCGCCCTGTCCCTCCCGGACGACTGGCCCGCCCACCCGGATCCGATCCTGGCGCTCAACCGCATGGGCAGCTTCGACTGGGACCTGGACAGCGGCCTGTTCCACATGGACGCCCAGGCCCACGAGATCTTCGACCTCCGCCCCGGTGAGTTCGACGGGTCCCCCGACGGCCTGTCGGTCCGGATGCCCCCGGCGGAGGGCATACGCCTCGACACCGTGGTGTCCCAGGCCATCAAGGACGGCAGTGAGAACTACGGCGCCTACTTCCGCGTCCGCCGCCGTGACGGCTCCCTGCGCTGGACACACACCCAGGGCTGCATCCGGCGCGACGAGACCGGCAGGCCCCGCCGGATCATCGGCATCGTGCGCGACGCCACCCAGGAACTGAGCGAGGGCGCGGCGCGCCACGAGCTCGCCGCCCAGGACGAGGCCCGCCGCCAGCAGACCAGCGTCGTGCAGATCACCACGGCGGCACTGGCCCACGCCCGTACCGTCCAGGACGTCATCGACATTCTCAAGGACACGCACGGCCTCACCCATCTCGGGGCGACGAGCATGGTCATGGGACTGGTCGAGGCCGGCCGCATCCGGCTCGTCGCCGAGGGACCCGCGGGAAGTTTCGTACCCGGCACCCTGATCACCCGGATCGACGAGGAGTACCCGATGAGCGAGGTCGTGCGCACCCTCGCCCCGCGCTTCATCGAGTCGCCCGACGACTTCGCCGCGTCGTACCCGCTGCTGTGGCCGCACATCACCGACCTGGAGATCACCTCGGCCGCCTATCTGCCGCTGATCGCTCAGGCCCGTCCCATCGGTGCCCTCGGCCTCCTGTACAACGACCGGTACGGCTTCTCCGCCGAGGAGCGCAACGTCCTCGTCGCCCTCGGCAGCAGCATCGCGCAGAGCCTGCAGCGGGCCATGTTCTACGAGCAGGAGAAGGACCTCGCCGAGGGACTCCAGCAGGCCATGCTGCCGCGCTCCATCCCCAGCGTGCCCGGCGCCGACACCGCCGTCCGCTACCGTTCGGCCTCCCTCGGCCGGGACATCGGCGGCGACTGGTACGACCTGATCCCGCTGCCGGGCGGCCGAGTCGGCGCCGTCATCGGCGACGTCCAGGGCCACGACACGCACGCGGCGGCCGTCATGGGCCAGTTGCGCATCGTGCTGCGCGCCTACGCCGCCGAGGGACACACCCCCGCCACCGTGATGGCCCGCGCCTCGGTCTTCCTGCACGAACTCGACACCGAACGCTTCGCGACCTGCCTGTACGCGGAGGCCGACCTGTCCACCGGAGTCGTCCAGCTGGTGCGGGCCGGCCACATCGACCCGCTCGTCCGGCAGACCGACGGCACCTGCCGCCGGCTGTCCGTCGAAGGGGGCCTGCCGCTCGGTCTGTCCGCCCTCTTCGGACGCCTCGAATACCCGGTCGAGACGGTCGAACTCGACCCGGGCCAGACCCTGATGCTGTGCACCGACGGCCTCGTGGAGCAGCCCGGCGTCGATCTCGACGAGGGGATGCACACCCTCATGGAGCTGATCCGGTCGGGTCCGGAGGACGTACGCGATCTCGCCGACCGGCTCATCGACGTCGCCGAGGAACGCGGCGGCGAGGACGACGTGGCCCTGCTGCTCCTGCGCCGCTGCGGCCCCGGCCCCCGGCAGTCCGGTGGCCGGCTCCAGCAGCGTGTCGCGCCCGGCGACTCCGAGGCCCTCACCGAGGCCCGGCACATGATCCGGGCGGCGGTCCGTGCCTGGGGGGCCGCGGAGCGCGCCGACGAGATCGAACTCGTCGCCGACGAACTGATCACCAACGCCCTCATGCACACCGAGGGCCCCGCGATCGTCACCCTGCGGGTCCTCAGCGGCCCCGACCGCAGGCTGCGCGTCGAGGTGGAGGACTCCTCCAGTGCCCTGCCGCGCCGCCGGGAGGCGGGCGAGTCTGGTGTCTCCGGCCGTGGTCTGCTGCTGGTCGACCGGCTCGCCGACGTCTGGGGCGTGGAGGCCCGGGGCGGCGGCAAGTGCGTGTGGTGCGAGTTCCTCGTCCCGGGACGGGACTGACCGACGGCGCGGCGCGGCCCGGAAGGGGCGTGGCCGGTGATCCGGATGGTGGTGTCGGTGCCGGGTGGCACTCTGGATGCATGCCGGAACTGCCAGAGGTCGAAGCGCTCAAGGACTTCCTGGCCGACCATCTCGTCGGCCGCGAGGTCGTGCGCGTGCTGCCCGTCGCGATCAGTGTCCTGAAGACCTACGACCCGCCCGTCACCGCCTTCGAGGGCCGCGAGGTCACCGCGGTGCGCCGGCTGGGCAAGTTCCTCGACATCGAGGCCGACGGCCTGCACTTCGTGACGCACCTGGCCCGCGCGGGCTGGCTGCAGTGGCGGGACCCGTTGCCCGACGGCCCGCCCAGACCGGGCAAGGGCCCACTGGCGCTGCGCGTCGCCCTGGCGAACGGCGAGGGCTTCGACCTCACCGAGGCGGGCACCCAGAAGAGACTCGCCGTGCATGTGGTCCGGGACCCGCAGGAGATCTCCGGCGTGGCGCGCCTCGGCCCCGACCCGCTCGCCGCCGACTTCGACGAGGCACGGTTCGCGGGGCTGCTCGAGGGGGAGCGGCGCCGGCTCAAGGGCGCCCTGCGGGACCAGAGCCTGATCGCCGGCGTGGGGAACGCGTACAGCGACGAGATCCTGCACGCCGCCAGGATGTCCCCGTTCAAGCTCGCCTCCTCACTGACGCCCGAGGAGACAGGCCGGCTGTACGAGGCGCTGCGCGGGACGCTCACCGAGGCGGTGGAGCGCTCCCACGGGCTGGCCGCGGGTCGTCTCAAGAGGGAGAAGAAGAGCGGGCTGCGGGTGCACGGCAGGGCGGGCGAGCCCTGTCCGGTGTGCGGCGACACCATCCGTGAGGTCTCCTTCAGCGATTCCTCGCTGCAGTACTGCCCGACCTGTCAGACGGGAGGCAAGCCTCTGGCCGACCGGCGGATGTCCCGGCTGCTCAAATAGCTTCCGCTCAGGGGGACTTGACCGTCACCAGATGCTTGCCGTCCGCTGTGCGCACCTCGAACCGGCTGATGTCCGAGGACGGCATCGAGGCGCCGCCCTGCATGCTGGTGGACGCGCCGTCGTGCCCCGGCACCATCCAGCTCGTGACCGTCTGCTCCGAGCCGTCCTTGCCGACGGCGACGAGCTGACAGGGCCGCGGGCCCCCGGAGTCCTTGACCTCGACGCCGACCTCGCTGCCCCAGACCCGGTCCTGGGTGGTGATCCGGGCCCAGACGCCGGTGTCCGCGTCGGTCGCGGCGGCCTGGTTGGACACGGAGCCGCCGGACGCCGAGTCGTGGGAGGTCACCATCGCGATCGTGGGGCCGCCCGCCGCGAAGACCACGGCGGCCGCCACCGCGTACAGCCAGCGCCTGCGGCCGGCCCGCCGGCGGGCCGCCACCTCGTCGAGCAGCGTGTCCAGCAGCCGCGGGCCGGGTGCCGCGAACGGGTGCACGGAGCGCGGTGTGGCCCGCCGGTACAGCATCATCTGCCGTGCGGCGGGTCGGAACTCACTCACGTGCGCCGCGCACTGGGGGCACTCCATGAGGTGATCCTCGAAGCGGAAGGCATCCGCCTCGTCCAGCACGCCGAGCGCGTAGGCGCCGACGTCACGATGCCGTTCCAGGGACCTCATACCGAATACCGAATCCTCGTGGCGATCGAGCGGGGTGGGGGTGGTGTTGCTGTTGCCCACCGGTACGGACCAGACCGCCGAATCACTCAAGCCCGTCCGGAATCGCGGCGAAGACGTTCGGAGCGAGCGCGCCCGCGGATTGGTGCGTGCCCGGAAAAGTTGCCCGGGACGCGTCCGCGGGACGGCCGCCCGGAGGTCGCTGGGAGTCTGTCGCAGGACGAAAGGCCTGTTCGGCAAGAGGGAAGGACTGTTCGAAGGGTGCGGACGGAGGATCGAAGGGCGCGGTCGGAAAGGGAGGGATCCGGTCGGACGAGGATCGAAAAGTGCGGTCGGTCGGCAGGGCGGAAGGGCGGCAGGGCGATGGCCGATCGGAGGAGGATCGGAGGTTCGGAGGGCGCGGTCAGAAGGGCGGTCAGAAGAAGTCAGAAGAGATGGATCGCCAGGTGTCCGAGTGGCAGGCCCAGCTGCCAGGCCGGTGTCCACACCTTGGGGCCGTCGTCCTCGCCCGGGACCGGCCCCCCGCCGGGTACGGCGTCCAGGTCGGGGGCGAGCAGTTCGGTCTCCTCCAGCCAGCGCCAGGCCGCCGTGGCCAGCTCCAGGTCCGGGGCCGGCCCCCCGCGGTCGGCCGCCTCGGCCGCGAGGCGGGCCATGTGCTCGCGCACCCAGTCCTGCCACGGCTGGTCGTAGGCGGTCAGCGAGAGCCAGGTCTCCAGTTGCGAGACGACCCGGATGCCCGAGAGCTCACCGTCGCTGTCGGAGAGAAAGATGGTCAGTGCCAGGGCGTCGCGCCCGGCGCGGAACTCGAAGGACGTGGGCGGCATCAGGTCGCCGGTCCGCAACAACTCGTCGGCGATGTACTCGGCGTACAACCACGCCATGGGGACGGTGAGTTCCCCACCGCCGGTGCCGTCCGTGCTCTCTTGACCTCTGTGCAGCATCCCTTCCTGCCTTCCTCCGGTGCGTGCGCGTCGCCCGACCCGGGCTCTCGGTCGGAACACGGATGAGGACAAGCGGAATACTCAACCATGGTCCTTGGCAGGCGCTTTACGGAGGCTTGACCCGGCGCTCGGTTTCACCGCAGGTCGGCCGCGTATCCCGGAAGGACCCGGCGCAGGGCCCGCAACGCGTAGTAGGCCCGCGACTTCACGGTACCGGGCGGAATTCCGAGCGCGGCGGCGGCCTCCGCCACACTCGCCCCCTGGAAGTACACCTGCACCAGGACTTCACGGTGCTCGGGAGTGAGAGTCTTCACAGCCTCCCGCACATCGAGCGTCGCCGCCGACCTTTCGGCGTGATCCGCGCACACCCGCGCGTTGTCCAGCACCGCGTCACCCACCTCGGGGGGCCGCGCCTGACGGGCCCGCCGCGCGTCGATCGCGAGCCGTCGTCCCACGGTGAGCAGCCAGGGGCGTACGGAGGCGAAGTCGTCGGCGCGCAACGCCTCGGGGTGCTGCCAGGCCCGTACGAACGTCTCCTGCAGCAGATCCTCGGCGCGCTGCCGGTCGCCGTCGGACAGGCGCAGCAGCAGGGCGAAGAGGGGCCGTCCGTGCTCGCGCTGCAGCGCGGCCAGCTCGTGCTCGGCGGTCGTCTTGGTGGTGGTTCCGGCCGTCATGGCCTGTATGCCAGCGGCTGGCGACCCGCTCGGACAGGGGCGGGGCACGGGTCTGCGGTGGGCGGTCGATGCAGTCGGTGAACGGCACGGTGAACGGTTCAGCGGGCCCCGCGCGCCCGCGGCCCGGCGCGCGCCCCTCCCGCCAACGAGCGCGTCGGCGGGGGACGGACGGGCCCACGGCCTCGGGACTCCTCGGCTCCCGGGCCTCCTCCGGTCGAAGGGCACCGCCTCCGGATGAGGGCGAGAACCGGTGAGGGCCGGTGACGGGCACACGGCCCCGGCCGCTACGGGACGACCGTGACCGGCCAGCGCCCCGCCTTCACCAGCCGGATCGCCACCGAACCGACGATGCGGTGCCCCGCCTGCTCGGAGGCGCCGACCACCACGGCGTCCGCCGTGAGTTCGTCCGCCGCCTTCACCAGGCCGTTGTACGGGTCGCCGCGGAAGGTGTGGAACTCCCAGCGCACCGCGTATATGCCCTTGAGCCGTCCGGCGGCCTCACGGATCTGCGCGATGAGGTCCTCCGCGATCCGGTCCGTCGTCTCCGCGACCGGCGCCCCGAAGGCCGCCCCCGCGGCCATGACCGGCTGGATGTAGACGACGGCGAGCAGCGCGTTCTGCCGCCTGGCCAGGCCGCTCGCGTACGCCGCGGCGCGCAGCGAGGAGTCGGAGCCGTCCACGCCGACGACGATGACCTTGGGGCCGTCCGTGCCGCGCTCGAACTGGTGCGAGGGTTGCTGTTCCGCCACACCGCTGAGGCTATCGGTAGCCGCAGGTCCGGGAGGCACGTGGGGCGTGTGGATACCAGGGGGACGGCGTGTCGGCCGTACCTGCGCGAGGGGACGGTGTGCCGCCGGTGCCGCGCCGACGGCCGGACGACGTCCGGTCCGGACCGGCGTACCAGGTGATCACCGGACGAAGCACCCGGGCCGGCGCAGGGGGAGTGTCCTCCGGCCGACTGGCGGGGGCGTACGCCCGAGGTCGCTCCGGCACATGACCGGGTGCGCGCGACCGGGCACCACGGGGCGTACGCCAGGGGTGGCGCCCGCGCGCGGCACGCTACCGGGCACCGGGTCGCTCGACGGGCGGGGCCGCCCGGCTCTTCCTAGAGTCGGAACCATGAGTGCCACCGTCGAGGCCCGCGGACCGAAGGGCGCCAAAGGCCCCGTACGGCCGTCCCGGGACGGGTTCCTCAGCAAGGTGCCCGAGGGCTATGGCGCCTTCTTCGGAGCCCTCTGCGCGCTCTGCGTCGTGCTGGCCTTCATCGAGCCCCTGCGCCGCCTGCTGCGCCCCGTGGTGGACTTCCTCGACCGGCTGATCGTCCCGGTCAGCGCGAACCTCGCCTACGCGGCCTTCCTCTTCCTGCTCGCCGCCGCGACCGCCGCCCGCAAGAAGGTCGCCTGGTGGCTGGTCGTCGTCTACCTCGGCCTGCTGGTCCTGTCCGGCGTCGTCGGCCTCTCGATGGGCCTGTACGCCGAGTCGCTGCCGTCCTTCGTCGTCTGCGGAACCGCCCTGGTGCTCCTGGTGGTGGCGCGCCGCGAGTTCTACGCCGACTCCCGGCGCGGCGCCGTGTGGCGGGCCCTGGCCGTCCTGGTCGCCGGGCTCGTCGTGGCGATCCTGCTCGGCTGGGGCCTGGTCGAGCTGTTTCCCGGCACCCTGCCGCGCGGCGACCGGCTGACGTGGGCGGCCGGCCGGGTGTGCGGCGGACTCGTCTCCGCCGACTCGTTCGGCGGACGCCCACCCCACCAGGTCTACTTCTTCCTCGGCCTCTTCGGCGCCGTCGCCCTGCTGAACGCCGCCACCACGCTCTTCCGCTCCCAACGGCTGGAGGCGGCCCTGCACGGCGACGAGGAGGCCCGCATCCGCTCGCTGCTGCGGGCCTACGGCGCGGGCGACTCCCTCGGCTACTTCGCCACCCGCCGGGACAAGGCCGTCGTCTTCTCGCCCAGCGGCAAGGCCGCCGTCACCTACCGCGTCGAGGCCGGGGTCTGCCTCGCCAGCGGCGACCCGGTCGGCGACCGCGAGGCCTGGCCGCACGCCATCGACGCCTGGCTGGACCTGGCCCGCCGCTACGCCTGGGTGCCCGCCGTCATGGGCGCCTCCGAGGACGGCGCCAAGGCCTTCGTGCGGGCCGGCCTCGGAGCACTCGAACTCGGTGACGAGGCGATCCTGCACGTCGCCGACTTCGACCTGGACGGCCGCGACATGCGCGTCACCCGCCAGGCCGTCAACCGGGTACGCCGCACCGGGGCCACCTGCCGGGTACGTCGCCACTCCACCCTGACCGACGAGGAGATGGAGGAAGTCGTCGACCGGGCCGACGCCTGGCGCGACACCGAGACGGAGCGGGGCTTCTCCATGGCCCTGGACCGGCTCGGTGACCCCGCGGACGGAGACTGTCTCCTCGTCGAGGCCATGGACGCCGACGGCAGGCTCCTGGCACTGCTCTCCTTCGTGCCCTGGGGCGACGACGGCGTCTCGCTGGACCTGATGCGCCGTGACCGCGAAGCCCCCAACGGCGTCATGGAGTACATGGTCGCCGAGATGTGCGCGGTGGCCGGGAAGTTCGGCGTACGCCGTGTCTCCCTCAACTTCGCGGTGTTCCGGTCGGTCTTCGAGGAGGGCGCCCGGATCGGCGCCGGACCGGTGCTGCGGCTCTGGCGCAAGCTGCTGCTGTTCTTCTCCCGGTGGTGGCAGCTGGAGGCCCTGTACCGGTCCAACGCCAAGTACCACCCCGAGTGGTACCCCCGCTTCCTCTGCTACGGAGACGCGGGCTCCCTCGCCCGTATCGGCATGGCGTCCGGCATCGCCGAGGGCTTCGTCTCCGTGCCGTCGCTGCGCAAACTGTGGGGCAAGGGACGCACGAAGGCCCGGACCGCCCCCGTGCTCCCCGAGGGCCTGCCCGCACCGTCGGCCCCCGGCCCCGGCGGACAGGAGCCGGCCGGAGCCCCCGATCCGACAGCGGGCCTGCCCGAGCAGGTCCGCGTCCGGCATCGCACGCTCGAACGGCTCCGCGCCGCCGGCACCGACCCGTACCCGGTCGGCATCGCGGCACGCACCCACACCCTCGCCGAGGTGCGCGCGGGACAGGAGGTGACCGTCGCCGGACGGGTCGTCCTCGTACGTGACTTCGGCGGCCTGGTCTTCGCCGTACTGCGCGACTGGTCCGGCGACCTGCAGATCGCCCTCACCCGCTCCCGGTCGGGCCCCGCCCTCGACCGGTTCCGCACGGACGTCGACATCGGCGACCACCTCACCGCAGACGGCGTCTCCGGTGCCAGCGACAGCGGCACCCTCACCGTCTTCGTGACCGACTGGCAGCTCACCGGCAAGTGCCTGCGCCCACTGCCCGACAAGCACCGGGGCCTGACCGATCCCGAGGCGAAGGTGCGCCGCCGCCATGTCGACCTGGTGTCGAGCCCCGAGGCACGTCAGGTCGTCCGGGTCCGCTCCACCGCCGTGCAGGCGCTGCGCCAGGGGCTGTTGGACCGCGGCTACCTGGAGGTCGAGACGCCGATGCTCCAGCAGATCCACGGCGGCGCCAACGCCCGCCCCTTCACGACCCACATCAACGCCTACGACCTGGACCTCTATCTGCGCATCGCCCCCGAGCTGTACCTCAAGCGGCTGTGCGTCGGCGGCCTGGAGAAGGTCTTCGAGATGGGCCGCACCTTCCGCAACGAGGGCGTCTCCCACAAGCACAACCCCGAGTTCACCATGCTGGAGGCCTACCAGGCGTTCGCCGACTACGACGTCATGCTCGACCTCGCCCGCGAACTGATCCAGGGCGCGGCGACCGCCGCCTTCGGGACACCCGTCGCCCGCAGGGACGGCACCGAGTACGACATCTCCGGCCCGTGGCCCGTCAGAACGGTGTACGGCGCCCTCTCCGAGGCACTCGGGGAGGAGGTCGACGCCGGCACCCCGCCGGAGGCGCTGCATGGACTGTGCGACCGCGCGGGAGTGCCGTACCGGGCGGACGACGGCCGCGGCGACGTCGTACTGGAGATGTACGAACGTCTGGTGGAGGCGAAGACCCGACTGCCCACGTTCTACAAGGACTTCCCGACCGACGTCTCGCCGCTCACCCGGCAGCACCGCACCGACCCACGCCTCGCCGAACGCTGGGACCTGGTCGCCTTCGGTACCGAACTGGGCACGGCATACTCCGAGTTGACCGATCCGGTGGAGCAGCGCCGACGGCTGACCGCGCAGTCGCTGCTGGCGGCCGGGGGCGATCCCGAGGCGATGGAACTCGACGAGGACTTCCTCGACGCGCTCGAATACGCCATGCCGCCCACCGGCGGGCTCGGCATCGGCGTCGACCGGACGGTCATGTTCCTCACCGGTCTGACGATCCGTGAGACGCTGCCCTTCCCCCTGGTGCGTCGTCGCTGATCGCTCAACTGGTCCCATCGGGTGCTTTCCCGGGGCCGCACCGGTGTTTCTCAGCCGCGTCGCCCGTCCGTTGGGCGACTGATGGGTCATGGAAAGGACCAGTTGCTCACGCGACGCCGGGCATTGATCGCTTAAGCGCCACCGTCCTGGGGGCGGCGGGGGCGGCGGGGGCGACGGGCACGCCCCGCACCCTCAGCGCCGAACCGGCCGGGAGCCCGGTGCGCCCCCCGGCCGCCGGCCCGCAGAACCGTCCGGCCCTCAAACCGTCCGCCTTCCGCCTGCTGCCCATGACCGAAGACGGCCCGCCGAGCAGCAGACCCCTGCGTCCCCCCGTCCGGCGCGAGCCGCTCCTGCACGTGTCCGGGCGTGGCCGCACCATGGTGCTGACCTTCGACGACGGCCCCGATCCGCGCTACACCCCGACCATCCTGAAGACCCTGCGCAAGTACGACGTGCGGGCGATGTTCTTCGTCTGCGGGGGGATGGCCGCGGCCAACAAGGACCTGCTGGCCGAGATGGCCGACGACGGGCACATCGTCGGCAACCACACCTGGACGCACCCCTTGCTGACCCAGCTCCGGCGCCCGCAGATCCGCTCCGAGATCGAGCGCACCTGCGACGTCATCGAGGACGCCTACGGTGAGCGGCCCCTGTGGTTCCGCGCGCCCTACGGTGCCTGGAACCGTGCGACCTTCCAGATCGGCGCCGACCTGGGCATGGAACCGGTGGCGTGGACGGTCGACTCCCGAGACTGGACCACCCCCGGCACCGGCGCCATCGTCCACCGGGTGGAGCACGGCGCCGCCCCGGGCGTCATCGTGCTCTCCCACGACGCGGGCGGCGACCGCTCCCAGTCCGTACGGGCGCTGCGCGACTACCTGCCCCAACTGCTGGACAGCGGCTACCACCTCACTGTGCCGCGACGGCGCTACGCCTGAGACCGCGGGGGCCGTCCGGCGGTTGCCGTGTGTCGTGTGCGGTCCGCCGTCGGCGGCCGGCCGGTGAATGAACCCCGGCCGGCCCGTGAACCCCGGCCGATCCGCGAACCCTAGGAGGGCCGAACGGCCCCGCGCCGCGCCGGAAAGCCCCGGAGGATTCCGCGCGACACGCTCAGCGGACGTCCGCGAGACGGGCGAACACGACGACGTTGCCGTCGTAACCGTGCTCCTCGGAGAAACCTCCTCCGCAGGTGATGACGCGCAATTCCGGGGTGCCCTTGCCGCCGTACACGCGGTCACCGGGAAAGGCGCTCTTCTGGAACACCTGGATGTCGTAGATCTGGAATACCGCGGTCTTCCCGTCCTTGCGCAGGACCTCGACGCGGTTTCCCTTCTTGAGGGCCCCGAGTCCGTAGAAGACGGCGGGGCCCCGCGCGTTGTCCACATGGCCCACGACGACGGAGGTGCCCTTCTCGCCGGGCGACACCGCGCCGGTGAACCACCCCGCGAGATTCGGGTCGTCGGGGGGCGGCGCGCCGACCCAGCCGTCCGTTTCGAGACCGACCGGCACGACCGGTGCGTCGACCCGGATCGCCGGGATCCGTACCCGGTCCACCACGGAGTACGGCAAGGGGGCGGGCGTCTTCGCGAGGACGCCCGCGGGGGTCCGGCCGTCAGCTGCCGCTGCGGCCGCCGCGGGCTGCGGCGGGCCCACGTCGAACTCACCGGAACCGTTGCGGATGAGTGCGAGTCCGGTCAGCAGAACAAGCGCCATCACGCCCCAGGGGACCCGCTTCCTCTGCCGCTCCTCCTCTTCCGGCCATGCGGACGAAGACATTCGCCATCCCCTCTCGACACGGCCGTCACCGCGTCCGTCGCGCATACGAGAAAGCTAAGTGGAGCATGCCCGGCGGCCTACGGGGCATGGGCGGACGGACGGGGAAGCACCATGGCGGTGCGCCATCCGAGTTGCCGAGTGCAGGATATTTCTGGCAGTTCGTGACCTGCGGCAATATCTGATTATGTGTAAGTCATTCGGCGTGTCTTCTCACCGGGACGGACCATTCTCGAAATGCGGCCCCGCGCGACACAACTGAGGGTCTGACTGGGAGGCGCTGCTCGCCGATCGACCGGGGACGGGTCCCGGGGCGTCTTCCACGGAGGATCACATGCGTACCATCCGTGCCCTGGCGGTCTCGGCCGCCGCGGTCGCCGCGCTGGGGTTCGCCGCCCCCACGGCCATGGCCTGGAGCGAACCGGGCTACGGCGAAAGGGGAGCCGGTGAACGCCTGGACGACAGCGGGCGAGCGTACGACGACGCGGACCCGGGCGACTACGGACGCTCCGGCGACGACGGGCGCTGGGACGACGAGAGCCCGGAGGACGGCTGGGGCCGGGGGAGCGCCGGGAGCCGGCGGGACGACGGTCCGAGGAACATCAGGGCCAGGCCCGGTGTCGTCGTCCAGGGCGGCCCGCTGACCGTCGCGGTCGACGGCGACTCCTGCCGGGGGTACGGCAGTACGGTCTCGTCGCGGGCCTTCCGTACCACCCGGCTGCGACGCGCGGACGGCGGCACGGCCACCGCGCGGGTCTTCGTCGACCGGGGCGTGCGGCCGGGGTCCTACGACATCACGGCCCGCTGCGGCGACGACCGGACCCTGACCAGGCCGGCCGCCTTCACCGTCATCGGCGGTGTCCGCGGTGGTCTCGGCGGCGGCACCGTCACCGGAGCGACGCCCACCGACATCGCGATCGGCAGCGGACTGGTGGCCGCCGCCGTCCTGGGCGGCGCGGTCCTGTGGCTGCGCCGAAGGTCCGATCGGCGGATCTGAAAGGGACGCCGCGGAGCCCCGATCGCGGTGACGCGGCGGGGAGACCTCGCGGGCCGCGCGGGGGACCTCGCGCGCGCGGCCGGGGGACGGACACGGCGTGTCGCCCGTCCCCCGGCCGCACGGTCGCTACCGGGGTCTCTCGTGCGGTCCCGTCACCCCGGAAGGTGGGGGAACAGCGTCAGGAACGGCTCCGCCGAGGCCGCGATGCCCCGGCTGTAGGGCGCGTCGAAGTCCCAGATCAGGAAGAGCAGGAAGGCGATCAGAGCCGAGAAGAGCCCGGCCAGGATCAGTTCCCGCCTGGTGCGCCGGATCTGCAGCGCGAAGACCATCCCGATCGTGACGACGGCGCCGGTGATCAGCCCGAACCACACCACGCCCGGCATGGTCGCTCCGGTCGACTCCGCGCGTGAGTTGCGTGCGGTGTCGGCCGCGGTCACCTGGTCGACGAGCGGCTGGTAGGCCTGGGCCTCGAAGTCCGTCTTCGGCTGGTAGTCGGTGACGTCCGCGCGGATGCGGTCGAAGAGCCGCCCGCCCTCGGCGGTCACGCGACCGTGGTCCGCCATGGTCTTCCACTCGGTGGTGACGACATGACCGACGTACGCCTTCACGTCGCCGCGGATGCGGTCCCGTACGTCCGCCGGGTAGACCCTGACCCGCTCCGAGATCTCGTGCAGGGCCTGGGCCTCGGTCTGTACATGGTCCTGGGCGGCGCTGCGGGCCTCCCAGACGCCGGCGATGGCCAGCCCCAGGACGATGGCATAGACCACGCCGATCATCATGGTCATGTACTCGATCACGTCCGGGGTCTCGGACGGATCCTCGTCCTCGGGGGCCCGCCGATTGCGCAGCAGCGCCACGACGAGGACCACGAGGCACGCGGCCGCCATCGCAAGGACGAGAACAAGCCAATCCGACAAAGTTGCCTCCAAGGGTCAGCGCGGACGCAGCGCCGCGACGGCGAGCACCGCGGGCACGGTGACGAGCAGGGTGAGCGAGACCAGGGACGGTCCGCGGCGGACCACGTGCTTGTGCGCCGGTGCGCGGTACACCGGGTAGCTCACCGGGGTGGGCGACGGCTGGGGACGGGCCTTGTGCGTCGGCCTGGGCGTGGGTGTCGGAGCGGGCGGCGGAGGTGGTGGAGGCGTGGGCCTCGGCGGCGGTGCCACGGCGACGGGCCGCGGGGCCGGAGGCGGGGGTGGTGGCGTCGGCTTGGGCGGTGGCGGTGGCGGTGGCGGTGGGGGTGGCGGAGGTGGCGGGGGCTTCGGGGTGGGCGTCGGCGTGGGAGCGGGCGGTGCCGGGCTGACGGTGCAGAGACCGTCATGCGGCGACCGCCACCGCGTCGATGCCGTCCGGGCCGACGGAGGCGTAGGCGCAGGCGTCCGCGACCGCGGACGAGACCGGCGCACCGCCGAGGATCCAGGTCAGCGTCAGCAACGCCAGTACCCGTATGACGAGGGCGGACGGGGTCCGCTGTGGTGCATGCACGACCGAGATCATGAGGCGTGCCGTCCCCGCGCACGCCCGAGTGGCGGGGTATTGCCCCGAACGGAGGACTTGTGGACCGGGGCGGTTTGACGGTCGTGCGGGAGACGGCGGCCGGCCAGGCGCAGATGTGCGAGAAGAAGGGAACGGATGCGTGGCGGACATCTGTCCGAGGTTCCGGTGGCGGACGGCGTCACAGCGTTCCGAAAGTTTTTTGTGGGCCGGTTGAACACAACGACCACCCCCGCCCGTACCTAGGGCCATGCGCGGCGCTGCAGGGCGCTGCAACCCTTATGCGAACAGTGGGAGTTACCCAATGAAGACCTCCTGGCGGAGCGCCTCCCTCGTAGCGACAGCTGCGGCCGTGCTGGCGCTCACGACGGCGTGCGGTCAGGATTCGGGCACCCAGTCGACGGGCAGCCAGAACGTGGGCGCCGCCGCGGCTGCCAACGGATACGGACAGGTCAGCAGCACCGCGACCCCGAACGGCTACGGCGCTGACCAGCAGGGTGCGGCGGCCCAGGCCGAGTCCGCCGGGCAGCTCGCCGTCGCCGAGAGCACGACGCTCGGCAAGGTGCTGACCGACAGCGCCGGATTCACCCTGTACCGCTTCGAGAAGGACACCGCCGAGCCGCCGAAGTCGAACTGTGACGGCGACTGCGCGAAGGCCTGGCCCGCCGTTCCCGCGGACGGTGCCACGGCCGCCACCGGAGTGGACAAGGCCCTGCTCGGCGAGGTCACCCGCACGGACGGCTCCAAGCAGCTGACCATCGGCGGCTGGCCGATGTACCGCTACGCCAAGGACACGAAGGCCGGCGACACCAACGGCCAGGGCGTCGGCGGCATTTGGTACGCCTCCGCCCCCGACGGCAAGAAGGCCACGCTGGCCGCCCTGCCGGGCCTGTCGACCCGCAAGGACCCCAAGCTCGGTGAGATCGTCGTCGACAAGAACGGCATGACGGTCTACCGCTTCATGAAGGACCAGGCCTGGCCGGTCTCGAAGTCCGCCTGTGTCGGCGCCTGCCTGGAGAAGTGGCCCGTCGTCGCGCCGGTCAAGGCCGCCGACACCAAGGGCGTCCAGAAGAAGGGCCTGATGGGCTTCACCCGCCCGGACGGAGCCAAGCAGATGACCGTCAACTGCTGGCCCATCTACACCTTCTCCGGTGACACGAAGGCCGGGGACACCAACGGTCAGGGCGTGGGCGGCACGTGGTACGCCGTCGCCCCCGACGGAAAGCCGGTCGGCGCGGCGAAGTAGAGGATCACCTCCCCAGGGTTGGTCGTCTCGTCCGCAGAGCAACGGAACGCGGAAGGGAGAGTGGATCAGAACTGGCAAGAGTGCCGGACGAACAGAACAACGCGCGCGACCCCGGTCCGCCCCCTCCGCACCGCACGGAGGGGGCGGACCGTTCGGCGTGTGCGCCCGCACCGGCCGCGGCACCGGCCCCCGGAGTGCGGAGCCGGAGAATTTTCCACACCCGGGATACCGGCCACCCCGGACGGCATGACGACGCTTCGTGACTCCCGAGAACTTTTTGGAATGCTTCGCATCGATTTCGCGGTGACACTCGACGGCGTGTCCGAAGGCCCCGCGCGGCGGCCGATTCGGCACATGCCGAAGGCAGTGCCGGTGAACGGACGGTCAATTTCCGTTTTGACTCGCCGGTTTGGCGGACGATCAGTAGCCTCAGCTCGAACACCGGATCGCCTACGCCGTCGACTACGCCTTGGAGAGATAGATGGAGCGTCCCGCCTGGGCCCCACGCAGCATTGACATCTCGGTGCCGAGCGTGTCCCGCATCTATGACTACTACCTCGGCGGTTCGCACAACTTCGAGGTCGACCGGGAAGCCGCTCGCAAGGCGATGGAGTTCCTGCCCGGACTGCCCAAGATCATGCAGGCGAACAGGGCGTTCATGCGTCGCGCCGTGCGCTTCGCGGCGGACGAGGGCATCTCGCAGTTCCTCGACATCGGCTCCGGCATCCCGACCTTCGGCAACGTCCACGAGGTCGCGCGGGCGGCCCGCCCCGGAGCCCACGTCGTGTACGTCGACCACGACCCGGTCGCCGTCGCGCACAGCCAGGCCGTCCTGCGGGACGTCGACGACACGGACGTGGTCGCGGCCGATCTGCTCAAGCCCCAGGAGATCCTGGCGAGCGCCGAGGTGCAGCGGCTGATCGACCTGAACCGGCCGGTCGCCCTGCTGCTGGTTGCCATACTTCACTTCGTGGAGGACGCGGACGACCCGTACGCTGCGGTGGCCGAACTGCGCGACGCGCTCGCGCCCGGCAGCCTGCTCGTCGTCACGCACGCCTCCTACGAGGGAATTCCGCTCCCGCCCGAGCGGACCGAGGGTGCGGTCGACGTGTACAAGGACATTCGCAACCCGCTGATCATGCGCTCGCGCGAGGAGATCGCGCGGTTCTTCGAGGGGTACGACATGGTGGAACCCGGACTGGTGCCGATGCCGATCTGGCGGCCCGACACCGCGCCCGAGGACGAGGATCCCTATTCCTTCTCCGGGTTCGCGGGCGTGGGGCGCACGGCGTGACCGCGGAGCCGGACGGGCCGGAGGACAGACTCCGCCGGTTCGCGACGATCTGGAGCCGGGCGGTCTTCCCGGTCACCTCGACCTCGCTGACCCGGCCCGAGTTCGAGCAGCAACTCGTACCGCTGGCGCGGCGGTTGAGCGAGGCACTGCGAGCAAGGACCTTCCAGGCGACCGAGGGACAGGCGGTCGGCGCCGCGATCGTCTCCGCGCACTGCACCGATCCGGAGGCGCTGAGCCGCACCCTCGACTGCGTGGACGCCTACCTGGTGCTCTACTGCGGCGAGGACGGACCCCAGGAGGCCCTGCGTACCCGCTCGGCGCGCCTGCAGCACGCCATGGCCGCCGGATTCGCGCGGGCGCTGCGGGAGCGGACGCTCAGCGAGCAAGAGGCCATCTACCAGGCCGCGTTGAACGCGCGCAGCACGGTGGCGGAGGCACTGCACGCCAGTGAGGCCCGCTTCCGCGCGGTGTTCGAGGGCGCGGCCATAGGGATCGCCATCGCCGACCTCGAAGGCAACATCCTCCAGGCCAACGGAGCCCTCCTGCGGATGTTCGGCGGCTCCGAGCAGACGATGCGCGGCCGTCGGGTCCCCGAGTGGACGCACCCCGACGACGCGCCCCAAGTCTGGAAACTCTACGAGGAGTTGGTCAACGGCGAGCGCGAGCACTACCACGTCGAAAAGGCCTTCTACCGGCCCGACGGTACGGCCCTGTGGACCAACTTGACGGTGTCCCTGCTGCGCGACGCGGACGGCGAACCGCAGTACCAGCTCGCCCTCATGGAGGACACCACCGAGCGCCGGCTGCTCAACCTGCGGCTGCGCTACGAGGCCACGCACGACGCGCTCACCGGACTGCCCAACCGGACCCTGTTCTTCGAGCGCCTGGAGAAGGCGCTGTCCGCGGGCGACGACCAGCGGTTCGGCCTGTGCTACCTCGACCTCGACGGCTTCAAGACCATCAACGACAGCCTCGGTCACGCGGCCGGGGACCGGCTGCTCGTGGAGGTCGCCGACCGGCTGCAGTCCTGCGCGACCGCACCGGGCGAGATGGTCGCACGGCTCGGCGGCGACGAGTTCGTGGCCCTCACCACCGGCCCCGACACCGAGCGCGAGGTCGACGAACTCGCCGGGCGCATCATGAACGCCCTGGTCACCCCGATCAGCATCGACGGCCGCGAGTTGGCCGTGCGCGGGAGCATCGGCATCGTCGAGGGACCCGCGGGCGAACGCGGCCCGGCTGAGGTGCTGCGCAGCGCCGACATCACGATGTACCGCGCCAAGTCCGCGGGCGGCAACCGCTTCGAGCTCGCCGACCCCGAGGCCGACGCCCGCGCGATCACCCGGCACGGTCTCACCACGGCGCTTCCGGCGGCCCTCGACCGGGGCGAGTTCTTCATCGAGTACCAGCCGCTGGTGCACCTCGGCGACGGCAGCGTGCACGGCGCGGAGGCGCTGGTGCGCTGGCTGCATCCGCAGCACGGCGTGCTCGGACCCGACCAGTTCATCCCGCTCGCCGAGCACACCGGGCTGATCGTGCCGCTCGGCCGGTGGGTCCTGGAACAGTCGGTCCGGCAGGCCCGCCAGTGGCAGGAACGGCATGCCGGGCCCGCCCCGTTGCGGATCAACGTCAACCTGTCGCCGTGCCAGCTGACCCATCCGGGTCTGGTCCAGGACACCGTGGACATCCTGGAGCGCGAGGGGCTCGACGCCGGCGCGCTGTGCCTGGAGGTCACCGAGTCCGCGCTGATCGGCGCCGACGACGACCTCCTCAAGCCGCTGCGCCGGCTCGCCGAGATGGGCGTGGACATCGCCCTCGACGACTTCGGCACCGGCTACTCGAACCTCGCCAACCTGCGCCGGCTGCCCGTGAGCATCCTCAAGCTGGACCGTTCGTTCACCCAGGGCATGCAGCAGTTCCCGGCGGATCCGGTCGACCTCAAGATCGTCGAGGGCATCGTCTCGCTCGCCCACAGCCTCGACCTCGCGGTCACGGTCGAGGGCGTCGAAACGGGCGCACAGGCCGAACAGCTGCGGATACTGGGCTGTGACACCGCCCAGGGCTGGTACTACGCACGGCCGGGGCCGCCGGAGCGCCTGCACGAGCTGGCCCTCGTCGACGCCGCCGGCTGAGGCCTCGCACGGGGGTGGTCTCCTGGGCAGGAGGCCACCGAGCGGCCCGGGGCACGAGCGGGAGGTAGGGCATGGCGGACGAGCAGCCGATCGTCGGCCGGGAGACGGAGCTCGCCGAGCTGTCCGGGCTGGCCGCGTCGCCCGACGGGCGGGCCCTGCTGCTGCGGGGCGAGGCGGGCGTCGGCAAGAGCGTCCTGCTGGACGCGGCCGCGGCACGGTCCCTCGCCCTCGGACATCGGGTCGTCCGCGCGGCCGGCGTGGAGGCGGAGTCGGAACTGCCGTTCGCGGGGCTGCACCAGATCCTGCATCCACTGCTCCCGAAGGCCGCCGGCCTCGACCGGGTCACCCGCGCGGCCTTCGACACCGTCTTCGGGCGTACGACGGGCGAGGCGCCCTCGGTGATGGCGCTGGGCGTCGCCGTACTCGACCTGCTGGCGCTGGTGTCCGGCGACAGGCCGCTGCTGGTGGTCGTCGACGACGCCCACTGGTTCGACCCGCAGAGTGCCGAGGTGGGCCGGTTCATCGCCCGCCGGCTGTCCGCGCACGCGGTTCGGATGGCCATCGGGGTACGGGCGGACGTCGCCTCGGCGTGGGACGCGGCAGGCCTTCCCGAACTGGCGGTCCCGGCCCTCGACGCCCGCGCGGCCGCCCTGCTGCTCGACTCGCACGCCCCGGATCTCGCCGAGGGCGCCCGCCGCCAGGTCCTCGAACAGGCCCGGGGCAACCCGCTCGCCCTGCTGGAGCTGCCGCGCGCCCTGCGCGAGGGCACCGCCCACGGCACCGGGCCCCGTGAGCTGCCCCTGTCCCGGCGCCTCGAACAGCTCTACGGGGACCGGATCAGGACGCTCCCCGCCGCCGAGCGCACCGAGCTCCTGCGAGGCGCCCTCGACGGCACCGGCGCGGCGCCGGCACCGGCCGACCGGACCCGCTACCGGCTCAGCGAGGTCGAGGGCGCGCTGGCCGCCGGACTGCTCACCGTGGACGCCGCCACCGGCGACCCGGTGTTCCGGCACCCGCTGGTCCGCTCAGCGCTGTTGCAGTCCGCCACCCCGAACGAGCGGCGTGCCGCCCACGCGGAGCTGGCCCGGCTGCACCACGCGGACGTCGAACGCCACGCCGCCCATCTCGCGGCCGCCACCGTCGACCCCGACGAGGCCGTCGCCGCCGTCCTGGAGCGGGCCGCCCGTTCCGCCACGGCACGGGGCGGGGCGGCGTCCGCCGTCGCGCTGCTGACCCGTGCCGCCGAACTGAGCCCCGGCTCCGCACCGCGCTCCCGCCGCCTCGGCGACGCGGCCTTCGTGGCGGCGCAGTCCGCGCTCCTCGACCAGGCACAGGAACTGCGGGAGGTCTCCGACCGGCTGGCCGGCGCCCACCAGTCGCCCACCGCCGTGATCACCTCGGCGTACGCGGCGCTCTACCGGGACGGCGACGTCCGGTCCGCGCACCGCCGGGTCGCCGCCGCGCTAGGGTCACTGCCCTCGGACGGCGACCCGGAGATCCGGACCCGGCTGCTCAACCTGCTGCTCGCCATCAGCCTGTTCGCCGCCGATCCGACCCTCTGGACGGTCACCGACGCCCTGGTGGACGCGGGCCCGGCCGCGTCGCTCACCTCGCTCTACCGTGACGCGTTCGGTGATCTCGCCCGGCGCGGGGCGGGCGCGCGCGAACGGGTCCAGGACGCGTTCGCCCGGCTCGGCGAGGAACAGCCGTGGGACGTCATGCGGCTCGGGGTCGCGGCGTACTACCTCGACGCGCTCGGCGACCAGCGTCCGCTGGTGCGCCGGGTCGCCGACCGGGAGGCGGACAGCGGGGCGGTCACCAACGCGATGACCCTGCTCCAGCTGGTCATGCTCGACCAGATCAACAGCGGCGAATGGGACGCCGCCGAGCGCACCGGCAAGCGCGGCCTGGATCTCACTGCCACCCATGGCTACGCCCTGTTCGCGCACCAGTACCACGGCTTCCTCGGGCTGATCGCCGCCTGGCGGGGCGACACCGAGGGTGCCACGGCGGCGCTGAACCGCCTCGACCGGTGGGCCCGGCCGCGCGGTGTCGGCTACCTCACCCAGCTCGCCGAGGCCATCGGCGCGGCCGCGCACCTCACCGCGGGCGACTTCGAAGGGGCGTACGCCTATGCGGGCGGCCTCACCGCGCCCGGCACGTTCACGCCCTACTCGCAGCAGGCCCTGCGCACCCTGCTGGACCTGGTGGAGTCGGCCGTGCACACCGGCCGCACCGCGCAGGCCCGCGCGCACGCCGTGGCCGCCCGCGACCAGGGCCTGCCCGCGATCTCGCCGCGCCTCGCCTTCCTCACCGCCGCCGCCCTGGCGATGACCGAGGACGACACGCGGGCACGGGAGGCGTTCGAGCGGGCGGTGGCCCACCCCGCCGGGGCGGAGTTCCCCTTCGAGCTGGCCAGGGTACGGCTCGCCCAGGGCATGTGGCTGCGCCGGGCCCGGGAGCGGGCGGCAGCCCGCACCTGTTTCGAACAGGCGGCCGAGATCTTCGACCGGCTCGGCGCGGCGCCCTGGGCCCGGCGGACCCGGGCCGAACTGCGCGCCGCCGGAGCCGCCACGGGCCGGAGCGCGCACGGCGCGGCCACGGCGCTCACCGCGCAGGAGCGGCAGATCGCCGAACTCGCCGCGAGCGGACTGAGCAACAAGGAGATCGGCGCCCGGCTCTTCCTCTCGCCGCGCACGGTCGGAGCGCACCTCTACCGGGTGTTCCCCAAGCTCGGCATCTCCTCCCGGGCCTCGCTGCGGGATGCCCTGGCGGGGAACTCCGCAGAGGCCGGATGAGTCCCGGCCGGGACACCCGCTCCCGGCCGACACCACCGCCTGCCGGCCACGGTGTTCGTCGGCCGGCCATGGTGTCGGTCGGCCGCGGTGCTCGTCGGCCGGTCGTGGTGCCGGTCGGCCATCGTGTTCGTCGGCCGGTCACGGTGTCGGCCGGCCTCGGTACTCGTCGACCGGTCACGACATCGGTCGGCCACCATGTTCGTCGGCCGGTCAGGACGTGCGTCGGCCACCGTGTTCGTCGGCCGGTCAGGACGTGCGTCGGTCACCGTGCTCGTCGGTGGGTGACCGCAGGTGTCAGTCGGTCACCACAGTCATTCGACCGATGCGGCGCCCCTGACCGCCGGGGGAGTCTGGACCCGTCGCGCCGCCCCCGGAGGCGGCCCCGAGGAGTCCAGGAGAAGGCCATGCCCGACTCGCGCACCCCCGTCGTTCTCATCCACGGCCTCTGGCTGCACGCCACCTCGTGGCAGCCCTGGGCCGACCTGGCCGAGGAGCACGGATACGCGCCGCTGGCCCCCGGCTGGCCCGGTGAGGCCGCCACGGTCGCCGAGGCCCGGCGTCACCCCGAGGCCGTCGCGGGACTCGGCATCGACGAGGTCACCGAGCACTACGCCGGAATCATCCGCGCCCTGGACCGTCCGCCGGTGCTCGTCGGGCACTCCTTCGGGGGCCTGATCGCGCAGAAGCTGCTCGGCGCGGGTCTGGGCCGGGCCGCGATCGCCATCGATCCAGCCCAGATCAGGGGCGTCAAGGCGCTGCCCCCGGCGCAGCTGCGCGCGGGCTTCCCCGTCCTGGGCAACCCCGCCAACCGGCGCCGCGCGGTCTCCCTGACCGCCGGGCAGTTCCGCTACGGCTTCGGCAACGCGCTGGAGCGGAGCGAGTCCGACGACCTGTACGAGCGCCTCACCATCCCCTCGCCGGGACGACCGCTGTTCCAGGCGGCGTTCGCCAACTTCGCGCGACGCTCCCCGGCGGCGGTGGCCACCGGCAACGCGGACCGCGGACCGCTGCTGCTGATCTCCGGCCAGGCCGACCACACCGTCCCGGACGTGGTGACCCGCTCGGCGTACAAGCTGTACGGCGACTCGTCGGCGGTCACCGAGCTCAAGCAGTTCCCCGACCGCGGCCACTCCCTGGTCGTCGACCACGGCTGGCGCGCGGTGGCCGACCACGCCCTGCGGTGGCTGGCCTGCCGGGGGATCCCGGGCCGGGACACCTTCCACCTCTGACCACCCCGGGGCGGCCCACAAGCCGTCCCGGCACGAGAACCGCCCACCCACATACCCACAGCACATCGGAAGCCCCTTGAACCGGGCGCCACAGCACAGGAGTTGAAGAGGATGAGCACGGAACTTCAGGGCCGGACCGCCATCGTCACCGGTGCCAGCAAGGGCATCGGACTGGCCGTCGTCCAAGCGCTGGCCGGGGCGGGCGCGAGGGTCGTCGCCGGGTCGCGCACCACGACGGAGGCGCTGGACACGCTGGTCAAGGAGGGCTCGGTCACCTGGGTGCCCGTCGACCTCGCCGAACCCGGGGCCGCGGAACAGCTGGTCGCGGCGGCCGGTGAGCGCGTGGACATCCTCGTCAACAACGTCGGTGCCGCCCCGGCCCGCACCGGCGGCTTCCTCTCGGTCACCGATGAGGACTGGCAGCGCACCGTCGACCTGAACCTGCTGACCGCCGTACGGGTGACCCGGGCCGCCCTGCCGGTGATGCTGGCCGCCGGCCACGGCTCCGTGGTGACGGTCGCGTCGGTCAACGCCACCCTGCCCGACCCGTTGGTGATCGACTACAGCGCGGGCAAGGCGGCGCTGGTCGCCTTCTCCAAGGCGCTGTCGAAGGAGGTCGGCCCGAAGGGCATCCGGGTCAACACCGTCAGCCCGGGTCCGGTGGAGACCGAGCTGTGGCTCGGCGGCGGGGGGGTGGCCGAGACCGTCTCGGCCGCCGCCGGGATCACGCCGGACGACGTGATCGCCCAGGTGTCCGGTGCCACCGTCACCGGCCGCTTCTCCCGGTCGTCCGAGGTCGCCGAAGTGGTGCTTTTCCTCGCCGGTGACCGCGCCCCCAACGTCACGGGCAGCGACTTCGTGATCGACGGCGGCTTCATCCCCACGCGCTGACCCTGCGCCCCTGTCTCCACCCCGCACGGCCCACGGCGCCCTGACCGGGCGGTCAGGGCGCGCGGCCGTGACGGTGGAGGCGACCGCTTCCGACGGCAGGCACACAGCTCCGGCCACCGCGACGCGCGGCCCCGGCCATCAGGCGGCGGCCCCGGCCATCAGGCGGCGGCCCCGGCCACCAGGCGCCGGCCCCGGCCACCACGGCGACGTACCCGCCGCCCCCGTCGGACTCAGCGCTCCAGCAGCATCCGCTGCAGTTCCCTGGCGGCCCGCGGCGGCGCCACGTCGCTGCGGTGCGCGAGCGCGATCGTCCGGTGCAGTCCGGGCGGGGCCAGCGGGGTGACCCGCAGGCCCCGCCCGGACCGCGTCGCGACCATGCGCGGGACGACGGCCAGGCCGAGACCCGAGCGGACGAAACCCAGTACGGCGTCCATCTCGCCGCCCTCCACCGCGAAGTCCGGCTCGAAGCCCTCGGCGCGGCAGGCGGCCACCGTCAGTTCCCGCAGGTCGTAGCCGTGCCGGAACATGACCATGCGGGCGCCCTCCAGGTCGGGGATCCGGACCGTACGGCCCCCGCCGGGCGCGGGCGACTCCGGCGAGGACACCACCACCAGATCCTCGCGCAGCAGTTCCACCGTGGTCAGCGCGGGGGACGGAGTCGGCAGCGGGAGCACGACCAGGGCGAGGTCGAGGGCGCCGCGGGCCAGCTCCCGGACGAGGTCGTGGGAGCCACCCTCCTCGATCAGCAGCCGGATGCCGGGATAGCGGTCGTGGAAGGCGCGCAGCACGTCGGGCAGCAGCCCGGTGCACACGCTCGGGGTGGCGCCGAGACGGACCCGGCCGCTGCGCAGCTGGGCCAGCTCCTGCACCTCGTGCCGGGCCGTGTCCGCGTCGGCGAGGATGCGGCGGGCCAGCGGCAGCAGCGCCTCGCCCGCGTCGGTCAGCGTGATGTTGCCGCGCGCCCGCAGGAAGAGATCCGCCCCCAACTCCCGCTCCAGCGACCTGATCTGCTGGGAGAGGGACGGCTGGGCCACATGGACCAGCTCGGCGGCCCGGGTGAAGTGCCGGGTCTCGGCGACCGCCACGAAGTACTGGAGCTGCTGGAACTGCACCCCACCACGATAGGCCACCCCTATCGAAACGAGCGACACCATGTCTTGGACCGATCGGCACTCCGCCGCCTAGCGTGCTCAGTCATGGCACTGGCAACGCGGACGGACCGACGACCGTCCTTGACCCGCACCGTGTGGGACAGCTCTCTCGGGAAGAAGTCCGTGATGGCGGTGAGCGGCCTGATCATGCTGCTCTACCTGGTCGTCCACATGCTCGGCAACCTGAAGATCTTCTTCGGGTCGGGCGACTTCAACCACTACGCGCACTGGCTGCGCACCATCGGCGAGCCCTTCCTGCACTACGAGTGGGCCCTGTGGATCATCCGCGTGGTCCTGGTCGTCGCCGTCGTCGCGCACGCCACCGCCGCCTACCAGCTGAGCCGCCGCGACATCAGGGCACGCCCCAGCCGGTACGTCCACAGCAAGCCCCGGTCGAGCTATGCCACGCGCACCATGCGCTGGGGCGGGATCATCCTCGGCCTCTTCATCGTCTGGCACCTCCTCGACCTGACGACCGGCACCGTGCACTCCGGCGGCTTCCAGCCCGGACACCCCTACCAGAACGTCGTCGACACCTTCTCGACCTGGTACGGCGACGTGATCTACATCGTCGCCATGCTCGCGCTCGGCCTGCACATCCGGCACGGCTTCTGGAGCGCGGCACAGACCCTGGGCGCCGGCAGCCGCACCCGCGACCGCGCCCTCAAGACCATCGCCAACGTCCTCGCGATGGTGCTGACCGCGGGCTTCATCGCCGTACCCGTGGCCGTGATGACCGGAGTGGTGAGCTGAACATGACCCCATCGTCCGCATACGCCGACTACACGACCGGTGAGCCGGTCGCCGACGGCAAAGCCCCGCAAGGTCCGGTCAACGAGCGCTGGGACACCCGCCGCTTCGAGGCCAGGCTGGTCAACCCCGCCAACCGCCGCAAGCACCGGGTGATCGTCGTCGGCACCGGCCTCGCGGGCGGCGCCGCCGGCGCCACGCTCGCCGAACAGGGCTACCACGTCGTCCAGTTCTGCTACCAGGACTCACCCCGCCGGGCCCACTCGATCGCCGCCCAGGGCGGCATCAACGCGGCCAAGAACTACCGCAACGACGGCGACTCCGTCCACCGGCTGTTCTACGACACCGTCAAGGGCGGGGACTTCAGGGCCCGGGAGTCCAACGTCCACCGGCTCGCGCAGATCTCCGTCGAGATCATCGACCAGTGCGTCGCCCAGGGCGTGCCCTTCGCCCGTGAGTACGGCGGCCTCCTCGACACCCGCTCCTTCGGCGGCGTCCAGGTCTCCCGCACCTTCTACGCCCGCGGCCAGACCGGCCAGCAACTGCTGCTCGGCGCGTACCAGGCACTGTCCCGCCAGATCGCCGCGGGCACCGTCGAGATGCACCCGCGCACCGAGATGCTCGACCTGATCATGGTCGACGGCAGGGCACGCGGCATCGTGGCCCGCGACCTGGTCACGGGCCGCGTCGACACGTACTACGCGGACGCGGTGGTCCTGGCCAGCGGCGGATACGGCAACGTCTTCTACCTCTCGACGAACGCCATGAACTCCAACGCCACCGCGATCTGGCGGGCCCACCGGCGCGGCGCCTACTTCGCCAACCCCTGCTTCACCCAGATCCACCCCACCTGCATCCCGCGCACCGGCGACCACCAGTCCAAGCTGACACTGATGAGCGAGTCGCTCCGCAACGACGGCCGCATCTGGGTCCCGAAGGCCGCCGGAGACACCCGCCCGCCGAACGGGATCCCCGAGGACGAGCGCGACTACTACCTGGAGCGCATCTATCCCTCCTTCGGCAACCTGGTGCCCCGCGACATCGCCTCCCGCGCCGCGAAGAACGTCTGCGACGAGGGCAGGGGAGTGGGCCCCGGCGGCCAGGGCGTCTACCTGGACTTCGCCGACGCCATCCGGCGCATGGGCAAGGCGAAGGTCGAGGAGAAGTACGGCAACCTCTTCGACATGTACGCCCGGATCACCGCCGAGGACCCCTACACCGTCCCGATGCGGATCTACCCGGCCGTGCACTACACGATGGGCGGACTCTGGGTCGACTACGACCTCCAGACCACCGTCCCCGGCCTGTTCGCGATCGGTGAGGCCAACTTCTCCGACCACGGAGCCAATCGCCTCGGCGCCTCGGCGCTGATGCAGGGCCTCGCCGACGGCTACTTCGTCCTGCCGTCCACGATCAACGACTACCTCGCCCGCAACCCGCACCACGAGGAGGTCACCGACGAACACCCCGCCGTGCAGGAGGTGCTGGCGGAGACCGAGGACCGGCTCCGGCTGCTCCTCGCCGTCGACGGCGACCGCACCCCCGACTCCTTCCACCGCGAACTCGGCGAACTCATGTGGGAGTTCTGCGGCATGGCCCGCACCGAGACGGGACTGCGCAAGGCCCTGGAACGCATCCCGCAGATCCGCGAGGAGTTCTGGCGCCGCATCAAGGTTCCCGGCACGGGCGAGGAGTTCAACCAGTCGCTGGAGAAGGCCAATCGCATCGTCGACTACCTGGAGCTCGCCGAGCTCATGTGCCTCGACGCACTGCACCGGGCGGAGTCCTGCGGCGGCCACTTCCGTGAGGAGTCCCAGACCCCGGACGGCGAGGCGGAGCGGCGGGACGAGGAGTTCTCGTACGCGGCCGCCTGGGAGTTCACCGACACCGGTGCCGCACCCGTCCTGCACAAGGAAGACCTCGTCTTCGAGTACGTCCACCCCACCCAGCGGAGCTACGCATGAAGCTCACCCTGCGCGTCTGGCGCCAGCAGAACGCCGACGCCGACGGAGCGATGTCCACGTACGAGGTGGACGACATCTCGGCCGACATGTCCTTCCTGGAGATGCTCGACACCCTCAACGAGGAGCTCATCCTCAAGGGCGAGGACCCCGTCGCCTTCGACCACGACTGCCGCGAGGGCATCTGCGGCGCGTGCTCGCTCGTCATCAACGGTGACGCGCACGGACCCGAGCGCACCACGTCCTGCCAACTGCACATGCGCTCCTTCCGGGACGGCGACACGATCGACGTCGAGCCCTGGCGCGCCGCCGCCTTCCCCGTCGTGAAGGACCTCGTGGTCGACCGGTCCGCCTTCGACCGGATCATCCAGGCCGGCGGCTACGTCACCGCCCCCACCGGCGCCGCGCCCGAGGCCCACGCCACACCCGTACCGAAACCGGACGCCGACTTCGCCTTCGAGCACGCCGAGTGCATCGGCTGCGGGGCGTGTGTGGCGGCCTGCCCGAACGGTGCGGCGATGCTGTTCACCTCCGCGAAGATCAACCACCTGAACGTCCTGCCGCAGGGCGCCCCCGAACGCGAGACACGGGTGCTCGACATGGTGGCGCAGATGGACGAGGAGGGGTTCGGCGGTTGCACCCTCGCCGGGGAGTGCGCCACCGCCTGCCCGAAGGGCATCCCGCTGGTCTCCATCACCAGCATGAACAAGGAGTGGCTGCGGGCCACCCGCAAGACCGGACGGCGCTGACACCGAGGCCACTTGTTCACAGAGCGTTCGCCGTAACGGTGCGGACGGGCGGGGCCGGGAGTGGTGCTCATCCCCGGCCCCGTCTCGCACCCGGGGGCAGCCCCTGGCATTCAACATCCCCACATCCCGGCTCCTGGCACAGGTCACGCGCACGCCAACCGGTATCGGAAGAACAGGAGCGCGCGGACCGCACCGAAACGGCCCGCCGCCGCACCGCCGAACCGGCCCGTGACCAGGAGAGTGCCATGACCGGCGTTTCCACCCTCGACAGCCCCCCGCAGCCGCTGGCCCCCACCCGCTACACCGTCTCCCTCGCTCGCTCCGAGGAGGACGTCCGGGCCGCCCAGCGGCTGCGCCACGACGTCTTCGCGGGCGAGATGGGCGCCCTGCTGACCACTCCGCAGCCGGGCCTCGACATCGACTCCTTCGACGCCTACTGCGACCACCTGCTGGTCCGCGACACGCAGACGGACCAGGTCGTCGGCACCTACCGGCTGCTGCCGCCGGACCGGGCCGCCGTCGCCGGCCGCCTCTACTCGGAGAGCGAGTTCGACCTCGGCCCGCTCGACGCGATCCGCCCCGGACTCGTCGAGGTCGGCCGCTCCTGTGTGCACCCGGACCACCGCGACGGCGCGGTCATCGGCCTCATCTGGGCCGGCATCGCCCGGTACATGGTCGACGGCGGCCACGAGTGGCTAGCGGGCTGCTGCTCGATCCCGCTCGCCGACGGCGGCGCGCTCGCGGCGGGCACCTGGGACCGGGCGCGGGCCAAGTACCTCGCACCCGAGGAATACCGGGTACGGCCCCGGCTGCCCTGGTCCGCCGAGGGCGTCGCCCGCCCGTCGCGCACCGAGCTGCCCCCGCTGCTGCGGGGCTATCTCCGGCTCGGCGCCTGGGTCTGCGCCGAACCCGCGCACGACCCGGACTTCCGGGTCGCCGACCTGTACGTGCTGCTGTCGATGCGGCGGGTCGACCCGCGCTATCTGCGGCACTTCCTCTCGCTCGTACCGGCCTGATGACGCTCACCGACGCCGGGGTACGGAGCGTCTGGCTGCCCAGTGCGCCCTGCACCCCGGGGACCTGCGTGGAACGCACGGGATCCGTCGCGGCCGTACCACGGGCCGTGCTGCGGCTCACCGCGGTCGTCGCCCTGCTCGTCGTCGGCGTCGCGTTCTGCCCGGTCGGCGGACGGATCCCGTCCCGCGTGGTGCGGACCTGGGCCCGCGGGGTCGCCAGGGCGGCGGGCGTCCGGGTCCGGATCACCGGCGCCGCCGCACCCAGCGGCGGTCTGCTGATGGTCGCCAACCACATCTCGTGGCTGGACATCCCCCTGCTCGCCGCCGTCCGGCCGGCCAGGATGCTCGCCAAGTCCGAGATCCGGCAGTGGCCGGTCGCGGGTCCCCTGGCCGCGCGCGGTGGGGTCCTGTTCATCGAACGCGACCGGCTGCGCGCCCTGCCGGGCACGGTCGCGCACATCGCCGGGCTGCTGCGCGACGGTGCCGCCGTCGTGGCCTTCCCCGAGGGCAGCACCTGGTGCGGCCGGGCACAGGGGCACTTCCGGCGGGCCGTCTTCCAGGCCGCGCTGGACGCCGGGGTGCCGGTCCAGCCGGTGCGTCTGCACTACCGGTTCGCCCGGGGGACGGCGAGCACCGCGCCCGCCTTCGTCGGGGACGACTCCCTGCTCGCCTCGCTGTGGCGGGTGGTCTCGGCGCGCGGGCTCGTCGCCGACGTCGAGGTGCGGCCCGCGCTCACGCCGGGCAGTCATGCCGACCGACGTGACCTGGCCCGCGCGGCGCAGGGAGACCCGGGTCCCCGGGAGGCCCTCGCGCCGACCCTCCTCCACCTCTGACGAACCGTCACGGACCAGGGCGTACGCTCCGACAGGCACCCGGGAGCGTACGGCCTCGCCGGACGGCCGCCGCCACCGCGCCGGGCGCAACCCTGACGACCGGGGACCCTCGCGCTCGGTGCCCCGGTTGTTCACGGGATGGGTCAGGGGATGTGTACGGTCACGGACTTCCCGGGTTCGAGGGCGATCTGCCGACGGAACCCGCCGGCGCGCAGTTCGGTGCGTGTGCCGCCGACGCTGCGGATCGTGGCCGTGGTCGCCTTGCCGTTCCGCCAGGAGAAGTCCACCTCGAAGCCGCCCCGGGCGCCGATTCCGCTGACGGAACCCTTCTTCGACCAGGCCTGCGGCAACGCCGGCAGCAGTTCGACGACTCCCGGCCGTGAGTAGAGGATCATTTCCAGGGCCGCGGTGGGGCCACCGAGGTTCGCGTCGATCTGGAAGATCGTGTAGCTGCCCTGGCTGTACATGTCGAACCAGTTGGCCGAGGTGCCGTTGCCGTTGTTCATCGACGGCCGCAGGACGGTGAGATAGAGCTGGTACGCCTTTTCGGCGTCCTTCAGCCGCGACCAGCACAGCGACCGCCAGGCGCAGGCCCAGCCGAAGCTGTCCATGCCGCGCGCGGTGAGCAGCTTGCGTACGCCGTCGATGAGTTCGGGAGGGCTGGTGTCGGCGGAGATCCGGTCGCCGGGGTAGAACCCGATGAGGGGCGACAGATGGCGGTGTGTGGTCTCACCGAGGTTGTCCGGGCTCATCCACTCCTCGAGCCAGCCGCTCTTCGGGCTGACCCGGGGGAGGTAGAGCTTGGCCCGCATCCCGTCGAGTTCTGAGGCGAGCTGCCCGTCGCGGTCCAGGACGCGGGCCGCGGTCGTGAACTCGCCGAAGAGTTCCCACGCCAGTTCCTGCGCGTACGTGTTGCCCTTGCCGTCCGGTCCGTGCTCCGGCGACCAGGCGGTGTCGTCGACGAGGACCTCGCGCGAGGAACCGTCCGGGTCGGTGACCGTGGTCGTGAGGAGCCGTGACTTCCAGAACTCCGCGGCTCCCTTGAGCACGGGGTAGATGGTCTCCAGGTACGCGCGGTCCTGGGTGTACTCGTAGTGGCGCCACAGCGAGTTGCAGAGCCAGGCGTTGCCGGAGGGATGCCAGGCCCAGCCGCTGCCGCCGTGGACGTTGGTCGAGAAGGCGATGGCCCAGCCCGCGATCTTCCCGGTGCTGTTGCGGAATCGGTTGTCGGGGTTGTTGTAGAGCCGGTGGGTGACGTCCGTCCAGACGGGCAGTTGGGACCGGCAGTACCGGGCGAGGGCCTGGGCGTTCTCGCCCAGCCCGGCCGGGTCGGCCAGCCAGTAGTTCATCTGGATGTTGATGTCCGTGTGGTAATCGGCGTACCAGTCCGGGTTGTTGTTGTGGATCCACAGACCCTGGAGGTTCATGGGCAGCCAGTCCCTGGAACCGGTGATGGTCAGGTAGCGGCCGTACTGGACGTAGGTCGCCTCCAGTTCCGGGTCCGGGGTGGAGGCGTCGGTGTGTCTGACGGCGATGCGTGACCAGGAGTCCAACGACCGTTGCACCACGGAGGATGTGCCCAGGTCGAGGGAGAAGCGGTCGTAGAGGCGCCGGTAGTCGGCCACGTGCGTGGCGAGCAGGGTGGTGCCGGGGACCTTCGCCGCGGCGGAGACCTTGGCGCGGGCCACGGCGAGCGGGTCGGTGGCCGGCTCGCGGAAGTCCTTGCCGGCGTCGGGTGAGTAGTCGGTGCCCGCGCACACGACGATCAGAAGCTCACGGCACCCGGAGAAGGACAGCTTGTCGCCGTCCGCGCGGATCGTGCCCGTGGTGCTGACCGCGCTCACCGAAGCCGCGTACCGCAGGCCGTTCTTGAGGGTGCCGGCGAACGAGAGTCGGCGGTCGCCGTACGAGGTGGACTCGTCGTGGGTGCCTTCCAGGGAGACGGTGCCGGTGTGGGTGCCGCCTCCGGTGAGTCTGATGACGACGACATCGTCCGGATGGCTGGCGTAGGCCTCCCGGCGGAAGGGGACGCCCTGGTGCCGGTAGGTCGCGGACACGACACCGTTGCTCAGGTCGAGGCTGCGTCTGTAGTCGCTGATCGTCCCGGCCGTGTAGTCCGGCAGCGTGACGCGAAGCTTGGCCAGCAGGCCGAAGCTGCCGAAGTCGTCCGGTCCATAGGGGAGTTGGCCGTCTTCGGTGGGAGTGTCGTTGCGTCCGCCGGTCCAGAACGAGCCGTCGGTGAGGTAGAGGAAGTCGTCCGCCGGGTCACAGCCGATCAGGGCGCCCAGCCGGCCGTTGCCCAGGGGCAGGGCCTCCTGGATGATGCGTGACTCGGCGGCGGGTGTGCGATACCAGAGGGTGGTCGCCTCGGCTTCCGGAACGAGCGTCACCCGGTCCGGGCGCTCGGGAGCGGCGTGCGCGGCGAACGGCGGCAGGCCGCCGAAGACCGCGAGACCGCCACCGGCGGCCCCGGTGAGGCGAAGGAAGTCACGACGGGAGGAAGAAGGCACGGCACAGGGTCCCTTCAGCGGGAGGCGCGCAAGATTAATTCATAAAATATGAGCCACGACTTTGCCGCGTCAACGGGTGCGTGTGCCATTGCTCCTATCTATCAGCGAGGACTCGGGTCAGAAAGGGGGGCTTATCCGCGTAAAGCGCGACCACTCATCCGATGAAAGCGGTCGGTCGAAGCCCTACTGACTCTGACCGGGGCGGCCCAGGTGGTGTCCTCCGCGCCCGGACGGGGCGGCGAGCGCGCGGGCGAGATAGGGAGCCGTCGTGCTCCCCGCCGCCCTCGCGACCTCGGCGGGCGGCCCCACCGCCACGATCCGGCCGCCGGCCTCCCCGCCGCCCGGCCCCAGGTCGATCACCCAGTCCGCGCCCGCGACCACCGCCATGGTGTGCTCGACGACCACGACGGTGTGCCCCGCGTCGACCAGTTCGTGCAACTGGCGCATCAGCACCTCGACATCGGCCGGATGCAGCCCGGCCGTCGGTTCGTCGAGGACGTAGAGCGTGTGCCCCCGGCGGACCCGCTGCAACTCGCCGGCCAGTTTGATGCGCTGGGCCTCGCCGCCGGACAGCTCCGTGGCGGGCTGGCCGAGCCGCAGATAGCCGAGCCCCACGTCGAGGAGCGTGGTGAGGCTGCGGACCACGGCCGGGGTGCCGTCGAAGAACTCCGTCGCGGTCTCCACCGTCATGTCCAGCACCTGCGCGATGTTCCGTCCGCGGTGGGTCACTTCGAGCGTCTCGGGGTTGTAGCGCGCCCCGCCGCAGTCCGGGCACGGCGCGTACGTGCTCGGCAGGAAGAGCAGTTCGACACTCACGAACCCCTCGCCCTGGCAGGTCTCACAACGACCGCCGGTGACGTTGAAGGAGAAGCGCCCGACCCCGTAGTTCCGCTCGCGCGCCGCCTCGGTCCCGGCGAACACCTTGCGTACGACGTCGAAGAGGCCCGTGTACGTGGCCAGATTGGAGCGCGGGGTGCGCCCGATGGGCCGCTGGTCGACCGAGACGAGCCGTCCGACCCCCTCCAGCTCCTCCGTCACCTCGCCGATGAGCGTGGACTTGCCGGAACCGGACACGCCCGTGACGGCGGTGAACACACCGAGCGGGATCTCGGCGGTCACCCCCCGCAGGTTGTGCCGGTGCACCGGCCCCACCTTCAACTGGCCGTGCGGGGTGCGGACTTCACGCTCCGGCGCGGGCGAGTGGCCGAACAGGAAGCGGGCCGTGGCCGACTCCTCGACCCCGGCGAGCTCCGCCACCGGACCGCTGTGCAGCACCCGGCCGCCGTGCTCACCGGCCCGCGGACCGACGTCGACGAGCCAGTCCGCGGCGCGCACGACGTCGAGGTGGTGCTCCACCACGAACACCGAGTTGCCCGCCGACTTCAGCCGCTCCAGGACCGTGAGCAGGGCCTCCGTGTCGGCCGGGTGCAGACCGGCGGACGGCTCGTCGAGGACGTAGACGACACCGAACAGGCCGGACCGCAACTGCGTGGCCAGCCGCAGCCGTTGCAGTTCTCCCGCGGAGAGGGTGGGGGTGGCGCGGTCGAGGCTGAGATATCCGAGACCGAGTTCGGCGACGGGGGCGATGCGCGACCTGAGGTCGTCGGTGAGCACCCGGGCCGTCTCCCCCTCCGGGCGCAGCGTTCCCGCCAGCTCGGTCAGCGGCAGCGCGGCCAGCTCGGCGATCGTCCGCCCGGCGAAGGTCACCGCGAGCGCCTCGGGGCGCAGCCGGCCGCCACCGCACACCGGGCACGGGGCGCTGCTGAGGAACCGCTCGGCCCTGGCCCGCAGCGTCGCGCTCTTCGAGTCGGAGAAGGTCTTCATGACATAGCGCCGGGCACTCATGTACGTGCCCTGATAGGGGCGTTGGATGCGCTCGGCATCCCGCACCGGATGCACGGTGACGACCGGCTGCTCGTCCGTGAACAGGATCCATTCCCGCTCGCCGGCGGGCAGCTCGCGCCACGGACGGTCCACGTCGTGACCCAGTGCGTCGAGTACGTCGCGCAGGTTCTTGCCCTGCCAGGCGCCGGGCCACGCGGCGATCGCGCCCTCGCGGATCGACAGCGTGGGATCCGGTACCAGCGACTCCTCGCTCGTGCCGTGGACCCGGCCGAGCCCGTGGCACTCCGGGCAGGCTCCGGCCGCCGTGTTCGGCGAGAAGGCGTCCGAGTCGAGGCGTTCGGCGCCGGCCGGATAGTCCCCGGCGCGGGAGAACAGCATCCGCAGGGAGTTGGAGAGGTGGGTGACCGTGCCGACGGACGAGCGCGAGGTGGGCGCCGAACGGCGCTGCTGGAGCGAGACCGCGGGGGGCAGCCCGGTGATGTCCCCGACCTTCGGCGCCCCGACCTGGTGGATCAGCCGCCGCGCGTACGGCGCGACCGACTCGAAGTAGCGCCGCTGGGCCTCCGCGTAGATCGTCCCGAACGCCAGCGAGGACTTGCCGGAACCCGAGACGCCGGTGAAGACGGCGAGGACGTCCCGCGGAATGTCGACGTCCACACCGCGCAGGTTGTGCTCACGGGCGTTGCGCACACGGACGTACGGATCGTGGGGGCCGTGCGGATCGGACATCGACGGGACTCCTGAGACGGTCTGCGACCTGGGGGCGAACGGGGAGTGGTGAACGGACAGGGTGAACGGAGAGAGGTGAAGGGACCGAGGTGAACGGACAGGGGGCAAACCACACCATTCTAGGCCGGGGTGAGTCCCGCGACGCGGGCGAGCCCGCGGAAGGAGTCCAGCAGGGCCTGCCGGTCGTAGGTGCTCGTCGTGACGAGCACCTCCTGCGCGCCCGTCTCCCTGATCACCGCCGCCAGCTCCTCGGCCACCTGCTCCTCGGTTCCCGCGAGCTGACCGGTGAGCCCGGACTCGTAGAGGTCCCGCTCCTTGCCGGTCATCACCAGGCCCTCGACGCGCCCGGCGGGCGGCAGCGGCGGGAAGGTGCCGTGCGTGCGGGAGTGTGCCATCGACCAGGCCTCCGGGATCAGCAGCCGGTGCGCGTCCTGCGACGTCGCCGCGACCGCGACCGTGCCGGAGACGACGACGTACGGCTCGCGCGCCCAGTCGGAGGGACGGAACGCCGCACGGTAGCGATCGATCCCGCGCCGCAACCTGTCCCGGTTCCTGAGGTCGCCGATGACCAGCGGGAGGCCCGCCCGTGCCGCGATGTCCGCGCCCTCGCCCAGGGCGAGCACGAAGGGTGGCACCGTCAGGCCCTCCGTGGGGCGCGCGTGCACCCCGGTCGGGGACGTGCCGCGGAACCAGCCCAGCAGCTCGTCGAGCTGGGCCGCGAAATCGGCCGACTCGGCGGCGTCCTTGTCCCGCCCCAGCGCCCTGCGCACCCCGGCCGTGAACCCGACGGAGCGGCCGAGACCCATGTCGATCCGGCCGGGGAAGAGGGCCTCCAGGACACCGAACTGTTCGGCCACGACCAGGGGTTGGTGATTCGGCAGCATCACCCCGCCGGTGCCGACGCGGATGGTGCGGGTGGCGGCGGCGACCGCGGCGGCCAGCACCGTCGGGGCGGACCCGGCGACGCCGGGCACGCCGTGATGCTCCGAGACCCAGAACCGGTGGTAGCCGAGCCGCTCGAGCTCCTGGGCCAGGCGCACGGTGTCGCGCAGCGCCTCGGCGGCGTCGTGCCCCTCACGGGTGCGGGAGCGGTCGAGGACGGAGAAGCGCACGCCCGCCCCGGCGGGACCCTCCGCCCCCGAGGCACCGCGCCGCTCCAGGCCGTGCGCCACCGCCCCGGAGGGGACGGGCCCCGCCCCGGTCCGGGTCTCGCTCTTCTCGGTCGTCACTGTGCTCACTCTCCACTGCCGTTTCCATGATCCGCCCGCTCTCCGGGACGGGCAAGGCAAGGGTGATCTCCGCGAGGCGCGTGGAGTGGTGAACCGTCGCGGCTTCTGGTCCAACACCGGGGCCGCCGTGGTGTTTCCGGGGTCTTACCGACGGTAACAACACGGGTGTCGCAGCAACACCAGCGGCGTCTCCCGCACCTCACGTACCTCCTACGGAAGGCAGCCCATGGAGAATTCAGTGTCCCCCACCGTGATCAGCAGACGCCGGGCCCTGACGGCGGCGGGCGGTGTCCTGGCCGGTGCCGCCCTCGCGGCGCACGCGGCACCCGCCTTCGCGGCCGGGTCGTCGGACGCGGACGCGATCGTCGTCGGCGGCGGGCTCGCCGGTCTGGTGGCGACGGCCGAACTGGCCGCCGCGGGGCGCAAGGTACTGCTGCTCGACCAGGAACCCGAGACCAACCTGGGCGGACAGGCTTTCTGGTCCTTCGGGGGTCTCTTCCTGGTCGACTCCGACGAACAGCGTCTGATGGGCATCAAGGACTCCCGGGAGCTGGCCTGGCAGGACTGGCTGGGAGCGGCCGGTTTCGACCGCGGCGTCGGGGACCCGGCCGGCCAGGACCACTGGGCCCGCAAGTGGGCCGAGGCGTACGTGGACTTCGCCGCGGGGGAGAAGCGGTCCTGGCTGTACGGGCTGGGCGTGCGGTGGTTCCCGATCGTGGGCTGGGCCGAGCGCGGTGGCGGGCTCGCGGACGGGCACGGGAACTCGGTACCCCGCTTCCATGTCACCTGGGGAACCGGCCCGGCCGTGGTCGAGCCGTTCGAGAAGCGGGTGCGGGCCGCGGTCGCGGACGGGAAGGTGACCTTCAGGTTCCGGCACCGCGTGGACGAGATCGTGCGCACCGGCGGCGCCGTGACGGGCGTCCGGGGCGCGGTCCTCGAACCGAGCACCGCGGCGCGCGGCAAGGCCAGTTCGCGCACGGTGGTCGGAGACTTCGAACTCCGCGCGCCGGTCGTGATCGTCACCTCGGGAGGCATCGGCGCCAACCACGACCTCGTGCGGCAGAACTGGCCGGCCCGGCTCGGCACCCCGCCCAAGTTCATGGTCACCGGTGTGCCGGCCCATGTGGACGGCCGGATGCTCGGGATCACCGAGGCGGCGGGCGGGCGCATCGTCAACCCCGACCGGATGTGGCACTACACGGAGGGACTCAGGAACTACGACCCGATCTGGGCCAACCACGGCATCCGCATCCTGCCGGGACCTTCGTCGATGTGGTTCGACGCCACCGGCAAGCGCTTCTCCGCCCCCGATCTCCCCGGATACGACACCCTCCACACGCTCAAGTCGATCACCGACACGGGCTACGACTACTCCTGGTTCGTGACGACCCAGAAGATCATCGCCAAGGAGTTCGCGCTCTCCGGCTCGGAGCAGAACCCGGACCTCACCAACAAGGACGTCTGGATGCTGCTCTCGCGCATCTGG
Source organism: Streptomyces sp. RPA4-2 (assembly GCF_012273515.2). Taxonomy (NCBI): domain Bacteria; kingdom Bacillati; phylum Actinomycetota; class Actinomycetes; order Kitasatosporales; family Streptomycetaceae; genus Streptomyces; species Streptomyces sp. RPA4-2. The sequence continues at coordinate 7,779,409 of NZ_CP050975.2, forward strand.
CAGACCCCCGAGCCGATCGAGAAGTTCAAGAAGAACGGGGTCGACTTCGTCGTCGCCTCCACGCTCTCCGAACTGGTCACCGGCATGAACAAGCTGACCGGCGACGGACTGATCGATCTCGCGGACCTCAAGCGGCAGATCGACGCCCGCGACCGGGAGATCGACAACCCGTACACCAAGGACGTCCAGGTCATGGGGATCCGCAACGCGCTCGCCTACACCGGGGACTCGCTCAGCCGCACCGCGCCGATCCACAAGATCCTGGACGCCGGCGCCGGACCGCTGATCGCCGTCCGGCTCAACATCCTCACCCGCAAGACCCTGGGCGGTCTGCAGACGGACCTCTCGGGCCGCGTCCTGGACGCCACCGGCACCGCGATCCCCGGTCTCTACGCGGCCGGTGAGGTCGCGGGATTCGGCGGCGGGGGAGTGCACGGATACCGGTCGCTGGAAGGCACGTTCCTGGGTGGCTGCCTGTTCTCCGGGCGACAGGCGGGACGGGCGGCGGCCGCCGCGATCTGACCCCGGCGTACGGGCCGCCGGCGACGACCCGCCGTCGGTCCGTACGTCGACCTGCGGCCGGCTTGCGGCCGGTGATCCGTACGCCGACCTACGGCCGGCTCGCGTCCGGTGATCCGTACGCCGATCCGCCACCGGTCCGTCCGGCAGCCCGTACGCCGGTCTGACACGGGCCTGTCGCTACGGCGATCCGTGCGCGGGTCCGTTCGGCGGTCCCTACAGCGGTCCGTGCGCGGGGCCGTCCGGCGGTCTGCACGCCGGTCCGTGGGCCGGGCTCTCCGGCGATCCCTCCGCCGGTCCGTACACGGTCCGGTCCGTTCCGGCGTGGTCGGGCGTGTTCCGGACGGGACCTCGTGGACCGGGGGCGCGGGGTCGCCGGTATTTGCGCGGAGCGCGAGTCGCTGCGTCCATGCGGCCGATCCGCGGTGGCTGTGCGACTAAGCGAACCGCGATCGGGAAATGGCATTCCGGAGCCCTTGCCGCCGGCTCACACGGACGCGGAGGCAGGACCGGCTCCACCCCCACGAAACGCAGGAGTGCGCATGCAGTACGTGAAGCTCGGTTCGACGGGCCTGGACGTGTCCCGGATCTGCCTCGGCTGCATGAGCTTCGGGGTGCCCGGCCGGGGGACCCACGAGTGGACCCTCGACGACGAGGCGTCCCGCCCCCTGATCCGCCGGGCACTGGAGGCCGGCATCACCTTCTTCGACACGGCGAACGTCTACTCCGACGGCACCAGCGAGGAGATCGTCGGCCGCGCGCTGGCGGAGTTCGCCCGCCGCGACGAGATCGTCATCGCCACCAAGGTCAACGGCGCGATGCACGACGGCCCCAACGCGCGCGGCCTGTCCCGCAAGGCCGTCATGACGGAGATCGACAACAGCCTGCGCAGACTGGGCACCGACTACGTGGACCTCTACCAGATCCACCGCTTCGACCCCGCCACGCCCGTCGAGGAGACGATGGAGGCCCTGCACGACGTCGTGAAGGCGGGCAAGGCCCGCTACATCGGGGCGAGTTCGATGTACGCCTGGGAGTTCTCCAAGGCGCAGTACACGGCGCTGCTGCACGGCTGGACCCGGTTCGTGTCCATGCAGAACCACTACAACCTCCTCTATCGCGAGGAGGAGCGCGAGATGCTGCCGCTCTGCGCGGACCAGGGCGTCGGCGTGCTGCCCTGGAGCCCGCTCGCGCGTGGCCGTCTCACCCGCGCCTGGGACGTCACCACCGAGCGCAGCAGGACCGACGAGTTCGGCAGGAAGCTCTACCAGGAGGGTGACCGGGACATCGTCGACGCCGTCGGCCGGATCGCCGCCGAGCGCGATGTCCCGCGCGCCCGGATCGCCCTCGCCTGGCTGTTGCGCGGCAGCACCGTGACCGCTCCCGTCATCGGCGCCACCAGGGCGGGTCACGTCGACGACGCGGTGGCCGCCCTCGACGTGGAACTCACCGAGAAGGAGGTCGGGGAACTGGAGCAGCCGTACACGCCCCGGGCGATCAGCGGTCACTGATCCACTGGCCCGATCCGTTCGCCACGCCCAATCTCTCATCGGGCAAAAGTAATGCGCACATGAGCGGCCACCGGAGACCGGTGAATCCGGTGCCGCCGTCGCAAGAGGCGGTCGACGGATATTGGGAGCGCTCCCAATAGTGGGCATCGCATGGGTATGCCGTGCCGTCAGTGGCCTGGTGAGTGCCCATTCCGCCGGGGGCCCGCAGGGAGGTGGGCGTGGCGCACGGCCCCCGGCGGAAGGCCGGAGGATTTCTGATTTCTTTTTACGCGAGCTTCTATTGACGTTTCGTCAATCTCCCTCGCGCCCGGCGGAATCGGGAAAACGAGGGGATGGCTTGTTTCGGCAAGGTCCGCTGTGCAAAGGTGTGCCTTGTTGGCGTGCAGACAATATTTACTTCCTTCTGCGCGTGCACGGTGTGGCCGCCCGCCCCGCTTCCGGAGAGCCGTCGAAGTGGGTGCTCGCGACGACACGGTCCCCATGGGCAGCCCCTCGCCTGACCGGGCGGGCTGCCTGCCCATTGGTATGGACTCATTCATGCGTTGCCTTTGGGAGGAAAGCGGACGTGAACGACCCCGCCCTGTCTCAGTCCCCGGAATCCGCTCGCTTGTTCGAGATATCGGATGAGCGACTGGCGGCCGAACTGAAGAAGAGCTCGGGGAACACGCCCGCGCACCACCCCGTCGGAGAACTCCTCGACCGCCACTGGGAAGCAGTCTTCGGCTACGCGCGGCTGTGCACCAACGGCGTGCGTCCCGCCGGAATGCTCACCACGGCCGCATTCACCCGGTTGTTCGGCGAATCCCTGCGGCAGACCGGACCGACGGCCGCCTGGCGGCCGCAGTTGCTGGTCACCGTGCGCCGTATGACCGCCGAATGGCTAGCGGACCAGCGGCGGGAATCGCTCCACCCCGAACTCCTGGCCGGTCCGGACGGTGAGGCGGGGGTCGTGGCCCGGCTCCTTCCGCCGGAGGGCAGGCGACTGCTGTCCCGCGCGTTCCAGCGGCTTCCGGAGCCCGCCCGCTGCCTGCTCTGGCACGCCGAGGTCGAGGCCGAGCAACTGGCCCTGCCCGCAGCTCTGTTGGGTATCCGTGAGGATGCCGCCATCGTCGAGCTGCAGCGGGCCCGTGAACGCCTGCGCGAGGGCTGCCTGGAGATCCACCGCGAACTGGCCCCCGAGGAGGAGTGCCGCCAGTACCACCGCATGCTGGACGTGTCGCTGCGGCGCGGCGGTGACGACCTCGACCCCGATCTGCGCCGGCACATGGGCCGCTGCCGCCACTGCCTCAACACCGCCGAGCAGTTGAACCACTTCAACGGCGAACTCGCCCTGCCACTGGCCGAGTCCGTACTCGGCTGGGGCGCCGAGGCCTATCTCGCCTCCCGTCCGGGACGCGCCGTCGCGATCGTGGAGGTGACGGACGACGCGCCCGGCGGCCCCGGCACCCAAGCGATCCCTCCCCTCCCGGCCAACGCCCCCCTCCCGCCCAGTCGGCCCCCACGAGTGTCGCCGCGCGGCCAGTCGCCGGCCGACTCCCGCCCGGCGACACACAAAGCACCCCGGCGCGCGCCGGGCCGCCGCAACATCGCGCTGGCCGCACTGACCGCGAGCGGCCTGATCCTGGTCCCGCTGGCCCTGTGGGCGGCCCAGGGCTCGGACGGCCCCGCCGAGGGCGCCGGCCCTTCGGGCAGGCCGAGTTCGGGCCCCGCCAAGGCACCCGCTGCGAAGCCGTCCTGGATAGGCGACGCTTCGAACGGCACCGTGCGCGGCCGGTTGCGCAACCTCAAGACCGGACTGTGCGTCGGCATCGTCGACGGGAAGCTCGTGAAGGGGGCCGAGACGGCACTCACCTCGTGCTCCTCGGACGCGGCACAGGAATGGTCGTACGAGGCGGACGGGGTGCTGCGCGATGTCGCCGACCCGGGCCTGTGTCTCGACTCCCACCTCGGCTACTCGGTCCAACTGGCCTCCTGCACCGGCGAGTCCGGCTCGACCGGCAAGAACGTGCGCTACGACTTCACCCTTCAGGGGGAGCTGGTGCCACGGGGCAACCAGGACCTGGCCCTCACCCCCGCCGCCACCAACGGCGAGGGAGCCCTGGTCCTCAAGCTCCGCAAGGACCAGGCCGTCCAGCACTGGACCCTGGACACCTCGTCGCCCTCGCTCCAGATGGCGGCGGTGGACTGGGACGCCGACGGAGCGGCCGGTGAGCCCGAGCCCCGGCAACCCTCCGGGTCCGCACGGCCGGGTTCGCCGAACGGTGCGTCCGAGGCCTCGCCCGAGCCCTCGGCCGGACCGTCGACGCCCTCGGCGGATTCCTCCGCGCCGGGTTCCACGTCCTCCTGCTCCCCGTACGACTGCCCGCCGGGGAACGGCCAGTACGGCACCCCGGGATCCGGCGACGACGGCTCCTGGGGCAACGGCGGTTATGGAGACGGCGGTTACGGCGGCTACGGATCCGGCGGTGGCCGGGGCGGCCACCGCTGAGGCGTAGCCTGCCGTCCCGCCCACGGGGATCGCACCGCCCGGCGACCGGCCTCCGGGTGCGGACCGCCTCCGCCGAGAGGTGTCACGACGTGGCGGTGGCCGACCCCGCCGTGGCCGACGCGGAGGCGCCCGTGCCCAGGAACTCCGCCCAGCCGCCGCGGGGGGACTGTCCGGGATCGAGGGTGCGCAGCTTGCGCAGTACCGCGGGGTCCTGGACCTCCAGCCACTCCACGAGCTGGCGGAACGAGACCAGGCGCACGTCGTCGTGCCCCGCTATCTGCTCGATGGCCTGTTCTACGGCGTCCATGTATATGCCCCCGTTCCACCGTTCGAAGTGGTTGCCGACGAAGAAGGGGGCCCGGTTGCTCTCGTAGGCCCGGCGGAAGCCGGCGAGGTAGCTGTCACGGGCCTGCACGCGCCAGGCGTCGTACTGGGACCGGTCACCGAGCGGGTTGGCGTTCGACTGGTTGGCCATCAGGTTGTAGTCCATGGACAGGACCTGGAAGGTGTGGCCGGGGAAGGGGATGGACTGCAGCGGGAAGTCCCAGACGCGGCCGTTGTGGACCTTGCCCGGCCACATCTGCAGGCCGCCGGAGGAACTGGCGTCGTACTTCCAGCCGAGGGCCGCGGCCGTCGGCAGCAGGTTGGACTGGCCCTCCAGACACGGGGTGCGGCCGCCGATCAGCTCCTTGTCGTAGTCGAAGGGGAGCGGTTGGAGATCGGTGAAGCCGGTGTTGGTCTTCCACTCGGTGACGAACTTCTTCGCCTGGTCGATCTCGCTGCGCCACTCGGCGGGGGACCAGCGGCGCACCCCGTCCGAGCCGCAGAAGTGACCGTTGAAGTGGGTGCCGATCTCGTGCCCCTCCAGCCAGGCACCCCGGATCTGCTGGAGCGTCGCGTGGATGTGCCGGTCGGAGAGGTAACCGATCGCGGAGGCGCCCACCGGGTGCTGCGGCGGGCTGTAGAGATGCTTCTTCGACTCGGGCAGCGTGTAGATGCCGCTGAGGAAGAACGTCATCGACGCGCCGTGGTCGGCGGCGACCTTGCGGAATCGCGAGAACAGCTTGTTGCTGAGCTCGCCCGCGCCGTCCCAGGAGAACACCACGAACTGCGGCGGACGCTCGCCGGGCTTCAGCCGCTCGGCCATCGGCTGCCCCGGCTGGGCCCCCGTGTCGGCGGTGGAACCGTCGCCGATGAGCCGGGGCCGCGGGGTCGTGTCCCTCACCGTCCCCTTGCCGTCGCTGCCCACGGACCAGTCGTTCGCCGAGCAGGCGGAGAGCGCGCCGAGCGCTCCCGCCGCGGCCGTCGCGGTCAGCAGACGCCTGCGTGAGATGCCGGTCATGATGAACCCCCGATGTCCTCGATACCGCTCCAGCGCCGGGCCGGAGCTTCCGTTACCGCGACGCCCCGCTCCGCGGAGGGTGCGTCAAACGGTGTGATGCGCGGAGGTCCGGGAAAGGTCGCCGGCGGCGGCACGTGTTGCCGTTCCGTGACAAACCCCGCCGTCCGTGGGTCGGACGGCGGGGCGGCGGGATGCGGGACGGACCGCGGGGGAGCGGCGGGGTCAGGCGCCGGTGCCGGCCCGGACGACCGTCAGGGAGACCGACGAGGAGTTCCCGGACACCGGGACCTTGCCGCCCTTCCAGGCCGCCTTGAGCGGGTCCCGCTCGTCGGGCGGCGTGACGACCAGCGACGCCGGCGTGGCCGTGCGGGCCCCGCTGATCTCCGGGTTGGAGAACGTCAGGCCCGCCCACGCGCTCTGCCCGGGGGCCAGCGTGACCGTGGCCGGCGAGCCGGGCGAGCGCTTCGGGTCGGGCCCGAGCTGTTTGCCGGACGCGTCGACGAAGGCGGCCCCGGGGTAACCGCGCAGGGTGCAGGTGCGGTGGGAGGCGTTGGTGAGGACGACGGGGAAGTTCTCCTGGCCCGCTCCCGGGTCGTTGCCGCCGACCGTCGCGCGCAGCTCGGAGGTGTGGCAGCGGGTGTTCGCGGCACCGCTTCCCGTCGAGGCCGTGGCGGTGGCCGAGGACGAGCCCGACGCCGGTGCCGACGTCCTGCCGCCCCCGGCCGAAGCGGTGCTGGTGCGGGAGCCGTCCGCGGTCGTGTCGCCGGAGGCCGGCTGCGCCGTGCCGGGGAGCTTCTGCGGGGTGCCGCTCGTACCGCTGTCGGTGCCGCAGGCCGAGAGCGTGCCCAGCAGCGCGATACCCGCGACCACCGCCGCCCAGTGCGCGGGGGAGGACGTACGGCGTACGGGAATCTCGTCGCCGTGCCGGAAGGTCGCCATGTCAAACTCCTTCGAATTCAGCGCACGCCGTGACTCGTGCGTACGGCGCTCCGTGCTCCGTCATCAGTGTCCGATGCGCGCCGGCCGGAAAAAGTTCGCGAGTCCGGCACGCGTTCTCGTCAGGTGCCTACCCGTACGGAACCGAGCACACGGTCGGTGGCGTCGCTGTCGCTCTTCTGGCGGATCTGTACGTAGAGCTGCGGCTGTGCGGCGCCGCCCGCGGGGGTGAGCGACGCCTCCGTGAGCGAGCCGTGACCGCCCGGGCAGTCGCTCCAGGTCCTCACCAGCCCGTGCCAGTGCGCGCCGGTGTAGGTGCGGCTGCCGTCGTAGTGGCAGCCGGTGTGGGCGAGCGAGGCGACCTCGGCCCGTACGTCCCCGCGTTCGCTCAGACCGACGAACACCCCGTCGACACCCGAGCCCAGGTCCTGCCACTTCGCCAGGTCGTCGGCGACGGCCAGCCCCGGTTCGCGGGTGTCCGACAGGCCCACGGTCCGCGGATTCCACCCGGAGTCGCGCAGCTGGCGGCCCCAGGCGCGCGGCACCTCCACCGTGAGCCGTCCCGAGGCGTCCGCGACCCGCACGGAACCGCCGGAGGACTGCCGGGTCACCAGGGCGGCGGTGACGCCGCCGGCGGCGACCACGACCGCGACGGCCACCGCGGCGATCACCGTCCTTCGACGGCGCCGGGCCGGTCGGGCGGCCGGAGCCGGCGTCACTGCGGCCAGCCGCTCCAGCTCCTCGGCCAGACCCAGCGCCGTGGGCCAGCGCCGCTCCCGGTCGGGTTCCATGGCACGCAGCAAGGCCCGCTGGACGGCCGGCGCCAGGCCGGTACGGAGCCGGTCGGGACGTACAACCTTGCCGGGCGGCCCGGGTACCGTGCCCGTGACCAGGTGATAGCCGAGGGCTCCCAGGCTGTACACGTCGGCCCGCGCGTCGATCCCCGACCCGGGCTGGGCCTGCTCCGGCGGGGTGTAGCCCGCGGAACCCGCGGCCATCGTCAGCCCGGAGGCGTGTGCCAGGCTCTTGGCGAGACCGAGGTCCGCCAGCAGGACCCGCTCGCCCGCTCCGGGCGCCGTGCGCAGCAGCACGTTGGACGGCTTGATGTCGCGGTGCACGATCCCGGCCTGGTGCAGCGCGGCCGCGCCGCGGGCCGCCAGGGCGGTCAGCCGCAGGGCCTCGGGCACCGGCAGCGGTTCACCGCCGACCCGGTCCGCGAGGGTGCCCCCGTCCGCGTACTCCATGACGAAGTAGGGTCTGCCGTCCGGGAGTTCACCGATGTCGTAGACCTGGACGACCCGGTTCGAGTCGGCCTTGCGCAGCAGCCGGGCCTCGGCGAGGAAGCGCTCCCGGACATCCAGGTGGTCGACCCAGTTGTCGGACAGCACCTTCACGGCGACGACCGCGTCCAGTACCTCGTCGTGGGCGAGCCAGACCACGCCGAAGCCGCCGGCGCCCAGGCGCCGGTCCAGACGGTAGCGGCCGATCCGCTGCGGAGGGTGCATGCGACTATCATGCCTGGCCTCTGATCGGCACCGAGGGGAGCACCCAGTGCAGGACGCGGCGGGAACCGAGGAGCTCGCGCTGCGCGCGGCCGCGGGCGATCCGGACGCCCTGGATCTGCTGCTCCAGCGGCTGGGGCCGGAGGTCATGCGGCGCTGCGGGCGATTCCTGCCGTGCCGTGAGGACGCCGAGGAGGCGGCACAGGACGTCCTCCTCCAGGTGGCGCGGAAGATCACCGGCTTCGAGGGCCGCAGCCGCTTCAGCACCTGGCTCTACACGGTCGTCGCCAACTGCTCCCGCCAGAAGTACCGCGAGCTGAAGCGGCGGGCTGCCGAGCAGCCGGACGTCATCGACGCCTCACAACATGTCGACCCCCGCACCACGAGCGTCATCGCCGGTTCCCGCGTCGACCTCCTGGAGGCGCTGGAGCGGCTGGAGCGCGAACACCCGCACCTGGTGGCCCCGCTGGTCTACCGGGACATCTGCCAACTGGAATACGCCGAGGTCGCCGAACGGGTCGGCATCCCGCTCGGCACGCTCAAGTCCCGTCTGCACGAGGCCCGTAAGCAGATCAGGCCCTGGCTGGCCGACGCCTCGTGACATCGCCGTACTTCCGCGACGTTGCCAACACTGTTTCAGTGAAGGGGAGTTGGCGCAGAAGGTGAGGCGGTCGCGGGCCGGGGGGCGGGTGTGCCCGTCGGCCCCCGCGCCGGACCGGTTCACGGGGTTCCGGGTCGCCCGGCGCGACCGGTGCCACGGGCCCTTAGGGTGGTCGGCGTGACGCAGAAGAGCAGCAGACCGGTCGCCGTGTTCGACCTCGACGGCACGCTCGCGGACAGCGCGCACCGACAGCGGTTCCTGGAGCGCACCCCGCGCGACTGGGACGCGTTCTTCGCGGCCGCGCCGCAGGATCCGCCGCTGGCCGAGGGCGTGGCCCTGGCGATGGAGAGCGCGCGGGAGTGCGATGTGGTCTACCTGACCGGCCGTCCCGAGCGCTGCCGCCGTGACACCGTCGCGTGGCTGGCCGCCCAGGGGCTGCCCGAGGGGCCGGTCTTGATGCGGCGCGACGACGACCGCAGGTCGGCCCGCCGTACCAAGCCGGAGATCCTCCGCCGACTCGCCCGCGACCGTGAGATCCGTGTCCTCGTGGACGACGACGAACTCGTCTGCGACGAGGCCGAGCGGGCCGGTTTCACGGTCGTACGGGCGCGCTGGGCGACCGCGTCGGCGACCCTGAAGAACGCGCAGGAGCGCGAGGGGCGGACCTGACCGGGCCGACGTGAGCGGGCCGACCTGGGCGCCCGTCCGGGGCGACGCGAAGGCCGCCGGTCGGCCGTTCGGGGGTCGGGGGGTCCGCTCGCGATCCCGCTCCGGGGCGGGGAGCGAGTGGTGGCCGGAGTGACGGGTCCGTGCCGCATGTCCATGGGGTCCGGCGCGCGACTCCGCGGCGGATCGCGCCGGCCCGCGGCGGATCGGCGTACGGCCCGGCGGGGGAGCGGTATGTGGCCCCGGGGCGGGGCCACATACCGGGAAAAGCGGCGCCCGGTGGCGTCAGGCGCCGTCCTCCAGACGGAAGCCGACCTTCAGACCCACCTGGTAGTGCTCGACCTCCCCGTCCACGATCTGACCCCTGACCTGGGTGATCTCGAACCAGTCCAGGTTGCGCACGGTCTGCGAGGCGCGGGCGATCCCATTGCGGACGGCCTGGTCGATCCCCTCGGGCGAGGTGCCGACGATCTCGGTGACCCGGTACGTGTGGTCGGTCATGCGGGTGCTCCTCTCCGCCGTGGCGGGTGTGCCACGCGTCATTCCACGGTGCCTCACAGCGCCGCGGTACGCGAGATGTCGGCGGTGTCCTGACCGGCCGCCCTTGACGGGCCTGATTGGTCCATACCAAAATCAGAACACCCGTACGAGCGCTGAGCTCGTCCCCCACGCCGGGTTCCCTTTCCGCTGTCCGCAAGACAGAACAGGATCCCCCTCGTGACGCGTCGTCTGCTCGCCCTCGCCTGTGTGACCGCCTCCCTGCTGACCGCCTGCGGAGCTCTGCCGGGGGAAGGCGGTGGACGGCACACCGTGACGGTGTGGCTGATGAAGGACAGCGCGTCCGAGGAGTTCCTCAAGCGGTTCACCGAGGACTTCGAACGGACCCACCGGGACATCGCCCTGGACATCCGCATCCAGCAGTGGACCGGGATCGTGCAGAAGGTCCAGGGGGCGCTGGGGGGTGAGGGAGGCAGCGGGCCGGACGTCATCGAGGTGGGCAACACCCAGGTGGCGCAGTACGTGGACAGGGGCGGCCTGAGCGACCTGACGCTCGAGTCGGTGCGCGACTGGGGCATGGACGACTGGCTCCCGGGCCTCGCCCAGCCGGGCCGGTTCAGCACCCGCCAGTACGGCATCCCCTGGTACGCGGCGAACCGCGTCGTCATCTACCGCAAGGACCTCTTCGACCGGGCCGGGATCAAGAAGCCGCCGAAGACCCGCGATCAGTGGATCGAGGACACGGGACGGCTCAACTCGGCCGGAAACCAGGGGATCTACCTGGCCGGGCAGGACTGGTATACCTTCGCCGGGTTCGTCTGGGACGAGGGCGGAGAGCTCGCGACGGAGTCCGGCGGAACCTGGGAGGGCTCCCTGGGGACGCCCGCGGCCCTGCGCGCCATGGACTTCTACCGGCGGCTCCAGGCGCTCGGCTCCGGGCCCGCCGACGCCGACGAGGAACACCCGCCGCAGGCCGGGGTGTTCGCCGGTGGCCACGTGGCACAGATCGTGGCCGTACCCGGGCTCGCCCAGGCGATCGTGGAGCAGAACCCGGCACTGCGGAAGAAACTCGGGTTCTTCCCCGTCCCCGGCAGGACGGCCGCCGAGCCCGGCGCCGTCTTCACCGGCGGCTCCGACCTCGTGGAGCCCAAGAACACCGACGACCGGCGGGCGGCCACGGCCGTCGTCTCGGCCCTCGTCGGCGCCAAGTGGCAGACCCGACTGGCCCGGACGATGAACTACGTGCCCAACAAGACCACTCTCGCGGGCGCGGTGGCCGGCGAGGAGGGCGCCGCGGCCATGGCGGTGGGCGCCGCGCGCGGCCGGGCGACCCCCGCCTCGCCCCGGTGGGCCGCCGTCGAGGCCGACAACCCGATCAAGTCCTATATGACCAAGGTCCTGACCGGTGCCGACCCCGCGACCGAGGCCGGGCGCGCCTCCCGGCTGATCACGGAACGGCTGGCGGAGACCGGGGGATGAGTCCCGGGCCGCCGTCCCCCGGGGGTGTCACCGGAGGAAGCCCGTGTAGTTCTGCTGCTCGATCTGGCTGTTGATCTGCTTCACGGTCTCCAGGCCCACGCTCACGATGATCAGAATGCTCGTACCGGTGAGCTGGTTGGCGCCGCCGAAGCTCGCGAACGCGACGGTGGGGACGAGGGCGATCAGGCCCAGATAGAGGGCGCCCGGCCAGGTGAGTCTGTTGAGGACGTAGCCCAGGTACTCGGCCGTGGGCCGGCCGGCCCGCAGGCCGGGGATGAACCCGCCGCTCTGTTTGATGTTCCCCGCCACCTCCTCCGGATTGAACGTGATCGCCACATAGAAGAAGGCGAAGAACACGATCAGGAGGAAATACGCGAGGACGTAGTACGGATGGTTTCCCCGGACGAAGTTCTGTGTGACCCAGGTGGCCCAGCCCGCGTGCGAGTTGGAGAACTGTGCGATCAGCGCGGGAATATAGAGGAGCGACGAGGCGAAGATGACCGGAACCACGCCGGCCTGGTTGACCTTCAGCGGGATGTAGGTCGCCGTTCCTCCGTACGACTTACGGCCGATCATCCGTTTCGCGTACTGCACCGGAATACGGCGCTGCGCCTGTTCCACGAAGACGACCAGGGCCACCATCGCGAACCCGACGAGAATGACGACGCCGAAGCCGAGCCACCCGTCGGCGATCTGCCCCTCCTGTTTGACGGTCCACAACGCGCCGGGGAACGTGGAGGCGATGGAGATGAAGATGAGCATCGACATTCCGTTGCCGATACCGCGTTCGGTGACGAGCTCTCCGAGCCACATCACGCAGGCCGTCCCCGCGGTGATCGTGAGCACCATCACCAGCGTGGTGAGGATCGAATGGTCCGGGACGATGCCCGCGGCGGTCGGGCAGCTGGGGAACAGCGCACCACTGCGGGCGGTCGCGACCAGGCCCGTACCCTGCAGGACGGCGAGGGCCACCGTCAGGTAGCGGGTGTACTGGGTGATCTTCCCCTGCCCGGCGGCGCCCTCCTTCTTCAGCGCCTCCAGTTTCGGGATGACCACCGTCAGCAGTTGCAGAATGATGCTCGCCGTGATGTACGGCAGAATTCCCAGCGCGAACACGGTGATCTGGAGCAGCGCGCCGCCACTGAACAGGTTGACCAGACCCAGCAGGCCGCCGCTCTTCGTCGCCGCGTCCACGCACGCCTGGACGTCCCGATAGTTCACACCGGGGAGCGGCACATGCGACCCCACGCGGTAGAGCACGATGATGCCGAGCGTGAACAACAGCTTCTTGCGCAGGTCCGGGGTTCTGAAGACCTTGGCGAATGCGCTCAGCAAGGGTTCCTCCTTCGCCCCCGCGCCAGCACGCCAGAGGTGAACAGAAGCAGATTTTCCGAGCTCGGGAACACGCTCAGGAACGCGACGCGAAGTAATGCCTCGCGAAGTAGGGAAATTCAAGCACCATCATCGAATGGGACATCAGGGTCGGCAACCGGAAAGGCACGGGAGGACACCACCGGCGGCGTGCTGGTGTTTCCGTCAGCCGGCGAGGCCGAGGTTGTGGAGTCGGGCGATGCCTGCCGACGAGTGCGAAGGCGATCCGTCCGGTGGGTCGGCGGGTCTTGGCACAGGTCCTCGGAACGAGACGGGTTCCCCCGGGCGGCTCTCTCTCGGCCGCGGCTGGCGTCCCGGCTCAGCCCCGCTTGCGCCTGTGGTCGGGAAGGGCGCCTGACCTTCCTGTTCTTCTGCACCCGTCAGGGCGTGAGCAGGTTGGCGAGTTCTGTTCGGGAGCTGATGCCGAGCTTGGGGAACGCGCGGTAGAGGTGGTGGGCGACGGTGCGTGGGCTCAGGAACAGGTGCGTGGCGATTTCGCGGTTGGTGGCGCCGGTGGCCGCGAGGCGGACGACTTCGCGCTCCTGGGCGCTCAGGCGGGTCAGGGGGGAGTCGGTGGCGTCGGACGGGTCGTGGGTTTCACCCGCTGCCTGGAGTTCCGTGCGAGCGCGGTGGGCCCAAGGCCGGGCGTTCAGCTGATCGAAGTTTTTCAGTGCGGTGCGCAGTTGGTCACGGGCGTCGATGTTGCGGCGCGAGCGGCGCAGCCACTCGCCGTAGAGGAGGTGGGTGCGTGCCCGATCGAAGTCGTTGCTGTCGGTGTGCAGGTCCAAGGCGGCCAGATAGTGCTGCTCGGCCTGTGTGTCCGGGCTGGTCAGGGCCGCGCAGCGGTGCGCTTGGGCAGTGAAGTGGAGCTGTCCGAGGTCGGCCGCCCATGTCATGAGCTGGTCCGCGGGTGCCCGCGCCCCTTCCGGATGTCCGGCGCGTACGGCCGCCTCGATCAGATCCGGCAACAGGTGCCGGGCCAGGAAGGGGTGGCCCGCCGCCTGCCGGGCCGCCTCCAGATGGCGCAGCGCGTCCTGCGCCCGCCCGAGGCCGAGGTCGAGCAGCCCCAGCGCCCACAGCGACTCCGCCGCGCCCCGTCCGACCGAGCGCGGGCGGGTGTACTCCAGTGCCTGTTCGGCCATTTCCCGGGTCTGCGCCTCCTCTCCTTGGACGGCGGCCAGCACCGCCAACAGGGCGCGCAGATGGGCTGCTCGGTGGTCCAGGTCGTAGCCGTCGGCCAGCCGGAGCGCTTCGGCGGCGTGTGCGTGCGCGTCGTCGAGCCGGCCCAGCGTCAGCTCCACCTGGGCGCGCAGATGCAGCGTGGTGGGCAGCCATCCACCGATGCCCTGCTCGCGGCAGTGGGCGACCGCCGCGGCGGCCAGTTCGTGCGCGGTCGCGTGATCGGCCATCAGGTGGCAGTAGATCGCGGTCACCAACTGGTCCATGAGCCCGACGTCGGCCAGGCGTCCGGCCCGTACGAGAGTGTCCAGGGCGCGTCGCGCGCCGGGCAGATCGCCCGCCAAGAGGTGGGCGGGCAGGGCCAGGATCGGCAGATGGGGTGCGCGGACGCCGATCTCCACCATGAGGGGTGCGTCGCCGGCGCAGAAGGCCGCGTGGACGGCGTCGGTCAGCAGCGGCGCGAGCTTGTCGGGGCGGTCGGCCGAGATCGTGTCCGCGCAGTCGGCCAGGATCCGGGCGGCCCGGCGCGGGCTGCCGTAGCCGAGCTCGACCACGGAGCGTACCCGGGCGAAGTCCGCCGCCATCCCCGGGTCCCGCAACGGCAGTGGCACCTGGTCGGTGAGAGCGCGGCACCGTTCGTCCTGGCCTGCCTCGCTCGCCTTCTGCGCGGCGGTGATCAGGCGGCGGGCGTGCCGGTGCGGATCGGCGGTCAGACGGGCGGCCCGCTCGTACGCCGCGGACGCGGACGCCATCGCCTGCCTGCTTCCGGCCCACTCGGCGACCCGTTCCAACTCCGCGGCGACCTCTTCGTCCGGGCCGGTCGTCGCGGCGGCCAGGTGCCAGGCGCGCCGGTGCGCGTGCTGGGCGCCGTCCAGGTCCGCCGCCAACGCCCGGTGTGCCGCGATCCGCCAGGCCAGCGGGGCCTGTTGGTAGGCGGCGAACCGGATGAGGGGGTGCCGGAAACGCAGCTTCTGCGCGGAGACGAAGACCAGTCCGGCACGCTCGGCGGGCTCCAGATCCCTGACTTCCCCGTCGAGCCGGCCCGCGGCTGCCAGCACGGTGGGAAGGTCCCCGGTGTCGTCGGCCGCGGCCACCGCGAGCGTGCGCTGGGTCGCGTCGGGAAGCCGGCTGATCTGCTGTGCGAACCCTTCCTGGAGCTGATGGGGCAGCTCGGGCCGCGCCTCGGCCGGGGCCAGCGGACCCAGCTGTCCACCGCGCTGCGCCGGGGTCAGCGCGGCGGCCAACTCCCGCAGTGCCAGCGGGTTTCCCTGCGCCTGGTCGAGGATGTGCTCGGCGACCGGGGGAGCGAGGCCGGGCAGCAGCGCCACGGCCGCCCGTCGGTCGATGCCGGTGACGTGTACGCGCGGCAGCGCCCTCGATCCGCCCTCCGGCGAGGTGCCGCGGGTGGCGAAGAGCATGACGATGCCTTCGTCCCGCAGCCGCCGGGCGGCAAAGGTCAGTGCGTCCGCGGACGGCCGGTCGAGCCATTGCAGGTCGTCGGCCAGGCACAGCAGGGGGTCGTCCGTGGCCGCCTCGGACAGCAGCGACAGTGTGGCGAGCCCCAGGGTGAGACGGTCCCGTACGGGCTCGTCGCTCAGGCCGAAGACGGCGCGCAGAGCCCCGGCCTGCGGTCCCGGCAGCCGGTCGAGTAGATGGAGCACCGGCAGGAAGAGTTGATGGAGCCCTCCGAAAGCGAGCTCCATCTCCGACTCGATGCCCTCGACCCGCAGCACGCGCATGCCGTCCGCGTGGGCGGCCGCATGCTCAAGGAGAGTGGTCTTGCCGATGCCGGCCTCGCCGTGCAGCAGCAGTGAACTGCCCACCCCGCGCCGCGAGTTGGTGAGCATCCGCTCAATGTGGCGTCGTTCTTCCGCGCGCCCCTGCACCGTCCGCTCCCCCTCGCCGGCAACCGAGCATCATGATCGACACTGTACGTCGGGGGAGGGGCGATGCCGCAACGGACCGTTCTCAGGCGCCTTCGAGCACCGGCCTGATCTCGATGGTCTCCAAGGTGCCGAGCCCCTTGGCGAGTTCCACGGCTTCCTCACGGTCGGCCACGTCGATGACGAACCAGCCGCCCAGGGTCTCCTCACCGAGGTGTGCGGGCCCGTCGGTCACCGTGGCGGGCGCCGCTTCGGTGGTCTTGCGCACGGTCGCCGCGGAGGCCGACCCGGTGTCCAGGGCATCGCCACTGATCAGTTTGCCTGCCGCCGCGATCCTGCCGATCCAGGTCTCGTACGCCGCTCGGTGAGCGGCCCGGTCGGTCCGGATCCGGTGGCGCGACTCATCGGTCTCGAAGATCACGAGTGCGTACTTCATGAGCGTTCCCTTTCGTTGCTTCGTTGCTTGGTTGCTTGGTTGCTTGGTTACGTGCGGACACGGACGCCGACGCGGGCAAGTGCGCCGATTTCCAGCGCTGTCCACAGGGCTCCGTCCGGGCCCAGGGCGATCCCGTGCGGCTCCGAGCCCGGGGTCGGCAGGTCGTGCACGGTGACTGTGCCGTCGGGGGTGAGGGAGCCCACCCGGTTGCCGGCCCACTCGGTGAACCACAACGTCCCGTCGCTGCCGGCGGTGATGGCATGCGGCCGGGACGTGCGGTCGGGCAGCGGGAACTCGGTGATCCCGCCGTCGGGAGTGATCCGCCCGATCTGCCCCGCACCGATCTCGACGAACCAGACCGCCCCGTCGTGCCCGGCCGCGATGCCCACCGGGGCGGCGGACCTGGTCGGCAACGGGTGCAGAGTGACGGCTCCGTCCATGCCGATCCGCCCGATCGCATCGGCCTGGTTCAGGGTGAACCACATCCCGTCGTCGGCGCCTGCGGTGATCGCGGAGGGGTAGGTCCCCGTGGCCGGCAGCGGGAACTCGGTCACCCGGCCGTCGGTGGTGATCCGGCCGATCCGGTCGGCGGCGGTCTCGGTGAACCACAGCGCTCCGTCCGGCCCGGCGGCGATTCCGAACGGACCGCACTCCGCGGTCGGCACGGTGAATTCCTCGACCTTGCCATCGAGGGCGATCCGGCCGATGCGGTGCGCCCGGTGCTCGGTGAACCACAAGGCGTCGTCCGGCCCGACAGCGATGATCGTCGGCCCGCAGTCCGGATCGAGTTGATGGTGCGTGAGTACCCCTCCGGGCACGAGACGCCCGATGCCCCCGCTGTGAACCAGCGTGAACCACAGCGCCCCGTCCGGGCCCGTGGTGAGCGCGTAGGGACCGCTGTCGCTCCCGGTCAAGGTGAACTCTTCGATGGAAACCGGCATCGGACCGGCTCTCCTCTCTCATTCGGCTCATACGGCTGTCTCCATACGGCGCGCCCGCTGCCGCCCTTCATCAACCGTCCGTCCCCCTCGGGCGAAGGGGCCTGCGTGTCTCCGCCCTACGTCACCGGCGCCGAATACAGCATGCGGGTCTCCGAAGTCCGGTAACCGGCACGGGCGAAGGCCGCGGCCATGGGGGCGTTGCCGGTGTCCGTGGTGGCTGTGATCAGTTCGGCACCGGATTCCGCGTGGATGAGGGTGATCTCGGTGAGGAGGTCGTCCACGTACCCATGGCCGCGGAACTCGGGGACGACTCCCAGGTAGCCCACGTTGCGGGCATACGGTGTCGCGGAGGGGAGGGCGAGGCCCACGACCTGCCCGTCCGAGGTGTGGGCCACGCGCCACCACTCACGCCGACCGGGGCAGCCGAGATAGAAGTCCATCTCGCCCCTGGCCGTGGCTTCGGCGCCCTTGACGGCGATGTTCCTGCGGGTCTCGTCGTCCAGGCTGCCGACGGCTGTCCGACGGAACAGCTGGAGGAACTCCCCGTCCGAAGCGGGGGCGAACGTCAGCCAAGCCCCCTGGACGTGGGGAGGCCGACGTCGGCCGTCCATTGCAGGCGCAGCCGTTCCACCTCGTGCGTGAGGCCAGCCGCCACGGCGGCCCGGCACCGCCACTCCACGGCGGCCACCGCGGCCGGGGTGTCACGCCAACCGACGGGCAGCGTCAGGTTGTACAGCGGAGTTCTGGGCGCACCGGCGTCGGCGAACGCCCGCAGCGCGGCGGTCAGCAGCCCGGCCGCCACCTCCGCGCGGCCGGGGAGCGTCGCGTCGACATGCAGACAGTCCAGGGCGACGGGGTGGGCGCTGTCCTGCCGCCCCCACCACAAGGAACGGCCCACGATCCGCCCGTCGTCCTCGGCGATCCAGGTCCACTCCGGCCGGTACATCCCCTGCTTCAACTCGTGCAGGTAGCGGTCGGCGTCGATCCAGCCCACCGGTTCATCCACGATGACTGCTGCGACACGCTCTTGATCGGCCTCGGTCGTGGGGCGGAACAACACGTTTGCTCCTACTGCTTGGTGTACGTGGTGACAGTCGCCCCGGTGGCGAAAACCCGGGAGTCCGTCAGGGTGAAAGCGGCAGGGTCGAATGCCGCGTGGAACAGCGGAACGCCGGCGCCGAACACCACCGGGCAGCGGTGGACCACGAGCTTGTCGACCTCGCGCAGCAAGCGCCCGGCCAGCACCGGGCCGCCGCACAGCCAGATGCCCATGCCCGGACGCCGCTTCAGCTCGCGGACGAACCCCGCCGGGTCCCCGGCGACGACATCGACGCCTGACGCGGGCCGTTTCAGGGACGAGGAGACCACGTACTGCCGCAGCCAGGGATACGGGCTGTCGGCACCGGCCGCCCGAGCGGATTCGTAGACGCCGCGCCCCATGACGACCGTGTCGAACCATCTGTTCGACGTGCTGACGACGCCCAGCTGCCTGCGGGCATGGTCCGGGACGGTCTCGGGGCACTCGGCCAGAACGGCGGCCTTGAGGTCGCCGTCGAGGCCGAAGGGGTCGTACTGACCGTCAGGACCGGCGGTGAAGCCGTCGACACTGCAGCTGACGAGGTACGTGAGCAGACGCATGCGGGTCCGATTCCGATCCGTTGCCACCAGGGACGAGATGACACTAGGCACCCCGATTCAGGAGGGCATCGGTCATCGCGACGTAACGTGACCCGCCTCGCCCGGGACGGCATCGGTAGCGGTGTCGGTAGCGGTAGCGGTAGCGGTAGCGGTGTCGGTACCGGAGGGCCGGGGTGTCAGGTGTGAGGACAACGGGCGCCGGCGGTGTACATCGCCGACGCCCGTTGCCCGTGCTTGTTGCGGCGCCCGGGTTCACCACCCGGGCGCCCTCTCACCCCGCTTGCGACGTCACCTGACCACGCTCGACGACAGCGCGAACCGGCCCTCCCGGTCCGTCCACCAATGGGTCAGGTCGAGCCCCGCGGCGGCGAGTTCGCGCCGCACCCCCTCCTCGCGGAACTTCGCCGAGATCTCGGTGCGCATCTCCTCACCGTCGGCGAAGTCCACGGCGAGGTCGAGGGCCGGGATCTTCACGGTCTGCTCGGTCCGCGAACGCAGTCGCATCTCGATCCACTCGTGCTCGGCGTCCCAGAGGGCGACATGGGTGAACGCGTCCGGATCGAAGTCGGCGCCGAGCTCGCGGTTGACGACCGTCAGCACGTTCTTGTTGAACTCGGCCGTCACTCCGGCCGCGTCGTCGTACGCGGCGACGAGCACCGACTCGTCCTTGACGAGGTCCGTGCCGAGCAGCAGGGCGTCACCGGGGGAGAGCAGGGCCCGTACGGAGGCCAGGAACGCGGCGCGCTCGGTGGGCAGCAGGTTGCCGATGGTGCCGCCGAGGAACGCCACCAGCCGCGGTCCGGGTGTGCCCGGAAGCGCGAGACCGCCCGTGAAATCGGCGATCAGCGCGTGCACGCCGAGCTCCGGGCGCTCGGCGATCAGCGCGTGCCCGGCCTGGGTCAGGGCGCTCTCGCTGACGTCGACCGGCACGTACGTGTGCAGCCCGGGCAGCGCGTCGAGCAGATGACGGGTCTTCTCCGACGAGCCCGAGCCCAGTTCGACGAGGGTGCGCGCACCGGTCGCCCGGGCGATCTCGGTGGCCCGGGCGGCCAGGATCTCGCGCTCCGCCCGGGTGGGGTAGTACTCGGGCAGCTCGGTGATCTTGTCGAAGAGCTCGCTGCCGTGCGCGTCGTAGAACCACTTCGGCGGCAGCGTCTTGGGCGTGTGGGACAGGCCGTGCAGGACGTCGGCGCGCAGCGCGGCGTCCGTGGCGTCCTCGGGCAGGGTGCGGGTGAGAAGGAACGGACTCACGTGCTGGGCTCCTTCGGACGTGCGGATGCCATGGGGTGGTGGGGGTCCTCGTGATCGGGCACGCCTTGGCGGTCGTGCGGGTCCTTGAGCGGGGTGAGCAGGACGTCGGTGCGGGTCGCCACGAGCAGCGTGCGGTCCGGCACCTCCTGCCACCGTGGGTCGTCGTCGTACGGCTCGGAGGCCACGACGGTGCCGCGGCCGGGTTCGGCGAGGTACCACAGGGTGTCGCCCCAGGCCGTCGCCGTGATCGTGCCGCCGTCGGTGAGCAGCAGGTTGAGCCGGGAGCCCGGGGCGGCCTCGGCGACCTCCAGGACCGTGTCGGCCAGTGCCCGGCCCTCGTCGTCACCGGTACGCAGCCGCTGCAGGACCAGCGCCCAGACGAGCGCCGAGTCGCAACGGGCCTCCAGGGACAGCAATTCCGCGGCGGGCAGGCCGCGGGTCAGCGGGGCGAGGGAGTGGGGCCAGCCGAGGACGGCGCCGTTGTGGCTGAACAGCCAGGCGCCCGCGGCGAACGGTGCCGCCGCGGCCTCCCCGTCCGCTCCCGCCCGGGTGGCGTCCCGTACGGCGCCGAGCAGCGCCCCGGTCCGTACGACACGGGCCAGGTCCGCGAAGGACTGGTCGCCCCAGATGGGGCCGGCGCGCCGGTACCGGGCGGGCACCGGATCCCCCTCGGCGTACCAGCCGATCCCGAAACCATCGGCGTTGACCGTCCCGTACCGCTGCCGTCGGGGTGCCCACGACTGCCGGAACAGGCTGTGCGGCGGGTCCGTCAGCAGCCGGGCGATCGGTGTCTCGGGGCCCACGTAGGCCAGATGACGGCACATCAGGCTTGTCCGTCGCGGGCCGTGCGGAACCCGGAGAAGATCTGCCGACGGATCGGGTAGTCCCAGTTGCGGAAGGTGCCCCGGCAGGCGACCTTGTCCACGGCGAACGAGCCACCGCGCAGAATCTTGTGCTCCGGCCCGAAGAAGACCTCCGAGTACTCCTTGTACGGGAAGGCCGCGAAGCCGGGGTAGGGCTGCAGGTCGCTCGACGTCCACTCCCACACGTCGCCGATCAACTGCCGTACGCCGAGCGGGGACTCACCGGCCGGATAGCTGCCGGCCGGGGCCGGGCGCAGATGGCGCTGGCCGAGGTTGGCGTGCTCGGGGGTGGGGTCGGTGTCGCCCCAGGGGTAGCGGGTGGAGCGGCCGGTGGCCGGGTCGTGACGGGCGGCCTTCTCCCACTCGGCCTCGGTGGGCAGCCGGCGTCCCGCCCAGCGGGCGTAGGCGTCGGCCTCGTACCAGCACACGTGCAGCACGGGCTCGTCCGGCGGGACGAGTTCGGTGACGCCGAAGCGGCGCCGCAGCCACTGCCCGCCCTCCCGGCGCCAGAACAGCGGCGCCTCGATGCCGTGGGCGCGGATGTGGGCCCAGCCCTGCGGGCTCCACCAGCGTTCGGTGTCGTAGCCGCCGTCCGCGATGAAGGCCTGGTAGGCGGCGTTGGTCACCGGAGTGGTGTCGATGAAGAACGCCGGGACCTCGCGCCGGTGCGCCGGTCGCTCGTTGTCCAGTGCCCAGGGCTCGGTGGACGTGCCCATCGTGAACGGGCCGCCGGGGACGAGGACTTCGGCCGGTCCCGTGAACGGCGGGGCGGGATCGGGGTCCGGCGCGGTGAGGGCCGCCGGTCCCGTGCGCAGCTGATGGGTGATCAGCATCGTCTCGTCGTGCTGCTGTTCGTGCTGCGCGATCATGCCGAAGGCGAAGCCCGCCTCGGTCAGCGGAGTGCCCCGGAAGGCGGTGCCCTCCAGGACGTCCAGGGCGCGGCCGCGTACCTCGGCGGCGTACTGCCGGGCCTCCGCGGGCGGAAGCAGCGGCAGCGAGGGCCGCTCGGCGCGCGGATGCTCGAACGCGTCGTACAGCCCGTCTATCTCGGGCCGCATGGCGTCACGTCCGGCGACCGCGCGCAGCAGCCACAGCTCCTCCTGGTTGCCGATGTGCGCGAGGTCCCAGACCAGCGGGGACATCAACGGCGAGTGCTGCGCGGTCAGCTCGGGCTCCTCCACGCAGGACGTGAGGAGCGCGGTGCGGTCACGGGCCGTGGTCAGTGCGTCGAGCGCGCGCTCCCTGAGCGACTCGGGGTCCGTGGGTGAGGTGGGGGCGGTCATGTGCGGATGTCCTTCCCGTGGGACCGATTCTGGGACCGGTCGTCGGACCGATCCTGGGGCCGGTCGTGGGGACGGTCGTGGAGCCGACCGTGGAATTGACTGTGGAACTGGCTCAGCAGATCGTCGGCGGGGCAGCGCCCCCGGGCCACATAGCGGTCCGTGAACTCCGCGACGGCCTCCCGCACCTCGGCGGTGGCACCGAGGCGGGGCAGCGCCTCGGCGGCGGCCGCGAAGCAGATGACGGCGGCCTCGCGCAGCTCGGGGTCGGTCAGGCCGTGCCGGGCGGCGCCGATCCACAGCGGATTGGACGGAGCCGGCAGTCCTTCCGCCCGCTCCGCGAGGGGCTTGACGGTCCGGTAGGCGATCTCCGCCGCCTCCGGGTCGTCGAACAGCGCTGCCGTCACCGCCAGTGGCACGATCCACCCGTCCTCGCCCGGCTGCGCGTCGATCATGCGCAGTTCCAGATGGCCGCGGGGGCGGACCGGCGGGAACAGGGTCGTGAGGTGGTAGTCCAGATCCGCCCGGTTCGGCGGTGTGCCGGACCGGGTCCACTCCCGGAAGGTCAGGCCCTCGGGTACCTCCCAGGGGCCCTCCGGCGCACGGACGCACATCACCGGCGCGTCCAGGACGTGCCGGGCCCAGGCGGCGCGCGGATCGCCGCCCAGCGGAGGCGCGGCGGACCGGCCCGGGTCCATGGCCGTCCACAGCGACTGCCGCGTGGAGCGCCAGCCGGTGTAGTGGCCCCGGGCGAGCGGGGAGTGCGCGAACGCGGCCACCAGGACCGCGCCCAACTGGTTCGCCAGCCACCAGCGGCGCCCGTGGCCGAGCGGTCCGGGCTCCTCGTACCCGGCGTCCAGGCACACCTGGACCGAGGCGGAGGAGCACATCATCGCCCGGCCCTCGGGGCCCGTGCGGTCCAGGTAGCGCTCCATGGCGTCGTAGCGCGGCTCACGGAGGTAGCGGCTCGGGGGGTTCCAGGGTTCGTGGCCGTTGCCACTGAGGCCCAGTCCGGCCTCGCGCAGTACCGCGCGCACCGCGTCGAGATCGGCCGACACGGACCCGATGCACTCCATCAGGGAGCCGGCGGGTGCGGAGCTGAGCTCCAGCTGGCCGCCCGGTTCGACGGTGAGCGCCGAACGCAGGGACAGGGTCCGCAGAGCGGCGTACGCCGCTTCGAGCTGTTCTGGTGTTGCGGGGAGCTGCGGCCGCCGCAGCTCGTGGACGAGCCATTCCACTTCGACACCGAGGGTGCGGGGAGGGCCGGTCTTGAAGCATATGCCTCGGACCAGCGCTTCCACCTCGGCCTCGGTGACGGCGGAGCGTTGCTCCGTACAGTCACTCACCGAATCGGACATGTAGGGATCCTCCTGAGATTCCACCATGCCGCCGGCCCGGCGTCTGTGGTGCCGGGCCGGCATTGCTCGTCCCACCCAAGACCCTCTCGCCGGATCGCACAAGGGTGCAAATCCGTCGTGCCCAGGGTTCGGGGGCACCGCCGCGGCGGCTCCCGCGCCACTGCGCGCGGGGCCGCGAAAACCTGTTGCGCCGCACGACCAGCATCGCTCACGATGCGTCCGTGGGCACGACGGGGGAGATCGCGCGGGGCGTTCGCATGGCGTGTACGGGGGTGACGCCATGAGCGCGCGCCTGCGCGCGATCGCGCGGCAGACCGAGGAGGCCGTGGCGGCGGGTTCGTACCGCGGACCGCACGGACGGGTGGTGCCGATCGCCGCGGCGGTCGAGGCCGCGCGGGCCGGGACGCGCATGTACGGGCCGGGTCCGATCGGGGTGCCGGCCGGTGGTCCCGCGGCCTTTGCCACGGGCTTCGCCGGCACGTCGTTCGAGGTCACGGGCGAGAGCAGCACGCAGGCCGCGGAACGGCTGACGGGCGAGGGCGCCCAGGGCCCGTCGGGCCCCGTCGCCGTGCTGAACTTCGCCTCGGCGCGGAACCCCGGCGGTGGCTATCTGAGGGGCGCGCAGGCCCAGGAGGAGGACCTGTGCCGGGCGTCGGCGCTCTACGCCTGCCTGCTGCGGGTCCGCGAGTTCTACGACCACCACCGCGCCCACCCGGACCCGTTCTACTCCGACCGGGTCATCCATTCGCCCGCCGTGCCCGTCTTCCGCGGCGGTCGCGGTGAGCTGCTCGACGTGCCGTACACCGCCGGATTCCTGACCGCGGCGGCCCCGAACGCCTCGGTCGTGCTGCGCACGGCCCCGGAGCGCGCGGACGAGCTGCCGCGCGCCCTGGCCGTCCGGGCCGAGCGGGTGCTGGAGACCGCCGCGGCCGAGGGGTACCGGCGCCTGATCCTGGGTGCCTGGGGCTGCGGCGTCTTCGGCAACGACCCGGCGCAGGTCGCCGCGGCCTTCCGTGACCTGCTGGTCGGGGGCCGCTTCGAGGGGTTCTTCGACCAGGTGGTTTTCGGTGTCCTGGATCGCACCCCGGGCGCGGCGACACGGACGGTGTTCGAACGGACGTTCGCGACCGCGGTGCAGGGACACGGACGCTCCGCCGATCGGGTGAGGAACCGCGTGGCCCCTCACCCGCACGGTCCGCCGGGCGTCCCGGGCGGTCAGTTCCAGCCGTAGCGCTCCCGCAGGCGGTGCACCACCAGGTTGAACCGCATCCGGTCCAGCGCGCACGCCTCGCGCCGCATGCCGTCCTCGTGCAGCCGCAGCACCCGGTCCACGGCCACCCACGAGTCCCGGCCCGTGCGGTCCCACGGACCGCTGCCTATCGGTACCCACTCCCGGTCGCCGTCGTGCCGCTTGCTCGACAACTGGACGGCGAGCAGGGTGCCCGCGGTCTCGCGCGCGACGACGAGCACCGGGCGGTCCTTGCCCCGCCCGTCGTTCTCCTCGAAGGGCACCCAGGTCCAGACGATCTCGCCGGGATCGGGGTCGCCGTCGTGCGCGGGGGAGTACTCCGTGCGTACCCGGCCCACCGCGCGGGGCTCGGCCTCCGTGGTGGCCGAAGGGCCGTAGCGGCCGGGGACATGCTCGTCGGTGTCATCGGTAAAGGCATTCACGCGGGCCACGTTAGAGCCCGCGCGTCCGCGGCTCGTCGACGGGGCCCACGGGAGGACCCCGGCGCGCGACACCCGGTCCTCCGCGCCGACAGCGCTTCGGGCGCCCGGGAGGCAACTCCCGGACGCCCGAAGCTTCATGCGGTCACTTGCCGTCCCCCTCCACCGGCACCTTCTCCGCGCGGGGCGGCACGAATCCGTTGACCGCGGCGCCGTTGCCCGCGGCAGCCCCGTCCTGGTTCATCGACGAGAGCAACTGCCGGGCCAGACCCAGGCCCGTGCCGCCCATGGTGAGCGCCTTGGCGAACATGTCCGACATGCCGTCGGCGCCGTTGAGCAGCACCATGTGGTCGACGTTGCCGAACGCGCTCGCCCCCGCCCGGACGATCTCCGGCCAGTTCTCGGCGAGTTGCTGGGCGACCACGGCCTCCTGGTTCTCGGCGAGGGCCGCGGCCCTCGCCTTGATGGTCTCCGCCTCCGCGAGACCCTGCGCGCGGGTCGCCTCGGCGGTCGCGAGACCCTTGGCCTGGGCGGCGGCGGCCTCGGCCTCACCGGTGGCCCTGGTCGCCATGGCGGCCGCGGCACCCCGCGCCTTCGTCGCCTCGGCCTCGGCGTTCGCGGCGGTCTTCACCCGGTTCGCCTCGGCCGCCGCCGCGAGTTCGGTCTCCTTGGCCTTGGCCTGCGCGGCGGAGATCCGCGCGTCGCGTTCCGCCTCGGCCCGCGCACGGGTCTCGTACGCCTGAGCGTCCGCCGGCTTGCGGACGTCCGCCTGGAGCTGCTGTTCCCGGCGCTGCGCCTCGAGTTCGGCGATCCGGGTCTCCTGTACGACGACATCCTGCCGGGCGGCTGCCGCGGCGAGCGGTCCCGCCTGCTGTGCCTTCGCCCCGGCCTTGTCGCGCTCGGCCTGGTAACCGGCCTGCAGGATCTCGCTGTCCCGGGTCGCCTCCGACATCCGGGCCGCCGCCTTCTGCTCGGCCTCGGTGGCGAGACGGTTCGCCTCCGCCTGCGCGATGCGCGCGTCGCGCTGTACGGCGGCGGCGTGCGGCATCGCGAGGTTCTTGATGTAACCGGTCGGGTCCTCGATCTCGTGGATCTGGAGCGAGTCGACGATCAGGCCCAGCTTCTCCATCTCGGTACCGCACGCGGCCCGTGTCTGACCGGTCAGTTTCTCCCGGTCGCGGATCATGTCCTCGACGGTCAACCCGCCGACGATGGACCGCAGATGACCGGCGAACACGTTGTGCACCCGCTCCGACATCATCTTCTGCTGGTCGAGGAACCGACGCCCCGCGTTGGCGATCGACACGAAGTCGTCGCCCACCTTGAAGATGACCACGCCCCGCACCTTCAGCGGAATGCCCTGGGTGGTCACGCAGTCCACGTGCAACTCGGTCTCGTTGAGATCCAGCGAGATCTTCCGCACCGCCTGCACACCCGGCATCACCAGCGTGCCGCGCCCCGTCACGATACGGAAACCCATGCCCTCTTCGAGGCCTTCGGTCCGATGCTTCGAACCGGAGATGATCAGTGCCTCGTTGGGCTCCGCCACCCGCCACATGAGCTTGAAGACCACGATCACGAAAATCAGCGCGAGGACAACCGTCCCCGCCACGACGCCGACAACCATCGGCATACGCCCCCTTTTGATGGTGCCCTATCGGCACCGAACGAAGGGAGTGTGCTCCTGTGCGGGACCAGGGTGAAGACGCTGACGATTCCTTGTTGCAATCTTGACGCACACCGCTCTCACCTGGGGTGGAGCGCGCACAGACGAGCTGTCAACTGTCGTATGCGGCCGAGACGTACACCGTGCGCGGCGCCAGGTACTCGACGACCATCACCACCGTGCCGCACTCGATGCGCTCCTTGGCGGTGGCGGGGTAGGCGAGGAAGTGCTCGGCACCCCCGCGCACGCGGACGATCACCTCACCGACGAGCCCGGGTCCGACCGTCCCGGTCACCCGCCCCATCAATCCGACCATCGACGCATCGTCCATGGCCCCAGCGTACGGCGCGAAGTCGATTACACAGCAGGGGAATCCGCCGGGGCCTCGTGCGGCGGCCACCTTTCGTGCCAGCGCTGGTCGTCCTCCAGCTGGGAGGCCAGCGAGACGAGCAACGGCTCGCTGTGCGCGGGGCCGAGGAGTTGAGCACCGACCGGCAGCCCCTCGCCGACGAAACCGGCGGGTACGTTCACACCCGGCCACCCCAGGATGTTCCACGGCCAGGCGTACGGGCAGGCGGCGATCACGGCCCGTTCGGTGTCCAGCCCGCTCATGTTCGCCATCGAGCCGATGCGCAGCGGGGGAGCGGCCGTGGTGGGCGCGAGCAGCACGTCGTAGGTGTCGAAGAGCGCACCGATCCGGCGGTGCAGGGTCGCCTCGGCGCGCCGGGCCACCCGCAGGGGCGCGCCCCCGAGCAGCCGGCCGAGGCGGGCCGCTTCCCGGGTGCGCGGGTCCAGGAGGTGCGGGTGGGGCGCGTCGCGGACCCGTTCGGCGATACCCGCCGTCGCGCGCGGGACGAACGTGAGCCCGATCCGCCCGTAGCGGGGCTCGGCCTCCTCCACGGTGTGCCCGAGCGCCGCGATCCGCTCCGCGAGCGCCACCACCTTGGCCCGTACGACCGGGTCGAGCCGTGCGGGCACCGCCGTGAACGGCGGCTTCAGCGACAGGGCGATCCGCAGCCGGCCCGGCTCGCGGCCCACCGCGTCGGACACCCGCAGCACGGGCGGGCGGTGCAGATCGCCGTCACGGTTGCCGCTCGCCGCGTCCAGGAGCAGCGCCGCGTCCGCCACCGAGCGGGCGAGGGTGCCGTTGACCGTGATGCCCTGGAAGGACTCGGGGCGCGGCCAGGTGGAGATCCGGCCGCGCTGCGGCTTGATCCCGATCAGATGGGTCCAGGAGGCCGGGATACGGACGGAGCCCGCGCCGTCCGAGCCCAGCGCCGCCGGGACCAGACCCGCCGCGACCGCCGCCGCGGAGCCGCCGGAGGAGCCGCCGGGGGTGTGGTCGGCGTGCCAGGGATTGCGGGTGGCGCCGAAGGCCGGGCCCTCCGTGAACGGCCACTGGCCGAGTTCGCAGGTGTTGGTCTTGCCGATGACGATCGCCCCGGCGGCACGCAGCCGGCGCACCGCCTCCCCGTCCTGGGCCACGGGCGGGAAGACCCCCCGGCAGCCGAACGCGGTCGGCTCCCCGGCCACGTCCATGTCGTCCTTCACCGCGACCGGCACCCCCAGCAGCGGCCGGCGGTGTCCCGCGGCGAGTTCCCTGTCCGCCGCGTCCGCCTCGGCGAGCGCCGCCTCGGCGCGCACCAGACGGAAGGCGTTCAGAGAGGGCTGGGTCGCCTCGATGCGGGCCAGCGCCCGTTCGACCAGTTCACGCGAGCTCACCTCGCCCGCGGCCAGGGCGCGGGCACACTCCGCCAGACCTGCGGCACGGTCGTCAGCCATACGGGACACCTCCGAAGGCACGTCGTCCACCGCACGGTAACCGCCCAAGGAGGTATCCCGCACGAGGGGCGGAAGTTCCTTCGTGCAAGCGGGTGTTCCGGGGCCCGCGGGCCCCGGGGTCGCCCCGGCGCCGAGCGGTGCGCGGGGCTTCTGCAAGGATGCGGGGCGTCATGGTGCAGATACCGAATCAGCCCGTCCCGCCGTCGCCCGCACAACGGCCCGTGCCGACGAGCGCCGATGTGGCCCGCCTGGCGGGCGTCTCCCGGGCCACCGTCTCGTACGTTCTGAACAACACCAGCGCCGTCCGGATCAGCGAGCCCACCCGCCGCCGCGTCCACGAGGCGGCCAAGGACCTCGGGTACGTTCCGCACGCGGCGGCCCGCAGTCTGCGGGCCGGGCACAGCCGGATGGTCCTGATGCCCGCCCCGACCGTGCCCGTGGGCCCGCTCTACGGTCAGTTCTTCAACGAGCTGCAGTGGGCGCTGGGCCGTTTGGACTACACCGTCGTCCAGTACGGCAGCGTCGGTCTGCACGGGGACGAGGCGGCCCGTGCCTGGGCGGAGCTGCGGCCGGTCGCCGTGCTGGTGCCCGGCAGTGGTCTCGGCCCGGAGGGTGTGGCCGTCCTCAAGCGCTCCGGGGCCCGGGCGGTGGTCACGCTCGGCCCCGAGCGGGTCGAGGGCGCGCACGCGCTCCTCATGGACCACGACCGGGTCGGCCACAGCGCGGGGGCCCATCTGGCGGCCCGCGGCCGGCACCGCGTCGGAGTGGTGGTGCCCGAGGAACCGGGCCTGGAGATCTTCTCCAGGCCCCGCCTCGAAGGAGTACGCCGTGCCCTGCGCGGCACCGGCGCCACGACGACCGAGTTGCCGCTGGCGTACGAGGAGGAGGCCGCGGCCCGGCTCGCCGCCCGCTGGCGAGCGCTCGGCCTGGACGGCGTGTTCGCCTACAACGACGAGTACGCCATGCTGCTGATGAGGGCGCTCCAGGACGCGGGCATCGCCGTCCCGGACGAGACGGCCGTCATCGGCGCGGACGACCTGATGCTCGGGCGGCTGCTGCGGCCCCGGCTCAGCACCGTCCACATCGAACTGCCGTCCGGTCGGGACCTCGCGGAGCTGGTCGACCGCGCGGTGCGCGAACCCGGCGCGCCGCCCGAGACCCACGAGGTACTGGGAGCGCGGGTCGTGCACCGCGACTCGAGCTGAGAGAGGCTGGAGCTGGTCGCCGCCCGCAGCGAAGCGGACCGGACCGGGGACGGGAGGCGCGTCATGCGGACCACGGTCGGCATCGTGGGCGGCGGCCCCGCCGGACTCCTGCTGGCCCGGCTGCTGCACCGCGCGGGCATCGCCTGTGTCGTCCTGGAGAACAGGTCACGCGCCTACGCCGAACGCCGCCAGCGCGCCGGAATGCTGGAGCAGGGCACGGTCGACGCGCTACGGGAATGCGGCGCCGGAGACCGTCTCGACGTCGAGGGCCTGCCCCACCGCGGCATCGAGCTGCGCTTCGATCGCGAGCGCCACCACATCGACTTCCCCGCCCTCACCGGCGGCCGCGGCGTCATGATCTACCCGCAGACGGAGATCGTGAAGGACCTGATAGCTCTCCAACTGGCGGGCGGACCACCGCTGTTGTTCGAGGCCGAGGCGCTCGCCGTCGAGAGCCCGCTGAGCGACTCGCCCGTCGTGCGTTATGTGCACGAGGGCCGCGAACAGACCCTGGACTGCGACTACGTGGTGGGCTGCGACGGCGATCACGGCGTCTCGCGCGCGGCCTTCCCCGCCGGCACGTACCGCACCTACGCCCACGACTACCCGTACTCCTGGCTCGGGATCCTCGCCGATGTGCCGCCCTCCGGCGGGGAGTTGGTCTACGCGCGCGGTGCGACCGGCTTCGCCCTGCACAGCATGCGCTCGACCACGGTCTCGCGGCTCTACCTACAGGTCCCGAACGGCACCGACCCCGACGACTGGTCCGACGAGCGCATCTGGGACGAACTCGCCGCGCGCTTCGCGGTCGACGGGGACTGGCGGCTGAACCGCGGCACCATCACGGCCAAGTCCGTGACGTCGTTGCGCAGTCGCGTCCACGAGCCGATGCGCCACGGCCGGCTCCTCCTCGCCGGCGACGCCGCCCACATCGTGCCGCCCACCGGGGCCAAGGGGCTCAACCTCGCCGTCTCCGACGTACGGGTCCTGGCCCGTGGCCTCATCGAACTGCACCGCACGGGCTCCACCCAACTCCTCGACCACTACTCGCAGTTGTGCCTCGACCGGGTCTGGCAGGCCACACGTTTCTCGTACGACATGACTAGGATGTTGCATGCTCAACCAGACGGGGATGCCTTCGACCACCGGATCCAGCTCGCCCGGCTCCGCCGGATCACGACATCCCGCCGGGCGGCCGCGGAACTGGCCGCGAACTACACGGGACTGCCGTTGGGACGGTGAGCCCCGCGTGCTGATCAGCGAACGATCGGAGCCCCGACATGCCGCTGCTCGACCCCAGGACCTGGCAGTCCCGCACTCTGGCGGGCGGTGAGCACACCGTCACCGAGCCCGCCACCGGCGAGAGGCTCGCCACCGTCACCCTCGCCGCCGCCGAGGACGTCACGACGGCCGCGCGGGAGGCCCACGCGGCCCGGTCCGCGTGGGCCGGCACACCGCACTTCGTCCGCGCCGCGGTCCTGCGCAGGGCCGGCGACCTGTTCGCCGCGCACGCCGACGAACTGCGCGAATGGATCGTGCGTGAGTCCGGATCCGTTCCGGGCAAGGCCGACTTCGAACTGCACGTCGCCGCGCAGGAGTGCTACGAGGCCGCCGCCCTCGCTTCCCGCCCCACGGGCCAGATCCTGCCGTCGGAGGCGCCGCGCCTGTCGTACACCCGGCGCGTCCCGGTCGGCGTCGTGGGCGTGATTGCCCCCTTCAACGCTCCGCTCATCCTCTCCATCCGCTCGGTGGCCCCGGCGCTCGCGCTCGGCAACGCCGTGGTGCTGAAGCCCGACCCGCGCACCGCGGTCTGCGGAGGCCTCGCGCTCGCGGCCGTACTCGCCGAGGCGGGCCTCCCGGAAGGACTGCTGCACATCCTGCCCGGCGGGGCCGGGACGGGCCGGGCGCTGGTGGACGACCCGCTGGTCCCGGTGATCTCCTTCACCGGCTCGACGGCCGCCGGGCGCGCGGTCGGCGAGGCGGCCGGCCGGCTCCTCAAGCGCGCGCACCTGGAACTGGGCGGGAACTCGGCCCTCGTCGTCCTGGAGGACGCCGACATCGACGCGGTCATCTCCACGGCTGCCTGGGGCTCGTTCTTCCACCAGGGCCAGATCTGCATGACGACAGGCCGCCACCTCGTCCACGCCTCCCTCTACGAGGAGTACGTCGAGCGGCTCGCCGCCAAGGCCGACTCGCTCGCCGTGGGCGACCCGCACCGCGAACAGGTGCACCTCGGGCCCGTTATCGACAGCGCCCAACTCGCCAAGATCCAGGGGCTGGTGGAGTCCAGTACGGCGCGCGGGGCGAAGCTCGCGGCGGGCGGCACGCACGAGAAGCTGTTCTACCGGCCGACCGTGCTCGCCGGCGTCGACGACACGACCCCCGCGTACACCGAAGAGGTCTTCGGCCCGGTCGCGCCGGTCCGGTCCTTCGCGGACACCGACGAGGCCGTGGCCCTCGCCTCGGCGGGCCCGTACGGCCTCTCGCTGGGCATCGTCACCCGGGACACCGCGCGCGGCCTGGACCTGGCCGAGCGCATCCCGACCGGGATCGCGCACATCAACGACCAGACCGTCAACGACGAGGCGGTCGCCCCGTTCGGCGGCACGGGCGCCTCCGGCACCGGCGCCCGCTTCGGCGGCGAGGCCAACCTGGAGGCCTTCACCGAGGTGCGCTGGACGACCGTGCGCGGGGACGTGGCACCGTACCCGTTCTGATCCGTACGCGGGCCCCGGTCGAAACCCTGCCGACCGGGGCCCACGGGGCTTCCCCCGAGATCACTCGCCCTGCTGGGCCTGCTGCTGGGCGACGGACTTGCGGACCTCGTCCATGTCCAGCTTCCGGGCCTGTCCGATGACGTCCTCCAGAGCGGCCTCGGGCAGCGCACCGGGCTGGGAGAAGATCGCGACCTGGTCGCGGACGATCATCAGGGTCGGGATGGACTGGATCTCGAAGGCCGCGGCCAGCTCCGGCTGCGCCTCCGTGTCCACCTTGGCGAAGACCAGGTCGGGGTTGGCCTCGGCGGCCTTCTCGTAGACCGGGGCGAACTGGCGGCACGGGCCGCACCACGAGGCCCAGAAGTCGATCAGGACGAACTCGTTGTCCGTGACCGTCTGGTCGAAGTTCTCCTTGGTCAGCTCCATCGTCCTGCTCATGGCGTGACTACCTCTCCCTGCTCTCGGGCCTCGGGCCTCGGGGCGAAGCCGGTGTCCACAACACCGTCCCCCAGCGGCGTATTCCGCGCACGTACCCATGTGGCCACGGCGCACACCAACAACCAGACTGGGCGCATGACGGAAACGGAATCCATCGCCTACGACGTAGTGGTGCTCGGCGCCGGCCCCGTGGGGGAGAACGTCGCCGACCGCGCCCGCGCGGCCGGCCTCTCCGCCGCGATCGTGGAGAACGAGCTGGTCGGAGGCGAGTGCTCGTACTGGGCCTGCATGCCCAGCAAGGCCCTCCTGCGCCCGGCCATCGCCCGCGCCGACGCCCGCCGCGTGCCCGGCCTGAGCGGGGCCGTGCAGGGCCCGCTCGACGCCCCCGCGGTCCTCGCCCACCGTGACTACTACACCTCCCACTGGAAGGACGACGGACAGGTCGCCTGGCTCGACGGCATCGGAGCCGATCTCCACCGCGGACACGGGCGTCTCGCCGGGCCGCGCCGGGTGAGCGTCGAGGGCCCCGACGGCGAGCTGCGGTTCCTCACCGCGCGGCACGCGGTCGCCGTGTGCACCGGCACCCGCGCGCTGCTGCCCGGCCTGCCCGGACTCGCCGAGGTCAAGCCCTGGACCAGCCGCGAGGCCACCAGCGCCCACGAGGTGCCGGACCGGCTCATCGTGGTCGGCGGCGGTGTGGTCGCCGTCGAGATGGCCACGGCCTGGCAGGCGCTCGGCTCCCGGGTCACCGTCCTCGTCCGCGGTCACGCGCTGCTGCCCAGGATGGAGCCCTTCGCCGGTGAGCTGGTCGCCGACGCGCTCAAGGAGGCGGGCGCCGACGTCCGCACCGGTACCGCGGTGACCGGGGTGACGCGCGAGGGCGCGACCGTGGTGGCCCTGACGGACACCGGCGACCGCATCGAGGCGGACGAGATCCTCTTCGCCACCGGGCGGGTGCCCCACACCGAGGACATCGGCCTCGACACGGTCGGCCTGGAGCCGGGGTCGTGGCTCGACGTCGACGACAGCCTGCGGGTGACGGGCAGCGAGTGGCTGTACGCCGTCGGAGACGTCAACCACCGCGCGCTCCTCACCCACCAGGGCAAGTACCAGGCGAGGATCGCGGGTGCCGCCATCGCCGCCCGCGCCGCCGGCGTCCCGCTCCTGGAGACCGACCTCTGGGGCGCGCACGCCGCGACCGCCGACCACGCGGCCGTCCCCCAGGTCGTCTTCACCGACCCGGAGGCCGCCGCCGTGGGCCTCTCCCTCGCCGAGGCCGAGAGCGCGGGGCTGCGGGTCCGCGCCGTCGACGTCGACATGTCGTCCGTGGCGGGCGCCGGCCTGTACGCCGACGGCTACCGCGGCAAGGCCCGCATGGTCGTCGACATCAACCGCGAGATCGTGGTCGGCCTCACCCTCGTCGGACCCGGCGTGGGCGAACTCATCCACTCGGCCACGGTCGCGGTCGTCGGCGAGGTCCCGGTCAGCCGCCTGTGGCACGCCGTGCCCTCCTACCCGACGGTGAGCGAGGTGTGGCTGCGGCTCCTGGAGGCGTACCGGGACATGTAGGGCCTGCCGTTCGGATCATGCGGCGGGACGCGGGGCACGGTCCCGACGGCAGGGCACCGGGCTCCGGCGCCATCCGGTCCGACGGCCAGGCGCCGGCCCGGGGCGCCACGCCGGTGGCACCGGCGTCACGCGCCCAGGCCGCCACGCCGGTGGCGCCGGCGTCAGGCCAGTGCCACCAGCTCCAGGTACTCCTCGCTCCACAGATCCTCGTCCGCGTCCGGGAGCAGCAGCACCCGGTCCGGGCGCAGGGCCCGGAGCGCGCCCTCGTCGTGGGTGACCATGACGATCGCGCCCGGATACGTGCCCACCGCGGTCAGCACCTCGGCCCGGGAGGCCGGGTCCAGGTTGTTGGTGGGCTCGTCCAGCAGCAGGACGTTGGCGCCGGAGTGGACCAGCCCCGCCAGGGCGAGACCGGTCTTCTCGCCGCCGGACAGGACGTCGACGTGTTTGCCGGCGTCGTCCCCGGTGAACAGGAACGCGCCGAGCACGCGCCGCACCTCCCCGTCGGTGAGGTGCGGCGCGGCCGCGGCCAGGTGACCGCGGACCGTGTCGGTGCCGTCGAGTGTGTCGTGCTCCTGCGCGAAGTAGCCGATCCGCAGCCCGTGACCGTGGACCACGCGGCCGTCGTCCGGGGCCTCCCGCCCGGCGAGCAGCCGCAGCAGTGTCGTCTTGCCCGCGCCGTTGGGGCCGAGGACCACCAGACGGCTGCCCCGGTCGACGGCCAGGTCGACGCCGTCCAGGACGCGGTGGTCGCCGTACGACTTGGTGAGGGCGACTGTGCCGAGCGGCGTCCGCCCGCAGGGGGCGGGCTCCGGCAGCCGGATCCGGGCGACCTTGTCCCGCCGCCTGACCGGTTCGAGCCCGGCCAGCAGGCGGTCGGCGCGCCGGGCCATGTTCTTCGCCGCCACGGCCGTCGCGACGTTCGCCCGCATCCGGTCCGCCTGGGCGTGCAGGGCCGAGGCCTTGCGCTCGGCGCCGGCCCGCTCCCGTGCACGGCGCCGCTCCTCGGCCTCCCGCTGGGCGAGATAGGCGTGCCAGCCCGTGTTGTGGACGTCGAGCGTGGCGCGGTGCGGGTCCAGGTGGAAGACGCGATTGACCACGGCGGCCAGCAGCGAGGTGTCGTGACTGATCAGCACGAGACCCGCCTGATGGTTCATCAGGAAGCCGCGCAGCCAGCCGATCGAGCCGGCGTCCAGGTGGTTCGTCGGCTCGTCCAGGAGCAGTGTGCCGTGGTCCGCGAAGAGGATGCGGGCCAGCTCGACCCGGCGGCGCTGCCCACCGGACAGGGCACCGAGCGGCTGGTCCATCACCCGGGTCGGCAGCCCGAGGCCCGCGGCGACCCGGGCCGCCTCCGCCTCGGCCGCGTAGCCTCCGCGTGCCTGGAACTCCGCCTCGGCGCGCGCATAGGCGTTCATCGCGCGCTCGGTCCCGTCCGCCATCGCGGTCTCCGCCACGCGCAGCACGTGGACGGCACGGTCGAGGCCGCGCGCCGACAGGATCCGGTCGGTGACCGTGACCTCCGGGTCGGCCGCCCGGGAGTCCTGGGCGAGGAGACCGGGCTGCCCGGTGACCGCGACGGATCCGGCCGCGGGGCGTGCCCGTCCCGCGAGGGTGTTCAGAAGGGTGGTCTTGCCCGCGCCGTTGCGGCCGACCAGGCCGATGCGGTCGCCGGGGGAGATGTGGAAGGAGAGGTCGGACAGCAGCAGTCGTGCGCCGACGCGCACGTCGACACCGCGCACGGTGATCATGGGAAACGCTCCGGGAATCAATCGGCAGAAGGACACACGTGTGGCGTGGAAGCGGGTCCTGGAGCTAAGAGATTCGGGGCGTGGACATGTGGTCAGGGTAGCGGGGGCGTTCGGGTAAGCGCCTCTGAATTTGCGGGCGGGGGAGGGACTTTCCGCCGGCATCGGGGGCCCGGCGGGCTCGAGCCCGAGGGGGCGGGTCCGACGGAGGTGAACTCCGGGGCGTTCGAGCCCCGGCAGGCTCGAACCCCGTAGGACCCGCCGCGCAACCGCGGAGCCTCAGTCCGGCAGCGTGAAGCCCAAGGCCGCCGCCGCCTCCACCGGGGTCGGCTGTGTCCAGCGGTCCGCCATCGCCTGGTTCGAGGACAGTGAGCGCACCTCCGCGCGGTCGAGATACAGCACACCGTCCAGATGGTCCGTCTCGTGCTGCACGATCCGCGCGGGCCAGCCCGTGAACACCTCGTCGACCGTACGGCCCAGCTCGTCCAGCGCCGTCAGCCGCACCTCGGCGTGCCGGCCCACCACGGCCTGCCACCCCGGCACGCTCAGGCACCCCTCGAAGAACGCCGCCCGACCCGCGCCGACCCCCTCGTACACCGGATTCACCAGCACCCGGAACGGCTGCGGGACCCGTCCGCGTACCACCCGTACCTCCTCCGACACCGGCGCCGGATCCTCGACGACCGCGATCCGCAGCGGTACGCCGACCTGGGGCGCCGCGAGGCCGACCCCCGGGGCCGCGTGCATGGTCGCGCGCAACGAGGCGACGAATCGGCTCAGCAGTACCGGACCCAGCTGACCGTCGAACGGCTCGGCGGGGCGGCGCAGCACCGGGTCCCCGGCGGCCACGATGGGCAACGGGCCTTCCCGGTCCAGCAGTTCCTCGACCAGGTCGTTCAGCGGGCGGGCGGCGCGGTCACGTTCGGATGCCATCGCGCCAGCATGCCAAGAGGGAACGCGCCGTGCGAGGCGGCGCAAGCAGCACCCCACGGATCCTCGTCCGTGACCCACGCCACACCGTCGCCCGGGAACTCGGCGGCCTCCCGTCCCGACTTCTGGACCACCACCGGCCGGGAATCCCAACTCCCCGGCCCACGGCCCGAGTCCGTCCCCAGCCCTACCGGAGAAGCCCGCCGATGCCCACCGCTCCCACCCTCACGACGGACGGCACCCCGCGCCCCGTCGCCCCGACCTCCGCCCGAAAAGCTCCCCTGCGCCCCCTGATTCTGCGCCTGCACTTCTACGCCGGAGTGCTCGTCGCCCCGTTCCTCCTGGTCGCCGCCGTGACCGGACTGCTCTACGCCGCCTCGTTCCAGGCCGAGAAGATCGTGTACGCGCACGAACTGACCGTCCCGGTGGGCGACCGCGAACTGCCGCTCTCCGAACAGGTGGCCGCCGCCCGCAAGGCCCATCCGCAGGGCACGGTCTCCGCCGTACGGCCCTCGCCCACGGCGGACGCGACCACGCGGGTGCTGCTCTCCGGCGTGCCGGGCGTCGACCCGGACCACACCCTCGCGGTGTTCGTCGACCCGTACACGGCCAAGGTGCGCGGAGCACTCGAACAGTACGGCGCCACCGGCGCGCTCCCGCTGCGCACCTGGATCGACGGGCTCCACGCCAACCTCCTGCTCGGCGAGACCGGGCGTCTGTACAGCGAACTCGCGGCCAGCTGGCTGTGGGTGATCTCGGGCGGCGGCCTCGTGCTGTGGTTCGGACGCAGGCGCGCCCGGCGCAAGGTGCGGGGCACGTCCGGGCGCCGCCGCACGCTGGGCCTGCACGGCACGGTCGGCGCCTGGGCGGCCGCCGGGTTCTTCTTCCTCTCCGCGACCGGGCTGACCTGGTCGACGTACGCCGGCGCGCACATCGACGAGCTGAGGACCTCCCTCGGGCAGGCGACGCCGTCCGTGTCGGCGGCCGGCGGCGGCGAGCACGCGGGCCACGGCGGCACGGGGGCCGGCGGGAGCCTCCCGCCCCGGCCCGCCGACGTCGACAGGATCCTCGGGGCCGCCCGTTCCGAGGGCCTCGCGGACCCCGTCGAGATCGTCCCGCCCGCGGATGCCTCCTCCGCGTACGTGGTGCGGCAGATCCAGCGCAGCTGGCCCGAGAAACAGGACGCGGTCGCGGTGGACCCGGCGACCGGGAAGGTCACCGACGTGCTCCGGTTCGCCGACCACCCGGTGCTCGCCAAGCTGACCCGCTGGGGCATCGACGCCCACACCGGCGTCCTCTTCGGCCTCGCCAACCAGATCGCCCTCATGGCGCTCGCGCTCTGCCTGATCCTGCTGATCGTGTGGGGCTACCGCATGTGGTGGCGGCGCGGCCGCGCCTCCGCGTTCGGCCGGCCCGTCCCGCGCGGAGCCTGGCAGCAGGTGCCGCCCACGGTCCTCGTCCCGCTGATGGCGGCCGTCGCCGTTCTCGGCTACTTCGTTCCGCTGCTCGGTATCCCGCTGGTGGCGTTCGTCGCCGTCGACGTCCTGCTCGGCGAGATCGCCCACCGGCGGGGCCGGGGCACGCCCGTCGCCAGGTAGCGTGATCGTGGACGCGAACGCCGGAGGGAGACGGACATGGCGCAGCGCAACCGCGAGGTCCCGGACCGGCCTTCCAGGCGCCGGGGGCAGGGCGAACTGGAGGGCCAGGTCCTCGGCGCGCTGCGCGAGGCGGACGCCCCGGTGACCGCCGCCTGGGTGCAGGAGAGCCTCGGCGGCGACCTCGCCTACACGACCGTCGTCACCATCCTGACCCGGTTGCTCGCCAAGGACGCGGTGGCCCGCGAACGGCGGGGACGCTCCTTCGTCTGGCGTCCCACCGCTGACGTCGCGAGTCTGGCCGCGCTCAAGATGCGCCGGCTCCTCGACGGCGAGAGCGACCGCGAGGCCGTCCTCGCCAGCTTCGTCACCGCGCTGCCGCCGGACGACGAACAGGTGCTGCGCGCGCTCCTGGAGTCGGCGCACGCGACCGACGCGACCGGAGCGGCCGGCGGTACGGAAGACTGACGCCTCATGGGGGTCTTCGTCTTTCTGCCGCTGGTCCTGCCGCTCAGCGCCTGGCCGGTCGCACGCCTCGCCGAACCGCATCTGCACCCGCGCACGGCCACCCGCCTGCTGACGGCCTTCGCCACCGTCATGGCCGTGTGCAGCACGCTCTGCCTGGCCCTGCTGATGGTCGTCGGCACCGCGCAACTGCCCGGCAACCCGCTGCCGGACGGGTGGTCGGACCCCGAGGTGCGCGCGGCCGTGCCGTACGACGAGATCGCGGGCAAGGCGGCGATCCCGGCCCTGATACTCGTCCTGGCGGTCTGTGCGCGGACCCTGTGGCGTCACCACCGGATCGCCCGCCGCGCCCGCCGGGCGCTCGCCGGACTGCCCTCCTCGACGGTGGTCGTGCTGCCCGAGGCGAAGCCCTACGCCTACGCCCTGCCCGGCAGACCCCGCGGTCGGGTCGTGGTCACCACCGCCCTGCTGCGGGGCCTGATCCCGCCCGAGCGCCGCGCCCTGTTCGCCCACGAGCGGGCCCACCTGACCGCCCGTCACCACCGGTATCTGCTCGCCGTACGGCTCGCGGCACGCGCCAACCCCTTCCTGCGCCCGCTGCGTACGGCCGTCACCTACACCACGGAGCGGTGGGCGGACGAGGACGCGGCACGGTCGGTGGGGAGCCGCAGGGTGGTGGCGCGGGCGATCGGCAAGGCCGCGCTGCTGTCCGGTACGGGCTCGGCGCCCGCTTTCGCGGGGTTCTCGGGGTTCGGGGGGGTCGCGGGGTTCTCCGCATCCTCGGGGTTCTCGGGGTTCGCGTCCGCGGGTCCCGTGCCGCGCAGGGTCGCGGCCCTGCTGGGGCCCGCGCCCGTGGCCCGCAACTGGCCGCCGGTGTTCACCTCGGTGGGGCTGGCCGCCTGGGGTGCCGCGGTCGGCACGCTGGTCTCCGCGATGTCCTCCGCGAACTCGGCCGTGACGATGTTCCTGATCCTGCACGCGGCCACGCCCTTCTAGCCGTCCCGTCCGGGCTGCCTGCCTCGGGGCAGCGCGGGCGCTGTCCGGGAGAGCCGGGAGGCCGGCGCCTGACGCCTGGTACGAGACCCGAGTGCCGCTACAGGACGTGGGCCGCGGGACGGAGGCCGGACACCACGACGCGGGCCGGACACCGTGGTGTCCGGCCCGTGCGCTGGGGCATCGGCCGCTTCCGTCCGCGCCGGCGGAGGGCGATGCCCGACAGGAACTCCGCGGGGGTCCCGTGGAGGGGGCGATCCTCACGGAGAGCCGAAAGGGGCCACCGCGGTGTTCCGTTCCTTCAGACGGCGCTCACACCTGCTCGAAGTCGCCCGCGAGCGCCGAGGCGATCCGCAGATGCGACTCGGCCTCGTCCTGGCGTCCCTGGCGCTGGAGCGTGCGCCCCAGCATCAGCCGGGCGTAGTGCTCCACCGGGTCGAGCTCCACCAGCGTGCGCAACTCCGTCTCAGCGCGGCGCAGTTGGGCGGAGTGGTAGTACGAACGTGCCAGCAGCAGCCGGGGACCCACCTGCTCCGGCACCTCCTCCACCAGCCCGGCCAGGACCCGCGCGGCCCCGGCGTAGTCCTTGGCGTCGAAGAACAACCGCGCCCGCTCCCAGCGTTCCGCGGCCGTTCCGTGGTCGTAGTACTCCATGTCCACTGCTGACCTCCTTCGAGCGCCTCAACGGAGCGGATTGGTTGAATATTCCACGAACGTGGGCGCGGTCGGTCCTCCGGGCGTCCGTGCCCGGACCCGTACCCGGCCTCGGACCCATGCCCGGCCTCGGGGCCGGCGTCCTAGGCGCCCGCGAGTTCCGCGTCGGCCCGTTCCGTGACCAGGGTCAGTACCCGGCCCGCGGTCGCCAGGTCCTCGGCCGGGATGCCGGCGTAGAGCCGGGCCGCGATCGCGTTCCCGTCGGTGCGGATCCGCTCGAACAGCTCGGCGCCGTGCTCGGTCAGCGACACGTTGTCGGCGGTCGGCTCCGCCAGCAGCCCGAGAGCCGTCATCTCGTCGACGGTCCGGCGGGCTGCCGATTCCTCGATCTTCAGTGCCCCGGTCAGGCGGGCCG
The DNA here is from genome assembly GCF_012273515.2 of Streptomyces sp. RPA4-2. NCBI lineage: Bacteria > Bacillati > Actinomycetota > Actinomycetes > Kitasatosporales > Streptomycetaceae > Streptomyces > Streptomyces sp. RPA4-2. The sequence goes on from NZ_CP050975.2 coordinate 7,820,993, forward strand.
CGAGCCGTGCGCGCTCGACGGTTCCGCCCTGGTCCGAGACGATTCGCAGGGCCACTGACTGGTGGAAGGTGGTCCCGGTGCGGGCTAGCAGGGTCTCCAGGACCGCGCGGCTCGCGTAGTGGGCCAGGCCTATGACCTGGCCGTTGACCGGGGGAGTGGTGGTGGTCATGACTACTCCTCGTCAGAACGTCGCTGATCGGAATGCTTCTGAGTGGGATGCGCCTGATCGGATGGTGCGTGGCCTGATGGTGCGTGACTGGAATGGGCCTGGTCGGAGGGTGCGTGTTCGGAAGGCGCGGAGCCGCCAGGTGCGTGACCGGAACGCGTCCGGTCGGCGTCGGTGCCGGCGGGGTGATCGACGCGGGGATCGAGCGAGACGCCGAGCAGGGTCGCCAGCTCGCCGCTGAACGCTCGCGTGCGTTCGCCGTCGAACCCGCCGAGGGGACCGAGGAGCTGGTCGAGCAGTCCGTGGACCACCCTGATCGCACGCCGGGCGACCGTCTGCCCGTCCTGTGTGAGGGACAGCCGGACGGCCCGGGGGTCGGCCGGATCCCGCGTGCGGTCGACGATGCCCGCGGTCTCCAGGGAGCGGGCCAGCTTCGAGACGTAGAGCGGTTCGAGTCCGGTGTGGTCGGCGAGCTGCCGCTGGCTGGGCCGCAGCCCGGCGTGGTGCATGCCGTACAGCGACGCGACCAGCGAGTACTGGGCATGGGTCAGGCCCAGTGGCGCGACCGCCCGGTCGACGGCCACCCGCCACTTCATCGACAGGCGCCAGACGAGGAAACCGGGGGTCGCGTGCTCGAATACCGAACTCATGTAAAAAACCGTACATGGCTACTATATCCATGGCTACTGTTTTCGAGAGGGCCGGACCAATGGCGTAGCCGCCTCGGACCGTGGTCCTAGGACCACCGGGTACGCGCGTCGGTTCTGAGCCACCCGCCGGTCCCGGCGGAGGGACGATGACCTGACGGACGGTCCTCGACGGGGCTAGGTTGTGCGCCATGAGCAATCTTGATCGCGACGCAGTTCCCGCCCTGTGCGGTGGCCGCGGGTTCGTGGTGGCCGAACCGGTGCGTGAACTCCTCAGTCCCCGCCGGGTCAAGCTCGGCGAGTCCACCGAAGTCCGGCGCCTGCTGCCCAACCTGGGCCGCCGCATGATCGGCGCCTGGTGCTTCGTCGATCACTACGGCCCCGACGACATCGCCGACGAGCCGGGCATGCAGGTCCCGCCGCACCCGCACATGGGACTGCAGACCGTCAGCTGGCTGCACGAGGGCGAGGTCCTGCACCGCGACTCCACGGGCAGCCTGCAGACGATCCGCCCGCGCGAACTGGGCCTCATGACCTCCGGCCGCGCCATCAGCCACTCCGAGGAGAGCCCCAAGGCGCACGCCCGCCTCCTGCACGGAGCGCAGCTGTGGGTCGCTCTTCCCGACGGCCACCGGCACACGGACCCGCACTTCGAGCACCACGCCGAACTGCCCCTCGTCACGGCGCCCGGCGTCAAGGCCACGCTCATCCTGGGCACCGTCGACGGGACGACCTCGCCCGGCACGACGTACAGCCCGATCGTCGGTGCCGACCTGGCCCTGGCGAACGGCGCCGACGTACGCCTGCCGCTGGAGCCCGACTTCGAGTACGCCGTGCTGTCCATGTCGGGCGAGGCCCACGTCGACGGCGTACCGGTCCTCCCGGGCTCGATGCTCTACCTCGGCTGCGGCCGCACCGAACTGCCCCTGCGCGCCGCGTCGGACGCGTCCCTCATGCTCCTCGGCGGCGAGCCGTTCGAGGAGGAGCTGGTCATGTGGTGGAACTTCATCGGGCGCTCCCAGCAGGAGATCGAGGAGGGCCGGAAGGACTGGATGGAGGGGTCCCGTTTCGGCGAAGTGCACGGCTACGACGGTGACCGGCTGTCCGCTCCCGAACTTCCGCCGGTGCCGCTGAAGCCGCGGGGACGAGTACGCTGACCCGCGGTCACGCTCGTTGAGCAGGTGTCCGCGACGCGCGGCCGGCGTTCTGGGGCCAGTGGTGTCCGGCCGTCGTCGCCCGGGTGGGCCGAGCCTGCCGACCCAGAGCGGTGCTCCTGCGTGGACGGGGCCCCACCGCCCTATGAAGTGGCCCGGTCGGACGTCGGCCAGACGTACGGCAGATCGTCGGGAACATCCGGGAAGAACAGGGTGTAGATCTCCGGCGCCTTGCGCACCAGCGCCGACTGGTGGCTGCGGTGGAAGGCGGCGTCTCCCAGCCAGGGTGGCAGCTCGCCGACGTCGGCGAGCTGCTCCTGGACACGTACGGTGGCGCCGGGACGGTACCGGGCGAAGTCGGTGGTGAGGCTGGCGGCACACGTGTCGGCGCGCGCTTCCGCCGTCCACATGGCGCACACGTCCAGGCCGTAGCGGACCAGGGCCTCCTCGTAGCCGACCCACATGCGTACCGCGGGATGGTGGCGCCATCCGTGGTCGGGGACGGTCAGGCCGCGCAGCACCTGGAGGGCCTCGACTCGCTGTTTGCCCAGACGCGCCTCGTCCAGCACCGCGGCGGACTGCATGAAGTCGGGATACGGGAGAAAGGTCTGCACGCAGGATCCCTACCGCGGCCGCCCGGTTCCCAGACGGTCGATTCGGGTGCCCGCCCGCGACGCCAGGCACGGGCGCAGTGGACCGGACGCTCATCTCGGCGCCGGACCCTTCATCGCTCGCGCTTCGGTTACGCGGTGGCGAGGGTGACGTCGGCTGTGATGCGTTTGCCGACGGAGGTCTGTTCCACGGTGATGGCGCGGGCGAGGGCCGCGACGATCTCCAGTCCGTGCCGGCGGATGCGTGACGGATCCGGGGCTTCGGCGGCCGGCAGCACGGGGTTGCTGTCCCAGAGCTCGACCCGCAGTACGGGGCCGGTGGTGCGCAGGCGGAGCAGGGCCGGTCCGGGGGCGTACTTGCGGGCATTGGTGACGAGTTCACTGACGATCAGCTGAACGATCTGCACCGTGTCCGCCGCCACCGGGGTGCCGCACTCGGCCTTCACCTTCGTGAGGAAGGCGGCTGCGAGGTGGCGGGCCTGGGCGATGCGGGAGCCGTCGCCGTCCAAGGTGAGCGAGGTCTCCAGCGCCGGGGCGGCGCCGGGCCGTCCCAGGCCCTGGTCCCCGGATGATTCGTCCATGCGTGCCCGCTTCCGTCTCCCGTCGCTTACCCCTCCAGGCACCGCGTACCCCAGCCGGGCACGTCGACTGTGGCAAGCCGTTCAAGGGCGGCACCCTTGGGGCGGTGCGCTTCCGGTGTGGACGGCGTGTCGCGAGATCGGCCGCCGCCCCTCCGCCGTCGGCGTCAACCGGCCACGGTGACGACTGATTCGATCAGTTGCCGGGCGGCCGCATCGGTACGAGCTGTGTCCTGGGTGACCAGGCGGTCCTGGCACAGCCCGCGCAGGCCGGACACCAGCAGCGTGGCACCGGCTTGTGCCTGCCGCGGCTGATGGCCCAGCCGGAGGAAGGCGGCCTCGATCGGGTTCACCAGGGCTTCGATGGATTCGGTGGCGAGGCTGCCGTACTGGTCCGGGTCGGTGGTGGCGAGGCTGAGCAACTCCAGCAGCAGACGCACCGGTCCGGACTGCTCCCCGACGGTGATCGCCTCCCAGAGGGCGGAAGCGGCGCGGCGCAGACCGTCGGTGTCGTCGACGTCGTCGAACAGCGCGTGGGCGTCGGGATGGCGCGCTGCCCAGACCTGGGCGAGCAGGTTCTCGCGGCTGCCGAAGTAGTACAGAAGCATCCGCTTGCTGGTTCCGATTGCCTGGGCGAGCGGACTGAGTGACATCTGCGCGAGTCCGTGGAGCTGGAGGTACTGCACAACCTGTTCCAGCAGTTCGGAGCGCTTCTCGACGTTGAGGGGGCGGGCCACACTTTGACTGTACCGGTCGGAACGCTTACGGTCCATCTGTAAGTGTTCCGACCGGTACATTAATGAGGTGTGGTCATGGCGAGGGTCGAGAGCGGGAGCGTGCTGTCATGAAGGTGGGGTCGGCCAAGGAGGCGAGCGGTCGGGGTGAGGTGCTGCCGGGCGGCGGAGGGCGCGAGTCCCTGGTGAAGCGGTCCGCCGCGGTCCGCCGTGCCATACGCGGGCCCGGCCGGTGAAGGTCCGGAGCGGGGGACAGGCTGTGTCATCGGTGAGAATCCTCGCCGAGACGCTGTGGTTTCCGGTGGCACTCTTCCTGGGCTTCCTCTTCTGCTTCGCCCCCGCCTTGCACGCGCCCCAGCCGCATCACGCCAAGGTGGTGGTCGCCGGCCGGGCCCAGGAGGCGAGGGTGGACGCCGCGCTGCGCCGTCAGTACCCCGGAGGTTTCGACGTCACCGGTGTGCCGCAGGCCCGTTCGGCCCGGCAGGCGGTGCTGGACCGGAAGGCGGTGGCCGGCTACGTCGGCGGCCGTCATCCGGTGCTCTACGTCGCCAAAGCCAACGGGACGTCCCTCATGCAGACCCTGAGCAGGGACTTCACCGGGCTGACGCCTGCCAGGAGCGGGCCCCTCGCCGTGACGGACGTGGCGCCCACCGTCAGCAAGGACATGACCGGTACCACCCTGGTCTACTTCGGCACCGCCTGGAACATCCCGGGCTATCTGCTCGCGACGACCCTGCTGCGGGCGGTGACCTTCAACCGCCGCAGGAAGCTGCTGACGATCGCGGGCGTCGCCGCACTCTTCGCCGGCCTCGGCGACCTCGTCGGCGTCAGCCTCGGCTACCTGCCGAACGATCCCGCGTCGCTCGGGATCGCCTTCCTGCTCACGACGGCGGTGGCCACGTTCTCCTCCGGCCTGGCGCCGTTCACCAGGCAGTTCTTCCCCGGGGTGGGGATGGGTCTGTTCATCGTGCTGAGCACCCCCACCAGTGGTGTGGCCCCCGTGCCGATGCTCCCCGCCTTCTTCCAGCACGTGCACTACGTCATGCCGCTGGGCAACGCCATGGACGCCCTTCGGGGGGTCCTGTACTTCCATGGGGCGGGGGTGCTCCGGCCCCTCCTCGTGCTGTGCGCATGGACCATGGCGGGTGTCGGACTGCTGGGCCTGGACGCCTGGCGCCAGCACCGCGCAGCCGCGCGGCGGGACCCAGGTGCCTGGCCGGACGACGTGGCGAGTCCGCCGGTGGAGGATCCGTCCGTGGAGATCGCGACACCCGTGGCGATGCCGGGGGGACGGCACCACTTCGGTGAACCGGTGCCGTCGCTCGTGGGTACCGTTCGCGACGGGGCGCTGCTGCCGTTGCGCCATGCCGCGGTCACCGTGATGGACAACGGCGGACGGCAGTTGGTGCGCGCCGCGACGAACGCGCGGGGCGAGTACGCCGTAGGGGGGCTGCCCGAGGGAGACATCACCGTCGTGGCCGTGTCACCCACCAGAAGGCCGCAGGTCCAGCGGTTGCTGCTGGAGCAAGGCTCGGTCGTCCGCGCCGACTTCACTCTGTACGGCCGATCCGACGGGGACGCGCCTTCCTCGCCGGCCCTGTCGGCACGGCGCGGCGCGGCACCGCGGAACTGACTCCCCGTCGTCCCTCCGTTCCCGCGGACGCGGACCGCTGAGCGGCGGTGAGTCACGGTGAGCCGCGGTGAGCGGTGCCCATGTGCCGGTCGTCGCGACGGCGCGGGACGGTGGCGCACGGCGGCCGGGATCCACTTTCGGGTGATGGCTTGGTTGGGGGTGGGGTGGCGGGGTGTGGCGGGTTGGGGGTGGGGGCGGGTGTGGGTAAGGGGTGTGGGGTCTGGTGGGGCGTCAACTTGGTGCGTTCATGGGGTGAATGGACGGTACATGTGAGTGTTACGGCGATATGGATGATCCGTAACGCACCTCCGTGTATCGCCCACATCGGGTGGTGGTGGGGGCATGGTGTGGGTGTCGGCCGGTAAGGGTAAGCTGTACTACTCGCACACACTGTCCTTCCTGTGCGGCCCGTTCTGTGGGCCGTGTGGGGTGGGGGTGCCAGCACCATGTAGGGGGACTTCATGTCCGCATCTGTGACTGTCCGTCGTCTTGCCGCTGCCGCGGTGACCGTGGCCGCGGTGGCGGTGGCGGGGGCGTCGGCGTTGCCGGCGTCCGCGGCCGACCATGCTCCGCGGCACCGGGCGGCGGTGCAGATCAGTAATGTGCACTACGACTCTCCGGACCGTCACCACCGTTCGAACCTGAACGACGAGTGGGTGGCCATCACCAACACCACGCGTCAGACGGTGAATCTGGACCGGTGGACGCTGTCGGACCGTGACGGGCGTACGTACACGTTCCACCACTACCGTCTGGGCGGCCGGGCGACCGTGCGGGTCCACACCGGTATCGGCCGCGACACCTTCCGCGACCTGTTCCAGGACCGTCGCAACTCGGTGTGGGACAGGCGTGCCGACAGTGCGACCCTGCGCAACGACCACCGTCGCCTCGTCGACACGGTCACCTGGGGCGGCCACCGCGGCGGCGGCCACGGCGGCGGCCACCACTGACCCCGCCCCACCCCTGACCGCAGCACCCGCACACCGATAGACCACCACCCGACGGCGCGCCACCGGCCCACCCGGCCACGGCGCGCCGTCGGCGTGTTCCGTTCATCCTCGAGCCGGCAGGGCAGGGCAGGGCAGGGCAGGGTGCTCGGCGTGACTTGACTGTACCGATCGGTACGCATACCGTTCATCAGGTAAACGTACCGATCGGTACATCAAGGTTTCGGGCCGGGAACGCCTGTGCCGTCCTGATCCTTCGATCGAGAGGAGACACCCATGCTTCAGGGCTACACCTATCCGCTGTCGCCGCGCGGAGAGGCGAATCTCGCGTCCGCTCCGCCGTGGAACTACGCCGGGGACATCGTCGGCGTCGAGTTCTGGACCGATCCGGCGGCCGCGGAGGCGACGCTCCCGGAGGGGCTGAGCCCGGACCCGGAGTCGAGTGGACGTGTGGTGGCCCTCTTCGTCGACTGGCAGTTCTCCGGACAGAACAACGAGTACCTGGACCCGGTGCGCAGTCAGTACCGCGAGTTCATGGTGCTGGTGGACGCGCGGTGGAAGGACCAGCCGGTCTCGTGGTGCCCGTACATCTACGTCGACAACGACCTGGCCCTCGCTCGCGGGTGGGTACAGGGCTTTCCGAAGAAGCTGGGAGCGGTCGCTCAGACCCGGGTCTTCGCCGCTCCTGGCAGCGCGTCGCCGACGCTCGCGGCAGGCGGCCTGTTCGGGGCGTCCCTGTCGGCGGCCGGGCGCTTGCTGGCGGAGGCTCGGGTGACCTTGCGGCAGCCGGCCAGTGACCCGGGCGGCCTGCTGCGGCCCACGGTCAACCTGCGGCATTTCCCGCGCCTGGCGGTCGGCGAGTACGACAAGCCCGCCGTGCACGAGTTGGTGATGGCCGAGTTCCTCGACCAGCGGCTCGCCGACGTGTGGACCGGTTCCGCGGAGCTCGGCCTGTTCGCGGCTCCCGGTGAGGAGCTGGCGGATCTGGCTCCCGTCCGTACCGGTACGGGCTTCCGCGCGTCGATGTCGTACACCGTGACGGGCGTGCGCCGACTGGAGGCGTAGCGGCAGGGGCGCGACTGAACTACCGCGAGCACGCCAGGGAGACCGGGACCGAATTCCCGGTCGAGCCGCCGGTCTTCACCAAGTTCCGCACCTCCATCACCGGCCCGCGCGGCGACCTCGCCCTCCCCGGCGACACCGTCGACCGGGAGGCCGAGCTCGTCGTCATCGGCCGACAGCGGTGTGTGCCCCCCGGTACACCACCACCTCCACGGAGCAGCGATCGACTCCAGCGCCGACGGCAAGTGATGGCGGCAAGCGGCAACGGCCGGTGACAAGGCGGCAGTAGACAACTCGTCCCCGGCGTGAAGGAGCCCTTTCCCGCCTGAACCGAGTGGGTGCCGCACCCACGGGCCGCGCCCGCTCCCCGTGTGACACACCTGGGTGGTGCTGCTCCGTGCGAGTGGTGGATCTCCCGGCTGGGTCGTAGCGTCGGTGGAGGAGGCATCCTCCGCGTGGGAAGGCAGCCGGTCGGCGCCCGCCAGTGCAGGCGGGATTCGGCGGGCGGGCCGGACCGCGGGGGCCGATAAGTCCAAGGAGAATGGCGGCCGGGAGCGGACATGCGAAAACTCACCGTCAGGGCGGCACTCACGTTCTGTGCCGCGGTATCGCTGGCCACGGTCATGGGGACGGCGGACGCCGCTCCCGTGGCGTCGCCGCGGTCCGCGCACACCCTCGCGCAGGAGTCGATGCAGCCCCAGGTGCCGACGCAGCCCGTCATCGTCGACTGCTCCTGGCACCCGCGGGCGGAGCCCGGCGATTTCGTGCTCGCCTGCGGTGACGGCAACAGCCGTCTCACCTCGCTGCGGTGGTCGAGCTGGGACGGCGACTCCGCCGTCGCCCAGGGCGTCAACGTCGTCAACGACTGCAAGCCGTACTGCGCCGCGGGGACCTTCCGCGAATACCCCGTCACCGTACGGCTCGACCGCCCGCAGGCCTGGAAGAAGAACCCCCAGATGTCGCAGTACACCCGGCTGAGGCTCTCCTACACCGACAGCAAGCCCGCCGGATACGGGCAGACGGTCTCCTACCCCCTGTGGAACTGAGGGCAGGCACGACCTGATGCCCGCCCGTGGCGGTGCGACCGGACGGTGTCGCCCTGGTCGCGGCCCGGCCGCGACCAGGGCGACGCGCTGAGGCGTCAGGCGGATCGCAGCAGCTCGCGCAGTCCGGCGGTGTCGAGGATGTGGGCCCGGGTCGGGAACACGTTGTCGAGCAGCACCCGATGGGTCTCGGGATCGGGGTCGGCGACGCCGTCGGTCAGCACGATGACGCGGTAGTCGCGGTCCGCGGCGTCGATGAGCGTGGACAGGACGACGCCGCTGGTGCTGATCCCGGTGAGCACCAGGGTGTCGATACCGCGGTCGCTCAGCTGCTGGTGGAGATCGGTGGTGGAGCCCGAGCCGAAGCGGGTCTTGCGTACGACGATGTCACCGTCCTCCGGCGCGATCCGCTCGTCGATCCGGGTCGCGGCGTCCTCGTGGTGCAACATCTTCGCCGCGGCGACGCCCGAGAAGGCCTTGTTGGTCTCGGGCACCCCTGTCCAGTCGTCCTCGGTGAAGGCGACACGGACGTAGCCGATGGTGCCGCCCGCGGCGCGGACATCGGCGATGGCCCCCTTGACCCGCTCGACGAGCGCGTCGGAGTCGGGGGCCAGGGGGACGATCCCGTTCTGGAAGTCCATCGCCAGCAGGGCGGTCCGCTCGGGGGTGATGGCGGGCAGGGTGGTGGTGCTCACGCGGAGTGCTCCTCAGTGGGGTTGTCAGAGTTGCCGAGGTGGTCGGAAGTGTCCGGACGCCGGCTTGTGCTGCGGTACATCAGGTGGCGGTCGAGGACGGTCAGCAGGAGGACCGCGAGACCGGCCGCGACCAGGACGAGGCCGAGGCTGTGCAGGCCCTGGTCGCTCGCGCCGTGCCGGAAGACGATGCTGCCGATCACGGCGGAGGTGATGGTTCCGAGGTATCCGAAGGTCCGGAACAACCCGGAAGCGGTGCCGATCTGGTCGGGCGGCGCCGCGAGGTAGAGCGCGGTCTGGTTTCCGACCGTGGTGGCGGCCGACGTGACGCCGAAGACGAGGGAGACCAGCACGATCGCGACCGCGGGACTGCGCGAAGTGAGGAGCATGACGCCGGCCGAGCCGAGCAGCATGGTGACCGCCGAGACGATCAGCGGTCCGCGCACCAGGTTGCGGCTGGCGAGCGGGCGCGAGAGCAGTGCGGAGACGGCGCCCATCGGCAGGAGCAGCAGTCCCGCCTCCACGGTGGACATCCCGTGTGCGGCCTCCATCCACTGGGTCATTCCGTACATCACGGAGTAGACGCCGAGCAGCGTGAGCGCCTGCCGCAGGTAGGTACGAGCGAGGGCGCCGTTGGCCGCGAGGCCGCGGAAGTCGAAGAACGGCGCCGTCTTCCGCAGCTCCCACACCACCGTGGGTACGCCGGTCAGGACCAGGACGGCGAGCGCGACCCATCCGATATCGGGAAGGCCCATCAGGAAGATGACCAGCGCGCTCATCGAGACGGCGAAGCCGAGGATGCCGAGCAGGTCGATCTGCGCGGCGACCTTGCGAAATCCGTTGTGTTCACGGTCGGGTACGGGGTCCCTGGGCAGCCCGCGCACGGCCATCACCATCGCGATCGCGGTCACCGGAATGTTGATCAGGAAGGCCCAACGCCAGCCCGCGGAGCCCACCAGCAGTCCGCCGATCGGCGGACCGACGGCGACGGTGGCCATCCCCGCCATCGCGATGCCACCGAGCACACCGCCCGGTGGAGCGTCCGCTCCGGCCTCCTGGGCGCGGCGCCGGATCAGCACCATCGCGCAGGGGAAGGCGGCCGAGGTGCCGATGCCGATCAGTACCCGGGCCACGGTCAGCATCGCCAGGTTCTGGCCGAGGCCGCCGACCAGACCGCCGAGCAGGACCAGCACGATGCCGTACAGGAAGATCCGGCGCGGTCCGAGTACTTCCGCCAGTTTGCCCGCGGTGGGCTGGGCGACGGCGCTGGCCAGGTACAGCGAGGAGACCAGTACGGCGGTGCTGCCCACCGAGACGTGCAGATCGGCGGCCATGGGGACCAGGGCGGTCGCGATGATGGAGCTGTTGATCGGGTTGAGGCTGGAGCCGACGTAGAGCGGTGTGGTGAAGGTCCATGCGAACGGCGGGTCCGGGACGTCGTGGGACGTGGTGCGGCCCCGGGTGGGGGTGGCTTTCATATGCCGCCTTCGCTCAGGTCGGCCGAGGCGAGACGCTCCAGCAGGTCGATGGCCTTCTCCACGTCCTCGCGCTCCTCCGGGGGGAGTACCTGTTCGATGGCCCGTGCCAGGAAGGAGGCGCGTCCCGTGAGCAGTTTGTCGACCAGCTCGGTCGCGGACGGGGCGGCGCTCACCAGCTTCTTGCGGCCGTCCCGCGGATCAGGGGTGGTGTGAATCAGCCCGGCGGCCTTGAGTACCGCCAGGCTCTGCGCGATGGACTGCGCGCTGACGTGTTCGAGCGAGGCGAGCCGGGCCGCGGTGACCGGGCCCTCCCGCACCACGCTCGCCAGCACGGCCAGCTGCGTGGCGGTCAGACCGGTCGCATGCTGTCCCGATTCCACGCGCAGGCGGGCGCGCAGACGCACGATCGCGTCGTTGAGGCGCTGCGCGTTCGCAACGGACTCCTGCGGTCTGGGTTTCGAGGTCATGACGCCACCCTAGAACTACACAAGTAACTTTGCCAAGTTACTTGTGTAGTTTTCCGAGCGATGCCGAGGCCGCGAGTGTCCGTGCGGCCGGGCGGCGAGGTGGTCGAAGGTCGCGTCGGTGTATCGGGGCAGGTCCGAGCGCCGTAAGCCCCGCGGCCCGGTAAGTAACTATCTAGTTATTGACACTCGTCGAACAGGTCGGCTAGTTTGTCTCTAACTGGTTAGTTTCAAACTGGAGGAAGGCTTTATGGAGACCCGCACACTTGGCCGTCAGGGCCTGACCGTCAGCGCTCAGGGCCTCGGCTGCATGGGCATGAGCGTCTTCTACGGCGCCACCGACGAGACCGAGTCGCTGGCCACCATCGATCGTGCGCTGGAGTGGGGCGTCACGCTGCTCGACACCGCGGAGAGCTACGGCCCGTTCGTCAACGAACAGCTCCTGGGCAAGGCGCTGGCCGGGCGCAGGGAAGCCGCCGTGCTCGCCACCAAGACCGGCATGGAGATCACCGATGACGGTCGGATGGTGGGGCTGAACGGACGGCCCGAGTACGTGCGCCGGGCCTTGGAGCGTTCACTGCGGCACCTGGAGACCGACCACGTCGACCTGTACTACCTGCACCGGATCGACCCCCAGGTGCCGATCGAGGAGACCGTCGGCGCGCTGGCCGAGCTGGTGGCCGAGGGCAAGGTCCGTCACATCGGCGTGTGCGAGGCGTCCGCGCGGACGATCCGGCGCGCGCACGCCGTGCACCCGCTGACCGCGGTGCAGACGGAGTATTCGCTCTTCGAGCGCGAGATCGAGCACAACGGTGTGCTCGACGCCCTTCAGGAGCTGGGGATCGGCCTGGTCGCATACTCCCCGCTGGGCCGCGGTTTCCTGTCCGGCGTCATCACCAGCGCGGACGATTTCGCCGAGGACGACTGGCGCCGGACCGACCCCCGGTTCCAGGGCGAGAACTTCGACCGCAACCTGGACGTCGTCCGCGAGGTCCGCCGCATCGCCTCCGCCAAGGACGTCACCCCCTCCCAGCTGGCGCTCGCCTGGGTCCAGCACCAGGGGGCGGTCGCCATCCCCGGCACCAAGCGCCGCCGCTACCTGGAGGAGAACGTCGCCGCGGCCGAGGTCACCCTCACCGCCGGCGACATCGCCGCGATCGAGGCGGTCGCCCCGCACGGCGCGGTCACCGGCGAACGCTACGCACCCGAGTACATGGGGACGCTCAACGGCTGACTCCTCGCGGGCTCGCGGTAGTGAGCCGTCGACATCCGGACGCCCGTACCCCGCGGGCGGGATCTGCTCCGCGCAGGTGGGCCCGCAGCGCCTACGAGTGGACTCCCGTCGGCCAGGCACCGACTGCCGGACGACGACCCCGCCACACCGGGCGCACCACCACCCCCCACCCCCGCACCGGAGAAGCCGACCCCTGTCGGCACCTGATCCGCATGTTCGGACACCCGGCGCACCCAAGTCAGGAGACCCACCGCATGTCCGTATCCCAGACGTCCCACCCGTTCGGGGCGAACACCACCGCCTCCGAGATCATCGACGGCGTCGACCTGCACGGCCGTCGAGCCGTGGTGACCGGAGCCGGCTCAGGAATCGGCGTGGAGACCGCCCGGGCACTGGCCACCGCCGGCGCCGATGTCACCCTGGCCGTGCGGAGCACCGACGCGGGCGCCCGGGTGGTGGCCCGCCTGGAGGCCCAACTACCCGCAGGATCAGGCAAGTTGAACGTGAAGCGGCTCGATCTGGCCGACCGGTCGACGGTCACGGCGTTCGTGGCCGACTGGTCGGGACCGTTGCACATTCTCGTCAACAACGCCGGGGTGATGGCCCTTCCGGAACTCACGCGCACCCCGGACGGCCGGGAGACGCAGTTCGGTGTCAATCACCTGGGTCACTTCGCGCTGACCGTCGGACTGCGTCCGGCGCTCGCGGCGGCGGAGGGCGCCCGGATCGTGTCGGTCGCCTCGATCGGTCACCTCTTCTCGCCGGTGGTCTTCGACGATCTGGACTACCGTTTCCGTCCCTACGACCCGTGGACGTCGTACGGGCAGTCGAAGACGGCCAACGTGCTGTTCGCCGTCGGTGCCGCCGAGCGGTGGGCCGATGACGGCATCACGGCCAATGCCTTGATGCCGGGGAACATCGCGGACACCTCGCTGGCCCGGCACATGGACCCCGGACAGCTGGCCGGGTTCATCGACGCCACCGGGCTGGCGCTGCCCCCCGGGAAGACCGTCGAGCAGGGCGCCGCGACCTCGGTGCTGCTGGCCGCCTCACCCACGGTGGAGGGCGTCACCGGCCGCTACTTCGAGGACTGCGCACCGTCCGGGACGGTCACCGAACGAGCCGACGCCGTCGCCGGCGTGGCGTCCTACGCCCTGGACCGGGCGAACGCGCAGCGGCTGTGGGCCGTGTCCGAGGCTCTCGTCCGCTAGCGGCCGGCCTGGGCGGGTACGCCGGGGGTGACCGGCCGTGGGGGGGCGACCGTGGGGGAGCGGCGCGCTCCGTGGCGACCGAATCGGGCCCCGGGAACACGCACCCGCGACCGACGCGGGCGCGTGGTCAACGGTGCCCGGACGGTCCCACCATGGCCGCCGGATCGACGATGCGGTCGAATTCGGCCGCGCTGACATATCCACTGGCCACGGCGGCTTCGCGCAGGGTAGTGCCCTCGTCGTCGGCCTTGTGGGCGATCGCGGAGGCCTTGTCGTAGCCGATCTCCGGCGACAGAGCGGTCACCAGCATCAGGGAACGGTCGACGTAGTCGGCGACCTGCTCATCCCGCAGTTCGGCGCCCTCGACGCAGTACTCGCGCAGCTTCTGACAGGCGTCGGCGAGGATCGTGGCCGCGTGCAGGAAATTGTTGATGATCACCGGGCGCATCGCGTTGAGCTCGAAGTTCCCCTGGGAACCGGCGAAGGCGATCGCGGAATCCTCCGACAGGACCTGGATGCAGACCATCACCATGGCCTCGCACTGGGTCGGGTTGACCTTGCCGGGCATGATCGAGCTACCGGGCTCGTTGGCAGGAAGAATCAGCTCGCCCAGCCCGCAGCGTGGCCCGGATGCCAGCCACCGGATGTCGTTCGCGATCTTCATCAGTGGCACCGCCAGGGCCCGCAGCCCCGCCGACGCGGTGACCATGGCGTCCAGGCCGCCCTGCGCGGCGAACTTGTTCGCGGCGGTGACGAACGGGTATCCGGTCGCCTCCGCGATCTCGTGGGCGATCTCGTCGGCGAAGCCCTCCGGAGCGTTCAGCCCGGTGCCCACCGCCGTACCGCCGGCGGCGAGTTCGAACAGACCCTGGGTGGACGCGGTCGCCACGGACATGGCCTGCTTCAACTGGTGGGCGTAGCCGGACCATTCCTGCCCGACGGTCAGCGGGACCGCGTCCTCCAGGTGGGTACGGCCGATCTTCACCACGTTCCGCCACCGCTCGGCCTTGGCCTCGATGGAGCGTTGCAGCGCCTGAACGGCGGGCAGCAGGTGCTCGTGGACCTCCTTGACGGCGGCGATGTGCATCGCGGTGGGGAAGGTGTCGTTGGACGACTGCCCCATGTTCACATGGTCGTTGGGGTGCACCGGGGTCTTGCTGCCCAGCCGGCCGCCGGTCAGCTGGACGGCACGGTTGCTGATCACCTCGTTGGTGTTCATGTTGGACTGCGTTCCCGAGCCGGTCTGCCAGACATACAGCGGGAAGTTCTCGTCGAGCGCCCCGCCGATCACCTCGTCGCTGACCCGCTCGATCAGGTCTGCCATCCAGCCCGGCAACCGGCCGGCGCGTCCGTTGACGATCGCGGCGGCCTTCTTGACGTAACCGTAGGCGTGGTAGACCGACTTGGGCATGCGGTCGTCACCGATCGAGAAATGGATCAGTGACCGCTGGGTCTGCGCACCCCAGTACCGGTCGGCGGGCACGTCGACGGCGCCCATGGAGTCGGTCTCGTGCCGCGTCCCCGTCGCCGACAGACCGATCGGCAGATCCAGGATCGTCGGCGCGGGCTCCCCGTCCCCGCCGGTCACGCCGCGCCGCCGTCGGAGTATGTGGGCTGCCACATGGCGTCCTGAACCGCCTGCACCACGTTGTCGATCTTCGCCGTGGCGACGCCTTCCGCCTGTGCGGCACGCACGACGGCGACCGCGGTCGTGGCGGTGGAGGCCCGCAGGTTCTCGACCTCGGGCAGCAGTGAAGCGCCCGGCGCGCTGACGTCCACCTGGCCGGCGACCGCCTCGGCGGCCGCGATCAGCATGGCCGGAGTCACCGTGTGCGCGCCGGAGACGATGGTGCCAAGCCCCAGCCCGGGGTACACGAGCGCGTTGTTGGCCTGGCCGAAGTGGTAGTTCACACCCTCGTACTCCATCGGCCCGAACGGCAGCCCGGTCGCGACCAGCGCCTTGCCGTCCGTCCACGCGATCACGTCCTGCGGCTCGGCCTCGATCTTCGAGGTGGGGTTGGAGATCGGCAGGATGATCGGCCGCTCGACCCCCCGCGCCATGGCCTTGACGACCGCCTCGGTGAACGCGCCGTGCGCCGTCGACGTCCCCAGCAGGATCGTCGGAGCCGCGTGGCCGACCGTCTCCAGCAGCGAGACCGCCCGGCCGCCGCCCCACCCGTCGACATCCTCGGGCCTGCGGGCATACGGCTTCTGGAAGTCGCGGAGGTCGGTCATGTCGCTGGTCAACAGCCCTTGCTGGTCCACCAGCCAGATCCGGGAGGTGGCCTCCTCCGGAGTGGCGCCGTCGCGCACCATCGCCGCGTGGATCTGGTCGGCGATCCCCACGCCCGCGGTCCCGGCGCCGAACACCACGAGCTTCTGGCTCCGCATCGGCACGCCCGTCACCTTCACCGCGGACAGCACGGAGGCCAGGGTGATCGCCCCGGTCCCCTGCAAGTCGTCGTTGAAGATGCGGTATTGGTGACCGTAGGTCTCCAGGATCCGGCGGGCGTTCTCCGGTCCGAAGTCCTCGAAGTGCAGCAGCGCGTTCGGGAACAGCGCGGACGCGGTCTCCAGGTACTTCTTGATGAACGCGTCGTACGCGGCGCCGCGGACCCGCGAGTGCCGGTTGCCCAGGTACAGCGGGTCGTTGAGCAGGGCCTCGTTGTCGGTTCCGACGTCCAGCGACACCGGGATCACCCGGCGCGGGTCGATCCCCGCGGCCGCCGTGTAGATGGCGAGCTTGCCGATCGCGATCTCGATGCCGCCCACGCCCCAGTCGCCGATGCCCAGGATCTCCTCGGCATCGGTGCACACCAGCAGTTCGACGTCCTCGGACCTGAGCCCCAGGGTGCCGAAAGCCGCCTCGATGTCGTCCGGCGCGTCGATCGACAAGAAGATCCCCCGCGGGCTGCGGAACTCCTCGGAGTACTGCTCGATGGCATCGCCGACGGTCGGGTCGTAGACGACCGGGAGCAGTTCGGCGAGATGGTCGGCGAGCACCCGGTAGTACAGGGTCTCGTTGCGGTCGTGCAACTGCTCCAGGTACACGTACTTGGCCAAGTCATCGCGCTGGCGCTGCAGTTGACGGTAAGTGCGCTGCGCCTGCTGGCCCAACGTCAGCACCGTGGAGGGCAGTCGACCGGTCAGCCCGTACTCGTCCCGCTCGGAGGCGCTGAACGCGACCCCGTGATTGCTCATCGGGTCCTGCAGGACGCCCGGTGTCGCCGGCGTCCGGACCGAATGCGTGGTGCTCATCTCATTCCCCTCGCCATGGCTGGGACACGAACCATCGGAGGCCGGACGCCGCGGTCGCGCCGCGGACGGCACGCTCCTGGCACACACACATCACAACCCGTCGCACGTCACGTGCGGAACGCGATGAGCGGCGCGTTCAGGGCCTCGCTCATGACTTCAGGCTACGCCCGGCCACCGTGACCGACACCTGCGAAGCGGTCGTCCTGCGGAGTGGCCGATCCGTCGCGCACA
Source organism: Streptomyces sp. RPA4-2 (assembly GCF_012273515.2). Lineage (NCBI taxonomy): Bacteria > Bacillati > Actinomycetota > Actinomycetes > Kitasatosporales > Streptomycetaceae > Streptomyces > Streptomyces sp. RPA4-2. The sequence continues at coordinate 7,838,136 of NZ_CP050975.2, forward strand.
GCCACTGGCCTGCGTGTACGGGCGAGGGGGGTCAGCGAGTGGTGAGCATGCCCGCGCGGAGTTTGGTGAGGGTGCGGGTGAGCAGGCGGGAGACGTGCATCTGGGAGACGCCGAGGTGCTCGCCGATCTGGGCCTGGGTCAGTTCGTCGACGAACCGCATGTGGATGATGCGCCGTTCACGGTCGTCCAGTTCGGCGATCAAGGGGGCCAGGGCGTTGAAGTCCTCGACGAGTTCGAGGGCGCTGTCGTCGGCGCCGATGAAGTCCGCCAGCGCGGTCTCGCCGTCCTCGCCGGAGTTGATGGCGGCGTCGAGGGAGGAGGAGGCGTAACCGTTCGAGGCGAGGCGAGCCTCGTTCACCTCGTCCTCGCTGAGGCACATGAGCTGGGAGAGTTCCTTGACCGTGGGGGTGCGGCCCAGCCGGCTGCTCAGTTCTTCGGTGGCCTTGGCGAGCTGGATACGGGCTTCCTGCAGACGGCGGGGAACGTGGACCGCCCAAGAGGTGTCGCGGAAGAAGCGCTTGATCTCACCGACGATGTACGGGACGGCGAAGGAGGTGAACTCGACCTCGCGGGTGAGCTCGAACCGGTCGATGGCCTTGATCAGTCCGATCGTGCCGACCTGGACGATGTCCTCCATCTCGTCCTGGCTGCGGCTGCGGAAGCGCGCTGCCGCGAAGCGGACGAGGGAGACGTTCATCTCGATGAGCGTGTTGCGCGCGTACTGGTACGCGGGCGTGCCCTCTTCCAGGACGCCGAGTTGGTCGAAGAACAGCCTGGACAACTGCCGGGCGTCCTTGGGGGCGACCCGCGACGGGTCGGCGATCTCCGGCAGCACCGTCAGCCGTGCCTCGGTCGTCTCGGTCACTGTCATGCCAGGCCCCTCCCACGTGATCCAGCCCCCGTGCCGCCGGCCGATGGAAGCCGACGAACGTTCGCGTACCCGCCATGGGGAAATGCATACCCGTCGATTCGAAACCGATCCGGAGAGCCGGCCGAGGGGGCCGGATCCGGGCCGGGAAGAGCCGTGAAGGCCATCCGCCCGGCGCGCGGAGTTCGGGACGCGGGCAGCGGCTCAGTGAGCGGGATGCGTTCCGACGGCCTGCCGATAGGCCACGTGGCCGCCGAGCGCACCGCTCACGGCGACCGCCGTCAGCCCGCCCAACGACCACAGCCGGCCCTTCGCCGAGTGACCGCGCAGTCGCGCCGTCAGGGACGCGGTGTAGCAGGCCACCGCGGCCACGTTCGAGACGGCGTGGACCAGTCCGACCCGGGTCTGCTCGGGAGGCAGGTCCGCCCAGTCGGCCCAGCCGGCGACGGCCGCCGGGGCGGCCCCGGCCAGTCCGACGGCCATGAGGGTGGTGGGCGCACGGTGCCCTGCCGGCGCGATGTCCAGTACGGCGGCCGACAGCCAGCAGCCGATCGGGACCTGGACCAGAACGGGATGCACGGGATGGCCCAGCGGCCTGCCGCGCAGCAGATCGCGCGCCTCGCCCAGCGGGAGCGAGCGGATTCCCCGCTGGAGAAGCCGGATCGCCGGATCCGCCGCCCCCGACCGTTCGATACGGTCCAGGGCCGTCAGCCACCATGCCGACGCGGTGTCCAGGGCCGAGGGCGTCCAGGAACGGGTGGTGGTGCCGGGGACGTGAGTGCTCATGCACAACGACTACCCGGCAGCCCGCCGCGATCCCACCGTGGCCTCGACTGCACCCGAACGGTCTGCCCACCGACGGGGGAGTGCTGCCGGGCCCGTGCACAGGCCTCGGGTACGTCTTCCCGCGGAGCGGAGCCCGACGGGACCTTCACCGCGACGCCGGACCGCCACCTCACCGAGCACGTGAGGTACCGCGAACACCTCACGTCCGCCCATCGACGACCTGCGCGGCATGGGCAGCCTGGAGCGGGGCACACGGACGGTGCACGACAGGGATCCAGTGGCCGCCGAACGGGCGTCCTGCCGGATTTCACCTGTCCCGGGTTACGCAGCGGGCGGGAAGAGGGTGCTGTGAGCCCGGCGAGACAAGGGCCCGCACGCACCGAAGAGACTTGAAGATCGGAATCGACATGATTGTCCTTGGCGCCATCCTGCTCGTCATCGGCCTGCTGGTCGGTGTGTCACTGCTGACGACCGTGGGCGGTGTGCTCGTCGTGGTCGGCGCGGTCCTGTGGATCCTGGGGGCGAGCGGTCGCTCGGTCGGCGGCCGCAAGCACTACTTCTAGACAGGCACTTCCGGCCTCCGTGCCCCGCGCGGGCACGGCGACGCGAACCCGCTGCCGGGGACGGACCCCGGCGGGCGCGCCGCGCACTGAGCCGAAAGCCCGTCCTGCCGACCGACGTTCCCCTTGCACAGCCCCGGGGCCTGCGGAGAAGCACCTTCCGCCGGCCCCGTCGGCATGCCCGGCGCCGACCGCCGAACAGGCCCGTACGGGCCCGGCCCGGCGGAGGGGCTCGGAGGAAGGAATCAGGCGTCCGGGGGAACAACGCCGTGCCGCGTCCTGGACCTACGCCGCGAGGTCCGCCCGCGCCCTGCCGCCCGCGGCACCGTTGTCGTCCGGGGCGGCGTGGCCGCTGCGGGATCGTTCGAGGAGGACGTCCGCGGCGGTGATGGCATCCTCGACGGTTGCCGTCCCTGTCGTCACACACAGCGTGTAGGCGACGTCGGCGAGGACCCGTGCCGTGCGCGCGTCCTCGGCGTGCGCATGAGCGAAACGCGCCTCCGCGTAGCGTGCGAGGAGGGTCCGCACGACCTTGGGGTGAGGTTCGAGCATCGCGGCAGCGCCTCTCGTCTTGTGTAATTTACGACCGGCTTCCCGGTCACCCTGTCCGCACACGTGCCGGTCTCGGCCGGGGGCGCGGTGAATGCCGCGCGACAGCGATCCGGGGACACCGGCCCTGTGCCACCGCGCCGTCGGACGAGAAGTGGGGCCGGCCGGAGAGTCTCCGGCCGGCCCCCGCTCGTGGGGTGATGCGGTGCGGTCAGGCGCGGTGCCCGCCCTGGTAGTAGGTGCCGACCTGCTCGTGGTAGCCGGCGTCGCCGATGTGCTTGTCCTTGTCGAACTCGGGGGAGTCCTTGATCTGGTCCTTGGTGAGGGCGACGTAGATCTTCTGTTCGGCCTGGTCGATCGTGGTCACGGTGCCGGCGGGCAGCAGGACGTGCTTGCCGAAGATCCATACGCCGGTGTCGACGACGAGGTAGGAGGAGTGGACGTCGTCGGAGTGCTTGTCGACCTTGCCGATGCTGCCGTCGGTGGCCTCGACCTTGTAGCCGATCAGGTCGGTGCCCGCGGCGTGGCCGGTGGCCGGACGGTAGCCCCAGATGTTGTCGCTCATAAAACGGCTCCTTCTTCGATATTTTTCGCTTCCCCGCCGTCAGAAAATGCGGGGTTGTACAGGCGCCATCGAATTCGGTGACGTTTTCTCGGAACGCCGGGTGCCCTGTGCCCCGGATGCTACACATCGAATGCGCCGCGACCTCGGGACGCGGCGGATCCGAAGTTTTCCCTGTGGAAACTTTCCAGGTTTGGCGGCCGGATATGGGGCGAGGTGTGAGAGGGAGGTGAGTCCTTCTGCCGGGATCAGTGCTGTTCGCGTGCGCGGGGAAGCGTCCCGCGCTCGATGCGCGACCGAGGAAATGCCTCCGCGGCGCATCCGCGACAGGCGCGACACGGGTATACATCGGCAACGACGATGTGGTTCTGTCGTCGCCCCCATGCCGAGGAGCAGCACCTCATGGCCCAAGCAGCCCACCCCGACCCCTGTACCGCCGACCCGCGCCTGGACGTCGCCCGGGCCCGGGACTGCGAGGAATGCCGTGGCTGGGGGACCGTAGTCACCCCGGATCCGGACGGCTGCCTCGTCCTGTGCCCGGCCTGCCAGCGACCGGCCGACGGCTGACCCCGAGCGCCATCGCCATGGGGGGAAACCGCGGCTCATTCGCCTTTTCATGAGCGGGTTCCGCTTCTTGGATCTGTCGTCGGACCCGCCGTGAATGGATGCGGTATTGCCGTGCGTGCGAACGGGCGATAATGAGATGGGTATCTCTCATGAAGGCGGCCAGGAAAGCCGGCGAGGACGTGGTCCCACCTTGCAACCCGACGGCTTCGGCTGAGCCGAGTGGGCCGAGTCCTGCCCGGCGAACCTCCGAGCCCGACAGCCGCCGACGGGAGCCCGTGTCGTCCCGGGCGTGAACGCTTTCGCCGCGACGCGAATCCGGCGTGCCGGAAGGTGTGGTGTGCAGCAGCCTGGATACGCGGGCCGCAAGGCACGCATCCGCCCCGGAGGTCACACGCCATGGACAGTCAGGACAACGAGGAAGTCATGGGCGACGAGGTCTATCAGCCCGAGGGCCCCGAGGGGCGCGAGGACGAGGGCATCCTCGACCCGGAGGACACGCTCTACGACCGCGGGTCGGACCCGTACGACGAGGGGTGGTCGCCGCCCGAGCACCCGCTCGGAGTGGAGCACCAGGGCACCACCGCACGGGAGCAGCGGGAGGGCGAGAGCCTGGACCAGCGGCTGGCGGAGGAGGTGGCGGACCCGGCTCTGGAGGAACTGGAGACCGACGACGGTCTCGGTGACCTCCCGGGCGGTGAGGGCGAGCCGCTGGACGACGAGGTGGGGCAGGACCGCGCGGGCCGACTCGTGGCACGGGACGGGGGCGCCCACGAGGACGCCGACAAGGACATGTTCGCCGAGGACGTGGGTATCGACGGCGGCGCGGCCTCGGCCGAGGAGGCCGCCGTCCACCGCATCCCGGACGACGACACCGACGTCCTCTGACGCGGTTCCGCACGCGGGCATCGTCCTGACCGTACGCATTGACCGTCCGTCCGTCGCAACCGTGCTCGGCCGGGTTCCCGGGTCGCGCGCGGAGCGGGCTTCGGCTGAAGTGGTGGGGGCGGTCGCCCGTCGCATGCTCGCCGCAGCCGCGGGAAGACGCCGTACGCGATCGGGCGGGTGGTCGGCGCGCTCGGCCGGTTGCGTCATCGGACAGTAAGGAGAAGTGCCATGCCGGCAGGTTCCAGTCCCAAGCGTGAGCGTCAGTACGAGCACATCAAGGAGGGCGCCGAGAAACGCGGTGTCTCCACCGGCCGGGCGAAGGAGATCGCCGCGCGGACGGTCAACAAGGAGCGAGCCAGGGCGGGCGAGGCGCAGACGCCCGGCAAGGTCTCCCTGCGCGACAAGAAGTCCGCACCTCAGCGTGGCGGAGAGCGTTCCCACAGCGGTGCTCAGGGGCCCACCAGGGATCAGCTCTACGAAGAGGCCAGGAAGAAGGGCGTCGAGGGGCGCTCCACGATGAACAAGCAGCAGCTGCGCAACGCGCTGGGCCGCTGAGCGAGTGGCCCGTTACGCACCGTCTGAGCGGAACCCCGCTTCGGCGTGCCCTTGTCCAGGAGCCGGCGGATCATCACGGGACGGGCACCGGTGAGGTGTTCCGAGGCCGGTCCGCACCTCCATGGATCGTGATCCACTTTCGGGTGATGGCTTGGTTGGGGGTGGGGTGGCGGGGTGTGGCGGGTTGGGGGTGGGGGCGGGTGTGGGTAAGGGGTGTGGGGTCTGGTGGGGCGTCAACTTGGTGCGTTCATGGGGTGAATGGACGGTACATGTGAGTGTTACGGCGATATGGATGATCCGTAACGCACCTCCGTGTATCGCCCACATCGGGTGGTGGTGGGGGCATGGTGTGGGTGTCGGCCGGTAAGGGCCGGCTGTACTACTCGCACACACTGTCCTTCCTGTGCGGCCCGTTCTGTGGGCCGTGTGGGGTGGGGGTGCCAGCACCATGTAGGGGGACTTCATGTCCGCATCTGTGACTGTCCGTCGTCTTGCCGCTGCCGCGGTGACCGTGGCCGCGGTGGCGGGGGCGTCGGCGTTGCCGGCGTCCGCGGCCGACCATGCTCCGCGGCACCGGGCGGCGGTGCAGATCAGTAATGTGCACTACGACTCTCCGGACCGTCACCACCGTTCGAACCTGAACGACGAGTGGGTGGCCATCACCAACACCACGCGTCAGACGGTGAATCTGGACCGGTGGACGCTGTCGGACCGTGACGGGCGTACGTACACGTTCCACCACTACCGTCTGGGCGGCCGGGCGACCGTGCGGGTCCACACCGGTATCGGCCGCGACACCTTCCGCGACCTGTTCCAGGACCGTCGCAACTCGGTGTGGGACAGGCGTGCCGACAGTGCGACCCTGCGCAACGACCACCGTCGCCTCGTCGACACGGTCACCTGGGGCGGCCACCGCGGCGGCGGCCACGGCGGCGGCCACCACTGACCCCGCCCCACCCCTGACCGCAGCACCCGCACACCGATAGACCACCACCCGACGGCGCGCCACCGGCCCACCCGGCCACGGCGCGCCCTCGGCGTGTCTCCGGCCGTACCAGCGGGTGTTGGCGTCCATGGCCGGCGGACGCGTTCGGGGCGCACCCACCGCCGGGGTTCGTGTACCCGTCCGCGGAAGCCGTGCTGCCCGGACGCTCGGCCCGTTCGGGCTGTCGACGGAGTAACCTGGAGTCACCGAGGGTCTTTCGCGCACTGACTTCCATGTCCTTGTCACTTTCGGCGATTGGCTACACCGGGCCGATTGCGGTCGGCTCGGAGCCGGGTTCGCGTCATGACTGCGATCGTTTCCCTCACGCCGATTCCTGGACGCAGGCCCTCGTCTCCGTCCTTCGGGGCGCCTTCCGCTTTGCTCGGTTCCTCGCCGACGGCGTTGCCCGATCTGCCATGGGGCCGGATCACCGGGGACCGGGCGAACCACCCGTACTGGCTCACTGCCCCGGGCATGGTTCCCGTCGTCGAGCGGGTGCAGCCGCCGCCGGTCTCGGCGCTCTGGCTGATGGCCGCCGGGAGAAAGTGCCTGCGCACCTCGCACGTGGGGCGGCTGATGGTGGAGGCGGCGCGCCTGCGCACGGTGTCGGAGACCGACCGGACCGTTCAGGCGGCCTGGGACTCCGACGAGGACCACGACGACGAAGCCCGCGATCCGATGGACGTGCGGATCCCGGTCCCGCGCACACCGTGATCGTGACGGCCGTACAGGGCCGACGTGGCAGAGCCTTCAACAGCAGCCCGTGACCCCGGCCGCACCGCAGACGACAGGCCGGGGTCCCCCCGTGCCGTGGGCTTCCGGACCGCTCGGATCCGGGGCCGTCATCGACGTAAGGAATGTGAGAACCATGGGTGTTCTGATCACCGTGCTGGCGGTGGCGGCCGCGGCCGGGCTCGTCCTGCTCGCCCTGAGCCTGCGCAACGTCCAGCAGTACGAGAAGGGCGTGGTGTTCCGGTTCGGGCGGCTGCTGCCGGACATCCGCGGGCCGGGCCTGCGTGTCATCCGGCCGATCGGCGACCGGATGCGGAAGGTGTCCGTACAGACCGAGGTCCTCGGTATCCCGCCGCAAGGGTCCATCACCGCCGACAACGTGACCCTCACCGTTGACGCGGTCGTCTACTTCAAGGTCATCGACCCCGTCAAAGCCCTGGTGAACGTACGCGACTACCCCGCCGCCGTCTCTCAGATAGCCCAGACATCGCTCCGCTCGGTCATCGGCAGGGCCGACCTGGACACGCTGCTCTCCGACCGTGACCACATCAACGCGGAACTCAAGAAGGTGATGGACGCCCCTACCGAGGAGCCCTGGGGACTGCGCATCGAACGTGTGGAGATCAAGGACATCGCGCTTCCGGAGTCGATGATGCGCTCGATGTCCAAGCAGGCCGAGGCCGAGCGTGAACGCCGTGCCCGGGTCATCGCGGCAGACGGCGAGTTCCAGGCGTCCCAGCGGCTGACCGACGCCGCCGCGACCATGGCCGACACTCCCGGAGCACTCCAACTGCGCCTGCTGCAGACCGTGGTGGACGTCTCCGCCGAGAAGAACAGCACCCTCGTGATGCCGTTCCCCGTGGAGATGCTCCGCTTCTTCGAGCACCAGAGCAGGGAAACCGATGGCGAGTCCGGCGGACGGATCGTGCACCGGAGCGCCAGGCGCCGGGCGCTCGCCGTGGGCGCTGTGATCCCTCGACCCGCCACCCCGGCACCTGCCGTCACGCCGTCTGTCTCCCTCCCCGGGGAGCGCGCCGACAGCCGTGCGGAGGTGGCCCGGGAGCGGCTGGACGACTGGCCGACACGATCGGACGCCGAGGAGGCGCTGAGTGGCTGACCGTACGCGGCCGCCGTGGCCGAGTCCGTAGCTCCATAACTCCCCACGAAAATAGGGCGCGTTGACCCGGAAGTCCCGGTTACCGCGGGACCGCACGACATTGCCGTCTACTTCCGCTACCGCGGACAGAAATCCGCCCGCCTGGGCATCGGGAGTGCCGCGTTCGTCGTGGACGGTTCATCGGACCCACTGGCGCTGAGGGCCGTCCTGGGCGTCCGCAACGGAAGCCCCTTCAATGTCAGGGTCGGCTGACACCGCACACGACGAGGCGGCCGCACCGGCCGATGTGCGGCGCCTACGACAGGCTCATGCCTCTCACCATTTCGCCGAGGGCAGTGGTGTCAGCGCCCTGCGGCATCGCGGCTCCCACCCGTAGCGCTCGGTAGGCCCTGCGGGCCGGGAGTTGATGAGTGCCCCAGCAGGCAACGTTCGTCCTGACGATGTCGTTGCCCTGACGAGGGTGAGGGGCTCCGTGATAGCTTCGGCGCCGCCGTGCGCCACGACGAGCCAGGGAGGTGAGACCGATCAACGCTGCGACAGATCGGGCCTCCCTCTCCCGTATGGCCTAGGGACTGCCCGTAGAAGGCACCCCGAAAGGCTTGAAACACCATGCACTTCACCTCCTCGACGTCGTTCGACGGCGTCCGCGAACAGCTCTTCACCCTCGACGGGACTCCCGGCGTGCTCTGGACGCCGGAAGGTGCCACCGGTACGCGGCCGCTCGTCCTGATGGGACACGGCGGCGGACAGCACAAGAAAGCCCCGGACATCCTGGCCCTCGCGTGCCGCATCGTGGCCGAGTGTGGATTCTCGGCCGTGGCGGTCGACGTGCCAGGCCACGGCGACCGGCCGGTGGACGACGAGTACGACCGGATCGCGACCGAGAACCGGGCTCGCGTCGCCGCCGGCGAGGAACTGGCTCCGCTGGTCGCCGGCTTCCAGGCACTGGTGGCCCGCCGGACCGTCCCGGAATGGCGGGCGGTGCTGGACGCGGTCCAGCGGCTCGAGCACGTCGGTCCCGGTCCGGTGGGCTACTGGGGCGTCTCCTTGGGCTGCGGACTCGGCGTTCCGTTCGTTGCCGCCGAACCCCGAGTCCGCGCCGCGGTACTGGGGTTGGGCGGGGCGTTGGCATCGGCTGAGCACGCCGCGCGCGTCACCGTGCCGGTGGAGTTCCTCGTGCAGTGGGACGACGAGCGGGTGCCGCGGGCCCAAGGGCTGGCGCTGTTCGACGCGTTGGCCTCGGCGGAGAAGACGCTCCACGTCAACGTCGGCAGGCACGGGGAGGTCCCGGCCTTCGAACGGGACAGCACACTGAGGTTCTTCGCCCGGCATCTCGCCTGACGCTCGGCGTCGGACGCCACAGACATCAGGGCCCGGCTCCGCGGTGTCGCGGCGCGCGGGAAACAGGCACCGTGACGCGCCGTGCCCTGCCCTGTCGCCGTTGGGACATGTCGCATCCGTGACAGCTGAGATCAGTGACATGTCCCGTGACACCAGCGGATTCTGTCGAACAGCGCATGACCTCGAGCTGTATGAAGGGTGCTTGACTGATGGCATGGATGCGCCTATCGGCGGCTATATCGACCGTATTGGTGGCGACGATCGGGGGTGTATCACCCGTTTCGGCCGGGACGAGCGCGGACACGACGGCGCGAATCACCGCCCGCGACAAGGCGGTCTCCGCCACTGTGCGACTACTGACCGGCGACCGGGTGACGGTGACCACGCTGCCCGGCGGACGCCACACCGCGTCGGTGCAGCCCGGACCAGGGCGCGAGAGCATCCCCTTCAGGACACTGGAGGGGAACGACAAGGCGCTCACCGTGCTGCCGTCCGACGCCGAGGCGCTGGTGACCGCGGGCACACTGGACCGTCGGCTCTTCGACGTGACGGCCCTGATCGCCGAGGGCTACGACGAGGCCCACACCTCCGCCCTTCCGCTGATCGTCTCCTCCAAGCCGTCGACGAACGGAGCCAGGAGCACCGCTCGGGCGACACAGGCCGCCGGGAACACGGCCGACCGGCTGGCGGCGCTCAACACGTCCGCGACGCCCGTCCGTGACCTCGCGAGCATCGACGCGCGGTCGCTGCGGATCGCCGACGACGACCTCGGCACGTTCTGGAAGACGCTGAACACCAGTGCGGCGTCCGACGCCGCCCGCGCCGCGGTCACCCCGCGCGTCTCGCTGGACGGCAAGGTCGAAGCCGTACTGGACCGCAGCACCGCGCAGATCAACGCCCCCACCGCCTGGAAGGCCGGCTACGAGGGACAGGGCGTCAAGGTCGCGATCCTCGACACCGGCGTCGACGCCGACCACCCCGACCTGGCCGGACGCATAGCGGACGCCAAGGACTTCTCCGGCAGCACGAGCACGAACGACGGCTTCGGCCACGGCACGCACGTCGCCTCGATCGTCGGGGGTACGGGCGCCGCTTCCGGCGGGACCCGACGCGGGGTCGCGCCCCGCGCCGACCTGCTCATCGGCAAGGTGCTGGGCGACGACGGCTACGGCAGTGAGTCGTCCGTCATCGACGGCATGGAGTGGGCCGCCGCGCAGCACGCCAGGGTCGTCAACATGAGCCTCGGTTCGGGCACCCCCACCGACGGCACCGACTCCATGAGCGAGGCCGTCAACGCCCTGACCGCGTCGACCGACACGCTCTTCGTCGTCGCCGCGGGCAACGAGGGCCCCAGCATGTCCACCGTCAGCTCGCCGGGCGCGGCCGACGCCGCTCTGACCGTCGGTGCCGTCGACCGAGACGATTCCCTCGCCCCCTTCTCCAGCCGTGGCCCGCGCCTGGTCGACGCCGCGGTCAAGCCCGACGTGACCGCCCCCGGCGTCGGCATCGTCGCCGCGCGGGCCTCCGGCACCACGATGGGCACCCCGGTCGACGCCAACTACACCTCCGCGTCCGGCACTTCGATGGCCACCCCGCATGTCGCCGGCGCCGTCGCGCTGCTGGCCCAGCAACACCCCGGCTGGGGAGCCCAGCAGCTCAAGGACGCCCTGATCAGCACCGCGCACGAGGTGCCCGGCACCAAGGTGACCGAGCAGGGCGGTGGCCGCATCGATCTGGCCACCGCCATGGGCCCGGTCACGGCCACCGGGTCCGTCACCCTCCCGCCGGTCCAGGTCGGTGCTGCCAAGAAGCAGCAGCAGGCGGCCACCGTCCGCTACACCAACACCGGTGACCACGCGGTCACGCTCTCCCTGGCGGCCTCCCTCGCCACCAACACGGGGCGCGCGCTCCCGGACGGCGTGGTCGGTGTCGGCAGCGGCAAGGTGCAACTGGCGCCGGGCGCCACGGCCGAGGTCCCGCTGAGCCTCGACGGTACGAAGGCCACTCGGGGCCAGTACTACGGCTACGTCACGGCCACCTCCGCCGACGGCACCGTGCTCACCCACACCACCCTCGCCCTGAACGCGCACGGCGCGCTGCACAAGCTCACCGTGGTCGCCCGCGACCGCGACGGCAAGGTCATGGAGGGCGCCGCCCCGACGATCTGGGGTGCCGACGGCTTCGTGAACTACACGAGCCTGGAACCGGCCGTCGCCGAAGTGGAGGAGGGCACCTACCAGGTCAGCTTCAACACGATCGACAAGGCGGCCGACGGTGAGGAACTGCGCGAGGTCGTCAACCCGGAGGTGAAGGTCACCAAGGACATGTCGGTGACACTCAACGCCGCCGACACCGTCCAGGTGCAGATCCGCACGCCCCGCCCCGCCGAACAGCGCGGTGTCCTCAGCTACCAGACGTACCGGAAGATCGACGGCAACGGCCTGATCCAGGGCGTGATGTACTTCGACGTCGCCCAGCGCATCTACGTCAGCCCCACGGCACGCGTCACCGACGGCGACTTCGAGTTCGCCTCGCGCTGGCAGATGGTGGCCCCGCAACTGCGGGCGAAGGTCCCCGGCACGTCGCTCGCCTTCACCCCGTACTACGTGGACGCGTCGCCGGCCTTCAGCGACAAGGGTGCACGGCTGACCGCGGTGGACGCCGGCACCGGCACGGCCGCCGACCTTCGCGCCGCCCACGTGCGCGGCAAACTGGCCGTCGTCCGCTGGCACTTCACCGACGACCGGGCGCTCGCGCGGGCGGCGGCGGACGCCGGGGCCAAGGCACTCGTGCTGGTCATGGAGGACGGCTTCTACCCCTGGACGCGGTGGAGCCCGACGGGAGACCGGATGGCGCTGCCCACCATGCGCGCCGGCGCGACGGAGGGCACCGCGCTGCTCAAGCGCGCCAAGGCGAGGTCCACCACGGTGGAGTTCACCGGCACGGTCCGCAGCCCGTACCTCTACGACGTGATGCAGGTGTCCAAGGGGTCCGTCCCCAAGCCGCTGGTGTACACCGTCTCCGAGCGCGAGAGCGCCGTGGTCCGGAGCACGTACACCCGCACGGGTGCCACGTCCTGGGCGGGTGAGCAGCGTTTCGGGTGGCGGCCGTACCAGGACACCGCCTGGAACCAGTACACCCGCTACGTTCCGACGGGCCAGGAGCGCGTCGAGTACGTGACCGGCGGCGACACCCTGTGGCGTCAGACGGTCCGTCACAACGTCGTCGGTGACCCCGACATGCCCCTCATGGCCGGCATGAGTGATGTGCCGCGCACCTACCGGCCCGGCCAGAGCGTCACGGAGCGGTGGTTCGGAGCGGTGGTCCGCCCGTCGATTCCGCGTGGCGCGGCCTGGCAGTCGGTGCGCAACGGCGACACCCTGTCCGTGTTCGTCCCGGAGTTCACGGACTCCGGCACGGGCCACTGGGCGTTCGGTGAGATCCCCAGCGGCGGTGTCGGCAGCGGTATCCGCGCCGGCTCCCCGTCCGCCGCGGCGGACGACCTGCCCGACACGGCCACGGCGACGCTGTACCGGAACGGGAAGCAGATCGCCGCGTCCGACAACGGCGCGTGGGGCGACATCGAGGTGCCCGGGGGCGACGCGGGGTACCGGCTGGACCTGACCACCGCCCGTGTCTCCGACGACTGGGACTTCGCCACCGGCACGCGCACGTCGTGGACGTTCCGCTCGGACACCGCGGCTCGGACAGCCATGCTGCCTTTGCTCCAGGTCGACTACTCCGTCCCCGTCGACGCGCGGAACGCGGTGGGCCGGGCGCGCGAGCACAGCCTCGGTCTGACCGTCCGTATGCAGGACGGCATGGCGGCACCGCGTGGTGTGACGCTGAAGGTCGAGACGTCGTACGACGGCGGGCGGACCTGGACCACCGCGTCCACGGCCCGCAAGGGCGGCGGCTTCAGCGCCACCGTGGAGCGGCCGGCCCGTGTGCACGCGGACGCGTACGTGACGCTGCGTGTCACCGCGAAGGACGCGGCCGGCGACACCGTCCAGCAGACGGTGGACCGCGCCTACCTGCACCCCGGTACACGGTGACGGTGACCGTGACGGGGGATCGTCCCTCCTGACGACGGGGTGGGTGCCGGGGAGTCCGTCCCCGGCGCCCACCCCGTCTCAGTGGGACACCTCCCGGCCGGACGGACCCGGTTCCGGGTGGGCGCCGGTGAGCTCCGGCTCCAGACCGCCCGTCAACTCGGCGTGCCCCCGGCCTGAATCGACCCGCCACGCCTCGAAGGCCCAGGCCGTCAGGGCGACGACCGCGAGCCCCAGCAGCCAGCCGCCCACCACGTCACTGAACCAGTGCACGCCGAGCGCGACACGGGTGAAGCCGACACCGAGCACCGAGACGACGGCCAGACACCAGCCCAGCGGCCGCCAGGCGCGCGGGACCAGGGGGAGCAGGACGAGCAGCAGCACCGCGAACGAGGTGGTGGCCGTCATCGCGTGCCCCGACGGGAACGAGAATCCCGGGGCGTGCGCGACCGGATCCTCCAAGGACGGCCTGGCTCGCTCGACCACCGTCTTGACGAGCAGTCCGATCAGGCCGCCGGCCACGGCCGTCACGGCGGACCACGCCGCCAGCCGCCACGCCCTGCGGTACACCAGCCAGACCGTGAGCAGCGCGACGGCCGTACGCAGGGTGACGGGATCCCACACCCGGTCGGAGAGGAAGCGCAGGGTGCTCGTCCACGCGGGGTGTTCCAGCGCCGTCTCGTGCAGCCGCCGCGCGGTGCCCGCGTCCAGACGGCGGAGGGGTTCCCAGTGGCCCTCCAGGAGTACGAGCAGGAGCCCGAAGGGCACGGCGGCGACCGCCGCGACGGCGGCCGAGCCGAGCAGGCGGACACCGAACCTGCGGTCTGCCGCCCGGCGCCGCCGGTCACGGAGGCGCAGGGCAACGGTTCGCACAGGCATTCACACTCCAGGGTCGGGGTGGATCGGACCGGGCCGCAGGGCCCGTGAGGCCTCCAGCTGCGCGGCGAACGCCAGTCCGAGGAACAGGGCGATGGAGGTCAGATAGGCCCAGAGCAACAGCGACATGAAGGCGCTGAGCGGGCCGTAGATCGTGTCGAAGGACCCGCTCACGCCCAGGTACAGGCTCAGCAGCCAGGTCAGCAGGGTCCACAGCACGAGGTAGACGGTGGCGCCGAAGGCCAGCCAGGTGTATCCGGGCTGCTGTCTGCGGGGAGAGCGGCGGAAGATCGCGCTGGCGGAGATGAGCGCGAGCAGGAAACCGACCGGCCACCGGATGATCTCCCAGGCGGTCCTGGCCGCGCCGTCGAGTCCGTACACCGTCACCGCCGCGGAGGCCAGGTCGCCGCCGGCCACCATGACGACGAACCCGAGACCCAGCGGGATCCCGGCGCTGAGCGACATCACCAGGCCGCGCAGGTACTTCCGGTGGAAGGGGCGGTCCCGCTCGTTCCCGTAGATCCGGTTGGCGCCACGCTCGATCTGGCACATCGCCGTCGTGACGTTGACCAGGGAGAACAGCAGACCGAACCAGAGGGCGACCTGCGCGCCGTCGCCCGCCGTGTGCCGGCTGCGCCGCAGCGCGTCGTCGACCACCTCGGCGCTCGGGCCCGCGGCGATCCGGTGGATCGTCAGCTCGGCGAATCTGCCGATGTCCTCCGAGTGCAGGGCCGTGGAGAGTCCGACGAACGCGATGGCGAGCGGGATCACGGCCAGGACCGTCTGCAGGGCGAGCGCCCGGGAGTGGCTGAAGCCGTCGGCGTACCGGAACCGGATGAACGAGTCGCGCAGCAGCGGCCAGCGGCCGTAACGGCGCAGGGACGCCAGCGCCTCGTCCGCGGACAGTTCCTCGCCGGTCATGTCACGGGTCTCGGGGACCCTGGTGGCGGTACCCATTCACTTCTCCCCGGACGGCAGCAGCACGGTCAGGGCGCCGGGCCTGACCTCGGCGGTGAGACGGCGTCCCCGGCCGACCGGGTCTCCGTCGAGTTCCCGGGACTGCGGGGAGTCGAAGGTGAGTTCGGCGCGCCGGAAGGTGAAGAACTCCACCGGTACGCCGGTCCGGCCGCCGTCCTGGGTGACGAGGGTGTCCATGGTGGCGGGCCGGGGCGTCCGGGACCGGCGGCGCAGCAGCGTTCCCACCGCGCGCAGCCAGCCGCCGGGACCCCGTGGGTCGAGGACCAGGAGGTCGAGACGCCCGTCGTCGGGACGGGCGGACGGCAGGAGCGTCAACCCGCCCTGGACGGTGCCGACATTGGCGACGAGGACCATGCGGGCGGTACGGCGGACGGCGGGCGCGTCGTCGAGCCGGATGGTCAGGCTCATGCGGGGGGTGCGCAGCGTGCTGATGCCCGCAAGGAGGTACGCGGGCCACCCCATCGCCGACTTGGCGCGTTCGTCCGTGTGCTCGATCATCGCGGCGTCCAGTCCGGCGCCGGACATCGCGGCGAAGTGGGTGGCGGGGAGGTCGTCGCCCTCGATGTGCCCGAGGTCCAGAGGATGCGACGTACCGCGCAGCGCGGCCTCCAGGGCCTCGGCGGGGGAGAGCGGCAGGCCGAGGTTGCGGGCCAGCAGATTGCCGGTGCCGCAGGGTACGACGGCGAGCGGGACCCCGCTGCCGGCCAGGGCGTCGGCCACCGCCCGGACGGTTCCGTCCCCGCCGCAGACCACGACCAGCGTCGCACCGTCACGGATCGCGCGGGCCGTCTGCCCGCCGCCCGGGTCGTCGCGGGTGGTCTCGATGAACACCGGCGCACGGTGGCCGTTGTGGTCCAGGACCCGTCGCAGGGAGACCCGGGTGGCTTCGTCGGTCACCGTGGGATTGAGGATCACGGCGGTGGTGCCGTGGTGGCGCTCGGCGCGGGTGCCGTCGGCGGTGGGCAGCGAGCCGGTCGAGGGCGGCGCGGTCACGGAGCTGTCCGCCAGCAGGGCGCGTCCGGCGATCAGCAGGGACAGGCCGCCGTTGACGAGTCCGCCCACCACGTCCGTGGGGTGGTGCATGCCGCGGTAGAGGCGGGCGACGCCCACCAGCAACGGTATGAGGAGCAGCAGCACTCCCACGGCCCTGCGCCAGGGACCGCGGCCGCGTGACAGCACCACCACGGCGAGGCCCGCGTACAGGGCGGTGGCGGCGCCGGTGTGGCCGGACGTGTAACTGGAGGTGGGCGGGGACGCGTCCAGGCGGTCCACGTCCGGACGGTTGCGGTCCACGGACAAGGTGATGACCAGGAAGACCAGCGACTGGAGGGAGACGGCGACGGCGAGGAAGACCGCCTGCCGCCACATCGGCAGACGGGGCAGCAGAACCAGCACCAGACAGGCCGCCAGGGTGAGCGTGATGACCGTCAGGGTGTTGCCGGCCTCGGAGCCGAGGAAAGACAGAGTGGTGAGTGAGCCGGTGCGGCCCCGTTCGAAGGCTTCGTCGACGCGGTCCTCGACCGTCAGCGGCCACAGATCACGCGCGGGGCCGGTGATCAGGAGTCCGCATCCCACCATCAGCGCGGCCTGGCACGCCGTCAGGGCGGCGATGCGTGCGGTGGTCCGCCCGATGCCCCGGGGCATGGCCGCCGACCTTCCGGAGCCGGCCCCCTCCGATGAGGTACGTGGCAGTCCGGCAGGTCTTTCCGGCACGGCGGTCGGCATCGGGGCTCCCACGGATCGGCGCCTTGCGGCGGCGTTCGGCCGGGGGCGTCTCCCCCGACCAACGCCGTCTGCCCCGGGAGCCGCCGCGCAGACCTCCCGGGCGGAGAATCGTCCGGCCGATCGTCACGCTGGGTGTCTGCCGTGACACCGGCGCACGCCTGTGGTGTCCAGGTCGCCGAAGCCCGTCGTCCGGGAAGCGGAGGGGCGCTCGCGGTCGGGAGCCGTCCCGTATTGCCGGTCCGGGGGATAAGAAACAAATAAAAATCGGGCGCATGGGCGGGTATCGGCAGGGCACTCGGTGCTGCGGAGGTTGATAACCATGGTTCCCCTGCTGCTCGTTCTTCTCCTCGCCCTGGTCCTCTTCGGTGCCGGCTTCGCCCTGAAGGCCCTGTGGATCGTCGCCGTGATCGTGCTCGCCGTATGGCTGCTCGGTTTCGTGATGCGCTCCGCCGGAACCGGTGGCGGTCGTGGCCGCTGGTACCGCTGGTAGAGATCACCAAGTCCCACCCGGTGGTGGTGCGGGGCGGCCCCGGACGATCAGGTCCGGGGCCGCCCCGTGTTCGTGTGCCTCTTGCGTGAAGATGCCGGCATCGGTGCGCGGGTGCCCCGCAGCGGGGCAGGAGAACCGCGTGGCCGGGGGGTCCGCCGTGCGCGCAGGGAACCGCGCACCTCCAACACGGCGGGTTTCCCGGCCACGTCTTCCCGTGCGGTGCGCACCGCCTCGGCCCTCGACGGCCTTCGCCGCAGGACCGGTACCGGTGGACCCCGCCCTCGTGTCAGCTCGCGTCGGACGCCAGGGTCCGCCTCAGCGCGGCCAGACCGTCCGCGTAGATGCCGTGGAACAGGGCGACGGCCTCGTCGTCGCTGATGCCGTCCGGGGTGAAGCTGCCGGACCACTCCACGCGGGCCCTGTCCTGCCGGCCGGTCTCGTGCACCACGAGGGTGGAGAGGTAGCCGGTGACGGGGAAGGGCGCCTGGAGGATGGAGTAGCTGTAGGTCCGGGCCTTGTGGTCGAAGGCTTCGAGGCGCTCGACGATCACGCCGCCCTCCTCGTTCGTGAGACTCCGGACACGTCCGCCGTCGCCGAGTTCGCTGGTGGGGATGTACGGCAGCCAGTCGGGCAGTGAGTCGAAGCCGCCGATGAGCCGCCAGACACGGTCGGGAGAGGCGGGGACGTCGAGGGATGCGGTGGTCGTGGCCACGGGATTCTCCGTCGGGGTGGGGGTGGGGGTGGGGGTGGGGGTGAGGGCGTCGGCGGGGGTGACGGGGTCAGGCCGCGGCGGGTACGGGAGCGTCCTCCGCCACCAGCCGCTCCGCGCGCAGATCCGCCCAGAACGCGGCGGGGATCCTCTCGGTGAGCGCGGCGACGTCCTCCGCGATGCGACCGGGCTTGGTGGCTCCGGGGATCGCGGCCGCCGTCGCCGGATGGGCGAGGGAGAACTGCAGCGCGGCGGCCTTCACACCCACCCCGTGCCGCTCGGCCAGCGCCTTGATGCGCTCCACCTTGTCGACGATGTGCGCGGGCGCCTTCTGGTACTCGAAGTGCGTACCTCCGGCGAGGATCCCCGAGCTGTACGGTCCGCCGACCACGATGTCGACGTCCTGGGCCGCGGCGGCCGGCAGCAGGCGCTGCAGGGCCCGCTCGTGGTCGAGAAGGGTGTACCGGCCCGCGAGGAGGAAGGCGTCGGGCTTCGGCTCGTCCAGGTCGAGGGTGAGCTCCAGGGGCTCCACCCGGTTGACGCCCAGCCCCCATGCCTTGATGACGCCTTCGTCGCGAAGCCTCTGCAGGACGCGGAAGGCACCGGTGCGCGCGCTCTCGTAGGCGGCCAGCCACTCGTCGCCGTAGAAGTCCTGCGCGACGTCGTGCACCCACACGATGTCGAGACGGTCCGTCCGCAGGCGCCCCAGACTGTCCTCGATGGAGCGGAGGGTGGCGTCGGCGGAGTAGTCGTTGACCATCTTGTTCGGACGGCCGTGTTCGAACAGGCCGCCCTTCTCGCCGAGGTCGCGGGCGGACGGGTCCTCGACCTCGTCCAGGATGACGCGGCCGACCTTGGTGCTCAGCACGAACTCGTCGCGGGGGTGCCGGGCCAGTACGTCGCCGAGCCGGATCTCGGAGAGGCCGGCGCCGTAGAAGGGCGCGGTGTCGAAGTAGCGGATGCCCTGGTCCCACGCGGCCTCGACGGTGGCCGCCGCCTCCTCTTCCGGGATGGCGCGGAACATGTTGCCGAGCGGCGCGGTGCCGAAGCCGAGTGAGCCGGGCAAAAGGGGCTTGATGCTCATGGAAGATCCTCACGGATAGAGATCAGAAGGGGATTCGTCCTGTAAAGGGCGATCCGTCGGCCTTACGTGTTCGAGGTTAGGATCTCCAGATGAGACTGTCCAAGACTTGCTTGGACAGAGTTGAGTCCCCTGAGGTCCTACATGCTTGACCTGCGACAACTCCGCTATTTCGTCGCCGTCGCCGAGGCCGAACACGTCGGTCGCGCCGCCGAGCGGCTGCACATGTCCCAGTCGCCCCTCAGCCGGCAGATCGCCCAGCTGGAGAAGAACCTGGGACTCACCCTCTTCGAACGGAGCCAGCAGCGCATCCGGCTGACCTCCGACGGCCGGGTCTTCCTGACCGAGGCGCAGGCCCTGCTGCGCCACGCCGACCGGCTGGAGAACCTCGGCCGGCGGCTCGGCCGCGGGGAGGAGGGCGGCCTGTGCATCGGCTACGTGGCCGACGCGATGCACACGGGCATCCTGCCCGCCGCCCTGCGCACCCTGCGTGACCGGCGTCCGGGCATTCACGTCGCGCTGTACGACCAGGAGTCGGCCGAGCAGTTCGAGGGTCTGCGGCAGCGCAGCCTGGACATCGCGCTGGTGCGCACCCCGCCGCCCGAGGACGACCCTGACTTGAACTCGGCGGCGTTGCTGCGGGATCCGCTGCTGCTCGTGCTGCCCGCCGGACATCCGCTCTCGGAGCGGGAGGAGTTGACGCCGGACGCCCTCGACGGGCAACCGTGGATCGCGGTGGGCGATGCCCCGGACCCGGCCTGGCGCGACACGTTCGTCGCGTCGTGCGTCGCCTCCGGCTTCACACCGGACATCCGCCTGGACGCGGCCGACCCCCTTACCGCACTGGGCCTGGTCGCCTCCGGCCTCGGCCTCGCGCTCATCCAGAAGAGCATGGTGCGCGGCACGTCCGACGGCGTCGCGGTACGCGAACTGCCCTGGTACGGAGGCTCTGTCCAGCTGTGGGCGGCGTGGCACCGGGTCGATCTCCGGCCCGTGGTGGCCGAGTTCCGCGAAACCGTCCTGATCGGACGGGGGGAGGCGTGAGCCGGGGAAGGCGTGAACGCGGGAACGCGTGAGGGGTGCGCGGTTCCTTCGGTGCGGGGTGCGGGGTGCGGGGTACGGGGTACGGGGCGCCCGGTGGCGGGGTCACGACGCATGAGCGCACAAGGCTCACGTGCCGGAGTGTCGTCAAGTCTCCGTGTCAGGACCGGGCGAGGACGCAGAACTCGTGGCCCTCCGGGTCGGTCAGACACGTCCACGGGACGTCGCCCTGGCCGAGATCGAGGTCGGTGGCGCCGAGGGCCCGCAGCCGGGCCACCTCCGCCGCCTTGTCGTCGCCGGGGGCCGGCACCAGGTCGAGATGGACGCGGTCCGGCACGGTCTTCACGCCGGGTGTGCGGAGGAACTCGAGATAGGGGCCGACCCCCTTGGCGGAGCGCAACACCGCTTGATCGTCGGTCACTTCGTGCAGGGTCCAGTCCACCGCCTCGTCCCAGAACCGCGCCATGGCCCGCGGATCCACGCAGTCGACCACCACCGCGGCGATCGGCCCGGTGTCCCGGTAGACCTCCCGGGGCTCCAGCACGCAGAACTCGTTGCCTTCCGGGTCGGCGAGGACCGTCCACGGCACATCGCCCTGGCCCACCTGGGCGGGCGTCGCACCGAGAGCCCGCAGGCGCGCGACCAACTCCGCCTGATGGGCCGTGGAGGTGGTGGCGAGGTCGAGGTGCACACGGTTCTTCGTCGTCGTCCTGGGTTCCGGGACGGCGATGACGTCGACGCAGACGGTGACCGGGTCCAGCCAGTCGAAGCCGAGGGGTTGGACGGCGGTCGCGCCGGGCTCCTCGCCGGTGACACGCCAGCCGAGCGCCTCCGCCCAGAAGCGGCCGACCGCCGAGTCGTCGAGAGCCTTCATGTTCACGAGGACAGGTCGCAGTGACATGCCGGCGATCCTATGCACCGGCTCCTGTCACGGGGCCGCACGCGCGACGCCGACCTCGCCTCGGTGACGATCCGGTGAACCGTCACGTCGGGGAAGCCGGCGCCGGGGCACGTCTGGTCAGGAGGCCGGGACCTCGTCCACGAACCTCGTTCCGGCGGTGCGGTACGCGGCCACCTTCGCGGCCACCTGGGCCGGGGTGAGGACCTGGTCCTTGACATGCAGTACGTAGTCGACCTGCTCGTCGTAGGCGCGGGCCGTGGTCGCGGTCTGTCCGGCGAGGTCGATCAGCCACTGGTTGAAGTTGATCGACATCGGACGCTCGGGCAGGTACTGGGCGTCGTGGGTGCCGAGGAGCTGTCCGTCGATGTAGTACGTGATGCTGCTGTTGTCGATGGTGAGCACCAGGTCGTGCCATCCGTCGTAACTCTGGCGGCCCTCGGTGTGCTGGTTGACGGCTTGCCAGGGGTCCGGGTCGTACGTCTCCCAGGACGTGGTGTAGAGGATGTTGCCGCTCTCGCCCCAGCCGCCGTTGGGGAGGTACTCGAAGTCGTACTCCGAGTAGTCGTCGGCCATCGGGGCCTTGAGGTCGTTGATGGTGAAGAAGGTCTGCACGAGGTGATCGCCGTCCGGTCCCGACTTGGGGGTGTCGGAGAACTTCACGCGGGCCGCGTAGGTGCCGTTCTTGAACTTCGTGCTCCGGGAGACGACTTCGGTCTGCCTGGTGGACTCCGCGGTGCCCGCGGTGGAGGTCTCCAGGTTCATCACCGTGTTGCCGGACACGGTGGGGAAGGTGACCTTGGAAGGGTCCCAGGTGGCGCCGGGAACCCCGGGACCGCCGGAGTTGGAGCGGACGTTCCAGCCGTGGGCGGCGATGGCGGGGTCGGTGTACGACGCGTAGTTGAAGTCGTCGAACAGACTCTGGCCTCCACCGGGCGGGTCGGTGGGGTCGGTGGGGTCGGTGGGGTCGGTCGGGTCGGTGGGATCCGTGGGGGCGTTGCCCTCGGGCGCGGTGCCCCACACGGTGGTGCCGGCGAGCTGTGCGGTGACCTTGTTCCAGTCCGCGTACGAGGTCTGGGAGCCGTTGAAGGAGTAGTCGTCCGCCTGGTTCAGGGTCTGCCAGGTGGACTGGTAGAAGCGGAGTTGCATGTCGCCGGTGTCGGCGCCCGCCGCCAGCGATCCGGCCGCCGAGGTGAAGCCGACCTCCAGGTAGCGGTCCGCGGTGGCGGTGGGGTGGCCGAGTGCGCCGAACGTGCCCGTGATGTTGGCACACCCCTTCACCGCCCAGGAACAGGCGAAGCGGTACGAGGCGCTCGCCGAGTCCGCCTTGAAGTAGTAGCGGATCTTCACCTGGCTCAACTGGACCGTGGTGGAACCGGTGTTGCGTACCTTGAACCAGGGCTCGCTCTGACTGTGGTGACCCGCGGCGAGGCGGACCTGCTCGACGTGCCGGAGTTGTCACCGGCTCTCCTCTTCGAGCGTCTCACCTCCGACGCCCACAACCGGCCGGTGGAGTACGTGCACTCGATCTACCGAGGCGACCGCTACCGCATAGTCTCCCGGCTGGCGCTCGGTCCACTCGCCGAACACCCCGCGCCCCCCGACGGTCATCACCCCGGAATCCCGCCGGGGGACCTCATGGCGGGTGAACCCGTCACCTTCTCCACTCGGGGTGTGGTGCAGAGCGACCCGTGACGGTCGGTGGCGGGGGACCGCGGAGTGAGGTGACCCGGGTCAGGTACCCGAGGGGGTCCAGACCCGCTCGGCGTGGTCGAGGAAGTTCGTGCCGAGAATCTTCTCGATGCGCCGCGAACCGTACCCGCGGGCCTCCAGCAGACGGATCAGCTCCCGGAACTGGTTCACGCCCCGCAGGTCGATGACGAAGGGCAGGGTGTCGTCGCGCTCGCCCGCCGCGCCGACGCCGGCCTCCCGGCGCAGGGCCACGTGCTCCGCGAGGCGGGCACGGTAGGTGTCGAGGTCGTCGATGGAGGTGACCGTTCCGTCGGTGCCGATGCCCACGTGGTCCTCCCCGCACACGTTCACGGCGTGCGCGATGTGGTCGACGACGTCCTCGGCGCGGGCGTGGCCGGACAGCGAGAGGAAGGGCATGAAGTAGATGCCCACGAATCCGCCGCGGGAGGCGACCAGACGCAGTTCCTCGTCGGTCTTGTTGCGGGGCAGGTCGGCGAGGGCACGGCAGCCGGTGTGGTTGACGGAGACGGGCCGGCGTGAGTACGCGGCGGCGTCCAGGCAGGTGCGCTCCCCGCTGTGGGAGAGGTCGACCATGACGTGCTGCTCGTTCAGCGCGTCGACGACCCGGTGCCCGAAGTCGCTCAGGCCGCGGTTCTCCGGCGCCATCGAGCCGTCGCCGATGTGATTGGCCTGGTTGTACGTGAGTTGGACGACGCGCACACCGAGATCGGCGAAGGTCGCGATCCGCCCGGTGTCGTCGCCCACGGCCACGGCGTTCTGGAAGCCGTAGATGATGCCGATCCTCCCCTCGGCGCGGGCACGGCGGATGTCCGCGGCCGTACGGACCTTGGTGAGGTCGGCGGCGTGGTCGCGGACGAGCGTGTCCCACACGGCGATCTCGTGGAGGGTGTGCTCGTACGGAGGCAGATCGCCCATCGTGTAGCCGAGGGTGATGTTGACCGCGGTCAGACCCGAGGCGTGGGCGTCGGCCAAGGTCCTCCGGTCGATGGTGAGTTGCTCGCTGGACGGGTTCAGCTGAGCGGCGGCGTCCGCCGAGCCGGGGGCGTTGGGGTTGTCCAGCTGTCCGAGCGCGTTGATGATCATGGGGGTGTCGGTCATCGGGGTCCCTCGGGGTCGGTGCGCCCGAACTCGGCGCGCTCGAAGCGGCGTCCACGCTTGACGGTGAGCGCGATGGTCCGCAGATTTCCGATGTCGCGGAGGGGATCCTCGTCCAGGACCGCGAAGTTGGCGAGTTTGCCCGCCTCGACGCTGCCCATGACGTCCTCGGCGCCCGCGCTCCGGGCACCCACCAGCGTCGCCGAGTGGAGCACCTGGTCGGCGGGGATGCCGCAGCGGCGGACGAGGAAGTCGAGTTCCTCGTAAAGGGCGGGAAAGGGGTCGCCGGGGTCGGTCTCGTAGTCCGTGCCGGTGGAGATCGCGACGCCCGACCGGTGGGCCTGGGCGGTGAGGGCCGCGGCGAGTTCCACGTTGGCCCGCGCGCGGGCCGCGGACTCGGGAGTGTCACCGGCCAGGAGATCGCTCAGCCACATTCCGGCGGTCGCGTCCAGGACCGTACCGCGCTCCTTCATCCGCGCGAAGAGCGCGGCCAGCCGTGGTTCGTCCCCCGCGGTGAACCGGGCGTGGTCGACGGCCGGTTTGTCGCGGTAGCTGATCAACCGGTCCTCGATCGCCTCGAACGGAAGCAGGGTGACGTGCGAGAGGCTGTCGGCACCGGCCGCGACGAGGTCACCCGGCGTCGCCGGGAAGACCGTGGCGTGGGCCCAGACGTGGATGCCCTGGCGGTGCGCCTCGGCGGTGATGGCGGCGACGGTGTCACGGTCCAGGTCCGCGTAGATCTTGATGGCGGTGGCATGGGTACCGCGCGCCATCGCCACCGCCAGCGGAAGGTCCGTGTCCGTGGTGATGGCCTGCATCCACGGCACCTCGCCCGGCGTCCCGCCGCGGGTGACCTGGTGGGTGCGCGGATCGTCGAAGAAGCCCGGCCCCGCCATCAGGGCCGCGTACCGGATGTCGGGACCCGGGATCTCGCCGACGAGGGTGGCTCGGGCGAGGTCGCCCACCTGGCGCAGGTCGTCGGCCATGTCACGGACGGCGGTGACGCCGCCGAACGCGAGCCGGCGCAGCACCGCCTCGGCGGCAGGCCGGTCGGGCGGGGTGGCGAGGTGCTGGTGGGAGTCGATCAGTCCCGGCACGACGAAGCGTCCGTCGAGATCGAAGACCTCGGCGTCGGCGGGCAGATCGGCGGCGATCACGCGGTCCTCGCCGACGGCACGGACGACCGGGCCGTCGGTGACGATCGTCGTCGAGGGCCGGAGGGGGCCGCCGGTGCCGTCGAACAGGGTGGCGCCGCGGTAGACCGCGACCGTGCCCGGCGCCGCGGGGGCGTAGGGGGTCGGCGCGCCCGGGCTTTCGTCCACCATCTTCACCTCTCAGCAGGACTGTTACGCTCAGCGCAACAGTCGTATCGTCACTGGAAACATTCGGCACTGTACCCCCGTCCCGCTCCGCTTCCGCAAGGTCCCCGGGGCCGGGGGAGATCCGGTGCCACGCCGGGGCCCGATGCCACAAGGAGCGCTCCCCATGCCCGAAGCTCCCCGCACGGCGGTGGACAAGGCGCTGGACCTGGTCGAGGCCGTGGCCCGCTCGCCCCAGCCGCCGCGCCTCACCGACCTGGCCGAGGCCGTGGACCTGCACCGGGCGACCGCGTACCGGATCCTGCTGGATCTCGTCCGCCGCGGCTGGGTGCTGCGCGCCGGTGACCGCTATCTGCCCGGCACGGCGGTCCTGCAGCTGTCCGCCGCCGCCACGCGCCACTCCCTCGTGGCCCTGGCCCGGCCGGTGCTGCTCGGCCTGTCCGAGGCCACGGAGATGATGGTCAACCTCCAGGTGCTCGAGGAGGACCGCTCCCGAGTGATCGACGTCGTGCGGCCCGAACGCCTCGGCATGATCACGCGCCTGCTCGGCGAGGCACTGCCCGTCCACCGGTTCGCCGGCCCCCTGGCCCTGGTCGCCGCGCTCGAACCGGAGGCGCGCGCGCCCTATCTCCGCCCGGCCGAGGCGGCGGGGCACCCGCTCGACGGTCCCGAAGGACTGGCGGCGGAGATCGAACACACCCGGCGGTCCGGGTTCGCCGTCGAGCACGGCCGCAACGAGAAGCCCGTCGCCTCGCTGAGCCGCGCGGTGGTCGTGGACCGGGGAGCCCCCCTCTGCGCCCTCACCGTGGTCGGCCTCGACGCGGAGATCGACACGGCGCGCCTCCTCCTCCTGAAACAGCGACTGCGCGAGGCCACCGAGGAGCTGGGACGCCTGCTCTCCTCGACCGGCCCCGTGACCGCCGCGACGGCGGCACCGGCATGACCGGGGTTCTCGTCCTCGACCGGGCACGGACGCGCGCCGCCCTCGACCCCCCTCGCATCATGGAGGCGGTCGCGACCGCACTCGTCGCCATCGGCCGGGAGGAGGTGTCGGCCCCACCGAGGATCGCCGCGCGCACGGCGAGCGGACTGCTGGGAGCCATGCCCGGATACGTTCCGGGCCTCGGCCTCGCGGCCAAGCTCGTCTCCGTGTTCGGCGATCCCGGCCGCCCCGGCCGCAGCGCGCACCGCGGGATGGTCGCCCTCTTCGACGCCGACGACGGCCGGCCGCTCGCCCTCATGGACGCCGAGTCCCTCACGGGCATCCGGACGGCCGCCGCCGCCACGTGGAGCGCCCGCGCCCTGGCACCCGCGGAACCGGCCGGCCCCGCGACCGTGATCGGCACCGGGGCCCAGGCCCGCGCCCAGGTCGCCCTGCTCGCGGCGCTCGATCCCGGCGCACCCGTCGTCGTGGCCGGCCGCGACCCGCGGCGCGCCCGGCTCACCGCCGACCTGCATCCTCAGGGAAGGGTGGCCTCGGGTGTCGAGGCGGCGGTCCGCACGGCGGGCGTCGTCTTCTGCTGCACCGGTGCGACCCGGCCGGTGGTGCGCCGTGACTGGCTCGCGGCCGGCACCCACGTCAGCTCGGTCGGCGGTTCGCACGGTCCCGAACTGGACACCGCAACCCTGCGGGACGCGGCGCTCTTCGCCGAGTGGGCGGGCGCGGCCACCGCCGAACCCCCGGCCGGGGCGCACGAGTTGCAGGATCTGCCCGCCGCTCGGACGGTCACCCTGCTCGGTCACGTGCTCTGCGGGGACCGCCCCGGACGGCGGAGCGCGGACGAACTGACCGTGTTCAAGTCCACCGGGCATGCCGCCCTGGACGTGGCCGCCGCTCATGTCGTCCACGCCGTCGCCTCGGCCGCCGGCTGGGGGACGAGGGTCGACCTCTGACGACGGCGAAGAGCGACCTCCGGGAGCGTCCGGACACGGATACCGGGGCTCGGCGCCCCGAGGGTCCGCACGTCCCCGGCGACCACGTCACCGGGACGTGGGACCACCAGGGGGAACCCGGCACTGGATCGCCGCGAGCAGGGTCGCCACCAGGCCCCGCGCCCACTCGCCGGACGCGGGCTCCGCGCTGAAGATCGCGCGGTAGTACAGCGGGCCGAGCAGCGTGTCGACGGCCGTGCCCACGCTCGGCACCTCACCGCCGCGAGCCTGCTCCCGCTCGATGATCGCGCCGAGCTGCGCGTGCCGGTCACCCGTGCAGGCGCTCCCGCCGCCCGGACCCGAGCCGATGGTCGCCCGCATCAGGGCGAGGACGTCGGGGTCGGCGAGGTCGGTGGCCACGTCGCCCACCCATCGCTGCAGGTCACCCGCGAGGGAACCGGTGTCCGGAACCACCACGTCGCCGCTGAACCGGCTGGTGGCGACGTCGTTCAGGAGCTGCGCCACCGAACCCCAGCGTCGGTACACGGTGGTCGCGTGCACACCGGCACGGGCCGCGACGAC
Source organism: Streptomyces sp. RPA4-2 (assembly GCF_012273515.2). Taxonomy (NCBI): domain Bacteria; kingdom Bacillati; phylum Actinomycetota; class Actinomycetes; order Kitasatosporales; family Streptomycetaceae; genus Streptomyces; species Streptomyces sp. RPA4-2. The sequence goes on from NZ_CP050975.2 coordinate 7,866,074, forward strand.
GGGAATGGTCAGCGCCTCGGCCGGCCCCTCGGCGACCAGTTCCTCGACCGCGCGGTGAACGGCCGCCCGCACCTTCGCGGAGCGGCCGCCGGGACGGGTTTGAGCTGTTGTTTCGGCCATACGGAAATTATCGCACTCATCGCTGCGTTAGGGCTACCGTAGTTAACGCAATGATCACTGCATTCGGAGAGGGCGCCGCATGTCCGACGCACCCACGCGTGACAAGAACACCCCGGTGACCCCGGTGACCCCGGTGACCCCGGTGACACCGACCGCCGCGACAGACCCGGCGGCCCCGGTCCCGGCCGCGTCGCCGACCGGCCGTGCGCGACGCGGGCTGAGCCGGCCGGTGGCCTTCGCCTCCATCGCGGCCGTCTTCATCCTGTTCATGGCCGCCTCGAGCGCGCCGTCGCCGCTCTACGTCATCTACCAGCAGGAATGGAGCTTCTCGGCCACCACGCTCACCTCCGTGTTCGCGGTGTACGTGGCCGGCATGATCGCCGCGCTCCTCGTGCTCGGGGCACTGTCCGACCACATCGGCCGGCGGCCCGTCCTGGCCACGGCCATCGCCCTCGAAGCGGTCGCGATGGTCCTCTTCATCGTCGCCGGCGACGTCTCGATACTTCTGACCGCCCGCTTCGTGCAGGGCATCGCCACCGGTGCGGCCATGACGACCCTCGGTGCGACCCTCGTCGATCTGAACCCTCCCCACGCACCGCACCGTGCCGGCGTCATCACCGGCGCCGCCCCGACGTTCGGGCTCGGTCTGGGCGCACTCGGCTGCGGCGTCCTGGCACAGTACGGGCCGCACCCGACCCGGTTGGTCTACGTGCTGTTGCTCGCGGGCGTGGTCCTCGCCGGTCTGCTCGTCGCCCTGCTGCCCGAGACGGCACAGCGCCGGCCGGGTGCCGCACGGTCGCTGCGACCGCGGCTGGGGGTTGCTCCCCGGCTGCGCTCGGACCTGATCGCCCTCGTACCGATCCTGGTGGCGAGCTGGGCCCTCGGCGGGCTGTACCTCTCGCTCGGTCCGTCCGTGGCCGCCAACCTGTTCGGTCTGTCCAGCCACGTCATCGGCGGCCTCGTGGTCACCCTGCTCTGCGGACCCGCCTCGGTCACCGTCTTCCTGCTGCGCGGCTGGCCCACCGAACGCACCCTCGCCCTCGCGGCCGGCCTGCTGCTCGGCGGGACGGCGGTCGGGCTGGCCGGGGTGCAGGAGCACTCGCTCACGATGGCCGCCGTCGGCACCGCGATCGCCGGAGTCGGCTTCGGCGGGTCGGCCCTGGCCAGCTTCGGCACACTGGCCCGGATCGCCGAACCGGCCGAGCGGGGCGAGCTGTTCGCGGTCGCGTTCGTCATCTCCTACCTGGCGTTCAGCATCCCCGCGGTGGTCGCCGGATTCGCCGCCACGAACGTGGGCCTGCACGAGACCTCGGTCGTCTACAGCGCGGCCGTCATCGCCTTCAGCGCCCTCGCGCTCGCCGCCCAGTGGCTGCGCACCGCACGCGCCAGGAACGCCGACCGCCGCGACCGGATCGCCGGCGTCCAGGACTGGTGACAACGGTCCCGCGCCGACCCCCGGATTCCTCGCGGCCGGTGCGGGACCGTATACGTCCGCCGCGGCCGACCGGGACGGGCTCGCCCAGTGAATTGCCCGATATGGCGAGGTGTCGGATGACGGTGACGTTTATGAAAGCAGTACCTTCGCAACGGATTTCAGCATGATCTAGCGCGGAACCCCGGGCGTTCACGCTCGGGAGGAAGCGCTTCTTAACGCTGCTCTGACCCGCGCGGGTGCACGGGTCTGCGGTATTGGCCTCAGCCGGGATGTTTCTGGTTTTCGATGTATTCCTTGATGGCGGCGAGCGGGGCGTCCCCGCACGAGGCGGCGAAGTAGGACGGCGACCAGAAGTGCTCACCCCACAGATACGTGCGGATGTGGCCGGGGAACTCCTGCCGCAGGCGACGGGCGGAGACACCCTTGAGGGAGCCTACGAGCCGGGAGATGGCGACCTTGGGCGGGTAGTGCACGAGCAGGTGGACGTGATCGCATTCGCCGTTGAACTCCCGCAGCTCCGCGCCGAAGTCGGTGCACACGTCGCGCATGACCTCTTCGCAGCGCCGAAGGATCTCGTCGGTGAATGGTCCGCGCCGATATTTGGGGGTGAAGACCAAATGCGCCTGGAGGGTGTGGACGACGCTACGACCCCTGCGGATATCGGGGTTTGGCTCCCAGCGTGGTGACATAGATCAATGTCACGGTACGCCCATGAAGATCGTGACGCAGGTCAAACTCATGCCGGATGCCGTGCAGGCATCCGCGCTTGAGCGCACCCTGAGCACGGTCAATGACGCCGCGAACTGGGTGTCGGAGGTGGCGTTCGAGCACGGCGTGCCGCGTGAGTACGAGCTGCGCAAGCACACCTACGCCGAACTCAAAGCCCGTGGGCTGGGAGCGCAGGCCGCGCAGCACGTCACCAAGAAGGTGCGCGACTCGTACACCACGCTCAAGGCCAGCATCCGTGCCGGGAACCTCGGCAAGGAAGGCTCCAGGCGTCGCCGCAAGGCCGAGTCCAAGCCGATCGCGTTCCGGCCCCAGGCCGCGCAGCCGTATGACGACCGGTGTTTGAGCCGGCAGCACGATCAGCGGACCGTGTCCATCTGGACCGTGGACGGCCGGGTCAAGAACGTCTCATTCGTGTGCTCCCCGGACACGCTCAAGATGCTCCAGGCGCACCGGCAGGGCGAATCCGACCTGATCGAGCGCGACGGCGTGTTCTACCTCGTCGCCACCTGTGACGTGCCCGAGGCGCAGCAGTACGAGCCGGACGGCTTCATCGGCGTGGACCTCGGCATCGAGAACATCGCCACCGCCTCCACCGGCTACCTCGCCGCCGGGCGGGGACTCAACCGGTACCGCAAGCGACAGCTTGCCCTGCGGGCCAAGCTCCAGAAGAAGCGCACCAAGAGCGCCAAGCGGCGGCTCAAGGCCCGTGCCCGCACAGAGGCGCGGCACGCCGCCAACCAGAATCACATCATCTCCAAGACGATCGTGACCGAGGCTGAACGCACCGGACGCGGCGTGTCCCTCGAAGAACTCAAGGGCATCCGCAACCGGGTACGGCTCCGCAAGCCCCAACGGGTCGCACTCCACTCCTGGGCATTCGCCCAGCTCGGAGACTTCATCGTCTACAAGGCCAAGCGGGCCGGGGTGCCCCTGGTCTTCGTTGATCCCGCATACACGTCGCAGACGTGCGCCGAGTGCGGCCACATCGACAAGCGAAACCGGGTCGACCAGGGGCTTTTCATCTGCCGGGGGTGTGGGGTCGTTGCCCACGCCGACCGGAATGCTTCCCACAACATCGCCACCCGTGGCGAGAGCGTGTGGAACGCGGGGCGTGAGTCACGCGTCCCTGCCACCCCATAGGGGTGTCTGGACGGAGGAGTCCACCCCAGCAGCCAGCTGGGCACTACCTCCAAGCCCGGTCCGTCAGGGCCGGGTCAAGTTGACGGACTGGAGGCTGCCGGAACCCGTACCGATAAGCGGCCTTCGGGCGGACCTGGGCGCGCACGTCCCTGTACCCGGACAGTGCCGTCCAGTTGGCGGACCCACCGCCCGGCTCCGCGAACTCCCCGTGCTCGTAAGGTGGTTGCGCCCCGGCGGCGCATGCGGCAGGTTTCCCTCGGTGTTTCGCCGAGAGGGCCTGCCGCAAAGTCGTTGTTTCCGAATGCTCTTGAAAATTTGGCCTGTACATTACAGATTACTCGTCTGCGGGACATGGAGATCACGTCTTATGGGGGCAGGAGTGATCTTGCTGTGAAGTGACGCCGCAGCGAACGGTTACCGAGTTCTTCGAGAGGGCGGAAATGAGAATCCTGTCATCACCCGGAGCACGTCAGCCGGCTCCAGGACGTCTGAAGCGCAAGGCCTCCTGGTTCGGGGTGCTGTTCGGCGCCACCGTCCTGACCGTCGCGCTCCCTTCGGCGGTGGCCCAGGCGGACAACCTGCCGAACCTGCCTCAGAACGCCGGAGGCTACGAGGCGTCGTTCTCGCCCGCGTACGACTACGACGGTGACGGCTGCTACCCCGTCGCCGCCATCGCCCCCGACGGAACGCTCAATCCCGGCCTGAACACCACGGGCGCCGTCAATGGCAGTTGCCGTGACCAGTCCGACCTCGACCGGACGCAGACCTACGCCCGCTCGAAGTGCAACAACGGGTGGTGTGCCGTCGTGTACGCCAGCTACTTCGAGAAGGACCAGGCCGTGGCCGGCAGCGGTCTCGGAGGACACCGCCACGACTTCGAGCACGTGATCTCCTGGATCAACCAGGCGTCCAACCAGGTGGAGTACGTCTCGACCACGCAGCACTCCAGCCAGAAGACCTACGCACGGTCAGAGGTCCGGTTCGACGGCTCGCACCCCAAGATCGTGTACCACAAGGACGGCCTGGGCACGCACTTCTTCCGGCTCGCCAACAACAACGACGAGCCTCCGGAGAACCACTACCACGACTGGCGCTACCCCCCCATCGTGGACTGGAACGGCTGGCCGAGCATCTCGCTGCGGGACCGGCTGATGAACGCCGACTTCGGGTCGGCCACCATCAAGACCACGGACAAGGACGACCGCTTCCGTAATCTCCTGAACGCCTCCAAGCCCGCCGGGATCCCGTTCGACCCGTGGAACTGACACACGAGGCCCCCGTGGGGCAGCGGCAGGGTGACGGACCGGCCCGGCACTGACCATGTCCGCTGACGCGGACGCCCACGTCGCCCCGGACGCCGTGGAACCGGACCGGAACTCGGTCGGGCTCCACGGCGTAGCGCTGTCCGGCGAGCGCGTTGCCGGATGCCGTACGTGTCGTACGCGCCGTACGTGCTGGGTGACGGGCGCCCGGGTCGGTCCTGGCGTCGGTTCCCCGGCAACGGACGCGTGGGGTCAGGACTCCACGGGCGCGCCCTTGAGCCGTGCGGCGACCGTCCGCAGAAGCTGATCGGAGAGCTCGGGGTCGGCGACCGCCCGTGACATCAGCAGCGCGCCGACCATCGCGCTCAGGGTGAGCATGGCGTCCGCCCGCGCCTCGTCGGAGTCGTCGTCGTCCGTCGTCCCGCTGATGAGCTCGAGATAGCTGCGCACCTGCTTCTCGTACGCCTCCTTCATCTCGGCCTCGCCGCGTCCCGCCGCGGCGCCGAGCGACACCACGGCGCAGCCCGTTCCCGGAGCGTCACGGTGGCGGGCGCTGAGGTAGGAGTCGATCAGTCCTGTGCGGGGCTCCTCGCGGTTGCGACGGGCGGCCCGCGCCATCTTGGTCTCCCCGTCGACCAGAGCGAGGGCGGCGGCCTGACGCATCAGGTCGTCGCGCGAGGAGAAGTGCTTGTAGAACCCGCCGTGCGTCAGACCGGCCTCGTTCATCAGCTCGGCGACGCCCGGGCGGGTCAGCCCTTCCTCGCGGATGCGGCGGGCGGTGATCCGCAGGACCCGGTCACGCGACTCCGCCTTGGCCGCCTGGGAGTGACCCATGGCAAGACCTCCCGATCTGCGACGACAAGCCGCACCGATCAAATGTGGATGACGGACATCATATCCCCTGTTCGGATCGGCCTCCGGGCCGCCGGGTCGGCCATGGCGGAGCGGGTGTCACCGCGCGCGCTCCCAGACGAGGACACCCGTACGGCGGGCGCCCCAGATCAGGGCGGGCTCCGGCAGGGAGAGCCGGAGTCGGTCACCGTCCTGGTCGGCGACCCTGGCCAGGGTCGTGCCCACCCAGTTGGGAAACAGGCTGAGCTCGACGTGGTGGACCACGAAGTCGTCCTCGGGGACCTCGTAGGTCCCGGCGTAGGCCAGGTAGCCGGTGGCCGCCGCGGCCAGTTCCTCGGGCAGCCCCTCCTCAAGACGCCCGTGGCGGAAGCGGGGCCGCAGCGGACGCATGATCTGGGCCGACATGTGACCACCGGGTGTGTACGTGATCAGGCCCTGGGGCCGCGGGCCGTAGGGCTCGACGACCTCGCCGTCGTCGACGGCGGTGGCCCGGTACGACACCAGGCGCCAGGCGCCGACCAGGTTCTTGCGCAGTTCATCGGGATTCATGGGGTTCCTCACTGGTCTTCGATGCTCCGGCGCCCCCCGTACCGGGGAGCGGCGGAGGGCCGGCGTCAAAGTGTGGATGATAGGAATCATACAGACGAAGCTGTGCGTAGTGCGTGCGGGGTACCTCACCTTGACACTGAGGATGATGAGCAACATCCTGAATGTGGATGATGACAGTCATCCAAACAGGAACGGGAAACATCGAGAAGGACGCACCATGACGGACACCTACGACCCCACCCGCACCGCGGTTCTGCTGGTCGATCCCTACAACGACTTCCTGTCGGAGGGCGGCAAGATCTGGCCCGCCGTCCGCCATGTGGCCACCGACGTCGGTCTGCTGGACAACCTGCGCGCCGTCGTCGCCGCGGGCCGCCGGGCGGAGCTGCGGATCGCCTTCGTCCCGCACCGCCGCTGGCAGGAGGGCGACTACGAGGACTGGGACCACCCCAACCCCACCCAGCGGCTGGTGCAGGAGCGCCACAGCTTCGCGCGCGGCACCTGGGGCGGCGAGTTCCACCAGGATCTCCAGCCCGCCGACGGAGACGTGATCGTGCAGGAGCACTGGGCGCAGAGCGGTTTCGCCAACACCGATCTGGACTTCCGGCTCAAGCAGCACGGCATCACCCACGTGATCGTCATCGGCCTGCTCGCCAACACGTGCATCGAGTCCACCAGCCGCTACGCGATGGAGCTCGGCTACCACGTGACCCTCGTTCGCGACGCCACCGCCGCGTTCATGCCCGAGATGATGCACGCCGCCCACGAACTCAACGGCCCCACCTACGCCCACACCATCACCACCACCACGGAACTCCTGCGGACGCTGGAGAACGGAGACCACTGAGATGACACTGACCGGACACCTGCTGATCGGTTCGTCGAACGTCCCGGCATCCGCCGGCACGATGAAGGCACTCGACCCCGCGACGGGGGAGTACATCGGACCGGAGTTCGCGTTCGGCGGCCCCGCCGAGGTCGACCGTGCCGCGCGCCTGGCCGACGACGCCTTCGACAGCTACAACCGCACCGGACCGAAGGAACGCGCCGCGTTCCTCGACCTGATCGCGGACCGGCTGGACGGGATCAACCAGGAGCTGGCCGAGCGGGCCGCGCTGGAGACCGGCCTGCCCGTGGCGCAGCTCCAGGGCGAGGCGGCCAAGGCCGCCTCCCAGTTCCGGCAGTTCGCCGACGTGGTCCGCGCGGGCCGCTTCCGCGACGCCGCCATCGACCCGGCGCAGCCCGAGCGGCAGCCGCGGCCGCGGATGGACCACCGCCTGCAGAAGATCGCCATCGGGCCGGTCGCCATCTTCGGCGCGAGCAACTTCCCCATCTCCTACTCCGTCGCCGGCGGCGACACCGCCTCCGCGCTGGCAGCGGGCGCCCCGGTCGTCCTCAAGGCCCACAACGCCCACCCGGGCGCCTCGGAGCTCCAGGCGCGCGCCATCCGCGACGCGGTCATCGGCTCAGGGCTGCACGAGGGGGTGTTCTCCATGGTGCGAGGTGCGGGCAACGAGATCGGTGAGGCACTGGTGGACCATCCGCTGATCAAGGCGGTGACCTTCACCGGTTCCGAGCGCGGTGGCATGGCGCTGTACCGGCGGGCTCAGCTGCGTCCCGACCCGATCCCGGTCTTCGCCGAGATGACCAGCGTCAATCCCACCTTCGTCCTGCCCGCGGCGCTCGCGGCGCGTGGCGCCGAGACCGGCGACGGGTTCGCCGAGCGCATGCTCGTCAACGTCGGTCAGGCCTGCCTGAAGCCCGCCGTACTGCTCGCTGTCGACGGCCCGGGTTACGCCGGGATGCGCGAGGCGGCCGCGGCACGGGTGAACGCCATGGACGCGCGCACCATGCTGACCCCGGGCATCCACGACGCGTACGACCAGGGCGCGCGGCGACTGCGCGAGTCCGGCGCCGACACCCTCACCGAGGGCCCGGAGCCCCAGGGCCCCTGGGAGGGCCGCTCGCGGCTGCTGGAGGTCGACGGGGAGCGGTTCCTGGCGGATCCCGGACTGGCCGAGGAGGTCTTCGGACCGGCGGCGCTGCTGGTACGCCTGACGGACATGGCCCAACTCCTCGAGGTGGCCAGGACGTTCCGCGGTCAGCTGTCGGCGACGATGCACCTCGACGAGGCCGACCACGGTGACGCGGCCCTCCTGCTGCCGATCCTGGAACGGCGTACCGGCCGGATCGTGGTGAACGCGTTCGCCCACCCACAGGAGGTCGGTGACGCGACCATCCACGGCGGACCCTTCCCGGCCACCACCGACAGCCGCTTCACCTCGGTCGGTATGACGTCCATCGACCGATTCCTGCGACCCGTCACGTACCAGGGTTTCCCCGACGCGTTGCTGCCGGACACCCTCGCCGCGGACAACCCCCTGGGGCTGCCGCGCCTGGTCGACGGCCACCTCACCCGGGACTGACGCACCCCGTCGCGCCGGTTGCTCCACGAGCAACCGGCCGGAAAACGGCGTCACTTGAGGACAGGGTCCGGTTCGCGCGGACACGGGCGGGCTGTCCCGGCGGACCGCTTCGAGCGGCATGGCCGCAGCGCACCGACGCTCCGTCGGTGCGGATGGTGACGGCCACGGCCCTCGCGGGCGCGCGGATCCCGGAGACCAGGGCCGTCCCGACCGCGGCCGACAGGGACGCGGTGGCCGCGGTCGGACCGCCGGTGCCGCGCCGATGCGCACCCGGCCACCCGCCGGGCCCAGTACGGCTGGTCCACCACGTGGGGTGCCACCACGTGGGGTCCGCCGGCCGGGCGCCCGCCGTGGTCGTGCCCGCGCCACCGTGACGCACGACGGCGGCCACCCGGCCGAACAACGCCTGCTGGTCGACCTGGCCGGCCGGGCCGACGGCGGGCCGGGGCCGTCCCGGTCGCCGGCCGGGGTCAAGGCCGGCCCAGCCAGGGGAGACGACCGCGCGGCGCCCCCACGCGCGGGTGGCGGATGCCCAGCCTCCCGGCCGCCGACCTGCATCAGGCCGGCCGCCACCAGCGCGTCACGCCTCCCCGGCCCCCGCGACGACCGTGTGGAACTGCGCGGCGAGCGACTCGACGCGCTGCCGCAACAGATCCGCCGCCGATGGTGGAACCCCCCGTGCGGGAGCGGGCGCACCGGCTCACCGATCGGCATCAGTCGTACGTCGGCGCGCGCCGGTGTTCGCGTGGACTGTTCGTCCGGTGGGCGCGCGGGCGTACCTCCGGGTCGAGTGCGTGTCATCGCATCGCGAGTCCCACCAGTGGTACGACGTCCCCGCGCGATGCGTAGGTCGACAGCGGCACGCGCACTTCGCGACTCCCTTTGTCACGGGCTCCGGCCTCGGCCGTGGGTTTTGCGGCACGGCCCGGGTCCTGCCGGGCCGGTCCGAAGGGGGCAGGACAACGGCTTCTACGCCGACGAAGTGCCCAATGCGCAGGTCACAGGCCACTTTTACGCGTGTCCGGACCTTTTCTGAGCGGCGTTCCGAGCGCGCCGGGCCGCTGTCCCGTACGCCCAATCGGATTGCTGACCCCAGATCTTCCGCGTGTCTAATACGGCGGATAAAGGGATTATCGGTATTTTCAACCACAGATCGGCTGCTTGGCCGACGTCTCAGAGATAGGGAAGAGTGACATGACCACGCGCAACATTGCCGTGACTGCCGCCGTTGCGGCCGCTACGGCCCTCGTCGCCACGGGCGTCACCTACGCCTCGGCCACTGCAGCCCCCACGGCTACGCCCACCGTCAACCAGATCGCCCCCTCGGGCGGCGACAACGGGCAGTCGAAGGGCAAGGAAGGGAACATCGGCCAGTCGAAGGGTAACGAAGGAGGAGGAGGCGGCAACCGCGGTGGCCGTCGCCACTACGAGGGTCGGATCGACTTCAACGAGCGTTCCTACTCCGCTCGCTCCTGGGGCTGCATCACCGTGGTGAGCGGTCTCGGTTCGCGTAGCTTCAACGTCCGCAACGACAGCCACAAGACCGTCGAGGTCTTCCGTGGCGCGACCTGTGACAACGGTTCGCCGCTTGCCACGGTCGGCCCGTGGAGCACCAGCAACGGCATCGTGCCCTTCCGCGTCCACGGTGGCGTGAAGGTCAGGGACGGCGTCGTGGGCAGCTTCCGCGTCGTCGAGGACCACCACGGTGGCTACGGCGGCGGCTTCGGCGGCGGCGACCGTGGTGGCGACCGCGGCGGCGACGGTGGCGGCTTCGGTGGCGGCGACGGTGGCGGCTTCGGCGGCGACGGTGGCGGCTTCGGCGGCGACCGCGACTAATCCTCACGGGCGACGTCCGCACCGCATGGAGAACCCGGCCCGCTGCAATCGGGCCGGGTTCTCCGGCATGTCCACCGGGACACCGGTGACCGCCGGAGGACGGATCAGGGACCGTGGTGACGTGGGGCGTTGAGGATGGCCACGCAGGCGATGTCGTCGTCGAGGTGGCCGTCGCTGTGGCGCACGAGGGCTTGGTGAAGGGTCCGCAGGAGCGCGGAGGGGGAGTCGGCTGCGGTGTGCGCCGTCCACGTGGTGAGGGGGAAGAAGTCGCCGTCGGCGTCGCGGGTTTCGGTGACGCCGTCGGTGTAGAGCAGCAGCAGGTCGCCGCGGGTGAAGGGGATCCGGTCGACGTGGTACTCGCAGCCGATGAGCGCGGCGAGGTTGACCGGCGGCGAGGGCGCCGCGGGCTCGATGGCCAGGGTGGCGCCGTCGCGGATGAGGAGGGGCGGCGGGTGCCCGCAGCTGAGGACCGAGACGTGCGCGCCGGTCGGCGGGAACTCGACGATGACGACCGTGGCGAAGCGCTCCGGGGTGTCCTCGGCGGGGACGGCGATGTTGTACCGGGTGAGTGTGGTGTCCAGGCGGTGTGCGAGCTGCGACAGGTCGGTGGACTCGTAGGCGGCTTCGTAGAAGGAACCGAGGATGGCGGCGGAGACGCCGACGGCGCGCAGACCCTTGCCGCGGACGTCTCCGAGGACGAGGCGCAGGCCATGAGGGGTGTCGGCGGCGGCGTAGAAGTCGCCGCCGACACGGGCCTGCGGCGCCGCGGCGAGATAGAGGGTCGCGATCTCCAGGTTCCTGACCCGGTCGGGAACCGGTCTGAGGAGGACCTCCTGGGTGGCGTCGGCCACCGCGCGGACCTGGGCGAGGGTGCGTTCGCGTTGGAGGCGCAGATGGCTGGCGTAGACGGCGGCCAGGGTGACGGCGCCGATCGCGCCCGCGGTGTACAGGGTCGTCATGTCGGAGACGGCCACGGCGTAGCCGACGACCGGGAGCAGGCAGATCACCCCCAGGGCGAGGGTCGCTCGGACCGACCAGACCGATGCGGCCAGTGCCGGTGCTGCCGGGAGCAGGCGGCTGAAGGGGACGTCCTGCGGCGTGAGGACGGCCAGGAAGCCGATCACGGCTGTCAGCGCGAGGGGGGACAACAGCACGGGATCCCGACGCCGCACGGCAAGCCATACCGTCTGATATCTACTCAGGGCACCCATGGCTGGATGGTAAGTGATCCTTGATCGTCTTCCGGACGGCCCCTTCGGCACCTCGGCCCGCGTCTCCCGTCGGGCCGACCCCGCGTAGCCGCGGCGGTACGCGACAGGACGGGTGGCGGGCGCACCGCCCGCGCACTCGGGATCGGCCTGGCCGGAGGAGGCTGTGGTGCTGGCGGCCCACCCGTCCGAGGGACGCGGGAAGGCGGCCGCCGGTGTCCGTACGCCCGCACGGGTCAGTGAGCCGACCCGTGCGTCAACTCGGTCGCCGCCGAACGAAGTTCATCGTGCGTACCGGGGAGGGCGGCGGCCCGGACCAAGACGGGTTGCAGGGCCGCGAGCAGCAGGCAGACGAACGCCGTCGCACTCCACAGGCCCGCTGGTCCGGCGTGTTCGAGCAGTTGCGTCCCCGCCAGGGGGGCGGCGACACCCGCGATGCCCCAGCTGGTGCCGTAGACCGCCAGGTAGCGCCCGGTGCCGCCGGGCGGGGCCAGGCTCGCCACGACCGCGTGGGCGCGGCCGACGAGGAGCAGGTCTCCCACGCTCCACACCACGGTGGACGTCAGGTGGGCGAGCAGGCTGTGCGCGAACGCGTACCCGGCCAGTCCCAGCGCCAGCAACAGGTGACCGACGGTCAAGGCGACGGGCGCGGAGAGGGCGGCGAGCCGCCTCCACCTCATCAGCGGCTGTCCCGCGGTGATGGTGAGTGCGGAGGCGGTGAACAACAGGCCGGCGTCGGCGGGGCGCAGTCCTTCGTGGTCCAAGGCGAGCGGGAGCGTGATCATGATCTGGAGGTAGACCACGGCGAACGACGTCCCGGCCGCGAGCATGCGGAGCAGCGCGCGGTCGCGCCACGGGGCGATGGAGGACCTCTGATCGGTGGCCGCTGCCGCGACGCGACGGTCCGCGGGGAGGAACAGGCGCACGGCGAGGGCGCAGAGCAGGCACGTGAAGGCGTCGACGACGAACAGCCGGCGCAAGTCCCAGTGGCCCACCCCCGCCGCCAGAAGTCCCGCGCCCATGCCGGCCGCGGCCAGCGCCGCGTTCAGCAGGCCGTAGGCGCGGACCTGTTCGTCCGGCGCCACGACGTCGGCGATCATCGCCTGGCTCGGTGGTTCGTAGATCTCGAAGACGAGGCCCAGCAGCACGGCGCAGCAGACAGCGGTCGCCAGGCTGTCGGCGGCGGCGAGCCCCAGTTGTGCCACCGCGCACCCGGTCAGGCCCAGCACGATCGTGCGGCGCCGGCCGATCCGGTCGGCCAGTCGTCCGCCGGCCAGGCGGGAGGGGATCGTGGCGACGCCGAAGGCGGCACTCACGCATCCGGCGACGGCGGCGCTGGCCCCGAACCCCGTCGTGATGAGCACGGTGAGGAACGAGAGGGAGAACGCTCCCAGCCGGTTCACCGCTCGCGCCACGACCAGCAGCCGCACCGCTCGCGGCAACCGTGTCCCGCCCCGCACCAGATCCCACCTCACTCTCGTAACCGACGAATCGGCTATCGTCGGTGATGCATGAACCGGCATGGACGTTAGAAGAGGAAGGAGTGACCAGTCAAGTGATGTTCGATGGTCACGTAGTGACGCTGCTCGATGTGGCTGTCTCGCTCGTGAACGTGCTGACCGACGGCGCCCGGCAAGGCCGTCCCTACACCGCCCCGCGGGGTGACCGGCTCCCCGGGGCCGTTCACGACGCGCTGCCGCCGGCCCCCGGCCGCGCCGCGGTCGAGCCGGAGCACGCGACCTACCTCGCGCAGACGGCCGAACGGATGCGAGAGGTGTTCGACGCCGTCGACGCCGGCCGCACCGACCGGGCCGCCGAGCTCGTGAACGCCCTGCTGCGCACCACCGGGGCCCGTCCTCAACTCGACCGCGTCGACGGTGAGCCCTGGCAGGTTCACTTCCACGGTGCCGACGACAGCCTCTCCGTGGGATGGAGCGCCGGATGCGCCACCGCCCTCGCCCTGGCCATCGGCAGCGACCTCGCCGGACGCCTCGGGGTCTGCGCGGCACCGCGATGTGACCGCGTCTACGTCGACAACTCCCGTAACGCGGTGCGCCACTTCTGTTCGGACGCGTGCCGCGGCCGCGTCAAGGCGGCGGCCTTCCGCTCCCGCCGGGCCGCGCAGGACTGAGGCCTGACGCGCGGGCGGCCGTTCGTGGTCGAGCGGGTCCGCGTCGCCGCGAGGGCGCCACGGGATCCCGCCCGGAGGACGGTGTCCTGGTCGGCCTGGACGGTGGCGAGCACGTCCCGTATCCGGGGTGACCGGTTGGCGCCGAGGCCGGCGACAGTCCACCAGCAGCCGACGCCCCGTGCTGTCGGTGAGACCCAGCCGTCCGATGTACAGGCGCTCGGCGCCCCTGTGAGAGACCCATAATCCGAAAAGGCCGATGCGCTTCGTTAATCTCCCCTTTCCGTGGCTTCCGACTTCGGCCGGTGATTCTGCGGCCTGAAGGGGACCTTGCCGCGAGCCCCCGACGGTGCGCTTTATCTTGAGAGTGGCAAGGGACGTACATCTCCCCTGCCTTTTCGTTTGCCGTGGACGGGGACTCCTCGCGGGACGGCGACGCGCCGCGTACGGCGGTTCCGGCGGCCGGGGACGGTCGACAGGAGACGGGGTCGGGCGTCACGTGCCCTCCGCCCCGGGGCCGCCGTCGCCGCCGGACCGTCACCTCTCCTCTTCGCTTGGCGCCCCGTCAGCTCCTCTCCTCCTCGCGTGGCGTCCCGTCGCCCGTTCGCCTCGCTTGGCGCCGCGTCAGCTCTCCTCCTCGGGCGGTGCCGTCCGCCGCCGAACCCCCTGACGTCGGGTGACCAGGCGGCGACCCACCGGTTCGTGGCGTGTCGACCCTGTCGGCGTCGGGACGGCGGCGGGCGCCGGAGGTTCCTCGTACGCGGTCCGACGAAGCGTCAAGTGCGTCCGTTCGAGGCGGCTTTGGATACTCGGCCAGTGTGCTCTGAGCTGCGGAAACGGGTGTCGTACCCCCAATTGGCCGACTTCTGCTGCGTCTCCGGCGTGCCTGATATTACATATAAAGAGATTATCGGTTCATTCAGTCAGATATTGGCTGATTGGTCGACGACTCAGAGATCTCAGAGATTGGGAAGAGCCTCATGATCACGCGCAAAATTGCCATGACAGCAGGCGCGGCAGCAGCCGCGGCGCTCGTCGCCACGGGCGTCACCTACGCCTCGGCCCCCGAGGTCCCCTCGGCTGCCGCGGCCACCCCCACCGTCAACCAGGCCGCCCCCACGGGCGGTGACAGCGGGCAGGCGAAGGGCAACGGAGCCACCGCGGGCAACGGGGCCGGCGGAGCTGTGGCCGGCAACGGAGGAGACAGCGGCCGTGGCGGCGACAACGGCGGCGGTGGCGGCCGTGGTGGCGACAATGGTGGCGGTGGCGGCCGTGGTGGCGACAACGGTGGCGGTGGCGGCCGTGGCGGCGACGACGGTGGCGGCCGTGGCGGCGACGACGACGGTGGCCGTGGTGGCGACGACGACGGTGGCGGCCGTGACGGCGGCGGCCGCGGTGGCCGTGGGTACGAAGGGCGGATCGACTTCAACGAGCGGTCGTACTCCGCCCAGAGCTGGGGCTGCATCACCGTGGTGAGCGGTCTCGGTTCGCGTAGCTTCAACGTCCGCAACGACAGCCACCGGACCGTCGAGGTCTTCCGCGGCGCCACCTGCGACAACGGTTCGCCCGTCGCCACGGTCGGCCCCTGGAGCACCACCAACGGCGTCGTGTCCCACTTCGTCCACGGTGGCGTGAAGGTCCGCGACGGCGTCGTGGGCAGCTTCCGGGTGGTCCGGGACCGTCACGGCTGGTAACAACAGCAACGCCCGCACATCACGGAGGACCCGGCCCGCTGCAATAGTGCCGGGTCCTCCGGCATGGGTGGCGCGAGCGCCGAATCCGTTCACGCCCTCGCCGTTGAGGCGACGGGCGCGCTCGTGGATGCTGGCGAGGTGGACGAGGCGAGCGCATTCATGCTGAGACAGCTCCGGGCACTGGATCCCGCGGTGCGCGCGGACGTCCTGCGTGTCCTGGACCGGGTGGTCCGGGACCTGCCCGCCCACTGGCGGCGCCGCAAGGGGGTGCCTCGGCTGATGGTGTTCCTCGACGGCCCGGCGGACGTGCGAGTGGAGAGGATCACTTTCAGGGAGATGTCCCGGCACGGCTACCTCGACGAGTTCAGCCGCTGGTCCGCGTCCGTCCCGGCGGCACGGGCCGAGGACCACGGGTGTGCCGCACTGGTGTACGGGGACCGTATCCACGCGAGGATCAACCGGATCGGTCCCTTCGGCTCGGCCTGGCACCTTCCGGACACCCGCGTCGACGTCCGCACCGTCCATCGGGAACTGCGCATCAGCCCCACCTTCTCGCTCCCTTTCGAGACCGAAGGCCGGCTCTTCCCGCGGCTCGTCTTCCCGGCGTGGGTGAGCGACACCCTCACCCGCGCACGGCAGGGCTGACCGGAGGCCATGCGGCCAGGCCCTGGTGGGGGAGGGGGCCGGTGATGAGCAGCCTTCGGTACCGCTCGGTGTGCTCGGCCAGTTCGTCGTCGCTGACGCCGCGTGCGTCGTGGAGGACGAGCGGCCGGCCGAAGGTCATGCCCATGCGGTGAGCGGTCTGTTCCAGCGGCCGCAGCAGTTCGGTCATGGTGAAGCGGTGGAAGGCGCCGGGCCGGTAGGCGTCGGCGACCCCGCCCGTCGACGTGACGACCAGCAGCGTCTTGCCGGTGAGCAGTCCGCGGGTGTCGTAGGCGAAGCCGCGGGTCATGACCTCGTCCAGCCACTGCTTGAGAAAGCCGGGCACGGAGTACCAGTGCAGGGGGAACTGCAGCACGATCACCTCGTTGTCGCTGACCAGACGCTGTTCGGCCGCGATGTCGAGGCGCCGGTCGGGATAGACGGCGTGCGGGTCGTGCAGGGTGACATGGTCCAGGCCGCGGGCGGCACCGGCCATGGCCTGGTTGATCCGCGACCGGGCGAGGTCCGGGTGGCCGAGCAGGACGAGGGTACGGGGGGACAGGTCGGTCATGGTGTTCTCTCTCGGTTCGGTGCTTCGTCGGATTCACTGCCCGGGGCGCTTAGCCTGAGGTGGGGTCGTCGTGGAGAGGCTGGAGCCGATGCCGCAGCAGCAGGACGCCGAACGCCGGGTCGCGATCCTGGCCTTCGAGGGCGTCACGTTGATCGACGTGGCGGGCCCCGCGGACGTCTTCAGCCATGCGGGCCGGTACGGGCCGGGCTACGAGGTGAGCGTGGTGTCGCCGGACGGCACGGACGTACGGACCTCGACCGGGCTCACGCTGCACGTCGAGTCCGCCGCGGCGGACATCGGTCCCGCGCACACCGTGCTGGTGCCCGGGGCGTACGGCATGGTGGACCACCCTTTCGACCCCGCCCTGGTGGAAGCGGTCCGGCGGCTGACGGCCGGGGCGGAGCGGATCGCGTCGGTGTGCACGGGGGCGTTCCTGCTGGCCGAGGTGGGACTGCTCGACGGACGCAGGGCCACGACGCACTGGCGGCAGGCGAAGGAGTTCGCCCGCCGCTACGAGCGGGTCGCGGTGGAGGCGGACGCCCTCTATGTGCGTGACGGCACCATCCTGACCTCGGCGGGAGTCAGCTCCGGCATCGACCTGGCCCTCGCGATGGTGGAGGACGACCACGGTCCGCGGGTGGCACGGGAGGTGGCCGAGGCCATGGTGGTGTTCATGCAGCGCCCCGGCGGGCTGTCGCAGTTCTCCGCACCGTCCCGCCGCCACGTCGCCCGCGACCACCCGCTGCGGGCACTGCTGGACGCGATCGCGGCCGATCCCGGCCGCGACCACAGCGTCCCGGCCATGGCGGCCATGGCGGCGGTCAGTGTGCGGCAGCTGACCCGCCTGTTCCATGACGAGATCGGAACCACCCCGGCCCGCTACGTCGAGATGGTCCGTCTGGAAACCGCGCAGGCCCAGCTCCAGGCCGGCCACACCGTCGCGGTGGCCGCGGCCCGGAGCGGATTCGGCAGTGCCGAGACCCTCCGCCGGGTGTTCACCAGCCGCCTCGGCATTTCCCCCGCCGCCTACCGCGATCACCTCGGCGTGCCCTGACCGGCGCCGGGGCCACCGGCGCGCCGGCCGCCAGGGCGCGGTTCCCGCCGCTTCTCCCTCGGCGAGGCCCTCGGCGACGAGGTTCTCGGTGACGTACGGCATGACACATCTCCCTGGCCCGCTGTCCTGATCCGTCGGATCCGTCGGATCCGTCGGATCAACCGGATGCACCAGATCCGTCTCGATCCGCGTGATCCGGCGACACATCCGAGCCTGCCCGCCGCCCGCCCCCGGGTGAATGGATCTTTCTGCCAGGAGCACCACACATTCGGCCCGGGGCGCCGTCGTTCCCCGGTCCCGGCAGCCCGGTAGCCCGGCACTCTGGGTGGAAAGGAATGTGCCGCTCACACATGGCGCGCCTGGTTCCGGTCCCCCGGGTGTGCGCTGGGCAGATCGTGCCGAACCGGCATCACCCGTACGTCGACGAGGCGGTTCCGCCCGCCCCGTGGCAGGCCGGTCTGACGGACGGTCGGATCACCACCGTGCCCGTCGGCTACCCGCGTCGCTTCACCCCGACGGGCGGGAACCGACCGCGCTCCCGCCGCCCGCGCCCGGCGCGAGCGCCCTCACAGCCGTCCGGCCTCGACGAGGGCCAGCAGGTCACCGCCGGCCTCCAGAGCGCGGCCGCGGATGGCGTCCGCGTCGGGGACCGGGCCGCCGAGCAGGGCCGCGTCCACGATCTCCGCCTGGAGCAGGGCCGAGAAGACGTGCGCGGCCCGTACGGGGTCGCCGACCCTTGAGCGCAGCTCCGCCGGCCACTGGGACAGGTACCGCGTGAACAGGCCGACGCGGTTTCCGACGATCTCCTGCTGGTAGCGGAGGCCGAGCTCGGGGAAGCGTCCCGCGTCCCGGGCCACCACCCTGAACAGCGCCAACTGCTGCTCGGACAGGATGTGTTCGAGGAGTTCGCGACCCGCCTCCGCGAGGCCTTCCGAAGGCGCCAGCTCCATCCAGGACGGGTCCGCGGTCTGCGCGGCGGTGTCACAGGCCTCCTGGATGACGGCGACGAAGAGATCGCCCTTGCTGTCGAAGTGTCGGTACAGGGTCGTGATGGACACACCCGCGCTCGCGGCGATGCGGTTGACCGAACTTCCGCCGTACCCCTCGTCCAGGAAGGCGGCGAGGGCGGCACTGATGATCGCCTCGCGCTTGCGCGCCATCAGACGTGCCTTGGGGTCGTTCTCCGCCCAGGTGCGCACGGCTCCTCCTCCGGTCTCATGACGACTTGACAGAGCATACGACAGCACTCACTATCGCGTCATGCGAAAGTGATTGCTTTCGTATGACGCGACGCATGAGGTCAAGGAGAGACATATGCCCACCACAGGCGCCCCGCGCGTACTGGTCCTCGGGGCCACCGGCCGCATCGGAACGGCGGTCGTCAGGACGCTGGAGGCGACGCCCGGCCAAGTGGTCCCGGTGCGCGCTTCGCGCAGCAAGGCGACCGTCGAGCAGTGGATCAAGGAGGGAAAGGAGGCGGTCCGCATCGATCTCGATGACCCCGGCACCTTTCCCCGCGCGCTGGAGGGCATCGACCGGGCCTTCCTCATGACCGGCTACACCTCGGCGATGAACCACCAGACCAAGTCCCTGGTGGACGCCGCCGAGGACGCCGGCGTCGGCTTCGTGGTGCACCTGGGCGTCTTCGGCGACGGACGCTCCACCGACCCGCACTTCGCATGGCACGAACTGGTGGAGCGCTACATCGCGGGCTCCCGGCTGGCCTGGGCGCATGTGCACCCGCATGTCTTCATGGAGAACCTGTTGGGCATCAACCGGCTGCGCGACGGCCGGATGGTGTGGCCGATGGGCGACAAGCGGGTCGGCTGGGTCGCCGGTGAGGACATTGCGGCGGTCGTGGCCAAGGTGCTGGCCGAAGGCCCCGAAAGCCACGCGGGCAAGGACTACTACCTGTCCGCCGACCTGCTCAACGGCGCCGAGGTGGCCGAGATCCTCTCCGCCGCCCTCGGGCGGGAGATCCCCGCGCTGGTGCTGACCCCGGACGATCTGCAGCGCATGATCGACGCGGGTCTGGACACCACGCCCGCCGGCATGGACGCCGCGTACGCGGCCAGCACGCTGGTCTGGCTGCGGCAGACCTTCGAGGGACGTATGGACTACTCCGCGCACACCACCGGCACGGTCCAGGACCTGCTCGGCCGCGAACCCGTCCACTTCGGCTCGTGGGTCGCCGCCCACCGTCAGGAACTCCTCGACCAGCTGCGCTGACAGCCGCGTTCCGGTCCCTTGCGCCGACCGACGTCGCGCCGACCTGACTTCGTGCCGACCGACGTCGCGCCGGCCTGACGTCGCACTGGCCGCCGGTCGGTCCGGAAGCGGAGAAGCGGTCCCCGGCCAGGGCATCGCCGCGGGGTCGTCAGGCGGCCGTCAGCGACTGTTCGGCCCAGATGGTCTTGCCGCCGTCCTCGTACCGGGTGCCCCAGTGCCGGGTCATGGAGGCGACCAGGAACAGACCCCGCCCTCCCTCGTCCTGGAGGCGGGCGTGGCGCAGGTGCGGCGCGGTGTCGGCGTCGTCGCTGACCTCCACGGTCAGTGTGCGGTCGAGGATCAGACGCAGCCGGATGGCTCCTTCCGCGTGGCGGATCACGTTGGTGGCGAGTTCGCTCACGACCAGGTCGGTGACGAACACATGGTCCTCAAGACCCCACTGCGCCAGTCGGTCGCGTGTCGCCCGCCGGGCCTCGCGGACCGAGACCGGCTCGGACGGGAAGGTCCAGGTCGCGACGTGGTCCGGCGCGAGGGACCGGGTCCGGGCCACCAGCAGCGCGGCCCCGTCCTCCGGTGCCGTTCCCCGCAGCACCTTGTACGCTGCCGCGTCGCAGATCTCCGCGGGGTCCGCCGAGGCGTCGGCGACCGTCTCGCGCAGCCGGCTGACCCGCTCGTCGGCATCGGCCGGATAGCGGTCCGCGCTGCCGTCCGAGAAGAGGGACAGCAGGCTTCCGGCCGTCAGCTGCGTGGTGCGGAGTTCGTAGGGCACACCACGGCCGAGTGGCTCGCCGCGCGGTACGTCGAGTTCGCTGACCACGCCCTGGGGGCTGGTGACCAGGGGGCTCTCATGGCCCGCCGAGGCCGCCGTGCACCGGCGGGTGACCGGGTCGTACGTGAGATACACGCACGAGGCGGTGAAGGGCGGCCGCGCGTGCAGCAGGGTCAGCGGGTCGGAGTCCTGTTCGCGGGCGAGCCGCTGGGCGACGTCGTCGAGATGGACCAGCAGCTCGTCGGGCGGCAGATCCATGGCGGCCAGCGTGGAGACCGCGGTGCGCAGGCGTCCCATCACGACGGAGGCCAGCAGATCCTCTCCCGGCACGTATCCGATGACCAGGCCGATCCGGCAGCTGGAGAGGCGGAGGACGTCGAACCAGTGCGCGCCGTACCGCCCCGGCATGTAGCAGTGCGACGACTCCACCGCCGCCGTCATCGGCGCCGTCCGCGGCAGCAGGCTGCGCTGAAGCGTGGTCGCGACCGTGTGCTCACGGGTGAAGCGGCGGGCGTTGTCGATACAGAGGGCGGTGCGGGCGGCGAGCTGTGTCGCCAGCGACAGATCCTCCTCGTCGAAGGGTTCGGGGTGCGAACCGGCCCGGTAGAAACTGGCCAGCCCGAGCACGAGCCCGTGCACCGTCAGCGGGGTCACGATGAGTGAGTGCACGCCGGTCCGGCGGATGAACTCGGCGCGCAGCCGGTCGTTGGCCAGCCACCGGCGGGCCGAGACGACCGATTCGACCAGCCGCGGGCGGAGATCGGCCAGCGCCTGGGTGTACGGCGTGGGGATCGCGAAGTGGCTGGTGCTGCCGATCGGGTAGGCGCCGTACTGCCCTTCGCGGGCCTTGAATCCGGCGCGCTTCATCGGCGGCTGGTCGGTGACCGGGCCCACGGGCGCGTCGCCCGCGAACACCGACTCCAGCAGATCGACGGCGATGGCGTCGGCGAAGTCGGGCACCCCGATCTCGGTGAGTTCCTGCGCGGTGCGCGCCGCGTCCAGGGACGATCCGATCCTGGCGCGCGCGATGCTCAGCAGATCCAGTTCCTCCTGCCGGCGGACCTGGTCCGTGACTTCGTGGATCATGGAGGCGGCCCCGATGGACCGGCCGTGCTCCCGCAACGGGTAGCCGGTGACGGCATAGTCGTGCCGATTGCCCGGATCGGCCGCCGGGTACGTCGACACCGGGCGGTCGAACACCGGGGAGGCTTCCGCCATCACCTCGCGGATGATCGGCGACAGCGGGAGCTGGGGGTCCAGGTCCTGAAGGCCGACCCCGATCACCTGGCTCGCGGGCAGGCCTCGCATGGCCAGAACCGCCGGGTTGGCCCGGAGAACGCGAAGGTCCGTGTCGTAGACCTCCAGCCCGGCCCTGGCCTGCTCGAACAAGGCCTTCTCGAAGCCTCTCGCTCCGTTCGACGCGGCGGTGTCGGCCTTCGCGTGATCGTGTCGTTGTCCACGAGACATGATCAACCTCATCTCTCACCGACAAGCCCAGTAAACCCATGTCTGCGCCGGCGCCGCCACCGAGAACGCCGCTCGTCTCGGGCTGCGGCGCGCTCCGGCCGGCACCGCACGGCGCGACGTCAGGACACCCGGGCCAGGTCACGGCCTCTGTCGCGGCGCAGATCCCGGGGGAGAACGGTGATGCGGACCCGAAGCCCCCGCCCCCTCACGCGCAGGTCGCGAAGGTGCGCAGATACGTGTCCCGCCGACGACGGCGAACCCCGAGCGGGCCGGCACGGTCCGTGACGCCGCGTTGTCGAGCGTGGCCGCGGCACGCAGGACGGTCAGCCCGTAGCCGCGGGTAGCCGCGGGCGGCGGGGTCGCACAGCTCCCGCACGGTCCGGGTGGCCGGACCCTGACCCGCGGCACGCTCCGCGATCCGGTACCCGAGCGCGGCGGCGCCGTCCGCCACGTCCACGGGATCGAGGTGGAGCGCTCAGCTCAGGAAGCGCGTCGCAGTCCATGAGGTCGCGCCGTAAGGCCGGTTCCTTCATTTCGGTCCGCACCCGCTCTCATTGCCGCCGTCACTCTTGCCGCAGGCTTGTGACCAGTTCGCGAGGTAGACCGTGGGTGTCGTGGAGGTACTGGTAGTCCTCATCGTTCAGCGAGCCTCGGAACCGGGATCGGGCAAGCACCAGCCGACCTCGTTCAAGGAGCCGACTGAACCGGCTCTCCTCCTCGAGCAGCAGTCGGCGCACGTCGCCGGGATCCACTTCCTGGCGGAAGTGGTCCAGGGTGTGGGAGACCAACTCGTCCGGCAGGTCTCCGAGACCGCGCGACGGATCGTCCCGCCACAGAACGGTGAGTACGCGTCGCAGCAGGCGGCGGAGCACATAGCCCCGTTCACTGTTGGCCGGGCGCACTCCGTCGCCGAGTACCACGATGGCTGAGCGCAGGTGGTCGTAGACCAGGCGCAGCGACGGTTCGTCAAGTGGCCACAGAACCGGCACGATACGGCGCCAGGGGTCGAAGACGTCACACTCGAACACTGACGACTTGCCCCCCAGCAGAGAGGCCAGCCGCTCCAGGCCGAGCCCAGTGTCGACGTTGCGTTGGGGGAGCGGTACGAGGGAACCGTCCTCGAGCCGACGATGGCGCATCATCACGTGGTTCCAGACCTCTACCCAGCGGTCGTCGCGTGTGGGTGTCGACTGGGGTGGGGTGTCACCGCTCCACAGGAAGATCTCCGAGTCGGGGCCGCACGGGCCGACCGGTCCGTTGGACCACCAGTTGTCCTCCACCGTGAGCTCGACGGGAACGCCGCGGTCCTGCCACAACTGCAGGGAAGCGGTGTCTGGCCCGGTCCGGTCGTCGCCGCCGCCGCCGTGGACGGTGGCATGCAGCAAGCCCGGATCGACACCCAGTCCATCGGTGAGCAGCCCGTATCCCCAGTCGAGGCTCAGCGAACCCTCGTAGTCGCCGAGCGACCAGGTGCCGAGCATCTCGAAGACGGTCAGATGGGTGGCATCGCCGACCTCCTCCAGATCCGTGGTGCGCAGACAGCGCTGCACATTGACCAGTCGCCGGCCCAGCGGATGGGGGCGCCCCTCCAGGTACGGGGTGAGCGGATGCATGCCGGAGGTGGTGAACAGCACCGAGTCGCCAGGGGGTGGCAGCAGCGTCGAGCCGGTGATCCGGCGGTGATCACGCTCCTCGAAGTACTCGACGAACGTGCGGACCAGTTTCTCCGTGTTCATGAGGGTGGCTCCTTCGCGTCACAGCGGGGAAGGCACCGGATAACGGGACCACCTGGTCATCGCACCGAGGCAAGAAGCCAAGAACGCCACGGGACCACCGACGGGCCGTTTCCGGTCGCCGGTGGGAAAAGGGAAAGGTCAGACGGCGGCAACCGGCGAGCTGGTCGCTCGCGCGGTCGCGATGATGCTTCGGCCGGTGACGTTCATGCGGGCGACAATAACGCGCCCAGTCCTTTGAGGCACACGAATTTTCCGCCGGAACGTCCTGGCCTCGCGCGGGGGCTGCGGCCCCGGACCGTGTCCGTCGAAGGAGAACGAGCCCTTGGGGGTTTGCTCCGGCCGCCGGTTCAGCCGGTGCCGGTGTCACGCGAGCGTTGCCGCGGCCAGCCAGGAGCGGCCCTCGGTCTGCGGGCCGGGGTTGTAGGCGGGATGGGGTGTGCGACCGAAGCGGGCGGCCACATCGGCGAGTTCGTGCAGGTCGGGCTGCCATCCGTGGCGGTGCAGCCAGGCCGCGGGATCGGTGGGGCCGGTCTGCCACAACCGGGTCAGGCCGGGGCTGATGCGGTCGGTGGCGGCGCGCAGGGACGGTCCGACCTCGAAGTGGTCGAAGGCGAGGGTGCTGCCTGGCGAGCTCAGCCCGCTCACGGTGGCCAGCAGTCGGTCGGAGGCCTGCTCGTCGAGCGAGTACAGGAGGCCCTCGATGAGCCAGGCCGTGGGCAGGTCGTCGCGAAACCCCTCGGAGCGTAAGCGGGCGGCCCAGTCCTCGCGCAGATCGGCGGGTACTGCGCGGCGGGTGGCTGTGTCCAGCCCGGCGTGGTCCTCCATCACCGCGCTCTTGAACCGCAGCACCGGTTCCTGGTCGACGTCGAAGACGGTGGTGCCCGCGGGCCATTCCAGCCGCCAGGGGCGGCTGTCCATGCCGGACGCCACCAGGACGACCTGACGGCATCCCCGTTCGGCCGCCGCGCGGAGATGGTCGTCGAAGAATCGGGTCCTTACGACGGCCTGCGTCCGCATGAGCGTGACGAAGGCCTGGGCCCGATGCCGCGGACCCAGGACGTCCCCGGCCGCCCGCAGGAAGCGCTCGGCGTACGGATCGGTGAACAGGCCCTCCGGGATGCGGTGTTCGGCAGCGCGCAGAGTGGCGACCGCGAACGCGGTACGGCCGATCGCGTCGATGCCGGAGACGTCCCGTTCCATGTGAACCACCTCGGGATCCGAGGCGCGGCGGGAGCACGGCGTGGCCGCCCCGTTCCGCAGCGCCAACCTTCTGTTACGCTAGAGACGGTATCATTCAATACCGTCTCGCTAGATACGCCTACTGCTGACGCGCCCCGCGCACTGCCGGGAAGGTGAGACTCATGCCGGGACCGGCGCTGTACAACTCCGCCTATCACTTCGGCGGCGTCATCGTCCCGCCCGGCTACAAGAATCACGTGATCGACGGCCTCGGCAACCCGTACGGGACCGGCCATGTCACCGGCGAGGACGGCTCCATCGCCGTCGGCGAGGAATCCCTGACCGCCGCCCGCGCCCAGGGCCGGCGTGTGGCGGAGACGGCGGCCGCGCTGAAGGCCGGCTTCGCCGCAAAAGCGAAGTGAAACAGCGAAGTGGAAGAGTGGGACGACGCCTGTTCGTACGGCGCCTGTCCGCTCGGTCGACAGACCGTGCGGACGGGCTCACTCCTCGCCGTCGTCCGGGTGGGTGAACCGGTTGAGCAGGTCCTTCAGCTGCTCGGCCTCGCCTGCCCCCAGATGCGTGACCAGGCGCTCGGCCAGCGGCTCGGCCGCGGCATGGGCCTGGTCGAAGAGCTCCAGGCCCTTCTGCGTGATCTCCACCACCCGTACCCGACGGTCCCCTGGGACCGCCTTGCGCACGGCCAGCCCCTTGCCCTCCAGGTCGTCCACGACGCGCATGATCCCCGCCTTGTCCGACCCCGCCGCCTGGACCAGATCCCGCTGCACGGTCGGGCCGCGGTCGGCCAGCACGATCAGCACCCCGAAGTGCCGCAGCTCGATCCCGAGCGGCCGCAGCGCCTCCGTCATCACCGAGGCCGCCCGCCGGTGCGCCCGGCGCAGCAGCAGCCCGAGTGCGAACGGCGAGGCGTCCCCGGGGCGGTCCGTGGCTCGCGCGGACGTCTTCTCGGACGGGGTGTCGACGGTCATGAGACGGACATTACCAGACAGTCGAATCAATCGATACCGTATCGTTTGAAATCAAATAGCCTGCCACGAGGGGCTCGCGAGAAACTCACGAGGGCCGCAACCGCCGGCATACCCGGCTCGTCCACGGCCCCGCAGGGCCGCGGGCGGGCCGACTGGATCAGTGCGGTGCGAGCGCCGTCACCGCCGGCGCGTTGTACGCCTCCACCCGCAGTTTCGGCCTGCCCGAGCGGAGCGCCCCGGCCGGCCAGGACAGGGTGAGGGTGCGGGACTCGCCGGGCAGCAGCCACAGATAGTTGTCGCTGTACAGGGTCGGCAGTACCCGCTCACCGGTCGCGGAGTCGACGAGCGAGACACGGACCATCGCCGCGACCGAACCGCCCTTGTTGCGCAGCCGCGCGGTGAGTTCGCCGCGGTCGCCCGAGCGGTCCGTGCCGGTGACCTCGGCGGACAGCCTGGTCCGGTCGGCACGGTTCAGCGCCTGCATGGCCTGGGCGGTGCGGTGGCGCCAGTAGGTGTTCTCGGCCAGCAGCCGGCCGCTCGAGTCCTCCAGACGCAGCCGCAGCAGATGGAGATCGGGCAGGTCGTCCGTCCAGCCGGCGGTGAACGCGTCCGCCGTGGCCGACGGAGCGATGTCGACGGACTTCCGCCGCTGGGCGGCCACTTCGCGCCCCGACAGGTCGAGGAACCTGGCGGTGACCGTGGCGCGACGGACCGAGTCCGGGGTGTGGTTGACCGCGATCACCCGGCCGTCCCGCGGATCGGCCTGCACGTGCAGGGCCTCGTTGGCCTTGCGGGCGCCGTAGTAGGCGCCGTTGACATCGAAGTCGTAGTCGTAGGTCTGCCAGACGGTGCTGTACCAGGCGGGGTGCGACATCCACAGCATCAGACCGGTCGCGTCGTCCCACAACTTCGCGTTCCAGGCCTCGAACATGGCCCGGAAGTTCTCGTAGTTGACGAACTGCGCCTTGCGGCAGAAGTCGTCGAGGTCCTTGGCCGTGCCGAGCCGTTCCTCGACGGCCGCCATGTAGTTCTGCGGGGCCTGGTTGCCCCGTGTGCTCCAGTCGTGGAGGTACCAGGCGCCGCCCACCGGCCACTCGGGCTCGTCGCCGACGAGCCGGCGCATGGTCTCCGCCGTCGGCAGTACGGGCATGCCGATCTCGGTGTGGAAGCCGAAGTTGCCACTGCCGTAGGTCGTCGGCGTGTAGTAACGCTCGGGCTCCACCCAGCCGTAGGGGCCGCCGCCCGTCACGATGCCGCCGGCCGAGTTGTTCTGGTACAGCACGTCCGGCGCCTCCGCCAGCACCGCCTTGCGCATGCCGTCGTCGACCGCCCCCGGAGGATTGCCCTCGTTGGCGCCGCACCACACCACGACACAGGGGTGTACGCGGTAGCGCCGCACGGTGTCCTGCGCGGCGTCGAGGAACAGCTGGTGGTTCGGCGGGTCCATGCCCCACGCGTTGGGGAAGTCGTTCCACACGAGCAGCCCGTGTTCGTCGCAACTGGCGAAGAACTCCTCGCGGTTGCTGCACCCGACCCAGTTGCGGATCATGGTGAAGTTCATGTCACGGTGCATCCGGACGGCCGCGTCCATCCGCTCGGCGGGCATCCGGCGCAGCAGTTCGTCCCAGCCCCAGTTGCCGCCGCGGCAGAAGACCCGGACGCCGTTGACGCTGATCTTGAGCGGGTCGATGGAGTTGTCGACGGAGGTGACGTCCGTCCACTTGTCGCCGTCGTCCGACACCTGGATGGTGTACGTCTTCGCGTACGCCTGCTCCCAGGTGATCGCGACCCGGTCGAACCGGACAGCTGAACCGAGGTCGACCTGGATCCACTGCTCGTCCTCGTACGCCGAGGCCCAGCGGGTGTCGGGGTTGCCGTCCACGGCGTTCGAGGGCCCGTTGGAGTCCTGCTCCACGGACGACGCGGTGGCCGTCTTGCGCAGCGCGAGGTCGGTGCCGGCGGCGGTGCTGTCCACGACCGACAGGCCCCAGATCGACGAACCCCAACTACTGGCCCGGGTATGGCAGAGGACCCGCAGGTAGCGCGCGGTCCGCGCCGCGAAGTCCACGTTCTGCAGGCTCGCCGAACCGGAAGTGTGGAACGGCAGCGGAACCGCCGTGTTGTCCACGGCCTTCGCGTCGGTCCACTTGTCGCCGTCGTCGGACACCTGGACCGTGTACGTCTTCGCGTACGCCTGCTCCCAGGTGAGGACCACACGGTCGAACGAGAGGGAGGAACCGAGGTCGACCTGCACCCACTGCTCGTCCTGGAACGCGGAGGACCAACGGGTGCCGGGGTCACCGTCCGTGACGTTGTCGGCGCCGTTGGAGTCGGTGTCGACCGTGGAGGCGGTGGCCGGTCTGCGCAGCGCGAGGTCGGTGTCGGGCGCCGCGCTGTCGGCGACGCTCAGACTCCACAGGGACGAACCCCAGTCCGTGGCCCGGGTGTGGCACGCGATACGCACGTACCGGGCCTTCTGCCGGGCGAGGTCCACCGTCTGCGCGTACGAGTCGCTGCCGGTCTGGAAGACCAGCGGCACCTGGTATTCGTAGCCGAACTGGCGGATGCCGAACCGTGTGGTGCGCCGGTCGCTCTCCTGCCCGTCGACCGAGGCGGCCAGCGTCAGCCTGTGCAGCGCGGCCTCGCCGTAGCCGTTGGGCCACCACAGCTTCGGGTCGCGCAGCCGGAGCCGGGAGAAGTCCGCCGGGCTGAAGACGACGTCGGTGCTCTGGCCGCCGGGGACGGTGACCGTCCGTGTCACGCGTACGTCGTCGAAGGCGGCCGAGACGGTGACGCGTCTGCCGACCGTGTCGGCGTTGCGCACCGGCACGGTGATCGTCAGCTCGGCCGTCCGCGTGTCCGGAAGGTCCGGCAGCCGCGAGTCCACGCGCGGGTCGCCGATGACGGCCGCGCCGGTGGAGCGCAGGCGCACGTGGTTCCAGATACCGGCCGCCCGGTCGCGCACCGCGGGCATCCAGTCCCAGCCGGAAGAGGCCAGATAGGTAGGCGAGTTGCGGTTCATGGTGTTCGCGCCGGCGTCGACGAAGGCGAGACCCTGCGGGCCCTTGTCACCCGGGCTGCCGGGAACCGGCATCGGGCTGATCTTCACGGCGACGGCGTGCTCGCCGTCCCCGAGCAGCTTCGTCACGTCGAAGGCGCCCCGGGCGAACGGGCTCGTGACCGTACCCACGCGGGAGCCGTTGAGCCACACCTCGGCCTCGTGGTTGACGCCGTCGAACTCCAGCCAGACGTGCCGGCCGGTCCCCGTGCGCAGGCCCTTGGGCAGCTTGAACGCGCGGCGGTACCACCAGGAGTGGCGGGAGAGGGCCTCGGGGATGTGCAGGTTGTTCATCCCGGCGACCGGGTCGGGGAGGTGACCGCGGTCCACGAGGGAGGTCAGGACCGTGCCGGGGACCGTCGCGGGCAGCCAACCGCTGGTGTCCACTGAGGGCTTGGACAGTTCGGCGCCGCCCTTGCCCGCCCAGTCGTCCATCGTCAGGTCCCAGCCGGACTCCAGCGGCACGGTGCCGTCCGCGCCGGCCCGCAGCGCCGGGGGCGTGCGGTGGTGGGTGCCCCAGTCGGTCCAGCCGGTCACCGACGGCCGTACGCTGCGGCAGGTCCCGTACACCTGAAGGCCGTTGAGCCCGACAGGGTTCGCGTTGGACCGCTTGTTGACGGTCATGCGTACCCAGCGGGCGGTGGCCGCCTTCTGGAACGGGATCTCCATCACCCCGCCCTTGCCCGCGTCGGTGCGGAACGCGGTGGCCCAGGTGTGGTTGTCACGGGAGGTCTCGACGACGAAGTCGGTCGCGCAACTGGACAGGATCTCCTGGCCGGTGGTGTCCAGCCGGGGGTTGCCACTGGACGAGTCCACGTACGGGGGATCGTCGAGCGTGGCCTCGAAGGTGAGCCGCAAGGACTCCACCTCGCACAGCGCCTGAAGGTCGACGGAGATCCACTGCGGGTCGCCGACCGCGGCACGCCAGCCCGAGTTCCTCACACCGACACCGGTCAGGCCGTCGACGGCGAACTCGGCCGGAGTGGGGGCGTAGTCGGTGGAGGACACCAGCACCGGCCGGTTCGCGGCGAGTTCACCCCGGCTGGAAACAGTGCCCGGCCGGCCGGTGGCGGCCGCCGCGGCTGCCGCGGGCAGGGCCATGCCGGCGCCGAATCCGGCGAGCAGGGTGGAACCGGCCGAGAGAACGGCACGCCGGGAGGGAGGGGAGGACTGATTCGACATGAACCTTGACTCCGATCAGGGATGTCGAAAAAACCGGGCGCTCGACTCGATGAAGGATGACAACGTTGCCAACGCCCATGACAACGTTGCCGAACACTGCCCCGACGCCCACGCCCTGTCAAGGTTTCCGGTAGATGACGGACCACGGCTTCTAGTAAATTAGGAATTAATATTGACAAGGTTTCGGCCGCGGGCCAGAGTCGTCGCCGTGACGCCGAGGCCCACGCCCAGTGCGGCCCGCGTCTCGCCCCTACTGCTTCCCAACCCCCGGGAGTGGCACGTGACTTCGCAAGCACCCGCACCGAGGCCCGGACTCCGGCGCCTCACCCGCCGTAGTGTCGCCACCGCCGCCATGGTGGTCGCCGCGGCGACCACGGCCTCCACCGCCTCCGCGACCTCCTCCGCCCCGCGGGACGTGGGCGCGCCCGCCTCGTACGACAGCGGACTCGCCCCGACCCCCTACATGGGCTGGAACACCTACTACGGTCTGGGCGCGCCCACCGAGAAGGAGGTCCGCTCCGTCGCCGACAAGCTGGTCAGCAGCGGTCTGCGCGACAGCGGCTACGACATCGTCTGGCTCGACGGCGGCTGGCAGGCCGACAACCCGCGTGACGAGCGGGGCCGGTTGGTGGCCAACCCCGAGCGTTTCCCCTCCGGCATACCCGCCCTCGTCTCGTACCTGCACCAGCGCGGCCTGCGCGCGGGCATCTACACCGACGCCGGCACCTACGACGGCGGGAAGAGCTGCGGACTGGGCAGCCGCGGCCACTACGACGACGACGCACGGCAGTTCGCCGGCTGGAAGATCGACGCCATCAAGGTCGACTTCCTCTGCGGCATCGGCGCGAAGCTCGACCCGGGCCCCGCGTACAAGGAACTCAGCGACGCGGTCGCCAAGTCCGGCCGCCGTATGCTGCTGAACCTGTGCAACCCGCTCACGGACGACTGGGGACTGCCGCACACCCCCGAGCAGGACGCCCACAACACGTTCGTCTACGCCCCGGCCATCGCCGACTCCTGGCGCACCGGCACCGACATCGCCTGGGGCACGCCGACCCCGGGCGAGTGGCCCAACATCCTGCGCAACATGGACGCCAACGCCTGGCACCCGGAAGCCCAGGGCCCCGGCCACTGGAACGACCCCGACTACCTCATCCCCATGCGCCCGATGTCCGACGGCACACCGGAGCTGACCGAGGAGGAGTCCACCACCCAGTTCGTGATGTGGGCCGAGATGGCCTCCCCGCTCGTCCTCGGCTCCGACCCACGCACCCTGAACACCTCGATGCTGGCCACCCTCCGCAATCCGGAGATCATCGCCGTCGACCAGGACCGCCTCGGCGTCCAGGGCGTCCGGGTCGCCTCCGACGACACCGGCGACGTGTACAGCAAGGTCCTCTCGGGCCGTGGCGAGCGGGCGGTCGTCCTGCTCAACCGGTCCGACAACCCGGCCCAGCGCACCGTGCGCTTCGCCGACACCGCCCTCGGCGGACCCGTCGCCGTGCGCGACCTGCGCGCCCGCGCCGACCGCGGCGTCCACACCGACTCCTACACGGTCGAAGTCCCCGCCCACGGAACCGCGTTCCTCAAGCTCACCGGCGCGGACGCGCTGCCCGGCGCCGGCCTGGGGGAGCGGACCACCTCCGACCCCGCGATCGCGCGCTCCGGCGACACCGTGCACACCTTCCTGCGCGGCCCCCACGGCACGCTGGTCCAGCACACGGACACCGGCCGCGGCGCACCGCGCACCCGGGACCTCGGCGGTCCGGTGAAGGGCGGCATCCTCGGCCAGCCCGCCGTGCACGCCTCCGCGGACGGCCGTGTCGACGTCTTCGTGCGCGGCGCCGACTCCCGCGCCTACCGGCGGATCTACGCGGGCGGTCACTGGGGCGACTGGCAGAGCCTCGGCGGACGGCTCGGCGACGCGCCCTCGGTGGCGTTCACCGACCCCGGCCACTGGACGCTCGTCGCCCGTGACGGCGAAGGCCGGATCGTCCAGCGCGGCCCGTCCACCGGCTGGACCTCGCTCGGCACCCCCGACGGCCGTGTGACGTACGGCAGGCCGTCCGCGGCGGTCGACTCCACCGGCCGGGTGCACGTCGCCGTACGGACCGCGTCGGACGACATCTGGACCCTCTCCCGGGACGCCTCGGGCCAGTGGTCGGACTGGAGCGCACTCGGCGGCACCGTCAGCGGCAGCCCCACCCTCGTCACCGTCGGCGGCCAGGTGCTCCTGTACGCGCGGGCCGGTGACTACACCCTCTGGCAGCAGCGGTACGAGGCCGGCTCCTGGCAGGGCTGGTCGAAGCGGCAGGAGTTCCCCAGCGCCGCGTTCGACGGAGCGCTCGGAGCCGTCGCGGGTGCGAACGGGACGGTCGACGCGGTCTACCGCGGAGTCGACGGCACCGTGCACCGCACCGCGTTCAAGTAGATCAGCCAACCGTCCTGACCTCGCAGGAGTCTTCCATGACCCACTCACAGACCAGCCGCCGGCGCTTCCTCGCCGGAGCCGGCGCGGCCGGAACCGCCGCGTTGCTCAGCGGTTGCGTGACCTCCACCTCGTCCTCGTCCAAGACCTCGTCCAAGGGTCCAGTCTCCCTGCAGTCCAACCTCTCCGCACCGCAGGCCAAGGCCGCGATGCAGGACCTGGTCGCCGCCTACAAGAAGAAGGGCGGCGTCGACCTCAACACCGTCGCCGCCGAGACGTTCCGGACCCAGCTGCCGACGTACCTCACCTCCGCCAACCCGCCGGACGTCTACACCTGGTACCCCGGCTCGGTCGCGGACGCCTACGCCCGCAAGAACCTCCTGCTCGGTCTCGACGAGGTGTGGACCTCGCCCGACCTGCAGCGCTACTCCAAGGCCCTGCACACGCTGTGCACCTCCAGCAGCGGCAAGAAGGTCTTCGTGCCGACCACCTACTACTGGTGGGGCATGTTCTACCGCAAGTCCAACTTCGCGAAGTGGGGCGTGAGTCCGCCCACCGACTGGGACGGCTTCCTCGACCTGTGCGACAAGCTCAAGTCCAAGGGCGTCGCCCCGATCGGCCTCGGCGCGGGCGGCAACACCGCCTGGGTCGCCTCCGCCTGGTTCGACTACCTCGACATCCGTATCAACGGTGCCCAGTACCACCGCGAACTCCTGGCGGGCAAGCACCGCTTCGACGACCCCGAGGTCCACAAGGTCTTCGACCGCTGGAAGGAGGTCCTCCCGTACTTCGACCCCAGCGGCACCGCCGTCGCCTTCCAGGACGCCACCACCGCACTGCTCAACGGCCGTTCGGGAATGATGCTGATCGGCACGTTCTTCGCCGACGCGGCACCGAAGGACGCGCTGGACGACATCGACTTCTTCCGCTTCCCCGTCATCGACCCCAAGGTCCCGCTCGCCGAAGAGGCGCCCACCGACGGGTACTTCGCCAGCGCCCGCTCCGGCCACCGCGACCAGGTCTTCGACCTGCTGCGCTTCCTGGCCGGCGCCGAGGCCCAGGAGATCTACCTCAAGGGCTCCTCCGGCACCGCGCTGCCGTGCCACCCCGACGCCAAGGACACCGGCACCCCGCTGGTGACCAAGGGCCGCAAGCACGTCGCCGAGGCCGCCGAGATCACCCAGTTCTTCAACCGCGACTCCAGCGACGCCCTCCAGCCCACCGCCGACACCGCCCTGACCAAGTTCATCGCCAAGCCGAAGGAGATCAACAGCATCCTGACGGACTGGCAGCGCGACGCCCAGAAGATCTGGGGAGCGTGACGTGGCCGTCCTCACCACGGCCGCCCGCAAGACGACCCCGGTCCCGACGCCGCCCCGCGGCCGAAGGGCCGGGGGCCCGCGCCGCACCCCTCCGATGGTCCTCGCGTTCGTCCTCGTCCCGCTGCTCGCCGAGGCGGTCTGGGTCTTCTGGCCGGCCCTGCAGGGCTTCTACCTGGCGCTCACCAGCTGGGACGGGGTCTCCGCACCGCGATTCGTGGGCCTCGCCAACTTCCGGGAGATGCTGCACGACGACGTCTTCCGCACCGCGGCCCTCGACACCGTGCTGTGGCTGCTGCTCTTCGGCGGTCTGTCCGCGCTGCTCGGCCTCGGCACCGCCCTGCTGCTCCAGCAGGAGCGCCGCGGCGTGGGCTTCTACCGCGCCGCCCTGTTCCTGCCCGTGGTGTTCTCCCTGGTCGCCACCGCCCTCGTCTGGCAGGCGATCTACCAGCCCGACGGCGTCCTCAACCAGCTCCTCCAGGCCGTCGGTCTCGGCAGCCTGCGCCACGCCTGGCTCGCCGACCAGGACACGGCCCTGTACGCCGTCATCGTGCCCGCCCTGTGGCGCCAGATCGGCTACGTCATGGTGCTCTACCTGGCCGGCCTCAAGGGCATCGACCCCGCCCTGTACGAAGCGGCCAAGGTCGACGGCGCCGGACGCTGGCAGGCCTTCCGCCATGTGACGCTCCCTCAGCTCCGCAGCGTCAACGCGGTCGTCCTGTCCGTCATCGTCATCGACTCGCTGCGCTCCTTCGACGTGGTGTGGTCCCTCACCCGCGGCGGCCCGTACCACTCCTCGGAACTGCTGAGCACCTACATGTACTCCACCGCCTTCCAGTCCCTGCGGCTCGGCTACGGCTCCGCCCTGGCCGTCGTCATCTTCGTGCTGGCCTTCGGAGTGATCGCCTCCTACCTCGTGCGCGCCTTCCGGGAGGCGGACTGATGACGACCTCGCACACCTCCGACGCCGCCCTGCGCCGACGCCGCCTGTCCACCGCCGGATTCCACGCCGGCGCCGGGGCCCTGTCCCTGCTGTGGCTGCTGCCGATCGCCCTGGTCCTGGTCACCAGTCTGCGGTCCTTCGACGACATCGCCGCGCACGGGCTGGGCAGTTGGCCCCAGTCCTTCACCCTCGGCAACTTCCGGCAGGCCTGGGTCGACGGCGGCCAGCAGCGTGCCCTCATCAACAGCCTGCTCGTGACGGTCCCCTGTGTCCTGGTGACCCTCGCGCTGGCCGCGATGGCCGCGTTCGGACTCAGCCGCTACGAGATGCCCTTCCGCCGCTCGCTGCTCCTGCTCATGCTCGGCGGCAACCTGCTGCCCCCGCAGATCCTGCTGATCCCGGTCTCCAAACTCAGCGAACTCATGGGCCTGTACGACACCCTGCCCGCGCTGATCGGCGTGCAGATCGGCTTCGGCGTCGGCTTCTACGTCTTCGTGCTGCACGGCTTCATGCGGTCCATCCCCGCCGAGATCCAGCAGGCGGCGGTCGTCGACGGCGCAAGCCCCTGGCAGATCTTCTGGCGGATCATCCTCCCCCTCACCCGCCCCGCCCTCGCCGCGCTCAGTGCCCTGTCCTTCACCTGGATCTTCAACGACCTGCTGTGGGCGATCACCGTCCTGCGCACCGACACCCGGATGCCCATCACCGCGGCCCTCATCGGACTCCAGGGGCAGTACGTGTCCATGTGGAACGTGATCGCTGCCGGCTCCGTCATCGCCGCCGCACCGACGGTGGCCGTCTTCCTCCGTTTCCAGCGCCACTTCGTGGCCGGACTCAACCTCGGAGCAGTGAAGTGACGCCGTACGAGCGCTGGACCCTGCGCACCGAGAACACCAGTTACACCGTGCGGCTGTCGCCCGACGGACCCTGGGCCGAACTGGACGCCTGGGGCCCGCACGGGGCCGAGGACGGGCCCTCGGCCCTCGACTGGTCGCACCGCACCCACTTCATCACCCCGGCCGACGCCGCCCCCGCCGAGTACCTGCCGTACGGACAAAGGCCCTTCACCGGTGCCGACCTGATCGCCGGCCGCCCCGGACGGGAACGCGGCGTCTGGTGGGAGTTCACCGGAGCGGAGGAGGACACCGGCACCCTCCGGCTGACCTTCACCGACGATCTCCTCGGCCTGCGCACCACGCTGTGCTACGCCGTCGTGCCGGGCACCGACGTCCTGCACCGCTGGACCGAACTCACCTGCACCGGCGCGGAGGAGCTGCGCCTTGAGCGCTTCGACTCCGGCGCCGTCAACGTGCCGGTGACCTCCGGCGCCCGGCTCACCTACCTCACCGGACAGTGGTCGCAGGAGTTCCAGCACACCGAACTCGCCCTCACCCGGGGCACCTTCACCATGGGCAGCACCCAGGGCACCCCCGGGCACGCCTACGCGCCCTGGCTCGCCGTCCAGGACCTCGCCACGGACGACGCGCCGGCCTACGGCCTCGCCCTGGAGTGGGCCGGCAACTGGCACATCACCGCGGAGGCCGAACCCGGCGGCGCCGTCCGGGTCCGCGCCGGACGCGTGCCGCACGAGGGCGCCGTACTCCTCGCCCCCGGCGCGACCCTCACCACGCCTCGCCTCGCCTGCGCGTTCAGCGCGGACGGACTCGACGGCCTCTCCCGCGTCTGGCACCGCTACGAGCGCCACCTCGGCGGAGAGCGGCTGCACCGCCCCCGCAAGGTCCTCTACAACTCGTGGGAGGCGACCGGCTTCGACGTCGAGGCGGCCGGACAGCTCGAACTCGCCAAGTCCGCGGCCGACATGGGCGTGGAACTGTTCGTCGTGGACGACGGCTGGTTCACCGGCCGCGCGGACGACACGGCCGGCCTCGGCGACTGGTATCCCGATCCCACCGCCTTCCCGGGAGGCTTCGACCGGTTCGTCGAGGACGTCCGCGCGCTCGGCATGGACTTCGGCCTGTGGATCGAACCCGAGGCCGTCAGCCCCGGCAGCCGGCTGCTGGCCGAACACCCCGACTGGGCCTACCGGATCGACGGCCGTCCCGCCCGCCTGGTCCGCAACCAACTGCTCCTGGACCTCGGCCGCGCGGACGTGCAGGACTTCGTCGTCGCCACCCTGGACCGACTGCTCGGCGAGCACCGGATCGACTACCTCAAGTGGGACATGAACCGGCCGCCCACCGAACGCGGCCGGCCCGGCGCCACCCCCGCGGAACGCCTCGACCTGGACGCCGCCCACGTCCACGGATACCTGCGTGTCCTCGACCACCTGCGCACCGCCCACCCCCATGTGACCGTCGAGGGCTGCGCGGGCGGCGGAGGCCGGATCGACCACACGACCCTCGCCCGCACCGACGTCGTCTGGCCCAGCGACAACACCGCGCCCCTGGACCGGCTCGCCATCCAGTACGGCTTCCTGCACGCCCACGCCCCGCACGTGATGAGCTCCTGGGTCACCGACGCCCCCGGAGTCTTCGACCCCCGCCCGCGCAGCCTCGCCTTCCGCTTCGTCACCGCGATGTGCGGCGTCCTCGGCATCGGCGCCGACCTGCGCACCTGGTCCCCGCGGCAACGTGCCGAGGCCGCCGGGTGGATCGCCCGCTACAAGGAGGTACGCGACGTGATCCACCACGGCGAGACCCACCTTCTCGGCAGCCCGGACGACGCCACCTGCGGAGTCCAGTACGACGGCCCGGACGGCCGGACCGTCGTCGCCGCCCTGAACACCGGCCGTCTGGACGGCGCCCCCCTGGTGCCCGGCCGTCCCGCCCGGCTGCGCCCGCGCGGCCTCGATCCGGACGCCCGCTACCGCGACGAGGCCTCCGGCGCCACCTACGGCGGCGCCCACCTCCTGCACTACGGGCTGCCGTTCGCCTGGACCGCCGATCACGACGCCGAACTGGTCGTGCTGACCCGCCATCCGGGCCGGCGACCGGCGTAGGTTCGACCCACCCCGCCCCATGGGCACGTACTCCGTGCCCGACCCGAAGGAGCCGTAACCCACGATGGACCAGCCCGTACGAGGCGGCGGTGCCCGTTTCACCGGCCGCACGGCCGTGGTCACCGGGGCCGCCTCCGGCATCGGAGCCGCCACCGCCGCACGCCTCGCCCAGGAGGGAGCCGCCGTCGTCCTCGTCGACATCGACGAGGACCGGGGCCGTGGCGAGGCGGAACGGATCACCGAGGACGGCGGCCGGGCCCGCTTCGTCACCGCGGACGTCGCCGCCGAGGACGACTGGCACCGCGTCATCACCGCCGCCCACTCCTTCGGACCGGTCGACGTCCTGGTCAGCAACGCCTACACCGTCGACGTCCACCCCGCCCATGAACTCACCCTCGCCTCCTGGCGGCGCCAGCTCGACGTCAACCTCACCGCGGGCTTCCTCGGGGTCCGCGCCGTCCTTCCCGACCTGCGCGACCGGGGCGGCGCGATCGTCCTCACCTCGTCCGTCCACGCCCACAAGGGCATCCCCGGACATCCCGCCTACGCCGCGTCCAAGGGCGCCCTGCTGTCCCTGTGCGGCCAGCTCGCCGTGGAGTACGGGCCCGAGGTCCGCGTCAACGCCGTCCTGCCGGGACCGATCCTCACGGCCGCCTGGGACCGCGTACCGCCCGAGGACCGGGAACGCAGCGTCGCCGAGACGGCGGCCCGCCGCTTCGGCACCCCCGCGGAAGTGGCCGCGGCCATCGCGTTCCTCGGCTCCGACGAGGCCTCCTACATCACCGGGTCGCACCTGCTCGTCGACGGCGGCTGGAGCGTCCTGAAGGCCTCCGCATGACCGAGCCCCGACCACTGAAAGGCTGTACTACATGACGCCCTACGCCCGCCGCGGCGTGCACGGTCAGACCGTGGAGTTCCTCGCACGCCGCATCCTCGGCGGCGAGATCCCCGAGGGGGCCACGCTCGACCTCGTGGCGTTGCAGCGCGAGCTGGACGTCAGCCTCACCGCCCTGCGCGAGTCCCTCAAGGTCCTCGCCGCCAAGGGCATGGTCGACGCCCGGCAGAAACGCGGCACGTTCGTGCGCTCCCGCTCCGACTGGAACCTGCTCGACGCCGACGTGCTGCGCTGGCAGATCCAGGGCGCCGGTTCCGCCGAGGCCGACCTCGACCTGCTGCGCAACCTCGCCGAAGTACGCGCCATCGTCGAACCGGCCGCGGTCCGGCTGGCCGCCGAGCGCCGCAGCGACGCCGACCTCGCGGCCCTGGAGGACGCCCTGACGGCGATGGGGGAGGACGGCACCGGTGCCGCCCACGCCGTCGAGTCCGACCTCGCCTTCCACCGCGCCCTGCTCGCCGCGACCCACAACGAACTCCTGGAACGCATGGAGGTGGTGATCGAGTCGGGACTCGCCCACCGCGACCGCATCGTGCACAGCGCCCCGCACAGCGAGGACCCCGTACCCGCCCACCGCGCCGTCCTGGACGCCGTACGCGACCGGGACCCGCGGGCCGCCGAGGCGGCCATGCGCGCCCTGCTCGACCAGGCCGGACGCGACCTGGACCGGATCGGCGGACCCGACGACCCGAAAGGCACCGGTGGCCGGTGAAGATCACACGCGTCGAAACCTTTCTTGTACCGCCGCGCTGGCTGTTCTGCCGCGTGGAGACCGACGAGGGCGTGACCGGCTGGGGTGAACCCGTCGTCGAGGGCCGCGCCGAACTGGTGCGGACCGCCGTCGAGGTCCTCTCCGAATACCTCCTGGGCCAGGACCCGCTCCGTATCCAGGACCACTGGCAGGTCCTCACCAAGGGCGGCTTCTACCGGGGCGGCCCGGTCCTGTCCAGCGCCGTCGCCGGACTCGACCAGGCGCTGTGGGACATCGCGGGCAAGACCTACGGCGCCCCCGTGCACGCCCTGCTCGGCGGCCCCGTGCGCGACCGGGTCCGGGTCTACGCCTGGGTCGGCGGTGACGAACCCGCCGAACTCACCGAGCAGATCAGCGCGCAGGTGGAGGCCGGATTCACCGCCGTGAAGATGAACGGTGCCGGACGCGTCGGGCCGGCCGCCACGATGGCCGAGACCGCGGCGGTCGTCGCCCGCGTGGCGGCGGCCCGCGACATCCTCGGACCCGACCGGGACGTCGCCGTCGACTTCCACGGCCGTTTCAGCGCCGCCAACGCCCGCCGCGTCCTGAACGAACTCGCCCCCCTGCACCCGCTGTTCGTCGAGGAACCGGTCCTCCCCGAGCAGAACCACCTGCTGGCCGGACTCGTCGGCGCGAGCCCGGTGCCGCTGGCCACCGGCGAACGCCTCTACTCCCGCGCCGAGTTCCTCGCCCCGCTCACCGCCGGCATCGCCGTCGCCCAGCCCGACCTCTCCCACGCCGGGGGCATCTCCGAGGTCCACCGCATCGCCTCCCTCGCCGAGACCTACGGCGCCCACCTCGCCCCGCACTGCCCCCTCGGCCCGATCGCCCTCGCCGCCAGCCTCCAAGTCGCCTTCGCCACACCCAACTTCCTCATCCAGGAACAGAGCAGGGGCATCCACTACAACAAGGACGCCGACCTGCTCTCGTACGTCGTCGACCCCGAGCCCTTCCGTTTCGTCGACGGGCACGCGCCACGCGGTACCGCGCCGGGCCTCGGCGTCACCGTCGACGAGGCCGCCGTCCGCGCCGCCGACCGCGCGGGCCACGCCTGGCGCAACCCCGTGTGGCGGCACCCCGACGGTTCCTTCGCGGAGTGGTGAGCATGCCGCTGGACATCGTCACCGACCCTCCGCACGGCGGCCGGTGGACCTCACTCGCGGCACCCGGCCGCGAGTGGCTCTGGCATCGCCCCGACCCCGGGCGCCAACAGGCCGTTCCCGGCTCGGCGTTCGTGGACGCGGGCGGCCTGGAGGAGTGCGTGCCCACCGTTCGCGGCACCCCGGACCACGGGGACGTCTGGTCCCGGCCCTGGACCCGGGACGGCGCCGCCGAGTCCGTACGCTGCGCGGACTTCACCCTCCGCCGTACGTTCCGTGCCACGGCCGGGGGAGCCGAGGCCGACTACGTCCTCACCGCCGAGCCGGGCTACCGCTTCGTCTGGGCCGCGCACGCCCTCCTCGACCTGTCGGCCGCGGCCACCCTGCACCTGCCCCACGGGGCGCCCACCCGGTTGTTCCCGGAGGCCGCCGCGCTCGTCGACGGCCCCTGGCCGGACGGCGCCCCCTGGATCACCGGCGCCTGGCCGGCCCCGCACGGAGTGCCGCTGGACCGGCTCGGCCCCGACGACGGCACCGCCGTGGGAGCCGTCGTCGACGCCCGGCAGGTCTGCGTCCACGACGGGCCCGACCGTCTCCACCTGGCCCTGACCGCCGAGGAACAGCCGGTGTCGGTCGCCCTGTGGCGCAACCTCGGCGGCTTCCCCCGGCACGCCCCCTACCGCAGCACCGGCGTCGAACCCATGCTCGGCCGGGTCTTCGACCTCGCCGAGGCGGGACCCGACGACGCCGCCCGCGTCCCCGCCTCCGGCGAGGTGCGCTGGCGCCTCACCCTCAGCACCGCCTGCGCCTGCCCCTGAACACCGCAGTCGAGACAAGGAGTTCCCTACCGTGGATCTGCAAGCCGCCCTGGCCGCGCGCCGGTTGCTGGCCATCGTGCGCGGAGGCGACGCGGACGCCGCGCTGCGCACGGTGCTGGCCCTCGCCGAGGAGGGCGTCGACCTCGTCGAGGTCTCCCTGAGCGGAACGGACGCCCTCACCGTCATCGAGCGGGCCCGGCACGCGCTCGGGCCCGACGCGCTCCTGGGCGCCGGGACGGTGCTGAGCGCCGACGACGCCCACGCCGCACACCGTGCGGGAGCCACCTTCGTGGTGACACCCGGACTCGGCGACGGCGTCCGCGCGGCCCGCGACCTGGGCCTGCCGGTCCTCGCGGGGGTGCTGACCCCGACCGACGTCATAGCCGCCCGCGCGCTCGGAGCCGAGGCCCTGAAACTCTTCCCCGCCGCACCCTTCGGTGGAGCGGACTACCTCAAGGCCCTGCGCGGCCCCTTCCCCGACGTGCCGTTCGTCCCCGTCGGCGGGATCGACGAGGCCGCCGCCCACGCCTGCCTCACAGCCGGCGCGACAGCGGTCGGAGTCGGCTCACCCCTGGTCGGCGACGCCGCCGACGGAGGCAGCCTCGCCGCGCTCCGCGACCGGGCCCGCGCCTTTCGTGCCATCGCGGAGGAGTCCGGACGATGAGCACCGCGCGCGTCACCCGCCCCGACCGCCTGGAACTCGGCGAGGGCATCCGCTGGACGGGCGAGGAGGTCGTCCTCGTCGACCTCCTCGCCGGCCGTCTCCTCAAGGCTCCGGCGGACCCGGCCGGCCCCCTGGAACCGCTGGCCCGACTTCCTTTCCCGATCGGCGCGGTGGCCCCGGTGGCCGGGCGTCCCGGCACCTGGATCGCCGCCGCGGACACCGGCGTCTGTCTGCTGACGCCCGACGGCGCGACCACCTGGCTGGCCCGGCCCGAGGACGGCGCGGCAGTCCGTACGCGCATGAACGACGCGGTCGCCGACCCCTCCGGCCGCTTCTGGGCGGGCAGCATGGGCTACGACGCCGACGAGAACGCCGGTTCGCTGTACCGGGTCGACCACGACGGCACCGTGGTCCGGGTCCTGGACGGCGTCACCGTCCCGAACGGGCCCGCCTTCACCCCCGACGGCAAGGCCATGTACCTCGCCGACAGCGCCCGGGGAGTGATCCGGCGCCACCCGGTCGACCCGGACACCGGCGCCCTCGGCACACCCGAGGTCTTCGCCACGGTGGACGACGGCAGCCCGGACGGCATGACCGTCGACGCCGAGGGCGCCCTGTGGGTCGCCGTGTGGGGGACCGGCACCGTACGCCGCTTCCTCGCGGACGGGACCCCCGACCGCGTCGTGCCGCTGCCCGCGAGCCTGCCCGCGGGAGTGTGCCTGGAGCACGACGTCCTGCACATCACCACCGCCCGGCTGGGCCTCGCCGATCCGCGTCCCGAGGACGGCGCCGTGTTCTCCGTCCGCGTGGACGTGCCCGGCCGGCCGACGCCCGCGTTCCGCCTCCACGACACCGCGCCCGTACCGCCGTTCCCGGCCGGGGGGCCCGCGTGACCGCGTCGTGGCGGCCCGCCCCCGGACCCGTCGTGTGCGTCGGGGAGACGATGGCGGCCCTGGCCCCCGACCCGGTCGGCCCGCTGGAGGAGGCCGAGCACCTGCGCCTGACGGTGGCAGGGGCCGAGTCCAACGTCGCGATGTACCTGGCCGACCACGGCGTACCGGTGGCCTGGCTCTCCGCCCTCGGCGACGACGCGCCCGGCCGGCGTGTCCGGGCCGCCGTGGCCGCCGCCGGCGTCGACGTCACCCACGTCCGCACCGACCCCGACCGCCCCACCGGCCTGCTCCTCAAGTCCCCCCACCGGGACGGAACCCACGTCCACTACTACCGTTCGGGGTCGGCCGCCTCCGCCCTCGGGCCCGCCCTGCTGGACACCCGGCCCGTACGCGCCGCCTCCCTCCTGCACGTCAGCGGGATCACCCCGGCGCTGTCCCCGTCCTGCCGGGACCTGGTGAGCCGCGCGCTCGCCGCCGCGCCCGACGAACGGCCGTACGCCGTCAGCTTCGACGTCAACCACCGCCCCGCCCTGTGGCACGACGACAGGGCGGCCACCGTCCTGCGGGACCTGGCCGACCGCGCGGACGTCGTCTTCGTCGGCCTGGACGAGGCCCAGAACCTGTGGGGTGCCGGCCTCACGGCCGCCGGTGTACGGGAGTTGCTGCCGCACCCGCGGATCGTCGTCGTCAAGGACGGCGCCGACTCCGCCACCGCCGCCGTACGGGACGGAGACGTCGTCGCGGTCCCGGCGCTGCGCACGCTGGTGGTCGAACCCGTCGGCGCGGGCGACGCCTTCGCGGCGGGATTCCTGGCCGGACTGCTCCGCGGCGAGACCCTGACCCGCGCCCTGCGCCTCGGCCACATCACGGCCGTCTCCGCCCTCAGGGTGACCGGCGACCACGGGCCGCTGCCCGGCCCGGAGGCCGTACGACGGCTTCTCGCACTGTCCGCCGAGGAGTGGGCGCGGGTGGCGCGCGCGCAGGACGCCCACCGCGAGGAGCGATCGCCGGGCCGGTGAGGCGAAGAAGGGTCTCCCCGCGCCGAGTACCGCTTGCCGACGGGGAAGGCGAGGTGCGGTGCGGCGGGCCCGGTCGGCGGCGGGACGGTGCGTGGTACCGCTGCCGCTGGGTACCCAGGCGTCCCGGAGGGCCGCGGCGAGAGCGAGCTGTGCGCGCCGGCCGGCGCAGTGACCCGGAGCCACCAGCTTCGTGAGGATCCACGCCGGGCCCCCGGGACGCCGGCTACGAGACAGGTGCCGTCGCGTCGGTGATCGCCATGAGGGCGCGTTCCATGTCCGGCTGTGTCGTGCGCCAGTTGCTGAACGCCGCGCGCAGGGCGGGCACGTGACCGTAGACGG
Organism: Streptomyces sp. RPA4-2; assembly: GCF_012273515.2. NCBI lineage: Bacteria > Bacillati > Actinomycetota > Actinomycetes > Kitasatosporales > Streptomycetaceae > Streptomyces > Streptomyces sp. RPA4-2. The sequence goes on from NZ_CP050975.2 coordinate 7,910,454, forward strand.
TCGGGGTGACGAAGACGTCGCCCGTGGCGGCGATGGCATGGGCGGCGGCCTGGACACGGTCGGGTGTCGGATCGTCGGCGAGGGTGAAGCAGACGGTGTTGAGCCGTACGGGCGCCAGCAGCCGCAGGTGCGGGACGCCGATCAGGGCATCGCCGAGACGCCGGGCGAGGCCGGTGTTGCGGGCGACGATCTCGCGATGGCCGTCCCGGCCGTAGGCGACCAGGGAGAACCAGGCGGTCAGGGCGCGCAGCCGCCGGGAGTTCTCCGGAGTGAGGTGCAGGAAGTCGGGGTCGGGCAGGGAGGGCGGGCCCAGGTAGGGCGAGGAGTTGTGGAAGACCCGGACCTGAAGGTCCTGTCGCCGGGTGAACACCACCGCGCTGTCATAGGGGACGTTGAACCACTTGTGGAGGTCCAGGCAGACGGAGTCCGCGGCGTCCAGGCCGTCGGTCAGGTGGGAGTGGGAGGGGAGCAGCGCGGCGAAGGCCCCGAAGGCGCCGTCGACATGCAGCCAGAAGCTGTGCCGTTCCTTGAGTGCCGCGATGGCGCGCAGGTCGTCGAAGTCGACCGTGTCGACGGTTCCGGCGTTGGCGACGACGATGGCGGGCCGGCCGTCCATCCTCTCCAGCGCGTCCGCCAGAGCCGCGACGTCGACTGCCTCACGGTTCCCGGGCAGGAGCGGGACCCGCCGTAGGCTCGCGCGGCCGAGGCCCAGGACGGACGTGGCCTTCCCGATACTGGAGTGCGGTGCCCCGGACAGCACCGTGACCGGGCCGAGCGCGGCCACACCGTCGTCGGAGACGGACACGTTCCGCTGTTCCCCCAGCCACTCGCGCCCGATGGCCAGGCCCACCGTGTTCGACATGGTCGCGCCGGTGACGAACGCCCCGCTGTGCGCCTCGCTCAGCCCGAACAGCTCGCGCAGCCAGGCCAACGTCTCCCGTTCGAGTGCGGCGGCGGACGATCCGATGCCGCTGCCGACGTTCTGGTCGTACACGGCGGTGAGCCAGTCGGCGGTGAGGGCGGCAGGCGTCGCGCCACCGGTCACGAAACCGAGGTAGCGCGGCCCCGAGCTGCCGGAGAAGCCCGGCGACCACCGCTCGGCGAAACGCGCCAGCGCGCCTTCGGTGCCCGTGCCCTCGGCGGGAAGCGGCTGCGGCTCCGGGGCGGGGCCGAGCCGCGCGGCGGGGCGGGCGTCGACCGCCGCCAGCTCCCGGCCCGCCAACTCACTCACCGACCGGAGCAGTTCCGTGAGGCGCGCGCGGTCTTCGGCGAGTACGGGATGCATGGCGGTCCTCCGGGGTTGTGCGACGCCTTGGGCGACGGGCCGAGGGGCTGGGCGGTCAGGGGATACGCGGCCGGCCGCCCACGTCGGCTCCGGGAGCGCAGCTCCGCCGCCCGCGTCGTCGGCGCGACCGAGGGGTCGGTTCCGCATCTCGGCTCGGGCGGCGCGATTCCCTGTCGGGGCACATTAACCGCTACATGACGGCATGCCTCTGACCGAGCAACTCGGTCGGGTCGGAACAGTGAGCGGGGCGGGCGTCCCGGTACGGAGAGAGTGCGGGGGAGTATCCCGCCCTCCATCCGTGCATTAGGTTAGGCTTACCTAAGTAGCCGACTTGGACCGCTTCGACCTCGCCGACCACTTCCCTCGCCCTGGAGAACCCGCATGCGTCCCTTCAGCGCCCGCGTCACACGGCCGACCCCCGCCGAGCGCGTGCAGTCCATCCTGTACGCGGCCCAGTCCATGACCGTGGTGAGCGACGGGAGTCATGCCGAGGTCCACCGCCTCGACAACGCCAGTGCGAGGGGCCGCCTCCACCTTCACACTCCGGCGGAAATCGCCCCCGCCGGGGCCGGTCCGCGCGTTCCGGTCCGGCTCGAGTTCACCGACATCGCACCCACGGCCGTGCGCGACCGGTTGCGTGCCCGCGTCACCCTCACCGGGCTGCTCGCGGACCCGTACAGCAACGAGTCGCCCCGAAGTGCCTGTATGGAGTTCGGCCAGGCGGTCATCGAGGACGGAGAGGGCCGTCGGTTCGTCACACTGGACGAACTCCAGGCCGCCGGCCCGGACCCGATGGCCACGAGCGAGGCGAGCATGCTGACGCACCTCGTTGACAGCCACGAGGAACTCGTCCCTCTCCTGGTACGCCTCGTGCGGCCGCGGCCGGCGAGAGGCATGATCCGTGCGGTTCCCCTGGCCATGGACCGCTACGGAGTGACTCTGCGCCTGGAGTACCCCACCGCACACCGCGATGTCCGGCTGCCGTTCGCCACGCCTGTCAGCGACATCGACCAGGCCGGCCCCAGGATCCGCGCCCTCCTGGACACGGCCCGACGCGTCTCCCACCACAGCCGCCTGTTCGCCTGACCCCCGGTGTCTGATGCCGCGGCGGTTTTTGAGACCGCACGGCTCAGGACGGGGAGAGGCGGACCCGTCGGGCGACGCCCGCGGACCGTTCCCGCCCGGCAGGTGGCGCCCGAACCGACTGCTCGATTCCTGTGGCATGAGAGGGCGACCGGACGGCAGCGGGCGAAGGCGGCGCGAGTCGCAGTGACGTAGGTCATGGTGTGGCCGGCTCGATCCCGGAATGCGCGGGTCCCCGCCACGGTTGCCGCGTTGAGGGCCCTGCCCTGTTCCGAGGGGACGTCGGGCAATGGTGCCCGCCACGTGACGGGAGCTGGACACGATCCAGGCCTTTCCTGCTGCTCCCTGGTTCCTGGATCGCTGTCTTCGAAGGGTTCTTCTGCGCCATGCCACTTGCCCTGCTGGCCCTGGCTGTCGTCGCGTTCGGTATCGGCACGACCGAGTTCGCCACCATGGGGCTGCTGCCCCAGATCGCCGACGGTGTCGGCGTGTCGGTGCCGCACGCCGGCAACCTCGTGTCGGCCTACGCGCTCGGTGTCGTCGTGGGCGCGCCCGTACTGACGGGCATCGGCGCGCGCGTCCCCCACAAGCGACTGCTGCTGCTTCTGTCCGGGCTGTTCGTGATCGGCAATCTCGCGTCCGCGCTCGCACCCGGCTTCGGCCTCCTGTTCGCCGCGCGTTTTCTGGCGGGTCTGCCGCACGGCGCACTGTTCGGCGTGGGCGCTGTCGTGGCCTCACGGCTGGTCGCGCCCGAACGGGCCGCGCGCGCGGTGTCGAAAATGTTCCTGGGTCTCACCGTCGCGAACATCGTCGGCGTCCCGGCCGGAACGATCCTCGGGCAGCAGCTGGGCTGGCGGTGGGCCTACGCCGGCGTCGCCGTCATCGGCCTCATCGCGCTCGCTTCGCTGGCCCTGTTCGTGCCTCATCAGCCGCGCGGCCGGCAAGCGGGCATCGGGCACGAGCTGCGGGCGATGGGGAACAGGCAGGTGGCGATCGGTCTGGCCACGGCGGTGGTCGGATTCGGCGGATTCTTCGCCGTCTACAGCTATCTGGTGCCCATGCTGACGAACCTGACGGGCATCTCCGACTCCTCGACCACCCTGGTCCTCGCGCTCTACGGCGTCGGTATGACGCTCGGCACGCTGGTCGCGGGCCCCCTCACGGACCGCGCCCTGCGTCCGACGCTGTACGCGGGGCTCATCCTGCTCGCCGCGGCGCTGGTGGCGTTCTACTTCACCGTCCACAGCACCGTGCCGGCCCTGGTGACGATCACCTTCATCGGCGCGGTGGGATCCCTCATCACCACGCCCGTCCAGATGCTGCTCATGGCCAAGGCGAAGGACGCTCCCACCATGGCCGCGGCCTCCAACCACTCCGCCTTCAACCTGGCCAACGCGGGCGGCGCCTGGCTCGGCGGCCTGGCCATCTCGGCGGGCTGGGGCTGGGCCTCGCCCAACCTGGTCGGTGCGGCTCTCGCGGTGGCGGGCCTCGGCCTGGCCTTCACCGGCGGGTTCATGGACCGGGGCAGCCCTGGCTCCGTAGTGATCATCTCGTCCGGCGCCGAAGACCCGAAGGCGGCCGGACCGGACGTGGCCCAAGGCGTGGACGTGCCGTCCCGCTCCTCCCGGTCGGCGGAGGCTCCCCGGAACCTGGGCTAAGGGTGTTCTAAGGACTGTCCCGCAATCCCCGGTGGATCAGCGCGCGGCGTCGGATGCGGTGCATCGCAAGGCGGAGGGTCGTCCTCATACTGGGTGTATCGGGAAGCCTCACCGGCCCGGGTCGGCCTTCGGCAGGCAGGTCCGGGACCAGTGTTCGACGTCGGCTTCCACCGGGTCGCGGGGAGGACCGACCTCGACGGAGCCGTGGGGTCGGGAGTCACGCCCGCTGCCCCGGACCGCCAGCCACGCGCACAGCGCGGCCAGCGGCAGCTCGGCACAGAGCGCCATCGCTGCGGCCGTGGCGAAGTCGCTCCCTGCGGCCGCCGTCGTGGTGTCGAACCAGGCGTCGATCACGAGCAGGGTGGCGGCCGCGGTGGCCGCCAAGGAATGCCGCCGGTCGCCGCGGGCGGCAAGGACGCCGGCGGCGATCAGACCGACCGCCTCAAGCGCATCGAGACCCACCCATGCGACTGGCCAGTGCGCGGCGGTCGCGGCGTCCGGCAGTTCAGTCGCCAGCACGTACAGCCAGGGCAGCAGAACGAGCCCGCACACGACCAGCAGCCACCCAGCCCGGCCGACCAGCCGCGAGCCCGGCTCCGCCTCGGCCGCCGCCCGCTTCGACGCCTCCGGCCGGGCACGGCCGTGCAGCGGAACGCCGTCCGCACACGCGTCGCCTTCCGCCGTGAACTCCTCGGTATGTGAGGCCAGTTGTCGCATGCTCTCGCTCCCTTTCCCGCGTGCTCTTCCCTTACGGCCTCCAGCCTCCGTGGCGAGCCCAGGCGTCGTCAGTCACGCAGGTATCCGACCTGGGGTGGAGAAAAGTGCACCCCGGCCCCGGGCACAAACGTCATGGCCCGGCGGTGGCCAGCGGCTTTACTGTTCGGGCATGCACTTCAGAGCGTGGCAACCGGCCCTCGTGCGGCGGCCGTTCGAGGGCGCGGGCCGCGCCACCGCGTTCCTCTGCGCCGGCATCGCGATCCAGTTCGGCGTGCTGCTGGTCCTGGCGCTGCCATGGATCTACTTCGTGCCGACGGCGATGTGGGCCGTGACGGTGGCCGTCGTGGTGCCGTCGGCCGCCGTGGTGCTCGGCGGCCCGCTGCTCACCCGGGTGCAACGGACACGTTTCCGCGACCGGCTGGGCGTGGTGGTGCCCGCGCCCGCGGGCCTGGCGGAGCGGCCCGGACGGCAGGGCATCCGGCAGTGGCTGCGCTCGAGTCCGGGCCGCCGCCAGTTGCGCTACCACCTGTTCGTCGGCCCGCTGTGCGCGCTCGGCGGTCTGCTGGTGCTGGTGCTGTGGGCGGCAGGAGCCGCCGCGGCCTCGATCTACGTGTGGCTCTGGGTGACCCCGTGGCAGTGGCGGGTGGAGGACGCGGGATACGCGGTGAAGGATGCCTACGTCACCGTCGCCGGCGTCGCCCTGCTCTACGCGACGGCCTGGCTGGCGAACGGGCTGGCCCGCCGTGATGCCCGCGCGGCGAACGCGCTGCTCGGGCCGAGCCGCGAGGAGGAACTGACCCGACGGGTGGCGGACCTCGCCGAGAGCCGCGCCGGCGTGGTCGATGCGGCCGACGCCGAGCGGCGGCGGATCGAGCGTGACCTGCACGACGGCGCACAGCAGCGCCTGGTGGCGCTCGCCGTCAACCTCGGCCTCGCCAAGGCCACCCTCGGCGACCTGCCGGAGGACGCCCGCAAGGTGATCGACGAGGCGCACCGCGAGGCGAAGGAGGCCATCTCCGAGCTGAACGACCTCGTACGTGGCCTGCATCCGGCGGTCCTGGAGGACCGCGGGCTCGACGCCGCCCTCTCCGGCGTCGCCGCCCGACTTCCCCTGCCGGTCCGTCTGTCGGTAAGCCTTGAGCGGCGCCCGTCGCCCACCGTCGAGGCGGTTGCGTACTTCGTGGTCTCCGAGACCCTGACAAACGTGGTCAAGCACGCTCGGGCTTCGCGGGCCGACGTGACCGTCGAACAGACAAGGGGGAGACTGTCGATCGCCATCACGGACGACGGCGTAGGAGGCGCGGATCCCTCGGGTGTCTCGGGCACCGGGCTCGCAGGACTCGCCCAGCGTGTCGCGTCCGTCGACGGTACGTTCTCCTGCCGCAGCCCCCTCGGGGGCCCGACCGTTGTCACTGTGGAGCTGCCGTGCGCGCCGTGATCGCCGAGGATTCCGTCCTGCTGCGGATCGGGGTGGTCAAGGTACTGGAGATGGCCGGCTTCGAGGTGTGCGCCGAGGCGGCCGACGCGGCAGGGCTGCTGGCAGCGGTCGAAGAGCACCGGCCGGACATTGCCGTGGTCGATGTCCGCATGCCGCCCGGGTTCACCGATGAGGGCGTACGGGCCGCTCTCGTGATCCGTCGGCAGTGGCCGGACACCTCCGTGCTGTTGCTGTCGCAGTATGTGGAGGAGCGGTACGCGACCGATCTCCTCGCCGCCAACACGTCCGGCGTCGGCTACCTGCTCAAACAACGGATCGCCGACGTGGAGGAGTTCGCGGAGTCGGCCCGCAGGGTCGCGGCCGGCGGCACCGCGTTGGACCCGCAGGTCGTCGCACAACTGCTGGTGCGTCGCCACAGCGATCCGCTCGACCGGCTGACACCGCGCGAGCGCGAGGTGTTGGAGCTGATGGCGGGCGGCCGGTCCAACGCCGGGATCGCGGCCGAACTCGTGGTCAGCGACAGCGCGGTCGCGAAGCACATCAACAGCATCTTCACCAAGCTCGACCTGCCCAGGGCGGACGCCGACCACCGCCGGGTGCTGGCTGTCCTCCGCTTCCTCGGCGTCGCGAACGCCTAGGTGCATTGACCCGCAGGGTTGTTGACGCGGCCGGGCTGGTTGGGGTGGTTGGAGTTGGTGTGTGCGGCCGGGCCGGAGACGTTGCCCGATGAGCAGTGAATCAGTCCTCGCCCGCGAACTCAGGGGCATCAGGGAAGACGGTGGTGCTGAGGTGTCCCGACAGCCAGCCGGCCAGGAACTCGACCGCGCCCACTGGATGGGCGTCGTAGTACCAGCCCCGCGGATTCCAGCAGACCACCGTCCACTCGTCCGGCGTCCTGTCGGTGAGCCAGCACACGTTGTCCCCGTTGTCGGTTCGCGCCCACGGCAGGAGTCCGCCCGGCTCCGGGTAGAAGGGGTACGGGCAGGCTTCGGGGTTGCTGTCCCGGAAGCCGCGTTCCTGGTCCAGCAGCCGCTTCGCCGGGCCGACCAGCAGGTCTCGCCCGCCGAAGGGTGTGAGGGGAGTCAAGAACCCGGCGAAGTGGTAGGCCCCGTAGGCTCCGACCAACTGCTTGAAGTCCGTGGGGAGTTCCAGGCCGAGCACTGACTCGACCTTGTTCCAGTCCCCGCTCGCCCACAGGGGTCGCGACGGCGGAGGGACGTGACTAACGAGGTCGTCGAATACGGTCATGGGGTTGAGCCTAGGGTGATCGTCGCACCTGATGCCGCCGCCCTCGTCGGGGGCACGAGACGGGACGACCGGAGGACAGCCCAGCAGGACGTCAGTCAGTGATTGGGTCACGACCACCGGAGACCCGCGTACCACTATGACTGTCAGTGGTGCCTGGAATCCTGGGGCGTATGGACAGGGACGAGGAGTTGCTGCGCGGCCGGGTCTACGGCGTGGACCACGACGATCCCCGGCGGGGTCCTCAGCCGGGCCATGTCTACGGCCAACTGGTCGGCGGTCCGCTGGACGGCCTGCTGCTCGACATCACCGGCTGGACACCGGAGGAGACGGGCACCGGCGTCGCGCTCGAGACGGAGCTGGGGCGGTTCGGTGCCGGCGGGCGGGCTATATACGACCCGCGCCCCGGCGACGGGACCCGCTGGGACTGGTCGGGCGACACTCCCTGACCGCGATCGCGGCCTCGCCCGAGCCGACAGGGCGCCCGGCGACGCCCGGCGACGCCCGCCCGTGCCTGCGGCGTGACCAGGCTCCCTGGCGGCCGGGACGGGCGGCGAGGATCGCCTGTTAGGGTGAATGGCAGCGAAGGGGAGTAGTCCCGAGAACCGCTGGTCGACACACTGGGCACCCTAGGGAGCCCCGGCCACCGGGCCACCGCACGCAGTGCGGGGCGGACGAGACCTTCGGCCAGGCATGACCAGGCCCCGCACGTCCGTGGGGGCCGCTCCGTCGTGCCGGGCCGAGTGGTTCCTCCCGTCGCCCCGTGGGTGCCGTACGAGCCGTCGGCCCGGCCCCCAGCAGAAAGCAAGGGAATGACCTTCGACCCCCTGGCGCTCATCACCGCCTTCGGGCTGATCTTCCTCGCGGAGCTCCCTGACAAGACCATGTTCGCCTCACTGGCCATGGGCACCAGGATGCGGCCGCTGTACGTGTGGTTCGGCACCTCCACCGCCTTCCTCGTGCATGTCGCCATCGCCGTCGGCGCCGGCAGTCTGCTCGGCATGCTTCCGGGCATGGCCGTCAAGCTCGTCTCCGCCGCCCTGTTCGTGTTCGGCGCGTTCGTCCTGCTGCGTGGGGGAGACGATGACGACGAGGACGGCACCGCGAAGACCGTGACCGGCTTCTGGCCCGTCTACACCACCGCCTTCATGGCCGTCTTCATCAGCGAATGGGGAGACCTCACCCAGATCACCACGGCCAACCTGGCCGCCACCAACGGCTGGCTGCCCACCGCCATCGGCTCGGCCCTCGCCCTGATGTCGGTCTCCGCGCTCGCTCTGCTGGTGGGCCGTTTCATCGCCCAGCGCGTCCCTCTGAAGAACGTCCAGCGCATCGGCGCCGCGTGCATGGCCGGACTCGCCGTCTGGACCCTGGTCGAAGCCTTCACCGGCTGAGGCTCCCGCACCGCCGGCGATGCCACGGGACACCGACCGGGGCTCGGGCGGCCGGTTGTCCAGGAACGGCTGGTCCAGGGGGGTGTTGTCGGGACTCGTGTCCGGGCTCACCCCCCCGCCGGAGTCGCCCGCACCCCTGACCAGGAACGGGGCCGGCGGCCGGAGGCGGACACGCGGTCCGGGTCGCGGTCCCCGGGCCCCTGTCCGAGCATCCGGAAGACGGGTGGGGCGTGGTGGGCGGACGGCAGGGTGATCGGCGCGAACGCGGCGTAGACATGGCCGATGCCACGTCGCTCGGCCACCGAACGGGCGGCGACGGCCGGCGCCCCGCCGGCCACGACGGCGTCGCAGCCCTCGGCGGCCGCACCGACCGCCTCGAACTGCACGGCCACCGTGTCCTCGATCATCCGGCGCCGCTGTCCGGGCGTGGGGACGGTTCCGGCACTCCGCCGCGCGGTTCCGCGCAATTCGGGTCCGACGGACACGTACGCAATTCCCAGCGATTCGGCCCAGCCGCGGAAGTCGGGAGGTGCGCACACCACGGCGTCCTGCCCCATTTCCTTCAATCGCACGGCCGGCGCCACGACTGGCTGGACTTCCCCACGCGACCCGATCGTGGACAACAGAAAGCGCATCGTTCTCCCGTCCCACGCCGGACGTCCGGCGCACAGGAAGCGATTTTCACCCCTTATGGGGGCCTTGCGGTAAGATCCCCTGTCTGCTGTACGGTAATAGTGGCGGGGAAAGCGGGCTGCTGTATCGAGACAGTTTCCCCGCGTCGACTTTCCGCGCTGGACTTCCGTACGTCGATTCCCTCCGGATGCCGAAATTCGCGCGTCCTCGGAAAGCGGCGGAAATTCGTCAGCGACCTGAGGGCGTGTTCCTCGTGGCGCCAGGAAGATCCCGTGCCGCCGACGCCGTACGAGCACCGGATCCCGGCAGACGGAACGCGGAGACCCGTCCGGACCTGGTGATGCCGTGGCCGCAGGCGAGGAGACCTGACGTCGCGCGTTCGCGCCGGGCACAGGCATACTCGGGGCCCTGCGGGCGCATCGGCGTCCGCTGGCAGCAGGAGGTGGGCGATGGTGTCGTCGTCGGTGTCGGGGGAGCCCCGGAAAGTCACGATCCATGACGTCGCCCGGTCCGCCGGGGTGTCCCGGCAGACCGTGTCGAGGGCACTGAACGACAAGGACGAGATCGACGGTTCCACCAAACAGCGCGTCCTCGACGCCGCCCGCGCGCTCGGATACCGGCCGAGCCGGTTCGCCCGCGGTCTGGTCCGGCAGGACACCACCACCATCGGGCTGGTCATACCCGACCTGCTCAACCCCTTCTTCACCGAGGTCGCGGCGGCCGCGCTGGAAGCGGCCCGGGCGCGCGGCTGGCACGTGGTCGTGTACGACACCGCGGACAGGGCCGAAGAGGAACGCGGCACACTCCAGGTGATCAGCTCGCAAGTGGACGCGGTCGTCGGATACTTCAGCTGCCCCGAGGACGAACTCCAGCTGTTCACCCGTGGCATGCCGGTGGTGCTCATCGGCCGTGAGCATCACACCGCGCGCTTCAGTTCGATCCGGATCGACGGCGAGGAGGGCGTCCACGCCGCGGTCGCGCATCTGGTCGCGGCGGGGCACACACGGATCGGCATGCTCGACCACCACGGTCGTGTCGACCCCAGCATCCGGCGCGAGTGGTTCACGACCGCCGCGGTGTCGCACGGGATCGACGCCGACGTGGTCGTCGGCGCCGACCAGTCGGCCGACGGCGGTGGAGCGGCGCTCAGGGCCCTGCTCTACGCCCATCCCGACGTCACCGCGGTGTTCACCTTCAACGACATCATCGCGATCGGCGTCCTGCGCGAGGCACGCCGGCTCGGCAGGAGCGTGCCGCAGGATCTGGCCGTGATCGGCTTCGACGGCCTGCAACTGGGCGCGCTCGTCGAACCCCCGCTCGCCAGCGTCGCCCTGGACACGCGCAAGCTCGGCGCGCTCGCCATCGAGCAGGTCGCACGGCTGCTGACCGGAGCGGACCCGCTGGCGGAGGACGAGCTCGTCGTCCGCGCCGAGCTGCGGCTCGGCGGGTCCGCTTAACCTGCCGGACTCGTGCACGACTCGAAAGTCTTGACACTCGAACACGCCGGAGCGCACACTTCCGAACACTTCACCGCGTTCCCGTGAGCGCTCCCGTGAACGTTCACGGGAACGCTCACGGGGCGCGTTGCAAGGTTGCTGAGTCCCACCACGGCGCCCGGCGTTCAGCGCCGACACCGTGATGTCCCACCATTCCAACCAGAAGGCTTCACGCCTGAGGTGTCAACGTCGACCCGCCTAGCGCCGTCGCTAGTCGTTCTCTGGAACGGAAGATATGAGCAACACAGTCACGCGCATCCGCCTCGCCGTCGTCGCCGCGGCAGCCGGCGTCGCCGTACTCGCCGGGTGCTCCTCGCCCGCTCCGTCGAGTGATGCATCCGCGGCCTCCTGCGAGCCCGCGAAGGGCAAGGTCACCCTCCAGTACTGGAACACCGTTCCGGGCATGGACAAGGTCGTCGCCCTGTGGAACAAGAAGAACCCGGACATCCAGGTTCAGATGAAGAACATCTCCAACGACCAGTACGGCACCATCGGCAACGCCCTCAAGGCGGGCAAGGCGCCGGAGCTCGCCCAGGTCGGATACGACGAACTTCCCTTCCTGCGCACCCAGAACGCCTTCGTGGACGCCTCGGCCTGCTCGGCGGCCACGGCGGCCAAGTCGAAGTTCGTGCCCTGGACCTGGTCCCAGTCCAGCTTCGGCGGCACCGGCGTGTTCGCGCTCCCGCAGGACACCGGCCCGATGGCGCTCTACGTGCGCAGCGACATCTTCAAGAAGCACGGTCTGGACATCCCCAAGACCTGGGACGACTACGCGGCGGACGCGCAGAAGCTGCACAAGGCGGACCCCGGACTCAGCATCACCTTCTTCGATCCGAACAACGCCGAGGCGTTCAACGGACTGCTCTGGCAGAACAGCGCCCAGATGTACAAGTACTCCGGTGACAAGTGGCACGTCTCGGTCGCGTCCGACCAGAGCAAGCAGGTCGCCGACTACTGGCAGAAGCTGATCGACGCCAAGCTGGTGCGCACCGACCTCGCGCACGGTTCGACCCAGATGTACACGGCGTACCAGAAGAACCAGATCGCCAGCTACGTCGGCGCCGCCTGGGGCTACAGCATGTTCCGCGACAACCTGCCCGACCAGGCCGGCAAGTGGTCCATCGTCCCGATGCCGACCTGGGGTGCGAACGCCGCGTCCGGTGACTGGGGCGGTTCCACCGTCGCGTTCATGAAGGGCAACAAGCACCTGTACGAGTCGGTCAAGTTCAACTCCTGGCTGAACACCGACCCGGAGGCCCTCGCGCTGGAGAACAAGCTGGGCGGCCTCTACCCGGCGGCCACCGCCGGTTCGAAGCTTCCCGCGCTCTCGCAGGGTGTCCCTTACTACAACAACGAGAAGATCTTCGACGTCTTCGCCGACTCGTCCAAGAACATCGACACCGACTTCTCCTGGGGCCCCACCCAGAAGACGGTGAACCTGTCGCTCCAGGACGCGATGGCCAAGGCGGCGGCGGGCAGCGGCACCCTCAGTGACGCGCTCTCGGCCGCCCAGGCGACCGCGCTGAAGTCGATGAAGGATCAGGCGATCCCGGCGACCGCGGGCAAGTGACCAGGGAATGACTGACATCGCACCCCGCGCGACCCGCGTGGTGGCGTCTACGGGGGGCCGCCGCCGTCACCGCGGCGGCGGCCCCCGGGGCCGCACCATCGCCGCGTTCCTGACCCCGTTCTTCCTCCCGTTCGTGCTGTTCTACCTGGTCCCCGTCGGCTACGCGATCTGGCAGAGCTTCCTCGTCGTGCGCCGCACCGGAGGCCAGTACGGCACGTCGTACACGACCTTCGGCGGCTTCGAGCAGTACACGAAGGTGTTCCAGAACGACGAGTTCTGGTCCAGCATCGGACGCATCGGCCTGTTCGGCGTCGTGCAGGTCCCGGTCATGCTGTTCGTCGCGCTGATCATGGCACTCCTGCTCGACACCCCGTTGCTGAAGCTCAAGTCGTTCTTCCGCATCACGGCGTTCATGCCGTACGCCGTTCCCGGTGTCATCGCGGCGATCATGTGGTCCTACCTGTACTCGCCGCAGATCAGCCCCCTGGTCGACGGGCTGAAGAGCGTCGGTCTCCACCCCGACTTCCTCGGTCCGGGCGCCGTGCTCTGGTCGGCGGCGAACGTCTCCACCTGGCTCTGGACCGGCTACAACATGCTGATCATGTTCTCGGCACTGCAGTCGATCCCGCAGGAGCTGTACGAAGCCGCCAAGCTCGACGGGGCGAGCAACTGGGCGATCGCGTGGCAGATCAAGGTCCCGATCATCGCCCCGTCGATCATCCTCACCACGGTGTTCTCGATCATCGGCACCCTGCAGCTCTACGCCGAGCCGGCCGTCCTGCGGCAGATCTCCTCGAACATCTCCAGCACGTACACACCGAACATGCTCGCGTATGCGGTGGCCTCCGGAAACAACTACCAGCAGGCAGCAGCGATCTCCGTGGTCATCGCCGTCATCACCTTCGTCCTGAGCTTCGGTTTCATGCGACTGACCTCGAAGAAGGCCGGACTGTGAGCAACCAGAACATGATCCGCGAAAGCCGCGCCAGCCGGACCGCCGTCATGGCGCTGATGTTCCTCCTGGCGATCTACTTCCTGCTGCCGGTCTACTTCCTGATCGTCGCGGCGACGAAGCCGCAGCGCGACCTCGCCTCCACCAACGGACTCGCGTTCTCGCACTTCGACCTGTTCAGCAACCTGGGCACCCTGTTCAGCCGCAGCGACGGCATCTTCGTGCAGTGGGCCCTGAACAGCGTGATCTACGCGGTGCTGGGCGCCGCCGTCGGAACCCTGATCTCCGCGATGTGCGGCTACGCGCTCGCCAAGTTCACGTTCCGGGGCCGCGAGTTCCTGTTCTCCGTCATCCTCGGCGGCGTCCTCGTACCCACCACCGCGCTCGCGCTCCCGCTCTTCCTGCTGTTCTCCGCGACCGGGATCGTCAACACCTACCTCGCGGTGTTCCTGCCCAGCATCGTCAGCCCGTTCGGCGTCTACCTCGCCCGCATCTTCGCGTCCGCCTCCGTACCCGAGGAGATCCTCGAATCGGCGCGGCTGGACGGCGCCGGTGAGTTCCGCACCTTCTTCTCGGTGGCGATCAGGCTGATGGCGCCCTCACTGGTGACCATCTTCCTGTTCCAGTTCGTCGCGATCTGGAACAACTTCTTCCTGCCGATGGTGATGCTGCAGAAGGAGTCGCTCTTCCCGATCACGCTCGGCCTCTACGAGTGGAACGGCCAGACCGCCCGCGCCCCGCTCCTGCAGGAATCCGTGATCACCGGCTCACTGGTCTCGATCGTGCCCGTGATCATCCTCTTCATCCTCCTCCAGCGGTTCTGGCGCACCGGACTCGCCTCCGGCGCCCTCAAGTAACCGCGCCCCCACTCGCCTCCCCCTCCGCGTCACCCGCCAAGAGAAGGTCGCTCGCGCTATGCAGAACTCCGCCGACTCTGCCGTTTTCGTGCCCCATTTCCACTGGGACCGGGAATGGTACGAGCCTTTCCAGGTGTTCCGGCACCGCCTCGTCACCGCTCTCGACACCGTGCTGGAGACAGCCGAGGCGAACCCGGACTTCCGGTTCACCGTCGACGGGCAGATGGCCGCGATCGAGGACTACCTGGAGATGCGCCCGGAGAACCGCGACCGCGTCGTGGCCCTGGTCGCCGGCGGTCAACTCGCCATCGGGCCCTGGCTCATCCTGCTCGACGAGTTCCTCTGCTCCGGCGAGACCATCGTGCGCAACCTGCGGATGGGCTGGGCGGCCGCGGCGGACCTCGGCGGCTCGATGCCCATCGGCTATCTGCCCGACATGTTCGGCCATGTCGCGCAGATGCCACAGATCCTGGCGCGCGCCGGGATCGAGCACGCGGCCCTGTGGCGCGGTGTGCCGGGCTCCGTCGACGGCCACGCCTTCCGCTGGCGCGCCCCCGACGGCTCCGAGGTACGCACCGAGTTCCTCTTCGACGGCTACGACAACGGCCTCGACGTCCTGCTGGTACCCGACCAGATCGGGCGCGCCCTCGGCGAGTACGCGGAGATGACAGCCGGGCGATGGGGCGGCGACCCGCTGCTCGCGATGGCCGGCACCGACCACAACGCACCCGATCCGCAGCTCGCGGCCTGGCTGCGGCGCGCGTCGAGCGAGGAGCGCGCCATCACCATCGCGACGCTCGACGAGTACATCCGCGAGCACGTACGCGACGAGGTGTCCGCCGTCGTCACCGGTGAACTGCGCAGCCATGTACGCGGCAACATCCTCCCGGGCGTGCTCTCCGTGCGGCTCGCGCTCAAGCAGCGGATGGCCGTCGCCGAGCGCACCGTCGACCACGCCGAGCGGATGAACGCCCTGTGGTCCCAGCGGGACGACTCGCCCTTCCTCTCGCTCGCCTGGCACAAGATCATCGAGTCGTCCGCGCACGACTCGGTCGTCGGCTCCGGCACCGACGAGACCTCCGACCAGGTCGAGGCGCGTCTCGCCGAGGCAGCGCAGACCGCCCGCGCCGTCCGCGACGCCGCCCTCGCCGAGCCCGCCGCGCGGGTGCCGAGCGACGGCTACCTGGTCGCCAACCCGCTGCCCTTCCCCCGTACGGCCCTGGCCGAGGTGGACGTCGTGGCCCCGCCCGAGGGGACCGTCCTCGTCGCGACCGCCGACGACGGCTCGGCCCACCCGGTGCAGCTCGTCTCCCAGGCCCCGACCGTGCTCGCCGACGAGCGCATGGACGCCTCGCAGCTCGAACGCGTACTGCGCCGCATCCACCGCCGCGAGCTCTTCGGCCGTCTGATCGACCACTACGAACTCACCCCGGGGTCGTTGGTCTTCCACCTCGCCGAGGTGCCGAGCAGCGGACCGTTCGACCTGCTGATCCTGCGCCGCGAGGTCGCCGCCGCGGCCGCCGCGCACCCGGGGGAGTGGCGGGTGCTGACCCTGGAGGAGGCCCGCGCGACCGCGCTGGTGCCCGTGGACGTCCCCGCGTCCGGGCTCACGAGCTTCCGGGTCGCACCGAGCGACAGCGCCGCCGCACACCCGACGACGTCCGCCCCCGCGACGGCGACCGACCGCACCCTGTCGAACGGACTGGTCGAGGTCACGGTCGCCGCCGACGGCACCCTCGACGTGACCGGGGCCGACGGCACGGTACTGCGCGGGGTGGGCCGTCTCGTCGACGGCGGTGACCGCGGCGACAGCTACAACTACGCCCCTCCGGCACGGGACGTGCTGGTGTCGGAGCCGACGGAGATCGCCACCGAGCTCCTGGAGGACGGCCCGCTGCGCTCCAGGATCCGCGTCACCCGGGTCTACGAGTGGCCCGCCGCCCTCTCCTGCGAGCGCGACGTACGCGACACCCGCACCGTGCCGACCCCGGTGGAGACACTCGTGGAGGTGCGTGTGGGAGAGCCGTTCGTGCGCGTCTCGACGTCGTTCCTGAACCAGTCCGCCGACCACCGGCTGCGCTTCCATGTGCCCCTGCCCGAGCCGGCGGCCGGGTCCGCGTCCGCCGGACAGTTCGCCGTCACCGAGCGCGGGCTCACCGCCGAGGGAGGCTGGGGCGAGTACCCGATCCCGACCTTCCCCGCGAGCGCGTTCGTGTCGGCCGGCGCCGCCAACGTCCTGCTCGACCACGCCACCGAGTACGAACTCGTCGGCGACGGCTCCGAACTCGCCATCACGCTGCTGCGCGCGATCGGCTCGATCAGTGTCAACATCCATCCCCTGCGGGACGAGCCCGCGGCGAGCGAGATTCCCGCACCGGGCGCGCAGGACCTCGGCGTGCGCGTCGAGAACCGATTCGCCGTCGTGCCCTCGGCGACCGGGTGGCAGGGCGCGAACGCGGTCGCCCTCGCCGAGGAGTTCCGCAACGACGTGCTCGTCACCCGCGGGACCGCACCCGCCGAGGGCCGGCTGCCGGCCGCCGCGACCGGCGTGCGTGTCGACGGCAGGGACGTCCTCGTGTCGAGCGTCCGCCGCGTCGCCGACGACGACCGCGGACCCGGCACCGAGATGCGGTTGGTGGCCATGAGCGACACGGGATCGGCCGTCCGCGTGACGGGCGCGTTCACCGAAGCCACCACGGTCGACCTGCTCGGCCGCCCGCTGTCCACGACACCGGCCGCGGACGGACTCGAACTCGCCCTCGGCCCCTGGGAGATCCGAACAGTCGTGGTCCGGTAGCCCACGACCGCGTGCGAACAGGGCGACCAAGCCCCGATCAGTCGAGCCGGCGGACGCAGCCGGCGTTCGGATCCCCCCTTCTTTTCAGCAAGAAAGAGTTGTGACCTCGTGCCCTCCCAGAACTCCGCATACGTTTCGGACACCGCCCCGGGGCGTGGCGCGCTGCGTGCGGCGCGCTCGTGGCTGCACTCCGACGCCCCCACTCGTTCGCTGAACGGGGACTGGCGGTTCCGGCTGTCACCGACGGTGCCGGTGGGGGCGGACTTCGCGGCCGAAGGCTTCGACGACGGCGACTGGGACAGCATCCCGGTGCCGTCCCACTGGGTGCTCCAGGGCGACGGAGCCTACGGCCGGCCGATCTACACGAACGTGCAGTACCCGTTCCCGATCGACCCGCCGCATGTCCCGGACGAGAACCCCACGGGCGACTACCGCCGCCACTTCGACATGCCCGCCGACTGGTCGGGGGCCGAGCGCGTCGTCCTGCGGTTCGACGGTGTGGAGTCCCTCTTCAGGCTGTGGGTCAACGGCGAGGAGATAGGCGGCGCGAGCGGCAGCAGGCTCGCCCACGAATTCGACGTGACGTCGGCCGTGCGTCCGGGCGACAACGTCGTCGCCGTGCGCGTGCACCAGTGGTCCGCGGCCAGCTATCTCGAGGACCAGGACCAGTGGTGGCTGCCGGGCATCTTCCGCGACGTCACCTTGATCGCACGGCCGGCCGGAGGCATCGAGGACGTCTGGCTGCGGGCCGGGTACGAGCAGGGGCGGGGCCGGATCGAGGCGGAGATCACCGCCGGCGCGGCCGCGTTCCCGGTCACCGTCCGCGTCCCCGAACTCGGCATCGAGCAGGTCTGGGCCACGCCGGCCGACGTGGTCCCGTTCGACGTCGGCGCCGTGGAGCCCTGGTCGGCCGAGCAGCCGCGCCTGTACGACGCCACCGTGTCGAGTGCCGCGGAGAGCATCGCCCTGCGGGTCGGGTTCCGTACGGTCGAGATCCGCGGTGACCGGTTCCTCGTCAACGGCCGGCGCGTCGTGTTCCACGGCATGAACCGCCACGAGACGCACCCCGAGCGCGGCCGTGTCTTCGACGAGGAGCACGCCCGCGAGGACCTGGCCCGTATGAAGCGGTTCAACGTGAACGCGATCCGCACCAGCCACTACCCCCCGCATCCCCGACTGCTCGACCTCGCCGACGAACTCGGCTTCTGGGTCGTCCTCGAATGCGATCTGGAGACGCACGGCTTCGACAAGGTCGACTGGGCCGGCAACCCGAGCGACGACCCGGCGTGGCGCGACGCGTACCTCGACCGCATGCGGCGCACCCTCGAACGGGACAAGAACCACCCCAGCGTCGTGATCTGGTCCCTCGGCAACGAAGCGGGCACCGGCGGCAACCTCGCCGCGATGGCGGCGTGGGTCCACGCCCGCGACACCGGACGGCCCGTGCACTACGAGGGCGACCACACCGGCGAGTACACCGACCTCTACTCGCGGATGTACGCGTCGGTGCCGGAGACCGAGCGCATCGGAAGCGACGACTCACGGTCGCCGCTGATGAACTGCACTCCCGCACAGAGCGCCCGGCAGCGCACCAAGCCGTTCCTGCTCTGCGAGTACGCCCACGCGATGGGCAACGGGCCCGGAGCGCTCGACCAGTACGAGGCGCTGGTGCACGAGCATCCCCGGCTGCACGGCGGCTTCGTCTGGGAATGGCGCGACCACGGCATCCTGACGACCACCCCGGACGGTACGCCCTACTACGCGTACGGCGGCGACTTCGGAGAAGCCGTGCACGACGGCAACTTCGTGATGGACGGAATGCTGCTGAGCGACGACGTCCCCACTCCAAGTCTCCACGAGTACAAGGCGGTTGTGCAGCCGGTCCGCTTCACCTTCGACGGCGACGCCGAGGAAGTCGCGGTCACCAACCTGCGGCATTCCGCCGACACCTCCGACCTGCGCTTCGTCTGGCGCGTCGAGCACGACGGGACACTCGTGGACTCCGGGGACATGGAGGTCCCCGTCGTCGCGGCGGGCGCGTCGGGGCGGGTGAAGCTTCCGTCGGTCACGGTGGCGCACGACGCGGAGACATGGCTCACCGTCGACGCCGTCCTGGCGGCCGACACCGCCTGGGCGAGCGCCGGGCATGTGATCGCCACCGCCCAGCTCGACCGTTCGGCCCGTCGTCCCGCGCCCGGTGTCCGATCCCGTACCGACTGGCTGCACAGCGACGGAACGCTGACCCTCGGCATCGCCGAATTCGTCGACGGGTCCCTCGTACGGCTCGCCGGACGGTCCGTGACGGGCCCGCGCCTTGAACTGTTCCGTGCCCCGACCGACAACGACGAAGCCGCGTCCGACGAGGTCGAGGAGAGCGACGCCGCCGTCGCCGGGGTCTCCCAGGCCGCACTGTGGCGTGCCGACGGCCTCGACCGGCTGACCGTAAGGCGGGTGTCCGTGGAGCGCACCGCCGAAGCCCTGCGCACGATCTCCAAGGTCTCCGCCGCGAACTCCGGATCGTCGGTGACGGTGGAGACCGTCTGGTCGGTCGAGGGCGACGAACTCGAACTGCGGGTGGAGATCGAGCCCTCACGCGGTTGGCGGACGGTGTGGCCGCGCATCGGGATCCGCTTCGACCTGCCCGACGGCACGGCCCCCGTCGACGGCGCCGAGTGGTTCGGCCTCGGACCACTGGAGTCCTACCCCGACAGCCTGCGCGCGGCACGCACCGGGCGCTTCTCCTCCACCCTCCGCGACCTGTCCGTCGACTACGCGCGCCCCCAGGAGACCGGGCACCGCTCCCGGATACGACAGCTGACGCTGACGAGTGCAGGCACCGAGGTGCTGCGCCTCGCGACCGTGCCGGACACACGCGGACGTCGCCCCGGGTTCACGCTCAGCCGCCACACCCCGCAGCAGATCGCCCGAGCCGCACACCCCTACGAGCTGCCGGATTCGACCACGAGTCATCTGATCGTCGACGCGGCCCAGCACGGACTCGGCTCACGCGCCTGCGGACCGGACGTGTGGCCCGAGTTCGCGCTGCGCCCCGAAGCCCGCACGATCAGGCTGCGCGTCTCCGCGGGCTGACGAAGGGGCGCTCGAACAACGCGCGGACGCCGCCGGCGCGGTCGACGGTGGCGCGGGACCGACACGGGCCCGCCCCACCATGGACCGCGCCGGTGGCGGCGGAATCCGATCCTGGTACTGCCGGTTCCGGGGCCGGAGCGTCACTGGCGGGGCGCCGGCGCGTTGGGGACGATCGACGCATGACCACCACGTTCATCACCGGAGCCAACAAGGGGCTCGGCCACGAGACCGCCCGCCGCCTCGTCGCACTCGGCCACACCGTGATCATGGGAGCCCGCGATCCGGAACGGGGCAGGGCCGCCGCCACCGCGCTGGGCGCGCGATTCGTCCGGATCGACGTCACCGACGACGCGTCCGTGGCCGCCGCGGCGGCCGACGTCGCCGCGCACGAAGGCGTGATCGACGTTCTCGTCAACAACGCGGGCGTCCACGGTCCGCACGGCGACCCCGGCGACCTGACCGGCCCGGACGCCCTCGGCGTCTTCGACGTCAACCTCGTCGGGGTGGTCCGGACGACCACCGCCTTCCTCCCACTGCTGCGCCGGTCGCCCGACCCGGTCATCGTCAACGTCAGCAGCGGCATGGGATCGCTGGCCATCACCCACGACCCGTCCCGGATCGAGTCCTCCGTGATCGCGCCGCTCTACACCGCCTCGAAGGCGGCCCTCACGATGCTGACCACCCAGTACGCCAAGGCACTGAAGGACATCCGGGTCAACGCCGCCGACCCCGGCTACACGGCGACCGATCTCAACGGCAACAGCGGCCCCCAGACCGTCACCGAGGGCACCGACGCGATCGTCAGCCTCGCCACCGAAGGACCCGGCGCGGGCTCGGGACGCTTCATCGACCGCACCGGCCCGATCGACCTGATCTGACTGCGGCATCACGGCCCCGCCAGGTGAACCCGAGGTGAAGGGACGGCGTACAACCCGTACAACCCTTCGTCCCCCTTGCGGGTCAAGGTGGTTGCCGAGCGTGCGCGAAGCGCGGCCCACCGCTCTCCAGCCCAAGGGGTTCACCTTGTCCTCTCGAAGATTCCACCGGTCCGCCGTCACCGCGGCCGCGGCCGTCGTCGTGGCCGTGACCGGCGCGAGCCCCGTGGTGTCCTACGGCGAAGCGGCCTCCGCCGGCGCCCTCGCCGCCGGTGCCGCGGGCTCCGTGCGGGCCGACTTCGACGGTGACGGATACACCGACTTCGCGATCGCCGCTCCGGGCGGCACCGTGAACGGCAGGTCCGGAGCCGGATACTTCACCGTCGTCTACGGCATGGCCGACGGCCCCAGAGGCGTCAAGCGCCAGGTGATCAGCCAGGACCGCTACGGGATACCCGGCACGGCGGAGACGGGTGACCGCTTCGGCAGCGACCTCACGGCGGCCGACCTGGACGGCGACGGCTTCACCGACCTCGTCGTCGGAGCCCCGGGCGAGGACATCGGCAGCGTGCGGGACGCCGGGCGGCACACGGTCCTGTGGGGAAGCGTGGGCGGGCTCATCGACGCCTCCGTCATCGGCGACGGCCGGTCGGAGACCAGGGCCGGTGACTTCGACGGGGACGGGCATCTCGATCTGGCGACGGCCGACCGCATGCGCTACGGGCCCTTCGGCCGCACCGGCGAAGCGGCTCGCACCGGGCCGCTCGTGGACCTGGACGTCCGGCTCTACGCGATGGAGGCGGGCGATGTGGACGGCGACGGCAGGACGGACCTGGTCGTCAGCAGCGGTTCGTGGGACTCGGACGCCGGGGGGAAGGTGCCGCCGCCGCACCTGCAACTCTTCCGGGGCACCAGGAAAGGTCTGGTGGCGGGGCCGGTCATCGCCTCCCCCGACACCGTGTCCGCGGACAGCATCGCCCTCGGCGACGTCAACGGCGACGGCCGCCAGGATGTCGTCTTCGGCCGCAGTACGGCGGCGGGCGGCGGCCTCGTGGGTGTGGTGCGGGGTACGGCGAGCGGGCTCGCCCCGCGGGCCACGCTGATCGGCCAGAACACCGCCGGCGTCCCCGGGACGGGGGAGAGCGGCGACGGTTTCGGCACCGGTGTCTCGGTCGGGGACGTCACCGGTGACGGGTACGCGGACGTCGTCGCGGGGATCCCCGGCGAGGACCTCGCCGGCCGGACCGACGGGGGCACCTTCGCCGTCCTCAAGGGGAGCGCGTCGGGTCTCACCGGGACCGGGGCCCAGGTCTTCAGCCAGAACACGGCCGGTGTGCCCGGTACCGTCGAGAACGGTGACCGGTTCGGCAGCCGCACCGCCGTCGTCGGCCGGTACGTCGTCGTCTCGGCGCCGCGGGAGAACACCGGTTCCGGCGCGGTGTGGGTCTTCGCCACCAACGCCTCCGGCGTCACCGCGACCGGGTCGGTGAGCTTCGGACCGGGCACACTCGCCGCCCCCGTGCCCGGCGCGCAGCTCGGCTCCGCCTTCCATCACTGACGGACGCGACGAGGCGTCCGATCGCGGCCCGCGGCAGGAAGGACGCACGGGGGCGGCCCCGGTTGCGGAACGCTCGCGGTGCCCGGAACCGCACCGGGGCGTCTGCGACCCGGTGGCGCACTCGCCGGGGAGCCGGAGAGTGCGCCGGACACCGTCCGCGGGACCACGGGGACGACCGGGGGTTCGGTCACTTGCCGGCGCCGGTGCCGGCGGGCGCGTACAGCGCGTCGTGCAGCGCCGCGTTGGCCTGGGCGACGGCCTCCTTGGCGGCCTCGGTGTCCGCCAGCGCGTTGAGCATCATGAAGTCGTGGGTGACGCCGCCGTGGTGGGACGAGGTGACCGGCACACCGGCCGAGCGCAGCTTGGCGGCGTAGGCGTTGGCCGCGTCGAGCAGCACATCGGAATCGGTGATCATCAGGGCGGGCGGCAGTCCGCGCAGCTGGTCGACGGTGGCCCGCAGCGGAGAGGCCAGCGGGTTGCCGCGATCGGCCGCGCGCGGCGCGTAGGCGTCCCAGAACCACTTCATGGCCGGCTTGGTGAGCCAGCAGTTCTCGGCGAAACGGTTGTAGGAGGCCGTGTCGAAGTCGGCGTCCGTGACGGGGTAGAGCATGACCTGCTGCCGGAAGTGCGGGCCGCCGCGCTGCTTGGCCATCAGGGTGACAGCCGCGGTCATGTCTCCGCCCACCGAGTCGCCGGCGACCGCCAGGCGGCTGCTGTCCACGCCGATCTCCCGGCCGTGGCCGGCCACCCACTGGGCGACGGCGTAGGCCTGCTCGACCGGTACCGGGAACTGGGCCTCGGGGGAGGGGGTGTAGTCGACGAAGACGACAGCGGCGCGGGCACCGTGGGCCAGCTGCCGGACCAGGCGTTCGTGGGTCGTGAAGTTGCCCAGGACCCATCCGCCGCCATGGATGTAGACGATGCCGGGCAGGTCGCCCTTGACCCCGTCGGGACGGACGACGTGAACGGAGACCGGGCCGGTCGGGCCGCCGGGCACGGTCCGCTCGCTGATCTGCGCGGGCAGCATGTCCACCGGCCCCGCCTGCAGCTTGTTCAGTACTTCGCGGGCGGCGTTGTACGACATCTCGTACAGCGGCGGCCCGCCGGCGGCCGCCAGCCCGTCGAGGAAGTCCTGGTCGATCTTCTCGAGCTTCACCGGCGGTGTGCCGCAGGCGACGTACTTCGCCTTCGCCTGGTCGCCCACGACGCTCGTCAGCGTCGTGCTCTTGTCGGAGGCGCGGTCGCCGCCGCAGGCGCTCAGCGTCGCGCTGGTGGTGGCCAGAAGGGCGAGCAGGACGCAGACGCGGGTCCTGCGGGATATCGGCCGTCGTTGCGAGGCTGTCATGTGTGCGGATTCCCAACGTGATCGTAGGTTCCCCCAGGTCAGCCTGTTCGCATCGAGGGTCACCGACCAGCCGGGTTAGGCCGCAGGAGTGTCCTGCGGCGGTGGGCGTCGGAGGGTGCGTCCGCCGGGTGACGCGCTCCGGCGCCGTCGACCTGTCCAGGACAGAGCCCTGCGACCGGAGACGGCGGCCAGCGGGGACGCACGGCGTGCCGCCGGCGGGCGGGTTGGTCCGGGGCGGCGGGGCCGGTCCGGGCGGCCCGGGATCGGCGGGGCCGGTCCCGGTCGGTGGGAGGCCGTCGCCCTTGACCGGGGCGGGGGCATGCGCTTACCTCGTAGCGCACCGCCCCCGGCCCACGTGGACAGCGCCCCGTCACGCGCTCCACTGTCCGGCTTACCCGCCAACTCCGCGCTCCTGAACCCCACATGACGCGGCGCTCCGAGACCCGCGGGTCAACGGCACCGTGCCACGATGGGGTTGACCCGCAGCACCCTCCACTGGTTCAGTGGCTCAGCCACTGAACGAATCGGGCACTCACCGGAGGAGGAACCGTGGAGGCGCTGCCCCGCGAGACCATCGTGGACGTCCTGGAGGGGCGACTGCGCACCGACATACTCGACGGCCGTCACCCGGCCGGGAGTTACCTGCCACCGGAGCGCCAGCTCGCCGACGGTTACGGAGTCACCCGCACCACGCTCAAGCACGCCTTCGGGCGGCTCGTCCAGGCCGGTCTGCTCGAAACCCGGCACGGTGTCGGGACCCGGGTGCGCGACTACGCCCGGCTGGGCGGAGCGGATCTGCTGCCCATGCTGGTCCGGCACGACGCGAAATGGGTCCGTGAGATCTTCGAAGTACGGCGCAGCATCGGCGCGTTGATCGCCGAGCGGGCCGCCACGCGCGCCACTCGCGCCCAGCGGGCGGAGCTCAGCGCCCTGCTGGAAGCCGTACGGGAGGGCGACGACGCCGACGCGGTACAGCTCGCCGACCTCGAAGTGCACCGAGCCCTCGCCAGGGCGACCGGAAACCGCGTCTACGTCCTGCTGACGAACACACTGTTCAACGCCTACCTGCCCGTCCGTTCCCTGCTCAGGGCCCCCTTCACCGACCCCGCGGCGGCCCATGAACGGCTGTCCCCCGTCGTGGCGGCGGTGCTGGCCACGGACGCTCCCGGGGCACACGCGGCAGCCGACGCCTACCTCGCGGCCACCGAGCGCATCATGCTGGACAACCTCGCATGAGGGGCACCGTGTTCACCGAGACGATGCTCGGCACGGTCCGGCTCGACGCCGACAGCCGGGAGCGCCGCATACGCCTCGACCTGCGCGCCGAGGCCGACGAGGTGCTGCGCCCGCACCGTACGACCCGGGCCCGCCTGACCGGCCGGGTGCGGATCACCGGTATCGCCGACGCGCCCTGCGAGGAGGGCGAGTTGGAGATCTCACCGCTGGCCCGGCGGCGCATCCGCTACCGGCTCACCTTCACCGCCGACGGCCGCACCCTGGTACTGGACGGCTGGAAGTCCGTCACGGCACGCCGCCCGGTCGCGTCGATGACCGTCCTGCCGGTCACGCTGTACGAGGACGGCGCGCGGGTCGGCGAAGGCGTCCTGCGGTTCCCCCTCACGACCGGTCTGGCACCGTTCGTCCTCAGCTTCCGCTTTCCCCGCCGCGAGGACCACGCCGAGCACTTCGCACCGCGCTGGAACGGCACACCGGGCCGCACCGAGGTCTGGTACACCACGCTGACCGACCCGGCGAGCGGCACCGGAGTGTGGCTGCACCACGAGGTGACCGCGCCCGCCGACGGCTCGGAGGCGTTCGCCCACGGATGGGTCGCGGCGTTCCCCCGCGAGGGAGAGGTGCGGCACGCCCGCTTCGGGCCCGTCCCCTGGACCTGGCCGACGGACGGATTCGAGGGTGGTTCCGTCACCGCCGCCCCCGGACAACTGGAGGGAAGCGCCGACGACTTCCGCTGGAAGATCACCGAACGCCCTCAGGGGGCGAGCCTGTTCACCTTTCCGCGCTGGTCCTGGCGCCGGCCGCTGCTCCCCGCCGCCCAGATGCTGCCGGCCGCGCGGGCCACGTACGACGGCGTGTTCTCGTACGGGCAGGACACCTTGACCCTGCGCGGCGCACCCGGCGCCTCGGCCCGCATCTACGGGCACGGCAACGCGCACCGGTGGACCTGGCTGCACGCGGATCTGGGCGGCGGCGACGTCCTGGAGATCGTCGCGGCCGTGTCCACCAGGCCCGGTCTGCGACGGCTTCCCCCGCTCGTCTTCCTGCGCCTGCGCCGGGGAGACCGGACCTGGCCACGGCGGGCGGAGCGGTCCGCCATCGGCTGGCTGGGCCTAGGACGGTTCCGCGCCGGATTCGGGCTGCCGCGATGGACGGTGACCGGCCGCACCGCGCTGCGCCGCATCCGGGTCGAGGTCGAACAGCCCGCCGAGCGGACCCTCACCCTGGAGTACCGCGACCCGGACGGCGCCCGCGCGGTGTGCCGCAACAGTGAGTCCGCCGACGCCCGTGTCGTACTGGAACGCTGGTGGGGCCGCTGGCGCCCCGAGCGGTCCTGGGTGCTGGACGGCACCGCGCACGCCGAGGCGGGCGAGCGATGACCGCCGAGGGACTCATCGCCGCGCTGCTCGCCGACGACGGCGAGCAGGACTGGCCCGCCCGCGTGCCGCGCCGCCTCGACACGGTGCTCGCCGCGCTGCCCCGCCCGGCCAGGGCAGGGGTGCACACCGCCGTCGCGGCCGTGGAGACGTACGCCCTGCTGCGCACCGGCAGGCGGCTGGCCGTACTCGGCCCCGACGAACGCGAGAGTGTGCTGCGGTCGCTCGGCGCACACCCGCGTCTCGTGCCCCTGCTCGACGTCCTGAAGGTGCCGGTCCTGCTGGCCGCGGGCACCGAACGCAGGCCGGCCGTGCCGGCTCCCGTGTCCGCTCCGCAGGACCCGCCCCTCGACTGCACTCCTGCGCACGCCTGGCCCGCGCGCTCCACCGCCGACGTGGTGGTCATCGGGTCCGGAGCGGGCGGCGCCGTGGCCGCCCGGACGTTCGCGCGCGCCGGGATGAGCGTCGTCGTCCTGGAGGAGGGCGAGCACCACTCGACGGCATCCTTCGGACGCCGGGCGCCGCTCGACCGTTTCACCGAGCTGTACCGTGACGGCGGTGCCATCGCGGCGCTGGGCAACCCACCCCTCCTGCTGCCGGTCGGCCGTGCGGTGGGCGGCACCACCGTCGTCAACTCCGGTACCTGCTACCGGACTCCGGAGCATGTGCTGGCCCGGTGGCGCCGTGTGTACGGATTCGGTCTCGCGGAGGGCCTCGGAACCCGCCTCGACGAGATCGAGCGCACCCTCCGCGTGGCCACCCAACCCCTCGACGTACTGGGGAACAACGGCCTGCTGGCGCTCGCCGGCGCCGAACGGCTCGGCTGGCGGGCCGGTCCGCTGCGGCGCAACGCCCCCGGCTGCAAGGGCTCGTGCCAATGCGTGGTCGGTTGCCCCACCGGCGCCAAGCAGAGCGTACAGCTCTCCGTCCTGCCCGCCGCCTGCGCCGCTGGAGCCCGCATCGTCACCGGTGCGCGGGTCCGGCGTATCCTCCTCGACGCCGACGGGCCGGGAATCCCGCGCGCGGCCGGCGTACGGGCGCGGCGGCCGGACGGCAGCGAACTGGAGATCCTCAGCCCGCTCGTCGTGACCGCGGCCGGCGCGCTGGGGACCCCACCGCTGCTGCGCCGCTCCGGACTCGGCGGACACCCGCGGCTCGGCCGCAACCTCAGCGTGCACCCGGCCACCAGCGTCGCGGGACGCTTCGCCGAGCCGGTCACCGCCTGGCGGGGCGTCCTGCAGAGTGCCGGAATCGAGGAACTGCACGACCAGGGCATCCTCATCGAGGCGACCGCGAGCCCGCCCGGCATGGGAAGTTTCGTCCTCCCCGGTCTCGGACGCGAGCTGCGGCGCGAACTGGAGGACGCGGAGCGCCTCGCGACCCTCGGCGCCATGATCGCGGACCGCCCCTCCGGGTGGGTCCGGGGCCGGGACCGTACCCTCGTCCGCTACGACCTGGACCCCCGTGACGGGGCGCGGCTGATGACGGCCGTACGCGCCATGGGCCGGCTGCTCTTCGCCGCCGGCGCCGAGGAGGTCCTCACCGGCGTCCCCTCCGCACCGCGCGCCCGCTCGCTGGCCGAACTCGACGAACTGCTCACGCGGGTGACCGCGCGGAACCTGCATCTCTCGGCGTTCCACCCGACCGGCACGGCCGCCGCGGGCGACGACCCGCAGCGCGCTCCCGTGGACCCCGAGGGCCGGCTCCGCGGCGCCCACGGGATCCTCGTCGTGGACGGCTCGGTCCTGCCCGGCTGCCCCGAGGTCAATCCGCAACTGAGCATCATGGCGGTGGCTCTGGCGATCTCGGAGAACTGGCTGGAGGGAACGGGCTGAACACTCCGGCGCCGTGACCGGTCGTGCGACGCATGGACGGCGGAACCGGCGGGCAACGGCACATGGCGATACCCCGGTTGGCGTCGCGACACCCGAACTGCCCGCCGGTCCGGCGCCCTTGACGATTACGTGTACACGACGAAGAATGATCGCGCTCCATGCTTTGACAACGTTGTCCAGGCTTTGAGGAGGCGTTCCCGCCCATGAGATGGACTCAACGGCTGCGCGGCGCGGGGATGGCGGTGGCGACCGCCATGCTCCTCGGCAGCTCCCTGGCGGTTCCGGCGGCCCGGGCGGCCGTCCCGCCGAGCTCCCCGCTCACCGATCTGGTCAATCCGTTCATCGGAACGGAGAACGAGGGCAATACCTACCCCGGCGCCGCCGTGCCCTTCGGCATGGTGCAGTTCTCGCCGGACACCGGCCACAACACCGGCTACGACTACTCCCAGAACCACATCCGGGGCTTCTCCCTCGTCCATCTCTCGGGCGTCGGCTGCGGCCTGGGCGGCGACCTGCCCGTGCTGCCGACCACGGGTGACGTCACCGAGACGGACTACGCCAAGTACGAGGCGGAGTTCAGTCATGACAGCGAGCGGGCCGCCCCCGGCTCCTATCAGGTCGGTCTGAAGACCGGCATCGAGGCCGAACTCACCGCGACCGCCCGGACCGGTGTGCAGCGATACACCTTCCCGGCCACGGACAAGGCCAACGTCCTGCTCAACGCGGGGCAGTCACTGCACAGGACGATCTCCACCAAGGTCGAGATCCTCGACAGCCGCACGGTGCGCACCGCCATCACCGGCAGCGGCTTCTGCCAGGACACCAAGCCCTACACCGTCTACACGGTCACCCGTTTCGACCGTCCGTTCACCACCTCGGGCACCTGGAACGGCGACACCGTCACCGAGGGTTCCAAGGAGTCGGTGAGCACGGGACGGGGCGGCGCCTTCGTCCGCTTCGACACGACCAAGGACCGGACGGTCGAGGCGACCACCGCGCTCTCGTACGTGGACGCGCGCGGCGCCGCCCTCAACCTCCGTTCCGAGGGAGGCCGTTCGTTCGACTCCGTGCGGCGTGCGGCGCACCGCGCGTGGGAAGCCCGGCTGGGCACCGTACGGGCCCAGGGCGGCGGCGACACCCTGCGCCGCACGTTCTACTCGTCGCTCTACCGGTCCTTCCTCGCACCCAACATCGGCAGCGACGCCGACGGCCGTTACACCGGCTGGGACCAGCGGATCCACCGCGCGCAGGGCTTCACCTACTACCAGAACTGGTCCCTGTGGGACACCTATCGCACCCAGTCACAGCTGCTCTCCCTGCTCGCGCCGCGTGAGGCCCGGGACATGGCGATCTCCGTCATCAAGATCGACGAGGACAGCGGCTGGCTGCCCAAGTGGGGCTACGGCACGGTCGAGACGAACATCATGACCGGCGACCCGGTCACCCCGTTCCTGACCAACGCCTACCAACAGGGCCTGCTCAAGGGCGCCGGCGGCTACGAGGAGCGGGCCTACCGCGCCCTGAAGAAGAACGACGACGGGGTGCCGCCGGCCGACTCGCCCGCGGTGGGCCGCGAGGCCAACAAGGAGTACCTCGCGAACGGGTTCGCGCCCTACGTCAAGGACCGCCCGCACGCGAAGCCCGGCGACTCGGACTACGACCACGGAGCCTCCGCCACCCTGGAGTACGCGCTGTCCGACGCCATGCTCGGCGCGATGGCACGGGATCTGGGCCATGACGCGGACGCGGCACGCTATGCCGCACGGTCCCGCAACTACCGGAAGATCTTCGACGCCTCGACCGGTTTCTTCCGGGCGCGGGACGCCTCCGGCGCCTTCACCGGACCGGCGGACCCGGCCCTGAGCGAGGGCTTCCACGAAGGTACGGCCTGGCAGTACCAGTGGCTCGTGCCGCAGGACCTGCCCGGCATGGTCGACCTGATCGGCGGCACGCGGGCGGCCAACGACCGCCTCGACTCGTTCTTCGCGTACGACCAGTTGGTGAAGGACCCGGCGAAGACGGCCCGCGAGGTGTGGGTCAATGGCCCGTACGACTACTACAACGCGGACAAGTACAACCCGCAGAACGAGCCCGACCTCATCGCCCCGTACACGTATCTGTCGACGGGACAGCCCTGGAAGACGACCGACGTGGTGCACGCCGCGCTGACGCTGTTCACGGACGCGCCGACCGGCATGACCGGCAACGACGACCTCGGCACGATGTCCGCGTGGAACGTGCTCTCGTCCATCGGGATCTACCCGGTGCAGCCCGGTTACGACACCTGGGGCCTGTCGACGCCGGTCTTCGAGCGGGTCGACCTGGCGCTCGACCGGCGCTACTACCCGCGCGGCACGCTGACCGTGAGCGCGCCGGGCAGTTCGGACCGCGACCGCTACATCCGGTCGGCGCGGGTGGACGGCTCCCCCTACGGCCGTACGTATCTGACGACCGAGTCGCTCCGGCACCTGCGGTCGCTCTCCTTCACGGTCGGCGCCGAACCGTCCGCGTGGGGGACGTCCCCCGACGCGGCCCCGCCCGCTGTGCAGCCGGCGGGGTGAGCCGGCACACGGCACACGTCCGAGGGTGAAGGTCGCGGCACCCGCCCACGCGCTGGTCGATGACGCGCGGGGCGGGTGCCGCGATCGTGTGCACGGACAGGACGGCGGTCCGGTCCGTGACAGGGCGACGCGCCGGATGCGCCGGATGCGTCGGATGTCCGTGTACCCGTCCCCGGGCACTGGTTCCGCCAATGGTCCTGACCTGCGGCAACGCGGAGGAGTACGCCACGGGCAGTTGCCAACCGGGCCATCCGGGACTCATGTGTCGTTCACCGAGGCGTATGAGAGTCCAGGGCATCCCATGTACCCACCACGAAGACATTGCTGAGGACACATACATGTGCCGTGACGGACACTGCGAAAGCCACGTGAACATCTTCGAGCCCGAGGCGGGAGGCGACGGCGAGGCGAACGGCTCGCTGGGCCGTCGTCGGCTGCTGGCCGCTGGTGTCGCGGGCGCCGCGGCCATCACCCTCGCCCCGGTCTCGTTCGCGGAGGCGGCCGACAGCACGACCGCGGGCGCGCCGCCGAAGACCGGTGAGGAGACCCGTGTCATCACCGGGCTGCTGCCCACCGGTGTCGCCGACTTCGTGTACCTCCCGGTCGAGGTTCCGCGTGGCGTGCAGAAGATCGCCGTGTCGTACTCCTACGACAAGCCGGCTGTCCCGTCCGGCACGCCCGGCAACTCCTGCGACATCGGCGTCTTCGACGAACGCGGCATCGAGCTGGGCGGCCGCGGCTTCCGCGGCTGGTCCGGCGGCTTCCGCACCTCGTTCGAGATCAGCAACAGCGAGGCCACCCCGGGCTACCTGCCCGGCCCCGTCGGCCGCGGCACCTGGCACATCGTCCTCGGCCCGTACCAGGTCGCGCCCCAGGGTCTGAACTACCGCGTGCAGGTGACCCTGACCTACGGCGAGCCCGGCCCGGCCGCCGTCAGGAACTTCCCGCCGCGGCGTGCCAAGGGCCGTGGCCGCGCCTGGTACCGGGGCGACTGCCATCTGCACACCGTGCACTCCGACGGTAAGCGCCAGCCCGCCGAGGTGGCCGCCGGCGCGCGCGCCGCGGGGCTCGACTTCATGGTCTCCACCGACCACAACACCTCGTCCTCGCACGGTGTCTGGGGCCAGTACGCCGACTCCGAGCTGCTCATCATCACCGGTGAGGAGGTCACCACCCGCAACGGCCACTGGCTGGCCCTCGGCCTGGAGCCCGGCGAGTGGATCGACTGGCGTTACCGCAACCGCGACGACGCGTTCCCGCGCTTCGCCCGCCAGGTGCGCCGCAGCGGCGGCATCGTGGTGCCCGCGCACATGTACTGCGCGTATGTCGCGAGCCAGTGGAAGTTCGGCTTCGAGGATACGGACGCCACCGAGGTGTGGACCGGCCCGTGGACGTACGACGACGAGCACGCCATCAGCACCTGGGACCAGAAGATCGGTGAGGCGGTCCGCAGTGGTGGACGCTGGGTCCCGGCCATGGGTAACAGCGACGCGCACAGCGAGCCGCAGGTCATCGGTATGCCGCACAACGTCGTCCTCGCCGACGACCTGGCCACCGACTCGATCATGGACGGCATTCGCGCGGGCCGCAGCTACATCGCGGAGACCTCCGCCGTCCAGCTGACCTTCACCGTCTCCGGTGACGCCAGGCAGGCCGGCATCGGCGAGACCCTCAAGGTGTCCGCCGACGCGCCCGTGGACGTCCGTCTCGACGTGAAGGGCGTGCCCAACGGCACGGTCCGTTTCATCACCGACGAGGGTCAGATGCACCAGGAGTCGGTGGGTGCCTCCGGCGAGGGCACCGTCACCTGGCGGACGACCGCGTCGCTCGCCGCGTACGTCCGCGCCGAGGTCCGCCACCCCATGGCGGACGGCACGCCCGGTCAGGGCAACACCATGGGCGCCGCGCTCATGTTCGGCCCGATGGCCGCCCTCACCAACCCCGTCTTCCTGAAGAAGACCGGCCGCTGATCCCCGCCGGGATCCGTCGTCCGGTCACCGCGTGGTGAGGGACGGCGTATCGCGGCCGAGCCGTGCCCGGGGAGTCCCCGGGCACGGCTCCTTCCGTTCGTGCCGACTCAGAACTCCTGCACGAAGTACGGCTCCACGGTCATCCAGCCGTTGCCTCGCGCGCCGTAGCGGGTGCCGTTGTCACTCTGGGCGAGGGTGTACCAGGAGTCGACGTAGTCGGGGTCGTCGGTCCACCAGTCGTCCGGGATGGCGTCCAGCACCGCGTTCACCAGGGGAACGTAGGTGCCCTGGTCCGTGATGGTCAGCAGGGCCGTGGCGATGGCCTTGGCGAGGTCGCGGTAGTTGGTGCTGCCGTCCTCCTCCATCATCACGGCGTCGGCCAGGTCGTACTTGTAGTTGGACCAGTTGACGAGGATCTGGTTGGGCCGGTAGACGGTGCCGTCGTTGTCGAGGTACGGCATGTCGACGGGGTCGACCCGCACCTGCCCGTCCTGTCCGAAGCCGGTGACGAGCGTGTAGATCTCGGCGTCGCCCTTCACCCAGGGCTCCTCGTCGTCCGAGAGCTCCACCGCGGTGATACGGCTGGTCCAGAAGCCCGCGCCGGCCGCCCGCGCCCGCTTGGTCCCGTCCGCCTGCGATGCCGCGGTCGGGGTGGGGGAGTTGAGGCCGTACCGACGGAACTGCTCGTCGAGGACGTCCAGGCCGGCGGCCAGTGCCTTGGAGCCGTCGATGTCGACGACGTACACGGGGTGGGAAGGGGTGTGGCGGGCGTCGAGGGTGTGCGCCCGGCCGTGGCTGTCGTAGGCGACGACGGTGGTGGCGGCGTCGTCGGAGGTGGCCGGGGCGACCCACGGCGCCGTGCCGGAGGTCAGGGCACCGCGCATGCTGTCGGACCCGAGGCGCAGCCGGAGCAGCGGACCGACCTTCGTGTCCAGGCCCTTGGCGGTGGCGATCCGGCGGTCGGCCGCGGCCAGCGTGGCCTTCAGGCCACCGCCCGCCCGCCCGGCGAGGGCCGTGACGGGCACCTCGTCGGAGGTGAGGGCGGCGTGCTGCACGCGGGCGCGCCAGGCGGAGTCGGCGAGGGAGCGGGCGATCGAGCGGGCGGCCTGGTCCTGTGTCGCGTCGACCGAGGCCGCGGTGGAGGGAGCGGGGGCGGCCGCGGTCGCCTGCAAGGCGCCGGCGGTCTGGCCGGCGGACAGGACGAGCAGGGATCCCACGAGGGTGGCGACGGTGCCGCGCCGACGGGATTGACGGGGTCTCACTGGGGCGATCCTCCAGGTAGCGGGGGACGGATGGTCGCTGTCAGTGGAGCTGGTGGAGCTGGCGAAGCAGGTGAAGCGGGAGAAATGAGGAGAAGCGGGTGTCTATGCGAGTAGATACCCGGCGGTAATGATGGCGTGTGCATGCCCAACCAGGCAAGGGCCGCGGAGCCCTCCGCCACATGAACAACTGGCAAGCCCCGAAACGGTGTTCGGGCACCAGCACTTCGTGCCGCACCCTGGCGGATGGCCTTACGGCGCTTCCGGACGTTGTCGCCGATCTCTCGCGGGAGGCGACCCGCACCCGTGGGGGCACACCCTTCCGCGCACGCCTTCACGCGCGGCCCGAACCGTCCCCGGGGGCACTGCCTTCCCGCTACGCTCGGGCCCGTACCTGCGATCAGCGGTAAGGGTGAAGTCCCGTCGCCGCAACCGGTGTTCCGGCCCTCGCCCCCGGTCCAGGAACATGTCGCCGGGCCCCGTACCCCCGAGGTGACATCCGACGCGCACACCCCACCGTCCGTGCACCAACCCCCACTCGCGGAGGTCCCGTGACAACCCACAGACTTGGCAAGTACCTGACATTAGCGGCCGCGGCCCTCCTGCTGCTGGCCACGGCGCCGGGGGCCGTCGCCGCCACCGCGGAACCAGCGGGCGAACCGACGGTCCCCGCCGTCGCCCACGCGGCCGCCACATGGCAACCGCCGCTGTCCACCCGCGGGCGGTACATCGTCGACGCCGCGGGCAACCGCTTCCGGCTCAAGTCGGCCAACTGGGACGGCGCGCAGGGCTCCTGGACCGGCAGCGGCAGCACCGCCGACCCGGCCGACCACCACGCCGGCCAGAACTCCTACGGCATCCCGCTCGGCCTGGACCGTGTCCCCCTGCCCCAGCTTCTCGGCGACTTCCACCGGCTCGGCATCAACAGCGTCCGGCTGCCGTTCTCCAACGAGATGATCCATGGGACGACGCCCGTGCCGGACGTCGCCGTCACGGCCAACCCGCAACTGCGCGGCAGGACACCCCTCCAGGTCTACGACGCCGTCGTCGCCGCCCTCACCGGGGACGGCTTCGCGGTCATCCTCAACAACCACACCAACACCTCCCGTTGGTGCTGCGGCATCGACGGCAACGAACGGTGGAACAGCGGCCAGTCCACCCAGCAGTGGGCGGACGACTGGGTCTTCATGGCCCGCCGTTACGCCGGGGACCCCGGTGTGGTGGGCGCCGACCTCTACAACGAGGTACGCCGTGACGTGCTGGACGACCCCAACTGGGGCCAGGGCGACGCCCACGACTGGTACGCGGCGGCGCAACTCGCCGCGGACCGCATCCTGACCGAGGCCGATCCCGACCTGCTCATCGTCATCGAGGGGATCAACTGGACCGGCCTGCCGGTCGACGGACTGCCGCACGACCGTCCCACCCTCGCCCCGGCACGCACGCTCTCGCACACCCTCGTCGCCGCTCACAAGCTGGTGTACTCCGCCCACTTCTACGGATACACCGGCCCCCACCACAGTGGTGCCACCGGGATCGGCGAGACCCATGACGCCCGCTACCAGGACCTCACCCGCGACCAGCTGTACCAAACCCTCGACGACGAGGCCCTCTTCGTCGCGGAGCAGGGGAACCAGCACTTCACCGCACCTGTCTGGGTCAGCGAGTTCGGTATCGGAGCGGGTGAGACCGGCGCCGCCGCCCGGACGTGGTTCGGCAACATCACCGACTACTTCGCCGACCACGACACCGACTTCGCCTACTGGCCGCTCGTCGGGTGGGAGGGGCACGACGACTGGTCCCTGCTGCGCTACGACACCGCGGGCAACCGGTACGGCATCCTCGACCAGGCCGACTGGCGCGGCGCCGCGTGGAACCGGCTCATGACGTCCCCGTCGCGCACCGGACCCGTCGCCACGGTTCCCGGCTGGCACATGCTCGCCACCGACCACGGCGACTACGTGCAGTCGCTCCGGGTGCGCGCCGGTGGTGACTGGGACCCGGGCGCCTACAAGGCCGCCTGCCCGGACGGCGAGCGGCTGACCGGGCTCGGCCACAGCGGCGGTCGCGGACTGTGCACCGATGTCACCACCGGCGACCTGCGGGCCGCGGGCAACACCCAGACGGTCGTCACCGACGAGCGCTACGTTCCCGCCGGCGGCGACTGGGCCTCCGGATACACCAAGTTCCAGTGCCCCGAGGCGAACTTCCTCATCGGCTACAGCCGTCGCGGCGGCCGGACCTCGGCGGCCCTGTGCGTCCCCGCCCGCATCCCCTTGGGGGGCGCCGGGCGAACGGTGTGGTTCGACCGGTCCGACAACCGGCCCGCCGACGCCGCCGGAGGTGACTTCGCCTACGGCGACCACAAGGGCCAGTGCGCCGACGACGAGTACGCCGCCGGGATCGCCTTCACCACTCGGCTGGGCGCCGACCCGGGCCCCGCGGCCCTCCTGTGCCGCAAACCGGGCTGACCCACCGATCCGTGCCGCGCCGGCGCACCTGTGCGCCCCCCCGTCGTCCGACGCCCGCACAGGTACGCCCCGGGCACCTCGCCGGGCCGCACCATGGGGGAGTTTCCCGGTGGCCCTACCGGTGACAACAGGTACCTGGTGCTCGGCCTTGGGACGCGGCGGGCCGTCGATACCGTGCCGGCGGTCTTGGGTAGCCCGGTCGGGTGAAGGCCGGTCGCGGCGGCCGGTCCGCCGCCCGGCCCGCGGCACGGGGCCCGCCGCGGCGGCCGGTTCCAGGTGCCGTCGGCCCACCTCCCCCGTGAAGCGTCAAATACCCACGGCGGAAGGGCCTTTGGGCGCTCAACAGGTGCGTTCTGGGCGTCGACGGGCCGGGGCCCGTGCGCCCATGCGTCCATTCGGGTGTCTGTCGACGAACTCCTGCGTGTCCGATATTGCAGATAAAGGGATTATCGGTACGTTCACTCACAGATCGGCCGGTGCGGCCGACGTCTCAGAGATAGGGAAAAGCGACATGACCACGCGCAACATTGCGGTGACTGCCACCGTTGCGGCCGCTGCGGCCCTCGTCGCCACGGGCGTCACCTACGCCTCGGCCGCGGCTCCTGAGGCCGCTCCCGCCGTTCAGCAGGTTGCCCCCATGGGTGGCGACAGCGGCCAGTCGAAGGGTAACGAAGGAGGAGGAGGCGGCGGCGACCGCGGTGGCCGCCGCCACTACGAGGGTCGCATCGACTTCAACGAGCGCTCCTACTCCGCCCAGAGCTGGGGCTGCATCACCGTGGTCAGCGGTCTCGGTTCCCGTAGCTTCAACGTCCGCAACGACAGCCACAAGACCGTCGAGGTCTTCCGTGGCGCGACCTGTGACAACGGTTCGCCGCTTGCCACGGTCGGCCCGTGGAGCACCAGCAACGGTGTCGTGCCCTTCCGCGTCCACGGTGGCGTGAAGGTCAGGGACGGCGTCGTGGGCAGCTTCCGCGTCGTCGAGGACCACCACGGTGGCTACGGCGGCGGCTTCGGCGGCGGCGACCGTGGTGGCGACGGTGGCGGCTTCGGCGGCGGCGACTTCGGCGGTGGCGGTCGCGACTAGTCCTCACGGGCAACGTCCGCACCATATGGAGACTCCGGCCCGCTGCAATCGGGCCGGAGTCTCCGGCATGTGGTGCGGGTCCCGGGGGCGTCCCGTGTGGAGGCCTGAACCCGCGGGAAGCCCTGCGCCCGGTTAAACCTGTTACGCCATACTAAGTGTTCTTCGGCCGTTCCGCGTGTCGCTACGCCCGGACCCGGGCATCACGACTCTCCGGCCTGCCTTCGCCGGCCTCGCGTACACCCTCATTCGCAGCTCGGAATCGCCACATAGGATGATTGTTTAGCAGACCATATGCGCGTCGAAGTCCCGGGTCGGGATCTGGTGCTATCACTGTCGATGCATTGTCCATCAATCGTGAGAGCGCTATGAAACTACTGTCCAAGGTATTCAGACAGCCGAAGAACTCGGCTGACGAAGTGATGCTGCGGCTCCTCGAGGAAAGCGCCGAGGACGCGGGATACTGGGCCGGCCGCATGCCGAGGGAAGCCGCCAGGTTGGTGCGGAGGGTTCGGATGTACACCCTCGCCTCGGCCGGGCTCAGCCTCACCGCGGGACTGCTCGTCTGGCCCGCGGTCGCCGAATCCTCGCAGTTCGGCGCCCAGGTGGTCGTCTCCGCGCTGTCGGGATTCGCCGCACTCGTGATCGTCGCCCCGCACGCCAGCGGGCTGAGCGATCGCGCTGACGAAGCCATCAAACTGTGCAGTGCCTACAGCGCCGTTTACGGCGACCTTCTGGCCGCGAAAAGCCGTCTCGATGCGGGGTCCACGGCCGACTTCTCGCACGCGGCGGAAATCTTCCGCCGGTTCCAGCACATTCAGGAGCGCAAGGACGCCCTCGCACTCCCGGCCGGGAACGGGCGTATGACGGGTACGGTCGCCCGGGTCAAGGGGAACGGCCGACCGGCACGGATCATCACCGGCACGGCGCGGAAGGCCGAACTGCCGTCGGCGCCGTATGTCCTGGAGAGCGGCTCGGCGACGGACCGGGAGGACAGGGTGATTCCTCCCGCCGCGCTCGCGCACCCGTCGACGAGCCGGCACCCGGCAGCTCGGGAACTGCCCGATCCCAACCCCTCGACGCCCAACCCCGACATCCCTTCCCCGCACCGGATCCGGAGCCGCGGGGCAGCGCTGGTGGCGAGTCTGCACCGGCGATGACGTGCGGCGCGAGCACCGCGTCCACCGCGACAGGCGCGACAGGCGGCGGTCGGCGCCGGACCGGCGCACCTGGCCTTCCCCGCCGTACGGAAGCAATGGCCGCACCGACCGTACGACCGAGAGGGGAACCGCTCGTAAGGGCCCCCGTTCAGGGAACGGGGGCCCTGGTCGTGGGACCACCTCGTACCCCGCTCCGCCGGGCGTCGGTGGGGCCGGGCGCGGGCGCCGCCGGGGCAGACTCAGGACGAGACCGCTACACCTGGTCGAGCCAGAGCACGATCCCCGTCAGGTCGTGGAGCACGGCCGCCACACCGGCCCTGACGGCGGCCGCGCAGCGCCGGTCCGTGAATGTACGCGCGTCGTAGGTCGACGACATGCCGAGGCCCTCGCCCCGGAAGGACGCGCCCGACCAGTCGACGGCGGTCACGTTCCCGGTGGGCTCGGCCAACTCGGCGCCCACGACGAGGAACTGCTGCGCGAGATGGTTCGGGGTGACCATCGCGAGGGGGTCGATCAGATCGTTGCCCGCGCTGATGACGAGGTCCGGCCGCATGCCGAGGGCCTTGGTGACACTCGGGACGAGAGCGGAGGGGTCCGAGGCGGTGATGGTGCGCAGCGAGACGTGTTCGGCCCCGGCCCAGGCCTTGACCGCGGTGACGAGCGTCCTGGTGGGGCGGTCGTGACCGGAAGTGAGCAGCACGACCCGGTAGTCCTTCGGCGGGTGCACGCCGTTCCAGGAGCCGGGCCGTGGCGTGGTGGTCGCCTCGGGCTGGGGCCGTCGGGCGGGGTCGACGAATCCGGCACCCAGGGCACCTACGGCGGTGGGCCTGGGATGCGGACCTGACCAGTCGTCGCCGGCACCGCATCCGGTGACCAGCGCGGCGACCGCGGCCAGTGCGGCCAGGGCGCTGAGCGGGGGGCGCAAGGTGATCGTCCTTCGGGTGGTGGCGAGCGGAACGCCCCCATCCTGCTATCCCGGGGCGAGGGTTCCGGCCCGGGAAGCCCCGATCGCGCGGTTGTTCTTGTGGGGTTCGCCGACGGGGCGGCGCGAGTTCACCGATGACATGGACGGTGCACGGGAAACCTGAAGGAGCACCATGTCACGACTGTTCCGCCGCGCCCTCCTCGCCCTTGCCGCAGCGGTGATCACTCTCCTGTGCGTCGGCGGCCCGGCCGTCGCCCACGGATTCAGCTCGACCGTGTACGTCCATGTCACCGAAGGGGACGGCGGCCGCCTGCGGACAGCCGTGGACGTCGAGTACGACCTCTTCGTCGTGTCCGCCGCGGACTCCGAGCACGACGATCCGCTGTTCCGTTCCGGCACCGCCGCGTTCGACGCGGGAGACGCCGCCGAGCAGGCCGCGGCCCTGCGCGCTCACACGCGCCCGGCCGTGAAGTACGTGACGGACCGGTTCTCGGTCACCTCGGGCGGGACGGCCTGCCGGGCCACACGCGCGGGTGACTTCACGATCGGCCGTCATGAGGGCGTCCCGTACGCGGGGCTGGTGCTCGACTGGTCGTGCCCGGCGGAGAGTGCCGACCACGTCGTACGCAGCACACTGTTCCCGGACGGGGAGCACTACGTCCGTGACGCCAAGACGATCGTGACCTACGAGGTCGGCGGCCGTTCGGGGAGCGCGGCGCTCGACGGGGAGCACCCCTCCTTCTCGATCGGTCAGGCGTGGTACGAGCGGTTCTGGGAGTTCTTCCGCCTGGGCGCGGAGCACCTGTTGACCGGCATCGACCACATCCTCTTCCTGCTGGCGCTGATCGCCGGTTCGCGGCGCCCCCGCGAGGTCGTCCTCGCCGCCACGAGTTTCACGCTGGCGCACTCGGTGACGTTCCTGCTCGCCGCCCTCGGCGTGGTGGACGTGCCTCCGGCGGTGGTGGAGCCGGTCATCGCCCTGTCCATCGCGGTGGTCGCGGGCTGGTACCTGTGGCGGGTGTGGCGGCGCGGCGGCGCGGCGGCCGACCTCGGGGCGGCGGGAGAAGGTCACTTCGGCCTGGACCGCGCGGGCTGGACCCGGTTGGGCGTCGTGTTCTGCTTCGGTCTCGTGCACGGGCTGGGATTCGCGGGTGCCCTGGGCATCCACGACGCGTGGTCGTGGACCCTTCTGTGGTCGCTGCTGGTGTTCAACA
Organism: Streptomyces sp. RPA4-2; assembly: GCF_012273515.2. NCBI lineage: Bacteria > Bacillati > Actinomycetota > Actinomycetes > Kitasatosporales > Streptomycetaceae > Streptomyces > Streptomyces sp. RPA4-2. The sequence continues at coordinate 7,951,535 of NZ_CP050975.2, forward strand.
TCGGTATCGAGGCAGTGCAGTTGGCCATCATCGGCCTGGTCTTCCCGCTGCTGATCCTGATCCGCCGACAGGCGCCGAGGACCGGTGTCTGGACCACCGGGACGATCTCCGCGGGCGTCGCCGCGATGGGTCTGTTGTGGTTCGTGCAACGCGTGTCCGCTGTGTGAGACCAGCCCAGACATCCTGCGCTGTTCAGTCAACCCGGAGATCGCATTTACCTTTTCTTTACCCTGGGCCGCGAGCTTGACGATCTCCACACCATGCACATCTCCCGTGCACAGAAGGAACACAGCAATGAGATCGAACCACTCCGCGCGGGCTTCCGAGCCCACGCAGCGCCGTATGGCCCGGGGGGCCGCCGCGGCGTTCCTGGGCCTGACCGTGGCCCTCGGCTCCGGCCTGGCGACATCCCCGGCCTCGGCCGCCGGCACCGACGCGGTCACCGGCATCGTCCTGGGCGTCGGCGCCAACGAGTCGCAGCGCACGGTCACCTGGTACACCTCCGCCGACACCGCGCAGAAGGTCCAGATGGTCCCGACCGCGCAGCTCGCCGGCGGCGACTTCCCGGCCGACGCGGCGACCTTCGACGCGACCGGCAGCGCGAACATCGCGACGAGCGGCGGCTTCAACCGCCACGCGACGATCACCGGCCTCAAGGAGAACACCGCCTACTCCTACCGGGTCGGCACCGAGGGCAACTGGTCCTCGGCGTACTCCTTCAAGACGCAGGACTTCGAAGGCAACTACGACTTCCTGTTCTACGGCGACCCGCAGATCGGCTCGTCCGGCGACCTCGCCAAGGACCAGGCCGGCTGGCAGGACACCCTGGACGTCTCGCTGGCCGCCAACCCGAACGCCGAACTCCTGGTGTCCGGCGGCGACCAGGTCGAGACCGCGAACACCGAGTCCAACTGGAACTCGTTCCTCGCTCCCGACAAGCTGCGCCAGTACCCGTGGGCCGCCACCATCGGCAACCACGACGTCGGCGGCAAGGCGTACGAGCAGCACTTCACCACGCCGAACACCGACCGCTCGGGGTCGTACTACTCCAACGGCAACCCGGCGTCGAACACTTCGGGCGGTGACTACTGGTACATCTACAAGGATGTGCTGTTCATCGACCTCAACAGCAACAGCTACAACCCGGCCACCGGGGGCGGCGGCGACGCGGCGCACGTCAACTACGTCTCCGACGTCATCAACAAGCACGGCTCCGAGGCCAAGTGGAAGGTGCTCGTCTACCACCACTCGATCTACTCCCCGGCGTCCCACGCCAAGGACGGCGACAACAAGACCCGTCGTACGGACTTCCCGACCACCTTCTCCAAGCTCGGCGTCGACCTGGTGCTCCAGGGTCACGACCACAGCTACTCCCGCAGCTACCTGATCAAGAACGGTGAGAAGGCGGACCCGGCCGAGCAGCCCGGCGCCGCCGACGTGTACCCCGGCCCCGGTGGCGTCCTCTATGTGACGGCCAACTCCTCCTCGGGCTCGAAGTACTACGACATCACCGCTCCGGACAACAGCGGCACCAGCGGTGCGGGCAACGGCGCCGACCCGCTGAACCCGAAGAACTACTGGTACAACTCGGTCCAGAACCAGGAGCACGTCCGCTCCTACGTCAAGGTCCAGGTGCGCAACGACAAGCTCGTCGTCGAGAACCTGCGCAGCGGTACGTGCGCGGCCCCGAACTCCGAGGTCGAGCACGGCCTGTCGTGCAGCAACACCACCGCCGACCAGCCGGTCGGCTCGACGGTCGACAAGGTCACCGTGCACCCGTTCCACGGCGACAAGCAGGACCTCCAGGTCAACGTGCCCAACCCGGCCCCGGGCGAGTTCGGCTGGACGATCGACGGTTACAACGGCCTGGTCGACCTCGGCACCGCCAAGGAGCAGGACGGCGACCACTTCACGGCGACCGGCAAGATCAACCCGCTGCTCGTCTCCGACAGCCGCCGTTCGCTCGCCCCTTGGTCCATCTCGGCCAACGTGGGCGACTTCCGGGACGCCGACAAGACGTTCTCGGGCGCGAACCTCGGCTGGACGCCGTTCGTCCTCGACGGCGGCGCGGGTGCCAAGGCCGGTGACCCGGTGGCCTCCGGCTACGACGACCACGGTCAGGGCCTGGCCCTCTCGCGTGCGCTCGGTTCGGCCGAGCAGGGCCACCCGCGTGGCGAGGCCCGCCTCGGCGCCGACCTGGATCTGAAGATCCCGGACAGCGTCGAGAAGGGTGGCTACCGCGCCACCCTCACGATCACCGCGCTCAGCAGCTGATCCGACCCGTTCCACCGGGCGGGGTGGGCACCTTCCCGGTGTCCGCCCCGCCCCCCTCCCCAGGAGATCCCCGACATGCACCCGCCCGTATCGCGCCGTACGACCACGGTCACGGCACTCGTCCGCGTCGTCACCCTGACCCTGCTCACGGCCTGCGCACTCGTCGGCCTGCGGGCCGTCCCCGCGGCGGCCGACGGCGACGTCACCTGGACGGTCAGGACGGCCGCGAACGGGTACGGCGACGACCGCTCCAGCTTCAGCTACGGGGTCAACCCCGGTGGCCGGATCAAGGACGCCATGGTCGTCGCCAACCACGGCAAGGCGCCGCTCACCCTCGCGGTCTACGCCGCCGACGGGTTCACCACGGACACGGGTCAACTCGACCTGGTCACCAAGGACAAGAAGTCGGTCGCCGTCGGCAGCTGGGTCCACGCCGACCACGCCACCGTGGTGGTCCGCCCCGGCAAGTCCGTCGAAGTACCGTTCCAGATCGCCGTGCCCGGCAACGCCTCTCCCGGTGACTACGTGGGCGGCGTCCTCACCTCACTGCGGCAGTCCGACGACGCGCAGGGCATCAACGTGGACCGGCGCCTCGGCATCCGGGTCAAGCTCCGGGTCAGCGGTGAACTGAAGCCGCGTCTCGCCGTCGAGGACCTCAGCGTGGACTACACCGGGACGGCCAACCCCTTCGGCACCGGCGACGCCACCGTCACGTACACGATCCACAACACCGGCAACGCCATTCTGTCGGCCCGTCAGACCGTCTTCACCACGGGTCCCTTCGGATGGTGGCGGACGGACGCGGGCACCGTCCCCGCGCCTCCGGAGCTGCTGCCGGGCGAGCACTGGAAGGTCAAGGTGCCCGTGCACGGCGTGACCCCCGGCGTCCGGCTGACGGCGACCGTGAACCTCGTCCCGCTGCTCACCGACGCCTCGGGTTCCACCACGTCGCTCAAGCCGGTCCTGGCCACCGCGGACACCTGGACCGTCCCCTGGTCGCTGCTGCTGCTCGTCGTGCTGGTGGCCACCGCGGCGGTCGGCGCCTTCCTCCTCGTGCGCCGCGGCCGGGCCCGGCGCACGCGGCGCGAGGACGCGCGCGTCCGTGACGCCGTCGCGCAGGCACTGAACTCGAAGAAGGAAGAGGTCGGGTGAACGCGGCCAGGTCGGTTCCCACCGCGTCAGCGGTGGGGAACCGACCTGGCTACGACCTCATCCGTCGCTCCGGTGGCGGGAGTTGGGGACGCCACCCCGATCGGGCGATCAACCGCAGGTCAGCAGGCCCACCTTCTGCTTGGCGGTCAGGACGCGATGGACGCTCTGGTCCATCTGGGTGCGGAAGGCCGAGCTCTGCGCCATCCGCGCCGTCACGGCCTTGGTCATGGCCGGGACCTGGTTCGGCTCGCCGGCCAGCACCAGGTCTCCGCCCGCGGAGAGGAAGTTCAGGGCCCGGTCGGCCGGGGGTACGGTCTTCACCGCCACCGCGTTCCCGAGGTCGTCCGAGACGACCACGCCCTTGAAGCCCATCGTCTTGCGCAACAGCCCCTGGATCACCGTGGAGGAGAACGCCGCCCGGTGCTTCGAGTCGATCTTGCTGTACGTGGCCGAGGAGATCATGACGAACGGCGCGCCCGCCTTGATCCCCGAGCTGAACGGCGTGAGGCTCGAACTCTTGGTCGTGGTCACCGTGTCCACCACGTTGGCCGTGGTGTCGGTGTTGCCGCGCACGTTGCCGAGTCCCGGGAAGTGCTTCAGCGTGGCCAGCACGTTGGACTGGGCGAAACCCGCGGCGAACGCGTTGGTGTGAGGCGTCACCGCCGCGGCCGTATGGCCGTACTCGCGGTCGTACCGGCCGATCGGCGCGTTGTTCCTGCCCAGGCTCAGCGGCACGACGTCGGCGACGGGCGCGAGGTTCAGGTTCACACCGGCCGCCTTGAGCTGCTTCGCCCATGTGGCGGCCTCGGCACGAAGCTTCGAGGTCGACCAGCTTCCCTGCACCAGCCCGCTCGGTATGGTCGAGAACCCGGGGCCGGACAGCACCTGTACCTGGCCGCCCTCCTGGTCCGTGGACACCATCAGGCCCACACGATGCTTCGACACCGTGTCGGCCTTCGCCTGCAGGCTGTCGACCAGGGACTTGGTCGCCTTCGTGCCGGCCTTGCTGCGTCCGGCCAGGAAGACCGACCCGACGTGGTACTGCCGCAGGACCTGGATCCGCGCCTGATCCGGTTTGGAGGCGGTGATGCTGCCCATGAACAACTGGCCGACGCGTTGCGGCCCGGTCATCGCCGAGTAGACCTTGTCGACACAGCTCGCGGCTGCCGCCTCGGGCGATCGCGACGCGGCCGAAGGGTGCGAAGGGTACGTCACACCCAGGCTCGCGGTCGCCAGTGACAGTGCCAGCAGCGGGACGGGCCACAGGGCCTTCCTGCCCTTCGGGCCGCGGGACGGCGCTCGCCGTGATCCATGGGTCGGCGCCTGCTGCGATGTCATGCGGAGCCCCTTCCGGTACGCCGGACCGCGGACACGGGCGCGATTGGCTCGGCCGTCGACGGCGGTCACGCGGCCGGCACAACTGAACCAGCACCACCAAACGTACAACGATCCGATCGCGTTCGCCTCTGCGCTGGTGTATTGGGCGACTGAGGTGCGGGGACGTCGTGAGGGGCGGAGTGACTCGGAGGCCGGTATGAGTGGATTTGGCCAACTCGGTTTCGAGTAAGCGGAATTGGGTCCGCGCTCGAAGCGCGGGCGCCGTGGCGCCCGTGGTGGCCGTCGGGCGTGCGGGAGCCGCTCCTCTGGGTGGCCGGGGGCGTTGCCGTCATGTGCTCGCCGCGGAACCGGCCGCACCCGGCGGCTCGGGTTCCGTGTGTGTCGACGTTCCGCCTTGTTCGACTCGCCCCTCTCGGCCGGGTCGCCGGGAAGCGCCAACTACGGCTGCCGCAGCGCTGATTGTCGAAGTGTCACCTGGGCGGACCGGTGGGGGTGAACGGCGTGTGGTGGTCCAAACGGGTGTCTGCCACGGGACTTCTGCGTGTCCGATATTCCGGATAAAGGGATTATCGGTACGTTCTCTCGCAGGTCGGCCGGTGCGGCCGACGTCTCAGAGATAGGGGAAAGTGACATGACCACGCGCAACATTGCCGTGACGGCCGCTGTCGCGGCTGCTACGGCCCTCGTCGCCACGGGCGTCACCTACGCCTCGGCCTCCGCGGCTCCTGAGGCCGCCCCCGTCGTCAAGCAGGTTGCTCCCATGGGTGGCGACAGCGGCCAGTCGAAGGGTAACGAAGGAGGAGGAGGCGGCGGCGACCGCGGTGGCCGGGGCCACTACGAGGGTCGCATCGACTTCAACGAGCGCTCCTACTCCGCCCAGAGCTGGGGCTGCATCACCGTGGTGAGCGGTCTCGGTTCGCGTAGCTTCAACGTCCGCAACGACAGCCACAAGACCGTCGAGGTCTTCCGCGGTGCCACCTGTGACAACGGTTCGCCCGTCGCCACGGTCGGTCCGTGGAGCACAAGCAACGGTGTCATGCCCTTCCGTGTCCACGGGAGTGTGAAGGTCAGGAACGGCGTCGTGGGCAGCTTCCGCGTCGTCGAGGACCACCACCGCGACTGGTAGTGAAGGCGTCACCGCGCCATCCGCACCGCATGGAGAACCCGGCCCGCTGCGATCGGGCCGGGTTCTCCGGCTTCACGCCGAACGTGACCCCTCCGAGGAGATCGACGGCGTCGCCGGAGCGGACCGATGTCGCGATCGAGCGGTTCGCCGTCCGCCCTCCGCACGAACCGACCGCGGCCCGTCCTCCCCCGGGGAGGGCGGGCCGCTGTGCGTTCGCCCCGGACCCCCTCGGGTGTCCCTGGTGTTCGGCCGGTGGGATCCGGGGGTGACCGGCCGGCCGGTCGGCGGGAGGGGCGTGAACTCCGTGTGTGTCAGGGCCCGTTGACGGCCGAGCCGGGTCGTGTTACTCAAGTGGGACGTCCTATTGGACTAGACCTAGTTCGATCGCTCCCTCGCGTCATCGCTCCGCCCCTTCATCGCTCCGATCGTCGAAGGACCCCCCACATGATCCGTTCCAAACTTCTCGCGATAGCCGCCGCCGCGGGCATGGCCGGCACTCTCGCCCTGCTCGGCACCGGCAACGCCACCGCCGGAGTCCTGGCGGACCCGTCCGTGGCACCCGGCGGCAATTTCGACCTGTCCGTCTGGCAGCTCCAGGAGCCGGTGGGTTCGCCCGGCTCGCCCACCACGATCCCGTCCTCCCGGCTCCAGGGGGCGAACGGGTTCCAGGACTCGTACTTCTACACCGACACCCGTGACGGTGCCATGACGTTCTGGGCGCCGGAGAAGGGCGTCACGACACCGAACTCCAACTACGCCCGCTCCGAGCTGCGGGAGATGAACCGCAGCGGCAGCGCGGCGAACTGGTCGCTGAGCGGTACCCACCGGATGAGCGCGACCCTGCGCGTGGTGTCGGTGACACAGAACGTGTGCGTCGGACAGATCCACCTCGGCACCGGAGGCAGCTCCACCAAGCCGCTGCTGGAGCTGTACTACCACTCGAACGGGGACATCGTCCTCGGCACGGAGAACTCGCCGTCCGGAGGCCAGACGACCCACACGGTCGGCCATGTGTCGATCGGCAAGACATGGAGCTACACGATCGGCGTCTCCGGCGGCCACACGATCGACCTGACGGTCAACGGCACCACCACGCACTACTCCATTCCGTCGTCCTTCGACCCGTACAAGCAGTACTTCAAGGCGGGCTCGTACAACCAGTCGTCCTCCGACAGCACCACGAAGGGCGCGCGTGTCGCCTTCTACGGGCTGACCGTCTCCCACAGCTGAGCGGACCGGGCCGACCGCCGGAAGGTGAGGCGCGCCCGGTCCACACAGGTGCCCGGCCGGGGATTCCCGGCCGGGCGTCGCGCGCGTACGGCTGGCACGCCCCGGCCCCGCCCGCCGGGACGTCGCCCGCCGCGCCCACGGTCCGCCGCGGGGCCGCGGGGCCGTCGGTGGGGTCGTCGTCCTCGGTGTCATCGGTCCGCCTCTCCCCGCCGAGAAGAAGCTCAGCGCGGCGGTGAGGACGGAGGTCACGGCCAGCCGTACGACCCGGTGACGACTTTGCCCTCTCCCACTCCGTGTGGCAGGCGCGGACCGCGGCCCGCGCCGAGCGGAACCGGCTGGCCGTCCGGCTGCGCGACGCGGTGCTGCACCGGACGTCGGCGCTCGTCGAACTCGCCCACCGGGGACGGCTGGAGGAGGTGTCCGCGGAGGCCCGCACTGCGCTGGCCGCCGTGCGGGAACTCCTGCACGGCCTGGAACACGGACCGGAGTCCGAACGGCGGCTCGCGCCGCAGCCGACGGGCGCCGACCTCGTCGCGCTGTGCCGTACGCAGGGTGCCTCGGGCCGCGAGGTGACACTGCGCGGGACCCTCGAATCCGCCGCGGGACTGCCGGCGTCGGTGACCCTGACGGCGTACCGGATGGTGGAGGCCGCGCCCTGCGCGGGCGACCGGGGGCCCGCGCGGGTGCGGCCGCGGCGTCGACGGGGAGCGCTGCACCTCACGGTCACCGGCGTGCGCCTGGCGGTGCCGGGTCCGGTCGCGGAACGCCTGCGGGTGCAGGCCACCGCGGCGGACGGCCGGCTCACCCTCGAACCGGCCGGTACCGTACGGGTGTTGCTGCCGCTGCCGCTGCCGCTGCCGGCCGGACCCGGTCCGGCCCACGCCCGGGAGGTGTCCCCGTCGCCACACGTGTGATGGTCGGCGAGGCCGGGGACGGGGCGACGGCCGTGTCGCTCGCCGACCGTCAGTCCCCGACCGTGAGTCCCCGACCGTCAGGCGTCCGGCGGTACGGTCTCCTCGGCCGTCTCCGCCAGGCGCCGGGTGTCCAGGCGCAGGCGCCACAGGTTGCGCCGGTGCGCGCTGGTCAGTTCCGCCTCCAGTGGGGACGGCGGCACCGCGAGGACCGGGCAGACGGCGTGGGCGAGGCAGTAGCGGCTCACCGAGCACGAACAGAGCCGGTGCCAGCTGCTCCGCCGGCCGGCGCCGACGACGAGGAGGTCGTTGTCGCGGTCGGCGCTCTCCACCAGCGCGCGGCCCGCGGTGCCGCGCGCGACGAGGGCGCGCATCGGCACCCCGGGTCCGGCGTGCCCGAAGGCGTGGTCGAGCGCGGTGAGCAGGTTCCGCCGCGCCAGCCGTTGCCACTCGTCGAGCAGCACGTACGAGGCCGGCGTGCGGCGGGCGGCGAGTTCGCCGCCGGGCGGTTCCCAGGCCAGGACGGGCCACAGCTCGGCGCTCCGCCGCCGGGCCTCGTCCGCGGCCCGGCACAGGGCGGTGAGGCTGCCGAGGGAGCCGCTGACCCCCACCACGACACGAGCGGCTGCGGGGGCGCCGGAATCAGACATGACTCGACCGTTCTTCGCACGCGTCCACGGGTCCCTCCCGCGGGCGGTCCGCGGGGGACCGCTTCCCATTGCACTCCCGGCCCGGGGCGCTCCGACACCCCGTACGCCCCTTTTTGTCGCGCTCCTGACGGCCTTCCCCCGAGCCGGTCGTCCCCCGCGTCAGTATCCCGTCAGCGTCGGCTCGATGACCGTCAGCGTCGCGTCATGAGGTGTCGGAGAACCGCGGGGTACGGGCATAGCTTTCGGAGTGAGCGCCGGTCCGACGCCTCGTGTCCGAGGCGTCGAGCCGCTCACCGAACCGTTCCGGATCCTCCAGGAGGCATCCCATGCAACAACTCTCGTGCGGTGAAGACCCCGAGCCCTGCGAACGATTCCCGGCCGGAGCGTTGTTCGTTCCGGTCCGGCCGGGGTCGGCAGGGTGTGCCGCCCGGCTCTTCCGTACGCCGCTCGGCGAGCGTACGGCCGTCGGCTTCACCTCGGAGCGCAGACTGACCACGACACTCGGCCCCGAGCAGGCGTGGATCAGGCTCGCCGAGCCCGCCCTGCGCGCGCTGGCCGAGCCGCTGGGAGTCACCAAGGTCACGGTGGATCCCTCCTTCTCCGCACCGGCTCCGGCCCAGGCCGAGCCGGTCACCCCCGAGCGGTTCGGGAACGCCGCCCCCGCCACGCGGGAGCCGTCCGCACCCCGTACCCGCACGAGCACATGGGATCCGCAGGCCGTCGGGGTGCTGCGGGTGACCGGCGCCGCCGCACTCGTGTCGGTACTGGCGCTGTGGATCGGTTGAGAGGGAACGCACGATGACCACTGTTCACGAATCCGCCGTCAGCACCACCGGCGGCGACCTGTCGGTGTGGCCCGCCTCGGCCACCGAGGCGCGCCAGGGGGACCTGGCCGTGGGCGGCGTCCCGCTCGCCGAGATCGCCGACCGCTTCGGCACCCCGGCCTACGTCCTCGACGAGAGCGAGGTGCGCGAGCGCTGCCGTACCTACCGGCACGCCTTCCCCGACGCCGACGTCCTCTACGCGGCCAAGGCCTTTCTGTGCAGGGGCATGGCGCACTGGGTGGAGGAGGAGGGCCTCGGTCTCGACGTCTGCTCCGCCGGTGAGCTGGAGCTCGCGGTCACCACCGGGTTCCCGCCCGAGCGGATCGTGCTGCACGGCAACGCCAAGTCCCCGCACGACCTGGAATCCGCGCTGCGTCTGGGCGTCGGGCGCATCGTGATCGACAGCCCCTCCGAGATCGCGCGGCTGGCCGCCGCGGTCGGGCCCGGCGGGCACCAGAAGGTCATGGTGCGGGTGGTGCCGGCCATCAGCGCGGGCGGCCACGAGAAGATCAGGACCGGTACCGACGACCAGAAGTTCGGTCTGTCCATGGCCGACGGGTACGCCCAGCACGCCATCGCCCGGATCCTCGACCAGCCGCAGCTCGAACTCACCGGTCTGCACTGCCACTTGGGATCGCAGATCAGCAGCGTCAAGCCGTATCTCGTCGCTGTGCGGCGCATGGTGGGGCTGATGGCGCGCCTGCGTGAGCAGCACGGCCTCGTCCTGCCCGAACTGGACCTCGGCGGCGGTCACGGCATCGCCTACCGGCCGGGTGAACAGGCGCTGGACCTCACGGCTCTGGCGCGCCGGGTCCGGAGCGAACTCACCGAGGCGTGTGCGGCCGCCGGGCTCACCGTGCCCCGTCTGATGATCGAGCCGGGCCGCGCCGTCGTGGGACCGGCGGGGGTCGCCCTCTACCACGTCCTCGCCGTCAAGCGGAGCGGCGACCACGTCTTCGTCGCCGTCGACGGGGGCATGAGCGACAACCCGCGGCCCGCGCTGTACGGCGTGCGCTACGCGCCCCGACTGATCGGCCGTCACAGTGCGGCGGAGCGGGCCGCGGTGACCGTCGTGGGCCGGCACTGCGAGGCCGGCGACGTGCTCGCCACCGACGTCGAACTCCCCGCCGACGTACGTCCGGGCGACCTGCTGGCCGTCCCCGTCGCGGGCGCCTACCACCTGTCCATGGCGTCGGGCTACAACATGGTCGGCCGCCCACCGGTGATCGCCGTGCGGGGCGGCCACGCCCGTCTGCTCGTCCGCCGCGAGTCCCTGGACGACATCCGCAGCCGCGACGTTGGGCTGTGAACGGGCGCCGCCCTCCCCCTACGCCTCCGGGCGGGTGATGACCCGGCCCTCGCCCGGAGGCACCTACCGGATCAACGGATCCAGCAACGGAACCGGCGATGACCGGGCCCTCGCCCGGAGGCACCCCCGGTTCCGGCACTGCCCTCCACCATCCGCGCGCACCCCGGGGCAGTCCCGCAGGCGTCGCCGTCGTTCGGTCCGCGTCGGCACCCGCGGCCGTCGGGGTGCCGCTCAGCCGGAGCGGCCGCGTGTGGTGGCGCGCCACTCCTGGTAGACGCGCCACAGCCGCTCGGCGCGTGGGCAGCGGCCCGACTCCCGTTTGCAGACACGGCAGTTGCCGACGTGACTGATGTACACGTCCTCGGGGCTGTGATGCCCCGGCTGCGGATTCGGCATGGCCCCCGGCACCTTTCGGCGTGATCTTCACCCGCGCGTTGTCGCTTCTGGTGCCGTACTTCCGGGGCGAGGGGGCTTTCGGATGCGGCGGCGAGGGGTCAATTCCCGTACGCCACAGGCCTGTACGGTCCGCGGCCGTGTGTGAAGCGGCTCCGGACCGCGCAGGTGCTGGTCGAGGGGCGCCCCGGCAGTGGCAACCGGGTAGCCCGGTGCCGGAAGGCGGGTTGACCCCGTCGCCGGGTCAACCCGCCTTCACCAGGGTGGACATGAGGGCCCTCGGGGCCGTCTTCGCGGGACGGCGTCCGCGGCACCCGGGCGATCGTCGTTCAGGGCGCGGTGCGGGAGCGTGTGAGTCGCCGCGCTGCCGCCTGCCGGTGGTGACGGCGTGACCTGGGCGCGTCCCGGGTCCGTGAGGTGTGTCAGGCGGCGATGACGGCGGCGGTGGTGCGGCCGCCGTCGACGTCGAGCACGATGCCGTGCACGAACGAGGACTCGTCGCCCGCCAGGTACACGGCGGCCTTCGCGATCTCGTCGGGAGTGCCCATCCGGCCCGCGGGGGTGCCCTTCATCATGATCGCGGAAGGGCGCTCCTCGCCCGGTGCGGGCGGCAGGACCACACCCGGGGAGATCGCGTTCACGCGCACACCCTGCGGCCCGAACTCCGCCGCCCAGGCCCGGGTCAGCGTCTCCATGGCTCCCTTGGTGGAGCTGTAGAGGGCGCCGACCGGAATGCCCAGACGTGCGATCCAGGAGCCCAGGTTGATGATCGCCCCGCCGCCGGCCTCCGCCATGGCGGGGGCGACGGCCGCGGTCAGGAAGAACGGGGCCTTCACGTTCACGGCGTAGACCTGGTCGAAGGTCTTCTCGTCGGTGGCCGTCGTGGTGTCACCGGGGTAGATGCCGGCGTTGTTGACCAGGACGTCGATCCGGCCGCCGAGGACCCGGGTCGCCTCCTGGGCCAGCGCCTGCGAGGCGGCGGCGCTGCCGTCCAGGTCGGCCCGGACGAACGCGGCACGGCCGCCGCGCGCGCGGATCCCGTCGACGACCTCCTGGCCCCGCTCGGCGCTGCGGCCGGAGACGGCGACGTGCGCCCCCTCGGCGGCGAAGGCCTCCGCGATCGCCCGCCCGATGTTGCTGGTCGCCCCGGTCACCAGGGCAGTCCTGCCCTCAAGACGCTTCGACATGATCCACTCCGTTGCCTGGTTCTCCACCGTGAACCCGCTCGGCCGAACGCGCACTGCCCGCGACCGGACGGGGGCCCTGGACGGCCAGGGCACGAGGTCCACTGTGCGAGGGAAAAAATGGACCTGCAAGTCCAAAACGTGGGGCCCGGACCCTCGGGCCCTCGGGCCCCCGAATCCCTGTCCCATGGGTAATCCCCCCGTCGTCGCCACACGAGCACTGTGGCCGAGTCCGGCGGGCGGCGGATCAGTAGCCACTACTCAACCGGCCCGCGACCCCCCTGCGCGCGGCACGCGGAGCACACCCGGCACGCCGGGCACGCCGCACCGGTCCGGGCCGGATCGCGGGGTTACTGTCGGCGGCATGGACGGTGTTCGCCGAGGGTGGCGCCAGTGTTTGCTCGGCGGGGCGGTGTTCGCGGTGTGCATGGCCGGCACCACGCTGCCGACCCCCCTCTACAACCTCTACCAGCAGAAGTTCGGGTTCTCCGAGCTGATGGTCACGGTCGTGTACGCCGTGTACGCCTTCGGGGTCATCGGCGTGCTGCTGCTGGCCGGCAACGCCTCGGACGCGGTGGGCAGACGACCGGTGCTGCTGTGCGGCCTGGCCTTCGCGGCGGTCAGCGCCGTCTGCTTCCTGTGTGCCACCGGGCTGGGCTGGCTCTACGCGGGACGATTGCTGTCCGGACTGTCCGCCGGTCTGTTCACCGGCGCCGCCACGGCCTACGTGATCGATCTGGCACCGCACGGCAGCGGCTCCCGGGGCACGCTCGTGGCGACGGCCGCCAACATGGGCGGTCTCGGCTGTGGTCCGCTGCTCGCCGGACTGCTGGCGCAGTACGCCCCCTGGCCGCTGTATCTGCCCTTCGCCGTACATCTCGTCCTGGTGGCCTGCTCGGTCGCCGTGCTGCTCCGGCTGCCGGAGACCGTGGGGGAGCGGCGGCCGCTGCGCACGGTACGGCCGCAACGGCCCGGCCTGCCCGCGCAGGTGCGGGCGGTCTTCGGGCCGGCCGCGATCGCCGCGTTCGTGGGGTTCGCGCTGTTCGGTGTGTTCACCGCGGTCAGCCCGGCGTTCCTCGAACACTCCCTGGACGTGCACAGCCGCGCCGTGAGCGGGCTGGTCGTCGCGCTGGCCTTCTTCGCCTCCACCGCGGGACAACTCGCCGTCGGTGTCATCGGGCTGGGGCGATCGCTGCCGGTGGGCTGCGCCGCGCTCCTCGCGGGGCTGGCGCTGCTCGCGGGCGCGCTGCGGTGGGACCTGCTGGTGCTGGTCGTGCTGAGCGCGATCGTCGGCGGGGCCGGGCAGGGGATCGCGTTTCGCGGGGCGCTGTCCGCGGTCGCCCAGGCGTCCCCCGACCACCAGCGCGCGGCGGTCATCTCCCTGCTGTTCGTGGTGGCGTACGTGGGCATCTCGTTGCCGGTGATCGGCGCGGGAGTACTGGCGGACCGGATCGGACTGGAGGGCGCCGGGCTGGTGTTCATCGCGTGCATGGCGGTCCTGGTCGCCGTCGCGGTCCTCTACCTGCTCCGGCGACGAACACCGGCCAGGACGTAGGCGCGCGGGGACACGGCGACGTCCCGGGGTCAGGTCCTGCCCCGGCTCCACGGCCCCGAACGGGCGGCCGGCGACAGCCCCGTGGCTAAGACTCCGCAGCACGGCCACACCGGTCTCCGGTACGCCATCGACGTCCCCCATCCGCACGGATGTTCCCCTCGAGGGGTGTGGCGACTATGCCTCCGGGACACTTATGCCTCCGGGTCACTACGACGTGGTCCGAACCCGTACGCGCGGCCGGGAGGCGGGTCTGCCTCCCAGCCCGGTCACGCGGTGCTGTTGGGGCGGGCCAGGCCCAGGTCGTAGGCGAAGATGACCGCCTGGACCCGGTCGCGCGCGCCGATCTTCGCGAGGACCCGGCCGACGTGGGTCTTGACGGTGGACTCCGACAGGACGAGGCGCGTGGCGATCTCCCCGTTGCTCCAGCCCCTGCCGATGGCCACCAGGATCTCCCGCTCGCGGTCGGTGAGGGAGCGCAGCCTCGGGTCGGCGTCCGCGTCCGGTACGCCCTGACCCGGCAGATGCTGGGCGTACGCGTCGAGGAGACGCCGGGTCAGGGCGGGGGCGATGACGGCGTCCCCCGCGGCGACGGCGCGGATGCCCGCCAACAGCTCCTCCGGACGGGCGTCCTTGAGGAGGAAGCCGCTCGCCCCGGCGCGCAGGGCCGCGTGGGCGTACTCGTCCAGGTCGAAGGTGGTCAGGACGAGCACCCTGGAGCGGCCGCCCGTGGCGATGATCCGGCGGGTGGCCTCTATGCCGTCCATGCCCGGCATCCGGACGTCCATGAGGACCACGTCGGGGCGCAGTTCCGCCGCCTTGCGCACGGCCTCGGCACCGTGCGCGGCCTCGCCCGCCACCTCGGTGTCGGGGACGGACTCCAGCAGCATGCGGAAGCCGAAGCGCTGCAGGGGCTGGTCGTCCACGATGAGCACGGTGGTCAAGGGGTTCCGCCTTCGGAGCCGGGGAGCGGGGTGAGGTCGAGGGTCGCCTGTACGGCCCATCCGCGGCCGGGGCGGGGCACCGGCCCCGCGTCGACCGTGCCGCCGTAGAGCGCCGCCCGTTCGCGCATGCCGGCGAGCCCGTGCCCGTCCTCGTTCGGGGGACCGGCCGGCCGCGAGTCGTCCGGCGGCCCGGTGTCCTGGACGCGGATCCGTACCCGCGCGCCCTCCACCCCGATCGCGAGACGGACCCGCGTGTCGGCTCCGGCGTGCTTGAGGCTGTTGGTCAGCGCTTCCTGGACTATCCGGTAGACCGTCAGCTGTACGCCGCCGTCCAGTGCGTCCGTGTCACCGGCCGTCCGGTAGGTGATCAGAGGGCCGGCGGAGCGGATGCGCGCGCAGAGCGCGTCGATGTCGACGATGCCCGGCTGGGGACTGAGCGCGGGAGCCTCGGCCTCCTCGCGCAGCACGCCGAGCATACGGCGCAGCTCGCCCAGGGCCTGGCGGCCGGTGTCGCCGATGAGCAGCAGCGCCTGCTTGCCCCGTTCGGGGGTGACGTCGCAGGCGTACGCACCGGCGTCGGCGAGGGTGATCATGACGGCGAGGTTGTGGCCGACGATGTCGTGCATCTCGCGGGCCACCCGGGTGCGTTCGGTGGCCGCCGCCAGTCTGCTGCGCTGGTCGCGCTCGATCTCCAGCCGGGCCGCGCGCTCCCGCAGTCCGGCGAGCTGGGCCCGTCGGATGCGCACCGCCATCCCCACGGCGACGGCCGCGATCGCCGCGCTGAACAGGAAGAACAGCGCGTCCCAGACGGACACCACGGCGGAGGCCCGCACGGCGACCAGGACCAGGCCGACGGCCGTGACGGCACAGGCCCACGCCAGACGCCGCAGCGTTCCGTGCAGCGTCAGGCTGTACAGGGCGATCAGCAGGGCGACGTCGGCGCGCAGCAGCACACCGAGCGACCACTGCAGGAGAAAGACCGCCATGATGACGGCGAAGGCCGCGGACGGATTCCTGCGCCGCCACAGCAGCGGCAGCACCAGTCCGGCCTGCAGCGCCAGCATCCCGGCGAGGGGCGGGCGGGTGAACCTCGCGGCGAGTTCGCGCCGGCCGTCGTGCCCGTGCACCAGGTCCGCCAGACAGAACATCAGGAAGACCAGCACGACCACGGCCGTGTCCAGCACCCACGGACGCGCCCGGTCCGCCTGCCGCAGCCACTGTCCGCCGCGGGTCAGCCGGGCGAACAGGGGGCTCATACCGGCGGTGTCGTCGGCGGTCACGGGTGTCACCTGTCCATCGTGGGCGAGGCACTGCGGCACGGCACCCGGATGAGCCGGGCACCGCATCGACAGCGGACGATACGCGGGGTGCGCGGGCCGTCAGGCGTCGCTGCGCACCAGCCGGTAGGCGGCCCCCGCCAGCGCCAGCACGGTCCAGCCGACGAAGACGACGAGCCCGGCGGTGGGCGACAGGGTGGTGCTGTCATGGGTGAGGGCGAACATCGACTCGCCCGCGTTGCTGGGCAGGTACGGGCTGATGTCGTCCTGCCAGGAACTCGGCAGGAGCGAGATCAGGCCGGGGACCAGCATCAGAGCGCCGACCAGCACCGAGATACCGCCCGCCACCGAGCGCAGCAGCGCGCCGAGGGCGGCGCCGATCACACCGACCAGACCGAGGTAGAGGCCCGCGCCCAGCAGACTGCGCACCACACCCGGGTGCGAGAACGTCATGGCCGCGCTCGTACCGGACACGATGCCGCTCGCGAACAGGAAGGCGACGAACGCGCCGAGCGTGCCCACGGCGAGGGAGACCAGACCGAACACGGCCGACTTGGACCAGAGCACCGGCAGCCGGCGCGGCACCGCGGCCAGCGTGGAGCGGATCATGCCGGTGGAGTACTCGCCCGCCGTGACGAGCACGCCCAGGACGCCCAGCGCCAGTTGCGCGAAGTTCGTGCCGAACAGCGACAGGCTGACGGCGGTGGAGTGGGCGAAGTCCGGGTCCATGTGGTGGCCGGAGTTGATTCTCGACTTGAACTGGGCCGCGGCGATCAGGCCGAAGGCCACCAGGAAGAGCAGGCCGAGGCCGAGCGTGATCCAGGTCGAGCGCAGGGACCACAGCTTGGCCCACTCCGAGCGCAGCACGCGGCGTCCGGTCACCCGGTAGTCGGGGCGTGCGACGGGTGCGGGGAGCGGAGCGGAGGTCTCGGTCGCGGTGATGGTGCTCATGCGGCCCTCCCGGGGGTCTCGACGCCGGCGCCGGTCGCGGTGGTGGAGCCGTGGTACTCGACGGCATCCCTGGTCAGGTCCATGAACGCCTCCTCCAGTGATACGGACTTCGCGCTCAGTTCGAACAGCGCGATGCCGTGCTCGGCCGCCTTCAGCCCGATCTGGCGTGCCGTCACACCCGTCACGTGCAGTTCCTCGGAGCCCGCGTGGCCGGTGATGTCGACGCCGGGACCGGCCAGCACCTCCCGCAGCCGGGCCGGATCGGCGGTGGCCACCTTCACGGTGTCGCCGCCCACCTCGCGGATCAGGTCCTGCACGGTGGTGTCGGCCAGCAGCCGGCCCCGTCCCACGATGATCAGGTGGTCCGCCACCAGCGCGACCTCGGTCATGAGGTGCGAGGAGACGAAGACGGTACGGCCCTCGGCGGCGAGCTCGGTGAGGAGGTTGCGGATCCAGAGCACGCCCTCGGGGTCGAGACCGTTGACCGGCTCGTCCAGCATGACCGTCTGCGGATCACCCAGCAGGGCCGCCGCGATGCCGAGGCGCTGGCCCATGCCGAGCGAGAACGCGCCCGCCCGCTTCTTGGCCACGCTGCCGAGCCCGGCCAGTTCGATGACCTCGTCGACCCGGCGGCGCGGGATGCCGTGCGTGAGCGCGAGCGCGAGGAGGTGGTTGTACGCCGAACGGCCGGGGTGGATCGACTTGGCCTCCAGCAGCGCGCCGACCTCCTGCAGGGGGGCGGCGTGCTGGGCGTAGCGGCGGCCACCGACGCGTACCGAGCCACTGCTCGGGGCGTCCAGCCCGACGATCAGGCGCATGGTCGTCGACTTCCCCGCGCCGTTGGGTCCCAGGAAGCCGGTGACGGTGCCGGGCCGGACGACGAAGTCGAGATGGTCGACCGCCGTCTTCTCCCCGTACCGCTTGGTCAGCTGCTGTGCCTCGATCATCGCTCATCCCTCGCGTCCGGGCGCCACACCGGTTCTGGAGCGCCTCACCTGCGACGTTAGACGCCAGGGACCCCGCGAGCCGTGGTACCGGGGGGTGAACTACGGCCATCGGGTGGTACCGCGGTACTACCCGGCACGGTCCGACCGTGAGCGAGGGCGGTGTGCCGGCGCCGGCCGTGGTCCGCCGGTGCCGGCGGCTTCGGCAGGTGCAGTCGGGCGGTGGATTCGAGCGATGGATCCGGACGGTGGATCCGGGTGGTGCATGCGGCCGGTGGCGCCGGCGTCGGCGCCACCGGCCGTGACCCGGGGTCAGTTGCTCGCGGTCATCCGAACTGGCCGGGCTGGTAGTCGCCGGCGGGCTGGCGCACGATGACGTTCAGACGGTTGTAGGCGTTGATCAGGGCGATGAGGGACACCAGCGCGGCGAGCTGTTCCTCGTCGAAGTGCTTGGCGGCGTTCGCCCAGACCTCGTCGGACACGCCCCCGGCGGCGTCGGCGATCCGGGTGCCCTCCTCGGTCAGCTCCAGGGCGGCGCGCTCGGCGTCGGTGAAGACCGTGGCCTCCCGCCAGACCGCGACCAGGTGGAGACGGAGGGGGGATTCACCGGCGTGCGCGGCGTCCTTGGTGTGCATGTCCGTGCAGAAGCCGCAGCCGTTGATCTGGCTGGCCCGGAGCTTGACCAGTTCCTGCGTCGTGTGGGGCAGTGCCGAGTCCGAGACGACCTTGCCCGCCGAGTTGATGTGCCGCGCGAACTGGGCCGTGAGGGGGCTGGTGTAGAAGTTGAGACGGGCGTCGGCGTTCATGGTGGTCTCCTCGTCGCGTCGGTGGATTCACACCCTTGACGGACCGGATCGGCGGGATGTGACATCAGGGCGGTGCGGCCGGATGTGACCTGCGTCTCCCTGTCGGACGGGCGCAGCGGATGCGGCGGGGACGGGGCGGTCGCAGCATGAGAGGCAGAGGTCTCGCCTCAGCGCCGAGCCGGGGGACACCTCGTGCCCTCGGCCCGATACGGCGGCTCAGGCCGCGGAGGTGCCGATGGCTCCATCCGATGCGACGCCCGGCCCCGGAGGGCCGGGGCCCGGCAGGACCGCGCCGCCCGGCGGCGCGGGGGCCGGTCCGCGGCCGAGCCCCGTGCCGCGCGTGCCGCTCGTGACGGACGGGGACCGGGCGCAGGCCGGGTCCGGACCCGAACCCGGGCCCGCGCGGGCCGATGCGTCCGGCCGCGCACCCGACGCGTGTCCAACGGGGTGATCGCCGCCGTGGCGCTCGGGTCCCTCGCCTTCACGCCGTTCACCGAGCAGTACGCACGCGAGTCGGTGCCCCCCGGGTACGGGGACTCGCCGGTGTTCCGGCGGACCAACCGTGTCCTGACGGCGATCCGGGGCGGGGTGTTGCCGGTCACGGCTCTGCTGGGTGCCGGGTACCACTTCGCGAAGCGGACCGCCCCGACCGGCATCGCCCTCAGAATGACCCAGTTGAACCACTCCGCCCCGTCCGGGCGCAGGCGCGGGCCCAGGCTCGGGGGCGTCCGCTGGGCCGAGGGGACGCCGGCATTCCGGGGAAGGGGCCTCGCACGCTAGGGTGAGCGGCCATTCGTGCAGGTGAGGGGCAGGGGAGTCGGATGCTGGATCACTCGGAGGACAGGCTTCTGGAGGAGGCCCTCGGCGCGATCGCCGGACAGGGGCGCCTCGGTGCGAAGTTCGCGGCCAGGTTCCTCAAACACGACGTCCACGAGATAGAGCTGCGGCTGCCGCTGAGCTTCGATCTCGCCCTCGAACGCGTCCGCGGGAGCCTGCTCGAGTCGACGGGCGGTACGGATCCGGCGCTGCTGCGCTCGGGGGCGGACGGGGCGGCGCTGCGCGTGTTGTCGGGGGCGGGCTTCGCGGCGATGAACCCGGTCGTGGTCACGGTCACCGTGACTCGTGTCGAGGAGGACACCACGGCGATACAGGTGCGGGCGGTGGCCAAGGAAGGCCTGATCAAGCAGCACGCGGGTGAGAAGACCGCGCAGCGTGTGGCGTCGGCGCTGGAGGGCCGACGGGGGTGACCCCGGCCGGCCCCGCCGGGCGCGCGTGCCCGTGCGAGTGCCGTCGCCCGCTCCGGCGAGCGGCGGGGGAGAGGTAAAAATTTCGCCTGGTCTAGTCCAAAGGGGAATCTGGTCTAGGCCAATCCATTGACATGGCCGCAACAGCATCACGAAGCTGGGGGCGAACCCCCTCTCCCCTGGAGGCACGCAGTGAGACGTCTTCGCGCATGTCTGGGCGCAGTCGCCGCCGTCGGACTCGCCGCGGCGGGCACGACCGCACTGATCGCGGGCAGCGCTTCCGGCGCGACCTCCGCACTCGCCAACCGCTGGTACGCCGCGGCTCCCTATCTGATGCCGCTCGACAACGACCCGCCGGACGCGGCCGCCATCATGGACGCCACCGGCCTGAAGGCGTTCCAGCTCGCCTTCGTCCTCGCCCCCAACGGCGGTGGCTGCAGCCCCACATGGGGTGGCACGGCCGCGGTCTCCTCGGACACCGCCGTCCAGTCGGTCGTCAACACCATCCGCGCCAAGGGCGGCGACGTCTCCGTCTCCATCGGCGGGTACGGCGGTACGAAGCTCGGCCAGGCATGCTCGGACCCGGCCGCCACGGCGGCGGCGTACCAGCAGGTCATCACCAAGTACGGTCTGCACGCCATCGACTTCGACCTGGAGGAGCCGGAGTACGAGAACACCGCGGCCATCAAGAACGAGATCGGCGCCGCGAAGATCCTCCAGCAGAACAACCCCGGCCTGTACGTCTCCGTGACCACCGCGGGCACGGCGGACGGTACCGGCTGGTTCGGCAAGCAGATGCTGCTGGAGGCCAAGTCGCAGGGGTTCACCCCGAACAACTTCTCCATCATGCCGTTCGACGGCGGCTTCAACGGCGCGGCCTCGCAGACCGGCGCGCTCACCAACTTCAACCAGATCCTGCAGTCCACCTTCGGCTGGGACCAGGCGACCGCCTACGCCCACGAGGGCTTCTCCGGCATGAACGGACGCAGCGACACCGGCGAGTACTTCACGCAGGCCGACTTCCAGACCGTGCTGGACTACGCCACCGGTCACCATATGGACCGCTTCACGTTCTGGTCCCTCAACCGCGACCGCCAGTGCACCCCGGCCGACAACGGCGGCCGCACATCGGGCACTTGCTCCAGCGTCGCGCAGAACTCCTGGGACTTCGCGAAGTATTCGGTGAAGTTCGCCGGAGTGACGCCGCCCACCTCGACTCCCACCCCGACCCCGACTCCCACGCCGCCGGGCACCGGGTGCAAGCCGGCCTGGAGCTCGACCGCCGTCTACACCGCCGGCAACGAGGTGTCGTACGGCAATCACAACTGGAAGGCCAAGTGGTGGACCCAGAACGAGACTCCGGTCGCCTCCGACTGGGGCGTCTGGCAGGACGAGGGCGCCTGCTGAGGTCCTGACGGAAACGGTGGGGCGGGGTTCCCGGGCTCAGGCCTCGGGAACCCCGCCCCACCGTGTGCCGGTCCCACGCTCGGTGTCCGCGGCTGTCGGGACACGAGTTCACGGCGGGTGTCCGCGGCCGTCGGGACGGATCACTCCGGTGGTCCGGCCGCCAGGCGGTCGTCCAGCCAGTCGAAGACACGTTGTTCGAACAACGCGCGGCCCGTCGGCTCGCAGTGCAGATGGGCACCCTCGGCCTCGGTGAAGCAGACCAGCGCCTTCCGACCGGGCAGCGCGTCGTAGAGCCGCCGCGCGGCTCCGGGCCAGAAGTGCTCCCCCTCCGGGTCGGTGATCAGCAGCGGAGTGGTGATCCGCCCGGCCACCGGGGTCACGTCGTACCGGGAGACCTCGGCCAGCAGGTCGTACGGCGAGTCGACCCCGTACGGCCGGGCCCGCCGGCGCCACATCGCGGCGAGCGCCGGGTCCGCGTCCAGAGCGTCACGGACCACGCGGTCGAACGTGTCGCGGTCACCGGAGTCCCACAGGCCGCGCAACTCCGGGCCGAGAGGGCGCCACCAGCTCTCCGCGACGGCGACGACACCCGGATCGGCGACCGCCGCGGCGATCCGGTGCTCGAACGCGAGCGCGCGCGGAACCCAGTAACCCGCCTGGCTGATTCCGGCGAGCGCGATGCGCCCGGCGTCGACATCGGACCGCGCGGACAGGAAGTCCACGACCGGCGTGACGACTTTCTCCCAGTCCGGACGGAACGTCACTCCGTGGTCGAACAGCATGGACTGCTGACCCGGCCCATCGAACAACAGCGCGCGGTGGCCCCGGGCCACGGCGGGCGCGCCGAGAAGCGTCCAGGCCGAGCTGACCGGGCCGTCGCCGCCGTTGTTGACGATCACGGTCGACAGCGGCCCGGGACGGTCGGGCGGGCTCACCAGGTAGCCCGGCAGCGTCCTTCCCTCGTACGGGATCGCGACCCGCTCGGCGGGCGGGTCCCATGCCTGCGCGAACCGGTCGAAGCAGTCGCGGTGCTCGCCGAACACCTCGCGCAGCCGTGTCTGCGGGTCCTCGCACGACTCGACGCCCACGAGGGCCAGGCCGAAGTATCCGGCGGCCCGCAGGAAGGCGTCCCGGGCACTGACCGACCGGCCGCGGGCCGCGCTCTTCTCGCCCTGCTCCCGGACCCGGCGGCCGAGCGCGGCCCAGGTCCAGAACCAGGTCTCCCCGCCGGCGTCCGACAGGGCGGCCGAAGTCGCCAGTACCTCGCCGACGTCCGCGCCGTGCCGCCAGACGGAGCCCAGAGCGATGCGGACCTCGTGGTCGAACTGGTCGTTCTCGTTGAACCGGTACGCCATGGCGACTCCCGTTCCCCGCGCCGTCGGACGCCCCGAGCCCGCGACCGCACCGTTTCAGGCTACGAGTCCCCCCGTCCCCCTGCACCCGGCGGTGACCGCCACCACGTGCGCGCGTCCTCCGCCGGGTCGAAAATGGGCAGAGGCCCGGTCGCCGAGCACCCACGGCGCCTGCCGAGAGGAACGCCCGCATGTGCCCCATGAGCCGCACGAGCGCACCGCAGCCACCCCCGTCACGGCCCGACCGCGGCGGGCGTGCCGGTGTGGGCGGCGAGCGGGTATGAGGCCCGGACCCGTCGGTTCCGCGGTCGTACACCGGTCCGTGCGGGTCACCCTCTCGGCGAGCGTCGGCTTCTACGTGTTCCTCTATGGTCTCCACCAACCCGTGGCGGCGCTGTACGCGCTGTTCACCCCCATCGCGCTCGGCCTGCTGTCCACCATTCCCGGGAGCGGCCCGCGGCAGGCGCGCATCACACTGCGGACCCTGCCGTTCGGGCTGGCTCTCGTCGCTCTGGGCACGGCACTGGCGCAGTCCACGGCGGCCGCGGTGGCGGGCATGCTGGTCGTCGGATTCCTGTTGAGCTTCAGCGTGGTGGCCGGACCTCGCGCGGCCGGACCCGCGCCCGGTCTGCAACTCCTCTACATCCTGGCCTGTTTCCCGCCCTACGCCCCCGAGACGCTGGGCGGGAGGCTGACGGGCGTGGCCGTGGGCGTCGTCCTCCTCGCGCTGTGTCACGCGTACCTTCTGCGCGGCCCGCCCGCCATCAGCTTTCGCGACCTGCTCGCCGACGCGCTGGAGTCGGGCGCGGTCGCGACGGCCGAGCCGGACCGCGTCCCCGTCGCGACGCTGCG
Source organism: Streptomyces sp. RPA4-2 (assembly GCF_012273515.2). Classification (NCBI taxonomy): domain Bacteria; kingdom Bacillati; phylum Actinomycetota; class Actinomycetes; order Kitasatosporales; family Streptomycetaceae; genus Streptomyces; species Streptomyces sp. RPA4-2. The sequence continues at coordinate 7,975,255 of NZ_CP050975.2, forward strand.
GGAACTCAGTGAGGGGATGCGGCTGTCGCGGGTCGCGCCCGGTGAGCGCCCCACCGGACCGGGCCGCGGGGACCGCGCGCTGGGACAGGCGGGCGCCGCGGCCCGCAGGATCCTGGACCAACTGGCCTCGCAGTCCGAGCTGTCCGCGTCCGAGGGCGTACCGCTGGGCACGGACCCGGCGTCCGCGGTGCTCCGGGCCCGTGTCGCGGGCACGTGCGCCGACATGGCCTCGGCCCTGCGCACCGGTCGGCCACCGCCGCCGGCCGATCTGCTGCGGAAGGAGATCCAGCGCTTCCAGGCCGACCGGATCCGTCGCGCCGCCGATCCCGGGGAACAGGGCGTGGACAGCCGCGTACTGCGACGGCAGGCCGCGGTCCTGACACTGGCGGAGTCGGCGTGGATCGCGGTCACCGCCGTGGGTGTCGCCGCCGCCGGACGCCGCGGCTCACCGCTCTCGCCCCGTGACCTCTTCTGGTACGTGGACCTGTCCACGGCGTCGTTGTGGGGGCGCCGGATCGCGGGCAACGCGACGCATCGCTCGGTGTGGTTCCAGAACGCGGTACGGGTCGCGTGCGGGCTCGCCTTCGCCCGGCTCGTCGCGGGCACCCTCGACCTCGCACACGGATTCTGGGTCCTGCTGACGGTCCTCACCCTCGCCCGCACCACGGTCGGCGCCACCTGGCGCGCGGTGCGCGAGGCGGTGGCCGGCAATCTGGTGGGAGCGGTCGCCGCCGGTGTCCTGCTCATCGCCGTCGGACGGCACCTGGACGCCTACGCCGTCCTCCTCGTACCGGGCATGCTCATCGCCTTCGCCCTGGGCCCGCGGCTCGGAGTCGCCTGGGCACAGGGGCTGTTCACCCTGGTGGTCGCCCTGGCCTTCGCCCAGATCGCCCCGACCACCTGGCGGCTGTCGGAGGCACGCCTCGTCGATGTCGTCACCGGCAGCGTCATCGGCCTGCTGTGCGGGCTGCTGGCCTGGCCGGCGGGGGCACGCAGGGAGGTCCGCCGGACCATGGCGAGCCTGCTGCGCTCCTGCGGGGAGCTGGTACCCGCCACGGTCGAGGCGCTGCTCGAGGCACCGGCGGCCGACCCCTGCGCGCCCCCGACCCGGGCCACCCTGCATCATCTGCGGCTCGCGGAGGCCGCCTACGCGCAGTTCCGCAGTGAGCCGCCCGCTGCCTGGGAGGGGGCCCAGGCCGACTGGCACGGGGTACTCGTGGTGGCGTACCACACCGTGCTGGGCGCCCAGCGGCTTCCCTGCTTCGAGGTGCCGCTGGCCGATGTGCCGCCGGAGGCGTGCGCGTGGGCGCGCAGGACGGCGGCCGAACTGACGACGGACGTGGACCGCATCGCCCTGCACCTCAGGACGGAGAAGTGCCACGGGCCCGGTCGGCGCCCCTGCGCTCCGCCGCTGCCGTGGCACCATCCGGGGCTGCCCACCCTCGTCGATCTCGAAGTGTGGCTGACGGCCATGGACCATCAGCTCCGCCGCATCGAGGCCTCCCTCGCCGTGCGGCCGTGATGCCCACCGGGGAGCCGGACCCCCGCCCGGCCGGTGCGGTCACCGCTCGCGTGGGGGCGCCGCATTCCCCGCCGTGGTCCCGGACCCCCGCGACTCGACCACGTCCACGTCGCTCGCCCGGACGAAGGCGATCCGGTGCCCGAGCTGGATCTCGTACCACTCCTCATGGCCCGCCACGACCGGGCTCGGCGTGTCGCGGAACTCCGACCTGTCGATGTGGGACCCGATGAGGCGGGACTGGGTCGCGTACCGCTGCCCCGCGAGGAAGTGGTACGGCAGCGGCGACTCGGGCTGCTCCGGCACGCCCTCCGGATAGGCGTCCTTCTCCGGGAGGGCGCGTCCGTAGACCGGGACCTCGCTCAGGCCCGCCTTCGGAGTCACCATCCGGCCGCTCGCGCCGACGGCGGTCGGGTGGTCCTTCGCGTTCTTGAACCACGCCCGCTGACCCTGGTACCAGATCGCCGTCCAGTCGCCCTCGTACCCGGCGACCGCGAAGGTCTGGCCCGCGGAGACCCGCGACCCCAGATCGTCGACGTCCACCGTGGAGGCCTCGCCCCCCGGGTGCCGGCCAGGGTCCTGGACCAGCGGTGCGCTCGCGTCGGGCTCGGTGCGGAGGCGGACCGCGCTGGAGCCGTGCGGCGCGCAGGGCGTGCCGGCCTGGGCGCAGCCCGTGAACGCCGGCATGTGGGCGGCGTAGTCCGGCAGCACGGTCACCATGTCGCTGTCGGCCTCGGCGGTGGCACGCAGGGGCGCGCCGAGGAGGTCGAAATAGTGCCGCCAGTCCCAGAAGGGTCCCGGGTCGTCGTGCATCGCGGGAATGGACGAGGCGGTCGGACCCGGCACGTTGTCATGGCCGAGGATGTGCTGCCGGTCGAGCGGGATGTCGTACTTCTTCGCCAGGTAGCGCACCAGACGGGCCGAGGCCCGGTACATCTGTTCCGTGTACCAGGTGTCGGGCTGTTTCAGGAATCCCTCGTGCTCGATACCGATCGAACGGGCGTTCAGCATCTGGTTGCCCGCGTGCCAGGCCATGTCCTTGGTCCTGACGTGCTGGGTCACATGGCCGTCGCGGGAACTGATCGAGTAGTGCCACGACGGCTCCTTCGGATTCTGCACGGTCTGCAGCATCGACCGCAGGCCCGCCTCGGTGTCGTGGATGACGATGTAGTCGATCTTCTGGTCCCGGGGCCGGTCGGCCAGGTCGTGGTTGCCGTAACTACCGTCGTCCGTCCGCACGTACGGCGCGCCGAGCCAGTCGCAGTCCAGCTCCGGCGGGCACTCGACCTCCTTCGCCCGCCGCGCCTTCGCCGCGTCGGCGGCGCGAGGGCGCACGCGCGGGCTGGCCGGAAGGGTGACGCGCTCTCCCGCGTCGGTGGTGCGGTGCGCGCCCTGCCGGATCAGCGAGAAGACATCGTCCGCGTACCTCGCGGCCGATGCGGCGTCGTCCGTGCCCGAGAAGCGCGCCACCGCGTCCCACCAGTCCTCCGGGTCGGTGCTGAGCGGCTTGCCGAGCTGTCGCTGCACCGCGGCCAGGAGCGCCGCGCCGCCCCGTACGTTGGCGACGGCGTCCGTCCGGAGCCGTCCCGCCGGGGCCCCGATCAGGAGGGCGGCACGGCGCAGGTCCGCCGGCTGCTCGGAGCGGTTGCCCGACGCGTTCTCGAGGGGAGCGGCCGACGGCCCCGCCGCGATCGCGGGCCCCTCGGCCCTTCCGCTCGGCGAGGTCGCCGGGGCCTTCGCCCGACGGGTGTCCACCAGGTGCATCGGACCGTAGCCGCCCGCGACACTCGGGGCGCCCGGCCGGGAGTCCCACCGCGACTGCAGGTACGAGACGCCCATGAGCACACTCCGCGGCACGTGGTACTCGTCCGCGGCATCCGTGAAGACGTTCTGCAGCTTCGGCTCGGCCGCCGGGCCGCCGCACGCCGGAGAACCGGCCAGCAGCGGCACCAGGAGAGCGGCGGACGCGGTCATGCGGACGGTCCGGCGGCGCCCTCGTCCAGCGCTGGGGATTCGGCGGGCGGCACGTCTCTTCATCGCGGGGGATCTCCAACCATGCTCGTCGCGGCCAGGACAAGGAGTTGCCCCTTGCACCACCCCCTGTACGTTTCCGTGCCCGACACGCGACGGCGCGCCGAGCGTCACCGGTGTGGACCAGCGGCCCGGCAGAGGCCACCCGGTCGGCGGCAGGATCTTCATATCTGATGGATAGTCAGCAAAAGACGCCAGTTCCGCGCGAGGGTGAGCGGAACGGGGGTGTGACGGTGCTGTACGACGAGGCGGGTGACGGAGTGTCATGGCGGACCGCACCGGTGGGCCGGACGGCTGACGGACCGGCCGCGTGACGAGCTGACGGACCGACGGCGATACGAGCCGGTGGACCGGCGGGGTGACGAACTGACGGACCGACGGGGTGGCGAACCGACGGACCGGCGGACGGCGCGGCGGCTCAGCCCCGGACCGGGTCCGGGTGCCAGTCGGGATGCCCCGGCATGGGCGGGGTGTGCGCCCCGTAAAGCCACGGGGTCAGGAAGGTGCTCAGATCCTGGCCGGCGACGCCTGACGCGAGCGCGACGAAATCGTGGGTGCCCGCGGCCCGGCCCTGATACGTCGTCACCCAGGTCCGCTCGATCCTGCCGAAGGTCTCCTCGCCCACCTTCTCCCGCAGGGCGTAGAGCACCAGCGCCGAACCGTCGTACCGCATCTGCTTGAACAGATGCGTGTCACCGTCGGGTTCGGCGGGGGCCCCGTCGTCATGACGCCACTGGTCGTGCCGTTCGTACGCCGTCCGCATCGCGCTCTCGAAGCTGTCGCCGCCGTGTGCGCCGGAGTACAGACGCTCGTAGAAGCGGGCGTGACCCTCGCTCAGCCACAGATCGGACCACCGCCGGATGGCGACGCTGTCGCCGGTCCACTGATGGGCCAGCTCGTGGACGAGGTTGCGCTCGGCGTCGACCCGGTCGCCCAGCAGGTCGGCCCTCGGCACCACGGACAGGGACTGCGTCTCCAGCGCCACCGGCAGGTCGGTGTCCGCGACCAGGACGCCGTAGCGGCGGAAGGGGTACGGGCCGAGGCGCCGTTCCAGCCAGGCCAGGTGCTCGGAGGTGAGTGCGCGGTACGCCTTGGTGCCGGTGACCAGGCCGTCCGGGACCACGTCCCGAACGGGCAGGCCGCGCGGACCGGCGCTCTCGACGAACGCGAACCTCCCGATCGCCATCTGCACGAGCTGGGCCGCGACCGGGTGCTCGGAGTCGTACGTCCAGCGGATCCGTCCGTCGGGCCGCCGGACGCGCTCGACGAGCCTGCCGTTGGCCACCGCGCCGACGTCCGGTGGGGTGGTGATGTGGAAGGTGACCGGCGCCCGCAGGCTCGGGTGGTCGTCCACCGGGAAGATCATCTTGGCGCCGTCGGGCTGCGGGTAGAGCACGGTGCCGTCGGGCGTGGGCACCCAGCCGTAGTCCGCGATGGCGTCGCCCCGGTGACGTTGCCGTGCCGGGTCGGCGGTGTAGTCGACCCGCACGGTGAAGGTGCCGCCGTGAGGGATGGGTCGCGAGGGTGTGACGACGAGTTCGTCGCCGTCGCGCACGGTGCGCGCCGGCGTCCCGTCGACGGTGACCCGGCGCAGTGTGTTGCCCGCGAAATCGAGGTCGAAGCGGGAGAGCGCCTGCGTGGCGGTGGCGTCGATGGTGGTGCTCGCGCCGAACGGTGTTCTCGGTGCCGCCCAGTCGAAGTCGAGGGTGTAGCGCCGGACCGTGTAGCCGCCGTTGCCGTCGAGCGGCATGAGCGGGTCGCCGATGCCCGGAGCGCCGGGAGAGGGGGAGGTCGCGGGCGAGGCGGGGGGCGCGGGGGAGGGGCCGGGGGCATGGATGCCGAGGCGTGCGGAGCCGCGGTGGTCCCCGGAGGGGAGAGCGCCGGCGAGGGCGACCGCGCCGGTGATGCCGACGGCACCGGTGAGGGTGAGAGCGACGACCGTACGGCGCGAGCGGAGATCCCTGCGGGGGCGTCCCGGCAGGTCCGCTTCCGGCGAGGGCGGCGTGAGCGGCGCGTTCACCGGAGGAACCGGCAGGCGTCGCGCCCCGCACGGTCCGGCGCGCACCCGGCGGCGTACGTGCAGGCGGTCGTACGCGGGCACGCGGCGGTGTACGAGCACGCGGTCGTACGCGGGCACGCGGCCGTGTACGAGCATGGACACGAGCGTGAGCCCATGTACGGACATGAGCCCTTGTACGAGCACGCGGCGGTCCGCGGGCAAGCGGGCGTGGTCGTCCCCTGGCAGGCGGTCGTGCTCGACGGGTGGCGGACCGGAGTGGTCGTCGGCCGGTGGACGCCGCCGCCGGTCCGCGGACGCAGGCGGCTAGGGACTCGGCCGGCGGCGGTCGCGATCTTCATGGCCGCACTATGACACCAAGAGGTGGCAAGAGGGGCATACCTCCTCATATCATCCGCCCGCATGGACTATCCGGGCGTGAGGGACGGTGCCGTACGCCGCGACCACCCGCCCCGGGGGCCGGCCGCGGAGCGAGTGGCGCCCCATGGCCACCGGGCCCGGCGACGACCGGGCCGGCCGGGAGGTGGACCGGAGGAGTGAAGTGTCGCGTGGGGCGGAGCCGCCCCCGGGTGGCCCATGGCCGCCCGGGATCACCAGTGCTAGAAAGGTCACATGGCGAATCGTTTCGCCGGATTTGGACGGTTTTCACTCAGGCCACTGGTCAGCAAGAGCCCGCGGAGCGTAGCCGGGCAGGTGCTGGTTCTCCAGGTGGCACTGGTCGTGCTGCTCGTCGCCTTCGGCGTGCTCGGGCTCGCCCTGCAGTCGAAGCGCGACACCGACGCCGAGGCCAAGCGCCGTTCCCTCGCGGTCGCGGAGACCTTCGCGCACTCTCCCGGTGTCGTGGCCGCGCTGGAGAGCCCCCAGCCGAGCAAGATCCTCCAGCCGCTCACCGAAGCCGGGCGGAAGGCGGCCGGTGTCGACTTCATCGTGGTCCTGAACACCAAGGGGATCCGCTACACCCACCCCCTGCCGCGCCTGATCGGGAAGCGGTTCGTGGGCAACATCGCGCCCTCCCTGGCGGGGAAGATCTACACGGAGAGCGTCAACGGCCCGCTCGGCCGAGAGGTGCAGGCCACCGTTCCGGTCAAGAACGACGCGAACAAGGTGGTGGGCCTCGTCTCCGCCGGGATGAAGGTCAAGAACGTGAGCAACCAGGTGGCCCGGCAACTGCCGATCATCCTGGGCGCCGGGGCGGGCGCGCTGGTGGTGGCCACCGGCGGCACGGCACTGGTGGCCCGGCGGCTGCGGCGGCAGACCCACAGCCTGGCCCCGGCAGAGATGACCCGTATGTACGACCACCACGACACGGTGCTGCACTCCGTGCGTGAAGGGGTGCTCATCATCGGCGGCGACGGCCGGCTGCTGCTGGCGAACGACGAGGCCAAACGGCTGCTCGCGCTGCCGTCGGACGCCGAGGGACAGTTCGTGTCGGAGCTGTCGAGCCTCGACGAGGAGACGGTGGCGCTGCTCGTCTCCGGACGCGAGGCCACCGACGAGGTGCACTTCGCCGGGGAGCGGCTGCTCGCGGTCAACCAGCGTCCCACGGATCGAGGCGGAGGTCCGAAGGGCACGGTGGTGACACTGCGCGACTCCACCGAACTTCAGGCGGTGACCGGCAGGGCGGAGACCGCGCGCGAGCGGCTGAAGCTGCTGTACGACGCGGGAGTCCGCATCGGCACCACCCTGGACGTGCTGCGCACGGCCGACGAGCTGGCGAGGGTCGCGGTGCCCCGCTTCGCCGATTTCGTCACCGTGGACCTGGCCGACGCGGTGCTGCGCGGCGAGGAGCCCGCCCTCACGGCCACCGGCATGCGGCGCACGGCCGTGTGCGGGATCCGGAAGGACCACCCGCTCTACGAGAAGGGCCGGCTGATCGACTTCGTGCCCTCCACGCCCCAGGCGCGCGGCTACGGAACCGGCCACTCCGAGCTGGTGACCGATCTGTCCACCGCCACGGGCTGGCACGCGCAGGACCCGCCGCGCACCAGGCGGATCATGGACTACGGCATCCACTCCCTCATCGCCGCCCCGATCCAGGCCCGCGGCGTGGTGCTGGGCATGGCCAACTTCTGGCGTTGCGAGCAGCACGAGCCCTTCGACGAGGAGGAACTGTCGCTCGCGGAGGAGCTGGTGGCCAGGGCCGCGGTCAGCATCGACAACGCCCGCCGCTACACCCGCGAACACGCGCTGGCGGTCACCCTCCAGCGCAGCCTGCTGCCGCGGGCCCTGCCCGAGCTGAGCGCGCTGGAGGTCGGCTACCGCTATCTCCCCGCCCAGTCGGGCGTCAGTGGGGACTGGTTCGACGTGATTCCGCTGCCGGGGAGCCGAGTGGCGCTGGCCGTCGGCGACGTCGTCGGCCACGGCCTGCACGCGGCCGCCACGATGGGCCGGCTGCGGACCGCGGTGCACAACTTCTCCACCCTAGATCTGCCGCCCGACGAACTGCTGAGCCACGTGGACGACCTGGTCGGCCTCATCGACCAGGACGAGGCGGGTACGGAGAGCGCCGTGGGGGTCGTGGGCGCCACCTGCCTCTACGCGATCTACGACCCCGTGACACGTCGCTGCGTCATGGCGAGCGCGGGGCACCTGGCACCCGCGCTCGTCCACCCCGACGGGACCGTCACCTTCCCGGACCTGCCGGCCGGCCCCCCTCTCGGCCTCGGCGGCATGCCGTTCCTGACCACCGAGCTCGAGCTCGCGGAGGGAACCCAGCTCGTCCTGTACACCGACGGTCTCATCGAGGACCGCAGACGCGACCTGGACGTGGGGATGGACCTGCTCGGCGCCGCCCTCGCGGGTCATCCCGACCGGACACCCGAGGAGAGCTGCGGGGCCGTGCTGGAGGAGCTGCTGCCCGGACGCCCCAAGGACGACGTTGCCCTGCTCATCGCCCGCACCCGGGGCCTGCCGCGCGACCGGATCGCCGACTGGGACGTACCGCTCGACCCGGCCGCCGTCGCGGGAATGCGCGACGCCCTGTCCCAGAAGCTCGCCGAGTGGGACCTGTCCGAGCTCGGCTTCGGCATGGAGCTGGTCCTGAGCGAGCTCATCACCAACGCCATCCGCTACGGCTCCGAGCCGATCCACGTACGGCTGATCCGCGACCGCACGCTGATCTGCGAGGTGGCCGACGGGAGCAGCACCTCGCCGCATCTGCGGTACGCGGCCACGATGGACGAGGGCGGCCGCGGTCTGTTCCTGGTGTCCCAGGTGACCGAACGCTGGGGCACCCGGTACACCCCGCAGGGGAAGGTGATCTGGGCCGAACAGGCGCTGCCGGCGAGCGTCGCGGAGCCCGTCCAGGAGCCCGCGGAGCAGGAAGACCCGATCTAGGGCGTGTTGCGAAAGTCCCGTCGTCCGCCCGGAGGGCGTGCGAGGTGTCGCGAGGCAGGCGGGACTTTCGCAACACGCCCTGGGGCTACTGCCCGGAGGGCTCCGCCGGACCGTTCCCGGTCGGACCGCTCCCGGCTGGACCTCTCAGGGGTGGATCGCTCGCGGACGGATCGCTCCGGGGCGGACGGGTGTGGGGCGACTCGGCGCGGCCTGTACTGGTCCGGGGCGGACCGGCCGGGTGCGGCTCCGTCCGGGCCGGACCGTCTCCGAGCCCCCCGCTCCGACACGCCTCGGCCCGGTCGCGGCTCCCGCCGTCCTGGCCCGGGGCTGCCTCCGGGATGCGGTACGCGGCCAGGGCGGCGGTGTCGTCGTCGAGGTTCCCGCCGCTGTGCGCCAGCAGGTCCTGGTGGAGGCTGTCGAGGAGTTCGCGGGGCGGGAAGCGGCACCAGGACCGGACACGTTCGGCGAGCGGGTAGAAGTCGCCGGCGCGGTTCCGTGCCTCGGTGACTCCGTCGGTGTAGAGCAGCAGCTGGTTGCCGGGGTGGAAGGGCACCACGTCCACGTGGTACTCGTCCCCGACGAGAACACCGAGGTTGAGAGGGAGGGAGGGGTCGTCCGAGTCCAGCTCGGTGACGCTGTCCCGGGCGATGAGCAGCGGCGGCGGGTGGCCGCAGTTCACGATGCGGACGACGGGTTCGTCGTCGGGAATCTCGGCGAACACCGCGGTGACGAAGCGTTCCGCGCCTTCACTGCCCGGCAGCAGCGCGGCTCTGCGGTTCATGCTCTTCTCGACCCGGCGCGCCACCCCGGCCAGATCGGGCTCGTCGTGGGCGGCCTCGCGGAAGGCGCCGAGCATCGCCGCCGCCGTCTCCACCGCGACCAGGCCCTTGCCGCGGACGTCGCCGATGAGCAGGCGCACCCCGTACGTGGTGGGCACCGCCTCGTACAGATCGCCCCCGATGCGTGCCTCCGCGGCGGCGGACAGATACAGGGTCTCCACGCAGATCTGGCCGAGGCGGCGGGGCACCGGGCGCAGCAGCACGCGCTGCGCGGTCTCGGCCACGGAGCGCACGGTGGCCAGGGTCCGTTCCCGGTGGATGCGGTGGGCGGCCAGAATCGTGCCGAGGACACCGACGAGGGCGGTGGAGATGTACGAGGCCACGTAGTGGCGCTCCCACAGATAGCCCACCGAGCGGCCCGCGCAGCACGGGGTTCCGGCCAGGACGCCTTCGAACACCACGGCGAACACGGTGACGGCGGCGACGACGGCGGGGCCGTGGGCGTAGGCGGCGACGAGGGGGAGCGCGATGAGCAGGAAGCTGACCGGCCACTGCACCGGGGTGACGGGTTCGAGCAGCAGGAGGAAGGCGACGTAGAGGACCGGCAGCCAGCGCAGCCACAGGGGCGTCGCCGGTCCCTGCAGACCTGTGGCACTCGACCGCTCCGTACGGCGTCGTTCGGAGCCGCGGCTCCCGGGCCACCTCACTGCCCGCTCCGGCGGGGGCCGGCCGTCGGCGGGAGCGGCCGGGGAGAACCGGCCGGGCGCACGGAGGCGGAGTCGGGGCCCGGACGGAGGTCCTGGCGGATCCACTCAAGCGGCCTGTGCACGAGAACTCCCGGCGGGCTTGGTCAAGACAACCGCCCTGATGCGGCTCGACAGCTCGACCCGATCATGGCTCCGGCACGGGCATGTCAGGATCTTTGGGGCAATCCTACGACGTGGAGATCCTCGGGAGGGGGCTGAACCGCATCAGACGGGAGGAATCGCCGCCGGGCCGCGGGCCCACCGGCCCACGGGAAGCGGGCTCTTCCTCCCCTCCCGGGCCCTGTCCCTCCCTCCCTCCCGGGCCCTGGCAGGGCGCCCAATCCGGACAGCCCTCGGGGATCCGGACCGCTGCCCGGGGCCCGTGCCCCTCTCCGGGGATCCGGGCCGCCGCCTCGAGTTCCGGGCCGCTCCCCCCGGAACCCGCGTCGCTCCGTCGGGACCGTACGCAGCGGGCGGCCAGGCGGGAACACGCGGAGGTGGCGAGGATGGGAGCCATGGCTTCTGGTCGAGACGACGCGGACGCGCCGGTGTCCGCGGGAGCGCGCGAGGTCCTCGACGCGTCCAACGACGCGGTGGCGCTGGTCTCCGGCGCCGGCGTCGTGGTCGGCTGGACCCGGGGCGCGGAGGCGCTTCTCGGCTACTGCGGCCCGGAGGTCGTCGGCCGCTCCGCCGCCCCGCTGCTGGCGATGCCCGGGGACCCGGCCCGCGTGGCCGGCGTCGCGGAACGGTGCCGTGCGGGCGTGGGCTGGAACGGACTGATCCCTCTGCGGCACCGCGACGGCTCCCGCGTCGAGGTCGACCTGCGGGTGTCCGCGTCCTTTCCGGTCGGCGCGGACGAGTGCTTCCTGATCTCGGCACGGGAACAGCGGCCGCGGTGGACGGTGGGCCAGTCCGTTCTCGACGGCCTGCTGACCCGCTCGCCGGTCGGCATGGCCGTGATGGATCCGGAACTGCGCTACCTCTGGCTGAACGACACCCTGGAAAGCCTCGGCGGCGTCCCCCGTGACCAGCGGCTGGGCCGTCGTCTGAGCGAGGTGCTGCCGGGGATACAGGCGGACACCATCGAGGCCCTGATGCGCAGGGTGCTGACGACCGGGGCCCCGATCACCGACCACGAGTACGCGGGATGGAGTTGGTCCGACCCCCATCGCCAACACGCCTACTCCGCTTCCTTCTTCCCCCTGGTGGACGCCGGCAACTCCGTCACCGGCGTCTGCTACATGGTCCTGGACGTCACCGAGCGCTGGAACGCCCGCCGGCTCCTCTCGCTGATCAACGAGGCCGGTACCGGCATCGGCAGGACCCTGGACGTGATGGCGACGGCCCAGGAGCTCGCCGACTTCGCCGTTCCCCGCTTCGCGGACTTCGTCGTCGTCGATCTCCTGGAGCCCGTCCTCAGCGCCGAGGGACAGGGGACATGGCTGTGCGACGCCGGACCCGCCCGCGCCAAGCCGGTGATGCGCCGGGCCGGCATGAGTTCGGTGCGTGAGGGCTGCCCGGAGGCCGTAGCCCGGATCGGGGACAAGGTGGAGTTCGTCCCCCCGCCGCACAGCCTGAGCCTGCTCGTCAGCGGCGAACCGGTCTTCGTCCCGGTCCTCGACCCGAACGGCCACCAGTGGGGCGGCGAAGAGCCCGCCAGGGCCGCACGCCTCCGCGAGTTCGGCATGCACTCCCTCATCTCCGTGCCGATGCGGGCGCGGAACACCACCCTGGGCCTCACCACGTTCGTACGGTCGCTGAACCCCGTCCCGTTCCACCAGGACGACGTGCTGCTCGCCCGGGAGCTGGTGGCGCGGGCGGCGCTGTGCGTGGACAACGCCCGCCGCTACACCCGCGAACACACGGCGGCGGTCACCCTGCAGCGCAGTCTGCTGCCCCACGCCCTGACGGGCGGCACGGCGCTGGAGGTGGCCTCGTACTATCTGCCGGCCGACGCCACCGACGGGGTCGGCGGCGACTGGTTCGACGTGATCCCGCTGTCCGGCGCGCGGGTGGGCCTGGTCGTCGGCGACGTGGTCGGTCACGGCATCTCCGCGGCCGCGTCCATGGGGCGCCTGCGCACCGCGGTCCAGACGCTCGCCGACATGGATCTGCCGCCCGACGAACTGCTGGCCCACCTCGACGACCTCGTGCTCCGGTTGAGCGAGGAGGAGACGGGCGAGGAGACGGAGGACCGGACCGTCACGACCTTTCTCGGAGCCACCTGCCTGTACGCCGTCTACGATCCGGTGACGAGGCGCTGCGCCATGGCGCGGGCCGGCCACCCGCCCCCGGTCGTCGTCTCCCCCGACGGTCACGTCCGCTACCCGGAACTTCCCGCCGGGCCTCCGCTGGGGCTCGGCGGGATGGCGTTCGAGGCCATGGAGATCGAGATCGCCGAGAACAGCCTGCTGGGTCTCTTCACGGACGGCCTCATCGAGGGAGCCGACCAGGACATCGACCGGGGCATGGCCCGTCTCGGACAGGTGCTGTCCCGGCCCGGCACCGACCTCGGCACCCTCTGCGAGACCGCGGTGCGACAGCTGGTGCCGGTGCCCCAGCCCGACGACATCGCCCTGCTCCTCGCGCGCACCCACACCCTCGACCCCGGCCACGTCGTCTCGTGGGAGGTGCCCCTGGACCCGGCCGCCGTCGGTGAACTCCGCGATCTGGCGACCCGCCAGGTGACAGCCTGGGGCCTCACCGACCTGGCCATGACGACCGAACTCATCGTCAGCGAGCTGGTCACCAACGCGATCCGCTACGCCGCACCGCCCATCCGGCTGCGGCTGCTCCGCGACGCACGCCTGACCTGTGAGGTCGCCGACGCCAGCAGCACCGCGCCGCGGCTGCGGCACGCCCGCAGTACCGACGAAGGCGGTCGCGGGCTCTTCCTCGTGGCCCGACTCGCCCACCGTTGGGGCGCCCGGTACACATCCGAGGGAAAAATCATCTGGGCCGAACAGGAGATCCGGTGACGGTGACGGTGAGGGGGGAGGGGGAGGGAGGGGGAGAGCCGGTGCCGGTGCCGGTGCCGGTGCCGGTGCGGGTGCGGGTGCCCAACACCTGCGTCAGCGAAGGATGTTGACCGCCCGCGCGACCACCAGGACCACGGTCACCAACGAGATGGAGGACTGCAGCATCATCAGCATCTTGGCCCAGCGCGAGAGCGGCATCACGTCGGTCGGGCTGAAGGCCGTGGAGTTGGTGAACGACAGGTACAGGTAGTCCAGGAACGCCGGTTCCCAGTCGGGCGGCGCGGTCTCCGGGTTCTGCATCTGCACGAAGAGGAAGTCGGCGAACTGGTGATGGCCCCGAGCCCGCGCCATCGGTCCGCCGCGGTCCCACTCCCAGTACCACAGGGCGAACACGATGACGTTCGTCAGCCAGATCCCACCGCCGGTCAGCAGCAGCGGCCCGGCGTCCTCGCCCTCGGTGCCGGTCACCAGGCCCGCCACCAGCCTGACCGCCGCCCAGCCGTTGGCCAGACTGATCACGGAGATCAGAGCCAGGCCCAGCCAGCGCAGCCACCGGCTCCGGGGCTCCACCCGCCGGGGGTTCGCCACGATCAGACCGGCCAGTAGCACCAACTCCAGGGCGGGCAGCACCCAGTAGGGCTGGAGGGTGAGATCGTGCGGCACCGTCAGCTGGAGGGTGACCGCCACCAGGATCACGGCGGTCACCGCCCAGCGGGGCTCACCACGCGTCACGCGGCGCCAGGCCGGCGCCACCTCGCGCTCCCGGCTCTCCAGGAGCCGCTCGATCCTGGCCAGGCGGCTCTCGGCGTCGTTCGTCCCGTCGGTCATGGCGAGCATTGTCCCGGGTCACATGTTGATCATGTGACCCGCCAGTCCGTGGATCGCCTCCTTGACCGCCTCGCCGAGCGTCGGATGGCCGTGCACGTTGCGGGCGACCTCATGGACGGTCAGGTCCCACTGCTGGGCGAGCGTCAACTCCGGCAGCAGCTCGGTGACCTCGGGCCCGATCAGATGGGCACCGAGGAGTTCACCGTGCCGGGCGTCGCTGAGGATCTTCACGAAGCCCGCGGTGTCGCCCAGGCCGTGCGACTTGCCGTTGGCGGTGAACGGGAACTTCGCCACCCGCACGTCGAAGCCCCTCTCACGGGCCTGCGCCTCGGTCCAGCCGAAGCTGGCGATCTGCGGCTGACAGTAGGTCGCCCGCGGGATCATGACGTAGTCGAGTTCCATGGTCTCCGCGTCGGCGATGGTCTCGGCCGCCACGATGCCCATCGCCTCCGCCGCGTGAGCGAGCATCAGCTTCGACGTCACGTCACCGATCGCGTAGATGTGCGGGACGCTCGTGCGGCACCGCCCGTCGATGTCGATCGCCCCGCGGTCGGTGAGCCGGACACCGGTGTTCTCCAGGCCGTAGCCCTGTACGCGCGGCTGGAAGCCGATCGCCTGCAGCACCTTGTCGGCATGGAGCGTCTGCCGCTGGCCGCCCGTGGTCACCATCACCTTGACCGAGTCGCCCGAGTCGTTGATCGCCTCGACACGGGTGGAGGTCAGCACGTTGATGCCGAGCCGCTTGTAACGGCGGGTCAGCTCCGCGGAGACCTCCTCGTCCTCCAGCGGGACGATACGGTCCAGGAACTCGACGAGGGTGACCTCGACGCCGTAGTTGTGCAGGACATAGGCGAACTCGACGCCGATGGCGCCCGCGCCCGCGATGATGATGCTCCGAGGGAGCGTGTCGGAGAGGATCTGCTCCTCGTACGTCACCACGCGCTCGCTGAGCGAGGTGTTCGGCAGCAGCTTCGTGGTGGCGCCGGCGGCGACGATGCAGTGGTCGAAGGTGAGGGTTTCCGTGCCGCCGTCGGTGAGGGCGACCCGCAGGGTGTGGTCGTCGCTGAAGGTGCCGCGACCGGTGTACTGGGTGATCTTGTTCTTCTTCATCAGGTAGTGGACGCCCTTGACGCGCCCGTCCGCGACCTTGCGGCTGCGGGTGAAGGCCTCGCCGTAGTCGAAGGTCACCTCCCCGTTCACCTGGATGCCGAAGGTCTTGGCCTCCTGGGTGAAGATGTGGGCCAGCTCCGCGTTGCGCAACAGCGCCTTCGACGGGATGCACCCCACGTTGAGGCACACTCCGCCCCAGTACTTCTCCTCGACGATCGCCGTGCTGAGCCCGAGCTGGGCGGCCCTGATCGCCGCGACATATCCACCCGGGCCGGCGCCCAGGACCACTACGTCAAAGTGTGCGCTCATGGCGGTCAGCCTAGTACTCCGGTCCCGAACGGCGATCTTGTCGGTCGGGTGGCGTCGGAAAGCGTGCCGGGTCCGGGGACTCCCGCCCGGTACGGGTGTGGGTGTCGGCGCACCGCTCCGGCACCGGGCGGACCCGGCGGACCCGGCGGGCCGGGCGGGACCGGGCGGGACCGGGCGGGTCAGGATTCCGCCGGCGGGGTCTCCCGGGCGTCACCGAAGTCCCAGAGGCAGACGACGGTGCGGTCACCCCCGGGAGACCGCACCGGCACGTTCACCTCGGAGAGGAACGAGGTGAGATGAGGCTGGCGCCCCGCCCAGCGGCCGGCGAACCAGTCCCCCACCTCGGGGCGCACGAGCAGGTCCGCCAGGGACGAACTGCACAGCGCCGGCAGGTCACCCGGACGGGTGGTCAGACGGGCACAGCGCACCTGCTGGGCGGCGGCGGGCAGCCGCAGCCCACGCTCGGCGGCCGTCTCGCCGGGTGTGAACACACCGGTCCAGACTCCGTCGCGCAACACCATCAGCGCGCCGTCACCGATCCCGAAAGCCACGTGCTCCCGCTGCAGGCTGTCGCCCAGACGCGAAAGCAACCCGGTCAGCGCCACCCCGATCGCGGCGTCGTCCGGCTCGCCGCCCGGCCCCTCCCCGCGCGTCACCAGCCTCATGGAGTGCGCCACCCCCTGGAGCGCCGTCCGCAGCAGCCCGGTCAGGTCGTCGTCCGAGCCGGCCGGCCGGTAGAGCTGATGACCGAGAGTGTCCCCGTAACGGGCCACCTGTGCGGCGAGGTTGCGGCAGGCGCGGCCGGTCGCGGACTGCGACCAGCGCCCGTGCGGCACCCCCGCCGCCACCGTGCTGAGCAGCGTCGGCGTCCGCATCTCCTCGACGAACCGCAGCGGTCGCCCTGGTCGCCTGCGGCCGCGAGCCCGCGGGTGTGACCGTCCCGGTCCTGTGGACCCTGCACCACGCGATCGTCGGGCGCGGCCTCTCCCTGCATGCCGCTCTGACCCCCGGACGTGTCCGCGCGCCGGCGGACAAGGCCGCCGAGTACGAACGCCTGGAACCCCTGTTCGCCCCCGCCGAACGACTGGTGACCCTGCTGTCCCACGTACCCAGCTTCTGAACGCGCCCCTGGCCCGCGATCTGGATCGACCCCGCCGCGGGGGCCGCCCCGGCCCGCCGCCGGGTGGCGGCTCGGCCCCCGCTTTCGGGTGACCCCACAGCCTGTCGTCGCCGTCGCGCCGCGCGGCGTGTCCGACCATCGCAGTCGACCGGGGCAGGGACACCGGACAGGTCCGGGCACCGGGACGGACCTGACGACCGTGCCCCGGACACCTCGAACACCTCGGACACCCCGGACACCCCGGAACGCTCCGGATGTCCTCTGCCGCGCGCCGCGTCCGGACCCGTCCGGACAGGCGCCCGTCACTGGAACGGACGGCCATCGCATCCCATCGCGGCCGAAGGGATGGTACGAAGAGAGCTGATGGTCGAATTGAAGGCTTTCATCCCCTGAAGGGCTTTCGTTCCCCCAGGGGATCTCATCCCTCACCTCCCCGAGGAGGCGGTCCCATGACAGCGACGACGCCGAGCACGGCCGGCGCCACGGACGCCGGTGGTGCGCCTGCCGACGAGACCCCCACGATCCACATCCTCTGGATCAACGCGGGGCTGAGCTGCGACGGAGACTCGGTCGCGCTGACGGCCGCGATGCAGCCGAGCATCGAGCAGATCGCCCTCGGCGGCCTGCCCGGCCTGCCGAAGGTCGCCGTCCACTGGCCCCTCATCGACTTCGAATGCGGTCCGGTCGGTGGCGCTGACACGTTCATCGAGTGGTTCTTCAAGGGGGAGCGGGGTGAGATCGACCCGTTCGTACTGGTCGTCGAGGGATCCATCCCCAACGAGTCGATCAAGCCCGAGGGCTACTGGTCCGGTTTCGGGGACGACCCGGCGACCGGCCAGCCGATCACGACCAGCGAGTGGATCGACCGGCTCGCGCCCAAGGCGCTGGCCGTCGTCGCCATCGGCACCTGCGCCACCTACGGCGGCATCCACGCCATGGCGGGCAACCCGACCGGCGCGATGGGCCTGCCCGACTACCTCGGCTGGGACTGGACGTCGCACGCCGGCATCCCCATCGTCTGCGTCCCCGGCTGCCCGATCCAGCCGGACAACTTCGCCGAGACGCTCACCTACCTGCTGTACCAGGCGGCCGGCTCAGCCCCGATGATCCCCCTCGACGACAAGCTGCGCCCCGCGTGGCTGTTCGGTGCCACCGTGCACGAGGGCTGCGACCGGGCGGGCTACTACGAGCAGGGCGAGTTCGCGACCACCTACGACTCGCCCAAGTGCCTGGTGAAGCTGGGTTGCTGGGGCCCGGTCGTCAAGTGCAACGTGCCCAAGCGCGGCTGGATGAACGGCATCGGCGGCTGCCCGAACGTCGGCGGCATCTGTATCGCCTGCACCATGCCCGGGTTCCCGGACAAGTTCATGCCCTTCATGGACGAACCCCCCGGCGCGAAGTTGTCCACCAAGGCCAGCGGCGCCTACGGCGCGGTGGTCCGCAGACTGCGGACCCTCACGACCCAGACCGTCGACAAGGAGCCGAAGTGGCGCCACACCGGGGACAAGATCACCACCGGATACCGGCCGCCGTGGTGATCCCCCGCCCCAGCTGAGGCGCAGCCCCACCACCCCGGCCACCCCCTCCCGGACCACCCGCGCGAAGAAGGGCACGACACAGACGATGGCACCGAAGACGAAACCGGCCGGCGACGGTAGCGGCCTGATGGAGATGGCCTGGGACCCGATCACTCGGATCGTGGGCAGCCTGGGCATCCACACGAAGATCGACTTCAAGCAGAAGCGGGTCGCGGAGTGCTACAGCACCTCGTCCGTCTTCCGCGGGTACAGCGTCTTCATGCGGGGCAAGGACCCCCGCGACGCCCACTTCATCACCAGCCGCATCTGTGGGATCTGCGGCGACAACCACGCCACCTGTTCGGTGTACGCGCAGAACATGGCGTACGGCGTGAAGCCGCCGCACCTCGGTGAGTGGATCATCAACCTCGGCGAGTCCGCCGAGTACATGTTCGACCACAACATCTTCCAGGAGAACCTGGTCGGGGTCGACTACTGCGAGAAGATGGTCAAGGAGACCAACCCCGGTGTCCTCGAACTCGCCGAGCGCACCGAGGCACCGCACGCCGGGGAGCACGGCTACCGCACCATCGCCGACATCATGCGTTCCCTGAACCCCCTCGAGGGCGAGTTCTACCGCGAGGCCCTCCAGGTGAGCCGGTACACCCGCGAGATGTTCTGCCTCATGGAGGGGCGCCATGTGCACCCCTCCACGCTCTACCCGGGCGGCGTCGGCACCATCGCCTCCGTGCAGCTGTTCACGGACTACCTCAGCCGGCTGATGCGCTACGTGGAGTTCATGAAGCGCGTCGTCCCCCTGCACGACGACCTCTTCGACTTCTTCTACGAGGCCCTGCCCGGGTACGAGGAAGTGGGACGCCGGCGGGTGCTGCTCGGCTGCTGGGGCGCGCTCAACGACCCCGAGTACTGCGACTTCACCTACGCCAACATGACGGACTGGGGCCGGCGGATGTTCGTCACGCCCGGCATCGTCGTCGACGGCAAACTCGTCACCAACGACCTCACCGAGATCAACCTCGGCATCCGCATCCTGCTGGGCAGTTCCTACTACGAGGACTGGCAGGGCCAGGAGCAGTTCGTCACCCACGACCCGCTCGGCAACCCGGTCGACCCGCGCCACCCGTGGAACCAGCACACCATCCCGGCCCCGCAGAAGCGCAACTTCGACGACAAGTACAGCTGGGTCATGTCGCCCCGCTGGTTCGACGGCAAGGACCACCTCGCCCTGGACACCGGCGGCGGCCCCATCGCCCGACTGTGGTCCACCGCCCTGTCCGGCCTCGTCGACACCGGCTACGTCAAGGCCACCGGGCACAGCGTCGTCATCAACCTGCCCCGCACGATGACGAAGCCCGAGACCACCTTCGAGTGGAAGATCCCGCGCTGGAGCAACGCGCTGGAGCGCAACCGCGCCCGCACCTACTTCCAGGCCTACACCGCCGCCGTGGCGCTGCACTTCGCGGAGAAGGCCCTGGAGGAGGTCCGCGCCGGACGCACCCAGACCTGGGAGAAGTTCGAGGTACCGGACGAGAGCATCGGGGTCGGTTTCACCGAGGCGGTCCGCGGCGTCCTCTCCCACCACATGGTGATCCGGGACGGCAAGATCGCCAACTACCACCCGTACCCGCCCACCCCGTGGAACGCCAGCACCCGGGACACCTTCGGAACCCCCGGCCCGTACGAGGACGCCGTGCAGAACACCCCGATCTTCGAGGAGAACTCCCCGGAGAACTTCAAGGGCATCGACATCATGCGCGCCGTCCGCAGCTTCGACCCCTGTCTGCCCTGCGGTGTCCACATGTACGTGGGCGGCGGCAAGACCGTACAGAAGATGCACATGCCCACCGGCCTGAGCGGACTGGGCGGATGAGCGCGGCGCGGGCGGCCGAGGCGCCGCACCCGGTGAACGCCACGCAGACCGGACTGCGGATCGAGGACGTGCTCGACCGGCTCGCCGCCACCGGTGACCCGGCCGTCCGCGCGGCGGCCGAGGAACTGGTGCAGGCCCTGATGGACTTCTACGGCGCCGGACTGGAGCGGGCGCTCCAACTGCTCTCCGCGCCCGGGAACCGGCACGCCGCCGGCGACCCGGTGGCGCCGCTGCTCGGCGACGAACTGGTCGCGAGCCTCCTCGTCCTGCACGACCTGCACCCCGAGGACCGGACGACCCGCATCGCCCGCGCCCTCGACAGCGTGCGGGAACACGAGCTGGACGTCGTGGACTTCGACGAGACGACCGGAACCCTCAGGCTCCGGTCCGCCGAGGCGGCGGGCACGGGCTGCGGGTGCGCCGCGAACGGAACGACGGCGCGCCAGGCCGCCGAGGACGCGCTCGCCTGCTTCGCCCCCGAGGTCACGGCCGTAGAGGTACAGTCCGCCGGCACACCGGGGGAGCCCCCGCTGCTGCAGATCGGCCTCGGCCCGGACAGCCGGGCCACCGCCGGCCGTCCGGCTCCGGCGAAGACCGCGTGAGCACGCCCACCGGCGCCCGCCCGGTCACCCCTGGACCGGGCCTGCGCAGGTTCCTGACCGGGCGTGAGCCGCGCCCGGAGCGGTGCGGACTGTGCGCGGTGGCAGTGGACGAGGCACACCACCGCCACCTGGTCGACACGGAGAAGCGGGCCCTCGTCTGTGCCTGCATCCCCTGCGCCCTGCTCATGCAGCAGCCGGGCGCCGCCGCCGCGGGCCGCTTCCGCGCGGTACCGGACCGCTACCTCACCGACCCGGACCACCGTCTCGACGACGGCGCCTGGGAAGCGCTCCAGATCCCGGTCGGCGTCGCCTTCTTCTTCCGCAACGCGGCGCTCGACCGGCTGGTGGCCCTCTACCCGAGCCCGGCCGGGGCCACCGAGAGCGAACTCGACCCCGCCGTCTGGAAGACGGTCCTGGGCGGCAGCCGCCTCGCCGAACTGCTCGAACCCGACGTGGAGGCACTCCTGCTGCGCCGCGTCGACGGCCGCGTCGAGTGCGCCCTCGTACCCATCGACATCTGCTACGAACTGGTCGGCCGGATGCGCCTGTTGTGGCAGGGCTTCGACGGTGGCGCGGAGGCCCGCGCCGCCCTGGACGCGTTCTTCGAGCGGGTCGGGGAACGCACCCGGAACGTCGGGGAGGAGAGCCGGCCGTGACGGAGTTCTCCTTCACCTGCACCGGCGTGCGCGCCGACCGGTTCGCCGCCGGACCGACCCTCGTCTTCCGCCTCCGCGTCACCGCCTCCGGCGACGAGCCGGTGCACGCCGTCGCGCTGCGCTGCCAGATCCGCATCGAACCCGCCCGGCGCGGCTACGAGCCCGCCGAGGCGGCCGCGCTCGCCGACCTCTTCGGCGAGCGTTCCCGCTGGGGCAGCACCCTCCAGCCGGTGCAGTTCGCACAGGTGTCCGTCATGGTCCCCGCCTTCACCGGCGAGACCGAGACGGACCTCGTCGTGCCCTGCACCTACGACATGGACATCGCCGCGACCCGCTACTTCGACGCCCTCACCGACGGCGAGGTGCCGCTCCTGATGCTCTTCTCCGGCACCGCGTTCACCGGAGCGGGCGGCTTCCGCGTCGAGCCCGTCCCGTGGGACCGCGAGGCCGTCTTCCGGATGCCCGTCGCCACCTGGCGGGAGATGGTCGAACAGCACTTCCCCGGCTGCGGCTGGATCCGGCTGCCGCACGACACCATGGACGCCCTGCTCGCCTTCCGCTCCCGCAGGGCGCTGCCGTCCTGGGACGCGACCGTACGGGCCCTGCTCGACGAAGGCGCCGGCGCGGCTTCCGGCACACCCCGGCCGGCGTCCACTCTCACCCGCATCACCGGAAGGACCGCTCCGTGAGCGTGACCGCGTTCGCCCCGGAGACCGAGGCACGTCTCGCCCTCGCCCGGCAGGTCGCCGACGCCGTCCTCTTCGAGGGCTATGTGCTCTACCCGTACCGGGCCTCCGCCGCCAAGAACCGGCTGCGCTGGCAGTTCGGCGTCCTCGTACCGCCCGGCTGGGGCGCCGCGACCGAGGAGCACGACTTCCAGCACACCGAATGCCTGATGGAACCCAGGGCGGACGCCACCCTCGCGGTCGAGCTGCGCTTCCTGCGCGCCCGGCGCCGGACCGTCCAGCGGGCGCGCCCCGACGGCGGCTTCGACACGGTCCCCGAACTCCGGCTGGCGGACCGGATCCTGGTCCCCTGGGACGAGGGGACCGAGGAACACGTCGAGGCGGTCGTACGGGTCGACGAACTCCTCGGCGACGGCGTCACGATCCCCTTCGGCCTCCCCGCCGCGGAGGACACCGAACCCGTCCTCGACGAGAACGGCCGGCCGGTGGGACGTATGGTCCGCCGCTACGAGGAGACCACGGGCGCCCTGAGACTGTCGGCCCGTGAACTCGACGGCCCCTACCGGGTGATGCGGCTGACCGCCGTGGTCGAGAACACCAGCGCCTGGACACCCGCGGACGGCGCGGCCGCCGACCGGGACGCGGCGCTGCCGCGCTCCCTGGTCGCCGCCCACCTGCTCATGGGACTGAGCGCCGGCTCGTTCCTCTCGATGACGGATCCCCCCGAGTGGGCGAAGGGCGCGGTCGCGGCCTGCCGCAACCTGCACACCTGGCCCGTACTCGCGGGTGAACCCGGCCGCGCCGACGTGGTGCTCTCCTCACCGATCATCCTGGAGGACCACCCGGCCATCGCCCCGGAGAGCCCCGGAGCCCTGTACGACGCCACCGAGATCGACGAGATCCTCGCGCTGCGCACCGCCGCCCTCACCGACGAGGAGAAGCGCGAGGCGCGGGGGACCGACGAGCGGGCCGCCGCCGTGATCGACCTCGCGGACTCGATGCCGCCCGAGGTCCTGGAGCGCCTGCACGGGGCCGTGCGCAGTCTGCGCGAGGTGACCGGATCGGCCCCCGCCCCCGCCGCGGACGGATTCCCCGACGAGTTCGGGGTACCGCGACCGGACACCCCCTGGTGGGACCCGGCGAGCGACGCCGGATTCGACCCCGGGCACGACCGGGTCCTCGTCGACGGGCACTCACTGGGCGCGGGCAGCCGGGTGCTGCTGCGGCCGGGCCTGCGGCGCACCGACGCCCAGGACCTGTTCCTGGCCGGCCGCACCGCCAGGGTCGAGGCCGTCCTGCACGACGTGGACGGCGGAGTGCATCTCGCGGTGACGGTCGAGGACGACCCCGGCGCCGACATCCGCCGCGAACAGGGCCGCTTCCTGTACTTCCAGCCGGACGAGGTCACCCCGCTGGAAGGCGACGCGTGAGCGCCGCCAAGGACCGGTCCCGTCCGCCGGGCGGCAAGGTCCTCGTCGCCGGCATCGGGAACATCTTCCTCGGCGACGACGCCTTCGGCGTCGAGACCGTGCGCGCCCTGACCGGCAGGCGGCTGCCCGCCCACGTCGAGGCCGTGGACATCGGCGTACGGGGAGTCCATCTCGCCTACCAGGTCCTGGAGGGCTACGACACCCTGATCCTGGTCGACGCCACCGCGCGCGGCGAGGCACCCGGCACCCTCTACGTCATCGAGCACGACGGCGCGGAAGCGGAAGGGGAGGCACCGCCCGGCGCGGTCCTCGACGGGCACCGGATGACCCCCGACACCGTGCTCGCGCTGCTCGGCACCCTCTGTGCCGGGACCGGCGGACAGCCGCCCCGGCGCACGCTGGTGCTCGGCTGCGAACCGGCCTCGGTGGAGGAGGGCATCGGCCTCAGCCCACCGGTCGCCGCCGCCGTACCGGAGGCCGTCCGGATGATCGAAGAGTTGCTGCGGGCCGACGACCCGGGAGAGTCCGCGCCGCGGGCCACGGTCGGCGAAGCCGCGAAGTGAAGTGAGGAGAGAGCAATGATCAAGACCCTCGTCGGCGGCGTCGTCGCCGCCGTTGTCGCCGCCGTCCTCGTGCAGTCCCTGCCCGACATCAGGCGCTACCTGCGGATGCGCAGCATGTGAGCCGGCGCGCGCCCGGCCGGGTGGCCGAGGGGCGCGCGGACGCGTACCACGCCGTTGCGGCGAACGGCGTACCCGGCCGGGCGGCGACGGCGCGCCGGGCCGACGCCCTCGGACGCCTCCCCTCTAATGAGGGCGGCGGACGCCCCGCCCCACGGGTCGCCGCACGGGGCGGCCGACCGGGTGGCGGCCGGCCCGGACCGGCCCGTGCCAGGACGGAGACCGATGCACGAGATGTCCATCGCGCTGGCCGTGATCGGCCAGGTGGAAGAGGCGGCGGAACGGGCCGGCGACGTCACGGCCGTGCGCTCGGTACGACTCCAGGTGGGCGAACTCGCCGGCGTCGTACCCGACTCCCTGTCCTTCTGCTTCGAACTGGCCTGCGCCGGGACCCTCCTCGAAGGCGCCGAACTCGTCACCGAGTCGGTGCCCGGACGGGCCCGCTGCGCGCCCTGCGCCCACGAATGGGCCGTCGGCATGCCGCCCGTGCTGACCTGCCCGCGCTGCGGCGCGGCCGGCACCGACCTGTCGGCGGGCCGTGAACTGCAGATCCTCAGCGTGCAGTGGGAGGACGGCCCCACGCACGCGCACCGCCGCGAACCGATCCCCGAGGAGCGCTGAACCATGTGCCGTGTGGTCGACCTGCAGCAGGCCGTACTCGCCAAGAACGACCAGAGCGCGCAGACCCTGCGCGCCGAACTGGCCGCCCGCGGCACCACCGTCGTCAACCTCCTGTCCAGCCCCGGCAGTGGGAAGACGGCCCTGCTGGAGCGCGAACTGGAGCTGGCCCGGCGGCGGTCGGTGCCGGTCGCGGCGCTCACCGCCGACCTCGCCACCGAGAACGACGCGGTGCGGCTCGCACGCTCGGGCGTCCCGGTCAAACAGGTCCTCACCGACGGCCTGTGCCACCTGGAGGCCGAGATGCTCCGCCGCCACGTGGAGGACTGGCTGCCCGACCGCACGCGGCTGCTGTTCGTGGAGAACGTCGGCAACCTCGTCTGTCCGGCCTCCTACGACCTGGGGGAGACCCTGCGCGTCGTGCTCGCCTCCGTCACGGAGGGCGAGGACAAACCCCTCAAGTACCCCACCGCCTTCGGTCTCGCCCACCTGGTCGTCGTCACCAAGACCGACATCGCCGAAGCCGTCGAGTTCGACGAGGCGGCGTTCCGCGCGAACGTCGAACGAGTCAATCCCGGCGTCGAGGTGCTGCTGACCTCGGTCCGCCGCGACCTCGGGATCGGGACCCTGCTCGACCGAGCGCTCGCGGCAGCGGACGGCGCCCCCCTGCACGACCCCGTCATGGCCCACCGCCCGGACACCTCCCCGCACGCCGGAGCCGCCCCCCATCACCACGTCCACGAGCACCCCGACGGCACCGGCGCCATGGCGCACTCCCACTCGTGAGCCGACCACGGTCCCCCGCCGGCGTCCTCGGCGAGACACCGCTGCGCCGTCGGGTCCTCGTGCGGGGTGTGGTGCAGGGCGTCGGCTTCCGCCCGTACGTCTACACCCTCGCCACCGGCCTGGGCCTGCGCGGACATGTGACCAACACTCCGGAAGGCGTCGTCGCCGAGGTCGAGGGGGCGCCCGAGGCCGTCGCCCGGTTCTGCGACGGGATCGCCGTGCAGGCGCCGCCGCTGGCCCGCGTGGAGTCCGTCGACCACCAAGAGGTGCCCGCCACCGGCGACACCGCGTTCAGCATCCTCGCCTCCCGCACCGCCGGACCGGCCCGCACGCTGATCCCCCCGGACACCGCCACCTGCGCGGCGTGCCTGCGGGAACTCGCCGACCCCGCGGACCGGCGCCACCGCCACCCCTTCGTCAACTGCACCCACTGCGGCCCCCGGTTCACCATCGTCACCGGTCTGCCCTACGACCGCGCCCACACCACCATGGCCGGCTTCCCGATGTGCCCCGACTGCGCGCGCGAGTACGCCGACCCCGCCGACCGGCGCTTCCACGCGCAGCCCGTCGCCTGCCCCGCCTGCGGTCCGCGGCTGCGACTGCTCGTCCCCCGGCCCGCAGACTCCGGGGAGCCGCGGCCGGTCACGCCCGACGACCCGGTGACCGAGGCACGCCGGCTCCTGGCGGACGGCGCGGTCCTCGCGGTCAAGGGACTCGGCGGATACCACCTGGCCTGCGACGCCACGAACCCCGACGCCGTCGCTCTGCTGCGCCGCCGAAAGGCCCGGGGGGACAAGCCGTTCGCGGTCATGGCCCGGAGCCTCGACGACATCGGGCACCTCGTGCGTCTCGGCGCCGAGGAACGCGGTCTGCTCACCGGCGCCGCCCGCCCCATCGTGCTGCTGCGACGAGAGACCGGCGGCCCGCGCGCTCCGCACGCTCCGTGGCCGGCCGAGTCCGTCGCGCCCGGCAGTCCCGACCTCGGTGTGATGCTGCCGTACACCCCCCTGCACCACCTGCTGTTCGGCCTGCCCGGCGACGCCGACGGCCCCCGCCTGCTCGTCATGACCAGCGGCAACGTCTCGGGTGAGCCGATCGTCACCGACGACGGGGAGGCGCTGCGGCGGCTGGCTCACCTCGCCGACGCCTGGCTCACCCACGACCGGCCGATCCATGTGCCCTGCGACGACTCGGTGCTGCGGGTGTGCGACGGCGAGCCGCTCATGGTGCGCCGCGCCCGCGGCTACGCACCGCTGCCGCTGAACCTCCCGGTGCCCGTGCGGCCGGCTCTCGCCGTCGGCGGCGACCTCAAGAACGTGCTCTGCCTCGGCGAAGACCGCCGCGCCTGGCTGTCCGCCCACATTGGTGACATGGACGACCTGGCCACCCAACGGGCCTTCGAGCGGGCCGTCGCGCAACTGGAGTCGATCACCCCGGTGCGGCCGGAGCTGCTGGCGGCCGACCGGCATCCCGGTTACCGCTCCGCCCGCTGGGCCGGCCGGAACGCGGCGGGACGGCCCGTCGTGCGCGTCCAGCACCATCACGCCCATGTCGCCGCCGCGATGGCCGAGGCGGGCCTCGACGGCAGCCGGCCGGTGCTCGGCGTCGCCTTCGACGGCACGGGGTACGGCGACGACGGAGCGGTGTGGGGCGGCGAGTTCCTGCTGGCGGACTACGACGGCTTCGTCCGGTTCGGGCACCTCGCGTACGTGCCGCTGCCCGGTGGTGACGCCGCCGTGCACCGGCCGTACCGGATGGCGCTCGCGCATCTGCGGGCGGCCGGGATCGACTGGTCCGACGACCTGGCCTGCACCTCCGCCTGCCCGGCCGACGAACGCCTCGTACTGGCACGGCAGTTGGAGCGCGACCTGAACTGCGTCCCCACCTCCAGCATGGGCCGCCTCTTCGACGCCGTGTCCTCCCTGGCCGGCGTCTGCCACCGGTCCGGATACGAGGCCCAGGCGGCGGTCGAGCTGGAGGCCGCCGCGCTGACGGCGCCCGCCGGGGACACCGGGGCGTACGGGTTCGCCGTGCGGTGTGCGGACCCGGACCGGCCCGTCGTGCCGGGCACCGGCGGCCCGCGGACGGCCACCGCGTCCGTCCCGGCCGGTCCGGCACCCGTCCTGGCGGACCCGGCACCGATGTTCGCGGCGATCGTCGGCGATCTGCGCGCGGGCGTGGCGCCAGGCCTGGTCGCCGCCCGCTTCCACCGGGCCGTCGCCGCGCTCGTCCACCGGCTCTGCTCGCTGGCACGGGAGCGGCACGGAGTGGACACGGTCGCCCTGACCGGCGGTGTCTTCGCCAACTCCCTGCTCTCCTCGGCCTGCGCCGCGGCCCTGCGCGCGGACGGCTTCACGGTCCTGCGCCACCACCTGGTACCGCCGGGGGACGGCGGTCTGGCCCTGGGCCAGCTCGTGGTGGCCGCCCGTACCGAGGAACGGACCCGGGCCACCGACTGACGACCGACCGAACCGCACCGCACCGCACCGCACCGCACCGGCCCGGTCCGGCCCGGCAGCGACGTACGACCCGCACGCCCCGCACGCCCCACAGCAAGGAGAGGCCCATGTGCCTGGCGGTACCCGGCAGAGTGCTGGACATCGAGGAACGGGACGGTACCCGGATGGCCAACGTCGACTTCGGCGGTGTGGTCAAGGAGGTGTGCCTGGAGTACCTGCCCGACCTCCAGGTCGGCGAGTACGCCATCGTCCACGTCGGATTCGCCCTCCAGCGGCTGGACGAGGAGTCGGCGAAGCAGACGCTGGAACTGTTCGCCACCCTCGGCATGCTGCAGGAGGAGTTCGGCGACCCATGGGAAATGGCCGCGGAGGCGGGCGGAACCCTGCCGCCCGAGGAAGAGGGGGCGCGGCGGTGAAGTACATCGACGAGTTCCAGGACCCGGACCTGGCGCGCAGGCTGCTCGACGACATCCACTCCACGGTGACCAGGCCGTGGGCGCTGATGGAGGTCTGCGGCGGACAGACGCACACCATCATCCGACATGGCATCGATCAACTCCTCCCGGAACAGGTCGAGTTGATCCACGGCCCCGGCTGTCCGGTGTGCGTCACACCGCTGGAGGTCATCGACAAGGCGCTGGAGATCGCCTCCCGCCCCGGCGTGATCTTCTGTTCCTTCGGCGACATGCTCCGGGTGCCCGGCACCGGGCGGGACCTGTTCCAGGTGCGGGGAGCCGGCGGGGACGTGCGGGTCGTCTACTCGCCGCTCGACGCCCTGCGGATCGCCCAGCAGAACCCGGACCGGGAGGTGGTCTTCTTCGGCATCGGCTTCGAGACGACCGCGCCGCCCAACGCCATGACGGTGTACCAGGCCCGCAGGCTCGGCATCAGGAACTTCAGTCTGCTGGTGTCCCACGTGCGCGTACCGCCGGCCATCGAGGCGATCATGCAGTCTCCGAACTGCCGCGTCCAGGGCTTCCTGGCGGCGGGGCACGTGTGCAGTGTGATGGGCGTGGAGGAGTACCCGGAACTCGCGGAGCGCTTCCGGGTGCCGATCGTCGTGACCGGATTCGAGCCGCTGGACATCCTCGAAGGCGTCCGCCGGACCGTGGCGCAGCTGGAGCGCGGCGAGCACACCGTCGACAACGCCTACCCCCGTGCCGTCCGCCCGGAGGGGAATGCGGCGGCGCGGGCCATGCTGGAGGACGTCTTCGAGGTCACCGACCGGGCGTGGCGCGGTATCGGCGTGATCCCCGACAGCGGCTGGCGGCTGTCCGCCAAGTACCGTGACCACGACGCCGAGCACCGCTTCTCGGTCGAGGGCATCCAGACCCGGGAACCGGCCGAATGCCGCAGCGGTGAGGTCCTTCAGGGCCTGCTCAAGCCGCACGAGTGCGAGGCGTTCGGAACCCTCTGCACCCCCCGCACCCCGCTCGGCGCCACCATGGTCTCCAGTGAGGGCGCCTGCGCCGCGTACTACCTCTACCGGCGGCTGGAGCTCACCCCCGCTCCCCGGGAGGCGAGCCCCGTTGTCTGACACCACTCGGACCACCGACGTACGGATGCCCGTCCTCGACCCCGCCGCCTGGACCTGCCCGGCCCCGCTGCGCGACCAGCCCCGTGTCGTCATGGGGCACGGCGGGGGCGGGGCACTCTCCGCCGAACTCGTCCAGCACGTCTTCGCACCCGCCTTCGGCGGCAGCGTGCTCGCCCAGATGGGCGATGCCGCGGCCCTGTCCCTGGGCGGCGTCCGGATGGCCTTCTCCACCGACTCGTTCGTGGTGCGGCCGCTGTTCTTCCCCGGCGGCAGCATCGGTGACCTCGCCGTCAACGGCACCGTCAACGACCTCGCCATGAGCGGTGCCCGAGCCGCTTACCTCTCCTGCGGCTTCATCCTGGAGGAGGGCGTCGAGATGGAGACCGTCGCCCGCGTGGCCGAGGCGCTCGGTGCCGCAGCGCGCACCGCAGGTGTGGAGATCGCGACCGGTGACACCAAGGTGGTGGAGTCCGGCCACGGCGACGGGATCTACATCAACACGGCCGGGATCGGGCTCATCCCGGCGGGTGTCGACCTGCGGCCGCAGCGGGTCGTGCCCGGCGATGTCGTGATGGTCAGCGGCGCGATCGGGGTGCACGGCGTGGCCGTCATGAGCGTCCGAGAGGGCCTGGAGTTCGGGGTGGAGATCGAGAGCGACTGCGCGGCGCTCGGCGGCCTGGTCGACGCCATGCTCGCCGTCACCCCCGACCTGCACGTGCTGCGCGACCCCACCAGGGGCGGCCTCGCGGCCTCCCTGAACGAGATCGCCGCGGCCTCGGGCACCGGGGTCGTCATCCGGGAGCGGGAGGTCCCGGTCCCGCCCGCGGTCGCCAACGCCTGCGCCGTGCTGGGGCTCGACCCCCTGTATGTCGCCAACGAGGGCAAGCTGGTGGCCTTCGTTCCCCGCGGGCACGCCGACGCCGTGCTCGACGCGATGCGGGCGCACCCGCTGGGCGCCGGATCGACGGTCATCGGTGAGGTGGTGGCCGACCATCCGGGCATGGTCGTGGCCCGTACCGGGCTGGGCGGCACCCGGGTGGTCGACATGCCGATCGGGGAGCAGCTCCCGAGGATCTGCTGACGCACCGAGGGTCGTACGGAGGGCCGCACGGACGGTGGGAGGGGGCGAGCTGGTCTCGCCCCCTCCCACCGCGTTCCGCGCGTCTCCTCACACGGCGCCGGACGTCGGGCGCGGAGTGTCCCGGACGTCGTCGCGGGAGACGGCGAGGTAGGCGACGAACCCGACGATGACGACGGTCCACGACAAGGTGACGGGAGCCAGCCCGAGTCCGAGGCCGCCGCGCGCGTGACCGAGGGCCATCCAGTCGGCGACCGAGGCACCGAGCGGGCGGGTGATGACGTAGGCCGACCAGAAGGCGGCCACCGCGTTGAGGGCGTTCCGGCGGTACAGGACGGCCGGGACGGCGATGGCGACGGCGTACAGCACGGCCGAGCCCAGATAGCCGAGGCCGACCGTGGCGGAGAGGTCCCCGGCGGCCGTGCCGAGCGCGAAGGTGGCCAGCACGGTGGCCCAGTAGAAGAGTTCGCGCCGGCGGGTGTGGATGCTGTGGATGGAGAGCGTGCGTTCGCTCGCGTACCAGAGGCCGAAGACCACCGCCAGCGCGAGCATGAAGAACGGGGTCGAGACCGTGTAGGGCACGCCGAGGCCGACGTGCAGGACGTCCGCGGCCATCGTGCCGAACACGCTGACCATGACGATCGCCGTCCAGTAGATCCAGGCGACGTAGCGGCGGGCGGTGAGCTGGAGGGCCAGCGAGGCCGCCAGGGCCACGCCGCCGAGGCCGACCGCGGGGACGGGGCCGAGCTTCTGCGCGAGGAAGTCCGAGGCGGTCTCACCCATACCGGTGGTCAACACCTTGATCACCCAGAAGTAGACGGTGACTTCCGGAACCTTGCTCGCCACGTGGGTGGCGAGGGTGGCGCGACGACGGCGGGCGAGGTGCTCTGTGCTCATGCTCGCACGATGACATGGCGAAGTGACCTGGCCACAGGGGTCTTTGCCAGGGCTTTGGGGCTTCTGGTGCAGGTGTTGCCAGGCGCCGTGACGAGCCTGAACACAACCTGAACGTGTCCGCGGAAACCCCTCGATCCGCTGGTCGGCGACGCGGACTCGGTGATACGAAGATCGGTCGGCCCGGTCGCGCTTGGTCGAAGGCCGTACCGGCGGCCGTGGGGTCGCGTCCGGTGAATCCCGCACTCGGGAACCCCGCTCATTCCCCGCGGAAATGCGGGACGTGTGAAGAGGGTGAGGGGTGAACCCGGGACACGTGAAAGCGCGGCGGGCGGAGGGGCGGCGCTGAATGGGGCCGCGCGAACGGACCGTCCGTGAATACGGGAATGGGACGGACGTTTCCCTACGCTCCAGCGTCGGTCGGCTGCCCGGTGTCACTTTAATGAATCGAGGGGTTCCGGATGACCGATATGGGGTAATTTGAGTCACAGTGCTTCGGACAGGAGGCACGTCCGTGGGAGCTGGTCCACCAGATCGCGGGTGTGCCCCGTTGGCTCGTGTGCGCCCTCCCCATGGACTGCCGGTCAGTAGCTCTGAGGGGACTGTGAGCGCCATGCACACCACGGTCAGTACGAGGCATCACCCGCACGACGACGCCCCGGACACCGGTGAGGCCTTCGTGCGGTTGGCCGGGCTTCCGGACGGGCCCGAGCGGGAGGCGCTGCGGGACGAGATCGTCCGGGCCTGGCTGCCCATGGCGCAGCGCGTCGCCGGCCGGTACCGCGGCAGGGGTGAGGCGGCCGAGGACCTCATGCAGGTCGCGGCGCTGGGCCTGCTCAAGGCCGTCGACCGCTACGACCCGGACCGGGGCAACGCGTTCGAGAGCTACGCCGTCCCGACCGTCACCGGCGAGATCAAGCGTCACTTCCGCGACCACATGTGGATGCTGCACGTGCCGCGCCGCGTGCAGGAAGTGCGGGCCAGGGTGCGTACGGCGCTCAAAGAGCTCTCGCAGAGCACACCGGGCCGACAGCCCACCGTCGCCGAGATCGCCGCGTGCGCGCACCTCGGCGAGGACGACGTACGTCTCGGGCTCGAGGCCCTGGACTGCTTCGCCACTCTCTCCCTCGACGCCGAGCTGCCCGGCGAGGACGACGGATGCGCGCTGGCCGACACGCTGGGCGGGCCCGACGCCGGATTCGACCTCGTCATCGACCGTGAGGCCGTCAAGCCCGCGCTGCGCTGCCTCCCGGAGCGCGAGCGCACCATCCTCTACCTGCGCTACTTCCGCGGAATGACGCAGCTCGGCATCGCCGAGCAGCTCGGGATCTCGCAGATGCACGTCTCACGGCTGCTCAGCACGTGCTGCAGCACCCTGCGCGAGCAACTTCTCACCGAGGCGGCGTAGGGCACGGGCGGTGCGGACCCAGGTGGTCCGGTGTTCTGCCCGGCCGTCCGGTGGGTCGCCCCATCCGGGCGGCCGGGGGGCGGGCTCACTGCCGAACCCTCCCGGGAATGGTTGGCCAGCGGACCGCCTCTCTTCGAACTACCTGGGTGGACTCGATCCAAACAAATTCCGGGCGACGGGTTGGATGCGCCGCCACCCGGATTTCTCGTGGGCCGCGGCATTTCCGAGGACCCATTCCCGTGGCACGCGAATATCGACCGGAAGATCTGTCACGCGGGGGGAAGAATTCTCCCCATGCTCCGGCACCGTCTGATTCCGCCCGGCCCACCCCGAGCGACGGTGGGCACGGAAACCCGCGTCCGCGCCCGCACCCGGTAACACCTCGTACGGGTCACCAGAACGCGCCGCCCCCCTGTGGGCCCGCTGCAATGGACAGATGACGGCGCCCCCGGACGACTGCCTCGCCCGCAACGAGTGGATCTGCGGCGCGTACCTGAGCACCCGCCGCCAGATCCTCCTCGACGCCGTCGCCCAGCACCTGCAGCTCACCGTGATCGCCGTCCTCGTGGGACTCGTCATCGCGGTGCCGCTGGCCGTCCTCGCCCGCCGCTGGGGCTGGGCCGCCGGCCCGGTGCTGGCGGCGACCACCGTCCTCTACACCGTCCCGTCACTGGCGATGTTCTCGCTGCTCCTGCCCGTGTACGGACTGTCGGCCGCGCTCGTCGTCGCCGGTCTCGTGCTCTACTCCCTGACCCTTCTCGTACGGAACATCCTCGCGGGCCTGCGCGCCGTCCCCGAGGAGACCCGGCAGGCCGCGCGCGGCCTGGGCTACGGGCCCGTCCGGCTGCTGCTCACCGTGGAACTGCCGCTCGCGGTGCCCGCCGCGATGGCCGGGCTGCGGATCGCCACCGTGTCGGCCGTCTCGCTGGTCACGGTCGGCGCGATCGTCGGCTTCGGAGGTCTCGGCAACCTCATCTACGCGGGCATGAACACCTACTTCAAGGCGCAGGTCCTCACCGCGTCCGTGCTGTGCGTCGTCATCGCCGTCGCGGCCGACCTCCTGCTGCTCGGGGCGCAGTGGCTCATCACCCCCTGGACCCGCGGAGCCCGCGGGTGAACACCCTGGCCGAGGCCTGGCACTGGCTCACCGACCCCGCGCACTGGAGCGGCGACGACGGCGTCCGGCACCGCCTCGCCCAGCACCTCGTCCTCACCGCCGTCTGTCTGGTCATCAGCTGTCTGATCGCGCTGCCCGTCGCCCTCGTCCTCGGCCACCTCGGCAAGGGCGGCGCGCTCGCGGTCAACCTCTCCAACATCGGCCGGGCCGTCCCCACCTTCGCCGTCCTCGTCCTCCTGCTGCTCACCCCGCTCGGCGGATACGGCGAGGGGCCCACGGTCGTCGCGCTCGTGCTGTTCGCCGTCCCGCCGCTGCTCACCAACGCGTACGTCGGTATGCGCGAGGTCGACCGCAGTGTGGTGCGGGCGGCACGCGGCATGGGGATGACCGGGCGGCAGATGCTGTTCCAGGTCGAACTGCCCCTCGCGCTCCCGTTGGTGATGAACGGCGTACGGATCGCCGCCGTCCAACTGGTCGCGACGGCCACCATCGCCGCGCTCGCGGGCGGCGGCGGCCTCGGCAGGATCATCACCGCGGGATTCAACCTGGCGAGCACCCCGCAGGTCGTCGCCGGTGCCGTCCTGGTCGCCGTGTTCGCGCTGATCGTCGAGGGGCTCTTCGAGACCGCCGAACGGCTCGCGCCGCGCCTGGCGAGAGGCCGGCGATGAAGCGGTACGCCGTTCTCGCGGGGGTGCTCCTGCTGGCCGGCTGTGCCACCGGCCCGTCACTGGAGAACCGTGGCGCCGTCACCGCGCCGCCCGGCGACAGCAAGCACCTGACCGTGGGCTCGGCCGGATTCACCGAGAGCGATCTGCTGGCCCAGATGTACGCCCTGCTGCTGAGGCAGGCCGGATACAGGACCTCCATGCTCACGGTCGCCAACCGCGAGCTCTACGAACCCGCCCTGGAGTCCGGTCAGATCGACGTCGTCCCGGAGTACGCGGCCACCTTCGCGGACTGGCTGAACGCCAAGACCCACGGGGCCGACGCACCACCGGTCGGCTCGCCCGACCTCACCACCACCATGAAGGCGCTGCGGTCGCTCGCCACACCCCGTGGGCTCACCGTCCTCGCCCCCGGCAGGGCCGTCGACCAGAACGCCTTCGCCGTGACCGGCCGGTACGCCCGGCAGCACCGGCTGAAGAACCTCAGCGACCTCGGGGCGTCCGGTCTCAAGGTGCGGCTCGCGGCGGGCGACGAGTGCGTCAAGCGGCCCTACTGCGAACCGGGCCTGAAGAAGACGTACGGCATCGACATCACCGCGGTCGATCCGAAGGGCGTCGGCACCACCCAGGCGAAGCAGGCCGTGCAGAGCGGCCGGGACCAGATGGTGCTGACCACGACGACGGACGCGACCCTCGGCGAGTTCGGGCTCGTCCTGCTCGCCGACGACAAGCACCTGCAGAACGCCGACTACATCGTGCCCGTCGTCAACCGCTCGCGCGCGGGCGGCGAGGGCGTCACCAAGGCGCTGGGAGCGCTCAACGCCGTGCTCACCACCGCGGACCTGGCGTCCATGAACCAGCAGGTGGACAGCTGGCGACGGCTCCCGGAGGACGTGGCACGCGCCTATCTGAAGGAGAAGGGCCTGCTGAAGTGACCGGCAGGGCATGCCGTCTCGAGCGACGGTACGAGGCTGCTGGACCCGGCGCACGCCGGTTCACGGAGCGCCCCGCCAGGGGCGCGGGGAGCGGCGCGCTCAGCCCCCACCCGCCGCAGCCGCAGTCGCACCTCAGCCGCAGCCGAATCCGCCTCCCGCCAGTCCCCACCCGCACGCACACCCCCGAAACCCGGCGGAGCGCTACCCCTTGGGCACCGAGTCGAATGCCACCTGCCCCCGCGCGACCCCCCGCGCGTCCGCGTCCACCGAGCGCCGCAGCGCCTCGTGCAGCCTCGCCGGGGTCAGGACGCCGAGGAACCGCGCGCCCTCCAGTACCGCGACCCACCCCGCGTCGTGCTGGAGCAGGACACCGAAGGCCTGTTTCAGCGGGGCACCCACCGGGACCCAGGAGTTCATCCGGTGGACGTGGTCCCCCACGGAGCCGCCTCCGCTCAGCTCGTCGGCACCCACCCAGCCGTGCAGATCACCCTCGGCGTCCAGCACCACCGCCCACCGGGCGCTCCCGGAACGCAACCGCTCGGCGGCCCGCCCGGCGGACTCGTCCATGCGGGCGACGGGTGGCTGTTCCAGGTCGTCGCGCTGGATCTCGGTGACCGACAGCCGCTTCAGCCCCCGGTCGGCCCCGACGAACCCGGCGACGTACTCCGTGGCCGGGCCACCCAGTACGGCCCCCGGCGTGTCGAACTGCTCGATGCGCCCCTGCCCGTACACCGCGATGCGGTCGCCGAGCCGGACCGCCTCCTCGATGTCGTGCGTGACGAACAGCACCGTCTTGCGCACCGACTCCTGCATCCGCAGGAACTCGTCCTGCAACTGCTCGCGGACCACCGGGTCGACGGCGCCGAAGGGCTCGTCCATCAGCAGTACGGGCGGGTCCGCCGCGAGCGCCCGCGCCACTCCGACCCGCTGGCGCTGACCGCCCGACAACTGGTCCGGATAGCGGGATCCGTACGTCTTCGGGTCCAGGCCCACCAGGTCGAGCAACTCGGCGGCGCGGGCACGGGCCTTCGTCCTCTTCCAGCCGACCAGCGTCGGGACCGTCGCCGTGTTGTCGAGGACGGTCCGGTGCGGGAACAGGCCGACCTGCTGGATGACGTAGCCGATCCGCCGCCGCAGCCGGACCGGGTCGACGGTGGCGACGTCCTCGCCGTTCACGAGGATCCGGCCCGAGGTCGGTTCGATCAGCCGGTTCACCATCATCATGGTGGTCGTCTTGCCGCAGCCCGACGGGCCGACGAGCGTGACGAGTTCGCCCTCCGCGACCTCGAACGAGAGGCCGTCCACGGCCGTCGTGCCGTCCGGATAGCGCTTGGTGACCTGTTCGAACCGGATCATCCCCTCACGCTAACCGCGCACGTCACCCGCCGCTCACCAGCACCACCTCCAGGGTGCGCGGACCGTGCACCCCCTCGACCCGGTCGAGTTCGATGTCGCTGGTCGCCGACGGGCCGGAGATCCAGGTCAGCGGGCGGCCCGGGTCGAGGCGCTCCAGGGCCTGGGGCACGGAGGAGACGACCTGCCCGGGGACACGGACGACACAGATGTGGTGGTCAGGGACCAGCGTGATGCGACGACGGCCCTGATCGGGGCCGCCGTCCAGCACGAGGGTGCCCGTCTCGGCGATCGCCAGCGCGCACCCGGTGACCACGCTGTCCACCCGGTCCAACTCGGCCGAGGTGTCCTCGGCCCGGTCCGGTACCCGCGTCACCCCCGTCGCGGCCAGCCATGTCTCGTCCAGACCCGCCGGTACGACCACCGAGGCCGAGCCGTGCGCGGCGAGCAGCCCGGCGATCGTCGCCGCCAGTTCGCCGGCCGCGCAGCGGTGCACGAGCGCCCGGTAGTCCGCCAGGTTCTCCGCCAGCAGGTCCACCGTCTCCGCGACACTCCGGGCGCCGTGCTCGCGCAGATACCCGCGCGGTACGGCCTGCTCGTACGGCGTGTCGTCCCGAGGGACGTCGGCGAGCGCGCGCCGCACCCGCCCCAGGATCAGTTCCCTGCTGCTCACTTCGGTACGTCCTTTCCGCCCTGGGTCCGCTGCCACCAGTCGCGGAACGGCTCCGCGGGGACCGCCGGCAGATCCCGGGTGTCGCTCCACGCCCGGCCGGGTCCGGGCAGCGTCCGTGGATGGAAGCGGCGCGTCCGGGACGCCAGCCGCTGACCGGTGCGCAGCGCGCCGGGATGGCCGAACGCCCAGCGCGCCGCCCGCATGGCGGCCCGCTCGGCGGCGTGCCCCTTGGCGGGTTTGAGGACGGCCTTGTTGCCCTCCCGCGTCACCGGGCCACCCTCGGCGATCCGTTCGCGCAGATGGACGAGGACCTCCGGGATGTCGATGGCGACCGGGCAGACCTCGTAGCAGGCGCCGCACAGCGAGGAGGCGTACGGCAGGGAGGCGTCGATCTCGCTCTGGGTACCCCGGAGCTGGGGGCTGAGGATGGCGCCGATCGGGCCGGGGTAGACCGAGCCGTAGGCGTGCCCTCCGGCCCGCTCGTACACCGGGCAGACGTTGAGGCACGCCGAGCAGCGGATGCAACGCAGCGCCTGGCGGCCGACCTCGTCGGCGAGCGTGTCGGTGCGGCCGTTGTCGATCAGGACCAGGTGGAAGGTCCGGGGGCCGTCCGCCGTGTCGGAGTCCGTGGTGCCCGTCCACATCGAGGTGTACGGGTTCATGCGCTCGGCGGTCGAGGAGCGGGGGAGGGTCTGCAGGAAGACCTCCAGGTCCCGCCACGTCGGCACGGTCTTCTCGATGCCGACGACCGAGATCAGCGTCTCGGGCAGGGTCAGGCACATCCGGCCGTTGCCCTCGGACTCCACCACCATCATCGTGCCGGTCTCGGCGACCATGAAGTTGGCGCCGGAGACGCCGACCTTGGCGCGCAGGAACTTCTCGCGCAGATGGAGCCGGGCGGCCTCGGCCAGTTCCGCGGGCGTGTCGGTGAGGCCCTCGGGTGCCGGGCGTCCCCACTCGCTCATCTCGCGGGTGAAGATGTCGCGGATCTCGCCCCGGTTGCGGTGGATGGCGGGGACCAGGATGTGCGAGGGCCGGTCCTTGCCCAACTGCACGATGAGTTCGGCGAGATCGGTCTCGTAGGCGTGGATGCCGGCCGCTTCCAGGGCTTCGTTGAGACCGATCTCCTGCGTGGCCATCGACTTGACCTTGACGACCTCGCTCTCACCGGTCGCCCTGACCAGCTCGACGACGATCCGGTTGGCCTCGTCGGCGTCGGCGGCCCAGTGCACGACGCCGCCGGCCGCGGTGACGGACTCCTCCAACTGGACGAGATAACGGTCGAGATGACGGAGTGTGTGGTCCTTGATCTGCTTGCCGGCCTCGCGCAGGGCCGCCCAGTCGTCGAGTTCGGACACGGCGACGGCGCGCTTGGCGCGGATCGTGTGGGTGGCGTGGCGCAGATTCGCGCGCAGGGTGGGGTTGTTGACCGCCTCGTGGGCGGCTTCGGGAAAGGCCGGCATGCCGACGAAGGTGCCACTCACGCGTTCGGCTCCCCTTCCGTGTTCGCCAGGATCTCCGCGATGTGGACCGGCCGCATGTCCGTGCTCAGCCGGGTCATCGTGCCGCCGATGTGCATCAGACAGGAGTTGTCGGCGGCGCACAGGACGTCCGCGCCGGTCGACTCGGCGTTGCGCACCTTGTCGAGGCCCATCGCCGCCGAGACGTCGGGGTTCTTGACGGCGAAGGTGCCGCCGAAGCCGCAGCACTCGTCGGCGCCGGGCAGCTCGCGCAGTTCCAGTCCCCTGACGGCCTGGAGCAGCCTGCGCGGCCGGTCGCCGAGCCCCAGACCGCGCAGCCCGTGACAGGTGGGGTGGTAGGTGACGGTGTGCGGGTAGTACGCGCCCACGTCCGTCACTCCCAGCACGTCCACCAGGAACTCGGTGAGCTCATAGGTCTTGGGGACGACCGGGGCGAGCGTGGTCGCGAGCGTGTCGCCGCGGCCCTCGGCCCGTGCCCGCTCGCCCATCCGCGGATAGAGCTCCCGCACCATCGCGCCGCACGAACCGGAAGGCGTCACGATCGCCTCGTACTCGGCGAAGACATCGGAGAAATGCCGGGCCAGCGGTTCGGCCTGATGCCGGTACCCGGTGTTGTAGTGCGCCTGCCCGCAACACGTCTGGGCCATCGGGAAGTCGACCTCCACGCCCAGCCTGGTCAGCAGTTTCACCACAGCGCGGCCGGTGTCCGGATAGAGCGTGTCGTTGACACAGGTCAGGAACAGGGCGACACG
The DNA here is from genome assembly GCF_012273515.2 of Streptomyces sp. RPA4-2. NCBI lineage: Bacteria > Bacillati > Actinomycetota > Actinomycetes > Kitasatosporales > Streptomycetaceae > Streptomyces > Streptomyces sp. RPA4-2. Next base: position 8,015,246 of record NZ_CP050975.2, read on the forward strand.
CATCGCGGCTCCTAGGGATCGGTCATCGGATGAGTGCAGAGTACGCGGCGGCCGGGCGCCAGGGGAGTCCTCGCTCAGGGAGTCGGGCGGGTCCCCGCTCACGGACGGATGAGCCGGTCCTGCGCGGCGCGCCAGACGGCCGCGTCGCCCCGGGGCTCGTACCGCCGCAACGGCTGTGTACGGGCGAGGAGTCGCCGCATCGACGCACGATCGCCGACCAGGCCCTGGGCCCGCGCCTGGACCAGGACGTTGCCGAGCGCGGCCGCCTCCGCCGGGCCCGCCACCACCGGCAGCCCGCAGGCGTCGGCGGTCAGTTGGCAGAGCAGTTCGTTACGGGTGCCGCCGCCGACGATGTGTACGACGTCGACAGGGTGGTCGGCGAGTTCCTGTGCCTCGGCGACCGCCCGGCGGTGGGCGAGCGCGAGGGAGTCGAGGATGCAGCGGGTGATCTCGGCGCGGGACCCGGGCACGGGCTGCCCCGACGCCCGGCAGGCGTCGGCGATCCGGGCCGGCATCCGGCCGGGGGCGAGGAAGGCGGCGTCGCCCGCGTCCACGACCGACCGCAGTGACGGGATCTCCGCGGCCGCCCGCAGCAGTTCGCCCAGGTCGGGGTGGTCCCACTCGCGCAGGCACTCCTGGAGCAGCCACAGCCCCATGATGTTGCGCAGGTAGCGGACCGTGCCGTCCAGGCCCAGCTCGTTGGTGAAGTTGGCCGCCCGGCTCGCCTCGGTGAGGACCGGCGCGGCCAGCTCCAGGCCCGCCAGGGACCAGGTGCCGGTGCAGATGTAGGCGAAGCGTTCCCCGACGGCGGGGACGGCGGCCACCGCGGAGGCGGTGTCGTGCGAGCCGACGGTCGTCACCGGGACCGGGCCGGCCAGTCCGGTCTCCTCCAGCACCCGGGGCGTCAGGTGGCCGGCCGGGTCGCCCGGCCGGCGCAGCGGCGCGAACAGCTTCAGGTGGATGCCGAGCCGCCCCGCGAGGTCGTGCGCCCACTCGCGCGTCCTCGGGTCGATCAGCTGGGTGGTGGAGGCGTTGGTCAGCTCCGTGCCCGCCTCGCCCGTCAGCCAGTAGGCCAGCAGGTCGGGGATGAGCAGCAGCCGCTCGGCGTGGGCGAGTTGGGCCGTCGAGCGGGCCGCGGTGAGCTGGTAGAGGGTGTTGAAGGGGGCGTACTGGAGCCCGGTCGCCGCGTACAGCTCGGCGGCGGGCACCGTGGCCCACACCTGCTCGGCGACGCCCTCCGTGCGGGTGTCGCGGTAATGCACCGGGTTGCCGAGCAGCGCCCCGTCGGCGTCCAGCAGTCCGTAGTCCACGGCCCAGCTGTCGATGCCGACGGAGTCGACCTGCCCGGCGGCGCGCAGTCCGTCGAGCACTCCCGCGTACAGCGAGAGGATGTCCCAGCGCAGGCCGTCGGGGACCCGTACCGGCCGGTTCGGGAAGCGGTGGGCCTCGGTGAGGTCCAGGGCTCCGGGTCCGACGCGGCCGACCATGACGCGTCCGCTGGACGCGCCGAGGTCGACCGCGGCGAAGGTCTTGTGCCGCTCGCTCATCGCAGGAATGCCGCCGCGACACCGGCGTCGACCGGGACGTGCAGACCGGTGGTGTGGGTGAGGTCCCCGCCGGTCAGCGCGAACACCGCGTTCGCGACGTGCTCGGGCAGTACCTCCCGCTTGAGGATGGTCCGCTGGGCGTAGAACTCGCCGAGCTTCTCCTCCTCGATCCCGTAGGTGGCCGCGCGCTGGGCGCCCCAGCCGCCCGCGAAGATGCCCGAGCCGCGCACCACCCCGTCCGGGTTGACGCCGTTGACACGGATGCCGTGCTCGCCCAGCTCGGCCGCCAGCAGCCGGACCTGGTGGGCCTGGTCGGCCTTGGTCGCGGAGTAGGCGATGTTGTTCGGGCCGGCGAAGACCGAGTTCTTGGACGCGATGTAGACGATGTCGCCGCCCAGCTCCTGCTGGATCATCACCCGGGCGGCCTCGCGGGAGACCAGGAAGGAACCGCGGGCCATGATGTCGTGCTGGAGGTCCCAGTCCTTCGCGGTGGTCTCCAGGAGCGGCTTGGAGATGGAGATGCCCGCGTTGTTGACCACCAGGTCGACGCCGCCGAAGGCGAGCGCCGCCGCCCGGAAGGCCTCGGCGATCTGCTCCTCGGAGGTCACGTCGACGGTCACGGCGACGGCCCTGTCGGGACCGCCCAGCGCCGTCGCGACCCGGGCGGCGTTCTCCGCGTTCAGGTCGGCGACCACCACGCAGGCACCCTCGGCCACCAGCCGCTCGGCGATCGCCTTGCCGATGCCGCTGCCCGCGCCCGTCACCAGCGCCACCCGGGTGGCGAGCGGCTTGGGCCGGGGCAGCCGCTGGAGCTTGGCCTCCTCCAGTGACCAGTACTCGATGCGGAACTTCTCCGACTCCTCGATCGGCGCGTACGTGGAGACGGACTCGGCGCCCCGCATCACGTTGATCGCGTTGACGTAGAACTCGCCAGCGACGCGGGCGGTCTGCTTGTCCTTGCCGAAGGAGAACATGCCGACGCCGGGGATCAGCACGATCGCCGGGTCCGCGCCGCGCATCGCGGGCGAGTCGGCGTCTGCGTGCCGCCGGTAGTAGGCCGCGTACTCCTCGCGGTAGGCGGCGTGCAGCTCCTTGAGGCGGGCGATCGCCTCGGCCGGCTCGGCGGCCGGCGGCAGGTCGAGGACGAGCGGCCTGACCTTGGTCCGGAGGAAGTGGTCGGGGCAGGAGGTGCCGAGCGCGGCGAGACGGGGGTGCTCGGCGCGCGCGAGGAAGTCGAGGACGACGTCGGAGTCGGTGAAGTGGCCGACCTGCGCACGGTCCTGGGAGGCCAGCGCCCGGACGTACGGCGCGAGGGCCGCCGCGCGCTCGCGGCGCTCGGTCGCGGGGAGGGCCGCGTAGCCCTCGACGGCCGGCCCGAAGGGCTCGGGCCTGCCACGCTCGGCGAGGAACGCCTCGGCGGTCCTGATGATGTGCAGCGAGTTGTGCTCGCACTCCTCGGCCGTGTCGCCCCAGGCGGTGATGCCGTGGCCGCCCAGAACACAGCCGATCGCGCGGGGGTTGGCCTTCTTGACGGCCGCGATGTCCAGGCCGAGCTGGAAGCCGGGCCGGCGCCAGGGCACCCAGACCACGGTGTCGCCGAAGCACTCGGCGGTCAGCTTCTCGCCGTCGGCCGCGCAGGCCAGCGCGATGCCGGAGTCCGGGTGCAGGTGGTCGACGTGGGCGGCGTCCACCAGACCGTGCATCGCGGTGTCGATGGACGGGGCCGCGCCGCCCTTGCCGTGCAGGCAGTAGTCGAACGCGGCGACCATCTCGTCCTCGCGCTCCACGCCGGGGTAGACCTCCGTCATGGCCCGCAGGCGGTCCAGCCGCAGGACCGCGAGCCCGGACTCCGTCAGCGTGCCGAGGTCGCCGCCCGACCCCTTCACCCACATCAGCTCGACGTCGCCGCCGGTCACGGGGTCGGTGTCGGTGCCCTTCGCGGACGTGTTGCCGCCCGCGTAGTTGGTGTTGCGGGGGTCGGCGCCGAGCCGGTGCGACCGGGCCAGCAGAGCGGCGGCTTCGGGATGGGGTGCCATGTTCCTGGTCCTTAGAGAATGAGGAGTGAAGAGAGAGGACGTACGAGTGCCGCGGCGCACCCGGCGGGGACCGGGCGGCCGTGCGGTCCGCGGCGCACGGCCCGCGGCCGTCCGCCGGGGTCACCCGGCGGACGCGGCGCGAGGGCTACGCCCCCCATCCGGCCTGCTGTCCGCCCACCCGGTCCGCGGCGATCTTCTCCGCCCATCCGGAACGGTGGTACGCGGCCACCGGGTCACCGTCCAGGCCGAGCTCCTCGCGGACCTCGTGCAGCAGCGGCCGTACGTCGGTGTTGTAGGCGTCCATGATCACGGCGTTCGCGGCGAGCACGTCACCCTCGCGCTGGGCCACGGACAGCGCGTCCCGGTCCACGAGCAGCGCCTTCGCGGTGGCCTCCTGCACGTTCATCACCGAACGGATGATCGCGGGGATCTTCGCCTCGATGTTGTGGCACTGGTCCAGCATGAACGCGACGTCGGGGGTGAAGCCGCCGCCGCGGATCACCTCGTACATGATCCGGAAGAGCTGGAAGGGGTCGGCGGCGCCCACCATCAGGTCGTCGTCGGCGTAGAAGCGCGAGTTGAAGTCGAAGCCGCCGAGCTTCCGCTCACGCAGCAGCGTGGCGACGATGAACTCGATGTTGGTGCCGGGCGCGTGGTGTCCGGTGTCGACGACGACCTGTGCCTTGGGGCCGAGCTTGAGGCAGTGCGCGTACGCGGTGCCCCAGTCCGGCACGTCCGTCGCGTAGAAGGCGGGCTCGAAGAACTTGTACTCCAGGAGCATCCGCTGGTCGTCCCCGAGCCGTTCGTAGACCTGGGAGAGGCTCTCGGCCAGCCGGTCCTGGCGCTCGCGGATGTCGTCCTGGCCGGGATAGTTCGTGCCGTCGGCGAACCAGAGCTTCAGGTCCTTCGAGCCCGTCGCGTCCATGATGTCGACGCATTCGAGCAGGTGGTCGAGAGCCTTGCGGCGCACCGTGGCGTCCGGGTGGCAGACACTGCCCAGCTTGTAGTCGTCGTCCTGGAAGGTGTTGGAGTTGATCGTGCCCAGCCGCAGGCCGCGCTCCCCGGCGTACTCGGCCAGGGCCTTGTAGTCCTCGACCTTGTCCCAGGGAATGTGCAGCGCGACGGACGGCGCGGCACCGGTGTGGGCGTGCACCTGGGCGGCGTCGTCCAGTTTCTCCCGCGGACTGCGCGGCACGCCGGGCTGGGCGAACACCTTGAAGCGGGTTCCCGAGTTCCCGTACGCCCACGACGGCGTCTCTACTGCCTGGGTCTTGAGTGCGGCCTTCACCGCGGCGAGCTCGGTCACTTCGGGGCTCCTGTGACTTCGGGTGTGACGTCGGGTCTGAGCGACGGCGACTTCGGTGCGGACTGCTTCGATCTGAACAGGTGTGGTCTGAAACGATTCAGAAAGCTGAAGCTATGAGCACCCCGAAAGGCTGTCAACCCCCTCGACGAAGACGGCTCTTCGTGACCCGGTTGTGACCTCTGTCTATCGAGAATTTCGACCCGAACCCATTGACGTGACCTGGGCGACATGTCTAACGTCCCGGCAACCTAGTTGAAACCTTTCACGACGTCGTGAGGCCTCTCCGCCCGCGTCGTTGAGGAGCTCCCATGACCCACCGGTCCGACGCGGGTCCGGCCCCCGTACTGGCGCTGGAGGACATCTCCAAGTCCTTCGGCGCGGTGCGCGCCCTGCGGGACGTGTCCCTGGAACTGTTCCCCGGCGAAGTGCACGCACTCGCCGGTGAGAACGGCGCGGGCAAGTCGACCCTCATCAAGACGCTCGCCGGCGTGCACCGACCGGACGCCGGCCGGGTGTTGCTGGACGGCGAGCCCACCGTCTTCCACGGTCCCGCCGACGCCCGCGACGCGGGTATCGCGGTGATCTACCAGGAGCCCACGCTCTTCCCCGACCTCTCGATCGCCGAGAACATCTTCATGGGCCGCCAGCCCCGGCGCGCGCTCGGCCGCATCGACCACAAGGCCACCCACGCGGCGACCGCCGGCCTGATGAAACGCCTCGGCGTCGAGCTCGACCCCGAGCGCCCGGCGCGCGGACTGTCCATCGCCGACCAGCAGATCGTCGAGATCGCCAAGGCGCTCTCCTTCGACGCCCGGGTCCTGATCATGGACGAGCCGACCGCGGCCCTGACCGGCAGCGAGGTCGCCCGTCTCTTCGGCGTCGTGCGCACCCTGCGCGAGCAGGGCTCGGCGGTGCTGTTCATCTCACACCGGCTGGAGGAGATCTTCCAGATCTGCCGGCGGGTCACGACCCTGCGCGACGGCGCCCTGATATCCAGCGAGCCGCTGGAGGGCATGACGGAGGACGACCTCGTGCGCCGGATGGTCGGCCGCGACCTCGACGAGCTCTACCCCAAGCAGGACGTCGAGGCCGGCGAGGTCGCCCTCAGCGTGCGCCGTCTGACCCGCGAGGGCGTCTTCACCGATGTCTCCTTCGACGTCCGGCGCGGTGAGATCGTCGGTCTCGCCGGGCTCGTCGGCGCGGGCCGTACGGAGGTGGCACGGGCCGTCTTCGGCGTCGACCGCTGGGACGCCGGGGAGGTGGAGGTCGACGGCAGGGCACTCACCAACGGCGCGCCGTCGACGGCCATGTCCGCGGGCCTCGCCCTCGTCCCCGAGGACCGGCGCGCCCAGGGCCTGGTGATGGACATGTCCATCGAGCGCAACATCGGTCTGACCGGGCTGCGTACGACCGTCAGGGCGGGCCTGATGGACCGGGGCGCCGAGCGCAGCCGCTCCCTCGACTGGGCGGTCAAGCTCCAGGTGAAGTACGCCCGGCTCGCCGACACCGTGGCCACGCTCTCCGGCGGCAACCAGCAGAAGGTCGTCCTGGCCAAGTGGCTCGCCACCGGCCCCAAGGTACTGATCGTGGACGAGCCGACACGTGGCATCGACGTCGGGACCAAGGCCGAAGTGCACCGGCTGCTCAGCGAGTTGGCCGCGGACGGCGTCGCCGTCCTGATGATCTCCTCCGACCTGCCCGAGATCCTCGGCATGGCCGACCGGGTCCTCGTGATGCACGAGGGCCGGCTCACCGCCGAGATCCCGCGCTCCGAAGCCACCGAGGAATCCGTGATGGCCGCAGCGACCGGGAGGGCCGCCGCATGACGACGACCGACACTGAGAGGGCCGCCGCATGACGGTGACCGCGCCCAACCCCGCCCCCGCCTCCGAGGTTCCCCGGTCGAGCGGCACCCGGCTGGTGGACCGCGTCTTCAAGATGCGTGAACTCGCCATCCTGGCCGTCTTCCTGGTGATGATCGTCATCACCCAGATGGGCAACAGCCAGTTCCTGTCCGAACAGGGCATCAAGGACCTGCTGCTGAACGCGACCATCCTGGTGCTGGTCGCCACCGGCCAGTCGCTGGTGGTGATCACCCGGAACGTCGACCTGTCGGTCGGCTCCACGCTCGGCATCAGCGCCTTCGCGGCCGGCACCTATCTGCAGGGCGGCGGGAACCCCGTCGTCGCGGTGTTCCTCGCGGTGCTGCTCGGCATCGGCTGGGGACTCGTCAACGGTCTGCTGGTCAGCCTCGGCCAGGTACCCGCGCTCGTCGTCACCCTCGGCACGCTCTACATCATCCGCGGCATCGACTCCATCTGGGTCGGCTCCCGGCAGATCACCGCGGCCGACCTCCCGGGCAGCTTCGTCGACTTCGGCTCCGGCGGCATCTCGGCGGTGCCGTACCTCGCCCTGATCGCCCTGGCCGTGCTGCTGGTCACCGCCTACTACCTCAAGCACTTCGGCAGCGGACGGGAGTTGTACGCGCTCGGCTCCAACCCCGAGGCGGCGCGGCTGGCCGGCATCCCGGTCCGCAAGCGCATCCTGACCGCGTACGTCGTCTGCGGCGGCCTCGCCGGTCTCGCCGGCGCGCTGTACCTCGCCCGGTTCGGCAACGTCGACTCCGGCACCAGCACCGGCTACGAACTCACCGTCGTCAGCGCCGTGGTGGTCGGCGGCGTCGTCTTCACCGGCGGTTCCGGCAGCGTCTACGGCGCCGCGCTCGGCGCCCTGCTGCTCACCTCCATCAACAGCGTGCTGCCCGCGCTCGGCGTCAGCTCCGTCTGGGTGCTCGCCATCAATGGCGTCCTGCTCATCCTCGCCATCGCGGTCGACCGGATCGTCGCGCTGCGCGTGGCCTCCGCACTCAAGAAGAGGAACGCCCGCCATGGCTGACTCGCCCCTCGCGCGCGCCGTCCGCTGGGACACGGTCGTCGGCGCCCTCCTCATCGTCCTGCTGCTGTTCTCGTTCGGCTTCGTCGACGGCTTCGGCAACGCCCTGAACCTGTCGTTCCTGATCGGCAACACGCTGCCCATCGCGCTCATCGCGCTGCCGATGACCCTGCTCGTGGTGGCCGGGGAGATCGACCTCTCGGTCGCCTCCACGGCCGGTCTGTCCGGCTCGGTGATGGGCGCCCTGTGGAACCAGGGCATGGCGATCGAGACGATCATCCCGCTGTGCCTGCTGCTCGGCGTGGTGTGCGGACTGGTCAACGGCCTGCTGGTGACCCGGCTCGGCCTGCCCTCCCTCGCCGTCACCATCGGCACGCTCGCCGCCTACCGGGGCATCGCGCAGATCGTGCTCGGCTCGGACGCGGTGACCGATTTCCCCACGCAGTACCAGGACTTCGCGGCCGGCCGCATCGGGAACACCTTCATCCCGCAGGCCTTCCTGCCCTTCCTGGTGCTCCTCGCGATCGCCGTGGTCGTCCTGCACGCCACCCCGTTCGGACGCTCGGCTTTCGCGGTCGGCGCCAACGAGGAGGCCGCGCGGTTCGCCGGCATCCGGGTCAAGCGGCAGAAGCTGATCCTGTTCGTCGCCACCGGCTTCATGGCGTCGCTGACCGGCATCTTCTGGGCGCTGCACTACGCCAGCGCCCGCTACGACAACGCCACCGGCCTGGAACTCTCCGTCGTCGCCGCCGTCCTGCTGGGCGGCATCGACTTCGACGGCGGCAAGGGCACGCTCGGCGGCGCGATCGCGGGAGTCTTCCTGCTCGGCGCGCTGCAGAACGTGATGAGCCTCTCCAACGTCTCCGCGCAGTCGCAGATCGTCGTCACCGGCGTTCTGCTCGTCGTCTCCGTGCTCGGCCCCCGGGTCGCGCGGCAGATCTCCGTAGCGAGGGCGGGCCGCAGAGCCGCCTCGACTCCGACCTCGTAACCGCCCACCCTCGTAAAGGAACTTCCGCCATGCGCAAGTCAACGATCCGCCGCACCTGCGTGGCGCTCGCCGCCGTCACCTCGCTCGCCCTGGCGGCCACCGCCTGTGGTGGCACGACCAAGAAGGACGTGAAGGCCGACAGCGGTTCGAACGCCACGGCCGGCAAGGCCGACCCGAACGCGGCGACCAAGAAGGGCCTGACGGTCGGGTTCCTGCCCAAGCAGGTCAACAACCCGTACTTCACCTCGTCCGACAAGGGCGGCGAGAAGGCGCTGACGGAACTGGGCTCCAAGTACAAGGAGGTCGGCCCCAGCAGTGCCACCGACACCTCCGGCCAGGTGAGCTATGTCAACACGCTCACCCAGCAGCAGGTCGACGCGATGGCCGTGTCCGCGCAGGACCCGGGCGCGCTGTGCACCGCGCTCAAGCAGGCCATGAGCAACAAGATCAAGGTCGTCACCTACGACTCCGACACCAAGCCCGAGTGCCGCAACGCCTTCGTCTCCCAGGCCAGCGCCGAGGACCTGGGCCGCACCGAGGTGCAGCTGCTCGCCGAACAGATCGGCTACAAGGGCGAGATCGCGATCCTGTCCGCCGCGCAGACCGCCACGAACCAGAACACCTGGATCGACTTCATGAAGGACGAGCTGAAGGACCCCAAGTACAAGGACGTCAAGCTGGTCAAGGTCGCCTACGGCAACGACGACGCCCAGCAGTCCTTCCAGCAGACCCAGGGCCTCCTCCAGGAGCACCCGAACCTCAAGGGGATCATCTCCCCGACCACGGTCGGCATCAAGGCCGCGGCCCAGTACCTGTCCGGCTCCAAGTACAAGGGCAAGGTCAAGCTGACCGGCCTCGGCACCCCCAACGACATGCGCAAGTACGTCAAGAACGGCACCGTCGACGGCTTCGAGCTGTGGGACCCGGCGAAGCTCGGCGACCTCGCCGCCCGCACGGCCGTCGCGCTGGTGTCGGGACAGATCAGCGGCAAGGAGGGCGAGACCTTCAAGGCCGGCGACATGGGGACCTTCACCATCGGCAAGGACGGCGTGATCAACCTGGGCAAGCCGACCGTCTTCGACGCCAAGAACATCGACCAGTTCAACTTCTAGGCGCTGGACGGTACTTGATGCAGCGTGTGTGCTTCCTGCTGAAGGTCCGGGCGGACCGCCTCGACGAGTACCGCGAGCGGCATGCCGCCGTGTGGCCCGAGATGCTCCAGGCGCTCTCGGCCACCGGCTGGCACAACTACTCGCTGTTCCTGCGCGAGGACGGGCTGCTGGTCGGCTACGTGGAGACCGAGGACTTCGCGGCCGCCCGGGCCGGCATGGAGGCCACCGGCATCAACGCCCGCTGGCAGGCGGAGATGGCGCCGTTCTTCGAATCGCTGGACGGCGCCAGACCCGACGAGGCGATGCAACCCCTCACCGAAGTCTTCCATCTCGCCTGACCAGGAGCCCCGCACATGAGACGACGCACCCTGCGCAGGACGGCGCCGGCGGCCATCGTCGGGGGCCCCGGTCACGGCGGTACGGCGCGGACCGCCGACCCGGGTCCCGCCACCGCCGCCGTGTACCAGGAGTGCCCGGCGCCACCACGCCGACGGGCACTCCACGCCGTCGCATTCCGGCTGCCCGCATGAGCGCCGGTCCCCGGGGACGCGCGGGTAATGTGAAGGCCCGCCCGCCGCTTCTCGTCTACCTGGAGGTTCTTGCCTGATGGCTCAGTCGGTGGGTATCAAGGATGTCGCCCGCGCCGCCGGAGTCTCCGTGGGCACGGTCTCGAACGTGATCAACCGCCCGGACACCGTGGCCTCCGAGACCCGGGCGCGCGTCCAGTCGGCCATAGACCGGCTCGGCTACGTCCGCAGCGAGTCGGCGCGCCAGCTGCGGGCCGGGCGCAGCCGGATCATGGGCCTGCTCGTCCTCGACATGGGCAACCCCTTCTTCGTGGACGTGGCCCGCGGCGCCGAGCGGGCCGCCCGCGACGCCGGGCTCGGCGTGATGGTCTGCAACAGCGCGCAGAGCGCGAGCGAGGAGGCCGACTACCTGTCGCTCTTCGCCGAGCAGCGGGTCCGCGGGGTGCTGCTCACCCCCGCCGACGCGACGGGGCGCAACATCGCGACCTTCCGCCGCAACGGCATCCCCTTCGTACTGGTCGACCGGGTCGCCGAGGGCACCACCGAGTGCTCGGTCTCGGTCGACGACGTGGAGGGCGGCGCGCTGGCCGTACGCCACCTCGTCGACGCCGGTCACCGCTCGATCGCGTACGTCAGCGGACCACCGGGACTGAACCAGGTCACCGACCGGCGCACCGGCGCGCTGAACGCGCTGGCCGAGGCCGGGCTGCCGCCCAGCGCGCTCAGGGAGCTGCCGACCCAGCGTCTGGACGTCGCCGCGGGCCGTGACGCCGGCGCCCGGCTGCTCGGCCTGGCCGTGCGACCGACCGCCGTCTTCTGCGCCAACGACCTGCTCGCACTCGGTGTCCTGCAGGCCATGTACGCGGCGGGCGTCGGCGTCCCCGACGACCTCGCGATCGTCGGCTACGACGACATCGAGTTCGCCGCCGCGGCGGCCGTCCCGCTCACCTCCGTGCGCCAGCCCGCCATGACGATGGGTGCCCTCGCCGCCGAACTGCTGCTGGAGGAGACGGAGGCCGAGACGGCTCCGGTGCCGCACGAACACCGGCGCGTGGTACTCCAGCCGGAGCTGGTGGTACGCCGCTCCAGCCTCTCGGCACGCTGATCCTCCCCACCCGCTGCTGAGCGGCCATTCAGTACCGTTTCTTGATCCCCGGACTCGGCCGGCCCGGGACCATGTGTTCAACTGGGACGCAGCCTGGAATCCGTACGTCTGGGGAGTCCCGTTGACCGTCAGCTACCGCCAGCCCGGTGTCGTCCTCACCGACCACCGCTTCACCGTGCCCCTCGACCACGACGAGCCGATGGGGGAGAGCATCCAGCTGTTCGCCCGCGAGGCCGTCGCGAGCGAGAAGGCGCACCAGGAGCTCCCCTGGCTGGTCTACCTCCAAGGCGGCCCCGGCTTCGGCGCCAACCGCTTCGTCGGCAAGCAGGCCTGGCTGGGTCGCGCGCTCAAGGAGTTCCGGGTCCTGCTGCTGGACCAGCGCGGCACCGGCCACTCCACGCCGGCCAACCGCCAGACACTCCCGCTGCGCGGTGGCCCGCGCGCACAGGCGGACTACCTCACCCACTTCCGCTCCGACTCCATCGTCCGCGACTGCGAGGCCATCCGCCCCCGGCTCACCGGCGGCGCGCCCTGGACCGTACTGGGCCAGAGCTTCGGCGGCTTCTGCGCGGTGAACTACCTCTCGACGGCGCCCGAAGGTCTGCGCGCGGCCCTGATCACCGGCGGACTGCCCTCGCTGGACGCGCACGCGGACGACGTCTACCGGGCCGCGTATCCCCGTATCGAACGCAAAGTGGCGGCACACTACGCGCGTTACCCCCAGGACGTGGAGCGGGCCCGGCAGATCGCCGAGTACCTCCTGCGGCACGAACCGGTCCTGAGTGGCGGCTACCGCCTCACCGTCGAGGCCTTCCAGTCGCTCGGCATCCTCCTCGGCGGCGGCGAGGGCAGTCACCGGCTGCACTACCTCCTGGAGGAGGCCTTCGTGCGTACCCCGCAGGGGCCGGCCCTCTCCGACGCCTTCCAGGAGGAGGTGCAGGGGCTCCTCTCGTACGCGGGCCACCCGCTGTACGCGCTGATCCACGAGGCGATCTACGGACAGGACGACCGGCCCACCGCCTGGTCGGCCGAGCGGGTGCGCGCCGAGTTCCCGCAGTTCGACGCGGCCAAGACACTCGCCGACGACGGGCCGCTGCTGTTCACCGGCGAGTCCGTGCATCCCTGGATGTTCGACACCGACCCCGCGCTGCGGCCACTGCGCGAGACCGCCGCGGAACTGGCCGCCCGCACCGACTGGCGGCCGCTGTACGACCCCGCCCGCCTCGCCGCCAACGAGGTCCCGGTGGCCGCGGCGGTCTACCACGACGACATGTACGTCGACACCGGGCACGCGCTGCGCACCGCCCGCGCCATCGGCGGTCTGCGCACGTGGGTGACCGACGAGTTCGAGCACGACGGCGTACGGGCGGGCGGACCGCGCGTCCTGGACCGTCTGCTGGCGTTGACGCGCGACGAGGTCTGAGGCCCCCGCGGAGGGATCCGCACCGCCGAGCGGCTCCATCCGGTCCCGCTCGTGATCGCCCGCGACGCACCGGACGCGGTCGCCCGTGCCGTCGCCGCCGGGGCCGCGGCGAAGGGCATGTGCCGCGTGCCGCGGTTCGAGGGGAACCGACCGGCGTGCTTTGATCGGGCGCGGTCGGGAGCCGCGTCCGGCCCGGCGGACGCCGGACCGGGCACGGTGACGGGTTCGGCGCCGTGTCCGGCATCGGCTGATGTCCGGCCCGGCACGGCGAACGGTTCCGCACGGTGTCGCGTGCGGTGGGGAAGGGGGACGGGTGAGGGACGACGAAGGGCTTCTCGCCGAGCGGTTCGAGGAGCACCGGGGCCGCCTGCGAGCGGTGGCCTACCGGATGCTCGGCTCACTGAGCGAGGCGGACGACGCCGTGCAGGAGACCTGGCTCAAGCTGAGCCGGACCGACGCGACCGGCATCAGGAACCTGGCGGCCTGGCTGACCACCGTGGCAGGCCGGGTCTGCCTGGACATACTGCGCTCCCGCGCCGCGCGTCGTGAGGAGCCGATGGACACCTACGTCCCCGATCCGGTCGTGAGTCCCCTGGACCGGGTCGATCCCGAACAGGAGGCGCTGCTGGCCGACTCGGTCGGGCTCGCCCTGCTCGTGGTGCTGGAGACACTGGAGCCCGTCGAGCGGCTCGCGTTCGTGCTGCACGACATGTTCGCGGTGCCCTTCGACGACATCGCGCCCGTGGTGGGCCGTTCCCCGGCCGCGACCCGCCAGCTCGCCAGCCGCGCACGGCGCCGCGTCCAGGGAGCCGCCCCGGAGGCCGAGCCGGATCTCGGCCGGCAGAAGAAGGTCCTCGACGCCTTCCTCGCGGCCTCACGCGCGGGGGACTTCGAGGCACTGGTCGCCGTCCTCGACCCCGACGTCGTGCTCCGCGCCGACTCCGGCGCCCTCGTCGGCGGCGCGGCCGCGTCCAAGCTGGTGCGCGGTGCCCGGACCGTCGCCGGGCAGGCGCTCATGTTCCGGCAGTTCGCGGACTCCTCGCGGCTCGCGCTGGTCAACGGCGCCATCGGCGTCGTCACGGCGCCCGGAGGCCTGCCGCTGGCGGTCATGGGCGTCACCGTCGCCGACGGGAGGATCACCGGGATGTACATCCTGTCCGACCCCGAGCGGCTGGCCCGCCTCGACCTCACCCCGTTCGGCGACTGACCGGCAGCCGGTGCAGGGGACGAGGCCCGACCGGTCGTGCACCGGCACCGCGGCCGAACTCGCGCGTCATCAGGACGGTTTCGGTGGGAGTGATGCCGACGACCGTCCACCAGGCGTTCGGCGTCATGTCCTCAGCCGGCACAGGGAGGTTGGCGGCCGCGTTGTTCACCAGGACGCCGGGCAGCGGGCACCCGTCGAAGACCTCCGCGATGCGCTCCGCGTCCCGTACGGCGCACACCGCCGTGGTCACCCAGGTGCCCAGCCTGGCCTGTCCTCCTCGGTTCCCGGTCATGTCATCAGCCCAGTTCAGGGCGTGGGTCCCGGGTCAGTAGGCTGGGGGCATGCGGGAAGAAAGCGGAACAGCCACGGACCGGCTTCTGGAACTGCGGGCCGACTGCGGTGAGTGCTTCGGGCTGTGCTGCGTCGCGCTGCCCTTCGCCCGTTCGGCCGACTTCGCGATCGACAAGGACGCCGGAAAGCCGTGTCCCAACCTGGCGGCCGACTCCCGGTGCGGGATCCACACGCGGTTGCGCCAGAAGGGCTTCACGGGCTGCACGGTGTACGACTGCTTCGGTGCCGGGCAGAAGGTCTCCCAGGTCACCTTCGGCGGCCAGGACTGGCATTCCGTCCCGCGGGAGCGCGCCCGGCAGATGTTCGGCGTGTTCCCGGTCGTCCGCCAGCTCCACGAACTGCTCTGGTACCTGAACGAGGCGCTGACGCTGCCCGCGGCCGGCCCGGTGCATGCCGACGTCCGCCGTGCGCTCGCCACCACCGAACGGCTGACCGGCCTGACCCCCGGAGAGCTGGGGGAACTGGACGTCGGCCCGCACCGGCAGGAGGTCAACGTGCTGCTGCTGCGTACCAGCGAACTGGTGCGGGCGGGAACTGGACGCGGGAAGAACGGCGGGAAGAAGGACCGCCGGGGCGCCGACCTGATGGGAGCCCGTCTCAAAGGCGCCGACCTGCGGGGTGCGGACCTGCGCGGTGCCTACCTCATCGCCGCCGACCTCACGGGTGCGGATCTGCGCGGCGCGGACCTGATCGGCGCCGACCTGCGGGACACCGATCTCACGGACGCCGACCTGACCGGGGCGTTCTTCCTGACCCAGCCCCAGGTGAACGCGGCCCGGGGCGGGTCCGGCACCAGGCTGCCGGGTTCAGTCGGCCGACCGGATCACTGGACGGTCCGGCGCTGACTCCGGTGCGGGCGCCCGCTCTTCGAGGTGCAGCCGCAGCCCTTCCGGCATCAGTGTCAGCCGCTCGGCGATCCGCAGCCGGTAGTCGGGCTCGGGGCGCAGTTCGTAACGGCGCAGCAGCAGCCCGAGGACCAGCGTCGCCTCGTGCAGCGCGAACTGGCGGCCGATGCAGGCGCGGGCGCCGGTTCCGAACGGCTTGAAGGTGTGGCCGGGCCGGGACCGTACGGCCTGTGCGTCGAAGCGGTCCGGGTCGAAGGCCTCCGCGTCGGCTCCCCAGACGTCCGGATCGCGGTGCAGCATCGCCGTCAGGACCAGGGTCCACGCCCCCCGCCGCATCGGGTGGACGCCGCCCAGCACCGTGTCCTCCCGGGCCTCGCGCGCGAAGGCGGGCGCCGTGGGCCACAGCCGCAGCGACTCGTCGAGGATGCGGCGCACGTACCGCAGCTTGGCGACCTGGTCGTAGCCCGGCCGGGGCGTGTCGCCCCAGACGCGGTCCACCTCGGCCCGGGCGCGGGCGGCGATGCCGGGGTGCCGGGAGAGGTAGTGCAGGGCGAACGAGAGTGCGCCCGAGGTCGTCTCGTGACCCGCGACCAGGAACGTGATGACCTGACGGCGGATGTTCTCGGGCGTCAGCCGCTCTCCGGTCCCGGGGTGGGCGGTCTCCAGCATCCGGTCGAGCAGGTCTCCCGCGCCGGCGGATCGCCGGCGGGCCGCCACGACTCCGTCGACCGTGCGGTTGAGGTACGCCATGTCCGCCGCGTTGCGCCGGGTGGCGCCGCGCAGCACCACGGGTGCCAGGGGCGCGGGGAGCACGTTGAGGCGCTGCGCGTAGGTAAGGGTGCCGACCATCGCCGTCACGAAGGGATGCGGCCGGGAGCGCTCGAAGGAACCGAAGTCGTGGCCGAAGCCGGTGCGGGCGATCGTCTCCAGCGTCAGCTTCGTCATGTCGGCGGGCACGTCGACCGCGCGTCCGGCGGCCCGCTCCCGGTCCCAGCGGTCGGTCAGCCGCTCGGCGACGGCCAGCATCATCGGGTGGTAGCCCTCCATGGCCTCACGGCTGAACCCGGGGGCCAGCACGTCGTGCGCCAGTTGCCAGTTCGGGTCGTGGTTGTAGGCCGTGAACAGCCCGTCCCCGGCGACCGGCCGGAGGTTGGCCACCCCGAGTCCCACGTGCTTGGCGAACCGGGCCTCGTCCGCGAGTTCGGCCGCGAGCTCCGCGCCCCACACGAAGACGATCTCCTTGCCGAAGGCCCTGCGCCGGAAGATCGGCCCGAGCTGACGCCCGAAGCGCATCGAATCCTGCAACGGGGAGCGGACGTTGGAGCCGATCACATCCCCGACCACCGGGATCCGGTACGGCGGGTGCGGGATGCGGTGCAGCTCCGGCCAGCCCAGCTCGGCACTGCGGAACCCCTTGGGCAGGAGGGCCCCTGTCGTCTCCGCCATCACGCGATCTCCCTTGTGCCTGCGGCCGTCCGGCTCTGTTGTACGCGGGTTCAATAGCGGATTCCAGTCTGTTCCCGTTGCTGAACCGACGTCAAGTAAGGTGCGGACATGGCCGGGAAACGGGGGGAACGGGAGGAGCGCACGCGCCGTCGGCTCAGTACCGCGGAACGCCGGGAGCAGCTTCTGTCGGTGGGGGCGCGGCTGTTCTCGGAGAGTCCGTACGACGAGGTGTGGATCGAGCAGGTCGCCGAGATCGCCGGAGTGTCGCGCGGTCTTCTCTACCACTACTTCCCGACCAAACGGGACTTCTTCGCCGCCGTCGTGGAGCGCGAGAGCGAGCGCATGCTGCGCATGACGGCGGCGGTGCCCGGGGTCGCCGTGCGGGAGCAGCTCGTCGCCGGGCTGGACACCTTCCTTGCGTACGTCGAGACGCATGCGCACGGCTTCCGTGCCTTCCACCGTGCCGACGCGGCGGGTGACCAGGTGGTGCGTGCGGTCTACCGGCGGGCGCTGGCCGCGCAGGAGCGGCAGATCCTGGAGACGCTCGCCACGGACCCGGACTTCGGCCGCGCGGCCGTGGAGCGGCCCGAGCTGCGGATCGCCGTGCGCGGCTGGCTCGCCTTCACGACGGCCGTGTGTCTGGAGTGGCTGCGGGGAGCCGAGCTGACGCGGGAACAGCTGCGCGATCTCTGTGCGCGGGCGCTGCTGGGCGCGATCGCTCCGTAACCCCTGAGGGTGTCATGAGGGGTGGCATGGTTGGCGTACACCCGGATCTTCGATAGGTTAGGCAAGGCTTACCTAATGGAGGTTGGAATGGGTGACCGAATGGGCGACCGCCATGTCTGGACGGCCGCGCCCTCCGTGGCCGAGCGCGCCCGCTCGGTGCTCGCCGCGGCCTGGTCCTGCGCGGTGACCGCCGAGGGCGGCCGGGAGGAACTCCTCGGCGCGCACACCGTCACCCCGGACGGCAGGGTCCTCCTGCACGTGCCGGAGGACAGCGCGCTGCTCGCCACCGCCATCTGCGCGCCCCGCGGCGAGCCGTCGGCCGTCCTGGAGTTCGCGGACGCCGCGCCCGTTCCCGTACGCCGCCGGATCCGCACCCGCCTGTGGATGGCCGGCTGGTTCGTGGTGGGGGAGGCGCATCTGGAGTTCCAGGCCTCGCGCGTCGTGCTGCGTGACGCGTCCGGCGCCGTGGTGGTCGGCCTCGACGACTTCGCCGACGCCGTCCCCGATCCACTGGCGACGGCCGAGGCCGCCCTGCTCACCCACCTCGCCGACGCGCACCCCGACGCCGTCGAACGGCTGACCCGCCTCGTCGAGCCCGAGAGCCTGCACGGCGCGGTCCGCGTCCAGCCGCTCGCCGTCGACCGGCACGGCCTGACGCTGCGCATCGAGCGGGCGCGGGGCGACGGAGACGTGCGCCTGCCCTTCCACGCGCCCGCCGACGACGTGTCCCAGCTCACCGAGCGGATGCATGTGCTGCTCACGCAGGCGAGTTCCACCGCCTGCCCCCGCGCGCTACAGCGGCAGCGCGCAGACGGCGACGGGTGACGCGAACGGCTCGCCCGCGAGCCGGAGGCCGCCGCTCGAGCCGTCCACATGGAAGACGCTGACCGTGCCCGAGCGCTGGTTCGCCGCGAACAGCAGCCGCTCGTCGGGCGAGAAGGCGATCTGGCGCGGGAAGTCGCCGTGGACCGGCACCGTGTCCAGGAGCCTCAGCCGCGCACCGTCCGCCTCGACCGCGTAGCGCGTCAGGCTGTTGGCGCCGCGATTGGCCAGGAAGGCGTACGCGCCGTCCGACGTCACCAGGAACTGCGCGGGGTAGTTGGTGCCGGTCCCGGTCCCCGTGGACTGCGCGTTCCCCAGGGTGAGCCGCCCGCTCGTCCGGTCGTACCCGCAGACCACGACCGTGTTGTCCACCTCGTTGGCGAGATAGGCGAAGCGGCCGCCGGGGTGGAAGGTGAGGTGGCGCGGGCCCGCGCCCGGACGGGTGTGCGCCTGGGAGACCTCGGCGAGAGTGCCCTCGGAGGTGTCCAGGCGGTAGGTGTAGACGGTGTCGGTGCCCAGGTCGACGGCGAGGACATGGCCGGCGTCCGGCCCGGTGAGGAACTGGTGGGCGTGCGGGCCCTGCTGGCCGGGGCCGGGAGCCGGGCGGGTGTGCTTGACGAGAGCGGCGCGCTCGCCGAGCGCGCCCGAGGCGTCGATGGGATGCACGGCCACACTGCCCGAGCCGTAGTTGGCGCTCAGCAGCCAGCGCCCGCTCGGATGCACGGACAGGTGACAGGGGCCCGAGCCGCCCGTGCTGCGGGTGCCGAGCACCTTGTCGCCCGCGAGCCGTACGGCCGTCACCCCGCCCTCGGGCCGCTCGTCGACGGCGTACAGGGTGTGGCCGTCCGGATGCACGGCGAGATACGAGGGGTCGGCGACGCCGGTCACCGTGCCGGTGGACTTGATGGCGCCCGTGGCGGAGTCGTACGTGGCCAGTCCGATCCCCTTCCCGCCGCCGTCGACCGAGGTGTACGTGCCGAGGAACAGGCGACGGGCGGTGGGTGCGGGCGAGCGGCCGGAGGAAGGTGAACCGGCCGGGGAGGGCGGGCCGCCGGTCGGGGGCGAGCCGACGCCGGCGGCGTCCGCGGGTTCGGCGGGGGGTGCCGCCGGCGCGGGCAGTGCCGTCGCCGCGACGGCTCCCGTCAGCGCTCCGACGAACCGGCGCCTGCTCCAGCCGCCGTCCGCGCCACGTGCCGGTTCTGCACCACTGCTCATGCCTGCACCTCGGGTGTCGGTTGCCTCAGCCGTGACACCCACCATGGCGCGCGACACCCGTGCGGTGCAAAGGCGACGCCGGCCGTTGCGCGATACGCAACATGCGCCGGTTCCCGGACACGGTGCGGTTCCTACCAGTCACCGTCCGCAACCGGTTTGCCCGATGCGTCCCCGAGCGGGATCACCTGGTCGGGCGAGGGCGTCTGCCAGGGCTCGTGGTCGGCGCCGAGCCACTCGCCGACGGGCCGCACCGCGCCCAGTGTGTCGGTGGGGGCCACATCCCCGGCGTCCTGGTCGTAGTACTCGAACCAGGGCAGCCCGGCCCGGGTGTAGGCCGCGCGGTCCACGGGTGACGGCGGGGGAGCCTCGCCCGTGACACGCCGCCACTCGGGAGGCGTCACGAGATGGACGAACACACGGCCGGCCGGCTCCCTGGCCCAGGCATCGAGGGGCCGGTCGGCCGGGTAGATCTCCTGGCGCATCGAGCCGCCCACCCCGAGCCCCATGGCCGGCGCGCTTCTCGCACGGCCCGCGGCGGCGGGAGCGGCCATGGGGGTAAGCGCGGCGCCGGGCGCCGGGGGAGGGGCCCCGTAGCCGGACATGAGCGCGGCCGACCGGCTGATCTCGGCCCGGCGGCGCTCCTGCTCACGCCACTTCGCGAGCTCCGCCGCACGGAGGGGGAACGACTGCAGCTGGATGCCGCCCCACACCTCCTCACCGGTCACCTGCCCCTCGACCGTGGCCCCCAGCCCGAGGGGCACGGCCACGAACTGGCGGACCTTCCCCTCGCCGGAATTGATGCCGTCGAGCCAGGGCTGTCGCGGGAGGACCACGTGATTCTGCGGGGTCAGGGCCAGCCGCGGGCTCCACGGCCTGCCCGAGATCGCGCACACCTTGCCCACCCCGACCTGCAACGCGGCCGGTTCCGCCGAGCCCGCGAAGCTCAGCCACATGGCCTCGCGCAGATAGACGGGGAGCATCACACCGCCGCGCGCACGCCACTCGGCGGGCACCGTGTCCGCGTAGTCCTCGACGCGGCGCAGGGGGAACTCTCCGAGGCCGGGCGGCAGGCCGTGCGTACCCGTCTCGGGCAGGCGCAGCGTCCGCATGAAGCGGATCCGCACACCCCCCGGCAGCAGCAGTGAGTTCCCCTCGATCCGTACGGTGCCTTCGGTCATCGGCTCTCCCCCTCGTCCTCGGTGCCGCGCCTGCCCGGCATGGCACGGGCTTCCTACAGAGAACGCCGCGAGGCCGCCGTACGGTTCCGGCTCCGGCGCGGCAGCGGGACGCGCAGGTACTCCCGCAGACGGGTGAGGTGCGGCCGGCGCTCGCGCTGTTCGCGCGCGCCGCGGTCGAGTTCCTCCATCAGCCGCCGTGAGCGGTGCTCCGTGTCGAGCTCGTCCAGGATGCGGTTGACCTCCGTGAGGACGGCGCCGTGCAGCTGCCACTGGCGAGCGTCCCGCTGGACCCCCTCGAGCAGCAACTGGGCCAGTTTGTCGCGGGTCGCCGATGCCGTGGCCAGCTCCGCCGCGAGCCGGGTCTCGGCCGACTCGGCGTTGTGGCTGACGTCCGTGGTCACCAGGACGGCGAAACTCACCACGGCGTCGGCGACTTCGCTCAGCAACTGCTCCAGCACCGCGCCCACCTGCGGTTCGAACAAGGGCTCGGGATCGCGCTCCTTGGCGAGGTCGGTGAGGGTGCGCGCGAGCACCCTCAGCACCACCGTGCAGATCTCCAGCGTGTCGAGTCCCGTGCGCAGCACGATCCGGTGCAGCAGGCCCTCGCGGACACGGGGATTGAGTTTCAGGCTGTCCTCGGCCTGCCGCAGCGCCGCGTCCACCCCGACGATGTCGTGGTCCAGGCGCCGCGCCTCGTGCAGCCGGGCGGTGGCGTGCTCCACGGGGGTACGGCCCGCCGCCTCCTCTCCCATGCGCAGCATCAACTGACGTACGCGCCGTGCCAGGTCCTCGATGGACTGGCCGGCCGCGCCCACCCATACGGGGGGAGCGAAGAGCAGATTGCAGCCGAGCCCGACCACCGCGCCGATCAGCGTCTCCAGGACCCTGGCCCAGGCCGTGTCCCCGACCCGGGTCACGCCGAGGACGAGCATGGCGCTGATCGCCACCTCGGGCACGAACTCGCTGACCCTGACCAGATGGCCTACGGCCAGTGAGGCGAGGATGAGCAGGGCCAGACTCCACCAGGTCAGTCCCACGAGCAGGCTGAAGCCGATGGCGACCATGACGCCGGCCACCACGGAGTTCACCCGGCGGATGCCGGTGGTGAGGGTGGAGTAGAGCGTGACCTGTACGACGAGGAGCGCGGTCAGTGGTGCGGTGAGGGGTGCGGGCTCGGGGCTGAGCCGGACCGCGATCACATACGCGATGCTCGCCGCCGCGGCCGACCGCACCGACTGGACGACCACGGGTTCCTGGTGCCACTTCCGGAACTGTCGTCCCACCACGGCCCACACGCCACGTACGTCTCGCATCCTTGGCCTTTTCCCCTTTCGCCCCTGTACCGAACGTGCCGATTGGGGACCGTAACTGTCCGCAACGAAGCCAAATTTGTCGTCGCCGGGCCCCTTCCCCGTTCTGCCCCGCCGACGCACCGTCCGCCGGTACGCGGGTGTCGGCTGACGCGCCGGCTCGCGGGCCCCGCTCTCACCGGACGGGGACGGCATTCCCCTTCGTCTTCATCGGGTGGCGGCGCGGCCGCGGGACCGGTAGCCGGCCACCTTGGCGAGATTGCCGCAGCGGTCCATGGAGCACCAGCGGCGCCGACGGGCCTGGGAGTCGTCCAGGAAGAGCAGGGAGCAGGTGGGGTTCTCGCACTCCTTGACCCTGCCCAGCAGAGGGCCGCCGATCAGGAGGACGGCGTCCCGGGCCACGGTCGCGAGGGCCGCGGGTCCGGGACGCGCGGCCGTCCAGCGCAGGACCGGGCGCGGCCCGGCGTACGGCTCGGCGAACTGGGGCGCGAGATCGGGCAGGGCCGCCGCCTCGTTCACCCGTGTGACGTCGTCCGGGTCCGGGGCCTCTTCGAGCATCGCGGCGCGTACGAGGCGGTAGACGGCCTCGCGCAGCGTGCGGGCGTGACCGAGATCGGCCTCGCCGATCCGCACCGGCCCGTCGTCCGCTCCCGTGTGCAGGCCCGCCTCGGTGATCCAGCGGGCGAGGGCCGCGGGGTCCGGGAGCCGCTCGAGCGGCGTGGTGTGCCGTTTGCCGAGCGTG
Organism: Streptomyces sp. RPA4-2; assembly: GCF_012273515.2. NCBI lineage: Bacteria > Bacillati > Actinomycetota > Actinomycetes > Kitasatosporales > Streptomycetaceae > Streptomyces > Streptomyces sp. RPA4-2. Next base: position 8,038,024 of record NZ_CP050975.2, read on the forward strand.
GCGACGAAGTTCAGGGCGGGACGTCCTCCGATGAAGGGGAATGCCGTCGCGGGCTCGGGGGCGGGGGCGGAGGCGGAGGCTGCGGGCATGGTCCGAGTCTAACGCCTTGACACCTGTTCATAAGGTGTCGCAGAGTGACACCACTTCAACCGGTGTCACCGTGCACGCCTGTCCGGCGCGGGGTGTCCCGGTGTGTCCGATGTCCCGAGAGAGCAGGTGCGGTATGCGTGCGGTGCGGATCGACGAGTTCGGCGGGCCCGAGGTGCTGGTCCCGGTGGAGGTGCCGGACCCGGTCGCGGGCCCCGGCCAGGTGCTGGTGCGGGTCGCGGCGGCGGGGGTGAACCGGGCGGACGCGCTCGTGCGGGCCGGGGTGTACCACCGGGCCGGCCGTCCGCCGCTGATCCCGGGCGTCGAGGCGTCCGGGGTCGTGCTCGCCGTGGGGGAGGGGGTGACCGGAGTCGGCGCCGGACAACGGGTCATGGCCCTGGACGGGGTGAACGCACCTGGTTTCTACGCCGAGTTGGTCGTCGTACCGGCCGAGCGGGTGACCGTACTCCCGGAGGGTGTCGAGCTGACCCAGGCCGCCACCCTGCCCGTGGCATGGCTGTCCGCCTGGTACTGCCTGCTCCGACTCGCGAAGGTGACCAAGGACGACACCGTCCTGGTGAAGGCCGCCGCGAGCGGGGTGGGCAGTGCGGCGGTGCAGATCGCGGCCGGCGCCGGCGCCCGTGTCATCGCGTCGGCGGGTTCGCCGGAGAAGACCGCCTGGGCCGCCGGGTTCGGTGCGCGCGACATCGTCGACACCTCCGTGCACCCCGACGACGCCGAGGTCGACGAGGTGCTGCGGCTGACCGGGGGGCGCGGGGCGGACATCGTCCTCGACACCGTCGGGGGCCCCGCCTTCGGACGGAGTCTGCGCGAGGTCGGACACGGCGGACGGGTGGTCGCCCTCGCCAACGTGGCCCTGGAGCCGAGCGTCGTCGACACCCGTGACTTCTACCCGAAGAACGCGTCCGTCCTCGGCTTCCAGCTCACCAACCTGCAGATCCACGGCTACGACCCCCGCGCGGACCTGCGGGAACTGGCCGAGCGGGTCGCGGCGGGCCGCTACCGAGTGCCGGTCGAGGCGGTGTTCCCCCTGGAGCGGGCACGCGCCGCGCACGAGCGTCTCGAGCGGAGGGAACACCGCGGCAAGATCGTGCTCGCCGTTCACGACGGGGTGTGACCCACGGAGTCCGCGTGATCCCGGTCGCACGACAAGACCCGAACAGCCACGTCGCCGGCCTCCACCTGGGCTCGACCTCGGGTTGTGCGGCCAGCGGGTGGGCGGAGGTGGCGAAGTACTCCAGGGGGATGTTCTCCGAGGAACGGGGGGCCGGGCCGGTCGAAGTGGCCGAGCGCCAGGGCGGAGCAGCCGTGCGAGGCGGGCGGCGCCGCAGCGGGTTCGCCGGGCGACAGAGCACTGACGCGTACGTCCACCGCTTGGTCCACCAGTGCCAATAGCCCTGCTGCGTACGGGCGTCGGTCGGGCGGGACCGCGCTGACCTTCGCCTCGCGGATCGACGAGGTGGATACCGCCGTGTGCTCGGCCCGCTGCGAGCGGTCGGAGAAACCCGGAGGGCGGAGGGTCGCCTACCAGCCCTTGTGCGAAACTACGCGCGCGCATCCACCACTTCCGGCAGCACACCCCGGACATCAGCGGCGCCCGCACCTGCGACGGGTTCCGACGAAAGAACGACAAGGAGTCACGTGAGACGCCCCCTGCTTCCCGCGGCACTGGCACTGGCCGCACTCGCCCTGCCGGCACTCAGCGGCTGTGACAGCGAGGCCACCACCTCACGCGGGACCACTGACGGCGTCTCGGCCGCTCCTGCTGTCAGGTCGGCGTCGCCTGCCCCGAAATCGGCGTCACCGGACAGGACTTCGCCGGCACCCTCGGCGACGAAGAACGCCCCCGACTACGACCCGAAGGCGAACGCCGCCGCCGACATAGAGACCGCTCTCAGGGTGGCGAGGCAGGACGGCCGTCCGGTGCTCGTCGACTTCGGCGCCGACTGGTGCCTCGACTGCCGTGTCCTGAACGCCCGGTTCAAGGAGTCCGGGCCGTCCGCACTGCTGGCCAAGTACCACGTGGTGAAGGTGGACGTCGGCGATTTCGACCACAACCTCAACGTGGCCGAACGCTACGTCGACCTGCGGACGAGTGGCATACCTGCCCTGACCGTCCTGGACTCCGCGTCCGGTCGGGTCCAAGTGGCGACCAACCGGGGCGAGTTCGCCAACGCACGCACCATGTCGGCCGCGCAGGTCGAGGAGTTCCTGAAGCGATGGCAGTAGTCGTCCGGCTCCGGGCCCGCCGCGTGAAGGCCGGCTGCGCGCTCGTAGCGGCGGCCGGTGCCGCACTCATCGGGTGCGCGGGCGCGGGGGAGAGCGGGACCACGGCGCATGCCGACCCCTTCACGGCCGGCGGCGTGGCCGTCACGGTCCGGACGCAACCCCGCGACGGCACCTTGCGCATCCTCGCGGAACTGAGGCCGGAGCGGACGGGTTTTCACCTCTACAGCCTCAGCCTTCCGAACGGCGGCATCGACGGGATCGGCATACCGACCCGAATCCGTGCCGAAGGCGGCCTGAGGGCCACCGGCCCGGCGACCACTGACGCGAAGCCGCGGGTACTGCGCCCGGCCGGCCTCGACGTCGGGCTGCCGGTCTACGAGGACGGGCTGGTCACCCTCGAACTTCCGGTCCGGCGGGTCGAAGGCACCGACAGCGCCAAGGTGTTCCTCACCTACGGGGCATGCAGCGAGACCGCCGGCTGCCTGCCGCCGGTGCGTGACCAGGAGGTGACCCTGCACCTGGGCTCGGCGGACTGAGACCCCCTGACGCATGTGGGATGGGTTGGCCGGGCGTCTCTGGCAGGGCGATGATCTCCCGCCCACCTGACGCCCCGCTACACACCACCGGGCCGCTGACCAGCCCAGATACCGAACTACGGCTGGAGTACCAAGGCCTCATTTTGCCGGTCAGGACGGCTCCAGTGGGGGCGGACGCTGTGGGCGGCAAAGCGCGGTGTTCCGCCCGTCACGGGCGGAACACCGTCGGTGCGTCTCGGGCTCGGCCTTCGACATGAAGGCCGCGACACTAGATCTTGTAAACCTCGATCCCGGTAACGGCGCCGGGGTTGTCCGCGTAGGTGCCCGGGTTCAGAGTGGCCAGCTTGGTGCCGCTGCCGCAGCCGCTGGTGACGTGCCAGAGCACTACGCGATAGGACGTCTGGTTCGAGACGGACCGGTTGACCCTTTCGAGGGGATAGCAGCCGGGTGTCAGAGAGTTGACGTGCCTCTCACCAGTCCGGTTCGCTCCCGTCCATCCACACGCATATCCCTTCGGACAGGTGTTGGGATCAGCCGCCGCGGCCGGTGTGACGAACGTGCCGCCCAGCAACGCACCGGCCACAGCCACCGTCGTCAGACTCTTCTTGAGCATGCTCATACGAAGTCCCGCTATCCTTGATCGACAAACTTTTGGATCTTAACTCAGAGCACATAGTCGCACGAGCATGTGACGTGACGTCAAATGTCGCATGCCGTAGAGCGCTTGGCGCTCCAGCTGGAGATCGTGATCTCGCTGCCTGACTGTGCGTCAGGAGGGTGGCAGGCGTCAGGGCGTCGTGCCGACCACGTCGTCGCGCGGGCCTTCCTCCGCGGCGAAGCCGTGAAGGTAAAGGTCGCGAAGGACGCCGAGTTCGGCACCGTGGTGAGCGGCTTCGTCCAAGGCGTGGAGGGCCAGCAGCAGGTAGCTCTCGTGACCGTAAACGCCGGCGCGGGAACCCATGGGTCGGAGGAGACGGTCATCGCCGAGGGACTCGACCTGGGTTCGGAATCGGGACCAGTCGGCGGCCATCATCTGGACGCCCTCGGTCGCTGTGCCCGGCCACAGGTGCCGGTCGTCGCCGCTCTGGAGTTGGCCCTCGAAGAAGCGACCGTAGCCGCGCAGGCAGTCAGCCCCGATGTGCCAGATTCGCCAGGCGATCGTCGTGAAGGGCGCCGGGCGGACACCGCCTGTGGGCCGCGGGTCCGCACGGAACGCGCCGTCCGCATCAGCCCGGAGTGTCATGCATGAGGCGACGGGCTCCCAGAGGTATTCGGCGTCGGTGAGGCCGTCAAGGCGAGCGAAGGTTCTGGAACGTACGTCGTCAAAGGTTTCGAGCAGGTCGCGGGTGACGGGGCCGGACGAGGTCATTGGCTGCTCCAGGTTCGCCGACAGGCGGCCACCGTCGGTCATCGACATGTGAAGACAAATGATCATTCGGTGGCCACGGGTCACAGAGTAGACCCCGCCCGCCGGCAGGAGACATTCGATGTCCTGATGGGCCGGATCGCGGGCCGGTTCACCCGGGTTGAACCCCGCTGCCGGATACGGCGGTTGGTGCTCAGCCTGCTCTCGGACCTGCCCCGGAAGAACTGCTGGACGATCGCCGAGTGGGCCGGAGAGGCGACTCCGGACGGGATGCGGAACCTGGTGAACCGCGCCACGTGGGACGACGACGCCGTCAACGCCGAGCGAGCGGGGTGCCGGTCTCGGATGATCGCGGTCGGTGCCGCGCACCGGTCGTGTTGTCGGTGGCCTCGTCTATTTTCGTGGGTAGCCAAGGTGACGTGCGTTCTGCGGAGGGTCAGCCGATGTTGCGGGAGAACGAAGAAGCGGCGTGGGCTGCCAGGGTCCAGCAGCTTGTGGACGCCGGTGATGTGACGGACCTGGATCGGAGCCTGTATCGCCTGAGTGCTGACATCGACGGCGACTGGACCTTCGACGGCGGCCGACTGATCGGCCTGCTGCGCGTCATGCCCGCCCCTACCCGGGTCCTGCTGCTGCGACGGATGACCGAGGGGCTGGAGGAGACGGCCGTGCACGACCCGGGGCGCTGCCGGGGCCTCGCGTCGCTGATCGTTCTGGTGGCACACGGCCTGCCCGTCGACCAACTGGCCGCTTGGCGCGAGCCTCTGATGGCCATGGCGGCCGGAGAGATGACCCTGTGGGAGGGCTGGCGACTGACCTGCCTGGTCGAGGTGGAGCAGGCGGCGGGGCGAGATGTGCCCGATCCGGTGGTCGCCACCGTCCGCAGGACCGCGTTGACCTCCGAGACGCCTGGTGAATTGCGCGCCCTCGCCGCGACGATCGTGGAGCCTGTGCTGAACCCCGGCGAACCGTGGGCCGAGCAGGTGATCACGCATCTGACCGGGGCCGAACCCGCGTGGCATGCGTTGGTCGCCCATGCGCTGACCGCCGCCGGCTCCCGCCCCACCGGCAAGTGGCAACGCCTTGGACGCGGACTGTTGGCGGACGTGGGACCTGATCGTGCCCGCGAGGCGATGGCGTCCTGGGTCGCCCGGGCAGGTGAGCCCCGTACCGTGCCGGTGAACTCCCAGTACGGCACCGGTATCGCCGAACTTGAGCTCGACCCGTTCAACGCGCGTGCGCTGCAGGGTTTCGCGGCACTCCTGGCGCTCACTCCGGCGCATCCGCGGTCCGCGGCCGCCTTGGGCGAACTGGTGGAAGCGGCCCTGATACGCCTCCCCGGCATCGGTTGGCGATCACCCAAGACGGCCAGTGCCGCCGTGCAGGCGCTGACCCAACTCGGGCACGAGGACGCCTACGCCGAACTCGGCCGTCTGGCCGGCACCGTGAAGTACCGGCCCACCCTCAAGCTCATCCTCGCGGCCCTCGCTCGCCGGACTGCTCACAGGCCGTTGCCGTAGCGATCAAGGATCTTGCGGATCGAACGGGACTTCCGATCGGGCGATCGCGGGCAGCGGGGGCAGCGAAGCCGTCACCCGGGCGAAGGAGCGTCGGACAGGCCCTGGCTGGATTCCGGCGGCCGGGTGCGGAGGCCGTCGGCGACGAGGTCGAGGATCCGCGCGGCCCGTTCCTGGCTGCCGGCCCCCGGGGGGATCCGCCACAACACGCTGAGCTGGAGGAGTACGTCCTCCGGGTCGGTCCCCGGCTTCAGCGTGCCCGCGGCGGCGCCCGCGTCGAGCAGGGCGGTGATCGCGCCGAGGAAGGGCCCGTAGTGCTCGTCGTCGAGGCCGCCGTTGGTCGCCGCGTGGATGACCTCGGCCACGCCGTACTTGAGCTGGCCGTAACGGGCCACCTCCTCGAACCAGCCGCGCAGAGCCACCAGCGGCGGGAGCGAACCGGCCAGGGTGTGGGCGAGGTCGATGAGCTTCTGGATCTCCTGGTGGTAGAGCTCGACGACGAGTGCTTCCCGGGTCGGGAAGTGCCGGTACAGGGTTCCGACGCCCACCCCGGCCTGCTTGGCGATGGACGTCATGGAGGCGCTGGTGGAGGCCGAGAACGCCTCGGTGGCGGCGGCCAGGATGCGCGCCCGGTTGCTGCGGGCGTCGGAACGTGTCGGTTTCGGTGGCAGCGAGTTCACGGGTGTCGGTGGTCCGTTCAGTGCGGATTGCGAAACGGAAGGGCTTCCGGTACGTTCGAAGCCGTAACGGAGGGGCTTCCGTTTCATTTTCCCACACCCACCTGACGAAGCGGAGAACAGCCATGGCCGAAGTGGTTCTGGTGACCGGTGGCAGCGGCTACATCGCGGGCTGGTGCATCGCCGAGCTTCTGCGCGCCGGCTACGAAGTGCGCACCACCGTGCGGGACGAGGGGAAGAGGAAGGCCGTCGTCGACGCCGTGTCGACCGTCGTCGACCCCGCGGGCCGGCTGGGCTTCGCCGTCGCGGACCTCACGGCGGACGACGGCTGGGACGCCGCGGTCAAGGGCGTCGACCGTGTGCTGCACGTCGCCTCCCCGCTCGGCGGTGCCGACCCCGGCAACCCGGACGCGATCATCGCCCCGGCCCGCGACGGCGCGCTGCGGGTGCTGCGCGCCGCGACCGGTGCCGGGGTCAGGCGCGTCGTGATGACCTCGGCGGCGAACGCCGCGAGCCCGTCGTCCTACGCGACGGAAGGCGTGACCGACGAGACGCTGTGGACCGACCCCGACGACCCCACGCTGATCCCCTACCGCCGCTCGAAGACGCTCGCCGAGCGGGCGGCGTGGGACTTCATGGACAGCCACCCGGGCCCCACCGAACTGACCACCGTGCTCCCCGGCGCCGTGTTCGGCCCCATCCTCACGACGGGCAACATCGGTTCCGTCGGCATCGTCGGACGGATGATCTCCGGCGCCATGTCCGGCATCCCACGGATCGGACTGGAGATCGTGGACGTCCGTGATCTCGTGGACATCCACATCCGGGCGATGACGTCGCCGGACGCCGCGGGCCAACGCTTCCTCGCCACCGGCGAGTTCACCTGGATGTCGGAGATGGCCCGCATTCTGCGCGACGGCCTCGGTGCCGACGGCCGCCGGGTCCCCACCCGGCAGGTCCCGGACTTCGTGGTCCGGATCGCGGCCCGGTTCCGGGACCCGTCGCTGCGCGAGATCACCCCGGCCCTCGGCCGCCGCAACCGCCACAGCACGGAGAAGGCCTGGCGGGTTCTCGGCTGGCAGCCACGGCCCGCCCGCGAGACCGTACTGGACTGCGCCCGAAGCCTCATCGAGCACCGCGCCGTCGAGAACATTTGAGCGTAGGGGCCGGGCCGGCGGCCCGGCGGAGGCGAGGACGCCCGTGGTGCCGCGTGGGCGCGATTCCCGCCGCGATTCCGGTGCCGGGGTCGCCGACGAGCGGCAGTCCGCGTTCCGAGGCCGGCGTGCGGACCCGGTTCATCTCGCCCTACCGTGCTCCTGACCGGATCCGGGGGCCGGTCCCTCGTCGGTGAGACGGTCGTAGATCCAGCCGCATGCCCGGGTCTCCTCGGCGAACCGTTCGAAGACCTCTCGCCGTCCCCGCTCGTGGACGCCCACCACCCATTCCCCGTCACGTTCCTCGAGGAAGTAACGGTCCGCCGCACGATGGTCGCCGGGGCAGTCCGGGATCTCGTAGTACGCGGAGGGGACCCCGGCCGCCCGCAGTGCCTGGCACAGCTCGAACCGGTCCATGGCGTCCGTCCTTCATCAGGGCCGAAGCCGGGCCCGGAGACGACCGGGCCCGGCTTCGGCGGGATCCTGCGCGGTTGCGGCAGAGGGGGGCTACTTGCTGACCCGCACCAGGGTGCCGTTGCGCACCAGGTCCCCGACCGTGGTACGCGGGATGTCGGGACAGAACTGGCTCGACGTCACGTACTGGACGCCGAGGCCCGGCTGCTCGAACCCGGGGGCGGTCTTCCCCGCGCACACCGTCACGTTCTTGGCCACCTTGTACACGTGGTAGTCGTACGGGTAGCGCGGGTCCATGGTGTTCAGGCTCGACGGCGGGATCGTCCGCTTCCCGTACTTGGTGCCCACCGGGGCGAGGAACCGTCCCGCCTCGGCGCCGAACCGGTCCAGCTTCAGGCCCACGCGGAGCACGAGGGGAGCCGCGAGCACCTTCTGGTTCCTGTGCGTGTATCCGTCGTCCGGCGGGTAACGCCAGTCGCCCTGGCCCGAGTCGGCGGCGGGGTCCCACCACCGGTCCAGGAACCGCACGGCGGTGAGGCCGCCGAGCCGGTCGTACCTGTGGAGGATGCTCCCCAGCACTCCGTGCGTCGGCAGCCACTTGGGGCCGAGCCGCCAGTCACCGCAGAAGAAGTACGGGCGCAACGCCGGCGCGATGGGAGCGGGCACGAGCCCCCTGCACACCCACGGCCTGACGAGCCCGCCGAGTACGGCCGTCGGCTGTGCGGACGAGCCCGCCGCTGCCGGAACCGGTTGGACGGGCCAGGCGTGCGCGGCAGCACCCCGACGGGCGCCGTCCCTGTCCGCGGGTGCCGCGGACGACGAGACGGAGGCGCCCAGAACCAGGGAGCCGGTCAGGCCTCCCACCGCCGCCAGGCTCGCACACCAATGTGACGATCTCACCAAACCTCCTGCGGGAACGTGTGTCCGGAGCACGCCGCCGCGCGCCCTGGAAAGGCGTCGTGGGGCGACCGGAATGTCGGCACATACACAAGTCAAAGGGATCCGACCGAGCGAGCGGACGTGCCGAAACGCGTCCGAACGGGTCCGGGGCTTCATCCCGTTGCTTCAACCACGCGGAGCCGTACGGCCCTACGGACCGGCGTGGCAGCGGGAAGTCCGGACCCGCGCCACGTCGGCCGGGCGGACGTGCGGACGTGCGGACGGAGGCGGAACTAAGGGGCCCGGGGTCCGTTCCCCGCACCGCGCCTCAGGGAGCGGGGGCGGTGGGCGGCCACACTCCCGGCGCCAGCACGCCGAGCGCGTAGGCACGGGCGACCAGCTCCGTACGGTTGGCCGCTCCCCAGCGCTCGGACAGGCGCCGCAGGTGATAGTTGACACCGTCCACGGTCAGGCCGGTCTCCCGGGCGGCCCGCGCGGTGGTCGCGCCTGCGGCCAGCAGTTCCAGCACATGCGCCTCGGCCGTGGAGGCCCACGGCTCGGGCATCCGCTGCGCGCCGCGGCACTCGCCGAGCACCCGCACCGTCACCAGCAGCGCGGTGCTCGCCTCCGCGGAGTCGCTCACCGGGTCCGCGGTCAGCTCACCGGCGCGCCGCGTGCCGTCGGCCGCGTCCCAGCACACCGCCACCGGATAGCGCGAGCGATGGCGCAACCGCAGCGCCTGCGCGATCCGCTCGATCTGCAGGGGCTCCTGCGGGCGGAAGAGTTCCAGCACGTCGCGTCCCCGCAGACCGCTCGGCGTCGGACCCCACTCCGTCGCCATCGCGGGATTGGCCAGGACGATCGCCCCGTACACGTCGCAGACCGCGACCGGCATCGGGATGCGGTCGAACAGCGTCATCGCCCGGTTGCGCCACACCACCGCGTCCATCCGCACCTCCTGGCATCCCGGACCGTCCGTGGCAAGCACCTCACGGCCCCGGTGACTACACAATCATGTAGTGATCAGGTGCGGTCACGCCGGGTGCCGGGACCAAGCTGGACGGGCAGGACCTCCGTACCGCGAAAGGCAGTTGTCGCGCCCATGCCCCCCACCGCGCCGCACCCGCAAGCCACAGACCCGCAGCCCGCGGATTCCCTCCCCGGCGTACCGGTCGTCGACATCACCGACACCGGGCCCGGCCGCACTCCGCTCCAGCAGGTGATGCGGCTGATGCGCCATCACGGCCCCGTACTCGTACGGCGGTTGCACGGCCGGGACGCGCTGTTCGTGAGCGACCTGGACCTGGTCACCGACCTGGCCGACGAGACACGCTTCAGCAAGGCTGTCGGACCCGCGCTGGAGAACGTCCGGGAGTTCGCCGCCGACGGCCTGTTCACCGCCTACAACGACGAGCCGAACTGGGCCAAGGCGCACGACATCCTGATGCCCGCGTTCGCGCTCGGCTCGATGCGCACCTATCACCCCGTGATGCTGCGCGTGGCACGCCGACTGATCGAGTCCTGGGACCGCGGAGCCCGCGACGGACAGCACGTGAACGTCCCCGACGACATGACCCGGATGACGCTCGACACCATCGGACTGGCCGGATTCGGCTACGACTTCGGCTCCTTCCGGCGCAGCGAACCGCACCCCTTCGTGGAATCCATGGTCCGCTGTCTGGAGTGGAGCATGAACCGGCTGAGCAGAACACCCGGCAGTGACCACGCGGCGGCGGACGCGGCCTTCCGCACGGACGCGGACCACCTCGCGCGGGTCGTCGACGACGTGATCGCCGCCCGGGTCGCCGCCGGCCGGGGCGCGGCCGCGCGCGACCGGGCCGACGATCTCCTCGGGCTCATGCTCACCGCCGAGCACCCCGCCGACGGCACCACGCTCGACACCGCCAACATCCGCAACCAGGTGATCACCTTCCTGATCGCCGGCCACGAGACCACCTCCGGCGCCATGTCGTTCGCGCTCCACTACCTGACCAAGCACCCGGCCGTGCTCCACCTCGTGCGACGCGAGGTCGACGCGCTCTGGGGCGACACGGCGGACCCCGATCCGACGTTCGACGAGATCGGACGCCTCACCCGCACCCGGCAGGTCCTCAACGAGGCGCTGCGGCTGTGGCCGACCGCCGCCGCCTTCAGCCGGCACGCGCGCGAGGACACGCTGCTCGGCGGCCGTATCCCGCTGCGCGCCGGTCAGCCGGTCACCGTGTTCGCGCCGATGCTGCACCGGCAGCCGGTGTGGGGCGACAATCCCGAGCTGTTCGACCCCGACCGGTTCACGGCAGAGGCGGAGGCCGCGCGCTCACCGCACGCCTTCAAGCCGTTCGGAACCGGTGAACGCGCCTGCATCGGGCGGCAGTTCGCGCTGCACGAGGCGACCATGCTCCTCGCCATGCTCGTCCACCGTTACCGGTTGCACGACCACGCCGACTACACGCTGACGGTCAAGGAGACCCTCACCCTCAAACCCGACGGCTTCACCCTCGCCCTCACCTCGCGCACCGCCGCCGACCGCGTGCACCCGCCGCTGCCCGGCGTTCTCCCGACTCCCGAACGGACCCCGGCCGACGCCCGCTCCCGGCCCGTCCGGGTACGCCCCGGCACCCGCGTTCTCTTCCTGCACGGCAGCAACTACGGCACCTGCCGCGAGTTCGCCGCCTCGCTCGCCGAGGAGGCCGCCACGATCGGCTGCGGCACGGAGGTGGCACCGCTGGACGCGTACGCCGACGGGCTGCCCACCGACCGGCCCGTCGTCGTCACCGCCGCGTCCTACAACGGCCGGCCGACCGACGACGCCACCGCCTTCGAGGCCTGGCTCCAGGCGGACCCGCAGGCCGCCGGAGTGACGTACGCCGTCCTCGGCGTCGGCGACCGCAACTGGGCCGCCACCTACCAGCACGTCCCCGCACGCATCGACGAACGCCTCGCGGAACGCGGCGGCATCCGGCTCCTGGAGCGCACGGCGGCCGACGCGTCGGGCGACCTCGTCGGCACGGTCCGCGCCTTCACGGCCCGGCTGCGCGCCGCCCTCCTGGAGCGGCACGGCGACCCGCACGCCACCCCCGCCACGGACACGGTGGAGCCCACGGCGGCGTACGAGGTCCGGGCGCTGACCGGCGGCCCGCTGGACGCCCTCGCCGCGCGCCACGGCCTGGTCCCCATGACCGTCACGGAGGCGTACGACCTGACCGCGCCCGGCCATCCGCGCACCAAGCGATTCGTCCGCCTGGCCCTGCCGGAAGGCGCCGCCTATCGCACCGGCGACCACCTCACGGTGCTCCCCGTCAACGACCCGGTCCTCGTCGCACGCACCGCCACCGCCCTCGGCCTCGACCTGGACACGCTCCTCGACATCCGGGCCGCTCGCACCCGCCGCGACGGTCCGGTGGTGGACCGGCCTGTGACGGTACGTCACCTCCTGACCCACCAGGTCGAGTTGCTGGAGCGTCCGACCGCCCGCCAGCTGTCCGCCCTCGCCGCCGCCAACCCGTGCCCGCCGGAACGCGCTGCCCTCACGGCCTCGGCCACCGGCTCGGGGACACCGGCGGACGATCCCCGGACCCTGATCGAGGTGATCGAGGCGCACCCGGCCCTGCGCGGCGCGCTGGACTGGCCGACGCTCCTCGATCTCCTCACCCCGCTGCGCCCCCGCTCCTACTCGGTCTCCTCCTCGCCGGTCACGGATCCGGCCCATGCCGACCTGATGGTCTCCCTGTTGGAGGCGCCGGCGCGTTCGGGCGAGGGCATGTACACAGGAGTCGGCTCCGGCTACCTGCACACCGTCAAGCCGGGCGAGACCGTGCTCGCCCGCGTCCAGCCGTGCCGGGAGGCCTTCCGGATCGACGGCTCGGCCCCGGCCGTCATGATCGCGGCGGGCACCGGACTCGCCCCGTTCCGGGCGGCCGTCGCCGACCGCCTCGCCCGGCTGACCGCGGGCGACCGACTTCCGCCCGCGCTCTGTTACTTCGGCTGCGACGCCCCGGACGCCGACTTCCTGCACGCCCGGGAGCTCCGGTCCGCGGAGGCCGCCGGAGCCGTCTCCCTGCGCCCGGCCTTCAGCGCGGCCCCGGTCGAGGGCGTCGGCTTCGTGCAGCACCGGATCGCCGCCGAGGCGGACGAGGTGTGGGACCTGCTGGAGTCCGGCGCCCGGGTGTACGTGTGCGGCGACGGCTCGCGCATGGCACCCGGCGTGCGGAGCGCCTTCCGCGCCCTGCACGCGGACCGGGCCCCCGGCGAGGATTCGGAACGCTGGCTCGACGACCTGATCGCCGGCGGGCGTTACGTCGAGGACGTGTACACGGCCGGATAGACGCTCCGGCCGGTGGGCCCACCGAGCCGGGTGGGTCCACCGGACGGACGGACCTGCCGGCCGGTCCGGTCGGCGGCGGCCGTGGGCCGCGGCCGGGCGGTCAACGCGTCCGCGCGTCCCACACCCGGGCGGGGACGACGAGCGGGCCGCCGGTGACCGGGTCGGGGACGACGACACAGGAGAGGCCGAAGACGTCCTGGACCAGATCGGCGGTGACGACCTCGGCCGGCGGCCCCTGGGCGACGATGCGGCCCGCTTTCATGGCCACGAGGTGATCGGCGTAACGCGCTGCCTGGTTGAGGTCGTGGAGGACGGCGACGACGGTGCGGCCGCGCTCGTGGTTGAGCCGGCGGACGAGGTCGAGGACCTCCACCTGGTGCGCGATGTCCAGGTACGTCGTCGGCTCGTCCAGGAGCAGCAGGTCCGTGTCCTGGGCCAGCGCCAGGGCGATCCACACCCGCTGCCGCTGGCCCCCGGACAGTTCGTCCACCGGCCGGTCGTGGAGGTCGGCCGTGTCGGTGCGCTCCAGCGCGTCGGTGACGGCCCGCTCGTCGGCCTCCGACCACTGCTGCCACCACTTCTGGTGCGGCTGGCGGCCACGGGCGACGAGGTCGGCGACGGTGATGCCGTCCGGCGGGGTGGGGGACTGCGGCAGGACCCCGATGGTCCGCGCGATCTGCCGGGCGGGAACCCGGGCGAGTTCGGCGCCGTCCAGCAGCACGGCGCCCCCGCGCGGTTTCAGGAGGCGCCCCAGCGCTCTGAGGACCGTGGACTTGCCGCAGGCGTTCGGACCGACGACGACCGTGACCTCGCCGTCGGGTATCTCCAGGTCCAGCCCCTCGACGACGGTGCGGTCCTCGTACGCCAGGGTCAGGTCGTGTGCCGTCAGGCGGCTGACGGGCGGACGGCTCATGAGGAGATGCCTCCGGTACGGCTGCGGGTGCGGACTATGAGCCACATCAGGTACGGGGCGCCCACCACGGCGGTGAGAACGCCGACGGGCAGCTCGATCGGGGAGAACAAGCGGCGGGCCAGCAGGTCCGCGACCACGACGACCAGCGCGCCGGTCAACGCCGAGGACAGCAGCGGGATCTGCGCCGTGCGCGTGAGCCGGCGGGCGACCTGCGGAGCGAGCAGTGCGACGAAGTCGACCGGTCCCGCGGCGCCGGTCGCCACCGACGCGAGGACGACACCGAACGCGGTCAGGCCGAGACGGACCCGGTCCAGGCGCACACCGAGGGCGGTGGCGGTGTCGTCGTCGAAGGACGCGCCGCGCTGCGCGCGCGCCGCCCACAGAGCCACCGGGACGCCGACCAGGAGCACGAGCGCGAGGGGGCGCGCCTCCTCGTAGCCGCGGCCGTTGAGTGAGCCGGTCAGCCACACCTTGGCCTGCTGGGCCACCAGATAGTCGCCCTTGGTGAGGAACAGCTGCGTCAGCGAGCCGAGCGCGACCGACACGCCGATGCCGACCAGGACGAAGCGCGAGGAGTTCAGCCCGCGCCGCCACGCGAAGGAGTACACCAGCAGGGCCGCCGCGACGCCGCCGCCGACGGAGACGTACGGCAGCGCGCCGTAGCCGACGGCGCCGAAGCTCATCGCGGCGACGGTCGCCGCGCCCGCGCCGTGCGTGACACCGATGACGTCGGGACTGGCCAGCGGATTGCGCGCGACGGTCTGCACCAGCGCGCCCGCCACGCCGAACGCGGCCCCCGCCAGCAGCCCGACGACCAGCCGCGGCAGGCGCAGTGTGCCCACGACCAGCTCGTCGGGGCTCGGCCGCCCGAACAGCACGCGGACGACCTCCACCGGTGCGACGAAGGACTCGCCGACACACAGGTAGGCCACCACCGCGCAGGCGAGCAGCACCGCGAGCACCGCCGCGACGGCGACCGCCCTGCGGTGCACGAGGAAACTGGCGCGTCCCCCGCGAAGGACGGCGTGCCCGGCCGGGTGTACGGCGGCCCGGACGGGCACGGTGTCGTCGCGGCTCGCGGGGCTCATGCGGGCACCACCGCCCGGCGCCGCACGAGCGCGATCAGGAACGGCACGCCGATCAGGGCGGTCATGACGGCCACCGGTACCTCCGAGGGCGGGAAGACGACGCGGCCGAGCACGTCGGAGCCGAGGATCATCACCGGCCCGAGGAGCGCGGCCAGCGGCAGCACCCAGCGGTGCGCGGTGCCGACCAGGGCGCGGGCGATGTGCGGAACGGCGAGGCCGGTGAAGGCGATCGGGCCGACGGCGGCCACCGCCGCTCCGGTCAGCACGGTCGCCCCCAGCGCGCCGAGCACGCGCAGCAGAGCGACGTTGTGGCCGAGTCCCTTGGCGGCGTCGTCGCCGAGGGCGAGGGCGTCGAGGCCCCGGGCCGTGGCCGCGACCAGGACCAGACCGCCCAGCAGGAACGGCCAGATCTCACCGATGACCTCGCTGCCACGCCCGCTGAGGGAACCGACCTGCCAGAAGCGGAACTCGTCCAGGGCACGGGCGTTGGTGGTGGCGATCCCGGACACGAGCGAGGCGAGGAAGGCGTTCATGGCGGCGCCCGCGAGCGCGAGCTTGACCGGCGAGGCGCCGCCCCGGCCGCCGCTGGCGACGGCGTAGACGCCCACCGCCGCCAGTGCCGCGCCCGCGAACGCGAACCACACGTAGCCGTCGAGGGTGTGCACGCCGCAGAACGCGATCGCGCACACCACGCCCACCGAGGCGCCCTGGCTGACACCGAGGATGCCCGGTTCCGCGATGGGGTTGCGGGTGACGCCCTGCATCACCGTCCCGGCGAGCGCGAGCGCGGCGCCGGCCAGCACGCCGACGACCGTGCGTGGTACCCGCAACGACCGCACCACCTGGGCGTTGTCGCTGGTGCCGCCGTGCAGCAGTGCCTGGATCACCTCGCCCGGCGCGATCTGCCGGCTGCCCACGGCGAGGCTCAGCAGGACGGCGGCCAGCAGCATCGCCGTACCCGCCAGCAGCAGGCCGGCCCGGCGGCGGGTGGGGTCGGGTGGCGACATGCGCCGCGCTCCCTCTCTGTTCTCGGACTCTGTTCTCAGGCGGTCAGGTACTTCTGGAGGTCGTCGAGCACCGCGTTCGCGGCGGTGACGCCGAGCCCCAGGTACCAGGTCTCGTCCGGTACGTCGTGGGCGTGGCCGTCCTTGACCGCCTTGAGGTTCTTCCACAGCGGATTGGCCTGGGCCTTGCTCTTGTCCGTGGCCCTGGCGTCGCCGTAGACCCCGGTGAAGATCCAGTCGGCGTCGGCCTGGTCGATGTTCTCGGGGCTGATCTCGGCGGCCAGGTCCGCGATGTCCTGGTTCTTCGGGCGCGGGATGCCGATGTCCTTGAGGATCGTGCCGATGAAGGAGTCGTTGGCGTAGAGCCGGATGACGCCGTCGGGCAGGTAACGGACCATCGACACGGTCGGCTTGTGGGCGCCGAGCTTCTCCCCGAGGGCCTTCGCGCGCTTCTCGTACGCGGCGAGGTTCGCCTCGGCCCGCGCCGTCCTGTCCAGCGCGGCCGCGTTGAGGAGGTAGTTCTGCTTCCACGTGAAGCCGGGGCGGATCGAGAAGACGGTCGGCGCGATCTTCGACAGTTCGTCGTAGGAGTTGGCCGCGCGCAACTGGCTGCCCAGGATCAGGTCCGGCTTGAGCGCCGCGATCGCCTCCAGGTTGAGGCTGTTGATGGTGCCGATGTTCTTCGGCTCGCCCGCGTTCTTCTTCAGGTACGACGGCAGCTCCGGCGAGCCCTCGGTCGGGGCCAGACCGACCGGCTTCACACCGAGGGAGACAACGTTATCGAGCTCGCCGACGTCCAGGACGACCACGCGCTCGGGCCGCGCCTTGATCTCGGTGCTGCCCATCGCGTGCTTGACCGTACGCGGCCACTGGCCGGCCCTGGCGTCCGTGCCGAGGGCGGCGGTCTTCTCGGCGGCGTCGGCGAAGTCCTTGCCGCCCTTCGCCACCGACTTGGAGTCCTTCGCGCCCGACCCGGCCTGTGCGGAGGCGCTGTCCCCCTTCCCGTTCCCGGAGGAATCACTGCCGCACGCCGCGAGCGACAGTGCGGCGGCGACGGCGAGAGCGACTGCGGCTGTGCCGCGGCGCCGAAGAGACATGGGATGGGCTCCTAGCTGTGGTTCACCTTTGAAGTATTAGGTGAGCCTAACCTTATGAGAAGCCCGTGTGCGGGACGCGACCGGGGGTGCGCGAGCCGGACCGCGCGCCCGGGAAACCGCCGGTCCCCAGGTCGCCGCGGTGCCCGGACAGCCGCGCACACCCCGTCGCACCGCCCTGCCGTGGAGGGCGTGGCGCCGGATTGGTCCCGTTCCCGAGCCGGGAATTGGCCCCGGTGGCCGAGGCGCCCGGTACGTAGGGTCGGGATCATGACAGCAGCCTCCGCCACAGTTCCCACCCCGATGAACGTCTGCGTCTTCCTCTCCGCCGCGGACCTGGACGAGCGCTACACCCGGCCGGCCCGCGAACTGGCGGAGCTGCTCGGGAAGGGTGGTCACACCTTGGTGTGGGGCGGATCCGACACCGGTCTGATGAAGGTCGTCGCCGACGGGGTGCGGGAGACCGGAGGACGGCTGGTGGGGGTCTCGGTCGCCTTTCTGCGCGAGTGGGCCAGACGGGACGCCGACGAGATGGTGTTCGCCGACGACCTCGCCGAACGCAAGGCCCTGCTGCTCGCCCGCGCGGACGCGGTGGTCGTGATGGCGGGCGGTCTGGGCACGCTGGACGAGGTGACCGAGGTCCTGGAGCTGAGAAAGCACGGCCTGCACGACAAGCCCGTGGTGCTGCTGAACTCGGCCGGGTTCTACGACGGTCTGACACTCCAGCTCCGCCGGATGGAGGCGGAGGGATTCCTGCCGGTGCCCCTGAGCGGGCTGTTCTTCCTCGCCGACGCGGCCGCGGACGCCTTCGCCCACCTGGAGGAATCGGTCGTCGGACCACGATGAGCCGGCCGCGGCGGGCCCGTCCGCGGCCGCAACCACTCACGGCGGTACACGCAAGGACGCGCCTATGCGCGTCCTTGCGCGTCCATGCGCGTCCATGCGTGGCGATACATGGTGATACGTCTAGGGCATCACCCCGCACAGGATGTCCAGCGCACCCTTCCACGCACTGTCCGAGGGAGCCGCGTAGTTCACCACGAGCGCGTCCTGCTGGGGGAGTTGCCGGCCGGACTCGGGCGTCTCGTAGCGGAACTCCGCGAGGCCGCTGACCGCGAGACCCCGCCGCGCTGCCTCCTGGGTGACCGAGTGCTCCGTTCCGTGGGGGAGTTCGAGAACCGCCTGCAGGCCCGCGGCCATACCCCTCAGGTGGACGTGGGGGGCCCTGTGGGCCAGGGCCGTGACGAGTTGCTCTCGGCGGCGCCGGTAGTGCAGTCGCATCGAGCGCACATGACGGTCGTACGCGCCCGACGTCAGGAACTCGGCCAGCGTGAGCTGTTCGAGCGCACTCGACATGTAGTCGCCGTACCCCTTGGCGGCGACGATGTCCGGGACCAGATCCCGCGGCAGGACCATCCAGCCCAGCCGCACTCCGGGCGCCAGTGACTTGCTCACCGAGCCGAAGTACACCACCCGGTCGGGGCCGAGGCCCTGCAGGGCACCCACCGGCTGACGGTCGTATCTGAACTCCCCGTCGTAGTCGTCCTCCAGGATCAGGCCGCCGGTGCGCCGCGCCCATTCGACGGCCGCCGTACGCCGGTCCGGGCGCAGCGCGACCCCCGTCGGGTACTGGTGGGCGGGTGTCATCAGTACCGCGCCGATGTCCTCCAGCCGCTCCAAGTCGTCGGTGCGCGCGCCGTGTTCGTCGACGTGGACGGACGGAGTGCGCAGGCCGGCGTCGGTCAGCAGGTCGCGATAGAGATCGAGTCCGTACGACTCGACGGCCACCGCCCGTACCCGCCGCGCCCGGAGTGCCCGCGCCATCAGCGCGAGCCCGTGGTGGAAGCCGGAGCAGACGACGATCCGCTCCGGCTCGGCGTACACCCCGCGGGCCCGCGCCAGGTAGTCCGCGAGGGCGGTGCGCAGACGGATCTGGCCGAGGGCGTCGCCGTACCCGAAGGCCTCGTGCGGTGCGGCGGTCAGGGCGCGGCGGGCGGCGGTGAGCCACTGTGCGCGGGGGGAAGTTCGCGAGGTCCGGTGAACCCGGCCGCAGGCCGTACGTCGGGCGTTTCGGGGCCGGCCGCGCGCCCTCAGTGTCGGATTCGGCGCGGCTCGGTTCGGCCCGCTCCGCCACCCGGGTCCCGGAGCCCTGCCGGGCGGTGAGCCAGCCCTCCGCGACGAGTTCGGCGTAGGAGTCGGTGACGGTGTTGCGGGAGATACCGAGATCGGCGGCGAGCGAGCGGGACGGTGGCAGCCGGGTGCCGGGTGCCAGCCGCCCCGTACGTACGGCGTCCCGGAGCGCGTTGGTGAGGCCGGCGCGCAGCCCGGGGCCGCGCAGTTCCAGATGGAGGTCGGTGCCGGGTCCGGCGGGCGAGTCGGTCCCCGAATTGGTCTGGGAATCTGTCACGGAACTGGACCCTACTTCAGTGCCACTGGATGCGTAGCGTTGCAGTCATGAACACGAACGAAGCGAATGAGAACCGTGACAACCCATACAACCAACGCAACACATACAACATGGACAGTCTGGACAGCCTCGGCCGCCTTCGCGAGCATCCGCCCCGTCCGGGCCCGGCGGAACCCGCGCCGCGGGCGTTCGAGGCCGTGGGCCGCCCGGACGCGGCGGCGAAGCGGGGGCTCGCGCCCGTCCTGCTGAACCTGGTCAAGATCCGCGCGGCCCAGATCACCCACTGTGCCCTCTGCCTGGACATGCACAGCGGGGACGCGCTCGCGGCCGGTGAGTCGGCGGGGAGGATCCTCCGGCTCGGCGCCTGGCGGGAGTCGATGCACTTCTACAAGGCCAAGGAGATCGCGGCGATCGAGCTGACCGAGGCGATCACCGTGCGCACGGACGGTTCCGTGCCGGACGAGGTGTACGCGCGGGTCGCGGCCGAGTTCGACGAGAGCGAGCTGGCCCGTCTCGTCGCCGTGATCACGACGCTCAACGGCCGGAACGGCTTCGGGGTGTCCACCTGCCTCGTCCCCGGCCACTGCGCATCCGCCATCTGACCTGACGACACATGCGAAGGAGATCCTGGTGAGTACCGTTCCCTCTCGCGCGCGCCGGGTGTCGCCGGCCCGTGCCGTCGACGAGTTCGTGCTCGCCACCGCCCTGCTGTTCCTCGCGGTGACGGCGGTACGGTGGCTGCGCGATCCGGGCTCCGTGCTCTGCGTCGCCGACCTCGACGTCGCGATCACGGTCATCGGCGCCTTCAGTGGGATCGTCCTCACCGTGCTCATCCTCACCCCGCCGGGGAGACGCAGCGGGGGCCACATGAATCCGGCCGTGACGGTCTCCCTGTGGCTGATGGGCGCCTTCCCGGGGCGCGGCGTCCTGCCCTATGTGCTGGCGCAACTCGCGGGCTCCGCCGCGGGAACGGGGCTGGCGCGCCTGGTGTGGGGGCGCCCGGTGACCCTCCCGTCCGTCGACTACGCCGCGATCGGGCCCGCGCCCGCCTGGCAGCCCTCGGCCGTCTTTCTCGCCGAGGCGGGAGGCATGGCGGCCATCGTCCTCGTCGTCGGGTTCCTCATGGCCCATACCCGCTTCTCACACCTGCTGCCGTACGCCATCGGACTGTCCGTCGCGCTGGTGATCACCCTGCTCGGTACCCGCAGCGGGGGCTCGGTCAACCCGGCCCGCCAGCTCGGGCCCGCCGTGCTCGCCGGCCGGACCGAGGACCTGTGGATCTATCTGGTGGCGCCGGTCCTGGGAGCCGCGCTCGGCGCCTGGCTCGACCGCCTCCTCGGACGGCTCCGGCGGCGCCTTCCCGCAGGTGCGACGCGGGTGGCGGCGAGTGTCGACCCGTCGGGCGAGGGCGGTGTCCCCGCCTTCGCCGTGAACGGGCACGCCGCCCTTCGCGCGCCGGGCCGGGCTACAGCTCCCACTCCACCCATATCAGTACAAGATGGACACTCATCCGATCGAAAGGGCTGATTCCCTCATGAACATCCTGGTTGCCGGTGCGACCGGCGCAGTGGGCCGACTCCTCGTCCCTTTGCTGCTGAAAGAAGGACATCAGGTCACGGGAGTCTCCCGTACGCCCGAGGGGGTGGAACGAGTACGACGGCAGGGCGCGTCAGCCGTCCAGGCGGACGCGTTCGACAGGGACGCCCTGCGACGGGTGATGGCCGCGACCGCTCCGGACGCGGTGATCCACCAGCTCACCGCCCTGTCGGACGCCGACGGGGAGACGACCAACCGGCTACGCCGCGAGGGCACGCGCAATCTCGTGGACGCGGCCAGGTCCGCCGGAGTGGAACGGATCGTCGCTCAGTCGATCTCCTGGGCGTACGTACCGGGGGAGACCCCGGCGGACGAGACCGAACCGCTGGATCTCGGGGCGGCCGAGCCGCGACGAGGGATGGTGGAGGGCATCCGGGCACTGGAGGAGACCGCGGCCGAGATGGAGACCTGCGTGGCCCTGCGCTACGGCATCCTGTACGGCCCGGGTACCTGGTACGCGCCGGGCGGCGCCGTGGCCGCGGCCCTGGCCGGCGACCCGAACGCGCGTCTTCTCGCCAACCTCGAGGCGGATCTCTCGGTGACATCGTTCGTGCACGTCGCCGACGCCGCGAGGGCCACCGTCGCCGCCCTCGGCTGGCCTTCCGGGCCCGTCAACATCGTGGACGACGAGCCGGCCGAGGGCCGCCAGTGGCTGCCGGTCCTGGCAGCCGCCCTCGGTGTGCCCGCACCCGAGGAACGGACAGGACGGCAGAACGAGGCCAGGGGCGCGTCCAACGAACGGGCCCGCTCCCGGGGATGGGAACCCGAACACACGACGTGGCGGTACGGCTTCGCCGCGCAGGACGTCTGACACACGTGTCCGACGCACATCTGACGCACAGGGGTTCGCCCACGGACTTCGCGGAACTCTGTGCGTCACCGGATCCAGGCCCGACGCCGAAGCGGTCCGATCGACGCGGGCCGCTACCCGGGTCGTCCGGTGGCACCGTCCGCCGTCGGCCCGGGACCGGACGGGGACCGGTCTCCGAGGAGTTCGCGCAGACGGTCACGCAGGCGGGGGACCTCCGGTGGTTCCGCGTCGCCGATCAGGGCATCCGCGGTGCGCCACAGCGCTCCGGCCGCGTCGGTGCGGCCGCCCTCGGCGAGCACGACGGCCTGTTGCAGCCGGACGCGGCCCGCGCGTACCCGGTCGCCGGTACGGTCGAACCGCACGGCTGCCGCCTCACTCGCCTCGATCGCGTCGTCGTGGCGCCCGGCCGCCATGGCGATCCCGGCGATTCCCTCGAGCGCGAGGCCGGCACCGGTGGAGTGCCGCATCCTCTCGAAGACGGTGAGCATCTCCCGCATGTCCGTCAGCGCGTCGTCGGTCCGACCGTCCTCGTGCGCCAGCCAGGCGCGTCCAGCGAGCTGATAGCCGAGGGCGAACAGGTCGCCTCCGCCGGCCCGCGCGATCCGCAGCGCCCGTTCGTTGAGCGCGATCGCCTCGCCGCGCCGCCCGGACAGCCGGTACGCCGTGCTCAGGCCCCCGATCGTCCACGCGTGCTGAACGCTGTCCTGGGCGGGCAGCAGCGCCACCGCGCGTTCGAGTACCTCCACGGCCTCGTCCGCGTGCCAGAACGCCATGTAGAGCGCGCCGAGCGCCGTACGGGCCTGTATCTCCCGCTCCTCGTCGCCGAGTTCGGCGTACAGGACCACCGCCCGGGTGAGCGCCTCCGCCGCTTCGTCGAAGCGGTACAGGTCACGCAGCGCCTCGCCGTGACACAGCAGGGCCTCGGCGAGCGCGGGCCGTCCGCCCAGCCGCTCCGCGACCGAGAGGGCCCGCGTCGCCGAGTCCAGAGCGGCCGTCACGTCCCCGGAGTTGCGGCACGCGTACGACATCTGGAGCAAGGCGCGGACCCTGCGCGGGTCGTCGTCGAGCGCGTCGGCCGCCTCCGCCGCCGCATGCCAGAGGGGCAGCCGGTCGACGTGATCCTCCGCGCGGCTCAGCAGCGGGCCCACGGCGGAGGCGAGCGCCCACGCGGGCTCGTACAGCCCCGAGGCCACGGCCTGACGCAGTGCCGCCACCACGTTTTCCCGCTCGTCGGCAAGCCAGTTCCCGACAGCGGCGTGTCCCGTCAGCAGGTCCAGCAGCCGGGCCAGGGCCGCGACGCGTACCTCCGGAGTGTCCTCGGCCTCCGTACGCTCCACCGCGAACAACCGCAGCAGGTCGTGCAGTCGGTACCGGCCGGGGGCGGGGGACTCGACGAGCTGGGCGTCGACGAGCCGCTCCAGCGCGGCCGTCACCGCCGGTGGCTCCCGCCCCGCGAGCGCCGCTGCCGCCGCGGAACCGAAGATCTGGCCGGGGTGCGAGCCGCAGCGCCGGAAGACCAGCCGGTCCACGGCGGGCAGCTCCTCGTACGAGGCGTCGAAGCTGGCGCGGACCGCCAGGTCGCCGAGCCGGAGGGCGTCGAGTCGCTGTCGTTCGTCCTCCAACTGGTCCGCGAAGTCCGCCAGTTGCCAGGAAACCCGCGCCCGCAGCCGGCCACCGGCGATGCGGAGGGCGAGTGGCAGCCCGCCGCAGGCCCTGACGATCCGAACCGCCGCGTCGGGGTCGGCGGCCGCCCGGTCCGCCCCGACGGCCTCGGTGAGCAGGGCGAGTCCCTCGGCCGGATCCAGCCCGCCGACCAGGTGGGTCGCGGACCCCGGGATTCCCGCGAGCACGCGGCGGCTGGTGACCACTGCCAGACAGCCCGCGTCGCCGGGAAGCAACGGCGCCACCTGCTCGGCGTCCCGAGCATCGTCGAGCACCAACAGGACCTTACGATCGGCCAGTTCGGACCGGAACCTCGCCGCGAGATTCTCGACGGCACCGCGCCGTTCGTCCTCGGCCACACCCATCGCACCGAGGAACCGGGCCAGTACGGCCTCGGGCGCGGCCGGGTCCGCGCTCGCGCCCCGCAGCGCCGCGAACAACTGCCCGTCGGGGTAACGGCCGCGCAGATCGTGGGCGACGCGCAGCGCGAGCGAGGACTTGCCGACGCCGGGTGGTCCGACGAAGGTGACGACGCCGTACCGCTGCTCCAGCGCCTCGTCGACCGCGGCCAGATCCCGGGCCCGGCCCGTCAGACCCGGCGCGGCGGGCAGTTCGGCCGGCCGCCCGGCTGCTTCCCGGCCGTCCGCGGCCCCCGCACTCGGCGACGTGGTGAGACGCTGCTGCCACACGGCGAGCCCCACGACGACCGCGGCCAGGACGCCGACCGCGGGCCACGACAGCCAGGCGACCGCGTCGAGAGGGGGCGGAAGGCTGCCTCCGGTGGCGACGTTGACGGCGACCGCGAGCAGCACCGACAACAGTCCGGAGACCACGCCGATGAGCGCCGGCACCCGCTCCCGCCGCATCGCATGCCCCCGTCCGCCCCTCGCCACAGGGCCGCGCGTCGCCCGTCGGCCGGTCATGTCTTCCCCGCGGGCCGGGCTCACGGCCACACCGGACAGTAAAGCCGGGCACCCCGCCTCGCGGCAGAGCCCGGCGAACTCCATTTCACCGGCGTTCCGATCGCCGTGGTCCCTGGTCCCTGGTTCTGGTCACGTCGGCGGGTGGCGGTGCGGATGCGCGACCGGCGTCCGGGGCCGGCGGCTCCCGGTACGGTTCATCCGGTGAACGTGAACGCGAACGTGGACGTGGACGGGTGGGAGTCGGGGCACCGGGCCGCGTACGGGTGCGGGGCATGGGAGCGGGCCTGCCGGCAGGGAGACCTGCTGGCCGCCTGGTACGAGGAGCAGGAACTCTTCCTCCACGCCCCGCCACCCCGGCGGACCCACGCCCGTTCGGGCCGGCATGCCAAGTGGCCGTGGGGAAGCGGCCCGCACACCGTGGGCCTGCTGCTGTGGCGGGCCGCCCACGACGCCGGGATCCTGGTCGACGAGATTCTCCTGGCCGACACCTTGCGCTATTGCCACCCCGAGGCCGTCCCGCTGGCGGCCGGTCCCCTGCCCGACGCCGCCCGGATGGGCGGTATCGGGGTCGGCAGCGCCGAGTCGGTGGCCGGGGTCAGGCACGTACTGCGGGCCCACGTCGCGGCGGAACTCCCCCGACCCCGCCCCGCCGGGGTGCGGTTGACGCTCGGCTACCGTGTCCGGGAAGTCCTGGCTACGCCGGACTGGGAGCGCGGCGACTGGCCGGCGACCCTCGTCCTGGCTCGTCAGGCCATGGGGCGTGCGGACGACCTCCGGGAGCGCGGGACATGGCAGCCCACCGCCCGGGAACGGTCCACCTGGGCGCGCACCGGCCTGGACCGTGAACCGGCCGGCGAACGCGCCGCCCCGGGAGACCGGGCGTCGGGCTGGCCGGTGCGGGCGGCACGCCTGGTCGACCTCGCGGACGCCCTGTCCACGGACGCCGACACGCTGCCGCGCGACAGCCAGGGAAGCCCGGGGCCGCTGGCCCAGGTGCTCGTCGCCACGGCCCGTGCGTGCGACGCGCTGAGAGCGAGCGCCGAGGAGATCGGGCGACTGTGGGCGGCCGAGCCGCACGAGCCCGCCGACCCGGCCTCCTGGGAACTGGCCCACGTGCCGGGAGCGTTGCGGGTCCAGACCGAGGAGACGGACGACCTGGTGCGGGCGGTCGCCGTCTTCCTGTGGGTCCTGACGTACAGCTGACCGGCGGGAGCACGCCGCACCGGCCGGCCGGGGCCCGTCCTCGACCCGGTCACCGCCGTCGACTGCCCCGAGCGTGCCAGGCCTCGTGAGGCAGGCGGGACTTGCGCACCACGCCCTAGGTGTATTGCCCGGTGAGGTCGGGTCCGCCTCGGCCGGTGGCCCGCAGGTGGCGCAGATAGGCGGTGGGGCCGGAGTGCGTCGCGTCCTGCGCGCCGGAGCGGTGCAGTTCCAGGTGGCCGTCCGGGTGCAGGCGGAGGGTGGTGGTCGCCGCGCGCGGCGGAGAGTCCGGGGTGTCCGGGGTGGTGCCGGAAAGCGCGGCCGGGTCGAGGACGGGAACGTGGCCGGGGAACATCGCGCGTGCCTGGGCCGCGGTCGGCGCCGGGGGCCGGCCGGTGCGGTTGGCGCTGCTGACATACAGGACGGGGTACTCGTCCAGGACCGGCCGCAGGGGACTCCAGCGGGCGCCGAACAGCAGGGTCCACCCGTCGTGGGTCGCGGGGGCCAGCCAGTCGGGTGGCGTGTGGTCGTGACGCAGCGGGGCCAGCACCGTGACACGCTCGTCGGCCAGCAGCCGACGGGCGGACTCGGCCGCGTGCGGCGCCAGCTCGAGTGCCCGCAGGACGAGCTCGGTGGTGTGCGGGTGATGGGTCCACAGGGCGACGGGCTGGTCGGCGGGCCGGTCCTTGGCCCGGTTGACCGCGTGCGCCGTGGCCGCGGTGACGACGAAGGTCAGGGGTGCGGGGTTGGGCAGTACGGCGGCCCGGCCCAGGGACAGGCTCGCGTGCACGGCGTCGACGCCGCCGGCGCGCGGCGTGGTCATCGCGGAGTCCGGGCGGTGGGCACGGTCAGGCCGGTGAGGTAGTCGCCGAAGTCCGTCTCCTCGATCACAGCGTGTCCTTGCCGGTAGGCGTGTGACTTCACCCAGGCTACTGCGCTGCGTGTCTGCTCCGGGTCGAGCCGGTGTCCGAGCCGTGCGGCGACGGCGGTGATCACTCGGGCGCTCGCGAGGTGCGTGAGGATCACGCGGGGCTCGATCCCGAGGAGCGCGCGAGGATCGTAGGGTTCGAACAGGCGGGGATGGACGAACGGGGTGCCGGTCGAGATCGTGCCGACGCCGTCTCCCACGATCGGTGTGGTCACACCCAGCGGCGCGCCGGTCTCGGCGGCCACCATGCGCGCGATGCCCGGCAGCAGGGTCAGATCGGGGGCGGTCCACCACGGGGCGCGGCCGTCGCCGAGGAGTTCACGGGTGCGGTCGGGGCGGTAGGCGAGCAGGAACAGGAGCTGTTCGGTGGCGACCATCCCGCTGCGTTCGGCGATGCCCAGCCAGGACGACGACAGGACGCGGATGCCCGCGCGCAGTGCCTGGAGGGTGTTGGCCAGAGCGAGCCCGAGGTCGTTGTGCAGGTGCGAGGCCAGGACCACGTCGTCGCCCGCACGGCGGCGTACGGCGGTGAACATGGCCGCGGCGTCCTGCGGCAGTTGGTCGCCGACCGTGTCCGCGAGCACCACCACCCCGGCGCCGGCCTCCGTCATCCGCGCGGCATGCTCGCCGGTCAGGGCGTGATCGGCCCGGGAGGCGTCGGCCAGGCACACATCGACGGCCACCCTGTCGTCGGTGTCCCTGGCCTGCGCGACCAGAGCGGCACCGGCGGCCAGTGCCCGCTCGGCGCAGCCGTGGGTCATCACCTGGGCCATGGCCTCGGACGCGGGCACGATGACCATGATCCTGGCGTGCGCGCTGCCCCGGACCGCGGCCAGCGCCTGGCGTACGTCACCGGCGGTGCCCCGGCACACCGCGGACACGCTCACCGTCCCACCGGCCTCCACCGCCACCTGCCGGACCGCTTCGAACTCCTCCGCGCACACGGCGGGGAATCCGGCGGCGAACACCACGTGCCGCGGACCGTCCGCACCGAAGATCCGGCCCTGAGCACGGGCCAGACGCACCCGGAAGTCAGCCGTCATCAGGGTTTTGGCCTGTGCCCCGTCCCGCGGGGACTCCTCCCACAGCACCACCCGGCCCGCCCGCGCGGACTCGCGCACCACATCGACCGCCACCGCCACACCCTTCGATCACGGGCCGTGGACGGCGGGCCCGTCACGCCCCGGAGAACGATCACCCGGCGCGGGTTCCCGCCGCAGGCGCAGCGGGATGTTTCACACGATCGGGGGCACGCGGACCTCTGCGCACCGAGTCTTGGGACACGTTTTACGCGATGCGTGCAACTGCGGCCCGTGCCGTGGCTGTCTGACAGTGAGGCGGGCCCGGCAGGGCCGTGGGGCGAGAGAGCGGAGCAGGTCGTGGGACGGCGCAAGGGTGGCATAGGGATCGCACTCGTCACGGGTGTGATGCTGCTGGGTGCGAGTGCCTGTGGCGGGGGCGGCAGTGACAAGGCGGGCGGGGGCGACGCAAAGGCTCCGGGCAAGCCGAGCGCGAGTGCCTCGCCGTCACCGACGAAGCCCGCCGGTCCGCCGATGCTGCTGGAGACGATCATGCCACAGACGGGAACCACGGTCGGTGTGGCCATGCCGATCTCGGTGGTCTTCACGAACCCGGTGGCGGCCAAGGCGCGGGCCACGGTCGAGAAGCACATGAAGGTGAGCGCCTCGCAGCCGGTGGCCGGTGCCTGGCACTGGTTCGGCGACAAGCGCGCCGACTGGCGCCCGAAGGCGTACTGGCCCTCCGGGACGACGGTGAAGATCGACGCCGACATGAAGGGCGTCGAGAACGGCAACGGACGGTACGGCGTACGCAGTTACACGCACACCTTCAAGATCGGTGACGACGTGCGCGCGAACGTCTCCGTGACCGGCCACACCATGAAGGTGACCCGGAACGGCGCCGCGGTACGCACCCTGTCGATCAACGCGGGCAGCGCCCAGTATCCGACGTGGAACGGCACGATGGCCGTCATCGACAAGCAGGAGAAGGTCCACATGACCTCCTGCAGTGTCGGTATCAGCTGCGACAAGGGCAGCCCCAACTACTACGACCTGACGTTGCCCTGGGACGTACACCTCACCCAGTCCGGCACCTACGTGCACTACTCGACCGGTGACCCGAATCCGGGCAGCGGCAGCGCCCGCGGCTCGCACGGCTGCGTCCACCTGTCCATGTCCGACGCCAAGTGGTTCTACGGCCAGGTGAAGCAGGGCGACCCCGTCACCATCACCGGCTCGCCCCGTGCCCAGGCGCCCGCCGACAACGGCTACGCCGCCTTCAACCTGGGCTGGGACCAATGGCTCGCGGGCAGCGCCTCCGGCGAGGGGACGACCGCGACGCTGTGACGCGCCACCGTGCCGCGACATCAGGTTCGCCGATGTCGCGGCACCGCCGTATCTCCTCCGCGTGATGGCGGATGAGCGCCGAACCGCATGCGGAGGTCCGTCCGGCAGGCCGGACGACGGGAGTGGGTGCGCGAGTCGGCCGCGGACATCGACCGCGGGCGGCACGGTGATGCGAAATATGGGTGGGTGAGCCGTCCGCGGGGACGGCCGCGCCGGGATGCTGTCCCAGGTCGGAAGCACAACAACCAGTACACGCGGCCTAGTTGACGGCGCTCCTCGCCGCAGGTCCAGTGGCTGAGTCACTGACCCACCTCTTGTACTGGGCGGTAGGTGTGCCCCATCCTCGGTATGCCCGCCGCCCCGCCCAGCGCGCTGTGACGGCGGCGGTCCCGCGTGACGTTCACCCTGCTCCGCTTACGGGAGGTCCCGTGTTTCCTCTGCGCCTTCGTGTCTCCGCAGCCGGCTGCGCGCTGCTATTGGGAGCGTCCGCGGGGCTGCTCGCGAGCAGCCCCGCGGACGCGGCACCGTCGAAGCCGGTCGTCCGCGAGAGCCCGGACCGGCAGACGCCCGGCTCCGCGGGGTCCGTCGACACGTCCACGGGTCCGTTCACCGAGCCGGGGTTCGCCGCCGGCTGCACCTGGCACGAGTTCGGGGAGGGGGAACAGCCGCCGTGGTGGCTGACGTTCGCCGACCCGCTGTGCGTGGAGTACAGCAAGCGGGACATCACCGTCGACGACGGAGGGGCCCTGCGGTTCCTGGTGGCCGAACCCTCCCGGTTCGCCATCGCCATGGTGACCTGCCACTACTACCAGAAGGACCACTGGAGCGTGCAGTCCACCCACGGCGCGACGCCGTGGGTGGCGTGGGACGGTCAGTACTGGTGGGACAAGGCGGCGGGACGGGCCGGAGCCCGCCTGACGAACTTCCGCGTCGACGGACACACGGTGGGCGTCGGAGACGCGGTCACGGCCCTCGAACCGGTCTTCCCCGACGTCGCCCGCGCGCTGAGCGACTACGGCCAGGCCGCGGGCGAGACCGGACTGACCGTGTCGCTGCCCTACGACCTGCGTTGCGCACTGGCCGGGTGAGCCGTCATGACCGGACCCGACCGGAGATCCGTCCTCAAGGCACTGGTCGCCACGCTCGCGGCACTGTCCGTCGGCGGACTGGACTCACCCGTGGCCGCCGCCTCCGCCTCCGAGAGCTGGACGACACAGACGCTCGAGGCGTTCGCCGACACCCTGATCCCGGGCCAGCGCCGCTTTCCCGGTGACGTGGTGGTCGCCGGCGCGGTCACCGGGCCGGGTGCGGTACAGGCCGGTGCCATCGGCCTCCTCGCCTCGCCCGAACTGCCGGTGGCGCCGCTGCTCCCGGCGATCGCGGCGCTGCTGGACGCGCGCGCCGTCGCCTATGCCGCCCTCCGGCTGATCTGGCTGCCACCGACCCGCCCGCCGTTCGTGGGCCTGTCCTTCGCCGACCGCACCGCCCTGGTCGGTGGCCTCTTCGACCCCGATGACCTGGACCGGCCGATCTGGCAGGTGATGAGCCTGCTGGTGGGGCTGGCGTTCGACACCGCCGGACAGCAGGACACCGTCGAGGCACTCGGCCAGGGCCATCCCGGACTGGCGTGGTTGCGCTTCCCCGAGCCCGACCCGGACGGCCTCTGGCGCTTCCCCGATTTCTCCTACGGCCGCCCGCTGGCAGTACCTCATCCGAACACGACCGCTTCGGGGAGCCCGGCATGACGGTGCAGACCACGGACGTCCTGGTGATCGGCAGCGGCTTCGGCGGCGCGATCCCGGCCTACTACCTCGCGGCGGGCGGAGCGCGCGTCACCGTGCTGGAGCGCGGCCCCCGCGCGGCCGCCGCCGACTTCACCCACTCGATGCGCCTGGGCACCTACAACAAGATCGTGGACGTGATCCAGGGCGACGGCGTCGCGGTGGTCGCCGGCAACTGCGTCGGCGGCGGGAGCGTCGTCTACTTCGCCGCCTCACTGCGCGCGCCGTCCTTCGTCTTCGAGCGACACGGCAGCCTCGGCCGCCGGCTGTGGCCGGCCGCCCTGACCCGGGCCGCCCTCGACCCCTGGTACGACCGGGTCGAGGAGGCACTGCCGGTCACCCGGACCGACTGGCCGGACGTGTCCTACGCCGGCGGGGTCCTGGCCGCCGCCTGCCGGCGGGCCGGACACACCTGCAATCCCGTGCCGGTGGCGGTCGACACAAGCGCCTGCACCAACTGCAACTGGATGCTCTCCGGCTGCCGCTTCGACGCCAAACGCTCCCTGCTGCTCAACTACCTGCCGGCGGCCGAGGCCCACGGCGCGGACATCCGTCCGCTGCACGAGGCGCAGACCGTCACCCCGTCGCCGCTGTCCGGCTATCGCTACGCCGTCGGCTACACCGTCCTGGACCCCGACGACTACAGCTGTACCGCGCAGGCCGGCGTCATCCACGCCAAG
This sequence comes from Streptomyces sp. RPA4-2, assembly GCF_012273515.2. Lineage (NCBI taxonomy): Bacteria > Bacillati > Actinomycetota > Actinomycetes > Kitasatosporales > Streptomycetaceae > Streptomyces > Streptomyces sp. RPA4-2. Next base: position 8,069,681 of record NZ_CP050975.2, read on the forward strand.
GTCGTCGTAGTCGCCGCCGGTGCCGTGGGCACGCCCGTGATCCTCCAGCGCTCCGCTCTCCTCCTCGGAGGCATCCCGGCCGCTGTGGGGCGCTACTTCTCCGGCAACGGCGACCGTGTCAGTGTCGCCGACATCGTCGAGGACAAGGCACGCACACTGCTGGGGCTGTCACGTCCCGACGGGTCCGCCTACCTGGGGTTGCCCGTGGGCCGGCCCATCACCGCCGCCACCTACGACCACCTGGACCCGACCGCCCCCGAGTACAGCCGCTTCACCCTCCAGCAGATCTACTTCCCTCCGCTGACCAACCTGCTGGCCCAGGCCGCCGGTTCGCCCGCCTGGTTCGGCGTCGAGAAGCGGAACATGCGGGCCCGGTGGCGTTCCTGGCTCACGCTGCTGGCCATGACCGAGGACGACAACGAAGGCACCTTCGGCGTCGTCCCGCTCACCGGGAGCTTCACCCGGCTGGCGCCAGGGCTCGGACAGGGCACGATGACCTACCACCCCACCTCCCGTACCCGCGGGGCATGGGACCGGGCGGACACCGCACTGCGGGACATCCTGGAGAAGGACGGCCTGTCCCGGGTCCGCCCATGGAGCGAGGGCGTCGCCGACACCGTCACGGCCCATCCACTAGGTTCCGCGCGGATCGGCGACGACCCCGCCACCAGCGCGCTCACCGACGGCCACGAACTGCGGGGCCACAGCGGACTGTTCGTCACCGACGGCGCCGCCGTCCCCACCTCGCTCACCGTCAACCCCTCACTGACCATCGCGGCGCTCGCCGAACGCTCCGTCGCCACGATCGTCACCCGCACCGCCGACGCCGGGGTCGCGCTCCGCCGCGGCGTTCCGCTTCCCGGCCGTTGACGGGCCCGTGGAACGGGGCGGAACGGAATGGAACGCCGGAAGAGGAGACGAGTCCGACCTTTCCTGGGAGACATGGCGTGGGTATCTCACGAAGAAGGCTACTGACGACGACCGGAGCGGGCGTGGTGGCGGCGGCCATCGACGCGGGCGGTCTCCGCGCCGCCGCCGAAGCCGCGACACGGACGGGCGCCGGCCGGAACGCCGCCGCGGCGGCAGCCTCCACATCGGACGTGCCGGCGGCCACCACGTGGGACCGGACGGTGCAGCGGGCGAGCTACGCCCAGGGCGCGGGCTACCAGCGGCTCGTTGCCGGTCCGGGGGAGCCGCACACCATACGTACCGACCTCTGGTCCCGCTTCGGCCCTCCGACGATGGCGCTGGCGGCATTCGCGCAGATGACCGACCTGCACATCGTGGACGACCAGTCACCGGCCCGCCTCGAGTTCATGGACCGCTACGCCGACCCCGGCGCCCCCCACTACGCCTCGTACCCCACCGATTCCGCCTACCGGGGCCACGAGTTCCTGTCGACGCAGGTCGTCGACGCGATGTGCCAGGCCATCGCCGGTATCGGCAAGGGCCCGCGAAGCAAGAGGCCGCTGCAGTTCACCGTCGTCACCGGCGACGCGATCGACAACTGCCAGCACAACGAGAACCGTTGGTACATCGACCTGCTCGACGGCGGCCAGACCATCGTCCCGGACTCCGGCCGCATCGGCCTGGACCAGAGCTTCGCCAGTGGCGCCCTGACCGGCGGCGGCACCGGGGACAACCACTACTACTACCCGTCGGTGCCCCCGCAGCAGGTGCCGGGCAACCAGTACACCGGCACGTCAGGGCTCGGATTCCCCTATGTCCCGGGCCTGCTGGACGCGAGCGGCGCGGTGGGCGCGGCCCGCAGGCCGTTCGTCTCCCACGGCCTGGGCATGCCCTGGTACGCGGCGTACGGCAACCACGACGGCCTGTGGCAGGGCAACGAGCCCATCGACAACAACCTCGTCGACGTCCAGGGCATGACGGTCGGCTCGTCCAAGACCACCGGCACCTCCGCCGACCTGCCGGACGACTACAGCGACCTCGGCACCTTCGGCAAGCTGATGGTCGCCTGGGACCTGGAAGGAACCAGAGTCGTCGCCGACCCCAACCGGCGGCTGCTCACCCGCAAGGCGTTCATCCAGGACCATTTCAACACCGCGGGCCTGCCGGTCGGTCACGGATTCCAGGGCGTCGGCATAGACAAGGCCTACTACGCGATCCCGTCCGGCTCCGGCGACCTGCTCGACTCCACGAACACCAACACCGACGGTTTCGGCTCCGGCGCCGCCGGCGGGTCCATCGACACCGACCAGCTCAACTGGCTGGAACAGCAGCTCAGGGCCAACAGCTCTCGCTACATCGACACCGACAACCGCATCGTCACGCAGAGCGGTGTGCAGGACAGGATGTACGTCCTCTTCTGCCACCACACGCTCAACACCATGGACAACCTCGACGACGGCATCTTCGGCGGCATCTTCGGTGACCGGCACACCGGCGACGAACTCAAGGCACTGCTGCTGCGCTACCCGAACGTGATCGCCATGGTCAACGGGCACACCCACGCGAACAAGATCGTCCCCCATCCGACGCCGGCCGCCAGCCCGATCGCCGGTGGCTTCTGGGAGATCTCCACGGCCTCGCACATCGACTGGCCGATCCAGAGCCGCATCATCGAGATCATGGCGAGCCCCGACGCACAGAACGCGGGCGAGTTCGGCTCCTCCGCCGGACCCGCCACGATCTCGATCTTCACCACCATGGTCGACCCCGCCGCGCCGCTCTCCTTCGGGGGCGACACCAGCACGCCCGCACAACTGGCCTCCCTGGCACGGGAGCTGGCCACCAACGACCCGCAGGAGGTGAACCACGGCATCACCAACCGCATGGGCGTCAGCCAGGACCGCAACACGCAACTGCTTCTGCCGGCCCCCTTCCCGCTGCACGCTCCGCACCCGCTCGGCTCCCCGATCGCCGCCGCCCGCAACAAGGACGGGCGCCTGGAGCTGTTCGGCACGGACGCGCAGGGCAATCTGTGGAACACCGGCCAGCAGAGCACGGGCGGCGCCCTGCGGTCCTGGACGAAGCTCGCCGGTGGACCGGGGTGGCAGTCCGTCACCGCCGGCAGCCACCAGGACGGCCGGGTCGAGGTGTTCGCCATCGACCAGAACGGCTACGTGACCCGTCGCGCGCAGACCAGCGCGGGCGGCAGCACCTACACGTCGCCCCAGCAGTTCGACTCAGCCTTCACCTCGGCGACCGCGGTCCAGGACCAGTGGGGCGGCCTGCAGGTCTACGCGACACGCGGCGACAACACCATCCGCCACCGCTGGCAGGACTTCCTGAACGACGACACCGCCTCGAACGGCTGGTTCACCCCGTGGACCCAGCTCGGCGGCACCGCGATCCAACTCGCCGTCGAGACCGGCTCCGACGGGCGCGCCGTGCTGGTCGCCATCAAGGAGGACGGCCTTCTCATCCAGCGCAGGATGAACGTCGCCAACGCGCAGACGGAGAGCGAGTGGGGCGGTGTGCTGCCGCTCGACGGCATCCTCGACTCCGTCGACATGGCCCGCAACCTCGACGGACGCCTGGCCATCTTCGGCACCAACCCCGACGGGATGCTCTGGCGCCGCTTCGAGACCGCCCCCGCCGCCGGCACGTGGCAGTCCTGGGCCCAGGTGCCGACCCAGTTCGGCACCACCACGCTGCGGATGCGCCACGTCTGCGCCGAGCGGAACGGGGCCGGCACGATCGAACTGTTCGCCGTCGACGACACGGGCACGCTGTACCACTGCACGCAGACCGGCCCCGGCAGCACCACTTGGTCGGCCTGGGAGTCCTGCGAGTTCTCACTGCGCGCCACGCACACCTCCGCCGGTCTGTGACCGGTCCGGCGACTCCCGAACCGTCCCGCTCTCCCGCCTGAACGCGGGTGCCCGCTCCCGCCGTTCGGCGGTGGGGGCAGGCGCCCGCGGGCACCCGTGCGGGCTTTTGGCCGTGGAGACAGGACGGGCGAAGACCGGCCTCGCGGCATGTCATACCCCCACACCGAAGGAATCGACATGGCAATCTCCCGTCGCAGGATCCTGACCGCTGCCGGAGTGGCCGTGGTGGCCGCGGCCATCGACGTCGGCGGTCTGCGCGCCGCCGCCGTGGCCGCCTCGCCGCCTCCCGGCACCGGGGCGGCATTCGGGCTCACCACGTTGGACCGGACCGTACGGGTCGGTCCCGACCTGGGGACGGGATACCACGGTGTGGCCGCCGGTCCCGGCGAACCGCACATCGTCCGCGACGACCTCGCGCCCGCGGTCACGCCGCAGGTCACCCGGTCGCTGATCGCCTTCGCCCAGATGTCCGACCTGCACATCGTCGACGACCAGTCGCCGCTGCGTGTCGAGTGCCTGGACCGGCTCGCGGACTACGGGCCCCCGCACTACAACTCGTACCCGACCGAATCGGCGTACCGCGCGCACGAGTTCCTTTCGACACAGACGACCGACGCGATGTGCCGAGCCGTCCGGCAGGTCCTCCGCGGCCCGCGGACGAGCGCCCCGCTGGCCTTCACCGTCGTCACGGGCGACGCGGTCGACAACTGCCAGTACAACGAGTCTCGGTGGTACATCGACCTGCTCGACGGCAACCCGGTGCGACCGGACTCCGGTGACCTCACCAAGGACGAGAGCGTGGCCGGCGGCCAGTTCGGGACGGAGACCCACTACTGGCATCCGGAAGCACGGCAGACCCCTCCCGACAACAACGCCCTCCACGGCTTTCCGGTCGTGAACGGTCTGCTGGCGGCCGCCCGCAGACCGTTCACGGCGACCGGACTGGGCATGCCCTGGTACGCCGCCTACGGCAACCACGACGCGCTCGTCCAGGGCAACGTCCCGATCGACATCCTCCCCTTCGACCCGCTCAAGGCCGTCGCCACCGGCTCCACCAAACTGACGGAGGTCGAGGGAGTCCCGGACGTCTTCGACAACACCGCGACGTACTACCTGGACCTGCTGAAGGACGTACTGACGGGCGAGTTCACCCTGGGGACCGCCCATGTGACGGCGGACCCGGCCCGGCGGCTGCTCGCGCGGGGCGACTTCATCGCCGAGCACTTCAACACCACGGGTACCCCTCGCGGACACGGCTTCACCTCCGGCGGCGACAAGGGCTACTACGCGATTCCCCCGGGTCCGGACGACGTTTTCCAGTTCCTGGTGCTGGACACGACCAACACCAGCGGCGGTGCCGACGGCGCCCTCGACAAGGACCAGTGGACCTGGCTGAACGCCCAGCTCAAGGCCAACAGCTCACGCTACGAACTCGACGACTCGGACGGGTCCCGGGCCCGGACGGTGGTCGAGCAGTCCGGCGTGACCGACAGGCTCATGGTCATCTGCTGCCATCACACCCTCGACTCCATGGACAACACGGACAGTGGGTCCCCGTACGGCGGCGCGGAACTCCGCGACCTGCTGCTGCGCTTCCCGAACGTGATCCTGATGGTCGACGGTCACACTCACACCAACAACATCTCGGCCCACAAGGCCTCCTGGCCGTCCGCCATCGGCAACGGCTTCTGGGAGGTGAACACGGCCTCGCACATCGACTGGCCCATCCAGAGCCGGATCCTCGAGATCGCCGAAGGCGGGGGCATCCTGTCCGTCTTCACCACCATGGTCGACTCCGACGCACCGCTGTCGTGCGGCGGGGACATCAGCACCCCCGCGGCACTGGCCTCGCTGGGACGCGAGCTGGCGGCCAACGACCTCCAGGCGGTGGCGGCCGGTATCGACAGGCGCCGTGGCACAGCCGACGCCCGCAACACACAGCTTCTCCTCCCCATGCCGTTCTCCCTGCCCGCCGGACGCGGTACGCCGCTGCCGAGCGCCGGCTGGCCGGTGGTTCAGCAGGGGGCGAGCGGTGAGCGGATCAGGACCGCGCAGTACCTGCTCAACGCCCGGGGAAGCGCGTTGAGCGTGGACGGGTCCTTCGGCTCGTCCACCGGCAGCGCGGTGCGGTCCTTCCAGACGAGCCGCGGTCTGTCCGCCGACGGGATCGTCGGACCCGCGACCTGGCGGGCCCTCGCCATCACGGTGCAGCAGGGCGGCGACGGGCCCGCCGTCACCGCGTTGCAGCGTCAACTCAACGTCCACGGAGCGGCGTTGAGCGTGGACGGGTCCTTCGGCTCGTCCACCGGCAGCGCGGTGCGGACCTTCCAGTCCGCGCACGGCCTGCCGGCCGACGGGGTCGTCGCGTCCACGACCTGGCAGACGCTGACCGCCCCGTGACGCGGACCGTCCGCGGGACCGCGGACCGGCCGATGTCCGCCCGCTGCCGCCGCGACGCGCGAACGCCGCACCGCGCGGGCGGTTGACCGGGGGTGGTGCGGTGCCGCCGCCGGCCCCAACGGGTGCTTCACCTGCGCCGGGGCCGGACGGCGTTCCGTCCCACGGGGGCGAGTCGACCCGTCCGTACGCGCACCGGAAGGCCCTGTCGGCGCGGTCGGGCACGCGTCAAGCGGGCCAGTACGAGCACCGCACCCCGGTGTGCACGGCGTGCCGCAGGTGTTCACCGATCACCGGGTCGGCCGCAGCGATCCGGTCCAGTGCCCGGCGGACGGCCTTGCTCACCGCGACCCGGGAGCGTTCCTCGCCCTCGGGGAAGCGGCGGGCGCGTCCGCCCAATCCCGTGGCTCCCGCCAACTGACGCACCAGCCAGTCGTGTTCGGCCTGAGCCACGGCGGCCCGTTGATGGTCGTCCGCCGCCTCGAACTCGTCCAGTTCGACGCGCAGCCGGGCCAGACGGCTGCGGTACTCCTGCGTCGCCACCCGGTCCAGTGTCCGCTGCCCGGACAGGGCCGTGTGTTCGGCGGCCCCGTTGAGCGCGGTCAGCCCCGCCACGAGGTCGACGGCCCGGATCTCCTGGCGCGGGTTGGCGATCAGCACCACCAGATGGAGCATCCCCACGCTGTGGTCCACCAGGACGCTGCGGCCGCCGAACCCGATCCGCCACTTACGGCCCAGCCGGGTGCAGAACGCCGCGGGCTGTCCCTGCCCGTCGTCGGTCTGCCCGTCGTCGCTCTGCGCGTCCTCGCTCTGCTCATCCGCGCCGCCAGGTCCTTCGGTCTCCGGAGGCGGCGCCGCGGCCTCCTCGGCGGCCGCGGCCATCTCCTGCCGGACGGCGTCGGCCTCGGCCTGCCGCCCGGCCCGTACGAGCGCCACCGCGAGCCGCTCCCAGGAGGCGGTGACCGCGGGCCAGTGCGCGAGGGCGAGGTTCTGCCGTACCGACTCCCGCAGATGGGTCACGGCCCGGTCGACGTCTCCCATGGTCAGCGCGGCGACGCCCAGGGCGTGGTGGGCCGAACCGAAGCAGGCGACGGCGAGACTGCCCACGATGGGCAGATGACCGTACGGGCGCAGCAGTTCGTAGACCCGGGCGGCCGTGGCGGAGTCGTCGAGGAGATAGGCGGCCTCCGCGACACCGTGCATCGTCACCATCCAGCTGCTCGACCGCGGCAGGTCGCCGAGGTCGTGACCGCACAGGGTGGCCAGCGCGCTGACGGCCTTCCGCCGGTCCCCGGCCGTCACCGCGGCGACCGCCAGCGCGGCCAGGACATGATCGTCCACGGCGCTCAACGTGGGGGAGTTGACCACTTCGCTGAGCAGCGGCACGAGCTCGACCACCCGGCCCTGGTACCAGCGGATGGTCACCAGCTGCGCTGCCTGCCACACCGTGGCGTTGACGTCACCGGCGGCGATCCCGCGCTCGGTGCAGGCCCTGGCCAGGGCCTCGGCCTCGTCGAGGCGGCCCGCGCGGACGGCGAGCATGACCTCCATCGCGCTCACGACGAAGCCCACGGCGAGATGGTCCTGCTCGGCCAGCAGGCCGCGCAGCTCCGACAGACAGCGTTCCGCGTGCGGGTCGCCGGCCAGGAACATGTCGACCGTCTGCCACAGCAGGCCCATCAGCAGATCGCTGCGGCGGGAGGTACGGAAGCTCTCCGCGACCAGCTCGGCGGCCAGTTGACGGCGCAGTGCGCCGTGCTCCGGGCCGACCAGGCAGTGATGTGCCAGGCTCAAGGCCTCCGCACGCGCCATCGGGTTGCGCCGTGCCCGCGCCTGCTGGAGCAGCGCCAGTACCGCCGTGTTGTCGCTGTTGCGGTAGTCGCCCTCCCCGGCCAGCCGGATCCGCAGCCGGAGCGCCAGCGAGGACTGAGGGTCCAGCAACTCCAGGGCCCGGCGTATCCGCGATTCCAGGAGTACCGAGCCGGCGACCGTGCGGTGCTCGTGCACCCACAGCCCGCCGAAGCCGAGGGCGGCCACCGCCATCGCCCGTTCCTCGCCCACCGACTCGGCGATCCGGAAGGCGCGTTCGAAGCGGTCCCGGCCGGTGCGCAGATCGCCGTCGTCGACAACGGCACGGGTGCCCTCGTCGAGCAGCGTCTGAAGTTCACCGGCCCGGCGTGCGTCCGGTCCGGTCGGACCGGACGTGTTCCGAACGGGCGCATCCACATTGTTCACGGCTGTCTTTCTCTCCTGGGTGCACTCGACAACGCCAGGTGAAGCCGGCCGGACCGCCGCGTCGGTCGTGATCGATGGCCTTGCCACAGGCGGGGGACGGCGAGTGAGCCTATCGCAGAGGCCGTAGCGGGGGAACAGCCGCAAGCCGCACGGGAGATGGACACGGTATGAGGAGCGGGGCGGCCGGGACCAGCGACGGACGAGGAGGGCGCGACCCGGTTCGCACGCCGCGGCTCCGTCGGCAGAGCCGCGCCGACGCGTGCCCGTAGTGGGTCCGTCGGCCGTCGGTCGCACGGTGAGACCAGTGAGACCGGCGAGACCGGTCAGGCGGGTCCGGCGTCCGCGAGCGCGGTGCCCAGCGGCGTGCGCTCGTAGAGCACTTGATGGCCGTAGCGGCGCGAGGTGAGCAGACCCGCCTCACGGAGCACCGACAGGTGGGCCGAGACGGACGACAGGGCGAGCCCGTGCCGGTGGGCGAGCGAGCTGGTCGTCGCCGGCTCGCCGAGACCGCCGAGGATGGCGGCCCGGTTGGCGCCCAGAAGTCGCACGAGGGCGTCGGAACCGGGCGGCGGGGCCTGCCACAGGCCGCCTATGCCGCGCGCCGGATAGACGATGGTGCCCTGCCAGGGCGGGTCGAATCCCGCCGCCACGTCCGGCCACACGAAGACGCTGGGCGCGAGGACCAGGCCGTCGCCGCCGAGGTCCCGGTCGTGCTCCGTCCGCCTGTGCAGCGTCAGCGTGCCGTTCGCCCAGCTCAGCGAGGGATGGAGATCGGCGAAGAGCCCGGTCAGCCCGTCGTCCGCGAGCCGGCGCGCCCGGAAGGCGATGTCGGCCTCCAGCACGGCGCGCAGCCGGGGCCAGTACGGGGCGACCAGAGCGTGCCAGACCCGTTCGCAGAGATCCGCCAACTCCCGTACGGCGCGGGCCGGATCGGCGAGCATGGCACGGCCCTGCGGGGTGTCCGCCGCGCCCGGGGTGTCGGCGAGGGAGCGTGCCAGGTCGTCGCGGGCGGTGTCGGGGTCGGTGGCACGTACGCGGGCCAGATCCTCCTCGATGGAGGTCAGCGGCCCGTCCGGTGGCGGGCAGAGGAAGTCCGGGGTGTGACCGGGGTACGGCATCAACAGCCACAGCGGTGTGAGGTCGAGTGCACGCGCCGCCGCCTCCGTCTGCCGCAGCCAGGGCAGGTGGTAGCCCTGCAGCCGTACCTGCTTGAGGGCGCGGACCGCGCCCTGCGTCTCCCAGAGCGGGGATATCCCGAACCGGCAGCGCAGCAGGTCGTCCGGCCCGAAGCGCATGTGGACGGGCACCGATGGACCTCCTCTGGGGTGGGACTTTCGTCCCCAGCCGAAACACTACGGGCCGCGGCCCCGGGCCGCCAGGCTGCGGTCCATGACGCTGAAAGCCGACGCCGACGCCGACGCCGCCCCTGACGCCGACCCGGCCCCCGCTGTCGCCGCCCCGTCCGGGGGCTACCGCGCGGTCTTCGCCGTCCGGGAGTTCCGGGCCGTCTTCGCGGCGCACGTACTGTCGTTGCAGGGCACCGTCGTGGCCCAGATCGCCCTGGCGGTGCTGGTGTTCCGGCTCACCGCCTCGCCGCTGCTGTCGGCACTCACCTTCGCGCTGGGCTTCGTGCCGTACGCGGTCAGCGGGACGCTGCTGGCCGGGATCGCGGACCGCTGTCCGCCGCGCCGGGTCCTGGTCGTCTGCGACCTGCTGTGCGCGGTGTGCGCTGCCGGGATGGTGCTGCCCGGCACACCGATCGCCGTCCTGCTCGTCCTGCGCGGCCTCATGGCGACGGTCGGCCCGGTCTTCACCGGGACGCGGGCGGCGAGCCTGGCCGACATCCTCCCCGGCGACGCCTTCGTGCTCGGGCGTTCCCTGATCCGGATCGTGGCGCAGGGGGCGCAGGTCGTCGGATTCGGGGTCGGTGGGCTGCTGTTGATCGTCGTGCCGCCGCGTGGCGCGCTGCTGCTCACCGTGGCCGCCTTCCTCGGCTCGGCGTTGCTGCTGCGCCTGGGCACCCGTCGGCGGCCCGCACGCGGTACCCGGGACCGCGCGGACGGTGGCGGCACGGGCCGGCTGCTGGCGGACCGCCGGGTGCGGTCGCTCCTGCTGCTCGGGTGGGTGCCGTCGTTCTTCTCCGTCGTGCCCGAGGCGCTGGCGGCGCCGTACGCGGATTCGGCCGGCGCCGGGACGACGGGGCTCGGCCTCTTCATGGCCGCGATGCCGGTCGGCATGATCCTCGGGGAGTCCCTGGCGGGCGGGTGTCTGAGCCCGACGGTCCGCGGCCGGATCGCCGGACCGCTGGTGGCCTGCACCCTGCTGCCCTACGCCGTCTTCCTGGCACGGCCCTCGCTGCCCTGGTCCCTCGCCGCGATGTTCGTGGCCGGCCTCACCGGCGCCTACACCCTGGGCGTGGACCAGTGGTTCGTCGACGCCGTGCCGGAGGAGATGCGCGGGCGGGCGATGACCGTGCAGTCGGCGGGGTTGATGACGATCCAGGGCGCGGGGATGGCGGCGGCCGGCGCCGCCGCGGAGTTCGTGCCCGTCCATCTGGTGAGCGGCTGGTCCTGCGCGATCGGCACCCTGTGCGTCCTCGCGGTGCTGCGGACCGTACGGGGGGAGGCGCAGCCGCGCGGATGATCAGCCCTGAGGGTCGGGGCACGACGCGGCCGACTGCGTCATCGCCCATCCGTCCCCGAGCACCTGGACGCTGCTGTCCGCGAGGGAGCGTCGCGCCGGGGCGGGAGGAATCGAGGCGGCGCTGTCCGGACTCGCGCCCGTGGGCAGGGCGAAGATCGGCAGAGTGACCCGAGCCATCGTGCACGCCAACTGCCGCATGGCGAGGTGGCTGAGGGGCGGGACGTTCTTCGGGAGCTGGACGGAGAAGACCTTGCCGTCGTCGACCGATACATCCGGTGTGTCCGTCAGACGCGGCAGTTCCGTGGTGGCCGTCTCGGCCTCGCTCCCGGTCGGTCCGTCGAACAGCAGACGTACGACGGCTCCGAGGTTCCCGGGGTCGTAGACCTTGCGGGGATAGGACACCAGATCACCGTCGCGCAGGAAATAGAGGGGGATCGCGACGGGCGCCCGTGGCGTCGCGCTGGGAGAGGTCATGCCGCTCGCCGGTACGCCGGCCTGGATGACGTCGGACGGCGGGACTCCGCACGCCGCGAGCGTGAGCGCGGCCGTGAGACCGACCAGCAGCCCGCCCGCGCGCGAGCCCTTCACCGGGCACCCTCGGTGGTCTCGTCGGTGTCCGGGGACTCACGGCGCAGGGGGAGTTCGACCGTGAACACCGATCCGCCCTCCGGCCGGTTCGCCGCACTCACGCGCCCTCCGTGCAGGTACACGTTCTCCGCCGTGATGGCCAGGCCAAGACCGCTGCTCTCACTCCTGGTGCGCGCGGTGCTCGCCTTGTAGAAGCGTTCGAAGATGTGCGGCATGGCTTCCTCGGCGATCCCCGGTCCGCTGTCGGTCACCTCGATCACGGCCCAGGACACGTCCGCCCGCTCCTCCCTCACCGTCATGGTCAACCGCACAGGCGGCGCCCCGTGCCGCAGCGCGTTGCCGACCAGGTTGGCCATCACCACGTCGAGCCGGCGCGGATCCACGCGCGTCCTGAGTGTGCCGGGCCGGGGCAGACGGGTCTCCACCCGGCCCTGCCACCCCCGAGCGACGAGGGTGCGCCGGACGGACTCGGCCAGGTCGACCTCGTCCAGGTTGAGCCGAACGGCACCCGCGTCGAAGCGGGAGATCTCCATCAGGTCTTCCACCAGCACGCTCAGCCGACTGGTTCCCTCGCTGACGAGCCGCAGCGCGTCGCCGGTCTCCTGGTCCAGGTGCGGCGCGTTCTCGTCCAGTACGTCGGTGACCGCCGACATCGCCGCCAGCGGCGTCCGCAGTTCGTGGGAGACGTCCGCGGCGAAACGGCGAGCCCGGGCCTCCAGGCGGCGCAACTCCGCGACCGACCGCTCCAGTGCGGCCGCCGTGTCGTTGAAGGACCGTGAGAGGTCGGCCAGTTCGTCGGATCCGTTGACGGCCAGCCGGATGTCGAGGTGCCCCTCCGCCATCCGACGCGTCGCCCGGCGCAACGCGCGCACGGGACGGAGCACACCGCCCGCGGCCAGCAGCGCCAGGACGACGGCGAGGCACAGTGCCACCAGCGTGGCGCGCTCGATGCCGCCGACCATCGCCTGGACGTAGGCCTGTTCGGTGTTCTGCGGCACCACCAGGTACATCGCGAACCCCGAGAGCCTGGGCTCCTTCTCCTCGCTGGTGTCGTACGTGACCGGCATTCCGACGACGAGATAGGGATGCCCGTCGGCGTTCACCCGCTGGAACACCGCGGCGCGGTGGGTTCCCACGGACCGGCGCAGTTCCGGGCTCAGCTTGTCGGAGATGTCACCCGGCGTGAAGGCGCGGAGGCTGCCGTAGGTGGCCATGACCTGCCAGCCTTGTGACTGGTTGGCGCGGAGCACCTGGTTCACCGCCGTCTCCAGGTCCGACCGGCGCGGCGGCAGCGGAGTGTAGACGGCCACGGCGTCGACGCTGGTCCGGAACTGCCGGATGACGGAGTCCTGGCTCTGCTGCAACACCCCGGTGCGCGCCTCCCGGAAGGCGAGGGCTCCGGTGCTCAGGGCACTGACCACGGCCACCAGGGCGAAGGCCACCACCAGGCGGGGGCGCAGGCCCCGCAGCGGAAGCGGGGTCTTCGCCAGGACCGCCCGGAGGAACCGCACCGGCCCGCGGCCCTCCCCGGCCGCGACGGCCTCGTGATTCCGTACCACCTCGCGATCCCCCACCACCTCGCGATTCCGTACGGCATCGCGTTTGCGTACGGTCTTTCGTGCCCGCGCGACTCTCGGGCCGCTCATGAGGAACCGAAGCGGTAGCCGAAGCCACGTACGGTCTGGATGTACCGGGGATCGCCGCCCAGCTCACCGAGTTTTCCGCGCAGTCGCTTCACGCAGGCGTCCACCAGTCGTATGTCGCCGTGGTAGCTGTGTTCCCAGACCGCTTCCAGCAGTTGCTGGCGGCTGAACACCTGGCCGGGCGAGGCCGACAGGGTCAGCAGCAGCCGAAGCTCGGAGGGAGCGAGCGCGACGCGTTCCCCCCGATGTGACACGAGGAGTCCGGCCCGGTCGATGACCAGCTCGCCGTGCGCCTCCGCCCGGGGGCGGACGGCGACGGACACCGACGCGTCCTGCCTGCGCAGTACGGCCCGTATGCGCGCGTCGAGGACCCGGGCCTGCACGGGCTTGACCACATAGTCGTCCGCGCCGGCCTCCAGCCCCACGACCACGTCGATGTCGTCGCCCTTGGCGGTCACCATGATGATCGGCACCTGGTCGCGGTCCCTGATCCGGCGGCACACGTCGAGGCCGGAGATGCCGGGCAGCATGAGGTCGAGAACGACGACGTCCGGACGGAAGGGCCGGAGTCGTTCCAGTCCCTCTTCACCCGTTGCGGCGGCGAAGACGTCGTGCCCCTGATGTCGCAGCGCCAGCTGAACGGCCTTACGGACATCTGGGTCGTCTTCGACAAGTAGGACTCGTGGCACTTCGACAGTATGCACGGGACGTGTTCGGTGACTGTTCGAGAGGAGGGCCGCTGCCGGGAGCTGTTACAGAAGGGTCACAACGGCTGGGGGTGCGCGGGCGGTCTCCGGTCCGGGTGTCGCCGGGCGGCCAACCCGCCAGGGGAAACCACTCGTTACTCTTTCGTTATGATCCGAACCAATGGTCATCATCTGGCATGACCAGTCTCGGCTGCCATGCATTCGGCACGAGAGCTGGCATCCGCACCACCCACCGACATCGACGGCGCCCCCCGGCGCGGTGGCCGGCCGTACCGGTCCTCCCACCGCCGGGGCCGTCCGCGCCGCCGGGGCCTGGGCCTCCTCCTCGGCACGCTGCTGGCCGCCGGCCTGCTCGGCTCCGCGACGTTCCTGCTCGGCAGCGGACGGAGCGACGCGTCCGGCGAAGCGTCGAGCGGTGCGCCGCGCCCACCGAGCACGGTGCGCGTCACGCCCACGCCCACCCCGACCCCGTCACTGAGCCCGTCCCCGAGCCCGACCTCCACGAAGATCGACGTCCCCTCGACGGGAACCGGCACGTTCGTCGCCGCGCACGCCACCGGCGCGAAGGTCGGCGACGGTGCGCGTCCGCTGCGCTACGCGGTGGAGGTCGAGACCGGGATCGACATCTCGCCGGCCCGAGCGGCGGACGAGATCGCCGACATCCTTGCCGCGCCCCGAGGCTGGACCCGCGACGACGCCCACTCGTTTCAGCTGGTGAGCGCGGAGGCGCCGCACGACCTCACGGTGAGGATCGCGACACCGGGAACGGCGGACGCCCTGTGCTGGGCGGGCATCCACCAGGACACCGGAGGCGAGTACAACTGCGAGACCCCGGGCGGGGTGGTGGTGAACCTCAGGCGCTGGGTCAGGGGGTCACCCACGTTCGACGGTCCGATCCACGACTACCGGGCCCTGATCGTCAACCACGAGATGGGGCACTTCCTCGGCTACACGCACATGACCTGCGCGGGCCCCGGTCAACTGGCTCCCGTCATGATGCAACAGATCAAGGGCCTGCACGGATGCGTCGCCAACGCCTGGCCCTACGACCGGAACGGTCACTTCGTCTCCGGGCCGCACGTGCTGTGAACGTCACCCGTGCTCTTCCCCTCGCGGCGAGACGACCGTGGAGTGCGCGCCCTGCTCCTGTCCGGTCGTGGCGGACCAGGTGGCGAGCAGCTTCAGGCCGTCCTCGGCGGGGGCCCCGGGCGGCGGGCTGTAGACGACGACGCTCAGACCGCTCTCGTCCGGCAGACTCATGGTCTCCTGATCGAGTTCCAGGTCACCGACGAGCGGATGGTTGAGACGCTTGGTGCTGTCGCGGAAGACATGCACGTCGTGGGAGGCCCACAGCACGCGGAAGGTGTCGCTGCGGGTGGACAGTTCACCGATCAGGTTCGTCAGCTCCCGGTCGTAGGGTTTCCTCCCCGCCTCGACGCGCAGCGCGCCCACGGCGAAGCGGGCCATGCGCTCCCAGTCGGTGTAGAACCGCCTGGCCGCGGGGCTGAGGAACGCGAACCGGGCGACGTTCCCTCCGCAGGCCGGGTCGGCGTACATCTCCGAGTACAGGGCCCGGCCGATCGGGTTGGCGGCCAGCGTGTCGAGGCGGTTGTTCATCACGTACGCCGGCAGCTCCGGCATGGCCTCGATGATCCGCGCCACGCTCGGCCGCACCGTGGGCCGGCCCGCCCGCTGCCGCCCGCGGGCCCCGGACGCCGGTCCGGCGGCGCGGGCGAGGTCGTACAGGTACATGCGCTCAGTGTCGTCGAGCCGCAGGGCATGGGCGAGTGCGTCCAGCACGCCCTCGGAGACCCCTCCGAGGCTGCCGCGCTCCAGGCGCGTGTAGTACTCGACGCTCACCCCGGCGAGCGCGGCGATCTCGCCCCTGCGCAGTCCGGGCACCCGCCGCTGACCGTACGTCGGCAGACCCGCCTGCTCGGGGGTGATCCTGTCGCGCCGGGAGCGGAGGAATGCGCTGACTGCGTCCCGGTTGTCCATGAGGACAGGGTAGGAGGGCCGCCCGACGGGTGGGGGTCCCTGTCGGTACCCCTCACGGCGAGGACTCCCCCGGCACGGCCGTCTCCCGTTGCATGGTGCCTGTCCCGATCCGCTCGGGGCACGACCGGTGCGAGGACCCACGAGCCCCGGCCGGACGATCGTCTCGGTGCCGGGTTGCGGATGAGGGCTCGAGTACCTGGACAGGACTGAAGGGGAAGACGGATGAGCCACGAGAGCGAGACGGTCCCGGCGAGCCGCGCGGACGTCGTGCGGGGGCTGTACGACGCGCTGAGCAAGGGTGACGTGCCGGGTGTCCTGGCCAGGCTCGCCCCCGAGGTGATCGTCGACGAGCCGGACCAACTCCCCTACGGCGGCGTGCACCAGGGCCGAGAGGTGTTCGTGCGGTCGGTCCTGGGCGCGATGACGGGCCACGCCGATGTCGCCATCACCGCCGCCGAGGTGTTCGAGGGCCCCACCGGCGTCGTCGGAACCCTCACCGGAACGCTCACGGCCCACACCACCGGTGAGGAGTTCCCACTGACCATGGTCGAGATCCACCAGGTCGAGGACGGCACGGTGCGCAAGATCGACGTCTACACCAAGAACCCGCACGAACTGGCCGCGTTCTACGCACGCGCCGAGGCGGGCACCCGCTGACGCCGACGCGGTTCCGAGCCGGCCGGGTCGCCCCACGAAGGGTCCGGCCGACGCCTCACGCAGGGTCCGGCCGGTTCGCCTCACGGCAGCCCGAGCGACTCGGCTCCTGCCCACGCCGCGTCGCCCCGACGGCCCTCCTCGCTCACGGAGGGATCGCGTCCAATACGTCCCGCAGGTTCCGCAACACCGTCCCGAGCTCGTTCCGGGGCGGCGTGGCGAGTGCCAGCCGCAGCGCCCGGGGGCGACAGGGGCCCGTGGCGAAGGCGTCCGCGGTGGACACGAGGATTCCTGCCCGGGCGAGTTGAGCCGCGACGTGATCCGGGCGCTGGTGCGGCTCGAGACCGAGCCAGACCATGTACGAGACCGGATGCGCCGTGAAGGGCATCCCCGCCAGCGCGGCGCGGGCGATGTTCTGCCGGGCGGCGGCGTCGCGGCGGCGGTCCTCCTCCCAGCCGGCGACCGTGCCGTCGGCGAGCCAGCCCGTGGCGAGCGCGGTGATCAGCCCAGGAGCGCCCCAGGCCGCCAGACGAAGGCTCCTGATGACGGTCTCCACGTGGCGGCCCGGCAGGACGGCGAAACCGAACCGCAGTCCGGGAGCCGCGTTCTTGGACAGTCCGGCCACGTAGCAGGTGCGTTCGGGGGAGAGTGCCTGAAGGGGAGGCGGCGGTGACGGGTCGAGGAAGGCGTAGGTGCCGTCCTCGATGATCAGGCAGTCGTGTGCGCGGGCGAGGGCGACAAGACGGTCACGCCGTTCCTGGTCGAGGACCCAGCCGAGCGGGTTGTGCAGGGTGGGCATCGCGTAGATCGCGCGGACGGGGCGTGTGCGGCAGAGGCGGTCGAGCGCGTCGAGGTCGGGCCCGGTCGCCGTGACCGGGGTCGGGGCCAGGTCGAGTCCGTGGGCCGAGGCGAGCAGTCTGACGCCGGGGTAGCTGAGCGCGTCGACCGCGAGGACGTCACCGGGCCTGGTGAGAGAACGCAGCACGCAGTCGAGACCCTGCTGCGTGCCACTCGTCAGCAGGACGTTCGCCGGCGCCGTGTCGATCCCCCGCCCCAGCAGGTAGGTGGCCACGACCGCCCGCTCGTGCGGGCGGCCGCCCGGCGGGTCCTGCCGGAGCAGCGCCTCGGCCCCGCCCGAGACGGAGAGGGCACGCAGGGCCCGGCGCAGCCGGTCGGACTGGTCCTCGCCCAGCGGCTGGTTGAACGACAGGTCCGCGACCCTCGGCACCGGCAGGGACCGGGAGGGCTCGAGGCCGTCGTAGCCCGATCGCACCCGTACGAACGTCCCGCGTCCCGGTTCCCCCACCACCAGGCCCATGGCGGCGAGTTCGGCGTAGACCCGGGTGGCCGTGGCCAGCGCGACCCGTCGTTCGCGCGCGAGAGCGCGGTGCGTCGGCAGGCGGGTGCCCGCGGGGAGCCTGCCGGACCTGATCGACGCCGCGAACTCGTCGACGACGGCCTTGTAGGAGGACGGCCGCATAGGGCACCTGCACTGACCTGTATCTAGGACAATGAGTGGATCGGCACAGGTTACGGCTCCTAGCCTCGACGCGTCCAAGCACAGGCGGAACGGAGCAGGTGGGATGGCCGTACGGATCGACCAGGACGAGTTCGTCGTCACGATCACCATCGACAGGGAACGCAAGCTCAACGCCCTCGACTACCCGACGATCGACGCGCTGCTCGCGAGCCTCGACCGGGTCGAAGCCGACGACTCCGTCCGGGCGGTCATCCTGACCGGCGCCGGGCGACGGGCGTTCAGCGCGGGCGCGGACATTCCGTCCCTGGCGAGGAGCGTCGCGGGCGGTCCCGAACGGGCGCTGCGCGAGATCGTGCGACGGGGACACACACTGACCCGGAGCATCGAGGAATTCCCCAAGCCCGTCATCGTCGCCGTCAACGGGCTCGCGTACGGGGGTGGTTGCGAGATCACGGAGGCAGCCCCGCTGGCGATCGCCGCAGAACACGCCACGTTCGCCAAACCCGAGATCTCCCTGGGTTTCCCGCCGCCCTTCGGTGGCTCGCAGCGGCTGCCGCGGCACGTCGGCCGCAAGCGTGCCCTCGAGATGATCCTGACCGGCGACCCGGTCGCCGCCACACGCGCCGAGCAGACCGGACTCGTCAACGCCGTCGTCCCGGCCGACGAACTCCTGGACGCCGCACGGCACTTGGCCCGACGGATCACCCGGCACGCACCGACGGCCGTGGCGGCCTGCCTGCGCGCGGTCACCCGCGGTGTCAACCTGCCCATCGACGAAGGACTCGCGTTCGAGGCGGCGTGCTTCGCTGCCACGGTGCCCACCGAGGGCGTACGGATCGGGCTGCGGCGGTTCCTCGACCGCACGACCGAGGTCCGCTGAACAGGCGCACGCGAGGTCCGACTCGGCGACTTCTACGTCCCGTCGACATCGTGCGCCGCGTTCGGGAGAGCGCGTCCGGCGGCCTCCCGAGGGGGAACACCCTCGGGAGGCCGCCGGGTCCCTGTTACGCCGCGTTGCGCCCCCGCTCCCCGTACTGGCGGATGATGTCCGCGTACCGGTGTCCGCTGCCCTTCACCGTGCGCTTCTGTGTCTTGTAGTCGACGTGCACGAGTCCGAAGCGCTTGTCGTACCCGTAGGCCCACTCGAAGTTGTCGAGAAGGGACCAGGCGAAGTAGCCCGCGAGGGGGACACCCTTACGGGCCGCCGACGCGCAGGCGGCGAGGTGGCGCTCCAGATAGTCCGTGCGCTCCGGATCGTGGACCGTTCCGTCGGGTCGGACGACGTCCGGGTAGGCGGAGCCGTTCTCCGTGACGTACAGCTTGCGGGCGCCGTAGTCGTCCGTCAGACGGTGCAGGAGGCGCTCGATGCCGGAGGCCTCGACCTCCCAGTCCATGGCGGTGCGGGGCACTCCGGGACGGCGGAGCGCGCTGACCTGGGGGATCGGTCCGGTGGGGTCGTCGACGACGCTGGAGGGGAAGTAGTAGTTGAGGCCCAGCCAGTCCAGCGGCTCGGCCATCGTCTCCAAGTCGCCCGGATGCTCCGGGAGTTCGACTCCGTACACCTCGCGCATGTCGGCCGGGAAGCCACGGCCGTGCACCGGGTCGAGCCACCAGCGGTTGGTGTGCCCGTCGAGCCGGTGGGCCGCCGCGACGTCCTCGGGGCGGTCGGTGGCCGCCTCCACGCTGGCCAGGTTGTTCACGATGCCGACCTGGGCGTCCGGGACCGCCGCGCGGATCGCCTGGGTGGCCAGTCCGTGCCCGAGGAGGAGATGGTACGAGGCGGGGACCGCGGCCGTGATGTCCGCGAGGCCGGGGGCCATCCGCCCTTCCAGGTGACCGATCCAGGCCGAGCAGAGCGGCTCGTTGAGGGTGGTCCAGTGCTTGACGCGGTCACCCAGCCGCTCCGCGACGACCGCCGCGTACGAGGCGAAGTGCAGCGCCGTCTCGCGGGCCGGCCAGCCTCCACGGTCCTGGAGCACCTGTGGCAGGTCCCAGTGGTAGAGGGTGACCGACGGGGTGATGCCCGCCTCCAGCAGGCCGTCGATCAGGGAGTCGTAGAAGTCGAGGCCCTTCGTGTTGACCTGGCCGTCACCGCCCGGCACGACGCGGGGCCAGGCGACCGACAACCGGTAGGCGTTGGTGCCGAGTTGGCGCATCAGAGCGATGTCCTCGCGCCAGCGGTGGTAGTGATCGCAGGCGAGGTCCCCGTCGTCACCGTTGTCGATCTTGCCGGGGGTGTGCGAGAAGGTGTCCCAGATGGAGGGTGAGCGGCCGTCCTCGGTGACGGCGCCCTCGATCTGGTAGGCCGACGTGGCCGTGCCCCACAGGAAGCCCTCGGGAAGTGCGGCAAGGTCGATGGTCACGGAAGTCCCTTCGGGGGTGGTGGAGTGGGTCACTTGACGGCTCCGGCCGTCAGCCCGGCGACGAGATAGCGCTGGAGCAGCAGGAACCCGGCGACCACCGGGACGCTGACCACGAGCGACGCGGCCATGATCTGGTTCCAGTACACGTTGTTGAGCGTGGAGTAGCCCTGGAGCCCGACGGCGAGTGTGCGCGTGGTGTCGTTGGTCATCACCGACGCGAACAGCACCTCGCCCCAGGCGGTCATGAAGGCGTAGACGGCGACCGCGACGATGCCGGGGATCGCGGCCGGCACGACGACCCGGAACAGCGCGCCCAGCGGACCGCAGCCGTCCACCAGCGCCGCCTCGTCCAGATCACGCGGCACCGAGTCGAAGTACCCGATCAGCATCCAGATCGAGAACGGCAGCGAGAAGGTGAGGTACGTCAGGATCAGCCCGCCGCGGGAGCCGAACAGGGCGATGCCCGTCGCGTCGCCGATGTTGACGTAGATGAGGAACAGCGGGAGCAGGAAGAGGATGCCGGGGAACATCTGCGTGGACAGCACGGTGACCGTGAAGGTCCGCTTGCCCCGGAACTCGTAACGGCTGACGGCGTACGCCGCGAAGACCGCGATCACCACCGAGCAGACCGTCGCCGCGCCGGCCACGATCAGCGAGTTGACGAAGTACCTCGCCAGCGGGACCGTCGACCAGATGTCGATGTACGGGCGGATGGTCAGACCGCTCGGCACCCAGCGGAACTTGCCCGAGACGTCCGCGAGCGGCTTCAGGGAGCTGGAGACCATCACGTAGACCGGCACCAGGACGAAGCCCGTGAGCAGCGTCAGGAAGATCCGCCGGGACCACAGGAAGGAGCGCGGCGGCGCCATCGGCGAGCGGTGTGCCTGCGAGGTGCTAGACATCGGCGGTCTTCCTTCCCCGGGAGGTCAGCAGCAGGTAGGCGCCGGTCACCACGAGCAGGAAGAGCAGCAGCAGGACCGACATGGCGGACCCGGTGCCGAAGTTCCAGGTGACGAAGGACGCCTGGTAGATGTGGACCGAGATGAGGTCCGCGGACTCCGGGGCCGTCCTGCCGAACAGGACGAACGGTGTGTTGAAGTCGTTGAACGTCCACAGGAACAGCACCAGGATCAGGACCTGGTTGACCGCGCGCAGCGACGGCAGGGTGATACGGCGCAGTTGCTGCCACAGGCCCGCGCCGTCGAGGGCGGCCGCCTCGTACAGCTCGCCCGGGATGTTCTGCAGGCCGGCCATGACGATCAGGAAGGCGAACGGCCAGCCCTTCCACACGGAGACGACGAGCAGCGCGTAGAAGCTGTTGTCGCCGATGAGCCAGAAGGACGGCTTGTCGGTGAGGTGCAGCTGGTCGTGCAGCACGTGGTTCACCAGGCCGTTGTCGTGCTGGAACATGAACACCCAGGTGATGACCGCCGCGTACACCGGAAGGGCGTACGGGACGAGGAACAGCGCGCGCAGCAGGCCGCGCCCGCGGAAGGTGTCCTGCATGTAGATCGCGGCCGCGGTGCCGATCAGCCAGCACAGGCCGACCGAGAGCAGGGTGAAGCCGACCGTGACCATGAACGAGTGGAGCAGCGCCTTGCCGACGGGCGCGCTGAAGTCCACCGAGACCTTGTAGTTGTCGAGGCCGGACCAGGGCGCGGTGCCCCAGTCACGGATGTAGAACTGGGTGAGCTCCTTGAAGCTCATCACGATGCCGATCACCATCGGCACCAGATGGACGAGGAGTTCGAGGAGCAGCGCGGGCAGGAGCAGCAGGTAGGGCAGTCCGATGCGGCGGATCCGCCCGGTGCGGCGCGGGCCGCGCGCCGCACCGGGGGAGTCCTTGCGCACCGTCCGCTCGCCGGGGTCGGCGGAGGCGGCGGTCGTGGTGGTCATGAGGTTGTCCGCACTCACTTCTTCGGCATCTGCTGCTGGGCCTTCTCGAGCTCGGCCTTCACCGAGGCCGTGGTGACCGGGTGTCCCGCCGCGGCGGCCGCGAACAGCTCCTTCACGGCGGTCCCGACCGTGGTCTCGAACTGGGACTCGTCGGCGACCTGCGGAAGTGCGGCGGCGCTCTTGGCCAGGGTGTCCTTGAGGACCACGTTCGAGGGGGAGTTGAAGGCGCTGTCGCCCTGGGCGTTCTTGACCGGCGGGATCGAGCTGTACGCCGTGTTGAGGATCTTCTGCTCCGCGTCGCTGGTCATGAACTTCACGAACTTGGCGGCGCCGTCGAGGTTCTTGGTGTTCTTGAAGACGGCGAGGTTGATGCCCGCGACCATCGAGTTGACGTTCGTGCCCGTGCCGGGGGTGCCGGACTGCACGGGGACCGGCGCGATGCCGTACGCGTCCTCGCTCATGCCCTGCGACTTGAGGTTGGCGGACGCGGACTGCCACAGCAGCATGGCGTTCTTGCCCTTGGCGAAGTCGCTGACGGACTGGTTCTGCGCGTACTCGGCGTTGCCCGGCGCGATGATCTTGTCCTTCGCCATCAGCCCGACGTACTGCTGGACCGCCGCGACCACGCCGTCGTTGGTGAAGTCGGCCTTGCCGTCGGCGGTGAAGAAGTCGGCCCCGTGCTGCTTGGCGAAGACGAAGACGTGGTGGATGTTCTCCGACACGTTCGAGCCCTCGGCGCCCAGGCCCCACTTGCCGCCCTTGGACAGCTTCTTGCCGTCGGCTACCAGCTCGTCCCAGGTGGCCGGCGGCTTCGCGATGCCGGCGTCGGCGAACGACTTCTTGTTGTAGTACAGCGCGTACGCCATCGAGTACAGCGGCACCGCGGCCGGGTCCTTGCCCTCGGCCCCCGTCGAGCCGAGCGCCGAGTCGACGAAGCGGTCCTTGCCGCCGATCTTGGCGAAGTTCTTCGCGTCCCACGGCAGCAGCGCGCCGGTGGCCTGCAGGGAGGCGCTCCAGGTGTTGCCGATGTTGAGGACGTCCGGGCCCTGGCCCGAGGTGGTCGCGGTGAGGATCCGGTTCAGCAGGTCGGACCAGGGCACGACCTCGACCTTGACCTTGACCCCGCTCTGCTTCTCGAACTTGTCGAGCTCGGGCTGGAGGACCTTCTTGTCGATCTCGATGCTGGCGCCCTGGTTGGACGCCCAGTACGTGAGCGTTTTCGGCGAGTCGTTGGACCCGCCGCCGTTCGACGAGCCGCCGCCACAGGCGGTCGCGGCGGTCAGCAGGGAGATGGTGACCGCACCGGCGGCCGCGGCTCGGATTCTGCGCATGGCTGCGTATGTCCCTTTCCCGGAGGGAGCCAGGAGGGTCGGGTCCGTTCACTTCTCGAACGACCCTCATGGCTTAATTTAGGACGTGAGTTAAGACCCGGAAGAAAGTCGCGTCAAGGGATCGCGCAGCTGTATCTTGCAGGTCGGGCAGGCCGGAAGGGATTCACATGGCGGGGCGCAACGGTCGGACAGTGCGTGACCTGCGGCGGGGCAATCGCACCGCCGTACTGCAACGTTTGTATTTCGATGGCCCGATGAGCCGGTACGAACTGGGCCCGGCCACGGGGCTGAGTTCCGGTTCCATCAGCAACGTGGTCGCCGAACTCGTCGCCGACGGACTGGTGGAGGAGGCCGGAAGCGTCGAGTCCGACGGCGGTCGGCCCCGCACCCTGCTGCGCGTGGCGCCCGGCAGCGGCCACATGATCGGCGTCGATGTCGGCGAGACCCGGGTCCGCGTCGAGCTGTTCGACCTCACTCTCACCGAACTGGCCCGCACCGAGCGGCCGTTGGAGCGCCAGGGGTTCGAGG
Organism: Streptomyces sp. RPA4-2; assembly: GCF_012273515.2. NCBI lineage: Bacteria > Bacillati > Actinomycetota > Actinomycetes > Kitasatosporales > Streptomycetaceae > Streptomyces > Streptomyces sp. RPA4-2. Next base: position 8,093,938 of record NZ_CP050975.2, read on the forward strand.
TCGACCGGCCCTCGCAGCGTCGGGAGTACGACGTCGACGTCATCGTCGGGCACATCCGCGACGGCATCGCCGAGGTGCTCGCCGAGGCGGGGATCGACCCGGAGCAGCTCCTCGGCGTCGGCATCGGCGTCCCCGGCATCGTGGCCCGCACCCCCGAGCGCGGCGCGGTGGTGCACGGCCAGACGATCGGCTGGGACGCCGTCCCACTGGAGTCCCTGCTCCGTTCGGCCTGCCGGCTCCCCGACACCGTCCCGTACTTCGCGGACAACGGCGCCCGGACCCTCGGCCAGGCCGAGATGTGGTTCGGCGCCGGACGCGGCGCGCGCAACGCGGTCGTCGTCCTCTTCGGCTCCGGTGTCGGCGCCTGCCTGGTCACGGAGGACGTGGAGAACGGCCGGTCCGTCGAGTGGGGGCACCTCACCGTACGGGTCAGGGGGCGCCGCTGCCGCTGCGGCTCCCTGGGCTGCCTGGAGGCCTACGCCGGTGCGGAGGCGCTGCTCGACCGCTGGCGCGAGGAGGGCGGACGCCCGCCGGAGGGCACCGACGAGGAGACCGCGCTCACCGCGATGCTCGCCGCCGCGTACCCCGACGGGGACGCCGAGCACGATCCGGTGGCGCTCTCCGTGCTCGAGGAGACCGCCGAGTACCTGGGCGCGGGCCTGTCCGACCTGATCAACCTGTTCCAGCCCGAGCGCATCCTCATCGGCGGCTGGGCCGGACTCCAGCTCGGCACCCGCTTCCTGCCCGCCGTACGCCGGTACGCCACCTCGTACTCCCTGCGCTATCCCGCCGAGCGCGTCTCCATCGACCTCGGCCGGCTCGGACCTGACGCGGTGACCGTCGGCGCCGCGATCCTTCCGCTGGCCGACTTCTTCGCCCGGGGCGGCAGGCGCGCCGAGCCGGTGAACGAAGGGCCCTCCCCGGCCTGGCGTGCCGCCTTGGAGGAGCGCGCGCCGCACTGACGTCCCGGCGTGCGCGTCGAGCTGACGCACCGGCTCACCGGCCCGCCGCGTGAGCCGTGCTTTGGCCGGGGGGTGACTTCGGTTGACCGGTAGCCTCGGTGAGCCGGTGCCTTCGGAAGGATTTCGCTCGGGTGGATCGGTGACCGGGCCGGCCCCCGCTGCGGCCGACCCGAACACGCGTCGGCCCGAGGTCAGGTCACGCGAACGCGTTCACCCCGGTCAGCTCCGCCGAAAGCTCCCACAGCCGGGCGGCCTGCTCGGGGTCGATCGCGTACTCCCGTACGCCGGTCCGCTCGCCGTCCACGGGAGTGACCTCGGCGATGTCGCAGTCCTCGCAGTACACCCCGCCCAGACCGGCCAGTTGCGGCGAGGTCGCGGCCCATACCTGGGTCGCGGCGCCCTGGGCAGGCGACTTGAAGGCGTCCGGGTTCAGCGGCACGCCGTTCTCGTCGATCCAGCCGCGCTCCATCATCTCCTCCTTGGCGAGGTGACGCTGGAGCGGTGTGAGGATGCCGCCGGGGTGGAGGGCGAAGGCGCGCACACCGGAGTCCCGGCCGAGCCGGTCGAGTTGGACGGCGAACAGGACGTTCGCTGTCTTCGCCTGTCCGTACGCCTCCCATTTGTCGTAGCCGTCGCGCCAGTGCACGTCGTCCCAGCGGATGCCCGAGTTGTGGTGGCCGGTGGAGGACACCGAGACGACCCGCGCGCCACCGGGTTCGATCGCGGGCCAGAGCCGGTTGACGAGCGCGAAGTGGCCGAGGTGGTTGGTGGCGAACTGGGCTTCCCAGCCGGGCCCGACCCGGGTCTCCGGGCAGGCCATGATCCCGGCGTTGTCGATCACGATGTCGATGGTCCGGCCCGAGGCGAGGAACCGCTCGGCGAAGGCGCGGACGCTGTCGAGGTCGCCGAGATCGAGCTCGTCCACCTCGACACCGTCGATGCCCGCCACCGCTTCCCGGGCGACGTCGGGACGCCGTGCGGGGACGACGACGTGGGCGCCGGCCCCGGTGAGCGCGCGCGTCGTCTCCAGGCCGAGCCCCGAGTATCCGCCGGTGACGATCGCGAGCTTCCCGGAGAGGTCGAGGCCCTGGAGGACGTCGGCGGCGGTGCTGCGGGCGCCGAACCCCGAGCCGATCTTGTGCTGTGCAGTGGTCATGCGACGACGGTACGGATTGGAGAGCACTCGAAGTCAAACGCGCGCCGTCGTGCCGGGGACCGGGGCGGGTGACGGTGGCCCGCCCTCGCGGCGCCGGCCATGGGCAGGAGAAAGGCCCCGACCGGACGGGGGAATCGCGGTCGGGGCCGTCTGTGGTGGGCACGGAGGGCGGTCGCCTCTCGGCGGAAGGCTCCACAGGGCATCAGCCGAACGATCATCCCTGTGGGCTATAGGTGAGGCCCGGGGACACTGTCCCCTCCATACCCACGGTTGGTTTAACGGGGAACTACCGGCGGGTGTTCCCCCGGGGCCGGGGCGGGAGCGGTGATGTGGGTCACCCCGAACGGGAGATGGCGGGACCGGCGGCGCCGGCCACCGTGCCCCACGACCACCGGCGTCAGGCGCCTGTCGCGCGCGACGGGGGCGTCCGGTCCCGGGTCCAGGTCAGCAGCTCGTCCGCGGTCCAGGTGGTGATCACACGCCCGGCGGGCACCCCGCACTCCTCCGCCCGCGCGCAGCCGTGGATCTGCCAGTCGAGCTGACCGGGGGCGTGCGCGTCGGTGTCCACGGAGAAGAGCACGCCCGCGTCGACCGCCCGCCGCACCAGCCGGCGCGGCGGGTCGAGCCGTTCCGGGCGGCTGTTGATCTCCACGGCCGTACCGGATTCGGCGCAGGCCGCGAAGACGGCGTCCGCGTCGAACTCCGACTCGGGCCGTCGGCGCTCGGTGAGCAGACGGCCCGTGCAGTGTCCCAGCACGTCCGCGAGCGGATTGCGCACGGCGGCGATCATGCGGCGGGTCATCGAACGCGCGTCCATGCGCAGTTTGGAGTGCACCGACACCACCACGACATCCAGTTGCTCCAGCAGCTCGGGCTCCTGGTCCAGTGCCCCGTCGTCGAGGATGTCGCACTCGATCCCCGTGAGGAGCCGGAACGGAGCCCACCGCTGATTGAGTTCCCCGACCACCGTCAGCTGTTCGCGCAGGCGCCCGGGGGACAGGCCCCGCGCCACGGTGAGCCGCGGCGAGTGGTCCGTGAGCACCGCCCACTCGTGTCCGAGCCGGGCCGCGGTCCGGCCCATCGCCTCGATCGGGCTGCCGCCGTCCGACCAGTCGGAGTGCAGGTGGCAGTCGCCGCGCAGCAGCGCCCGCAGCGCCTCACCACCCTGGGCGAGCGGCTCCCCGGCCGTCCGCTCCAGCTCTTCCAGATAGCCGGGCACCCGGTCGTCGAGCGCCTCCAGTACCACCTGTGCCGTCTTCGGCCCGATGCCCTTCAGCGACTCCAGGGTCCTGTCGGCCGCGCGCCGTTCGACCTCGCCACCGGGGAGCCCGGCCAGGAGGGACTCGGCGGTGCGGAAGGCCCGTACGCGATAGGTGGGGGCCTGGGACCGCTCCAGCAGGAACGCGATCCGGTCCAGGGCCTCGACGGGATCCATCGGCGCCACCTTCCCCCGGCTCCACGGGCCCTTCCAGCCTCGCGCAGGCGCCGTGCGCCCGCACGGCGGGAGGCTCACCCGGCTGGACGCGCGCCCCCGCCCACGTGCGCGAATCGATCTACGCTCTACTCATGACCGAAATCGCGAGCCCCCACATCTCCCAACCACGAATCCTGGTGCTCGGGGTACAGCCGGGCACGCCGCCGTTCCGGATCATGGAGATCGACGGCGAAGTGGTCTGCGAGGCGAGGGCCATCACCGACGTACTCGTGACGGCCGCCGCCTACGGGATCACCGTCCACGATCTCGACGACCCGGACGTGGTCCGCTGGGTGGGCGGCGACAAGTTCACGTGGCTGCCGCGCCATTAGCAGCGGTACTCAACGGGCGCCGGTACTGACAGTGGCACTGACAGCGGAACTGGCGACGGCACCGGTCGAGGGCGTGGGGGAGCGCGCGGACCTGCGGATTCTGCGCCGGTGTGAGCTGTTTCAGGAGGAATGACCCCGCACCCCCGTAAAGATCATCAATTGTCGGGAACCGGGCATGGGCCCGCGGTCACGAGGGCACGGTTGATCTTGCCGGGCGAGCAGCAGCCGCTCCGGCGAACCCCTCCGTCCCCTCGGGAGTCCTCATGTTCCGTGGCTTCGCCGTGCCCGCGACCCTCCTCGCCTCGACCGCGCTCCTCGCCTCGGTCTCGGCGGGTACGGCCGCCGCGGCTCCCTCGCTCTCCGCGCCGCTCCCGGCCTCCGGAGCTTCACGGGCCGGCGACGTGTGCTTCTGGACGGCGGCCGGACAACACGGCTCGTCCTGGTGCTACACCCCGCCCGGCTATACGGACGTCCCGGAGTTCCTGCACGACAAGGCCGCGTCCTTCCGGTCCAACGCCGACACCGCGGTGTACGCCATCGACTGGGGCCGCGGCACCTGTTACGCCCGGCTCATCCGGGCGCACGACCTGGCCGACAACTGGCCCTGGGGCGCCCGCCTGGACGGTGTCGCCGACACCACGATGGGCTGCGAGGTCGGCTGACCCGTGCGACTCCTTCGCGCGTTGTGCGCCACCACGCTGGCGGCGCTCGCGGTGGCGGGCTGCGCCACGACGCCCGCCGAGCGGACCGCGCCGCCGTTGCCCAGGACCGCGCGTGACCGGGACCATCTCATCGACGCCGCGCAGCAGGTACTCGTGGACCGTTGCCTGGCCCGGCAGGGACTGACCCAGCGCCACACCTCCGACGGAGCGGACCGCCGACTGCAGGGCGCCCTCTTCGGCCGCGGCCGGCCCGAACTGGCCGTCACCCTCGCCACCGGCTACACCGTCACCGCCCACACGGACGGCTGTCTCGCCGCCGCCCAGCGCGACCTGTACGGGGACCAGGAGCTCTGGTTCCGTACCCGGGTCGTGGTCGACAACCTGCGGGCCGAGGCCCAGCAGCGTATGAAGCGCGACACCGGTTTCGCGCGGCGGCCGCACGCTGGACCCACTGCGCCACCCCGGCACGGGGACCCCGCCCCGGCCGTCCCGACCCCGCCGACTCCGAGCGCTGCGCCCGTGAGAGCGGTCTGACCCGGCTGCGTACGCGCCTGGAACCGGTGCTGCTGGCCCGGGTCCGCGCCGAGCGGCACGGGCCGCTGACCACCTACCGGCAGCTGCGCACCCGCGCACTGCACCGCGCGGCGGCGCTCTACGCCGAGCGGACCGTCGCCGCAACCCCGAAGAAAGGCAGTACCTCATCGTGATCACCCAGCGCCTCGCGCTCTGTGCCGCAGCGTCCCTGCTCGCCCTGACCGGCGGTCTGGCCCTGGCCACCCCCTCCGGCGCGGCCGACTGCCCCAGCGGGAACTTCTGCGTGTGGGAGAACGCCAACTTCGACGGCCAGCGAGCCAACTGGTCCGGGGACGACGGCTGGTGGGAGAGCTGGATCGCCGACACCGACTCCTCGTGGGCCAACCACGGACTGTCGGGACCGGGCGTCAAGGACCACGTCAAGGTCTACGAGAACGCCTGGCAGGGCGGCGCCTTGACCATCTGTCTCGGTCCCGGCGAGGAGGTCGGCTACAACGCCGTTGCGAACGACCGCGGCGACTCGCACACCTGGTCCATGGGCTGCTGACCGGCCGCCGACCCGCGCGGTCCGCCCGCGGTGCGAGGCCGTGGGCGGACCGCTTACGGCGGGCACGCCCCGGGTGCTGAACGCGCGGAAATGTACAAGGGCAGGTACGGGGGCATCTGCCGGTGCAATGGGGGACATGTACGGGGGTCCGGCCGGGGTGCGAACCCCCACCGGACCCCCCGTCCCCCCGTCCCCCGAGGTGGAATCTCAGCCCACGGACCACTTCTGGTTGGCGCCGCCCGAGCACGTCCAGATCTGCAGCCGGGTGCCGTTGGCCGAGCTGTTGCCCGTGGCGTCCAGACACTTGTTGGCCTGCGGGTTCACGATGTCGTGGGCCGCGCTGACGGCCCACTTCTGGTTGGGCCCGCCCGTGCAGTCCCACAGTTGGACGGTCGTGCCGTCCGCCGTGCCGCCGCCGGTGACGTCCAGGCACTTGCCCAGCGCGCGGATCGTCCCGTCGGACGAGACCGACCACTGCTGGGCCGCGGTGCCGTTGCAGTCGTAGAGCTGTACGGGCGTGCCGTTGGCCGAGCCGGCCCCTGCCACGTCCACGCACTTGCCGGCCAGTCCGGTGATCCGGCCGCCGGTGGGTCCCGAACCGTCGCTCGTCGTCACCTTCACCTCGTCCACCACCAACTGCTGCGGGAAGGCGGTGGAGCCGTCGGGGTCGCCCGGCCAGTAGCCGCCGACCGCGAGGTTGAGGATCATGAAGAACGGCTTGTTGAACACCCAGGTCTTGCCACCCAGGTCGGCGGGCGTGCGCCGCTGGTAGACGTTGCCGTCCACCGACCAGGTGATCGAGTCGGGGGCCCAGTCGATGGCGAAGGTGTGGAAGGCGTCGGCGAAGGCCTGGCCGCCCGGCAGGGTGTAGCCGGCGCCGATGCCCCCGGAGCCGGAGTACCCGGGCCCGTGGATCGTGCCGTGCACGGTCGAGGGCTCGAAGCCGACGTTCTCCATGATGTCGATCTCGCCCGAGTCCGGCCAGTTGACCGGTGTGCCGAGCATCCAGAAGGCGGGCCACATGCCCTGCCCGCGTGGGATCTTCATCCGCGCCTCGACATGACCGTAGGTGCCGGTGAACTTCCCGGACGTGTTCATCCGGGCCGAGGTGTACTCACAACGTCCGTACCAACACTGGTAGTTGCCCGGGTTCTCCCGGCGTGCGGTGATCACCAGGTGGCCCTGGCCGTCCAGCTTCGCGTTGTTGTTGCCGGACGTGTAGTACTGGCGCTCGTGGTTGTTGACGTTGTCGCCGGTCTCGACCTGCCACTTCGAGGAGTCGACGCCGGCGCCGGAGGCACCGTCGAACGTGTCCGAGAAGGTGGTGACGGCCGCGACCGCCGTCGGGGGATCCGCCTGGGCGGGAACGACGGCGGCCGCGGTGACGAGCGCTGCGGACAGCACTGCCAAGAGGCATCTGCGGAGCAGGCGTGGGGAGTTCAAGACTCTCCCTTCCGTACGGTGCCCCGGGGAAGGGGGCGCCGACTGAGGTGGGGGGTGCGTGCTTCGCCTCTTGATTTAAGGAGTGAGGTAAGGGGGTGTCAATACTTTGGTACGGACCAGCATTTCGGGTTCGGCTCAGGCCTCCCGGGAGTCGCGCCGGTTCCGGAAGCGACGGCGTGGGTGCACGGCCCGGCCCATCCGCCGCCCCAGCAGCAGATAACCCACCAGCGCGCCACTGGTGTTGAGGATGACGTCGTCGATGTCGAAGGCGCGCCCGGTGATGAACGCACCCTGGGCCAGTTCCACGAGGAGCATCACCGCCGCGGTGAGCAGCACCACGCGCAGGATCCCGCGGGTGCGGGGGACGAGGACCGGCAGCAGCACGCCGAAAGGCACACCGAGCAGGATGTTCCCGCCGATCTGCTTCACGGCGTCACGCAGCGCCGGCTGGTCGAGGTAGGCACGCAGGGACCGGCCGGGGTGCAGATTGGTGTGGATCAGAGCCTTCGACGCCGGGGACGGCTCCAGCGTCAGCCGGGCCAGGGCGACCGCGAACGCCACCATGGCCACGAAGGCCAGCAGCATGACCAGCAGCCGGACCAGCAGCGGGAGCGACCTGCGCTGATCCTTGGCCGGTGCGGTGCGGGTGTTCCTGGCCGGTTTCCCCGGACGGCGGCGGAAGGCCTTCGCCTTGTCCCCGGACGGTGTCTTGCGCTTGCCCTGAGCGGACGCCTTTCCCTTGTCCTGTGGGCGGCCGGATTTCCCGGCACGCGTGCCCAACGCCGTACGGATCACTTGATCCTCCACGTTTCAACATTTCTCTGGTCGAAGGCTGTTACCCGCGATGCCGTGCACCACTCGTGTCAGGTGCCGTAGGTGACGGTCACGTCGGTGAAGCCGAGGGAGCGCAGCAGGCCGTCGAGCATGCTGGTGGTGTTCTTCTCGGCCCGTGCCGTCAGATGGCTGTCCTTCGCGGCGTCGCCGATGTGCTTCGCCGCGAGTTTCTGCACGGACCGCTCGCTGTTCGGGTTGTCGGAGAAGAAGTCGCCGAGCCGGTCCAGCAGACCGCGCTGTTTGGAGACGGCGTACGAGCGGTTGGGGTCGAGGGCGGGTTTGCCGAGCACCGCGTGCGGCAGCCGCAGGGTGGCCGAGGTCCGGTCGGAGTTGACCGTCACGTCGTTCTTCGCGAGCGACCCGAGGTCGACGTACGCGTCGACCGTACCGGCGCCCACGTAGAGCGTGCGGGAGCCGCGGATGGCGTCGGGCAGGAACTTCGCGTCCTTCTCCAGATCGACCACCACCTGGAAGTTGCCCGACGCGGCGTCGTAGCGGCTCATGTCCTGGATCGACTGCAGGAGCGTGGGCCCGGAGCGGTCGTGCGTCTCCGTGCCGAACAGATCGCGCAGCCCCGGGAGAACGGCCAGCCGCAGCCCGGCGAACAGCACCACGAGCACCAGTACCACGGCGGTGATCACCTTGGCCCACACGGGCATGCGTTTGATGGACGTCGTCATGTCGACGGCCCTCCTTCCTGCTCCACGGATGCCCGCCAATCCCGTTGCTAGACCCTTCCGTTGGCGGCCCAATATCAGTGCGGGGTGCACGGGTTTCCGTGGCGGGGCAGGTGCGGGGGCAGGAAGGGTGAGCTCCCGGCCCCCGCGGCGACCGCCGGACTACACGCGCCGGTCGCCCGACGGGCGTGACCACCAGACGCCTTCCCCGTGGGTGAGCCCCGGCAGCCGCAGCTCCATGTCCCGCACCCGCCGGGCCGGCAGCTCGCCGGTGACCAGCCAGGAGGTGCGCCCACCGGTGGTCTCCCCGAACTCGGCTCCCATTGAGGCGAGTTGCGCGGTCACCGGGGCCAGCGCGTCGAGCGGGACCTCCACCTCGAAGGTGTGACAGGGCTCGTACACCCGCGTTCCCGCCCGCTCCAGCGCGCGCCGCAGCACGAGGGGGGTGAGGCCCCGGAAGTCGGCGGCCGTACTGAGCGGTGCGACGAATCCGGAGCGGATCAGGGTGACGCGGTAGTCCGTCACCGGCCGGTCGTGCGGACCGGCGAGCAGGGTCGCGTGGACGGCGTCCTCGATCGCCTGGTGGAAGGCGCGCGGAAGAGCGCCGAGTTCGGTCTCGTACGTGAAGACACCGCCCGAACCGAGCGGTCCCGGCCCGATGCGCAGGCCCACGGTCGCCCAGTACCCGAGGTGATCGTGTCGCTGGATCTCCTCGCACGCCTCCCCGGTGCCGTCCGGCCGCTCCAGGAACCGCACCCGGCTCGGTTCGAACTCCGTCTCGATGCCGAAGTCCTGGGCGAGCGTAGCCGCGAGGACTTCCAGCTGGACCTCGCCGTAGAGGAGCAGCGAGGTGGCACCGGAGGGGGCGGGGCGGGCCCGCAGCAGCGGGTCCTGGTCGGCCAGGGCGAGCAGTGCCGAGCGCAGCGGGGCGGCCTGGTGCGGGTGCTTCGCCCGGACCACCGTCTCCAGCGTCGGCGCGGCGAACTGCGGCGTACGGTCGGTGGCGTCACCGAGCCGGTCGCCTACACGGACGCCGCTCACGCCGCGGAGCGCGGCGATGTCGCCCGCGGTGAGGGCGGCCGCCCCGGGCCGCCCGACGACGTCCAGTTCACGTGCGCGGCCGGGCACCGGGCAGGTGCGGCCGTCGGCCTCGCGCCGCAGGAACGTGAGCCGCTGACGCCGCGTCACCTCGCCCTCGTACAGGCGCAGATAGGCGGTGCGCTCACCGCCGGGGCCGGACCGTACGGCGAAGACCGTGCCGCGCGGCTGTCCGGAGTCGGGAGCCGGCGGCCGTGGCACCATCCGCACCAGCGCCTCGACGAGCTCGGGAACACCCTGGCCGCCCAGGGCGGATCCGAAGAGGACCGGATGGAGGGAGCCGTCGGCGGTGCGCGCGGTGAGGGCGGCGTCCAGCGCCTGCGGGGTCGGCGCGGGACCGTCCACGACCCCGGCGAGGACGTGCGCGTCCACCTCCGCGAGTGTGCCGATCGCCGACTCGTCGAGCGGACGCGGTACGACACGGGCGTGGGGTCCACCGATGTCCCGCACACGGGTGAGCGGGACGACGTACGGGGTGAGACGGCGCCGGACGTCGTCGAGCAGCGCCTCCTCCCGCGCTCCCGTCCGGTCGATCTTGTTGACGAAGACGAGCGTGGGCAGCCGGAGCCGTCGCAGGGTCCGCATGAGCACGCGGGTCTGCGCCTGCACGCCCTCCACGGCGGAGAGCAGCAGTACGGCGCCGTCCAGGACCTCCAGGGCCCGCTCGACCTCGGCGATGAAGTCGGAGTGCCCGGGGGTGTCGATCAGGTTGATCTGGACGTCACCGACGGTGAAGGCGGCGACGGCCGAGCGGATGGTGATGCCGCGCCGGCGCTCGATCTCGCCGTCGTCGGTGCGGGTGTCGCCCGCGTCGACACTGCCGAGCCGGTCGAGGGCGCCGCCGTCGAACAGCAGCCGCTCGGTGAGGCTGGTCTTACCGGCGTCGACGTGGGCCAGAATGCCGATGTTCAGGGTGTGCATGCGTGGTGCGGTCCTCGGGGATGGTCGTCCGGCGGGGGTGTTGAGACGTTCCGAGGAATCGGCGCATGTCGTTCTCCACGAGGGTGAGGAGCGCGGGGCGGGACCATCATGGCGTGCGGACGGTGACTGTGCGCAACCGGTTTTCCCCGGTGGGGTACCCGGTCGGGGCCCAGTACGATGAAGCACGCATCCCGGCGATCATGCCAGCCGGCGGCGCACCCGGTTCGATCTTGCGAGGAGCGGTCGTGCGTGACATCGCCGTGTTCAGCGGTAGTGCCCATCCCGAGCTGGCGGCAGAGGTCTGCGCGCATCTCGGCGTGCCCCTCAGCCCGACCCGGGTCAGCCGGTTCGCCAACGACTGCCTGGAGGTGCAGCTCCAGGCCAACTGCCGTGAGCGTGACGTGTTCCTCGTGCAGCCGCTCGTCACTCCGGTGCAGGAACACCTGGTGGAGCTGCTGATGATGTGCGACGCGGCCAGGGGGGCGTCCGCCGGGCGGATCACGGTGGTGATGCCACATTACTCGTATGCACGTTCGGACAAGAAGGACATGCCGCGGATCTCCATGGGCGGGCGGCTGGTGGCCGACCTGCTGGTGGCGGCCGGGGCGAGCCGGGTGCTGGCGATGACGCTGCACTCCCCGCAGGTCCACGGATTCTTCTCGGTGCCGGTCGACCATCTGCACGCGCTGCGCGAGCTGGCCGCGCACTTCCGCAGGCACGACCTGTCCCGTACGACGGTGGTGTCGCCCGATCTGGGCAACGCCAAGGAGGCGGCGGCCTTCGCGAGGCTGATCGGCGCCCAGGTGGCGGCCGGTGCCAAGCAGCGGTTCGCCGACGACCGGGTGAGCATCAGCTCCGTCATCGGTGAGATCGCCGGACGCGATGTCATCGTGCTCGACGACGAGATCGCCAAGGGCAGCACCGTTCTCGAACTGCTGGAGCGGCTGCGGGAGTTGGGGCCGCGCTCGATCCGGGTCGCCTGCACCCACGGGCTGTTCGCGGCGGGCGCGCTCAAGCGGCTCAGCGAGCAGGAGGACGTGCTGGAGATCGTGTGCACCAACACCGTGCCCGTGCCGCACGAGGAGCACACCGAGAAGCTGAGCATCCTGTCCATCGCCCCGGCACTCGCGGAGGCCGTGCGGCGCATTCACAACGGTGAGTCCGTCAGCGCCCTGTTCGACGCGCCTCAGAGCGAATAGGCGCGAGAAAGAGGGACTTGGCAAGCAAGCCTGTCCCTCGGCAATACATCAGCCCTCGTGGCGCGTGACCTCGGGGGACGGGCAGTCCGGCGGGCGGACCGGCCCAGCGTGCGGACCGCCGTCATGACCGGCCTGCTCCGGGCGAAGTTCGGCCCAGCGCACATGGAGCCGTCGCGGGTTTCCCCGCGCAACGGGAGCTGAGGCGGGACCGCAGCCTGGTCCGCGTACGGGGCGGCGACGGCCGCCGCGGGGGTGGTGTTGAATATGGCGCCATGAGCGAGAGCGGGCGTGCGGCGAGCCGGACGGCGGTGCTGGTCTGCCAGGGGCGGGCGGCCGCGAACGGGAGGGCCGCCACCGGCCGGTTCGCGGATCCGGTGGCTGTACGGCTGCTGCGCGTCGCGGAACGTACGCCCGTGGACGAGGTGCGCGCGAACACTCCGCCGAAGGGCTGGCGGGAGCGCACCGGGTACGAGAGTGTGCGGGCGTGCGCAGAGGTCGTCGTGCCGCGGACGGTCGCGATCGACGAGGCCCTGTGCGCCCGCGTGAGCGGCCAGCTCGTGATCCTCGGAGCCGGTCTGGATACGCGCGCGTGGCGTCTGCCCGAGCTCGCGCGGACAGATGTGTGGGAGGTCGACCATCCGGCCTCCCAGCAGGACAAGCGCGCCCGCCTCGCCGAGGCCACGTCAGTCCTCGGAGGACCGGAGGAGAGCAGTCGCCCCGCCGCCGAGCTGCCGGCCGTCGCCCGTTCCGTGCGGTTCACGCCGGTCGATTTCGCCGTCGATGACCTCGGTGCGGCGTTGGATGCCGCCGGGCACAACCCCTCCTCGCCGACGACATGGCTGTGGGAGGGCGTCGTCCCGTACCTCACGCGCGACGAGGTGCGCGCCACGGTCGCCGCACTCGCAGCCCGGACGGTCCCGGGCAGCGCACTCGTCGTCAACTACCAGGCGCCGTCGGCGAGGGCGGCCGCAGGCCGGCTGCTGACACGCGTGCTCGGCAGTTCCGTCACCTCGGGCGAGCCGTGGCGCTCGCTGTGGACGCCGCAGCGGATGGCCGCACTGCTCGCGGAGTACGGCCTGCGGGTGGTGTCGGACGACAACCTCCTCACCGTCGCACACACCCTCGGCAGCCCGGCACGCGGGCGGAAATCCTTGCAGTCAGGTCGCGTAGCCGTCGCGGAGAGCCACTGACGTGCGGATTTGATCTGACGTACCACCCCGGTCAGGAGACAGCCTCCAGAGGCGACTTCGGCCTCTTCTCCACCCGGACGGCTGCCGACGAATGCGGTCCGGGGTCGGCGGGGCCGCCGTCATACGGTGCCCGACGCCGCCTCCGGCTGCCCCAGCGCCTCGTCGAGCGACGCGGAGGGCGGCAGGAGGCGGTCGAGGCCGGTCACCCGCAGCATGCGCAGGGTGAGCGGACGGTCGCAGACCAGGTGCAGCCGTCCGCCCCGGGCCAGCACCCGGCTCCTGGCCCGGTACAGCAGGCGCAGCCCCGAGCAGTCGAAGAACTCGACGGGCCGCAGGTCGATCACGACCCGTGGCTCCGGCCGACCGGTGGCCGAGTCCAGGTACGGCGTGATCGCCAGGGCGGTGAGGATGTCGATCTCCCCGTGGAGTTCCAGCACGGTGTGGCCGCGGTCCCGACGGACGCGCAGATGCCGGTGCGGCGGCGCGGGGTCGTGGGTCACGACGACATCGCCTCCAACCGGCTGCTGAACCGCTCCTGATGGCCGGGGACCCACAACTCCGGCCCCTGCTCTGCAAGTTACCCTCGTTGGAGTGAATTTCAGCATGTTCGATTGACATATGTCTTCGATTTGGGCGACGAGTCCTCGAGTCGTCTGTTCGGTGCGCACGTCGGGCGGTGGGGGGACCGGGTGGTGCGGAGGAATCACGGGGCATGGGCACGGGCGGGATGATCGCGCCCGTGCCCACGTTCGGCGTCAGTCGGCCAGCAGCACCAGCTTGCCCACGGTCCGGCCGGTGTCTCCCAGTGCGTGCGCCTCGGCGGCATCGGCCAGGGGGAACGTACCGGCGATCGTCGCGTGCAGCAGGCCCTTGTCGACGAGATCCGCGATCGCCCGCATGCCCGCGTGGTCGGCCTCCACCAGCATCCGCGCCGCCCGTACGCCCAGCCGCGCGGCCTCCTCGTACAGCTCCTCCGGGCCCACCGGCAGGATCGACACCACGATCCCGCCCTCGCGCAGCACCCGCAGTGACTGGAAGGTGTTGTCGTCGCCGATCGTGTCGAGGACCACGTCGACGTCCCGGACGGCCTCGGTGAAGTCGGTCTCCCGGTAGTCGATCAGCTCGTCCGCGCCCAGCTTGCGCAGGAACTCGTGCTTGCCCGCGCTCGCGGTGCCGATCACATACGCGCCCCGCGCCTTGGCGATCTGCACGGCCACATGCCCCACTCCGCCGGCGGCCGCGTGGATCAGTACGCGCTGCCCGGGCCGTACATCGGCCGTCTCGACGAGTGCCTGCCAGGCGGTGAGGGAGACCAGCGGCAGCGCGCCGGCCTCCGCGTGGTCGATGCCGGCCGGCTTGCGCACGAAGGAACGCGCGGGAGCGGTCACGTACTCGGCGTGCGAGCCGTGCCCGAACGGGTAGGGCAGCATGCCGAAGACCTCGTCGCCCGGCGCGTGGATGGTGACGCCGATACCGACGGCCTCCACCACACCGGACACGTCCCAGCCCAGGACGAAGGGCGGCTCGCCCAGGAACAGGCCCGACGCCCGGTGCTTCCAGTCGGTCGGGTTGAGCCCGGCCGCCCGCACCCGCACCAGCACCTCGCTGGGCCCGGGAACCGGTCGCTCCACTTGTACTTCCTTGAGGACCTCGGGTCCGCCGAGAACGTCCTGACTGATCGCGCGCATCGTGTTCTTAGTACTCATGACACCCAGCCTGCCGGGGCCGGACGCTCCGTGAAATGGCACGATTGCCAATCTCCGATAGGATCGTGCCATGCGGCATGTGGAGAGAGTGGTCGTCCTGGCGCTCGACGGCGTCTACCCCTTCGAGCTCGGCATCCCCAGCCGGATCCTCGGTGCGGCGGACGGCCGGTACGAGGTGTTGACCTGCACCGTCGACGGCGAGCCGGTGCGCAGCAACGCGGACTTCTCGATCACCGTCGAGCACGGCCCCGAGGTGCTGCGCACGGCGGACACGGTGGTGATCCCGGCCATCACGCCTTCGAGCGTCACCGCGGAGCTGCCCGCCGAGGTCGCCGCGGCGCTCGCGCTCATCCGGCCGGGCACCCGTCTCGTCTCCATCTGCACCGGCGCGTTCGTGCTGGCGGCGGCCGGGCTCCTGGAAGGCCGGCGGGCGACCACGCACTGGCAGCTCGCCGACGAGTTCCGCCGTACGTATCCCGGGGTGGACCTGGATCCGGACGTCCTCTTCGTGGACGACGGCACGGTCCTCACGTCCGCCGGTGCCGCCTCCGGGGTCGACATCTGCCTGCACATCCTGCGCAAGGACCACGGCAGCGAGCTGGCCAACAGTGTGGCCCGGCGCTGTGTGGTGCCGCCCTGGCGCGACGGCGGTCAGGCCCAGTACATCGAGCAGCCCGTTCCCGACCCCGTGGCGACCAGCACGGCCGCGACCCGTGTGTGGGCACTGGCCCGCCTGGGTGATCCGCTGTCCCTGGCCGACCTCGCCGGTCACGCCCGGATGAGCCTGCGCACCTTCGCCCGGCGTTTCCAGGACGAGGTGGGTCTCAGCCCCGGCCGCTGGCTCATCCAGCAGCGCGTCACCCGGGCCCGTCATCTGCTGGAGGCCAGCGACCTCTCGGTCGACCAGATCGCCGGCGAGGTCGGCTTCGCGACCGGCACCTCCCTGCGTCAGCACCTGCACGCGGCGATCGGCGTCTCGCCGCAGGCCTATCGCCGTACGTTCCACGCGGCCCGTTGACCTGACGGACGAACGGCCCTTCGTCGTACGAGCCACGCGCGTGGCTCGTACGACGAAGGGCCGTTCGGCGTTTCCCCGACGCTCTTTCGTGCCGGGTGCTCCCTCTTCGCGTCCGAGTCGACGCCCTCTTCGCCGGTGAGCGTTCCGGGCCGGCTCTGCCATGTGCGGGCCACGCGGCACGGTCATGGCGCATCTGGATGATGTGCGTCATGCACCCATGCCCGGTGCGGGAGCTTTCCGCGATCTTCGGTTGACTTTCGGGGCGACTCGCGTCATTTTGATTTCTGGATGTTTCGTATCATCCACAATGGAGTGGAAACCGCGTCGCTCGCCGCATGCGCCGCCCTGGGGACAGGTCTGCCGACTGCCCGCTTCGAGGGCGAGGCCCGTACGGAGCGCCGAGGTGTCGCGAACCGCAGGCCGCGGAGGAGCGCCTCTTCGGCCGGCAGCCGCGGTCCGCCTGCCAGCGATCGCGTCCTGGCCCGTCACAGCAGTGAATCCCGCACATGAGGACCAACCCCATGACCAGTCCAGCCACCCGCCCGGACGTGAAGCGGGGAACCATCCCCGTCTTCGCCACGGCGACTGCCATCACCGTTTCCAACATCTACTTCACCCAGCCGCTCCTCGACGAGATCGCCCGGGGCTTCCACACATCGTCCTCAACTGCCGCACTGGTGGCCACGACAGGGCAGATCGGCTACGCGCTGGGCATCATCGCCATCGTGCCGCTCGCTGACGGCGTACGGCTTCGCCGCCTGTCGACCCTGCTGCTGGTCGTCACCGCCGCGGCCCTCCTCGCGGGCGCCGCCGCCCCGTCGATCGCCCTGCTGAGCATGGCCACCCTCGTACTCTCCGCCAGCACCGTCCTCCCGCAGGTCATCATGCCGACCATCGTCTCCATGGCGACTCCGGGCCATGCCGGCCGGGTCCTCGGGGCGGTGGGGACCGGCCTGACGATGGGAGCCCTGCTCTCGCGCACAGCCTCCGGCCTCATCGCCGAGGCCACCGGAACCTGGCGGGCCGGCTTCGCCGTCGCCGCCGTGGCCACCGGCGCCTTGCTCCTGGTCCTGCCGCGCTACATGCCCGCCGAGCCGCCGTCCCCGGCCGGACCACGGCAGAGCTATCTCCGCCTGCTGGCTTCACTTCCCAGGCTGGTCACCGAGCACGCGCCGCTGCGGCTTTCGGCCGCGTTGGGAGCGACGGTCTTCGCGGCCTTCTCCGCCTTCTGGTCGTCACTCGCCTTCCACCTCACCGAGGCCCCGATCGCGCTGGGACCCGCAGTCATCGGCCTCTTCGGCCTGTTCAGCGTCCCCGGAGCACTGGCCGCCCGCTACTCGGGGCGACTCACCGACCGCTGGGGCGCGCGAAGGGTCAACGCCCTGGCGCTCACGTCGACGCTGCTCGCCTTCGCCCTGTTCGGGTTCGCCGGCCAGTCGCTGATCGCCCTCGCCGTCGGCTGCAACCTTCTCGGCTACGGGACCACCAGCGGCCAGATAGCCAACCAGGCGCGTATCTTCGGCGCGCAGCCCGCGATCAGGGCCCGCCTCAACACCGTCTACATCTTCGCGGTGTTCGCCGGAGGCGCCCTCGGATCCGCCGTCGCCGGGGTGATGTTCTCCGCGTTCGGATGGGGCGGCGTGGTGGGCAGCGGACTGGGCTTCGTGCTGCTCGCGGGAATCGTCCTCGTCCGGCACGCCGTGCACGTCCGCCGAGGCGGCGACCGTACGGCCGTGGTCGCCGGCGCTGTCCGGGAGGAGGAGGACATCCGCAACCGGGCGGCGATCAGCGCGAGTTGGGAATGAATCCGCGGCGGCCGCATGTTGACCACCGCCGACCGACTCTCCTCCCCAGGGAAGAAGGCAGGCCCGTGACGTCCTCGCCGACCACTATGCGCGCTGTCCAGCTCTCCGCCCCCGGCCCTGTGGACAATCTGCGTCTGATCACACTCCCGCTCCCGCCCCGGCGGGACGGCTGGGTACGCATCCGCGTCGAGGCGTTCGGCCTCAACCGCTCGGAGCTGAAACTTCGACTGGGTCTGAGCGTGGGCGTCGGCTTTCCCCGAGTGCCGGGTATCGAGGCCGTGGGCACCGTCGACGCGGCTCCGGCCGGCAGTGGGCTGGCCGTGGGGCAGAAGGTCGTCGCGATGATGGGGGACATGGGGCGCACCTACGACGGCGGCTACGCCGAGTACACGTCCGTGCCGCTGGCCCAGGTCATCCCCGTCGACACCGACCTGCCCTGGGAGTCGCTGGGCGCCCTGCCGGAGATGGTGCAGACCGCGTACGGCTCGCTCACCGTCGGTCTGGACCTGCGGCCCGGTCAGTCCGTGCTGATCCGCGGCGGCACCTCCTCGGTGGGCCTGGCGGCCGCCGCGCTGGCCACCTGGCGCGGCGCCACGGTGCTGGCCACCACCCGGCGGCCCGGCCGCCTGGCCTCGCTGAAGCGGCACGGTGTCGACCACCCGCTGCTCGACACCGGCGAGGTCGCGCCCGCGGTGCGCGAGCTGTACCCGGACGGCGTCGACGCCGCCCTCGATCTCGTCGGCACTCCGACCCTGCCCGACACACTGCGCGCGGTGCGCGTGCACGGCACGGCCTGCTTCGGCGGCAGCCTCTCCAACCAGTGGACGGTGCGCGACTTCTCCCCGAACGAGTACCTGCCGAGAGGGGTGCGCCTGGCGGGTTACTTCGGCGACGCCGCCGACCTGCCGCGGGAGGCCTTCCAGGAGATCCTCGACGCGGTCGCGGCCGGCCGGCTGGCCTTCCCCGTGGACCGCGTCTACGACGGCCTGGAGCAGGTGCCGCAGGCCCACGACGACATGGAGCACGACCGCGCCACCGGCAAACTCGTCGTCCGGGTCCGGCATGAGGTGGGCGTGGTGTCCAGTACCTAGTGCGCGGTGTGCGACGAGCCGCTGTCGAGGACGACGTGGATCTCCTAGCTGGGTGCGATGGCCAGGTCGAGTCGTTCCAGGAAGGCGGTGAAGTCCTGTCCGTTCGGCGTCCCGCAGGCCGTTCAGGCCCAGGGCAGCGAACCGGCCGCGCCACTTGCGCACTGTCTTGACGCTGACGTCCAGTCCCGAGCGATCGCACTGTTGGCAATCCCGTCTGCCGCCGCAAGCACGATCCGGGCACGCAGTACCGCCCGCACCTCGGACTTGGCTGAAGCCACCGTCCTCACGAGTCGCTCGCGGACCTGCCGATCAAGCGCCACGGAAACTGCTGTACCAATCCGTTGCCCACCATGCACCGCCAACGATCATGACGGGCTGCGTCCGCGCCGGATCAGCCCCCTTCGGGCCATCACTCCATCTCGGAATCCGGAGGCCACCAGTCGACGTCCTCGGTCGAGAAATCACCGATGGAGACATCGTGGACAAACGACGCCCAGAACGCCCCCTGAGCCTCATAGGGTTCGGAGTCGATCTGCCGAAAGACGGTCTCGAGACGGTTCGCGACCTGCACGTGCTCCTTTGGCGTACTCGGTCTCGCAGTAGTACAGGACCGTGCCACTCCCGACGGCCCGACCGGCGTCGAGGAGCAGTCCGTAGTGCCCGTCCGCTTCGGCCAGGACGGGGATCCACGAAGGTTTCCAATAGTCCGTATCGCCGATGTCATCGGCGATACGGAGGAACTGCCGGTGGTGGTCGACGATGCTCCGGCAGTCGAGAAAGACCTTGCCGACGGGAAAGATGTCGGAGTCCAGGTTAGGGGTCGGTGGCCGGGGGGTTGAGTGCCTGCGCGCCGGCAGGGGCATGGTCCCGCAGCCATCGGCGGATCCTGCTCCACGGTGAGGTGACGTCGTCTATGTACGGCATGGACATCTCCGGCTTCGAGAGCCAGTCCACCGCGAGAGTGGCACTGGCGAGATCCTCTGATCCGCCGGAGGCTACGACAGACCACTGACAATCGAGTCACCGCGGGATCGCCCGGGGTTCACGGACGGGTTCTCAGCGCCCGTGCCAAGTGTTCTGTGGCGAGGTGATGGTGGACGTCGTGGTCAGGATTCCGTGGGCCGAGCGGCCAGGATTCCGCTGAGCGGACCCGTGGACTGGCTTCGTCGTCCGTCAGTACAACCTCGGCCATGTCCTCGACCGGGATGCTGAACCGGGGATAGGCGAGCTACTCCGACACGTATAGCGCCGGGTGTCGAAGACGGTGCGGCCACCGATCAGCCCGCGGATGCGCCGCGGTACGGGCTCCACGTGTCCGATCGGGGCGATCACGGACGCGGGCGTGCGTCGCCGCCGTGGCGGACGCGGCCCTCAGTGCGGCGTGGTGACCGGTCGCCCCCGAGACGAAGGCCGCCGCCGCATCCGGTGTGCGGTGCGGGAGCGGCCTTCGCGGGAGGCAGGGCCCCGGCAGTGGAGCCACGCCGGGGCGGGACTACTGCTGCTGGGCGACCCAGTCGGCGAAACGCACCTTGCCGATGCGGACGTCGGGGCCGGGGAGCAGGGTGGTCTCCTGCAGCTGGGCGCCGAAGTAGGGAGCCTTGGGGTCGGCGACGACCGTACGGGGGTCGTTCTTGGCCGCGAGGCCCTTGCTGATCAGCTCGTCCAGCTGGAACGTGTCGGGACCGGCCACCTCGACCACGCCGTTGACCGGTGCGCCGACGGCGGTGGCGCCCACGGTGGCGGCGACGTCGTCGGAGTGGACGGGGCGGATCCCGACCGGGGCGAGGTGCACGGTGTCGCCCTGGGTGCCCGACTCCGCGATGCCCTTCATGAACTCGAAGAACTGCGTGGCGTGAACGATGGAGTAGGGAATCCCGGACTCCTTGATCAGCCCCTCCTGCACCTGCTTGGCACGGAAGTAGCCGCTCTCCTGCAGGCGTTCGGTGCCGACCACGGACAGCGCGACATGGTGGGTCACGCCGGCCTCCTTCTCGGCCTTCAGGAGGTTCGTGGTGGAGGTACGGAAGAACTCCATGACGTCGTCGTCCGCGAACGAGGGGGAGTTGGAGACGTCCACCACCACCTGGGCTCCGCGCAGGACTTCGGCCACGCCCTCACCCGTCAGTGTGTTCACACCGCTGTTGGGAGAGGCCGGCACCGCCTCGTGGCCGTGTTCGGCGAGTTTGCCCACCAGCTTCGATCCGATGAGTCCGGTTCCGCCGATGACTACAACCTTCATGATGGGGTCCTCTCGGATAGGTGCCGCTGTGCGGCGCGCCGCAGCCGGCGACGTGGTCCACCCCGGACAGGGGCTCGTTCGCACAGGTCGGCAGTGTCTGTACGAACAGAGACAGGGCAGCGGTGCTCCGTGTGACACCGCACTCGCCGTGCTTGCTCAGCGGAGTGGAGCCGGCACGCCGCGGCACCCTGCCACGCGCCGTCGACCATGTGACCCGGACAGGACCAGGCCCTGACCCGTGTCACAGATCCGCGGGTCACCCGGTCATCACGAAAACGGTCATGGCAACCGGAGACGGGGCCTCGCGGCCGGCCATGTGGATGATCTACGGAAGGTGCGACACAGTGTCGGACAAGGACTCAGCGCACGACCACGCGCACGGCGGGCACGGACACGGGAACGGCGAGGACGGGCCGAGCTGGACGCGGGCCGCGAAGATGCTGCAGGACGCGTCGCCGATCACCGTCCCCGAGGGTGCCTCGGCGATGACGATCCACGCCGAATGGGAGCCCGGCGATCCGGGAACCCCTCCGCACCGCCACTCGGGCCCGGCGTTCGGGTACGTCGTCGAGGGGGCGGTTCGCTTCGAGCTCGAAGGTGAGCCGGAGCGCGTGATCGAGGCCGGCGGTACGTTCTGGGAGCCCGGCGGCGACGCCATCCACTACCAGGACGGCAACGCGCTGGCCGACGCCCGAACCCGCTTCGTGGTGACCATGCTGTGCGCGCCGGGCAGGCCGATGCTCGAACTGGTCGACGAGGCAGAACTCGCCCAGCGTGCCCATCTGCGCGCCCCGCGCCCCACCACCTGACCCCGCGCCCCCTCACCCGGACCGATGGACCCGTCCGCTCGTGGGAGGGCGCGGCAGAGATCCCTTCATGAGGGCATCACTTGTCAAGTGATGCCACGTAGGGGCCGAGTTTGTCGGGGTTCATGACCCACATGATGCGTTCGATGCCGCGTTCCGAGGTGTCCACGGAGAGCAGGACCATCGGGTTTCCGTGGGACGAGACGAGGACGGCCGGGCTGCCGTTGCTCTCGACCCAGCGGATGTCCGTCTCCGGCCAGAATCGGGGGGCGAAGGCGACGAGGTACTTGGAGACGTGGGGACGGCCGACGACCGGGATCTTCGATGCCCCGCGGATGCCTCCGCCGTCGGCGTAGCTGACCACATCGGCACTGAGTACTTCCTCGAGGGCCGACAGGCTGCCTGTCTGGGCGGCGACGAGGAAGACTTCCAGCAGCCTGCGGTGAGCGTCGGGGCTGACCGGTTCCCTGCGCTCCGCCGACAGGTGTTTGCGGGCGCGGCTCACCAGCTGACGCGTGTTGGCTTCGCTGGTCTCGAGGATGTCCGCGATCTGTCCGTAGGGGTAGTCGAAGGCTTCCCGCAGGACGTAGGCGGCCCGTTCGACGGGGTTCAGCTTCTCCAGGATGAAGAGAACGGCCAGGTCGAGTGCCTCGGCCCGTTCCGCGCCCAACTGCGGGTCCACGCTGGTGTCGACCGGTTCCGGGAGCCAGGGTCCGATGTACGTCTCACGCCGCACTCTGGCGGACTGCGCGAGGTTGATGGCCAGGCGGGCGGTGACCGTGGCCAGGAACGCCGCGGGCTCGCGAATGTCGGTGCGGTCGGTGCTCTGCCACCGCAGCCAGGCCTCCTGGACGATGTCCTCGGCTTCCACGGCGCTGCCGAGCACGCGGTACGCGATACCGAAGAGCTGGGGACGGGCCGCGACGAAATCCCTCGTTGCCCGGTCTAGGGAGTCTGCGTCATCCCCGGCGTGCATAGGTGTCCTCCAGTTCGCGACCGCCACGACGCAAATATTCTCACGGACAAAAAATGTCCGAGTAAGGGGGGTGGTCTCTTCCGGCCCCGACGCTCACCCGAGTCGGCGCTGCCCCCGGCGGGGCGAGCCAGGTGAAGCTCGCGGTCACGGCCACCGAAAAGGTGCGGATCGCCACCGATCTCGTCGGGGCTGTCACAGATCCGGCGGCGATCCGGTCATACCTGCTGCTCCACCAACTGGCCAGGCGTTCAACGGCGGCCCGAGAACGCTGGGGGCCGCGACAGGCACGATGTACGCGCTCAAGGCACAGGCGCAGAGCCTGATGCGGACGCCTGACGGGGACGACACGACAGCCGGCCCGACCGTCGGGTGCATCGAACCCGAACTCCGCGGGTGAGCGCACGGCGCCGTTGACGCGTCCCGTGCCGCCCGCGTCGACCGGGCGGCGCGGGACCCGTCCCGCGGCGAGCGGAGTCAGTCGAAGAGGGCAACGAGTCCGTTCACCCAGATCGCGAGGAACGCGAGGACCGCCACCAGGCAGCCTGCCCCTGTCAGGAAGCAGGCGAAGCCACTTCGCCCGCTGTCCGCCTTCGAGCCGGGCGGCACCGTGTCCCAGTCGACAGGGCGTCCCATGTCATCGGAGCAGGCTGCCCGCACCGCCGCCAGTTGCTCCCTCGCGAACGTCGATCGGGCAAGCGACTCGGGGCCGTGCCACGCAAGGGCGCGCATCCGCTGCGGAGGTGTGCGGTATCTCGCCTCGAAGGCGGAGGTCTCAGCGGCGTCCCGGTCCTGCTCGAGGTACATCCAGCGACCGGCCTCCGCGGGGTCCCCGTACAGGCGGTACACCTCGGCCAGGCGGCGGCGAAGCTTCAGGTCGTTCGGAAAGGACGACACCAGCCCGCGCAGGCGCTGGCGCGCTACCGGAACCCGGCCGGCGGCAAGGTCCGCGTCGACTCGGGCAAGGGTGTCTCTGAGAGGCATACGCGCATGATCGTGTATCCCGGTGACCGCGGTCGACCTGGTTTCTCCTCTCAGCACTTGCCCGCGCGCCCCCGGTGGTCACATCGCGTGGCCACGGGCTTCGTACGGGTGAGGGGCCCGGCCCGGTGGCACGCCACCGGGCCGGGCCCCTCAAGGAGTGGGCGGGGCGGTCAGTTTGCGCCGTCTTCCCAGTGGTGGATGGCGGTGGTGGCGGTGACGTCGTTGGCGTAGACGAGTGCTACGCGGTGGTTGTACTGGATGGTGTACATCTTCTTGGCGCCGATGACGACTGCTCCGGAGGTGAAGTAGTCATCGGTGGCGGCCGGGGGCTGGGTGGCGACGTAGGCCTGGCCTGCCGGGACGGTGTACATGCTGAGGGGGGCCTGGGTGGAGGCGCCGAGGCCCGCGGGGTATTCCGACTTGTCGGGGTAGCTGGAGCCGTAGACGGCCGTGGGGGTGGTGCCCGCGGCCTTGATGATCTTCACTCCGTAGGCGCACTTGGTGTTCTGGCCGCCGGGGTTGTGGAACCACACCTCCGCGCCGCTGTACCAGATCGCGGTCCAGTCGCCCTGGACGTCGGCGACGACGAACTGCTGGCCGGTCTGCGCGGTGCTGCCCCAGTCGTTGATCCGGTTGGTGCCCGCGCCGGTGGGGTGGATGGCCTGGTCGCCGAAGAGCGGGGCGGTGGCGTCGGGGGCGGTGCGCAGGTACACGAAGTTCGACGCCTGCTGTTTGTCGGTGCAGGCGGGGGTGGAGCCGGTGGGGTCGTCGGCGGGGCAGACGTTGACGCTCTGCACGTTGTCGGCGAAGGACGGGTCGATGGTCACGACCGAGCCCACGGAGGGGACGGCGTGCACGCCGCTGAGGGGATGGCCGAGCAGGCGCATGAAGTGGTCCCAGTCCCAGCCGTTGCCCGGGTCCCAGTGCATGCCGGAGACCAGGGAGGAGTTGGGTCCGGCAACGTTGTCGTGCCCGATGATGTGCTGACGGTCCAGGGGTATCTGGAACCGGCCGGCGAGGTACTTGACGAGGTCGGCGGTGGCCTCGTACTGGGCCTCGGTGTACCAGGTGGCGCCCTCGGCCGCGTAGCCCTCGTGCTCGATGCCGATGGAGTGCAGGTTCGTGGAGTAGTTCCCGGCCTGGAAGGCGATGTCCTTGGTGGGCACCATCTGGGTCACCGCACCGTCCGAGGACCGCATCACGTAGTGCGTGGAGGCGGCGTTCTTCGGGTCGGAGAGGGTGTTGATCCCGGCCTGGTAGGTGGACTCCAGGTCGTGGATGACGATGGTGTCGATCCTGATGCCGTTGGCGGGCCGGTTGGAGACCTGGCCGCCGGCCGCGGAACCGGGCACGAACGTGCAGTCCACGCTGGCCGGGCATTCGGTGTCGGCGGTGGCCGCCGCCTTCAGGTGCAGCCGGTCCACCTGCGCGTCCTCGGGACGCACCTGCGGGGCGGCGGCCAGCCGGAGCCGCTGGCCGTTCTCCGTCACACCGGCCGCGCCGTCGCGGATGGTGTCGAAGACCCGGTCGGCGAAGCGAACCGCCGCCTGCTTCTGCGTCGACTGGCTGTAGCGGGCCACGGCTCCGTACCACTGGGAGGCGTCCGACGGCGTGCCGCCGGTCAACTTCTCCTGGTAGGAGGCGAGCAGTGCCGCACCGCCGCGGATGTTCGCGGCCGGATCCTTGCGCAGCGTCTCCACGGACAGGCCGGTCAGCTTCGCGGCGGCCTGCAGGGTGTGCAGGGCCGGCTGTGCGGCGAGCGAGGCGAGGTCGTCGCGTCCGGCGGCGCCGGCGTCGCCGCCGGCCATCATGGCGGGGGTCACGTCGGTGAGGTGCAGGGGCCCGAAGCCGCCGTCGGTGCTGGGCAGTTCGCCGTGCGACCGCCACCCCGACTCCTGGTAGGCCACGCCGAGCAGGACGTTGAGGGGGATGTGGTACTGGGCGGCGGCGGATGCGAAGTCCTGCTGCCGGGAGGCGTTGGCCGCGTCACCGGTGGTGTCGGCCAGCGCGGTGAACGGCAGGGTGGCCAGGCCGCCTGCGGCCAGTGCGCTGACGGCGATCACGGTCGAGAGCCGCAGCCGCTTCTTCCTCTGATGCAAGATGCTGATCCTTAGGGAAATTCGAGATGAGTGGTCGTCAAGTAGGCCACGACCAGGCGATCGAGCAGGAGGACGGATGTCGCCGACTCGATGCGCCGACAACTCTATGACCGGCGGGCTGAGCCAGTTGTGACATCTGCGGTACTCGATCCGGAGGTTCAGGACGGCTGCGGGTGGTCGTCGGTTCCACGTCCGGTGGTTGGACGTGCGGGTCCGGCCCGATCCGTGACGCGGGTGGTGCCGGGACGGGGTCTGCGCGGCAGGCCTCCGGCCTTTGAGAGTGGCGTCGGCCTGCTCGCCGACGGCTCGGAGACCGGGTAGTGCCGCTCGGCACTCGAGCGCACCGACTCGGAAGGGTCCGAGATCCTGCGCGGCCACCAGGGGTTCGCTGTCCGGGCGGTCTCCGTCACGCGGTTCAGCGCGTCGCTCGGCGATGTGATGGCTGTCACAAATCAGCGTGCCGTCCAGTCATTCAGGTATACGCAGAAAATCAAGTCAGCCCGATGTGCAACCGCAGCTTGGACTGAACGCCGTGGCACCCCCGGTGCCGCGAGAACCCCAGGATGGGAGGCGAGACGCCATGTTGCTCGAGGCCGACACATGCATCTGTCGAGGTGCATACGTGACCGTTTCTTCCGCATCGGAGAATCCACAGGATGCCGGCGGCTCCCTCACCGATTCGGGGTATTCCGCCGATGACCTGGCCGCCGAGGAGTGGCCCCCGCCGCCTTCCCCCGAGATGTGGCTGGTAGGTCTTGAGACACGCACCACGGATGGTCTGCCTGTCTGGCGGTACTACGTCGTGGATCACGCCCGCAGTTCCTGCCAGGCGTCCCAGGAGGCACTTCAGCGCGCCGACAGCGCTCCGGAGAGGGCTGCCTGGGGACGGCCCGGCGAGGCTGGTCGGATCGAGCGTGTCGAAGTCCAACGGATACTGCAGGACGTACTGGGGAACGTCACGCTCGCACGTCGCTCCTGAACTCCCCGACGCCCCAACTCCCCGACGTCCCAACTCCCCGACTCCCCGACTCCCGGGCGACAGCCTCCTCCGCGAGGACGTCCTGTCGGGGGAGGGCGGGGGCCCGGAATCCGCGTAGAGCCCTGAGCCCAGCGGTGCTCAGCCGTGGGGCATCCGGATGGCCCGATCCGTGGCCCCGATGTCCTGGACGCACCGGGCCGGCGCCGAGGCCGCCCCGCATGATGGAAGAGAGCCGGTCGGAGAGGTCTTCCCCGAAGAGGCCGGAGCGGCCGGCTCGGTCTCGCGGACGGCGTACGCCGGTCCGCCCCCGCACGGCAACGTGCGGGGGAGGAAGCGGGGGAAGGCGGGCGGAGCGGAGGCGGGAACCGTACGGAACGCCGTCGCGGAACTTCCCTGGCACACCGGAAGCGCATGGTCATGGTCGGACAGGTAAC
Organism: Streptomyces sp. RPA4-2; assembly: GCF_012273515.2. Taxonomy (NCBI): domain Bacteria; kingdom Bacillati; phylum Actinomycetota; class Actinomycetes; order Kitasatosporales; family Streptomycetaceae; genus Streptomyces; species Streptomyces sp. RPA4-2. The sequence continues at coordinate 8,121,101 of NZ_CP050975.2, forward strand.
GAATCGCTGGTCCTCGGAACGGCCCGTGTCCCGAACGACGCGCGGCTCACGAGGAATCCGTGGTCGTGGAGGATTCCAGGCACCGGGACGGGACGCCGAAATCGAGGGATGCCGCTCGTCCCGCGGTCCTGGGAGCGCCGGCCGGGCGTGTGGTGCGGAAGCGGTCCCGGTAGATGCCGGGGCTCACGCCGAGTTGGCTGCGGAAGGCCCGCCGCATGGTTTCCTCCGTTCGGAATCCGCTGCGTCGCGCGACGGTGTCGAGCGGTTCGTCGCCGCCTTCGAGGAGCGCTCGTGCCGCTTCCAGACGGATGCGTTTCACGTACTCGCCGGCCGTGGTGCCGATCTCCGTGCGGAACAGCCGGGTCAGGTGCCGCGAGCTCAAGGCCGCTCTGTCCGCCAGCACCCGCAGGCTGTGGTCACCCTGAGGGTCGGCGGCCACACGGTCCAGGACGTCACGCAACGGCGAGTTCTCGGGGCGAGGGGATTGCTGACGCACGCTGAACTGGGACTGTCCGCCGGGCCTGGCCATGAAGACCACCAGGTACTTGGCGACCGCGCGAGCGACATCCGGACCCAGATCGGACTCGACGAGCGACAGCGTCAGATCGATGCCGGCGGTGATCCCGGCAGAGGTGATGAACCTGCCGTCCCTGACGAAGATCGCCTCGGAGTCCACCCGGACGTGGGGGTAGCGGGCGGCGAGGTCCGCGGCGAGCTTCCAGTGGGTGGCGGCCCGGCGCCCGTCGAGGAGCCCGGTTTCGGCCAGAGGGAACGTGCCGGCGCAGACGGCCGCGACCGTGGCGGTGCGGGACCTGTCGGCGAGCCGAGTGATGCCCTCGACGAGCGGTGGGTCGGCGACCGCGTTCCACCACTGGGGACCTCCGGGGACGACCAGCGTGTCGACGCCGCAATCGAAGTCGCCGAGCGCCATGTCCGGTACGAGCCGGAGCCCGGCGGTGGTGCGCACCGGCCGCCCGTCGGGGGAGACGGTGGTCAGCCGGTAGTCGCCGCCGTACTCGTTGGCCGCCGCGTACACGTCCAAGGGCCCGGTGACGTCCAGCGACTGCACACCGTCGAACATCAGCACAAGGACGCGATGACGCGCCGTGTGCCGGGCGGCCCCCGCGGACCGGTCACCGCGCGGCCGGGCGGGAACGGTCTGTCCCTTCCCCGCGCGTCTCTCCGCTGTCGCGGGCGGGGGCAGGGCCCGCGGTGAGCGGGGAGCGCAGTCGCCGCGGTCGCCCGCACGTGCCTGGACCGGTGTTCCGGCTGCTTCCGGTTCACGTACCAGGGGTCTCGTGGAGCCGGGGGCTCGCTGGAGGGCGATCATGGCGGCGTCGTCGCTCAAGCGGCCGCTGGTGTGCTCGGAGAGGTCGCCCTGGACGTACCGGAGGAGCTGCTCCGGGTCGGCGCCGCCCCAGGAGGCGACCCGCTCCCTCAGGGGGTAGAAGGCACCTGCCCCGTCGCGGGCTTCGGTGATGCCGTCGGTGTAGAGCATCAGGACGTCCTCGGCGGCGAAAGGGAAGGTGTCCTGGTGGTGGTCGCATGCGGAGAAGCTCCCCAGGCCCAGGGGCGGGCTGCATCGCTGAGGCTTCAGGAGGGTCGCGCGGCCCCCGCCCGAGAGCAGGGGCGCGGGATGGCCGCAGCTGACCGTGTGGACCACCCGGTGGTCGTCGGGGATCTCCAGCAGCAGAGCGGTGACGAAGCGCTCGCCGGCCTCGTGGTCGTCTTCGATGGCCTCGTCCAGGTGGCTGCGGATACTGGCCTCGAGGTGAGCGGCCACTTCGGGGAGGGTGGGGTAGCAGCGGGCGGCTTCGCGGAACGCGCCGAGCGCGGCCGCCACCTCGTGGATGCCCTGTAGTCCCTTGCCGCGGACGTCGCCGATCAGGACGCGCGTGGCACCGGGGATGCGGACGGCCCCGTACAGGTCGCTGCCGACCGTGGCGTGCGCGTCGGACGCCTGATACGTGGCCGCGATACGCAGCGGGCCGAGCCGATCGGGAAGGGGACGCAGAACGACCCCTTGAGCGATCTCCGAGACGGCGCGCAGGGCGTTCACCTCCATGCGGTGACGCTGTCGCAGGGCGCAGAGGACGATGACGACCGCGCAGACGACGAGCGTGGTCACGGACTGCGAGGCGGTGGCGAACAGCAGCCGAGGGCAGCCGAGGCCGAGGCCGACTCTCGCCGCGCCCGACACGAGGACGACTCCTGCGGTGAGCGTGGGGCCGGCGAACGTAGCTGCCGCCGCCGAGACCGCGGCGAGCAGGGTCGCCCAGCCGACGGCGGGGACGTACGCCCCGTCGAGCACGATGACGCCCACCAGGACCAGGAGTACGGCGAACAGCCGCAGACGCGACCGCGGGGAGCTGTGGCGGACACCGTCCCGGCCGGCGCCGAGGCCGGGGGCGGTGGTCCACCGGGAGGTCACAGCGGGGTGGGGGAGAGTCGGAGAGGTGATCACGCACTGTTCCTAACGGAGTCGGGGACCACTGCCCGGCTTGTCGAGCGCGCGGGGGCTCCGAGCAGGTCACAGTCGCGGGCTTTCCAGGTATGACCGCTTATGCGCCCAATTCGTGACATCGGTGACGGGTCGATCGGATGTGGTCCGGCGACTCAGGGCCCTTCGACCGCCCACACGACAGCCCCCATGGGGTGACCGCGGGCGCGAGCCGGGACGTCACGATCTCCGGGTCCCCGCTGTCATGTACTTGTACAGCGTCCAGTGGGACGGGAGCCGTCGGGCCGGGGTGTCACCGGCTCATGTGCAGGGTCACCAGCAACTGCCACACCTGGTGGGCGACTTCCTCCGGCGTCCCCTCCAGCAGACCGTGCAGCCAGTCCGCGAGCACCCCCGCGAAGGTGGCGGCGACCGCGGAGGCGACGAGGGCGGCGTCCGGCGCGCCCGCGAGGGTCCGCTCGGTCAGGCTGCGGGCGCGCAGATCCCGGTGCAGGACATGACCGAGCGGGCCGCCGCCGCCGGGACTCAGGAGGGCCCGGTAGAGGCCGGCGTGCGGTGCGAGGCCGGTGAAGAACGCCTGGAGCGCGGGCGGCGCCGACACCGGGTCGGGCCGCCCGGGCCACGCGTGCAGCGCGTCCACGGCCTCTCGTACGACATCGGCGCAGGCGTCCACCGCGAGCGCCTCCAGGTCGGCGTAGTGCACGTAGAACGTGGCCCGGCCCACCCCGGCGCGCCGCACCAGCGTGGCGACGCCGACCTCCTCCAGCGGGCGCTCCGCGCACTCCGCGAGGAGGGCCTGCCGCAGCCTTTCCCGGGTGCGGGCCGCCCGGGGATCCTCCGCCGTCACCGGGCGACGAGGACGGCGGCCAGGGCGAGCGCGCCGGGCAGCGCCTGCGCGAAGAGGATGCGCCGGTTCGCCGTGACCGCTCCGTACACCCCGGCGACCACGACGCACACGAGGAAGAAGACCTGCACGCGGAAGCCGGTCGGATCGGCGGCGAGCAGCCCCCACACCAGGCCCGCGGCGAGGAAGCCGTTGTAGAGCCCCTGGTTGGCGGCCATCGGCGCGGTCGCCCGGGCCATCTCCGGATCGAAGCCGTGCAGCCCCCGCCCCGGCTTCTTCTCCCACAGGAACATCTCCATCACCAGGATGTACACGTGCAGCGCGGCCACCAGGCCCACCAGCACGTTCGCGACCGTCTCCATCGTCAGCAAGCTCCCTCGTACGAACAGAAATCCTGGACAGGTGTCCACTATAGCTGGACACCTGTCCAGGAAGTCTGGGGGTACCCCTGGTTGTCCCGTGCGCCCCCTGGGTGGAGCGATGCAGCGGTTTCCTTTGCCGGAGGGGGAGTTCACCTGGTTCTGGCGAGGATGCCCCGGCGTTCACGCCGGGGAGGAATCGCCTCCTGCGGCTGCGATGCGGAGCGTCGCCGCATCTGCACTCGGCGGGCGCGGAGCGCCCGCACGGCTGCCTGGCGGAGCCAGGAAATACGAACAACCGCCCTGCAGGTCACCGGCGGTGGTGATTTCCGGTCATGGGGCGGCCATGTGTGCGGTGGTCGTACTACGGTCCGGGGTTGTGAAGCTGGTGGTGCAGGTGAAGCTGCTGCCGACGCCTGTGCAGGCGTCGGCACTGGAGGCGACCCTGCGCGCATGCAACAGGGCCGCCACGCATGCCTCCGCCGTCGCTTTCAACCGAGGCGTGAGGGACCGCAACGGTCTGCAGAAGGAGGTGTACGCGGACCTGAAGACGGCCTTCGGGCTGTCCGCGCAGCCGGCGGTGCGGGCGGTGAAGAAGGTGGTCGACGCCTACGCCACCCTGCGGGCCAACCTGCACGCCGGGAATCTGGGGCCCTCGACATCCCGGCGGTATCGCAAGGCGCTGAGTACGCCGATCGTTTTCCGGCCGGAGGCGGCTCAGCCGTTCGACGACCGCTGCCTGTCATGGCAGCACGACGCGCGCACCGTCTCCATCTGGACCGTGGACGGGCGGATGAAGGGGATCCGCTACACCGGCCACCCCGACCAGCTCAAGGCCCTGGTCCAGTACCGGCGCGGCGAGAGTGACCTCATCCAGCGCGGCGGGAAGTGGTTCCTGATCGCGACCTGCGAGATCCCCGACGCCGAGATGTTCGAGCCGGTGGACTGGATCGGGGTGGACCGCGGCATCGCCAACCTTGCGACCACGTCTGACGGGACCAACTACCAGGGCCGCCGCCTGTCGCGCTACCGCAGGTGGCAGGCCCGCAAACGAGCCGAACTGCAGAAGAAGAAGGCTCGTTCCGCCCGGCGTCGGCTTTCCCGCCGCAAGTGCAAGGAACAGCGCCATGCCACCCACGTGAATCATGTGATCAGCAAGGAGATCGTGTCCGTCGCGCAACGCACCGGTCGGGGGATCGCCGTCGAGAGACTGGACGGGATCCGCGAGCGGGTACGGCTACGCCGCGACCAGCGGGGCACGCTCTCCTCCTGGCCGTTCCGCCAGCTCGGACAGCACCTTGCCTACAAGGCCCGCCGGGCCGGGGTGCCGTTCCTGGAAGTGGATCCGGCCTACACCTCGCAGCGCTGCCCGCGCTGCGGGCACACGGAGCGGGCCAACCGGCCCACCCGGGACGGTTTCTGTTGTCGTCGGTGCGGCCTCGCTGGGCCCGCCGATGTCGTCGCCGGGGTCAACGTGCGCGACCGTGCACGCTCGGTGTGGGTATTCGTCACCATGCCCGTCCTGCCATCGGTGTAGCCGGAGGCGGGAGATGCGACCCGTGACCGTCCCGTCGTAGGGGACAGTCGGGAGCGCGACAAGGCGTGAACACCGCTGAGCCGTACAAGCTCGGCCGTTCACGGCCGAGAAGGTGACGTGTCGGGCAGCCTCGCGCCAGGGGGATGGAGCGGGAGTGAGCGGGGAATGTGGGCCGCCTTCCGGAGGGGCGAGTGGTACGCGGACGGGGGAGAGGTACGGGCCGCGGTCGTCCGCAGGCTGCTGCTCGCACCGCCGCCCGCCGAACCGGGCCACCTGCCCCGGCTGCGGATCAGGGACGTACGGATCACCGGGCGGCTCGACCTCGCCGAGGCCGTCGTCGCCGGGACCCTGCGGCTGCGCAACTGCCGCTTCGAGCAGGCCCCCTGTCTCGACGGCGCGGCACTGGGCGCCCTTGAACTGCGCGACTGCGTGCTGCCCGGACTCTCCGGGGTCGGCGTCACCATCGGCGGGAAGTGCGAGATCACCGGGTGCCGGGTGGAAGGGCCCACGGATCTCTACGGCGCCTCGATCGGCGGCACCCTGCACCTGGAGAACAGCCGCCTGACCGGGCACGGTGAGCGACGCGGCGAACGCGCCCTGCACCTCCTGTGCGCCACGGTCGGAGGCGACATCCAGGCCGGTTCGGGCTTCACCGTCGACGGCCGCACCGACCTGCGGGACACCTCCGTACGCGGCAGCGTCGTGCTCACGGGCGCCGAGCTGCGCAACCCGTCGGGCACGGCGCTCAAAGCCAACCGGCTGCACATAGGCGGGAACCTGAACTGCCGCGGCGGGTTCGTCGCCGAGGGCACCGTCGACCTGTGCGACGCCAGGGTGGGCGGCGGTGCGCTCTTCGAGGACGCCTCGCTCTCCGCCGGGCACGGGTCGGCCCTGCGAGCCCACGGCATAGACGTCAGGGCCGAGTTCAACCTCTGCGACGGGTTCACCGCGCTCGGCAGGCTCTCCATGAGCAGCATCACGGTGCGCAGCCGGTTCTGCTTCAAGGACAGCCTCATCGACGCCCCCGCGGGACAGCCGGCCCTCATCAGCCGGCGCTCCACCGCCTCCGAACTCGACCTGCGCTTCCGGGAACCCGTCAAAGGCTGGGTCTCCCTCAGCCACACCCGCGTCACCGTACTGAACGCCACCCCGGAGACCTGGCCCAGGGCAGTGCGCATGGACGGCATGGTCTACGACAGCCTGCTGCCCCAACTGCCCGCCCGGCAGAGGCTTCCGCTGCTCGCCCCCCCCGAGGGGTTCACCCCGCAGCCGTACGAACAGCTGGCGGCCACCTACCGGCAGCACGGCCACGACCGTGACGCCCGCACGGTGCTGCTCGCCCAGCAGCGCAGGCTGCGCGGCACACTGCCATGGCCGGGACGGGTGTGGAGCGGCTTCCAGGACCTCACCGTCGGCTACGGATACCGGCCGATGCGCGCCGTGTGGTGGCTGTGCGCGATCATGCTCAGCGGGATCCTGCTGTTCACGCGCTGGCCGCCGCAGGCGGTCGACCCGGGCAAGCCGCCCCACTTCCAGGCGGCCATCTACACCTTCGACCTGGTGCTGCCGCTCGTCGACTTCGGGCAGGAGCAGGCGTTCAGCCCACGGGGCGGCCTGCAGTGGGCGGCCGTGGTCCTAGTCTGCCTGGGCTGGCTGCTCGCGACGACGGCCGCCGCGGGCGCCAACCGCGTTCTCCGCAGGAACTGACACACACCTGAGACGGGTCCGGGCCTCGGCCGAGGCGGTCCGGGCCTCGGCCGGGGCCGCGGTGACGGGGCAGACCGCCGGGGGTGCGGTGCCCGCCGGACGCAGCGGGCTCGCGACCGGACCCCGGACGACCTCCGCGCGGCTCGCGGGCCCCCGCCCCCGCCCCGCGCGGACGGGCGATCGCAGACGACGCTCGGCAGCCCGCGGCCCGCAGCCCGCACCGCGAGCCGCGCGCACCGCGACCGCCGCCACCGCGGCCCGCCGCCCTCAGGCGTCCGGTGCCTCGTGGACGCGCTCACCCCCCACATAGGTCAGCGCGACCCCCGTCGCGCCGATCTCCTCGGGCGGCCCGGCGTACGGGTCGCGGTCCAGCACCACGAGATCCGCCAGCGCTCCCGCGCGTACGCTGCCGGTGTCGTCGAGATGGTTGGCGTACGCGGACCCCGCGGTGTACGCCGTGAACGCGGCCGTCAGCCCGAGGCGTTCGGCCGGCAGGAACACCGGCTCCGTCCCGTCCGGGGCCGTCCGGTTGACCGCGACATGGATGCCCTGGAGCGGGTCGGGACTGCTGACCGGCCAGTCGCTGCCCGCCGCGAGTCGCGCCCCGGACCGCAGCAGCGAGCCGAACGGGTACTGCCGGGCGGCCCGTTCGGGCCCGAGGAAGGGAATGGTCAGCTCGTCCATCTGCGGTTCGTGCGCGGCCCACAGGGGCTGGATGTTGGCCGTGGCGCCGAGCCGCGCGAAGCGGGGTACGTCGTCGGGGTGCACGACCTGGAGGTGGGCCAGGTGCGGACGCGTGTCGCTCGGGCCGTTCGCCTTCCGTGCCGCCTCGACCGCGTCCAGGGCGTCCCGTACGGCCCGGTCGCCCAGCGCGTGGAAGTGGCACTGGAAACCGAGGGCGTCCAACTCGGTCACGTACGCAGGAAGCCGGGCCGGATCGATGAAACTGGTGCCCCGGTTGGCGGTGGCGCAGCCGCACGTGTCGAGATAGGGGTCCAGCAAGGCGGCGCTGCCGTTCTCGGCGACCCCGTCCAGCATCAGTTTGACGCTGGTGGCGCGGAACCGGCCATGGTTCAACGCGGCCCGGCGTTGCACGAGTTCGGGGATCTGCTCGGCCCCGCGTTCCCGGTCCCACCACAGCGCGCCGACGACCCGCGCGGTCAGCGAGCCCTCGCGGGCCGCCGTCAGATAGGCGTCCGACGGGTCCTCCATGCCGAGGAAGGCGCCGACGAGCGCGTCCTGCCAGGCGGTGACGCCGAGCGCGTGCAGATGCCGCTGGGCGTGCAGCAGCGCGGCGAGCCGGTCCGCCGGGGTGGCCGGGGGAGTGAGCCGGCCGACGTACCGCATGGCTCCTTCCTGGAGCATCCCGGTGGGCTCGCCCGAGGCGTCCCGCTCGAAGCGCCCGTCGGCCGGGTCCGGGGTGTCGCGTGTGACACCCGCAAGCTCCAGGGCGCGGCTGTTGGCCCAGGCACCGTGGTGGTCCCGGTTCGGCAGGTACACCGGCCGGTCGGGCACGACCGCGTCCAGTACCTCCTTCGTCGGCGTACCGCCCTCGAACGCCTCCATGGACCAGCCACCGCCCGTGATCCACTCCCGGCCGGGGTGCGCGTCGGCGTACGCCCGGACGGCGCGCACGGTCTCCTCGGCGGTCCGCGCGCCTGTGAGATCGCACTGGGCGAGTTCCAGTCCCGCCGGGACCGGGTGGAGGTGCGCGTCCTGGAAGCCGGGCAGCAGCAGCCGTCCCGCGAGGTCGACGACCTCGGTCCGGGGGCCGGTCAGATCGCGCGCCGCGGTCCCGACGGCGGTGATCCGGTCGCCGGTGACGGCGACCTCGGTGACAGTGGGGCCCTCGGGGGTGAGGACCGGTCCACCGGTGAACAGGAGGTCAGCGTGCATGAGTCCGTTCCTTGGTCGGGGGTCGGGGGTCGGGGGTCTGGGTCGGGTGGGCAGTGCGGGGAGGGGTCAGTGCGGTGCGGTCAGCAGCCGGGGCGCGTCGGCGTCGGTGCCGCGGCCGGTGCGGAAGTACGGGGATCTGCGCACCCACTTGGCCCAGGCGGCCGCCACGCATCCGGAGGCGATCATCAGTGCGGGTACGAGCAGCAGGAACCACCCGTTGTCCGCGCTGACTTCGAGATGGTCGGTGGAGGTGTAGAAGGACCAGGCGAGGTAGCCGCCGAGGCCGAGCAGGGCCGCGGCGCTCAGGGAGGGGAGCACCACGGCCCGTATCCCCTGCCGCCAGTCCTCGCGCAGCAGGCCGCGGAAGCGCGCCGCGGCCGCCAGAGCGGTGAGCGCGTAGGACAGGGCGACGACGATCCCGACCGCGTTCACCGTCGCCATGATCATGTCGGCGAGCCGGGGGATGACCAGGGCGAGCGCCGCCACCGCCGCCGCCAGCGCGCCGATCAGCAGGGTCCCGGCCGCCGGAGTCCCGTACCGGGAGCTGACCTTGGACCACACCGGACCCAGCGTGCCGTCCCGGCTCATCGCGAACATCCCCCGAGCCGTCGGGATCACCCCCGCCTGGAGTGAGGCGACGGCCGAGAACATCAGCGCCACCAGAGGCAGCGCGGCGAGGGGCTGGGAGGCCAGACGGTCACCGAAGTACGCCAGCCCCTGGGCGCCGTGACCCGCCAACTCGTCCTCGGACAGCACGCGTTGGAAGGCGACCGAGCCGAGGAGGAAGAGTCCGAGCATCGTGACCAGCGTGATGGTCCCGGCCCGTGAGGCGTCCTTGGGGTCACGTACCTCCTCGTTCACGGTGAACGCCGCCTCGAACCCCCAGTAGCAGAACACCGACAGCAGCATGCCCTGCGCGAGGGCCGAGGCCGAGGGGATGGCGAACGGGTCGAACCAGCTCAGGCGGAAGGGGTGCGGACCGGTGACGATGCCGTATCCGCAGAAGCCCAGCAGGACGACGTACTCGAAGACCAGCAGCCCGCCCTGCAACCGGGCGGCGGTTCTGACCCCGGTGACCGCCGTGAGGGTGACGGCGACGAGGACCACGACGCCCACCGCGGTCGTCTGGGCGGTGGAACCCGGGTCCAGCGTGAACCCGGCCGCCTCGTGCAGCCCGGCCTCACCGGCGAGTTGCAGCATCGTCGAGCCGGTCACGGCGGTGGTGTAGGCGAGAAAGGCCACCGTGGCCACGATGTTCACCCAGCCGACCAGGAAACCGAGCCAGGGAGTGAGTGAACGGCCCACCCAGACATAGCCGTTGCCCGCGTTCGGCTCGACCCGGTTCAGCCGGGAGTAGGCGCCCGCGATCCCCAGGACCGGGAGGAAGGCCAGCAGCATGATGGCGGGCAGATGCAGACCGACCACCCCCGCCGTCACGCCGAGCCCGATGCCGATGCTGGTCGTCGCCGCCGTACTGGACGCGGCGATCGCGACGCCGTCCACGACGCCGAGGGACTTGCGCAGGGACGGGGGATCCACACCGTACGGCTTCTGCGTCATGGCCTGCTCCGATCGCACCCGGGGCCTGGTTCCGGCCCGATGACCGGAAATGAAACTGCCCGGGGCCTTAACAGGTCAACGCTGTTGACATAAGGTGCCCGCACCGGAGGGAGAGCCCATGGCCGAACGAGTCGTCCCGCCCGCCGCCCGGCGGCGCCGACGCCCCACCAAGACGGGTGTCGTCCTCTCCGAGGAGCTCATCGTCGAGACGGCGCTGCGGCTGCTCAAGGAGCACGGCGCCGACGCCCTGACCGTCCGCCGCCTCGGCCTCGCCCTCGGCGCCGATCCCACGGCCCTGTACCGGTACTTCCGCGACACCGACGACCTGCTGCTCGCCATCGCCGACGAACTCATCGGCCGTACGCTGCGCACCTGGCGCCCCACCGGCGACTGGCGGGCCGACCTGCGCGACCTCGGCCTGCGGATGCACTCAGGATCGCTCGCCCATCCACAGGCCGCGGTGCTCAGCGCGTATCGCGTCACGGGCCGGGTCCACGAGATCGCCGCGGTGGAGACGATCCTCGGCGTGCTGCGCGGCGCCGGATTTCCCGACGTCGAGGCCGTACGGATCTACCACGCGTTCGTCGATCAGGCGCTGGCCTTCGCGGCCCTCGACGCGGCGAGCGTGGCCCTTCCCCGGGCCGCGCGCGAGGCCGAGGCGGGGGTGTGGCGGGCGACGTACGCGCGACTGTCCCCCGACACGCACCCGCACATCGCGGCGACGGCGCGTCATCTGGTGGCGGACATGCGGCGCAGCGCCTACCCGGCGGCGCTCGACCTGCTGCTGTCCGCGGCGGCCGCCCGACTGGAGGAGATCCAGGAGCTCCCGGGGACGTGAGGGACACGCCAGACGGCAGACACCAGACGCAGACGCGAGCGGAGGGCGCCTGTCACACCGACGGGCGTTCGCTCGTCGTTCCACCGGACCTGTCCGCACCTCGGCCCCAGGAGGCTGACCGCACATGACCCCGCCCGCCCGCACCTTGAAGCTGCGCACGCAGGACACGCTCCGCCGGCTGGAACAGGACGTCGACGTCTGGGTGTCCACGGCGGACCCGGACGGGGCGGCGCCCCACCTGATCCCGCTGTCCTACCTCTGGAACGGCACGACCGTGCTGCTGTCCACCCCGGGCGCCAGTCCGACGGGCCGCAACCTGCGTGCGACCGGCACGGTACGGCTGGGCTTCGGGCCGACCCGCGACGTGGTCATGGTCGACGGCACCGTCGAGACACTGGAACCGGCCGGACTGCCCGCCGGTGTCGGCGACGCCTTCGCCGAGCGGACCGGCTTCGATCCACGCCGCCTGACCACCGCCTACCTCTACTTCCGCGTCACTCCACGACGGGTACAGGCCTGGCGCGAGGCCGACGAGATCGCCGGCCGCGACCTCATGCGGGACGGAGAGTGGCTCGTGGACGACTGATTCCGTGGGACGGGGTATCCGGGAGGCGCGGGGCAGCGACGGCCCGGCCGACCGCGCCCCCGATCCCCGACGGAGGAACCATGGCACTGGTACTGGCAGGCGTGGTGGTGCTGGACTGCGCCGAGCCCGAGAAGCTCGCCGCGTTCTACAAGGAACTCCTCGACGGCGAGGAGACGGACACGAGCGCGAACCGCATCGACATCAGGGGCGCGGACGGGACGCGGATGGGTTTCCGCAGGGACCTCACGGCGACGCCGCCGAGTTGGCCGCGCCCCGAGAACTCCCTCCAGGTCCATCTGGACTTCCAAGTGGCGGACCTGGACGAGGCGGAACGCCGGATCGTCGGTCTCGGCGGGCGCCCCATCGAGACCAAGGACGCCGCGGGACCCTTCGAGGAGCGGGGCTACGCCGACCCGTCGGGGCACTCGTTCACCCTGTGCCTCACGCCCACCATGGCGCCGAAGCTGGGCTGAACCCGCCGGAGCCCCGGCCCGGCCCCGGCCCGGCGAGCACGGTCGTCAACTCCGGCCACCCCGGGTGACCTTGCCCTTCCCCTTCCCCTTCCCCTTGTCCGGGGACGGCCAGATCCCCGTGGACCGCTCGACGGCCTTCGCGCCCGTACGGTCCGCCGCGCTGCGGGCGACGGCGAACAGCGCGCCCTGGAGGGCCGCGGCGAGCAGCACCTCACCCCAGCCGCGGTCCTTGTCCAGCGCGTCCGGGGCGTCCTCCTCGTGACGCACCGCCTTCCACGCCGCCTCGAACGCCAGCCCGGCCAGGGCTCCGCTCGCCCAGCCCAGCGCGAATCCCAACGGCTTGTAGGCGAGAGGGAGTTTGAGTTTCTTCCGTTTCTTGGGCATGTGGGTCTCCTTCCGTGGTCCGAGTCGACGGTGTCACCGAATCCGGACGCCTGGTAGAGGGCCGCACCATCCGCCGATGTGTGAGGTGCGCGGGCCTGGGCAGCCGGACGGGGTGAATCGGACATCGCAGGACCGGTCGGACCGGCCGAAGCCGTCGGCGCCATCCACGGAGCCGACGGAACCGAGGGAACCGGCGCGGTCGGAGCCGTCGCCGAAGCCGAAGGGGCAGGACCACGGGACGCGCCTGACCGTATTCGTGGCCCTCGGAGCCAATCTCCTGATCGCCGTGGCCAAGGCGGTGGGCGGACTGCTCACGGGTTCGCCCGCACTGCTCTCCGAGGCCGCGCACTCGGTGGCCGACAGCCTCAACGAGGTCTTCCTGCTCGCGGCCCTGCGCCGCAGCCGCCGGCCGGCCGACCGCCGGCACCCGTTCGGCTACGGCAAGGAGAGGTTCTTCTGGTCGCTGCTCGCCGCCGTCGGCATCTTCGTGATGGGCGGCTGCTTCTCGTTCTTCCAGGGCTTCGAGGCGCTCAGGAGCGGCAGCGAGGAGTCGTCCAGCGGCTATGTGGCGGGGCTGGCGGTCCTGGCCGTCTCCCTGCTCGCCGAGGGCGCGTCCCTGTTCCGCGCGCTGCACCAGGTGCGCAGGCAGGGCGGCGCCGGAGGGCTGCGCGACCCCGCCCTGCGCACGGTGGTCGCCGAGGACGGCACCGCCGTGCTGGGCGTGACGCTCGCGATCATCGGCATGGCGCTGCACATGATCACCGGGCAGATCGTCTGGGAGGCCTCGGCATCCTTCGCCATCGGGGCACTCCTGGTGGGCGTCGCCTACTGGCTGGGCCGGGACGCGCGCGAGCAACTCATCGGCCGGGCCGCCGACCCCGAATCGAGCGGCCGGATACGGGCCCTGCTGGAGGCGCAGCCCGAGATCGACAGCGTGGAGGCGCTGCTCACCATGGAGATCGGCCTCGACTCGACCCTGGTCGCCGCCCGGATCGACCTCGTGCCGGGCCTGGACAGCGAGGAGGTCGAGGAGGTCGCCGTCCGCATCAAACGCTCCGTCGCGAACATCGTGCCGGAGGCGGACCAGATCTTCCTGGACGTGACCGACGCGGCGGCGGCACGGGCAGCGTCGCGCGGGGACGGGACAGCGGAAGACCCCGCCGCGACGGGGGAGCGCGGCGGGGCCTGAGGTACGGGTGCCCAGCGGGCGACGGCTCATGCACGGCATGTCCGCGGGATCCCGGCGGCGGACTCGCGCCCCCTTCGGGGACCTCGGCGCAAACGCGGCCGGGGCCCCGGTCCCGCGCGGCCGGGGCTCCGGTCACGCACCGCGCGCCGTCGCCCGCGCGCCCGCGCCGCTCAGTCCGTCGGCTCCAGCACGAAGACGGGGATCTCGCGGTCCGTCTTCTTCTGGTAGTCGGCGTACGAGGGGTACGCCGCGACGGCGCGCTCCCACCACTGGTCCTTCTCGGCACCGGTGACCTCACGGGCCCGCAGTTCCTGGCGGTTGGCGCCGTCCTGGAGTTCGACGTGCGGATCCGACTTCACGTTGTAGTACCAGACCGGATGCTTGGGGGCTCCGCCGAGCGAGGCGACCGCCGCGTAACGGCCGTCGTGCTCGACGCGCATGAGCGGGGTCTTGCGGATCTTGCCGCTCTTGGCACCGCGGGTCGTGAGAATGATTACCGGCAGTCCCGTGTCCTGCAGTGTGGTCCCCTCGGTGCCGCCGGAGCTCTCGTACAGCTCCACCTGCTCGCGCACCCACTGCGTCGGGCTGGGTTCGTACTCACCCTCAAGAGGCATGACTTGCGTCCCATCTCGCGTCGTACTGGACCTGTCTCGGCATGATTCAACACCAGCGCGGACGCGATTCATCCGCACCATGACCCCGCGGGTAATCGCGGACGCGGGACGCGTGCGCGACGGTGGGGACGTTCCCGGACGACGACCACGAAGGGGCCGCCCCCATGTGAGCAGTCACCGCACACGTTCCGACGACCCGCGCCGTGACCGAGGAGTTGTTGCGCCGGATCGGCGCCGGCGTCCCCGAAAGGATCGCCGAGCTGTACGCCGAACGGATCGACTGGAAGCTCGGCCGGCCGATGGACGAGCACGGAAGCGCCGCGACCCCGTGGATTCGCCTTCGAACCCGGCGCCGGCGTCCGACCGGGCACCGCGACCACTCCGTCCGCCCCTCGCCGCGACCGGTGACCTCGCCGGCCGACCCGCCGGGTTCTGGCGGCGGATCGCGGCAGGTCACACCGGTCACCTCACACCGGTCACGCCGGTCACGGCAGGTCCGCGTGCTCACGGTGAGGGGACGAGCATCCGCACGGCGAGCACCATGATCACGACGCTGGACGCGAGCGCCGTGACCAGCCGCCCCCGGTGTCCCGTCAGGACCCGGCCCAGCAGTGCGCCGCTCCCGGCGATCAGCAGTTGCCAGCTCGCGGACGCGACGAACGCGGCGAGCACGAACACCCCTTGCTCCAGCGGCCGTACGGCCTCCGTCGCACGGCTGCCGAGGACCAGCGCGGCGAAGTAGACGATGGTGGTGGGGTTCAGCAGGGTGATCCCCAGCAGCGTCAGATACGCCCTCGCCGGGTGCGCCGGATCCTTCGTGGAGCGGGCGGTGAGCCGCCGCTCGCGGTACTGGCGCAGTGCGGTGACGGCGCCCCGTATCGCCAGGGCGACCAGCACCAGCCCGGACACCCAGCGCAAGGGCGCCAGCACCGGCTGGAGCGCGGCGGCGAGCGCGGCACCCCCGAGCGCGGCGAGCAGGGCGTACACCCCGTCGGCGGTCGCGACGCCCAGCGCGGCGGACCCGCCGATCCGCAGTGACGTACGAGCAGTGAGGGACACTAGATAGGTCGCGACCGCTCCGACGGGGATGGCGATGCCATAGCCCGCGAGCAGCCCCGCGACGAGCGCGGCGGTCACGATCGGGGAAGCGAGGGCCTCCGCGGTCGGCCGGGCTGCTGCTGGACCCGCACCGGACGAGTGGCGGCGGAGGTCGGCGGCAGGAAGGCTTCGTACATGGACATGCGCAGATCCTCGGGCCCCGGCGGCGGCCCGTGCAACCGAATTACGGGGGCCGCCGCCGGGATCACAAGGGACACCGCCGAGCCACGGGGAACGGGTGTCCACCGTGGCGGGAGCGGACGGTTCGAGCCATGGCCGCGCCTCCGCGCCGCCCCGCCGTCCGCCGGGCGCCCGGTCGGCGCCCCGCCGGGCGACGGCGTTCGGCCAGACCGCCCGACCGGAGCATCTGGCCGAACTTCGAGTGGCCCTGTAGATGCCTGGGGCATCTAATGAGGAGCGGCAAGATCGGCAAGAGGGAACCATCGCATGCGAGGTCACTCATGACAGAAACCGTTGCCTTCCCCCAGGACCGTACGTGTCCTTACCACCCCCCCACCGCCTACGATCCCCTGCGTGAGGCGCGCCCCCTGTCGCGGGTCTCCCTGTACGACGGCCGCAGCGTCTGGGTCGTCACCGGCCACGGCACCGCCCGCGAC
Organism: Streptomyces sp. RPA4-2; assembly: GCF_012273515.2. Lineage (NCBI taxonomy): Bacteria > Bacillati > Actinomycetota > Actinomycetes > Kitasatosporales > Streptomycetaceae > Streptomyces > Streptomyces sp. RPA4-2. The sequence continues at coordinate 8,137,264 of NZ_CP050975.2, forward strand.
CTCCTCACCGACCCACGGCTGTCGTCCGACCGGACCCGTCCGGCGTTCCCGATGCCCACGGAGCGGTTCGCCTCCGCCCGCGACCGCCGGGTGGCACTCCTCGGGCTCGACGATCCCGCGCACCACACCCAGCGCCGGATGCTGGTCCCCAGTTTCACCCTCAAGCGGATCGGGACCCTGCGACCCCGCATCCAGGAAACCGTGGACCGGCTGCTCGACGTCATGGAGGCGAAGGGCCCGCCCGCCGAGCTGGTCGGCGACTTCGCGCTGCCCGTGCCGTCGATGGTGATCTGCGCGCTGCTCGGCGTCCCGTACGCCGATCACGAGTTCTTCGAGGAGCAGTCCCGCAGGCTGCTGCGCGGCCCCGCCGCCGCGGACACCCAGGACGCCCGCGACCAGCTGGACGCGTACTTCGGGTCGCTCATCGACCGCAAGCAGAAGGATCCCGGCGACGGGCTTCTCGACGAGCTCATCCAGGACCGGTTGCGCGAGGGCGCGGTGGACCGCGAGGAAGTGATCAGCCTGGCGACGATCCTGCTGGTCGCCGGCCACGAGACGACCGCGAACATGATCTCGCTCGGCACGTTCACCCTGCTCAGGCACCCCGAGCAGCTGGCGGAGCTGCGCGCGGAGCCGACGCTCATGCCCGCCGCCGTCGAGGAGCTGCTGCGCTTCCTCTCCATCGCCGACGGGCTGCTGCGGGTGGCCACCGAGGACATCGAGGTGGCCGGGGCGACGATCCGCGCCGACGACGGCGTCGTCTTCTCGACCTCCGTCATCAACCGTGACGAACACACCTTCCCCGAGCCGGACGCCCTCGACTGGCACCGTCCGGCCCGTCACCACGTGGCGTTCGGCTTCGGCATCCACCAGTGCCTCGGCCAGAACCTCGCGCGCGCCGAGATGGAGATCGCCCTGCTGTCGCTGTTCGACCGGCTGCCCGGACTACGGCTGGACGCGCCCGCGGACGACATCCCCTTCAAACCCGGAGACACGATCCAGGGGATGCTGGAACTCCCCGTGACCTGGTAAGAGGCTTACCCGCATGACCATCGACATCGCAATCGACAAGGACGTCTGCATCGGCGCGGGACAGTGCGCGCTGACCGCGCCGGGCGTCTTCACGCAGGACGACGACGGATTCAGCGAGGTGCTCCCCGGCCGTGAGGACGGCGGCGGTGCCCCACTGGTCCGGGAGGCCGCGCGGGCCTGCCCGGTGGGTGCCATCACCGTCTCGGAGGCCTGAGGACACCTCCCACGGACCCTGAGGAAACCTCCCGCGGACCCGAGGACGCCGTCCTCGGGTCCGTCCGTCGTCGCTCCGGCGTGCCGGCTAGCCGGCACGCCGGAGCGACGAGATGAGCGCCGCTGCCGCGGCGGCCGCGTGCCCGGCGGCCGCCGTCTCGCGTGTGATGCCCGCGGTGACCATGGCTCCCTCGGCGAGCAGACAGACCTGATCGGCGAGGGAGTCCGGCAGCCCCGCGTCGGTCACGAGGCCGCCCAGATAGTCCCTGAACGCCTTCTTGTGGGCGCGGACCTGGACGGTCACGCGAGGTGAGGTGGCGCCGAGTTCTCCGTAGGAGTTGATCCAGGCGCACCCGCGGAAGTCCGGTTCCTCGAACCACAGCCGGAGCCAGTCGAACACGGCCAGAATCCGCCGCTCGGGCTCCGTGTACCGGTCGACGTGCTCGGCCAGCCGGCGCCGCCAGCGGATGTCGCGCCGCTCCAGATAGGCCTCGACCAGCAGCTCCTTCGCGGGGAAGAGCTGGTAGAGCCGCTTGAGGGAGACGCCCGAGGCGCTCCGGATGTCGTCCATCCCGACGGTCTGGATGCCGCGGGCGTAGAACAGCTCCTCCGCGGCGTCCAGCGCCTGTTCCCGGGCCTGCGCGAGGGCTTGTTCGCGAGCACTCGTGATGTCCATGGGCAGGGGGCTCCTTGACGCGAGAACCAACGTTCTCTACGTTAACAGCCAGCCCGGAGAACGTACGTTCTCCGCCTTGTCGCCCCGCGCGTCCGAAAGGAAGCCGCTCATGTCCCCGCGCCCGCCCCTGCCGCCCTTCACCCGTGAGACCGCCCTCCAGAAGGTCCGGGCCGCCGAGGACGCCTGGAACACCCGTGATCCCCACAAGGTCTCGCTCGCCTACTCCGAGGACTCGGTCTGGCGCAACAGGGACACCTTCGTCACCGGCCGCGCCGCGATCGTCGAGCTGCTCACCGCGAAGTGGGCGCGCGAGCGGGAGTACGCCCTGCGCAAGGACCTCTGGTCCTTCGACGGCAACCGCATCGCCGTCCGCTTCCAGTACGAGTCCCGCGACGCGGACGGCCGGTGGTGGCGCTCGTACGGCAACGAACTGTGGGAGTTCGACGATCAGGGATTGATGACCCGCCGCGAGGCGAGCATCGACGACGTGCGCATCGAGGAGCACGACCGCCGGCTCTTCGGCCCGCGCTCCGACGCCGAACGCGGGGCGTCCCTGCCTCTCCGTTAGGGTCCGCGGCTCCGGCCCGGGTCCGCCACCTCGTCGCGCGCCGCACCGGGGCTTCGGGTCAGCCCTTAGGGTTCCCGGATGACCGAACACACCGGGCGGGCCCCCGCCGCGAAGCCCTTCCTCTACGTCGTCGTCTGCGCGGCGGGCATCGCGCAGGACGTCGGCAGGCTGATCGCCGCCGCACAGGAGCGGGGCTGGGAGGTCGGCGTCATCGCCACCCCGCAGGGGCTCGGGTTCTTCGACGCGGAGGCCGTCGGGGCGCGGACCGGCCGCCCGATCCGGTCCGCGTGGCGGGCCCCGGGCGAGGCGCGCCCCTTCCCGGCCCCCGACGCGGTGGCCCTCGCTCCGGCCACCTTCAACACCGTGAACAAGTGGGCGGCCGGCATATCCGACACCCTCGCCCTGGGCACCCTGTGCGAGGCGTACGGTCTCGGCGTCCCGATCGCCGTACTGCCCTGTGTGAGCGACGCGCTGGCGGCTCACCCCGCGTACCGCGCGAGCCTCGACCGGCTGCGCGGCATGGGCGTCCGTTTCGGGGACCGGTACTCGGGGGAGCCGGATGCGGACGGACGGCGTGCGGAGTTCCGCTGGGATCGGGTGCTCGACCTGCTCGCCGCCCGAACCTGAGGGCGGACGGTGTGACGGGCCGGTCCGTCGCCTAAGGCCTCCGGAAGATCGTGATCGAGTGGCCGACGTCGTCCACGGGCGTACTGCCGTCGAGCAGTGCCGCCAGGCGGCCGTCCGCCTTCGCGACCGAGGAGTCCGAGACGACGAGCAGGCCGTGCACCTCGCCCGGCGGCGCCTTGCGCGGATCGGCCGCCTCGATCCCGTACGCGGAGGGCACGCCGCTGCCCTTGTAGACCAGCCAGACCCGCTCGCGCGGATACCGCTCGGCCAGCCGGTCGGCGAGCCGTCCCAGGTCCTGCCCCCAGTCGACGTTCGAGTCGTGCAGCCGCAGACGGGTCTTCGACGGTCCGCCGAACGCCTCGTTCGAGTACGGCAGGTAGTACGGGAACGCGCGCAGCGAGCTGACCGCGACGAACAGCACCAGCGCCGCGGCGGCGAGAGGGGTCCGGCGGGGCCGCAGCGCGAGGACCCCTGCCGCCGCGACCGCCAGGAACACCGGAACGAACAGGGCGTACCGGACCCCCAGATCGCGGGATCCTGTCATGGCCACGGCGAGCAGGACGGCCGGAGGGAGGAGGACGTACGGGGCGGCGGCGCGCAGCCGGGGGACGCGGACCATGGCCGCCGCGCCGGTCATCCAGAGCACGAGCATGCCGAGCGGAGTCTTCACCAGCAGCGCCGCCGGCAGGTAGTACCAGAGCGCGCCGCGGTACACCCTGCCGAAGAGGAAACCGCCCCACGTCGCGTCCTCGAACCCGAACTGGACGCGCATCCCGTCGCGGTACGGCCGGGGGACGGGCAGCCAGTGCAGGGCGAGCCCGCGCAGACCGTGCACGGCCGGCACGTCCGCGGGCGTGGCCCAGCGCAGTCGCGGGTCGACGACGAGGTAGCCGGCCCACACCACGGCGAGGGCCAGCAACACCATGCCGGCCGCCACCGCCACGCTCCGCGCCACGAGCCGCCGCTGGGCGTGCGGGCCCGTGCCGGGGACACGGCGCGCGTGCCGGAAGGAGAGGACCGCCAGAAGCAGCAGCACCGGGGCGGCGGGCAAGGTGCTCATCTTCGTGGCGAGCGCCGCGCCGAGCGCCACCCCCGCGAGCGCGAGGTGCGGCAGCGGCCGCCCGCGCCGCGCCCGCCACACCAGCCAGGCCGACGTCAGCACGAATCCCGCCGCCGGTACGTCGAGGGTGGCCAGCGACCCGTTCGCGATGACGTCGGGAGACAACGTGTACAGGGCGAGCGCCACCAACCCGCCCACGGCACCGACGAGTTCACGGGCGAACGCGAGAACGGCCAGGCCGAACAGCAGCGTCAGCACGATCACCGGCAGCCTCGCCCAGAACATCACCCGCCAGGGATCGTTGCCCGACTCGTACAGCAGCCGCCGTCCGAGCGCCGTCTGATCGTCGGCGGCGTGGGCATCGAGGTGGGGGTGGGCGAACACCAGCCCGGCGCCGATGATCAGTTTGCCCAGCGGCGGATGCTCCGGGTTGTAGCGCAGGCTGTGTTCCCGTGTGTAGACCACCGCCGTGCCCACGTACACCGGCTCGTCGATCGTCGGTGTCTGCCGCGCGGCGGCCGTGACCATCGCCACCGCCATCTGCGCCAGCAGGGCGGCCACGGCGAGCGCGAGCAGCCACCGCCGGTGCCGCCGCAGTCGTGCGTATCGTCGCGGCGGCTCGGTGGTGCTCGTCGGCAGGCGGCTTTCCCGCCTGTCCGCCATGGAGGTCGACATGCCTCTTGATACGCCCGTCGGTGGCCCGCCGCTCATCCGACACGGCCCGGGTTCGGCGCGGGTGCGCCTCACGGGCCGTCCGGGTGCGGCGGAAGGGCGGCCGGGCGCGTGCTCAGTGGCCGAGCTCGGCCCGCAGTTCCGGCTGGAGCAGGGCGCCGTGGGCGCGTACGAGGTCGTCGCACAGGTCCCAGATCCGTTCGACGGGCAGCGCGGCGGCCGTGGCGGGGTCGGCCATGGCGGCGTGCCGGATGTGGCGGGGGTCGTCGTCGGTGGCGGCCCGCACGACCAGGTCGTTGACGGCGACGTAGGCACTGTTGAGGGCCGCGCACTGCGGCGGTAGCGAGCCGACGCGGGTCGGCTGGACGCCCAGCGCGTCGGTCAGACAGGGGACTTCTACCACGGAGTCGGCGGGCAGGTTGTCGATCAGGCCGCGGTTGGGGACGTTCCCGTAGATCGTGCGCGGGGTGCCGGTGAGGGTGCTGTGGATGATCTGCGGGGCGTACTCCAGGGTGCCCTCGACGGGCAGCGGCGCGTCCCTGGCCAGGGCGTCGCGGGTCTGCTCGTAGCTCGCCGTGTTCTCCTCGATGATCTTCAGATAGGCGCCCACCGGCAGCCGGAGGCGTTCGATCTCGCTGTCGTGGTGGAGATACCAGGGCACGTACTCCGAGGAGTGCTCGCTGGTCTCGGTGGGGTAGTGGCCCAGCCTGCGGTACATGTCGACGCGGACCCGGCGCAGCAGCCCGGGATCCTTGGCGATCGCCTCGTCCAGCAACGGGTGGAGGTCCTGGCCGGCGCGTTCGAAGCGCAGCACCCAGGCCTGGTGGTTGACCCCGGCCGCCAGATAGGACACCTCCTCGAAGGGCACGCCGACCAGCGCGGCGAGGTCGTGCATCGTCCAGTGCACCGAGTGGCACAGGCCCGTCACGCGCAGGTCCGGGGCGATGCGGCTGAGGTAGAGGACGTTCATCGCCATGGGGTTGGTGTAGTTCAGGAGCATGGCGTCCGGGCACAGTTCGGCCATGTCCCCGGCCAGCGCGCGCAGGACCGGGAAGGTGCGCAGGGCGCGGAAGATACCGCCGATGCCGAGCGTGTCGCCGATGGTCTGGCGCAGGCCGTGGCGGGCCGGGATCTCGAAGTCGACGCGTGTCGCCTCGTTCATGCCGACCTGGATGATGTTGATGACGAAGTCCGCGTCGGCCAGGGCCGCCCGCCGGTCCAGGTGCGCGGTGATCACCGGCTTGGCCCCACGGGCGGCGGCGATGCGCAGGGCCGCGCCCTCCGCCGTCGCGAGCCGCTCCGGGTCGATGTCGTGCAACGCGATCCGGGCGTGGGCCAGTTCGGGGAAGGCGAAGAGGTCCGCGAGCAGTCCTTGGGTGAACACCACGCTCCCGGCCCCGATGAAGGCGATCTTCGCGGCGGTGACGTCGTACATCAGTGAATCCCTCTTTCCGAGTTGTCCGAGGTGGCGGCGCGGGCCTCGTCCCACGTGGGCTGTGCCGCGGTACCGCCGTGGCCGCGGGTGGAGAGCGAACCGCAGGCCACGGCGAGGGCCATGGCCGGCGCGAGGTCCAGCCCGCGCAGGGTCGCGGCGACGAATCCGGCGTCGAAGCTGTCGCCGGCGCCCACGGTGTCGACGGGTTCGACGGGCACGGCGGGCGCGCGCAGCAGTCGTGTCCCGCGCAGGGCGAGGGCGCCGTTCCCGCCGTCCTTGATGACGACGGTCGGCGGTTGTCGCGGGGGCGCGGCCACCTCGTCGCCGCTCACGCCCTCTCCCCGTGGCGGTCGGGGGTACGGCCCCGCACCCGTGGCGGGGTGCAGACCGAGGGCGCGTGCCTCGGCCGCGTTCGGCAGCAGGAAGTCGGTGACCGCCAGGACCGGATCGAGGAGGCCGCGGTCCCAGCGTCCGGCCGGGTCGTCGTTGGTGTCGAGCGAGGTCGTCGCCCCCAGGGCGCGGGCCCGCGCGAACACCGCGGCGAGGGAGCACGCCAGACGGGGCATCAGAAAGAACGACGCCGCGTGTACGTGACGGGTGGCGGCCAGCAACTCCCGCGGGACGTCCTCGGCGTCGGTCGCCGTCAGACAGCCCGGCGCGGTGAGGATGGCCCGGTCACCGTCCTCGGTGGTGACCACGACCGTGAGGGGCGTGGCCAGTTCGGGATCGGTGACCAGGAAACTCACGTCGACCCCTCGTCCCGCCAGCGCGTCACGCACGAACACGCCCGCGGGATCGGCGCCGACCCGGCCCGCGAAGGCGACCCGCAGCCCCAGCCGGGCGGCCCCGCACGCCATGATCGCCGCGGATCCGCCGAGCACCAACCCGGCGTGAGCGACGAGCTGTTCACGCTGCCCGAAGGAAAGGGGACCGGACAGCGGACCGGCCACCACATCCGGATTCGCGTCGCCGATCACCACAAGGTCGAAATCCCGCACCGCCGTCACCCCTTCAGACCGCTCGACGTGAGCGACTGCACGAACGTCTTCTGCGCCAGCAGGAACGCCACCAGCACCGGCAGCACGGTGATCACGTTCCCCGCCATCACCGCCGACCACCGGGTGTGGTGCTGTCCCTGGAAAGTCGTCAGCCCCAACTGGAGCGTGTACCGCGTGTCGTGGTTGAGCGCGATCAGCGGCCACGACAGGTCGTTCCAGGTCGACAGGAACGTCAGCACCGCGACCGTGGCCAGCGCGGGGCGGGCCAGCGGCAGCACGATCGAGAAGAGGACCCGCAGCCGTGAACACCCGTCGATCCAGGCGGCCTCCTCCATCTCCCGCGGCAGCGAGAGGAAGAACTGCCGGAACAGGAAGACCGCGAACGGGGTGACCAGCGACGGCACGATCAGCGCGCCGAGCGTGTCGATCAGACCCAGCTCCTTCATCACCAGGAAGGTGGGGATCATGGTGAGCTGGAACGGGATCACCATGGTCGCCAGCATCAGCCCGAGCAGCAGCCGCGACCCGGCGAACCGCATCCGCGCGAACGCGTAGCCGCCCAGCGCCCCGAACAGCAGATTCGATCCCACCGCGACCGATGCGACCAGGAAGGAGTTGGCGAACCACCGTGGGAACAGCGCGTTTCCGAGCACGTACCGGTATCCGCCCAGGTCGATGCCCTTCGGCCACAGCGCGGGCGGGAACCGGTTGATCTCCGCGTTGGTCATCACGGAACTGAGCACCAGCCACACCAGCGGCAGCGCGAAGCACAGGGCCAGCGGCGCCAGCAGCAGATGCCAGCCGCTCACCTTCGGCGTCCTCATCGGACGACTCCTTCCGTACGGTTCTGGCGGCGCCGTACGACCCGCAGCGCCGCGCCCACCACCATCAGGGCCGCCGCCAGGACGTACGCCGCCGCGGCCCCGTATCCGGCCGTGAACGTCTGGAAGGCCTGCTGCCAGACGAAGTAGACGACGACCGTGGTCGAGCCGAGGGGTCCGCCTTTGGTCGTCACATAGATCAGGTCGAAGACCTGGAGCGCCGTGATCACCTGCCACAGGAGCAGGAACACGGTGACCGGTGTGAGGGTCGGCAGCACGATGTGACGCAGGATCAGCGCGCGGCCCGCACCGTCGATGCGGGCGGACTCGACGAGTTCGGGCGGCACGTCCTGGAGCGCGGCCAGGTAGACGACGACGCAGAAGCCGACGCCACTCCACAGCGAGATGAGGACCAGCAGGTAGATCGCCTGGTCGGGGTCGGAGAGGAAGCCCTGCGGCGAGATGCCGAGCTGGTGCAGGAGTGAGTTGGCGACCCCGAACTCCGGGTCGAGGATGAACGAGAACAGGACGCCCTGGGCCGTCGCCGACACCACGAACGGGATGAAGACGAGCGTCCGGTACAGGCCGATGAGCCGCAGCCGACGGTTCAGGGCCAGGGCGAGCGCGAGGCCGCCGACCAGACTGAGCGGCACGTAGAGGGCCGTGTACAGCAGGGTGTTGCTCACGGCCGTATGGAAACCGGGGTCCTCGGCCAGGGCCCGGTAGTTGTCGAGGCCGACCCAGCGGCCCGGCGTGACCAGGTCGTCGGCCCGGAAGGACAGCAGCAGCGACCACAGGACGGGGACGATGCCGAGGCCGAGGATCACGACGACCGAGGGGCCGATGAACCCCCAGGCGGTGGCCGTTTCACGGCGGGCGCGACGGCGTGCGGCGCGCCGTGCGGCGGCCGGGGGCACCGCGGCCTGCGGGGCGAGCGTGATGGCGCGGGGCAGAGTGGACAAGACGGCCTCCCTCACCTGGAAGTCACCTGAGAGTCACCTGGACACGGACGGCGGAACACGGGGAGCGCGGGGAATTCAGGGAACGGGCGGAATTCAGGGAACGGGGGGAATTCGAGGAACGGGGGGAACGCGTCGGTGGATGCCGGAGGTTCTCGGATGCCCGGCCCGGGTCACCGGGGGATGAGCAGGGCGGCGTCGGACCGTTCCGCGCACCGGCGCAGGGCGCCGGCGGGGGAGTCCTTGCCGAGCAGCACCGAGACGATCGCCTCGCCGAGTGCCTGGGAGATCTGCGGATAGGCCGCGTGGACCGGGCGCACCCGGGCGGAGCCCAGCGCCTCGGTGAACACGTCGAGGCCTCTGGTCTGTTGGGAGTGCCGGCGCCACTCCGGCCGGGCGGCGGTGGCCGAGCTCAGCGGAAGGCTGCCCGCCGAGATGTCCCAGCGGGCGTCCTGGGCGGGGCGCATCATCCAGCGCACGAACTCGACGGCCGCCCGTGAACGGGCCGAGCCGTTGTCCAACACCGTCCAGGTGTCCGGGCCCGAGATGGTGACCGGCCGTCCGCTGTAGGTCGGCAGCGGCACGACGTCGTAGTCGACCCCGGCGCCGATGATGTCCGGGAGCTGCCAGGGCCCGGTCCCCACCATGGCCATCCGGCCGGCCATGAAGACCTGGTACATCTGCTCGCCGCCGGGCTTCGGATCGACGTACACGCTCTTGTCGCGGCTCAGCCCGGCGAGGGTCTCCAGGGCCCGTACGCCCTGGTCGGCGAAGCCGATGTGCTTGCCGTCGGCGGCCACGACGTCACCGCCCAGGTCCCAGATCATCGGCCACAGACGCCACACCGTGTCCTCGTCGCCGGTCCCGGGCCAGCCCGTACCGAAGACCCCGCGGCCGGGCTCGGTCAGTCTCCGTGCCGTGTCGGTGAACTCGTCCCAGGTCCAGCCGGCCCGCGGGAAGTCCACCCCGGCCTGCCGGAACAGCTTCCTGTTGTAGACGACGGCCAGGGAGTCGAGCAGCGCCGGGGCGGCCCGCACCCTGCCGTTGACGGTGACTCCCTCCCGCACCGGGGCCCAGAGAGACCGCCACGGCGTGGGGCCCGCGTGCAGCGCGGACGTCAGGTCGACGACGCGGGGACTGCGCGCGATGCTGGCCAGGTCCGAGCCGAAGATGTACGCGATGTCGGGATAGGAGCCCGAGGCGAGCGCGGCCGTCACCTTCTGGAGCATCGCGTCGGACAGCACCCCGCCGCCCGCGCTGTCGACGCGGATACGCGGATGGGTGCGGTTGAACTCGGCGACGAGCGCCTCCACGGCCTTCCTGCCCGTGTCGCTCTGCCCGTGCCACAGCTCGACGGTCACGGTGCCGTCGGCGCCGACGCCGTCGGAGGCGCCACCGCCGCAGGCGGCGAGGAACGGGGCGGCGGCCGCGCCGGCCAGCAGGCGGCGACGTGCGATCGAGGAGGTCATCAGGGCCTCCCGTCAGTGCGTCCGGCGGACGTAGTCCGCGCTGCCCGGTGTCGAGACGTCCACGTCCCGGCGCACGATGCTCAGCCTTTTCCCGTACCGCGCGCGGGCCTTGCGCAGCCCGCTGTCGGTGTACTCGATGACGACGACCCGGTCGTGGAACGCCGTCGCGTACGTCCCGCACTCGTCGTACTCGCCGCACTCCTCCGCCACCGCGAAGTCGAGGCCGGTCCGTGCCCTCAGGCCGGCCAGTTCCGCGGTGTTCTTCTGCCCGATGGCCAGGTGGCGGGCGTGCGCGCGGGCGGAGAGCAGCGTGATGAACGCGGTGGCGTCGTCGGCGCCCAGCAGATGCCGCGACCGGGTGTAGCTGTCGTAGTTGTCCGGCTCCACCGCGTCGAAGCCCTTGTCCGCGCAGCCGTCGATCCACCGGCCGACCCGCGCGGCCACCCGCTCGCGCTTGTCCGGCGTACCGATGTCGAGCAGCGCCTCGTCCCAGTCGCGGTCGACGACCACCTTGCCGTACGCGTCCCGCAGCAGCAGGTCGGCGGGCCACTGCCGCTCCTCGCCCGGCTGGACCTGGAAGGCGTTGACGTAACAGATGTTGTAGAGGCCGGGCGCGGGCGTCGCCGTACGGTCGCGGCTGACGATGCGGACACCCGACGGCGGCCGGTAGGCGCCGCCGATCTGGTAGTCGAAACCGGCGTGGAGCGGGGGGAGCCGTACGGTTCGCGGGCTCGGTCCCGAGGTCCCGTGCTTTCGGGGCGGAGTGCTCTTCGCCGGTCCGGAAGCACAGCTCACCAGTGTCGCGAGCGCCATCAGGGCAGCGGCTGCCCCCGGACCGGCGACGCGGAGAACACGTTTGACGGGCATGTCCGCTCCATCAATCGCGAGTACGACCCCGCCTCGGACGCTTCCCGCGATCCTGGCGACTTTGGCCGGACTTGAACCGTGTCCGTTACCGGCTGGGCGCACCTCTGGGTGCCCGGCTGCACGCGCCACGGCACGCCAGGATCAAAGCGCTTCGACGCCGCCCCCGTCAAGGCCACGCCGGCACGGGAGGGCTGCGGGACGGCCACCGACACACGATGTCCTCCGGGAGCAGCCCCGACCCGGGCCCTATGGTCAGGACATGACCGGAGACCGTATCGCACTGGCCGTCCACGACCACGGAGGCGACGGCCCGCCGCTGCTCCTGCTGCACGGAGCCGGGCGCACGCTGGCCGACTGGGCCGCCGTCGCCCCTCTCCTGACACCCCGGCACCGGGTGCTCGCCGTCGACCTGCGCGGACACGGTCTCTCGCCTTCCGGGACCTGGACCCTGCCCCGGGTGATCGAGGACATCGAGGGGGTCCTGGAGGAGTACGGCCTGCCCGGCGCGCTCCCGGTCGGACACTCACTCGGCGGGGTGATCGCGGTGCGGTACGCGCTGGACCACCCGGAGGTCACGCCCGGCGCGGCGAACCTGGACGGATACGGGTGGGGCCGCCCCGACCAGTACGTGGGCCTCGACCCGGCCTATGTCGACGAACGTCTCGTCCAGGTGAGGAAGTCGGCGACGGCCGGGCTGCCGGGCGGCCCGCTGCCCGTCGACGGCCTGCAGACCCTGCTCGCCCAGCAGCGCGCCCTGTCCGGACAACTCGGCGTTCCCTATGAGCTGTTGGAGACGGCACTGCTGAGGTCCGTGCGTCACACACCGGACGGGCGGCTGGAGTTGAGGCCGCGGCGCGAGCACGCGCTCGAGATGCTGGCGGCGATCGACTCGCTCGACCTGTTCGCCCTCTTCGCGCGGATGGACCGCCCGCTGCTGCTGGGGCGCGCGCTCCGCCCGACGCCCCCGGTGCCTGGCAAGGAGTGGTTCGACGACCTGATGAGGGCCTACGGGATGGGGCTCGCCAGGGATCTCACGGCACTGGCCGCACAGCGCCCCCACGTGCGCGTCGTCGGGATCGACGGCACGCACGCGATGCTCCTGGAGAGCCCCGGCGCGGTCGCGGCCGCGGTCCTCGCCTTCGCCGCCGAAGCGCTCACCGATCCCGCCTCGGTCCCCTTCCGGTACGCGCTGCCCGAACCGGAGGAGTGAGGTCAGTGGGGGGACGCGGCGGCGAACTCCTCGCCGCACGGGCCGGCGCCCTCGCTCTCGGGCAGGGCGACCGGCTCGCCGCTCATCGTCAGGGTGCGGTAGTGGACGCCGATGCGGGCCGTAGACCGCCCGACGTAGTGGCCGATGAAGCAGCGGCGGAAGCGGTCGGCGCTGCGGTTGGGGCCCGAGCCGTGCACCAGGCTGCCGTTGAAGAACAGCACGTCACCCGGTGCCATGTCGACCGGCACGGCCACCAGACCGGGCGGCGGTGGCACGTACTCGCGGACGAAGGACAGCTCCTCGTCCGCCTCCTGAGGGCAGAACAGGTCCATGCGATGGGTGCCCGGCACGACCTCCAGGCCGCCGTTGCCCCGGTCGATCGTGTCGCAGGCGATCCAGGCGGCCACGCAGGTGCCCGGCTCCACCCGCAGATAGAAGTTGTCCTGGTGCAGCGCCTGGCCACGGGCGCCGGGCGGCTTGAAGTAGAACATGCTCTGCGCGGCCAGGACCTCCTCGCCCGACAGGACTTCGAGGATCTCCCGCAGCCGGGGATCGAGCAGCGTGCGCCGGGACAGCGCGTTGATGCGGTGCGGATGCATCACCCGGGGGTGGCCGTGCAGCGGATCGGCCGTGCCGCCGGGCCTCGTCGCGCGGGGCTCGAAGTGCCCCGGCACCGGCCCGGCGGCGTGCAGCGCCGCGAACTCCGCGCACAGCGCGTCGATCTCGGCACCGGTGAACAGCCCGCGGACCACCACGAAGCCGTTCTCCGCGAACGCGTCCTCCCAGGTGCGCGGGTGCCGCCCGTTCCTGTCCGTGACCGTCATCCGACCGTCCCTTCCGTTCGGGGTGCGAGGTGCCTCACGCTAGGACGGTGACCCTTCCGGGAGGATGCCTGTGCGTGCTGACGTCCTGCCCGAGCCTGCTGTCCCGTCCCCGCCGCCGGACCTGGTGACGATCGGGCGCTACGACCAGCGGGAGGGATACCGGGTCCACCGGCCGCACGGCAGTGACAGCTGGCTGTTCACCTGGACCACGGCCGGACGGGGCAGCCTTCGGCAGGGCGTGGCCCGGACGACGGCCGGCGCGGGCGACCTGGTGGTTCTGGGACCCGGCGTACCGCACCGCTACGGCGTCGAACCGGGCGCCGACCACTGGGCGTTCTGGTGGACCCACTGCCGGGCCAGGCCGTCCTGGGACCGGTGGCTGCGGCCGTACGCCCTCGCTGACGGGGTGTACGCCGTGCGGGCCGCCCGGAGCCGGGAACGTATCGGGTCGGCGTTCCGGCGGATGCTCGCCGACGCCCGCTGGACGGGGGACGGCGAACCGCCCGACGGCGCGGAACCGGCCGACGGTGCGGAACCGGCCGACGGCGCGGTCGCGGTCGCGCACGGCACCGCGGCCAGGGAACTGGCCCTGTGCTCGCTGGAGGAGATCGTGCTGCTCGGCACCGCCCGCGCGGAGGGCGACAGGCCCGGGGTGGACGCCCGTGTGCTGCGGGCGGAGGCGCTGATCGCCGCCGACCCGGCCGCCGCGCACACCGTCCGCTCGCTGGCCGGGGCGGTCGCGCTCTCGCCGTCGCGATTCGCGCATCTCTTCACCGAACAGCTCGGCCGCTCCCCGATGCGGGCGCTGCGCGAGGCCCGGCTGCTGCACGCGGCCCGGCTTCTGGAGGCCACCGGGCTTCCGGTGGAACGGGTGGCCGCGGTCTCCGGATTCTCCAGCGCCCCGCACTTCCACCGGGCCTTCCGGCAGCGCTACGGGACCTCGCCGGGGGCCTACCGCCGTGGTACGGCCATGGCCTGTCCTTCGGACCGGACGGCGCCGGAGCGCGGTGCCCGGTCGACCCGCGACCTGACCCGAACGACAGGCCCTAAGGGTGGTGCGGGGGAGGCGGCGGCAAGGTCGTGACGTCCGGCGCCGGCTCCGGCCAGACCAGCAGGACCGGACAGGGCGCGTGGTCGACGACGAACCGTCCGGCCGGGCCCAGACTGTGCGGGCCCAGGCGGGCCCGGTCGCCGTCACGGGCGAACACGAGCAGATCGGCGCCGTCGGAGGCGGCGACCACCTCCCGTTCGGCACGGCCGGCGCGCTCCAGACGGTCGCACGGGCGGCCCAGGCGCTCGGCCGCCGCGTCGAGCAGCCGTACGGCGGAGGAGGCACCGAGATCTTCCAGCAGAACCTCGGGGTCGCGCTCCCGGTGCCCGCGGCCGAGCAGTCCGGCGAAGGCGCCGTGCGCGAGACCGGGCACCCCCGGCTCGCTGACGTGCAGCAGCACGACCTCCGTCGCCCGCGGCGCGTGCTCGCGCACCGCGTCCACACATGCCGGCCAGGTTCCTTCGACGAGCCAGGCGATCACCCGCATGGGCAACGTCCTCCGTTCAGCCTCCGATGACGTGGAGCGAGGTCCACAGTGCCAGTACGGCGGGGACCAGCGCGGCCGGCACGGCGATCAGGCCGAGCCGGGTGAACTCCTTGAGGTCTACGCCGTGTTCGTGCTGGTGGACGATACGCCGCCACAGCAGGGTCGCCAGGGAACCGGCGTAGGTGAGGTTGGGGCCGATGTTGACGCCGAGCAGGACGGCCAGCACCGCGCCGGAGCCGGACGTGGCGGCGAGCGGCAGCAGCACCAGGACCGCGGGCAGGTTGTTGATCAGATTGGCCAGCACGGCGGCGAGCGCCGCGATCCCGAGCAGCGCGGGCAGCCCGCTGCCGTCCGGCAGGATCCGGCCGAGGGCGTCGGAGAGTCCGTTGTCGACCACCGCGCGGACGACGACGCCCAGGGCGAGGACGAAGGCCAGGAAGGCCGGAGCGGTGGCCCGGACCACGGTGAGCACGGTGGCGCGCCCACGCACCATGGCCCGGACGGCGAGCACCAGCGCCCCGGCCGCCGCCGACCACGCCGGATCGATCCCGACCGCGGAGGCGACGACGAAACCGGCCAGCGTGCATCCCACCGTGACCAGTGCGAACAGCGGCAGCTCCGGCGGCTCGTCGAGGGTGGGCTGCGGAGCGGCGGCGGCCAGGTCGCGGGCGAAGAAGCGCCGGAAGACCACGTACTCGGCGCCGATCGCGACCAGCCACGGAAGGACCATCAGCGCGGCGAACCGGGTGAAGCTCAGCCCGCTCGCGGTGAACGCCAGCAGGTTGGTGAGGTTGGAGACGGGGAGCAGCAGCGAGGCCGTGTTCGACAGGTGCGTGCAGGCGTAGACGTGCGGTTTGGGGCGGGCGCCCATCCGGGCCGCGGTGGCGAAGACGACGGGCGTGAGCAGCACGATGGTGGCGTCGAGGCTGAGCACCGCGGTGATCGCGGAGGCGAGCGCGAAGACGGCGGTGAGCAGGCGCCGGGGCCGACCGGCGGCCCAGCGCGCCATCCAGGCGCCGCACGCGTGGAAGAGGCCTTCGTCGTCACAGAACCGGGCGAGCACCAGTACGGCCGCCAGGAAGCCGATCACCGGCCCGAGGTGCGCGGCCTCCTCGCGGGCGTGCTCCCAGGAGATCGCGCCGGTGGCCATCACCAGCAGAGCGGCCGGGACCGCGACGACCGCCTCGGGCCAGCCGAACGGCCGTACCACCGCGCAGACGAGCACGGCGGCGAGCAGCACGACGGACAGTGTTTCGGCGAACGGGGTGTTCAGGGTTCGGTCCTCCAGGGCACGGTCGGGTGCCCGTCCATCACATCAGATGCCGCACCACCTGCCCCGACGGGACGCGGTCAGACCTCCGGGAACGGGAACGCGTCGCGCCTCCGGCGGCGGTCGGACCGCCGGGGCCGTTTGAGGCCTCCGGGGCCTTTCAGACCTCCGGGACGAGGCTCAGCTCCGCCCAGATCGTCTTTCCGTCGGTCGTGTGCCTGCTGCCCCAGCGCTGGGTGAGCTGGGCGACCAGCAGCAGGCCGCGCCCGCCCTCGTCGAAGGTCCTGGCCCGGCGCAGATGCGGCGCGGTGTGGCTGCTGTCGGAGACCTCGCAGATCAACGTGTCCGCGTCGTGGATGAGCCGCAGCCTGATGGGCGACTCGCCGTACCGGATCGCGTTGGTGACCAGCTCGCTCACCACGAGTTCCACCGTGAACGTCGCCTGGCTGAGTTCCCAGCGGTCGAGCTGCTCCACGACCTGGCCGCGGATCGGCGCCACCAGGGCCGGGTCGGCGGGAATGTTCCAGGTCGCCACCTGCGAGGACGGCAGCCCGTGGGTCCGGGCGAGCAGCAGGGCCACGTCGTCCGGGGCGCCACCGGCGGGCAGCAGGGCCTGGAGGATCGCGTGACAGGCCCCGTCCAGCGAGTCCGCCGAGCGCTCCAGCGCGTCGCACAGCAGGTCGCGGTTGATGTCGGCGTCGCGTTCGCGGCTCTCCACCAGTCCGTCGGTGTAGAGGGCGAGCACCGTACCCTCGGGCAGGGCGAGTTCGACGGACTCGAAGGGCAGCCCGCCCAGCCCGAGCGGTGGTCCCGCGGGAAGGTCGATCTGCCGGGCAGAGCCGCCCGGCGGAAGCATGACGGGCGGTGGATGGCCGGCCCGCGCGAGCGTGCAGCGCCGTGTGACCGGGTCGTACACCGCGTAGAGGCAGGTCGCGCCGACTTCGCCCGTGGTGTCCTCCGAGCCGTCCTCCGCGGACAGCCGTACGACGAGGTCGTCCAGGTGGGTGAGCAGTTCGTCCGGGGCGAGGTCGATGTCGGCGAGTGTCCGGACGGCCGTGCGCAGCCGGCCCATGGTCGCGGACGCCTGGACGCCGTGTCCGACGACGTCACCGACGACCACGGCCACCCGCATCCCGGACAGCGGGATCACGTCGAACCAGTCGCCGCCCACCCCGGCCCGTGCGGCGGGAAGATAACGGGAGGCGGCCTCCAGGGCGGCCGTGCGCGGCAGTGTCCGGGGCAGCAGGCTGCGTTGCAGGGAGAGCGCGGTCTCGCGCTCGCGGGAGTAGCGCCGGGCGTTGTCGATGCAGACAGCGGCCCTGGCCGTCACCTCCTCGGCGAGCAGCACGTCGTCGGCGGTGAAGGGGTCGGGGCGCCGGGAGCGGGCGAGGACGGCGACTCCGAGGGTCTGGCCCCGGGCCGTGATCGGTACGCACATGAGGGCGTGGAACCCGTACTCCGCGGCACGTTCGCGCCGCAGCGCGTCCCAGGAGAGCCACTGCGTCAGGGTGGTGGCGCCATCGGGCGCCACGATCGTCCGGCCGGCCGCCAGCGAGTCGGCCTGCGGTGAGGCGGCGGGGTAGACGTCCACCTGGCCGGGCTTGAGCACGGCCTCGGGGGAGCCGGGGTGCACCGAGCGGTGAGCGGCGCGGCGCAGTGCGACCGGCGTGAGCGGCGGCCCGACCGGGGGTTCGCCCCCGTGCTCCGGCGGGTCCAGCAGGTCGACGCTGACGAAGTCGGCCAGCGCGGGTACGCAGACGTCGGCGAGTTCCTGCGCTGTTCGGGTGACGTCGAGGGAGGTGCCGATGCGCAGGCCGGCCTCGTTGACCAGTTGCAGGCGTTCCCGGGCGAGGTAGTGCTCGCTGAAGTCGTGCGCGGACAGACACACCCCCACGACCTTGCCGTCGGCGCCGGTCAGCGGGGCGATCCGGGCCAGCCAGGCGTGCGCGCGGTACTCGCCGCCCGCTCGCAGGTACGTCTCGACGTCGCGTCCGACTCCGGAGACGAGGACGTCGCGCAGCTGGGTCTCCAGGCGCTCGCTCTCCTCCTTGCCGCCGATCTCGGACATCCGCAGGCCCTGGATGCGGGCTTCGGGGAGGCCGATGAGGTCGGCCATGGCGTCGTTCACCGCGAACAGGCGCAGCCGCTCGTCGTAGACCGCGACGGGGCACGGGGACTGCAGCGGCATCGCCTCGGTCAGCGGGTCTCCGGGCTCGCGCGGGCCCCGGGATTCCAGTGGTGTGACCACCAGCCAGCTGACCGGGCCGCCGTCCGGCGACTGTCGGCGGTGGGCCAGCAGCCATACGGGGAGGGCGTGGCCGTCGCGGTGGCGCAGGGCGACGGTGCCGTTCCAGCGGCTGCCGGGCGGTTCGTTCGGCAGGTCCGCGCGGTCGGCGAGCAGGCCGGAGGCGGGGCGGCCCTCGACGTCTTCCGGAGCGTGGCCCAGCAGACGGCGGGCCCCCTCGCTCCACCGGAGCAGGGTGCCGTCGGCGTCGATCACCGCCCGCGCCGTGGCGGCCTCGTCGAGGGGGTGGACCGGGGGCATCGTCGCCACTCCCTTACCGTCACTCGCGGTGAACACGCGTCACTGGGGTCTCAGCCTAGTGCGCGGGCGCGTCGCGCACCCCGCACACGAGCCGCCCGGGAGCGCATCGGCGCGACGTATTCCGGCAGATGTGGCCCCCGGAGCGGAAGTGGGTGCCCGCCCCTTGACGGCCCCATGTGTCAGCACGTCAGAATCTGTTTGTTCACGATCAGTTGTGATGAGTTATGGGTCCTGATGAGGGAGAGCCGCCTTGACGGTCACTCGGAGATCGGTATTGATCGCAGGAACCGCCGCACCCACGGCCGGAGCGTTCGTGGGTGCCGCCGACGCCCGGGCGGCCTCGTCCGGGCACGCGGCGGGCCGCAGTATCGTCGAACTCCGCGACGGTTGGCGCTTCGCCCTGGTCGATCCGGGTGGGATCACCGACCCGACCGGGGCGTACGAGGGCGCGGCACAGCCCGGTCACGACGACTCGGCCTGGCGCGAGGTGGCCGTCCCGCACGACTGGAGCATCGAGCAGACCCCCACCACGGAGCACGGCACCACCAGCGGCACCGGGTTCTTCCCGGGCGGCCTCGGCTGGTACCGCATCGCCTTCACCCTGCCGCCCGCCCTCGCCGGCAAGCGGATCTCGGTGGAGTTCGACGGCGTCTACATGGACTCGTACGTCTACTGCAACGGCACCGAAGCCGGCCACCACCCCTACGGATACACGGGGTTCGCCCTCGACCTCACCGGCCTGCTGCACACGGACGGCAGCACCGCCAACGTCATCGCGGTCAAGGTCCAGAACCAACTCCCCAGCAGTCGCTGGTACTCGGGCAGCGGCATCTACCGCGAGGCCCGTCTCGTGGTCACCGAACCGGTGCACATCGAGCGCTGGGGCACCTACGTCACGACGCCGGACATCACCGCGCGACGGGCGGTCGTCCGGGCCCGGACGAGCGTGGTCAACCAGACAGGCGCCACGGCCGAGGTCCAGGTGATCTCGACGATCCTCGACCCCGACGGCCGAACCGCGGCCCGCACGTCCACCACCGCGACGGTCGGGGACCGCGCCGACGAGACCCACGAACTCATAGTCGAGCGACCGAGGTTGTGGGACTTCGAGACCCCCGGCCATCGCTACACCCTGGAGACCGAACTGCGCGTCGGCGGCACGACCGTCGACACCTGCCGCACGTCCTTCGGTATCCGCTCGTTCCGCTTCGACCCGGACGAGGGCTTCCACCTCAACGGCACCCACGCCAAGATCAAGGGCGTCGACCTCCACCACGACCAGGGCGCCCTCGGCGCCGCGATCAGCATCGACGCCGTCCGTCGGCAGATGACCGTCATGAAGTCGATGGGCGTCAACGCCTTCCGTACCTCCCACAACCCGCCCTCGCCGCAGATGATCCAGGTCTGCGAGGAGCTGGGCATCGTGATGATGGTGGAGGCCTTCGACTGCTGGCGGACCGGCAAGACGCGGTACGACTACGGCCGCTTCTTCGACGAGTGGTGCGAGAAGGACGCCACCGAGATGGTCCTCGCGGCCCGCAACTCGCCCGCCGTGGTCCTGTGGTCCATCGGCAACGAGGTCCCCGACTCCACCTCCACCGCCGGACTGGCCATGGCCGACCGTGTCATCGGCGCCATCAGGGCCGCGGACGACACCCGCCCCCTGGTCATCGGTTCCGACAAGTACCGCCGCACGCCCACCAAGGGCTCCGCGGCCGACCTCATGCTCGCCAAACTCGACGGGCTCGGCCTCAACTACAACACCGCCCAGTCGGTCGACGCGCTGCACGCCGCCTACCCCCACCTCTTCCTCTTCGAGTCGGAGTCCTCCTCCGAGACCTCCACGCGCGGCACCTACCAGGAGCCGGAGCACCTCAACACCGGCGAGAACCACACTCCGGGCCGGCGCGCGACCTCCTCGTACGACAACAACCTCGCCTCCTGGACGATGAGCGGCGAGTACGGCCACAAGAAGGACCGGGACCGGAAGTGGTTCGCGGGCCAGTTCCTCTGGTCGGGGATCGACTACATCGGCGAACCGACGCCCTACGACGTCTTCCCGGTCAAGGCGTCCTTCTTCGGCGCCGTCGACACCGCGGGCTTCCCCAAGGACATGTACCACCTGTTCCGGAGCCAGTGGGTGAGCGAGCCCATGGTCCATCTGGTGCCCATGACCTGGAACCACGAGATCGGCGACACGGTCCAGGTGTGGGCGTACGCGAACGTCGACACCGTGGAGCTCTTCCTCAACGGAAAGTCCCTCGGCACACGGAAGTTCGACACGAAGCGGACCGTCGACGGCCGTACGTACCTGGAGACCACCGAGGCGACCGGCGACGACAAGACGTTCACCTCCGGCCCCTACCCGGGCAGCTACACCAGTCCGAACGGCAGCGCGGGCAGACTCCACCTCACCTGGAACGTGCCGTACGCCCCCGGCGAGTTGAAGGCGGTGGCCCGCCGCGGCGGCCGGACCGTCGCCACCGACGTGCTGCGCACCGCCGGCCCGCCGCACCGGGTGCGCCTCACCGCGGACCGCAAGTCCCTTCCCGCGGACGGCCGTTCACTGGTGTTCGTGACGGCGGAGGTGGTCGACGCCCGGGGCGTGGTCGTGCCCGACGCCCAGCACCTGATCGCGTTCGAGGCCCACGGCGGTTCGCTCGCCGGTCTCGACAACGGCCAGGAGGAGAGCGCCGAGCGCTATCAGGCGAGCACCCGGACGGCCTTCCACGGCAAGGCCCTCGCGATCGTCCGCAGCGGCACGCGCCCGGGAGCACTGCGGGTGACGGCCCGCTCCGAGGGGCTGCGGAGCGCCACCGTCTCCGTGCCCGCCACCACGGCGCGCACGAAGGCGACCACCCCGGCCGCACGCTTCGCACCCGACCCGGGACCGGGCGCCCCCGCCTACCCGTTCGCGGACGCCGGCTACTCGGGGCGCCCGGACTCCCTGCCGGCGGCCATGCTCGACGGTGACGCGGCCACCGGCTGGTCCAACGCCTTCTTCAAGTCGGCCACGGCTCTGCTGCCCGCCTTCAGCGGAGCCCGCGCCGAGGACTGGGTCTCGGTCACCTGGGCGCGCCCCCGTGCCGTCGACCGTGTCGAGGTCTCCTTCACCGTCGACGCGACGCACGCCCTGCCCGCCTCGGCCGAGGTCTCGGTGTGGGACGGCGAGCGCTACGTGCCGGTGAAGGGAACGGCCGTCGACTGGGCCACCGCGTCCGACGCCCCGACCGTGATCACCTTCGACCGGGCCCGCGGATCACGGCTGCGGATCCTCCTGACCAGCGGGCACCCCGGAGCCGCCGACGGCGGGCTGCGCATCAGCCGGCTGGAGGTCCCGGTGGTCTGAGCGATCGCGATGCTCGTGCTCGGTCAGCGTGTGGAGTTCGGCCGGGCCGAGCGGGCGGTGCGCCTCGACGTACTCGCCGTGCGGCAGGCGTGTGATCACGCCGGTCGCACGGCCGTGCGCCACCAGTTCGCGGTCGCGCTGCCGCAGTCCCAGACAGAGGCGGCGCGTCACCGTGAAGACGAGGACCGGGACGACGAACAGGGAGACCCGCACGGCCCAGGTCACGCTGTTGATGGACAGATGCAGGCGGGTCGCCACGATGTCGTTGCCGCCGCCCGCGAGCAGGATCAGATACACACTGATCCACGCCGCCCCGATCGCCGTACGCACCGGCCGGTTGCGCGGACGGTCCAGGAGATGGTGCTCGCGCCGGTCCCCCGTGAACCGGGCCTCCACGAACGGGTACACGCCGATGGCGACCAGGAGCAGCGGAAAGACGACGACGGGGATGAGCACACCGAGCACCAGAGTGTGCCCCGCGACATCGATCTCCCAGCCCGGCATGACACGAACCAGACCCTCCGCGAAGCCCAGGTACCAGTCCGGCTGGGCGCCCGTCGACACCTGGTCGGCGCGGTAAGGACCGTATGCCCAGACCGGGTTGACGGTCGCGACGGCCGCGACCAGCGTGATGACGCCGGACACGAGGAAGAGGAAACCGCCCGCCTTCGCCAGGTACACCGGCAGGAACGGGGTCCCCACTACGTTGCGTTCGGTCTTTCCCGGCCCCCCGAACTGGGTGTGCTTGTGGTACACGACCAGGATCAGATGCGCGACGACGAGCGCCGCCATGATCCCCGGGATCAGCAGGACGTGCAGCGAGTAGAAGCGGGACACGATGTCATGGCCGGGGAACTCCCCGCCGAACAGGAAGAACGACAGATACGTGCCGACGACCGGGACCGACAGCAGCACGCCGTCCACGAACCGCAGTCCCGTCCCGGACAGCAGGTCGTCCGGTAGCGAGTAGCCGAACAGGCCCTCGAACATGCCGAGGAGCAGCAGCGTCCAGCCGAACACCCAGTTCACCTCACGGGGTTTGCGGAACGAACCCGTGAAGAAGTGCCGCATCATGTGCGTCAGCATCGCCGCCAGGAAGATCAGCGCGGCCCAGTGGTGGATCTGCCGGATCAGCAGCCCGCCGCGCACGTCGAAACTGATGTCGAGCGTGGACGCGTACGCCTCCGACATGCGGATGCCGTTCAGCGGGACGTAACCGCCGTGGTAGGTCACCTCGTTCATGGACGGATGGAAGAACAGCGTCAGGTACACCCCGGTGAGGACCAGCACCACGAAGCTGTACAGGCAGATCTCGCCGAGCAGGAAGGACCAGTGGTCCGGGAAGACCTTGCGCAGATACCGCCTGCCGAGGGTGTGGAGGCCGAGACGGCCGTCGAACCAGTCGGCGAGTCGCTCACCGGAGGACGTCTTCCCCGATGTGGTCACGGTGTCCGTCATGCGTGCTCCTCCTCGGTCGCGTCGGTCGCGTGGGTCTCATCGGTCTCATCGGTCCGCCGTACGCGCGCGAGCTTCTCGGGGTTGGTGACGATGTAGACGTCGGACACCTGCTCGCCGTCCGGGGTGAGATCCATGACCATGACCGCGTACGGCGACTCGCCCGCGAAGAGCACCGCGGAGTCGTCGCCGTTGACCCGCCGGTAGCGGATGTCGAGGCCGGCGCCACGCCGGGCGGCGTAACCGGCGAACAGCCGGGCCGCCTTGTCCCGGCCGCGCACCGGCCGCAGCCCCGCCGGCGCCTTGCCGCCGCCGTCCGTCCACACGGTCACGTCCGGCGCGAGGATCTCCATCAGCGCGGCGATGTCCCCGCCGAGCGCCGCCTCGACGAAACGCTCGGTCGCCTGGCGGCGGACACGGGGATGGGCCCGGTAGAGCGGGCGGCGGGCGTGCACGTGCTCCCGCGCCCGGTGCGCGAGCTGGCGCACCGCCGCCGGACTGCGGTCGATGACCTCCGCGATCTCGGTGTGCGCGTAGCCGAACACCTCGTTGAGGACGAAGACCGCCCGCTCCAGCGGGGTGAGCGACTCGAGGACCACCAGCATCGCCAGCGACACCGACTCGGTGCGCAGAGTGCGGTCGGTCGAGTCGTCGGGGCCCGCTTCGTCGAGCAGCGGCTCCGGCAGCCAGGGCCCCACATACGTCTCACGGCGCCGGGTGATCGCGGCGCGGCGCGCGAGCGCGTGGTTCACGGCGATCCGCACGAGGTAGGCGCGTGGGTTGGTGATCGCGTCCAGCGGTGCCCGCCGGGCACGGCCCGTCCATGACAGCCAGGCCTCCTGGAGGACGTCCTCGGTGTCGGCGACGCTGCCGAGGATGTTGTAGACGATCGCGAAGAGCAGCTCGCGATGGTCGACGAACACCTGCGTGGCGCTCTCGGTCCTCTCGGACATGCCATTCCTCCCTGGGTGCGCTCACCACTGCGAGCCCCGGAGAGGGTCCGAATGTGACATCCGGAGGCCAAAGAGTGACGTACGTCTCACGGCGTCACGCGGTCCCGGCGCCGTGCCCTCTTGAACGCGAGTCCGATGCCCGGGGCATCACCCGGCACCCAACTCGGCACTAGGAGACGGACATCGTGTTCAAGAAATGGCACGGCAACCCCTGGGCGATCCTCATCACGCTCTCCCTGGGCTTCTTCATGACCCTGCTCGACCTGACCATCGTCAACATCGCGATCCCCGACATGGGCCAGGACCTCGGCGCCTCACTGGACGAGATCCTCTGGGTCGTCAACGCCTACACGCTCGCGCTGGCCGTGCTGCTCATCACCGCGGGCCGCCTCGGCGACCTGCGCGGCAAACGCGCCCTCTTCCTGGCCGGCGTCGCCCTGTTCACACTCGCCAGCCTCGCCTGTGGCCTCGCACGGGACCCGGCCCAACTGATCGCGTTCCGGGCGGTCCAGGGACTGGGCGCGGCGCTGCTCATGCCACAGACCCTGTCGATCATCGCGGAGGTGTTCCCGGCCGACCGGCGCGGTGCCGCGATGGGTGTCTGGGGCGCGGTCGCGGGCATCTCCGGCGCGCTCGGCCCGATCATCGGCGGCGCGCTGATCACGCACCTGGACTGGCGGTGGATCTTCTTCGTGAACCTGCCGCTCGGGGCGCTGGTGCTGGTGCTCGCCGTGGCGATCATCCCGGCCTCGCGCCGCACCGTCCGCCACCGCTTCGACACCCCCGGCGTGCTGCTCGCGTCAAGTGCCCTGTTCTGCCTGGCCTTCGGGCTGACGGAGGGGCAGCGCTACGACTGGAACGGCTGGATCCTGTCCCTGTTCGGTGCCGCGGCGCTGCTCTTCGCCGGATTCCTCGGCCACGAGCGCGGCCGGCAGGACGACGATCCGCTCGTCCCGTTCTCGCTCTTCAGGGACCGCAACTTCACCCTCATCAACTTCGTCGGCGTCACGGTGTCCTTCGGCGTGATCGGGATGTTCCTGCCGCTGACGATCTACCTGCAGTCCGTGCTGGGGTTCAGCGCCCTCAAGTCCGGACTCGTCCTGCTGCCGCTCGCGATCGGCTCGTTCGTGACGGCGGGGCCCGCCGGAGTCCTCGCGGACAAGGTCGGCGGCAAGTTCATCCTGATGACCGGGCTGCTGGCCTGGGCCGCGGCCCTGGTGTGGATCGTGGCCGCGGTGGACGTGGGGTCGAGCTGGACGGCGGTCGCCTTTCCCCTGCTGCTCGCGGGCCTGGGAGCCGGGTTCACCTTCGCGCCGATGGCCACCGAGGTCATGCGCAACGTGCCCGCGAGGCTCTCCGGAGCCGCCTCCGGCCTCAACAACGCGCTGCGGCAGGTCGGTTCGGTACTCGCGGGAGCCGTCGTCGGTGCGGTGCTCCAGGCCCGGCTGGCGTCCTCGCTCCCCGAGCAGGCACAGCAGCGCGCCGGCCGGCTGCCCGCGGCGTACCGCGACGGTTTCGTCGGCGCCTTCTCCAAGGGGGAGGCCGACGTGAACGCGGGACAGTCGGCGCGGGTGCCGGACGGCGTCCCGCACGACGTCGCCGACCGCATGCGCGAACTCGGTAGCCAGGTCTTCGGCCATGGCTTCGTGCACGCGATGGGGCCCGCCGTCCTGGTCGCCGCCGCCGTTCTGCTGGCCGGCGCGCTCGCCTGCCTCGCCGTACGCCGTCACCGGGGGCCGTCGGCCAACCCGCACGCCTTGCCCGTGTACGAACCCCGACTGGAGGAAGCGGCCTCATGACCACCGACACGATCGACCTCACCGTGATGTACGCGGCCCACGACGCCTTCCGGCGCGATCTGGAGCGTCTCGCCAAGGCCGCGGTGGACGGCACCGCGTCCACTCCTCAAGTCCGCGCGGGCTGGGACAACTTCAAGCATCAGCTGCACATCCATCACACCGCGGAGGACAGCGACCTGTGGCCGCGTGTGGAGCGCGGGGCCGCGGGGCGGCCCAGGGACGTCGCCCTGCTCGCCGCGATGGAGGCGGAGCACGCGGGCCTCGGCGCGCTGCTGACGGCCGTCGACACCGCGCTGCGTGACCGGTCGGCCGAACTCCCCGCCTGTGTACACGCGTTGGCCGCCGCCCTTGGCGACCACCTCACGCACGAGGAGGACAGTGCCCTTCCGCTCGTCCAGGAGGTCCTGACGCCGGCGGACTGGGGTGCCTTCACCGGGAAGATCCGCGAGGCACAGGGGCTGCGGGGGGCCGCGCTCTTCGTGCCATGGATCGTCGACGGCGCCCCGGCCGCCGACCGGGCCCGGTTCCTCGGCGCGCTGCCGCCACCCGTGCGGGTCCTCAACCGGCTCTTCTGGGAGGCGGGTTACCGCAGGCGCGGGTTGTGGCAGTCCTGAAGTCGAGGGGCGTGCGGACGGGGCTTCGGCTCCGTCCGGACGCCCGGCCCGTATCCCGGGGCCGCCGGCCGAGGGCGGGAGGATCGGGGTAAGCCGGCGGGTTTCGCGCGGGAGAGCCGCCGTCCTGCGCGGGGCCTCCGAGAAGGGCCGGGTTCCAGTGGACTACCGGATTCCGTGCGCCGGTAGCGTGCGACGGGCTCCGGCGCGAGCGTGTGGTTCACACGGGGCGCACGGAATTTCGAAAGCCGGTGCGAGTGGGCCGAGTTGGCAGGGCAATTGACCATCTTTCAAAAGTGCGGATGTTTCCCAGGCGCCTTGTTGGTCGTGAGCGTGTTGTGCGAGGGTGAACTTACTGCGCGTGGTCAATGGCCGGGTGTGAAATCCGTGTTCGTCATTTCGGACCGTCGGTGAGCTCGAAAGGCTCCGGACGAGGGTCTTCGCCGACCTTCCCGCCCGGCTGTTCTCCCGGCGCATCGCCAAAAAGGCACGCATCAGGCAGGGCTGCTTTTCGGCGGCCGGAAATAGCCCGTGTGCCTCCTTGCACCGTGGAAGGAACCCGTTCCGTGCCCACCCCCACCCCCCTCGTCCCGCCCATCCTCCCGGCGGCGCCTTCGGTGAATGCGACGAGAGTCTCGCCGCCCGACTGAGAGGCCGACCGGAGGGCGGGGCCACCAGTCCGTGGCCCTGCTGATGGCCCGGCACTGGCAGTCGACGTACGACTACGCGGTCGTCTGCCTCGCCTCTTCGTCGCACATCGCCTCGATGGTCGCCGCGACCTCCTTCCACTACGCGCTCGACTGCCTGATACGCGGCGAGTCCGGAGCGGCCCTGCGGCCCCGGCTCCTGGTGACGGTGCGGGACACCGTCAAGGAATGGTCCGCGGAGGACCGGATATCCGGTGTTCTGCCGGATCTGGGGAAACCCGCCGGTGGGCGTGGTATGCGGGTGGCGGGATCCTCGGGATCCCTGACAGCCGAAAATCGCAAGCTCGCCGAGCGTTCCTTCCACACTCTCCCGGGTTCCGCGCAGTGTCTGCTGTGGCACACCGAGGTCGAGGCCGAGCCCATATCCGTACCGGCCGGTCTGTCGGGCATGGACCTCGGGACCGCGGTGGCCGCTCTGGAGCAGGCCCGTGAGCAATTCCGGCAGGGTTGTGTGCGCGCCCATCGGGAACTCGCGCCGAGCGGGGAATGCGGCTCCTACAACCGGCTGCTGGATGTCCCGACGCGTCGCGGCGGCGCGCCGTTGCCGGAGGACCGGCACCATCTCGCGGGGTGCGCCCACTGCCGGCACGCCGAGGAGCAACTCAGCCTGTGTGAAGGTGAGTTGGGTGTTCTCCTGGCCGAGGCCGTGCTCGGATGGGGCGCGCGGCGTTATCTCGACACCCGCACGGGGGGCGCGCAGCGAGGAGTGCGCCCCCTGGACGGGCCGGCGTTCGGAGGCAGGCTTCCGGTCGGTGCCGGCGTACCCGGCGGCCCGCGAGTTGGGCGTGGCGATGGCCGTGACGCGGGAGGTCACGGGGGTCCGGGCGATGACGGAGGCCCTGGCGATGACGGAGGTCTCGCGGCGGGCGGGCGTGCCGGGAGCGGTGGACGCCATCGACCGTCGGCCAGGATTTCCGCGCAGGGTCGCCGGATCCTGACCGGACAGGCACGTTCCAAGGCCCTGCTCACGGGAGCGGGCACCGTCTCGGCCCTGCTGCTCGTGACCGTCCTCGCCGTGAGTCTGTCGTCCTCGGGCAGCGGCGGAGCCGACCCGGCCGCCTCCACGGGCGTCGGCAGCACCGGCACGGTTCCGGCCGCCCCGGGTTCCTCGCCCCCGACCTCGGCCGGACTGCCCACCGGTACCGAGCGGATGCGACTGCGCAACCTCGCCGCCGACCTGTGCCTCGACATCCGGGGCGGCCGGGCGACGTCCGGCGCGGAGACGGAGCTTGCCGCCTGCTCCTCCGCCGGGACCCAGCAGTGGTCGTACGAGGACGACGGGCTGCTGCGCAGTGTCGCCGACCCCGGAATGTGCCTGGACTCCGGGGCGGTCGACGGCGTCGTCGCGCTCGACCGCTGCGTCGGTTCCGGGGACGCGCACCGCGACGACGTTCGCTATGACCTCACCGTGCGCGGTGAGTTGCTGCCTCGTGCGCGAAATCGGCTCGCGGTCGCGCCCGGTTCCACCGACCCGGACGCCGACATCGTCGTCAAGGACCGAAGCGGTTCCGACGCGCAGCGCTGGCGCACCGACTCCTCGCCGGCGGCACCCCGGTCGTTGTCGATCGCGGGCACGGCGAGCGCGTCGACGCGTCCCGTCACCGAGCCGGCGTCCGCCGGCGGCACGACGGCCGGACAGCCGGGCGACCCGTCCGGCGACCCGTCCGGCGACCCGTCCGGCGGGCAGCCGACGCGGGGAACCGATGCCCCGGAGGTGACCGGGACGGACGCCCCCGACGAACCCCGCCCGGTGAGCGCCGACGACCGCACGAGCCCGGAGTCCGTGCTGCCGCTGCCTGCACGACTTCCGCCCGCGGCGGCCGAGACGGCGGAGACGGCCCTCTGAGGGAACGATCCCCCGGCGCGCATGAGCCGTCGGGGGACCGGGACCGCACGGGACCGGCCCGGTGGACTCGATCGGCTCGTCCGGTGGGATCGGTCCGTCCGATGGGAATGGTCCGGCCGACGGAATGGGATCGGGCCGTGGGAGCAAACCGGCGGACGGGATGGGCCCGCACCACGGGACCGATCCGGCGGACGGGAACCGGCCTGTGCGGGGCGGTGCGCCTGACATGACCGGGTTGGCCCCGCGGGGACGGAGCGTGTGACGGGACCAGGTGGCCCCGCAGGCGCACCGCGCCCGATGAGACCGGGTGGGCCCGCAGGGACGGTGCGCTTGGCGTGACCGGTGGCCCCCAGCCCGGAGCGCCCCGCTCGACCAGCCGGGACACGGGACCTGACCCGCCCCGCCCCGACCCGCCCGCGCCGGGGGACCGGGCCGAGCCCCCTACGTCACCACGTCCCGCAGCGGCTTGCCCGCCACGAAGTCGGCGGCGTTCTGGACCGCGGCCAGCGCGATCCGTACGAGGGTCTCGCGCGTGACGCCCGCGACGTGCGGCGAGAGCACCACGTTCGGGACCTTGAGCAACCGCAGCGCCGCCGTGGGCGGTTCGGGATCGAAGACGTCGAGACCCGCGCCGGCCAGGGCACCCGCGTCGAGCGCGTCCGCGAGGGCGTCCTGGTCGATCAGGGCGCCCCGTGAGGTGTTGACGACGAACGCGGTGGGCTTCAGGAGCGCCAGCCGCTCGGCATTGAGCAGATGCCGGGTCGTCTCGGTGAGCGGCGCGTGCAGCGTGACGTAGTCCGACGTCCGCAGCAGTTCGTCGAGTTCGACGTGGCGGGCGCCCCCGAGCCGGGCCTCCGCCTCCGCGCCGACGGACTGCGGACCGGCGTACACGATGGACATGTCGAACGCGACCGCGCGGCGGGCGACCTCCTCGCCGATGTGACCGAGCCCGATGATGCCGAGGGTCTTGCCGGACAGCTCGGTGATGGACCGCTGCAGCCGCGGCAGCGCCCAGTCCGCGTCGACGAGCGCGGTGTGGGCCGGGATCAGCTGCTTGGCGAGGGCGAGCATGAGGGCGAAGGTCTGCTCGGCCACGTTCTGCTTCTCGGCGCCGCTGGAGCCGATGTTGCACACCGGCACTCCCTTGGCGCGGGCGGCGTCCAGGTCCACGTAGTCGAAGCCGTGGCTGGCGCACTGCACCAGTTCGAGGTCCGGTGCGGCGGCCAGGTGCCCGGCGGTCACCGGGGCGAGGCCGGTGATGATGACCTGGGCCTCGCGCAGCGCGCCGGGGTCCTCGTCGGTCGTCTCGACGACGGTGACGCGGGCCTCACCGGGGAAGACCCCGGCCAGCGCGGCTCCGGCGGTGCGGCCGCCCACGTGTGCCGAGACCACGGCGAGTACGTTCTTCACGGTGTTTCCTCGATCAGGTCGTCGGGGCCGAGGCCGGCGGGGCGGGAGTGCCCGGACAGGGCGAGGGTGAGGTCGAACTCCGCGAGCAGACAGCGGATCACGTGTTCGACGCCCGCCTGTCCGTCGAGGCCGAGCCCGTAGGCGTACGGTCGTCCGACGAGCACGGCCCGTGCGCCGAGGGCGAGCGCCTTGAAGATGTCGTCGCCGGTGCGGATGCCGCTGTCGAACAGGACGGTCAGCCGGTCGCCGACCGCCTCGACCACCCGGGGCAGTGCGTCGGCGGCCGCGACCGACCCCGCCACCTGCCGCCCGCCGTGGTTGGAGACCACCACGCCGTCCATCCCCGCGTCGGCCGCGCGCCGGGCGTCGTCCGGGTGCAGGATGCCCTTGAGGATGATCGGCCCGTCCCAGTTCTCCCGCAGGAAGGCCAGGTCCGGCCAGGTCTTTCCGGGGTCGGCGAACATCCCCACGAAGTGCATCACGGCCGCGTTCGGGTCCTCGTGCACCGGTTTGGCCAGACCCGCCTGGAACGCCGGGTCCGAGAAGTGGTTCGCGGTGCCGATGCCGTGCAGGAACGGCAGATACGCCTGGTCGAGGTCGCGTGGACGCCAGGCCAGCAGGGGAGTGTCCAGCGTGACGAACAGGGCCGTGTATCCGGCGGCCTTCGCCCGGTCCAGGAAGCTCCGGGTCACCTCGCGGTCCTTCGCCCAGTACAGCTGGAACCAGCGCTCCGCGTCGCCCATCGCCTCGGCGACCTGCTCCATCGGCGTACTGGACGCCGAGGACAGGATGTACGGGACACCCTGCGCTGCTGCGGCCCGCGCGGCGGCGGACTCCGCGTCCGGATGCATGATGGAGAGCACGCCCACGGGCGCGAGCGCCAGCGGCGCGGGCAGGGCGCGCCCCAGCACCTCTACGGACAGGTCGCGTTCGTGCACGTCCCGCAGCATGCGCGGCACGATCCGGCGCCGGTCGAGCGCCTCCCGGTTGGCCCGCGCGGTGCTGCCGTTGCCCGCGCTTCCCGCCACATAGCCGACCGGACCGGGGCCGAGGCGCTGCTCGGTGAGCTCCTCCAGCCGGGTCAGATCGGTGGGCAGCCGCGGCACGGCGCCCGTCATTCCGTTCAGATAGATCTCGTACTGGAAGTCGGCCCAGTGCTTCGCCATCCGTACGTCCCGCCTCTCGTCCCTGAGATCGCGCTGTACGCCGTCGATCCTGGCGAATGTGACAAGGTCCGTCCACTGTGGTGCGCACATCGCGCGGCTGGGATCATCACCTGGTGACAAAGAGGCCCGTGGACGTCAGGGAACGCGTCCGGCAGGAGATGGTCGCCGACCCGCGTGTCGTGGAGGCGGTCGTCGCCGCCGTGCACGAACAGGTCCCGGCCTACGCCGCGCTCGACGACAGCCGGCTGCCGGAGGTGCGGGCCATCGCGGCCTGGGGGCTGGAGCGCCTGCTCCATCTGTGGGCCACCGACGCCACACTGGAGCCGTCGGACCTGAGGCGCTTCCGGGGCATCGCGGCGGCCCGCGCGGCCGACGGGCGCCCCGTGCGGGCGGTGCTGCGCGCCTACCGGGTCGCGGCGACCGTCCTCACGGACGAGATCGCCGCCCGCGCGCCGCGGCTGATCGCGTCGGACGCCCTGGCGCTCACCAGGATGCTGCTGACCGCGCTCGACACCCTCTCCGAGGAGATGGCCACGGCGTACGCGGCCACCAGCGAGGACCTCGCCGCGGACCGTGACCGGGCGCTGCGGCTGCTGCTGGACGACCTGATCGCGGGGCGGCACGCCTCGGTGGGCGCGCTGACCGACCGCTCGGCCCGGCTGGGCATCCAACTGCCCGACCCCGCGTGCCTGCTGGTGGCGGAGCCGGCCGGCCCGGACCGTCCCGACCTGACGCACGACGTGGTGACGGCGTTGCTGGACGCGCTCGACACCGCCGGCACCCCGGACGTCACCTCGCCGACGACCGTACGGGGCTCCCGCGCCGTCCTGCTGCTGCCCGCCGCTGCCGCCGCGGGGGCCGGGGCGGCGCTCCGCGCGCTGGACCTGCGCGGCTGCGCGATCACGGCGGAGAGCCTGGACCGGGTCGCCGTCGCCCACCGGCTGGCCGCCGACGCCCTCGACACGGCACCCGCACACGCGTACCGGGCAGGCCGCCTCCTCACCGACGCCGACGCCCATGTCCTCGCGCTGCTCGCCGGGCATCCGGCCGCGCCGCCGGACCACATCGCCCGTCTGGTGCTCGGGCCGCTCACCGATCCGGGGCAGGGACACCTGCTGGCGGCGCTCACCGCGTACCTCGACACGGGTTCGGCGAACGCCGCCGCACGTGAACTCCATCTCCACGCCCAGTCCCTGCGCTACCGCCTGCGCCGCGTCCGCGAACTGACCGACCGTGACCCGCGCGACGCCTGGCAACGGCTCACCCTGGACATCGCCCGCACGATCAGGCCCTGAGCCGGGTCCCTCCCGCTCAGACCTGTCCGTCCGGCACGGCGGGGGGACCGCTCCGCGCCCGGACGTCCTGGTCCGGGTCACCGACGCGGGCCGTGGCCCGGATCGGCGCGCCGTCCGCTCCCGCCAGGCGCAGGGGAAACAGGAAGACCTCGACCGACCGGCCCGCGGCCTGCGCCTCGGCGAGGCGGTCGAGGCCGGTCAGGTTCTCGGCGATGACCCCTTCCGCGCCGCACAGCACCCGGTGGGCCGGCAACTCCGCTCCACCCGTGGGATCCACGCTCAGCGCGTCGACGGCCACGGTGCGCACACCGGCGGTGACGAGGGCCCGCGCGGCCTCCGGCGTGAGCCAGGGGTGCGCCGCGTAGTGGTCGGTGCCCCAGTGCGCCGACCACCCGGTGGCCAGCAGGAGGATCCCGGCCGGTCGCCGCCCGAGGAGGCCGAGCGCCGGCGCGAGATGATCCGGGGTGATCGGCTCCCGCGCCGCCAGACCCCGGACGTCGGCCACCACGGCCGCTCCCGCGAACCGTTCCAGCGGCAGATCGTCCAGCGTGGGCCACGCCTCGTCCACGTGGTAGGGCGCGTCGACGTGGGTGCCCGACTGGGAACCCATGTGGAGCCGCAGGACGTTGACGCCGTCCTCGGCGACCTTCAGGGCCCTGGTCACCTCGACCCGGGGGTCACCGGGATAGACGGGCATCCCGGTGACCACGGGGACGGACAGATCGATCCAGGAGTCCATCAGCGGCCCTCGGTGGCGAGAGCCGGCGCCGAGCCGTCCGTCCGTGAGCCGTCCTTCTCCGCGCCCGGCCCGGTGATCGCCGGGATCGGGACGTCGACCGTACGGGCGAGCCGCGCGCCCTGCGGCCCGTAGACGGCCCGCGGCTCGGGGAAGACCCGCAGCAGCGTGAGGAACAGCACCGCGGCGACGGCCAGCGACAGCGGCAGACTGATGTCGATGCCGTTCGCCAGGTCGCCCAGGGGTCCGACGAACTGGCCGGGGATGTCGGTGAACAGCACACCGACCACCGCGGCCACCCACCACGCCGTCATGCCCCGCCAGTTCCAGCCGTGCGAGAACCAGTAGCGGCCGCCGCGCTGGCGGCGGTTGAAGACCTGCAGCGCGTCGGGGTCGTACCAGCCGCGACGGGTGTAGAAGCCCAGCATCATCACGACCATCCACGGAGTGGTGCACGTGATGATCATCGTGGCGAACGTGGAGATGGACTGGACGAGGTTCAGACCGAAACGGCCGATGAAGATGAAGGCGATCGACAGCACGCCCACCACCAGCGTCGCCTGGACCCGCGACAGCCGCGGGAACACCGACGAGAAGTCGAGCCCGGTCCCGTACAGCGACGTGGTGCCCGTCGACATGCCGCCGATCAGCGCGAGCAGACACACCGGCAGGAAGAACCAGCTCGGGGAGATGGCCAGCAGACCGCCCACGAAGTCGGGGGCGCCCGGATCGACGTACTTCGGAGCCTTCGTCGCGATGATGCTCGCGGTGGCCAGACCGAAGACGAACGGCAGCAGGGTCGCGATCTGCGACAGGAACGCGGCGCCGACGACCCTGCGGCGCGGCGCGTCGGCCGGGATGTAGCGCGACCAGTCGCCGAGGAACGCGCCGAACGACACCGGGTTCGACAGCACGATCAGCGCGGAACCGATGAACGACGGCCAGAACAGCGACTGGGTGGCGGAGTCCGCCGAAGCGGTGAAGACACCCGCGTACGAGGGGTCGAAGTCACCGGCGAAGGCGACCGCGCCGAGCAGGAAGAGCACGGTCGCGGAGGTCACCGCGATCTTGTTGACGAAGAGCATGAACCGGAAGCCGTAGACGCACACGGCGAGCACCAGACCGGCGAACAGCGCGTACGCGACGACGTACGACAGGTTGCTGCGCTCCAGGCCGAACAGCCGGTGCGCGCCGCCGACCAGGGCGTCGCCGGAGCTCCACACCGAGATGGAGAAGAAGGCGATGGCGGTGAGCAGGGAGAGGAAGGAGCCGACCACACGGCCGTGCACTCCGAGGTGCGCGGACGAGGAGACGGCGTTGTTGGTGCCGTTGACCGGGCCGAACACCGCCATCGGGCAGAGGATCAGCGCACCCGCCACCACGCCGAGGAGCGTGGCGGCGAGGCCTTGCCAGAAGGAGAGGCCGAAGAGGATGGGGAAGGCCCCGAGAACACAGGTGGAGAAGGTGTTCGCGCCGCCGAAGGCGACCCGGAACAGGTCGAGCGGGGACGCGCTGCGGTCCGCGTCGGGGATCCGCTCGACGCCGTAGGTCTCGACCTCGGTGAGGGAGGGAGAGGTGGTCGGGGAGTTGTCGGACAAGAGTGCTCCAGCGAAGTGCCTGTACCCGGACGGGCGGTGGAGCGCGTGGTGGCGCCGGGGGAGGGATGGCCGATTGTCGCCGCTGGGGTGTGCGGCGTGAGCGGTAGCCGTCCTTCTGGGGTCTGCTGACGGTAAGGCGTCGCGGAGCAGGGACACCAGAGGACGGATCATCCATTTTCCGGGCCGCCGCGGGACGATTGCTCCATAGTGGTGAGCGGCCCGTCGCTACGACGTCACCTCTCGTTCACTGCTCGCGCTCTCCCCGTTCCTCCTGCCGCCCTTCCCGTTCGCCTCCTTCACCGGCGGCGGCGGCGTCCTGCGGCCCGGCGTCCGGCCCCTGGGCCCGGACCCGCTCCACGTGCGCGAGCGAGTCGCGCAGCTCCGTCAGCCAGTCGTCGGTGTGGCGCTGCACGAGGCGGACGCACCAGGCGAGCGCGTCGCTGCGGCTGCGGGCGACACCGGCGGCGATGAGGGTGTCGAGGACCTGGCGCTCGGGCTGGCGCAGCCGGGTCATGACAGGTGCGGCGACGTGGGTGAACAGCGCGCGTTCGCCCCCGCACTCGACACCCCAGGACACCTTCCTGCGGAAGCGGTGCTCCGCCTCGCGCGCGACCGCGACCCGGTCGTCGCGGGTGCGCTCCCGGAACTCCTGGACGCGTGCCTGGAGGGCCGCCTCCCGCTCGGCGTCCGAGGCGTCCTCGGCGAGCCTGGGCTCCGGGATGCGGCCGACGACGGTGATCTCCTCGCGGTCGACGGTCACCTCCGTCAGGCTCTCGAAGAGATCGTCGGGAAGGCGGCCGGCGAACCAGCCGCGCGTCTGCTCGCGTTGCTCTGTTGTAATCATGTAATGACGATTACTCCCTTGCGGTGGATGCGCAAGGGTCGCGCAGCGATGTCCGCCGTGGGCTGAAGGGGGTCCGGTGGGGCCGGGGGGCGCTGAGCGGAATGTTTCAGGCCTATTGCGGAGCCGGGGGAAACCGGCCATGAAGGTGCCCCCGGGCGATCAACGGCCGTGCCGTTGTAGGGCTCGAACGTTCGAGTTTCGTTACTTCGCGCCAGTGATTCAATACTCAAAGTTACCGAAACGCGTGGGGTCGATGTGTGTTTCCGGTGTGGACTCGGCAGACTCGCGCTCGCCGCACCGACACACACCGAGTCCGGTGCCGCATTCAACCGAGCGGAAGGATGCACACAATGCCGAACACCGCGCGCTGGGCAGCGACTCTCACCCTCGCGGCCACCGCCGTCTGCGGGCCCCTCGGAGGGTCCGCCCTCGCCACCCCCGCCCCTGCCCCCGCCCTCGCCCCCGCTTCTTACCTGTACGCCCCCTCGGCCCTGGTGCTCACCACGGGGCACGGGCAGAGCGCCGACGCCGCCACCCCGGAACGCGCGGTCACGCTGAACTGCGCGCCGACCGCCTCCGGCACCCACCCCGCCGCCGTCCAGGCCTGCGCCGAACTCCGCGGAGTCGGCGGCGACTTCGATGCCCTGTCGGTCAGAGACGGCGTCTTGTGTACGAAGCAGTTCGACCCCGTGGTCGTCACGGTCGCCGGCGTCTGGCAGGGCAAGCGGGTCACGTACGAACGGACCTTCGCCAACGAGTGCGTGAAGAACTCCTACGGGACGACCGTCTTCACGTTCTGAGAGACCGGGATCGCGCGCTTTTCGTGAGCATCGATCGAGGCGCGTAGCTGGGGAGTGCGAGCCCCGTCGCGGAGCGCAGCGCGATCTCGCACCGAGGGTCGGCCGGGCGGAGTGGGGCCTCCGGCCGGCCTTCGGCATGTTCCGGGCCCGCCCAGGACTCAAGTCGGTTCGTCCTCAGGGGGTTCGGCCCCGCAGAAGAAGCATGCCGACCGCTGGAAGTCCCGGGGACGGCGCCCGCGGGCCCGAGGTCCGGGAAGCCGCCCCGGCACGGATCGACCGTCACACCGGGCTCGGGTCAGAGCTGCCGCGCGACCCGTGCGGGAGGCTCCGCGCGGAGCAGCCGCGTCACCGGTCCGAGTCTCCGGGGATGCCGGGTCCGGCCCGGTACCGTAGCCCTGGATCATGAGTGTTCTGAGTGACGCGGACCGACGGCTGTTCCGACGTGTGGCGGCCGCGCGGCTGCCCGGCGCGGATCCGGCGCTGCGACGGCTGAGCCACTCCGCCGATCACGGACGGCTGTGGCTCGGCGCGGCGGCAGGCCTCGCGCTCGTCGGAAGCGGCACCGGCCGCCGGGCGGCGCTGCGGGGTCTGGGCTCGCTGGCGTTGGCCTCGCTGACCGTCAACACCGTGGCCAAGTGGAGCACCCGGCGGCCCCGCCCGCTGCTGGACCTCGTACCGCCGATCCGCCACCTCGCCCGGCAGCCGCACAGCACCTCCTTCCCCTCCGGGCACTCCGCCTCGGCCGCGGCCTTCGCCACCGGAGTCGCCCTGGAGTCGGCCGGACACGGCGCGCTGGTCGCGCCCGTCGCCGCCGCGGTCGCCTTCTCGCGGGTGTACGTGGGGGTCCACTACCCCGGTGACGTGCTGGCCGGCGTGGCGATCGGAGTCGGGGCGGCAGCCCTCACCGCCCGCTGGTGGCCGCGGCGCCCGGAGCTCCCTGAGCGGGAACGGCCCTCGGTGTCCGCCCCGGCGCTGCCCGGCGGCGCGGGGCTCGTCGTCCTCGTCAACAGCGAGGCGGGGACGGCGGAGACGGGGGCGTCGTCACCGGCCGAGCGGCTGCGGGTGCTGCTGCCCGCGGCCGACCTGATCGAACGCGGCCCGGACGACGACTTCGCCGCGCTGCTCGACCGGGCGGCCGCGAGGGCCACGAAAGCGGGCGGTGTGCTCGGGGTGTGCGCAGGAGACGGCAGCGTCAACGCCGCCGCGCGGGCGGCGGCCGAACGCGGGCTCGCGCTCGCCGTGTTCCCCGGCGGCACCTTGAACCACTTCGCCCAGGACGTGGGCGTACCCCGCTTCGAGGACACCGCCACCGCGGTCGGCCGCGGCGAGGCGGTGAGGGTGGATCTGGGTGTGGCGAGGCCGCAGAGGGCCGGGCACGAGGTGCTGTTCCTCAACACCTTCAGCATCGGCCTGTATCCCGAACTCGTCGGGATCCGCGAGCGCTTGGAGGATCGCTGGGGCAAGCGGCCGGCCGCGGCGGCCGCCCTGGTGCGGGTCCTGCGCACCGCGGCCCCCGTCGACCTGCGCGTCAACGGCCGTGACCGGCGTCTGTGGCTGCTCTTCGCGGGCAACGGGCACTACGAGCCGGAGGGGTTCGCCCCGGTCTTCCGGCCTCGCCTGGACGACGGACTCCTCGACCTGCGGCTGATCGACGGCGCCCACCGCCTCGCCCGCACCCGGGTGGTGGTCTCCGCCCTCGTCGGCGCGCTCGGCCGCTCCCGTGTGTACCGCGCCGAGGCGGTGCCCTGGGTCGAGCTGGAGGACCTCGGCGGCACGCGGACGCTCGCGTACGACGGTGAAGTCGCGCCCGCGCCGACGGGGTTGAGGCTGGAGAAGGAGCGGCGCGCGCTCGTCGTGTACCGGCCCGCCGCGGTGGGGAACGCGAACGCCGGGCGGGGCGGGCGGGGCGCTACGGTAAGCGGCCGTCGCAACGGGAGGAGGGGTAAGCGTCTCCCTGAAGACGGCGGCCCCTCGGTTCCGGGGTGATCACACGGGTCCTACATGTGGACGGCGCGCACGGCGTCCGGGTCCTGCTCCTGGGCGCCACGGCGGTAGAGCAGGAAGGCGATGACCGCGCCCGCGGCGAAGAAGCCCGCCGACCACCAGAAGGCGGTGGTGTAGCTCTCGATCGTCGACTGCGCCCGGACCAGCTTGTTCGTGGCGTCCTTGCCGGCCAGGTAGCTGGTGGCGGCGCTCGCGGCGAGCGTGTTCAGCAGCGCGGTGCCGATCGAACCGCCCACCTGCTGCATCGTGTTGACCGTGGCGGAGGCGACGCCCGCGTCCTCGGCGGCGATCCCGCTGGTGGCCAGCGCCATGGCGGGCGGCATCACGATGCCGAGGCCCGCGCCGATCAGGAGCAGCTGCGGCAGCACGGCGGTCGAGAAGTCCGAGGCGACCCCGATACCGGTCAGCCAGGCCATGCCGGCGACGGCGATCGCGAAGCCCGCGGGGATGACGATCTTCGGGCCGATACGCGGCACCAGGACGGTGGTGGACACCTGAGCCATGATCATCAGGGTGGCCATCATCGGCAGGAAGGCGACACCGGTCTTCGTCGGGCTGAAGCCCAGGTTCAGCTGCAGGTAGTAGGTGAGGAAGAGGAAGACACCGAACATGCCCGCACCGGTGATCAGCACGGTGACGAACGACGCGGCGCGGTCGCGGTCGAGCAGGACACGCATCGGCAGCAGCGGGTGCTCGGCACGGGTCTGCCACCAGGCGAAGCCGCTGATCAGGATGCCACCGGCGGCCAGGAAGCCCCAGGTCAGCGGCGAACTCCAGTCGTGCGTCTCGGCGTTGGAGAAGCCGTAGACCAGGGCGAAGAGGCCGGAGGAGACCAGCAGGGTGCCCGGCAGGTCGAGCCGGGAGTTCGCGGCGTCCCGGTGGTTGCTCAGCAGGACCCAGCCGCCGGCGAAGGCGACGACCGCGAAGACGAGGTTGACGAACAGTGTCCAGCGCCAGTCGAGCGCGTCGGTCAGCACACCACCGAGCAGCAGTCCGACCGCGCCGCCGGCACCGGCGATCGCGCCGTAGACGCTGAAGGCCTTGGCGCGTTCCTTGGCGTCGGTGAACGTCGTGTTCAGCAGCGAGAGCGCGGCGGGGGCCAGCAGCGCACCGAAGACACCCTGCAGGGCACGCGCGGTGACCAGCATGCCGAAGCTGGTGGAGGCGCCGCCGAGTACGGAGGCGCCGGCGAATCCGGCGACACCGATGAGGAAGGCGGGCTTGCGCCCGAAGAGGTCGGCGATGCGTCCGCCGAGCAGCAGCAGGGAGGCGAAGGCCAGCGAGTACGCCGTGACGATCCACTGCCGGTTGCCGTCGGAGAAGCCGAGGTCCGCCTGCGCGGACGGCAGGGCGATGTTCACGATGGTGGCGTCGAGGACCACCATCAGCTGCGCGATGCCGATGATCGCGAGGATCCACCACCGCCTCGAAGAGGGCGCGGACGAGGAGTCCACGGAGCCCTGGCGGGCACCTTCGGTCAGGGTCTGGGACATGGGAGAACCACTCCAGGGAAGTCGCTCAGGGTGACGGAGACGTAAACGAAACTGTTTCGTACACATCGACAGTAGGGCACCGCCTGCGAAACGGCAACGTTTCGCTAGTGGTGTCGGATGAGGTGCCCGTCACATCGCGAGCCTCGTGGGGGTCCGTGTATGCCTTGACCGGCATATAAACGAAGCGGCATATTGGGCGCATGCCCGACGTCACTCCCTGGACCGCGCTAGCGGACCCGCACCGCCGCGCGATCGTCGCGCTGCTGCGGGAGCGCCCGCGCCCCGTCGGAGAGATCGTGGCGGCATGCGGACTGAGTCAGCCGAGCACCTCGAAGCACCTGCGGGTGCTGCGGGACGCGGGCCTGGTCCGGGTCAGCCAGGACGCGCAGCGCCGCGTCTACGCCCTGGATCCGGCCCCGATCGCCGCACTCGACGCCTGGCTCGCCCCGTACCGCACGCTGTGGAACGACAGCCTCGACACTCTCGGACGCCGTCTGGACCAGGCGTCGGGGGAGCCGTCGGACGACCCCGAAGCCCCCTCCGCGAAGGACTGAGCCACCATGTCGGCCGAACGCACCGCCCTCACCGGCACCTACCTCACCCTCGACGACGGCCGCCCCGCCGTCCGATTCAGCCGTACCTACGACCACCCCATCGCCCGCGTCTGGGAGTTCGTGACCGATCCGGAGGAGCTGGCCGGCTGGTTCCCGTCCCGCGCGGAGATCGAGCTGCGCCCCGGCGGCACCATCAGGTTCAGCGGCGACCCGAACATGTCCGACTCCACGGGCCGTGTCATCGCCGTGGACCCGCCCCGGCACCTCTCCTTCGACTGGGGCGGCGACGAGCTGCACTTCGACCTCGAAGCCCTCGAAGGGAAGCGCACACGATTCACGCTCACCAACGTGCTCGCGGCCGAGGACACCGCCGCCCGCAACGGCGCCGGCTGGGAGGTGTGCCTCGCCGCCCTCGACGCCAAGGTCCTCGGCCGGCAGCACTCGCCGGGCCCGCACGCCGGTGCCGGAGCGCCCTGGCCGGAGATCTACCGCGCCTACCTCGCCGCCGGTGTCCCCTCCGGCGCCCAGGTGCCGGGGATGGACTGACCCCTCACGCCAACTGCCGCCGCACCAACTCGTGGAGCCGCCCGCCGGTGTCCGCGAGCAGCCGGGCGGGAGGCCCCTGCTGGGCGACGCGGCCGTCCTCCATCACGATCACCCGGTCCGCGTCCATGACCGTGGACAGCCGGTGCGCGATCACGACCCGGGTGGCGTTGAGCGCCTTGGTGCTCTCGATGACCGTGCGCTGGGTCTCGTTGTCCAGGGCGCTGGTCGCCTCGTCGAAGAAGAGGATGCGCGGGCGGCGGATCAGCGCCTGGGCGATCATCAGACGCTGGCGCTGGCCGCCCGAGACCGCCCCGCTGCCGGAGACGATCGTGTGCAGCCCCATCGGCATCCGCCTGATGTCCTCGGCCAGGCCCGCCATCTCGGCCGCCGCCATCGCCTCCTCGGGCGTGTACGGCTCGGTGCCGCAGATGCAGTCCAGGACGGAGCCGGTGAACGGCTGCGCGTGCTGGAGCACGACACCGCACTGACGGCGTACGGCGGACTGGTCGAGCGCCGCCAGGTCCTGACCGTCGTACAGCACACTGCCGGAGACCGGCTTGTCGAAGCCGATGAGCAGCCGCAGCAGCGTGGACTTGCCGCAGCCGCTGGGGCCGACGATCGCCACGAACTCGCCCGCCCGGATGTCGAACGACACGTCGTCGAGCACGAGCGGGCCGTCGTCGGCGTACCGGAACGAGAGCCTGCGGGCCTCGATGGCCCCGGACAGCACGCCGGGGCGTGTGCTCGCCACCCGGACCTCCGGGGTGGCGTCGAGCACCGGCCTGATCTCCTCGAACATCGGCAGCGCGGCCGCCGCCGAGACGAAGGCGCCGGTCAGCTGGGTGACCGAGGTCAGCAGCATCGTCACCGAGGTGTTGAAGGTGAGGAAGTCCGCCGCCGACAGCGAGCCGCTCGCCGGGCCGGCGAGCAGCATGAACATCAGCAGGGAGCAGAGCGGCAGATACACCGCACCCAGCACCGTGGTGAGGTTCTTGATGCGGCCGACCCTCCGCTGGAGTTCACGGCTGCGCGCGAACTCGCCCGCCCAGGCGGCGTACGCGTAGTTCTCCGCCGCCGCGACCCGTAGTTTGGGCAGTCCGCGCAGGGTCTGGAACGCCTGGTTGTTCAGCTTGTTGCCGAGCACGACCAGCCGGCGCTGCCACCGCACCTGCCACAGGCCGAGCCCCAGGAACACGGCCGCGATGACGACGAGCATGGCGATCGCGGCCAGCGCCATGGGCACGCTGTACCAGAGCAGCAGTCCCAGGTTCATCGCGCCGACCGTGCCGGCCTGCGCGAGCGTGGGGCCGACGCCCGCGAGGAGACGGCGGATCGCGCTGATGCCCATGGCGGCACTGGCCAGTTCACCGGTCGAGCGCGAGGTGAAGAACTTCGTCGGCAGCCGCAGCAGCCGGTCCCACACGGCCGGTTGCAGCGTCGCCTCGATCCGCCCCTCCATCCGCAGCAGCGTCAGGTTCTGCAGCAGCATGAACGCCGCCGACACCACACTGGTGATCATGATGGCCAGGCAGACCTGCACGATGAGTCCGTGCTGGGC
The DNA here is from genome assembly GCF_012273515.2 of Streptomyces sp. RPA4-2. Taxonomy (NCBI): domain Bacteria; kingdom Bacillati; phylum Actinomycetota; class Actinomycetes; order Kitasatosporales; family Streptomycetaceae; genus Streptomyces; species Streptomyces sp. RPA4-2. The sequence continues at coordinate 8,180,772 of NZ_CP050975.2, forward strand.
CTTAGGCACGTACTCGCCGAGCACCTTGCCGGTCGCGATCGGCACCAGGGCGCCGATCGCCACCGTGACGAGACCGCTGACCGCCAGGTTGCGCAGATCGCCGCCGGTGCCCTGGAGACAGAACCGCGCCAGCCGCAACGGGCTCAGCCGGCGCTCGGGCAGCGGCCGGTAGAACATCACGGCCCGCGGCTCGAACTCGGCCGCGTTGGCCTTCTCGACCGGCGTCTCGCGCCCGGACGACGGCTGTACGGCCACATAGCCGCCGCGCCGCCACAGCAGCGCGACCGGGCTGCCCGACACCGCGCGCCGGCCCACCAGCGGACCGATGTCGTCCCGCCACCAGGGTCCGTCCAGGCGCACCGCGCGACTGCGGACGCGCGAGGCCAGCGCGATCCTCTCGACCGGGTCGAGCCGGTCGCTCTCCGTGCCGCTCTGCGCCGGTTCCGCGAGCGTGATCCCGGACGCGCGGGCGACCAGCGCGCAGGCCGCGTAGGTGGCGTCCGTGTCGGCCGGCGTAGGACGCTTCGAGGGCGTCCCGATGGATGCCAGCAGGGTCCGGTCGGCCTGGGCGCGGACGGCCTCGCCCGCCTTGATGCCGGCCGCCGTCCGGTCCTCGTGACGAGCCTCCAACTGCTCGATCCAGCGGTCCAGCGTGGACAGCAGCCGGTACTGCTGGTCGACCATGCCCTGCCAGACACCCGAGTCCATCAGCAGGTCCGCGGCGGCCTCCGCGCCGTACAGCGAGCCGTACCGCACACTCCCCGGCGGCACCTGCATCCAGAAGACGTCGTCGTCCGTCGGCGCGGCCGCGTTCTCCGTGGCCGTGGGGGCCTGGAAGAGGATGGAGAGGCTGCGGCCGACGCCGAGGGCGAGGGCGTACTCCAGCGGGCTCGATGTCGGCGGCACGTACTGGGGGTTGCCGTACTCGTCGTAGGACCAGGTCTCGGTGGGGGCCGGCTGGTACAGCTCGCGCAGCACGATCCGGCGCACCGCGCAGTCCCGCAACGGCCGGCCGACCAGCGTGTGCTGGGGACCCGCGACCGGGCCGAGCAGCAGCGAGCCCGCTTCGAGACGGCCGAGGTGGTGCCAGTGGCCCTGCTGGGCGGCGTCCACCGCGAACAGGTCCAGGGTGCCCGCGGTGATCAGCCACAGCACCTGTGGCCCTTCCAGGTCGAGGCGGTTGAGCCCGGCGCAGTCGACCGGCGTGCCCATCGTGCCGAGCGCGCCGAGGACGACGTCGCCCTCGTGAACCGTCGTCATCTCATCGCTCCCTGACCAGCTCGGCGTACGGACCGCCGGCCGCCACCAGGGCGTCGTGCCGCCCGCGTTCCACGATCGTGCCGTGCTGGAGCACCACGATCTCGTCGCTGTCGCGCACGGTGCTGAGCCGGTGCGCGATCACCACACAGGCGCAGCCGCGCTTGCGCAGGTTGTCGATGACGGTCTGCTCGGTCTCCGCGTCCAGCGCGCTGGTCACCTCGTCGAGGACCAGGATGCTGGGCCTGCGCACCAACGCCCGCGCGATCTCCAGGCGTTGGCGCTGACCGCCGGAGAAGTTGCGGCCGTCCTGCTCGACCCGGCTGTGGATGCCACCGGGACGCCGCACCACGACGTCGTACAGGGCCGCGTCCCGCAGCGCCGTGACGACGGCGTCGTCCGTGATCGAGGGGTCCCACAACGCCACGTTGTCGCGGACCGTGCCCTCGAAGAGGAAGACGTCCTGGTCGACGAAGGAGACGGAGGCCGCGAGCGCGCCGCGCGGGATGTCCTCGAGCCGCTGACCGTCGATGCGGATCGTGCCCTCCCAAGGGGTGTACAGGCCCGAAATCAGCCGGGACACCGTGGACTTGCCGCTTCCCGAGCCGCCCACCAGCGCCACCTGCCGACCCGGGCCGACGGTCAGCGAGAAGCCGGTGAGCAGTGGCTTGTCGAGCGGGCTGTAGCCGAACGTGATGTTCTCCAGCTCGACATGGCCGTGCAGCCTGCGGGTGGAGTCGCCGGTGCCGGAGCGGGTGTACAGCGGGTCGGCCTGGAAGTTCTCGACGTCCTTGAGGCGTGCCACGTCGGCGGCGAAGTCCTGGATGCGGCCCGCGACGCCGTTGAGCCGGGTGAGCGGCGCGGTGAATCGGGTGACGAGCGCCTGGAAGGCGACGAGCAGACCGACCGAGATGTGTCCCTCCATCGCCCGCAGGCCGCCGATCCAGAGGATCAGTGCGCTGTTGAGGGTGGCGAGCGTCGGCGCGACCACTCCCAGCCAGGCGCTCGGCACACCGAGGCGCTGCTGTTCCTCCAGCGTGGTGGCGTGCTGCCCGGCCCACTTGCGGAAGTAGCCGTCCTCGCCGCCGGTCGCCTTCATGGTCTCGATCAACTGCAGCCCGGTGTAGGCCGTGTTGGTGAGCCGGGCGCTGTCCGCGCGGAGTTTCGCCGTACGGGTCGCGCGCAGCCGGATGACCACCCGCATCGCGACCACGTTGAGCAGCGCGACACCGATACCGACCGCCGTGAGCTGCGGGTCGTAGGTGTAGAGCAGGACGGCGTAGAGCACCACGACGACCGCGTCCACGCCCGCCGCCGCGAGGTCGCGGGCCAGGGTCTCGGCCACCGCGTCGTTCGACTGGAGCCGCTGCACCAGGTCGGCCGGACTGCGCTGGGAGAAGAACGTGACCGGCAGCCGCAGCAGATGGCGCAGGAAGCGTGCGCTGCTGAGCGTCGAGGAGATGATCCGGCCGTGCAGCAGGTTCGCCTGCTGGAGCCAGGTCAGCAGCACGGTCAGCAGGACGCAGGCGCCCATCGACGCGAAGAGCACGCCGAGCAGCGAGGTCTGACCACCTATCAGATAGGTGTCGATGTACGTCCTGCTGAGCGCGGGCACCGCCGCGCCGACGGCGACCAGCAGCAGGCTGGCCAGCACGGCGGCGGGCATCGTGCCCGACGTCCCGCGCAGCCGGGCCGGCATGGCACCGAGGATCCCGGGCCTGCGGCCGCCCGCGCGGAAGTCGGGGCCCGGCTCCATGACCAGCACCACGCCGGTGAAGCTGGTGTCGAAGTCCTCCATCGGCACGAAACGGCGGCCCTTGCCGGGGTCGTTGATGTGCACCCCGCGCCGTCCGAGACGGCGGCCCATTCCATCGTAGACGACGTAGTGGTTGAACTCCCAGAACAGGATCGCGGGCGCCTGCACCTCGGCGAGCGCCGCCGTGTCCATCTGCATGCCCTTGGCCGTGAGGCCGTAACCGCGCGCCGCCTTGAGGAGGTTGCTGGCACGCGAGCCGTCCCGGGAGACGCCGCAGGCGATGCGCAGCTCTTCGAGGGGGATGTACCGGCCGTGGTGGCCGAGCACCATGGCGAGGGAGGCCGCGCCGCACTCCACGGCCTCCATCTGGAGGACCGTCGGCGTGCGGACGGTCTTGCGGGTGCTCTTGGGCACCGTGCGCTTCGGCGGTGCGGCGCGACGTCTGCCCCGGGTGTCCTGCGCGGTGGTCACGGCAGCAGCCAATCGACGGGACGCTGATCGGCCAGCCGGATCGAACCCGTGGCCAGGGTCATGGAGGTCAGCGGGTACGGAGGCCCGTCCACCGAGGACCACTTGAGGCCGCTCTTCGTACGGGACGAACGGTCGAGGGAGACCAGGACGGCCACCGGCCTGCCCTTCTTGGTGAACTGCTCGCCGAGCTGGCTGTCGCCGAGCGAGGAAGTGATCTGCTGCTGGGTCTGCACACTGCGGCCGACCGCCTTCACATGACCGCGCAGCACCCCGTACCGCTGGGTCGGCACCGACTGGACGGTGAGGTCGACGGCGGCGTCCGCGGGGATGGTGGAGGCGCTCTCGGCGGGCACGTACACCGTCGCGTAGAGCGGATCGCCGGCGTGCGCGACCTTCTCGACCGCGGCGACGTCCGCGCCGGTGGAGATGATGGCTCCGATGGTCGCGGCGAGCGCCGTGACACGGCCCGCGGCCACGGTACGGACGACCGATGTCCCGCCCTGTGCCGTACGGACCTTCAGCACCGGGGCGTCGGCCGCGAGCCGATCGCCCTCCTTGGCGAGGACCGCGGTGACCTGGCCGGCGACGGGGCTCTGCAGGACGTAACTGCCCTGCGCGTGCGTGAGGACGGCGGGGGCACCGACCGTCGAGGCCACCGTGCCCGTCACGGCCCAGACCGACGCGGCCGCCATGACGACCACCGTCACCGAGAGGACGAGCCAGCCCTGGGGGCGGGCGAAGCGCACCGGCAGGTCGAGTTCTTCGGCCGACTGCAGCTTGGCGAGGGCCTGTTGGCGGAACTGCACGGGACTTCCCTCACCTGTCGAAGAGCTCTACGGCATCCGAGAGTCCCGGAACCGGGGAGTGGTTCCGGGACTCAGCGGGATGAGGCGCGGTCAGAGACCGGCGACCAGGCCGGTGACCGGAGCGGTGTTCAGGCCGGTCACACCCTCGACGGTGCCGATGGCCGTGCCCACGATGCCCGAAACCGGGGCAACGCCGTCGACCAGGCCGGTGACGGTGCCGACGGCGTTCAGCGACAGGCCGCCGGAGACGTTGTCGAGGTCCGCGTCCGAGATCTCGGCGGTGGCAACCTGGGGGGTGGAGTTCATGGGGGAACTTCCCTTCGTATGGATATTCATAAGGGGGGAGCGGCCCCCTCTGGGGACAGATGACGGCCGCGACCGCGGGGGTGCGGACCCCGTTTCCGGGAGCCGTGCGGCTCCCGTCTCCGGAAGCTTGCCGCGACCTCCGCGGTGCACGGATCAAAGCACGGTCGCGAGGCGCGTATCCAATCAACCAGGGCTCTCACCTGGGAACTTGAGCGCGACTTCGGCCCAACCGTGCAGGCGTGCGCACGTCATTGCGGCCACTTCTTCACATGCTGCACGGCATTGTTTCGGCGCCGCCCTTGCCGCTGGGCGGCGCAAGGGGACAGTCCGGTCCCAATGGTGCACGGGGGGCGTGCGACTGTGCAGATCCGTCGCGCGCCGTGACGTGCCTGCGCATTCGATGTGCAGATTCGCTGAAGCAAGGATTCCGGCCCTGTTGGCGGACGGAGTGTCACCGGCCGTTCGCGGACGGTGGCGTTCAGCCCAGCAGGGCGTACACCGTGCTCGCGCGCGCCGCGACGTCCCGGGAGTTCCCCGCGGTCATCGTGATGTCGGCGAAGGCCATACGGCGGCCGAGCTTGGTGAGAACCGCCTCGATCAGCACGTCCGCGTCCGTGACCGCGCGCTGGAAGCTGGTGGACTGCTGGACCGTCGTCATCGGGACGAAGGTGCCGCGTGCCGCCGACACCGCGATCACGGTCGCCGTGTCGGCGGCGGCCATCAGTGCCTGTCCCGACAGCGAACCGCCCTCGCGGGCGAGCCGGGCGGACCAGGGCAGCCGCAGCACCGCGCGGTTCTCACCCAACTCCGTCACCGACAGGCCCAGGTCCAGCACCCAGGGAGCGAAGTGGGTGGAGAGGATCTTGTCGGCTTCGGCGAGGTTGAGTGTCATACGGAGCAGTCTTCCCCGGTCGGCCGGAGGGAAGACGCGATTACCTCGTAATCCATGCCTTTCGCCGGTCCGACTCCTGCCTTTCTCAAGAGGAGTTGAACAACCCCTGCGACTCGCACGTATCAACAGGCATCCAGGCGCCCCCCAGTCAGCCGCCGGACGGTGGCATCGACCCCGTCCCCAGGAGGTCAAGAGTTGAGTCACAAAAGGATTCCCAAGCGCAAGGCCGCCATCGCCGCCGGAAGCGTCGCGGCGCTCGGAGCCGCGGCGCTGCTGCTGCCCAACGCCAACGCCTCGCAGACCGACGCGAAGGACGCCGGTCCCAAGACGCTGAAGGCCGCGGACGCCTCGGACCTCGCCTCGCTCCTCGCCACCCAGCTGGGTGATGCCTACGGAGGCGCGTACTACGACGCGGCCAAGAAGCAGGTCGTCGTCAACGTCGTCGGCGACAACAGCAAGGTCGCCGACGCGGTCAAGAAGGCCGGCGCTGTTCCCCGCAGCGTCGACAACAGCCTCGCCGCCCTCAAGTCCGCGGCCCGGACGCTGAAGACCGACGCGACCATCCCCGGCACCGCCTGGTCCGTCGACCCCAAGACCAACCAGCTCCGTGTCACCGCCGACAGCACGGTCACAGGTGCGAACTGGAACAAGCTGACGTCGACGGTCGGCTCACTGGGTTCCGGCATGGCCACCGTCAAGAAGTCCGCGGGCACCTTCAAGACGTTCGTCGACGGCGGCGACGCCATCTTCGGCGGCGGAGCCCGCTGTTCGCTGGGCTTCAACGTCACCGCGAGCGACGGGAGTCCCGCCTTCCTGACCGCCGGACACTGCGGGGTCGCGGCCAAGCAGTGGTCGGACACCCAGGACGGCGCGCCGATCGCCACCGTCGACCAGGCCACCTTCCCCGGCGACGGCGACTTCTCGCTCGTCAAATACGACGACCCGAACACGCAGGCCAACAGCGCGGTCAACGTCGGCAACGGTCAGAGCGTGGCCATCAACCAGGCCGCCGACGCCGCCGTGGGCCAGCAGGTCTTCCGGATGGGCAGCACCACCGGTCTCAACGACGGCAACGTCACCGGACTCGACGCCACCGTGAACTATCCCGAGGGCACGGTCACCGGACTCATCCAGACCGACGTGTGCGCCGAGCCCGGCGACAGCGGCGGTTCGCTCTTCACCCAGGACGGCAGCGCGATAGGCCTGACCTCGGGCGGCAGCGGCGACTGCACCGTCGGCGGCGAGACCTTCTTCCAGCCGGTGACGACCGCGCTCACGGCGACCGGCGCGACGCTCGGTGCGGGTGCGGGTGCGGGTGCGGGTGCGGGTGCGGGTGCGGGTGCGGGTGCGGGTGCGGGTGACGCGAGCGCCACGGCCGGTGCCGAGCCCAGCGACCCCGCTGCGAGCGATCCGGCGGCGGGTGACCAGTCGGGGGCGGGTGACCAGTCGGGCACCGGCGACCAGTCGGGGGCCGGCGCTGCCCAGTCCGGTGCCGCGGGCGACAACCAGTCCGGCACCGGCGCGGACGACGGCTCCGGAATGGTGAGCTCGAACGGGTGACACCGCTGACGCAGAGCCACTGACCCGGCCGCGGAACTGCCGTCCCGGCCGACGGTGGGAGGTCCGGCCCTCCGGCGGGAGGGCCGGACCGCGCCGCGTCCCGGGACCGGTCGCCCGTCGATGCGCGCGGGGCGGCACCCGGTCGCCGCGAACAGTGTGACGCCCGGTCGGTGTGGGCCGGGTGACGCCGGTGTCGACGGGGCCGGGTGAGGCCACGTCGGCGCGGACCGTGCGACACCACGTCGGTGTGCGTCGGGTGACACAGCCGGGCCCGGTCGACGGACTCCGTCACGCGGGCGTCCTTACCCGCAGCAGGAGCAGCGCCACGTCGTCGAGCCGCTCCTGCGCCAGCGCCCCGCTCTGCCGCACCAGGCTGTCGGCCAGCTCGTCGAGGGGCTGCTCGGGGGCATCGCCGAGGCGCTGCCCGAGGTCGCCCAGCGCGTCCTCGATGTCCACACCGCGGGACTCGATCAGCCCGTCGGTGTAGAGGACGAGCAGCGAACCGGGGAGCAGCGGGACCTCGGTCGTCTGGTACGTGGCGTCCGCGTCGATCCCGAGCAGCGGCCCGCCGGCCAGGTCGAGCACCCGCACCCGCCCGTCCGGCCGTCGCAGCAGCGGGGGCGGATGACCCGCGCGCGCCATGACCGCGACCTCGCGCGCGGGGTCCAGGCACAGATAGAGACAGCTCGCGAACAGGTCGGTGCCCAGGTCGATCAGCAGCCGGTTGGTGCTGCGCATCACCTCCTCCGGCGGCCGGCCGACGGTCGTGTACGCGCGGATGGCGGTCCGGACCTGTCCCATCAGCGCCGCCGCGGTCACGTTGTGCCCCTGGACGTCGCCGATGACCGCCGCGGCCATGCCGTGCGAGGGCACCAGGTCGTAGAAGTCCCCGCCGATCTCCATGCCCTGGGTGGCCGGCAGATAGCGTGCGGCCGCCTCCACGAAGGGCAGCGACGGCAGTGTGTGCGGCAGCAGCGCCGCCTGCAGTCCGTGTGCCAGCTGAAGCTTGGTGTCGTAGAGCAGCGCCCGTTCCAGTGCCTGCGCGACGAGCCCGCTCAGACTCGTCAGCACGGCCCGTTCGTCGGTCGGGAAGGAGTGCGGCTCCGCGTAGGCGAGGACGCAGGTGCCCAGCGGTCGTCCGGACGCGATCAGCGGCAGGTACGCCCATGCGGCCATGCCGTCGGACGTCGTGTGCCGGGGCGGATACAAGTGCTCCAGTTGCGCGCGTGAGTCGAAGAAGGCGGGTACCCCGCTGTTGTGGGCGTGGGCGCAGGGGGACGGCGCGCTCAGCGACAGCCCGTCGAGGTGTTCCGCGACGTGCGCGTCCGGATACCCGCGGTGGCCGAGTACGTGCAGTCGGCCGGCCCGCGAGCCGAGAAGGATCAGGGCCCTGCTGCCGACGGCGGGCGCGATCTCGTCGGCGACGAGTTGCACCACGTCCTGCACGCTGGCCGCCTGGGTGAGCGCGCCGGCGAGGCTGAGCACATGGGAGATGGTCACCAGGCGAGGGGCGTCGTCGCCCTGCGGCCCGGCGCGGTTCATCTGCGCGACCGCCCTCGCCCGGGAGATCCGCACACTCAGCCCGGTCGTACTGGGATAGAGCCGGAACGACAGCCACTCACCGGGTGGCCGCAGCGCGACGAACGACGTCACGTGCTGGCTGATCAGCGCGGCCCGGTATCGGTCCTCGTAGACGGGATCGTTGAGCCAGGGCACCGACGCCCACAACTGGGTGCCCAGCAGAGCGCTGACCGGCAGGCCGAGCATCTCCGCCGTCGCCGGGTTGGCGTAGCTGATCCGCCCGTGCAGATCGAGCGCGCACAGCCCGTACGGCAGCCGCGACACCATCCGCGCCGCCTCCACGGTGCCGAGCGAGCCGGGGACCGATGTGGCGGACGGCGTGAGCAGATCGGGTTCCCGGCGGACCGGGCGGTGCTCCTCCGCGGCTCGCTCCAGGCGCAGCGCGAGCCGGTCGCAGGCCGCGGTGAGGTGGTCGCGCTCCCGGTCGGCGAGTTCCAGGGGGTGGGAGCCGGGCCACGTCACGAAGACGGCCCCGTACGTGGTCCGCGAGGTCGCGACCGGAAGGGCGGCGAGCGCGAAGGGGTACGGCAGGACCATGGCGATCCGCGGGAAGCGGCGGGCCATCTCCTCCCCGCCGCTGACCCAGACCAGCCGCCGCTCGCGCACCGCGACGGCCACCGGGATGGGAGCGTTGACCCCCACCCGCTGCCAGGGCGCCGCGAACGCCCGGGGCATGCCCGCCATCACCGCCATCTCCAGGACGGGTTCGCCGCTCGCCAGCAGGTACACCGCGCCGGAGTGGGCGTGCACCTCCTCCACCAGCGAGGCCAGCGTCAGCGAGAGCAGAGGCCGCCCGACCTGGGTCGTACGGCCGGCCGCCGGTGCCTGCACGGACCCCTGCCAGTCGGACACGCCGACCACCTCCTCGCGGGGCCGTGCCATGGCTCGCGGGGCCGTGCCATGGCTCGCAGGGCCAGGTCGTGTCAGACCCTTCCCGTCGGGCGATCGGCGCCCGGCACGGCACCTCGCCGCATGGCCGGATCACCCGGGTACACCCGTACACGGGAGACCCTCCGTCGTGCGACGCGCCGCACCGGACACCGCCCGCCGATCCGGCACGAAGGGTCGGACATGATCTAAGGCTCCCTCTTGGCGGCTCCCGCCGCACGGCGAGCGCCACGCGCGGGCCCCGTGCGGGTTCCGGGCTCCACCGCAGGCCCGCCGGTGCCGGAACGGTCACAGGGGCTGCGCAGGCGCTCCGGAAGCGCTGTAATGACGGACGTGGTCAGTGAGCGCGCTGCGGAACGCGGAACACGGACGTTGCGTGCCGAAATCTCCCTGAAGACCCCCACGCCGGACCTTGATCCGCGCGAGCGGCTGCGTCGTGTCCTCGAACAGGCGCTCGTTTTCGCCGGCGCGACCGTCGCCGCGGTGTACTCGCCCACGAAGAAGGGCGGTGAACTTCATCTGGCCGAGTCGGCGGGCGTCCCCAGAACGCTCTACGGGCTGCGCGACAGCTATGTCCTCACCGGCAGCTCCCCCACGGTGGACGCGCACCGCTCGGGCCGTCCGCTGTGGCTCGGTCCGGAGGAGATCGGCCGCTGTGCCGAGGCCCGCCGGCATCCGACCCAGGACTTCTGGCTGGCCGTGCTGCCGCTGAAGGACTCCGGGTGCCTGGTCGCGGTCAGCGAACACCCCGGTGGCTTCGACACCGAGGACAGGGAGTGTCTCGCCCTGATCGCCGAGGCAGCCGTCTGCCCGACGCCCGGCTCGGTGACCGCCCCCGGCGCCCTGGCCGCCAGCGCCTTCGACCTCGCGATGGACACCGGGCACGTCGAGGTCGACGACGAGATGCTGGAGCTGTTCGGCCTGGATCCGGCCGAGTTCGACGGCAAGGTCGAGACCCTGCTGGCACTCACCGTCCCCGAGGATCTGCCCACCCTGATGTCAGTGGTGGAGGCGGACCACATGTCCATCGGGGAACGCGAGCTGGAGTTCCGCATCACGGAGCCCTCCGGCAAGCCGAAGTGGCTGCGGCTGCGCGGCCGCATGGTGCCGGGTGGAGACGGCCGCCCGGCACGCCTGGTCGGTACGGTCGCCGACGCCTCGAAACTCCGCTCCGGCGTCAGCGACGTGGCCCGTGTGCAGCGGCTGGCCGCCGCCCTCGCCACCGCGGGCACCGTCCGGGACGTGGGCCGGGCCGTCGTGGCCGCGCTGCGGCGGCCTCTGCGGGCCGACCGGATCGCCCTCGCCGAGGTGGAGGGCGACCGACTCGTCGTCACCGTGCTCGATCCGCCCGAACCGGCCGCCTGGCCGGAGCTGTGGCGCTCCGAATGGCGCTCGGAGTGGCCGGACGCGCCCGTACGCGCCATGCCGACACTCGCGGCGGCCCTCAGCGAGGGGCGCCCGGCCGTCTGGCCCGCCGGATCCCCGCTGGAACCCGCACTCGCCGACGTCGGCCCCGGCGGCCTCGCCATCCTGCCGCTGCCCGCCGGCGGGCAGATGGCCGGCGCGTGTCTGATCGGCTGGGACGCACCGCACGTCTTCGGCCCCGACGAGCGCGCCCTGCTCACCGCGTCCGCGGGCCTCGCGGGCCAGGCGCTCACCCGCGCCCGTTCCTTCGACGCCGAACACGAGCTGGTCACCACGCTCCAGCGCTCCCTGCTCCCGCGCCGGCTGCCCAGGCTTCCCGGCGCGGTCGCCGTCGCCCGCTACCTGCCCACCACGGCGGGACTCGAGGTCGGCGGCGACTGGTACGACGTGATCCCGCTCCCCGACAACCATGTCGCCCTCGTCATCGGTGACGTCCAGGGCCACAACGCCCAGGCCGCCACCCTGATGGGCCAGATGCGCACGGCCCTGCGCGCCTACGCCGTCGAGGGTCACCCGCCCGACGTCGTCGTCTCGCGCGCCAACCGGCTCCTGATGGACCTGGAGACCGACCTCTTCGTCACCTGCTGCTACGTCGACCTGGACATGGAGGAGGGCTCCGCCTGGTGTGTACGCGCCGGCCACCATCCGCCGGTGCTGCGTCACCCGGACGGCAGTACGGAGGTCCCCGACTCCGACGGCGGACCCCCGCTCGGCGTGGTCACACAGGCCGAGTTCCCCATGACCCCGCTCCGGCTGCGGCTCGGCACGGTCGTCGCCCTGACCACGGACGGGCTCGTCGAGTCCGCCGAGGTCGACATCGAGGACGGCCTGAACCGGCTCGCGGGGGAGCTGGCCGCGTCCGACCCCGCACACCTCGGGATGGTCGCCGACAGACTGCTCACGGGCGCCAACCGCAGCGACGACGTCGCCCTCCTCCTGATGCGCTACGACGGCATGTCACTGCGCCCGCTCCGGGAGACCTGGACGATCTGGCGCGTCCCCGAGGCGGTCCGGCACGCCCGCCGCTTCACCCGGCGCACGCTGCGGTCCTGGGGCGTGACCGACGACAGCATGGACACCGCGCTCCTGGTCGTCTCCGAACTGGTCACCAACGGCCTCGTGCACACCAACGGCCAGGTCAGACTCGACCTCACCCTCATCAACCGGCTCCTGCGGATCGCCGTCGCCGACTCCTCTCCCCGTACCCCCATCAAGCCCACCAGCATCGGCTGGGAGGCCACCGGCGGACGCGGCATCCTCCTCGTGGAGGCCATGTCGGCGTCCTGGGGGAGCCTGCCGGTCAGCGGCGGCAAGCAGGTGTGGAGCGAAGTCCTCCTGGACTGAGGTGGACCGGACTGCGGCGGGCCGGGCAGAACCGGACTGCGGCGGGCCGGGCAGAACCGGACCGAGGTGGACCGGACTGAGGTGGACCGGGTCGAACAGCGGTCCGGAGGCGGCCTCGGCGCGGGGGCCGGAACGTAGGGTGGACGCCGTGCGTCTGCTCCTGATGTCCGACACCCATCTCCCTTCGCGGGCCAAGGAACTGCCCCCGCGGCTGATGGCCGAACTCCCGCTCGCCGACGTCGTGGTCCACGCGGGTGACTGGGTCGACGCCGCCACCCTCGACCTGCTGGAGGAACGGTCGCGCAGGCTCGTCGCGGTCCACGGCAACAACGACGGACCGGAGCTGCGCGCCCGCCTCCCCGAGGTCGCCCGCGCGGAACTGGACGGTCTGCGCCTCGGGGTCGTGCACGAGACCGGCGCCGCCCAGGGCCGCGAGCGGCGCTGCGCCGAGCGCTATCCCGACCTCGACGTCCTGGTCTTCGGCCACAGTCACATCCCCTGGGACACCACCGCCGGCACCGGACTGCGCCTGCTGAACCCGGGCTCCCCGACGGACCGCCGCCGCCGGCCGGAGTGCACCTACATGACCGCGACCGTGGCCGACGGCCGGCTCACCGACCTGACACTGCACCGGCTGCCGCCCCGCACGGGGAACTGAGCGCACCGCATCGCCTCACGGGCCGGCCAGGGACGAGACGGGACAGGCGGGGACGCGCCGGGACAGGAGCGGTGCGCTCAGGGCGCGGCCGCTTCTCTTCCCGCCGACGTTCCGGCCGGCGTCGCTCCCGGCGTTCCTTCCGGCGGGCCGAGGCGCCGCGGATGAATCGCCCCGCCCGTCGCCGTCAGGGGTGCCCCGCTGCCGCCCCAGCGCAGCGCGACGATCTCCGCGGCGACGGACACGGCCACCTCCTCGGGCGTCCGCGCGCCGAGATCCAGACCGACCGGCGAGCGCAGCCGGGACAGCGCGTCCTGCGGCACACCGGCCTCGACGAGCCGCTTCGTCCGGTCGTCGTGGGTACGGCGGCTGCCCATCGCGCCGATGTACGCGGCGGGGCGGCGCAGGGCCTCCTCCAGCAGGGGCACGTCGAACTTCGGGTCGTGGGTCAGGACGCAGATCACCGTGCGCGCGTCGGTCGTCGTCCCGCGCAGATAGCGGTGCGGCCAGTCGACGACGACCTCCACGCCCGCCGGGAACCGCTTGGCCGTCGCGAAGACGGGCCGCGCGTCGCACACCGTGACCCGGTAGCCCAGGAAGTCCCCGACGCGGGCCACCGCCGCGGCGTAGTCGATCGCTCCGAAGACGAGCATGCGCGGCGGCGGGGCGAAGGACTGCAGGAAGACGGTCACGGCGTCCTCGCGGCGCTCACCGTGCGGTCCGTAGTGCCGCTGCACGGTGACGCCCTGGGCCAGCTCGCCGCGGGCGTCGGCGGTGACGGCCGCGTCCAGACCGGCCGAGCCCAGCGAACCGGCCATCTCGTCCGGCCACACCGCGAGGGAGGCGCCGAGCGGAGCGGGTCCCGCCAGCACCGTCGCCACGGTCACCGCACGTCCGGCGGCCACCGACTCGGCCACCGCGCCGAAGGAGGGGTCCTCGCCGGGCGTCACCCTGCGCAGCAGCAGGCTGATCTCGCCCCCGCAGGTGAGGCCGACGGCGAACGCGTCCTCGTCGCTGTACCCGAAGGTCTCCAGGCGTGCCTCGCCGGACGCCACGACCTCCCGGGCCAGCTCGAAGACGGCCCCCTCGACACAGCCTCCCGACACACTGCCCACGACCTCGTCGCCCGGCCCCACCGCCATCGCGGCTCCCGGGTCGCGGGGCGCGCTCCGGCTGACCGCGACCACCGTGGCGAGCCCGAAGGGGGAGCCCGCCGCGTACCACCGGTTCAGGGCCGGGAGGATCTCACGCATCGCTCGCTCCGCTCACCGCTCACCCGCTCGTCGTGGACCGCGGCCCGTTCGAGGGCCCGTTTCTCCTCAAGGGTCCACTCCTCCCACCACCCCCGCCAGCCGTTCCGGTACGACCGGGCCGTGCCGGGCGTTGGTTGAGCGTTAATCCGTTGCCGCCGTACCTGGCCGGCTGCTGGACTACGGGGGACACATCCGCCGGGATCAAGGAGCAGCAATGCGCGCACCGTTCATGTCCGCCCAGGAAGGAATCACTCCCACTTCGAAGGACATGACGCCCGGTGCATATGCTCAACCTCGGAATCCTGGCGCACGTAGACGCCGGTAAGACAAGCCTGACCGAGCGCCTGCTGCACTCGGCCGGGGTCATCGACGAGATCGGCAGCGTCGACGACGGAAGCACCCAGACCGACTCCCTCGCGCTCGAACGGCAGCGCGGTATCACCATCAAGTCCGCCGTCGTCTCCTTCGCGATCGACGACGACGTCACGGTCAATCTGATCGACACCCCCGGTCACCCCGACTTCATCGCCGAGGTGGAGCGGGTGCTGTCCGTGCTCGACGGCGCCGTGCTCGTGATCTCGGCCGTGGAGGGCGTACAGGCACAGACCCGGGTGCTGATGCGGACGTTGCGGCGGCTGCGGATCCCCACACTCGTCTTCGTGAACAAGATCGACCGCGGCGGCGCGCGGTACGAGCGCGTTCTGGAGAACATCGTCGCGCGGCTCACCCCGGCGATCGTCCCGATGGGCGAGGTGCTCGGGTCGGGCACCCGCGACGCCCGCTTCGCCCGGTTCACCGCGGAGCGGCTCTGCGGAGCGCGGGCCGACCTGCTCGCCGAGCACGACGACGCGCTGCTGGCCGCGTACGTCGAGGGCCGGGTGTCCGGCGACCGGTTCCGCGACGCCCTGGTGCGCCAGACCGGACAGACGCTGGTGCACCCGGTGTTCTTCGGTTCGGCCATGACGGGCGCGGGTGTCGAGGAGCTGATCGCGGGGATCAGGGAGCTGCTGCCGCCGGCCGAGGGCGCGGCCGACGGCCCGGTCTCCGGCACCGTCTTCAAGGTGGAGCGCGGTCCGGCCGGGGAGAAGATCGCCTACGTCCGGCTGTTCTCCGGGACGCTGCGGACCCGCGACCGGCTGCGCCTGCGCGACGGCGAGGAGGCGAAGGTCACCGCGATCAGTGTGTTCGACCGCGGCGCGGCGGTGCCGGAGCCGGCCGTGACCGCGGGGCGGATCGGCAAGCTCTGGGGCCTCGGGGACATCCGCATCGGCGACACCCTCGGCGTACCGCGGAAATCCTCGGACGACGAGCTTCATTTCTCACCCCCGACCCTCGAAACCGTCGTTGTCCCCCGCCGTCCGGCCGACAGGGGCGCGCTCCATCTCGCGCTCACCCAACTGGCGGAACAGGACCCTCTGATCAATCTGCGCCAGGACGAGCTGCGCAAGCAGGTCTCCGTGTCGCTCTACGGCGAGGTGCAGAAGGAGGTCGTCCAGGCGACGCTGGCCGACGAGTTCGGCATCGAGGTCCTGTTCCGGGAGACGACACCGCTGTGCGTCGAGCGGCCGGTCGGCAGCGGCGCGGCGGTCGAGTTCAACGGAAAGGACCCCAATCCCTTCCTCGCGACCGTCGGGCTGCGCATCGACCCGGCGCCGGCCGGCGCCGGCGTGGAGTTCCGTCTGGAGGTCGAACTCGGAGCGATGCCGTACGCGTTCTTCAAGGCGGTCGAGGACACCGTGGGGGAGACCCTGACCCAGGGGATCCACGGCTGGCAGGTCACTGACTGCACGGTCACGATGACCCACTCCGGTTACTCGCCCCGGCAGAGCCACGCCCATCAGGGCTTCGACAAGAGCATGTCCAGCACGGGGGCCGACTTCCGGGGCCTGACCCCGCTGGTGGTGATGGACGCGCTGCGTGCGGCCGGTACCCGGGTGTACGAGCCGATGCACCGCTTCCGGCTGGAGGCCCCGACCGACACGCTGGGGGCGGTGCTCCCCCTGCTGGTGCGGCAGCACGCCGTGCCGGCGACCACCGAGACGCGCGGAACCGTGTGCGTGCTGGAGGGCCGGATCCCGGTCGCCCGGGTCCATGAGCTCCAGCAGCGGCTGCCGGGCCTGACCCGTGGCGAGGGCGAGCTGGAGTGCGCCTTCGATCACTACGCGCCGGTGGTGGGGGGCGCGCTCCCGGACCGGCCGCGGACCGATCTCAACCCGCTCGACCGGAAGGAGTACCTGCTGAACGTGACGCGAAGGGTCGGCGCGTGACGCGACCGCGTACGACGGAGTGCCTGTGACACGGGGCCCTGTGACACGGAGCCCCGTCACAGGCCGGCGTCCGACGCGTGGGACGGCCGTTCGGAGGTGAGACTTACTCACGAGTCAGATGTATTGACCCTTCGACGCAGCGCGGCGATTGTTGTGGACATGGCGAAGTTACGTGCGCGTCTGCTCGGCGTCCTCGTCCTCCTCACCGGCTTCCTCTCGGCGGCGGGCGCGCCACCGGCCACCGCGGACGGGCTTCCCGACTCCCTGTGGTTCGACGCACCGGCCGCGGCCGGCCTCACCGTCGACGGCGGACGGTTCACCGACGGCCTCGGCCGTGAGGTCGTCCTGCGCGGCTACAACGTCTCGGGCGAGACGAAGCTGGAGGAGAACGGCGGACTCCCCTTCGCCTCGGTCGCCGACGCCAGGAAGTCGGCGACGGCCCTGCGCGCCCTCGGCGGCGGCAACTCCGTGCGCTTCCTTTTCTCCTGGGCCCACGCCGAACCCGTACGCGGTCAGGTCGACACCGCCTACCTTGCCGCGGCCACCGACCAGATGCGCGCCTTCCTGGACGCCGGAATCCGTGTGTACCCCGACTTCCATCAGGACCTTTACTCCCGCCACCTCTTCGACGCGGGCAGTTGGTACACCGGCGACGGCGCTCCCGAGTGGGCCGTGGAGGCGGGGAACTACCCGGCTGAGTCGTGCGGGATCTGCTTCTTCTGGGGCCAGAACATCACCCAGAACGGGGCGGTGAAACAGGCGCAGTACGACTTCTGGCACAACGCCCACGGCCTCCAGGACGCCTTCCTGGCCACGGCCCAGGCGACCCTGGCCTATGTGGAGCAGCACCTCACCGCCGCCCAGTTCGCGGGCGTCGTCGGCTTCGACCCGTACAACGAGCCGTACGCGGGCAGCTACGACCCGGGCCAGGCCGGTCGCGGCTGGGAACGTGACCTGCTCTGGCCGTTCTACGTGCGGTTCCGGGCCCGCATGGACGCGGCCGGCTGGCAGGACAAGCCCGCCTTCGTCGAACCGAACCTCTTCTGGAACGCCAACATCGACACGCAGAAGCAGGAGGGCGGCCTGCTCGACGCGGGCACTCTGGGCCCCCGGTATGTGTTCAACACCCACTTCTACGACCAGAAGGCGATCTCCGGCATCCTGATGTGGGGCAAGGCGGGCGACGGCCAGTACGCCGGCGACTTCTCCACGGTGCGCGACCGTGCCACGGCGGCGGGCACGACGGCGATCGTCAGCGAGTTCGGCCACCCGCTGTCGGGATCGGTGGCGGACAAGGCCCCGACGGTCCTCAAGGCGATGTACCAGGCTCTGGACTCCCGACTGCCAGGGGCCGGTTGGTGGTCCCGGCCGGTGGCCTCCGGGCCGGTGCTCTCCGGCACCCAGTGGCAGTGGGACCTCTACAGCGGCCGCCATCACGAGCTGATGAACGGCAACGCGAGCAAGGTCCGCACCTCCGGTGACGCCTGGAACGACGAGGACCTGTCGGCCGTACGCCTCGACGACTCCGGCACGGCCGTCCTGCGCCAGGACGCCCGCCTCCTGGACCGGCTCTACCCCAGCGCGACCGCGGGCACCACGCTCGCCTTCACCTACGAGGACCGCTCCCGGGACGGCTCCACCACCCTGACCTGGAACCCGGTCCCGTCCACCCTGCCCCATGTCGCCCAGCTCGTGGGAGCGGGCCAGTACGGACTGCTGGTCTGGCGCTCGGACGGCGGCGCCGCGCCCACGGAACTCCATCTTCCGGCGTCCTTCGCCACCTCGGCCACGACGGTGGTGTCCGACCTCGGTACGGCGTACTCGCCGCCCGCCTACACCGCGAGCACGCCGATCGCCGTAGCCCCCGAGCCGGGCGGCACCGGCGCCCGCCGTCTGCTGCTCACCGCACCGGGAGCGGGGGTCCCGCACTACGCGCTGGTCACGAACGGGTCGACGGCACCGTCCGCCGGCCTGTTGAGCGCGGCCCGCTCCGAACTGAGTTCATGGGCCGCGACGGCGGCCGACCAACCGGCCTCCTGACGACGCCCGGGGGACCACCGTGTCCCGTCTTCACGACGCCCGGGGGACCGTCGTGTCCCCTCTTCACGACGCCCGGGGGACCGTCGTGTCCCCTCTTCACGACGCCCGGGGGACCATCGTGTCCCGGCTCCCTGGAAGCGTGACCATCCGTGACGTCCGATACCTGCCCGTAAATGCGGTTATCTCATGATCGACCTATGCTGAGGTCGGCAAAGCTCGGGCAGTCGACGGTCGGTCGTGAGCCGGCGGGAAGCGGGCTTCCATGAGGGAGCGGTTCAACAGGCTGGGCCTGGTCGGAGAAATGGCCGCCGAATTCGTCGGCACCATGGTGCTGATCCTCTTCGGATCCGCCGTGGTGGCCCAGGTGGTGGCCGGCGGCGCACTCACGACCCCGCCGGGCGGACTCGGCGACCACGACAGCATCTCCTGGGCGTGGGGCATCGGCGTCACCATGGGTGTCTACGTCGCGGCCCGCCTCAGTGGCGCCCATCTCAACCCCGCGGTGACGGTGACGCTGGCCACGTTCAAGGGTTTCCCCTGGCGCAAGGTGGCGCCGTACGCGCTCGCCCAGACGGCCGGCGCCTTCGTGGCGGCGCTCCTCGTGCGCTGGAACTACACCGAGGCACTGGCGAAGGCCGACCCCGGCCACACCTTCAAGACGCAGACGGTGTTCTCCACGCTGCCCGCCAACGGCAACCCGAACCTGCCGGTCCATGAGTGGGGCGCGTTTCGCGACCAGGTCATCGGCACCGCCCTGCTGCTGCTCATGATCCTGGCCATCACGGACGTGCTCAACACACCCCCCGGCGCCAACCTGGGCGCGTTCATCACCGGTCTGGTCGTCGTGGGCATCGGTATGGCCTGGGGCACCAACGCGGGCTACGCCATCAACCCCGCGCGCGACTTCGGCCCCCGGCTGGCCAGTTACCTCACCGGGTACCGCAGTGCGTGGCGGGATCAGTACGGAAACTTCTACTTCTGGGTGCCGATCGTCGGCCCATTGGTCGGCGGTCTGCTCGGCGGGGCGCTGTACAAGGGCGTCGTCGGACGGTTCCTGCCCGCGGCGGAGCCCGAGCCCGCCGGTCGTGTCCCGGCCTCCGAGGGCTGACACCTACGCAGAAGGCGGCACCCATGGCTGACTTCGTCGGCGCCGTGGACCAGGGGACCACCAGTACCCGGTTCATGATCTTCGACCACGCGGGCAACGAGGTGGCGAAGCACCAGCTGGAGCACACCCAGATCCTGCCGCGCTCCGGGTGGGTCGAGCACGACCCGGTGGAGATCTGGGAGCGCACCGACGCGGTGATCCAGAACGCGCTGCGGAACGGGAACCTGTCCGCGACCGACCTGGCGGCGATCGGCATCACCAACCAGCGCGAGACCACCGTGGTCTGGGACCCGCGCAACGGCCGCCCCTACTGCAACGCGATCGTCTGGCAGGACACCCGCACCGACTCCATCGCCGCGGCCCTGGAACGCTCGGGCCGGGGCGACGTCATCCGCCGCAAGGCGGGCCTGCCGCCGGCGACGTACTTCTCCGGCGGCAAGATCCAGTGGATCCTGGAGAACGTGGACGGCGTCCGCGAGGCGGCGGAAAAGGGCCACGCCGTCTTCGGCAACACGGACTGCTGGGTCCTGTGGAACCTCACCGGCGGCCCGCACGGAGGCATCCACGCCACCGACGTGACCAACGCCAGCCGCACCATGCTGATGGACCTGGAGACCCTCGACTGGGACGACGAACTCCTGGGATTCTTCGACATCCCGCGGACGATGCTGCCCACCATCAACCCCTCGTCCCACCGGGAGGCGTACGGGGTGACAAGCACCTCCCCGCCCCTGCGGGCCGCCGTCCCCGTCACCGGGGTGCTCGGCGACCAGCAGGCGGCCACCGTCGGACAGGTCTGCTACGCGCCCGGCGAGGCCAAGAACACCTACGGCACCGGCAACTTCCTGGTCCTCAACACCGGAACGGAACCGGTCCGTTCGCAGCACGGCCTGCTCACCACCGTGGCCTACCGTTTCGGCGACAGCCCGGCGGTCTACGCCCTGGAGGGTTCCATCGCGGTCACCGGGTCCGCGGTGCAGTGGCTGCGCGACCAGATGAAGATCATCAAGGACGCGGCGGAGAGCGAGACGCTGGCCCGTACGGTCGAGGACAGCGGAGGCGTGTACTTCGTGCCCGCGTTCTCGGGCCTGTTCGCCCCGTACTGGCGCTCCGACGCACGCGGCGCGATCGTCGGCCTCGCCCGGTACAACGACAACGGACACCTGGCCCGGGCCACCCTGGAGGCCATCTGCTACCAGAGCCGTGACGTCGTCGAGGCCATGGAACAGGACTCCGGCGTCCACCTCGACGTGCTCAAGGTCGACGGCGGTGTGACCGCCAACGACCTGTGCATGCAGATCCAGGCCGACGTGCTCGGCGTACCGGTCAGCCGCCCCGTCGTCGCCGAGACCACCGCGCTCGGCGCGGCTTACGCGGCGGGCCTGGCCACCGGCTTCTGGCGGAACACCGACGAACTGCGCACCCACTGGCAGGAGTCCAGGCGCTGGGAGCCGCAGTGGTCCGACGACCGGCGCGAGGAGGGCTACGCGGGGTGGAAGAAGGCGGTGCAGCGGACGCTCGACTGGGCCGCGGTGGAATAGACCGCGCCCCAGCCGCCCGCCTCGTCCGGCGTCCCCACCGGTCAGCGCGCGCCCACCGGTCAGCGCGCGCCCACCGAGCCGAGTGTCACCACGGCCAGGACGACGACCGCGCCGAGCAGGAAAGCGGTGCACAGCCGGCGCCGCAGCGCGTGGTACGCCGCCTCGTACTCGGCCCGCAGTTCCCGGCCGCGCCGTGCCGTCCGCTCCCAGGATCGGCGTGCGAGCGCCAGGTGGTTGTCCACGTAGGCCTTCTCCACCTCCTCCCGCTGGGTGTCCGTCAGCCAGGCCAGGGACCGGGCGAAGCGAGCCGCCTCCGCCCGTCCCTCGGCGCGGGCGGCCTCGATGAGCAGATGGCCTTCCAGCTCGCTGACGAGGGTCCGCGGATCGAGCGGGCGGTCGTCCATGGCGGTCATCGCAGCTCCCCGCGCGCCGTCTCCAACTGCGGGCGCGCGGCGTCGATCTCCGGGTGGTGGAGATCGAAGGCGGGAGATTCACTGCGGATCCGCGGCAGGGTGAGGAAGTTGTGGCGCGGCGGCGGGCAGGAGGTGGCCCACTCCAGTGAACGGCCGTAGCCCCAGGGGTCGTCGACGTCGACCTTCTTGCCGTACTTGGCGGTCTTCCAGATGTTGTAGAAGAACGGCAGGAGGGAGCTGCCGAGCAGGAAGGAGAAGATGGTCGACACCGTGTTGAGGGTGGTCAGGCCCTCCACCGCCAGATAGTCGGGGATGCGTCGCTGCATGCCGTTCGCGCCCAGCCAGTGCTGGACCAGGAACGTGCCGTGGAAGCCCACGAACAGTGTCCAGAAGGTGATCTTGCCGAGCCGCTCGTCGAGCATCTTGCCCGTCATCTTCGGCCACCAGAAGTGGAAGCCGGAGAACATCGCGAACACGACCGTACCGAAGATCACGTAGTGGAAGTGCGCCACCACGAAGTAGCTGTCCGAGACGGGGAAGTCCATCGGTGGCGACGCGAGCATCACTCCCGTCAGACCGCCGAACACGAAGGTGATGAGGAAGCCGGTCGCCCACAGCATGGGGGTCTCGAAGGACAGTGAGCCCTTCCACATCGTTCCGATCCAGTTGAAGAACTTCACGCCTGTCGGTACGGCGATGAGGAACGTCATGAAGGAGAAGAACGGGAGCAGTACGCCGCCGGTGACGTACATGTGGTGCGCCCACACGGTCACGGAGAGACCCGCGATCGCGATGGTCGCGCCGATCAGGCCCATGTAACCGAACATCGGCTTGCGCGAGAACACCGGGATGACCTCGGAAATGATGCCGAAGAACGGCAGCGCGATGATGTACACCTCCGGATGGCCGAAGAACCAGAAGAGGTGTTGCCAGAGCAGCGCCCCTCCGTTCGACGCGTCGAAGACGTGCGCGCCGAATTTGCGGTCCGCCTCCAGCGCGAACAGCGCCGCGGCCAGTACGGGGAAGGCCAGCAGGACCAGTACACCGGTGAGCAGCACGTTCCACACGAAGATGGGCATGCGGAACATCGTCATGCCGGGAGCGCGCATGCAGATGATCGTGGTGATGAAGTTGACCGCGCCGAGGATCGTGCCGAAGCCGGAGAAGGCCAGGCCCATGATCCACATGTCGGCGCCGACACCCGGCGAACGGACCGCGTCCGACAGCGGCGAGTACGCGAACCAGCCGAAGTCGGCCGCGCCCTGCGGGGTGAGGAAGCCGCCGACCGCGATCGTCGAGCCGAAGAGGTACAGCCAGTAGGCGAACATGTTCAGCCGCGGGAACGCCACGTCGGGCGCGCCGATCTGCAGCGGCATGATCCAGTTCGCGAAGCCGGCGAACAGCGGCGTCGCGAACATCAGCAGCATGATCGTGCCGTGCATCGTGAACGCCTGGTTGAACTGCTCGTTCGACATGATCTGCAGACCGGGCCGGGCCAGTTCGGCGCGCATCAGCAGCGCCATCACCCCGCCGACGCAGAAGAAGCCGAACGCCGTGACCAGATACAGCGTGCCGATCGTCTTGTGGTCCGTGGTGGTCAGCCACTTCACCGCGGCCGTTGTGGGACGACGCGGACGCCCGGGAACGGCTGCGGGCGGCGTCGTGACAGTGGTGCTCTCCATGCCCCGCCTGTGTCCGGCGCCGGGGCCACCGTCACACTTGGGGGAAGCGACGAGCGTCACATCGGCGGCTGTGACGACAGAGGGACTGCCGGACACATACGGATCATGAGCAACGACGAGACCTTCGCCGCTGCCTATCGCGAGCACTACTGGGCGGTCAGCCGCTACGTGGCGAGGCGACTGGACGGCCGGAGCGGTGATGTGGAGGAGGTGGTGGCGGAGGTCTTCACCGTCGCCTGGCGGCGGCGGTCCGACCTTCCGCCGTCGCCGCTCCCCTGGCTCTACGGGGTGGCGCGCCACTGTCTGGCCAACGTCGTACGCGGCTACGGGCGGCGCCGCAGGCTCCTCGATCGGCTGGGCAACGACGAGAGCGCGCACGGCAGACAGGTGGTCGAGAGCCCCGACTCCGGGTCACCGGGCGACTGGGTGCACGAGGCACTGGCCCGGCTCTCACCGGCGGACCAGGAAATACTGCGCCTCACGGCCTGGGAGGAACTGGGCGTCGACGAGGTCGCCGTCGCCCTCGGCTGCGGCACCCGCGCCGCGGCGATGCGCCTGCACCGCGCCCGCCGCCGGCTCAGAGCCGAGATCGACCGTCCGCACCTCGCCGCGGTCCCCGGTACCGCGACGCCCTGCCACGACACCCCGAAGGAGCACGGCCATGGCTGACGAACTCGACCTCCTGCGCCGCGCCAACCCGGTACCGTCCAACGACGGCCGCTTCCACGACCGGCCCCTCGACCAGCACGCCGAGCGCCGCCTCAGCCGGCTGCTGCACAGCGGACGCCCCCGCCGGCTGCGCCGCTGGGTGCTGAGCGTCGGGACGGCCGCCGCCGTCGGCGTGACCGCCCTGACCCTCCTGCTCTCGGGGTCGGCCACCACCCCGCGGTGGCCGCGCCCCGACCCCTGCAGATCGAGTCCGGCTCCACCCCCGTCCCTCTCGGCCGGATCGCCGCACGGGCGGCCGCCGACCGCTCCCAGCGGCTGCGCCAGGGAACCCACACGCAGACCTGGAGCCTGAGCATGACCGCGGGCCCCGGCGCCCGGCCGGCGGTCACGCTGCCCGAGGAACGCGTGATCCGCTGGCGGGCGGACGGCAGCCACACGGAACTCGTCGTGGCCACCGACCCCCGCCGTCCGGGCGAGCCCGTCATCACCGGAGCCGACCCCGTCCCGCGCACCGTCGAGGACGGTCATGTGCTCAGCAGGCGGACCTTCCCGCCCAGCTGGAGCGATGCCCCACCTCAGGCCACCCCGCCGCGCGACATCGGGCGGCTGCGCGCCTACCTCGACGAACTCGACCCCACCGGACCGCTGGGCACGTCCCAACTTCTCGACGCGGTCAGTGAGTTGCTGGACAACTGGACCCTCGGTTCACGCGAGAACGCGGCAGTGGTCCGTCTCCTCGCCGACGCGAAGGGGCTGCGTCCGGCCGGCGCGGTCACCGACCGGCTGGGCCGCCCGGGACAGGCGTACGTGTACGAGGACACCGCGCACGCCGTGCGCCGGATGCTGATCCTGAATCCGGTGACCGGCGCCGTACTCGGCCTGGAGGACACCGTCACCAAGGACGACGCGGAGTTCGGCGTCCGGGCCGGGGACGTGATGTCGTACAGCGCGTGGATGCGCTGAGCGCACGCCTCGGACACCGGGTCGACGGTCGGCGCCCGCCCGTGCCGGGCTGATCCGGCGGCACGACGACCGCCGTCGGACCGCCGCCGCGCTCAACCGCCGCGCACGCCGGTCGTGGGCGGCGCCGTCGGGTCGGTCCCGGCCAGGAACGCCTCGGCCTGCGCCTCGACGGTGGCGGCGCCGGCGGCCCGCGCCCAGCGCGCGATCTCGCGGGCCAGCGCCGCGGCTCCGGGCTCGTCACCCGCGTCGCGGGCCAGGACCGCCAGGAGCAGTTGCTGCGAGAGGGTGCCGGGGACCGTTCCGGCGCGGGCGCCGAGTTCGGTCGCCCGGGTCCAGCGTTCCAGGGCCCGTACGTGGTCACCGGCGTCGTGATCGTGATCGCCGAGGTGTCGCAGCGCCTCGCGCGACAGGAGGTCGTCGCCTGACTCGCCCGCGCGCAGGGCCGCCTCGTAGTGCGAGGGCGCGCACCCGCGTTCGGCGAAGAGGTTGTCGGCGATGAGGCCCAGGTACATCTCGGCCCAGCCACGGCGGGCGGTGTCGGGCGCCCCATCCCGCAGGCTCAGGGCGAAGCCGCGCAGCGAGGCGAGGGCGGCGGGGTCCTTGCCGTCGGGTCCGGCGCGGAACGCGCCGTCGACGTGCACCTGTTGACGGTAGCCGTGACGCAGCCGGAGGAAGTCCAGGTCCCAACGGCTGTCGAGGGGGGATCCGCCGATGACGTCCTCGGTGGGCCCCGCGACGCGTTCCCCGGCCACCTCCTCGTCCATGTCCTCGACGGTCCTCCCGGCGGACGCGAGCCTCGCCGCCGCCAGACCGGTCCCGCCGAACCAGTCGCTCTCCAGGGCGACTTCGGCCGCCGAGACGGCGAGCCGGACGCGGGCCCGCGCATCGGTCACCTCCGCGGCCTCCAACAGGGCCATCGCGCGCTCCCATCGCCCCGCGATCCTCAACTCATGTGCCGCTGACAGGAGTTCGTCGGCCGGCACGACCGCAGTGACGGTGTCGCTCGTGGTGTTCGTCATGGCGAGGAAGGTAGTAATCGGGAAAACTATCCACAAGAAAACTACTTTCGGAGGTGGGCATGGGGGAGCACACGGGGGAGCCGTCCTCGACCGGGGACTCCGTCGACCGGCACGTGGCGCTCTGGTCCAAGGAGCTCGACTGGATGGACCCGGTCAAGGAGGCGATCTTCGTCCGGCTCGCGATCCTGGCCCGGCACGCCGCGCAGGCCCGCCGGGACACCCTCGACTCGGACGGACTGCGCCACTGGCAGTTCAAGGTGCTCCTGACGCTGCGCAGGGCCGGGCCGCCGTATACGGCGAGCCCGTCGGATCTCGCCGATCGGCTCGGTCTGACCCGCGGTGCCCTGTCGGCGCGGCTCGCCCCACTGGAGGACGCGGGACTGATCACCCGTACGCACCGGGCGGCCGACCGGCGGCGGGTGGAGGTACGGCTCACCGAGGCCGGATACGCCGCATTCGAACGGCACGCGGTGTCGGAGGACGAGGGTGAGAACGCGCTGCTCGCAGCGCTGACCGCAGCAGAGAGGCGGACACTCGCAGACCTGCTGCGGAAACTGGTCGTGGCCGCCGAGTCCGGTGCGACCGCCCCATAGCCACCTTGGCCGAGAAGGTCCAGGTCAGACGGGAGGACACCTGGACCTTCGGCCAGTTCCTCCCTACTCGTCCCATGCCTGCAGCAGCGTGTGTTCGACGATCTTGCCGTCCCGCAGCGACATCATCGAGCTGGCCAGTACCCGCACGCCGTCCGGATAGAGGCAGGACTCGGTGAAGGCGACGTGGTCGCCCTGGATGACACACTGTTCGAGCTTGTGGACCATGTCCCGGCTGTAGACGTCGTTCAGCATGTCGGCGATCTCGCCACGACCGTGTTTCACCATCGGGTGACTGGGCTGAGTGTTGCGGTCGACGATCTGTATCTCCGCGTCGTCCGCGTACAGCGCCAGCATCTCCGCCGCGTCGTGTCCTTCGATTCCGCGGCGCAGCGCTTCGGTGTCGAAGGCGGGGCCTGCCATGGTGCCCATGAATGACCTCCTCGAAAGGCCGCGGCCCGGTGAGGAGCGGGCCGCGAGGGGCCTCTCCTCCGAGACTCCTCCGCCGCACAGCTCACGGCAAGCCCAGCCCTCACGATGAGCCTCTCGGGTGAGCGGCGGGGTCCGGCCGTGACCGGGCGGGGTCCGGTGCCGTTGCTGAAGGCATGATCTCAACACGACGTATGGTCGCCGCCGTTGGTCTCGCCGTCGGTGTCACGGGCCTGGCCGCGCCGATGGCCTCCGCGGCCGCCCCCGAGGTCCCGGACGCGGGACGACTGAACCCGATCACCCAGCTCGACACGCTCGCGACGAGCGGCCTGCCGGCCGAGCACCGGAACGACATCCCGCGGGTGGCCAACCAGCTGGCCGGGCTCAACCACCTCAACGATCTCAACCAGCTGCACCAGCTCACCGACCTGGCCGCCCCCGTCACCGGGTTGCTGCCGGGCATCGAGGCCTGAAACGGCCGACCGAGCCCCGCAGATCCTGCCCTCGGCACGCGTGCCGGGGGCAGGATCGCGTCCGCCCCTGTTCGCCCGGTGAACAAGCCTGCGTCCCGCGGGCACCCGGCGGCCACGGCGCGGAGCCTCAGCCCGCCGTGGCGAGGAACTGCGTGGCCGCCAGCTCGGCGTAGAGCGGATCTCCCGCCACGAGTTCCCGATGGGTTCCCACCGCGCGCACCCGGCCCGCGTCCATGACGACGATGCGGTCGGCCATCGTGACGGTGGACAGCCGGTGCGCGACGACGAGGACCGTGGTCGTACGCGCGACATCGGCGACCGTGTCCCGCAGCGCGGCCTCGTTCACGGCGTCGAGCTGCGAGGTCGCCTCGTCGAGGAGCAGCAGGCGGGGGCGGCGCAGCAGGGCGCGGCCGATCGCGACGCGCTGACGTTCGCCGCCCGACAGCTTGGTCCCACGATGCCCCACCAGCGTGTCGAGACCGCGCGGCAGCCGGGCCACCAGCCCGTCCAGACGCGTCGTCCTCACCACCCGGGTCACCTCCGCCTCGTCGGCCTCCGGGTTGCCGAGCAGCAGATTGTCCCGCAGGGAACCCGACAGGACCGGCGCGTCCTGCTCCACGTACCCGATGGCGGACCTGAGCTGCGACAGGTTCCAGTCCTCCAGCGGACGGCCGTCCACCGTGATCACGCCGGACTCGGGGTCGTAGAACCTCTCGATGAGGGAGAACACGGTGGTCTTGCCCGCGCCCGAGGGGCCGACGAAGGCCGTCATGCCGCGGGCCGGTACGGCGAACGTCACGCCGTGATGGACGTACTGCAGGTCGTCGGCGTACCGGAAGCGGACGTCGTCGAAGGCGAGCGAGGCGGGCGCCGAGCCGGGCGTCGGCAGCGGCGTGGGGAGCGAGGCCGGTTCCGCGGGCAGCCGCAGCGCCTCCTGGATCCGGGCGAGCGCCGCGGCGCCGGTCTGGTACTGCGTGACCGCGCCGACGACCTGCTGGATCGGCGACATGAGGTAGAAGACGTAGAGAAGGAAGGCGACCAGGGTGCCCACGCCGATCGCGCCGGTCGCCACCCGGGCGCCGCCCACCGCGAGAACCGTGATGAAGGCGATCTGCATCGCGAGCCCCGCCGTGTTGCCCGCCGCCGCCGACCACTTGGCGGCCCGCACGCTCTGCCGCCAGGACTCCTCGGCCGCCGCGTGGATGGTCTGCTCCTCGCGGTGCTCGGCCCCGGACGCCTTGATCGTGCGCAGTGCGCCGAGGATCCGCTCCAGCGCGGCGCCCATCACGCCGACCGCGTCCTGAGCCCGCTTGCTGGCCCGGTTGATGCGCGGCACGATCAGGCCGAGCACCGTTCCCGCGCACAGGATCACCCCGAGGGTGACGCCGAGCAGCACCACGTCGACCAGCCCCATCATCACCACCGTCGCGACGAGTGTGAGGCCGCCGGTGCCGATGCCCACGAGCGAGTCGGTGGTGACCTCGCGCAGCAGTGTCGTGTCGGAGGTGATGCGGGCCATCAGGTCGCCCGGCTCGCTGCGGTCCACGGCCGGTATGCGCAGCCGCAGCAGATAGGACGACAGGGCGCGCCGCGCGCCGAGGACCACCGACTCGGCGGTGCGCCGCAGCACGTACGAACCCAGCGCGCCCACCGCCGTGTTGGTCACCACGAGCGCCGCCATGCCGATCAGCGCCCGCCCGATGGGCCGGTCGTGCGACAGGTCGTCGATGAGTCCGCGCGCCACCAGCGGCAGCAGCAGACCGGTGCCACCGGTCGTCAGCGCCAGCAGGGCGCCCGCGAACAGGGCCCACCGGTGCGGGCGTACGTATCCGAGAAGCAGCCGCCAGGCGGGTGGTTCGGCTTGCGTCCCTGCGATGGTCACGGCGCTCCTTGTGGGAGGGGATGAGGATGCCTCAGGCTACGTCGGCACGGGCACCGTACGGGCACCGGTCGGCCCCCTGGTACAAGGTGGACCGGCCACGCGTCGACGGCGGCCCACGGGAGCCGCGTGCGGGCGCTCGGCAGCCGTCGGGCGGACGGAACGGGGCGTCCGCCGGGCTCTGTTCGGCGTGGGCCGTGACGCCCTTCGCGGGACGGCGGACGGCGGCCCGGCACACGTCGGCCGAGGCGACCGAGGACCACCTGGCCTGCTACCGGCCGGTCACACCGTAGGGTCGGTCGACGAACGTCGATCTACGGAAGGGTTCGCCACCATGGCGCAGGAAGTACGTGGCGTGATCGCCCCGGGCAAGAACGAACCGGTGCGCGTGGAGACCATCGTCGTGCCTGATCCGGGGCCGGGAGAGGCCGTGGTGAAGATCCAGGCGTGCGGGGTCTGCCACACCGACCTGCACTACAAGCAGGGGGGCATCAACGACGACTTCCCGTTCCTGCTCGGCCATGAGGCGGCGGGCGCCGTGGAGTCGGTCGGCGACGGGGTCACGGACGTCGCACCCGGCGACTTCGTGATCCTCAACTGGCGTGCCGTGTGCGGGCAGTGCCGTGCGTGTCTGCGCGGGCGGCCCTGGTACTGCTTCAACACTCACAACGCGAAGCAGAAGATGACCCTCACGGACGGCACCGAGCTGTCCCCGGCCCTCGGTATCGGCGCCTTCGCCGAGAAGACCCTCGTCGCCGCCGGACAGTGCACCAAGGTCGACCCGGCCGTCTCCCCGGCGGTCGCCGGACTGCTCGGCTGCGGTGTGATGGCGGGGATCGGTGCCGCCATCAACACCGGCAACGTCGGCCGGGGCGACTCCGTCGCCGTCATCGGCTGCGGTGGCGTCGGCGACGCGGCGATCGCGGGGGCCCGGCTGGCCGGCGCCGCGAAGATCATCGCCGTCGACATCGACGACCGGAAGCTGACCACCGCCTCGAAGCTCGGCGCGACGCACACCGTCAACTCCTCCTCGACCGACCCCGTCGCGGCGATCCAGGAGCTGACCGGGGGCTTCGGCGCCGACGTCGTCATCGACGCGGTCGGCCGCCCCGAGACGTACAAGCAGGCCTTCTACGCCCGTGACCTCGCGGGTACGGTCGTCCTGGTCGGCGTGCCGACCCCGGAGATGAAGCTGGAGCTGCCGCTGCTCGACGTCTTCGGACGCGGCGGAGCCCTCAAGTCGTCCTGGTACGGCGACTGCCTGCCCTCCCGCGACTTCCCGATGCTGATCGACCTGCACCTCCAGGGACGGCTGGACCTGGAGGCGTTCGTGAGCGAGACGATCGCCCTGGACGAGATCGAGCCCGCCTTCGAGCGGATGCACCACGGCGACGTGCTGCGCTCGGTGGTGATGTTCTGATGACCGCGCGCATCGAACACCTCGTCACCTCGGGCACCTTCTCGCTCGACGGCGGTACCTGGGACGTCGACAACAACGTGTGGATCGTCGGCGACGACCACGAGGCGATCGTCATCGACGCCGCGCACGATGCCGACGCCATCGCCGAGGCCGTGGGCGACCGGCGGCTGCTGGCCATCGTGTGCACCCACGCCCACAACGACCACATCGACGCCGCGCCCGCACTCGCCGAGCGCACCGGCGCCACGATCTGGCTCCACCCGGACGACCTGCCGCTGTGGAAGCAGACCCATCCTGACCGGCTGCCCGACGCCTGGCTGCAGGACGGGCAGGTGATCGAGGCGGCCGGTGCCGACCTGACCGTCCTGCACACGCCCGGCCACGCCCCCGGCGCGGTCTGCCTGTACGACCAGGGGCTGGGCACCGTGTTCACCGGCGACACCCTCTTCCAGGGCGGTCCGGGAGCCACCGGCCGCTCCTACTCGCACTTCCCGACGATCGTCACGTCGATCCGTGAGCGTCTGCTGGCCCTGCCCGGCGACACCGTCGTCCGCACCGGGCACGGCGACTCGACCACCATCGGCGCCGAGGCGCCGCACCTGGAGGAGTGGATCGCGCGCGGCCACTGACGGCGACGCGCCGGGACGGGGC
The DNA here is from genome assembly GCF_012273515.2 of Streptomyces sp. RPA4-2. Taxonomy (NCBI): domain Bacteria; kingdom Bacillati; phylum Actinomycetota; class Actinomycetes; order Kitasatosporales; family Streptomycetaceae; genus Streptomyces; species Streptomyces sp. RPA4-2. The sequence goes on from NZ_CP050975.2 coordinate 8,212,110, forward strand.
GGCACAGGTACGGGGCGGCACAGGTACGGGAGACCTGACATCCCGGAGACCTGACCGGCGAGAAACCTGACACGCAAGAAACCTGACAGAAGATGTCCGGCTTCCACGTCACGCTCGGAGCGGCCCATGGGTGAAGCCACCGCATGGGCCCCTACGAACACGGACGAACGCGCGAACGCACGCACATGGAGGTCGGACATGTCAGGGTCACTGGAAGGCAAGGTCGCACTGGTCGCGGGGGCCACCCGGGGAGCGGGACGGGGGATCGCCGTGGAACTCGGCGCGGCCGGCGCCACCGTGTACGTGACCGGGCGCAGCACCCGCGAACGGCGCTCCGAGTACGACCGCCCCGAGACCATCGAGGACACCGCGGAGCTGGTGCGAGCGGCGGGCGGCGTCGGTATCGTCGTGCCCACCGACCACCTCGACCCCGCGCAGGTCGAGGCCCTGGTCGCACGCGTCGACGACGAACAGGGCCGGCTCGACGTCCTGGTCAACGACATCTGGGGCGGCGAGAAGCTCTTCGAGTGGGACGCCCCGGTCTGGGAGCACGACCTCGACAACGGACTGCGGCTGCTCCGGCTGGCCGTCGAGACGCACGCCGTCACCAGCCACCACGCGCTTCCCCTGCTACTGCGCCACCCCGGCGGCCTCGTCGTCGAGATGACCGACGGCACCGCGGAGTACAACCGGGACACCTATCGCGTCTCCTTCTTCTACGACCTCGCCAAGGCGTCGGTCCTGCGCATGGCCTTCGCGCTGGGACACGAACTGGGCCCGCGCGGCGCCACCGCGGTCGCGCTCACCCCGGGGTGGCTGCGCTCCGAGATCATGCTCGAGGCCTTCGGCGTCACCGAGGAGAACTGGCGCGACGCGACGGAGCGTGTGCCGCACTTCGGCATCTCCGAGACCCCGTTCTACGTCGGCCGTGCCGTGGCCGCGCTGGCCGCCGACCCGGACGTCGCGCGCTGGAACGGGCAGTCGCTCTCCAGCGGACAGCTCGCCCCGGTGTACGGCTTCACCGATCGCGACGGCAGCCGCCCGGACGCCTGGCGCTACATGGTCGAGGTCCAGGACGCGGACAAACCGGCGGACGGGACGGACGGGGGCGGCGACGGTGGCGGGCCCGACGCCCAGGCGGTCGTCGAGGCCTATCGCTGACACACCTCCGCCTCGGCCGTCCCGCCGACCCCGTCGTACGTCACTACTCCGCGTCGGCGCGTACGTGCAGGGGCGGGACCTGCCACGCCGGCGGACGGTCGGCCGACAGGGCCAGGTCCGCACGGACCGCCGCGTAGTACCCCTCACGTGCCTCGCGCTGGCGTTGCAGGAGAGCCTGCCATGCCTCGGGAGCACGGGTCCGCTCCCTCCCGAACCGCTCCATCTCCATCACGACGACGGCCCACGCGCGGGCCTTCTCCACGACCGCAGGGGCGCCGAGGAGCAGGAGTGCCTCGCCGGCCGGGTCCCCCGCTTCGGCGGCCTCGGCCAGCAGGGGCGCCGCCTCCTCGTGCGACAAGGCGTGCGGGTGGGGGTCGTTCCCGAGGTGGGCGGCGACCCGGTACGTCAGGGTGACCGTCCGCTTCAGACTGCGCGCGTAGTCGGCGTACACGGACAGCCGCCGCTCCTCCCACCGCGCCGTCTGCTCCCGGCGGAAGCGGGCCCGATCGCCCCGCACGATCGCCGCATACGAGCCGAGGGCACCGATGACCACGCCTATCAGCGCCGGGAGTTGTTGCATGAACGCGGACATGGGCGCACGGTATCTGTCCCGGCGACGATCACGGCAGTACCTTCGTTGCCATGACTGCCACGAGGCGCTTCGAAGGACACGGGGTTGTGATCACGGGCGCGGCCCGCGGTATCGGGGCGGCCACCGCCCGCCGGTTCGCCGACGAGGGCGCCCACGTGCTGCTCGCCGACGTGGACCTGCCCGAGGCGGAGAAGACGGCCGCGTCGATCCGTGAACTCGGCGGGCGGGCCGAGGCGTACGTCTGCGACGTGGGGGACCGCGCGTCGATCGAGCGAGCCGTCGCGCATGCCGTCCACACGTTCGGCTCGCTGGACGTCCTGGTCAACAACGCCTACGGATGCACCCCCGACGAGCCGCTCTTCGAGGATGAGCCGGACGAGGTGTGGGCCCACGACCTCGACCTCACCCTGACCGGCGCCTACCGGTGCTCCCGCGCGGCGCTCCCGCACCTGGTGGCCTCCGGCCGCGGAGCGATCGTCCATATCGGCTCCGTGAACGGCATCCAGGACTTCGGCAACCACGCCTACAGCGCCGCCAAGGCGGGTCTCATGTCCCTGACCCGCACGCTCGCCGGTCACGCGGCGCCCCGGGGGGTGCGCGTCAACATGGTCGCGCCGGGCACGGTCCGCACCACGGCGTGGGAGGGGCGCGAGGACGACCTCGCCGTGGCCGCGGAGCTCTACCCGCTGGGGCGGGTCGGAGAGCCGGACGACATCGCGGCGGCCGTCGCCTTCCTCGCTTCCCGTGACGCGTCCTGGATCACCGGGACCACGCTGTGCGTGGACGGGGGGCTACTGGCGGTCAACACCGGTTTCCGCCACGCGCTGCGAAAGAGCACGGAGGGGCCGGAGTAGGGCTCGGCATCCGCGGGGAGGCGTCCGCCGGGTGCCGTCCGCCGGGTGCCGGGCGCCTGCCCTCACCGCCGTCCGCGCCTCGTCACCCTGTGGGCGCTCCGCGTCACGGGGTCTTGTGCCCCCACCGCGGGCCCACCCGCTCCCATGCACGAGCCCACTCGTCGTAGCGGCGGCGGTCGAGCCGCCAGCGGGCGAGGCGGCCGCCGGCGAACACCAGGCTGCCGAAGGCGATCGCTGCACCCGTGCCGAGGGCTCCCGCCTCGGCGGACGCCGTGCCCGGATCGGGAGGCCGGGTGGTGAGCCGCCCCTTGTGGTCCAGCCAGACCACGATCTTCGAGCCGGCCAGGTGTCCGGCGTTCACCAGCGTCCGGCCCGTGTGGGTGGCGCCGTCCGGACCCGTCCAGCGGACCCTCGCGCGGACACCGTCGTAGACGGGGCCGTCCCCGGTCGGCAGGGTCCGGGCCGTGTTGTCGACGAGGACGGCCGGGACCGGGTGCCGTTCGTGCCGCAACCGGGCGAAGGACGCTTCGGCGGTATGGGCGGCCACCAGACCTACTACGGCGCCTCCCACCAGGATGACGGCCCAGACGGCCAGTACGATCCAGGCCTCGACGACATCGTCGTGCCGGCGCAGGGGATTGCTCCGCCACCGCCAGCACCACCGCTTCGTACGCCGTGTCCTGTGCATCGCCGCACCTCCTCGTCGTGCCTACGGCCAGGTGACGCCCGGGGAGCGAGGGGTGGCGGGGCCGACCGGACAGCGCGCGGGGCCGTCCGGCCCTCGTTCGCGCACGGGGGCCGTTCCGTCCCGGCCGGCAGGGGCCTCGTAAGCCCCGCCGGGTCCCGGAACGGGGACCGATCGGCCCGTGCGCACCGTGGGCGCGAGGGGCCGGTGAAGGGATGTCAGGGCCGGGGCGCCGGGGCGGGAAGGGCCCCACCCGCTTCTCGCGTGTCCTGATTGTGCGGTGCGCGGCTGCCGGCCGCTTCTCCGCGTCCTTCCCGGGTCCTTCCCGTCTCCTCCAGGACAGCACGTGCGGCACGGAACCGCCAGGGCCGATCGGCCCGGCCGCCTGCGCCGTGACCTCGCGGACCCCTCGTGAGCAGGAGCGGCACCGCCCGGCCCGCCGACGATTCCCGCCCGGGACGGCAGGAGCGTCGGTCGGTCGAAGGGGCGCCACCGGCGCCCCCGAGCGGTGCCCTCGGTGAGCCCGGGGAGCCCGGGTGTCAGTCGTCGTGCTCCGCACCTCCGTCGTGCTGCGTGCCCTCCTCGTGCTGCGTGCCCACCTCGTGCTGGTGTGCCGCTACGAGGGCCTCCACCATGTCGACGGCGCTGCCCTCGTGGTCGCTGCCGGCCGTACCGCTGCCCTGCTGGACGTTCGCGGCCCGGTCCACCTCGAGGATCGAGTCGGCGTGCGAGTTGTCGAGCACGGTGATGAAGCTGTCGCCCGCGGCCGCCGGTGCCGCCGCGGCACCCAGCAGGGCCACCGCCAGCAAGGCGGCCGTACGCGGGCGCGGTGACGGGCCGCGCGGCGGTGTCACGCGTTCACGCCCTGGGCCTGCGGCCGCAGACGCGCGATGTTGCGCTCCAGAAGCTGGGTGGCGGTCGCGACGCCGACACCGTTCGTCGTGTCCACCACCGGGAGCCGGCCGTCCGCCGCCCTGAGGTCGGCGAGCGCGGAGTGCATCGCCTGGTGGGCCGCGAACAGACACGGCGTGCTGTAGATGGCGACGTCCACACCGAGCTCGGACAGCTCACCCAGGGAGAGCCGGGGCGACTTGCCGCCCGCGATCTGGTTGAACAGCAGTGGCTTGTCACCGACCACCTTGCGGATCCGCCGGATCCAATCCACGCTGCGCACCCCGTCGACGAGCACCACGTCCGCGCCGGTCGCGGCGAGCGTCTCGGCCCGGTGCAGGATGTCGTTCTCGTCGGTCGCGTCCGTGCGGGCCACCACGACCATGTCCTGCCGGGTCGCCAGCACCATCTCCAGCTTGGCGAGGTACTCGGCCAGTGGCAGCACCTGCTTGCCGTCGGCGTGCCCGCACCGGCGCGGCCGCTTCTGGTCCTCGAGGATCACCCCCGACGCCCCGATCCGCTCCAGTCCCTCGACCACGTGACAGGCGACCTCGGGATCGACGTACCCGTCGTCGATGTCCACCAGCAGATGGTGCCGCGGGAACGCGCCCCGCAGTCGCTGGACGAACGCCACCATGTCCGGCCACGCGATGAATCCGATGTCCGGCAGCCCGTAGTACGAGGCCGCGAAGCCGAAGCCGGAGACGAACATCCCGTCGTAGTGCTCGGCCGCGATCGACGCCGAGTACATGTCGTACACGCCGATCAGCGGGGTGGTCTCCGGCCCGGCGATCTGCTCCCTCAGCTTCTTCCCGTAAGTCAACGTCCGGTTCCTTCCTCGGGGTTTAACACGGCGGGCGGAAAAGGCCGTTGCGACACGGCAGCCCTTTGCCAAGACAAAAGGATCTCTATGGCGATACGGAACGCTCTCCTTGGACGGGCTTTGCTCACCCCAACGGCGCAAGCGGTTCACCGGGGAAACGTCACTCGTCGCCCGTCCGGGTCGTCGGATGCCCTCGCCGTCCCATTCATCCGCGCGCAAGCCGCGCGTCACCCCCCGCTCAACTGCGGCTGGGACATTCACGGCATCGACAAAGTTGGCTATACAACTTGGGGAGAGAGTGATGACCGTGTCACCGTCAGTCAGGCAGCTGTCCGTCGAGGAACCCGCGGTGGAGGACATGCCGCTCATGTGGCTGCGGGACAACTGCGCCTGCGCCCTGTGCCGGGACCCGCGCAACGGGCAGAAGCTGTTCCAGATCACCGAGCTGCCCGCGGGCCTCGCGCTCGGCGCCGTCCGGCGGACCGCCGACGGCGTCGAGGTCGACTGGGCACCCGATGGCCACCGGTCGGAGTACTCCAGGCAGTGGCTCACGGCCAACCGTCCCGGTACGGGCGCCGACGCCGCCGACAGGCCCGGGGACCGGCGTGGTGAGACGGGCAAGACACTGTGGACCGCCGCCGACCTGGACGGCCGGCTGCCCGAGGCGGACTGGGCGGACTACCTGGGCGACCCGGTCGTCAAGGCCCGCGTGCTGGACTCGGTCCTCGGGCTCGGCTTCGCCCTGCTGCGCGACGTTCCGTGCCGTACGGGCCAGGTGCTGGAGGTGGCCGAGACGTTCGGCTACGTCCGCGAGACCAACTACGGGCGGCTGTTCGACGTACGGGTCGAACCGGACCCCAACAACCTGGCCTTCACCGGCGCGCGCATCACCCCGCACACCGACAACCCGTACCGCGACCCGGTGCCCACCCTCCAACTGCTGCACTGCCTCGCGAACTCGGCGAGCGGCGGCGACTCGGGTCTGGTGGACGGATTCAAGGCCGCCGCGCTGCTGCGCGCCGAGGACCCTGAGGCCTTCGCGGTGCTGACCCGCACACCCGTGCCGTTCCGCTTCAGCGACGCCCGCACCGTACTGGAGGCCGAACGGCCGCTGATCGACGTGGACGGCCGCGGCCGGATCCGCGAGGTGCGCTTCAACAACCGCTCGATGTCCACACTCCGGCTGCCTGCCAACGAACTGGAGGCGTTCTACCGGGCCTGCCGGACGTTCGCCGGGATCACCCTGCGCCCCGAACTCCAGCTGGACTTCAGGCTCTCGCCCGGCGACTGCCTGGTCTTCGACAACGTCCGGCTGCTGCACGCCCGTACCGCCTTCGAGGAGACCGGCGCCCGCCACCTGCAAGGCGCCTACGCCGACATCGACGCGCTGGCCGGCACCTTGGCCGTACTGCGCCGCCAACGGGACGCGGCGGGCGCGGAGTTCCTGGACGGACTGTCCGAACTCTTCGAGGGCGAGGGCGCGGGCGCCTACCTGGGCGAGCCGGTGACGATGGCGCAGCACATGCTGCAGGCCGCGGCGCGAGCCCAGGAGGCGGGGGCGTCCGACGCGCTGGTGGCGGCCGCGTTGCTGCACGACGTCGGTCACTTCCACGGCCCGCTCACCGGCGAGGACCTGATGGCCGGCACCGACAACCGGCACAGCCACACCGGGGCGGACCGGCTGGCCGACTGGTTCGGCCCCGAGGTCACCGAGCCGATCCGGCTGCACGTGGCGGCGAAGCGGTACCTGTGCGCGGTCGAGCCCGAGTACTTCGGCCTGCTCACCGAGGCCTCCGTCTACACGCTTCAGGTGCAGGGCGGTCCGATGTCCGCGCCCGAGGTCGCCGAGTACGAGGCGAACCCGTACGCGGCGGACGGGGTCGCGGTGCGCCGCTGGGACGACCAGGGCAAGGACCCCGAGGCGCCGGCCCCGGACTTCGCGCACTTCCGGCCGCTGCTCGCCGCACTGCTGCGGACCGCCTGATCAGGCCGTCCGCAGCCGAACACGCCGGCCGGGCGAGTGCGCGGTCAGGTGTCGCCGGCCGGGCGGCGGGCCAGCGAGCCGGAGGCGGCCGAACTGTGGACGGTGAAGGCCACGGTGTCCGGCAGGTACCGGTCGTCGGACCATTCGATCGGAGTGCCTGCCGGATCCGTGCTGCACCGCCGCTCGCGCAGCAACGGGTCGCCGGGCCGGCAGCCGAGCAACCGGGCGTCCTCCGCGTCGGCCGGGCACAGGTCGATGGTGTGCTGGGCGTCCGCGAACAGCACACCCCGTTCTTCCAGGGCCACGGTGTACGACACGGTGTCCGGTGGCAGCTCGGCGACCAGCTCACCGACGGCCGGCGGGAAGACGGTGCGCTCCACCATCGCGGGGCGGCCCGACAGCGTACGAAGCCGCCGTACGCGGTGGACCTCGGTTCCCTCGGGCAGACGCAGTTGTACGCACTCGGTCGCGTCGGCGGTCCGGGTCTCCGTGGCGATCATCAGGCCGCCGGGTTCCTCGCCCATCGAACGTGCCCAGCGGGTGAAGCTGAGCAGTTCGCCGAAGCTCTGCGGGCGGGGCATCCCGATCACGACCCGCCGGGTACCACGCCGCGAGGCGACCAGACCCTCGGTTCGCAGCAGGGCCATCGCCTGACGGACCGTGCCCCGGGAGACGCCGTACCGTTCGGCGAGCTCGCCCTCGGCGGGCAGCCGTCCGCCGGAGCCGTATCTGCCCTCGCCGATCTCCCGGCCCAGGTCCGCCGCCACCTTCCGGTACAGCGCCTGGTCCCTGCTTTTCGGTGTCGCGCTGTTCGGTGTCGCGCGTTTCCCGGTCCCGGCCGCACCGTCCGTCACCGTGTGCCTCTCCGTCCTGCCCTGCCGCGGCCCTGCTCGACCGGGCGGCGGATGTGCTCCGACCAGGGAGCCTAGCCGGGTTCGCCGGGTGTACACCGACGTCCGCCCGCACCGCTCCTCGTCGTGATGTCGAGGGACGCGCGGCCGCCCCGCGGTCCGGTGGCGACCCGGACCGGTGCCGGGGCGTGCCGGACCACGAGCGCGGCGAACACCTCCTCGTCCGCTTCGGCCGCCCGCACAGGGAACAGACCGGCGCGGTTCGTCCGCGAGACCCCGGCGCTCGGCGGCCCCCTTCGTCCGGTTCCGCCCGGTGGACACCGACGGGACGCGTCTTGTCACGCGGTACGGCCGACCGCGGACACGGTGATCGCTTCCCGGGTTTCGGGGGCACACGGAAAGAGGCACGGAACGGCCGGCCTCGTGTTCGGCGGCCGGGCCACGGTGCGCGCCGACGTCACCGCCGCGACCCGCCGGGTTCTCGCCGGCTGGCGGCCGCGTCGCGGCCCGCGGGCCAAGATCGTGGTGCGCACGAAAACCGGCCTGGCGGTCGACGCGACCCGAGGCCGGGGAGTAGCAGCCGCCTGTCCCGGCGGCGACTGGGCACACACCCGGAGAGGAGGACGAAGACTGATGGAACAGCCCCGCTCGGCGGCCGACCGGATCGCGCCGGCCGTCGTCGGCGTGAGCGCCCGGACCGTTGGTGCCCTGCCCGACGGATCGGCCGCCGCGCACCTGCCCACGTGGTGGGTCGTCGTACGGCCCGACGGCGCACCGCACGACCGGGCCGCCCTGTCCGGCCCGCGTGAGCGGGACCGGCGGAGGGCCGGCGTCCTGGCCCGCTCGACCGCCGCGCGCCGTCCGCTCACGCTCTCGTGCGTCGGCCGGTTCCGCGACAGCGTCCGCGCCCGACCGCCACTACCCGTGCCGGACACCGTGCCGGACACCGCCCCCGCCACCGTGCCGCCCGCCGTCGACGCCCTGACGGCGGAGGCCGAGGCGGCCGTGACCCCGTACCGTCTCGTCACCCGGGCGCCCTTCGGCGCCCGCACGCATCGGAGCCCTCATGTCCGCTGACCCCCGTACGGACGGCCTCGCCGACGCCCGGCCCCTCCGGGCGGCGCGCCCGGCCGCGCTCCGGCCGCCGGCCGCCTGGTGGCCGGCGCTGCGCCGCACGCCGGTGTCGATGTGGAACGACGACGTCTCCGACTGGGCGGCGGCGCTGACCTACTACGCGATCCTGACCGTGCTGCCCGCCCTGCTGGTCATGGTCATCGCGTTCGGTCTGATCAGTCCGGACACCGCGGAGCAGTTCACCGAGCACGTCACCTCCCACGCGCCCGCGCAGTCCGGGGCCGAACTGCACGGTGTGCTGGCCGGGACGCTGCGTGAACGTTCGGCCGCCTGGACCCTGCTCGTCACGGGTTCCGCGAGCGCGCTGTGGTCGGCCATCAGCTATCTCGCCGTGTTCCGCCGCGCCCTGCACCGCATGCACCGGGTCAAGGACTCACGTTCCGCCTGGCGCACGGCTCACCGCATCGTGCTGACCGCCCTCACCCTGCTCGGTCTGCTGGTGGTCAGCGCCCTCCTGCTGCTCCTGACCGGGCCCGTCGCCGAGGCGCTGGGACATGCGCTGGGCCTCGACACCACGGCGGCCCTGGCGTGGAACCTGCTGCGCTGGCCGCTGCTGCTGTGTCTCGTGGTGGTCCTGGTGGTCGTGGTCTTCCACGCGGGCCCCGCTCCCGCCCGCCGCCGTTCCCTCAGCCTGCCGGGGGGAGTCCTGGCCGCCGCTCTGTGGCTCACGGTCTCCGCGGGCTTCGCCCTGTACGCCTCGGCGTTGAGCAACTACAGCAGGCTGTACGGCTCGCTGGCCGGTGCGGTGGTCTTCCTCGTCTGGCTGTGGCTGTCCAACCTCGCCCTGCTCGCCGGAGCGCAGTTCACCGCCGAACTCGCCAAGGCGGCGCCCGAGAGTGTTCGCTGACACTATGTGACTTTGGTGTGTAGATATCGTTGTATCCATGTGAACGTTCGTCATGACTCCAGCCCGCAGCAGCTGGTTCTCGCCGCTCTCCTCGGCGCCTACTGGCTGGACTCGCCGCCGCACTACCACGGCCGGCACACCCCCCGCGCCGACGGCCCGCGGTCCGTTTCGAGGACGGAGACGACAGGGCCGCACCGACAGGAACGCGACGGGCCGCCCATCGGGAGCCAGGGTCGACAGACGGGCCGGAGAGTCGTCTCCTCAGAGACCGAGGGTGAACCAGGTCGTCTTGCCCTCGTCGGTGGGCCGTACGCCCCAGTCGTCGGCGAGGGCGCGTACCAGGATCAGGCCCCGGCCCGACTCCGCGTCCTCGGCCGCCGGGCGCGGCTGGGGAAGTTGCGGGCTGTGGTCGCTGACCTCGACGGTGAGCTCGGTCGCGGTCCGGCACACGTGCAGGCGGATGGGGCCCAGAGCGTGCTGCACCGCGTTGGTCAGCACCTCGGAGAGCAGTAGCCGGGCGTCGTCCGCCAGGGCGGTGCAGTCCCAGGAGGTGAGGGCCTTGCCGAGAAAGGCGCGGCCCTCGGGCACGGACTCGGGGACGGCGGGCAGGCCGGTGGTGACAGCGGCCAGTGGTGCGTCGGGCAGCCGGGCCAGCAACAGGGTGACGTCGTCGTTGTGGCTCTCGGCGTCGGGCAGGAGAGCGGTCAGGACGTGATCGGCCGCCGCCTCCAGGTCGGGGGCGGTGGTGAACAGCCGACTCAGCGTGGTGGTCAGCTTGGTGAGCTGGTCCTCGATGTCACTGCCGGGAGTTTCGATCAGCCCGTCGGTGTAGAGCATGAGCGTCGCGCCGGGTGGGATGACCACGCTGGACTGCTGGTAGAGGACACCGCCGACCCCGAGCGGCGCGTTCACGGGCACCGGGAGCGGGCGGGCGCCGTCGCCGGGGGTGGCGACGAGGGTGGGCAGGTGACCGGCCGAGCAGATCGTCACCTCGCCCGCGTCCGAGGCGATCACCAGATAGCAGCAGGTGACGAGCTGGTCCGGCACGTCCAGGTCGGTGACACAGGTGTCGAGGGCCTGCATGAGCTGACGCGGCTGCATGCCGGTCTTGGCCAGGGCGTGGGCGGCGGAGCGCAACTGTCCCATGACGGCCGCCGCCTCCAGCCCCCGTCCCATGACGTCGCCGATGAGGACTCCGACCCGGCCGGCCCCCAGGGGGATGAGGTCGAACCAGTCGCCGCCCACGCCCGCCCCCTGGGTCGCGGGCCGGTAGCGGCTGGCGGTGGAGAGGCCCGGAATGGCCGGAGGGGTGCCCATCAGGCTGCGTTGCAGGGTCAGCGCGATGTGCCGCTGCTGCTCGTAGAGGGCGGTCAGCTCGGCCTCGGCACGCTTGCGGTCGCTGATGTCCCGTACGATCGCGCACGCGCCGACGACCGTGCCGTCCGCCGCCCGGGTCGGCCACAGCGTGATGTCGACGTCCAGCAGGTCACCGGAGCGGGTGAGCCGCAACGTCTCGAAGTGCTCGACCTTCTCCCCGTTGCTCAGCCGCTCCAGGAGGGCGTCGATCTCGTCCCGGTGCTCGGGCGGAGCGAGCAGGGACACGTGCCGGCCCATCACCTCCGCCGGGAGGTAGCCGTACAGCTGTTGCGCGGCGGCGTTCCAGTACGTGATGTCGCCGTCGAGGGTCTTGGCGAGGATCGCGTCCTGGGAGGACTCCACGAGCCCGGCCAGCTCGTTGATGCGTTCTTCGGCGGCTTTGCGGTCGCTGACGTCGCGGACGGCGGCGGAGAGGAGGAGGCCGTCGGTGGTTTCGAGGGGGGAGAGGCTGATTTCGACGGGGAATTCGGTGCCGTCTTTGCGGAGGCCGTTGAGTTCGAGTCCGGCGCCCATGGGGCGTACTTGGCGGTTGTTGGCGTAGCCGTTGCGGTGGTGGGTGTGCTGGGCGTGGAAGCGGCTGGGGACGAGGATTTCGACGGGGTGGCCGAGGAGTTCTTCGCGTTGGTATCCGAAGAGGGATTCGGTTTGTGCGTTGACGAGTCTGATGGTGCCGGTGTCGTCGACGATGACCATGGCGTCGGGTGCGGCTTCCAGGAGTCCTCGGAATCGTTCTTCGGCGGCTTTGCGGTCGCTGACGTCGCGGACGGCGGCGGAGAGGAGGAGGCCGTCGGTGGTTTCGAGGGGGGAGAGGCTGATTTCGACGGGGAATTCGGTGCCGTCTTTGCGGAGGCCGTTGAGTTCGAGTCCGGCGCCCATGGGGCGTACTTGGCGGTTGTTGGCGTAGCCGTTGCGGTGGTGGGTGTGCTGGGCGTGGAAGCGGCTGGGGACGAGGATTTCGACGGGGTGGCCGAGGAGTTCTTCGCGTTGGTATCCGAAGAGGGATTCGGTTTGTGCGTTGACGAGTCTGATGGTGCCGGTGTCGTCGACGATGACCATGGCGTCGGGTGCGGCTTCCAGAAGCCCTCGGAACCGCTCCTCGGCACCCGCGGGCGCTGCCTCGTCCAGCAGGGCCCCGCACCGGCACGGTTCCTGGAACGCTGCACCGGCGGCCCGAGTTGAATGCGATCCGACGAAGTCGCCCATGTCCGCCCCAGGTGTGCTGTTCGCTCTGAATCGGGCCATCCCAGCGGAATGGGGTGTAGTCCGCCCCGCTATGTCGGCTACTGGCTTCACAACGGCCGAATCTGTCCGGCGGCGTTACGTCTGCTGACCGTCTGCCGCCGCAGTGGTCTCGCAGTCGGCGGGGCGGCTGCCGGACCGCGTGTCCGGGCACCGCACCACGCGTGACCCGGCCGATGACGCCGAGGACAGGGGCCGGGACCTGGGCCGGGGGAGTGAGTCCGTGCGGGTCCCGCCGCCGGGAGGTGGTGGCCCGTCGGTCCCGGAGTGGGTGTGTGGTGGACGGGTGTTCGGGGTGTCGCTGAGTTGGCCGTGTGGATGGAGTGGCGGCTGTTACTCACTTTCGGGTGAGGGGTGGGGTGGCGTGGAGGGTGGCGTTTGGGATGATTCCCTTTATTTCAGGGCGATATGGAGCCAATTTTCTGATATCGGGAGATAGGTGCATATTACAGTCGAGGGTCATGGTCGTGTTGTCGGTCGGTAATGCGGTGCGGGTGGCGGGCTCGGGTGGCGTGGTGGGGCGCGAGAGTGTGGTTCTCGGCCAGCGGGCCGGGGCCCAGAATCGCGGATCCTCATGTGTGGTCCGCCCGTTCCCTCTAGGGGGCGTTCGTGTCTGTTTCGCAGTCTGTGATGGTTCGTCGTGCTGCTGCGGCCGCGGTGGCTGCCGGTGTGGTGGTGGGTGTGGCGGCGCTGCCGGCGTCGGCGGACCAGGGGCGGCTTCCGTTTCGTGCGCAGGTGCAGATCAGCCAGGTGCAGTACGACTCTCCGGGCTGGGACTCGGGGAGCAACGCGTCGTTGAACAAGGAGTGGGTGGAGGTCACCAACACGGGGCGTTCGGGCGTGAACCTGGACGGCTGGACGCTGTCGGGCCGTGACGGCCGCGCGTACGTCTTCGACCTGCGCCTCGGGGGCCGCGAGACCGTGCGGGTGCACACGGGAGTGGGGCGTGACGCCGGCCGGAACGTCTACCAGGACCGCCGTGGCTACGCCTGGGACAACCGCGCGGACACCGCGACGCTGCGCAACGACCGTAACCGTGTCATCGACGTGGTGACCTGGGGTCGCGGACCCATCGGCCGCGGTCACGTGCTTCCCGGCCGTCACTACGGTCGCGGTCATGTGTTCCCCGGCCGTCACAACGGTCGCGGCCATGGGCTGCCGATCGGTCACAACGGTCGCGGTCACGGGCTGCCGATCGGTCACAACGGTCGCGGTCACGGGCTGCCGATCGGTCACAACGGTCGCGGTCACGGGCTGCCGATCGGTCACAACGGTCGCGGTCACGGGCTGCCGATCGGACACATCGGCCGGGGCAACGGGCTGCCGATCGGTCACGTCGGTCGCGGTACCGAGCTCCCCGGTGGTCACATCGGTCGCGGTACCGAGCTGCCGGGTGGTCACGTCGGCCGTGGTACCGAGCTGCCCGGTGGTCACATCGGCCGTGGTACCGAGCTGCCGGGTGGTCACGTCGGCCGTGGTGCCGAGCTGCCCGGTGGTCACATCGGTCGCGGTACCGAGCTCCCCGGTGGTCACATCGGCGGTGGTCACCAGCTGTCCGGCGGTCACGAGGGCATCGGTGGTCGCGGCCTGGGCCGTCACTGACACCACCGGCAGGCGGGCGCGGTAGCGAACCCGTCCGCTCGCCTCCCACGAGGGCGTGCCACCGACCATCGGTCGGTGGCACGCCCCTTTCGCGCTCCGAGAATATCGACAAAGCGGATACAAAGGTATAAAGGCGACTCTTGTCTCATGTCCTTCGTTGCGCCGACAGGGCCCGGTTCGCCTCGACTTGACCGTCCGAGGCATACTTCATCGACGACTGGAGCGGGTCTGCTCCCACGCCCCCCGAGGTTCATCGCCGCACCGGGAGGGGCGATCGATTCCTACGGTCAATGTCACTGTTTCGTCGCAGCCTGATCCGCCGCGCAACGCAAGTGCGCCGACGTGTGTCTAGCAGACGGAAACAGAAGGAATCACCACGAGGACATGCAGAAGGAAGGGCCCGCCATGGGGGACGTACGCAGACGGGGAGCCGTCGCGCTGGGGATCACCGGACTTGTCGCGCCGCTGGCGCTCGCGCTGGGCACGGCGCCCGCGCAGGCCGCGAGCTGTACGACACAGACCGGTCCGTACCAGAAGCAGGTGGAGAAGTTCCTCGGCCGTCCGGTCGACGGCAGGCAGTCCACCGCCGACTGCAAGGCGACCCAGGCCTTCCAGACCAAGCACGGCATCACCCCGAACGCGGGGTACGCGGGATCCGTCACCTGGGGCGTGATGGACCTCATGAACAAGCAGAAGGCCGTCGGCACCAAGCCCAACAAGGACGGCAAGTGCCCGGTCAACAAGGGCCGCATAGCCTGCGTCAACCTCACGCTCCAGCTCAGCTGGATCCAGGACGGCAGCAGGCTGGTCTACGGACCGGTTCCGGTCCGTACGGGGCGCAACGGCTACGAGACCCGCACCGGCCTGAAGAAGATCTACTGGCGTGACATCGACCACGTGTCGAGCATCTACAACGTGTCGATGCCCTACAGCCAGTTCTTCGACGGCGGCCAGGCCTTCCACTCGGTCGGCCTCTCCATGTGGAACCCGCCGGGCTCGCACGGCTGCGTCAACATGACCTCGGCCACCGCCAAGAAGTACTGGTCGCTGCTGAAGAACGGCGACGACGTCTTCGTGTACGGCCGTAAGCCGGGCACCTGACCGGGCCATGAGCCGGGCACCCGACCGTGCCCGGCTCCTCGAGGACCGGGCCTCACGCCTCGGGCGCGTCCCCGAAATCCGGGATCTCCATCCTGACCCCGCCCTGCCGCGCGGACTCGTGGGCGACGATGCCCGGCAGGGTGTAGCGGGCGGCGACCCACGCGTTCACCGACGGCAGCGCCCTCGTGTTGACCGTGGTCACGAAGTCGTCCGCCAGGAAGTGGTGGCTGCCCTCGTGACCGTTGTGGAGACGGTCGAAGGCACGGGGCAACCGCGACCTGTCGTGGACGGGCGCCGACCCGGACGTGAACGCGGCCCGCAGCGCCGGCGCGATGTGCTGGAGCGACGGATCGTCGGGCGCCAGTGTCGCCTTCGGCTCCAGCAGTTCGGTGATGTCCCGCACCCCCTTCTTGTCCTGCCAGAAGCTCACCGTGGCGAGCTGCTCCATGCTGGCGTCGGTACCGAAGAACCGGAAACGCGACTCCCGGATGTGTGAGGGATAGCCGACCCGCCGGAATTCGTTCGTACGGAACGAGCCGCCGCCCGCCACCTCGAACAGCGCGGTGGCGTTGGAGAAGTCGTTGCCGAACTGGCTGACCTCCTTGTCGAAGACACCGTCCCCGCGCTCGTCGCGCACCCCGATCGCGGACACGCTCACCGCGTGCGTCCGCCAGGCCCCGAGCACCCCGCCCACCGAGTGCGTCGGGTAGAGAAGCGGGGGATAGCTGGCGGTCGCCTTCCAGTTCTCGCCGCCGCTGTACCGGTACGCGTCGTAGAACCCGAGATCCATGTCGTGGACGTAGTCGCCCTCCGCGTAGAACAGCCGGCCGAAGGCGCCCTCGGCGATCTGGTTGCGCGCGTGCACGGTCGCCGGGTTGTACTGGCTGGTCTCGCCCATCATGTACGTCAGCCCGGTGGCCCGCACGGCGTCGATGATCGCCGCGATCTCCTCCGTGGAGACCGCCATCGGCACGGCCGAGTACACGTGCTTGCCGGCGTTCAGCCCCTGCAGCACCAGGGGGCCGTGTGTCCAGCGCTGGGTGAAGATCGCGACCGCGTCCACGGCCTTCGACTCCAGCATCGCCTCGTACGAGGGGAAGGTGCCGGACAGTCCTTCGGCGGCGGCCAGCCGCTCGGCCCGCTCGGGCAGGAGATCGGTGACGTGGACCTCGCGGACGCCCGGGTGGGCGAGGAACAGTTTGGCGAACTGCCCGGAGAACTGCCCGGCGCCGACGATGCCGAGGGAGAACGTCATGAATGCGTGTCCTTCGCTGGTCGAGAATCAGGTGATCCGGCTGCGGCTCATCCTCGCGTCACTTACTTTCGAGGTGGAAGAATCCGTTCGTCAAGGGTCCCGCGGGCTTCTGTCCAGTACGGACAGAACGGCTTAGAGTGCGGCCATAACTTCCATGGCAAAAGGAAATCCCGGGGGAGGCCGCCACCCATGACCACACCCGCCGCGAGCTGGCTGCCACTGAGTCCCGGGGAACGGGCGGTGGCGATCGAGGTCCTCGTGCACGGACCGCTGTCGCGCAGCGAGATCGCGCGCCGGCTGAACCTCTCGGCGGGCAGTCTCACCCGGCTGACCAAACCCCTGATCGAGTCGGGTCTGCTGATCGAGGCCACCGCGCCGGGGGAGGGGCCGGAGGTGCGGCAGGGCCGTCCCTCGCAGCCCCTGGACATCGTCGCCGAATCCCGCGCGTTCATCGGATTCAAGATCACCGGGGACAGGGCCTACGGGGTCGTCACCACCCTGCGCGGCGACATCGTGGCGCGCCACGACCGCCCGCTCACCACACACGATCCGGCCGAAGTCGCCGACCTCCTGCGGGAGATGACCGAGGAGTTCGCGCACGCCCTACCGGCGCCGGCCGGTATCGGCATCGGTGTCGGCGGCCGGGTCGAGAAACGGGCGGTCGTCGTCGAGTCCGCCTTCCTCGGCTGGAGCGACGTCCCGCTGGCCGAACTCGTCGAGGAACGCACCGGTCTGCCCGTGGTCGTCGAGAACGACGTCGCCGCGCTCGTCGAGGCCGAGACCTGGTTCGGCGCGGGGCGTGGCCTCGACCGCTTCGCCGTCCTCACCATCGGTGCCGGGATCGGCTACGGCCTCGTCCTCGGCGGCCGACGCGTGCCCTCCCCCGAGGACGGCCGGGGCGTCGGCCGCCGGTGGATGGTGAACCCGCAAGGCCCCCTCACCCCCGAGGGGGAGCGCGGCAGCGCCGTCTCGCTGCTCACCATCCCCAGCATTCGCTACCAGGTCCGGGCCGCCACCGGGCAGGACGCGACGTACGAGGAGATCCTCGCGCGGGCCGCCGCGGGCGACGCCCTGGCCACCCGCGTCGTCGACGAGGCGGCCCGCGCGCTCGGCGTCCTCGTCGCGCAGATCGCCAACTTCGCCATGCCCCAGAAGATCCTGCTCGCCGGGGAGGGGGTGGGCCTCGTCGACGTGTCGGGCCGGGTCGTCGAGGAGACCGTCCTCGCCCACCGGCATCCGCTGGCCGATCCCGTCGCCCTGGAGACGAGGGTGTCCGACTTCCATGACTGGGCGCGCGGAGCCGCCGTGTTGGCGATCCAGGTGCTCGTGCGGGGGTCGGCAGAAGAATGAGTGATCAGGTTCACGGTCCGTAATGTCGCGGGGTGTACCTTTACTCACATCGCCTTCACGCCAGGAACCGTATGCTTCACAGCATGTCCACCACTCCTGAAAGCGACTCCGTGCGCTCTGCCACCGATGTCAACGAGGAGATCCGGGCCCTTTGGTTCCGTGCCGGTGGGACGCTGAGCGGGGAGGAGCGGCGGGAGTACCAGCGGCTCGTCCTTGAGTGGGCGGAGGCCGCCCCCTCGTCGCCCACACAGGCGGCGTGACCCCGCTCGGCCGCCCCGCACCCCGGTGACGAACGGGGACCCGGGTCCCGGCCCCGTTCCCCCTTCGCCACCCCGTCTCAGCCCCAACTCTGCGAGTACTGCCGCCGATAGCGGTTGCGGTCCTGCTCCGTACGGATGTACCGCGTGGCGACCAGCGCGATGATGCTGCCGGCGATGACCAGCAGCCCCGGACCGATGTTCTGGGGGTCGGTCAGCCGGTCGAGGAACGGCACGGAGCCGCCGGACCCCACCGCCTGGACCGAGCCCGGAGCAACGGAGCCCGGCGCGACCGCAGTTCCCCGCGACGTTGCGGGCGCCGGGGAGTTTTGAGCGGTGGCACCAGACGCTCCCTGGCCCTGGGCGCCCGGCCCGGTCAGTTTCACGGCGAGCGCGGTCATCGCCTTGGTGATGGGCTGGAAGAACGTCGTACCGCCCGAGGTGCAGTCCCCGTTGCCGCCCGACGTCACGCCGAGCGCAATGCCCTCGGAGAACAACGGCCCGCCGCTGTCGCCCGGTTCGGCGCACACATCGGTCTCGATCAGACCGGTCACCGTGCCCTCGGGGTAGTTGACCGTCGCGTTGAGCCCCTTCACCCGCCCGTCATGGAGCCCGCTCGTGCTGCCACTGCGAAAGACACGCTGGCCGACCGTCGCGTCGGCGGCCCCGAGGATCTGAACCCCCTTGCCGTTCCCGATCGCGACGACGTTGTTGCCGGTGTCGTTCTCGCCGTTGTTGTACTGGATGAGCGAGAAGTCATTGCCCGGGAACGCCGTGGTGATCGTCTGCCCCAGCTGCTTGGTGCCCTGGTTGTCGGCGAACCAGACGGAACCGGCCGGCCCGCAGTGTCCGGCCGTGAGGATGAACTCGTTCTTCCCGTTGGTCACGTTGAAGCCGGCCGAGCAGCGCCCGCCGGTCGAGAACATCGGCTGCGCTCCGTTCAACCGCGTGGTGAAGGTGCCCTGGGTGCGCTCCATACGGACCGAACTCCCCATGCCCTGGGCCATCTTCGTCATCCTGGACCAGTCGGCGGCGGAGACGCTGCTGTCGGCCTGCACCACCACCTCGTTGTTGACGTAGTCCATCGCCCAGGCGGTGCCGGCCACTCGCGGCGCCGACTTGAGCGCCTGCGTCACGGACTTCAGCTCCCGCATGCTGTGCCGTACGACCTTGGGACGGGCACCCGCCTTCTCCACCTCGGCCGCCGTGGCCGAGTCGGTCACCGCGACCACGGGACGGCCGTCGTCGGCGATCCAACTGCCCGCCGTACGTGCGGTGCCGAGGCGGGAGACCAGGCCGGCGCCCTTGTCCGCGGCGAGCCGCGCGGCACTCTCCGGTGCACGCGACGAGGCGGACGGCTCGCTCGCCATGGCGTGCGTCACCATCAGCCCACCGCAGAGGAGCCCGCCGACGGCCGCGAATCGCGCCCCCCGCCGGAAGATCCGTCGTCGTGCGTGCCTCATGCATGGGCTCCCGAAGCCGTACGGCGCGGTGTCACCACCGCCGGGACCCCGGTCGTGGGCCCTCCTCCCATACGTGCGTCCGTGCCACCGCGTTCACCGCCGGCCCGGTCTCCGGTCCACGTCGTGTGTCCCGCCCCGTCCACCATGGCGATCTACGGGAGTTGGCGGGCCACCCGGCCGGCCTCGCGGTGACCACCGCACAGCGTGAGTTCAACGTCCGCGACCGCCCCGGGGGAGACCGCCCAGGCCTGTCATGATGGACGCATGCGCGTGCTGATGCCGGTCCCCGACCGCGATGCCGACGTCACCGAAGTGGCCGTCCCCTGGCGGATCCTCACCGACGCGGGGCACGAAGTCGTTCTCGCCACCGAGCGGGCGGCCACCCGCCCGGCGGCCGACCCGCGGCTGCTCACGGGCGTGCTCCTCGGACAGTTGGGCGCCGCGGAGGAGCCCCGGCGCTACTACCAACAGCTCACCGAGACACCGGAGTTCACCGCGACCGTGTCCTGGGATGACGTGGCCGTCGACGACTTCGACGGTCTGCTCCTGCCGGGCGGACACGCGCCGGGCATGCGGCAGTATCTCGGCTCCGCCGCGCTCCAGCGGCAGGTCGCCCGCTTCTGGGCCCTGGGGCGGCCCGTCGGAGCGATCTGTCACGGAGTCCTCGTGCTCGCCCGCTCCCGCGACCTGGCCACGGGCCGCAGCCTGCTGGCGGGCCGGCGCACGACCTGCCTGCCCAAGTACTTGGAACGCACGGCCTACTTCACCACTGCCTGGCGTCTCGGCCGTTACTACCGTACGTATCCCGTCTACGTCGAGGACGAGGTCAAGGCGGCCCTCGCCGACCCGGGTGCGCAGTTCTCCCGCGGCCCCCGCACCCTCACCCGCCGCGGCACCGCCACCGACGACACCCACGCGTTCGTCGTCCAGGACGGCCCCTACCTCTCGGCCCGCTGGCCGGGAGACGCCTACCTGTTCGGCCGCCGCTACCTCGCCCTCCTGGACAGCACCACCGAACACTGAGGGCCGGCCCATGATGCCCGACGGGCGGACGGCGTCCGGGGCGGGGCCCCCGTTTGGGTACCGCCCCGGACGCCGCCCGCCCTTCGGCGCGCGGCGGGGGGCGTGGTCTATCCGCCCGTGCGGGCGGCCACCGCCTCTGGGGTCAGATACGCCTCGGTGTGCTCGAAGTCCCGCAGGGTTCCCTTGCTCCTGGCGAGGAAGCCCGTGCGGACGAAGTCGTCGCCCGCGACCGCGTTGAGGAGCCAGTTGGCGCTGGTACGGAACCTGGCCGCGCCCGTGCGCAGCGCGTACAGGTGGTATCCACGGGCCACGACCTGCGCGGGCACGCCCTTGAGGTCGATGCCGAGTGGCTTGGACACCGCGTCGTGTCCACCGAGATCGACCACCAGGCCGAGATCCTTGTGCCGGTACGACGTGGTCGGCTGCCCGTGCAGCAGCGCCGTCAGGTTCTTCGCGGCGTGCCGGCCCTGCCGGGCGGCGTGCTGCGCGGTGGGCACACAGTAGGAGCCGTCCCCCTTGGCGAGGTCGGGCACGGCGGCCGCGTCGCCCAGCGCGAACACGCCGTCCATGCCCGGCACCGTGAAGTCCGGCGCGGTCAGGATCCGGCCGCGTACGGTCTCGGCCCCCAGGGAGTCGACCAGCGGGCTCGCCGCGACACCGGCCGTCCACACGAGTGTCCGTGACGGCAGCACCCGGCCGTCCGTCAGGGTGACCTTGTCCTCGGTGACCGAGGCCACGGAGGTCTTCAGCGAGATCTGCACCCCGCGCTCGGTGAGCATGCGCAGTGCGCTCGCCCCGAGCCTGTCGCCGAGCTCCGGCAGCAGCTTGGGGGCCACGTCGAGCAGATGCCACTGGATGAGACGGGGGTCGAGCCGCGGGTGGTAGCGCTTCGACGCGGCGGTGGTCAGTCGCTGCAGACAGGCCGCGGTCTCGGTGCCCGCGTACCCGCCGCCCACCACCACGAACTGCAACCGCCGCGCCCGCTCGGCCTCGTCCGACGTGGCCGCCGCCAGGTCGAGTTGGGCGATCACGTGGTCGCGCAGATACACGGCCTGGGCGAGCGTCTTCATGCCGCGGGCCTCGTCGAGCAGGCCGGGAATGTCGAAGGTGCGGGTCACGCTGCCCGGAGTGAGGACCAGGTAGTCGTAGGGCAGGTCGACGAGTTCGCCGGTGATCTTGCGGACGACGCACATCTTGGACGCGGGGTCGACGCCGGCCACCGTTCCGGGCACCAGCTCCGTGCGGCGCAGGATCCGGCGCAGCGAGGGCGCCACGGACTGCGGGGTGACGACCCCTGAGGCGACCTGCGGCAGCAGGGGCAGGTAGAGCTGGTAGTCGGTGGGGCTGACCAGGGTGATCCGGGCGGCGCCGGGCCCGAGCGCGCGCTCGAGGCCCCGAGCGCACTCGACTCCGGCGAAGCCTCCGCCGACGATCACGATGTTCGGTGCGTCCATCCGTGATGCCTCTCTCCGTGTGCCGACACCGTGGTCCGTCGTCCGCGAGCCAAGGCTCACACGGGTGGTCCCGGTCTGCCACCGCAGGGCGGAGGCGAGGACGAGGGCCACGGAATTCTCTACCGATCAGTAATTTCGTCTTCCCCTTTCGTCCATCCTTAGGCACGATCATCGGTCGCACGGTGATGGTCGAAGCGCCGTCGCCGCTCCGACGTGAATAGGGGACGAGTATGACTGGACGCGGTGTGGGTCGCCGGATCGGCGCGCTCTCGGCGGTCGTCGCGCTGGGCATCGGAGGGACGGTCACCGTCGCGGGGTCCGCCGTCGCGGCTCCGGCGCGGACGGCGGTGACCGCGACGCAGGCGGCCGACGTCGACTACGCCACCTGGCAGCAGGACGTCCGGGCCGTGCTCGACCAGGCGGTGCCCTACGTCCAGCAGCGCACCGCGAACGCGTCCGGGCAGAAGCTGGCCCTCGTCTTCGACATCGACAACACCTCGCTGGAGACGGACTTCCACCCCTGGTACCAGCTGCCGACGCCGGCCGTCGCGCCCTCGCTCGACCTCGCTCGCTACGCGCGCTCCCGCGGCGTCGACATCTTCTTCATCAGCGCGCGTCCGGG
The DNA here is from genome assembly GCF_012273515.2 of Streptomyces sp. RPA4-2. NCBI lineage: Bacteria > Bacillati > Actinomycetota > Actinomycetes > Kitasatosporales > Streptomycetaceae > Streptomyces > Streptomyces sp. RPA4-2. The sequence continues at coordinate 8,234,675 of NZ_CP050975.2, forward strand.
CATCATCGCCGCCGAGACGAAGTGGAACCTGACGTCCGTCGGCTATCCGGTCTCCGGCCTCTACACACGTGATCTGCCTGACCTGTTCGACGAGGTCAGCGCCTACAAGACCGGCAAGCGGGCACAGATCGAGTCCCTGGGCTACAGCATCATCGCCAATGTCGGCAACAACGACTCCGACCTCGTCGGGGGCCACGCCGAACGCACCTTCAAGCTGCCCGACTACGACGGACAGTTGTCCTGAGCTCCGATTGCCTAGACTCCGGGCATGGACGAGACAAGGCTCGACACGCTCGGTTCGGGCAAGTTCCTTCTCATCACGAGCTATCGGAAGAACGGCACGGGGGTCCCGACTCCCGTGTGGGTGGTCCGGGACGGTGACGCACTCGGTGCCTGGACCGTCGCGGACTCCTGGAAGGTGAAGCGGATCCGCAACCGGCCGGACGTGCTCGTGGGTCCCTGCGACGTACGTGGCAACCCGACCGGTGAACAGGTTCCCGCCACGGCGGAGATCCTGGACCAGACCGCGACGGCGCGCTACCGCGGCCTGATCGCACGCAAGTACGGCATCTTCGGCCGTCTCACCCTCTTCGGCAGCAGGCTGCGCCGCGGCCGGGAGGGCACGGTCGGACTCCGCATCTCCCTGACCCCGTGAGAGACGGATGGGGGCCCGGCACCGGCCGGTCCCCCGTCCGCCCCCGCACCGTCGTCCTCCGTGGAACGGCCCCGGAGCCGGGCATGAGATCTCGACCGCGGTCCTATGGCGGACACCGCACGCAACCGGAGACAGAACGCGAGTGTCGGTGGTGCTCTGCCTCCTTCGCAGGCCGGCTAAGTCGCCCTCGGCTGAGGTGAGTTCGGCCCGTGAGGCACTGCTCCGGTTCCGCGGTGGTCCGGTGAGCGGGTGAGGGGACCGGCTGGAGGAACGGACCTGTCAGGAGGTCGACTCGGCCGTGCTGGGCGACCGCCGGTTCGCGGGCGGCAAGGCCGTGTGGGCGGCGTTGCGTCCACTGGGGCCGGATCTGCGGGACGCGGAGCAGGTCGTCCACGAGCCCTATGAGTTCTTCGGCGACCGCGTGCGGTTCGCGCCGCCGGATCCGCTCGAGGTGCCCACACTCGCGGTCCGTGCCGCCGCTCATCCGGGTCGGGTGGCCGTGGGATCTCGGACAGACTCCCGGTGAGCCACCCCCGGTCGCATCGATGGAGCCCACGTGGACGGACCGTGGCTCCGGCGCATTCGCGTCCATCGGCGGTGCCCGGTCCGGGAGTCGACCGGATGTGTGCTGCGCGAAGCGTTGACCAGAAAGCGCTTACCCCTTACGTTTCCCGTTCAGCGGCGTGACCCGTGTATGACATCTCGTATACGAGACACCAGATCTCCGAGCGGCACCACCTGGGAAAGTCAGTTCCTCGGAGGCGGTGATGCTCCGTGCCGATGTCACATCCCTCTCTCGTCGTTCCGCAAAGTGCACAGCGTTCGCGTACATGACCCACGAACACTCCCGAAGGGACGCACCCGCATGCGCACTCGCCCCCCACGCACCCGTTCTCGCACCCTGGCCCTGACGACGGGCGCGGCCGCCGCGCTGGCCGTCACCGCCGCGCTCGTCCTCCCGCAGTCCGCCGGCGCCGCCGAGAACGCGCCGATCGGCTTCGGCGCCGGCACCACCGGCGGCGGAGGCGCCTCCGCCGTCACGGTCACCACCCTGGACGCCTTCAAGACGGCCGTCACGGGCGGCACGGCCAAGGTCGTACGTGTCAGCGGACTGATCCCGCTCAGCGGACAGGTCGACGTCGGCTCCAACACCACGGTCCTGGGCGTCGGTTCGTCGTCCGGGTTCACCGGCGGCGGCTTGCGGCTGAAGAAGGTGACCAATGTCGTCGTCCGCAACCTGAACATCAGCAAGCCGGTCGCGCCGTCGGACGGCATCACCGTCCAGGCGTCGACGAAGGTGTGGATCGACCACAACTCCTTCTCCGCGGACCGCGACCACGACAAGGACTACTACGACGGTCTGCTGGACATCACCCACGGCTCCGACGCCGTCACCGTCTCCTGGAACACCTTCAAGGACCACTTCAAGGGCTCCCTCGTCGGCCACAGCGACAGCAACGCCTCCGAGGACACCGGGCACCTCCATGTGACCTACCACCACAACTACTTCGACAACGTCAACTCGCGCATCCCCAGCCTGCGCTTCGGCACCGGCCACTTCTACGACAACTACGTCGTCGGCGCCGAGACCGCCGTGCACTCCCGGATGGGCGCCCAGATGCTCGTCGAGAACAACGTCTTCCGCGGCACGAAGGTCGCCGTCACCACGAACCGCGACAGCGACGTGGACGGTCGTGCCAACCTGCGCGGCAACGACCTCGGCGGAGCCGCCACCGAGATCTCGCAGGTGGGCACCTTCACCAGCGCTCCGTACGGCTACACCGCCGAGCCCGCCTCGACCGTCGTCACCTCGGTGACCTCCGGCGCGGGCGCCGGAAAGCTCTGACCACCCCACGGGCAGCAGAAGGAATCGGGACATGACCTCATCAGCACAGCGACCCGTCCGCGGACCCCGTCCGCCGGTAGGCCGGCGCGCCCTGATCGGCGCGCTGGCCGCGCTCGGCCTGACCGGCGCCTCCGTCCTGGCGAGCGGCCTGGCCGCCCCCGCCGAGGCGGCCGCCGCCTGGCCGACCCCCACCACCAGCGTTCCGGTCCCGGCGACGATCCCGGTCTCGGGCACCTACGACGGCAAGCTCCAGCGGTTCTACGGCAGCGGCGACCTCGGTGACGGAGGCCAGTCCGAGGACCAGGACCCGATCTTCGACCTCGCGGACGGCGCCGTGCTCAAGAACGTCGTCATCGGGGCCCCGGCCGCCGACGGCATCCACTGCGCGGGCAGTTGCACGCTGCAGAACGTGTGGTGGGAGGACGTCGGCGAGGACGCGGCCACCTTCAAGGGCAAGTCGTCCTCCGCCACGTACACCGTGACCGGTGGCGGCGCGAAGGCGGCCTCGGACAAGGTGTTCCAGTTCAACGGCGCGGGGAAGCTGACCGTGACGGGCTTCCAGGTGTCGAACTTCGGCAAGCTGGTGCGCAGTTGCGGAAACTGCTCCACGCAGTACAAGCGCACGATCGTCGTCAGTGACGTGGACGTGACCGCGCCCGGCAAGTCCATCGTCGGCATCAACCAGAACTACGGTGACACCGCGACACTGACCAAGGTCCGCATCCACGGCGACAGCAGCAAGAAGATCAAGCCGTGCGTGCGCTACCAGGGCAACAGCACGGGTGCCGAGCCGACCGAGACCGGCAGTGGCGCCGACGGCACGTACTGCCGCTACACCAGCTCGGACATCACGTACGGCTGACTCGCGCATCCGGCCGAACGGACCCGCTCCGCACGGCGGTTCGTGCGACCGCCTGGGTACGGGGTGTCAGCTCCGGCTCCGGTAGGGCCCGTCGACGAGCTGGAACACCGGCTGGCTGCGCACCGGGTCCTGAGCGGTGGTGAGTTGGACCCGGTCACCGCTGTGCACGTCGGTGGCCGGGCCCGTGACCCTGCCCCGGACGGTGAAGCCCTCGGCCATCTCGACGAGGGAGACGTTCCGTGCCGCCGGGGTGTTGCGGTGGATGACGGTGGCGTGACGGACCACCCCGGTCCCCGTGCTCGCCTCCGTCCGCAAGTCACTGCCGGCGCAGACCGGACACAGGAGACGCTGGTACATCGCGCTGCCGCACCAGCGGCAGCGCTGGAAGAGAAGGGCCTCCGAAGGTGAAGTCCCGTGCGACGCGGGGTCGGTGCCGAGGGCGGCGGTGCCCGGTACGGCGCCGTCGGGTTCGGTGTCGAGCACGTCCGTCAAAGGTCGGGGGCCCGGATGAAGGGCGATTCCTGGGTGGTGCACGATGTCATCTCCCTGCGCTCGGCCGGAGTCGAAGGTGCCCGGATCGCCGCGCACGAGCCACAGAGTATGGCACTCAGTGCCACCCGTAAAGGCACTCGGTACCCTGATCTGGGGGAGGCGTCCTTCGGCCCGTCCGGTCCGCTCAGTCCCGTCCGAGCGTGGACTCGATCTCCCGCACCACGCGCCACATGGGCGCCCCGCGCCGGGAGATGACGACGACCACGTCCTCCCGCTCCTCGGCCGGAGCGGCGGCGGAAGGGTCACCGAACACGGCCTGCACGTGTCCGAGCGCGTGGTCCACGGCGGTGTCCGCGTCGCCCTGCCCGGCCGAACGCAGCCATGAGCGCAGCGCGTTGTTGTGCGCGGCGACCACGGACGCGGCGATCACGTCGGCCCGCAGGGCACCGTCGGGCCGGCCGTCGAAGCGCCCGCGCAGATACTCCGCGAGGGCACGCTCGTAGCGCCAGACCACCGACAACTCGTAGGCGCGCAGACCGGGCACCTTTTTGGTGAGACGGTAGCGCTGTACGGAGAAGGTCGGGTTCTCGGCGTACATGCGCAGCACGAGCCGGGCCGCGTCGCAGACCCGTCGCACCGGCTCGTCCTCGTCGGTGCCGTCGGCGAGGAAGGCGGTCATGTCGGCCAGGCAGCGCTCGTGGTCCGGGAAGACCACGTCCTCCTTGGACGGGAAGTAGCGGAAGAAGGACCGCCGGCCGACCCCGGCGAGCGCCACGATGTCGTCGACCGTGGTCTGCTCGTAGCCGCGCTCCGGGAACAGCCGGAAAGCCGCCGCGACCAGCGCGTCCCGCATGGGGGGCTTCGCCGTCGTCGTGTCGGCGGTGTCACCGCGCCGGGGTCCCTCGCTCATGAACGGGAACCTAGCATCGCGCGGGCGTGATGGCACTCGGTGCGCATGGTCGATGGAACTGAGTGCCCTGTGCCGCGGGGAAGGTGTCGTGCGTGCTCCGGACTCGACGGTGCGTCCGCCGTGGGATCGGCCGGGTGCGCCCGTCACCGGCGTGACCCGGTGCGGTCTTCTTCGACGGGGTGCCGGTGGGCCTGCCGTGCCGCGCAGGAATGACTTATTCCTGATGCGGATGAAATGTGATCGCATGTGAACTCGTCGTGTGGTCAAGGAAGTTGACAGACTCTGTGGGGTGATCGACTATGTGGTCGAGCTGTGACCCATGTGACCAATGGGTCCAGTGATTCTTCGACCACTCATCCCCGGTGCGGCCCCCGGCTGCCGTGTGCTGCCCTGCCGCCGACGACCGGGGCATGGATCACCAAGATGGGATCTGCATGTCCATTGCGAGACGTGTCACCTTCCGCTGCCTGCTGGGGACGGGCGCGGCGGTCCTCGCCCTCGCGGGGGCCGCGCCCGGCGCCTGGGCCAACGGCACCCCCGGCGGCGACGGCTGGGACAACGGCGGCGGCTACAAGCCGGGACAGGGCGCCGGTACGGTGACCGCGGCGGACCGCTGCGAGTTCTCCGTCGACGGGACGAACTTCCACGACTGGGTCCGTGTCGACGACCAGAACCTCAAGCCCACCGACGACGGCAAGGTGCACATCAAGGTCCGCGCGGCGGGCGACGCCGGCTCCTGCACCGCGTCCCTCGCCGCCTACCGCACCCACGGTGCCACCTTCAGGACCTCCGGGGAGCAGGTCTTCCACGACTTCGACTCCGTCCGGGTCAAGCCGGGTGACACCGACTCCCTGGACATCGCGGTGCCGGACCTCGGCTGCTACGCGCAGATCGACCTCTACCGCGGTGCCGTGAAGTTCGACGGCAAGTTCGACGCCAACGACGGCTTCGACCACGGTGACCTGCCCAAGGGGCCGGACCGCGCGGTCATCAAGGACAAGCTGATCATGGCGTGGAACGGCGGCGGGAAGGACTGCACGGCGCAGCCGCCGGGCACGCCCGAGACCACGCCGCCGGCGACCACGCCGCCCGCCTCGACCCCGCCCGCGCAGACTCCGGGCAGCCCGACCCCGTCGGCGTCGACGCCGGAGTCGACCCCGCCGCAGACACCGGCCACGCCGTCGGCGTCCGGGTCGACCACGCCGCCGGCTCCCACGCCGAACGGTGGTGGGTCGACCCCGCCAGGGGACCTCGCGGAGACCGGTGGCGGCGGCACGCTGCCGATCGCCGCCGGCGCCGCCGCTCTCCTCGCGGCCGGTGGAGCGATCACCGTGGTCACCCGCCGTCGGCGGTCGGGGCGCACCACGTCCTGACCCTGGGCGCCGCACCACCTCCTGACCCGGACCGGGGGCACGCACAGCGTCCCGCCCCTGGTGCCGGCCCGCCGCGTTGACGCGTCGACGGGCCCCGGTATTCACCAAGTGCGTGAATACCGGGGCCCGTTGCGCTGTGCCGGAGCGTCGCGCGCCCGGCGCTCCCGCCCGGGTGGCTCAGGCCTCGACCGCCATGGGCCGGCCGGGGGAGCCGGCCGTGTCCGCCTTGTCGCCGCCGCCCGCGACAGCGCGGACGGCCGGGATGGCGGCCGCGATCACCGCCGCGACGACCGCGACACCGCAGCCGATGATCAGGCTGGTGCGGAAGCCGTCCTCGGAGGCGAAGGTGTGGCCGCCGAGCGAGGTGGTCATCTGGGCGAGGACGACGCCGATCACGGCCGCGCCGACGGACGTGCCGAGGGAACGCATGAGCGTGTTGAAACCGTTGGCGGCGGCGGTCTCGGAGAGCGGCACCGAACTCATGATCAGGGCGGGCATCGCTCCGTAGGCGAGACCCACGCCGCTGTTGACCACGATGCCGACGAGCATCAGGCCCCAGGCGGTACCCATCAGGGTCAGGGCCAGGCCGTAGCCGGCGGCGATGACCAGTACGCCGGAGATCAGTGTGAACTTCGGTCCGCGGGCGTCGGTGAGCTTTCCGCCGAGCGGGGAGACGATCATCATCATGATGCCGCCGGGCGCCATCCACAGGCCCGCCGCGAGCATCGACTGCCCCAGGCCGTAGCCCGTGGCCTCGGGGAACTGCAGCAGCTGCGGCAGGACCAGCATGCTGGCGTACATCGCGCAGCCGACGAAGACCGAGGCGAGGTTGGTGAGCAGCACCCGCGGTCGGGCGGTGGTGCGCAGGTCGACCAGGGGGTCGCGGGTCCGCAGCTCCCACACTCCCCAGCCGAGCAGGACCACGACGGCGGCGACGAACAGTCCGATGGTGGTGGCCGAGCCCCAGCCCCAGTCGGCGCCCTTGGAGACCGCGAGCAGCAGGCAGACGAGTCCGGCGCCGAGCCCGAGCGCGCCGGGCAGGTCGAAGCGCTGGCCCTTGGCGCCGGCGGGGATGTCGGGGATCAGGAACCAGACGAGGGTCGCCACCACCACGGCCATGACGGCGGCGCCCCAGAAGAGCACACGCCAGTTCGCGTACTGGGCGACAGCCGCGGCGATGGGCAGGCCGAGGCCGCCGCCGATGCCCATGGAGGCGCTGACCAGCGCGATGGAGGAGCTCAGCTTCTCCGCGGGGACCACGTCACGCAGCAGGGCGATGCCGAGCGGGACCATGCCCATGCCCATGCCCTGCAGACCACGTCCGACGATCATGGGGACGACCGAGGAGGACAGCGCGCACACCACCGAGCCCGCGATCAGCGGTACCGAGCAGGCGAGGAGCATCCTGCGCTTGCCCACGAGGTCGCCCAGGCGTCCGGAGACCGGCACGGAGACGGCGGCCACCAGGAGGGTGGCGGTGATCACCCAGACCGCGTTCGACGAGGTGGTGTCCAAGAGCTGCGGCAACTCCGCGATCAGCGGCGTCACCAGGGTCTGCATGATCGCCGCCGTGATGCCTGCGAAGGCCAGGGTGGCGACCACGCCGCCCGAGCGGCTCGATGCCTGGATGGCATCCATAGAAGGGCTCCTCGTACTTGTCTGCGGGACCTGGGCGCGGGGGGACGATATGCATCGTACACGTGACATGTATCAAGCACATTCAATGTAGGTTGCATATCTCTGCGTGACGGTGCGTCGGAAGGCGTGTATGGCGTGCGAGGGCGGCGCGCCGGACCCGATGAGCGCGCCGGACCGAGGGGAGCGTCGAAGATCTGGGGCGAGGGCCGAGTGCCGTTGCCCCATCCGGTCCGAGCAGAAGACCCTGCACCAGATCGGCGGCCTGGGAAGTCAGCCACGGCTCACGCCCCAGGGCGTCGGCCAGGTCCAGACCGTGCACGGCGACCTCGACCACGCGCGTCAGCAGGAACTCCGACAGGAGCATCGGATCGCCGTGCCGCGTGCGAACCACAGGCCCTTCGGGCTCGGCAGCTCACCTCGCTAGTGCCGTGATCGGACAGGTTCGCCGAGGTCTCGTGGTCTGCGGGTGCGTGAGTCGCCGCTGCTCCCGGCTTCGGCTGGTCGCAGGGCTGAGCGACCGTTGCATGGTTGTAATCAACTTGCTGTCCGCCCCGGCGGGCGGGCAGGGTCTGGATCATGCTTGAACTACGTACTTTGGAATCGGACGACTGGCCCCTTTGGCGGGAGTTGCGACTGGCCGCGCTTGCCGAGGCGCCCTACGCGTTCGGATCGACGCTGGCCCAGTGGCAGGGCTCCGGCGACCGGGAGGAACGCTGGCGTGCCCGTCTGTCGATCCCTGGCGCGCACGATCTCGTCGCCCTCCTTGACGGCCTTCCGGTGGGCATCGCCAGCGGAGTGCCGGGCGAGGGAGCAGGGAACGTGGAGTTGATCTCGATGTGGGTCAGCCCAATGGCTCGGGGCAAGGGCGTGGGCGACTACCTGATCCAGGAGGTCGAGCGGTGGTGGGCGGAGCGCGGGGCCACGACCCTCCGGTTGTCCGTCATGCCGGACAACCGCAGGGCGACCGCGCTCTATGAGCGGCACGGTTTCACGGACACGGGTGAGCCCGGCGATCTGCTGCCCGATGGCGTGGGCAGGGAGCGGGTCATGGCGAAGGGCCTGGCCGCTGTCTGATCTCCACATCCGGGCACGGCAGGATCCCTCACTTGGTCAGGCTGCGGCGGCGAGGGGGCGTCCGCCCCAGCAAATGCCCTTCTCACTCCGGATGCGGGCGGGTTCGCAACGCTGCGCCGCCAGGACGCGCACACGGACGGGCTCCGCCACCATGCCTCCAGTCGTCGGATCGGACGTCACCACCCATCCAACGACCGTGGTTGAGACCTCGTGACCACGTTGGTTTTCAGAAGGGCGCGTGGACTCGACCGGCATCCGAAGTGGACCGTCAATGCTGTCGAGAGCCTTCTGTCACCCCTCGTCGCCAATACGTTCGCCGGTCGCCGCATCGATCGCAATGTCTTGTTTGCCGCTACCAACAAGCCAAACCGGCCGCCAGTTTCCCTTGATGCGTTGGGCAAGGAGCAGAGTCGAATCGGTTGGAAGACCGGTCTCCGCCTGCGCAAGATGCCTGGCTTTCGTCACGTCGATCGTGACCGACGGAAGCTGGGGATCTTTGACAGTCCGGGCTGTGAATCCGATGACCCGGCCCGTCGTGGTGACCGTGAGGTCGAGGCGCATGGGAAGCAAGACCCCGTGTGCGTAGCGCCGGTACGCCACCACGTACGCCCGTGTCGCACCGTCTCCAATCGCACGGCTCCGTTGCTTGCTACCTGCCACGTCCTTCGGGAACCATTTGTGGGCGAACTCATCAGCAGCCGCGGCAACTTGTGCTTGGCTGAGGCTGCCGTCATCTCCACGCGTGTTCGAAGACCAGGCGCTTTCCAGGCTCTTCTCAGGCCACCAGCCCGAGATGCTGCCCCGGTTCGTCTCCATGGTGACCTTCAGACGGTCTCCGTATTTCTTGGTCGCCGTCCCGCGAACCTGTAGATCATCGCCGTAGATGCCCTTGGCTGCTGTAGTCATCCACTCATCAGCCTGAACGGCGGATTCAGCAAGGCTATGCCTCTGGTCGTCCATCGCGACGACATCGACGGAGTCGATCCGGGAGTGGAAGATCTCTGCCCCGGCCACAATGGTCACCGCAGCGAGCGACACCCCCCACAGCAGATCTCGCGCAAGCCGTCGCGGTAGCTGCTGCCGTTGATACAGCCAGATGGCTCCCACGACTGACCCCAGCACAGCACCGATCGCGTTTGCCGCGACGTCTGTCAGGCTGCACGCGCGGCCCAAGTGCCCCGCAGACTGGATCAGTTCCACGGTTCCGCTGAGGCAACCAAAGGCTGCGGCAACTGTCACCGGCCGCCTGAAGAGCAGGACCGCCAGACATGCGCCGGGGGCAAAAAGGGCGATGTTCAGCAGCGAACTCGCCGACGTGAGCACGTCAGCGGGGATGCCGGTGTCACACTGCCCGGGCTCCAAGCCGGCGCTACCGGGCAGCAGGGTCACGGCGACGATGCCGGCCAGGTAGGCGGCCAAGCCTGTCCTCAAAGGCCATGGTTTCTGCCGGGCTTTGGCCATGAGCGCCGTGGGCGCTGCGAGTAGGGCAGCAAGGATCAGGAACGAGACGATCAGGTCAGGCACGGCGGACATGGATGCTTTGATCACAGGATGACCTTCAGAAGACGAAGCCGGGGCGCCGGTCGGGCGCCCCGGCCGTCATGGAGACGGATTAGCAGATGCTGAGTGGCGGAGTGTGGTAGCCGCCCGTGCTGGCCTTCATGTAGCCAGCGACCGAGCGGGCGGGGACGGCCATGCTTCTTACCTCCCCAACTGTGGGAGAGGTCTGACCTGAAGAGACCGACTTCTGCGAGTCAAGGAAGAGCTCGTCCCCGGTGGACATCGTGAGCTGGACCGTGGCCTTACTGCCGCCGGTCTTCTTGTACGCGGTGGAGGAGTAGCGGCTGGGCGGCCGTCCCTGGCCCCGTCGCTGAGGCTCCGTCGAGCCCGTCCGGAAGCGTCACTCCGGATGGCGGCCATGCGATGACAGAAGCATCTCACCATCCGATGAATGGCTTATTCCGTGCATACGTGGATATGACATCGGCACGCGACGGTCGGTGAACACCGCGGGGGGCGGACATGGGTGTGGACGACGCGATGGTGCGTGCGCTGGGCACGGTGGCGAACTGGTTCCTCCTGGCCGTAGCCGCCCTGATCGCGCTCGGGGTCGTACGCAACGTGTCGGCGTTCCTGCATCGCGTACGCGCCCGGGGCCGGATCCTGCCGCTCATCCTGCTGCCCGAGCACCCGGCCGAGGAAGACGGCACCGCGGCGCCGAGCGCGCACCTCACCGCCCATCTCGCCGCCCACCTCACCGAGCACCAGACGGACAGCATCCTCGCTCCCGGCAGTCCGTCCGCCGCCACGGCAGTCAGCCGGCCCCAGACCTCCACGCCCGCACAGGGCTGGGTCGAGTCCCTGATCCGTATCGCCCTCGCCAGTCCCCCCGGATACGCCGTCCACCTCCACGAGCTGGAACCCCACGATGCCGTTCGCCGGGTGTCGGTACGCATACTGCGGGTGCCGAAGAACCGCATCGTCGCCGCCCGCGTCGTCGCCGAGGAGAACGAGGAGAGGCTCGTCGAGAAGGTCGCCGTCTACTGCATCGTGCAGGTCCGCAACCAACCGGAGATGCTGCGCAGGATTCCGCGCTGGGAGCGCTGGGGCGAGGACGAGCGGGCCTTCACCCACTACCGCAAGGGCGTTCACGAGCAGCGTCGGCACACACAGGCCCGAGCGGACGACGCGAGTGCCGGCGTCGACTACGGCACTGCGCTGCGGTCCTACAGCCAGGCCGTCAAGTTCGCGCCGGGAAACCTGCTCATCCGGCACGGTGAGGCGGCGCTCATCGAGCTGATGCATGCCCACCATCCGGACGATTATCAGCGGGCGATCGCCACGTACCAGCGCTGTACCGAACTGTGGCCGGAACACATCGAGACCGCCTACCGCATGGCCATCGCCTATTCCCGTGCGGCCCGGCCCCTCCTGCGAGGCCGCGACCTCCCGCCCGAGCGGATGACACAACTCGAGGGAATGGCGCGCCTGGCCCGGGAACACCTCGCCGACATCTGCGCGCGACTGCGCCTGCTCTCACTGCTGCGCCGCTGGCTGCGCAACAGCATTCCCGGCGGCCGGTCCAACAGCGGAGAGCGCCGGTACTGGGGCTCGTGGCTGATGCCCCTGCCCCTCCCGGCACGGCGGTCCCAGCGCCGTACGTTCCTGGGGGCGATCCGCATCGCCCTGGCGGCGCACGACCTCACCCAGCTCCATCTCAACGGCCGTCACGGCCGTACGAGTGTGGCGGCCGACCGCCAGCAGCGCGCGGTGGCCCTCGCGTTCGACCGCGTGGCCAGGGAAGTGCTCGTCCGTACCCGGCGCCCGGCGCGTGGCACCGGCGTCCGCCGTCTGCTCTTCGACGACCACACCACGACGGGCTCCGCCCACGACGCCCACACCCACAGCACCATCACCCATCCCAGGGCGACCTCTCAGCACTGGGGGCCGGTGCGCAAGGGGTCGGCCGGCTGGATGACCCACTACAACGCGGCCTGTTTCCTCGCCCTCGCGATGACCCTGCCCGACGAGTGCCTGCCGGCGGGCTACTCACGCGTCCACTGGCAGCAGGACTGCAACCGGTCCGCCCTCAACCAGCTCGACCGCAGCCTGCGCACGCCCGACAGCACGCTGACGGGAGACTGGATCGCCCACGATCCCGATCTCGACCTGCTGTGGTCCACCGAGTCCGGCGCGGCCTGGGCCGAGTTCATGAACATCGACATCCCCACCCCGCCACCACCGCCCCCGCCACCACCGCCCCTGTCACCCTCCACCGCGCCCTGACCCGTCGGCCCGCCCCGCGTCCCGGGACACAGCCCGCGACCGCCGTCGGGGCACCGGCGAGAACCGGTGCCCCGACGGCGGTCGGCTGCTCGGCGGACGCGGGGCCGAACCGGCCTCCGCCGCCGATGACGGGGAACGCGCGTGCCCGGGTGAGTTCCCCGGCCGCGACGTCGCTCAGCCGGCCTTCGACCGGCGCGCCCTGCTGAACCGGCGCATGAGCGGGGCCTCGACCGTGGAGTAGAGCACCCACGACAGCAGGACCGTGACGGCGGCGGTGCCGAGCAGCATCGCGAAGCCGGCCGTGTTGGAGTACATCTGCTGCATGCCGAGCGCCTTGCGCAGCCAGGACAGTGCCGTGTAGTGCAGCAGGTAGAAGGCGAAGGAGATCTCGCCGAGCCAGACCATCGTGCGATTGCGGAACAGGGTGAAGCGGCCCTCGATGTCGGCGGTCGCCGTGGCCGCGATCAGCAGCACGATCGGCAGGATCATCGTGGCGCGCTGGCCGTACAGGTAGGGCACGTGGAAGGTCAGCGCGTATCCGCCCACCAGCAGCAGGCTCGACCAGACCATGCCGATGTTGCGCCAGCGTCCGTGCCGCACCGCGAGCGCCACCAGGATGCCGAGGGCGAAGTCGACCATCCGGACCGGGGGCAGTACGTAGGCGAACCAGTACTGCGAGACCGAGAGGACCTGGCCGCTGGGCACCCGCGGGGTCTTCGGGAACAGCGCGTACGCCAGCGCGGGGGTGGCCACCACCGCGGCGATCGCCCCGGCGATCCAGTACTTCAGGTGACGGGGGTCGATACGCCGGAACAGGTGCAGCAGCAGCGGGAAGCACAGATAGAAGACGGCTTCCACGGCCAGTGACCAACTCGGCGAGTCCACACTGAAGTTGGTGAAGTAGCTGGGTACCCACACCTGGACCATGAAGAGGTTGGCGACGGCGACGCGGGTGGAGGTGAAGGAACCGGCGAACAGCAGCATGGCGAGGGCCCAGGCGACCACGTAGATCGGGTAGATCTTGACGAACCGGCGCCGCCAGAACGCCGTCGTGGTGTCGCTGTCCCGTGCCGACCAGGTCAGTACGAACCCGCTGAGTACGAAGAAGAACGCCACGCCGAGTCCGCCGGACTGCCCGAACCAGTCGGCCAGCCGGTACTCGGTGCGGTCGTCGGCCAGCAGCCGCAGCGGGGGTATCGGGAGGAAGGCGTGGTGGGCGAAGACGACGAGCGCGGCGGGGAACCGCAGGCCGGTGAGGGACGGCAGCCGTGAGGGGCCGGGACGTCTCGGCTCCGCGGCGGCGCCGCTCTCACCGGCCGGCGCGGAGCCGGTCAGAACTTGATCAGTGGCCATGGGATCTCCGTTGTCGGGCCGTTCTCGGGGAGTCCTGCGGTGTCCGGTCCCGCACGAGGGGGAAGGGACCGGGTCTGTACAGCGCACGGCCCGGTCTGGTCGTGCGCGGCGTCGGGTGCCGGCCGAGGCCGTCCGTCACCTCGCGCTACTGCGTTTCTCCGGTGGGGAGTTACACCGTTTTTTGTACCGTCGCGTGCTAGTGGCGCGCTCAAGGGCCAGGGGTGGACCGAGCCGGCCGGGGTGGTGTCGCGCTCGACCCGGCGGCCGGGCTGACCACACGTCGGATACCCACACGTCGGATACCCGCGCGTCGGTGACGCACGGGTCGGTGACGCGCGGGTCGGTCGGTCGTGCCCCGGTGACGCGCGGACGCGCGGACGCGTGAACCGTCAGCCGTCCGTTGTGCGGTTGTCCTCCGGTGGGGAGCCGTTCGCCGCCGGTCCGCCCGGTCGGTCGGGGTCACGTCCCATGGCCCGGTGACCCCGGCCGACCGACCGCACCGTCCCCTGGTCCGGTGCGGGAGCGTGGTGGCTCAGTAGCGGACGTCGCTCTGGACGAGCGGCGGATACACGGTGGAGGTGTGACCGTCGACGGTGGTTCCCGCGAACTGCAGCATCGACCGCAGGGCGCCGTGCATCGGTGCCGGGTAGTCCAGGTCCGGCGCCGACACCTCGTCCAGCCGTCGGAGCTGTTCGGGTGTGAGTGTCACCTCCAGGCCGGCGAGGTTGTTCTCCAGGTGGTCGAGGCGCCGGGCGCCCAGAATGGGTACGACGGTGCCCTCGCGGGCCCGAAGCCAGGCCAGCGACACCGCCGCCGAGGTGGTGCCGAGTTCGCCGGCGACGGCCGCCACGGCGTCGATGACGAGGTACTCGTCCTCGCCGGGGCCGCCGACGAAGGCCGCCCGCGCGGAGTCGGTGACCTGGGCGTCCCGCCGGTACTTGCCCGACAGGAAGCCGTTCTTGAGCGGGCTCCACGGCACCAGCGCCATGCCCTGGTCGAGCGCGAGCGGCGCGAGTTCACCCTCGACGGTGCGGGCCAGCAGCGAGTACTCGACCTGCAGGGCGATCAGCGGGCTCCAGCCCTTCAGCAGCGCCGTCGTCTGGGCCTGGGCGGTGACCCAGGCAGGGGTGTTGGAGAAGCCGATGTAGCGGATCTTGCCGGCGGTGACCAGGTCGTCGAGGGCGCGCAGCGTCTCCTCGATCGGGGTGTGCCGGTCCCAGTTGTGCAGCCAGTACAGGTCGAGATGGTCGGTGCGCAGACGGCGGAGGCTCTCGTCGAGCTGGGCGATGATCGACCGGCGGCCCGCCCCGCCCCCGTTGGGATCGCCGGGGAAGAGGTTGGTGAAGAACTTCGACGCCAGCACGACGCGCTCGCGCCGTCCGGGACGCGCGGCGAAGAAGTCGCCGAGGATGCTCTCGGAGTGGCCGTTGGTGTAGAAGTTCGCGGTGTCGATGAAGTTCCCGCCCTGGTCGAGATAGGTCTCCAGGATCTTCTCGGACTCCTCGACGCCGCATCCGGCACCCCCGGGGTCCTCCCCGAAGGTCATCGCGCCGAGGGCGAACGGGCTGACCCGCAGTCCGGACCGGCCGAGGGTGACGTAGTGGTCGAGAGGCATGACGGTGCTCCTGGGGTGTCGCGACGGATGCGGATCTGCTCACCACCATCGAAGCGCGGGCGGCAGGGTCCGGAGTAGGCCGATCCGCGCGGGTGCTTGCACGATCCTCTTCGCTTCGCCCCGGTCGGGCCTGCCCGGCGACGCCCTGGGACTTCCGAGGCGTGAGCGCGCCCCCACCGGCCCGCCGGGCGAGGTCCGTCTCCTCAGCTGCCGCTGAGGATCGTGCGCGGAAGCGACGTGCCGCGGTGTTCGTTGCAGTCGGCCGGTGCCGTGTCACCGGAGGCGGGCCACCTCTGGTGGGACTGGAGGGCGAGGCTCACCAGGGTCAGGAGCAGATGGATGTCGCCGTCGACTTCGAGGCGTATGGTCACCCAGCGCGAACCGGGCACCATCCGGACCGCGCCGGCGCCCATGAGGTGATCCTCGTAGCGGCGGATGGCACGGGTCGTGAGATGCAGGTCGGCATCGTGGTCGGAGTGGAAGTGCACGATCTCGTCCCGGGCCGAGCGCAGTGCCCGCCCCGTGCCGCAGCTGGGCCGGGCCTCCGAGAGGTCCGGCCAGGCCGCCAGTTGCGTCATGGCACGCAAGGCCAACGTCATGCCCCCATAATGACCAGCTCACCGCCCGGCCACCAGGACTTGGGGATGCCGTAACCGACTTGTGGTTCGAGCGTATCGGGGCATAGCGAGAAGGGAATCGTGACGGGCGGGAGGAGTGCCGCCCTGACCGGGCGAAAGGACGGTCACGCCACTGGAAGCGGAGGATCACGCCATCCAGAAGAACACCGCGGTCATCCTCTTGTCCTCGATGGTGGTACCCGCGTAACCGGTGGCGCTGTGCATCAGGTTGGCGTTGTACAGCAGCAGCCGGTTGTAGCGATGCGGCACACGGACGTCCTCGACGAACGAGTCCGGCGGTACGAAGCGTGTCCCCAGCGCCTCGACGAGGTTGTTGTGAGGCGCCGCCACCACGTTGCCGCCGAGGCGGCCGCCGGGCAGGTTCTGCCGGTAGAAGCTCGTTCCGCAGTCCTTGGGCACGGTCGGGTTGAGATACAGCACCGCGGCGTACCGGCACAGCGCGCGGGAGTCGGTGTGCGGGCGCGGCTCGCCCTCGTCCTTGCCGACCACCTGGATGCAGTTGTGGTTGAGGGTGGCCCCGGAGTCCGTCGCCTGCTGCCACAGTTCCCGCGCTCCGGTGGCCTTCTTCACCAGCCGCTCCACGCGGGCGAGTTCGGCCGGTTCGAGCCCCGGCATCGTGCGCAGGCCCGGCCAGCTCTCCGAGGTGTACGGGTGACCCTTGACCCAGTCGTCCTTGGCGAGGCAACGGGCCCGGACGGCTTCCACGTCGGGGAGGACGTCGTCGAGAACCCAGTAGTCCCGGTCGCGGGTCGGTTTCCGGTAGGGGAGGACGGGGAGAGCGGGAGTCCGTGGGGGTGTGGGGACATGCGGCAGACCATAGTGGCGGCGCCGGTCACCACTGGCCAAGGAATTGGTCAACAGTCTGTCAACTTCCCTTGGTGGCAAGGGTGTCGAGTGGCCGGCTGGAGCGGCGGGACCGGCGGCGCGCGTCCGTCACACCGGTGGCTCCGTCAGGGACTGCTCAGCCCAGATGATCTTGCCCTCGGGGGTGTAGCGGGTACCCCAGCGCTGGGTGAACTGGGAGATCAGGAACAGCCCGCGGCCGCCCTCGTCGGTCGTCTTCGGATGGCGCAGGTGCGGAGCGGTGGCGCCTCCGTCCGAGACCTCGCAGATCAGGGCGTGCTCGGTGATCAGGCGCAGCCGGACCGGTCCCGGGGCGTGCCGGATGGCGTTGGTGACGAGCTCGCTCACCACCAGCTCGGTGGTGAAGGCCAGCGCGTCCAGGCCCCAGGCCTTGAGCTGCCCGGTGGCGGCCTTGCGGGCCTGGGCGACCACCGCCGGATCGTCGGGCAGGTCCCAGGTCGCGACCTGCTCGGTCCCCAGCCGACGGGTGCGCGCCATCAGCAGCGCCACGTCGTCGTACGGACGGGTCGGAACAAGATCGTCCACGATCGTCCGGCACAACCCGTCCAGCGATCCCCGGTATCCCTCCAGCGCGCGTCGCAGACGCTCCCGGCCCGCTTCCGGGTCCCGGCCGGTACGGGGCGTGGCGATGAGGCCGTCCGTGTGCAGACCGAGCAGGCTGCCCTCGGCCAGGGTGAACTCGGCGGATTCGAAAGGCAGTCCGCCCACACCCAGCGCGGGACCGCGGGGCAGGTCGGCGAACGAGACCGTGCCATCGGGGGCGACGATCGCGGGTGCCGGATGCCCCGCGCCCGCCATGGTGCACCGCCCGCTCACCGGGTCGTACACGGCGTAGAGACAGCTGGCGCCGACGGCCTGCATGCCGCTGGTGAGGGTGTCCGCCCCGCTGCCCTCCTCCCGGGCGGCCCGGCTGACCAGGTCGTCGAGATGTGCGAGCACCTCCTCGGGCGGCAGGTCCAGATCGGCGAGCGTCTGCACGGCGGCCCGCAGCCGCCCCATGGCGGCGGCACCGTCGATGCCGTGACCGGCCACCTCGCCCACGACCAGCGCCACCCGGGCCCCGGACAGCGGAATCACGTCGAACCAGTCGCCGGCCAGCCCCGTCAGCTCGTCCGCGGGCCGGTAGCAGGCGGAGACCTCCACGGCGTTCTGCTCGGGGAAGCGGTGCGGAAGCAGATTGCGCTGAAGGACGAGGGCCGCGTCGCGTTCGCGGGTGTAGCGGCGGGCGTTGTCGACGCACAGGGCGGCCCGGCCCACGAACTCCTCCGCCAGGCTCAGATCCTCCTCGTCGAAGGGGTCATGGCGCCGGCGCCGGAAGAACGTGGTGATGCCCAGGGTGACACCCCGCGCGCGGATGGGCACGATCATGACGCTGTTCAGTCCGAGATCGAGGAAGTGGGCGGCCTGCCGCCCCTCGTCCGCCGTGGCCCACTCCTCGGCCGACGGATCCAGCCGCTGCTCGCGCCACGACCGTCCCTCGGCCAGGCACCGGATCGGGGGAGAGCCCGCCTGGTACGTCGCCACCGCGCCGACGGGCACGGTGGTCTCGGGCACCCCGGCCCGGGTCGACTGCTGGCCGGCGCGCCGCAGCGGTACCACGTCCGTGTCGCTCAGCCGGCCGGAGGCCGGCTCCGCCCCCTTGAGCACCGAATCCAGCAGGTCCACGGTGGCGAAGTCGGCCAGGCCCGGCACCGCCACGTCGGCCAGCTCCTGCGCGGTCCGCATGACGTCGAGGCTGCGGCCGATGTGCTCCCCGGCCCGGTCCAGCAGTGCCAGCCGCCGCCGGGCGCGGTAGCGCTCGGTGACGTCGACGACCGTGTAGTACACACCTATCGGATGGCCGTGGTCGTCGTCGAGCCGGACGAACGACAGGGAGTGCGCGGTCTCGCGATGCGGCGCGGACCGTACGCGGCCCACATGCTCGAATCCGACCACCGGCTCACCGCTCCGCAGCACCTGGCGCATCCTCGCCTCCAGGGCCTCGGCGTCGAGCCCCGGCTGCACGTCGGCGAGTCTGCGTCCCAGTCGACGCTGCGGCGAGCCACCCCCGAACTGCTCCAGCGCGGTGTTCGACCACACGAACCGCAGCTCCGTGTCCACGATCGCTATGCCCACCGGGGAGCCCGCGTTCATCCGCTCCAGCACGGACCGGCTCATGTTCCAGCCGGGGCCGTCGGCGAGGTCGGCCAGCAGCACCACCCACCGTGTCGGCGCGGCGTCCTCCCGCACCGGGATGGCCCTCACCATCACCCGGACCGCGTGGCCGTCCCGGTGCAGCGCGGACAGCAGCCCCGCCCAGCCACCGACGCCACGGCACCGCTCGGCACGCTCCGAGATCCGCGCCGCGTCCTCCGGGAGCAGCAGGTCCACGACGTGGTGGCCCACCACCTCCGCGGGCCGGTATCCCAGCAGCCGCTCGGCGTCCGCGGTCCAGCCGGTCACCGTCAAATGGGCGTCGAGCACAAGCGGCGCGGCATCCGCCACGTCGAAGCGCCGACGGGGCGGCACTTGTCTTTCCTCGCTCACGGCCACGTTGACCCTCTCCGCTCCCCGAAGGTGGTCCTACCCCGTATGTGCCCATTCTTCACGTTGTCCGACCCCGTCACGGGGAAGCGGCCGGCGTTCGCACGCCCACGGACGGTCGCCGGGAGCCCGCCGGCAGCCCGGCGGGGAGGCGCCCTCCGCTGAACTCCCGGGCCGGCCGTCACGTATCACTCCCTGGGGATGGCGTGAGCTCACGCGCGGAAGGAGAGCAGTGTGTCTACACCGCCCGAACCGGACCAGCCGGCCAGGCGACGGGCCATCGAGCCCACCCATGTGCAACGGCGCCGCCGGACGGAGGCACTGGCGCAGCTCCTGAAGGAGGTGCGGGAACAGCAGTACGGGGCCGATCCGGACGGCGACTACGAGATGGTCGCCGTGTCCGCCACCTCGGCGAAGGCCGTTTTGCCCGCTGCCGACGAGGAGACCGAGGAAATGCCGCCCGTACCGGGGGGTGAGGACTACACCCGCGACGCCGGAACCGCGGGCGTCGCACCGGGACCCGCGCGGCGGGCCGCGCGCGCACCCGTCGTCGCGCAGGGGAACGGGCCATGGCCCGTGCGGGGAAGACAGTCCCGGCCGGGACGGCAGCCCACCCCCGGCCGGGAAGGCGCACCCGGACGCGGTCACGCCGACGGTGCCATCCGGCGCCGAGCCGCCATCGCCTTGGGGGTGACGGCGGCGGCCCTGACCGGCTTCGCCCTCGCGCTCCTGCTGCCCGACGACGGGGACAGCCGCGCACAGGCCGGACACCCCGGAAGCGGCCCCTCCGCGACAGCGGCCGCCCCGGCGCCGTCCGGATCCGCGGACCCGGACGGCGCGGGCACCCTCCGTGAGGGGGACAGCGGCCAGGCGGTGAGCGCACTGCAGCAGCGGCTGCTCCGCATCCCGGACGTGTACGCGGGCGGCTCCACCGACGGCAGCTACGACGCCACGCTCACCGCGGCCGTCGCCCGCTTCCAGCTCTGGTACGGCATCCGGGGGGACGAGACCGGCGTCTACGGCGACGACACCCGCGCCGCCCTGGAATCCCGTACGACGTTGTAGGCCGTCAGGCGGGCAGGGCGGCGAGCCAGTCGATCAGGATGCGGTTGACGTCCTCGGGCCGTTCCTGCTGGATCCAGTGGCCGCAGTCGTCCAGGATGTGGGACGAGACCAGACCGGGCAGGGTCGTGGGGAACGCCGCGATCGCGTCGGCC
The DNA here is from genome assembly GCF_012273515.2 of Streptomyces sp. RPA4-2. Classification (NCBI taxonomy): domain Bacteria; kingdom Bacillati; phylum Actinomycetota; class Actinomycetes; order Kitasatosporales; family Streptomycetaceae; genus Streptomyces; species Streptomyces sp. RPA4-2. Next base: position 8,255,521 of record NZ_CP050975.2, read on the forward strand.
AGCCAGGTCGTGGACGCGTCGAGGGCGCCTCCGACGAACAGTGAGGGCTGGGTGACGGGCGCGCCGTCGTGGTCGGCCAGGTCCTCCCAGTCGCGGTCCATGTTCCGGTAGCGGTTGAGCGCCCCGCTCGTCCCGGTCCGCTCGAACTCCTCGGCGTAGACGTCGAGGGTGGACTCGTCGAGCCAGTGGGGGAGACGTCCGGCGGGAAACCGGTCACGCAGGGTTCCGCCGGGGCTCACGAAGTGCGGGTCCGGCGTGCCGGGGCCGGGCATGGTGTCGCCGGACAGCGCCGCGTAGAAGCCCGCGAGCCAGCCGCGGACGTCGGGCTCGATCTCGGCCTCGGCCCGGCCGGGCCGCTGGAAGTAGGAGACGTAGAACTCCTCGGGACCGCCCATCCGCGCGAAGACGTCGCTGGGGCGCGGACCGCCGCGCGGCGCGTAGGGCACGCTCAGCAGCCCGACCGCGTGGAACACGTCGGGGCGGACCAGCGCGGAGGTGGCGGCGATGGTGGAGCCCCAGTCGTGCCCGACGACGGTCGCGGACCGCTCACCGAGGGCGTGCACGACGGCGGCGCAGTCCTCCACCAGTTCCAGGATCCGGTACTCGGCCACGCCGTCGGGCCTGGAGGAGCGGCCGTAGCCGCGGACGTCGAGGGCGACCGCCCGGTAGCCGGCCGCGGCGAGCGCCGTCAGCTGGTGGCGCCAGGAGTACCAGGACTCCGGAAATCCGTGCACCAGCAGGACCAGTGGGCCGGTTCCCTGCTCCACCAGATGGATCCGGCCGGCCGGCGAGGTCACCAGACGGTGGGTGCGGTCTGCTGCGGACGACTTCGGCACGGATCCTCCCAGGACACTCCGGCTGCGGTGGGTGCGACGAGCGGGTTCCCGGGGGACCGGTCCTCCTCGTGTCGGCACTACGGGTGATCATGCGGGGAGCGGCGGGGCGCGGCCCAGTGATGTTGCCGATCCGGCAAAACCGGGCCGTCGCCGCGCACGCGGATCACCTGCCCCGCCGGGCGTCCTCCAGGTCCAGCAGCCGCTGCTTGCGTTCCAGGCCCGCGGCGTACCCGGCGAGTGCGCCGCCGGCACCGATCACGCGATGGCAGGGGCGCACGACGAGCAGGGGGTTCGCGCCGATGGCGGTGCCCACGGCCCGCACCGCCGCGCGTGACGCCCCGATCCGCGAGGCGATCTCGCCGTAGCTGACCGTCGTGCCGTACGGGACGCTCTCGACGGCCTTCCACACCCGCCGCTGGAAGTCGGTGCCCGCCCCGCCGGCGTACTCGATGGCGAAGTCGGTCAGGCCGCCCTCGAAGTAGGAGTTCAGCTGCGTGACGATGTCCGTGAACGCGCCGTCGTCCCGCGTCCATCCGTCGCGCACGACGGCGCCGGACTTCTGGCCGGGCATGGAGAGCGACACGAGCGCCGTGCCGCCCCTCGCGGTGGCCGACTCCTCGCCCACGAGAAGCAGCTCGCCCAAGGGGCTGTCGATGGTCGTCCAGACCGTCATCGGAGGTGTCCTTTCACGTGTGGTCCAAGCGGTGCGAGCACCGCTTCACCTGCCATGTTGCCGTGTTCCCCGCACGGCGTCCGGCGGGATTCGGACACCTAGTCGCGGGCGGCCGCCCGCACCCCGTGACGAGTGAGGGACCGAAGGCGCCCGCTCCTCGTCCTCGGCGCGATGTTCGCCAGGACGACACGCGCCCTGCCGCCCACGCTCATCCGCTTCCCCATCGTCCGGAAGAGACTGGCGGACGGACTGGCGACCTCCGGAACGAAGGGCTGATCACGTGCATCTCCCGTACCAGCGCGGGCGGTTGGACGACCTCCAGGACGACCCGGCAGCGTACGACACCGTTCTCGCCGCCGTCACCGAGGAGGCGCTGGCCCGCCTCACCCCGGACGGCAACCTCGAACACCCCGCGACCGTCCAGGACATCGGTGACACCTCGCTCGGCATCACCTCACTGCTGGCGCTCGCCACCAACTGCGCGCGGGCAGCGTCTCGGTGGCGTTCGACGACCGGATGACGCCGTCCCTGGTCGAGGCTGCGGGCACCTGTCTGCCGGGCCGGCGGCCGTGAACCGCCGGCCCGGCTTCGGTCCGGTCGTCGACGGCTTCCTGTTGAGCCGCCCGATGGGCGAGGTGCGGGTGCGCGACGTCGAGAGCGACGGACTGACAGCCAAACTCGTCAGCAAGCCCGTCGTCACCCGCGACCACGTCCTGCGCCATCTCAGGTCGCTGTACGTCACGGACGGCACCAGCCTCTGGATGACGGTCGCCGTCGAACGGCTGGACGGGGAGCCGTACCTGCTCGCCGGAATGCCGTACGCCGCCGACGACGGCGACCGGGTCCGCAGGGTCGCGACGGCGGAGGTGGCGTCCGCCGGCACCCTCCGGCTGACGCACCCGCGGACCGAGGGCGCCGACCGCTTCGACGCCCGCGCCCGGACGACGCAGGAGGAGGCGGCCTTCGCCCTCGCCGCCGACCCGCGGGTCTACGGCAACCCCGACGAGGGCTGGCGTCACCTGGTCGCCTCCAGCGCGTTCGAGGCCGGTCCGGTTCCCGGCGCCCCGGAGGACCTGCACGTCTTCGCCGTGCGCTACGGCTCCCCGGGTCCCTTCGCCCCCGTCGTGGAGTACGCGCCCGGGGGGCCGACGATCCGTACCGAGGCGTTCACCGCACTGATGGGGAGTCCGGCGGGCGATGCGCGAGGGGAACCCGGGGCGCGGATCCGGAGGCGGTGACCTCTGGTCCCACGACCAGATCGGCACGGGCCCGCGTCGCGGCGACCAGATCGGCGTTGCGCTGGTCCGTGCCGAGCACCCAGGCCACCGCCGTGTCGTGGTCCTTGCCGAACTCCTCGTGGCGGGCGACGAGTCGGCGCACGCGTTCGCTGTCGTCGAGCTCGCAGAACCAGACCTCGTCCAGCTGCGACCGTACGCGCTCCCACGCCGCGTCGCGCAGGAGGAGGTAGTTGCCCTCGGTGATGATCAGACGGGCGGTGCGGGGGACCGGGACGGCACCCGCGATCGGCTGCTCCAGGGTCCGCTCGAAGCCCGGCGCGTAGACGATGCCGTCGTCCTCGCCCCCGTCCTCGTCGCGCAGCCGGCGCAACAGCGCCGCGTAGCCCGCCGCGTCGAAGGTGTCGGGAGCGCCCTTGCGGTCCCGGCGGCCCAGGCGCTCCAGCTCGACGTCCGCGAGATGGAACCCGTCCATCGGCACCTGCGCGACCCAGCGGGAGTCGTCGCTGTTCAGCTCCCGGACCAGGCGCTCGGCCAGCGTCGTCTTGCCCGCTCCGGGACTTCCGGCGATGCCGAGGATCGCGCGCCGGTCCGGACGGACGAGGGACGCGGCCCGCTCCAGCAGGTCGTCGAAGGTCATGAGCGGCGCCGAGGGCGCACGACCGCGGTGCCGGCGGCCAGATCGACGGTCGTACGGTGCGCGGGCGCCCCGTCCTCCTCGTCGTCCCGCATCACCAGGGCCGACCGCCGTTCCTCGAGCTCGTGCTGCTTGCCCGGCGAGAGACTCGCGTGCAGTTGCTCGAAGCCGGTGGCGGATATCTGTCCCTGCCGCGCACCGTTGCGCCACGGCAGGAGGCCGGCGCGTCCGGCGCGGAGCAGCGCCTGGTCGGCGAAGGCCGCGAGGGTCAGTACGACGACGAGTCCCGGAAGGGTCATGAAGACGGCGAATCCCATGCCACCAGTATCGGGCGCGGAGGCGGAGACCGGCCGACCCGGTTCCACCGGACCTGTGCCGGCTCGGGCGACGGGTGCGGCCGGTGCCGGTGGTCCGGCCGCACCCTGGCACGTCAGTCCCGGGCGACGTCCGGCGCGATGTCCTCGTACCGCTCCCTGGGGGCGGCCGGCGCCGTGGCGCGGAGGGCCGCCTTGGACGCCTTGCCGCAGAACGCGGATTCCAGGGTGCCCGCCATGGTGTTGAGCACGTCGGCGTTGTTCGAGGTGTTGGCGAGCGAGGTGACGCTGCGCTTGCCGTCCTTCGAGGTGAAGGCGTACGTGTAGTAGCCCTGCACGGTGCCGGTGTGCCCGTACACGGAGACACCGCAGGACAGGTCGCGGCGGCGCAGACCGAGGCCGTAGCCCTGGGTGCTGTTGACGGTGGTCCACTTCTGCATCTGGGCGAGTTGCGCGGCGGACATGAGCTTTCCGGCCATCAGGGAGGAGAAGAACGTGTTGAGATCCCGCGTGCTGGAGATGACCGCGCCCGCGCTCTGCGCCCAGGACACCGTCTGCGCGGTGGAGTCGACGAGGGCCGCACCGGCCTCGTCGGGGGTGAGATAGCCGTTGGCGTGTGTGCCGGGGATGGCGGTGTCGGGGTGCACGTAGAAGGTGTCGGTCAGGCCGAGCGGTCCGAAGATGCGGTTCCGGTACTCCGTGGCCACCGCGTGCCCGGTGAGCTTCTCGATGAGCATGCCCGCGACGACGAAGTTGGTGTTCGAGTACGAGTAGGCCGCCCCCGGCGCGTTGGTGAGCGCGTGCTTCAGGGACAGGCGCACCAGGTCCTGGTAGCTGAAGACCTTGTTGCGGACGGACTCGAAGCCCGGGACCGTCTGCGCGAACATGTCGTTGGTGTAGTCGTAGAGGCCGCTGCGGTGGCTCATCACATGGCGCACGGTGATCTTGTTGTCGGGCAGCAGTCCGGGCAGATAGGTGTTCACCGAGGTGTCCAGGTTCAGCTTGCCCTCGTCGACCAGTTGCAGCAGGACCACGGCGGAGAAGCTCTTGGTGACGCTGCCGACGCGGAACCGGTCGGCCGTGGTGATGGCCCGCCCGGTGGCCCGGTCGGCGACCCCCTCGGACAACTGGTGGACGGTGCCCGCGTCGTCGACGCGCACCATCGCGCCGGGCGCTCCCTGGGCCAGCGCGGTGTGCAGCACGCTCTGCAGCCCGGCGTCGTCGGGCGCGCCCGACCCCGCTGCCGCGACGCTCGTGACACGTCCGGTGTCCGAGCGGCCCGGCGCCGCGGAGGCCGCCTGCGCGGGGACCGCGACGAGGGACAGCAGTACCGCGCCCAGCGCCGTACCCGTGCCCACCGATCCTGAGACCATCTGATTCTTCTCCCGACTCTCTCCACCGGGTTCGCCCGCCCGTGCGGACGTCCGGCGTGCACCGTGCCGCGGACGCGGCGTCGACACCTTCTTTACGCGCCGGAGCGGCCGTGGGTTGCACGGCACGGAGAGGAATCGGAAGGTCCGTCAGAAAGGGGCCGTTCAGCCGCCGAAGAGCTGGGTCCAGTAGGTGCCCGCGTCGCCGCCGCCCGCGAGGCCGACGCCTATGTGGGTGAAGCCGGGCTTGAGGATGTTGGCGCGGTGTCCGGGGCTGTCCATCCAGCCGCGGACGACCTCGGCGGCGGAGCGCTGGCCACAGGCGATGTTCTCGCCGATGGTCCGGCGCGCGGAGCCCGCCGCGGCGGCCCGGTCCCAGGGTCGGCTGCCGTCGGGAGAGGTGTGGGAGTAGAAGGCGCGGGCCACCATGTCGTCGCTGTGCGCCTGGGCCGCGACGGTGAGCGGGGTGTCGGCGAGGAGCGGCGGCAGGCCCTCACCGGCCCGTTCGGCGTTGGTCAGCGCGACGACCTCGCGCGCCGTCCGCGCCAAGCCGTCGGTGCTGAACGGCCGCGCCCACAGCGCCGTCCAGTACAGGTCGCCGGAACGGGGGTGGGCGACGTACGCGAGACCCGCCTGGGTGTACGCGCGGTCGTACAGCGTGGCGCGGGACCGCTCGGTGGTGAGGCAGTACTCGACGAACTCGCCGGGGGTGCGCGGGCCGGAGACGAGGTGTTCGCCCACGGTGAGATACGCGTACCCCGCGGCGGTGACGCGCTGGTAGACCGAAGTTCCGTCCGCACCCTGGGAGCTGAGGAGCCCGCGCGCCGCCATGTCGGAGGCGTGCGCCCGCGCGGCGCCGGCGAGCCGCGCGTCGAGCGACACGGGTGGGGAACCGGCGGCGGAGCGCACGGAGTTCACCAGCTCCAGGAAGCCGTCCGGGTCGGGTGCCGCGACCGCCGGGGCGTCGTCCTCGCTGATGTCGACCCCGAAGTCCCGCGCGATGCCGGCCAGTCCCTCCGCGTACCCCTGGCCCAGCGCCCGCAGCTTCCACTCCGGGCCGCGCCGGTAGATCTCCGCGAGCAGCAGCACGGTCTCCCGCTGCGGGCGCGGGGGAGTGAAGCGCGCCAGCGTGCGCCCGCCGGGGCCGGTGACGAGCAGGGTGGGGGCGGGCAGCCGGCCCAGCGGTGTGCCGGGATCGGCCGGGGTGACGAGCACGGTGACCCGGCTCGCTCCGGAGCGCAGCCCCGGCGGGTCGACCGTCAGGCTCTCACCGGTGAGCCGGGCACCCGGTACCGCGGGCTGGTTGTAGAAGACGAAGTCGGCGTCACCGCGCACCTTGCCGGTGTCGTCGGTGATGAGCGCCGAGACGTCGAAGGGGCCCGGCACCCGGATCGTCAGGGTGCCGCCCGGCAGGGGCACGTTGCCCCCGGGAACCAGCTCGCTCATCGTGCCGCCCGTCGACGTGGTGATCCCCGCGGACCTCCGGCGCGGGCGTCCACGCCTTTGGCCCGCTCGGTCCGTCAACGTCCGGTGCGTGCGGGAGGGTTCCCGGGTTCGTCGGCGTCGAGCAGTTCCGGGCGGCGCAACGAGCGCAGGGCCAGCAGGAGTACGCCGATGTCGTCCAGGTAGATGGGGTCGGGCAGCAAGTCCGTCGGGAGCAGCAGATAGGCGACGGCGCCCCAGAAGACCCAGCGGGAGCCGGTCGGCAGTCCGGCGCGCCGCAGATCGCGGCGCGCCCGTACGAGCCGGGTCAGGAGCACGATCGCGACCGCGAGCGCGACGGCACCCAGGATCGCGACGACGACGACCACTGTCCATGCCGTGGAATCCATGAGTCCGTCCAGGGGTCTCGGCGGGAGGTTGCGTTTCTCCCTGTCGTCTTCCCGGCCACGGCGTTCGTACCGCCTCCCGTTCGGCCAGGTGCGGGGCGAGGACGTCTACGCGCCTTCGGGGGCGTCCTCGGGCAGGTCACGGCGGCAGAGGACGAAGTCGTCGAAGACGTGCCGGCCCGGCCGGTCGCCGACGGTGTCGATGGCCGCGCGGATGTCGGCCAGTTGGGCCGTCGTCATCTGCAGGGGCGGCTCGTCGGGCTGGTAGGTGGTCCGCACGGGATAGTCCACGCCCGGTTGCCGGGTCATCTCGATGTGACAGCCGAGCACCTGGGTGACCGGCCGGTCGGCGCAGAAATTGATCAGGCGGTCGACGGTGCGGGTGAAGGCCGGCCAGTCGTCGACGTACAGCCGGCCGGGGTAGACGGTGTCGCCGGTGAGAAGGAAACCGGTCCAGGGGTCGAAGTACGTCACGGAGGCCGCGTGATGCCCGGGTGTGGCCAGGCACTCCAGGACCCGGCCGCCGAGGTCGACGCGGGCGACACCGTCCGGGTCCCGGTCGAATCCGAAGAACGTCCACGCTTCGTCGAGGGCCGCGTCCACCACCGTGGTGCGGGGGCGGTCGGTGAACTGGCCGTCTCCCGCGACGTGGTCGCCGTGCGGGTGGGTGTGCAGCACCAGCAGCTCGTAGTCGTCCCGGGGTTGCGCGGCCTGCCGGTCCCGGATCAGCCCGTCCACCACCCGTCGCAACGGGAAGTGCGCGGGCGAGGCCGTGGCACCGGTGTCGATGAGCACCGCCCGCGCTTCGCCGAACAGCAGGAACAGGAAGGGCGCCTCGTAGTCGACGGCCATGTTCTGCCGCAGGATCACCGTGTCCGCGTCGTGGACGTGCACCTGGAGGTCCGGATCCGTGTTGTGCTTGGCCGACGGCGATCCGTGGATCCACCGCACATCGAGTGTCCGCGCCGCGGGGGTTCGCTCCTCTGCGCCGGCGTCCACGGCCCTGGGCCCCTGTGCGTCCACGACGTCTCCCGGTGGTCGTCGCACCGGAACCGTCGCCCGGCCCGGTGTCTCAGTTTCGCGTGGCGCCGCTGTCCGTGAGCGCGTGGGTGACCGCTCGGACGCTGCGGGCGATATGGCTGAGCTGCAGAACCTCGGCAGCGTACATCTTGATGGTGTGCTCGATCACCGACTCCGGCAGTCCGAGGGCGGGCAGCTCGGACCGGGCGGTCTGCAGAGCCGTACGGGCGACGCGTATCTCGTGCTGCACCTGGATCTGTGCGTGGCGGCCGAGCAGGACGGGGTGCTTCATCAGGGTCGGATAGCTCGCGTAGCGGGCCGGCACCAGTTCGCGCAGCCACCTGGTGGCCGACCGCTCCCAGTCGAAGCTGCCGGGGGTCTTGACCTGGCACGGCCAGTCCGAGGTGATCGGTGAATACGTCAGGGCCATGTTCATCGCTTCCGGGTTACGTCGGCGGCAAGGGTGGTCAACGGTTCTGGGGCGGCCCCGGTCCAGGGGAAGGCCGGGGCCGCCACCGCGGGTCCCGTTCGCGCGGGGCCCGTCCGATCACCCGGAACCCGTTGCGGGTAGGAGCGGACGGCCCCGGATGGTCGTAGGACGCGACCTGGAGGCCTCCTGATCACGATCCGCGAGCAGTATTTATATATACCGCCAGTTTCGCAAGGGCATGAAAAAATTCATCCGCGATATGGGGTGATAGATCCCGTGATGCCGTGGTGAGGCGCGGTACGGGAGGGGGCGCCGGCGGGGTGGGGCAGGGGTGCCGGGCCCCTCAGGAGGGGGGGAGGGCGAAGGTCTTCCGTGAGAAGTTCAGTCCTTCAGGAAGAACTGGTGCTGTTCGGCGATCTGCTCGTACTCCTCCAGGCGGGCCTGTGTCCGCTCCGGATCGGCGTCGGTCATGGCCTGGAGCAGCGCCGCCGACATCACCACGGGCGCGGCGTACGAGTCGAAGACGAGCCGGGAGCCGGTGCCGACGGTGAAGGTGACGTCGGCCTCGTCGGCCAGCGGTCCGAGCGCCAGGTCGGTGATCAGGGCCACCTTCAGTCCGGCACTGCGCGCGACCCGTACCGCGGTGAGCGTCTCCTGCGCGTGCCGAGGCATTCCGAACGCCAGCAGCCAGGTGCCGCCCGCCTCGCGCGACTGGAGCAGCGCGTCGTACGCGACGCTTCCGCCCCGGGTCACCACCCGTACGTCGGGGTGGACGCGGCGCGCCGCGTAGGCGAAGTACTCGGCCAGCGACACCGAGATGCGCAGCCCGAGAACCGTCAGCGGTGTCGACTGCGAGAGCGCGCGACCGAGTTCGATCACCTGGTCCGGGTCGGCGAAGTCGCGCCGCAGGTTCTCCAGGTTCTCGATCTCCACGTCCACCGCGGCCTGCAGCTCGTTGCCGCGGTCCACGGTGGGCGCGCCCGGGGTGCTGCCCAGGGTGCTGAGCGCGATGGCCTGGAGCTTCTCCCGCAACGCGGGGTAACCGCTGAAGCCGACCGCCGCGGCGAAGCGGGTCACGGACGGCTGGCTCACCCCGACGCGCTCCGCGAGATCGGTGATCGACAGGAAGGCGGCCTCGGTGATGTGCTCGATCAGGTACTGGGCGATACGGCGCTGCCCCGGCGAGAGCCGTGTCCCGTCGAAGAGTTCCCGGAGCTGGGACGTGGGCGCCGCGCCCGCCTCCGGAGCCGTCTTTCCCGACGTGATCGCGGACGCCTGCGCGCGCGCCTGCTGCGGCGATGGCACCGATGTGCCTCCTTCATGTCCCACGAGGATTCAACATAGCTCACGGACCGTGCTCACCAGGGCATGGATGACCACACGCAGTAGCTCACCGCACGCGGGGGGAGGCGTGGCGCGAAGGCCGGGAACCGGGTGGGTGACATCGCCCGGCGGGGACGCGGGACGGCACGGCGACGGTCTCGCCACCTGACGATCGTACGTGGACATGAACTCGGTCTGGTTCGGGCCAAGTTGACGACCGCCCATGGACAGTGCGCGGGGCGGGAGTTGAGGATGAGGATCCCCATCCGTAGGAGTTGTTCATATGCGTAGACGACGCCTGCTGGCCGGCGGTACCGCTCTCGCGGCCGCCGCTTCGCTCCGAACCGCCCTGACGACGCCCGCGCAGGCCGCTGGGACCCCGGTGCCGCCGAGGCCGGGAGACGTGACGCCGCTGCCCTCGAGGAGTGAGGTCGTCGCCGTGCTGCGGCGCGTGGCCGACCACTGGATCGCCGCGCACACGGACTCCGGTGACAACGGCTGGGCCAACGCCACCTTCTTCAGCGGACTGCTCGCCCTGTACCGCCTGGCCGGCGACGCGCGCCATCTCGCGTACGCCCGTTCCTGGGCGGACCGGCACGCCTACGGGCTCAACGGCGGGGTGACCACACGCCACGCGGACAACCAATCCGCCGGACAGGCCTACCTCGACCTGTACGAGATCGAGCCCGAGGAGCGGAAGCTCACCGCGATCGAGACCTCCCTGCACCGCATGGTCTACACCGACCAGCCGGACAAGAACGACGACTGGTGGTGGGACGACGCCCTCCACATGGCCATGCCGCCCTTCGCCCGCCTCGGCGCCCTCCGCCGGGATCCGCAGTACTGGCGGAAGCTGTACTCCCTCTACGACCACACCAAGCGCGCCGAGGGCGGCCCCGGCCTGTACGACGCCGCGACGGGCCTTTGGTACCGCGACGCGCGCTTCCTCCCCGGGGGCATCCTCTCGCCCTCGGGCCGGCCCGTCGTCTGGTCGCGCGGCAACGGATGGGTGGCGGGCGGTCACGTCAAGACACTCAAGGCGCTGCTGTCCACGGAGCGCCACACCGCCGAGTACCGCGACACGCTGACGCGCCTGGTGAGGGCCGCCGCGGCCGTGCAGCGCGGCGACGGCTTCTGGAACGTCAACCTCGCCGACGCGACCCATCTGCCCGGCCCCGAGACCAGCGGCACGTCCTTCCTCCTGTACGGCACCTCGTACGCGGTCTTCGCCCGCCTGGTCGACCGGGACACCTTCCTCCCGGTGGCGGCCCGCGCCTGGAACGGCCTCGTCACCACGGCCGTGCACCCCGACGGCTTCCTCGGCTACGTCCAGAACGTCGGCGACCGACCGGAATCCAGCCAGCCGGTCACCTACGACAGCACCGCCGACTTCGGCGTGGGCGCCTTCCTGCTCGCCGGCACCGAACTGGCGCGGCTCACCACGCGCTGACCGCCGGCGCGGCGGCACCCCCGCGGCGGCACCCCCGGAGCGGCACGTCCGGGACAGCCGCGCGCGGCGGCGCCGGCCGCCGCGAGGCCGGGGGTGCCGCCGCTGCCGGCGGGGGATGGATGACAGACTGATCACATGGACGAGCGTGAATTCGGCAGGTCAGGCCAGAAGGCATCGGTCATCGGTCTCGGTACGTGGCAGCTCGGGGCCGACTGGGGCGATGTGAGCGAAGCGGACGCCAAGGCGGTGCTGGAGACGGCGGCGGAGTCCGGGGTGACCTTCTTCGACACCGCCGACGTGTACGGCGACGGACGCAGCGAGCAGACGATCGCGTCCTTCGTGAGCGGCCGCCCCGACCTCCATGTGATGGTCGCGACGAAGATGGGCCGCCGGGTCGAGCAGATCCCGCAGAACTACGTCCTCGACAACTTCCGCGCGTGGAACGACCGCTCCCGGCGCAATCTCGGCGTCGACCGCATCGACCTGGTGCAGCTGCACTGTCCGCCGACCCCCGTCTACTCGTCGGACGAGGTGTTCGACGCGCTGGACACCCTGGTCGAGGAGGAGCGGATCGCCGCGTACGGCGTGAGCGTCGAGACCTGCGACGAGGCGCTCACGGCGATCGCCCGTCCGAACGTGGCGAGCGTTCAGATCATCCTCAACCCGTTCCGCATGAAGCCTCTGCGGCAGGTTCTTCCCGCCGCTCAGGAGGCGGGCGTCGGCATCATCGCCCGCGTGCCGCTGGCCTCCGGTCTGCTCTCCGGCAAGTACACCAAGGACACGGTGTTCGGGGCCGACGACCACCGTACGTACAACCGTCACGGTGAGGCCTTCGACCAGGGCGAGACCTTCTCCGGCGTCGACTTCGTGACCGGTGTGGAGGCGGCGGCCGAGTTCTCCGCCCTCGCTCCGGAGGGCTGCACCCCGGCCCAGCTGGCGCTGCGCTGGATCATCCAGCAGCCCGGCGTCACCACGGTGATCCCGGGCGCGCGTTCACCCGAACAGGCCCACGCCAACGCGGAGGCCGCGAAGCTCCCGCCGCTGTCGCGGCAGACGCTGGATGCGATCGACGAGCTCTACGACCGCCGGATCAAGGAGCAGGTGGAGGGCCGCTGGTAGCGGGCCGCGAGGGCCCCGACCAGGACGCCGACCGCCGGCCCGAGGAAGAGGGGCGGTGGTCGGCGTTCGGCGTGTCCGGGGCGTGGTGGTGTGGCGTACCGCCTGTGAGCCCGTCACCGGGCGTCCTTCCCGGACCCCTCGCTCCGGAGCGCGTCGAGCTGCCGGTCGTGCGCCCGGCTGAGCAGGACGACGGACAGCGTGGCTCCGATCAGCGCGCAGAACATGTCCCACTGGGTGTCCCACACGTCGCCCTGGGTGGCCAGGAAGGCGTCCGCCGAGTGGCCGCCGATCACCGCGGCCGCCCACTCGAACATCTCGAAGAGCGCGCTGAAGGCCAGGCACGCGCACACGGTCAGCGGCGCGAGCCAGCGACTGCCGCGCAGCGGTGAGGTCCGGCTCAGCACCTCCCGTACCAGGACGGCGGGCACGAACCCCTGCATGAGGTGACCGAACCGGTCGTACGGATTGCGGGCGAGCCCGAGCCCGTCCCGTACCCAGTCGCCCACCGGTACCTGCGCGTACGTGTAGTGGCCTCCCACGGCGAGGACCAGCGCGTGCGCCGCCAGCAGGCAGCACAGCAGGTTCGTCAGCGGGAACCGGCGCCGGAACAGCACGGCGAGGGGCAGCCCGAGCAGCACCCACACGGTCTCCAGCAGCCAGGTCGTCCGGTCGTGCGGGTTCCAGGCGGAGACGGCCAGGCCCGCGACGACGAGCGCGACGAGCGCTGTCGGCAGGACCCGCCGCCCGGGGTGGCGCTCCAACAGCCCCTCGGACGCCGGGCTGGAGAGCGAGGAGAGGTGAAGTCCGTTCACGGGTGAGCTCCTTGGTCCTGGTCCTGGTCCGCGGTCCGGGTCGCCCCATCGTGCTGGAGCGGGGGAGTGACGGCATGAGTACGCCTACTCACCCGGAGCGGGAGAAAAGAACGAACATGTTCGTCACGTACTTGTTCGCAACGAACATGTTCGTTACTTTGGAGGTGTGACAGCACACCCCGCACCCCGCCCGAGCCGTCGTGAGCGACCGGCGAAACCGGCCCTGACCAGGGAAGGCATCATCGAGACCGCCGTGGCCCTGATGTGCGCCGAAGGTCTGAGCCGGGTCACCATGCGCCGCCTGGCACAGGAGCTCGACACCGGCCCGGCCTCGCTCTACGTCTACGTACGCAACACCGCGGAACTGCACGCGGCCGTCCTCGACGAGCTCCTCGGCGCCGTCGACCTCGGCCCGGCCCGCGCGGACGGCGACTGGCGCGACCGGCTCGTAGAGGTGCTCACCTCCTACACGGCGGTGCTGTTCGAGCACCCGGGCCTGGCCCGCTCGGCCCTCGTCTCCCGCCCGTTCGGCGACCGCTATCTGGACCTGCTGGACGCACTGCTCGCGCTGATGAGCGAGGGCGGCATCCCCCGGGCGCGAGCGGCCTGGGCGGTGGACCTGCTGCTGCAGTTCGCCACCGCGACCGCCGCCGAACACGCCCCCGGGGAGAAGGACCCCGCCGACGCCGAGGGTGAATGGGCCGCGCTCGCCGCCGCACTGCACGGCGCCTCCGGCGAACGGCATCCGCACGTCACCGCCGCGGGCGCCGAACTGCTCTCAGGGCCCGGTGAGGCGCGTATGGACTGGGGCTTCCAGGTGCTGATCAGCGGAATCCTGCACACCCCGAGGCACGGGACGTCCGACACGTCCCGGCCGTCCCTCCCCAAGGAGTAGCGACATGTCGATCCATCACCCCATAGCCGTGGTCGGCGCCGGTCTCGGCGGCCTCACGCTCGCCCGCGTGCTGCACCGGAGCGGCATCGAGGCCGCGGTCTTCGACCTCGACGCCTCGCCCACCGCCCGCGCGCAGGGCGGCATGCTGGACATGCACGAGGAGTCCGGGCAGGCCGCGCTGCGCGCCGCCGGGCTCCACGACGCGTTCCGGGGCCTCATCCACGCCGGTGGCGAGGCCATGCGCATCCTCGACAAGGCGGCCGTCGTCCACCTGGAGGACGACGGCGAGGGCGGCGGACGGCCCGAGGTCAAGCGAGGGGCGCTGCGCGACCTCCTGCTCGGCTCACTGCCCCCGGACACCGTGCGCTGGGGCGCCAAGGCCACCGGCGTACGGACACTCGACGACGGTCGGCACGAGGTGACGCTCGCCGACGGGGAGACGTTCACCGCCGATGTGCTGATCGGCGCCGACGGCGCCTGGTCGAAGGTCCGACCGCTGGTCTCGGACGCCACCCCGGTCTATTCCGGCCTCTCCTTCGTCGAGGCGCACCTCCCGGACGCCGACACCCGGCATCCGGAGGGCGCCGCCCTCGTCGGCCACGGCATGATGTTCGCCCTCGCCGACGGCAAGGGCTTCCTCGCCCACCGGGACCCCGACGGCTCGCTGCACATCTACGTCGCCCTGCGGACGCCCGCCGAGTGGGCCACCGCCGGCCCCATCGACTTCACCGCGACCGCGGCGGCCAAGACGGCGCTGCTGGAGCACTTCCCCGACTGGGACGAACGCCTGCGAGCGCTCGTCGCCGACGCGGACGGCGAGCTCGTGCCCCGGCCGGTCCACGCGCTGCCGGTCGGCCACCGCTGGGACCGCACCCCGGGCGTCACCCTGCTGGGCGATGCCGCGCACCTGATGTCTCCCTTCGCCGGCGAGGGTGCCAACCTCGCCATGCTCGACGGTGCCGAACTCGCGACCGCCATCGCCACCCACCGGGACGACGTCGAGAAGGCACTGGCGGTGTACGAGGAGGCGCTCTTCGTCCGCAGCGAGGCGGCGGCGGCCGAGTCCGCGGACAACCTCGGCCTCTGCTTCCGGCCGGACGCGCCGCGCCCCCTGGTCGAGCGCATGACCCACTATCTCGGCGAGGACCGGCCCGGGTCCGCTTCCGCGTCCTGATCCGGGACACGGACACCGATTCCGCTCACTCCCGCGGCGCCGCGCCCCGAAGCGCCGCGATGCAGGAGCCGATCGCCTGCTGGAGGTCCTCCAGCCGCTGCACCATGTCGTCCTCGTAGATGTCGTCGGCGTCGTCGAAGGTCAGCTCCTCGAAGACCTTCGTGGCCCGCTGCAGGCTGTTGTAGAACTTCGTACGGCGTTCCTGGACCCGCAGTTCGGGGTCTGCCTCGACGGTCTCGACGACCAGGCCCTTCATCGTGTCGTAGGCCTCGGCCGCCCACTCGCCGGTGTCCTCGCCCTTGTCCAGCTCGTCCAGGAGCGACAGATGGCGCTCGGCCTCCGAGCGGAGCTCGGCCGGCGCGTCGAGAGTCTGCCCCGCCGGGGTCCTGATCTGACCCTTCTCGGCGATCTGGCGGACGTAGCCGATCCGGTCGGCCGCCCTGGTCTCGGTGGCCACCGCCTTCTTCAGTTCGTCGGTGCGCGCGATGTCGCGGGCCAACTCGGCCTGCAGCGCCGGGTCTTCCTTCACCCGGTCCAGCAGCGCGGTGCGGGCCGCCTGCGCCGTGGAGGGGTCGGCGAGGATCGCGGCCCGCAGCGCGGTGGGGTTCTCGGCGACCTCCAGTGCCTTGGTGGGGCGGATGCCCTCGGCCTGCGCCGCCTCGGCGATGGCGGTTCCCCGTTCGGAGGACGCGCTGGAGCGGGCGGCGTAGTACGTCAACCACGCGTCCGCGTCCGGCAGTTCGATCTCCTCGCCCGGGGCGAGAACCTCGAAGTGGGGGACGAGACCGTCGTCCGCCGCCTTGTCCCACGCCTTGTAGTAGCGCATCACCCGCTCGGGTGAGCAGCCGGCCAGCTCGGCGAACTCCTTCGCGGACACCTTCGCGGTCTCGTCGGCGGACTGTCCGCCGGGACGCACACTGCGCGCGACCTTCAGGGCGAAGGCCCAGCCGCCGGTCCGCGCGTAGGCCCCGAAGTCACGCGCGTCACGTGAGACGGAGTCCTGTGCGTCACGCGTC
The DNA here is from genome assembly GCF_012273515.2 of Streptomyces sp. RPA4-2. Classification (NCBI taxonomy): domain Bacteria; kingdom Bacillati; phylum Actinomycetota; class Actinomycetes; order Kitasatosporales; family Streptomycetaceae; genus Streptomyces; species Streptomyces sp. RPA4-2. Next base: position 8,271,654 of record NZ_CP050975.2, read on the forward strand.
AGGGTGTCCCGCGCCTCACGTGAGACGGGGACCTGTGCGTCGGGGCGCGCGGCGGATCCTGCGGTCGGGACGAAGGTTGCGGTCACCGGGAACTCTCCAAGGTAAGTGCGGAGTTAAGATCACAGAGAATGAAGCTTTGGCCGTAGGTTTGGCCGGATCAAGCAGACACACAAGCAACAACGGAATCAAGTAAGCCTGAAACGACGCGATGTGACGCTGTTCACCCCGATGTGGCGCAAAGTGATGAATTCCTTACAGTCATCACACGTAGGGGAGGGGGCAGTGCATCGTGAGACCGGCGGGAGGATTTACCGTGCGACCGTTCACCCTCAACTACGCCTTGCCCACAGGGCATTCGGCCGCTGTACCCCCGTACCACTTCGACGTGTCCCTGCAACTGAACGTGCTGCCGGACGGCAGGCCGGCCGTCAGCGACCGCGCTCTCCTGATGGCGACCGGTACGACGACGTCGACCGCCGGTTCCCAGACGCACTTCGACGACTGACGGCCACTCACCCCGATGACGGTACTGATTCTCACGGCGGAGCAGGACGTCACCGCCGACATGGTCGTGGCCAGGCTGCACGAACAGGGCGTGCCCATGGTGCGCCTGGACCCCGCCGACGTGCCGGGCCGGGCGGTCCTGTCCGCGGACTACGCGCACGGCGACTTCGACGGCTACCTCTCGGTCAACGGCCATGTGCTCAGCATGGGCGGCCTGCGCTCCGTGTGGGTGCGCCGTCCGGGCGAACCCGCGGCGCACGCGCCGGAGCCCTCGCCCTGGCTGACCGCGGAGACCCGGCAGGCGCTGTTCGGGATGCTCTACTCCGCCTCGACCCGCTGGATGAACCACCCGCGCCGGGCCGAGCAGGCCCGGCACAAGCCCTGGCAGCTGAGGGTGGCGCACAGCAGTGGGTTCGCGGTGCCGCCGACCGTCATCACGACCGCGCCGCGGGTGGCCCAGCAGTTCGTGGAGGAGTACCGGCAGGTGGTGGTCAAGTCCGCCTCCGGACCGCCGCCCGGCGAACCCCCAGTGGCGCTGCCCACCACCCTGATCGGCCCCGACGCGGACTTCTCCGGTGTCGCGGCCGGACCCGCGCTGCTCCAGCAGTACATTCCCAAGCGCGCCGACATCCGGCTCACCTGCATCGGGGACCGTCTCTTCGGCGCCCGCAAGACCGCGGTGGCGGGTCAGGTCGACGGGCGCTTCGGCGAGACCGGGCACGTCTGGGAGCCCATCGCGGTGCCGGGGCGTATCGCCCGTTCGGTGCAGGAGTACACGGCCTTCACCGAACTCGCCTACACGGCCTTCGACTTCGCCGAAGACGAGGAAGGGGTGTGGTGGTTCCTGGAGGGCAACCAGGGCGGGCAGTTCGGCTTCATCGAGCTGGAGACCGGCCAGCCCATCTCCGAGGCGGTCGCGCTGTGGCTCTCCCAGCGAAGACCGGCCGACCGGCGCTGACCGCGTCGGCCCTCACCCCCGCGCCCGGACGGGGCGGGGGACCGGACACCGGGCCGGGGGCAGAAGCCGGCACAGGACCGGCAGGCCTGTCCCGGCCCCGGATCACCCCGACGTGTACGTGAACGTCCGCAGGAACGTGTCCAGCGCCTGCCGGTTGGCGGCCGTGCCCCAGTCGTCCGCCGGGGTCGTCCACCGCAGGGAGAACCCGCGCCGGCCGTCGACGAGGAAGCCGCGCCCGAACGTGCGCTCACGGACCCCGTCCGCCGTCGAGAGCCACTCCATGTCCGCGCCCTTGTAACCGCGATAGTCGACGGAGCGGATGTCACCCACCCGCTCGTAGTCGATGGACTCGCCCCGCAGAGAGGTGTCCACCTCGTTCCAGACCGCGACGGGGTCCGGCGCGAGCTGGGTGCTGTACGTGACGGTCAGGGTGCGCGGGTCGCCGCTCGCGCCGAGCAGGACACGGTAGGACTGGTCGGCGGACCGCTCGGTCCGCAGGGGCGCCCACCCCTTGGGGAGGTCGATGGCGAAGCCCTGGGGCGCGGTGAAGCGGAAGAACCCGGCTTAAGCGGGTCCTGTCGGCCGGTACGGGACGGGGAGGGCGAGGCGGACCGGGACGGGGACGAGGAGCGGGACGCCGGGGCCGAGGGGGTCGCCCGGGGTCCGTGCCACCGGCGGTGGGAGCGGGGGAGTACGGCCGATCGGAGGCGGAGGGGGACGGGGCGGAGCCCGACGCGGACGTGCCGCGATCGGACAGCCCGCCCGCCATGGCGAGACCGGCGAAACAGACGACCGTCACGGCCAGCGCTCCCCCCAGCAACACCGGCCGGCTGACGGGCCGTCTGCCGCGCACCCGTCCCGGGCGCGGGCCGTCGAAGCCGGACTCCTCGAACAACGGCAGCGTCCCGGTCGGCTCCGAGTCGTCGAGCTCCGCCTTGAGGATGCGCGTGAGTGCCTCCCGTACGACCGACTCGGGCACCCGCTCCACGGGATCCCGGCGCAGGAGCCCCTGGATGGCCGGACCGAGCGGCCCGGCGTTGAGCGGGACCCGGATGGGCAGCCGCTCCACTGCGCGGAACGTCGCCTCGAGGCTGCCCCGGTCCCGGATCGCCGGCCGGCCCTCGACCATCTCGTACATGATCGCGCCCAGTGCCCACAGGTCGGTGGCCGGTCCGCCGCCCTCACCGCGAGCCTGTTCGGGCGAGGCGTACGAGGGTGCCGTGACGCGGGGCGAGTCGGTGGCTCCCATCAGCCCGAATCCGCCCACCGTGAGCCCGCCGAACTCCTCCACCCACACGTGCCCGGGACTCAGGTCGCCGTGCGTGAACCCCTCTTGATGCGCGGCACCCAGGACGTCGAGCAGATCGAGCCCGATGCGGGCCGTCCTGACGTGGTCCACCGGTCCGTGCGCGAGGAGTGCGCTCAGGGGGACGCCCGCCGGCCGTGCGGTGACCGTCCACAGGAACGCGTCGTCCTCGACGACGTCGACGACGACGGCCACCCGCCCGGGGCAGACCAGACCCAGCGCCTCGGACTCACGGGTGATCCGCACGGCGGTGCGCAGCTCGGCCTCCTCGCGCAGATGCGCCGGGCACCGGGACCGGGTCAAGGTGACGAGCCGACGGGACTCGACGTCCTGGCCGTTCCAGCTCTCACGTCCCTCCTCCTGGTGGACGACCTCCAGGAGCCGGTATCTTCCCGCGACCGATTCGTCCGTGGAGACTTGCACCTTGACCATGGTCATCCCTCGCTGCACACCGGGCACTCACCTTTCCCGTTGGTACGGCGGGTGTGACGGTGGGTGTTCAAAGGCGGGCGATTCCCGGGTCCTGTTTTTCCTGAATTCTTTTCATGTAGCGCACATGTACGAACAGTTCGGGCCTGCTCTCCCGCCGGGGCCACCGTTCTCCCGCCGGGTCGCCGGGCTGCCGCCCGGCCGTCCAGGGCCGTTCAGCTCACGGCGTCCTGGCCGATGTACGACGCGGCGAAGGTGGCCGCCGCCGCGGGCGAGTCCAGGATCCGCCGCAGCCGGGCGCGCGCGGCACCCGCCCGGAAGGGATCGCCGGAGGACGGCCCGTGCAGCAACTCGGCCAGCCACTGCGAGAATTCCTGGTACTCCCAGACCCTCCGCAGACAGGCCGCCGAGTAGTCACGCAGCCCGCCGTCGTCCCCCGTGCCGCAGTACGCGACGAGGGCGTCCGCCAGAAGCAGGGCGTCGTGCAGCGCGAGGTTCATGCCCTTCGCGGCGATCGGCGCCACGAGGTGAGCGGAGTCGCCCGCCAGGAACAGCCGCCCGTACACCATCGGTTCCACGACGTAGCTGTGCATGTCGAGCACGCGCTTCTCGATCAGCCGCCCCTCCGTCAGCGGGGGCGCCCCGGCCACCGCCAGCCGGGCGTGCAGCTCCGACCACACGCGGTCGTGCGACCAGCGCTCCGGGTCCTCGCCGGGCGCCACCTCCAGGTAGTAGCGGGTGACCTCCGGACTGCGGGCCATGTGAGCGGCGAATCCCCGGGGGTGGACGCCGAAGACGACACAGTCGCTGGACGGCGGCGCCTCGGCCAGCAGCGCCAGCCACCCGACCCCGTAGTCGTGACGGGCGACGGTGCCCCGACCGGGCGCCACGCAGGAGCGGGTCACTCCACGGGCGCCGTCGCAGCCGGCCACGATCTCGCAGTCGATGCGCCGCCGTTCGCCCGTGGCTGGATCCGTGTACAGCACCGAGGGCCGGTCGCCGTCGAGGCCGTGCAGGGCCACGTCCTTCACCCCGAACCGGATGTCGCCGCCCTTCACGTCGGCGTACGCGCGCACCAGGTCGGTCACCAGCAGCGGCTGCGGATAGACGAAGTGCCGCTCCCCGGTCAGCTCGGCGTACCGGAAGCGGTGGCGTTCGCCGTCGATACGGAACTCGCAGGCGCTGTGCGCCTGCGCCCGCTCCACGAGCCGGTCCGCGAGCCCCCGCTCGCGCAGCGCCCGCACCGCCCACTCCTCGATGAACCCCGCGCGGGGCCGCTGTTCGACGAACTCCCGGCTCTCGGTCTCCAGCACCACACAGTCGACGCCCGCCGTGCGCAGGATGTTCGCGACGGTGAGCCCGGCGGGGCCCGCGCCGATGACGACGACCGGGACGCGCCGCGTCGGCGCGGAGGTGGGGGAGGGCTTGATCATCCGTGCATTATGTCGGTGGCCCGACAACCCCTGGCCGGGTCTGCACAACCCTCTGACACTTCCTTCGCCGACGCGCCGCGACCTCTCCGACGACGCTCAGGCGCGCGCCACGAAGTCCCAGTTCCCGTGCGGCACCGTGTACACGGCGAACCCCGGCTCCGCACGTCTGAACTCCGCGCCGGCCGGAGCCGTCACGGCCGCCCGGCTCGCCGCCGGTACGTGGACCTCCGCCGTCGCCCCGACCGGCACCCGTATCGACAGTCGGATCGTCCCGTCGACGGCGGACCAGGCGGCGGCCGCCTCACCGCGCACGGTGTGCACCGAGGTACGGGCCCAGTCGACGCCGGTCCGGCCGTCCGGGCGGACGGTGAAGGTGCGGTAGCCGGCGTCGCCGGGGCGCAGACCCGCCACGTTCTCGTAGAGCCACTGCACCACGGTGCCCAGGAAGTAGTGGTCCCGGGAGCGTGCGTCGAGCGACCACGACTCCCACATGGTGTCGGCGCCGTGATCGAACCAGTAGCCCCAACTCGGGTACGTGCGCTGGGTGGCGAGCGCGTGGGCCACCTCCGGATGGCCCTGGGCGGAGAGCTCGCGCAGCAGCACACTCGTGCCCAGTGCCCCGGTGTTGAGGTGGTTCCCGCGCCGTTCGATGTCGGCCAGGAGCGAGTCGACCACGCTGGCCCGGGCGCCGGGCGGGACGAGCCCGAACGCCAGCGGGACGCAGTTGCTGGTCTGCCGGTAGTCGGGGTCCTTCGCCGTGCGGTAGTGGCCGTCCGCGCCGAGGAAGGCCGCGTTGAACGCCTCCTTGAGCGTGTCGGCCGTGCTCCGGTAGCGGGCCGCCACCGCTGAGTCACCGAGCAGGTCGGCCAGTTCCGCCGTGCCGGTGAGCGCGCGGTGCAGATACGCGGTCGCGGTCAGCCTGGTGTCCTCGGGCGGCACGCCACCGTCGTAGCCCGGCGGCAGCCAGTCGCCGAGGGCGGTCACCGCCAGCCCGTCCTGGAGCCGGGCGATCTCCCAGTCCAGGTACCGCACGAGCGGCGCCCAGTGGTCGCGGGCCGTGCGCTCGTCCCCGTACACGCGGTACATCTCCCGCAGCAGGAAGGGATAGACCGTCGTCCACTCCGGAGCGGGCGCCAGCTCGTGGTAGCCCCAGCCGCCGCTCGGCACGATCACCGGCAGCTGTCCTTCGGTGTTCTGACTGTCCTTCAGGTCTCCCAGCCACTTCGTGAGGAAGCGGTGCACCCCGAAGGCGTAGGCCCAGACGGGCGCGCCCAACTGGGCGTCCCCCGTCCAGCCGTTCTTCTCGTACACCGGGGTGTCCGTCGGAATGCCGTACAGGTTGTTCAGGACCGTGCGGCGCATCGCCCGCTCCAACTGCTCGTAGAACGGCTCGGAGCAGGAGAACGTGCTGGTGGATTCCACCCGGGTGTGCACCACCCGGCCGAGCACCTGTGAGGGCGCGGGCTTGGACGGCAGCCCACTGACCTGGACGTAACGGAAGCCCTTGTACGAGAACTTGGGCTCCCACACCTCCTCCGCGCCGCCGCCCGCGCACACGTACTCGTCGGTCTGGCAGCGCCCCGGCACCAGGTCGTTGCGGGCGAGCACGCTGCCGTCGGGGTTCAGCCGCTCACCGTGCGCGAGACGGACGGTCGTCCCGGCCGGCGCGCGCACGGTCAGCCGGGTCCAGCCCGCGAGTGTCCGGCCCATGTCGACGACGTACACGCCCTCGCTCAACTCGCTGACGGCGACCGGGCGCAGGGTCTCCGCGACCTCGATGGGGTCGTGCGCCTGCGCGTGCAGGGTCCCCCTGGGGGCGGTCTGCCGTTCGGCCCGCTGCCATCCCCGGTCGTCGATGCCGGGGCGCGTCCAGTGCGCGGGTGCCTTGCGTGCGTCGTAACTCTCGCCCGCGTAGAGCGAGTTGGAGCGGGTGGGGCCGTCGGTGATGCGCCACTCCCCGTCCGTGGCGACGACGGTGCGCGAGCCGTCCGGGTGGTCGATCTCGAGCTGCGCCAGCAGCCGGGGTTCGCCGTGCCAGGGCGGCCGGTTCCAGTTCCACGCGTTGGGCGTGGTCAGCCCGAAGAAGCCACGGCCGAGAGTGACCCCGATCGCGTTGGCGCCGCGCCGGACCCGGTCCGTCACGTCGTGCACCGCGTACAGCACCGTCTCGTCGTAGTCGGTGAAGCCGGGGTCGAGCACCTGGCGGCCGATGCGGACACCGTTGATCTCGGCGTCGTAGTAGGCGAGTCCGCTGATGTGGAGCCGGGCGCGTGTCACGGCCTTCCGCAGGGTGAACTCGCGGCGCAGCAGGGGAGCGGGTTGTTCGGGGGCGCTGAGGGACACGTCGGTTCCCCAGGGGCCCTGTCCGTAGGGCGCGAGCACGACGGCCGCGGGCCAGTCGCCGTCGTCGAACCCCGGCTGCTGCCAGCCCGTCCGTTCGTCCCTGACACAGCGCCAGCCCTGACCCGTGACGAGTTCGACCGTGTCGCCGCCGGTGGTCTCCACGAGGAGGCGGACGAGAAGGCCGCCCGGATTGACCGACACGTTGCCGCGGTTGGTCGCGACGGCGGCGACCACGATCCTGCCGCCGGCCGCTCCCCGGACTTGCTCGGTGACGTCGGCGACATGCCCGGTGCGCCAGGCGTCCGTCTGCTCGGGCTGGTGGAGGACCTGCTGTCCGTCGACGTACAGCGTGAAGTCGTCGTCGGCCGTGGCCACCAGGGTCGCCCGGAGTACCTCGGTCCCGGTGGGGAGCGTGGTCGTCGCACGGAACCAGCAGGGTCCGGTGGGTGCCCCGTCGGAGGTCGAACCCGGCGACCAGATCCACGACGCACCCGTGAGGCCGGGCGGCTCGGGCGCGGCGGAGGCGCCGATCCAGAACCCCTCCCAGCCGTCCTTCGGCAACGTTGTCTCCCACCAGCGCGGGGCGCTCCACGCCGACGGGCGGCCCGCGCCGTCCCAGACCCTGACCTGCCAGTGGTAACGGGTACGCGGTCGCAGGGCGGGCCCGGCGTAGACGATGCCGACGGTGCGGTCCGACTCGACGCGGCCGGAGTCCCAGACGAGGCGACGTCCGGTGCGCAGCTGCTTCTCGGTGAGTGCCACCCGCACCTGATAGGCGGACTGCCGGGCGCCCTTTCCCGGAGCGGCCAACTCCCAGGTGAGCCGCGGGTGTTCGACCTCGGTCCCGAGCAGCGTCTCCGCGTACTCGACGGTCGTCCGGCCGACGCGCAGCCCACCCTCGTGCGGGGCGTGCGCGCCCGCCCCTGGGGACGCGGAGGCGGTGACGGCGCCGGGGCCGAGTACGACGGAAGCTCCCGCGACGGAGCCTGCGGAGCTACGGAGGAAGACGCGGCGGTTCCAATCCCTGGCCATGTGTGCCCTTCATGATTGAAACGTTTCATTCCGGTGTCAACGATCCTATGCACCACGTCACTTGGGCCTCAAGAGTCCTGCACGCACCTCATGGACAGGTGGCGACGCAGAGGGGAAGGATGGTGAATGCACCGAAGAGCATCACTCCGTCCGTCGTCACCCCACCGTCAGTCACCCGCCGCTGTCATCCCGTCGTCGCCCCGGAGGCCCGCGGGTGAATGCACCGAAGAGCATCACTCCGTCCGTCGTCACCCGTCACCGTCAGTCACCCGCCGCTGTCGCCCGCCGCTGTCATCCCGTCGTCGCCCCGGAGGCCCGCGTATGAGTGCCCGTCCCCTGCCCGTCAGCACCCCCGCCGCCCAGGGGGTCGACGCCGCGGGCGTCCACGCGTTCCTCGACGCGGTCGAGGCCGCGCCGGACATCGAACCGCACAGCCTGATGCTCCTGCGCCACGGGCATGTCGTGGCCTCCGGCTGGTGGGCGCCCTACGCACCCGACCGCCTCCACCTGCTGTACTCGCTCAGCAAGAGCTTCACGTCCACGGCCGCCGGATTCGCCGTGGCGGAAGGACTGGTGCGCCTCGACGACCCCGTGATCTCGTACTTCCCCGAGTTCGAGGCCGAGATCACCGACCCGCGCAGCCGTGCCATGCTCGTCCGGCACGTGGCGTCCATGGCCAGCGGTCACCTCGGTGAGACCTTCGAGGCGGCCGCCCGCCTCGACCGCGAGGAGATCGTGCGGGGATTCCTCCTCGTGCCGCCGGACCGGGAGCCGGGGACCGTCTTCGCCTACAACCAGCCCGCCACGTACACGCTCGCCTCGATCGTCCAGCGGGTGACCGGCCGGTCACTGACCGAGTACCTGCGGCCCCGCCTGCTCGACCCGCTGGGCATCGGCGAGACGGCCTGGCTGCAGCGTCCGCCGGGCCGCGACCTCGGCTTCAGCGGTCTGCACGCGGCGACGGACGCGGTCGCCCGGCTCGGCCAGTTCTACCTCCAGGACGGTGTCTGGGACGGCGAACGCCTGCTGCCCTCCTGGTGGATCAAGGAGGCCACGCGCGAGCAGATCCCCACCGCGGACGGTACGCCCGCGGGTGAGCGGTCCGACTGGCAGCGGGGATACGGGTTCCAGTTCTGGATGGGCCGGCACGGCTACCGTGGCGACGGTGCCTTCGGGCAGTTCTGCGTGGTGCTTCCCGAGCAGGACGTGGTGATCGCGACGACGGCGGCGACCGAGGACATGCAGGGCCTGCTGGACCTGATGTGGCGGCACCTTCTCCCGGCGTTCGGCTCCGCGCCGCTCCCGGGCACCGAGGACGAGGGGCTGCGACGCCGGCTGGCGGGGCTGGCCCTGCCACCGGTCGAGGCGAACCCCGAACCACCGGCCGCGGGTGACGCCTGGGCCGGCGCCGTGTTCGCCCCTCGGGACGGTGTCTGCGCGGAGCAGCGGACCCTGACGGGCGTCGAGGTCGTGGCCCCGGCGGACGGTGACGGCTGGCGGGTGTCGCTCACGGAGGGCGACGAGCGGCACGAACTGCGGCTCGCCCCGGCGGAGTGGACGGTCGAGGACGGACCGATCCCCATGGCGGTGAGCGGAGGATGGACGGATCCGGACACCCTCCGCTTCGACGTGGTGTTCCTGGAGACCCCGCATCGCCTGACCGTGAGCTGCGCGCTGCCGGACGGCACGTTCGGCGTGCGCTGGCACGCGACTCCGCTGCACCGCGGCCCACTGCGCTCGCTGCGGGCACCCGGGCGGGAACGGGAACAGGCGTGACAGCCATAGCCGGGGCATCGGCGAACTCGCCGACCCCTGGCAGCTGCTGTAGCGTGAAACCACCCGCCGCCGCGTTCGTCAGCGGCCTGTCGAGGTGCGAGGGCGCCCTCGCACCCCGCCGCTGACCGGCGCACACCACAGGGGCGATGCCCGCCGGTCCGGTCCGCGTTTGACACGCGTCGGGTTCGCGGGCCCCTCATGACCACCTGCGGACAGAGAGCCTCGAGATCGATCCGACTCTCCAAGGCAGGGATCCAGATGACCACCTATCGAGTCGCTCAAGTGGAGTCCGCCGGCGGTCCGTTCGAGATCGTCGAGCGAGAGGCGACTCCGCCGGGCCCCGGCCATGTGCGGGTCACCGTCGACGCCTGCGGGGTGTGCCACAGCGACACCTTCTTCGTGAACGCCGGGGTTCCGGGCGTCACGTTCCCGGTGGTCCCCGGACACGAGATCGCCGGCCGCGTCGAGGAACTCGGAGAAGGGACACAAGGCCGCGGCTGGGAGGTCGGCGACCGGGTGGGGGTCGGCTGGTTCGGCGGCGCCTGCGGCTACTGCACGCCCTGCCGGGAAGGCGACTTCATCGTCTGCGAGAACCTGAAGGTTCCCGGGTGGGCGTACGAGGGAGGGTTCGCGGAGTCGGTCGTCGTACCGGTGGACACCCTGGCCCGGATCCCCGACGCGCTGGCGGCGACCGACGCGGCGCCGCTGGGCTGCGCGGGAGTGACGGTGTTCAACGGACTGCGGCGCAGCTCGGCACGGCCGGGTGACCTGGTGGCCGTCCTCGGGGTCGGCGGACTCGGCCACCTGGCGGTGCAGTACGCGGTCGCGATGGGCTGCGAGACGGTGGCCATCGCCCGCGGTTCGGGCAAGGCGGACTTCGCCAAGCGCCTCGGCGCCCACCACTACGTCGACAGCACGGCCGACACCCCGGTCGCTGAGGCGCTGCGGTCCCTCGGCGGCGCACAGGTCGTCCTCGCCACCGCTTCGAACTCCGAGGCGATCACGGCGACCGTGGACGGACTGCGCCACCGCGGCGAGCTGGTCGTCATCGGCCTGGACGGCACACCGCTGGGGATCAGCCCGGCCCAGCTGATCATGGGCGCCAGGGTCGTCCGCGGACATCCGAGCGGCACGTCGCAGGACGTGCAGGACGCCATGGAGTTCAGTGCCCTGCACGGCATCCGCCCGATGACGGAGGTCGTGCCGCTGGACCAGACCGACGAGGCGTACCGCAAGATGCTCGCCGGCTCCGCGCGGTTCCGTATGGTGCTCAGCAACGGGTGACGCGGTGCGGTTCGATCGGTGGGGCACAACGGGCCGTGTCGGAGCCGTAGTTGCCGAAGAGCAAGAAGCCCCGCCGACCACCGATACGGCCCCGGCGGCAGGTTGGGCCGTCCCAGGCCGCTTCAGGACGCCGGGACTGGGACCAGACGGGCCCCGGTATCCAGCCGAGCCGGGTGCGCGTCGACAAGGGTTACGTGCCCGGTTACGCGTCCCGCAAGAACTCAACGAGTGGCTGTGATGCCCCGGTCCGCCCCGTCCGGTGTGTCGGAGGCGCCGAGCAGTTCCAGTACCAGGTCGATGACCAGCTCCGCGCGTCCGACAAACGGAGAGTGCCCGGTCGCCCACTCGCGAACGGAGCCGCAGCGTGCGGCCATCACCTGTTGGAGACCCGGGTCGACAGCGCGGTCCTCCGTGCAGACCACGTAGACGGAGGGGGCATGTTTCCAGCCTTGACGTTCCGGGACGCCCCGCCCACAGCCGGCCGCCTGGGGTCGTAGCAGTCCCACAGCCAAAGCGGCCAGGCGCTCAGGGCAGTCTCTGTACAGCACATGCGCGGCCCGGCTCGGGTCCAGGCGCGTGGAACCGTCCGTCCGCGGTTCGATGGCGGTCTTCAACTCGACGGACGCGCCGCCCAAGTTCGCCGCGCTCTCATGCACATCCGGCACGAAGGCCGCCAGATAGACCAGACGCCCGACTCCGCGCAGACCGGTGATCACCGACCCGCCGTAGGAGTGACCCAGAACCAGGGGAGGCTCCGCCAGCACGTCGACCGCGGTCTGCACCGCCGCCGTGTCCGCAGCGAGGGAGCCGCGGTGCAGTTCGGGAGTAACCACGTCCACGCCTGCCGCTCGCAGGCCTTCAGCAACCCGGATGAAGTGCTCGGGCCGGTGATACAGACCGTGAACCAAAACCACGCTGACCACTTGGTCCGCCTTCCCGGGGCGACTTGCCGAAGAGAGTGATCCTAGACGCCGCGCGACACGCTCATCACGCTCAACGCCGGCTGCTACATCTGCCCGTGCTCCCGCAGCCGCCGCGAGATGGTGGCGGCCGCCGCCTTTACGCTCTCCGTCAGCCGGACCCGGTTCTCCTGGAAGCGGCGGGAGGGGGCGCTGATGCTCAGCGAGGCGATCGTCTGGCCGTGCCGGCCGATGAGCCGGGCGGCGACGCAGCCCACGTCGAGGATGGCGCCGCCGTCGTCGTAGCTGAGCTCGTCGTTTTGGATTCTGACGAGCTGGTCGCGGAAGACCTGCGGCCGGACGACCGCGTTGCTGCTGCGGGTGCGCTGCGAGCTCGTACGGATGTAGTCCTCGATCTCAGCCGTCGGGAGATGAGCCATCAGCAGTCGGCCCGACGCGAAGGTGTGCGGCTCGTACCGCATCCCGATGCGCGGGCCGACGACGGAGAGCGGGTCGTCGCCTACGACCTTGTCGATGAAGATGAGGGCCTGCCGGTCGTAGACCGCCATGCATACCGACTCCGAGTGCCGCCGCGAGATCTCCTGCATCACGGGGTGGGCGGTCTCGATCAGTCCACCGGAGGTCACCCGGTGGATCTGACCGAGTTCGAACGCACGCCATCCGAGCTCGTAGCGGCCGCGCCGGGGCTGGTGGAGCAGCCCGGCCTCGGTCAGCCCGGCGAGCAGCGAATGAGCGGTCGAACGCGGTATCTGCAAGGCCGTCGCGACCTCGCTGACCCCCCACACCGGGCTTCCCGGCGTGTAGAGGTCGAGGACACGGCCCGCCTTGGCGATCGTACTCACACGCAGCTCCCTTCGATGTACAGAGAGTTCGCGGCCCGTCCTACTGCACGGGTGCCGCGGCGATCGGCACCATTCTGAAAGGATATGCCGCACCGCTCAGCTGCGGATAGAGATCCTGCACCGGCCCGGCGAGGGCCGCCTTCACCTCCACGCTCCACTGGTCGGCGAGCACCTCCAGACTGCCGTCCTGGATGCCGTCGAGTCCGGCGCGGACGATGTCCGCGGGGTCGTTCTTCACCACGTTCAGCGCCTCTGTCATCGGTGTCGCCGTGTAGCCCATGTGGAGGGCGACGAGGTCGACCCCGTGCGGGGCGAGCTCCAGCCGGAAGGCGTTGGTCACCGACCACAGAGCCGCCTTCGCCGCGCTGTAGGCGGCCGGGAGCGACAGCCAGCTGAGCAGTGAGATGACGTTGAGGATCGCCCCGCCGCCGTTCGCAACGATGACGGGTGCGAGCCGCCGCGTGACGGTGACGGTGCCGAAGAAGTTCACGTCGAAGACGTGCCGCAGCTTGGCGTCCTCGACGGTCATGATCGGATCACGCAACGCGATGCCCGCGTTGTTGATCAGGATCGTCGCGTCACTCGCCGCCGCCACGACGGCGTCGATCGTCTCCTCACGGGTGACGTCGAGAACCAGCGGCGTGACCCGGGCGTCGTCCCACGTGCCGGGCGTGACGTCCGTGGCGTAGACCTTCGCCGCGCCGCGTTCCAGGGCCTGCGCGACCCACTGACGCCCGAGACCGCCGTTGGCCCCGGTCACGATCACCGCCTGACCTGCGATGTCTGTCATGTGCGTCGTTCTCCTTTCCATTCACAGGATCGATTCAGGGGACCGTTCAGAGGATGGAGCGGCCGGCGTCGACAAGCAGGGTCTGGCCGGAGATGTAGGAGCCCGCGTCGGAGGCGAACAGCAGCACGGCCCCGACGATGTCCTCCGGTTCGGCAATCCGCCCGAGCGCGGTGTTCGCGCCGGCCGCCCGCTCGCGCTCCGGGTCCGACCACAGGGCCTGGGAGAACCGGGTCCGCACCGTGCCCGGGGCGACGGCGTTGGCCCGCACCCCGCGGTCGCCCCACTCGGCGGCGATGTTGCGCACGAGCGAGTTGAGCGCCGCCTTCGCCGCGCCGTACACCGCGAGCCTGGTGCTGGCTCGCAGCGACGCGATGCTCGACGTGAGGACCACGCTGCCCCCGCCCTGCGCCGCCATCAGCGGGAGGAACCCTTCAATCAGAATAAGGTTGTGGAAGACCGAGGTCCGGAAGGTCCGCTCAACGTCCTCCTCGGAGGTGTCGATGAGCGGGCCGACGTGCGTGTAGCCGCCGGCGTGCGCGATCAGTGCGTCGATCCGGCCGAACCGGGCGTGCGCTCGCTCGGCGAGGGTGCGCACGCTGTCGGGATCGTTGAGGTCGCAGACGATCCCTTCGACCTCGATCCCGTCCGCTGCGAGCGCGTCGATGGCTTCCTTGATGTCGGCCTCGTCGTTGCTCGACAGGACGACGCGTGCCCCGAGGCCGTGCAGCCCCTTGGCAACAGCAAGTCCGATACCCGCCGTGGAGCCGGTGACGAGAGCGGTCCGCCCGCGCATGTCGAAGGGGTGGGTCATGCCGTCGCCCGGCTTCCGGTGCGCGCGAGGAAGCCGTTGACCAACTGCGAGAAGGCGTCGGGGTACTGGAAGAGGAAACCGTGGCCGGAGTCCGGGTACACGTGCAGTTCGGCATTGGGCAGCTTCTGCGACATGATGAACGAGTTGACGGTCGGGATCATCACGTCGTGCGCACCATTGGCCACGAGCACCGGGTGCCAGATCTTCTCCAGTTCCGGAAAGGCCTGGTCGCCTCCCTCGACGCCGCCGGACCAGTTCCGGATCGCGGCGACCTGCTGCAAGACGGCGTCCATCGGCACCTCGGGCTCGCGGTCGGCGCGCACGTGGATGCGGCGCCACATGTCGTCACCGGCGCGGATGCCCGCTTGGGAGTCGGTGAAGAACAGCACGCGGAACGCGTCGAGCGCGAGCTCGGGGGCAGTGCGCAGCGGGGCGACCACCGGCTCGGACGGCAGGATGCCCTCGCCGTAGCCCGGACCGGTTCCGGCCAGCACGACGCGGCGCACCAGGTCCGGGCGGGCCAGCACGAAGCGCTGCGCGATGTAGCCGCCCAGGGAGAAGCCGAGCAGGTCGACCGGACCGTCGGCGATCGCCTCGACGAACGCGATGGCGGAGGCGGTCATCTCGGTGACCGTCCCGGGGTTGCGGCCGCTGGTACGGCCGACGCCGAGGTTGTCGAACAGGATGACCGGGCGATCAGCGGCGATCGGGTCGATCAGGGCGTGGTCCCAGTCGTCCATCGTGCCGCGCAGCCGGCTCAGGAACACCAGCGGCGTCCCCTCCGAGGCGCCGAAGGACCGGTAGGCGTAGGTCTCGTCCCCGACGGTGACGAAGTGGTCGGGGGCAGTGAGCGTCTGTGACATGGGTGTCTCCTTGTGATGGGGGTCAACGAACGGAATCGGAGGCAGCGGGACGGTCAGACCTTCTCCAGGTCGACACCCTTGGTCTCCTTGAGGGTGAAGCCGACGATCGCGCTGATCAGGCACAGCACGATGACGAAGACCTGGAAAGCCCAGGGCGCTCCGACGGAGCCGGTGTACGCGCTGAGGTAGGGCGCGGTGCCGCCGAAAAGCGCCGCGGCGATCGAGCTGACGGCGCCGACGACCGGGGCGCGGTGCCGGGTCGTGACGTTCTCGGCCTGCACGGCGGGCGACTGGGAGCCGGACATGCCCCACAGGGCGAAGATGACGGTCGCGGGAACGGCGAGCGTCCACCACGTGGACCCGATGAACGTGAACGCCGGGTAGACGAGCGCAGCGAACACGATGCCGTAGGCGATGACCAGCGGACGGCGCCCGACGCGGTCGGAGACCCATCCCCAGAACGGCATGAAGGCGAGTCCGACAACCTGTGCGACCAGCAGCGACCAGTAGGCGGTGCTCGGGCTCATGTGCTTCTGCGTGATGGCGTAGGTGCCCGCGTAGGCGGTCCAGGTGTACTGCACTACGGAGCCGCCGGCGACGTAGAGCACCAGCTGCGTGCTGCGGCGCACGATCCGGCCCGCTGACCAGGAGGGGAGGCTGGTGATGGAGCGTGCGTCGCCGGCGCCGGACGTGGTCGCCCGCTCGTAAACGTTGCTCTCCATCATCGAACGGCGCAGGAACAGCGCGTAGATGCCCAGCGCCGCGCCGATGACGAACGGGATGCGCCATCCACCGTCCGCCATGAAGCCCTCGGAGGTGGCCGCAGTGAGGGTGCCGGCGACGGCGTTGGCGAGGATTGTTCCCGCGATGACACAGCCGAGCACGCCGCTCGACCACAGCCCGCGTCTTTCACGCGGTGCGACCTCGGTGACGTAGGAGTAGGAGATCGCCGTCTCGCCGCCGTGCGCGAATCCCTGCAGGAGCCGTGCGACGACGAGGAGGAACGACGACCATCCGCCGATGGCGGCGTAGGTCGGGATGACGGCGATCGACAGCGTGCCGGCCGCCATGCCGATCATCGTCACCAGCAGGACGAACTTGCGGCCGCGGCGGTTGGCGAGGAAGCCGAAAACGACGCCGCCGACCGGCCGCATGACGAATCCGACGGCGAACACCGCGAGCGTCGCGAGCAGCCCGGACACCTTGTTGGCCGGGCTGAACAACGCCGTCGCGATGAACGGTGACATGGCGGCGTAGACCGCCCAGTCGAACCATTCGAGCAGGTTGCCGACCGTGCTTGCGAAATACGAACGAACGCGGGTTGCGACCGAAACCGGCGCAGCCGCGGGCGGGCTCGGCGCCGACAGGTCCTCGGAGGTGGGAGTGACCATTGCAAGCCCCTTCGCTCGGAATGGAGTCAACGGGCTGTGATTGTGTGGACGCCTCGCACGGGTGGACAACGCGAATCCGGCGATTCGGGATGAGGATGCGGCGACGATGCTCTGTGTCCGGAGATGCGGGAATCGCGCGGCCAACGGCGCCGTCCCAGCTGTCGCGTCCGGCCGTCGGGCTCTGATCCCTCATCGTGGGCGGCGGACGGGGGGGAAAGGCGCCGCGTCGGCACCGTGCGCACATCCCGTTACCGGCCACGGCTGGCTGATCCTGAGCGAGCAGGCGTCGATCCGCGCGCCGGCCGTCCGCGAAACCCAGGTCCGTACTACCTCTGACGGGTCAGCATCCTTGGTCGTAGATCGGCCGCAGCCATGGTTCCCGGACGGCGGGCATCCGCGCGAGCGTGTACCGGAACGCCTCCCTGGACGGCTGGAACGGGTACCACGAGTGCGGCGGCAGCGGGTCGTCCCGCTCCACGCCTGCCGGCAGTCCGCCGACCACCGGCAGTCGGGTCCGGTGTGGCGGGAAGGCGAGCTCGGCCCAGAGCGCGGCATCCATAGGCACCGGCACCGCGCCGGCCCGCGGCTGCCACATGTCTCCGGTCTGCGGATGGACCGGCACCAGCGCGAGGTCAGTGGCCGGCTCTCCGAACCCCGGTCCCGCCAGGTCCAGCCGCTTCACACCTTCCCCCGCAGGCAGCAGCGCGCCGAGTGCCTGGCCGAGGAGCTCGGCGACCGGGCCGGGCGCCACCTCGACCGCAGCGCCCCCGGCGGTCGCCACCACCTGGGCGAGGGTCACGCCCGCCGGGATGTCGCGGTACTCGCTCAGCCGATGCCACAGCGCGCCGGTGGCCAGCAGCTCCGCCCAATCCATGATCGGCCGCTCCGGCGGGCCGGGCAGCCGCACTACCGCCTGCGGGACGAGCCGGACGACTTGCCAGCATCCGCAGTCGTCCATCCTCGTTCCTATCGGCAGATCGCAGCCCAGGCAGGCAAGATTTGGCCCGTCCCTCCCGTCGATCCCCCTGCAGTAGCCCCGGCCCGCTCGAGGATCAGCCCGGTGCCACGTATGTCGCCGGGCGCGAGGAGGACGGTGTCCGACGGTCCGTCGGACAACGCGCCGAACGGCGCGAAGCGCCCCCGCTCCGCCGCCTCGCGCGCCCCGACCTCGGCCCACTGCCGCCACGGCGGCCCGTACGGGGCGGGGTCGATGGCGTAGGACCCGGCCTCCAGCAGTGGCGGGTGCAGCGCCTCCCAGTGGGTGTCGGCCAGGTGGATCGGCAACGCCACCTCCGACACCGTCGCCGTCAGGACCGCACCGCAGCCCGCACACCCGAACACCGCCAAGCTGTCACCTCCCGCCGTCGAAAGCCCCTGCATCCCACCAAGCAGGCGGAGCGGGCAGCAAGGGGTTTTCAGATGACGCCGAACGCCCCACCGATAGGCAGAACGCCCCTCGACGTCCCGGTCGCATCCGCAGGAAGCAGGAAGCAGGAAGCCGCCCGGACTGAGCCGCTGAACGTGGGTACCGTAGGTCAGCCGCCCATGATCACACCTGTGCCGACGAGACAGCCGTTAACCAAGATGGGGCCTGGGTTTCGGTCGACAAAGTAGGGTCCGCCGATTGCGAGTTCGGCAAGGCGGGCCAACTGCGGGGTGTCCCGGCCGGTCAGGCGATGACCGAGATTTCAGTCGTCGGTCTCGTCCGGCGTTGGTTCCGCAGTGATGACGTGCCCATTCCTGCCATTTTCGCCTCGCCTTCCGTTGTGGCCCCTCCCGCCGTGACGACCGTCTTTCCCGTGCCACCCCGGTTTACCTGTCGGGCCCGTGGGGCCGGGCGGACCCGACGGGCCCGAGGGGCCGGGCGGCCCCGAAGGGCCGTGCAGGGTGCCGTCACTCTGGAGTTCGATGCGCCGCGCTCGCAGCTCGTCGATCTGCTGTTGGTGGGCGACGATCACAGCTGACTGCGCGACGACCGCGACAGTCAGAACTGCGCTGAGCAGAAGGCGGCGCCGCGGACTGTGCCACGCCTCTTTTACGCTTCTCACGTAACCCTCACGCTGTGTGACGATGAAAAGGAATCATATTCACTTGCTCAAGGCGCGTCTTTGACGCGCCGGGGCTCAGGCCTGCCGACACCTCCCCGCCCCCGATCAAGCAGGGAAGTTCTCCGCGGCTGCGTCACGGCGACTCGTCATCCGCTCTGTCCCGCGGGGCGATGGGGTCGCCACTGCTATCGCGGCAACCAGTCGGCAACGGTCCTCAGCGGCCCGCCGGCCATCGCGCGCCGGGTCGGCGGTCCGGCTGACAGCTCGCGCCGGTGCGGTTCGTCGGAGAGCGTTGTCCGCACCGCGGCGGAGCTCATCCCGCCATGAAGGGTTGAACACTTCAAGCGCTTGACGGAGGGTCGCTCGGCTACGGCGGGACGACAGCATCCTTGCCGTCCGTTCCGTCCTTCCCGTCACGCCCTTCACGCCCATCCTGCCCGTCCTGCCCATCCGTCCCGTCCTTGCCCGGTGGGCCGATAGCGCCGTCCGCACCAGGAGGACCGGACGGGCCGGACGGCCCGGGGGGTCCGGGCTCGAGGTGCTCCTGGAGGTCGATGGGCTGTGTCTGCAGACCGTCGAGCTGCATTTGCTGGGCGATGAGTGCGGCTGACTGCGCTACCAGAGCTACCGTCAGCACTGCGCCGAGCACAAAAGGGCGCCGCGGGCTCCGCAGCGCTTCGTTCACGCTTCTCACATCGTTCCTCACGTTGCGTAACGGCTAGAGTGTAAGGGACGAGGACTCGGGGGAAGGTGGGGCGCGTCGTGTGTCTTCACCCGAGGGGTCGGTTGGCGCTGCGCGGGCCTCGGACTGCCCGGCTCGGTCGGTGGCACTCAAGCGCCACCGCGTCCGTGGTGGAGTCGTTGCGTCCTCGCCGGACATGCCTCCACATGGGCCGCGTCCGCCCGGCTCTGCCTGGGTGATGGTGTACGGGACGAGACCGCCCCGCGCACGCCACTACGGAACCGCAGTCGCGAGCGACGCGCCCCCTCCATCCCGGTGATCGACTCATGGCCATGACCGCTTCCGGCCGCACGCTCGGAGTCACGTGCAACATGGTGGCCGGGTCGGTACCCAGCCGGGAAATCCCGCCGTTGCGGATCGATAACTGCGTTGCCGGAGCAGGGGAGTTGGTGTCTAGTGACCTGGCACGTCATCATCCACATAGGAGAAAAGAGTGATCAGACTTAGGCGCCTGCTGGCGTCGATGACCGCCGCCGGAGTCGCGTGCATGCTGAGCACGGCCCCCGGGGCCGCGGCGGCGCAGCACTATACGGCGGCGCCGGGCGCCGCGGCGGCGATGAGCGTTTCGGCCCTGTCGTTCAATGCCAAGTCGGTCGATGCCACCTCAGGGTCGGCCACCATCGAACTGAACTGGACGATGACCTCGTCCAATCCGAACGCTTCCGGCTACGGGGGCGACATCCATATACGCCGGATGAATCCGAAGACCGGCGCCTACATCGGCACCGAACTCGTCGCCGACTTCGACTCCCAAGGTTCACCGTCCGGCGACGTCACCATCATGCCCGGCGCCACCCCCGCCTCGACCACGTATACATGGACCGTCGCCGTCCCGCAGTACGGAGCCACGACGAAGACGACCTGGGCGGTCTCGGAGATCGAGGGTAGGGACGGCTCCGGCGACTCGATCGACTGGACCGCGCCCCAACTGTCGGCGTTCGCACGCACCTTCACCGCCCGGACTACCGTGGACCAGGGGTTCCCGAGCCTTGACCAGATCGCCCTGGCGCAAGGTACGCAGGCCACCGTCTACGAAGCTCCCGGCCAAGGTGCCGCGCTGCGGTACCAGCTCGACAGCCAGGAGAACAAGTCCGGCGTGTACGGCGGAACGGTTGTGGTCACCGGTTCGGGCGGCCGCACGGCCCGCGGATCGTTCGCCATCGGCTGGGACGGGAACGGGAACTACCAGGGCTGCGGCAACATCGACTGGCTGCAACGGCAGGTGCTCGACTGCGCTGTGACCGTGTCGCTGCCGGCCGGCTTGCCGGAGGGCGATTGGAAGGTCACCGAGGTGGACCTGACCAGCAACGCCGGGGTCACCCGTGCCTACACCGGGCTGTCAGAAGCCGCGGTGCACGTGACTTCGGACAGTGTGCTCTCGGCGACCGGCTTCGCGTTCACTCCGAGCCACATCGACAGCTGGCACTCGCCCGGCCCGACCGCCCAGTTCTCGCTGCGGCCTTCTGGCGCCGTGGGCGGGGTCAGCTCGGTCCAGCTGACGAACTGGGGGAACAACGCCAACCAGTGCCAGCAGCTGTCCACCACCCCGACCGTGCAGGCGGACGGCACGGTCACGGTGCCGGTACGCGGACTGCGAGGCCAGTTCAGCTGTCAGCTCCACGGTTTGATCATCACCGACGGTCACGGCGACCAGGCCGTCTACGGTTCATCGCTGGGCGCCCCGGACATCGATGCGACACTGGCCAACATCCCTGACACCGTGTGGCCCACGGTGGACGCCGTCACAGTCACCCCGGGTACGGTCGCGGCCGACGACACCCAGACCTGGATCAAGCTGACGATCGATGTGTCCGCCTCCACCGCCGGGGTGAACGGCCTCGACCTGTACCTGGTCGACGCCTCCGGGCACGCCGACTCGATTCAGTCCGGTGGTGTGTCCACCACCTTCTCGGGTCCGTTGGACGAGTACTTCACGCTCCCGCAAGGCACCGCACCCGGCACGTACACCATCGGTTTCAGGCTCCAGGACCAGGGCTACAACACCGTGAGCTATGGCCTGCCGGGCAGCGGCAGCCAGCCGATGCCGGGCGGACCCGTCACCCTTACAGTCACCGACCCGGCAACCGCCAGGTGACCATGCGGGACAGACTCCAAGGCTTCACCTGCTCCGTCACGTCAGTGTGAGGGACACGAGGGGCGATCCATGAGCGAGCACGCAACGAGCCCCGAAGTCCGTTGCTGGAACGCTTACGGTCTCCTCTCCTGCCGAGCTGCTTGACGAGATCATCGCTTCGGCGATCATCGGCAATCCGGCAGCATGCTGGTCCGGACGGCGGAGGCGGGCACGCGGGGGCTGATGACGCGCAGGAGACGCCGAAGCTCACAAACTGCGCAGACCATCAGTACATGACGGGCGATCGTGACCGTGCGATCGCCGGTCGGCTGGGGGCCGCGATCCGTGAGGGCGGGGGAGAGGCCTCAGGCTGAGGGGGCCGACTCAGGAGGAATCCCTTTCTGAGTCGGCCCTTCCTGCTGTGCCCCGGCAGGATTCGAACCTGGAATGCAATCCGGACTGCAGTCTTCTGGCGGTCAGCCGGCAGCTGACCATCGCTTGATCACGGCGGTGGCGCTGTAGGGGGCCGGCCAGATCCGGAGGTATACCTGCTCATTGACCTCGGGGGCGTCGTACCCTGCACCGACCACCTACCGGAAGCTGTGTGCTTCGAAGTCCCCAGGGGCTTCGTGCGGGTCTGTGCATCAATTCACGGCACAGGTCATTGGTCCACAGCACGGTGTAGGAGTTGGCCACGGCCCCGAACATAGCGGTGGGCACCGACAGTGCGTCCCGGCTACCGGTTCAGCAGGTGGTGCATGACGGTTTCGGGGATGGCGGGGCTGGTGGCGGCGCCGGTTGCGGTCGCGGTGTCGTGCGGGAGGGTGGCCAGGACACGGGTGGGCAGGCGCGGGTCGGTGGCTGCCTCGTCCCGTATGCCGTGCCGCCGCAGCGCCGCGTACGCGAAGAACCTTCCAGAGCATCACGTGCGCGGAGGCGGCGCAGCGGCGCATGGCCTCCTCGTCGTTCTCCAGGGCCCGGACCCACGGGAGAGGATTGCAGCGGGCGCTGGGGTCGAACTCGACGGCTGTTCGGGAGCGTTCCGCTTCGGTGAGGTCCGGGCGGACGGAGACCAGCCAGCGAACGCCGGGCTCCGGGTCCCGGCCGAGCAGGGCCACCACGTCGGTGTCCAGGTTCGGGTTCTGCGCGGTGGCCCTGCGCAGAACGGTCTCGGTGCCGTGGACCGGATCCTCGGCCAGCTCATGGGCGAGCACGCACGTACGGGCAGCGCGTTCTATCCATGGACATCGCCACGAATTCCGGTCGGCCCGTCTTCGGGCCGAGGAGCCGCGCCAGATCCCACTGCTCCGCCAGCCGCACTGTGGTCCAATCGTGGGCCGCGCATGGGAGACCCGGCCGTGACGGGATGACCAGCGCCCTCGGTGCCGACCCAGTACGAACGGTCTCGGATCGAACCCCTGAAGCGGGTCGCTCAAGTCTGCGGAGTCCAGTTGTCGTTGATGTCACGGGTGGCTGTCAGCCGTCCATCAGATCCGGGTGGGGACAGAGTTCCAACGGCGAGGCCGGACGGTCGGCCCACTTCCACCAGACGTGTTGGTTGGAGCAGCCCCAGACCACACGACAGGTTCGGCGGTTGTCCTCGTCGCGGTGACAGAGCGCCATCGCGCCTGCCTTCAACGGGCCACCGCACTGGGGACAGATCGGTACGGACTCGGTCGGCATCCCCTCAACGTACCCCGGGACAGCATCAGTTCGGTGTGGGCCGATGATGACACCGTCGGGGACGTGACCCGCCGGTTCAATGAGATGGCCCAGGCCTGTCAGAATCCCCGGCGGGCGGGACGCCGTCCCCGCCTGAACAGCGGTTCGTACACGCGGTCGGCGGCGACCTCCGCGTCACCGCCGTCCCTCCGGGAACCTGTGCTGTCCGAGTACCAGTCACTCACTCGGCCGCGCGCTTGATGGCGATCGGCTCCGCGGAAGGGAAGTGGAGCGTGTCGCCGGCGTCTTCGTCGTCGGTGTACGCGCGGCGGTCGGCAGGTATGACGCCCAGCATGAGGTGGGGGCGAGGCAGCCACCCCACATCCTGGGGCTGCTCGCACCGACGGATGTCGACGACTTGAGCGATCGTTTCAGGAATGCCGACCATGCACATGGCGTTCTCGGTCAGGTGCCACGGTTCAGGGTCCGTTCGGTAGGGGGAGTCGGCCCAGTCCTGTGAGTCCGGATTGCGGGCGAACGCGCGACCTCCGTCCCACCGGAACCGGGATTCGGGATCGATGTCGCCCCATGGCCACTCGACGTACGCGTAGTGCTGATCGACGCCCGTCACACGAGTTGGTGTCATCGCCAGGCTGATCTCTACAAGGTCACCGACTTGCAGCGACTCCCACTCGAGGCCCTCATTCACGCCTACCCCCGCCTCGCCCGTAGTGCGCTGCATTTTACTGTGCGGCCGACTCGGAGCCGTCCGCGGCGTGGCGTCACTCGTAGATCCGGAACGGGCGTGAATCGTCCGTGCCCGACTGCCCCTTCACGCCGGCCGGGCACGGACCCTTCAGCGCAGCGTGTCCGCCCAGTTCGCGGGCACGCGTCCCGCGGGGCCCGGCGTGGGCTGGTCCAGGGGGTGGCATTCGGGGGCGACGAGATCGGGGCCCGTCTCGTACATCTCGTTCGTCTCGAAGTTCCAGAACCACGTCTCGCCGGGCTCGTAGCTGCGGATGATGGGATGTCCGGTGC
Organism: Streptomyces sp. RPA4-2; assembly: GCF_012273515.2. Lineage (NCBI taxonomy): Bacteria > Bacillati > Actinomycetota > Actinomycetes > Kitasatosporales > Streptomycetaceae > Streptomyces > Streptomyces sp. RPA4-2. The sequence continues at coordinate 8,295,900 of NZ_CP050975.2, forward strand.
TCTGCGCGTGGGCGGTGGCGTGCTTGGAGGGTGAGTCGTCGCAGCAGCCGATGTGACCGCACTGGGCGCACCGCCGCAGATGGAACCACCAGCCGTCGACGGCGTCGCAGTCACCGCACCCCGCACCGCTCGGCGGGACGGACGGGTCGATTCCGGCGGGCAGGGTCATGACGCCTCCTCGGGCGTTTCGGTGTCGGCCGCGGTCAGCGGCAGACGGACCTGGAAACGTGTGTCACCGGGGACGGACTGCACCGACAGGCTCCCGTGATGCTTGTTGGCGACGATCCGCCAGGAGATGTCCAGTCCGAGCCCCGTGCCCTCACCCACCGGTTTGGTGGTGAAGAACGGGTCGAAGATGCGGTCGCGGATCTCGGCCGGCACGCCGGGCCCGGTGTCCCGGAACTCGACGAGCAACTGGTCGTGATCGTGGGCGGTGCGCACCGTCAGCGTGCCCTCGCCCTCCATCGCCGAGGCGGCGTTGTCGATGAGGTTCGTCCACACCTGGTTCAACTCGCCCGGATAGGCGGGGATCCTCGGCGCCGTGCGGTCGTACTCCTTGGTCACCTTGATGCCGGAACCCAGCTTTCCGGCGAGCATCAGCAGGGTGCTGTCCAGGAGTTCGTGCACATCGACGACCTGGTACGGCGCGCGGTCGATCTGCGAGTACTGCTTGGCCGCGTCCACCAGGTGCGAGATACGGGTCGTGGACTCCTCGATCTCGGTCATGAGGAGCTCGGTCTCCACGGTGTAGTTCAGCCACCGTACGGCGCCTTCGAGGGTCTCCTCGTCCACGGCCGCCGCGACCTGGTCCAGCCAGTCCGTGTCGAGCCCCGCCTGCACGAACGTCGGCGCGAGCTGCCAGCCCCCGGCGATGTCGTGGTCCTCCAGCCAGTCACCGAGCGAGTCCTCCCGGTCGGAGGCCTCGAGCGGGCTCAACGGCGTTGCCTTGGCCACCCGTTCGGCGGTGCGCTCCTGGATCTCGATGAGCGTCTCCAGGGTGTCGCGGGCGTACGGGCCCGCGGCGATGGCGCCGAGCTTGTGCCGCATGTGGGCCACTCGGTCCCGCAGGGTGGAAGTGGCCCGTACCGCCGCCGCGGCCGGGTTGTTGAGCTCGTGCGTCAGCCCGGCCGACAGTGAGCCGAGTGCGAGCAGCCGCTCGCGCTGGCCGATGGTCCGCTGGGTGTTCTGGCTGCCGAAGAAGAGCCCTTCGAGCAGATGGACGGCCATCGGGAACCAGTCCCGCAGGACCGCGGCGAAGGTCGCGGCGGGCAGGACGAAGAAGCGGGAGGGCTCGGTGACCCTCATCGACCCCTTGTAGAACGTCTGGTCCGGTCCGTTCAGATAGGCCTGCATGGCCCCCGCGTACACCCCGCGCTGGGAGCTGCGGCTGATCTCCACGTCGTCGGCGCCGACCCGGCGCGACATCACGACGGTCCCTTCCAACAGCACGTAGAAACAGGTGGCCTCGTCACCCTCGGTGTAGACCGGACCGGCGTCGAACTGCTCCACCCGGCCTTCGCGGCACAGTCGCTCCAACTGGTCCTGGTCCAGCTTCTCGAACAGGAACAGCGTGCCGAGCTCGCTCTTGTCGCACGGCAACGGCCGCGGGCTCACGACTGCTCCAGATAACGGTGGACGAGCATGACGGCCATGGCTCCCTCTCCGACCGCCGAAGCGACCCGCTTCGCGGACTCGGCACGCGCGTCCCCGGCCACGAACACGCCGGGCACATTGGTCTCCAGGTGGTACGGCGGCCGGTCCAGCTCCCAGCCCTTGGGCGGCTGCCCGTCGACGGTCATGTCGGGCCCCGTCATGATGAATCCGCGTGTGTCCCTCAGCACCGTACCCTCCAGCCAGCCGGTGAGGGGGGCCGCGCCGATGAACACGAACATCCACTGGGCGTCGACGAGTTCGGTGTGCCCGCTCGTCACGTCCCGCAGGGTGAGCTGCTCCAGATGGTCCGTGCCGTGCGCGGCCTCGACGACCGTGCCGGTACGCACCGAGATGTTGGGGGCCTCCTCGATCTGCTGGACCAGGTAGTGCGACATCGACGCGGTCAGCGATGGGCCCCGGACGAGCAGGGTGACCGACTTGGCGCCACGCGACAGGTACATGGCGGCCTGTCCGGCCGAGTTCGCCCCGCCCACGATGTACACGTCGTGGCCCTGGCAGGAAGCCGCCTCGGTCAGCGCCGAGCCGTAGAAGATACCGCAGCCCGTCAGTTCGGCCAGGCCGGGCGCCTCCAGCTGCCGGTACGAGACGCCGGTCGCCAGGATCACCGCGTGCGCGGCGATCGCGGAGCCGTCGGAGAACCGGATGACACGCGAGGCACCGGTGACCTCGAGGCCCGTCACCTCCCGGGCGGTGAGGATCTCGGCGCCGAACTTCGCCGCCTGCCGGCGGGCCCGCCCGGTGAGCTGGGAGCCGGACACCCCGTCGGGGAAGCCGAGATAGTTCTCGATGCGCGAGCTCTGCCCGGCCTGGCCGCCGGTCGCCGACCGTTCCACGAGGACGGTCCGCAGGCCCTCGGACGCGCCGTACACGGCGGCCCCCAGACCCGCCGGACCACCGCCGATGACTACCAGGTCGTAGAACTCCTCCGTCGGGGTCGTGGCCAGCCCGACCTGCGCCGCGAGGTCCGGGTCCTCCGGCTCGACGAGAGGCGTGCCGTCCGGCGTGATCACCAGCGGAAGCCGCTCCCCGTCCTGACCGGCCGCGGACAGCAGCCGCTGCCCCTCCGGCGTGTCCGACGAGTACCAGCGGTACGGCACCTGGTTGCGGGCCAGGAACTCCCGTACGTCCGAGGAGCGCGCCGACCAGCGGTGCCCGACCACCTTGCAGGTCGGCACGGGCCGGAAGTCGCTGGCCCGCCAGGCGTCCAGCAGATCGTCCAGCACCGGATAGAGCTTCTCCTCCGGCGGGTCCCACGGCTTGAGGAGATAGTGGTCAAGATCGATCACGTTGATCGCGTCGATCGCCGCGTTCGTGTCCGCGTAGGCGGTCAGTAGCACCCGGCGCGCACCGGGATACACGTCGAGCGCCTGCTCCAGGAACTCGATGCCGTTCATCTGCGGCATCCGGTAGTCGGCCAGGATCACCGCCACCTGGTCGCCGCGCAGCTTCAGCTCCCGCAGCGCCTCCAGGGCGGTGTCCCCGGACTCCGCCCGCACGATCCGGTGCGACTCGCCGTAGCGGCGCCTGAGGTCGCGCGCCACGGCACGCGACACCCCGGGATCGTCATCCACGGTCAGAATGACGGTCCGCGCTGTACCGGCGGCCTGTGCCATACGTCTCCCACCCCGAGCAGGTCGATGCCGTCCCGGCCGCGCGCACGCCGTACGACGCGCAACGACCGGTCCTCGCTCAATCGTATGTATGAACGGTCGCGTTCGCTCTGCAACCGCCTCACGCGGGCTCGGCGGGGCCCTCCGGCTGGGGCAGCAGGGACTCCCGGACCTTGGGGAGGATGGTGGTGACGTAGTCCTCGACGGCCGTGTCCAGTCCGATGTCGTGCTGGGCGTGCTCGGACAGGTACCAACGGTGTTCGAGCAGCTCGTGATAGATCTCCGCGGGGTCCATGGAGCCGCGCAGTTCCGGCGGTACGGCGCGGACGGTGGGCCGGAAGACGTCGCGCACCCAGCGGTGGGCGAGTACCTCGGGGCGCGCGGCCCGCGGGTACTCACCGCCCGGACGCGGCGACGGGCTCGCGGAAACGTCGCCCGGGGCGTAGTCGTCCTGGGTGGCCATCCAGCTCTCCAGGTCGTTCAGCAGCCGGCGTGCCTGGTTCTCCTCCGCGTCGAGACCGGTCAGCCGCAGCAACTGGCGCTGGTGGTGGCCCGCGTCGACGACCTTGGGGACGAAGGTGACCGTGTCCCCGTTCGATGAGTGCGCGATCTGCATCTCGGCGACGTCGAAGCCGAGGTCGTTGAGGCGCCGGATGCGGCGGTCGATGTAGTGGTGCTTGCCCGCCGGGTACACGGAGGTCCGGGTCAGCTCCTCCCACAGGCTCCGGTAACGCGCGCAGATCTCCCTGCCGAAATCGATCGGGTCGACGGAGGGGTGCAGCGCCCCGGCCGCCTCCAGGTCCAGCAGCTCGCCGCTGATGTTGACGCGGGCGAGATCGAGGTCGTACTCCCGCTGCCCGTCGCTCAGCCGGGGGTGCAGCTCGCCGGTCTCGGCGTCCACCAGATACGCCGCGTACGCTCCGGCGTCGCGGCGGAAGAGCGTGTTGGACAGCGAGCAGTCGCCCCAGGCGAACCCGGCCAGATGCAGCCGCACCAGAAGCACCGCCAGCGCGTCCATCAGCCGGTGCATGGTCGCGGGCCGCATGGTCGTCTCGAACATCGACCGGTAGGGCATCGAGCCGCCCAGGTGCCGGGTGATGAGGACGGACTCCAGCGGCCCGCCGTCGACGTCGGTGCGCCCGGTGACCACGGCGAGCGGGTCCACCGCCGGGATGGCGAGCCGGTCCAGGCCGCGCAGCATCTCGTACTCGCGCAGGGCGGGCCGCTCCGCGAGCTCCTTGACCGCCACCACCTCGTTTCCGGCGCGCGCGTAGCGCACCACGTGCCGTGAGATGCCACGCGGCAGCGGGACCAGGTGGTGCTCGGGCCATTCCTCCAGAGGCAGGTGCCAGGGCAGTTCGAGCAGGAGCGCGGGGTGCTCCGGGTTGGTGGCGCTGATCTGCAAAGCCATCGGCGGGCTGCCCTCACCTCGGAGTCGAACGTGTACCTGCTTCCAGCATCTACGACTGATCGCCGAGGCGGAAGACGCGCCGGGCGTTGCCCGAGAGGAACAGCTCGGTGGTCTCCTCGTCGAGGTCCAGTTCGGCGAGGTGCTCCAGCGCCCGACTCGGCGTGATCATGGGGTAGTTGCTGCCGAAGAGGACCTTGCGCCGTCCCCGGCCGCGCAGATAGGCGACCAGTTCGGGCGGGTAGCGGCGGGCGGTGTAGGCGCTGGTGTCGATGTACACGCCCGCGTGCTTGTCGGCGACCGCGATCATCTCGGTGGTCCAGGGGTAGCCGATGTGCCCGCAGACGATGGTGAGTTCGGGGAAGTCCAGCGCGACCTGGTCGATGTAGGGGATGGGCCGGCCGGTCTCCGAGGGGCGCAGCGGCCCGGTGTGCCCGACCTGGGTGCAGAACGGGACGCCGAGATCGACGCAGGCCGCGTACAGCGGATAGTAGAGCCGGTCGGTGGGGGGCAGCTGCCACAGCCACGGCACGATCCGCAGGGCCACGAAGCCCAGCTCCTCGACGGCCCGGCGCAGTTCACGTACGGCCGTGATCGGCTTCGCCAGATCCACCCCCGCGACCCCGCGCAGCCGTCCGTGGGACCTGGCGACGAAGTCGGCGACCTCGTCGTTGCTCACGAGCGGGCCCTGCGGCCCGTACCAGGCCGCGGACAGCCCGATCTCGACATCGGCCGCGGCCAGCGCCGCCACGGTGACCTCGACCGGAAGGGGCTCTTCCAGGAGCTCCATGCCCGTCCAGCGGCGGAGCGACGCGAACATCTCGTGGTTGGCGTGGCGGACCGTGGGGTGCTGCATCCACGCGTCGACGACCGGCATGATCCCGTCTCCTCCCGGAGCCCAAGGCTAAGCGATTGCTCACCCCGACCCGACCCTAGGGGGTGGCCCGCCGTACGACTACCTCGATACGGCGTCGACCAGGGCCCCGAGCGCGGCGGCGAGACGCCCGAGCCCCGGGCCGGCCGGGCCGCCGGGCTCGCTCATGTACGTGTCCCGCCGGATCTCCACCATGAGGGAGGTGACCCGTGGATCCTTGCCGTGGAAGCGCAGCGGCACGTAGGCGCCGGAGAACGGGCTGTCGATCCCCACGGTCCCGACGCCCTCGAACGCCTTCCTCGCCCGCTCCACCAGCCCGGCGGGTGTGTGGAAGGCGTCGGTGCCCAGGCAGACCGGTGGACGCGGTCCCCCGCCGTGCAGTTCGTACGGCAGCCGGGCCGTCGGATACGAGTGGACGTCGATCACCACGGCCCGCCCGGTGACGGCCAGCCGGTCGGCCACGGCGGCGGTCATCGCCTCCGCGTACGGGCGGAAGCAGCGCTCGATCAGCTCCGCCGGGTCGGCGTCGGCCGGGCGCAGCGGGGCGCCGTGCGTGGTGCGGGTGTAGACCGCGCCCATTCCGACGGCCCGCATCTCCTCCCGCTCGTCGGGAAAGCGCTCGGGATCGACCACGAGACGGGACAGACGGTTGACGAACCGCCACGGAGTGACACCGGCCGCCCGCGACGCCTGCCCGGCGAGCTCCGCGGTGTGCGCGTCCGTGATGTGGTCCAACTCGCGTTCCAGCGCCGCATCGTCGAGCGTGATGCCCGCGCGCACCGGCACCGGTATGCGCCGCGACGAGTGCGGGACGTGCAGGACGACGGGGGAGGTGATGGCGCCGGGCAGCAGCTCGAAGGAGGCGGGATCCGCGGAAGCGGCGTCGGCGGCGGCGGGGTCCGCGGAAATGGCGGTAGCGGCGGCGGGGTTCGTGGAAGCGGGGTGCGCGGGGGCCGGGTTCTCGTTCACCCCTGATTCCTACCGCAGCCCGGGGGAATCCCGTCTCAGCGCAGGCCGCCGCCTCCATGGCGCGCGTAGTGCTCGATCAGGGCCGCCCGCGTCGTTTCGAGCCGGTGGGCGAGGATCGCCGCGATCGTCCGGGTCAGCGACAGCTCCAGCGCCGGATCCTTCGCGCAGAGTCCGAGCACCTCCCCGGCGTCGAACTCGTAGGCGCGTACCGGACTGAACGCCTCGGCACCGAAGTCCCAGTGGTGGGGTGGGAAGAGCCAGGACCAGCCGAGCAGATCGCCCGGTCCCAGCGTGGCCACGGAGATGCGCCGCTCCCCGACAACCTGCTGGTACAGGGAGACGGTTCCCGAGCGGATCACCCAGAAACGGTCCGCGGTTCCCCCCGCCTCGAAGATCTTTCCGTCCGCGGGGAAGGAGACCTCCTGGGCCACGGTCATCAGCCGTTCGCGGTGTTCGGCGGAGAGGGCGGGCAGCAGCCGCAGAGCAGTGGGCATCGCGGACCTCCATCGCACCGCCGCAGGACCACGCGGGCTCGGCGGCGCTGTCGTGCCGGTGGTGTGCCGTCACTCTCCATTGGAGCCGGATCCGCCGGATTCGTCTCGTCGGGGGACCCCGGTGACCCACAGGTGGTGCCGTGCGAGCGGACCACGGGCCGCCCAGGGGGCCGTCCGCCCGCTCGTCGCGAGCTCAGGGCAGGGGCTGCTCGGCCCAGATCACCTTGCCGGCGGGCGTATAGCGCGTACCCCAGCGTTCGGCGACCTGGGCCACCAGGAACAGGCCGCGCCCGCCCTCGTCCGTGCCGGCCGCGTAGCGCAGCCGGGGCGAGGTGCTGCTGCCGTCGAAGACCTCGCAGATCAGGCTGTGGTCGCGCAGCATGCGGACCTGGATGGGGCCGCTGCCGTAGCGGAGCGCGTTGGTGACCAGCTCGCTCAGGATCAGCTCGGTGCTGAACGCCAATTCGTCGAGATCCCACTCCGCGAGCTGCCGGGTGACGGCCGCGCGGATCTCGCCGACGGCCACCGGATCGGACGGGACCTCCCATTCGGCGATGTGGTCGGCGTCGAGCACCCGCGTGTCGGCGACGATCAGGGCGATGTCGTCGCTGGGCCGGGCGGGCAGCAGGGCGTCGAGCACGGCCCGGCAGGTGTCCTCCGGCGAGCGGCGGCCGGTCGCGGTGAGGGTGGTGCGCAGCAGCTCCAGGCCGGCGTCGATGTCCCGGTCCCGGTCCTCGACGAGCCCGTCCGTGTACAGCACCAGGCGGCTGCCCTCCTCCAGCTTGAGCTCGGCCGTGTCGAACGGCAGGCCGCCCAGCCCCAGCGGGGGACCGGCCGGCACATCGGGGAACTCGACACTGCCGTCGGGCCGGACCAGCGCAGGCGGCGGGTGCCCGGCCCGGGCGACGGTACAGAGCCGGGAGGCCGGGTCGTAGATGGCGTACAGGCAGGTGGCACCCGTGATCGCGGCGCTGCTCTCCTCCGTCGCCTCGTCCAGGTCGATGCGGGCGACCAGCTCGTCGAGCAGACCGAGGATCTCGTCGGGCGGCAGGTCCAGGGAGGAGAAGTTGTGGACGGCGGTACGCAGCCGGCCCATCGTGGCCGCGGCGTGCAGCCCGTGGCCCACGACGTCACCCACGACCACGGCGACACGGGCGCCGGACAGCGGCAGGACGTCGAACCAGTCGCCGCCCACCCCGGCCTGCGCCGGGAGATAGCGGTAGGCGATGTCCAGGGCGCTCTGCGCGGGCAGACTGCGCGGCAGCAGACTGCGCTGGAGTGTCACGGCCATGTTGTGCTCGCGGGTGTAGCGGCGCGCGTTGTCGATGGAGACGGCGGCACGTGCGACCAGTTCCTCGGCGAGGGCGAGCTCCTCCTCGTCGAACGGCTCCGGCTTCTCGGAACGCCAGAAGTTGACCACGCCCATCGCCAGCGGGCCCACCCGCAGCGGAACGGTGATCAGCGAGTGGATGCCGTACTCCACGACCTTGGTGGTGCGCCGGAGGTCCTGGGCGAGCCAGCCGGGGGCCTCGTCCAGCTCGGGCTCGACGACGGCCTCACCGGTGCGGAGGCTGTGGGCCTGGGGTGAGGTGGCGACGAACCGGATGTGCTCGCCCACCGGGTACAGGGGAGCGTTGTCGCGGATGCCGCTGAACGCCGTACGGCGCACGTCGGTGCCCGACTCCGGATCCTCACCGTGCAGCACCGAGTCGGCCAGGTCCACCGTGACGAAGTCCGCGAACCGTGGGACGGCCACCTCGGCCAGTGCCTCGGCGGTGCGGGTCACGTCCAGGCTCGTACCGATGCCGACCCCGATGTCGTACAGCAGCTTCAGCCGCTCCCGTGCCACCTCGGCCCGGCCGGACAGCGCGCGCAGCTCGGTCGAGTCGCGCAGTGTCGCGACGCTGCCGGGCGGGCCGCCCTGGAGGTCCGTGGGCCGCTGGTTGATGGCCAGCAGCCGGTCCCCGACGAGGTGCACCTCGTCCGTGACGACGCGTCCCGACGACAGCAGGGCGGCGGTGTCCGGGTCGAGGCCGAGGTCGAGGACATGCCGTCCCTCGGCGTCGTGGGGCAGATCCAGGAGGCGCTGCGCCTCGTCGTTGGCGAGCAGCAGCCGGCCCTCTCCGCCGGCGATGATCACTCCCTCCCGGACGGCGTGCAGCACCGCGTCGTGGTGCTCGTACATCCGGGTCATCTCGTACGGGCCGAGGCCACGGGTCTGACGCAGCAGCCGTCTGCTCACGAGGGCCGTCCCCGCGGTGGCCAGGGCCAGCGCCGCGGCCGCGGCGGCCAGGACGATGGGCAGCTGCCGGTTGGCGACACCGCCCATGTTCGCCGTCGTGATGCCGGCCGACACCAGCCCCACGACCTTGCCGTCGGGTTCCTTGACGGGAACCACGGCCTGCACCAGCTGTCCGATGGTGCCGTTGATCTCCTCGACGCTGGTGCGGCCCTGCTGGGCGGGGGAGATGTTCCCGACGAAGTTCTTGCCGATCCGGTCCGGCTTGGGGTGCGTGTAGCGGATCCCGTCGGTGTTCATCACGACGATGAAGTCCACACCGGACGCCCTGCGGGCGGCCTCGGCCCGCGTCTGCAGTGCCGCGGTGGGGTCGGCGCTGCTCAGTGCCTCGCGGGTGCCGGGCGAGTTGGCGAAGGTCTCGGCGACGGCCAGTGAGCGGTTGCGGGCCTCCTGCGTGCTGTCGTGCCGTACCTGCAGCACCAGCGCCACCACCGCGGAGACGACCAGCAGCAGCACGATCACGACTTGCAGGAGGAACACCTGGCCCGCGACGCTGCGTCCGCTCAGCGCCGACCTCAGGATCGCCGCGCGCCCGGTCCGCTCGCGCGGCCCTTTGGGGCGAGGGGTCGACCGAGTCCGGGATCGACCCAATAGTCGGACCATGTGCCTATGTCTACACTGCCGGGCGCCCCGAGGCGAGAGACGTCGCAGGTGTGAGGGTGCCCCGATAGGGGCCGCACGGCCGCGACCTCCGGCGCGTGGTGCTGGCGGGACCATCTGGCCGCATCATGGAGGGAAGTCATTTGCCCGCATTTGTATCTCGGGCGCGGGAGGTCACGATGCAAACCCCGGACCGCTACCGGTTGAGCTTCACCCACCAGGAATCAGGTGTCGGCGTCATCACGGACGAGGTGGTCGTCGAACGCACCGCCACCCTAGGGCCGGGCGGAAACCCGGTGTACTCCGATCCCACCGGCATACTCCGCGCCGAGATCAGCTCGGCGGGAGAGGTGCGGATGCTGGCCAGCGGCGGCTACCAGTCGCCCGTGTCACCCACCGCCGAACCGCTTCCCTGAGCGACGCTCCCGGGCTGCCCCGCCCTGCCCACGGGGGCGGGGCGCGGGGCCGTGCCGGGCTTGGGCGTTCGGGGCGCGGCGCGCGAGCGCGCGGCGCCCCGAACTGCGTGAGCACGCCGCGTATCGGACCGGGGCCGGGGCGGTGCGTGAGCACGCCGCGCACCGGCTGTCAGCGAGCGTGTGCGCACCGGCTGTGCGTGAGCGCGCCGCGCACGGAGTGGACGGGGCGGACGGGGCTCAGGAACCGTCCCCCGTTCCCGGAAGCGTCGGCGCGTCGAACTCCGTGGCCCCACCGTGCCCGGCGCCCAGATGCCGGCCGGGTAGGCGCAAGTCGGGTGCAGCCCGGCTGGGTGCGGAGTGCTGGCGAGGGCGGGTTGCTACCAACGTGCCCACGATCCCCGCCGCCTCGATCGCGCCGCCCCTAATCGCGCCGCCCCGGGTCATGAACGCCGACGGCAGGCGCCCCGCGCCTATTGGGCGTCGTGGCAGCTCACGCTGAAGTGCGCCCCGTCGGGGTCGCTGAGGATCGCCTCCGTGGAGCCGGCCCCCTGCTGGTGGGCCGTGCCCCCGTGGGCGCGCGCGGCGCGGGCGCAGGCCTCCACGTCGTCGACCGTGAAGTGGACCCGCCAGTGGGGCCTGATCGTGGGGTCGGGTGCCGCCCCGACCGCGCCCGAGTGGATCCGGGCCACGACGTCGCCCTGACTGCGCAGCACGACCTCGTTGTCCTCGTAGTCGACCTGGCAGGAAGCGGGATCGGAGGAAGCCCACTGGAGGACCTCCGCGTAGAAGATGGCGGCGTCGAAGGCGTCACGGGTGTGCAGTCGTACGAAGACCGGGGCCGCCCGGCGCCACGCCTCCCAGCCGGCCACCAGCTGACCTTCCCAGATACCGAAGACCGCTCCGTCGCGGTCGGCCAGCAGCGCGGCCCGCCCCGGCGGGAAGGAGATGGGCCCCACCGCGGTCGTGCCGCCGCGTTCCTGGCTGCGTGACACGGTCTCGTCCGCCGAGGCCACCGCGAAGTAGGCGGTCCAGGTGGCCATCTTCGCGCCGATCCCGGACATCCCCGAGACACCGGCGACGGGCACCCCGTTGACGCGGGCGAACCGGTACTGATCACCCAGCGTGCCCGAATGCCACTCCCAGCCCAGTACGGCGTGGTAGAAATCCTCCGCGGCGCGCAGATCACGTGTGGTCAGACTGACCCAGCACGGCGCGCCGAACACCGTATGACTGGAGACGACCCCACGGTCGAGTGTCCTGTCGCTCATCATCGCCGCACCGTCCTGACATCACTGGCCGGCTGCGGTCGGGCACGAGTGCCCGTGGGGATGTCCGCGGCCTGCAGCTCGCCTCCGGTATCCGCACAGCCGACAGGGGCCCTCCGGTCCGGAAGGCCTCCGGCGGCGTCAGTGCACTCGCGGATCCGCTGTCCCATCAGTAACAGCATCCCCCGCCTCGGCGTCCCGCGCACTCCAACGAGGTCACAAGCGGGCACAAAGAGACGTAAACGGACTTATGCGCGAGGTCGCTCGAGGGTGAGGAGAAGCCCCTCGACGGCGCCCGGACCAATGCGGCCCTTGACGTCCGCGGACGTGATCGCCTTCAGCGCCCAGCCGTCCTCGGCGTGCTTGTTCAGCACCTTCTCCAGCTTGTCACTGTCCAGCGCGTCGCCGATGAGCGATTCACGGAAGGTGACGACCTTGTATTCGTATGTGTATGCGCTGCTCATGGTGGTGAGGTTCTCCTGCGGATCGACACATGTGGCCGGGTCCACCCAATCACCCTTCGTCGCCGCGGCACAGGGGAGAACGCACCTGTAGCGATACCTTTGTTGAAGCTTCATGAAGGGCCGGACCCGGGGACTCGGGAACGGTCCGTACGTGATGGGCTTTCAACTGTTGCATGATCCATCAGTAAATCTCAGCTTTTCTCATCTGTTATCTTGATCGCGTGAAGCTTTCCGAATGGGCGGCGCGCAACGGTGTGCACTACCAGACCGCGTGGACGTGGGCGAAAGAGGGCCGCATGCCGGTCCCGGTGCGCCAGACGCCGTCTGGTACGTGGTTGGTCGACGAGCCCGCCCCGGAGACGTCCGGCCGTGTCGTGGCGTACTGCCGGGTTTCGTCGGCGGACCAGAAGCCGGATCTTGACCGGCAGGTGGCCCGCGTGGTCCAGGGGGCTACCGGGCTCGGCCTGCCGGTTGCGGAGGTCGTGACCGAGGTCGGCTCGGGGCTGAACGGGCGTCGGCGCAAGTTGCACCGCCTGCTGTCCGACCCGCGGGCCGCGGTGATCGTGGTCGAGCACCGGGACCGGCTAGCCCGGTTCGGCGTCGAGCATCTCGAAGCCGTCCTGTCCGCCTCCGGGCGGCGCCTGGTTGTCCTCGACCCCACCGAGACCGCCGATGACCTGGTGCGCGACATCACCGAGGTGCTGACCTCGATGTGTGCCCTCCTGTACGGGCGGCGGGCGGCGAAGAACCGGGCCGCCCGCGCGGTGGCCGTGGCGACCGGCGAGGCTGCCGAGTGAAGAAATTCCAGCCACAGCCCGGGTTCCAGGTTCAGGCGTTCCGGTTCGCCCTGGACCCGAACACGACTCAGGAGCACGCGCTGCGCTCGCACTGCGGCGCGGCGCGTGCCGCGTACAACTGGGCTGTCGGTTGGGTGACCGCGTCGTGGTGGCAGCGCCGCGCGGAGGAGTCCTACGGCATCGCCGAGGCCGGGCTGACGCAGTGGCGGCCGTGGTCGCTGCCCGCACTGAGGAAGGCGTTCAACGAGACCAAGCACGCCGACCCCAGGTTCGCCGCCTGGTGGGAGGAGAACTCCAAAGAGGCGTACAACACCGGCCTCGCCAACGCTGCGGCGGCGTTCGACAACTACACCAAGTCCAAGCAGGGCAAGCGGCACGGCAAGCGGATGGGTACGCCCCGCTTCAAGTCGAAGCGGAAGGCCCGTCTTTCCTGCCGGTTCACGACCGGCGCGATCCGCGTGGACACGGGCGGCCGGCACGTGACGCTGCCGAGGCTGGGCACGATCCGTACCCACGAGCCCACGGTGAAGCTCCTCGCGCGCGTTGAGGCCGGGACGGCCCGGATCCTGTCCGCGACCGTGCGGCACGAGCGCGGACGCTGGTACGTCGCCTTCCAGGCCGAGGTCAAGCGCGACCTCGAACGTGTGGCGCGGCCGGACGTGGCGGTCGGCATCGACCTCGGCGTGAAGACCCTCGCGGTCATGGCCGACTCGACGGGTGAGATCCGCACCGTCGCGAACCCCGGACACTACGACCGGGCACGCAAGCAGCTGCGCCGCGCCTCTCGCATCGTCTCCCGCCGCCAGGGCCCCGACCGGCGCACCGGACAGAAGCCGTCGAAGCGGTGGGAGAAGGCCAACGCCGCCCGCAACCGCGTGCACCACCGGGTGGCGAACCTCCGCGCGGACGCCCTGCACAAGCTCACCACGAGCGTTGCGGCCGAGTACGGCACGGTCGTGATCGAGGACCTGAACGTCGCCGGGATGCTTCGCAACCGGCGCCTCGCGCGCAGGATCGCCGACGCCGGATTCGCAGAGATCCGACGCCAGCTCACCTACAAGACCCGCCAGCGCCACACCACCCACCTCGTGGCCGCGGACCGCTGGTACCCCTCCTCGAAGACCTGTTCCGGGTGCGGCGCGGTGAAAGCCAAGCTGCCGCTGCACGTCCGGACCTACGAATGCGACACCTGCGGCCTGGTCATCGACCGGGACGACAACGCCGCACTCAACCTCGCCGCTCTCGCGGCAGCCTGCCTGACTGGTACCGGAGTGGCTGGAGAGCAGGACACCACCGAGGTGGTGTCGAAGCCTCGTGGAGCCGACCAGAAGACCCGCGCCACCCGCACCCGCCGCAAGGCGAGCGCGGGGCGGGCAGGTGGCGCAACCCTGCCGCACCAGCGGCAGGAGGAAGCGAGAGACCGTACTCACGCCGAAGCCCTCACGCTTTGGTGACGAGACGGACCTCCCGGGCCGAAATGCCCGGAATGCTGAGAGCCGCTGAGGCTCTTAGCAACGGGACTCATGGACAGGGCACGGAGCGACGAACGCGTCGGCGGGGGCGCCGCGGGCACCGGGGACGACGGGGACGACGGGTTCGCGGAACTGCGGACGCGCGAGTTCGGCTACCTCGACGAGGGCGGCCATACCTACCTCGACCACACGGGCGCGGGTCTTCCGCCGAGGTCGCTGGTCACCGCGAGCGCGGAGCGCATCACCGGCGGGGTGTTCGGCAACCCGCACTCCGAGAGCCCGGCCTCCCGTGCCTCGGGGCTGCTGTTGGCGGAGGCCCGCGGGGCCGTCCTCGCACACTTCAACGCCGATCCCGCCGAGTACGCCGTGATCTTCACGCCCAACGCGACGGGCGCCCTGCGCCTGGTCGGCGAGGCCTATCCGTTCAGGCGCGGCAGCAGGCTCGTCATGTCGCTCGACAACCACAACTCGGTGAACGGACTGCGGGAGTACGCGCGGGCGGGCGGCGCCGCGACGGCATACGTACCGGTGAGCGGGCCCGGCCTGCGGATCGACGAGGAACGGCTGCGCCAAGCGCTCTCCGTACGGCGCCGACGGCCCGGTCCGGCGCGCGGGCGGGGCGCATCGGGCGCGCGCGGGCTGCTGGCCTACCCGGCGCAGAGCAACTTCACCGGGGTCCGGCATCCGCTCGAATGGATCGCCAAGGCCCAGGAGCACGGCTACGACGTCCTGCTCGACGCGGCCGCGTTCGTACCGGCCAGCCCCCTCGACCTGAGCCGGTTCCACCCGGACTTCACCGTGGTCAGCTGGTACAAGGTCTTCGGTCACCCCACCGGTATCGGCAGTCTGATAGCCCGCCGGGCGGCCCTCGCCAAGCTGCGCCGCCCCTGGTTCTCCGGCGGCACCATCTTCGCGGTCAGCGCCCAGGCCCAGTGGCACGTCCTCGCCGACGACGAAGCGGCCTTCGAGGACGGCACGGTGAACTTCCTGTCCATCCCGGACGTCACCGCGGGCCTCCGGTGGATCGAGCGCCTCGGCATGGACCGGGTGCACGCCCACGTCGCCGAGCTGACCGGCCGACTGCTCGACGGACTGCGGGCGTTACGCCACAGCGACGGCTCCCCGATGGTCAGGATCTACGGTCCCGAACAGGCCGGGGCGGCCCGTGGCGGCACCGTCGCGCTGAACCTGCTCGGAGCCGACGGCCGGATCGTCGACGAACGGATCGTCACCCGTGACAGCGCCGCCCGGGGCATCTCACTGCGCACCGGGTGCTTCTGCAACCCGGGCGCCGGCGAAGCGGCGTTCTCCCTCCCGCTGCGCCTGCTGCGCTCGGCGGCGCGCAGCCAGGTCGGCTCACTGGAGGACTACCTGGAACTGCTGCGCCTGCCCACGGCGGGGGCCGTACGCATCTCCCTGGGCGTCTCCTCGCAGCCCCGGGACATCGAGACGTTCCTGACGTTCGTGACCCGGACCTACCGTGACCGGATACCGGGAGCGGCGGGGCTGGCGGCGCGGGTGGGCTGTTGAGAAACCGGCCCTGGGACTGGTGGGCTCGCATGGTGAGGTATCGCGTATTCCCGGACGGATGCGGGTCGCCGTCACTCCGTGCCGACCGCGGATTGCGGGGACGAACTCGCGCCGAAGGCGACGGTGGCATCATCCGGGCCAATCAGCTCTCGTACTCGGCTGCATGGCTGTCACGGGGGCGCGACGAGATCACGGGCGCGGTGAACTCCATGATGTCGAACTTCGAGGAGACGTACGGCTACGAGCCGGGCGCGAACGAAGTCCGGGCCGCCGGCGAAGAGGATCTTCGGTCTGCCCGCGACTACGGCCGGGAGGTTCTGGGATTCGAGGATCTGCTGACGTTCTACGAGTCGATCAGGGAGGTCGTGTTGCCTGACGTGGGCAACGGCTGCTTCGTCCACCCGGCGCGCGATGTCCTGCGCAGGCTCGCGGAGGAGGGGCCGGTCTTCGTTCCGGAAGCTGATGACCCGCTGGGGATGGTGATCGCTTCGAATGGTGGGGGCGTCCTCTACGTCGCCGACTGGGGCGGTGCGATCCACCGGTCTCGGTCTGCCTCCCTGGAGGATGCGCAGTTCGACAAGGTTGCCGACGACCTGCCGCGGTTCCTTGATGACGTCCGTCGTTGCGTCGTCACTTTCGTGGAGACGGGTGTGACCGGAGACCTGTAGTGATCACCGACTGTGGCCGCCGGGGGCGTATCGCCTCCAGATGCTGCCGGCTTCGGTGACCAGCTGTGTGGCGGTCTTGTCTGGCACCGAGGGACTTCGCGATGACGGGGGCCGGGGCGCGGGGCCTGGAGGACGAGTTGGCGGATCGTGGACGTCCTGCCGGGTTGTGGAGGGACGCCGATCTCGCGTGCTCCTGGAGGCACACTCACACGTCGCGGCGCCTCACGACGAGCACGGCGAGTGCGAGCGTGATCAGCGGCCAGAGCGTGTACACGGTCCAGGAGCCGGGGACCGTGGCGGTGTAGCCCAGGGATCCGGGATCCGGCGCCCAGGATTGGACCAGGCGATTCCAGGCGGCCGACACCAGCGCGTGTTTGACGTCTGCCGACCAGCGGTTGCGTTCCGAGAACATGGTGGGGAGCAACAGCAGGATGAAGATGCTGGTGACCGTGGTCCCGGCGGCATGCCGGATCAGGACGCCGAGGCTCAGACCGACCAGGGCGCAGCCCGGAGCCAGCAACGCGGATGCCACCAGCGCCCGGAACACCCCGGGGTGGGTGATCGGAACGCCGGCATGGTGCCCGTCCAGGATGGCCTGGGAGACCAGGAAGGAACCGGTGGAGGTGGCCGTGCCGACCGCGGTCCACAGCGCGGCGGTGACGGCCGCCTTGGCCAGTACGACGGCGCCGCGGGCGGGGACGGCCACGGTGGTGGTGCGGATCAGCCCGCTGCTGTACTCGCTCACGACGGTGAGGGCGCCCATGCCGGCGGCGACGAGGATCAGCGTCCAGTAGCCCGCCGGCGGATAGGCGTCGTAGGGCAGGAAGTCAGGGGGGCCGGAGGGCGCGGCCTCGTCCGCCAGTGTGGCTACTGCTGTGGAGCCGACGACGAACAGGACGGTAAGGGCGATCGTCCACGGGGTGGAGCGCAGGGACCGCATCTTGATCCACTCGGAGGCGAGCAGGTCGCGGAAGCGGGCGGGCGGCCCGGCGGCGTCGGTGGCCAGGGAGAGGGAGACGAGTGCGGTCATCGGGGCTCTCCTGCCGGGTATTCGACGCTGTCGGCGGTGAGTTCCATGAAGGCCGCCTCCAGTGAGGCGGTGCGGGTGGTCAGTTCGTCCAGCCGGATGCGGTTGTCGAAGGCGAGCGCCCCGATCCGGCCCGCCGGAAGCCCGGTCACGGCGAGTTTCTCGGCGCCCGCCGAGCCCTCCGGCTCGACCGAGGCGCCCGCAGCCGTCAGCACCGCTGCCAGCTCGGCGGCCTGCGGCGTCCCCACCACAACGCTGCTACGGGTACTACGGGCCGCGAAGTCCCGCAGCGGCTCGGCGGCGATGAGGCAGCCCCGACCGATGACGACCAGCTGGTCGGCGGTGTTCTCCATCTCCGACATCAGGTGGCTGGAGAGGAAGACTGTGCGCCCCTCGGCGGCCAGGCGCCGGAAGAGCCGGCGTACCCAGAGCACGCCCTCCGGGTCCATGCCATTGATCGGCTCGTCGAACATGAGCACGGGCGGGTCGCCGAGCAGGGCGGTGGCGATACCGAGGCGCTGCTTCATGCCGAGGGAGTATTCGCCGATGCGGCGGTTCGCCACCTCGGCCAGCCCCACCTCCTGAAGCACCTCGTCCACCCGGCGCCGCGGGATGCCGTTGCTGCGGGCCAGAGCGGACAGGTGGGCGGCGGCGCTGCGTCCGCCGTGGATCTGTACGGCGTCGAGGAGGGCGCCGACGTGCCGCAGTCCGCGCGGGTGGCGGTGGAAGGGGACACCGCTGACGGTGGCGGTGCCGGTGGTGGGCGCGTCCAGGCCGAGGATCATCCGCAGGGTGGTGGACTTGCCGGCGCCGTTGGGGCCGAGGAATCCGGTGACCTGGCCCGGACGCACGGTGAAGGACAGATGGTCGACGGCCGTCCTGCCGCCGTAGCGCTTGGTGAGTTCACTGACTTCGATCACGGAACCCACACTGCCGAGAGGACCCGTGTCCGGACATGGGGCCGTGGGCGGCAATCGTGCGGCTGGGTTGGCCCGCGGGCGTACGTCCCCGGGCTGATGCCGTGCCGGCGGTGGCCGGTTAGTCTCGCGGCGTGAACCCCATGACGGCCACTTTGTCGCCTGCGCGCGTCGCGCATCATGGTGTTGTTCCCGGGAGGGAAGGCCGCCGATGACGAGAACCAAGGCCGTGGCCTGGGCGGGGGGTGTCTCCTACCTCCTCGTGGTGGGTCTGCTGGTGGGGGGTGCGCCGCGGGCGTCGGGCACCGTCCATGGCGTCGGGGCACTGCTGGCTGTGAGCCTGCTCGCCGGCGTGGTGCGACGGATGCCGCTGTCGGCTCTGGCCATGGCCCTCTTCGGATCCACTGCCGTGGTGGTGGGTCCTCCGAGTCCCGGCCCGGTGAGCCTGACGGCGTCGTACCAGGGCCAGTTCCTGTCGTACCTCGCGGTGGACCTCGTGCTGGGTTTCATCGTCGCCACCTGCGTACGGCGCGCTTCGATCGTCGCGGTGGCCGTGTCCTTCGCCGTGCAGTTCCTGGTGATCGGCGTCTTCACGCACGGGGACGGCCTGGCCGTCAACGAGGTGATCGCGCTTCTGGCGATGGCCGCGTCCTGCATGGCCGGTCAGCTGAGCCGCGAGCGCCGCGAGCACGCGGTGGTGCTACGTTCCCAAGAGGTGGCCGAGGCCGTGACCGCCGAACGGCTGCGGATCGCACGGGAGTTGCACGACATGGTCGCGCACAGCATCGGCATCATCGCCATTCAGGCCGGTGTGGGCGGCCGGGTCATCCAGACCCAGCCGGCGGAGGCGCGGGAGGCCCTGCGCGCCATCGAAGCCACCAGCAGAGAGACTCTGTCGGGCCTTCGGCGCACGCTGGTGTCACTCCGTCAGGCGGATCGGGGCGTGACCGTCTCGGAGCGGTCACCGCTCGCACCCTCGCCGGGGCTGGCGGACGTCGAACGGCTGGCGGCGGCGACCGCGGGCGCGGGGGTACGCGTCGACCTGTGCTTCAGCGGGGAGCAACGTCTCGTGCCGGCCGACATCGACCTGTCCGTCTACCGCATCGTGCAGGAGGCGCTGACCAACGTGGTCCGGCACGCGGGCATCGGGCGTTGCCGGGTGGCCATCGGCTACGGAGACGAGGAGCTGTCCGTGGAGATCGTCGACGACGGGCGCGGCGCCACCGGGAAGGGCTCGGCCCAGGGCTTCGGCATCATCGGGATGCGGGAGCGCGTCGGTCTGCTGGGCGGCCGGCTCAGCGCCGGACCGCGCCCCGAGGGCGGCTTCCGGGTGACGGCCCGGCTGCCGCTGCCCGCACCCGTCGCAGTTCCGATGGAGGCCCGATGACCGTCCGGGTGGTGCTCGCCGACGACCAGCCGTTGGTCCGGTCCGGCCTGCGCGTGCTCATGGCCGATCACCCCGACCTGGAGGTCGTCGGTGAAGCCGCCACCGGCGCCGAGGCCGTCCGACTGGTGAGCGACACCAGCCCCGACGTCGTGGTCATGGACATCCGGATGCCCGGCATGGACGGGATCGAGGCCACCCGCCTGATCACGGCCGGTCCGGCAACCGCACGCGTCCTCGTCCTGACCACCTTCGACGAGGACGCCCACGTCTACGGCGCGCTCCGGGCCGGCGCGAGCGGGTTCGTGGTCAAGGACATGGCGCTGGACGACATCCTCGCGGCGATCCGCGTGGTCGCCGCCGGCGACGCACTGATCGCGCCGGGCGTGACGCGCCGTCTGATCGCGGACTTCAGAGGGCGTCCCGCGCCGGCCCCCGAGCGCTCCCCCCGGCCGGTCGAGGGCATCACCGAGCGGGAACGGGAGGTGCTGACCCTGGTCGGACGTGGCCGGTCGAACACCGAGATCGCCGAGGACCTCTTCATCACGGTGGCCACCGCCAAGTCGCACGTGTCACGCCTGCTCACCAAACTGGGCGCCCGGGACCGGGTCCAACTCGTCATCACGGCCTATGAGATGGGGCTCGTCACCCCGCCTCGCTGACGGTGTCCCCGGCCCCCGCGGTGAAGCCGGACATACCCTGTCGCTCACGTCTCGGGTACGAGCCGCCGAAGGAACAGTCGCTGAAGACGGCGTACGAGCACGCAGGGAAGATCCGGGACGTCCACGATCGTCGGCTCCTCGGCGAACTTCCGCTACTCCTCGGCCTGATCATCGGTCAAGAACGCCACCGGCGCGGCCCGGACCGCAGCGGGGCCGCGCCCGTGATCGACGATCTTCCAGCGAATCCCTGCTCTCGTACTGATCGCCGGTCCGGCCGGCCATGATCGATCTCAGCGCCGACGGCTGTACCGATGGTCCGCGTGGCCGGAAACGGCGCGTGGGCCGAGACATGCGGGCGCCCGGCGCGCCTCCTGACGACTGGCGATCGGTCAACGCCCCGCCCGGCTGCGCACCACGCCCTCCCGGCACTTGCGGACCAGGACCGCCCACGTCACCACCAGGAACAGCACCGCGAACCCCGCCAGGACCAGCCAGCCCCGGGCGGCCGGATGACCGAACGAGTCCCCGTACGACTCCAGCAGCGGACGGCCCAGCGGTGAGGCACCCGCGCGCCACAGCGACTCCAGGCCGACCCCGCTGCCCAGCGCCTCGAACGCCCACCGGTTGGTCATCGCCCAGCTGATCGCCTCCCCGGCCCCCGTCATCCGCGGCACCGGCACGAACGCCCCGGAGAACAGCACCTGCGGGAAGCAGAGCAGCGGCAGCATTAGCGTCGCCTGCGCCGGCTCCGTCACCGCGGCCGAGGCGAGCAGCCCCAGCGCCAGCGCGGCGGCCGAGGCCAGCACGCTCGACACGAACAGGGACCCGTACGTCGTCCACCCCGTCGCGGGCAGTCGGTCCAGCGCCCGCAGCACCACCAGCAGCAGCGCGTCCGCGAGCGCGAGCACCGGCAGCATCGTGGTCAGCTTCGACGCGAGGTACGGGCCGATCCGCAGGCCGGCCAGCCACTCGCGACGCAGCACGGGCAACTCGGCGCAGATCTGCAGCAGTCCGTAGGTCAGCCCGAAGAAGAACGCGCCGAAGGCGATCCAGAACATGATCATCGCTGTCGACCCGGGATCCGGCGCCGCGGGATCGAACGCGCCCGCGCGGAACAGCACCGCGAACATCGCCACGATCATCACCGGCGAACCTGCCAGGACCGCGGCCGACAGACGGTTGTGCAGGAGCAGCGCGGTACCACGGCGGGTGAGCAGTGACCACTGCCGCACGGCGCCGACGCGCCGCGGACGTACGGGAGACGGTGGGGCACCGGTCCGCCCGGCGTCCGGTGGGGCGGTCTTTCCGACGCCCGCGGGGACGGCCCGCTCGGCGCGCGCCCCGCCCGCCACCGCCCCGTAGACCTCCTCGACCGTGCCGACCCCGAACGCACCGCGCAGCGCGCCCGGTTCACCTGCGTACGCCACCTCGCCGCCGGGCGAGAGGAACACGACCTGGTCACCGCGGAGCAGATCGGCGAGGGTGTGCGTGGTGAGCACGACGGTGGTGCCCTCCTCGGCCAGTGCGCTCAGGGTCCGCAGCAGAGCGGCCCCGGTCACCGGGTCGAGCCCGGAGGTGGGCTCGTCGAGGAACAGCGCCCGCGGCCGGGTGAGTAACTCGGCCGCGATACAGGCTCGTTTGCGCTCTCCGCCACTGAGCGCGCGTACGGGCGTCGAGGCCCGAGCGGAGAGGCCGAGCGTCTCCAGGACCCGGTCCACGCGTGCGGTGACCGCCTCGGCGGGCGTGCCCGCGGGCATCTGCAGCCCCGCCGCGTACACCAGCGTCCGGTGCAGCGGCAGCTCGCGGTGGATGATGTCCTCCTGCGGTACGAACCCGAACTCCGGCCCGGGTGAACCGGGTTGGGCTCCGTCGTGCAGGACCGCCCCCTCGGTCGGGGCGCGCAGCCCGGCCAGCGTCTGCAGGAGGACGGTCTTGCCCGCCCCGCTGCTGCCGGCGATGACGGTGAGCCGTCCGGGGGCGAGGTCGAGGGACACGTCATCCAGGACACGGCCCGCCCCGCGCACCTGCTGACTCACCGAACGCGCCTGTATGCGCGTGCCGTTGAGCGGGGGAGAGGAGGCTTCGGCGGACGAGCGTGGCTGCATGGGCGTCGGCATGGATGCAGGATGCCAGGGGCCGACCCGGCACGCGGCCCACCCGGGTGTCGCGCACCGCACCGGCCCGGCCGGTTCTGGGCGACGGACCCCACGAGGCCGGTACGCCGGCCCGTATTCCGGCGGGTCGGCCGGCCCGCGAGCCGCGGTGCGGGCGCCCCGCACGGCGCGCTTACCGCACGGACATCGACCGCGGCGGCCGTGTCCATGCCGGGCAACGGCCGCGGGAGCCGTAGCGTGGGGCACCGTAGATCCGGAATACCGTGAAGGCCGACCCCATGGTGACGCGATGTGTTGGAGTGCGACGGCCGACCTGGCAGCCGGTGCCGGTATCGCCGCTGTGGGAGTGGCCTGTGTGACGCGTGCGCGGCGGGCCCGGGACCTACCGTTGGCCGCGCTGCCGCTGCTGCTGGGAGCCCACCAGATCGTCGAGTCCCTGGTCTGGCACTCCGGTGGGGGAACGGGCCCCGCCACCGTCGCCTGGGCGGCCATCGCCCTTCCGCTGCTGCCCGTGTGGGTGTCGGCGGGCGTGTTGTGCGCGGCGCCCCGGCACGCCCGCCGCCGGCTCACGATCCCCCTCGTGATCGGCGTCGTCACCGCCGCCGCCCTCACGTTCGCGCTCGCGACCCGTCCGGTGCGGGCCGAGATCCGCGGCCACACGCTCGGCTACGTGGTCGACCTGGCCCACCCGGAACTGCTCGTCAGCGGCTACCTCCTGGCCACCGTCGGCTCGCTGCTGCTCTCCGGCGACCGGCTGCTGCGACTGCTCGGGCTGCTGGTCGGCGCGGGCGCGCTGATCTGCTGGGCGCTGTGGGAGCTGGAGTTCGTTTCGACCTGGTGCGGGTTCGCCGCGGTGTGTTCGGTGGCGCTGTACGGGTGGGTGCGGCGCCGGCCGGATGCCCCGGGCCGGGGAAACTGACGCCGCCGCCGCCGGCACCGCACGACGCGACCCGGACCCGGACGTCCCCACTCGTGTCGGCCTTCCACGAGGACCGCCGTGCCCCCACGTGGGGACACGGCGGCGGAACCCTCGAACCGGCGCGATGCCGGGTGACCGCGGGTGTCAGGGGGCGGGCTGTCGCAGCACGGCGACGTCCCTGGGGGAGAGGACGACGGTGCCCTCGTCGTCCGTCCGGCCGACCAGCGGCTCCCCGGCGATCCCGGGCAGCGCCACCGTCTCGTCGGTCCGGTTGACCAGGAAGAGATAGCGGCTGCCGTCGCCGCGCCGCACGATCAGCTCGACGCTCCCGCGTGCCGCGTCCGGCAGTTCACTGCCGACACCGGCGGGCGCGAGCAGCTCCGGCAGCAGGCCGGTGAGGCCGTCGGCGCCGAGCCGGGTGGAGATGTACGCGGCCGAACCCTGGCCCACCGTACGGCGGGTGACCGCGGGCCGGTCGGCGTACGTGCCGCTGCGGTAGTGGGCCAGCACCTCCACCGCGGGGTCGGTGACCGTGATCCGGTCGGTCCACACGGTACCGGTCGCCCCACCGCTCACGCCGTTCACACCGACCTCGACCGTGTCCGTGCCGAGCAGTGGGCCGAACTCCTCGATGCGGATGCCGAGCAGCTCACGCAGGGCACCCGGGTAGCCGCCGAGCCAGATGTGGTCGTTCTCGTCGACGACGCCGGAGAAGTACGTCGTGACCAGGTGGCCGCCGTTCTCCACGTACCGGGTGAGTTCCTTGGCCAGCGGCGCCGGGACGACGTGCAGCACCGGCGCGATCAGGACCTCGTACCGGTCCAGTTCGGCGTGCGGGGTGACGACGTCGGCGCGGACGCCGAGGGCCAGGAGGGCGGAGTACCAGTTCAGCGCCTCCTGCCGGTAGTCGAGGAGGGAGGTCGGGTGGGAGTCCTGCTCGCTCGCCCACCAGGAGTCCCAGTCGAAGACGATGCCGACCCGGGCCGGCTCGCGGTGGGTCCCGGCGACCGGGGCCAGCGCGTCGAGGGTCTGCCCGAGGCCGGTCACGGCACGGAAGACCTCGCTGTCGGCACCGGCGTGCGGGAGCATCGCCGAGTGGTACTTCTCGGCACCGGCCGCCGACTGGCGCCACTGGAAGAAGCACACCGCGTCGGCGCCGTGCGCCACATGGACGAGCGAGTCGCGGGCGAGGTCGCCGGGCCGCTTGGCCACGTTGACGGGCTGCCAGTTGACGGCACTGGTCGAGTGCTCCATGAGGAACCACGGACGGCCGCCGGTGATCCCGCTGACGAGGTTGGCGGAGAAGGACAGCTCGTCCCGGTCCTGCGGGCCCGGCACCACGTAGTGGTCGTTGGAGACGAAGTCGATCTCGGCGGCCCAGTCCGTGTAGTTCATGCCCTTGGTGCCGCCCATCACCATGAAGTTCGTGGTGATGGGCACCGCGGGCGTGAGCTCGCGCAGCACGTCGCGCTCCGCGCGCAGGTAGTCCTTGAGCGCGTCGGAGGAGAAGCGCTTGAAGTCCAGCTGCTGGGTGGGGTTCGGGTGGGTGGCGGCCAGCCGGGGCGGCAGGATCTGCTCCCAGGCGCTGTAGCGCTGTGACCAGAACGCGGTGCCCCAGGCGTGGTTGAGGGCGTCGAGCGTCGTGTAGCGCACGCGCAGCCAGTCGCGGAAGGCGCGGGCGGCGTCGTCGGAGTAGTCGTAGACGTTGTGGCAGCCCAGCTCGTTGGAGACGTGCCAGGCCACCAGCGCGGGGTGGTCCGCGTACCGCTCGGCCATCGTCCGTACCAGACGCAGCGCGTGCTCGCGGAAGACGGGCGAGGTGGGACGCCAGTGCTGTCGTGCCCCGGGCCACAGCGTCTCGCCGGAGGCGGTCACGGGGAGGATCTCCGGGTGTGCGGTGGTGAGCCAGGGCGGCGGGGACGCGGTGGCGGTGGCCAGGTCGACGCCGATGCCGCCCGCGTGCAGCAGGTCCATGATCTCGTCGAGCCAGGCGAAGTCCCACTCGTTCTCGGCCGGCTGGATGCGGGCCCAGGAGAAGATCCCGACGGAGACGATGTTGACGCCGGCCTCACGCATCAGCCGTACGTCCTCCTCCCACACCTCGCGCGGCCACTGCTCCGGGTTGTAGTCGGCGCCGTAGGCGAGTCGGGGAGTGGGATCACCGTCCGGCCCGTGCCGCAACTGGGACAGGAGGGTGGAGATCATGGCGGTCCTTCCGATGTGCTGCACGGGGTGGTGCGAGGTGCGTGGTGGGTGGCGGAGGGCCGCCGCTGAGCCTCCGCTCCTCAGCGGCAGCCCTCCGTGTGCCTACTTCTGGACGGTGAAGCCCTGCTCGTTGCCGTACTTGATCGAGGCGTCCTGCCAGGACTTCAGACCTTCGGCCAGCTTGGTGCCGGAGATGTAGGCCTTGCCGACGGTGTCGTTGAAGATCGAGTTGGCGTACTGCTGGAAGGGCAGGTACGACCAGTCGCTGCCGACGTTGGCGGCGGACTCGGCGAAGATCTTGTTGGCCTGCTGGCCGCCGAAGTAGTCGAACTTGATGTTCTGGAAGTCGGTGGACTGGAGTTCGGCCTTGGTCGCCGGGAACGCGCCTTCCTTGATGCGGCTCTGCACGCCGTCGCCGGAGTTGGCGTACTCGACGAATGCGTAGGCGAGTTCCTTGTTCTTGCCCAGCGCGGGCAGGGCGAGGGAGCTGCCGCCGTTCTCCGCGGTCGCCTTCTCTCCCTTGGCCCACTGCGGCATCGGGGCCGCCCGCCAGTCACCGGAGGCGTTCGGCACCCCGGAGACGAAGTTGGCGGGCATCCAGGCGCCGGTGGTCAGGGTGGCGATGGTGCCGTCGCCGAGGCCCTTGTACCAGTCGTCGGTCCAGCCGTTGATGGGCGCGAGGAGCTTCTCGTCGATGAGCTTCTGCCAGGTGTCGGTGTACTTCTTGGCGCCCGCGTCCTCGAAGTTGACCGCCACCTTCGTGCCGTCGACCTTGTAGGGGCGCGAACCGGCCTGCCACAGCATGCTGGTGGTGAAGCCCGCGTCGCCGGCGTCGTTGGCGATGTACGCCTTGGGGTCGGCCTTGTGCAGCTTGCGGGCCGCGTCGACGTACTCGTCCCAGGTGGTCGGGACGGCGATCTTGTACTTGTCGAAGACCTTCTTGTTGTAGAACATCGCCATGGGGCCGGAGTCCATCGGCAGGCCGTAGACCTTGTCACCGTCGCTCACGGCGTTCCACGGACCCGGGGTGTACTTGGAGGCGAGCTTGTCGGCGCCGTACGGGGCCAGGTCGCTGAGGCCCTTGGTGAGGGAGTACTGACTCAGCGCGAAGTACTCGACCTGGGCGACGTCGGGGACACCCTTGCCGGCCGCGATGGCGTTCGACAGAGCGGTGTAGTGCTTGTCACCGGACCGGTCGCCGACGAGGTTGACCTTGACCTTGGGGTACTTCTTCTCGAAGTCGGCGACGACCGTCTTCAGCGTGGGCTCCCAGGCCCAGACCGTGACCGACCCGCCCTTCTTGAGGGCCGCCTGGATGTCCGTGGCGGAGACGGCCTTCTGGCCGGAGCTGCTGTCGTCGGAGCCTCCGCAGGCGGTCGCCCCCAGGGCGAGGACGGAGAGGAGGGTGAAGCCGCGCAGCAGGCGGCCGGTGGTTCTGCGCATGGAGGTGCTTCCACTTCTTCGTGGGCGGGACTTCTTCATGGGTGGGACAGAGGGGAGCAGGAAGAGATGAGGCTGCGGGGGGCGGCGGCCTGAGGCCGGGCTATTCCTTGACGCTGCTTAGGCGGCGAGCCCGGACTGCCAGTACTTCTGCAGCAGCAGGAACGCGGCGATCAGCGGCACGATGGTGAGCAGCGAACCGGTGATCACCAGGTTGAAGATCACGTCGCCGCCGATCGTCTGGGCCTGGGAGTTCCACGCGTCCAGGCCCAGTGTCAGGGGGTACCACTTCGGGTCCTTCAGCATGATCAGCGGCAGGAAGTAGTTGTTCCAGGTCGCGACCGTGGTGAACAGCAGGACGGTCACGGTGCCGGGGGCGAGCAGGGGCAGGGCCACCTGGAAGAAGGTGCGGATCTCGCCCGCTCCGTCGATGCGGGCGGCCTCCATCAGTTCGGTGGGGATGGCCTCGCTGGCGAAGACCCACATCAGATACAGACCGAAGGGCGACACGAGCGAGGGGATGATCACCGCCCAGGGCGTGTCGGTCAGCCCCATCTTGCTGAACATCAGGAAGGTCGGTACCGCCAGGGCGGTGCCGGGCACGGCGACGGCACCGATGACCACGGCGAAGACGGCGCGCTTTCCGGGGAACTTGAACTTCGCCAGCGCGTAGCCGCCCAGGATCGCCAGGAGGGTGGCGCCGCCGGCGCCGAGCACGACGTACAGCAGGGTGTTCAGCAGCCACCGGACGAAGATGCCGTCGTGGTACGTGAACGTGTCGTGGATGTTGCTCCAGAGAGCGAACTTGTGGCTGAACCACAGTCCGGACGAGTTGGCGAGTCCGTCCTGGGTCTTGGTGGCGCTGATGACCAGCCACAGCAGGGGCACCACCGTGTAGACCAGGATCAAGCCGGTGAGCACGGTCAGCAGAATGCTGCGCTTGGGGCGCCTGGGCACGTCCTTGCGGCGGGTGCGCAGGCGGGGCGTGCCCTTGGAGGCGCCGCCGGCTTCGGCGGGTGCGGAGTGGGAGCCGGTGGTGACGGGGCTGCTCGTGCTGCTCGTGCTGCTCGTGCTGCTCGTGCTGCTCGTGCTGCTCATCGGGTTACGCTCCCTTGCGCATGCCGCGGAGCTGCACGACATAGGCGATGACCATGGTGATCAGCCCCATGATGATGGCGACCGCCGCGGAGTAGTTGTGCTGCTGCCCGTTGAAGGACAGTGAGTACGTGTAGAAGTTCGGGGTGTAGTCCGTCGTGATGGCGTTGCGCGCCAGCGGCCGCAGGATGCTCGGCTCGTTGAACAGCTGGAAGCTGCCGATGATCGAGAAGATCGTCGCGATGACCAGGGCGCCGCGGATCGCGGGGAGTTTGATGGCCGTGATGACGCGGATCTGTCCGGCGCCGTCGATCTCCGCCGCCTCGTACAGGGACTGCGGGATCACCCGCAGCGCCGAGTAGAAGATCAGCATGTTGTAGCCGACGAACTCCCAGGTGACGATGTTGCCGATCGACGCCAGGATCAGGTTCGAGGAGAGCGGGTCGGGCAGGGTGACGTCGAAGGCGCTGTTGATGTCGCCGACCAGGCCGAACCGGGTGCCGTACATGAAGCCCCACATCAGGGTGGCGACCACGGCGGGCACCGCGTACGGCAGGAAGATCGAGATCCGGAAGAAGTCCCGGCCGTACAGGCGGCCGCTGTCCAGGGTGAGTGCCACGAACAGGGCGATGCCGAGCATGATCGGCACCTGGATCACCAGGAACAGGGAGACACGGGCCAGGGAGTCCCAGAACTGCTGGTCCTGCAGTGCCTGTTGGTAGTTGTCGAGGCCGACGAAGGACGTGCCGCCGATGAGCTTGTCGCGGAAGAGGCTGAGATAGATCGAATAGGCGATCGGTGCCAGGAAGACGAAGGCGAAGACCACCGCGAAGGGGCCGATGAACCCCCAGCCTGTCCAGGAGCGGCGGTCCCGTTTACCCGGAGGCCTCTCCGGACGCCGTGTCACGGCCGCGGGGGGTTGAAGCGTCGTCATGTCGTTCCTCGCTCGTCCATCTCGGAACCGGCGGAGCACGCCGTCGCGATGTTTGCGTAAACATCAGCCGCGGAAAGGGCCCTGGCCTGTTATGTTTACGTAAACATCTGATGGCGGCATGTCTACACTGCGCCAATGTCGGTGGTCAAGAGTCGCCGAAATAACGGCTTCTCGGGAGCAGGGGAGACGGGTGGACACTGCGGACAGCGGGTCGACGGACCTCGATCGGGCCCGTACGCGCACGGGAAAGCGGCCGGGGCGTCGTACGCAGGGCGCGTCCATGGCGGACGTCGCGCGGCTGGCCGGCGTCTCGTCGCAGACGGTCTCCCGGGTGTCCAACGGCTACGACGGTGTCAACGAGGAGACCCGCCAGCAGGTACTGGCAGCGATGAAGGAGCTGGGGTACCGGCCCAACAGCGCGGCCCGGGCCCTGAAACGCGGTGAGTTCCGCACCATCGGCGTCATCACCTTCAACCTCTCCACCACGGGCAACATGCGCACCCTGGAGGCGATCGCCACCTCCGCGGCGCAGGACGGCTACGCCGTCACCCTCCTGCCCGTCGCCGTCCCCACCCAGGACGAGGTACGGGGTGCCTTCTCCCGGCTCGGCGAGCTCGCCGTCGACGCCGTCATCGCCATCATGGAAGTGCACCTCCTCGACGCGGCGACCATCTCCCTGCCTCCCCATGTACAGGTCGTCGTCGCCGACTCCGACGCCGGCGACCGCTACGCCGTGGTCGACACCGACCAGGCGGGCGGAGCCCGTGCCGCCGTACGGCACCTGCTGGACCTCGGCCATCGCACGGTCTGGCACCTCGCGGGACCGGAGGAGTCGTTCGCGGCGCAGCGCCGCGCCGACGCGTGGAACGCCGCCCTGACCGAGGAGGGGCGCGTCGCACCGCCCCTCGTGCGGGGCGACTGGTCGGCGGAGTCCGGCTACCGCGCGGGTCTGCTCCTCGCGGACGAGCGGGACTGCACGGCGGTGTTCGCCGCCAACGACCAGATGGCACTCGGGCTCCTGAGGGCCCTGCACGAGCGGGGCCGGAGGATTCCCGAGGACGTCAGCGTCATCGGCTTCGACGACATCCCGGAGGCCGGTTCCTTCCTGCCGCCGCTGACCACGGTGCACCAGGACTTCGCCGAGGTGGGACGCCTCTGCGTCGAGGGCGTCCTGCGTCGGATGCATCTGGACGCGACGGAACACGGCACCACCCTCGTCCCCACCAAGCTCGTGGTGCGCGCCAGCACCGCGCCGCCTCCCACCGGGGAATTGCGCGACGGGGACTCGAGGGTGTCGCTCGACGCCGGGTGAGACCTGTCTGCGGGAGGGGGCACCACGCCGCGTGGGTCCCCGCCTCTCGTGCGAGGTGGGTATTCGAGTGCGATCTTTCCGTGGCCGTCGGTACCGTGCCTGGCATGGACGTGACGTTCACCAAGGTGTCCGGGCGCCGCTACCGCATGACCGTCGTGCGGGAACACGGACCGCAACTGGCACCGCGACAGGGTCCGGGCTACGACGACCACCTGCCGCATGACGCCGTGCACTTCCTGGTCGAGGCCGAGGCGGGCCTGTCCGGCGGCGTCTTCGGCCGGATCGCGGCCGGGCGGAACAACCTCTTCTGGGCGGTCGATCCCGTCGAGCGGAAACGTCAGGCGCGCCGGGAGGCCAAGCGGCCACCGAGCCCGGCCGAGCGCGCTGACATGGCCCGTTCCGAGACCCTCGCCTCGCTGTGCGATCCGTTGTGGCGACTGCGGTCGGGGCAGCGCTCGGACCTTCCCGAATGGTTCTCATCGATCGCGGCGGACCTCGACTCCGCAGCGCTCGTCGAGCGCATCCTGGTCCGGCTGGACGCGTTCGCCGCGCGCTGGTACGCGCTGCCGGTGGGTGACGGCATCACGCTGTCGTGGCCGGGCACCACGGCGGGGGCGCGCCGCGTCGGGAGGACCGGGCATCTGCCGTCAAGCTGAGGCGCACGGGCTCGGCGGTGGTCTTGCCGCCGTCGTTCGGATCGAGCAGGGAGAAAACGGTGCCGGCCGGCACCGCCAGGTCGATGCCGTCGAGGACCGTCTTGTCCCCGTAGGCCTTGCGCATCCCCTTGGCCGCGATGGCGTGTGAGTGCGATGTCGATGTCGTCATGCCCCAGAGGTTGCGGCAGCCGCATCCAGCGCGGCTTCACGATGGTTTCAGCGCCCTGGAACCGGGCGGTGGAAGGCAATGCCGCATTGCCTCCCTGCCGTTGCTGCCTCAGCGCCCGGCGAATCGGCAAACACCGGCGTCGACATTCGGAGCAGTGGTCAGCGGGGCGGCATCAGGCCCGATACGGAGGCCGGCACGCCCGCGGGAAGAGGGAGACCGGGTGGTGTGGATGGCTCGCGTGACGCCGTGGCGTCGTACGAGCCTGCCGCACCACCCAGCCGCATCCGGGATGCAACCGGCTGGTGAATCGTCCTCCTCCGCGAAGAGGCCCATCGCAGCAGCGCGATCAAGGCCTTGATACGTAAGACCGGCTGCCACGCTC
Organism: Streptomyces sp. RPA4-2; assembly: GCF_012273515.2. Classification (NCBI taxonomy): domain Bacteria; kingdom Bacillati; phylum Actinomycetota; class Actinomycetes; order Kitasatosporales; family Streptomycetaceae; genus Streptomyces; species Streptomyces sp. RPA4-2. The sequence continues at coordinate 8,327,656 of NZ_CP050975.2, forward strand.
CTCGATGGAGGGAGGGCAGCCCACCTACTCGGATGGCCTCAGTAATTCACTTCAGCGAATCTGACACAATGCTCTTGGCGTGAGGCCACCCATTCGGCGGAGCGCGAGGATGGAAACAGGGACGTCGTACCACCGGGCGGTTCGCCTTCGCCGACTCTTCCCGGTCGCTGACGTAAAATTTGCTGATGAAACGTTCCGGCACTCGTCCGGTCCTAACCCACCCCGCACTGCCGTGACAGTCGTAGCCCGGTGGCAGCCCCCTGTCCGTCGCGCACGGCAGCTGACCGCAGGTTGCGGAAGGGGACAGCCGGAGGATGTGGCAGGCCGCCGGTCAGGCCCTTGGGAGCCTCCCGGGCCGCACGAATGACGTGCCTTCGGTCGTCTCCCTGGGCAGCCCTGTATCCCGGCCGGAACACCGGCCGGGATACAGGGGCTGTGCCCCGGGAGGCTCACATGTAGGTGAAGTTCACCGGGTTGCTGGGACCTGAGGCCGTGTTGACGACGACGTTCACCGTGCCGGCGCTGTGGGGTGGACTCGTGACGGTCACGAACGTCCCGAAGGACTGCGACACGATGGTGGCCGGGACGCCGCCGAACGTGACCGAGGTGACGCCGTTGAGGTTGGAACCGACGAGCAGGACGCTCGTGCCGCCGACGGTCGACCCGGAGCTCGGGATCGCAGCCACGAGATTCGGGGGAAGGCTCGCGGACACGGTCTGGGTCACGGCGGGTGAGGTCGAGCCGTTGTAGCTACCGCTTCCGCCGTACACGGCGGTCAGCGAGTGACTCCCCACGCTCAGGCTGGAGGTCGTGAACGTGGCCACCCCTCCGGAGAGCGCCCCGGTGCCCAACAGGGTCGCGCCGTCGAAGAACGACACGGTTCCCGTCGGAGTCCCGCCGCCGGGGGCCACTGCCGCGACGGTGGCCGTCAGAGTCACCGCCTGGCCGGACCCCGAGGGGTTCGGCGAGGCGGTGAGGGCCGTGCTGGTGTTGGCCTTGTTGACCGTTTGTGTGTCGATGAGGGAGGTGGAGGTGTTGTAGTTGGCGCTGCCGTTGTAGGTGGCGGTGAGTGGGTGGCTGCCGACGGTGAGGGTGGAGGTGGTGAGGGTGGCGACGCCTCCGGTGAGGGTGCTGGTGCCGATGAGGGTGGCGCCGTCGAAGAAGGAGACGGTTCCGGTGGGGGTGCCGGTTCCGGGTGCGGTGGCGGTGACGGTGGCCGTGAGGACCTTCGGCTGGCCGAAGACGGAGGGGTCGGGGGTCGAGGTGAGCGTGGTGCTGGTGTTGGCCTTGTTGACTGTCTGTGTGTCGATGAGGGAGGTGGAAGTGTTGTAGCTGGCGCTGCCGTTGTAGGTGGCGGTGAGTGCGTGGCTGCCGACGCTGAGGGTGGAGGTGGTCAGCGTGGCGACGCCTCCGGTGAGGGTGCTGGTGCCGATCAGGGTCGCGCCGTCGAAGAACGAGACCGTCCCGGTGGGGATGCCGGTTCCGGGTGCGGTGGCGGTGACGGTGGCCGTGAGGACCTTCGGCTGGCCGAAGACGGAGGGGTCGGGGGTCGAGGTGAGCGTGGTGCTGGTACCGGCTTTGTTGACCGTTTGTGTGTCGATGAGGGAGGTGGAGGTGTTGTAGCTGGCGCTGCCCCCGTAGGTGGCGGTGAGTGGGTGGCTGCCGACGCTGAGGGTGGAGGTGGTCAGCGTGGCGACGCCTCCGGTGAGGGTGCTGGTGCCGATCAGTGTCGCGCCGTCGAAGAACGAGACCGTCCCGGTGGGTGTGCCGGTTCCGGGTGCGGTGGCGGTGACGGTGGCCGTGAGGACCTTCGGCTGGCCGAAGACGGACGGGTCGGGGGCCGAGGTCAGCGTGGTGCTGGTACCGGCTTTGTTGACCGTCTGTGTGTCGATGAGGGATGTGGAGGTGTTGTAGTTGGCGCTGCCCCCGTAGGTGGCGGTGAGTGCGTGGCTGCCGACGCTGAGGGTGGAGGTGGTGAGGGTGGCGACGCCTCCGGTGAGGGTGGTAGTGCCGATGAGGGTCGCGCCGTCGAAGAACGAGACCGTTCCGGTGGGGATGCCGGTTCCGGGTGCGGTGGCGGTGACGGTGGCCGTGAGGACCTTCGGCTGACCGAACACGGACGGGTCGGGAGCCGACGTCAGGACGGTGGCCGTGTTGGCCGGGTTCACCGTCTGCGTATCAACGGGGGATGTGGAGGTGTTGTAGTTGGCGCTGCCGTTGTAGACAGCGGTGAGCGCATGGCTGCCGACGCCCAACGTGCCGGTGGTCAAGGTGGCGACACCCCCGGACAGCACGGCGGTGCCCAGCAGCGTGGCGCCGTCGAAGAACGACACCGTCCCGTTCGCCGTGCCCCCGCCCGGAGCGGTGACCGCCACCGTGGCGGTGAGGACCTTGCCTTGGCCGAAGACGGAGGGGTCGGGGGCCGAGGTGAGCGTGGTGCTGGTGTTGGCCTTGCTGACCGTCTGGGTGTCGATGGGCGAGGTCGATCCGTTGTAGCTGGCGCTGCCCCCGTAGACCGCGGTGAGTGCGTGGCTGCCGACGCTGAGGGTGGACGTGGTCAGCGTGGCGGCGCCTCCGGTGAGGGTGCCGGTGCCGATGAGGGTGGCGCCGTCGAAGAACGAGACCGTTCCGGTGGGTGTGCCGGTTCCGGGTGCGGTGGCGGTGACGGTGGCCGTGAGGACCTTCGGTTGGCCGAAGACGGAGGGGTCGGGGGCCGAGGTCAGGGCAGTGCTGGTACCGGCTTTGTTCACTGTCTGGGTGTCGACGGGGGATGTCGATCCGTTGTAGCTGGCGCTGCCGTTGTAGGTGGCGGTGAGTGGGTGGCTGCCGACGGTGAGGGTGGAGGTGGTGAGGGTGGCGGTGCCGGCGGTGAGGGTGCTGGTGCCGATGAGGGTGGCGCCGTCGAAGAACGAGACCGTCCCGGTGGGTGTGCCGGTTCCGGGTGCGGTGGCGGTGACGGTGGCCGTGAGGATCTTCGGTTGGCCGAAGACGGAGGGGTCGGGGGCGGAGGTCAGGGCAGTGCTGGTACCGGCTTTGTTGACCGTCTGGGTGTCGATGGGCGAGGTCGATCCGTTGTAGCTGGCGCTGCCCCCGTAGACCGCGGTGAGTGCGTGGCTGCCGACGGTGAGGGTGGCGGTGGTCAGCGTGGCGACGCCTCCGGTGAGGGCGCTGGTGCCGATGAGGGTGGCGCCGTCGAAGAACGAGACCGTCCCGGTGGGGATGCCGGTTCCGGGTACGACCACGGTGACTGCTGCGGTCAGAGTCTTCGTCTGGCCGAACACCGCCGGATCCGGTACTGAGACCAGGGCGGTGGTGGTGTTGGCCTTGTTGACGCTTTGGGTGTCGGTGGGGGAGGTGGATCCGTTGTGGTTGGCGCTGCCGTTGTAGGTGGCGGTGAGTGGGTGGCTGCCGACGGTGAGGGTGGTGGTGGTGAGGGTGGCGACGCTTAGGCGGTGAGGGTGCTGGTGCCGATGAGGGTGGCGCCGTCGAAGAACGACACGGTCCCGGTGGGAGTACCCGCTCCTGGTGCGACTGCGGTGACCGTGGCTGTCAGGACCTTGGCCTCACCGAAGGCGGAGGGGTCGGGGGCGGAGGTGAGTGTGGTGGTCGTGTTCGCCGCGCTCACTGTCTGCGTGTCGATGGGCGAGGTCGATCCGTTGTGGTTGGTGCTGCCGTTGTAGGTGGCGGTGAGTGGATGGCTGCCGACGGTGAGGGTGGAGGTGGTGAGGGTGGCGGTGCTTAGAGCGGTGAGGGTGCTGGTGCCGATGAGGGTGGCGCCGTCGAAGAACGACACGGTCCCGGTGGGAGTACCCGCTCCTGGTGCGACTGGGGTGACCGTGGCTGTCAGGACCTTGGCCTCACCGAAGGCGGAGGGTCGGGGGCGGAGGTGAGTGTGGTGGTCGTGTTCGCCGCGTTCACTGTCTGCGTGTCGACGGGGGACGTTGATCCGTTGAAGTCTCCATCGCCGCTATAGACAGCGGTCAACGGATGGCTGCCGACGGTGAGGGTGGAGGTGGTGAGGGTGGCGGTGCTTAAGCGGTGAGGGTGGTGGTGCCGATGGGGGTGGCGCCGTCGAAGAAGGTGACGGTGCCGGTGGGGGTGCTTAAGCGTCGGAGGTGACGGTGGCGGTGAGGGTTTTGGTTTGGCCGAAGACGGAGGGGTCGGGGGTGGAGGTGAGGGTGGTGGTGGTGGGGAAGGGGATGGTTTCGGTGACGCTGACGGTGTTGTCGCTGTTGTTGGTGACGTAGGCGTGGGTGCCGTCGGGGGTGAGGGCGATGCCGAAGGGCCCATGCCGACGGGGAGGGTGAAGGTGACGGTGTTGGTGGTGGTGTCGATGATGCTGACGGTGTTGTCGCCGTTGTTGGTGATGTAGGCGAAGAGTCCGTTGGGGGAGATCGCTACGTTGGTCGGTGCGCTGCCGACGGGGATGGTGGTGGTGACGGTGTTGGTGGTGGTGTCGATGACGCTGACGGTGTTGTCGCCGTTGTTGGTGACGTAGATGGTCAGGCCGTTGGGGGTGGCTGCCGCTCCGGTCGGTGAGGTGCCGACGGGGATGGTGGTGGTGACGGTGTTGGTGGTGGTGTCGATGACGGAGACGGTGTTGTCGCTGACGTTGGTGACGTAGACGGTCAGGCCGTTGGGGGTGACGGTGACCCCGAATGGTGCGCTGCCGACGGGGATGGTGGTGGTGACGGTGTTGGTGGTGGTGTCGATGACGCTGACGGTGTTGTCGCCGACGTTGGTGACGTAGACGGTCAGGCCGTTGGGGGTGGCTGCCGCTCCGGTCGGTGAGGTGCCGACTGGGATGGTGGTGGTGACGGTGTTGGTGGTGGTGTCGATGACGGAGACGGTGTTGTCGCTGACGTTGGTGACGTAGACGGTCAGGCCGTTGGGGGTGATGGCCACCCCTAACGGTGAGGTGCCGACGGGGATGGTGGTGGTGACGGTGTTGGTGGTGGTGTTGATGACGGAGACGGTGTTGTCGCCCTCGTTGGTGACGTAGGCGAACAGGCCGTTGGGGGTGATGGCCACCCCGGTCGGGAAGTTGCCTACGGGCACGGTCGGGTCGAGCAGTGCTGTTACCGGTGTCCGTCGGTATGCGAGCTGTCCGATTCCGAGCAGCTGTCGCCACTTCGACTGAAAACTCTTGGCCATGACGCACCCCTTGATCGTGATGCGGGTTGTCTGGACGGTCGACCTGGGTGCCGGGTATTTCACGGCATCCAGGTGTGTCCGGAAAACCTTCCAAGGGAGTTGCCCACTCGGCAGGGCCACTGGCTATTTCGGCCAGCACATGCGACGGCCCATCCCCCGGGAAGGATGGGCAACCCACCGAGTCCAATACCAGAAGTAACGCACCGATCCCCGCAAGCGGACAGACACAGAGACCCATATTCACTCCAAAGGACTAACCCAAGACGCCGTCCAGCAAGAGTGGGAATCGACAAGGCGACGCTCACCGTGGTGAGTGACCTGGGCACCTCCACTTCTGGGTGATCACATGCACGCACGCCATGCTCACAGAAAGCGTGAGCAGTTGAGGCCGAGCAAGGACGCCCGATTGCGATCTCTGCAGGACGGCAGGCGACGGGCGGCGTCGATTATCTCGGTCGAGTCCCGTCGCTTGTTCACCGTGGCGGTTCGGGGCCCAGGAGACTTCACGGTGGCATGCGATCTGTTGGCAAGGCAGTCGCCGATCGGCTACTCATCCCGCTGACAGCCGGTAGGTAACTCGGCGTGCCTACTTGGACTTTGAATACCGCCTGCCCCCCGCCGGCAGAGCCGATCCGCATGCACCTGGACCAGCACGCTCAACTTTCCGGAGGCGACAGTCCGCTGACGGAGTTGCCGACGCCTCACGTCGGCATCACGTCATTGAGGAGTGAGCTGGCGCTTGCGGCACCCTTCACACCGACGTCTCAGCGCCACTGCTTTGAGGGCGCCTACCGTGTGCAGATTCGTCGTGCATGAGTCAATGGATCGCCTTTTCAGCAGAGATGAGCTCAGTCGAGAAGGGCCTGATGGCTCGGTGGGGCACACGCCACCGTGAGTCGTAATGATCTTTGGCGTGGTCGGAGTGCGGTCGGCCGTCATGTGCTGCGGCGACGACGTCGACTTCAAGTTCAAGCCGGCCCGATACGCCGGGAGATCCTGCGTCGCAGGAGATCGCCGGCCAGCAGCAAGGGGGAAGCCTCGAGCCGCTCCTCCAAAGACCCATCGACGACGTCCGCCAGTTGGTAGCCGCCCTCCAACTCTGCATCGAGAAGAGGGGCGACCGCCCCATCGGTCGGCCACTTGGTCGGCGTTAACTGCTCATCGCGACCAGCCGGTGTGTGACAACCCTCAGGGCGAGAGATCAGCTCCATTGAGTCGGCGTGACGCCTTGGGCAACCGCGTCTTGGGTTAGTCCTTTGGAGTGAATATGGGTCTCTGTGTCTGTCCGCTTGCGGGGATCGGTGCGTTACTTCTGGTATTGGACTCGGTGGGTTGCCCATCCTTCCCGGGGGATGGGCCGTCGCATGTGCTGGCCGAAATAGCCAGTGGCCCTGCCGAGTGGGCAACTCCCTTGGAAGGTTTTCCGGACACACCTGGATGCCGTGAAAAACCCGGCACCCAGGTCGACCGTCCAGACAACCCGCATCACGATCAAGGGGTGCGTCATGGCCAAGAGTTTTCAGTCGAAGTGGCGACAGCTGCTCGGAATCGGACAGCTCGCATACCGACGGACACCGGTAACAGCACTGCTCGACCCGACCGTGCCCGTAGGCAACTTCCCGACCGGGGTGGCCATCACCCCCAACGGCCTGTTCGCCTACGTCACCAACGAGGGCGACAACACCGTCTCCGTCATCAACACCACCACCAACACCGTCACCACCACCATCCCCGTCGGCACCTCACCGTTAGGGGTGGCCATCACCCCCAACGGCCTGACCGTCTACGTCACCAACGTCAGCGACAACACCGTCTCCGTCATCGACACCACCACCAACACCGTCACCACCACCATCCCCGTCGGCACCTCACCGACCGGAGCGGCAGCCACCCCCAACGGCCTGACCGTCTACGTCACCAACGTCGGCGACAACACCGTCAGCGTCATCGACACCACCACCAACACCGTCACCACCACCATCCCCGTCGGCAACGCACCATTCGGGGTCACCGTCACCCCCAACGGCCTGACCGTCTACGTCACCAACGTCAGCGACAACACCGTCAGCGTCATCGACACCACCACCAACACCGTCACCACCACCATCCCCGTCGGCACCTCACCGACCGGAGCGGCAGCCACCCCCAACGGCCTGACCATCTACGTCACCAACAACGGCGACAACACCGTCAGCATCATCGACACCACCACCAACACCGTCACCACCACCATCCCCGTCGGCAGCGCACCGACCAACGTAGCGATCTCCCCCAACGGACTCTTCGCCTACATCACCAACAACGGCGACAACACCGTCAGCATCATCGACACCACCACCAACACCGTCACCTTCACCCTCCCCGTCGGCATGGGCCCCTTCGGCATCGCCCTCACCCCCGACGGCACCCACGCCTACGTCACCAACAACAGCGACAACACCGTCAGCGTCACCGAAACCATCCCCTTCCCCACCACCACCACCCTCACCTCCACCCCCGACCCCTCCGTCTTCGGCCAAACCAAAACCCTCACCGCCACCGTCACCTCCGACGCTTAAGCACCCCCACCGGCACCGTCACCTTCTTCGACGGCGCCACCCCCATCGGCACCACCACCCTCACCGCTCTAAGCACCGCCACCCTCACCACCACCACCCTCACCGCTCTAAGCAGCCATCCGTTGACCGCTGTCTATAGCGGCGATGGAGACTTCAACGGCTCGACGTCCCCCGTCGACACGCAGACAGTGAACGCGGCGAACACGACCACCACACTCACCTCCGCCCCCGACCCCTCCGCCTTCGGTGAGGCCAAGGTCCTGACAGCCACGGTCACCCCAGTCGCACCAGGAACGGGTACTCCCACCGGGACCGTGTCGTTCTTCGACGGCGCCACCCTCATCGGCACCAGCACCCTCACCGCCGGCACCGCCACCCTCACCACCTCCACCCTCACCGTCGGCAGCCATCCACTCACCGCCACCTACAACGGCAGCGCCAGCTACAACGGATCGACCTCGCCCATCGACACCCAGACCGTGAGCGCGGCGAACACGACCACCACGCTCACCTCCGCCCCCGACCCCTCCGTGTTCGGTGAGGCCAAGGTCCTGACAGCCACGGTCACCCCAGTCGCACCAGGAACGGGTACTCCCACCGGGACCGTGTCGTTCTTCGACGGCGCCACCCTCATCGGCACCAGCACCCTCACCGCCGGCACCGCCACCCTCACCACCACCACCCTCACCGTCGGCAGCCATCCGTTGACTGCTGTCTATGGAGGGGATGGGGACTTCAACGGATCCACGTCGCCCGTCGACACACAGGTCGTGACCGCGGCGGACACGACCACCACGCTCACGTCGGCTCCTGACCCGTCCTCCTTCGGTCAGGCGAAGATCCTCACCGCCACAGTGTCAGTCGTCCCACCCGGAGTGGGTACTCCGACCGGGACGGTGTCGTTCTTCGACGGCGCGACCCTGATCGGCACCAGCACCCTCACCGGAGGCGTCGCCACCCTCACCACCTCCACCCTCACCGTCGGCAGCCATCCGTTGACTGCTGTCTATGGCGGCGATGGTGACTTCAACGGCTCGACGTCCCCTGTTGACACGCAGACGGTGAATGCGGCGGACACGACCACGACGCTCACGTCGGCTCCTGACCCGTCATCCTTCGGTGAGGGCAAGGTGCTGACGGCGACGGTCACCGCTGTGGCGCCGGGAGTGGGTTCTCCGAGCGGGACGGTGTCGTTCTTCGATGGCGCGACGCTGATCGGGACCGGCACTCTGGCCGGTGGTGTTGCGACGCTGACCACGTCCACGCTGAGCGTCGGCAGCCACGCTCTCACCGCCGTCTATGGCGGGGATGGTGACTTCAATGGTTCCACGTCGCCCGTGGATACGCAGACCGTGACCGCAGCGGACACGACCACCACCCTCACCTCCGCCCCTGACCCGTCATCCTTCGGTGAGGGCAAGGTCCTGACAGCGACGGTCACCGCAGTCGCACCAGGAGCGGGTACTCCGACCGGGACGGTGTCGTTCTTCGACGGCGCGGCTCTGATCGGCACCGGCACCCTCGCCGCCGGCGTCGCCACCCTCACCACCTCCACTCTCAGCGTCGGCAGCCATCCGTTGACTGCTGTCTATGGCGGCGATGGTGACTTCAACGGCTCGACGTCCCCTGTTGACACGCAGACGGTGAATGCGGCGGACACGACCACGACGCTCACGTCGGCTCCTGACCCGTCCTCCTTCGGTCAGGCGAAGATCCTCACCGCCACAGTGTCAGTCGTCCCACCCGGAGTGGGTTCTCCCACCGGGACCGTGTCGTTCTTCGACGGCGCGGCTCTGATCGGGACCGGCACTCTGGCCGGTGGTGTGGCGACGCTGACCACGTCCACGCTGAGCGTCGGCAGCCACACTCTCACCGCCGTCTATGGCGGGAGTGGTGACTTCAATGGTTCGACGTCGCCTGTTGATACGCAGACGGTGAGTGCGGCGGACACGACCACGACGCTCACGTCGGCTCCTGATCCGTCCGTGTTCGGTGAGGGCAAGGTGCTGACGGCCACGGTGGCTGCTGTGGCGCCGGGAGCGGGTGTTCCGAGCGGGACGGTGTCGTTCTTCGATGGCGCGACGTTGCTGGGCACCGGGACTCTCGCCGGTGGTGTGGCGACGCTGACCACGTCCACGTTCAGTGTCGGCAGTCATCCGTTGACTGCCGTGTATGGCGGGAGTGGTGACTTCAGCGGTTCGACGTCTCCGGTGGACACGCAGACGGTGAATGCGGCTGATACGACGACGTTCCTCACGTCGGCTCCTGATCCGTCCGTGTTCGGTGAGGGCAAGGTGCTGACGGCCACGGTGGCTGCTGTGGCGCCGGGAGCGGGTGTTCCGAGCGGGACGGTGTCGTTCTTCGATGGCGCGACGCTGATCGGGACCGGCACTCTGGCCGGTGGTGTTGCGACGCTGGCCACGTCCACGCTGAGCGTCGGCAGCCACGCTCTCACCGCTGTCTATGGCGGGAGTGGTGACTTCAATGGTTCCACGTCGCCCGTCGATGCACAGACGGTGAGTGCGGCGGACACGACCACGACGCTCACGTCGGCTCCTGATCCGTCCGTGTTCGGCGAGGCCAAGGTTCTGACCGCTACGGTCACGGTCGTCGCCCCTGGAGCAGGTACGCCGACCGGGACGGTGTCGTTCTTCGACGGGGCCACCCTCCTCGGCACCGGCACCCTCGCCGGCGGCGTGGCAACCCTCACCACCTCCTCTCTGAGCGTCGGAAGCCATGCGTTGACCGCCGTCTACGGTGGAAGCCCCGACTTCAACGTCTCGACGTCTCCGGTGGATTCGCAGAGCGTGAACGCGGCCGACACCACCACTGCACTCACCTCGGTGCCCGACCCGTCAGCATTCGGCGAAGCCAAGGTGCTGACTGCGACCGTCACGCCCGTTGCTCCAGGAGGTGGTACTCCGACCGGGTCGGTCTCCTTCCTCGACGGTGCCACGTTGGTCGGGACCGCCACTCTTGTCGGCGGAGTCGCGACTCTCACCACCTCGTTCCTCGGCGTCGGCAGCCACCCGCTCACCGCGGTCTATGGGGGGAGTGTCGGCTTCAATGGTTCGACGTCTCCGGTGGACACGCAGACGGTCACTGCGGCTGATACGACGACGGTCCTCACGTCGGCTCCGGATCCGTCGGTGTTCGGTCAGGGGAAGGTGTTGACGGCTACGGTGGCTGTCGTCGCTCCGGGGGCGGGTGTTCCGAGTGGGACGGTGTCGTTCTTCGATGGTGCGACGCTGCTGGGTACGGGCACTCTTTCCGGGGGTGCGGCGACGTTCGCCATCTCGACGCTGAGTGTTGGGAGTCATGCGCTCACTGCGGTCTATGGGGGGAGTGTCGGCTTCAATGGTTCGACGTCTCCGGTGGATCCGCAGACGGTCACTGCGGCTGACAGCAGCACGGTCCTCACGTCGGCGCCGGATCCGTCGGTGTTCGGTCAGGGGAAGGTGTTGACGGCCACGGTGGCTGTTGTGTCGCCGGGAGCGGGTGTTCCGAGTGGGACGGTGTCGTTCTTCGATGGTGCGACGCTGCTGGGTACGGGCACTCTCTCCGGGGGTGTGGCGACGTTCACCACCGCCACGCTGAGTGTTGGGAGTCATGCGCTCACCGCGGTCTATGGGGGGAGTGTCAACTTCAATGGTTCGACGTCTCCGGTGGACACGCAGACGGTGAACGTGGCTGCCACGACGACGGTCCTCACGTCGGCGCCGGATCCGTCGGTGTTCGGTCAGGGGAAGGTGTTGACGGCCACGGTCACTGTCGTCGCTCCTGGGACGGGTGTTCCGAGTGGGACGGTGTCGTTCTTCGATGGTGCGACGCTGCTGGGTACGGGCACTCTCTCCGGGGGTGTGGCGACGTTCACCACCGCCACGCTGAACGCCGGGAGCCATGGGCTCACCGCCGTTTACGGGGGGAGTGGCACCCACAACGGCTCCACGTCGCCGGTGGATGTGCAGTCGGTCAACAAGGCCAACACCACGACGAGCGTGTCCTCTTCGCCGAATCCGTCGGTGTTCGGGCAGCCGGTGGTCTTGACGGCAATCGTCGCGGCGGTCGCTCCGGGGGGTGGCACGCCGACCGGAACGGTGACGTTCTTCATCGGCGGTATCCCCCAGACGCCGGCGACCCTCACCGGGGGAGTGGCCACATTCACCACCACCACTCTCGGCGTCGGCACCCGCACGGTCAGGGCCACCTACAACGGGAGCAGCAACTACAACACCTCCACCTCCAGCACCATCAACCAGACGGTGACCAAAGCCAACACGTCCACGGCATTGGCGTCGGCTCCGGACCCGTCGGTGTTCGGCCAGGCGAAGGTGCTGACTGCCACCGTCACGCCCGTAGCTCCAGGAGGTGGTACTCCGACCGGGGCCGTGTCCTTCTTCGAAGGCGCCACGCTGCTCGGGACCGCCACTCTTGTCGGCGGAATCGCCGCCCTGACCACGTCAGCCTTCACCGTCGGCAGTCACTCCCTGACCGCTGTATACGGCGGAAGCGGCAATCACAACGCGTCCACCTCCCCGGTGGATCCGCAGACGGTCACTGCGGCTGACAGCAGCACGGTCCTCACGTCGGCGCCGGATCCGTCGGTGTTCGGTCAGGGGAAGGTGTTGACGGCCACGGTGGCTGTTGTGTCGCCGGGAGCGGGTGTTCCGAGTGGGACGGTGTCGTTCTTCGACGGTGCGACGCTGCTGGGTACGGGCGCTCTCTCCGGGGGTGTGGCGACGTTCGCCATCTCCACGCTGAGTGTTGGGAGTCATGCGCTCACCGCGGTCTATGGGGGGAGTGTCAACTTCAATGGTTCGACGTCTCCGGTGGACACGCAGACGGTGAACGTGGCTGCCACGACGACGGTCCTCACGTCGGCGCCGGATCCGTCGGTGTTCGGTCAGGGGAAGGTGTTGACGGCCACGGTGGCTGTCGTCGCTCCTGGGACGGGTGTTCCGAGTGGGACGGTGTCGTTCTTCGATGGTGCGACGCTGCTGGGTACGGGCACTCTTTCCGGGGGTGTGGCGACGTTCACCACCGCCACGCTGAACGCCGGGAGTCATGCGCTCACTGCGGTTTACGGGGGGAGTGGCACCCATAACGGCTCCACGTCGCCGGTGGATGTGCAGACGGTCAACAAGGCCAACACCACGACGAGCGTGTCCTCTTCGCCGAATCCGTCGGTGTTCGGGCAGCCGGTGGTCTTGACGGCAATCGTCGCGGCGGTCGCTCCGGGGGGTGGCACGCCGACCGGAACGGTGACGTTCTTCATCGGCGGTATCCCCCAGACGCCGGCGACCCTCACCGGGGGAGTGGCCACATTCACCACCTCGACACAGAGCGTCGGAGCACACTCCGTCAGGGCCACCTACAACGGGAGCAGCAACTACAACACCTCGACCTCCAGCACCATCAGCCAGACGGTGACCAAGGCCAACACCAGCACGGCTCTGTCCTCTGCGCCGAACCCGTCGCTCTCCGGCCAGCCGGTGACCTTGACTGCGACCGTCACCCCAGTTGCCCCCGGCGGAGGCACACCCACCGGAGCCGTCTCGTTCTTCGACGGGGCCACCTTGCTCGGCACCGGCGGGCTCTCCGCGGGAGTCGCCACGTTCACCACGTCCACGCTGAGTGTCGGCAGCCATTCCCTGACTGCCGTGTACAGCGGAAGCGGCAGTCACAACGCCAGCACCTCGCCGGTGGTCACTCAAACGGTGAGCTGACGGCCTGAACGTCCGTGCCCCGGCCGGCTTTGGGCGGTGCCGGGACACGGACGGTGCGCGTGCATGACGTCGGTTTCCAAGACCTGGGCACGGTCTCGGAAACCGGCGTCGTCGTGCGCGGACCGATGGCCCGTGTGGCAGCTCTGATGAGTTGCAGCAGACATGTGCGGTCGGCCGCTGTCCGTGCCATCAGGGCGACGGTACCGAGCTGCCCGTCAGCCCCGTCAGCCCCGTCAGCCCCGTCGGCCTCCGCCACGAGTACCCCGCATGCCACCCGGTCGCGAACGGGTGGCATGCGGCTTGGCGTAGTCCTGCTCCTGAGGGCTCATCGGGTGGTGGGAACCGACTCAGCGGACGACGTGGCTGCAGACGGCGTAGACCGTCAGGCCGCCTGTGCCGTTCGAGAAGGCGACGCCCACCCAACCCCGGCCGTCAGAGGTGGGGTACGTCCCCTGGAGGACACCGTTGGGCGTGTACGCCCCGCCGCCGACCACTCGCGTGAAGTTCGGGCAGTGGACCGTCTGGGGGACACCGTCAGGGGCGGTGGAGAAGTGCCGAGTAACGATTCGGCTGTCGTAGGCGGCCTCGACGCCGGCACGCCCGCTGCTGACAGTGGGGTTGGTAGGGGGCGTGCCCTGAGCATGGGCGCTGAGGCCGGTGCCCAGGAACGCCGCCGCGGTCATTGCACCGACGGCGAGAATACGCGTGCTCCGCATGTCTTCCTCCACTTTTTGCCGCAAAGAGGTTCATCCGAACCATCCGTGAGATTAGCGGCATGTGCATATGCATGCCGCCTATGCATGGGCCAGTTGGAGCAGTGGGCCAGGCCGACCCCGTCCGGGTCGAGCTGCCCGAGGGCGCCGCCTGCCGGCAGCGTGGGACGGGCTTCTTCGCCCGGGCGGCGTACCCCGTGCTTTCACGCGGACGCGCTCGAAGCCGTCCCCGACCTCGATGCCGTGCAGGGTGTTCACCGACATGTGCGAGGCGTATCCGGCGGGCGACCGCGCGAGCGGCGTGGCGGAGCGGCTCAGCACCACCCTCGGGGCCACCACCCGATGCGATGGAACGTCGATTCGAATGCGGACGACCCAGACGGACCCTGATCTCGTCCACCACAGCACAGACGTTGGCGATCTGGAACAGGGCGCCTTCGTCCTTCCTGTGCGCCACGCACGCACAGTCGACGAAGGTGGACACGGCCTGTTCATCGTCGCTCAACTCGCCCAAAGATGGGGCACCCGCTACACCGCGGGAGGCGAGACCGTCTGGAGCGAACAGGCCCTACCTCACTCCGGCCTCCCCTCATGACGTTCCCGAGGCGGCCGCTGCCCGTCCTTGGCCAGGCTGGACGGCTCCCGATCGGGCAACAGGTCCACTGGTCGGAGGGTCTGGACATCGACCAGAAATCAGACAACGGGGATACGACTGCTGGCGGGTCACGGCCAGGATGGCGATGTCGTCCTGATGGCCGCCCCCTGTAAGCGCCTTCGCTGTCAGCTGCGACACGGGTCGGCTTCCCGTCGTTCCGTCCCACCGGATGCTTTCAGCGGGACGGACGCACTGCTGTCGACGAGAGGTTGGGGCAGCAACCGTTGAGGATTGAGGACAGGGCGCTCTTCTCGGCGGAGTCGACCGAGAGTCCGTAGTAGTACGTCACCTGGACCCAGGCATGGGCGTAGGTGCAGCGGGCGGGCCACCAGGTGGCAGGGTCCTGGTCGCCCCCGGACTGGTTGACGTTGTCGGTGACCGCGAGAAGGTGGAGGCGAGTGAGGTCGTTGGCGAGCGACTGTCGCTTGGAGGTGGCCCAGTTGTCGGCTCCTGAATCCCACGCCTCGGCAAGGGGGATGAGGTGGTCGATGTCGATGTCGGATGAGGCGGACCAGGTGGCTCCGTCGTAGGGGGAGTGCCGGCTGCCGCTCGTGGCGGCACAGGAGGAGTTGGTGACGACGTTGGTGCCGTCGCGCTTGAGGATTCTGCGGCTTCCGCCGGACGGGCCCTTCGAAAAGACCCTCGCCTGGCGTGCGATCAAGCGCCAGGCAGTCGCGTACGGCGAATCAGTCGTTGTCGTTGTAAAAGGTGATGCCGTTCCAGTCTGTGACGCACGAGCGGCTCAGGAAGATCCAGCCGATCGCGCTGTCGCGGACGACGATCGCGGGGTTGGACCCGTTCGTCGTGAAGCGATACATCACGGTGGACCCTGGATTGCCTGCCACGTCGCGCAGTGAACCGTCGCTGTATGCACTGGTCGTGTAGTAGTTGTAGTACGCCGTGCAGGCTGGGTTGACCGTGATTGCGGTGCCGTCCGTTGCCGCGTGCGCGGCTGCGTTGAAGTTGTATCCGATCGTTCGGCGGTGCGAGATGTTGTCCTTGGTCGCGTCGCTGCACGACTCCGCGACGGACGCGGTCGGGCTGGAGCCGAGGGCGCCGGGCGGGATCCAGCCACAGATGTTGTTGCCGCCCAAGCTGCGCCCGTAGTGGTAGTTGCTGGCGGCGGTCTGGTGGACGTCGAAGGACGAGCTGGCCATGGCGGTGCCGACCCAGTAGCCGCAGACCTTGTTCTGGATCCAGGTGCCGGCCGGGATGGTGCCGGAGTTGTTGCACCCGGTCGGCTTAGGCGAGTTCGGCTGGACGGTGTACCTGTTGACGTTCGCCTGGGAGGAGGTGGGGAGCAGGCCGACGAGCGCGGCCGCCGCGGCGAGGGTGATGGCGGCGCGTGCGCGGCGTCGGAGGGTCGTGCCGATCGTGGTCATCACTGCAACTCCTTCGTGCCGGAGGGATGGTGCGGTGGGAAGCCGCAGCCGCAGGTGGTGACAGCGGGCCCCATGGGCGCGGCTGACCGAGACGGACGGTGCGGCTGCCGCCAAGCGCGCGGCCAAGCCCTCGGAGAACGGGGTTGACCATGTGAGTTTGTCTCCTCTGCTGGATTCCGATAACTGCCGACTGCTGTACGGAGGCATCGACATATCTGACCGCGGGGGCCTGACTGTGCAGGGGCTGACCTGCCCCGCACGCGTGGTCGGCCGCTGCACTCGCGGTGCCGGTCAAGCGACCAACGCCTGTCAGGTGTGCGATCCGGCGGCGCCGTATGCGCCGTAAATGCGGAGGTCACCACTCTTGCGGCGGGATGTGGACCTTGGCTGGGAGTGCTCCAGGGCGATCGTGGCGGCGACGATCGCCCCTACGGCAAGGACCCGTTCTGAGGCGCTGAACGGCCATCAACTCCTCGACGACGGGAAGAAGGTTCGCCGCCCGCAGGAGGTGTCCGCGCAGGTGAACTGGCGGACCCGCAGGCGTGGGTTCTGAGCCCCGGCGTGCCCCGTCCGCCGGACGGGGGCACTTCTGTCTGCCGGCTCAGCAGCCGCCGCAGTTGTAGTAGAGGACGTCCCAGTGGTTGCCCTCGTCGGCGTAGATGTTTCCGGAGCCGGACTGGTACTGGGGAGCGCCGTCACCACGGAGCCCTATGTAGCTGAAGGTGGTGTGGATGTAGTTGGTGAGACACGTGGACTTGCCGTAGTCGAGCTTGTAGCCGTTCCAGTGTGAGTACGTACCGCTGGCGTGCCCGGTCTCGGTGCCGCCGGTGATGTTGAGCGCGCAGCCGGTGGCGCTCTTCAGGGTCTGGGCCCCCTGGGCGGTGGCGAGGTTGAGCTGATCGAAGGACGTGCAGGTGGCGTTGTTCCGGTTCGAGCAGCCGCCGGAGGACGACCAGGTGATACCGGACGAGCTGAACCGGGACGTGGCCTGTGCGTGCGTGAGCTTGGTGACGGCGTGAGCCTCGGTGGCGCCGCTGCCGAAGGCGCCGACGCCGGGGACGAACAGGGCGCCGAGGACGAGGGCGAGCACGGACAGGGCCGAGCGCAGTTTCGGGCGATGCAACATAGGGGGATTCCTCCTGCTCATGACAACTTTGGGGACGGGGCTGCCGCATGGTGGAGCAGGGAGATAGTGCCCGAGTGCTACGCGCGTCACAAGAGCCAGCCCGAACGAGTTGGCCATTGAGGTTGAACTTGTTTGATCCGCCGTCAGAGGGTCACAGTTCGAGCGACGCCGACAAAGCTGCTGAGCACCACCGATGGCGCCGAGGGGCGGACGGAGGTCCGTCGGGAGCAGGGGCGTTGAACCGGAAGTCTTCAGGGGCGACGTTGGTGTCCGCGTTGGCGGTCAGGTTCACATGAACTGCCAGTTCGTTGCCGGGCAGCTGGTCGCGGCTCAGTTCGGTAGCCATGATCAGGCTGGCGGTGGAGTCGCGGACCGCGACCTGGGGCCCCGCACCATGCGGTAGGCGCCATGGACGACGCCTCGTACGCGCCCGGATCCGCGGTGCAACTCGCCCTGAAGGACATCGAACTGGCCGCGGCGCCGCCACCCCCAGCCCTCTGCTCCAGGCCGTACGAGACCGTCTCGAAGCGACCGTCGCAGCCGGCCACGACAACGACGACCTCGCCGCCGTCGACTACTTGAGGAAGTCGTCGTCGTAGTCCGTACGGGGCCGTCGTTCCGGTCCCGGGTCTCCTTGCTTCTACGGAATTCCTTGGCAGCCACCCGTCGACCTGAACAGGCCACTGAATGGTGACTACTTCGATCATCGTCGGAGGAAGCAGCGGACTGGGCCGCGCCGTAGCCCAGCGATTCGCCGACCGTGGAGACACTCCTCATCACCAGCCTCACGACGGCGCACGCCGACACGGTGGCCAACGAAATCGGCGGTCTGACCAGAGGCCTGGCCGTTGACCTGTCGCAGCCGGAGACGATCGCCGCCGCGCTCGGCGATGTGCGCGAGGTCGACAACCTGGTGATCACAGCGAACGCGGCCACCGCGGACATCGCCTGACCGGCTCGTGACCAGGTGATGGGAGATGTCCGACGAGCAGTGGGACGCCATCCTCGACGTGCACCTCAAGGCGCCGTTCCGCATTCTGCGCGCCGCCCAGCCGCACATCTCCCGCCTGGCGAAGGCGGAGAAGGCGCGCGGCGAGGCAGTGCACCGCAAGGTCGTCAACATCTCCTCGGCCGCGGGGTGAAGGGCAACGTCGGCCACCAACTACTCCTCCGCCAAGATGGGCGTGATCGGGCTGACCAAGTCCCTGGCCAAGGAGTGGGGCCGATACAACGTGAACGCGGTCGCGTACGGCCTGCTCCGCACCCGCCTCACCGAGGCGTCCGCCGGCGGCGACGCCAGCATCGACATCCAGGTCCGCAAGCTGCCCGTGGGCGTCAACCCCGGCCTGCCCGCCCAGACCCGTGCACCGCCCTTACGCCCGCCCGCACCGGAACGCGAAGAGAGGCAGCTCATGACCGCCGCCCGCAAGCGAGTTCACGAAGGCGGCGAACGCTGCGGTCCTCGACCAGCTGGCCTTCGACGACGAACGCGACTTCGCCGATACGAGCCGCGGACGGATCGCCCCGCTCCCGGACGGCGGAGTGATCCGCGACGGACGCGGGGAGATCGTCTTCGACAGCACGGTCTTCGACTATGTCGACGGACCTGCCCTGGACACGGTCAATCCGAGCCTGTGGCGCCAGTCCCGCATCATCAAGCACGCCGGTCTCCTCCAGGTACTGGCGCAGAGCACTTGTTCCGCAGGTGTCGTATTCCTGGGCAGGAGGGTCCGTCAGCTCCCTCGGTACGTGGCGCTGGGCCGAGCGAATTCGCTGGTCGGCATGGGGGGCAATACGGGATGCTGCACGGGTGATCGAGCGAGAAGCTGCCGTTCGCGCTGTCGAAGGACAGTTGGAGCGCGACTATCAGCAGTGGCGGGCTGTGAGTGTGGACGCGATGCGGATGGCTGTGGTCCGTGTCGAGGAGCACGAACTGGTGTGGATCGTCTCCTGGCAGTCCGAGGAGTTCGTACGCACTCGGAACTCGAAGTACATGCTGATTGGTAATGGGCCGTACCTGGTCGACCGCGTGGACGGGGGACTGCATCAGATCGGCGTCGTCTCCGCGAAAACAGGGGAGTGGGAGATCGACTACCGGGTCCGGATACGTGGGCTGCCGGTGCGGACCGCAGTAGACGACCTGCACGATGCGCTCTGTGGGGTCGCCGCTACGCACGGACGCATGCACGCTGTGCGGACACTGCGCCAGAGGTTGCCGATGCTCTCGCCGGCGGAGGCCATCGAGTACGTGAGCGCGCTGCTGGACGGTGATGCGCCCGCGCGCCTCGTGGCCGTTGCCACCAACGAACTCGTGGAGTCTTTCAACCCGGTACTTGCAGTGGAGACCATCCCGAGCGGGGCTGCGATCCGAGCCCATCAGAGACCCGAGGGATGACTGGAAAGCCAGTCGCCATGTCGATCGCGCATCCGGTCCCGTTCCTCGGACGTGGCAAGGAAGACGTCGGCGCCACCGTCGTAGGGGTGGTGGACGCGCTGCATCCGGCTGTCGGTGATGAGGACGCCCGCCACCTTGTCATCGGCAATGTCTCGGAGCAGCTCGTCGATGCAGCCACGCCGCCAGGGCCGGCGGGCGGTGAAGAGGTGGCAGTACGTGCGGAACTCAGGGTCAGGATCGTCCCCCACCAGCAGGCTCTGCCAATACCCCGTGACGGGTTGCGATGGCGGACCCTCGGCTTCGGTCGTCCAAAGCGGTGTGATCACATACACGTCCGCACCAGCGAACAACTCATCGAGGACGGTGTTGTAACGCTCCAGTACGACGGTGTACTCGCTCTCGTCCTCCGCGTATCGCTTTGACTCCGGCAGGCTGTGAAAACGTACCCAGACACCTCGATACGGGTCACGGAGCTTGTACCCTACTGGAGGGCAATTAGGCCAATTCTGATGCCACAGCTCCGTCAGATCCGCCTGCCCGTCTCCAGACACCCGCCGCACTCATCCTCTCGCATATGTACCCACCGACGTCCATGATGTCGGGTCTCACCCACGAGAGAAACCGACTTCTTAGCTGTAGCTTCGCCGGCCGCTGATGAGCCGGTCCAGTCGCGCTTGACGAATTTCGTCCAGTCCGTCGCGCTGGTCCCGATGAGGGCGGCGGACGAGCAGCGCAAGGAATGGGCTGGCCTCGTTTCGCACCAGCAAGGCAAGATCGGCCGTGTGATACGTGATCCTCGTGACGATGCCGAGTTGTCGGCCCTGGTTCGTCGCTATGTCACGCCCGGGCGGCGATATCTGAATCTCGGCGGCAGCTTGCTGCGCATGAAAAGTCCTGAGTACGACCGATTCATGCGAGACCTCTGTGAGGACGCGGGACTCATCACCCCGCATGAGATCGCCACGCTTCTTGAGGGCAGTTGGAGAGAACGGAGAACTGCGGCTTGGCTCGTAGCTGTCTCCCGCCAGACCGAGTTCCGTGAGTGCCTCGGAGAACTCCTGCTGGCCAGCGAGGTCTGCTGTGTCGGGCTGGCCTACAGCGTGGCCCTGGCCAGTTTCGGAACGGCGCGCGACGCTGATCTGCTCGCCGCCTACCTTGATCGCTACCTCTGCCGCCCTGACCTCGCTTACGACCAAACCGTCGTCATGGGCGCTCTCCAGTTCATCGACCTGAACCTTGGAGGTGGTCAAGCCGACCGCTTCCGGGAACCGGGTGGCCTATGGCAGCAGTGGCTCCAAGATGCACCTCACATGCAGGGCGACTCGGACCCCACCCCCTTCTTCTTGAGCCTCATTCGTCGGCTTTGCGCGTTCGTCGACGAATGCACCGAGGCGCTATGACCGCCGCATCTCGTGGTGGTCTCTCTGGACCATGGCCGCCGCCGGGACTGCACTCCGGTCGTGCGGGTGCGCGGCCGCGGTCCGGGCGAGTGTCGATGGCGGGCATGACCTGCTACAAGGCTGGTGAACGGGCCCGGCTGTTCTATGCGGTCCGGGAGTACAGCGGGCGCAGGGGCCAGCCGAAGGGCTTCGGCCGGCGGGACTTCCGTGATCTGATCGTCCGGTCCCGCATTCAGCTGGGTGGCCCGATCGTGTGGGCCTGGGACAACGTCCGACTGCACCTGACGAAGCCGCTGGGCGATTTCATCCACGCAAACGCCGAATGGCTCACCGTCGTTCAGCTGCCCACGTACGCGCCCGACCTCAACCCAACGGAGGGTGTGTGGTCCCTGGTCAAGCGCGACATCGGCAACCTCGCCGCCGCCGCCGCCAGCCTCAGCCAAGTCACCCGCGCGGTCAAGCGTCGGCTCAAGAAGCTCCAGTACCGGTCGGACGTGGTCGACGGCTGTCTCGCCGGCACCGGCTTGGCCCTGGGCGCGTGACTCCTCCATGCCGGGTCCTGACTGTGTCGCGCATCCGGTGATCGGAGACGATGCAGCCCACACCAGCGCACGAAAGCGAGCAACTTCATGACGGAGCCCGCTCCGATGGACCTTATCCACCTCGCCGATCCGGATGGGGACCGCTGCATCGTTCGCATCACGGGACGGTTCCAGCCGGGCGTACTGACCGGCCACGACATCCTGCACGCGGACGTGCTGGCCTCCGCGAGTTTCGTCGACGCCCGGCTCGACCTTTACCTCTTCCAGCATGACCTGGACTCCTGGGAGCAGGAGCTGTCCAACCTGGGACCAGGCAAGACAGCCAGCATCGGCGGAGACCGCGGCCTGAGCCTCGATATCCACATGCACGAAGACGGCTGGCTGTCGATCCAGGTCAGCGACCCGGACCGCCTTACGACGCTCCTGGGAACCCGGCCCCAGGGAGACTGGATCGCCGAGCACCGCGGGCGCCTGGAACAGGTCCGGCTGACCTGGCCCCACGAAGTCATCGAGACGGCCCCAGGAGCCTACGAGTGGAGCCCCAACCGCAAGCGCTGATCACCTGATCCAAGCACCCGACAACACGCTTTCAAGTTCCTTACGTTGTTGGTGGGTTGATTCCGGTCACTCGTACGATCGGGAGACCCAGGGGCGCTGGGTATGGCTGTCAAGTTCATGCCGCAGGAGTGGCTTCTACTGATTGGCCGCCCGGTGTCCTGCGACGACTCGGCCACTGATTGGGATGCGCGCGGCAAGATCGCTTGGTAAGGACACGCTGGCGAGGTCGTCTGCTGGGACTCGAACAGAAACGACTCCGGAGGTGACTGTGCCTGAACTGTGGGCCGGTATGGATGCGGGCAAGGCCGAGCATCACTGCGTGGTGATCGACGCGGAGGGCCAGCGCAGACTGTCACGGCGGGTGGCCAACGACGAGACCGCGTTGATGGAAGTGATCACAGATGTCCTCGCATTGAGCGAGGGGGAGCCGGTGACCTGGGCGATCGACCTCAATGCCGGCGGGGCCGCGCTGATGATCGCCTTGCTGACCGGCAACGGGCAGCAGGTCCTCTACATTCCCGGCCGCACCGTCCACCACGCTTCCGGCTCCTACCGGGGCGACGGGAAGAGCGATGCGAAGGACGCTTTCATCATCGCGGACCAGGCCCGCATGCGGCGCGATCTCCAGCCGCTGCACCACGGCGACGCCATCGCCGTGGACTTGCGCATCCTCACCTCTCGCCGCCTGGACCTGGCCGCGGACCGCACGAGGGCGATCAACCGGATGCGGGCCCAGCTGCTGGGATACTTCCCGGCCCTGGAGCGGGCCTTCGACTACAGCACTTCGAAGGCGTCTTTGGTCCTGCTGACCGGCTACCAGACGCCGGCCGCTCTGCGTCGGGCTGGCAGGAACCGCCTGGCCGTCTGGTTGAAGAACCGCAAGGTCCGCAACTACAGGCTCGTCGCGGCCACCGCTGTCGAGGTCGCCGAGGCCCAGCACACTGCCGTTCCCGGAGAGAAGCTGGCCGCAGCCGTCGTGGCCAGGCTGGCGAGGGAGGTGATGGCCCTGGACGAGGAGATCGCCGAGACCGACGCCCTGGTCGAGGGCCGGTTCCGCGACCACCCGCACGCCGAGGTCATCCTGAGCATGCCCGGCATCGGCTCCGTCCTGGGCGCCGAGTTCATCGCCCACACCGGCGGCGACATGCGCGTATTCGGCACCGCCGACCGTCTCGCCGGTGTCGCCGGCCTGGCGCCCGTCCCGAAGGACTCGGGACGGATCAGCGGCAATATGCACCGACCTCGTCGCTACTGCCGTCGCCTGATGCGGGTCTTCTACATGTCCGCCCAGGTCGCGGCCCGATGCTGCCCAGTCTCCAAGGCGTTCTACGAACGCAAGAGGGCCGAGAAGAAGACCCATAAGCAGGCCGTCATCGCTCTCGCACGCCGCCGCCTGAACGTCCTGTGGGCACTCCTACGCGACGGTCGTCTCTTCGAGGGCAGCCCGCCGTTGCGCGCTGCCAACCTTGGCTGAGGTAGCTACCATCAGTCACGCGCCAGGCGTTGACAACCACATTGGGAATCAGTAGCTGCCGACCGGCTGACGCGAGCCGGATCATCGGCGTCCGTGGCTGGGGCCTGTCCGACGGGTCGTGTGGGCAGGCCAGAGTGCCTTGACTTAGTGGTTGCTGCTGAACGAAGGAAGTCAATTCAGTCGATCCGGCCCTCCGCATCGGCGTCGGTCTGGACGGCCCGCAGGATTCTCTCCCACGTGCAGTCCGCCGACCACCTTCGATGACGATCGTGAACCGTCTTCCAGCTACCGAACCAGGGAGGCAGGTCCCGCCGAGGGAGACCGGTCCGCTGCCGGAACAGAATCCCGTTGATCAAACGACCGTGGCATTGCCAGCGTCCACCCCACCCACGACTCGCTTAAGCAAGTGCGGCTCCAGCCGAGCCCACTCTTCATCGGAGAGATCCCCCCGCCCCATGACCCACGGAACGAGTTTCCAACCGAAGCGTCACACGGCCCATCGGACACGACCTAGCCGACGTGGACGCGGGGTCGTTTGCCTCATGTCGGACAGGCCCTGCAGCATCCACGCCCGTAAGCGGTGAACGTCTCGGCCAGCCCTTGCCGTCGCTGTCGGGAGAGGTGTTTCAGGCGTGAGTGCGCAAGGTCATGTCGTACGCCGTCTCGCGGCTGTCCTGGGCGACCGTGATGCGGACGAGGAGGACCTGCGCCTCTGGAGGCGGGGCGGGCCGGCCGGTGAGGGAACCTTCGGTGCGGATTCCGTCAGGGCTCGGGCCGTAGGCGCCGCCCAGTCGAGGTATTCGTTGCCCAGGTCGTCCTTCGCCTCCAGGAAGGGCAGAAAGGGGGGCGCGGCGCTGTCGGCGTCGGGCACGGCCGGAGTGATCGAGTAGTGGATGGTGAAGGAGTCGTCCTGCAGTTTCAGTTTGCGGATCGTCAGCTCGTAGCCGCCGTCGAGGATCGGCAGGGTGAGGAGGGGAGCCCTGGTCACTTCGGATCTCTTTCCTGCG
The DNA here is from genome assembly GCF_012273515.2 of Streptomyces sp. RPA4-2. Classification (NCBI taxonomy): domain Bacteria; kingdom Bacillati; phylum Actinomycetota; class Actinomycetes; order Kitasatosporales; family Streptomycetaceae; genus Streptomyces; species Streptomyces sp. RPA4-2. Next base: position 8,352,346 of record NZ_CP050975.2, read on the forward strand.
CGCGGTGTCTGGGGCCGTGCGGTGGTGTGGCTTCTATGCGGTGAGGCGGTCGTGCCGCGTGGGACTTCCCGTCACGTAGTGGACGTACTCGCGCTCCAGTCGGAAGCCGGCGGTCCAGGCGAGCAGGCGACTGGGGCGGTTGTCGCGGGAGCAGGACCAGCTCGGGGTGTGGCCGCGGGCCGCGATGTCCGTGCACAGGGCGGTGACGCAGGCGATGGCCAGGTGTTCGCGCCGGTGCTCGGGGACCGTGACGCAGGCGATGTCCTCGTATCTGCTGCTCAGGAGGTGGGCGCAGGCGACGGCGAGGATGTGGTCCTTGTGGAACGCGGCCCAGCCGAGACCGGAGGCCGCGAGAGCGGTCGGTCCGCCCCATGTGCCGTGGATCCAAGCTGTGTCAGTGCCGAGTTCGGCGAGGGCCGGGGCGTGCTCGGGCGTCAGCCGTCGCAGCGTCACGCCCCAAGGGAGACGGGGTGTGGAGGTGGGCGATGTGCGTTGGGTGTACACCATGCGCTCCCACGGGATGACCTGGTCGAATGCGGTGCCGAGGGCGGGGAGGAAGCGGTCGGGTGCGTCGATGCAGCAGTCGGCCAGCGGCGTGAGGTCCCCGGCGGTGAGGGCATCCGGGTCACCGCGCAGCAGGGCGTGGTCACCGCAGCGTACGGCGACGGTGCGTGGGTGCACCGCCCGGTCGGCCCACCATTGCCCGGTTCCGGTCGCCAGGGCGTGTTCGGCGAGGGCGGCGGGGCCGGGCGCCGCGGCGGGGAACCACCGGGAGAGGGCGGGAAGTTGGCGGGGGAGGAGTTGGATCACGGGGTTGCCTTTCACTGGGTCGGGGCGACCCCGGTGTGTGGTGGGGTCGCCCCTGGGGCTCAGCTCTGACCGGCCTTGCGGCCGTGGTTCGCCTTCTTCTTGCGGCGGGCCCTCTTCTTGCGGGCGCGCTTCGACATGGGCATCAACTCCATGGTGTGGAAGAGAAGTTCAAGCGGTGCGGCCGACGAGCAGGTCGGCGAGTCTGTTGAGGCGTTTGACCGTGCGGTCCTCGGTGGCGGCCGGGGCCGGTTCGACGCGTTCGGCGCGGTCGTAGTAGGCGCCGTTGACGATCTCGACGGCCGGGTCGCAGAGGCGTACCACGTTCGTCGCGCCCTCGGCCGGCGTGACGCCTTCGTGCGCGTACAGGGGCATCAGTGCCGTGTCGCAGATGCCGGGGTGGACGGAGACCGCGGTGACGCGGGGGTCGGCGGCGAAGACGGTGAGCGCCAGTTGCGACTGGGCGTAGGCGGCGAGCCGGGAGTAGCGGCGGGCGCGGTTCGGGTCGTTCCACTGGATGTTCGCGGTGCGGTGCAGGGACGACGAGACGTTGACGACCCGGCCGCCGGGGTCGCTGGTGAGTGCCGGTTCCAGCAGGCACGTCAGGAGGTAGTGGGCGAGGAAGTTGACCTGGAAGGCGATCTCGTTGCCGTCTGTGGTGACGGTGTGCCGCTCGGGCGCCGCGATGCCCGCGTTGTTGACGAGGACGTCGAGGTGCGGGTGCTCGGCGACGACACGGTTCGCCAGGGACTCGACCTCGTCGAGGTGGGTGAAGTCGGCGGCGAAGGGGCGGAGTCGGGCGGCGTCGATGCCCACCGTGGCGACCAGGCGGTCGGCAGCGGCGCGCGCCTCCTCGTCGGTGCGGCCGTGCAGCAGCACGGTGGTACCGCGTTCGGCGAGCTGCCGGGCGGTCTCCAGGCCGATGCCGGAGGTGGCCCCCGTGACGAGGACGGTGCGGCCGGGAAGAGGGGAGAGATCGTGGTCAGACATGGTCCATCCGGGGTTGTGGGCACGTCGGCGGCCCCTGCGCGGGGACGCCGAACATGTGCGGATACGAAGAACGGGACGCCGGAACGAATCACGGCGCCCCGAGGGCTACGGACGACGCGTCGGCGTCAGCGGAGAGCGGACGCGGGCGTTGCCGGGCAGCGAGGCGCACAACGGGCCGCGCCGGGACTCGGCGGCCGGTCGAAGAGAAGCCATGCGCTGTTCACGGGTCCCATGGAACCCGTCCCGCAAGTCCCGGACAAGCACAACTCCCCTTCTCTGACGCGCCCCTGACGTGCCCAGACCCCCTCTTGACGGGCTCCGCACGCCAGGGGGAGCCCGTCATCCCAGCTCGGGCACTGTGGAGATCAGCAGGTCGATCAGCTTGATGCCGATGAAGGGCGGGACGAGTCCGCCGAGGCCGTACAGCAGGAGGTTGCGCAGCAGCTTCCTGCGGGCCTTCCACCCCGGATCCGTGGCGCGTCCGCGACGCCCGCGCAGTTCGGCGGTGTCCCTGAACCCGCCGCCCAGGACCTGCTGTTCCGCGAGGCCCGCACCGCGAACACGTTCACCGACGAGCCGGTGACTGCGGCGCCTGACCTGCGAGAGCATCTTGTTGGCGAGCTGACGATGTGGAAGTGGTCCACGACCACGACGGTGCCCGGGAGCCCGGTGCACGGCGGCCCGGTAGGTGGTGGACAGGCCGATCGCGACGTACCGGATGTTCTTTCTCCACCCACGAGCATCCGGGGCCGTGCCGAATGCCTGATGGCAATCGGCCAGGTGTGGTTCGCTGCTCGGATGACTCAGGACTTGGAGATCGTCACATTCGAATCCGCCGAGGCATTCGAGGCATGGCTCGGCGAGAACCACGCCGTCTCGCCCGGCGTCTGGCTCAAGCTTCGCAAGAAGGGCCCCGGAATCGTCGCTCTGGACTACGCCCAGGCACTCGAGGTGGCACTCTGCTACGGCTGGATCGACGGCCAGAAGGCCAAGTTCGACGACCAGTGGTGGCTCCAGCGGTTCACTCCGCGCAAGCCGAGCAGCAAGTGGTCCAAGGTCAACCGGGACAAGGTGGCCGCCCTCATCGAGCAGGGCCGGATGCATCCGCCGGGGCAGGCCGAGGTCGACCGCGCCAAGGCGGACGGCCGCTGGGAGGCGGCCTACGACGGCGCGAAAACCGCAGCGGTGCCGGAGGACCTCATGGCGGCCCTGACCGCCGACCCGGCCGCGGCGGCGTTCTTCGAGACACTGGACCGGCAGAACCGCTTCGCGATCCTGTACCGGATCCAGGACGCCAAGAAGGCCGAGACCCGGGCGCGCCGGATCGAGAAGTACGTAGCGATGCTGGCGAAGGGCGAGAAGCTGCACCCGTAGTCGCGGAGAGGAACCGGTCCGTGATGCCGGGGCTCCTGGCGCGCGCCTGTGGACCCGACAGCAGCCACCAACCGCCGTCGCTGAGCGTGTTGGAACGTCAGGGATCCTAAGCAGGCGGCCCGCTCAAGATCGAAGGCCCGCGTTTCACCCCCTTCCGCCGATCCGGGCCGGGGCGCGCGCTGAGGGCGGGACTGCGGAGCTTGCTGGGAGCGGCGGAGAACATGGGGGCCTTCGTGCCTCGGTGGGGAGCTGGGCCCAGGCGCACGGAGGCACGCCGGCGGTCGGTCCGGCTGACAGAGCGTGTGGTGGCTGCCGGGCCCTGCGGTGCCGGGGTCACGGCACCGCAGGGCTGAGCACGGGCGTCGGCGGCGCGATGACGATGAGAACGCCGCCGCGTGCTCGGCCGCCGGGAAGCCATGCGGATGCCCTCGGGCGAGGAAGGCATCCGAGGGTGCTTCCGGGGTGAAGCCGTCATGCCACTGACGTCCGAGGTCTCCCCGGCGGCCGAGGGGAAATCTAGCCGGGCCGCACCTGCCAACCGCCCGGTCGAGCGCGGAATTTGCGCTTCTCTTACGGCCGGTCGGGGGCGACGTCAAGGTGCCGTCAAGGTCACCTGAGAAGGCGTCAGGAGATCATCAACGGACGACGTCGGTGGCCGAAGCCGGTCTCAGACTGAGCGGCACGGGGACACGGGCGACCGTCCGTGGCGTGACGTTGGAGGGCTCGTGACTATCACGGCCGGTACCACGCGCAGTCCTGAGGCGGGGGCCGGGACCAGCGCACAGCCACAGCGCAGACCGGTCGCCCGACCCGGGGGTGGACCCGGGCCGCGGCCCGGAGGGGGGCCGTGGCCCGGTGGCCCGGAGCGTCGCCTCCGTCGCGAGACCGTGGCCGCGTGGGCCGCTCTGCGCCGCCGCTACTGGGCATTTCTGCCCGCGCGGTTGCGTCTCCTGCGCGGGGCCACGGTCTCGCTCGCCGTCGCCCTGGCCCTGTTGCTCGCGCTGGCCGGGCTCGCTGCGACCAGCAACTGGGACACTGTCGCCGGCCGCGACGCGACGCGCACCACCAGCGCCGCCAACCTCGACCTCGCCCTGAACGACATGGACGCGCAGGCCGCCAACATCCTGCTGTCCAGCGGCGACGCGGGCAAAGGACGTCTGGCGACGCCGTACGAGAAGGCGGTCGGTTTCTACGGAGGCGCGCGCCGCGCGATCGGTCACGACCTGCGCACGCTCGCCGTCGCCGCCCAGGGCGACCGCTCCGACGAACACACCGTGGAGTCCCTGACCGACGACTTCGCCGAGTACCAGGAGCTGATAGGCCGTGCCCTGGAGAACGACGGCCGCACCGGTGGCAAACCGGCCGCGCTCGCGGACTACCGCAAGGCCACCGACCTGCTGCAGAACCACCTCCTGCCAGGCGCACGGAAGCTGGTGGACTCCAACAACAGCGCGTTCAACACGCGATACACACATGCCCGTTCGACCCTGGCAACCCAGCTTGCCGTCGCCGTCGTCCTCGGCGTACTGCTCCTCGTCTCGCTCGGCGTCCTCCAGTGGTACCTGGCCCGCCGTTTCCGCCGGATCCTCAACCCCGGCGTCCTGGCCGCGACGGTGTGCGCGGTGCTCGCCGTCCTTCTCGGTGTCCAGGCGCTGTCGGCCACCGCCGAGCATCTGCGCGGGGCACGACGTGATGCGTTCGACTCCGTCGTCGCGCTCTCCCGCGCCCGCGCGATCGCCTACGACGCGAACGCCGACGAGAGCCGCTATCTCCTCGACCCCGAGCGCCGGGATCGGTACGCGCAGGCCTTTCTGGCCAAGTCGCAGGAGTTGTACGGGCTCAAGGGCGCGACGCTCACCACGTACGACGACGGGTTGGCCACGACGTGGCAGTCATACGGCTCCGACCACGGCGACCTGCGCTTCACCGGCGAGTTTCGGCGAGAACTCGACAACATCACCTTCGCCGGCGAGCGTGCCGCGGCGGAGAATACGGTCGAGACGTACGCCATGTACCAGCGCGACGACCGCAAGATCCGTGCCCTGGTTGGGCAGGGCAAGGAGCGTGAGGCCGTCGCGTTCTGCATGGGCTGGGAGGCGGGCACGTCGAACGCGCACTTCGGGGCGTGGATGACGGCACTGGACAAGGTGACGGACATCAACCGCCAGCACTTCACCGCCTCGGTTCAGGCCGGCCGCTCGGCAGTGGGGGATCTGCTGCCCGGGGCTCTGGGAGCCCTCGTCTCGGCGGCTGCGCTCACCGCCCTCGGGTTGCGGCCGCGCCTTGCCGAGTTCCGCTGAAGCGCGGACTCGCTCACCAGGTAGGGGAACGGGTTCCCCGTGTTCAGCCGCGATCCTTGGCCGCCCATGGCGTCACGCGGCCAAATGGCCGGGGAAGATGTGGGGTTGTGCTGGGCAGTCGGTCGGCCCGATGTGTGGCTCGCCTGCTGGGAGTTGCTTCGTCAGGAGCCGTACCGAAGGCGACCGGCCGGCCGGCGTCATCGCTGCCGCCCCGCCGGCCCGGCTGCCGAATCGCCCGCCGGCCGAACCCCCAGGCCGGCACACCCCAAGATCAATCGCGGGGTGGCGCGTAAGCGTCCGCGAGTCGCGCCTCCTCCAGGTCCAGCGAGCGTTGCAGGCGGCGGCGGGTCGTGTCGCTGATGCGGTGGTGGTCGTACAGGCGCTGGAGCTCGGCCTCCTCGACCGTGATCAGGTCGCGTCGTAGCTGGCGGTAGGTGAGGTCGGCGGATTCCGTCGGAGCGCCGTCGCCGTCGGCCTGCCCGAGGCGATCGCTCGCGTCGTCGAGGCGGGCCGTCAGGCCCCGGCGGAGGCGGTCGAGGACGACGTCGGGGACGGCCTCCAGTTCGGAGATCTCGTCCAGGCGGCTCAGGCCCGCGTTCGCCAGGCTGCAGCGGGCCGCGGCCTCCTCACGTTCGGTGTGGTCGGGTTCGAGGGCGATGCCCGAGCGGCGGACGACGGAAGCCAGTGTGAAGCCCTGGACGACGAGCGTGACGACCACGACCGAGGTGGTCAGGACGAGGACGAGGGGGCGTTCCGAGAGAGCGTCCCCGGCCTTCGTGGTCACCGGAATGGACAGGGCGGCGGCCAAGGGGACTACGCCCCGAGTGCCCGCCCAGGTCAGTACGACCGGCACCCGCCAGTTCATACGCTGGATCCCGCCCTTGCGCTGCACCACGGCCGACAGGGGCGCCAGCCACAGCATGCGCATGGTGATCAGCGTGGCGGCGACGGCGAGCGCGTACAGCGGCCAGGCCCGACTGCCGTCGGACAGGGCCCGCACCTGGGCCGGCAGCGCCAGCCCGATGAGCGAGAACACCACGCTCTCCAGAAGGAAGACCACCGTTCCGTAGACGGCGTGCAGTTGGAGGCGAATGCGCGCGTTGGTGAGGCGGTCGCCCCGGCCGCCGAGGACGACCCCGGCCACCACGACGGAGGTGACACCCGAGGCGTGCGCGGCCTCGGCCAGGACGTAGGCCGCATACGGGGTGACGAGGGCGATCACGGTCTCCAGGACGGGGTCCTCGGTGCGCCGCCGGATGAGCGTCACCACGCCCGCGACCGCGGCACCGATGACCATGCCGCCACCCGCCAGCAGCGCGAACTCTCCCGCTGCCGAACCCCAGCCAACGGCCGCCGATGCCACGGCGATGCTCACCGCGACCCGAAAGAGGACGAGGGAGGTCGCGTCATTGAAGAGGCTCTCGGCCTGGACCAGCACCTGGACCTTGGGCGGCAGCGCCAGCCGTCTGCCGAGCGCGGTGACCGCCACCGGGTCGGTGCTCGCGAGCACCGCGCCCAGTACGAACGCCATCTGCCACGACAGGGGCGTGACCAGGGAGGCGACCGCCCCGACCGCGGCCGCCGAGGCCAGGACGAGCCCTATCGACAGCACCCCGACCGGTTTCCACACGGCGCGCAGCTCGCGCCAGGGCAGTTCCTCGGCACTCGCGTACAGGAGTGGCGGCAGTACGACGAGGCCGACGATCTCGGGGCTGATCTGGATCTCCGGCGTGCCCGGCAGCAGTGCGACGGCGAGGCCCGCGACCACGAGCAGGGAGGGCGCGGGGATCCGCCAGCGGCGCGCGAAGGTGGCCACCACGGTGGCGAGGACCACGAGAGCCAGGACTGTCCCTACACTGCGCATGCCATCCCTTTGGTCATGAGAAGGAGACCTTGTGGCTCCCTGCCGACCAGACTTCCCGGCACACCGCTTTCACCCTATCGGGCCAGGGCCCGTCAAAGCAGTGTCAACGTCCATGTGACGGGCGCCAAGGATGCGTCAATGAGCGCGCCGAGCGACTCGCACAAGCGCTTCGGTAGGGGTGCAACCCTTCCCTGCGGGGAATTGATCTCCAGTGAGCGGAGCGCCTCGGCTGCGATGAGTGACGTACGGACCGATATGAGTGACGTACGGACCGGCGGGGGTGAGGTACGGCCCGGTGCGGGTGATGTACGGCCCGGTCTGCTGAAGGTCTACCTGGGGGCGGCCCCGGGGGTCGGCAAGACCTACCGCATGCTCGACGAGGGGCGACGCAGGGCGGCGCGCGGCGCCGATGTGGTGGTGGGATTCGTGGAGTGCCACGGGCGCCAGGGCACGGAGGCGATGCTCGACGGCCTGGAGGTCATCCGGCGTGCGCCCTGCGCCTATCGTGGCGGGGAGTTCGAGGAGATGGACCTGGCCGCGGTCCTCGCGCGGCGTCCGCAGGTCGCGCTGGTGGATGAGTTCGCCCACAGCAACGTGCCGGGAGGCGGTCGCAACCCCAAGCGATGGCAGGACATCGAGGAGCTGCTCGCCGCCGGGATCGACGTCATCACGGCGCTCAACATCCAGCACCTGGAGTCCCTCAACGACGTCGTCGAGAAGATCACGCGGGTGCCGCAGCGCGAGACGGTGCCCGACGAGGTCGTACGACGGGCGCAGCAGATCGAGCTCGTGGACATTCCGCCGGAGGGGCTGCGCCGCCGGATGGCGCACGGCAACATCTACGCGCCCGAGAAGGTCGATGCCGCCCTCGCCAACTACTTCCGCCCCGGCAACCTGACCGCCCTGCGTCAGCTCGCCCTGCTGTGGGTCGCCGACCGGGTCGATGAGGCGCTGCAGTCGTACCGCTCCGAGCACGGCATCGGCGGGGTGTGGGAGACCCGGGAGCGGGTCGTGGTCGCGCTCACCGGGGGGCCCGAGGGAGACACCCTCATCCGGCGGGCCGCGCGCATCGCCGACCGGTCGGCCGGCGGCGATCTGCTCGCCGTACACGTGACCCGCAGCGACGGTCTCGCCGCGGGTGCCTCGTACGCTTCCCTGGCCCGGCAGCGGCGGCTCATCGATGACCTCGGCGGGAGCTACCACTCGGTCGTCGGTAACGACGTGGCCACCGCCCTGGTCGAGTTCGCCCGCGTGGAGAACGCCACCCAACTCGTCCTGGGCACCAGCCGCCGCGGCCGCCTCGAACGCTTCGTCACCGGGCGCGGCACCGGCGAGACGGTCGTCGGCCTCTCCGGCGACATCGACATCCACACGGTCACGCACGAACGCGCCGGACGCGGCACGCTGCTGCCCTCCCGCCGCCGTACCCTCTCGACCGTACGCAGAATCGCGGGCCCGGTGGCCGGACTGCTGCTGCCCGTGGCACTCACCCTGCTGCTGAATCCGGACACGGCACGCGACAGGCTCAACCTCACCAGCGAGGCTCTGCTCTTCCTGCTCACTGTGGTGGGTGTGGCCTGCATAGGCGGGGTTGTGTCGGCGGTGATCGCGTCGGTGACGGCGTCGCTGCTGCTCAACTACTGGTTCATCCCGCCCGTCGGCCGGTTCACCCTCGACGATCCGAACGCGTTGCTGGCTCTTGCGGTCTTCGCGGTGGTGGCCGCCGTGGTCGCCGGTGTCGTCGATCGCTCCCTGCGCCTGTCGCGGCGCTCGGCCCGGGCCACCGCGGAGGCGGAGACCATGTCGTCGCTCGCCGGCACCATCGTGCGCGGGGGTGCGACGATCCCGGCGCTGGTGGAACGGACCCGCGAGACGTTCGGGATGGACTCCGCGGAGCTGGTGGACGAGCCGCCCGGAGAGGACGGCGTCACGGCCGTACCCGCGGGGCCCGGCGCCTTCCTGGTCTTGCGCGGTCGCACTCTTCCGTCGTCCGAGCGGCGCGTCCTTGCGGCCTTCGCCGCGCACGTGGGGTCGGCGGTCGAGCGGGCCCGGCTCGCGGAGGCCGCCGCCGAGGTGGAGCCGGTCCGGGCGGCCGATCGGATGCGTACGGCGTTGTTGCGGGCGGTCGGTCACGACCTGCGGACCCCGCTCGCCGCCGGCTGGGCGGCCGTCGCCTCGCTGCGCAGCCGTGACGTCGAGTTCTCCGCCGCGGACCGCGACGAACTCCTCGCCACCGCGGACGAGTCGATGGCCAAGCTGAACCGGCTGGTGGAGAACCTGCTCGACCTCAGCCGTCTTCAGGCGGGGGTGCTCACGCTGAACCTGCGGGCTACGGCATTGGAAGAGGTTCTCCCGGCCGCGCTGGCCGACACCTCCGAAGTCGAGGTGGGGGACCTGGTGGAGGTTCCCGCCGTGCTGGCCGATCCGCCCTTGCTCGAGCGGGTGATCGCCAACCTCGTCGCCAACGCCGCCCGGCACAGTCCGGCCGGGCGCAAGGTGCTGCTGACCGCCAGCGCCCACGCGGGCCGCGTCGAAGTCCGTGTCGTCGACCGGGGCCCCGGTCTGCCGCCCACCGACCGCGAGCGCCTCTTCGAACCCTTCCAGCGCCTCGGCGACACCGACAACGCCACCGGACTCGGTCTGGGCCTGGCACTCTCGCGGGGCCTGACCGAGGCGATGGACGGCACGCTCACCCCGGAGGACACTCCTGGCGGGGGCCTGACCATGGTGCTGTCGCTGCCCTTCGCCGAGCGGGCGGAGCAGCCTGGTGGTACGCAGAGCGTAGGAGGCAGCGTATGAGCCCCGAAAGGCGTACCAGGACGCGGGGCTCGGAGCCGGCGCGTCGAGCGAGGGAGGTGACGGCGTGATGACCGGTTATCCGCTCCGGGACCGGCTCGCCCTGGTGGCGGGCCTTGTGGCCCCCTTCCTGGTGGCGCTCGTCCTGGTGCCCTTCCGTACGGATCTCTCGCGTACGAACGCGGCGCTGATCCTGGTCGTGGTGGTCGTCGCGGTAGCCGCCCTCGGGAACCGTCTGGCAGGCGCGCTCGCGGCGCTTTCGGCCGCGGCCTGGTTCGACTTCTTCCTCACCCGTCCGTACCAGACCTTCGACATCACCGCGTCCGGCGACATCGAGACGGGCGTCCTGCTGCTGATTGTCGGCCTGATCGTGTCCCAGCTCGCCGCCCGCGCACGCCGCCTCGAAGTGATCACCGTGACGGACGCGGGTTACCTCGCCCGTCTCCATGAGACGGCCGACCTCGCCCAGTCGGCGAAGTCCTCGGACACCGTGGTCGACCACGTCCGTCGCGAACTGACCGAACTGCTCGATCTGCGCGGCTGCCGCTTCGAGTACGGCACCCTCATGGGGCAGCCGCCACGCCTGGAACAGAACGGGAACGTGGCGGTCGGGCGGCGGCGCTGGGACGTCGACGCGAGCGGCTGGCCGGACGGCGAGATCGAGCTGCGTACGTACGGCAACGGCCAGTACCGCGGCCGCTTCATGCTCACCCCCGGTCCGGGCCCCGTGCCCCCGCTCCAGGCCCGTCTGGTCGCGGTCACCCTCGCGGACCAGACGGGCGCGGCCCTCAACGCGGCGGGACCGGCGAAGGACGGCTGACACCGGGGAGTGCGGGGGCGTGCGATGCCAGGGCAGCGGTCACGTCGGCACGGCTGACGGACGCATACGGGACGAGATGACGGACGCATACGGGACGAGATGACGGACGCATACGGAACGTTGACGCCGAACCGTTGCCCACCCGGAACCGGGTGCGTCCGCGCTGCCGTTCTTGACTGGTGTGACGTCAACTCTGCACCTCCGTACGGAACTTGGCCTCCGCTCCCAGCACATGGTGATCTGCGGCGACGACGGGCTCGCACACCGGCTCGCCGTCGAACTGGACGCCGTGTGCGGCGAGGCCGTCACCGTCGTATTACGCTCCCGGCGCGACGAGTACGGCGCGGAGATCGCCGCACTGCACCGGGAACCGCACTCGCCCATCGAGCTGCTGGTGTCGGCGCACCCGGATGAACAGACCCTGCGGGCAGCGGGCGTGCAGCGGGCCGCGGCCCTCGCGCTGACCTATCGCGACGACCAGGTCAACATGACCGCGGCGCTCATGGCCAGGGGCCTCAACCCCTCCATACGCCTGGTCATCCGCATGTTCAACCGTGAGCGCGGCCGTCACTTGGAGCGCCTTCTCGACCGCGCGGCCGCCGAGTTCACGGGCGGGGGCGACGACGATCCCCGGCCGGACATGTCCACCACGGTACTGTCCGACGCCGACACCGCCGTACCCGAACTGGTGGCCGCCGCCACGGTCGGCCACGGCCACACCCTCCAGATCGAGGGAAAGGTATTCCGCGGCGTCGTGCGGCCCGCCGGGTCGGCGTCCCGATCGACCGATCTGGCCACGCTCGCGGTGCTTTCCGGCGCGCACGAGGACGACCCGGCGAGCGAGGACAGACGGGCGGCGCCGACGAGGAGGCCCGCGGCCGCCCGGGGCAGCCGGGAGGCGGTGACCACCGAGGCGTCGTGGGGGTCGACTGCGCCGGTGAGGGCCTTCCAGACCTCGGGCGCGCCGACGGCGGCGGTGCCCTGGATGATGTCGACGACCGCGATAGCGGCGCGCGGGAACACGAGCACGGCCGTCACCGCGACGGCGCCCGTCCTGGAGGTGATGGCCCGTGAGCTGACGGCGGGGGCTGTTGCGGTGACGGCCATGGCGCCACTTCGTCAGGGCGTCGACGAGCGCGGTCGACGTAGGCCTGCATGGACTTCGGGCCGCCGAACATCCAGATGCCGTCCGGCAGTCGGTGCGAGGCGGACACGCGGTGACCGGTCTCCGGAGAGCCGTCACCGTGTGTCCACCGTCCGCGAGTCCGCCTGCCGCCCCCTGCACCGGTCTCTTGGCGCCGGGACCGGTCGTGTGGTGCGGTCAGTAACGATCCAGGATCATCTGGGTCTTGAGGATGTCGCCGTGGTACAGCCAGCCGTGGCTCTCCGCGACGTTCACGGCGTCGGTGTGAAGCTTCGTGGCGTCGCTGTAGCTGTCTGTCTTGAAGGACACCTCGACGATGTACTCGGTGCCCGAACCGCTCGCGCCGACGACTGGCAGCACCTCGATGCTCGCATCGTCCGAGGCCTCCCACGCGCCGCCCCACACCTGCGAGGTGACCGGGCCGTGGACCCGGGACGCCTGTAGCGTGGTCTTGCCCCAGTTCGAGGAGCTCCAGTCCTCCAGCTTGCCGGGGATGTCGCCGACGACCCAGCCCAGCCCGGTACTCGCGCTCGGCAGGGCTGTGCCGGAGTAGCCCGAGGCACTGTGCGACTTCTCGTTGCTGAAGCTCAGGGTCTGCTTGGAGTAGCCCCAGTCGACCTCCGCGTCGTAGTTGGTGTCGCTACTGCTGAAGCCGGCGGTGTTGGCGGTGCTCAGGGCTGCGTTGATGTCGCCGCCGGTGACCGGGAAGCGCTTCTTGTAGCTCTCCTCGAACGACGAGCCGCTCTTGTGACGGAGCCGGACGTCCCAGCCCTGGCCGTTCAGTCCCAGCGCGCTGTTGTCGAAGTACTCGTAGGAACGGGCCTTGGCGGAACCGCTGATGCCGAAGGCGGACTTCACGGCGGCGAGCGGGTTGTGCGAGGAGTCCAGCGCTGCGGTGGTGAGGTTGATCTTCACTTCGTACGTGGGAACCGCATTGGAGGCGGCCTGCGCGGGGGTCGTAGTGGCGAACAGCGACGCGGAGGCGGCCAGGGCGATCGCGGCGGCGATGGGGTGGAGCCGGGCGATGCGGTGAGTGATCGTCATGGGGAGGAGGATCGCCAGCGAGAGTGATCTCCGCCCGACCGGCGGGTGCGTTCCGGGTGAACGGCTGAGTGCGCGCCGGCCGATTCGTGGACCACCCGTGAAATATCCCGGTTGCGGGTTTGGACCAAGCAAGGTCCGCACTGGTGCGTCGACTTGGAGCGGGCGGTCGCTGGCCGAGCTGTCAGCACCCCGCGGTTCCCGCCGCGTTGACACGCGCGAAGTCGGAGGGGAGGGCGAACGACTGGGCAGTACGAGAAGTGCCGGATCTGCCCGCCCCAGGCACCATAGGTGTAGCCGGCGCGAGTGCGCGGCCGGATCCGGGACGAGTTCATCGCACCGTCGTGCAACACCGGGCCGTCGTGGCTGTCACCACCTCTTCCCGCACGGAGATCCACTCGCTCATGTCCACGACACGCACCACCACGCTGCGCCGGGCCGGCGTCGTCGCCGCCCTGGCCGCCGCCGATGGCGTTCTCTCCTTCCGTGTCCCCGATGAGGAGGACACGGCGAGCACCATCAAGGTGCAGGTCTTCCTGCCCACCGACCATCCCGTGTTGGGCGTGCTCGTCTCGCCCCAGGGCGGCTGGACCGCCAACGTGACGAACACGAAGCTGAAGACTCCGGTGAAGACCGACGAGGGCACCAGGGTCCACACCATGACCATGAGCACGCCGCAAGTGCGTACTGAATCGGTGGAGCGGGAGAGCCGAGAGATCAATGTTGTGTGCACAATCTGCGTGGCGGCGTCATGAGTAGGCGACCAACGCGTACTGGCTCACCCAATCCCGCGCGTCGCGGTCGTACGCGTGGAATGCTCACAGGTGCAGGGGGCCGCCGTGCGGAAGGGACACGAACCGGTGCCGCTGCCCCGCGCCGTCGTACTCCTCACCGGTGGCCGGGGACACCGGCTCCAGCAGCGCCCTGCCTGATCCTCACGCCAAATCCGTGCCGGGTCGCCCCCCAGGGCGCTGGCCCCGGTAGCCGGCCGATGCACGGTGAATGGCCGAGCCGGTTCGCCGAACCCGTCGCCGCCCAGGTGAAACCGAGCGATCACAGCGTGTTCCGGAGGTGACTCTGTCAAATCAGAGAGTGCGTTCTGCATGGCAGCACACTGCCACCCGGCACCAACAGTGCCCCCTGCCCGTATCCGATGCGGCTCGCGGTCGACATCCGCCTTGTAAGTTCGATCGCTGCGCGATGCGAAGTGCCGGAACGAGGCCCGCCGGTCGCTCGCACATCCGGCTCCAGCCACCGCCGTGTGCCGACGTTCACCGTCGTTGATGTCAGTTGGTGATGTCAGACGGACGGACGGTCTACGCGCTGACGGCCAACTCTCGTGCGCGCTCGCGAGCTTGGGATCTCAGTTCCTTGAGGCGGCTGTGGAACGGGTTGTGGCGATTCTGGTCGAGGTTCAGCGGCAGATCGAGTTGAGAGATGAGCTCCGACTCCAGCGTCCACGGTTCGTCGTGCTCAAGCCAGCACACCCGGGCGTTCTCTGCCATCCACTGACTGAGGACGGCTTCCCCGACCTTGCCGAAGGTCATACGCGTCCCGCTTCCCACCCGACGAAGCTCGATCCCGAGCAGACAACCGAGGGTGAGGCGAAGCGTTGATCCGGCCGCGTTGCCCCGGTAGTGGTAGCGCACGCGCTTGCGCAGGTTCTGCGTGCTGGTCCGGTTCGCCATGTACCGCGGGGCTATGCCGACGTAGAGCAGGCGCCCGGCAGCGAGATCCGCACAGGGCGCTTGTTCGAAGTGCCAGCCGTAGACCCCAGCCGCGGCCGGCACCGGGCTAGGACGCGACAAGACCTCCTGCGCCGACCACAGTCGATCCGGTGCGGTGAGAGCGGCATGGCCCACGAAGCCTCCAAGGTCGGCGGACTGATGAGCGCAGGGTACTAACGACCTCGGGGAAAATGGAGGTCGGGACGTGCTGGCCTGGCGGTTCGGCTGGTGTGTGATCAGCAGGTGCTGTTGCGGACGAGGGCGAGTTCGGTGCTTGTCCGGCGTCGGGTGGGGCGCTGCGCGGACCGGTCGGAGACCAGCCCGGCGATCGCCAGATGTGTCTCGGCGTAGATTTCACGGCGTCCGGTGAAGCGCCGCAGGGGTGCCCACTGCCGAAGCTCGGCGTTGGTGTGCTCGACGCAGATCCGGGCCGAGGACTGGCGCCGCCGCGCTTCGCTCCAGGCCCGCTTGTCGCCGTCGCACGCGTCGTCCTTCGGCTTCTTCGGCGGGGCGGTGACCTGGTCGGGGAACTCCTTGGCCAGTCCTGCATACCCGGCATCGGCCTGGGACTTCACCGATGGGTGGAGGCGGAGTTGTTCGGCGATGCCCTCGGTGCGTACGGCAGTCTGGTCGTGTATCCGGCCGGGTCGCACGACCCCGGACAGCAGGATGCGGCCCTGCCCGTCGCTGAATGTGGTGGTCTTGACCGTGTTCTGGCGGCGCTTGCCCGAGACGAAGGCTCGGCGCCCGGGTCGGCCCGCCTGTGGGCGCCTGACCTGATTCTCGGCGTCATCGAGTCGAGGCTCGATGCCTTCGGCCTCGGCGTAGGCAAAGAGATCCTCCAGTGTCCGCAGTCTCATTCCGGGCCGGTCGGGCACTGCGAAGCCGCGGGCCGCGAGCAACGGACGGACCTGTCGGATCGCCGTCGAAACGGTCGAGCGGTCGACGTCGTACAGCTCGGCCAGGACCTCGTGCGGCAGCTGATGGCGCAGGTGTACCAGGGTGAACAACAGCCGGTCGCAGAAGACCAGCTTCGGCTTGCGCCCGGCACCGGCCGCCCTGCGGCGTTCACCGCCCCTGGCTTCGCGAAGTCCGGACTGACGTGCCGCCTCCCACGGGGCGGCGAGTTCGGCGAACAACTCGCCGAAGTGTGCGCGGGAGACACCGGACAGGGCCGGATGGGAACAGGCCGCGCGGGCCCAGGTCAGCTTCACAACTCACCCAACCCGCACGGCCCTTCTCATGTCACGGCCAAATCAGCCGGAACGTCGCCGCGAGCGGCAGCCGCTTCACATGGGTTCAACCAGAGCCGCCCGCCACTCCGGGCGCGGATCAGCCCCAACACTCGTCCAGTACTCCCGGCCACGCACGATCCGTCCCTGCTGGACGGTCCAGAATGAGGCCGCGCGGAACACGCCGAACTCGTCATGCGGCACCTCGACCTCGGAGACCACCTCGTTGCCGTCAGCCACGATCCGCAGTACCCGAATCGACCAGCCCCCCGGGTATTCGCTGTTCACCGCGACGAAGTTCTTGTTGCCGACGATGCGCTCCGCGCTGATCGGCCACTCGACCACGACGTCCTCCGCGACCAAGTCGGCGACAGCTGACCAATCGCGCGCCTGGATCCGATCCCACAATGCCTCGACCACTCCTGAAGAGTCCATGGGGGCACCCTTGCACGGGTCACTGACATCCTGGCCCTGGGGCCCCGGGCGGCCTGGCACGCCGACCCCCAAGCAGCAGCCCCCGCACTGCCGCTAATAGATCCCAAGGTCGTAAGATCCTTCGTTGTCGCAGACGCCTTCCGTGTCCAACTCGTATAACCACACGTGCGCTCAAAGCTCGATGCGCTCACTCGCGACATCGTCGGCGGGTTCTCCGTAGCGCAGGACAACGTGTGCTGGTCGAAACGGGAGCGCACGCAAGTGGGGCTCCATCACCCGGTAAAGAGCTTTTGCTTCAGGGCCGTGAGCGAAGATCACAACCTCACCGCCACCAAACTCATTACCGTCGACCTCGCCGACACCAGCGGCTCGGACGGCGGCCCCCGCCGATCGCTCGGCTGCAAAGACCAGCGACCACTGGTCAGGCTCGCTGAGATCATCGCCGCCCAAATGGAAGCGAGCGATCACGGCATGCTCCGGGGGTGTCTCCGGCAGGTCGAAGAGTGCGATCTGCATGACGGCACTCTCCCACCAAGCTCTGACAGTTGATCTCCGCCCCGAGTATCCGAGCCTCGGGTACCAGCAGTGCCAGCAGACGCCGGCCTTGTAAGGGCGGACGTGGTCGGCGGCATAGTTCCCCAGGTCGCATCAGCTGTAGCGACGACCCAGGGGAACAGTGCATCTCGACTGCGACGAGCCGTCATTGACCGTGGTTGACCGCACGAGAGAGACGGCCCGGCAGCCCATGCCTGGCTTTCAGGGGCGGGCAGTCGGCCTGGCCTTGCGGATCTTGACCTCGCCTGCGTCGGGAAACGGGTACCCGCCGGGCCGGAACCGGTGTAACGACGCGCTCTTCGCCCAGCCCACGGTGCGGAGTCCCGGTAGGTAGCCGCCATGCTCGATCAGCCTGTCCTCGACCCGTACACGATGTGGCGGCTCGCCCTCGCCGAGGTGGACCGGATCTTCGCCTCCCCTCCGGAGCTCGACCGGCCGGTGGAGGGGTGCACTCGTTGCTTCACGGAAGCGGAACTGCGCATCCTCGGCGGTGATCCGCGGGATGTGCCGGATGACGTCCTCGAAGGCTTCATGGGCAAGGTCGTCGATCACTGGGACGCGGACCAGTACCCGGTCCTGTGGCGCCGCCTCATACCGCGTGCCTTGCGTAACTGGGGCCCGGAAAGCCCTGGCACCAACCCGTCCCATGAGCTCCGCGGTCTCGGCCGGTACGGGGCCGAACTGATCAGCTGGCCGGTCGCCGAGCGCACCGCGGTCGAGCAGGCGTTCCGGGCACTGCTCACCCTCGCCCTCACCGGCGGCCGGTCCCCGGCGGACATCCGCGACCTCGTGGAAGGCGTCGCCCACGCCACGGGCGGCCTGGAGCCATGGCTGGACCACATCGCCGGCCTCTCCGGCCCCGCCGCGGATGTCGGCCTCGTCCGACTGGCACTGGGCTGGGGGACGGATTTCCTGTGGGAGGAGTTCGATTTCACATGGTGGTACGACGGCGACCCGCGAATCGTCGCCGACTGGCTGCTCACGCAGCGACCCCGCATCGCCTCCTTCACGGCACGCCACCCACGCTGCAAGAACGCCGCCGACGCACTCATCGCGATCTCCCACCTTCAAGAAAGTGACTGGAGCCCATGGCTCTACCCCTACGGCCCGCGCCCGCGTCCTCTCCTCCACCTGGCCACCAGCGGGTGAAGTCCTCGCTTTCGACTGGTGCGACGGCCGGACAGAGATGCTGGTGTAGGCCTCTGTCCGGCGCCGTAGATGTCAGAAGCCTTCTGATCCGTAGCTCTAGCCAGTTCGGTCAACGACGGTCATTCCGGTCGCTCTGATGCCTCTCAGGGACGTCGATGGGCGGGGGCAGTCGCTGGAGTTTCGGTACCGCGCTGCTGTACCGCTTGCTTCGCTGCCAGATTCCGGGCGTGAGCTTCACGTCGCAGCCGCCGTTCGTAGTCGGCGATCTGACGGGCGACGGGAACGCCGGTGGAAGTTCGGATCAACCGCTCCTGACGCGCGCCCGGGGTGGTGTGTCATCTGTAGGAGGGAAGTTGGGTAGCGTCATGCACCAGGCCGAGGAACCGAGAGTCGCCCGCAGCCGCCATCAGTTCCTTCCCTGTGATCGGGGAGGAACCCGAGTTGCCCACGCCCGGGTAAACGTTGAAGACGACATCGCTGTTCGCGTAGACGAAGGCGACCTCGGTGGACATGACATCAGGCGATCTGACGAACAAGCGAAGCGACGTGGCCTTGATACCGCCCAACAGAGTGACGTTCTCACAGCTCCCACCCTTGGTGAGGCTCCAGGAGCAAGGCCTTGGGCCGGGGCCACCGTCGGAGGGCCGCACGGAGAGGACGACGTAGAACACCTTGCCGCCTTCTGTCTCGCCTTGGTACTCCGCCTCGTTAGAGTAGACCGGACGGATCAGGCCGACAGTGTCCGGCAGAAGCTGGTCGAGTAGAACTGCCGCCTTCTGCTGGAACTCTGCCCGTCGAGTCCGCTCGACCGCCGTCAGACCCTCCAGGATCTGCTCCTCCCGAGCCGTCGAATACCAGTGGACCGGTGTGCGGTAGGGCTTCGGCTGGACCAGTCCGGGCGACTCGTGTGGCGAGGTCGCGGCGGGACGGACCGTCGAGCGGGCGCCGTCCCCACCGGAGAGCGTCAAGGAGGCGACCACTACCGCCCCGGCTGCACAAGCGCTCCCGGCGGCGATCGCGAGACGGGCACGCGCCTTGCGGCGCCGGCCCTGGGTGACTGCGGCGGACACCAGGCCGTGCAACGAGGGCAGCTCCGCCACCGCACTTTCCATCGCATCGCGGACCAGTAGGGTGCTGTGGCGGTCTTCTTCGGTGATGTTGTCCTTCATGGCGGTTCCTCAGCTCCCCGTGGCGTAGATGTGGGATTCGTCCAGTTGGGTGCGCAGCTTTGCCAGAGAGCGTGAGCACTGACTTTTGACCGTGGATTCGCTGCACTTCAAGAGCTCGGCGACGGACTCGACGCTCTGGTCCTCCCAGTACCGCAACACGACCATGGCCCGTGCTCTGGGGGGCAACCCGGCCAGTGCCGACATCAGCGTCACCCGCAGGTCGGTGTGGTCGGGCGCGGGCCGGGGGTCGGGGCGGGAATGAGCCAGCAGGTCCCGCAGCCGCCGGCGACGCTCGGCGAGGTAGGTGCGGGTCAGTACGGTCCTGGCATAGGCCTCGATGTGGTCGGCTGCACTCGCCCGCCCCCAGTGCTGGAAAAGCTTGGCGAGCGTGGTCTGTGTAAGGTCGCGGGCCGTGTCCGGGTCCCCGCACAGCAGGTATGCGGTCCGGTACAGCCATCTCTGGCGCGACTGTGCGAAGGCCTCGAAGCTCTCGGGCGCCTGGGATCTCTGTGGCGCCTCGAAACCTCGACCGTTCTGCGGCATCTGCTCTCCCTTCCGGTCCCTGTCAGGGGCTGTGTCCTGTCACCCCTCTGTAGAGCGCTGCCGCGCAGCAAAGGTTGAAACCGAGTTTTCGCGCTTTCTTGCACGCACTCTCGCTCCGTACGCTGGGGGCGGTGCTACAGCGACCACTCCGCACCGGCCAGCGCCTCGGGGAGCCTGTGCCTAACCTGCAACCTTCTGATCCGTAGCTCAAAGCGGAGCGGTCATCTACTGCCATTTCGGTTGCTTCCGCGCCTCGGAAAGTCGAGACCGGTCGTGATCGGGTGCTGTGGTTGCGGTACTTCGCTGCGGTACTGCCGTCACGGCCCGTGCAGTTCGGTCTCCCAACGCTTGAACGGTGGCTCCACTAGGTAGCTCGGATCGCAGTACGAGCGGACCTATTGCGCGGCACGGTACTGGGCGTCACCTTCGTTCAGGACTTCCCCGTTTTCGTCCACCTGAAGGACATTGGCGAAGATCGCAAAGACTTGCTCCAACGGAGAGCCGAACGCCATGAGCTGAGGCCGGTAGTCGATCCCCTCCAAGAGATCCACGTCGAGAGTGCCATTCGCGATGTAGAAGGCGAAGAAGCGCAGTGCTGCGCGTACGTCTACGGGAAGGTGATCCACGAGGACATCATCTGTTCGGCTTGGGCTTTGAGCCTCATCCTTATCAGGTCGATCGCCGAGGACCGTCGACGTCGGCCCACCGGTCCGACGCTTCGGCCGATCGTCCACGGAGGTCCGGCGTCGACCGCTGCTGTTCGTGCTTGTTGGTGTCAACCGCTGGTGTCAGCCGCCCCACGCAACCAGGGGCGGGGCAAACACCGTCCCGAACGGTCGCTAGCCTCTCGGCGTGACGATAGAGCAAGGCCCCGAAACTGTCCCGAATCGCCGTGGAGCGTGGGGCGTGGTCCTCTCCGTCGCCTTGCGTGCTCTGCTCGGCCTTGCTGTGTGGGGAGTCGCAACTTTGGCGCTTCGGCACTTCGAAGACCACGGGATCGACAGAACACTCACCCTCGCGGTCGAGGTGTTCGCCGCTGTCCCGATGCTCGGGCTCTACATCACCGAGCCACCGCGTCGGCGCGTTGGATGTGCCGTCGCTCTCGTGGCCGTGCCCGTGATGGCAGTGATCGGCTTTGCGGTGCAGCTGTGGCTCCGCCCCACGCTCGATGTGGGGTTCCAGGCAGGCGAGATTGTCGGGGTACCCGTTGGGGCAGCCCTGTTCGCTTTGATCGTCAGCCGGGCAAAGGCTGCCCGAGCGTTCACTCGGGCTGCCGACCGCTCGGCTGGTATGGCGGCCAGTGATCGAGCAGTAGGGTCCGCTCGTCGCGGCTGATCCCCTTGATGCGAACTATGGGCAGGGCGGTCACTGAGAGGACGTTAAGTCCCGTTTCTGATGATGTGGTGTCGCCCGTTCGTGGGTGATGGGACAGTTCCGCCCTCGGGTCATGTCGTGTGCATGATGAGGTCGTGGGCATGGAACGGATGCCGTACGCAACCGACTTGTCCGACGAGCAGTGGGCGTTGATCGAGCCGCTGGTCACCGCGTGGAAGCAGGAGCGGGTGGCGCGGTCGGCGACCGGGGACCCGGGCTCCTGCGACCTGCGCGAGGTAGTGAACGCGCTGCTCTACCAGAACCGGACGGGCTGTCAGTGGCGGCTCCTGCCACACGACCTCCCGGCCTGGTCGGCGGTGTTCTACTACTTCACTCTGTGGCGCCAGGATGGTCTTGACCAGCGGATTCAGGAGATCCTGCGCTGCCAGGTGCGGGAGCGGTCCAGACGATTAGAGGACCCGTCCCTGGTGATCATCGACACCCAGTCCGTCCGCGTGGCGGCCGGGGTGCCGAAGGAGACGACGGGACTGGACGCGAACAAGAAGACGCCTGGCAGGAAGCGGGGACTCGCAGTCGACGTGCTGGGCCTGATCATCGGTGTGGTGGTCCTGGCCGCGAGCGCCCACGACAACGAGGCCGGCATCGCCCTGCTGGACCAGGCGGCCGAACGATGTGGGATGCGCCTGGAAAAGGTCCTGGTCGACCAGGGTTTCAAGGACGCTGTGATCATCCACGGGGCGGTAAAGGACATCACCGTCGAGGTGGTTCGGCGCAACCCCGACGACGAAGGCAAGGGCTTCGTCCCGCAACCGAAGCGGTGGGTGGTCGAGCAGGCCAACGGCACCCTCATGCTGCACCGGCGCCTCGCCCGCGACTACGATCACCGGCCCGACAACGCGGCTTCCCGCGTCTACTGGGCCTCCACCGCCGGCATGCTCCGCCGCCTCACCACCCCTGCCCCCGCCTGGCGGGACGACGTGGAGCTGGCCGCGTGAACGTCAGCGAACTCCTGCGGCTGCTGCAGGCCGAGCACGATGAGACCGCCGCACGAGCCGACCACCTGCGCGAGCAGATCGTGCGGCTCACCACCGGCCTCGCCGAGACCGAAGCCCGCCTGGCCGAGCTCACCGCGACTCGCAAGGTCATCGACGGCCTCACCCCGCCCGATCACGCAACGGCCTTCGTGGAGACCGCCACCGTCTACCAGCGCATCGTGACCACGTTCAACGAGCACCCTGGGAAGGTGTTCCGTGTCCGCGACCTGCACGAGCACCTCGGCCTGCCCACCGACGAGCCCTCGATCAACGTCACCCGCTCCCGCCTGGGACGACTCGTCCGTCAAGGACTCCTCGAACAACCCGGACGCGGCCGCTACCAGAAACGGACTTAACGCCCTCTGAGGTCTATCAGGCACGTCAGTCGAGTGCTTGGGTCTGGTGGCGGTCGGTCGTGGGTGCGGAGGTTGCTGTACTTCGCGGCTGTACCGCAGCCCGGGGCGACCTGCTTGGACAGGACAGTGTGACGGCCGGCACTCAGTCTCCTTCGGGCGAGCCATCGGACTTGTCCGTGCGCATGAGAATTCCGGGGCAGTCTGGATCGACTTCGCCCGTGTAGTGGTTTCGCCAGAAGTAGCGACTGGTGCGCGGCAACGGCACTTCCACAAGTCGACCGTCGTGCATCATCCACAAGCCGAAGCAGTCATCTTCCTCGTCGTGGATCAGTACCTGTATGGAGTGGGGGGAGGGCCACGGCTGCGACTCCAGGTCTTCCAGCAGTCCGACCCAGTTGCTCCGTCGCACGAACTCGGCGACCCAGCCATGCCCGGCAGGGGTGAATTGTCCAGACCACTTACGGTTGGGGTTTCGCCGGGTCAGCGGTTCCATGCTCTCTTCTGCACTGCCGGCCAACACGATGACCTCGGCGATTCTGCTCATGGCCGAGTATCACCGCATGCGGGGAAGGGACTGCAAGCGAGTTCCGTCTTTGGAATCTGGAATCAGCGACCCGAGGGTGACGATGGCGAGAGGTGGGCGTCGAGTCCTCACAGCGACTGGGACGCCACCGCTGGACCGTCGAACGCCTGGCTCGCCGGCTGCCGCCGCCTCCAGCGACGCTACGAGCACAAAGCCGAGCACTTCCTCGCCTGCACTCTCATTTGCTACCGGAGGCTCACCAATTGAGATGACTTCCTACTACGCGGCCATGCGGCCTGGGGAGGCACTCGGGCTCCGGCGTTCCGACTGCACGCTTCCGGCGTCGGGCTGGGGACGTATCGAGCTGGCGGAGACGCGTCCTTCGGCGGGGAAGGCGTGGACCGATTCCGGCGAGGCGCATGACCGGCGGGGGCTGAAGCAGCGGGCCCAGGGCGAGGTGCGCATCGTGCCGATTCCGCCTCCGCTGGTGCGGCTGTTGCGCGAGCACTTGAAGGAGTTCGGTACGGCGAAGGACAGCCGGCTCTTCTCCAGCGAGCGGGGCAAAGTGGTCGCGGCCTCCTCGTACTCGCGTGCATGGAAGCAGGCGCGCGAACTGACCCTCGTTCCGGATCAGGTGTCCTCGGTCCTTGCCTTCCGGCCGTACGACCTTCGTCACGCGGGAGTCTCCCTGTGGCTCAACCAAGTGCATATATGGCCAGGAGCAGGAGATGAACGACCGGATCATGCAAGGACTGGGGGAGGAGGACGACACCGCAGACTGATCAACTGCGCCGCTGGCGGATGCGAGCCCCGGGCTGGGAACGGTACGGGGCTCGCGCCCGTCCACATATGGTCCACAGAGCTTCGTTCGGAGGCGGGTCACAGGCCTTCTGACCTGCCGCGAAGATCTGCAAGATCAACACGCCATTGCAGCGTGATCACTGGCAAAGGGCTGCTTTCGGCGGCATCTGCCTGCGCATGGCTGTAGATATGCGAAGACCCCGTTCCCAGCGAAACCGCTGATGGCGGGGGTTTTTGGGCACTTCATAAGGGGGTGCCCCGGCAGGAGGCCGTCTCAGCAAAGCTGCTTCACATTGCCGGTGGGGGTGGTGTTGGTCTCAGCGGCCGCGTCCAGGATCGCCCCTTTGAAGTCCTCGACGAGCCCGGCGGGTCGTCGGCGCTCTCGCCCCGTACGGTCCGGGCGCGTACTCCAGTATCGGCTGTCCGCACTCGGCGGCCAGCCCCGCCAGTCGTCCGGATGCGCAGCCTCAACGCGAACCCGCGGTTGCGGCGCCCGGGTTGCCGGCCAGGCGCCACAACCGCTCAGGTCAGACCTTCGCGGTGACGACCGCGCCGAGGTGCCGGGCGAAGAACCGGACCGCGCTGTCGGCCTCGAACCGGGGCAGCTCCTTGTGCTTGCCCGAGTTCACGTGCAACGACTTCTCCTTCGAGGCAAAGGCGTCGAACAGCGCGAGACCCTCCTCGCGGGAGATGTGCTCGTCGTCCCACTGCATGTCGAACTCGATCGGAATGGTGATCTGCTTCGCCTTCTCGGCCAGGACATCGGGCCAGTGCTGACCGAAGACCGCCGCACTGATCCTGGGTTCGATCGCCACGAACGGTACGCCGATCGCGGTGCCCATGTTGATGCCCCAGAAGCCGACCGGCCCGTCGGTGCCGATCTCCGGGAGTTCTTGGAGGGCATCCAGCGCCGCCTGGTACTCGGGCACGGCGAGCTGCGCCAAGTGGTCGTTGTAGCGCACGATGATCGGGCCTTCCGGCTCGCCCGCAGCCCTCGCCCGGAACAGCTCGGCGATCTCCGCCTCGTCGTGCGCCGTGCGCGGCCGGTCGCCATGACCGGGCGCGTCGATGACGGCGACATGGAAGCCGCAGCCGGTCACAAGGCGCTGGGCGCGGCCGGACATCGCCGGGTGCTTCTTGTGGTTGCCGCCGCCGTGAGCCATCAGGATCGCGGGCGCGCGATCGGCCGTCCTGGAGGCCGGCGACCACAGAACACCGGGGACGCCGCCCACGGTGAAGTCGCGTTCGAGCACGCCGTTCGACGACGACTCGGCGGTGAACTGCAGAGAGTGCATAGGTGATGCCCTTCGGGAGTGCCTTGTTGTCGAGGCGCTCCCGGCGACACCTACGTCAATCGCCGGCCGTGACGGCAAGGGGGAGCACCCACATGGATACAGCGTTCATGGGTCTCACCTCCTCAGACGGTGTCACGGTCGACTGAAAGCTACCAGCCCGACCGCGATCCCACCCACCCCTTTTTCTGCCACGCGTGGGTGCCCTCAGCGCCGTGCACGCCCCTTCACTGGTGAAGGACCGGATGAACATCACTGGCGCCCGTCGGAGCGTGGCCGGCGCCGAGGCCGTGTTCGAGCTCCGCGCGGTGATCAGCAACGGCGGATACGGGGTGGGCTCATGAAGTTCGTGGAGCGGGGCAGTCGGGCGGAAGTGGGCCTGACACGTCCGGCACGAGGTTCGCCTGAGCCGTCGGCCAGCAGTCAATGCGGAGGTGGATCCGGCCGCGGTTCCCCATACGGCCCAGGTGTTTCGGCTGATGGAGGCCGTTGCTCGCTAGCCGGGGCGGGGTCCTCATCTTGAAGCGTTCTTCGGGTGCATGTACTTCGGGGCTATGCGGCCCGCTGAGGTCATCCACCTTCGGATCGATCAATGCCACTTGCCGAAGACGGGATGGGGGATGCTCAACCTCTCGGGCGGGGTTGTCGCACGTGTCGGACGGTGAGGTCCAGGTGTGGACAGCCGGTGCGGATCTCCTTGGACTCAGTGGCACCGGACTTCCGGTAGCCGGCCGGGGGCGGTCATGATCCAACGGACCACACGCCGGGGCTTGGGAACAGTTCTGACCGGAGGTGGCGGTGTGGGTAGTGACTTCGGCAACGGGCTATGCGGCTCCTTGAACCGGCGGATGCTCCGGATGTCACCAGTGAAGCCCTCTTCCACTCCCGTTCTCTGGCAAAGCCCGGATCCCGCCTCGTTTCCTGCCCCCCATCTTCCCTGCCTGGGCAACCGCGCAACTGGCTGGGATCCAGGTCGAGCGCCAGCCCGCGATTCGCTCCGTCCACACCGCTCTCGGTCTGCCGGAACGCTGGCCGACCGGCGACGCCTTCCCCCGGAGTGACCCGAGATGACGGTAGCGGCACCGTCAGTCTCGACAGCGGCACCCCGGTGAGATCACCTCATGCGCACAGCAGCGTTCGGTGGGGACCTCTGCGTGGGCTGGGGAGGCCGCTCGACCGGGTTCGGGGAGCATCCGTCGTTCACCGGGTGGACGCCCTCATCGACCAGCCGACGCTGTGCTGCATCCGAACGAAGTGGCCTGCGGCCGCGGGCCGAAGGCTGGGAGGTGGATTTGGCTTGCGGGCGGGTTCTCGCCCGCCGGGCCGCGTTTTACGCTGCGACCGCTCCGAAATCTGGCGATCTCTTGGAGGGTGTGCAGGATGAACCGAGCTCTCATGGCCGCATTGGCCGCAGCAGTGTTGGTCGTGTCCGGGGGCAGCACCACCGCCTCCGCCTACGATGCACCGCCGCGAACCACGCACGGTCCTTGCCAGTACACCCAGACCCCGGACGAGCCGGCGGCGCGGCGGGTTCCCCTGCCGCCCGACCCGCGGCACACCCCCAGTCACGGCACGGTCGGTATGGCTGTCCGGACCAGCCAGGGCCGGCTCCCGCTGAGTCTGGACCGGGCGAAGGCGCCGTGCACGGTCCAGAGCTTCGTGCACCTGGCGCGGCACCGGTTCTACGACCGTACGGTGTGCCATCGGCTGACGGCGTATCCGACGCTGAAGGTCCTGCAGTGTGGCGACCCGACCGGCACTGGCGAGGGTGGGCCGGGGTACGAGTACAAGGACGAGCTGCCGGTGGACCTGCCGCCGGCACCGAGCGATCCGACCGGCGTCCGTCGCCTTTACGGGCGCGGTTTGCTGGCGATGGCCAACGCCGGGCCGAACACGAACGGTTCGCAGTTCTTCGTCGTCTACGGCAACTCCGCGCTGCGACCGGACTACACGGTGTTCGGCACTGTCGGTGCTGCCGGCCTGAAGACGCTCGACGAGATCGCTGCTGGCGGTATCGAGCCAACTTCGCAGGACCCGGCGCCTGTTGACGGCATGCCCGTGCTGCGGACCGAGTTGCTCAGCGTCCGGCCGTCCTGCCGGCCCTGATGAACTGTGGTGCGGTCACCGTGGGTCCAGCTATGTGCCTGGTCTCACGGTGATGTGAAGTAGCCGTTGCTGCACGCCTCGTGCTGCAATTGGCTGTGGACGCTGGGCGGGCCGTCGGGCGGGTGGTGCGTCAGGGGTCGTAGGGGCTCCAGTGCCCGAGGAAGGGCTTCAGCTCGTCGGCTCGCGGCCCGGGGATGTCGGGAAACTGGGGTGGAGTTTCCAGGGGGTCGAGACTCTCCACGGTGTCCGCTGCCCAGCTGATCCATGCTTCGGCCGCGGTTCTCGCCTTCCCCGGCGGCATGGCCTCGATTCGCGTGCGCACGGCGTTCACATATTCGGTCAGTCGGGGGGCGTGGCGCCATGCCGCTTCCTGGGCTTCGAGGTGCCTGACGCGGTACGCCCCCGCCGGCGGCTTCCCCCGTTTGCCGAGCGCAGTACGTCGTGGGGGAGGAGCGGTCAGGGGCTCTAGGCGTTGCTCCACCCGGTTGTGCTGGAATACGCGTCCAGCAAGTCCACCACGAAGACCAGGGTCGAGCCCGCCGGGATCAACGGTGAGGGCGACTGATTGCCGTAGCCGAGACGCGGGGGAACGATGATCTCGCGCCGGCCGCCGACCTTCATCCCCCTCACCCCCCGGTCCCAGCCCTTGATGGCCTTGCCGCTGCCCAGGGCGAACTTGAACGGCTGGCCCCGGTCCCAGGAGGCATCGAACTCCTTACCGGACTCGAAGGTCACCCCGACATAGTGGACCCTGACCACCATGCCCGGCCTCACCTCAGCCCCGACCCCGACGACCAGGTCCCGGATGACCAACTCGGTTGGAGTGTCACCCCTCCGGAACGTCGACCTCGGGCTTCGTCAGTTCACTCATTGCAGCTTCATCACCTGCCTCACTCGGATGCTGCGAGCCGACCGGGCACCGGAGCGACCTTGTCGAGGCGTCGTCGGGTCTCGTCCGCGTCGAGGGGCCCGCCATGGCCTGGGAGCAGGCGCTGCGGACGGCGGTCGAGCTCGGTCATGAGCGCCCTGCGCACTCCGGTGGCGTCCTCGGTGAAGAAATGGCGCTTCGGGCTCTGGCGGCGCAGCATGCCACCGCGGACCAGGTCGCCGACGAGCGTATCGTCGCCGACGCGGACGACGAGCGACCCGGGGGTGTGGCCGCCGAACCGCTCGGCATGCGCGTCGACGCCATAGGGACTCAGGTCGAACTTGTCCTCCACCAGGATGTCGGCTTCGACCGGCTGGGCCCTTGCGCGCAGAACCAGGGGCCTCAACACCGCACCGGCTGGATGACTGATCGGGAGTACGCCGATGCGTCCGGTACGCAGGAGTTGTTCGTCACCCAGGCCGACCGCGATCGGAACGCCCGCATCCGCGAACGACGCCGCCGTGCCGCTGTGGTCATTGTGGCCGTGGGTCAGGAGGACCAGGGCGATGTCGCGAGGCTGAAGGCCCTGCGCGGACAACGCGTCGCGCAGGCGGTCGCCGTCCTCTGGTCCGCCTGTGTCCACGAGGATCGCTTGCTCGCCACGCAGGAGGTAGGCGTTGCTGTTGCCCATGGAAAGTGGGGTGACGGTCGTGGTGCTCATGCGGTGCACCGCGGCGCTTCGCCGCCGCCACCGACGTTCATGCGGTCGTCGGCTGTGCGTATACGAACGGAACCATCCATGATCATCTTCCTTCACGCTCTCCCTGTAACCTTACGGCCGTAAGTAGAGCATGAGAACTTACGCCTGTAAAGTCATTGCTATGGCTCCAGCGGCAGCACGCAGACGCAACCCCCGAGGTCAGGGAGGGCAACTCCGCGACGAGATCGTGACCGCGGCCCGCGAGCTGCTGGTCGAGACCGGATCAGACAGCGCGGTGACCTTGCGGGCCATCGCCCGCAAGGTCGGCATCGCGCCACCGTCGATCTACGCGCACTTCGACACGCCCGACCAGATCGTGGAGGCCGTGGTCACCGACACCCGCTCACTGCTGGTGCGTCAACTTGAGACCGCCCGGGCGGGAGCAGAAGGCGCGCGTGAACGACTTCTGGCCGACTGCCACGCCTATCTCGCCTTCGGTGCCGAGCAGCCCAAGCTCTACGCCGTTCTGTTCTCCCGGCCGCGGCTCAGGGGGAGCAGCATCACGGAAGAACGCATTGACCAGGCGGTACGCCAGCTCGCGCCCATTGTCGGCGAGCCCATCGCGAGTCAGCTCGCTCCCGCCGAAGCATTCTCGATACTTCTGCGCGACGTCGCCGATGCGATGCACGAGGGCACGTCCCGTGCAGAGGATGCTCTCGCCACGGCGACCGCTCTTTGGGCGGCCCTGCACGGCCTCATCCTGCTCCGCGCTCACATTCCCCGATTCCCGTGGCCGCCACCCGGTCCGCTGGAGGAGGAGATCATCAGTCGGCTCGCATTCCCGCTCGGCCCTGCACCCAGATGACCGCTTGCTCGGCGCGATGCTGTCAGATCGTCAGGGCCGGATTCGTTGGGCCGCAGCGGGACGCGCAGGCGAGCCGAGGGCAGGACGACGGGCAAGGACCTTTCCCTGAGCTTGACTGATTCCCAATCTTCGTTGTCAAGCAGTTGGAGTGGGGTGCAGGACAGGCCCGGGTCAGGGATGTGCGCCATGGTGATCTTCTGTGTCACGGGCAAGGGCGACTCGGGCCGCCGAGAGTCGCTGCCTGGACTTGGCTATCCACTCTTTACCGAGCGGCATCGAGACGACGATCTGGGTACTGGTCCCGTCGTGGACTTCGACCACGTAGGGGTCGTCGGCGATGAGGCGGAGGTAGGCGGTGCGGATGGCACGGGTGCGGTCGGCGGCCAGGTCGCAGCGGCGGGCGGTGAGGAATCTTCAGGTCCACCGCGATCTCGTCCCACTCCTGCAGAGACTGTAGGGGTCCCGGCGCATCCGTGCCTGATCGGCGATGACGTAGGCGTCCTTCGCATCGGTCTTGCCGTCGCCGTGGTAACCACGGGGGGCGTGGTGGACGGGTTCGGCCAGGAATGTAGAGCAGCCGCTGCCCATGGCCGGTCAGCAGAGTGCCCCCGCCGCCGTTCAGGTCGACGGCCCAGGTCACCGGGCTGTCCTCAGCCAGTGCCAGGACATCGCCTCAGCTCCAGGAGCTCGGGCTCGTCGTTGAGGACCCGGCGCGAGAGCACCTTCGTCCCGTCTGTGTCGATCACCGCACAGTGATGCGCGGCCTTGCCGGCATCCGTCCCCGCCCAGAGCTCGGTTCACTGGGTGGGTGCCTGGGCGAGCGAGAGGCTGTTCCCGTCGGGGTCCAGCACGACGACGTGGCGTACGCCGTTGCTGTAGGTCTCGACCGGTTCGTGACACGTCCGCGGACTCCGACACGTCTGCGAGAGGTGTCCACGCGATCGCGGGTGCCGTGCCCACCGTCGACTCCAGCAGGCCGCTCATCTGGTTGAGCAGTTCGTCGAACTCGGCCAAGGGGCTGAGAGGGGCGGTGCCCAGACGGGCCTTTCCCACAGACCGCCACCGCGGTGGCGCCGGACGGCCATGGCCCTCGTCATGGCCTCCTTCTTCCCCCTCGTGATCTCATCGCCCGCCATTCGTCATGCGAGCCACGCGGACTCCTTGTGACGTAGGCGCGGGGAGGCGTCCGAGCCGCCCGCGGCAGCGGACGTGCCCGTGGTGCCGGGTGCGGCCGAGTGCCCCAGGTGCCGGTGCACGAAGTGGATGGCCATCGCGCCCTCACCGGCCGCCGAGGCCACCCGCTTCACCGAGCCGTTACGGACATCCCCTACCGCGAAGACCCCGGGCAGGCTGGTCTCCAGGGGCATGCACGCGCGCCCGCGGCCGTGCCACACCTCGGGGTAGGCGCAGGCTTCCTGGGCATCCGGGCCGGTGAGGACGAAGCCGCGGGAGTCGAGGGCGGTGATGCCGGCGAGCCAGTCGGTGTGGGGGTCGGCGCCGGTGAAGACGAACAGGCCCCGTACCGCGAGTCGGTGGTGTCCGCCCGTGCGGTTGTCGACCACGTCGAGCTCCTCCAGCACCTCCTGGCCGATGACCTCGGTGACCTCGGTGTGCAGCATGACCTCCACCCGCGGATGGCGCTCGACCTGGTCGACCAGGTAGCGGGACATGCTGGCCTCAAGGCTGGGTCCTCGGACCAGCAGGTGCACCTTCGACGCGTACCCGGCGAGGAACAGCACCGCCTGGCCCGCAGAGTTGCCTCCGCCGACGACGGCCACCGGGTCGGTGCGGCACTGCTTGGCCTCGTAGAAGGTCGCCGAGTAGTGGACGCTCGTTCCCTCCAGACGTTCGATACCGGGTACCTGGAGCCGGCGATAGCGGGCACCTGTGGCCAGGACGACAGCGCGGGCGGCGATCTCGCTGCCGTCGGCGAACGCCACCACGTAGTGGTCCTCGTCCTTGGGATGGAGACCGGTCGCCTCCACCGGAATGCTGAACCTGGCGCCGAACTTGTCGGCCTGGAGCACGGCGCGTTCGGTCAGTTCGGCGCCGGAGATGCCGGCAGGGAAGCCGAGCAGATTCTCGATGCGGGACGACGTGCCCGCCTGGCCGCCGGTGGCCATCGCCTCCACCACGGTGGTGCTCAGGCCCTCCGAGGCGGCGTACACCGCGGCAGCGAGGCCGGCGGGTCCGGAGCCGACGATGAGGACGTCGCCGTGACGGTTTCCGGCGGGCAGTGACGGCAGGCCGATGAGCCGGGCCAGTTCCGCGTTGCTTGGGTTGCGCAACAGGGTGGTGTCCCGCCAGATGACGAGCGGTGTCTGCTCCGGGCCGAGGCCGAAGCGGCGCAGCAGCTCCTCGGCCTCCTCGTCGGTCTCCAGGTCGATCCAGCGGTGCGGCAACCGGTTGCGGATGGCGAATTCGCGCAGCCGCCGGGTGTCGGGCGAGTAGCGCGAGCCGATGATGCGGAAGCCGGCGCCCTGTCCGACGAGCAGCGCGCGACGGCCCAGACAGGCGCGCAGCACGACGTCCCCGATGGTGGAGTCCTGGGCCACCAGGTGGCGCAACTGGTCCAGGGAGACGACGAGGACCTCGCCCGGCTCCCTGGCGACAGCGGTGTAGAAGGCCACCTGCCCGTGCAGCAGCCCGAGTTCGCCGATGAAGCGACCGGGGCCGTGCACGCGCAGCACGCGCTCCTCGGGAGTGCCGTGGTCCTCGACGACGGCGACGGTACCGCTGAGGACGACGAAGAACGTCTCGCAGCGCTCCCCCTCCCGGAGCAGCACGTCGTTCGGAGCCATGCTCCGGCGTTGCCCGTGCTCCGCCAGACGTGCTATCTGGTCCTCCGTAAGGCGCGGATACGCGCCGCAGGTGTCTGGGGTCTCCCCGAAGACGGCGTCGTCCGCTTCCTCCGGCACCGCTTCTCCGCCCGGCAGCGGCTGGTCGCCGGACATCAGACGAACGCCTCGTGAACGTAGCACCAGCGCCATTCCTCGCCGGGTTGGAACGACTGCACGATCGGATGGCCGTCGGCAGCGGCGTGTATGCGCGCGTGCTTGTTCGGCGAGGAGTCACAGCAGCCGACGTGCCCGCAGGTCAGGCAGAGCCTCAGGTGGACCCACGGGGAGCCGAGCAGCAGACACTCCTGACACCCTTCTGGGGTCAGTGGCTGGACCGGCCGGACAAGCGCGAGGTGGGGGTCTGCGTGCAGGGTCATCCGGATCACCCTTCCCGGGCCGTGATCGACTGTTCCACCCACTGGCGCAGCACGGGGGCGGGCGCCGCCCCCGCCTGCCGGGCGACCGTCTCCCCCTGGTCGAGGACGAGCAGTGTCGGTACAGCCTGGACCTTGAAACGCTGCGACAGCCGCGGGTTCTTGTCGACGTCGACCTTGACGAGTTTGATTCGGCCGGCGAGATCGGTGGCGACCTTCTCCAGCGCGGGGCTGACCATGCGGCAGGGGCCGCACCAGGTGGCCCACAGGTCGACCACGACGGGGACGTCGGCCCGCTCGGCGACCTCAGTGAAGTCGTCGTCACCCGCGTCCACCATCCACGGTAGGGGCTGCTCGCAGTGGCCGCACTTGGGGCGGCCCTCCGCGGCCACGGGCACTCGGTTGGTGCGCCCGCAGTTCGGACAACTGACGGTCGTCGCCTGCATCGTGCTCATACCGCCCGCGCTCCCTTCACGTCCTCGGGCTGGTCGTAGGTGACCACCAGCTCTCCGTGTTCGGCGTCGACGCGGACCGTCGCGCCGTCCTGGACGTCGCCGCGCAGCAGGGCGCGTCCGACCAGGGTT
This sequence comes from Streptomyces sp. RPA4-2, assembly GCF_012273515.2. Classification (NCBI taxonomy): domain Bacteria; kingdom Bacillati; phylum Actinomycetota; class Actinomycetes; order Kitasatosporales; family Streptomycetaceae; genus Streptomyces; species Streptomyces sp. RPA4-2. The sequence continues at coordinate 8,385,970 of NZ_CP050975.2, forward strand.
TCGACCTCGTGGGAGATGTAGCGGCGCAGTGGCCGGGCCCCGTACACAGGGTCGTAGCCCTGGTGGGCGATCACTTTCCGGGCTGAGTCGGTGAGTTCGACGGTGATGCGGCGTTCGGCGAGGCGGCGGCGCAGTTCGTCGAACTGCAGCTCCACGATCCGCTCGATCTGCCGCTCGCCGAGCGGTTTGAACAGCACGATGTCGTCGACGCGGTTGAGGAACTCTGGGCGGAAGTGGCCGCGTAGCTCGCCCATCACCAGGGCGCGGGCGCCTGGCTTGATCTCACCTTCGGCGGTGGCGCCGTCGAGGAGATGCTCGGAGCCGATGTTGGACGTCATGATGATCACGGTGTTGCGGAAGTCGACGGTGCGGCCCTGAGCGTCGGTGATGCGGCCGTCATCGAGGATCTGCAGCAGGGTGTTGAAGACATCGGTGTGCGCCTTCTCGATCTCGTCGAACAGCACGACCGAGTACGGCTTGCGGCGTACGGCCTCGGTGAGCTGGCCCCCTTCCTCGTAGCCGACGTATCCGGGCGGTGCGCCCATGAGCCGGCTGACGGTGTGCCGCTCCTGGTACTCACTCATATCGAGGCGGACCATGTTCTCCTCGGAGTCGAACAGAGTCCGGGCGAGCGTCTTGGCCAGCTCGGTTTTCCCGACGCCTGTGGGCCCGAGGAAGATGAACGAGCCGATGGGGCGGCGCGGGTCGCGGATGCCGGAGCGGGCGCGGATGATGGCGTCGGCGACAAGCTTGACGGCTTCGTCCTGGCCGATGACGCGCTCGCGCAGGATCTCGTCGAGGCGCAGCAGTTTCTCGCGTTCGCCCTCCTGGAGGCGGGCGACGGGGATGCCGGTCCAGGCGGCGACGATCTCGGCGATCTCCTCCTCGGTGACGACCTCGCGCAGCAGTCGGTTCTGCCCTTGTTTGGCGGCCAGTTTCTCCTCTTCTGCGGCGAGTCGGCGCTCCAGGTCCTGGAGCCGGCCGTAGCGGAGTTCGGCGGCGCGGTTGAGGTCGTAGGCCCGTTCGGCCTCCTCTGCCTCGTGGCGGACCTGCTCCAGTTCTTGGCGCAGTTCCTGCACGCGGCGGATCGCCTGTCGTTCGGCCTCCCACTGGGCGTGTTTGGCGTCGGCCTCGCCGCGCAGGTCGGCCAGTTCCCTGCGCAGCTCCTCCAGGCGTGTTTTGCTGGCGGTGTCGGTCTCCTTGGACAGGGCCGCTTCCTCGATCTCCAGGCGGGTGACGCGCCGGGTGATCTCGTCGAGTTCGGCGGGCATCGAGTCGATCTCGGTCCGCAGCCGTGCGCACGCCTCGTCGACGAGGTCGATGGCCTTGTCGGGCAGGAACCGATCGGTGATGTAGCGGTGGCTGAGGGTGGCCGCGGAGACCAGTGCGGTGTCCTGGATCTTCACGCCGTGGAACACCTCCAGGCGTTCGCGCAGTCCGCGCAGGATGGAGATGGTGTCCTCCACGCTCGGCTCGTCGACCAGGACCTGCTGGAAGCGGCGTTCGAGGGCGGCGTCCTTCTCGATGTGCTTGCGGTACTCATCGAGGGTGGTGGCGCCGATCATGTGGAGTTCGCCGCGGGCGAGCATCGGCTTGAGCATGTTGCCCGCGTCCATGGCGCCCTCGGCACCACCGCCCGCTCCTACGACGGTGTGGAGTTCGTCGACGAAGAGCAGGATGCGCCCCTGGGCGGCCTTCACCTCGGACAGGACGGCCTTGAGGCGTTCCTCGAATTCGCCGCGGTACTTGGCACCGGCGACCAGGGAGCCCATGTCGAGGGCGAACACCGTCTTGTCGCGCAGGCCCTCGGGGACGTCGCCGCGCACGATGCGCTGGGCCAGGCCCTCGACGATGGCGGTCTTGCCGACGCCGGGGTCGCCGATGAGGACGGGGTTGTTCTTGGTCTTGCGGCTGAGGATCTGGGTGACGCGGCGGATCTCCGCGTCACGGCCGATGACCGGATCCAGCCGCCCGGACCGAGCCTCGAGGACCAGGTCTCGGCCGTACTTCTCCAGAGCCTCGTAGGCCACTTCGGGGTTGGCGGAGGTGACGCGCTGGTTGCCGCGGACCTGGGTGAGCGCGCTCAGGAACGAGTCCCTGGTGATGCCGGCCTGTGTGAGCAGTCGCCCGGCCGCGGTCGAAGAGCTCTCCTCAGCCAGGGCGAGGAGGAGGTGCTCCACGGACACATACTCGTCCTTGAGGTGTTTGGCCTCCTGTTCGGCGGCGTCGAGCACGCGGCCGAGGCGCTGGGTGACGAAGACCTGGCCGGGTGCCGCGCCAGGGCCGGTGACCTTTGGGCGGCGGGAGAGTTCCTCACGCACGGCCGCGCGCAGTTCCTTCGGCTCGGTGCCGGCCTGTTGTAGCAACCGCGGGATCAGACCGTCCTCCTGATCGAGAAGTGCGAGCAGCAGGTGTTCCCCGTCGACCTCGGTGTGCCCCATGCCGACGGCCGCTGTCTGGGCCTCCTGGAGGGCTTCCTGGGACTTCTGGGTGAGACGGTTCATGTCCATGGGCGTGTTTCACTCCTCGTGCCGCGGCCGCGCAGTGCGGCGTCGAGCAGGCTGATGCGGTCGAACAGGTCGAACAGGTCGAGCACCGGGCCGATGGATGCGTAGGTGAGTCCGGTGCGCAGCCGCTGGATGCGGGCGACGACCGCGACGCCGCGGGGCGCCTGGTGTTCGATCCCGCGGCCCCGGCGGTTGGGAGGTCTCGAGCACTCCCCAGGGTGATGAACCGGGTGGCTGCACGCCTGCGCCTGGCGAGTCAGGAATGCACGAGTCAGGTTGCCCCACGAGTACGAGAGAAAAAATCCGAACATCTCGGATAAGTCGGGCCCGGCGCGGGTACGCGCATTACCACTCGCCTCCCTGAAGGCTCAGGGAGAACGGAGTGATCCCATGGCCGGCAGCCGGACGCACAGCGCGTACCACCGCTGCCCCGACCGGGCGGGCAGCCTTTCGCCGGGCAGCGCCCGGTGGCGCTACACCACCCGCGGACAGCCCCGCCCACCCGCTCGCGCCCCAGCCGACCATGACCCCCGCGACCTGATGGTGCTCTTCCGCACGCTGTTCGACACCCCGGACGAAGACGAGATCCTGCGACTGGCCATGGACCACATAGCCGCCGCGGGGCCATACCGAGCCGAGGCCGGATACCTCAAGGTGGGCGGCGCCCTGGTCCCCAGCCCGAGGAATGGGCAGCATGCCTCGGCCGTGGGTCGGAGGGTGCGGCAGCTGGCCGGGCAGGACGGCCCTGTGACCGTACCCGGCAGACCCTGGGGCCGGGCCCTGGGGCTGCGCGGACTTGAGGGACTCCACGGCTACCTCGTGGTGACGTCCCGCTCCCGGCCCACCGAGGCCGAACGATCCCTGCTCGCCACACTTGTCCGGCACACCGCTGCTGCACTGTCAGCCGCCTTCGCACACCGCCGCCGACGCGATGACGCGCTGGAGCTGCAGCGACTGAGAGACGAACGCACAGCCCTCCAGCGGCAGCTGATCTGTGCCGTGGCCGAGCTGGGGTACCAGCGAGCCGTCCATGCGCTCATGGCCGACGTCGCTGCCTCGAGCGGCAGCGAGGAAGCCATAACCCGTGCACTGCACAGGCTCACTGGGCTTCCCGCGCTGGTCGAGGACCGCTTCGGTCGGTTGAGGTCCTGGACCGGCCCCAGCCGCCCCGACCCCTATCCCGAACCGGACCCCGTGCGCCACGACGAAATGCTGCACGCCGTCGCCTGTCAAGCGGGGCCGGTGCGGATAAAGGACCGGCTGATCACCCTGGTCCGCCCGCACGGCGAGATCCTGGGCGTGCTGGCCCTGGTCGATGTCCGGGGCGAGGCCGACGAGCACACCGTGCTCGCGCTGGAACACGCCGCCGCGTCGCTCGCCCCGGAGCTGACGCACCTGCGCGATCTGGCCGAAGTGGAGCTGAGGCTGCACCGCGAGCTCGTCGACGACCTCCTGGCAGGGACGGACGAGGCGAGCGCTTACGCCCGGTCCGAGGCAGTGGGACACGACCTGCACCGCAGCCACTACATCGTCGTGGTGCAGTGGCCGAACAGGATTGCGGACGATTCCTTCGCGCAGACCGTGGGACGGGCAGCCGCTGCCGTGGGCATGCGCTCGCTGCTGACCCGACGTTCCGACCACGTGGTCCTGGTCGCCGACGACAGGCCGCACGCCCGCGCGTTGTACGAGGCGCTCGCCCGGAAGACCGGGACACGGTCCGGGACGATCGGAGTGAGCGCCCCTTGCGACTCGCTGACCGACATCCCCCACCACTACCAGGAGGCGCAGCGCGCCCTGGAAGTGCGCCGCCGCTCCCGCGAGCGCTACGGCACGACCTTCTTCGACGAGCTCGGCCTCTACCGCATCCTGGGACCTGGCAACGATTACCGGGAACTGGAGACGTTCGTCCACGAGTGTCTCGGGCAGCTCATCGACTACGACTCCCGGCACCACGCGGCCATGGTGGAAACCCTGTCCCGCTACTTCGACTGCGGCGGCAACTACGACGAAACCGCGGAGTCCCTCGCGATCCACCGCAGCACACTGCGCTATCGGCTCCAGCGCATCCGCGACATCAGCGGCAACGACCTCGCGAACGTCGAGGACCGGCTGAACCTCCAGGTGGCGACCCGAGTGTGGAAGATCGTGCTGGGCAGCCCCAGCTGATGCCTCACCAGAGCTCTCGCGCGATCGGTGTCAGCAGCTGGTGGGCGGGCTGCCCTGCTACAGAGCTGCAGTGGGTGAGTGGTCCAGCCTCGAAGGGGCCGAGAAGGTGTCCGACGCCACCCATGGGCGACGGCAGCCTGAGCGTCAGCGGGTGCCGCGCCAGATGCCGCGGCCGGAGCGAGCGCAGGGGCCGGACACCACCGCCCTGTAACGCCCGGGCCGCGGTCCGGGCGTCACAGGGCGATGACGTGGAGGTCGACCAGGTCGAGCAGCGCCCGCAGGGCCGAGCTGGGCCGCCGGGTCGACGACGTGCCGAGATGCATGCTCCAGCGGAGCATGGTGCCGTCGACGTCCAGGACGTGCAGGCCGGGGGTGCGGGCAACGGCGAACGCGGGCAGGAAGGCGATGCCCAGACCGTGCCGGACCAGTGCCGCCCCCATGTCGATGTCGGGCACTTCCAGTGCCACCCGGCGTACGACGCCCGCCACCGCGAACGCCCGGTCGACCACCTCGCGGTTGCCGTAGCCCGGCGGGAAGTCCACGAAGGGCTCTCCCGCGAGGTCCGTAAGTGCCACCTCCCCCCGCTGCGCGAGCGGATGGGCGGCGCTCACCACCAGGACGAGCGGCACCGTGGCCAGCTCCCGTGCGTCGATCCCGGCGGGTTTGTGCTCGGGCAGCGACAGGAAGGCCACGTCCAGGTCCCCGCTGAGCAGTGCGTGCGCCAGTCCCGCCGATCCGGTCGTCGCCAGCCGCAGCCGGACGTCGATCGCCGGATGCCGCGCGTGCAGCTGTCCGAGGAGCGCAGGCAGGTCCACTACCTCGACCGAGGCCATGGCGCCCACATTCACCGTGCCGCGCAACGTGTCCTGTGCGTCGCGCACGGCGTCCTGGGCCGTCTGGGCGGCGTGCAGGGTGGCCCGAGCCTCCGGCAGCAGCGCCGCGCCCGCCCCGGTGAGCCGGACCTGCTGCGACGTGCGCTCGAACAGCGCGCAACCGAGCTCGCGCTCCAGGGAGCGGATCGCGGCGGACACCCCGGACTGCACCACGTGCAGCCGTCGGGCGGCACGCGTGAAACTCAGCTCCTCGGCGACCGCGATGAAGTGCTCCAGCTGACGTAGCTCCACACGAGAAGTATCACTCGCATTGCTCGAACCCAGCAAAAACATTCGTTGGCACTGATCCTTGCTGGTGAGGAAGATGGAAAGCGCCATCCATTTCTGCCCGAGGAGGGGTACCCCTGCCTGCCGTTCCGACGCCGCTGAGCCGTCCCACAGCCGACGCTCCCGACGACCCGACCCATCCGATCCCCGCACCCGCTCCCGCCGACCTGCCGCCCCGCGCCCCCGCCCGGCGGCGTGCCTCGCACACGACCGGCTTTTGGTTCGTGGCGGTGGCCTTCACCGTGCTGATGGCCTTCGGTACCGCGCCCACCCCGCTGTGGCCGCTGTACGAGGCCCGGGACCACTTCGGCGCGACCACGGTCACGGTGGCGTACGCGTCGATGGTCGTGGGAGCGGCGGCCGCCTTCCTCGGACTGGGACACCTGTCGGACCGGCTCGGCCGACGGCGCGTCATCGTCCCGGCGCTACTGGTCGGCATCGTCGCGTCGGTCGTACTGATCGCGTGGCAGGACCTGCCGGGGCTGATCGCGGGCAGGATACTGAACGGTGTCGGTCTGGGCCTGATGGCCTCGACCGCGACGACGTACCTGCACGACCTCCACCACGAGGCCCGTCCGGAACGGACGGGTTCGGTGCTGCCCGGCATCGTGGCCACCGCCGCCAACCTCGGCGGCCTGGCCTCAGGGCCCCTGGTCGCCGGAGTCGCCGCGGAGTGGCTTCCCGCGCCCCTGATCACCGCCCAGGCGATCTTCACGCTCGCCATGGCAGTTTGCCTGGCGCTGGTGCTGTCCACCCCGGAGACCGTGGACCTGGAGCTGCCCGCGGCCGAACCGCCCAGCAGGTTCGTCCTGCGCCCCGGCGGCGGCCGGACGTTCGGCGCGGCCGGGGCGCTGGGCGCCTTCGCCTTCGCGATCCTCGGCCTGATCTCCTCCCTCGGGGCGAGCGTGCTCCATGGCACCCTGCACACCGACTCGCACCTCGTGGTCGGCTTGGCGGCCTTCCTCATGTTCGGTTCCGCGGCGGCCGCCCAGCTGGTGCTGGGCCGCCTCCCACTGCCCCGGGTCCTGACCGTGGGGGCAGTGGCATTCCCGGTCGGCCTGGTCCTGTGCGCCGTCGCCCTGTACCACCCGGCGCTCTGGCTCTACCTGGTCGCCGTGTCCCTGTCGGGAGCCGGCTCCGGGCTGCTGTTCAAGGGAGGCGTCGAACGTGCCGTTTCAGTGGCCGAGCCCGCCTCACGCGCGGGGGTCCTCGCCGTGTTCTTCGTCGTCGCGTACCTGGGAATGGGCCTGCCCTCCGTCCTGTTCAGCATCGCCCTGCGGCATTTCACCGTGCAGACCGCGATGATCGGCTTCGCGGCGGTCCTCTCCTGTGGCGCCGTCGTGTCGGTCGCCCTCGCGTCGCGCGACCGCGCACCCGGTCCCGGCACGCTCTCGGCGCAGTCCACTCGCCCCTCCTGACCTCCCTACGGCGCATGTGACACCGGTTGTCCGGGAGGCGCGGACCTGGGTACTCGTTTCGGGCGCGCGTGACACGGATCCGCGGCAGACGGGAGGCCCGAGATGTCTACGGAATCGGCCAGAACGATCGCGCTCCCCTCCGGCGAGGAGATCGCGGCGCTCGGGCAGGGCACCTGGTACCTGGGCGAGGAACCGGCCCGGCGTGAACAGGAGATCGCCGCGCTGCGGCTGGGCGTGGACCTGGGCATGACCGTCGTCGACACGGCGGAGATGTACGGCGACGGCGCAGCCGAGGAGCTCGTCGGGGAGGCCCTGCGGGGACGCCGGGAGGAGGTCTTTCTCGTCAGCAAGGTGCTGCCCGGCCACGCCGACCGGAAGGGCACCGTCGCCGCCTGCGAGGGCAGCCTGCGGCGGCTCCGTGCGGAACAGCTGGACCTCTACCTGTTGCACTGGCGGGGACGGTGGCCACTCGAGGAGACCCTTGCGGGATTCACCGACCTGATGGAGGCCGAGAAGATCCGTTACTGGGGCGTGAGCAATCTGGACGTCGCCGACATGGTCGAGCTGACCGCCCTTCCCGGCGGCGACGCGGGCGCCGTCGACCAGGTGCTGTACAACCTCTCCCGGCGCGGCGTCGAGTGGGATCTGCTCCCCTGGTGCCGCGAGGCCGGGGTGACGGTCATGGCCTACTCCCCGATCGAGCAGGGGCGGCTGCTGAAGGTCGAGGCTCTGGGTGCCGTGGCCCGGGCCCTCGGAGCCACGCCGGCCCAGGTGGCACTCGCCTGGGTGCTGGAACAGGGGGCGGCCGCGATCCCGCGTTCCGGATCACCCGAGCACGTTCGGGAGATCCGCGGGGCGGTGGACCTCCACCTTCCCACCGAGACGCTCGACGCCCTCGACGAGGCGTTCCCGCCGCCCAGCGGGCCCACGCCCCTGGAGATGCTCTGAAGGAGCTTGCTGAAAGGATGGCGCGCCCCTGCTCGTCGTCGGAATGGGGGCTCGCTGCGCACCCCGTCGACCAACCGCACTGTGTGTGGCGGTCGAGGGGGTCGTCGAACGGCGGACGCTGCGGCACACTGCTGGACTGGCGGACCTACGGGTCGCGTTGCACGGGGTGCAGGCTCCCACCCCGGGCACCTTCCTGCGCTCCTTGGCCACGGGCACGTCGTTCAACTGAACGCGGTGCACCGCAAGTTCCGCGCGCAACTACTGAGCTTTTCGTTATTTCTGTGGGTGCAGGGGCTTTGGCGGTGTGAGCATGTTGGTGTGTCTTCCGAGTCGCAGGCTGTTGTTACCGACGTCTCCGTTCTGCCTTTGATGCCGCCGCAGTTGACCGAGGCCTGTCGCATGCGGGCGGTCGAGTTGTTCGAACAGGGACGTTCTACATCCGAGGTTGCACGGATGGTGGGGATGCATCCCGAGAGCGTGCGCCGGCGGAAACACTTGTGGGAGCAGGGCGGAGCTCAGGCACCACCGACTCGCCGGTGTAGAAGGTCTTGATCTGTTCCAGCACCTCGATCAGGGAAGTGGTGTCGTAGCTCGTCGATGCTCGTCGGCCGGAACTGTCGCAGCAGGCGGCCGAGCAGGTCCCCGGCAGCCATCGTCCTGATCCTCCTGGTCCACCGCCTGATGATGGAATCGGAGAAGGTCCGGAGCGTCGCCGCCTTCGCCGCACCCGTCGAAGTGCGCGGCATCAAGGAGAGTGCCCGGACTTCGCTGGATGCTGCCGATCGATGTGATGCGCGCACTCTCGACCGCGCCGACGTGGCCTTCCACGGCGCGGTGGGCGCCGCCTCGCGCAAGGTCTTCCTGCGGCGCGAGCGCCGCCGGTGAGCGATACCTGACCGACCAGTCCAGGCGAGATCGTCGTGGAAGCTGCGAGGATTCGTTTCGGCTCTATCCCGATCGAGCTCCTGGATGCAGAGGGCCGCCGCGCCGCACGCGGATGACGGCCGCGTCCACCGGGTCAGTAACCCGGTGGACGCGGCTGCTGAACGACGGCATTGCTTCTATGACCTGCGGTGTCGCACCGACTACCGGCCCGCTCGGTTGAACGAGAAGTAGTCGATGTTGCCGAATCCGGGCTGTCCGCCTGACGCCACGAGGAAGACGCGGTGGTGTCCGCTGGTGGGGGTGACCGACGTTGACTGGACGGAGAGGGTGTCGAAACCGCCGGTGCCCGCGACGGAGAGCACACCGATCTGCGGCCCCGTCACGGAGTCGAGGTGGATCTCTATGCCCTTGTTGGCATACGCGTCGTCTACTCCGATGAATGCGGTGAACAGGTTCGCGTCATCGCCGAAGTCGACGTTGTCGTAGCCGATCCAGTCACCGCCGTCGAAGCTACCGACGACCGTGCCCGTGGCGGCGGCATGGGGACTGACCCCGTTGCTTGAGGTGTAGGACTCGGCTTCGATCCGCTGCCCGGCCCGGGTGGCGCCGGCGACCCACTTCGGCACGCCGTACTGGTAGGCGCCCAGGCTCGGCTGCGGGTCGCGGTATCCGTCCGTTGCCGGGGGATGGACCACTCCCGCGTTGCGGGCCGGCGAGCTCGCGGTGAGGGTGAAGTCGTTCGCGGCGGGGTTGGTGAACTGCGCGGCGCTCACTGGGGTGAGGTTGTTCGAGTTGGTGATCCCCGGGCCGGTTCCGGTGACGCCGATGTTGTTGACGATCTCGGTGTCGGAGAAGGTCCCACCGAAGGTGCTGGCGACGTTTGTGTCGGTGCCGGACGTGTTGTTGTAGATCCGGTTTCCCGATGTGCTTTGCCCGTTGGGGTTGATCAGGACGGCCCCGTACGTCGTGCGGTTCCAGGCGACGTTGTTGTACACCGTCGCGTTGAAGGTGCTGTTGTCCAGGTAGACGCCCGGCGCCGGCGCGGTGTGCGCGAACGGGGACGGGTCGTGGAACTGGTTGTGGTGAATCATTGTGGTCGCGAGGTTCACCGAGCAGCAGACGTAGACGGCGCCGCCGTCGACGACCAGGTTGTCGTAGTCGGACAGGTCGTTGTAGGAGATGTCGTGACCGCCCGCTGTGGTCCCCGCGACCTTGTTGTCGATGTTGATGTCGCTGCGGCCGGAGCTCTCGATGGTGTTGTGGGTGATGCGCTGGTTCGAGCCGAGGACGTTGATGCCCGCCGCGTAGCTGCCCAGGGTGTCCACATGCAGGATCGTGGTGTTCGTGACGGTGTTGCCGCTGTCGAACATGGCTACACCGTTGCCGGTGCTGCCGTCGATCAGGCTGTTGCGGATCACGTTGCCGTGTCCTTTGAGCAGGATGCCGGACGTGGTCTCGCCTGCGGTCAGCACGGCGCAGCCATCGGGCGTGGTCACCATGTTCGGGTCGGGCTGGAGCTCTGCGTCGGCGGAGATGTCCCGCGCCACGATGCCGTCCAGGACGTCACCGGTCGAGGTAGAGGAGGTCTGGACGGTGGCGCCGCGGATACCCAGGCCCAGGACGGAGATGTGCGAGCGGCCGCTGAGGTCGATGGCGAGGGCACGCTGCTTGGCCTCCACGGAGCGGACCGAGGGCTTGGAGGTGTCGGGCGAGTACAGGTACAGCGTGTGGTCCGCGTTCCGGTAGAACCACTCGCCGGGTTTCCCGAGGAGCGCGAGCTTTCCCTTGAGGGAGTAGTTGGTGCTCTGGTTCGGGCTCAGCCCGACGCAGGCGGGCAGGCCCGCCGCGGTGATGGTGCCGACCTGTGAGTCGGTGACGGTGCCGGTTTCACTGACGAACCAGTTGTGTGCCGTCAGCAGCGCGCCGTTCCAGAAGCCTGCCGGCTGCGTCAGGGCGGTGTCGGAGAGGCTGTCGGTGGTGCCCGACTGGGCGGAGGCCAGCTTCGGCACGCTCACATCGTCGCCGGGGTAGGGCCACTGCGCCTCGATCTGCGGAGCGCCGTCCCAGAACACCTGGTTGCCGGTGAGGTGCGGGTTGATGGTGACGTGCGCCTGGTAGACCTGGCCGGTCGCGACCGCGGTCGCGAAATCGGAGCCGGCCAGGAAGGGATCGTCGCTTTCGGCGGCGGTCAGGTCGGCGCTGGAGACCGCCTTCCATCCGGTCACCGGGTCGGCGCCGTCGATGACGACCCGGGCACCGGGCGCTGCGGCGTAGGCGATCGGCGCGGCAGCGGTCCCGCTCCGGGCCGGGGTGATCGTCTCGTGATACGTGCCCGATCCGATGACGCAGCGGTCACCCGCCGACATCACGGCCGAACACCGGCGGACGGTCTCGAACGGCGACCGTGCGGTACCCGGATGCCGGTCCGACCCTCCGGGTGAGACGTAGTACGTGTGTGGACCTTCTGAGGCATGCGCGCTCGCGGCGAGGCCGCCCGAGCCGAGAGAGAGGAAGACCGCAGCGGCCGCGAGAACGGCTCGGCGGGACCTGGACCGATTCGACATCGAACTCCCATCGGTTATCGATAGTCGAGAAGTTAGGTTCTGAGTGAAGCCCCGTCAATCGTTTCGCGCGGATGAACTGCCGACCGCTGGTCTCCGCAGGTCGGAGCCCCTTCCTGCACCCCTGGTCCCCGAGGGCACGCGAGAGTAGACGACGGAATCCCCGCCGTCAACAACTTGTCATCTAATCGATTAGATTTTCTCGAAGATAGAGGAACCGCCCTCGCCCGCGGTCCGGCGGTCGCGGGAACATTTCGCCGCAGACACGTCAGCGCCCGCCGGCTCCGGCCGACGGGCGCTGACGTGCTTCGATACGGTCAGTGAACTGGGATCATTCCGTCGTCTCCCCGCGCGTGGGCGGCGAACACGGCCCCCGCCCGGTCGGGATCCGCGGACTTCAGAGCGGACAACAGGGCGGCATGATCCTCGGCCATGGCCGTCCAGTCGCCGGTGAACAGCGGGTCGGAGACGACCCGCAGGGCGCGCAGATTCGCTTCCATCACCCCCCACAGCTTCGGGAGGAAGGGGTTTCCGCTGGCTTCGCAGACCAAGCGGTGGAAAGTGATGTCGGCATCGCGGAAACGCCCGACATCACTCTGGAGCGCTGCCTGCCGCATGGCCTTCACCTGGGCGTCCAGCGCCTCGAATGCCGTGGTCGCGGCCTGCGTCGCCACGGTGCGGGCGGCCAGCTCCTCGATCACCACGCGCACGGCGCGCGCGTGGTGGGCGTCCTCCTGCGACACGATCGCCACGAAACTGCCCCGGCGTGGAACATGGTTCGCCAGGCCCTCGTGCACCAGGCGACGGACCGCCTCCCGCACCGGCGCCTGGCTGACTCCGAGCTGGCGGGCGATCTCGGACTCGACCAACCGGGCGCCAGGTTCGAGGGCACCCTCGATGATCAGGCTCCGTACGCGCGTATACACCTGGTCGGACAGCAGGACCCGGGTGAGCGGTTGTCCGATGCCGTCTTGCATGAAGCCTCCTTGGCTTTGACCACTTCGCATCTTATCGATAGTCGCCAGGATTTTGTGACGAACCCTTGACAGCCGGGTAACGAACATCATCCTATGTTCTATCGATAGCCGATAGCCGATAGCCGATAGCCGATAGCCGATAGCCGATAGCCGATAGTCGATAGTCGATTAGAGGTCACCATGAGACGCAGCAGACCCATCAGCATCGCCGTGGGCGCGCCCTCCGCCGGTCGCGGAGGACGCGTGGGCTCACGCACCGCGAAGGCTTCCATCGCCGCCGGTCTCGCCCTGTCCGTCTGTGCACTGGCAGGGTGTTCGTCCTCATCCGGGCCCGCGACCGGGGGCGGCGGCTCACGGACAGGCAACATCCGCATCCTCGCCAATATCACCCCCGTGCTGACGAAGGCGTACTACCAGGGCCTGGTCGCTCCGTTCCTCAAGAGCCACCCGGGCGTCACGGTCACCATCGAGTCGCCCTCCGGCAAAAACGTGCAGTCCACGCTCCAGCAGGAACTCGTTTCGGGATCGGCACCGGACATCGTCGCCAGCACCCTCGACCCGGTCGTCGCCCAGCAGATGATCGCTTTCCCGGACTCCTCGTGGGTGACCTCGACCCCTCTCTCGGACTCCAACAAGGTGGACGGCAAGAACTGGCAGGTCGCCACCGGACAGCAGAACCAGTCGCTCGTCTACTACAACCAGACGGCGTTCCAGAAGGCCGGCATCACCACGCCGCCGAAGTCGCTTGCCGAATTCACGGCGGACCTCGCCAAACTGAAGAACGCCGGATACGTCGGGCTGCAGACAGCGGGCGAGTGGGTCACGGGCGCACAGTTCTCGATGATGGCCAACCCGGGCCTGCTCGGCGACAACCTCAACTGGTACGCCGAACGCAACAAGAAGAAGGTCACCTTCGAGCAGAGCGCCTACAACACGTACCTGAAGGCCTACGCGGGATGGATCAAGAGCGGAACGGTCCCCAAGAACTCGCTGGGCGAGAAGTATCAGACCTCGATCGACAACTTCCTCGCCGGCAAGTCGGGCATGTTCGTGATGGGTAGCTGGCTGAACGCGAGCGTCAACTCGGCGAAGAACCTGCCGTTCAAGGTGGGCGTGTTCCCGACGCCGACGGCCGACGGATCCACACCGAAGCAGATGAGCGGCCAGGCTCAGCCCTATTCGATCCTCAAGTCCTCGAAGCACCAGGGCCTCGCCCTCGACCTGGTCAAATACCTGGTGACGGACAAGAACGCGGTCACGGCGTCACTCAAGTCGGAAGGCAACTTCCGGGCGGGCTACAGCTACCCGGGAACCGAACTCGACGCGGCCGTCGGGAAGATCGTCGACACCGCCCCCGGAACGGTCAACGGAACCGCCGGACCCGGTGTGAACGCCGGCTTCGGCAACGAACTCAACACCGTCGTGCAGTCCCTCTACACAGGCGAGTCCGCCGACAAGGCGGTCGCGAAACTCGACTCCTGGTGGAACGCCAATGCAGGTCAGTAAGGAGTCCACCAGGCGGCCGGCCGCCTCGAAGGCGGCCGGGCGTTCGGCCCGGACCCGCGCACGGCGCCGTGCGACCACGGCCGACATCGCGATGATGGCGCCGCCGCTGGTTCTGGTCGCCGGTCTCATCATCGTGCCGATCGCCATCGCGGTGTACCTCAGCTTCACCGACTGGAACGGCTTCACCTCACCGCCGCATCTCATCGGGTTCCGCAACTACGTCCGCCTCACCGAGGACTCCGCCGTGAGGCACGCGGCGTTCCTGACGCTCCTCATCACCGTCATCGGCACGGTCGCCTGCAACGTGCTGGGGCTGGGGGTCGCGCTGCTGCTCAACCGAAACAACCGGATCAACGCGTTCCTGCGTGTGCTCGTCTTCTACCCCTACGTGGTGGGCGCGGTCATCCTGGGCTTCCTGTGGTCGTCCATCCTGGGCACCAGCGGAGCGGTCAACTCGGTAGTCGGCGCCAAGCATGCGCTGCCCTTCCTCTCGGATCCGACGTGGGCCGTCGTGACAGTGATCTGCGTGATCGTGTGGTCCAGCTTCGGGGTCAACGTGGTGCTGTACCTGGCCGGCCTGCAGACAGTCCCGGACAGCGTCATCGAGGCCGCGAAGATCGACGGCGCTACCCCGTGGCAGACCTTCTGGCGCGTCAAGCTCCCGATGCTCGCACCGACCGTGACCGTGAACGTGGTCCTCGTCGTCATCGGCCTCCTGCGCGTCTACGAACTGATCCTCGCCCTGACCGCGGGCGGCCCCGCAGGAGAGACGCAAAGTGTCGTGTACAACATCCTCACGTCGTCGTTCGACAACACCCAACTCGGCTACGGGGCAGCCCAGTCGGTCGTACTGATGGTCGTCATCGTCACGGTGACCGTGGTCATCACCACAGCCCGGCGGCGCAGCGAGCAGGCGGTGGCCGCATGACCGCCCGCCGCGTGGGCCGCATCGTGGCCGTCGCTCTCCTCGTCCTCGCCATGGTCGGCCCGCTGTACCTGATGCTGACCAACGCGTTCAAGTCCCAGCACGACATCCTGACGGAGCCCTTCGGCTGGCCCAGCGGCGGGTTCTCGCTGAAGTTCCTCACCAACGCGCTGACCTCGCCGGACTTCAACGTCGTCGCCGCCTACGGTGTGACACTGCTGTTCGTCGTGGCGGTCAACGCGCTGAATCTGCTGGTCGTAGGACCCGCCTCCTACGCCATCGCGCGCGGCGGCCACCGCTACCACCGGGCCATCATGCTCGTACTGCTGGCCGGCCTGTTCATTCCGGGCCAGACCCTCGTCATCCCCGTCATCTACGTGCTCAAGGCACTCGGGCTGATCGGAACCATTCCAGGCTTCCTGCTGTTCGAAACCACTCTGACCGTTCCCACCACGGTGTTCCTGTTCGTCGCATTCGTGCAGACGGTGCCCCGGGAACTGGACGAGGCCGCGCGCATCGACGGCGCGAGCCGCTACGGCACCTTCTGGCGGGTGATCTTTCCGCTCATGCGCCCCGTCGTCGCAACCGCGATGGTCCTCAACTCGATCGGAGTGTGGACGGACTTCGTCAATCCGCAGTTCATCCTCGGCCCCCAGTCCGGGATCTACACGGTGACGACAGGTGTGTACGCGGCCATCAGCCGCCTCTCCACGGACTACACGGTCGTGTACCCCAACATGCTGCTCGCCACGGCTCCCGTCATCGTGTTCTACGTATTCATGCAAAAACGCATCATCGGCGGCCTCACCGCAGGCGCGATCAAGGGATGAGCGCGATGAACGACCCACAGGGTGACCCACCGCGCGTCGACGCGACGGTCCCGATCCGCGAGACCCCGCTCTGGGCCGTCCTGGAACGACGCCTGTTCTCCGTTCTCGACCAGGCCTGGCGCGAATTCGAAGCAACCTACTGCGGTCCCGACGGGCGCCTGGCGTACGACGGGCGCATGCACCACCGCGACGGCGTCG
This sequence comes from Streptomyces sp. RPA4-2, assembly GCF_012273515.2. NCBI lineage: Bacteria > Bacillati > Actinomycetota > Actinomycetes > Kitasatosporales > Streptomycetaceae > Streptomyces > Streptomyces sp. RPA4-2. Next base: position 8,402,051 of record NZ_CP050975.2, read on the forward strand.
ACGACTTCTACGAGCCCTTCTTCAACTGGCCGGTGCTCTACCGGCTCGGCGGCGCGGACGACCTCCTCGCGTCGGCCAAGAAGCACTGGGCCGGAGTCACCGCGCAGATGACCGAATTCGGCTTCGTCCGCGACGAGTACGAGGTCGGCTACGACTGGTTCCACCAGGGCGAGTCGCTGAACTTCTTCTACGCCCTGTGTGCCGCCGACCCGGACGACGCCGCCTTCCGAGAGCGGGCCCTGCGGTTCGCGCGCCTGTACTCCGACCCCGCCCACGGAAACTACGACCCCGTCGCGCGGATCATCGTCGCGCCACACACCGGATCGGGCGGACCGCGGCCGGGCCTGGGAACCGAATGGATCGAGTACAGCGCGCACCAGGCCGTCATGAAGCCGTACGGTCTGCCGCTCGACGACCTGCCGGGCATCACCGACTGGGACGACCTTCTCCCGCCGCGGAACGCGCGGCGCATGGGCGACGCCATGCAGGAGCGGCTCGGCCGGGGCGACACCGCGATCAACCTCGCCGCCACCTCACTGGTGACGAACGCCTGGCTCTACGACCACGACGCAGAGTTCGCGGACTGGGTCGTGTCCTACGTCGGCGCGTGGCGCGAACGCGCCACGGCAAACAGCGGCCTGATCCCGGACAACGTCGGCCCCTCCGGGACTGTCGGCGAACTCCACGACGGCAACTGGTACGGCGGCCACTACGGCTGGGCCTGGCCGCACGGACTGCACTCCGTCGAGGCGGCAGCCATGATCGCCGCCATCAACGAAACTCTTGTGACCGGCGACACCGCCGCCCTCGACCTCGCGCGGGTGCCCCTCGACACCGTCATCGCACGCAGCGTGGTGCGCACCGACGCCGGCACCGCAGGAAGCATGGGCTGGGGCTGGGCGCAGAAGATGGCCGTCGCACCGGGCGTACCGGTCCAGCTCGTGCCTTACCGGCACGGATCGAACGGCTGGTTCGACCTGCATCCGGTGCCCCTCATCTACCCGGTCTGGCTGTGGTGGCTGACATCGGCCGCGGACGATCTGGGGCGGCTGGAGGCACTGGAGAAAGACGCCGGCTTCGACTGGCGCGAGACGAAATGGTTCCAGGACAAGGAGGAGCAGGGACACGAGGCACCGTGGGTGTCATTCCTTCTCGGCCGCAACCCCGGATACCCCGAGGACGCCCTCGCCCTCGCGCTGGGCCAGGTCGCCAGGCGGCTCGCCCTGATGCGGGCGACACCGTACGGGCCCCCGGACGACGACATCCACTGGTGGCAGCGGCTCAACCCGGTCGTCACCGAAGTGCTCACCCAACTGATCACCGGATCGCCGCCCGCGCTCTACAACGGCGGACTCGCACTGGCCAGGGTGACGTTCGGCGACGCGCTGCGCGGCCGACCCGGCCTGCCGGACGGCGTGGCCGCCCTGGTTCGCGAGGCCGACGCCAAGGGCGTGCGCCTCGAACTCGTCAACCTCGACCCGGCCTCCCACCGGGAAGTCGTGGTGCAGACCGGCGCGTTCGGGGAGGACTGCATCGACCGGGTGACCTTCGACCAGGCCGCCGAGGACCACCCCGCAGACTCCCACAGCTACCTCGTCCCCGACCCGGAAACACGGCCGGTGACCACCGTGGTCGGCTCGCCCCGCCTCGTCGTCGCACTTCCCCCGCTGCACCGCATCTCGATGCGGATGGAGGTCACCCGGCGCGCCCGCAGGCCGGCCCACAGCAGCTTCACCCCCGCCCCCACCACAACCCGGAAAGATTCGTGATGGACACCGAAAACCCGTTGTCGACGGTATGGCCGCTCCCCGTTCGAGGTGAGCCTTTCCGACGCGCCGACGCCGAGAGCCTGCGCCGCATGGACGCGATCAGCGCCGCGACCGCCTGCGCCAAACTGCACACCATGGGCATCACCCGGACCGCCGTCCAGGGACCGACAGCCCTGGAAGCCGGCAGCCGCGTGGTCGGATCCGCCCTCACCCTGCAGTTCATGCCGCAGCGCGAGGACATCGCCAGCGGCCACGGCCAGGAATACATCGAGCGTGACACGGCCTTGTGGGCGGTGCTCGAAACGGTTCAGCCGGGTGACGTGCTCGTCGTCCAGGCGTGGGGCAGTGCCTTCACCGGCTGCTTCGGCGACATGCTCGTGCGCTACTTCAAGCGCCGCGGCGGGGCCGGCATCGTCGTCGACGGCCGGATCCGCGACGCCGCCCGGGTCCGCCGGCTCGGTGTCCCGATCTGGTGCACCGGCACCACCCCGCACTACGCATCCCAGACCGATCTCTTCCCCTGGGCGTACGACGTGCCGGTCTCGGCGGGCGGCGTGCTCTGCCTCCCCGGCGACGTGGTCGTCGCCGACGACGACGGCGCCGTGATAGTGCCGGCCGCCAAGGCCCCCGAACTCATCCAGGACGCCGAGGACCACGAGGACTGGGAGTCCTTCAGCCGGATGCGCCTGGAACAGGGCGCCAGGCTGTCTGACTACTACCCGCTCAGCGCCAACAGCCGCGCCGAGTACGAACTGTGGCGCGACAGCCAGCCGAAGCTGCCCGCCCAGTGATCGACAGCCACATCCACCTATGGGGCGCCGAGGTCGCCGCGGCGCCCTGGCTGGCCGGCGAGCGCACCACGTCGATCCGTCGGCCGTTCGTACTCGGCGAGTACGCGGCGGCGGCCGCGTCGTGCGGCGTCGACGGAGCTGTCGTCGTCACGGCGGAGCAGTCGGCCGCCGAAACGGCCCGGCTGGTCGCGGCGTGCTCGCGGGAACCGCTCATCCGCGGCGTCGTCGGCTGGGCGGACCTCGCGGGCGATGTCGGCGCCGCGGACTTCACCGGGCTCGCAGGCATCCGCCACTCCGTGATCTCGGAGGAGAGCGGCTGGCTACGACGGCCGCGAGTCCGCGCGGGCATCGCCCGCTACGCCCGCTCGGGCCTTGCCCTCGAACTGCTGGTCGCCGCCCGCGATCTCGGCGACGTACTGGCCTGCGCCGCCGACCACCCGTCGCTGGTGATCGTCGTCGACCACCTCGGCAACCCGGGCGGCGCCGGGGCGCCATGGCAGGACCGGGTGCGTGCCCTCGCTCCCTATCCGAACGTGCGCATGAAACTCTCCGGGGACGGCGTCCTACCAGCCGCGCTGGACGTCGCGCTCGACGCCGTCGGCCCGGGCCGGCTCATGATCGGGTCCGACTGGCCGGTGTCGACCCTGCGTGCCCCACTTCGCGCCGAGCTCAGCGCGCTGGTCGCGCTCCTCGGCCCACTCTCGGACGCCGAGCGCGAACAGGTGCTCGCCGGCACGGCCGCCGACAGTTACGGGCTGATCGCATGAGGACCGGTGAACTCGGCTCGTCCGGGGTCCGGGTGACAGCACTCGGCCTGGGAACGGCACAGCTCGGCGACCTCTACGAGGCCGTCACCCAGGACGACGCAACGGCCGTCGTGGATGCCGCCTGGGACGCCGGCATCCGCTACTTCGACACCGCGCCTCACTACGGTCTCGGCCTTGCCGAGAAACGGCTCGGACACGCACTTCGCTCGCGACCACGGGCGCGGTACGTGCTCAGCTCCAAGGTCGGCCGGCTGATCAGGCCCGGCAGCGACGGCGAACCGACTCGGTACTGGGACTTCACCGAGGCCGGTGTCCGCCGCAGCATCGAGGAGTCGCTCGAACGCCTGGGCCTGGACCGGCTCGACGTCGCACTGCTGCACGACCCCCAAGAGCGGCTCGCGGACGCGCTCGGCGCCGGGCTTCCGGCGCTGGTGCGGCTGCGCGACGAGGGCGTGGTCGGCGCGATCGGCGTCGGCACCGGCGACATGGCGGCCCTCGCCGCCTTCGCGACCCGCGGCGAACTCGACGCGATCATGATCGCGGGACGCTACACCCTCCTGGAGCAGCCCGCGCTCGCGCAGGTCGTGCCGGCCGCCCGCGCGGCAGGGATCTCCGTTCTCAACGCGGGCGTCTTCAACAGTGGGATGCTCGCGCAGGACCGCCCCGCCACGGACGCGCACTACGAATACGGCGCGGCCCCCCGGCAGTTGCTGGAACGGGCGCGGCGGCTGGCCGATCTCGCCTCCGCGGCCGGTACAACGCTTCCGCGGGCCGCCCTCGCCTACGCGGCACGCGACCCGCGGGTGGCATCGGTCGTGGTCGGCGCCGACACCGCCGAGCAGGTCCTCGCCAACGTACGCATGGCCCAGGACCCACGCCCGCTCGACGGACTGTGGAGCGAGCTCGTCGCCCTCGGGCTCATTCCCGCCTGACTGCAACGACGGGATGACTTCAACGATGTTGCCAGCCCTGAAACCGGCCAGGAGAACGATGAGACCCATGCACCAAGGCGAGCCCGGACTCCCCGAAGACCGGGAAGCCGGCCCGAGAAGCGTCGAGTCCAGGACCGACGGACCCGGCGACGGCACGAACGCACTTCATCCGCGGACCGGGAGCTGAGCCATGGAACCGGAACTCGGCCTCGACCTCGACTTCGCCGGCACACCGGATGCGCCGTTGGACCACTTCTGGAGCCGAGTCGTCGGCGCCGGCCGAGCGAACGAGGGATTGCGCGCCGATTGGCAGGGCCAGTTGGCGCAGGCGCACCGGCTCGGCGGCTTCAGATACGTCCGCTTCCACGGCCTGTTCCACGGCGACATGTTCGTCTACCGCGAGATCGACGGCGCAGTGGCGCCCTCCTTCCACTACATCGACCTGCTGTTCGACGCGATCCTCGCCGCCGGCGTGCGACCGTTCGTCGAGTTCGGCTTCTGCCCACCGGAACTCGCCCGCCAGAGCGCGACCGTCTTCTGGTGGGGCGCCAACGGGGCGCCGCCGACCGACTATGCGAAGTGGGCAGTCCTCGTACGCGCCACCGTCGAACACTGGGTCGGGCGCTACGGGATCGACGAGGTACGCACGTGGTACTTCGAGGTATGGAACGAGCCGAACCTCAGCCCCTTCTTCCGCGGCACCCGCAGCGAATACTTCGAGCTGTACCGGGTGTCGGTCGAGGCGGTGAAGTCGGTTGACCCCACACTACGCGTCGGCGGCCCAGCCACCAGCAACTTCGTACCGGACTCTCGCTTCGACGGTGAAACCGAGGACATCACACAGCACGAGACCGTACTCACTACCCCCGACCTCGACTCGCTCGACTGGCAGCCGGTGTGGCTGCAGGAGTTCCTGCGATTCTGCGCCGCCAACCGGCTCCCGGTCGACTTCATCTCATGCCATCCATATCCGACCGACTGGGCACTGGACGGGCACGGCAATGGCCGCAAGCTCACCCGCGGTGTCAACGCCACCCCGACCGATCTGCGCCTGGTGCGCGAGATCGTCGATGCCGGCCCGTACCCACAGGCCGAGATCCACCTGACCGAGTGGAGTTCGAGCTCCAGCTCCCGCGACTTCACCCACGACTATCCCCAGGCCGCCGCGTTCGTGGTCCGCTCCGTGCTCGCCTCGATCGGTCTGGTCGACAGCCTCGCCTACTGGACCTTCACCGATATCTTCGAGGAGGAGGGCGCCGGACGCGATCCGTTCCATGGCGGGTTCGGCATGCTGAACCAGCACGGCATCGCCAAGCCGACGATGCACGCCTACCGGATGCTGAACGAGCTCGGCGACCGGCTCGTCCACCGCGAGGAGGGCCTGGTGGTCACCCGCCGCGGCACCAGCGTGGCAGCGCTGGCCGTTCACTATCCGGACGAGTCCCCACTGACCGTCTCCGCATCGTTCGACACCCGGAACGTCGCCGACCGCACCCTGGCCACAGGACGACCGCGAGCCCTGCGGCTCCGCATCGCCGGGCTCGCGCCCGGTGAACGCTACGAGCTGGAAGTGGTCGACGCCGAGAACGGCTGGGCGATGCCGGAGTGGACCCGACGCGGTCACAGCACCAACCCGTCCGTAGCGGATGTCGCCGCGATCCGCGCGAGCGCCGAGCGCGGCGCAGTGACCCGCCTCACCGTCTCCGGCGACGGTGTACTCGAAGTCCGCGCGTGGCTTCGGCCGTGGGCGATCGCGCTGCTGAACCGCATCTGACAGTCCCCGCGCAAGGACCCCGCGACGTCCGCCGCGGACACCGGCGACCACCTCCCGTCGGGCCGCGGCCATCGACGCGCGTTTCCAGTGCAGCCGGTGTCGCAGGAGGGGTGTGCGGCCACGTGGTGCGTGGGTGCGGCGAACCTGCGGCAACAGGGAGACGCCTGATTCGTCGAGGAACACGATCCAGGCACATGTGTTCACCGCCCCTTTTGATGCGCGGCCACTCGTGCGCGATCCACCGGGCGATCTCGGACTCGTCCCGATCCACCGCCCGACGCTCGGGCCGTTGCAGCGTCCACCCCAGTCGGCCGTTCAGCGTCCGCCGCCATACGGTTCCAGGTCCGTACGGGTGTTCCGTGGCGGGACATGCCCGTCGAGTACGGGCCGTGGGGCCGGGTCTACGACCTGTTCCGCCGATGGCAGCGCGAGAGCCGGGCCGCGAGATAGGGCGCGGTGGCGCTGCGGCGGGCCCTCGCCACCTTGGCCGGCGGGCCCGCCGCGACCACGCGCCCGCCCGCGTCGCCGCCGCCCGGCCCGAGGTCGATGACCCAGTCGGCGGTGGCGATCGTGTCCAGGTCGTGCTCGACGAGGACGACCGTGTTGCCGGCGTCGACGAGCCGGTGCAGCTGTCGCAGCAGCAGCGCGATGTCCGAGGGGTGCAGCCCCGCCGTCGGCTCGTCGAGCAGGTAGAGCGCGTGCCCGCGGCGAGCCCGCTGGAGTTCGGTGGCCAGTTTGATGCGTTGCGCCTCACCACCGCTGAGTTCCGTCGCGGGCTGCCCCAGCCGCAGGTATCCCAGTCCCACCTCGCGCAACGTCTCCAGACTGCGGGAGGCGGCCGGGACGGCGGACAGGAACGTGGCGGCGGCGTCGACGGACAGCGCCAGCACTTCCGCGATGTTCTTGCCGCGGTAGGTGACTTCCAGCGTTTCGGCGTTGTACCGGGCGCCGTGGCAGGTCGGGCACGGCGCGTAGGTGCCGGGCAGGAACAGCAGTTCCACCGCGACGAATCCTTCGCCCTGGCAGGTCCCGCACCGCCCTTCGGGCACGTTGAAGGAGAACCGCCCGGCCGAGTAGCCGCGCGCCCTGGCCTCGTCCGTCGCCGCGTACAGCTTGCGCACCGCGTCGAACATCCCCGTGTACGTCGCCAGGTTGGACCGGGGAGTTCGGCCGATGGGCCGTTGGTCGACCCGGACCAGCCGGTCGAACGATTCGACCCCCGACGCGTCCTGGACGTCGACCTCCAGCTGCGCCTCGTCGGGCTCCTCGGGTACGAGTCCGAGGTGGCCGCGGACGACCTCGGCGAGCACCTGCGTCACCAGCGTCGACTTTCCGGAACCGGAGACACCCGTCACCGCCGTCAGGACGCAGAGCGGTACGTCGACGGACACGTCGTGCAGATTGTGGCGGGAGACGCCGGTCAGGTGCAGCCAGCCGTGCGGTGCGCGCGGGCGGTGATCGAGCGGCTGGGCGCGCCCGAACAGGTACTGGCTCGTAGCCGACTCCCCGACCCGCTCAAGACCGGCGACCGGGCCGCTGTACAGCACGCGCCCGCCGCCCTCACCCGCGCCGGGGCCGATGTCGACCACCCAGTCCGCCCGCCGTACGACGTCCATGTCGTGCTCCACGACGAACAGCGAGTTGCCCGCCGCCTTGAGGCGGTCCAGCACGTCCAGCAGTGGTTCCGCGTCAGCCGGGTGCAGGCCCGCGGAAGGTTCGTCGAGGACGTAGACGACGCCGAACAGCCCCGAGCGCAGCTGGGTGGCGATCCGCAGGCGCTGCGCCTCGCCGGGCGACAGGGTCGTCGAGCGGCGCCCGAGGCTGAGATATCCGAGGCCCAGGTCGAGCAGTACGTCGACCCGTGCGACCAGATCGCCGCAGATCCGGACCGCGACCTCGGTCGTCTCCCCGGATCGGGCGGTCGACGTGGTGGCGTCGGCCTCGGACAGCCCCGCGACGGGCCGCAGCAGTACCACGACCTCGGTGAGCGGCATCGCGTTGATCTCGGCGATGGAACGTCCGGCGAAGGTCACGGCGAGCGCCTCGGGCCGCAGTCCGCTGCCGTGGCACTCGGGGCAGGGCACACTCCTGACGAACCGGAGCGCCCGTTCGCGCATCTTCTCGCTCTTGGAGTCGGCGAGGACGTGCATGACGTGCTTGCGGGCGCTCCAGAACTTGCCCTGGTAGCCGTAGTCGACGCGGTCCTCCTCCGGCTCGATGTACACGGAGGGCTGCTCGTCCGTGTACAGCAGCCAGTCCCGGTCCTTCTTCCTGAGCCTGCGCCACGGTCGGTCGATGTCGATCCCCAGGCCGCTCACGACACTGCGCAGGTTGGCGCCCTGCCAGGCGCCCGGCCAGGCGGCGATCGCCCCCTCGCGGATGCTCAGCGAGGGGTCCGGGACGAGCAGGTCCTCGGCGACGTCGTGCACGACGCCCAGTCCGTGGCACTCCGGGCAGGCGCCGGCCGCGGTGTTGGGTGAGAACGACTCGGCTTCCAGCCGTGCGGCCCGGGGCGGATAGGTGCCGGCGCGGGAGTACAGCATGCGCAGCAGATTGGACAGCGTGGTGATGGTGCCGACCGTCGAGCGCGAGCTGGGCGCCCCGCGCCGCTGCTGCAGGGCCACGGCCGGTGGCAGTCCGGTGATTTCCTGCACGTGCGGTGCGCCGACCTGTTGCAAGAGCCTTCGGGCGTACGGTGCTACGGACTCGAAGTAGCGCCGCTGGGCCTCCGCGTAGAGCGTGCCGAAGGCGAGCGAGGACTTGCCCGAACCGGAGACGCCGGTGAAGGCGACCATCGCGTCCCGCGGAACGTCGACATCGATGTTCCGCAGGTTGTTCTCACTGGCGCCCCGGACATGCACGAAGGCGTCGGTCGCGTCCTTGTTCACCGTTCCTGATTACCTGATCGCGCGGGGAACCGCGCGACAGGCGCCGTCACCGGGCCTCGCTCACACGAGCGTCCGGAGAATCCCGGTATGGGCTGCTCCCAGGGAACATTCGAGGGTGCTTCACCGTTGATCCATGTGTGGGCGTGAAGGGAACTGTGTCCCCGGGCGTCACCCTCTGCCCATGAGGACGATCGTTCGGCTGAAGCCTCATGGAGCCCCCCGCCGCGAGGCGACCGCCGTTCGCGCCCACTCTCGATCGGCCCCGGCTGGGGATCCCCCGAACCAGTCGGGGCCTTCGCCTGACCGCTGCCGGCGCCCTTCGGCGAACACGGTGGTTCGCCTCCCGGTGGGGCACTTGCCCCGGCGGCTCAGCCCCAGGTCGGCCCCTGGTCGCGCGGGGCCGGGGCGGTTGGGGTTCGGTGCTCTGGCCGGGCAGGCGGTCTGTGGGCGGACGTGTCGGAAGTCGCGGCGGACGCGGGGCGGGAGTAGGCATGTCTGGAGAGCTGGGTTGCTCCCCGGAACGGCGTCGGTCGGCTGCGAGGGGGCGGGCGAGGCGGAGTTGGCCCGCCCGCACCCGCCGGCGGGGGCCAGCGTGTCACGCGGCGTCGGCGTTACCTCGCGGGCATCCTGTGGGCACGTGCGATCGCGGGGGCAGCTGAGGAGAAGGAGTCATGCGGTGTCGTCTCAGGGCGTTACGGTCGTGGCTCTCCTGGCGGATCCGGACGCGCCCACGGAGATCGCGCAGCGCATGGCCCGGGTCCTTCCTGCTCGTCTCGCCGACAAGTCAGGTCCAGCGCGACGGTTCGACGTCGAGGTGGTCAGTGAGCCCTTCACGTCAGGGACGGAGGACCTGCCTACCTTGATGCGCCGGATCATGGAGCGCGGACGTGCGGAGAATTGGGACATCGTCGTGGCCCTCACCGACCTTCCGTTGCACGCCCACGGGCACAAGCTCGTCGTGGATCTGAGTCATGACCACGGCTTGGCGTTGCTGTCTCTTCCTTCCCTGGGGGGCTTGCGGCTGCAGACGAGGGCCCGGCGGGCCGTTGAAGAGGCCGTGCTCGGCCTGACGAGTTGGCAGGCATCTGGGGCTGAGGGACCTCCGCAGCCGCTTTTGGGGTCCTTTGCTGGTCGTCTCACACCCATTCATCCGGGCCCGGTCGGGGAGGAGGAGACCGCCGATCTTCGGTACGTCGTCAGCGGGCTGCGCGGTTACCTGTGGGTGCTCGTCGGTATGGTCCGTGCCAACCGGCCGTGGCGGTTGGTGCCGGGTCTGTCGAAAGCCCTGGCGGCCGCACTCGCCACGGGAGCAGTCGCCACCGTGAACTCCACCGTCTGGAACCTGGCTGAGGCCCTGAGCGCGCCGCGCCTCGTGATCGCCACGGTTGGGTCTGCCGCGCTCATGATCGGCTGGCTGATCGTCGACGCGCAGCTGTGGCATCGCTCGGCAGAGGGCTCGTCGGAGGCGCGGCAGAGGGCGAGGCTCTACAACGCCTCGACGGTCGTGACCGTGGGTATCGGGGTGGTCGTCTGTTACGTGGGTTTGATGGTGATCAGCTGGGTGTGGGCGCTGTTCATCCTCAACGACCGGGTGTTCGCTTCCATGACACGAACCCCGTTGCACGCGACGGAGTACTGGACGTTGTCCTGGTTCGTCGCTTCGATTGCCACGGTGGGCGGCGCGCTGGGATCAGGCTTGGAGAGCGACGAGGCGATCCGGGCAGCGGCCTACTCCAAGCGCGAACAGGAACGCCGCCACATGTTGCAGGACGACCAGGATGACGAGCTGGTGACCTGAGCCGGAGTTGCTGCGCTGACCGGTGGTCGTCCGGGGACGAGGATCCCGCTGATCGATCGGTGCACGTTTGTTTCGCGGCGGGGGCCGACGGAGACTTGAACGGTAGGCCGCGGAGCGTCGACGCTCGGCGGGCGCCCCGGCGGCGGCACCATCGTTCCACCTGAACCGTGTGAGCTGCCCACAGGCGCATACCGGAGCCAAGGCCCCTTGTCGTATCCCAATTGCCGGGTGCCAGGCTTCGGCGCCGTCTCCATCCCCTGCCGTGCTCGGTCATGCCGGGGCACCGAAGGAGGCCATCATGAAAGCGGCGGTATATGAAGGCCCGCGAACGGTCACCGTGAAGGACGTACCGGACGCGAAGATCGAACACCCCTGCGACATCATCGTCAAGATCACCACTACCAACATCTGCGGTTCGGACCTGCACATGTACGAGGGCCGTACCTCGTTCCAGTCTGGCCGCACCCTGGGACACGAGAACCTGGGGCAGGTCGTGGAGGTAGGCTCGGCTGTCCGCAAGGTCCAGGTCGGCCAGTATGTGGTCCTGCCCTTCAACATCGCCTGCGGCTTCTGCAAGCAGTGCGAGCGGGGTCTCACCAACTACTGCCTCACCATGCAGCCGGAACCGGCCCTCGCCGGAGCCGCCTACGGCTTCGCCGACATGGGCCCCTACCAGGGCGGCCAGGCGGAACTGCTGCGCGTGCCCTACGGCGACTTCAACGCGCTGCGTCTGGGCGAGGACGCCGCCGAGCGGCAGACCGACTATGTGATGCTCGCCGACATCTTCCCCACCGGCTATCACGCCACCGAGATGGCCCACGTCAAACCTGGCGACCAGACGGTCGTCTTCGGAGCTGGTCCCGTCGGGCTGATGGCGGCCTACTCCGCCCTCCTCAAGGGCGCCGGCCGCGTCTGGGTAGCCGACTACCAGCCCGACCGGCTGCGCAAGGCGGAGGAGATCGGGGCCATCCCGATCAACACCGCCGAGCAGAAGCCGGCGGAGGTCGTCAAGGAGGCCACCCTCGGTCTGGGTGCCGACAACGGCTGTGAGTGCGTCGGCTACCAGGCACACGACCCCGAGGGACACGAGGACGCCAGTCTCACGCTCAACGGACTGATCGACTCGGTCAGGTTCACGGGCGACATCGGTGTGGTGGGCGTATTCCTGCCCGAGGACCCCGGCGGTGCCGAGGCCCAGGGGGAGCTGGAGGCGCAGGGCAAGGTCCCGATCGACTTCGGCCTGATGTGGTTCAAGGGCCAGCACATGGGCACTGGGCAGGCGCCGGTGAAGAGGTACAACCGGGCGCTGCGGGACCTGATCGCCGGCGGGAAGGCGAAGCCGAGCTTCGTCGTCTCCCACGAACTCAGCCTGGACGAGGCCCCCACCGCCTACGAGCACTTCGACGCCCGTGACGAGGGCTGGACCAAGGTGGTCCTGCACCCGAACGGACACGGGAACGGCCACAAGCGGTAAGAGACCCGGGGCCGCCGACCCGCCTGTTTCACCGGACCGGTCCGGGGGACGGGTGACGATTGCACCCGACTCCGGCCGGGGCTGGGGGCAATCGCCCGCGCTCCGGTCGGACCTGAACCAACGGCGATGGCCCGCGCTCCGGCCCGGAGGACGGACGGCGGACGCTCAGCAGTGTCCGCAGTGGTAGCAGCCCGTCCAGCGACTGCCCGCCAGCCTGTTCCCAAGCCGTGTGGGAGGCTTCCTTGCCCGACGGCTGCCGCCCCTCAACCTGGCTGACGCGACCCGGCGGGGCGTTCCGGCTAGGCTCACACCCGTGACGTGGCTGCGGGCCTTCGGGGAGGTCGTGCGATCCGGGCTCACGATCGAGGAGACGCGGCTGGAGCCCCTGCTCGCGCTGCGCACGGCAGCTGGGGTGGCGTTCGTCGTCGGGCCGACGCTGTGACTGGTCTCCCCTGCGTATGCCGCGTCCGCCGCCCTCGGTGCCTACTCCGCGGGTGGGGCCACCTTCCAGCGCACCTGGCGTCCACGCAAGGTGATCGCGCTCGGCGCGGGCGTGGGTCTGGCGCTCAGCACCTTCGTGGGCTACCTGGCGGCGGGGCGACTCGTGACGTTCCTCCCACTGCTGGCCGTATGGGCCTTTGCCGCGGGGATGGCCTGGGCCCTTGGATCGACCGCTGGGATCGTCGCAGCGACGACGGTCGGCAGCATGTTGGTGACCGTCACCCTTCCCACGAGCGTCGGGCGAGCCCTGGAGCACGCGGGGGTCATCGCACTCGGGGGCGTGGCGCAGGCCGTTCTGATCCTGCTGTTCCCGATCCGCCGTTGGGGGGCGCATCGTGACGCGCTCGCCGACGCCCTGGCCGCCGTGGCGGACTACGCCCGCCGGCTGCGGCACGACCCGACCGCCCCGTTCGACCCGGAGCCGTTGATGACGGCCCGGGACGCGGCCTCCGTGACGCCGGCACAGGCCCGCACCCGTCCCCCCGTCCTCCACGGCCCCCGGGGGCTCGCCGAGCGCATTCGGCCGGTCGTCGCCGCGCTCGCCGACCCGTACGTCGGCGCCCCTGCGGAGGGCCCCGGGCGGGACCGCGCGCGGGAGTTGCTCGACGCGGCCGCCGACGTCCTGGACGCGGCCGCCCGTGCGATCCGCCGCGGCACTCCCGCCGAGGTGCCGCCCGTGAGCACGGACGTCCTGCGCGTCGACGAGGAGCACGAGGTGCTGGAGGGCCCCGCGCGGCAGGCGGCCGAGCGGCTCGTGGAACTGCTCGGCGAGGCGTTGGAGATCGCCGGGAGCGGCGGCGCGCGCGGGAGGACGCCCACGCCGCCCGGCCCCGCGGACGCCCAGTTCCTGGTACGCCCGACCATGTTCCGGCTGGTCCCGGTCGTCGTCCGGTCGGTCCGCCGTGAGCTCCGCCGGGACTCGCCGGTGTTCCGGCACGCCGTCCGCGTGGCGGCGGTGGCCACACTGGGCTATCTGATCGCCGCCCGGCTCCCCCTGGGCCACGGCTACTGGGCGCCCATCGCCTCGGTGATGGTGATGCGGCCGGACTTCCACCGGACGTACGCGCGTGCGGTGGCCCGTCTCGCCGGGACCCTGGCGGGGGTCGCGCTGGCCACCGGGATGGTGCGGGCCCTGGGCCCGGACGCCCATGTGTCCGGCGCGCTGGCGGTGGTCTCGGTGGGCTTGTCGTACACGCTGATCCGTACCGGCTACGCCTACTCCCAGTGCTTCACTGCCGCGTACGTCGTCTTCCTGCTCGGCATGGGCGGCCAGGCATGGGAGCAGACGGTCCCGGAGCGGGTGGTGCTCACCCTGCTCGGTGGGGCCCTGGCCATGCTGGCGTATGCGGTTTTCCCCGCATGGGAGACACCCCGGCTGCCGGGCCGGCTCGCGGACTGGCTCGCCGCCAACGGCCGCTACGCGGCCGCGGTGCTCCGCAGCTACGCCGAACCGACTCGGGAGCATCGCGCCGACATGCGCAGGGCACTGCTGGCGAGCAGGGAGGCGCATGCCGCCTGGCAGGAGGCATACGACCGGGCAAGGCAGGAACCGGTCCGCCCCAGGGGTCGGACGTCGCGCGAGGTGGAGGAGGCGCAGGAGGCGCTCAAGGGGTTCGGCCGGGCGGCGATGCTCATGGAGAGCCACGTCCCGCGGGCCGACAGCCGTTTCGGTCCCGAGGCGGAGCGGTTCGCCGACGCCCTGGAGGCGGACACCGCGCAGGCGGCAGTCGACGTGCGCGAGCACAGGAATCCGGACTGGGGGCGCGTGGAGGAGGCGCTCCACGCGTGGGAGGGCGCCGCCGCCGGGGACCGGAGCCCGGTGGTGCGGCGCGGGGCGGAACTGCAGAAGCGGGCCTTGGAGGACCTCGCGACGGCGGTGAGCCGCACACCCCTGGAATGGGACGTCGGCTCTGCTCGCGAGGAGCAGCGGGTGCGGGCGGCCGTGGCGGCGGAAGGTGACGGATCAGGAACCGCGCACCGGGGTGGGTGACGGCTCCGGCGACAGGGAGCGCCGCGCCTCCTGGAGCGGGAAGTAGTCTCCCGGCCGCGTCGAGCGCCGCCACACGTACACCGCTGTCGCCATCACGAGGATCAACCCCGCCAGGATGAGCAATTCGATCCCCTCGACGTTCCACCGGAAGGACTTCTCCGCCTCGGCCGTCACGATGAGCACCTTGCGGATGCCGGCAACCAGGCCGACGACGAGGAACGGCTCCGCGTCGAGGGTCTGGTTCCTGATGGTGAGGCGGACGGTGTGGAGCAGCTCGGCCACGATGAACAACACAAGGCCGTTGTCCAGGGCGGAGAGAACGACCGCCTCCTCGCGGTACGGCCCCTGGATCGACCTGATGACGTCATGGACGACGCCGACGGTCAGGAGCCCCGCGAGCAGTACGAGGAGCGCAGCGACGACGAGGTGGATGCCGTCCTCGATGAGCTGCAGGAGGCCCTGTACCCGGCCGCCCTCGATCTTCCGGAGAATGGGTCGCACAGTCAGCATGCTAGGGGTGCGCCGGCCCGCAGGCGCGTCGTGGTGTCGAACGGGTGGACGGGCGGGTGGACGGGCGGTTCCCTCCCTGTGGTGCAGCCTGCGGTTAGTCCTGGTCGCCGACCGGGGCCTGCCCTCCGAGATGGCCCGGGACCCCGCCCCTGACTGCCGGAGGATAGCGGCGGCGTCCGTCATCGACGAGGCGAGAGCGGTTAGGGAGGCGATCGGAAGTGAACGTCCTCTCTACGAGATCATGGTGTTCGGTGCGTGGCAAGGACGCGAAGAACACACCCTCCCTCTGATCGAAGCCACTCTGAGCGAGGTCGTGGCCCGTGGCGAGGGCATTGGGACGACCGTCACGCAATGGGCGAACGCGCTGCTCTTCAATGGCCTGGGCCGGCACGAGGACGCGCTGGCCCCGGCTCGTGCGGCAGGCGAGTACCCGCGGGAGCTGGCCGCCGCGAACTGGGGGTTGGTCGAGCTGATCGAGTCAGCCGCCGGCTGCGGCGCCACCGACCTCGCCGCCGATGCGCTCAAGCAGCTCTCCGAGATGACACAGGCCAGCGGTACCGATTGGGCGCTCGGCGTCGAGGCGCGCTCGCGTGCGCTGGTGAGCGAGGGCGACGCCGCGGAACCGCTCTACCGCGAGGCGATCGAGCGGCTGGGCCGCACCCGGGTCAGGGCCGAGCACGCCCGGGCTCGTCTGCTCTACGGCGAATGGCTACGCCGTGAGGGAAGACGTCTCGACGCCCGTGAGCAACTGCGGTCGGCCCACGAACTCTTCACCGCGATGGGCGCCGAAGGATTCGGTGAGCGAGCCCGTCGAGCGCTCCTGGCCACGGGCGAGAGGGCACGCAAGTACACCGTCGAAGCCCGCGACGAACTCACACCTCAGGAGGCCCAGATCGCCCGGCTCGCCGCGCACCAGCAGACGAATTCGGCGATCGGTGCACAGCTGCTCATCAGTCCCCGTACCGTCGAGTGGCACCTTCGCAAGGTGTTCACCAAACTCGGCATCACTTCCCGCCGAGAGCTGTCCGAGGCGCTGCCCGACACCGTTCACGCAACGCACCCGCCCCGGCGAATCAGTCGGAACGACCAGTGAGCAGAGGTGATCGGCGAACGCCAGATCGGCCGGCCGGTCGCGTGTCCGTGCCACAACGCGGCGGCCACCGCGGGGACCTGTCGGACGCGAACGCGGACGGTGGCACCGCTTGAAGCGGCGCCCGCCGTACCGTTCCAGGACGAGGCGTTCCTCAGGCTGTCCGGCTGGGTCAGCTGCCGCACCGGTGAGTCCGGACAAGACGCCGGTGAGCGGTGGTGCTCACCGGGCGGAGTCGCGCCGTGGTGAGGTGAGTGCGGGCACGGCGCATGAGTTGCCGTGCGTGGGCCTCCCGTACGTGGAGTACTTCCGAGATCCGGGCATAGGGGTAGTCGAAAGCCCGGCCGGTGAACGCAGCCGAGCAGGAACCCCGAACTGCGTACGGCATTCTCGCGGTCACCGTCGGCGCCGTGAGCCGTACTCCCACGGCGAGCCCGGCAGGCTGCTGACCGTGACGGCCATGGAGGCGGGTTCGCCGCCATGAACCCGTTGGTGGGCCCGTGTTCAGGCGGTTGGCCGCACAGTGGCATGACTGGTGGCAGGAGTCAGGCGCAGGAACGAGGAGGGGCGACGTCTGGAGCATGCACTGCGATGTGTCGTACCGGGGAGGCGGGACGTGGCCCGGGCGGACTGTCCAGCTCGGCGTTCGCCGACGAGAGGCACGATGGCCTGTGACCCGATGTGCCGCAGGCCTCGGAGACCGCCGCCGCCCAGGACCCGGCCACGGTGATGCGCCGGAGGCGCCTTCGGATCACTGAGGACGCCGCTACTCACAACGTTGTCACGGGAGGTGGGTGTGGACCACCACTGTCGTCTTCGGGAGTGTGAAAGTGCGGTAGCCTGATCACAGTGTTCTCGACGTCGGGTTCGGACACCTCGTTCAAGACGTTGGGAATGCTCCCGCACTCGTTGCACAGAGCTGAGCGGGTGCGGTGCCCCGGACGCCCGTCGATCCCCCGCGAGGTGGCGTCCGGGGCGCTGTCGGCCGCTGGTCAGGGGCCGTTCAGGATGGTCCGGCGCGGTAAAGACCTCGGCCGGTGCGCCGGACGCGGGAAGAGCCGACGAGACGGTCGAGCGTGCTGCGGATGGCGTTGACGCTGCCGCTGTCGGTGGCACGGCCGAGCGCCACCGCTACGTCGCGGGCGCGCACATCGGTGTCGCCGACCTGTACGAAGTAGTCCAGGATCTGCTCGGTCAGCCTGCCGTACGTTCGCTCCGTGGCGACCTTCGGGCGAGACATCCGCTTCGCTGTTTCCGTCTTGCCTCCAGGCTGCCGTGATGCCCGGGTGACGCCGGCCGAGGCGTCGAGGGAGGCGGGGGCCGAAAGCGTGTCCCCCTCGGTCCGCCCCGCGTCACGGTGCCGGCCCGTGTCAACGGTGTCCGTCGCTCCCGGCGGGTCCGCCAGCACGGCTTCGAAGGCCCGCAGGGCCCGATGGACGGTGTCGAGATGGGCGGCGACAGCGGCCAGTTCCCTCTCCAACGCCCGCTTCTGCAGCTCCAGACGACTGAGGTCCTCATGGAGACTCCCCGCGGTGACCTCGATGTTGCGCGCCGCGCGAGATGCCGGAACCATGTCTCCCTCTCATCCTCAACCCGTCGTGCCGCACCCCTGCCCAGCTCATCTGGGGGTGTCACGCGACCCGGACGCCGGGGCGGGTATTGCGAAGCATCATATGCAACACGCACTCTTCATCGCAGAGCGTATGAAGCACTCAAAACCAGGTACCGGAACATCGGCATACGGGGGCCGTCGTCGGCGTCACGGTGATGATGTTGTGGTGGTGGTTGGGTGGAAGCCCGCCTGATGTCAATTGTTGCCACTGTCCCGCGCGCCGCGCAACGGGCGAACGCGTCCTCGGTGGCGCGTCCCGCCGTCGAAGAACGCGGGGGCGTGGGGTGACGGCAGAAACGTCGGGCGCGTGGCCTCGGTCGTGGCACAGGTTCGCCGGACGGGGCGGACCATCTTGTCGTGTTCTCGTGGGATGCCAGGTGTGCGCGGTTCTTCCTCCGGCGCACCGGCGCCGGGGTCCGGGCAGGACCGGGCTCGCCGGGCGAACGGTGCGCGTGCTTTGGCCAGCCGGGTACGCGGCTCGCGGGTCGCTGATGCCTTTCTCCCGGCGTCGGGCAGGCCGTACCACCGTCGGTAGGACGGCGCCTTCGGCCCGGGGGCCGGTGTCCAGCATCCATTGTCAGGGCGGCCCGGACAGCACATATCGAGTGACACGGTTCACGTGGCAGGCCGGTCCGTCGCAGTCGACTACCAGCGCAGTCGACAACAGTGTGACAGCATGGGATGCCGCTCTTCTCCACGAGGCGTCGTCCACTGATGAAGGAATTCACTCATGCCCGCGATTCTGATCCACGGCGTTCCTGACACTCACCACGTATGGGACGGTGTGCGACAGCACCTGAACAGGACCGACGTGGAAGCCTGGGACCTGCCCGGCTTCGGCGCCGCGCGACCGGCCGGTTTCGGCTCCACGAAGGAGGAGTACGTGGACTGGCTCATCCAGCGGCTGGAGCGGGTCGGTGAGCCGGTGGACCTAGTCGGCCACGACTGGGGCTGCATTCTCACTCTCCGGGTCGCCTACCTGCGTCCCGATCTTGTCCGTACCTGGGCAGGGGGTAACGGGCCGGTCAACGCCGAATATGTCTGGCATCCGCTGGCCAAGATCTGGCAGGACCGGGTCGAAGGCGAGCGCTTCATGTCCGAACTGCGCACCGAACCCTTCGCCGACGACCTGGCGGCCGGTTTCGACGTGCCCCTCGGCCTGGCCAGGGAGATGGTGAGCCGCGTGGACGAGCCGATGAAGGACGCGGTCCTCAGGCTGTACCGGTCGGCGATCACCATGGGGGCTGAGTGGGAGCCGGGACTGTCCGCCGTGTCGGCGCCGTGCGCCGTCTTCTGGGGGGAGCTCGACCCCGCCTGCCAGATCGAGTTCGGGCGCAGGCTCGGCGCCTCCCTCCACGCCACGGCAGTGATCGAGATGGACTGCAATCACTGGACGGTGCTCCAGCGGCCCGCGGAGGTGGCCGAAATCCTGGAGAAGCACTGGAGCGCGCACGCCGACGCGTGACGGGCGTGGCGACCGGACCGAAGGGAGCGGGCCGGGAGGCGCTCACGGCCCGCGACGTCGAAGGAGGCCGCCTGGGCCGGCTCCCGCTCGTACGACGCCCTTCTCCCGGCCGACCGCGCGTCCGAGGTCGGCATGGGCCGTGCCACTGGGGCCGGCGCGGAAACCACGGCGCCCCGTGGCGCTGCGCGCGTGGGTCCCCCGGTCCTGGTCGAATCGACGCGGGTCGACGCGGGAGATCCCCCGCTGGACAGCGCGGTTGGCAAGTCGTCAGGTCGGCACCGCGAACGCCCCGTGGCCTCCCGCATGCGGTGGTCACCCGACCAGACTTGGTCATGTCACACCATGTGGTGTCGACCGGTCTAGAAGGGTGAAGCCTATAGAAACAGAGGACACCGTGCGTGAGATCGTGATCGTGGGTGGTGGTTACGCGGGTTTCTACACCGCGTGGGGCCTGGAGAAGAAACTGCGACGGGGTGAGGCGCGCGTCACCGTGGTCGACCCTCGTCCGTATATAACGTACCAGCCGTTCCTGCCCGAGGTGGTCGCCGGGTCGGTGGAGGCCCGTCATGCCGCGGTCTCGCTCCGGCGGCATCTGCACCGGACCCGTCTGATCGCGGGCTCGGTGACGGAGATCCGCAACAGCGCGCACACGGTCACGGTCAGGCCACAGACCGGGCCGGACTTCGACCTCCACTACGACGTGCTGGCGGTGACGGCGGGAGCCGTCACGCGCACCTTCCCGATCCCGGGGCTGAGTGACCAGGCGTACGGGCTGAAGCATGTCGAGGAAGCTGTGGCGATCCGCGACCGGTTGCTCACCTCGTTCGACCACGCGGCGACCCTGCCGCGCGGGCCCGAACGCAGCAAGCTGCTCACCGTCACCGTCGTCGGTGGTGGCTTTTCCGGGGTGGAGGGCTTCGGCGAACTGCTCGGTCTGGCGACCGCGCTACTCAGGCACTATCCGGAGATCGGCGCGGAAGAACTGGCCTTCCACCTGGTCGAGGCGCGGGCCCGAATCCTGCCCGAGGTCACCGACCGGCCCGGTGAGTGGGTGGTGCGCTCGCTGGAGAAGCGGGGTGCGCGGGTGCACCTGAACACCCAGCTCGTCTCGGCGAAGGACGGACGTGTCGTGCTCTCGGACGGAGAGGAGTACGACTGCGGCCTGCTCGTGTGGACGGCGGGCAACGCCTCCAACCCGATCGTGCACAACCACACCGACCTTCCCGTCGACGAACGGGGTCTGCTGACCGTGCGCGCTGATCTCAGGGTCGGTACGGACACGGAGGTGGTGGCGGACGTCTGGGCGGCCGGCGACGACGCCTCGGTGCCCGATCTCGCGGCCGGACGCCCGGACGCCCGCACGGTGCCCAACGCCCAGCATGCCGTCCGCCAGGGCAAACGTCTGGCGAAGAACATACTGGCGTCACTGCGCGGCCGACCGGCGAGGGACTATGTGCACCACAGCCTGGGGGTGGTGGCCACGCTCGGGCTGGGCCGTGGCATCTTCCAGTACCGCCGACTGGTCATCAAGGGCTTCCCGGCCTGGCTGATGCACCGGGGCTACCACGTCCTGGCGGTTCCCAGCTGGGAACGCAAGGCCCGCGTCTTCGCCGTGTGGGCCACCGCCGCCCTCTACGGCCGCGACATCGTCTCTCTCGTCTCGGTCCAGCACCCGAGGGAGGCCTTCACCTCCAGCGGCGCCCCCCGCCGGAGCGAGGAACCCACGGACGCCGTCGCCGGATAGGCCGTCCTCGATGCCGCCGGGCGACGGGAGTCCCACCGTGCGCACCCGCTGCCCGGAACAGCTACGGCTTGACCGCGCGGTACAGACCGCGGCCGACACGGCGGACGCGGGAGGTGCCGACCAGACGGTCGAGTGTGCTCCGGACGGCGTTGATACTGCCACTGTCGGTGTCACGGCCCAGAGCGGAGGCGACATCGCGGGCACGGACGTCGACGTCTCCGGCTTCCGCGAAGTACGCCAGGATCTGCTCGGTGAGCTTGCCGTACATTTTCACGCTGTCGGCGTGGGCCTCGGTGTGGCCGGCCGGTGCCCGGCTCTCGTCGGCGTCCTCGGCCGTGTCCGCGGGCGGCGCTTGCCGCGCGGGCGCCGGCGCCGGCGTCGAATCCGCTGCCACCGGGCCGGGTGCTGCGGATGACGGAGCGGACGCGGGCATGAGGGCCTGAAGGGCGTTGAGGGCACGCTGTACGGAGCCGAGGTGAGCGGTGACCGCAGCCAGTTCCCTCTCCAGCGCCTGCTTCTGGACCTCCAGCCGGGCCAGGTCCTCCTGGAGGCTCTCGGCGGTGATCTCGATGTTGCGAGCCGTGGAGGTCACGGAGACCATGCGTTCCTCTCGTCCTCAACCCTTGTTCTGGAGGGGACATCATATGCAGCGGCCACCGGTCGAGAAGGGGGACGGGTGGGCGGTGGGACAGCACATCGCCCACCGCGCCGACCAGCCGGATCCGCCCCCGGTCCGTCAGGGACGGCTCGTCCCCGAGCGACCGGGCCCGGTGTCGCTCGCCTCGCCCGAGCGTGGCTTGCCGTCGGCAGGCCCGGCCACCGAGTGCTGCAGTTGTCTGAGCGCCTCGGAGACCGCGTCGATGCGGGCGTCCACCGTGTCGATCGCTTCTCGGAGCAGACTCAGCCGCCCTTCGAGCAGGGCGGCCTCCGCCGCGAGCGACGCGCTGACGGCGGTGGGATCGGTCTGCCGGTCAGTGCTTCGGGGCATCCTCTCGTCCTTCCTCAGCTCGTGCCGGAAGCCCGTGGACAAGTCGCTGTCGACCAGCGATCGTTCGAACGCGTCGGTTGACCTGTTTCCCTGCCATGCTCCTCCTCCTTCGCTGCGGGGCTCGGGCGGACATCGCCGCAAGCCGTCGACACCGCATAGACCGGGCAGCAGGGGGAGCTGTGACAGCCTGCCGCGCGCCGCGCTACTGCGGTTCGCAGCCGGGGCCAGGAGCATCCTCCGACAGCCGAGCGCCGTGCGACGGGACGTAGAGGACCTCCAGGACGACATCCGTCGTGCCTCGGTTCTCGCCGATGTGCACGTGGCCCGCGTCCGGCGTCTCCGTCAGGAAGTTGCCCGCCGTGTACACGCCGTCGGACGTGTACGCGGCATTGAAGTGGCTCAGTGTTCCCCGCTTGACATACGCGTACAGGTAGCTGTCGTGGTAGTGCCATCCCGTCGCCTGGCCGGCCGGGATGGTGATCTCACGGAGGATGCAGACCCGGACACCGATGGTCCGCTGTGCCAGGATCCTGCCGCTGACGCCGGGACCGCCGAGTGTTGACGTCACGAGCGGCCTGTTCAAACGGAACACACTGTATTGGCGTCCTTTCCCCGGGACATGGGTGTGGCGTTCCCGGACACGGCCGGATACCTTCCAGGGCGTACACCGCCGCGGTGGCAACGGTGCTGAGAGGCCGTCGGGAGGGAGAAGGCGGTATGGGACCTGCCGGTGACACCGTGCCGATCGCGGAGTTGCTCGATGAGCGGCGGCATCTGCTGGAGGTCGCTCACAGGATGCTGGGCAGCGCCGTCGCGGCCGAGCGTGTCATCGACGAGGCGTATCGGGAGTGGTACGGGCTCACCGATCGCCAGCGGTCCCGGATAGGGTCGCCACGGGCCTGGCTGAGCCAAATCGTGGGTGCCATCTGCCTGGAGCGGCTGACCCCGCCGGACCCTTACGGCACCGCACAGCGGTGCGTGGGGGAGAGGGGACAGTGCGATACCGGCCCGGAAGGCGGAGTCGGCGCGGTGCTCCCGCCGAAACCGGAGACGTTGTCACCGGCCGAGAGAGCGGCGTTCGTGCTCAGCGACGCCCTGGGAACGGCGGTGGGCACGGTCGAGGGCAGCCCGGGACAGCCCGAACCGGAATGCGCCGAGCCGGCGAACCGGGCCCGTCACAGCCTTCGCACCCGGCGCGCACAGCCGGCATCACCAAGTCGGCAGGACGGGATCGCTCACGCCGTACGACAGGCATGCGCCGATGAGGACGCAGGCCGTCTGGCGTCCCTGCTGACTCCCGACGTCACCGCGTTCTTCGATGGCGGAGGCAAGGTCCGCACGGTGACGCGGCCTGTCACCGGCAGCGAAGGAGTTGCCCGGAGCCTGTTGACCCTGCTTGCCCGGCACCCGCGCACCACGTTGCGCACCCACCCCGTCAACGGATCCACCGGCCTCGTGGCGCGCTACGACGACCAGGTCGCCGCGGTCGTCGCCCTCGACGTAGCCGGCTCCCGTGTCGTAGAGGTCTGGGTGGTCCTCAACCCCGACAAACTGCGCTCCTGGAACCGTCCTCGTCCCTGACATGCCGCTCCGGGCCGGTATCAGACGCCTCGGATGGTCGCCCGGCGGGAGCGGGAGCCGATGAAGGCGGCGATCTTGCTCGGGTTGAAGACCCACAGCACCTGATGAATGCCCCGGTACGTGGCCGCGATGGTCATGAAAGTGGCGGCTCGGCCGTCCCGGTGGAGCAGGATCCCGCTTCGTCCGTTCGCCTCGACCGGTTCCACTTCGACCGTCGGCCAGAACCGTGGATAGGCGGTCGACAGGTTCGCCACGCGGGCACGGCTCAGGACGGGAACGCGAGCTGCTCCCCGGATGCCGTTCCCGTCGGACAGACTGACCACGTCCGGTGTGAGCAGTGCTTCCAGTGAGGCGACGTCCCCCTGTCGAGCGGCGGCGACAAAGGCATCGAGCAGCTTGCGGTGCTCGGCAGCGTCGACGCTGTCCCGCTGGTCGTCGGTGAGGTGTCTGCGCGCCCGGCTCACGATCTTCCGCACGTTGAC
Organism: Streptomyces sp. RPA4-2; assembly: GCF_012273515.2. Classification (NCBI taxonomy): domain Bacteria; kingdom Bacillati; phylum Actinomycetota; class Actinomycetes; order Kitasatosporales; family Streptomycetaceae; genus Streptomyces; species Streptomyces sp. RPA4-2. The sequence goes on from NZ_CP050975.2 coordinate 8,426,207, forward strand.
GGGGCTGAGTTGGAGGATCTGCGCTATCTCGGGATAGCCGTAGTCGAAGGCTTCTCTCAGGACGTACGCGGCGCGCTCGGTCGGGGGCAGCTTCTCCAGTACCAGGAGCAGGGCGAGTTCCAGTGCTTCCGCCCGCTCGGCGCCGACCTCCGGGTCATTGCTGGTGTCGACGGGCTCGGGCAGCCACGGGCCGATGTAGGTCTCGCGGCGGACGCGGGCTGACTGAGCCACGTTGATGGCCAGCCGTGTCGTGGCGCTCGACAAGAACGCCACGGGGCTGACCACGACGGCACGGTCGGTCCGCTGCCAGCGCAGCCACACCTCCTGGACGACGTCCTCGGCCTCCACCGCACTGCCCAGCACGCGGTAGGCGATGCCGAAGAGACGTGGCCGGAGCTCTACGAAGACGGAAACGGCCTCGCTCATGTCGTTTCCCACGGGGGGCGCCTGTGGATACATGTTCCTTGGGTCTCCGTTTCGCTGGTACCGGTGTTCTCGCGGACGCGGCCATGGGGCCGTCTGCCGGGAACCGCCAGGGCGGCGGCCGGCGTGCTGAGGGTTCTGGCGGCGGTGCGATCACCTCCGCTCCAAGTGACCGGCGGCGCAGGCTCTTCGTAACGGTTTCGCGAGGGATTTCTTGCCGACGTCCGGCAAGCGGGCAGCCGGTCCCGTACGCGAGCCGACAGCGCCCGGGGCCGGGGGCCGGGGCCTTCCCGGTCAGTGGATCACTGTGGGTACCGACGCTTCGCGCCGTCTGCGGTCGGTAGCGGCCCGATGTCACACACGCGCCGACCGTTCGGTCTTTCCAGTGAAAAGCGGTGATGCATTGCGCACCGCGTTCCTGACATTCCTCCACACGAAAAGCCACCGCCCGAACCAGTATCCGTTCCCCGTTCCTCACGTAGGAGGTGTTCCATGGATTGGCGCGTACGGGGTCTCTGTCTACGCGAAGATCCTGACCTTTTCTTCCCGATAGGCAATGTCAACAGTGGTCCGGTAGCGGTACAGACGGACGAAGCGAAGGCCGTTTGCTGTCGTTGCCCGGTGATGGCGCATTGCCTGGAGTGGGCCGTGGACGCGGGCCCGGTCGAGGGCATCTGGGGCGGCACGACGGAAGGGGAACGCCGCGCCCTGCGGCGACGGGCGATACGCGAGCTGACGGCGACGGAAAGCGCCGCTTGAGCGCGGATGCCGTCGCCGGCCGTCACCGATGTGGGTGGGCGGGGTGGTCCCGGAACCGGGACCACCCCGCCCACCCACATCGGCTTTTCGTCAGGCCGCCGCGTCCGGGTCGACCCGGACCGCCGAGACGTCCAGGGTCAGGGTCACTTTGTCGCTGACGAGGACTCCCCCTGTCTCCAGGGGCGTGTTCCAGGCCAGCCCCCAGTCGGAACGCCGCAGGGTGGCCGTGCCCTCGAAGCCGACCCGGTGCTGCCCGTGGGCGGCGTCGCCGGCACCGACGAAGACGACGTCGATGTCCAGGGGCAACTCGATGTCCTTGATGCGCAGACTGCCCATGATGCGGAACTCGTCGCCGCCGAGCGGGACGATGCCGGTGGAACGGAAGCTCATCAGGGGGAACGTCGCGGAGTCGAAGAAGGCGGGTCCCCCCAGGTGCGCGTCGCGCTCCGGGACTCCCGTGTCCAGACTGTCGGTCTGGACACTCACGTACGCCTCGGAACGGGACGGGCTGGAGCCGTCGAGTTTGAGCAGGCCCTCGAAACGGTCGAATCTTCCGCGGACATTGGAGATCATGGCGTGCCGGACGGAGAACCCGATGGTGCTGTGGACCGGGTCGACGGTGTAGGTACCGGTCACCGCCGGGTACGGGCCGGAGCCGGGAGAATCGGCCTGATGGCGTTGAACCAGCATGATGGTTGCCTTCTCTGTGGTTGCCGTCTGTCGGTGGCAAGGTGTGTCGGCCTCCCGACCGGCACCGTGCCGGATGTGGAAAGGGCCTGCCGTGCCGCGATGCGGACGACAGGCCCTCGCGCGGGTGGCGGGCCCTGTCCCAGGGCCGCCGCCCGGCGACTCAGTGCTGCTGGGCGAGCCAGTCGGTGAAACGGGTCTCCGCGATGTGCGCGTCCGGACCGGGCAGCAGCGTGGTCTCCTGCAGCTCCGCACCGAAGTACGGGGCATGCGCGTCGGGCACGACCTTGCGCGGGTCGTTCTTGGCGGCCAGGCCCTTGCGGATCAGCTCGTCGAGCTGGAACTCGTCGGGCCCGGCGACCTCGACCACTCCGTTGACGGGAGTGCCGACAGCGGTGCGGCCGACGATGGCGGCCACGTCGTCGGAGTAGACGGGCCGGATGCTGACCGGGGCCAGACGGACGGTGTCACCGTCGGTCGCCGACTCGGCGATGCCCTTCATGAACTCGAAGAACTGCGTGGCGTGAACGATGGAGTACGGAATTCCCGAGTCCTTGATCAGCTCCTCCTGCGCCTGCTTGGCACGGAAGTAGCCGCTCTCCTGGAGCCGGTCCGTGCCGACCACGGAGAGGGCCACGTGGTGGGTCACGCCGGCGTCCGTCTCGGCCTTGAGGAGGTTGGTGGTCGAGGTACGGAAGAACTCCATGACGGCGTGGTCCTCGAAGGAGGGCGAGTTGGAGACGTCGATCACGACCGAGGCGCCGGTCAGGACCTCGTCCAGGCCCTCGCCCGTGAGCGTGTTGACGCCGGTGTTGGGGGCGGCCGGCACTGCCTCGTGACCATGCTCGTCGAGCTTGGCGACCAGCTTCGAGCCGATCAGTCCGGTACCGCCGATCACTACGACCTTCATGTTGAAATCCTTTCGGCAATGCGCGTTGTCGTCCGTGTAAGAAAAGACCGGGTGTACACGCTTCCTGTGACAACGTCACGGTGCATTCCCTGACTTTTGTTGTGCCGAGGCTCAATAGCCTTGAAAAAAGCGGGGAAGCGCGCGGGCGCGGGGGGTGGTGGGCGGCTATTCGACGAGCTTTCCTTCGGTGGAGACATCCGCCATGAGGGACGCGATCTCATCCGGGATGGCGGGGATGCCCTCGTGGGTGATCCCGGTCGTCGGGGACCAGACGAGGTTGACGCGGAAGACGGGGTCTGTGTCGGGGAAATCGCTGCGGTTGTGACAACCACGGGTTTCCCGGCGTTCCAGGGCCGCTTCGAGGGTGGCGCGGGCCGCCAGGGCGGCCGACTTGAGGACGAAGGCGTGGGCGAGGTCCTGGAAGCCGGCGATGTCGGGGGTGGACTCCGACGTTCTCCATGCGCTTCTCGATGGTGTCCAGCTCCGCCAGGCCGGCGCGCAGACCCTGTTCGTCACGGACGACGCCGGCGTGTTCGGTCATGGTGTTGCGGATGGCGCGCTGCAGGGCGCGGACGTTCTCGGGTCCGTCGGCGGCGAGCAGTTCGTCCACTTCGGCGCGGGCCTGGCCAACGGCGGCCGCGGACCGGGGCTGCGCGGTCAGTGACTCCGAGGGCACGATTACTCCCGTCGCTCTGGGTGGTCACCGCTAGGACCAGGCTGGGCGGCGGTTTGTGACAAGAGCCGCTCCGACGCCCGGCACGGCTCTTCCCACACATGGGGCCCTGCGGGAGTCCGGTCTTGAAGCCGGCGGCGGCTCCGCGAGGCGCGGAACCGACAGTGGTGACCACCGAGAGTGTGCATCACGTGTCACAACATGAAGGCATTCCCGGTCTTACCGACGAGCCGACGGCCGCACGAACCCGGCCCCGTGACGTGTTCGACGGCGAGGAGGAGGAATGGAATGGAATGACGTACGTCATCGCGCAGCCCTGTGTCGACATCATGGACCGGGCGTGTGTGACCGAGTGCCCGGTGGACTCAATCACGCACCCGGTGACCACCCCCTGGTAGCGGCCCTGCCCCCGCACAGCCTTCACAAGAAGGACGTCTCCGTCTTCGCCGTCCGCAAGGAGGAAGCCGCCGACGCAGACCTGTGGTTCCCGTCGTGACCGGCCGCGCCCACGACGAGCGGCCGCCGCGGGGGCGGCGGCCGACGTCTGCCGGACGTACCGCTCAGGAGGCGAGCGTGATGGTCGTCGGCGTACCCCTCCAGGCCATACGCGCGTAGGGACACAACGTGTCGGCCTTCTCCAGCAGACCGGTGGCCACGTCCGCGGCGACACCGGGCCACTGCACCACCAGGTCGACATGGAGCACGAAGCCACCGTCCTCGGGATCCCGTCCGAAGGCGACGGTCGCCACGACGGAGATGAGCGCAGGGTCGAGTGCCTCCTGCCGCGCCAGGAGGCTCAGTGCGCCGTGGAAGCACGCCGCGAAGCCGGCCGCGAAGAGCTGCTCGGGATTGGTTCCCTTGCCGTCACCGCCCAGCTCGGCGGGCATGCGCAGATCGAGGTCCAGGGCGCCGTCGGACGAGCGTGCCCGCCCGGAGGCCCGCCCGTGCAAGGCCACACCGCCGTGCACGGTCACGGTGGTCGTGTAGATGGGCAAGAACTCGTCGCCGTCGTAGTCCTTTTCGGTCGACAGGGTGGGCAACTGGATCCGCTCGGTCACGGCATGACTCCGATGTCGTCGCGGTACGGCTTCCCGGCGGACGGCCGGGAGCGCGTACACGGGGGCCCGGGGTGCCAGGGGGCGGTGACGGGCAGGGCGGCGGTTTGCCCCGGTGAGACCCGGGTGCCCTCTTTCGCAGGCTGCGTCGCACCGCACACACCACGCACGTCACGTTGTCTGTCCTCAGGGTGGTGGGAGGGTCCGGGGTCCGGACTACTGGATGACCGACAGGCAACCGTTCCTGTGACGCCTGCCGTTGCCGACCCGAGAACCCCCGACAGCAGGTCAGCTGCTCAGAGAGGCCACGTAGGGCGCCAGCTTGGCCGGGTTCATCACCCACATGATCCGCTCGATGCCCTCCGCCGAGATGTCGACGGACAGCAGGGCGACAGCCACCCCGCCGGACGAGACCAGCACGGCCGGCCGGCTGTTCGCCTCGACCCACCGGATGTCCGCCTGCCGCCAGAAGCGCGGGGCGAAGGCCACGAGGTAACGCGAGACATGGGTCCGTCCGACCACCGGGATCTTGGACGCGCCGCGGATCCCGTCTCCGTCCGAGTAGCTGACGACGTCGGCGGTGAGCGCGTCCTCCAGTACCGACAGGTCGCCCGTTCGCGCGGCGGAGAGGAACACCTCCAGCAGCTGCCGATGGGCTGCCGGCGTGACGTGCTCCTTGCGCTCGGCGGCCAGGTGCCTGCGCCCGCGGCTCACCAGTTGACGGGTGTTGGCCTCGGTCGTCTCCAGGATCTCGGCGATCCGTCCGTAGGGATAGTCGAACGCCTCCCGTAGCACGTAGGCGGTGCGCTCCACGGGATTCAGCTTCTCCAGGAGCAACAGAACCGCCATCTCCAGGGCCTCGGCTCGCTCCGCGCCCAGCTGCGGATCATGACTGGTGTCGACGGGCTCGGGAAGCCACGGCCCCACGTAGGACTCACGGCGTACGCGGGCGGACTGGGCCAGGTTGATCGCCAAGCGGGTGGCGACCGTGGTCAGGAAGGCGGCGGGTTCGTGGACCTTCGCGCGGTCCGTGTTCTGCCATCGCACCCAGGTCTCCTGCACGACGTCCTCAGCCTCCGCCGCACTGCCGCCCAGGACGCGATACGCGATGCCGAAAAGCTGCGGACGCGCCGAAAGGAACTCCTTCGTCGCTTGGCCAAGGTTGTCGGGATGGGCGCCAGCGTGCATGGATCTCCCCTTCTGGCTTCGTGCGAGCCATGCTACAAGCGGCCACCGAGGGACGCTCGGGGGTCGGTGGCATGATCGCGTCCGACGCCTTTCGGTGGCACACCGTGGCATTCGATCAGTCAGGGACCTGCCGTCGCGGGACGGGGCACCCGACCGGTCTCGGGACCACACCCTTTGCGGCCGTTGCCTGTCACGAATCGATTGCACACCCGGTCAAGTGTGGGAACAGCCATGGACCAAGGAAGGCGCACACGGTGTCGGACAAGAGGTCATCACACGACCACGGCGGCCGGGAGGCAACGGCGGCCGGGAGGAGTGCGGCGAAGGTGCGTCAGGACGCCGCATCCCTGGTCCTCGCCGGGAGCACGGTCCGTACCGAGCCCGATGGCGAGCCGGAGCACCTGGCCGAGGCGGGTGGCGGGTCCGGCGGTCCCGGCGGTGACCTGCCCCCGCGTTCACTCCGCTGAGCCGCTCCATGGACACTCCCGTCGATTTCGTGCGCGTCATGCTGACGGTGCTCTTCGCCCTCGCGGCGTCGCACGTACTGCGGCACGGCGTCCGGTCACCGGGTACGGGGCGCGACCGGGTGGACCACCTGCTGCACTTCGTCATGGCCGTGGCCATGGCGGCGATGATCTGGAGTCCCGGCCGATCGCTGTCCGGCCGGACCATGACGGCCCTCTTCACGGCGGCCGCCCTGTGGTTCCCGCTGACCGCTCTCCACCACTGCACGGTGGACACGGCGGCGGCGGTCGCCGGGCGGTTGCGGCCCGCGGCCGGCATGGCGGCGATGGCCTGGATGCTGCGTACGCCCCACGGCCGGGCGGTCCCCTCCCACGAGACCCTGGCCGGAGGCATCCCGGTCGCGCACCACGGCGCGGCACTCGGCCACACCGCGGGCGCGTCGGCAACGGGTGTATGGGTCACCGGCCTGCTGGCCGTGTATCTCCTTGGGTGCGCGATGCGGTCGCTGACCCGTCCCATGCCCTCGCTGCGGTCCGCCACGGCCGCCGCCCATCGCGCCGCCGCGACGGACCCGTACGGTCACGTGCGGGACGGAGCCATGGCGCTGGGGACGGCCGTGATGGTGCTCATGCCCCACTGACCGCGTGTCCCAGGGCACCGACCACGGCCTTGCCGCGCATCAGGAAGTCCGAGAGGTAACCGTCGTGGGGCACGCCCGGAGCCATCCAGTAGGTCGGGTGGTCACCGACGTACACATTGGCGATGGTGGGTTCCGCCAGCAGCGCGTCGAGCAGGGCGTGGTCGCGGGTGAGGGCCGAGAGCACGAGTGTGTCCCTCAGCGGAGCGGTACCGTCCGAGCGGTTCCAGGGCGCCACCCACACACAGGGGAACGGCAGTTCGGTCCGTAGCTGCGCGGCACTGGCGCTGCCGACCTGATGGACGGCCGGACGCAGGACGGCACTTCCGTCACCGAGGTCGTCGACGACGCCGTCACCACCGAGCCAGGCACGGGTCCCCGCCGCCACCGACCTCAGGTACGAGTCGAGGGCCCGTGCCCGGTCCAGCGGGCACACCGGGAGAACCGCCCGGGTGTCCTGGGGCGGCGCACTGGGCAGCCGGGACAGGCGGGCCGCGACGGCCTCGGCGAGCGGCGCCGGATCGCCCTCGACGAAGACGGCGGTGGCGTTGACGCACGCGGTGCCACCCTCGTCCGCGACCGAGCCGACGATCGTGTCGAGGTGCTCCCGCCAGTCGGTGTCCGCGGTGATGAGGATTTTGGTCCGGCCAGGCCCCTGCGGCAACACGCGCCGATCGTGGGCGTACCGGGCGACCACCTCGTCGCCGCCGTACACCACCGCACGATCGGCACCGCGGATCAGCGAGTCGGCGGTCTGGTGGTCCGTGGGCAGAAACACCAGCTGGTCCTCCCGGACCCCCGCCCGGTGCAGCGCCCCGACCAGGCGGTGCGGGGTGAACGGCTCCCGCCGCGACGGACGTACGGCGACGCGGTAGCCGAGGGCCAGCGCCTCCAGCCACAGCCGGTGCACACCGGGATGGTTGCCGGAGGCGTTGACGGCGAACACGTCACCCCGGCGGGCCCATACGGCGTGCCCTGCCTCCAGGGCCGGGTCCCGGCGGTCGGAGACCGCACCGCGCGGCCTGCCCTGCTCGGCGGACGAACGGGCCAGAGCGACGAACCGCGCCGTGCCCCGCGTCGCGGCTCGCACCACCGTCAGCGGGGTGCCGGAAGTACGGCTGACGAGGTGTTCGTACTCGCGTACGCCCAGTCCGCCGACCGTGCCGGTGGCGAACTCCTCGCCGGCGGCCCCCAGCAGCGCGTCGACGCCGGCCGCGGGCAGCGCCTCCGCCTTGCGCAGCGCGGCCAGCGCCCGCCGGACGTACACCGGCGGCACCAGGCTCAGCCGCGCCACCTCGGCACCGGACACATCCGTCACCGGGCTCGGCCCGCGCGTTCGGTACGGGCCGCGGGGGCCCAGCGCGTCCAGGTGGACCGGCCCGGTGACCTCGGCAGCCGTCATCAGTACACGCCCTCGATCACGGTTTCGCCCTTCACCGTGGGCACCGGCGCCACGTCCGCGACGGCGTCGCCCGCCTGACCGTCGGCCGGCCGCACGCGCACGGCCGTGTCGCGTTCCGTGTTGTTGGGGATGAGCATGGATCTGCTGACGTGGCTGACGACCACCTGGCCCCGCTCACCGACCTCGACCCGTTCCCCGGTGTCGGGTGACACGACCGACAGGAACACGTACGGCGACACCGGGTCGAAGACGCAGGGCTGCGACGCGTCGAGACCGACCCGTTCGAGCAGTGCGGTGAGCATCATGGTGTTGCCGTACATGCCGATGAGCGGCACCTCGGGAAAGACCTCCGTGCTCAGCAGGTGGCGGGTGTCGGGGTCCATGTGCGTGCCACCCCAGATGATCGCCTGGAGGGAGCCGTTGATCCGCTCCAGGAGGTCGTCCTCGTTCGCGAAGCGCTCCAGCAGCGGGGTGGTGGCGGCGAGTACCCCGATGTCCTGGGTCAGCAGAATCCGCCGGCACTGCTCGACGAGGTGGTCGGTGTACGACTCGACCTCGTCGCTCCGGCCCGCGGCGATCAGCTTCTTCACCCAGCGGGGATCCATGTCGATGCTCAGCCCCGGGCCGCCGAGGGACCCTGCCGCCCGCTGCAGCACGTCCCCCACCAGGTGTGGGCCGGTCGGAGCCACGGTCAGCCACTGGGTACCGGTGGGCAGGCCGTGGTCCCGGAGACGCTTGTCGACCTGATCCGTACTGTGCCGCATCCAGTCGGCGAGCTGGACGACCCGCTTGGGCGCCCCGGTCGTGCCGCCACTGTCGAAGACGTTGACCAATCGGGCGCCGCTCCCGTAGCCACGGGGGATCAGATCCGCCACCGGGACGTCCCGCAGTTCGTCGGTCAGGTCGGGGAAGAGCGACAGGTCGTCCACGCCCTTGACGTCCGACCGCGGATCGAAGGCGAGCCGGTCGGCCCGGTCGAGCCAGTACCGCGAGCCGGTCGCCGGGTCGAAGTGCCAGCGCATGGCCGCACGCACGAACTCGTCCGGGTCGACGCCGTCGGACGGTCCGGCGTCCAGAACGGCGGGGGACTCGTAGGTCATGGATGGTCCTTTCTCGGCACGGTCGCGTGCGCGTGACTGAGGTGCACCGGGGCGGGTGAGATCCGGAGGCGTCCGGTCACCGGCTGAACAGTTCGAAGGCGACGGCGGGCAGGCTGCCGAACCGTGGGCTGTGCGCGCGGGTGGTGTCGGCCAGGAAACGGCGCGCGTACGTCTCGGGGTCCTCCTCGGTCAACGCCTCCAGGTACGTCCTGTGCTCGAGCAAGGACCGCACCCCCTGTTCGAAGCCCGGCTCGGCGGAGACCGCGTGCGTCGGCGTCGGCGAGTTGGCGACGGCCACCCACCGGACGCCGTCCCAGGGCTGCAGTCCCTGGCCGGTGAGTTCCGGGAAGATCCAGCGGTTGCCGGCGTCCGCCGACGCGTCCAGTACGGCGCGTCCCACGGCCACGTGGTCCGAGGTGTTCCAGGCACTGTGGGCCCAGGTGTCCCGGTGGTTCAGTGTGATCACCATCTCGGGCCGGTGACGCCGGATGGCCGCGGCGATGTCGCGGCGCAGGGGCACGCCGTACTGGATCACACCGTCCCGATGGTCGAGGAAATCGACCGTGGAAACGCCGACGGCCGCGGCGGCCGCACGCTGCTCCGCCTCGCGCAACGACCGGGCTCGTTCGGGGTCCAGGGTGTCGATACCGGCCTCACCCCGGGTGGCCAGTACGTAGGCGACCTGCCGTCCGTCGGCCACCCAGGAGGCCACGGCGGCCGAGCACCCGTACTCGAGATCGTCGGGATGGGCCACCACGGCGAGTGCCCGTCGCCAGTCGTCCGGCATCGGACGCAGCGGTGGAAGGGGGCTGTCGGTCATGTGTCTGCTCTCGTCGGTCGTACCTGTGGGCGGGCAGCCGGCCAGGGGCCGATGCCCCGTCAGCTGACGGGGTGGCACGACATCCGTGGTGCCTGTTCGCGCCTGCGCCGCGACCGTCGTGCCGACTGTGCTTGGCCGTCGGGTCAGGGGAGAAGGCTCTCCAGGGGAACCGCCGGATCACAGAGGACGGCGTCATCGGTCTCCACGCCGGACTCGATCATGGTGCGGATCGTGCCGATGACGTCCCACACGTTGACGCTCATTCCTGCCAGGACCCGGTTCCCGGACATCCAGAAGGCGATGAAGCGCCGTTCGTCGCGTGCCCCGCGGAAGACGACACGGTCGTAGCCGCCCGGCTCGGCGTAGCCGGTGTACTCCATCCCGAGGTCGTACTGATCGGTGTAGAAGTACGGCAGCCGGTCGTAGGCCGCGTCCTTGCCCAGCTTGCCCAGCATGCTCAGCGCGGCGGTGCGCGGCTGGTGCAGAGCGTTGGCCCAGTGCTCCACGCGCAGGTGCCGGCCGAGCCGCGGGTGGTAAGCGTTGGCCACGTCGCCGGCAGCGTGGATGTCGGCCATGGACGTCCTCAGGTGCTCGTCCGTGACGATGCCGTTGCGTACCTCCAGGCCCGCCTCCTCGGCGAGACGGACGTTGGGTGTGATGCCCACCCCCACCACCACGGCGTCCGCGGGCAGGTGGCTGCCGTCGGCGAGCCGGACCCCGGTAACGCGGCCACCGGTCCCGGTGACGCGCTCGATCTGGGTGCGGGGACGCAGGTCGACGCCGTGCTCCCGGTGCAGGCCGGCGAAGACCTCGGCTGCTTCCCGTCCCAGAACCTTGAGCAGGGGCAACTCCGCGTGCTCGAGCACGGTCACCTGCGCCCCGGCCGTCCGGGCCGCCGCTGCCGCCTCCAGCCCGATCCATCCGCCGCCGACCACCACGATCCGCGCGCCCTCGGTGAAGGCGGCCTTGAGACGCTCGCTGTCGCCCACACGCCGCAGATACAGCACGTTCTCCAGGTCCGCCCCCGGGACCGACAGGCGGCGGGGTGAGGAACCGGTCGCCAGCAGCAGCTTGGCGTAGGGCAGGCGACGGCCGTCGTCCAGCGTCACCTCCCTGGCCCGCGCGTCGACGGAGGTCACGCTCGTGCCCAGAAGCAGGTCGACTCCGTGTTCCCGGTACCAGCCCTCGGGGTGCACGTGGATCGACTCGCGGTCCTCCTTGCCCAGCAGATAGCCCTTGGACAGCGGCGGTCGGATGTAGGGCCGCTCCTCCTCGTCCCCAATGACGAGGAGCGGCCCGTCGTGGCCGTGCTCGCGCAGTTCTTCCGCGGCCTTGCCGGCGGCCAGGCCGCCCCCTACGACGACAAACGTCTTCTCACGCGACATGATGATCCCAGTCCCAGGTCGTGCGGCACACACAGCGAGGCGTGTGGAGCGGTCATCCATGAGACCGGGCGACGACACTCGTTGTGACACACCCGCGCCGGCACGCCGGGGGCGGCCGTCGTCGGCGTTCCTCCCGCCGTCATCGCGTGGACACCGGCACCCGTCCTGCACACGTCCGCCCGGCCCAACGGACCAGGACGTGTGATCCGTTGTCTCACCAGGGGGATCGGAGCGTCACCCCCAGGAAGCCGGGATCGTCATGCCCCGGCGACGGGACGAATCCGTCCAGTGCCAGGTCGTCGATCATCCGCGAGCGCGAGGCGGGCCACATCCAGAACGTCTCGGTGTGCTCCCGCAGCAGACCTTCCGCACCCCGGACCCAGTAGTCGACGCGGGTGCGGATGCGGTCACCGGCGGCCGACATCACCATGTCTCCGCCGTACGTGTGCTCGCCGACCCGCTGCTCGGGCAGGACCCGCTCGACGCTCCGGGCAGGAAGCCGGGCAGGCGGCAGCTGCAGGAACAGCGAACCGCCGGGGACGAGGGCCGCGCCGATCGCGGGCCACAGCGCGCGCCGCGCGGCCGGCGGGAGACAGGCAACAGCGTTGTGGCAGACGGCCACGTCCGCGACCGCGCGCAGAGCCGCCTCGTCCAGAGTGTGCGGGTGCACGGTCACCCGCTCCCTCTCCCGCGCGGGCAGGGAGGCGAGGCGGGTCATCAAGGACGTGCGCATGGCCCGGGCCGGCTCGACGGCGTGCACGCCGACCCGGGACTCGGCCAGGCTCATCAGCGTGACCCGTCCGGTACCGGCACCGATGTCCAGCACGCCGAGACGGGCCTTCGCGACTTCCCGGCCGTAGAGGTCACGGACGAGCCTCTCGTCCTCGGCTGCCTGGAGGATGTCGTAGAACTCCGCCGTGACGGCGTAGGAGCCGGGTCGGGTCCGGGCGATCGGTGCTCTCGCTGTGACAGGGCGCATGTCCAGCAAGACAGCACGTGGGCCGCGCCTGTGACAGCGGTGACGACGAGTCAGCAGCTCGCCGGCGCGGGGTGGTGGTGATCGCCGTCATAGGCCGCCCCTGTCACAGGTGGATGGCATGCGCAGTCAGTTCTCTGGTGCCGGCCTCGGAGCCGGACCGGCCACAGCTTGTCGCTTGACCGCGCCGCGACACAGGTCAGTGTCCCCATGACGGTGCGCCGGGCCCGTGTGCCGTGTGCGTCCGGCCCGCGAATCCGGAGTGAAAGCAGAGCACGTCGACATGACCGCGAGCTTCCCACAGGTATGGCTTACCGCGCAGTTCGGCAGTTTCACCGATCTGCCCCGCGATCTGAACCATGCCCGCTGGGGCGGCCGTTCGGTCTTCCCAGCGGATCCGGCGGATGCGGAGTTCTACGTCCCGCCGCTGACCCAGGACATCGACATCATCGGCAAGCCCGTCGCCCGCATGACTCGTCTCCGGGTGGTTCAGGCACTCAGTTCCGGTACCGACGAACTGCGGGCGGAACTGGACCGGATCCCGCGTGACGTGACCTTGTGCAACGCGCGAGGCGTCCCCGCCGGGAGCACGGCGGAGCTGGCCCTGACCCTGATCCTCGCCTCCCTGCGGGGAATACCGGAGTTGCTGCACGACCAGGACCGCGAGGCATGGCGGCCGCGAGTCTTCCCGTCCCTGTACGAGCGGTCTGTGCTCATCGTCGGCTATGGCACCGTCGGGTCCGCTCCGAAGGACGGAGCACTGCTCGTCAACGTGTCCCGGGGGGCCGTCGTCGACACCGGCGCCCTGCTCAAGGAGGCACACGGGGGACGGCTGCGGGCCGCACTCGACGTGACAGACCCCGAGCCGCTCCCGGCGGGACATCCGCTCTGGGGAGCACCCGGCGTGCTGATCACCCCGCATGTCGGCGCGTTCACTCCGTCCTTGTGGCCACGTCTCGAAGAACTTGTCCGACGCCAGTTGACCCGGTTCGCCGCGGGTGAGGAGCTGGACAACGTCGTCGCACGCTGACGGGCGCCATGTGCGGCGTGACCGGGTCCGGCGGCGCCCCTCACGGTGACGTTCGGCCGGCATCACGCCATACCGGTGACACGTCCTCGTGTCACACCGAAGCCGGCTCGCCGGTCATGCCTACGACAGCAGTTCACGAATCCTGCCCGAACAGCACAGCCACGGACGAGTCGGCCGCGCTGTGCTGTATGCGCGTTCCTCCGGCCCGTGCCGAGCGGGGTCCGCAGCGCCGCGGACCACCGGATCGCCACGGACGGCGCCACCACGGGAGACGGCTCGTGTGGCGCACCGGCCGGCGCCGAGCCGCTTCTTCGAGGAAGGCGTCGGTGCCCGGCACGGACAGCCACGCTGCACGGCGATCGGAAGCCCTTGCACGCGCCGGTGCCGAGGCCCCGCGGCAGGGGGACCTCGGCACCGGACGCAGCGAGCTTCGGGTGACGCAGAAACGAAGGGTGAAGAGATGGCCAACGACAGCCGGCCGGCCGAGCCGGGGCAGAGGCGCACCGGGGAGAGGCTGGCCCAATGGTCGGACAGCCGACTGGGCTACCGCCGCCTGGCCCGTTCCGCTCGGCGTCTGGCCTTTCCGGACCACTGGTCGTTCATGCTCGGCGAGATCGCGCTCTACAGCTTCGTCGTCCTCCTGCTCACCGGCGTCTACCTGAGCTGCTACTTCCACCCTTCCTCCGAACTCGTGGCGTACCAGGGCACTTACACCCCGTTGCGGGGACAGCTGATGTCGGAGGCCTTCAACTCGACCCTGCACATCTCCTTCGACGTCCGTGGCGGTCTGCTCATCCGCCAGGCCCACCACTGGGCGGCACTGGTCTTCGTCGCCGCCGTGTTCGTGCACATGCTGCGGGTCTTCTTCACGGGCGCGTTCCGCAAGCCACGGGAGCTGAACTGGATATTCGGGTTCCTGCTACTCCTCCTGGCTATGTTCGCCGGTCTGACCGGCTACGACCTGCCCGACGACCTTCTGTCCGGAACCGGCCTGCAGGTCGTGAACGGCACGATCCTCTCGATGCCGGTCGTCGGGACCTACCTGTCGTTCTTCCTCTTCGGCGGTGAGTTCCCCGGCCACGACCTGACCGCCCGCTTCAACACCATCCACATCCTGGTCATCCCCGCACTGATGATCGCTCTGCTCGCCGGCCACCTGGCCCTGGCCGTACTTCACCGGCACACCCAGCATCCCGGACCGGGCCGTACCAACAGCAACGTCGTCGGCCTCCCGTTCCGGGTGTACGCCGTCAAGGCCGGCGGCTACTTCTTCCTCGTGTCCGGCGTGATCTTCTTCATGGCGGCCGTCGCGCAGATCAACCCCGTGTGGAAATACGGGCCCTTCCGTCCCGACCAGGTGTCCGCCGACTCCCAGCCCGACTGGTACATGGGCGTCGCCGACGGCTTCCTGCGCGTCATGCCCGGCTGGGAAATCAGCTTCTGGGGCCACACCCTGGCCCTGGACAACGTCCTGCCCCTGCTGATCGGCGTGCTGCTCTTCCTGGCCATGGGTGCCTACCCCTTCCTCGAGGCCTGGGTCACGGACGACGACCGCGACCAGCACCTGCTGGACCGCCCCCGCAACCGCCCGGTGCGCACCGCCCTGGGCGTGGCCTGGCTCAGCGTCTACGCGGTGGCCCTCATGGGTGCCGCCAACGACGTGATCGCCACCCGGCTGCACGTCTCTGTCAATGACGTCACCTGGACCGTGCGCATCGGCCTGTTCGTCGTGCCGGTCCTGACCTTCCTCGTCACCAAACGCCTGGCACTGGGCCTGCAGCGGCGAGACCGCGACAACGTGCTGCACGGGCGCGAGAGCGGCGTCATCAAACGTCTTCCGCACGGCGAGTACGTGGAGATCCATGAGCCGCTCAGCCAGGCGCGGCTGCACGCCCTGACCGCCCACGAGCAGTATTCGCCCCTGCGGGCCGCACCCGTGCCGGACGTGGACGGCGCCATGCCCAGCCGAACCCAGCGCCTGCGCGGCAGGCTCAGCCGCGTCCTCTACGGCCCGGGTGCACAGATCCCCAAGCCCACGGCGGCCGAGTACCGGGAGATCAGCGGCCGGCACCGGTCCTGAACGATCCCCCCACCCGGAACCGTCGTCGCGACATGTCACGCCTTCGACGGTTCTCCGGTCATAGGGGTGAAAGGCGACGAAGGAACTGCCAGCAACCAGGCCACGGCGCACGGCAGTTCGCCCTGCGGGACCTCCGTCCCGCCGACCCGAGCGGCCTTCCTCCGCGCAGCGGCGACGTGCCGTCGGCACACCCGCGGCGCACCTCACCTGTGCCCGAGCAGCGGGCCGTGCGGGGTCGCCGGCCATCAGCACACCACCCGTTCCCCCCTTCGGGAGCGGGACGCACCCATCCGTTCCGAAAGGCACTCCACATGAACCGCACCTCCCGCACCAGCCGGGCCCGTGTCTCCCTCACCGTTCTGGCCGGCGCCACCGTCGTCGCAGGCCTGCTCGTCACCACGGTCGCCCCCGCCTCCGCCGCCAAGAACACCACCTCACAGGGGCCCAAGCCCACCGTCGTCCTGGTCCATGGCGCGTTCGCCGACTCCACGAGCTGGAACGGCGTCATGCGAAGGCTCCGGCACGACGGTTATCCGGTGGTCGCCGTCGCCAACCCGCTGCGCTCCCTGAGCGGCGACTCCGCCTACCTCAAGGACGTTCTGGCCGGCATCGAGGGTCCCGTGGTCCTGGCCGGTCACTCCTACGGCGGCTCGGTGATCAGCAATGCCGCCGTCGGCAACAAGAACGTCAAGGCTCTGGTCTACCTTGCCGCCTTCCTCCCCGAGAAGGGCGAGAGCGCGGTCGACCTGTCGGGGAAGTTCCCCGGCAGCACTCTCGGCGAAGCGCTGCGCTCCGTGCCGTTCACGAACGCGGACGGCTCCCAGGGCACCGACCTCTACATCCAGAACGACAAGTTCCGGCACCAGTTCGCGGCGGACGTGCCCCGTGACGAGACCGACCTGATGGCCCTCACTCAGCGACCGGTCACCAACGCTGCCCTGACCGAGGGCGCGGCCGAGCCGGCCTGGAAGACCATCCCCTCCTGGGACCTGATCGCCACGCAGGACCTCAACATCCCGCCGAAGGCCCAGGAGTTCATGGCAGAGCGAGCCGGCGCCCACACCACGGAGGTCCGGTCGTCCCACGCGGTGAGCGTCTCGCACCCCAGGAAGGTCACCGACGTCATCGAGGAAGCCGCCGGCTCGGTGCGCTGACCCATCCGCGCAGCGCCCACGCGCCGACCGAGTCGCTGCTGAGGCCCCCAAGGTGTCCTGCTGCCTGGACGGTGACGGCGGCAGGACACCCGTGGGCGAACACGGCAGGGCGACGTGCCGGCCGGCGAGGAGAACGGCGGCCCTGGTACCGGTCCAGGCCGCTCGTTCTCCGCGGCCACACCCGCTCCGGTGGCACGGTTCGTCGGCGTTGTCACACTCGGCCGGTGCGGCCGGCCAGGTGTTCCCACCCCGCTCCATCGACCGCCGGTCCGCCGCGCAGGTGCTGCACCACGCCCGGCCGGGCAAGGACGAACTCATGCGCCGCGAACCGCGGATCATCCCGATAGGCCCCGACGACCTCCCCGCCACCGTGGCGATGCATCGTCGCTGTTCATCGCAGACCCTGTGGAGCCGCTACCACCGGGCGATGCCCGATCCCCGGACCTACCTGCCCACACTGCTGGGCCGCCCCGGTTCGATCCATCTGGCCGCACGGGACACCACGGGGCGCATCGTCGCCGTGGGTCATCTGATGCCGGACCATTCGGCCGTGGAGGCCGCGCTCCTCGTCGAGGACGCCTGGCAGGGCCGTGGCCTGGGCACCCGCATGCTGCGCCACCTGGGCCACCACGCGCTCATGGGCGGCTGGGCGACGCTCTACGGCCTCGTCCTGTCCGGTGACGAACGCATGGCCGCCGTCCTGGGCCACGCGCCCGTGCCCGTGCACCGCAGGGAGGAGGCCGGCGGCGTCACCGCCTGGATCCACGTCCGTGACCTGGCGGCCGGCTCGCCCACCCGCCGACGGCGAGGCTCCCTCCGCGCCGAGCATCGGTGATCGCGAGCGTTCCCGGGTCCGTCGGTCGCGGTACGGCGTTCGGCGCGGCCACCGGGACCACGGCGCACAGCCGGAGCGGGCCGTCGCCCGCACCGGCACCTCCTCACGTCGCGGCGTCGGGGTACAGGTCGTCCTCGAACGCCGCGGACTCCAGGATCTCCCTGACCGTGGTCGGGTAGCGAGCCGCATCCGCACCGTCCACGAGCCGGTGGTCGTACGACGGCGACAGGTGCACCAGGTCCCGGATGCCGATCAGGTCCTCGCCACCGCTGCGCCACGACTCCGGGCCTTCTGACCGTGGCGCCCACGCCCAGGATCGCGGCCTGGCCCGGTGGCACGATGACGCTGTGGCCCCACGCGAGCCTGTGTCGGAGATCGTGAAGGTCGCGCCGGACACGACGTCGGGGGTGAGGTGGCCACTGCGGGCCCGGTCGGCCAGGTCGTGGACGGCCCGGGCGATCCCGGCGACGGTCAGGTCGCCCGCGGCCTTGACGACCGGGGTCATCAGACCGCTCTCCGTGTCGACCGCGATGCCGACGTTCTCGGTGTCGAAGTAGGTGATGGTCTCTTCGTCCTCGTTGATCCTGGCATTGACGACCGGATGCGCCTTCAGCGCCTGGGCGGCGGCCTTGACGAAGAAGGGCGTCGGGGACAGCTTGACGCCCTCGCGGGTCAGGAAACTGTCCTTCGCCCGCTCTCGCAGCCGCATCAGCCGGGTGACGTCGGCCTCGACCGTGGTGGTCAGTTGCGCCTGCCCCAGCAGGGCCTTCTTCAGGTTCTCCCCGATGGCTCTGCGGATGCGGGCCATCCGGACCGTCCGGCCGCGCTGCGTGAATGCCCCCGCCGTCGGAGTGGTCGGGACAGCGAGCGCGGGTGACACCGGCGCGACTGGCGTCGACATCGGTGTCGACCTAGTCGGTAGAGACCTCCAGCAAAGGCTCGTCGGCCTCGACGCGCTCGCCGACCTGTTTCAGCCAGCGGGTCACGGTGCCCTCGGTGACGGCTCGCCGAGGGCCGGCAGGGTCACGGAAACCGTCATGATGTCGTTCAGCTCCTCACGGCTCGGCAGGGCGCGGGGGACCCGAACCTGTCGTCCACGGCTGGGTCGCACGGGGTCAGTGGCGCCACGTCGCCGCTCACAGGTCGAGGCCGTAGCGCGCGCGGGCCTTCGCGACGGTCGCCCGGGGGACCTGCCCTGCCCGGGCCAGCCGGTCCAGTGCGGTCACCACGATCGACTCGGCGTCCACCCGGAAGTAGCGGCGCGCGTCCTCACGGGTGTCGGACAGACCGAAACCGTCGGTGCCCAGGGAGTAGTAGTCCTGCTCGACCCACTGGCTGATCTGGTCGGGAACCTGCCGCATCCAGTCGCTGACGGCCAGCACCGGCCCCGGCGCACCGGCCAGGGACCGGGTGATGAACGGCGTACGCTCCTCACCGCGCATCCGGGCATCGTCGGCCCGCATCGCGTCCCGGCGCAGTTCCGTCCAGGACGTCACCGACCACACGTCGGCGAGCACGTTCCAGTCGGCGGCGAGAAGTTCCTGTGCGCGCAGCGCCCAGTGAATGGCCGTGCCGGAAGACAGCACCTGGAGCCGGGGTCCGGTCACGGCGGGGTCGGCGGGCCGGAACCGGTAGATGCCCCGGACGATGCCCTCCTCGATGCCGGGGACCGTCGGCATGGCCGGCTGATGCTTCGGCTCGTTGTACACGGTCAGGTAGTAGAAGACGTTCTCGGGCCGCTCGCCATACATCCGGCGCAGACCGTCCCGGACGATCACCGCGATCTCGTAGGCGAAGGCCGGGTCGTAACTGATCGCCGCCGGATTGGTGGCGGCCAGCAGGTGCGAATGCCCGTCCCCGTGCTGCAGACCCTCACCAGTCATGGTCGTGCGCCCCGCGGTGCCGCCGACCACGAAGCCGCGGCCCATCTGGTCGCCGAGCGCCCAGAACTGGTCGCCGGTGCGCTGGAAACCGAACATGGCGTAGAAGATGTAGAAAGGGATCATCGGCTCGCCGTGCGTGGCGTACGAGGTCGCCGCAGCGGCGAACTCGGCCACGGAACCGGCCTCCGTGATGCCCTCGATGAGCAGCTGCCCGGTGGTGCTCTCCTTGTAGTGGAGCAGCTGGTCCGCGTCGACCGGATCGTAGTTCTGGCCGAGCGGCGAGTAGATGCCGACCGTGGGGAACATCGATTCCATGCCGAAGGTACGGGCCTCGTCGGGGATGATCGGCACCCAGCGGGTTCCGCCTCGGGGGTCGCGCATCAGGTCCTTCACCAGCCGGACCAGCGCCATCGTGGTGGCGACCTCCTGGTGGCCGGAGCCCTTCTCCAACGCCTCGAAGGGTGCGCCGGGCGGTTCCGGCAACGGCTTGGCGACCACCCGCCGGACAGGCGCGGGACCGCCCAGGGCGGCCCGGCGCTCGCGCAGGTACCGCACCTCGGGCGAGTTCTCCCCCGGGTGCCAGTACGGGACCTCGTCGCCGGCGAGCGCGCTGTCCGGAATGGGAAGCTTCAGCAGGTCGCGCAGCACCCGGAACTGATCCATCGTGAGCTTCTTCATCTGGTGGTTGGCGTTGCGGGACTCGAACGCCGGGCCCAGGGTGTGCCCCTTGACCGTCTGGGCGAGGATCACCGTCGGCGCGTCCCGGTGGTTCACCGCGGCCCGGTAGGCGGCGTACACCTTCAACGGCTCGTGTCCGCCCCGGGAGTTCTCGAACAGCTCGACCACCTGCGCGTCGCTCAGGGAGGCGGAGAGGGCGGACAGGGCATCACCGGTGAAGAAGTTGTTGCGTATGTAGGCCGCGTCCCGCGCGGCCAGAGTCTGCATCTGCGCGTCGGGCACCTCGCCCAGGCGCCGCACCAGCCGGCCGGTGGTGTCCTGCTCCAGCAGCGGGTCCCAGGCCTCGCCCCACAGGGTCTTGACCACGTTCCAGCCCGCGCCGCGGAACCGTGCCTCCAGCTCCTGGACGATCTTCGAGTTGGACCGTACCGGCCCGTCCAGGCGCTGCAGATTGCAGTTGATGACGAAGGTCAGGTTGTCCAGGCCCTCGCGAGAGGCCAGTGCCAGGGCGGCCATGGACTCCGGCTCGTCCATCTCCCCGTCGCCCAGGAACGCCCACACCCGGGAGGCGGAGGTGTCCTTGATGCCGCGAGCCCGCAGATAGCGGTTGAAGCGGGCCTGGTAGACGGCGCCGAGCGGGCCAAGGCCCATGGACACCGTCGGGAACTCCCACAGCCACGGCAGCCGCCGGGGGTGCGGGTAGGACGGCAGACCGTGACCGCCCGCCTCCCGCCGGAAGGCGTCCAGTTGTTCCGTGCTCAGCCGCCCTTCGAGGAACATCCGGGCATAGATGCCCGGCGAGGCGTGCCCCTGGAGGAACAGCTGGTCGCCCGAGCCGTCACCGTCCTTGCCCCGGAAGAAGTGGTTGAACCCGATCTCGTAGAGCCAAGCCGCCGACGCGTAGGTGGAGATGTGGCCACCCAGCCCCAGTCGCGAACCGCGGGTGACCATCGCCGCGGCGTTCCACCGGTTGAGCGCGGTGATCCTGGACTCCAGCGCCAAGTCGCCGTCGAACACGGGCTGCGCGGCGGCCGGCACGGTGTTGATGTAGTCCGAGGACAACAGCCCCGGCAGGGACGTGCCGGACTTCGCGGCGAACTCGTGCACTCGCCGCATCAGGTACACCGCCCGCTCCGGCCCGGCGTTCCGCACGACGGCGTCGAGGGAGGCCTGCCATTCGGCGGTCTCCTCGCGGTCACGGTCGGGTAGCTGGTCGAGCTCACTGATCAGAGTGGCCTCAGTGGGCCGGGACGGATTACTCATGGCAGCCTTCCTGGCACGGCGTGGGTGTCGGCGGCGTCGGCCGCGGACACGGTGCGTGCAGCGGGGCGACGGGTGGGAAGCACGGGCGGTGACGCGTCGCCGCCGGTGGCCTCAGTGGTTCTGGAGCCACTGGGTGAACCTGTGACGTCACAGATGGGCGTCCGGCCTGGGAAGGAGGGCTCGCTCCCCGAGCACCGCGCCGAAGAACGGGGCACGCGTGTCGGTGATCACCGGGCGGGGCCGGCCCCGGGCGGTCAGCACCTCGGCGGTGGCGTCCCGGAGCCGGAGCTCTGCGGCGGCGAAGGGGTCACCGTCAGCACCGGACGAGGCCTCGACCGGGCGCTGCGCGCCGCCGACGACCGGCACCACCTCCACGCCGTGGTCCCGGAGCCCGGTGACGGTCCTGGAACCGATCAGACCGGTGGCACCTGCGACGACGACTCTCATCTGGATCTCTTCCATTGGGGGGCCGATGACCCCGCTGGGTCTCCGTGGGCGACGGTGGCGGACGTTGGCGTGCCACCGTGCTCGTCACACCTAGACAGGACGGGTCCGTTTCCTGTGACACCGGGCCGGGCGCTCCCGGGTGCCGGACACGGCCGGCCGTCGCCCGTGTCACAGATCCGCCGGACCCCCGGTCAGATGGGTGGAGCGGTCTTCACGACCGGACATGACCACCGTGACGGCGGACGACGGACCGCCCGGACACGGTGGAACCACGGAGGTGCGATTCAGTGTCGGAGAACTCACAGCACGCCCACCACGGCCACGACGGACACGGTCACGGAACCGGCGGCGAGGACGGCCCGAGCTGGACCCGAGCGGCGAAAATGCTTCAGGACGCCGCACCGATCACCATTCCCGAGGGTGCCTCGGCGATGACCATCCACGTCCAGTGGGAGCCCGGTGACCCCGGCACCCCGCCGCACCGCCACTCCGGCCCGGCGTTCGGCTATGTCATCAAGGGCGCCGTGCGCTTCGAACTCGAGGGCGAGCCCGAGCGCGTCGTCGAGGCCGGCGGCACCTTCTGGGAGCCGGGCGGCGACGCCATCCACTACCAGGACGGCAACGCCCTCGCCGACGAGCGGACCGAGTTTGTCGTCACCATGATGTGCGCCCCCGGCAAGCCCATGCTCGAGCTGGTGGACGAGGAGGAGCTGAAGGAGCGCGCCCACCTTCGCGCCCCGCGGCCCACCGCCTGATCCCCGCAGGGCCCACCGCCTGATCCCCCGCAGGGCCGGGCGCCGTCCACCGCCGGTGGACGGCGCCCGGCCCTGTGCCGTCACTCACCGGGCGGGAGCCTGCGCGGGAGGGCGGCGGTGGCAACATGGCGGGGCGGCAGTCCCCGGTGCGGAGACAGGGCCCCGCGCCAGTGACATCCCGGCGACGACCGGTGTCACAGGCGCGGGGCCCCGCCTGTCGGTGGTTCCTATTCCACGAAGTACGAGTCGTGCTTGTCGAAGAACGCGGCACGCTCCTCCTCCGAAGCGTGTGCCAGCTGTGACACCTGCTCGAAGTACTCCTCGCGCGGGGCGCCTGGGGTGAACAGGAGCAGCATGTCGGCCGGGGCGTCGGAGTCGTTCCGGAAGGCGTGCAGCCCGCCCTGGGGCACGTGCAGGAAGTCTCCCTTGCGCGCGTCGACCCACTGCACGCCGTCGAACACGCGCACTGTGCCGTCCAGGATGTAGAACGACTCCGAGATCCGCTTGTGGAAATGGGTCTTGGGGCCGCCCGCCCGGGGCCGCATCTCGACCCGGTACAGCCCGAACTCACCCCGTGTGGTGCCGGTGGTCGCCAGATAGTGGGTGGCGTCTTTCCCGGTGCCGCTCTCGCCGATGGCCGGGGGTGTGGTGGCGGGGCGGAAGACGGCGCTGACCTCACCGTCCTCACCCCAGTACTTCTGCTCCGGGTACGGGTACGACATGTCTGCATCCTTTCCTAGGTCGGCGTGTTGTGGTGCGCCGACGCGGACCGCGGGACAGCGGTCCTCTCAACAACGAGACCGGTGGGCTCCCACCGGTGTGACAGCCGGGGCCCCGGCCGGGTGTCATTCGACGGCTTGGTGACGGCTGAAGCGGGACACCAGGGGCGGCTCCATCAGCCAGCCGTGCGTCCGCCCGTGCGGCGGATGAGCAGCCGCTGCGGTCTGCCGTAGCATGCCGAAGGCGACCGACGCACCGACGGCCAGCAGGCCCGCGCACAGCGGCATGGCCCGGCTGAACGATGCGTCGAAGGCCGCGTCCGACCGGTAGGCGTCCGGTCCCATCCCGACCAGCAGCGGCAGCGCCGCCACGGACACCAGCCCGGCCGCCCGCGCCGCGGCGTTGTTGATGCCGCTGGCCAGCCCGGCGTTCGAGGCGTCCACCGAGGACAGCAGGGTCACGGTCAGCGGAGCGACCATGATGACCATGCCGGCCCCCATCACCAGCTGAGCAGGGAGGACGTCCCGCAGGTAGGAGGCTCCCGGACCAACCCGCAGCATCATGAGCATGCCCGCTCCGCACACCAGCGGCCCGACGGTGAGCGGAGTTCGCGGACCCAGCCGCTGCGCGAGCATCCCGGAGTGGGATGAGAACAGCAGCATCAGCACGGTGTTGGGCAGCATGGCCGCTCCGGCCGCCAGCGCTGAGTATCCGACGACGATCTGCAGTTGCAGAGCGGTCAGGAAGAAGTACCCGCCCGTGCCCGCATAGACGCACAGGGTGATCAGGTTGACGGCGGTGAACTGCCGGGACGAGAAGATCGCCGGCGGCATCATCGGGTTAATGCTGCGCCGCTCCACGCGGAGGAACGCTGCGCCCGCCACGACGCCGCCGGCGGCCGCGGCCATGACCACCGGACCGCCGGCGCGTGCCTCGGTCAGCGCGTACGTGACCAGGGCGAGCGCCAGAGCGCCCAGAACGGCGCCGGGTATGTCGAAGCCGAGTCCCCGTCGGGGCCCCGCGCAGGCCGTGCCGACCGCGTCCTCTGGGGTCGTGCCCACGGACTCCGGGACGTGGCGCAGCGCGACGGGAACGCACACCAGCGCCGGGAGGATGCTCAGCAGGAAGGTCCAACGCCAGCCGGGGCCGTCCACCAGCCACCCGCCGAGGAACGGCCCGAGGGCGGCGCCGATACCGCCGAAGCCCGACCACAGGCCGATCGCGCGAGGCCGGTCGTCCGGGTGGAAGGAGGCCTCGATGATCGCCAGTGAGCCGGGGGTCAGCAGAGCACCGCCGACACCCTGCAGGGCCCGGGCGGCGATCAGTGTGGCGGTGTCCGGGGCCAGGCCACACAGCAGGGAGGACAGCGCGAACCACACGGTGCCCAGGACGAAGACGCGGCGGCGCCCGAAACGGTCGCCCAGGGAGCCGCCCACCAGGATCAGGCCCGCCAGGGTCAGCATGTAGCCGTTCACCGTCCATTGGAGGACGGCGAGGTCGGCGTCGAAGTCGTCGCCGATCTGCGGCAGCGCGACGTTGGTGACGGTCGAGCCGAGCAGCACGACGCTGGATCCCAGGACGGTGGCCAGCAGGGTCCACCGTCCACGGGCACTGGCGAGGCGGAGGGAGGCGGGGCCCTCCGGAGCGGGAGAGAGATTCATGTCGTGTCCTGGCGCCGTCCGGCGAGGCGGTCGTGGCTCGCGTTCTCCTGCCGCAGGACGCGCACGTCGCGTACGGCTGCCGCGAACGCCTCGGGGCGCTCCTGCGGGAGGTTGTGGCCGGCGCCCGCCACCTTGCGGTGGAGCCGGGGGCCGGTGAAGTGACGGGCGGTCGGGGAGCCGTCCGTGGCGGGGAAGTTGCCGTCGACCGTGCCGTCGAGAGTGACGGCGGGAACCGTGATCGCGGGCAGCTCGGCGAGTCGTGCCTCAAGGCCGGCGTATGCCTCGGCGCCCGGCGCGAAACCGAGCCGGTGCCGGTACGAATGGAGCACGATGTCGGTGTAGTCGGGATTGGCGAAGGCCTGCGCGGCCCGCTCTAGATCGTGATCGCTGAACTGCCACTCGGGGGAGTTCCGCCGCCAGATCACCCGCGCGACCCCCTGGGGATCGCCGGCCAGACCGGCCCTGCCCCGCTCGGTGAGGAAGTAGAAGAAGTACCAGAAGCCCGCCTCCAGTTCGGGCGCGAGGGGCTTGGCCGCCGCACCGATGTCCTGGATGAGGTAGCTGTTGACCGAGACCAGGCCGAGGACGCGCTCGGGCCACAGGGCCGCGGCGACGTTGGCGGCTCGCCCGCCCCAGTCATATCCGGCGAGGTAGGCCCGCTCCACGCCCAGGGCGTCCATGAAGGCGACGGTGTCGGCGCCCAGGGCGGCCTGTTGACCCGAGCGCGGAGTCGATCCGGAAAGGAACCTGGTGGGCCCATGGCCGCGCAGACAGGGGACGACGACCCGGAACCCGCTGTCCGCGAGCAGCGGGGCCACGTCCACGTAGCTGTGGATGTCGTAGGGGAAACCGTGCAGGAGCAGCACGGTGTCGTTCTCCGCGGAGCCCGTCTCGTAATAGGCGACTTCCAGTACGTCGGTGCTCACTCGTCGGAGAGGGGCGAGTACGTGGCGTTCTGACATGAGAGTCCTCTGGAATCCGTTGCCCATGGGGCTAGCCACACTTCGCCGGGACGTGGGGTCGCCCGGATGACGACGGCCGTCGTTCCGCGTGCGATGTGGCCGGGCGACGGACGGTCCAGGTCCGGTCGGCCGGACCTGGACCGTCCGGCTCAGCCGAACATGCCCGGCTGGTAGCCGCCGGCGGGCTGCCGGTTGATGACGTTGATGCGGTTGTAGGCGTTGATGACGGCGATCAGGGAGATCAGTGCGGCGAGCTGGTCGTCGTCGTAGTGCTTCGCGGCGTTCGCCCATGCCTCGTCCGACACGCCGTCCGAGCCGTCCGCGATGCGGGTGCCCTGCTCGGCCGGCTCCAGCGCCGCGCGCTCTTCGTCGGTGAAGACCGTGGCCTCGCGCCACACGGCCACCAGGTTCAGACGCTGCTGTTCCTCACCCGCGGCGAGGGCGTCCTTGGTGTGCATGTCGGTGCAGAAACCGCAGCCGTTGATCTGGCTGGCACGGATCTTCACCAGCTCCTGAGTGGTGACCGGAAGGGCCCCGTGCACCGCCGCGCCGGCTGAGTTCAGGTGCTTAATGACCTTGGCGGCAAGGGCGTTGCCGAAGTAGTTGATACGCGCGTCCATGATGGATCTCCTCAGGACGGAACGGTTACAGCCCCCTGACCGGGAGCACCCTGGATCTGTGACATCGTGTGTCGCCGACGCCCCTCCCGTCGGACCGGGCCGCCCTCTGGACCGGCGCGACGCACCGACATGGAACACCGTGTGACGACAACTTGTGGTCACACCTCGCTTTCAGGTGCCGCCCCCGGCACAGTCGATAACATCGAGCGAACGGGTGAGGGCCGTCGGCCCGAGCAACCGCGGTCTCGCCGGGGTCTGCGGACACCGGACACGGCGAGCCCGCCATCAGCGAACTCAAGGTGATCACCATGGCAACCGAAAATGTCTTGCACCCAAGCCTGATCGTCCCGATCGGGCACGTCGAACCCGTTCCCCGCCGCATCCGGGGAATGATCGGCGGACGTGTCGTCTTCGACACCCGCCGCGCGCTGTACGTGTGGGAATGGCAGGCCTATCCCCAGTTCAGCATTCCGGTCGAGGACATGGTGGACGGTGTGCTCCACGACGACAAGCACACGGAGCAACTCGGTGCCGGCCCCGCGCACCGGCACACCCTGCGGGTCGGGCCGGAGGTCCGCGCGGGTTCGGCGTGGGTCTGGGGGGACGGCGCCCCGAGAGCCCTGCACGACACCGTGCGCTTCGACTGGGAGGCGCTGGACTCCTGGTTCGAGGAGGAGGAGCCGGTCTTCGTTCACCCCCGGAGCCCCTACTCCCGCGTGGACGCCCTGCGTTCCGGCAGCAGCGTCCGAGTCGAGCTCGACGGTGTCGTGCTGGCGGAGGCCCCCGATTGCGTGAAGCTGTTCGAGACCGGCCTGCCGACCCGCTACTACCTCGACCGCACGACCGTCGACTGGACCCGGTTGCGGCATTCGGACACGGTGACCCGATGCCCGTACAAGGGGACGACGAGCAGCTACTGGTCGTTCGACAGCGGCACCGCCTCCCACGAGGACATCGCCTGGACGTACGACTTCCCGACCATCCACGCCAACCGCATCGCCGGGCTGACCGCGTTCTACAACGAGCACGTCGATCTGTACGTCGACGGCTTCCTGCTGCCGAAGCCCGCCGACCCCGTCCAGGTGGTCTCTGACTGACGACTCCGGATCGGCGGCTCGGGCCGGCGCGGACTCTGTCTGAGAAGGCCGTGGCCGGTGAGTTATTACCGTGCCGATTTCCCCGGCGCGTCACACATCGACTCCCGGCCCGGTCTCATGAGGTGGAAAGCACCAAAACCCACCACCTCACAAGGAGCATGCCGTGAGTGAGATCATTCTCGAGCCCGCCGCACAGGAATTCGCCGACGCGACCGCCAAGCCGCCGCTGCTGTACGAACTCGGTGTCGAGGGTGCGCGCAAACTGCTCGACGACGTCCAGTCCGGGCCCGTCGAGAAGCTCGACGTGGACGAGAAGTGGATCACTGTCCCGGCCCGGGTCGGCGACGTGCGGGTGCGCATCATCAAGCCCGTCGGCAGCACCGGTGTCCTGCCTGTGATCCTCTACGTGCACGGCGGCGGCTGGATCCTGGGCAACGCCGGCACCCACGACCGTCTGGTGCGTGAACTGGCCGTGGGCGCGGAGTCGGCCCTGGTCTTCGTCGAGTACGACCGCTCCCCGGAGGCGAAGTACCCGGTCGCCATCGAGCAGGCGTACGCCACTGCCCAGTGGGTCACCACCAAGGGCTCCGAAGAAGGCCTGGACGGCTCCCGTATGGTCGTCGCCGGTGACTCCGTCGGCGGCAACATGAGCGCCGCCCTGACGCACCTGGCCAAGCAACGCGGCGACGTGACCTTCCGGCACCAGTCGCTGTACTACCCCGTCACCGACGCGGGCCAGGACACCGAGAGCTACCGGACCTTCGCCCACGGGCCGCACCTGACCGCGAAGGCCATGGAGTGGTTCTGGAACGCCTACACCACCGACCCGGCGGAGCGGAACCAGATCACGGCCTCCCCGCTGCGCGCCACCCTGGAAGACCTCCAGGGGCTGCCGCCGGCGTTCGTCGCGGTCGACGAGAACGACGTCCTGCGCGACGAGGGCGAAGCCTACGCCCGCAAGTTGATCCGGGCCGGCGTGCCGACCACCAGCGTCCGCTACAACGCCAGCCTGCACGACTTCATGATGCTGAATCCGGTTCGCGGAACTCAGGCCTCCACCGCGGCAATCGAGCAGGCCATCCACGTCCTGCGTGAGGCTCTCGGCACCGACTGATCCCTCGCGCGGTGCAATTCCGCGAAGAAAACAAGGTTTACCGGCAGTGATAACCGGCGGACGCGACGCCGTGAGATCCGGTGGAATTCGGCATGCAGAATTCGGTTCCGGAATCCGGTCTGTCCGCCGGCGCCGAGAGCCGCAACACCCCGCGATGGCACAGCTGCACGCCGGATGACGCGCGAATGCCACCGGCACGACGGAAGACATCGTTCAGGACCTGAGGGCTGTCCCGTAATCCCCGGCGGGCGCACGACGACAGCTACGGCACCTCGCCGCGTTGTCGGATCGCCCGAATACGCCTAGCGGGACGGCAGCCGTTCACCAGCGGAGTCGATCACCACGCCATGGTGATGTCCGTCTTCCCATCGGCGGTCGAGTCGTCGCGGGGGCTCCGGGCGGCCAGCCCTCACCAGCCGTCCCACGGCGCAGCCATGACAGCCATACCCGGAGCCCCTGGGTCCCGCTGATCTCACGAACAGCCAGTTCGAACCCAACCAACAAGAAAGCAGGGCCACTCCCATGAGTGCGCAGAAGCCGACCATCGTCCTCGTCCACGGCGCGTTCGCGGACTCCTCCAGCTGGAACGGCGTCGTCGACAAGCTCCAGTCCCACGGCTACCCGGTGGTGGCCGCGAGCAATCCGCTGCGCGGACTGGCCGGAGACAGCGAGTACGTCAGACAACTCGTGGCCTCCATCGACGGCCCCGTGGTCCTGGCCGGCCACTCCTACGGCGGCTCGGTCATCAGCAACGCCGCGAAGGGACTCGACAACGTCAAGGCACTCGTCTTCGTCGCGGGCTTCCTGCCGGACGAAGGCGAGAGCGCGGTCACTCTGTCCGGCAAGTTCCCGGGCAGCACCCTAGGGGAGACGCTCCACCCGGTGCCGATCACCCTGCCCGACGGAAGCCAGGTCGCGGATCTCTACATCGAGAAGAGCAAGTTCCACCAGCAGTTCGCCGCCGACGTCCCCGAGGAGACCACGGCGGTCATGGCCGCCACCCAGCGACCCGTCGCCGACGCCGCCCTGGCGGAGGGCGCCTCCGCCCCGGCGTGGAAGGACGTCCCCTCCTGGGTTCTCGTGGCCATCGAGGACCGGAACATCCCCGCGCAGGCTCAGACCTTCATGGCCGAGCGAGCGCAGGCCACGGTGGTGACCGTGTCCGCCTCCCACGCGGTCAGCGTCTCGCGTCCCGGTGAGGTCGCGCGCCTGATCAACGAGGCCGCGCAGGCGACCGGCTGAGCGACCGGTGCTCAGCGCGTCGGCCGTCGGGTCGCCGATCGGATGAGCGGCCGGCAACCCGACTGCGTCGCCGCGACCCGGCGGGTCGCGGCGACCCACCCGCGCGGCGACGCACGAGTCGTCGCGCGACCCACCCAATCGGTCCGGGTCCCGATCGCCGGGCCGCCGACTCTGGGAGCGAATCATGAACACGAACGAACAGGCCGCTCGTGGGCTGGTCGACATTGAGGCTTACCTGTACCGGGCGGCTCATCTCGGTGCCGCTCGCCAGCGCGTGGCCGCCTTCACCGCGCGGACGGACGGGCTGACCCATGAGCAGCGGAGGGCCATCGAGCTGTGGTACCTCGACGAGCAGGTGGGGGTGGCCCGCATGGTGACGGACCACATCGCCGACAGCGTCGGCGCGACAGAGGCGGCGAACCGCATCCGGTTCAGGCGATGGCTGCGCGGGACACTGATCTCCATGGTCGTGATCACGATGGTGACGTTCGTGTGCACGGCAATGGTCGTGGGATCGGTGACCTGATCCACCGACGCCTCACCGGTCGTCGCGCCGGTCTCCGACAGAGGCTTTCGGCCACGTGGGCCCGGGCCTGGCCGTGGGTGCCCAACGGAGTCACCATGGCTCGTCCCACCCGGTCGCCGCGCCGCTCGGCGAGCGCTGCCGAGGTCAGGACGAGGAGGGGGGAAACGGATGGCGACGGGCCGGAGGGAACGTGACCGGATCGCGTAGTCCCGGACGATGTCGCGGATCGGGGAGCCACGAGTTCAGGACAACCCTGCGGACGTCGGACGCCGGGTATCGTGGCGGCGGGGAGGCTGACATGGCGCGTGACGGAGCACGGACCGGGCTCATCGGTCGGCGGCATGAGTGCCTGGTTCTCGATGACCTCCTCGCGCAGGCCAGGGCCGGGCGAAGCGGCGTCCTGGTGGTGCGCGGCGAGGCGGGGATCGGGAAGTCCGAGCTGCTGAGATACCTTCTCGACCGGGCTGCCGGCTTCCGCGTCGTCAGGGCGGCCGGCGTGCAGTCCGAGATGGAGCTCTCCTACGCGGGGCTGCACCAGCTCTGCGCTCCGCTGCTCTCCCATCTCGACGATCTTCCCGAGCCGCAGCGGAACGCACTGCGCACAGCGTTCGGGATGCAGGTCGGTGATGCGCCCGACCGGTTTCTGGTCAGCCTGGCCACCCTGAGTCTGCTCGCCGGGGCCGTCGGCGACGAGCCGTTGCTCTGCCTGGTCGACGACGTGCAGTGGCTGGACAGGGTGTCGGCCCAGACCTTGGAATTCGTCGCCCGCCGACTGCTCGCCGAATCCGTTCTGCTCGTCCTGGCCGTCCGCGAGTCCGGTTCCCGCGAGATCCTCGCCGACCTGCCGGAGCTTCCCGTCCGTGGACTGAACGAGCGCGAGTCCCGCGAACTCCTCGACTCCGTCGTGACCGGCCCGCTCGACCAGCGTGTGCGGGACCGCATCGTCGCAGAGACGCGCGGCAATCCGCTGGCCCTGCTGGAGCTGCCGCGCAGCCTGACCACCGTCGAGATGGCCGGAGGTCTCGGAGGACACGAGGACCGGCCCCTGTCCAGCCAGATCGAGGCGGGCTTCCTCCGCCGGATCCGATCGCTTCCGGTGGAGACGCGGCAACTGCTGCTCATCGCCGCTGTCGAGCCGGTCGGTGACGTGGCCCTGCTGCGACACGCTGCCGAGCGCCTGGGCATCTCCGTGGACACCGCCGTGACCCACGCCGAGGCATCGGGCCTGGTGACGCTCGGCACGTGGGTGCGCTTCCGCCACCCGCTGGTTCGCTCCGCGGTGTACCGCGCCGTGGGCTTCGAGGAACGCCGGCGCGTGCACAGGGCTCTGGCCGAGTCGATCGACGTCGGACTCCATCCCGAACGCCGCGTATGGCACCTGGCGAGCGCGACGGTCGGACCGGATGAGGCCGTCGCCGCCGAACTGGTGGGGTCCGCCGGGCGGGCGCACGCGCGCGGCGGAATCGCGGCCGCGGCGGCCTTCCTGCATCGAGCCACCGAACTGACCGCGGATCCCGTACTCCGGGGAGCCCGGGCACTGGCCGCGGCGCGGGCCGAGTACCAGGCGGGCGCCTTCGACGCTGCGCGGGAACTGGTCGACGCGGCGGAACTGAACCACCTCGACGAAGTCGGAGCCGGACAGGCGACCCTGCTCCGGGGACAGATCATGTCCGCGGCCAAGAGTGCCAGCGCCGGACTGCCGCTGTTGCTGGAAGCGGCCAAGCGGCTCCAGCCGTACGACTCCGCACTCGCCGGCCAGACCTACCGGGACGCGATCTACGCGGCCCTGACCGCGGGCCGGTTGGCCACCGGCGGCGTCCGCGACGTCGCCGAGGCGGTGATGAGCGGCCCGGGCCCCGTCGACACCGCGAGCCGCGAGAGTCTCCTGCTGACCGGCCTCGCGCGGGTGGTCACCGAGGATTACACGATGGGTGCGCCGCTCCTGCTGAAGGCCGTGGCCGCGTTCCGGACGGAGGGGCTCTCGCGGGAGGACGGTCTGGGGTGGCTTCCGCTCGTGTGCCGCATGGCACACAGCATTTGGGACTTCGCCGCCTGGTCCGAGCTGTCGGCGCGGCTGGTCGACCTCGCCCGCGGCAACGGAGCGCTCGCCGTGTTGCCCTCGGCCCTCCTGCTGCGTCTGTCGAACCGGGTGTTCGCCGGCGACCTCCGCGGCGCCGGCTCCCTCGCCGTGGAGGCGAACGCGATCGGTGAAGCCACGGGCAGCAGCTTCTTCGCGCATTACGGAGCGCTCGTCGTGGAGCCCTTCAAGGGACGGGAGTCCACGACCCGGCAGGCGATCGAAGCCGTCACGCACGACCACGTCCTGCAGGGCGAGGGCAAGGTGACGACGGCCACCCAGTGGGCGGCGGCGGTCCTCTACAACGGCCTCGGCCGGTATGAGGAGGCCTTTGCCGCCGCCGAACGTGGTTGTGAGAATCCGCAGGAACTCGGACTGTCCCTCCAGTCTCGGGTGGAACTCGTCGAAGCGGCCGTACGACTGGGGCGGACCGCGCATGCGGCCGAGGCCGCGCGGGCGATCGAGGAGATGGCCCAGGTCAGCGGGACCGCTTGGGCGCTCGGCATCTCCGCCGCCACTCGTGCCCTGGTGAGCGAGGGGCAGGCCGCCGACAGCCTGCACCAGGAAGCGATCGAGCAACTCGACACGACGGGGGCCCGCATGGACAGCGCCCGGGCACGGCTTCGCTACGGTGAGTGGCTGAGCCTGGAACAGCGACGGGCGGAGGCTCGTGCTCAACTGAGCGCGGCACACGAGGTGCTCGGCGAAGCCGGGGCCGAGGCGTTCGCGGAGCGCGCGCGACGGGAGCTGCAGGCCGCGGGGGTGAAGCTGCGCAAGCGCGCCTCGGCGACACCGGCGGTCCTCACCGCGAAAGAGGGCGAGATCGCGCGACTCGCTCAGGGCGGCTTCACGAACCCGGAGATCGCCGCCCGACTGTTTCTCAGCCCCCACACGGTCGAATGGCACTTGCGCAAGGTCTTCGCGAAGCTGGGGATCTCCTCCCGCAAAGAAATCGACTCGATGCAACTCGAAGGCGTGGTGACCACGCCCTGACCCGCTCGAGTCACGGGCGGGCCGGGCACCGGGGGGAGCGCCTAAGGGCTGTCCCGTAATCCCCGGTGGATCAGCGCGCGGCGTCAGATGCGGTGCATCGCAAGGCGGAGGGTCGTCCTCATACTGGGCGTATTCGGGTGATCCGACAACGCGGCGAGGTGCCGTAGCTGTCGTCGTGCGCCCGCCGGGGATTACGGGACAGCCCTTAGGCGCCGGACTCATCCGGTTCCGCCAGCAACGTGGGTACGGTGACGATCGTGACCTCCCTGGTCAACAGGCGGTGCACGGGACAGCGCCCGGCGGCTGCCAGCAGCTGCTCCCGCTGATCCGGTTCCAGCTCACCGGTCAGCCCGACGTTCTTGACGATGTGTCCTTGGTCCCCGAACCGCACGGCCACGTCGATCCGTTCGAGCGGCCACTGGTGCCGGTCCGCGAAGGCCCGCAAGGCCATGGAGGTGCAGGTCCCCAGTGCGGCCAGCAGCAGCTCTCCCGGGGTGGGACCCGCATCGGTGCCGATGGGTTCGGGTTCGTCGGCCGTAAGCGTGTGCGTGCCGATCGCGATCGAGCGGGTGAGCCGTCTGCCTTCGGCGATGGACACGATGCGCGTGGTCATGGGTCTTCCTCTCGGCCAAGGGGGGACCGTGATGTCGCTCATCCCTCCTCTGCAGAGACCGAGCGGCGTACGCGCGTGTGACAGTTCGGCCCGGGAAAGCGCGGCCGTCCGGGCCTTGTCACAGTCGGAGCGGCTGTCCTGTCTATAGCACGGAGCCGGAAACCACGTCGGTAGAGGAGCATCACATGCAGGTGGCCGTGGCCGGAGGAACCGGTCTGGTGGGGAAGTACGTCGTCGCGGAACTGCAGGCCGCAGGACATCGGCCCGTGACCCTCGCCCGTTCACACGGCGTGGACCTGACCACCGGCGTCGGTCTGGCGGAGAGGCTGTCCGGCATCCATGCGGTGATCGATGTGACGAACACCGTCACGACGAGGAAGAAACCCGCCGTCGACTTCTTCCGCCGGACCACCGGCCACCTGCTCTCCGCCGCCCGGTCGAACGGGATCGAGCATCTGGTCGCCCTGTCGATCGTCGGCAGTGACGAGGTCGACTTCGGCTACTACCTCGGCAAGCGCGCACAAGAGGAACTGGTCCGCGACGGTGGTGTGCCGTGGACGGTGCTGCGCGCCACCCAGTTCTTCGAGTTCCCCCAGCAGTTGCTGGACAACCGGTCGCCCGTGGTCATGATGCCGAGAATGCTCACCCAACCCGTCGCAGCCCAGGACGTCGCCGAGAAGCTCGTCGACCACGTGCTACAGGGCCCGTCGGGAATGGCGCAGGAGATCGCGGGGCCCGACCGGCTGGACATGGTGGACATGGCGCGTCGTGTCGTGCGCTCCCAGGGCCGGCGCCGACTCGTCGTGCCGGTGACTCTTCCGGGGCGGGTGGGCAGAGCCATGACGACAGGCGGCCTGCTGCCACGCGGGCAGTACGTCCAGGGCCGCCGGACGTTCGACGACCACCTTGCGTCCCTGCGGCCTACGTCAACCAGTCGGTGACGGCCGCCCCAGGGCGCGCTCGTGCTCCGGAAGCGGTGATCTTCCACGTGGCTGACGCGCGGGGGAATCCGCCCGGCCACGACGAGGAGCCGGTCACAGCGCTGTGCGCAGGAGCCGCCGGGAGGCGATGCCGAGCTTGGCGTACACCTTGCGCAGGTGCCATTCGACGGTGTGCGGGCTGAGGAACAACTGGGCACCGATCTCGGAGTTGGTGAGCCCGTCCCGGGCCAGATGCGCGATCTGGGTCTCCTGGGCGGTGAGCGTCACCGCGGCGGCACCGTCGCGCCGGGCCACCGTCTCGCCGTTGGCCCGCAACTCGCGGACGGCGCGCTCGGCGAACGCACCCGCACCGAACCGTGTGAACAGGGCGTGCGCCTCGCGCAACTGGTCCCGGGCGTCATTGCGACGGTTCTCCCGCCGCAACCACTCCCCGTACAGCAGATGCGCCCGTGCCAACTCCGCCGCGACCCGGGTACGTCCGAGTCGTTCGATCGCCTCGCGGTACAGCTCTTCGGCCGCTTCCCCCCGGCTCAGCAGCGCCCGGGAGCGCGCCTGGACGCCCAACGCCCAGTCCGTCGCCGCCGCGTCCGTGGTCCGGGTCAGCCGGGCCAGAGCGGCCTCGGCCGCGTCGGGGCGACCGCTGCGCGCCGCGGCCTCCACCAGCTCGACCAGTCCCCAATTGGCCGCGACCAGGTCCTGCGGATGCTCGCTCGCCGGACGGGCCGCGTCGAACGCCTCCTCGTATCTGGCCAGACCGTTGTGGAGCACGGCTTGGGCCCGCCGTGCGACGGCCACACCGATGCCCTCACCGCTTTGGAGGGCATCTTCCATGCCGGCTTCGATCAGCGGAACGGCATCGTGTGCCCGTCCCTGCCAGGCGGCGAGTGTCATGGTGCCGTACGGCGCGAAGCCGCTGCCGGTCGCCTCCTGGAGCCGGTCGATCTCCGCGATGAGCAGCGCCGCCGCGTCCAGTTCGCCGGCGCAGGTGTGGACGACGGCCCGCGAGTTGAGCGCGAGCGGCAACTCGGCCAGCGCGCCGACGGCGCGGGCGGTCCGCACATGGCGCGTCACCAGCTCCGTCCAGCCCTCGTCGTCCCACATCTCGGCCGCCAGCGCCGAGGCCAGCCACGACCAGCGTAGGACCTCCTCCGGGGCGGTCTCCCGGCGGAAGGCACGCACCGCGTGGCGCGAGGCGGCGACCGCGTCGCGGTAGTCGCCGGTGAACCGGGTGACCAAAGCGTGCAGGAGCAGATCGACGTTGCCCGGCGGCCTCGTGACGGGGGGCAACGTCACCTGCGCCACCACCGCCACCTCGCGTGCGTCCGCGCCGGAGGCGAGGCGCCCCGCGAACATGGCGGCCGACAGGGTGTCCAGGAAGGTTTCTCGGGCCAGGCCGGCATCCAGCGGCACCAGACGTCGCGCGGTGGCCAGCAGCAAGGGGAGCGCCTCGTCGACGCGACTGGAGGCGAAGGTGATCTGGGCCTGGACGAGATCTGCGCGAGCGCGACCGGACTCGTCCAGAACCCCGCTCCGGCCCAGCGCCAGCAAGTCGCGCGCCGCGGTGGGCGCACCGGCGCGGAGTTTCGCCTGGGCCGCGGCGAGGGCACGCGTCGCCTTGCGCTGCGGGCTCGGCGTCAGCACGGCCGCGTGGGCGAGGAACGCCGCCGCCGCGGTGGTGCCGCCCCGCGCGAGCGCCCGCGTGGCCGACGACTCCAGCTCGGCGGCGATCTCCTCGTCCGGCCGCACGGTCGCTCGCGCCAGGTGCCAGGCGCGGCGGTCGGGGTCGAGGACGGGGTCGGTCACCTCCGCCAGGACACGGTGGGTCTCCCGCAGCTCCGCGAGCCCGGCCGACCGGTAGATCGCGGAGCGCAGCAGCGGATGCCTGAAGCGCACCAGATTCCGGACGTCGAGCAGCCCCGCCGTCACCGCCGGGCCGGCCTCGGCCAGGTTGATGTCCAGTCGCCCGGCGGCACGTCTCAGCAGTGCCACGTCACCGATCGGCTCGGCGGCGGCGGTCAGCAGCAGTCGTTGCGTCGCCGCCGGCAGTGAGTGGACCCGAGCGAGGTAGCTCCGCTCGATACGGCTGGTCACCGGTCCGGGATCGGGCAGGTCGAGCCCATCGGCCGGATCCTCATCGACGAGGTCGTAGGGGAGTTCCAGCAGTGCGAGGGGATTGCCGCGCGCTTCGGCGACCACGCGGTCGCGGACGTGCTCGTCCACCGGGCCGTTTGCCGCCGCGTCCAGCAGGGCGCGGGCTTCGGTGTCGTCGAGGCCGTCCAGCGTCAGCTCGGGCAGACCGGCCAGATCGTCGCGTCCCCGCCGTTCACGGGAGGCGAAGACCAGTGCCAGCGGTTCGGCGAGCATCCGTCGCGCCACGAACGCCAACGTCTGCGCGGAGACCCTGTCGAGCCACTGCGCGTCGTCCACGAGGCAGAACAGCGGCTGCTCGGCGGCCACTTCGGTCAGCAGTCCGAGCACGGCCAGACCGACCAGGAATCTGTCCGGAGGCGGTCCTGTGCTCACCCCGAACGCTGTGGCCAGCGCCTCTCTCTGCGGAGGTGGAAGGGAGTCGGCGCGCCCCAGGAACGGGGCACACAACTGATGCAGTCCCGCGAACGGCAACTCCATCTCCGACTCGGCACCCGCCCCACGGGCGACGCGGTGCCCAGCGACCCGTGCCACCAGGCTCTCCAGGAGAGCGGACTTACCGATTCCGGCATCACCGCGCAGGACCAGTACGGCACTGCGTCCGGCCTCCACCTCCGAGACCAGTTCCTCGAGCGCCTCGTACTCGCGGCGCCGACCACGCAGCCGCCCCGGACCGTCCCCACTCACCCTGATCCCTGCACGTCGGGAGCATAACAACAGCGCATGCGGCCGGAGCCCTTGCGGCGAGGGGGCGGGCAGGCCCCTCGCGCTCTCCTCACCAGGGCACTTCGGCGTTCGTCAGCGGGCTCGCCGGCCGGTTGTACCGCAGGGCGGCCCGCTGGGAGCAGGACCCATTTCTCGGAATTCGGCAGGACAGCCGGCCAGGGCAACGCGTGCACGTGACGGAGACCATGGGCATGGGAAGGCATGGATGCCTCAAGCGGCGAGACCCCACAGCAGCGTAGGAGCCCGGACGCGAGTCCGCTCTCCGAAACGCCCCGCGAGCAGCGCAGCCCTGGTCGTCGCAGGCTGGACGGGTGAACTGGCGCGTCTCCGTCACCCTCGGCCAGCCACTTGCAGCTGACGGTGGAGCTGTTGTGCGGAGCGGGGGCGTGGACACCGGCGCTGCTGTGGCCGCCGTCCGCCTGGGGCCCTCTGTGGCCCGTCAGACAACAAGGGAATGCCTCCACGCGGCGGCCGTGCGCACAAGAACGGTATGCGGCGATCCGTGTCACAGAGCGGAGCACTGTCCGGTCTACTAACCAAAAGGCCCGAATAGTGCCATTTCGATACCTACGGCATTCGCGTGGAGGGTGCGGGGCTGCGCCCCGATTGTCCATTCCGTGGTGGGCCTGGTCCGTATGCCGTTCCCAGAGCGGCTTCCCACACCACACTTGACCTCCACCGATCCAAGGACTCGTACCCGATGGCCAGGACCGAGAACACAACGCCCAATGATGGCCCGCAGAACCAAGGAATGTACGGCTCGGCGAGCGCGGTGCTCGACGAGCGGGGGGCGATCGTGGGATGGACCCAGACCGCCCAGAGACTCCTCGGCTACCCCGCCCGCAATGTGATCGGTAAATCCGCTGCCGTGCTCCTGCCGTCCACGGGGGAAGCGTCGGCGATAGCGGACTTCGCCGTACGGTGTCGGACCCAAAGCGAGTGGTCGGGACATATGAGGCTGCGCCACCAAGACGGACGCGAACTCGACGTCGGCCTGCGGATCTCGATGCTGTGGGGACGAGATGCAACGTTCCGGTGGCTGGTGTCCGCGACCGGGGTCGGCGAGCCTTCCGAGGAAGGGGCTGAGGGCTCCCTGCGGGAGTCGCTCGTCGGTCGGGTACCGATCGGCGTCGTCATCCGTGACACGCGACTGCGCTGCATGTGGGTGAACGACACGATGGAGAGCTACGACGGGATTCCGCGCGACCGGCGGCTCGGACGCCGGTTCAGCGATGTGCTGCCCGGCTCGCAGTCCGAGGCGTTCGAGACGCTGATGCGGCGGGTGGTCCGAAGCGGCGGCAGCGGGGTTCACGACGACCGCACGCTGCGGCCGACGAGTCCGGGCCGGGACCACCACACAGTCACCACTTCGTACTCATGCCTCCAAGGCGCCGACGGCCAAATGCTCGGGGTGTGCTCCGTTACTGTCGATGTCACCGAGACTCAACGAGCGCGTGAGCGCTTCGCCGTCCTCAGCGAGAGCAGTACGCGTCTTGGCGACACCCTGGATGTGGTGCGGACCAGCCAGAGCGTGGCGGATCTTGCGGTGCCCCTGTTCGCCGACTTTGCCGCCGTAGACCTGGAGCAGTCGGTCCCGTTCGAAGCGGCGCTCCCGGCACGCACCGAGCCGTCGGGTGATCGCCTCCCCGCTCTCCGGCGTGCCGGCCTGGCGTCGATCAACCAGGGAGTCCCGGAATCCCCGTGGGCGCGCGGTGAGCCGATCCCCTTGCCCCCTGCCTCACCCCTCAGCCAAGCCCTGGACAACCGGAGATCCCACCTGGAACCGGTCCTGAACACTGGTGCAGGCACATGGATCGACCAGGATCCGGTACGAGCGCGGAAGATCCACGAGAACGGCATGCATTCGGTGATGGTCGTGCCCATGTATGCGCGGAATGTTCTGCTGGGACTGGCGTTGTTCGTCCGCACCCAGGACCCGGTGCCGTTCGAAGAGGCCGATCTTCTCCTGGCCGAGCAACTCGTCAGCCGCGCCGCACTGTCACTGGACCGCGCACGCCAGTACGCTCGCGCCCACACCGCGACCCTGGCGCTCCAGCGCGACCTGTTCCCCCTGCCCACGACGGGCAATACAGCGATCGAGGCAGCCTGGCGTTACTTGCCCGCCGACGTGGAGCACGGCATAGGCGGTGACTGGTTCGATGTGATCGAGCTGTCCGGGGCTCGCGTGGCCCTGGTCGCGGGAGGAGCGGTTGGCCACGGCATCGATGCCGCCGTGGCCATGGGCAGGCTCCGCACCGCTGTTCACACGCTCGCGGATATGGAAATGCCGCCCGACGTACTGCTGTGTCACCTCGATGACACAGTCAAGCGACTGGCCACGCAGCACCCCCGGGCTTCCACGCTCATGGGCGCGACCTGCCTGTACGCGGTCTACGATCCCGGCACGCTGCGGTGCACCATGGCACAGGCCGGGCATCGCCCGCCCGCGATCATCGACCTGAGTGGCCGGGTGACTTTTCCAGACCTTCACGCCGGATCACCCCTCGGCTACGGGTCCGGTGTGCCTCCCGACGCTGTGGAACTGGAACTGCCAGAAGGTAGCCTCATGGCCCTGTACAGCGACGGCCTGATCGCGACCCGCGACCACAACGTCGACTCGGGCATGCGGCGCCTTGCCACCGTGCTGGCGCAACCGCATCAGTCCCTGGAAGAGATGTGCAGCCAGGCAACGGACATCTTCCGCCGCCAGGAATCCTCCGCCGACATTGCCCTGCTCCTCGTGCGGACCCATTCGCTCGAACCCGTCAACGTTGCCTGCTGGACGCTGCCCAGCGATCAGAGCGCCGTCCGCAGCGCTCGGCGCATGGCAGCCCTTCAGCTGACCGCATGGGGCCTGGAGAGACTTGAGGACCCGACCAAGCTGATCGTCAGCGAGTTGGTCACCAACGCCCTGCGCCACAGCAGCGGCCCGATCTCACTCCGTCTGATCCAGCACGAAGTCCTCACATGTGAAGTCTCCGACAGCGGAACCGGTATCCCACGTCTGCGTCGCTCGGACACCGCAGACGAAAGCGGTCGCGGCCTCTTCCTGGTCGCCCAGCTGTCCCAAAGATGGGGATGCCGTTCCACAACGAGCGACAAGGTCGTCTGGGCCGAAATGAACCTTGGCTCCATACCCTCGAACACACGGGACTCCACCGAGCCGGCAACGTCGGACACACCCCCGGACAACCGGCCTGAATGACCAGGGCCCGTGCGTCTGCCCGCGGGTCAGGTTACGACGTGCTGCCGCGGTCGACCCTCGGTGCGAAAGGCAGCTTGCGCTGCTGGCCCGCAAATCAGTCGATGAGGAGATCACGGCCTCGAAGCACACAACAAGAAGCAGAAAATGATCGATTGGCGGAAGAAGTGGGAAGCACCGTGGCGAAGCGGGAGATCGATTACAAGGCCATCTTCAACGCGTCACCCAGTGCGATGCTGGTGCTCACGCCCGAACTGGTCATTCTGGACGCGAACGCGTCCTACCAGCACATGGTCGGCCGCCGTCGGCATCAACTCGTCGGACGGTACGTATTCGATGCCTTCCCTGAGGACCCCAACAGCGTCGACGACCTCGAGGCATCGCTACGGCGGGTGCTAGCGACCGGCACCCAGGACGTCGAGGGGCCCATTCGGCACGACGTGGAGGAGCCGGATCGGCCGGGAGTGTTCGCGGAGCGCTACTGGAGCCCGATCAACGCCCCCGTCCTGAACTCCGTCGGCACCATCGCGCTGGTCGTGCACCGTATCGAGGAGATCACCGACCTTGTCCGTGCCGACAGACCGAGATCCGATCAGCAGCGCCGGCAAATGGAAATCGAACTGTATGCGCGGTCCTGCGAGTTGCAACAGGTCAACGAGCGACTGCGCCAGACCAGCGCCCGCGAAAGGCAAGTGGCACTCGCACTTCAGGACGCGATGCTGCCCGCACCGCAGCCGCTCGCTCATCACCAGGCC
Source organism: Streptomyces sp. RPA4-2 (assembly GCF_012273515.2). Classification (NCBI taxonomy): domain Bacteria; kingdom Bacillati; phylum Actinomycetota; class Actinomycetes; order Kitasatosporales; family Streptomycetaceae; genus Streptomyces; species Streptomyces sp. RPA4-2. The sequence continues at coordinate 8,468,209 of NZ_CP050975.2, forward strand.
GCAGTGCGATATCGCCCGGCCCTCAACGCCCTCAACGTCTGCGGAGACTGGTACGAGGTAACCCAGCTCCCCAACGGGAACTCTGCCGTCGCCGTGGGCGACGTCGTGGGCCACGGCCTGGCAGCAGCGGGCGTGATGGGCCAACTGCGCAGCGCCTTGAGCGCTGCCACGCGAGTGGTGGACGGTCCGGCAACCGCACTCGACGGGCTTGACCTGTACGCACGTTCAGTTGAGGGCGCTCTCTCCACCACCGCCGTGCAGACCGTTGTCGACCGGGGCGGCCGCAACATCACCTACAGCAGCGCCGGCCACCCGCCCCCAGCCCTCGTCAGCCCCGATGGCACCGTGCGCTTCCTCGACCGGGCAACCGACCCCCCACTGGGGGCGAGCCTCGATCACACCCCTCGTCCGCAGGCCACCATCACCTACTCTGAAGGTGCCGCCCTCGTTCTCTACACCGACGGACTGATCGAGCGCCGTGGGGAAGACATCGACCAGGGTCTTCAACGCCTCGCCGACCTCCTTGCACGCCACCGCAAAGACGACGCCGAGAACCTCGCTGAAGCACTCATCACCCTGAGCGACGCCACCGACGACACAGCCGTCGTCGTCGTCCGTCTGTAGCCCCAACGGCCGCCACGCGGTCCGCGTCCACCGAATCCCGGACGAGGTTGCCGCAGGGGCGATCGACCGGACCGCTGGCGCCGTCTGGACGGACTGGGCCAACAATGCGGGGACAGGCCTTCACGCAGAATCTCGGACAATTGAGAAGTCGGTCTCGATGATCTGGCAACCGACGTCTCGTGGACATGATTTCTCATGCCGTTCGTCAAGCCGTGAGAGCAGCAGGCGGCGTGAGTCGGTAACTCCGGCTGTCCGAAGGAGGGCCCACAGGACATGGACGCGGCGGCAGGCGAGAACGGCTTGGCTGTGTCGTCTGCCCTGGCCCGCCAGAAGCAGCGCAGCTCCGCGCGCCTTCGCATGTGTCGACGGCCGCGTAATGACGTGACCGCTCACAGAATGCGCTGATCAACGCGAAGCGCGGAGGTATGGAGAATCCGGTGAGCTGCCGGTCGTATCGAACGAGATGTCTCAGGTTTGCGCTGAACTTGCCGGAGTCGCAGGGAATCGGTGCGACGCCGCCGAATCCGGCGCGCCGGTCGGGCGTGCCGAAGACGGCCGTGTCGCCGCCGGTGGCGGCAAGGAACTCGGCACCGAGGATGGTGCCGAGTCCCTGGTTGCGGATCGGGCCTGCTGACGATCGCCGCGGCATCTGAATGTTCTCAAAACTGGGCCGAAACTTCTTGATCTCGGTCAGCAGTCGCACCGATGGGTTACGTGCGTCCCGATCCCGTAACCCTCCGCGCCTCGACGGATCACCGGACTAACCGTTTTGCCTGGGCGGCAGGAACGCTCCGGCCACCTCGGGGTCCGGCCATGGAGTCACGGTCTCGCCACACACCTGCCACTGAGCCCTGTACTGAAGGCGCAACTCGTAGAGGAACGGAGCCGCTTCATCGCTCATGCGTCGGTAGAGAAGTGCCGTTGCGAGGTCTCCCTGCCGCTCGATGTGCAGAATTCGATACTCGGTAGAAAGCGGAGAATCGCCGTTGCGGCCGCGAGCGGCGAACTCTCCGAACACATCCGAGCGTGAAGCGCGAGTGATCGATCCATTCTCGTCCGGATACAAAATTGTCATGTCACCGGTGTACAGACCCTCCATCGCGTCCATCCGGTAGTTGCTTCCGTCATGCACCACGCGAGATATGAACTCCGTGATATCGAGGTCTGAAGACGCGTCACTCATGTTCTTCCCGTTCGCTTGGTTTTCGATCTTGCGCGAGGTGCCGTCGACTCCGCAACGGCCCTAGCCCGCCTACTCGCGAAGCGGTGCCGCTGTGTTGACCGAGTAGCGAGGGCATATGTGACAAGTTGCTCTCATCGCCCAAGCGGAACCAATGACCAGAAAGTGCTGCGAAGTCGTGTGCATCGCTAGGTATCCATGCAAAGTTCGCCGACCCGGGCGGCAGCCCGAGCGCACACCGAGCTCGCCGGCCAGGCCCAGCGTGCGTGCGGCCGGCCGCAGCGACCTGTGACCCGTGCCCTGCTGCCCCAGGTGCACCGTCTCCAGCCGCAGCCTCTCGTCAGCCAGCTCCCGCCATGGTGCGAGCAGCTGCTCGGTCACGTCGGGACGGCCGGCGGACAGAGCGCGCACGGGCTCGGAAGCGGGGCCGAGCAGCACCACCAGGTCGCGGTAGGCGTACTCGCGCAGAACCGGCGAGGACACGACCGGCAGACCGCCGTCGGCCTCGGCGTACGCGGCGGACACCGACCCGCAGCAGGCCACCGAGTGGCTGGCTTGGACATCGGCCGCTGGAAGGGCTCGTCTTCAAGCGCCTCGACCAGGCATGCCTGCCCGACCACAGGGGCTGGCGCAAGTACCGGCTGCGGCACACCGCCGAGACAGTGGTCGGGGCAATCTCGGGCACCATCTCCTCTCCGACCACACTGTTCCTGGACGCTTCGACACCACCGGCCAGCTGCAGTACGCGCGCCGCACGACCGTCCTGGAGCGGGCTGCCCGTCAGGCCCTGGCCTGCGAACTCCAGCCAGGCAGTCCCGACCATTCTTGGACCGGTTGATCCTTCACCGCAGGCTGGGGCTCCCGCCAGCAGCTCGACGTGCAGCTGGTCGCGCCGACGGTGGTCGCCGAGCTCGCGGTCGACGTGTCCCTGGACGCGAGCGGACGGTGGCACCATCCCGTCCGGCTCATGCGCGTCCGTATCGACCTGACGCCCGCGGAGATCCCTCAGTTCGGTGCCGAGGCATAGATGTTCAGCGCGACCCCAGAACCCCGGCACCACGCTCGTACACCGCCACGGTGTCCCGTTCCCGGCCAGGCTCGCGCGTTGTGTGTGCGGAGAGGTAGCGCTCGGCGTCGAGGGCGGCCGCGCAGCCGCCGGCGGCGGCGGTGATGGCCTGGCGGTAGGTGTGGTCGACGACGTCGCCCTTGTCGGTCGACGTGCAGAATTGACGCTCCGTCAGGCAGGTGCCGATCCGCTGAGGTCGGTCGTTGTCATTCGGCTTTGATGTCGAAGACCTCGGGGTGCTTCGAAAGTTCCACTCTCGTGCGGCGGATGTGGAGTTCCAGGACGTGTTGCGCGCTTGTGAAGTCCTGGTCGCGCAGCGCCTCGATCAGCAGCCGGTGCTCGGCGCTGATGATCCACCGACGGTGGGTGCCTGTCAGGCGGGTGAAGGCCCTGCGGTAGTGCTGCGTCGTGTCCCAGAGCCGTGCGACGATCGATGCGAGTTCCTCGGCCTTGTGGTGCCGGTAGGTCGCCCAGTGCAGCTCCCGGTCCAGCACCAAGAACTCCTCGACGTCGTCGGTCTGCTCGATACGGTCCTGCAGACGGGACAGCTCATTGATGTCCTCGGGGGACAGGCGCGGTGCGGACTCGGCGAGCAGGAGTGGTTCCAGACGTTCACGGATCTGGTAGTTCAGCTCGCATTCGCGCATGTCCATCCGGGTGACCCACGCGCCCTGGTTGGCGCGCAGTATCACCAGGCCCTTGGCCTCCAGAATGCGCAGCGCCTCGCGTACCGGCAGGCGGCTGGTGTGCAGTTCGTCGGCCAGTTCGTCCTGGATGATCCTGCTGCCCGGTGGCAGCCTGCCGTCCAGGATCCGTTCGCGGAGCTGGTCGGCGATCCGCCTGCTCGCCACGTCGGCGCTCACCTGACGGCCTGCGGGTTGCGGAGGAATGCCTCAGAGAGTTCGAGGAGGGCCTGGCCTCCGGTCCGGAAGAAAAGGTCCTCACTCATCCCGTGGCCCTCGTTGTCCCCCAACGGTCCGAGCCGGCACGGGTACTCGACACTGAGCGCGACTTCGAGGCACTCCCGGCCCTGATCCAGATCGGAAGCCGTGATCCCGGTGTAGTCGACACGGGTGAGCCCGAGGATGGGCATTCAACCTCCATTGGATCCAATTGGCTTGCATCACGAGCAGTTACGACGCATAGTACCGGACAGCAGGCGCCAGTTGGATCCATCTGGCGGGGGTTCGTTCCAAGGAGCACCGATGCCCACCCATGTGAACCTGGCCGCAGCTTCCCCGTGGGTCAGTCTGACCGCGTCGACCGAGGACTGGGACGCGGCGGAGCCCGATGTGCTGCTGCGGATGCTGGCCCAAGCGCAGTGGATCCGCGTGTTCGAGGAGTATGTGCTCGAACTGGCGAGCCAGGGTCTCGTGCACGGCCCGGCGCACTCGAGCATCGGCCAGGAGGGCGGGGCCGTCGGCTCGATCCTGCCCCTGCGTAGCGACGACTACGTCAACGGCTCACACCGAGGCCACCACCAGTTCCTGGCCAAGGCGTTCGGACACGTCGCGGTGCCCAAGTCCGGGACTCTGCCCGAGCTCACCGACGACATACGAACCGTGCTCCGGCGCACCCTCGCGGAGATCTGCGGCCTGGCCGAGGGGTACTGCTGCGGCCGGGGTGGCTCGATGCACCTGCGCTGGCGGGAAGCCGGCGCCATGGGCACCAACGCGATCGTCGGTGGCGGTGTGCCGCAGGCAGCGGGCTTCGCGTTCAACCAACGCAGATCCGGCTCCGATGCCGTGACCGTCACCTATTTCGGCGACGGCGCGGCCAACATCGGATCCGTTCTGGAGACCCTCAACCTCGCGGCAGTGTGGCGACTGCCGGTCTGCTTCTTCATCGAGAACAACCAGTACGCGGTGTCGACGTCGGTGTCGGAGTCCACCGCCGAACCACGTCTGTCCGCGCGTGGCCTCGGGTTCGACATACCGAGCTGGCGGGTCGACGGAATGGATCCACTCGCCGTCAACCTGGCCATGAACGAGGCGCTCGCGCACATGCGGGCGGGCAATGGGCCGACCATCGTCGAGGCCGACCTGTACCGGTACTTCCACCAGAACGGACCGTACCCGGGCAGCTCCTTCGGTTACCGCGACAAGTCCGAGGAGCAGGCTTGGCGGGACCGGGATCCGGTCGAGCTGCTGCGCACCCAGGCCGTCCGGCGCGGCCTGGCCACCGAGGAGCACGTGACCGCGGCGCGGGACGAGATCGTCGCGACCATGCGGGAGATCGGCAACGCGCTGCTGGAACCCGTCCCGGGCGGCAAGCCGGGACAGCGTCGGATCAAGGCGAGCGAGTGGCCCGACCCCGGGTTCGTCGACGTCGGTGTACGTGGCGACCTGAGCGAGCTCGCCGACAGCCGCTTTGAGGAGGCCGACACGTTCTCCGGACAACTCGGCGAGCGCCGGTTCATCGACGTGGTCAGCGACGTCATCGGCCGTCGCATGGAGACCGATGAGCGCGTCGTCGTGCTCGGTGAGGACGTGCACCGCCTCAAGGGCGGCACCAACGGCGCCACCAAGCGTGCGATCGAGGTCGCACCGGACCGCGTGCTGGGCACGCCGATCTGCGAGAACGCCTTCACGGGCCTAGGCTGTGGCATCGCGGTGGACGGGCGGTTCCGGCCGATCGTGGAGTACATGTACGCGGACTTCATGTGGGTCGCCGCCGACCAGTTGTTCAACCAGGTCGCCAAGGCACGCCACATGTTCGGCGGCGAGATCCCCGTGCCGTTCGTACTGCGCTCCAAACTCGCCGCGGGTACCGGCTACGGGTCGCAGCACTCGATGGACCCGGCGGGCATTCTCACCACGGCGCCGGGACTGCGGGTGATCGCACCCTCCAACCCGTTCGACTACGTGGGCCTGATGAACACGGCACTCGCCTGCGAGGACCCTGTGGTCGTCCTGGAGCACGTCGACCTCTACACGGCGACCGGCATCGGACCGGTGTCCGACCTGGACTACCGGATCCCGGTGGGGAAGGCGGCGCTACGCAGTGAGGGCGACGACCTCACCGTGATCTCGTACCTGTCGATGGTCGGGCACAGCCTGGCGGCGCTCGAACAGGTACCGGAGGTCAAGGCCGATCTCATCGACCTACGGTGGCTGGACCGGGCGAGCATCGACTGGGAGACCATCGAACGCAGCGTCAAGAAGACCAACCGCGTGTTGATCGTCGAGCAGGGTGCCATCGGCACGTCCTACGGTTCCTGGCTGGCCGACGAGATCCACCGGCGACTGTTCGACTGGCTGGACGCGCCGGTCGAGCGGGTAACCGGCAAGGTCTCCTCTCCCAGCATCAGCAAGGTACTCGAACGTGCCGCGGTCGCGCGCACCGAGGAAGTCGTCGCCGCCCTGCGCGGCATCGCCGCCGCCATTTGACGCCCGAGAACAAGGAGGCCCAACCATGGCAACGCTGTTGCGAATGCCCGAAGTGGCGGCCGGCGCGACCGAAGCCGTCCTGTCGGACTGGCTGGTGAAGGAGGACACCCCCTTCACGACAGGCGACCCCATCGCACTGATCGAGACCGACAAGGCGTCCGTGGAGGTCGCCGCCGAGACGGACGCGGTGATCCTTCGGATCCTGGTGCCGGCCGGAACACTCGTCGAGGTCGGCTCACCGGTCGCGCTGCTCGGCGGCGACGGTGACCAGCCCGGCGACGCCGACCGGCTGCTCGCCGAACTCCAGGTCGGTGACACCCCTCCCCCCAGGCAGGCACCCGAGCGTCGTGAGGTGCCCGAGCCCGCACCCGTACAGACCACGTCGAACGGCTCCGCCGGCCGGATCTTCAGCAGCCCACTGGCCCGGAAGCGGCTGAAGGAGGCCGGCCTGACGCCGGACCAGGTTCGGGGCACCGGCCCGAACGGCCGCATCGTCCGCGGGGACGTGGAGGCCGCCATCGCGAGTGCCAGGCAGTCGGCGCCCGCGCCCGCGCCGGCACGGGCACCGACACAGGCCCAGGCGCAGGTACCGACGCAGACACAGGATTCGTCCCCGGCGGCCAAACCGGCCACAAAGGGCACGGGCACGTTCCACGAGATCCAGCACACCCGTCTGCGCCGGGCGATCGCCGAGCGGTTGACCGCGAGCAAGCAGACGATCCCGCACTTCTACGTGAAGCGCACCGCCCGCGTCGACGCGCTGCTCGCGCTGCGAGCACAGCTCAACGAGGTGTCGCCGCACAAGATCTCGGTCAACGACCTGGTGCTGCGCGCGGTCGCGGTGGCGCACCGGGCCGTGCCGGAGGCGAACGTCATCTGGACCGACGACGCGTTGCGGCAGTTCGACTCCGTCGACGTCGGCGTCGCGATCGCCGGTGAGCGCGGGCTCGTCACCCCCGTGCTGCGCGGCGTCGACAAGGCATCGCCCAGTGCGATTGCGGGCCAGGTACGGGAGTTCGTCCGGCAGGCGGGCGACGGCACCCTGCGGCAGAGCGACCTGGAGGGCGGCTCGATCACCGTGACCAACCTCGGCATGTTCGGTGTCGACGAGTTCTCGGCGATCATCAACCCGCCCCAGTCGGCGATCCTGGCCGTCGGCGCGGGATCCAGGGCCCCGATCGTCGTCGACGACAGGATCGAGATCGCGACCCAGCTCTCGCTGGTGTTGTCGGTGGATCACCGCGCGATCGACGGTGCGCCGGCCGCGCGGTGGATGTCCGTCCTGGTGCACGCACTCGAAGAGCCGTTCCAGCTGATCGCCTGATACTCCGGAAGGACTCCGACGTTTGCCTCGGCCGGAAGGTGTCAGAGGAGTGGGGCAGGCCGGCCGGCAGTCGATGGGGGTGGTCTCCTGGAGACCGCCCCCTCGGTCGTGTGCTGCCGCCGCCGGTGGGGGCGGCGACGGGCGAGGGCCCGGCGTTGTCCGCGCCGGATCGACCGCCCTGGCACCTGGCCCGGCGAGGGCAGCCGCGACAGCGGAACCTGTGCGAGGACACGGACCGCTGCGAGGACCTGTCGGATCTCCACAGGAGTGTGCCGGGGCGAGCAAGGACGGCCAGCCGGCCGGCGACGATGCCGGCGCGGGCCGGGGTGCGGCCCTGGTCGATCAGCGGCGGCAGGGCCGTCTACCGCCGCAGTTGAGTGACGAGCCGGCGTACCTCGGCGGACGGGGCGACTCCGAACTCGCGCATCGTCGCCGCGTACCGCTGGTACAGCGCCAGCACACCGTCGTCGCTGCCGCTCGCGTGTGCCAGGGAGATCGCCAACTGCCATGCCTGCTCGCGGTACGGGCTGACCTTCAGCACGTCGTCCACGAACTGCCGGGCCTCCCGGTATCTGCTGAGCCGGAAGGCCAGTCTGGCCGCCTCGATGCGGCCGCTGGTAACCCGTTCACCGATCTCGGACCGGCGCTGCTCCACCCAGACGCTGGACAGCGTCGCCAGGTACGGCCCGCGGTCGGCCTGGGCGAGCGCCTCGGTCATGGTACGCAGGCGGATCTCCCCGTCCTGGTGGTCGGCCTCGACCAGCGAGTCCAGCATGACCTGCGCCGTACCGCAGACCAGGCCGGGGTGGGCGAGGTGCAGACGGTCCCCGTCCTGCCGCGGGACGAGATCCTCGGGGAGTACGTCGCGCAGCCGGTAGAGAGCCTGGCGCAGGTAGTTGCGGCCGGCGGCTTCGTTGCGGCTGTCGAACAGGGCGTCCAGGAGTTCCTGCCGGGACACCTCGCGTCGGGCACCGAGCAGGTAGCTGAGCACCTCTACGCTCTTGCTCAGCCGCAGCGCCGACTGCTGACCGTCGACGGTCAGGACGGGTTCGCCGAACTCCTCCAGCAGCAGCCGCGGGGCTCTCGTCGTCACCCGCACTGTGTCCTGCCTGGACAGTGCGGAGGTGAGCTCGTGCCAGCGCGACATCCGCGTCGGGGACGCGTCCGCTTCCCGGACTGCTACGGCAGGCACGTCGGTCAGCGCGCTGAGCAGCAGGTGCTGTGATCCTTGTGCCGCGGCCTCGGTGAGGGCGAGTTCGGCGGCGGCGTCCGACGCGTCCTCCTCGCCGAGCCGCCAGTACGCCTCCGAGAGGTATGCCGCGGCGGTGCCCAGTTCGAGCCGCCGGTCACCGCGCCGCATGCCCTCGACGCACGCCTCCAGTTCCACGCGTGCCTCGGCGTTGTGGTTCCGCAGGAGGAGGGACAGGCCGCGCCACAGGTGGCACAGCTCGCGGCTGAACGCGTAGTCGGCCGCTCCGTACGCCTCCGCCTCGGCGAGCGCACGGTCGGCCGCCTCGGTGTCGTGGTGCAGTCGCAGGCGCAGTTTCGCCTCGTTCAGCAGTCCGAAGACGCGGTAGATTTGGGAGCCCGTCTCCGCGATCAGCCGGTGGCCGCGTTCCAGGGCGGCGCCTGCCTCGTCGCCCCGACCGAGGTCGAACATGAGGTCGACCGCGTCGAACGCGTGCAGCCAGGGCGGTTGCCACGACTCGCGGCGTACCTCGTACATCTCCATGGCTTCGTGCAGGCGACCGGTCGCCCGCAGCCCGGCGATGACCCACGGCGCGCCGATCACGGTCCGCCAGGGGTCCAGGGTGGCGGGCCGGTCGAGTCCGCTCAGGCGGCCTCGGACATACCCGATCCGCATCAGCATCCCGTCGACCGTGCCGGACGGCACCGGCGCGTAGTCCGGGAATGGCGGGGCGCTGCCGTCGGCCAGGGCCAGCAGGTTCTCGGCGGCCTCTCGGGCGCGGCCGGCGGGCAGCCTGTCGGTCAGCGTGCGCGCCTCGGCGAATCGGCCGGAGTGCCACAGGCACCAGGTCGCCAGCAGCAGTGCCTCGTCGAAGTGCGGTGAGCCGGGTGACGGAAGCCAGTCCTGGCCGTGCCGGTCGAGCAGTTCGTTGCCGCGTCCGCAGTGTTCAAGGGCGAACGACACGCGCAGGACTATGGTGCCGACCTCGGGCGTGGGCGTTCTGCTGGAGGCGTCCAGTGCGTCGAGCCACCGAGCCGCCAGCGCGAAGTCCATCCGGCCGAGGAGATCAGGGAGGGCGACTGCAGCCTGCCGCCACGCGTCCTCGGTGTCGCCCAGGCGCAGGAACGCGTCGACGGCCTCCTCCAGTTCGCCACGCTGCACCAGCAGGTTCGCGTGGCGACGGTACAGCCGGCGCACGGTCTCAGGATCCTCGGTCCTGGCCAGTTCGTCGGCCAGGAACTCACGGAACTGGGGGTGCGGGGTCAGGTGGGAACCGTCCTGGGACCATGCCACGGGCAGCCGCTTGAGCCGCAGGAATGCCATCAGCCGGACCGCGTCCGTCTGGCCCAGCGCCACCGCGTCAGGGACCGAGATTTCCGCCAGCGGACTGGTGTGCAGCAAGAAGGTGCGCTCGGCGGCGGAGAGAGTGCGGAGGATGTTGGCCGACAGGTAGCCGCGCAGGGCGCCGGACCTGGCACTTGTCACCTCTGCGGTACGCCAGCCCTCGAACAGCACTCCCGCCACCCATCCGCCCGTCATCTCGACGATGCGCTCGACGTCGGCATCGGGGTGGCCGACCAGCCGGAGGGCCGCCGCGACCTCTTCGGCGTCGAACGCGAGGTCCTCCTCGCCCAGCTCTCCCACCCGGGCCATGTCGCTGATCGAGCCGATGTCCAGCGGAACGCTGGTACGCGATATCAGCACCAGGGTGACGTCGGCGGGCAGGTACCGGGCCAGCGCCGACAGGACTACGACGGATCCCTCGTCGGCGGTGATCCGCTCGACGTTGTCGCACACCAGCACGAGACGGCTGTCCTGCAGGCTCTCCGCCAGCAGCCCCGCGGCCTCGCCGATCTGGATCCCGCTCCGCAGTGCGTCGGACGCGACGCGGCCGGCCGCCGCGACGTACGGCTCGACCGCCGCCTCGAGATACACCAGCAACCGGCCGGGAGCCTGTTCCGTTCCATCGAGCGACAACCAGGCGACCGGGCGCTCAAGATCGCGCAGCGCCAGGGCGACGGCCGTGGTCTTGCCGCCACCCGCGGTCGCGCACACCGTGACCACGGGATGCTGGTCTATGAGGGACCGGACCCACCCGGTCAGCCGGTCCCGCGGCACGAGGTCGTCCGCGGGCTCGGGTGCCACGAGCTTCCGCCGGATCACCGTCCGCCGGCTTCCCGCCCCACAACTGCGATCGTCCTTCACCGCGGCCCGCCTCACTCGGAGTCAGAACAAACGCGCCCTCTTCAGGTGGGCAACCGCTGCTGCCAGGCAGAGCCGGATGACCCCATACCGCCAATATTCGAGAGCTTGATGTCGCTGGGTCAAGCTCGGTTTCGCGGACATTAACGAGGATGATCGGTCCTTGCCTGTCAGCGGGCCCATGTGTGGCGCACGACGCCGTCCATGGCCGGTGCACGGATGAGAAGCAGCGGCTGTCGCCGGGCCGGATGGCGGTGCGATGGTCCCGGAAAGTCGCGACGAGTCCTCTATCAACGCTTGTCCGGGAATCGTTAGTCGAATTCCTCCGGAGTTGGCTGAGCCGTTAGTCGTCCTTGCCGCCTGCCATCCCGCGCAGCACGCTTGCGGACAGCGGTATCCGCGCCGGGCCCTCGTGGGGAAACCGGACATGACGCTTGGTGTGCGACTGGACGGACAGCGCCCGCCACGGGAAGCGGCGGCGGGATCGGCCTGGCGACGGCCTGGGCGCTACCGGCGCGCGCAAACCATCACCGTTCCACCCAAGGAGGTTCTTGCCATGGCACTCGTGCCGCCGGTGACCAAGGAACAGATCGCCCCGACCGATCTTCCGCTGACCGGCCGCGACGTCGGCGTGACCGCCATCGACTCCGAGGTGCTGTCGCGGACGCGGCACGGATTGCCCCCTCGGGAGCCTGTCGCGCTCACCATGTCCGCCGGAGTGTGGAACGCCCTCACCCGCCTCCGCCCGGCGATGGACCTCGGCCTCCATTTCGACCTCGACCTCGGTGAGCCGCAGGTCCGCGGCGGACGCCGCCGTCTGAGCACGGATCAGAGAGCATGACCGCCCAGATTCTCGATGGCAAGGCCACCGCAGCCGCGATCAAGTCCGATCTGACCGTCCGCGTGGCGGCCCTGAAGGAGAAGGGCGTCACGCCCGGCCTGGGGACCGTCCTGGTGGGCGACGACCCCGGCAGCCAGAAGTACGTCGCGGGCAAGCACCGCGACTGCGCGCAGGTGGGTATCGCCTCCATCCAGCGTGAACTGCCCGCGACCGCCACACAGGAGGAGATCGAGGCGGTGGTGCGGGAACTCAACGAGGACCCCGCCTGCACCGGCTACATCGTTCAGCTCCCGCTCCCCAAGGGCATCGACGAGAACCGCATCCTGGAGCTGATGGACCCGGACAAGGACGCGGACGGACTCCACCCGATGAACCTCGGCCGCCTCGTGCTGAACGAGCCGGCCCCGCTGCCCTGCACCCCGAACGGCGTCCTCACCCTCCTGCGCCGCTACGGCGTGGAGATCAAGGGTGCCGAGGTCGTGGTCGTCGGCCGCGGGGTGACCATCGGCCGGCCGATGCCGCTGCTGCTGACGCGGCGCAGCGAGAACGCGACCGTGACCCAGTGCCACACCGGTACCCGGGACCTCTCCGCGCACCTGAAGCGCGCCGACATCATCGTCGCCGCGGCCGGCTCCGCGCACCTCGTGCGTGCGGAGGACGTGAAGCCGGGCGCCGCCGTCCTCGACGTCGGAGTCTCGCGCAGCGCCGAGGGCAAGATCGTCGGCGATGTCCACCCGGATGTCGCCGAGGTCGCGGCGTGGATCTCCCCGAACCCGGGCGGCGTCGGCCCGATGACCCGTGCCCAGCTTCTCGTCAACGTGGTGGAAGCGGCGGAGCGCAGTGTCGGCTGAGGACACCCACCACAGTCCGGAGCCGACCAGGTACGACGCGATCGGCGCATCCGGCACCGAGGACCGCCCGAATCGTCACCCGTCGATTCCCGCCGATCACCCAGGACGGGGCCAAGGGTTCGCCCTGCACCCCGGGGGTCCGCGACGGCGGGCGGGGAGCGGCTGCACTTCCCAGGTGCCACTCGGTGACCGCCCACGGGTGCGGCATCCCGCACGTTCTTCTGGGATGTCGCACAGCCGTTCCCGTTCCCTCTCCTCGCCTCGATGCCTGGTTGCCGGACCTACGCGATCTGCCGGCCCCGGGTTTCAGGCAGGGCCACCACGCCGACGATCACCAGGACGTACCCGAGAGCTCCGACACCCATGGCCGCCTTCAGTCCGAAGACCGAGGAGAGCGCGCCCACGAGGGAGGGGAAGAAGGCGGCGACTCCCCGGCCGAAATTGTGGACAACGCCGACGCCCGTGCCGCGCACCCGGCTGGGGAACAACTCGCTGAAGAACACGCCCGTACCGGCCAGCGATCCGCATGCCGCCATCCCCAGCGGCACGCCCAGCACGAGCAGCAGGCCGTTGGCTCCCTCGGGGATCCAGGTGTACGCCACCACGCACACCACGCCGCTGACCGCGAAGAAGATGAACGTGGCCCGGCGGCCGACCCAGTCGTGCAGGAAACCGGCACCGACATAGCCGAGGAAGCAGCCGGCGATGACGGCCGAGAGGTAGCCGCTGGTGCCGACGACCGTCAGACCGCGCTCTGTGTGCAGGTAGGACGGCAGCCAGGTGAAGATGGCGAAGTACCCGCCTTGTACCCCGATCCCGACCAGCAGGGCGAACAGCGTGGTGTGTCGCAGGTCGCGTCCGAACAACGCGACGAGCCCGCCCCAGACCGGAGCGGGGGTCTCTCCCGCGATGCGACGGCGATTCTCCGTCGAGACAACGGAGTCCCTCACGTTGCGCCGGATGAAGAGCAGCGCGAGGGCGGGCAGTATGCCGAGGAGGAACAGGTAACGCCAGGCGTCAGGGCCGGCGTGGCTGAAGATGACCGTGTAGGCGAGGACCGCCAGACCCCAGCCGACCGCGTACGAGCTGTGGACGAATCCCATGATCCGACCGCGGTGCCGGGCAGGGGCGACCTCGGCGATCAGGACCGCGCCGGCCGCGAACTCGCCGCCGAACCCGAGGCCCTGCAACCCCTTGAACAGCAACATCTGACCGTAGTTCTGGGACAGTCCGGACAGGGCGGTGAAGACCGCGAAGGTCGCGATGGTGATCATCAGGACCCGCACCCGCCCGACGCGGTCCGACAGCAGGCCCGCCAGGGCCCCACCCACGGCCGAGGCCAGCAGGGTCACCGTCATGATCAGACCCGACTGGGTGGAGTTCAGCGTGAACGCCGCGGCGATGGACCCCAGGGCCAGCGGCAGGGTGGTGAAGTCGAAGGCGTCCAGACCCCACCCGGCGAACCCGGCCCAGAACACGGGCCGGTGTTCGCGGGGGAGGGAGCGATACCATCGGGGAAAGGGTCCGGCAGGGGTCGAGGTGGCCGTTGCCACAGCCGAGGACGGTGCTTCGGTCATGAGGTTCTCCTGGAGGTCGGGCTCGGAGGGTCGATCTCGAAGGGGCGCAGATCTCATGAGGGTTGTGTTCCGATCAGGCCGCGGGTCGGCCGGTGAACCCTTCTTGCTCGTGCCAGGCCCCGTACGGGTCCAAGTCGCTGTCGCCACGTAGGACGCGGGGTTCAGGACAGCCTCGGCTCCGGTCAAAAGCCTTGGCCTGGGCGGCCGGTGGCCGGCTCGAGTGTCGTCGGCAGGGCGTTAACCCACTCGTAATCCGGAAGCCGCTCACCGGTTGCTGCTTGCACTCAAGAGCCCAGGCACCAAGCGCCAGGTCGTGCGGCACAACGGACCTCAGGTCTTGCGCGCCGGGCAGCAGGAGGACGGATCAACGGGGCGCCGGGTTGTCGAGTGAACCTTCGGCCGGCCCCCTCTCAGCACTGGTGATCGTGGCCGGGGCTGTCGTCGGCCGGGGGGAAGAACACCACATGGGGTTCGACGTTGCCGTCGAGACGGAGGCTGTGATACATCGTCAGGGTGTGGTTGACCCCGAGGGTTTCCACACCGCCCAGCCTGCCGGACCACTTGTCGATGACCGGCTTGGCAGCTTCCGAGGCAGCGGCCTCGTACATGGTCTTGAAGTACTCGTAGATGTGTTCTGTGCCGACCGTGTCGCGTGCGAGGTTCCGCTTGACCGGTGTGAGTTCCAGCGCGTGCTGGGCGGCGTCGCGAATGTCGTGCATGTACTCGCGCTGCGTCTCGACGTCCTGGCGGGTGCCGAGGCGGGTGAGGTGCCCGGTGATCATCGTGTCAAAGTCGAACGCGAGCGCGTGGTCGTGGTGCGCCATGAAACCGGGGATGTGTTTGGACTGGGCGATGTTGGTGAACGGCACCCACCCCGGGTAGATCACGTCGACCAGCATCAGGACCTTCTGCCGGGGCAGGTACACGAAGCTGTTGCCAGGAGCGTGGTTGCTGCCCTTGTAGTGCATCTCGAGGACCTGACCGCCGACCTCCATCCGGTAGGAGTCCCCGAAGGTCACGTCCGGGAGCCGGCGCAGCGGATCGCCGGCCTCGCGCAGCATCGTGTGAGTCTCCCGCTGCGCGATCCGGGTGGCCTCATCGGGGAACTGGTCGACCCTTCCGATGTGGTCGCCGTGGAAGTGCGTGTACACCACGTGGGTGATGGGCTTGTTTGTCACGTCGCGGATGGCGCGAGTGACAAGGCCGCCGAGCGAAGGTGGTGCGTCGATGGCGATCACCTCGTCGTCGCACACCACGAACGCGCACTGGTAGCCGCCGTCCGTGATCCAGTGGACGCCGTCGGCGACCTCTTCGACCAGGTAGCCGGAAGGCGGCACCTTGGGGCCGATCGCGTTCTGGGGAACGAGGGGAATGTCGAGTCCCCGGGCTGTATGTGTCATCGCTGCTCGCTTTCGCACAGAGGATTCGCCGTGGCCTGACGGGTCGCAGGCCGGGCATGGGTGTGATGGCCTGTCGCGCGGCCGGGGCGCCGGTGTTCGAGGCCGGCGCGGCGACGCTGCCCGGGAGTGCCCGTGTCAGGGCGGACCAGGCACCCCCGGGCAGCAGTTGTGTGAGTACCTCGACCCAGCCGACGTGACGCCGGCCGAGGCGGGGCGGACGTGTCCGGAACAGTCAGGTGCCGGGTCGGACCGGTCAGTCGCGAGGGCGGTTGCGGTGCGACTGGGGTTCACGGAGTGTGGGCAGTTGCCCGCCGACCGCGAAGTAACGTTGCCCGGCGACCAGCAGTTCCTCGGCGGGGAACTTGGTGATCACCTCGCAGCCGTCCTCGGTGACGACCAGTTCCTCCTCGATGCGGGCGGCCCCCAGGCCGTCGGCGGACGGCCAGTAGGTCTCCAGAGCGAACACCATGCCCTTCTCGAGGACCTCGGGGTGGTCCAGCGAGACCAGGCGGGAGAAGATCGGCTTCTCCCAGATGGACAGTCCGACGCCGTGGCCGTACTGCAGGGCGAACGCCGCCTCCTCGTCCGGGAAGCCGAACTCCTGGGCCGTCGGCCAGACGGACACGATGTCCGCGGTGGTGGCGCCTGGCCGGACGAGTTCGATGGCCCGGTCCATGTACTCGCGGCACCGGGTATAGGCGTCGCGCTGCGACGGTGACGCGCTGCCGACCGCGAAGGTCCGGTAGTAGCAGGTGCGGTAGCCCATGTGGCTGTGCAGAATGTCGAAGAACGCGGGGTCGCCGGGCCGGATGATGCGGTCCGAGTAGACGTGCGGGTGCGGAGAGCACCGCTCGCCGGAGATTGCGTTCACCCCCTCGACGTGCTCGGACCCCAGGTCGTACAGCGTCTTGCTGACCAATCCGACGCACTCGTTCTCGCGTACGCCGGGTCGCAGGAAGGTGTATAGCGAGTCGTAGGCGGCATCCACCATCGCGCACGCCTGGGTCAGCAGCGTGACCTCCGTGTCGGTCTTGACCCGCCGGGCCTCCAGGAACACCTGCTGACCGTCCACGACGGTCACGCCCGCGTCCCGGAGCGCGGCCAGTACGGGCATCTCGATGACATCCACGCCGACGGCTTCGCCGGCCAGGCCGTAGAGGTCGAGCTCGCGGCGTACCTTGCGGGCCACCTCGTCCGCGATGCCGGCGTCAGGGTTGAACGCACCGCGCAGCGTGGAGATGCCGGCCCGGGCGCCCGACGGATTGCGCTCGTCGGACGGGTGGTCCAGCCACGGCGCGTACAACTGGTGGTGCCGTGCCGCCGAGCCGAAGTCCCACACGATGGGTTCGCCGCCCCGTACCAGGAGGGCGAACCGGATCAACTTGTCGACCGCCCAGGTACCGATGTGGGTGGCCGTCATATAGCGGATGTTGGTGAAGTCGAAGGCGAGGACGGCGCCGAGTTCGGATGCCTCGAGCTGGTCTCGCAGCCGCCCCAGCCGGTCGTCGCGCAGCCGGTCGACGTCGATCCGCCGTTCCCAGTCGACCGTGTTCAGGCCGAACGTGGAAGTCGCCGCGGATGTCATCGTGTCTTCCCGTCCTCAGGCAGAGTGCGCCAGTCGTCCGGGAAGAAGAAGGCGTCCGAGGTCGGAGGGACGGGCGACTGAACCTCGATCCAACGGGCGGGCTCCTCACGCTCGTTGACGAAGCCGTGGGTGCCGTCCGTGCTTACCCAGACGAGGTCGCCGGTCTCGGTGACCTCCTCGTTGCCGTCGATCCAGCCACGCATGCCGCCGCCGATGAAGTAGTAGATCTCCTCGAACGGGTGGTAATGCACCTTCGCGGCCTTGCCCGGGCCGGAGCGCGGGGCGATGCTGGCGATGAAGGTCGTGTGGTGCTGTGCGCCGAGCAGTTGGTCCACCATCATCCGGATGCTGATGTTCTTGATGTTGGGTCCGTGGTATCCCGGCATGGACAGATCACCGAAGGGCGCCACGTCGGATTCGCTGAAGTGGCCGACGTAGCGGTGGCGGGGGTCGGTTTCCGAGGGGCGGCCCAGGTACTCGCCGGACAGTGGCTGTGTCGAGATGTGACTGCGCGCGCCGTCGAACACCGGCGGCTTCGGTGCCCGTACCGAGAACCAGCTCAACCCCTGGTCGCCGGCCGACAGCGAATGTGCCAGCCCGACGGGCGCCACGCCGTAGTCGCCGGCGCCGAGGTCGTACTCCAGGCCCGCGAGCGCCGCGCGGCCGTTGCCGGCCGTCACGAACCAGGATTCCTCGAACGGGCAGCGGTTCCAGCCGAGGGTCGCACCGGGTGCGAGTTCGTACAGCGAGATCTCCATGTGATGCGACCCGTGGATCTCGCCGACCATCAACGCCTGCCGCAGTCCAGGCACGTCTTTGACGTCAACCCACTCGCGTTCGGCGGCACGAGATATGTGGTAAGTCATGGGGTTTCCTTCATGGTTGGCAGGTTGTGACGGGCTCGAGTGTGCTCCGGAGGGCGTTAATCCACTCGAAATCGGGAGAGCCGCTCACCGCCGCGACCGAGTGACGAGCCGGGGCACTTCGGCGGAACGTGCGACTCCCAACTCACGCGTCGTCACCGCGTACCGCTGATGCAGCGCCTACGCACCGCTGTCGGTCGCGCGTGCCAGGTACCCGCGCCGCGCCTCGGACCAGGTCGGAGTGTCCGAGGTGGAGACGTCGTCCCCGTTCTGCTGCGGAGCAGATCCCCGGGAGTACGCCGCTCAACCGGTAGAGCGTCCGGGCGCGGGCAGTTGCGGCCGGCGGCTTCGCTGCGGCCGCCGAACAGCGCGCCCGGGAGGTCCTGCTGGAACGCCTCGCGTCGAGTGCCGGGCAGGTGGCTGAGCCTGAGCACTCCCACACCCTTGCTCAGCCGCAGCGCCTACTGTCGCCCGCCCCGCAACCGCGATCGCCTCCCGCCGTGGCCTGCCTTACGCGGAGTCAAAACCAACGCCCCTCACCGCCACATGCCGCGCGCCCGCCCGCGACCCGGCCGGGCACACCGGAGAGATCACCGAGCGAGACGACCGACGGGCGACACACGTTTGGGGTCCGTGGCAGCACAATCGGTTCCCACGGCCTTCTCGGGGTGGTACCGGCGTGTCGGGCCTCGGCGGCCGAAGGGGTCGACGCGGCCCCGCGACGGCCCGGGGAACGTCGGCGGCGCCCGCCGACAGGGGCACCGGGTGTGCGCGTCCGGCCGTGGCGGCGCCCCGGCCGTCCCGCGACCACCGACGGTCCGGACGACTGGTGCGCGCGCAACAGCCCGGCCTCACCGTCCAGGACGGTGAGGCCGGGCTGCAGAGCGACGGCGTTACTGTGCGGCGGCCGCGTACCGGCGCGCCTGGCGGACCCGCACGCCGTTCATGTCCCGTATCTGACCGGCAGGCTCAGCTGAAGGCCTGCGGGTTGCGGAAGAACGCCTTCCCGTTCGGGTAGGACACCAGCTCGCAGTTCAGTCCCCAGGGCGACAGGAAGTACACCCAACGCTGTCCCTCGTGCGGTCCTCTGCTGTCCGTCGGGTCCCCCAGCACCCGGAGTCCGCGCCGCCGCAGTTCGGCCACCGCGGTATCCATGTCCTCCACGTACAGGGCGAGGTGGTGACCGCCGATGTCGCTGTTGCGGGGTGGCTCCAGCCGCTGGCCGGGTACCTGGTACTCGAAGACTTCCATGATCGCCTGCCCGCCGATGCGGAAGAAGTAGATCCGCGGCGCCACCGCCTCGTCGGGCACGTTCAGGTGTTCGCTCATCCAGTGGCCCTCGCCCCGCAGCGGCCCGAGCCGGTACAGGTACTCGAACCCGAGCACGTCTTCGAAGAACTCCCGCGCCTGGTCCAGATCGGGAACCGTGATCCCGAAGTGGTCGACACGGGTGAGTCCGGGGATGGGCATCGGACGAACCTCCAGTGGTTCCGGTCTGCGTGTGGTGCGGTGGTCAGGGAAAGACCACGGTTCGGTTGCCGTCGAGCAGTACGCGGTTCTCGGTGTGCCAGCGGACCGCGCGGAACAGCGCCAGGCACTCGACGTCCCGGCCGAGAGTGGTCACGTCGGCAGCGGTCATGGAGTGGTCGATGCGCGCCACCTCCTGTTCGATGATGGGGCCCTCGTCGAGATCGGAGGTCACGTAGTGCGCGGTGGCACCGACGAGCTTCACGCCTCGGGTGTGGGCCTGGTAGTACGGCCGGGCGCCCTTGAAGCTGGGGAGCATCGAGTGGTGGATGTTGATGGCGCGCCCCTCAAGCTTCTTGCACAGCTCCGGGGAGAGGATCTGCATGTACCGGGCGAGCACCACGAGGTCCACCTCCAGCTCACCGACCAGGTTCAGCAGGTCCTTCTCGGCGGCCGACTTGGTCTCCGGCGTGACCGGGACGTGGTGGTAGGCGACGCCGTAGGTCTCGGCCAGGTAGCGCAGATCCGGATGGTTGGACACCACCGCGGCCACTTCGACGTTCAGGCCGCCGTTGAAGGCGCGGAACAGCAGGTCGTTGAGGCAGTGACCGAACTTGCTGGCCGTGATCAGGATGCGTTGCGGCCGCGTCCCGTCGAGCAGCCGCCACTCCATGGAGAACTGCTCTGGCACGGTGGTGAAACCCGCGCGCAGCGTGTCGATCGTGGTCTGCGGGTCCAACGCTTCGAACTCCACCCGCATGAAGAACTTCCCGGCCTGGCGGTCGGTGAACTGCTGGCTCTCCACGATGGTGCAGTTGTTCCCGAGGAGGAACGTCGTGACCGCGTAGACGATCCCCGGCCGGTCGGCACAGGTCAAAGTGAGAACACAACGGGCGGCGGTCATGCTGAATCACGTCCTCCACTGTGAGCCGGAGTGCCCGCGACGCTCTGGAACGGCGCTGTCATACCAGCGGGGCGGTGCGGAGCGTGGCGCGGATGTGGCGCTGGATGTGCCGTTCGACGGTGGGCTTGGCCGAACCGCCGTTCACCTCGCCGACGACGATCGTCACCTCGCGGCCGTCGATCGCCTCGCTGTCGTCCACCATGGCCAGCGAGGACCAGCCGCCCACGTTGACGGTGTAGCCGGCGTTCGCGGAGACGCCCACGAGCCTGCCGTCGACGAGCACCTTGTCGTAGGACCCGGTGGCGTAGTTGGAGACCGGCATCTCCAGGTATTTCGCGTGCGGTCCGCTGCCGAACAGGCTGTCGGCGATCAGCTCCGCGGTGTCCCGGTCGTTCCAGCGCAGCCACACCTTCTTGCGGTGGGGCTCGTCCGCCATTCGTTCCAGGGCCGCCCGGCCGATGAAGTCGTGGTCGAACTTGATGACGTGCCCGTAGCCGAGGTCCCACGGCGTGACGTAGTAGTCCTCGATGGTGTCCGATACGAAGCTGCCGCCGATGGAGGCGTTCGCCTCGAAGCCGTCCGCGGACAGCCACTCCCGGAACGGTTTCATCGTCTCACCGGTATAGATGGCGGGCACCGGCGCAGGTATCCAGCCGGACTCGATGGCGGTGGACGGGTAGGCACGTGCGCCGCCCTGGCGCAGCCGGAATTCTTCCCCTGCGGTCAGGAGCGCCTCCCGGACCCGCTCGGCGTGTTCCGACGGACCTACCAGCTCCAGACCGGTGAATTCCAGCCCGGGCACTCCGACCATGGTGTGGTTCAGTGCGCGCACCGGAACACCCGCGATCTCGAATTCGCCCATGGCGAAGAACCTGATGCGCGGCAGCGGCGCGCCCGCCGCCTTCTCGACGATCTTGTGCGTGGCCGGTCCATTGAGCTGGAACCGGAAAGTGAGCCGCCTGCCGTCGTTGGCGATGGAACGCTCGTCGCGGGTCACCGTGACCCGGTAGTCTCCGTGCTCGGCGTGGAAGGCGGCCCAGTTGGGTGCGACCGGGCGGCCCACCAGGCTGAACTCGTCGTCCTCGAAGGCGAACAGAATGGCATCCCCCACGAAGTAACCGTCGTAGTTGCATGCCACGAACTGCTTTGCCTTGTTCCTGCCGAAATTCTTGAATCCGTTGACACTGAGATCAGACATCAGTCGTAGCGCGTCCGGACCCTTGAAATAGATGTCCGTCATGTGGTGCGACTGATCGAACATCACGGCGGTCTCCTGCCACGCACGCTGCTCGTCCCGCCAGTTGGTGTACTCGGCGCGCATGGGGTAGACGTACGGGCCCTGGGGCGCGTTGCGCAGCATGTCAGCGACGTTGCCGGCCTTCTGGATTTTCTCTTCGAGATTCATGAAATTTAAACTCGACCTTCTGTCTGTGGGCGGTGGTTGTTGTCACGACGGCAGGTCGCGGGGAGTCATCCGGCTTCCTCCACACCGCTGGTGCGGGACAGCCAGTCGAGTGTGGTGTCGACCTGGTTGAAGGAGAACAAGTGCAGGCCTTCGACCGACAAGTCGGTGAAGGAGATCTCCTTCTGGATGGCGAGCAGCAGGTCCATGGGTTCGTAGGCGCGTCCGAGCAGCAGATTGCCGACCAGGCCGTGCTGTTTGGACAGGAATCGCACAGACTGGCCGACACCGATCTTGACCGAGAGTTCGACCAGTTTCCTGACCTGCAGCGGGGCCGCGACACCGATACGGAGCGGCAGGGTGACGCCGCGGTCGCGAGCGAATCGCAACCATCCGGCCATGGCCGAGGCGTCGAAGCACAGTTGGCTGACCATGTAGTCGGCGTACTGCTGCTTGCGCAACAGTGCGTCGAACAGAACGTCCTCTGAGATCTTCGGATGACCCTCCGGGTAGCAGCCGATCCCTATTTTGGACACACCGTGGTCGAACTCACCCAATTCTTGGAGGATTTCCGTGGCCTCTTTGAACCTGCCGGCGGGTTCCTCGCCGTCGCCGCCGATGACGAACAGTTCGTCGACACCGAGATCAGTGATTCTCCGTACAAAATGTCGCAGGTCGCGCCGCTCCTCGACCATGCGGGCCGCCAGGTGCGGCACGACCCGGTGCCCAGATCGGCGCGCTGCGGCAACGTGGTTGAGTGTGCGCAACAGTCCGAACTTGGGCGAGCAGGTGATGGCCACGGTCGTGTCGGCCGGCACGACGGCCGCCTTCTCTTCCGCACCCTTGAGGGGAATTATCTCGATACTCGCGTTGCGGACTATATCATCGACCGAAATTCCCCGGTCAGCAGATTGCACCATTTCAGTTTCCGCCTTCTTGAGCTGGAATAATTCAGATAGTGCGACCTGTTTCGGTCACATCGCGCACCGACCGAAAAGCTGGTGACATAAATGCAAGAGGTGTCTGTCCGGTTTACGACGCGACCGGCGACGACATGAACCTGCTGCGGCGTACCGTCGGTGATCCGCCATCACGTAGAAGGACTCGGCGAGCAATGCGGCCGTCGGCGTGCATTGTTCCGTGCGGTGGACCCGGAAAGTCGTGGAAGGGACCCTACGGCAGCGATGGTTAGTCACCCGTTAATCGAATTCATCTGGAGTTGGCCGAGCCGTTAGTCGTTCTTGTCGTCTGGTCGTCCACGATGCAGGCTTGCGGGCAGCGGTATTCGCACCGCACCTGAAATTCATGGATGGGAAAACGGAAATGACACTTGATATTCGTCTGGACGGACGGACAGCGCTCATCACGGGAGGCGGCAGCGGGATCGGCCTCGCGATGGCCGAGGCGCTGCATGCGCAGGGCGCCGCCGTGGCCCTCCTGGGCCGCACCAAGGCGAAGCTGGAGGCCGCCGAGAGGCAGATCGCCGCAGGCGGCGAGGGCCGGGTGCTCACGGTGGTGGCCGACGTCAATGATGTCGAAGCGGTGGCCGACGCGCTGCGCGAGGCACACCAGTGGCAGGGCCGGCTGGACATCGTCATCAACTGCGCGGCGCCGCTGCTGGCCGTCGGCCCGTTGGCGGAGGCCGACGAGGCGGTCATGAGTGACGCCCTGAACGCCAAGACCGTCGGCTACCTGCGAGTGGCGCGCGCGGCGCTGCCGCTCATCGAGAAGGGTGGCACCGGGCGCATCATCAACATCGCGGGCATGGCAGCGCACATGCTGGTCCCGAACATCGGCGTCGCCGCCGCGGTGAACGCCGCCGTGGTTGCCATGACCAGCTATCTGGCCGCGGAAGCGGCCCCGCAGGGCGTGCTGGTGAACGGCATCTCGCCGGGTATGACGCTGACACAGGTCTGGCTGGACCGTCATGCGGCCACCGCCGAGGCGAAGAACCTCACCCCGGAACAGGTCCGCGACGGCATGGTGGAAAACCTCGGGATCCGTCTTGGCCGCTGGGCGCGCCCCGAGGAGATCGCGGCCGCCGCCGTGTTCCTGGCCTCCGACCTCTCGTCGTATGTGTCCGGTCAGGTCCTGCAGGTCGACGGCGGGCTCGGCAAGTCAGTCATCTGACCGTCGGCAGAAGGAGCTTCACATGGCACAGGTGTCAGTTGCCGGTCTCGGCAACATGGGTAAGGGCATGGTCCGCCGCCTGCTCGCGAAGGGACACGGGGTGACCGTCTGGAACCGGTCGCCCGCGGCCGTCGGTGAACTCGTAGCGTTGGGCGCTGAGCGCGCGGGCTCCGTAGCCGACCTGTTCGCCGCCGGGCCGGTGCTGTCGATGTTGGCCGATGACACCGCAGTCACCGCTGTCTTCGAGGAGTCAGTGCTCACGGAGGCGGGGCCGAACGCCGTCCACGTCAGCATGTCGACGATCTCGGTTGCCGCCGGGCGCGCCATGGCCGAGCGGCACAAGGCCGCCGGAGTCGGCTATCTGGCCGTCCCGGTGCTGGGGCGCCCGGCCGTCGCGGAGGCGGGGCAGCTCAACCTGCTCGCCGCCGGTGACAGCGCGTTGGTCGACCTCCTGGAGCCGGTGTTCTCGGCGGTCGGCCGGCGCACCTGGAGGGTGGGGGAGCAGCCGTGGCAGGCCAACGTCGTGAAGATCACCATGAACCTGCTGATCATTCACGCGTTGGAGGCGATGGCGGAGGGCTTCACTCTGGCGGAACGCCACGGAGTCGACGCACACGACCTGCACGAGCTGATCACAGGAACCTTGCTGCCAGGCCCGGTGTACCAGGGCTACGGCAAGGAGATGTCGGACCGCGCTTACCTGCCGGCCGGTTTCCGCACCGCCCTGGGCAACAAGGATCTCGGCCTGGCCGAAGCCGCCGCCGATTCGGTCGGACTGGAACTGCCCGCCATGCCAGCCCTGCGGCAGATGTTCCAGACCGCGATCAACCTGGGCATGGCTGACCACGACTGGGCGTCCATCGCGGAAGTGCTGCGAAAAGGCTGACTGACGGACCACCTCACCAATCCAATCCGAGGAGGATGTTTTCATGGCGCTCGTGCCCTTGGTGACCAGGGAACTGATCGACCCGACCGATTTGCCGCTGATCGAGGCGGGGGAGGCGTCGTTCGGCAAGCTGCTGAACACGTGGCTGGCCATCGCCAACTGTCCGGGTATGTTCACCACGTACCTGCCGTTCGTCCGCGCAGTCAGCGGTCCTGGTGAGCTGGACCAGCGCATCAAGGAACTCACCGCGGTCTACGTGTCGTTGCTGAACCACTGCCGCTACACCACGAGCCATCGTTGTTACTCCGCGCTGGCGAAGGGGGTGAGCGAGGCGGACCTGGAGCGGCTGGCCGCCGGTGACTTCGCCTCCTTCACCAGCAGGGAGCAGCTTGCCCTTCGGTTCACCCACGCACTCACGGTCGACCTGCCGCTGACCAGCCGCGACGACAGCGCGACCGGCGTCGGCCCCGAGTTGCTTTCGCAGGTGCGGGACAGCTTCGAGCCGCGGGAACTCGTCGAGTTCGTCATGTCGGTCGGTTTGTGGAACGCTCTCACCCGCTTCCACCGGGTGATGGACTTCGATCTCGACCTCGGTGAGCCGCCGTCCGCGGTGGACGCCGCCGTCTGACGGCGGATGAGATGGTCACCGGGAGGGTGGCGAGCACGGACATCGGGGTCACGTTCCGACAGTTGTCGTCCATTCCGTGCACACTCACCTTCGGCCCGGCTCGGTGCGGCCACTCGGGATTCCCGCGGGAGCGCGGCCTCTTCACCGGGCTGCGCCGAAGTCTCCGCCCCGGACTCTGCTTCGGCGGCGCGTCAAGGCCCGCCTCGAGCATCCCGCCGAATCACCGGCTTGTTCCGGTCCAGCGGAGTCGGACGCGGTGTCTGTTTCTTCGGGGCTCAGGCCAGTTCCCTGTGAGGGGCAGGCAAAGGCCTGTCGCTCCAGCGGCCGGACCCTGGAGCGGCAGACTGGCCCACGGCCACTGCGCGCACGCGGACTCACAACTCTGACCACGGACGTGCGGCGATACGCTGGTCGAATCGCGGCAGGTTTGACCTCCACGATCCGCTACGCCGACCACATCGGCACGCGCAGCGGCCGCACTCTGCCCGAGGCCATCCAGCACACCGCGCTGGCAGCCCAGAGCGCGGCGAAGAGCAATCGTGCTTTCCGAGGGTCCCGAGCCGAACCCGGGCGATCAGCCCAGGCGAGGTGCCCCCTTACCTGTCCCACGCCCGGTGGCTCCCTTGTCTGTTGCCGCTGAGTCGAAGCCGGCCATCGGTCCGGCGGCCCACCGGATCGTCGTCGGGATCACGGGATCCTGGGGTCCGGGCGTGGAACCGGCGGACGCGGCCTGCGACGCGCCGATCCGGTCAGTCGCGCTCCGACAGCGGCGCCCGCCGGGCGGGCTCCCGCTCCAGCGACCTGACGTCGGCCGAGACGCCGTGCATCAACTCGGCGATGGCGGTGGGGATGGGAGGGACGGGCTCGCGCCGCACCCCGGTCGTGGGGGACCACACAAGGTTGACTGTCAGGTCCGGGTCGGCATCGGGGTAGTCGGACCGGTTGTGGCAGCCGCGCGTCTCACGCCGCTCCAGCGCGCACTCGAGTGTCGCGCGAGCGGCGAGAACGGCGGACCTGAGGTTATAGGCGTACGCGAGGTCCTGGAAGCCGCCGATGTCGATGTGCACACCCATGTCCCCCATGCGGGCCTCGATCTCGTCGAGTTCGACGAGCCCGGCGGCCAGACCCGTCTCGTCCCGCACGACACCGGCGCGCTCCGTCATCAGGTGGCGCACCGACCGCAGCAGGGCCCGGACGTTCTGGTCGCCGTCGGCGGCCAGGAGCCGGTCCACGTCCGCCTCCGCGGCACGAACCGTCGCCGGCGACCGTCGCAGGGCGCTGAGTCCGGCCGAGTACTCCGCGGCGGCCCGGCCGGCGATTCGGCCGTAGACGAGCAGTTCGATCAGCGAGTTCTCCTCCAACCGGCTCGCGCCGTGCAGACCACTGGCCGCCTCCCCGATCACGAAGAGTCCGTTGACATCGGTGCCGTGGTCCTCAGGCCGGACCCAGACACCGCCCATGGCGTATTGGGCGGTCGGCGCCACCTCGATCGGGTCGCGGGTGATGTCGAGCATCTGCAGGTCCCACAGGGTCTGGTGCACCCGCGGCAGCCGCGACAGTACCGTCTCACGCGGCAGGTGGGACAGGTCGAGCCACACACCGCCTGGCCGTGTGCCGCGGCCCTCCTTGATCTCCGTGTAGGACGCCGACGCCACCGTGTCCCGGCTGCAGAGTTCCATCCGCTCGGCGTCGTAGCGCGTCATGAACCGCTCACCGAGGTTGTTGAGCAGGACGCCACCCTCGTCGCGTGCCGCCTCGCTGACGAGCATGCCGGCCGCGCTCTCCGGCCTGATCAGCCCGAAGGGGTGGAACTGCACCAGCTCGGGGTCGCGCAACCGGGCGCCCGCCTCGACGGCGAGGCGGAAGGCGTCGCCGGTGTTCTCGTCGCGACGCGAGGAGGCACGTTTCCAGATGCGCGTGTGCCCTCCGGCCGCGAGGATCACGGAGTCGGCGTGCACGAGGTAGCGCGAGCCGTCGACGAGGTCGAATCCATAGGCACCGAACACCGTCCCGTCGTCGACCAGCAACCGGGTGACGTACACGCTCGGCAGGACGGGAATGGCGAGTTGCCTCACGCGTTCGCGGAGCGCTCGCCGCACCTCCGGGCCGGTGCGTTCGTCAGCGAAAACGCTGCGACGGTACGTCTGGTCGTCGAACCCGCGCTCGGCCGGCCCCCCGTGACCCTGCCGGTCGAGGCGCGTGCCGTAGCGCCCCGCGTCGTGGAAACCCTGCGCGGCACAGCGGGCCACGATCTGTGCGGTGCGTGGGTCGGCCAGCAGTCGGCCCTCCCACAACGTGTCGGCCGCATGCCGTTCCCACATGTCACCCATGTCGGCGGCGGCCGGCGCCCGCTCGGAACCTCCGGATGCCATCACAGTGTGGACATCCACAGTGTGGACATCGTCGGCGGCGCCTTTGGCCATCGCGATGACCGCGACACCGGCCTCCGCGACTTCGATGGCGGCCTGGAGGCCTGACCCACCGGCTCCGACCACGAGAACGGACGTGGCGAGCTGATGTCCGAGCGAAGACATGGGACCTCCAGCGACAGCGGACGGGCAAGATCATAGGTAGTGGTCGACCGGATCGCGGGCTCGTTTGTGACAGCCTCGGGGGTTTTTCCTGCGTGGAGTCCGTCACAACAATTCGACACAAGGTGTGGGGAGCGGTCCAGGTATCGTTACAAGGATCGTTCCGACAATGTTGTGGGTGCCTTTCATCCCTTGATTCGACGAAGGAGCTGCGTCGCGTGATCGCCAGCCCGCTCCCCGACCTGGTCGGCCGGCATCGCGAGTGTGCGGCGCTCGACGACCTGCTGGTCGGCCCTCGTGAAGGTGAGTCCCGAGTACTGGTGGTCCGTGGCGAAGCCGGCATCGGGAAGTCCGTGCTTCTGAAATACCTCGCCATGCAGGCGTCACGGGTGAAAGTGACCTGGGCGCACGGCATCGAGGCCGACATGGAGCTGCCTTACGCGAGCCTGCACCAACTGTGCGCACCGTTCCTGCCCGAGCTCGACGAGCTGCCGGAACCCCAGCGCGACGCCCTCCGCGTGGCGTTCGGGATGGCGGCCGGAGATCCGCCCGATCGCTTCCTGGTCGGCCTCGCCGTGCTCACTTTGCTCACCCGGGCCTCGGAGTCCCGACCGGTGCTGATTCTGGTCGACGATGCGCAGTGGCTGGACCAGGTGTCCCTGCAGACCCTGGAGTTCGTGGCGCGGCGACTGCTTGCCGAGGCGGTCGCCATGGCGTTCGCGGTGCGCGACCCTGAGGGACAGACCGCACTCAACGGTCTGCCGGCGCTGCGGATCGACGGTCTCGACACCGCCGCGGCCGGAGAGCTCCTCGAGGCCGCCGTCGGCGGGCGGCTGGAGAAGCGTGTCCGGGACCGGTTCGTGGCCGAGATGCACGGCAACCCACTCGCGCTGCTCGAATTCTCCCGTGGTCGCAGTGCCGCCGAGTTGGCGTACGGTCTGGACCCGTCGAGTCACCCGAGCACCCAGGGGCCGGTTGCGAGCCGTATCGAACGGGATTTCGCCAGCCGGCTCGGTTCGCTGCCGGCGGCGACCCGGACACTGCTCCTGATCGCCGCGGCGGAACCGGTCGGTGACGCGCGCCTGCTGGTCCGCGCAGCCGCCTCTCTCCAGATCACCCTTCAAGCGGGCCCGGCCAAGGCGGCCGGCCTGATCGAGTTCGGTGAGTCGGTTCGGTTCCGACATCCGCTGGCCCGTTCGGCGGTCTACCACGGAGCCGAGCCCGAAGAACGCCGAGCGGTACACCGGGCGCTGGCCGAGGCCACGGACCCGGTCCTGGACCCCGACCGGCGCGCCTGGCACGCCGCCGAGGCCGCCGACGGGCCGGACGAGGAGGTCGCCGCGGGGCTGGAGCAGGCCGCCGACCGCGCACGGCAGCGCGGTGGCATCGCGGCCGAGGCGGCACTGCTGGAACGCGCGGCCGAGGTGACACCGGACCCGCGGCCGCGGGGGCGCCGAGCCCTCGCGGCCGCCGAGGCGCACTTCTCGGCCGCCGCGCCCGACCGGGCCACGGAGCTGGCGACGGTGGCCGAACTGTGCCCCCTGAGCCCCCTGGACCGTGCCCGCCTGGCGCGGCTGCGGGCCAGGATCCTCTTCGCCCGCAGCCGCAGCGACGAGGCGGCACCTCTGCTCCTCGATGCCGCGGCGCAGTTCACCGCCGCCGGGTCGCCCCTGGCGCGGGAGACGTACCTGGAGGCGATCAGCGCGACCATCTTCGCGGACCGGGTCCACGGTCCCACAGGTGCCCGCGCTGCCGCGATCGCGGCCCGCGGGTCCGGGGCCCCGCCTTCGGGCTCCAAGGCCGCCGACCTCCTCCTGGATGGTGTGGCCGCACTCCTCGCGGACGGGTACGAGGCCGGTGTCCCGGCACTGCGCCGCGCGCTGGAGCCGCTCGCGGACGAGGAGCTCGACACCCGGGAGGCGACCATGCGCTGGCTCCTGCTGGCCCCGGTCGCGCTGGAGGCGTTCATCCACTACGCCTGGGACCTGCACGCGTGGGACACGCTGGCGAGTCGCGCGGTGCGCCTGGCCCGTGACATCGGAGCGCTCGGCGCGCTGCCACCGGCTCTCATCTACCTCGGCGGCGTGCACATCCACCACGGCGACTTCGCCGAGGCGGCCAGGATGATCGACGAAGCCGACGCGCTCGCCGCCGCGACCGGCCACGCCCCGCACAAGTACGCGACGCTGGTCCTGGCCGCGTGGCGAGGCGAGGCGGACGTCGCCGCCGGCATCATCGAAGAAGCCAGGCAGAGCGCCGAACAACAGGGTGAGGTGTCCCTGTTGGGCGCCATGGGCTACATCCAAGGCGTCCTGTTCAACGGCCTGGCACGCTACGAGGAGGCCCTGGAGGCCGCTCGCACGGGCGTCGAGCACGATGGATTCAACTTCACCGGCCTGTCGCTGGTCGAACACGTCGAGGCCGCCACCCGGTGCGGTCAACTCGACCAGGCCCGCGCCTCGCTGGCCCGGCTGGTCGAACTCACCCGTGCCGCCGACTCCGGATGGGCTCGTGGCGCCAGCGCCCGCAGCCAGGCTCTCCTTGCCGACGGTGACGAGGCCGATCGTCTGTACCGGACCGCGATCGAGGAGTTCGGCCGCGGCGGTGTGACCGTGGAGGTGGCACGCACCCACCTGCTGTACGGCGAGTGGCTGCGCCGCAGCCAGCGCCGGTCGCTGGCCCGGGAGCACCTGCGCACGGCGCACTCGATGTTCGACGGAATGCGGGCACACGCGTTCGCCGAGCGGGCTCGCCGCGAGCTGCTCGCCACCGGCGAGCACGTCAGGGCGCGGGAGACCAAGCCGACGAGCGCTCTCACCCCCCAGGAGTCGCAGGTCGCGACGCTGGCCGCCGACGGCATGACGAACGCGAGGATCGGCGCGGAGCTGTTCATCAGCCCCCACACCGTGGAGTGGCACCTACGGAAGGTGTACACAAAGCTCGGGATCAACTCACGTCGCGCGCTGCCGGGTACCCTCGCGAGCACCCTGGCCACGGACACCAGGGACGAGGGCCCGGTGTCGGCGGGCTGAGGGCCGGGGCCGGGACCCCCGGGACCCCCGGGACCCTGGGACCCCCGGGACCCCGGGAACCCCGGGGGTCCCCACGGACTCGACCACGGGCTACAAGGGCGCGGTGCGGGAGGCTGCGGACCGAGGGTGGACCCATCGCCCCAGAGGGGTGCCTGTCCACGAAGAGGAGTCCCCGATGTCCGCACCCAGCCCGGAGACGACGACGCCGGCCCAACCCCCGGTCGCCCGGTCGGACGAGGACGGCCTGTCCCACGCCCTCGAGATTTTCCTGGCCCAGCGGACACGGCTGTTCCGCATCGCCTACCGCATTCTCGGAGATGCCTCGAGAGCGGAAGACGTGGTACAGGAGGCGTGGTTGCGCTGGCAGCTCACCCACCGCGCCACGATCGAGAATCCGGCCGCGTTCCTGACCACGGCCACGACCCGTCTGGCGATCAACGTCATCCAGTCGGGGTGGCACCGCCACGAGACCCCGGCCGAATGGCAGTCGGCCGACATCGGCGACCCGTCCGCCCCGGATCCCGTGCAGCGTGCCGAGCAGGCCGCGGCGCTCGAGGCGGCCCTGGCCCTGCTCATGGCGAGACTGACGCCGGATCGAGTGACCGCCTACGTGCTGCGGAAGGGTTTCGGCTACGCCTATGCCGAACTCGCGGAGTTGCTGCGGATCAACGCCCCGCACGCGCGCGTGGTGGTCCACCGCGCGCAGGCCCGTCTCGAATGCGACCGCGAGCGGCCAGTCGCCGCTGACGCGCACCGTCGCCTCGTCACCGCGTTCCGGACCGCGGCCGGCACGGGGGACATGGAGGACCTCGTGCGGCTTCTCGTCTCCGAGGGCCGTGTTCACCGCTTGGTACCGTCGGCCCACCGATCCCCTGATCCGGCTCACCTGCCCGCCCGGCACGCCGCGTGAGAGCAGGCGGCACGACGGACGGGGCACTCGGCTCGGCGAGCGTGCGGTGCGCACGGCAAGGCGCCGGCGGGGGGAGAGAGAAGCGGCTCGTGCCCACGGAGGCGTGCCGCGCGGCACGCCGAAACGGTGCCTGCCGAAGATGTGGCACCGCCTGGCCGCCCAGGGCGAACCGGCCTTGAACAGGTCCGGTGGCTACGAGCTGAACGCGCCGGCCCGTCGCCCGGACGCCGACGACCACCGGAGCCTCGGGCGTCGCGGTCGTCCACCCACCGTGTCGAGGTCACCCAGCCGGTGGCCACGTCGGAGAAATCCTGAGGAGACGTGAAGGTCAGGATCGTCGAACAGGAGTCGCAGCGAGGCGAACGCTCGGGATCGGCTGTGGCTCTGTCGAACGCGGTACTCGTGAGACAAGGGCACCAAGGTTGTCACAACGATGAAGCCGGTCTTGTCTACATGATGCAGACAAGCGGCGGCCGCTCGCTCGCTGCAGTTTCCTGCCGACGTGTCGTTCCGGCAGGAGGCCGTCGGACGCCGCGGACAGCAGGGAGGCCATCGCCCATGAGTGACGATGCCACGTTGATCACGCAGTGGAACAGGCTGAGCCGTGTCCATCGTCGGATCGAGGCCCAGATGGAGCGACGCCTTCATCAGCATCTGGGCCTGGGAGTGAGCGAGTTCTACGCCCTTCAGACCCTGCGGGAGGGCGTGCGGGCCGGTACAGGCCTGCTTTACCTCAACGACCTGGCAGACGGGATAGGGCTGAGCCAGTCCGCTACCAGCCGTCTTGTGACCCGCCTGCGCGACCGCGGCCTGATCACCACGCACACCTCGCCGCACGACCGTAGGAGCGTCGAGATCGAACTCACCGCCCTCGCACACGACGTGCTGCAGTTGGGTTCACCGCTTCTCCAGCAGGCGGTCGAGGAGGTCGTACGGCAACTCGGTGCCGACAACAGCGACGAAGATCTGCTCCGGTACCTCAGGGGGAGCAGGGACGACCCGACTGCTCAACCGGACGACCGACAAGTACCCGCACATTGAGGGGCTGCGGCCCGGTTGTGCGTCGCCCCCGCAGAGGGGTCTCCTGAGCCGGTTCGTCTGAAGCGCTTGGCTCACCGCGTGGGGGTGCTGGTCGTCACGCACCGGGGAGGTGGGACTCGGCGGGACACACACCGTTGTGCGACACGGCGGTGCGCAGGCCCCGAAGGCGGCGGCCGGAGCCGCGTCCCGGTCACCGTGGCGTCCGGGCGCGTTCGCACCGCGAAGTTCGACGCGTGCCGAACGTTCGGTAGCATGGCCGGCATGCCGGACCACTCGTCACCTGCCGACAGCGACATCACCCTGCCGCGCCTGCTGGGAGCGTTGGGTGATCCGACACGGCTGGGGATCGTCCGGATCCTGTCCGACGGCGCCGAACGAGGGTGGGGGCGGTTCAGCGCTCCCGTCGCCAAGTCCACGCTCAGTCATCATCTGAAGATGCTGCGCGAGGCGGGTGTCACGCAGACCCGGCAGGAGGGCACGCGCTGCTATGTGAGGCTGCGACGTGACGCCCTTGAGGCCCGTTTCCCCGGCCTCTTGCCGGCGCTGCTGTCCGCCGCTGCCGCCGACGGCACCGGAGGGCATGTCACCGAGCGCGACGAGACGACGTAACCCGTTCCTGCTCGGCCCCATGCGCGATGATCTGTGAGCCCCGGGCGGCGACCTGCCGCCGCGGGGCCCCTTGACGCGTGCCGCTGCCACAGGGGCGGGCCCCTTCCCTGCCGCACGCCGCGCACCGTGAGCACAACATACGGTTGAAAGCACACGTTGGTTTGCGTGGATCGCCGTTGCCGTATCTGCCAAGGATGTCATCTCCGGTACTTCCGTGTTTGACGCGACCACAGTGTCTGGCCATAGTGTTCTATGTACAACGAACATCGAACAAGGAGTCCTTGATGTCCGCGAACTCCCCCGACCAGGCCTTCTCAGGCCACGTCGCGATCGTCACCGGTGCCGGGACCGGTATCGGCCGGGCCACGGCCGTCGCCTTCGCCGAGGCAGGCGCACACGTACTCGGCGTGGGCCGCCGTGAGCAACCGCTGAAGGAGACCGCTGCGGCCCATGCCGACATCGAGGTCCTGGCGATCGACGTGTGTGCCGACGGGGCACCCGCCAAGGTCGTCAGTGCCGCCGTGGAGCGGTGGGGACGGCTCGACCATCTGATCAACAACGCCGGTGCGACGGCGGTCATGCCACTGGCGGAGACCGACAAGCAGACGATCGTCGATCTGCTCGCGCTCAACGTCGTCGCGCCCAGCCTCCTGGCGCATGAGGCCCTGCCGCACCTGCGGAGGACCTCCGGCACCATCATCAACCTCTCCAGCACCTACGGGCACCGTCCCATGGCGGGTGGCGCGCACTATTCGGCCACCAAGGCCGCCGTCGAACAGATGACGCGAAGCTGGGCCCTGGAACTCGCAGGTGACGGTGTTCGCGTCAACTCCGTGGCTCCCGGCCCCACCCGCACCGACGTCATGCTGCACGCGGGTTACACTCCCGAGGCCGCCGACGACATGTACGCCTATGAGCGCGAGCGCATCCCCACCCGCCGCATCGCGGACGCGGAAGAGATGGCTCACTGGATCCTTCGGATGGCCGACCCGGCAGGGCGCCATGCGACCGGTCAGGTGATCACCGTCGACGGCGGGCTGGAACTCATCTGACCTCGCTGCTCTCGGCCGCCGTCACAGCGGGCTGAGGGTCCCTGCCGCGAAGGCGGCCGATCCGCACGAGGACGGCCCGGTCCGAGAGCATCCGCGAGCACCTGGTGGACGAGACCGGCGGGGGCACGCACGTCGTGCTTCCGGCCGACTGGGGCCGGTCCGGCTTCCGGGAAACGTCCTGATCCCGGTCGTCTTCCGCCCGGGCAAACAGTGTCTTGGGTGACACCGCATGGCAGTCAGTGACCCGCCCGACGCGAGCCCTCTCACAAAGAAGCGACCCGCTCGGGTACCACGGTGTTCTGAGATAGGGCCCATGAAGGAGGAGCGCTGCCGGTGCCTCTGGGACGGCTTCTCCGCGGCCGTCGACGGTGACGTACACGGTGGGCGGCCCTGTGTTGCGCACCTGAGCGGTCGGCGTGCCGCGCCGCGTCACGTCGCGCGCCGGGCACACGTAACGCAGGTCCCGAAACCGTAGGTGCCGCAGGACAGCTTCTGTCCGGCGGGGAGAGCGGCGCGGCAGGTGCGCCCGGCGCCGACGCGGTCGTCGTCCGGGTCGACGGCGTGGTGCGGCAGCGAAGTGCCCAGGGCACCCGGAGCGCTCCTCCATCGGTCTCGTGTGCCATGGCTGCACACCGTTCGGACCCCGTCGGCCGGGTCCGGGGGAAAGATCTTCGCCCACCATGTGCCTGGCGCGTCCACCGGCAGCGGATGCCGGCGCAGCGGTTGGCCGCGAACGCACGAGGGCCCGTTCCCCGGTTCGGCCCGAAGACCCGGGCCCTCGGCGACACGCCTACGGACCTGGCGGGCGGCAGCTCAGGCCGGGAAGGCGAACAGGTGGTACTCGGCCATCTTCGTGAAGCCGAAGCGCCGGTACAGTGGCTCCCCCGCGGGGCTCGCCACGAGCGCGGCGCAGCGCATTCCCCTCTCCTGTCCGACCCGGAGCGCGGCGGTCGTCAGAGCCGCACCGATACCTCGCCGACGATGTGCTTCGGCCACGTGCACGAGGAAGATGCCGGCCACTGCGTGGGCGGTGATCACCACCGTCGACCCGACCACCTGGCCGTCCAGTACCGCGGCCAGCCGGACGATGTCCGCGTTGTCCGCGCGTTGCGACTCGATGCGCACCATCTCGGCCTCCAGGCCGGAGGCGATACCCATCGACGTCCGGTACGTCCGGACCAGGTCCTCCAGCCGTTCCCCGTCCCGGACCGTCTCCACCCGCAGGCCGGCGCGCGCATCGTCCGAACCGGCCGGAGCGAGCGTGTCGTCCGGGTGGCCGAGCGGCCTCACCATCACCGGAAGGACGGCGAGTTCCCATCCTCCGTGGCGTTCCAGGGCGGCGGCGGTGCCCTCGGGGCTGTCGGGACCGACCCACCACCACCACGGAAGACCCGCCAGGTCTGTGCGGGCGGCAGCCACAGCCTGCCCGACCGAGGGCGCGGACCGCACTCGCAGCACGCCGTTGAACTGTGGGGCGGCAAGCCCGCTGCGGAACTGATCGAGGACGGATCCGGGACGGCCCGCCGCATCCCAACCCATGAGGTACTGACGGAAATTGGCGAACACCGACGCCGCCAAGCCAGGGTCCTGAGCAGCGCTGGGTGCTTGCGTCTGGTCGTCGTGTGGCGTGCCGATCGCCCTTGCTGCACTCACCATGAACATGGCCTTCTTCATTGCGCTGGTCTGCTGCCTGACGGGGGCTCGGGGGAGTGGAGTGGCGGGCGCGTCGCTGTTCCTGCGTGCGGCCCCTCGTCCGAACTCCTGCCGATCACCGGGAGTCCAAGCCAGTTCGGCGTGTCGCTCACCTGCCGCTCCGGCCCCCTCCCATTGCCATTGTGGACCACCGTGTGCGTGGAACGCGCTGTTCACCTTCCAGGAGCTCGTCGGCCTCTGTCGCCTGCTCGCGCGCCGGCGGCACGCCGTGCACGACCTTCGGCGCAGGACTCCACACAGCGATCGAGCAGGTCACCGGCGAGGCCCCCATCAGCACCCTGAGTGCCGCCGCCGCGGTCACCGTTCCCACGGCGGGATTCGTCTTCTTCACCTGGCTCCCGCATGCACGTCGCTACAAAAGCCGTCCCTGCGACAGCGGGGCGTCCTGCCGATGACCGCCGCCGCGATCCTGGCCTGTACGTTCGCGGGTACGTGGGCGGGTCTGTGCGCCGGTGGGGTGGCGGCGAGCGTGGCGGTGTCCCTGACCATACGTCACCGCATTCAGACGACCGTCGGTGTCACAGATCGGCTGCCTGTCCGGTCAAACCCCCCAGCTGCATGCAGGTGTCATCGCCGCACCTGCGTAAGCGCAGGGGAGCAGGAGCATCTGGCCTGACCCTCGACACTTCGGGCTCATGAAAGGGATGACGGACGATGACACCTCACGGGGAACTGCCCGCACCGCGGCATGGCCTCCTCCTCACGCATTTCCTGACAGTGCGTGATGTGGCCGTGTCCCGGCGCTTCTATGCCGACGTCTTCGGCGGCGAGGTCGTGATGGAGGAGAACCCGGCGATGGTCAAGGTCGCCAACAGCTGGATCATCATGAATCCCGGAGGCGGGCCCACGCCTGACAAGCCGGGGGTCACACTGGAGGCACCCCGGAGCGGTGAGCGTGTGTCCAGCTTCCTCAATGTGCGGGTGGCCGACATGGCCGCTTTCCACGCCCACGCCGTCGCACAGGGGGCCGACTTCCTCACCGAGCCCGTCGACCGCGGGGCCGAGCTGCGTTGCTACCTGCGCGACCCCGACGGTTACCTCATCGAGGTGGGCCAGTCCACCGGTCTGCTCGCGGGGATCCATGCGGAAACACCCGCAGAGTCCAGGTGAGCACCAGGACCGTGCGTCCGCGGAGGCGAAACCGCATGACGACGGTGTCCCACTGACGTCCGCGCGTTTCCCTTGGCATGGGAGATTCTCCGAATGAAGGTCGTTGTGGTCGACGACGGCGGACTCATAGGCGTCGAGACCGCGCTCTGGGTCCGGGATCACGGACACGAAGTCGACGTGATCTCGGCACCCGAGGGTCTTCACTCGCTCAGCCGAGAAGAGATCGCCGCGGCCCTGCACGACTGCGCGGTGGTGATTGACCTTTCGTGTCAGCCGTCCCTGGCCGCTGGAACCCTCATCGAGGGCCAGAGCCTTGTCGTGGACGAGGAGAGTCTCGCCAGATCATGGCTCTGTTCCACCAGCGGGCTTCTCCGGGCCGAGAAGGCCGCTGGTGTCAAGCATCATGTCTCCTTGTCCGTCGTTGGCGTGGACCGGATCGGAAGTGAGGGCGTCTTCCGCGTTCTCCAGGCTCAGGAATCGCTTGTTCAGCGGTCAGGAACGTCCTATTCCATACTTCGCGCCACGCAGATGTTCGAGTCAGCCGAGGACATAGCGACTGCGGGCACCGAGGACGGGATCGTACGGGTGCCACCGCTCGAAGTGCGGCCGGTGGCCCTGACGGACGTGGCCATGTTGCTCGCGCATACCGCAGTGTCCCGACCTCTGATCGGCGTCCATGAGATCGCCGGCCCGGAGAAGTTCAGGCTGGACGCCTTCATACGTGCCGCACTCCCGGCGCATCTCGAGTACCGCCGGGTCTTCACGGACGTCCGCAGCCCGTTCTTCGGAGCCCGGCCTCGGCCCTCGGACCTTCTTCCTGGTGCTGGCGCCTTCATCGCGCAGACGACCTACCGGGAATGGTTCAACAGTCGCCCCGCTCCCGACATCCCTTCTTAGGGCATGGAATCGGTCACCGACGAGGGCGCCCCCGCATCGGCGGCTCTTCCTCTCGCCCTGGCCGTCCGGTCCTGACCCGACCGGACCGTGGAGAGGGCCGGAGCGCGCACGGATGCCTGGCCGAGCTCCTGGAGGAAAAAAGCCACTGCCGCTGCTGCGGCCGAAGACAAAGAGGATGATTCATGTCCGGAGAAGCCACAGAACCGGTGCCTCAGATGGTTCTGCCTCCACCGACCAGCGCGGCGGTCTTCCTGGTCGTCACGGTCGACAGCGGCGGCGAGGCCACCGTTCGCGAGCTGCTGTCCGACCTCGGCTGACTGGAACGGGCCGTGGGGTTCCGGGCCCAGCCCGCTGGCAGGCTGAGCTGCGTCACCGGCATCGGTTCGCACGCCTGGGACCGCCTGTTCGCCGGACCGCGCCCGGCCCGGCTGCATCCTTTCAGGGCTCTGCACGTCCCGTGCACCGAGCTGTCGCCACCCCTGGCGACCTGCTGTTCCACCTCTGCGCCTCACGGCTGGACCTGTGCTTCGCGCTCGCCGCGGAGATCATGGGCCGACTGGCCGTTCGGATCCGTGGGCCGTGGGGAGTTCGGCACCTATTTCATCGGCTGGCGCGTAGCCCCGAGGTCACGGAGACGATGCTGGAGCGGATGTTCCTGGGCACGTCGACAGCGCGGTACGACCGCATTCTGGATTTCTCCACTTCGGTCACGGGCTCCCTGTTCTTCACGCCCACCGCGGACTTCCTGGAAGACCTGCCCGAAGCGCCGGCCGTCGAGGTCTCCGCCGCCGCTCGGACCGGCATACACGACTGATCGGGAGAGGAGAGCCGAGTCCCCGCTGCCCCCGACCGTGCTGCCTCCGTCCGCACAGGACCGGACGGACGCAGCACGGTCGGGGGCGCCCCGTGCATGCGGCGGCGCCTGCGTTCCGACGCGGGTACGTACCGTCCGGGCAGCTTCCTCAACCGCGGCTGGGGCGAGGGGTCACGCTTCCTCGTCGACCCAGCTCATCAACTTGCGCAGCTGCTTGCCGGTGGTCTCCAGCAAGTGCTCGGAGTCCTGCTGCCGGTATGCGTTGTACCGCTTCAGGCCGCCGTGGTACTCGTCCATCCAGTTCCTGGCGAACGTGCCGTCCTGGATCTCGGCGAGGATCTGCTTCATCTCGGCCTTGGTGGCATCGGTGATGATGCGCGGGCCGGTGACGTAGTCGCCCCACTCGGCGGTCTCGGAGATCGACCAGCGCATCTTCTCCAGGCCGCCCTCGTACATGAGGTCGACGATCAGCTTCAGCTCGTGCAGGCACTCGAAGTACGCGATCTCCGGCTGGTAGCCCGCCTCGGTCAGGGTCTCGAAGCCCGCCTTCACCAATGCGGTGACACCGCCGGCGAGGACGGCCTGCTCGCCGAACAGATCGGTCTCGGTCTCCTCGGTGAACGTCGTCCTGATGACGCCGGCCCGGGTGCCGCCGATGCCCTTGGCGTACGACAGGGCCAGCGCGAAGGCGCCACCGCTGGCGTCCTGCTCGACGGCCACGAGACAGGGAACACCGCGGCCCTCCTCGTACTGGCGGCGCACCAGGTGACCCGGGCCCTTCGGGGCGACCATGCACACGTCGACCCCGGCCGGCGGCTTGATGAAGTCGAAGCGGATGTTGAAGCCGTGGCCGAAGAACAGGGCGTCGCCGTCGTTCAGGTTGGGGGCGATGTGCTCCTCGTAGACCTGGGCCTGGATCGGGTCCGGGACGAGGATCATGATGACGTCGGCCTGGGCGGCGGCCTCGGCCGGGGTCACCACGCGCAGGCCCTGCTCCTCGGCCTTGGCCTTGGACTTGGAGCCCTCGTGCAGACCGACACGGACATCGACACCGGAATCGCGCAGCGACAGCGCGTGGGCGTGCCCCTGGCTGCCGTAACCGATGACCGCGACCTTGCGGCCCTGGATGATGGACAGGTCGGCGTCGGCGTCGTAGAACAGCTCAGCCATGAGACACACCTTTCAGGGATAACTCCCCGGGCAACAAGATTGCCGAGGCGGTGCCAGAAGTGAGCACTGCACCCCCGGAGAGTGTGGAATGTGGAACATGAGGCCGGAAGGCCGGCAACGGGCCTGCCGGGGCGAGATGTTGGAAAGCGGGAACTACCCCCGGCCGACCGACGGTCGGAACACTATCTCACCTCTACCATGCATCGACGCTTGCGTGTGGAAACCACCGTTGGTGTGTGAAAGAGGGTTCCCGGTCGGTGTCACAGATGTTGGGCCCGCCCTGTCAGTGAGGTGAATCGAGGGCGCGGCGCCTGCCTTTTCGGCGGCGGACCAACAGTTTCGTTGCGGACGTGAGGGCATCGGCGTTCTGCCGTTGGCTCCGGCAAGCCGGCCCCCCTCGCGCTACGACACCGGAAGTGAGCCTCCCATCCATGCTTCAAGACAAGTTCGACCATTCTGATGACCTCTCGACGACGGGCATCGCGACGCTGGAAGATCTGCGCAGGCACCTGCAGTGGGCCATCGAAGTGGAACACTCCACGCTGCCGCCCTACCTGACTGCCCTGTACTCCCTCGACCCCATGCGGAACGCGGACGCCGCCCAGCTCATCGGCGGTGTCTTCGTCGAGGAGATGATTCACCTCGCGCTGGCCGCGAACCTGCTCAACGCGGTCGGTGGACAACCCCGCCTGGACGCGCCCCATATGCTGCCTCCGCACCCGCGGACGATGCCGCACGCCGACCGGTCCATCGCGCTGGCCCTGCTGCCGTTCGGGCAGGAGGCCCTCGGAATGTTCCTGCGTCTCGAACAGCCGGCGCATCCGGGAGACCCGGCCGAGGGCGACAACTACGAGACCATCGGGCAGTTCTACGACGCCATCGAGAAGGGTCTGCGGCGCCTGTGCGCCGAAGTGGGTGAGGACCAGGTCTTCACCGGGGACCCCGCCCGTCAGGTCGCCGGCGGCCCGTTCGCCCACACGGCCGGGCACCTCAGCCCGGTCACCGACCTCGACTCGGCGCTTGCGGCGCTGGGGGAGATCGTCGAGCAGGGCGAGGGCGCGGCCCGCGCCGACGTCTGGGACGAGGACATCGACCTGTTCCACCCCGAGACCAAGGCGGTCTCCCACTACTACCGGTTCCAGGAACTCGCGCTGGGGCGGCGCTACCAGCCTGGGGACACGCCTGAGTCCGGCCCCACCGGCGAGGCGGTGACCGTGGACCCCGCGGGGATCCGTCCCTTGCGTCCCAACCCACGGCTGGAGGATCACCCCGAGGGCAGCGCGATCCGCACCGCGCAGGAAGCGTTCAACCAGACGTACTGCAAGATGTTGCAACAGCTGGAGCAGGCCTTCAACGGCAACCCGGCGATGCTGGGAATGTCGGTGGGCACGATGTACGCGATCAAGGGACAGGCGCAGAGCCTGATGGCCATCCAGGACGACGACGGTCTCGCCGTTGGCCCCACCTTCGCCTACGTCGCACCCGAGTACCGGGTCTGAATCACGGACCCTCGCACGGTCAGTGCCGGTACCGGACCGAGCCTCGGCTCGGTGCGCCTTGGCGCGCACGTTCCGTGTGCCGGCACTTTCCTCCTTCTGTGACACCGAGAGGACCGGCTGTGGTGAGGGGGCCGGACGGCCGCTCAGCGCCTCTCCCAGCTCCCGGCCGCCCTGAGGGCCGTGCGGGCGAAGACCGCGGTTCGAGTGCTGTCACAGATCAGCGCACCGCACGGTCGGTAGCCGCAAAAGGTGCAAATGGGCTGGCTCGACATCTGTCTGTCATCGGGGCCAGGGTGCGGCGCCGGGTCGCTCCGGTGGTGCACCCGGCCACGGTTCACCGCACCTTGCGTACTTCCCGCTATCTGAGCACGCAGCCTGATGACCAGCAACGACAAGGTGAACGTCAGCCGGCCGCTGGACACGCGCGAGCTGCCCGACTCGGTGAACTCGGTGTTCGACGAGGAGGGAACGGTGGTCGCATGGACACAGGCCGCCGAGCGGCTCGTCGGACATCCCGCGGGCGATATGGTCGGCCGCCGCTTCACACAGTGGTTCCGACCTGCGCGCAAGCACCCACCTCAGCGGCCTTCCTCGAACTGTGCCGTGCTCGCAACGGCTGGTCGGGTACGACGGCGGTGCGCCATCGCGACGGGCATGTGTTCGACCTCGGTCTGCGGATCTCGATGGTGCGAGGGCGCGACGCAACAGCGCAGTGGTCTGGTGACCGTGCCCGGCGTCGGCACGCCGCCCGGGGAAGCGGTGAACGGATCGGCGGGGGAGTTCCTTCTCGCGTCCGCACAGATCGGCGTCGTCGTTCGTGACCTCCGGCTCATGTGCACCTGGGTGAACGACACGATGGAGAGCCACGACGGCATTTCCGGTGACCGACGGCTGGGGCGCCGATTCACCGACGTACTGCCCGGGGCCAAGGCCGAGGCGCTCGAGGCAGTGATGCAGGTGCTCAAAAGCGGCATCACCAGGGTGCGCGAGTACCGATCGTGGCTGGCGACGGGCCCGCGTCGGGAACACTCGTTCGCGGCCTCGTTCGTCTGCCTTCAGGGCGTCGACGGCAAGGCGCTCGGGATGTGCGTCATCAGCGTCGGCGTCACCGAAGACCGACGTACGTGCGACCGCCCCGCCGTCCTCGTTAAGGTCGGCGCGCGACTCGGCAGCAACCTGGATGTGGTGCAGACCGGCCAGGAACTGGCCAACCACGCCGTGCCCCTGCTCGCCGACCACGTCGCCGTCGACCTGGAGCAGTCGGTGACGAGCGTTGACGGGGCCCCGTTCCGCATCGGCTCCGTGGGCGAACTCCCCCTGCATTCAGGGGCTTCCATCCACGAAGGCGTCCCGGAATCTCCACGGGCATGCGGCGAGCCAATCCCCTGGCCGCTCACCTCATCCTTCACCGACGTCCTGCGCGCCGGCAGGCCCCACCTGGAGCCGATCCTGGGCACCGCCGCGGGCACGTCGGCCGACCAGGATCCGGTGCGGGCCCAGAAGATCCACGAGAAAGGCATGCACTCCCTGATGGTCGAACCCATCCGCGCGGGGCGTGTCCTGCTGGGTGCGGCGTTGTTCATCCGCACGGCGGACCCGACGCTCTTCTAGGAGGTCGATCTGCTCCTTGCTGAAGCGCTCGTCGGCCGCGCAGCGCAGTCCTTGGACAACGCGCGCCAGTACGCCCGTGGACACACCACCGCTCTGACACTCCAACGCCATCTGCTCCTGCACCACTTGAAAGGTGACATGGCGGGCGAGGTCGCCTCACGCTACCGCCCCACCGACATGGACAACGGCGTCGGCGGCGACTGGTTCGATGTGATCCCGCTGCCCGGCGCCCAGGTGGCCCTCGTTGTGGGCGACGTGGTCGGACATGGTCTCCAGGCTGCGGCGACCATGGGCAGACTCCGCACCGCCGTCCACACGCTCGCCGACATGGATCTCGCTCCGGACGAACTTCTGGCGCACCTGGACGACACGGTCCAGCGACTGGCCGGGTGGACACACCGATGCCACGGACCAGCCCCCGGTGGTGGGTGCGACCTGCCTCTACGCTGTCTACGAACCGGTCTCCCGGACGTGCTCCATGGCACGGGCCAGGCATCCCCCACCCGCGATCATTGGTCCGCAGGGTCAGGTCGCCTTCCCCGACCTCCCCTCAGGAGCCCCTCGGTATCGGGGTGGGCGTCCCTTTCGAGGCCGTGGAACTCGAACTGCCCGAGGGAAGTCTCCTCGCTCTGCACACAGACGGTCTGATCGAGGCCGGAGTTCA
Source organism: Streptomyces sp. RPA4-2 (assembly GCF_012273515.2). NCBI lineage: Bacteria > Bacillati > Actinomycetota > Actinomycetes > Kitasatosporales > Streptomycetaceae > Streptomyces > Streptomyces sp. RPA4-2. The sequence continues at coordinate 8,512,370 of NZ_CP050975.2, forward strand.
CGACATCGACGTGGGAATGCTCCGGTTGGGCAGCGCCTTGGCGCAACCGGGTTGCTCTCTCGAAGAGCTCTGCACCAGCGCGACGGAACCACGCTCCCCAACGAGGAGAACGATGTCCGTCGCGCCCGGCACGTGGCGACCCGTCAGCTGACCGAATGGGTGCTGGAGACTCTGGGAGACTCTACGGAACTGATCATCATGTGAACTGGTGACCAAGCCGTCCGGTACAGCATCGGTCCGATCGTGCTGCGCCTGATCCAACATCAGGTCCTCACCTGCGAGGTGTCCGATACCGAGCTGTGCTCTCCGCGTCTTCGACGTGCTCGCACGATCGACGAGAACGGCCGCGGCCTGTTCCTGGTGGCCCAGCTGTCCCGGAGCTGGGGTTCCCGCTCGATACCGGGCGGCAAGGTCGTCTGGGTCGAAGAAGCATTCGCGATGGGCTGATGATCGCCTGCGACCACGCTGTGTCCCCGCCCCGGGGTGCCGACCGTCGAAAGCCGCGCACGGTCATGTGCGCAAGCACGCCGTGGCGGGTGCCCTGCTATCACTGGATCCGGTCGAAGAAGAGGCCGCCGTGTGTGTGGGGTTCGTTCCAGGACCGTAGCTTGTCCGGGTTGAGCATGACCCAGACCTGGGCGACGTGGTCGTCGGTGATGTCGAGGCCGATGACGCCGGCAACATGGTGGCCGTATCGGGCGACGAGTCCGGTGCGGCCGTTGACTGAATGGGTGGTCAGGGCGGTGCGCGGGCGGCGGGCCAAGAGCGTGAGCAGGCTGTCGGCGACCTGTCGGCTGCCGTGGACCTGCCCGGTCAGGGTCCGCACCTTGCCGCCACCGTCGAAGAACGCGGTGACGTCCGGACACAGCAATGAGGCGAGCCGTTCGGCGTCCTCGGTGAGGCAGGCCTCGCGGACCGCGCGAGCCAGGGCTTCCTGCTGCTGCGGCGTCGTGGGCCGGGAGCGTTGCACCGTCAGCCAGCGCCGGGCACGATCGGCGAGTTCCGCTGTCTCGGGCTCCGTGCGGCCCACGATGTCGGCGACCGTTCTCTTGGCCATGCCGAAGACGCGAAGCACGAACGTCGCCCGTTCTGCCGAGGGCAACGACTCCAACACGTTCAGCACGACCCGGCCGGCCTCTTCCTCTGCACTCGGGGGCTGCCGACGGGCATCATCTTTGTGGTCCGTCGCACCCGGGCCGGCCGGCGCGAGCCGGTCCAGACAGATCCCGCCCGCGGTCCTGGCCAGCCATGACCGGGGAACGGCGATCCGATGACGCTCCGCGTCGGACAGCTCGTACCACCGGCGGTAGGTTTGATCGACAACGCTCTCCGCCACAGCCGGGCTGCCCAGCATCCAGTACGCGACATCCAGCAGGAACCGACGCTCGTCCAAGAGCTCCGTAATCGGCACCGTCTCACCTGGGTCCATGCGGCATCCCCCCCTCCAGGACGACCCTGTACGCATCAGCGCCGTCGACGTCGGCTCAACCCATAGACCGGAGACTCGCGGATCTTGTGACATGGGCCCGGCGCCCCGCGCGTCGACGCCACAGAGTCTTGCCGAACGCGCCTGCTCACGTGCCAGGACACGAAACGCCTGTCGTTCAGGCGTGAGCCCACCACCCTGCGGATATCTCACACAACCGGCATACCGCGACGATCACACATCGTCAGCCCCCCGCGACAACACGCCTCAAAGGTCAGTAACCCAGATGATGCTGACGGCTGTGGTGTGGCGCAGCCGCACTCCTCGGGACGAGTATGAAACTCGCTATGCGGTCTTCGCAGGGCTGTGAAAGCTGAGCGCCCTGGCAGCCTGTGCAGTACTGCTCTGGTCAGGCTGCCTAGCGACATGGGTGAGCTGCGCCGCAGGCGACCGATCACCCGCGCCGACGGTAGCTGGGTGCACCACCCCCGGAGCCCAGGAACTCGCATCCCGGACGGAGTCCTGAGCGACATCGAGCATTGAGGAGCTGAAGTGACCGCACGAAGGCCGGACGGCGGGCAGGCCTCTGGCCGCCCCGGGGACGGGAACCGCCGGGGCACGGCGATGACTCTGACGGGGACCCTGGAGGCGGCAGAGGCCGCAGCCCCCGTGGAGTCGCTCGACGTGGTCGCGCGCATGCTCAAGGAACATCTCGGAGCCGAATCGGTGACCTTCCTCATCCTCGACTTCACCGGCAGCTCGGTGGTGAGGCTGGGAGCGGCGGGCAGCGTCGACACCGGCACGCCCGCCCGGCGCATCACGGTGCGGGGCACCCTGTACGACGATGTGATCCGCACCCAGCGACCGAGTGTGGAGGAGAAGGGTGAGGGCGCGCTGGTGCGGATTGTCGCCCCAGTTACTAACCGCGGGGATGCCATCGGTCTGCTCGAACTGTTCCTGCCGACGGCACCCGACGCGGCGGTGATGCGGGAGATCGGCGAGACCGCACACGCGCTGGCGTACATCGTCATCGCCAACCGTTCCTACACCGACGTGTACCAGTGGGGCCGCCGTACCGCCCCCTTGAGCCTGGCCGCCGAGATCCAGCATCGGCTGCTCCCGACGTCGCTGGCCTGCGAGGCGGCGCAGTTCGCGGTGGCTGGGGCGCTGGAGCCGGCCGACCAGGTCGGGGGTGACACCTTCGACTACGTGATCGACCGGGACACGGTGCAGCTCTCCGTCACCGACGCCATGGGACACGATGTCGAAGCCGCGCTGCTGGCCACACTGCTGGTTGGCGCCCTGCGCCGGGCACGGCGGGCCGGCGCCGGCCTCGCCGAACAGGCCCGCGAGGCCGACCAAGCCATGCACGACCACAGCCACAAGGGCTATGTCACGGGCCAACTCCTGCGCATCAGCCTGCTCGACGGCACGACCGAGTTCATCAACGCCGGGCACCCCTGGCCACTGCGCATGCGGAACGGCCAGGTGCAGGAGATCACACCGGAGGTCGATACACCTTTTGGTTTCCCTACGCCTCACACCTACCGCGTCCAGTCGCTGGACCTGCGGCCTGGGGACCGGCTCGTCATGCTCACCGACGGCATGCTGGAGCACAGGGCCAAAGGCATCGAGCTGTCCGAGCTGATCGTGCGGACGCGCGACCTGCACCCCCGCGAGGCCGCCCGTACCCTCATCGCAGCGGTCCTCGCTGCCAACAACGGCCACCTGCACGACGATGCGACCGTCATGTGCCTGGACTGGCACGGCACCAGTCACTCTCAGCGCGACGCCGCCACCGGTGCAAACCTCACCAATGCCTCAAAACAGTCACGTCCGGAACACGCCAGTGAATGGTGACACCAGGCGGCCTTGCGGAGTCTCTTCAGGGCCGTCGTCTCCGGCGGCGGGACCACGTTGGGGCCGTGACGGCTGGGGCCCCACTGATCTGGCTCTGTGCGGCGTGTAGGCCGGACCCGGGGGGCGTGGTTTCACGAACCTTCATCTTCTCCTCTACGTCTTCACATGGTTCGACGGTCGGGTAATTCCGGGCCGTACTGCGGTGAAAAGGATCACGTCCGCTGCGTTGACCTGCCGCTTTCGGCGTCTGTGGTGGCTATGCGCCTGTGATGCGAGGGCTCGGGGCGGGCTGCGGATGACTCATACGCTGTTCGGAGTGAGACTCGATCGGGGGCGGGTTGCCAGCGGAAGGCACGGTGCAGGATGGTTGCCGCAGGGCAACAAATTCTTCGACCGGATGAGGTGAGGGGTTCGCGTAGCGGGCCTTCCTGTTTGTGACATCCCCCCAGCACGGACATGCCGTGAGCGCTGTTGCTCCGGCCCATGAGGCATTCACGTCGGTGCCCTACCCAGTTCTGGTCGTGGACGGCGCCGGCGTCGTGTGTCACGTCAACCCGAAGGCGGCTGCGCTCTTTCCCGGCCTTTGCCGCGGTACTGCTCTTTCGGACAACGTTCCGGCCTGGCTGGCGACCGCCCACGCCCAGACGGCCAAGAGTCGCCAGGCCGACAATGCTGCCGTGCCGGGGCTGGTGGGGGAGCGGAGCTTCGAGGCGCATCCGACCGTGCAAGATGACGGGAACGTGGTGTGGTGGTTGGTGGACGACACCGATCACCAGCTGGCCCGTGAGGCGCTGCGGGAGGAACGCGAACGCACAGCGTTTCTTACCGAGGCGTCCAACACGTTGCTGTCGTCACTGAATCTGGAGCGGTGCATGGACGTGATCGCCCAACTGGCGGCTGAGCATCTCGCGGATGCCGCCGTGGTCATCGCGCCCCGCAGCGCCCGCCGCCTGCCCGTCGTCCTGTGCCTGCGCGGCGGACGCCCACAGCGCTTCCGGTGGGACGTCGACCCGTCCGAGGTTCCCGGTCTGGCGGAGGCACTCCAGGGCTTTCCGCCGGTGCCGTCACGCTGGATCGATCCCGCGTCCGCGCCCGAGTGGCTCGTGCCGGAAGGCTTTGGGACGGTCGGGTCCATCGTCGTCACCCCGCTGCCCGGGCACGGTGTACCGGCTGGGGCTCTGGTGCTGCTGCGACGCACCGGAGAGACGGCGTTCAGCGACGGGGAGGAGGTCTTCGCCAGGCTGTTCGCGGCCCGTTCCGGCGCCGCGATGTCCGCGGCCCGCCTGTATGCCGAGCAGGTGTCGTTGACGCAGACGCTGATGCGGGACCTGCTCCCCCCTGCCCTGCACCAGATCTCGGGTGTGGACTTCGCGGGCGGTTACCGCGCCTCCCGGGATCACGAGCGCATCGGCGGCGACTTCTACGACGTCCACCCCGCATCCGTCGAAGGGGAAGAGTCCTTCGCGGTGCTGGGCGACGTGTGCGGCAAGGGAATGGAAGCCGCCGTTCTGACGGGGAAGATCCGCAACACCCTGCAGGCACTCCTGCCGATGGCGGGCGACCATCAGCGGATGATCGACCTGCTCAACGGCGCGCTCCTCAATTCCCACCACACCCGCTTCGCGACCCTGGTGATGGCGTCGGCCGTGCGCGAGGCCGGCTCGGTACGCCTGCGGGTGACGAGCGCCGGACACCAACCCGTCCTGATCGTGCGGCACGACGGCACGGTGGAGGAAGGATCCTCCCGCGGCACCCTCATCGGAACCTTCCCCAAGGCGCCGGCCACGACCATGCGTGAGACGCTGGCGCCGGGCGAGTTCTGCATGCTGTTCACGGACGGCTTCACCGAGGCCAAAGGCGGCCCGCTGGGCGACGAGTTCTTCGGCGAGGACCGGCTCAGGGCAGCGCTGTCCCAGTGCGCGGGCATGCCGGCGGAAGCCGTCGTCGAGCACGTGCAGATGCTCGCCTCCCAGTGGGTGGGGAGCGGATCGCACGACGACATGGCCGTCATAGTGATCGCCTCGCCCCGTTCCCATCATCTGAGTGCGGTGGACGGTCATACCCGGGGCAGGTTCACCGCATGAGTACCCTCACCCCTGTCTCCTTCGAGGACCGGACCGATCAGCTGTGGCAGGCGGTCGCCGCCGGCGACGAGCACGTGGCCACTGAGGTGGTCTTCGACGCCCTCAAGGACGGCGTCACCGCGGAGCGAGTGCTCGTGGACCTCATTGCCTCCGTGCAGCGCAAGGTAGGCGAGGAGTGGGCCGCCAACCGCATGACCGTTGCGCAGGAGCAGGCCGCCACCGCGATCAACGATCGGGCCGTCTCCGCGCTCTCCCACCACTACGACGCTCACACCGCTCAGGCCCGCGGTCGGGTCATCGTGGCGTGCGTGGACGGCGAATGGCACGGCCTGCCCGCCCGTATCCTGGCCGAGGTCCTGAAACTGCGCGGCTGGTCGGTCGACTATCTCGGCGCGCAGGTTCCCCCCACCCACCTGATCACCCACCTCCACCAGACCGGACCCGACATGGTGGCCCTCTCCAGCTCCATCGCCACGCGCCTGCCGACCGCACATGCCGCCATCACGGCGGTTCAGGCGACGAACACGCCTGTTCTGGTGGGCGGGGCGGCCTTCGGCGTGCACGGCCAGTACGCTCGCCTGCTCGGTGCGGACGCCTGGGCGCCCGATGCGGCCGCGGCCGCGGACCGGCTCGATCAGGGACCGCTGCCGCAGCCCCAGCCGGCGCATCAGCCCATCGACGATCTGCCGCACCTGGCCGACCAGGAATACACGATGGTCGCCCGCACCCACCCGAACCTGGTGCGCACCGTCATGCACGGGCTCGAGGAACGCTTTCCCGCGATGCGGGATTACACGGCCTTGCAGCGTCAGCACACGGCTGAGGACATTGCCCACATTGTGGATTTCCTGGCTGCCGCCCTCTACACGAACGACGAGGAGCTCTTCACCAGTTTCCTGACCTGGACGGCCAGGATCCTCACGGCCCGCGGCGTCCCCACCCGCTCCCTCATTCCGGCTCTGGACATTCTTGGCGAGCACCTCAAGGACTTCCCCCGGGCCACTCTCATGCTCGCCGAGGCAACCGACCATCTCACCGGGACAAGGTCCGTGAACGCCTCCGACTCCAGGAACAGTGGATGACACCGCCGCCGACCGGAATAGAACTCATTACCACCCCCAGCACCGACAAGACTGCGGTGCATCTGGAGATTCACGGCTTTCTGGACTATGACTGCGCCGACCACTTCCTGGCCCTCGCCTCTCAGCAGCTCACCGACAGCCCGGACTTGCGTGTCCTGCGCCTAGACTGCGGCCACCTGGAGGGTCTCGACTCGATGGGGTTGGCCATGCTGCTGATGCTCCACCGCCGCACCAGCGCAGCAGGCGTCACTCTGTTCCTCGACAACCGGCGTCCGGCTCTCGAGCGGATGCTGGACATCACCGGCGCCCTCGCCCACCTCGTACCCGACCATGCGGATTCGCCCGACGCGTCGGCCGAGTCCCAGGGCGTGGCATTTCGTCATACGTCCGAAGGTGGCACGTCAGTCGACCGCGCGAATCGCCCAGCGGGACCGGAGGTCGGCGGCTGACTTCTCTACCTGCGTGCATGACAGGCATCAGGGACCAGGCCCCCTGGATGGGAATCGCATGACCGAGCGCATCCGGCCCAACCACGATCACCTCCGCGACGCTGCCCGGCAGGCCCGCTGCATCGCGGAACTCTTCGACGTCATGTGGGAGCAGGACCGCAACGAGGGCCCGCCCCCCTACATCTCCGTCTCCCAACTGCGCGTCATGAACATCGTGGATCGCGAGGACGGCATACGGATGCGCGCCCTCACCCGACTCCTGGGCGCAGCACGCCCCTCCGTCTGTCGCCTGGTCGACCGTCTCCAGGCCCTCGGTTTCGTCGAACGCCGTCCCTGGCCCGACAGTGGCCGCGAAGTCCTTCTTACCCTGACCCCCTCCGGTCGCCGGCATCTGGACCAGCTACGTGGTCGGCGCGAGGAACTCCTCATGGAAGCGCTCGCCACCATGCCTGCCCATCAGCGCACAGCGATGGCCGAAGGCATCGCCCGCCTGCAGAGCGCGCTGGTCGACCTGCCCATGCTCCGCCTTGCTCCTGAGGACGCCCCTCTCATCTCCGTGGCACAAGGCCAGGCGCGATCCGCCTGATCAGTCCCCTCACTGGCAGGGCCCGGTGGCCCGCTGCGCTACGTGGTGGTCGCGTCGAGCGCGATGCTGGCGCTGATGCACTTGCCGACCCTGGTCGGCTCCATGGTGAGGGGCTGGGCGAGAGCGGCCACGATGTCCAGACCGTGCTGGCCGACGCGTTCGGGGTTGGCCGGAGCCCTGGTACGACGGTTGCGGGATGCTCACCGTGCAGGCAGGTCACGATCCGCAACCGACTCACGCAAGGGGGGTGAGCCGAGCGCCGCGTCAGCAAGATGCTCCGTAGCCATTTGTGCGGGGACGCCCGAACTGGCCGCTTCCACCCTCACAGTGGTCCTGCCGGCACGAAGCGCGGAGGATCCACCCAAAAGATTTGCATGATCCGCTCAACCCAGGGAATCTGCTGGTCGCACTACCTCTGGAACAGGCGGAAGGAAAGATCGTAATGACGCAGACGGCGGAGCGCGTGGGGTCGCTGACGTCGGCGGCAGTGGAGGAGCTGCCGTGGATCGAGGACACCGGGAAGGTCGCGCCGCATGACGCGCGCGCCCTCTCGAAGACGTTCTTCGACCAGCTGCAGACCCTGGAGGAGGGAACCCGCGAGCACCAGTACGCGCGGAACACCCTCATCGAGATGAACCTCTCCCTGGTGCACTACGCCGCACGCCGCTTCCGCAACCGGGGCAGTGGCGACATGGAGGACATCATCCAGGTCGGCACGATCGGACTCATCAAGGCGATCGACCGGTTCGACCTGTCCCGCGAGACCGAGTTCACTTCCTACGCCGTCCCCTACATCGTGGGCGAGATCAAGCGGTTGTTCCGTGACACCAGCTGGGCCGTCCATGTCCCGCGGCGACTCCAGGAGCTGCGCAACGAGATAGTCAGGTGCAAGGAGGAGTTCGCGGTCGACCTGGGCCGCGAACCCACAGTGCAGGAGCTCGCTGAGCAACTGAAGCTGAGCGAGGAAGAGATACGCGAGGGGCTGGTCGCGTCCAACGGCTACACCGCGAGCTCACTCGATATACCCGTCGACGGGGCCGAGGGTACTGGAAGCTCCGATAGCCCCAGCCTTGCCGACTTCCTCGGCGCCGAGGACCCTGAGCTGGAGAAGGTCGAGAACCTGCACACACTCGCACCGTTGATGCGCACCCTGGACGAGCGTGAGCGCCGCATCATCGACATGCGCTTCGGCCTGGAGATGACCCAGTCCGAGATCGGCGCCGAGCTCGGCATCTCCCAGATGCACGTCTCCCGGCTCCTGTCGAGGATCCTGCGCAAGCTTCGCACCGGTATGGCTGGCGAGGACGGCGTGACCGCACCGTCAGCGGCCTGAACGGCATGAGGCGGGGCCATCAGTAGGCACTGGTGCGCCCCGCCTCATGGATCAAGGAGTCAGTCCTTGAAGACATCCTTGATCTCTTCCTTGGTCTCGCGGGCGTCGCCCTTGGCCTGCTCGGTCTTGGCCTGAGCCTGCTCGCTGCCTGACATCACACTCAACTCGTGGGAAGCGCCCGACGGATTCGGTATGCGGACCCCCCAACCCCGGCCACAGCCCGGACCAAGTTTCGGGCCGGCTCCGCCTCCGGCCAGTCCGTACCTGTGAGCAGCCTGGCCTCCACCCTCGCGTCCGCGCCCGTACCTCGGCACACCGAAGTGTGGCCACGGGATCAGGCACACGCGCGTCCGCGCTCGACGCACTTTTCGCCGACAGGGTCATCGCGCACGCGGACTCCGGGCGGCGGAGTCGCTGTCGGGGTGGAGGGGGAAGACCTGGTCGAGGCCGACGATGCGCAGTACGCGCAGAGTGTTCGCGGGGACGGCGGCGAGCGCGATCTCGGCATGAGCGGCGTGGGCCCGGTTGCGGGCGGCGATCAGCGCAGTGAGGCCGCTTGAGTCGCAGAAGTCCATGCCGGCCAGGTCGAGGACGAGGCGCTGACCTGGTTGGAGGGTGATCGTGGTGAGTAGTTCACGCAGCACGGAGGCGTTGCCGTAGTCGAGTTCGCCGATGACCTCCAGTACGGGACCGGTCGCGACGTCTCGGGTGGTGATGTTAAGCGGGCTCATGGTGTGTTCTTCGTCGTCGGGACGGCGGTTGGGACGCCCAGGGCGAGCAGAGCGGTGTCGTCGTCGAGGCCGTCGCCGAAGTCGTCCAGCAAGGCGGTCAGGGCCTGGACGACGGCGTGTGGGGACTCGCCGGAGTGGCGGGCGGCGAAGGCGCGCAGGGCCTCGTCTCCGTACAGGGTGGTGCGGTCTTCGCCGGTGCGGGCTTCGGTGAGGCCGTCGGTGTAGAGCAGGAGGGTGTCGCCGGGGGCGAGGATGGTGGTGGCGGTGGCGAAGGGCGGGTCGGGCAAGATGCCGACGAGGAGGCCGCCCGGGGTGGGCAGGAAGTCGGCTGTGCCGTTGGCACGCAGGACGAGGGCAGGGGGTGGCCGCCTGCGGCAAGGCGGATGCCGACCTGCCCGGTCGCGGAGTCGCGTTCCAGGGTGCCGAAGATGGCGGTGCAGAAGCGCGGGTCGCCGCCGGTGTAGTGCTCGTTGAGCACCCTGTTGAGGGTGGACAGGGCGGAGACAGGATCGGAATCGTGCAGGGCGGCCGCGCGCAGGGTGTAGCGGGTCAGTGAGGTGACCGCGGCTGCCTGGGGCCCCTTGCCGCACACGTCGCCGAGGAAGAAGGCGAAGCGTTGGCCGTCGATGGGGAAGACGTCGTAGAAGTCACCGCCGAGCCGGTCGGGGGAGGCGGTGTGGTAATGGGCGGCCGTCTCGACTCCCGGCACCGGCGGCAGGGTGGTGGGCAGCAGCGACTGCTGGAGCACGGCGAGGGCGTCCTGGAGCCGCGCTCGGTCGGCCTCCGCCTGTTTGCGAGTTTCTTCGGCCGCTTTCCGCGCGCGCAGGAGTTCTTCCTCGTAGGCGCGGCGGTCCCGGGCGTCGAAGAGGGTGGTCCGGATCAGCAGGGGATCTCCGGTACTGCCGTGCTTGACCGCGGAGGAGACCAGCACCGGCATCCGGTCACCGCCGGCCTGTTTGATCTCCAGGGCTATGCCGCCGATCTCTCCTCGCATCCGCAGCAACGGCGCGAAGTGCGTCTCGTGGTAAAGCTTGCCGCCCACGGTCAGCAGGTCGGTGAATCGCATTCGGCCCACCACCGACTCCCGCTGCAGGCCGAGCCAGCCCAGCAGCGTTGTGTTGATCTTTGCGATGGTGCCGTCCATCAGCGTGGACAGGTATCCGCACGGTGCGTTCTCGTAGAGGTCCTCGGCGCTGTCCTCCAGCAGCGCGGCAAACGCCGCATCCGAAGTTCTCCCGTTGTCGGCATCGTGCGGGTCGTGCTGCTGCCCGGTGCGGCACATCAACGCAGGCCCGCCAGGAAACCGGTGATCGCCTCGTTGGAGGCCTCGGGCGCGGACAGGTGCGGGCAGTGCCCGGTCGCGTCGAGAGTGACCAGCGTCGAGCCGGGGATCGCCTTGTGGACGAAGGCGCCGACCTCCCGGGGGGCGATGACGTCCTGCGTGCATTCCAGCACCAGCGTCGGCACCTTCACACTCTTCAGATCGTCCCTCGTGTCCGACAGGAACGTGGTCCGGGCGAAGACTCGTGCCATGTCCGGGTCGGTGGCGCAGAAGCTGTTCGTCAGCTCCTCGCCGAGCTCGGGCCGCTCAGCATTCCCCATGATCACCGGTGCCATTGTTGCTGACCAGCCAAGATAGTTTGCCTCCAAAGACGCCAGCAGCTCGTCGATGTCCTGCGCGCTGAACCCGCCTCGGTAGCCTTCGTCGTCGATATACCGTGGAGACGGAGCGACCATCACCAGCGCTCCTATACGCTCGGGAGCCAAGTCGGCGGCCAGCACCCCGATCATCGCGCTGACCGAGTGCCCCACGAATACCGCATCGCGCAGGTCGAGCGACTCACACACCTCGACCACATCCTGGGCGTATCCGTCCAGAGAGGCGTAACGGTCCTCCGAGAACGCGGCGAGATCCGAGCGCCCCGAACCAACGTAGTCGAACAGCACAACCCGGTAATCATCGACTAGTAGGACTCCGTTAGGTTGTTCTGGCTCTTGGGCTTGGGGTGGTGGGGGATGTTCTGGGCAGGGGGCGGTGGCAGGTGGTGCAGGTGCCGGTCCAGCAGTTCAGCAGGTCTTGGATGGTGTCGAGGATCTGGTAGAGGGTGAGTCCGCTGTATCGGCTTTTGGGGCCAGGCGCTGTTCGGTGAGGAAGGCGTGGGCGGCGGTGACCAGGGTGACGTGGTGATGCCAGCCGGTCCAGGAGCGTCCCTCGAAGTGGTCAAGGCCGAGGCCGTGCTTGAGTTCCCGGTAGTCGTGTTCGATGCGCCAGCGGATCTTGGCCAGGCGGACCAGTTCGGCGATCTGGGTGTCGGCGGGCAGGTTGGACAGCCAGTAGCCGGTGGGTGCTTCGGCGCCTTCGGGCCACTCGACCAGCAGCGTGACCTCGGGCAGGACACCGTCCCAGAAGCCCTCCTGCGTGGCGGCGGCCTGGGCCAGGCGGCGGGCTCGGATCCCGGCCGGCCGCACCCGCACTGCCAGGAAGTGTGAGCGCATCGGCCCGCGGGAGCCTTCACGCCAGGTCACCTCGGTGAACGCCAGCCGTCCACGGCCGGCGGCCAAAACGGATACGGAAGACGGCTTGTGCCGGTAGCGGGGCTGGGGCTTGCGACCGTTGCCGGACCACACCGGGGTAGTGGGCTGAGCGTCCTGCGGGAGGACCGTCACGTCCGAACGGACCGCCACGACATAGCCGATGCCCCGGCCGTCCAGGCCGTCGCGGAAGTCGGCGTTCTGCCCGTAGCCGGCATCGGCCACCACCACCGGCGGCACCAGACCCCACCCGGCCAGCTCATCGAGGGTGTCCAGGGCCAGACGCCACTTCTCCCGGTGCCGGATCCCGTCAGGGACCCCCGTCTTGCGTCGGCGGACCGGATCGTCCGCCCACTCCTGGGGCACGAACAGGCGCCACTGCAGCGGACAGGACGCGGTGTCGGAGACCGCGTGCACGCTCACCGCGACCTGACAGTTCGCCTGCTTGCCCAGCGCCCCGCAGTACTGGCGGGCGACCGCCACCGACATTTCGCCGTCCTTGGGGAACGACACATCGTCGACCGCCCAGGCATCCGGGCCGATCAGCGGCACCATCCGCTCAACGATCCGCCGCCGCACCGGCACCGGATCCCACGTCGACTGGTTCACGAACTGCTGCAGATTCTGCTCATTGCCGTCCGGCAGCCGCTCCGCCATCGGCTGAATCGACTTACGCCGCCCGTCCAGCATCAGCCCCCGCAGATAGCAGTCACCCTTCGCCCGCTGATCCTTACGCGGCACCGACGCGAACACATCAGCCACGAATAACGCCAACTGCGCCCGAGCACGGTTCACTTCATATGCATCCACACACCCAACATGCCCCCAAACAGGACCGCGACACAGACCTAACGGAGCCCTACTAGGGCGGGTACCGTCAGCCGCCACATGTTCTGATCGCAGCCGAACCCGTGAGCCAGCACCACCACCGGCCCCTGCGGGTTGCCGACGACGGTGATGTTGTTCCTGCGAGCGATGTCCATACCCGCATCCTCCCAGCCTTGGCTCACTGTTCTGCCCCGGTACCCGGAGTGCTCCACGCCCCGCCCGGCGTCTTACGTTCGGCCAGGCCGCTATACGACACGGTGCAGCTGCGGCCGGGCAGTCGCCTGGGGACGGAAAGTTCTCGCCATGCCGGCAGCCGATCCCAGTCTGCACACTATGACTATGCGGGGCAGTCGGAACGACGTTCCATCACCGGAGGGGCGCAGACGTCCGCACCGCGGACAGGGTGTAGGCGGGGCGCAGAGCGCGTCAGGCCGGTTGGCGGCGTGTCCTGCGGCGCCGAGCTCACAGGGCGCGCAGTCCGGTGCTTCTCGCTGTGCCGGTCCGACATACGCGTGATTGCTGCCAGACGTAGGCTGCGCAGCGCGCACTCAGGCTGAGCGGCCCCCGCCACTGCCGAGGGTGTCAAGTACCTCCTGAACAGCATCGGGGCCCTGGAGGGAGCGCGGGATCTCCAGGGCCCCGACGGGCTGGAAGCCATGTGGATCACGATATAGGTCGGGCGCTGCCGCGACTGCCGCCCGCCGTCCGAGTGCGGCGACGCCACAAGGGGCGCACTCGGACGCTGTCAGAGGGCCTTGAGGAGCCGCTCCGCCAGGACGGCGGCCGAAGCGGGGTTCTGCCCGGTGAACAGGTTGCGGTCCACCACCGTGTACGGCTTCCACATCTCGCCGCGGGTGAACTCGCCCCCCAGGTCGTTGAGTTCGTCCTCCAACAGCCACCTGGCCCTGGAGGCGAGACCGACGGCGTTCTCCTCGTCGTTGGTGAACGCCGAGACCCGGTAACCGGCGAAGGGGGAGACGCCGCGGATCCTGGTGGCCAGCATGGCGGCCGGGGCGTGGCAGGCCACGGCGAGGGGTTTGCCGGAGGCGAGCGCCGCGGTCAGCAGCCCATGACGTCAGCGGTGCTGACCACGGTGGCCACCGGCGCTTGAACGGTGACAGTGGCAGTGTGGATCGCCCGCTCCGCGACCGCGCGGGTGGTGACGTTGCCGGTGCCGGCCGTCCGTCCCGGGAGGACGCCGGGAACGCTGGTTCTTTCAAGGGTGCTGTGAAGCGCACGGTGCGGGAGTTCAAGGACGACAATCTCACGGACTGGGCGGCTGCCCTGACCTACTACGGAGTCCTGGCGATCTTCCCGGCCCTGCTGGCCCTGGTGTCCATTCTGGAGCTGCTGGGCCCTTCCACCATCGACTCGCTGATCAAGAACCTCTCCAGCATGTCGCCCGGGTCGGTTCGCGATCTCCTGACGACCGTGCTGGAGCAGCTCAAAGGCGGCCAGGGCAAGGCGCTGCTCGCGTTGATCATCGGTGTCGTGCTGGCGCTGTGGTCGGCCTCCGGCTACGTCGCCGCCTTCATGCGGGCGTCCAACATCGTCTATGACATCGGCGAGGGCCGGCCGGTCTGGAAGAGGCTACCGGTCCGTCTCGGCATCACCGCGGCCGTGGTGATCCTTCTGGCCCTCACCCGCGGTCGGCGTCGTTTTCACCGGAACGCTGGCCAAGAAGATGGGGTCCGTCCTGGGTCTGGGTGACACCGCGGTGACCGCGTGGGACATCGCCAAGTGGCCCGTCATGCTCCTCCTGGTCGTCGTGATCATCACGCTGCTCTACTGGGCCGCCCCCAACGTCAAGGGGCACATCCGGCAAGTGATGCCCGGCGGCCTCCTGGCGGTGGTCATCTGGCTCATCGCCTCCGCACTTCGGCTTCTACGTCGCCAACTTCAGCAGCTACAACAAGACCTACGGCACCTTCGCCACCCCCATCGTCGCTCTCATCTGTCTGTGGATCACCAATATTGCGATCCTGCTCGGGTTGGAGTTCAACGCCGAACTCGAACGCGGACGTGCCATCAACAGCGGCCAATCCATGTCAGGCGATTTTAGAGCGGACTCGGCAGACCCGAGGCTTCGCTGGATGGACCCTCCGGTCCACGAGCAGTGGGGCCCACCGGAGACGCTCTGGTGGGCCCCACTGCTGGGGTGGTGCTGAGCTCAGATACGTCGGTGGGTCTGGTAGTAGCTTCCGACCTGCTCGTGGTATCCGGCGTCGCCGACGTGCTTGTCCTTGTCGAACTCGGGAGAGTCCTTGATCTGGTCCTTGGTGAGGTCGACGTAGATCTTGCGCTCGGCCTGGTCGACCGTCTTCACAGTGCCGGCCGGCAGTAGGACGTGCTTGCCGAAGATCCAAACGCCGGTGTCGACGACGAGGTAGGACGAGTGGACGTCGTCCGAGTGCTTGTCGACCTTGCCGATGCTGCCATCGGTGGCCTCGACCTTGTATCCGATCAGGTCGGTGCCCGCGGTGTGGCCGGTGGTCGGCTGGTAGCCCCAGATGTTGTCACTCATAAAAACTGCTCCCTCATCGAGATTCTGCTACCCGCAGCCGAACTGCGGAGTCTTTTAAGGCGTCATCGAATCCGGTGACGTTTCCTCGGAAAGCCGGGTGCCCTGGTTCCCGGAGCTCACACATTCGCTGCAAAAATATGGGCCGGCCGAAGATGCCGCGTTGGAGGCCATGGTTCCTGACGTCACGGTCACCTCCGGCCATTACCTCCAGGTGCCCCGGAGCGGCAGAATCAACACTTTCATCACTGCGGTAACCCGGGGGCGGAACAGGGGTGGGCCCCGACGCCACGGCGTCGGGGCCCACCCCTGTAATCGCGTGCTCAGGCCCTCTTACCAGCGGTACCAGCGGCCGCGCTTGCCGCCGTTTCCTGCCGGACGGATCACGAATCCTAGAACCCACACGATCAGCACGATGACGGCGATCCACCACAGAGCCTTGAGTGCGAAACCGGCACCGAAGAGGAGTAGGGCGAGCAGAAGAACGAGAAGAACGGGAACCATAGTTATCAACCTCCGCAGCCTCGTGTGCCCTGCGGAACGATCTCCACTCCTGCGGATCTTATTTTTCTTTTAAATGGGTCAGGCTCCGGGAGTCTCGGCGGCAACCTTCTGGTTTGAAAATGGAGTCCGGGGTTACTCGAGGCAGACAAATCGTTTTCGAGCGAGACAGGGGTGAGTGGTTGTGGCTGGCAAGGGAGATCAGGCCAAGGGCAAGGTGAAGAAGGTCGTCGGCGGTGCAGTCGGCAACGAGTCCCTGAAGGCCAAAGGGAAGGCCGAGGAGCGCAAGGGCGACCTGCGGGCGGCCAAGGAGAAGGCCAAGGACGCGATCAAGCCCAAATAGGGCGAACCACCTCTGATCCCGGCAGCCCGTTGGCTGCCGGGATCAGTGCTGTCCGGCACCCGCAACGCGCTCGCCCACCCGCAGCTGAACCGACGCGCCTCACCGCCGTGCCGCCCGCTCACTCCTCAGAAGACGGGGGCCCCGGGCCCTCCACGATCAGGCTTACAGCGGGCACCGTACAGGCGCGTGGGGCCGGCCTTCGTGCTCCCCGCCGTCGCGGTCGGCTGAGGGCGGGGAACGCCGACAGGACGGGCGGTGGCACGCGTTCGACTTCACGGACTGAGGTATGCCCGTGTGTCACGTGGGACTGGCCGGCGCAGTGGCCGCCCGGTCACAGGTAGCAGCGGATCACCGCGGCACCCTCGAAGCTGCGCGTTGCGAGGCAATCTATGCCGTGGTTGCCGACCGTCACTGCCTGGCGGCACGGCACGGCTGGTGTAAAGGTGGAAGTCCGAGCGGATCTCAGGGCGGGCCCATGCTGTCCTGGTCAAGGCCCTCAGCCGCCGCTGTTCCGCACGCGGGGTGTTCGGCGCGGACACTCTCACCGGTGACTTGAACGACACTCCTGCGGCCAAGGGGATGTGGGGCCACTTGCCGGGTACAGGGGCCTGCGCAGCCGGGTCCGAGCCGTGCGCCGCCAGCTGCTGGACAGCCACATTGTGTGTTGTGAGTAAGAGCCTACGGATAGCCAGACGCCTGCTGGCGCCCTCGACCATGTATGCAGGAGGTCCGTGTGATCGTCACGCCCCCCGAGTTGTCTGACCACCTCCGCACCCCGGAGCGGCGCACGGCGGACCTGTTCGCCGACTTCGTCGAGCGCGAGGCCCCAGACGTGCCGCTGCCAGGCAGGTCGACGGCGCGCCGTTTTGCCGCTCTCACCGCTCTGGGACGGCGGGACCTGTGCCTGGCACGGCTCGCCGAGGGACACCTGGACGCTGCGGCGATCCTGTACGAACTGGACCACCCCCTGCCCGCCAAGGGGGAGCGGTGGGGAGTCTGGGCCGCACGCCCACCAGGCCCCGGCGTGCACGCGACACGCACCGACAGGGGATGGAGGATCAGCGGCGTCAAGCCCTACTGCTCCGGTGCACGCATCTGCACCCACGCCCTGGTGAGCGCAGACGCCGACGACGGCTACCGCCTGTTCGCCGTCGCGCTCGACCACCCAGGCGCGGAGCCGGTGGAAGGAACATGGTCGGCGATCGGTATGGCCGGCAGCGACAGTCTGGACATGTCCTTCACGGATGTGTCCGCGCAAGCCGTCGGTGGGGTGGAGGACTATCTGACGCGACCCGGTTTCCAGCACGGGGGAATCGGCGTGGCGGCCTGCTGGCTCGGCGGCGCCCACGCCGTCGCCGCGCCCCTGTACGAGCGGGCTGCGACGGGGCGGTTGAACGAGCACGCGGCCGCTCACCTCGGAACGGTCGACATGCTCTTGCACACCGCCGACACCGTGCTGCGCCAGGCGGGCGAGGACATCGACATCGACCCCCTCGATGAACGCGAGGATGCACGGGTGCGCAGCCTGCGCGTGCGGGCCCTGGCGGAAAGGGTGTGCACCGAGGTCCTGGACCACGTCGGGCGTGCCACGGGTGCCGGGCCGCTGTGCCACGACGAACGGCACGCCCGCGCGGTGGCAGATTTGACGGTCTACGTGCGCCAGCACCACGGTGAGGCGAACCTGGCCGAGCTCGGTCGTCTGGCGGCCCCGGTTTCCGCAGAGACGGCACGATGAGCACGGCAGAGACCACCAGGGCTGCGAGACAGGCCGCCGCCGCAGCCATTGACGCGCAGGGCACCGACGAGTCCGAGTGGCGGCAGGCGCGACTGCCGGACCACCTGCCACACCTGGTCCTTCCAATGGGTCCCGTCGTCGTGGTGGCTGCCCACCCCGACGACGAGGTCCTGGGATTCGGCGGCACCATCGCCGCCCTTCTTCAAGCCGGTGTGGAGGTCCACACGGTGTGCTTGAGCGACGGGGAAGCCTCCCACGGCCCTGCGACGCCACCCGCCCGGGCACGGCTGGCTGCCCGGCGCCGCGGTGAGCTGGCCGCAGCGCTGGGCGAGCTCGGCGATCTGCCCATCCCTGTACATGCCGGTCTGCCCGACACGGCCATCAACGAGCATGAGAACCACGCGCGAGCCGTGATCGGCGAAGCCCTGGACGCCGTCGGGGCCGTCGTGTGCGTGGCGCCGTGGGAGGGCGACCTGCACAGCGACCACGAGGCCGCCGGCCGAGCCGCCAAGCGCGCCGGCCGCGACAGCTCCACGCCGGTGTGGTCCTACCCGGTGTGGATGTGGCACTGGGCCCGCCCGCACGACCCCCGGGTGCCGTGGCACCGAGCCGCTGTTCTCCCCCTGCCGGAAGCGGCGATCGACCGCAAGAAAGCAGCCCTGGCACGGTTCAGCAGCCAACTGGAGCCACGTGGCTCTGGCATCGCGCCGGTGCTGCCAGCGCAGGAGATCGCGCACCACACCCGTACCTTCGAGACGGTGATCCGTTGAACACCCCCGCCAGCTACTTCGACAACCAGTACGCCCACACCACCGACCCCTGGCACCTCGGAGAGCGGTGGTACGACCGCCGCAAGTACAACCTGACCGTCGCGGCTCTACCCCGCCCCCGCTACCCGCGGGCTTTCGAGCCCGGCTGCTCGGTAGGCGTGCTGACCGAACTCCTAGCTGCCCGATGCGACCACCTGCTCTCCACGGACCGCATAGCGTCGGCCGTCGAAGCCACGGATCAGCGCACCATCGGCTTCGACCATGTCACGGTGCGACGTATGACGGTGCCCGAGCAGTGGCCGCAGGACTCCTTCGACCTGATAGTGCTGTCGGAACTCCTCTACTACTTCGACACCACCACCCGTACACGGCTGCTCGACAAGAGCGTCGAGAGCTTGGGGGAGGGCGGCCATCTGGTCACGGTGCACTGGAACCACCCGGTGGCCGAACACACCTGCACGGGCCGGGACATCGCCGACCACCTCGACACCCTGACGAGCCTGAGCCGACTGGCCCGTTACGACGACCCCGACTTCACCCTCACCGTCCACGAGCACAGTCAGGGCATGCGCCCGGCACTCTCGCCGGCCTGCGCGGAAGGTCTCGCGTGACGCCCTCGGCCTTGGCTGTCATCGTCCCCGCGCACAATGAAGAACACCGGATCGCTGCCTGTCTGCGCAGCCTGCGCGCGGCCGCCGCGCACGTGGCACCGATGCCAGCCGTGGTCGTGGTGACAGCGGACGCATGCACGGATGACACAGCGACTCTGGCCGCACGTGGGGGAGCCTACGTCGTGAAAACCCGCAGCCACAATGTCGGAGTCGCACGGGCGGCCGCCGTCGACCACGCACTGGAACTTCTGGCAGATGCCGGCCCCGACGTGTGGCTGGCCATGACGGATGCCGACACCATCGTGCCCGCGGCCTGGCTCGCCCACCAGGCCGACTGGGCTCGGCGGGGTTACGACGCAGTCCTGGGCACCATCCGCCTCGCCCCCACCACAGGCAGCGCCCTCCTTGTGGCCCGGCACGACGCCGACTACTTCCGCACTCGCCGGCTCAGCGACGGGGTGTGGGAGCACCCGCACGTTCACGGTGCGAACCTGGGCGTGTCCGCTGAGGCCTACCAGCGGGTGGGCGGCTTCGCCCCCCTGCCCACCGGTGAAGACCGCGACCTCGCAGTCCGGCTGTCCGCGGCCGGCCACCGCATCGCACGCACCGACCAGCACCCCGTACACACCGCAGCCCGCCTGCGGGGACGGGCCCCCGGCGGCCTCGCAGACCTCCTCGCCTCCCTGCACCCTGCATCCCGCGGCTCCGATCGTCACCCCGCACCCCTACCGCTGGACTCCGTGAGGCCGGCCTGACGCCGGTATCGGGAGGCGCGCAGTCCGGCGAGCTGGAGAGCTGTCTTGGCTCGGATGGGGCTGCGGTGGGTTGCGTCCTCCCATCACGGGTACCGGGAAAGGACAAACTGCATGAGAACAGGAGATATACCTATGGCTTCCGAAGCCACCCCCCGCTACACAGTCCCGGGTATAACGGTCCAAGACGCCGGCTCGCTCATCGAGCTCCTGCAGCAGCGCCTGCACGCCCTCAACGATCTCCACCTCACGCTCAAGCATGTCCACTGGAACGTGGTGGGCCCGCACTTCATCTCCGTGCACGAAATGCTCGACCCGCAGGTCGACCGTGTTCGCGACATGGCCGACGACGTCGCCGAGCGTCTAGCTGCCCTGGGAGGCGTCGCCCACGGCACTCCGGGCGCGCTGGTCGAAGGGCGCACCTGGGACGACTACAGCGTGGGCCGCGCCGACGCCATCGCCCACCTCGGCGCGCTCGATCTCGTGTACACCGGAGTGATCCAGGACCTGCGGACCGCGATCAAGACGGTGGAGGACGTCGACCCAGTCACTGAGGACCTGCTGATCGAACAATTGCGTGACCTGGAGCAGTTCCAGTGGTTCGTTCGGGCGCACTTGGAGACGGCAGGTGGCACCCTCACAACGGCCGACGCCACCACCGAGACGGAAGCCGCCAAACAGGCCATTGGCCAGTGACATCGACAACAGGGGCGGCGTGAACCTGTAACGACCGGATCGGTTTGTCACAGCCGTCACACGAGCGCCACGCCAGGCGCGATCGCGCCGCGCGAGCGCAGTCATACAGAGCTGACCAGGGGGAGCAGGTACGTGCCGGGGACCAGGAGCATAAGGACGCAGTGACGATTCGGCGCCCGCCCCCTGTCACGCGGCCTTCGAGACGGGAGAAAGGTGCATCATCATGTCTGACAAGCCGCTCAACGGTCACCGAGTGCTGATACTCGTCACCAACTACGGGGTTGAGCAGGACGAGTTGCTGGTGCCGGTCCGTCGACTACGGGAAGACGGCGCGGACGTCACCATCGCAGCCGTGACCCCAGGCCCCGTTCAGACGCTGGTGGGCGATCGGGACCCCGGCGAGACGGTGGAGCCCACCACCACGCTCGAGACGCTGCATCCTGGCGCATACCAGCTGCTGCTGATCCCTGGCGGCACGATCAACGCCGACCAACTCCGCCTGCAACCAAGGGCCCTTGAGGTGATCAGGGCGTTTGCGGCGTCGGGACGTCCGATCGCTGCGATCTGCCATGGACCCTGGGCCCTGGTAGAAGCCGACATCTTGAACGACAAGACCCTGACCTCCTACCCCTCAGTGCGCACCGATGTCCGCAACGCAGGAGCCAAGAACTGGGTCGACGAAGCCGTCGTGAGCGACAGCGCAAACGGCTACACCTTGGTCACGTCCCGGACGCCGAAGGATCTCGACGACTTCCTTGGCGCCGTCAACAAAGCGCTGATCGACTCCTGAGTTGAGCGTCGCTGGGCAGCTCGGCCTTGCACTCGTGGGCGAGCGCCGGATAGACGTACTCGCTGACCCAGCGCTCGCCGTCGAGACCGTTCGCGACGAGGAGCGCTTCTCGACGCATGCCAAGGCGCGACGGGCATGCCGCGTAGGGCTCGGATGCTGCCGTGAGAACACCCGCGCACCCCGGCGGCCTGAGGTGGGCGGCGGTGAGTCCCGGGACGTGCAACCGCTGCGGCCGGCGCCGGGCAGCGTGCCACGCGGCGACCGCAGTTGCCGCCTATGAGGACTTCCGTATGGGACGTTCCGGCAGAGCTCATTGCCCCGGCGCCGAGGGTGCCTCCGGTTGAGCTGGCTGGGGTGTGCGGTCAGCGCGGTGGGCATTCCCTTCCAGGTGTAGCTGGCGCAAGGTGCTTTCTGTCTCGTGCCTGAGATGTTCGGGAGAGGCCAGACGCTGCCACAGCGGGTCGGGGCGGCAGGGGACGGTGGCGCCGCGGGCGGCCCACTCCTTGGCGAGCTGTGTGTACACGGGTGTGCCCTGGTCCGGGGCTTCTGCTGGGGTCTGGCCACGGGCGTGAGCGGGGTGCCTTCGGCGGGTTTGTCCAGGGAGACGGGCGTCGGCTCTGCGTTTACCGCTGCCTGCCTGTGTGTCCTGGCTGGTGGTCATCCATTGATCATCCGTCACGTTCGTCAAAACGATCCGTCCGTCCTCTTGGACACCCTTCCTGGTCCGCTGCGACGACCTCGGCCACCGTCCTCCCTCAGCGAGGTGCGACACCGTTGGGCTGTCCGGCCGCAAACCGGTTGGTCCGTCTGGTCGTTGGGTGGGCTGGGATGAACTCCCACCCCGGCATGTTTCCCCGAGCGCCTGCGGGGCGAGGCCCCGCGGACCTGGCACCTGACCCCGCTCCGCCCGCGCGGTCACGCCGAGCGGGATTGCGTGGAGCGGGAAGCTGCCGGGGCGGCGCAGAGAGCCGCAGGCCGGCACGTTCTGCCACTGCGCTCCGCCTCTCTCAAGGTGTTTGTCGGCGGTGGTTCGCTTCCTGGAGGGCTCCCTTGTGGGTCTCCGCGGCTTCGGGGGGCCGGCCTGCGCGGGCGCCGAGGTCGGCCGCCAGCAGCCTGTTGAGGGCGCTGGGGTTGCTACTTTCGGTGGACTCGAGCAGGTGCAAAAGGGCTGTGAGCTCGCCCTGGCGGAGGTAGAGGTGGGTCAGGGGGTCGGAGGCGCGGGAGACCAGTGCCCGGCGCACGCGGTTCTCGTAGGCGCGTCTGTGCAGGTCGGCGAAGCGGATCTGGGGTTCCTCGAACAGGTAGGGCTGGGCGGGAAGGTAGGGGGCCAGTCTGTCCAGCAGCGTGGGGATGTCGTGGCCCTCCTGACGGTAGGAGGGCTGTTCGCTGGTGCCTGCCCCGGCCGGGTCGAGACGGAAAGCGTCGACGAAGGCCGTGACGATCCGGGGCTCGGGAAGCAGGCCGGACCCGGGCCACCGGACACCGGACAGGTACCGGTCCTCCTTGTCGGCGGTGTACAGACACCAGCCGGACGTGGCCGCCCAGTGCAGCCCGCAGTCGCCCCCGCCATGCTGATCCTGGAATGCCTGCGTGAACGAGATGGCGGCCTCGACATCAAGGTACTTGCCGTCCGCGTCGCGCCAGGGACCGCAACTCTGAATCCCGGTCACCGGCAGGTCCGCTTCCAGGAGGCGCTCGGCGACAGCGGCGGCATAGTGGCCCGCCCGCCTAGAAAGCTCAGCTGACATCTGGGGACTGACTTGGCTGGCCACGGAACTCTCTCTCCGCTGTCGGGATGGGACGGTGACGTCGCCGTAGATCCTGCAGGGCCGGATTGGCGTCCGGCGCAGTGGGCGGCGCGCGGCAGCCCGTCCCGGCTCGCGTCCGCGGGGTGCGGCGGCTGGTGAGGGGAGCGACCTGAACTCGGCGCGGCCGGCACTGCTCCCTGTGCTGCGCCTCTGCGGCGCCGGGGAGCGGCCGTGTCGTTCGAGCTCGATTACCTTCTCACGAGCCATGCGGAAATCTATGGTGGCCGGAGTAGACATTGGGTTGTGGCTTGGTTATGGTTTCTCTCGTAGCCAGGAAGACAGCAGGACCCGGCAGACATGAACTGCCAGGTAGTAGTGCGCAGGACGGTGCGGTGGTGGAGTTTCGGAGCCAGAGTTGTTGCAGGACGGCGACGGGGCTGACGACCGGACTGGGTGGCCCGCAGTGATCAGGGGCCGCCGTGAGCAGGACCGCAGGTAATGCGGTGGCAGTACCGGCAAGTACGCGGTACCCAGCAGTGGAGTCAGTGAGCGGTACCTCGGTGAAGGCGTCGGCTGCGGGCGCGCGCATCGGGAGGTTCGGCAGTGGGGTTCTAAGCCAGAGCAGATGCAGGACGGGCGACGGGGCTGGCTGCCGGAGTGGCGCTGTAGGAGGCCATCAGCAGTGCAAGCAGTTCGCAGTAACAGCAGTACGCAGTTCCCGTTTGGTAGTGATTGATCCAGAGGGAAGAACGGAGGGGCCGAGCGCCATCAGGATCGCCCGGGCGTGATTGTTGAGTCCGGGTACCGCAGGACATCGATAGTGAGGTGGTCTCCGGTCGAGCAACCGCGATCCCCGCATTCCCCGTCCTCTCCCGGGCGGGCGTGCGGACACAGAAGGCCGGCGCATTATCAGGGCCGGCAGATGGTGTAGAAGTTCCTTCGGGGCCCTGGTGCCAGTACGGCACCAGGGCCCCTCGACGCGTTCCGTAGAGAGGTGCAATGACAGCAGACGATTCGTTCGGCCGGCTCGATGACGACGACTACCCCGCCTACACGATGGGCCGGGCCGCCGAGATTCTCGGCACCACCCAGGGCTTCCTGCGCGCCATCGGCGAAGCCCGCCTGATCACCCCGCTGCGCTCCGCGGGCGGCCACCGCCGCTACTCCCGCTACCAGCTGCGCATCGCCGCCCGCGCCCGGGAACTCGTCGACCAGGGAACCCCCATCGAGGCTGCCTGCCGCATTGTCATCCTCGAAGACCAGCTCGAAGAGGCACAGCGCATCAATGCCGAGTACCGTCGCGCCGCCGGATCAGCGAACCCGACGGACGCAACCTGACGCGCTTTGGACCAGCAACTCCGTCTTTCGGTGTGGTCCTCAGCTCGGCCTCGACTGCAGCCCGTTTCAACGTCTGATCGGCTGCGCTCTTGTGATGGCTGGCGTCATCGGAAAGGTGAGCGGGGCATGATGCCCCGGTGCCTTCACGCGGCCGCCAGCTGCATGACAGCGCATTGGCCGGGCAGAAACAGCAGCCCGATGGCAGGTCCCCGGCGTCGGCAGAGTCTCTTCCCGTTCCTACCGCGCCCTCAGTCATCGCAGTTGTCCCTGTGCGGACGGTCATGTGAATGGGATGACCGTAGGTGCGGGGCTGGTCCCGCCCGGAACTGTCAGGCGGCCTGGGTGAGTTCGGCGCGGCCGAACAGCAGCGCGTATCCGGACGGGAGCTGGCCGAGGATGCGGTCCATGAGGCCAGGCCCCGCCAGGTGGGCGACGACGGCGAGGACGGCTCCGGTGTCCCAGCGTGCGACCGCGGGGGTGACACCTGCGTGTGTGGCGAGGTCCTTGACGAAGCTCCAGCCGGTGAGCGGTTGGAGGTCGGGGATCTGGCTGGTGAAGACGAGGGCGGCCTCAGCGGGGAGGCAGGCGGCGAGGTCGACGCGTTCGTCGCCGGTGAGCTGACGGCCCAGGGCCTCCAGCACGCCACGTGTGACTTCCTCGGCCCGCTCCCGGGTGGGATATGCGCCTTCGTAACGGATTGTTTCAAGCATCTGCCGAAACGTCATGCTCGGTCGGGCAGTGGCCGGTTCACGCAGCGGAAGCATGGGGGAGTGGTTGCCTTTCTCGTGCGACGGCGTTTTCTACGGTGGGCAGGGCCGGCGGGATGGGTGCCGGTCGGCCCTGCCGATGTGATGAGCGGGTGACGCATTCCTGGGTTCAGGCGCGCTCGGGACGGCCGAAGAGGAGGTCGTAGCCCGGGGGGAGCTGGAGCAGGACGCGGCCGGTGAGTTCCTCGCCCGCCGCGTCGGCGGCCACGCTCAGTACGGCGCTGACATCCCAGGCCGCGGTCTGTTCGGTGGCTCCCTCGATCCACGCCGCAGTCGCTCGCAGGAACCGCTCCGGCGGGAGCGGTTCGGCTGTCTGCAGCGGGTTGAGAAGAACCAGGGCGAAGGTCTCCGGGAGCCGGGCGGCCAGCTCGGCCCGGACCTCGCCCACCAGATGCGCGCCCAGCAACGCCAGAACGGTACGCGCGGCCCGTTCGGCTTCCTGGGGTGTGGTGTACTCGCCGCGTTCTTGAACGTGGTCGAGGAATGCTTCCCATCGCATGGCTACCACTGCCTCTTCACGTCGTTGTGTGACGGACGCGGGGGCGGAGGACGGGACCAGAGAGGCAGATCGACGTCCGTCCTCCGCCGTGGGCGCGGCTGGGGAACCGGCTCCTCAGCCGCCGAGTTGCTTACGGTCGGACTCCCGGCCGATTGCGATCTTGCGGGGCTTGGCGCGTTCGGCGATGGGGATCCGCAGCGTCAGTACCCCTGCTTCGTAGTCGGCCGTGATGCGCTCGGTGTCCAGGGTGTCGGCCAGGACCAGCTGGCGGGAGAAGACGCCCAGGGGCCGCTCGGAGAGCTCCAGCTGTACGTCGTCGGCCTTCGCGACCGGGCGCCGCTCGGCCTTGACGGTGAGCATGTTCCGCTCGACATCGATATCGATCGCGTCCTTCGCGACGCCGGGCAGATCGAGGGCGATCACGTACTCCTCGCCTTCGCGGTAGGCGTCCATCGGCATGGTCGAGGGCCTCGTCCAGGTGCCGGCCCCGCCCGTCAGCTGCTGAGCGAGACGGTCGAGTTCGCGGAAGGGGTCAGTGCGCATCAACATCGCGAAAACACCTCCAAAGGTCTGGCAGGAACTGCCAATGCGCTTGGTCTGACACCGTTGTAACATGTCATCCAAACGATGACAACTGAAGGCGTCATCGAAAGGGTGACGTCAGAGAGGATCTTCATGACCGCTTCCCCCCAGCAGCAGGACCCTGCTGCTGCCTCGTTCGTTGCCGCCGCGACAGCCCTGAACACGATCAGAGAGGCCGTCCGCACCGCCCAGAACCCGCAGTTTCCAGCGCACCCCCAGGACGGACAGGCCAGTGCGGACCAGGCCTTGGCCGCGCTCCTTCTTTTGCGTGAGCTACGCGACGAACTAGCAGGATGGGAACCTGGACTGATCGAGGCAGCCCGGGCCGCAGGCTCCAGCTGGGCGGACCTCGCCCACCCGCTGGGCGTCGCCAGCCGCCAGGCCGCCGAGCGCCGCTACCTGCGTGTACGCCCCGGCACACCGGGCACCACCGGCGAACAGCGCGTACAGGCCACCCGCAACCGTCGGGCCGCCGACCGCACGATTACCACCTGGGCCCGGGCCAACGCCGCCGAACTACGCCAGCTCGCCGGCCAGGTTTCCGCGCTCACGGACCTCCCAGCTCGTGCCCGCATGCCGCTGGCCCGGCTCGCAAACGCCCTAGCCGACAACGACGCCGCCCACCTCATCGATCCACTCGCAGACACCCACACACACCTCGAGGCCACCCACCCCGACCTCGCAGCCCGTATCGCCACCATCACCCACCACGCCGACCAACTGCGCCAGGCCGGTGACGACCACGACTGAACGTCGTCCTGGTATGACGGTGGTACGGATGCCCTGCTCGGGCACCCGTGGAGCTGGAGAAGCGCGTTCGGCAGGCACACACATCAGGAGCCGGCGCTCTGACCGAACCCCAAGGGCTGGCATATCGTCATACGAAAGAGCGCGGCACGCTCGTTGGCCATGCCGACGACCAAGGGACTCGTCCGGCCGGATCGGACTCTGGCGCCGTCCGACCACGCGTGCATGACCCGGATCAGGAACCAGGTGCCGCGGAGGGAAAACGCATGACCGAGCGCGTCGGCCCCCGTTTCGACCCTGTCCGCGCCGCGGCCAGCCAGGCCGGCAGCATCTCCGAACTCCTCGACGTCATGGGGGACAAGACCGCAACGACGGCTCGCCTCCGTGTGTCTCTGTCTCCCAACTGCGCGTGATGTACATCGCCGACCGCGAGAGCGGGATCTGCATGCGGGCGCTCACCCGGCTCCTGGGCGCGCGTCGCCGCCATCGGTCTGCCGCTTGATCGACCGCCTCCAGGCCCTCGTTCTTGGTCGAACGATGGCCGTGCCCCGGCAGCCGCCGCGAAGTCATGCTGTGCGTGGCTCCCGCCGGACGTATGCACCTGGCCCAGGTTTGTGAACGGCGCGACCAACTTCTCCTCCAGGCCCTCGACAGCATGCCCAGCCACCAGCGCACCGCACTGACCGAAGGTCTTGCCGCACTGCAGCAAGCACTGTTCGACCAGCCTGTGCTCCGCCTTGTCCCCGAGGACTCCCCACCCGCGCCGACGCCACGAGACTCAGCCCGGACCCAGCATTCGGGTACACGGATCACCCAGATTTGTCCGCCGAGAAATCCACACGGGAAGGTAGAGGAAGGCGCCCTCACCGACACGCCGTGACGCGAACCGGTGGTGTTTCCCTCCCTGGGGGGAGGGAAACACCACCGGTTCGCTGCGGGCCGCTGCGGTCAGCTGGTGGTGAGCATGCCTTCGCGGAGCTTGGCGAGGGTGCGATTGAGCAGGCGCGAGACGTGCATCTGGGAGACGCCGAGGCGTTCGCCGATCTGGGCCTGGGTGAGTTCCTCGACGAACCGCATGTGGATGATGCGCCGCTCGCGGTCATCGAGTTCGGCGATCATCGGGGCGAGGGCGTTGAAGTCCTCGACGAGTTCGAGAGCGCGGTCATCGATGCCGATGAAGTCGGCCAGCGCCGCTTCGCCGTCCTCGCTGGAGCTGATGGTGGCGTCGAGGGAGGAGGAGTTGTAGCCGTTGGAAGCCAGACGCGCTTCGTTGACTTCCTCCTCGCTCAGGCACATCAGCTGCGAGAGTTCCCTGACGGTGGGCATGCGCCCCAGCCGGCTGCGGAGTTCCTCGGTGGCTTTGGCGAGCTGGATACGGGCTTCCTGTAGACGGCGGGGGACATGGACCGCCCAGGAGGTGTCGCGGAAGAAGCGCTTGATCTCACCGACGATGTAGGGGACCGCGAAGGAGGTGAACTCGACCTCGCGGGACAGCTCGAACCGGTCGATCGCCTTGATCAGCCCGATCGTGCCGACCTGGACGATGTCCTCCATCTCGTCCTGGCCCCGGCTGCGGAAGCGCCCGGCCGCGTACTGAACGAGGGACATGTTCATCTCGATGAGGGTGTTGCGCGCGTACTGGTACTCGGGTGTGCCCTCTTCGAGCACGGCGAGCTGGTCGAAGAACAGCCTGGACAACTGCCGGGCGTCCTTGGGGGCGACCTTCGACGGGTCCGCAATCTCGGGAAGCACCACGGTCCGTGCCTCTGCCGTCTTCGTCACTGTCATGTCAGGCCCCTCCTGTGCGACTCAGCTTGCGCGTCACCGGCCGCTTGTGCGGCGGCAACAGACGGCGTACCCGAGTTCGACGAATGCATGCCAGGTGATTTGACAGCGGACCCGGCGCACCCAGCTTTCGCCCAGGGGGCTGGTCCGGGCTACGAGAAGTGGGGCCCGTCGGAACGTCTCGGACCTCCTGCGGCAGGCCCTCCGCGTAGACGGCACCAGTGCGTCGCGGACGGTCCCCGACCTAGTGGGCTCGCCTTCATGGACTCCAGCGCCATCGGTGCCTGGCCGCCGCGTGACGCGAGGCAGCGTCCGCCGGCGGCAGGACCCCGCTGGCGGTCTTGACGGCAGCGGTTCAGCGGGTTGTTCAATGTTGGTCTCGACACGGTCCTTCCCTGCTACCCCACGCTTCGTCGTGCCCCAACTTCCTGAGGCCAGACAAGGTGCCTCGCTCCCAGCCAGCGGTCGGACTCTCCCCGCATGTCGTCAGGAATGCGGCGCCCGTCGGGCAGACGGCGAACGAACACCGAAGTAGGTTGCCATGTCCGGGGAAGCGGAGCCTTTGAGCGCACGGCACTGCCGGAGGGCGCAGTTTGCCCGACACGATCCACGGTGGAGTGCCCGCACCGGACCGAAAACTCGACTACTGCTCTGGACACGGCATCAGCGCGGGTCCACCTCATGCTGTTGGCTGCTCTTGGTCGCCGTTGAGTGAGATCCTGCGGACAGCCGTGCACGTCATAGCGCCCTGGCGGCCCTGGTGTGTTCCGTTTTCTGGAACGTTGCACCGCGAGTGAGTCAATATCTGTGTTCTTGAGGTGAGAGTTTGACGGACCACGCCGTGAGAGTTTGACGGACGATGCGGCGAGAGTTTTTGTCGCAACGAGTGGAGTGGAATTACTTAACCGACGCGGGCCGTTGCGGCGTGCTACTGTCCATCTCAGTTGCAGTTGTGGTTCCCGAAACTTCAAGTGCTCCCACCCGGCTCTTGCCGGGAGAGCGCTTTTGTATTTCCGGTCATTTTCCGGTGGGGTAATCATCGCGGCGACACGGTGCTCGCACATTGCGGACGTCGGTGTACTGCCCCAAAGGAGACATGACATGGCTGCTGGTACCGTGAAGTGGTTCAACGCCGAAAAGGGTTTCGGCTTCATCGAGCAGGACGGTGGCGGCGCTGACGTGTTCGCCCACTTCTCGAACATCGCCGCCCAGGGCTTCCGTGAGCTGCTCGAAGGCCAGAAGGTGAACTTCGACATCGCGCAGGGCCAGAAGGGCCTGACGGCCGAGAACAT
Source organism: Streptomyces sp. RPA4-2 (assembly GCF_012273515.2). NCBI lineage: Bacteria > Bacillati > Actinomycetota > Actinomycetes > Kitasatosporales > Streptomycetaceae > Streptomyces > Streptomyces sp. RPA4-2. The sequence continues at coordinate 8,542,758 of NZ_CP050975.2, forward strand.
CGTTCCGGCCTGACAAACTTGTAGCTGGGGCCCGCATCCTTCGGGGTGCGGGCCCCAGCTGCACGCATTTTCCGCAGTGGTTTCACCTGCGGGACCGCTCGGAGGGATCCGCAATCTGGTGCGGCTCCTCCTGCACGATGCAGGCGCATCCTGGAGAGCTACACCGCAGTTGACGCCCGGGTTTCACGTCCGCACTGCGTCACTCATTTCAGCATTTACGCCAGCCCCGGATTGCCGTCGGCTGGATTTGCTTTGACATCGGTCCATACTTGTAATTCCGTGCTGCTCATCGCTTGCGGGAATTCCTTGATATGCGCCGCATCGAGGAAGGTTCCGCATGAACCGCACACGTACGAACGACCGCTCTCCCCGTACCCGGAATGGCAGTGCCGACGCGGGAAGGGGCGGCAGCCGCTTCGGCTCACCGGCAGTGCGCCGTTCCAGCGGATACGGCCGCCGGCCCGCTGTGCAGGGTGAGTTCGCGCTCCCCAAGACGATCACCCCCGCCCTGCCCGCAGTTGAGGGCTTCGCCGATCTCTCCATGCCCGAGCAGCTGCTGGCCGAACTCGGCAGGCAGGGCGTGACCGCGCCGTTCCCGATCCAGGGTGCGACGCTGCCGAACACCCTGGCGGGCCGCGACGTCCTGGGCCGCGGACGTACCGGTTCCGGCAAGACCCTCGCCTTCGGCCTCGCCCTGCTCGCCCGCACCGCGGGACAGCGTGCTGAGCCCCGCCAGCCGCTGGGGCTGATCCTCGTACCGACGCGTGAGCTGGCGCAGCAGGTGACCGACGCGCTCACTCCGTACGCCCGCTCCGTCAGGCTGCGGCTGGCCACGGTGGTGGGTGGGATGTCGATCGGCAAGCAGGCCGGCGCGCTGCGAGGCGGAGCCGAGATCGTCGTCGCGACCCCTGGCCGGCTCAAGGACCTCATCGACCGTGGCGACTGCCGGCTGAACCAGGTGGGCGTCACGGTGCTGGACGAGGCCGACCAGATGGCCGACATGGGATTCATGCCGCAGGTCACCGCGCTGCTCGACCAGGTGCGTCCGGAGGGCAGCGGATGCTGTTCTCCGCCACCTTGGACCGCAACGTCGACCTGCTGGTGCGCCGCTATCTGACCGACCCCGTCGTGCACTCGGTCGACCCCTCGGCCGGTGCGGTCACGACGATGGAGCACCACGTCCTGCACGTCCACGGCGCCGACAAGCACGCCGCCACGACCGAGATCGCCGCCCGCGACGGTCGGGTGATCATGTTCCTGGACACCAAGCACGCCGTCGACCGGCTGACCCAGGACCTCCTCAACAGCGGGGTACGCGCCGCCGCGCTGCACGGCGGCAAGTCCCAGCCGCAGCGCACCCGCACCCTGGCGCAGTTCAAGACGGGGCACGTCAGCGTGCTGGTAGCGACCAACGTCGCGGCGCGCGGCATCCACGTCGACAACCTCGACCTCGTCGTCAACGTCGACCCGCCGACCGACCACAAGGACTACCTCCACCGCGGCGGCCGCACCGCCCGCGCCGGCGAGTCCGGCAGCGTCGTCACCCTCGTCACACCGAACCAGCGCCGCGACATGGTCCGCCTCATGTCGGACGCCGGGATCCGGCCGCAGACCACCCAGATCCACTCGGGCGACGAGGCCCTGCACCGGATCACCGGCGCCCAGGCCCCCTCCGGCATCCCGGTCGTCATCACCGCACCGGTGTCCGAACGCCCCAAGCGCAGCGCCACCTCCCGAGGCCGGCGCCGCCCCTCTTCGACAACCCGGCGCGCGCCCGTACCCCAGACCGTCTTCGACGCGGCGGCCTAGAACCTTCGTGATCAGGAAGCTGACCCATCTCTGCAGGAGGCACCTTGTGACGCTGGTTCAGATGCAGCCCCGCCCGGCGAGCGCCGGCCCCGTGCACAAGACGGTGGCTGAGGTCATGGACGCGGCCGGACCACAGGTCTGTGACGACATGAGCGTCGAGGTTGCGCTGTCCGTCATGGCCGCCGCCCGCACTGACCGGCTGGTCGTCTGCGACCAGGACGGCCAGTGCACCGGCCTGGTCACCCGGACCGAACTCACCGCCATCCGCGAAGGCTCCGCCTACACGGACCGCGTCCGCCTGCGCGACCTCCTCGGCGACCACGGGTCGATCGCCTCACCCGTGACCACGATGGCCGAAGCCGAGCACGCGATGCGCTCCCGCCGGGTCGTTGCCCTGCCGGTGGTCGACGGGCAAGGCAACGCCCTGGGCGTCCTCGCCCTCTCCCGCTGAGCCGCCTCGCCCTGGTCGGATCGTTCTCCCCTTCTCCCTGTGAGGCCACATGCGCTGCGTCATCGCCCGCTTCCCCTTCGAGCTCACCAAGAACGGCGTACTGGAATCGATGAGGGGCATCAAGCCCGAACCGGTCGCCGGCGAAACCGTGATCATCGGCCGCCGCCACTACCCCGTCAAGCAGGTCGGCCAGGTCATCACCCGCCAGGACCGCCGTGATTTCAGCGCCGGCGAAGTCCTCCGGGCCATGGCTCGGCTCGGCTTCACCTGCCGCACTCTCCCCGAGGCCGCACCCGTACGCATCCTCAGCTCGCTCCAGCAAGCTTCCGCGATGCTCGGCACTCCCGTGTCCGTCTGACCGAGGGAAACAGGCACGAAGCCGACGCCTGAACAGCAGTGTGGGCCCGACCGGCACGTGCCGGTCGGGCCCACACTGCTTGCAACGGGGTTCCGGTCGCAGTGGTTGCTCAGTGGTCGGAATAGCTGAAGTCGCCCATGGACCAGGCGCTGACGTCATCGATCGCCACCCGGTACATCCCGCCCGTCTCCGGGATCCCCACCGTGCCCTGCAGGATCCGGGCGACATGGAAGTGCAGATGCGTGGGCGGCCCGTCTTTCATCGTAGGGGTGTCGAAGACGGCGGAGAACTCTCCCAAGCGGGCGGAATCCGTCAGCACGTCCGACACCCTCTGCCGCCACACTGCTTCGGGAGCCAGCCGACCGGTGATGACAGCACCACCGGTGACCACGGTCAGGGACATCTGGTTGCTCTGCCCGGACTCCACCAAGGCGGCGACGTCAACGAGCAGCTCGTCAGGCTTCGACATGAGGCAGATTATATTTACTTGCCATCCAGCTCTCTGAGCGGCGGAGACAGCGGGGGAGGCGGGCGTTTCACGGTACGGGCGTATGAGGGCCGGCGGTGACAGCGGTGGCGTGGGCGAGGCGATCAAACACGGGTCAGCCGAAGCTGCAGCCGTTCAGATCGGGCGTGCCGATGGCGGACGGTCCGGGGGTTCATGGCCAGCTGGGCGGCGGCCGGTGTCGTCAGAGAGATCCGGGAGGTGCTGACCGGACGGATCCGCCGCCAGGTGGGCAAAGGAGCCAGGGCGGTGGGCACGGTCAGTGACTTGCAGGCAGGCATAGCGGCTTCGACCGTGGGAAGGACTCTCACGGCTCCGACCCTGGCAATCAACCGCCGCCACCGTGGTCGAGTGGTCGACATCCGCGGCCTGCCACTGATGGTGATGAAACCGAATTCCCTGCGGACGTTCGCAGCTGGGCAACATCGAAGAACGGAGCAGATGGTGATCGAACAAACCGGGAAGTGGAGCTTCCTCAGCGGCTACGCCCGCGTACTGATCGTCGTCGCCCGCGATCCTGCCCTCCGCCTGCGGGACATCGCCGCGGCCTGCCACATCACCGAACGCACCGCTCAGAACATCGTCACCGGCCTTGAACAGGCCGGCTACCTGCGCCGGGAGCGCGCCGGACGGCGCACGCGCTACAACGTCTGCCCGGACGGCACCCTCCGTCATCCAACCGAGGCGCACCTGCCCGTCCGGGCGCTGCTGGAACTCTTCACCCGACACGACGGCAAGCGCTGAAGCTCAGTGGCTGTTGTCGTTGCGATCTTGAGGCGTGTGCATCGAACGGGAGTCTCGATCGGGTGAGCGCGGCTGGTCACGGGCATGAAGGCAGGGCCTCTCGGTAGCTCAGGGTTGCGAAGCCAACCGAGATCCAGGAGACCCTGTTGCCGCAGTTGTACGTGCTTGCGCCGGTGGAGTTCAACTCGGCTGCACCGCCGTGTGATTGTGTTGCTCACCGGCTCGGAAATGCAGCCGATCATCCGGAACGTGTTCGGCGGTATCCCTCGGATATGCGGACGCGGAGTGGGCGGTGGTGCGGCCGCTGCTGCCGGGCTGGATGCGCGGCCGGGGTGGGCAGCCGGAGGCGTACTGCCACGGCGCGATACTCGATGCGATCCGCTATCTCGTCGACAATGGCATCAAGTGGTGGGCGATGCCGGTGGACTTCCCGCCATGGGACCGGGTATACGCGTTTTTCCGCCGCTGGCGTGACCACGTGCTGGTCAGGGAGTTCCACGACCGACTGCGCGCCAGGGTCCGCGAGAAGCTGGGCCGCGACGCGGAGCCGACGGCCGGGTGATCGACTCGCAGTCGGTCAAGGCGGACGCCGTCGCCGGCTCCGAAAGCCGTGGGTTCGACGGCGGGAAGCTGGTCAACGGGCGCAAGCGGCACGTCGTGGTCGACACGCTCGGCCTGCTGCTGGGTGTGATGGTCACCGCCGCGGACACCGGCGATCGCGTCGCCGCACGGGTCCTGCTCGGGCAGGTGACCTGCGCGCACCACCGGCTCGCCCTGATCTGGGCCGACGGCGGCTACACCGGTAGTCTGATCGAGTTCTGCCTGGCCGTGTTCGCGCTGGTGCTGGCGATCGTCAAACGCAGCGACGGCCAGAAGGGGTTCGTGGTGCTGCACAAGCGGTGGATCGTCGAGCGGTTCTTCGCCCACCTGATGCGCACCCGCCGCCTGGTGCGCGACTTCGAGCGCCGCACCACCAGCGCCGAAGCGATGGTCTACTGGTCGATGATCCTGTTCATGACGCGCCGCCTTGCCCGGTCACACTCTGGGTGAGGGTAAAGCGGCCCGGGGCTGCTGCTCGGCCAACCAGCCCCGCGCGACCAGGCGTTTCGCCTTCGACCGCAATGCGTCCACCCGTGCCGGCACCACGGCCATGCCAAACGCCGCAGCCATCTCCTGGCAGGTCAGCGGTCCTTGATGGAGACGGGCCCGGTCCGCGAGCGCCTGCAGGATGCGCTGGTAGTCCACTGACAGCACCGACCAGGGCAGCCCCACAGGCCACATCGGAACCTGCGACTTCGTCTTGCCTCCGGCAGCTGCGGCATCTTTCCGGTCTGCTCCCCGGCGGCCGGCGCGGTCCCCTCGGCTCGGGTGGGGTCCTGCCCGCTCTCATCCACGGGGGCCAGCACCTCGCCGACCCGTGAGCAGGCGATGGCCCACTCTTTCCATTCCCGCTCGGCCACGGCCAACTCGGCCTGGACACGGTCGGCTTCTTCCCGCAGCTCGTTATCACGACGACGAGCACCCAGCTCACGCTGTTCCAATAGCCCAACCACCGACGGCATCCACGACCTCCCGGGCAGCGACAGCACGACAGGCCACAACTCCCACGGGATCACCGATCCCATGTCCGACCAGCGGAAACGCAGTCCTCAAGCCCGGAAAGGCAACAGCCTCTCAGGCCCTGCTCCAGGCGTCGAGGAATGCTTTGCGTCCTGTCGGATCGTCGAACCTGCGGTCTGCGTGCAGGACGCGCCAGGCGGTGAGTTCGAGGTCACGGAGCCATAGTTCTCCGATGACCTGTGTCTTGAGGTCGGGAAAATGGTCGGACTCGGCGAGGGCCTGACCGATTACCTCCCCGGCTGCGACGCGCTGGGGCGGGGTCATCTCATCGACAGCCGACAGGATGTGTCGGGCCAGCTCAATTCCTTCTCCCGCCAGGGAACGCAGCACCGAAGCCTTGATGTTGGCGGGCAGGAGGTACGCGGTGCCCGAAGACCTCCACAGCTCTGACCAGAAGCGTTCTCCCATCTCGGTGGGGGCAGGCAGCGCGGCCAGCAACCCCAGGAGATGGCCGGTGGCCGCATACCCGTCGGAGTGGGCAGCTGCGACGACGGCGATGCCGGCGACGCACTGCACATCGAGATCGCCGGCTTCCCGTTGCCGAGCCAGACCCAGGTGGTGTTCCAACTGGTCGGCGAGGGGGTCGGACAGGTGGGGGCGGACCTCAGGAAGCATCGGCGATCCTTGCGCGCAGGGGAGCGGAGATACCCGCTCGGGAGCTCTCATCGTTCCCATGGGGAGCTGATCTACTCCGCTTCGGGGTCAATGGGCGCCAGCAGTAACGGGCCGGAGTTCACGCGACGGCGAAGTGGCCCATTTCTGCCGACGCGGCCTGCCTGCTTGAGACCGACCTTGCGGAAAACTGTCCGGGTGCGGTCTTTTAACATGGCCGCATGATCACCGGTGATGCCCGGGAGTCCGAGGGAGGACGAGAAGCCGTGTCGCACGAAGCTGCGGAAGCCGAATGCACGTACGCCGCCGCAGTGCGTGGAGAACACCATGAAGACGGGCAGCCCTGCGCATCACACGGTGACGATGCAGGGGAGGGCGCGCATTCGGTTGCCGCTCTGGTGGAGCGGGCGGCCGACTTGGCCGAACCGATCAAGCCGAGGCTGCGGGGCTGGCTCCATGCAGGAATGGTTCCCGCCTCACTGATCGCCGGCATCGTGCTCATCTGCCTGGCCCGCACCCCGCGGGCAGCCGTGGCCTGCGCCGTGTACTCGGTCACCGCCTGGCTGCTGTTCGCCACGAGCGCCATCTACCACCGTGGCACCTGGGGGCCGCGCGGCGAGGCGATCCTGCGGCGTCTCGACCACGCCAACATCTTCCTGATCATCGCCGGTACCTGCACGCCCCTTGCGGTGGTCCTTCTCCCGCCCAGCCGGCGGTCCGTGCTGCTGTGGATCGTGTGGGCGGGCGCATTGGCCGGCATCGCCTTCCGGGTCCTGTGGGTCGGAGCCCCGCGCTGGCTCTACACCCCGTGCTACCTCGCCCTGGGATGGGCACCGGTGCGCTACCTGCCCGACTTCCTGCACACCGGCGGAGTGGCCGTACTCGCCCTGGTGGTGGCCGGCGGTCTTCTCTACAGTGCGGGCGCGGTCGTCTATGGTCTGCAGCGCCCCGACCCCTCGCCGCGGTGGTTCGGCTTCCACGAGGTGTTCCACGCCCTGACCGTGGCTGCCTTCACGGCGCACTACATCGCCATCTCCCTCGCCGTCTACTGACCGCGACAACGTATGGCCCGCGCCGCCGGGCACGCACGTTGCTGCGTGCCAGGGCGCGACGGGTCGGACGGCAGCCGAGGCATCACACTGCACGCGAGAGCCGTCCGCTCCTCCGCTTCGCCTGCCTACACGGGCCCAGCCGAAGCGGGGTAGCGGAGCGGTCTCGGGTCATTCTCCGCAGGTAGTCCCCTCCGGAGGTGAGGGGGCGGAGGCGTCGGCAAGGTCGGCGCCGGTGTCGGCGTCCCGATGGGAGTGGCCGATGCCGTGCCAGTCCAGGCACATGACGGTCGCGTCGTCCTGCAAGTGACCGTGGTTGGCCTCGACGACCGCGGCGATGAGGGCGCGGGCGGCCTCGCGGGGATGCAGCGCGCGAGTGCGGACGATCAGGTCCGGCAGATCAAGGGTGTGGGCGTTGCGGTCCAGCATGCCGTCGGTCAGCATCACCAGCCGGTCGCCCGGCCGCAGGTCCAGCGACTGGACCCGGTAGCTGCGCGGTGCGTGGAAGCCGAACGGCATGTCGACCTTCGGAGTGATCTCCTGCACCTGTCCGTCCCGCATCCTCAGCGGCCAGGGGTGCCCGGCGTTGACGAACTCGGTGGTACCGTCGCGCAGGCTGATCCGCAGGAGCTGCCCGGTGACGTAGCCCTGGCGGCCGTGCTCGTGCACGGCCTGATCGGCCTGACGGCCCTGTTCGGCGAGGTTGGCGCCGGCCCGCCGTGCCCGGCGCAGGGCACCCACCAGGAGAGTTGCGAGCAACGCGGCATCGACATCGTGGCCCATGGCATCGGTGACGGAGAGCTGGACCGTGTCCCGGTCGACCACGTAGTCGAAGGTGTCGCCCCCGACGTGGTCGGCCGGCTCCAGCGCCCCGGCCACCGCGAACTGCGCCGCCTCACACGCCAACGACGCCGGGAGCAGCCGGTGCTGGATCTCGGCGGCCAGGCTCAAGGGGGCGGTGCGGCGCCCCCACTGGTACACGTCGGTGAAGGACCGGTTCGCGATGACGATGTACGCCAGGGCGTGCGCGGTCTCGCTGACCTCTTGCATCGCCTCCGCGTCCGGTGCCGCGGGCAGGAACAGTTCCAGGAGCCCGATGGCGTCCCCGCGGTTGGTCACCGGGGCGACGAGCCGCACCAGACCGCCCTCGCCCATGTCCTCCACGCTCGGCCGCTGGGTGCGGATCACGTCGTCGTAGAGGGTTCCCCGCAGCGTGATGCGCCGCGCGGGCTCGTCGGTCTCGACGCTGCCCGCCGCCCCCAGCCGTACGACCGAGCCGCCGGTGAAGTCGGTGATCAGGAACGACACCGAAGCGGCCCCGAGGTGCTCCTTGAGTATCCGAGCGACCACGTCAAGGGACTCCACCGGCGCCGCGGCCTCCGCCGCCGCCAGCGCCCCCGCCAAAGTCATCGCGCTGCCCCGCCCACCCCTGCTGTCGGGAAGACGAGGGGTCGGCCTGCCTTCTTCGTCAGGCCCGCATACGGTCACGGTGACTCCCTGCTCTTTACTGCCCGCCAACGCTCAGGGCTCTAGCCGAGTGGGCGAGGGGCGGCGTCAGGACCCGGTGCCGGGCAAGTGTCATTGCACCACAAAGCCCCTGAATAGTCGTCAATGTCCGCCCCGGACTCCGCGGCCGTACGCCCCGTCCGTGCGACACGTGCAGGCCCGCCTGCCGAGATCCTCACCGGCCGGCAGGTGAGCGGGTGGTTGAGGCATTGACGATCTTCGTTAGGGTCCCCAGGGCCTTTGATCGCGCGACGGCACTTTCCTGCCCGCTGCACATGCCCCTGGCCTTTCGCCCGCTCACGCTGGCTGTGACGGGTGTCAGCCTCCGTCGCCGCCGAGGGCGACTACCTCCCGGTTGGACCCACAAAAATCTATGCTGGCTGGAGTAGACATTGGGAGATCGCCTGGCTATGGTTTCTCTCGTAGCCGAGATCAGCAGGGCCTGGCAGACACGAACTGCCGGGCAGCAGTGCACGCAGTTGGAATGTGTAGGACGGTGCGGTGGTGGAGTTCCGAAGCCAGGGTTGTTGCAGGACGGCGACGGGGCTGACGACCGCACCGGGTGGCCCGCAGTGATCAGGGGCCGCCGTGAGCAGGACCGCAATTGAAGCAAGTGCATTACTCGTTAGAGCAGTTCGCAGTACTCAGCAGTGGAGTCAGCAAGTGGTTCCTCGGTGAAGGCGTCGGCTGCGGGCGCGCGCACCGGGAGGTTCGGTAGTGGGGTTCTAAGCCAGAGCAGTAGTCGCAGGACGGGCGACGGGGCTGGCTGCCGAAGAGTGACGCTGTCACAGGTCACCGAGCAGGTCGCATCACCAGCAGTACGCAGTACAGCAGTACCAGCAGTTAGTTGATCCCAGAGGGAAAGAACGGAGGGGCCGAGCGCCATCAGGATCGCCCGGGCGGAATTGCTGAGCCCGGGTACCGCAGGACATCGATAGTGAGGTGGTCTCCGGTCGAGCAACCGCGATCCCCGCATTCCCCGTCCTCTTCCGGGCGGGCGTGCGGACACAGAAGGCCGGCGCAGTACCAGGGCCGGCAGATGGTGTAGCAGTTCCTTCGGGGCCCTGGCGCGACGAGCGCCAGGGCCCCTCCACGCGTTCCACAGAGAGGTGCAATGACAGCAGACGACTCGTTCGGCCGGCTCGACGACGACAACTTCCCCGCCTACACGATGGGCCGGGCCGCCGAGATGCTCGGCACCACCCAGGGCTTCCTGCGCGCCCTCGGCGAAGCCCGCCTGATCACACCGCTGCGCTCCGCGGGCGGCCACCGCCGCTACTCCCGCTACCAGCTGCGCATCGCCGCCCGCGCCCGGGAACTCGTCGACCAGGGCACACCGATCGAGGCCGCCTGCCGCATCATCATCCTCGAGGACCAGCTCGAAGAAGCACAGCGCATCAACGCCGAATACCTTCGAGTCGCCGGATCGGCGAATCCGGCGAGTGCGGCCTGAGAAGGCCAAGAACTGCGGGCTCATCCAGAAGTCGCTGCCTGGACTCATCTCGGACTGCCCGGGGCGTACAGCGTTCCGGGCGGCCCCTCCCGACCAGCCTGCACCGCAACGGCCGCGGCCAACACGCCCACACGGGTTTAAGGGCCCGAAATGGATCAGATTCGTGCGTTGAAGTCCTCCAGGGTCTTGACCTGAGGAAAGTGGGCGGTGCGGATCCGCATCACGGTGCCCTTTGACTCCCGGTCGGCGACCTGCCGCTGCAGCAGGGCCGCCAGATAATCCTCGTGGGACCAGTTCTCATCGCGGGCCTGGGCGGCCAGGTCCTCCCAGCAGGCCCCGATCCTCGAGGTCTTCAGGACCCGGGTCAGGTAGGCGATCATGGACGGCAGGCCGTCCTTCGTCGCCGTGGTGATGGCGGTGGAGCTCACGTGTCACTCTGCTTTCGTTGGCGGCTGATCGAAGTCGACGCCGAACAGGGCGTCGTAGTCGGGCAGGGCCCGAAGGGCGACGGCATGGCCGTCGGTGTGCCGGCGGGTCGATGTCTGGCGTCGTGGTCCGCGGCCAGGTCCTGGCGCATCCGCGTGGCCGTGGCGGCATGGGCGGGATCGGTGACCACCGCCTGCTTCGCCCAGGACCGTTCGTGGCGGGCGACGACCTGGCCGTCGCAGAACACCACCACCTCCTCGAGGGAGGCGGTGACGTCGATGAACCGGCCGATGACCTGCGGGTCGACCGAGTAGTCGCCGGTGTCGACCCGGACGTAGTAGTCACGGGCGAGCCAGATCCTCGAGCTCAGGCCGGTCGGCGGCTCCAGGGGCGGCAGCGGCGTCATCGACAGGTAGTCCCGCTCCAACAGGTCGACCGGGCGGCCCTGGATCGAGCGGACCGTGCGCGAGTTCGCCTTGATCAGCCAGTCCTCGAGCTCCTGGTTGAAGTCCGCCGGGGAGGCGAACTGCCGGCCGGGCAGGAACGAGGTCTCCAGGTAGCCGTTGCTCCGCTCGACCATCCCCTTGTATTCAGGGTCGCGGGGCGGCGCGAGCTTGATCCTGGTGGCCAGAGTTCCGGCGAACGCCGCCGCCGGAACGGTGAGTTTCCCGCTGCCGCCGATCGCCGCTTCCCGGTCCCAGACCAGCGTCTTGGGGATCCGGCCGACCTGGCTCATCTGTTAGACCCTCTGCCCACCCAGCGACGTTCTCCTGGAGGGTGGACGGTGTGCGCAGCTTCCTCGCCTCGCGCGGCATCAAGCTTCCCGAGGGCTCCCCGGACGACGAGGGCGACACGGTGCGGGGTCTAGGGAATCGCAAGAACGATCGCGCTGAACGGTGTCCAACGTTGCTCGGGGCCCCCATTGCCGGGGAGCCTGTGAAACCGATGTAGCCATATCATGAAAGAAGCGGCCGAGGCTGGCCTGGTCCGGTTGCACCTCCATGAGGACACCGACCTGGTCGTTCCCTGAGACCCTTGTGAGCGCGAGCTCCTGAGACGCTCGACAGCTTCTGTGACGGAGGCGAGCTCTCTGGCGGGGGAGGCCACGCACGAGAGGTGACGTGGTGGCTACGTTGATGGCAGTGAACGTCGGAATGCCGCACGACGTGCCCTGGCACGGAAAGACGGTGTACACCGGCGTGTACAAGCAGACCGTCACCGGGCCGCGGATGGTGAGGCGCCTCAATATCGACGGAGATGGCCAGGGCGATCTGGGCGGGCACGGCGGCGAGCAGCGGGCAGTACTGGTGTACCAGGCAGACTCCTACCGGTTCTGGGAAATGGAGCTGGGACGCAGGAACTTGCGGCCGGGCGAGTTCGGTGAGAATTTCACCGTGGATGGCCTTGCGGACGATGAGGTTTGCATCGGGGACCGATACCGCATCGGCGACGCGCTCTTCGAGGTCACACAGCCTCGGGTGACGTGCTACCGGGTGGGCCTGCGCATGGGGGAGCCGCAGATGGCGGCGCTGATGGTGTCCCGTCGCCGCCCGGGCTTCTACATGCGGGTGCTCGAGGAGGGTGAGGTAGAAGCCGGGCAGGAGATTGTCAAGGTATCCACCGGTGTGGAGGCGATGACCGTTGAGGAGATCGACGGGGTGCTCTACCTACCGGGACACACCCGTGCGCAGGTCGAGCGGGCATTGCGCATCCCAGCACTCAGCCCGGGATGGCAGGGGTCCATGCACACGCTCCTGGACCAGGCCGACGGAGACACTGATCGCTCCTCGGGCAGCGCCGGGCTCACTGCAGCGGCCGGCGCCCCGCCGCCCGGCTGGCGAGGGTTCCGCCCCCTGACCGTCACGCACATTCAGCCCGAAAGTCCGAGTGTGTTCTCCCTGTCCCTCACCTCAGCCGACGGTTCAGCGCTGCCGGCTGCCTCGCCCGGTCAGTTCCTTACCGTGAAGGTCCCGCTCGAGGCAGACGTGCCGCCTCTGATCCGCAGCTACTCGTTGTCCGGCGAGCCCAGAGCAGGCATGTACCGGATCAGCGTCAAGGTGGAACCGTACGGAGCGGCCAGTAACCGGTTGCGCACCCGCGTCCGAGTCGGCGACAGCCTCGATGCCGCCGCGCCCCGCGGATCGTTCTGCCTGTCCAAGGGCAGCAACCCGGTGGTGCTGTTGTCCGCCGGAGTGGGGGTGACTCCCCTGCTGGCCATGCTCCACGCGCTGGCACGCGACCGTTCCACGCGGGAGGTGTGGTGGCTGCACGCAGCCCGTAACGGTACCGAGCATCCCTTTGCTCAGGAGAGCCGCGGCCTGATCGAAGAACTCGCGAACGCCCGATCGGCCATCTACTACAGCAAACCGAATGACGCCGACCGTCAGGGCGTGGACTACACAATGGCTGGCCGACTCTCGCCCGATCGCATCGTCGGTCTCGGCCTGCCGACCGACGCCGACGCCTACCTGTGCGGGCCCGTGGGCTTCATGAACGGCTTCACCACGGCCCTGGTCGACGCCGGTCTGGAACCGTCCCGGGTGCACACCGAGATCTTCGGCGCCGGGCCCTCCCTTACCCCGGGAATTGAAGGTTCCTCGAGCGTTCCCGCGCCCCACCAGCCCGCAGGGTCCGTCGGTACCGGACCGTCTGTCTCCTTCGCCCGCAGCGGTCTGACTGTCCCCTGGAACAACACTCAGGCCTCGCTGCTCGAACTCGCCGAAGCGTGCGACGTCCCCGTCCAGTGGTCGTGCCGCACCGGCGTCTGCCACACCTGCGAACTGGCCCTGATGGCAGGAACCGTCCACTACTCGCCGGATCCGGTCGAGCCACCAGCTGAAGGCAACATCCTCATCTGCTGCTCCACGCCCACCGAAGGCGTCATTTTGGATCTGTGAGACAGCCGGGATACCGCAGCTTCTGCGCTGGAGCAGGGCGCCATTGCCTCAGGGCCGCAATGGCCTGCGCTCCGACGGCGCGGTTATCCCTCCCGGGGGGCCGTTGACGGCTCGCTGACTGGTCGAAGCTCGTCCCAGCTCGATAGGGGATCATCGATACCCCTCCCGATGCGGGGCTTGCTGGGCGGACAGGGCGTATCAGGCGCTGGCAGGCCCTTCCGTGCCCCGTTCCGGGGCCGCCGCCTCAAGAGGTGTTGGTGCCTTCTGCGGAAAGCTCCGCCGCAGGACCAATCCGAATCACCGACCTTGTGAAAGCCGTCCCTGCCCTTCACGGCGTTGGCCTGAGATTGGCAACACGCTCAGCCCTTCACCGCGGCGAACAGGAGATTGAGGCCCTCAGTCATGGTCGGGTGAGTAATGATCATGTCCCGCAGCGCGGTGAACGGCATGTCGGCCAACATGGCTGTCTGCACCGTGGTGAGGCTTTCACCGGCCTCGGGCCCCAGCAGAGACACCCCCAGGATGCGGTCCGTAGCCCCGTCGATGACTGCCTTCCATACACCGTCCGTCTCTCGCATGGTGCGAGCGCGGGGAATAGCGGCGACGGGAAGTTTGGCGATGCGCACTGCATGCCCCGCAGCCCTTGCCTGCTCCTCGGTCAGACCCACGCGCGCCAGCTCGGGGGTCAGAAAGATCGTGTATGGGATGAGCCGGTCCTTTGTGCTGCGTGCGCCGCCCGCAAGGTTCTCCTTCAGGATGCGGTAGTCGTCCAGGGAGACGTGGGTGAACTGGGGACTCCCGGCCACGTCTCCGGCAGCCCAGATTCCAGGGGCGGAGGTGGCCAGGTGTTCGTCGGTCACGACGTAGCCTCTGTCGTCTACGTCGACGCCGGCGGCGGGCAAGTTGAGCTCGGAGGTGACGGGCGCACGTCCGGTTGCCACGAGAACGTCGTCTGCTGTGATCGAGATACCGTTGCTCAGAGTTAGGTGTACACCGCCCTGTTCTCGGCGAACTGCGGCGACTGATGTGCCGGTCACGATGCGGGTGCCGTCGCGCGTGAGGAGTTCGGCCACGCTCTGTGCGATGTCCTCGTCCTCACGTGGCAGCAGGCGGGATCCTGCTTCGACGAGCGTCACTTCCGTACCGAAGGTGGCGAACATCTGCGCGAATTCAAGACCGACTGCTCCGCCGCCGATGATGACCATGCGCTGAGGAATTCGGTTAAGGTCGAGAAGCGAGTTGCTGGTCAGATAGCCCGCCTCTGCCAGGCCGGGAATTGGCGGGATGGATGGCCGGGTGCCGGTGTTGATCACGGTCTGCGCACCGGTGAGGTTGCGGGTACCCCCGCCGTTGAGCTCCACCTCCACGGTGCCAGGGGCGACGAAGCGAGCCCTCCCGAGGACGAGATCCATGCCCGAGTCCAGGAACTGTTTGTGGTTGATGGCAACCATGCCCTCCACCACACCGGTTTTGTGCTTCAGGAGGCTCTCTGGGGTGACCTGGGGAGAATCAACGTGGACACCGAGATCGCCAGCTCGGCGCGAGGATCTAAGGGTACGGGCGCTGCTCACCAGTGCCTTGGTGGGGATGCACGCGACATTGATGCAGGAGCCGCCGATCATGTCCCGCTCGACCATGGCGACCGACTTGCCGTTTCTGGCGGCATCCATGGCGAGCGTCTTGCCCGCCTTTCCGCCACCTACGACCAGGAGATCGAACCCTTCGACATTGCCAGTCATTTACTGCTCCATAAGTTGGATAGGCGAAAGATGAGCAGGAAATCCGGTGGGGCCGATCTGGCACTCGTCGGCTTCCACTGGGGCCGATTCCGGATGGCAGTCCCAGTTCGGCTTCGGGAGGGCGACTTGGCGTAGGAAAGCCGACGGGCGCCGTTGGGCGGGCTCCACGGTGGGCCTGGTCACCCGTGTTGCAGTCCTGGCTCACCGGGGCATCTGTCTGCTGGTCACAAGGACAAGGTAATCAGCGGGCGGTCTCGCGGCAGGTCCTCATGAAGCGATTCGGACGGATCATTCTGTTGCCCCGTCCCGCGACAGGCCGGGGGCTGGAATGATCTCGAGTTCGCTGGGGGCGAGCGCGTGGCCGTCGGAGCAGGAGAGTCCCACGTGCACGGGAGCGTCGCAGTCGCGGTGCCGCAAGCGAACCGGACCGCCTTCCGTTCCCCGGGTGGCGTGGCGGTCGCCCCACTCCATCAGTGCGAAGTAGGCGATCAGGAGCTCCTGGCCAGGTTCGGTCAGTTCGTAGCGGTCGCGTGTTCGTTGTCCGGGCGCCTGGTAGGGGGTCCGCCGCAGCAGTCCGACCTCGACGAGTTCTCGTAGCCGCTTGGCCGTTGCGGGTGCGCTCAACGGGGTGTGGCGGACGAAGTCGTTGAAGTACGTCGTGCCGTAGAAGGCCTCGCGCAGCACGAACAAATTCGAGGGCGTTCCGAGTACTTCCAGGGCGCGAGCCGCTGAGCAGCGGTGTTCGCTCCAGCTGTCCCGGTCGGTCAGCGAGCCAGTGAGTGCCGACATCACACCATCCCGTCTAGCGAAGCAGCAGACTTATGTTAGCTTAAGCCAGCCCTGACTTACCTATCCTTAAGTCAGACCGTATCTGAGCTGGAGGGACTGGCCATGCCGTCACGCACTCTGGAGACCACACTCGATCATGAGGGGTTCCTGGTTCGGCAGGGCCGACGCTCCGGTCTGCCAGTGGTCATCGCCATTCACTCCACCCGCCTCGGACCTGCCGTCGGTGGCATGCGGATTGCTCGATACGACTCCCCGGCCGACGCGCTGGTGGACTGTCTCCGACTGAGCCGCGGCATGACCTACAAGGCTGCCGCGGTCCGCAATGGCACGGGCGGAGGAAAGACCGTCGTTCCGCTCCTGCCCGGAGGCCCCGAGCACCTGGAGGGCCAACTACGGGAAGCCCTGCTGCTCGATGTCGCCGAACTGGTCCACGATCTGAACGGCGCCTACTACGTGGCCCCCGATGTCGGCACCAGCTCCGCCGACATCCAGCTCATGCGCCGTCGCACTCCCTATGTGGGCGGCTATTCCGCCACAGCCGATGGCCTCGGCGCCACCACCTTCGGGACTGCCGCCGGCGTAGAGCATGCGATGCACGCGACCGCCGCTCATCTGTGGGGAACACCGCATCTGCGGGGGCGTGACGTGGTGGTGGTCGGATTCGGCGGCGTCGGACAGGAGCTCACCAAGCGTCTGCTCGCACAGGGCGCCCGCGTACGGGCGACCGACGTCGACCCCGAGCGGCGCTCGGCTGTCGAGACGTCCGGAGCGCGATGGGCTGAATTGGACGGCGCTTATACCTTGGAGACAGACATCCTGGCGCCCTGTGCCCTAGGTGGTGTTTTCACCTCCGAGCTCGTCGACTCACTGCGCTGCCGGGCGATCGTCGGCTCAGCCAACAATCAGCTGGCCCACGATGCAGTGGCACAGGACCTGGCCAAGGCGCGGATCACTTGGGCACCGGATTTCGTGGCGAATGCGGGCGGAGTCATGTACGCGTCGGGCCTGGAGCTTCACCAACTGACCCCGATGCAGGCCCTGCAGCGGCTCGCCTCCATCGAGGAAGTCACCGCACGGGTACTCGAGGGCAGTGCGAATGAGGCAACAACACCCCTGGCCCTCGCCAACCGCCTCGCGGAAGACGTCCTGACCGCGGCAGGAGGCACCCACCCGAACAGAAGCACTCCGAGTACCAGTTGATGCGATACCCGAGGAACCCCGGCACGAAGGCTCCAACCTCATCCGATATCTCTGGTTGCACTGCTCATTTCTCGGGCGACGTCAGCGTGTGGGATTCCCTCCACCGGTGTGGTTCAGGTTGGCGAGCCTGCGACCGGGATAGATATGCGGAAGATTCGTATGTACTTCTGGTCCGGCGGGAACCTGACATCACTGCCACGACTCGTCGATATCACAGCAAACGTACAGACCGCGGTTGCGTTGTTGTTCGCTGGGCCGACCGAGGACGAAGCGGCCCGGGTCACCACAGAGCTTCCTCGACTGGTGGTTGATCCTTTGGTCTTGTCGAGCCTCGGCTCCGTGACGATCGCCCTGCCTGAACTGTCTGTTCCCTTGAGTCACGCAGCCATGGACCAGCTGGTATGCACCGTTGCGAGCGCCGAGGAAGACGCTTATGCAGCTCGGGCTCACGAGCCCACGGTGAACCATGGCCCAGAAGAAGTAAAGAAGCGGATGAGAGTACAGGTCACAGGAGCAGGTTGGAGTTTGACGCAGACAGCATGTCCGACGCGCTAGCGCAAAAGATCCTTCTCTGTGCACGATCGCTGGCTCGCCCATCTGATTTTCTCTCCACGAAAGGAATGTAGTACGCACATGTCAGATCCGGGAGCACACGACGCGGGGCCGTGCCAGAAGGTCGACGACGGTATGGCCCGGGTCTTCCAGCTGTTCGGAAAGCGCTGGACGGGTCTGATCGTGGCCGTGCTGCTGCCGCATCCCGTGCACTTCGCCGACCTGCGCCGGGCGATCCCCGGCATCAGCGAGCGGATGCTCTCCGACCGCCTCACGGAACTAGGCGCCGCGGGACTCGTCGTGCGCGACGTCGAGGAAGGACCGCCGCTGCGGGTCTCGTACGGTCTGACGGATGCCGGCGCCGCGCTGGAGCCCGCGCTGAAGGAACTGGGCAGCTGGGCGGAGAAGTATCTCCGGGCTCAGGGAGTGATCCAGGCTGGGCAATATGCTCCGGGGAGCCGAAGAGCCTCTCGCTCGAAATTCCGAAATGGTGAGCCAGACGAGGATCACCTCCTCGCTCGGCTCGCGAACACCTCCAACGCTTCCAGCTTCGTCAACGGCACCGACTGTTTCGCCGACGGCGGCCAGGCTCAGGCCTGACACCCACGCAGCGGACACCTACATACCCAGGCTCCCCGAACAACTGCCACCTGCGCGGCTCGCCGCCGAGGAGAGTGACAGCCTGCGCCCAGTTCTCCGCGAGCCGCAGGCGAGGTTCCATGAAACGCTATTCCGCTCAGCGATCGAGAAGTATGTGGAGGAATTGTCAAGAGTTTCGGATGGCGTCACTCACTCCGACCCTCAAACGGAAATGGCAAAACGGATTTAGTGCACTTACCGCCGTCCAGATTCGCTGGCGTGAGCAACCGCTGCCGCGGAGGACCTCATCCGGAGAGCAGCTAACACGCACCCCCGCACCGGGGTGGGTCTCTGCGCGGAGCATCGGTCGGTTGCGTCTATTTGGGCTGCGGTTCACCAGGTGTGATTGTCATGTACGTCAGGTTGCATGCAGGAGCACCTCTCTCCGTCGACCCGTTTGCATCGAATGGCGCCAGGTGATCGAATAATGGCTCTAACAGCGGCCCGTTCGACGACCAGTCGAACCGTAAGGGCCGCGAAGCTTCATTGCACAGGGGTACATACACCATGATCCGTCGTTTTCTTGGCCGCCCGATGTCCGCGAACGCGCAAAACTCTATATCTGGCCTTTCCGTGCCGTCCGGTGCGGGTCTTCTGGCGTGCCGCATTGTCGATTCTGCGACCCAGCCGGTCAGGCACGCCGAATTCACCGTGAGCGACAGAAACGGTCATAAGATTGTGGGTGGGGAGACTGACCCCTTTGGCATGATCTTGGCCATGGTTCCCGTTGGGGAATATCGGCTCGCTGTCTCGTCAGAGAGTTTCAGCCCGTACCGGGGAGACGTGTCTGTCGTAGAAGAGGGAAAATGCACCGGGGTGAGAGATATTCTGCTCCAGGCGGCACCGTTGATCCCTTTGCCAACCCCGGGCGAGTGGGAAATCGAACGAGCTCATACCCGAATCTCCTTCGCAGCCCGGCACATTGGACTGGGTCGCGTCTTTGGCCATTTCGACAACTTCTCCGGGGCGATTCGGGTCGGGGAGTCGATGGAAGAGACGGCAATGCATGTCGTTATCGACGCCGCCTCGATCGATACCAATGTAAAGATGCGTGACGAGCATCTGCGGTCCGCGGATTTCCTGGACGTGGACCAGTATCCAACCATGGAGTTCTACAGCGACCGTTTCGTTCATCGCGGCGGTAACAACTGGGCGATCACTGGCGGACTCACGCTGCACGGAGTCACGCGCACGGTGACTCTCGACGCTACATACGGCGGTCTGCGCGTCGGTATGGAAGGTGAGACCCGTGCGGCTATCCGGGCTACCACCGAGCTGCACCGCGAGGACTACACCATCAACTGGCAGTCGATGCTGGCCCGCGGCATCGCAGTCGTTGGCTCCAACATCAATATTGAACTCAACGTCCAGATCGTCCCTAGGGGCACCGAACTGGAATTCAAATGAAGCAGCCTCTTGCGTGTAGCCGGCACGCTGTTCTCCTATCGGCCCGGCCGGAATGTATGTGGCTGGACGTTCTGTGCGGCGTACAAACGGTGCGCGGGACCGCATGGGTCGTGCTGCGTAGTGCCATGAATTGAGGCCATGTTGAGGCCGCTGGTGACGAGCACAGCGTTGTCGACGGCTCTGCGCTCCGGTCGGCGCATGTGGGTCGAGGCGTTTGATGTGCTGGTCGTCCGGGATTGCGGCACGCGGGAATGTAGGTCGTGATGGGAGCCAGGAACTGCCCAAGAGGAAACTGTCCTGATTGATCACTCGGTCCTCTCGTGTGGTGCCCCGTGGTCCATGTGGTCAGGACGTCAGGGCGGTCGAAGAGGATCTCGTCCAACTGACTCAGGTTGCGGACCGCCGGCAGGTGGGTATGTTCCGATGCCCGGTCACTGTCGGTGTGACAGCTGGCGGCTTCGACGAACGCGTCTCAGATGGATCACCTCCGCTCGCGCGGTGAGTACGGCGAGGCGCAGAGCGGTCGCTGCTGTCTGGGGAGCCCTCCCTGTGTTTGCGCGTACTCGTCGACGAGGGGGGGGCGAGGGTGCCGGTGTCCGGGGACAAGGCAGGGCGGCCGAAGAAGTCGTCGGCCAGTCCTGTCCACGTGGGCCGGTTCACCTCCGTTCGCACAGTAAGAGCTCGTAACACGATCATGCGACCCAGTCCCAGTAGTCGTGTCGTGGTGGAGCGTGGGAGCGTGGCCCTGGATCGTGAGCGATGGCCTGTGTGGGGAAGCGGGACTGGATGAGCGTGGTGTGGGCCACGACGTCGCCGGAATCGGGACTGTTCGATCCGGTTGAGCGACGCACGGAGGTGAAGGATCTGACAGATCGCTTCAACGACCTGCGTTCCTGTGGCCAGGGATACGTCGAGGTTCGGTCACCGAACAGGGACTTCCCCGTTCTGACCCTGGCCTTCCGAGATGACCACGCGGTCGTTCATCTGATGAGTGACACCGAGCGGACGTCTCTGCTCGCAGGAGACGGCACCGTGCCCTCCGGCGTCGAGGTCGAAGTCCCGATCATGGACGACCTCGCCGTTTTCAAGGGCAACTTTGTCCTGGATATCGATCGGGCGTGGGACCTGGTGCGCGACTTCACGCAGACGCGGGCCGCCGGCCCTCTGGGTGAGTGGCGTGAGTTGTAGCCCAAAGCTCGTGACACGGTCATGATCGGTGCTTCTTCAGTCGCCTCCAGCAGATGAGGCCGCAGGCCAATGAGACGAAGGCGTCGTGGAGTTCGGTTCGGCGTTCCCAGCGGACGGCGAGGCGTTTGAACTGGTGGAGCAGGGCGAAGGTCTGCTCCACGACGTAACGGAGCTTGCCCAGGCCCTTGATGTTCGGGGCGCCCTTGCGGGAGATCACCGGCAGGATCCGGCGCTTGCGCAGCTCCTCGCGGTGGGGGTTGGAGTCGTAGCCCTTGTCCCCGAGCAGCGAATCGGGGCGGCGTCGTGGTCGGCCGGGACGCCCGGCCACCGGCGGGAGGCCGTCGACAAGGGCGAGGGTCTGAGTGACATCGTTGACGTTCGCCGCGGTGGTGATGACCTTGAGCGGGGTGCCGCGTCCGTCGCAGATCAAGTGATGCTTGCTGCCCGTCTTCCGGCGGTCGACCGGTGACGGACCGGTGTCGGCTCCCCCTTTTTCGCACGGATGTGGGATCCGTCCACACACGCCCTCGACCAGTCGAGTTCGCCGACCGCATTCAGCTCGGCGAGCAGAATGCGGTGCAGTCGGTCGAAGACCCCGGCCTGCTGCCACCGCTCCAGACGCCGCCAGCAGGTCTGTCCAGAGCCCAACCCCAGCTCCAGGGGCAGTAGTTGCCAGGCAATGTCGTTGTAGAGCACGTACAGGATGCCCTGCAGACACAGCCGGTCTGCCACCGGCAGAGGCCCCGGCGATCGCTCCGGCCAGGGCGGCAGCAGCGGCTCGATCAGCGTCCATAAGTCGTCATCCACGATCCCCGGCCGAGCACTCACACCCTCCCGAACGGGCGAATCGTCACATCGGTCACGCCCGACCAGCGCACCTCAACAAGATCGTGTTACGAGCTCTAAGCACTTCTGGGCGAGCCCTCAGAAGCTGTTGTCTTCCGGAATTGAGGACGGCATTTCCGCTGGTCAGGCATAGGGTTGGTGACTCCGTGGTAGCGGTGGCCTGTCGTGTCGTCGCTCCCCGGGAAATCGCGGATGTCGTCGGTTGTCGGACTGCTGGAACAGCACGAGCTCGCAGCTCGCCGTCAAGTCGACGAACTGCGCGAGGAGGCCGACCGCATCCAGGCCGGGCCGGCAGACCTCACTGAGAGCCGCACCTGACCTCAAGCACCGCTCGGCTCCCCGGCAACCATGACGACGTCATGGCAACAGTGTGTACGGGGTGCTGGCCGTTTGAATTCGACTCCCGTTCCCGCAGTTCTGTCTGCGGGAACGGGTATGCCACGTTCAGGCATGCGGCAGGAGCTGTTCCACGCCGACCTCCAGCGCCGCTTCGTCCAGCCAGGGCGGGTTCGCGCCGGAGACTGAGCAGGTCAGGGCGGCGACGTGGGCGGCGAAGGTGCAGGCGTCGGTGAGGTCTTCGAGGTTCAGCCGGTCGAGTCGGCCGCCGAGGTGTCCGAGGGCGGCGAGGCGGTGGAGCAGGCCCGCGGTGAAGGAGTCCCCGGCGCCGACGGTGTCGACGACGTCCACGGCCGGGGCCGGGACGGTGACGCGGTGGCCGTCGAGGGAGGCGAGGGCTCCGCGCCCGCCGAGAGTGATCACGACCAGGCGCGCGCCGGCGGCGTGCCAGGTGTCGCACGCCTCCTCGGGGTCGGCACCGGGAAGCAGCAACGCGAGGTCGTCCTCGCTGAGGCGAAGGATGTCGGCGAGGGCGCACCAGTGGGGGAGCCGTTCGCGGTAGGCGGCGGGCGGTACGAGCAGGGGGCGGACGTTGGGGTCGATGGACACGGTGACGTGCTCGCGGGCCTTGGCGAGGTGGTCCTCGATGCGGATGCCGCCGGGTTGGCGTATCAGTGCCAGGGAGCCGGTGTGCAGGCAGGCCGCGCTCTCCCACCCGGTGGTGGCGAGTTCCTCGCCGGTCCACTGCCAGTCGGCCGCGCTGTCGGCGTAGAAGGTGTACGTGGCCTGGCCGGTCTCGTCGAGGTCGGCGACGGCGAGGGTGCTGGGCTCGGGGGCGGTCACGCTGCCGGTCAGGTCGACGCCCGCGTCGCTGAGGCGGGCACGGAAGAGGGTGCCGAAGACATCGGTGGAGAAGCGCCCGAGGAAGCGGGTGGGGGTGCCGAGCCGGGCGAGAGCGACGGCGGTGTTGGCGGGGCCGCCACCAGGCAGGGCGCGCAGCGCGAGCTCATCGGAGCTTGACCGGGCGGGGTCGGTGAAGGCGTCGGCGACGCACTCGCCGAGGACGGTGACACTGACGGGGGCCTGGGGTCGGGCCATGGTGACTGTCTGCCTCTCTCAGAAAGAGTGCGGGTGCGAAGGGCACCGGGATCGGTGGCCTGATGCAGCCCTTGCATAGGTATTGACATGCCGCTCAAGGCGGACGTAACTTCCGTGCAACACCACAGTAAAGCGCATTACTAAAGCGCATGACTAGCGAGCGGACCAGCGCCTGGTCCGCTCTTCAATCGGCCGAAAGGGACTGGAAGTGGCCACGAACAAGCCGCATCGCGTGACCATGAGTGATGTGGCGCGTCATGCGGGTGTCTCACAGACCACGGTCTCCTTCGTGCTGAACGACAAGCCCGGTGTCGCCATCCCTGACGAGACCCGTCGGCGGATCCTGGAGGCGATCGCCGAGCTCGGCTACCGGCCCAACGCCGGGGCGCGGGCGCTGGCCGCGAACCGCAGCGGGTGGTTCGGGCTGATCACCGAGATCGTGACCGGCCCGTTCGCGGGGGAGGTGATCACGGGCGCTCAGAGCCGCGCCTGGGGTGACCGGAGGTTCCTGCTGATCGCCGCGAGCGAGGGCGATCCCGCCCAGGAAGCTGCCGCGCTCGACCAGATGCTGGAGCACCGCGTGGAAGGCCTGCTGTACGCCACGACCTGGCATCGGGCCGTCACGCTCCCCAAGGCCGCCCGGGAGGTGCCGACTGTGCTCGTCAATTGCTATGACGCGGATGGGGAGCTGCCGTGCATCCTTCCCGACGAGGTGTCGGGCGGATACAAGGCGACCCGTCGGCTCCTGGACGCCGGTCACACCCGCATCGGGTTCGTCAACCTCGACCCGGCGATCCCGGCCGCCATCGGCAGGCGCGAAGGGTACGAGCGTGCCCTGCGCGAGGCCGGGATCACCCCCGACCCCTCCCTCGTCGTCCCCGGCTGGGCGACCGCCGACAGCGCCTATACCGCCGTGTGCGAACTGGTTGACCGCCCGGCCTGCGACCGGCCGACCGCGCTGTTCTGCGGAAACGACCGGATGGCGATGGGCGCGTACGACGCGATCAAGGAACGTGGGCTGCGCATCCCGTACGACGTGGCCGTGGTGGGGTTCGACAACCAGGAACTCATCGCCGCCTATCTGCGGCCGAAGCTGACGACGCTCGCCCTGCCCTTCGAAGCCATGGGCACCAAGGGCGTCGACATGCTCGCCGCTCTCGCAGCGGGGCAGCCGCTCGACACCCACCGGGTGACGATCGACTGCCCGCTGCTCGAACGCTCGTCGGTCTGACCGCTAATCAGTCCGCCGAGGAATCCCATCCCGTCTTCGCCCTGTGTGTTGAAGAGAGGAAAAGAGTCTCCATTATGGCACCCTCCCGCATACCTTCACGGCGGCCCCGAGCCGTCCTGAGAGCGGTCACCGCGACCGCCGCCGCAGTCCTGGTCCTTTCCGCCTGTACGGGTGGCTCGCGCACCGCCGGCGCCGGTGACACCTCTGGCAACCAGCTGCTCACCATCCCGCGCGAGGATCTGGCGACGTTCACGCGCAACTTCAACCCGCTCTCCCCGCAGGCCGCCCCCATGACCCTCCAGGCGGTCTACGAGCCGCTGGCGGTACACAGCATGGCCGACGCCAAGGACACGCCGTGGCTGGCCACCAAGTGGGAGCAGGCCAAGGACGGCAAGTCCCTCACCTTCACGCTGCGCGACGGCGTCAAGTGGTCGGACGGCCAGGCGCTCACCGCCGACGACGTCGTCTACACCTTCGAGCTCCAGAAGAAGGTGCTCGGTGGCTTCGACTACCTCGACAAGGTCACCGCGGTCGACGCCCACACGGTGACGTTCTCCTTCAACAAGGCGTTCTCGACCGCCTTCTACGAGATCAGCGGCCACTACATCCTGCCGAAGCACATCTGGTCCAAGGTGAAGGACCCGGCGAAGTTCACCAACCCGAACCCGGTCGGCACCGGCCCGTACACCAAGATCGAGAAGTTCCAGAGCCAGTCGTACGAGCTGCGCAAGAACCCCGACTACTGGCAGCCGGGCAAGCAGCAGATCGCCGGCATCCAGATGCTCGCCTTCTCCGGCAACGACAGCGCCAACATCGCCTTCACCAACGGCGAGGTGGACTGGACGCAGTCGTTCATCCCGGACATCGAGAAGTCCTTCGTCGCCAAGGACAAGAAGCACAACCACTACTGGTTCCCGGCCACCGGCGCCATGATCAACTGGCAGCTGAACACCACCAAGGCGCCGTTCAACGACCCGGCCGTGCGCAAGGCGCTCAGCATGGCCGTCGACCGCGACCAGATCACCAAGGTCGCGATGAACGGCTACGCCGAACCCGCCGACTGCACGGGCCTGGCCCACACCTACGACAAGTGGCGTGACACGTCGCTGGCCGCCTCCTGCACCTGGACGAAGTACGACAGCACGGCGGCAGCCAAGGCCCTCGACGCGGCCGGCTACAAGGAGAGCGGCGGCAAGCGGAAGCTGAAGAACGGCAAGGACTTCACCCTCGACATCTCCGTCGGCTCCGCCTCCTCCGACTGGATCTCGGTCGCCAACATCATCAAGCAGGACCTCGCGAAGGTCGGCATCACCGCCACCGTGAAGACGCCCGACTGGTCGGCGGTCTCGTCCTCGTACAACACCGGCACCTTCGACACCGGCATCGTGTGGAGCAACAACGGCGCCACCCCGTACGAGTACTACCGCGGCGTGATGTCGACCAAGATGGTGCAGCCGGTCGGCAAGCAGGCCACGGAGAACTACCACCGCTTCGGCGACAAGAAGGCCGACAAGCTCATCGACGCCTTCGCCGCCGCCACGGACGAGAAGACGCAGCGCGAGCAGACGAACGGCCTGCAAGAGCTGTACAACGAGGACGCGCCCGTCGTCCCGCTGTTCACCGGCCCCGAGTGGGGCGCGTACACGGACGCCCGCTTCACCGGCTGGCCCACCGAGAAGAACCCGTACGCCACCCTCGGCAACCGCAACGGCAGCACGATCCTCGTGCTCACGTCGCTGAAGCCCGTCAAGGGCTGACGCCGCCCGTACGGACCGGCGGCCGCCCTCCTCCCAGGACGGCCGCCCCCGCGCACCGCATACCGTTCACCCCCCCACCGACAGGGAGCACGACCCGTGCGTCTGATCCTGCGCAACCTGGGGTTCTATCTGCTCGCCTTCTGGGCCTCCATCACCCTGAACTTCGTTCTCCCGCGCTTCATGCCGGGCGACCCGGTCTCCCGGATGTTCGCGCAGGCCCAGGGCACCATGCAGCCCGACCAGATAGCCCAGCTGCGGAAACTCTTCGGCCTCGACGACCGCCCCCTCTGGGAGCAGTACGTCTCCTACGTCAAAAGCGTCTTCACCGGCGACCTCGGCATCTCCATCTCCCGCTTCCCGACCCCGGTCTCCGACGTGATCGGCTCGCAGATCGGCTGGACCCTGCTCCTCGGCGGTGTCGCGCTCGTCATCGCGGCCGTGCTCGGCAACCTGCTCGGCATCGTCGCCGCCTGGCGGCGCGGCGGCGTCCTCGACTCCGCCTTGCCGCCCCTGCTGATCTTCGTCGGCTCGTTCCCCTACTTCTGGCTGGCCATGGGTGCGCTGTACCTGTTCGGGGTGAGCCTCGGCTGGTTCCCCATGCGGCACGCCTACGACGTCGGACTGACCCCCGGCTTCAACGGCGAATTCCTCTCCAACGTCGCCACCCACCTGGTGCTGCCCGCCCTGACCATCGTGCTGGTCTCCATCGGCGGCTGGATGCTCGGCATGCGCAACACCATGATCGCCACCGCGGCCGAGGACTACATCACCATGGCCGAGGCGAAGGGGCTCAGCCCCTCGCGGATCATGGTCCGCTACGCCGCCCGCAACGCGCTGCTCCCCTCCGTCACCAACTTCGGCATGGCGCTCGGCTTCGTCGTCGGCGGCGCGCTGCTCACCGAGGTCGTGTTCGCCTACCCCGGGATCGGCTACCAGCTGCTGATGGCCGTCCAGGGCCTGGACTACCCACTGATGCAGGGCATCTTCCTGACGATCACGGCCGCAGTGCTGATCGCGAACTTCCTCGTCGACCTCGTCTACGTCCGCCTCGACCCGCGCGTCCGCGTCCGCTGAGGAGGCTGCCGACATGACCGCCATCGAAATCGCCACGGCCCCCGCGCCGACGGCCTCCGCGCGCGCTTCCCGCCGGCGCGGACTGCTGCGCCAGCTCATCGACAGCAAGAAGGCGCTGACCGGGCTGATCCTGCTCGCTCTCTTCGCGCTGCTGGCCCTGCTCGCACCCGTCCTGGCACCCGGCGACCCGTCGCTCATCAACTCCACGGGCAGCCAGGCCCCCTCGGCCGCACACTGGCTCGGTACGACCGCCAAGGGACAGGACGTGCTCGCCCTCACCCTCTGGGGTGCGCGCAGCTCCCTCTTCGTCGGCTTCACCGTGGGGCTCGTGGCGACCGCGGTCGCCATCGTCGTCGGCCTCGCATCCGCGTACTTCGACCGCGTCGTGGACGACGCGCTGACCCTGGTCACCAACATCTTCCTGCTGCTGCCTGGGCTGCCGCTGCTCATCATCCTGGCCGCGTTCCTGCCGCCCGGGACCTCCACCGTGATCCTGGTCCTCGTCGTCACCGGCTGGGCGGGCTCGGCCCGGGTCCTGCGCGCGCAGGCCAAGTCGATCCGCGGCAAGGACTTCGTGGCCGCCGCCGTCGTCACCGGAGAACGTCCCCTGCGGATCATGTTCCGCGAGATCCTGCCCAACATGGCGTCCGTGGTGATGACCACGCTGCTCGGCTGCGTGATCTTCGGCATCGGCGCCCAGGCCGGCCTGGAGTTCCTCGGCCTCGGCGACAGCAGCGTCGTCAGCTGGGGCACCAACCTGTACTGGGCCAGCAACGACGGCGCGCTGATGACCGGCACGTGGTGGGCCTTCGTCCCCTCCGGACTGTGCATCGCGCTCGTCGCCTTCGCGCTCGCGCTGGTCAACTACGCGGTCGACGAGATCACCAACCCGAGGCTGCGCAACCGCCGTGCCCGCCGTGAGAGGAGGGGCTGAGCCATGGAACCCGTACTTGAGGTGAACGGCCTGCGCGTCGAATACCGCAGCGACGGACGCACCGTCGTGGGCGCCGACGACGTCTCCTTCTCCATCGGCGCCGGAGAGGTCTTCGGCCTCGCCGGGGAGTCCGGCTGCGGCAAATCGACCATCGCAAACGCGGTGATGCGGCTGCTGAAGCCCCCGGCGGAGATCACCGCGGGCAGCATCCGCTTCCAGGGCAGGGACGTCCTCGCCCTGGACCCACGGGAGCTGCGCGCCTTCCGGTGGCGTGAGATCGCCATGGTCTTCCAGTCGGCGATGAACTCCCTCAACCCCGTCCTGACCATCGGCGAGCAGATCGTCGACATCTTCACCACCCACGAGAAGCTGAAGAAGCGGCTCGCGCGGGAGCGGGCCGGCGAGCTGCTTCAGCTGGTCGGCATCGACCCGGGAAGGCTGAAGGCGTACCCGCACCAGCTCTCCGGCGGCATGCGCCAGCGCGTGGTCATCGCCATGGCCGTCGCACTCCACCCCCGGCTGCTGATCATGGACGAGCCGACCACCGCGCTCGACGTGGTCGTGCAGCAGGAGATCATGGCGCAGATCCGCGACCTCCAGCGGGAGCTGGGCTTCTCCATTCTCTTCATCACCCACGACATGTCCCTGATGATCGAGCTGTCGGACCGCATGGGCGTGATGTACGGCGGACGGATCGTCGAACTCGCCGACGCCAAGGACCTGTTCGCGGGGCCGCTCCACCCCTACACCGAGGCGCTGATGAACGCCTTCCCGCCGCTGACCGGCCCGCGCCAAGAGCTCACCGGCCTCTTCGACGCCCCGCGCACCGCCGACAGTTGCGGCTTCCACGTCCGCTGTCCCGAGGACCGCTCGGACTGCTCCATGAACATCCCCGACCTGCGCGAGATCGCCCCCGGCCGGTGGGTGGCCCAGAGTGCCCAGGGAGCCCCCCGATGACCCAGCCCCTGCTGTCCGTACGCGGTCTGACCAAGGACTTCCAGGTCGGCACCGTCTTCTCCCGGCGCCGCGTCCGTGCCGTCAACGATGTGTCCTTCGACCTGCCGGCCGGCCGGATCACCGCCCTGGTCGGCGAGTCCGGCAGCGGCAAGTCCACCATCGCCCGCTGCCTCGCCCGCCTCGAACAGCCCTCCGCCGGGCAGGTACTGCTCGACGGCCAGGACATCCTGCGCACCGAGCGGCGCCGGGCATCACGGGCGTACCGCCGCAAGGTCCAGATGGTCTTCCAGGACCCCTTCGGCTCACTCAACCCCGTCCACCGCGTCGAGCACTTCCTCACCCGGGCCCTCGTCCTGCACGGGCACTCCGCCACACCAGAGACACTGCGCGAGCTGATAGAAACGGTCGGCCTGACCGAGGACATGCTCCAGTCCTACCCGCACGAACTCTCCGGCGGCCAGCGTCAGCGCGTCTCCATCGCTCGCGCGTTGGCGGTGGACCCGCGCCTCATCCTGGCCGACGAACCGACGTCGATGCTGGACGTCTCCGTGCGCGTCGGCGTGCTCAACCTGATGCGGCGCCTGCGCGACGAGCGAAACATCGCCATGCTCTACATCACCCACGACCTGGGCTCCGCCCGCTACCTCGCGGACACCACCATGGTCATGTTCGCCGGCGAACTCGTCGAGGGCGGCGACGCGTTGGCGGTGATGGACGCCCCCGCCCACCCCTACACCCGCCTGCTGCTGTCCGCCGTACCCGACCCCCGAACGGGTAAGCAGCTACGACCCCGTCGAGCGCGCCAAGCACCGCGAGGCGATCCTCAACCCCACGTCCTGCCCCTACGGCGACGACGGCACGTGCAGCCGCACCGAGCCCGTCCGCCACATCGTCGGCGAGAACGACGGACAGCCCCACTGGGTGCGCTGCCACCTGCGCGCACCCGCCTCCGACATCGCCCGCCGCGTCCTGAAGGCCACCGACCGGCCGGACGGCGAGGCCACCGACGACACCGAGAAAGCGGAGACCACCGCCGCATGACCCACGACCTCACCCTCCCCTCCGCCAGCCACACCGCCGAGGGGCTGGCCGAACGCGCCCTGCGCGACCCCCACCGCCCCCGCTTCCACTTCACCTCGCCCGGCGGCTGGCTCAACGACCCCAACGGGCTGAGCCACTGGAACGGCGTCTACCACCTCTTCTACCAGTACAACCCGCTCGCCGCCGCCCACCACCGCATCCACTGGGGCCACGCCACCAGTACCGACCTCGTGCACTGGTCCGATGAGCCAGTCGCCCTGGTGCCAGGCTCGGACGGCCCGGACCGCGACGGCTGTTGGTCCGGTGTCCTGGTGGACGACGGGGGAGTGCCGACGCTCGTCTACTCGGGCAGGCACGGAGACCACGAACTCCCCTGCGTGGCCAGGGGATCGGCCGACCTGCGGTACTGGACCAAAGACCAGGCCAACCCGGTCATCACCGCCCCGCCCGAGGGCGTCGACATCACGGCCTTCCGCGACCACTGCGTCTGGCGGGAGGGCCAGGTGTGGCGCCAGCTGGTGGGCTCGGGCATCCGGGGCGTCGGCGGAACGGCCTTCCTGTACGAATCCGACGACCTGCTCAGCTGGCGCTACGTCGGCCCCCTGCTGACCGGCGACGCCTCGCAGCACCAGGGCGAGCTCGACTGGACCGGCACGATGTGGGAGTGCGTCGACCTCTTCCGGCTCGGCGAGGACGAGGAGGCCGGCAGCACCGACGTGCTGGTCTTCTCCGCCTGGGACGAGGGCACCACCCACCACCCCCTGTACTGGACCGGCCGCTACCACGGCGACACCTTCAACCCGACCGCCCTCCACCGCCTCGACTACGGCGGACGCTACTTCTACGCCCCCCAGTCCACTCGCGACGAGCACGGCCGCCGCATCATGTTCGGCTGGCTCCAGGAGGGACGGACGGACGAGGCGAACGCGCAGGCCGGCTGGTGCGGCGTGATGTCCCTGCCGAGGGTCGTCACGCTCGCCACGGACGGCGGCCTGCATCAGGCCCCGGCGCCGGAGCTGACCGAGCTGCGGCGGGAGCGCGTAGAGGTGGCTCCGGGCCGGCAGGCCGACCGGTACACCCGGCTGCCCGCCGTGCGCGGGGACCAGCTGGACATCGAGACGACCCTGCGTCTCGCTCCCGGAGCGACCGCCCGGCTCGTGGTCCGCGAGACACCGGACGGCGCGGAACGCACGGTCGTGGAGGTGAGCAGGGCGCAGGACGGAACGGGCGGCACCCTCCGCCTGCGCCGCGAGACCAGCAGCCTCGACCCGACGGTCGACACCGAACCCCGTTACGGCGAACTGCCGTTGGGCACTAACGGGCGGGTCGACCTGCGCGTCCTCGTCGACCACTCCGCACTGGAGGTCTTCGCCAACGGGCGTGCCCTCACCGCCCGCATCTACCCCACCCGGGCCAACGAGGCCGTGGGCGTCGGTATCGGTGCCGACGGCGACGTGGCCCTGGAGCGGTTCGACGCCTGGCAGATGGCGTCGGCCTTCACCGACGGACCTCGGCCGCTGTGGCCGTGACGGTCTTACACACGACCACGGCCCGCGGGATGCACGTCCCCCGGGCCGTGGCCCACCCTCCCTGCTCTCCTCAGGAGCTGCCATGAGCGTGTCCCGCCGTACCCTCCTGCTCGCCGGAGGAACCGCCGCCACCCTGCTGCCTCTCGGAGGCATCCTCCCCGCAGCACAGGCCGCCCCGAGCGCCGCCGGAGCGACGCCCGCCGCCACCCCGATTCCCGACCCCATCCCCGTCACCGGCACCTGGACCCGCACCTCCGACGGCGGACAGAAGGCGACCGCCGGCCGTCGCGGGCCCGCCCTGGCCCTGTCCGAGCAGCAACTCGCGGCCAAGGGCACGTACGCGGCCTGCGTCACGCCCCAATCCTCCTCCGCCGTAGGCGCGTTGGTGTTCCGGGCAGCCCTGGACGGCTCGACCGGATACGCGGTCGCCCTCGACCCCGGCCGCGCCCGCATACGGCTCTACGACCTGACCGGCGGCGACACACTCGCCACCGCTCCACTTCCGGGCGCGCGGACCGCAGGACCCTATGACCTCGAAGTGGCAGTCGACGGACCCGAGCTGACGGTGCATGTCGACGGCAAGCGGCTCCTCCACACCGAGGACCACCGCCACGACACCGGCTCGGTGGGCCTGCTCGCCCAGGGCGGCACGGTCACCTTCGGCCCGCCCTCCCTCTCCTCAGTCACCACCAACCTCACCGGCTGGACCACGAGCGGCGGCACCTGGACGGCGAGTCCGCTGGGCTGGCGCGCGGCCCCAACCCAGAGAGCCACCGCCCGCGCCATCACCACGACCAAGACGTACGACACCGCGCTCCAGGCCGACCTGCTCCTGCACGACGCCTCCGCAATCGCCTCACTGCTGGTACGCACCGACGCCACGGCCACGCACGGCTACGGCGTCCAAGTCGACGCGGACCAGGGCAGGCTGAGGCTCTACCGCATCGACGGCAACGTCACCCTCGGCACGTACGCGACCACCATCAAGGCCGACACGGTCTACCGCCTGCGCGTCGAAGCCGAACGCGACGAACTGCGCGTGCACTGGCAGACCAACTTCCTCTCTCCCGACGGCTACAGCCCTGTCATCACCGCCCAGGACTCCACCCACACGAAGGGCCGACTCGCCGTCACGGCATCGGCCGGAGCGGTGTCCTTCGAGAACATCGCCGGGGCCGATCTCGCCACCGGCCTCCAGGGCTGGACGGCCCGCTCCGGCACCTGGACCCCCGACCTGCGCGGCATCCGCGGCGAGAACGGCCTGCGCACGGCCCTCTTCACCGACGGCGACCTGGTGGCGAGAGCCGACATCACACCCGGCGACCGCTCCTCCTCTGCCGGTCTGGTCCTGCGCGCGTCCGCGAACGGCTCCGGCGGCTACGAAGCCCGCCTGGAAGCCGGCAGCAACGCCGTCGTCCTCATGGACCGCTCCTCCGGCGCCCGCCTCGCCTCCGCCTCCGGCCCGGTCCGGCGCATCGCGTCCGGCGGCACGTACCGCGTCGAGGCCCGCGCGACGAGCAGGACGATCGAGGTGTACGTGGACGGCGTACGGGCGCTGAAAACACGCGTGTCCCGCACCACGGGCGCCACCGTCGGCACCGCGGCCGCGCACGGGCCGTCGTACTTTCAGAACGTCGAGATCCGCAGCACCGCCGACTACTTCACCGAGCCGTACCGCCCCACGTACCACTACTCCCAGCTGATCGGCTTCACCAGCGACCCCAACGGCCTGGTCTACTACGACGGCGAATACCACCTCTTCCACCAGGACGAGGGCCGCTGGGCGCACGCGGTGAGCACGGACCTCGTCCACTGGCAGGCCCTGCCGATCGCCCTGCCCTGGAACGCCTACGGCAACTGCTGGTCGGGCTCGGCGGTTGTGGACGCGGACGACACCTCCGGTCTCTTCGACGGCGGCTCGGGCCTGATCGCCTACTACACCAGCTATCACCCGGACAAGCCGGGCGGGAATGCCAGCGTGCGCATCGCCTACAGCAGGGACAAGGGCCGCTCGTGGCAGTGGCACGGCGGCTCGACCCCGGCGGTGCAGAACCCGGGAGGCCCCGACGCCGGCTGGACCTTCCGCGACCCGAAGGTCATCCGCGACGCGGCTCACGACCAGTGGCTGATGGTCGTCTCCGGCGGCGACCACATCCGCTTCTTCACCTCCACCGACCTCCTCACCTGGACCCAGGTCAGCTCCTTCGGCTACGGCGACTGGGCCACGCCCGGCGTCTGGGAGTGCCCCG
This sequence comes from Streptomyces sp. RPA4-2, assembly GCF_012273515.2. Classification (NCBI taxonomy): domain Bacteria; kingdom Bacillati; phylum Actinomycetota; class Actinomycetes; order Kitasatosporales; family Streptomycetaceae; genus Streptomyces; species Streptomyces sp. RPA4-2. The sequence continues at coordinate 8,576,754 of NZ_CP050975.2, forward strand.
ACTTCTTCCCGCTGCCGGTCGACGGCGACAAGGACAAGGTGAAGTGGGTCCTCACCCTGAGCACCGGTGCCGTACGCGCCACGAACGGCTCGGCCGCCCAGTACTTCACGGGTGAGTGGAACGGCACCGGTTTCACTCCCGACCAGAAGGCCGGCACCGTCCTGCGCGCCGACTCCGGCCGCGACTACTACGCCGCCATGTCCTTCTACGGCCTGCCCGACGACCGCCGCGTCTGGCTCGGCTGGATGAGCAACTGGGATTACCCCTTCAGCGCCCCGACCGGCGGCTGGAACGGCCAGCTGAGCACCCCCCGCGAACTGACCCTCACGGACACCGCCGACGGCGTACGCCTGGCGCAGCGCCCGGTCCCGGAGCTGGTCACGCTGCGCACGTCCACCACGACCCGCAAGGACCTCGCCGTCGGCCCCGACTCCGCGAACCCGCTCGCGGGCGTCACTGGCATCGCCTACGAGATCGAGGCCGAGATCCCCCTTGGCACCGCCACGGAGATCGGATTCCGGCTCCGGACCGACGGCGACCAGTACACGACAGTCGGATACGACGCCGAGGCGCAGGAGTTGTTCGTGGACCGCTCGGCATCGGGCCTGAGCGACTTCACGCAGTACTTCACGGGCCGCACCACCGCGCCGATGAAGACGACCGACGGCCGCGTGAACCTGCGCGTGTACGTGGACTCGTCCTCGGTCGAGGCATTCGGCGCGGACGGACAGGCCGCCGTGACCAGTCTGATCTTCCCCGGCCCGGACGCCGACGGCATGGCCTTCTACGCCAAGGGCGGCACCGCACACATCGACTCGCTCAAGGTGCACAAGCTGGACAGCACCTACCGCCTGGTGGACCGTGCGAAGCCGTTGGCGGTCGCCCCGGCCTGCGGTGAATTCCGCTCGGACCTCGGCAACTTGACGATCACCCCCGCCGGCCGCTGGTCGACGGACAGCGCGGGCCGCACCGGAACCTTCGACAAGGATTCCAACGCGATCTCGGCGCGCACGGCGACGGACCTGGACCTCACCACCCTGGTCCGGCTCGGCGGCCCCGACCCGGACACGGGCGGTGCCCTCTCCCTCCTCTGGCGCGCCTCCTCCGACGGCACCGATGCCTACTGCCTCAACATCGACCCCGACCTGCGCGTGATCCGCCTGGTCGCCAAGGTCAACGGCTTCTTCGACGACGGCGCCGCCCTCGCCCGCGTCCCGGCCCTGGTCCGCCGCGGTACGACCTACCCCGTCCGCATCCTCACCGAGCGCGACCGCATCCAGGTGTTCCTCAGCGGCACACGGATCATCGACGTGACGGACACGACGTACGCCGATGGCCACATCGCCCTGAATGTGTTCGGCGGGAGGGCGGCGTACCAGGACACCTACGCGCAGGAGCTGTGACCGCTGGTCAAGCCGCCCTGTTCCGCGCCAATCGGGGTGTTGGGTGCTCGGTGAGCGGGCCGACCGGGAGCAGTACGCGCTGTTGTCGGCGCGGGGCATCGTGCGCCAGGCCATGGAGATCGACGGCCTGGTGTCGGTCGCCGGCGGCCGTCGCGCCATTGAAGGCCGCTTCCTGGAGGCGGGCCACCCCGTCCATGACGCCCATGTGGGCAAGCCTCAGCCGGTCGCCGCAGCTCGCAATCCGGTGACCCGTCGCCCATCGGCTCGGCCTCGGCGGCACCGCGCTCGACCGGGTCCCCGAATCGGTCCTGTGGAACGTCGTCAGGGCCTCGAGCTGGGTCAGTGGGTCCGGGAGCGGGTGTTCGGGCCGCGCAGCCGGTCGACGGTGTTTCCGGCTGCCACAACGGCACCGCACTGCCCCCTCCGAGCCCGTAGGCGCCGCGATGAGGGCGGCCCGGTCGGGCCGGGACCGTGCGGCAGGCTTCCGTCGGCGCCGTTGCACGAGGCGAGCGTCAAGCCTACGGCCAGCACGAGCACCGCCACCGTGGGCATCGACAGTGCGCGGCGCCTCCTGGAGCAATCGAATCGCCCGCTGGCCAGGCAGCGGGCGCAGGTAGGCGATGGCCTGCTCGACTCGGCTGTCCTGAGCGAGGAGTCAGGCGATGGTCAGCTCGCAGCCGCCGACCGTGCTGGCCAGCAGTGCCCCTAAGGATTACTAGCCTTGGCAGTACGTCGTGGTCAGCGACGCAGCGCGAGATCCTTACGTCCGAAAGATCAGATCGTCTACATAGTTAAGCGACTCATCACTAACCGGTGCTGGCGGTGCTGGTCACCCCAGACTCACGGAGAGGGGATGTGCGCCGAACCCCCCGGGCAGCCGCCGTGGCGGGAACGCTGAGCGCAGGGCCAGGAGGTCCTGGGTCCCTGGAACTGGAGCATGGGATGGAGCGCACCTCACGGCTGTGGAGGAAGCGGCGCCCGACGGCGCCGGCCCCGGTTGGCTGCCGTCCGTCGCCGGGGGGCGACTGAGCGCCGCCGCGGCTGCGCCGAGCAGCAGACGTATCTGGGCTCGCCTCCTGGTCCTGGACGCGTTCGCCGCGCGCTGGCACGCGCTGCCGGTGAGTGACGGCATCATGCTGTCGTGGACGGGCGCCACGGCGGGGATGCGCCGTGGGCGGGCGACCAGGCTGGGTGAGCCCGTCACGGTCTCCGTCCGAAGCGGGTCACTCCATCGGCCCAGCTGTGGATGCTCCGCCGGTGACGGTGGAGTCGACTGGGTGGACCGTCGAGGCGACTTCCGTCGAAAGGGACACAGCGTGCCCATATCCGGTTCCATAGCGAACCGTCGGCATGGGGCCATGGTCATCGCGTCGGCGGTGTTCTGTTCCACGGCCTTCGCCACGGCGGATCCCGCTCCGGCCGACGTGCCGTTCCCCCCGGTACCCGCCCCGCGGCTGGACTGGAAACTCTGCGTCGAGGGACCGGAGTTCGACTGCGCGGTCGCCAAGGTACCGCTGGACTATCTCGACCCCGGTCGTCGCACCATCGAGCTGGCCGTCGTCAGGCGAAAGGCGACCGGTCCCGGACGCCGCGCGGGCACCCTGTTCTTCAACCCCGGCGGCCCGGGCGGCCCCGGAACGGTGCAGATGCCCCAGAACTACGAGTCCCTCCCGCGCGAGGTACGGGAACGGTTCGACATCGTCAGCTGGGATCCACGCGGAGTCGGCAACAGCACCGCGGTGAACTGCTTCACGACCACCGAGGAAGCCGTCGCGTGGAATGCGGGCAAGCCGGCCGGTCTCCCGGTGGGCGAACAGCAGCGGGCGGCCTGGATCGCCGCGTTCGCGGATCTGGGCCGGCGCTGTGAGCGGCGGGACCCCGAGCTGCTGCGCCATGTGTCGACCGCTGACACCGCCCGCGACCTCGACCAGCTCCGCCAGGCGGTGGGCGACCCGCAACTGGCCTACCTCGGCGTCTCCTACGGCACGTTCCTCGGCGCCACCTACGCCAACCTCTTCCCCGGCAAGGTCCGCGCGATGGTCCTCGACAGCAACATCGACCCGCAGGCCTGGACGAACCACGCCTCGGACGCGGAACCACGGCTGACGCCGTTCCTGCGTATGGGCTCGGACGTCAGCGCCGCGGCGACCCTGGACCAGTTCCTCGCCTTGTGCGGGTCCGCCTCCACGGCCGGCTGCGCCTTCTCCGCCGGCGGTGCGAAAGCCACCCGGGACAAGTTCGACGAGCTGATGCGGCGCCTACGGCAGCATCCGATGGGCGACTGGACCTACGGCCGGACGGTCGCCGACGTGGTGAGCGCCCTCTACGTCGTCCACCCCGGCTGGACGGACCTCGCGGTCAGGCTGCAGGACCTGTGGCAGGGGCGCGTTCCGCAGTCGGCGGCACCGTCGGCCGCGTCGCCGGTCCCGGTCCCGTACACGGGAGACGAGCAGGCCGGCTCCATCCTCTGCTCCGACAGTCCCTCTCCGCGTGACCCCGGTGTGTACCACGCGTTGGAGGAGGCCGCCGCGCTCCGCGCGGGTGACGCCGGACGCTTCTGGGCCTGGGCCGCGGAGCCGTGTGCCACCTGGCCGGTCGTCGCCGCGAACCGCTACCGCGGGCCGTGGAACGAGCCGACGGCACACCCCGTCCTGGTGGTCGGCACCACCTACGACCCCGCCACCCCCTACGCGGGCTCGCAGGCCATGGTCAAGGATCTGGCCTCCGCCCGTCTGCTCACCAACCACGGTTACGGACACACGGCACTGATCAACTCCGGCGACTGCGTCAGGGAGTACGAGAGCCGCTACTTCCTCGACGGCACCCTCCCGCCCGTCGGAGCGACCTGCGAACCGGACGCACGTCCCTTCCCCGCCCCCAAACCCAGGGGCGGCATCGCCACCGGAGGCGGTGGGAAGGCCGGGTAGCGAGCACGTGTCACGGGCAAATGCTTCACTCGATTGAGCGAGTTTGAACGTCAATCAATCAAAAGCGGATGGCCGCTATCGGTGCGACTCGCGTCGCTCTGGGCGCCGGAAGTTGAGGAACACTCAACTTCGGCGCGGGGGGCCAGATGTCGGGAGCGTGTGAGTGTGGCTCGCGCCTGTGCCGCATTCACACGGGGTGCGCTTTTGTCGCACTCTGTTCAGTTCTGGGGATGACTTCAGCGCGCACCGATGCCGCAGACAGGGCTTGATCAAAAAATGCTGAACGCCTTCAGCAGACTTATGATCAACTCCGGTCGAGCGTTTGTCGGATGCGAGACCTGCCTGACGACAACAACTGGATCCCCGAAGTGCGCCGGGCCATCGGCAACTGGGTACGCGCGGAACGAGAGCGACAAAACCTGACACAAGAACTGGTCATCCTCGCCGCGCGCATGGACCGCGTCACCTCTGGCGCGTAGAGACCGGCGAGGAATCGAAGCTCGGCACACTCCTCCGTATCGCCTAGGTCCTCGACATCCCGCTCGCTGACCTCGTGAGATGACCCGCCGCAACACCGGAGTCGACACGAGGACGTGGACGCTGATCTCGTCCCACTATGGGGCGGCCGCGGGGCTCAGACGCGGGCAGTCACGATCAACGTGCCGATATGGCCAGGCTTCGGCGCATCGAGGACTTCCGCCTTGGCAGTGCCGAAACCGGCCCGGGTCAGCAGGCGCTCCCACACTGCGGGCCGATAGCTGTACCGGTAGGTGAACATGGCCTTCCCCGCGAACCCGCCCTTGTACATACCCTGCGGCCCGTAGGCGCCCGGGATGGCCGGCGGCTGGGAGAACACGAACACGCCGCCCGGGGCCAGGTGCTCGCGAACCAGCGGGAAGAGGCGGGCAGGGTCGGTGAACCAGGCCGCCCCGAAGATGGAGTACACCGCGTCGTACAGGCTTTCATCCGCGACGAACCAGTCGAGGACCTCACCCTGCTCGATCCGTACTCCAAGCGGCGCCCACCGGTCTCCGGCAAGCTGCACCATGCGCGGCGACAGGTCGACCCCACTGACCTTGACGCCCTGTTGCGCGAGGTAGGCAAGGGCGCGGCCGGTTCCGCAGCCGATCTCCAACGCTGACTCGGGGCCGCCGAGCAGCTCGGCGCCCGGTCCATGGCCGGCGTACTGCGTCCAGCAGAACGAGGGCTCGGCGTCAGGCTTGAAGGCCGACTCCGCGAAGGCGTCCCAGAGTTCGGTCTCGGCGGGGATGTCGTGAGGTACGGGCACAGCAGTTCCTCTGATCGTCGGGGGCCGGGGACCCCCGCCCTCGGGAGCCGTGAGGACGGGGGCGACTGTAGCGGGCTCAGTGGCTGTCGGGGACCTTGTCGTCGCACGGCGAGCAGTTCGCGCCATCGATCGCCCAGAGTTCCTCGTCGATCTGCCGGCCCTGGCTCTTGAGGAAGTCGCCGGTGCGCAGGCACAGGCCGTCGCTGCGGCGTTCGGTGAACGGGGCGTGGTGCTTGTACCGGCCGCCGTTGTAGAGGCGGCAGATGCCCCACCAGACGGGTGTGTCGAGGATCAGCTGGTGGACGCCGATGTCGACGAGCTTGCCGACGCCGAGGTGTTGGTCCGGGTTCTCGATGGAGCCCATGACGTACATCATCCCGTTGGCGAGGATCCGTTCGGCCATGTCGCGGACCATCGTGTGGTCGCGCAGGAGCAGCGCGATCTCGCGGTCCCAGAGGGGCATAGCGGAGTCGAAGATGTTGGCGGTCAGCTCGGTGATGTGGGGAGCGACCGCATTGAGCAGCTCTTGCGGGTCGCGGGTTTCGGGTGTGGCCGCACGCTCTAACGCAATGCTCACGTCTTCCTCCAGTTGTGGATGGTGCCCCCGGTGGGGGGCGATGTCCGTCCGCTCGTGGTTGCAGAAGCGGGCGGGGGTCTCTCAGTAGCGCACGGGGTCCTGAGTGGTCTGGATCGGCGTTTTCTTGCACAGGACCAGATGCTGGTGGTCGGTGGCGCCAGCGGACGAAGCGCCCTCGTGAGTCGAGTACTGCTGGCCGGGGCGGATCGGCTCATCGCAGCGCCCGCAGATCATCGCCGGGCTTGCTTCCACGCCCACTTCAACGGGGCGCCGACGCGGCATACTTCGCTGGTCTGGCACCGCTCGCACTCGAACAAGTGCCGTATCCAACCTTGATACGTCTCGGTGACCCGCTCGACGACGGCCGCCCTGCTCATCCGAAGTGCTCCGCCCCAAGCCGCGGAACCAAGCTGTCCTCGAGCGCGGCCTTCAGCGCTGCAGCATCGGTCAGCCAGGTGTCTTCACCCGGGCACATCCGCCAATACGGGCCAGGCCCCTGCGTACGTCGCGTCGGAGGAATCGTCACGCTGCTCCCGGCCCCGAGCGGCCTCGTTGTGTCGACGTCCCACATCGAAGCCGTCCCCACGCGGACGAAGAAGTACAGGCTCGTGGTGACCGGGTCGTCGACGACAGCGCCGCAGCGCGAGCCGAGGATCTCCATGACCGTCAGGCCAGTACTGCGGGTCACGCGGATCGCGTCCCAGTCCGTACCGGCCCCCTGGAGCGTGCAGCCTGCGGATGTGTGTAAGCGCGTCGTCGACATCGGGACTCCCTGCGGCACCGGTGGTCAGGTGCGTACAAGGGTGGCCCCTGCAATTGCAGGATTCGAGGACTTCTAGAGGCCTTCCTCCCGCACCAAAGAGGACTTTTGATGCACCGTAAGGGGCACTGCTGGCCAACCAGAGGGCCTACCGAGACACTGGTAGCACGCACAAGCAGGGAGGCCCGCCGTGGCTAACAACCTTCTCAAGTCCGCCCGCATCGCGGCCGGCTACCGGTCACAGCAGGACCTCGCCGAAGCCCTCGGTGTCGGCGTCCGCCAAGTCCGCCGGTGGGAATCCGACACACCGCCATGGCCGCAAGGCGACGCGGCACACGCTCTCACACGCGCCCTCGGCCAGGAGCTGGAACACCTGGGATTCACTCCACCTGACGGCGTCGTGCCCGACCGCGGCCGCCGAACCATGCTCACCGTGGGCGCGGCCGCCGTCGGCCTGGCCGTCGTCCCCTCACAGGCCGTCGCCGCCATACAACCCGCCTCCGTCGCCCAGGACTTCCAGGCAGTGACCCGCTCACACCGGCGCCTGTATTGGTCCGTCGCCCCCGCGACGCTGCACCCGTCCGCGATCGCCCACGGCAACCTCGGCTGCGCCCTCCTGCCCGAGACCGCAGGCCAGACCCGAGCCTCCGTCGCGGCCGCGCTCGCCGAGACGTGGCTCCTCGCCGGCCGCATCGAATTCTTCGACCTGCGCGAGCCCGGCCGTGCCGGCCAGACCCTGCTCCGGGCACTCCAGGCCGCAGGCGAAGCCGACGATGCACTCCTTGGCGCCGCGATCCTCGCCCACACCGCATTCATCCCCGCGTGGGTCGGAGACCGGGACTCGGCCGTCGAGCGGATGGTCGCCGCGCGGACCTATGCCCGCCGCGGCCCGGCTTCGGCGGAGCTCCTCGCATGGCTGGACGCAGTCGAGGCCGAGTGCGAGACCCGCTGCGGCAACACGCGGATCGCGCTCCACCTGATTGGTCACGCCGAGACCGTGCTCGCCGGCGGCGCCAAGCACCCGTCTCCGGAGTGGCTCGACTGGTTCAGTGCGGTCCGGCTGGCCGCCTTCAAGGGCAATACCCAACTCAAGGCTGGGCACCTGCCGCAGGCCCGCACCACGCTCCTCGGAGTCCTCGACGACCTCGGCCCGGGCGCCGACAAGCAGATGACGGTCGTCCTCGGTGACCTCGCCGCCGTGGAGGCCGCCACCGGGCAGCCAGAAGCCGCCTGCGAGTACGCGGTCCGTGCAGTCGATCAGCTGGAACGCACCTGGTACGCCATGGGCATGGACCGGGTGCGTGAAGTACGACGCTCCCTCGCGCCGCACCAGCACGAGCAGTGCGTCCGCGATCTCGACGAGCGGCTCTACGGGTGGTCGACGACGGTCAGCGCGCTGTCCCGTTGAAATGCGCGATCAGCCCAGACAGTTCGAGGAGGCTCTCCACCCGGAAGGTGGGGAGTTCCTCAGCCTCAGGAGTCTTCCACTGAATCGTGGCCCAGGGACCGCGGCGGACGAGCGCAGTGGGCATCCCCGAGGACACAGCCGGCCGCAGATCGTTGTCGACCCGGTCCCCGACGTACAGAATCTCTTCGACCTCGAAGGGCACGACCTCCGCGACCCGGTCGAAGAACGCGATGTCCGGCTTGCTCGCGCCCCAGTCGTCAGAGGTGCCGATCAGGTCGACGTCGTCCGCGAAGAGCTCTCGGAGAATCTTCCCCGCGCGGATCGTCTGGTTGCCCGCGATGCCCAGCCACAGGCCATCCGCGCGGAGTTGCGTGAGCGCTGGCCGGACGTCCGGATAGAGGTCGTCCTCGCCGAAGTGCTCCGGCTGGCCCGCGGCCGCGCGCGCCTCGCGCTGCTCGTACAGGTCGAAGCCGGGCTGGAACTCCTGGAAGACGTCGCGGTAGTCTCGGCCTTGGGCGATGACGGCGCCGAACATCGCGTGGAAGGTGTGCCGGGGGACGCCGAGCCAGTCGGCCCAGGTGCCGTACTCCCGGGTCTCGTCTACCAGGCACTCACCGACGTCGAAGATCACTGCGCGAATCATGCGGCGATCATATGAGGGACAGCCTCGTACGGTCCGGTCGGTGTCAGTGTCCGCCCGCAGGAGCCGTATGTCCCCCACCCCCGACGACGGTGGTTCCGCACGGTCTGCTGCCGAGCTCAACGACCAGATACGCGAACTATGGCAGTGGGTCGGCGGGACGCTCAGCCCGGAGCAGCGCCAGGAGTACGAGGCGCTCATCACGGAGCGGGCGGCAGCGGTGCGGGCGGAGCAATGCGACGTCGTCGAGGCGGCCTGATCACCATGCCGGTGCCTCTACGGCGAGCGGCTTCCCACACCCGACGCAGCAGGGAGCACCGGCGTACCCGGTGATGCAGCCGTCGCGGGTCATGCACACGGCACCGCTCCCCGTCGGGCCCCCGCGCAGCTCGAACCACGTCTCGCCGCACTCGCAGGCGGCATGCTGGGCCGGCGGCTGCTCGCGCTCGTGGCGTGCCTTGTCGAGGTTGATGATCGTCATGCGTCCAGGTTCGGGCACCCGGTGTGCCGCTCCCAAGGGGAACGAGTGACCGATCCATGATCGCGCGGTGGCAATCGACCTTCCTCCGGACCTGATCAAAGCCCAGCGCGCGGCGAACGCCGAGCACGCGAAGCTCCTCGAACTGCAGGAACGATTCGAGACCCAGGAAGGCCCTGAGACGAAGGTCTCACCCGGCGCGTGGGCAGACGAGCGGCGTGCGTCAGCAAGCTGGCCCCACAGACACCTGCACCTTCTTCGGGCGCTTGGCCGGAGTGGCGTCCGTGTTGTAACCGGGGTTGTCGCTCGCCCAAGCCGCCAGGGTGCAGTAGCCATCCTGCGTGGGGGACGTGGCCGGGAGGTCCTCAAAGGTGGTCCTGCACGTGGCAATGCTGTATTCCCCCAGCCGCTGCGCACTGTCCGGGAGACCGGGCACCTTCGACCAGACGATGACGTCCCGTTTGGGGGTGCAGTGCTTTCACGCCGGAACCCCAGCGGCGGCGGGGGATTTGGCCGCCCTGGCAGGTTTCCGTGACGGCGCCTGATCTGAGGCCGACTTGTCGGCGCCGCCGCAAGCGGTGAGTGCAGCGAGCAGCAGGACAGACACGGCCGCGAGTGATTGCTTCAATGCCACCCTCAGCTCATTCCGTTGGCGGCCGACTCGTACGCGGCGGCCTGCTTCGGTGTTAGGAAGTGCGACACGCGAACCACGACCGTGCCGTGGACGTAGTCGTACTCGGAGAGCGCCGGCATGCCCTTGGTTACGGCCTGGATGTACTTGGCCCGGGCTGTGGCGTCGGCTGGCGTGCCGAATGCCTCGATGGCGCCGCCACGACTCACGTCGCCCCTGTCTGTGCCGGTGACGTCGTCGGCGGAGACCTGGCTGTCCGTGAAGGTGATCTTCGACGTGTACTGGTTCGGGCGGCCGAGGAGCTTGTTCGGGTCGTTCTCTGCGGTGACGGTGCCGGACAGCTTCGCTGTGCTCATCTCGCTAGAGAGCTGCGAGAAAGCGCCAGCGGCGTCGAGGGACTTCGCGTCGGTGACGCCGTCTTTGTCGCTGGAGTCCTGGCCGGGGGTGCTGCTGCACGCGGTGAGTGCACCGAGGAGGAGCGCGGCAGCCGCGGAGGCCATGAGGGTTCTGTTCATCGCGCGATCATGACGGATGTGAGGACCGAGTGGTGGTGGTGTGGCTGTTCTGTAACGGTGTGTTCGGCTCCCGGCTCGGCAGCAACCCGCAACAGCGTCCGCGAGCCCTGTGGCTAGCGGTAGCATCCCCGCACTGCACGCGATGGGTTCGTGCGCTTCTTGGGGGGTTTGCGATGGGGGTTCGACTATCGGGCGGCCTCGGTCCGTTGAAAGTGTCGCTGCCAGTGCTACCGGCTGCAGGCGGCCTTGTCAGCCTGAGCTTCGCCCTACTCAAGGGTCTGATCTATTTGGTCTGGTTTGAGTTGCTGCTCTGTTACTGGCTGCTTATCGGATGCTGGTGGCTGCTGCGCGCCGTGTACTGGGAGGCACCGCGGGCCGGTTACCGGTGGTGGCAGCGGCGCCAGGAGGCTTCGCCGGGCGGCAGCTGACCGGACAGCAGAGGACCCGCACTCGGAGTCTCGAGGTGGCCCTTCGGCATGCGGGACCCATTAGCCCTTGGGCGGAAGCGGCACGACGCACACCTTCTCCGCTCCCACCTTGTCCTGTCGACTCCCCGTCGGCGCAGTGGGAGTTGACACCCGTAGCCGCTTTCGAAAGATATGTTTCGAGCGTACAGTTTCGAAACATGTCTTTCGAAGATGTGGATGCCCCTCCACGCGAGCACCGCAGGCTCACTGACCCGAAGGCCATGCGGGCTGTCGCTCACCCCACTCGCCTGGCCCTGCTCGAAGCTCTGGGCCGGCGCGAGCCGCTGACCGCGACCGAAGCCGCACAGATGGTGGGTGAGTCCCCGACGAACTGCGCTTTCCATCTGCGCACCCTGGCCAAGTACGGCTTCGTCGAGGAGGCTGGGGGCGGCACTGGCCGCAGTCGTCCCTGGCGGCGTGCTCACATCGGCTTCACTGTCGAGGATTCCGATCCCGCAGGCGATCCCGAAGCCACGATCGCCGCTGCTGTGCTCAGCACGGTGCTGTGGGACTCATGGCTGGAACGGATCCGCAAGATCGGCGCCATGCGATCCGCTTTCCCCGAGCACTGGAACAAGATCACAAGCTCTGCTGAGTCGATCTTCTACCTCACTCCGGAGGAAGCAGAGTCCTTCAGGGCGGAGCTGACCGCCATCCTCTTCCGCTACCGCGAACGGCTCGAAGATCCGTCGCTGCGCCCTGAGGGTGCCATCCCGATGGAGCTGATCCAGTTCACCTTCCCCGCCGATGCTCTGCGCCCGCTGGAGGACTGACCGTGCGTGCCCTGCTTGCCCGCCGCGACGTCCGCCTGCTCGTCCTCGCCAGGATGATCGACATGGCCGGGAGCAATGCCTTGTGGATTGCCCTCGGTATCCGGGTCAAGGAACTCACCGGCAGCAGTTCCGCCGCGGGCCTGACCTTCTTCGCCTTCATCCTCGGCACCCTGGGCGCTCCCCTGGGCGGCGCCCTGGTGGACCGGTTGCGTCGTCGGCCGTTGCTGATCGTCCTGAACCTGGTGTCCGTGGTGCTGGTCTTGCCGCTGCTGTTGGTGCACGACCGCCATAGCGTCTGGATCTGCTACCTCGTCATGACTCTGTACGGGCTGGCCAGCGGCGTCACCAGTTCGGCCATGACCGCGTTCACCCAGACGTTGATCCCATCGGAGCACTTGGGCGATGCCAACGGCCTCCTGCAAACCCTGCTGCAGGGCCTGCGTCTGATTGCGCCTCTCCTGGGTGCAGGTGTGCTGTCCGCATTCGGCCTGGGTCTGTTGGTGGTAGGTGATGCGGCGACCTTCGCTCTGGCAGCCCTGCTCATTGTGCTGATCCGGCAGCGGGAGGATCGCCCGCAGTCGGCGCAGCAAGAGGAAGCTGGCGTCCAGATCGCGGCCGGCTTCCGATACATCGCGCGGACGCCTGCCTTGCGCCAGTTCACCGTCGCCGTGGTGCTCGCTGTTGTTGCCTTCGGATTCTGTGAGTCGGTGCTCTTCGCCGTCGTCGACGCAGGGCTGCACCGTCCGCCGACCTTCCTCGGCGTCCTCGGCTCCTTGCAGGGTGCAGGTGCGATAGCGGCTGGGGTGGCCGCCGCAGTGTTCATGCGACGTGCAGGGGAAGGGCGGACCGTGATGCTCGGCCTGGCCTGCGCTGCCGCAGGCTTCCTTCTGAGTGCGGCCCCATCTCTCTTCGCTGTCGCGCCGGGCGCCGTGCTCATCGGTGCCAGCCTGCCTTTGATCGTTGCGGGCGTCATGACCCTTTTCCAGCGGCGCACGCCGGTTTCTCTGATGGGGCGGACCGATGCTGCGTTGAACGTGCTGATAGGAGTACCGCAGACCGCGGCCATCGGCGCCGGAGCTGCTTTGATCGCACTGGTGGACTACCGCATCATGCTTGCGGTGATGGGGGCCCTGATGGCCGCCTCGGCGCTCTACCTGGCCACCCGCGCGACCCACGCGCCGATCGGGGCAGTAATCACCGCGCCGCTGACGAAAAAGTCCGGCGAGGGGACGCCGACAGCAGTACTACCGCACCGTGGATGACGCTACAAGAGGATGGCTGCGGGCGGTGCCGTTAGTGCGTGCGTGCCCGTGATCACCCGGGTGAGACGGCCGAGGATCTGCCGGAACTGCTTCTTCTCGTACTCGATCCAGTCCGCTCATCGGAGAACACGTAGCCGTCCTTGCATGTGTAGATGATCGGGGTGAGGTGTTCCGCCGCCGCGACATCGCGAAGGTGCCCGATACCTCGGGCAACCCGCGACTTCTTCAGCCGGGTGGCGGCAACCAGCTGCCGGGCGTGCAGTCCGGCGGGACGATGCAAGGACCGCGGCCGACAGTGCGGAGGCAAAGGACATTTTGAGCGCGGGCAACGGCTTGCGTATCTCTTCGTCGGGTGCAACGAGAGAAGGTATGCGGACGGGGTTGGAGGGTGAAACGTCGCCCCCCAATGGTTCACTCTTCCGAGGCCGGGTTGAGGTCGGCCACTTCTGCAGAAGAGGCTGGCGCCGCAACGGCCTTTCGTCTCCCGGGCCTTGGCCTGTCCCCTGCGAGAGTGAGGGCTCCGCTCGCGGTCGGCGGCAGTCGCGGTGGGCGTCGAGGTTCGCAACGTGCCCCCGTTTGGCGGTATTGCGGTGTCGGATGGGTCGGTGCGGCGTTAGTCGTGCATGAGCAGAAGTCGCAGGTTGCGGGATCTGTCAGGTCCTCAGGCGTTCGACCAGCTGCGTGCGCAGTTGGCTCGTGCCGCTGCCGGGGTGGCCAGGGAGAAGGTGCCCCGGCACGAGGCGGTCGAGACGGCGGGTGCGGAGCCGGATGACATCCGCGGTGAGGCGGGCCCGCCACGTTCGAGCTGAGTTTATTACGTCGTCCGCCGGGTGTCAGTTGGCCTTTCGGGTTTGGTGGTGTGATTGGGGGTGCGCCCGCTCGCGGGATGACGAGGCCGACGCGAACAGGTCAGGTGGGGCCGCTGACGTACCGGTAGCCGGTGCTGGTCGGTCGGAGGCGATCGAGGCGGAGGCGGGTACGGCGGCCGGGCTTGGCGCGCAGGTGCCCGGCGCCGCGAGGCAAGGCCGGCTCGACGACCGCGTGGGTGTCATCGATCTCGACGATGCGGACCTCACGGCCGTAGCCGCGTGGGTCGTTGTCCTGCCAGATCTGGCCGACGGCGGGCGCGGGGGCCGGGGTGTCGGTCATGCGGCTTCCCGCCTGTCGGTGCCGGGGCGTGCCCGCGACGGGATGGCGCGCGGCTGGGGCAGCTCGGGGGTTGGCCGGCGCGTCCTCGAACGGCCGGGGGTGCGGGCGTGCGAGGCGCCGAAACCACGCCACGCCGGGCATCGGCTGCGCGTGGTGGCAGAGGCTGGTCGCGGACACGGCGACGACGAGGGCAACGAACGCGAAGACGTCGATCACGCGGCCTCCCTGTACTCGCGGGCGTCGGCCGGCTGCCTTGCTGCCTCGCTGCGGGACCGGAACGGCCGCGCGAGCACGCGCCACATCCAGGTGATACCCAGCACCACACCGACCAGGAACGCGGTCGCGAGCGCGGAGAGGATGACGATCCACAGGAGGATGGCGCGGCAGACCACGAACAGGGTCCCGGCCCCGGGGAACCGGCCGAACCGCCCCTGTTTCAGCGGCGCGATGCCGTCGAGGCCGAGGTGCGGGCTGGGGCCGGGACCGCGACGGGCGGGTGCGCACGCCCGCTGGCGCACGCCACTCCCTGCGCGCACGCCACCCGCCGCGTCGGGCCGGCCCCCGGAGAGGAGCGGTCAGCCGATGCGGGCCTCGCCGTAGGGCACCAGCCGCACCGGTCCGGTCAGGCCGTACGCCTGGCGGGCCGTACCGCCGTAGACCGCCGGGTCGCTGACCCGAAGCCGGTTGGCCAGCGGAGTGGCGACCTCGACCTCGATGACGTTGACACCCCGCACCAGAAGGCCGCCCAGGTCCACGACGGGATGGATCTGGTCGACGGGGTCGAGCCGGTGACCGTTCACGGTGACCCGGCAGGTGTCGCTCACGCCGCCCAGTTCCAGGCGCGCGCCGCGGCCGCCGCTCCAGCCGTCGGCGAGGGTGACGGTGGTGCGGTAGCGGCCGATGCCCGCCACGTCGGCGAGTTCGGTGATCTGCGACCAGGGCAGCAACGCGTCGAGGGCGAGGTCGTGCCGGAGGACGGTGGTCTGTGAAGCCGTGTCGCCCGGTCGCCAGTCCTCGACGCGCAGCTTCCAGGAGGTGAGCTCCATGGGCTCCGGGACGGCCTTCAGCGTCGTCCGCACGGTACGGCCGGAGGACAGGACGGTGCTGTACGTGCCCGCCGTGGCGGCCCGGACGGTGAGCCCGGCGGCGGTGAAACGCACCTCGTCCGCGTCACTGCTCACCGCGTGGGTGCGGCCGCCCCGACGGTCGCCGAAGAGGCCGGGGCGGCCGAGGGCCACGATCAGGGTCTCGGCGGGCTGCAGGGTGACCCGCACGGTGACGGTGTCCCCGGCCTCGGTGTAGCGGGCGAGGCGTTCGGCGCGTCCCGTCCACGGGTCGAGGAGGTGGGGGACGGCGTCGGCCGTCGTGCGGCGCAGGGTGACCTCGTGGTCGATGGCGGCCACCGGGGGTTTGACGGTCTCGGCGTGCTTGCCGTTGCACAGGTAGTAGTAGTCGACGCCGTCGGCCACCCGGCGGGCGTTCAGCAGGGTGGAGGAGGTCGCGTACCGGACGTCCGGCTCCACCCCGAGGTCGGCGAGCGCGGCAGGGACGCCGGCCTTGTCGGCGATCTGACGGACCCGGGGCTGGGCCAGCAACTCGGCCACCAGGGTGCGCAGTTCCTCGCTCTCGCCGGGGTCCGGGACACCGGGCGGGACGACGGTGTCCCAGGCGCCCAGCAGGACAACGGGCAGTCCGGCACGGGTGAGGCGCAGCAGGGCGCGGGCATCCGGCAACGCGAGGGTCACCGTGGAGCCGTAGAAGAAGTCACCCTCGACGAAGAGGGCCTTGTACGCCGGGCCGTCGGGTGCCAGTCGTCCCCGGCGCACGGTGGCGCTCGGCAGATCGAGCAGGGGGCCGCTGAGGAACTGGTGGGTCCAGCCGAGCGGGATGCCGGTCGCGGTGAACCAGGAGGCGCCGATGCCGGTGGCGGTGTAGCCGGTCTGCCGGAAGACCGCGACGTCGGCGCGCGGGCGGCCGGTCTGCAACACCTGGTGGACCCGGCTCAGATACCCGGACACGTCCTGGACGTGCCGCCAGGTCGGGTGCCTGGGCCCCCAGGACTCGCCGTAGCCGACCGTTCCCTTGTACGGGGTGAAGGCCGCGTATCCCGGCCAGTTCACGCCGGGCAGCTCGGCGTACGAGAAGCCGTGCACGACCGTCTGGTTGACACCGGCCGCGTAGGCGCCGCCCATGGTGCGCAGGAACTTCTGCCAGGTGGTGTTGTACGCGCCGCCCGCGTACGCGCCCGCCTCGCAGGACAGCACCGTATGTCCGGCCATGTCGCGTCCGCCGGCCAGGCAGCGGTAGTCGTCGAGGTTCTTGAAGCCGAGGGACTCGCCCTCGGGGATGTCGAGGATCGCTGCCGAGGCGATCGCGTCGGTCTGCAGGCCGTAGGGCTGGGAGCGCAGCCGCAGGCCGAGTGAGTGGGCCCAGGTGCGCAGCGCCGTGACGTGGTGCCGGTTGAAGAGGCCGGAGACGGTCTCCCAGAAGTCGTGCCGGATCTGCCGGGTGACGCCGGCCTCGAACGCGTAGACCTGGCTGCCGTGGTCGAGGACCACGGCGGGCAGCAGCGGCAGCAGGGAGCGGCCGGTGTGGGCGAGGAAGGCGTCCGGCAGCGCGGGTGTCCACTGCAGTCCCTCGGTCTCCAGCTCGATGGAGTCCTCGAACAGTGCCCCGCCGGACACCTTCAGCAGCCGGCGTACGGCGGGGGTGAGAACGCGGCCCTCCCAGAAGTCGGTCACCGCCCGGGTGCCGGCCGCGCTGAAGTGGTCGACCACGTACGCGGCGGGGGCGGTGTGCGGGCCGCCCTCCGGGGTCTGTCCGGAGCCGCGCACCCAGTACGAGAGGATCACCCAGGTGCCGTCGTCGGGCGCGGTCCAGGTGAGGGTGCCGGCGGTGACGGCGTCGCTCAGGTCGGTCACGGAGTCCAGGTCGAGTCCGGTCTCCTTGCGGGTGGAGTTCGCGGTGTTCAGGCGGGCCGCGTGCACCAGCAGCAGGTCCTGGCGGGTCACCCCGGGCGCGGCGGTGTGGACAGGAGCGGGGACGGTCCCGGAGTAGGAAGTTCCCGCGGTCAGGGTGACGGATCCGTAGGCGAGTTCCTTGACCGCGGCGTCGCTGTCCGGGGTGATGCCGGGGACCGCCGCGGGCCAGCTCGGGCCGATGGTGAGGTCCACCGTGATCCCGCGCCGGGCGGCCTGGGTGAGGGCCGCCTCCACTCCGGTCACCCAGGAGGCGCTGCCCCAGCCGTGGTGCGCCGTGTCGAGGACCGCGCTGTCCGTGACGCTGTGGTGGACGGCCGCTATCTCGGCGCCGCCGAAACCGGCGTCGGCGATCTGGTCGATCTCCCGTCGGATCTCGTCAGGGCGCACGAGCCCGTCCGGCCACCACCAGCGGAACTTCGGCCGTACCTCGTGACCGGGCTCGGCGAAGGGCAGGGACGAGGACGTAGTGGACGCGGCGGCGGCCGGTACGGGGAGGCGCCAGTCCAGCGCGCCGGCCGCGGCGGTGGCGACGGCGGCTCCGAGGAGGGCGCGGCGGGGGAGTCCCGTACGAGGCGTCGGGGCGTGGTTGCTCATGGATCTCGTCCACTCTCTCGGAGGGCAGCACAAAGAAGACCCCTGCGGGCCCACGGCTTTGAAACGTTTTAATCCTTGGGGAAACTAAGGCGCCCGATCCGGGAGCGTCAAGATCCGTGCGTGCGGCAACTTCCGTACGGCCAGGGCGAAGAGGCGTCGCCCCGGGCCCGCGGGACGGACCGGACGGACCCGCGCCCGGGACCGCGCCGGGCGGGCGCGACGAGGGCCGAAGCAGCCGGCCGGGCCGCCCCGCACGCGGATATCAGGAAGTTGTCAGCGTGTGGGAAGCGTCTCCGACCTGCACCGTTCATGCCCGCCGGCGCCTACCATCGGCTGGGTGTGCGCACATGTGCTGGTCGCGGAGGACGACGAGAAGCAGGCGGAGCTGATACGCCGCTCGCTGCTGCAGGAGGGACACACCGCGACCGTGGTCCACGACGGCGCGGCCGCCCTCGACGAGGTCCGGCGCCTCAGACCGGACCTCGTCGTCCTGGACCTGATGCTCCCGGTGATCGACGGCTTCGGGGTGTGCAGGGTGCTGCGCAGGAACGGCGACATCCCGGTCCTCATGCTCACCGCCCGCTCCACCGAGGACGACGTCCTGCTCGGCCTGGAACTCGGCGCGGACGACTACATGACCAAGCCCTACAGCCCCCGCGAACTGATGGCCCGCATCCGCACGGTCCTGCGGCGCAGCGGGCGCGCGGCCACCGAGCAGGACCGGGTCGTACGCGCCGCCGGCATCGCCGTGGACCCGGTGCGGCACGAGGTGCACTGCGACGGCTCACGCGTGGAGTGCACACCGGGCGAGTACGAGATCCTGCGCGCCATGACCGCCGAGCCCGAACGGGTCTTCTCCAGAAGGCAGTTGCTGAACTGCACCCGCGGCAGCGACCGGGCCTCCACCGAGCGGGCCATCGACGTGCACATCATGAACCTGCGCAGGAAGATCGAACCGGACCCGCGCCGTCCCGTGCGGCTGCTGACGGTGTTCGGCGTCGGGTACAAGCTCAGCGGCGAGCGCGCATGAGGTCCGGCATACCGCTGCGCAAGAGCCTCCTCGTACGGCTGATGATCACCTCGGTCCTGATCGCCCTCTGCTCGGTGGCGGCGACCGCGTGGCTCGCGGTGCAGACCACGACACGCGCCATCCAGGAGGAGCAGGGGCAGGCACTCGCCGACGACACCGAGATCCTCCGGCAGCTCAGCGGATACGCCGCGACACACGCCGACTGGTCCGGCGTCCGCACCACCCTGCGCGAACTGTCGGACAGCACGGGACGCCGCGTCGCGCTCACGGCACCGGACCGCACACCGATCGCCGACTCCGCGCCCCCCGGCACCGCCCTGCCGCCGGGCGCCGCGGCCACGATCGACCCCCTGCACACCGACACCTACTCCGAACCCGGGGCGCAGCTCAGCGGCACCGACCCCCGCGCGGTGGGCCCCTACCGGCTGACCTCCCAGGACCGCGCCCGACTGCGGATACTGGCGACGAAACGCCAGAATTGCTTCCGGCGCAACGGCATCGAGACCACCATCAAGGTGACACCGAGCGGCCGCCCCGTCCTCATCGACGCGAACGGAGTCGACGGCAACGCGAACGTGCCGAACGAATGCGCCGACGGACTGCTCAACACCCCCACGCACACCGAGCAGACCGCGCTGGACGAACTGACGAGGATCGCCCGGCCGTGCCTGGACCGCGAGCACGTGGGCCCCACCGCGTTCATCGAGTTCGGTGTCACCGACCGGAGCATGGAACCGGACTTCGCCTTCAGCAAGACGGCGCACGACGGTCAGGACACGGCGCGCCAGCGCAAGGGCAAGGAATGCGTCACCGAGGCACGCCGCGAACAACTCGACCCCACGGTCGCCCCGGTCGCCGAACTCTTCCTCGGCACGGGCGACACGGCCGTACCGCACTTCGACATGTCACCCGCCAACAAGACCAAGGTCGTCGCCGTCACCGGTCTCGTCCTCGCCCTCACCGTGGCCGTGACCGCGCTGGTCGCCACCCGACTCGTACGCCCACTGCGCGCGCTGACCCAGGCCGCCCAGCAACCGCCCGAGGCACACGCACGGGTTCCGGTCACCACCCGGGACGAGACCGGCATCCTGGCCATGGCCTTCAACGAACTGACCGAGCGCCGCGAACGGCTGGAGGCCCAGCGCAAGGCGATGGTCAGCGACATCGCCCACGAACTGCGCACCCCGCTCACCAACATCCGCGGCTGGCTCGAGGTGACCCGGGACGGCATCGTCGCCCCCGACCCGGAACTGCTCGCCTCCCTGCACGAGGAGGCGATGCTCCTCCAACGGGTCATCGACGACCTCCAGGACCTCGCGGCAGCCGACGCGGGCGCCCTCACGCTGCACCCGGAGGCGGTCCGCGCCGACGAACTGATCGAACAGGTCGCCGCGGCGCACCGAGTGGGGGCCGAGGCGGCGGGCATCGCTCTGCGGACGACGGTGGACGGGACGCCGTGGTTCGACGCCGACCCGGTCCGGATGCGGCAGGCGCTCGGGAACCTGGTGTCCAACGCGGTACGCCACACCCCGCAGGGCGGCACGGTCACCCTCTCGGCACGGCGGGTGGACGGCGAGGTCGTCCTCGACGTGACCGACACCGGCAGCGGCATCGCGCCGGAGGATCTGCCCAGCGTCTTCGACCGGTTCTGGAGAGCCGAGAAGTCGCGCAGCCGACGCACCGGCGGCAGCGGGCTCGGCCTGTCCATCGTCCGCCAACTCGTCGTCGCGCACGGGGGTACCGTCACCGTCACGAGTGAGGTCGGGGCCGGCTCGGTGTTCACCCTCAAGCTTCCCGGCGGCGACCCGCCGACCGGCCCGGACACCGACCGCTGACCTGCGCAGGGTGGTGCTGCCGGTACCAGGATCCGCGTTCCTCCTCACAGCAGGGATCTGGTTGCCCCGACTCCCCGGGAGCACTGTGGTCCCATGAACACCATCAGGATGTCCGGCGCCGGAATCCGGGTCACGCCCCTGAGGTCGCTCGCGGGACGCACCTACGTCCCACGCGGCGGACGCGGCGCGAGGACCGCGAGCACGGGCCTCGGAAGCACAGGCGCCGGAAGCGCGAGGGTCGGAAGCATGGGGATCGGAAGACGGGGAGAAGAGGCGGAAGGCCAGATTTCAGCGGTCGAGGCAACCGGGGCCGGCGGTGAAGACGCCGGGGTGCCGCCCGTGACAGGGAGTCTTCCCGGCCCTGCTGAAGGCCTCAGCCGGCGAACGCGAGGACATCGCGCGTTTGAACTGCGGGTTTCCGTCTCTAGGTGCGTGTTCGCCGTGGATCGAGGCCCCCGACGACTTCGTGGTCGGGGCGAGGCCGGCGTAGGAGGCCCGGTGGGCGGCGGTGGGGAAGCTGGGCCGTCGCCAAACGTGACCGCAAGGTGGCGGCAGTCCCGACGGTGACCCCCGCAGTAGACCCAGGAGCAGCTACACGGGATTTTCTGCGGTCTCGCCCCTTCACGCCAGGCTCACGGCCTGCATCTGTCTGCGATGAGCCGTGGCACTCCTGGCGTCCACTTTGCCTTGAGGTGGCAACCAAAGTGTAGCAACGACACCTTCCGCGGGGCGGGAAGCTCGGCGCAGACGGACTGCCGAGCCGGTGGCGACGTGCCTGTGTGACTGGGCCGAATTCGGCTTCGGTCAGCACACGGGTCGCGTGGCGTGCGCTTCGCGCAGCAGTAGCGCGCGCCCTTGTGATGGCTGGCAGCCCGTGCTGTGCCGCTCCGCCGGACCGCGGTCAGCGAAGGCCGCCGCTCTCCTGGGTTGCGATGAAGTCGAGGGTGTAGCCGGGGACCTGTATGCCGCGGCAGCCGACCGGGTCGGCTGCCGGGTCTGCCCCGTGCCCACAGAGCGGCCAGTGGGCGTGTGCTCATGGTGCGGCGCTCCAGGGATGTGAGTCGGTGCCGCTAAGGACGTGCTGCGGACGGGCCGGTTCAGGCCTGAGCGAGGTCCGGTGGCCGCAGTGCCCCGGGAAGCCCCCGGCAGCCACCTCGCGGACACGCTGCTGGGCGCCAGCCGTGCCACAGACGGTGGAGGTGCGCCGGATCGGCCGTCAGCACTCGGCACCTGGGTCTACTACCAGGTCGCCCCGTCCGTGGTGGCGGCCATGTCCGCCCTGCTCGACCTGCGCTCCTGAATTCCGTCTCAACGGGGCGTGTGGCGGCTGGGTTCGTGCTGGCCTGGCGGTGGCGACAGGCCAGCGGACGCTGCGCAGGGGGCTTTTTTCGGATCGTGTGCGGAGCCAGATCACGAGTGCTGTGAGGGTGACGGTGCCGAGGTAGATGTATCTTCTGGCGGCGGCACGCCGTCGAGCGCTGCTTCAACCGGGACCTCGTAGCAGACACGCGAGGGGTGCCGCGGGCCCGTGGCACCCCTCGCGCGCGTCAAGTGGCCGGCAGGCCGGGCTTACTTGTGGATGCGCGTCACGTTGTGGCTGTTGACGTTGACCTCGTTGTGGATGTCCCCGACGTGGAAGTCGATGAGCCCGCACAGCAGGCAGCCCGGGTTGTTGGCCGGGGGAGCCGGGGCCTGGGACACGGTGACGGTGGTGGTGTCGCTCGAAGCGCCGCAACTGTCGTCGCCGTTGTAGGCGGCGGTGATGGTGTGTGTTCCGGTGGTCGTGAAACCGGTGGTCAGTGAGGAGTGTCCGTCGGCGGAGACGGGCGCGGTCGCCAGGAGGTCCGGGCCGTCGAAGAACGACACGCCGAGGCCGCCGCTCGGGTCCGAGCTGCAGGTCACTGTCGCGTCGAGACTCACCAGTTGCCCGGTCGTCGCCGAAGAAGGCGTGGCCTGGACCGTGGTCGACGACTGATCGGCGGCGGCAGCCGACGGAGCGAGGAACAGCACTGTGGCCGCCGCCGCTACGGCGACCATGACTCCGGCTTTGCGCGCACGACACGCTTTCACTGAGGGGCCTCCTCGGTCCGATTGTCAGGCGGGGGTTCGCCGTAACCGTTCGGAGCGTGACCTTAGGCCGCTCTCGATGGCATATGCGGGAGGCGCGGGTCCCGGCGGCCCCACCTGAGTCATCGGCTCGCTCGAATGGGCGGGAGCGGGCCGATGGCGCGGGGCAGGCGCGGGCCGGCGGCGCCGATGCCGTGGTACTGGCTAGATCGCGGGAGGCGCGACCCGCTGGTAGGTGAGCGAGTTACTGGTGCCGCCCGACGTCGTGACGCTCACCGGCACCGGACCCGCCGGACCTGCCGGGGCGATCGCGATCGCTGTCGTGTCCGACACCACGGTGAAGGCCGCCGGTACGGTGCCGAAGTGGACCGCGAAGGTCGTGGTCAGCCCGGTGCCTGTCAGGGTCACGGCGGCGCCCGCGCCCGTCGGCCCCTGCGCGGGCGACAGCGCGGTGAGCGCCGGCGCTGCCAGGTAGGTGTAGATGACGGAGTTGCTGGTGCCACCGGGACCGGTGACGGTGCACGCGACGGATCCGCTGCCGGGCGGGGCTACCGCGGTGATCTGGGTGGCGGAGTTGACGGTGTAGGAGCTCGCCGGGGTGCTGCCGAAGGTGACGGCGGTGGTCCCGGTGAGGCCGGTGCCGGTGAGGACCACGCTCGTCCCGCCGGTCGCAGGGCCCTGGGAGGGCGAGACGGACAGCAGCGAGGGCGCGTTGAGGTAGTAGAAGAACACCGGTCCCGAGGTGCCGCCGACGGTGGTCGCGGTGACCGCCACCGCGCCAGTGCCGGCCGGGGCGACTGCGGTGATCTGAGTGGCGGAGTTGACGGTGTAGGAGGTCGCGGGGGTGCTGCCGAAGGTGACGGCAGTGGCCCCGGTGGCGCCGGTTCCGGTGAGGACCACGATCGTCCCGCCGGACGTCGGGCCCTGGTTCGGCGCGATCGCGCTGAGGGTCGGCGTGGGCGCGTAGGTGTAGGCGACCGCGTTGCTGAGCCCGGCGGGTGTGCGCACGGTGACGTTCACCGTGCCGCTTCCGGGCGGGACGGTCGCCGTGATCGTCGAGGGGGTGTTGACCGTGTACGACAGTGCGGCCGCGGATCCGAACGTGACAGCGGTGGCGCCGGTGAACTGGCTTCCGTTCAGGGTCACGTGATTGGTGCCCGCCGCGGAACCCGTGTTGGGTACGACCGAGGTGAGGAGGGGAGGGGCCACGGTGACTCCAAGGGGTGTGGTCGGCCTGGCCGGGCCGCGAGCTGGGGGGCACAGAAGCGGTGCGGGCGGGCGTACGCGAGTTCGCACCGCTTCCGCTGGGCACGGGCCCGTGGACCGGAGCGGACCTGAACCGTGCGCAGCCGTGCGTCCAAGACACCGTCAGATGCCGGGACCGGACACGTAGGTGAATCCGCCGCTGGCGGTGGCGCTACCGCCCTCGGTGGTCACGACGACATCGACGGAACCTACGGCGCCCGGCGGTGTGACGGCCACCAGCGTGGCGTTGTTCAGCACTGCGAAGGACGCAGTGGTACCGCCGAAGGTGACGGCCGTGGTGGACGCCAGGCCGGTGCCATTGACGGTCACCGAGGTACCGCCGGACGTTGGCCCCGAGGCGGGTGTGAGCGAGACCAGCGTCGGCGCGTCGACGTAGGCGTAGGTGAGCGGAGCGGTCGTGCCCCCGGTGGTGGTGACGGTGACGTCGACCGAGCCGCTGGAACTGCCGGCCGGAACGACCACCGACAGCTGGCTGTCCGAGACGACCGTCGGCGTCGCGCTGTTGGAGCCGAAGGACACGGCGGTGGCCGTGGAGAGTCCGTAGCCGTTGATGGTGACCGTGTTGCCGCCCGCGGTCGGACCGGAGCCCGGGCCCACAGACACCGCGATCGGCGGGCTGATGTAAAAAAGGGAGAGCGAGTTGCTCGTCCCTCCCGCGGTCGTCACGTTGACGTCGACGACGCCGCAGCCCGCGGGGTCGATGACGGTGATCGAGATCGGCGTGTTCGCGGTGATCGTGGCCGTCCGGGACCCGAAGTGGACGGCGGTGGCACCGGACAGGTTCACGCCGGTGATGGTGACGGTTGTTCCGCCGCTGGTGGAGCCTTGGTTGGGACTGATGGGCGTGAGGGGTTCCTCCTCACTCGGAAGTCTTCTCCGAGCAGCGACTGGGTGTCCCGATCCGCGGACGTCCCGAACCGGCCCAGGCCAACACTTCCGGCCGCCGGCGTAGGGGGATGTGCGGAGGCCCGTCCGGACGGGATGAGTTCAGTCCCGGGAGAGAGGCTTGTCCGCGGCGACTCAATGGACCATCGCCCATTGATGCAGACACCTGAAGTAACCCATCAGGGCGATCGCCCCGCCAAGGGAATTGACACGGTATCAACCGTTTGGCGGAGCGCGCTTGACGTGCGAGACGGCGCGTTCCGGTGGTACATGGTCACCTGTCGGGCCATCACAACCGCGGAGGGTTCCACGACGTGCGCACCACCCGCACTGGTGTGCGGGCATAGGCGGTGTAGAGCGGGGCAACGGCGACGTCGACTCCGAAGGCGGGCCGGATGCCGACGGCCGCGGCGGTCTTGGCGACCGCACGGCCCTCAGCGACGGTGTTGCGGTTGGTCAGCGTGGGCGCGCTTCATCCCACGCGCGGCCGCTGCCTGGTGGCGCCCTGCCATCGTTCTCGGAACATCGAACATGCTCCCCGGTGCACGGCGCCCAGACCCTTGAACAGGGACGAGGAACGCGTCAACCATGCCCGGGGCCGGTGCGGTCCAGGCAGCGCGTCAGCTCGCCTGCGGTGCCCGGCGTCAGCTGCTGGGTGGCGCTGAACTTCCGCACGTCCGCAGTCGGCCGCTCCAGCTCACGTACGGCGGCGTGAACGTCGTACGTCCGCAGTACAGGCTTACGGAACCGGTCCCCGGACCAGACGTCCCGGACCCAGTACTGCGGCCTGCGAACCGGGCTCGTGCAGTCGTACCACTGCCTCAAGCTGTTCGACGAACACGCCGCTCTCCCCGTCGAACTCGGCGCCGCAGCCTGGTGCGTCGGACGCCTGAGGTGTCATCCGGTCAGAACGTCAACGGTGTGTGCCCTGCTGCTCAGGCTTTCCCTTTTTCGGTATGGCAGTCGTACTCCGTGCCGTTGTCGGTCTGGCAGGACGTGAGGACGACTGTGGTGCCTTCGCTGATGTTCAGGTTGTAGGTGACGGGGCCGTAGACGGAGGACTGGCCCGGATAGCGCACTCCGTTGACGTACGCGGCGACGCCCTTACCGTCCGACACCAGGTCGTTGATCGTGAGGTATTCGCCCAACGCCTCGAACTTGACCGAGTCGACGTGATGGCCATCCGCCTCGTGGTAGATGTAGCACGACCGGCCGCCTGCGTCGCCGTCGTCGTTGAAGCAGAAGGCTTCCATCGCGGAGGCGCTTGTCTGGGTGAGGCCGAAGCACGCCGCCAAGGCGGCCAGCACGACTACAAGACGTCCAAACTTTCGCATGCCATCTCCCCTGCACATAGATGAACTTGACGTGAACATTGAGTGCCGTTGATTTTTAGCACGCGGGGGGAAGCTCTCGATCTTTCGAAACCTTCTCGTGACCAAGACGCTCGCCCCTTTGCGGCACCACGGCAATGCCGCATACGCGTCTCAGCGCACGTCCCCGCATCCCGGCGCGCGGCCCACCTGACCGAACGCACCGTGGCACACCACCTGGGGGCGTGTGGCTGGTCCGGTGTAGCCGCCGACATCGGCGTCGACGGTTTCCGCGTGCTGGATCCTCTGCCATGCCGAGCGGCGGCCTGCACGGTATGGAGAGGCGCCGCGTTTCGCGACAACACCCCCGACGCCCCGGCTCTTTGCGCAGTGGATGTGTCCCGTGCTGGACGCGTGGCTTTGAGCCGGGTCAGCGCGGGACTCCGTGTTCCGCCGAAGCTGGCGTTCGTGGCGGAAGATTTCAAGTCCAGTGAGACGGTCGTGAGGTTATGAGATTTGTGGTGCGGGTTCCCTGCGCTTGGCCGGGTCGTTGATCCATGCCTGCTGGGGTATCCGGGGTGGTCGGGGGCGGCGGCCGAAGCGTTCGGGGTGGCGGGCGTATGCCTCGGCGAGGGTGACGGCCCGCTGGTCGCGGACCTCCTCGGCGGTGCCGAAGTGCACGCTGGCCGGTGTGTGCCAGCCGATGCTCGAGTGCCGGTGCTCGTGGTTGTAGTACGCGATGAACGCGTCGAACCAGTCGCGGGCGTGGGCGAGCGAGTCGAACCGTTCTGGGTAGTCGGACATGTACTTCGTGGTCTTGAACTGGGCCTCGCTGTAGGGGTTGTCGTTGGAGGTCTTCGGCCGCGAGTGCGACCGGGTGACGCCGAGGTCGATCAGCAACTGCGAGACCTTCTTCGAGGTCATCGAGGTGTCGCGGTCCGCGTGCACGGTCTGGGGCACGATGCCGTTGCGGGCGATGGTCTCGCGGATCAACTCCTCGGCCCGCGCTGCTGATTCGGCCCGCTCGACGGTATGGCCGACGATGTAGCGGCTGAAGATGTCGAGGATGACGTAGGCGTGATACCAGACGCCCTTGACCGGTCCGGCCGCCTTGGTGATGTCCCTTGTGTCCTGAACGTGAAAGGAAGCGTTGGTAGGCAGCTTCAAGTAAGCGGTGCTGTACGGATGATGAAGGTTTTGGCCCTTCGAAGCCGCCCTGCGGGGGGAGGCTTCAAACCACCTCATGCTGCGTTGGTTAATGACCGTCGTGGTGAGCGATGAGGAAAAGGCATCGGAAGAGATGTCAGGTGGGGGCCGGGAAGACGAACGCAAGTGAATCGCTGCTGACGTGTCGTAACACAATCAGACGACGTCGAAACCGGGGTATGGGATAGATCTCGGGATGAGCCTGACGGGAGCCCGTCTATTGGTCAGGTGGCGTCCGGCATATAGGCGACGTGAGCCCGGTCTGCGGCATCCGTATGGAACAGGAGAAGGCAGAGCCCGGTACTGCCCGCCGGATGGTGGGCGAGAGGGAGGACTCCGAGCAGCAGAAACTGCCAGGAGCTGAGTACCGACTCGGGCCCTGCTGGCGGACCGTCTCGTAGTAGTGCTGAAACCCCTGTAATCGGGGTGGAGCGAAGGGGGCGGGTCGCTCGTGACTGAGTTGATCGCATCAACCGGAAGTCTTCCGGGAGGAATTCGGT
Organism: Streptomyces sp. RPA4-2; assembly: GCF_012273515.2. NCBI lineage: Bacteria > Bacillati > Actinomycetota > Actinomycetes > Kitasatosporales > Streptomycetaceae > Streptomyces > Streptomyces sp. RPA4-2. The sequence continues at coordinate 8,604,706 of NZ_CP050975.2, forward strand.
GGGCCAGTTGAAGTCGAAGACCAAGCCGTTTGAAATCTCCAAGTGGGAAGTCAAGGAAGCGTGGGAGGAAGTCAGGGCAAACAAAGGGGCGCCTGGAGTGGATCAGCAAAGTGTCGAGGACTTCGAGAAGGACCTGAGTGGGAACCTCTACAAGGTCTGGAACCGAATGTCTTCGGGCTCTTACTTCCCTCCTCCGGTGCGTGCGGTGGAGATTCCCAAGACGCACGGAAGCGGCTTGAGAATGCTTGGCATTCCTGCTGTTTCTGATCGTGTGGCGCAGACCGTCGTGGCCCGGCATCTCATGCGGCGGGTGGATCCAGTATTCCATCCGGACAGCTACGGATATCGGCCTGGCCGGTCGGCCCTGGATGCCGTGGAGAAGTGCCGGGAGCGCTGCTGGAAACGGGGCTGGGTCGTCGAATTCGACATCGCCCGGTTCTTCGACAGCGTGCCCTGGGACCTCTTGGTCAAGGCCGTGGAAGCTCACACCGACGCCGTCTGGGTGAAGTTGTACGTGCGCAGGTGGCTCGCCGCCCCGCTCGTCATGCCCGACGGTTCCCTGCGGCACCGGGAGCGTGGGACCCCGCAAGGGGCCCCGGTTTCTCCCGTTTTGGCGAATCTGTTCCTGCACTACGCGTTCGACACATGGATGGACCGGGAGTTCCCCGCCGTCCAGTTCGAGCGGTATGCCGATGACGCGGTCATGCACTGCGTCACGGAACGTCAGGCCCGCGAGGTCCTGGACGCGCTCCGGAACAGGATGGTCAAGGTCGGGTTGGAGTTGCACCCGGACAAGACCCGGATCGTGTACTGCAAGGACGACAAGCGCCGAGGCTCGTACGAGCACGAGGCGTTCACGTTCCTGGGCTATACCTTCCGCGCCAGAAAGGGCCGCGACCGACAGGGTGCTCAGTTCCTGTCGTTCACGCCGGCCGTCAGCAAGGAAGCCCTGAAACGGATGGGGTGGGAGGTGCGGTCATGGCGACTGCACACCCGTTCCGACCTGTCCTTCGTGCAGCTCGCCCGCAGGGTCAATCCTGTGGTGGCGGGTTGGGTCAACTACTACGGCCGCTTCCGGCCGTGGGAGCTGAACCCGGTCTTGAGGCGCATCAACGCCTATCTGGTGCGTTGGATCCGACGGAAATATGAACGGTTGGCGCCGAAGCGCAAGGCCATCGCGAAGTTCCAGGAGATCGCGAAGCGATATCCCAGCATGTTCGCGCACTGGCGAGTGACGATGGCGCTCTGGATGGTCTGATGATCAGGGCGACAAGAGCCGTGTAACGGGCGACTGTTACGCACGGTTCTGTGAGGGCCGGGAGGTGAGATTCCTCCCGGCTACTCGGCAGGTGAACACCTGCGAGGGCCCGGTGGCGACCCGGTACATCGTGGAGACGGAGCAGTGGTAGCGCCCGGCATCCAGCTCGCGGGCCCAGATCTGGGCGGGCGGCAACTCGGCGTACTCGACGCTGTTCATCAGGTCCAGGACCGCAGCCCGCTCCTCGGCCGTCAGAGCCGAGGGCTGGACCTGCCGCTTGCGGGGTCCGCGCGGCGGCGCCGGACGCAGCCGACGGTAGTGGGTGGCTCTGGAGCGGCCGGTCAGCCGGCAGGCGGCCGTGATATCGAGCTCGTCCTCGATGCCGGTGAACGCGTCGTCGGCCACCGGGTCGACGGCAGCGTTCAGTCCGCGCCCTCGGAGATCATTTCCAAGAGCGCGGAAGCTTTTCCCATGACCTCCAACGCGGCCTTGTTCCAGGCCAGTTCCTTCTCCAGACGCTCCACCTGGCGGCGCAGCTTCTCGTTCTCCGCCACGGCAGCAGATTTCTTCGGCCTCGCCAGGCCGGTGCGCTGGTCGACCAGCTTCTCCAGGGCCCCGGCATCCCGCGCGGCCCGCCACTCCTTGACATGGGAGTGGTACAGCCGCTCGCGGCGCAGGACCGCGCCCTTCTCGTTCTTGGGCGCGGCCTCGTACTCGGCCACGATCCGCAGCTTGTACTCGGGACTGAAAGTGCGGCGCTTCGGCCGGGGAGCCGGATCGGATCCGGCGGGCTTGGTGCTGGTCATGAGGGGGTGGTTCTCCTGTCATGCCCTCTCAGGCTAACCCGACGAAGCGGGTCGTCTCACCCAAGGCTGACAGAGAGGGAAGCGCCCGGCCGTGGCCGCCAGTCCGAGGGCTTGGTCGACTTTGTCGTTGCCCAGGACGGTGGCCAGCTCGAACGCGCGGGCCATCTTGGCGCGGATGCGGGTGGCGCCGGCGGGTCCGGCTTCCTTGAGCCAGCGCCCGGCTCCAGGGCCGATGCCCACGAACGCGATCTCCGCTTCTGAGCGGGGCCGCAGCCTCGGCTGGTGGATGCTGCGGCCGTCGGGATGGTCGGGGTAGTGCTCGTCGATGATCTGCGGAACACCCGGGGTGGAAAGCTGGTGGCGCCAAATCTCCGAGAGATCACCGGAGTCGGTGCGGGCGGTGATGGAGAGTTCTTCGCCGACCACCCGGCACCACACCCTGGCGCCGGTATAGCCCGGCGGGGTCGAGTAGCGCACCGAGTTGAAGCTGATCGTGCGGTCCGAGCCGACCAGCCTCTCCTCGCCCAGCGCGAGCGCGAGCGGCTCGATGGGCAGGACATGCAGCGTGGTGCGTTCGACGTCCAGACGGTCCGCGGTCTGCCCGGTCGCCCGGTGACGACGCGAGTTCACCGCATCGCACCAGGTCAGGCAGGCATCGGCGAGCTCGGCGAACGAGTCGTAGGCGGCCAGCAGGTTCGCGCTGGTGGGCACCAGGTCGGCCTTCGCGATACGGACCGTGGCCTCCGCACCGCCCTTCGATTCCGGGTCGTAGGGCACGCAACTGACCACCTGGCAGCCGTAATGCCGGCCCGGGGCGACCATCTGCGGATGCCGCACAGGGATCCCGGCGATGTGCTCGACGGTCACCGTCTCCGCATTGTCGGTCCGCACATACGTCGGCGCCCCGCCGATCCGCCGCAACGTGGTGTCCAGGCAGGCCACCAGCGTGCCCAACGTGCAGTCCCAGACCGGGATCACGACCCGGAACCGCGACCAGGACAGCCATGGCAGAACAGCCAGGTCCGACGCCCCGCGATCCGCGGACCCTCGCTCCAGTCGAACTGCAGCCACCGGCCCGGCTCGGGAATCCACGGCCGGTACGTCCGGCGCTTGCCCTCCTTCCACGCCAGTTCGCCGCGTTCACCGCCCGTCTCGTCGAGCGCGCGCTGCCCCGGTAGCCCATCTTCACGAGCTTCTCGTGGACCACATCAGCGCGGATCGTCGCCTTCGACTGCTCGACCCACTCCTCGACCTTCTCCAGGAACGCGTCGATCATCTTCGGCCGCGGCTCTCGCTCATAGGGATTGCGCCCGCCGTTGCGGGCCTCGACATACCGCTTGACCGTCTTCGGGTCGTGCCCCGTCAAGGTCGCCGCCGACCAGACCGTCCCGGTCAGGTCGTACGCCTCAAGGATTTCCATAATCTCCGTGTCAGACTTCGTCACAGGACCTCTCCGGCCGGTAGCTGATGCGTGCAAACACCAGCAAACGGGCGGAGGGGTCTCCTCCAGTTAAGGAAGTGATCAGGAACACCACTGGTCAGACGGCCATCCACCTGGAATTCCGGTGGCCATCAGCCTGGACTCGGCTGGCCGCACACCTGGACTTTGCCACGGCCGCCGTCACCCCCTCTACGACCCGTGCACCGTTTCGCGGGAGAGCGCCCTTGTGGCAGCCTGAGACGCGGTCGGCCGTACCGCGATGTCTTGGGGAAGGCGCGGCGGTCGGCGACGGGGGTGGTCATGACGGTGCTCATCGGTCTGCTCGGAGCTGTTTTCGGCGGTCTCGCCGGGGCGGCGGCGGGGTTTCTGACGAACCGCGCCAACATGCTCATGCAACTGCGCCATTCCTACGACCTCTCAGTACGTGATCGCCGTCTTGAGCACTACGCGACGCTGTTCCATCTCACGGAGCGCGTCCCACGGAGGTGGCGCTCGGGAGAGGAACCGGACCGAGCGCAGCTCCTGGCGTTCGCGAGGACATTTCACGACTGGTATTTCAGCGAGAAGGCGGGGGGCATGTTCCTGACGCCTGCCGCCAAGACGTGCTATTTGGCGCTCCAGGATGCTTTGATCGCCGCCGCATCCCAGAACTCGCACGGCGAGCCCACTCGCCCGTCCCTCGCCGAGGAGGAGTCGCGGATGATCCGGCATCTAGCCAGCGAGCTACGTCACCAGCTCGCCGAGGACGTGGGCACGGCTCACCCGTCGCACCTGCGGTGGGAGCGCGTCGATCCGACCATCGAGGACCCCCGTGTCGCCCCGCCCACCCCGCGGGGCACGCATCGCTTCCGTCTCCCGCGCTACGTGTCTGGAGGGCGGACGACCGGAGGCCCGGGGCGTCGGTAGCGCATTCTTGGACCTCGACAGTCCAGACGTCGCCGTCCGTCAAATAGTGGCAGGGGCGGTCGCCGACTGCCCGGACCGGTGAGGTTCCGCCCCTGTCCTTCCCCTACCAGCCGTCGGTACTCCGGGCGGTGCAAGCGCGGACGGCCACTGACCGGAATCCACGGCCGTCGGGCTCGCTCTCCTGGAAGTCGACGGCCCAGCTACCTGTAGCCGGATTCCAATCGATCACGTTGAACGACAGCGGGGAGTCACCCGCGCCGAGCGAGGTGCCGCAGCCCACAGTCGTCAGCTCGTGCCTGCGGAAAGGAACGCCGCTGACGGGAATGCTGTCCGTAACCAGCCGGCTCCGGTGTCGATGCCCATGCAGTACGAGGCTCACGTCACGGGCCGCACACCAGCTCAGGAACTGCTTGGCATCCTCCATCTCGAGCAGGCGTTCCCGAGAAAACCAGCTCCGGACTCGTTCCACCCAGGTCTGATTGTGCCCCGCCACCGGATCCTCACTGGGGTGGTGCCCTGACCTTGGTTCCTCGTCAGGCAGCGGGTACGGGTACGGGTGGTGGTGCAGGACCGCGATACGCAGACAGTCGTCGTACCCCGCGGTCCGCCGGGCCGCATCGTACGAAGTGGCGACGTCCAGAAACTGCTTGTCGCCGATGCCACCGCGCGCGGCATCGCCCTTCTTCGAGGAGTTGAAGCAGAGGAAGACGAGCTTGGCGTCCCGGTCGTGCACGGCCCCGCGGTCCCATCGCACCTCGGCCAGTTCACTACGTCGACTCCCCACTCGCCCGACCTTGTTACCGAAGATTCGTTGGTCGTGGTTTCCCGGCACCACGATCGGCTCGGCCCGAGTGAGATCGCGGAGCTGGCTCACGAATTCGTCGTACTGCTCTCGATGACGAGCGCGGGGCTGATCGAAGAGATCACCGGTGATGACGACTCGATCCACGGGGTCGAGACGGGAGAGCGCGCGCCTCAGGTACTCGCGCCGCCAGCCCGTCTGCAGGGTCCCCAGATGAAGGTCACTGAGATGCAACAGCCGACGGTGACTCCTGCGGGCTGTCACTGCCTGGAACTCCGCGGCCTCCCGAGCCGCGTGTAGCACCGACCTCAGGTCGGCGTCCGCCGAGGCCGCGCCGGCAACGGCGGCGTAAGCGGCGTCGAAGGGAACGAAGAACGAGCTCTCGCCGCGGACGGTGAAGACCGCGCCCGGCCATTCGTCGCTTCGCTTCAAGGCATCGCTGACTCCGTCGTCGGGGTCCAGGACGAGCACGTTCACTTTCGGCATGTACAGCTGCGGCATGAGGACAAGAAGGCCGTGTCCGGGCGCGTGCGCCGCCTCCTGGGCGAACCGGCTTAATTGGCCTTCGTGTAACTCGGTGCCGACAGGGAGGACGACGGCTTCGTACCGGCCGAACAGCTCTTCCAGCGGCTGCAGTACGTACCGGACGTCAGGTCCCGCCAGTACGTCCGAGCGGTCAGGAAACTCGCGGAGGCGCTGGCCGGATGCGACAGCCCGATTCCGTACCTCATCGGCCAGCTCGGCCGATGAAGAGATGAACCGGTCGTTGCGATGCTGCATGACGTGCAGGAAGTACGAGATCTCACTGTGTCGCAGACGAGGGGGCCTACGGCCCGGATCGAGCAGATGGGCCACGACGTTGGACGTCGGGAGGTCGAAGCAGAGTCCCATGGCACTCCCGGAAGGAAGTTGCTGGCCGAGCCCCACCCCAGGGACGGCTGTCTCCACTGTAGAGGCGGACGTGAGGCGGGGTGGGCAACCGAGGAAGATGGGAGTTGCAGCGGGCAAGGGGCTGGTCGAGCCACCCGCTCTCAACGACCCACGAGCTACCTGACATGGGCTGTTCGCCGTGAAGCGGCGCGGCCGCTAGGGCCTGTGTGACGTCGTGATCATTCTTGGGTTTTGTCCTGTTCGAGGGGTGGAATCCGATAGGACTGTGGTCGTGACACGTAGGCAACTCACCAATGCCCAGTGGAAGTTCATCGAGCCGTACCTGCCGATCGGTAGGTACGGCCCGTATCCGGAGCGGTCGCGGGAGCAGTTCGAGGGTGTGATCTGGCGGTTTCGGTCCAGTGGGCAGTGGCGGGAGATGCCTGCCGAGTTCGGGCCGTGGGCGACCGTCTACGGACGCTTCCGTGTCTGGCGGGACGCCGGTGTTCACCGACCTGTTGGAAGGCCTGATCGCCGCGGGCGCCCACGGGGGAAGAACGGACTTGTCGCTGGTCAGCGTGGATTCCACCACGGTCCGCGCCCACCACGATGCCGCGGGTCTGCGCGTGAGCAAGCACCTCATGGAGGCCCTGGAAGAAGCCGCGCAGGAGCAAGCGGCAGCCCGGCAAAAAGGGGCGGTCCGGAGGAACAGAACGGACAGGCGAAGCGCCGACGCATCCGACGCAGACACAAGCTCCGCCTGAAGGAAGCTCTGCTCGGCAGGTCCCGGGGTGCCTGACCAGCAAGATTCACCTTGCCGCGGATCGCAGGTGCCGTCCGCTCGCACTGGTCCTGACCGTCGGACAGGCCGGGGACAGCCCGCAGTTCGTCCCCGTGCTCGCGAAGGTGAGAATCCGCCTGCCCGTCGGCCGTCCCCGCACCAAGCCCGGCGCGGTCGCCTATTAGGCGTACGGCTCCCGGAAGAACCGTGCCTACCTGCGCCGACGTGGGATCCGGTGCACGATCCCGGAGAGGAAGGACCAGGTCCGCAACCGTAAGAAGCTCGGCTCCCGCGGCGGCCATCCGCCGACGTTCGACAGGGCCGACTACCGCGAGAGGCACGTGGTCGAATGCGGGATCAATCGCCTCAAGCGCCACCGGGCCGTGGCCACGAGATACGACAAACTCGCCGTCCGCTACGAAGCAACCGTGCTGGTCGCGGCCATCAATGAGTGGCTGTGACCACGCGGCCGCAACAGCCTTCAGTTAACCCTTTGCCGATGAGCCGATAGACCAGCTACGTTCTCCCAGCCGTCCATGTTGATCCGGACCGGCACTGTCGACGAGGAGGTGTGGAGCACATGCGCAGGAGTGCCCAGCAGTTGAGCCCGCGTACTGACCTTTGCCAACTCCTCACGACGGAGACACCTTGTCGCTCCGCATCACCCCACTGACCGACCCCGCTCACGGGGCACACAGCCGACGCCTTGCATGGCTGGCGTCCGACGCCGATTCCATCCCCGTCGGAACGGCCTTTCTGCGCCTGTTCGATGGCGGACAACAGCACCTGGCCGAACTGACCCTCCACGTCCACCCCGTGGAGCGCCGCAAGGGCGTCGGATCCCGGCTACTCGACACTGCCGTGGCCGCCGCCCGGGACAACACCCGGCGCTGCGTCGTAACGCAGGCCGGGGCCGGATCGCCCGGCGACCACTTCCTGCCGGCCCGCGGCTTCCGCAAGGTTCTCACCCTGAGGTACTCCCGCCTGTCCCTGGCCGATGTGGACATCCCCTCCCTGGCAGAGATCGTTGAGCGTCCGCATTCCGGCTACCGGCTCGCGTCCTGGCAGGGAACCGTCCCCAACGATCTCGCCCAGACCTTCGCCGACTCACGTCGTGCCATGGACGACATGCCCATGGAGGACACCGACCACGGCACCACGAGCTGGGACGTGGACCGGGTCCGGGCTGCGGCAAAGGCCGTCGAACAGCGCGGCGACCACCTGCACACCGTCGTCGCCATCGACACCTCCAACGGCTCGATCGCCGGGTTCACCGAACTCGTCGTGCCCGGCGGTGGCACAGGTGATGCCCAGCACTACGGCACCGGTGTGCTGCCCGAGCACCGCGGACACGGCCTCGGCCGCTGGATGAAGGCCGAGTCGATCCGACAGGCCCACGGGCACTACCCGGACCTCGGCGGCCTCCTGACCGACACCGCCGACAGCAACACGCACATGAGACACATCAGCGACAGCCTCGGCTACCTGCCCACTCACACGACACTGCAGTATCAGCTCGACCTGTAGAGACGAGCGGACGGGCCGGACCTGGGCATCACCTCGTCCGGCCCGTCGGCACTTTCACAACAGGCCCTAGACCAGCCGAATTACGCGGAACGCAGGTCAGAGCCGAGGGCTGGACGTGCGGTTTCCCAGGTTTTTGCTCCGGTGGGGGCCGTGGCCTGCGGTAGTGGGTGGCCCGCGACGATTTCCCGGCGCCACCGCCCCGAGGGTGATGTCCGTGGAGCGGACAAGTCCCCCTTGCGGGCGGTGATGTCTGAAGGGAAACCCCCTCAGAGGTGGTTGACGTCGATGACCGCCTGGGCGAACGCGGTGGGCGCTTCTTGCGGCAGGTTGTGACCGATACCGGTGAGTGTGCGGTGGTCGTACTTGCCGGTGAAGCGGTCGCGGTACGAGGCGCCGTTGCCGGGGGCGGTGAAGGGGTCGCGTTCGGGGTCGAGGGTGATGGTGGGAACGTTGATCAGGGGGCGGGTCGCGAGCTGCTTCTCGTAGCGGTCGTAACGGCGTTCGCCGTCGGCGAGGCCCAGCCGCCAGCGGTAGTTGTGGATGACGACGGCCGCGTAGTCGGGGTTCTCGAACGCGGTGGCCGTACGTTCGAAGGTGGCGTCGTCGAAGTCCCAGGTGGGGGAGACGGTGTCCCAGACGAGCCGGCACAGGTCGTGCCGGTCGGTCTTGTCCTCCATGGCGAGGCGGCCGCGGTCGGTGGCGAAGTAGTACTGGTACCACCAGGTGTGCTCGGCCGTGGGGGCCAGAGGCTTCTTCTGGGCCTCGATGTTGGTGATGAGGTATCCGCTGACGGACACCAGCCCTGTGACGCGCTCGGGCCACAGGGCCGCGATGATGTCGGCCGTTCGCGAGCCCCAGTCGAAGCCGGCGAGAAGAGCCTTTTCGATCTTGAGGGCGTCCATCAGCGCGATGATGTCCAGGGCGACCGCCGACTGCTGGGCGTTGCGCATAGTCCGGGAGGACAGGAAGCGCGTCGTGCCGTGACCGCGGAGGAAGGGCACGATGACCCGGTAGCCCTGAGCGGCGAGCAGGGGGACGACGTCGACGTAGCTGTGGATGTCGTAGGGCCAGCCGTGCAGGCAGATGACGACGGGGCCGTGCGCGGGTCCGTCCTCCGCGTAACCGACGTCGAGCACACCGGCCCTGACCTGCTTGAGCCGGGCGAAGGAGGTGTGCGTGCCCGGGGGCACTGTGGGCACGGTCGGCGTCGGGTTGCCACCTGCCCCGTGGTGACCGGGTGAGACGGCCTGCGCGCTCGCGTGGAAACCGGAGACGGCGGCCGCTCCCATGCCAAGGCCCGTGGCCTGGTTGAAGGTACGCCTTTTGATCATGAGGAACCCCTCCGTCGTGCGGATGTGAAAACGCATGTCCCGGTTCGTGAGCGCGCCCGATACGGCCTCTCCGGGATCACTGTGGTGCGAGGGATGACTGTTCCACAGCAGATGTCACCGGTCAAACCGGTGACGCGATATGAATCTCGGCTGGACGGCATGTGGGGTCCGCGGCTACTGCTCGGGGGGACTGATCGCGGAACTGAGGCACATTCGGCAACCGGGACACGCGAACCCGGGAGTGACGTACCCGCCGAACTGCGGTGCCGCGTCGCGGCGGGTGATATGCGCTGGGTCATGGACGTCCGGACCCTGTCCCGAGCCATCCCCGACTACCCGCACGGCTTCACACCGGAGCCGGAAGGAGCGACCTGATGAACGAGAACGAGAACGGCTGGCGGTTCGTCAAGCAACGGACCGCCGCCGACGATGGCGCCGTGTACGTCTCCGCCGACCAGACGCGCTACCGGCGTACCGGTGGAGCCGAACTCCAGGCGGAGGCCGCATTCCAGCGACGGATCGCGGACCTCAACTACCCGGTCCCGCACGTCCTGGAGGAAGGCGTCACCGACGAAGGCCACTGCTACGTCGTGGAGGAATCGCTGGGCGACAAGACCCTCCACGACCAGGCGGTGGCAGCCCTGAACGGCAGCCGGCACCTGGCCGACGACGTCGTCGACACCGCCGCGCAGGTCGCCGTCCAGCTGCTGCGATGACTGAGCCCAGAAGGCCCCCAAGCGCAGGACCGATGGCGATCGTGCCCTGGTTGGTAGCCATGGCAGCGGAAGCGACGCGGCCCGCGACGCGGCGGCTGCTTCAGTAGGGCGGTCAGCGGCCTCGGGACTGGTGAGCTCGCATGTTGAAGTGTCGCGTATGCGCGGCTGAAGCCCGCAGCTCAATGACGCTGAGTGAGCGGTCAGGGGGTGACCTGATCACCCCCATCGACAAGCGCAGCGTCGCCAGCATCTACCGCACACTCGGTCGCACTCCTGGCCGTGGGACCGCCGGGCCTCCCCGCCAGGCCGAACATCACTGGCCTCCGGAGCAGTGCGGTGCTGTCATGGGTAGGGAAGACAGCGTGGACGAGCCGGCAGGGGCGCGGAGGCCGGCGCGCCGCGCGTGGTCCGCCCGGGCGGACCGATCGCGGCCGCCCCGTCGCACAGCTGAGGAGGCCGATGCCATGCTGTACCGCCGCACGGTCGGTGACGTGATGACCGAGGATGTCGTCACCCTCCGCCCCAGCACACCGTTCCAGGAGGTCGCCGCCCTGCTGGACGCGAACGACATCGTCGCGGCCCCGGTCGTCGACGACGACGGCGCTCCTGTCGGTGTCGTGTCCGCGTCCGACGCGCTGCGGCACGAGACCGGCATGCCCGATCCGCAGAGTCAGGACGGGAACGACGAGCGTGCCTGGGGCAAGGCCCGGGCCCGGACCGCGGGCGCGCTCATGAGCAGCCCCGTGTTCACCGCCCGCGCCGACTGGACGATCCCCCGGGCCGCACGGGAACTCCGCAGGCGGCACGTTAAGCAGCTGCCAGTGGTCGGCGACGACGGGCTCCTCACCGGCATCGTCACCCGCAGTGACCTGCTCGACGCCTTCATCCGCTCCGACGTCGAGATCCGCGGCGAGGTCGAGCGGGACGTCCTGGGGCGCATCCTCGGCCTGGACGAGGGCACCGTCGCGGTCGAGGTCCGGGACGGGGTCGTCACCCTTCGGGGTCACGTCCCGGAACCGCGCCTCGTTCCGGTGGTCGTGGGCCTCTGCCAGGGCGTCGACGGTGTCGTCGCCGTGGACGCCCACCTCGCCGCCGCCCGCGCGGGCTAGGTGTTCTGCCCCGGGAGTCCGGCCGCAGCAGCGGCAGGCCGACCACCAGGTGCAGTCGAGCAGATCCCGGCACGGGACCGACCGTCCCCACCCACCCACGATCACTCTCCGTCTATCGCATCTGATGCGAGAATTTCGCATCAGATGCGACCCGGGGGCGTCTTCGCAGCTCAATCGCCCGCTCGAGTGACTCACCCGCAAAGGCGCCGCCGCGACGGCTATCGTGGTTTCTTGCGATGCCGAGGTCAACGTCCCTGGTGGGACCGCTCGCCTGCGGTTCGGAGGTGACCTCCAGGTCGGGTGTCGCCTATTCGCGTCCGATGCAATTGGCGGCGCTTGGAACACCGGTACAGCGGTTGGCACTGAGAACGATCATGGTTCGATCGGCGCGAGTGTGCTCATCCGGTTCTCGTACTCGCGGCGGACCTGGCTCCGCCTCAAGGAGCACGCCTCCACGCAGCTCCGTGACGACGTCGAGGCCGCAGCGGCCAACTATCTCTGAGCGAAATGGCCAACCAAAGTTGAGCACTGGCCGCTCCCCATCGGACTTCTGGACGCCTCTGGCCACCTATCGCTGAAGGTCACAACGCTGCTGGCTCCCCCTGAAGCGGGACAGGCCCTGAATTCAGCCTCGGACCGCACGTCTATGACACGCATCACAGGCTGCTGCTACTCGTTCGGTCAGAGGTCCTCGAAGCTGTGCCGGCCGCTGGACACCGGGCGGGGCCGGGTCAGGCGCCACGGCGCCGGGCCGGCTTCTTCGCGGCAGTGGTCTTCTCCGCAGCCTTCTTAGCGGGGGCCTTCTTCGCGGTCTTCGTAGCCGCGGCCTTCTTCTTCGGCTCCGGCTTGGACTCGGGCATCTCGTGGATCTCTGCGTTCCCGCTGTCCTCGCCGCGTGCGGACTGCGCCTTACGGACGCTCTCCTGCAGGGCCGCCATCAGGTCCAGGACCTGGCCGCCCTGCTCCCCGTCTCCCGTACGGGGCTCCGGCGGCCGTCGGCCCTCGGCCTTCGCCTTGATGACCGCTTCGACGGGTGGACTGGCCCGTCTCCGTTGCCCTCGCCCAGCCTGTTCCGGCACTGCCGACCGGAGCGGGGTGGGTGTTCGAGATGAAGTTATGGCGGGGGTTGGCAGTTGTCCGTTTGTCCACGGTGCCGCGAGCTGGAGTGCGACGTCACCCCAGCGGTCTCGCGTAGCTGGCTGAGTGTCTCTTGGCGGACTCACCGACAGAGCCACGCGTGGACGGCTGCGCAGTCCTGGCCTCGATATCGGTAGCGGATGCTGCCGCTGCTCCGCAAAAAGTTGCCGCAGATCGACTCGCGCCGCTCGTCGGTCAGTCGGATGTCCCGGCCGAGTCGGCGGGCTGGGAGTCGTTGGCCGGTGCGGATCGTTCGATGTCGTCGTTGGTCGCGGCCCAGCTGGCCAGCAGGTTCAGGGCGTCCTGGGTGGGTGACTGGGGCTCGGGGGTGTAGGTGAGGAGGAACTGGCTGGGGCCGTCGGGGAGCGGGAAGGTTTCGAAGGGCAGGTCGAGGTCGCCGACGACCGGGTGGTGGAGGAGTTTCACGCCGGTGGTGTGCATCCGGACGTTGTGGGCGGCCCAGCGGCGGCGGAATTCCTCGCTGCGGGTGGACAGTTCCCCGATCAGGTCCGTCAGCCGCCGGTCGTAGAGGTCGCGGCCGGCTTCGGCGCGCAGCATGGCGACCGTGTCGCCTGCGACTTCGTCCCAGTGGCGGAAGAACTCGGTCGCGTGCGGGCTGAGGAAGACGAATCGGGCGTTGTTCGGCGGCCGTACCGGGTCGGCGTAGACGGGGGCAAACAGTGCGCGCCCGAGGCGGTTGGCGGCCAGGATGTCCCCGCGTCCGCCGAGGATGAACGCGGGTGTGCCGGCCATCGAGTCGAGGACGCGCTGCACTGCGGGCCGTACGCGCTGCTGGGCCGGGCGCCGGCGTGTTGGACGGGTCGTCGCGGCGCCGCGCAGGAGGTCGAGCAGGTGGATTCGTTCGGCCTCGTCGAGCTGGAGTGCCTGGGCGATGCCTTCGATGACGCTCTCGGAGACGCCGGTGGCGTTGCCGCGCTCCAGCCGGGTGTAGTACTCGCTGGAGATGCCCGCGAGGAGGGCGACCTCCTCGCGGCGCAGCCCGGTGACCCGTCGGCGCTCTCCGCCGTACAGGGGCAGTCCGGCCTGTTCGGGGGTGACCCTGGCCCGGCGCGTGCCCAGGAATTCCCGGATCTCCGCACGGAAATCATCACGGATGTCGCGGTTGGTGCCTTGTGGGTCGTTTCTGCCTGCCATGCGTTTCACTCTACGAGTGCTCCGGCCGGGTTGGGGGTCCTTGTCAGTGACCCCCTCAAGAGGGACTCCCACACGCGCGTGACAAGCGGTTCTGTTGGTGGTGCACCGCCCACGGCGGTGGGAACCGTCCGTCCGGACGGCGCTTGTGCCGCCGGTCCCGGCCCCCTCTGCGGCGCTGTCGGCGCTGCATGCGCACCCCCGCACACAGCGGGTGCCGGATCACGGCGCCTGAAAGGACCCCCCATGAGCAAGGTCATCTTCGTCACCGGTGCCGGACGCGGTCTGGGTACGGACATCGCCCGCGAGGCCCTCGCCGCAGGCAACAGGGTCGTCGCCACCGGCCGCCGCCCCGACGAGGTCGAGAAGACACTCGGCGGGCCGCAGGACAACCTGCTGGTCACCGGGCTCGACGTCACCAGCATCGAGGATGCCGAGGCCGCCGCGCAGGCAGCTGTCGACCGCTTCGGCCGCATCGACGTCCTGATCAACAACGCCGGAAACCTCTTCACCGGCTACTTCGAGGAGATCTCGCCCGCGCAGATGCGCCGGCAGTTCGAGACCAACCTCTTCGGCCCGATGAACGTCACCCGCGCCGTCCTGCCCATCCTGCGCAAGCAGCGCGCCGGCCACATCATCACCATCACCTCCACCGCCGGACTGGTCGGCATGGAGTTCACCTCCGCCTACGCCGCCTCCAAGTTCGCCGAAGAGGGCTGGATGGAGTCCCTGCGCTACGACGTCGAGCCCTACAACATCCACACCACCGTCGTGGAGCCCGGCTACTTCCGCACCGAACTCCTCGTGGACGGCTCCACCAACTGGCCCGAGCTGTCCATCGACGACTACGCCCCGCGCACCGCCCCCCGGATCGAGGGCATGAAGAGCATGAACGGCAAGCAGCCCGGCGACCCCGCCAAGCTCGCCCGCGCCCTGCTCACCATCGTCGGCCAGGACAAACCGCTGCCGCGCTTCGTCGCCGGTTCGGACGCCATCGAAGCCGCCGAGGCCAAGGCGAAGGAACTCCTCGCCCAGGCCGAGGCATCCCGCGAACTCGGCGACAGTCTGGCCTACGACGACGCCCACGCCTGAGCACCATGCCCCGGCCGAGGCCGGCAGCCGCCCGGTGCACCTACGGCCCCTGATCTGCTACCCGGGCAACGGCGCCCGCGCCGGCGCCGCGCGGCCCACCAGTTGGTGGCGCACCCCCTGACCATGACCACCGACCGGCCTGACGGCCCTCACAACAAGGAGTACCTGATGAAGCACGTATCACTGGGCGGGCTCGATGTCTCCCGCATCGGCCTGGGAGCCATGACCATGGCCGGCACCTACACCACGGGCGGAGGGCTCGACGACGCTGAGTCGATCCGCACCATCCACCGGGCGCTGGACCTCGGGGTCACCCACATCGACACCGCCGAGATCTACGGCCCCTTCCACAGCGAGGAAATCGTCGGCAAGGCCATCAAGGGCCGGCGCGACGACGTCGTGGTGGCGACGAAGTTCGGCCTCGTCTCCCACGCGGGCGACGGCCCCGGCGTCATCGACAGCAGCCCCAGCAACGTGAAGGCCGCGGTCGAGGGCTCGCTCCTGCGCCTCGGCACCGACCGCATCGACCTCTACTACCAGCACCGCGTCGACCCCAACACGCCCATCGAGGAGACCGTCGGCGCGCTGGCCGAACTGGTCGCCGAGGGCAAGGTGCGCCACATCGGACTCTCCGAGGCCGGTCCCGAGACGATCCGCCGGGCACACGCCGTGCATCCGGTGGCCGCGCTGCAGACCGAATACTCCCTGTGGACCCGCGACGTCGAGGCCGAGATCCTCCCGCTGCTGCGCGAACTGGGCATCGGGTTCGTTCCCTACTCGCCGCTCGGCCACGGCCTGCTGACCGGGCAGATCCGCACCGTCGACGACTTCACCAACGACGACTGGCGCAAGACCAACCCGCGCTTCACCGGCGAGAACTTCCAGCGCAACCTGCGCATCGTCGACGAAGTGCAGGCCATCGGCGCCGAGATCGGAGCCACACCGGCCCAGACCGCGCTGGCGTGGCTGCTGACCCGCGGCGACGACATCGCCCCCATCCCCGGCACCCGGCGGGTTACGCGCGTGGAAGAGAACACCGCCGCCGACGCCGTCGAACTCAGCGCCGCTCAGCTCGACCGCCTCAACAACCTCACGCCAGCCGCGGGCGAACGCCACGACGAAGCCAACATGGCCAGCATCGACCACTGACCACCAACACCGCCGCACCCGGGCCGGCCCGCGCTCCCGGACTTCGCGAAGGACTGTCGTTCCGGCGAACTTCCTGCCCCGTCACACGGGAGCAATCTGCGCCCATTCACCCATTTCACTGATCACGGAAAAGGTTTCTCATCATGTCCAAGGTTCTCCTTGTCGTAGGTCACCCTGACCTGTCCCGGTCGAGGGCCAACGCGGCGCTCGTGGACGCCGTCCGCGATCTGGCTCATGTCACGGTGCACGATCTCTACGCCACCTACCCCGACTTCCAGATCGATGTCGCCGCTGAACAGGCACTGCTGGCCGAGCACGATGTGATCGTCTTCCAGCACCCGGTGTTCTGGTACAACACCACCCCGCTGTTCAAGCACTGGCAGGACACGGTCTTCACCCTCGGCTGGGCCTTCACCATCGACGGCTCGCCCTCGCAACTGGCCGGCAAGAAGGCCGTCGTCGCCGTCACCACCGGCGTCCCCGCCGACCACTACACCCCCGAAGGCGCCAACAAGGCCACCATCGAGACCCTCCTCAACAACTGGGAGGCGACCCTGCGCCTGTGCCAGCTCGACTCTCAGCAGCCGATGTTCAAGGTGTACGGCACCGCCTTCGGCCTCTCCGACCAGGACCTGACCACCGCCGCCAAGCAGTACAACGAACTGCTCGTCTCCTTCGCCGCCTAATGGGAGGTACGGAGTCGGGGAATGCTTGATTCCGTAGCCGCCAGCAGGTGAGCACTATTGCCGCCGGTTCGGCGGCGGCCTTCTCCAGGGCGGTGAGGAGGTCCTGGTCCAAGTGCATTCCGGCGGCGTCGTGATGGGCGCGCGCGGTGGTGGAGTCGATGCTGACCAGGGACAGGTCCACCTCGCCGCGCTTCGCGGCTTCCGTGATCAGGCCCTCCAGCAGGTCCTCGAAGACGCCCGCGTCACGCCACTGCCGGAAGCGGTTGTGCACAGTGGACCAGGCGCCGAACTCCTGGGGCATCTCCCGCCACTGGCCGGCGGTCTTGAACCGCCAGATCACGCCTTCGAACTGCTGCCGCAGCCGCGTGGGGTACGGGCCGTACTCGCCGATCGGCAAGTACGGCTCGATGAACTCCCACTCCTCATCCGTCAGTTGCACTCGCGTCACACAAGGAGATCTACCGCTCCAAGCCCTGCCGCGAGGACGAAACCCGCAGATTGATCGCGACTCGATACAGGCCCTAACGGCGGACGTTGTCCCGGGCGAGCTGGCCAACATGTAGGAAGTTGGCTCGTGCCACCACGTCGCGCTCCTGCACCGCGTGGTCCGGGTGCCGGCCCTGGAGAGCGGCAGTGAGCTGTTCGCCGCCCAGGTCGCCTACGCCTGCCTCCACGCCAGCGGCACTCCGGTCAATGCCAGGAAGCGATCAGGCTGATCGACGATGTGGGAGGAGGACTCGGCCCGGCAACCCGCCCTGGAGCTGGCGCCTCGCTACGGGAATCGTGCTGTCAGCTGGTAGGGGCGGGGGCTCTCCCCTTCAGGCTGACGGTTTTTGCGGCCGGCGTGGGATCAGTTCGGTGGCGCCGCTCGTTGCCGGCCGAGCCAGGGTTGTCAGTGTCGCGTGGTCTGGAGACAGGGAGCAGGCCGGGTCGGTGCGGGTGGCGTCGCCGGTCAGGGCGAAGGCTTGGCACCGGCAGCCGCCGAAGTCCTGATCGCGCCGGTCGCACGTTCGACACGGGGAGGACATCCAGTCAGTGCCTCGGTAGAGGTTGAACGGCTTGGATTCCTCCCAGATCCAGCGCAGTGGGTGGTCTTTGACGTTGACCCGGTCAAGGCCGGGCAAGGTGGCAGCCGCTGGGCAGGGCAGGAGATCGGCAAGGTCCCCGGCGGGAAGGCCGGGGTCACCGCCCTGGCCGAGGCCTTCGGCCGGGACGGACAGAAGGTCCTGGCCGCCGCGTGGGCGGCCGACGCCCCGCCCAGGCTCCGGACGCTGACGCAGGTGGAGATCCTGCGCCGGGTCTGGGTGCACCACTATTACTGGGACGCCCGCGGGCGTCTGCGCTGGCGCGACGGCCACGCGCTGCCACCCGCGTCGTTGCGGTTCGATTCTCCGTACGACACCGATGCGCACTACTGCGTCAAACGAGACACCGCCTGGTCCGGCTACCGCACCCATTTCACCGAAACGTGCACGTCAGAACTGCCAGAGGTGGTCGTGCACGTGGCCACCACGATCGCCCCGGTCCAGGACGGCGAGCTCACCGCCCAGATCCACGGCGACCTCGCGGCGATGGACCTGACCCCGGCCGAGCACGCGGTCGACGCCGCCTACGTCAGCCCCACGCAGATCGAACGCGCCCAGCGGGTGCACGGCATCACCCTGCTCGGCCCGGTCGTGCCCGACCACAGTCACCAGGCCAAAAGCGGAGACGGGTTCGACAAGGCCGCCTTCACGATCGACTGGGACCACCGCCGGGCCACCTGCCCCCAGGGCAACCTCAGCCGCGAGTGGCGGAACCTTCCCTCTCAACACACCTCGGGAGTGGCGCGAGGGGCAGGGGACGAACGGCCCCTGTCGCCGGAGCCGCAGGGACCGGTGAACTCTGTGGCCGGCGGCCGGTGCCTTGGTGAGGGCCTTCGACGCAGTGCCACAAACCTGTTGTACGACGAGCCCAACGAGGCCGTCAGATAGGGCCGTTCAGCCCTATGGGCACGGCCTTTCGGCATCCGGTGGGACCGGTCTGCCGCCACCAGAGTGGTCGCTGTCGGGCACGGATCCGACACTCTCCGATTCCCCTGAAGGGATCACCACCATGGCCATGCACGAGCACCCTCACCGGAGTCCGGGATTCCGTCTGTCATCGTTCCGCAGGGACCGGGCGGCGTCGACGTCTGAGTCCGTCGAATCGGCACGTAGCGACGCGGCCACCGCGCGGGCTTACGTCTTCGCTCCGCTCCGGCTGTTGACCGGGTTCGTCTTCCTGTGGGCCTTCCTCGATAAGACTTTCGGGTTCGGCTACGCCACTCCCTCCGGCAAGGGCTGGATCGACGGCGGTTCGCCGACCAAGGGCTTCCTCAGCGGCGTGGCCGCCGGACCGATGGAGTCCACCTTCCACTCCTGGGCCGGCGCCACCTGGGCGGACTGGCTGTTCATGGCCGGTCTGCTCGGCATCGGACTGGCCCTCGTCGGCGGCTTCGCGCTGCGGCTCGCGGCCGTCGCGGGCACGGCGATGATGGCTCTGATGTGGGTTGCCGAGTGGCCGCCCGCCAAGCACCTCTCCGACGGCTCGGCCAGCATGTCCAGCAACCCGTTCGCGGACTACCACCTCGTCTACGTCGTGGTCCTCATCGCTTTGGCGCTGGTAGCGGCCGGCGACACTCTGGGCGTCGGCAAGCTCTGGGCCAAGCTGCCTGTGGTCCGGAACAACGGCTGGTTGCGCTGACCGTGGGAGGGGACGGTCTCCCCGACAAGGGGTCGTCCGCCCCCACCGAGCACGGGCCTTTGGGGCCGAACGGCCTCTTCCGGGGACCTGCGGCCCCTGCACCGCCACCAACCACGACCCGACGCTGGAACCGGGATCACGCGATCCCGGTTCAAGAGGTGAACAGCATGGCCCGCATTGTCACCGTAGGCTTCGACGGCTCGCCTGAGAGCCGTGCCGCCGCCGAATGGGCGGCTCGCGAGGCGCAGCTTCGTGAGCTGCCACTGAAGCTGGTGCACGTCTGGGAGCCGGTCTCGGAACCCATGGCCCTGGCTACTCTGCTCGGCCCTGGGACCCTCCAGCACTGGACCGAACGCATTCCGCGTGAGGCGGCCGCAGGTCTGCGGGCGGCCCACCCGGAGGTCGACCTGCACGTGGATCAGGTCACGGGCCGGCCCGTCGACCTGCTGATCGATGCCGCGAAGGACGCTGAGCTGCTGGTGCTCGGATCCCGCGGTCTGAGCGGGGTGGGCGGCTTCGCGGTCGGCTCCGTCGGGCTGGCTGTGGTGGCGCGCGCCGAGCGCCCCGTCGTCCTC
Organism: Streptomyces sp. RPA4-2; assembly: GCF_012273515.2. NCBI lineage: Bacteria > Bacillati > Actinomycetota > Actinomycetes > Kitasatosporales > Streptomycetaceae > Streptomyces > Streptomyces sp. RPA4-2. The sequence goes on from NZ_CP050975.2 coordinate 8,624,768, forward strand.
GTTCGGGGCGAGGGGCGGGGCGCCGGCGAGCACCCGACCGAGCCGTCGGGCGCCTCGGACACCGGATCCGACGCCCCGCCCCCCCGGCCTGTCGTGCTCGGGCTCGACACCGCGGGCCCCGACGACACCCTGATCGGCTTCGCCTTCGAGGCCGCACACCTGCGCAACACTTCGCTGCGGGTCGTCCATGCCTGGAACGAGCCGCCCTACATCGCATACGGGATGCCTCCGGACCTGGAGCTGAATGCTCAGCTCGGAGCGGAGGAAGCGGCGGCCGTGGCCGGAGTGCTTCGGCCGTGGCGGCAGAAGTTCCCGACGGTGGGCGTCGCCGAGGACTCCCTGTCCGGGAAGGCGGCCAACCATCTGGTGGACGCCTCACGCGAGGCGTCCCTGGTGGTTGTCGGCCGCCGGATCCGCCACTCCCCGCTCGGCGCGCACATCGGGCCGGTCACGCACGCGGTGCTGCACCACGCCACGGCCCCCGTCGCCGTGGTCCCACACGGCTGACCAGCCAGAACGACGATCACCTGACGCGAACGACCATCCGAGGAGAGAACCTGTGAAGGCAGCAGTCGTGCGAGCGTTTGGTGAGCCCCTGGTCATCGAGGAGCGTCCCGATCCCGAGCCGGGCCCCGGCCAGGTGCGCGTCCGGGTGGAGGCCTCCGGGCTCTGTCACACCGACATCCATGCCGCGCAGGGCGACTGGCCGGTGAAGCGAATCCGGCGTTCGTTCCCGGTCATGAGGGCGTGGGGCTGGTCGAGGCCCTCGGGGGACGGTGTCACTCACCTCGCCCCCGGCCAGCGCGTCGCGGTGCCCTGGCTCGGCTCCGCCTGCGGACGCTGCGAGCACTGCCTGTCCGGCTGGGAGACGCTCTGCGAGGAGCAGGTCAACACCGGGTACGGGTGCGACGGCGCATACGCCGAGAAAATGCTCGCCAGGGGCCGACTTCGCCCAGCCGGTGCCCGACGGGATCTCCCCGCTCGACGCGGCCCCGCTCACCTGCGCCGGCGGCACCACGTACAAGGCGCTCAAGGTCGTCGGAGTCGGGCCCGCCCAACTGGTTGCCATTTCGGGAGTTGGGGGACTGGGCCATCTGGCAGTGCAGTACGCGAAGATCGCGGGGGCGACGGTGGCGGCCATCGACGTCACCGACGAGAAGCTCGAACTCGCCTCGGAACTGGGCGCCGGCCTCGTCATCGACGCCCGCACCCACGACCCGGCCGAGGTGCTCAAGCGGTTCGGTGGCGCGCACGCCGCGATCGCGCTCGCGGTGGACGAGGCTGCGTTCTCCGCTGTGTACGGGGGACTGCGGCGCGGCGGGAAACTCGTGGTGGCCCTGCCGGCCCACGGCACGATCCAGGTCCCGATCTTCGACACCGTCCTGAACGGCACGTCGGTGATCGGCTCGGTCGTCGGTTCGCCGCAAGATCTCACCCTGCACCACCAACTGCGTCGCGCCCATGGTCAAGGTGCTCCACGAGGCCTTCGGTATCGAGCGCGGCGTGATGACCACCATCCACGGATACACCGACGACCAGTCCTTGCTGGACGGCCCGCACAAGGACCTGCGCCGGGCCCGGTCGGCGGCCCTGAGCATCATCCCGACCAGCACGGGAGCCGCCCGCGCCGTCGGGTTGGTGGTACCGGAACTGGCCGGTGCCCTGGACGGCATCGCGGTGCGCGTGCCCGTCGAGGACGGCTCGCTCACCGACCTCGCGGTGGTTCTGCGGACGGCGGCGACGGCGGAGGAGATCAACACCGCTTTCGCCGAGGCATCGGAGGGACCTCTGAACGGCATCCTCCGTGTCTCGAAGGCACCGATCGTCTCGCGGGACGTCATCGGCGACCCCGCCTCCTGCGTCTTCGACCCGGCCCTGACCCAGGCCAACGGCTCCCTGGTGAAGGTCTTCGGCTGGTACGACAACGAGTGGGGCTACACCAACCGGCTCCTCGACCTCACCGCACTGGTGGCCGACGCCTGATGAGCGTGGAGCGGAGCGGCACTGCCCGCGTACCCCGTGCACTGCGGGGGACGCGGGCCGTGGTCCTCGACACCGATGGGGTCATCACGGACTCCGCGCGGGTGCACGCCGCAGCGTGGAAGACGGCCTTCGACGGCTTTCTGAGCCCACGCGGTGAGCGCCCCTTCGACCCACGCGATGAATATCTGCGCCACGTCGACGGGAAGTCGCGCCTCGACGGCGCCGCGGCCTTCCTCGAAGCCCGTGGCCTGCGGCCTTCCGAGGACGAGGTCAGGGCCGTCGCCGCACACAAGGAACTGCTGTTCACCGAGCAGCTGCGCGCCGGGAGCGTCGACGCCTACCCGGGCACGGTCCGACTGCTGCGATCCCTGCGGTCCGCCGGGATCCCGCTGGCCGCCGCCTCCGCCTCCCGCCACGCGGGCGAACTCCTCGAACACGCCGGAGTACGCGGTCTGTTCGACACCCTGGTGGACGGCGGGGAGGCCGCACGGCTGGGACTCCCCGGGAAGCCCGACCCCGCTCTCTTCCTGGAGGCGACCCGTCGCCTCGGGGTTCCCGCCGGACACGCCGCCGTCGTCGAGGACGCCCTCGCCGGCGTCGAGGCCGGGCGACGCGGCGGATTCGGTCTCGTCGTGGGCGTCGACCGCGCCCGCACCCCAGCCACCCGAACCGCCCTCCTGAAGCATGGTGCGGACCTGGTGGTCGAGGACCTCGCGGAGCTGCTCACACAGAAAGAGGACTGAGGATGCCCGACTGGACCTGGGTGTACGAAGGCTACGAGCCCGCGCAGGAGCGGCTGCGCGAGGCGCTGTGCACTCTCGGAAACGGCTACTTCGCCACCCGGGGCGCGGCTCCCGAATGCGAGGCGGACCCCGTCCACTACCCGGGGACGTACGGGGCAGGCTGTTACAACCGCCTCACCTCGGACGTGGCCGGCCACCGGGTCGAGAACGAGGACATGGTCAATCTCCCCAACTGGCTGCCACTTCGAGTGCGCACCGCCTCAGGGAACTGGCTCACACCCGACACCCACAAGGTTCTCGACCACCGCCAGAGCCTGGACCTGCGCGCGGGCACGCTGGAACGCACCCTGCGCTACGAGTACGTCGAGGACGGTGTGGGCCGGTACCTCGCCGTACGGCAGGTACGGCTGGTCCATATGGCCGATCCGCATCTGGCCGTGCTGCGCACGGAGTTGACGGCTCAGGGCTGGTCAGGGGAGATCGAGGTCGAGACGGCGCTCGACGGGAGAGTCGCCAACACCGGAGTGGAGAGGTACCGCTCCCTCGCCTCCCGACACCTCACGGACCTTCGGACCGGCACCGCGGCGCCGGACACGATCTGGCTGGACTGCCGGACCAACACCTCCGACATCAGGATCGGCCTGGCGGCGTGCACGACCGCCGACGTACCCGTCCGGACCTTGGACGCACACGAAGACGCGTGGGCGGCTCAGCTGCTACGGCTCTCCCTGACCGACGGCCGGACGGTCACCGTGGACAAGACGGTCGCCCTGCACACCTCCCACGACCCGGCCATCAAGGACCCCGTGCACGCCGCTCTCGACCGGGTCGGCCGCGCTCCGGACTTCGAGACACTGTTGGACTCCCATCGCACGGCCTGGCAACAGCTCTGGCGCAACGCCGAGTTGGACGTGCCGAACAGTGCGGGCCCGGTGCTGCGGCTCCACCTCTTCCACCTGCTCCAGACGCTCTCCCCGCACACCGCGGAGTTGGATGTCGGCGTGCCGGCGCGTGGTCTGCACGGCGAGGCGTATCGCGGACACGTCTTCTGGGACGAGCTGTTCGTCCTGCCGTACCTCAACCTGCACTTCCCCGAGGTCTCCCGCGCTCTGCTCACCTACCGCCACCGCCGCCTCGAGCAGGCCTGCCGGGCCGCGGTCGACGCCGGTCACACCGGTGCGATGTACCCGTGGCAGAGCGGCAGCGACGGCCGGGAGGAGACCCAGCAACTGCACCTCAACCCGCGCTCCGGCCGCTGGCTTCCCGACCACTCACGGCTGCAGCATCACGTCGGTTCGGCGATCGCGTACAACGTGTGGCAGTACTGCGAGGCGAGCGGCGACACCGAGTTCCTGCACACCAAGGGCGTCGAGATGCTCGTGCAGATCGCCCGCTTCTGGAGCGGCCTCGCGGCGTACGACGAGACGCTCGGCAGGTACCGGATCCGTGGCGTCGTCGGCCCCGACGAGTACCACGACGCCTACCCAGGCGCGGACCGGGCTGGACTCGACGACAACGCGTACACCAACGTCACCGCCGCCTGGGTGATCGCCCGCACCCTCGACGTTCTCTACGACCTGCCCGAACTATCGCGTCGGGACCTGTGCGAGCGCACCGGCCTCGACGCGGCGGAACTCGACCGCTGGCATGAGGTCTCCCGGAAGCTGTACGTGCCCTTCCACGCCGGGGTGGTCAGCCAGTTCGAGGGCTACGGAGCACTGCAGGAGCTGGACTGGGACGGCTACCGGACACGCTACGGCGACATCCGGCGGCTCGACCGGATCCTGGAGGCCGAGGGCGACAGCGTCAACCGCTACCAGGCGTCCAAGCAGGCGGACGTCCTGATGCTGGGCTACCTCTTCTCGCCCGCCGAACTCGGCGGGCTGTTCCGCAGGCTGGGGCATGAGGTGGACGACACTGTCTGGCGGCGCACCGTCGACCACTACCTGAGCCGCACGAGTCACGGCTCGACGCTGAGCAGCGTGGTGCACGGGTGGGTGCTGGCCAGGGCGCGGCGCGCGGAGGCGTGGGCGTTCGTACACGAGGCCCTGGCCGGGGACATCGCCGATCTTCAGGGCGGCACCACGGGGGAGGGCATCCACCTCGGTGCCATGGCCGGCACCCTTGATCTCGTCCAGCGTTGCCTGACCGGTCTGGAGACCCGGGGCGGCGTGCTGCGGTTCGATCCGGTGCCGCTGCCGGAGTTGTCCCAGTACGGCTTCGCGATCCGCTACCGCGGCCATCGTGGGGTTCAAGTGCGCCTGACTGCAGAAGAGTTGAAGATGTTTGTGCCCGCTTCCGACCAAGATCCGATCGACATCGCCCTCGCTGACCGCACCGTGTCCGTGGCGCCCGGGGAATCCCGCACCCTCACCCTGCCGGACCGGTGACCGTACGGTCCCGTATCAGCATGGAATCACGGCCACCGGGCACGCGGTGTGCTCCAGCACGTCCCGCTCCGTGGGACCGAGTGTCCGGCCCGCGCGGCCGACCACCAGGAGCGCCGCCGACGCCGACGCCCGGGCGAGGGCCGCCGCGAGACTCTGGAGGCGGACATCCTCGTAGATGTCGACGTGCGGGTACTTCTCCCGCCACGGCCGCAGCGCGTCCGACAGCAGCTGCACCTCCTGGTCTTCCCACGCGCCCCGGTCCTCCTCCGGAAGCGCGTACGGCATCCACCGCTCCGCGCAGGAGGGAAGCCGCCAGGCGTGCACGGCGTGCAGCCGGACACCGCGGCGTCGGGCGGCGTCGAAGGCGAAGTCCACGACGGCGCTGACCGGGTCGCGGGCGTCCACGCCCAGAACCACCTCGCCCGTCCGCCACTCGCGGCCCGTACGACCCTGGCGGCCGTCCGGCACCAGTACCACCGGCAGGTCCGAGCGGGCCGCCACCTCCTGAGCCACGGAATCCACGGCCGGCACCGGGACGCCGCCCTCGCCACGCAGCCCGAGAACGGCGCACGAGGCCCGCGAGTTCGGCGCGAGCAGCGCCGCGGCGACCCCTACGGCCTGCTCGACCCCCTCGATACGCACGACCCGCAACGGCAGCCCGCGCAGCCGCGCGTCTCCCGCCGCCCACTCGGCCGCCGCCCTGCTGGGCGCGGATGCGTCGACCCCGACAACGATCGGCTCGGTCATGGCAGCAGTTCCCTCCATGCGTACGGGATTCCAAGGGTGTCCACCTTCCGCCGTGGACCGGCCCGCGAGACAGGGGCCGACCGACCCATGTGGAGCACCCGATCAGCCCCTGGGGCGGGGCCGCGCACCGCTGGATGCTCGAAGAGTCGAGAAGTTCTGAGGAGGTCCCAGATGACGGACGACGAGCGCGATCGCCCCACCGTGCACGCCTTGCTCGCGGACGGCACCACCGTGTGCATACGGTCCCCACGGCCCGGCGACCACCAGCAGCTGCGAGGACTCTACGAGGAGATGTCCCCGGAGAACCTCCGGTTGCGGTTCTTCGCCGCCAGCCGCCGCTCCGCCGACCTGGCCGCGGACCGTGCCGCGGCGCCGGCCCGCCCCGGTTACCGGGCGCTGCTCGCCGAGACGCACGGCCGGGTGATCGGCCTGGCCGAGTACGAGACCGTCGACGACCCCGAGACGGCCGAGATGTCGATCGCCGTGGCCGACGGGCTGCATCACCGGGGTGTCGGTACCCTCCTGGTGGAACACCTCGTCTCCGCCGCGCGTGCCGACGGCGTCACCACGTTCACCGCCGACGCGCTGAGCGAGAACCACGAGGTGCTGCGGCTCTTCACCGACCTGGGCCTGCGCGCCGGACGCCGGTTCGAGGGTCCCGAGGTGCGCTGCACCATCGCGCTCGACGAGGACGACACCTACCTCGCGGCCGTCGAGGCCCGTGGCCGGGCCGCCGACGTCGTCAGCCTGGAACCGCTGCTGCGCCCCGAAGCGGTCGCCGTGGTCGGCGCCGGACGCAGGCCAGGATCGGTGGGGCGGGCCCTCCTGCACCATCTGCACGCGGGGGGCTTCACCCGACGACTCTTCGCGGTGAACCCCCACGTCTCCTCGATCCTCGGCGTGCCCTCCTACTCGTCGGTCAGCGCACTGCCCAAGGTCCCCGATCTCGCGGTCCTCGCGACACCCGCGGACGCCCTGCCCGCCATGGCCGAAGAGTGCGGCAAGGCCGGGGTACGGGCACTACTCGTGGTGACGGACGGACTCAGCCCCGACCAGGCGGAAGCGCTCATGACCGTGTGCCGCACCTACGGCATGCGTCTCGTCGGCCCCAACTGCCTGGGCATCTCCAACACCGACCCGAAGATCCACCTCGACGCCACCTTCGCGGCCGAACACCCGCGCCCCGGCACCGCGGGCATAGCCGTACAGTCGGGCGGCGTGGGCATCGCCCTGCTCGACGGGCTGTCCCGGCTCGGCATCGGCGTCTCGTCCTTCGTGTCGCTCGGCGACAAGTACGACGTCAGCGGCAACGACATGCTCCAGTGGTGGGAGAGCGACGGTTGCACCGACCTGGCCCTGCTGCACCTGGAGTCCTTCGGCAACCCGCGGGCGTTCTCCCGCACCGCCCGGCGTGTGACCCGCCGGATGCCCGTCCTGACGGTCGACGCGGGCCGTACCGAGGCCGGTCGCCGTGCCGCCGCCTCGCACACCGCGGCCGCCGCGACCCGGACCATGACCCGACAGGCACTGTTCGCCCAGGCAGGCATCACCGCAACCCGCTCGGTGGGCGAACTCATGGAAACCGCCGCGCTGTTGCACGCCCAGCCGCTTCCGACCGGGACCCGCGTGGCGATCGTCACCAACGCGGGCGGCGCGGGTGTCCTCGCGGCGGACGCCTGCGCCGAAGCAGGACTGTTCCTGCCCGCCCCCACCGCCGAGCTGATCGACGACCTGCTCGCCGCGCTCCCCGAAGGGGCGGCCGCGGGCAACCCGGTCGACGCCACGGCGGCCGTCACGGAGGACCAGCTCAGGGACTGCGTGGACCGACTTCTGCGGTACCCGGGCATCGACGCCGTGCTCGTGGCCCTCGTCCCCACCGCGGTCGCCGTGGCGACCGGCGACTACCTCGTCCGAGCCCTCACCGACGGCCCTGGACAGCGGGAACGGCCCGTCGCCGTCGTACGCCTCGAGCAGGACCTGCCGGTCAAGCTGCTGCCCGCGCGGGAGGGCGGCGCCATCCCCTCGTACGCCGAACCGGTCGCGGCGGCCCGGGCGCTGGCGCACGCCGCCCGCCGCACGGCCTGGCTGCAGCGGCCCGCGGGCTCGATCCCCGAGCTGGACGAGGTGGACCCGGCCCGGGCGCAAGCGGTCGCCGAGACCTACCTCGCCACCCATCCGGACGGCGGCTGGCTCGACCCGCGCACCTGCGCGGAACTCCTCGCCTGCTACGGCATTCCGCAACTTCCGTGGGCCTGGGCCGAGACCGAGGACGACGCCGTCATCGCCGCCGAGCGGCTCCGCGGTGCCGACGGCCGCGTGGTCATGAAGGCCCAGTGGCCCGGCCTGGTCCACAAGACCGAACAGCACGCAGTCCATCTCGACATCGAGGGCGACTCCCAAGTACGCGCCGCCTTCCGGGACTTCGAGACCCGGTTCGCCGGACTCATGACCGGAGTCGTCGTCCAGCCGCTCGCCGCGCGCGGCACCGAACTGTTCGCGGGCGTGACGCAGGACGACGTCTTCGGCCCGCTGGTGCTGTTCGGGCTCGGCGGCACGGCGACCGAGGTGCTGGCCGACCACGCCGCCCGCCTCGCACCGCTGACCGACCACGACGTACACGACCTGATCACCGCGCCGCGCTGTGCGCCCCTGCTGCTGGGCACGCACGGCAGCCGGCCGGCTGATCTCCAAGGCCTCGAACAGCTTCTGCTGCGGTTGTCCCGCATGGCGAGCGACCTGCCGCAGCTCGCCGAGGCCGACTTCAACCCCGTCCTGGCGACACCCGCCGCGGTCACCGTGCTCGACGCACGCGTCCGCCTGCTGCCGCGCCGCGCCCAGGACCCCTATCTGCGCCGACTGCGCTGAGGAGGAACAGAGATGAGGCAGAACAAGGTCGGATCGGTGATGGCCACGGAGGTCGTCACGGCCCGTACGGCACGCCCTTCAAGGAAGTGGCCCGGCTGCTCCATGAGCACCGCATCAGCGGATTGCCGGTGATCGACGAGGACGACAAGGTCCTCGGCGTGATCTCCGAGACCGACCTCATGGTCCGGCAGGCGGCCATCCCGGACCCCTACGCAACACCCCGCCGCTTCCGGTTCACGGGGCTGACCCGCGGCGCCCGACGACAGGCCGCCAAGGGGCACGCCCGCACGGCCGAACAGCTGATGTCGGTTCCACCGGTCACCGTGCACGCCGACGACACCATCGCCGAAGCCGCCCGGACCATGGCGCGCAGCCGTGTGGAGCGGCTGCCGGTGGTGGACGACGAGGACCGGGTGGTCGGCATCGTCACCCGCCGCGACCTGATCCAGGTCTTCCTGCAGCCGGACGACGTGATCCGCCGCGAGGTGATCGACGAGGTGCTGGTCCGCGCGCTGTGGATGACTCCCTCGACCGTCGAGGTCGGAGTACACGAGGGCGTCGTCACCCTCGACGGCCAGGTGGAGCGCCGGAGCGAGGCAGAGATCGCCGTCTCCATGACCGACCGGATCGACGGCGTGGTCGCGGTGCTCGACAAGCTCACCTACCGGATGGACGACTCGCACGTGCGACCGGACGAGCCGGCCCTGCACGGTGTCACCGAGACATGGCTGCGCAAGCTGTGATGCACACGGCGAGAAGGGGGGTAGCGACATGATGAGCAAGGTGCTCGTCGCCTACGGGACGACGAACGGATCGACCGCGCGGATAGCCGAGGCGATCGCCGAAGTCCTGCGGAAGAAGGGTCTGTCCACCGAGGCGGTGCCCGCGCGGGCGGTGAAGAACGTCGACTCGTACGACGCCGTGGTCGTGGGCGGCGGCCTGTATGGCGGGCGCTGGCACAAGGACGCCCGCCGCTTCGTCCGTCGGTACGGCCGTGCGCTCGCGGGGCGCCCGCTGTGGTTGTTCAGATATCGGCCACGTACAGGGACATCCCGCCTGTGTCCGGCGGGTCATGACCCGGCTGGATGCCCGTGAACACGTCACGTTCGGGGGCTGTCTGGTGGACGGCGCCAAAGGATTCGTCGCCCGGAAGATCGTTTCCTCGGGGAAGGGAGGGGACTTCCGCGACTTCGAGCGGATCGAGACGTGGGCAACACGCATGGGCGCCGAGCTGTTGTCCGTGGCACATACGGGTTGAAGCAGCGTCAGCCCGTGCCGCGGTGGAATGGGATGCAACCGGAACCGTTCGATCGCACCCCATTCTGCTGCCGGAGCGCGGTGTGACCGGAAGCGGCCCCCGCGACGCCTGCCCTGCTGAACTCCCTTCAGGATTCACGGCGTCGGGCAGTGCCTGGTGATGCCCAAGCCTCCCAAGCAGTACGGTGAGCGCAGGCGAACTGGTGCGCGGTCTTGATCGCTGAATCGGCTGGAGGAAGCGATGGGCGCGGAGGACGCGGACTTGCGTGGGGAATCCGAGCAGCATCTGCCCAGGCTTCGGCTCGATGAGCTGCTGGGCGAGCTGCAGGTGCGTATCGACGCGGTGCGCGGCACCAGGGACCGCCTGCACAGCCTGCTGGAGGCCGTCCTCTCGGTCGGGCGGGAGCTGGACCTGCCGCAGGTCCTGCGCAGCATCGTGGAGGCCGCGGTGGTGCTCGTGGACGCCGAGTACGGGGCGCTCGGCGTCATCGGCGGGGACCGGAAGCTGTCCGAGTTCCTGACCGTCGGGATCGACGACGAGCGGCGCGCGCGGATCGGGGCGCTGCCCAGCGGGCACGGGCTCCTCGGCGAGCTGATCCGGCACCCGGTGCCTCTGCGGCTGCCGGAGCTCTCGCGGCACCCGGAGTCGTACGGCTTCCCCGCCCACCACCCGCCGATGCACTCGTTCCTCGGGGTCCCGATCCGAGTGCGCGACGAGGTGTTCGGGAACCTCTACCTCACCGAGAAACGCAGCGGCACGCAGTTCGACGCCGAGGACGAGTCGGTCCTGTCGACGCTCGCGGTCGCGGCCGGGGTCGCCATCGAGAACGCGCGGCTGTACGAGGAGACGCGCCTGCGCGAGCGGTGGCAGCGGGCCAGCGGGAAGGTCACCAGCGTCCTGCTGACCGGCGCGCCGAGCGCGGAGGTGCTGGAGCTCATCGTCGACGAGGCCCGGAAGATCGTCTCCGCAGACATGGGAATGATCGCGGAAGGCGTACCGGGCGAGGAGGCGCTGCGGCCCGCGCTGGCCGTCGGGCGCGGAGCAGCGCGGCGGCCTGGTGATGTCGACGCGGGACGGCTTCGTCGGTGCCGCGCTCAGCTCCGCGGAGCCCGTGGTCAGCGCCGACATCGCACACGATGGGCGCGCGAGCGAGGGCGAAGCCCAGTGGGCCGGGCTCGGACCCGTCGTGGCTGTGCCGCTCGGCATCAGCGGGAAGGCTCGGGGTGTGCTGCTGCTCGGGCGGGTCCAGGGCGGCGCACCCTTCGGTGACGCGGACACCGGTCCGCTGCTCGGGTTCGCCGACCAGGCGGCGCTGGCCCTGGAACTTGCCGAACGGCGTCGGGACGCGGAACAGATCGCGCTGCTCCAGGACCGCGACCGCATCGCCCGCGATCTGCACGACCTCGCCATCCAGCGGCTCTTCGCGGCGGGCATGACCCTGCAGAGCGCGCAGCGCTTCATGGAGCATCCCGAGGGGAGGGAACGGCTGACGCGCACCGTCGACGACCTCGACCAGACCATCAAGATCATCCGGTCGACGATCTTCGGCTTGCGGACACACGGGGGGTCCGGCCGAGAGGGCAACGGCCTGCGCGGCCGGGTCTCCGAGGCGGTGACGGCGTCGGCCACCTCGTTCGGGTTCTCGCCCGCGCTGCGGATCGAGGGGCTCGTGGAGACCGACGTCCCCGGCGAGATCGCCGACCACGCCGTCGCGGTGCTCGGAGAGGCACTGAGCAACGCGGCCCGGCACTCCGGAGCGCATGCCGTGGACGTCCGGCTTCACTGCGCAGGAGGCGAGTTGACCCTCACCGTGACGGACGACGGCTGCGGGGTGCCAAGTGACGTACGGCGTAGCGGGTTGAAGAACCTGGAGGAGCGGGCCGTCGTCCTCAGGGGCGCATTGACGCTCGGCGAACGGCCCGAGGGTGGTGGCACGCGGCTGGTATGGCGGGTACCGGTGGGTGCACCCAGCGCTGGTCCGGGGCCCGGTCCGGCGAATGACTGAGGCAGCCGGTGACCTTTCTGTGCGTACGGTGCCCGTCGGCTGCTGGTGACTGAGGCCGGTGGCGCAGGCCACCGCGTCCGCGACAGGAAACTCGCCGGGGTCAGCGAGTCTTGCGCTCGGCGGTGTCTGGGTTCTCCAGGTGGCTGGCCAGGACCGCCGCCTGCACACGCCGCTGGACACCGAGTTTGGCCAGCAGCCGGGAGATGTGGTTCTTCACCGTCTTCTCGGACAGGTACAGCTTCTTGCCGATCTCCCGGTTGGTGAGCCCGTCCCCGATGAGCGCGAGGATGTCGCGCTCGCGGGGCGAGAGGCCGGCGAGCTCGGGAGCGAGGGCCGGCTCCCCGGCCGGGTCGGCGCGCAGCGACCGCATCAGCCGGGCGGTCGTGGTCGGATCCAGCATCGACTGGCCCGAGGCGACCGTGCGCACCGCCGAGACCAGGTCGGAGCCCTTGATCTGCTTGAGCACATAGCCCGCGGCCCCGGCCATGATCGCGTCGAGCAGCGCCTCCTCGTCGTCGAAGGACGTCAGCATCAGACAGGCCAGATCCGGCATCTGACTGCGCAGCTCGCGGCAGACGCCGATCCCGTCGCCGTCCGGCAGGCGTACGTCGAGCACGGCCACGTGCGGGCGCAGCGCCGGGCCGCGCACCAGCGCCTGTTCGACGCTGCCCGCGTCGCCGACCACCGAGATGTCCGGCTCGGTGTCCAGCAGATCGGTCAGGCCGCGGCGTACGACCTCGTGGTCGTCCAGCAGAAAGACCCGGATCGGGTTCTCTTCCGTGAAGGCACGCGCCTCGGCCATGACGACCCCTTGTTCGGTTTCAGCGGTGGACTGCGGACCACGCGTGGGTTTGAAGGACGATCGTCACGCTCCGGAGCCGAACGCACTAGAGCCGACCGGCCCCATGTGAGCGCGGTCTTGGAATCGACCGGCGCTCACCGCTCCAGCTGCCCGGCCGGTCCCCTGAGCTCGAACTCGACGTCCACCACACCTTCGACGGCCCGCACCAGGCGTGCGGCCACAGGTACCAACGAGGTGTCCCGGACACGCCCGGCGAGCGTGACGATCCCGTCGTGGACGTTCACCCGCACCGGTGACAACGGCGCACGGAACAGGTACGACACCACTTCGCGGCGGACCTCCTCGGCGATCTCCTCGTCGTCGCGCAGGAATACCTTGAGGAGATCGCCGCGACTGACGACGCCTTTCAGCAGGCCCACGTCGTCGACGACGGGCAGCCGCTTGACCTTGGCGTGCGCCATGATCCGGGCGGCTTGCGCGAGGGTCGCGTTCGCCCGGACGGTGACGGCCGGGGCCGTCATGAGCTCCTCCGCAGTCACGGCGCCGGCCTTGGCGAGATCGGAGAGCCGCTGCAGCTGCGTGAATCGGTCCGGATCGCGGTCGCGGAACTCCTCCTTGGGAAGGAGATCAGCTTCGGAAACCACGCCGATCACCCGGCCCTCGCCTTCCAGGACGGGCAGAGCGCTGACGTTCCACTGCTCCATCAGTTCGACGATCTCCTTGAAGTTGGCCCTGCGGCCGATGGAAGCGACCGTGTGGGTCATCACGTCGCTGACGATGTGCGGGCTACCGTGCACGGTGACTCCTCGGTGGATTCCGATGTGGTCAGCGATCAACTCCGCTGCCGTATGGGGCGTACAGGTCCAGCAGCCGTTTCCTGGCCGAGCGCAGACGGCGTCCGACGGTGTCTCCCACCCACTGGCCCACTGCCATGCCCAGGGCCGGATCGGCCTGACACATGGCCCTTACCACGTCGGCATTGAACTCGTAGGCGCGCACCGGGCTCGTCGCCTCGGCGCCCATGTGCCAGTTGTGCGGTGCGAACAACCAGGACCAGCCCACGAGTTCGTTGTGTCCAAGAGTCTCGATGACGGCCGCCCGGCGGCCGGGCACTCGCATGTCGAGGGCCACCGTGCCGCTACGGATGATCCAGAACCGGTCCGCGCGATGTCCCTCCTCGAACAGGCGGGTTCCCTGAGGGAAGGACACTTCCCGGGCGATCTCCATGAGCCGCTCGGCGCACTCGGCCGGCAACGCGCGCAGCATGCTGGAAGTGGGGGAAGCGTTCATGATCCTGGCCTCTTCCTGGAGCGCGATACTGCTATCTCCAATTTCTCTGTGAAGCCCCGCATGCACCATGGGCCGACCGGCCCCGAGGCCTGGCCGCACGGCACCGGGCCTGGACATGCGTCAGACACTTCCTCTCACTGTGTACGAAGAGCCGCCGTTCCGGGCGTGGAAGGGCCGACAGCACTTGGGCCGAAGGGCCCCTCGGAAGGGTCTGCACGGCCTCTGCACCCATGTCGACCCTGAGACGTGGCTCGTCGGGAGAAGAGGAAAGACACGGGCATGCACGCTGGAGGTGCGGAGCATGCTTCGACACGTCGCCGCGGGGATCGACGGACGGTTCTCCCGAAAGCCTGGCTGCCGCTCACTGGGCGGCCCGGGAGGCTGTACGCCGAGGCACGGCGCTGCGTCTTGTGCACGCCTGGAAGTGGCGGCCGCGCCCTACCGCGTCCGTGCCGGCGGACATGCCGCAGAGGGCCTGCGCCGAGGAGACGCCGTCACGGGTGTCGGACACGGTACGCGCCGGCCACAGCGACCTGCTGATCATCGACGACTTGCTGGAGGACACGCCGGTCACGGCTCTTCTGGCCGCGGCCAGGCAGACCGACCTGATAGCTCTCGGCTCCCGTGGGATCAGCGGAGCAGCCGGGTTCCTGACCGGATCGGTGTCACAGCGGGTGGTCGCCAGGTCGATGCGCACCGTGGTGCTGGTGTGGGCGGGACGGAGCGGCACCGACGAGCACTTGTGCGCGATGGACGGGATATCCCAGGAGGAGATACCCGAGACCCCGTACCGCGATGTCGTGCTGGGCCTCGACACCGGGCAGCCGTGCGACGAGCAGATCGAGTTCGCCTTCGACGCTGCCCGGCGCCGTGCAGCCCCGCTCCGCGTGATCCATGCTTTCGGCGGCCCGTCCGCCTACGCCGCGGCCGACCGGCTCACTCCCGTTGACGGCCCGCAACTGCTCGCTGAACAGGAGCGCTCCGTGGTCGGGACACTGCGTCCCTGGTGCGAGAAGTTCCCTGAGGTTGCCGTGACCGAGACCGTCGCGAAAGGGCGGGCTGCCGGTTTGCTGATCCGGGCCTCGGCCGACGCGGGTCTCGTGGTCGTGGGACGGCGGATGCGGGAAGCCAGGTTCGGCACCCACATCGGATCCGTCGCGCACGCTGTGCTGCATCACGCCCCCAGTCCCGTCGCCGTCGGCCCGCACGTCTGAGCAGTCCTGGAGGATGAGAGAGATGACCCGGTACGTGTACGGATGTGCCGAGGGCGGCCGTGACATGGCGGACCTGCTCGGGGGCAAGGGAGCCAACCTCGCGAAGATGACTCGGCTGGGGCTGCCGGTACCGCCCGGCTTCACCGTCACACCGACGCCTGCCGGGAATACCTGGCCACGGGCAAGGAGCCGGCGGTGGCCGCTCAGGTCGCTGCAGCAATTGGCGAGTTGGAACGTGGCGCCGGTCGTGAACTCGGTGGGCGGGACAACCCGCTGTTGCTGTCCGTGCGTTCGGGCAGCAAGTTCTCCATGCCCGGCATGATGGAGACGATCCTCGACGTCGGCCTCAGTGACGAATCTGTCCTCGGGCTCGCCAAGGCCACAGGCTGTGAGCAGTTCGCACGGGACTCCTACTGCCGCCTCCTGCAGATGTACGGCCGCACGGTCCTCGATATCGATCCAGCACTGTTCGACCAGCGCGGGACCACCGGCGACCCCGCCGGGCTCGTCGAGGACTTCAAAAGGATGATCCGGGACGCGACGGGCGAGGAGTTCCCGCAGGACCCGGGCGAGCAACTGCACCGGGCGGTCCATGCGGTCTTCCGCTCCTGGAACAGCGAACGAGCCCGCCTGTACCGCCACCGCGAACACATCCCCGACGACCTGGGCACCGCTGTCAACATTCAGGTGATGGTCTTCGGAAACCTCGGTCCGGACTCCGGGACAGGTGTCGCCTTCGTAGACCCGCTGATCGAACCGCCATTGGACGACGCGTCCGGCGGCGAAAGCCAGGCCGGCGAAGGCAAGTGCGGCTGCGGCTCCGAACACGTCCGCCTCCACAGCGGCCGTTGAGGCGGACGTCGGTTCGGTGGTGAGCCACTCCCTGTCGTTCAGCCAGACGACAACCTTCGATCCGGCCTGTTGCCCGGGATCCAGCAAGGCCCGGCCAGTTCGCGTTGAGCCGTCCTTCGCCGTCAAGCGGACGGTGGCCCGGATCTGGTCGTAGGGCGTGCCCGCCCCCGTATTCACGGTCGGAGCCGCGCTCTCGACGAGAACGGCCTGGACCGAGTGCCGCTCGCGGCGAAGCTGCGCGAAGGACTCGTCGGCGGGGTGGGCCGTCAGCACGCCGATCAGGGTGCCGCCGGTCGCGATGACCGTCCAGAGGGCCAGCACGATCCAGGCCCCGACGACGTCGTCGTGTCGTCGCAGAGGATTGCTCCGCCACCGCCACAGCAGTTGCCTCACACGCTTGGTCCCGCGCATCCGACCGCACCTCCTCGTTGTCTCGTGACAGACAGGACGGTGGCGGCGGGGACTGCACGGCGGGCAGGGGCCGTCCAGGCGGTATCGCGGGCCGTCCGGGCCCCACCGAGTTCAGGCGGTGGGCCGTTCCGCCCTCGTACGAGAAGTGCGGCGCCACCGTCCACGTACGCGAGACCCTCGGTCGACCCGAACAGCCCGCCCGGTCCCCTGATGGGGACCGACCGGCCCAAGCGGACAGCAGCTGTCGCGCTCAGGCTGGACATACAAGTTCAATCCACGCGTGGGGCGATCGCCGAAGGGCTTTCCACCCTTGTCGGAGCCGACACGGCGGGCAAGGGCAACGGTGGTCGCAGGCAACGGTGAAGCTGCATGCCGTCCTCCTCCACGACCGGCGTCCGCCAGGCCCAGAGAAGGGGTCGTCATGAAAGCACTTGTGTTCCATGGTTCCGGGAAGTCCGCGTGGGAGGACGTCGCGGATCCCGCGATCCAGGATGCCACCGATGCGATCGTCCGCGTCGACGCCGTCACCATCTGCGGGACCGACCTGCACATCCTCAAGGGTGACGTACCGGAGGTCCGCCCCGGCACGGTGCTCGGACACGAGGCTGTCGGAGAGATCGTCGAGGTGGGTACCGACGTCAGCACGGTCCGCCCCGGCGACCGGGTCCTGGTGTCGTGCATCACCGCGTGCGGCCGCTGCCGCTTCTGCCGGGAGGGAATGTACGGACAATGCCGCGCGGACGGCGGCTGGGTCCTCGGCCGCCTGATCAACGGCACGCAGGCCGAATACGTCCGCGTACCGCACGCGGACCTGTCCACCCATCCGCTGCCCGGCGCGATGGACAGCAGGGACGCTGTGCTGCTGGCCGACATCTTCCCCACCGCTTACGAGGTGGGCGTGCTGAACGGGCGGGTGCATCCCGCGGACACCGTGGTCGTGGTGGGGGCGGGACCCATCGGGCTCGCTGCTATCACCACGGCACGCCTCTTCACCCCCGAGATGATCATTGCAGTGGACCTGGCCCCAGCACGGCTGGACGCCGCCAAGCACCTCGGCGCCGACGCCGTGGCCGCGGCGGGGGAGGAGGCGGAGCAACTGGTCGCCGACCTCACGCAAGGGCTGGGGGCGGATGTCGTCATCGAGGCGGTGGGGGTGCCGGCGAGTTTCGAGACATGCACACGCATGGTGCGGCCCGGTGGGCACGTGGCCAACGTCGGCGTGCACGGCAAGCCCGCGACATTGCATCTCGAAGACCTGTGGACCAAGAACGTGACGATCACCACCGGACTGGTGGACACGTACTCCACGCCCACCCTGCTGCGCATGATGGCCGCTGGACACCTGCCCACGTCGTCCCTGGTCACGCACACCTTCCCGCTGGCGGCCATGGAGGAGGCCTATGACGTCTTCTCACGGGCCGCGGACACCGGCGCGCTCAAGGTCGTCCTCGGCGGGCCGCAGCACGACGCCCTGACGGTCAAGACGTCCTGAGACGAGGAAGTGAACGGACATGTCGGAACAGACATCGACGAACGCGTCGTCCGCCACCGCGGACAACGCGTCGGGCGACATCGGGCGCCGTATCGCCCGACGGCGCGAGGAACTCGGCCTGAGCCAGGAAGAGACCGCCTCCCGGGCGGGTACTGCTCCCGGATACATCAGGTACCTGGAGGAACAGTGCATCGCCATGCCAGGCAAAAGCGTACTCATCCGTCTCGCCGACGTCCTCGAGACCAGCGTGGCGGCCCTGCGCGGCGGCGATGCCGACCTGCCACCAGGGATCGGCAAGGCCGCCCGCCACTCCGAGCTGATGGAACTGAGCGCCGAAGAGTGCCGGGCACGGCTGTCGACACACGGGGTCGGAAGACTCGCGACGGACACTGCCGACGGGCCGCTCGTCGTCCCCCTCAACTACACAGTCGTCGACGATGCGATCGCCTTCCGGACGGCGCCCGGCTCGGCGCCCGCCGAAGTGGTCGACAGCGACGTGGCGTTCGAGGTCGATCACATCGACGAAGCGCTCAGCCAGGGCTGGAGTGTCCTCGTGCGCGGCCGTGCCCGGGCCGTGACGGACGTGGAAGGCGTGCGACGTCTGGAGGAGCTCGCGTACAGCGCTCCGTGGGCCGGTGGCGAACGATCCCTGTGGGTGTGCGTCGATCCGGCTTCCGTCACCGGGCGCCGGATCGACGTGCCCTGACTGTTGGTACCGGCGGCCGCCGCTCCGTCATCCGGCGGGGACCGGTGGGCCCCGCGGCCCGCCGTTCCACATGCGGCAACGCAAGCCACCGCGCCCCCCGAGAGTTGGACCCCGCGATGAATCCCAACGACGGCTTCCGTGAACTCGACCGCGAGGAGTGCCTGCGTCTGTTGTCGCGGGTCCCGATAGGCCGCGTCGTCCACACACGCCATGCCCTGCCCGCCGTTCAGCCGATCAACTTCAACTTGGACGCCGATTCCGCGGTGGTGATGCGGACTTCGGCCGACTCGGAACTGGCCGCCGCGATCGACGGTGTGGTGATCGCTTTCGAAGCGGACGAGGTGGATGCGGCATCCCATTCCGGTTGGAGCGTCGTGGTCACCGGACGCGCCGCGATGGTGACCGATCCAGTCGAGCATGGCCGGCTCACCCGTACCGGCCCGCGCTCCTGGGGGGCCTCGCCCGAGGAGGTTTTCATCCGGGTCGAGCCCGAGCTGGTGACCGGTCGTCAGCTGGCAGGGGGGCGCTCCGTCTACGGGCTGGGGCTGTCCTCGTCCTGATCATCGCTTCGGCACGCGAACGGCTCCGTGCTTCGCCCCCGGGCCATTCGGGGGGATCACGGAGCCGTTCGGGACCTGCCGAACGGGACCAATGGCCCCGGCGGGGGACACGTGGCCACTGACTGCGATGGCGTCCGCCGAGCAGGATCGTACGCGGATCGCGTCGTTCGCAGCCTGTCCCCAGTGGTCCGCGCGAGGAGCACAACTATGCCCCGTACGCCAAGAATTACAGAGAAGGACGCCCCCAACGCGTCGCTCGGACTTCCCTCGGCGACCGCACTCGTGATGGGCGGCATCATCGGTACCGGGGGCTTCGCGCTCCCCTTCGGCCTTGGTGCCCTACGGCACCATCTCGCCGTGGTGTTCGGCGCCGTCACGCACGCGCCGGCGGTGAGCTCGGCTCGCTGTCCAAGCGCGTCCCGGCGAGCGGCGGCCCGTATGTCTACGCTCGTGCGGCCTTCGGCGAGTTCGCCGTTTCCTCAGCGCCTGGTCGTACTGGACCACCGCGTGGGCCGGCAACGCCGCGATATCCCCTCCTCGCCTGCCTCCGTGGTATTCGACCAGGCGGAGAACCGACTGCACACCATCAAGGCCGTGCTCGTCGCCACTGTGGAGAGCTGAGCCATGCGCATCGTCATCGCCCTCGGCGGCAACGCCCTGCTGCACCGGGGCGAAAGCCCCGACGCGGCCGTCCAGGCCGCCAACATCGACCGGGTCACCACCGCGATCGCCGCCGTCGCCCACGAGCACCAGATCGTCATCACGCACGGCAACGGGCCACAGATCGGCCTGCTCGCCGTCGAGAGCGCAGCCGACCCCGTCCTGAACACCCCCTATCCGCTGGACCTGCTGGGTGCCCAGACCCAGGGCATGATCGGTTCCATGCTGGCCCGCACCCTGCACGACGCCCTCCCCAGGCGTCGGATCGCCGCACTGGTCACCCACACCCTGGTCCGGGCCGACGACCCGGCCTTCGAGCACCCCACGAAGTTCGTCGGCCAGGTGTACCCCTACGACATCGCGACGTCGCTCGCCCGCAAACGTGGCTGGCACGTCGCCGCCGACACCACCGGCTGGCGCCGCGTCGTCCCCTCACCGGCACCTGAACGGATCATCGAGACCCAGACCGTCCACGAACTCCTGGGCAGCGGCACCCTCGTCATCTGCGCCGGCGGCGGAGGCGTCCCCGTCACCGCCGACCACGACACCGGCGCGCTGACCGGCGCGGAAGCCGTGGTCGACAAGGACCTCACCGCGGCGCTGCTCGCCGAGGACCTGAAGGCCGACTTCCTGCTCATCCTCACCGACGTGCCCTGCGTCTACGCCGGCTATCGCACCCCCGGGCAGCGGCCCCTCCTCGGCGCCACGCCCGCCGAACTGCGCCGGGGTGGCTTCGCTGACGGATCCATGGGACCCAAGGCGGAGGCAGCCGCCCGCTTCGTCGAGCGCACGGGGGGGCTAGCCGCGATCGGGGCCCTGGACGCGGCGTACGAGATCGTCCACGGCAGGTCGGGCACCCTCGTCCGACCGGACCTGCCCGTCGCGTAAGCGCGTGCGACCTCGGGGCCGAACGGCCCCTGCCTGAGGCCGAAGGGCGCGGACACAGGCACTTCCCGGCCCTCCCTGCGGCGTTCACGCCGCGCGAGTATCGAAAGGGAGACATCCCAGTGCGGAGCAGAGGAGACCACCGGCGATGACAGCGACTGTGACAGCCGGGACGCGGGCACTCGACGCATGGCGTGGCTTCTCCGGCACGCGATGGTGTGAGCGCGTCGACGCGACTTCATTCAGGCCAACTACACGCCGTACGAGGGCGACGCATCCTTCCTGGTCGGCCGGACAGACCGCACCCGTCCGTGTGGGGCACAGTCAGCGCCCTCTTCCCGGACGAGCGGCGCAGGGGAATCCTGGACGTCGACACCGCAACCCCTTCGACGATCACCTCGCACGCGCCCGGATACATCGACCGTGAGCGGGAGCTGATCGTCGGTATGCAGACCGACGCGCCCCTGAAGCGCGCGATCATGCCCAACGGCGGTCTTTCGACACGACGCGCCCCCTGGGGCCCTACTACACGCGGCAGGGCTTCAGCGTCCTGCGGCCCGGGCAGGGCATCGACGTCGGCACCCTGCTCACCGGTGTCCCGCTTCATCTCGGTGCCGGACCGGGCTTGACCTTTTTCCATCAGTGGCGGACCCAGGAAACCTGAGAGCCCCGACGGTCTCAGGGTGTGGGCGCGACCAGCACCGCGCGGCACGAGCAAAGGTCGAGCGCGACGTCACACAGACGAAGCTCGGCGCGGAGTTGTGTGCCCGTCTCCAAGCCGGCTCCTTCGGCCTGTGCGTTGATTACAGAGGGGCGACCTCACCGCTCACAGTGTCGGGGAGGCTGTCGTCGTGAGTGTCGGCTATGACCTCGGCGAGGGTGAACTGGGCGTGCTCAGATGACATCCGATTGTGGACCTCCAAAATGTAGCTGCGGTCGGTGACGCGAGTGACCTGCCTTCTCTGGCGTCGGCGCCCTGACTCAGATCTAGCCTGCGCGTAGGTGTCGACGATGCGCAGCATCGCGCTCAAGGCTTCGGCTTCGGTCCCTTCGAGTTCGCGGTAAGGGGCGTTGTAGCGGAATGCTTCTGACTCGCCATTAGATCGAAGGATGACCCATCGGGGCACGGCGTTTCTCCTCTGCGGGAAGCGGGGTACGCCGAGAGGTCAAAGAGTGCCTCGGCCAGCCCGGGGATGTGACGCCGGGGCCTCATGGCCGCGGCGCCGCGAGGCTATCGGTTCCGCCGACGCATCAGGAGAGGAGCGGGGCGTGCTGGGACGTCTCCTCTCGAGAGCTGTTTCCGGTATCTGCCATCCCGTGGTCAGTCGACACGAAGTGGCGGTCCATACTCCGCAGCGCTTACCCCACCGCTACCTTTCGCTGTCCTGGCACGAACGCCATACACCTGGTCACCAGGTGATCGGCCGGACCAGTGCAGCCGCGCCGGCCCTCGGGTTCGGACGGCTGCTGGTGCTCGCAGTTTCACGGAACCCGTCGGTTTCCGACGAGCACCCCTACAACCAGTCCTGCAGGGCGAGATCCATGTAGAGGCGGTGGGGCTTCCGTCATCTGAAAACGGGAGAGGGCGCCGCGTAGTGCGGCACCCTCTTGGTTCGAGCGGGTCAGAGTTGCCCACTTGCCCGGTAGAAGTTGTTCCTCCTGGTTCTCAACTGCTGGCGTGGCATTTGAATTGGGCGTCGATCTGTGAGGCGGTTCTGGAACCGTCGCGGGTCCAGTACTGCCCATCGGGGACATGCGCTGCCTTGACCTTGCGGACGTTGAACACATCCCCGGTGCCGTCGTCGACTCCGGCGAACGTAACGGAGACGTCGAGATTCGCCGGCAAGGTCTTGGGGTGTGTTCCTGGCTCCGCCTTCAGGAAATCGTCCGCCTTCCACAAGGTGACCGCACCTCGCTTTCCCTCCTGGGTCTTCGGGCCGCTTGCCTGCCAGAGCAGCTTTTCGGAGTCGCTGTCGTACACCTCGACCGTTCCCACCTTGTCCGTGGGGCAGGTGGGCATCTTGACCGAGATGCGGGATCCGTCGATTCGCATGCCGACCACGAGAGACGTCGCCGGGTCGGACATGCTGTAGACGCCGTACACCCATGTGCCGACAGCGGCGAGGACTGCCAGGCCGAGTAGCGACCCCAGCAGCACGAAGGGCCAGACGGGTCGTTGCCGGGATTGGTTCAGCAGTGGTATCCCCCGTCCCTCCATCCGGCGCGGCGTTCCCAACGGTTGTGGCATGGGTTGCTTCCTGCTCTGAGGTACATGTAGCCGAATCGCCATCCGTAGCGCATCCACTGCAGCTTATGTTTGCGTTCGTGGCGTATGCGGGCTCGGGACGTGTAGCGGTTGCTACTGGTGAAGTACGTGGTTCCGCCACGGTCGTGAAGACCGAAGCCCCCGGTGCAGACGCGCATACCATAGCGGTACCGGCATCGGTAGCCGAGATACTTGTGCCCGATGTATGCGAGGCCGACTCCGACGATGCGTGCCTGCTGCCGGTTTCTCCACCTCAGGTAGCCGCCGTAGGCGCGGCTTCCGTAGTGCCAGGCCAGTTTCGCGCCGATGCTGAGGTGGAATCCCCAGAACCTGCCGTCGAGGTCGTAGCGGTTGATCGGGTCGCCGCCGCAGTACTCGTAGGCGTTGGCCGAGCCGCCGGGCACGGGGTCGATGGACAGGAAGCGCCCGGTGGTCGGGTCGTAGAGGCGCACTCCCATGAGGGTGGCGCCGGTGACCGTCTCGCTGGACCGCTCCTTGCTGCCGAGCCAGCCGTAACGGGTGGCGGTGGTGTCGCCCTCCGGGTTGCCGTACTCATCGAAGGCGAGTGCCGTCGGGGCCTGGCTGGTGTCCAGGGGAAGCTCCACGGTGACGTCGCCGTGGATGTCCGTCAGCTGCAAGACGGTGCCGCCCGTGGCGCTGGTGACGGCGCCCAGATCCCCGCCGATGTCCTGGACATCGCGGCTGATCGTCGAGCTGGTCTCCTGGGTCCAGTCGGGGCTGTCGCCGTCGGAGCCGTAGTGACTGGACGTGGACCCAGTCTGGGTCCACGTGCCGCTGCTGAACGATCTCCACCAGTCGATGGGCATTGTCAACCTTGCCCCGCTGGACTGGTTTACGCCCTTTGACCCCGAGCACGTCCGTGACCCCGAGCGCGGCTACCGCCACGCGTGAACCCGCCCTGCGCGACACTCTGCCCGCCAACCGTGACGCCGCTGAAGACTTCGCACCATGACTCCGGCGTCGACGCCAGCCGAAGTACGAAACTCACGACTCGATTTCCATCGGCCGTAGTCGGACTCCAAGGCATGTTTCGCGCACAGTGCGCACGACGACGGCCCGGGGGTGAGCTGGGATGGCACCTTCATCAGCGCACTATGGTTGAACGGTCGCGGGGGAGAGGCGAAGCCATGACGAGTACGAAGGCCGACTGGCGAGAGAACTCCGCCTGCGGCAGCTCCGACGCGGACGACCTGTTCGCGGACAGTCCACGCCAGAAGCAGGCCAAGGCGGTTTGCGCGAGGTGCCCGGTGCGCACCGAGTGCCTGGCCGAGGCCCTGGACGAACGTATCGAGTTCGGTGTGTGGGGCGGCATGACCGAGCGCGAGCGCAGAGCCCTCCTGCGGCGCAAGCCGAACGTCACCTCCTGGCTCTCCGTACTGGAAGCAGCCCGGAGCAGCATGGTGTCCCGCGCCAGCTGAGTACGTGGTTCTGTTTACTGGTTTCGACAGCCGTTGTTCAGTTCGTCGGGAGGCACGGAATCCACGGCGTGTTCGATGTTCATGAGAAGCGATGGCACTCGGCCCGACGAGCTACTGGATACTTCGCCCGATGCGCGTTCCTGATCGACGGCGGCAACGCGTAGACCGTTACGACACCGGCTACGGCTGCGGCGTGTAACCGTTCTGCCTGGTTGCACGCTTCGTTGAGTAGGGGTACTCAGGCACGCCACCATGAGCGGGGGTGATGATCAGGGCATGTCGAATCGCCGCATGTTGTCCATCGCCGTGTTCGCCTCGGCCGCACTCATGACGGCCTGCGGAGTGCAGGCCGAACCCTCCGCGGACGACAACGCGCTGGCGTCAGCCACCGCCACGCCCTCGCCATCACTCACACGAAGGCCCGAATGCGCCAAGGGAGCCGCTGACCGCGTGCCCTCGTCGTCATCGTCGGAGGCCGCGACGACGGCTCCGGGCAGCAGCGCACTCCCGGAGAATCCGCACTACGACGAGAACCACGCGTACCGCATGTCCGGGGGACTCGCCCCCGAGAACCGGGCTGCCGGGGAGGCCAGCGTGCGTCTGCTCCATCCCGCTCTGGAGACGATGCGAAAGAACAAGCAGTTCGCCGAGAAGGACGTGCGAGCCTTTATGGCCAAGTGGGGATGCGGCGACGACAACGGGCTCGCGATCAGCTCCGGGTGGCCCCAGTACGAGCGGGTCTGGTTCTCCTTCCACAACGGCAAGGCCTGCGTTTCCGCCGAGATCACGCCGAAGGGCGTGACGACCGAGGTGTACGGCGCTTATGCCGAACCCGACCCGTCCGGGCCCTGCGTCGAGAACCGGGGCGGACACTGAGCAGACCCTCGGCGCATCATGGGCCGCACGTGTTGACGCCGATCACAAGCTGCCGTGTAGTGCTCGCTCACAATCCCCCCTGCTTGTCTCTCCGAGCACTGTATGAGTCGGACACCATCACCTGGCACTAGTCAGCCACAGCGCACGCCACTGGTCGCCTGCTGAGTCCACATGCGGCGCTGAACTGCGGTGGTTCAACCGGGCGGTGGCTGCTGCTGGGGGCCCCACCGCGAGGGTGAGGGTCCCGACCATCATGGTGTCCACAGCGGGGGTGTGCGGCGTGGTGTCGAGGAGTCGGCGAGCAGCGACATCACCCCTCCGGGAATGCGGAGTTGCGCCAGTGCCCAGTCGAGCGAGGCAGCTTCGGTGTGGCACATTCTGGCGATCACGCTCGTCTGTTCGGGCAGAAGGATCCTGCGCGGGATCACGATGGTCTCGCGGACCCGGGCGAGGGGGGAGTCCTCGGAGGAACCCCTGCGCGGCCGGCCGGAGCGCGTCCTCGTCCGCGGGGAGGGGCAGGCGCCGGCGGGCGGCGTTCGAGACGACGATCCCGGCGACGTGGACGTAGTCCGCAAGGAGCGGTCCGAGGAGGTCTGTGAGTGCGTCGGTCTTGGCGGCGAGCGTCATGTCGGCGAGGGGCATGGGGAGGACGCTGCCGGGGATCGAGGCGCGCTCACCGTATTACGCGCCGGGCCGCCGACGGTGCGGCGGCCCGAGAAACGGTCACGGCACTAGGGTGCCGCAATGAGGTTACGCGGAGTGGTCATCGCCTTCTTCCTGGTCCCGCTGGCGTGGGGGGTGCCCCTATGTCTTTGGTCAAGGTGGATGGGTGCTGGTCCGGGCGTCTGGAACGATGTGCCTGTGCATGCTGGTGATCAGGTTGGCGAGGGTGTCTCTGCGGAGCTCGCGGTGTTTGTCCGGAACGCTGCCGACGGCCGTCCGGTGAAGATCGTTCCTTCTGTCTGCGGCGGGTGTGGCGGGCGCGTTTTCAGTGTGCTCGTTGACGATGTCGAGGGCGGAGCCGAGCGAGTGTGCGTTGGTTGCGGTGGCCGAGCGTTCATCGCGGATAGCGAGGGGTTCTGGGAGGACGCGGATCCTGGCGAGGCGGGCTGTCCGTGCGGGGGCGAGGAGTTTGAGACGGCAGTCGCGTTCTCGCTCACCGGCGACGGGTCGGTCCGCTGGGTGACCGTTGGGCTTCGGTGCCAGAAGGACGGCGCCGCAGGGGTCTATGCCGACTGGAAGATCGATTACGGGCCCACGGATCACCTCCTGACCATGGTCTAGGTCTGCGGAACGACCGTCCGAGCAAGCTGAGATTCGTAGAAGGTGCCGTCACGGAGCATCGCGAAGAGGACGTCGGCCCGCCGTCGGGCGAGGCAGAGCAGGGCCTGGGTGTGGTGCTTGCCCTGGGCGATCTTCTTGTCGTAGTAGGCCCGCGATGCCGAGTCGCTCAGAGCGGCGAACGCGGAGAGGAAGAAGGCCCGCTTGAGCTGCTTGTTTCCCCGTCTGGAGGGCTGTTCGCCGCGAATCGAGGAGCCCGAACTGCGGGTCGCCTGGGCTGCGGTCTATCTCGTCCACGCTGACCTCGGGACAGTAGGGAGCGGGGAAAGGCGATCCAAAAGCTCTCCAGGCCGAGACCGGCACTCGTCAAGCTGCCGGTGAGCGTCTATCCGGAGCGGAGGCTGCAGGGCTGTCGATGTAGCCGAGTGCCTCCCGCGCAGCCTGACGGAAAGCACTCCGGAGCTCGTCGTGACGCAGGAGCGCACGTGTCCACTCGCGAAGGTGTCCCGGGCCGTATCGGCAAGAAGGCGACGAGAGCAGATCCTGAATCCATGAGCTGTCGCGCCGCAGCCGCTACGTGTTGGGGCCCGGCAATCTCGATCAGTGAAGCTGCCGTGTACACCTGCCGTCGTGCTCCCTGCGGGACCGAAACCGCGAGCCCAGGAACCAGACGGCCACGATCGACGCGGACGTCACCGCAGTGTTCAGCCAGCCCTGGTAAATGCCTGCGAGGCCGGTGACGAAGCGCATCACGATGGTGAACACGACCCAAATCATCAGCCATCGAGCAGTCTTGGCCATTGGCCTCTGTCCTCGCATAGCGCGAGCATATCGGTGGGCCTGAAGGAGAGCAGGTCAGTCGTCGATCCGAGGTGTTCCACACGAGCCGCAGACGGTCTCACTGTCGGACACCTGCCGACGACATCCTGGGCGGTGAAACGCTGGCGCCCTGAAGGCTGCACGGTCGGCGGAGTGCTGGTCGGCCATGCCCAACGTCGTCGCACCACCTCGATGATCCGCATGCGTCCCATGATGTGTATGCACCGACTCTGTCACCAGAGGACCTGACGTCGCCGTCAGATAGTGAGTTTCGGGTTCAAAAACACCTACTAGCCGAGCCGGTGCATCAGCCTCGTCGCGCCGGAGACGCTGTAGGAGACGTGAAAACTTCCTGCCGATCAAGGTGGCCACCCTCGCGGCGGTCCACACCTGGCCTTCCACCCAGCCGTGCGCGGCCAGTCCTTGTTCAGGATATGCCGCCAGTTTCTCCAGACAGCGCGGCGACAGACGGCACCGCGATCCGCCTGGGCCACGGGAGGCCAGAGCCTCAATACCACCGTCCCGCCACAACTGATGCCATTGATAGGCCGACTTCGGACTCACCCGCAGGCGCCGTGCCACCTCCAACTGCTTGATGCCCTACCCGAGCAACTCGGCCGCCTGCATACGTACCGTCCCCCGGCGCTGCCGCCCCGCGCCGGTCAGACTGCCCCATCCGCGTATCTCACGCACCACGGACACAACGGCCTCACCGAACCCAAAACTGGTCCTTGGGGAGCTTTCAGCGCGAACCCGTTCGTGGTGTCGTTCGCAGTCATGGCACCATGTTCGACATGACGACGAACCGAAAGGTCCATGCCGCGTAGACGGCCAGGACACATCCGGGCCGGCATCGCTCGCCACCACCGGACACCTGTGAACGTTCTCGTTATTCCCCAGGGGTAAGTTCACGTAATTCCCCAGGCCCTGGCCTCGGACGGGCGTTAGGTTGGCCAGCGTGAACTTGCTGGGGTGGAGCTATCGGTATGTGGGACCGCCTGATCTGCGGGCCCTTGTCCGGCCAGAGGCTGAGGGCCGAAGCATCCACTCGGTGGCGGACTTCAATGACTGGGCTTCGTCTCTGGCGGCGGTGGAGCTAGCCGAGCCTTTCACTTTTGTCATCGACTCAGCGGGTGTGCTGCGGCTCGCGCCGCGCCGGAGCGAGCACGTGGTGTGTGCCGGCGGTGGCCCTGTTCTGGGTGCCGGGGAGATGAGCTTCCGCGAAGAGTCCGGGCAGTGGGTGGTCGCCGGGGTGAGTAACCAGTCGACCGGATACTGCCCGGACATCAGCTCGTGGCCGGCCGTCGCGAAGGCTCTGGACGCAGCCGGGATCGAACACCCTCCCGGCTTCACCCACGAGGTCGTGTTCCGGCGCTGTCCCGCCTGCAGCCAGCTGAACATCGTTCGGGAGGAGGACTTCGTCTGCGTCTTCTGCGACGAGGACCTGCCCCGGGAATGGAACGTGGACTGGGCTGGGCGTTAGCGGACCGGGGGCTTGTCGGGCTTGTCGGTGGGGTTCTTGGGACGCTTGTTCGGCCGGTAGCTGGGGCCGTTCATGATGACCTGGTGGCTGGTGTTGATCAGCCGATCCAGCAGCGACTCGGCGACGACCGGGTTCGGGAAGAGCGGATACCAGTCGCTGGGCGCCCGATTGCTGGTGATGATCAGGGACCGGCCCTGCCGTTCGCTGACCAGTTCATAGAGATCATCGGCCTGGGACGCGCCGAGCTGGCGCATGGCGAAGTCGTCGAGGATGAGCACGTCGGGCCGTACCAGTTCACGGATCCGCTTGTCCCAGGTGCGGTCCGCGTGGCCGCCGGCGAGGTCCGCGAGGATCCGGCTGGTCTTGGCGAACCGGACGTGGGCGCCCTGGCGGACGGCGAGGTGACCGAGGGCCTGGGCGACGTGTGTCTTTCCGACTCCGACCGGGCCGAAGAGGATGACCGACTCGCCCGAGTGGAGCCAGCGCAGGGCTCCGAGGTCGCGGATCTGGGCGGCGGGAAGCTTCGAGGAGGCAGTGAAGTCGAACTCCTCCAGGGTGACCTGCTGCTCGAACTTCGCCCGACTCAGGCGTCGTTGGAAGGCGACGGTCTCGCGGCGGGTGATCTCGTCCTGGCAGAGGACCTGCAGGAAGTCCAGGTGCCCGAGCTCGCCGCCGTGGGCCTGGGCCAGGCGGGCATCGAGGGTTTCCAGCATCCCCGAGAGCCGCAGCGACTTCAGCGACTCACGCAGGGCAGAGTCCATCACGCTCATCAGATGCTTCCCTCAGCTTCGCCGTGGACCTGGTCGTCGTGGAGTTCATCCGCCGTCTCGAACGGGGCGACGGAGGCGAACAGCCGCTGGGGCCCGTGGAGGAAGGCCGCGGCTCCCGCGTCCCCGCTCGATTCGGGCTCCGGATCGGTCTCGGTGCCGGCGATCAGGATGCCCTTGATGGTGCGGTAGGACGGATCGCCGGCCGTGATGGCCCTCGCGCAGGCGGCCTCCAGCCTCGCGTCGCCGTACTTCTTCTTCAGCCCGAGGATCCCTTGGGCGGCGCGGAGCCGGTAGAGCGCGTTGACCTCCAGCAGCTGGTCGACCACGGTCCGGCAGGCGTCCCCGACCTCTGATGCCTGGGTGCGGCACCAGATCGGCGTGCGCATCTGGAAGGCGATCTTCTCCGGCGGGTAGTCGGTCCTGTCGGTTCGTTTTCCCTGGTCAAGGGCCACGTGGGTCTTGACCAGGTCGCCGTCGAGGAAGACCTGCACCATCGTGGCGGTCGAGCGGACGTCGACCCGGCGGCCGATCAGTTTCCAGGGCACCGAGTAGAGGGTACGGCCGACCTTGATGTGGATGTCCGGCCCGACCACCGCCGTCGACCAGCGGGCCAGCACGAACGGAGTGGGCGGCAGCGGCAGCAGGGTCTCGGCCTCGACGGCCTCGAACACCGCCATCGGGGCGGCTCCCTGCAACGGACGGCACTGCCGTCGGCCGGCCACCTTCTGGCTCCAGGTCACAGCCTCGGCCTGCATGTGCTCGATCGAGGTGAACTCCCGCCCCCGCCAGAACGAGTCCCGGATGTAGGGCATCGGGCGTTCGACCCGCGGCTTGTCCTTGGGCCGGGCGGCGCGGGCCGGATCCACCAAGGCGCCGTAGTGGGTGGCGAGCTCGGCATATGCCTTGTTGATCTTCGGGTCGTAGAGATCGGGCTTGTCGACGCCGGTCCGCAGGTTGTCCGGCACCAGCCGGCGCGGGACGCCCCCGAAGTAGCGGAAGGCGGCGACGTGGGCTTCGGTCCAGGCGTGCTGGTGGAGGTAGAGGACCGGGCGGACGAACATGTGCCGCGAGCACGGCAGCACCATCACGAAGGCCCAGATCCGGTGCCGCTTGCCGGTCTTCGGATTGGTCCACTGGCCCAGATGGCCGTAGTCGATCTGAGCCTCCGAGCCCGGCTCGACGTCATCGCGCAAGACCGTGACCTGGGACCTTGCCGTCTCATCGGGGAGCGTGGCGTGCACCCAACGGCGGAACGAGGAGATCGACACGTCCAGCTTGTGCTCGTCTCGCAGCCGCTGGTGGATCGTGGAGACGGTCACTGTCCCCAGCAGGTTCTTGATGTAGTCGCGGTGCTGGTCGATGTCGGGCCAGGTGATCTGCCGCAGCCGCCGGTCGCCGAGCTCGGGGAACCAGCCCTTGATCAGCTTGGCCCAGTCGGCCTCCCGCATCGGCGGCCCGCCCGGCGTGATCCCGGATGCCTCCGCCGGCTCCAGGTACTTCCTGATCGTCTTGCGGTCCACCCCCAGCGACGCGGCCAGCTCGCTCTTCGAGCGGCCCGCGTACCAGTGGACGTAGATCTCGGTGATGTCGACCACGACGAACGTTCTCCTTGCCATCCGGGCTGACCATCGGCCTTCCGAACCACAGGCCCAGGGCCGCCCACGCGCCTCCGCGATGACCAGGTCCCTCGATCCCGAACTCCGTCGTACCCATGGCCAATTAGGAGAAGTCGGGATGAGGAATTACATGACGCTCAAACCACCCGAGATGGGGAAAAACGTGAACGCTCACAACACCAGACGCAAACCCCGTCATCGACGGCCTGTCCTCGCGTGCACTGTCAGAGATCTACCGTCTCGAGCGCACCCGGAATTATCTGCAGCCAGGCGACGTCAGCGCAGCCGCGCGCTTGTGGAAGGACTACGTCCGACGTCCTGAGCGCGAGCTGTGGCACGACTACGAGTGGGGCAACGTGCACTGGTACTGCTGCGGCAATCCCCTTGAAGCGCGTGCTCTCCTCGACGCCGTGACGCAGGCCATGTCGCCTCGAACTGCCCGCGAACTCCGTCAGATCATCGGCGGGTGTGATGACGTCTGGAACCAACCCTCACCGCCGTACGACACGGGCAGAGGATAAAAGACGAGCTGAGCTCCATCTCGCGCACGGCCCCGCGGCCCTCGACCGAACTCGTCCCTGTCTGCGCCGGCCTGGCGCATCCCTCGACGGTAGCCGCTGCGCGCGTGCCGCTGGCCATGAGCTGGTCGACGGCACCTGGTCCTGGTGCTCCGCGGAGCCTCACCTGCCCGCGCACGTCTGGCGTGGGTATCACGCTGCCGGAGAGACGACCGTCAGGCGCAGTACGAGGCGTGGTGGCCTGGCCCGGAGCGGGTCCTGTGGCCGCTCCGGGCCGTCTGCTGTCCAGCGTGCGGTGCGGGTGTCGGGGGTTCAGTGTCCGAACAGGGGTACGTCCCCGACCCGCAGGTGCATTCCAACCTCGCCTACTTCTGCCAGGACGCCCCCGCCGAAATGCTGCTGGAGGTCGCGCTGAGGCGGCAAGATCCCTACCTCGGGCTTACCCATCCGAACTTCCCCCGCCACACCCTCCTCCGCTTCGCCGACGATCCCGACCCGCGGCGGCGCCCGCTCGCGCTCGACTCCCCGGAGTCCACCGGCGATCTCGCCGAGCGCTTCACCGAGGATCCGCACGAGCTGGTGAGGGCACGCGCCGCAGCCGACCCTCGACTCTCGCCCGCCACCGTCCTGCAACTGCTCGACTCCACCCACCGGATCCGCGAAGCAGCCATCAAAAACCCGCAGCTCCCGATCCCCCACCTCATCCGCCTACTCCGCGCCCCAGCCACCGCACAGGCCGCGGCCAGCAACCCGGCACTCCCCACAACGGTTATCCACCGGCTGATCGATCTGGCCTGCAAGCCAGAATGACCAGAACCCAGGTGAGTCCCCACGGGACTTCGGCAGCCATCGGGGTGCCAGGATTGGGACAGGCTTCCATCCCGAACCAGGTGAGAGGGGTGACGGTGGAGACGAGCGGCGCGGTGTCACCGGACGATCCTGATTGGGACCCGGACGAGCACGTGCGGTTTGCTCGCTACCGGAGGGCGTTCGACGAGGTGGCCCCGCCGGATGCAGCTGCCCTCATCGCCCAAGTACTCACCGATCCGGATAAAGGGATGGCGAACAGCGCCGTCTGCGAGTACCTCGACAGACGAGCCGCTGAACTGCTCACGGGTCCCGCTTATCCTGCCTGGCGCCTGGAGATGACTGGCCCTGTTGGAGTGGACGACTTCTCCACACAGCGCCTCAATGAGTGGACTTTGCTGCGGGCGATGACCTTGAACGAGCCGTGGGACGCCGAGAACTTGCTCGCGGCCTCCAACTGGCTACAGCTCCGCACAGCCGAAAAGTCCTCAGCCACGACCGTTCTGGAAGTTCTGGCCGAGAGTGGCCGCACACGCCGCATTCGCAACATTGCCGGGTCCCGACTGTCCACCGCCCAGCGGTCGATGCCAGCCGGACCGGAGCACTGAGCCCCCTGGCCCTTCACCGGGAGCCGACGCAACAGGCCCGATGCTCAACCGACGACGGGCAGTCGATCGCAGGGACCCTACGTGACGGTTGAGAATCCAGCCTGTTGCCAGCCCCTCTAGGACGGGCATGGGTGATCGCCTGCGCATTTTTCAGCCCCCAGCCCTCTGCTTGCAACAGGGCAGAGTCGGAACAGAACCGGCGCTATCTCGGTGCCGCGGCGGGAGCGCAGCACCACGCGTCCCGCGTCGGTTTGGAGCAGGGCGCGGAAGACGTCCCACTTTGGTTCGCCTGCCCACCCCGGCCGCAGATCGGGCATGGGCACGGGAGCGGTGGCTCCTGCGGACCGGGCAGACAGGTTCGCTTTGCGGGTTGAGCGTGGGGTGACGGTCGCGACGGCTGGCCATTGATTGCAGACGGCTTGCGACCTTCAGGACTCAATCGGCTCTGTGGGTACGGCTTACGGCTGCTCTGGCAGAGCACGCCGGTGATGTTGAGGCGGCTCCGGCCAAGACCGCGCTCGTGAACCGGGCCGCCAGTGGTTGTTGGCCGGCCCGCTCGCGCGTCCGGTGTTGGCCGTGGGAGGCGGGCTTGCTGGCGACTGCCTGGACTCTGCAAACCCGTAGGTCCGGTTGGCGTCCACTGAGCCGAACTGACGCGAGCGCGCACTACGGGCGGATCGCGAAGACCCTGCACACCCCGCGCCTGGCCGACGACCCCGGCTATCGTCGCCAGATCAAGGTGCAGGCCAACCTCCAAGAAGGCCGCCAGGCCGTCCGCCGCGGCGTGCGTCCCCTAAGACTCCTCATTCACCGGTCTCTGTCTCGGTAGATGCTCCCCCTACAGAGATCCGCTGCACCAGCTCGTCAAGCTGACCTGCGATGATCATCCTTCGGCGCTCCAGCAAGTTCCTGTAGGCAGTGAGAGGCACGGGTTCGCCCCTGGATGCCGCCTGCGTCAGCGCGAAGCGGGCCTCCACCTCCAAGGCCAGGTAGGCCCTGCGGCGTGCGTGAGCTGCTCGCTGATGCATCTCCGGTTTCAGGAAGGCGATGGCAGCGCCAAGTCCCGCGCTGACGAGCGCCAGTACCGCCGCTGGAATACGGGCATCTGCCGATGAGAGCCCCGTTGCGCCCGAGATCCCGGCCAGCACGGCAGCCGGCAGTCCGAGTGCGGCATGGGTGTACCGCCAGAACTGCCGGCGGAAGCGGTTCTTCCGAGCTTGTTCGTCGCACTCGGCCCGAAGGTCGGCGACCTGACTCCCCACGACGTCCTCTGCCATGGAGCGAGCCTGTCACCCGGTGCTCCTGCGTGGATGGTGTATCCCCGCGGTGACCGCCACTTCGCCGCTAGCCAAGGCGCTCCGATACGGATCCACCAACACGCGGCTGGCGCCTCGGGCAAGAACGCCAGGCTTCCCCCGGGGAGCCAGCTGCTCGCCGGGCGGTCCGGTGCTCACAGCTGGCGGCGGCGCGGCCAGGCTCCCGGCGAGCTGCTTGCCGCGCTGGTCGAGGTCGCACCGACAGGCCGCCGTGTGCGGGTCGATCCTGAAGTAATGGGAGGTGCGGCTGTCCGGATTGTCAGCGTTTCCGTGCAGGGCACTCACCCGGGTCCCGCACCCGCCGCACTCCAGCGGCGCCACGTACCGCGGCTCGGGCTGACGGTCGATCTCGGACACGTCGTAGCGGTCCCCGCGGCTGTCCGTGACCCACGGGATCGGCACCCCCTGCTTCTCCGTCCGCCTCGGCACGCGCCCTCCCCCCTGACTGCCCTTGGGCCGGGCGCACTGCTCGATCCTGCCCTCCCACCGGCGGTACTGACCGGATCACCGACGAAATCAAGGCCGAGCCGCACGCAGCCGCGCCCCGACCGGGTCGCTGGACCTCAGGGTGAGGGGGAAGCACTAGAGGGTGAGGACCCGGTGCCGTCACGGTTACGGGTCCTCACCGTGCGCGCATCGACCGGTGCGCGGTGCCTGACGTACGTGGCCGGGGGCGGCAGACACGTCGTTCGGGCCGGGGCGGCCAGAAGGATGCGCGCCGGGCCGCCTGCATTCCACGGTGCGCCTCTCCTGCAGGCGCCGCACGTCGCATCCGTACATCCGGGTGAGGCTCCCGGCCAGCATGCCATTCCGATTCTTTGATGGAACGGGGCAGGCGCGGTCATCGCACGTCCGCGCCGAAACTGCGACTACAGCGACTGAACTGAAGGAATACTCAGGACGACGGTGGCGGGTTGTCGTCGGAGTGCCGGAGGAGAGGACCTGGGCCGGCAGCTCGGCGGCCAGGGACTGCGGGGGAGAGGTAGCCGCGGTCCCGGGCCGCTTTGATCCAGTCCTTGATGGTGGGCTCCGGCCGGTCGAACAGGCTAGCCAGGCGTCGAGTCAGCCCAGGGCCGTTGATGGCTTCGCGAAGATATGCATGGGCCACCGCGTGTAGGAGGCTTTCGTCCAGCGGCGGCCGCCCTCGCGGCACCGGCGTGGCGAGCATGTTCGCATTCTCCAGCGCTTGCAAGGTTCCCGGCGCAAGTTCTGGTTCTGCCGCCCGTGATCGCCCAAGGACGACTACGCCCTCCTCTTTCCAGGACTGATCAGCCAATTCGGCTTGAGCCCGGCGCGCGCCGCCACCTCGATCGCACGTCGCGTAACGACCGTCCCCCTACCGCTACCCGGTCGCTGACACCGGATCCCACCCCAACTCTTCGAAGGCCGTTACCGGCCGGCGGCTCGACGCCATCCGACCGTCGAGCAAGATCTAGGCGACGCGTGGCCTTCACCACAATTTGCCCCTTTCTGGATAGATGCATGCCTATAAGTGGTTTCAAGCCGGTTGCCCTTCCTCCGGCGATCGGCTCGCAGGTACGCAAAGACCAGTGGCATGGGAGAAGCGTTTGATCACTGTACGTAAACGACACGCCGGGCTGGCGGCTGCGGCCGGCGTACTTGGCGGCGTACTCGCAGTCACGGCCCTCGGCGGTACCAGCAGCGCGGCGACCAGCCGCAACGACGCCGGGAATCCCCCGAAACCGCAGGCGCGGGTGGATCAGGTGGCCGCCGATGCTTCCGACGCCCGAATAAAGATCACGCCCGGGCAAGGTGCCTTCAACGTCGGGATCGAAGACCCCGTCAAAGTCACCGTCAGCAACGGCAAGCTCACCAAGGTGACCATGACCGCCGTCGCGAGCGGTGCCGAGATTCCGGGCACCTTGTCCGCGGACGGTACCTCCTGGAAGCCGAACGGCCGGCTGGAGCGGGCCACCAGATATCAGATCGCCGCAGAGGCCGAGGACACCAAGGGCCGCTCCACCACCGGGAACGCCACGATCACCACGGTCTCCCGGGCCAACGACTTCATCGGGCATCTCTCCCCCGAGGACGGCTCGACCGTCGGCGTGGGCATGCCGGTGACGGTCTCCTTCGACAAGGCGATCAGTGACAGGGCGATCGTGGAGTCGGAGATCCGGGTCAGTTCGAGCAGCGGGCAGCGGGTCGTCGGTCACTGGTTCAACGACGGCCGCCTGGACTTCCGCCCCGAGAACTACTGGAAGCCCGGCTCGACCGTCACTGTCGAGCTCAACCTCCACGGCATCCAGAAGACAGTCACGTTCGAGATCGGTCGGAGCCAGGTCAGCACCGTCGACGCCAAGACGAAGCAGATGACCGTCGTACGGGATGGCAAGACGATCAAGACCATTCCGATCTCGTCCGGCAGCACCGAGCACCCGACGTACAACGGTCAGATGGTCATCTCCGAGAAGTTCAGGCATCTCCATATGAACGGTGCGAGCGTCGGCCTCATGAAGAAGGACGGCAGGCCCGCGTACGACATCAAGGCCGTACCGCACGCCATGCGCCTGACGGCCTCGGGCACGTTCATCCACGGCAACTACTGGGGTGCCGACGCGGTCTTCGGCAAGGTCAACACCAGCCACGGCTGCGTGGGCCTGAAGGACGTCAAGGGCGGCGGCGACGGCAAACAGCCCGCCGCGTGGCTCTTTGACAACTCGATGATCGGTGACGTCGTGATCGTCAAGAACTCCGAGGACAAGACCACGTTGGCACCGGACAACGGCCTCAGCGACTGGACCATGCCGTGGAGCGAGTGGGTCGCGGGCAGCACCACCCACTGACACCACGCCACTCTCCACGCAGCCGAACCGGAATCCCTTCCGCCGGGCGGCGACCGACACCATGTCGACCGCGCCTGCGTCGTCAGAGCGCTCGAGCAGCCCTCGGCCCGGGGAGACCCCGCGTCCGCATGCCCAGCATGGACGGCATCGAGGCCACGCGCCGCATCGTCGAGTCCCTCGGCCCTTCCCGCATCCCTGCGCTGCACTATCGGTGGACCGGAGTGATGACCGGCACCGCGGGCCGGATCAGCCCCGAGGGCTACCGCACCGGCGCCGTGGGACCGGCCGGCTCGCCTGTGGCCCGACAAGGATCATTTCGGCCCCATGAGGCCGGGATGGTCTTGGCCTGGCGGCAGGCGGGGACTTTGGCCAGGGGCTGAGGGTCTGGCGCATGTCGAGGTAGCAGCGCAGCTGTAGACCGGGCTGTCCGGGGTCCCGGGTCGTGTGTTCCGCCGAGGTCGCCGCCCACATCGAGGCCGCCGCAGGTCAGGAGCCCGACCCAGGGCCAGATCATTTAAGACGGGACAACCGGAACGGGCGCGAGAAGTTGGGGCATGCTGGGGTGTGCTCACGCGCTCTACTTCGGTGGCAGGAGGCAGGTCGGTGTTACGCATTCACTTCACGACGGAAGACCTCGCCCGGACACGAGTGGCTGCAACGATCGGCGTTGCAGCGGAGGTCTACTTCAGCCTGGAGTTGCTGAGAGAGAGACGGGAGCCTCCTCATTTCCGCACGTGGCGGTCAGCGGTCGCAGGCCGGATGGGAGCCGACACGCGCCCCCTGACGTCCCTGGTTCCGGTGCGAGGTCCCGGGCTAGATCTGCTGGCCCTGATGGGCGATGTGCCCTCTCTGGATCACGCTGTGGACAACCTACTGCACGCCCCGGTGTCCCGACTGCGACGCGAGTTCGAGGGTCTCGACTTCCACCCCGGACACCTGCCATGGGCCCGACGGGTGTCCGAGGGCGACCGTGACGCGCAGCGGGAGCTCGCCGAGGCCGTGCGCGCCTGCCATCGGCTGACCGTAGAGCCCTACTGGCATCGAGGGCGCTCCGAACTGGTCGCGCTGTCCACCCGTTTCGCGAACCTGGTGTTGGAGGGAGGAATCGATCTGCTGCTGCGTTCGATCTGCGCACCACTGGTTCGCTGGCGTCCGCCGGTGCTCGAAGCTCCCTACCCGCGCCGAGTTGAGGTGCATCTCCAGGGAAGGGGACTGATCATCACGCCCACGGTCTTCTCGAAGCACCCGGTGAGCTTTCTGTGGGACCCGCTCGATACCGCCCAGCCACCCCGACTGACCGTGCCGGCTCTCCGTCGGCCGCTGACCGGCACCGGCCCGGCAGCAGAAGCGGACGGCTCCGCCGCGTGGAACCTGGAGTCTCTGCTCGGCCGCACACGAGCTGCCGCCCTGCACGTGACAGCAGAAGGCTGCACGACGAAGGAGCTGGCCCGCCGCCTCAACGTCACGGCCGCAGCGGCCAGTCAGCACGCGACCGTGCTACGGAACACGGACCTCATCACCACCAGCCGCCGAGGCGGGTCCGTGCTGCACCTCATCACCCCCCTCGGGCTGGCCCTGCTGCAGACCGGTGCCCTGACGGAACAGTGAAACCCGAGGGCACCGCGGTGTCAGACCGGTGAGCGCAGCGCCGCTCTGCCCGGGTGCCACCGGGCACTCGTGACGAGGTGCGTGAGGCGCCGCGCCTGCCGTCCCGGCCCTCCTTTTAAGCCGTGGCTTAAGAGGTAGGCCGCAGGTGGCCGACCCGCCCAGGATGTGAAGCCGCAACCGGCTCATCCCATTCTGGAGATCGTATGAAGACTCATCTCGCTGCCGCCGTCGGTTCCGTCGTGCTGACCGCGGGCACCTTGCTGGGCGCTCCCGCCGCCGGCGCGCAGACAGCCGCCTACCCGACCACCGCTTTCGACGTTACATACGGGGCCAGTTACGCCCGCGGCACCCTGACTTGGTACAACCGGTCGGTCGGGGCCGATGGAACACTCCGTGCCGTCGGCTGCCGACGGGCGTGGCTCGGCACGTACACTGCCTCTGCAAACTGGCTCGACGCCCGAAGCACCAGCACCCAGTGCGACGCGACATATCCGATCGAGACCACAATCCCTGCGGATGTGCCCGGTGGGGCCGCATTTGTCATCGTCTGCGTCGACGATGCGAACGCCAACCCGCTCAAGTGCGTGCAGTACAACCGGCCCTGACCCATCCGTTCCGGTCGGTAGGTGACTTGCCACACCAGCCCCGGGAGCCCATCTCGCCCCCCGTGGCAGCCAGCGATTCCAGCCATCGAAAGCCAGGCCTCCACAGCACAGCGTTGACGAGACCGATCCGCAGGCCGTCTCAGGTGAACTGGTCCGGGTAATGCTCTGATGGTGCACGGGGCGGCAGAATGGGGCATGGGATCGATGTATGCGCCGAGTGCTTCTGATGGCGCCGAGCCTGGTCAGGGTGATGTCGTGGAGGCTGCGTGGCAGTCAGGGCGAGGGCCGGGCGACACACCGTCGCGCCGGCCCTCGCTCGGATACTCGAAGGCTTGCCGGCTCCCCGGGATCCGTTCGCGCGATGTCTCAGACGAAGGTGATGTCCCAGTGGACGCCACCGCGCCTGGGGGTTTCGTAGACGTAGTCGAGGGAGATGCCGTTGAGGTTGCCGTGCCAGCGGGGGTCGTTGCCACGCGGGCTGCCCTTGTGCTGGGTGGTCTTGATCCACCGGGTGAGGCAGGCCCCCTCGTGGTGGGTGCGCAGATCGAGCTTGTATCCGCGGGCGTGGGAGCGGGGGCCGGCACTGTGGCCGGACTCGGTGCCGCCGGTGATGGTGATCGTGCACCGGCTGGCCCTCTTGAGTGCGATGACCCCCTGGATGGTGCGGGCGCGTACGCCTTCGAGGGAGGTGCGGCCGACGGGGCGCTGGATGCCGGCAGCGGCGAGTCGTGCGAGGGCTTGGCGGTTGGTCAGGCGGGCGTTGCTGGCGAGCGAGCTGGGAGTCGCGGCGGTGGCGATGGTGCCTGCGGTCAGCGGCGTCACGGACGTGGCCGTCGCGGATGCCGACGAGGCCCCGGGCAGGACGAACACGCCCGCGAGCAGGGCGCCGACCGTCAGATTCTTGATCATGTTTCGCATGACTTGATCAACGATCTTGAGCACAGGGAAGGACACGCTGTGCTCGGCCGGTCCACCCCAAATAGGGATCCTGGCATTCCGTACTGACGCCACGAACCCCGCGTGGTCAAGGCAGCAGTTGGTCCGAGACCCGATGGGAGCACGACGGCGGCGCTTGTCGCGTCTGCCCGGCTCACCCACCGCTCGTCATGGCTCGACCACGACGGTGAACCACCTGTGTGGAAGGCACGTTGATCCCGCTGAAGGTAAGTTCGAGCATGTGTCGACGGACGAGCCCTTGCCGCCCTGACCGCGGCTCGCTCAGCTCATGGGCCGCCGGATCTCGACTGCTTGGGTTCGCCCGCCCCGCAATTCGTCGCACCTGTCCAGAGCTGATCATGCGCTGCGATTCTGTGTCCACAGGGCTCGGAGTGACATTCCATCGACCTTGCAACACGCAGGAGAATCCATGTTTTATGCCGACTCTATCTGTGTGCCGGATAGCGTCGAACGGCGACGCACCCTTCTATTACTTCGTCCTCCCCCATGGAAGCGATGGCTAGCTCGACAGTAATGATGGGACGACAGGCAGGAATTGTTCTGCTTCCGCCCCCTTTCCTCCAAGATGCAGGGCAACCGATCTGGATCTCAGCTTCAGAAGGTTCGGATTGGATGCCGGGAGGAAACTGGGTACCATCCCCGTATGGTTCAGAAAACTGTTACCGTTTACACGGATGACCTCACGGGCGCGGAATCCGACGAGGTGCGCACGCACGCCTTTTCCCTAGACGGCGTGAGCTATGAGATCGACTTGGTCTCGGACAACTACGACAAGCTGTTCGAGGCACTTGCCCCCTTCATCGAGAAGGGCCGTAAGACCGGTCGGGTGAGCGGGGCCGGTCGAGCACGCAAGGCGCCGGTCGACGGGCCGACCTCCGAGGAGCTCCGGACCTGGGCCAGAGCCAACAATTACGAGGTCAACGACCGCGGTCGTGTCCCGGCCAGCATCCACGAGGCTTATCGCAAAGCCCACTGACTCACGCTGTGCCCTCGCCGAGGCGCTCCTGGCCCCCCCTGGCCGGGAGCGCGAGCATTTCACAGAGCGAGGCCAGCGGGGGCATCGAACCGGCGCACTGCACAGCTTTTCAGGCGATTGTTCCTCAGCAGACCCTTGAGAGACATACGGGGCGGAGCTGAT
Organism: Streptomyces sp. RPA4-2; assembly: GCF_012273515.2. NCBI lineage: Bacteria > Bacillati > Actinomycetota > Actinomycetes > Kitasatosporales > Streptomycetaceae > Streptomyces > Streptomyces sp. RPA4-2. Next base: position 8,666,545 of record NZ_CP050975.2, read on the forward strand.
CGAGGCGGAATGCAACTCGTCGAAAGGATCTTGGTAGGGCTCGACGAGCCGCTGTGCGAGCCCCTCCAGCCACTCCTGGGCTCAGTGACGTAGTTCGGCGATCCCGGCGGAGTCCATTCCATAGGCCTCGAACTCGGCATCACTGATCCATTCCAGGCTTTCCAGCCGGTCGTGGAGCTCTCCGAGGTCGAATTCGTCCGGGCGTCTGGCTGCGAGATTCTCTAGCTCGGGGATGGTGTAGCGCTGGCGGGCGGCGTGGACGTCGATCGCGTCGCGGGCGAGACCACGGTCTCCGAGCGCGCGGACTTTCGTCCCAGGGCTTCGGCGTAGTTGCAGGTCGTCCGGTTCGTGACGATCTGCCAGTTCAACGGTCATCCAGGGACGAGACAGGCACGGGCTCCCACGATCATGGGGTTCTCTACGCCCCGTGATCCGAGTGGAGGACCGTGCCTGCCGACGCATCATCGCCGATCCCATCCGCCCTTGACCAACTCCGCGATCATCCACGGGTTGTACCCGCAGAAGTGCCGGGCCTGCTGGAGCGGCTGGCGGAGGTGCCCGACCCGCGCGATCCGCGCGGAGTGCGACACGCCCTCGTCGTCGTGCTCGCGCTCACCGCGTGCGCGGTACTGGCCGGGGCGAGATCGCTGCTGGCGGTCGGTGAGTGGATCGCCGACGCCCCGCCACAGGTGCTGCAAGCCGTCGGCGTGCGGTGCGATCCGCTGCTTCCCCAACGGCTCCTGCCTGCGGAATCGACGGTCCGCCGCCTGTTGGCCCGGATCGACGGCGATACCTGGACCAGGCCGTGGGACGCTGGCTCGCCGACCGCCGCTCCGGCACCGCAGGCGGTTTGCGCGCCCTGGCGGTCGACGGCAAGAGCCTGCGCGGGGTGGCCAAGGCCAAAGGCCGGAAGATCCACCTGCTCGCCGCCCTGGACCACACAACGGGCTTGGTCCTGGCCCAGCTGGACGTGCAGGAGAAAACGAACGAGATCACGTGCTTCCAGCCGCTGCTGGAAAGCATTGCCGACCTGGCTGGCACCGTGGTCACCAGCGACGCGATGCACACCCAGCGTAAGCACGCCGACTACCTGCTGAGCCGCGGCGCCCACTACATCGTGATCGTCAAGCGCAACCAGAAGAAGCTGCGCAGGCAGCTGAAGTCCCTGCCCTGGAAGCAGATCTCGCTCCAGGGACGCACCCGGAACGCCGGCCACGGACGCTCCGAAATCCGCCGGATCAAGGTGGCCACCGTGAACAACCTGCTCTTTCCCGGCGCCCGTCAAGCCGTCCAGATCAAGCGCCGCCGCACTGACCGCAAGACCGGCAAGACCACCGTGAAGATCATCTACGCCGTCACCAGCCTCACCGCCGAGCAGGCCACCCCCGCGCAACTTTTCTCACTCGTGCGTAACCACTGGAAGGTGGAAGCCCTGCACCACATCCGGGACACCACCTTTACCGAGGACGCCTCCCAACTGCGAACAGGCAACGCACCCCGTGCCATGGCGACCTGGCGCAACCTCGCCATCGGGGCACTGCGGCTGACCGGAGCCACGAACATAGCTGCAGCTCTCCGCCACAACGCCCGCGAACCCCGCCGGCCCCTCGCGCTCCTCGGACTCACATGATCACGAATCGTCAGGCGAATCTGCCGAAGCCCTGGGGGCTGAACTTCCTCGCTCGGCCTGTGGAGGGTGCGCTATAAACGGGCCCGTGACATTGATCGGTGAGCGAACAGACGCACGTACGTGGCCTGATGAGCAGTTGCGCGAGCTCTTCAGTGAAGGTTTCCCGGAGTTCATCACAGCCGATCGGCTGGCCAAGCAGTACATCGGCAGGATCCGGGAGTGGTTCGCCGACCTCGATCTCACGCTGGTGGATGAGCGCGGGCTGCCGGCCGCGTCCGGCTGGGGTATACCGATCCGGTGGGACGGGCGGACCGAAACGCTCCCTACCGGCTACACCCAGACCACCATCCGCGCCGTCGAGGGCCGAGAGCAGGGCGTCGAACCCGACACTCTGGTGATCTGTGGGGCGATCGTTACGCCGTCACTCAAGGGACGCGGCCTTGCCGGGGAGATGCTCACCGCGCTGCGTCGGCTCGCCGAGGGCGCCGGATGGCCACGGGTCATCGCGCCGGTGCGCCCAACGTTGAAGGCGCGCTATCCGCTGGCGTCGGTCGAGGCGTTCATGGGGTGGACCCGCGAGGACGGCATGGCCCTCGATCCATGGATCCGCACCCACCAGCGTCTGGGCGCCCGAATTCTCGCGGCGGCTCCCCAGTCGCAGACCATGACCGGCACGATCGCCGAGTGGGAGCAGTGGACCGGCATGGTGTTCCCAGAGACGGGTGACTATGTCATCCCGGGAGGGCTGAGCCTGCTACGGGTCGACCAGTCCGCTGACCATGGCACTTATACGGAGCCCAATATCTGGATGCAGCACGTCTGAGCTGAGTGCACAGGGCGTGGTGGCGTCGCACGGCGTTCTCGGTCCAGGGCAGCGTCTACAGCGTCACCACACCTTGAAACCGGACAAGTCGACCAAGGCTGCACTTTGACGAAGCCCTGGTCCGGAGCCGTCGCCGGTGAGCCGAAGCACGGTGGTTGTCACCAAGGCACGCGCCAGCGGGCAGACTACGCACATGCAGCTCCCCGCCGAAGCCGTTACCACCACCGCGCTGATCGAGGTCGTACGGATCTCCGCTCTTCCCACCGGACGGGACGACCCATACCCCGGTTGCCCACTGGGCCGGGCACGGATTTGCGCGGAGCTCACGATCGGCGAGGAGAAGAAGTGGCGGTCGCTTCAGCGATACCTCGGCCGCCGCGAGTCCTACGCCGAAACGCACGCCGCCATCGCCGGACTGGTCTCCGACCGCGCGGCCCGCAGGCCCGCCCGGCGGCGCACCAGCACCGAGCTGGTGCTCGCCCGGCAGACCGCCTGCTGATCACCCACCAGCCGATTCGCCAGGCCAGCACGCCCCAGCCTCAATCGCGTACCGACTCGTTATCCCGATCCGCCTACCCAAGTGGTGCCCAATCGTTTTGGCAAGTGAGTGCGGGATGAGACCGCGCCCCGGTGGAGGCCCTTGTCAACGGCTCGTTACGGATTCGTGCCCAGCGGGTTCAGGAACGTCAGCAGGGAGGCGTCCTCTTCGACCAGCGGAACGAGGGCGGCGTTGAAAGGGCCGCCGTACGGGGCGTTCAGGTGCGCCTGGAAGGCGTCCTCGTTCCGGTACACCTCGAAGATCCAGAAGGCGCGCGGGACGGCTGCCTTGGTGTAGACGTCGAAGGCGAGGTTGCCTTCTTCCTCGCGCACCTTCAGGGCGTAGTCGCCGATCAGACGGGCGACCTCGTCCTGTGCTCCCTCGCGGGCGGTGAACTCGGCGAGCAGGGATTTCTTCACGGTCTCGTGTCCTTGTCAGTCGTGGGCGTCAGTCGTGAACGTCACTTGTGGGCGGAGTCGAGGTGCCAGGCGACGGCCTTGTCCAGCTTCACCGAGCCGTTCTCGGCGAAGACCTGCACTCCCCGGCTGGCGGGGTCGGGGAAAATCTGGTCGATGATCGAAACCTCGCCGCTGCCACCGAACACCTCGAGGGACGACCAGTCGACGAGGATCCGCAGCTTCACCTTGCCGTTCTCGGCCTTCAGTGCGGTCCGGACACCGGGGAAGGTGCTGCTGAAGTCCACGGCGCCGGAGTGGGTGCGGTCGACGTACAGCTCCTTAGTCGTGGTGTCGTAGCCGATGACGGTCTCCTCGCCATTCGCACCGGTGCGCATCTTCAGACCGAAGCGTTCGGCGTCCTTGAGGGAGAAGGTCGCCTCGATGTCGAGAGCCTTGCCCTGCGCCGCGGGGCCGATCAGGGTCTTGGAGGCACTCTTGACGGTGACGCCGGACGCGGTCACCGCGTGCGGCTGCCGCAGGGACGACACGCTGTTCACGGGCCGGCTGGTCAACCGGATGCTGCCGCCGACCGTACGCAGGGCCATCTCCCGGGGGATGCTCTGCGCGCCCCGCCAAGGTGACGTGGGGATGCCCCCGCTGTAGTCCCAGTTGTTCATCCAGCCGATCATGTACCGGTTGCCACCCGGCGTGTTCTCCCAGGACACCGCCGCGTAGTAGTCCTTGCCGTAGTCGGCCCAGTCGGCGCGCTCGACGGACTTCGCGGCCGTTGTCGGCGGCGGTGAATCGGTCGGCGAGGAGGTGGCCCCAGCCGACGGTGTTCATGTCGACGATCTGGATCTGCGCCTGCTTGCCGGCGTAGGAGCGCATGTCGAAGGAGGCCCAGTCCAGGTCTCGCTGTTGGAACCGGTGGCGCTGCGGACGACCTTGCCGTCGACGATCAGGTTGACGGACGTCTCCTGGGAGACGAGCTGGGCCTGGGTGTCCGAGAGCATGCCGGGATACACGTCCAGAGCTCATGGTGTCTCCTGTGCTGTGGCCGTCCACTGGGCGGAGCCTGCGGCTCGTGCGTGGACCGACCGAAACGTGACGCCCCGGTCGGCGTCGCCGTCCACGCAACCGAACCAGGGGTGTCATCGCTGACTTGTGTCATCGATGACACAAGTGACCTGATGATGAGCGGAATCCGGTCGATGCGTCAAGGGCTGGGGCGGAACTGCCCGGCGCGGGCCGCCCGCCAGTCAGGCGCCGTCGGCGGCCGCAAGCTGCGCCAACTGGTTCCGCCACGGCGGATTGGGACCGGCGACCGAGCAGGTCAGGGCCGCGACCCGGGTGCTGAACCGGCAGGCTTCCGCAACCTCGTCGAGACCGAGATCGGCCAGTCGGCCACCGAGGAGTCCGCGGGCGCCGAGGTGGTGCAGCAGGCCGGCGGTGAAGGAGTCCCCCGCGCCGACCGTGTCGACGACCCGCGTGGCCACCGCGGGCACCCGCAGCCGTTCGCCGTCGAGCGAGGCCAGGGCGCCGTCGGCGCCGAGCGTGATCACGACGAGCCGTACCCCCGCCGCATGCCAGATGTCGCACGCTTGCTCGGGCGGAGTGCCCGGCAGGAGGAGTTCCAGGTCGTCCTCGCTCAGCCGCAGGATGTCGGCGAGAGCGCACCAGTGCGCCAGCCGGGCGCGGTAGACCTCGGGGCGCACCAGCAGCGGCCGGACGTTGGGATCGATACTGATGGTGGCCCGCGGAGCAGCAGCCGCCAGGAACTCCTCCACCGCCGCCCCGCCGGGTTCACGGACCAGCGCCAGCGACCCGGTGTGCACGCAGGCCGTTTCGGACAGATCCACCCTTGCCAGTTCCTCTGGAGTCCACTGCCAGTCGGCCGTGTTCTGCGCGTGGAACGAGAACGCGGCCTGCCCGGTGGCGTTCAGCTCCGCCACGGCCAGCGTGCTGGGCTCGGCGGCGGCGACGGCGTACGACAGGTCGACGCCGGACGCCTCCAGGTGGGCCCGGAACAGGCGGCCGAACACATCGCCGGACAGGCGTGCGAGGAAGCGGGCCGCCGTGTCCAGCCGGGCCAGGGCCACCGCCGTATTCGCAGGTCCGCCGCCAGGCAGCACCCGCAGGGCGAGCTCGTTCGAGGCGTTTGCCGGTTCGGCGAAGGCGTCCGCGACGCACTCTCCCAGAACGGTGATCTGACGCGGGCTCATGGGCTGCTCTCTCTCGGAAAGGCTCGGGAAGACCGGGTAAAGGGGCGGTGCGGCGACACAGCCACTGACCGGCCTCGCGGAGCCGACGACTGGGGACGTTGCCGATTTGTGACGAGTGGAAGGCATTGACGTTGCCGTGATCCGGAGTCCATCATCCTGGCCAGGCAGTGTCAACGATGACATAAGTCAACGATGACACCCCGGGCGGCACGCTCTGATCCCAACCCCCGTGCCGCCCGCTATTCCCACAGGAGTCGATCATGTCTCGCACCACTCGCCTGTCCTCGTCCCTCCTCCGAGCCGCCGCGGTCACGGGCGTCGCGGCACTCACCCTGACGGCCTGCGGGTCCGGCTCCGGTTCGGGCTCCACCAGCTCCGGCTCGGGCAAGGTGAAAGTCGGCCTGATCACCAAGACCGACACCAACCCGTTCTTCGTGAAGATGAAAGAGGGCGCGGAGAGGGCCGCCAAGGAGAACGGCGCCCAACTGTCCACCGCGGCAGGCAAGTTCGACGGGGACAACGCCGGTCAAGTCACCGCCATCGAGAACATGGTCGCCGCCGGGGTGAAGGGCATCCTGATCACCCCGAGCGACTCCAAGGCGATCGTGCCCGCGATCCAGAAGGCCCGTGCCAAGGGCGTTCTGGTCATCGCGCTAGACACGCCGACCGAGCCGGAGAGCGCGGTCGACGCTCTCTTCGCCACCGACAACCTCAAGGCCGGCCAGCTGATCGGCGAGTACGCCAAGGCCGCCATGAAGGCCAAGACGGCGAAGATAGCCGCCCTCGACCTGGCGCCGGGCGTCTCCGTCGGCGTCCAGCGACACAACGGTTTCCTGAAGGGCTTCGGCGCCACCGAAAAGGACGTCGTGTGCGCCCAGGACACCGGTGGCGACCAGGCCAAGGGCCAGACCGCGATGGAGAACTGCCTGCAGAAGTCACCTGACATCAACGTCGTCTACACCATCAACGAACCGGCGGCCCTGGGCGCGTACACCGCGCTGAAGGCCAAGGGCCGGGAGAAGGACGTCCTGATCGTCTCTGTCGACGGCGGCTGCACCGGCACCCAGGCCGTCAAGGACGGCAAGATCGCCGCGACTTCGCAGCAGTACCCGCTGAAAATGGCCGCCGAGGGCGTCAAGGCAGTCGTGACGTACGCCAAGGACGGCAAGAAGGCATCCGGTTACACCGACACCGGCGTCACGCTGATCACCGACAAGGCGCAGGACGGGGTCACGTCGAAGGACACCGGCTACGGCCTGGAGAACTGCTGGGGCTGAGCCCCCCAGGACCGTACGACACCGCCACTCTCCTCAGCGGGGCGGTCGGCCCACCTCCCCGACCGGGGACGGCCGCCCCCCTTGTCCCGTCGGCGGGGCTTCTGCCCTCGTCCTCCGACAAGGACATCTGTCTTCCGACAAGGACTTCGCATGACAGCCACGACAACGCCGTACTCGGAGCTCAAGGCACCGACCACAGCCCGCAGACTGCTCACGGCGCCGACCACCGGACCCCTGGCCGCCCTCCTCCTGGCCTGCGCCTTCTTCTCCTTCTCGACCGACCAGTTCCTGACCGGCGGGAACTTCTCGCTGATCGTGCAGCAGGTCATGGTCGTGGGCACCCTCGCCATCGGCCAGACCCTGGTCATCCTCACGGCGGGGATCGACCTTTCGTGCGGGGCCGTGATGGCGTTCGGCAGCATCGTGATCGCCAAGATGGCCGCCGAGGGCTCTCTGCCCCCGCTCCTCGCCATCGCCCTGGGCCTGGCGGTCTGCGGCGGGTTCGGTCTGCTCAACGGGTTGCTGGTGCAGAAGATCCCGCTGCCGCCGTTCATCGTCACCCTTGGCATGCTCAACGTGGCGTTCGCGCTGACCCACATCTACTCCGAGGAGCAGACGGTCACCAACCTGACCGGCCCGCTGACGGCACTCGGGGAGACCTTCCCGCTGGGCCACACGGACATCACTTACGGCTCCCTGGTCACCATCGCCCTGTTCCTCCTCCTCGCCTACGCGCTGAGCAGCACCGGCTGGGGGCGGCATGTCTACGCCCTGGGCAACAGCGCCGAGGCCGCCCGGCTCAACGGCATCCGCACCTCCCGCCTGACCATCAGCATCTACACCGTGGCCGGCCTGCTGTACGGCATCGCCGCCCTGCTGCTCATTTCCCGCACCGGAGTCGGCGACCCCCAGGCCGGGCAGACCGACAACCTCGACAGCATCACCGCCGTGGTCCTCGGCGGCACCAGCCTCTTCGGTGGACGCGGCTCGGTCCTTGGCACCTTCATCGGCGTCCTCATCGTCGGCGTGTTCCGCAACGGCCTTCAGCTGATGGGCGTCGCCTCCATTTACCAGACCCTGATCACCGGCGTCCTGGTGATCCTCGCGGTGACCGTCGACCAGCTCTCCCGGAAGAAGGCCCGATGACCGTCACCTCCTCCCCCACGCCCGTTCTGCAGGCCCGCGGTCTGGTCAAGCAGTACGGCCAGGTCACCGCCATCGACGGCGCCGACTTCGACCTGCTCCCCGGTGAGGTCCTCGCCGTCATCGGCGACAACGGCGCCGGCAAGACCAGCCTGATCAAGGCCCTCACGGGCGCGGTGACCCCCGATGAGGGCGAGATACGACTCAACGGCGAGCCCATCACCTTCTCCGGCCCGCAGAGCGCCCGCGCCCACGGCATCGAGACGGTCTATCAGGACCTCGCCGTGGCCGCCTCCATGGACATCGCCTCGAACATGTTCCTCGGGCGCGAGCTGCGCCGCCCCGGCGTCCTCGGCAGTGTCTTCCGCATGCTGGACAAGAAGCGCATGCGCCAGGAGGCCGCCGAGCACATGGCCGACCTGAAGATCGGCCTGCGCTCGCTGACGCAGTCGGTGGAGACGCTCTCCGGAGGACAGCGGCAAGCCGTCGCGGTCGCTCGTTCCGTCGCCTGGGCCCGCTCCGTGGTCGTCATGGACGAACCCACCGCCGCCCTCGGGGTCAAGGAGTCCGGCCAGGTCCTCGACCTCATCCGCCGGGTCCGCGACAAGGGCATGCCGGTCGTCCTGATCAGTCACAACATGCCCCACGTCTTCGAGATCGCCGACCGGATCCACGTCCACCGCCTCGGCCGGCGCGCTGCCGTGATCAAACCCTCCGACTACTCCATGGCCGAGGTCGTCGCCATCATGACCGGCGCGCTCACCGTCGACGAAGCCGGAGATACTGTCGTAGCGGATTCGGAGGCCGCGAAGGCCGCCGGAGTCCGGGCCACCTGACAGCACTACCCAGCTCTCGCATCTTCCGGCCGAGGCCGCGGCCGGAAGCGAGAGCCCTCAGGAGACGGTTTCCTCCATGGCAGCGAACCGCCGCCCCACCCTGGCCGACGTCGCCCGAGAAGTCGGCGTCAGCGCCAAGACGGTCTCCCGAGTCCTCAACGAGGACGGACCCGCGTCCGCGCAGACCAGGGAACAGGTACTCGCAGCAGTGGCCAAGCTCGGCTTCCAGCCGAACCTCATGGCCCGCAACATCCGCATCGGCGGCCCGGACACCACCATCGGCCTGGTCATTCCCGACCTCGCCAACCCCTTCTTCGGAGCCGTGGCCCGCGCCATCGAGGACACCGTCCGCGAACGCGGACTGACCCTCCTCATGGGCTCCTCCGCGGACGACCCCGAGCGCGAACGCGCCCTGACGGACAAGTTCCTCGCCCGCCGCGTCAGCATCCTGATCGTCGTACCGTCCGTCGGCGCCGACCACTCCCACCTCAAGTCCCACCGTACGGCGGGACTGCCCGTGATCTTCCTGGACCGACCCGGAGTCGGCCTCGCCACCGACAGCATTGTCAGCTCCAACCGGGCCGGCGCCCACGACGGCGTCGCCCACCTCATCGCCCACGGACACCGGCGCATCGGCTTCGTCGGCGACCTGCCCGTGAAGCTGTACACCCGCCGTGAACGTCTGGCCGGCTACCGCTCGGCACTCCAGGAAGCCGACATCCCCGACGATCGCTCGCTCCTCGCCAACGCCCACAACCAGCAAGGAGCCGAGGCCGCGACCGCCCAACTCCTCGGCCTGGCCGATCCCCCAACAGCGCTGTTCGCCGGCAACAACATCATGGCGTTGGGCGTCGTCGCCGAACTGGCCCGCAGCAAGCGCAAGGACATCGCCGTCGTCGCCTTCGACGACGTCTCGCTCGCCGAGGCACTCGAGCCGGCCCTGACCGTCGTCGCCCAGGACGCGGAAGAACTCGGCAGGGCGGCCGCGACCACCGCGCTGACCCGACTCGACGGCGACCGCACCCGCGCCCGCACCATCACCGTCCCCACCCACCTGGTCGTCCGAGGCTCGGGCGAACTCCCTGTCCCTGCGTCACAGGAAACGTGACCTGGAGTTGGCACCGAACTGCACGTCCAGCAGGACCGCGCCGGGCTTGCCACAACCAGCCCCGCAGCACGTGATTGGCGGGACGGGGCGTCGGCGCGCAGTCACACTGGCTGGTGGCCGGCTGGGTCGCCGTTGGGGTCGTCGGCCAGAGTGATTGCGGTGCGGATGCGTTTGCCGACGGGCTCGCGGTGCACCTCGAAGCTGCGGCACACGGCCATGACGATCTCCAGGCCGTGCTGTCCGACCCGGGCAGGGTCCGGCGGCAGGATCAGGGGCAGCGCGGTGCTGCTGTCCCATACCGTCACCGCGACGGCTCCTTCACTGACCTCGAGGGTCAGCAGGCAGGGGCCGGGCGCGTATTTGTGCGCGTTGGTCACCAGTTCGGACACCACCAGCTGAACAACCCCGACCGCCCGCTGAGACACAGGAAAGCCGTGCACGGCCTGCAACGACTCCAGAAAGTCCCGGGCTGCGTCCCGGGTCTCGCCGATCTCCCCAGCGCCTTCCACCACGAGGGAGACCGCCATCGAAGGGCCCGGCAGGTGCTGCTGGCCGTGGTCCTGCTCCGCCAGATTCATAGGTTCTGCCTCACTGCCGAAGCGCTGTTTTCTGCGTCTCGGCTGCCCCGGAAACGCGACTGCATCCCTCCCGGGTGTGCGCAGCGGCCGCCGCCGAACGAGGGGAGGGCATTTCGCCTGCCTGGTGTGGGCGCCCGCCCTCGTGCGCAGGCTGGCTTGGGCTGGTCGCGCAGACCTTGGCGTATCGGGCGCAACGCCGTGACCTGCGTGGTGTGTGCTGTGGTGGGGCCACACCACAGCACACACCGGCATGGGCGCACCGGTTGTAGGCGGTCGGGGTGGAGGGGCCGGCGGCTCGGTCGCAAGTTTTCTGCATCATCAGGGCGCGTTCCGTGTGGGCCCTGTCGTCGCCACCGTATGTCTCGACGTAGGAGGTCCAGGAGCGGCGCAACAGGTTCTGCGCCGTGTGGCTCGGGAACGCGTCGTGTTCGACGGCGGAGTTGTCCACGGCCGTCAGGTCGAACCAGGAACTCACGTGAGCCGATTTCCGGTCCCGCCTGCGGTGCGCGCAAGGATCTGCCGGTTGACCGAGTCGGGGTCCGGGGCGAAGAGCCGCCAGTTCTGTTCGAAGAACGGATACACCCACGAGTTGATCAGTGGGCTGTATCGCTTGGAGCCGGTGTTGGTCGGAGCGACCTGAAGGAACACCAGGACGACATGGACGAGAGTCGTCGCCACACACAGGATCACTGCTGTGGACAGCCCGGTTTTCAGTGCCCGAGCCCCCTTCGACAGCCTGTCGGGCGTCGGCGTGCTGTCGGTGCATTCCTGTGGGGTCGGGCCGGGATCGGAGTGCGGGAGTTCCTTCACGTCCGCTGGTTCAATTCCGCTGGACACCGTCCACCCTGTTTTTCTCATATCAGCTACTCATGTCTGGCCGCTTTTTCGGAATATCACCGGCGGCGCGCGGCGAAATCGGTGAGGATTCCGCCGCGCGCCGTGATCCGACGAGCGGAGTTACTGCGGGGTGCTGCCTAGCCCGCGTAGCCCTTGGCGTAGTCGAGGGCGGCCTCGCGTCCGTGGGGGACGTCGGCGTAGCCGTAGTTCCCCTCGGGCTGCTCGCCGTACGAGGGCTTGCCGTGATCGATGTCGTGCCCGTGATGCGGCTTCTCGCCGTGGTGAGGCTTCTGGCCGTGGTGGTGGCCCGGCTTGTTGTCGTGGTGGTGCGGCTTTCCGGGCTTCCCGCCATGTCCGGGGCCACCGGTGGTCCCGCCGACCGTGTTTCCAGCGGTGCCGTTCCCGGCCGTGTTGCCCTGCGTGTTCCCGGAGGTGGTGTTCCCGGCGGTGTTGCCCACGGTGTTCCCGGACGTGTTGCCGGCGACGTTGCCGGTGGTCGTGCCGGTCGTCGTGCCCGACGTGGTCCCACCGGTGGTGGCGGTCGCGCAGTTGTTGAGGAAGATCCTGTTGTTGTCGAGCGTCACGGCGCCGTTACGGGCCAGGGCACGGCCCTCGATGTTCGTCCCCGTGGTCACGCTGATCGAGGTGAGGGCCATCACGGTGCCCACGAACGTGGAGTTGGTGCCGAGGGTGGCCGAACTCCCGATCTGCCAGTACACGTTGCAGGCCGAAGCGCCGTTCGTCAGAAGCACTCGGCTGGACGATGCCGTCGTCAGGGCTTCGGGGATCTGGAACACCCACACGGCGTTCGGGTTTCCTCCGGCATCCAGGATCAGGTCACCGGTGAGTCCGACGCCGGACGTGGCGGTGTAGACACCCGGAGTAAGAGGTCATCTCATTTGGCGAGTCTGCGGTAGCAGATGAGGGTGCAGGCGATGCTGGCGAAGGCGAGGAAGTGCTCGGCTTTGCGCTCGTAGCGTCGGTGGAGGCGGCGGCAGCCGGCGAGCCAGGCCATCGTGCGTTCGACGGTCCAGCGGTAACGTCCCAGTCGCTGTGAGGACTCGACTCCCCTGCGGGCGATCCGGTGCTGGATGCCGCGCCGGCGTAACCATCGTCGCAGGTGGGAGTAGTCATAGCCTTTGTCGGCGTGGAGCTTTGCGGGCTTGCGGCGCCTCGGTCCGCGGCGGGAGCGGATCGGCGGTATCCCTTGCACGAGGGGAATCAGGGCCTGGCTGTCGTGCAGGTTCGCCCCCGAGATTGCCACCGAAAGGGGCAGACCGGTCCGCTCGGTGATCAAGTGGATCTTCGACCCGTACTTGCCCCGGTCGACAGACATCCCACGCGCGTAACTCGTCAAGCGGCCTCCGCTGGAAGCTGTGCTGCGGGTTGGTTGGGGAAGGCCGTCTCCTCGTCGTAGTGCTCTCCGTGCTGGAGGCAGTGGAAGAGCATCCCCATGAAGCGGTTGAAAAGGTTGCGCTGGGCAGCGACGTGGCGGTCACCAGCCTCCTTGCGGCGGTCGTAGTGGGCTCTGGCGCCCGACGACGCGGTTAGGGAGGCGAAGGCCCAGACGTAGCCGGCAGCCGCCAAGCGCTGGTTCTTGACCCGCCGGGCCATCACCGTGCAGCTTTTGCCGCTCGCCCGGGTGACTGGTGCACTGCCGGCGTAGGCCTTCATCGATCCGGCGGTAGTGAAGCGGGCTCGGTCGTCGCCGATCTCAGCCAGGACTCGGGCCCCGGTTAAGGAGCCCAGGCCCGGAAAGCTGGAGATGATCGAGGCATCGGGATGCTGATCGAAGGACTCCCTGGTGGCGGCTTCGAGCTGGTCGGCGTTGGTGCAGGCGGCCTCCAGCTGGCGCAGCAGAGCCGTGGCCTGCTGGCCGAAGGCCGCCTCGACCTGCGGTGGTTGGTGGAGGTACTCGCGGTGGAAAACCTCGTGGAACCGGTCGGCCTCGGCTTCGATGCCGCGCAGGCGTCCAGCCTGCCTGAGCAGGGACTGGAGACGTCGGCGCGTGAGACGGGCCGCCGCTGCGGGCGTCGGCGCCTTGGCCAGGATGGTCCGGGCCTCGGGTGAGCAGATTCCCCCGCGCTTGTCGGCGAACGCGGCCAAGATCGCTGGGTAGAACTCGCGCAGCTGCGAGCGGAGCTTGTTGTGGGCCTGGACGCGATCCCAGACCGCGTCCTGCTGAGCTCGTGCCAGCACCGCGATCGCCTGTGCCAGCTCGGAGTCCTTCGGCAGCGGCCGGTGGGCGGCCATGTCGGTGCGCAGGATGTTCGCCAGGACAGCAGCGTCGATGGCGTCCGACTTCTTCCTCGCGACCGAGTGCCGATCCCTGTAGCGTGCCACCGCCAGCGGGTTGATCGCGAACACAGGGCGTCCCGTCGCGCGGAGACAGGCGACCAGCAATCCCCGAGACGTCTCGATCGCGACCGGGATCTTGTGATCTTTGCTGTCGCCGTGCTCCGTCAGCAGGGCTGTGAGCTGTGCGAATCCGGCTGCATCATCGCTGATTCGCAGCTTGGCGAGCCGTGTTGCGCCGGCATCGACGAGAGCGACATCGTGATGGTCTTCTGCCCAGTCCACCCCGCAGAACACCGGCACTGGTAACCCCGCGATCTCCATCATGTTCTCCCTCACACTCTGATGTTTCCGCAGGCCAGAGCCTGTGCAGGGTGCGCGTGCTCCCTAATGGAAGTGCTCAAGGCACAACATCCCACCAGCCGTTCGCAACCCCAGCGAACTGCACGGTCCTTCGTCTTCGCGAGAGCTCTCAGGCTCGCGACAAGATGAAAGGTGTTCCGTGTAGTTGGCTCAGGCCACGACCATCGAAGCTCTTGGTTCGCACCGTCGGGTGACGTGTTCTGAACTGGGTCTGCGGAGACCCGTTGTGAGGCGTTTGTGTCCTCGCGAGGCGCTGTTGTGCTCGCGAAGCTCGGAAACTGGAACGGTTCCGGCCGGGGTCAGATCGCTCTCAGTAGGGGGCTTCCTGCCCAGGTGGCGGACGAGGTCTCGGTTCCGGCCGGAACCGCTGCTGAAGCGAGTCCCGCGGTCTGTCGAAAGAGCTCTCACTCCGGATTCGGATAGCGATGACTCGCTTCGCTGCCCATTAGGATTCGGACCTGTCAGGTCCCCCTTTTCAGGGCCCGCATGTTCACCGAGTCGATCGCGCACCGCGACCAGTCCAGCTCGCCGCGGGCGCCGAGTTCGTCGAGGACCAGGCGGTGGAGCTTGGCCCACACCCTGGCCTTCGACCACTCCGAGAACCGCCGGTGGGCAGTCGCTCCGGACGGGCCGAACGACGCCGAAGGCAGCTGCTGCCAGGTACAACCCGACGTGGCCACGAAGACGATCGCGGCCAGCACTTCCCGGTCGCCATGCCGACGCCGACCACCGCCCTGCGGCCGCGATGGCGCCTCCGGCACCACCCGCTGGAACAACTCCCACAACTCGTCCGGCACCAGCCGCTCAACGATCCCCACCATGACTCACAGAATACCGAGTCGCCCAAATGAGATGACTTCTTAGGGTCTGAGGTGCGATACGCTTTGGGAGCCTCGGGTTGAATCCCACCGTGTGAAGAGGGGGCCGGCGCCGTCGGGCCCCTCCTCCGTTCCCACGCTCTCTCCCGCGAACCCGGCCAGCTCCTGCAGCACCGAGAAGTGGTCAGCCCGGCCCCGCCAGAGCGTTACGGGACCGGGCTGAAACTGTGGACCAGCAGCCAGTTGGCGCCGGGACCCCAGCCTTCGCGCATCGTAGAACGCACCTCAAGCCGCCGGTGCCCGTTGACAATCATCAAACTGCGCGCGGCCCATGACCGGGGTGCTTCGCGGCAAAGGTACCCGCGGACCTCGCTACGAGGTCCAGTCTGCGAGCATCAGTGTGAGCCGTAGGTCTTCTACTTCCAGCACCACAGGGTTGTCGAGCCTTCCGCATGCTGCTCTTCAGGCGCATCGGGGCATGGGGCCGGGGCGCGGGAAATACGAGAGCCGTATGGCCAAGAGCCACGGCCGTAAGAGCCGGGCGAGAATCAGGGCAGCCGCGGGCGCCGAGGTTCGTGTAGCCGCTCGTCTCGAATCCGCGGGCGCAAGCCCGGAGGAGGTCCAGCAGCTCATCGCGCTCATTCGGGCCGGGGCCGTGGAAAGCGCCCATGCCGGTTTGTTCGAGGCAAGGTTGGCCTTGGTGTTGCTGCATGGGTGGGGTTACCAGGCGCTGGCTCCGCCATCGACCGGGTAGTTGGCGCCTGTGATGAAGGAGGCCCGGTCGGAGGAGAGGAAGGCGGCCAGTTCGACGATCTCCTCGGGTCGTGCGAAGCGCTTGAGGAGCGTCTTGCTGGTGATGGCGTCCCTCATGGCCTGGTTGTCGCCGAGGTCGCGGTCGCTGGCCGGGGTGAGAACCGGGCCGGGGCTGATCGCGACCGCGCGGATTCCGTGAGGGGCGCCTTCGAGGGCGAGTTGTCGTGTCATTCCGATGACGCCTGCGTTGGCCGCGGTGTGGGCGATCATCGGGGGAGTGGAGCCCGCGATCAGGCCGGCCTCCGATGCCACGTTGATGATGACTCCGCCACCTCGGCGGACAAGGTGTGGCCACGTGTACTTCGACACGAAGAAGGGGATGTCGAGTTCTCCGGCTTCCGTCGCGCGCCAGTCCTCGACGGAGAAGTCGGGCATGGCCCCGAAGCGCTGCATGGCCGCGTTGTTGTAGACGACGTCGAGCCCGCCGTAGGCGTCGGCGGCGGAGTCGGCCATCTGATGAACCTGGTCCGGGTCGGTCAGATCGACCGGTGCGATGCTCGTGATCTCGCCGCCGGCGCGACGTACGAGTTCGGCCGTCTCCGCGTTGCCGCCGGCCTGGATGTCCACGCCGACGATCCTCGCGCCTTCCCGGGCGAAGATCAGCGCGGCGACGCGCCCCATCCCGCCACCGGTGCCGGTGATGAGTACTACCTTCTCGTCAAGGATTCCCATGGTTCTCTCCTGCTTTCGTACCTGTTCCATCGGGTCTGTATGGGTGAGATGCGAGCGCGACGGGCGGGCCCGCCCCTGGTCGGAGCCATCGCCAAGGACGGGCCGCCACGGAGCGCTATTTGGTGCCGGGGGTGGCGGAGCCGGGATCGGACACGCCGCGGAGCTCATCGAGGAACCTGCCGAAGTTGCCTTCGGACCAGTGCTCGACGGACTGGCCGTGTACCACGCGGTCGATGGAGATGCCGCTGAGCGTGACGTCGCGGCCGGAAGCGGGAATCCCGAAGACAGTCCCGGTGTGGACACCTTCGAAACTCCAGCGGGTGACGACCTTGTCGCCTTCGACGATCTGGTCGAGGACGGTCATCTTGAAGCCCTTGAGCCCGGCCTTGATGTTGAGATCGCCCTTGATCCAGTCCTCGCGCTGCTCAGGCCCGTTGAACCCGTGGAGAACCAGGTCCTTGGAGATGTAGCGGTCGAAACCGGCGGCCAGGTCCCCGTTGTAGCTTGCGTAGTAGGCCGAGGTGACCTGCAACGGCGACAGGTAGTGGTGTTGCGCCGAGTGCCCCGGGGTCTTGTCCGAGTTCTGGCCCTGCGCCATGGCCGGGACGGCTGTGGCGGTCAGGGCAGCGGCGGCGACGAGACTGGTCACCAGGCCGGTCACCTTGCGGCTCCGCGTGGCCGCGGTGGGAAGGGTGACGACTGCTCGGTCCTTCTTGGTGGTCATGAAGCTCCTGAGAGATGAGGCGGTGGCTGTCACGACCACCAACACTTACTTGACGCGTCAAGCATGTTCTTGGATCTGACAACTGTCAAGCTCGATATCTGTGCTTCTCCAAGGGGCCGGGACGGGCACATAGGATCTGCCTGACACGAGCCGTCCCTGGTCCGAGTCGACGCTTTTGTGCCGGCGTCGGGGGCCAGGGCCGGCGAGAACACCCCGGTTCAGCAGGCTGCGGCGAGGAGCGGCGAAAAATGACCGACGACCGGACGGCGGTGAAGTCGCCTGCGCGGGGCAGATACGCCCCTGCGCAACTGGACGAGACTGAAATCCTTCGGCGAGGCCTCGAGACCTTCGCGGAGCTCGGATACGCCGCGACCACGGTGCGCGAGCTCGCGCGGCGGCTCGAGGTCAGTCACAACTTCGTCAACGACCGCTATGGGTCTAAAGGTGACTTCTGGCGTGCAGTCGTGGACTTCGCGCTGCTGGACGACCAGAAAGAGTTCGATCATCAGCTGGCAGAATCCCGCGACGACGACGAACGCCTCAGCAGCGTGATCGTTCAGCTGTACCGGCGATCAGCGAGCGCCTCAGCGATGAACCGTCTGCTGGCGGATGAGTCCACCCGCGACTCCGACCGCCTGGACTACCTGCACGAACGGTTCATCAAGCCGTTCTGGGACAGCATCGAGCCGACCATCAACAGCCTCACGGCCGCCGGCCGCATCCCGCGGGTGCCGCCGCACGTCCTGTACACGGCCATCACCGGTCCGGCGCTCGCCCTCGCCCACGACCCGATCGCCGACCGACTGAACCCGGCTGCCGCACCAGCGGCAGAACAGGACAGAGACTGCCTGGCTGATGCACTCTCCAGCCTCGTCCTCCACGGGTTGCTCCGTCCACGTGTGCAGTGACTGGTGTGCGTCGCCACAGAACCGGACAGAGGGCCCAGATGTCGACCGAGGCACGCAGCGCGTCAAGGCCCGCGCCGGTGTGCAGCGGTGGCGGCCAGCGGCCGCGGTGCGGACACCCGCGGCTGCGCCAGCCGCGGGTTGCCGCCTCGGCACACGCGGCCCGCATCCGCGCCAGGTGGGGCTGACCGTCGACGGGAAAAAGCTGGCCGCCGCGGCGAGTTCACGCACTGAAGTGTCCTCCCCATGGGCGGCGACCCATTCGCAGTCGGCGCGCAGCAGCGCACCGCGCCGCTCGGAAGCGGGCTGCCTGCCGGTCCCGCACGTCACGGGCTCCGCGGGCGCCGCCGTCGATCTCACTGATGGTGGCGGCGGGTACCTTTGCCAGCCGGTACATGTTGTCGGTATACGGATGCAGGCCCGTGGGGGGTTGGCGCTTCGGAGGTCAGATCCGGGGTCTGCTCGATGCGAGTGATCAACTCGGTGAGCTGCTCGATGTGTCCGGGTCGATCAGGTTGATCTCTCCCGTTGGAGAAGGTCATCCGCCAGTAGGGCGGGCGGATCTTTTCGACGGCGAACTGCTTGTGCGTGCTGGTGTGGGTCACTCCAGGTGATGTCGAAGGGTGCTCGGCGGTCAACAGTGCCTGGCATCAATGAAACTTGTGAGGCTGCGGCGTGATGAATATGTCCGCAGGGGCGTGTCGACGTCCCGAGACGCTCCTCAGGTGGCGACGTTTCGCAGGGCGGCCGCGAGCTTCTTGAGGTCCAGGTCCTTCAGGTGGTCGAGGAAGTGCCGGCGTACCGCGGCGAGGTTGCTGGGCCAGGCCTCTTCCAGGCGGGCAAGGCCTGCGTGGGTCAGGGAGGCGTGCCAGCTACGGCCGTCCGTGTCGCACTGCTTCCGCTCGATGTACCCCTCGCTTTCCAGCCGCTGCACGATCCGGGATGCTCCGCTGAGGGACATCTCGATCGCGTGGGCGAGCTCGTGCATGCGTAGCCGCCGGTCGGGTGCCTCCGACAGGTGCATCAGCGTCAGGTACTCCGTGTTCGACATCCGCTGCTCCCGTGCCATGTCGGCGTCGATGGCGCGCGGCAGGGAGTAGAGGAGCGAGGGGAGGGCCCGGACGACGGCTTCTTCGTCGGGGGTGAGCGGCTGCGGCGCCTCGGTGGGCGGAGTGGGCTTCGGTGTCATGCAGGAATACCTCGCGTGTGTGAGGACCGGGGTTGGGGACCAAGGGTGCGAAACGTCACACGGGAACCGTCATGCGGGCATGCACTTGCTTGACGCAACAATCTTTTGGTAACTTGCTTGATGTGGCAACTATATGTCCCGACCGGCTGCCAGGGCTATATGTCAGCCCAAAACGGGCACGGGTCACCTTCATGAAGGGTTCTTGCGTTGACCAAGATCGGAATCATCCTCGGCAGCACCCGTCCCGGACGTAACGGCGAGGCTGTCGCGCGCTGGGTGCACGACATCGCCTCGAAGCGGACGGACGCGGAGTTCGAGCTGGTCGACCTCGTCGACTACAAGCTTCCGCACCTCGACGAGGCCCTCCCGCCGTCGCTGGGTCAGTACTCCCAGCCGCACACGCAGGCGTGGGCGAGCAAGATCGCCTCGTTCGACGGATTCATCATGGTGACGCCCGAGTACAACCACTCGACGTCCGGCGCCCTGAAGAACGCCATCGACTACCTCTACGCGGAGTGGAACAACAAGGCAGTCGGCTTCGTCGGCTACGGCGGCCTGGGCGGCGCCCGCGCGGTCGAGCACCTGCGGCTGATCGCGGGTGAGCTGCAGATGGCGGACGTCCGTTCACAGGTCTCGCTGTCGCTGTTCCACGACTTCGAGAACTTCAGCGTGTTCAAGCCCGGCGACTTCCAGCTCGAGGCCCTGCACACCACCCTGGACCAGGTCCTGGCCTGGAGCAAGGCACTCGCCCCGCTGCGCGCCGTGTAACGCACGCAGATCAGCCGCCGCCTCCCGGCGGCGGCGAAGCCCATGGCGATCACACGCCACATCGGTGCGACCAGGCGGCTCCCGGCCCGCAGCGCGGACAGCGCTGCAGGAGTCCGCCGTGCCGGTCCGTCATGTCGACAGGACTCGGTGGTGGTCCGGCGGGACGCCCGCACCCGGAAAACCGTCCTCACCGGCGGAGGCATCGCGGAAGGTCCGGCCGAGCAACCTCGCCGCCGACCACCGCCACTTCCCGAACCACCTCCGGGGCTCGACCCGAGCGTCTCGCTGCGGCCGTAGGCAACATCGGCATGTGACGGCGCGTCCAAGGCCCGTACAGCTGACGCGTGTTCGAACCATTCATGGCCCATCGGCCCACCATGACCGAAACGCAACCAGGGCCGACGCAGCCACATCCGGCATGGCGCAGCCCCAACCCACCGCCGCACGAACGGGCGGCACCCGTTTGCGGGGCCCCACGCACAGCTCGTGTCCCGCGGCCTACGCCGGGACGGATATGCGGGGCCTCCCACACCCATTCATCTCCATCCAAGGACCCTCGTGTACATCGCTGCAGTGATCCTCAGTGCTCTTCTTGCCCTCGTCTCCCTCGCCGCCGGCGCGCCCAAGGCGCAGCTCAAGGGGGACGTCCCGGACGGCCTCGTCGCAAAGGGCCTCAGTTCCGCACAGGTCCGTCTCATCGGACTCGCCGAGGTCGCAGCCGCGGCGGGGCTCGTGGCGGGCATCTGGTGGCAGCCGCTGGGCATCGCCGCCGCCGCCGGGATGGCCGTCCTGCTCCTCGGCGCCATCGGCTACCACGTCAAGTGGGGCGACTACCGAGACAGCGCCGCTCGCGGCAGCGCCATGGCCCCCATCGTGCTCGTCTTCGCCGCGGTGGCGACGGTCGTCACACTCGCCGCGTCACAGTGACCGAGACGTCGTCACTGTCCCCCTCCATACAGACGCAATGCCGTAAGAGGGCATTTGATCTAGATGGATTGCCCTTTATCTCCTAGTACGTTCCTCGCCAGGTGGGTGTCGTCTCGTCCGTTATGCGCTTGGTGAGGTTGTCGATCGAGGCGACGTGGATCTTGGCTTCGGAGCTGGCGGGCAACATCTCGTAGTCGCGGGCGAAGCGCCGGTGCATCATGATCCATCCAATACTTCGCTCGACGACCCAGCGCCTTTTGACGACGTGGAAGCCACGAACTCCTGGAGTTCTATTGACGACTTCGACGTCGACTCCGAGCTTGGCTCCGTGTTCGATGACGGCGTTTTTGAAGCCGGTGTCGACCCAGCTCTTGGAGATGGTCGGGTAGGTCTTTTT
Organism: Streptomyces sp. RPA4-2; assembly: GCF_012273515.2. Classification (NCBI taxonomy): domain Bacteria; kingdom Bacillati; phylum Actinomycetota; class Actinomycetes; order Kitasatosporales; family Streptomycetaceae; genus Streptomyces; species Streptomyces sp. RPA4-2. The sequence goes on from NZ_CP050975.2 coordinate 8,687,806, forward strand.
GGCCTGGTCGAGGAGCTGGATTCCCACGGCGTTCTCGGACAGGTTCGCGGCGGTGACGGTCGCGGCGAGGAGCAGGCCGAGTGTGTCGGTGAGGATGCCTCGCTTGCGGCCGACGATTTTCTTGGCGGCGTCGGTTCCCTGGCTGGTCAGGGGCACGTTGGTGGAGGTCTTCACGCTCTGGGTGTCGATCACGGACGCGGTGGGTTCGGGCTTGCGTCCTTCCTTCACGCGGGCCAGGCCGGTGAGGTCGTGGTTGAGCTGGGTGAGGATTCCCTCGTCGCGCCAGGCGGCGTAGTAGGCGTAGACGGTGGCGTGGTTCGGGAAGTCGTGCGGGAGGTATTTCCAGGGGATTCCGGTGCGGTTGACGTAGAGGAGTGTGTTGAAGATGTCGCGCAGGTCGACCTTGGCTGGCTGTCCGGTGGGCCTGCGGTCGAGTCGGGCCTTTCTCCAGGCCGTCAATGTCGGTTCGAGTAAGGCCCATCGGGCGTCGGACAGGTCGCTGGGGTACGGCTTCCGCTGGCTCACGCCGTAGCGTGATCATGGATTGCGGTGGTCGGCGCTGTTCCCCTGCTGCTGGGCGTTTCTGCCTGGTCTTCAAACCAGACGGACTTCATGCTTGAGAACCGGAGCAAACGGGCGGGCATGTCCGCAGCTCGATGGACGTGAGGGTGCGCGTATAGGACAAATACCCCAAGCGTGACGGCCGCGAAGGTCACTTACCGATACAGGTCATCGCTAAATGCCCACTAAGGGCACCGGACCCGCGGTGGCCGCGACATTTGCCCCGCCTGCTGGATGAAAGAACGACGATGATCGCCAACTGACACGCGACGAACGCCCCGGTTCGGGGCGCCGAGTGCTCAGTATTCGCGAACTCAGGCGCTTTAGCCTCGATCTTTCTTGAGGGTCCGCCGACGGAGTCGGCGGACCCTTTTGCTTTCCGGAGCTGATGCCGGGCAGGCCGGTGGCCCGGCTGTCGCGTCGGGTGGGCGCCGGGTTCCACTGCCCGGGCGGGTGATGCTGCCGCAGGGACGATGGGTTGCCAGTCAGCCGGGGTCAGGCAGGAGCGCGAGCCGTTCAAGGGCGGCGGTGATCTCGCCGGTCCAGGGCCAGTGCCGGGCGAGGCGGAGAATCCTGCGCCGACCGGTGGTGACGAGCTGGCCGGCTGCGGAGAACAGGCGGAACCGCAATCGACGCGGTTCCCAGAGCCTCGCCCGGCCGGTCAGCGCGAGCATGGGCATCCAGGCCAGCAGGTCGAGCGCGATCTGGACGATCTCCATCCAGACCCGGTTCTGGGCGGTGTCGTGCAGGGGCAGGTTGCGCAGGCCGGTGGCCCGGGCGGCCCGGATCCGGTCCTCGGCCCGTGCCCGGAGCCGGTGACGCAGCTCGAGCTCGGCGATCGGCCGGCCGGTGGTGTTGGTCGCGAAGCACGTGATCCGCATGCCGTCCGCGTCCGTGATCCTCAACTGGGCGCCGGGATGGGGCCGTTCCTTGCGGACGATGAGCCGCATGCCCTTGGGCCAGTCGTCCAGGAGCTTGCCGGTGAGCTCGGCGACCCAGGCCCCGTCCCGGGCCTCACCGTCGGCCTCGACGGCCGGGGTCCAGGCCGAGGCGGGGACCTTCAGCACGTGTTCGTGGATCGCTTCGGTGACCGTCATGCCGACCGAGTAGGACAGCCATCGGCCCCGCTTCGCGAGCCAGGACACGAAGTCGTGGGTGCCGCCGGCGGAGTCCGTGCGGATCAGCGTCTGCCGTCCTCGCCGGTAGTGCTTGGGCAGTTGGGCCAGGGCGAGTTGGGCGGTGGTGATGTGGTCGGCGGCGGTGTTGGAGCCCGCGTTTCCCGGTCGGAGGAGGGCGGCGACGGGTTCACCGGTTCCGCCCGGTCCGTGGTCGACGAAAGCCGTCAGCGGGTGATGGCCGTAGGTCTTCTTCCAGGTCGCGGCCGCGTCCTGCTTGTCGGAGTGGGCGATCACGAGGACGCCATCGAGGTCGACAGTGACCTGGCCGTCGGCGTCCGGGGCGTTCTCGCCGGCCAACGACCAGGCACGATGACGGACTTCGGAGCGTGCGGACCGGACGGCCTGCAGGGCTTTGTCGCCGGATGCGGCGAGGGTGTCGATCAGGCGGGAGACGGTCGGGTCCGAGGCGACCGGGCCGAAGACGGCCGGCTCACACCGCAGCATGGAGACGTCCGCGAGGCAGTCCCCGCCCAGTGCGACCGCCAGGGCGACGTCCAGGAGGATCTTGCCGGGATCGTGGACGGCCCGCGGTTTGCGCCACGGAGCCAGAGCTGCGGATATCGCCTGGTCAAGGCCCGTCTTGCGGACCGTCTCCAGCAGCAGGACCGCACCGGCCTGCGAGAGCACCTGCCGACCGTCTGCCTGGACACGGACACGTGGGTACGACGAGATAGGCTCTCTCACCTGGAAAGTGCTCTTTTCCTTGCAGCCAACAGGACCCTCAGCAAGTCCCATCGTTGCAGGTCAAGGGCACTTTCCGTGTTTCTGATCAACTCTTGGACAGCCCACCTCGTGAAAGCCCGAGGTTAGTCGGCGACTACATCGGAGACAGCACCCGAGCCGAAATCACCTACGCTCGGTCGCTGCGCAAGCCCGTGCGGTTCACGCACCCCGAAGTCGACCCTGACGCCTGAGCGCCCGCTGCCACCTCGACAACCAGGGCCGGCAGCCCGCCGCCTGACCGTCTCGCGGTGGCTTCGGCCGCCGCCCACCCCACACCCTCCGCAGGCATCCCTTGGAATTGATCATCTAGGAGAGCGCGGAGGTGGCCCCTGGTGGTTCTTCGGACGGCGCCGAGTCTTGTGCGGCTCCGGGGACGTTGGTGGCCGCTTGGATGAATCCGTCGACCACGCGTCCGAGAGCTGTAGCGCGCTCCGGTGCGTCGAGGGTGGCGGCGAGGTGTTCGGCTGCGAGGAGGTAGCCGCCTGCGAGGGGTTCGCGGAAGTAGTGCCGGGCCTGCTCGACGGAGACTCGGTAGGTGGCGAGGAGGGTCGAGGAGACGTAGCCGCCGAGGGCGGAGATGAAGGCTGTCAGGGAAGCCAGGGTGACCGCTGTCGTCGTAGTGCGGGCCAGGGCCGCGGCGACGGCACCGCCGATGACGAGTGCGGTGGCTGTTCCCATGACCCATACAGCGACTCTGAAGGCTGTGCTGGCCTGGCCGGTCGAGAGGGTGTGGTACCGCTGGAGGAGTTCTCGGTTCGCGAGCAGCGGCGCGTCGGTCTCGGGTATGTAGTCCAACTCGGCCATACGCACATTGAATTCCTCGTCACTCACCACCTTGTCGTGTGCGCTGGATCGATTGACAGTACGCACCCGAAGTGTGACGCCAAGAACGATGAACGCCGTCAGGCACGCGGGCGACCACCACCAGTCGATATACCCCGTCGACCCATCATCGTCGGGAAGCTTCTGGTTAAACCCCCAAACCATGAAGAACACGAAAGCGAGCACACCGCACAGCAGCGCCGGGAGACCGATCCGCCAGCGATCCAGTTCGGCTGCGGAATCCAGTTCTATTTTCGCTTTGTGGATATTGCTGTCGGCTTGTGCTCTGGCTGCCACGACACCCGGGCGGGATTCGTCTCCGGCGGGCGCCCGCTGCTCGTCTGTCTGGCTTTCGGAGTCGCTGCCGAGCTGTGTTGGTTCGCTCATGCTCTTCCTGGTGAAGGGTCGGGAGCCCGCTCTATAGCGGGTTGAGTGCCGGTCAGCACATGCCGTGCCGTTGTGCGTTCGCGGTGCAGTACGGGTCGGGGTCCTTGCCCGTGTCTGCCAGCCACAATCCATAGGTCAGGGCGAGCGCGAGAAGGCAGAGCACGGCAATGACACGGGCGCTCAAGGGGAGCCCACGCCACCGGGTGCCCCACGAACGACGCTCGGGCTGCGGCGGACGGCGCCCCCCAGCGCGTCGCTGCGCAGCCACGACCTTGCTCGCCGGATGGGTCAGACCGCGATTCGGGTGCCCGGCCTCACGGGCGTGCGCGGACACTGTCCGCATCTCACGGCCCGGCTCGGCCCACACCGTGTCACCACAGGCCTTACAGATGTATGCAGCCACGTCCCCCCTGACGTCCGGCACACGTTAACCAGGGGATGCCCGTCGGGGCTAGGACTCCTCGTCGGCACGTCGTCCGTGAAGTCGCCGGCTGCGCGCCGAGGCCAGGCAGGGGGACGGGTCAGCCGCGAGGCCCCAGCGGTGCGGGCGCCCAGTCAGCGGGGGGAGGGCGCCGTCAGCGTTGATCCGGAGCTACTCGGGCGTGTTGTTCTCCCCGGCGATGAGTTTCTGCAGCCGCCGCTCGACGGCGCTCTGTTGGGCCTGCCTCGTCAGCGCGCCTTCGTAGGCCCGAGGGAGTCCGCGATTCGCCCGCTTCTGAACCGCTGGGTCGAGCACCCGGTAGACGTCGGTCAGAACGTCGACGAGCGGAGCGAGCGAGACGACTGGTGTGGTGAGCCCGAGGGCGCCTCAGACGACGCGCACCCGCGCCCGCGTAACGGGTTGCTGCCGGTTCGATCGAGACCGGCTCGGAGGGTGGAATGGCGCGTCATCCGGATGATCGCGACTCGTGTCATTAGGGCGAGCCAATGCCCGAGGTCGTCGGCGCCCCAGTTGTCGCGGTAGTCCTCGCGGGCGCCGACGGGCGGAACGTACTCGATGCCGATGAGGCCGAGGGTGGCAGCGTATTCGAACAGGACGGCGAGCGTGTAGCGGTCCTGGAGCAGGGGTCAGTCGTGGAATCCGTCGTAGCCGAGGCTGTCGTATGCAGCGCCCACCATGGCAGCGCCCGGCATTCACGTGTTCGAGTTCAGTAGCGTGGAGGGATGAGAACACGTGGGGGGAGGCTCGCCGCCGTCGCGAGCCTGGCAGCCAGTGCGGCCTTCGTACTGGGCGGCTGCGGAAGGATCAACGCAGGGGACACCGGCACGGGGGACACGAGCGCGGCAGAGCTCGGGTTCAAGGAGTATGCGGGCGCGGTGGACTACCCGTCGGTGACCGGCCCGCACAACAAGGGGTATGTGGCGCCCCGCCAGGGTCTGCGCCAGCTGGTGCCGCTGGGTGACTGCGCCCTGGGCGAGGGGACATTCGCCAACGGGTACCGCTATGTGAACGTCAACTGGACTGGTTCCGACGGCTGTACGAAGCTCTCGATCAACCCGAAGCCGGGCGCCGACGACGAAACCGACGTGCCGTACTCCATGCGCAGCGGCTGGCCCGGTGGCGGCCTGCCGGGCGACGTGGTGGTGCCGTGGGATGACGGTTCGCTGATCGGTGTCGGCGCCACGTTGACCCGAAGGGCACCGAACGGCGAGCAGTTCCGGCTCGCCACGCTGCCACTGACGTTCAACACCCGCCCCGAGCAGGAGACCGCGGACGACGCCTCGGTGAACACAGCGGTCAAGGTCGGCTCGCTCCTGCTGATCGGCGGCGGCCAGACGGTCGACCGGGTGGAGTCTCCGTACGTGTTCGCGTCCGACGACGCGGGCAAGACCGTGCGTCGCGTGCCGCTGCCGCCGATCGAAGGTCGGCAACCGTCCACACCCGTGGGCGACTTCGGCGTCAACGGCAAGGAGGTCGTCGCCTTCGGCGCGGCAGCGACCAACGCCTTCGACTTCCACTCCTCGGGCACGATCCCGTTCTGGCGCAGCGCGGACGGCGGCGCGCACTGGACGTCCGGCGAAAGCACCGGAATGCCACCGGGCACACAGGTGCACAGCATCCTGTACGCGTCGGACCACTGGCTCGCCGTGGGTGGCTATGCCAGGGCCGGCGCCTTCTACGACTCCCTCCCGCTGGTTCTCACCAGCCAGGACGGCACCCACTGGACCCGGATGGACACTTCGGCCATGGGCACCGGCGAGATCACTGCCGCGACCGTCGACTCCGCGGGCCACCCGGTCCTGGTCGGCTCGGCCCCCCGCCCCAAGTCCAAGCCGAACACCCGCACACTGCTGTGCAGTTCCATCTGGGTCGGCAACCGGACGACCACGGACTGGAAACGCCGCGGCCTCGGCTGCAGCGAGGACCCCCCGAGAACGGCGGTCACCCTCGCGGACGGGCGCGTGCTGATCGCGGGCAACCGGGACCTCTGGCTCTCTCGAAGCCCGGGGCCGGGGCGCGGTCACCGGTCTTGATCTCTTCCCGCGGAAAGCGGGCGTAGCCGAGTCGGGCCGCAACCCGTTGTCGTACCCCTGTGGTGAGGTGAAGTCGGACGACGGAGAGCGAGAGGCGGAGGAGACGATGGGTGAGCGTACGACGTGGCGGCCGTTTCTGAAGCAGTGGAGCGCGGAGTGGATCGCGGGACACGACCCGGACAAGGACGCACCGCTCGCGCAGGAGGTCGTGCGGGACGCCTGGCTCGGGTTCGCGCCGGCCAGTGAGGCCGAGGTCGCTGCGGCCGAGGCCCGGCTGGGGCGCCGGCTGCCACCTTCGCTTCGGGAGTTCCTGCTGGTCACCAACGGGTGGCGGGACGCGGGCCACTTCATCTACCGGCTGGCGGGCGCCGCGGAGCTGGAATGGCTGCGGGACACCGACGACCGCACCTGGATCGAGGTCTGGGAAGACTTCGCGGAGGACGATCTCGAAGAGGACGAGGACGGTGAGGAGGCGTTCGGCGTTCAGGAGGCGAAGGTCCTAGCGCGCTGCCTGCGCCTGTCCCTTGAAGGTGACGCGGCGGTCATGCTGCTCGACCCCGACGACGTGGACGTAGACGGCGAGTGGGCGGCGTACTGGCTCGCCTCCTGGTCCGGCGAGGGACCGGAGCGGTACGACTCCTTCCACGGCCTCATGCGCCGACAGTGGGTGTCCTTCCACGCCCTGCGCAAGCCGCCGGGCGCCACCCGGAACCACTGGGACGCGGAGGTCGAGCGGGCCCGATGCGAGGCGCTGGCCGGGGCGGTCGACGGACCGCTGTCGGTGTTCGCCCAGGCGCACGAGTACGGGCGGGAGCGAGCAGACGTGCTGAGCATGCAGATGAAGGCGATGCTCGGCGACTGGCGCGGCCACATCGCGAGCCTGATGTGGTACCGCCCGGGCAACGACGACCTCCTGCTCAGCCCGCTCTTCGCCGCGGAACTCCTACCGCTCCTGGTCCGGCAGGACCAGCTCGCGCACCCCCACGACCTGCGGCCCCTGCCGCGGCTCAAGGAGCACGCGCCCGCACCTGTGCGAGCGCTCGTCGCCGACTACGAGGCCCGGGCGGCCGAGCCGGGCTTCCGGCTCACCTTCGGCGGACCCGAGTTCGACGCGGCCGTGCACGCCGTCGCCGACCGCCTCGCCGGGCAGCCGGCCTTTCAGGCTCCCGACGAGCCGCCGATCCGTACAGGACCGATCGTCGTCACCCTGTACGCGGGCGGCGGCCCGCGGCCCGAACCCGACCCTATGTCCGACCCCGCCAAGGTCCGCACGGCCCGCGCGGGCCTGTGTGACGAAGCCTGGCCCGAACTCCGTGCAGCGCTACGCCTGTGGCACCCGGTGTGCGAGGACCATATTGCCCCGATATCCCTGTTCGCCGACCCGGTCCTGGCCCAGCTGATCACCCCGGACCGCGGCCGCGAGATCCTGGCCACGCACCGAGGTACGGGCCCCGGTGTCCCGTAGCCTGGAAGTTCCGGCCGCCAGGGACAGCAACACCGTACGGGGGAAGTGCATGACCGAGGAAAGCGACGGCGTCGTGATGTACTGGCGGCCCGGCTGCGTGTTCTGCATGAACCTGCGGCTGAGCCTGCTCTTCACGCGCCTGCGTTACACCAAACGGAACATCTGGCAGGACAAGGACGCAGCGGCGTTCGTCCGCTCCGTCGCGGACGGAAACGAGACGGTGCCCACCGTCACCGTCGCCGGGCACGCCATGGTCAACCCGTCGAAGCGACAACTGCTGGATGCGGTCCGCGAGTACGCGCCGCACCTACTCTCGTCCTGACCTGGCGCTGAGAGCAGAGGGCCGAGGCCGACGGCCTGTGGTCGGCCTGGTCGCGGTCGAGGGCCGTCTGACGCCACTCCAACGCGAGCCCGCTCTGTTTCGCCTCGCACAGCACCTGGACCATGTCGTCGTAGAACCCGGAACACGACGGTCGAGCAGGAGGGAAGGGTCCGCACCCTCGCGGATCCCCTCCACCTGCGCCAGATGGACAGCGGACACCGGCACACGGTAAGCACGCGTATCGCCCTGTTCATCATCCCGGAACTCGAGGACAAGCCGTGCGTCAAACCCAACTCATACCCGCAGTGGCCGTCGTGCTACTCGCAGCCGCTCTCGCGACCGGCTGCTCTGGTGGACACAGCGCTGAGGCCGGGCCCGGGCCCGCGGATTCCTCCGTCACGACGACGCCGACGCCCGGGAGCACTGCGGCAAAAATGATCGGGAGTTCGTCAACGCCGAGCACCGCCACATCGAATGGCTACCCGACCACCCCGGCTGCTCCGGGCGCGGCCGTGCCGCAGGTACGAGACGCCTTCTCAGTACTGCAAGCAACGTACAACGACAGCTGTGGGACCCCCGGAAACTGCCAGTACTTCCTCAACCGCCTTCTGACCAACCTCGACGACCTCGGCAAGTCCATGAAAGCCAGCCCGAAGGGCACAGCACACTTCAGGCAGCCGCTCGCCTGGATCGGGCAGATGCAGACCGCGCTGGACGGCGACTTCACGTTCGACAACCTCCACAAGCACCAGAGCCTGCTGGTCACGACCCGCGACAAGATCAACACTTGGATGCAGTCGTACCCGGACGACTACCGTTAGTCAACGAATGTGTCGCCCGCCGCAAATAGGCGAGAAGCTGCAGGTGAGTGCCACGGTCAGAAGGTGGCCGCCGTGGACGGCTGAGGTCAGTGGCCACGCAGCCGACTTCGCCCGCCGCGTCGACGCCGCGGCAGGCGACGCCACCGCAGCCGTCCACCAATGGCTCGTGGAAACCGGACGCATCCGCCCCGACGCCCACATCACCCACCTGGAAGTACGTACCTGGCGTGCGCGCTGAACCTGCCGCTGTCCCACACGACTGCAGGGTTCAGAAGGGCGCGGCAGGCCAGCTCCAAGAGCACCGGACGCTGCGTATCGCGGTCGGGGAACCGGTCTGCGATTGCGGCCGAATCCGCCTTATCCAGGTTGGGTTCATCTGCCCGCCGGTACTTCGGCCGGTGCTGCACCGAGGCTCGGCCCGGGGGCAGCACCACCGGAGGTCCGACGGACGCTCAGCCGGCTGCGGGTTCCTGGGTGGCCGGGGCGGTGTAGAAGACGGACGTGCCCTGCTTGTTGCGGTGGGCGTGGTTCTTGGCGACCAGTCCTTCGAGGGTGGTGCGTACGACCGTGGTCTTCACCGTGCGGTCGGGGTGGGCCTGGGTGAGAGCGTCGGAGATCTCGGCGGCGGAACGCGGTTCGCTCTGCTGCTTCAGGTAGCCGCGGATCACCTCGACGAGGGTCGGCTCGGTGGCCGGTTTGGGCGCCTTCGGGGACGAGACCTTGGCGGCGGACTGCTTCGGCGCTGTCTGCTTCGGTGCGGTCTTCTTGGATGCCGTGGTCTTCGCGTTCGTGGCAGCCGTCTTCTTCGTCTTGCCCGGCTTGGATGAGGCAACGCCCTGGTGAGGTACGGAAGACACGGTTGCGGTGACCGCCTCGGCAGCTGGGCTCGCACCGCCCAGTGCTTGCTGCAGGTTCACCAGCACAGTGTGGTCATGCTGCAGTGCAGCCAACTGCTCCTGCAAGGCCTGGATCTCCCCGCCGATACGGTCCTGCTCCTTGGTATTGCGCTCGAGGTCGCCGGTCACCTGAGCGGCGTACTGCGATGTCAGTTCCGTGGTGCGGTCCTTGACTTCAGACATGGCACAAGCCTTTCTGACAGTCTGCGGGCACAGCGATCGAGGAGGGTGCCGTGTTCGCAAACCGATAGGTAGGTATCCCATCTGAGATGACTGAATCACCCGCAGGGCACAACTACTGCGGTGTGCAGCAGTCTAGAGATAGTACGCACGAGTGAATCCGGATGTTCGCAGTGCGTGATACTTCACCCGCCTCCTCACCGTGAACAGCTGAAAGATGCGAGCCGCATCCGGCTGACTGCCTGTCCCTGCTGAACTGTTCTGCCGGTCGCCCTGACCTGCGAAGACAGATCTCGAACGACGCCTTTGGTATTCCGACGGCAGTGACAGCCGACAGCCGACAGTCGGCAGCCGGTCAAGGATTTCCTCTGCCTAGTTGGGTGAATGGCATGACCAGGTCCCTCGCGGTTGCCTCCGCCATGACCGGGGTCGCCACGAATGCGGCCTGGCCACAGAGAGATACGCCGCGGTCCAGGCCCTGCTGGCCGAGGGAAAGTCCCTGGCGGCGATCGGCCGGACACTGCGGCTGGACCACTCCACCGTCCGCCGCTTCGCCCGCGCCGCCAGCCTCGACGAACTCCTGGTCAAAGCCACCGGACGACTGTCCGTGTTGGACGAGCACAAGCCCCACCTCCACGCCCGCTGGCTAGAGGGCTGTCACGACATTCCCCAGCTCCACCGGGAACTACGCGAACGCGGATTCACCGGGAGCGTCCAGTGCCTCCGCCGCTACTTCCGCGCCTTCAGACCTCCCCGCCAACCAGGACGGAAGCAGCAGCCGGTCTCCCGGCCGCAGCCCAGGCCGGCCCCCAAACCCCGACGCGTCATCCGCTGGATCATGACGCACCCCCAGCACATCGCGGCCGCCGACGCCGAGGAACTGAAGGAGATCCGCACCGCCTGCCCTCACCTCGACGCCGCCGCACGGCACGTCCACGACTTCGCCGAAATGCTCCACCACCTCCGCGGAGACCAACTCCCCGACTGGATGGACCGCGTCCTTGCCGACGACCTCCCAGCCCTCCACTCCCTGGTCAGCGGCCTGCGACGCGATTTCGACGCCGTCACCGCAGGGCTCTCCACGCCATGGAGCTCCGGCCAGGTCGAGGGGCACGTCACCCGCGTCAAGCTCATCAAGCGCATGACCTACGGCCGAGCCAACCTCGACCTCCTACGCCAACGCGTACTCCTGGGCCCATGACCCTGCGACATCACAAGATCCCCGACAGAGCCGAATTGCGTGATCGCTGACAACGAGTTCCCGCGCGCAACACGGTGCTGTCTTTCGCCGTCTCCACGGCATGGCAGAGGGCCGACCTGGTCGCAGGTCGGCCCTCACCGTTGGGCCGGGTGCTGCCACGCACGCCGGTTCCCGAAGGTTCTGGCCCGTTTGGTAGGGAGGAGTCCGCAGCCGGCGGGGGAGTTGGAACCTGTCATGGAGCGTCGCATCCCTACCTGTAGGGGTGCAAGCTCGCCGTGCCGAAGCTGGGTCGCAGGTGCATCAACCGTACGGAGCTCCGTACACCGCGTGAGAACAATGCAGGTCAGCGGGGCTGGTCCGTGTGGATTAGCTGCGCAGCTGGCCAACAGGATCCCAGATGGGCCCGTGGACGCATCAACTGGTGGGGTCCTTACGGGCCATAGGGCACCATGCAGTTACATCCCCTGGACGTGCCACCGTTCAGGTGTGGTGAGGAGTCCGCAGTCGCCGGCGGCGACACCCACGAGTGCAGCCGCCCTTGATCCCAACAGGGAGTTCGCATGAGCCGCAAACGTCATGCCGCGGGGGGCCGTACGCCCGCCCCGCACCGTCTCACCGGAACCGAGACCGTCGTCATCATCGTCATCGTCCTGACCAGCGTCGCACTCGCGTGGGGCGGCATGGATCTGGGCCCCGTCCTCCAACTGCTCGCCGGTGCCGGGCTGATCGCGGTGGGGGCGGTGGTGACACTGCGCTTCGGCCGCCGGGTCCCGCTGTCCCTGCCGATGGTTTGAGGGAGCGTCATGGGACGTCCTGAGAAGCCGATCGCCACGCTCAACCTGGGTCTCCTGGCTCTCGCCGGGTGGCTGCGTGAGATCCGTACCAACGCCCAGCTCACGTATGTCGAGCTTGCGGCGAGGACCGGCAACGCGTACTCGGCCACCACGCTGCAGCGCGCTGCGAGCGGCAAGCACATCCCGCGCCTGCCGGTGGTGGAGGCGTATGCCGTGGCCTGCGGCGGATCGTTGGAGCAGGCCCGTCGCCGCTGGCGCCACGGGCGAGCCGTGGAGCACAGCGCTGCGCTTGCGTTCGGCAGCGCGCCCCTGCCCCGACTGGTCGAGAACGCGGCGGAACTACGTGCCGCTCTGCGTGAGATGTACCACCGGACCGGTGCGATGCCACTCCGCGAGATGGAACGCCGGGCCGGTCTGGGCCGCCTTCCTCGCACCACGATGCGCCGCATGCTCGACGGCACCACCATGCTCAGCAAGGACCAGATGCTGGTCTTCCTCACGGTCTGTGACGTGCCCGAGCGCGAGCATCAGGACTGGTTGGACGCTCTGTCCCGGGTGTGGGACAAGAGGCACTCCTGGTACGACAACAAACTCTTCAAGAACCTGCCTGAGCCCACGGGTACGAACCTGCACAAGCCTGTCGAGCAGTTCATCCGGGACGAGCGGAACCACCGGATGGAACGCAAGCCCCCGTCAGGCCGGGGCCGCTCGACGAGCAACGCGGGCGCGCAGCGTTCGCAGTTTGCTCGCGGCCGCCCTGCCAACAAGAACGGAAAGCGGCTGAAGCTCGGTGTCACGACTAACGGTTAAGAGCGATCGAGTACGCCAGTGGGCGGCCCGCCGGTGTGGGTGCAGCGGCACCTGGCCTCCGACGGGGCGGCCCTGCAGACGGGCTTCCAGCTGGTGAGGTTCGCCGAGGCAGAGCCCTACCAGCCGCGGACGCCACGCTGGTTGCCGATCACCGTGGGACAGCTGGAGGAACTGGTGGGTGCACGGGTCGATCAGGACCGTGGCACCGGCTACGTTCCACGTCCCGACGAGCCGGAACCGCAGTTGGTGTTCGAGAAGTTCGCGATGGTCCGACTGGCCCAGCCCCGCCCGTTCAGGGAACCGGCATGCATGCCGACCGGGGTGACGTGGTTGCGGCGCTGGGCACGTCAGGTCTGGCCGCGGCGGGAGCCCCGGGAGTGCTGCTGGTATCACGGCGGCGACTGGCATGCGGTCAGCGCGATGGCGCTGGACGTGCTGAAGCGGGCCCGCACAGAGGGCATCGCCGCGGAGGACATGGAGGAGTACGCCCTGGCCCACGCTGCCGCGGCTGGGACGGGCCTTTGGCAGAAGCGAGGCACTCGCCACGTTGTTCAGCGTGGCCGACGCCATCCAGCCCGCCAAGGGGCCGGGCTACGTCAACGGGCAGCATCGTTCGCAGGCGATGCTGGATGCGGGGGTGCGCCGCGCCGTTGTCCTGCGAATGGTCTGGCCGTCGTAGCCACCCTTCCCGGCCGGCAGCGTCGTGCCCGCCGGCCGTCGCTGCCGCAGTCGAATCCGGGAGCCAGTTCGCCTTCACGCCGGGTGCGGGGTAGCTCAGGAGTGGGACATCCCCCAGGGCGACCGGTCTGCCCTGGGCGAGTGGGGCCTGCCGCAACTACCGCACTTCACGCTCAGGCCGCAGGCCGGACCTGATCCCGTCCGGGTACCAAATGTGGCGGGCAAGCACGAGCGCCGGCTGGTCAAGGACGGCCAGCGGCTCTACGACCTGGGATTCTGGGGCCCAGCGAGGACAACTTCGTCGTCGGCGTGGTTCCCGGCGATGGCCGTGTCCTGTGTCTTCTCCCCGCACCGATCACCGTGGACGATCGGCTAGTGCTCCCAGGGGCGTGGGAGTAGTTGCCACAGTGCTCGCATCCAGGTGGGCGGGTGCGTCAGGCACTTGTCCACGAGGTGGCCCGCGGCAGGCTTCCGGCTGCGGGGAGGGAAACGGCTGGTCAGGCTGTGTGCGCGTGCTTGGTGTGGGGTCAGGCATCCCCCTCAGCACTCTTGTACCCGCCCCTCCCTGGTAATGGCGGCCGGCGACGGGAAGGAGAGCTCCTCGGGGGATCGGGGCGCCTGCGGGTGTTGCTGCGCGTCGGCGGCGGCCTCCGGGCTCCGGCGGGTCAGAGGCCGCCGGATCCGAACGGCTCCCCCTTCTCCAACCGTGGTTCCGTTGTCATCGGAACCTTTGCTCATGAGCCGTGTTGCTCAACGACGGCACAGCATGCTGGCGGGCGCCCTGCCGCGCACTGCACCACACGGAATGCCCAGCCGTGCGTGAGCCGCCTCTCGCTCGGTGATGGCTGCGCACGGCGCTCCCGCTCACCCGAGTTACGCTCCGGCGCAGCGCAGGACGTGGCGGCTACGAGAGTCGGTGTTCTGTGCGTGATGCCCCGGGGCCGTCGGGGGATGCCGACTGACCGGGGACATCAACACACCAGCCCGTGAAGGATGGGGCACGGGCAGGACCTTGTTGCGCGCTCGGACGAACACGTGCGGCCTTCGCACCGTACAACCCGCTCCCAGACCGGCTGTGGCACCACGCAGTGCTGCGTGGCGATGTCTCATCACCCGTGTGACGATGCTGGTGGGCTCCCCGGCCGTACGCATAGCACAGCACGGGGCGCCCCTGCCGTGCGCGGCCGCCGCTGCCGCCGGCTGCGCACGGCGCCACCGCACCGCCCTTTTTACTCCCGGCACGGCCGCCGCCGTCATCCGGCTGCCCATTCCAGTTCGAGGTCGGGGAGCGCGTGCGGTGAGCTTCCCCCGCCTGGATCGTGTTCGACAGAAAACACCCACCGCGTGTTCCTGGCCGTCGACCACGATCGCGGTCCGCGTGCCCCCTGCGGACCCCGTCCGCGCCCTTGTACTGCACCGGGGCCGCAGCACCCCGTCTGAAGCTTCCCAATCGGTTACTCGTCGGCGAGTGCGTGCGGTGTGTGCTGGGCGACGTGGTGGTCGAGTTCGGTGCGGATGTCGGAGCAGAGTGGTCCGGTGCGGGCCCAGTCGATGATGAGTTCCGACACGTGCCGGAGCTTGATGTCCGTCGCCTCATCCTCGTCGACGTGGGGGCCGCCTGCGCTGACGCACTGGTCGTGGTGACCGGAGCCGCAGGGGCAGATGCCGGCCTCGTACGAGCACCAGCGGGGCCAGATGCCCTCTTAGGAGGCTCTCAGTTCAACTACAGCGTCCTCATATGCACGGCCAGCAGGCTCGGCAGCCCACGCGATGAGGAGCAGTCATGAATGACTATGACCCGACAAGCCACTCGCCGGCCGGCTCAGTCCCGGCGACCATGGCCGTGCAAGCACGCCGCCCGAGGGTGCGGCGGGTGCTGTCGAAGAAGAAGGGCGGATTGATTGTGGCCGCCGGGTTGACGAGTGCGTTGGCCGGACTGGCCAACGCAGGCACGTCCGCCGCGGCGGTTTCCTCGTCGTCCGCGTTGTCCCTTTCTTCCACAGCCACATCCTCACCGACCGCAACGCCCAGCCGGCCCGCCGGTGGCGGGCCCGTGGCTGGGCCGTCTGCCGGGGGTGCGACCGGCATCGTCGACACCACGTCCACGTCGGGCTTCACCTTTTCGACAGCAACGGGTGTGGAGGTGGCCGTCACCGAGGCGTCCTCCACGAAATCAAAGAAGGGAACCCACCGCGCCTCGATGCGCGCCGTGAAGGAGGGCGCAAGCGTCCTCGTCCTGGGGACGGTCGACAGCGCGACCATCACAGCTACCCAGGTCATCGTGCAACCCCGGGGCGACGGCGGAGTTGCGGCTGCCGAGGCGGCAGGGGTGACCCCCTTCAAGCAGGGGACACCGTCACCGGCGAAGTCGGTCGGTCAGATCCCGGACTACACCGAAGGAGAGGGGACGATCGTCAGCGGGGCGGCGGCGGACAAGGCGATCAAGGCCGCGCAGGCCGTCGTCCCCGGAGGCATCAACGACCGGGTGGTGAAGCTGAGCAACGGCGAGTATGAGGTGCACAACATCAGCGTCAACTGGCCGCACCACATCTTCGTGAGCAAGAACTTCAAGGTCCTCGGCTACGAATAGCCGTCGCGATAGTGCGCCGGTCCCCCTGGCCGGCTCGGGTCCCGTGGCGGCGTGCCGCCAGGGGACCCGAGCCGGCCTTCTGGACCCACGGCGCATCAGCGTTCGCCGAGCGGAGCGAGGTCAGGATGTGGGCCGAGTCCACCGGGCTGCCGACGGCTTCCTGCCCCCGCCGCTCGCGCGCAGTCACCCACCTACCTGCCCTTATGAAGTTGTCGGGCCACGCCGCCGTACTCCAACACGGCCGGATCGACCGCCTCCACTAGCGATCGGTCCCGCTCTCCAGCCCAGGCGTCTGAGGGGCCAACACCGGCCGATCCGCCGCTCTCCAACTCGCTGGCTGTCACCTCCCGTTTTTGCTTCGCGAGTTTCCGGAGATGCGTGTGGCTCTGTTCACGACGCAGAGCAGCGTTTCGACGGCAGTTCAGGAGGCAGTGCCCGCGCGGGGTGTTCACGGCTTCGGGCGGCACCTTGCGTACAGGGAGCGGAGCGTTTCAGTTCCCACAACCACCGGGTGAGACCTGCGTCATATAAAGCGGTCGCCCGCTCGGACGCACCCATCCGGGCCATGGGGTGCCCCAGTGCCCGTCTGAGACACCAGGGCAGGCGCTGACGGCACCTCATCGCTTGGGTGGCAGGCGGCGGCGCCCGAGGACTTGCAGCTGGGCGTAGCCGTGGCTCGTGATGCCGTAGAAGAGCGGTAGGAGTACGAAGATTGCGAGCGCGAGAGCAGGGATGGTCAGTACGCCGACCAGGCCGGCGGCCGCGTAAAGCAGGGCTCCGACGAAGGCTCGAAGGCGTTCGCCGTGGAAGAAGGTCTCGTCCACGCTGTCTTCGAGGAGCTCGGGGTGGCGGAAGAGCACGTGGAAGAAGATCATCCAGCTGACCCATAGCATCGAGCCGATGATCGCGTAGAGCCCGACGGCGACCCGGTCGTCCGGTGGGTTGGCCTCCGCGATGGCTTCGGAGACGAGCGCGGTGGGCCAGGGCAGCAGCGCAGTGGAGAACAGCACGCCGAGGTTGGCCCAGTGCAGGCCACGGGTCATGACTTTGATGCGCTGGAATGCCGCCTTGTGGTTGAGCCATACGACGGCGATGTAGAGGTACGAGGCGACATAGGCCAGATAGGTCGGCCACTGGTTGAGCAGCTGGGCCAGCAGGCGACCCGCATCGATCGGGGGAGGCTTCAGATGGAGCACCAGAAGCGTGATGACGATCGCCAGGACGCCGTCACTGAAGGCTTCGGCGCGCCCTGTGTCCGAATGCGGAACTCCCTCGTACCGGCGCCGCGTCACGAGCGTCTCCTCTCCCTTCTGAGCTTGTTCCGCTTTGACGGACACCATCAGCGTGGTAGTCAGGCCGCCAGGCGGACGGCCTCGTACTCGGCTGGACTGCGGTAGCCGGACCGGATGGTAGTCGCACCCTTGCCTACGGCTGGCAGTTCATCACCCGGCACCGGGTGCTGCTCACCGCGCAGTACGAGGGTGTCCGCATCAGCACGTTTATGGACTGTGACGGTCCTGTCCAGCCCGACGAGTGGCGTGCGGCGATGGGCCGGGCCTGTGCTTCTGGCCGCCGCATGCCTCGGCTCGTCGCCGACGGCATGTGCGGTGCCATCGCCGTCACCGCCGCGAGCGATGGTTCCACGGAGTGGCTGACGGAGCGGTCGACACGTTGCGGCCTCCCGTGCCACGTACCAGCCCGCCCTGACAGCCCATGGCAAGGGCCGCAGATGCCAGCAGTCCGATCCGCGTTCCCGACTCGGACATTCCGGAGGTGGCCATCCAGCAGACCAGGAGCCACCGAGGACCAACAACTCGAGGGCCAGGGCGGCTTGAACCCCGCCTCCCAGTGTGCCTCTCTTTCCGATGGCGATCGGGTAACGACAAGCGCGCCGCAGATGGTTCCGCCGAAGGCCACCAATGCGTGTGTCCCCTGAGGATGAGATCACGCGAACCCACTGCCAGGCCCAGCAGTGCCAGATTCGCGGTCATGACGCTGGTAAATACTCCGCCGAGGGCCAAGAAGCTGATCGCGTCCCCCGCGCCCGTCACCAACGTCAGCGCGACGCCGCGTCAGCGATGGAGGGGTTGGCCAAAGGGCGTCTCTCCAAGTGGCGCGAGCGCGTACGTCCAATATATTACGTTTTGCGGAATAGTCATGTAACTGGTGGCAATCGACGCTGGTTGGGCTGCCGCACGCGGTCGCGCGCCTTGTGGGCCGGGGCCGGCTCACGGAATCCGATCGCGGTGGCACCGTACGGTTTGCCGCCTGGATCCTTGCCTGAGGGGAACCATGGCTCAAGAGACGTCCGCGTCCCTGGATGAAGGGTGGAGTGGCGGAGGGTGCCCGGCGAGTGCGTTTGCGCGGCGGTCGTTTCTTCACGGTGCTGCGGCGGGCGTGGCCGGGGCGGCGGGTGGGACCGTGTTGGGCGGCGGCGCGGCGAGCGCCGAGCCGATCGTCGAAATCAAGGCGGAACCGAAATCCCGTACGATTCCGTTCCACGGCCATCACCAGGCAGGCATCGCCACTGTGCCCCAACAGGACGCGATTTTCGTCTCGCTCGATGTGACCGCCTCCAATCATGCGGAACTCACCGATCTGTTCCGTACTCTGACCTCGCGAGCCCGCTTCCTCACGGCGGGCGGTAGGCCACCGGAGGTGCCCCCGACCGCAACGCCGACGGACAACGGCATCATGGGTCCCACGTTTGTGGCGGATGGTCTCACCGTGACAGTCGGAGTGGGCGCGTCCCTCTTCGACGACCGATACGGATTGAGCGCGCGCAAGCCGGTCCAGCTCGTCAAGATGACGCCCTTTCGCCATGACGACCTGGACCCCGCGCTGAGCCAGGGTGACCTGCTGATCCAGATCTGCGCCGATCACCGCGATACGACGGTGCACGCACTGCTCGACATCCTGATGCACACCAAGTCCGCGGCGAAGCTGCGCTGGCGTATTGACGGCCAGCGCAATCCGGAGCGTCCCGTCGGTGTCCGGCGCGACTGGTTCGGTTTCAAGGACGGCATCTCCAACCCGACCCTCTCCGACGAGGTCCAGTTGAATCAGGTCGTCTGGGTCCAGCCGAAGAGCGGCGAACCGGAGTGGGCCGCGGGCGGCACGTACCACGCGGTGCGTATCGTGCACTTCTTTATCGAGGCGTGGCAGAAGGTGCCCATTGCTCAACAAGAGCGGATTTTCGGCCGCCGCAAGGCGAGCGGCGCTCCCATGTACGCCGTGGGCGAGAACGCCACGGATCTTTTCGACCCCATTTACACCAACGATCCGCAGGGTCTGATCACCCCGCTGAATTCGCACATCCGCCTCGCCAACCCCCAGACTCCGCAGACCGCGGCGACCAGCACGATCCTGCGTCGCAGCTACGACTACGACCGGAGCCCCAACCTGCCGGAACTCGACATGGGGCATGCATTCGTCTGCTTCCAGCAGGAGCTGAACACCTACATCGCCATGCAGAAGCGGCTGGAAGGCGAAGCACTGGTGCCGTTCATCAGCCCACGGGGCGGCGGTTACTTCTTTGCGCTTCCGGGCGTCCGGGACGAGAAGGACTATTACGCCCACGGGCTCCTGGCCTGATCCTTCCCCGGCCACCAGAGCCCGGTCCCGGACCCAACCATTCGCAACACGCACAGGAGGCGAGATGTTCTCTGCCCTGCGGACCCGAGTCGGCAGCGGCCGTCGGCGACCCGGCAGGACGCTCCGACCGGTACTCGCGGCAGGCATCGGGATGCTGTTGATCTCCTGTACGCCCACCGCCCCAGTCCGCAGGGACTCCGCCCATGTGCCGGCCGCGGCCGCCCGCGCCGGTGGCAGTGGCCGCGTGTATGTCACGAACCAGCAGGACAACACGCTCTCGGTGATCGACGCCGGTACCTACAAGGTCGTAGCAACGGTGCCGGCCGGCGTGGCGCCCGAAGGCGTCGCGGTCACCAAGGACGGCAAGCACGTGTACATCGCCAACAGCGGTTCGGCCCGGGTCTCGGTCCTCGACACCCGGAACAACAAGATCGTCGCAACCGTGCCGGTCGGGAAAAGCCCCACCGGTGTCGGCCTCAGCCCCGATGGCAACTCCCTCTACGTCACCAACGGCAGTTCGAACACCGTCTCGGTGATCGACGTCCGAACCAACGGGGTAACCGCGACCATCTCGGTCGGCAAGTCCCCGGTGAACGTGGCGTTCAGTCCCGACGGCGGTACGGCCTACGTGGCGAATTCGGGGTCTGGCAGCCTGTCGGCCATCAACACCCGCACGCACCGGGTCGACCGGACTCTTCCCACGGGGCGCTCCCCGGTGGGCGTCGCGATCACCCCGGACGGCAAGTCGGCCTATGTCGCCGACGAAGTGGGAAGGCAGGTCCTTGCCGTGGCAACCCGTACCGGCAAGGCGACGGCCGTGCAGGTCGGCGAGGGCCCCTTTGACGTGGCCATCGGGCCCGACGGCCACTTCGCCTACTCCGCCGATCTCGGCCCGGGCAACGTGTCCGTGATCGACACCAGCAGCCACCGCGTCTCGGCGACCATTGCCCTGGGCCCTCCCGGCACCGACCCGTTCAACCTGGAAGTCACCAAAGAGGCTATCTACGTCACGAACCAGGGAGCAGGCACCCTCAAAGTCATCGACCCGACATCCCGCAAAGTCGTCGCGACGGTCACCCTCGGCACCAGCCCCTACGGCGTCGCTGTGAGCTGAACCCACGACGCACCACCGGACCGGGGCGCGCAGAACAAAACCCGCCCCCGGACGATATCCGCGAGGACATAGTCCGGGGGCGGTACGTTCCTGCTGCCCGAGGGCGGCACCTACTGATCAGCAGTAGTGGTCTGCTGCGCGTCAGCCGCCTCGACTCCCTCGACCTCGGTCACCGCTGGTCACGGCAATTGGGCAGAACGCCTGGGGCTGTTCAGCCTGGTCATCGAAGGTCTCCTGGTTGTTCTGTCCGCGACATGCTTCCTGCGTCGGCCTCGAATCGATGCTCTGCATCCCGGGCCGTGAGGAACCGCGAGGCCGAGGTGGCGGGCGACGGCTGGAAGTTGCCGGCGTTCGTGAGCCGGCGGCCAGGTCCGGATGCCATCGGCCCGACTCGCCGATCTTCGACTTGTTGCTCGTGAAGGACGCTGCGGTTCTTTGCCAGGAGGGACTCGGGTTGCCGGCGGAACATGAGCATGGGGGGAAACAGACAAGGGGTGTTTTTCATGTCTCACGCTTCCACTGTCGCTGTTCTGGGAGCAGGCGCACTGGGCGCCGCGATGGCGATGCGTCTCGGAGATACCGGCCACGAGGTACGGCTGTGGAACCGTACGGAGGAGAGGGCCCGCGCGGTTGCGGAGCAAGCGGCCGGCGTCACGGCAGTGAAGGCGGTGGACGTTGCGGTCTCCGGCGCGTCCGTCGTCATCACTGTGCTCCGTGACGGCGAGACGGTCACGGAGGTCATGTCAGGTGCCCTCGGCCGGCTCGACAGCGACGCCGTCTGGGTGCAGGCGAGCACGGTGGGACCGAGGTACGCCGGCGTGCTGGCAGGCCTGGCTCGTGATCACGGTGTTGCGTACCTCGACGCACCGGTCTCGGGAAGCACCGCTCCCGCTCGGCAGGGCAAGCTTGTCTGGCTTGTCGCCGGTCCCGAAAACGTCCTTACGCGGGCGCGTCCCCTGCTCGACGATCTCGGCTCGTCCGTGCTCCACGTCGGGACGGGAGTCGAGGGCAGCGCCGTCAAGCTCGTGGTCAACGCCTGGATGGCCGCCTCGACGGTCGCCATGAGCGACGTCCTCGCGCTGTGCGACGCACTCGGCATCGACCACACGACGTTTGTTCGAGTGCTCGAGGCCGGCCCGCTCGCCATGCCGTACGAGTTGCAGAAAGTAGGCGCCATGGACGACGCCTCGTACGCGCCCGGGTTCGCGGTGCAACTCGCCCTGAAGGACATCGAACTGGCCGCGGCGGCCGCCACCCCCAGCCCTCTGCTCCAGGCCGTCCGGGATCGCCTGCAAGCGACCGTCGCGGCCGGCCACGACAGGGACGACCTCGCCGCCGTCGACTACCTGAGGAGGTCGCCGTCGTAGCCCGTACGGGGCCGTCGTTCCGGTCCCGGGCCTCAATTCTGGTACGGAATTTCTTGTCAGCCACCCGTCGACCTGAACGGACCACTGAGTCGTGACTACTTCGATCATCGTCGGAGGAAGCAGCGGACTGGGCCGCGCCGTAGCCCAGCGATTCGCCGACCGTGGCGACACTGTCCTCATCACCAGCCGCACCACGGCGCACGCCGACACGGTGGCCGGCGAAATCGGCGGCCTGACCAGAGGCCTGGCCATTGACCTGTCGCAGCCGGAGACGATCGCCGCCGCGCTCGGCGATGTGCGCGAGGTCGACAACCTGGTGATCACCGCCATCAAACAGGGCGTCAACTCCCTCGCGGACTTCGATATCGCCGCAGCCATCGAGTCCGTGACCACCAAACTGGTGGGCTACACCGAGACCGTGCGAGCCCTGCGTGACCGGTTCAACCCGGGCGCGTCGGTCGTGCTCTTCGGTGGCCTGGCCAAGGAACGCCCCTACCCCGGTTCCACCATGGTGACCGCCTTCAACAGCGGCATCACCGGCCTGGTGAAGACCCTGGCCGTGGAAATCGCACCCCACCGCATCAATGCGATCCACCCGGGCGTGGTGGGAGACAGCGTCAAGTGGCGCGACGCGCCCGAGCACCCCCACCTGGCGCGCACCCCTCTTGGACGCCTCGTGACGACGGCGGAGGTTGTCGATGCCACCGACTTCGTCCTCCGCAACACCGGGGTCAACGCCCTCGACCTGTTCGTCGACGGCGGACTGCGCGTGACCTGACTCATCGGGAATCGGCAGCCAGACGAACCAACGGCCGATCGAGTCCCGCAGGGGGCTCCTTCGGAATTGGTGTTCAACGCTGGGCAACAGACGAGTTCGACTCGTGCGGTGCCTTCGGTGGGCAAGCCGCGGCCGTGATGGGGAGGCGCCCGTTTCTTGCGGGCGGGATTGAGTCCGTGTCCTGTCTCATGATCCATATCGACGGAATCCTGGTGTGCGCCATTCCTGGCCGTCGGGCAGGACGGCGAGCGCTTCGTAGCCGTCCAATGATTCCAGCCAGTTCTGCGCGCCATCGCCTCTGGCGAAGGCTGCGGTGGCATAGGTGTCGGTCAAGGTCAGACGAGGGCCGATGAGGGTGAGGGAGGCGAATGTGGTGGCGGGTGTGCCGTGGTGTGGGTTGAGGATGTGGGCGCCGCGTTCGGCGGTGCCGGAGGTGGCGACGGCCAGGTCGCCGTGGGCAGTGATGACGGTGGCCAGCTTGCCGGGGTGCAGCGGGTGGGCGATGCCGATACGCCAGGGGGTGCCGGGGGTTGGCTGGCCGTGGAGTTGGAGGTCGCCGCCGCCGTTGACGCAGGTGTGGTGCGCGCCTGCTTCGTAGAGGAGTTGGGATGCGGCTTCGGTGGCCCAGCCTTTGACGAGTCCTGAGGGGTCGAGGGTTCCGGCGAGGGCGATGCTGAACCAGCCGTCGGTGTCGTGGGTGGCCTGTGCGCAGAGGGAGAGGACTTCGTGGACTTCGGGAGGGCAGTCGTCCAGGCGGATCTCACCGCGGTCGAGGCGGCTGATGTGGCTGTCGGGCCGGTAGGTGGAGAACACGGCGTCGACCCGGTGGAGGTGTTGCACGGCCTCGGCGAGGGCGCGGTGGATGGCGGTGGTGGGCTTGTCGCGGATGTCGAAGGAGAAGACGGTGCCCATGACGTGCTCGACGTGGCGCAGTCCGTGTCCGGTGTGAGGCATAGGCTTGTCAGGCATGGGCTTGGTCCAGGGCGCTCTGCAGGGACTGGATGTAGCCCTGGCTGGTGTAGCTGGCGCCGGAGACGGCGTCGATGTGCGCGCTTTGCGCACCGATGGCCTCCTGGGTGAGGCGGGGTAGCGCGTAGGCGGCGATCTGCTGGTCGCGGCCGTTCTGGTCCGGGGCTTGGAGGACCTTGACCGCGGTGATCTTTCCCTTGGAGAGGGTGGCGGCGACCTGCACGGCGCCGTACTGGGTGTCGATGGGGTCCCCGGTGAACGTGCCCGTCCCCGTGGAGGCCCCCGCGGAGGTGTGCGGAGACGCGAAGGATGTGGAGGACCGGGGGGACACTCCTGCGAGGGCGGGGGGCTGGTGGGGTTTGAGGGCGAGCAGCACGACGACGAGGGCGCTGATCCCGGTAGTGGTAAGGACTGCTCGGCGCATGGCGGCTCTCCTCAGAACGCGAAGGACTCGTGGTGGACGCGCCGTGCCGGGACACCGGCATCGCGCAGGGCTTGGATCGCGGCCTGTGTCATGCCGGGCGGCCCGCACACGTAGACGTCGTGTGCGGCCAGATCCGGCACCAGGGCGCTCAGACCCCGGGCGGTGAGGGGTGAGGAGTATCCGGCGGGTTCGTCGACGACGTAGTGCACGGTGGCCCTGCGGTGGGCGGCTATCGCGTCGAGTTCACCGCGCAGGGCGAGGTCGTCGGGGCGGCGGGCCCGGTAGACGAGGGTCACGTCGCCCGGCAGTGTCTCGAAGAGCGCACGCAAAGGGGTGATGCCGACCCCGCCGGCCAGGAGCAGGACCTTTGGGGCGGTGCGGCGGTCCGCGGTGAACCCGCCGTAGGGGCCCTCGGCCCACACCCGGGTGCCCGGCGCCAGGTGGGCGAGCGCGGCGCTGTGGCCGCCGGCGGTCTTGACTGTGATGCGCAGATGGCCGGGGTGTGCGGGAGCGGAGAGGGAGTAGGGGTTCGCGGTCCACCACAGTCCGCGGGCCATGAAGCGCCAGCGCAGGAACTGCCCCGGCTCACCCCCCAGCTCGTCGAGATGCTCGCCGGTGAGGTGGACGGAGACCACGCCCGGTGCCTCGGAGTGGACCGCGGTGACGTGCAGGCGGTGGCGCAGGCCGCGCCGCAGGGGGACGGCGAACCGGTACCAGCCGACCAGCGCGGCGACGCCGAGGAAGAGGGAGTACCAGGCGGCCTGAGCCGGGCGGTTGCCGACGAAGTCGGCTCCGTTGGAGAGCTGGTGGCCGAAGGTGAGGAATACGGCCAGGTATGTGACGAAGTGCAAGTAGTGCCAGGTTTCGTAACTCAGCCTGCGGCGGGCCGCACGGGCCGAGAGGACTCCGGTGACCAGGAACAGCAGGAAGCCGGCCGTGCCCTTGAGGAGGTCGGGGTAGTCCAGGACGAGCGTGGAGGTCTGACTGACCACGTTCGTGTGGGATGTCAGGGAGTAGCCCCAGATGATCAGCAAGGCGTGAACAAGGGCGAGAGAGACGGTGCAGCGGCCGCCCAGGGCGTGCCAGCGGGCAAGCCGGTCGGTACCGATGGTGTGGTCCAACAGTGGCATGCGGGCCATGAGGGCCAGCAGGACGGCGCAGGCGTACCCGGCCAGGAGCCCGGTGATGCGTCCCGCACCGGTGAGCCAGCCCGCCGGGCCGACGACCGAGGTCGTGTCGCTCCACCACAGGGCCAGCACCCCGGCGGCGCCGGCCCAGATCACCAGCGGCGCCAGGAAGGACACGGCGCCGCGGCGCGTGCGCCGGTGGCGCATACCGCGGCTCGCGTACGTGGCGGTGGATGTGGCGGTCATGGGGCTCCTCCGGATAAGGCTCGCTCCGGCGATGGGTAGCCAGCCTCACAGCCCAACCTCTGTGTACCTTCTGAAATAGCTCCGTCGGCCGCCCTCAGCGCCGATTCAGAGGAAACTCAGAGACACGACTCGCCCTGCCGTGGCCTGTGCCGGGGCATGCTGAAGGAACTATGGACGCGCCGCGTACGCCCTCGCTTCTGCACCGCCCCGACGGAGAGCCCGTACGGATCCTCGTCGTCGACGACGAACCCGACGTCACGGATGTGCTGGCCGGGGTCATGAACAGCGAGGGCTGGCAGGTCCGTACTGCCGCAGACGGCGCGACCGCGCTCACCACGGCCCGTGACTTCCGGCCCGATGCGGTGGTCCTGGACTGGATGCTGCCCGACCTTGACGGCCTGCAGATCCTGCGTGCCCTTCGGCGCGAGGCACCCAGCGTGTGCGTGCTGTTCCTGACCGCCCGCGACGCCGTCGAGGACCGCATCGCCGGCATCACCGCAGGCGGCGACGACTACGTCACCAAGCCCTACAGCCTGGAAGAAGTCCTGGCCCGGCTGCGCGGACTGCTCCGGCGGGCCGGAATGACTGCCGAGCCGGGCACGAACCGGCTCACCGTTGGAGACCTCACCATGGACGAGGAAGCCAGGGAGGTCAGACGCGGCGGAAGCACGGTCGATCTGTCCCGCACGGAGTTCGAACTCCTGCGATTCCTCATGCGCAACCCGCGGCGAGTGCTGTCCAAGGATCAGATTCTCGACCGCGTCTGGGCCTACGACTTCGGTGGACGAGCCCACGTCGTCGAGCTTTACATCAGCTACCTGCGCAAGAAGATCGATGCCGGACGAACCCCGATGATCCACACCGTGCGCGGCGTCGGCTACGTCCTCAAGGCGGACTCCCCATGAGGCGCCCGCTGCCCCGCACCCTGCGCGGCCAGCTCACCGCCGGACTCGTCACCCTGCTCGCCCTCGCCTGCCTCGCCGTCGGCATCACCACCGCCCTCGCTCTGAGGGGCTTTCTGATGGGGCGGCTGGACGAACAGCTCTCCGCCTCCGGCGGCCGGTTCGCCGCCAGCCTGGAACACGAGGTCAAACCCGACGCCGACAACCGCCCCGATACCCGGGGCCAGGCCGAATCGACCTTCGGTGCCCGCCTCCTGAACGGCGCCGTCACGCAGGCAGCCGTCGTCGATGACGCCACAGACCGTCCCCTCCAGCTCACGCCCGGGGATCGCCGCGCCCTGACGGGGATCCCCGTTGACGGACACGGACACACCATCCGCCTCTCCACTCTGGGGGCCTACCGGGTCACGGGTGTCCAGGGCGACGACCAGGACATTCTGATCACAGGCCTGCCCCTGCACCCGGTGGAAGAGACCGTTCACCGCCTCGAAGCGGTCGAAGCCGTGTTGTTCGGCGCCGCCCTCGTGGTCACCGGCATCGCCGGGGCCCTGTGGGTACGGATCTCCCTGCGCCCCCTCCAGCGAGTCACCGCCCGGGCAGCGGAGGTCTCCGGGTTGCCGCTCGCCAGCGGCGAGGTCGCTATGCCGGAACCACTTCCCGACATCGACCCGCGCACCGAGGTCGGCCAGGTCGGCACCGCCCTCAACCACATGCTCGGCCACGTGGAGGACGCCCTCACCCGGCGCCAGGACAGCGAGGAACGGCTCCGGCGTTTCGCCGCCGACGCCAGCCACGAACTGCGCACCCCCGTCACCAACATCCGAGGGCACGCCGAGCTCGCCCTGCGCCACCGCGGCCCCGTCCCCGCCGAAGTCCGCCACGCCCTGGAGCGCATCGACGGCGAGTCCCGGCGCATGACCCGCCTCGTCGACGACCTGCTTCTCCTCGCCCGCCTGGACGCCGGACGCCCCCTCGAACACGAGCCGGTCGACCTGACCCTGCTGATCCTGAACGCGACGGAGGACGCACGCGCCGCAGCCCCCGGCCACCACTGGCTCCTCGACCTCCCCGAACAACCAGTCGCCGTCACCGGAGACGCGCACCGCCTCCAGCAGGCCATCGGCAACCTCCTCGCCAACGCCCGTACCCACACCCCACCGGGCACCGACGTGACCATCGGCCTCACCACCGATCGGGCCAGCATTTCCGTCAGCGTAAGCGACAACGGACCAGGCATCCCCGAAGAGCTCCAGCCCGAGGTCTTCGGACGCTTCGTACGCGCCGACCACGCCCGCTCCCGCACTACGGGAAGCACCGGTCTCGGCCTCGCCATCGTCCACGCCGTCATCACCGCCCACGGCGGAACCGCCACCGTCACCAGCAGCCCCGGGCACACCACCTTCCGCCTGACACTCCCCAACTGACCACGTCCGGCCAGGCCAGCACACCGACCGGTCAGGTAGATGGGCCCCACCCTGTCCTTCGGGCCGAACTGCCAGGCGGGTCCCTCGGGGGCGAATGGCACACAGTCAGAACACCGCCTCGGCGGATGATCGGCGTGCAGCAGGAGTCCTCCGCAGATAGGACAACGACCCTGTCGTGCCTGAAGCAGGTGCACGGTCATGCCGTCGACCGGCGGGAGCGGTCCTTTGCGACGCCGCTCGGCCCAGTACGACTCCACCGCCGGGTCGTCCGGGGACGCCCTGTCCTTGACCAACTGGTGCCGGACGATCTCCACCCAGGAGAACCTGAGGAGGTTGGCGCCGCTGACGCGGTCGGGAACACCCACCGTGCCTTCCTGGCCTTGTTGATCCGGCCGAAGGCCTCGTGGCCCAGGCGGCGGTGGGCGTCAGCCATCCGTCGGCGCTTCCGCCGCCCAGCGCTTCGGGATCAGGGTGAATCCCCTTCGGGAGCCCCGGCGGAGCCGATTCAACCGGATCACTGCCCGGCGTCGGCCAGTTCCTTGTCCTTGACCGTAGCGTCGAACAGCGACGCGGCTGCCATGCGGGCGGTCGTCGCCGCGGACGGGTTCCTGTCCATCCGCGCCGAGACTCCCGCGCCGTCGTACTGAAGGTGCAGCTGCCGTGCCAGGTCTTCGGGGGCGGCGACGCCGGCCTCCCGCGCCAGATCCGTGAACAGCGTCCTCACCCAGAGCCGGTACCGGTCCGCGGCACCCTCGACGGGGCTGCCTCGCAGCGCCTCTGCGCTGGCCGTCATGTGTGCACAGCCGTTGAAGTCGGGCTCGGTGAACAGCTGGCCCTGCCCGTCGAAGACCCCCAGCAGACGCTCGCGTGGTGTCCGGAACCGGGTCAGGGCGCGCTCGACCTGTACGCGGGTGTCGGCATGCCCGGCGTCCAGGTAAGCCTGGACTAGTTCCTCTTTGCTGCCGAACAGGTTGTAGAGCGATGCCTTGGCGACGCCGGCCTTTTGCACGATGCGGTCGATGCCGACGGTCTGGACGCCTTCGCGGTAGAACAGCTCGTCGGCGCCCTCGTGCGGTGATGCTGAGCGGCGCTCTGCTGCTGACCGCGGTCTTCGCCGCGCTCGCCGTCGTCACGGCCGCCGGGAGCGGCGGCTGGCGGTTGGGCGCACTGCTCGTCACCTGGGCCACCTTCGGCGCCACCTGCTCGATGGTGCTCAGGCCGACCGGGCGGCTGATCCGGCGGGCGGCGCCGCCGCAGGAGCGGACGTCGGCGTTCGCCGCGCAGTTCTCCCTGTCGCACAGCTGCGGGCTGCTGACCTACCCGCTCGCCGGCTGGCTGGGCGCGGCCGCCGGACTCCAGGCGGCCGGACCCGCCCTGGGCGCCATCGCCCTGCTCGCCGCGCTGCTCGCGCTGCGGCTGTGGCCGTCGTCCGCCGCGGCGAGTATCAAGCACGAGCACCAGGACCTCGACGAGGGGCATCCTCACCTCTGCGGCGCCCGCCGGATGCCGACCGGCTGGCGGCAAAGCCACGACTTTGTGCCGGACAGGCTGCACGCCCACCCGTAGAGATCAGGCTTCGATGCTTCGTCTTACGCGCCGGGACGGGCCGAAGGCGTACACGGCGAGGATGGCGGGCGGGTCGGCGAGACCCGGCCCTGCAGCCCGTATCCACGTGGCGATGCCGGCCGTCGCCTCGGCGTCGTTGACCTGGCCGAGCCAGACCGGTGACCCGCCCACGGCGTGTCCGGCCGGTGAGGGGCTGCACGACGATCACGTTGGTTTACGGCCCGTACCCTCGCGATGCCTCGCAGCTCGGCTTTGAGTGAGGCGAGTTGGGCAGGGTGGTCCAGGCCGGGGACCTTGGGCGTGCCGCAGCAGCAGCCGCGGCAGACGGTGACCGTGTAGTTCGGGCGTGTCCGCCGGCGCCGGGGCACCTCGGGTGCGGCGGCTCATCGGGCCTGCTCCGATGCTGCGCGCCGCCATGCAGCGTCGCGCAGCAGGCGCAGGCCGTTGAGACCGACGATGACGGTGGAGCCCTCATGGCCCAGGACACCGAGCGGCAACGGGAGGGTGCCGGCGAGGTCCCAGATGACCAGGGCGGCGATGAACATCCCGGCGATCACGAGATTCTGGACGACCAGTTTCCGGGCACGCCGGGAGAGGCCGATCACGGCGGGTACGGTGGCGAGTTCATCACGGACAATTACCGCGTCGGCGGTCTCCAGGGCGAGGTCGGAGCCGGCCCGGCCCATCGCGACGCCGGTGTGCGCGGCGGCCAGGGCCGGGGCGTCGTTGACGCCGTCCCCGACGAGAAGAACCCTGCGGCCGGCGACCTCCAGTTCCCTGACCGCGCTCACTTTGTGCTGCGGCAGCAGCCCGGCTCGTACGTCGTCGATCCCGACCTCGGCGGCCAGGCGCGCGGCGGCCCGCGGATTGTCGCCGGTCAGCAGCACCGGCGGGGCGCCGGTGAGCGCGGTGAGTGCGGCGGTGGTCGCAACGGCGTCGGGGCGCAGCCGGTCGGCGATGCCCAGTACTCCGACCGGGGCGCCGTCCACCTGTACAAGGACCGCGGTACGACCGCCCTCCTCCAGCTCGCCCACCAGGAGCCGTGCCCGGGCGGCCTTCGCGTGCCCAGCCCCGTCGATCAGCCGTGCAGGCGCTCCCACCGCGACGACACTTCCGCCCACGGTCGCCCGCACTCCGACGCCAGGGGTGGAATCGAAGTCCACAGCCACCGGCAGCCCCAGGCCGCGTTCACGTGCCGCGTCCACGACGGCCCGGGCCAGTGGGTGCTCGCTGGGGTGCTCGGCCGCCGCCGCGAGGGCCAGCAGCTCGTTCTCGCCCAGGCCGGATCCGGCGAGCTGCCTGATGTCGGTGACCCTCGGAGTGCCTTCGGTCAGCGTTCCGGTCTTGTCGAAGGCGACCGTGTCGACCTGCCCGAGACGCTCCATCACCACGGCCGACTTCACCAGCACCCCATGCCGGCCCGCGTTGGCGATCGCGGACAGCAGCGGCGGCATGGTGGCCAGCACCACCGCGCACGGCGAGGCCACGATCATGAAGGTCATGGCGCGCAGCAGGGAGCCGGTCAGCTCGGCGCCGACGGCGAGCGGGACAAGGAACACGGCCAGGGTCGCCGCCACCATGCTGAGCGAGTACCGCTGTTCGACCTTTTCGATGGGAGCCGGCGCCGCGTGAGGTCGATGACGACTGGAACGCGGCGCGGCCGGCGGACCGGTAACGCCACTACGCCGTACTACGCGAACCGCTGGCAAACCAGCAGGGCCAGTCCCAGCGAAAGCGCATGCCCGCAGGCTACGCGCGCTCGCCAGCCAGGACGTCGCGCACGCGGCCCGCGGCGGTACGCCAGCCGGTTCCACGGTGACGGGCCGCCGCACCGCGTCCCATGGCGGCCTCCTCGTATGGGCCGGTTCGTCCGGAGCGCTCCCCGGAGGCCGGATCGGCCGATACCGTGGGAGCAGACGCCAGTCCTGCCCCCTGGAGCCCTCGATGAGCGAACAGCCGGCCCCCGCCGACCACGCCCGGCAGCAGCTGGAGCCCGCGGCCGCCGACGCGGTCCGCGCGTACGCCGCCAGAACCCGCGAGAGCGCCGACCGGCTCGCCGCCGTCCTGGAGGACATCGCCGCCAACGGCCTGCCCGCAGCAGAAGACTGCACGCCCTGGGAAGAGCTGCGCGAAGCGCACCTCACCCGGCTCGCAGCCCAGCGCCCGGCCGTCGCCTGATGGCCCACGGATCACGCCGAGCCCGGATCGTCTTCTCCGACTCCGCCGCCAAGCAGCTGGAGAACATCACCAGCGAGGCGGAGATCCACGCCCTGGACCGCGCCCTGGTCGTCATCTCCGTCGACCCCGACGCCGGCGAACCCCTCCCCGGCGACAGCACCGGCCCACAGCTGCGCCAGTACGTCGACGACGTCGAACGCGTCCGGCTCCTGTACTGGGTGACGGCGCTGAAGACCGTGGTGGTCATCGCCTTCATCGAGGTCTAGTCGCACCCCTGCCGTTGCAGGGGGCTTCCGATGCAGCCCAGGTTGCGCTCGGTCTGATCGGCACACCAGGGCGACTCGTGACGCTGAGGCGGGCGCCCTGCTGACTCGTGGGCCTCTCCGCACAGACGGCGACACAGAGGCCGAAGCTCCAAGGGGCACAGGCACGTCTCGCTCACAGGACTAGCGGTGACCTGGCTGTTTCGGGGAAAGCTTGGTGTGTCGAGGTCCATACGGCCCGGAGATGCGATGGGTCGGCATTTTCTTCAGAGCCGTAGGGTGGGACGGCCTGCGGGGAGAGGGAAATTGTGACGAGTGCGAGGGCCGAGTGGCGGGAGAGGGCCGCGTGCGGCAGTTCCGACGCGGACGGCCTGTTCGCGGACAGTGCACGTCAGCGGCAGGCCAAGGCAGTCTGTGCGGGGTGTCCGGTGCGCATTGAGTGTCTTGCCGAAGCGCTTGATGAGCGTATCGAGTTCGGGGGATGGGGAGGTATGACCGAGCGGGATCGCAGAGCTCTCCTGCGACGCAAGCCGAACGTCGCCTCCTGGCTCTCCGTACTGGAAGCCGCCCAGAACAGCATGGTGTCCCGCGCCGACTGAGGACGGGAAGGTCCTGCTCACACCCCGTGCGTTGCACACAGGTTGCCGACTGATTCTCGAAGTTCCTGCGACGGGATCGCGGGCGACGTCGGCGCCGACCTCTACCACCAGCTCGGCATCGTTCACGGTGTGACGTCCGAGGCGTCGGAATGGCCGTTGCGGGGGTACGTGTACAGGCAGCCGGTGGGGCGGTTGTTAGGGAGTGGGGTGTGCGGCAAGCCAGTCCTGGAGTTCCCGGTGGCGGAACTGGTAGGCGACGCCGGAGATCCGCAGGAGCCCCGCTTCGTAGGCCCAGTTCAGGAACGTGCCGAGGCGCCAGGGCAGTCGGCCCCGGATACAGAGCAGGAAGACCAGGTAGCGGCGGCCAGCCCCAGAGAGCCAGTACAGCCCGACCACCATCCCGAACACGAGTGCGAACGCGAGTTTGAACACGAGTGC
Source organism: Streptomyces sp. RPA4-2 (assembly GCF_012273515.2). Lineage (NCBI taxonomy): Bacteria > Bacillati > Actinomycetota > Actinomycetes > Kitasatosporales > Streptomycetaceae > Streptomyces > Streptomyces sp. RPA4-2. Next base: position 8,720,698 of record NZ_CP050975.2, read on the forward strand.
GAGCGCGAGTTTGAACGCGAGCCCGCTTGAGAACCCCCATATGAGCCTGTCCACGAGCCAGCCCGAGAGCCCGAGCACGAGCCCGAGTATGAGCCCGACCGCGAGCCCGTACGCGAGATCGTCCCGCACCGGATGACGCGGGTCTGTCGGCTGAGCGTCATTCAGGCGTTCCACGAGCCCGAACAGGAGCCCGTGCGTGAGCCCGACCGCGAGCCCGAGTATGAGCCCGACCGAGAGCCCGAACACGAACCCGCCCGAGAACCCGACCGAGAGCCCGAACACGAGCCCGAACACGAGCCCGACCGCGATAGTCCGGGCGAGTCGGCGGAGGTGGGTTGGGCTGCGCAGCCGCTGGGGCTGGAACCTTTGAGGCTCTGGAACGCGTGCACGACTGGGCTGCCAGATACTTCCCAGGGCAAGCAACACGGCCACTGAGGCGCTGAACGTTTGGCGAGATTGGGAGCCCAGGGAGAACGCGACAGGATCAGGGTGGTGAAGGCGAGTGTGAGGAGGGCGGCGAGCAGGGTGTCGGCGGTGCGGACGCGGCGGGGACCGGCCATGGGCCACAGCTGGTGGAGGACGATGTCGGTGCTGCTGGCGGTGGATGTGGGTGTGGTGGTGGCGAGGTGGGCGGCGAGTGCGGCGAGCCAGTGGTGGGTCTGGTCGGGGCGGTAGTGGTTGGGGCGGGTGGGGTGCTGTTGGGCGGCTGCGGGGAGGTAGCGGGCGAGGAGGTGGTCGCGGACCGCGCTGGGGGAGGCCAGGGTGAGCAGGTGGTCCGGTTCGCGGAGGTAGGCCAGGGTGTCGGGGTGGCGTTCTTCGTAGGCGGTTGCGGCCAGGTTGAGGCGCCAGGGGGTGGCGAGGGAGCGGGCCAGTGTGCCGCCGGGTGCGGTCGTGAATGTGTCGATGACCGGCTGCCAGCGGTCGGGGCTGGTGCTGCGGGCGGTGAGGTACGCGGTGGCCTGGCCGGGGCTGACGTCGTCGAGTTGGATGCGGGCGGCCTCACGCATCCGCAGGTCAAGGCCGGCCAGGTCCGCGTACTGGGTGGTGCGGCAGGTCAGGACGACCGGGGCGATGCCGGTGGGGTCCTGGTAGGCGTTGAGTTGCTCCACGGCGCGCGCGGCACGGCGGCGGCCGGCCGGAGTGGCGTCGGTGTCCATCTCGTCCAGGACCGGCAGGACGCGGTATCCATTCACCAGCGTGGTTGCGTCGGCGAGGGTGATGCCCTGGTCCCGGAACTGCTGGTGGACCTGGTGGGCGAGCCATTCCTGAAGAGGTTGCTCGGTGTTCCAGTCGGCCAGGGAGAAGCGGACCGGGACGGGGGCAGCGTCGGTGCGGCCGGGGTGGGTCAGCAGTCCGAGGATGAGGTCCAGGGCGAGCAGTGTCTTGCCGGCGCCCGGTTCACCGGTGATGGCCAGGCGGGCGGGGCGCAGGTTCTGGTAGTAGGACACGATGTCGGTGAGGCGGCCGTGGGCTGCGGCGCCGGTCGCGTTGTTGGCGGGCTCGGTGCGCTGGTGGAAGGTCACGTCGATGCGATGGGCGCCGGGGCCGATCAGTTGGGCGCGCTGCCGGGTCTCGGCCGCGGCCACGACGGCTGCCAGCGTTTTCACCTTCGTGTCGGTGTCCGCTGCGGCCTCGCGGCGGTCGTCACGGTAGGCGGCCCAGGTGAGGTAGGCGCCGGGCAGGGTGGGGGCCAGGGCGACGAGCGTGGCGCCCAGCCGCGCCACCTGGAAGTGCTTGGACAGCCACAGCGCCAGCATCACGGTCACGGCCTGCAGGACTGCATAGATGGCGGCTGGCCGGCGGGTCCGTGATCGTGTCATGCGACGTATGGTCGCCAGAGCGCTGAGCGGCGGGAGGACGATCGCCACCTTCGGTTCCGAACTGAGACATCAGGCGATATGCGCGTCGACGAGATCGCGTGGACCACGAACCACCGGCCGAAGGGGGCGAGCACAGACCGTGCCGTGGGCGTCGGGACCGTCGCCGGAAACCGGGTAGCGCCCTCCGCCTACTCGCGGAAATGATCAAGCGTCTGAACTATGCGGCACGTCTGGCACTGCGAGCAATTGCACTTGATTTCCACGGCCTCGTGCCGCAACTGGCGGTCGTTCATGGTGGCTTCTGCTCTGATCAGCTTCAGTGGTGTCGACGGTCACGCAATTCCCCACCAGCGGCGTCAACTTCCCCGCCCACGCGTTCGAACGCCACGTCTCAGATCTCGGGGACCCATTCCACGGGCGGGGGCATGCGACTGTAGTGGGGTCCCCTGGTGCCGTACTGGGCGAGGTGCAGGATTTCGCCGCCGACCGCGAGCTCTGCCGGCGGAGGGTTGGGAACGGAGATCCGCGGGTGACGCTGGCCGTCGATGACGATGCCCTCCCGGAGGTCGTTCCGGCCATCCGCCCAGCTCTGGGCCCGCTCGCGAGTCCACGGGTCCTGCAGGGTGCGCGGGGCGGCCGGGTCGTGGTCGTAGCCGTTGAGGCTGCGGACGAGACCTTCGCTGTAGACACCCTTGACCCGGAAGTTCTCCAGGTCGTCCGCGCGCACGACCATGTTGACGTACCGGCGGCCGTTGCCTCTGTGCCGCCCGACCGCATGCCAGCGACCCCAGCCAGGGTCCCAACGCACGGGCGGGATCCACAGCAGGGCGCCTACCGGGAAGTGCTTCGTGCCGCGCTGGATGTCGAGACCACTCTCACCGCGCGTAGTTTCCCGCGCCACGTTGGCCACCAGGCACCAGCCCAACGGTCCGTCCGGCGTCTCTTCTTCGGTAGGTTCCATGTCTTCCACACCCAGAATCTTCACGCACGAGACGGGACGCGAACCAGCTTTTATCAGCTGAGCACACCGGAGCAAACCACATGCGGATCACCAGGCGCAGGAGAAACCCGGGGCGTTCGAACGTGTGGGCGGGGAAGGTGACGTCGCTGCTGGGGAATTACGTGACCATCGACACTGGTCATCGGGCTGCTGGCCGGTTACTGGATCGGCACCCACCTGCACGGCACCCCGGCACCCCAGCCGGACACCCCGCGCCCGGGCCACACCACACCAGCACCCCAGCGCACCGTGCTCATCCCCCGTCCGCGCCGCCGGATCGGCCCCGCCCGCAGCGCCCCGGGCCCCGCTACCCACAGCACCCCGCCCAGCTCCGTCGATGCCTGATGGATGCCTCACTGCCTCTGGAACTTCGGATCGTCGGCGTATTGATCCGGCTCTACGGCCTGCCCGTCATCCGTATCGTCCACCTGACGACCGACGGCTTTCACCAGGACGAGCGCGGGGCCTACTTCACCTTCGACAAGAACCCCGTACTCCTGCCGCCGACGCTGGCTCGTCTCATCGAACAGCAGATCACCACAGGCCGGTCGCGCGCTGCCCTGGGGCCGCTTGCCACCAGCGAGCATCCCGAACTCCTGCTACCCGGCCAGCCCGCCAGCCGCCCACGCAGCCCAGAGGTGTTGTCCGGACAGCTCATGCGGCACGGCCTGCCCACCATCGCCGCCCGCAACACGGCCTTGTTCGGCATGGCCGGTGAACTCCCGCCGATCATCATCAGCGACCTCTTCGGCGTCCACAGGAACACCGCGACCCAGTGGGCGTCGCTGGCTCAGGACAGCTGGGCCGGCTACCTAGCGGCCCTCAGAGCTACCGAGTGACGCCCTATCAGGTATTCCCTTGGCAGCGGCTCGTCCGGCTCGACGTGGTTTTGCTGATCAGCAGATGGTGCGTTCTCCGAAGCGGGCCAGGCAGTGCCAGACCTTCTTGAGGTCCTGAAAGCCGTAGCGGCCAGTGCGGGCGGCATCCCCGATGATCTTGGGGCTGAGCAGGTCATCAACGGCGATCTCAGCACCCAGGTCAACGTATTCCTGTCCCCGATAGCTTGAGTGACGTCGCAGTTCAGCCACGCTGAGCCGAAAACCTGGATGCCATTCGATTGGGCACGGGAGGCGGTGAGCTGCGGATTCGATCTCTGTGCCGCGATAACTGGGGTCCAACACCAGTGCCTCTACGTCACGGTCGAACCTGACCGGTCCGTGAATCTGCGCCTCGATGTGACCGTCCACGGCATCCAGCTTGTCCGCCTCAGCGAGCTCGATGAGCGAGCAGCGGTCGGCTGTGCCGAAGTCGGAAGGCTCGGTGGAACTGTCGGGGTAGCAGAGCGTGGTGCGACTGAGGGTCTCGATGCCGAGCCTGAAGTACGAGGAGCCGAACCGCGGTGCACCACCGATCGGATCACGGCGGTAATTCAACGCACCATATACGGGGCGCTGGTCAGCTGATGCGTCGTCGTACGCGCCGCCGAAGATACGGCTCTCCCAGCGCCACCGGTCTCCGCCAGGATGAGCGGTCAGACCACCGTTGCTCGTGCCTGTCACAAACTGTGACCGGTACACACGGTCTTCCACCATCTGGGCCAGGACCAGATGGCCCTCCGCGGAACGATCGGGATGGAAGTGCATCGTCACCCGTAGGTCACGGGCGAGCGGCTCTCCTCTGCATGAGAGGGCGTTAAGTCCGTTTCTGGTAGCGGCCGCGTCCGGGTTGTTCGAGGAGTCCTTGACGGACGAGTCGTCCCAGGCGGGAGCGGGTGACGTTGATCGAGGGCTCGTCGGTGGGCAGGCCGAGGTGCTCGTGCAGGTCGCGGACACGGAACACCTTCCCAGGGTGCTCGTTGAACGTGGTCACGATGCGCTGGTAGACGGTGGCGGTCTCCACGAAGGCCGTTGCGTGATCGGGCGGGGTGAGGCCGTCGATGACCTTGCGAGTCGCGGTGAGCTCGGCCAGGCGGGCTTCGGTCTCGGCGAGGCCGGTGGTGAGCCGCACGATCTGCTCGCGCAGGTGGTCGGCTCGTGCGGCGGTCTCATCGTGCTCGGCCTGCAGCAGCCGCAGGAGTTCGCTGACGTTCACGCGGCCAGCTCCACGTCGTCCCGCCAGGCGGGGGCAGGGGTGGTGAGGCGGCGGAGCATGCTTAAGCGGTGGAGGCCCAGTAGACGCGGGAAGCCGCGTTGTCGGGCCGGTGATCGTAGTCGCGGGCGAGGCGCCGGTGCAGCATGAGGGTGCCGTTGGCCTGCTCGACCACCCACCGCTTCGGTTGCGGGACGAAGCCCTTGCCTTCGTCGTCGGGGTTGCGCCGAACCACCTCGACGGTGATGTCCTTTACCGCCCCGTGGATGATCACAGCGTCCTTGAAACCCTGGTCGACCAGGACCTTTTCCAGGCGCATCCCACATCGTTCGGCCGCCTGGTCCAGCAGGGCGATGCTTAAGCCTCGTTGTCGTGGGCGCTCGCGGCCAGGACCACCACACCGATGATCAGGCCCAGCACGTCGACTGCGAGTCCCCGCTTCCTGCCAGGCGTCTTCTTGTTCGCGTCCAGTCCCGTCGTCTCCTTCGGCACCCCGGCCGCCACGCGGACGGACTGGGTGTCGATGATCACCAGGGACGGGTCCTCTAATCGTCTGGACCGCTCCCGCACCTGGCAGCGCAGGATCTCCTGAATCCGCTGGTCAAGACCATCCTGGCGCCACAGAGTGAAGTAGTAGAACACCGCCGACCAGGCCGGGAGGTCGTGTGGCAGGAGCCGCCACTGACAGCCCGTCCGGTTCTGGTAGAGCAGCGCGTTCACTACCTCGCGCAGGTCGCAGGAGCCCGGGTCCCCGGTCGCCGACCGCGCCACCCGCTCCTGCTTCCACGCGGTGACCAGCGGCTCGATCAACGCCCACTGCTCGTCGGACAAGTCGGTTGCGTACGGCATCCGTTCCATGCCCACGACCTCATCATGCACACGACATGACCCGAGGGCGGAACTGTCCCATCACCCACGAACGGGCGACACCACATCATCAGAAACGGGACTTAACGTCCTCTGAAGCCGCGACGTGCTGCAGAGCCTTCTCCTGCAGCGGTACGGCGATGTCAGCACGCATGCGTGGAGTGTGCACGGACGGCACTGTTCAGCGCACGTCAGTTTGTGAGAACCCCCGCAGCCTCGCTCGCCGTTCATCGGTCCCGGCATCAGCCATGCACACCGAATAGCGCAGGGCTGAAACATCGCCTCTTCACCAGGACGCCGCGCCAGCCGACGGCCGCACCATCGCCACAGGCCTCGCCGCCCTCGCATGGACCACCGCCTCCACGTTCGCACTGCGCGGACTGACCCTCCGCTTGGCCCACTTCACCCACATCCACAACGCCGGTCACCAGATCGAGCGGCACATCCACCTACCGGCTGACACGGACACCCCGGAGACCCCGGACAACGTGCACCCACTCGAACAGCGCTGACCCGCCGCCCGCCCTGACTTTCGCCCGTCCCGCGCGGGCGAGGACCGGACAGGGCGGCCGGCCTGCCACCCGTCACACCCCACGCTCCGTCTGACGAACTTCCGCCGATGGGACGCAGCACGGCCTAGTTCGGCATGGCTGGGGAATTACCGTCAATCATCATCAGCGACCTCTTCGGCCTGCACCGGAACACCGCGAGCCAAGGGGCGGCGCTCGCCCAGGACAGCTGGGCCAGCTACCTCGCGGGACCCACTACCAAGTAGGTCAAACGGGCTGCTTTACAACCTCTTTCCGCAGCTCAAGGCGCTTTGTGCTGCGCGGGTCGTGAGCCCCGTGTGGTTCAGTCGGAAATCCATGTTTGACCTGCATCGCCAATCGGCTTTTTGTCCTACGGGAGGTAGGTGATGATGTCTTGTTATGAGACGCGGGGGACGTGGCCGGGGGCCGCGGTATGTGGGCTGGATATACGTAGTGTTGTCCCTGGGTGGGCTGAGCGCGGCGCTCGTTCTGGCTTGGCGATTCGATCTTGGAGCAGCCCAAACCGCTGCGACTGCGCTTTCTGCTCTTGCACCGGCATATCTTGCCTGGGCAGCTTTCCATGCCGATCGCGTTGAGGCCGAACCGGCGGATGCGGATAAGGTCCTGGAGCAGCTGGCGGTGGCGATCAGAGCCCAGTGGGACAACGAGGCGGAAGTGCGCAGGGTCAACGACCCCTACCCGCTGCCAGTCGCTTGGGCTGCCGGCGACGGCGATCTCGCGGAGGACTGGTCGTTGTTGACCGGCCTGGCCCGCTCTTGGCCCGGTGGGCCCCCGGGCGATCCCGCTCTGTGGCCAACGGATGCCGCCGGGCTGGCGGGTCAGGATGCGGAGATCGGACTGGTGTTCTCGGAGAGGGTGCCCACGCGACGCTTGGTGATCCTGGGCGAACCCGGCGCAGGCAAGAGCGTGCTAATGATCCGGCTACTGCAGGATCTCATCGAACGTCGAGCTAACGGGGAGCCGGTGCCGGTGCTGTTTTCTCTGGCTTCCTGGGACCCCCACCAGCCGCTGAAATCTTGGATGGCCGACCAGTTGCGTCGCACCCACCCCGGCCTGGCCACAGCGGCTCCGCTCGCGGTCAACCTTGCGGACACCACGGAAGCCGGGTCCAGCGACTTAGCTCTGCACCTTCTCAACGCGGGCCGCGTCCTGCCGATGTTCGACGGTTTCGACGAACTACCGCCGTCCCAGCACGCCACCGCACTCGACATGCTTAACCGCGCTCTGCCCGCCCGACAGCCACTGGTCCTGACCAGCCGCACCGCCCCCTACCGAACCGCCCTGACCCGACCGGGTACCAACGTCCGACTCAATGGCTCCGCTGTCATCCAGCTCCTGCCCCTCAAGGCCGAGCAGGCCGCCAACTACTTGCGCCGCGACGCCGGCGGCCCGCACGCCCCTGCAGCCCGCCGGTGGAACCGCGTAATCACCCATCTGGGCACCAGCAGCCCTGTCGGACAGGCCCTCGCCACGCCGCTGGGTCTGTTCCTGGTACGGACCATCTACAACCCCCGCCCCGACTCGCCCCCTGGTCCTCTGCCAGCATCACACCCGGATGAACTATGTGATACCGCTAATTATCCTGACCGTACCGCCATCAGTATCCATCTCTTCCATGCTTTCATTCCCGCCGCCTATGCCCCGCAACAGCCTTACCCGCCCCGTTGGTCAGCCGATCATGCGCGCCGAGCATTCGTCTGTCTTGCCCGGTTCCTGCAGGACCGACGCGCAGGTAACCCCGATCTCGCCTGGTGGGAGCTACGCATAGCCACGCCTCAGCTCGTGCCCTATCTGGTGGCGGCGTGCGTTATTCGAGTCCACGGTCGTGACAACGCCTGGGTTCGCGCTCGGAATCGGAGGTAGGGCTTTATTGGGGCTCCAGGTCGGGATCGTGTTCGGGCTAATGACAGGCCTTGCCGCAGGGTTCACGCGCAGAGTCGTACGCAGGTTCACGCACAGATACAGGGAGTCTGGGCTCCCGAGCATCCGACTTCGCCTTTCGCCGATTGGAATCCGGCGCGGGTTCCCGCTCGGGATCGCGACCGGGGTAACGGTCGGAGTCTCGACCCATCCGGTTTCCGGGCTCCTGGTCGGATTCACATGCGGCATCGTGACCTCGCTCATGAGCACATTCAGGGCTGATGCTCCTGACCTCACAGCTAGCTTCGTGCCGGCCGCGCTTCTCGCCTTGGACCGCCGCACTTTCCTCATGTTCGGGCTGACACTCGGACTCGCGTTTGGTTTTGTATTCGGGACCGTAGGAGGGGTGGCCGAGTTCACAATAGACGGGATCCCGATCGAGCTTGCGACCGCGATCACGGCCGGGATTGGATTTGGGCTTGCATTCGGGCTCACAACCGGTTGGCTGGAGACAGCATGGGTTCACTTCGTCATTGCCCGTGTCTATCTGGCGCTACGTCACGGGGTTCCGTGGCGCCTCATGGAGTTTCTGCAGGATGCACACGAGCACCGCGGCGTGCTGAGGCAGGCCGGGGCGGTTTATCAGTTCCGGCACATCGACCTGCAACGCCATCTCGCTGAGGATCGCCCAAGACGCAGAAGCAGCTGATGAGGATCTGGCCTCGATTCGTCAGCGGCGCTCGGTCGCTGACCTGGTCGGCAGTTCGCCCGTAATAATCGGCGTCAGCTCCACGAGCACGACGGTGGCCTGATGGCTCGCCTCCGAAGCGTGCACGACCACGTTGCTTCCCGGCTCGAAGCCAAACCGTGCCTGGAACGACTCCATCAGCTTCGCGAGCGCCGCACCCGCCTGCTCGCACCAGCCGCGAAGCGACTCGGCATCAAGCCGTTCGTCAGCCACGGTCACTCCCATTTCCTCCGACGAGGGCCCGCCCACGCGAGTCCGGAAGAACGTACAGGAGCGTTCACGCCGATCCGGTCAGAGCCCGTCAAGAGTTGGAAGCCCTCTATGGAGCCGGGCCGGTGCCCGAATCGCCATGGCCTCCAGCCTTGGCTTCCTTATCGGGCCAGCCATCGGCGCCATGCTCATGGACGCCGTCGGACTGCAAGGCGTGCTGCTCGTGGACGCAGTCACCTACCTCGCTGTACCTCTCGTCGCCCTGTTCTTGCCCGCGCCGCCAGACCCGGCAGCAGACGACAACTCCGCGCGGCCACGGGAGAAATCAGGGCTGATCCCCGGGCTGCGAACCCTCTTGCAGCAAGCACCAGCAGCTCGGATCGTGCTCATCGGTGCGATGCTGACGTTCACCCTGCAGGTCACCAACGTGGTCGAGGTTTACCTCGTCCGCGATGGCTACGGCGCCACAGCCACAATGTTCGGCCTGGTGACCATGGCATGGGCCGGCGGACAGATCGTCGGCAGCGGAGCCGCCGGGCGTACGCTCTCCGAGCGGCCCACCGCACGATTGGCCGTGCTCATGGTGCTCACCGTGGGCGCCGCTCTTCTGGCCATCGCCGTCTTCGACAGCCTGCCGGGCCTGTTTGCCTTGACCGTTGTGGCTGGCGGCGCCAATGGAGCGTTCGGTGTTGCCCGCCAGACGGCCATCGGCCGTGCTGTTGCCCCAGCCGGCCAGGGAAGCGCCGCCGCCGCCCACGCTGCACTCCTGAACACCGCCACCATGGTTGCCTTCATGAGCGCAGGTCTCGTCGCAGCGGTCGCGACGCCCCGTACGGTCTACGCCATCGCAGGCAGCATCGTCCTGCTCGCCGTGGCGGCTGTCCACCTGTATCGCCGGGCCGACCGCGCAGAAGAACCGGTGGCCCACGCAGCGCCCGCCCGGAGCACGTCACCCGCCGCGGCGCTGCCTACAGACTGATCCGTCCGCCCCGAAGGGGCGGTGGATCGACGCCGTCCCCGAGACCCTGTGGTCAGCGCTGGGTGCGTTCGCCGACTTCATGATGCGCTCGTGCGAGAGAGCCCGCCGTGCCGGAACACGGCCTCGCAGCGATGGAACCATCGAGGCGGCACTGGCCATCATGCGTGACCTCGCCCGCTTCCTCGCCAGCGAACGCGGCAAGCAGGACCGGGCGCTGACCGACGTCCACGACGTCGAAGCCTTCCTCGCCGGCGCACCCAAGGCCCGAAAACGTCGGCTGGTCGTGCTCGGACAGTTCTTCCGCTTCGCGCGCTCGCGGAAGATTGTGCTGGTGGATCCCACCCGCGGTCTGTCCTCCCGAGGGCGGAGCGGCTTCACCGGGGCGACGCTGACACTCGACCAGCAACGAGTGTTGTTCCGCCGCTGGACCACCGGTCCGGCCGTTCATCCGCACGAGGCCCTGCTGGGCATGCTCGCGCTGTTGCACGGCGCATCAAGCCGCGAAGTCAAGATGCTGCAGACCGCTGACCTCGACCCTCACGCCCGGACTACCCGGCTCGGCAACCGTCCGCATCCGGTTCCCTTGGATCCGGCGTCATGGGCAGTGCTGGAACGCTGTCTGGCTCACCGCGAAGCCCAGCGGACAGACAATCCCCACGTCATGGTCACCCGCCAGACGAAGTCCGGCCGGGGCCCGGCGTCCACCGCCTATGTCAGTCACGTCCTCGACGCCTGCGGCTTCCCGCCCCGAATGATCCGCTGCACTCGACTGCTCGACCTGGTCAACACCATGGACCCCAAACTCGTCGCTGCCGCGTTCGGCATGGATCCCGAGGCCACCATGATCTATCTATCTGTCTGATCGCGTCGACGAGACCCGCTTGTCAGGGTGGGAGACGACCAAGGACTGACCTCTGGTCAGAGTTCGTAGGGGTAGAGAGCGATCTTCTCGCGCTCGATGAAGAGCTCGACCCAGGTGCCGGCAACACCTTCGGGCACCTGATCGGCAAGGTCCAACAGGATAGTGGTGCCGTCCAGGTCCAGCAGGGCGGCACCGTCCTCTGTGAGGCTCAGCCGGCCCCGCAGCACGACGCAGTGCCCGCCAGTCCGGAGCCCAGGGCCGATACCGGCAGCTGGCTTGACGTTCCGCCCCCAGACGATGTCCTCGTCGATAGTCCACTCGACGTGGTACTCGCCAGGCTCTGCGGCCCGGTCCCCGCACCACCGGACTGCCGTGTGACCGAACGAGGTTCGGACATCGGCCAGCCAGGAGGTTCCGGGAAACCTCGCGACCTTCACCAGTTCGATCAGCACGGGTCGATCATGCAGTATCCGAGGCGCCACCGGAACCTGTGAAGTTTCGGCGCTGCCTGGCACAGGTTCGCCGGAACATGTGCGCTTTCCCGAAGGGCAGGTTCGAGGTCACCATCACCGAGCCCTGTTCATAGCGCGACGCGATGAGCTGGAAGAACAGGTTCGCGGCGTCCTGGTCGAACGGGATGTATCCGACCTCGTCAATCTATGTGGATATCCGCATAGATCGACGAATTGGGGTATATGGAGCTTGATCGTCGCGGGGCGGAGCTGCTGTTCCAGGTATTGACGGTGCGTGAGGAAAAGAATTCTGTGGCGATAGCTTCCAATGAATCCTTCGGAGGGTGGACCAAGACGTTCACTGATCCAAGGCTCTGCGCGGCGATCGTGGACCGGTTGACGTTCGGCGGCAACATCATCGAGACCGGCACCGACTCCTACCGTCTGGCCGCCACCCGCGCCCGCGCCGAACAGCAGGCCGCCGCGGTCGCCGCGGGCTGAAGAAGACGGCGCCGCCCTACGGGGCCGGGCGCGTCGGCGACCTTCTCCAGTCCTCGACTTGCCGGGCAGAACCGAGCGGTCAGGCGTCGAATCGCTTCAGCTGAGCCTGATCTCCGCATCCTTCGAGAGGTGGTGGGGCTGCCCTCCAACCTGCCCAGTCCGTCGACTCCGCTGATCACCTCATCGACCTCCATCTACAGTGCAGAGGCAGCAGCTGGTGGGCACTCGCGTGCATGGTGGAAACGAGGTCGGCATTCCGATGCAGGTGGCGGTCGAGCATCCCGATATGTCAGAAGACGCGCGCTTGGCCGCCTACAGCACAGTCTCCACCTCCCTCGCCCTGCGAAGTGATCGCCGGCTGGGCGAGCTCGTGGACGCCGCGGTGCCGCTTGGCTCCGGTATCGGCGGGAGGTCTGCGCTGCTGGAGGTTGACGGGAAGCCGGTCTTCGTGAAGCGGGTGCCGCTCACGGATATGGAGTTGCTGCCGGAGCATGTACGGTCCACGGCCAACCTGTTCGGGATTCCCACCTTCTGCCAGTACGGCGTCGGTGGGGGGCCTGGTTTCGGGGCGTGGCGGGAGCTCGCCGTTCACACCATGACGACGAACTGGGTGCTCGGAGGGCAGTACCAAGGGTTCCCGATGATGTACCACTGGCGCGTGCTGCCGGACACGGCCGTGCTTCCCGAGGAACTCGCGGACGTGGAGCGGGTCGTGGCCTATTGGGGAGGCAGGCCGGAGGTACGCCGTCGTATCGAGGCCCTTGAGCAGTCCTCTGCGAGTCTCGCGCTGTTCCTGGAGTACATCCCTCAGACGCTCGACGAGTGGCTTGCCGAGCAGGTGCAGGCTGGTGAAGAGTCTGCCGACCGGGCTTGTTCCCTGGTGGAGGGCGAGTTGGAGGCTGGCACGTCCTTCATGAACGCTCGCGGGCTTCTGCACTTCGACGCCCATTTTCAGAACATCCTGGTCGACGGCCGACGCCTTTACTTCGCCGACTACGGCCTCGCCATCTCCTCCCACTTCGATCTGTCCGCGTCCGAGACCAGCTTCTTCGAACTGCACAGGACCTACGATCGCTGCTACACGCGCAGCTGGCTGGTGAACAGGCTGATCACAGCTCTATACGGCTACGAGCGGAAAGAACGCGAGGCACTTATCCGCGCATGCGCGGAAGGGGAGGATCCGCCGGACGGACCGCAAAAGGCCAGGGCGATCCTCTCCCGCCATGCACCGCTCGCCGCAGTGATGACGGACTTCTACAGCAAGATCCAGGACGATAACAGGGAGACCCCGTACCCCTTGGAGGCGCTCCGCCGGGCGCTCCATGCGGACAGGTCACGACGCAGCTGAGCAGGTCTCAGGGGTCTTTGCGGCTGGAGATGTAGTCGGTCCAGTTGCCCCTGACCCGGCACGGGCTCAATCCGTCGCAGCGGGCCCGCCAGGTGGAGTCATTTCTCACCTACAAATCGGGTCCCCCAGGCACCGGGTGGAGTCAGAACTGACCTACAAATGGTGTCAACCGTCGGTTCTGGCACAGATCTTGGGGAGCGGTCGCGGAGGGTCACCTCGATGTTCGATTGTGAGGAGACGGGTTCGCGTGAGACCGCGTACGCCTTGTCATCCGACGCTCGTAATTGACGCTCCCTCAGGTGTCTGCCGGCCGCTGCTGCGGTCGGTTGTGGACCGTGATGGTGCTGGTCATGCAGACCGATGCACCGTTCTGGGACTCGCTGGTGTTCGACGGGATTGACGATGTGGATATCGAGGCGGTTACGGCCGCGTTCGGCACGGTCGAAGTGGTGGCGAGAGGCCGCGCGGCCGGGGCCGCGTGTCCGGACTGCGGGCGCTTCTCGGAACGAGTCCACGACCGTTACCAGCGCAGGCTGAAGGACCTTCCCCTCGCCGAGCAGGGCTTCGTGATCCGGCTGACGGTCCGGCGCTTCATCTGCGGCTCGGCGGACTGTCTGCGCCGGACGTTCGCCGAGCCGTTCTCCCGGTTGACCGTCCCCTACGCACGGTTCACCACACGGCTCAACCACACCTTGGAGCGAGTGGGACTCGCTCGCCGATCAGCTCCTTCTTCTTGCTGTCCACACTGATCACCGGGTCACCGGCGTCTCTGTGGTCTCGTGCATGTTCATTGAGGTATCGGAACTGGGCGTTGCGGTCGAGGTGCTGCGTGCTGGAGCCAGGCGGATGGGTCGGCCGCGCGGTGAGGTGCCTGCCGGGGCAGGTCCTGTTCCGCGCGGCCTCCCGCCGAACCGGACATGACGGTTTCCCGTCATCCGGCTCTCCAGTGACTACGGCGTGCGGTTCAGCCTGCTCGCGCAGGACACCCAGCTCCGTTGCGGCGATCTGCATTTCGCATACCTCCCGGGTCTGGTGTGTCCGAGTCACCTGGCCCCCTTCGCCCTGTGGACGGCTTTCCCGTCCTCCCTGGCCGGTCGTTAATCCGGCGACTACTACGGGGCCTCCGTCGCCCTAGGACTCGCGTCCCGTAGGCGATCCCACGTTCGTCTCTGTCTGTACGTTCTAGCGCGACTTAGGCGTCCCACTCATCTCCTTGAATGCCCTCACTGAGGTCTTCTCAACGAAATGCCGAGCGCAGCACCCCGATTGACGGTTGCTCGGGACAGCTACGCAGCGCGCCGCAGTGCGTCCTTGTGTGCCGCCTCGAGCGCCTGATCTGAGGGGGCGGCGAGGTCCGGCACCACGCCCACGCCCTCCCAGTTGGTCCTAGTGACGGTGCTGATCGTCCGGGCGGTCGGTACGGTGACTGTGATGTGTTCCGTCACCGGGTGCCGGGCGGTCGGGTGAGCACCACCCCGGGTCGTCTCGCCGACGAGAACGGCCCGCCCGTGCGCCTGCAGGGTGTACGCCACGTCCTCCCCTCCCGAGAACGTGATGGCACTGGTGAGTACGTACACGGGGCGGTCGAGGTAGCGCGGCGCGGGCAGGTGCGAGGCGGTCCAGTACTGCCGGGTGGAGCCGGTGGAGCGCTCGTAGATGTCGTTGAGGTGCACCTGGTCGTCAGGGAAGAAATAGCTACACCACATGGCGGCGCCCTCAGGTGAGCCACCGCGGCACTCACGCAGATCGAGGATGAGCGCACTGGTGTGGGCGACCAGTTCCATGGCCGCACCGATCGCGCGGGCGCCGTCGCCGGCGTCGGCGATCCGCCGGATGTCGAGATGGCCGATGTTGCCCTCGAGGTGCTCGAAGCGGTGGATGCCCTGGTTCGCAGCCCTCAGCATTGCGAGGAAGGCCGCTCGGCCTTCGTCCTCGTCCGCCGGATCCGTGGACTGCGGCTCGTCCTGCCAGAGCAGTCTCAGATGCTTGTCTGGGCAGACCTCCTGCAGGTGGGCGGTCACGGCCTCGCAGAGCGCGAGGCCGTTCAGCGTGTCGTACGCCCCAGCAGCGAGCTGACTCCGGATCGCACCCTCGATCTCCACGACTCGCTGGGGGAAGACGTATCCGGACGTGATCCGGTCCAGGGCCAGACCGATTATCTCTGCGTTGGTAGGCATGGCTGAGGAGCATAAGCTCCTTGCCGCGCCGGGCGCCCCGAATTACGCCAGCTCCCAGAGCTCACTGACGTTGTCTCAGCGGTGATCACTTCCAGATTCGGTTGAGTGCGAGGGAGGCGCGGGCGATGTCACCGATCCGGCTGGGGCTGACAGTGAGCCCTTTCCAACCTGATCAGTGAGCCTGCCCCGTACTGCTCGCATCGAGTGGCAGGCCGCCTTCAAAACCGCGGCTGAACAGGGCTGACCCGCCATCGGGCCAACGCAGCGGCTGCCAGGCAGCGGCTTGCATCGGCTTCCCAAGGGTGGTCGATCTCATCCGATGGGTGCGCCTATCCCTCAAGCCAGACCATGAAGCGCGTGCGCTCTTCGCCGCACCTGCCGCTGCCGGAGGTGTGGGAGCTGTTTGGGGTGAAGGTGGAGCCATACGGTTCGGAGGAAAGCGTGCAAGCTTCCCGTACGGGCTGCAGAGCGTAGTAGCCGAATGCGGCCAGTCCCACGACCAGCAGGGCAATTAGCAAGGGGCGTCGGGCTATCGGGGAGGGCATGCTGGGATTCTATGAGCGTCACATGCACGGGGAGCACTGATGTCTTGTCAACCTGACCGGTGAGGCGAGCAGTTGGGCTGACAGACCGGTGAGGCCCCTGGTAGATGGGTTTTCGACCAAGAAATCCGTCTCCACCAGAGGCTTCATGTGCTTGTCTACCCGTCCGGCGTGGACGTGTCCGGTTCTGCCCTGCGCTTCCTGTCCGCCAAGCTCCGTCAGCGCCGCAGGGATCTCGGTACCCGCTGGCGGCGCCTGAGCGTCGGCCGGCAGGCCCTGCTCACGCTCGCCCATCTCCGCAACGGCCACCCGTATGCCCAGCTCGCGGCCGGGTTCGGCATTGGGACCACGACCGCGTACCGGTACATCACCGAGGCCGTCGAGGTCTTGGCCGCTCTCGCGCCGACCCTTGCAGAGGCGGTCCGGACAGCATCGTCGAAGGCGTTCGTGCTGCTGGACGGGACCCTGCTGCCGATCGACCGGATCGCCGCGGACCGGCCCTACTACTCGGGGAAGCACAAGAGGCACGGGATGAACGTGCAGGTCCTCGCCGATCCCTTCGGCCGGCTGTTGTGGGCGTCACCAGCCTTGCCCGGCGCCGTCCACGACGTCCGCGCGGCTCGCGAACACGGCATCGTCGACGCCCTCGCCGGGGCCGGCATCACGTGCTGGGCCGACAAGGGCTACCGGGGTGCCGGCGGCACGGTCCGTACCCCGTGCTGGGGGCGGTGGGAGGCCCTTTCCACTGGTCAGCAGGCGGTGAACCGGTCTCACGCGAAGATCCGCGCCCTCGTCGAGCAGGCAGTGGCCACCCTCAAGTCTTGGCGGCTTCTTCGCAAGCTCCGGTGCTCGACCACCCGGATCACCTGCCTCGTCCAGGCCGTCCTCACCCTGCATTTGGCCAGCTCAGACCGATGATGGAAAAGCCTCAGTGACGTACTGCAGAGCGCGCCAGCGTTGCTTGAGTTCGGCGGCTGCGCGTTCGCCGAGGGCTCGTATGCCTCTGATCAGGTTATTTGTGGTGCGCGTGTTCGCGTGCAGTGCCTGCTCGGAGCGGGCCTTCGGGCGCCGGGTCGGGACGATGATGCCGATTCCTGCGCCGATGTAGCCCTTGTCGGCGAGGGTGGGCAGCCCGTCGGCCGCGGCCTTGTACAGCGCGGGCAGGGCGTGGAGTCGGGCGGCCGTGATGTCAGGAGTGGAGCCGGGTTCGACATCGGAGACCCACAACGGGGTGCCGTCCGGGGCGGAGAGGAACTGCACGTTGCCGCCGAACGCCTTGTGTCTCTGGCTGAACCATAGATCGTTGCCGTTGTCGCGAGTGCCCGCGAGGCGGTCGGATTCGATCAGCGTGCCGTCGAGGATGACGTGGGTCATGCCCTCGCGTCGGCAGTGCTCCAGTACCTCGTGCAGCTCCGGGGCTTGTTCGGCCAGGACGTGGATGCCTTCGTGCAGGTAGCGGTAGCCGGTGGCCTGGGAAACGCCAGCGTCGCGGGCCAAGCAGTGCACGCAGCCATGCTCGCGGAACCAGCGCAGGACCAGCACCGCCTGGCGAAACGGTCCAAGCGCCCGACTACCGCGCCGAGTACCGATCCGCCGCCGATGTGCGGCCAGTAGTCGAGACAGGTAGTCCACGACATGGCGCGGGACATCGAGCGTGGCAACATACGTGACCAACGTGAAGCCTCTGGTGGTTACGGACATGATCTTGTGGTGAGACCTGTCCTACCAGGGGGCTTTACGCCGTCTGCATCCGGGCCAGCTCCTCTGGCCTGCCCATCCGCAAGACGATTCACGCCGCTTCGCGCAGACTATCTCGCTGAGAAAACGTCACTGGGCATCGCTCCGCACTCCGGAGGTGCACGGGGGCACGATCGAACCCCGTACAGGGTGCGGCGCCGGTTTCAGCTGTCCTTCCGGCGGATGAGAACTTGCATCTTCTGGAGATTGGGCTTCAAACAATCCAGTCTTCGCCATATCGCGCGGGCCTCCCAGCACACCGTCTCCGACAACTGAGCCCGGTCACTGGTTTCCTGACATGCTGTTGTCCCCTTCACCTTTCGGATCCAGGTAAGTCATCAGGCCCAGAAACCTCCTTCCGAGTTCCTCCCGGCTAAGCCGGGGATACAAACAGAGCGCCTCGTGGCGCACAAGGTGCGCTCGACGACCCATCGGGTCTCCGGCGTCGACTGCGGAGCGGGCGAGTGCGACGGCCAGCATGCCCCTGTCGTCTGGATCGACTACCGCCTGGACCCGGAACGCTCACGGTGCGGACTGGAGCCGTTAACTAAGGCGTGCCGGCCGCTACTCGATGGTGCATTACTATGCGCAGCCGGCAGGACAGTAGGAGGGGATGGCATGAGAATGCGTATGCGTGCGGTTGCGGCCGCAGCTGCCGTGGTTGCGGGACTGCTTCCGTTGGGTGCGGGCGCGGCGTCCGCAGAGCCATTGGGTGCTCACACGAAGGCGGTCCATCAGATTGGGACCATGAAGGAGTGGGGTAGCGGCATACACAAGTCCTACCGCCGGGGTAACACCGTCTACCTCACCATGTATTACACGCAGAAGACACCGGACACGATGGTTCCGCTCGGCTACGGCCTGTCCTTGTGGACCTACTCCGCTCCGGGCGAGAAGCAGCTCAGAGGCATCACGGCGACCTGGTGGAACCCCGTGCGCCACCGCTGGGAGAAGCCCAGCTACACACAGCCCAACGGGCTCCTGGGCTTCGACCTCCCCAACAACTCCACCGTGAAGCTCGCCCCTGGCAAGGTCGGGCACGTCTACGTCCGTGTCACCTTCGGCAAGACTGCATACACGGGCCTGTGGCACTTCGAGCCAATGGTCACCGCCTACTCGATGCTCACCCCCAAGGGCGCCTACGACAACGGTTTCGTGTCGGATAGCAGGAGCCAGTACACCTCTACGCTGCACCCCTAACCGGGATCGTGCATGACGGCCTGCCGGCTACGCCGGTAGGCCGTCAGGAGAGGCAACTCACGGTCCGTGCTCTCCTCGACGCTCCGTACGACCGGAACGATCTGGCCCCGTACTTGGACGTCACTCCCCAGCGCGTTTCGGACATCGCGAGCGGCCACCGCAACTCGGCGGGCCTCACCCGCAAAGCCCGCGCCCAGGCGTGACACCTGCGCGTACGCGAGCGCCCGCCGGGCCCGCGAGCGGCAGGCTGGCCAGCTTGGTCTGCAGCCGTTCGACGTCCAGGCGGGCCCGGTTCAGTGCGCCGTATACGGCGCCGTGTCCGCGCCGGTGCTCGGGAGCCAGCGCCAGGCCGACAAGGGTCTTCACCGGGCCGTCGGTGCACAACCTGGGCTCCTCCCTGGGCTCAGCACTCGCCGGCGCCCTGCTGGACCGCCACGGCTCCGGGACGGCTTTCACCGCCGCAACTGCGGCGGCCGGGCTCGGCGTACTCGCGGCAGCGGCGACCGACGCTGCTCGCGCCGCCCGCCACGCCGCTCGCCGGCCCTGGTCGGGACCGGGTCAGCCGTGCACCACGGTGACCTCGCCAAGACCGAGGTCCCTGAACTGACCGACAAGTGATGCCGCGTCACCGACGGGCACGGTGAACCAGCCGGTCCGCTGGCCGGCGGCGGGAGGAGATGGGCGGCATACCGCAGAACGCGGCCCACTCGGGTGCGACGCACCCGCTGATCCTGCTCGTCTTCCACCTCGTCTCAGGGCGGTGCCGTGGATGTTCGGGGGCGGCAGCAGTGACTCGTCGGTGCTGGCGGCCGGTCGCTCTGTCACAGTCTGCTGACATGCTCGTCCGAACAGTGCGGACGAGAGGGCGGGAATGGACCTGGCGGTGGAACAGGCGGCGCGGGAGATCACGGCGGAGGTCGTGGCCCAGGCACCGGAGGGCTGGACGGAGTGTGTGCTGCGGGGGCACGGAAGCCGGTCGAGCGTCGGCCTGTCCGGCGGCGGGTACGTGGTGCCCAGCCGTCCGGGCTTCTTCTCCGGGATGCCGTTCCCGCACGAGAGCCTCGCCTCACTGGTGTCCTGGTTCCGTGACAGCCACGGCTGGGAGGCCATCGTCCTGGAGTTGACCTGCCGCCCGTCGGGCGCCTTCGAGCTGGTGGTGTTCCGGGATGATCTGCGGCCCGGCGCCGGCCCTCAGGACGGTTGGACACTGACCGTCGACCCCGGCTTCCAACCGTCCGAACCGGGAGCGACCGACGGCCCACAACCGTCCGAGCTGCGCCAGGCCGGAGACCCGGCGGAGGCGGTCGAGCGTCTGCAGGCCGTGCTCAGGCAGCACGCCGAAGACGTCGGCACGAAACCGGAGATGTCGGCGCCCGTCACCGAGGCTCAGCTCGCCGCCGCCGAACGCCACCTCGGCCGGCCGCTGCCCCCGGACCTGCGAGCGCTCTACCTGGAGGCAGACGGGGACGGCGGTAGCGAGGCGCTGGCCGGGTACTGCTGGCTTCCGCTCGACGGGGCCCTGGCCGAGCACGACGACTACATCCAAGTCCCGACCTGGTTCGGCTGGGAGCTCGGCTGGCACCAGGTAATCTTCGACGCCGACCCGCCGAACACGGTGCGCCGTTGCTCAGGGCATCCAGGCTGGCTCCCCTTCGCCACCTGGTTCGACGGCAACTACTTCGCCGTGGACCTCGCGCCCGCCGCGCACGGCCGCCCCGGCCAGGTGATCGAGGTCGGCCGCGACTTCAACGACGGCCCCCGCTACGTCGCTTCCTCCGTCACCGCCTGGCTCGGCCAGGCCCTGGGCCAGCCCGATCCGCACGCCCCACAGCAGACCGGAGACAACACGCGCCAGCTGGTGATCTCAACCCTGGAAGAACCGCTCTCACCGAGCGTCCAGGCGATCCACCTCAACGACGCCCCCTCAGCCGTCGACCTCACCCCGCTCTCCGCCACCCCGCACCTGCGGCGCCTGCACCTCAACCGCTGCGCCACCACCGACCTGTCCCCAATCGCAGCACTCCCCGTCGAGGACCTGGCCATCGACCTCACCCCCGAGGCCGACCTCACCCCACTCGCCCGCCACCCGCACCTCGCCTCACTCGCCGTCGGCTCCGAGACACTGATCGACCTCGCCCCGCTGCGCACCCTCCCCGCGCTGCGTGCCCTCGACCTGTCTCGTTGCCCCACGCCGGACTTGGCGTTGCTGGCCGACCTCCCCGGCCTTCGCTACCTCGCCCTCTCCGCCACCCAGTGGACAGCCCTGATCGCCGCTGACCGCCTCCCCACCCACCTTGCCGCCGCCCGCCTGGCCGGAGCCCCGCCCCTGGCCGCCGCCCTCGACCTGCTCGCTGCCCTCGGTGTCGACACCTCCACGGCCTACCGCCTCTCCGGCTGAGCAATCCCCAAGCCTTGTCCCGGAACTGTCGGTCAGGGACAAGATGATCTTGATGTGGCTGGTGTGATCACGACGCCGGAGCCGTCTTTGACAGCCCGCGGGCCCAAGCCCGGCCCGGCGCGTTCCTCCTGGCCGTGAACCACAGCAAAAGGGACAAAGCCACAGGCCGGGTACCTGCAGCAGCGAGCCCAGTCCCGACCCACGGAACTGGGCCCTTCGCATCGGGCAGATCGACCTCTTCCCGGCACTTTCGCCCCGCGGCATCCGGTAACTCCGTGGCTCCGCCGCCGCGTCGAGAACCCGGAGGCGCCCGGGGCCGGGTCCCCGGACAATGATCGTCATGACGTCCCTCCACTCCAACCCACTCTTCACCCGGCTCGCCGATGCCGAACGGATCCTCGTCGCGGGCGCGGGTGGCGGCTTCGACATCTACTCCGGCCTGCCGTTGGCGCTCTCCCTCCTGCACCAGGGCAAGCAGGTATATCTCGCGAACCTCTCCTTCAGCGCACTCGCCGGTCTCCCGATCGACGACTGGGTCGCCCCCGACCTGGCCGCCGTCACTCCCGACTCCGCTCTGCACCAGGGCTATTTCCCGGAGCGGACCCTCGCCCAGTGGCTGCGCCAGCACGGCTACCCGTCCACTGTGTACGCCTTCCCGCAGACCGGGGTACGCCCGCTGCGCGCCGCCTACCAAGCACTGATCGAGCTGCACCGCATCGACGCAGTGGTGCTGGTCGACGGCGGTACGGACATCTTGATGCGCGGCGATGAAGCCGGGCTCGGCACTCCGGAGGAGGACCTGACGAGCGTGGCGGCGCTGGCCGCGCTGGACGGCATACCGACCCGGCTCGTCGTGTCGGTCGGCTTCGGCGTAGACGCGTACCACGGTGTGAACCATGTGCAGGTACTGGAGAATATCGCCGCGCTGGAGCGCGACGGCGCGTACCTCGGTGCGTTCTCGATACCGCGCGCCACCCGTGAGGGCGCTCTCTACCTTGACGCGGTGACGCACGCCCAGCACCACACCCCGGAGCACCCCAGCATCGTGAATGGTTCCATCGCGGCAGCCGTCCGCGGCTCGTTCGGCGATGTCCGGTTCACTGACCGAACCCGGGGCAGCGAGTTGTTCGTCAACCCGCTGATGTCCCTGTACTTCGCCTTCGACCTCCCGGGCCTGGCAGCCCGCTGCCTCTACCTGGATCGGATCGAGGACACCCACCTGATGCGCCAAGTCCACTCGCGGATCGCCGAGTTCCGAGAATCCATGGTCACTCGCCCACCGCGCCGCTTTCCACACTAGTGACCAGGCCGACTGTGCCCTCCCGGTGACATCGCCGCGCCCGCCAGGAACGACGCCACGGTCAACGAGAATGCACGGGCACCACCAGTTCTCGGCCGGCTGTGAATGATCTACTCATGCGACCGACAGTGCGGACTCCCGGCGCGTACACGACTTTTCGACATGCGTGTCGTACGGCGGTGCGCGGTTGATGCGCACCGCCGGGCGTGACTGCCTTGTCCGAGACTTGTCGAAACTGTGCGCAGCGCCTGTTGCGCACTTGGTCGGTCGGGAGACCGGTTGTGCGGCGGTCGGCCCGCTGGGAGGTCGTTCGGCCGGCCAAGGCATATGTCCCTGGTGAGGTTCATGCCTCGTCTCCAGCCACGTTGGCCGTAGGGCCGATGGCAGGCATCTCGACAAGACTGAGCGGTCCGTTGCTCACGATGATCGATCCGAGCGGGTACATCGGTCCGTCTGTGCCCCGTAGGCACAGCAGCGGCATCCCGCTCTCCTGCCGCTGGCCGAGGTAGACCCAGAAGTTGTCGAACCGGTCGCGGTATCCGCGGGTGAGGTCGTAGACCCGCCCCCACAGCATGAAGGGCTCGCCTGTGGCATCGGCCGCCTCCTGGAGCAGCCGCGGAACTTCGTGAGCGGTGAGGTGAACCTCTACCCCCTCGACGGTTCCGACAGCGAGCTGCGCGTATCCCGCCTGGTGGCTCGTGACAGCGACAGGCGTGCCGATCGCCGTCAACCAGTACCCCCAGTCGTCGAGCGAGGTGGCTTTGATTGCGACGCTGACGCAGTCCCGATGGGCCGCTACGGCTGACAGCTCCGGGCGCGTCGCATGGTCGGACTGCAGCTTGGCCGCGACCGTGACAGCGCGCGCGTACTCCTCAGACCACTCCGCCGGGGATTCTGCGGCCGGCTCGACCACGGTCGCCTCGTCGGCGGCGATGGCGGCGGAGGGGCGCATCTGCGGCAGCTGGTCTTCGACGAGCTCCGGCGCCGGCGCGTGTTCGTGCGACGTGTTTGGCGATTTGATGCGGTGCACGACCCGGGCGCCGGCTGCATCCGGTGCAAGGGGCGCAGGGCCCGGTTCGCGGTCGTGCTGGGGCTCAGGACCGTCGTCCTCGGCCAGGAGGCCTCTGAGGTGCAGGACGTCCGCGATCTGCATGGCCACGGCACGGGGGTAGCTGCAGTCGTCGACGATGGTCTCGACGGCCGCCTGATAGATCGCCGTATGGCTGCGCCGTGCCTCGAATTGCGCGCGCAGGCGCTTGAGGGCCTCCGCTCCGCCAGGCTCCACCAGCCGTCCTTGTCTGTCCAGGTCGACGATGAATTTCGCGGCCAGTCTCTGCAGCCGCTCAGCCAGCTCTCGTTCCGTCGTGGTCGGGATGTCGAGAATGGTTGTCACGCTGGGCCCTCCTCGTAGACGGCACGGAGTGACTGAACGGCCCGATACTGGAGCGTCTTGAGCGCGCCAGTGTTGCGTTCTATCGCGAGGGCGGCTTCGGCCACCGAGTGATCCTGCAGGTAGCGCAGCTCGAGAACCTGGCGTTGAGGTGGCAGCAGTCGGGCGAGTGCCTGCCGGACCAGGTCATGTTCCATGTGGTCCAGTACGGTTTCCTCGGGGCTGTCGACCGCCGCGTCGTGATCTCGCATGTCGTAGACGGGGAATTCGCGGCGCTGAGCGCTCTTGAAGTAGTCGGCAATCTTGTTTCGGGCGATGACGCACAGCCAGCCGCCGAACCCGGCTCCGCGCCAGGAGAATGTGCCTGTGCGCAACCAGGACAAGGCGCGAAGGAACACTTCGCCCGTGATGTCTTCGGCCAGCGCCCGGTTTCTCCCGACGCGTTTGTAAACGAATCCGAGAATCGCGCGGTGGTGCTGCCGGTACAGCTCGGCGAAGGCGTCCGGGTCGCCCTGCTGGGCACGGGCGACGAGGTCCGGTTCCCCCATGTCGCCACCGGATGAGACTCCGTGAGACTCTGCCGTCAAGTCCTGCTCCGTTCATGAGTGGATGAACTGCGGTGGGCCGGCGTCGCTAGGGTTGCTTCCGGCCGGGGCCCGACCTCGGGGCGACCTCCGTGCCTCAGGGCGCGCCCTTGGAACGGCAGTGGCGGGCGGACCCGCGCCTGTGGGCAGGGAGGGCCGGCGGCGTCTGCAGCCGCCTGCTTCCGTCGTCGGCGGGGCCCTCGATGGAGCAGCCGTAGACGTTCCGGAAGGCCCAGAGGCTGCCGAGGCTCGGTTCGGTGCCTTCTGGTTCGAGGTGGTGGAGGGCGCATTTACCGCCCCCGATCGCGCGGCGATGCCGGCGATGTCGTCGTCCCCGAGATCTTCGGCCCGCGTGATGAGCACGGCCATGTCAAGGCGGAGCATGGATGGGGGTCTCCCTCGAGGCAGCAACTCTCGCGAGTGCGACTTCACTCGCGCGTGTGAGAGTTAATCAAATAACTCGCATGCGCGCAACTTATTCACTTATGTCGCATGAAACTTTTTTCGACGCGGAGGGGGTCGGGGCTGCCCTGTCTGGCCTGGGTAAACGAGTGTTGAGTTCCTGACCTGCGAAAACGCATGCGTGAGACTTCTGTCTAGGTAGCTCGCATGCGCGCTACTCTCCGAACATGCGCAGCATGGAAGATCCCCACCAGGAGACACGCGAGGAGCGGAAAGCTCGCGTCAAGGCCTTCGGCACCTACCTCACACGGAAAGCGATCGAGGCCGGCTTCGACGTGAGGCCCTACAAGGGAGGCCGGGCCGAGCTGGCCCGCCTGCTCGACACGAAACCCACGACGATCTCGCGGACCCTCGATGGCGAGACTCTTCCCCTTCCGCAGCAAGTCACGAAGTGGGCGAAGATCCTCCGCGTAGATCCACGGGAAATGTTGGTTGAAAGTGGTGCGCTTCCTTCAGAACACGGGCCCGAACCGTCAATTCGGGCGGTACCCTCATCAACACTTACCCCGGAAGACGCGGCCGACGCATGGGGGATCTCCGATCCCAAAATCCGCTCGATGCTCCTCGGAGGCATCTTCCACGCCATCCAGCTGCAAAAAGAGACGGACGCAGCGGAGGGCCGGGGAGCCGTGGCTAGGGGGTAGGACGAAGTGGCGTACAGACTGGTGATCGCGTCCACTGCGGGCTGCACCGCCGGCGGAATACTGGTCGCCGAGGGCGTCTTCCGCCACACCTGGGAATTGGCCGCAGGAGGAACCGGGTTCCTGTCCGCCGGCGCGGTCGGCTTCCTGGCCGCGACCATGCGTTCGCTGCTGGTGGTCTCCGAGGCACGGACTCGGCGGGACCTCAGTGAGGTCGCTGAAGAGCGGCGACGGTTGGAGTCGGACATGCGGGCGCGCGAGCGGGCCGTGGAGCAGCTCGAGTACGCCGTGGACCGTCGAGTAGCCGTGACCGCCCTGCGGATCGCCAGTTATGCAAAGGCCCTGGACGACACAAGGGATGAGAACGCAAGCCTGCGATTGCGGATCGTCGAACTGAAGCACGAGATCGATGAGGTCAACGACGAGAGGAACCAGCTGATCACGCAGGAGCTGGTCGCGGGCAACGACCGCTTCACCTCGAAGTGCCTGTTCTCTGTCCCCGGTTGCGAGTAGCTTCGACGCCGCAACGGCTGTCTGGACACTGAACGAAGCGGTCCGTGACCGCCGCCCCGGCTTCCTTCACCTCTACGACGGCCAGGCTCTCCGAGGCCGGCCGTCATACAGATGCCCTGTTCAGCGCGGCGCGCTCTCATGGCCGATGTCACGACGCCGGCGGGCACCCTGCCACGCACTGCGCAGTACGCGGTGCCGAGCCGTACGCGGCCGCCCATTCGCCCGAGCGCACCGCGCCTCGCTGCGCGACTGCTGGCCGGCCGGGCGTGTGCTGGCGGCCGGGTCCGGCCGGTGGGCCGATCCGTTGTCGGGGATGTTCAGAGAGTGAGCGAACCCCTGTCGAACGGCGGGCGGTTCACACCACACGAGCTTTCCACGGCTGCTGTTCCGGGCCGGCGGATGCCAGCCGCACACACCAGCGCCAGCGCCCCGCCGGACCGGCTCGGCCCCGTCGCACCTCTTCCACCCGCACCGCGCGGCGCTTGGCCAGGGACAGTGCGCACGCTTCCGCGATCCAGCTCGCCTCGATCGCGTCGGCGACGGTGCACGGGGAGGTGGCGCGGCCCGCGACGACCTCGGTGAAGGCGGTCAGTTCGGCGCGGTAGGCGGGGGCGAAGCGGTCCATGAAGAAGTCGTGCAGGGTGCCCGCGGGGAAGGTGGCACCGGGTTCCACCGAGCGCAGGGGGAGTTTGTCCTCCAGGCCCACGGCGATGCTGTCGCGCATGCCGTGCAGTTCCAGGCGGACGTCGTAACCGCGGGCGTTGTGGCGCGAGTTGGACACCAGCGCGAGGGTGCCGTTCGTCGAGGGTGAGGATCGCCGACGCGGTGTCGACGTCGCCCGCCTCGGCGATGTACTCGGCCCCCCGGTTGCCGCCGGCCGCGTACACCTCGACCACCTCGCGGCCAGTGACCCAGCGCACGATGTCGAAGTCGTGCACCGCGCAGTCGCGGAAGAAGCTCCCCGCACGCGCGGGGATGGTCCCTCCTGCACGT
This sequence comes from Streptomyces sp. RPA4-2, assembly GCF_012273515.2. NCBI lineage: Bacteria > Bacillati > Actinomycetota > Actinomycetes > Kitasatosporales > Streptomycetaceae > Streptomyces > Streptomyces sp. RPA4-2. Next base: position 8,747,921 of record NZ_CP050975.2, read on the forward strand.
AGGGGGCGGCGCCCCACGGTGCCTGCTGTCTTGCGTATGCGGAAGCCGTGCCCGTCTGCTCCCTGCCCGTGACGACACCCCTGTAAGTGGAAGTGTCCCGGCCCAGCAGGGCGTCGACGACCTGTGGCACGGTGGCGGACGCCGGACAGACATGGCGCCGGGACGGCCAGTTGGCCGCCGCGGTGGAACGGTCCCACGCAGTACGACGCGTGGGGGACCGTCTGGCGAGCCTGGAACAGCGCGCGGGATCAGGGGCACGGGGCGGTGGCGGTCCGTACGGCGGCGGTGCAGGCGTTTAAGGCGTCATCTCATGTGTGGGGCTCGGCATCGGGGCTCGTCTGGCTACTCCGCGACGCTCGCAATGAACGTGTGGATTGCGGCGGTGAGGTTGCGCATGTCCTCCCCTGCCGCGTGCACCGTGTTGGTCTCGAACTGCCATTCCTCGGAGGGTGCCCGGCCGTGGATGCCCCAGGTCAGTTGGACGTGGCCACCAGGGTGGTGTTCCGCTGAGAGGGTCAGGTCGTAGCTGAGGGAATGCCAGGTGCGCGCTCCTTCCCAGCCGCGGAAGTCTTCGGCAAGTGAGGCGAGGAAGGTGTCGAGTCCGTCGCCGTCCCAGGTCTCCACCGAGGTCTCGACGTTCCCCCAGGGCCCGTGGGCCCTGACGAGGAAGTCGAGCGTTGGTTCGTCTTCGTACCGTCGGGCCGGTTCCGAGAGCAGTAGGCGTGCGGGTCCGGAGCCTCCCACCTGAACCATCGGGCGGCCGGAATCGTCGTAGTCGATCACGCGATCAGGTTAGAAGACCGGGTGGGCCGCGCTCGCCCCCTCGGACAGGCCGACATCGGCCGTAGCCGCTTTGAGGGATGATCGCCAGCCAGGGCGGCTGTGGATCTTGAGCGCGAACTCGTTCCTGACGGGCTGTGAAACCTTGCGGCGCCGCTGATACCGCCGTTCAAGCGGCGTCGGCAGGGCGGTGGAACGGCCCCGGTGGCGGACCAGAAAGTCTGCGCGATGGTATGCGCTGACCACGTCGTGTGCTTGGCGTCGCTTGCCGCGTGAGCGCCGTCCCCCTGTCGGCCGGTTGACCGGGCAGCCTGGCGGACCTCTGCGCGTCCGGGAATGATGCGGGGGCATGAACGAGGCATGGGGGGCGGTAGTGGCAGCGGTCGCTGCCGGTGTGTTTGGCGTCGGTGGCGCGCTCCTGGGCATCTACGTCGGTCGCAAGCAGACGACCGATCAGGCGCACGTGGAGCACGAGCAGTGGCTTCGAGGGCAGCGGCGGGAGGCATACATTGCGTATCTCGCCAGTTGGGACGAAGTCCATACGAAACTGTTCGACATCATGCGTGACCTGCCGATCCTGCTTGACCCGGCAACCTACGAGAATGACGAGTTCGAGGAATTCTTCACTACGACAGTTGACCCGCCCTTCGGCGGCATGTTGAGGGCAATGGAGACGGTGGAACTGCTCGGGCCGGAACGCGTCGTAAGTGCTGCTCGGAAGGCTTCTGACGGCATCCTTGAATTGCGAATGTTCCTTGGGCACGGGGCGTGCCCGCGACCAGCGAACGCATGCGCGGAGGAACAGATGGAGTTCCGTGCGAGGTCGGTGCAGAAGTGGCAGTTGCGGATGGATTTCTTTGCCGAGGCGAGGAAGGTGATGGCGACAGCGCCTAAGCCGAGCGCGTGATCGGGGCGCTAATCTGCTGGCTGCGTCGCTGGTTGTGGGCCGGGCCGTCTCTCCTCCCCCTGGAGTGCAGCCGTGGCCGCTGTGTTGTGCGTAGATGACCGCGACCAGCAGTGCCCGGTCCTCCAAGGACAGGCTCCACGGCCGACCTTTGCGGACGGCATCCGCACCCTCGTGCCGCAGCACGGTCACCAGCTTCCCGAAGGCGCGTGGGCTCAGCCCGGTGAATGGGGCTATCCGCGGGGGCGGCAGTAACTGCGCTGACGATGGTGGGCGCCCCATGGTGGGCCGTAGCTATCGCGGTCGTCGTCGGGATCGCGGTACCTGGCCTGCTCGCCCTCGCCCTTGTACCGGAGGAGTCCGAGCACAAGCGCGATGTGCTGCTGGCTTGGATGCGTCACCGCGAGCGCCAGGCACGCCATCGAGTGCCGGCTCAGCACAGTCGCAGAGCGCGGTCGCGGCAGTGACTGCCGCGTGGCGAGCAACAGTCTCTGACGCGGCGTCAACGGCGGTATCCGCGCCTGAAGTCGGCTTCCTGTCTGCTGTCCTCTTCCTCGATGACGTCGAGGCGGCGCAGGGCATCCAAGGCGAAGGCCCTCACCGACGCGTTCGCATCGGTCACCAGCGGGGCCAGGGCGGTGCGGCGGGGCTCTGGCTCATCGGGGAGATCGGTGTCCAGGCCAGGCAGAGCGATGCCCACCAGGATTGCGTCCCGGCTGGCAGCGTCGATGTCTGTGGCGAGCAGGGTTGAGACGGTTTCTGCCCACAGCGGTGTCTGCCATGCGTGTTGGATGGCGGCAGCGGCCTGTTGACGCTGGGCCGGTGATCCTGATGCCCACTGCCGCACGCGGCCTACCCACTCCTGCGTTCCGCGCCCGAGAGCTGACAGCAGCCGCGCGGCCGCCAGTCCCGTGCGCTGGCTGACGTCGGTCTCGGGACGGGCCTGGTCCATGTGCCGGAGGACGACGCCGACCAGCTGCTCGCGCACGGACGGTGTGAGCCTCGCGAGCGCGTGCGACCAGGCTCTGGGAAGGTCATATCGGCCATCTGTGGCCAGCAGCTGTTCAACGAGGACGGCGGCGAATTCCTCGGGGAGGGACGACGCGATCGCTGCGGCACCGTAGGCCGTGTCCTCATCGAAGTGCACCGTCTCGGAGATCCGGTCGGCCTCGCTCAACCGGCGGCGCAAAGCGTCGGCGAACTGGCCAGCCACCTCACTGTCGACGGGGACGCTGTCATGGTCTGCCTCCCGGAGCAGGAAGCCGATGACTTGAAGGGTGTTGGGAAGAGCCGCGGCTGGACACCGCGACGCCAAGGAGGCAAGTACCTTCAGGCGCAGTGCGAGCGGCTGCCTGCACGGCACCAGGTGCCAGTTCAAGATCCCCGTCAGCCGGGCTGTCACCTCATCACCCGCCACCGATCCTGATGAAGCGGACTCCAGGAGCAGCGGGAGCAGACGCAACTCGCACTCAGGGTAGGCATCGACGGAAGCAAGTGCCGCGACGGCCAGGCGAGGATCGCTGACGCGCTCCTCCAGCCAGGGCCAGACCACGTCCGGGTGGCGCTGCGCGAGACCGGCCAGCAAGGCGCCCTCACCGGCCAGTGGGCCGCGGGCTACCCTTTCCAGTGCCGGCCGCGGATCATCTGCGCCGGCTCCGACCGCCTGCGCAAACGCCGGGAGCGCACTGACTGCGACCCCCCTGACGTTCGGTGCCGTTTCGTCCAGCAGCTCCAGCGCCTCCACCAGGTCCATCTCGCTGCCCAACTGCTGGGCCGAGGCATGCTGCTGTGATGCCAGTACCTCACTCCAAGGCGTCTTGTCGTGCAGCGGCTGCACCACCACAAGACGGGCCAGCGCCGTATCCGCCAGTGCCGCGACGGACACCTCGTCCCCGGTGGCTGCGGCACCGCTGAGGGTGTACGGCCGTGGATCAGGCCCGAGCACTGCTTGTGCGGCGCTGCGTCTGACCGGCAAAGGCAGTGAGTTCCACCGGTCCGCGATCTGCGCGGTGAACTCCACGGCGGCGGTATCCAGGATCGTGCCCGCATACGTCGGCATGACAGTGCCCGACATCAACGGCCGAGCACCCTCGCTGCGTAGATCGCCTGGCAGGGCCACGAGTGTGTGCAGAACGGCCAGGCCCTCGCCACTGCGCAGCGAGGGCTCGTCCAGGAGCGGGGCGAGCAGGGCCAGTGCTTCGCGCAGCAGCTCAAGGGTCTGCGGCCGGTCCGGCATGACTGTGGCGTGCAAGGTGATCGTGTGCGCTGATTCCGGGCTGCCACTCGTGCTCTCCACGGTCAGATGCAGCAGCGGCTGCACCGCGGCCATCAGCACACGGATGAGGCTGAGAGGCCCGCGAACTGCGGCATCCTCTGGATCCAGTCCCTGCGGCGCATACACCCGGCGGTCCCGTGTCCATTGGGTGATGACCCGAAGAACTTCGCGACGCCGCTCCAACAGGGCATCGAATCCTTCCGGCAGTGTATGGGCCGGGGCTGAACACCACCGCTCGATGCCCCGCAGGACCCCATCGCGCCGGCCGGAGCCTTCGACTGACAGGGCCGGTTCCATCAGCCAGGCCACATCCAACATCACACCCACCGGGCTGGGCACAGTGTCGAGGCCCACGCGCTGGGCGAGTTCGGCGAACCGCTCACCAAGACGCTGCAGCCCGTACCGGTAGTGCGCCACCGGATCGCCCTCGCCCCATCGCCGAGGCGACGGTGCCAGCGGCCACCGCTGGACCAGCAGCCCGTACAGCTGCGCGAGGATCCCGGGAGCCGCGACAGCCACTTCTCCGGCCAGACCCACCACGGCCGCCCATGCGTCCAAATCCGCCTCGTCGGACAGCAAACCACGAACCGTTGACATCAGACGTGCTCCCGCCACCGCATCTCCGCAGTCGTAAGCCGCCTGCGCGAGGGCGTTCAGCTGAGGGCCCAGCCCTGCCCCGCCGAACGCGAGGTGTTCATCGAAGGACACGGCATCCGATCCGGAGCTGAGTCCGGCCCTCTCCAACAACACGCTCAGCGCCCGGTCCACATCCAGTCTCACCCGGCTGCGAGGATCCAGCGCATCAGCGAGAAGCACCGGAGCGAGCAAGGCAGGCCGCACCGAATACGGCGCAGCGTCGGCCAGGCCCGCGTCGGCCAACTCGTCGAGCAGAACGGAAAGCCGATACGGCTCGGGCGGAAGCGTCGAAATGGCACCCGCCAGCGAGACAAGGTCCTCTCCACCGGCCACGGGACCCAGCAACGCCAGGGCGACCGCCGTCGCACGGTGCGAGTGGGCGGAGTCGTCGGCCGGCAGACGGCGCTCGGCCATGGCGCGCAGCAGATCCACAGCACGCGGCCAGTCGAACCTGTTCGCGGCAAGACCCACCTCGCAGGCTGTGTGAGCGATCAGCGGGTTGCCCTGAGCCAGGTCAATGACGCTCTGCCGGAAGGCAGCACTGCGAATACCCCGCCCGGTGACGAGCGCGTCGATGGCTGACCGCTCCAGCGGACGCAGCTCCACCACCGGACCCGCCCAGCGCTCAATACCCCAGTGCTGCAGCACGCCCAGCCGTCGCCCGGGCCGGACGGTCAGGACGAAACGCACCCGTTGGAAACGCACATCATGCAGCAGCGCCGCTAGACCACTCAGATCCCGCGCGCGGTCGGCATCATCGATCAAGACGATCAAGGAATCATCGACCGGCACCTCCGCGAAAGCACCGGCCTCCAGCGATACACCGGTGGGCGCGACAAGCACCGCAGACACCGATCGGGTCGCCTCGATCGTCAGACGGGTCTTCCCGACACCGCCCGGGCCCTCCACCACGATTACCCGGGACAACGGTCCTTCCCCGGTCAGTGCCGCCCCGAGCGCCTGCAGCTCCGCCTCACGCCCCACCACCGGCGCAGCCATCCCCGGCACCGACCCGGCCAGGACCTCCACGTACTGCGCCCACGTCGACAACCGGTAGGGCGCTCGAGGACGCACACCGAGCTCAAGCTCGGCCACCCACCGCAGACCATCAGACTCCAACTCGGTAGCCAGCTCGGGCAGCGTGAAGATCTCCAGAGCAACGCCATAGTCGTCGCTTGCCGTCTTCCTCCACCGCTCCTTGACCTTCTCGGTGGTCGACCGGTTCGTGACGTAGATCGCCTCCGCCCGACGGTCATGCTTGCGGTTCTTGACCAGCTCGGACGTCAGCTTGCTCGTCCATCTCTCCTGCAGGCTCACCCACAGCACGACCTTGTCGTCCTTGCCGAACAGCGGGCGGCCAAAGGCATCTCGGCCGAGGTCGCCTGCTGCGCTGGTGATCCGCAGCTCAGGGAAGCGGGCCCGCAGCACATGCAGTGATACCCGCTCAAATACCTGATCGTCCTCCAGCTCCCGAAGAGCGGATCTTGCACTGTCGTACACGGGTAACTCCGCACGTTGAGACGACTTGCGTATGGCAACAGGCCATGCATGACAGTGTCCATCGTGTCGTGCAGCAGCTCCGCCCGTCCAAGCCACGCTCCGTTCACCACAATCGGAAGCAGTCAGCCGCGGTGTTCTCAGCTCTCGTCGTCAGGGAGGGCGTCGTCTTGGGTTGCGGTCATGTGGTGGACGCTGATACCGGTCCGGAGAGGGATGTCCCGGCGCTGATGGAGACCGGCGGCGGCATCAGCGAGTAGGCCAATGCGGTCGGAGGCTTTCATAGCCTCGGAGATACGGGCCAACAACCTGGTGAACTCCGTCGCCGTTGAGTCGGCAGTCCTACAGGATTTTCCCGTTCTTCAGCCGCGACAGAGTGTGTTCCACACGCGCTCGCGCTCGGCGGTGGATGGCGTTGTCTGCTTCCTGGTGCGGGCCGAGGCGGGCCTGACCTCGTCGGTTACGGTGCGGGATGAGCAGGCCGGTGCCCTGGTAGCCGCCGTCGGCGATGGTCGGGGTTTTCAGGCAGGCCCGATCGATGCCGGACTCGACAGCCTCCTGTCACTGCCGGACATGAAGCCGGGTACCCGCCAGATCGGCCTGCCGGCTGGCCCGCACCCCTTCCGGGAGGGCCAGGCTCGACGCGAGGCCCCGTTCCAGCGCGACGGACGAATAGACACCTCGGCGATCCCGATGCGCCTGACACACGCTCTCAGTCGGGCCGGCAGGTACACGGTTGCTGCTCGTGGAGCAGGGCCACTTCGCCGTCCAGCGGGGTTTGAAGCAGTGCGACTGACCAGGCGGTGTCGCTCCCACCGGCGCGGCGTTACTGAGAGGTGTGCGAGGGGCTGCCGGAATCACGGCTGGGGGGTGCTGGCACCGTTGGGGCTGCGACGCCTACTCATCCGTGGCGGTGCTGTCGCGCACCTGGTCGAAGGCCGGGCGGACGGTGCGTACCTGGCTGGTCAGCTCGTCCAGCATGGCCGACACAGTCTGTGCAGCCTGAGCCTGGGGGGACTCCTGGCGGTTGCGCCAGTGTTCGGTGATCTGATTGCCGTCCGGTAGCCAGCGCTCTGTCGTGACGACGGCGTGCAGACGCAGGCGCTGGCCGTCGAGTACCTGGACTGCCGCGGCCGCCATCAGGGTGTGGGAGTAGGTGGGCAGGTTCTCCACCACGCACATGAAGCCATGCTGGTAGTGGACTACCTCGCCGGGGACTCCCGGACGGGCCTTGTGGTTCGCTGGCGGGACAGCGCTGGACTGCGGATAGGTTTCCACCTTGGTGGCAGGCCAACTGCGTAGCTCGTCGGCCAGTTTGCCGATGCCTGCCTCCAGAGCCTTGACGTGCTTTTCGGCCACGCGATTTCCAGCCGTGGTCAGGGCTTCGGCCTCGGTCTCTGCCGCACGCAAAGCCTGCAGACGCTCGGCCAGAGATCCATTTCGGCGCGCGGCGGGCCACTCCACATCTGAGGCCGGCCGAACGGTCCGCGCAACATCTCCCTCGAAGGGAAGGAGGCGCAAACCGCGGTTGAAAAAGTGGATCTGTTCTATCTCGATGCCCGGGTAGGGCTCCAGTGCCGTGAGCAGGTCAGGCAGGCGCTCCGGCGGGAAGGCCTGGCCCAGGACGATGCCGGTGAGAGCGCTGCGGATGTCGACGTAGTCGTAGTCGACGGATTGGTTCAGCACGACCAGTCGGTACTCGCTCTCGCTGCTCCAGTCGATGTGCTTGCGGAAGAACAGGTGGTCTTTGTTGGCCTCGGCGTAGGCCAGTGACACCGCGTCGATCCCGAACTCTGCGACCTGCTCCAAGTCGATGCCGGCATTGGCGGGGCCGTGTTGGCTGCTGAGGTAACGGACGGGCCCGTGGAAGGCTAATGATGCAGGGCCAGAGTGCTGAAGGAACGACTCGATGAGCCGGTCACGGTCGAACCGCAGGCACACCCCCTCGTGCCCCGCGCCGTAGTGTGCCCACAGCGCCAGGTGCGCCCAGCCGCGCAGCGCATCGGGGTTGGCCACGGTGTCCGGCAGGGTCACGTCCTGGGTCAGGCATCCGACCTTGGTGTGCAGGCGTAGCTGCCGGTCGACTTCGTCCCAAAGGGCCAGGTCTGGGCCGGTGCCTATACCGGAGCGCTGGCTGAAGCTGGGGTAGTGGGGCTGTGATTCCCACAGGTCATTGGTAAACCGATAAGGGGACAGGCGGAGTTCGCCTGAGGCCAGGATGCCGAAGAGCCCCTTGTCGCTCGTGTAGTGGAACAGGCTGCCGGTCAGGGTGCGGGGGGCGGCCAGAACCTCGAACTCGAGGTGACTTTCGAAGGCAAGAGCCGCTGACGAGAGGACAGCGGAGCTGTGGGGCTGGGCATCTGTGGTCATCGCGCACCGTCCGTCCGGGGCCTGAAATGGCGTATGCACTATGCACCCTACCCTGAAATCGTCATAATGACGATAAATGTGGAGGGGTCTGCCTGCCCGCTCAAACACGGCGCTGGCCACAGCTGCATCCGGCAAGGGAGTGCCGACCTGAGAGACCGTGGAGGCCTTCGTCACCGACTGCAGCTACGCGGGGCCCCGGGAGCGGTGGAAGCGCATGCACCGCGCGGCGTGCCGGAACGCGGGCCAGGGGTTATTCCCACCTCGAGACAGGCATTGAACCCGACCAGCCAGATAGACCGGCCGGCTGGGCCTGCAGACGTCCGCTGCACCTGGTTCGACCGGACCGCGCCCCGCGATGTCACCGCGGCAGCGCACTCGTCTGCCGCCGGTGTTCTGTGCGACGTCGAGTCGTTGCGCCTGGGACCATCCCCGCCTGCGCGGGGAGCAGGAGCGCCGATCCTGCGCGACGATGTACCTGTCGGGAACATCCCCGCACGCGGGGAGCAGCCGGCGACCGCGCCGGGTCGGTCCTGGATTCGGGAACATCCGCGCATGCGCGGGGAGTAGCGCGGGTCGTGAGCGGGCAGCCCGGACGGCCCGGGACCATCCCCGCGTAAGCGGGGAGCAGCTGGTGAGGCAGGCCACGATGCGGCCGTAGAGGGGACCATCCCCGCATGCGCGGGGAGCAGCTCCCGAACCGCAACGTGAGCGCGACCTTCAAGGGGCCATCCCCGCGCGCGCGGGGGTGGTCCCAAGACCCCCCACCGCACCACCACCCTGGAAGGCTGCTCCCCGCACGCGCGGGGATGGTCCCGGAGCAATAAGACAATGAATCGTTGTTTCATTGCCGCCGTGCGGTAGGGTGTCGGTATGCCACGTGATCTCCGTCAGCAGGCCCGTGACCGTCTGTCCGTACTGGCGCCCGCCCCTGGTGACGACACCACGGCCGCGCGTCGTGTCGAGCAGGACGCATCGCTGGTGGGGCGACTGCTGGCAGCCGCTGGCGAACAGAACGATCACGGGCAGGAACTGGGCGTGGGGCCGGACGATGTGGGTGCTGCTCTGGGCCTGTTCGAGGACATGCGTGAGCAGTTGGACCGGTTGGAGACGCAGGTGGTCATGGAGGCGCGGCGGCGGGGGATGGACTGGCGGCAGATCGCCGCCCATCAGGGCCTGAATTCCTCGCAGGCTGCTTCGCAGCGTTACCAGCGGTTGATGACGCGGCTGGAAGAGATCCGTCAGGGTGTCCGGTGAGCGGGAACGAACCGCAGATGACGGACCAGCCACCGCAGTTGTTCACCGCGATCGATTCCCTGCTCGCTGCCGTCGACGAGGGCACCGTGCTGCCAGCCCCGGCCGAGCGGGTGCGGCTGCGTGAGGCGGCCGGCCTCACGCAGGCTGCCGTCGCCCAGGCCTTGGGTGTACGGGTGCCGAGCATCACGGCGTGGGAGGCCGGGCGTGCCGAGCCCAGGGGCGAGCGTCTGGAGGCCTACCGCCGCCTCCTCGAGGGCCTCGCCCACCGCTACCCCGCGCCGGCCCCGGGTCGCGAAGACGTCGGCCCGGCGCCGACTTTGCGACCCCCTGCAGCCACACCACCGGGGACAGCTGCGCACCGCACGCCACCCCAGGATCCCGAAACCCTCTCCGCCCCGGCCCCGGTGCCGACTGCGGTGCCGCAGCCGGAGGTAGCGAAGACACCCGCCGGCCCGTCCGCGCCCGACATGGAGCCCGTCGTTCCGGTCGAGGCGCCCGCCGCGCCGGTCGCGGCGGCGCGTCCCGCTCGCTCGGCGACGTCGCGGCGCCCGGTCACGCGGAAGGCAGCAGTGTCTCCGGCTGATCCGCGGTTTCCGCACGGTCCGCTCGCTGTGTTGGACGGTGACGGTTCCGCGTACGGCGTGGACGGGATTGTGCTGGACTGCCCGGCGACCACGGTGCCGGAGCTGGTGGAGTGGACGCTCAAGGAGTCCGGTCTGGGTGCCGCGAAACTGAGCCGTTACGGCAAGGACTCCGACCCGCTGGTCGTGCTTACCGCCGCGGCGGCCGTGCGGCTCGGATTGCCGGAGCGGCTGGAGGGCCACGAGCAGCGCCGCTCCCTGCGCCTGCCGGAGGACCACCCGGTCGTCAAGCAGGTCTTGAAGGCGAAGTGGCAGTTCACGCAGCGCGGGTTCGGCCCGTGGGCGCGGATCTACCGCAAGGCGCAGGGTCGTGAGCGGCAGTGCGTGCAGTTGGCGCTCCTGTCGTGGGACGCGCTCGATGAGCGGTCGTGGCCTGGCGTTGCGGAGATGGAGCCGGCTGACATCGCCCGCGTGCTGGGCACGTATGCGACCCGGGTCATCACCCCGCGCGGCTCCACAGCCGTCTCCGGCCTGGAACTGATGACCGCGCTGCGCCCGCCGACACGGCCGGTGCAGGACAAGGAGACCGGTAACTGGGTGTCAGGCCACAACCCTGGCTCGCTGGGGACGGAGCCGGTGGACCCGGCACCGCCAGAAGCGACCGCGGAGCACCCTGTTGTGGTGGCCTCGGGCTGGAGTGGCGGGTTCCTCAACGAGGAGGCCTACCAGTGGGTGCGGTCGGTGGACCTGCTCTCCGATGAGGAGTGCACGCTCCCGTTCGCGGTCGGCATCGACTTGAACACCGCGTTCCTGGCGGCCGCGGCTCGGCTCACGGTCGGCCTGTCCGCGCTCGACCACTTCCACGCCCCGCAGTTCAGCCCGAGGATCCCGGGCTCGTGGCTGGTCGACCTGTCCCACGTCGAGGTCGACCCGCGACTGCCCAGCCCCTTCACCCCGGACGGCACGCGCCCGACCGGGCCGGCTTGGTACCAGACGCACACCGTCGCCTACGCGCAGGAACTCGGCTACAACGTCCAGCCGTTGGAGGCCTACCTGCGCCGGGAGACGGGCGCGTATCTGGATCCGTGGCACGACCGCCTCAAGGCCGCCTACGTCGACACCCTCGCCGACCTCGGCGTCACCCGGGACCTGGACGACCGCCAGTTCCTCGCCGCGATGGAACAGCACAAGCAGACCGACCCCGCGATGACGGCCGTCCTGGCCGCCATCAAGGCGACCGTGAAGGGCGGTGTCGGCAAGCTCCGCGAGCGCCCCCAGGGCAAGTCCTACAAGGAGGGCGAGCCGTGGCCGGCCATGCAGCGCCCGACCTGGCGCCCCGACATCCGGGCTGCGGTCATTTCCAAGGCGCGGGTGAACATGCACCGCAAGCTCAACAACATGGTCAGGCTGACCGGGCTGTTTCCGCTGGCTGTGCTATCCGACTGCGTCGTCTACCCCTCGCCCGGGGAGAGCCCGCTGGATTTCCTCCCGTACGACGAGTCCGGGAAGCCGCAGCCGGGCGGTTTCCGTCTCGGGCCGACGCCGGGGCTGGCGAAGCTGGAGGGCGTGCAGTCGATGCTGTGGGCGGTCGATTTGATGGAGCAGGGCTTCAACCCGGCCCGTCACATCAAGGGCGGCGACGCCGTCCTGGACGAAGGGGAGTAGCACGGTGGGGGAGATCGAGGACGCCATCGAGCGGGCCGACCGGGAGAGCTTCACCAAGGAGCCGCCGAAGACCCTCAAGCGCCAGATCGGCTACCTGATCAAGCAGCTCGGCAGCGCCAAAGCCGTCGCACAGGAGATTGGCGTCACCGCCGACTCCGTCAACCGCTACCGCCGCGGCGCCCGCAAGCACCCTCCCGCCGACGTCGCCGCGAAGATCGATGACGCGGTGCGGGCCCGCTGGCAGCCGCTGGTGCGCAAGCGCCGGCACCGCCAGGCCGCCGCCACGGGCGGCATCACGGTCGAGACCCGCGCCCGGTTCGGCTACACCGCTGCGGTCGGCAGCACCGACGACGGACGGTTCCGGCGACTCACTGTGCACCTCCCCGGAGTACGCGCAGCGCCTGTTCGACGCCCGCGACACGGGGGCCAGCGACCAGGAGATGCGCGGAATCATCGCCGAGGGATTCAAGGAAATCTATTTCCAGGACGGTGGAGTCCGCGCGATGGGGCTTTCCGACGTCGAAATCAACGACATCGATTACCTGGATCTCGACTACTGAAGAGAGAGGTAGGGGGGCCCACGATGATGGTCACGTGAGCCGAGGCACGATAGGCGTCACAAATGCGAGCCTATTGTCACCAACCCCCGGGAGACTCGTTTGGCCAGCGTCCTCGGCCCGGGGCAGCCCACGTGGCGCCCGACTGCATGATCGGATCGGCTGGCATGAGGGCCGGGCAAGGCAGAGCTGACTGCGATCGGCTGGTGAGCTGCTGCGGTGGCCCAGACGACCTCGCGGCTCGGCCAGGTGCCCGGAAGCGGGGCCAGTGGAGAGGGAGGGCGGCGCATGGAGTCGGTCGGTGTTCTGACGGCTGCGTACGGGGCTTTTGCGGGCGTGGTGACCTCGCTCAGCGACGAGGAGTCCTGGTTGCCGAGTGGGTGCACGGGGTGGGCCGTGCGGGATCTCGTCTTCCACTGCCTGGCCGACGCACAGCGGGGGTTGGTGGCTCTGCACACGCCGGCTGCCGGGCCTGCGGACCGCGATGCCGCCACCTACTGGGCGAGCTGGCGGCCGGGCACGGTGGGTGCGGCGAACGGGCGACGCTATACCCGGGTGGGCGCCAGTATGTTCCTGGAGTTCGAGCAGTTGCGAGGGCTGTACCTGGAGACTGCGGCGGCCACTGTCACAGCGGCTGAGCGCAGCGATCCCCAGCAGTTCGTCAGCACGCAGGGGCATGTGCTCATCGCTGGCGACCTGATGGCGACCCTCGCTGTTGAGGCCACAGTTCATCATCTTGACCTCGTGGCACACCTTCCGGCAGCTGTACGGCCGCCGGAGGGTGCCGGGCTGGCGTGTGTACGGGCCACCCTTGACGGACTGCTCGGCCATCCGGTGCCCGTGGATTGGAGCGACGAGCACTACGCGCGGGCCGCCACCGGCCGCCTGCCGCTGACCGCCGCCGAGAGACACGGACTCGGCACCGACGCGGATCGTTTCCCGCTTTTTGGATAGCCCACGGCGGCACGGGAGGGTGACAACAAGACTGCAAAGCCGAGGCCAATGACTGGCTCTCTTCGCGAGTTTCGGGTTCTGGCACAGATCTTGGGGAGCGGTCGCGGAGGGTGAGGTTGGCGTTCGATTTACTCAGAGCGCGATCGGCCGGTACTTCAGAGCCTCATCGACAATCTGCTCCGCAGACGGGCCCTGAGTGATGTCCGAGGGATGGAAGACCAGGTCACTCACCCGGGGATGCGACACGTTCGCCTCCAGGAGCCGCAGATAGTAGTCGCTCTCCGCAGAGGCAGTCAGGAGTCTGCGAACGATCTCAACGAGCTCGTCCCGGGTGATGTCGGCAACCACGGGGCGAGCCAGCCGGGCCGCCTCCCTCGCGAACTGCTCCAGGCTCCTGCTTCCGTCGTACTCAGCGAAGTCGAGAGCCACGTAGTCGTGCCCGGTCATCGCGTTGAACGCCTCGATCGCCTCGACCGCCACTTCCGGGCGGGCGACCAGCAACTCAGCGATCCGCTCGACCTCAGCGCACAGCTCGTTCAGTTGCTGCTGGCTCACGGGCGGGGGCAACAACTCCGGTCTCAGGTCCACAGCGGCATTATGTCCGTCGGTGCCGACACGCCCCAGCCCTCTGGGTGTTGTCCGTTCTCGGTCTTGGCGAAGGGTTCGGAGGGCTTGGAGTGCTACTGGAGCAGGATCATCTTGCGGAGTAGTTCGAATCCGGCGCGACCGTAGAGCTGCCGCTTGATCTTCTTGATGCGGTTGACGGCGCCCTCGATGCTGCCAGAGCTCCAGTCCAGAGTGAGTCCGGCTGTCACGGCGTCGAGGTCTCGGAGCAGATGGAGTGCGAAGCCTGTGAGGCCGGGTAGCTGGCTGGCATCGACGGTGTCGATCCAGGCAGGGAGCGTGCTGCCAAGGTGGTCGGTAAGTATCTCGCCGAAGTCGCGGACGTGTCCGGCGGCCTTGTCCAGCTCGGGGCAGCGGGCGAGGACCTCCTTCAGGCCGGCCCGGTCTTCCTCGGTCAGGGCCGTGGGGTGCCGGGTGAGCCAGCCGGTCACCTGCCGCACTGATCACCTTCACCGACGACACCACCCTCGACGCCTCGTCCCGTGTGTCCGCGGCCCGGGAGCTGGCACTTCTTCGACAAGCACCTCTGACTCCGGCCGGCCCGGCCGGCCCGACCGGGCCGACCTCCGCGGACGGCGGGACGGGAGTCGAAGGCGGCGACAACAGCGCAACAAGCTGCGGGTCGCCCCCTACGAAGTCTGTACGGAGAAGGGGCGCCGAACCCATTGGGGTTCGGCGCCCCTCTTGGTCAGCCGCAGGTCACCCGGTGGCTGACCGCTCGGTGTCCTGGGTGGCGGCCCAGGTGGCGAGCAGGCGCAGCCCCTCCTCGGAGGAGGAGCCGGGCTCGGCGGTGTAGACGGTGAGGGTCAGGCCGGGGGCGGCGGCCATGTCCAGGCCCTCGAAAGCCAGGGAGAGGTCGCCGACGGCGTGGTGGTGGAAGTGCTTGGTGCCAGTGCTGTGGTGGCGCACGTTGTGCGCGCCCCACCGGGTACGGAACTCGTCGCTGCGGGTGGACAGCTCCCCGACCAGGTCGTGGAGGTCCTTGTCGTGGGGGTTGCGGCCGGCCTCCGTCCGCACGATGGCGACGGTGATGTCGGCGAAAGAGTCCCAGTCCGGGTAGAAACGGCGGGCGGCGGGGTCCAGGAAGGTGAAGCGGGCCAGGTTCTGCTGGTTACCCGGTGTCGCGTAGAGATCGGTGTAGAAGGCGCGGAACATTGGGTTGGCGGCGAGGACGTCCATCCGGCCGTTGCGGACGAACGCCGGTCCGGCGGTGACCGCGTCCAGCGTCCACTGCAAACTGCGGTGCGGTGTCCACCGCCGGGCGGTACGCCGACGGGGCCGGGTGAGGGCGTCGGATCCGTCGGCGGCCTGGGCGAGGTTCGCCAGGTGGGCGCGCTCGGCGTCATCGAGCAACAGCGCGCGGGCGAGGGCTTCGAGGACGCCCGGGGAGACTCCGGCGAGGTCGCCACGCTCCAGTTTCGAGTAGTACTCCACGCTCATGTCCGCAAGGGCGGCGACCTCGCTGCGACGCAGCCCCGGCACCCGGCGGCGGGATCCGGAGGGCAGCCCGGCCTGGTCGGGGGTGATCTTGGCGCGCCGCGAGGTGAGGAACTCGCGGACCTCCTCACGGTTGTCCATGCCTTCGACGGTACGTCCCGCGCAGGGCCGAAGGGATGCACTGCCAGTACACCCTTCGTCAGCAACTCGTTCCGCGCCTGAAGAGGGCGTTACCTGGAACGCGTGGTGCTTCCCGTCCCGCCCACCAGGCGGAGCCCCGGGGGCTCCGCACCCGGCCGGGCGGCCCGCCGCCCGCACCTCCTTACCCAGAAACGCAAAGGAACCCCTCTCATGCGCGGCGCAGTGATCCACGCCTCCGGCGACATCCGCTTCGAGATCCTCGAGGACCCGAAAATCCTCAAGCCCACCGACGCGATCATCCGCACGGCCGTCACCTGCGTGTGCGGCTCCGACCTGTGGCCCTACCGCGGCGCCGAGCCGATCGGCGACCCGCACCCGATGGGCCACGAGTACGTCGGCTTCGTCGAGGAGATCGGCTCCGAGGTCACCTCGGTCCGGCCGGGCCAGTTCGTCGTCGGCTCCTTCGCGACCTCGGACAACACGTGCGCGAACTGCCGCAACGGCTTCCAGTCGAACTGCCTGCACCGCGAGTTCATGTCGACCTGTCAGGCCGAGTACGTCCGCATCCCCAACGCACAGGGCACCCTGGTCGCCACCGACGAGGCGCCGGACGAAAAGTTCTGGCCCGGGCTGCTGGCCGTCTCCGACGTGATGGGCACCGGCTGGTGGGCCGCGGACGCCGCCGAGGTCAAGCCCGGCTCGACCGCCGTGGTCGTCGGTGACGGCGCGGTCGGGCTGTCCGCCGTGATCGCGGCCAAGGAGATGGGCGCTGAGCGGATCATCGCCATGTCCCGGCACGAGAGCCGGCAGAAGCTCGCCCGCGAGTTCGGCGCCACCGACATCGTCACCGAGCGCGGCGATGACGGCGTGGAGAAGATCAAGGAGCTGACCGGTGGGATCGGCGCCGACAGCGTCCTGGAGTGCGTCGGCACCCAGGAGTCCATGAGCCAGGCCCTGCACTCCGCCCGTCCCGGTGGCAACGTCGGCTTCGTCGGCGTCCCTCACGAGGTCACCGTCGGGGGTCAAGAGCTGTTCTTCTCCCACGTCGGCCTGCGCGGCGGACCCGCCCCCGTACGCCGCTACCTGCCCGACCTCATCGACCGCGTGCTCACGGGTGCGATCGACCCGGGCAAGGTCTTCGACCTCACCCTCCCCCTGGACCAGGTTGCCGAGGGCTACAAGGCGATGGACGAGCGGCGCGCCATTAAGACGCTCCTGACCCCCTGACGCCGCCCCGCCACATACTCATACGAGGAGTCTCCGTGCAGATCACCCGCAGCTCGAACGACACCGCCAAGGGTCCGGCCGACTGGTTCACCGGCGACGTCTACATCGACGTCATGCCGCTGCCCTACTTCGAGGTCGAGGTCCCCATACACCGCCCAGACCAGCCGGGCGAAGGCCTGCACGTCTTCACGGGTCGCGCCGACAGCCCAGTCACCGCCGTGCGGCTCGCCCATGAGGCCTACGAGGCGGCGCGGGCCGCACGGGCCGCCGGGCTGGAGATCCCTCACGGGCATCCGGACGGCTGGGGTGCCTGCGGCTACCGCCCTGGCTGGGAGCCCGACTGGACGGCCGCGACCGCCGGCCGCTGGGACAGCCCCTACCGCTGCACCAAGCCGCGCAGCTTCGCGCTGTAGCTCCACCCCGGGACCCGACCTGTGTCAGCGCCGCGGCGACCGGTGGAAGTCATCCGGCCCGGCGACCGCGTCCTGTTCGAAGCCGACGAGGAGCACTGGCACGGTGCCGCGCCGAACCGGCTGATGGTCCACCTGGCCATCAACAAGGGCGACGACGACCACGACGTCGTGCACTCGCTGAACCCCGTCACCGACGAGGAGTACGCCACCACTCCGGCCACCGGCTGAACCCGGCCAACACCGTCCCTCACCCGGGAACCGTCCCGCTACCTGAGGCGGGCCCGATGGGGACCGCCTCGCCCAATTCATAAAGGAGAACCACCGTGACCACCTTCGCTCTCGTCGGCGCTGGCCCCGGCCTGGGCTTGGCTGCCGCCCGCCGCTTCGGCAAAGCGGGCCACCACGTTGCCCTCCTCTCGCGCAGCATCCAGCACCAGGACAACCTGGTGTACGAGCTGGCGCAGGAGGACATCCACGCGCGCGGCTTCACCGCCGACGTCCTCGGCCCCGACTCCCTCACCACAGCCCTGCAAGAGGCCACAGACACGATGGGACCAGTCGAGATCCTGCAGTACAGCCCCGTACCGCGGGCCGACTTCATGAAACCGGTCCTGGAAACCACCGCCGCCGACCTGGACGACCCGCTGGCCTTCTCCGTCAAAGGTCCGCTCACCTGCGTGAACGCGGTCCTGCCCGGCATGCGGGAGCTGGGGACGGGCACGCTGCTGTTCGTCAACGGCGGCAGCGCGGTGCGCCCGAAGGACACCGTGACCGGCACCTCCATCGCGTTCGCCGGCGAGAGCGCATACGCGCAGATGCTCCACACCGCGCTAGCGCCGGAGAACATCCACGTCGCGCAGCTCATCGTGCCCGGGGCGATCAGCCCCGACTCCGCGACCTCCAGCCCCGAGACGCTGGCCGAGCTGCTGTACGGCCTGCACACCGACCGTGACGGCTTCCGCCACTACGCCGAGCCCATGCCCGACCCGCAGGACGGCACCCCATGACCACCCTCACCCTCCGCCGGGGCCTGACCACCACTGCCACCGTCGGCGTGCTGCTGGCGGCAACCGCCTGCTCCGACAACTCGTCCACCGAGCAGGCCCCCACCACCTCAGCCTCGGCCCCGGCCTCCACACCGGCCTCGGCGTCCGCGAGTCCGACCGGATCAGACAGGAGCACTCCGATGCACGTCACCATCGACGGCCAAGAGGTGGAGGCGACCCTGAACGACAGCCCTGCCGCCCGCGACCTGGCCTCCCTGCTCCCGCTCACCCTGGACCTGGAGGACTTCCACGGGACCGAGCGGATTGCCGACCCGCCCAGGAAGCTGACCACCGAGAACGCGCCCGAACCGCAGGCGCCAAGGACCGGGGACCTCACCTACTACGCCCCCTGGGGCAACCTCGCCATCTTCTACAAGGACGGCCCCTCCGCCTCCTCCGACCTCCTGGTCCTCGGCCACCTCGACGCCGACGCCGACCAACTCGCCGGGGCCGACCGGATCACCATCGAGGCCGCCTCCTGACCTCCCCCAGCACCGCCCCTCCTCGTACGGGAAGAAGTTTTCGCATGCCCTCCGCCACCGGGTCCGCCCCCGGCAAGCTGCCCTTCGTCGTCTGGGTGCTCGCCGCCGGCACGTTCCTGATGGGCACCACCGAGTTCGTCATCGCCGGACTGCTGCCCGAAATGGCCGTCGACCTGAACGTCAGCGTGTCCCACGCTGGCCTCCTGATCACCGCGTTCGCCATCGGGATGATCGTCGGCGGGCCCACCATGGCCATGGCCACACTGCGCCTGCCCCAGCGCCACACCCTCATCGGCGCCCTGACCGTCTTCGCCCTCGGCCACGCCGTCGCCGCACTCAGCACCTCCTTCACCGTCGTGCTCACCGCCCGGGTCGTGACCGCCCTGGCCACCGGAGCGTTCTGGGCCGTCGGCTTCGTCATCGCCACCACCGCGGCAGGCCCGGCCCAGTCCACCCGGGCGGTCGGCGCCATGATGGGCGGCCTCACCCTGGCCAACGTCATCGGCGTGCCGATCGGCTCGTTCGTCGGCCACT
Source organism: Streptomyces sp. RPA4-2 (assembly GCF_012273515.2). Classification (NCBI taxonomy): domain Bacteria; kingdom Bacillati; phylum Actinomycetota; class Actinomycetes; order Kitasatosporales; family Streptomycetaceae; genus Streptomyces; species Streptomyces sp. RPA4-2. Next base: position 8,767,298 of record NZ_CP050975.2, read on the forward strand.
ACACCGGCTGGCGCGGCCCCTTCTGGGCACTCGCCGTCCTCGCCGCCCTGGCCGCCGCGTTCGTCGGCCAGTTCATCCCCCGTACCGAGCAGCAGGCCGAAGTCTCCGTGCGCGCCGAGGTCCGCGCCCTGAAGCAGGGGCGGCTGTGGCTGGCCCTCGGCGCGGCCGTGCTGATCATGGGCGGGGTCCTGGCGACGTACACCTACATCACGCCGCTGCTGACCGACCGTGCGGGCATCCCGGCCGGCGCCGTCCCGCTGGTGCTGATCGCTTTCGGCATCGGGGCGCTGGGCGGCACCGCGATCGGCGGCCGTCTCGGTGACCACCGCCCGATGGTCACCACGATCACCGCATCGGCAGCCACCTCCCTCATCCTGCTGGCCCTGATCCCCGCCTCGAACAGCCCGGTGGCCGCCGTGATCCTGGTCTTCGGCATGGCCCTGGCCGGGTTCACCGTCAACCCGGTCGTCACCTCCCTCGCCGTCCGCTTCGCAGGCGACGCCCCCACCCTCACCTCGGCGCTGACCACCTCCGGCTACAACACCGGCATCGCCGCCGGATCCCTCGTCGCGGGCCGGGCCCTGGACTCCTCCCTCGGCCTGACCGGTCCGGCCTTGGTCGGCGCGGTCTTCGCCGCGCTCACCCTGCTGCCCCTGATCGCCCTCGCGCTGCGCGGCACCATCGGCCCCTCCCGGGTCGTCGCCCACCACACCACCGACACGGCCGCCGAACCGGAGACGGCCGACGCCACCGCCACGACCGCACGCTGAACTCCACGCTCGTACAACCTTGTTGGGAGCCACCGCCATGAACCCCACCTACGACTTCACCGGTAAGGTCGCCTTCGTCACCGGCGCCTCCTCCGGCATGGGCCTGGCCACCGCCCGCGCCTTCGCCGAAGCAGGCGCGGCCGTCGGCCTCGCCGACATCAACGAGGACGCCGTCAACGCCGCCACCAAGCAGCTCGCCGACGACGGGCATCAGGTCCTCGCGCTGGTCTGCGACGTTACCGACGAGGCCCAGGTCGCCGCCGCCATCGACCGCACCGTCGAAGCCTTCGGACGGCTCGACATGGCCTACAACAACGCCGGGATCATGCCCCCGCCCACCGACGCCGCCGACGAGAGCGCCGACCAGTTCGACCGCGTCCAAGACATCAACCTGCGCGGCATCTGGGCGAGCACCAAGCACGAACTGCGCCACATGCGCACCCAGGGCAGCGGCGCGATCGTCAACTGCTCCTCCCTCGGCGGCCTCGTCGGCAACCCCGGCCGCGCCGCCTACCACGCCTCCAAGCACGGCGTCATCGGCCTGACCAAGAGCGTCGCCCTCGAATACGGCTCGCGCGGTGTGCGGATCAACGCGGTGTGTCCCGGCACGATCAGCACTCCGATGGTCGACGCCATGGTCGAAGGCGGCGAACTCGACCGCGACCAGGCCGAAGGAGGACAGGCCATCGACCGGCTCGGCACCGCCGACGAGATCGCTCAGGCCGTCCTGTGGCTGTGCAGCGACGGCGCCAGCTACGTCACCGCCATCGCCTTGCCCGTCGACGGCGGCTACACCGCGCAATAGCTCGCCCCCGACCGCCCCCGCCCACCGGCTCGCCGGCGTGACCGCAGGACTCGGCACGCCGAGGACGCTGAGCTGAACGGGGAGGAGGAAGACCGCCCCGGACACGCCGACCGGGGAGGTCACCGTCGAGATCAGCAGTGTGGGCCGCGAACCCGGCCCAGATCGTCCACTCCACCGCTGCTCCTTGCTTGCCCGGCCAGTGTTGGTGGAGTAGCCGGCGGAACCGCACCGTGGCGACGAGCTGTCCACGAATCGCGGGTGCAGCGGCCGTGCAGCCGCCCGCATCCAGCGCGGCCCGCATCCAGCGCGGCCGCAGCGATCCTGCCGACGTGCGGCATACCGGTCATCGGGGCAGATTGGCGGTTCGTTCGGGGTGGGCATCGGCTCGGGCAGCGTCCAGATCACCCCGGATCCCTTCCACCCGACGCTGCGCCGTCTCCCGCCGCCGAACAAGGGGAGGCGCTGTGTCGTCCGGCTTGTCTTCTGGTCGGCAGAAGTCGCAGGGCTTGATGTATTCGGTGTCGCGGATGGCGACGTGGAACTGGGCTGCGGAGATCGGCGAGGCCTTCCGGTTGGCCTTGGTGCAGCTATCGACGTGGAGGACAGCGGGCTGGGGGTCTTTGGGGTGGCGCTTGCTCTCCAGCATGTAGCCGTCTCCCGCCCCGGTGGGGCCGTTGGGAGGCGGTTCGGCAGGCCGGACCGGCGACAGTGACCGTCGGGCCTGCGGCTGTTGTGGCTGGCGGAGCGGTCGGCCGGCCGCGTGGAGGGCGCGCTGTACTTCGTCGCGCTGCAGGCGGAGGTAGGTGCGGAGGGTGTCGGTGTCGGCGAGCTGCCTGTCGAGGTGGGCGAGGATCGCGCGGAGGCGGGCGGGATCAGGCGGCAGATCGGACATGTGTTCGATTATATTCGAGGGGCCGCCGTCCGCAGCCGTGGAGATCCGCCGAAGACTGGTGACGGGGCACCCGTCCGGGCTCGTGGCATACCGGCGCGGGATGGTGAGGGTCCGACAATCGGGGAGTGTTCTATTCTTTGTTCGAGGTGGTGAGTGTTCGCTGCCCGGATGAGGACACAGCGATGACGACGGCAGCGCCCCGGGTTTCGGAGCCGGATCCCAGCACGATGCACTGCGCGGGCAGTCAGGTCGGCCTGTGTGCGGGGTGTCAGCGGCAGACCTGGCGCTACGGTCCCGGAGGCCTCCCTCTGTGCAGTTGGTGCATGACGGATCAGCAGGCGCGGTGGGGCTCCGCGGTGCGTTTCAAGAGCACTCGCCCGTAGCCGCTCCCGGCAGCCGTCGGCGGTTCCGGAGGTCGCGCCGGTCGGGAACATCCGCAGCCTACTCGGGTTACACCATGCGTGGTTGTGAAGGGGACAGTGTCCCCGGGCCTCACCCATTGCCCATGAGGACGATCGTTCGGCTGAAGCCTCATGGAGCCTTTCGCCGCGTAGGCGACCGCCCTTCACGACCATGCGCATCGACAGCCCCGGCCAGGACCGACACTGGCCGGGGCTGCTTGTGTATCGAACATGCGGCTGCCGCGGGGTGTGGGATGCCGTCGGGGTGAGGTCGGTGCGGGTGCGGTGCCAGCGTGCGGGCTGCCGTCACCGGCCGGCGCCCATTCCAACTCTTGACGTGGGTGTATTCCATTGCTGTTGTCGCTGGATGCCTGCCAGGCGCCGCGTACGCACGGTGGCGATCTGATCGGCGAGCACCTGACGGACATCGAGCGGCGTCTGGCCGGGTTGCGCGCGACGCGCACGGTGCTGAGGGATCTGGCCCGGCGGGCCGTGGCGACCGCCTCTGCCACGTGCCCCCAGGGCAGCATCTGCACCGTCCTTACGGAGGGTCCTTCCTGATCCGCCGTCCACACGCCGGGGGTTTGTCGGGAGGTGTGGCCGCGGCTGCAATGAGGGCGGCCATGGCGGAGATGAGCGCGAGCACTGTGAACAGGTGCGGGTAACCCCCGAGAGGTGCGGCCAAGGCGGCACCGGCGAAGGGCGCGAGCGCTGAGACTGCGGTTACCGGGGCCGTGAGGAGCCCGGACAGGTGGCCGTAGTGCGTCGTTCCCCAGCGGTCCGGGATGGCGGTGGCCTGGAGCAGGGTGATGTTGCCGCGGACCATGCCGGCCGCGACGGAGAGTGCGGTCAGCAGTGCGTACGGGCCCGGGACGAGGGCGAGTGCTGCGGTGGTCGCGCCGCCGAGGGCGATGAGGGTGACCGTGCGGGTGGTGGTTGTGCTGTGGCGGGTGAGGGGGGAGTACAGGGTGCGTCCGAGGGTCTGCCCGGCGCCGCCGAGGCCGAGGGCCCAGGCGGCTTGGGAGGTGGTGAATCCGCGTTCGAGCAGGAGAGGGACCAGGTCGACGACGACCGCGTACACGGTGAACGCGGAGAGGGTCAGAGCGCAGGCCAGCATCCAGAACGGTCGGCTCCGGGCGATGGCGCTCACGCCGCCGCCTGCGTGAGCGGGGGCCGGAGGCGCCGCCGGCCATGGTCCTTTGAGCGCGAAGGCGTGGGCGGGGATGGTGATGGCGGCCAGGAGCAGGGCGAGGACGGTGTACGTCGCTCTCCAGGAGAGGTGGTCGGTGAGGGCTGCGGTGGTGGGTGCGAAGACGGTGGAGGCGAGGCCGCCGGCGAGGGTGACGACGGTCAGGGCGCGGACGTGGTCGGGGGCGTACCAGCGGGTGAGGGCGGCGAAGGCGGGCTGGTAGAAGGTGGCGGCCATCGCGGCTCCGGCGAGCAGCCAGCCCGCGGTGAAGAGGGGCAGGTCGGGTGCGGCGGCCACGACGAGGAGGCTGAGTGCGCCGAGGAGGGAGCCGGCTGTCATCACGGTGCGCGGTCCGTGGCGGTCGATGATCCGGCCGACGCGGATTCCGGCGAGGGCGGAGACCAGTAGCGCGGCGGAGAACGATGCGGTGGTGGCGCCGGTGGGCCAGCCGGTGGTGGCGGTGATCTGGGGGTTCAGGACGGGGAAGGCGTAGTAGAGGATGCCCCAGCTGGTGATCTGGGTGGCGCACAGGGCAGGCAGTGCGGCGCGGGGCCGTGACCGGACCCCCGTCCCGGTCACAGCCCCGCTGGTGTGGAGTTCGGTCATCGGCGGATCAGCAGCAGCCGCCCGCGGGGGCTGCTTTCGCGTCGGTCTCGGTGGGGGCCGTGCAGCAGGTACTGCCCTGCTGTTTGGCGAGGGAGTCGGCGTCGGCCTTGACGACGTAGACCTCCCACGGTTCCTGGCCGGGGCCGTGGACCCAGACCTTGTCCTGTACGGCGTAGCAGCAGGTGGTGTCGTTCTCCACGTCCGTTGCCAGGCCCTGGTCCGCGAGGCGGGTGGTGGCCGCGTGGACGGCTTCGGTGGATTCGACTTCGACGCCGAGGTGGTCCATCCGAGTGGCCTCGCCCTCGGGGCCTTCGATCAGGACGAGCTTGAGCGGGGGTTCAGTGATGGCGAAGTTGGCGTAGCCGTCGCGGAGTTTGGCGGGTTCGGTGCCGAACAGCTTGCTGTAGAAGGCGATGGACGCGGCGAGGTCGGGGACGCGGAGGGCGAGCTGTACGCGGGACATGACGATCCTCCAGCGGTAGAGGGTGGTCGCGCCCCGGCCCGTGGAAGCCGGGGCGCGGTGCGGGTCGGTTCAGCAGCACCCGCCGGACGAGGACCCCTCGCCGGCGGCGGGGGTGATGCCGATCTGGACGAGCTGGGGGGCCGGAGCGCAGCAGCCACCCTCATCGTCCGCTCCGGCGGCCGGGGTGCCCGCAAGGCCGCTGCCGCTGCACACTCCGGTCTCCGGGAGGGTGAGTTCGACGCGGTCGGCGGATTCCAGGTCGCCGGCGATTGCGGCGGTGACGGAGCGGACCTGCTCGTAGCCGGTCATGGCGAGGAAGGTGGGGGCGCGGCCGTAGGACTTCATGCCGACCAGGTAGATGTCCTCTTCGGGGTGGGACAGTTCGCGGTGGCCGTGCGGGTAGACGGTGCCGCAGGAGTGCTGGTTGGGGTCGATGAGCGGGGCCAGCGCGAGAGGCGCCTGGAGGCGTTCGTCCAGGCCGAGGCGGATCTCGGAGAGGAAGGTCAGGTCGGGGCGGAGGCCGGTCAGCACGATCACCTCGTCGACCGGGTCGAGACGGCGGCCGTCCTCACCGGCCAGCACGAGGCGGCCGTCGGTGTCGCGCTCGATGGCTTCGGTGCGGAAGCCGGTGGCCGCATCGGCGTACCCGTTGTCCACGGCGGCCTTCGCGGCGAGCCCCAGGGCGCCGCGGGCGGGGAGTTCGTCGGCTTCGCCCCCGCCGAACGTTGAGCCGCTGATGCCGCGGCGCAGGATCCACACGGCGTGCGTACCGGGCTCGTCGCCTGCGAGGTCGGCGAGGCCGGCGAGCGCGGTGAAGGCGGAGGCGCCGGAGCCAATGACGGCAGTGCGCTTGCCCGCGTAACGGGCCCGCACGGCGGGGTCCCCCAGGTCGGGCACACGGTAGGTGATGCGGTCGGCTGCCGCCTTCTCGCCGAGTGCGGGCAGGCCGCCGGCTCCGGCCGGGCTGGGCGCGGTCCAGGTGCCGGAGGCGTCGATGACCGTGCGGGCGAGGACGCGCTGCTCACCGCCGTCTGCGGTGGTGAAGTGCACGGCGAAGGGCTGCTTTTCCCGGTCGGCGTCGACGATGCGATCACGTCCGGCGCGCGAGACGCCGGTGACCCTCGCGCCGAGACGCACGCGGTCGCCCAGAACGTCGGCCAGGGGCTGGAGGTAGAGCTCGGCCCAGTCGGCGCCCGAGGGGTAGGTGGTTGCGTCGGGCTTGGTCCAGCCGGTCGGCGCGAGGAGCTTTTCCGCGGCCGGGTCGGTGACCTCGCCCCAGGTGGAGAAGAGCCGGACATGGCCCCACTCCCGTACCGCGGCCGCCGCGGCCGGTCCGGCTTCCAGGACCAAAGGTTCGATGCCGCGCTCGATGAGGTTGGCGGCGGCGGCCAGTCCGGCCGGTCCGGCTCCGATGACGACGACGGGAAGCTGGTCGCTCATGGCGCAAGGTCTCCTCAGACGCAGAGTATTGGCAGGTAGTGCGGGGCATCGGCCAGCGGGCGAGCAGGCATGAACACTCGCCGAGACCGCTCCCGGGCGGTGGCACGACTGACACGACCGCGGTCGCCCGGGAGCAGATCGCGGAGCACGTGACCGCAGCCGCCCCCTTATATCGACGTGTATCGATGTCTGTCGACACACGGAGCTTGCCACTGGTATCGATGAGTGTCAACATAGACGCATGTCGAATTCTCAGGTGGTGGAACTCCCGGTGCTGCCGGCCGAGCCGGTCGTCCCGTGCTGCCCGCCGATCACGTCGGCCGAGCTGTCCCAGGCGGACGCGGAGAAGATGGCCGTCATGTTCAAGGCGCTCTCGGACCCGGTGCGGCTGCGCCTGTTCTCCAAGGTCGCCTCGCACGAGGGCGGCGAAGCGTGCGTGTGCGACATCCAGGACGTGGGGGTCTCGCAGCCGACGGTCTCGCACCATCTGAAGAAGCTGCGCGAGGCCGGACTGCTGACCTCGGAGCGGCGCGGCACCTGGGTCTATTACCAGGTCGCCCCGTCCGTGGTGGCGGCCATGTCCGCCATGCTCGACCTGCGCTCCTGACCCCCTCCCCGCCGGAACGGCAGGATCAGGCAACCAGGCTGTGTCTGCGTGACTAGTGGCGGGCGGCCACGACCAGGCCACCGAGGGCAAGGAACATCCACGCTGCCAGATAGATGAAGGCGGCCTCGGGCGAAACGGCACTCCACAAGATGCCCGCGATGCCGGACGCAGCAAGGTTGCCCAGGGACTGAACGGTAGCGAGCAGACCGAACGCCGAGCCTCGCAAGTCCTTCGGTGCGAGCGCGGCGACGGCGGAGTGCTGGGCGGTCTCCACCGCGCCGATGCCGACGCCAGCCAGAAGGAACGGGATGGCCAGAACGAGGTAGACCGCGCCGCTGACGGCGAACAGGCCGTAGGCGACTGCGAACGCAGCCACCCCCGCCGCCAGCACCAGGATCGGGCCGCGCGCGCCGAGTCGGTCGGCCAGGTGTCCGGCCGGGATCGAGGCGGCAGTCGCGGCGACGTTGTAGGCGGTGTAGAGGCCGAGCGCGATCGTGGTCGCTGTCTTCGTACCGTGGTCGGGCGTGAGCAATTCGCTCGCCCGCAGGATCAGCAGGGTTGCGGCGACGTTGCCGAACTCAAAGGCGGCGACTGCCAACATCAGCCGTCCCAGTTCGCCGCGGAGGACGGGCCGTACGCGGATACGCAGCGGCATCTTGTCCCGGCTCGTCGGCTTCGGAGTATGTCGGATGGCGTAGACGATGGCGACCGCGGCGAGCAGACCGGGTATCACGGAGAGCCCGATCGCCCACTTCACGCCGAGCCAGGCCACCAGTCCAAGGGCGAGCAGCGGTCCGAAAATCGCGCCGAGGTTGTCCATCATCCGCTCGAAGCCGTACGCCCGTCCGTACGCCTTGGCCGGGACGATGTCCGCGAGCAGCGCATTGCGGGCTGGTACCCGCAGACCCCGCGCGGTCCAGGCAGCGGCCCGCAGCAGCCCGACCTGCCACACGGCTGTTGCTCCCGCCGTGGCCGCGCCCAGCACCGCAGTGGTGGCGTACCGCCGACGGCTACTTTGCGGCGACGGGCCGGATCGTCCGCGAGGACGCCTCCACTGAACCGGGCCGCCCCCGCGAGCGCGTCCGCGACACCTTCGATCGCTCCCAGCGCCGCGGCCGGCGCACCCAGCGTGGAGGTCAGCAAGGAAGGCAGTAGGGCGGTGGGGATCTCGTGACCGACGTCCGCAAGGAAACTGGCCGAGCCGATGCCGCGGACCCCGGGGGTGAGCCATGGGGCCTGACCGTCTGCTGTGGTGTGGTCGGAGGCCGGGGTGTTGGTCATGACCGTCAGTCTTCAGCAGTTGATGTTCTGCCCGGCAGTGGAGGAAGCCACGATTCTCCCGACATGGCTATGTCACACCGGCCGCAAGAAGTGCCGCGATCTCCCGCGCCACTTCGCGGGCCGGGCGGCCGACGCCGATGAGGGTGGCGGAGGCGGGGCCGGTCCAGTCGCCGTAGCCGAGCAGGTGCAGGCGTGGCTCGTCGGCGGCCCGCGTACCGAGCGTGGCGATGTGGCCGCGCCGGCCGCGGAGTTGGAGCGGGGCGAGGTGGGCGAGGGCGGGCCTGAAGCCGGTGCACCAGATGATCGTGTCGGCTTCGGCGCGGGTGCCGTCGGACCATTCGACACCGCCGGGGGTAAGGCGGTTGAACATCGGGGTGGCCTTGAGCAGGCCTTGGTCGCGTGCCGCGCGGACGGGCGGGACGGCGACGATGTCGCCGAGCGAGGCGACGCCCCTGGTGTCGGTGCGTCCCTCGTCGAGTGCGCGGCGGCGGGCGGTGGCCACGTCGAACAGCGTCCGGCCGTCGATGTCATCGGCCAGGAAGCGCGGCGGGCGCTGCGTGACCCAGGTCAGCTGGGTGTCGTAGGCGAGGTCGGCGGCGATCTGGGCACCGGAGTTGCCCCCGCCGACGACGATCACCCGGCGGCCGACGAAGTCCTGCGGGCGCCGGTATCCGGCGGTGTGCAGCTGCTGCCCGCCGAAGTCGGCGAGCCCAGGCAGGAAGGGGAGGAAGGGCCGCCACCAGATCCCGGTCGCACTGATCACGGCGTGGGCACGCCAGTCCCCTGAGTCCGTCTCCACGCGCAGCAGACCACCGTCCCTGTGTACGCCCAGCACCCGTACCGGCCGCTCGACCGGCAGGCTGTAGCGCTTCTCGTAGTCGGTCAGGTAGGCCACCACATGCTGTGCGTCCGGGTATTCCTCGTCGGGCTGCGGTGGCATGAAGCGGCCGGGAAGGGACGAGAAGGCCGCCGGGGAGAACAGGCGCAGGGAGTCCCAGGCGTGCTGCCAGGCGCCGCCCGGCGTGGGCTGGGCGTCGAGGATGACGAAGTCCACGCCGAGGCGGCGCAGGTGGTAGCCGGCGGCAAGAGCGGACTGCCCGCCGCCGACGATCACCACCTGCGTATGGCGGTCGCCGGTCACCGGGCCGGACCGGGGCCGGTGCGATCCAGGCCCTGCATCAGTTCACCTGCGGAGCCGGTGTCAGCTGCTGTGCGGCGCTGAACTTCCGCCGCCAGGCCAGGGAGACGTAGACGAGCGCGACCAGGACCGGGACCTCGATCAGCGGGCCGACGACGCCGGAGAGTGCCTGTCCGCTGGTGACGCCGAAGGTGGCGATGGCGACCGCGATGGCCAGCTCGAAGTTGTTGCCCGCCGCGGTGAAGGCGAGGGTGGCGGTGCGGTCGTAGGCGAGGCCGATGACCTTGCCGAGGGCGAAGGTGCCGAACCACATGATCGCGAAGTACACCAGCAGCGGCAGGGCGATGCGGGCCACGTCCAGCGGCTGCGAGGTGATGGTCTTGCCCTGCAGGGCGAAGAGGATGACGATCGTGAAGAGCAGGCCGTACAGGGCCCACGGGCCGATCTTCGGCAGGAAGCCGGTCTCGTACTTCTCGCGGCCGAGCTTGCGTTCGCCGATGCGGCGGGTGAGGAAGCCGGCCAGCAGTGGGACGCCGAGGAAGATGACGACGTTCAGCGCGATCTTCCACATGGAGATGTCCAGGTGCTGACCGTCGCCCAGGCCGAGCCAGTTCGGCAGCAGGTCGAGGTAGAACCAGCCGAGCAGGCCGAACGCCAGGACCTGGAAGACCGAGTTCAGGGCGACGAGAACGGCGGCGGCCTCGCGGTCGCCGCAGGCCAGGTCGTTCCAGATGATGACCATGGCGATGCAGCGGGCCAGGCCGACGATGATCAGGCCGGTGCGGTACTCGGGCAGGTCCGGCAGGAAGATCCAGGCCAGCGCGAACATGACGGCCGGGCCGACGAGCCAGTTGATGACCAGCGACGAGACCATGAGCTTGCGGTCGCCGGTGACGGCGTCGAGCTTGTCGTAGCGGACCTTGGCCAGGACCGGGTACATCATGATCAGCAGTCCGACGGCGATCGGCAGGGAGATGCCGCCGATCTCGACCTTCGCCAGGGCGTCGTTGAGGCCGGGGATGAGCCTGCCGAGGCCGAGGCCGACGGCCATCGCGGCGAGGATCCACACGGCGAGGAAACGGTCGAGCGTCGACAGCTTCGCGACGACCGAGGAGTCTTCGGCGGTCGCGGGTGCTTCGGTGGGGGTCACGGGCAGGCCCTCTTGTTGTCGGCGGCGTTGCGGGCGGACTCGGCCAGGTCGGCGAACTGTCCGGCGAGGTTGGCGATGACGTCGGCGCGCAGCTTGTAGTAGGTGAAGCGGCCGCACGGCTCGGTCTCCACCACTCCGGCCTCGCGCAGCACTCTCATGTGGTTGGAGAGGTTGGTCTGCTTCGCCCCTGTCTCCTCGATGAGGTGCGTGGTGCAGAGCGTCTCCTTGGCCAGGAGGGAGACGATCTGGAGGCGGAGCGGGTCGGCCAGAACCCGCATCAGATCAGTGTCGACTGACATCAGCATGGGCTGATACTCTCACATCACTCCGGGCTGATACCAGTCCGGGGTGATCTTTGGGACCCGCATCCCACACCCGTGGGAGACCCACACCCCGAAGGGGCGTCCCGTGACCGCAACCCCACCGCCCGTGCTGCCCGACGACCGGCTGGCCTCCGGCATCGCCCGCCTGGCCCTGCGCTACCGCGGACACTTCTCTCCCGAGACCATCCAGCGCCTGGTCACCGACTCCTACGAGCGCCTGGCCGAACACGCCCGCGTCCGTACCCACCTGGTGGTGCTGGCCGAGCACCTGGCCACCGAACGCCTGGAGGCGCTCGCGCACATCGAGGGCGCCCCGGGCACAGGCCTGCCCCGGGTCCTGTTTGTGTGCAGCCACAACGCCGGCCGCTCCCAGATGGCCGCCGCCCTGCTCGCCCACCGAGCGGGCGGCCACGTGACCGTCTCCTCCGCGGGGACTCTCCCGGCCGCCGACGTCGAGCCGGCCGTCGTGCAGGTGCTCACCGAGGCCGGAGTGGACATGGCCGGCGCGTTCCCCAAGCCGCTGACCGACGAGGTCGTGCAGGCCGCGGACATCGTCATCACGATGGGCTGCGGGGATGCCTGCCCCGTACTGCCCGGCCGCCGATACCTGGACTGGCCGGTCACCGACCCCGAGGGCGCCCCGATCGCCGCCGTCCGCGGCATCCGCGACGAGATCGACGCCCACATCACCGAACTGCTCGACTCCCTGCCGGGCGCCTGAACTTCACCCCTGCACCACCCGTACCACCGCTCCATCACTGACGAAGGAAGAACCGATGTCCTCCAGCCCGCTCGCCTCCGTGCTGTTCGTCTGCGTCCACAACGCCGGACGCTCGCAGATGGCCTCCGGATTCCTCAACCACCTCGCGGGCGACCGGATCGAGGTCCGCTCCGCCGGCTCCATCCCGGGCGACCAGGTCAACCCCTCCGCCGTCGAGGCGATGAAGGAGGTCGGCATCGACATCTCCGACCAGAAGCCGAAGATCCTCACCACCGAGGCCGTCCAGGCGTCCGACTACGTCATCACCATGGGCTGCGGCGACGCCTGCCCCATCTTCCCCGGCAAGAAGTACCTCGACTGGGACCTGGAAGACCCGGCCGGCAAGGGCGTCGAGGCCGTCCGCCCGATCCGCGACGAGATCAAGACCCGCATCGAGGCCCTGATCGCCGAGATCGACGCCCGCCAGGAGGCGTGACCTCCGTGACCGACACCGGCATACGCGAGGCCATCGTCATCGGCTCCGGCCCCGCCGGATACACCGCCGCCCTCTACACCGCCCGCGCCGAACTCAAGCCGCTCGTCTTCGGCGGCGCCATCTTCGTCGGCGGCGCGCTGACGACGACCACCGAGGTCGAGAACTTCCCCGGCTTCCCCGACGGCATCGACGGCCCCGACCTCATGGCGAACATGCGGGCCCAGGCCGAGAAGTTCGGGGCAGAGATGGTCGACGACGACATCGTCGAGGTTGACCTGACCGGTGACATCAAGACCGTCACCGACACCGCGGGCACCGTGCACCGAGCGAAGACGGTGATCGTGGCCACCGGGTCCGGCTACCGCAAGCTCGGTCTGGCCAAGGAGGCCGAGCTGTCCGGCCGGGGCGTGTCCTGGTGCGCGACCTGCGACGGATTCTTCTTCCGTGACCGCGACATCGTCGTGGTCGGCGGCGGAGACACCGCCATGGAGGAAGCCACCTTCCTCACCCGCTTCGCCCGCTCCGTGACCGTCGTCCACCGCCGCTCCACCCTGCGGGCCTCCCAGGTCATGCAGAACCGCGCCTTCTCCGACGACAAGATCTCCTTCGCCTTCGACAGCGAGATCGCCGAGATCAAGGAGCAGGACGGAAAGCTCGCTGGCCTCGTCCTCCGCGACGTCTTCACCGGCCAGACCCGCGACCTCGACGTGACCGGTCTGTTCATCGCCATCGGCCACGACCCGCGCACCGAACTCTTCAAGGACCAACTGGACCTGGACGACGGGGGCTACCTCAAGGTCGACGCACCCTCCACGCGCACGAACATCCCCGGCGTCTTCGCGGCCGGCGACGTCGTCGACCACACTTACCGCCAGGCCATCACCGCCGCCGCCAGCGGCTGCGCGGCCGCCCTCGACGCCGAGCGCTACCTCGCCGCGCACACGGCGGGCCAGCCCGGCCAGGAACGGGACACCGTGGCGGCGTAGGGCGAGAACGCCTGGGAGGAGTTCACCCCCTTCCTGCGGTTCGACACCGAGATCCGCCGCATCGTCTGCACGACCAACGCGATCGAGTCGGTGAACGCGCGCATTCGCCGGGCAGTCAAGGCCCGCGGACACTTCCCCAACGAGCAGGCCGCCCTGAAGTGCGTCTACATGGCGATCATGTCCCTCGACCCCACCGGCAAGGGACATGCCCGCTGGACCATGCGCTGGAAGACCGCGCTGAACGCTTTCGACATCACCTTCGACGGCCGCCTGTCGGCAGCCCGTCAGTAGCCTCAACTACCCCAGTTACACCGCTCGTTTGACAGTCCCGCCCCGACTCGTGACATATCTGCACGGGATGGCGAGGGCCCGACAATCAGGGATTGAGCGGTGGGTGCCGGCCTTCGAGCGGGAGTGGGCGGCCGCGCTTGAGGAATCCCGCCCGACGACCAGACCTCCTGAGGCCGGCCGTCACACAGATGCCATGTTCAGCGCGGTGCAGTCTTATTGCCGGTGTACCGCTCCGACCCCAATGGTCCATCCTGCTCCAGGACCTGAATCGTGAGCTCACGCGTAATTGACCGCCCGTGTAGGTGCTGCTTCCTCTTCTTCCACTCCCCCCGGCGGGATGCCGGCAAATGGTGGACGATAAGGGGGGAGGCCGCTCCTTACCCGGCCTCCGGCCCGGGCGTCGAGGGACCGGTGGCTTTGATCCTCGGTTCCTCCGCCGGGTACGGCCTGGGGCGACGATCGCCGGGCTCAGGGGGGCCGGAGTCGCTATCGCTGCGGGTTGATGAGAAGCAGTGCGATGTCGTCGTTTTGTGGCGTGGTCTGCTGGGCGTGACGAACGAGGGTGTCGGCGAGGGCATCCATGGTGTCGTTTTGTGTTCTGGATAGCTGGATGGCGAGTTCGGCGGTTGTTTCTTCGATGTCGGCGCCTGGTGTTTCGACAAGTCCATCGGTGTACAGGGCGAGCACGGAGCCAGGCGGCAAGGGGACCTCGGTGGCCGGGTAGTGGCAGACGGGGTCGATGCCGAGAAGGAGACCTGGTGACAGGTTCAGAACCTCGGTTTGTCCGTCGGGGTGGCGCAGGAGGGGTGCCGGGTGGCCGGCAGTGGCCAGCTGGACGCGGTGGTGTGCCAGGTCGAGGTGGGCGTAGAGGCAGCTGGTGAACAGGCCGGGGTCGAGGTCGGTGAGCAGGCGGTTGACGCAGGCGAGGACGTCGCCGGGGGGTGCGCCGGCGGCGGCATGGACGGCGGTGCGGACCTGTCCCATGAGGGCGGCTGCGTCTGCGTTGTGGCCTTGGACGTCGCCGATCGCCGCGGCGACGGTGGTGGGGCCGAGGCGGATGAGGTCATAGAAGTCGCCGCCGATATCGATGCCGCGGGTTGACGGCAGGTAGCGGGCGGCCACGTCCAGTCCGGAGACGTGGGGAAGAGCTCGGGGCAGCAGGGCGGTCTGCAAGCGGTGGACAAGCTGGTGCTCGTCGTCGTAGAGACAGGCACGGTTGAGCGCCTGGGCAAGCAACCCGGCGGTCGAGGTGAGGATGGCGCGCTCCTCCGGGGTGAAGCGGTGAGGTTGATCATAGGAGAGCGTCCAGCAGCCGACAGGACGGCCGGAGACGATGAGAGGCAGGAAGGCCCAGGCGGATTTGTTCGTCAGCCGGCGAATGTCAGGGTAGGCCTGCTCCATTTCGGTCACGGAGCCGAAGAAGCTGGGCACGCCGGCGGTCAGGGCCAACCCGGACGGAGTGGGTGGGCCCGAAAGGGCGGCGCCGTCGAAGCGATTGATGATCTCAGTGGTGTAGCCGCGGTACCCGATGACCCGCAGCCGGTCGTTCGCTGTGACAAAGAGAACCAGGCCCTGGGCATTGAACGCGTCCAGAAGCTGGTCTGCGACCTGGTCGACCACGTCCTGCACGCCGACGGCTTCGGTGAGCGCGGCAGCCAAGTGCAGCAGATGGTAGAGGCCGACGACCCGACCCGGCCGTGCGGGCGGAGATACGTGTGGCCCTGGATCCTCGCTGTCGGGGGCCGGCATGATGCGGATGCTGACACCGGAGACGTCCGGGTAGAGGTGGAAGCACAGCCGTCGGTCCGGTGGGCACAGGACGGTGAATGATGTGGGCTGACCGCCGACCACCGCGGCCCGGTAGCTGTCCTCGAAGAGCGGGTTGTTCAACCATGGCAGTGCGTCGCTGAGCCTGGCCCCCAGCATGCCGGAGCAGTCGGCCCTGACAAGCTCGGCAGCCACGGAGCTGATGTAGGTGATGTGCCCCGCCGAGTCCAGCCCGCAACAGCCCTCGGGCAGCCTTTCGGCGAAGTCGGCTGCAGCCTGGCCCTCGGCTGGCTCGGTGAAACGAGTCAGGGGCCAGGGCACCGTCCGCGGCTCGGGCCCGGGCACCACGGATCGGCCACGGTCGGATTCCCGCTGCAGGAGAAAACCGAGGCGGTCGCACCAGACCTGCACCGCCTCGCGCTCCGGCAATGCCAGCTGCCGCGGCGGACCGGGCCACAACAGCACCAGCCCGCCCCACGTGGTCGTGCCCCCGGTGATCGGAGCGGCGACCGTTGCGAAGGGGTAGGGCAGCACCAGCGCGGCCCTCGGGTATCGGAGAGCCATCTCCTCCTGGCTGCCGACCCACACCAGGCACCGCTCACGGACGGCATCCGACACTGGGAGCGGGGTATCCAGCCCCACCCGCGCCCAAGGAACGACGATCTCTCGCGAAACTCCGCTCATCACCGCCAGATGGAGCACGCTCTCGTCCTGAGACAGCAGGTAGACATGGCCGATGGAGGCTCCGGTCTCCAGAATGATCTGGGACAGGAAGGGGTCCAGTAGCTCCAGCCCAGAGCCAAGCACTGGGGTGACACCATCGCCATCATCCATCCCTCCATCCTCCCTCCCAAAGCGGGACCGTACGACGTTCGGTGGAACTCTCGATCATGGAAGATGCGTCGATGACCAGTGAGAACGTGTCCGACCGAGGCCGTCGAGTACAGCCGAGCTAGTCGGTGATCTCGTCCTCCAGGGCGGGGCAGGAACGGGAAGTTGCCGGGGCGGCGCGGAGGATGGCTGGCCGACTGGCGCGTTCTGCGTCTGCACTCTGCTTCTGTCAGGGCGTTGGTCGGCGGTGGTTCGCTTCCTGGAGGGCACCCTTGTGGGTCTCTGTGGCTTCGGGGGGCCGGCCTGCGCGGGCACCAAGGTCGGCCGCCAGCAGCCGGCTGAGGGCGCTGGGGTTGCTGCTTTCGGTGGACTCGAGCAGGTGCAGGAGGGCTGTGAGCTCACCCTGGCGGAGGTGCAGGTGGGTCAGGGGGTCGGAGGCGCGGGAGACGAGTGCCCGGTGCACGCGGTTTTCGTAGGCGCGTCTGTGCAGGTCGGCGAAGCGGATCTGGGGTTCCTCGAACAGGTAGGGCTGGGCGGGAAGGTAGGGGGCCAGGCTCTCCAGCAGTGTGGGGAAGTCGTGGCCCTCCTGACGGTAGGAGGGCTGTTCGCTGGTGCCGGCCCCGGCCGGGTCGAGACGGAATGCGTCGACGAAGGCTGTGACGAGCCGGGGCTCGGGAAGCAGGCCGGCCCCGGGCCAGCGGACGCCGGACAGGTACCGGTCCTCCTTGTCGGCGGTGTAGAGACACCAGCCGGACGTGGCCGCCCAGTGGAGCCCGCAGTCGCCCCCGCCATGCTGATCCTGGAATGCCTGCGTGAACGAGATGGCGGCCTCGACATCAAGGTACTTGCCGTCCGTGTCGCGCCAGGGACCGCAACTCTGAATCCCGGTCACCGGCAGGTCCGCTTCCAGGAGGCGCTCGGCGACAGCGGCGGCATAGTGGCCCGCCCGCCTCGACAGCTCAGCTGACATCTGGGGACTGGTTTCGCTGGCCACGGAACTCTCTCTCCGCTGTCGGGATGGGACGGTGACGTCGCCGTAGATCGTGCCGGGCCGGATTGGCGTCCGGCGCAGTGGGCGGCGCGCGGCAGCCCGTCCCGGCTCGCGTCCGCGGGGTGCGGCGGCTGGTGAGGGGAGCGACCTGAACTCGGCGCGGCTGGCACTGCTCCCTGTGCTGCGCCTCTGCGGCGCCGGGGAGCGGCCGTGGTTGTTCGAGCTCGATTACCTTCTCACGGGCCATGCGGAAATCTATGGTGGCCGGAGTAGACATTGGGTTGTGGCTTGGTTATGGTTTCTCTCGTAGCCAGGAAGACAGCAGGACCCGGCAGACATGAACTGCCAGGTAGTAGTGCGCAGGACGGTGCGGTGGTGGAGTTTCGGAGCCAGAGTTGTTGCAGGACGGCGACGGGGCTGACGACCGGACTGGGTGGCCCGCAGTGATCAGGGGCCGCCGTGAGCAGGACCGCAGTGCGCACCACCCGTAAGTGCAGTTCGTGGTACCCGGCAGTGGAGTCAGCGAGCGGCACCTCGGTGAAGGCGTCGGCTGCGGGCGCGCGCATCGGGAGGTTCGGTAGTGGGGTTCTAAGCCAGAGCAGTAGTCGCAGGACGGGCGACGGGGCTGGCTGCCGAAGAGTGGCGCTGTGACAGGCCGCTGAGCAGTTCGCATCACCAGCAGTACGCAGTTCGCGTTTGGTAAGTGATTGATCCCAGAGGGATAGAACGGAGGGGCCGAGCGCCATCAGGATCGCCCGGGCGGAATTGCTGAGTCCGGGTACCGCAGGACATCGATAGTGAGGTGGTCTCCGGTCGAGCAACCGCGATCCCCGCATTCCCCGTCCTCTCCCGGGCGGGCGTGCGGACACAGAAGGTCGGCGCAGTACCAGGGCCGGCAGATGGTGTAGCAGTTCCTTCGGGGCCCTGGCGCGACGAGCGCCAGGGCCCCTCCACGCGTTCCAGAGGTGCGATGACAGCAGACGACTCGTACGGCCGGCTCGACGATGACAACTACCCCGCCTACACGATGGGCCGGGCCGCCGAGATACTCGGCACCACCCAGGGCTTCTTGCGTGCCATCGGCGAAGCCCGCCTGATCACCCCGCTGCGCTCCGCGGGCGGCCACCGCCGCTACTCCCGCTACCAGCTGCGCATCGCCGGCCGCGCCCGGGAACTCGTCGACCAGGGCACCCCGATCGAGGCCGCTTGCCGCATCATCATCCTCGAAGACCAGCTCGAAGAAGCCCAGCGCATCAACGCCGAGTACCGGCGCACCGCCCAATCGGAGAATCCAACAGCCGCGGCTTGAGATGGGGCGCGCCTGCCTGTCCTCGGCGGGCCTGCGCGCCTGGTCCAAGTCATGACGTGTACCTGTTTCCTCTGGTGACGGGGTGTTGTGAGCCTGTAGCGTCTGCGTCAGCTGTCGTGGTTCGGGAGTTCCCTTTACCCCCGCCTTTGGCGTGGGTGTTTTTTGCTGTGCTGTGCCGCAGGGACCAGGGCGATCACCTCCGCCTTCCCACATGGAGTGGGAGGCGTTCATCGACTGGAAGGCATGAGACATGGCTACGGGAACTGTGAAGTGGTTCAACGCGGAGAAGGGCTTCGGCTTCATCGCCCAGGACGGCGGCGGCCCGGATGTCTTCGCGCACTACTCCGCGATCAACTCCTCGGGCTTCCGTGAGCTCCAGGAGGGACAGGTCGTGACGTTCGACGTCACCCAGGGCCAGAAGGGCCCGCAGGCCGAGAACATCAACCCGGCCTGACCCTCGCCGCAGTCGGCGGGATCTGAGGCGTACCGAAGCAGGGCTGCGCAGCTGCTGCTGCGCAGCCCTGCTCTGTGTCGAGTGTCATCAGACCGGCGTTCCCCAGGTGGCCGGAGCGGGTGACGCGGCCTGTGTCATTGATCAGGCCGGGAGCTGGTCAGCAGCGGTTTGTCCCTGCGGGGGTGCGAGACCGGGCGCCACTCGTTCGCGCTCTTCCGGCCTGTGGCTTTGGGCGGGACGCTGGTGGGGTGGCGAGGAAGTCGAAGCGGCGGTGTGTGCAGTGTCGGGAGCTGTTGCCCGCGGGTGCCGGCGCCAGCCGGCGGTACTGCGATTCCGCGTGCCGTAGCCGTCATTGGCGGCGGGTGCGGCGGTACGGCGAGATCTACCGGCGTGCTGTTGATCAGGGCCGTGATGTCATCAGGGGTGTGGAGGCGGGCGCAGGCGGGGATTTTGGCGGCGAGGCGTTCGGGGCCCATGGTGGCTCGGTCGGTCTCGAGGAAGGCCCGCATCATCGACCCGTGCCCGCCGTCGTCGCCGTGGGACCGGTAGTACGTGAGCGCGTCGGGGATGACGGCCTCGCTGCTGCCGAGGGTGTGGTGGACTTCGGGTATCCAGTCGAGTGGGCGGAAGAGGTCGCCGCGGCGGCGGGCGTCCTGCAGAAACGAGAGCGCGGTCTCGGTGACGGTCAGAGCGTGTCCGGTCCGCAGCCGCACCGCGGACCGGTCGGCGACCAACCGCGGCACCCGCCGGCCCCGCAACTCCGGTCACTCGAACGCGATCCGCGCCCCGTGCACGGTCGGGAACCACACCCGGGTCCGCCCCGCCCGCGCCAGCGTGATCCGGTCGATGAGGCCTTCCACCCGGAGCTTGGCCAGCCGCCGCCTGGTCTGCTCGATCCGCACCCCGGGACTGATGACCAGGTGCACCTGCTCGGTCGTCGCCATCCGGTACTGTGCCAGCACCGCGAGCGCCAGCCGGTCTCCTGTGCCCGCGTCCGGGATCACCTGCATCGTCGTCTGCCTGCTTCCGTACGGTGCGCCGCCGCCTGTTGCGGCGCCGCGTGTACGAGTCAGGGCAGCAGTCGCCCCCGACCGGTTTGCCGACCACCAGGGCCCGACCACGGTTACGTTCCGATAGCTCCGCCCCTCATCGGTGCGGTATCCGGGCCGACAGCTCCGCCGACAACTCGGTCACTGGTGTGGGTTGTTGGTGTGTGGCGGGTCGAAGGAGATCCAGACGTCGGGTGGGAGGTCTGGCCGGTGGGGGACTGGTCTGTGTTCCTCGGTCCATGCGGGACCGGCGATTTCTGTGGCGACGCGTCGCCAGAAGTGGACTGCGCGGGTGTTGGCGTCCTGGAAGGCGACCTCCCAGGGGCCGTGGTGTCGGGCTATCACCTGCTGGACGGCGCTGAGACCGATGCCTTTCCTGCGTGCTCCGCGGACGATGAAGAAGCTGTTGAGCACGCGTTTCGGGCCGGTCAGAGCCCGGACGAAGGCAAGGCCGGCCGGGCGTGTATCGACCGTCACGAGGTAGGCGGCCCAGTC
The DNA here is from genome assembly GCF_012273515.2 of Streptomyces sp. RPA4-2. Taxonomy (NCBI): domain Bacteria; kingdom Bacillati; phylum Actinomycetota; class Actinomycetes; order Kitasatosporales; family Streptomycetaceae; genus Streptomyces; species Streptomyces sp. RPA4-2. Next base: position 8,787,732 of record NZ_CP050975.2, read on the forward strand.
GGTGTCGGTGAGTGCGCTGTCGAGCCGGTCGGTGCGGAACGCCCCGTCGGTATCGGGGAGGACTTCATAGAACTGGGACAGGTCGTGGCGGAACATCAGCCATAGCCGTTCCAGCACGGGGCGGTCTGCGGTATCCGCTAAGCGGACGGACACGTCTGGCATGGGACTCCTTACGGTGGTCAGCCCGGAGAGGTCTGACCCGGGCATGAAAAAAGCCTTCCTGGCGGAGGTGTATCCGGCCGGGAAGGCTGCTCTGACGCAGCGGACCATAGCAGCCACGATCACCCCGGTCTCAGGTGAGGCGCGGCAAGGGCGCGGCCTCCTCTCGCCCTGCGATCACTGTGGACGATGTCTCTCGACCGGGTACCGCAGGCATGGAGGACTGCGATGGCCCCGGTTCGGAAACTCCGCCCGAGAGCGGGCTGACAACCGGTCCGGTAACCCTGCCCACAACGGTTCCCGCTCTCCGGTGCTTTGTGCTGTGTTGCTGCCGGTCACCGGCATGGTCGGGTGGACTCACTGAGCCCGACATCCCTCTCTGGACTCCCGCACCTACTCCGACAGAAAGAAAAAGAAGAATGGAAGGAGGGGAAGGGAAGGGGGCTGGAGTGCAGAGAGGGATCAGACCCGGCCTGTCTCCGATAGTGCGTCGGCCGATGGCCTCCGCGCTGCCCGCGACGGGCCTGCCGAGAGGCAGGAGGAGTAGAGAGCAGAGCGTCAGCTGTTTCTAACCTCGTGCGACGGCGGTCAGGTTGTGTTCCCAGGTGAGGAGATCGTAGGTCCGGCCCTTGTCGGTAACGGTCTCGTGGGCTGAGCTGGACAGGTGGAAGGCGGCCGATCGTGCGACGGCGATGCTGGGCTGATTGTCGGGTTCGATCTCCAGGATCACCTTCGGGAGGGCGGGGGCGGAGTGCGCGAACTCGGTCATCGTTCGAAGCGCACGCACTGCCATCCGCTGTCCCCGGTGGGCGGCGCCGACGATATAGCCGATGCTGCCCGTGGCACGGTTGAGCAGGATTTCTCCCAGCGCCTGGTGTCCATCAGTGGTGATGGCCAGATGGATCCGGATGTTGTCGCGTCGGGCTTGTTCTGCGCTGTGCAGATATCGCAGTGCGGCGGTCTGGCCGAACGGTGACTCCAACGGGGTCCGGTAAGCGACATCGGGGTCGTCGAACAGCTCTTGCATGACGGCGAGATCATTGCTCGTCCATTGACGAAGCACGAGCCCATGGGCGCTGAGTTGGAGGAGATGCGTGTCCATGACGACGTCATTCTGCCCTGAGGTCGTTGTCGAGTGGGCCGAAGAACCTGCCAGCCGTGTCACCGTGAACCGGACCCTCGTTCTTCGGGCAGCAACCACCCTTCACAGATCTTTAGTCGTGCGAGGACCGAAGGTCACCGCCGGATACTGGCAACGGGCGGTGGCGCGGCGGTCGAGAGCGTGCGGATACGTCCACGCACCCGTTCCTCCACTATCTGCGCTGCTGGTAGCGTCGCCACTCGCGTCCGCCGTCGCGAGAGATCCACAGGCCTTCGTGCTTCACCAGGTCGTATGTCGCCGTCGCCGAATCCGCGATGCCGTAGAGCGTGGTGCCGTAGACGGTGAGCGACGTGAATTTCGCCGGCGTCTTCAGCTCGTGGAAGAGGCCGTTGGTGTGGTCGCCGGCGAGCCAGTAGCGGCCGCCTTCCTCGCCGACGAGTAGCCGTCCGTCCGCAAGCAGCTCCATTACGAGCGATTGCGGGCCACGCTGCAGGGCGCTGAAGGGGATTCCGCCGCCGAGAACTCTCTGCCAGTGCCCGCCGCCGTCCGTCGTCACCAACAGGCCCTGCGTGCCCTGGCCCTGGGTGAGGGACAGCGCTGCGGTGCCACCCCGCGCGGCGAGGATGCCTCCCGTATACGGCTTCGGGACGACCGTGTGGCCGATCGTGCGACCGCCGCGCTGCCATACGACACGGTAGGGTTCTTCGTCGCTGACGGGCTGGTTCAGGCTCCAGACCGTACCCCGCTCGTCGACGGCGAGGCGGATGGCGTTTTCCGGGACTCCGGCCGGTCGAGCCACGGTGCCCGTGGCGGGGTGGTAGACGAGGACCGGCTCCGGCGCGACGAGCAGGATGTCGCCGGGGCGGGTGCGCAACGCGACTTCCGTGATGATGACCTTGTGCTGCTTGCCGTGTACGTCGAGGACGTAGGCTCCCTCGGCTCCCACCCCGGGCGGCACCCGCATGAAGCCACCGCGTATTCCCTTGTACGCGGTCGGCCCCGCCTCTGCATCCGTGTGTTCCGCGTGCTCGGCGACCGTGCGGCCGTCGGGATCCAGGATGCGCCAGGCGGAGGCGGCCGGTCCTTCGTCGTCCTCGACGTTGCCGACGTAGTACGACAGGAGCAGCGAGCCGTCGTCCGCGCGGGCCACGCCACCGGGTGCGCCGGCCGCCTCAATGACGCCGGCCGGGGCCGGCTGAGGGTCCTCGATGACGCGCTTGTACTCCGCCTCGCGACTCCCGGAGCGCCCGTCGTCGGAACCGCTTGGGTTGCAGGCGGTCAGTGCCAGCGCCGCACTTGCCGCCGCCACGAGCCTGACCGGCCGCCTCCCGCATTTCCTCAGCCCCGTCATAACCCCATCCTCACATGAGGCGGCGGGCGTGCCTTAAGACACCGTGCGAACCCACGCGGTCACAGCGCTGGCGGCGGTGAACCAGCCGCTCGCGGCGTCGCGCTTACCGCGCCCCGTCGTCCCCGGCCGTCGCGAGTCCATTTAAGAGCAGGTGCTCGTATACTGGGAGTGGAGTCTTTGGAGGGTGCCATGACGGCTGCGAGGTCGAGGGCGGACTTGTGTAACAACCTGGCGCTGCGCAAGGCGTCTCGGTATCTCGGTGCGACGTACGACAAGGCCCTGGCTCCGCTGGGCCTGCGGGCGACACAGTTCAGTACTTTGCAGCTGCTCAGCGTTCACGAAGGCATGACGATCACTCGTCTCGCCGACATGATCGCCATGGACCGGACGACGATGGCGTCCAACCTCAAGCCGCTGGAGCGCGAGGGGCTGGTCACCATTGAGCCGTCGGCGACCGACCGCCGTGCGCGGATAGTGACCATCACGCCCGGCGGCGTGGCCCGGATGAAGGCGGCGCTCCCGCTCTGGGAGAGTGCGCAGGCGGAGTTCGAGAAGAAGTTCGGTGCCGAGGATGCGGCCCGGATGCGTGCCTTCCTTGAGGCTGTCCTCGATACCGGCTTCGATCCATGGGCTGAGTGAGCTACGACTGCGCCACGCAGCTTGGCTGCGGGGATCTCGTGAAGGCGGGGGTGGCGCGGTGGGGCCCGGAAGGGTCCGGCGCGCGTGGGGGAATCCTTGGCCGGAAGTCCTGGCGCGGCTGCGATGCCCCGGTCAAGGTGCCCTTCCGGAGGTGTCCCCGATGGTGGGTGGAGGTCTGAGTGCGCCGGACAAGGTCTTGCCTTTCCCTAGATACGAGCATATGCTCCTATTTATGGGAGGTGAGACGGCTAGGCCGCCACGTCCTTCAAGCGCCGAAACCCCTCCACGGGCGGGGCACGGCATCAGAGTCGGAAAGTGGTCGGCGCACAGCCCAGCAACCTCCCGGGTCATAGAGGTCTCGGAGAGGCCGTCCCATGCCTGCTGAGGCTCGGCGAACCGAAATGCCCCGTGTGCGCCGACCCGGCATTGTGAGATGGAGTCGCACCATGACCGTCGTCAAGGCAGCTGCTGTGCAGATCAGCCCCGTTCTCTACAGCCGTGCGGGCACGGTAGGGAAAGTAGTGGAGAAGATTCATGAACTGGGCCGGAAGGGTGTCCAGTTCGCGGTTTTCCCGGAGACCGTCGTCCCGTACTACCCGTACTTCTCCTTCGTGCAGCCGCCCTACACCATGGCCAAGGAGCACCTGCGGCTGATGGAGGAGGCGGTGACCGTGCCGTCCGCCGACACCGACGCGATCGGCGCGGCCGCCCGTGAAGCCGGCATGGTCGTCTCGATCGGCGTCAACGAGCGTGACGGTGGTTCCCTCTACAACACCCAGCTGCTCTTCGACGCGGACGGCACGCTGATCCAACGCCGCCGCAAGCTCACGCCGACCTACCACGAGCGAATGGTCTGGGGCCAGGGCGATGCTTCGGGACTGCGCGCGGTGGACAGCGCCGTCGGCCGGATCGGCCAGCTCGCCTGCTGGGAGCACTACCTGCCCCTGGCCCGCTACGCGCTGATCGCCGACGGCGAGCAGATCCACGCCGCGATGTACCCCGGCTCCTTCGGCGGCGAGCTGTTCGCCGAGCAGATCGAGGTCAACATCCGTCAGCACGCACTGGAGTCGGCCTGCTTCGTGGTCAACGCCACCGCCTGGCTCGACGCGGACCAGCAGGCGAAGCTCGCCAAGGACACCGGCGCCCCAGCCGCTGCGATGTCCGGCGGCTTCTTCACCGCCATCGTCGACCCCGAGGGCCGCATCATCGGCGAACCGCTCACGTCCGGCGAGGGCGAGGTCATCGCCGACCTGGACTTCGAGCTGATCGACCGGCGCAAGCGCCTGGCGGACACACGCGGCCACTACAGCCGCCCGGAACTGCTCAGCCTCATGGTCGACCGCACCCCGGCATCCCACCTCCGCGAGCGCGACGCCCACGCCGGAACCCACTCCTTCACGACATCCGGTGGGGACCGCACCGCCGACACCCAGTGAGACGTTGCCCCCGACCGACTGACCCGACTGACCCGAAGACGGCAACGGCCCGTCAGGCAGGGCCGCGGCCCTGGGGCGTCCCCATGCTCCAGACCTGCAGAAGGACCCCGACGCCACCCCCGCCCCCCCCGACTGCGGAGTCGGCCACCCGCGGGTGCGGATTCACCCACACCGAAAGAGGAAGACCTCACATGTACATGAAGCTCGAACTCATCGTCCTGCCGGTCACTGACGTCGACCGGGCCAAGGCCTTCTACGAGCAGGTGGGATTCCGCCTGGACCTCGACAAGGCCGTCAGCGAGGACTGGCGGGCCGTGCACTTCACGCCGCCCGGCTCCGGAACCTCGATCATGTTCGGCGCCGGGATGACCTCAGCCGCCCCGGGCTCGGCCCAGGGGCTGTACCTCGTCGTCTCCGACATCGAGGAGGCGCACACCGAACTCACCAGCCGCGGCATCGAGGTGAGCGAGGTGTTCCACGACGCCGGCGGGCTGCTGTACCACGGCCACGAGGGCGGAACACTCACCCACGCCCTCGAAGGTCAGGGGCGGCTCCCCGGTGCGCACCCCGAGCGCGCTTCCTACGGCTCCTTCCTGACCTTCCGCGATCCCGACGGGAACGGCTGGGTGCTCCAGGAGATCACGGAGCGCTTCCCCGGCCGCTGACACACCAGCTTCCCCGCGGCCGGCAAGCGTCCGGCGCGGTGGTGACACCACGAACGGCTGCCTCCGAGTCCAGCCGTCACGTCCCGACACATAGGAGCACATGCTCCTATCTGTTCCGGCTTGCGCGCTGTATGCCCTGACCATCGGAAAGAGAAAAAACTCCCATGAGCATGTCGCCCATAGAACCGTCCGGCCAGGAGGGCCTTGGCCCTGACCAGCCCACGGCCCACCGCACCACCCCGCGGCGCGGATTCTCACGACGCGCCTTCGTCGGCGGCGCGGCCGCTTCCGCCGCTGCCGCGGGCATCTCGCTGGCGGCGGGTGGCCTGACGCCCGCCGTCGCCGGCGAGCCCAGGCGGATGCCGAAAGGCTTCGACTCGGTCGCCACGGCGCCGCACCTGCCGGCAGGATTCACCAAGACGTTCACCAGCCGGTTCGTCCAGGCCAACGGGATCCGCCAGCACGTGGTCACCGGAGGTGAGGGGCCACCGCTGCTCCTGGTGCACGGCTGGCCGGAGAACTGGTACGCCTGGCGCATGGTGATGCCGGAGCTGGCACGGCGCCACACAGTCGTCGCCGTCGACCAGCGCGGCATCGGATTGACCGACAAGCCGAGGAGCGGGTACGACTCCGGCACTCTCGCCAAGGACCTGGTCGCGCTGATGAGCGCGCTCGGGCACGAGCGGTTTGCCGTGGCCGGCCACGACACCGGCCTGATCATCAGCTATGCGCTGGCGGCGGACCATCCGGAGCGGGTCGCCCGCGTGGCTCTCCTGGAGGTCCCCGGTCCTCCGACCCGTAAGGGCTCTCCGCTCCTGTTCGAACCCGAGCCTGTCAACAACCGGGTCTGGCACATCCCCTTCAACTGGATCGACCACGAGCTGACCGAGCAGCTGGTCAAGGGCCGGGAAGAGATCTTCTTCGGCTACGAGTTCGACATCCAGGGCGGACCGAAGCTGCCGGAGTATGCGCGGCAGTACTACTTCCGCCTCTTTTCGGACCCCGAAGCCCTGCGGGGCAGCTTCGGCCTCTACCGGGCGTGGGACGCCACCCTCGACCAGAACGCCGGGCGCGGGGAGAGCAAGCTGCCCATGCCGGTCCTGGCGGTCGGAGGATCGGAAGGCTACGGCTCGCATGTCGCGGACGCGATGATGCCCCTCGCGGACGACGTGCAGGGCGTGGTCATCCCCGGCGCTGGCCACTGGGTCGCCGAGCAGGCTCCCAGGGAACTGCTCGACGAACTGACGCACTTCCTGGCCCCGTACCGCCGCGCCGCCGGCCCGTCCCGCTAGCGGACGAACCGTCACGCCCGGGCACGCCCCGGGCGTGACGGATCGAGCTCGCCCGTGCGGCAGCGTCGCCGCCATCGAGCAGCCGGAGCCCCTTCACCGAAGAGGCCCCCACATCGCTCCCTGCTGATCCCACTGCCGGAGCCTTCGACCGAGGACGCCCTGGCCGCGGGTGCCCCCCGGCAAGCAGGACCGGGACGAACGCAACGCCACGGTTTGCCTGCTGTCCAGGAGCGGCGGAGCCGTCACCATCCCCGAAGGGAGGCATGGATGTTTTCCGACATCGGCCCGCTCGAAGTCGTGACACTGGTCGTGCTCGCCGTCATTCTGGTCGGGCCCGACAAGCTCCCCAGGATGCTGTCCGACACCCTGCGGACACTGCGCAAACTCCGGGAGCTCTCGCAGAGCGCCCAGGCGAGCGTGCGCGACGAACTACCCGCCGAGTTCCAGGATCTGAGCCTCGATGACCTCAATCCGAAGACCCTCCTGGCCAAGAACCTGCTCGGCGGCCAGGGCCTCGACGCGGGCCACCTGACCGCCGGCCTCACCCTCGGGGACGAACGGCTCGACAGCGCTGAGACCGGCACCTCGAAGGGCCTCGGAAAGGCCACCACCCACGGACCGCTTCCCACAGCCACCGGGCGCCGGCGCTGACAAAGCGCGCCACCTGGCAAGCCCCGGCGCGGGACCTCCCCTGGCGCGCGCACGGAGAAGCGCCGTCTCAGACCCAGGGGCCGGCCATCCCGTGCCGGCCCGCAGCCGGGACCAGCCCGACCAATCACCAACCAGCACACCAACGTCCCCCAGCACACCAACGTCCCCACCCCGACGCAGGGCACGGCCGCACGCATCCGTGGCCGGCAAGCCTCTGCGCGCAGGAGTGCCGCTCCTGCGCCTATGGACCTACGGAAAGGAAACACCCATGTTCGGCAGGCTCGGAGCACCCGAGATCATCCTCATCCTCCTCGTCGTCGTCCTCCTGTTCGGTGCCAAGCGGCTCCCCGACATGGCCCGTTCCTTCGGGCAGTCACTGCGGATCCTCAAGAGCGAGACCAAGGCCATGCAGAAGGACGACTCCGACGAACCATCGACCGCGCACACCGCCGCAGCCCTCCAGACCGCGTCCCAGAACCGGCAAACGGCAAGAGCGGCGGCCGAGGCAGAAACCTCCCCCAACCGCTGAAACGCCGAAGCCACCGACCGACCCACGCGCGGTCGGTGCCGCACCGAAGGAACCGGGACCGACCATGACGCCCCAACCAGCCCACGACGCCGCACACATGCCCCTGGGGCAGCACCTGCGCGAGCTGCGCAACCGCCTGCTCAAGGCCGTCGGGGCCATCCTGCTCGTCACCGTGGCCGCAGCCCTGTTCTACAAGCAGCTCATCGGATTCCTCATCGACCCCCTGCCCGGCTGCGCCCCGGGCCGACTGGCCGGCGCGGACACCGCGGGGCACTGCGGGGTGATCTCCCTCAACGGACTCCTCTCACCCTTCACCCTGGCACTGAAGGTGTCGATCACCGTGGGCGTCGTCGCCGCCAGCCCGGTGTGGCTCTACCAGCTGTGGGCATTCCTCGCACCAGGACTGCACCGCCACGAGAAGAAGTACACCCTGGCCTTCCTCGGCGCCGGCATCCCGCTGTTCCTGACCGGCGCCGCCATGGCGTACTGGAGTCTGCCGACCACGGCACGGGTACTGATCTCCTTCACCCCGGACAACGCCACCAACCTCCTGCCCGTCGACGACTTCCTCGACCTCGCCACCCGCATGGTCCTCGTCTTCGGCCTCTCCTTCGAACTCCCCGTCCTCCTCGTGCTGCTGAACCTCGCCGGCGTGATCAGCGCACGCAGGATGGCCGGCTGGTGGCGCGCCATGCTCATGGGCATCACCGCCTTCGCCGCCCTCGCCACCCCCAGCACCGACCCGCTCAGCATGCTGCTGCTCGCCACCCCCATCAGCCTGCTCTACCTGGCGGCCTGCGCGATCGCCTGGTGCAACGACCGCCGCCGGCACCGCACCGGCCCCACCGGTCCGGGCGCGATCGCGGACACCGAGGCATCGCACCTCGAGCTCACCCCGGCCCGCCTCGACACCGCCGGCGACCTCACCGTCAGTCGGCTCTGATCCGCTCCTTTTTGAGGAGCGGCCCGCACGGGCAGTTGCCGGACGTCGCCGCCCTGGCCACCGAATAAAGAGCAAGTGCTTGGAAACGCGGAGTTCGCCTGGCTGCTCAGCGCCCACGCGGCCGAACGTACACATCCGGCTGAACACGATCAGGGAGATACATGTCATGAGTGACCTCATCACCACCGTCATCGAGGCGCACGGCGGCCTGCACCGGTACAACCGGTTCACCTCGGTCACCGCGCATCTCCGGGTCGGGGGTTCGCTGTGGCGGCTCAAGGGCCAGGAGGGGATCCTGAGTCAAGCGGCAGTCCGCCTGGACCTGCACCGGCAGCATGCCAGCCACTATCCCTTCACAGCGCCCCACCTGCGGTCATCCTTCACCGCGAAGCGTGTTGCCGTAGAGAGCGCCGCCGGTGACGTGAAGGCCGATCGCTTTGACCCCCGTGCGTCGTTCCCGGCCGACGTACACAGCCCCTGGGACGACCTGCACGTCGCCTACTTCGCCGGATATGCCATGTGGACGTACTTCACGTCTCCGTTCACCTTCTCCTCGCCCGGATTTGAGGCCGCGGAACTTTCCCCGGTCACGGAGGAGGGGGAGGAGTGGAAGCGCCTGAAGGTCACCTTCCCCGACCACATCGCGACACATTGCCCCGAGCAGATCTTCTACTTCGACTCGAACGGGCTCCTGCGCAGGCACGACTACACTCCCGAGGTCATCAACGCCGGGCCTGCCGCGCATTACCCGAGCGAATACAAGGAGTTCGACGGAATCATGGTTCCGACCCGGCGGCGCGTCTTCCGACGGGGACAGGACGGAACGGTGTCCCGGGACGTCGAACTCGTCACCATCAACGTCGAAAATGCCCTGTTCACCTGAGCGGTGAACCCTGTGGCGGTCTCATCGTCACAACGACTGAGTCCTGTGCGCATCCGCTGCGCCACGCGGCGACTTGCCGTGGTCGGGGCGATGGCCAGGGGCGGCGGCGCTGGCAGCTCTCCGGGGCTGCGCAGGGCCCCGCTGCCGCGGCCGGCGCCGAACGCGGGGAAGAGCCTGCCCTGTTCGCGGTGTGGGCGCTGGTGTGGCCTCACCACAGCCCACACCAGCGTGGTCGCCCCGACCATGGCTGGGCTACTGCGCGATCACACCAGCTGACTACGCGGGGTCTGCGCAATGGGTGCGCCCCGGCTGCGCACCGCTGTGACCTGGGGTGGTCGGGTGCGCAGCCGGGGCGGAGGACATGACAGCCCGAGTGGAGCGGCCGGCAGTCCTGGCTCCCTTTTCCGCGTGGCTGCGGTGGAGAGGCTTGTGACGCTGTGCGGTCGTCAGCGCTGGGGGCGCTTCGCCTGGCTTGCGCTACCACCCTTGTGACCGGCTGCGCGGGCCTCTTCACTGCTGAAGTGCTGGGCTGCGCCCTTCTCCTGGGCCGTGTCGCCCCTGCGCGCGGCGGCAGCGCGCCGCTCTTCGGGGGTCATGTCCGCAAGGTTCTTCTTGTCCGCGCGGTCGCTCTGGTTCTCGGCCATGGTGACGTCTCCTGTGGGAAGAGAAACTGGGGGTGACATGAGAGTCACACACCGTGGACAGGCCCGCACCTTGGATCATTACCGTGGGTAGCGGCTCTGGGGGATGCCGCATCGGCGCTCTCCCACGCTCACGGGGCTGATTGCGCAGAGCCTGCACAATCAGCCCGAGGGCTGCGCCTCGGCGCGCGGCTGCGTAACGCGCTGACCTGCTGTGGTCGGGTCTGTGGTCGGGGCGATGGCCAGGTGCGGCGGTGCCGGCAGTTGCGCACCCCGCGCCGTCCTTGCGACGCGTTGCCGCTGCAGCGTTGCCCGGGTACGGACGTGAGGTCTGTACTGGTACCTGGTGGCGACCCGGAGAGCACGGGCGGCCGGTGATCATCGGGGCGCCCGGTGCTCGCTGCGCAGCGGTGGTGCGCACTTCCGACCTGGTCGCGGCCGTGGTGGTGTGGCCTGGTAGGGAGTCGACCGTTCCCCCTACCGTCTTCCCTACCGTTCCCCCTGCCAACTCCCCTACCGGCACGTGGAGTTGTCTCGCCGGTGTTCGTGCAGGTCAGGCCCCTTGACCAGGCCCGACCGCCGGTCTCGACAACCCTCTCTTCTCTCCTCCTGCCCCCTGCCTTGTGTGTGATGTCAGCGGCAGGTGGCAGGGTGGTGCGGCGTCGAGTCGAGAGGGTCCGGTGGGTTCGCGTGGGGTGCGCGGCCCGGCGCGGCCGGTCCGCGGCCCCGGGCGCCTGTCGGCGCCAGGGGCGGTGAGACTGGGCTGGGGGAGGGGTGTGGGTGTGGGTGGTTCGTTGACGTATCCGTACGGGTCGACGAGCGCGGTGCGCGGGCACGTGCTCGCCGCGCTCGGTGTGCTGAAAGTAGCGAGCGCGGATCAGATGCGCAGGCTGACCTGTCCGGGACACAAGGACAGCAAGGGCGTGCGCAACGCCTGCCTGGACTTGGCCAAGCACGGACTGACGCTCTCCGAGGGCAGCGCGCGTGACGGGCAGAAGCTGTGGGGTCTGACCCCGCTCGGCCTCACCGCCGCAGCCGAGGTCCTCGGACGCCCGGCTGCGGACATGGGTGGCAACGCGCGGGGTGCGGCCCGCTCGGGTGCCCCGCACGCGATGGCCGTCAACGAGACGGTCATCGCGCTGACCGGCACCCAACCGGTCCCCACCCGCCCCATCGCCCGCGCCACCCCAACACCCGCCCCCGCAACGCCCACAGAGCCCGCCGCGCCCGCCGTGCCTGCTGTCCTGCCAGGGTTCGGGTCGGTGGGGTCGTGGGCGACGGAGGTGGTGCACAACTTGCCGGGCACGAGCCGTACGCGTCCTTCGGTGCGTGCGGATGCGGTGCTGCGGGCTCCGGAGGCTGGCCTGCCGGTGCTGCTGGTGGAGGTCGATCGGGGCACGGAGGCGGACGAGGTCCTGGCGGCCAAGTTCGCCCGCTACCACCAGTACTTCCGCGTGAAGGTCAAAGACCCCGCGATCCCCGCGGCCCACGCGGTGCATGCGAGTCTGAGTGTTCCGTTGTGGCAGAGCCTCTACTTGCCGACGGGCCGGGACGGGTATCCGCCGATTGCCGTGGTGTTCGAGCCCGGTACCCGGCTGGGGGAGCAAGCGCTGAAGAACCGGATGAACCGGGTGCTGGATCTGACCCGCGAACACTGGTCGGGCACGTATCAGAAGCTCGGCGGATACGGTGGCGAGCCGGACGGTTACGTCGACTTCACCGACGCCATCCCGGTCCTGTTCACCACCCTGGACCGCATCCGGGAGTCCGGCCCGCTCGCCCCGGTGTGGTGGCGCTGCGGACACCGTCGCTGGGAATCCCTCACCGACGCCCTGGACAATCCCCGGGACCGCAGAGCCTGGCGCCGGCGCGAGGCCGAACGCAACGCAGCCCAGGAACGGAAGGAAGGGCCAGCTACCGCCGGGGACTGGTCTCAGCGCCACATTCCCGCGCAGCCCCAACTCGCACTCCCGCCCGACCCGCCCTGCGAGAGCTGCGGCGGCCCGCTCAAGAGCCTTGGCGGTGAAGACCCTTCCGTCCCGCCACCGGACGGACCCACCTGCGAGGCCTGCCGCATCACCGAAGCCGCGCAGCCGCCCACCGGCCTGTTCAAAGCCCTCTTCGGCCGCCAGGACTCATAACAGCCCCCACACGAGCCTCCGACACGGCTGGGACGGCCGTCAGGACAGCCTGACTTTGTTCGCGAGTTTCGCAGCAGATGTTCACCAGTCTCGACAGCAGCCGTTCTGGGTGGCGTTCGATTCGGCTCGGTCATCTGCCGGGCGGCGGTGGGGGGTGGTTGGAACGGCCGACCCGCTGGCAGAAGCGCGCCGCGGCCCGCTGGCAGACAGTGCCACCGGCCCGGTGAACGCTCAGCGGGGCCCCAGGGCAGGCACGCGGTGGCAGGCCGGAAGGCGGCAGAGGATGGTGGAGGGCGTGGACGACTCCGTGCTCGGCCCGGTGCTGGCCCGCCTGCTGGAGCGGTCGCACGACACCGCACCGGGCGAGCTCGCCTCGCTCATCGGCCATGGCGCGCGCGACCTGGGCCTGGCCGGCGCGGCGGTCTACCTCGCCGACCTCCAGCAGACCCACCTCATCCCCCTGCCTCCGTCGGACGGCGGCGCGGACGCCGCGCTGGCCGTGGACGGCACCCTGGCCGGCTGGTGCTACCGCACCCGCTCCCAGCGCCTGGCCACGGACACACCCCACCTGGTGCTGTGGCTACCTCTGGTCGACGGCATCGAGCGCATCGGCGTGCTCCGCCTCACCGCACCCTCCCTGGACCCCAACACCCTGGAGCGCGCCAGGGCGCTGGCGTCCCTGACCGCCCTGCTGGTGGTCTCCAAGACCTTGTACAGCGACACCCTGCTCACCACGGTGCGCACCCGCCCGATGACGCTGCAGGCCGAACTCGCCTGGGCGTTCATGCCGCCCCGCACTTTGGGCACCACGGCGGTCACGTCCAGCGCCGTGCTGGAACCCGCCTACGAGATCGGCGGTGACGCGTTCGACCACGCGCTCGGCGAGCGGAAACTGCACCTGGCCGTGGTCGACGCCATGGGCCACGACACCGCCTCGGGCCTGTGCGCGGCACTCGCCCTAGCTTAAGCTGCCGCTCCACCCGCCGCACCGACGGCACCCTCGCCGACATTGCCCCCGTCGTCGACCAGGCCCTGCGCTGCTGGGTTCCGGACCGGCTCCTGACCGCCGTTTTCGCCGACCTCGACCCCGTGACCGGGGAACTTGCCTGGGTCAACTGCGGCCACCCGCCCCCACTGCTGATCCGCCGCCAGCGCGTCGTGGTAAGCGCCCTGGCCCGGCACCCCAACCTCCCCCTCGGCCTCGGCCTCGGCCCCGGCCCCGGCCACCCGAATTCTGCCCCTCCGGTCGAGCGCTTCCAGCTCGAGCCCGGAGACCGGATCCTCATTCACACCGATGGCGTCACCGAGGCCCGCTCACCGGCCGGCGGCTTCTTCGGCGAAGACCGCCTGGTCGACACCGTCGTGCGGGCCACCGCCGCCGGCGAGCCCGCGCCCGAGGCCCTGCGCCGTCTCAGCCGCGACATCCTCGACCACAGCGGACACCTGACCGACGACGCCACCATCCTGCTGGCCGAATGGCATCCCCTCCGGACCCCCGACTGATGCGAGCCGGACCCGTTCGATTCCGCGGGCCCCAGGGGTGCTGTCAAAACTGGGGTTCTGGCTCAAGTTCTGTGGTCCGTGACTGTGGGTGACCGGTCAGATGTCGAAGAGGGCTTCCTCTTGTGGCGGGATCGGAGGGTCAAGGGCGTCGCGGAGGCGGGTGATGTCCTGGCGCCACTTCGACCAGTTCGCAGCTTCGGCCCACTGCTCTGCGAGTTCAGACCGGTTGGAGACCACTTGGTCCAGGGCGTCGACGGCGAGCATTCGAAGGCCTGCAGGCAACTCCGGTAGCGGCTCTGATGGGCCATAGTTCGAACACGCCGGATCGCCGTCAGGATGCTGCGCGACGACCAGGGCGGCCGCGGCCACTGCACGCTCGCCGTCGTAGATACCCAGGAAGTCCGCAGGCGCGGCGGCACGCATGAGCACGCCCCGGATCATGGCTTCGCGTTCTTCCAGTGCTGCCTCGTCCAGGGCGCCGGCGAAGTCGGCGGCGGTGTCGTTGTCGAAGGGGCCGATGTCCCAGGTGCCCATATCTCTCCTCGCGTGGCCGTCTGGAGATCCTCGCACTGGCCACCGACAGCGAGGTCAGGAGGCAAGCAGTACCTGCTTGCGCAGGAGCTTGAAGCCAGCGCGTCCGTACATCTGCCGCTTGATCATTTTGATGCGGTTGACGTGGCCTTCCACGATGCCTGAGCTCCAAGGCAGGGTCAGGCCGGCGGTGACGGCTGCGAGGTCGCGTTCGAGGCCGTTGATGAAGGTGTGCAGGCTGGGTAGGTCGTCGGCTCGGACCGCCGCGATCCATTCGGGGAGCCGTTCTCCCTGGAGCCGGGTGAGCATCTGCCCGAAGGAGCGGACGTGCCCGGCGAGGGCGTCCAGTTCGGGGCAGCCAGCCAGCACGGACTTGAGCTTCAATCGCTCCTTCTCCGGAAGCACGTCGGGGTGGGTCAGGATCCAGCTGGCAACAGTCCTGGGAGATGGCGGCCGACCCCCTGGCACCGCGTCCCGGAAGGGACGAAGGTATGCGCGGACGGCCCCGTATCCACCCGCGTATCCATGCGTCTGGATCTCCTTCCAGAGGGTCCAGGCGTTCGTGCAGCCCTCGGCCCACCGCTCGTGCAAGTACGGCTTGAAGTCGTCGAGCTTCGTCCTGCGGTTCTGCCACTGCCCTTCCGCTTGGAAGAGGTCTTCCGGGGTCGCCGCATCGGCCAGACGCTGCACGGTTCGGTAGGTCATGCGAAGTTCGCGGGCGACCGCGCGGCGGCTGTGTCCTTCGCCGAGCATCCCGTGGACGATGGCGTGCTTCTCGCGGGTTCGGTCGGCGAACCGGTGCCCCTTCGGCCAGGGCGACGCGCCCGCGGCCCATGATCGGGCACCGCTCGCTACAATTCCCGGACTGTCGGCAGAGGTTCGCACGACTGGGTACACAGCAGCGGATCGCACGGACACGAGAGATCGGGCACACAGCACTGGGGACACAGTGTAGGAGCGGTCTTCTCCCGCCACACCGTGTCGTGGATCTCGCGGCGGATCTGCGCGAGCTCGTCACCGTGCAGGATCTCTTCCAGCGTCTGGTCCAGAACGTCACCGACAGCCCAGTCCCGGGCCATGACGCACGGGAAGACCTTTCCGTCCGGCGCGACGGCGAGGTTGCCGTTCCAGCAGTGACCGCACAGGCCCGAGAGGCTCGCGGGCTGTCCCAGGAGGTCCTGCCCCCGGCCGAACTCCCGCACCTCGGACGTCCGCACTGAGCCGTCGACACCGAGGTCGAGCAGGAATTGCCGGGTGCGTTCCGCGGCTGCGGCGTCCCCCTTCACCGCGATGACTCCCACCCGCGTCCGCACCCCCTTCTCGACGAGCCGGCGGAGGTTGGCGACGGTGCGTCGGTGGCTGCCGCGCACGGTGGTAACGGCATCGTGCACAGCGGGGTCGTCAGAGTAGACCGAGGTCGCGAAGTGCACACCTTTCTCGGCCGAGAATGCGAGCGTCTCCTCGTCCAGCGTGGTGAGGTTGGTGAAGACCTCGACGAAGTCGAAGCCGATGTCCACACTGCGGCGCATGAGCTGGTTGAAGGCCGGGTGGAGCTGGGGCTCGCCCCCGATCAGCTGGATCTGACGACAGCCCAGGTCGTAGGCCTGGCCCATCACCGATCCGTAGTCATCAGTGGTCAGCACGTCCCGGTCGCCGCTGAGCGGATGCGAATCCGTGTAGCAGTGGACGCACCGCAGATTGCAGCGGTTCGTCAACTCAAGCCACAGAAAGTTCAGGACTCCGTCAACATCCTCAGGCGTCGTCTGGGTCGTCGGCTGTGTTGCTTCCTGAGCGCTCACCGGTTTCCCTCCGCCTCAGCCGAGGCCTGTCCGTATGCGTGGTCCTTCTCCTGACCGGGAATCGGCATCAGGAGCAGCTCGCCGTCCCAGTTCACCGGCGTCATCGTGACCCGGAGCTGGTATGCGGGGCCGCCGTCGACCTGGAACTCCCACGCCTGGCCGATGGTGAACCACGTGTCGCTCTCGGGTTTGTTCCGCGCTCGGAGGGCGAACTGCGGGGGTCCGGAAATGGCTGGCAGAGAATCCTGGGACACAGCTGTCACCCTCCTGACGATCATGCGTTCGACGGACGCATCCCAGCTTCACCGCGTGCCGATGGCTCCGCGATCCAGGCACCTCCGCTTGAGGCACGGAGTCGCCCGGATGGGTGCAGGCGAAACGTTCCGGCTACGCTCACGCTTCCAGGAAGCTGCGGTCCGCCGGGTCTCGCCTTGGCTGCGGACAGTCGGCGCACCGCCCTGCCTGTGCGGCGCGGGCAGGACGGTGCCCTCGTCGGCCGGATGCCGGTGACGCGTTGGCGGCGCGCGGTGCCCGGATGAGCTGCTGCGCGCCGCCAGGCCGGGTCGGTGCCCGGTGATGCGGCCACCGACGGGAGGGGGTCAGTGGCGGTGCCCATGGCGGGGTCAGTTCGGCCCTGGACCCATGCGACACCGACCAGGACATGGAATTTCCCGCCTGGGCCACCCGCACCGTGCTCGGCGAGCTCACCCGGCACTTCCGGCGGAGCAGCGGCGGGCGTTCGGGGCCGGGCAGATGACCGGCAAGCGAGCTGCGCGGCTGGAACGGTTGAGCATGGTCTGGTCGGTCGCGGATGAACGGTTCCAGGAGAATCTGGCCGCGGCCCGGATGTACTGGGACCAGCACTGGACACTGTGCGCACCCCACTCCGCCCCGCGCTCGACAAGCAATCGGGCAACGGCTGTCCAACCTCCGCCGCCCAGACGCCTTGGCGGGCCACCCCGAGTGGGAGCCGGCGCTGCGTGAGGTCGATGAGGACGGGAACCCGGCGCGGCCGGCGGACCGGTAACGCCACTACGCCATACTACGCGAACCGCTGGCAAACCAGCAGGGCCACGCCGATGAGACGGTGGTCCTGCCCGCAGAGCAATGCTCAAGACCTAATAGCAGTGCACGGTGACGGGTGACCCCTACTCAAGACTCGGAGCCGGACTCCTCTCCACAGGCAGAGGGCCCCGCCGCCGTGCCCTTGCGGAGGGCGCGTGTCGATCGCCTCCGCGGGGGCACTGATGATCGTGACCCGAGCCGCCCGTACGACCACCCGCTCCTCAACACGCGAGCCGCAGAGCTCTCTCCGAAGACCGGGGCCGTGCGGTCAGCTGGGGCCACGAACAGCTCATCGGATGTCGGGCCGCCGAGCCCTCCTATTAGGTCGCTGCGTGTCCCCGCACAGGCTCACACGCTGGGCAAACAACGAGAGAGAGGACACAGGATTGACGATCACCTGCGGGATCGACTGGGCGGAGAACCATCATGACGTGGCTCTGGTGGACGAGGCTGGCCAGCTCGTTGCCAAGAGGCACATCGCCGACGACGCGGAAGGCTACCGCCAGCTGCTGAACATGCTGGCCGAGTCTGGAGACAGTCCCCAAAACCCCATCCCGGTCGCGGTCGAGACCGCACGGGGCCTGCTGTTCGCCTGCCTGCGCTCCACAGGCCGGAAGGTGTACTCGATCAACCCGATGGCGGTCGCCCGCTATCGAGAGCGCCATCGCTTGCCCGCGCCAAGTCCGACCATGCCGACGCGATGGCGCTGGCCAACATCCTGCGCACGGACGCGGACGTCCACCGTCCGCTGCCCGCCGACTCCGAGCTCGCCCAGGCCATCTCGGTGCTCGCCCGCGCCCAGCAGGACGCGGTCTGGAACCGCGCCCAGCTAAACAACCAGCTCCGCTCGCACCTCAAGCAGTACTTCCCGGCCGCCCTGGCGGCCTTCCAAGTCCGGGGCATCGGACTGGACTCCCGGGAAGCGCGGACCGTGCTCGCTGCGGCTCCGGACCCCACGGCGGCAGCGGACTGACGCGCGCCCAGTTGCGGTCGCTGCTGCGCAAGTCGGGACGGCAGCGCAACATCGACACCTGGACCGAACGTCTGCGGACCATCTTCACCGGCGACTACCTCCACCAGCTCCCCCTGGTCGAGCAGGCCATGGGACACCAGACCGCCGCTCTGGTAGGGCAGTTGGATGCCGCCTGCCGAGCGGCGGACGACCTTGCCGGTGCGGCAGCCAAGGCGTTCGAGCAGCACCCGGACGCCGAGATCCTCGGCAGTTTCCCGGGCATCGGCCCGCTCACCGGCGCCCGCGTGCTGGGCGAGATCGGTGATGACCGCTCCCGCTTCCGCGATGCCCGCGCCCTCAAGGCATACGCCGGAGCCGCGCCGATCACCGTCGCCAGCGGCAAGAGCCACGCCGTGCACCACCGCCGCGTGAAGAACCAGCGGCTAGCCGCCGCCGGCTACGTGTGGATCTTCGGAGCCCTGCTTCACCACAGGTGAAGGAGCACTACGACCGGCGCAGAGCCCGAGGAGACCGGCACACCGCCGCCATGCGGCACGTGTTCAACCGACTGCTGGGCTGCCTGCACCACTGCTTGGCCACCCGCCAGAAGTTCGATCCCACCAAGGCATTCCCAGCTCTCGCGCCAGCCACTACTTGACTTCTTACCAAGCTCGGATGTCTGTGGATCGGCCTCGGGAAGGGTGCCTCGCGGAACGCGGAGGGCGTACCTTCCCGAGTGATCGACTTCTGGTCATCGAGTAGGCCCGCGTTGGCGCGCGGGTCGGGAAGGCACGCCCATGCTCAGCGTAGTCAACAACGACGGAACCACCGAGACCGGCTTCCTGATGGACGACATCGTCCGGGAGGGCGCCCGGCGGATGCTCGCCGCGGCCCTGGAGGCTGAAGTCAACCAGTACATAGCCGAGTTGGCCGGCCATCGTGATGATGCCGGTCGCCGGCTGGTGGTCCGCAACGGCCACCACCGCGAGCGCACCGTGACCACGGCCGCCGGCCCGGTCCCGGTCAAGGCGCCGCGCGTGAACGACAAGCGCGTCGACGCCGCCACGGGCGAGCGCGAGCGGTTCTCGTCGAAGATCCTGGCCCCCTGGTGCCGGAAGTCCCCGAAGATCAGCGAGGTCCTTCCTCTGCTCTACCTGCACGGACTGTCCTCCGGCGACTTCGTGCCCGCCATGGAGCAGTTCCTCGGCAGTACGGCCGGGCTCTCGCCGGCCACCGTGACCCGGCTGACCAAGCAATGGAGCGATGACCACGCCGTCTTCCAAGCCCGCGACCTGTCGGAATCCGACTACGTCTACGTGTGGGCCGACGGCGTCCACCCCAAGATCCGCCTCGGCCAGGCCCGCTCCTGCATCCTGGTCCTCATGGGCGTGCGCACCGACGGCCGCAAGGAGCTCATCGCGCTCGCCGAAGGACTTCGCGAGTCCACCGAGTCCTGGGCCGACCTGCTACGTGACTGCCGGCGGCGCGGCATGCGGGCCCCCGAGCTCGTGGTCGGTGACGGCGCGATGGGCCTGTGGCGGGCTCTCACAGAGGTGTTTCCGCAGGCCAGGCACCAAAGGTGCTGGGTTCACAAAACCCGGAACGTGGTCAACGCCCTGCCGAAGTCGGCCCAGCCCGGAGCGAAAAAGGCATTGCAGGAGATCTACAACGCCGAAGACCGCGACCACGCCGAGAAGGCCGTCAAGGACTTCGATCGCGCCTACGGCGCGAAGTGGCCCAAGGCGGTGAAGAAGGTCACCGACGAGACCGATGAACTCCTGGCGTTCTACGACTTCCCCGCCGAACACTGGGTCCACCTCAGAACGACGAATCCGATCGAATCCACCTTCAGCACCGTCAAGTTGAGGACCCGGGTCACCCGCGGAGCTGGCAGCCCCGCAGCGGCCCTGGCCATGGTGTTCAAGCTCGCCGAGTCCGCCCAGGCCCGCTAGCGCGCGATCACCGCACCCCACCTCGTCGCCCTCGTCCGCAACGGCGCCACATTCCACAACGGCTACCTCGTCGAGCGTCCCGAGGTGAGCGCAGCATGACCAGGCACGGGAACCGTCCACTGCTCTTCCTGGACGTCGACGGACCGCTCCTGCCGTTCGGTGACGGCCCGCAGCGCGATCTGGCGGGCACCGCATCCAACTCGCACCTGGCGCGGCTCGACCCGCAGATCGGGCCGCGGCTCGCGGCGCTGCCGTGTGACCTGGTCTGGGCCACCACCTGGGAAGAAGAGGCCAATATCGAGCTGGCGCCGCGACTCGGCCTGCCGCAGCTGCCGGTCGTGAACTGGCCAGAGCCCTCAGACGCCCACGAACGCGAAGACCAGTGGTTCGGGCTCCACTGGAAGACCCGAACTCTTGTCGCGTGGGCGGACGGACGCCCGTTCGCCTGGGTCGACGACGAGATCACCGACGCCGACCGAGACTGGGTATCCACCCACCACCCGGCCCAGGCAATCCTCCATCGCGTCGCGTCGTCCCACGGCCTTACCGACCAGGACTTTGCAGTCCTCGATCAATGGCTACAGCTGGCTTGAGGTTCTCCGCGATGATCCACAGGATTTGACAGTTACTCTCGACCTCCTCCGGCGACGCATTCTCCTCGGCCCGTGAGATCGCCGATGTTGACAGTCCGCTCAGGCAGGGACCCAGGCTGGCCGTGGTCTCGGCTTGAGTGGTCGAGTAGCGTGCGATCGTGACGGTGGACAAGTACAGCGCGGCCGACATCCAGATCGTTGAGTTCGACGAGCACGTGCGGACACACCCTCAGATGTACTTCCAGGCCGACCGGAACAACCCGGACTTCGCCACGCGGGTGCTGGGCAACGTCCTGGGACACGCGCTCCACCCTGCCGCCCGGCTCGCTGCAGCGCACACCCTTCAGATCGAGGCTGAGATCACCGGCGACCTTGCTTTCGTCGTGCGGGACGACAGAGCCGACGCCCTAGACGAGCAGGGCAACCCACAGCTCGGATACTTCGGGTCACTCCTTCGACCGGAGCGCTGGGGCAGCGCAGCCGCCGGTGCTGTGAGCTCGCGTGTTGTCATCGAGGTCTGGCGGAATGGCCATGCCTTCCGGCAGGAACTCGCCGGCCTGAGGCCACTCTCCGAGCCCCGGAAAATCGGTCCAGGAGCGGGAACAGGCACACGCATAGCTTTCGAACTGGACCGCGTCTACATGGAGCGCAGCCACGCGCTCACGCTGGACTTCACAGAGCTGGACCTGCACGGTCCGGACTGCAACGAACCCGCAGGACCCGGACGAGTGACCCTCACGGACCTGAGAGACCCCGACAGACCCGTCATCGCCCACCACCCATGAGAAATCAACGGCCTGATAGACACCTGCGGTCATCCACGGGGATCCCGCTATAGCCCACGGCAGTCGTCACAAGATCGTCGACAGAGCCCGTAATTCCTCACCCCGGCGGTCATGAGTCCCCATGGGGGCGGCGACCGTGGGCGCATCCAAGCCTGCAGCCCGAAATCCGGTGGACGCGGCAGGGATACTGCCGTCATGGCCGTTACCCAGCAACTCGCCCGCATCCCCGAGGAGTACCTCGCCGCGTGCCGTCAGTCCGCCGCCGCGTCATCGGACCGGGATCCCCACTGGGATCCACCGGCGTACGACGTGCTGGACCTGGACTGGGCGCCGGCGCTGCTGAAACGCGTCGGCGAGGTGGCCGG
The DNA here is from genome assembly GCF_012273515.2 of Streptomyces sp. RPA4-2. NCBI lineage: Bacteria > Bacillati > Actinomycetota > Actinomycetes > Kitasatosporales > Streptomycetaceae > Streptomyces > Streptomyces sp. RPA4-2. Next base: position 8,809,709 of record NZ_CP050975.2, read on the forward strand.
ACTCGAAGAAGTCCATCTCGATGCTCTGCGCCGGGCCACCGACGGAGACACTGCTCTTGATCTGGGCTTCATCAACACTCACCCACACGCCATAGCCCCCTTCGGGGGAGCCCCCACCGGACTAGTACTCCAGCAGCGTTTCGCTATCTGGCCTGGTCAGAGGCGTCGTCGGGAGTGTAGTTGGCTGATGGTAGGTCAGGGGCGGTGTTGGCGGACCGCCCCTCCAACGAGTGGATTGAGAGGACGTTAAGTCCCGTTTCTGATGATGTGGTGTCGCCCGTTCGTGGGTGATGGGACAGTTCCGCCCTCGGGTCATGTCGTGTGCATGATGAGGTCGTGGGCATGGAACGGATGCCGTACGCAACCGACTTGTCCGACGAGCAGTGGGCGTTGATCGAGCCGCTGGTCACCGCGTGGAAGCAGGAGCGGGTGGCGCGGTCGGCGACCGGGGACCCGGGCTCCTGCGACCTGCGCGAGGTAGTGAACGCGCTGCTCTACCAGAACCGGACGGGCTGTCAGTGGCGGCTCCTGCCACACGACCTCCCGGCCTGGTCGGCGGTGTTCTACTACTTCACTCTGTGGCGCCAGGATGGTCTTGACCAGCGGATTCAGGAGATCCTGCGCTGCCAGGTGCGGGAGCGGTCCAGACGATTAGAGGACCCGTCCCTGGTGATCATCGACACCCAGTCCGTCCGCGTGGCGGCCGGGGTGCCGAAGGAGACGACGGGACTGGACGCGAACAAGAAGACGCCTGGCAGGAAGCGGGGACTCGCAGTCGACGTGCTGGGCCTGATCATCGGTGTGGTGGTCCTGGCCGCGAGCGCCCACGACAACGAGGCCGGCATCGCCCTGCTGGACCAGGCGGCCGAACGATGTGGGATGCGCCTGGAAAAGGTCCTGGTCGACCAGGGTTTCAAGGACGCTGTGATCATCCACGGGGCGGTAAAGGACATCACCGTCGAGGTGGTTCGGCGCAACCCCGACGACGAAGGCAAGGGCTTCGTCCCGCAACCGAAGCGGTGGGTGGTCGAGCAGGCCAACGGCACCCTCATGCTGCACCGGCGCCTCGCCCGCGACTACGATCACCGGCCCGACAACGCGGCTTCCCGCGTCTACTGGGCCTCCACCGCTTAAGCATGCTCCGCCGCCTCACCACCCCTGCCCCCGCCTGGCGGGACGACGTGGAGCTGGCCGCGTGAACGTCAGCGAACTCCTGCGGCTGCTGCAGGCCGAGCACGATGAGACCGCCGCACGAGCCGACCACCTGCGCGAGCAGATCGTGCGGCTCACCACCGGCCTCGCCGAGACCGAAGCCCGCCTGGCCGAGCTCACCGCGACTCGCAAGGTCATCGACGGCCTCACCCCGCCCGATCACGCAACGGCCTTCGTGGAGACCGCCACCGTCTACCAGCGCATCGTGACCACGTTCAACGAGCACCCTGGGAAGGTGTTCCGTGTCCGCGACCTGCACGAGCACCTCGGCCTGCCCACCGACGAGCCCTCGATCAACGTCACCCGCTCCCGCCTGGGACGACTCGTCCGTCAAGGACTCCTCGAACAACCCGGACGCGGCCGCTACCAGAAACGGACTTAACGCCCTCTCAGACAAGAAGTCCGTCATCACTAGGTGGTGGGCAACGAACGACCGGCTCGGCGGTCGGTTCTGTCTCGGCGTCATCGCTCTGCGAACAGGCTTCCAGCCACGAAAGATGTCTGCCCCGCGCAAGGAGCACGACGTCGCCGGGGTACTCCACAGCCGTGGTTGGCGCAAAGGCGGCCTGGGGCAGCGGGAGATGACAGGGCTCCGGAGAGCGGCAGGCTAGAGGTGGGCGGAGGGGATCCCGAGTCGAGTGGAGGTCATGGTCGCCCTTGACGCAGCGGCGGCATTCTGCTCTGGATCGTGTGGGCTCAGCGGTATCTGTGTCAGAGGCGGGCTGTCGAGCGGGAGTTGGTGTGACCGACGCAACGACATCCACGAATCACCCTCGGAATATTCCGTGTTAATGTTTTGAGGTCTGATCTGAGGTGGTGTGGTGTGGCGACGTCCGGTGACCTGCAGGCGCATTCTGGGATGCTCGCGCTCGCGCGCGAGTCGCGGGGATTGACGCAGACCGAGGTCGCCGACGCCATGACCAAGGCGTCCGACGGGGCCGCCGTCGTCTCCCAGGGGTACGTCAGCAGGGCGGAGTCGGGGCGGCTTGCGGTCGGCGAGGACCGGCTGGCGCTGTACGCCACCGCTCTGGGCTACCCGCCGGAGTTGCTGCGTGTGGACCCGCAGGTGAGCGGAGTGGGTGTCGGGCTGATCCATCACCGCAAGCGGGCGTCGCTGTCGGCGCCGGCTCTGCGGCGTATTCACGCTCAACTCGCCCTGGTGCGGCTGCAGGTGTCCGGGATGATGGACGCCGCCGCGGTGCCCGAGGGCACGCACCGGTTTCCGCAGGTGGTTCTGGACGATCTCACGACGGCCAAGGACGCGGCACGCCACGTGCGGCAGGAGTGGGCGATGCCCGCAGGGCCCGTGGCCGATGTGATCGGCTCCATCGAGGCGGCGGGCGGCTGGGTCGTGGTGCGGGACCTGGGCAGCAAGCTGCTGGACGCCGTCAGTCAGTGGGACGGCCGCCAGATGCCGCTGGTGCTGGTCAACGACCATGCTCCGGGCGACCGTTGCCGTTTCAGCGTCGCACACGAGCTGGGGCATCTGGTGATGCACACCGAGCCCGGCACCGCAGGAGAGCAGGAGAAGCAGGCCGACGCCTTCGCCTCGGAGTTCCTGATGCCTGCAGCCGACATCCGGCAGGCGTTCACCGGCGGGGTGGACCTTGCCCGGCTGGCGGAACTCAAGCGGATCTGGCGGGTGTCCATGAGCGCTCTGCTGCGGCGCGCGGTCGATCTGAACGCCCTGAGCGAATGGCAGTACCGCACCGTGGCGGTGGAGATGTCGGCACTGGGCTACCGCACCGTCGAACCGATCGCCATCGAGCCGGAGCGGCCGCAGCGGGTGGACGCGCTGGTGGACACCCTGCTGTCGGACCGCGGCCTGGACACCGCCCAGGCGGCAACCTGTGCCCGCCTGCTGCCCGAGGACTTCGAGCACCTCTATGCGGCGGGTGACCGCGCGCTATCCCATTCCGTTTCGAAGGTGAGGCCATGATCGAGTCTTCTGCTCCGCTGCCGCGTCCGCGCTCAGACCTCACCGAGCCTCCCGACGCATCCCCGGCTCTGACGGGGGCGCTGCGCGTCCTTGAGGATCGCATGCTGCTGCACGTGAGCCCGGCACGTGTCGGCTTCTTCCGCGGCCAGCTCGACGCGGGACGCAGCGGGCTGGTGCTGTGCGGGCCCAAGGCACTGCAGCAGGCCAGGAGGTTGCGCGATGCCGAGCAGTTCAGCGGACCGCTGCTGGTGGACCCAGCGGTGTACGAGGTGGCGGCGGCGAGCGGGGAGGAGCCTTTCCCCGACGCGGCTGAGGGCACGTTCGGCTTCGACGATCCGCTGGCCGTGTCACTGGCGGAGCAGCGGGCCGCGGGTGTCACCGCGCCGATGACCCCGACCGGCTACCTGCAGGCCGAGGACTCCGAGGCGCTCAAGGCGGCGGTCCGCCGGGTGGCCGACCTGGATGATCCGCAGGTCATCTTCGCCGCGCCCGTCGATGTGGGCTGGCTGCGGGAGGAGGACTCCGTGCGGCAGCTGATCGCCTGTCTGCGGCTGGTACGCGGGCCCAAGGCCCTGATGCTGGGCGGGCAGATGGATCCGCTCGCCCGTCATCCCAGGGCCGTCGACCACTTGCGGCGGATCGTCACGGAGGTGCCGGGCGCGGCGCTGCTGCGCACCGACCTCGCCGCCTTCGGTGCGCTGGCCGCGGGGGCGGCGTTCACGGCGTTCGGCGCCGGCAGCCGGCTGCGGCACATCGTCGCCCCCGGCGAGAAGGCCGAGAAAAGCAAGGGCTTCTCCCAGTCGCCGCACGTGCTGTTTCCCGAGCTGATGCACTTCTTCCTCGGCAAGACACTGGCCGACCGGTTCGCCGGCGCTGCTGCCCCGGTCTGCGGCTGCGCGGCGTGCGAGGGAGTGCGGGCGCTGGATTCGTTCGCCAGCAATGCAGGCGACAGGCAGGCCCGGGCGGCCGCGCACAACGTGGCGGTCCTGATGGAGTGGCTGCGCACTCTGACCGCGCTCGATTCCGGTCCCGCGCGCCAGTGGTGGTGGCACGAGCGCTGCGTCGCCGCCGTCGCTCAGTATCCGCTGCTGAACGCGCAGCTGCTGCAGCCGAACGGATTCAAGGTGCCCGCGCAGCTCAAGCGATGGGCGCTTGCGGCCCCGGCCGCTGTGCCGCCCCAGCCCCGGCCGCGGGCGGACGCGAAGGACTACGGCAGGAGCTGATACAGCTCTTCCACGAAGCACCATGCTGCTGCGGTGTGCCGCTGCGGCCGGTACGCGGCCGGCTCCAGCACCATCTCGATGCCGTCACCGCTGGTGATGAAGACGCCGATGCCGTAGAAGTCGGCTTCTGCCAGCGCCTCGTCCAGGCGTGGGGGGCGTCGGGTGAGGAGCATGGCGCGGCGGCAGAACGGAGCAAACCGGCCGGCATCGCGCAGGCCCTGGCGCACGCCGGAGGCCCAGACCACCGCCAGATCAACGCTTGCCGGGCGCACCGCGCGCCGGGTCACCGACGTGCGGTCACGGTCGGCGCTCCCGGTGGGAAGGGCGCGTACGGCGCGCCGCTGGCCGGTATCGAGCAGGGCGAGCGGAACGGGGATGTCGACCGGGAGGTCCAGGAGCGTCTCCAGTGGCGCCATCCGGTCCAGACGAGCCGCAGCTACATGCTGGCGCCGGGCGTTCTCGGCTGAGTCCAGCCGGTAGAAGAACAGGGCCTCGACGCCCTGCAGGGATGCGACCTGGGTCTGCGCTCCTGCTTCCAGCAGAGCGGCGGATGCCGTCCGCATGGAACGGTCGATCACGGAGTTCGCCAAGGTCGCCATGGCCTCCACCCTGCCTCACCGGGCCCCGGCCGCACACGGCGGCCCCGTCGTCTATCCAACCCGCACAGGTACGGGTACTTGTGCCAAACAGCTCAACAAGCCTGCAAGACACTGCCAGAGCGCGTCATCGTCACTGCGCCGGTACCAGCGGCGCCTCTCCCCCGCCGTCCGCGGCAGCTTCCGTGCCAAGCCCGCCTCCACCAGTGCCCGCATCGGGGCGTGATAGACACTCGCCGGCACCTCCTGGGCGATTGCGAGATCGCCCAGGCACACCCCGCGTCCGTCCGCCGAGGCGAGGGCCAGCATCAGCTCCGCCCGGTAGCGGTTGCCGAAGACCGGCACGGACGCCTCACGCAGCCGCTCCAAAACCTCTTGAGACATGATTCATGATTCGCTAATCACAAATCTGATGTCAAGAGGACGGGAACCGTGCCCTCGGCGGGCAGAGGGGTTCCCCGGCAACACCGGCCGCGGCGACCCCGCCGTCATCCTGCAGAGCCTCGTACGAACCGGCCAGTTTCGCAGCCTCATCGTCCGCGGCAGCGCGGACGGCCTGATCATCCTCGCCGGGAACCACACCATCCAGGCCCTGCTGGCCCACGGCCCCGGCCCCTGCGGCCTCACCACGACCACCGATGACGGAGACCTCGGCATGCCGCCGGGCTGACTGTGGCGGAGCGCGGCGGCCCGGGTGCGCCAGCCTCCTGGCATCTGGTGCCGCGCTGGACGGTACGTCCGCTGATCTGGCTGATTGCGCGCATCGGGCCGGGGCCGTACGGGACAATCGCCCCGGCGGGCGCGGCGCCCGGGCAGGCACGACGCACGGGCGGGGCGATGCAGGACGTACGGGAACTGCTGGCCGAGTACGGCCAGGCCCACAGCGACGAGCTGCCGGAGGAGGACCGCCATCGGCTCCTAGCCGACGTGGTGGCGGCGCTGATCCGGCGTACAGACCCCGATGCGACGCTCGTCTACCGCGCGCCCTACGAACCGGCCGTGTTCTTCGAGCTCGCCGGACGCGACTACGCAATCACCGTGACGACCGCGGTGGGCGAGGACGCAGTCACCACGGCCCGCGTCGCGATGTCCGCCCGCGAGCGCGACCTCGAGCCGGGAGTGCGATGGGTCTTGATCTGCGCCAGGGCCACAGGCCAAGAGATCGGCGCCGAGGTGAGCGCCCTTCTGCGGGCGCAGGGTGTCCTCCTGGACCGGGACCATCTCGAGGCCGCCGTCTGCGACCTCGCCCCGCTCACTGCCTTGATCAGCGCGGCTTTCCGGCCGCCACGACCACCGCACACCCCGCTACACGAACTCCTGCTGCAGGAACCCTCGGAGCCCGCCCCGGCGCTGGCCCTGGCAGCACGCCCGGCGACGGCGCCGGGCGTGCCGTCCCGGACGCCGGCAGGCGTCGACCTCTGCGTCGTCCTGGCCGGCGAGTCCTGGCCGGCGCGACCGTCCGGGATGGCCTGGGAGTCCGCCGAGCGCGCGCTGATCACCACCGAGGCGGGTGTCGCGGAAGTGGACCTGCAGCGGGGCGGTACCAGGTGGCGGCTGCCCCTGCCCGGCGTACACGGTGACGCTGCGGTCCGGGCGGACGGCTCGATGTGGGTACTGTGTGGGCCGGCCGTGGTGCAGTGGCACGACGGCGTGCTGCAGGCGGTCGGCGGCGGATTCGAGGCGAACGCCACCCTGCTGCTCGGCCCGGACTCCACCGTGTGGGTCCTGTCCGGGTCCGGCGCGACGCTCGGCACCAGAACGGGCTCGACCCTAGCGCTCACGCGGCTCGACGACCAGGTGGGTAACCAGCAGCGCTTCGCCCTCGACTTCGACGCGGCAGTCCGTTCGGCCGCCTGGCTCGGCGAGCGTCGCTTCCTCCTCGCCGCTGGCGGACACAGCGCCGTCGTCGACCTCGCCGTCAGCACCAGCGCCGGCCCACACGAGAACTGGATGCTGACCCCGGTGTCCTACCCGGGACACCTCGCGCGCGGCGGAGGCGACACCGTCCTGGTGGCGGGGCGGGCCGGCTCGGGTGTCGGCGTGGAACTGCATGCCCTCAACACAGCCGACCGCACCAGCGACACGGTCGCCGAGATGCAACTCGGCGACGTATTCGGACTCGTCCAGAACCCGGCAGGCGGCCCCGCGTACCTGCTGGGGGTGCGGCCGACCAACGACGCCGATGCCGTCCACCCGGTGCTGGTGAAGGTCACCGGCCACGCGGCCGCCGCCTCGTCGGCCGCCCCGGACCCTCAGCCCACGGCCGCCGACGCCTACACCGAGGTGCGCCGCCTCGCCCACGGGGTGAAGAAGGACTACGCCTTGGAGACGTTCCCGCTGCCGGACGGCAAGGGCGGCATGGGCATCGTCCACGAGGCCGTGCACAAGGCCACCGGGACCGTCGTCGCCTTCAAGAAACCCCGCTCGCTGCGTGAGAACCTGACCGCGAGGATGTTGCGCGAGATCGAGGTCGCGCAGAAGCTCGGCACCAACTGTCACGTGATGCCGGTCCTCGACTTTAGCCCGCGGGCCGAGTGGTTCGTCATGCCAATGGCCCAGGGCACCGCCGAACGCCTCCAGCCCGAACTGCAACACGATCCGGCCGCGCTGAGGGCCCTGGTCGACGCGGTTGCCTCAGCCCTGGCCGACGCCCACCGCATGGACTACCTGCACCGCGACATCAAACCCGCCAACATTCTGCTCCTGGACGGCCGCTGGGTCCTCGGCGACTGGGGCATTGTGCGCCGTCCTCGCGGGCAGACGACCAACCCCAAGCGCACGGGCACTGCGATCGGAACCGCTGAGTTCGGCGCCCCCGAACTGTCGGTCGACCCGCACAATGCCACACCCGCCAGCGACATCTACAGCCTGGGCAAGGTCATCGGATGGCTACTCACCGGTCTGCCGCCGGAGGTGAACGTGCCGCTGCTGCCGTCCGGACCTTGGCGAGGCGTCGTCCGGCGGTGCACGTACCACGATCCGCGCCAGCGCCCCCAGACAATCGCCGACTTCCTCGACGTGGTCGAGCAGGAGACCGCGCCTCAGATCGACCTGCCCATCGCACGGGCCCAACAGCTCCTGGCGGCCGCCAAGGAGGAAGACACCGACGCGGCCCGCCGGCTGCTAGCCCTGGCCGCCGACCACGGCGACGACTACGAGCTCTACCTCGACGTCCTTCCCAACCTGGATATAGAGACGACCGCGCCGCTCCTGCTGGACCACCCCGAGCAGACCCGTACCTTGGTGCAGGCGATGACCGGGCACGTCCGGGGCGACGGAACCGGTTGGCCACACTGGAACGAGTCCAAGCGGGCCATCGCCTGGCTACGCGGCGTCGCCCGACATGCCGCCGAGGAAGAACATTGGGACCTCCTGGAGGAGGCCGCCCGCGGCATGTGCACCTGGGACGAGGCGTCCAACGAGTTCGACCAGCAGATCGCGACCCGCGACTGGCTGCGCCGCCTGCACGGCCAAGCAGCCCGGATCGTCGCCGGTGTACTGCGAGACCACCCCGACAGCGCCCGTTTCTACTACGAACTCGCGGGCGAGCGCGCCGTAGACATGGCCATCCGCAGCGCCGTCAACCAGGCGACCAGCCACTGACCCCCGGCAAGGCCGATCGCGCAGGGGCGAACACGTCGGCGGGGCGAGGTGCGGCAAGCGTGTCGTAGGTGGCGTTCCAGGCGCCTTGCGTCTGCACCAGGTGTCCCGTCTCACTGCCGCACGGGCTGGGGCTGTGAAGGACTGTCGCCTACGCGGCGAAAGGCTCCACTGGGCTTGAGCCGAACGATCTTCCTTGCGGGCTGTAGGTGAGCCCGGGACCCTCCACATCCCACGCCCCTTGCTACAGAGCCGCATACCCCGCCCTCGGCTTCCAGCACGGCGTCCACAGCGTTCAACGCGGCCTGCCCGCCCGCGTCCCGTCCGCCGCCCGTTTCGCGCTCAAGCCGGGTCAGACCCCGGTCGCCTGGGCCACAGCTACTCCTCCAGCGCGTCGTGCAGGCGGTCCATCACCAGGTTCACGGCTGCGTCCGCTTGCGTCCCACCCTCGACGGCCGGCTTGGCTCTCCGCTTGGCCCACGCGAACAAGTATGCGGCCGCCCGGATCTTGATCCCTGTCGTCAAACCCCCAAGGCATGAACAGCCATCAGATCATATCGGCCTGTGCCCTGGCTGGTGCCGAGTTCACCCTTTTGGGTCGCAGCCTTCACCATCGCGTTCGTGGTAGGGCAGTTGGGGTCACATCGACCCCCTGATCATGACAGGATGACGCTCATGGGGGACATGAATCTCGCTTTCGACGACGGGTCGGTCGTACGCCTGCACCTCGCTCCGATGGGGAACGACGTCCCGAGCGGACCGAAGACTCCTATGGAGCGATCGGAGGACAACGCGGACGAGCCGCTCGAACTCCCGCCGGGATTCGGCTCGGCGGAGCCCGTCAGTGTCAACGGGCGCGCGGCGCACGCTCTCACTCGGGGCGGTGAGGCGCTCGCCGAGGCGCTACGTCCGCTGAGTGGGGTGCTCTCGGAGATCCATCAGTCGTTCACCGAATCCGCCAGGCGGCCGGACGAGGTGACGGTCGAGTTCGGGGTGACGCTGGGAAGCGACCTCAAACTCGGGGTCTTCTCGGGAAGCGGCGAGGCGAGTTTCACCGTCTCCGCCACCTGGAACTTCACCGACGGATCGCCGGGGGGCGCCGGCCGGGGAGAGTCGTCCTCCACTGACGAGGCATCCCCTTCTCCGGTGTCGTGACACGAGGGCCCGTCAGGTGATCCCCTCCTCGAACAGCGACGCGGTGCTTCTCCGGTCGTTCGTGTCCGTCCACGGGCAGGACGGACCGGTCGGTGCAGGCGTCCTTATCTCCGATTCCCTTGTGCTCACCTGCGCCCATGTCGTCAACAGTGCTCTGGGACGTGCCCAGTTCGACGCCTCTGCCGCACCAACGGTCGATGTGGTGCGGCTGCGGATGCCGCACGTCGACCGGGACCAGGATCTGACCGCCAAGGCCGACCAGGATCTGTGGCGTCCGCCGCGCGCGCATGTCGCACAGGGTGGCGCCGTGGCCGCGGGGCACTTTCCGTACTTCGGCGACCTGGCGGTGCTGAGGCTCACGAGTGCGCTTCCCCACGGCGCAGAGCTGGCGCCTTTCCTGCCCGAGTGGGAGGGGAACGAGGTCGTTGCCCTGTGGGCGAGCGGCAATACCGCGACCACGGTCCGCGCGCTGCCCCGCGCGGTGACCGGTGCCTGGACCGTGCTGGATGTCACCGCCGGCACCGTCTACCCCGGATTCAGCGGTGGGCCGCTTTGGGACCGCGACCGCGGGGCCGTAGTCGGCATCGTGGTCGCCACCCATCAAAGCCCGCGCGGCGAGAATTCGGCGACAGGGCCGCTGTACGCGATCGCGTTGCCCACGATCGAAGCGGAACTGCCCGCCCTCTCGCCGGTTCAGGTGCCCACGGCCGGCCAGGGCGCGCAGGGCCTGCTCGCAGCTCTGGAAAGGCTTCTGCCCGGAGCCGACTCCGTCGTCAAGTGCGAGGAGAGGCTGTCCGCCCGGCTCTCCAGGGTGTCGTCCGGACAGGCGTCCGATCACGGCAGACTGCTCGCTCTGGCCTTGGGCGTACGACGTGGTGTTCCGGAACTTCTTGCCGTGGTACGGGAGCACCTGGCCGACCCGGCGGGTGTCCGTCACGGCTGGCGTGACGCCTGGGACGGACTCGTGCACGCGGCGAAAGTCGTCAGTCCGAGCGAGACCCTGACCGCCGGGCAGCGCAGGGACCTGGTCGGACTGCTCGCGCTGTGCCGTGCCACCGATCCCGCAGATCTGCTGCGCGAGGTCCTTCCGTACGTGGAAACACCTCCGTTGGTCTCGGGGCTCGTGGAACTGACCGATCTGTTCGAGGGATACGTCCCGTCCTCCCATCCGCTGATTCCGTTGCTCCTCCAGGCCGTCGTCAGGATCGGCCTGGCCGAGCAGTCCGCGGGAAACCCCGTGGCGCAGGACCTGTACGCGTGGGTGAGCAGGGTGGCCAGGCACCTGGACGTGTCCGAGGCCGCAGTCGGCCAGTTCCGGGAGGATCTTCGCTCCGTTCCGCGCCCCGGAGCGTGGGCGAGGCCCGCAACAGCGCCCCGTATCCAGGTCGAGTTGCTGCCCGTTCCGCCGGGGCAGCGTTTCACCTACCAGATTTGGGTGTGCGACGGCGCCGGCCGTCATGAGGTCGTCTTGGTCCAGGACTCCGAAGTATCGAGCGACAAGGTAGTCGAGGGCATCCGTACGGTGCTGCGCAACGAGGTGAACGAACACGCCGAGCTGGCCCTGGTCGAGTTCTTCGTAGCTCCGCCCTGGCTGCGGCTCGACGTGGACACCTGGCATCTGCGAGGAGCCGAGGACGACGACTTCTTCCTGGGCGTCGTGCGCGGAGTGGTGTTGCGCAGCTCCGAACGGACGCGGGACAGTTTCGCGGGATGGAAGCGGCGCACCGAGGCACTCACGTCGTCGAACCCCCTCGTGCTCGACCAGCATGCGGTCCGTCCAGGCGTCGCCCAGGCACGACTGGAGTCTGTTCCCGACGCCGGCATCGTCATCATGTGCTGCGAGCAGCAGGACCAGAACAAGGTCCTCAGACAGTGTCTCCAGGCCGGCGTGCACACCGTGCTGTGGCATCGGCAGGATCACGACACCGAGACAGCTAAACGACTCTCTGCCCTGATGGAAGGCATCAGCCACACGGATCTCCCTGAATCGGTACGCCTGGAACGGGCCAGGGCCCTGGCCGATCCCGACTGCTCGACCCACCACGGACGCCGGCTGTCTCTCCTGTACGACGGCCCGGACCATCGACCGCCGCCTCTCGCCCCCGACGCCTGGGCGCTCACCCAGCCCTGAAAAACTCATCACGTCAAGGAGAGCGACCGTGTCGCACAGTTCCGCACCCGATGACGCTCCCGGTACGGCAGCCGAGGACTGGTGGGTGTTCCGCGGACCGGCGGACCTGCCCGCTCCGCCGCCGTGGCGGAGCCTGCCCGGGGCATCGCGGGCATCCACGGCCCAGCCTTACCTCCTCGGCCGGGACCACGTCGCGGTCGTGAACGCCGCGCTGCGTCTGCGCCGTCCGTTGCTCGTCACCGGGCGGCCCGGCACGGGCAAGAGTTCCCTCGCCCACGCCCTCGCCAAAGAACTGGGCCTAGGTGACGTGCTGCGCTGGCCCGTCAACAGCCGCTCCACGCTGGCGGACGCTCTGTACCGGTACGACGCGGTCGGGCGGCTCCGTGAGGCGTCGCTGGAGCGCGAGACGCGGACCACGCGGAGTACGTCCAGGAGATTGAGGCACCTTCCGAGGAGCCGCCGTTCGGACATCGGGGACTTCCTGCGCCTGGGACCGCTGGGCACCGCACTTGCCGCCCCGGACCACGCCCGTGTGCTGTTGATCGATGAACTGGACAAGGCCGACGTCGATCTCCCAAACGATCTCCTCGTCGTCCTGGAGGAGGGAGGCTTCGAGGTCCCCGAACTCTCGCGGCTTTCTGAGGACCAGCAGAGCACCGACGTCCTGGTCACCGGCGACAGGCGGCGGGTCAGAGTAGACCGCGGCACCGTGTCGTGCACCCATTTCCCGATCGTTGTCATGACCAGCAACGGGGAGCGCGACTTCCCTCCGGCCTTCCTGCGCCGGTGTGTTCGCCTCGATCTACCGGACCCCGACGAGGACAAGCTCCGTGACATCGTCCGCCTTCACCTCGGAGCCGAGGCGCTCGCCGACGCGGAGGACCTCATCCAGAACTTCCTGCAACGGGCAGCCGTGGAGACTCTCGCGACGGATCAGCTCCTGGCCGCGGTGCACCTGCGCGTGACGGGAGCCGACCTGAGCCGTGACCAGTTGACCAACGCCGTCATGCACCGGCTCGACGAGACATTCCCGGCGTGATCGACCGACTGCAGCGGGTCCTGGACAACCTCGGATACCCCCTCGGCAGCGACGAGCTCCTGGACGTCCTCCTGCTGGCCCGTGTCATGGACGAGTCCCGCACGAGGGATGAGGGCGCCCTGTCGCCGGATCCGGCGACAGGGGCCGACACGGCGCACCCGGTCGAGGACACAGCCGAGGACGACAGTGATGAACAGAGCCTCGACGCGGAGGATGTGAAAGCCGCGCCGACGAAGCCGGATGAGGAACAGGCCGCGAGACAGCGCCGGTTCCTCTTCCCCGGCCGGGGAGGCACTGGCTCAGGCGCCGACACGCGTGCGCGTGCCGTGCGCCTGCCTGCCCCCCGGGCCCTGTCCGGAGCGCACTCGCTGGCCCGGTCGCTCCGTCCCCTGCGCGGGCACCGAGACCACCCGCATCGGAACGTCGTCGACGTGGAGGCCACTCTCCGGCTCACCGCTGAGTCCGGCACCCTCGACGTAGTGCTGAGACCTGAACGCGAACTGCTGCACTCGGCGATCCTGCTGGTCGACGACTCACCGTCCATGCGCGTATGGCGGTCACTGGTACCCGAAGTCAGTGGTCTGCTGGTTCGCAGCGGGAACTTTCGCACCGTCCGTACAGGCACGTTCAGCCCGCAGAAGCCGCACCTCCCGCGCCGCTGGAACATTGACGCGGCGTCGGTCGTCTTCCTCTTGACGGACGGCGTTCACCCGGCCTGGACGAACGCTGCCATCGCCGAGGCTGTCGCAGGCTGGGGAGCTCGAGGACCCGTCGCGGCCATCAATCCATTGCCGCGTCGACTGTGGCGCGCCACACACTTCCCGGCTCAGCCCCAGATGGTCAGAGCCGCCCGGCGTTTCCCGGCCGCTCACCAGTTGGTGATGCTGGACCCGTTGACGGGCGAGCGGGCGGAATACGCTGGGGGCACCGGACCGACCCTGCCGGTGCTCGCGCTGTCGCCGGCATCGATGGCGTCGTGGACGCAACTGCTGACCGGTCCCGCTGTTCCCCGCCTCATTGAGGCGGCCACGCTGGAGTCGCTTGATGTCGAGGAAACACGAGCGGTCTCTGCCGCCCCTGTGGCCGAGCCGCCCGAGCGGCTGATCGAGGTGTTTCGGGGCTCCTTCTCCCCGGAGGCATACCGTCTGGCGGTCCGGCTCTCCACGCTGGAACTGCCGCTCAGCCCTCTGCTCATCCAGATCGTCCGCAGCGCCACCCTCCCTGAAGCCACCTCGGCGCATGTCGTCGAGGTGCTGCTCGGCGGGCTTCTCGAAGGCATCGACGACGAGCGAGCGCTGGAAGGAACGCCGGAATCGCTGCGTAAAGACGGCCTCTACGCCTTCAGGCCCGGTGTTCGGGGCCTCTTGTCGAGTGCTCTGAGCCTGGCCCGGGCGCAAGAGGTCACCCGGGCCGTGGGGCGTGCTCTTGAGCCGTATCTCGACCGACTGCCCGACTTCTCCGCACTGGTGACCGACGCATCGGGAACGATCCGGCTTCCGGACGGAGCCTCACCCTTCGCTGTCATGGATGGCCCGGCTGAGCGGGAGGATCCCGACGGCGAGCAGACGTCCGGCACCGGGGTCCCGGCCGAGGCATGGAAGACCTCCGAGGCACTCGGCGGAGCCTTGCTGCGCGCGTCCGCGGGCTCCGTCGCCGCCGCTCTGCGAAACGGCTCCTTGGTCACCCTGCTCATCGACAGTTACACGCAAACCGTCGGACACAGGCCGCCTCCTTCGCAGGTCAGGGCCTGGGAGCGGAGCCTGCCCGCGCTGGCCGGCTGCCTGGTCGACGCCGGTCTCACCGAGGTGGAGATGCTCGTCGAGTTCGCTCTGCCGATGAATAGCGGACGCCTGGATGTGATTCTGGCCGGGCCGAACCCTCTCCGTTCCGCCCCGTCGTACGTCATCGTCGAACTCAAAGAGTGGACCAGCGCCGTACGGGACGGAACGGACTCGGGGCTGTGCTCTGCCGACGGAGGCACAGCTCTCGCCCTCGACCCCGTTGACCAGGTGCAGCTCTACCGCGATTACTTGGTGCGGTTCAACAGCGTGCTGGCCGATCACCCGGAGCGCGTCGACGTTGCCGTCTATCTGCCCAACGCCACGGAATTTGGAGTGCACGGCCTCCGGGATGACGGTGGTCTTTTGCAGGAGGACCGGCTGTTCACCGGCGAGAGCCGGCGAGAGTTGATCGCCTATCTCCGGTCGCGGTTCGGCGGTGGGCGTCCTGGAGCGGAAGCGGCCGATGCGCTTCTTCTAGGCACGGTCCTGTCTCCCCAGCGGCTGACGGCACTCGCCGCCCAGGAGGTCCGGACGAGAGGACAGTTCACCCTCCTCGACGAGCAGGAGATCGCCGCCCGCACGGTCCTCGCCGCCGTACGGCAGGCGGAGCGCTCGGCCGGGAAAGAAGTCGTGATCGTCACGGGAGGGGCGGGGACCGGCAAGAGTGTGATCGCTCTCCACCTTCTGGGCAAGTTGCGCCGACAGGGCAAGGCCGCTCTGCACGCCACCGGTTCACAGGCCCTGACCAAAACCCTGCGGAGGGTCGTCGGGGGCCGCAGGCGCACCGCGGATGAACTCTTCCGGTACTTCAACAGTTTCATGGAAGCACAGGAAAACTCCTTGGATGTCTTGATATGCGACGAGGCTCACCGCATTCGAAGGACCTCCGCCAACCGCTACACCAAGGCAGCCCTGACGACCGGTCGCCCGCAGATCGACGAACTCATCGACGCGGCAAGAGTTTCTGTCTTCCTTCTCGACGAAGGGCAGGTGGTGCGCCCGGGCGAGATCGGGTCCGTGGCGGGAATCGCGCGCGCGGCTCAGGACAAGGGAGTGCCGGTCCAGGTCGTCTCGCTGGACAGCCAGTTCCGCTGCGGCGGCAGCGATGCCTATATGCACTGGACGGCACGTCTCGCCGGGCTTGAGCCAGGCGGCCCCGCACGCTGGGAACCGGACGGCAGAATGCAACTCCTCGTCGCCGGGACTCCACAGGACATGGAGGCCTTCCTGGAGGACCAGCTGACCGAGGGGTACGCCGCTCGCATGACCGCGGGCTACTGCTGGCCCTGGTCGGCGGACCGCGGGCCAGGCGAGCCCCTACCCCTCGACGTGGTGATCGGCAACTGGGCACGGGCGTGGAACCTGCGTGGTGACCGCTCGGTGTCCGGGGCGCCTCCCGCCGCACTGTGGGCCACCGACCCGGCCGGATTCGGTCAGGTGGGATGCATCTACACCGCTCAGGGCTTTGAGTTCGACTGGAGCGGTGTCGTCATCGGGCCGGACCTGGTGTGGCGCGGCGACCGGTTCATCACAGATCGGACGGCTTCCCGGGATCCGTCGCTCAGGAACGCGACAGCCGACGAGGCGGACCGGATGATTCGCAACGCCTACAGAGTGCTGCTGACCCGGAGCACGGTGGGGACCGTCGTCTATTCGACCGACGCCGAGACACGCGCGAAGTTGCGGGAGCTGGGCTGCCTGACCCTGGGCGCCCAGCACCGCTTGGCCGAAGAGAACGATCGGCTCGGCACCGTGCGGTCGGATGAACGCACGGGGCGGAACACTCGTAAGGACAGCTCCCCTTCGGTGTCGGCTCCAGAGACGGGCTGGGCGACCTGCCCGGCGCTTGCCGATCTATTCCCCTGGGGAACTCCCGGCATGGCGGCCCACCGGAACTGGGTCGTGTCGCCGAGCAGGGAGGTTCTGGAGCTGCGCTGGAACCGACTGGTCGGCGAAGGTGACCCCGAGGTCAAGGCCTCGCTGTTTAAGCCGACACGGGACAGTTCCACGGAAAAGATCCACAACGCGCTGCCGGGACGGGCACCGCACGGTGTACCCCTCAGCCGGGAGGAGTCCGGACGCCCGGACGTCGTGCGCATCGGGATGCGCAGCTTCGACCGGCAGTGGCTGATCGCCGACGAGCGCGTCATCGACCGGCCCCGCCCGGGACTCTGGGCGGCCTTGCGACAGGGGCAGATCTTCCTCAACCAGCCCTCGGCGTCGGATCCGCCGAGGTGGTCTGGGCCTGCCGTCGTCGCCACCAGCCTTCTCCCGGACATGCATCACTTCGCCGGACGGGGCGGCGGGCGAGTACACCCCGTTCTTCAGCCCGATGGCGACGACAACGTTGCGCATCAGCTACTGCCATTCCTCTCGTACCTGTTGCGGTCTAGAGACATCCAGGCGACGGACCTGGCAGCCTACGTCATGGCGGTGGCCGGGCACTCCGGTTTCACCGAGCGCTTCCGCGACGACCTCGCCACGCCGGGCGTACGGATCCCCCTGACCCGCGATCCCAGGCTCTGGGAAGCAGGCGTACGGCTGGGCAAGGAGGTGCTGTGGGCCTCCACCTACGGCGATGTGTGCTTCGACTCCGCCTCGGGACGTCCTCACGGGTCCATCGCCTACGAGCCCGGGGACAAACGACAGGTCAGATATCTCGAACCGGTGGGCGACGGCCTGCCGGACGACATGCGCTACGACCCGCTCACAGGTACCGTCCGCGTCGGACCGGGTGTCTTTGGGCCGGTATCGGGAGCAGTCTGGTCCTACGAGGTGGGTGGCGTGAACGTCCTCAGAAGGTGGTTCGGTTACCGCAAGGGACGGCCTGCCGGCAGAAGGTCGAGCCCGCTGGACGACATCCACGTAACGCACTGGCCCACCGAGTGGAGCGTCGAACTCATCGAAGTGCTCACGCTGCTGCGCCGACTGACCGAGCTAGCCGACGCCCAGGATGGACTCCTCCAAAGCATTCTGGCGAAGCCTCTGGTGACGGAGACCGACCTCAACGAGGCAGGCGTCTTTCCGGTGGGCGCCAGGGCAAAGGATCGGCCACAGCCCGGGTAGTGGTCTGTTGCCGTGGGCATGACTTGCTACAACACGGGTAAGCGATCGCGGCTGATCTACGCAGTCCGCGAATACCGCGGACGCAAGAGCCAGCCCAAGGACATTGGCAAGACCGAACTCGAACTCGGCCGCTGCCTGCGCCTGCCTCAAGAGGGGCCCTGCGAGTGCGACCTCTACCTGACCTGCGCGAAGTTCGTCACCACACCCCATTACGCGCCCCGGCTGCGCGAACGACTCTGCACCGAACAGCAACTGGTGACCGACGCCGAATCCCGCGGGTGGGACCGCGAGGTCCAGCGCCACCAGCGCATCATCAGCCTCTTGGACGACCTCGGCGAACCCCACGCTGAGCTGTAACCTCAGCCCGAATATCCCGATCTTGTGGGAATGCGAACAGCTACCCTGCTGCGCATGGCGATAGGACAGCGGACGTGGCGGAACGTGGACGGCGCGCGCATTGAGGGCACGTGGCGGCATGCCTTCATCCGCAACGGCGGGAACTACTTCCTCACCGACCTGCTGATCTACGCCGACGGAATGGTCGACTGCTGGGGGCTGGAGACCCTTGAGGGCTTCGCCGGCAAGCTCGCCTCTGGATGGGTCGCCACTGACCTGCCCGAAGGTGCCCGGGCGTCGGCCCACCACCTCGCCTCGTGGAAGTTCGCCGAGCCGAAGAGCTGGCTGACGCCCGAGATGCTGCTTGGCGAGGTCCGCGACGACATCGACAACCTCAACGGCCGTCCGGACTCCACCCGTCGCTGTCTCGCCGCCGTCGACGTCTTCCGACAGCAGCCGACCGAGGCCAACCGGACCGCGGTTCGAGAAGCCTATGAAGCCATCCCGGAACACCTGCGGAGATACGCCCTGGGCGACATGGACCGCAAAGACTTCCCTCTCCGTGTGATCGTGACCGGCCCGGGGAACCAGATCGAGCTGTGGAACGGGAAAACCGTCGACGTCACTGAGGAGATGCACGCCTCAGCCTTGGAGTACTTCGCGGAGCGCGAGCAGTTGCGGAAGCAGCACGAGACGAAGACACCCGCCGACGGCCCGACTGAACCGGTCGAGAGCAGCGTCCATCTCAACCAGGTGGTCTTCCCCCGCGGCTGGCCCGAGAACCCGGGCACCCTCGTGCTGCGCAACGAGTTCCCCGCGCCGATCGTCATGGGCAGCCGGACCTACCCCACAGTTGCGCACGCCTACTGGGCGCTGGCGGTTGCCGACGAACACCGACAGACCGAGGTCCTCGGTGCAGAAAGGCCGTATGACGCGCAGAAGCTCGCCGAGGATTCCACACTGCGCGACGACTGGCCCCAGGCTCGCGTCGCCGTCATGACCCGCCTGCTCCGCGCGAAGTTCCAGCAGCACCCCCAGTTCGCCGAGACGCTGATGGCCACAGGCGCCACCCGATTGATCTACACCGAGATCGGATCGAGCTTCTGGGGGCAACGCGGGCTCGAAGGACGGAACTGGATGGGCCGACTGCTGGAGCTGACCCGCTCCGAACTCGTCGCCGCCAAGCTGGACATCCTGCAATGACCGACCGGAGTGGTCCGTCGCGGATCGCCTCGATCGCGTGACACACGACCGTGTGAATCCGCACCCGTCGATCATGAAAGTGTCCAGATAAACTCACCGTTGTCGACGGCGGCAGAATTTGCAGAAGATCGGTTGTCCCCACTGCGGCGCGACGGCTCACCGCCGCTTCACCGAGTGGACGAAGGCCCGCGTACGGGCCAAACTCCACCGCCTGATCCTCGACGAACTCGGCTCTCGTGGGGAGCTGGACTGGACCCGTTGCGCGATCGACTCGGTGAACATGAGAGCCCTGAACAGGGGAGCCTGACAGGTCCGAATCCTGTCGATCGAGGCAAGTACGGCTCGAAGATCCACCTGATCACCGAGCGGACCGGTCTGCCCCTGTCCGTCGCAGCCTCCGGGGCGAACCTCCACGACAGTCAGGCGCTGATTCCGCTGGTGAAGGGGATACCGCCGACCCGCTCACGGCGCGGGCGCCGACGACGCACGAGGGCCGGGTGGCCGGCGCCATCGGGCCGATGGAGACCATGCCCGACGCCGCCGGGACCGTTCGCCTCCTGCCCCAGTACTTCGGCATCCTCCCGCAGCACCGCGGCCGCGGGTACGGGAGGGCCCTGTGGCGCGCAGCGATGCACTGGGGCCACGAACACGGCACGGACTACCAGATCCTCCAGACCACGGTCGGCGGCGCCTCCGACTGCCTGTGCGCGGCGGAAGGCCTTTCGTCACTCGGAGTCGCGCAACAGGCGGAGGTGCTGGCCAGCGGGTCGTAAGGCCGCTGGAGATCCGAAATGTTGAGCTGGGAGGCCAGCGAGCAGTACGTCGCCAAAACCCAAGCAGTTGTAGCCAACGTGCTCGCAGACCCGCCAGCGCGAAAATAGACTGCTTCATTGACTGCTGCTCTTGGATCTTCAGACGAATTGCACGGTAATGTCACAAATCTGACCGTACGACAGGTCTCACTGGTGCCGAGGCCCGCGGCGCGGGCCTCGGCTGTCCCGCCTCATCGCCGATCCGGACCTACGGTTCTTCCGTTCCCAGGGCGCGCCGTGCGGCCCGCTGGAAGGCGCGGTCGGGACCGCGCTTCGCCTGCCACGCCTGCTCGAAGCGTTCGGAGTGCTGGTCGAGTCGGCCGTGCCCCTCCCGCAGTGCTGCTGCGAACCAGTCCAACCCGGCTTTCTCCCACTCGTACATCGCCACACGCAGCTCGTCGGCGGCTTCTGCGGCGGCAACCGGCCCAGCGACAGCTACAGCAGCGATCGCGGTGCTGAACCGGGTCCAGGTCTCGTGTACCTCGGTAGAGGCTGCCCGCCACTGCTCTGGCGTGGACTGCTCGGTTGTGACCAGGTTGGCGAAACGCCACCACGCGTTGGACAGCAGTTTCGTACTCGCGATGCACGCACCGTACGCCTCACGACGCGCGGCTTCGCGCCGATGCTCGCGGTCGGCCTGCACTTGTCGCTGCTGCTGACGCCCTTGACCAAGCCCGGAGACCCAGCCACCGGCCACGGCTCCCACCGCCCCGACTGCCGCGCCCACCAGCCCGACCACGCTCGCATCCATGACCGCGCATTACAGCGCAGATCGGGCGCCATGGCCAGACACCGGGGAAGTCGTCACGTTCTCCGATCACCAACGGTGCTGCAGGCACCGGACGGTAGGGTCACCCGGCTGCGCAGGACCGGGGGCTTCGAAAGCGTCCCTCCGGACAGCATGCTGCGGGCCGGTGCTGTCGCCGGGGAGGGGTTCGCCGGCATCGGGGTCGACGGAGATGATGACCAGGGCGCGGTCGAGGCGTGGATCTCTGCCTCGCGGGTGATGTTCTCCAGTTGCTTGGCGGACCGCGTCGGCGGCCGCGGGCTCTAACTGCTGCCGGGCGTGGTCGGCGGGGGCCAGCTGTTCGCTCATCGAGGGCTCCAGGGGCAGAACTGGCCCGTGCTCGAACGGCTTCGGCCGATCCGGCCCCGGGGAGAGTTTTCGACGAACCGGCCCATACGAGGAGTGTGAAAGAGGCGCACATGCTCATCGGCTCACATCTCAGGCGCTGTCACTGAGCCGACAGTCTCGACGCCGACGGCCTGTGCCCACGCCGAGACTGCGCTGCGGACGCGGTGCCCCCAAGCAGGCAGGTTGACTCGCCAGTCGAGGGTGAGTTGTTCCGCCTCCACCACGCCGAAGTTCTGGTAGCAGTCCGCGAGCAGAGCAGCGGCAGCCCGAACGAGCCCGGCGCCGCCCTCCGCCGCGGCATCGAGCAGGACGCCGGCCCGCCCGGTGGCCGTGTGCTGCTCCACGGCGCTGAATACGATCTGCGCACTGCTCGCGCGGCTGCTGGCCAGCCCGCAGGCCACCTGATTCGGTCCGGAACTGAGGGTCAGGCGAGCGGTTGCCGTACCGGAAGCCCCCGCACGCTGTGCTGCGTGGCCGGCCAGGTCTCTCAGGATGGCCAGGACCCTGAGCACCACACCGTCGCTGTCCCAGCTCTCCGCCGCGTGCAGCAGGGCGCTGTCGGAGTCCGTGAACGCATGGACGACGGGCCCCGCGGTCACCCACGCTGCAGTGCCGTCGGCATGGAAGTGCGCGACGTGCCGTGAGCGGGAATCGCCCTGCGAGGCGATGAACCGCCTGGCCCCACGCCGAAGGAGCGAAAGACGTCCCGGCCGAGGAAGGGGAGTTCGTCCGCTGCCAGTTCCTCGCTGAAGACGCCGAACGACGCACCGTCGATCGGAAAGGCCCCGGGAAGGTCGGGAGTGAGGACCACCGTGATCTGGGGCCCCGGGAGCGCGCGGCCGTCGCCGGTGACGGCCGCGTAGGCGGCATCGAGGACCTCGTGGCGGCCGGCGGCAAGCGCTGTCGCGGCGGCGATGGCACGCTTGACCTGAGCAAGGTTCATGAAAGCCGTCTGATTGTCGTTCCGGTAGGGGAAGCGCAGCGTGCCATCACGCAGATCCGTCGTGCCGAGGATCGCGTGAGGAGTGCGGGCGCTGGGCGGAACGGAGATGACCACCAGGCCGCGAGGCCGGGCCGCGGCGGTATCCTCGGAGACGAAATGGATGTCGCATGCGACTGGCGGGTCCAGGCGAAGGACCAGTGCCTCCCGGTAGTTCTTGCGGAGCTGGTCGGACAGCGGCTCCGGATTCGGATGCCGCGGAATCGACGTCGTCCGGTCCTCGCGCAGGCCCAGGATCAAGGTTGGCGCTGCTGATCGCATCGGCTGCCCTGGCGGCATGGGGTGCTCTGGGACCCGCTGCCGAATTCGTCACCTCGACGACTATGGGAACGCACGCGACGGCGCGTGCTGACAACGACGGGTGTGTGTACAACAACAGCAGCAACTTCTGCAACCCCACCGGTCGCGGCAAGGGCCCGGATCTTCGCGTGGGACCGGTTCACCGCCTTCTGGCCTGCGGAGAGGATCTCCCACGGTCCCCGGCACGGAATGCGGACCGTGCCGCCTGCACCGCGGCCGACAATCTGGCCGAGGCGGTGGAGGAAGCTTTACCCCAGCACCCGGACGCTGAGATCATCCTCAGCTTCCCCGGACTCGGCATCCAGCTGGGCGCCCGGGTGCTCGCCGAGATCGGAGACGACCGCAACCGCTTCGCCGACGCCCGCGGCCTGAAGGCATACGCCGGCGCCTCACCCATCACCAGGGCATCCGGCAAGAAGTCGAACATCACTCGCCGGTGGGAACGACCGCCTCAACCACGCCGGCTACCTCTGGGCCTTCAGCGCCATCACTGCCTCACCAGGCGCCAACACCCACTACCGCAGGCGCCGCGACGGCCACGGAGACTCGCACGCAGCCGCTCAGAGGGAACCTCTTCAACCGTATGCTCGGCCAGCTCTACCACTGCCTTCAGCACCGCAAGCTGTTCGACGAGCACACCGCCTTCCCCGTCGAACTCGCTGCCGCAGCTTGACGTGTTGAGCGCCTGAGGTGTCTATACGGTCACAGCAGGGACGAACCGGCCATGCTCCCCTTCAGCGTCGGAGCTGTGTTATCCGGAAACGGGCCCCGGGATCCTCGCTCCTTATTTACAGTGGCTCTCCGCAGGGCGCACAGATCGGGGACGACAAACATGGGTGGGCAACCGGGGCTTGACTACCGTGCGTTGGTGGTGGGAATCGAAGGCCAACCCGACCCTTTGGACGACGAGACGCCACCCCGCCCCTGGGCGCGGCTGGAGTACGCCCCCGAGTACACCCAGCGGATCCGCCGGGCCCTCAACGCCTTTGGGTACAGAGCACTAACTCACCCCCAGGACCCTACAAAGACCGCGGGAGCACTTGAGCAGGCCGTCGACACGGTACTGGGCTCCGGCCCCGGATTCGTCGTGGTGCACCTCCTAACCCATGGCGATCTGGGCCAAAGTGGTGCGCTGTATCCTATCGGTGGGGACTACGTACGGACCCGAGTCGATGTCGAGCAGTGGCTGAAGTTCATTGAGGACGCGCAGCCACCGGAGTCCGCGCCTTATGTGCTGTTCCTCTTGGACTTGTGCTATGCCGGTGCCAACGCACGGAATCCCTGGCATAACGAGATCCGCACGGATTCCCGCAGAGCCTGGGTAATAAGTGCCAACGAGGTCGGCGAGGAGGCCTGGCAGGGGTGGCTCTCGCTGGCCATCGCCGAGGTGCTGGAATCGGTCCTCGACAAGCGTATCCGCCTTGACCCGTCCACGCCCTACTTTTCCCTCTCCGAATTCTGCAGGCACATTGCCGAGCGCGTAGAGCTCTATCAGAGCGAGGCCCCAGAGCTCAAGCGCATGCAGCGACCGCTGTGCCCGACCCCCGAAATGGGTTCCGCTCTCAATCATCTCGCGTTCCTACCGAACCCCAGATACGTACAGGACGCGCCCGAGAGCTCCCGTGCAAGAATCGACCCTGCGGCCGCTCCGCTCCTCGATGAGGTGGCGGACGAAGAGCACTTCTTCGGTCGGGCATCGGGGACAGAACTGATCCTCGACCAGGGCGACACGGGTCTGTTCCGCGGCCGGAAGCAGGAAGCAAGTCACCTGTCGACTTGGCTGAATGGCAAGGGTGGTGACCTGTGTTTACTCACCGGCAAGCCCGGTGCGGGAAAGTCCGCATTGCTGGGCACCCTGGTATGCGCCGCCCACCCTGCTCTGCGTAGAGAGAAGAGCCTGCTCTGGCAGTCGCTCGCCGAACCGCCCTCGGAAATCGCCGAATTGGCGGTGGTGCACGCACGTCAGCGTTCGGTGACTGAGGTAATGGCTGCGCTGGGCCGCCAATGGAAGCTCGGTCAGGTTCGGACGGCAGAGGAGGTCGTAACCGCACTCGACGGAAGCGTTAGCCGACCGGTGCTGGTCTTGGACGCGCTGGACGAGGCGGAGCACCCGCGTGAACTAATGGATGCCCTGCTCACTCTTAAGCCGGTCTGCCGGATGCTGATCGGCGTACGCAGTGAGCGTTTGCGGTTCGCTCCGCTGTTCCGGCGCGCCCGCCAGGTCAACCTCAACAAGGTCTCCCGGTCTCAACTCCGCAGCGACCTGCGCGATTACGTGCATGCCGTCCTCGCCTTCTCGTCGCGGTATTCGCCCGCCGGGCTTGAAGAGGTCCGCGCCAAACTCGCGGACAATATCGCGCGGACATTGGTGCGGCATCGGATCCGAGGTTACGGCGAGTTCTTGGTGGCAGCCTTGTACTTGCGGTCCGTCGTGAACCAGCCCGATCCTCCGGAGGTACCGCGTACTCTGGACAAGCTCCTCGATCTGACGCTGTATTCCGCAGGACGGAAATCTACCCCGTGGCTGAAAGAGGTGCTTGCGGCCCTGGCACACGCCCACGGATCCGGCATGCCGGAGGGGGTAGTGCAGGCGGCGGCCAGTGCCTTTGCCACCGGCGAGAGACCGGATATCGAACACATCCGCGCGGCGTTGGACGAAGCCCGCTTCCACATACGCCGCGACGTGGACGCTGAAGGCAGAACCGTGTACCGACTCTTCCATCAGGGACTAGCAGACCACCTGCGGTCTCAGCCGGACGGGGTTCTCACGCGACTGCTCGCACTCACTGGCACACCTCACCGCTGGCACACCGCCGACCCTTACCTGCTCCGCCATGTTGACCAGCACGCCGCAGAAGCAAGCCGCCTGAAGGAACTCCTGAACGACCCGCAGTTCTTGGTGCATGCCGATCCGGATACACTCGAACCCCTACTGCACCCTTCCCCTCGGTCGGCTGCCCGAGGTCTGCCCGTAGCCGAATTGTATGGCGAGCACTTCGCCATTCTCCGTCAACGCTCACCTGCCCAGCGCCAGCAGACTCTGGCCATCGCCGCCGTCTCCGCAGGCTGGGACGATCTGGCCAAGGCCCTTCTGGACCAAGGCCCATGGAACGCGCGTCGGGTCGGCGACGCCGGGACGCATGTTGCCCGAAGCGGTGTGATTTCTCACGACGGAGTCCCTGAATTTGCGCGGCTAGACGCGAACATTTACGCCCTCCAATCGATGGAAATCAGCGGATATGCCCATGTACTCGCAGGAATTGACGGGGGCGTAGTCCACACATGGGGCCTCAGCCAGCGGACACGGTTCGGCAAAGACCCAGATTCCTATTGGTGCCGTCCTGTGACGGGGGTGGATCTCGCGATCCTGGACGGCCGCCCTCTCGGGTTCTCGGTACGGATGGCATACGCCGAAAGCCGTTCAACCCTCTCCACGTGGGAACTGCCAAGCGTAGAACCCGTACGACACGACACGATCGATGGCCGGCTGCTCCTTTTCGACCTCATTTGCACCACGGTGGAGGGCAGGCCCATAGCAGTGCTGTGCGGCCGCAAGGCCCACCGGCTTGGCCGCGACACCGGTGTGCTCCTGCTGTGGGACCTCGTAGAGCACCGGACTCTGGGAACCCCATTGACCTGCGGCAGTGGATGGCCATCCTGCGTTGCCACAGCGAAATTCGGTGACCGGCCCTTCGCGGTCACCGGGGGTAGTGATGGAGCGGTGCGCCTGTGGGACCTGGAAGCCTGGGCGCCGGCACAGGAACTGAAAGGCCACCGCGGCGCTGTCTTATGCATCACCACCGCCACTCTCGACGGCCGACCCTTCGCAGTCACCGGGGGTAGTGATGGAGCGGTGCGCCTGTGGGACCTGGAAGCCTGGGCGCCGGCACAGGAACTGAAAGGCCACCGCGGCGCTGTCTTATGCATCACCACCGCCACTCTCGACGGCCGACCCTTCGCAGTCACCGGGGGTAGTGATGGAGCGGTGCGCTTGTGGGACCTGGAAACCGGCGCTGAACGGGACACTATCTGGCTGCCTCGCAAGCCGTCGAGCCTGACGGTCACCACCGACGGAACTCTCGTGATTGCGCTAGGCGACACTCTCATCGCGCTCAATCCCGGCTCCCATCTGCCGCCCCTGCGCCCCCTGAACCCCTTCACTCACCCCTGATCATCCACCTCCAGGAGCTCACCTTTATGTCACTGATCGTCGGAGTTCACGGCATGGGGAACTACAAGTCCGGCCACAGGCCCGAGGAGGTCGCCGCCTACTACTCGAAGACCTGGACCAAGTACCTCTCGGCACACGGCTCGGCCCTTCCCGACGACGCGCTGGCCTTCGCCTACTACGCCCACCACTTGCGCCAGGGAATGCCGGTCTCCCACGGACCAGAGGACGACGCCCTCGACCGCCTCATCCCAGAGGAGGCTGAGCTGGCAGATCAGTGGATCAACGCACTCAAACTGAATGTCCCTGAGCTCACCGCACAGGGCCGACTTGGCATCCCACTCCGGAACATCGTCACCGCCCTGGCCAGACACTTCAGCTTCGACGGCCGGCTCACCCGCGGGTTCATCGCAACGTGCCTCCGCGAGGTCAACATGTATATGCGCCACCCAGAGGCCCCCGCCCGCCTAGCGGCCCGCGAGGAAGTCGCCTCGGTGATCGCTGCCCACCAGCCGCGGATCGTGATTGCCCACTCACTGGGCTCAGTTGTCACCTACGAGGCACTGCACGCTCATCCAGAGTTGCGCGTCGAACTGCTGGTCACCGTCGGCTCGCCACTTGCTCTCCCGCACGGAATTTTCCAGCGCCTGCAGCCCGCCCCGGTCGAAGGGCGCGGCAGCCGGCCACCCGGTGTGGGTCGCTGGATAAACCTGGCCGACCACGGCGACCCCGTCGCTATTCTGCGCCCTCTGAAGAACTACTTCTCCGACGTCGATATGGACCTGACCGAGAGCCTGCGGCTCGTCGACATCCACTGCGCGAAGGCATACCTTCGCAGCCCGGCTCTTGCGACAGCACTGACACCGTACCTGTAGGACTTCTTCCACGCGCGCCGACCGCTTTGCGGTAAAGATCGACACGAAGAGGTCGTCTCGGTTGGTGTGCTGCTCACATTCCACGCTCCGGCCCGTAGGTCACCTGGGTGCGTTGGCCCGGTCCTGCGGGCGGGTACTCCAGCTCGACGGGACCCGGGTAGAAGACAGTGCTGTCCCAGCCGGCCATCTCCTTGCCGATCAGGTAGCGGTACAGCCACTCGGCGAAGGTCATCGCGTGTCCGACCCAGTCACCTAGCATTAACGCCTTACTTCGGGGTCTGGCATAAGTTCCGTGACCCGGTTGCTGACCGTGACGTCAGTGGCATGTGTTGAGATGACGGAACTCTGTTCGCCGACTTGCTGGGAGATCGTCTCGATGCCTGGTGCGTACCCTTCCCTGACGCGAGCTCTGGCCGAGGCTCTGGTTGATGTGCTCTGGTTCGTCGAAGGCTGTGAAGACGAGCAAATGGATCCAGACGACGCCGTCAAGGTGCTGGACGGCGTCGCTCACGTCGTGAGCAAGCTGTCACGTGAGCAGCAGGACGAGTTCCTCGGCCTGCTCGCCACCATGTCCCGCAAGGAGTCTGATCCGCCGCGGCGAGCGTTCCTGGAGGCGTTTCCAGACGGCTTCGGAGTGGTGGAGGACGCGGTCTGACCGCAGCCTCAGGAGAGCAGGACCCGCTTACGCAACATGCCGAAACCGGCGCGGCCGAACATCTGCCGCTTGAGCATCTTGATCCGGTTCACTGCTCCTTCGACCGGGCCGGAGTTCCAGTCGGTGGTCAGCCCGGCGGTCACCGCGTCGAAGTCGCTCATCAGACCAGCGGCGAAGCTGTTGATGCCGGGCAGGCCGGCGTCGCTGGCCTCGGTAATCCACTCGGGCAGGCGGGTGCCGCTGAGGGTGGTGAGCATCTCCGCGGACGAGCCGGTCAGCTCTGCGGCGGAGGCCAGTTCCGGGCAGCGGTCGAGCACAGCCTCGCCATGCAGCTTCTCTTCCTCGGTCAGGGTGGCGGGGTGCCGGTGAGCCAGCCGGTCACTTGCCGTATCGATGGCGGCGGTGGAGCGGGTGTGAAGCCCCCTCGCTGGGGCAGCTCGCGCCGGATCCAGTCGCGTACGAGGGAGTAGTGGCCGCGGAAACCGCGTGCGGTGATCTCTCGGTGGAGAGCGAGGATGGTCACGTTCCCGTCGGCCTCGGTCCAGCGGTCGGCCAGTTAGGTCTTGAACGGGTCGAGTTTGCTGGGGAGTTGGCGCTTGCGGCCCTTGACCATGTCCTGCCAGCGGGCGGCTCGGGCGTACCGCTGGACGGTGTGCCGCCCCCAGCCCAGATGGCGTGCGATGTGGCGGAGGCCCACGCCCTGGGCGAGGAGATCGTGGACGAGGGCGTGGTGGGCGCGAGCCCGTTCGGCGAACCTGCCGGTCGGATCGTCCGGTTCGGTGTCTTCGCCGGATGCCGCCGCTACGGGCGTCTCCCACGCGGGCTCGGGTTCCGGGGCAGGTGGCGGCAGGTCACGCAGGCAGGAGCGGTGGCCAGCGACCGTCTTCTCGACCGCCGAGGCGAGGTTCTGCCAGAGATGGAAACGGTCGGCGACCTGGAGGGCCTGGGGCGCGGCGGTGTCGGCCGCCTCCGCATAGGCACCGGCGCGGTCGCGGCAGACGACCTCGATTCCCGGGTGGGCCGCGAGCCACAGGGCGAGGGTGGCGGCGTCACGTTCGGGCAGCAGGTCGAGGACCTGATGGGTTTCGGCGTCGATCACGACCGTTCCGTAGACATGTCCGCGCCGCAGCGCGAAATCGTCCACGCCGACGGCGCGGGGCTGCGTGGCGGCCGGGTCGGGCAGGTCCATCACCCGGCGCAGCAGCGTGGTGCGGCTGGTGGTGATGCCCATGACCTGGGAGAGGCGGGCACCGGCCCGGCCCGCCAGGGCCAGCCCGATCGCACTCATCGTCTGCCGCAGCCGCTCGGTGACCCGGTCGTGGCGGCGGGTCAGCCTCGGCACCTGCTCCACGAACGTCCGCCGACCGCATGCGGTGGCCGGGCAGAAGAACCGCCGGACCCGCAAGGCGAGTTGCGCTCTCCGCCCGGCAGCGGGCAGATCAGCCGGAAACCGCAGGTAGGAGCTGTGGACCCGTTCTGTCCAGCGGGCGCAGTCAGGGCAGGCGGCTCCGGCCGGCGTGCATCGCGCCTCGATCCGTATTGCCTCGCCGTCTGTACTCACGGCCACAACCGCGACACCGGGGACCGACGGGAACAGCAGCTCGCACAGCTTGGACAACATCTCGTTCACGGCCACCGAATGTCAGCCGCACCACCCGCACGAGGAGCGATTTCAAGGCGAGTTCCGAACCCTCCGAACGGAGATCAACAACTACATGGAGTCACCGGCTCACGGAACTTGTGCCAGACCCCGAAGCAAGGCGTTAATGCCACGGCATACCCTGCACGGACAACAACACCATCTGGGCCCGCCGCCAGGTCACCACCGATCCACTGCCTCTGCTGATGATCCGCAGCAGCCGTCGGCCCTCATCGTCCTCGATCTGTCGAACCTGAACTCTGTCGGCCACGCCGACCAGTGTTCGCTGAACGCGCCGATCGGGAACGGATCCCGATCGGCGCGTCGCGGACTGCAGGCGGCGCTGTCAGCCCAGGTGCCGCGTGAAGAACCGTAGTGTGCTGTCCAGTACGAATGCCGGGATCTCCCCGTGCTTGCCAGGGTTGGCGTGCAGGGTCTTTTCGGCCGACGCCAAGGAGTCGAACAGCGTCAAGCTCTGGGCCCGCGGCACCCGCTCATCGTCCCACCAGGAACTCCACCGGGACGGTGATCCGCGCGGCAGCCGCCGCCGACGCCAACGCCCCGCCCAAGCCCAGGACCGCCGCACGAACCCGGGGTTCGGCGGCTACGAATGGAACGCCGAGCCCGCACCCCAACGACACCCCCCAATAGCCCACTGGACCAGCACCGACGTACTCGAGATCCTGGACCGCGTCCAAAATGGCCTGCCATTCCGGGACGGTCTGGCGAGCCACGAGCGCCTGGAAACCGGCGATCAGCGGAGCCAACTCCTCCCCGGCCTCCACGCGAGCCTGGTTCTCGGTTGCCATCCGGTTGTACTCCTCCTCCGTCGGCCGGTCACCATGGCCAGGCACATCGACCGCCACCACCGCGAAACCGCACTCCGCCACGAAGCGGTGCGCACGGCGCAGGATGTCGGGAGCTTTCTTGTGCTGGCCGCCGCCGTGTCCCATCAGGATGAGGGGCCGAGTACCGACGGCACCTTCTGGCGTCCAGAGCACGCCGGGAATATCGCCGAGGGTAAAGAGCTGTTCGCAGACGCCGTCGGACGACGTCTCAGAGGACGTTAAGTCCCGTTTCTGATGATGTGGTGTCGCCCGTTCGTGGGTGATGGGACAGTTCCGCCCTCGGGTCATGTCGTGTGCATGATGAGGTCGTGGGCATGGAACGGATGCCGTACGCAACCGACTTGTCCGACGAGCAGTGGGCGTTGATCGAGCCGCTGGTCACCGCGTGGAAGCAGGAGCGGGTGGCGCGGTCGGCGACCGGGGACCCGGGCTCCTGCGACCTGCGCGAGGTAGTGAACGCGCTGCTCTACCAGAACCGGACGGGCTGTCAGTGGCGGCTCCTGCCACACGACCTCCCGGCCTGGTCGGCGGTGTTCTACTACTTCACTCTGTGGCGCCAGGATGGTCTTGACCAGCGGATTCAGGAGATCCTGCGCTGCCAGGTGCGGGAGCGGTCCAGACGATTAGAGGACCCGTCCCTGGTGATCATCGACACCCAGTCCGTCCGCGTGGCGGCCGGGGTGCCGAAGGAGACGACGGGACTGGACGCGAACAAGAAGACGCCTGGCAGGAAGCGGGGACTCGCAGTCGACGTGCTGGGCCTGATCATCGGTGTGGTGGTCCTGGCCGCGAGCGCCCACGACAACGAGGCCGGCATCGCCCTGCTGGACCAGGCGGCCGAACGATGTGGGATGCGCCTGGAAAAGGTCCTGGTCGACCAGGGTTTCAAGGACGCTGTGATCATCCACGGGGCGGTAAAGGACATCACCGTCGAGGTGGTTCGGCGCAACCCCGACGACGAAGGCAAGGGCTTCGTCCCGCAACCGAAGCGGTGGGTGGTCGAGCAGGCCAACGGCACCCTCATGCTGCACCGGCGCCTCGCCCGCGACTACGATCACCGGCCCGACAACGCGGCTTCCCGCGTCTACTGGGCCTCCACCGCTTAAGCATGCTCCGCCGCCTCACCACCCCTGCCCCCGCCTGGCGGGACGACGTGGAGCTGGCCGCGTGAACGTCAGCGAACTCCTGCGGCTGCTGCAGGCCGAGCACGATGAGACCGCCGCACGAGCCGACCACCTGCGCGAGCAGATCGTGCGGCTCACCACCGGCCTCGCCGAGACCGAAGCCCGCCTGGCCGAGCTCACCGCGACTCGCAAGGTCATCGACGGCCTCACCCCGCCCGATCACGCAACGGCCTTCGTGGAGACCGCCACCGTCTACCAGCGCATCGTGACCACGTTCAACGAGCACCCTGGGAAGGTGTTCCGTGTCCGCGACCTGCACGAGCACCTCGGCCTGCCCACCGACGAGCCCTCGATCAACGTCACCCGCTCCCGCCTGGGACGACTCGTCCGTCAAGGACTCCTCGAACAACCCGGACGCGGCCGCTACCAGAAACGGACTTAACGCCCTCTGAGAACTGTCTGGGCTGTGATCCGGGCAGCCTCCCGGCGTGATCGACGACCCCGCGGACGCGGCCTGGGACCGGGAACTCAACGACCTCTTTCTCCGTATCGGGCACCGCTTCGGCCGCGCCGACCTACGACGCCGAATGCGCGACTACGTCCGCGCCTTGCTCGGTCCGGTCGGCCGCAAGAACGGCTGGCAACTGGCCGAATACGCAGGCCACCACACCCCTGACGGCCTCCAGCGGCTGCTGAACGGGGCAACCTGGAATGCCGACAACGTCCGCGATGACCTGCAGATATACGTCGCCGAGAAGCTCGGTGAGGACAGCGGGGTTCTCATTCTCGACGACACCGGCTTCGTCAAAAAGGGCATCACGTCCGCAGGCGTGCAAAGGCAGTACTCCGGCACCGCTGGCCGCACCGAAAACTGCCAGATCGGCGTCTTCGCCGCCTATGCCACCACCCGCGGCCGAGCCTTGGTCGACCGGGAGCTGTATCTCCCCAAGTCCTGGACGGACGACCGCCAACGCTGCCGCGCCGCGAAGATTCCCGACGAACGGACCTTCGCCACCAAGGGCGAGCTGGCCAGAGCCATCGTTCTGCGCGCACTGGCATCGCCACTGCCCATCGCCTGGGTCACCGCGGATTCCGCCTACGGCCAGGAATGGCGCTTTCGCCGCATGCTCGAAGAAGTCTCCGTCGGCTATGTCCTGGCCGTCCCGAAGTCCCAGCACGTGCCCCGCTTCGGCCGCATCGACCATCTCTTCACGCAGGCGCCGGACGAGGCATGGGAAAAGCGCTCGTGCGGCGACGGCGCCAAGGGCCCACGCGTCTACCACTGGGCAGCCGTCCAACTCCCTGCCATCGAGGACTTCGACGGCGAGACGCCCACACACCAGCGCTGGGCATTGGCCCGTCGCAGCGTCACCAGGCCCGATGAAATCGCCTACTACCTCGGCTATGCGCCCGTGGGCACGGACGTCGACCAGCTGGTGCGGGTCGCCGGCCGACGGTGGGCCATTGAAGAATGCTTCCAGGCAGCAAAGAACGAGTGCGGCCTGGACCAGTACGAAGTCCGCCGCTACGTCGGCTGGATGCGGCACATCACCCTGGCCATGCTCGCCCATGCCTTTCTCGCCGCAACGGCAGCCCAGGCGGCCTCAAAAGGGGGTGCAGAAACGGTTCCGACACCCTGGTTCCACTCACCGTGGCGGAAGTCCGCTTAAGCTCCTGGCAACTCGCCCCACCCCAAGGCCAGGCCGAGCGCTTCGCCTTCACGCGGTGAGCTGGTCACGATGGCGACGCAGACGCCAGGCCGTCGCCCGCCACTGCCACTACCGGAAACGAGCTCACTCGTTGGAGGGGCGGTCCGCCAACACCGCCCCTGACCTACCATCAGCCAACTACACTCCCGACGACGCCTCTGACCAGGCCAGATAGCGAAACGCTGCTGGAGTACTAGTACTACAGCAGCTAATCGTGATCATGTGTGTGTTGTGGATCGACTGGCCAGGAGGGTGACTGCTCCGGCCTTGCACCTGAAGGACGGGCATGGGGAAGCGTGACGAGACGGCGCCGGACCTGCTGAATATTGGTGATGCGTACACGTTCGACTGTGGGCTGAAACTGAGCTTTACCAGCTTCCAGGCTCCCGACATGGACGAGAAGTCGCTCCAGGAGAGGGCTAAGGATGAGGGGATGCGCGGACCGAAGGGTTCCCTCAACTTCTTTCAGGTCAACGCCGTTGTGGAGAATGTTGGCTCCAAGAAGCTCACGTTCGACCTGCACTACCAATACCACTACGCACGCGTCGGTGATCCGGCCCGCAAGGCTGCGGGGCTGGACGATCTTGACGGCGCCTTGTTCGATGTGGTCCTCCATCCGGGGCGCCGCCTGGCGGGGTACTTTCTCTTTGCTTCGAAGACGGAATGGGGAGACCGCGTCGAGGTCGACTCAAAGATCTACCTCGAGCCCAGTCTCACCACGCTGTCGAGCGTATGGAGAGGACGCCTGCCCGGCGCTCCCGCCGCTCTAGAGACCACGCCCCGCGCGCAGGCCGTGTCTCAGCCTGTGAGCGCGTCCGCCGCAACGGTCGCAGCGGTCCAAGCGGAGATGCGCAAACGAGATGAGGGCAGGCGAATTGCGCTGGAGAACCCGCGACTCGCGCTCGAACTCGGCATCGGGGACCCAGATCGGCATGCTGGCTTTGATGACGGTGGACTCATCGACATCAACGGCGTGGCAGCCGAGACCCTGAGCCGGGCGTTCCGTCTGTCCGCGGATGCAGCCTCACGGATCGTCGGCGCTCGGGCACGTGTCGGCGGAGCCTTCACTAGCGTGGAGGAGATCGTTCTGTACGCCGAGCTCAGCTCACGCGAGGAGCAACTTTTGCAGGAGCGGGCGGTCGTTCTCCCCTGGTGACTGCGGCACTAGACTGACGGTGTCGCTGGCTTCGGGCCGGACACATGCCGCTGGTTGAGGGCCGGACTCCTGTACGTAGGAGGTCCCGACATGTCGTGGCCGCTCATCGCCAACGCGGATGTCATGCGCGTCACTCGCCTCGACCAGTGCGGCAACCCACTCGCGGGCCCTGACAACGGGTACGTCTTCGACTGCTTCGCCAGCCTCGCGATGAACAACAACAGCGACGACGGCGATGACATCGAGTACAAGGCGGCCAACGGCCGGGTCTGTGGCTACAAGAAGGGGTGCCCGACCTTCCGGGGCTTCGACCTGGAGCTGAACGTGTGCAGCGTCTCCCCGGAGCTGATCGAGATCCTCACCGGCAATCCCGTCGTCCTGGGCTGGGACGTCGCCGAGGTCCTGCGCTCCTGGTGCATCTGACCTGGGCGACGGGCGTACGCCGGTCCGGGCTGATCGCGTCGGCGCCCGCCCGCGCACGGCGCGCCCCGACGGGTCTGCGAGGATGTCCGGCGGCGTCCGCACCGGGCCCCGCAACGGTGCGCGGGTCCGGAAATGCGCAGGCGGCGACGGGCGGACGGGGTCGGGCCCGGCGGGCGGGAGAGCGGAGTGGTGAGGGACGTGCCGCAGTACCCGGAGTACGTTGCCGCAGCGGTGTTCGCCGTGGGCGGCGTCGTCCATGCCGTGCTGGCGCCGCACCGGTTCTCCACCGCTGTCCTGTTCTGCCTCGCGGTGACGTCGGCCGGGCTCGGCGAGGCCGCCCGCAGTGCGGAGACTCACCCCACCGTCGTGACCGTGCTCGCCGTCGCCGCCCTGCTCATGACCCTCGCGCTGGGCCTGCTCCTGCTGGTCGACAGCATCGTCCTGGTCCGGCGCTACGGACCGCAGGCGTCCCTGCTGGCCGCCGGCGCCGCCGGCTGCGCCCTGCTGGCGGTGCTCGGCCTCGACGCGGTCGTCCAGACTGCCGGGGGCGAGGTGGCGGGTGCCCTCATGGTGGCGGTGAACGCGGCCGCCGGATACCTCAGCCTGCTCTTCCTCGCCTTCACCGTCTACGTGTTCGTTTGGGGCCGCAGCACCCCGCCGCCCGAGACTACTCATGTCGTCGTCCTGGGCGCCGGGCTCAATGGCGACCGGCCCGGTCCGCTGCTGCGCCGCAGGCTGGAGCGGGCCCTCGCGGTCGACGACGCCGGCGCACCGGACGCAGACGGTGTGGTGTTTCTCGTCTCGGGCGGCCAGGGCGACGACGAGGTGCGCTCCGAGGCGGACGCCATGGCCGACTACTTGCGCGCACGCGGGGTGCCTGCCGACCGGATCGTGCGGGAGGACTGCTCCGTGAACACCGGGCAGAACCTCCGCTTCAGCGCGGCTCTCATGGACCGCACCGCTTCCGGGCACCGTGCCACGGTGGTCACCAGCGGCTTCCACGTCTACCGCACCGCCCTGCTGGCCCGTCGCGCCGGCGTCCTTGTCCACGTCGTGGGGGCGGCGACCTCTCCCGCGTACTGGCTCTCCGCGACCCTGCGTGAGTTCGCCGCCGTCCTGTGGTTGGACCGGCTGCCCCTGATCGGGCTCAGCCTGCTGCTGGCGGTGCCTGTGGCGACAGCGGTCTTCCAGCGCTGAGCACCCGTCGCGCGTGCCGCCCCGGGCAGCAGGGTCGGCGTGACTTCGCCAGCAACCCGCGCCCGCGCCGAATGTGGCTCAGTGAGCCCATTCCAACTTCAGGCGACAGCCGATCGGCGCTGTGTCACGGACATCTGGTAGACCCTGGCTATGACGTTCTTGGCGGTGGTCGAGGGTGATGCGGGCGAATGGCGCATCGATCGGGGTGCGCTGACAGACGCGATCCGTTGTCAGAGGACACGGCAGACTCCCCGCTGGCGGTCAGTTGGCCTCCCCGCTGGTGGACATGAAATCTCCCCGGTGACGGACAGCTGATCTCCCCGCAGACCCGCCCAGCCCATCACACAGAGTGGGCGGGGTGAAGAGCGATGAGGAGATCATGGAGATTCTTGAGGCCTACGACCTCACCGGTAGTTACCGGAAGGCGGCCGAACTGGCGGGTTGCGACCACCACACCGTGCGTCGATACGTGCAGCTGCGCGGACAGGGGGCCGACCCGACCGAGCGCGCGGTGCGGTCGAAGCTGATCGACGACTTCCTGCCGAAGGTCGAGGAACTGGTCGAACGCTCCCGCGGCAGGGTCGGCGCCGACGCTGTTCACAAGAAGATCGCCGCGATGGGCTTCACCGGCACCGACCGCACCACCCGCCGGGCCGTCGCCGCGGCGAAGGAGTCCTACCGGGCCGGGAACCGCAGGGTCTTCCGGCCCTGGATACCCGAACCGGCGATGTGGCTGCAGTGGGACTGGGGCGAAGGCCCGCGCATCGACGGCAGACGCACCAGCCTGTGGTGGGCGTGGCTGGCCTGGTCCCGCTTCCGGGTGGTCATCCCCGTCCTCGACAAGACCCTGCCGACCGTGGCGGCCTGCCTGGACGCGACGTTCCGGCAGCTGGGCGGGGTCCCGACCTACTGCCTGACCGACAACGAGAAGACCGTCACGATCGAGCACGTGGCCCGGATCGCGGTCCGCAACCCCGAGCTGGTGCCGATCGCCCGCTACTACGGCACCGTCGTCAGGTCGTGCATGCCGGCCGACCCGGCCTCGAAGGGCGGCACCGAGGCGACGGTCCGAATCGCGAAGCGGGACCTGGTCCCCACCGCGGTCAACCTGCGAACCGAGTACGCCGACTTCGCCGAACTCCACGAGGCCTGCGAGGACTTCATGGCCGAGGTGAACGGCCGGATCCACCGCGAGACTCACCGGACATCGAGCGCGGGTGGCGGGCGACCTCGGCCGCGCTGCCTGCGGTCATCGCGGTGACGATCAGCTCGTCGCCGTGGAAGCGGACCCAGACGCGCTCGTCGACGAGCTGGTGCGGGACCGAGTAGCGGACCGACTCGACCGAGATGGTGGAGTCCTTGCCGACACGGCGGGTCTCGCCGAACGCGGCGGTGAACGGTTGCTCGGGCACCGTGAAGCCGCAGCCGTTCCTCGGCCAGTAGTTCGGCCGGGCCGGGCAGTCCGCGGATCGCCGACGAGCACTACCCCGCCGCCCCGCGCGGCGAGCGCACCCCGAAGCCGACGAACCCGGACGCTGCGACGCCCCGCGCTCCCGGGGACGGGCATCCTGGTGACGCGCTTTTAGGCCGTGTATCGGAAGTGCATCGTGCACGTAGGGTGTCGGCATGTCGCTGAGCCACATAGCCCTCTCATCTGGACGTTCGATCGAGCTCACCGAGCTGCGAATGTCTTCGACCTACGGAGGGATGCTGGAGGGCTACCCATGCAAGCCCATCAACGACATGAAGGTCAGGAGCCTTCAGCGGCAGGCTGAACGTGCGTTTCCCTCCGCGCCGGTACACCTGGTTCCCCCCTCCCGCGAGTACCCGGACCAGACTGCCGGCGCCTTCGGCCCCGTTGAGGTGCTGCCTCCCGTGGCCTGCATCGGCGCCTTGCGCTCGACAGCGGTCGCCCCTGAACTCGACCCGGCACTGCACCGGTCCGCTCTCACCGTGGTCTGGTTCCAGACCGGCTTGGATGCCCCGTCGGGCAAGGACGCCGACCTTGTGCTGCGCAGCATTCGCTGGGAGGAACTGGCCCAGGACTACGAGCTCTAGCGGCGGGTGCCGATCACAGCCACTCGTTGATCGCAGCGATCAGGACGGTCGCCTCGTAGCGGACCGCAAGCTTGTCGTAGCGCGTGGGTGCGCGCCACGAGGCGCTATGGAATCGAGTGAGGTGAGAGACCTTCACCGCCGGGTTGTCGCAGCAATCTGGCTGAAGCTGGGGGCAGTTCGGCTCGGGGGATGCCGAGTCGGGCGGTAGGCCGCCCTTACGAGTTGGTGCGTGATAGCGGGTGAGGCGTGTTTGCCTTGGTCACGGCCGCCTTCAGATGCTGGTGT
Source organism: Streptomyces sp. RPA4-2 (assembly GCF_012273515.2). Taxonomy (NCBI): domain Bacteria; kingdom Bacillati; phylum Actinomycetota; class Actinomycetes; order Kitasatosporales; family Streptomycetaceae; genus Streptomyces; species Streptomyces sp. RPA4-2. The sequence goes on from NZ_CP050975.2 coordinate 8,848,374, forward strand.
TGCGGTCGGAGACGAGGCCGGCGATGGCTCGGTAGGTGTCGGGCAGGCGGTCGCGGCGATGTGTCCAGCGGGTCAGTTGCTTCCAGCGTTTGTGATCAGCGAGGGCGTGTTCGACGGTGATGCGGTCGGAGGAGTGGCCGTGGCGGTCGTGTTCCCACTGTTCGACTCTTCCGGGCAGTGCTCCCGGCCGTGGTTTTCTCGGCGGTGTGATCGCTTGCCCGCGGTGGTCGCGGCTCAGGCCCAGGTAGCCGTCGTCCAACAGGACCTCGACGTCGGGGAAGTGCCGGAAGCAGACGGCGATGCCTTCGTTGCGGGCGGCAGTGGCGTCGTGCATACGCCCAGGTCGCAGGGCATCGGTCCATAACGTGCGGCCCCGCCAGTCGGCGATCACGGTGGCCTTCATCGTGTTCTGCTTCTTCTTGCCCGAGACGAATGCGCGGCGGCCGCCGCGGCCGGCCGGTGGCCGGCGGACCTGGATCTCGGTGGCGTCCAGACGCAGCTCGACACCTTCGGCCTGGGCGTAGGCAAACACATCCGTCAGAGTCCGAAGCCGCAGGCCGGGACGGTCCGGAACCGCGCACCCCCGCTCCGCCAAGAGCGTGGGCACCTCTCCGATCGCCCGGGTGACCGTGGAACGGTCGACACCGAACAGCAGCCCCAGCACCGAGTGCGGCAGGTCGTGCCGCAGGTGGATGAGTGTGGCCACCAACCGGTCGACGAACACCAGCTGATGGCGGGCGCCGGCACCTTCGGCCCGCTTGCGGGCCCCGCCTCGCACAGCATGGCGACGACCCTCGACCCCGGCCTGCCACGGCTCGGCCAACTCTTCGACCAGGCACGCAAGATGACGCCGGGAGAGCCCCGTGAACAGTCGATGCGCCAGCACCGCCCGATTGACCATGATCGCCACAACCGGATCATGCCACCTGCGTGACACGAAACCTCACCCGCTATCACGCACCAACTCGTTAGTCCGGGCTCGCGGCGCTGGGCCTGCATACCGGCTGGGCGTGCCTCTCGGCGCGGAGCGTCGCTCCGGCGTTGTTCGGGAGTAGAGCGAGCACCTGTGCGGATGTCAACGCCCCCGCCAACACCCACCTCGTCCGTGGCGAAGGTTGCCGAACTCATGGCTGAGATAGGGCCGGGGCTGCCAGCCGCCCGCCAGGCTGGTGCGGTGTCCAGCAGCTGGCCACGGCATGGCGAGAATCCAGGTCCGGCCGGTGCGGACGCTGCAGTTGCGCAGGCTGCTGACAGGGCTCCAGATCACACTTGCGGGAGCGGACGACAAGCTCGCCCGGATCGACCGGCGGGTTCCGCGAACCGTTGACCTCTCAATGCCTACTGCCACGACCGGCACCCTGGAGTCGGCTGTCAGGGCCAGGTGAGAGGGTGCGGCCATGAACATCGACGAATTCTGGACCGTCATCGAAACGGCGCGCACCGACGCCGCTTTGGCCTCCGGAAACCCGGGCCAGGTGTTCGCGTCGGCCCTGGTCGAGCGGCTCGCGGCGACCTCGGAGCAGACGATCCTCGAATACCAGCAGTGCTTCGATCAGCTCCACGGGGCGATCTACCGCTGGGACGTGTGGGCTGCCGGCTATCTGATCGGTGGAGGCTGCTCCGACGACGCCTTCATGGACTTCCGCGCAGGCCTCATCGCCCAGGGCCGAGAGTGGTACGACCGTGCCACTACTGCACCCGATGTTCTCGCCCAGCATCCGGACGTCATCGCTGCGGCGGCCGAACGCAGCGACGAGGCGCTGTTCAACGAAACCGTCAACTACGCAGCCTCATACGCCTACGAGCGCATCAACGAAGACGAGGACGACTGCACCTTCTACGACGACTACGACCAGTTCTGTGGCCCCCGAGCCAACCACGAGCCAGCCGACATGGGCGAGAGCTTCGATTTCGACAACGCCTCGGAGATGCATGCCCGCCTTCCCAGGCTGGCCCAGCTCTTCCTTGATCACGGAGACGACTGAGTTCGCGGAGCCTCCTCACCGCCAAGTTCACAGAACGAGACCCCAGACCTCTTCGGCCCGGGGTCTCTCTGCGCTCTGTGGGGATCTCCGGCCGGTTCAACGATCCGTCGGCCAGGAGCGTCACGCCCACTGGACATCGGGTTCCCGCAGAACATGGAAATGCTCCTCGCGGAACCGGGCTGTCTCGATCCGGCAGTCGAGGCCGTGCTTGTAGCCGGAGCCATTGGCGTTGACCATATGGCCTGCCGTCGTGGGGGGCTGTGCCCGTGCTTCGGCTCAGCCATCACTCGATCAGTGGCCATCCTGAAAAAGTTCAGGGGCTGCGCGACTTCGGCGACGAAGTGTGCCGGAGCAAGACGCATCCGCACCCGGCCGGGCCCACGGCGGTAGAGAGCATGTCGGTCGTCGCGGACGGGCTGGGCACGCGCTCCGACAGCCGCACCGCGACGGAGCAGCTGGTCCGGATCGGCGTGCCGTACCCTGCACTACGTCCGGCAGGACCACGACGTCGAGGACGCCCGGGAGATGGACATGCTCGACCGGCTGCGCCTGAGCCCCGGGCTCGGGGACCTGATCCGGCGCCACGCGCGCGGGATGCGGTCGGGGGCGTCGATCACGTCGATGTCGACGGTGATGGGCCTGACCGTCGAGCTGCTGGAGGACCCGGTCGAACTCGCCTCCCCGCACGCCCGACCCGCACACCACCTGCGGCCGGGCCGAGATCTCGCACCAGACCGCCGCCGAGGGCGGCGCCGGCACGTTATGGGCGACCGTGCCGGTGGTCTGGGGTGGCGAGGTGAACATCGTCTGCGCCGTCGGCCATGCAGACTTCGGCACGCCTACTGAGGCTGCCTGGCTGTATGGAGAACTGACGCCGAGCACGTCGCGGGGCGTGCTTCTGCATGCACCTATCTGGGCGTCGGGTTCCGCGGTGGCGAGTGGTAGCAGTGCAGATATGCGCCTTCGACGCTGTCGAAGATCGGGTAGGGCATCCTCCAGATTCTGGGAATTGTGGGTCCGGCGCGGGGGCTTTCCCTGCGGCGGGGGAGCTGGATGGGTTGGTTTGCTCCCGCGCCGGACGCTGGTGCCTGCCCGGTGACCTGACGTACGTCAGCCGGACCACCGGGCAGGGGTCGATGCCGCCGGTGGGTCTGCTTGGCCGCTGAGGACTATGCAGACGTGGCCGGCGTCGAGGGGGTAGTCGGTTCGCTGCGTCCAGCCCGCCCCGAGGCTGCGGATCTGCTCCACGGTGAGACCTCTTGCCCAGGGGGGAGGTGGCGGGGCGTGCGGGCTGGTTACCGGGATGGTGAGGTGGAGTTGGCCCTTGGGCGTCAGCCAGCGGGCGGCGTCGACGAGGAAGCGTTCCCGGTCGAGGTAGGGCAGGGTGTTGCGGCACATGATCACGTCGAAGGTGCCAGGGCGCAGGCTGGGCGGGATCGCCCTAGCGTCGAAGTCGTGCTGGGCGTAGTGCAGGTTCGATCCGGAGCCTTGCCAGCGGGCGAGTGCGAGAGCGGCCGGTGAGGCGTCCATGGCAAGGACGCCGAGCTTGGTGATGCCGTGGAAGATGCTGGCGAGGATGGCGGCGAGCGCGAGGTAGGGGTTGGCGTGGGCGCCGGCGAGGCGGACCTCGAGGCGGGTGTGTTCGCGGCGGCCGGCGACGCGGACGGCGCAGGTGCGGTTGTCGTAGCCCCAGGTGTAGTTGACGGGTGCGAAGGAGTGGGGGGCGTAGCGCTTGTAGGAGTTGGGATAGGGGGCATGGAGGAGGGGTGCCATCTCTGGGAGGGCGTCGAGGAGTCCGGCGATGGACTGCTGCAGGACGTCGGGGAGATCCGCGCCGACAGGCATCCGGGAGGCGGGTGCGTTGTCGTGCCAGAGGGAGACGTGAAAGTGCAGTCCGGATCCGATGCCCGTTTCGGGGGCGGCCATGAACGTGGGTGTCATCCGGTGCCCGGCGGCGATGGCCCTCACGGCGTGCTTGTGGACCGTGTAGGTGTCGCACTGCCGCGCCCCGGTGGCGTACGCGCAGTGGAGGCCCCCGAACAGAGAGGCCGCTGGGGGTGTTTCCGGGGTGGCCCGACATCCTGACGACTCCTGTCATGACACGAGCATCTCGCCCCTGACCAGCAATTACGGGGCAGACCTTGAGATGGCTCGTGCATGGCTCGGGGGAATCGGCTGTTCGAGCCGCCACCTGACGGCCAGGACGTCAGACAGGACTGACATGACATCTGAAACTGATCGAAAATGATCGAAGTCCGCTTCGGTAAAGATCTGTTCACGATCCATACGAATCTTTTGCAGAGGCAGTTCCTGCTGTCATGATCACTCCCGCTGCAACCGCAGTCGGAGGCACCGTGGCCTCCAGCCTCCTTGTATCAACGGCCGTCGACATCGACAGACGGCCGAACGGAAGGACCCGGGATTGAATTCCTCCAGCAACAGGGCTGCGTCCCCACAGGGTTCGCACCGACGCAGACGGCGTCTGGCCGCGACCGTGGTGATCACGACCGCAGCACTTGCGTTCTCAGCCCTGCCCGCCTCGGCGGGCGCCGAGTCCACTCCCAACGCATCCGGGAACACTCGGAAAGTGGGAGCGCTCCCACAGGTCAAAGCGACAACCAGGCCTGAGGCCAGGACCGTTCACCTGTCGCCCGGACAGCGTCGGCAGCTGCTCGACCAGGCGGCCAACGCGGCACCGGACACCGCCCGTTCACTGAATCTCGGCCCCCACGAGAAACTGATCCCGAAGGACGTGATCCGGGACGCCGACGGGACGGTTCACACCCGCTACGAGCGAACCTACGCCGGCCTGCCCGTGATCGGCGGTGACTTGGTGGTCCATCAGAGGCAAGGGGCCCGCACCGTCACCTACGCAACCAAGACGAAGCTGACCCTGCCGACGACCACGGCCAAGGTGCCGGCCGCCGCGGCGAAGAAGTCGGCCCTGAGCAAGGCGACTTCGAAGGGCACCCGCAGAGCGGGTTCGCACACGGCCCCTAGACAGGTCGTCTGGATGATGGACGGCCGGCCGAAGCTGGCCTGGGAGACCGTCGTCACCGGCGTGCAGCAGGACGGATCCCCGAGCGAACGTCACGTCGTGACCGACGCCGCGAGCGGAACCACCCTTGAGAACTCCGAACACGTCGAGTCCGCACAGGGCAACAGCCTCTACAGCGGGCAGGTCACGATCGGCTCCACTCGCCAGGATGACGGCACCTACGCCCTGATCGACCCGGAGCACGGTGGCCACCGGACACTCGACTCGAGCGTCAACTCCAACGGGGTGCTGTTCACTGCTGACAACGATGTCTGGGGCGACGGGACGGTGGCGAATCCCCAGACCGCGGCGGTGGACGCGGCATACGGCGCGCAAACGACGTGGGACTTCTACAACGACCGCTTCGGCCGCAACGGCATAGCCGACGACGGCCGCGGCAGCTCCTCCCGAGTCCACTACGAATCGCAGCAAGGGGTCCCCCTCGCCAACGCCAACTGGCAGGACGGCTGCTTCTGCATGAGCTACGGCGACGGCGCGGACGGCCAGCATCCGGTGACGTCCCTGGACATCGCCGCGCACGAGATGACGCACGGAGTCACCTCCTCCACAGCCGGTCTGGGCGACTTCGGTGAATCTCCGGGCCTCAACGAGGCGATCAGCGACATGATGGCCGCCGCCGTCGAGTTCTACGCCGACAACCCGAACGACGTGCCCGACTACACGATGGCCGAGCTCGACAACCTGCACGGCGACGGCAAGCCCATCCGCTACATGGACCGTCCCTCCAAGGCCGGCATCAGCTCCGTCGGCTACGCGCCCCTGGACTACTGGACGCCGCAGGCGAAGTCGCAAGAACCACACATGGTGGCCGGGGTGGGCGACCACTTCTTCTACCTGCTTGCCGAGGGCAGCGGGCAGAAGACCATCAACGGCGTGGACTACGACAGCCCCACATACGACAAGCTGCCGGTGGCGGGGATCGGACGGACCGCCGCAGCCGACGTGGTGTACCGCGCTCTCACCGTCTACATGACCAGCACCAGCGACTACGCGGGCGCCCGGACCGCGACGCTCCAGGCCGCCGCCGACCTCTACGGCTCGCAAAGCAACGCCTACGAGGCCGTTGCCAACGCCTGGGCGGCCGCCAACGTCGGAAACCGTTTCGTCAACCACATCGCCGTGGAGCCGCCGCCGACCGAGCCGGTGGCTGTCGGCCAGCCGGTCAGCCGCCAGTTCAGCGCCTCCAGCACCCGGCCGGGGCCGCTGACCTACTCCGCCAAGAAGCTCCCCCTCGGCCTGTCGATCAACCACACCACCGGCCTGATCACCGGCACGCCCAAGAAGGCCGGCGACTACAAGACGGTCATCGTCATCAGGAACGCGGTCGGGGACACCCGGAAGCTCTCGTTCACCTGGACCTCGCTTGAATCCGGCGGGCGCTTCTTCGTCAACCCCAGCACATATCTGATCCCCTTCGAGAGCAAGGCAGAGTCCCCGCTGATCGTCCAGGGGAAGCCAGGCCATGCCCCGAGTGACCTCAAGGTCGCGGTCGACCTCGACCACCCGTTCAGCAACTTCATGATCATCGACCTGATCGGCCCGGACGGCACCGTCATTCCCGTCAAGCCCTGGGGACCGGGCTGGGAGCCCGTGCCCGAGCTGCACGAGACCTACACGGTCGACGCCTCGGCGGTCACGAAGGTCGGCACCTGGAAGCTGCGCGTCACCGACGGCACCCCGGGCATCTACAGCTCCTGGGACCCGGGCCATCTCCAGCGCTGGAGCCTCACCTTCTGACGATCCGACCCAATAGGTCGTAGCCGAAGCCAGGCAGGCAGATAGCGTAACGGCCACCGCTTGGTCGCCAAGGGCTGTGCCCCGGGAGATCATGCGGTGGCCTTTTTCCGGACTAACGAGTTGGTGCGTGATAGCGGGTGAGGCGTGTTTGCCTTGGTCACGGCCGCCTTCAGATGCTGGTGTTGCGGTCGGAGACGAGGCCGGCGATGGCTCGGTAGGTGTCGGGCAGGCGGTCGCGGCGATGTGTCCAGCGGGTCAGTTGCTTCCAGCGTTTGTGATCAGCGAGGGCGTGTTCGACGGTGATGCGGTCGGAGGAGTGGCCGTGGCGGTCGTGTTCCCACTGTTCGACTCTTCCGGGCAGTGCTCCCGGCCGTGGTTTTCTCGGCGGTGTGATCGCTTGCCCGCGGTGGTCGCGGCTCAGGCCCAGGTAGCCGTCGTCCAACAGGACCTCGACGTCGGGGAAGTGCCGGAAGCAGACGGCGATGCCTTCGTTGCGGGCGGCAGTGGCGTCGTGCATACGCCCAGGTCGTAGGGCATCGGTCCATAACGTGCGGCCCCGCCAGTCGGCGATCACGGTGGCCTTCATCGTGTTCTGCTTCTTCTTGCCCGAGACGAATGCGCGGCGGCCGCCGCGGCCGGCCGGTGGCCGGCGGACCTGGATCTCGGTGGCGTCCAGACGCAGCTCGACACCTTCGGCCTGGGCGTAGGCAAACACATCCGTCAGAGTCCGAAGCCGCGGGCCGGGACGGTCCGGAACCGCGCACCCCCGCTCCGCCAAGAGCGTGCGCACCTCTCCGATCGCCCGGGTGACCGTGGAACGGTCGACACCGAACAGCAGCCCCAGCACTGAGTGCGGCAGGTCGTGCCGCAGGTGGATGAGTGTGGCCACCAACCGGTCGACGAACACCAGCTGATGGCGGGCGCCGGCACCTTCGGCCCGCTTGCGGGCCCCGCCTCGCACAGCATGGCGACGACCCTCGACCCCGGCCTGCCACGGCTCGGCCAACTCTTCGACCAGGCACGCAAGATGACGCCGGGAGAGCCCCGTGAACAGTCGATGCGCCAGCACCGCCCGATTGACCATGATCGCCACAACCGGATCATGCCACCTGCGTGACACGAAACCTCACCCGCTATCACGCACCAACTCGTAAGCGAGGTCATGGCGCACAGCGCCTGTTGGGCTACCGTGCTGGACGCGCCGATCTACGACGGGCCCCGCGCCCGGACCACCCTGGAACGCTGGCACCAGGTCCACGGACTGCTCGACCAGGGCGTCGGCTTGCTCGAATGCGCCCGCCGTCTCCAACTGGCCCTGAACACCGTCAAACGCTACGCCCGCGCCGATCGGCCCGAGCGCATGCTCCGCGTCCCCAAGTACCGCGCCGACCTCGTCGACCCCTACCGCGAGCACTTGCGCAAACGCCGAGTCGATGACCCCGGCGTCCCCGTCAAGCACCTCTTCGAAGAGATCAAAGCCCTCGGCTTCACGGGCTGCCTGAACCTCCTGCACAAGTACATCAATCAGGGCCGCGCGGACGCCGACCGCAGCCATATCTCCCCGCGCAGGCTCGCCCGGATGCTGCTGACCAGGCCCGACAATCTCAAGGCCGAGCAGCACCAGCTCCTGGCCAAGCTCACCACCGCCTGCCCCGAGATGACTCAACTGGCCACCAATATCAGGGACTTCGCCCCACTCCTTACGCCGCACGCCGACAACGCCGACGCGCTCACGCCCTGGATCGCCCAAGTCCGAGCAGCCGACCTGCCCCATCTACATTCCTTCACCCGGGGCCTGGACCGGGACGTCGACGCCGTGATCGCCGGGCTCGCGCTTCCGTACAGCAACGGCCCCACCGAGGGCGTCAACACCAAGACCAAACGGATCGCACGCCAGATGCACGGACGAGCAGGCTTCACCCTGCTTCGGCACCGCATCCTCCTCGGATAGCAGGACGCCCCGTCACCACCGAAAGCGAGACAGGGCCGAACGTTTTACAGTCCCGACAGCGGGTGTTTACGCTGCCGGGACGAGGTTCTGCCTGAGCAAGGATCTCGTTTCGAGCGGGGTGACGTACCCGTAGTCGGGGTGCCGACGGAGCCGGCTGCGGTTGTACTCGACCTCGACGTAGCGGAAAACGTCGGCCCGGGCGGCCTCGCGGGTCTCCCAGGTGGTCGTCCCGATCTCCGCTTTCAGGATGGCGAACCAGCTTTCCGCGGCGGCATTATCGTAGCAAGAGCCGACACGCCCCATCGACTGCCTCATGCGCAACTTGCGTATTTCGCTGCGGAATTCGTCACTCGTGTACTCGCTGCCGCGATCCGTATGCATGACGCAACCCTGCTCCAGGCCGCCACGCCCGGCCGCCATCCGCAAGGCGGCGACCGGCAGTTCGGCGCGATGATGGTCGGCCATCGCCCAGCCGACCACCTCCCGCGTCGCGAGATCGATACAGGTCGCCAGATACAACGTCCCTTCCAGCGTGCTGAGTTCAGTCATGTCGCCGACGAGCCGCATCCCGGGCCGGGGCGCGGTGAAGTCCCGGCCGATCAGGTCGAGCGCGAACACCGCCCGCTTCGCCTGCCGGGTCAGGCCCCGCCGCCGGCGGCGGGTGATCCCGACGATCCGGTGCTTGCGCATCAGCCGCTCGACCTTCTTGGAGTTCACCACCCGCCCGGCCCGCCGCAGGGCGGCGTGGATCCGCGGGGCCCCGTAGGCACCGCGAGATCCGGCGTGAAGCACCCGGATCTCGCCCACCAGCACCTCCTCGGCCCGCTCCCGCACCGTCCGGGCCCGCCGTGACGCTCTGTGCGCGTAGTAGGTGGAACGGGGCACTCCCAGCACACGGCACAGAAAAGCAACGCTGTGACCTGCAGGATTACCCTCCGATGCCTTCTCCGCATCGATGAAACGACACCGTGCCACGGTGTCTACCTCATCTTGTCCCGAGCGAAGAAGGCGGTCGCTTTTCCCAGAACCTCGATCGTGGCCTCCTGCTCGCGAACCTTCCGCCGCAGCCGGACCAGCTCCTCACGCTCCGCAGTGGTCAAAGCCCCGGCAGGCCCCTCACCGCGGTCGACCTTCGCCTGCTTCACCCACCCCCGCAGCCCTTCCGGACTCACACCCAAATCCCTCGCGACCTCGGTGACCGTCTTCTCCGAGGACAACGCCAAGGCGACCGCGTCCCGCTTGAACTCGGCCGTATACCGCTTACTCATATTGCTCTTGCCGCTCACTACCTGTGACTGCTTCCTCCGGGACCATCCGTCCCAGTATCAAGCTGTCCGACCGGCAGGGGGTGCCTCTGTGTCCTGTCAAGGTGTGGCGGCGGGAGATTGGGCTCGTCGTTCGTCGGCGAGCATGACCTTCCAGACATGATCGGCCAGGCGACGCTTCAGGCAGCGCTTGGCCTCCTTGCTGGTCTTCCCTTCGGAGACTTTCCGCTGGTAGTAGGCGTGTCCGGGCGAGTTGGGCATACGGATCTGGACGACGGCGATGGTGTGGAGCACGGAGTTGAGCTGCCGGTCACCAGAGCGGGAGAGTCGGTGGCGGGACTTGTCCGCGCTGGCGATCTCCACGGGAGCAGTGCCGGTGTAGTTCGCGAACGCCGCGGCGGTGGGGAAGCGGCTGGCCCGTCCGACTCGGGCGATCAGCCGTGCGGCCAGCACCGGGCCGATGCCCGGGGTTTGCATGAGCGTGCTGTCCGCAGCGGCCACGAGCTCCTCGAGGTGGGCGGCATTGGCAGCCAACTGCTTGTCGAGCGCGCGGACCTCGGCCACGAGGTCGCGGGCCAGGCCCTTGCGGACCTTCTCCACCGGGCCGGCGGGCCGGACGGTGCGCAGCAGGGCAGCTGCCTGGTCGGCGGACATCTGCTCCGGGGCGCCTCCCGGCAGCAGGTCCCGCAGCAGCGCGTGCAGCTGGTTGACGGCGCGGACCCGCGCCTGGGCGAGGTTTACCCGCCGCTCGTCGAGCATGGCCAGGGCGGTGGAGTGGTTCTCGGCTTCCACCTCCCGGCCGTCGCCGTGCAGGTGGGCCACGGTTGCGGCGGCGGCCGCGTCGATCTGGTCGTTCTTGCGTCCGCCGCCGCGCGAGAGCTCGCGGACCCGGCTGGTCGCCGTGGCGGGGACGTCGATGACGCGCTCCCCTCGGGCGATCAGCCACTGGACCAGGTGCCGGCCCAGTCCGTTGGCGTTCTCCACCGCCCAGCTGCGCTGCGGCCACTGCCGGGCCCAGCGCAGCAGGCGCCGGTACTCCGACAGGCTCGACCGGATCGTCACCGACGACAGCTGTTGCTGGCTGTCGGCGGCCACAGCGGCAGCGGTGTGGGTGGACTTGTGTGGATCAACTCCGAGCAGTACCACGGGACGGTGCTCCCAACAGGTGCGTGACCGACAGGGACGTCCACGGCCGACACTCCGACTTCCGGAACCAAACGGGCCGGGACACGCCTCTGTTGAGTCAGGCCGCAGACGGACGCCGGGTCGGTGGCACACCCCCGGAGAGCCAGCCTCGGAAGGCGGCAGGAACCTCACGAGCCATCCGATCCGGCGTCCTACGGAGACGCTACGAGCGGCCAACTCGACCGCGCTCCGCTACAGCCATACAAGTCGGAACCTCAGACCTGGCACACGAACCTGGACCTGGCCGACGTCGAGGCCGTGCGATCAAGCCTGCTGGCTTTGTTCGATGGCTGGGCCACTCCCGTCCTCGACCTCCTCCGCCACGGCACCGCTTTCGTCCACCGCCCCCTCTACGTCCTGCCCGTGTCCCACACCTGGGCCCACGTCCCCGGGGTGACGCTGCTGGGCGACGCCGCCCACCTGATGCCCCCCATTGGGGGCGGGTGCGAACCTCGCGATGCTGGAAGGCGCAGAACTCGCCGAGTCCATCGCCGCCGTCCCCGGTCCTGGAGATCTGGACAAGGCCGTCCGCGCCTTCGAGGACCAGATGTGGGCACGGGCCGGCAGGTGGGCGAAGATCACGACGGCCGGTCTGGAACGCCTCGTGAGCCCGGACCCCGCTCAAGCCCTCGCCGTTTTCGACGAAGTCCAGCCATCCTGGCTGCCAAGCGCGAGAGCACCAGCACCAGCAGCTCGCCACGGCTTCATGGGGCAGTACGGCACCGTCCCTTCCGGCAAAACCACCGCCGTCGCGCGCACCCCTCGGCCGTCCTCGAACAGAAGGTCATCGTCGACGAGGAACGCCATCCCCTCGGGAATCGTCGGTTTCCCCGACAGCCCCCAGGACTCCCAGCCCTCACTGGAGTAGAACGTCAGCTCCATGCCCCCGACCGTACGGACGAGACACAGCTCACCACACCCCACAAGTGACTTCGAGCAGTAGCCCAAATAAGGTCCGCGACGCAGGGTTGAACTCCAGGGCTTCGCTGAAGTCGAACGGGCAGATGTTTGTCTCGTGGCCGCATCAGGCGGCTCCCCCGGGCATGGGCACGACGTTGGTGGTGTCCACGGCCCGGCGAATGGCCTTGGCGAGGCTGACGGCAACACCGACGGCCCAGTAGTGGACGAAGAACAGGCGTGGTTCGTCGGTGAGGTTGTGATGGTGCACCTCGACGAGTTCGACGCCACCGCGCCGCAGGGCCACGAGGACGGGCTGGACCTCCTTGGCGATCATGACCAGGTCACCGCTGAGGGCGGCCCTTCCACCGCCGAGCGGCTGGAAGCTGACGGAGGTGGTGGCACCCAGTCCCGGAGGCAGGATCACAGGGCCGTCGGCGACGGTCTCGCGGCGGACATAGGTGCACCTGTAGATCTCGCCGTCGGTGGCGCCCTTGACACCCAGGGCGGCGTCGATCGCGGCGGTGTTCAGGTCGACGGGCGGCGAGGAGGTGGTGGTGGGTTCGGCGGGCGGAGTGCCAGTGCAGTCGAATGCGGCGCGCAGACCGCGGGCGACGGTGACCGGATCATGGCCGTGGGCATGCAGATGAACCCACCAGACTTCCGGCTCGTGGGCGAGCAGGTGCTTGTGGATGGCGGTCTGCATGATCCCGTGCTCCTGCAGGACGTCACTGAAGTGCTGCAGTTCCCGCTCGGTGACCACGGCGTCGCCCATCAAAAGCGTGCTGTGGTCCGCGTACCGGACGAAGGACACGTGCGAGCCCAGGACGAGCGCGGGATTGATCCGGATGCCGCGGGAGAAGACTGTGAGGTCCCGGCGCGGCAAGCCCGTGTGGTACATGAACCGCCTTATGTCACCGGGTCGGCCGAGAGCCTCGCCCACGTCCGCCCAATCCGCCAGCTTGGTCATCACCGGTTCGACCAGGGCGCGGTCCTGCGGTCCGGGGGACAGGGCGCGGGCCCCGGCAGGCACACCGGCGAGTACGGGCGCAAGGGCTGCCGCAGCCAGTACGCGGCGCCGGGAGCGGGTGTCCTGCTGTCGCTCGTTATCCATGTCCTATGCCTCCTGGCGCGATGGAAGCACAGGAGACCGCGCGGACCGCTGATCGGCACAGCCACAACCCGCCAGGTGGGCTAACTGACTGCCGCCTATGGACCGGGGCTATACAGCGGCTCGCCGCGCGAGCCATTGAGGCCATCCCAGCCAGCGTCTGCCGGACATGCCGTGGCGGCCGAAGGGGGACCCCTCGCCGAGTGGTGTGGTCATACGGACCGCGTGGCTCCGCTCAGGATCGTGGCGGAAGACGCCTGTCGGCCCGCGTCCAGGCTGTCCGTGCTGCCCGCAGCCGTCAGCAGCACGATCCGGCACGGAGGTGGCTGCGCCGCCCCGTTGACCTGCACAGTCGTGAACTCCGCATTGCTGTACCACTTCGCGGGACGCGATGGAGCGTTTGGGCACCGTCTTGTCCGACCACGGCGAGCGGGAAGCCCGGCTGCTGCGGGAAGCCGGGCTGCTGCTATCCGCCGCCTCCCTTGCCGCAGAAGAAGCGGCCTCGGCGGCTGTCACGTGCGCTGAGGGCGCCGGTTGGGCTGGTGGCTGCTGGGGCATGGCGTGGGGTTCCGCACCTCTCGGGCCAGTCGGATAGTGGACGCACGAACAGCTCGCCGCCTTCCAGGCAGTCATCGAGGCCCGCTGGCCCTGCCGTTCGCCACTGTCGTGCTCGGCATCCCCGTGACCGTCACCGCCATCCAGGACCGGCCCGGCAGCGGCATCGCCGCCCGGTGCCGTTGTTCCTCATGAGTGATGTCCTCCGATCGTGACCTGGCATGCGTCTCACTGAAGCGGCGGTGACCGGCGCCGCTGGACGAGGGCGCTGCGGGGCCTTCCGGTGTTGACGGAGTACGGCCGGGGGGAGGGTGGGGCTTCGACGTGTGCGATGTCCTCTTGATTGTCTGTCAGGCAAGATCACGGTTGTGGCATGAGTGTCGATTATGTGTAGGCGACATGGATAATCTGTGTTCCCGTCCGGTTCCCTTCTGCTGTGTGGTGCCGGTCAGCACCAAGAGGAGGATGCCGTGGGGAACACCCCTGACGTCCTGCCGGACCAAAGTCCCGAAGAACCGGGGGACCTCGAGGAAGCAGGAGTGGCAACGGAAGAAGCCGCTGCGGCTCGTGTTCCTGTCCGCCGTCGCTTGCGCGCAGACACTGAGCCCTGCCGGCGCCTCGGGCACGCGTCAGGCAGCCTGCCTGCCGGGCGGAAACCGGTTCGTGCGACCACCCCCAGGCCGCGCACCAGGCAAGGAGACGGTGTACGTGTACGACGAGGAAGCGGCCAGGGAGCGGTTCCTTCAGGCGGGGTGCAGCCCCGAGGAGGCCGACACGCTGGTGAATGCAGGCATCGATCCTGACATCGTCGGAGCTCATGCCCGCGACGCCGTGGGCTTCGCCTCCGCCGCCGCCTTTCACGATCTGCCCGACCTCAACCACTATCTGCAGGCCGCGGGCGGCGATGCGGACGAGGCCTTCAAGCAGTGGGCGAAGGACTCCGTGGAGGGTCCCTTGTACGAAGGGCAGGACGACGACGCAGAAGCGGACGAGGGGTGCGACGGCGAAGGGAAAGACGAAGACGACGGCGAGAACGCTCGCGGCGTCTACGGATGGGTGAGCGCCTACATCACCCATGTCGGCGCGGGGGAGTACTCCATCGAGCTGTACGACGATCTGGGCTTGCCGGGCAACGCTGCTTACGTGGACACACTGACCTTCTCTGTACCCGCCACGATGCCTGCCGGCTCGCCGGCCGACCGGGATGCCCAGGTCATCAAGGCGGCCACCGAAGAACTCGCCGACTACGGATGCATCCCGGCCTCCGACTTCCAGGGCAGCGGCGACAGTTTCAGCGTGCAGGTCCGCGCGAGCGACCACGCCCGGCAGTGGCTCGAGGACCAACGGCCGCCGGCAGAAAATCTCGAACTACTGCTGGCCGGGCTTGAGGGCCTGGTGGACGATCTGACGACCACGCATCCAGGCCGCGACCGGCCCTGCATCGACACCATCCCGCACCCCCACCCGGGTCGGCCGGTCACGGCCCCGGACGGCGGCGCTCGCACCTCGATCGTCGGCTGGAGCGACCGGGAAGCCTTCCTGCAGGCAGTCGCTGCCGACGTGCCGGACAGCGTACGCCTCGAGCGATACCAAGGCGGCTGGTCAAAGCGCCTTGACGGGGCAGAAGACCTGAAGCATCCCCGGCTGCGGGGCCTGGAGCGGGTGCGGGCCGAAGCAGCCCAGCGCGATGGCGAACTGAGCGGCTTCACCGCCACCTTCCGCTCCGGTGACGTGGTGCACCACTACCAGGTGAGCGCCGACTGGGCCCAGGAACTGGACGAGTGCCTGGACGACTGGGAGATGCGTGTGAGGGGCGCGCGGGAGGAGCAGACCCGATTCCCGCACCTCAAGCAGTGGGGCCAGCATCTCTACCAAGCCCTGGTCGACGACGATCAGTTCATGGCGGCCGAAACACCCCAAGACCAGGACAGCAGGGGCGGGCATCTCGCCCGCAGCATGTTCGGCCCCGACTGCCCGATTCACTCGCATGACATCCAGTGCGCCCTTGCCAACGCACGGGCGAAGCGGGCCGAAATCCTCCTCCAGCGGCAGCGGGCCCAGTGGCAGGCCGCCATCCCGGCCTGGGCAGCGCAACTGGCCACCTCGCCGGGCTTCCAACAGGGCACGACCGCGCAGCGCGCCATGCTCGCCAGCAACCTCCTGTACGCGCACCACCCCATGGCTGACACACCAGACCTTGTCCGCCTGCTGCGCACCGCGGCTGCCGACCTGCTGGCTTGAGACGACACGAGCGCAACGGATCGCCGGGACAGCGCGTCATCGCCTGTTCGCGGAGGGGGCGCCGCGAGTCCAGCCTGGAATTCAGCATGATCTAGCGCGGAACCCCGGGCGTTCGCGCCCGGGAGGAAACGCTTCTTAGAAGTCATCTCATTTGGTGGAGCCGGTAGGCTGCCGGTCATGGTGGGGATCGTTGAGCGGCTGGTGCCGGATGAGTTGTGGGAGTTGTTTCAGCGGGTGGTGCCTGAGGCTCCGTCGAGGCCTCAGGGTGGTGGACGGCGCCGGCATGGTGATCGTGAGGTGCTTGCCGCGATCGTGTTCGTGGCCACGTCAGGCTGCACGTGGCAGCAGTTGCCCACCGCTTCGTTCGGGCCGTCGGGGGCGACGGCTCATCGGCGCATTTCGGAGTGGACGAAGGCCAGGGTGTGGGCCAAACTCCACCGCCTGGTCCTCGACGAACTCGGCGCCTGTGGTGAGTTGGACTGGTCCCGCTGCGCGATCGACTCGGTGAACATGCGGGCCCTGAAAAGGGGGATCTGACAGGTCCGAATCCTGTCGACCGTGGCAAGTTCGGGTCGAAGATCCACTTGATCACCGAGCGGACCGGTCTGCCCCTTTCGGTGGCAATCTCGGGGGCGAACCTGCACGACAGCCAGGCCCTGATTCCCCTCGTGCAAGGGATACCGCCGATCCGGTCCCGCCGCGGACCGAGGCGCCGCAAGCCCGCAAAGCTCCACGCCGACAAAGGCTATGACTACTCCCACCTGCGACGATGGATACGCCGACGCGGCATCCAGCACCGGATCGCCCGCAGGGGAGTCGAGTCCTCACAGCGACTGGGACGTTACCGCTGGACCGTCGAACGCACGATGGCCTGGCTCGCCGGCTGCCGCCGCCTCCACCGACGCTACGAGCGCAAAGCCGAGCACTTCCTCGCCTTCACAAGCATCGCCTGCACCCTCATTTGCTACCGCAGGCTCACCAATTGAGATGACTTCTAACTGATCGTTTCAGAATGCGGTGCGGAGGCGCCCCAAGCAGATCATGCTGCAGGCGAGTTCGAGGAGGCCCTGGTGCAGGTCGGCTCGTATCTCGTACCGGTTGCGGAGGCGCTTGAACTGGTGGAGCCAGGCGAAGGCGCGTTCTACCACCCAGCGGGTCTTGCCCAGTCCGGAGCGGTGTGGGGCGCCGCGTCGGGCGATCTTCGGGGTGATTCCTCGGCTGCGCAGGAGTCGGCGGTACTTGTCGAAGTCATAGCCGCGGTCGGCGAACAGCCGCCGGGGACGATGGCGGGGACGGCCGCGCAGGCCCGGGATACGAGGAATGGCATCGAGCAGCGGCATGAGCTGGGTGACATCGTGCCGGTTCCCACCGGTCAGCGACACCGCGAGCGGGGTGCCGTGCCGGTCGACGATCAGGTGATGCTTGCTGCCGGGACGGCCACGGTCGACCGGCGACGGCCCGGTGTGGAGCCCCCTTTGAGGGCGCGGACGTGCGAGCCGTCGACGGCGCAGTCGTCCATCTCCAGCAGACCGGCCGCCCGCAGTTCGGTGAGCAGGGCGGTGTGCAGCCGGGGCCAGATGCCGGCTTCGGTCCAGTCCCGCAGGCGGCGCCAGGCCGTGACGCCGGAGCAGCCGACCAGTTGGCGTGGCACATCGCGCCAGGCCACGACGGTGCGCAGGACGTAGAGGATGCCCGCCGGCGCGATGCGGTCTGGTATCCGGCGCCGTCCCGCGTGGCGGTGTCGCCGCTCCGCGCAAGGCGGCAGCAGGGGCGCCACGTGCGCCCAGAGGTCATCGGGCACAAGATCGCTGTTCACGCACGGAAGCGTGCCAGAACAACGCGGTGGAGGTAGAGGGTTCCGCCCTGCATACTCGCCCGATGAGCGACAGCACGCAGCCGGGCAGCTGGGACGGCCCCTGGTACCGCATCCGCGCGGAGCAGTTCGAGGCCGCATTCCTGCCGGATGCCGACGAGGACCTGGAGTCGGTGGACGACATCGACGTCGAAGTGAGGCTGCCCGACGGTTCGCGGTGGAGTGCGACCATGTGCACGGTTGCCCGGGTCGAGGTCCTGATGAAGCGGTGGGCCAAGAGCGGAGAGGCCCTGGAGGGCCGCTACTACTGGTGCTCGGACGGTCTCATCGTCCGCGATGCCGGGGTCAGCAACATGGCCCAAGTCCTCGCCGGTCTCATCGAGAACGACGAATACAGACAGATCCTTCAGCGTCTGGAGGACTGAAGGCAACCACCCGGGTCTCCGCACCGCATTCTGAAACGATCAGTAAGTCAAGGCACTCTGACCAGCCCACACGACCCGTCCGACAGGCCCTAGGAGTTGTCGTCAAATGTCACGCCCACATCGAGGCGAGGGTGACGGCTGCTTGGTAGGACTCGGCGGTCTTGTCGTAGCGGGTCGCGATGCCGCGCCATTGCTTGAGGCGGTTGAAGCAGCGTTCCACGACGTTGCGCCGCTTGTAGACCTGCTTGTCGAAGGCCGGCGGACGCCCACCCCGGCTGCCGCGCCGGAGCCGGTTGCGGACTTGGTCCGCCCGCTCGGGGATGGTGTGCGGGATGCCTCGGTGTCGCAGCCAGGTCCGTATCGCGCGGGAGCTGTAGCCCTTGTCGCCGAGGACGTGGGCGGGCCGCACCCGGGGCCGTCCCAGCCCGGGACGGGGCACCCGGATCGCTTCCATCACGGCGGTGAACTGCGTGCAGTCGTTGGTGTTCCCGCCCGTGAGAGTGAAGGCCAGCGGGCGGCCGAGCGCATCGCAGGCAAGGTGGATCTTGCTGGTCAGGCCACCCCGCGAGCGTCCGAGTGCCGGCGGACAGAGCCCCCTTTTCGGGCCCCGGCCGCGTGCTGGTGGGCCCGCACGACGGTGGAGTCGACCGACACCAGCCAGTCGATGTCCCCGGCCGCGTCCGCCTTGGCCTGCGCGGCCCGCAGCATCCGCTCGAAGGTGCCGTCCTTGGCCCACCGGCGGAAACGGGTGTGCAGCGTGGCCCAGGATCCGTACCGCTCGGGCACATCCCGCCAGGCCGTGCCGGTGCGGAACTTCCACACGATCCCGTTGAGGACCCTTCGGTCGTCCAACCGCTTGCGGCCCCGCAAGGACGCGGGCAGCAACGGCCGGACGAACTCCCACTCGGCATCGGACAGTTCATGACGACGTATCACCCGACCATGATCCACCACTCAAGATCATCATTTGACGACAGGGCCTAGGCGGGAGGTGCGGTCCTCCTCATGCGCCGAACGTGCTGCCACCGGAGGACGGCTGCGGTTGCCAACAGGCCAACCGCTACAACCCCGGCTATGACCCGGCCCTCGAGCGGGCCCTGCCGCAGGACGAGGTAAGTCAGCCCCCCGAAACCCACGAGCAAGCACAACACGGACCTGGTGTAGGAGAACCTGATGACCCGGGTCCCCTTCGTCAACGTGACCTCGCCAGGGGTGTCCGATATCCCGCCTGAGCGGCCCGTTCTCCCGTCATCAGGCATCGAACCCTGCTTGTCGGACACGGCCATGTCTTCCCTTCCCCTCAATGGGGCCGCATGGTCCTCGTGACCACCACCCCCTAGCCAAGCAGGGTATGCCTGCCATCAGGTGCGCCGTTCAGCAGATGCAGTTTGTTTCCACCTCCTTCGGGGAGGGCGTGCTGTGCCTGATCGACCGCAACGGCTCCTTCCCCTCCGCCTGCTCGGCCGTCCCCCCCGCCCCGAACAAGCTCCTGCACACTGGCCCCCTCGACGCGTTCGACAGGGGCCAGGCCGGGATCTACCAGGCAGCATTCCGGAGTGGGACCACCCGGGCATGCCGCACCCGCTCGGGCGACTCACCGACCGGCCGGATGACCAGGGCAGGGCATGGGTGACCACCCCGCACATCAAACAGCTCGAACGCCTGCACCGCGACGGCCACCTCACCACGCCCGTGACCATCCAGGACTCGTGGACGGGAAGGCGAACGAGTCGCTGTTCAAGCCGTTCTACGCCGCGGCCCGCGAGGCCCGCACCGAGCTCATCCAGGCCGGCGGCGAGCCGTACAAGCACTACAAGACCCGCCTGTCGATCGCACTGCGTCCGGCACTGGCTCAACGCCTTCAAGGCCGTCCAGGAAGGCCACACCCTTGTCGCTCTGCGCAACGTCGACACTGCCATCTTCGGGACCCCCGACGAGACTCCGCCCGGCGCGTATCGGGTCGGGACAGGCTTCGACCAGGTGAAGGCCAAGTTCATCC
Source organism: Streptomyces sp. RPA4-2 (assembly GCF_012273515.2). Taxonomy (NCBI): domain Bacteria; kingdom Bacillati; phylum Actinomycetota; class Actinomycetes; order Kitasatosporales; family Streptomycetaceae; genus Streptomyces; species Streptomyces sp. RPA4-2. The sequence goes on from NZ_CP050975.2 coordinate 8,868,596, forward strand.
AGCCCGGCCCCGAAGGTGACGACTGATGGCAGGCCCCACCGGACCGGGCCACTCCCTCGGCGCCGCACGCAACGACCTCCTGCGCGCCCAGGTCACCCCCTGCCACCGCCTCGCCTCCTACAGCGCCAAGCACTGGCACGCCCAGCTCAGCCAGCTCACCGGCACCCGCCGCGGGTACGAAGCCCTGGAGAGCGCCGGCCTCGACGTCCGCCCCGACACCCTCTTCAAGTGGCTGTCGGATCCTGAGCACAACATCCGCCGCAGTTACCGCGATCTCATCCACACCGCGTACGAGAACGTCGCCATCGTCCCCGCCGACCCCATCTCCGGCACAGTCAAGGACGGGCAGTTCGAAATCAGTGGCCTCGTCAAGACGGGCGCCGACGAACGCGAACGCGGCACCGGCCGAGCCGCCCCTCTGCGCATCGACGCAAGCCGCGGGGACTGGAGCGACATCGAGGCGCTCTGGCTGGCCGGCGACCTGCGTGACGACGACTTCGAGGACCGTTTCATCGACGACGTCATCGTGGCCGACATCGGTGAAGGCACCGACAGGTGGGAGTTCAGTGGAAGCTCGTATTCGGTCGAGCTCAGGTGACATGCAGCCCGGAAGGACGGCCGACACGGGAACCCCGCAGACTGCTTCGGGGCAGAAGGCGCCGGTCTTCCCCCTCACTCAGCAGTGGGGCCGCCCGCTGTCAAAGCTGCTGCTCACCCCGGACGCTCCGGCGTCCACGGCGGGCCGGTCGTGACGTGGTGAGGCCCGCGGCCTGACAGGTAGGGACAGACCTGTTGCATCACCTGTTGCGAAGAGGGGGATCAGCCACCGGTGGGTCCGGTTGCGCGTTGGCGGGGCCTTTGCGCTCGCTCCGCGACGGGCTTGCCCGGGGCAAAGGACCCGCACCGAACAGCTCGCGAGCCTTGCGGCATTGGTCAGGAGGCGAGGGCCTGGCGGAGGGTTTCACGGCAGTCGATGAAGGCGTCGGCGCCGACGAGCTGGATGGTGCGCAGGACTGGTGTGGTGGGGGCGGTCAGGCGCAGCCAACCGCTGGCCTCGGCGAGGTCACGGTGGGCGGCGATGAAGATGTTGATGCCCGTGGAGTCCATGAAGCCGACACCGCGCATGTCGGCCACCACACGAGGGCCGGGGGGCGCGGTGACCTGCAGCGCCTGCCGGAGGACCTCGCCCGTCTGATGGTCGATCTCTCCGTGGAGAGTGACCACGCGGATGGGGGAAACGACCGACAGCCGCCCCGGCTCCTCCCAGGCTCTCAGCACCGAAGCCTGGCCCGCCCGGCCCACACCCTCAGTCGTACCCGGGCACGGCAGAGGGCCCGAGACCGGGCGGGGATCGGGCCCTCAAAAACCGCGCGCCTTCCCGTGGGGCGGTGCAGCACACGATGACTCCTCAACGACAGCCGCACCCGAAAGACACGGACCGCGGCCTGGACGCTCTGGCACGTCTTCCGCCTGCGGAGTCCGCCTGTTCGGATCGATGCGGGGCGGATTACTACATCGAAGGAGGCGCTCCTGTGGGTGAGAGCGGCACGGTGCGTGAAGCGGCCCCCGCTCGTTGTTGCTCGAGCGGGGTGGAACTACACGTCTACCGGATCAAGGTGACAGATGTTCGGCCGTGCCGGCGGGCCTGGCCCCGTAGGCCACGGTCAGCCAAGACCGGCGTTCGGCCAGCATGCGCAAAGCGCACCTCAACTCGTCCTGGAAAGGACGGCAGCGGTGCTTTGTCTTTGCTCATGCTCGAAGCGGGCCGTTTCCAGAAGCCGTCGCCAGGAGACGACCATTGGTCGGCGCCGCAGCAAGGCTCGGCGCTCACGCTCTGTCATGCCTCCCCAAACGCCGTACTCGATGTGCTGGTCCAGGGCGTAGGAGAGGCACTCAGTGCGTACCACGCAGCCGTTACATAGTGCTTTGGCGCGGTTCTGTGTAGCGCCCGGGACGAACAGGTCGTCAGGGTCAGCCGTCCGGCACAGTGCTCGTTTACCCCAGTCGGTGCCCGTCATCATGCGATGCCGTCCTCTCCCCTGGTCTGTTCCTGCGAGTTTTCCCCTCGCCTGAGCAACAGGCATATGACACTACGAGGGTCGGGTACTGTCCGAGCCTTCGGGTGCACGACACCACCCATTCGAGTGAACGGCGCTTGTCCCCTGCGAACGGCAGCGCTATGCAAATGCCCCGGCGTGTCCAAGGGCCATGCTGTGAGTTCCCCGGCCCGATTGTGCGTGTATGCCCGTCCGGGCCCGAGACCGGCGCTGACCACGTCGACACCGGGTGCCGCCGCGTTCAGCAGACCGGCAGGGGCTGCGAAACGCCCAGCGGAGCCCGGATGCTGCAAGCTCGGAACATCACGCTGTCCCAGTACACCCGTCTTGTCGGAGCTCATGCGAATGGCACCGCCAGCCCGCGCCTGCGTGACGACGACTTCGGGGACCGCCTCATCGCCGACATCAGCGAAGGCACCAACGGCTGGGAGTTCAGAGGAAGCTCGTACTCCGGTCGAGCTGTGCCCGAAGCTGGCAGAAACGGACTTCACCAAAGAAACGCTCTTCGCCACCCTCCGCCGCGCCAACCCGCCACAATGGTTGTCGATCGAGGCGACGTGGATCATGGCTTCGGAACTGGCGGGCAGCGTCTCGTAGTCGCGGGCGAGACGCCGGTGCATCATGATCCATCCAATACTTCGCTCGACGACCCAGCGCCTTTTGACAACGTGGAAGCCGCGAACTCCTGGAGTTCTGTTGACGACTTCGATGTCGATTCCGAGCTTGGCTCCGTGTTCGATGACGGCGTTTTTGAAGCCGGTGTCGACCCAGCTCTTGGAGATGGTCGGGTAGGTCTTTTTGGCATGGTCGAGGAGCTGGATTCCCACGGCGTTCTCGGACAGGCTCGCGGCGGTGACGGTCACGGTGAGGAGCAGGCCGAGTGTGTCGGTGAGGATGCCCCGCTTGCGGCCGACGATTTTCTTGGCGGCGTCGGTTCCCTGGCTGGTCAGTGGCGCGTTGGTGGAGGTCTTCACGCTCTGGGTGTCGATCACGGACGCGGTGGGTTCGGGCTTGCGTCCTTCCTTCACGCGGGCCAGGCCGGTGAGGTCGTGGTTGAGCTGGGTGAGGATTCCCTCGTCGCGCCAGGCGGCGTAGTAGGCGTAGACGGTGGCGTGGTTCGCGAAGTCGTGCGGGAGGTATTTCCAGGGGATTCCGGTGCGGTTGACGTAGAGGAGTGTGTTGAAGATGTCGCGCAGGTCGACCTTGGCCGGCTGCCCGGTGGGCCTGCGGTCGAGTCGGGCCTTTCTCCAGGCCGTCAATGTCGGTTCGAGTAAGGCCCATCGGGCGTCGGACAGGTCGCTGGGGTACGGCTTCCGCTGGCTCACGCCGTAGCGTGATCATGGATTGCGGTGGTCGGCGCTGTTCCGCTACTGCTGGGCGTTTCTGCCTGATCTTCAAACCAGACGGACTTCATGCTTGAGAACCGGAGCAAACGGGCGGGCAAGTCCGCAGCCCGATGGACGCGAGGGTGCACGCATAGGACAAACAGCCCAAGCGTGACGGCCGCGAAAGTTACTTACCGGCACAGTTCATCTCTAAATGCCCACTCAGTCCTCGCCTGGCAGGTCATGACCCGCTAGCCAGTTCGGATGGTCCAGATCTTTGAGAGCCTGCTCCGACAGCCGGGCAAGTCCCGCACCTCGCCCGCGGGCGAAGCACGCGTGAGCCTCGCACCGGGCATGCTTTTTGGCAGCAGTTCGAGCGGCATCCTCGTTGTCGTACCGCGTCACGTTGTGCCGCTCGTAGCCCTCCTGCGAGTCTGCGGAAGCCTGTCCGCCTTCAAGGGCCCTGCAGCCCTCCCAGCCGTGGTACTTGTCACCCTGGCCGCTCACCCAGAAATCTGGCATGTCAGGGAGTCTGCCATGGGGGAGGGTTGCATCAAGGCTTGGCCCAGGTGGCCTGCTCCTGCCGCTCGTCCAGGACGCCCTTCTCGATCCCGGCGCCTGCCCGGGTCAGCGCGACCAGGTGGACACCGGTGATCGCCCGCCATCGGGCTTGAGCGGACTCGACAATTCCCAGGTCAGAACCCGCAATACAGCCGCCGTGCTTGCCGCAGTCCGCGACCTGATCCGCAGCACGCTCGAACTCGCCGAATACGTCTACACCGCACGCGGACGCCGAGCCCACACCGAACGCCACCGCGTCCTCGCCCTCTACGGCATCACATGATCAACCAGACATCCGAGGCAAACGCCGGGGTCCTGGGATCCAGTGCTCGGCGGGGAAGTCGTAGAACGCCAGCAACTGCTCTTGGTAGTCGGTGATCTTCTTGACGGCCTTGGGGAGCTTCGCGCCGCAGAGCTTCTCGAACGTCTTGACCGCCGCCGCGGCGTGGTCACGGTCCTCGGTGTTGTAGATGTCCTGGATCGCTTTCTTCGCTCCGGGCTGCGCGGACTTCGGCATGGAGTCAAGGACGTTGGCCGTTTTATGAACCCAGTACCGCTGCTCGCGGGTGACGGGGAACACCTCGGCCAGGGCCTTCCAGAAGCCAAGAGCGCCGTCACCGACCGCCAAGACGGGGGCGCGCATGTCCCGGCGGGCGCAGTCGCGCATCAAGTCGGCCCATGATTCCGCCGATTCGCGGTAGCCGTCGGCCAGGGCGACCAGTTCCTCGGAACCGTCGGCGCGGACCCCGATGAGGACCAGGACGCGGGCTTTGCCCTCCTGTAGGCGGATGTTGAGGTGGATGCCGTCGGCCCGCACTTACACGTAGTCGACTTGGGACAGGTCACGGTCCATGAAGGCGGCGTGGTCGGCATGCCACTGCTGGGTGAGCCGGCTGACCGAGGCCGGCGAGAGCCCGGCCACGCTGCCCAGGAACTGCTCCAAGGCCGGGACGAAATCCCTGGAGGAGAGACCATGCAGGTAGGGCAGCGGCAGCAACTTGCTGATCTTCGGGGACTTGCGGTACCACGGCGGCAGGATCGCCGAGCTGAACCGCTTGCGCTCGCCGGTTTTGGCATCGACGCGCTTGTCGTTCACCCGCGGGGCCTTCACCTCGACCGCCCCGGCCGCGGTGGTGACCTTCCTGGGCTGGTGGTAACCGTTGCGCACCTCAAGCCGTCGGCGGATGTCGTCGCGCTGGTCGGCCGGCTCCGTTGGTTTCGGTCGCAGTTGTCAGGAGGCAGCGGGAGCGTGCTCCAGCTCGGAGACGGTTGTGGGCTCCTCGGTTCCTGCTTCGTGGCGTCGGGTGAGGTGGCGGTCCAGCAGAACGCTGCCCACGTGGGCGACCCCGAAGGCCGCGCCGATCCAGGCCGTACCCGCCAGCCCCAGTCCCGTGTTGATCACGAGGCCGGATGCCAGGGGGGCGACGGCGATGCCGACGTTGAAGGCGGCGATGTTCACGGCGCCGCCGAGCGTCCTGGTCTCTCCGAGAATGGAGAAGACTCTGGCGTTGACTGCGGGGGTGACTCCGAAGTTGGCGGCGCCCAGGAGTACAACCAGCGAGATCGTGACCCAGGCTACATGTGCGGTCACTGCGAGTGCCGCCGCGGTGACGATGAAGGCGGCCATGCCCACCAGCAGGAGTGTGAAGGGGGCGCGGTCGGCTACGCGTCCTCCGATGGTCAGGCCGATGAACGCGCCGACGCCGTAGAGTCCGAGCACGAGGGGTACCAGGCCTGTGCTGAGGCCGGTGACGTCCTCCAGCAGGGCTCCGAGGTAGGAGAAGATCGCGAATTGGGCGGCCACGGTCAGTGCGGTGGTGGCGTAGGCGACCCAGAGCCGCGGCTGCATCAGCGAGCGTACTTCCGTGGCCAGACGCGGCTGTGCCGTTGTCGTGTCCCGGCCGCCGGGCAGGGCGATGAGCAGTACGCTCGTGGACAGAGCGGTCATCGCGGCTACGGCCCAGAAGGCGGCTTCCCAGCCGCGTGCTGTGCGAGCAGGGTGCCGCCCGGGACACCGATGATCGTGGCCACGCTCAGTCCCGAGACGACCACTCCCATGGCCCGGCCCTGCTTGTCGGCGTCCACCAGCGAGATGGCCGCGACCGAGGCCATGGCCCAGAATCCGGCATATGCCACGGCCGACAGCACCCGCATGACCAGCAGGAATCCGAAGTGCGGGACGAGGGCGGCGCCGACGTGGGTCGCGATGAAGACGAGCTGGAAGCCGACCAGCGCGGCACGGCGCGGCATCTTCAGGGTCACCAGGCTCATCAGCGGTGCTCCGACGAGCATGCCGATGGCGAAGGCGGACACCAGCATGCCAGCGGAGGTGAGGGGGATGTCGAGGTCCTGGGCGATGGAGGGCAGCACGCCGGAGAGCATGAATTCCGAGGTGCCCTGGGCGGAGATGCCCAGCCCAAGGACGTAGATCACAAAGGGCGTGATTCATCTGCTTCGTGTGAGGAACGAGGGATAACCGGGTGCTGCGCTCGGCCGTGCGCGGCCCTTTCTCAGAAAGGGCCCGTTGCCGGCGAGGGCCACCTGTGGAGGCGGCGTTGCGTCCCGGTTCGCGTCCAGCATCCCGCCCGGGACAGGCGTGCGGACGCCTCGCGCGCGTCCTGCTGAACCTAGGTCTGGCTGGTCCACTCACCGGCCCGTCATGCCGCTGTAGTGGTATCACTGGATGTATGGATCAAAGCGACGAGCTCGGTGACTTCCTGCGCTCGCGGCGCGCCCGTCTGCGTCCCGAGGACGCGGGGGCGGCTTTCAGCGGCGGCGCGCGCCGGGTCCCGGGACTGCGCCGTGAAGAGGTCGCGCACCTGGCCGGGGTGAGCACGGACTACTACGCCCGTCTCGAACAGGGCCGGCACCCCCACGTCTCGGAGACGGTGCTGGAGGCGGTCGCCCGCGCGCTGCGCCTGGACGACACCGAACGCGGCTACCTCTTCGAACTCGCCCGACCCAAGTCCCCCAGCCCGGAACGGCGCCGTCCGGCCCCGCTGCCGCGCGTGCGTCCGGCGATCCACCAGATGCTGGACGTCCTCAACGCTGTCTCGCCAGCCCTGGTCCTCAACCACCGCAGCGACGTCCTGGCAGTTAACCATCTTGCCAAGGCGCTGATCACGGACTTCGACGCACTGCCGCACCGCGACCGCAACCTCGCCCGATTCATCCTGCTCCAGCCCGCCGCCCGTGACCTCTACCAGGACTGGGACCGGGTCGCGGAGGCGTTCGTCGCCAGTCTTCGTCTGGCTGCCGGACGTCATCCCGACGACCGCCTGCTGAACGAATTCGTGGGGGAGCTGTCCATCAAGGTTCCCGAGTTCTCCACCTGGTGGGCCGGCCACCGCGTGGACCAGTGCGCCCACGGCACCCGGCTCCTCGTTCACCCCGTGGTCGGCGAACTCACCCTCTCCTACGAGATTCTGGCCCTGCCCGCCGACCCTGACCTGAGTATCTGCCTCTACACCGCGGAACCTGGTTCGGCCTCTGCGGAGACGCTCAGCATGCTCGCCAGCTGGAGTGCCCCGACGGGCCTACGAGGGCGCAGCTCCTCCGAGGCACCCTCAAGTTGACTCCCAAAGGTCGTCCGTAATTTCGGCTTCCGTGTGACCTGCGGCAGCAGTCCTGCCGCTGCCGCGATGTGTTGTGCCCTCGTCTGCGCGGTCCCGGGCGATGGCCGGCTCCTCTGCGGACTCCCAGGACCGCGCATGGAGACAGGTGTTCTGTACATTCCGGCGTCGAGGCCGTTCGCCACTGACGGGATATTCGAGACTCGATCCGATGATCAGGCCGACGCCCGTAACGGGGAGCCTGCGGGCCACGTTGCAGTGTCTTCGACTGCGTCCCGGTAGAACACCTCGTGCATGTCACGGCTCACATATGCGATGTGCGGGTCAGCACTGCGTCGATGAAATGGCGCTGGAATCGCTGCCGCGAGTTCAGTGCCGCATGACCTCGGCGGCCGTCGGCCCTCCTCCGAAGGGAGTCTGGATGAGCGTGGACGTCATGGTCTCAAGTCCTCGTCACTGATCGGCCGCCTGTTCCTCATCAGCCGTACGGTGCCTGGGAGGGGGCGGCCTCGTGTGTGTTCGTCGGTGTGGTCCAGCTGGCGAGCAGGCGGAGTGTTTCCGCGGAGGCGGAGCCGGGTTCGGTGGTGTAGAGCACGATGCTCTGGTCAGGGTCGGCGGGCAGAGCCAGCGTTTCGTAGGAGAGGGTGAGCTCGCCGACCACGGGGTGAAAAAGGCGTTGGGTGCCGTGGGCGCACTGGTCCACGCGGTGGCCGGCCCACCAGGTGGAGAACTCGGGAACCTTGATGGACAGCTCCCCGACGAGTTCGTTCAGCAGGCGGTCGTCGGGATGGCGTCCGGAGGCCAGGCGCAGACTGGCGACGAAGGTCTCCGCCACCCGGTCCCAGTCCTGATAGAGGTCACGGGCGCCGGGGTGGAGCAGGATGAATCGGGCGAGGTTGCGGTCGCGGTGCGGCAGTGCGTCGAAGTCGGCGATCAGCGCCTTGGCCAGATCGTTAGCCCCCAGGACGTCGCTGCGGTGGTTGATGACGACGGCCGGTGAGACGTCGTTCAGGACGTCCAGCACCTGGTGGATCGGCTGCCGCATGCGTGGTGCGCGGGCGGGACGGCTCCGGTGGCGTCCGGCTTCCCTGGGTCGGGCGAGTTCGAAGAGGTAGCCGCGTTCGGTGTCGTCCAGGCGCAGCGCGCGGGCGACCGCCTCCAGCACCGTCTCCGAGACGTGGGGGTGCCGGCCCTGTTCGAGACGGGCGTAGTAGTCCGTGCTCACCCCGGCCAGGTGCGCGACCTCTTCACGGCGCAGTCCCGGGACCCGGCGCGCGCCGCCGCTGAAAGCCGCCCCCGCGTCCTCGGGACGCAGACGGGCCCGCCGCGAGCGCAGGAAGTCACCCAGTTCGCCGTCGTCGTTCATGCGGCCAGTGTGCTCCCCGTAGCGGCGTGACGGGCCGGTGAAGGTGGACCAGCCAGACCTAGGTTCAGCAAGGCGCCCTTGGAGCGTCCGCACCCGCGCAAAGCAGGTCATGCTGACTGAAAAGCGACGGCCTTCTCCGGCGAGGAAGCCACAGGACCTCCCTGCACCGGGGCTGGGGAAAGGAGCGGCTGTCCTGCACCAGCCCGCTGTCGCCTCGAAGACCGCGCTGCCGCAGGCGCCAGGCCCGAGCCGGCCCTCACGCGGCCCCTGAGAACCCCACCACGAGACACCCCTCCGCCCCAGCCCTGGGGCGGGCCACCCAAAGGAGATCACCATGACCGAGTTCGCGCCTGTACCCGACTTCGCCCTGGGCCCGGACATCCCGGAGTCCGGGTACGTCGTCCAGGACCTGGGCGGCGGTGCCCACTTCGTCACCCAGGGGATGATCAACACGATGTTCGTGGAGACGAAGAACGGTGTCGTCCTCGTGGACGCCTCACCGTTCCTGGGGGACAAACTGCTGAAGGCGATCGAGTCGGTCACCCCCAAGCCGGTCACCCACCTGATCTACAGCCACGCGCACGCCGACCACATCGGGGCAGCTCACCTGCTGAAGCGGGACGGCATGAAGATCATCTCGCATGAGATCACCGGCGAGTTCATCAAGGAGGTCAAGAACGACGACCGGCGTCCCCTGCCCACCGAGACCTTCAGTGGCCGACGCAAGGAGATGGACATCGACGGGGTGCGGTTCGTCCTCGACTACACGGGAGACTGGCACCAGGCCGGCAACCTGTTCATCCACCTGCCGGAGCTGAAGCTCATGGGAGCGATGGACAGCTTCACTCCGAAGAACGCGCCGTTCTTCCGCCTGTACTTCTCCGCGCACGTGCCCGCGTACTTCGACGCCATGGACCAGTTGCTGGAGTACGACTACGAGACCATCGTCACCGGCCATATGGCCCTGCCCGGTACGCCCGAGGACGTGGCGACGAACCGGGAGTACATCCGGGACCTGCGCGCCGCCGCTTCCGAAGCACTGCGCACGGTCGACATGAAGGAAGCGTCGGCCGCCGCCAAGGTGCCGGCCAACAACAAGCAGGCGGAAATCAAGGTCTGGATGGATGCGGTCACCGCCCGCGCGGTCGAACTCATGCCGTCCTGGGAAAAGCGCCTGGGAGGAACCGACATCTTCCTCACCGACAACCTCAACGCCACCGCGTGGAGCGCCTTCATCGACTAGGACGACGCCCTACGAATGAGGGGCGAACCTCGGCGATTGCGTTCGTCGCAGTCGACTTCGCAGAAGGGATGCCGCATGCTGCCGACGACGAGGGCGGAACAGTTGGCACAGAGCATCGATCTGGTCGTGGACGCCGTACGCGGTGCACCGGTCGACCAGTATCACAACCCGACGCCGTGTTCGGCGTGGACGGTGAAAGACCTCGTCAATCACATCGCCATGATGCTGCTGATGACGAGAGACGCGGGCACCCGCACTGCATCGGATCCGGGCCTGCTGACCGCGAACCCGGTGCCCCTCCTCGCCGGGCGACCGGAGTCCGAGTGGACGTTGCTCCTGGCCGGCAGAGCGGAACCGGCGGCCGAGGCCTGGTCCGAGCCGGCAGCGTGGGAGGGCGAGGCCGGTCTCGGCGGACCGCCCATGCCCGCGACCGCGCTCGGCGGGATCCTGATCGCCGAATTCACCGTCCACGCCTGGGACACGGCAGCAGCCACCGGACAACGGCGCATCATTCCGGCGGCCTTGGCCGAAGCCACGTTCGCGACATACTGGCGTGAGGCACCCCGCATGCGCAGTCTCGGCCTTCTGGGTGACGAAATACCCCAAGACACAGACGCACCCGTGCTCGACCGCGCACTGGCCCTCACTGGCAGAAACCCCCGATGGACACCTACGGCGCATTAGGGACCTGAGGTGGCTCGGCGGCTGCGGGTGAGCCGGAAGTCGGCCTACCAGTGGCACCAGATGTGGAAGGAAGCAGGGGCGGCGGCGCTGGTCTCCCGCGGGCCCGGCGGGCAGCGCAACAAGCTCTCGCCGTACTGCCTGAACAAGCTGGCCGAGTACCTCGACCAGGGCCCGGCCGCGCACGGCTGGGTGGAGGACCAAACGTGGACCGCTGCCCGGGTGGCCACGCTGATCGGCCAGAAGTTCCACGTCTCCTACAGAGTCTCCGGGGCCACCCGCCTCATGCACCGCCTCGGGTTCAGCCCGCAGATGCCGGTACGGCGGGTGGCCGAGCGCGACGAGCAGGCCGTGGAGCGTGGAAGGAGGCGACCTGGGCGGAGGTAAAAGAGCACGGGCGGCCTGCGGAGGATGGATTTGCTTCGAGAACGAAGCAGAGTTCACGGGCCCGCCGCCCCGAGGACGGACCTGGGGTCGGCGCGGCGTCACCCCAGTGGTGACGGTCAGCGGCCGCCGCTCCGGACGCCTGTCCGTCGCCGGACTCATCGCGATACGGCCCGGGTCCAGGACCCAACTGTGCCACCGACTGCGGGTGCACCGCGATGGCAAGAACGAGCGCCGCAGCATGGGCGAGCGCGACTACATCCGGCTGATCGACGGCGTGCACCAGCTGGTCAAGGCGCCCATCGTGCTGGTGTGGGACCGGTTGAACACCCACGTCTCCCGCGCGATGCGCAAGATGATCGACGAGCGGGACTGGCTGACGGTGTTCCTGCTGCCGGCCTACTTGCCGGAGCTGAACCCGGTCGAAGGACTGTGGGCCCACGTCAAGCGCAGCCTGGCCAATCTCGCCTCGGTGGCCCTCGACAGACTCGAGGCCCTCGTCCGCAACCGGCTCAAACGCTTGCAGTAGCGCCCCGCCGTCCTCAACGGCTTTCTCGCCGGTACCGGACTCGCCCTCGACGCGCCACCGTCACCCTGAACTCCGATTTCGGAAATCGGGCTGCCCGAATCATGCTTCCGAGTCAGAGCAACTGATCCAGTCGCACATTCATGCGCCGAAAACCAGCGGTGTCGTAGAACGCACGAGCGCCTTCATTGAAGTCCCAGACTTCTGTGACCAGGCGCCGACACCCTGCCTCGCGTCCCACTTCACGCACTGCTTCGAGCAGCGCCGAGCCGACGCCCATGCCGCTGGCATCAGGGACTACCGCGATCTGGTCAAGAAGAATGACCAGGTCCGACCGGACCAGTGCACTGGAATCCCAGCTGACGACTCGAGCCTGGGCGTACCCAAGAGTTCTGCCGTCTGAGCTCTCGGCGACGAAGGCGGTGACTGCGGGGTCGGTCAGCCGGTCCAGGAAGAACGCCTCAAGGACGTCCTGCTCGGGCGAGCCGATGAACAAGTCAGGACGGTGTCCCGCATGCAACTCATGAACGATGCCGTTCAGGCTTGCAAGCACGGGAGCATCGTCGGAGGAGGCAGTTCGTATCTTGATCACGGCGACATCCTGGGCCGCCGCTCCAGTTGCTGTCACGCGGTTTTGGTCTGAGCGAGCGCCTACCGCTCGGCCCTTCAACAAATCTTCACCCCGAAGAGCCAACGTCAGTAAGCGTGGCGGCTCCGGACCCCATGCAAGCGAGCGCTTCCGGAAGTCGCACTCTGCTGATGCCGCCCGACATGACGGGCATGGTGTCCGCAGGGCCCAGGAACTCCGTGGCCGTTCATCCGGATGACATGTCCACCCTCCAGCTGATCGAGGCCTCAGACATCCACTGAGGGTGCTGCGGGCCACTCGGAACCGGAGGCCGCAACATGGCATGTGCCTGCGGGACACTCGTGGCCACCCTCGGTGCCGAAGTTGATGCGGTACCTCGCCTACCTGCCCGAGGGCCCGGTGATCGACTGGGCTGCCACCGACTCGCCGCCTGGGTCCGAAGGGTAGGCCGATTGGCGGTGCCTTGCAGGGAGTCAGGTGGTCTGCATCTCCCACTGCTGGGAGTTGCCGCCTGAGCACGGGACGAGTTTGACGAGGTGCTTGGCGTCCGCCCCTTCGCCGAGACAGGTTTTGGTCACGTTGTTGACCAGCTGGAACTCGACGGTCGTGGGGGCCAGGACCCACAGGGCTGCCGGGTCGCTGGACAGGCACGGCTTCATCGTGGCCGCACCGTTGCGGGCCACCAAGCAGAGTCGGTCGCCCGCGTTCTGCCGCATGGCGGAGAGCTGGAAGGCTTCGTTGTTGATTAGCCAGGTTTGGTAGCCGCTGCCGTTGCAGTCGGTCGCGTAGGGCCCGTAGTCGGCTCGGTAGTCCAGGCAGCGGCCCGTGGCCTTGTTCTTGAAGTGCACGTAGGCCGATGCCGCGTTCGCCGTCGTCGGACTCAGGCCCCACGCCAGCACAGCGGCCGTGCTCACCGCGATAACCCTCTTCAGCAACGCCGTCTCCCTCGACCTCGTCCGGTGCTCCCACTGACGCTGAACAGTAAAGCGCCTATGCCGGCCGCCGGGTGCGCCAATGGCGGATTTGGGGAGCTATTGGGTCAGCCTCTGCGTGTCGGGTCAGAAGGCAGTCAGGAGCCGGGCATGTGAACGGAACCCTGCCCAGCGGGGATCTATCGCGCGCGTAGCTCGTACGGGTTGATCTCCTCGTATCGATCGTCGGACTCGTCCCGACCGAAGCTCTCTTCCCAGCGTTCCGGCCAGTTCGCGGGGCCGCCAACCCGGAACCGGTCGTCGGCCCAACAGGGTTCGCCCACGCAGAAGCGTGCACCTGGGGTTGGTCGTCACCACTCCGACGGACGAACTGCTCGTCGTAGATCAGGATGTGACCCATGTCGTCGCGGTCCTCACGGACCGCCCTCCGGAAGTTCCGCAGGATTCAGCACGCGGTCGACTCCGCCCGATCGGCGTCGACGACCCGGACCGACGCCGCCAGCGTTGCCCGGAGCCCGCCGGCCGCTGAACGCCGTGCACGATGCCAGGCACGTCCTTGTGCGCGAAGGGCGTGCCCGGCACTCCGGCCTGACGGGTGGAACGGTGGGTACCGAGGTCCGACGCCGCCCTGACCGCTACGGCCTGCCTTTCTGGTCCGGCACTCTCCCCGTGGTGACGGACCAGGCCTCTTCACGTCAGGTTCAGTCGCCGCGTTCCATAGTCCGCTCGGCACAGTGCACTACGCCCGGAAGTCCGGTATCCGTATTGTCGTATGCACCCGGCTCGCTGACTGGACGGCGGGGCATGCGGTCCCGCGCTCCGTTCGCACGCCACGCGGGACCGCCCACCCTCTGCATCCAGACCCAGTCGCCAGCGCAGAGCGATCGATGGGCGGCGGGATGCGTCTGCGGCTGCACTCGCGGCATCGGCTTCAGGAACCCGAGAGCGAGGTGGACCGGGCGAGCGACGAGGAGGTCGTCGCGATGTTCCTGGCCTGTCGCTCGGCGGGGGACCGGCTGACCCTTCTCTTGCCGGCCCGGGTCGGTCTGCGACCGGGGCAAGTAGCGGATCTGCACCGCTGCGATGCTCATCTGATGCCCGATTCGAGGTCGTTGGGATGTGATGTTGAAGGCGCTCATGTGCACGTTGTGCGTCGGCAGAACGAGAACGGTGCCTGGTCGAAGTCGAAGAAGGCGTGGGCGATGCCGGTGGACTTCCTGGTGGTGCAGGCTTTCGACCTGTACGCGGTGGAGCGGCACGAGTGGCTGGGATCCGGCGGCAGCGACCACTGCTTGGTGAACCTGTTCCGCCCTCCCTGCGGGGCACCGATCACGACGGGAGCGATCGGCGAGTTGCTGGAGTCGCCGTCGCGTCGTGCTGGTCTGGGGCGGGTCCGTCACACCGCGGATGTGCCGGCACGGAATGGCCAGCAACGTCACAGACGCCGGTGGGTCCCTGGACGAGGTGCGGGCGCTGCTGGGTCAGAAGCACCCCGGCTCTCCCCGCCCGTATCTGCATCCTGCCACGGCCCGGTTGCGTGCGGCCGTTGACCAGGGCGGCACCGTCAGCGGCTTCAGAGAGTCCGTGCTGTGTCGAGTCTGCGATCGCGATGACTCGGCCGCCGCGCCGCTGATCGCCCTCTGTGAAGAGGATGGTTCCTTCCCTGCCGACAAACTCGATGTCTTCGGGCCACTTGCCGAGGTATGGGTTGAAGACCGCCGGAACACCGCCGTCGACGAGGGACTCCTCAACGAGCAGGAGCGGCTGTGGCGAAACGGTGAGCTCTAGCTTGCTAGCGCAAGCCCCTGCGGTCCAACGCATGCTGAAGGCACCGGGCGACGTACTTCGTCACTTACCCGGGGGCGGCAGTGCTTGCTCTCGAATCGGCTCCCGCAACGTTCGCGACGAACCGTACCCAACGGTCACATGGTGTGACGGGCGCCTGGTACTCACAGGGCTGCTTGGCCTGACAGCGACAGCTTTGTGCTGCCTGTTGTTGTGGCGGACGAGCAACCCATGAAGCGGCGTGCCGGACGAGATCCCGGCCGGCCGCCCCGAACCGAAAGGCTCCCCGCCGCCGCCCCGCGCCATGAGCCAGCCGCGCGTGACCGAACACCGCTCCGGGCAGCCGCGCAGCACGGCCCACCCGGCTCCAGCCCTTGACGCCGAATCCCTCAGCGCTCAGTACAGCGACTCACGGCGCGGTTCTGGTGGGTGCGGATCCCGCACGAGACGGGTCAGAGAACACTCCACGCCCGCAACTGGCGACCAATCAGCCCGACGCCCATGGTCCCGGAGGCGGCCTCTGCTACCAGAGAGACCGCCTCTTTGGGCAGGTAGTCGAGGAGACACCCATTCAGGGTCAGGTAAGCCTCTGCGGAATGCCAGGCGAAGGCCTCGTTGGAGTGCTCCAGACACGGCAATTTCACCAGCGTCTGGAGCAGCGCGGCCGCCTTGAGATACAGCGAGCCGTAGACATCACGCTCCATGGCTCGGGCAATGACCCGGGCGACTGCTGCGTAGAGCGGCCCGTAGTCGTCAACCTGCGGATCACCAGGCAGCAATTGTGCGGCATGCAGCAAGAACGCCACCTCAAGAGGCTGGAGCGGTTCGTTCAGCGTCACGCGGTGTGGCTCCATCGCCACCGCAACCACCACCGTCGACACGTAAATTGAGAAACGGCTGATGCCTACCGTGCACGAGCTCGTTAGGAAAGCACCGAAACACGCGCGAGATCACCTCAGTCCTGTGCGTCACCCTTTTCGAAATGCAGCGCCAGCGCGCGCAGGATGTCAGCAGTCGACACATCCGCTGCGCCGTCGTCGTGCGCCTCAGCGAGAGTGACGAACGCCAGGGCGAATGCGGCTGCCATCTGCTCGATGGCCGGTGACCACTCGCGCTTGACGGCCATGGTCACGTCGCGGACGGTCGCGTCTGGAGCGAACGCCAGCTTCGGCATCAGCTCCGTCAGGAGCGAGGAGATCATCCCGGATGCCGGTTCGGCGCCCTGCTCCTGGCCTTCGCGGACCAGTCGCCGTCTCTCGAGGGCTTCCGTCAGTACGGCAACGACTCCCTGCATTACCTCGCGGTGCTCCATGTGCGGCAGCCTACGACTCCAGTGCGAAGCCACGATTCAGATGCGCGTGGGCTGTTCGTGTGCAGAGGTGAGCGCCGCGAGGGCGGCCGGTTCGACCTGGGCCGGGCATTGGAGCTGTGGCAGTCCCGGTATGCGCCCGTCCTGTATGTCGTGGACGCCTCCGGCCTGCCGATGACTCCGGAGGCTGAGGTCCTTGCCGGACGGGACGCCTCCGATGTGCCGATGCTGCTGCTGGCCCGGGTGATCGCCCCGGTGGTCATCATCGGGACCGACGCGGACCTGGTCGACAGCGGGCTCGCGGCCGGCGACTGGGTCGCCCTGCGCTCGGCTCTGGGAGACGTGGGGGTGACGGAGGGCCGGATGGCCGACCTGGAGAAGCAAGCCGGTGTCCTGGTGAACCTGACCGGCAGCCTGATCGAGGCGGCGGTGCAGTTCAGCAATCCGAAGCGGCTGGCGGTCGCGACGCTGGTGGCCGCAGTGGCGGCCGGGGCCCTGTACTGGCGGCGCCAGAGGCGCCCGCGTGTCCCCTCGCAGCGGCAGCCGGTGCTGCCTGTGATGCTGGAACACGCCTCGACACAGATGGCCGCGCTTACCACGCGGCACACGCGGGGTGAGGACCTGTGGCGGCAGGCGGAGCTGGGAACGCCCGGCGACACCCTGCTGCACCGGATCGCCCGGACGTTGGTCAAATCCCGGACGCCCCTGACCCGTACGGCGATTGTGGAGCGCCTGGGAGAGACCGTCCCCGGTGCGGGGCACACCACGCGGATGGCGGCCGTCCGGGACGTGCTGACCGCCCACGCGATGTTCGTGGACGTCACGGGCCGGGGGCACTGGCAGGTCGGCCGCCTCGGCGGCCCGTAACTGGTGAGCGCTGAGCCCTGCAACCCGCACCGGTGCAGCCAGGCCGGCCGCTGCACGGTTGCACACTGGGGAGCTGCGCAGTCGGGGACGTGCCTGCGCATTGCACTCGGCGGCCCGGTGCGCAGTGTCCCGCAGCTGCACAACGGGAGAGCCGTTCGTGCGCGTGGTGTGGGCTCTGGTGTGGCCTCCCCACAGCCCACGCCGGTGCGGTCATCCCGCCTGCGCCCGGTCATCGCGCAGTCTCGCCGGCCGGGCTGCGCATGTGGTGCGCATCGGCTGCGCAACGCGGTGACCTGCCGTGGTCGGGCCTGTGGTCGGGGTCCTGGTCGGGCTCCGGTGGCGCCCGACCGGTGCGCAGGGCTCGATGCGCAATGGGGCGGTCTGGGAACCGTGTTGCGCAGTGGGCAGTCCGCTGTGGTCGGTCCTTTGCGCACCGGCTGCGCAGCGCCTCAATCGGACGTGTCGTCCGGATTGTATTCCGGTCGGCAGAAGCTGCAGGTCTTGATGTACTCGGTGTCGCGGACAGCGACGTGGAACTGGGCTACGGAGATTGGCGACGTCTTCCGGCTGGCCCTGGTGCAGCTGTCGACGTGCGCGGATTGGTGCGCAGCGGGCCCGCGCAACACTCTCCGGGACTGCGCAGGGTCCCGCCGCCGCGGCCGGCGCCGAACGCGGCGGAAGGCCTCGCCTGTTCATGGTGTGGGCGCTGGTGTGGCCTCACCACAGCCCACACCGGCGTGGTCGCCCCGACCATGGCTGGGCTACTGCGCGATCACACCAGCTGACTACGCGGGGTCTGCGCAATGGGTGTGCCCCGGCTGCGCACCGCTGTGACCTGGGGTGGTCGGGTGCGCAGCCGGGGCGGAGGACATGACAGCCCGAGGGGTGCGGACGGCAGTCCTGGCTCCCTTTTCCGCGTGGCTGCGGTGGAGAGGCTTGTGACGCTGTGCGGTCGTCAGCGCTGGGGGCGCTTCGCCTGGCTTGCGCTACCGCCCTTGTGACCGGCTGCGCGGGCCTCTTCACTGCTGAAGTGCTGGGCTGCGCCCTTCTCCTGGGCCGTGTCGCCCCTGCGCGCGGCGGCAGCGCGCCGCTCTTCGGGGGTCATGTCCGCAAGGTTCTTCTTGTCCGCGCGGTCGCTCTGGTTCTCGGCCATGGTGACGTCTCCTGTGGGAAGAGAAACTGGGGGTGACATGAGAGTCACACACCGTGGACAGGCCCGCACCTTGGATCATTACCGTGGGTAGCGGCTCTGGGGGATGCCGCATCGGCGCTCTCCCACGCTCACGGGGCTGATTGCGCAGAGCCTGCACAATCAGCCCGAGGGCTGCGCCTCGGCGCGAGGCTGCGCAACGCGCTGACCTGCTGTGGCCGGGTCTGTGGTCGGGGCGATGGCCAGGTGCGGCGGTGCCGGCAGTTGCGCACCCCGCGCCGTCCTTGAGACGTGTTGCCGCTGCGGTGTTGTCCGGGTGTGGGCGCGGGGTCTGTACTGGTACCTGGTGGCCCTCGGGGAGCATGGGCGTGCCGGTGATCATCGGGGCGCCCGGTGCTCGCTGCGCAGCGGTGGTGCGCACTTCCGACCTGGTCGCGGCCGTGGTGGTGTGGCCTGGTAGGGAGTCGACCGTTCCCCCTACCGTCTTCCCTACCGTTCCCCCTGCCAACTCCCCTACCGGCACGTGGAGTTGTCTCGCCGGTGTTCGTGCAGGTCAGGCCCCTTGACCAGGCCCGACCGCCGGTCTCGACAACCCTCTCTTCTCTCCTCCTGCCCCCTGCCTTGTGTGTGATGTCAGCGGCAGGTGGCAGGGTGGTGCGGCGTCGAGTCGAGAGGGTCCGGTGGGTTCGCGTGGGGTGCGCGGCCCGGCGCGGCCGGTCCGCGGCCCCGGGCGCCTGTCGGCGCCAGGGGCGGTGAGACTGGGCTGGGGGAGGGGTGTGGGTGTGGGTGGTTCGTTGACGTATCCGTACGGGTCGACCAGCTTGGTGCGCGGGCACGTGCTCGCCGCGCTCGGTGTGCTGAAGGTCGCGAGCGCGGATCAGATCCGCAGGCTGACCTGTCCGGGACACAAGGACAGCAAGGGTGTACGCAACGCCTGCCTGGATCTCGCCAAGCACGGACTGACGCAGTCAGACGGCTTCGCCCGGGATGGGCAGAAGCTGTGGGGCCTGACCGCACTCGGCCTGACCGCCGCAGCGGAAGCCCTCGGGCGCCCTGCTGCGGACATGGGCGGCAACGCGCGCGGTGCGGCCCGCTCGGGTGCCCCGCACGCGATGGCCGTCAACGAGACGGTCATCGCCCTCACCGGCACCCAGCCTGTTGCCACCCGCCCGATCGCCCGCACCACCTCAACACCCGCCCCCGGGACGCTCATCGAGGCCGCCATGCCGGCCGTGCGGGCTGGCTCGCCGGTTCCGGCGGGGTCCGGGTCGGTGGGGTCGTGGGCGACGGAGGTGGTGCACAACATGCCGGGCACGAGCCGTACGCGTCCTTCGGTGCGTGCGGACGCGGTCCTGCGGGCTCCGGAGGCCGGCCTGCCGGTGCTGCTGGTGGAGGTCGACCGGTGCACGGAAGCGGATGAATTCCTGGCGGCCAAGTTCGCCCGCTACCACCAGTACTTCCGTGTGAAGGTCAAGGATCCCATGATCCCCGCGGCCCACGCGGTCCATGCGAGTCTGAGCGTCCCGTTGTGGCAGAGCCTTTACCCGCCGACGGGCCGGGGCGGGTATCCGCCGATTGCCGTGGTGTTCGACCCCGGCACCCGGCTGGGAGAGCAGGCGCTGAAGAACCGTATGAACCGGGTGCTGGATCTGACCCGCGAACACTGGTCGGGCAAGTACCAGAAACTCAGCGGCTTCGGTGGCGAACCGGACGGCTACGTCGACTTCAGCGACGCCATCCCGGTTCTCTTCACCACCCTGGACCGCATCCAGGAATCCGGCCCGCTCACACCGGTGTGGTGGCGCTGCGGACACCGCCGGTGGGAAACCCTTTTTGACGCCTTGGACAACCCCCAGGACCGCAAAGCCTGGCGCCGGCGCGAGGACGAACGCAGCGCAGCCCGGGAAGGACAGGAAGCCCGCCAGCGGAAAGAAGGAACGGCCCCCGCCGGGAACTGGTCCCCGCGGCACCTTCCCGCGCAGCCCGAACCCGCACTCCCGCCCGCCCCACCCTGCGAGACCTGCGGCGGGCCGCTCAAGGGACTTGGCGGCGAAGGCCCCTCCGCCCCGCCGCCGGACGGACGCACCTGCGAGGCCTGCCGCATCACCGAAGCCTCGCGGCCGCCCACCGGACTGTTCAAAGCCCTCTTCGGCCGCCAGGACAAGAAGCCCCCACCAGAGCCCTCAGCCGGACTGTGACAGTGTCCCCGACCGTCGTGCCCCGCACTGTTCAACGGCGGCGACGCCGACCATGGCGCGTACCTCCCGGTTGGCCGGGGCAGCGCCAGGCCGCTTCAGACAGCGATGGCTCTGTTTGAGTGCCTGTTCCGAACATGCCAGGCGCGCCTTTGCCGATATTTCTCGGAGAAGGCCCAGTGGCTAGATCTTCTGGAGAGCGAGAGCTGCTGTGCCTGTCCCAGTACCGTGGCTTCGCATGACCGACGCCGAGATCGAGATCACCGCAGACCTGGTCCATGACCTGCTGCAGGAGCAGCATCCGGACCTTGCCGGGTTGGCCATCCGTGAGGTAGCGGGCGGTTGGGACAACCAAATGTGGCGGCTTGGGGACGAGTTGGCTGTGCGTATGCCGCGTACTGAAGGTGCCCCGGGTCTCCAGCGCAAGGAGCGCCGATGGCTGCCCGCCCTGGCCCCGCGCCTGCCGCTCCCGGTACCGACCCCTGTGCGGACCGGTGAACCTTCCGCGCGGTTCGCGAAGCCCTGGACGATCATGACGTGGGTTCCGGGTGAGCCACTGGACTACTCCTCGATCAGCCGCGGCGACCACGCGGCCGACACCCTGGCGGGCTTCCTCAGGGCGCTCCACGTGGAGGCGCCCGTTGACGCGCCGGTCAGTGAGGACCGCGGGGGCCACCCCAAGGAGTGCACGGACGGTTTCGACCACTTCTTCCAGGCCGTCGTCCCCGACGACCTCGCCGGCGATGTGCGAGCCGTCTGGGACGACGCCGTCGCGGCGCCCGACTGGGAGGGGCCGCCGCTCTGGGTGCATGGCGACCTGCATCCGGCCAACGTCGTCGTCTCGGACGGGACGCTCTCGGGTGTGATCGATTTCGGTGCCATGTTCGCCGGTGATCCGGCGTGGGACCTCGCGGCCGCGTGGGTGGTGCTTCCCGCGGGCGCCGCCTCACCGTTCTTCGACGTGTACGCGCACGCGGACAAGGCGACGATCCGCCGCGCCCGCGGGCTGGCTGCTCTGAAGAGCCTGTTCCTCATGCTGATGGGCCAGAACGGAGATCGGGGCCTTCCTGGCGGCAAGCCGACATGGGGACCCGCTGGCCGCGCGGCGCTCGATCGTGTTCTGAGAGGCGATTTGGTGTAGACACGGAGCGTCGCTCACGTGTTTTCCCCGTGGAGACAAATGGACCTCATTGCCCTCCGCAGACCTGTCGGGTGAAGCGAGGTTGTATGTGCATCGTGCTCTGGCCCGCGGACAGGACAGCCCACCGTGGAGCCAGTTGCTCGTCGGGCGCTCCGGCGTTGCCGGCCGGCCGCGGCGCGGCTCCCGGTCTGGCCGGGTGAGGACCCGTTGTTGCGCAAGCTGTTGCTCAGGCTGTTGACCTGGGTGTTGCAGAGGCTTCCGTCCGCGTGGAGGGAAACGGCTGATCAGGCCGTGTGTGCGGGCCTGGTGTGGGGTCAGACATCCCCCTCAGCACTCTCGCACCCGCCCTCCCTGGTAATGGCGGTCGGGGCGGGAACGAGAGCCCCTCGGGGGATTCGGGGCGCCTACACGGTGTTGCTGTGCGTCGGCCCGGGGCCTCCGCGCTTCGATCGGTCGGTACCGCCAGCCCCGACTGCTCCGCCTCGCGAGCGGGTGATCGGCCCACCGTCTCCTGCTCGCAGGTCCATCCGACACGAACGGCGAACCGTGTTCGACTGTCGCTTGCCGGACTGCGGGCGGGACGCTCGTTCTTGGCGAGCGCGGCCCGCCAGGAACGGGGCACGAACGTGCGGGGCCTATGTGCAGCGGCCGCCGGGTCGCGGCTCGTGTGTCGACGGCTTGCTGAGCTTTTGAAGAATGAACTTCAGGTCCGGCTCCCTGCCGCGCTACACGGCGTCGTCGAGGGCGTGCAGGTCGCGGCTGCGCGGCAGGCCTTCGACCAGGTCCAGCATCGCTTCGTGGAGTAGGCCGTTGGTGGCCAGCACCGTCATGTCGCCTTGCAGCACGGACGTGCCGTCCAGGTCGGTCACTCGGCCGCCGGCTTCCGACACGATGACCGGCAGGGGAGCCACGTCCTCGTACCCCATCGGAGGACCGGCGATCACTACGGCGTCCGCGCGGCCAGTGACGAGGTCAACGATGCAGCCCATGGATGCCATCAGGAAGACCTGGCGGTGGAGAGCGGTGAGGAGTTCCTCCGGCCAGCCGGCCGGATTGAGCGCCTGGGTCCTTGCCCCGCGCGTGCTGGTCCGCTCGGTGACGTGGGCGCGGTGGCCCGACTTCAGGTCCGGATTCTCCCTGATCAGCACCCAACACCCGAGACCTCGCCCGGCTACGACCATCTGTCGGCTCATGGGCATGTTGATCACCCCGACGGCGGGACCGTACTCGTCCTCGTAGGCGATGTCGTTCGAGAACAGTGGCCACCGGCGGGTGAATGACGTGGTGCCGTTGATAGGGTCGCGTCTCCCTGACACTCCGGCGGTCGATCCCTTCTCCTCGCCGTAGATGCCGTCCTCGGGCATGTGGCGGGCCAGCTCGTTCCTGACCGACTCCTCGACCGCGAGGTCGATCTCCGTGACCTCGCTGCCGTCTTCCTTGCGGTGGCTTCCCCACTCCCCGAAGAAGCCCTGCGCGGACATCTGCCCGGCACGCGTGGCCAATCCGACGGCGAAGTCGAGGACCTCTCGGTCAACGGGTGGAGCGTCGAATGTGTGATCCATCCGGTGAGCCTGCCACGACATCCGGGACCAAGATGCACTCTCCCTCAGGCGACCAGTTCACGACGGTGTTCGGAGCCGCGTAGGCAGGTGATGTTGCCGGCGCGGGTATGACGGCCAACGATGAATCCGCCGGCAGGTTCCCTGAAGCCAGGCCGTCACACAGATGCTCTCTTCGACGCGGCAGGGTCTCAGGGCGGTGCCACGATGCTGGCGGGTGCCCTGCCACGCACTGCATACCACCGGGGCGCCCTCATACCGTGCGCGGCCACCCCCTCGTCCAGGCTGCGCACGGCATCCCCGCCTACCATCCCCGGCGCCCCTCAGTCCCAGTTGAGTCCGAGTGCAGCGAGTGCGGCGAGCTTGTCCGCGGTGAGCGTGGCCCGCCTGCTCTTGCTGTTCGACAGGAACACCCCCAGCCGAACCTGAGTCCCGTCCGGCAACGTCTCTACATGCCGCCTGGGGACGGTCACGGAGCCCGTGTGGACCCCTTGTACTGCGCGAGGGCCGCTACGCCCGTCTCGAAGGCGCTCACGGCTGCCGTGGACGGCTTCACCTCCTCTACCGGTTCCGGGGCGAGCGCCATGATGCCGAGCTGTTCCAGGCGCTCATGCTGTCCGTCCGTCAGGGCTGCCCAGACTGCAGGTTTCCGTTGCCGGGCCAGCCGCTTCCCGACGTCCATGCCGCGCACGGTGACCCCGGACAGGACCTGCGTCTCCCCGGCCTGGCCTTGCTCGTCGGCGACGAGCTCGCGTAGTGCGGCGTAGTGACGCTGCCGGTCAGCGGGCCCAATCCAGGTTCCCGTCCGCGTCGACCTCTCGCAGCACCGTCAGGACCCGTAGGCCTGTGACGGTGCAGGTGTCACAGCGTGTTAGCTGCTGTGGCCATTGCTGCTGTTGTGGTAGCTGTGACGGCCGAAGGGGAGCCGTCGCACGCTGCGGTCGGGGTGTCTGCTCCCGGGTGCCGGGCGACATGCCGGCGCAGAGGGGGAACTTGACCATGCCCACGCCCGAGCCGGATACCGACGAGTCGTCAGCAGAGCCTTACGAGCAGTGGGTGTACGAAATCCTCTGCGGGGCACGGACAGGGGGCCGGTGATGGCGCCGACGATCGCTTCGGTGGTCTCACGGACCTTGTACTTCAACCAGCCCCGGACCGCGGGCCGGTAGGGATCGTCCAGCCGTGCGAAGACGACGCCCTCCACGCCAACCGTCGTCCAGGTGAGCCATTCGCGGACGGTGTCGGGGTTGGGGTCGACGGGGACAGCGCCCACGGGGCGGCCAGCTGCCGCGCGGTGAACATCGACACTCCAATGCCGCCCGGCGGCGCCGGTAGGGCCAGGGCGTCGTGTCCGTCCCGGACAAGCGCAGCAGATCGAACGCGGAAGCGCGCGGGTTTGCAGAATCCTGGACCGAAGGTGCCCGGAACCCTTACATAGACGCCTGCTCTGCGGAGGTCGGCGTACGGGTTCCGGGTCGGGCTGCCTGCCATCAGCCGACTCACCGGTAGGACCCCGGAGAACCCTCTGTGCGAGCGGTGCCGCGAGGAACTGGGCGGGGAGCAGGGGCGTGTACGGCCGTAGCGGCCGCGTCATTCGGACGAGCCGGAGGCCGAGACGCCGCGAGATCCCGCGCACGAAGATCCCGAACCCGTGATGTGGACGCAGCCCCGCGGCTCAGGCCCCGCACTCCTACCGCCATCGCCCACCGGCGGCTGTCGCCCGAGCCGGTTACCCGTCACTGGCAAAGCCGCCGCCCGCACGACACACCCCTCAGCGGGGGCGGGTGCTCAGTCCGTCGAGGGTGAGGTCGAGGAGGCGTTCGGCCTGTTCGCGCTGGTCGGGCTTGCCGGAGGTGAGGGCGATGCCGCTGAGGGCGGCGTACATGTCGGTCGCGCTGATGTCGGTGCGGATGGTGCGGGCCGTGACGGCGGCCTCCATGAGCGAGGTGAGCGCTTCGAGCATCATCTCGCGGCTGTGGGCGTAGGGGTTGACGCCGGATTCGACGACGGCGCGCAGGGCTTCGGCCATGCCGATTTTGGCGGTCGCGTAGTCGATGAAGCGGCCCATCCAGTCCCGCAGGGCGTCGCGGGGCTCCATCGCCGCTAGGAGGCCGGGGGCGGCGTCGCACAGCCGGGCCAGTTCTCCCCGGTAAGCAGCCTCGATCAGCAGTTCCCGAGTGGGGAAGTTGCGGTAGAGGGTGCCGCTGCCGACGCCGGCTTCCTTCGCGATGCGTTCGAAGTGGGCGTCGAGGCCCTCCTCGGCGAACACGCGGGCCGCTGCGGCGAGGATCTTGTCCCGGTTGCGCTGCGCGTCGGCCCGCAAGGGACGCCCTGCCTCTGTGGCCATTTCAAATCTCCTGCCGTCTCCGTTTGCTAAATGGCGACGCCTCCACTTACAGTTGCGGAAATGGCGGCGCCTCCACTTCCACTGTAGGGCATGCACCGCCACCACTCGCCCCCCGAGACGGGGCGGCATTCCACCGCAGTCTCCAGCCGCAGGTCCGGAATGCA
The DNA here is from genome assembly GCF_012273515.2 of Streptomyces sp. RPA4-2. Lineage (NCBI taxonomy): Bacteria > Bacillati > Actinomycetota > Actinomycetes > Kitasatosporales > Streptomycetaceae > Streptomyces > Streptomyces sp. RPA4-2. The sequence continues at coordinate 8,894,349 of NZ_CP050975.2, forward strand.
GCACGTGACTACCACCTGCGTATGACTCGCGACGTTGCGTGCGCCCACATGTCCCTGTTCCCCGCCGTCCGGCGGGAAGCGAAGCAATGCCTCAGGAGATACGAAATGACTCGCTCGCTCGAAGGAAAGACCGCTGTCGTCACTGGTGGCGCGTCAGGCATCGGCCTGGCCATCGCCAAGGAGTTCGTGCTCAACGGCGCTGACGTCGTCATCACCGACCTCCAGCAGGAGCAGGTCGACGCAGCAGTCGCCGAGATCGGGCCGAAGAGCTCGGGCGTCGTTGCGAACGTCGCCAAGCTCGCCGACATGGAAGCGGTCTACGCACAGGTCATGGCCCGCCACGGCCGCCTGGACACGGTGGTGGCCAACGCCGGCATCGGCGCCCACGCTCCCCTTCAGAGGATTACCGAGGATGAGTTCGACCGGACCTTCAACGTCAACGTCAAGGGCGTCCTGTTCACCGTGCAGCCGGCCCTGCCGCTGCTCAAGCCCGGCGGCACGATCACCGTCATCGGCTCCACCGCCTCCATCCAGCCCCCGGCTGGCATGAGCCTGTACGGCGGCGCGAAGGCAGCCGTGCGCAACTGCGTGCGCGGCTGGATCCAGGACGTCAAGGGTTCCGGCATCCGCATCAACGTCCTGAGTCCCGGCGCGGTCGACACTGAATCCCTGCGCCGCGCCCTGGCGCTCGCCCAGGGTGCCGACGCCGTCCCCGCCGCGGTAGCGAAGATGGGCGAGGGCAACCCCACCGGCCGCATCGCCGCCCCCAGCGAGATGGGCACCGCCGCGGTGTTCCTTGCCAGCGACGCCGCCAGCTTCATCACCGGCGTCGAGCTCTTCGTCGACGGCGGCATGGCCCAGGTCTGACGGCCCCCGCCATCCCGAGCGGCGCCCCACCGGCATCCCCGGCCCGGCACACACACCGCCGCGCGCGGTGACGCATTCGAATCCGTCCCGTCGGCCGGCAGGCACATCGCTGCCTGCCTGCCGGCCGACGGGACGGGACCCAGCGACAGGATCCGAAAGGAAAAATCACCATGCAGGAGATCGAGAACAAGGTCATAGCCATCACCGGGGCAGGCGGCGGCATCGGAGCGGCCACCGCGCTACTGCTGGCCGAGCGCGGTGCGAAGGTCGTCCTCGGCGACCTCAACACAGACGCGCTCGGTGCCCTGGCGACCCGCATCACGGACGCCGGCGGCGACGTAGCCTTCGTCCGCACCGACGTGACCCGGCAGCAGGACCTGGCCGACCTCGTCACGCTGGCACGCGAGCGCTACGGCAAGCTCGACGTCCTGGTCAGCAACGCCGGAGTAGGTCCCATCTCCCCGCTGGACGACCTGCGGGTCACCGAATGGGAGCTGATGATCGACGTCAACCTCAAGGGCGTCCTGTACGGCATCGCGGCGGCGCTGCCGGTCTTCCGCGAGCAGGGCTTTGGACAGTTCGTGAACACCGCCTCCACCGCCGCCTACACCACCGTCCCCAACCAGGCGGTCTACTCCGGTACGAAATACGCGGTGCGCGCCATCTCCGAGGGACTGCGCAAGGAGGCGGGCGAGAACCTGCGCGTGACGATCGTCTCGCCAGGCTTCGTCCGCACGAGCTTCGTCGAAGCCGTCGACAACCCCGAGGTGCGAGCCCAGCTCATCGAAGCCAGGGACAAGTTCGCCGTGGAACCGGAGGCCATCGCCCGTGCCATCGCCTTCGCGATCGAGCAGCCGGACGACGTCGATGTCAACGAACTCATCGTCCGTCCCACCGCCCAGGCTTGACGGCAGCCGGACTGCTGCGCAGGCGCGGGAGTCCTCCCGGCCAGGCCACAATTCACCCCACGGAGGTCTGGCCGCGCGCGTAGCAGTGCGCCGGCCGGCCTCACCCTTCCCGTCGTCGGCGCCCACGCCCCTCAACCTCACGGGCCATATGCCGGCGTGAGTGGCAGCGCCCAATGCCCATTTCTCCTTCTCCGCCCTGAACAGGATGCGCGCTAGTCATGCCACTTTCCCCCTCTCTGACTCGAAGCAGCTCCGCGGCTGCCTCCACCGGGCCCCGGCCGGGCCGTCCGGGCGCGCCGGCATCGGCATCGGCATCATGATCGTGCTCGTCGCCCAGCTGATGCTGACGCTGGACACGACCATCGCCAACGTCGCGCTTCCGCAGATCGCGGGCGGCCTTGGCTTCGGCCACGCGTCCCTGTCATGGGTCCTCAACGCCTATACCCTCGCCTTCGGTGGCCTGCTTCTCACCGGTGGCCCCCGGTGAACCACGCGCCGACGGACCGCCCTGGCTCTCCTCCGCCTCGCTGCTCCCGAGGCGGGTGGATGTGGTCCGTGGGAATATGAGACGAATTGTTTCCGGCCAGTAGATGGCGGCAGGAGCGGACATGGAGATCAAGCCGCAGGCGGCGGTCATCCCCAAGGACACCGCCCAGTTCGAGCAGGGGAAGTACGGCCCCGTTTTTCCGAAGACACCGGCGTGCTACGGGTTCACCATCGTCGCCAAGGTCAAGCCCGGCCGCGCCGACGCGATGCGCGAGTACGGCTATGCCTTGGCCAAGGCTTTGGAGGGAGACCCCCACCTTCTCGCACCATTGAAGTTGCACTATCTGCGCTGGGTGCTTTTCGACGACGACACGCGCTTCATGTATCAGGGGATCTTCGACACCGACTTCGACAAGTACACCGAGGACGCCGTCGCGCTTTTCAGCAAGGCGGGGGTGAACACGGCCTTCGAGAACCTCGAAGGATTCCCCGAGGACTGGCGGACCAATCCCGATGCGTTCGTCCGGTTCGTGCGTGAACACCACTGTCCCAGCTTCATCGAATACGGGGAGTACCCGTACGTGACCGCTGATGAGATCAAGAAGGCTCTGCGGATCAAGAACGCCCTGTCGGAGATGCTCGACCAGCTGCAGTGAGAGCGGGCCGCCGTGTGCTCGTCCCACTGCGGATCGGAGACGAGATGAGCGAGGTCAGGACGGCACGCACCTACAACCAGAACCACATCCCGCGCGAACGCACCCCTGGCCGGCGACGGGTGAGCATCTACGTCGCGTGGAGCTATCCGGCCGAGGCGGGCAGGAATCCGGCTGAGCTGGACAACAGGTTCTCCACGCTGACGGAGGTCAGGCGGGTGGCGTGGCCTGCCTACGAGGACCCGAAGTGGTCCGACCCGATGCATTTCCAGCAGGGCATCGCCGGCTCGCTGGAATTGTTCTTCTGGGCCTGGGTGCCGTTCCAGGAGTTCGTCGAGGGGGTCACCGGGCACCCCGTCCCGGTGTATCAGCGCATCGACCAGGCCGGCTTTCGGACTCCGCTCGACGAGCGCGTACTGGCCGACACCGACACCCTGTTCGTGTTCGGGCTGGACCACATGGTCACCGGGCAGGAAGCCCAGCCCGAGGAGGTCGAGGCACTGCGGGCCTTCCTCGGCCGAGAGGACGCCTGTCTGGTCCTGGGGCCCCACCATGACGTCGGGGCATCGGACGATCTGGCCGCGCGGGACGTGGAGTACCACCATCACGGCGATCCCCTGGTCCCCCGCCAGCAGCGGTTCGCCACATACGTCCGGGGCTTGATGCACGGCCTCGGAGTGCCGGTCGAGAACCGTTACGGACTGCGCCCCGCGGTGCGGGAGAAGAACAAGATCGCCCCGCTGTCCACCATCGGGGACCTGGACGCCAAAGGGTGGCTGGAGGGGGTGACGAACTTCAACTTCCACATGCATCTGCCGCACTACGCCGTGACGACCGACGAGCCGGATGCCATCCATGTCCTGGCAAGGCAGCCGATCGACACCTCTAGGCCGCACCCGTTCACCGATGCCGGCAACACCGAGTTCAACATGTTTCTGTGGATGCCGCCGAGCGGTGAGCGGGCCGGCGATGTGCTGCTGGCGGACTCCACGATCTTCAGTTCGCTGTTCGGAGGCGACGAGAGTCTCAGGAACTTCTGGCGGAACCTCGTCTCGAAGTAGCGCCACATGGAGGTGGACCGTGAGCGAGCCCACGCAAGTCGCGTTGGAACTCGACGACGTCCAGCGCGGGGCTCTCAGCCCGCGGCCGACTCCCTACGCGGCGACATATCTTGTGTTCCGCGTCGATGACCGGGCCGACGGTCGGGAACTGATGCGACGCGCGAGCGCGGTGGTGACCCCTGCCGTCGACCCGGTCAGCCCCTTGGGGGACACGTGGGTCAGTGTCGCCGTCACCTGTTACGGCCTGGCGGCGCTGGGCGTGCCGCGCGGATCATTGGACACGTTCGCCTGGGAATTCCGGCAAGGGATGGCCGCCCGGGCCACAGCGCTCGGCGATGTCGGCGAGAGCAGCCCCGCGAACTGGGAAGCGCCGCTGGGCACGCCGGATGTCCATGTGGTGCTCGCGGCGGTCGCGCCCGACGTCCCGCGGTTGGAGGAGGCCGTCGATCGGGCCCGGCCCGCGTACGACCGCCTCGCCGGTGTGACCGCGATCTGGCGGCAGGACTGCTACGCACTGCCCACCGAGACCGAGCACTTCGGCTATCGCGACGGCGTCAGCCATCCGGCCGTCGAAGGAAGCGGCATCCCCGGGTCCAACCAGCTGGAGGTGCCGTTGAAGGCCGGGGAGTTCGTGCTCGGCTATCGGGACGAGATCGGCGGGATCCAGACCCCGCAGCCGGAGGTGCTCGGGCGCAACGGCAGCTACGCGGTCTTCCGCAAGCTCCACCAGGACGTCGCTGCGTTCCGGCGCTATCTGCGGGACAACGCCACCGACCCCGACGACGAGGAACTGCTCGCGGCCAAGATCATGGGACGCTGGCGCAGCGGAGCCCCCCTCGCTCTCAGTCCGCAGCACGACGACCCCGCTCTCGGTGCCGACCCGCACCGCCGCAACACCTTCCTGTACGAGCGCGACGATCCGGCGGGATTCATCACGCCCGGCGGCTGCCACATCCGCCGGGCCAACCCCCGCGACGCCTCGGTGGCGGGAGAGGTGCGTCTGCACCGCATGATCAGACGCGGCGCCGTCTACGGTCCGCCGTTGCCCGAAGGAGTTCTGGAGGACGACGGGACCGACCGCGGCCTGATGTTCGCGTTCATCGGAGCCCACCTCGGGCGGCAGTTCGAGTTCGTCCAGTCGCAATGGATGAACGACGGCGTCTTCTTCGGCTCGGGCGACGCCGAAGACCCCGTCACCGGATCCCACGACGGCGTCACCGGCTTCACGATCCCCAGACGGCCGGTGCGACGACGCCTTGCGGCCCTGCCGCGGTTCGTCGTCACCCGCGGCGGCGAGTACTGCTTTCTGCCGAGCCTGAGCGCCCTGCGCTGGCTCGGCGACCTCCGGGACTGACAGGGCGGCGACGCGCACGCCGGCACCGCGGCCGCTCCGCCGACCGAGGGGAATGCTCATGGACACCCTGCACATGCTGTTCAACGCCGTCACCGTGATCTTCATCGCGGCGACCATGTTCGCCGCCGGGCTCGGGGCCACCATCCCGGCGCTGCGCGGCATCTTCACCAACGTCCCGCTGCTGGTGCTCGCGCTGCTCACCAACATGGTCGTCATCCCGCTGCTGGGCTGGGGCATCGGTGCACTCTTCAGCCTCCCCTCGGCAGCGTTCATCGCACTCGTCCTGGTCGCCTCGTCCCCGGGTGGGCCCTTCGGGGCGAAGCTCGCCATGGTGCAGAGCGGCGACGTCGTCGCGGGCGCGGCCATGCAGGTGCTGCTCGCCACCGTCGGCAGCCTCACCTTCGCCCCGACCGTCAACGGCATCCTCACCGCCGCCGACCTCGGCAAGGACATCTCCCTCGATGTCGCGACGCTGGTGCGGACCGTGGCCCTCCTGCAACTCGTACCGTTCGTCATCGGCCTGCTGCTGCGCCGCTACGCCGCGACCACCGCACGGTCGTGGCACCCCGCGGCGGCCGCGGTGTCGAACGTGACCTTCCTGATCGTGCTGGCGGGCATGCTGCTCGGTAACTGGAGTGACGTGGTGGCACTCCTCGGCTCACTCGCCCTCCTCGCGGGCTTCGTGCTCGCAGCCGCCGCCTTCGCCGTCGGGACCCTGCTGGCGACAGGTCCGTCGGTGCGCCGCACCACCATGGGCGGCGTCGCCGCAGTACGCAACGCGGGGCCCGCCCTGGCCGCGATCGGCATCGCCTTCGGCGACCAGCCCGCCGTCCTGGGCGCGCTCGCCGCAATCCTGCTCAGCGGCCTGGCAGCAGCCCTCCCCATCGCCACCGTGCTCAGTGGCCGCCGAAGCCGCCCCGCAGCACCAGACGACACGCGCTGACCAGGCTGCACGCTGCCTGAGACGCAGAACGAGCGGCCGCGCAACCCCGCGAATCGAGCCGAACTACTGCATTTTGTTGCCACCTGACTATCTTCGAGGTGCCTCTCGCTGCCCGTGCCCGCTACATCTGAACCAGGTGTGTTCGGGGAGGGGTTCTCATGGTGCTGACGATCAACCTGGCGGTGCTCCTGGCTGTCATCATCGTTCTGCGGCTTCGGCGCCGCACTCAGGCGCGGAAACGATCCGATGAGCAGTTCACTGTGCTCATCGTGTTGGTGTTCGGCGTGCTGGTCGCCCCTACAGCCTTCGGGCAGGGGATCCTGAACGTGGTCGGACAGCTCGCCGACGGGATCACTCAGGCCGGCCACTGAGAACGAGTGAGCACAGGCGGCTCTGCGAGGTGAGGGTCGGCGCGGGGGGCGGTGGCCCTATGTGGTTCGTCAAGGAAATCGGGCTGCATCGGGGACAGGCGCCGGGGAGCATGGCGGGGTGTCTGATCTGCTGTGGGACGACGTTCAGTACTTCTTCGACCTTGATGAGGTGGGGGCGCTGCCGGACGTGCGTGTCCCTGATACCTCGGTGGAGGACTGGCAGGCGGTTCTCGACCTTATCGGCGCGAGTGGCTGGAAGCGCCAGTACTCCGAGAGCGAGGTCGTGATGCCGGTGCTCCGGGCGGAGGCAGTGTTGTCCCGTCCGGCTGACGCCGAGTGCCCGGACCTGCGGGTCTGGCTGACAGCCGATGTGCTGGTGATCTTTCGCTTCCAGGCGCTGGAGGAGATCGACTTCGATGTTGATCTGCGTGAGCTGCAGGGGCAGGAGCGACTCGATGTGTTCTGCGGCTTCCCGCGGGCGATCGGGCGACGGCTGGGCAAGCCGGTCCTGATGGATCCGGAGGGCGACTACGGGCATCCGGTCCTCGGGTTCGATGTTGAAGCCGATCGGGTCGTTCTCCTGGCTGAACCGCCGGTCAGCTGACTGCTGACGCTGGCTGTGGTTCGTAGAAGGTGCCGTCGCGGAGCATCGCGAAGAGCACATCGGCCCGGCGGCGGGCGAGGCAGAGCAGGGCCTGGGTGTGGCCCGTATTTGGCCAGGAGGCCGTTGAAGACGGTCACCCCGATCACGGATCGATCGGACGAAGCGAGAACGCGTCAAGAATCCTGAAGCTTCGTCACCAGCTCGAAGAGCACCCCAAAGAGATAGAACGCCCTGGCCACGGGGACAAGGACTCGGCAGGACTCAGGGAAACTCACGGGATGTCGCACGGACGGCAACAACGGCCTCAGCCGATCGCGTACGCCCGGTACACCGTCTCCACCGAGCGGTCCCCAACGGAGTCGGTCACCTCGGAGCGCAGGGCGACGACGCCAGAGGCCGGGTTGTGGACCGACGCTTGCCAGGTCGAGCCGGAGTGCTTGACGGCCGCCGCCTTCCAGGTCTTGCCGCCGTCGGCGGACGACCAGACCCGGACGGACTTGGCGGACACCGTGGTGAATTTCACGTCGGGGCCCTGGGAGCCGCGCCCGGCACTCACGCCGACCGTCGTGGTGCTGTTCGGTGCGGCCTGGTTGTGGCTGTTCAGCCCGGTGGGCAGGAAGCGGGTCAGGAAGACGGGCGCGACCACCGACTTGGCTGGGTCAGCCTTGAAATACCAGTCGAGGGTGGCACGCGACGACAGCATTCCGGTAGGGAATGTGATGCCGGGACGGTAGCGATGGGCGTCGACGGTCAGGTGGTACCAGCCGACCGAGCGGATGTCGGCGGAGAACTCGGCATCGGAAGAGCCCCAGTTGGTCAGGGTCTGCTTCTTGATGGTGGTGCCGCCCTTGGACAGGATCACCGTCTCCTTCGTCGGGTCGGCCCCGCTGACGCCGACGTCGGGGTCGCCGATCAGGGCGTCCGGAAAGAAGGTGACGGACTTGTGCCCGACCATCGGCAGATAGTGCATCGGACTCCAGGCGGCCCGGCCGAAGTACTGGGTGAAACTCTGCCCTGCCTTCAGCGTCCTGACCTTCGGAAAACCGCCGCCGACGTCGTCGCCGTTGCTCGCGAAGATGTCGTCGCGCGGCTGCCAAGTCCCCGGAGTCACATGGGCGACGGCGCTGTACGGTGCGCTGTCGTCGTGGACCCCGGCCATGAGGTCGGTCGTGCAGTCGTCGACCTTCGGCTGTGCCTGGAGCGCGATGCTGTTCTGACGGCCTATCTGCGTACCGCTGCGTACCGAGAAGCGCATCGTCGCCAGCTTCGACCGCGTGAACGACCCACCGGGCGCGGCCGGGATGCCCGTGGTGTTCTTCACGGTGACGTAGCTGTCGTTTCCCGACCACTGCGCCATGTACCCGAACTGCAGCAGTTTGGAGGAATTCGGGATGGCGTAGAGGGCTCCCTGTTCGTTCCAGCCGCCCGCGCTGAAAGCGGAGGGCATGTTGCCAACGGTGGCGGCGCAGACCTGCGCGCTGATCTGCGGCGGTCCGGTCACGTCGGCGGGCGTGTCGAGCGATACCTTGACGGCCTTGCCCTTGCGTGCGTCGAGCGTCACCGATGTGCTGCCGGACACCTGCACGACCTGCGCGCCGATGGTGTCGGTGCCCGAACCGTCCGTGGCGCTCTCATAGATGTCGGTCATCGCGATGTAGCGTCCCGACGGCAGGCTGATCCGCTTGCCGGACTTCACCCGGTACGTCTGCCCAGACGGCACGGCGACGACCGTGACCGTCGTCGAGACCTTACCGCCGTGCCGCCCCAGCGTGGTGACGGCCAGTGAGCCCGACGCCGCCTGCGCGGAAGCGGCGGACACGACCAGCGGTGCCAGTATGGCCACGCCAACGAATGCGAGCGATCTCCGTCGCACCATCATCAACTCCCCCTCCAGCCCCCAAAGTCGGCCCATCTTAGTCATGTCACGGACACAGTCGATCAAGGCGAGGACATACAGCTGATCAAGCTGCGGCAAAGAAAGATCCCAGAATGCGAGTCCCTGCTCGACAGCGGGGGAGTCTCCGAGGCCGGCTCGCGGCCACCCGCGACGAACAACGCGCCAACATCCGTGACGCGGCTGGACGGTGATGTCCCTTGCGGTGGTGCAACCGAGGATTCGACCCCGGCGACAGTCGCTGGCGGACGGGTTGCGATGGCGGTTGAATGCCCTGGTGAGTGCCTACTGGACACCCGCCCATCACGCGGTCGAGCACGACGATGCGGAGGCCCTGGCTCGGTTGCTAGTGCTCTGACCGCATAGGTTCGCCGGGTTGGTCAAGCGTGGTGGGGTCCGCTCCCAGCGGGTGCCCTTGGTCGCCACGGAGCAGGGCGTGTTTTCGGGGTCTAACCTGGCTCCGTGACGCAGCGATTGAGCACGGTGGTGCTGATGTGCGGACTTCCGGGAGCGGGCAAGACCACCTACGCGATGGAGCTGGTGCGACGCGGTTACGTTCGGCTCTCCATCGACGAGGTGGTCTGGCAGCGACTCGGGCAGCGCGACGCTGGCTTGGTGCTGGAGGCCGAGGCATTCGACCAGCTCAAGGAAGAGGTCCGTCGCGAGCAGCGGCAGGAGCTGGTCGAGCTGATGCTGGCCGGGCGCGATGTGGTGGTGGACTACAGCTTCTGGAGTCGCGCCGCCCGCGACAGCTACAAGGCGCTGATCGAAAGTCACGGCTGCCGCTGGGAACTGGTCCACCTCAAGGCCGACCGGACGACGCTGGAGCGTCGCCTCGAGGTCCGAAATGGCAAGGAAGGTGCTAACTCCGTCACCGTGGATGAGACGCTGTTCAACCGGTACCTGGCCAACTTCGAGGAACCGAGTGGAGAGGGCGAGCGGGTCTTCACGCAGTCCTCGACCTGAAGACCTGGAGCCGTTCGGCGGGGAGGGGACGCCCTCCCCGGTGGAGGCCCTTCTCGCTGCGGATCCGGGCGCGCTCGCGGCGTTGGGCTGCCAGCACGTCAGGATGCCGGGCGTTGCTGTTCCGCCAGCGAAGGTACGCGTGCAGCGCCCGGTTCTGCACGGTGTGGTTGTGGTGGTTGGAGTTGGTGATGGTGAACTGCCGCAGCGGTCCGAAGTGGGCTTCGATCGGGTTGGCCCATGACGCGTAGGTCGGGGTGAAGCACAGCTCGACCCGGCTCTTCTTCGCCCAGCGACGGATGGTGTCGCCCTTGTGGGCGGAGAGATTGTCCAGGACCACATAGATCGGGGCGCCGCCCGGACGGGCCGCGCGGATCGATCTCAACGCGGCCAGGGTGTTGGCGCCCTTCTTACGGCGGCTGACGCCCCAGAGCTTGTCGTCGCCGACGGAGCAGCAGCCGTGGAAGTAGCGGATCCCGTGAGCGCGGTGGTAGGTCGCGGGGCGCCGCTCGGGGTGGCTGGCAGGGGCCTGCTGCTGCGGATGACGGACGTCGACGCCGGCCGCATCCTGATCGGCGGGCAGGACATCAGCAGACTCCGCCAGGCCGACCTGCGCAGCACCATCGCCTATGTGCCGCAGGATCCGGCTATGTTCCACCGCACACTGCGGGACAACATCGCCTTCGCCCGGCCGGACGCCACCGACACCGAGATCCGGCGCGCGGCCGAGGCGGCACACGTCACCGAGTTCAGCGACGCGCTGCCGGACGGATTCGACACCGTCGTCGGCGAGCGCGGAGTCAAGCTGTCCGGCGGACAGCGCCAGCGGGTCGCCCTCGCCCGCGCCATCCTGCGTGACGCGCCGATCCTGCTGCTCGACGAGGCGACCAGCGCCCTGGACTCGGAGAGTGAACGCCTGATCCAAGAGGCGCTGTGGCGGCTGATGGACGGCAGGACGGCGCTTGTGGTGGCGCACCGGCTCAGTACGGTCGCCAAGATGGACAGGCTCGTCGTCATCGACCATGGACGGGTCGTCGAACAGGGCGCCCACCGGGAACTGCTCGCGACCGACGGCGCCTACGCGAGGCTGTGGCAGCACCAGTCCGGCGGATTCCTCGACGACAGCCCAGCCAGGAGCGCCGGCAGGTCTGGCTGACCGCCGGCCGAGGTGACCTCCCGTGCTCCGGCCGGGTGGGAGTCGGGGTGTGGCAGGCGTTCGGAGGTGCTCGTATGGTGAGAGCAGGACGACATCCGTCGCCCCGGGGACAGTCGTGGTCGTGCCACGCGTCGCGGGTCGCGTGAGCTGTCCCGATCTCCGGAGAGAGAGCCGGCGATGCGAACCAACATCATCCGGAATCAAGCCCTGTCCATCAGCCATCACCGCCTGAACGGCTGGACCGTCTTCGAGGTCGACGGCGAGTTCGACGCCCACACCGCGCCGCAGGTGCGCGAGGCGGCGATCGGTCTCCTCGACCATGGACACCGGCATTTCGTACTGGACCTGTGCTTCGTCCCGTTCCTGGACTCCACGGCACTCGGAGCCATGGTCGCCATCAGCAAACAGATCACGGCTCATCAGGGCTCTCTGCGCATCGCATGCCCTTCGTCGCGAATGCGCAAGGTCTTCGAGATCGGCGGCCTGCAGCAGATCTTCGACTTCTACGACTCACCCCAGGACGCCGCCGAACAGGCTCCGAGGACCGGGGCACCCGCCCCGTAGGCGGAGCACGCGCAACGGAACTCAGCCGACGAGGGAAGGATCCCGGTCCCGCTGGACAACGACCATCGCCATGTCGTCGTCCAGCCGGCCACCCGTGTGCTCCCGCACGTCGGTGGCAAGGCCGGCGACGAGCGCGCCCGGCGGCTGCTCCTGCCGGAGGGCGACACGTTCGGCGAGGGGGTAGAAGGCACCCTCGCGGTCCCGGGCCTCGGTGACGCCGTCCGTGTAGAGCAGCAACCGGTCGCCGCGGTCGAACGGGAAGGTCGCCGGGGCGTGGACGATGTCGTCGGACAACCTTCCGAGCCCGAGCGGCGGCGACGGCTCGGGCACCACGAGGGGGATCACCGTGGAGGTAGCGACGGAGAGCAGGAGGGGCGGCGGGTGACCACAGCTGATCACGCGCACGACCGGCTCGTCGTCCGGGATGTCGAGCACCGCGGCCGTCACGAATCGCTCGGCTACGTCGTCCTCCGGCTCCGCGAACTCCCCGAGACCCCAGCAGACGGTGTCCTCGATGTAGGCGACCAGCTCCGGCAACGGCAGCTGACGGTGCGCCGCGGCGCGGAAGGCGCCCAGCACGATCGCCGTGTCACTGATCGAGGCCAGCCCCTTGCCCCGAACGTCCCCGATCAGCAGCCGGGTGGAACCGGGAACCCGGGCCACCGCGTACAGGTCACCGCCGATGCACGTGTCCGCGTCGGCGCTTCGGTACGCGGAGGCGAGCGAGACCGGCCCGGCCCGGTCCGGCAGTGGTCGCAGGACGACGCGCTGTGTCGCGTCGGACACCCGGCGTACCCGCGCGAGCTCCCCTTCGCGCCGGTCCCGCAGGCGGGTGAAGAAGACGAGGAAGGCGACCGCGAGGACGAGCGAGTTGAGTTCGATGACGACACTCTCGGTGGTCAGGGTGTGCCGCTCGGCTCCGGCCTCGATCAGCGCCAGCACCGCCAGCAGCCCGACCAGCGACGTGACGCGCGGGCCGGCGTGGACGGCGGTGACGGCCACGGCCACGACCAGCAGATGGGCCAGATGGATGTTCGGCGGGAGGAACAGGTCGGCCACCGGGATGGCGACGATCAGCAGGAGCGCCCCGGCCGGCCACAAGGGTTCCGGCGTGGCCCGACGCCAGGTCCGCAGGGTCCCGGTCACCGACGTACCGATGCTGGTAGCGCTCACAGCGTTCTCCCGTGCTCAACGTTCTGCCTAGGGGAACGCGTGGCCCTTCGTGCGTCATTCCCCTGGGGTCTTCGACGCCCGTCGTCCGGTGCCCGTCGCCGGTGCTCGCCGCCGGGCCGAACGCGAGCCGCGGAGCCGCGGAGCCGCGGCAGAGGCCCTGACCCGACCCGGGTAGGACGGGGGGATCGGGCCCACGCCACACTCGTGCGCCCCGGCCGAGCTGCCGGGGCGCACGGGGTGACGGCTCAGCCGCGCAGCGTGGCGACCGGGCTGTTGTAGGCCTCCGCCGTCAGCACCGGGTGGCGGGACGAGCAGGCCTCCGCCGGCCAGGACAGCCGGACCGTCCGGGACTCGCCGGGCAGCAGCCACAGATAGTTGTCGCTGTACAGCGTCGGCAGTACACGACGGCCGTGCGCGTCCTCCAGCAGGGACAGCCGCACCATGGCGGCCACTGACGACCCCTGGTTGCGGATGACCGCCGTCAGCTCGTGACGGTCACCTGAGCGCGAGACCTGGGTGATCCCGCCGGTCAGCTTCACCTGCTTCACCTTGTTCAGCCCGCGCAGCGCGTCGGCCTCGCGATAACGCCAGTAGGTGTTCCGCGACAGCTCCCGGCCCTTGGCGTCCTCCAGGGTCAGCCGGAGCAGGTGCAGGTCCGGAAGTCCGTCCGTCCACGCGGCGGTGAACGCCTTCGCGGTGTTCGCCCGCTCGACGTCCACCCTGGCTGTCACCGACCTGCCCAGCTGCCTGCCGGACAGGTCGAACGTCCGGGCGGTCACCGTGGCCCCGCGCAGGTCTGCCGAGGTGTGGTTCACCGCGATCACCTGCCACTTGAGCGGATCGGCCTGCACATGCAGCGGTTCACAGGCCGAACGGGCGCCGTAGTAGGTGCCGTTGACGTCGAAGTCGTAGTCGTAGGTCTGCCAGACGGTGCTGTGCCAGGCCGGGTGGGACATCCACAGCATCAGACCGGACGCGTTGTCCCAGAGGTTGGCGTTCCACGCCTCGAACATGGCGCGCGTGTTCTCGTAGTTGACGAACTGCGCCTTGCGCGCGAAGTCGTCCAGGTCTCCCGCCTCGCCGAGGCGTTCCTCGATGGCCGCCCGGTAGTTCTGCGGAGCCTGGTTCCCGTGCTCGCTCCAGTCGTGGTAGTACCACGCCCCGCGGATCGGCCACTCCGGCTCGTCGCCCGTCATGCTGCGGGTGCTCGCCGCGGTGGACACGACCGGCATCCCGATCTCGGTGTGGAAACCGAAGTCGCGGCTGCCGTACGTGAGCGGATCGAAGTACTTCTCCGGCTCGACCCAGCCGTAGGGGCCGCCACCCGTGATGATGCCCCCCGCCGAGTTGTTCTGGTAGAGCAGGCCGGGCACCTGCCGTTCCACCGCCTCGCGCATCCCCTGGTCGATGGCGGCCGGCGGGTTGCCCTCGTTGGCACCGCACCACACGACCACACTCGGGTGGATGCGGTACCGCAGCACGGTGTCGCGGGCGAGGGAGTTGAACGCCTCGTGGTCCGGCGGGTCCATGCCCCACGCGTTGGGGAAGTCGTTCCACACCAGGATGCCGTGCCGGTCGCAGGCGGCGAAGAACTCCTCCCGGTCGCTGGAACCGACCCAGTTGCGGATCATGGTGAAGTTCATGTCCCGGTGCATCCGGACCGCCGCGTCCATCCGCTCCGCCGGCATCCGGCGCAACAGTTCGTCCCAGCCCCAGTTGCCTCCCCGGGCAAGCACACGCACCCCGTTGACACTGATCTTCAGCGGGTCCGGCGTGTTCGAGACGGACTTGACGTCAGTCCACTTCTGGCCGTCGTCGGACACCTGGATCACGTACGTCTTCGGGTACGCGGTCTCCCAGACGACGGCCACCCGGTCGAACGCGCGTGAGGAGCCGAGGTCCACCTGGATCCACTGGTTGTCCTCGTAGGCGGAGGACCAGCGGGTGCCCGCGTTCCCGTCGGTGGCGTGCGACGCGGGGTTGTCGCTCTCCTCGGTGGAGGCGGTGGCCTTCTGGCGCAGGGCGAGGTCGGTTCCGGGGTCGGAGCGGTCGACGACCCCGAAGGACCACAGCGAGTTGCCCCAACTGGTGTTTCGCAGACCACAGTTCAAGCGCACATAGCGTGCCGTCTGCCGGTCGAAGTCCTCCACCTGAAGGCTGGCGTTGCCGTTGTTGAACGGCAACGGCACCGCCCCGTTGTCCACCGACTTCACGTCGGCCCAGTCCGAGCCGTTCGCGGAGACCTGCACCACGAAGCTCTTGGCGTACGCCTGCTCCCAGGTGAGGTCCACCCGGTCGAACGACTGGACGGAGCCGAGATCCACCCGGATCCACTGGTCGTCCTCGTAGGCGGAGGACCAGCGGGTGCCCGCGTTCCCGTCGGTGGCGTTGCCCGCGCCGTTGCCGTCCTGGTCGTTGCTGGAGGACTCGGCCGGGGCGTGCAGCGCGAGGTCGGTGCCCGGCCGCGTGCTGTCCCCCACGGACAGGGTCCAGAGCGAACTGCCCCAGGAGGTGGCCCGGGTCAGGCATCTGATGCGCACGTGGCGTGCCTGCTGCCGGTCGAAGGTGACCGTCTGCGTGTAGGCGTCGCCGGACGCGGTGAACACCAGCGGGATCTCGTACTCGTAGCCGAACTGCCGGATGCCGAAACGGGTGGTGCGCCGGTCGCTCTCCTGGCCGTCGGCGGACGCGGTGAGCGTGAGGTCGTGCAGGTGCGCCTCGCCGAGGCCGTTGGGCCACCACAGCTTGGGGCTGCGCACCTTCAACTGCGCGTAGGCGTCGGAGGTGAAGACGACGTCGACGCTCTCGCCGGCCTTCACGGTGACGCTCTTCGACACCCGCACGCCCTCGAAGGCGGCGGTGACCGTCACCCGACGGTCGGCCGAGTCGGCGTTGCGGACCGGGACGACCACGGTCAGCTCGGCGACCGACACGTCCGGGAGCGAGGGCAGCGCGGTGTCCACGCGCGGATCGCCGAGGACCACATGACCGGTCGACCGCAGCCGGACGTGGTTCCAGATGCCGGCCGCCCGGTCCCGGACGGCAGGCATCCAGTCCCAGCCCGAAGACGCCAGATAGGTGGGCGAGTTGAGGTTCATCTGCTGCGCGCCCGCATCCACCCAGGACTCGCCCAGCGGACCCTTGTCGCCGGGGCTGCCGGGGACGGGTATCGGAGTGATGCGCACGGCGAGCGCGTTGTCGCCGCTCCCGGTGAGCTGCTTGGTGACGTCGAAGGCGGCGCGCGCGAACGGATACGTCAGGTCGCCGACCTGCTGGCCGTTGAGCCACACGTCGGCCTTGTGGTTGACGCCGTCGAACTCCAGCCACACGTGGCGCCCCGCACCGGTGCGCAGGCCCCGCGGCAGCGCGAAGTCCCGCTTGTACCACCAGGAGTGGCGCGAGAGCGCTTCCGGGACGTGCAGGTTGTTCAGACCCGACACCGGATCGGGGAGCTTGCCCTGTTCCACGAGCGAGCCGAGCACCGTACCGGGAACGGTCGCGGGCAGCCAGGTGCTGGTGTCGAAGGACGCCCGCGACAGACCGGCGCCGTCCGCATTCGCCCAGTCGTCCATGGTGAGCCGCCAGCCCGACTCCAGGGGCACGGTCCCGTCGTCGGCGACCGAGAGCTTCGGGACGGGGCCGTGCTGGGTCTCCCAGTCGGTCCAGCCGGTGGCATCCGGGCGGTGCCCCTTGGAGCGGCCGTACACCTCGAAGCCGTTGAGGCCGAGCGGCAGCGGACTGGAGCGCTTCTGCGAGGTCATCCGCACCCAGCGCGCCGTCACCGGGCGGGCGAGCTGGATGTTCACCGCACCCCCGGTGCCCGCCGTGGTGCGGTGCACGGTGGTCCACGACTTATTGTCCAGGGACGTCTCGACGACGAAGATCAGCGAATAGCTCGACTGGATCTCGTTGCCGGTGGTGCCGCTGTGGACGTTTCCGGAGGTCGGCGGAGTGTACACCGGGTCGGAGGCGTCGGCCTCGAAGGTCAGGATGACCTGGTCGACGTCGCAGGCGGCCTGGAGGTCGATGGATATCCACTGCGGGTCGCCGTCCTCGGCCCGCCAGCCGCTGCCGCGGACACCGGGGGAGGAGAGGCGGTCGACGACGAACGAGCCGGGAGTCGCGGCGTAGGCCGTCGAGGAGACCGTGACGGGGCGGTGGAGCGCCAGCTCGCCATGGGTCGAGGAGGTGGCTGGTGCGCCGGTGGGGGCGGCGGCAGCGGTCGACACGGGGAGCGCGGTACCGAGACCGAAACCGGCCAGCAGCGTGGTACCCGTGGTGACGATGGTCCGGCGCGACGGGTGGCGCGACGAGCCCGACTGATCAGTCATGTGTGTGACGTCCCATCAAATTGCGGCGCAAGCCGAACCTGCTCCGCGTGTCCCGTGCGGAGCAGGAATGACAACGTTGCCAAAGGCTGTGTCGCGAAGCCGCTCATGTCAACCCCCGAACTCCCGACCGGCGGGTGACGGCTCGTCTGGTCCGTGTGGCGACCTCGACGGATGATGGCTGCAGCGAACTCATCGGGCCCCGGCTTCCGTTCCGCGTGTCGGCGGCCCGCTCGGAGTGGCCGCGTCGGCCCGCCGCGCGGCGGGCCGACGGGCGTGCGTCACCCGCGCGACGCCGGGGCGCCGGGCCGTCTTGCTACCAGACGTGAGCGCTCCCGCCGCGAAATAGAAGGTTTCGTACGGATCCCAGGAGCGATTCATTCACCTTGCGTGATCGGTGTGCCGTCACCGTGCCCGACCGTCGGCATCGCAGCGTCGGCCGTCCCGCCGCGAACAGCCGTCGCTGCCGGCCCTCCGGCGGCGCGGGAGTGGGAGTCGTCGGATCCGGGGAGGACGGTCGGCGGTCCCCCGAACGGCGGGGGAGCATTGCGATCGCGATCACGATCACGTGCGGCGGTCCGAAGCCAAGGTTGTTTGGTTCGAGGTTCAGGTGTCGCGCCAGTTGGGGGTGGATTCGCGGGTGAGTCGGGGGCTTATGAGGTCGATCATCGCGACGTGGATTATGGCTTCGGAGCGGTGGGGGCGGGTTTCGTAGTCGCGGGCCAGGCGGCGGTGATGCATGAGCCGGCCGGTTGGGTCGGCCGCGCGGTGAGGTGCCTGCCGTGGCAGGTCCTGTTCCGGGCGGCCTCCCACCGAACCGGACATGACGGTTTCCCTGTCATCCGGCTCTCCAGTGACTACTGCGTGTGTGGTCTGGCCGGCCTTTCCGCATGGATGCGGTCGTGGCAGGTGTCGCAGGCCACGACCGTCTTGCGGCGCCGGTGGAGCATGACGCGCGCCCAGTCGGAAGGCTGCCATCCGGCATGTGCGAGGTCGGCGAGAGCGCGGACGTGGTGCACTTGCACGTTGCCCTTGCTTCCGCGGATCTCGCAGGTATCCGCCAGGAGTCTCGCGATGAGTTCCTTCTGCGGATAGTCCACCCGGATCGGCTCCCGATCGGCGAGTTCCGCCGCTCGTTGCCGTTGGAGGGTAATTCCGCCGAACCGTGCCACCAGTGGCTTTCTGTTCTTCCGCTCGATTCGGGCGTCGAAGCAGACGCGAGGCCCGTTGGGGGTATCGACTCTGACCCTGTGCTTGGCAGCCATCTTCGATACTGACGAACGGTGCTTGGCGGCAAGGGTCTTGAGCATTGCTGTCTCCATGACCCATTGCAGTCGGTGCAGCCGGAAGACATCTCCGGCGAGCAGGTAGTACTGGACAACGCCCCGGTAAACGGTCCCGAACGTCGTCTGGGTCGGCCGACGACGCCGGCCACGGCCGGGATCTTGTCGAGCAGGGGCAGGAGTTGGGTGACGTCGTTGCGTTTTCCGTCGGTCAGTGACACCGCGAGCGGGATGCCCTGGGCGTCGGTGATGATGTGGTGCTTGCTGCCCCGACGTGTGCGGTCGACTGGGCTGGGTCCACTTTTGGGCCCAGCCGAGCGGCCCGCACGTGGGAGGAGTCGATCACCGCCCGCGACCAGTCCAGCTTCTGCGCGGCCCGCAGCTTCTTCAGCAGCACCAGGTGCAGTTCGTCCCACAGGCCGGCGTCGTTCCATGCGGCCAGGCGCCGCCAGCAGGTCATGGCCGAGCCGAAGCCCAGCTCCTGGGGCAGGTACTCCCACTGGATGCCGGTGTGCAGGACGAACAGGATCATCAACAGCTTCTGTTAGGACCTCTCAGTGCCGGCGGCACGGTCCGAGCTGCGCCACCTCGCCAGCGCCTACGGAGCCGTCAGGGCCGCGTGACCGATCGCCCCGGTCGACCAGGAGCGCGAGGTTGCGGCAAGGGTTGCGCCTATCTGTTCGCGCTAGGGGTTGCGCCTACTGGTGCGCGGCCCGCAGGACCGTCCCTGTGTCCGTGCAGGTCACCACGCTGCTTTGCCGTGGTCGGCCTGCTGACATCCCCGTTGCGGCTGCTCTGCGCATCTCCCTGGGCGCGGGGGCCGGTGGCTGGTGGGAGGGCGAGTTCGGCCCAGATGGTCTTTCCGTCGGACTGCTGCCGGGTGCCCCAGCGCTCGGCGAGTTGCGCCACGATGAACAGTCCGCGTCCGCCCTCGTCGAAGGTGCGGGCCCGGCGCAGGTGAGGGGCGGTGTTGGAGCTGTCGGACACTTCGCAGATCAGGGTGTCGTGTCGGATCAGGCGCAGCTGCACGGGGCTGCCGCCGTAGCGGATGGCGTTGGTGACCAGCTCGCTGACTACGAGTTCCGCGAGGAACGCCGCCTCCGGCAGCCCCCAGCGAGCCACCTGCAGCGAGGCCAGATCGCGGGCGCGGGCGACCTCGGAGAGGTCGTCCAGCAGCTCCCAGGCGATGGTGTGCCCGTCGTCCAGGGCCCGGGTGCGGGCGACGACGAGGGCGATGTCGTCGCGGGTGCGGTCGTCGCGGGTGCGGTCGTCGACCAGCAGGTCCAGTACGTGGTCGCAGGCCTCCTGCAACGTGGGCTTCGACTCGGACAGGACTTCGAGCAGGCGCTCGAGGCGTTCGTCCAGGCCGTGGCGGGGAGATTCGACGAGGCCGTCGGTGTACAGAGCGAGGAGACTGCCCTCAGGCAGCTGGATCTCGGCGGTCTCGAAGGGCAGGCCGCCCACGCCCAGCGGGGGACCGGCCGGGAGGTCGAGGAAGCGGGCGCCCTCCCCGGGGCGCACCACGGCCGGCGGGGGGTGGCCGGCCCGGGCGGCGGTGCACCGCCGCGAGATCGGGTCGTAGACCATGTATAGGCAGGTCGCGACGAACTCGCCGACATCCGCATCGGCGACCGCGTCCTCGCCCGAGCCCGCCGGGGTGGGGGCAGTCTCGCTCTGCAGCCGGATGACGATGTCGTCGAGGTGGGTGAGTAGCTCGTCGGGCGGCAGGTCGATGTCGGCGAGGGTGCGCACCGCGGTACGCAGCCGCCCCATCGCCGCCGAGGCGCGGATGCCGTGCCCGACCACGTCGCCCACGACCAGGGCGACCCGGGCCCCGGACAGCGGGATCACGTCGTACCAGTCGCCCCCCACGCCCGCCTCGATATCCGCGGGCAGATAGCGGGCGACCGCCTGCACGGCCGGCTGCGGCGGGACTGCCTGGGGCAGCAGGCTGCGCTGCAGTGCTACCGAGGTGGCGCGCTCGTGGGTGTAGCGGCGGGCGTTGTCCACGCACACCGCGGCCCGCGCCGCGATCTCCTGCGCGAGCAGCACGTCGTCGGCGTCGAAGGGGTCCCGGTGCCGGGACCGGGTGAACAGCGCCGCACCGAGGGTCACCCCGCGGGCGCGCAGCGGGACCGCCAGCGTGGAGTGCGGCGCCTGCGTGCCGGTGCCGTTCGGATCGGCGGGCCAGCACTCCTCGCCGTCTGCGGCGTCGGTGAACTGCCCGTGCATGGGGACGCCCCGCAACAGGCTCAGGGCCGGCATCGAACCCCTGCGGTAGGTGACGGTACTGCTGTCGGGCGGTGCGGCGGCTGCGAGCGCGGCCGGCACCGACCGGCGGGCGGCGCGGCGAAGGGTGACCGGGCCTGCGTGCGGCCCCCGCGCGGGCTCCTCGCCCTTGAGGACGGGATCGAAGAGGTCGACCGCGGCTTGGTCCGCGAAGCGGCGCACGGCGACCTCGGCGAGCTCCTCGGCGGTGCGGGCAACGTCCAGGGTGCCGCCGACCCGGGTGCTGGCCTCGCTGAGCAGCGTGAGCCGCTCCCGGGCGACCATCAGGCCTTTCAGGCTTCTTTCCGCGGCGATACGGGCGCGGCAGACGGCCAGGCTGACCAGGATCGAGGCGACCAGCGCGGTGACGACGGTGATCCGGCTGGCGTGGGACATGGACGGCAGCAGAATGCCGTAGGCAAGGATGGCGACGACCAGGTTCGCCAGGCCCACGATCAGGGTCTGCCGTAGCGGCAGCAGAGCGGCGGCCACGACCGGGATCAGCGTGGAGTACTCGGCCATCCCCATGACCTGCATGCCCGCGGCGGCCAGGACCAACCGCGCGCCCGCGACCACCACCACGGCGATCAGCAGGGTGATGAAGGCGGCCCGGACGGACGGGGCGGCGGTCCCGGTTCGACGGGGGACCAGCGGGGTGCGGTGCATGACGTCGTCCTCCTCGGGCCGGCTGCCGTACGGCGAGGCGACCGGGAAACGGGCGGGCAGTGGCATCCACGCGGGGCTACCGGTGACCGGTGAAAGTGCTGGTCACAGGCCGGTGATCAGACCGATAGCCGAAAGCAGCCAAGAATTCTTGATATGTCGCCTGATAGTAGAAATTTACGCCGTGTCGGTGGGCCGCTTCCACAGCGAACGTGCCCGGCCCGCCGCGGCCGGCCGGAAGGAGCAGCGATACGGCAGAGGCGGCCGTTGCGTGCCGGGTGCGGCATGGGTGTGACGCCGACTGGAGCCTGTACGTTCCCGTGCCCCCCGCGACCGGCATTGTCCTGGCGGAGGCCCGGGTCACCGTCCCGAGCCGCCGGTAGCCGACCCCCGGGCGCCCGCTGCAACACCTGATCGGAGTTTTTCCGGTCAGGTGTGCAACGCGGCATCGTCAAACGCCGCGGCCACATGAAAGCCCTCGTCGCCGTCGCCCGCTCCATCCTGGTCTCTAAATGATCTCTGAGTGGCCTCGGGCATGTGGGCTGCTGTACGGCTTGGTGGTCTATCCGGCGAGGGCGTGGTTATGCATCCGTGCGACGCCGAGCATGGCGTGGTGGACGCCGTCGCCTTTGAGTCGACAGTCGCGGAGAATCTTCCAGGTCTTCATGCGTGCGAAGACGTGTTCGACGCGGGGTTAGCTCCGCAACTCCCGTCGGGCGATCACGGAGGATCACTCAGCTTCCGGCCACCCGTCCAGAGCGGCAGCCAGGCGGTAGCGAAGAGCCGGATCCGTCAACTCGCCAGCCAGACGGTAAGCGATCGGCCCCACCTGCCAGCCTGCGTGATAATCGAAAGGCGGAGGCGGACCAGCCGCATTGTGCGCGAGCTTGGCTACGAGCTCCGCGAGCCGGAAACACAGGTCCTCCGCAGCCGTCAGGGGCTTGTCCTTGTCGAGCCCGCGCTGACGGATCCGATCGAAGACCGCCCGACCCTCCGGCCATTGCGTGCTGTCTGCGGCAAGAGCCAACGCAGCTTGGATCTCCAGGGGCTTTCCCAGCGTCACCGAAGCAGCCTCGAGCACCCCGCCCGCCCACACCACCGGGTCCCGCTGACGCTCAAACAGTGAACGCCCCCACAAGGCTATTTGGTCCGCGCTTCCACTCATTTCGCGATCATGCCAAGACCGTCAGCCAGCGGCGGCTGCGATGGACGCCGGCGCCGTCTCGGTGCCGCGGCGGGAGCGGAGCACCATCCGCCCTTCTTCGGTGTGGAGCAGGGCGCAGAAGGTGTTCCCTTTCGGTTTGCCCGCTCATCCCCTCCGCAGATCGGTCCATGGGTACGGGCGCGGTCAGCGTCGGCTCGGGCAGCGACCAGGTCACCCCTGATCTCTTCCACCCGGCGGCCGCGGCGTCCCGCCCCCGAACAGTTGCGGGCGGACAGGGTGACGAGGTTGGTGGTCACCGCGGCGGCAGGATCAGGCTCCGGGCCGGGGAGTAATGACGGTGGTTGTCCCCTGCTGGGCGGCCGGTGTTTTCCCCTGGGTTCCGAGCCGCTGCGTGGCGTCGTCCACGGTCCAGCGGGTCTTGCCGTCAGGGAGCTCGTCGATCGCGGCGAACCGTTCCCGTTCGTCGTCGATGCCGGCCAGCACGCGGTGGACGGTGAACGACTCCGTTTTCCGGCGCCGGTCGGCCGGCCAGCGTGAGGCGGTCCAGCGCGCCTGCTGGATGGTGGTCACGGGCAGGCCGAGGTCCTCGGCCAGCCGGGCCAGGGACTGCGCCGCCGGCCGTGTGGCACCCGTGGCCCGGCTGCTGCAGGGCCGTATCGGTTCGATCTCCAGAGCCCGGTCACCGATCGTGAACTGCCCTTGTGTCTGTTGTCCGGTCACGCCGCGCAGCTCGGCAACGATCTGCGCGTAGCGGGACCGGCTGACGGCTCCGACCACCTCGTTCTCCTCGGATATGGCTTCCCCTGCCCACGAGCGCGGTTCGTGGCACAGCACTTCGGGCCATGACAGGCCAACGCCCACACCCATGACGGAGCGTCACGCACCATCAGTCGAGATCGCAATGCGTGCACATTACTGCTCGTTCTGGGTGGAAGTGGTCCACTGTGGCGTCCGATGATCCGTTCACTCTGAGCGATCTGCGATCGGCCTCTTCCGGTGTCTTCGAGTCCTCGCCCCACCGGGTCGGGAGCGATGGGTGGCGCCGGACGGGCGATCCATGCGCCTCGCTGCTCCGCCGCTTGCCGACCAGGACCGGGCAGGACGCTGTGTGTCTGGAAGGCCGCGCCGGGGCCCAGTGGCCCGTGGCCTGCGCGCGCCGGCGAGTGTGCGTCAACGCTCCTGCGGGCTGGGGAGCGGGCTCGTACGGGGTTCTGGCGTCCGTGTCGGCTGAGGCCCGGTCCCGCCCGCTCCTCGCGACCCGCGTCGTGTCCTTTGATCCGGCAGGGGCCGATTACCTCTCCGTTGATCAAGCGGAAATCTATGTTCGCCAGAGTAGACATTTGGGAGTGGGGTGGTTATGGTTTCTCTCGTAGCCGAGATCGAGCAAGGCCCGGCAGACAGGAACTGCCAGGCAGCAGTACGCAGTTGCAGTGCGCAGGACGGTGCGGTGGTGGAGCTTCGAAGCCAGGGTTGCTGCAGGACGGCGACGGGGCTGACGACCGGACCGGGTGGCCCGCAGTGATCAGGGGCCGCCGTGAGCAGGACCGCGGTCAATGCGGTGGCAGTACCGGAAAAGTGCAGGTCGCAGTACCAGCAGCGAGGTTGTCAGTGGTTCCTCGGTGAAGGCGTCGGCTGCGGGCGCGCGTGCCGGGAAGTTCGGTAGTGGGGTTCCAAGCCAGAGCAGACGCAGGATGGGCGACGGGGCTGGCTGCTGAAGAGTGACGCTGGCACGGGTCACCGAGCAGGTCGTATTACCGGCAGTACGCAGTAGAGCAGTACCAGCAGTTGGTAGATCCCAGAGGGATGAACGGAGGGGCCGAGCGCCATCAGGATCGCCCGGGCGTGATTGTTGAGTCCGGGTACCGCAGGACATCGATAGTGAGGTGGTCTCCGGTCGAGCAACCGCGATCCCCGCATTCCCCGTCCTCTCCCGGGCGGGCGTGCGGACACAGAAGGCCGGCGCAGTATCAGGGCCGGCAGATGGTGTAGAAGTTCCTTCGGGGCCCTGGTGCCAGTACGGCACCAGGGCCCCTCGACGCGTTCCGTAGAGAGGTGCAATGACAGCAGACGATTCGTTCGGCCGGCTCGATGACGACGACTACCCCGCCTACACGATGGGCCGGGCCGCCGAGATGCTCGGCACCACCCAGGGCTTCCTGCGCGCCATCGGCGAAGCCCGCCTGATCACCCCGTTGCGCTCCGCGGGCGGCCACCGCCGCTACTCCCGCTACCAGCTGCGCATCGCCGGCCGCGCCCGGGAACTCGTCGACCAGGGCACACCGATCGAGGCCGCCTGCCGCATCATCATCCTCGAAGACCAGCTCGAAGAAGCCCAGCGCATCAACGCCGAGTACCGGCACACCGCATCCCGACCCAAGGCCGGCACCTGACCCGCAATCCGCGGCGACGTGCCGGCCCGGCGCCGGTCCACCGATTTCAGAAAATGAGCGGATGATCGCCGAAGATTCCCAGCCGCGGGCCTATGGACAGCAACCCCCGCCCCGCCCCGCCACCACATCCGACGCCCTCCGGACCTCCGTGGTTGATACGCCGTCAGGCACAGCCGGCACGCAGGCTGCCGGGCAGAGGCCTGCGTTGCTGGCCGCCGCGCGCAGCATGTATGAAGCCTGGTCCGGCCGGGTCACACCAAGAGTCGTCGACATAGACGCAAGTCAAGCAGGCTCGACCAGCTTCGAAACACCAGGCCGTTCTGGCGAGCCGGTGGGGCCCAGAAACTGCTCGACGGACCGACCTCGCCTCAGTGCTCCAACGGCGAAGGCGTCTAACAAATAGCGCATCTGTGCACCGTAGAGGATGGTCTCGTGCTGTCTGAAGCCGACCAGGGCAAAGGGCCAGGCACAGGTGAAATCCGGCTCCTGAGGATCCGAATCCTCACCCGGCTTTGAGTCGGCTCGCCATTCGACCAGCCGTCAGAGCTGGCCGCTGATCTGCCGAGAGAGCCCCTCGAAGAACTCCTGAAGACTGGCCGCGGCAAGGTCGAACTGATCGAACCACGAGGCGGTGGTCGACCTCCAGACCCGCCCGGAGCCCGCCAGTGCGAACAGATGCCCGCCCCCGTCGCTGGCGAAGACCAGGGCGGGCTCTTCCCCGTCGATCTGGATGGCCCCGTACTCACGGAAGTGGTCCGCGACCAGCGAGGCCGGGTGGACGAAGTAGCCGTTCTCCACATTGGGCAAGCAGACCTCGTCGATCACCCAGTACATCGTGGTCAGGTCCGAGGGAATCGGCGTCAGCTCCACGAGCACGACGGTGGCCTGATGGCTCGCCTCCGAAGCCTGCACGACCACGTTGCTTCCCGGCTCGAAGCCAAACCGTGCCTGGAACGACTCCATCAGCTTCGCGAGCGCCGCACCCACCTGCTCACACCAGCCGCGAAGCCACTCGGCATCAAGCCGTTCGTCAGCCACGGTCACTCCCATTTCCTCCGCCGAGGGCCCGCCCACGCGAGTCCGGAAGAACCTACAGGAGCGTTCACGCCGATCCGGTCAGAGCCATTTCAACGAGCCCCATCACGGGCCGCCACCAACCAGGGATGAACTCCGTGATGAGAGAACGGCTCTCAGCTGGCCGTCCTCGCTGACCGACGCGACAACCGGCGCATCCCGCCGCAACAGGGCAGCGGCGTCTCATGAGAGTTACAAACGGTGGAGAACATTTCCGCGGTCCCTACTGGGACCGAGGCCTGCGCGAGCTGACCGCCCGGGACCGGCGCGTGATCCGTGCCGTACTTGGCACGCCCGGCATCCGGCAGCTGCTCGCCGCGACCATCACCCAAGCCCACGCCTACACCCGCAGCCCCGGAGCTGGGCAGCACACGCTGTCCATCGCTGTGGGCTGTGCAGGCGGGAGGCACCCTGCCGGTGTTACGGCCTACGTCCTTGCCCGGCGTCTGCGCCGTCGCGGCCACCAGGTCGCCCTGGTCCACCGTGACCTGCACATGCCCGCACCTGCCGCGTTACCCCGGCCTCACCGCACGCTGCACAGCGCGGCGCCCCCGCGGCCGGTTCCCGTACCGATCAACTAACCCGACCGACTGGACCGGTTGGACGTCCATCGAGGTGACCGACTTGGTGGCGTCTCCACGAGTACGCACATGCGGCCTGACCAGCTCGGACGTAATAATCGGCGCCCACAGGCAACCAGCCCCCGTTCGGCCGGGTGCCCCCCTGCGGGACGTACCTCGGCTGCGGTGCTCTGGCCGGCCTCCCTTCAGGCGGTGTCCGCCAGTGACACCATGGTGGATGTCAACGGAGCTTCGTGCCTGCCAAGTCGAGAGTCTCCCGCTCCGCTCGCGGGCGACTGGACCGCAGCGGGTGGGGGCCACGCGGCGGGCATGCCGCACCTGGGTGCGTGAAGCGGGCGGGTGTGCGTTGCCAACCTGCCTCGTTCTGCGAAAGGTTGATGGGCATGGCGACGGGGAGGTGGCGGCGCGGGGACCTCGTCCTCGGTCTCTACGAGGTGCGCGAGGTGCTGGAAGGCGGAGGCATGGGCCTGGTGTACAGGGTCCGCCACCGTTCCTGGAACACGGACCTTGCCGTCAAGGTGCCCCGGCCCGAGCTGGTCGCCACGGCCGCGGGGCGGGGCGGGTTCGAGCGGGAGGCGGGCACCTGGGTCGGCCTGGGCCTGCACCCGCACGTCGTCGCCTGTCTGTACGTCCGCCAAGTGGACGCCGTGCCCTGCGTGTTCGCCGAGTGGGTGCCGGGGGGCTCGCTCGCCGAACTGGTGAGGGACGGGCGGCTGTACGCCCGGGGCGGCGACGGCCTGCTCGCACGGCTGCTCGACCTGGCTGTGCAGATGGCCCGGGGCATCGGCCACGCACACGAGCAGGGGCTGATCCACCAGGACGTCAAGCCTGCGAACATCATGGTCGACCCGACCGACGGCTGGACAGCGAAGGTGACCGATTTCGGACTTGCCGGTGCCCGCGCCGCAGCCGGGGAGAGCGCACTGGCACCGCCTCAGGCAAGCCTGCTGGCCAGCTTCGGCGGAATGACGCCCGCGTACTGCTCCCCGGAGCAGGCGGACGCGGTGTACGGCGCCCCCGTCACGCTCACTCGCGCCACCGACATCTGGTCCTGGGCGCTGAGCGTGCTGGAGATGTTCACCGGCGGGCCGCCGTGCGAGTACGGGCAGTCGGCACCCGAGGTGTTGGCCGCCTTTGTGGCCTCGGGGCGCCCGGCCCCGGGCGCGCCCGCCATGCCGACGGCCCTGGCCGATCTGCTGATGCGGTGCTTCGAGGTCGACCGGGACCGGCGCCCGCGCTGTATGGACGAGATCGCGGCGGCCGTGGCGGAGATCTACCAGGACGCCGTCGGCAGGCCGTATCCGCGGGTGCCTGCACAGGCCGTGCGACTGCTCGCCGACTCGCTCTCCAACCAGGCGCTGTCGCTGCTCGACCTGGACCGCGCTCAGGAGGCGGAGGGCCTCTGGGGCGAGGCCAGGGACATCGACCCGCACCACCTGCCCACCGTCTACAACCAGTCCCTCTACCGGTGGCGGCGGGCCTCGTTCTCGGACGAGGACGTGCTGTCCGGCCTGCGGACGGCGAAGGCCCTGGGCGAGCCCGGCCAGGAGGCCGACCGGCTGCTGGGCCTCGTGCAGGTGGAACGGGGGGACGACACCGCTGCCCGCGCGCTCCTCGCGGACGCGCCGGATGGTCCCGAGGTGCAGGCCGCACGGGCGGAGTTGAGCCGCCGCGGCCCCGCACGCAGACCCGAGCGGCTCACCGGCCACCAGGGCGAGGTACGGGCTGTCGCGGTGAACGCGGCGGGAACGGTGGTGCTCACCGGCGGTGCGGACGGCCGGGCCCGGGTGTGGGACACAGCCACCGGCCGCTGCCGGTACGAACTGCCGCCCGGGGCAGCCGGCGCCCTCCATGACGATCCGGTCCCGGTGACCGCCGTCGCCGTCGCCCCCGACGGCAGGGCCGGTCTGGTGGGCCACCGCTACGGGCCCGTCGAGCTGTGGGACCTGACCGCCGGCACCCTGCTGGGCACGATCGGTCAGCGGGGCCCGGAGATCGTCGCGCTGGCGCTGAACGGCTCGGGCGGCGCCGCGGTGACCTACCGCACGGGGCAGGTGGAGGTGTGGGACGCGCGGGCCGGGCGGCTGCGGCGGACGCTGGAGCACCCGCCCGCATCGCACCAGAAGATGGACCCCGACACCTGGCAGGTACTGCCTCGGATCCACTACGAGCCGGCCCTGGTCTCCCACGTCGCCCTCGCCGAGGACGGCAGCACGGCGGTGTCCGCGGCCCCGCGCAGCGGCAGCGTGGTGACCTGGGACATCGCCCAGGGCCGCCCGCTGCACCAGTTGGTCATGTCCGCGGACCGGCACAGCACCGGCATCGACGAGGTGGCGTTGAGCCCCGGCGGCACGGCAGCCCTGCTGTTGGGCCGCTGGTCGACCACGGCCCGCATATGGGAGTGCGCCACCGACCGGGTCCGCGCCACCGTGCCCGACCAGATCGGCCGCCACGATCGGGTCGTGCTCAGCGACGACGCCACGATCGCCGCTTCGGCTTCCCTGAGCGGAACGGAGCCGCTGCGGATCTGGGAACTGTCCTCCGGCCGCTGCCTGCACACGATCAGTACGCAGATCGTCCCGAGCACCCGGCCCGATCTGCCCGTTCCGCTGAGTCTGACCTCTCTGGCCCTCAGCGGCGACGGCCGTCTCGCCGTCCTCGGCGACAGGGAAGGCGGCATCCAGATCCACCGTCTGGCCCCGGCCGGGTTCCGCGCCGGGTGGCACTATGGGCGGCCCGCCGCCGCGCTCGCCCTGGCCCGGCGCGAGGTGGACAGGGCACGCTTCGCCGCGCGGGCCACGGCACTGGCGGAGCAGGGTGATCCGGCGGCGGCTGCGGAACAGCTCCGGGCAGCCCGCGCCGTCCCCGGCTTCGAGCGCCATCCCGAACTGCGGCGGCAGTGGGAGGAGCTGGGCAGAGCCGCGGGCAGACGTACCGGTCTGCTCGGCATCTGGGACTGCTACAGCTTCAGCGGCACGGTGCTCGCCCAGAACGTCCTGGTGGCCCCGACGCCCGACGGCACACGGATGGTGATCCCCGGCGCCTTCGGCCGAGTCCATGTGTGCGACCTGGCGACGGGCCGGGTCCAGTACACCTTTCCCGAAGTCCTTCCGGGCAACACGCACACCGTCGCGGTCGCCGACGACGGCCTCCTTGCCGTCACCGCCGACTGGGCGGGCACCGCACACCTGTGGGACCTCGACGCCGGCACCAGGAGCTGCGAGCTGCACGGCGACCACGGCCTGGTGAGGGCGCTCGCCATGGACCCGGCCGGCCGGTACGCGCTGGTCGGCGACGAGGACGGGGCCCTGTGCCTGTGGCGGCTGCGCCCGGCCTTCTTGCAGCGCACGATGGTGGGGCACGACGGCGCCGTGCGCCTGGTGCGCTTGTCGCCCGACGCGCGCTATGCCGCGTCGGTCGGCCGGGAGGACGGCACGGGCAGGCTGTGGGACACCGGTACCGGCCGCCCGTTGCTCGCCTTCCCGGTCGCGTTCGGCAATCCCGATCTGCGGTTCACACCGGACAGCAGGCGGCTCTTCGTCTACACCGGCTTCCGGATGTCGGTGTGGGACGTGCGCGGGCGCCGCCTGCTGTACGAGCGGGACGGGCACTCCGAGTCCTTCGCGCTGAGCGCCGACGGCGGCACGGCGGCAACCGCGGGCACCGACGGCACCCTTGAGGTGTGGGAGACGGGCAGCGGCCGGACCGTGTGCGAGGTGCCCTGGTTCAGCCATCTGTTCGAGGTGAGCCCCGACGGGCGCCACGTGGTCTCGGCTTCCGACCGGGCGCTCCACGTGTGGGACGTGCGCACGGGGCAGCGTGTGCACACGCTGGAGGGCCACCCCGAGGCCGTGTGCCTGGTGATGTTCGCCGCCGACGGCCGGCACCTTATCTCGGCCGACCACCGGCCCGGCCTGCGGCTGTGGGAGCTCGACTACGACTACGACTTCACCGCCGAGAGGACGGACGACACGTGACGGCGCAGGTGACAGTTTCGGTGCACACCGGCGACGAGGTCGGCGACCACGTTTTCGAGGCACCCGTCACTTGCGAGGTGGGCCGGTCGGACGCTTGCCGTATCCGCATCCCCGAACGGCACCGCAGCGTGTCCAGGCGGCACTGCCGACTGGATATCGACCCGCCGCGGCTGCGGGTGCGGGACCTGGGCAGCAGTTACGGCACTTTCGTCAACGACGGCCGTCTTGGCCGGCTCACCGAGCAGCCCCTGGCCGACGGTGACGAGATCCGCATCGGCGACGTACGGCTGCGGATCACGGTGACCCTGCCGCCCGATCGGGAACCGGACGGGGGCCGCGCACCGTTCGACCCCCTCGCCTCCTTCGTGCCTCCGGAGGTGCCCGGCTACCGCCTCGTGCGCGAACTGGGCCGCGGATCCCAGGGCGTCGTCCAGCTGGCCCGCAGTCTGGCGACGGGCGATCTCGTCGCACTCAAACAGGTGCCGGTCACCCGCCACGCCGACGACCATGCCCGCTTCGCCCTGCGGCGCGAGCTGGAGAGCGTCCGCGCGCTGCGCCACCGGAACATCGTGGAGTTCCGCGACAGCGGCGACGACCACCGCGCCTTCTACTTCGCCGGCGAGTACTGTCCCGGCGGCAGCCTCGAAGGGTTCTCCGAGCGGCACGGGGGGAGGGTGCCGGTGGCCGAGGCGCTGTGCGTCGTCCGGCAGGTGCTGGCGGGGCTGGCCCATGCCCACCGGGCGGAGCTGCCCGCGCTGCGGCAGCAGGACGGTACGGCCACCTTGGTGCGCGGTCTGGTGCACCGCGATGTGAAGCCCGCCAACATCCTGCTGTCCGGTTCCGGATCCGACGGCCGGCCCGTGGTCAAGCTCGCCGACTTCGGTCTGGCCAAGGCCTTCGAGCGGGCGGGTCTGTCCGGCCACACCAGGACGGGGGCGATGGGCGGCACGATCCCGTTCATGGCGCGCACCCAGCTGATCGGCTACAAGTACGCCGGACCGGAGGTCGACGTGTGGGCGAGCGCTGCCTGTCTGTACTGGATGCTCACCGGCGCCACGCCGCGCGACTTCCCGCAGCACAAGGACCCCATCGCGGTGGCGCTGCGCGAGCCCGTGGTCCCGGTCAGGGAGCGCGATCCGTCCCTGCCGCCCCGACTGGCGAAGGTCATCGACGAGGCGCTGAACGACAACCCGGCCATCACGGTCCGTACGGCGGACGAACTGACCGCGGCGCTGGCGGACTTCTGACGATCGCGCAGGCCGCGCCGGTGGCCGTGCCTGCCGGACGGGAGAACGGTCTGCTCAGGTTCCGCCGTCACGCAGACAGGCATACCCGGTGCGGACGTGAAACCCCGTTCGGCCCGTCTGCTCCCATTGCTGTCCGCTGTACAGGGCCTGGCGCAGGGCCTCGTCGTGCACCGCCCGCTGCTTACGGGTGCAGCCGCTCCGGTCGATGTCGAGGGTGGCGACGACCGGTGGGACGGCGGCCCGGAACTCCTCGGGAAGGGAATCCGCGCGTGCCTCGTCGTAGTCCGGGTCGTCGGGGTAGCTCAGTGCCAGGGTGACGGGCGGCTCCGCGCCGAGGCGCCGCCCCGCGGTGCGCAGCGACTCCGCCAGCTGCTGCAGGGCCAGGCGGATGTCGCTGCTGAGCGTCACCTGGCCGCGCGGTGGCACGAACAGATCCGGTGGCACGGCCTCCGGCACCACATAGCGCACGGCGACCTGCTCGGCGTGGAACTGCGCCAGCAGTCCCGGCCATCTTCCACCGCCCTCGACGGTGAACTCGGGCTGCGGCCGAGGCGACCAGCGCAGCAGCACGAGATCCACCATCTCCAGGGCCTCGGGCGGCAGGTTGTCCGGGCTGTACGGCCCCCGGCTGCGGGTCAGCAGGGCGCTGTCGTTCATCATGGCCGACATCCGCGCACCGCCGGCGTCGATGTCGAGGGCCAGCGGGTGGATGCCGAACGTCAGCATGATGCCCTGTGCCGCATCGATCCGCGACGACACGACCGGCCCCCGGGGATCCGGTGCGCGCTCGCCCCGCCACCTCATTCGGCCAGTGCCACGTACAGGGGGCTGCCGAGCAGGACCGCCATGTCCCCCGCCGGGTACAGCTCCGGGTAGGGGCAGGGCCCGCACACCAGCCGCTTGGCCACGAACTCGACGTTCTGGACGGGCCCGCGGAGGACGGCATTGGCCTGGACGACGGTGGTCAGGGCGTCGGGCAGCACGGTGTCCCCGACTGCCAGGGTGGCCAGTTGGGCCAGCATCATCGGTGTCATGGAACCGCTCATCTGGTGCCGCTCGGGGTTCGCGGCCTGCTGGGCGCCCAGCACGTGCCCCGTCGAGCCGCCGAGGCCCACGATCGTCCGGTCGCTGCGCCCGCCGAAGTACACGGTGCCACTGTTGCCGACGGGGCCCCACTGCATCGGCAGCACCCCGTACACATACTGCCCGGCTTCGTCCACGTCCCCCAGATCTCCGTGGTCCTCCAGATGGCGCACCACCCGCTCGAGACGGGCGACGCGCTCCGTGCCCGCGCTCTCGACACTGTGCCGGGCACCCAGCATCTTCAGCCCGAAACTGAACTCGGTGACCCGCTTGCGCCCCCACCCCGGGTCGATCTGGGCCAGCATCATGTCGACCTTGGCGTCACTGATGTACAGGTAATAGCGGAACGGCACCCGCGCCCCTTCCCCCACGTCACAGGACGCCGACTCTACTCCCCGGCACGGGAGCAGGGGAGCACCGAGTTGGACTTCCCCTGGTGGCGGGTGGTGTACGACTTCTTCCGGCGCTGGTGCCGCCACGGCTACGTGCGCGAGCTCTACCAGCGGCTGCGACGCCTCGAACGCAAGCGGCAGGGCCGGGTGGCGGAACCGACGGCCGCGGTCAGAGAGCGGGTCCGGTTGGCAAGTTTGTCTCGGTAGGCGGAGACACCCAAGCCTGGGTGGTCGAGGTAGGCGGCTGCCTGGGACAGCGCCAACGGCAGGCATCCCAACTCCTCAGCCAGCGCCACGCCGTATCAGGCGCTCGCGGAGCTCGCCGCCGAGTACGAGCTGCCCGGCTTGGGCGATGTCGCGTCGGCCGCGACACCTACCGTGACGTGTACCAGGACCGCCGCAACTACGTCTGGGACAACCGCTCCGACACCGCCACCCTCCGCAACGACCACGGCCGCTTCATCGACGACGCCTCCTGGGGCCGCCACCACGACGGCGGCCACCACGGCCGCCGCGCCTGAACCCCCACCCACCGGTGACCACAACGCCGGACACCGAACCGGTCAACACCCCGCGGTGCACGGCGCCCCACGCGGCCGCCGCGCACCGCCGACGTGTCACCGGTATCCGGTGAATGCGAGCGTGGTCCGCCCCGGCCGCTCCGCTGAGGCAGCCGGTGTCCTCGCCGGGAGGCTGTGCTTCTTGAGTCGGCCGTGTTCCAGGGCTTCGTCGTAGTCGGCTGACATCCGTTTTGTGATCATGCGAGGCCGAGGAGCGCGAGAGGGCGGCGGGCGTCACGCGCGTTTGTGGCGGAGAGCGGCGGCGATGTTCCTGACATCGCCTCACTCAACGACGACCACCGCTCTACCCTGGTCCACCTCCGGGGTCGCCCGCGAGGCCGCCCCGACCCCCTGATGCCGCGGGCGGCGGGTAGTCCTCGACGGTCATGGAGTTGTAGAGGCGTGCGCTCTTGGTGGTGAGGCGGACGAGGGCGCGGCTGGGGCCCGCGGGCAGCGCGGAGATCAGGCGGGCGCCCTGGGCCAGTCCCAGCACGCCGAGGCGTGAGGTGGGGATCAGGGTCTTCGCCGCGCTCAGCGCGGCCGCGCGGCTGCCGCGCACGTGCTCCACCATCGCGCGCTCGTAGGCGGGGAAGGCGCGCTCGTGGTTGCCGCCTGCCCGTGCCAGCTCTCCGGCGAGGACGTACGCGCCGACGACGGCCAGGCTGGTGCTGCCGCCGACGGCTGGGCCGGGGCAGTAGCCCGCGTCGCCGACGAGCGTCACCCTCCCTTGCGACCAGGTGTCCATGCGGAGCTGGGTGATTGAGTCGAAGTAGAACGCCGGGGTGCGGTCGAGCTCGTCCAGCCAGCGGTCCACCTGGGGGTGCATGCTGGCGAACGCACTGCGCAGCAGCTCCTTCTGCAGGGGTACGTCGTGGTGGTGGTAGTCGAGTTCGCGCTCGCTCCGGAACAGGAACAACGCCCGCGCGTCGCCGAGGTGCCGCGCGCCGTACATGCCAGCAGTGCGGCCGACGCCGACGTGGATGAGGAGCTCGCGGTCGAGGTCGGAGATGTTCGGCAGGGTCAGCACCCCGAGGTAGGCCCCGATGAAGGCGTTGCAGCGGGACTCGTCATCGAAGACGAGGCGGCGCACGTTGGAGTGCAGCCCGTCCGCGCCGACGACCAGGTCGAAGCGGCGCGGCGCGGCGTTTTCGAACCGCACCTCGCCGTCGGGTGAGATCGCGGTGATCGAGTCGCCGAAGATGTACTCGACGTCGTCGTGTGCGGCGTCGTAGTAGATCTCGCTCAGGTCGTCACGCATGATCTCGGCGTGCCGGTCGGAGGTGGCGCTGAAGATCTTGGAGAGGTCCGCCCGGACGGGACGTCGTGAGCCCTCCCGGTGGACGGTCATCCGGTTGGTGCCGGTGGCCCGCTCCTCGACGCGCGAGAGTACGCCCATCTTCTCCGAGATGTTCATCGCGGGCCGAAACAGGTCGACCGCGTGGCCGCCGGTCTTGCGCAGAGCCGGCGCGCGTTCGACGACGGTGACGGAGAATCCGTGTCTGGTGAGCCAGTAGGCCAGCACCGGACCGGCGACGCTGGCGCCGGAGACAAGAATCCGCATGGCACCCCTCCTTGTCATTCAGTCCACCCGTACGGCGTGGATCGCGGTGAAGGCCAGCAGGGGGGTGGCAGTCCGTGGCGGATCCTCGAGCAGGGGCGAGTGCCCGAGACCGGGCAGCAGCTCGACCGTCGAGCCCGGAACGGCGCGGTAATCGGAGGCGGATGAGGAGCGCCATCTACGGTCGTCCTCGCCGAAGACCACCAGTAGCGGCTTACCCAGGACCGTCAGCCGATCCGGCAGCGCCCTCTGCTCCAGGTAGGAGCGGGTGGCCCGGGTCGTCGCGGTGAAGGTGTGGGAGGTCATACCGCGCACATCGTCCAGGAGCTCTTCTGGGATCTGGTAGCCCGCGCGGCTGAAACCCGTGCTTGCGAACCGCCGGAGCTGCTCGTCGGTCGGCGGCCACTGCGACGGGCCGGTTGCGGCGGAATCCGGTGCGATCAAGGCGTCCAGGCTGGGTCCGGTGTTGACGAGCGCGAGCGCGGGCACCAGGTCGGGCCGCTGTTCGGCCAGGGAGGTGGCGACCACGCCGCCGCTGGAATGACCGACGACCACGGCGTGCTCGACGCCGAGCCGGTCCAGTGCCACGCCGGCCCGGCGTGCCTGGGCCGGGAGTGCGTAGCTGCGGTCGGCCGGTTTGGCCGACCGGCCGTGCCCGAGCAGGTCGATCCGGATGACGCGGTGAGATCCGGTCAGCATCGGAACCAGCGGGTCCCACGAGCGGGTCGAGGATGCGGACCCATGGATGAGCAGGAGTGCGGGGGCGTCGCGGGGGCCGTCCTGGCACACGTAGATGTCGTCGCCGTCCAGCGACAGGGTTGAACTCTCGGTGGCCGCGGCGCCGCCATTCCCGTACGAACCTCCGTCAGAAACAGTCATGAGCCCACTGTCTCCGCCGGTACGAGCCGGTGGATTGGACGAATGTTCCCCTTAGCCGGCTCACATATCATGGGAGGATGCGGACCTTCATGCACGGTGCGGCTGTGTGGGACGTCGCTTGCCCGCAGCGCCCCAGCAGGGTGGCCGGTCTCACCATGGCCGGGTTCCGGGTACGTGCCCTGGACGCCCTCCGGATGGTCCCGCACCCGGCCGTGACGCTGCTCCTGGAGTTCGGCGCCGGCTCGCCCGTCCTTGACTGTGCCGCCGGGCGGCAGCAGCGGGGAAGCGTCGTGGCCGGGCCCGGGCTCGGGTCCGGAGGCGCGGTCCGGGCGTGGGGAGAGAACGTCGAGTGCGTGCAGGTGCGCCTGTCCCCGGTGATCGCACGCGCGGTTCTGGGTGCCTCCCCCGCCGACCTCGACGGCGCCGTCGTGTCCCTGGGTGACCTCTGGGGCCGGGAGGCCTCACGGATCCGCGAGCAACTGGGCGATGTCTCCTCGTGGGAGGATCGCTTCGCGCTGACGGACGCGCTGCTCGCCCGCCGGCATGAGGCGGGGCCGCCGGTAGACCCGGAGGTGGCCTGGGCCTGGCACCGGATCATCGGCAGCCGTGGCCTTGCCCGGGTCGACGAACTCGCGGCCGAGGTCGGATGGAGCCGTAAGCGCCTGTGGTCCCGGTTCCGGTCGCAACTCGGCCTGCCGCCCAAGCGCGCCGTGAAGCTGGTCCGCTTCGATCACGCCGCCCACCGCCTGGTCGCGGGTGAAGGCGCGGCCCACGTCGCGGCTGACTGCGGCTACGCCGACCAGTCCCACCTGCATCGTGACGTCATGGCGTTCACCGGGGCAACCCCCGCGACCGTGGGCGGCGAGCTGTTTCTCGCCGTGGACGACCTCGCATGGCCCAGCCGCGGAACAACCGCCATGCCTCACGTCTCCAGGGAGCTCCGGCTCGGTCGTCGGCCGAAGGTGAGACGGCTACCGCTGTGACCGTCGCCGCCGCCGGGCTCCTGCAGTTGTGCGCCGGTGAAGCACGCTGGCTACGTGCTGGGCGACGACGTCGACGCCGGCTGGGCGCACCTCTGTACAACGAGTCGACGTCGCAGAAGACGAAAGCGCCATCAGCTCAACACGCTGAACCTGACAGAGAATTCTGTTGAAAGACACCCGCGGAAGTTCTCCTCAACTAGGGCGTGTTGCGAAAGTCCCGCCTGCCTCGCGACGCCTGGCACGCACTCTCGCCGCACCGGGCGAAAACCCGAGTACGTCCAGTACGCGGGCTTCCGCCCGGCCCACCGAGAGCACGCACCGGACGCCGCGAGGCCCGCCCTCCGGGCGGACGACGGGACTTTCGCAACACGCCCTAGGGGCGGATGTTGATGGGGATGTCGATGAGCGGCTGGAGGGTTTCGAGGCGTGCCGGGTATGTACGGACGACTTGGTCGTAAAGGTTCGCGACGGAAGGCGTCTTGAGGGTGATGACCAGGGCGTAGGCGACCTCTGGCCTGGCCTCTGGTGCGAGGTCGTCCAGGCGGAAGGCGTGTCGGACGTCGAAGGCCGGCCTCTTGAGACGATCTGCCTTGAAGGTGGCCGTCTTGTGCCTTACGGATTTCGGAGCGGCGGCTGGTGGGGGACCTGTCCAAACGGCGCGATTCCCTGCGAGCAGCAGGTGCTGGTCGAACCGCAAGCCCGGGCCCGGGAAGCAGGCCCCGAGGCGGGCACGACGTGAACTCCAGACGACGCCCCAGGTGAGCTGAGGGAGCGCGCTTCCGCGTCTACGACGGGAAGATGCCGATCGTGGCGACCACGCTGGACCTGCGGCGCGAGCATGGCCCGGCCGGGGCCGCGTTCTGGCGCTTCGGCCGCAAGGACCGACAGAATCTCTGGGAAGCGATCGGCAACCCCCGCCGGGACGCCGCCCGCGCCCACCGCGCCCAAGACGCGCGGCGCCGCCAAGCACGGGAAGCCGCCGAACGCGAGGCTCAGCGCCCAGGGTGCGGGGACTGCGGCACTTGAGTTCACCGGCGACCGGTGAAAGGCCAGCATCGCGGTCGACCGGGGCCGCGGGGACAGGCACCCGCACCTGTGCGACGACCCCAAGGCCCGGGCGCTGACTGGCACGGCCCCAGGAGACCCAACGGCACGTCAGCTCCGGCGCGGACGCTTAACAAGCCTCAGCCGGCCGTACAAAGCAGCAGCCGTGACCAGAGTGCTCTCCTGGACGGTACCGGGCTGCCGCTGAGTAGCTCTCGCGTCGCGCCTCCTCCTGCAAGCCTGAGCTCCCGCCCTTCCCCAGCCGCGACCGGCGGCTCCATCACGTCCAGCCGTCCGTGGCGCGGTGAAGCCCGCGGCCTACCCGAGGCAGGGCCTCCGCGCTCGCTGCCCGCGATAGACCTGCCACCGCTATCCCAGTTGGCAGCAGTACGTCGGCGGGTGAGAGCCCGAGACCGGGCGGGGCTCGGGCCCTCACGGAAATCGCGTGCCTACCCGTGGGGTGGTGCGGCCGCGATGTCGTGTCAACGATCGGTACGGGCCAGAGACACGGACTACCGCTGCGCCTGGTACCACCGACGACGCTCGGACCGCTAACTCACCATCGCTCTGCCTCGACGCCGTCGCGGCCGCCCCTTGTAGGCCCAAGCGTCGGGTGCCGCGCCTTGGGGGACTGTGCAAAAAATGCGTTCGCGCTGCGCCGCGAGGTCGATGCCAGCGTTCCCCTCGGGCACTGGCTGTCCTTGTACGTGTCTTGTGGGAGGTGTGCGCCTGAAGTGCCGCCTGCGCGGCAATTGCGCAGCTAGGCTGGGTCACTTGGAGCGCTGAGAGCCCGGAGCCAGAGAACAGCCCGGGCCCTCGCCCCCGCCCACGGGCTGTGGGGGACCCGTGTGCGGTGCCCGTTCAACGACAGCCGTTGCGGGCAGACACGCCGCGCCCTCTCCCCTCTGGGCGGCCGGAGATCGGCGCTCCCGACCCGGCCGACAGCCCCGCCAAGAAAGAAGGAGGAGCGGTGTGCGGCGCCAGACTCTGCCGTCCCCGACGGTCCGGCAGCCAGATCTCTCGAGCTCGCCGGGACGGTCGGGCGCCGATCAGGGGCCTCCGGTAGGCAGCCATACAGCGAAGCCCGCCGGGAACTGTGGGCCCGGCGGGCTCTGCTGTGGCCGACGCGACAAGGGTGGTCGCCATCGCTGACTGGCCGGGTGGGCGGCGATCTCCGAAGCGATCATGCGTGGCTCGGATGCAGAGGGAGTCTCTGTTCGAGCCTGTCCGTCGGGTCAGGTCACGCCGCGGGTGCGGTGACGGCCCAGTCGCCGGCGGGCAGAGTTTCGGTGCCGTCAGATTTCACGCCTGTCACCCAGTAGTAGCTGGTCGTGCCACGCCGGGCGCCGGTGTCGAAGTACTCGAAGGCTCCGGCGGGGGCCTCGTGGATCTTCTCGTAGGCGGCGGTGGCTGGGTTCCACCGGTAGATGCGGAAGCCCAGCGCGGGTGCGGACGAGCCTTCCTCGCCCGCACCGAGCCCGGACCACGTCAGACGGTTTCCTTCGGCGCCCTCTGCGGCGGAAGCCTCCAGGTGCAGGGGCGAGCCGTCGGGCGTTGCGACGCTCGGCGTCATGTCGAACTCGGTCGCGGTCACGATCTGTGCCTCGCCGGTCCACTGGAAGGCGGAGTTCCCGGCATCGTCGACGGCGTCGACGATGAAGCAGCTCTCTTCGCCGTCGGGGACGGTGGTGTACGCGTACGAGGTGGTGTCGGCCGACACGTAGTAGCCCGGGTAGAGGGAGCACACCTTCTCGTCGTCGTCTCCCCAGAGTTCGCCGCGGCGGACCACGTAGCTCGCCAGATCCGGGGTGGGGTTCGCGTCCCAGCTCACCGCGAAACCGTATTCGGTCGGGACGACGGTGACTCCGGTGACGGCGGAAGGCGGGGTGAGGTCCCTGCGTGTGCCGCTGACGGCGGCGGACCGCGCTGACTCGTTGCCCGCCGTGTCGAGGGCGGTCACGCGGTAGGAGTAGCTCACGTCCTCGGCGGCCGAGGTGTCCGTGTACGACACCTGGCCGGTACCGCCGACCAGGGTGTACGTCCCCTGGGCGGTCGCCGCCCGGTAGACCCGGTACGCCGCCGCCCCCTCGACCGCGCTCCAGCTGACCCGCAGACCGTTGGACTCGGCGGCCGAGCTCAATCCGGTGGGGACGGCGGGTGCGGTGCGGTCGGCGCTCACCACAGCCTGGTCGGCGGAGCCCGCGGAGACGTTGCCCGCCCTGTCGTGGGCGCGGACCTCGTAGTAGTACACCTCGCCGCTGGCCGGCGGGGTGTCGGTGTACGAGGTGGAGGTGGTGGTGGCCAGAGGAGTGCTGCCGAAGGCCGCGCCCTTGAGGCGGCGATAGACGCGGTAGCCGGCGAGGTCCATCTCGTTGTTCTTCGCCCAGCCGAGCTTCGCCTTGCCCGTGGTCTTGTCGTACGAAGCCGACGCGCCCGCCGGTGTGAGCGGCTTTACCTTGTCGGCGGTCGCCGAAGTGGTGGGTGCGTAGCCGAACTTGATGTTCGCCGAGCCCGTCCAGTTGACGTAGTCCACGCGCAGGGTGTGCCGGCCCGCCGGGATCGTGACGTTGACGGTCTTCTTCGTCGTCGTCGAGCCGTTCTTCCACAGGTCGACCTTGCGGGAGCTGTCGACGTAGACGCGGATGCCGTCCTGGACGGCGACCGAGAGGGTGAAGGGGCCGCCGGAGCCGAAGTCGCGGGTGACACTCCAGCGGACCGCGAAGTTGTTCGTCGGCAGGCCGGAGGCGGGGGCCTTGGCGCCCCAGTTCTCGTCGACCGTGCTGTCGCAGTCGGTCCGCTTCGGAGTTCCCGAGAAGGTGGTGTTCGCGTAGAACTGCCGTTTGTACACCGGCGACGTGCAGGTCGTCGCGGCGGACGCGGGGACGGCGGTGACGGTGAGCAGACCGCCGGCGGTGGCGAGCACGACGGCGGTTGCGGACGCCGTGGACGTGCATCGTCGAGTTGAGTTCATTCGGCCCTCTGGTCTTGATCGGGACGGGAGTTCCGGCCCGTGATGATCAGGACTCACGAGGAGTGGGGTTGGTTGTACGGATCTTTACCCGAGCATGGGCTGCGCTTGGATGACGAGTCCGCAATAAGAGTTGTCAACGCTTTCATAGCGACTTCGGCTCGGTCCGCAGAACGCCCCTCTCGACCACGCGTCGCAGAGTTGGCCGACCTCGCAGCCGACATCGACCGACAGCTGAGTATCGAGAGGCACATGATGCGTTCGTGGTGACAGAAAGCCGAGTGGGCTCGGATCCACAGGGGGCAGCCACTGCGCTACGGCCGCGTCCGCGGGTGGTCGGCGGGAAACAAATTCACTTCCGTGAACACACAACACGACGATATGCACTTATTGTTACTTTTCATGTGTTGACGCTCGCCGCGGTGATTCTCTTGCTGGTAGGCGGGGCGGTGGAAGGGACTGCGGTCGTGAGTGGTGGGCAGAGTGGACGACCCCGGTTGCTGATGGCCGCGGAGACGGCGGCGCCGGTGGAGGCGGTCGACGTGATTGCGGAGGACCTGCGGCGGCGTTTCGAGGCCACGAAGGTGTCCCCGCAGGGCCGCCGGAACACCGTTGTCGACGAGGGGCTCCTCAACGAGCTGGAGCGGCTCCGGCGAAGCGGTGAGCTTCCCGTTCTCAGGCTACGCATTCAACAAGTCCCACACCGCCGGCGACGGACTCGTCTTGGCCTCGTCGTACTGGTTCAGCCGCAGCCGCGTATGGATGCCGTCGTGGAACTTCTGCCACTCGGCGGCCAGCCGCGCCACGGGCGGTCGGCGGTGACCGGCCCGGCTTGTCTTCGAGTCGGCCGCCGGCAGCGTCCCGGACTGCGGACGTCAGCACCAACGCGGTCCCGCGGGTGCAGGCCGGCGACGGCACCTTCAGCCTGGACGTGCCGGCGGCCGGCGCGCTGAAGATGAGTCCGGTGAGAGCGACCGTGACGGCCGCGGCGGCAAGACGTGCGCGCAAAGCAATCTCCCTTGAAATGGCTCGAGTTGCGCAGTGATTTTTGTAGTGGTTTGCGTCTAATACCGGTGAAACGGGAAAATCCATGTCGAGCCGCTGCGCTGGGCGTGACATCCCGGCCTCGGAATTCGGTCGGCGAATCGCAGTGTTGGGTACGTGGCCGGCCGGGAGCACT
Organism: Streptomyces sp. RPA4-2; assembly: GCF_012273515.2. Taxonomy (NCBI): domain Bacteria; kingdom Bacillati; phylum Actinomycetota; class Actinomycetes; order Kitasatosporales; family Streptomycetaceae; genus Streptomyces; species Streptomyces sp. RPA4-2. The sequence continues at coordinate 8,936,969 of NZ_CP050975.2, forward strand.
TCGGTTCGGAGACTGGCGTCTCGGTCAGGGGCTGAAGCGTTGGCGCATGTCGAGGTAGCAGCGCAGTCGTACGCCGGGCTGTCCGAGGTCCCGGGTCGCGCGTTCCACCGAGGTAGCTGCCCACATTCCGGTCAGGGTCGCCTGGAAGGCGAAGGCGGTCTGGTCGTCGGCGGCTGCCACGTCGACCACGACCAGACCGGGCTCCGATACGTGTACTTCGTTGATCGCTTCCACACCCGGCACGACGCACGGCCGCAGGCAGAGGGTTCTCCCGCCCGCGGCAGCTCACCCGATCGGCCCGGTCATGTTCCGCGATGGCGCCGAGAGCAGTGAGTCCGCGCCGTCTCGGAGTTCGGTCTCTTCCCGAACGCCCCATTGCAGGGGGCTCGTTGAGGACATGTTGTATGGCTTTGATCACTCTTGGGCGCACAGGACACCACAAGAGCACGGGTTGTTACTTTGGCCGCGACCGTGATCATCAGAGGGCATTTGTGAAATCTGTCAGATGGGCTCTGTCTGCCGTTGTCAGCATGCTTGCCGTGCTGCTTTCACCGGCGACGGCCGTCAGTGCCAGTGAGCCGGATCCGTCCGACATCCGGTACACGGCGACCTACGCGCCGCTGGAAGATTCGGGCCCTGTCCCGCACGGCGCTCGGCCGCAGCATCTTTTGCTGGCAGTGCCGCAGGTCCGAGGCCACCTCGCGGTCAACTACCACGATGTGACCCACAATGAGTGCGTCACGCACGGCAACAGCGCTGGCAAGCCCGAGTGGGTCAAGAACCACTTCGCCCTGTGCCGCCGCGGCACCGTCCAGGTCGTCGCTGTCGACGTGGAGACCGGCACTCCTGTCGGCACCCTCACCTACGTCGAGACGATCATCGGGTACGCCTTCCAGGGCGAGCTGTCCGTCCTGTTCGAGTAGTACATCGAGAAGATCAACACCACCGGCACCATCAAAGACACGACTACGTTCTTGATCAACTGGTGGAACCAGTCGAGTGCCACAGGCGCCGTTCTGCACAAGGGGCAGAAGCACGGGGGCTTCACGCAGGTCTCGGGTGGCTTCCGCGGCGAGGTCGGCGCGGCGCAGGAGGACGCCAGCATCAAGGGTTGGAAGAGGGAGAGCAGGGAGCTGCTGCCCTTCGACGAAGGCGCGGCCTCCGGTACCGGCCGCGACAAGGTCCACACGTACGACTTCGTCCCGGCCACCTTTTTCATCGCCAAGGGCAACAAGAACGTCCAGACGCAGGCGGGCCGCTCAGCTCGTGCGGGAGTTACTTCACCTTCACGTAGAAGGCGTCACCGTCGAGGATGCGGTCGTCGTTGTACCAGGTGGCGAGCCGTGATCCCGCCTTCTGGTTGTCCGTGCTGTCCAGGGCCCGGGCCGAGTAGTTGCCGTTCGCGTTCTTGGCCCCTTCCTTCGTGGTACTGAACGGGTATTCGTCGCAGTCCTTGCCGCCGGCGGAGTAGTTCGGCCACCTGGCCTGGCACGCCGCCCGCGCGGTGTCACGGTTTTGCCTGCGCAGCGTGGCGTCGTAGGAGATCCGGTGCAATGGCGTCGTGGTGGGGGCGCCGGGGATCTCCTTGCCCGTCTTGGCGGGGATCGTGGTCGCCGGATGATTCTGGGCGTCCCAGATGTGCTGAGCTGTCTCGTTGACCACGGGGTCACTTCGCGCACAAAGTCGGTTCTGCGGCGAGGCCGGCGGGGCTGCCCAGGACGGGGAAGACGCCGCGGACGCGGGCTCACTCCCGGCCCTCCAGCAGGTGCAGTCCCGGCAAGGACAGCGCCGGGTGATGCGGCGTCCGACACCCTCCCGCAAAGAGTTCAGCCTGGCCAACCCCAAGGGCGGCCGACCGCCCAAGCACGGCAGCGAATTCGTCTTCGGCGATCCCAGAACCTGGGGCACCGGGCAGGCCGTGACGGCCACGGACACGCGGCTTTATGGGAAGGCGACCGCGCAGGCGTGGGACCGGCTGCATCCGCGGCTGACCCGACGGGCGGTATGGCTCGGCCACGACGGGCCGCCGCCCGTCATCGAGGGCACCGTCATCCGCCTGGCCGTGGAGAAGCTGCCCAGCGGCAGGGTCAACAAGCCGGTATGGCTGTGGTGGTCGCGCACCGGCGCCACCGAAGCGGACGTCGACCGCTGCTGGCACTCCTTCCTCCGCCGCTTCGACATCGAGCACACCTTTCGCCTGTTCAAGCAGACACTCGGGTGGACCAAGCCCCGGCTTCGCAGCTCCGAGGCCGCCGACCGGTGGACGTGGCTGGTGATCGTCGCCTTCGCCCAGCCCCGCCTCGCCCGCCTGCTGGCCACCGACCTTCGTCGGCCCTGGGAGAAGCCGACCCCGCCAAACAAGCTCACGCCCGCCCGGGTCCGTAGAGGGTTCAGAAACCTGCGCACAAAGACCGGCTCCCCGGCTGGTGCACCGAAACCTTCCCACCCGGGTCCGGGCCGGCCACCCGGATCGAAGAACCAGCGATCGGCACCCCGCCACGACGTCGGGCGGGTCCTCGCCACTGGTGAGGCATACGCCCGGCCAGCCCACCACAAGATCGGCACCAAACCCCGCCGCGGCGCCTGAGCTTCCACCCGCGCGAACCTCCAGGAAGCCCACGAGGTTGGATAGCTCCGTGGTGCGACGAGAGCGCGTGACGAAGAAACGGCCTCCCTTCGGCATGCCGAGAAGCATCGTCCTGCTGGCGACGCCGGAAGGCTGGCGCCACAGTGTTCTCACCGAGGAAGGCGCGATGCTCTGCGGACGCCTTGCCGACGTGGCGGCCAACACCGACCCAGCCGAGGCACAGGCCGCCGTGGCTGCCATGGTGGTCGGACTCGCACACGACTTCCACGAAGTCGACGTCGATGTGACCTGGGATCCGCCCCGGGAACCCGGGTCCTGGACAGCTCAGGTTGCCGTTGCCACGACTCCACCGAGCGCCTGAAGTTAAACGACAAGGTGAGTACCTGTTCCATATCCCCGTGGTGCTCCTCTGACAGCGCGGTCCGGGTCCATGTAGCGTCAGTGCCAGGGGGATGAGATGAACTTCGACGAGAACGAACTGCAGTCGGTTCGCGAGGAGCGCTTCGCCGCAGAAAGAGTTGAAAGAAGAGCGGCACGCAAGGCCGCGTCGCTCGACTCGCGGGGAGCCCACCTCGGCGCGGTCATCGTGACCGTCGCCCTGGTCCTCCTCAGCTGGTACGGCAAGCTGGCCGCTCTGGGCATCGTCAGCGGAGTTTTTCTGCTCTGGTTCGCCGCAGCCCTTGTATGGGCCTACGCCGACGGGGACGAGGGCCAGCATGCCCTCCAACGCGCGTACAACGTCACCTTCGGATGGGGCGACGGGTTCTGAACATCAAGGCCAAGCCAGAGGGGGCGGTTTGACGAGCGAGGTCGACCCGTTGCGGAGCGGTCCGTAGTACGCCGATGAGCTGACGACCGACGTTGTGTGGGAGATCAGTGACTTCCTGCTTCCTCGACTGGAGCGAGCGGCCAGTGCTCACTGATCAGACAGCGAGGAGGGCATCACGGCCTCGGCACTGAGCACTCAGCCACGGTCTTTTTGCTGGCGTTGACCCACGAGAAAGACCAGTTCGTGACGCCCTCGCCTGGCTGGCCAGCATCAATGAAGACCACCTTGGCCCCGTGCCGGGTCAGGTTCCAGCCCACGCTGGCGCCGATGATGCCCACTCCGATGACAGCCACACGGTTAGGCCGCTTCACGGATCCATGCTTCACGAACGCCCCCTTCCCAAATCATGGGCGAACCGCCATTTTTGACCGGCCCGCCACCGTCCGTTCGGCTTCAACACCACTCCACAGTCCCTTCCGCCCAGCGTTGGCGATACCCCGCGAGGCCCACGAAATGTGAAAAGGCACTTACCCGGCCGCCAGCGTCGTGCACGCTGGCCGTCGCCTCCGCAGCCGCGTCCGGGGGCCAGTTCACCTCTTCAGGGATTCGATGTGCGGCCCGCTGGTGCTGCGGCATGGTCGGTGTCGGCGTTCCGATCCGGGGCGCGTTCGTACGGCTGGAGGGTGGGCTATGGGGGATGGGGAGCGGGAAGCCTGGACGACGGACGAGTTCGGCCTCCCACACAGGAGCCGTCGGCGTGCTCCTGGCCGATGGCACAGTCCCGCCTTCCGTCTACTTCGACATGAGTTCGGGTAGCGGTGGCCATCGCGTATTCCAATGGGACGTCTACGACGGCCACACCGGACAGACGCCGCGGGCGGCCGCGCTGCACGCCTAAAACACGCCCGCCCTCGACGTGCCGACCGCAGGTGAACGCGAACGCGGCACCCGCCGCGCCGCACCCCTGCGCATCGACGCAAGCCGCGGCGACCGGAGCGACGCCGAGGCACTGTGGCTGGCCGGCGACCTGCGATTCCGGGCGGCTATGTCCCGAACTTTGTCCATTGCCCTTCGGAGATCACCTCGACGGCGCCGTCGACGACTTTGATGGCCGTCTGTTCGTCGATGGCATAGGCCGGGACGCCAATGTCAGCTGACCACCGCTGCGCATCAGCCAGCATGTTCTTCGGCCACGCGTCCAAGTGCGGGAAGATCGAGAAGTCGACGACTCCCAGGGTGCGGTCGTCCGGCGCCAGCGGCCACTCGACGAAGTACCCTCCGATCCTCGGCGTCATCACCATGCTTCCGGCACTCACCCCCACCCAAACCATGTCGGACAGCGAAGGCAGCAGATCGGCCAGCCCGGACTCCCGCATCCAATGACACAGGTAGGTGGCGTCGCCGCCGTCGACCAGGAGCACGTCGGCCGCCCGGATCCAGGGGATCCATCGCTCCGGTCCAATGGTGGGCAGTGCGGTGAGCTCGATGACACCGAGCGATGCCCAGCCCAGGCCGGACATGTGCTGCCACGTGGGCTCGGCGGCTACGAAGCCCCGCACCGATGCCGGACCGCACATCGGGTGCCCCCACTGTGCTGTCGGGATGCAAAGAGCGTGGCACTCGGAGACCGGTTTACCGAGAAGCTGCACGAGCGCCGAATGGATGCTGGGGTTCGTGACGCCACCTGACGTGAGCAAGAGCTTCAAAGTGCCTCCAGATTCACGAGCGGGAGATGCATGCGTGTTGAAGACCCGGGAGAGTGCTCGAACTCATCGTCGTTGGGGCCACCTTCTACGAAGGCCCAACGAACAGCCGGCTTCGGCGCGTGTCATCCGCCACCCATTCCCCGGGCCGGAAGGCGGTGTCGGTGGCCGCGTGCACGCTGACCGCGACTGGCAGTTCGCTCGCTTGCCCAACGCGCCGCAGTACTGCCGGGGGACCCTCGCCGACGTCGTTCCGCACTTGGGAAGCGCCACCTCGACGCCGGCCTGCGGGAAGCGTTTGTTCACCACTTCGGACGGCACCTGCCTTGGCGCTGTTCGATTGGCCGACAGGGCCTTGGAACTCCTTTAGGGACGGAAGGTGCGGCGGTAGGTGTCGGGTGGGACGCCGACGCTGCGGTGGAAGTGGCGGCGCAGGGTGGTGGCGGTGCCCATGCCGGTGGCCGCGGCGATGGTGTCCACGGTGGCGTCGGTGGTCTCCAGCAGTTCCTGGGCGTGGCGAATGCGCTGGGTGTGGAGCCATTGCAGTGGCGTGGTACCGGTGAGGTGCTTGAAGAGGCGGCCGAGGTGACGTGAGCTCATGCGGGCCTGGCGGGCCAGATCCTCCACGGTCAGCGGCTGGTCCAGCCGCTCCAGCGCCCAGGGGAGGAGCTCGCCCAGGGGGTGGTTGCCCGGGGCGGGGAGGGGGTGGCGATGAACTGGGCCTGGCCGCCGTCGCGGTGGGGTGGGATGACCAGGCGTCGGGCGATCTTGTTGGCGTTGGCCGAGCCGTGGTCGAGGCGGACCAGGTGCAGGCACAGGTCCATGGCGGCGGCTTTGCCCGCGGAGGTGAGGACGTCGCCGTTGTCGACGTAGAGGACGTCCGGATCGACCGTGGCCGCCGGGTGGCGCCGGGCTAGTTCCCGCGTGTGGGCCCAGTGTGTGGTGGCGCGCCTCCCGTCGAGCAGTCCTGCCGCGCCCAGGATGAAGGCGCCCGTGCACAGTGAGGCCACGCGGGCACCGGCCGCGTGGGCCGCACGCACCGCCTCGACCAACTCCGCGGGCGGGTCGCGGTCGGTGTCGGCCCAGCTGGGGACGATCACGGTGTCTGCGTGCGCGAGGTGGTCGAGTCCGTGGTCGGGGTCCAGGCGGAAGCGGTCGACGTGCACCGGCCCGCTCCCGCAGAGGGAGAAGTCGTACCAGGGATCCACAATGTGGGTCAGGTCGGTTCCGAAGACCTCGACGGCCACGGACAGTTCGTAATGGAGCATGCCGTCGGTGGCGGCCAGGGCAACAGTAGGCATGTCCGAAACTGTACGCGGCATGTCGTTTCCGACACTCGTGCGGGGCGCTGCCGGAGGGGCAGGATGTGGATGTCAGGCCGCAGCGGATCGACCTCGCAGCGGGCGTTCGAGTACGTGGGAGAGTCTCATGGGGTCAGGTCAGCTGGTAACGGTGTTCGGCGCCTACGGTCACACCGGGCGGTTCGTGGTCGCGGAGCTGGCCGCGCGCGGGTTCGTTCCGGTGCTGTCCGGGCGCAACGCACAGACCTTGGAGGAGATGGCCCACGAACACGGGCTGGAGGCCCGGGTGGCGTCGGTCGAGGACCCGGCTTCGCTGGACCGGGCCCTGGCGGGCACGGCGGCGGTCATCAACTGCGCGGGCCCCTTCGCATCAACCACCGGCCCCGTCATCGAGGCCGCGCTGCGCGCGAAGATCCCCTACCTGGACGTGGCCGCCGAGCTCGAGGCCAACCTCGACACATTCGCCCACTACCGCGAGCGGGCCCGGGACGCGGGAGCGGTGATCGTCCCGGCCATGGCCTTCTTCGGCGGCCTCGGCGACCTGCTGGCCACCGCGGCGATGGGCGACTGGACCGAAGCCGACGAGGCACACATCGCCTACGCGCTCAGCAACTGGCACCCCACTGCCGGTACCCGGCTCTCAGGCGCGGTCTCCCGCGAGCGACGCGGCGACCACCGCCTGCGCTACAGCGGCGGACAGTGGGAGCGCCGCACCGACGCCGCGCCCACCCTGGAGTGGACCTTCCCGGAACCGATGGGACCCCGGCTGGTGATCGGGGAGTTCACGATGGCGGACTCCGTCACCGTCCCCCAGCACCTCTCCATCCCCGATGTGACCACCTACATGAGCGCCGAGGCGGCCCGAGACGTCGCTGCCCCTCACACGCCGGCCCCGACCGCCGCCGACGAGAGCGGGCGCTCGAACCAGACCTTCCTCGTCGACGTCGTCGTCCGCTCCGGCGGAACCGAGCGCCGGGCCACGGCCGGCGGCCAGGACATCTACGCCGTCACCGCGCCCCTCGTCGCCGTGGCCCTCGAGCGCGTCCTGACCGGCCGCACCAAGACCGTCGGCGTCGCCTCCGCCGGCGAGATCTTCGACGCCCCCGACTTCCTGCAGGCGCTCGACCCGCACATCACACTCGAGTTGCACCCGCAGAAGCAGAACGCCTGACCCGAGCCATCCGCCCGGCCGTCGGCCGCGTGCCCTCAGCGAGCCGTGGCGACGCGAGCGTCCACGTTCGATTCCCTCACCTGTACGGGTGCCGCCCGAAGTACTGAGCAAACGCTGCCCGAACTCGGTTCTGGCACAGATCTTGGAAAGTCGTCGCGGAGAGCGGCGGCGGTGATCGATATCAGGGAACGTCACGAGCCCGGGTCCGTCAGCGTTCCCGCATTCTGGTCCACCACCAGCCGAAGATCGCCAACTCGATGTAGTTGGGCTCCGGCAGAGTACGGCGTTCGAATTCCTCATCGATGCGCGCGATCAGTCGGCCCACCTGAGCACGGTATTGAGGCCCCAGCCCAGGTGCCGGGCAATCGCCCGGCGTGAGTGGCCCTGGGCAAGAAGCTCGTGGACCAGGGCATGTGCTGCCTTCTTCCGATCGGCCCGCCGGCCGACGGGCTCCGTATCATCCTGCGGCGGACCGGAACCCAGGGTGGCCTCCGGCAGCATGCTGCTGGGCGATGGGTTGCGCAGGCAGTCGCGGTGGGCGGCGACGCAGGTCTCCACGGCCCGGCAGAGGCCCAGCCACAGATGGAACCGGTCAGCAACCTGCAGAGCGTCGGGGGCGCCGCGGCGTGCACCGTCGGCGTAAGCGCTGGCCCGGTCTCGGCAGCTGATCTCCACGCCGGGATGGCGGATCAGCCAGGCGGTCAGCGGCCCGGCTTTACGCGTGGGAAGCACGTCGACCACGCGGTGGTCTTCGACGCTGGTCAAGACAGTGGAGTAGGTCTGGCCGCGACGGATCGCGAAGTCGTCCACGCCAAGCACCCGCGGAGTACTGAACCGTGGATCGGGCAATGCCATGACCCTGCGCAACAAGGTCATCCGTCCCGCTCCGAACCCGAGCTGGGCAGTTGGCCGAGCGCCGGCCCGCCCGGCCAGCGCAAGCCCCACTCGCTCCAGGGCGTGGTTGAGTCGAGTGGTGAACCGCACGTGCGGGGCGGCCAGTTGGGAGAACGGCTCGGCGATCGTCCGGCGCGGGCAGTCCACCGACCCGCAGATGAAGCGCCTTACAGTCAGCCGGATGACAAAGCCCTGCTCAGCGAGCGGAAGGTCCTTCAGCCTGCGCAGGTATCGGTCGTGGACTCGGTCCGAGAAGCGGCCGCAGTCCGGACATGCAGAGCCTGCCGCGCGGCCTCTCGCCGCCACCTCGACGGTGCCTAACGCGGCCGTCACCGCCTCGACATCCACATCGTCGATCCCGGCGAACACCAGTGAGTCCCAGAACGGCGCATCGGTCTGCATGACCAGCACCATTACTGTCCACGTCCGACCACAGCATCGACCCGCGGGGACCTGAGGGAGCGTCACTTGCGGCGGTCAGACGACAAGGCGTACGCGGTCTCACGGGAACCGTCCCCTCGCAATCGAACCTCGAGGTGACGCTCCGCGACAGCTCCCCAAGATCTGTGCCAGAACCGGCTATTGGACGCGTTGGGCGCACAGCGGCGACACGGTCTGCACGGGAGGTATGCAGACGGGCGAGATGTGCGGGTGGAAGGTGACTGGCACACAGGCGACCGTTCACTACACAACCGGAACCACGGCCGAGAACATGGTCATTGCCAAGAAGACGTCCGGCCCCTGCAGCAAGAAGGGCGACTCAGGCAGGCCGGTGTACACGGTCGACAGCAGCGGAAGGGCCTTCGCCAAGGGGATCGTCTCCGGTGGAGGAGGAGGCGGAGGAGACAGCAGCCGAGGATTCTTCGATCCCTGCCAGTTGATATTCACCGACATCGGGCTGGCCAACAGTGCCCTCCCCGGGAAGGTTGCGTGGTACTGACATGCTCCGATTTCTCCTCGTACCACTGCTTGCGGTGACTTTGACCGAATGTTCGCTATTCGGCCAGGACACACCGTGCACCAAGGCCGGTGGAGAATCACACGTCTCCGTTGTCTGGAAGCCCGCTGACTTCGGCAGCCAGGACGCAGCGAAGATCCGGTTGTGCGTCAACGGCAGGTGCAAGGAACGTACGACGGGCAGCCCCGACGACCCGTTCATGTCGCTGTCCGTGCAACTCTCCGACCACATCGGTGCATCCCGCCTGCCCGTGCAGCTCACCGTGTCGTCCACGAAAAACGGTGAAACGGTCGTCAAGGACAGTGTCCAGGCCAAGCTGAAGAAGCAATACCCCAACGGCAAGGGGTGCCCGCCCACAATTTGGACGGCGACGTTCCGTGCTCACGCCTCCAAAGGCCTCACCACGCCCAAAGGCATGAAGCTGCAGGGATAGGTCCGAACGCAAGCGTCCGCCCTACGCGAGGGCGGACGCTTCGCGCTGTTCTCAACGACGGCAAGACGGACGAGTTGTGGGCGCGCATCGAGCGGCTGCTGCCTGTCGTTACGCGTAATCCGCAGCGTCCGGGTCGTAAGCGTCCGGATAGCCGCGAGGTGCCGTGCGGGATACTGTTCGGGTTGTACACCGGTATTCGCTGGGAGCTTCTGTCCCAGGAGCTGGGCTTCGGCTCGGGGATGATCTGCTGGCGTCGGCTGCGGGACCGGAACGAGGCAGGGGTCGGACGGCGCCCGCAGCTGGGGGAGTCCGGATAATTTTCCTGCACCGGGAGGCATAGCGGGGGCCCGCGGCGCGCGTCACCCGGGGCACAGGGGGTGGCGGCGAGCGCCGTCGGAGAAGGCCCCCGGGGGACAGACGAAGGTGACGATGGATGCCGAAGCACAGGAGAATTTCCGGGAGTTCGTGGCGAACCGGTCGTCCGCGCTGCTGAGGACGGCCGTCCTGCTCAGCGGCGGGGACCGCCACGCCGCCGAGGACCTGCTGCAGAACGCCCTGATCAAGGCCGCCGGGCGCTGGCACCGCATCGACGAACCCGAGGCGTACGTACGGCAGATCCTCTACCGGCAGCAGGTGAGCCGCTGGCGGCTGAAGTGGCCCCGGCGGGAGGTGAGCGTCGCCGAGCCGCCGGAAGGCACGCGCCACGGCACGGACTCCTCGGCCGGGGCCGACCTGCGCGTCGTGATGCGCGGCGCGCTGGCCCGGCTCACCGCACGCCAGCGCACCGTTCTCGTGCTGCGCTACTACGAGGATCTGCCCGAGGCGGACGTGTCCCGGCTCCTCGGCTGCTCCGTCGGGACGGTGCGGTCCACGACACACCGCTCGCTCGCCCGGCTGCGCGCCCTCGCCCCGGAAGTGGCCGCGCTCGGCCGGGGCGCCGACGAACAACCCCCGACCCGTGCCCTCTCGGCCCTGGAGGCGCGCCCGTGAACGTCGACGACCTCATCCGTGACTCCTTCCGCGAGCAGAACGCGCAGTCGGCTCCGCCGCCGGTGGACCTCGCCGACCGGGTACTGGCCGTCCGGCGACGCCGCCGGACCCGAACGATCGCGTCCGTCGCCGTGGCCACCGCCGCCGCGGTGGCCGTCGCCGTGGCGGTGCCGCGGCTGGACTCCGGCAAGAATGACGTGCGCCCGGCAAACGTCCTCGACCACGGCGACCTCATCGCCCACCCCGACCAGTCGCCACCGCGCGACATGATCGCGGCCGGGAGAGTCGTGCTGGCCGCATACTGCACCGCGACGAGCGTCAAACAGTCGGGCGGCCGGCACACCACCGTCCGTACCTACTGGCTTCTCAACCCACGGACGCACACGTACGAGAAGGCGACGAAGTGGTCCTTCGTCGCGATCGCCCCGGGCCTGCGGACCGCCGCTGTTCTGGAACGCGACCTGCCGACCTCACGGATCGGACTGCTCGACCTGCTCACCGGCAAGGTGGAACGCTGGATCCCGGTCGAACACACCGTCGGGGCCGTCGCGTTCTCGCCCGACGGCCGCACACTCCTCGCGACGACCTACAAGAAGAACCCCGACGTGCACGTCACCCTGTCCGGCAATCAGTCGAGCCGCTGGCCGAACTACCAGGAACCGGGCCGGACCGGCTTCTCCATCGTCGACGTCGCGTCCGGTACGGAGTCGTGGAGCAAGGTTCCGTCCGGTGACGGCACCGGCCTCAACGACCGCCAGGACTTCGGCTTCAGCCGTGACGGCAAGCTCGTCTACACGGGCCTCACCGCGGAACCCGGCCAGCAGTTCTACGACTTCCGGGGCCACCCGGCCCCAACGCCCGCGCTGGAGAAGCACCTGCGCTGGTACGTCGACGCGCGGCTGTCCCTCAACGGCCGACTCGCCGCGGGCGACGCCGGCGGCGGGACGGAGTACAGCTCCTCCGAGATCCTGAACCCCACCACCGGCAGTCGCACGACCACGGTGCGCGGACAGCAGCTGCTCGCCTGGATCGACAACGAGCGGCTGATCGCCTGGGACATCACGCCCGGCTCGAACGAGTTCCGCAACCGGCTCGTGGTCGTCGCCCTGGGCAGCGACAAAGAGGTGCCGCTGAGCGGCTTCCGCGGAGGTGACGACCGCGCCGCCGGACGGTGGACGCCCGTCTTCGCCGCGCGCTGATCAGCCGGCCACCAGTTCCTCGTACGACGCCATCTGCCCGTCGGCCGCCTCCCGCCCGGCGGACTGCCGGGGCGCGCCGACCGGGCCTGCGCACAGGCTCGGGTTCATCCGGTGCCGCTGAATCGAGAGGAGAGACCCGCGCTCCGAGGGCCGCGCTGTCAGCTGCCGATGACAGCACGGTCGGCTCGTCCCACCCGCACGCCGCAGACCGGGCTGATCCAGTTCGACCAGGGTGACGTCCAGGGTTTCCTGGCTGCCCCACCGGGCCGAGAGCGACCACCCTGTCCTCGGATGCCTGGCCCGGGCCGCCGTGAGGAGTCCGGCGACCGTAGCGCCGGCGCTCCGGGGGAGGGTGGTGGTGCGGCCGATGTACTGCAGGGGCTCCTGGTCGTCGTATCTGCCGGGCAGCAGGGTGCGGGGCACGGTGGGGGGCCGGCGATGGCTTCGGTGGTCTCGTGGACCGTGTACTTCAACCAGCCCTGAACCGCGGGCCGGTAGGGATCTCCCAGCCTCTTGAAGAAGACGACGCCCACGACTCCCGCCGACGTCCGGGTGAGCAAGCGGACGCCCTTCACGGCGTAGACGGCGGTCATGAGAGCGAGGCCGGCGAGGGTGAGCCAGAACCAGGATTCCGCCACCAGGGAACCTAGTGGCACGCCGCTGAAAGCAGCAGGCTACCGACGGTCTCCCACAGGTCGAGGCGTGCCTTGGAGCGCACCGCGGAGTCGAGTCCGCGCCGTCGGCGGATGATGGGGACGAGGTCTGCGGCCTGAAAGACGGCCAGGCCGAGAAAGATCCAGTCGAACCAGTCGGGTATGTCCACGGCGGTCGTTCTGGTGATGCGGGCTACTCACGACAGGACCCTGCGCTCAGAGATTCGGCACGACGACCGCACATACACGATCAGAACGCGCATCCGACGGCTGCGCCACCGCTGCGCGCCACGCCCCCGCCTCCCGGCGAGCCAGTTGGTCCGTTCAGAAAGGGCCGACAGCGGCGGCGGGTCTCTCCTGCCGGCTTTCCGTCGTCGGCCCCGCCTCGACCTCGTGTGCCTCAGCCGGTGAACGCCCTCTAGTCTCGTGGCCATGGGAGGACGGCAGATCCAGGCGGAGAAGCGGGGACCGGGGCGGCCACGCGAGGAGCGGGTCACCCGGGTGGTGCTCGACGCGGTGCTCTACCTGGTCACGGAGCAGGGTATGGACGCGGTCACGATGGACGCGGTGGCGGCCCGGGCCGAGGTGAGCAAACCGGCCATCTACCGGCGCTGGCCGACCAAGCAGGATCTGATCCTCGCCGCCGCGGAGAGCCGGGTCGGCCCGGTTTCCGTCGCCGACCTTGGGGATTTCCGTGCCGAACTGCACGCTCTGCTGACGGCGCGTCTGGAGGTCTACCGCCTGCCCGGCACGGACCGTCTGCTGGCCGAGCTCATGAGTGCGGCGGCCAAGGCAGGGACCGCTCGGAGCGCGTACGCGACGTACAGCGAGCGGGTGACGGCGCAGACGCGCGTCATTCTGCAGCGCGGAATCGAGCGGGGGGATGTGCGGGCCGACGTCGATGTCGCGGCCGCGTCGACCCTGGTGGCGGCGCCACTGGTGTTCCGCCTGCTGGGCGAACAGGAGCCGCTCGACGGACGTTTCGTCGACGAGGTGGTCGACCTGGTCGCACGCGCCGTGGCGGCGCGGCCCTGACGGCGGCGCGGGCCCGCCCGGCGCGGCCCTGACAGCGACACCGGCCCGCCCGGATCCGTGAAATTCGTTGCTCCGTGCCCTTGCGGCCCCATACCCGAATATCGATACTGCCAGTAACGAAATCAGCCATCCCCATCGTGGAGGACTGCATGGCCGGCACCGGCGTCGCGACGCCCCACCCTGTTCTCGACAAGCCACTGATCCGGTTCGGCAAGCGCATCCTGGAGCGCACCGCACCTGGCACGGATCCGGGCGAGTACCGGATCCTGGGCATTCACCCGCTCACCCCGCACATCGGCGCCGAGATCACGGGCGTGGACCTCTCCCAGCCGATCGGCGCGGACCTGGCCGACGAACTCCGCCAGGCGCTGCTGGAGTGGAAGGTGATCTTCTTCCGCGACCAGCGGGACTTCGGCCCGGAGGACCACGCCGCGATCGCCGGGCTCTGGGGCGAGCCGGAGGCCAACCCCTTCTTCCCCACGGGCGACCGAGCCGGCGTCTCCCGGTTGGCCAAGGACGCCATGGCCGTGGGCACCGAGAACATCTGGCACAGCGACCACTCGTTCATGGCGGCCCCGGCCCTTGGTTCGGTACTGCGCGCCGTCGAGATCCCGGCCTCCGGCGGGGACACCCTGTGGGCCGACATGGGCGCCGCCTACGACAACCTCCCCGACGCGACGAAGCAGCGGATCGAGGGCCTCACGGCCGAACACGACTGGGTGCCCACCTGGGGCGCGACGATGGCTCAGGACCAGATCGCCGCGCTGCGGCAGACCATGCCGGCAGTCGAGCACCCCGTGGTGGTCCGGCATCCGGTGACCGGGCGCCGGCTGCTGTACGTCAACGAACCGTTCGCCACGCGCATCGTCGGACTGGACGAGGAAGAGGGCCGCGAGCTGCTCCACGAACTCGTGCTGCAGGCCCGGATCCCCGAGTACCAGGTGCGCTTCCGCTGGCAGCCGGACTCCGTCGCGATCTGGGACAACATCGCGGTCCAGCACTACGCGATCAACGACTACTACCCGCAACGCCGCGTCATGGAACGCATCGCGATCGCCGGGGTCCCGCTCTCCTGAACACCGCCCGGACCCGAACCCGGGTCCGGGCCGCTCTCCGCCCCTCGCCCCGCCCCCCTTTCGCCCGTCTCCCGCGGAGCCCTTGTGACCGACACCGACGTCGTACCCGCTGTGCCCGCTCACCGTCCGAGGGCCGTGAGGAGCCCCCGACACCGCGCATGGGTCGTCACCGCGCTGCTGGTCGTCTTCATGATGATCAATTTCGCCGACAAGTCCGTGCTCGGCCTCGCGGCCGATCCGATCCGCAAGGACCTCGGCCTGTCCTCGTCCGCCTTCGGACTCGCCAGCAGCGCCTTCTTCCTGCTGTTCTCGATCTGCGGCGCCGCGGTGGGACTGCTCGCGGACCGCGTGCGGCCCAAGTGGCTGCTGCTCGCGATGGCCGCTTTGTGGTCCGTCGCCCAGGCTCCTCTGGCCATGGGCGGAGGGCTCGCCGTGCTCATCACCTCACGTGTTCTCCTCGGTGCCGCCGAGGGGCCCGCCTTCCCCGTCGCTCAGCAGACCACCCTGTCCTGGTTCCCCAACCACCGACGCAACCTGCCCGGCGCTCTGATCGTGCTGGGGATCACCTTGGGAGTCCTGATCGCCGCTCCCGTACTGACGTGGGTGATCCACGACCACGGCTGGCGCTCGGCCGTCACCGTGGTGGCGCTCGCCGGAACGGTGTGGGCGCTGCTGTGGATCCCCCTCGGCGGAGAGGGACCGTACGCCGCCGCGTCGGACGATGACTCCCCGGCCACGGCCGACTCCGGTGAGGCAACGGGGACGGCAACGGTCAAGGGGGCCGGAACCAGGATGGGCCCGGCCGCGCACAGGACGCCGTACCGCCGGATCCTCGCGACCCGTACCTGGATCGGTGCCACGATCGCCTATTTCGGCACCTATTGGGTCATCGCCTTCGGCCTGGTCTGGCTTCCCTCCTACCTCCACGACGGACTCGGCTATTCCTCGGCCGCGTCCGCCCGGCTGTTGATGCTGGTCTGGGGTCTGAGTGGCGTCGTGGTGCTCGGACAGGCAGGCGTGGCCGGATGGCTGCTGCGCAGTGGCATCACGAGCCGACGGGCCCGCGGCGGGCTCGGCGGCATCCTTCTGCTCATAGGCGCCGCGGCGTGCCTGGCCCTGCCGTCGGCTCCAGCCGGTGCGGCGACGGTCGCGCTCCTGGTCATCGGTTTCGGGCTCACCGGAGCGATGGGCAGCATCGCCGTCACCACCGTCGCGGAACTGGCCCCGGCCCACCGCCGCGGCGGGGCCCTGGGCCTCATGAACGCCGTGGTGACCACCGCCGGCCTCATTGCCCCGACACTGATCGGGAGCCTTGTGGACACCCAGGGAGCAGCGGGCTACCAGCACGCTGTCCTGATCACCGGTGCACTGCTCCTGATCGGCGGAACCGCCGCCATCACGCTCATCGACCCATCTCGCGACGCGCGCCTGCTGTCCGCGTGACGACGCGGCATCCAAGGTGCCCCGGGCGAAGTGCGCCCCGGCGCACTGCCCCGCCCACCCTCACCCAATTCTGCGAGGAATGACGTGAATTCCAGTGACCTCAGCACCTCCTCCCTCGATCGGGCCGTCAAGGAGTTGCGCGAAAACGCCGGGTCCTGGTCGGCCACCCCGCTCACCAGACGCATCGCCCTGCTGGAACGGCTGCTGCCCCGCGTGGCGTCCGGCGCCGCAGAACTGGCCGCGGTCGGCGCTCTCGCCAAGGGGTACGCCCCCGACTCCCCGTGGACCGCCGAGGACTGGAGCGGAGGACCGTGGGCCCTGGCGCAGAACGCCGCAGCCTATCTCCACGTACTGCGACGCATCGCCCGTGGCGAGGGCCCCGTCGACCCCAGTGCCGTGCGCGAGGAGGACGGCCGCACCAAGGTCGGCGTCTTCCCCGCCACCGGCTGGGACCGGCTGCTGCTCAACGGCTTCACGGCCCAGGTGTGGATGAGCCCCGGTACCACCGCCGAGCAGGTACGCGACCGCGCCGCGGGCGAGTACCGGGGCCGGCCTGGACGCCCCGCCGTGGCCCTGGTGCTCGGCGCCGGAAATGTCGCCGCCATCACCGCGCTCGACGTCCTGCACAAGCTCTACGTCGAGGGCCAGGTCGTCATCGCCAAACTGAACCCGGTCAACGCCTATCTGCGCCCCCACTTCGAGCGCATCTTCACCGATTTCGTCGCACGCGGCTGGGTCCGGTTCGTCGACGGCGGCGCGGCCGAAGGCGGTTACCTCACCCGCCACGAGGGCATCGACGCCATCCACGTCACCGGCAGCGACCGAACCCACGACGCCATCGTCTGGGGCACCGACGAGGCCGCAGAACGGCGCCGACGCGCCGACCAGCCCCTGGTCACCAAGCCCTTCAGCAGTGAACTGGGCGGTGTCAGCCCGTGCATCGTGGCGCCCGGGCCGTGGAGCGACGCCGACTTCCGCTTCCAGGCCGAGCACATCGTCACCAGCAAGATGAACAACTCCGGCCACAATTGCATCGCCAGCCAGGTCCTGGTCGTGCCGCGTGACTGGGACAGCACCGAGCGGCTCCTGGACGAGATCCGGCGGGTACTGCGCGAGCTGCCTGCACGTGCCGACTACTACCCCGGCACCGACCGCCGCCTGGCCGCCGTTCTCGCCGCCCACCCACAGGCGGAGACCCACGGCGACGGCTCCCGGCTCTTGGTCCCCGACATCACCGAGCACGACGACGTCCTGATCACCGAGGAGGTCTTCGGAAGCGCCCTGGGCGTCGTACGACTGCCCGGCGCGACCACGGCCGAATTCCTGCGGCACGCCGTCGACTTCTCCAACAACACCCTCCCCGGAACCCTCGGCGCCACCCTGATCGTCCACCCCAGGACCGAGAAGACCGACGGGCCGACGGTGCAGACGGCCATCGCCGGCCTGCGCTACGGCACCCTGGGCGTCAACTGCTGGTCCGGGGTGGGCTTCCTGCTCGGCTTCACCCCCTGGGGCGCCTTCCCCGGCCACACCCGCCAGGACATCGGCAGCGGCACCGGGTTCGTGCACAACGCGTTCATGCTCGAGAACATCGAAAAGACCGTACTGCGTGCCCCCTTCACACCCGCTCCACGCGGTCTGCTCACGGGCGATCCCTCGCTGTCCCCGCGTCCGCCGTACTTCGTCACCAACCGCACCGCACTGACCACCGTCGAACGAGTCACACGCTTCACCGCCGCACCGAGCGTGTGGAAAGT
This sequence comes from Streptomyces sp. RPA4-2, assembly GCF_012273515.2. Taxonomy (NCBI): domain Bacteria; kingdom Bacillati; phylum Actinomycetota; class Actinomycetes; order Kitasatosporales; family Streptomycetaceae; genus Streptomyces; species Streptomyces sp. RPA4-2. The sequence goes on from NZ_CP050975.2 coordinate 8,954,938, forward strand.
GCCCGGCATCCTCGCCTCCGCGCTGCGCGGCTGACCGCGTCCCGCCCCGCCCCACACACCTTACGGAATCCTCCACCCTCACCGTATGGCCGGGCGAGGGCAGAGGCTGCCCGCGTTGCTGGCCGCCGTACACGGCAGCGCGATGACGGGCCCGCGGGTGCGGAAGGTCTGCTGGAACCAGTCGAACGGGTCAGCAGTCCCACTTGGACGAATGAGGGCTGTAGTTGTTCGCGAGATGGACAAACTCGCCCTTCGAGACGCAGCCGCCAATGGCGCTGACGTAGCCGACCTCCCGGTACATCGTCACTCCCGCCCCCGAGGTGCCGTTGTTGTAGACGGCGTAGGTGAACTTACCGTCCGCCACCCATGAGCAGTTGAACCAGGAGGGAACCGGGTCCTTCCACTTGCACATCTGCGAGTAGGAATTGTCCTGAACGTGCCAGGCGCAGAAGTAGTGGCTGGGGCATTCGGTTTTGTCGATGGGGAAGGCAGCCGGCGCTGCCGACGCCGGAACTGCGGTCGAGGCGGTCATTGCCCCGACGGCGACGACGGCCGTTGCGGTAAACCGTGCCAGGCGTGAGCGGATCAGCATCTCTCTCCTCTGGTCAGATCTGTTCGGTGCCTCAGGCGGACCCGAAAAATGGGATCACCTTGCGTGAGGTGTCGGGTGACACCCTTTGTCAGCCGGCCGAAAGTGTGGAGGCGCGCTGACCAGCGTCAGGGCCGTCGCGCGTCGCCAAGGTCGACGCCCTGCGCGAGGGCCAAGCGCCACCGGGCCGGCTGGACGTCGGGGACTTCCTGCGGAAGCCTCCCGACGGGTTCTTGACGGGATTGCACCGTGATCAGGTAGCGCTGCTCTTGGGGTTCGTCATCCGAGGTCGTGCATGGGGCGGCTAGTTGCACTGGGAACAGTCCGGCACGTACGCACGTGTGTCGTGAATCCGCCCCGCTGGGCGCGCCGCCCCTGTCGGGACTCAGGGCAGGGAAATCATTCCAGCGTGACGTGCTTGCGGTAGACGCTGTTGTGCATTTCCTTCACTCTGGGCCGGTGGAGGTACTTCTATTTGGCGTTCCTAATGCCTTCCGCTTCAACATCTGGTAGCGCCGAAGGTCGGCTCGGGTCGAGTCGTTGAGCGCGGATTTTTCCGCGTACCGTTGGGCTTCGTACACCGCTTCGTGAAGCCGTGCCCTGCGCTCGCAGACGTAATCGTCGGATGCGATGCGCAACTCTTCACCGCCGAGGCTGCGTAGTGCTCTGTCGCTGCCGTCGGTCGACTCTACGTCGCGGGCAAGCTCTTTTCTCGGTGCCTGCAGATCGTCGTACACGTAGCCTGACTTCCGCATGCATGAGGACCATTTGGCCAGCGCGCTGACATATCGGCCGTCTTTTTCGGCCTGGTCCATCACAGCCGCCTGCAAACCTTCCAGTTCATTCTCAAGCCGGTTCCAGCCCGGCCCGTAGGCCGCTTCGCGGCCCTGGTAAGCGCACCCGTCGGGCCGGTAGGTCAGAACCACTCCGGTCGAAAGAGTGAATTTCTCTACGTGCGTGCCTTCCAGCGCCTTTGTCCAGCCAGTGGAGTGGTGAGCGGCCGGCGGAGCATGGTTGCCCGTCCCGCCGATAATCTCGCCCACTACGCCGTAACCGTCCTGGCGTGCCTGCTCCTTGCGTAGCAGACCGTACGGATTGGTGGTCACCGCACGCTCGCTCACCGTTGTTCGCTCCGGCTCGTACCTGAATCCGCGGCGTGCCATGCAACCAGCGACGGCGGACTCCTCTTGCTCCCGCAAACGAGCGGTGTCCGCCACGGAGGTGACGAGGGCGGCGGACAGCGGTCGCGGGTCGAACGGGACTTGCCCTCGGTCGCCGCTACCCGAGAACGAACAGCCAGTCGTGAACGCCGCGGCGGTGACGACGATCTCCGCGAGCCGTGCCGGGGCTCGCCTCATACGCACCAGTTGTCTGAGTAGACGTGGTGGTACAAAGCCGTTCCCCATTCCGGGTTGTTGGCCACGTCGTTAAGCGAGTACATGCCCGTGCCGCGGGCCAATGTCCAGTAGTGGCCCGTGTAGTTGCGCTCGCTGTAGACCCGTACATTGCAGGAGGTACCGGCGTTCCACAGAGACTCGGCCCCACGGAACTGGGAGAAGCCGGTGAGGTCCGTGTTGTCCCCGTAGATCGCGCCGCGTGACCCGGATTCGTACGTCGAGGTGTAGGAACACAGCGCCCCGGAGGGGCAATCTGCGGCTTCGGCGGTGTCTGCCACCGCCAGCGCGGTCAGGACGAGTGCTGCGGCGCCCAGGAAGGAACCGATGGCGAGCTTCCTGGGCATAGGCCTCGCCCTTTGTGCGTTTCCCATGAGACATCCTTCCGTCGATCGGTCCGCTGTCGCTCTCTGCGCCCAGCAGCCCGTCGTACGGGCCGTTGTAGCCGCAGACGTTGTTGTGAGCCCAGCGCTGCTCCCCCCGGCCTGTTCGGCACTCAGGCCGAGGGTGACCACGGCGAGGGCGACAGCGGCATTGGAGCTCGTTCCCTGCCTCCAGGCCTGCTTGGAGGCAAGGAAGCGACGCTCGCACCCGCTGCTCCACGCGTGTTCGCGCCGGCCGCGCCTGCGCCTGACGTCGCGGCTGCCGGCGCCGTGGTGAGCACACCAGACGTGACAGCGACGAGCTTCGTCATCGGTGACCCTTCTCCCTGGTTCAGATCCTGTTCCGGATCCTGCTGGCGTCCGGCCGTCCGACAGACCGAGGTGAGTCGGCGGAGCGAAGACCGCAGTAGGCTGCTGCCCTTGTTTGTACTGCTGTTTTGTTGTCCGGAATCGGGAGTTGGATGCCGGACAACAAGCTCCGGACAATGAGCCGGATCTGTTGATCTCGGGGAGGTATGGGTGCCGCGAGCCGAGCGTCCGTTGGCGGACGACGATGGCCTGCTGACCGCCTTTGCGGCAGACCTGCGGCGATTACGGGCCGAGGCGGGAAGTCCGCCCTACCGTGAGTTGGCCCGTCGGGCGCACTACTCGTCCACGACCCTCGCGGACGCCGCCGCGGGGCGCAGACTCCCGAGCCTGGCTGTCGCCCTCGCTTACGTACGGGCCTGTGACGGTGATCCGGCCGAGTGGGAGACGCGGTGGCGGTCGACCGCCGCGGAATTGGCGGCCGAGGCACCGGCCGAGGCGCTCGATTCCCTGGACGACGAACGCCGGAGCCCCTACGCGGGGCTCGCGGCGTTTCAGCCGCAAGACGCCGAACGGTTCTTCGGACGCGAACGCCTGACCGACGATCTGGTCACCCGCGTCCGTGACCATCGCTTCCTCGCGGTGTTCGGAGCCTCCGGCTCGGGCAAGTCGTCCCTGTTGCGGGCCGGCCTGCTGCCCAGGGCCGATGCCATCACAACAGGGAAAGGCGAATGGCGCACAGTACTGCTCGTCCCGGGCCCCCATCCGCTGGAGGAGTGCGCCGCACGACTGGCCGCGTTGAGCGGCGGATCAGCCACCGCCCTGTCCGAGGAGCTACAGGAAAAGCCCCGCGCCCTGCACATGACCGTTCTGCAGATCCTCGCCGACCGGCCCGAGGACAGCGAACTCCTATTGATCGTCGACCAGTTCGAGGAGACCTTCACCCTCTGCACCAGCACACGGGAACGGGCCGCATTCATCGAGGCACTGACCACCGCAGCCCAGGCTGCCAACAGCCGCACCCGCGTCGTGATCGGCGTCCGGGCCGACTTCTACGCCCGCTGCTCCGAACACCCGGAGCTTGTCGAGGCGCTGCGCGACACGCAGTTGCTCGTCGGCCCGATGACCACCGACGAACTGCGCCGGGCCATCAGCCAACCCGCCGTACAGGCCGATTGCACGGTCGAAACCCCGCTGCTGGCCCGCGTTGTCGCCGATGCCACCGGCCAGCCCAACGCCCTGCCGCTGGTCTCGCACGCCTTGCGCGAGACCTGGCGGCGCCGACGCGGCAACACCCTCACCCTGGCCGGTTACGAAGCCGCCGGCGGCATCCGACATGCTCTCGCGCAGACAGCCGAAACCGTCTTCGCCAGCCTGACGTTTTCCCAACAGCACCTGGCCCGCGCCGTCTTCCTGCGGCTCGTCGCCCTCGGCGAGGGGGCTGACGACACCAAACGACGCGTGGCGCGCGCCGAATTGGACGCCCTCGTTCACCCCGGCACCCAGGCCGTTCTGGACGCGCTGGCCCAGGCCCGCCTCGTCACACTGGACACCGGCACCGTCGAGATCACCCACGAGGCTCTGCTCCAAGCGTGGCCGCGGCTGGCCGGCTGGCTGAACGAGGACCGGGCAGGACTGCTCACCCACCAGCGGTTGGCGGAAGCCGCAACCACCTGGGAGCGCGAGCACAAGGATCCGGGCCTGCTCCACCGCGGCGGTCAGCTGGCCACAGCTGCCGAATGGGCCGAACGTCACCGCGGCGACCTCCTTCTCAGCGAACGAGTCCAGGACTTCCTGACGGCGTCCCTCCGGCAGCAACGCCGGGCCGGTCACCTGCGCCGAGCAGCAGTCGCCGTACTGGCCGTCCTGGCGGTCCTGGCCTCAACGGCCGCCGTCGTCGCGTTCCAGCAGCGCGGCGCCGCACGGGCGGAGCGTGATGTCGCCATATCCCGCGAGATCACGGCCCGGTCCGAGCAGGTGGAGAGCAACGACAGCTCGCTGGCCGCACGTCTCAGCCTGGCCGCCTACCGGCTGCGGCCCTCACCCGAGCTCTACACCAGGCTCCTCAGCACCGAGAACACGCCCCTCGCGACCACGTTGACCGGCCACACCGAGACCGTTTTCGCCGTGGCGTACAGTCCTGACCGGCGCACCCTGGCCACCGCGGGTACCGACGGCACCGTGCACCTGTGGGACGTCAGCGACTCCGCCCGCCCCAGAGCACTCGGCAAACCCCTCAGGGACCACATCGGCTGGGTGTACTGGTTGGCCTTCAGCCCCGACGGCCGCACTCTGGCGGCCGCGGGCCGCGACCGGGCGGTACGGTTGTGGAACGTCACCAATCCCGCTCATCCCGCAGTGTGGGGCCCGCCCTTGAGGGGGCACACCAGTTACGTGTTCTCCGTGTCGTTCAGCGCCGACGGCCGGATCCTCGCCACCGCGAGCTACGACCACACGCTACGGCTGTGGAACGTGTCCGACCCCGCGCACGCCACGCCCATCGGTCACGCCGTGACCGGACATGTAGGGGCGGTCGCCTCGGCAACGTTCAGCCCTAGAGGGCGCGTGCTCGCCAGCGCCGGCCACGACCACACCATCCACCTTTGGGACATCGCGGACCCGGCCGAGCCCAAGCCTCTCGGCTCTCCGATGAGGGGCCACAAGGACACGGTCTACGCGGTCGCCTTCAGCCCTGACGGCCGCACGCTCGCCAGTGTCAGCAATGACCACACCGTACGCCTTTGGGACGTGTCCCGCCCCACGCACGCCACCCCACTGGGCCCTGCGCTGACCGGCCACACCGACTCCGTGTACGCCGTGGCGTTCAGCCCCGACGGAAAGACCCTCGCCACCGCCGGAGCCGACCACACCATACGGCTGTGGAACGTCACCGACCCCCAGCATCCATCGGCCCTCGGCGAACCGCTGACCGGTCACACCGACTACGTCTACTGGCTGGCCTTCAGCCCGGACGGCCGTACGCTCGCCAGTGCCTCCCGTGATCACACGGTACGACTGTGGCATCTTCCCGGTACTCGTCTGGCTACCCCAGGTCCCCTCGACGCCGTCGCCTTCAGCCCCTGTGGTCATCTTCTGGCCACCGGGGGCAGCGACCAGGGCACGAAGCTCTGGGATGTCACCGATCCCGCGCTTCCCAGAGCACTGGCTGCGCTGGCGGGCACTGAAGGCACCGTCTCCAGCGTGGACTTCAGCCCGAACGGCCGCGTGCTGGCCACGTCCGGAGCCGACGGCGCCGTGCGCCTGTGGGACGTCGCCGACCCCCGTCGAGCCAGGCGCCTGCGGGTGATGGGCGGGCACAAGGGCCCGGTCATGCGCGTGGTGTTCAGCCCGAACGGCCGCGTGCTGGCCACCGCGAGCGCCGACCACACCATACGGCTGTGGAACGTCACCGATCCGGGGCGTGCTCGTGCTCTGGGCGTCCTGCAGGGCCACACCGACAGCGTCGAGGCGCTGGCGTTCAGCCCGGACGGACACGTTCTGGCCAGCGCGGGCTCCGATGACACGCTACGTCTGTGGAACACGTCGAATCCGGCACAGCCCCGGCTGTTCCGGCCGGCCGTACAGACCGACAGCGGCGGCATTCGCGCCGCAGCCTTCAGCCCGGACGGGCATACCCTCGCCACTGCGAGCGCCGACCACACCGTACGGCTGTGGAACGTCACCGACCCTGCCCACTTCGCACGGGCGGGCCAGCCGCTCACCGGCCATTCCAGCTTCGTCGACGCCCTCACCTTCAGCCCGGACGGACGTGTCCTGGCCACCGGTGGCGACGACCGGACCGTGCGCCTGTGGGACGTATCTCATCCGGAACATGCCACCGCCATCGGCTCGGCCCTGACCGGTCACGGCGGACCCGTCAACGACACGGCGTTCAGCCCAGACGGGCGTGTCCTGGCAACCGTCGCCGACGACCGCACCCTTCAGCTGACGCGCGTCAGCGTCGGGGTAGCCGTCCAACGGATCTGCGTCACCACCCACAGCGCCCTTACACCGCAGCAATGGCAGCAATACCTGCCCGATCTGCCGTTCCGGTCCCTGTGCTGATGCGCCCCGACCCGCCGCTGAGGCGGGCGTAGCCGCCCGCCGGCCCCCGCGCCGTGGCTGCTCGATGACCCCGCACTCGCCAGCACCTACAACACGGCCTACGAACGCGTGTACCCCGGCGCGCTGCCGAACTGGGCATCCCCGCAACCGCTCTGACCGGACGAAAGCCTGGGAGCAGTGACGAGAGCGCCCCGAAACGCCGTTTCCGCTGCTGCCCCGCGCCCATGCCGCACCTGGGGGAGCGCCGGACAAGGACCGCAGGAGCGTTGCATCACGTTGAGATCTGGGTGCCCGACCTCGACCGCGCACTCGCCTCGCTCGGCTGGCTGCTGGCGACGCTGGGCTACACCATCTCCCAGAGTTGGGCCGCTGGCCGCAGCTGGCTGCTCGGGCCGACCTACCTCGTCCTCGAACAGTCTCCGGCCCTCACCGCCGACCGGCACGACCGCCATCGCCCCGGTCTGAACCACCTCGCGTTCCACGTCGAGGACGCCGCTGCTGTCGAGAAGGTGGCCGTCGAGGCCGCCCAGCATGGCTGGCGCCTGATGTTCCCCGAACTGCACCCGCACGCCGGCGGCGGACAGCACTACGCCGCCTACCTGGAGAACGACGACGGCTTCGAGGTCGAACTCGTTGCGATCAGCCCACCCGAAACTGATCCACAGGTATTGACGATTACTCAAGGGCCCGAAATGGATCAGATTCGTGCGTTCAGCCAGCATGCAGTAGCTCGAGCGTGCAACATCCGCGGCAGGCAGGGCCACCGCTGGTCGGCACGGTGGCTGCCGCACTCACCCTCGTACCGCTGACGGCACTCGGGCTATCGTGGTCGGCCAGGAGCCGTCCCGGATGCGCGCCAAACTGGTCCGCTTCTCGCCGGGCGCCCGCACCGACTGGCACTCCCACGCCCTGGCCCAGACCCTGCACATTGTTTCCGGCATCGCCCTGAATGGCACCCGGGACGGCACCGTCTTCGAGGTCCACCCCGGGGAGAGACCATGGCCGCATCCGCCCACGTCAGGGGGAGACGGAAGCACCTCCAGCACGCACCACGGGATTTACCACGCCGCCGGCGCGCACCGAAGGTGCGTTCGATCGCTGACCTGCGGTTTCGGCCAGTGGCGTGGTGGGCGAAACGTCGTGCCACCACCTTCGCCGGGACGGCGCACGGCAGTTTCGACGCTCACGTGACGCTCGTTCTGATGGCGTGTCAGGTGGCTTTCGGGTTGCAGAGTGCGGGGCAGCGGTGTGGGCTGACGCTCGTGCCTCGGTGGTCCGCCCTGGACGAACGGCAGCGCGCTTCTCAAACGGCTCGCGGCATCCCAAGGCCATGGCGTTGAAGCGCTCTGCTCCGGAGCCCACTCCCAAAGTGATGCACCCCCCGGACAGGTGTCGTCAAGGGGCATGAGCTCCTTGGTGAACGGTACGGGTGACGGAAGTGGGGAGACGTGGCATGTGGGCTGAGCCGGCGGGTTCACGGGTCTGTCGTACGTGTCACCTCCCGGTCTGCCACACGGAGGTGAGCGCCGCGACCGGGTCGGGGTCGACCGGCGCTGCCGGCCACCAGTCGCCGTCGTCATCCTGGAGGTAGGGGTACCAGCGGGTGTCGGGGCCCAGGCGCAGTTGGATGCCGTGGTCGGTGAGGGTGAGGCGGTTGCGCCAGGCCCTGAGGGCGACCGGGGTGGTGGTCATTTCGGTGAGGGCCTCGGTCAGGGCGGTGCGGGCGCCTGTCATCGCTGCCGGGTCGGGGGTGCGGGGCTGTTCGGCGACGGTGATGCCGATCGGGCCGCCATACCGCCAGGCGCGGGTGAGGCGGGCGAACGCGGTCGGTTTGGCACCGGTGTTCTGGATGAGGTGGTGGAACCAGTCGGGTCCGCAGTTGCTCGCGGCGATCCGCGCCGCGTCCTCGTGCTGGGACAGGTGCAGGCTGGTGGTGTCGCCGGTGAGCAGCTGGGCGGCGCGTGTGGCGGTATCCGCCATGAGGCGTTCGAGGTCCGCAGTGGACAGCCCGGTGCCGGGCGGCGGGGCGGCGGGCAGTGCGGCGGTGTGGGGGGCCGGTTCGGGGAGGTCGGGAAGAGGCGGAGTGTGTTCGGCCAGGGCGGCCCAGGCCGCGTAGGCGCTTACGGCCGGGAGCCCCGCTCGGGCCGGTGGTGTGGAGGGCGCCTGGGCGGCCGTACGGCGGGCGCGCAGCTGGGCCAGGACCTCCTCCCGTACGCGGCCGCGCAGGGCGAACACCACGAAGGGGTCGGCGTCGATGGTGGCGGCGATGGCGTAGCAGAGCGCGGCGGCGTGTTTGCAGGGGTAGCCCCAGTCGGGGCAGGAGCATTCGGGGTCGAGTTCGGTGGGCTGCGGGAGCAGGGGGACACCTGCCTGGCCCGCGTCGTCGACGAGTTCGGCGGGCATCTCGCCGTCGAGGAGCGCCGCGAGGTGCCCGGCTCGGGCCGCGATGGCGTCGAGGAGGGTGTCCCACTGGGCGTCGGTGAGGACGGGCAGGTGGACGGCGGAGCGGTAGGGGCGGGGCCTGCTGCCCTGGACGGCGGCTTTGACCTGGCCGGGGGCGACGGTGACGGAACCGACCATGCCCTGGCGGGCGTAGGTACGTCCGCGGGACAGGCGCCCCGAGTCCAGGGTGGAGTCCTCCAGGGCCGTCACCCATGCCTGGCCCCACCAGGTCGCGGCGAAGGCACGCTTGCCGCGGGTGGGTACGCGGCGCGGGCCGGGGGTCGAGGGGCTCATGACTGCCTCCCCAGGGCGACCAGTTCGGCGAGGTCGTCGTGGGACAGTTCGGTCAGAGCGGCCTCGCCGGAGCCGACGACGGCGTCGGCGAGCGCGCGCTTGGATTCGAGAAGCCTCGCCACCTTGTCCTCCACGGTCCCCTCCGCGAGGAGTTTGTGGACCTGGACGGGCCCGTCCTGGCCGATGCGGTAGGCACGGTCGGTGGCCTGGTCCTCGACGGCCGGGTTCCACCAGCGGTCATAGTGCACGACATGGGTGGCGCGGGTGAGGTTGAGGCCGGTGCCCGCGGCCTTCAGGGAGAGCAGGAACACCGGTACTTCACCGCGCTGGAAGCGTTCCACCATCTCCTCGCGCGCGGTGACGGACGTGCCGCCGTGCAGGAAGAGGGTGGGGACGCCTCGTTCTGTGAGGTGCTTCTCCAGCAGGGTCGCCATCTGCTTGTACTGGGTGAAGACGAGCACCGACTCGCCTTCGGCGGTGATGGTGTCGACCAGTTCGTCCAGAAGCGCCAGTTTGCCGGAGCGGCCGTGCAGGGGTGTGGACTGGCGCAGGTACTGGGCGGGGTGGTTGCAGATCTGCTTGAGCGCGGTGAGGAGCTTCAGAATCAGGCCGCGGCGGGCGATGCCCTCGGCTTCGGCGATCTTCGCCATGGTTTCGCGGACCACCGCCTCGTACAGGCTTGCCTGCTCGGCGGTCAGCGGCACGACGCGGTCGGTCTCCGTCTTGGCGGGCAGTTCGGGCGCGATGCCTGGGTCGGACTTTTTGCGGCGCAGCAGGAACGGGCGGACCAGACGGGACAGCCGTTCGGCGGCCTGCGGGTCTTCGCCCGACTCGATCGCGCGGGCGTGGCGGTCTCGGAAGGCGGAGAGGGGGCCGAGGAGTCCGGGGGTGGTCCAGTCGAGGAGCGCCCACAGTTCGGAGAGGTTGTTCTCCACGGGGGTGCCGGTCAGGGCGACGCGGGCGCGGGCGGGCAGGGCGCGCAGCTCGCGGGCGGTGACGGCGTAGGGGTTCTTGACGTGCTGGGCCTCGTCGGCGGCGACCAGTGACCAGACGTTCTCGGCGAGGGCTTCGCGGTCGCGGCGCAGTACTCCGTAGGTGACCAGGACGATCTCGTCGTCGGCCAGGTCTTCGAGGTGGCGGTCACCGCCGTGGTAGCGGCGCACGGGGGTGGACGGCGCGAACCGGGCGGCCTCGCGCTGCCAGTTGCCGAGCAGGGAGGTGGGGCAGACGACGAGCATGGGGCCAGCGGTGGCCGGTTCGGTCTGGCGGTGCAGGTGCAGAGCGAGCAGGGTGATGGTCTTGCCCAGGCCCATGTCGTCGGCGAGACAGCCGCCGAGACCGAGCTCACACATCTCGGCCAGCCAGGTCAGGCCCCGCTTCTGGTAGTCGCGCAGAGTGGCCTTCAGAGCGGCGGGCTGCGGGGCGGGGGTGCGGGATTCGGGGTCGCGGATACGAGTGACGAGGTCGCCGAGCGCTCCCACCGCCGCGCAGCGAAGAGTCTCCCCGTCCTGCTCCATCTCGCCGATCAGCGCGGCGCCCAGTGCCTCCATGGGAGTGAGCGGTTCCATCCGGCGGCGCCGGGCGCGGGCCACCAGCTTCGGGTCGGCGACCACCCACTGGTCGCGCAGACGGACGAGGGGGCGGCGCGTCTCGGCGAGGGCGTCCATCTCGGCCTCGGTGATCGGCTCGCCGCCGAGCGAGAGCTGCCAGCGGAAGTCGAGGAGGGTGTCGGCGTCGAGCATGCCGCCGGCGCTGGAGCCGGGCGCGGTGCGTTGCCCGATCTCCGCGGTCGCGGTGAGTGCCTTGACCAACTCGCGCGGCCAGTGCACGTCGATACCGGCGGCGCGCAGCGTGTCGGTGGCGTCGCCCAGCAGGTCGAACGCCTCGTCGTCGGTCAGCCGCACCTGGTCCGGAGCGGCGTCCTTCAGCAGCCGGTCGAGCGGTGGCCAGACGTGGGCGCCGCGGCGCAGTGCGAGCAGCGTCTCGGTTTCGGCGCGCGGGCCGAGCAGGCGCTCGGTCGCGGCCGGCTCGCTCCACAGCTGTGCGGCCTCCACGACGAGCGCCGGATCCGCAGCGGTGTGCAGCTGGAGGACAGCCCGGAACTGCCTGCGGCGTCCATCGGGTACGTCGACCCGCAGAGAGATCCTGACGTCGGCGGTGAACGCGGCGGCGGTCTCCTCGGCCCACTCGTGCAGGGCGGGCACGGCACGCGTCTCGCGCCAGGCGTACGGCAGGGCTCCCATGGCGAGCGGAGCGGCAGGAGTGCGGACCAGGTCGTCGGCGACCGCGTCGCAGAACCGGCGTACCAGTGCACCCGGTTCAGTGATCCGCAGCGGGGCGGGACCCGATTCCGGCAGGCAGTGGCCGTGGGGCGGGAAGGCGGCGGCGAGGGCGTCCAGCGTCCGACGCTGGGCGGCGGTGAAAGGGCCCGCCTGCCAGGTGTCGTAGCCGGCGGGGGTGAGGGCCGGGTGGAGACGGCCGTCGGCGAGCAGCCGGAGCGCGAAGCGGGCGGCGGCCTGCCAGGCGTCGGCGGACGGATGCGGCGGCTGTGCCCCGGACAGCGCGGCCACAGCGAGGGCGACAGGCAACGCGTAACCCTCCACCTTGCGCCGTCCGACCGAGCGGCCGTGCGGCAGTACGAGCTCCGCCGCCTCGGTCTCGATGCCCGCGGGTGCCATGCTCTCGGCGGCTGACCCGGCGGGCTGCCAGAGCAGCAATCGGCCGAGGCGGGCAGGCTCGCCGGGCAGGAACACCGCCGCCCAGCCGTCGTTGAGCAGACTCCGCGCCCAGGCAGCCGATTCCGGTGCGGCCAATGGCGGCACGCTCCTCATGCCCGTGCCCTGCTCCCGTACGAAGACTCGTGCCACTCTTGCGCCTCACCGTCATCCAGGCGGTCTTCACCGCGCCTTCGTCCACCAGTGGGTTCCGACCCTGCTGTCACCGGCGGGAGTGGGCCTTGTTGGCCGCGGTACGCATGCGTTTGGCCAGCCGCCTGTCGACGCCGCGCAGGCCCTCACCCAGTTCGGCGAGTACGTGGGCGGTGGCCGGGTGCTCCACTCGCCACAGGTCGTCCACCCGCTGTTCGAGCGCCTCCGGCGCCGTGTTCCAGTTCTCCAGGAAGCCCCGGACCAGCTCCTCGGTCTCCCCCGCACCGGCGAGGACCGACAGCCCGTCGATGAGTAGCCACAGTCCGGCCTCCTCGGCTCGCGCCGGGCTGCTGGGTGCTTCTGCCCCAAGGCGCGCGCCGAGGGTCGCGGCGGCCACCTGTCGGCACCCCTCGACGTCGGAGTCCGCTGCCTTGCGCAGCACGCGCAGTGCCCGGGGCTCGTCGAGATCGGCCAGCACCGGTTGGGCCACGGCGCGCTTCGCCGCCGCCTCGTGGCCGGCTCCCGCGCATGCGTCGAGCAGCCCTACCGCGGCATCGGCCGCCGAGCGGTGTTCCAGCCACCCTTCGACTTCCCGGCGCATCTCCTCGGGGGAGTAGCCCAGGAGTCCCTGGAGCAGAGAGCCGGCGTCCGCTTCGGCGTACTCACCGAGCAGGGGGGCGGGCACACCGCACTCCATCAGGTAGGCGCGGAGTCCGTAGCGGCCGAGTGGGGTGAGCCGCATGCGGTGCCCCCGCCTGTCCTCCCACGACCGGTCCGACGCCGCCGACGAGGTTCCCGAACCGCCGCCCAGTTCCTGCCCGCCCATGGCGTTCAGGAGTGTGCGCAGAGATTCCGCCGAATCGTCGCCGTCACCGGGCTCGCACTCCACCGCGCCCAGCAGGGCGAGCCCTTCCCCGAGCTCCTGGAAGGACGCCGCGAACAGCGCCTGGAAGAGATCGAACGCCGGCCCGTTCTCGCCCGCCTCGCGGGCCTGCGCACGCAGCTCGTCGACATCCACCCAGGCGTCGTCCGGGGCGTCGTACAGCAGACCGACCAGTCCGTCGGCGATCTGGGCGGTCAGCTCGCCCAGCTCACCGTGCCACCCGTCCAACACCCCCGTCTCACCGACCTCCTCCAGCAGATCGTCCATCGTGGCGGCCCAGAACGCCAGAAGCCCCTCACCGGCGAAGTCGGTTGCCGCGCCACCCCACGCGCGGCCCCCGCTGATCGTGATCATTTCGCCGTCCACGGCGAGCCACCACGGATCGTCGAGAACGGCCACGTCCTTGGCACTGCGCACCGACTTCAACGCGCGAGCGCGCGCGACGGCATCCGCATACGGCGAGTCGTCGTCGGCCAGCTTCCACAGCTGGAGCTCCTCGACGGCCTCACGGGCGAGCGCGGGCCGCAGCACCCGGCCGGCGGTGACCTGCCGTCCCTCGTGGCACCAGGCGGCGAGCCGCAGCGCCGCGTCGAAGAGCGGAACACCTCGCACGGCAGCGACAAGGTCCTCCTGCGGAGCCAGGGTCACCGGGCGCAGCACCGGCACATCCTCGGCCGGTCCGTCGACTCCGGCATCGACCGGATCGCCCACCCCGCACTGCCCGCAGGTACACAAGGCCACGTCCTCGGCGGCCAGCCGACGGACACCGCCGCGCCCGGCCCGATCACCGGCTGGCGGCTTCGCTTTGCCGGACACCGTGTCCGGCGTCAACTGGGCCAGGCGCGCGGTGATCCCGTCCCGGTCGAAGGCCGCCGGGTCGTAACCGGCCGCCCGCAGCTCGGCGACCAGCTCACCGTACGGGCCATCCCCGGCTCCGTCCGGGGTGTCGAGGAACTCCAGTACCTCGGCCAGCCCCGACACGCCGCCGATGTCCTCGGCCGGTACATCGGCGCGGCGCCCGCCGACGCAGCGCACCGTCCGCTCCGCGCGGACCGGGCGCGGCAGTGTCTTCTCCAGCGTGATCCCGTGCTCCCAGTCGTCGCCGAAGTCGTAGACGTAGCGCAGCCGTGCTCCCTCCTCGGCCAGCACGTCGCCGAGCGCGGTGGCGTCCTCGTCGCCGACCCCGCGGCCGAAGCCGAGATCGATGTCGGTGAGCCTGGCCGCATTGCCGTACCCCCGGCCGGACCCGTCGGTGAAGAGATGCAGGTGGCCACCGTGCCATCCGAAGGCGACCTGGATGGCGTCGTGCAGCGTCCCGAGCGAGGTGTCGGACGGCAGCACGAGGCGCCGCCACAGGGGCGGTCTCGTGCCGTGCAGCACGATCTTCAGCTGGAGATCGGACGGGGCCGTCTTCCCGTCTGGCCGCATCTGTTACTCCCACCGCACCGGGGCTGTTCGACGGGCCCCATCATGGCGCTGTTCGTGTGCCCGGCTCAAACCCGGTCGCGGCGGCCACCGTCCTTGTGTACACACGGTGTCGACACCGGGCGGCCGGGGAAGCGGTGGGGGTCATGACGTGCGAGCCGACGTCCGGAGCCAGCAAGGTGAGCCCGTGCTGGGGTGAGCGGGTCGTGGCAGCTTGTTCCACCCCGATCAAAAGGGATGGACTCCAAGCCGGCGTGCGGGACGAACGGAGCCGACTTGAGGAGGAAGTCCGACGGCTGAGCGATGAGAGGCGGCTCGGCACGACTCGGTCCAGTCAGCAAGCGCAGGCTGGGCACGTAGCCGACGCGGGTCCTGCCGGAGGCGCCTTCGCCCAGCAGGTTCCAGTGCATGGTGCGTTCCGAACCGCCGAATGGGTTCGCGGCGCTTTGCGCGGCACTTTCAGTGCCCCCCGCGCTTGAAGAACTGTGTCGCGGCCGCGAGGCGGGTGGCCCACTTCTCCGCCTGGCTGGTGCGCGGCTTCGGCTTCTCGCCTTCGTCGGCGGGCTCGATCCCAAGGACCTGCTCGCACGTCCACTGCTGCACGCCCTTCCTCCCCGCCGGTCGTCTCCTGCGGGGCACGGGGCAGCGCCTATCGGCCGGCCCGAGTGTGGGTGTGGCGGCCGTCGTAGTGGGGGCCGTGCCAGTCGAGGCACAGCACGGTGGCGTCGTCGGCCAGGCGGCCGTCGAAGGCGTCGGTGACCGCCGTTGCCAGGACGCGCACGACCTCGCGGGGATGTTCGGAGGCGGTGTTACGGATCAGGCTCGGCAGGTCGACGGACTCGGCCTGTCGCTCCTGCATGCCGTCGGTGTAGAGCAGGAGGCGGTCGCCAGGGCGCAGGTCGAGGTCCTGTACGTGGTAGCGGGTGCCTCGGGGCGCGCCGAAGAGCACATCGACGTCCAGACGCACCTCGCTCACCACGCTGTCGCGCAGGAGCAGCGGCCAGGGGTGTCCGGCATTGACGAGCTGTGCGCCGGTTCCGTCCAGGGCGACGCGCAGGAGCTGGCCGGTGGCGAGGGCGTGGTGGCCGTGGTCGAGGAGAGCCTGATGGATCCGGCGGGCCTGTTCGGCCAGGTCGGCGCCGTCGCGGCGGGCGCCGCGCGAAGCGTTGACCAGGAGGGTGGCCATGAGGGCGGCGTTGACGTCGTGGCCCATGGCGTCGGTGATGGACAGGTGCAGGATGTCGTGGTCGAGGGTGTAGTCGTAGGTGTCCCCGGCGGCGGATTCGGCGGGCACGAGGGACGCGGCGAGCGCGAATTGTGCGGCTTCGCAGGAAGGCGCGTCGGGCAGGAGCTGTCGCTGGATCTCGGCGGCCAGGCTGAGCGGGGTGGCGCGCTGCCCCAAGCGGAAGAGGTCGGTGAAGCGGCGGTCGGTGACGATGATGTACGCCAGCGCGTGTGCGGCCTCGCGGACCTCTTCCAGGATCTCCCGGCTGACCTGGGGCAGGGACAACTCCAGGACGCCGATGGTGTCTCCGCGGTGGGTCACCGGGGCGAGCACCCGCTGCCCGTGCCTGGCATCAGGGGCCTGCACCAGCTCCTGGGCAAGCAGCACTCGGTCGTAGGCGCTGCCGGCCAGCTGGATCCGACTGGCGTGGCGGCCGAACTGCGAGGCGCTCCCCTCGTCCAGCCGCACCATCTGTCGGCCGGCGACATCGACGAACAGGAACGACACCGCCCGCGCGCCGAACCGGTCGCGCAGATTGCGCGCCACCACTGCCAGAGACGCCCCCGGCGCCGCGTCCTCCGCTGCGGCGAGCAGCCCAGTCAGCCCGAACGGGGCACCCGGCATCGTTGCCTCCAAGCGTTCTCCTGACTGCGGGCACCGCCCGCACCCAATCTCTCACCGGTTCCACCTTGCCCCCCGGCAGGACAGCAGGCACGCTCAGTTCTTCGCATACAAGACCACCCGCCTGCCTGCTCGGCGAAACGGCGGGATCGAGCACCGGGCAGGGCCGTGTGGTGCCGAGGTGGTCGGGGGATGGGTCCGCCCGGCTGCTGAGTGGTGGACAGCGGCCGGGCGGTTGGGCGGTGTACGGGTCAGGCGCGGGCGCCTGCGGGCAGGTCACCGATCTTGTTCACAACGGCGCGGGAGAGGACTGCGCTGGTGCCGGTGAGCATGCCGGCCTTGCCCATCGCGGTGTCCTTGACGAGGTAGCCGCGCTCGCCGAGGAACAGGTGGGTGTTGCGGTCGAAGATGTACTCGGTGAGTTCGCCGTTGGAGACGTGGGCGACGGCTTCGCCGTGCCGGCCGGCCGCGTCGACGGAGTCCTTGACGAGGACGACGCCGGGGATCTTCGCGGCGGCCCGCCAGATCGCGGAGGCCACGTCTGCGGGGACGATCGACTCGGACACGGTGTCGCCGACCCAGTTGAACGCGGCCGCGTCCTTGCCGGGGGCCTGGCCGCGGGTGGCGGAGCCGTGATCGCGGATCTGTGCGCGACAAGCCGAGACTGTTTGGAGAGCTGCCCGGGTGGGGCTGCGCCGGTACGGCCGAGAGATCTGAAACCAATACCCGGGGATCAGGCGGCGACGAGCTCCTGCTCGCGGTCCGGCGTTTTGACCTTGGGCTTCTTGTTCGGCAGCGAGAGCCGGAAGACCTTGCGCCACGCGGAGAACACCTGCTTGGGCAGCGGGCCGGTGACGTACTCCAGCTCGTACTTCTCGAACAGCGCGCGCACCTTCACCGCGACCTCGGCGTACCGGTTGCTCGGCAGGTCCGGGAACAGGTGGTGCTCGATCTGGTGCGACAGGTTCCCGGTCATGAAGTGCATGGCCTTGCTGCCGCTGATGTTCGCCGAGCCCATCATCTGGCGCAGGTACCACTGGCCGCGCGTCTCGCCCTTGATCGACCGGCGCTCGAAGACCTGCACGCCCTCGGGGAAGTGCCCGCACATGATCACCGAGTGGGACCAGATGTTGCGGACCAGGTTCGCGGTGAACGTGGCGGCGAGCGTGGTGAGGAACGACGGGCCCGACAGCAGCGGGTGGATCACGTAGTCCTTGAGTACCTGCTTGCGGATCTTGCGGCCCACGGCCTTGGCCCGCGCGCGGAACTCCGGGTTCTTGCGGCGGCGCTTGTGCAGGTTCTTGCCGAGCTCCAGGTCGTACGCTGCGATGCCGTACTCGAAGAAGCAGGCGTTGATGAAGTTCCACAGCGGCTGGCCGAGGTGGAACGGGTGCCACTTCTGGTCCTCGTCGACGCGCATGATGCCGTAGCCGAGGTCGTTGTCCTTGCCGATCACGTTGGTGTACGTGTGGTGCAGCTCGTTGTGTGAGTGCTTCCATTGCTCGGACGGCGAGACGTGATCCCACTCCCAGGTGGTGGAGTGAATCTTCGGGTCCCGCATCCAGTCCCACTGGCCGTGCAGGACGTTGTGGCCGATCTCCATGTTGTCCATGATCTTCGCCACGGACAGCCCGGCGGTGCCGAGCAGCCACGCGGGCGGGAAGATCGAGAACAGCAGCACGCCCCTGCTGACCAGCTCGAGCTTGCGCTGCGCCGAGATGACCTTACGGATGTAGGCGGCGTCTTTCTCGCCGCGGCCGGCGATCACCTCGTCGCGGATCGCGTCCAGCTCGCGGCCTAGCTCCTCGATCTGCTCCGCGGTCAGGTGGGCGGTGGGGTCGATGGCGGTCAAGGTGCTCCTACCGTTCGATGTCGCAGGGGCCCGCCGCGGCGGACACGCAGGTCTGGATGAGGACGCCCGGCTCAGCCTCGGTGATCTCGCCGGTGCGCAGGTCGCGGACGGCGCCCGCCTTGAGCGGCGTGATGCAGCCGAAGCAGATGCCCATGCGGCACCCGGAGGGCATGAGCACGCCGGCCTCCTCGCCGATGTCCAGCAACGGCGTGGCGCCGTCCGCGTCGACGGTCTTGCCGGTGGCGCTGAACGTGACCTCGCCGCCGCCGCCGTCGCCGGCGACGACGATGCTGGGGCGGAAGCGTTCGGTGTGCAGGCGCTCTTGGACGCCGTGCTCGGTCCAGTGCTCTTCGGCGGCGTCGAGCAGGCCCGCGGGCCCGCAAGCCCAGGTCTCGCGCGCGGCCCAGTCGGGCACGAGTTCGTCGAGACGGGCGATGTCGAGCATGCCGTCCGTGTCGGTGTGCACCTCGGTGAGCCGCAGCTTCTTGTCCGCGACCAGGTCGTGCAGTTCGTTGCGGAAGATCACGTCTTGCGGCTGTGGCGCGCAGTGGACCATGACGACGTCGTCGAACTCGATGTCGCGCAGCATGCCCATCACGGGCGTGATGCCGCTGCCGGCCGTCAGGTAGAGCACCTTGACGGGCTTGGCCTGCGGCAGCACGAAGTCACCGGTCGGCTGGTCGAGCTGGATCAGCGTGCCCGGATTTGCCCTGCGGACCAGGTGGTTGCTGACCTTGCCGCCCGGGATCGCCTTCACGGTGATCGTGACGCGGCCGTCCTGGCGGCTTGTCGGCGAGGTGATGGAGTAGGCACGCCACAGGCGCACCCCGTCGACGTCGACCCCGATCCGCACGTACTGACCGGCCGTGTGGCCGCGCCAGCCCCGTCCCGGCCTGATCACGACAGTCGCGGCGTCACCCGTCTCGGGGTGCACGGCCTCGATGCGCCCACGCAGGTCAGCGCCCGCACGCAGTGGGCTGACCAGGTCGAGGTAGTCCGACGGCAGCAGCGGCGTCGTGACCATCTCCAGCAGTTTCCACGCCCTGCTGCGGAGGGCTGCACTCGTCATGACTCCAGCTTGCTGCGCCTCAAGGCGTAAAGTCCTGACCGCAGGACGTAAATCTGGTCGGCTGAATTGTTCGCAGGGAACAAAACGTGAGCCATGCAATCCGGAAGGCCAGCGAACTGGCCCTGGACGAGACGACGGTCACCGCACTTCGGGCCGTGCTGAAGACCACCGCCGACGAGGTCGTCCAGGCGATCATCGACGAGGTCCCTTCCTACGCCAACGCCCTTTCGGGCCACATGGGCGTCACCATCCGCCGAGCCGTCCGCACCGCCCTGGGGCACTACCTGGACCTCGCGAGCGGGAACGCCACAGGCGGCGACGCCGGTGACGCAGCCTACGAGTTGGGCCGCGGCGAGGTGCGCGACGGCCGTTCGATGGACGCCCTACTCAGCGCCTACCGCGTCGGCGCCCGCGTGGCCTGGCGATACCTGGCAGCGGGTGCCGTACCCGCAGGTCTGCCCGCCGCCGAGGTCGCCAAGTTCGCCGAGCTGACCTTCGCCTACATCGACGAGCTCTCCGCCGCGAGCGCCGCGGGCCACGCCGACGAACTGGCCGCCCGGGGCAGGGCCCACGAGCGCCACATGGAACACCTGGCCCGCGACCTCCTCGCCGGCGCGAGCCCGGACGTGCTGCGGGCCTCTGTTCAACGGGCCGGGTGGCAGCCTCCGGTTTCGCTGACCGCGGTCCTGCTGCCCGCCGCCCAGGCCCGGCCTGCCTACCGCGCACTCGACCCGAGCACCCTCGTCCTCGACGATCTGCCGGATGCCACCGGTGTGCTGCTCGTCCCCGATGCCGACCGATCACATCTCCTGCGGCAGCTGACCGGCCGCACCGCCGTGGTCGGCCCGGCCCGGCCATGGACTCGTGCGTCCGCCTCGTACGCACGAGCCGTACGCGCGCGCTCCCTCTCCTCTGATATTCGCGACACCGAGGACCACCTGCCTGAGCTGGTGCTGAGCGCCGACGTGGACGCGTTCGCAGACCTGCGTGCCCGAGCCCTCGCGCCGTTGCGGACCTTGCCTGTCGCGACCGCACGGCGGCTGGAGGAGACGTTGCGGGCGTGGCTGCTGCACCAGGGCAGGCGGGACGAGGTGGCGGCGGCGTTGTTCGTCCATCCCCAGACCGTCCGGTACCGGATGTCGCAGCTGCGGGAGCTGTTTCCGGATCTCGCATCGCCACACCGGGTCCTTGAACTGACGCTGGCGGTCGGTCTTCGGGTCAGCTGACGCGTACTTCGACCGTCAACGACCGCGTCCGCGAGCGGTCCAGGAATCGTGCCTCGTTCTCGGTGCCATCAGCTGGCTCATGCGGCCCGGGGAAGAGCGGTATGAGCCAGCTGAGACCGGGGGTTGATGTGAAGACCGGGCAAGGCCTCGGGAAGCCCGTCGGGGGCGCTGTCTCTGAGCCTCGATCCACCGCGTGAATTCTGATCTTCGATTTCGGGTGGGGTTCTGGTGTTGATTCCGGGTTTGGGCAGCACGTTTTGCCGGGTGGCCGTCCCGGTGGCGGGTTCTCCGAAGGTTTTCCTGGTCGTGGGCGGGCGTCGGGCAGCTGGGTCAGGTCCTCAGGCGCTGTCCGGTGGTAGTCCACAGACCGGTGAAGTCCGCTTCCCAGCGCCAGCGTTGAAGGAGGTGCAGGGTGATCGTCCGCGCCCTGGTGGCGATCCGGGCCGGGACGTGGATGAGGTGGCGGCGGATGGTGCCGGTCCGCGCTTTGGCATGGAAGGTGGAGGCGAGGTGACCTGCGGCCCGGGTGAGGTTGTAGGCGGTGGCGGCCAGGGTCAGCCAGGCGGCGTTCGCGGTGAACTTCCCCGAGGGCAGGTGACCGAGGGCGGAGTCCTCCAGGTCGGCGAAGACGCCGGTCTCGGCGTCACCAAGTCGCATTCGCGGCCGAAGACGTCGAACGACAACCCGTACAGCGAGAGCCAGTACAAGACCCTGAAATACCGGCACGACTTTCCCGAGCGTTTCGGATCCCTCGAGGACGCCCGGGCGTAGGGCACCCAGTTCTTCACCTGGTACAACGAGGAGCATCGGCACTCCGGGATCGGCCTGCACACGCCCTACGACGTGCACTTCGGTCTCGCCGAGCAGCTCCGCGAGATGCGTGCCGACGTCCTCCAGGCGGTCTACGCGAAGCACCCCGAACGCTTCGTCCGCAAGCCACCGGAGCCCCCGAAGGTCCCCGCAGCGGCCTGGATCAACCAGCCGGCACCAGACGGCCCACTGCTCCCAGCACAGCGTTAGAACGATCTACCTGCCTTGATCGCTTTGACAGGTTCCGCATGGCTTTACTGGTCTGGTCGCCCGCAACAGCGCACGCCTTGCCCTGGCCACTGATCTCCCCGCCTCGGTACTGGCCGACCTCACTGGCACAAGCGTCAGCAACGCCACCCGCTGGACTGCCCTAGCTAAACGGGACGGGGCTGACTACATCGTCTGTCGTAAAGAGAGCTGACAGGGCCGGCCGACATGGAGAGACTCAGTGCCCCGATCTCCCGAGGATGTCCGTTCCCGCGAGCACGCAGGCTGGTAGGTAACTGAGCAGAGCAGGGGCGCGCCCATTGTGGCTATCATCATCCAAAAACCCCAGAATCTGTGCATCGCCTTGGGGACGCGGGAGCGTGGGGTGATTCCAAGCGCAGTGCGGGCGTGACGGGTAATTTTCGCGGTCGTCAAACCGTTCGTGCCGGGGCGCGAATCTGGCGACTGGAGGGCCCGGCGGAGGGCCGGATTAATTGCGCGCTCATTGTTGACTGTGAGCCGGATCCCATGCCGGTCGTGGAGGTGGAACTCGTCGAGGTAGCCGCCGGTTCGCTGGATCGTTTCGAAGCGGCGCACGCTGACGAGGCCATCGAGATCCAGCGTGCGTACACCGAGCCGCTTCCAGTTCGTCGACGATCATCGTGGCGCCTTCGGCGTCAAGCGGCAATGCCGGATACTCACGGTCTCGCGGTCCGGCTTCTACCGGTGGCTGGCCGGCGCGGACGCGCGGGCCGACCGGGCCCAGGCGGACGTCGAGCTCGCCGAGCACATCGCGGTGCTGGCCCGAGCCCAGCAGGACGCCACCTGGAACCACCAGCAGATCTCCAACCAGCTCCGCTCCCTGCTGCGCGAGTACTACCCCGCCGCCCTTGACGCCTTCGGAGCCTGGCAGAACGGCCTCTGCCGCCCCGAAGCCCGCGAACTCCTCAAGCTCGCCCCCACCCCGGCCCGCGCCGCCCGCCTGACCCGCAGCCAGATCGCCGCCGCCCTCAGACGCGGCTTACCGCAGCCGCAAGCTTGACACCGAGACCGACCGCCTGCGCGAGGTCTTCCGCGCCGAGTACGCCCACCAGCCGCAGCTGGTCGAGGACGCTCTCGGCAAGCAGATGCTCGCCCTTCTGCACCAACTCGACGCCACCTGCCAGGCTGCCGAGGAACTCGCCCAGGCCGTCGAAGAGCTCTTCCCCCGGCACCCCGACGCGGAGATCCTGCTGTCCTTCCCGGGCCTGGGAATCCAGCTGGCCGCCCGCGTCCTGGCCGAGGTCGGCGACGACCATAACCGCTTCGCCGACGCCGACGCCCGCGGCCTCAAGGCCTACGCCGGAGGTGCGCCAGTCACTCGCGCCTCCGGCAAGATGAGCCACATCGGCCGGCGCATCGTCAAGAACGACCGCCTCAACCACGCCGGCTACCTCTGGGCGTTCTCCGCCTCACCGCCTCACCCGGAGCCGGCGCCCACTACCGCGCCCGGCGTAAACACGGAGACTGGCACGCCGCTGCCCAACGCTATCTCTTCAACCGACTGCTCGGACAGCTCCACCACTGTCTCCAGCAGCACGAACGGTTCGACGAGCACATTCCTTTCCCAGCAGCCGCCATGCAGGCAGAGGCGACTGCCGCGTGAACCGGCAGGACGCCTTGCTCCTGCCGGCCACAGCGGTTGATCATTCGAGGATGAGACCAGAAGTTCAGGCGTTCGTAGCCGACGGCCCCCTCCCCGACTGGGACGCCGACGGGGAGGAGATCGACCGGCGATCCGACCAGCTCGACGCCATCGCCAAGCCCGTCACTGGCGAGGAGGCCCAAGCGCTGGTCGCCTGCTTCGGCCCGGACGACTGCTACGGCGTCGCCTGGGCACTTCTGCACCTCATCGAGACAGGCCCGAATCCGGTCCTGACCACCGAACCCGCCCCCGACGCCAACGAGTGGCACCACACCCTCTGGGCCCGCATCGTCAACAGCGGACTCGCCCTCTGAACTTGACACGCAAACCCTGTGGGATGTCTGCCGTGGTCGGGCCTATGGTCGGGCTCCGGCGCTACCTGATCGATGTAGGGGATCGGCCGCCCGGTCTCCGAGGGCTTGAGAGGGCCGGTGTGCCCGACCCGCGTACAGAAGGGGATGGAGCTATTGTCAAGACCTGTGGGTGGAGCTCAATTCGGATCGCCAGCGCGCATGGCTAGCTTCAGCCGTGTGAATGCCGTCGGAGTCGGCCGCCGTGCCAGGGCGTTCTTGATCTGCTGAGCGATCTCCCCAGAGGTGCTCTTACTCGTGTCGCACTCGATGGCATAGGTGCCGTGCGCGTGGACCTGCTCGAACTGCCGCGCGGCAAGGCCGGGCGTCCGGTCGCCGCGGACCCGTTCCCGGCGTTGCAGTTCCGGCAACGGGCAGTGAACGCCGACGAGGACGACGTTCTCGGCAGTGAACAGGTCGAGGCAGTCGAGGAGGCGCCAACGCTGGCTCAGCACGTGGTCAACCACGACCTGATTGCCGGCCGCGGCCATCCCGGCGATGGCGCGGTGGAAGCCCATGGCGGTTCGGTCGATCTCGGCCTGCAGACGTTCGTCGGGAATGTCCCGATCAGACCGCATCGCATGGAAGGCGTCCACCGGCATGTGAAAGAACGATTCATCCAGGATCTGGAGAAGCTCCCGGGCGATGCTCGATTTGCCAGAACTCGATGTTCCGTTCAGGAAGATGATCAATCCGCCCGGCGGCTGGCCAGGCACTTCAAGACCGCCGGGCACGCTGGTGTGAGCATTGGACAGGACTGCCTCGTTCTGATCTGAATCGTTGTGCGACATGGACAGATGATCTCGGAGGCAGCGGCAGGATCGCCACCAGGATTCATGCCGCTCCGGCCTCCTCCCGCTCGACCAGGACGCCGTTCTTGAATCGAGCTCCAGCCCGGACCAGGGGCACCAGGTGGGCGCCGGTGATCGCCCGCCAGCGGGCCTGGGCGGACTCGACGAGCTTGAACACCATCGTCAGGGCCGCAGCCGGGCTACCGGCACCGCGGGTGCCCTTCGTGCGGAGCTTGACCGTGGAGAACGTCGACTCAACAGGGTTCGTGGTGCGCAGGTGGATCCAGTGCTCCGCCGGGAAATCGTAGACGGCGAGCAATTCCTCGGCGTCGTCGGTGATCTTCGCGACGGCCTTGGGCCACTTGGCGCCGTAGGTCTTCACGAACACCTCGATCGCCTTCTCGGCATGGGCCCTGTCCTCCGCGTTGCAGATCTCCTGCATCGCCTTCGTCGCGCCCGGCTGTGCCGACTTCGGCAGGCAGTTCGTGACATTTCGGGCCTTGTGAACCCAGTACCTTTGCTGCCGTGCGGCCGGGAACACCTCCACCAGCGCCTTCCACAAGCCCATCGCACCGTCACCGACGACCAGCTCGGGATCGCGCATGCTGCGTCGGCGGCAGTCGCGCAGCAGGTCGGCCCACGACTCGGTCGATTCGGGCAGCCCCTCCGCGAGCGCGATCAGCTCTTTCGTGCCGTCGACGCGGACGCCGAGCAGGACCAGGACGCAGGAGTGCGCCTGCCCGAGGCGGACCTTCGGGTGCACTCCGTCGGCCCACACGTAGACGAAATCCCGGTCGGACAGGTCTCGATCCTGGAAGGCGGCATGGTCCTCGCCCCACTGCTTCGTCAGCCGGGTCACGGTGGCCGGTGACAGCCCGGCGGCCGAGCCGAGGAACTGCTCCAGCGCGGGCGCGAAGTCCCCGGACGACAGTCCGTGCAGGTAGAGCAGCGGCAGCACCTCGCTGACTTTGGGCGACTTGCGGCACCACGGCGTCAGGATCTTCGAGGAGAACCGCTTGCGCTCGCCGGTGGACGCGTCGATGCGGCGGTCGTTCACCCGGGGCGCGGTGACCTCGATGGCCCCGGCTGCCGTGGCCACGGTCCGTGGCCGATGGCGACCGTTGCGGACCACCAGACGATGCCCCCGCTCATCGGTCTCAGCCGTCAACTCGGCTATGTACTGGTTGACTTCCGCCTCCAGCGCGGCGGCGAGCATCCGCCGGGCGCCCTCGCGCACGATCTCGTCGATCAGGGAGCCGGACTGCGTGGAGCCCTCGCCGTTCACTACAGCACTGGGCGTGCCTTTCCGACCCGCGCTGCAACGCGGGCCTAACTCGGAGATCTAAGGATCATTCGGGAAGGTACGCCCTCCGCGTCCCCTCCCGGAACCGATCCACAAGTCCTGAGCATTGCTCAAGGGGATGCCGGGCTCGACGCATGCCGCGTACAGCGGGTAGCACCGCCACTTCGCGGCGCCGTTGTCGCGGTGACATCAGCAGCGCTGCTGCGTGCGACGGCACGGCTCTTGCGGTCTCGAACATGGTGGATCCATCGGCCGTATCGGTGCCGGTCGCCGCCCCGGTGCGCAGGCAGTGCGGGACTGAAGGGCCCCGCGGGGCGCTCGTGCCTTGAGTGCAGCCTGTGGTCTCCGCGCGCGGCACGTGCCCTGCCATTGCCTGCAGTTCCATCGCCGGGATTGACTTCCAAGCTAATGCTGATAGCTTTTAGGTAATGCAGTTAGCCGCCGGGCTAGCGGACCATATGGAGGTAGTTGTGACCGAGTTCCTGAACGTCGACGGCGGGACCATCGCGTACGAGGTGAGCGGGACCGCCGGGCCGCTGGTGGTGGTCGCCCACGGCATGGGCGACAGCCGCGAGGCCTACCGGTTCTTCACCCCCGCCCTCGTGGAGGCTGGGTATCGAGTCGCCGCGGTGGACCTGCGCGGCCACGGCGAGTCCAGCGTCGGCTGGGCGTCCTACACGCGCACCGACCTCGCGGGGGACCTGATCGCCCTGGTGAAGCACCTCGGCGGGCCGGCGATACTCGTCGGCCACTCCATCGCCGGCGGCGCGGTCACCATCGCCGCGGCCAAGGCCCCGGACCTCGTCACCGCGCTGGTCGAACTCGCGCCCTTCACCCGCAAGCAGCAGATCCGGCTCGGCGACTTTCGGGTGGCCGGCTACCGCCGCGGCGCTACCCATCTCATGGGCACCACCATCCTCGGCAGTACCCGGCAATGGGCCAAGTACCTTGACGCCGCCTACCCCGGCCCCAAGCCCGCGGACTGGGACACGCGCATGGGGCAGATCACCGCGATGCTGGAGGAGCCCGGCCGGATGAAGGTCCTGCAGGCGATGGGCAAGATCTCCCCCGCCGACGCCGGTGAGCAGCTGGGCAACGTCACCTGCCCGGTGCTCGTCGTGCAGGGCACCCTCGACCCCGACTGGGCCTCACCGCAGGCCGAGGGCGAGGCGATCGTCGCCGACCTGCGGACCGGTCTGGGCCGGCTGGAGATGATCGAGGGGGCCGGTCACTACCCGCACGTCCAGTTCCCTCAGCAGACCCTCACCGCGGTCCTGGCCTTCCTGGCAGGCGTCCGTGCCTAGGGCAGGCCTGGACGCGGCCTCGATCGTCGTCGCCGCCGCCGACCTCGCCGACGAGATCGGCTTCAGCGAGCTGACCATGGGCCGGCTGGCCGAGCGGGTCGGTGTGCGAGCCCCGTCGCTCTACAAGCACATCTCCAGCCAGGACGACCTCCACCGGCGCATCGCGGCGCTCGCCTTCGACGAGGCCGCCGACGCGATCGGCACCGCCGTCCAGGGCCGCGCCGGCCGCGACGCCCTGGCCGCCGCGGCCGGCGCACTCCGCGACTTCGTGCTCACCCACCCCGGCCGCTACGCGGCCACCCTCGGCCTCACGCCGACCGGTCCCGACGACCCGATCATGCTCGCCTCCCGACGGGGGATCGGTCCCTTCGAAGCGGTACTGCGGGGATACGACATCGACCCACAGGAGATGACCCACGCGCTGCGGGCGGTGCGCAGCGTCTTCCACGGCTTCGCCAGCCTGCAGGCATCCGGCGGATTCCAGTGGTCAGCCGACCTCGGCGAGAGCTTCGACTATCTCATCGACCTCGTCGATCGTGGCCTTCGCGCCACCACGGTCACAGATCCCACCGCCGTCACAGACCCCACCGATCACCACCGGTAGACCACACCCTCGCCCGCCGCCGTCAGCCGCTCCTCCCGACACCGTCAGAAGTGGGACCACGGAGGACGGCCACACTCCGTGCGCCGGAACGTTCACCACGTCATCGGCCCGTACGAACCAGTACCCCACGACAGCCTGAGAGCCGGCCGCGAGCACCAACTGCCGTACCAGCAACTTGTCCTGACCCGCGCCCGGCAGCGCGATGCCGAAGAGCAGGCACGCGGCAAGGACACGCACGCCCCAGGATGGGCTGGAGTCGAAGGCCAGATGGTGGACCGTGCTTGCAACCGCCGTACCCAGCAAGGAGAACAGCGCTGCCCGGACAGCCGCAACTGGCACCACACGCGGCACCACGCCGCGGCGGCACAGACGGGACGCATCCACCGAACCCCCTATGACCCACCCATCATGGGGCGAGGTTGCGCCCGTGTCACTATCGCGTCCGGCGCCAACCGCGTGCTGTCACAGGGCCGTTACCCCTTCTCGGTCCGTCGTTCATGAGCGCGGACGCACCCAGGCCGACGGTGCCCGGGGTATCGGCCTCGCAGAAGGCACACGAACTGCCGGCATGCGTTCTCCCGGCTCACCGGCCCGGGATCCGTCGCGTAGAGCGGCCGTTCGGGACCTCATCCACCCGTCGCCGCAGATGGCAGGGGCGGCGATGGCCGTAATCTCCCGCCGTCCCTCCTGGCAGGCGGTCACCAGCCCGGCTACGAGGAGGGCGACTTGCCCGGCCGCTTGCGGAGCGACATCCAGACCCTCTGCCGCTGACCTCCCGGCGGCCGACCCGGGCGCCAGGGTCGACTACACCGTTCCCGTCGCTGCGGCGGCGGGTTCGGGGGTGTCTCGCAGGCCGAAGCGGAGGTGCTCTACGTGGAAGAGGGCCTGGTCGAGGAGTTCGGCGACGTGGTGGTCGTAGAGGGCGTAGACGATCGAGCGGCCGTTGCGTTCGCCGGTGACCAGGCCGAGGTTGCGCAGCAGGCGCAATTGGTGGGAGCAGGCGGAGGCTTCCATGTCGACGGCTTCGGCGAGGTCGCCGACCGCGCAGGGGCCTTCCTGGAGCCGGGCGAGGATCCGCAGCCGGGAGGGGGTGGCCAGGGCCTGGAGGGTCGCCGCGACATCGGTCGCGCCCACGGCGTCGAGTCGCTCGCGGGTGGTGGCGGTGTTCTTGGCATCGGCTCCGTGACCCATGACGCCATCATACTGGTGACACATGAAGACCTGTTCATATGATCCTGTACGGTGGATGTGTTGCTGTCCTCCGCCCGTGAAGGGTCGTTTTGTCATGCCTTCCGCTCTCATCCAGCGCCCCGAACGGACGCCGTCGGCTGCTCCGGCGGCGGTGCCGCGCCGCGGTACGCGCGTATTGGCGCTGGCCGAGGCGCGGTGGGCCGGGGCTGCGCTGGGGCTGTTCCTGATCGCGCTGCCGCTCCAGCTGACCGGCGCCCCGCCCTGGGCCTGGGGGCCCTTGTACGCGGCGGCCTATGTCACGGGCGGCTGGGAGCCGGCCTGTGCCGGCCTGCAGGCGTTGCGGGAGAAGACCCTGGATGTGGATCTGCTGATGATCGTGGCCGCGCTCGGTGCGGCGGCGATCGGGCAGGTGATGGACGGTGCCCTGCTGATCGTCATTTTCGCGACCTCCGGCGCGCTGGAGGCGCTGGCCACCGCTCGTACCCAGGACGCGGTCCGCGGCCTGCTCGACCTCGCCCCCACCACCGCCACCCGTCTGGCCGACGACGGGAGCGAGGAGACAGTGGCCACCGAGGACCTCGCTGTCGGCGACACCGTCCTGATCCGTCCCGGCGAGCGGGTCGGGGCCGATGGCCGCATCCTTCAGGGGGCCAGCGAGGTCGACCAGGCCACCATCACCGGCGAGCCCCTGCCGGTGACGAAGGAGGCCGGGGACGAGGTCTTCGCCGGCACACTCAACGGCACCGGGGCGCTGCGGGTGAAGGTGGAGCGGGATGCCTCCGACTCGGTGATCGCCCGGATTGTGGCGATGGTCGAGGAAGCCTCACAAACCAAGGCGCCGACCCAGCTGTTCATCGAGAAGGTCGAGCAGCGTTACAGCCTGGGCATGGTCGTCGCGACCCTGGCGGTCTTCCTGGTGCCGCTGGGCTTCGGCGCGGATCTCACCGGTTCGCTGCTGCGGGCCATGACCTTCATGATCGTCGCCTCGCCGTGCGCGGTGGTGCTGGCCACCATGCCGCCGCTGCTCTCCGCGATCGCGAACGCGGGCCGCCACGGCGTGTTGGTCAAGTCCGCCGTCGTGATGGAGCGCCTCGGTCAGATCGACGTGGTCGCCCTGGACAAGACCGGCACCCTGACCGAGGGCACTCCGAGGGTGACCGACGTCCGGCCGCTGGCCGGCTCCGGCCTGGACGAGGACGCCCTGCTGACGTTGGCGGCGGGGGCGGAGCATCCCAGCGAGCACCCGCTGGCCCGCGCCGTCGTCGAAGCGGCACGCACCCGCGGCCTGGTGATCCCGGCCATGCGGGACTTCACTTCGGTCCCCGGGAGCGGAGTTGCCGCCACCATCGACGGCCACGCGATCGCGGTCGGAGCCCCCGCACGCCTCCTGGAGGGCACCGACGCGGCTGCCGTCGAAGCCGCGGCGATCGCCGAAAGCATGGAGTGCGAGGGTCGCACGGCCGTTCTCGTCCAGCGTGACGGCGTAGCCGTGGGCGTCCTGGGCATCGCCGACCGGCTGCGCCCCGCCGCCGCCGCTACCGTTGCCACCCTGGCTGCGCTGACCGGCAGCACGCCGATGCTGCTGACCGGCGACAACCCGCGCGCCGCTGCTCTGCTGGCCAATGAGGTCGGCATCAGCGACGTCCGCGCCGGACTGCTGCCCCAGGACAAGGCCACCGCCGTCCAGGAGCAGGAGAAGGCCGGGCGCAGGGTGCTGGTGGTCGGAGACGGCGTCAACGACGCCCCCGCGCTGGCCGCTGCTCATACCGGCATCGCGATGGGGCGGGCCGGATCCGATCTGGCCCTGGAGACGGCCGACGCGGTGATCGTCCGCGACGAACTCGCCACCGTTCCCACCGTCGTGGGCCTATCGAGGGCCGCCCGACGCCTGGTGGTGCAGAACCTGGTGATCGCGGCGGTGTTCATCTCGGGTCTGGTCATCTGGGACCTGGCTGGGCACTTGCCGCTGCCCCTCGGCGTCCTGGGCCACGAGGGATCGACCGTGATCGTCGGTCTCAACGGGCTGCGGCTGCTGCGGGACACCGCATGGAACCGGGCCGCGGCACCCCGCCGGGGGCGACCGGTGAGCCGCCGCAGCAAGAAGGCCGCCCCCGCCTCGGGGGCGGTACGGCCCACGGTCACCGTCTGCCGTGGCTGCTGCTGTGGAACCGCCGCCAAGGTCCCGCGCTTGGACCACGAAGCGCAACTCATCGACTTGCGCACCCTGCTGGCCGGAGTGGCGATGGTGCGGCGTACCGACTGCCTGGACGCCTGTGAGCGCGCCAACGTCATCGTCATCCAGCCCTCCGCCGAAGGCCGCCAGGCCGGCGGGCGGCCCGTCTGGCTCGGCCAGGTCAACGACTCCGGCGCCGCCGCCGACATCACCGCCTGGGTCAAGGACGGCGGCCCCGGTCTTGCCGAGCCGCCCGACATCCTCGACCTCTACACCTTCACCCCCTCGCGCCGCGTCCGGCACGAACTCGAAGACTGACCACCCCGCGACCGCCGGCACGTTCGGGGCCTTTGCCGGACCCAGGTCACGACCGCCCCGACTGGGCGATACCGGGGCGGACATGCTCCCTTTCACCGCTGCCCCGCATACCGTGCCCGGCGCCGCAGCGCGCGCCGGTGTTTTCATGGTGCTCAGCAGTGTGATTGCGGCCGGGCTGCGACATCACCCACCTGTGGGCGGTCGCCGCCGCGCTGGGCTGGCGGGCCGCCGACCCGATCGTCGGCCTGCTCATCACTGCCGCGATCCTCATGGTGCTGCGCGATGCCGCCCGCGAGGTCTACCGCCGCCTGATGGACTCCGTCGACCCCGCCCTGGTCGACACCGCCGAAGATGCGCTGCACGCGGTGGACGGCGTCCGCGGCGTCGGGCAGGTCCGGATGCGGTGGATCGGCCACACCCTGCGCGCCGAGGCCGACATCGTCGTCGACCCCGACCTCACCGTGGTCCAGGCCCACGCCCTGGCCGTCGCAGCCGAGCACGCCCTGATCCACGCCGTACCGCGGCTGACCGCCGCCGCCGTGCACCCGACCACACCACCCACGGCGGTGACCCGCACGCCGCCCTGGCCCACCACGCGGGAGGATGCCGGAAGGGAAGGCGACGGTGGCCGCGACGGCTTGATGCACCGGGCGTCGGGTACCGGGCCGGGGTATGGTCGAGGCAATGTAGCGACGCTTCGGCCGGGTTCGATGACGTGGGGAAGGCAAGCAGTGATAGCAGGCAGCGGACAGGCGCGCAGGCGGGGGATCGCCCGGCTCCTGGCGCTGTGCGCGGTCCTGCTCGGCCTGTTCCTCATGCACGGCGCACCGGCCACCGCCGCAGAGGGCTGCCACGGTGCGATGTCCGCGCCCGCCGGGATGCACGAAGACCCCGCCGCGTTGCAGTCCGTGACGGCGCCCATGGCACATCCCGGCGGGCAGCAGGCGTCAGGATCGGCGGCGATGAGCGGGTCGACGTGTGTCTCGACGCCCGCCCGCGACGAAGCCCCACTGACGGCACCCGGTCTGCTGGCCGTCGTCGCGGTCCTCGCGGCCCTGTTCCTGGCGGGCCGCCCCCTGGCCCCGGGTCGTACGGGGCGCAGGGGCCTACCGCCACCAGGCGGGCGAAGTCTGCTGCTCCAGGTGTGTATCGCGCGGACCTGACAGGACCCCGCCGGAACCCCGATCGCCGGGGCCCGGCACGTGTCCTGCTCACCTCCGCGCGCCCGCCCGGCGTGGTGCGCCCACCCGGAAAGACCACCACCATGTTCGCTTCCACCCGTCCCGCTGTGCGCCGTCGTGCCCTCGCGGTGGCCGGTACCGCAGCCGCTCTCGCGCTGGCGCTGACTGCCTGCGGCTCCTCCAACGACGGTTCCTCCTCGATGCCGGGCATGGACCACGGCGCCAAGTCGTCCGCGTCCGCTTCGGCGAAGGCGACGCCCTCCATGGGTGACATGCCCGGCATGGACCACATGGCTGACGGCAACGGCCTGTCCGACAACAAGGACGGATACCGCCTCACCAGCAAGGACACGACCCTGGCGGCCGGAAAGCAGGCCGCCTACCGGTTCACGGTGAACGGCCCGGACGGAAAGCCCGCCACCGACTTCGCGGTCGACCAGACCAAGCGGATGCACTTCTACGCCATCCGCTCCGACCTGACCGGCTTCCAGCACATCCACCCGATCATGGCCGCCGACGGCACGTGGACGGCCGACCTGGACACGCTCGCGCCCGGCGCGTGGCGCATGTTCGCCTCCTTCACTCCCGACAGCGGAGCAGGCAAGGGCACAGCGTTCGTTCTGTCCCGCACCGTCTCCGTGCTGGGCCCGGAGACGAAGACGCCGCTTCCGGCCGCCGCCAAGACCGCCGAGGTCGACGGCTACACGGTCACCGTCAAGGGCGAGCCGATGGCAGGGATGGCGCGTCCGATGACGGTCACCGTCACCAAGGACGGCAAGCCCGTCACCGATCTCCAGCCTTACCTCGACACCTATGCGCACCTGACGGCCTTCCACGAGGGCGACACGGCGTTCGCGCACCTGCACCCGACCACCAAGGTCAACGGCGACCTCGGCGGACCGGAACTGTCCTTCAACGCGGAGCTTCCGACCTCGGGGAACTGGCGGCTGTTCCTGCAGTTCCAGACCGGCGGCAAGCTCCACACCGCAGCCTTGACCCTCAACGTCGGCTGAACCCCGCGGGGCGCCACCCACCGGGTGGCGCCCCGCCCCACCTCGAGGACCTCAATCCGAAGACCCTCCTGGCCAAGAACCAGCCGCAGGGTGTCGGACAGCATCCTGGGGAGCTTGTCGGGCCCGGCACGGGATGGCCGGGCCCTGGGTCTGAGACGGCGCTTCTCCGTGCGCGCGCCAGGGGAGGTCCCGCGCCGGGGCTTGCCAGGTGGCGCGCGCGGGTGCCCCGGCAAGCAGGACCGGGACGAACGCAACGCCACGGTGCTGGGCGGCCAGGGCCTCGACGCGGACCACCTGCCCCCCGGCCTCACCCTCGGGGACGAACAACGCAGCCCGGAAAGAACAGGAAGCCCGGGAGCGGAAGAATGGATCGGCTGCCGCCGGGGACTGGTCCCAGCGGCACATTCCCGCGCAGCCCGACCCCGCGCTCCCGCCGTCCCCGCCCTGCGAGAGCTGCGGTGGCCTACTCGAGAGGCTTGGCGGTGAGGACCCTTCTGCCCCGCCGCCGGACGGCCGTACCTGCGAGGCCTGCCGCATCACCGAAGCGGCGCGGCCGCCCACCGGGCTGTTCAAAGCCCTCTTCGGCCGCCAGGACACCTAACCCCGCGACGAGCTCCCAACACCGCTGTGACGGCCGACGGGACAAGCAGCAACGGTCCGTGCACGACGGCGACCAGGACCGCCAGAGTGGAGGCACCGGCGGCGGCCGTGGCGTGCAGGGCTTGGGCGTGGAGTTCACCGACGTCGAGCCCAGAGCCCGTCGGGTTCCGCCTGTGGTGAGCCGGGCCCCGGGGTCGGCCCGGGGCCCGGCTCACGCGCCGCTCGGCAGGGGGACGAATCTGGCGCTGCTGTTCCAACGCGGTGATCGGCCGTCGCGTCACGGCCAGCGGGGATAAGCCTGGACATGAAGGTCCCCTTCCCACCCGACTCGCTCCTGTGCACGGCGGGCGGGTTGCTTGGTGTGTGCGTGGCAGCGCTGGGGGCGGGTGCCGGTTTCCTGCTGGATGCGTGGTGGGGTGTGGGTGCCGGGCTCATCGTGGGCGTGTGCGTGTTCCTTCTGATCGTGAGGACCGCGTTCTTGCTGTGCAGCCTGCACATGCGGGAGACGCTGGGCAGCCTCACGAAGGGTGATGCGGAGGGGGAGGCCGCCGCGCTCATGGTCCTGCACGCGGTCGCCCTGTACGAGGGGGCGGTGTTCCCGCTGCGGCCCGGCGGGGTGAAGCCGGCCGAGCGCGAGCTCAGGCGCTTCGTCGAGTACCGGTTCGCAGCCCGTGAGGGGCTGCCGCAACTGGTGCGGGTGGCAGCAGCCGAGGCGCTGGGAGCCATCGAGCAGGGCCACGACCCGAAGCAGGCGCAGGCGGCGGTCTGGACCCTGAACGAAGCGGTCCGTGACTGCCGCCCCGACTTCATCCACCTCAACAACGACCAGCCCTCCTGAAGCCGGCTGTCACACCGATGCCCTGTTCAACGCGGCACGGCCTCATGGCCGGTGCCATGATGCTGGCGGGTGCCCCTCCGCCCGCACAGCACAGGGCGCCCCCGCCG
Source organism: Streptomyces sp. RPA4-2 (assembly GCF_012273515.2). Taxonomy (NCBI): domain Bacteria; kingdom Bacillati; phylum Actinomycetota; class Actinomycetes; order Kitasatosporales; family Streptomycetaceae; genus Streptomyces; species Streptomyces sp. RPA4-2. The sequence goes on from NZ_CP050975.2 coordinate 8,990,053, forward strand.
TGCGCGGCATTCTGCCCCCTCCGCCGCGCACGGCCTCCCCGCCCCACAATCCCGGTGTCCCCAGTCCCAGTTGAGCCCAAGGGCTGCGAGGTATCGACCAGGTTCCCGGCGGTCACCTGGTTGCGCTGTCGCGCCCGGTCGAGCTGGTCGACCGGTTGATCGAGTACGTGCCCTGAACGGCAGCGGGACATCCGCCTCTGCGTACCACCCTCGCGCTGTGGCTGGGAAAAGAGAATGGACGGGAAGGGGAGGAGTGCGGGAGCGCCTCGGGGGATCGGGCGCCGGCTGGTCTGATTACGCGACGGTAGCGGTCTCCGTGCTCGCTGCCCGCGGCAGGCTTGCCGCGGGGGCAGGAAGAGAAGGAGACGGAGCGGGGCTGTGTCAGTTCCCAAGGGGTCGTTTTTGAGGTGACTTCGGGAACCGTTTCGAGGCTGTTGGCAAGATCAATGTCAGTGGGCTTTGATGTCACCTTCGGTCTCGTGCCTCAGGGCTTCGTGTGCCCTTTCCCGGCGCGTTCTGACCTGTTGGGCCTCTGTGGCGTACGTTGATCCGAACGGGAGGGGATGCATGACAACGTGGGGACTGATCGTCGAGACGACTGTGGGCGCGGGAGAGGGCAAGCACTCCGAGGCCCACGTGCTGACGTATGTGAATGGAACGCGCGACGAGGCGCTGGTGGAGCTGGAGATGCGTGCCAGGCGCTATAGGCCAGATCATCCTCTGAGTCCCAAGCGCCGCAGGTTGTTCCGGGACGGCGACGGCTTCCTCCTGGTCATCGACGGCGCCCGGCAGTCCTATGGATCCCGGTTCACGGTCGCGGAGTTGCTGGAGGACGTTACCGTTCGATAGCTGCGTCGAGGTCCGGCGCGCGGGGATTCGAACGCCTACACAAACACTGAGCCCGGCCGCCCGGCCCCCGGCTGCCCAATCCGCGTACGACACCCCCGGCCACCTTGCTGGGGGCTACGAACCTGAGTGCTTCGGCAGACAGCGCGGCACCGGCGCCCACAGCCCGCTTCCTTGGCCTGGGCAGGAGCCTGGCCTGGTGCCGTTCATGCCACAACGGACCTACTTCGGCGACGAGTTCAGCGACCAAATCGGCCGAAGGACCTGTGATCCTCCGGTCGTTGATGATTGCTGCACGAGATACGTTCCCCACCACACGACCATGATCAACGATCGAAAACCCGATGCCTCACCGCCTACCGTGCGCGAGCTCGTAAGGCGCCCCTCAACGGCTTCCGTCCGGGTGGAGGGAAACGGCTGTTCAGGCCGTGTGCGCGGGCTTGGTGTGGGGTCAGACATCCCCTTCAGCACTCTCGTTCCCGCCCCTCGCTGGTAATGGCGGTCGGGGCGGGAACGAAACCTCTCCGGGGAATTCGGGGCGCCTGCGGGTGTAGCTGCGCGTCGGCGGCGGCCTGCCTCCGCGCTTCGGGCGGGCGGTGCCCGCCGGATCGGACCGCTTTCCCTCGCAGGCTGGCGGGACCGGCCCGCCGTCGCGTTGCTGCTCGTCGGACGAACCGACACGTAGGTGATGGCAGCTCGTTGTGCGGGTTCCGAAGGGTTCTTGTGCGGTGTGGGCGTGCGGCGTCGAGGAGCAGTCTCCGGCATACCTGCCAAGCAGGGCCACGGTCTCCCGTAGCTGCGCGCACGCCCACTCATACTGCTCGGTGTTGGTGTGTGCCCGGAAGTTCGTCTCGATGATCTGGATCAGAGCGAGGTGAAGGTTGTACAGCCGCCGGCGGGTCCGCTCGGCGGCGGTGAACGGCCGGTGGCCGTAGCCGCGAGTGAAAGCCGTGGCGTTCCCGTAAGCGCTCGATTCACTTCCTGCGAAGCCGAACTCCATCAGCGGATCACCGTAGAACGCCCGCTCGTGGTCGATGATCGCCACTATCCGACCGTCGCGCACCATGCAGTTGCCGGGCCACAGGTCCCACTCGACGAACCGGGGCTCGGTCACCTCGTCGAGCGAATCCGCATGAGCGGCTGCGGCGTCGCGGATCACGTCGTAGCCGTGCGGGAGGACGACGCCGCGTCGCTCGCCGTCTCCCAGCAGCTCCTCGACCATCCGCAGGAAGGCCGCGCGCCACGTACTGTCGCCCGGCCCGGTCAGCGAGCCGAAAGCGGCGCCGACGATGGTGTTGAGTTCGCGGGTGATCGCGCCGAGCCCTTCGGCGTACGCGTCGCTCTCCGCCTTGGCCAGGGTGTCGCTGACGGTGTTGAGGTTGTCCGCGTCCACGTGCGTCATGAAGAAGTAGTCGGCGTCGCACACCTCATGGGACCGATCGACGAAGTCGACCTCCGGCACGGGAACCTTCGTGCGCTCCCGGACCAGCCGCAACGCCTCCAGTTCGGCGAGGAGCTACTCATCGCCTGGGTCAACCGCATCGAGCACGCCGAGGAAGGGGTTCGGGCGGTGGTGCGCTCTCTCTCCCGCACCCTGATCCAGGAGCGGGGCGGGATCATCAGCGACGACGCGACCCTCTTCCTGATTCGAGTGGCGCGAGGGTGCCGCCGACCACCTTGAATGAGCCGATACCGCCCGACTGGTGGTGCGGCCGTTGGCGGTGACTCTGGCATGTCACGCGAGAAAACCGCGAGGGATCTATCGTCAAGGTATGAGCGTGTTCATCAAGCTGGTGGAGAACCGGCCCCCCAAGGAATACACGGAGCTGGCGGCTGCAGATATCTCCTACGACGACATCACCGAAGGTGAGTCGCCTGCCACGTACGAGTACGACCTGCTTCCGAGCGGCGCATTGCGGATCCTCAGGGTGACCAAAGGCGAAGCCGCTGTCGTCGAATCGATCTACGCTCCTGGACTCTGGTTCCGTGTCCAGGGGCAGTGGCGCGGTAATGCGGAATAGCAAGCACTCTGCCAGGTGCCGGGCGCTGCCGGCAGCTGGGCCCGGCCGTCGGTGCTTGAGGTCCGAGCAGAATGTGCTCATGCTTCGCGTCAGCCGACGGAATCACGTCGGAAACTACCTGCAGGTGTACCGTGGATTGTGGGTTGCGCACTCTCACGTGTTGCGCCTGAAAGGACGGCCCCGGCGGTTTCACCGGGGCCGTTTCGGGGATCACGCAGAGCGTGCTGGCGCGGTCACACGGGCGCCATGGCCGCCCTCGGATTCCCAGACCGCTTCTCGGGCCTGGTCGGCTTCTATCACGAGCCGTTGGAATTCGGCCCTCTCCAGCAGATCACTCGCTATGTGGCTGCGCAGCGGACCGGTAGCCGCGGTCATCAGCCAGGCGGCGATGGCCCGATCCGTCTGCGGCGGAATCACCAGCAGGTCCCAGCGGCCGACGGTGTAGGAGAGCAGCAACAGCTTGTGGGGGTCTTGCTCGGCCTTGAACCAGCCGACGCTCACCACATGCCCATCAACGGGCACCTTCCGTGGGATGACCGGCCACAGGGTCGGGTTCACCGTGACATGCGTGATGCGCCCCCAAAGGGGATCCAGCACCGCTGTCAACGCAGGAAGTTCCGCCGCCAGGTCGCGGGAGCGGGGCCACCAGGCGCCGTCCAGAAGAGCACCAGGGGTGTCCGTTGAGGCGAGCGCGAGACGCAGCGGCAGCGAAAAGGTCCGCTCCTCGACCGCCGCCGTATACAGAATGGTCGCGGTCATGACGCGGACCTGCCCCCGGGCCGGTGTACACCGGCCCGGTGTTGTGAATCGCCGAGAACGACAGGAGCTTAGAAACTCTTATGCGAAATGTCCTCGGTAATTTCAGGATACTCCCGAATACAGCCCGCCGGGCGGTTTCGGGGTTACGGATATCAGGGCGTTTTGGCGGGTCTTCGAACTTGAGCGGTGTACTCGGCTGACGGGGCTGACCTGTCGTCACGATGGTGACGGTCGTGGTGGTTGTCGGCATCCGAATGCAGAGCGCCCGTGGTCATACCTGATCATTTCTGTTCTCGACGCAGAACGATCACGCAGGAGCCACGGGCTTGGTCAGTGCCTGTGTCTGATGCTGGCATGACAGGTTGGGTGTACGGTTTCAGTGTTGCTGTCGCCTGCGGCTATCCGGCACACGGACCGAGTGTTGTCAGTAGGGCCTGTCAGGATGCGGCCATGGAGTCTTCGAAGATCGTTGAAGCGTTGTGGGACCGCATGCAGGCCCGGGACTGGGAGGGGCTAGGCCGGTTCGTTTGGATCACTTCCGCTGGCCGAGGTTGTCGTTGATGATGTCCATGTGACTAACCGCATCAGCGCTCTGATCTCGGCCTTCGGCATCCTTGCGAGCGTGATGCTGCTCGTTTTTGCCGTTCGTGAGTACCGCTCTGGGGCCTCGGTTCTCTGGCTCGTGGCTGGAGCCGTGATCTTCCTCAGCGCTTCGTACACGCTCGTGCGGGACGCACGGCGACTCCGCACTGGGCCGACCGCCTGACAGCGGCGCCGTTCCAACCAGCACCGCCAGTCGTTGTTCGTGTGTGCCGTTGACTGACGCGCAGTGGGCGCGAATCGAGCCGTTACTCCCAGATCGGAAACCACGGCGGGGTGGCCGGTGGCGGGATCACCGAGAATTGATCGACGCGATCGCCTGGAAGTTCCAGACGGGATCGCAGTGGATCCACCTCCCGGAGAAGTACGGCAACTGGCGAGGCGTCTACAACCGGCTGCGGATGTGGGCCATCGACGGCACATGGGAGCGGGTGTTCACCGCGCTGGTCTCACAGGCCGACGCCGACGACGACCTCAACTGGGCTGTCTCGGTGGACTCCACCATCGTGCGCGCACACCAACACGCGGCCGGGGCCCGCAAAAAGTGCCCCTATGGTTTTCGTCAAGCCGTTGCTGTGGTGGGTGGTTGGTAGAAGGTGCCGTCGCGGAGCATGGCGAAGAGGACGTCGGTGCGGCGTCGGGCGAGGCAGATGATGGCTGCGACGTGGTGTTTTCCCTCGCGTCGTTTCCTGTCGTAGTAGGCGCGTGAGTCCGGCTGTGACAGTGAGGCGAAGGCGGCGAGGTAGAAGGCACGTTTGAGTTGCCGGTTACCTCGCTTGGAAGGGTGTTCACTGCGGATGGACGACCCGGATCTGCGGGTGGCGGGGGCCAGTCCTGCGTAAGCGGCGAGGTGTCCGGCGGTTGCGAAGCCACTGCCGTCGCCGACGTCGACCAGGATGCGGGCGGCGGTCCTGACCCCGATGCCGGGCATCGAGATCAGGACCTGCGAAAGAGGGTGGGCCTCCAGCAGCTCCTCGATCCTGGCGGCCAGGAGTTTCCGCTGGTCGAGTACCGCGGTCAGCGAGCCGGCAAGGCTGGGAATGATCAAGGCTGCGGCGTCGGTGCCGGGGACGATGACGGTCTGCTCGTCCAGGGCGGTGAAGATGTCCTCGACGAGACGTTCGGCCATGCGTGGTGCTTTGGGCCGCAACATCGTTATCAGCCGGCGCCTGCCGGCTTTCCTCAACTGGGCGGGCGATCCGTAGCGTTCCAGCAGGAACAGTACCGCCGGGTGATCCAGACGGGGCCCCAGAATCCGCTCGAGCGAGGGATGAATCTGGGTGAGGAGGCCGCGCATGCGGTTCTTGATCCGGGTCACCTCGCCGGCGAGGTCGTCGTCGAACCCAATGATCATGTTCAGCTCGGCGACCGTTTCGTCGTCCGGTGCCAGCTCGCGCAGGGTATGCGGCATGGTCCGGGCGGCGTCCGCGATGATCGCTGCGTCACGCGCGTCGGTCTTCGACTCGCCCGGATACAGGTCGGCGATCCGCCGCATCGTCAGCCCCGGCAGATAGGCGACACGGCAGCCCGAATCACGGGCAACGGCCAACGGCAGAGCACCGATCGAGGCTGGCTGGTCCACCACGACCAGTACTGTTCCGTGTCTGGCCTGCAGTTTAGTGAACAGCTCCCGCAGCCGCGTTTCACTGTTCGGCAGCGGCTTGTCGAACACTCTCTTGCCTGCCGGGGTGATAGCAGTGCCGTGATGCTCACCTTTGCCGACGTCCAGACCGAGATAGACGTCGATTTCGCTCTCGTGGTGCACAAACCCCTCCCCGACAGAACTTCCCCGGCCCCACCTGCGGCATCAGCGTGCTTAAGCATCCACGTTACGAAGGCCTGCTTCACCTCGACGAGCGAGGCGAGCGGTCATGCCCCTGATCAGCGGTCTGCCAATGCCTCCCGGCTCGGGGACACCACTTTTTCGACCATGATCGACAAGGGGCCCAAGTCATACCGAACCGGAAGGCCGGGAGCCCCATTGCGGGACCACGAACAAGGTAACGGGGCCCCAGCAGGCGAACCGGCAGACCACGCCATCGGCCGGTCCCGCGGCGGACTGACCACAAAGATCCACCTGGCCTCCGATGCCCAATGCCGGCCACTGGCCTTCGTGCTCACCGCCGGACAGGCCGGTGACGCACCCGCCTTCGATCACGTCATGGCCCGCCTTCGCGTTCCTCGACGGCGAGGACGGCCCCGCACCAGGCCGGACGTGGTCCTGGCCGATAAGGCGTACTCCTCCCGCGCGATCCGCGAGCGCCTGCGCAAGCGCGGTATCCGGGCGGTCATCCCCGTTCCAGCCGATCAACGCGGTCACCGGCTGCGGCGCGGCAGCCGGGGCGGCAGGCCACCCGCCTTCGACCGCGAGGCATACAAGCAGCGCAACACCGTCGAACGCTGCATCAACCGCTTGAAACAGTGGCGGGGCATCGCCACCCGCTACGAGAAGACCGCGACCATCTACCTGGCCGGACTCCACATCGCGGGCATCTTCCTCTGGTCAGCGCGGTGATCCAAACGAAACGGCCTAGGTGAGTTGCTGGCCGATGACCTGGTGGTGGAGTGGCCCGTGAGTGGAGAGCGGATCGTGGGTCGCGACAACTTCGTGAGCATCAACGCGGAGTACCCGGAGGGGTGGTCGATCCGGGTGCTGCGGATCGTGGCGGACGGCGCGGCAGTGGTCTCTGAGGTGGAGGTCCCGCACGACGCCATGGGGGTCCACCGCGTGGCGTCGTTCTGGACCGTTCGGGACGGAAAGATCGTTGGTGGGCGGGAGTACTGGACCGAGCTGGGTACGGACCTGTCGCCGGAATGGCGGGCTGCGTACGTGCAGCGGATGTAGACCCCTCGCGTTGGCCGTCCGTGCGCCTGTCGTAAGCCGGCTGCCGGTCCTACGGTGCCCGTTTGGGCAGGGACGGTGGCCCCCGACTGCGGCTGGTTGTGGTCGCGGAGCAGGATGCTGGACCGCGGTCGTGCCGGGGGTGCGGTGGGCCGTTAGCCTCGCCGTTTCGGTTGGGGTGCGGCTGAGGGTTGGGTAGAAACGCAAAAGTGCCTTCCTGAGCTGGGACGATGGACCTTGTCTAGGGGTTCTGTCGTCGCCAGAGGAAGGCACTTTCTGCGTGAAGGATATCGGTTCGCGGCCCCGGCTAGTGGTGTCCACCGACGGGTCGGGGGTGGTCGGGCACGCCGGAGCACGTCTGCTGGCAGACCTCGCCGAAGCGACCGGGCTGACGGCCGCGTATACCACCGTGCTCCGGCCGCTTCGGCCGCGCGGCACCGGCCATGACCCAGGCCGGATCGCCACCGATCTCGCAGTGATGCTCGCCGACGGCGGCGAAGCGATCGCGGATCTGGCCGTTCTGCGGGACCAGCGCGAGGTGTTCGGCCCGGTGGCCTCCAAGCCGACGGCTTGGAGGCTGCTGGCCGCCGTCGACGAACGCATACTGGACCGCCTGCGGTCGGCCCGCGCCGCAGCCCGAGAGGTGGCCTGGCTGCAGGCCGCCGAGACCCGCACCGCGATACCCGCGGTGAAGACCGGCGGACGCGAACTGCCCGACCTGGTCCTGGACCTCGACGCCACCCTGGTCACCTGCCACTCCGAGAAAGACCGGGCCGCACCCACCTACAAAGGCGGCTTCGGGTTCCACCCGTTGCTGTGTTTCCTGGCCAACACCGGCGAGGCGATGTCCGGGCTGCTGCGGCCTGGCAACGCCGGAGCCAACACTGCCGCCGATCACATCACCGTGCTCGACCAGGCCCTCGCGCAGATCCCCGACACCCACCGGCACGGCACCGACATCCTGGTCCGCACCAACAGCGCGGGCAGCGCGAAGGCGTTCCTCACGCATCTTCGCGCCTTGCGTGACAACGGCCTTCACCTGCGTTTCTCGGTCGGATACGCGGTCACCGCACCGGTCCGCCGCGCGATCCGCGCCCTGCCCGAACAGGTCTGGCACCCCGCCCTGGACGCCGACGGGACCCTGCGTGAGTCCGCCGAGGTCGCCGAGCTGACGGGCATGGTCGACCTGAACGGATACCCGGCCGGCACCCGCATCATCGTGCGCCGCGAACGCCCGCACCCCGGCGCCCAGCTCTCCTTGTTCGACAGTGACGAGGGCCTGCGGCACCAGGTCTTCCTCACCGACACCCCGTACTCCGGCGGCGGCTCGGCCCAGTTCCTGGAGGTCCGCCACCGTGGACACGCCACCGTCGAGGACCACATCCGTTGCGGCAAGACCACCGGCTTCGGACGCTTCCCATCCCGCCTGTTCTCCGTCAACGCCGCCTGGCTCGAGCTCAGCCTCGCGGCCATCGACCTTCTGGCCTGGACCCGCGTCCTGCTGCTGGACGGCGAGCCGGCTACCGCCGAACCCAAGAAACTCCGCTACCGGATCCTGCACGTCGCTGCCCGTCTCACCCGCGGCGGCCGTCGCCTCCACCTGCGGATCGCAGCAACCTGGCCCTGGCGACACCAACTCGCCGCCGCCTTCCACCGCCTGGCCGCCCTACCCCGCCCCGCCAACTGACCAGCCGCCCCGCCCACCTACGACACGAAAGACCTTGGAGAACCCGACCAACGCGCCGGGACCCCACCATGCCCACCGCCCCAAACCGCCTCGATCGACCCCCCAGCGTCACCTCAAGTGAAACAGCGAGGTTAACGCAAGTGCAGTACCCGAAAGTGCAGGTCGCGGGTACCCAGCCGCACCTATTACACGGCCGACCCCGGCTGACACTCACCGATCACCAGGGCCCAGCGACCTTCGTTCGCCGGGCCCTGCAAAGCCGGGTCATCAGCCGTGTGATGCATCCACGGCGGGGAGCCGTTCGGTGCCGCCGCCGAAGGGGAGGAAGACGGTGCGGCTGGCGAGGAACCAGGCGCCGTCGACCTTGCGGAAGATGTCCTCGTAGTGGCCGACGTTCGCCGGGAGCCGGGGCTCGATCATCCCGCCTGCGTAGCCGTCGACCCGGTACGTCGTCAGATACGAGACGGCCCGCGCTGTCGTCTCAGACTCCACCGTGACCAAGAGGTTCGTCATTAGACGACGCGACAGCCTGTCCACAGGGCGGGAGGCGAAGTAGGCGCGCAGGGCCTCACGCCCCTCAATGCGCCGGTCCCCGAAAGGCCAGTGCCAGACACCATCGGGCGTGAACAGCTCGGCCACCGAACTCGGGTCGCCGAGGTCAAGGCGGTGGATAAAGTCCACGATGATGCGCTCACAGGCGCGTTCCGCGAGCATCCGCTCGACCGGGGGAGTGATCTCGTCGTCCATGCCCCCTTCTATCAGTCCTAACAGGTTCCGGAGCAACGGCTTTTCCCCATCAGCACCGGCAGGGCACGCTCTTCGATCCCCACTCAGTTGCCCAGCGGACGAACTGAGGCGAAGAGCAGCCCTGGGGAATTTTTCACGCATCCGCATCACCGTCCTGCTGCTCCGCCGCCGCGCCAGCCGCGGTCGCGGTGACGGCCGCCGGGGACCTGGCGCTGTACGCCGACCGGCACCGCATCGAGCTGGCCCCACGGCCCCGTCGCTCCTGCTCTCCGACTGCCGGGGCGCGGGCGGCTGGTGGACCAGGGGCCCGTTCCCGGAGATGGAGGCGTGTGGCTGCTGGACGGACCGGCGCACGCTGCGCCTCCCGCTCCTGCCCGTCCGCGCCGCCTGGCCGGACGAACCCCCGTTCTGAAACAGCTGCGCCCGGCCGCAAGGGCCGGGGCGCAGCTAAGCGGAGGAACTATCCGTAGTCGGGGACGGAGTCGCTTCCGTCGTAGGCGCTGGGACAAGCCCGGTAGAGATGCGTGCCTTTCGCCATGGCAGGAGCAGCGCGCTTGCCATGCACAGCAGGCCGGCGATGAGCAGAGCGCCACGCACCCCCACTGCGGCGGCGATCAGGCCACCGGCGAACATGAAGACGGCCTGGCATGTCTTGGAGCCGACGGACCAGGAGGTGCCGACGCGGGACATGAACGCGTCCGGGGTGGCAGCCATGCGGTACGTGGTGAACGACGGGCCGAAGACCCCGGCTGAGAAGAGCAGTCCGAAGTCGGCGGCCACGATGACGAACACGCCGAGGGCACCGGAGGGCGCCAGTGGCAGAAGGATCGTCCAGAGCGTGCGTGCAACACCGGACAGCAGCAGAACGCGACGCTGTCCGAATCGCCGGGTGAGCAGCGGGGTCAGGCGCGAGCCCAGTACGCCGCCCAGGCACGGCAGTCCCAAGGCGAGTCCGTACTGCCACGGCGCCAGGCCGAGATCATCCAGCATCAAGACTGCCATCAGCGGTGACGTCATCATGATGGATCCGCCAAAAAGAAGCGCATTGAAGAACAGCGGCCGCAGTCCCGGGTGCCGCAGGAGGTACTGCCAACCGGCAGCAATGTCACGACCCAGGTGAGAGGTGGCGGAGCGTTTCGGCGGCGTGGGTTCAGGCTCCCGGATGCGACGGATCCCAAGGGCCGACCCGAGGAAGGACAGCGCGTCGACCACCAGCGTCGCGGCCGCGCCCAGCACCCCGATCAGCAGCCCGCCGACGGGCGGGCCGGCGCTGACGGTGATCCAGTTGGTCGTCTCGAACAGGCTGTTGGCACGAAGGCGGTGCTCAGACAGGACAAGTGCCTTCAGGTTCGCCCCACTCGCCGCGTCGAACGCGACAGACGCCGCCGTCTGCAGAACGCCGACCGCACACAGTTGAGTGAAGGTGAGTCCGTCGAAAGCCATGGCGACGGGAACGCTTGCCAGTCCCGCGCAACGGACCAGATCGGCGGTGATCATGACCGGCCGCTTGTACTGGTGCTCGATACGCACCCCGAGCGGTAGAGCGATCACCCCGCTGGCCACCGCGGACAACGCAGCGAGCACAGAGACCTGAAAGGCCGAGGAATCCAGTACCAGGAGGGCAATCAGCGGCAAGGCCCCCATGCCGACGGCGCTACCCGCCGCGCTGACCGCGTAAGCGACCCACAACCGCCGGAAGTCCTGCCCGAGCGCACTTTGCCGTACCAACCGAACCTCCGAGGCGTGAAAGCGGCCAGCGTAGTCACTCGGCCACGGGCCACCCCATGATCAAGCCATTATCAGGCGCACCTCAGAGCTGAGATCAAGAAAAGTACTCGATCGTCCCGATTGGCAATGGTTAGGGACAGAAGCTGTCGGCCTGGTGGGCTTCTCTGTCGGTTCTGCACAGGAATACGGCACCTGCGAGACAAGTGCACTCCACCAATAGGAGGGGGAGTGACATGACGGACACGACGACAGCGACGGCAGACGCACAGCCGGCAGAGAGCAGCCCGCCAGTGTACCGGCGCTGCGAAGTGCCCGACCATCTTCAGCACCTGCGTACAACCACAGAGCTGAAAGCCCAGCGCCTCAAGCCCGCCGACGGACAGCAGCCGGTCGCACTGCTGCGGGTCTACCGGCGCGGCACGGATGGGGCGAGTTCCCCCTCTACGGCCCGGCCGCCGCGGCTCCGATGCGGGCACTGTCGGCGCAGCAGCAGGCTGCGATGACGGCGCGGCGTACCTGTCCGAAATGCGGGCAGGTACGCCGGCACGTTGTGTACGGGCAGTGCATCGCGTGCAGGGCGCAAGAGCACGAGGAACGCCTGGCGTTGCTAGCCCGCATCTGCTGGACGTGTCGTCGCGTCTCGGAAGCTGCGATCCCGAGGGACCAGGAGCCACGCTGGTGCCCGCCTGCAGCGTTGGAGGCGCAGCTCAGCAAGCGCGCCGCGAGCAGGTCGCCGGCCTTGAGGAGTGGGCCTGCACCGGTCTCGCCGATCCGGACACCGTCGTCCTCGACACCGTTATTCGGGCAGAAACGTTTCTGATCAGCGACTCCCTCTCAAGGGAAGGGCAGAGCCGATTCACTCCACTGAGGGACGCGGACGGCCGGTCGTCATCAGCCTGAGCACGATAGGTGTCGCATTTGCAGGTCAACTGTCTTCATCCTCGTCCGGCTTCCTTGCGCAGATGTTCTCGGTCCGTTCTGCGGGTCGCGGGAAGCGGCGTTGTCGGTGGGCTCTGCCAGGGTGTGCGTCGTGGATGAACTGGTGGAGCGTGTCGACGATCAAGATCGTGTGCTGGGGGTGGTGGTCAGCCGCCGGCAGGCCACCCGGGAGGGTTGGCTGCACCGGGTCGCCGTGACGGTGTGTCGTGATGAGCGTGGGCGGATCCTCGTCCACCGGCGGTCGGAGCAGCTCTCGCGCTTCCCCGGGCTCTACGAGGTCATGGTCGGTGGCGCCGTGGATGTCGGTGAGTCCTATGAACAGGCCGCCGCGAGGGAACTGGCCGAAGAGCTGGGCATTCGTGTGCTGCCGCGCTTGCTGTTCACGTTCCTCAACCGCAGCGGCGTGAGCCCTCACTGGCTCGGCGTGCACGAAGCCGTTGTGCCGGACACGGTGGCCGCCGATCCTGATGAGGTCGCCTGGCATGGCTGGCTGACCGAGCCGGAGCTGCGTTCGGCCCTGCTGGAGTGGCGCTTCACCCCCGACAGCCACGAAGCCTTCAGCCGGCATCTCGCGTTCCGGACCGCGCGGTCCTGACATTGCCTGCCCCGCGGGCTGGGGCGCCTGCTCGAGGCCAACGCGTTGTGCGAGTGGCTGTTCGTGATAGGGAATACGGATGCTTGGTCGACTCCCGCTCGTTGAGCAACTCGATGGCTTGCGGTCCGTGCTCTCCCAGAACGAGGTCCTGACCGACGTGATGACCAGGGCAGCGACGATGGAGCTGCCCGGCTGGTATGTAACGGCGGGCTGCCTGTTCCAGACGGTGTGGAACGTGGTCACCGGCAGGCCCCCGACCAGCGGTATCAAGGACTACGACATCTTCTACTTCGACGGCACCGACCTGTCCTGGGAGGCGGAGGATGCCGCGATCAAGGCAGGGCAGGAGGTGTTCGCCGGGCTGCCGGCCGAGGTGGAGATCCGCAACGAGGCCCGTGTGCATCTCTGGTACGAGCAGAAATTCGGGGTGCCCTGCCCGCCTCACGAGTCCACCGAGGCGGCGATCGACTCGTTCGCCGCGACGACGTGCTGTCTGGGGGTGCGGCTGGAAGCCGACGGTGGGTGGCGTGTCTATGCGCCCCATGGGCTTTCCGACGTGTTCAACCTCGTGGTCCGGCCGAACCCAGTCCTTGCCCCGCGGGAGGTCTATGAGACCAAGGCGGCGCGCTGGAGGGACGAGTGGCCGGAGCTCACCGTGCTGCCGTGGCCGGGCTGACACTCGGATGCGGGTGATCATGCGGCGAGTTCCTCTCCGGCGGCCCAGATTGCAAAACGTGAGGTACGCGCCAAGAACGATGCGAATCTGACGACAGCCGTCGTGCTCAGTGGGTTCGGAAACCTTCTGGTCACGGATCAGGATTAGCGACAACTACCTCGCTCCGTCTCACGTCGGCATGACGGTGACGGTGTTCTGCCGGCCCAACTCGGCTCGCAGCCGCCCGTTGTCGAGGGTGAGGACCTGGACGTGCTGGGCGAGCGTGTCGACGGACCGGCGAAGATCAGTGATCTCTTCGTGGCGGGCGCGACGTGCTTCGCGTAGTTCGCCCTGGAGCTCGCGGATGCGCTCGCGCAGAGTCGCGGGAACATCGGGACCGCTGGTGCGTTCGTCGACGCGCTGTCGGAAGGTCTCCAGCGCCTCGGTGGCCCGGTAGGCGCTCGCCCCAGAGATGCCCGCTTCGCGGGCGAGGGCGGCGACCGTGAGGCTGCCGTCGCCGTGGTGTGGCTCGCCGGCCAAGAGCGCTCGCCGCGGGCCTGCGTCTGCGGAGGTCCTTGCCTGGCTCGACGCGGTGGAGGCGGCGTGCGAAACCCGCTGCGGCAACACGCGCCCCCCGCCAAAGCCGCGTAAGCCATGGCTGATGGATGCAGTGCCGCTGGAGCGACCGACCAGTACAAGCGCCGATGCGAACGCGTAACCGCATCGTAATCCGCCACGACGCTGGCCGGTTGGAGTGCTGCGACGCCCTGCGTCGAAACTGTAGCAACGCCGACCGTTGTCGCTGGCGTGGCCAGCACGAAGCGGCGCCCACGCAGTTGTACTTGGCGATTTGGCCGCGGTGGAGGCTGCTGCTGGACAGCCTGAGGAGGCCTGCAGGTATGCCGTGCGGGCGCTCGATCAGCTTGAACGGACCTGGTATGCGATGGGAATGGACCGGGTGCGGGAAGTGCGGCGTGTGTTGGCGCCGCACCAGAACGAGCGGCGCGTGCGAGTCCTACTAGACGACCGACTGTATGGATGGTCGACGACTGTCAGCGCGCTGACTCGTTGAAGTTAAGGATCAGTCCTGATAGCTCAAGGAGGGTTTCGACCCTGAAAGTTGGGAGCTTTTCAGCCTCCGGGTTCGCCACGGAATAGTTGCCCACGGGCCGCGGTGCACCAAAGCGGTGTGCATGCCTGCTGCCACTGCCGGTCGCAGATCGTTGTCTACTCGATCACCGACGTAGAGGATTTCGTCGTTACGGAAGGGGACAGACTCGGCAACGCGCTGGAAGAACTCGGGAGCCGGCTTGCTGGCGCCCCACGGCAAGGAGGTGGACCTGCCCGCCGAGCTGGACCGGCGCGAGAAGCGCCTGGCCAGGCTGCAGGCCGCCCGCGCGCAGATAGAGACCGAGGCCGCCGCCTGTCTCCCAAGGCGCTGGAGCTCTCCACCGCCTCGGTAGCCGGCCGGCGGTATCGCTCGGCAACGCCGCATGAGCGGGCCCTCCTGGGCGTCGTTCACGCGCGGTGTCTCGCTGCGACCGGGCAGGATCAGGCAGCCGCGACGACGCTACTGCGCGCCGAGGACGACCTGCGCAGTGCGCACGACGGCATTGGACACAGCCAAGCCACCCAGCTCATCAACGAACTCCTCAACAACCCCTCTCCAACCGAGCGCGGCCAGACGGAGGTCGGTGACGGTCACCGTCAACGACCCCTGGTCACGTCGCACCGCCACCCAGTACAAGTCCTACGCGGACACCGCCGTGCCACACCGCCATGAAGTCAACGGCGGCCAGACGGAGTTGCCGGCCTGCGCCGACACCTCGGCGACTACGCCCGGCTGCGGGCAGATGGGCGGCGGACCACCAGTGGCACGGTCTGCAAGATCCGAACCGGTCTCTCCTGGCGCGATCCACCAAAACGACACAGTCGTGGCATACGGATCACAGGCTTGGAACTGTCCCTGTCGGCGGCACCCGGTGAAAGCCGCGATGCCGGCCCCTCACATGATCTCCCGGGGGATAAAGTCGGCGCTGGCGTACCGGTGGTCGGCTGAGGGGATTTGGCGGTGGGTGGAGGGGCCCTTAAAGATGGCGGTCGGCTCCCGGCGCTGTCTGCGCCGCAGTTCGTAGGCCGGGACGGTGAGCTGGACACGCTCGGATCGGCGCTCGAACGTACCCCCGCGGTCGTCCTGATCGACGGCGAAGCGGGCATCGGCAAGACCCGGCTGCTGCGCGAGTTCCTGGCGTCGCAGGCGGAGCGGGGGCGACGCGCCTTGGTCGGTGCCTGCCTGGAATTGAGGGTGCCGTACACGCTCGGGGCGGTGGTTGACGCGGTGCGCGACGGCGTCGACAACGTTGTCGGGCTGCGGCTGAGCGGTCTGGGCGGTGCGCTGCGGCCGTTGTTCCCCGAGTGGGCCGATGACCTGCCTCCGGCTCCGGAGGCTCTGGAGGACGCCACCGCCGCCCGGCACCGGCTGTTCCGTGCGTTCGTCGAGGTCCTCGACCGGCTCGACGTCGCCCTCCTCGCGCTGGAGGACGTCCACTGGGCTGACGAGGCGACCCTCGAGTTCCTGCAGTTCCTCGTCTCCCGCCGGCCGCAGCCGGTGAGCTTGGTGCTCACCTTCCGGCGGGACGAAGTGCCGTCGGCTTCCCCGCTCTTGAGGCTGGCCTCGCGGCTGCCCTCCGACGCCCATCTGGTCAGGCTGACGCCGGGACCGTTGGACGTCGCCGACACCGCCTCGTTCGTCTCGTCGATGCTGGACGGCGGGTATGTCTCGAACGAGTTCGCGGCGTTTCTGCACGCGCGCACCGAGGGCGTACCGCTTGCCGTGGAGGAATCGCTGCGGCTGATGCACGACCGCGCCGATCTGATCCGCCAGGACGGCGGCTGGGCGCGACGGCGGCTGGATCGCATCGAGGTCCCGCCGACGATCCGCGACGCCATGCTCGAACGCGTACAGCGGCTCCACCCCGACAGCCGCACCGTCCTCTACGCGGCCGCAGTGCTCTCCGGGCCGGCCGACTTCGTGACCCTGCGTGCGGTCACCGGTCTGCCGGAGGAGCGGTTCGCAGCGCAGGCGGCCGAGGCGCTCGGCAACGGCCTGCTGCGCGAGGCCAGGCCCGGTCAGTGGTCGTTCCGGCATTCGCTGGCGTGTGACGCCGTGTACGACGCCATCTCGACCGGGGAGCGGCGGGCCATGCACCTGCGGGCGGGCCGGACGCTGGAGCGGTGGCCGCTGCCCCCGGTGGCACAGTTGGCGCGGCACTTCCGACTGGCCGGTGTCAGCGAGGCCGCGTGCCGGTACACCGACGAGGCGGCCGACCTCTGCGTCCAGTCCGGGGACATGGCCACCTCGGCGCTGCTGCTGCACAGTCTGGTCGCCACCGTCCCGCTCCCTGCCGGCATCCTGGTACGACTGGTGACGAAGATCCAGTTTCAGGCGCTGTCCGGATCCGACCCGTACTCGGCGATCATCGAAGCGTTGCGTTCGGCTCTCACCGGCCAGGCCCTCGCGCCGGGGGGACAGGCGTCCGTCCGTTTCCAAGTCGGCCGGGTTCTCATGGTGGCGGGCGAGATCGAGGCGGGCCGCCGCGAGATCCTCACGGCGCTGCCCGATCTGTCGCCGGGGTCCCCGGAGACGGCCCGCGCCCGCGTCCTGCTGGCCCTGCCACTGGGGAACGCGCGGCCGGTCTCGGAGCACCTGCGATGGCTCCAGGAGGCGCCGCCGCTGACGCAGTCGATGGCGTCCCTCGACCGACTGCGCCTGTCCGTGGAACGCGCGTTCGCGCTGCTCATGCTGGGCGAGGAGGCCGGATGGGCAGCGGCCCGCGAAATCCCGGACGACGTCCTGGATCCGCGGGAAGCGTCCATCGTCGCGATAGGGCATACGAACGTCGGTGAGGAGGCGACGCGGTGGGGACGGTACGACGAGGCCAGTGCACGGCTGGCCAAGGCCCGGATCCTCGCCGAGCGCCATCAGCTCGTGGACTACCTCGACAGCATCGCCTCCTCCCGGGCCCACCTCGACTGGTTCACCGGCGCCTGGTCGGGACTCGCCGAACGGACCGAGCGTCTGGTCGACGACGACAACGGGGTACGGCTCAAGGACCGGTGCGAGGCGGCGCTCGTCGCGGGCTTGCTGCAGGCCGCGGCGGGAGACCGGGAGGCAGCGAAGGAGCGGCTGCGTTTTGCCGGAGGAGACGACCAGCAGCGTATCGAGGCCGCGGCCGCACTGGCCCAGGTGTGCCTGCGCGACGGCGATGTCGACGAGGCGCTGCGTCTGACGGACCAGCTCGCCGAGATCGTCGTCGGCGGCGGCCTGTGGTCACGCGCCGTCGAGTTCGCCCCGGCGCGCGCCGCGGCCCTGGTCGCCGCCGGCCGGCTCGGGCCTGCCGCGGACGTGGTGAACGCTCTTGAAGGGGCGTTGGGCGACAGAGACGCGGCGGCGCCACAGGCTTCCTTGATCCTGTGCCGTGCGATCCTGGCGGAAGCCGACGGCCGCATCGCGGATGCCGCCACGCTGTTCTTCCGTGCGGCTGCCGCGTGGGAGGCACTGCCACGCCCGTACGACGCTCTGCTCGCCCGGGAGAGCTCCGCCCGCTGCCTGCTTGTGGAAGGTCGGGACGAAGCCGGGTTGTCTCTGCTGTCGGCCGTCGCGCAGGCGCTGTCGGAGCTTGGTGCTCACAACGACGCCGACCGGATCGGCCGGTTTTTGGCCGGGCGGGGAGGAGATGTCGTCGCGGTGGCGCGCGGCCGGGGGCGTCCCGGCTACGGCAACCAGCTCTCGCCGCGCGAGCTGGAAGTGGTCCGGCTGCTGGCCAATGGGCTGACCAACCGTCAGATCGCTGACGTACTGGTGGTGTCGGCGCAGACGATCGCCAGTCAGGTGAAGTCGGCGATGCGCAAAATGGACGTGAGCTCGCGCACGGCCCTCGCGGTCAGGGTCGTCGAGTCGGGCCTCGTAGGCGAGTTGAACCAACGGACTTCGAGCGACGAGTGAATTCCGCAGAGCGCTCGCAGGACGAAGAAAAGTCGAGGAACGGGCGGCTGGATTAAATCCCGCATCTGACCGATCGCACGGACAGTCGGCCCTCCCGCACACTCGTCGCCATGCTGCCCGCTGAGCCGCCGACGCCCCTGCCGGAAGAGGACCCGTCCGAACCGGAACTCCGTTCTCAAGCCGAACCGGTGCCGGCCGGACCGCCGCCGGACCCAGCGGGCGCCGCCACTGCTCACAGCGGGGAGGCCGGCGCCGACGACGTCGCCGAGTACGAACCGCTCTAGGGCCTGCCTGACGATTCCCGTCTGCCCCGCGACGCCATGCACGCACTCGTACCGGACCGGGCACACACCCGAGTACGCCCGGTACGAGGGTCTGAGCCCGGCACGCCGAGCGCACGCACCTGACGCCGCGGGGCCGCTCTCCGGGCGACGACGGGGATTGTCAGACAGGCCCTGGCACGGAAGCCCATGGCGCCGGGCGCCGAGTGATCCAGTCCGCAGGAGGGGGTTGGCGTTCTCGTATGCGCGGGGCCCGATCGCCCGCGCGCCGCAGGCCAACACGTCGAAATCTCCCCAAATTTCCCGCTGTTCCTCTCACAGGAGGCTCATAGATGAGGTCAAGCGCACGAAAGGGCACCGGCAGACGCTGGGGCGCGGTGACCGTCGGTCTGACCGTCTTCGGCATGCTCGTGCCGTCGACGACGACCCACGCCGCCGAGCCGGTCCGGCAGACGCCGCCATCCGGTGTCGCACAGACGAACAACCCGAAAGCGGTCGCCAACGTAGACCTGGCGCGGATCGTCTCCGCGTCCGGCGGGTCCGTCCCCGTCACGCTGATCACCGGCGACAAACTGCACGTCGGTGTCGACGACGACGGCAAACCGGTCGTTCGCGATACCGAGAGCGCGCCACGGCCCGACGGACTGCCGGTCGTGTTCCACACCCTCACCCGCCAGGGCAAGTTGTACGTCGTGCCGGACGATGCCCTCGCGCTGGTCGGCAAGGGGATGCTGGACTGGAGTCTGTTCGACCTGAGCCAACTGGTGACGCTCGTCGAGGCAGGCAAGGGCGACACGGTGCCGGTGCTCGTCACCTACACCGACACGGCCGCGGCCGACAAGACGCGGAAGGTCGCCGGGGCCTCCGGCGGGCGGACCCTTCCGAGCATCAACGGCCGCTCGTTGAACATCGCCGACGACGGGCGGTGGTGGCAGGAGGTGCGGGGCAAGACGGCCTCCACGCCGGCCGCCGCCCGCTCCGCCGGTTCCCTGACAGGGGTCAAGAAGGTCTGGCTCAACGGCCTGGCCCACGTCGACCTCGAGCAGTCGGTACCGCAGATCGGCGCGCCGGTCGCCTGGGAACGCGGCTACGACGGCACCGGCGTGACCGTGGCGGTGCTGGACACCGGCATCGATGCCACCCACCCGGACGTGTCCGCGAGCATCGCCGGACAGGTCGACTTCACCGGTAGCCCCACGGGCGCCAAGGACGGGCACGGGCACGGCACCCACGTGGCGTCCACGGTCCTGGGCAGCGGAGCCGCTTCCAAAGGGCTGCGCAAGGGCGTCGCGCCCGGCGCCAAACTGCTGGTGGGCAAGGTTTGCGACGACAGCGGGCAGTGCCCCGACGACGGAATCATCGCGGCCATGGACTGGGCTGCCCACTCGGGAGCCAAGATCGTCAACATGAGCCTGGGAGGTGACCCCACCGACGGAACGGACCCGATGAGCCAGGCGCTCAACGAGCTCAGCCGCGCCACCGGGACCCTGTTCGTGGTCGCGGCCGGCAACTCCGGCTTGACTCCGCAGAAGGTAGTCGCCCCGGGCTCGGCCGACGACGCCCTGACCGTGGCGGCTGTCGACAAGTCCGACGAGATGGCGTCCTTCTCCAACCGCGGACCCCGTATCGGGGACGGCGCCGCCAAGCCTGACATCGCGGCTCCGGGCGTCGACATCGTCGCGGCCCGCGCCGCCGGTACGACCATGGGCACTCCGGTCGACCAGTACTACACCACGGCCAGCGGAACCTCGATGGCCACGCCCCACGTGGCCGGCGCCGCGGCCATCGTCGCCCAGCAGCATCCGGAGCTGACCGGTCAGCAGATCAAGGCGCTGCTGATGAGTACTGCCACCGATCTGGGGCACGACCTGTACGCCCAGGGCGCCGGCCGGGTGGACCTCGCGACCGCGACCGATCCGCAGGTCATCCCGAAGGGGAACCTGAACTTCGGCCGCCTGGCCTACCCGCAGTCGCCGGTGACGAAGAAGATCACGTACACCAACCACGCTGACAAGGCGATCACGCTGCATCTCGAGGCGCCGGTCTCCTTCGCCGACGGCCGGCCCGCCGTGGCAGGCATGTTCACCCTCGGCACGGACAAGGTCATTGTTCCCGCCAACGGGTCCGCCGAGGTGTCGGTGACACTCGACGGCGGCGTGCTCGGCACCGACGGTGCCTACGGCGGTTACAACGGGCTGCTCAAAGCCCGGGACGATTCCGGCAAGATTCAGCTGAGCTCGGGCATTCACACCTTCGTCGAAGCCGAGAAGTTCCCGTTGACCCTGCACGTAGTCCCTCCGACCGGTGCCACCGACGTGCATTACGGCAGCGCCACGTTCACGCCGGTCGACGACCAAGTACACCTGCACGCGGGCCCGACCTACGCAACCGGCGCCGACACCGTGACCGAACAGCTCTTCCGCGGTGTCTACGCGGCGCAGATACCGGTCACCTGGCGCAACGCGGCCGGTGAGTGGCAGCAGGCAGAGCCGATGGCACCGGAGGTCAGCCTCACCAAGGCCACGACGGTCAGCCTGGACCTGCGCAAGGCCAAGCCGCTGAGCGTGCAGTACCCGGAATCGACTGAAACCTACATGACGTCCGATTCCGTCAACCGGGTCTCGGCGACCGGGCAATGGACAACGGGTACGGTGGTCTCGCTCGGCTACAGGGTCAGCGAATCGAACTGGTGGGTGCTGCCTACGGGCAAGGTGAGCATCGGCACCCTCACCCACGACTTCTACAGCTCGCGGACAACCCCGGTCGTCACCCTGCGGACCACCGGCCGCGGTGTCCCCACCAGCCTGTCCGCCCGCTACGGGACCCCTGACGCCGCTTTGAGCGAGACGCAGATGTGGCTGAAGGACGACGGTGATCCAAGCTTCCGCGAAGCCTCGATCCCGGTTCCCCGGCTGCCGATCAAGGGACACCTCCCGGTGGTCGAGGCGGGCACCGGTTCCGCCGCCGAGCTTGCGAACGTCGACGCCCGGGGCAAGCTCGTGCTTCTGACGCCGACTGACATCTGCCAGGCGACCTGTGACTTCACAAGGCTCCGGGACGAGCGGGTTGCGGCCGCTGCCGCCGCCGGCGCCGTCGGCGTGCTGGTCGCCGCACCGGATCTCACCTCGCTGGGCCGTCCCACGGAGCTCGACCAGTGCCCGGACGGGCCGAAGAGCTGCCCGGCCATCCAGTCCTACGGCCCTCTGCCCATCGTGACGCTGCCCTACGACCGGGCCGAAAGCCTGGTCAAGCGGATCAGATCCGAACGGTCGCCTGTCGAGCTCAGTGTCGGCGGCAGCGTCGTGCCGAAGGTGTACGCCGCCAGGTACCACGACGAGGGACAGATCAAGCCGGACAGCTACCGGGTCGCCAAGGACGATCTCGACCAAGTCGACCTCCACTTCCACGCGGCACAGCCCGGCGACGTCCACCAGCTGGCCTGGATGCAGTTCCTCCGCAACACCCCCATCGCGTCACAGGTCACTCTGCCCAGCCTGCCCACGCGGCAGACGCTCACCACGTTCGTCAAGCGGCAGAACGACGCGATCAGCCGGTTCACCGCATCGTGGGCCGATCGCGGAGCGGACTCCTTCCTGACGCACAACCGCTCTGAGGCGAACGACCTGGTCCTCACCGGCAAGGACGACATCCACTGGAACGCGGGGCCCTCCGTACCAGGGGCCATTCCCCAGGTGCAGACCAAGTCCGGCTTCTCGGTCGGAGCCGGACCGTGCTCGGGCTGCCGACAGGGCGACACGTTCTACCCGACCATCTACCTGACAGACAGCAGCGGTGGCCGCCAGGCCCTGATCGGCATCGTCAACGACGAATTGATCACGCACGACTTCGCCGATATCCCGGCGTGCGGGCCCACTCCGTCGTCCACGTCGCCGAACCTCGACTACACCTGCGACCTCGCTCTGCTGAACGCGTCCGGTCACGAGATCGAGCGCCGCACGGAGCATCTCCCCGACGAGAGCTACATCAGCCAGTGACGGCACTCGAACCCGCTAAGGAGACCAACACGATGAACACCGGTGTGCCTTCGGCACGGCGCCGCAGAGGATCCCTCATGGTGCTCGTATCCGCGGTGATGCTGGCGCTGGCCGGCTGCAACGGTGGTGACCTCATCGCCTACGACCTGCCGGCGAAGTCGGCCCGGTACACGTTCGAGGCGAAGACCAACGACGTCAAGACGGTCTGGGAGTACACCTCGGCCGAAGCGACCAAGGGTGACGCCCCCAAGGTGAGCCCGTGCATGGGTGACGTGACCGGCAGCAACAAGGCAGCCTGCCGCCCGGAACCGCTGATCTTCCTGCGCTACGACTTCGATCTGGCCCTGGACAACACCGTCAAGGCCGGGGAGAACCACGACATCACCGTCGTCGGTTACTACCAGCCACGCCTCACCGCCCTGCCCAAGGTGACCTCCCTGAAGGCTGAGACCACCTTCGACGGGGGCAGCACCTGGCACCCGGCAACCACCAGAGCCACTGGGAAGAACACCTTCACCACGACGATCAAGAACCCCCGGCGGAACCAGGCCCCCAAGGGCATCGGACTGAGAATCAGCGCGACCGACAGCCAGGGCAACACCGTCAGGCAGACCATGCCCACGGCGTACACGCTGCGTTGACGGCAGCCGCCGCACACGCCTGACAGGACGGGGCGAGACCAAGTCTCGCCCCGTCCGCCTGTCCCCGCCCGGGCTCCCCGGATGAGCGCAAGCCACGCACGCGCCTCGGGGTGCTCTCTGTGACGGGTGCTGGCGGCCAGTGAGCGCCGCGATGATCCGCGCGTACTCGACGGTGTCGCGGACGGGACGGTGCTGTGGGCGTGGCGGGTGTGGTGAGGACGCGGAGCGCGGCGGGCGGCGGCTTCTTCGCCATCAAGAGGTGGGCTACCAGGACATGAGAGGACAGATCGTGTGCGCGGGGCCGGGCTGCCCGGCTCCCCTTCACCAGCCGGCCCGCGGTTCGCGGGGCAGGGCGGATCAGGCAGCCGTCAGAGATGAACTGACAGGCTGCGGCGGCCGGTTGGTCACCGGCCGGGCGCATGTAGCTGACGGGCGCGGTCGGGGTGCCGTCGTAGCACCGGAACCGCTCGCCCTGGAGTTGGCCGGGGAGGATGTCCGGTGACGATTCTTGTGGTCCCGTCTGGCGGCCTGGTGATGCATCGGCGGATTCGCGGCGTCGCAGCAACAAGTGCGTCGCGACGCCGATGATGGAGCGCGTTTCCACCCGCGAGTCGGTCTTCCTCTCATACGACGAGTTCGCTGTTTTATGCGAACTGCTACAGACGTCTCATGAGCGGGCGCCAGTCAGGGTTCTCACCGCAACAGGTTGACTCTGGGCGGTCGAGGGTCAGAGTTCTTGATTCCGGTTACTCCGTGGCTCCGCCGCCGCGTCGAGAACTCGGGAGCGCCTGGGGCCGGGTCCCCGGACAATGATCGTCATGACGTCCCTCCACTCCAACCCACTCTTTACCCGGCTCGCCGATGCCGAACGGATCCTCGTCGCGGGCGCGGGTGGCGGCTTCGACATCTACTCCGGCCTGCCGTTGGCGCTCTCCCTCCTGCATCAGGGCAAGCAGGTATATCTCGCGAACCTCTCCTTCAGCGCACTCGCCGGTCTCCCGATCGATGACTGGGTCGCCCCCGACCTGGCCGCCGTCACTCCCGACTCCGCTTTGCACCAGGGCTATTTCCCGGAGCGGACCCTCGCTCAGTGGCTGCGCCAGCACGGCTACCCGTTCACCGTGTACGCCTTCCCGCAGACCGGGGTGCGCCCGCTGCGCGCCGCCTACCAAGCACTGATCGAGCTGCACTGCGTCGACGCTGTGGTGCTGGTCGACGGCGGTACGGACATTTTGATGCGCGGCGATGAAGCCGGGCTCGGCACTCCGGAGGAGGACCTGACGAGCGTGGCGGCGCTGGCCGCGCTGGACGGCATACCGACCCGGCTCGTCGTGTCAGTCGGCTTCGGTGTAGACGCGTACCACGGCGTAAACCATATGCAGGTATTGGAGAATATTGCCGCGCTGGAGCGCGACGGCGCGTACCTCGGTGCGTTCTCGATACCGCGCGCCACCCGTGAGGGCGCTCTCTACCTTGACGCGGTGACGCACGCTCAGCACCACACCCCGGAGCGCCCCAGCATCGTGAACGGTTCAATCGCGGCAGCCGTGCGCGGCTCGTTCGGCGATGTCCGGTTCACTGACCGAACCCGGGGCAGCGAGTTGTTCGTGAACCCGCTGATGTCCCTGTACTTCGCCTTCGACCTCCCGGGCCTGGCAGCCCGCTGCCTCTACCTGGATCGGATCGAGGACACCCATCTGATGCGCCAAGTCCACTCGCGGATTGCCGAGTTCCGCGAATCCATAGTCACTCGCCCACCCCGTCGCTTTCCGCATTAGGATCTGCCCGGCCGATCATGGGCTGTGGGACGATGTCGTCTATGACTTGCATCCGAAGGGGCCGTGCCTCGTAGATCACCAGCCTCGCTTCGGCCGCGGAAACGCGGCTGGGGAAGCCCCTGGGTGCGGTATCGCGATATCCCAGGTCTGTCGGGCGCGGCGAATGCTGCCGTCCGTGTGCTCGAACGGGAACGATTGTCTCCGGGCATCGTGGCGGTGGCACTGAGCGTGTGGTCCGTGCGTGTTCACGGCACGAAGCGCCGGTGGAGGCAGTGGGAGGCTGAATTCACCTGCCCGTACTGCGGTGAGGGTTGGGCCCGGGACAAGCTGCAAGAGGCTCTGTTCATGCTTCCACCGAGGGCCGCCGGCGAACTCCGTGTGCAGGTAGCGTGCCTGGACGCGATGCTCCTCGGGCGAACGCATCACGAGCCAACGGCAGAGCCGGGGTTGGCTTGGTGGCATCGCAGGTGCTGACCGCACCCAAGTCGCCCACTGGATCGTTGGCTCTTGTGTGACTGGTCGAGGGGATCTGACAGAGGCGGAGCGGCGACGTCTGGAGCGCGGGTAGAGATCGGCGATCCGCCGCATGGCAAGCCCGCGCAGGTAGGCGACCTTGCAGCCGGTGTCCCGGGCGACCGTCAGCGGCAGGGCTCCGATGGAGGCGGGCTGGTCCACGACGACGTGCACGGAGCCGAACTTCGCGGCCGGCTTGTCGAAGACGGCTCGCAGTTTCGGCTCGCTGTTGGGCAGCTGCTTGTCGAAGACCTTCTTGCCGGCCCGGGTGAGCCCGTGCCCGTGATGCGCACTCTTGCCGACCTCCAGGCCGAGGAAGACGCCCATCTCGTCGATGTCGTACAACCCATCCTCCCGAACGGGGCTCGTGCAGTGCTGGCCAGGGCGATGGCGCCGTATGCGTGCATCTACGTTATGCAGGCCTGCCGCCTCGAGTTGCCGGGCATTGCGCCCGGCCAGGCGGTAGTCGGACCTCTTATCAGCGTCTCCCACGGCACCCCTCGGGCCCGGTGACACCACCCCCAGGTCATCCGCTCGACAGGGGGGAACAGTCATGCCGGGCCCGGAGGCCGGCGGTCCTCTTGCAGGACCGCGAAAAAGATAACGGGGGCGCAGACGTGTCCGAAGAACAGGCTGCCCGGCGCGTCCAGGTCGTTGGACCTGATGGGCGGCATTGCGCGGCCGCCGCCCGATCTTCGACGCAACACTTTCAGGACTGCGAACTCAATGGTCGGCGCCCAGACTGCCGTCACCGACTGCAAGCCGGCTTTCCAGGCCCGTGATGATCGTGTCCAGCGCCAGGCGGAAGACCTCGACTTCGTCGTGGCTCGGCCCGGTGAGTCCGTCTTCGCCGAGAGCGGGGGGCTTGAGGCTGGACCACTGGCGGAGCGCGCCGTTGAGCTCGGCGCTGAGGACTCCGGTGATGACGGCGCACACGAGGGCGGCGATCTGCGGGAACTCGGAGTGCGGCACCCCGGCGGCATCCAGGATCGCGGCGAGCGAAACCCAGAACGGATCTTCGGGTTGGATGAAGTCAGCCTGGTGGCTGAACGAATACGCCATGAGCTTGGGGTGGCGGTGTGCCAGCGTCCGGAAGTCCGTGGCGAGCAGGCGCATGCGCTCCTGCCACGGAGCGTCCTCCAGTGTCACGGTGCGGAACTGGGCGCCGACCATTCTGGCTACGCCGCGCAGTAGGGCGTCCTTGTTCGGTACGTGGTGGTACAGCGACATCGGGTTCGCATCAAGGACGGTCGCGAGTTTGCGCATGGTGAGCGCCTCGACCCCATCCGTATCGATGAGCTGCACGGCGGCAGCGTAGATGCCGGCCTCGGTCAGAGGCACCTCTCTCTTCCTCGTTCCTCGCGGGGGACGCTTCGCCTTTTCCATACTTCGTACGGTACCAGTTTCGTACGTCGTACGGAAGCAGGTGTGATCGCGCAACGGTCCAGGTGGTGGAGTCATCGCCCGGCTTGGGGTCGACTTTCCATACGCCGTATGGTACCAATTCCATACGGCGTATGTTTCCGTCGTTCGCCCGGTTTCCGCCGGCGCCCCTGCCCCCTCCCTGCACAAAGGAGCAAGCCATGTCCACACAGCCCGAGACCGGCCTGCGACCCATCCGGTCTCCGCGCGGGGTCCCGTTCTTCGGACACACGCCGCAGATACCCAGCACCAACCCGGTGGAGTACTTCGGCGAGCTGTCCAAGCAGTTTCCCGAGGGTCTCTATGGCATGGAGATCGCCGGCATCGAACAGGTCTTCGTCTGGGACCCGGACCTGGTGGCCGAGGTCTGCGACGAGACGCGGTTCTACAAGCAGATCGAGAAGACGCCGCTGAACCATGTCCGGGACTTCACGGGTGCGGGCCTGTTCACGGCCCACCAGCACGAGGAGGAATGGGGCATGGCGCACCGGATCCTCCTGCCGGCGTTCAGCCAGCGAGCCATGAAGGCCTACTACGGGCAAATGCTGGAGATCGCCCAGAACCTGGCGGGCAAGTGGGGGAGCAAGGAGGGCCAGCCGGTCAACATCACCGACGACTACACCCGGCTCACCCTGGACACGATCGCCCTGTCAGGGTTCGGCTACCGGTTCGACTCCTTCGCCAAGGAGGATCTGCACCCCTTCCTCAACGCGCTGCTGCAGGCGCTCGTGGAGTCGCTGCGGCGCTCGCAGGAACTGCCGATGATGACCAAGCTCCGCAAGGCGGACGACAAGAAATACCGCGAGAACGTCCAGCTGATGCGGGACCTGGTCGGAAATGTGATCAAGGAGCGCCGCGAGGGCAGGGGCACGGGCGAGGACGACCTGCTGGGGCTGATGCTGCAGGCCACGGACCCCGAGACCGGCAAGGGGCTGGATGACGACAACGTCCGTGACCAGGTGGTCACCTTCCTGATCGCCGGTCACGAGACCACCAGCGGCCTGCTCTCGTTCGCCACGTACTCGCTGATGCGCAACCCGCACGTCCTGGCCCAAGCCTACGCCGAGGTGGACCGGCTGATGCCGGGCAACACGGTCCCGGACTACGACACGATCATGCAGATGGATGTGATCCCGCGGATTCTGGAGGAGACCCTGCGCCTGTGGGCCCCCATCCCCCTGATCGGCAAGTCCCCGCTGGAGGACACCGTCATCGGCGGCTGCTACGGGCTGAAGAAGGGAACAAGGGTCAACATCCTCGAAGGCCCGCTGCACACCCATCCCAAGGCGTGGGAGCGGCCGCAGGAGTTCGACATCAACCGGTGGCTGCCGGAGAACCGGGTCGACCACCACCCGCATGCCTACAAGCCGTTCGGCAACGGCGTGCGGGCCTGCATCGGACGGCAGTTCGCGCTCACCGAGGCGCGCCTGGCCCTCGCGCTGGTGCTGCAGAAGTTCAAGTTCTCCGACCCCAGCGACTACAAGATGGACGTTCGGGAGGCGCTGACGCGCAAGCCCGGGGACTTCACACTGGTCGTGCGCGCCCGCCAGGAGCACGAGCGCACCGTCTTCGGCGCCGCGGACCTGCAGACCGACGACACGCGGCAGCAGGTCGCGGTCAGCGGTGTCGGGGTGAACCTGACCGTCGCCTACGGCTCCAGCCTCGGCTCGTGCGAGGACCTGGCGCGCACCATCGCCGACCGCGGCGAACGCTCGGGGTTCGGCACCACCCTGGTCGGCCTGGACGAGCTGGGCGACAACCTCCCCACCGAGGGACTGCTCGTCGTCGTGGCCTCCAGCTACAACGGCAAGGCCCCGGACAACGCGCAGCGCTTCGACGACCTGCTCGCCGCCGGCCTCCCGGAGGGCTCACTGTCGAACGTGCGGTTCGCACTGCTGGGTGCCGGCAACACCCAGTGGGTGGCCACCTACCAGGGCTTTCCCAAGCGGATTGAGGCGGGCCTGCTGGCCGCCGGCGCCACCCGCGTCATCGAGCGCGGCA
Source organism: Streptomyces sp. RPA4-2 (assembly GCF_012273515.2). Classification (NCBI taxonomy): domain Bacteria; kingdom Bacillati; phylum Actinomycetota; class Actinomycetes; order Kitasatosporales; family Streptomycetaceae; genus Streptomyces; species Streptomyces sp. RPA4-2. Next base: position 9,019,108 of record NZ_CP050975.2, read on the forward strand.
TCGCCGATGCCGCCGGTGACTTCGACGGCATGGCCAGCCGATGGATGAACACCCTGTGGACGACCCTGGCCGAGGAGTACGCCGCCGACGCCTCCGAAACCACCGGGCCGCGCTTCCAGGTCCAGCTGCTCACCGAAGCCGACGTGCGCCCCGCGATCGTCTCAGAACAGGCCTACCCCCTCACTGTCGTGGCCAACGACGAACTCGTCAGCGACGCGACCGGCCTGTGGGACTTCAGCATCGAGCCCCCGCGCCCGGCCGCGAAGTCCATCACCGTCGAGCTCCCCGACGGAGTCACCTACGACACCGGCAACCACTTGGCCGTCTTCGCCAAGAACGAGCCGCAGCTGGTCAACCGCGCCCTCGCACGGCTCGGCGTCGACCGCGACCAGGTCCTGCGCCTGGACCAGCCCGCAGGCGGCCGCACCCACCTTCCGGTGGGCACCCCTGTCACCGCAGGGCTGCTCTTCACCGAGTTCGTGGAGCTGCAGGACGTGGCCACCCGCTCCCAGATACAGGCGCTGGCCGAGCACACCCAGTGCCCGTGGACCCGGCCCCAGTTGCAGGCATATACGGCCGACACGGCCGAGGCCGAGGAGCGCTACCAGACCGAGGTCCTGGGCAAGCGCGTCTCCGTGCTCAACCTCTTGGAGCGCTTCCCCGCGGTCGAACTGCCGCTGGCGGTCGCTCTGGAGATGATGGGCCCGATCCGCCCCCGCTTCTACTCCATCTCCTCCTCCCCACTGGCCGACCCCCGGCACGTGCGCCTGACCGTCGGCCTCCTGGAAGGACCGGCCCTGTCGGGCGATGGCCGATACCGCGGCACCTGCTCCTCCTACATCGTAAGCCTCAATCCCGGCGACGTCGTCTACGGCTATGTGCGCGTGCCCTCCCCGACTTTCGCCCCGCCTGCCGACCCCGCCACGCCGCTGATCCTCATCGGCCCCGGAACCGGCATCGCGCCGCTGCGCGGTTTCCTGGAGGAGCGAGCCCACCAGCACGAAAACGGCACCCAGGTGGGCCTGTCCCAGGTCTTCGTCGGCTGCCGCCACCCCGAGCACGACTACTTCTACCGCCAGGAGATGCAGGACTGGGAGCAGGCCGGGATCGCCCAGGTGCACACCGCCTTCTCCGCAGTGGCCGGCCACCCGGCCCGCTTCGTCCAGGACGCCATCGCAGGCGCCGCCGACACCGTGTGGCAGGCCATCCAGAACGGCGCATACGTCTATGTCTGCGGGGACGGCCGCCGCATGGCACCCGCCGTGCGCGAGGCGCTCGCGGCTATCTACCGCAGGCACACCGGCAGCGACGACGAGACCGCCCAGCAGTGGCTCGCCCAGCTCGAAGCCGACGAGCGCTACCAGCAGGACGTCTTCGCCTAGGCCCCCAGACGCCGGGAGGCCTGCGGTCCTCCTGACACCCGCACTCCTCCCGGCCACCACTCACCCGCGAGGCACCCCACGGCACCCACCGGCCCGAACCGCCTGAGTGCCGCTCACAGAAAGCAGAGCCCCCATGGACACCATGCTCGCCGGACGCTTCCACCTGGACAGCAAGAAGTTCGCCGTGGAGGAAGTACCCATCCCCGTTCCCGGCCCGGGCGAGGTCCTCATCGAGGTCAAGGCCGCAGGCGTCTGCCTCTCGGACGTCCACCTGATCGACGGTTCCCTCGTCCCCCTCTTCGCCACTTCCGACACGGTCACCGTCGGCCACGAGGTCGCCGGAGTGATCCACACCCTCGGCCCCGACCTCAAGCGCGGCCTGACCGTCGGCACCCGCGTCACCCTGGAGGCGGGCAAGACCTGCGGACAGTGCGCGGGCTGCGTGCGCCGCCGCCCCTGTACCCAGATGCTCACCGCCGGCATCGACTACGACGGTGGCTGGGCCCAGTACACCGTCGCTCGCGAGGACACCCTCATCCCCATCGCCGACAGCCTGCCCTTCGACCAGGCCGCGATCATCCCCGACGCGGTCTCCACCCCCTACGCGGCCGTCGTCGCCACCGCGGGGGTGCGCCCCGCACAGTCCGTCGGCATCTGGGGCGTGGGCGGTGTCGGCGCGCACAACGTCCGCGTCGCCCGCCTGGCCGGCGCGGCGCCGATCATCGCCGTCGACCCGCTGCCCGGCGCCCGGGAGCGTGCCCTGGCCTTCGGTGCGGATTTCGCCCTGGACCCGGCCGCCCCCGACTTCGCAGACCAGGTCCACGCGGCCACCGGCGGACGGGGCCTCGACTTCGCCTTCGACTGCGCCGGCGTGCCGGCGGTCCGTGAGCAGGCCGCCGCCACGCTGGGCCTGAACGGGGTCCTCATCCTGGTCGGCATCAGCCCCAGGCCGATCACCATCAGCGAGGGCCTGACCTTCAACTACCTGGGCAAGCAGGTCCGCGGCCACTACGGCGGCACTCCCGAATCCGTCACCGAGCTGGTCCGGCTGGCCGAGGTCGGCCGTCTCGACCTGGCCCCGTCCATCACCGACCACATCCCGCTCGCCGAGGCCGCTGCCGCGGTCAACCGCCTGGAGAACAAGATCGGCGATCCGATCCGCCTCATCCTCGTCCCCTGATGCCCGAACAGAAAGTTCACCAAGACCACCTCCGGCAGGGGTGAGTGGGCGCCGGTGCTTGAGGGAGCACCGGCGCCCACATTTTTCGGTGTTCGTGTATCGGGCACACCGCCTCGGGGGCGAGTGCAGAGCGAGCCCGCCAGGGAACCTTTTGTACCCGTCCGGATGTATGCCGACTGGTGCTGCATCGTCGGCCGGGCGAGCCTGCGAAGAACCTCGCGATCGGATCCGGTGTGCCTAAGGGCTGTCCCGTAATCCCCGGCGGGCGCACGACGACAGCTACGGCACCTCGCCGCGTTGTCGGATCGCCCGAATACGCCCAGTATGAGGACGACCCTCCGCCTTGCGATGCACCGCATCTGACGCCGCGCGCTGATCCACCGGGGATTACGGGACAGCCCTTAGCAGGTTGGCGCTCACAGAGCCCCCGGAAGGCTGTCCAACCCCAGCGCTTCCGCTTCCGAGAAGAGGTCCGGCGCACCCAGGCCGCACTCCGCCCAGACCGTCTTGCCTCGTCGGGCATGACGCGTTCCCCAGCGCTCGGCGAGTTGGGCGACGAGGAACAGGCCTCGCCCGCCCTCGTCGAAGACACGGGCCCGCCGCAGGTGCGGAGTCGTGCTGCCGGCGTCCGCGACCTCGCACATGAGCGTGCGGTCGTGGATGAGACGCAGCTGGATGGGGGGCCGACCGTAACGGATGGCGTTGGTGACCAGTTCGCTGACCACAAGTTCCGTGGTGAAGACGAGTTCCTCCAGTCCCCAGGTGCTGAGCTGCTCGCAGACGCACGCTCTGGCCCGGGCGACCTCGGCAGGGTCGGCATCCACATCCCACGTGGCGACCTGACGGTCCCCGAGGACGTGGGTGCGGGCCAGGAGGAGAGCCACATCGTCGTGGGGTCGCTCTGCCGGCAGCAGCGCTTCGAAGATGGCGTCGCAGCTCGCCTCCAGGGAGGTGGAGGGCTGCGCGAGGGCCTGGCACAGCCGGGTGATGCCTGCCTCGACGTCGTGGTCGAGGGCCTCGACCAGGCCGTCGGTGTAGAGGGCGATGAGGCTGCCCCCGGGCAGATCGATCTCCACCGTCTCGAACGGCAGGCCGCCCACTCCGAGAGGTGGGCCGGCCGGCAGCTCGAGGATGCTGGCGGTTCCGTCCCGAGTCATCACGACGGGCGGCACGTGGCCTGCGCGGGCGAGGGTGCAGCAGCCGGCAACGGGATCGTATACGGCGTACAGACAGGTGGCCCCGAGGTCTCCCGCGGCTTCGGTGTCCGTCTCGACGGTGGCTTCGGCAGAGACTTCGCCGGACAGACGGATGACGACGTCGTCCAGGTGGGTAAGGAGTTCGTCGGGTGGCAGATCGAGGTCGGCGAGGGTGCGTACAGCGGTCCGCAGCCGGCCCATGGTGGCGGCGGCCTGGATGCCGTGGCCGACCACGTCGCCGACCACGAGTGCGACCCTGGCACCGGAGAGCGGGATGACGTCGTACCAGTCGCCGCCCACGCCGAGCTGGGCGGCAGCGGGCAGGTAGCGGGAGGCGACCTCGACGGCAGACTGCTCGGGTGTGCCGCGTGGGAGCAGGCTGCGCTGGAGGGCGAGGGCCGTGGCGCGCGCATGCGTGTATCGGCGGGCGTTGTCGACGGCCACCGCAGCCCTGGCCGCGATCTCCTGGGCGAGAAGCAGGTCCTCGTCCCCGTAGGCGTCGGGCCTGTGCCGGAGGAACTGCGCGACGCCCAGCGTGGTGCCACGCGCGCACAGCGGTATCAGCAGCATGGATGTGGACGGGGCGGGGTGGTGCCGTGAGGGCTGCCCGGTGACCAGGACCTGCGCCTGTGGGGAGCCGTCCGGATACCTGTGGAGCTGCTCTGGCCGAACCAACGGTTCACCGGAGTTCGCTTCCAGGCAGGTCGTCTCGGGGAATCCGTCCGTCACCGACCGCTGGGCGGCCCGGCGGAGCATGCGGGTGCCCAGCGCCGAAGGCTCGTCTCCGGAGGGCGTGTCGAGGAGGTCGACGGTGACGGCATCGGCGAGACACTCCGTGGCCAGGTCCGCCAACTCCTGGGCGGTGCGCACAATGTCCAGGGTCGTCCCGACGCGCATGCTTGCCTCGTTCACCACCGACAGACGCCACTGCACCTGGCGGTCCCGCTCGTCCTGGAAGGCCAGGACGCCCCTCTCCGATGTACGGTCCGTGTATTCGGTCGCCAGCGTGATCAACTTGCGTGCCGCGCCGCTGATCGTCTCAGCATCGCTGGTGAGCAGGGGCAGCTCTTCGAGCAGCTTGTCCAGGATGAGGCCCTGCGCGAGCCGGACGGCGCGCAGCAGCGTTGTGACCGGCTTCCCATGTTGAGCCAGCCGGCGCGCGCGCTCCGCGTCGGCAGCCGGCAGATGGATCCGCCGTGGCTCAACGTCGTGCGCGATGCCGAAAAGTAGGGCGCGGACGTGCTCGGCGACGTTCTCCCCCGTCATCCGTGCGATGTCCGGTTCGTCCCACAGCTCGGGGACCTCGCGTCGCAGGCACTGCACTACGTCGTGGACCAGCTCGTCCGCTCGCGGGCTGAGTTCATGCGCGGCACGTGACAGAAGACTGTCCGCGGTGAAGTCCACTGTCACGACGTTACGCCGCCCTGGGGGATCGCGAACGTCAGCTGGCCGCATCCGGTGGCGTGGTGGCCGGGGGAAACGGGTTACGGGCTGGTCGTGGTCGAGGGTCCGCGCGGCGATGGGCGGGCGGGATGGCGCCGACGGCCTTGCCGGTGGTCACGGGGCCTGGCGCAGTCGGTGCTCGGGTCAATCGAGGCCGGGCAGTGGCCGCCGGGTCACCTGGTGGGCGTCGTCCGCCGGGACGCCCAGCATGCGCAGGACCATCTCGGCCAGGTCCGAGGCGGCTTCGTCCCCGTCGAGGTCGGGGCGGGCCAGTCGCAGCGCCACGAGGGACATCAGCGTGCCGCCCAGGGCGGACAGGGCGGTCGTCGCGTTGCGGCAGGTGAAGCGACCCGAGGCGATGCCGTTCTCCAGGTCGCGCAGAGCTCGCGGGGCGAGTCCGCGATCGGAGTGGATGTAGGCCAGGCCGCGGTCGCGCAGGATCCGCATGAGCTCAGGGTGGGAGTCGGCCATGCGGGCGGTGAGCCGGAAACCCGCGGCGACGAGCTCGGCCGGGTCGGCGATGTCCTGTACCCGCTCGTCGATGACCTGCCCGAACTCGTCCAGGGCGTCGGTCACCGCGGCGTCGAACAGCTCCGTCTTGGACTCGAAGTGGTTGTAGAAGGAGCCGAAACCGACGTCCGCACGCTCGGCGATGGCCTGGATGCTGGCGCTGGTGTCGCCGGTCTCGGCGAGGATCTGCCGGGCCGCGCGGACTAGCGCGTGACGGGTCTCGGCACGGCGCCGCTCGAAGCGGTTCTTGGGCGGGGCTGACGTCGGCATACGCCGAGTGTAACCGCCATCGCGATGAGTCTGCCATTACTGATGAGATCCTCAATTATTTGCCTCGTTCTATTGACGATGGGTATCGCCAAAGTTGATGATTTCCTCATTACAGCAGTGTTGCTTGGAGGACACCATGTCCCACACCCCCGTTAACAGGGCCGATCCCCGGACGCCCCACCAAGACCTCCACAGTGAGCAGGGCGCCCTGCGCGGAGAGCACCCAGGACGTTCCCGGAACCCCGTGATCAAGGCGGCGGATCTGGCCTGGCTCGAGTTCGAGAAGCCGGACCTGGACCGGGCCGAGGTCTTCGCACGTGACTTCGGGTTCGCTATCGCCGCCCGCACCGAGCGGGAGCTGTGGCTGCGCGGTACCTTCGCAGGCTCACCCTGCATGGTCATTCGGCGGGGGCGTGCGTCCCGGTTCATCGGGCCGGCGTTCCGGGCGGCCGAGCGCGCCGACCTCGACCGGCTGGCACGCGCCACCGGCAGTACCGTCCGGGACATCGGCGTACCGGGCGGGGGCCAGGAGGTAGCCCTGCTCGACCCCTCGGGCCTGCCGGTCCGGGTCGTGCACTGCGCCGAGCAGCTGCCCGCGCTGCCCGAGCAGGAGCCGCTGATCCTCAACTTCGGTACCGACCATCGCCGTACGAACACCACCCAGCGGCCGCCCCGTGAGCCGTCCCGTATCCAGCGGCTGGGCCATGTAGTGCTGGAATCACGGGTGTTCGCCCGGACCCTGGACTGGTACCTGGACACCCTCGGGATGATCGTGTCCGACTTCCTGTTCCTCGACGGGCAGCGCGGGCGCGGGCCGACGATGGCGTTCATCCGGTGCGACCAGGGCAGCGCGGCGGTCGATCACCACACGCTGGCCCTGCACCTGGGGCCCGGAACCGGCTACGTCCACTCGGCCTACCAGGTCACCGACCTCGACTCGATCGCCGCCGGCGGGGAGTACCTGGCCGAACGCGGCTACCAGCGCAGCTGGGGCATCGGCCGGCACATCCAGGGCAGCCAGCTGTTCGACTACTGGCGCGATCCCGACCACTTCATGCTGGAGCACTTCGCCGACGGCGACCTCTTCTCCTGCGACCTGGAGCCCGGCTGGGCACCGATGTCGGCGAGCGGCCTGGCCCAGTGGGGCCCGCCGGTCACCCGCGACTTCCTGGGCGCCAGCCCGTCCCCCGCCAAGCTGCGCGAGGTCATGACGGCCCTGCGCGGTGACAACGAACTCGACCCCGCACGCCTGCTGGGCCTGATGAAAGCGATGAGCTCATGAGCACCAACGTTCTGCGCACCACCGGGGGCGCCTCCCGCTCGAGCGAAGCCGAGAGTGGGGGAGGCTGGTGGGTCGTCCGGGACGAACGCGCCGTCCGCATCCAGACCAAGGCCAGCACCACCGCCGAACTGCTCGCCGACCGGGACGCGGTCCGCGAAGCCGCCGCTTCCACTGAGAACGGCACGCCCGTCGCCGACCTGGTGACACTGCCACCGGTCACCACCCCGTGCCGGGTCGTCGCGCAGATGGTCAACTACCGCAGCCACGCCAAGGATTCAGGATTCACCGGCGACATCCCGCCCACCTTCTTCCGCAAGGCGTCCGGTTCGGTCAGCGGCCCCCACGATGCGATCATCCGTCCCGCGCATGTGAAGTTCCTCGACTACGAGGTGGAACTCGGCCTCGTCATGGGCGCGACCCTGCCGGTGGGTACCGTCGTCGAGGAGCAGGACCTGCCGCGCTACGTCGCCGGCCTCGTCCTGACCAACGACGTCAGCGCCCGCGACGTCCAGCTCACCAAGACCCAGTTCTACGAGAGCAAGTCCTACCCGACCTTCACACCGACGGGTCCGTACCTGACCCTGCTGGAGCCCGAGGACTTCGCCCATCTGCTGAACCTGCGGCTGCGGCTGTCGGTCAACGGCGTGTCGCGCCAAGACCGCACGCTGGCCGACATGATCGTGCGGCCCGCGCAGGCGCTCACCCTGCTCGCCCGCTTCCAGACCCTCGACCCGGGCGACCTGCTGCTGACCGGCACTCCCGGCGGCACGGCCCTGAAGGCCCCGCCCAAGGCGGCCGAGAAGATCGCCGCGCTGCTGCCGCCCGCACTGAAGTGGAAGGCGTTCTTCAAGGGCCAGGCCAAGAACCCCAAGTACCTGCGCAGCGGTGACCTCATCACCGCCACGATCGCCACCCCGGACGGCCACATCGACCTCGGCGAGCAGCGGACCCCCGTCACGGACGCACCATGAAAGGCACAGTCCGCAGAGCGGTGGTGATCATCGGTGCCGGACCCGTCGGGGTGATGGCCGCCCTGCTGCTCGCCCGGCACGGAGTGCGCAGCGTCGTTCTCGAACGGCACCGTGACGTCTACCCGCTGCCGCGCGCCGTCGTCGTGGACGACGAGATCCGCCGGATCCTGCAGAGCGTAGGTGTGCACGAGGAGTTCGCCTCCCTCACCCGCCCGGCGCCCGGCCTGCGGCTGCTGGACGCCCGGCGCCGCGTGATCAGCGAGTTCCCACGGTCCCTGCGCGGGCACCACGGCTTCCCGCAGACCAGCATGTTCGACCAGCCGGATCTCGAACGCCTGCTGCGCGACGCCCTGGCGCGACGCCCCGAGTGCGAGCTGTGGGGCGGGGTGGAGGTCGTGTCCGTCACCCAGTCCGTCGCACGGGACACCAACGGACCGAACGATCCCACGGGTCCGGTCCGGGTCGCCTTCCGGCGCGACGGCAGCGACGACGAAGAGCACCTGTGGGCCGATGCCGTCCTCGGCTGCGACGGTGCGGGCAGCGTCACCCGTGACGCCATCGGCACCCTCTGGGAGGACCTGCACTTCGAGGAGAGCTGGCGGGTCATCGACGTGCGCACCAGCCGCCCGGTGCGCACCTGGGAAGGCGTCGAGCAGATCTGTTGCCCCGACCGGCCGGCCACCTTCATGCGCGTCGGCGAGGACCGCTACCGCTGGGAGTTCCGGCTGGCCGAGGACCAGAACCTGGACGGCCCGGACGGATGGGAGCGCCTGCGCGAGCTGGTCGCCCCCTGGGTGGACCTGCCGTCCGACGCCTCGCAGGGCGACGACTTCGAGGTGATACGGCAGGCGCAGTACACCTTCCGAGCCCGCCTCGCCGACCGGTGGCGCAAAGGGCGCGTCTTCCTGCTGGGCGATGCCGCCCACCTCACCCCGCCCTTCGTCGGGCAGGGCCTGTGCACCGGCCTGCGCGATGCCTACAACCTCACCTGGAAACTCGCACGCGTCCTCCAACAAGGCGCACCCGAGGGGCTGCTGGACACTTACGAACGCGAGCGCAAGCCACACGCCCGCCATGTGATCCGCATGGCGGTCGCCATGGGCTGGGCCATGACCGGCGGACAGGACCGCAGCGCGGCGCTCCGCCGGGCCGTCGTGGGGACGGCCTGCCGCATTCCCGGCGTGACCGCGGCGGTGAGCCGCGACCTAAGCCCGGCCCTGACGGCCGGCCCACTCGTACGCCGCCGCCCCAGACTGACCGGCCGCGTGCTCGCCGGCACCTTCTGCCCACAGCCCTGGGTACGGCAGGACGGCAGGCGAGTGCGCCTCGATGACCTCCTCGGGAAGTCCTTCGCCGTCCTCACCGCAGGACCAGCCACCGCGCAGATGACGGCCGTGGCCACGGCACTGGGCGCCCCGATGATCCGCGCCGACGACCTTGGCGACGACGGCACCTTGGCCGGCTGGCTGGCACACGGCCGAGTCGACGCCGTCCTGCTGCGCCCAGACCGCATTGTGATGGACACCGTCCCGGCCGGCACCGGCGACTTCACGGACACCGCCGCCTGGGCATCCCTGCTGCATACGGCCCGCCTTACCGCTGACGCCCGGCTTGCCTGACGAGGAGCACCACTCCATGACCACCCCGCACCCCGCGCCGTACAAGGAACCCTTCTTCACCCCCGACCCGAAGTCGGCCGCCCGCAGTCGCATCGCGGACTTCGCCCGATGGGCGGCCCGGCACCAAAACGCCGAAGGGATCCAGGACCCCACGGACTACCGAGCCCTGCACCACTGGTCCGTCACTGACCTCGAAGGATTCTGGGCCGCGGTGTGGGACTACTTCGACATCGACGCGACGACTCCGTACGAGCGGGTGCTGGCCGAGGAGACCATGCCCGGCGCCCGCTGGTTCCCCGGAACCACCCTCAACTACGCCCATCACGCGCTGCGCAACCTGCGGCCGGACGCTCCCGCGATCACCGCCCTGGACGAGACCGGAGTCGGCTATGAGATCACGGGCCGCGAGCTGCGCGCCCGGGTCGCTTCCGTCGCTGCCGGCCTGCGCGACCTGGGCGTCGGACAGGGCGACCGGGTGGTGGGCTATCTGCCCAACACCCCCCACGCCATCGTCGCCTTCCTCGCCACCGCAAGCCTGGGCGCGGTGTGGTCGGTGTGCGGGCAGGACTATGCGCCCAAGGCCGCCGCGGATCGCTTCGCCCAGCTCGAACCGACAGTGCTCATCGCCGCGGACGGCTATCTCTTCAACGGCACCACACACGACCGCTGCGCCCCATCGCTCGAACTCGCCGCCGCCCTGCCGACGCTGAAGGCCACGGTGCTCGTGGACCACGTGGGCCTCGCCTGGCCCAAGAGGGTCGGCTCGGGGCTGATGCTCCCCTGGGAGGACCTGGCCACCCGCGCCGAGGACCTCACCATCGCCCCCGTGTCCTTCGACCACCCTCTGTGGGTGGTGTTCTCCTCCGGCACCACCGGACTGCCCAAGGGCATCGTCCACGGGCACGGCGGAGTCCTGCTCGAACACCTCAAGACCCTCGGCCTGCACACCGATCTCGGCACCGGGGACCGCCTGCTGTGGTACACGACCACCCACTGGATGATGTGGAACCTGGTCGTCTCCACCCTGCTGACCGGCGCCACCACCTGCACTTACGACGGCAGCCCCGCGCCGCAGGCGCGTCCGGACGTCCTTTGGGAGCTGGCGGCCCGCCACAAAGTCACCGTCTTCGGGACCAGTCCGCAGTATCTGCTGACCATGGCCAAGATAGGCATCGAACCCTCCGTGCACGACCTATCGGCCATCCGCGTCGTCGGCTGCACCGGCTCCGCGCTGCCCGCATCCGCCTACCCCTGGGTCCGCGACCACGTGGGTGCCGACGTCCAACTGGCCTCGACCAGCGGTGGCACGGACATCGTCTCCGGCTTCGCCGGCAGCGCATCCACGACCCCCGTCTGGGCGGGGGAACTGTCCGCCCCCAGCCTCGGCGTGGCGCTGGCCGCCTATGACACGACGGGCGCCCCCGTCCTCGACCAGCTCGGCGAACTGGTCGTCACCCGGCCCATGCCTTCCATGCCGCTCTACTTCTGGAACGATTCCGACGGCAGCCGCTACCGCGACGCCTACTTCGGCGCCTACCCCAGTGTGTGGCGGCACGGCGACTGGATCACGCTCACCTCGCACGGCTCGGTGATCGTCCACGGCCGCTCCGACGCCACCCTCAACCGCAACGGCGTGCGCCTGGGCAGCGCCGACATCCACGACGCCGTCGAACGCCTCCCCGAGATCACCGAGGCCCTCGTCATCGGCGCGGAGGAACCCGACGGCGGCTACTGGATGCCGCTCTTCGTGGTCCTCGCCGCCGGGGCCCGCCTGGACGATTCCCTGCGGGAGCGGATCCGCGAGGCGATCCGCGCCGACGCCTCGCCCCGCCACGTCCCCGACGAGATCATCGCTGTATCGGCGATCCCGCACACGAAGACAGGCAAGAAACTCGAGGTCCCCGTCAAACGTCTGCTCCAGGGTGCCCCCGCCGAACAGGTCCTGAATCCCGCCGCGGTCGACAACCCCGACCTGATCGCATACTTCGCCTGCCTTGGCGCGGAGCGCAAGAACCGTCCATGAGCCGTACATCGCCGGTCGGGCATCACACGCCCGCGTGGCAGCACCAGGGGTCCCTTGTGCCCGCGCTCCGCCAAGCCCTGCCCGCCGCGTAGTGCGGGGGCGATCAAAGCGCCCCGGTACCGCGCCATCCACACATGCCAAGCACCATCCCTGCAACCGAAGCAAGAGAGAAATCGTGAGCATGACCGACCGCGAACCGCAGGCCCTCGACGTCCTCGACGACGCCGGACGAAAGGTGTTGTTCACCGAGGCCCGCACCGCGAACACCTTCACCGACGCGGCTGTGGGCGACGAAGAACTCGCCTTGATCTGGGAGCTCGCCCGCTGGTCGCCGAGCGCCGCCAACGGCCAGCCTCTGCGCGTGCTCTTCGTGCGCACCCGCGAGGGAAAGGAACGACTCGTCCGGCATCTCGATGAGGGCAACAGGGCTAAAACGCTCAGTGCGCCGGCCGTGGCGATCCTCGCCTACGACATCGACTTCCACGAGCAGATGCCGACAGTCTTCCCCGCCCGTGGCGACATACTGCGAGCGGCGTTCGCCGACCAGATCGACACGCGTGCGAGCATCGCGGCGTACAACTCGGCGCTGCAAACCGGCGTCTTCCTGCTCGCGGTACGCGCGGCGGGGCTTGCAGCCGGTCCCATGGCGGGCTTCGACAAGGCCGGCGTAGACGGAGAGTTCTTCGCCGGTAGCAGTTGGCGCTCGCATCTGGTGGTCAACATCGGTCACCCCGGCGCCGACCCGTGGTTTCCGCGGCTGCCCCGCGTCCCTGTCGAGGTCGCCGTCGCCTACGCCTGACAGCACTCGCGCTGCTTGGTAGGGGAGAGGCGCCAAAACGTAGGCATCGGCGCCCTTCCGATTAGCGGGAGCCCAATTTCTCCAAAAGGGTCGTGATGGATGCTGACCGCCGCTTGATGACCGAGTGGCTGGGACGGCGGCGCCCGAATAGGCTGCAGGGCCGACTATCACTGGGCTCGCTGACGCCGGTGCCGTGATCCCACCGGTGGTCGTTCAGGGCTGTGCGATGGGTCGCCACTGCCGACGTCATGAACCGTGCCGAAGGAGGCCCCCGGTGCGGCAACGACGCTGCCGCCGCACCGCTGGTCGCTGGGAGGCCACTCACTCACCCCGCGACACCGGTTCTGTTAGCCTCCGTGCCCTGTGGCTGGCACACTGAATTTGTGGTTCCGCTGACGGCCGCTGTAGTGCAGGATGCGTCCCCATCGATTCCAGGTGCCGGGGTTATCTCGGTTTGCGCGCTGCTCTTTACGGTCGCATCCTTCTGGTGGATCAACGCTAGGCAAGGTCACCTCAAGTCCTGGGAACCTCGCTCCTTCGCTGCGGTTGTCCACTGCTCCATGGCTCGCCTGAGGCTTCCACTCGTCCTCCATAACACTGGTGCCAAGCCGATAGTTGTGCAGGATCTGAGGTTGAGCTTCCCTGAGGAGCCGGCCTCTCATCTGCCGCTTCTGTGGATGTCGTCGCCCTCCCGTCTCCAACCCGGACCAGAGGACGAGACAAAATTGCCGGCCGGATTCGCCGTGGCCGGAAGGGAAGCACAACAACTCATTGTCGAGTTTGAGGCGCCGTTCTCCGGATTTGTACCGGAGCCCCGTGATTACAAAGTCCACCTTGAGGCGCGAGTCGGCCACCGCAGAGGATGGCGCATCCTTCTGACGTTTACCCTAAGAGCCGCCAACATTGTCGACCCCGACCGATACACCGTCTACAGCAATGCGACCCTCGAACTGACGAAGGAAGACAAAAAGAAAGCAGACGCAGCAATCCTGAAGCTACTAGATGATCAAGATGGTCCCTCTGCTCGGGGCGACAGAGAGCAGAGGGACTTCCGGGGCAGGGATGGTGACAACGACATGAACCCCTGAACAGCACGGCTGCGACGCGACGACTTTGCCGACTCGGCAGCACCTCATGGGCGGGGTGGAGAGCATCATCCTCCTCCCGCAAACAGGCCGCAGGTTTTGAGTCGCTCAATGAAATGCAGCAGCTCCGCGACCGTCGGCCATGTGGAAGTACTTGAGGAACCGGTTAACCTTGCGCGCAAACTTCGAGGGGAAAAACAGCCACCATGAAAACAAGCCAAGTAGGAATAGTAAGATCACGCCGGAGCGTGAGAGTGAGCTGTACGAAGCCGTACTTGATCTGCTCCGGGAGGTCGGCTATCACGCCCTGACCATGGACGCCATTGCTGAGCGTACCCACTCCAGCAAAGCCACCCTCTATCGACGCGGTACCAAGAACGAGCTGATCATCAACGCCCTTCGGCACCAGAAGTCGTACGATATGGCCGAAATCAATACTGGTACTCTGCGCGGCGACCTCCAAGCTATCGTCCTCCGCCAGGACGACTCTCAAATGGAGCGCAACTCACAGCTGATGCGGAGTCTTGCGGTAGCAGCGCACGCAAATATCGAACTCTTGCACTCTTTCCGGGAGTATCAACTCGTGCTGGAACTCGAGGAAATGCGGCGGGCGCTACAGCGGGCCGTTGACCGAGGCGAAATCCTGGCCGACAACCTCGCGATCGACTACATCCCACACCTGTTGATCGGCTGCTTCGCGGCCCGGACATTGATCGACCACCTGCCGCCCACCCAGGCATTTCTCACACCATTCATCGATGCCGCGATCCTGCCTGCTCTCAGTACACGCCCTCTCACCTGAAGCAACTGGCACAGCTGCACCCGTCGTTCGACCCGTGACGTCACCTGCGGCCGCAGCGCAGAACACTGCGCAGTCGTTCACCTGTTACGGGGCGCGCGTCCCGTTGTGCACGGGGTGTTGAGGAGCTCATTGATGTGCTGTTCGGTGTGGCTCGTTGCCGGCCGCAAGGGGACTCGATGGGCCTTCTTTCCAGCACTCGACCAACCCGGCGCGTGGACCGCCACGCAGAAGGCAGCCTCACGCGGGGAACGTGACGGTGGCTACCGGTTTGCCTCGGCCGCCTCCACAGCGGACTTGATGCCTTGCAACGCCTCCATAAGTCGCCGGTCGACCTGAGTGCCTTCAACCCGCTCGGTGTGCAGTTCCACGGACAACTGTGAGTGGTTCTCGTCGTCTCCGGCAGCGACGTGCAACTGGCCACGGTAGTCGTGCGGACCTGGTGCACCCCATTCCAGCGACTTGCCCTCTTCCGCAACACGGATCCAGGCCTCGCTCTTGACGTCCTGCTCTGGCTCGGAGGCCGGTTCGATGTGGGCGGTAACCGTGACCCGGTCTCCGTCGTGCGGCTTGGCGGAGGTCATCCCGGGCATGTAGGCGGGAAGGTTCTGCACATCGGCGAGGTAGCTGAACAGCCTGGCTGGAGCCACCGCCACGCTGATCGAAGTGTCGTAGTCACCCATGAGGTGTGGCTACCCGTGACAAGTTGGGATAAAACACCCCATATCACCATCGGTGATCGCCGACCTCACCCTTCCCTGGAACCCCGATTCGTCGAAAGACACGTCAATCGCGTCAAGGTGCTCAAGCGCCACATGTTCGGCCGCGCTGCTATCGCTTTCCTGGCGGAAGCGGGTCCCGCTGGTTGTCGTTGGTTCAGAGAAGTCACCAGCCCGAAACCGATCACACCGCTCCACACGGGTCGGGGCGTCACGAACCTCCACGACAGCCCCGAGCCACACCAGCTGTGGGATCTGAAATTTCGCTGCACAGTCTCAGGACTGGCTGCACTTGTCCACCCGACATCAGACCAACTGCTCAGTACCGACACCCATTCAGGGCCGGTGGCCGAGAGACGCTCACCCTTGGCTCCCCAAACGGCATCGTGGCCTTGTGGGCCGTTCCTCGGGTTGGGGTAGCGCCATGAACAGTCTCGCTGTGACCGTCAGTGTTCGCCAGACGAGTGGCCAGTTCCTCGAGGACCTGCCGTTGGGCTGCTGTCTCGGTCGACGTGCTGAGGGCTGCTGCGCCGTGGCGGACACTCCAGTGGCGCAAGGGACAGAGGCACTACTCCGGCACGAATTGGCCGTCCACGACGCGACACCAGCCAACTTGAGTGCCGGAGCGGGGCCAGTTGAAGTTGCCACACACACCCGCTGCGAGAACGCCGTCGGTAGGGGCGCCCCGGTCGCGCCAGCAGCCGATCCGCAGCACAGCAGGAGTCTTTCGGTGATCCGTCAACCGTTTGCTCAGACGGGAAGTTCGCTGATGCTGAGGGCGAAGTCCAGGTTCCCCACTCCGTGGTTGGCGAGGCCCACCGTGACCACGCCCGCTCCTTCCAGCCAGTGCGCCATTTTCAGGCCGCCGACGTCCAGCGGGCGCAGCCCGAGGCTCTCGATGAACGCCTCCACGCGTGCCTTGGCCTGCGCATTGTCGCCGGCGAGGAAGACGTCGGGCCGACCCTTCTCCAGGACCTGACGGAAGATGGTGTTGAACGCCTTCACCACGCCGGCGCTGGCCGGGGCGGCCTTGGCGACTTCCTGCGCGATCGAGGTCTCCCCGTGGTGGGCCAGCCCGTCGAACGTGGAGTTGAAGGGATTGCTGATGTCGACGATGACCTTGCCCGCGAGAGCGTCGCCGTACTGGGCGACTACCGGCACGACACCGTCGTACAGCAGGGCCACTATGACGATGTCCCCGGCCGGGGCGGTGCCCCATACTCCCGTCGTGGTGCCGCCGCCGAGAGCCGTGGCCAGGTCCGCGGCCTTGGACTGATCGCGGCCCATGACCTCGACGGTGTTGCCGCCCGCTACCGCCCGCGCGCCGATGGTGCGGGCCATGTTCCCGGTGCCGATGATGCTGATGCTGCTCATGAGAAGTCCTGTCCTCGTCGTGGGTTGTTCGGTTCAGATGGCGGTGGTGCCGCCGTCGGCGACGAGTTCCATGCCGTTGACGTAGCTGGAGTCGTCGGAGGCGAGGAAGAGGGCGGCGGTGGCGATCTCGTCGGGGCGGCCCATCTGGCCGCGGGGGATGAGGGACTCGAACTGGCGCTTGGTGGCCTCGTCGAAGAGTTCTGCCTGCTTGGCGGTGGCGACCTGGCCGGGGGTCAGGACGTTGACGCGGATACGGCGGTCCTTGAGTTCGTTGAGCCAGATTCGGGCCCAGGCCTGCTGGACGGCCTTGCTGCCGGCGTAGACGCTCCAGCCGGGGAAGGCGCCGAGGGAGGCGTTGGAGCCGGTCATGAGGATGGAGCCGCCGTCGTTGAAGAGCGGAAGGGCCTTCTGGACGGTGAACAGGGTGCCGCGGGCGTTGAGCCCGAACCAGGTGTCGAACTGGGTCTCGGTGATCTCGCCGAGCGGGGCGGGCTCGCCCCCTCCGGCGCTGGCCCACAGCACGTCGAGGCTGCCCTTCTCCCGCTTGACGGTGTCGTACAGGCGGTCCAGGTCGTCCAGGTCGGAGGCGTCGCCCTGAACACCGGTGACGTTGCGGCCTATCTGCTGCACGGCCTCGTCCAGGGCCTCCTGGCGGCGGCCGGTGATGAAGACGTGCGCTCCCTCGTCGACGAACAGCTTCGCCCCGGCCAGCGCCATGCCGCTGGTGCCGCCGGTGATAACTGCCACCTTGCCGTCGAGCTTCCCCATCGTCACTCCCTTGAGTCGGTGGTGCCGTGTGCACCTGGGATGACGGTGTTATGTACACCGCCCTGTGTGCTTACGGTATGGGGTGGGCGGCCGGGACGCAACTATGTACACCAGTCGTTACCCAGCGGCGGTACGATGGAGCCATGACGGAGTTGGAGAAGGGCCCCACGGGCCGCCGCCGCGGCCGGGGCGCCCGCGAGCGCATCATCAGCGCGTCCCAGCAGCTGTTCCGCGAGCAGGGCATCAACCGCACCGGCATGGACCAGCTCTGTGCGGCGGCCACGGTGTCCAAGCGCACGGCCTACCAGCACTTCACCGGCAAGGACGAACTCGTCGCCGAGTACCTGCGCCGGTTCGACCCCTCCGTTCTGTCCGGCGTGTTCGACCGCACCGATCTCACGCCGCGCGAACGGCTCCTCGCCGCCTTCGACATCCCTGCCACCACGCCCATGTGCCCCTACATCGCCGCCGCCGTCGAACTCCACGACCCCGAGCACCCCGCGTCCCAGTACGCACGCGACTACAAGAAAGCCGTCGCCGCGCGGCTCGCCGACACCGCCCGCGAAGCCGGCGCCGCCGACCCTGAACAGCTCGGCGAGCAACTTGCGCTGCTCATCGACGGCGCAGCGGCACGCACCCGGGTCCTCAACGCCGACGCCTTCCCCGCCGCCGCCGCCATCGCGGCCGTCCTCATCGACAACGCCATCCCGGCCCCAGCCGGCGATGACCGGCGGCGGGAGGAAGTGTCGAGTTGACTTGGCACTCCGCGGCCGGGCTGGACGCGCTGCCGGTCGCGTGGCTGCGCCGGCTGGTACGCGACACCAGCCGCCCGGCACCTGGCCCGGACCTGCGGGCGTTTACGGAACTGGCCGCCCGCTTTCTGAAGGCCGCAGCAGAAGCCGCTGGGGAGACCGGCGACCCCCGGAGGTTTCAGGAGTTCGAGGACGTCATCCCGGCCCAGGGCGCTGACACGCCGCCGGTTCGAACAGACGGCTGATCACACGCGTCCGTACGCGGTGGCGCGTGAAAAACTCGTACGCAACTGGCGGGTTCTGAAGATGTGGGTGGCCCGCCAGCGACGCTGGCGAGCCACCCACATCTTCAGAAAAACGAGCCGGAGAGGGGTATCGCCGAGGTGAACCCAAAAGGGGCCATGGGATGATCTTGAAGCTGTGAGGGCCCGGCCCGTCACCCGTCGGCTCAGTGTCGTTGGTGGTGATGTTGACTGTGGTCTGGGGCCTGGGGTGGGTTGTGACCTCGATCGAACGGACCGCTTATCCGCAGTTCAAGCGGCTGATCACCGCGCATGAGCTGCATCTGTTCTTCTCACCGACTCGCGAGGAGCTGGAGTGGGCCGCCGACCGTACGGACAGCGATGAGCATCTGCTGGCACTGGCCGGCCACGGGAAGCCCCAGGCGTATCCGGAGGCCGTCGAAACAACGCGATCGGTCACGTCCCGTGGTGGCCGGAGGAAGCACCCGGCCCGGTGGCGGGCCGGCAGGAGTGGGAGCGCGGCGCTCTCAACGCGCTTGCTCGAAGCCGGGGTTGGCAGCCCGAGTGGCCGGCCCGGCGGACCGGTTTCGCCGCCCAGCGCGACGTCCTGTGAGTTCTCCAGAATCTTGCTGAGGTCCTTCACCACCGCCAGCGCCGTCAGCATGAGTCTCCTCGACTTCGACCAGGCCGCAGAATGGTCGGACAAAACGAGGACACTTCAGGAATTCCGAAGCTACGTCACAGGTTGGCCGAGCACGCCAACGAGGGAGAAACCCCAGGCCAGGGACTCTGGGCCCCAGCAGGAGTCACGGGAACTCACGGGATGTCGCACAGAGCCCCGTGAGTTCAGAGAAACTGAAGCCTGTTCAGTGGGAACTCGGGGGTCGGTCCGTGTGCATCAGGTGGGGTCGCCCGTGGGTTCGGCGGGAACGCGGGGGTGTGCTTCGGTCGTGACCTCGGCATCGATCTGAGCTACTTCTTCGTCGCCGCCGTATTCGAGGAAGGCGTACTCGTCATCGAGTTCGGCGAGCCGTGCTGTCAGGGGCAGCTCGTGCCCGTAGCGCTGGTTGATCCGGAAAGTGAGCTCCCAAGGTTTCAGCTCACCGGCCATCATGCGTCGTGCGAGCTCTCGCGCGGCGGCTTCTCGGCCGGCCTCACTGGCAATCGGATAGAGAATGAGGCCGAGCTCATCGAGCGCTTCGGGGAGCAAGTCGTGCACATCGTAGTCCGCCTCTGCGCGTGTGCAGGCTGCCAGCACCCTAACGACGTGGGGAGCGATTGAGGTCGGCGGCTGGCCTGGGGGCGTGCGTGGTGCTCGCGCTCGCCCAACCCGACCTGCCCCGGCAGCGCGCCGCGTACTGGGCCTGCGGGGTCGGAGTACTGGTCTGCTGGCCGAGCGGCGCGCTCGTCGGCGCGCTGGCGGCAACCTCATTCACGACACCGACGCGCTGGGGCTGGACGCCGTGTTCCCCGCGGTGATCCTGCCGGCCCTGCGGGAGCGGGGTGTGCGGCGGGCGACGCTGACCGGGGCGGCGATCGCGCTGGCCACCACCCCCTTCCTGCCGGCCGGGCTGCCGGAGCTGCTGGCGCTCGCCGGGATGGCGCTCAACCCGATCACCGCGGAGGCCATCTGATGCCGTACCCCTTCGCCATGCTGGCCGCGCTGCTGGCACTGGCCGCCGGTACCTTCGCGTTCCGCCTGGTCGGGCCGTTGCTGTGGGCCAGAGTCGCCTTGCCGCCGCGCGCCGAGGACTTGCTCAAGACCGCGGCCATCGTGCTGCTGGCCGCGCTGGTGGCGACCGCGTCGCTGACAACGGGGCACGGCGCGGCGGGGATCGCCCGGCCGGCCGGAGTGGTGGTCGGCGGGCTGCTGGCGGCGCGCAAGGCACCCTTCCTGCTGGTGGTGCTGGCCGCAGCGGCCACCACGGCGCTGCTGCGCCTCGCCCGCGTCAACTGACCCGCCGGCGCCGGGCACACGAGGAACGTACGCGGCCGTCGATGACCGGGAACCTGCCCCGGCGCGGCCCTCCGCACGGCCGGGGGCACCGGTTCAGGTCGGCCGGCCGGCCGGGGCACCGAGGGTGGTGTCATCCACAGGCTTATCGGGGCTCGGGTACGCCGCCTTCGGTCCGGGGACCGTCACCAGCGTCGTGCCCAGCGCCAGGCCCAGCGCGGGGAGCAGCGGGAACCGGCCGTCGTACGCGAAGCCGTGCACGGCGAAGCGGCTCAAAGCGGCGACGCTCACCGCCAGGCCGAACCAGAGCGCCCAGGACCGGCGCGGGCCGGCGTCCGGCCGTGTCCGCTCGTAAAGGAGCGTCAGCCAGTGTTCCAGCGGCCGCAGCGCCAGCAGCACCCCCGCCATGGCAACGCCGAGCACCAGCAGCCACGGCGCCCGTAGTTCCCACCATGCCGCGGACCCGAACGCGGGCTCGGGCGCGAGCCCGGTCAGATAGAACACGGCGGCGACGACCAGCACCGGCAGCATGTGCCAGAGGTAGAGCGTCATACTGGCGCCGCCCACCGGGCGCACCAGCCGCCATACCCGCGCCCGGTCCAGAAGCCGCCGCATCGCGGGCCCGGCCAGCAGGCACAGGCCGATCTCGGCCACCACCCACGCCAGCATGGCCGCCGACGGCGGATCGGTGTTGCCGGGGCTCTGCCCGGTCACCAGGATCAGGCTGACCGGGAAAGGCCCGACGGTGATCAGCGCGGCGAAGGCGAGTCCGCCTGCCGCCGCCATCACGGCCGGCACCGGCCGACGCCCCGTCAGCAGGCCGTCGCGCCAGCAGAAGCCCAACTGATAGGCCACACCCCACACGAGCACATAGTTGAGCAGTCCGACGTACGGCGTCCGCGCTGTCTCCACCAGGGTGTCGGCTGCCAGCGCCACAGCGCCCATCGCCAGCGGGACGAGGGCTCCCCAGCGTCGGTGCGCCGCGTGCAGCGCCGGAGTCAGGGCGCTCAGGAGCAGATACACCGGAAGGAACCAGAACTGCATCCCCATCGCCCAGCCCACCAGCGCGAGGGTGTCCGGGTCCACGCCGACAGCCGAGCAGATCCCGACGGCCAGCAGCACCAGCGCGCTGTACACGGCCGCCGGAAGAAGCAGCCGCAGAGCCCGCCGTCTCACCCACCCGCCGGCCGTACCGCCTGAAGCGCGGACCCGCGACCAGGAGCCGCCCGCGGCGTGGCCCCCGGCCAGGAAGAACAGCGGCATGATCTGGAATCCCAGGGTCAGCCACTGGGTCCAGTGGATGGTCGCCAGCAGTTCCGGCGCGGTGATCTCCCCACCGGGCCCCCGCACCAGAGCGGTGATCAGCCAGTGGCCGAGTACGACCAGGACGATCGCCCACGCACGCAAGAAGTCGACGTACCGGTCTCTGCTCATACGGCGTCATGCTGCCGCAGCGCGGGCGCGCCGCACAACCTCTCCGAGGCGGCCACGCGGATCCGGCCGCGGGGAGGGTGGCACCACGCCAATTTTGGGCATGACCCTGCCAACGGAAGGGGTCGCCCCGGCATGCTTCGTAGCGGGTCCATCCGGCCCTCAACCCCAGGGCCGCCAACCGCGCCTGCGATCGTAAGTCCGGGGCTGTCTAGGCCGGCGACGAGCGCATCACAGGCCGCGCTGACAACATCGCTTGCGGGAATCTCGCCCACGCTCCAGAGAGTGGCGCGGTCCTGCAGTTCGCTGGCTGCTGCTTCGGGCGACGGCATCCGCCTATGATCCCTTCACTCTCGGGTCCTGGTCGAACAGGTTTCACCGGTGCTGCAGCTCGGCAGCTTGTTCCAGCAGGGCCCGCGCGGAGTCTGCGTAACGCATCGCGGTCTTCTCATCGAGCCCGAAGACCTCGGCGAGGTGAAGCGGATCAGGGCCTTGGATTATGGCCTCTTCGAGGCGCCGGTCGACGCGGAGCCTCTCCAGGGTCGCGGTCTGCCCGCGCATCGGCGCGCTGATCCAGTGGTTGCTGGCGCGGCTGGTCTTGGTGGCGGTCTGGTTGTTGATCAGCAGGTGGAGGTTCGCGGTGTTAGGCCACCGTTTCCTTCGGTGTTCCAGCCAGTCCAGCAGCAGTTTCAGAGTGAGATCGTCGAGCGGGCGGACGCGTCCGGCGATGGTCATCCGCCGGTTCCCGATGTCGACGTCGTCGAGCTTGAGGGTGCCGATCTGCGCGACCCGGGCGGCATGGACCGCCACGAGGGCGAGGGCGAGGACGAGGCGTGCTGCCGGCGTAGTGGCCGCCGCGACCGATCGGTTGACCTGTTCGGGGATGAGCGGTTGGAGCACGGCGTACTGGTACTGCCCGACTTTGATCCGGCTGGTGGGATTGCGGAAGATGAGGCTGGCCCGCTTGGCCCACGTAAACAGCGAACGGAGGGCGACAAGCTGTTCATGACGGTGACGGCCGTGCAAGGTCTTGAGATAAGCGAGGACCTCGTCGCGGGTCACTTCCCGCAGGTGGTCGCATCGGTCTGACCACTCCAGCAGTGCCGGGCGGACCCGGTTGAGGTAGAGCCAGACCGTGCCTGGTTGCCGTGGGAGGCTGCGAGGGCCGCCATCGTGCAGGGTCCGGGTCCACCTTTCGACCTCTGCGCGGATGCCGGGCGCGAGGCCCTCCAGCCTCGCGGCGAGCCAGCGTTCGAAGGACGGTTCGCTGTCGTCCTCGAAGATCCCCATCTCCTCCAGGACCGTGGTGGTGTGGCCGACCGGCAGATCGAGCGCCCGGAGCGGGGTGAACACCTCGCTGTGCCGGATGAGGTCGCCCTCGACGTAGCCGGTGAGGACAACGGCCAGGCCGCGGTTGACGGCGAAGCGGATAGTGCCTCCCCAACCCCGGGCTTCGGCGAGTCGGTAGGCGAGGTATTTCGCCCAAGCCAGCCACGGGTTGGACAAGTCAACGGTCTTCGGGTCGAATCGTTGGTAGTTCCGGCTGACCTGCGCGAAGAGCGGTAGCTGAGTCGATCGGGGACTCGGGCGCCAAGCGGGAGACGGCGGCGGCTTTCGAGGGGCTCCCACTCGGCCGCCGTGACGCGCGGGACTCAGCGCGGAGCCCCTCCGGTAGTGCAGGC
Organism: Streptomyces sp. RPA4-2; assembly: GCF_012273515.2. Lineage (NCBI taxonomy): Bacteria > Bacillati > Actinomycetota > Actinomycetes > Kitasatosporales > Streptomycetaceae > Streptomyces > Streptomyces sp. RPA4-2. The sequence continues at coordinate 9,042,589 of NZ_CP050975.2, forward strand.
CCGCGAGGAAGAGCTGATGGTGCTGGACCGCTTGGAGCCATGGAGTCATCACCTCGCCGCTGACGGTGGCCTTGCCCGTGGTGGTCTTCACGTTGAGGCGGGCTTGGCAGGAGCACAAACGGCAGTAGTCGCGCTTGAGTGGTTGGTTCCGATGACAGCCGGCACATACGCCTGCCTCATGATTCCGGCTGAAAAAGTAGCAGGCGGGGCAGAACTGACCACGGCAATTTCCCCAGGCCAGGCAGCTCTCGCAGGAGTGGGCGGACTTGCGCAACGGGGTCACCTATTCACTCCGGCGGCAGCGATCGACCGTCGCGCCGCTTAGGGATCACCTTCGGCGCGACAGTCCCTGCACCGACCGCTGCTCGTTCTCTCTCCTCTTGCCCCGGGCTGCTGACCTTCTCTGGCTCGGGAATCAGCAGGTCGCCGATCTCGCAGCCGAGGACCACGCAGATGACGTCCAGGTCCTCCAGCTTGAGAGAGACGAGCTGGCCGGACCAAAGCCCGGACATCTTCCCGGCCGAGATCACCAGGCCGCGCTCCGCGAGGTTTCGCTGGAGCTCGGACGCCTTCCAGATGCCCTTGTTCGCGGCGGTCAGCCGCAGGTTCCACCTCATCGGACCAGTCCTTCCAGCCGCTTCGCGGCCCGTTCCATTCTGGCGACCCAGGCATCCTCGACCCGGGTCTGCTGCACGTGGATATAGCGCATCGTCGTGGCGATCCAGGAGTGTCCCAAGACCTCCTGGATCGCGAGCAAGTCCAAGCCATTTCGGTAGAGTTGGGACGCGCAGAAGTGCCGAAGGACGTGCGGGGTCAGCTTCTCCCCCCACCCCGGCAGATGCGCTTTGGTCGCGTTCTTGAGGCCGTCGCGCAGTGAGTCGTCGCCGACCCGGCGCGAGGAACCGCCGGTGTTCTTGCGCTCGGAGGGAAACAGCGGGGCGCCGGGGCGGGTGTGGTCGTCGTCGAACTGGCCCCAGACGTCCTCGATGAACCACCGAAGGGTCCGGTCGGCGCCGTTGATCAGCGGCACCATCCGCTCGCGCGGACCCGAGCCGCCGGCGCCCTTGCCGTGGCGAACGTGGAGTTTGCCGAAGCGGCCCAGGTCCCATTTGATGTCGTCCAGGTCGAGCCCGCATGCCTCGCTCACCCGCAGGCCGACCTGGGACAACAGCTTCGAGGCGGTGTAGTTCCTGGCGGTTGGGGCGAACTTGCGGCAGGTCGCTAGTTCGCCGCCCCAGCCGGTGAACAGTGTCCCGACCTAGGAGTCCGGGGCCTACCGCACTGGGACGACGTCCGTAGCCCTACGATCCGAAGGCGCGGGTGACCAGGGGAGCAGCGAAGGCCTCCGGCGTTTCCCAGGCCGGAAGCCCCTTGGTTTTGAAGGCATCAAGCCTGTTCGCCGAGTTAGGCCGGGCCTTCACAGCTTCAAGATCATTCCATGGCCCCTTTTGGGCTCACCTCGGCGATACCCCGGAGACTTGCCGCCCCCTCATCCACTCCACCGCGGCGCTCTCCTCGCGGGGCAGGACGGCGTTGACTCCCGACGCTACGAACGGCAGACCGTCGGTGAACGGCTCTGCTCCGACGGCAGCGTGATCAGCCGACTTGAGCCGCGTCCGCAGCACGTACTTCCAGTCGGTCTCAGGTGCTTCGGGGTCCCCTCAGACAACTGCCGGCCGAAGAACAGAACCGGCTCAGAGGTCAGCCACAACAGCACGACTCCGTCAGGCCATTTCACTCTTCAGCATGATCTGGCGCGGAACCCTGGGCGTTCACGCGCGGGAGGAAGTGCTTCTTAACGCTGCTGTGACCGGCGCGGGTGCACGGGTCTGCGGTATTGGCCTCAGGCGGGATTTTTCTGGTTTTCGATGTATTCCTTGATGGCGGCGAGCGGGGCGTCCCCGCACGAGGCGGCGAAGTAGGACGGCGACCAGAAGTGCTCACCCCACAGATACTTGCGGATGTGGCCGGGGAACTCCTGCCGCAGGCGACGGGCGGAGACACCCTTGAGGGAGCCTACGAGCCGGGAGATGGCGACCTTGGGCGGGTAGTGCACGAGCAGGTGGACGTGATCGGGTTCGCCGTTGAACTCCCGCAGCTCCGCGCCGAAGTCGGTGCACACGTCGCGCATGACCTCTTCGCAGCGCCGAAGGATCTCGTCGGTGAATGGTCCGCGCCGATATTTGGGGGTGAAGACCAAATGCGCATGGAGGGTGTGGACGACGCTACGACCCCTGCGGATATCGGGGTTTGGCTCTCAGCGTGGTGACATGGATCAATGTTGCGGTTACGTCCATGAAGATCGTGACGCAGGTCAAACTCATGCCGGATGCCGTGCAGGCATCCGCGCTTGAGCGCACCCTGAGCACGGTCAATGACGCCGCGAACTGGGTGTCGGAGGTGGCGTTCGAGCACGGCGTGCCGCGTGAGTACGAGCTGCGCAAGCACACCTACGCCGAACTCAAAGCCCGTGGGCTGGGAGCGCAGGCCGCGCAGCACGTCACCAAGAAGGTGCGCGACTCGTACACCACGCTCAAGGCCAGCATCCGTGCCGGGAACCTCGGCAAGGAAGGCTCCAGGCGTCGCCGCAAGGCCGAGTCCAAGCCGATCGCGTTCCGGCCCCAGGCCGCGCAGCCGTATGACGACCGGTGTTTGAGCCGGCAGTACGGTCAGCGGACCGTGTCCATCTGGACCGTGGACGGCCGGGTCAAGAACGTCTCATTCGTGTGCTCCCCGGACACGCTCAAGGTGCTCCAGGCGCACCGGCAGGGCGAATCCGACCTGGTCGAGCGCGACGGCGTGTTCTACCTCGTCGCCACCTGTGACGTGCCCGAGGCGCAGCAGTACGAGCCGGACGGCTTCATCGGCGTGGACCTCGGCATCGGGAACATCGCCACCGCCTCCACCGGCTACCTCGCCGCCGGGCGGGGACTCAACCGGTACCGCAAGCGACAGCTTGCCCTGCGGGCCAAGCTCCAGAAGAAGCGCACCAAGAGCGCCAAGCGGCGGCTCAAGGCCCGTGCCCGCACAGAGGCGCGGCACGCCGCCAACCAGAATCACATCATCTCCAAGACGATCGTGACCGAGGCTGAATGAGGTTCCCCCTGCCGGTCGGACAGCTTGATACTGGGACGGATGGTCCCGGAGGAAGCAGTCACAGGTAGTGAGCGGCAAGAGCAACATGAGTAAGCGGTACACGGCCGAGTTCAAGCGGGACGCGGTCGCCTTGGCGTTGTCCTCGGAGAAGACGGTCACCGAGGTCGCGAGGGATCTGGGTGTGAGTCCGGAAGGGCTGCGGGGGTGGGTGAAGCAGGCGAAGGTCGACCGCGGTGAGGGGCCTGCCGGGGCTTTGACCACTGCGGAGCGTGAGGAGCTGGTCCGGCTGCGGCGGAAGGTTCGCGAGCAGGAGGCCACGATCGAGGTTCTGGGAAAAGCGACCGCCTTCTTCGCTCGGGACAAGATGAGGTAGACACCGTGGCACGGTGTCGTTTCATCGATGCGGAGAAGGCATCGGAGGGTAATCCTGCAGGTCACAGCGTTGCTTTTCTGTGCCGTGTGCTGGGAGTGCCCCGTTCCACCTACTACGCGCACAGGGCGTCACGGCGGGCCCGGACGGTGCGGGAGCGGGCCGAGGAGGTGCTGGTGGGCGAGATCCGGGTGCTTCACGCCGGATCTCGCGGTGCCTACGGGGCCCCGCGGGTCCACGCCGCCCTGCGGCGGGCCGGGCGGGTGGTGAACTCCAAGAAGGTCGAGCGGCTGATGCGCAAGCATCGGATCGTCGGGATCACCCGCCGCCGGCGGCGGGGCCTGACCCGGCAGGCGAAGCGGGCGGTGTTCGCGCTCGACCTGATCGGCCGGGATTTCACGGCGCCCCGGCCCGGGATGCGGCTCGTCGGCGACATGACTGAACTCAGTACGCTGGAAGGGAAGTTGTATCTGGCGACCTGTATCGATCTCGCGACGCGGGAGGTGGTCGGCTGGGCGATGGCCGACCATCATCGCGCCGAACTGCCGGTCGCCGCCTTGCGGATGGCGGCCGGGCGTGGCGGCCTGGAGCAGGGTTGCGTCATGCATACGGATCGCGGCAGCGAGTACACGAGTGACGAATTCCGCAGCGAAATACGCAAGTTGCGCATGAGGCAGTCGATGGGGCGTGTCGGCTCTTGTTACGATAATGCCGCCGCGGAAAGCTGGTTCGCCATCCTGAAAGCGGAGATCGGGACGACCATGTGGGAGACCCGCGAGGCCGCCCGGGCCGACGTTTTCCGCTACGTCGAGGTCGAGTACAACCGCAGCCGGCTCCGTCGGCACCCCGACTACGGGTACGTCACCCCGCTCGAAACGAGATCCTTGCTCAGGCAGAACCTCGTCCCGGCAGCGTAAACACCCGCTGTCCAGTTCGCGGGGGGAACTTCAGAACGCACCGGACGCGGCGTGTGACTCGAAGAACTCAAGGGCATCCGCAACCGGGTACGGCTCCGCAAGCCCCAACGGGTCGCACTCCACTCCTGGGCATTCGCCCAGCTCGGAGATTTCATCGTCTACAAGGCCAAGCGGGCCGGGGTGCCCCTGGTCTTCGTTGATCCCGCATACACGTCGCAGACGTGCGCCGAGTGCGGCCACATCGACAAGCGAAACCGGGTCGACCAGGGGCTTTTCATCTGCCGGGGGTGCGGGGTCGTTGCCCACGCCGACCGGAATGCTTCCCACAACATCGCCACCCGTGGCGAAAGCGTGTGGAACGCGGGGCGTGAGTCACGCGTCCCTGCCACCCCATCAGGGTGTCTGGACGGAGGAGTCCACCCCAGCAGCCAGCTGGGCACTACCTCCAAGCCCGGCCCTTCAAGGCCAGGTCAAGTTGACCGCATGATGAACGGGGGGCCGTCGAACTGCTCAAGCGTGCCTTGTGACGGCATCGCCTCCAAGCTGCCACATCTCGTAGTTCCCACATTCTGCCGTGATCTCGGCCGTCGACTGGGCCGCGGTGACGAAGTCATCCACTACCGGCGTGGTGTGCGATGCCGCCACCGCGAGGCACACCTGGTCGGGTGCCAGATCCGGGATGGGCACATAGACGACGTCCGGATGCGAGTAGAACACCGACGCCGAACGGGCCAGGAAGGAGATGCCCCGGCCGGCCGCGACATGCTCGAGCGTCTCGTCCACCCCGCGTACCGGGTACCCGGCATTGGGGAGCGGGCGCTTGGTGGGCTGCGTGCTCGGGTCACCGTGCCAGACCAGCGGTTCGCCGGCCAGGTCGGTCTCGGTGACCTCCTCCTTGCCGGCAAGCCGGTGTCCGGCGGGCAGCACCGCTATCCGTGGCTCGGTGTACAGCGGGGTGACGCGCAGGCCGGCCTCGTCGATGGGCAGCCGCACATAGCCGACGTCGATGCGGCCGTCGAGCAGCATCGCAGCCTGGTTGTCCCCTTCGATCCGCTGCACGTCCACGACCACGTCCGGGTGCCGGGCCTCGAACGCACGGGCCGCCGGGGTGACTGCAATGCCGGCCCGGAAACCGACCATCAGCCGCCGCTTGCCGCTGGCGGCCGCGGACACCCGGCGGCGGACCGCGTGGGTTGAGGCGAGCAGCGGACCGGCGTCGGCCAGTAGTTGTCGGCCCGCATCTGTCAGCTCTACGCCGTGGCGATCCCTGGTGAACAGCGAGGCGCCGAGATCCTGCTCGAGCGCGCGGATCTGCCGGCTGAGCACCGGCTGCGCGATATGCAGCTGATCGGCGGCGCGGCCGAAGTGCAACTGGTCGGCCACGGCGGCGAAGTAACGCAATTTGCGCAGATCCAGATCCAGATCCATAGAACCTCCAACCCGGTGATACCTCCAGGGTATCACCGCGACTTCAATAGGTCTTGGACGCCACTCAGAACCGATGGCAGCATGAAAAGCAGGCGCTTAAGGGCGTCGAAGTGAATTCGGCGCAAGAATTCGACACGGGAATTTGACGGCAGGGCCGAAGCCCGGAAAGCAGGAACACCGATGAGCAGCATCAGCATTATCGGACTGGGAAACATGGCCCGTGCTTTGGCCGGCCGGGCGCTCGCCGGCGGTAACGCCGTCGAGATCATCGGCCGCGATCAGGCCAAGGCCAAGGAATTGGCCGCCACGCTCGACGGCGCCACGCTCGGGACGGTCGGGGCCGCCCCGAGCGGGGACATCGTGATCCTCGCCGCGCCGTACGCCGGCGCGGCGGCGGTGGTGAGGGAGTACGGGGACGCGCTGCGCGGCAAGATCATCGTCGACCTCACCAACCCCGTAGCCCCCGACCTGCAGGGCTTCGTCGTCCCCGACGACAGTTCCGGCGCACAGGAGATCGCCAAGGCGGCTCCCGACGACGCGCATGTCGTCAAGGCGTTCAACACTGTGTTCTCCCACGTTCTGGCGGCCGGCCCGGCCGAGGACCGCCCTCTGGACGTGTTCATCGCGGGCGACGACGCGCAGGCGAAGGCACGCGTGTCAGCGTTCGTCGAGAGCCTGGGGCTGCGCCCCTGGGACATCGGGGAACTGTTCATGGCGCGGGCACTGGAGAACGTCGGCCTGCTGGAGCTGGGCCTCATGAACCACTCCGTCAAGCACGCCAATTTCTCCCTCGGCATCAGCCTTCTCGGCTGAGCGCACCCCTACCACTACCTCTCGTGCCGCATTACGCCAGTTCACTTACGGCACGGGAAGACCCTGCACCTACACTCACAAGGACAGTTTTGATGCGCGTATTCGTCGCTGGGGGGACCGGCCATTCCGGTTCGTACATCATCCCCGAGCTCATCGCCGCCGGGCACGAGGTCACCGGCCTGGCCCGGTCGGACGCGGCCGCCGCGGCCCTGTCCGCGCTCGGCGCTAAGGTGCGTCGCGGCGACCTTCAGGATCTCGACGGGCTCAAGGAGGCAGCCGCGGACTCCGACGGCGTCATCCACGTCGCGCACAGGCAGGATCTGCTGCCCTCCGGCGGGCTCGACGCCGTGGCCGCCGCTGAGCTTCCGATCATGCTCGCGTACGGCGAGGCACTCGCGGGAACCGGAAAGCCGCTGGTCACCGCGGGAAGCATCGGCTCGCCCGGGAACCTGGGGCGGCCGGCCACCGAGGAGGACCCTGCCCTCCCCGTCGGCGAGGAACACAAGGGCACCCTGAGGGTCCGCAACGTCGTGGAAAGGGCCGTTGTCGACCTCGCCGAGCAGGGGGTGCGATCTTCGGTCGTGCGGATCGCCAACATCGCGCACAGCACGACCGATCGTGCCGGCTTCCTCCCCACGCTGATCGCGCTCGCGAAGGAAAAGGGGTTCGTCGGCTACCACGGCGACGGTGCGAACCTGTGGAACGCCGTGCACATCCGTGATGCCGCCACCCTGTTCCGCCTGGCGCTGGAGAAGGGGTCAGCCGGCAGATACTGGCACGCGGTTGGGGACGGGGGCATCCCGTTCCGCGAGATCGCCGAGGCCATCGCCTGCCGTCTGGGCCTGACCGCAGTGAGCGTTCCCAACGATTCCCTGATGACGCCGGGGTACTTCGGGTTCCTCACGAATATCGTCACGCAGAGCTACCCGGCGTCCAACCTCATCACCCGTCGGACTCTCGGCTGGGAACCCGGCCGGCCCGGCCTGCTCGCCGATCTGGACAACGGCCATTATTTCCCCGCCGTCTGACGGCGCGAACCCGGATCGTAACGAGCTCGGCAACCGGCAAGTTCGGCTCCTCTGAAGGGCGTTGAGATTATGACGACTGTGGGATTCATCGGAAGCGGAAGCATCGGCAGGACCATCGCGCGACTCGCTGTCGGGGCCGGGCACCAGGTGGTGCTCAGCAACTCGCGCGGTCCCGAAACGCTCGTGGACATGGCCGAGGAACTGGGGCCACGGGCGTCCGCGGCGACGAGCGAAGAGGCCGCGGCGGTGGGTGAGATTGTCGTGGTCACGGTGCCGGTCAGCGCCTTCCCCCACGTGCCCGCCGCGCCACTGGCCGGGAAGACGGTCATCGACACCTGCAACTACGGCCCCGAGCGTGACGGGCACATCCCCGAGCTCGACAGCAAGTCCCTCACCTCAAGCGAGCTGCTTCTGCGGTACGTCCCGGACGCCCTGCTCGTAAAGGCGTTCAACAACATTTTCTTCAAGCACCTGCTGTCACTCGCCCGCCCGGCAGAGGCGGCCGACCGGTCCTACTTGCCGATCGCCGGGGACTCCGCACCGGCGAAGGCGGCGGTGAAGGAATTCATCGACTCCATCGGGTACAGCGTGGTAGACGCGGGAGCGCTGGCCGACAGCTGGCGGCAGGCAACGGGTACGCCGGTGTGGGGAACACCGTACGGGCCGTACTCGAACGAGAAGGGCCAGCCGGTCGGCAGGGACGCCATCCGCGCGGCACTGGCCACCGCAACGCGGTAACCGTCAACTGTCGCGGACGGTGATGTGGTCCGGCCGTGCCATGCCCCCGCCCGGGGGATACCGGGCGGGGGCGCGGCGCTGACCGCCTGGCAGGCCCTGCTCGAGCATGGCGGTCTCACCTCCGGCTGGGCCGGCCTGGTCAACGGTCGGCGGCGCGGTCGGCGGCTACGCCATCGGGCTCCCACCGCGAAGGCGCATACGGCACCGCCATCGCGAGCCCGCGCAACATAGACCGAGTACGCGGCCTCGGTGCCCACGACGTCCTCGACTACACCCGCCTGATGGGCTGGGCTGGGGCGGAGCGGAACCACGGGGCAGGGCGTCAGCAGTCCTACGCGGTGGCAGGTTGCTCTGCGCTTCCTGTCAACGGGCTTCGGGAGGCTGCCTGTTCGGGCCGATCGTGGGCATTTGGGCTACTGCATTTGAAGGCAGGCGCTCCCATGAGTGAGAGCGGAACGGTTCGTGAGCGGCCCGCCCGATACCGAGGGACCGACCTGATCAGCAGGCCAGCGACACTGATCCCCTCGGCATCGAGACGATGGTGCGCCACGCCCAGCGAGGCCGGGAAAAGATCCCCACTGACTGATCGCCGCATCGCGCGGCGAACGAGGCGAGGCGCGGCCAGCTCAGCTCCAGCTGGAAGCCTGACCTTGCGATGACGGCTCCAACCGGCACGCCCGGCAGTTGTTTCTTCTACGGCCTAGCGGGTGGGAGGACGCCCTTCATGCCGTCACCATCGCCGGTCGTGTCTGCGGTTTTCTTCGCTTTCACGAAGGTGTACAGCGGCTTGCCGTCGTAGGCCCACTGCATGGTGCCGTCGTTCCGTGTGATCTGGGTCCATTTCTTCATCGGTTCGCCGTGGTGTGGTTCGGCAGCGAGCGGCGGCCACTGCATGGTCTCGCCGGTGTAGAGACTCCTGCCGTCGTGGTGCCTGTCGGGCGTGTGGAGGGTCATCCCGTCATGGTCGACCGACGTGCGGTCCTTCTCTACTGCGGTGCGGAGCCGTCCTGTTGTCTGAGCCGTATCGAGCGGGTCGACGGATGAGCCGGGTGCGCCCCGTTTGTTGCTGGACGTCTTCGTCGAAATCCTGCGGAGCGGCTCGCGGGCGTTCCGGCTCGAGGGTGGCGGTGAGCACTTGGTGACGGCTTTCCAGCAGGGCATCTTCGGCGAACGAGTGCACGCGGACGCCGTTGAGGACGCGTGGTCGAAAGCGCTTCGGCTCTGACGACGTGCCGGGATCGCGGACTGCTGCAGAAGCCGCGGTGTGGTGCCGTCCGGGTGACGTGCTGGGCGGGCTCGCCTGTGCCGCCAGACGGGTGCTGTGGGCCCGTTACGGAGCAGGTTGGCCGGCGAAGGTGCGTTGTGTGCTCTGTTCGGGGGAGGCCGGGTTGCCCTACGGTGCGGTGCGCGAGGTGATGAGGGGATCGGCCGGCGGTGTCGGAGGAGAGGTGGCGGTGTGCGGAGCGTTCTGCGAACGGGCAAAGTGATGTCGTTCGACCCCGCGCAGGGGTTGGGGGTGATCGCTCCGTGCGGCAGTGAGGAGCATGTCCCGTTCCACGCGCAGGCTGTCAGATTCGTGGAGTTCGTGGCAGCAGGGCAGTTCGTCGTCTACGCGATCGAGCGGGCGGATGCGGCGGTACGGGCCGTGGAGGTACGCCCCGCCTAGGTGTGCCGGGGGCTGCGGAGGTGGTGGGGGGCCCCGGAAGGCCGGGCGTGGCATCCAGGACCCCGAGCGACGCTTTCGGATGGACGAAAACGCACGCATCATCTGTCCAACGCGGCAGGGCTCGCTGAGGACACGCAGCAGGCCTGGCTGACGCAGCGGGCATGACATCGGATGCCAGTGCAGCGGGCGAACCATGCCTTTCCTCTTCGCACCGGAACGCCTGCCTCCCACTGTGTGCCGTGGTCCTGCCTGCCGCGGTAGGGCTGCTGGGGGCGGCTGTCCGTCCACATGCGTCTACCGGTTCGGTCAGGTGATCTTGGCGTTGATCAGGTGGTCTTACCGTGTGCAGGCAGGGCAGCTGTAGTGAAAGGCCCCCGATATCGCTGTAGGACGTGCTGTGACCCTGCCCCGTGACCGATGTACCCAGCCGTGCCCGCCGGAGGGCGAGCGGGAGGGGAGCCTTGCGCGTCTGAAGGCGGAGAACGCGCAGCTTCGCCAGGCTGTTGAATCCCACGCGGCCGTGGACCAGGCCATCGGTGTCCTGATCGCCTTGCACCGGTGCTCCGCCGTCGGCGGGTGGGAGATCCTGCGCGAAGTGTCGCAGCACACCAACACCAGACTGAGGGACGTTGCCGACACGATCATCGGTTGGACGCAGGGTCACCCGCTGCCGGACATTGTCCGTGTCGCGCTGGAGGACGCCGGGCGCAGACGGCAGCCGGGCGCCGGCGCTTTGCCTGGGCACGAGTGAGGGGACTTAAGTGCACCGTGGTGACTCGCATGGCGACGATGGCAGTGCGTCGGGGCTGCGTTCAGGCGGCCTGTGGCAGGGGCATGCGGACACAGATCTGTTTGCCGTGTTGGGTGGGGGTGATGGTGAGGGGGCCGCAGATGGTGCGGACGATCTCGAGTCCGAAGCCGCCCGGGCGGTCCGGGTCCCACTCGCGGGCGGTAAGGCTTCCGGATGCTTTGTCCCACACCGTGATCTCGACTCCGTGCCCGCCGCGGTAGGCGAGGTTCATCCCGCAGGTGCCCTCGGCGTGGCGGACGGCGTTGGTGACGAGCTCGCTGACGACGAGCTGCGCGCCGCTGACGGTGTCGGCCGGTATTCGGGCCAGGCGCTCGGTCCCGACCCGGGCGAGGAACGCCTTCGTCGTGAGGCGGGCCGTTTTGACGCAGGACGGGGTGCCGTCGTAGACCTCGTCCACCTGTAATTCCATCGGTTCTCCCCTGGCACGCAGGGCGGCGGCACCGTCGGCTTCCTTACGTCCGTCCCGGCGTGCTGATGCGTTGGTCGGTTATGCCTTCCGGGTACCCCCAAAATCGGCTCCGACGGGCACAACCATGCCAGTACCAGGGCGGTCCTGGACGCCGACGGCATTGGCTTCGCCGACTCCACGTTCCTCAACAACCTGCTCCGCTTCCACCGAAGCACCGACCTCCGTATCGCCAGGCCGCCCGTGGCTGTACGGCGGCTGCTGGAGATCACCGGCGCAGATACCGTCCTGAACACCTGCCCCACCGTCCCGGACGCGCAGAAGACGGCTTCCGCGACCTGACGGTGCCGCACGATCGAGGCCCCCTTCGCCCTTCTCCCGTGATGCCCCTTGTTCTGCCCTCCAGGGGAGGGTTGGAGGGCAGAGCGAGGGCGGCAGGAAAGGCCAAGGCGGCCAGGGTTGTGACGTACGGGATGCGACTGCGGGTTCGCGGACCCATGGGCCTTGGCCGGGCGGAGATCGGCGCCGTGTTGCAGGGGCTTTCTGGCCGCGGTGGGGTTCAGCCGGCGGCGAGCAGGGAGTCGTCTTCGGGCCGGGCGCCGGGCAGTTGGTGGCGTGCGGCGATCAGGGCGGCGTCGACGTCACGGGTGCCGGTGGAGACGCACAGGCTGTAGGCCACGTCCTGCATGCGCTGCTCCGCGCTCGGGCTCCCGTTCTCCGCGTGTAGGTCCCGCAGTGTCTCGTACTCGGTGACCAGTCGCTGCAGAACCACCGGGTGAGCCATCAACATGAGCGTCTCCTCTACCAGTCACGCCAATACCGATAACGCGGATACCCCCGTCCAAGGCGCCCACGCGGTGACTGTTTCGGACACATCACCGACTACCAGCCACATGGGCGGAGGGCAGCGCCCGTGCCACGACACGCTTTTGTTCCTGCCAATGCTCGGGGCCGGATTCGGGGTCTTTCCAGTTGCATGGTGCGGGCGTTGGTGTGGCCATACCGCAGCCCTCACCGGTGTGCTCGCCCGTTCCATCGCTGGCTGGTGAGCACAGCACAGCGGTCAGGTCTGCTCGCGTGTCGGTCACGCGGGCGCCCCGGTGTGCGCCATGTCGGGTGCGGCGCCAACGGGCGGAGTGGCGCCATCGGCTCGTACGACATCGAACGAATCGGCCACGTCTATGTCCAAGGCGGTGAGACTGCATCAGGAAAGCGGGGGCACCGTTATTTCGACAATCCTGTGGAGCAGCAGGGGGAGGCAGGCCACATGGAGATCTCAGGGGTCGCCACGGCCCTCGTGATTGGCATCGTGATTGGTCTCTTGGGCCGCCTTGTCCTGCCCGGCCGTCAGCACATCGGGGTGTTGTGGACCTTCGTGGTTGGCATCGCCGCGGCGCTGCTCGGAACAGCCATTGCCGGTGTGTTCGACGTCGCTGACGCTAAGGGTGTCGACTGGATCGAGCTGGCCGTCCAGATTGCCCTCGCTTCCTTCGGTGTTGCCGGGTTGGACCGCCTTCTAGACAGGCCGTCGGTAAGCAACCCCGGCAGGTAGACGACCGGACAGCGCATGTCCCTCGCTACCTCCTGGCCCGCTCGCTCGCCACCGCCCACGAACAGCGCCGGGTCCTCCGTCCCCAGCGAACGCCCTGGGGCGTAGGACCCGTTCAAGACCTTCACACCTTCGTCGCTCGACCGCGACGCGTTCTCGTGCATCGACCACGTAATATCATTGAGTCGTCAAGCAAATCACCCGTGACGTCCGTCGTCACGGGGTGCCTTCGTCATGGGCTGGCGCCCGCACGGCAACGTGGCCGGTGCGGGCGGCTCACGCCCTGATCTGCGACGACGGCCCTCCGGGGCCAGTGACGCCGGCCGGGTCGCACGCATTGGAGCAGGTTCGGGAGTAGTCGACCGGTCGGACAGTGTGACCGGCGATCGATCCACCGGCATGCCTGATCCCTGGTGGCGACCTGGTCAGCGGAGTGCTCGACGACCTTCCACTTCTGAACTCCCGTAAAGGATCAGCACCTTGCACAAGAGGAAGACGCGGCGGCGGCGTGTGACGCTCGCGATCGCGATGGGCGCGGTGGCCGCAGGCGGCCTCGCCGTCCTGCCGATCACCGCGCTGGCCGACACGACGAGCGGCACCGCAGGCGCCACGAGCAGCACCCGGCAGCAGGACTTCGCCTCGGCCGCGGCCGGGTACCACGTCCCGTCGAGCGTCCTGCTCGGCCTGGCATACCAGGAGTCGGCCTGGGACTCGCACGGCGCGCAGGCCAGCGCCGACGGCGGCTACGGGCCCATGCACCTCACCGACGTGACCCCGGCCATGATGGCCTCCGGCGACGCGGGCGCCGTCGGCCGCAGCGATCTGAAGTCGATGGCCGCGAACCCGGCGCTGCACACCCTGCAGGCCGCCGCAAAGCTGACGGGCCTGCCCGAGGACGCGCTGCGCAAGGACCCCGCGGCGAACATCCGCGGTGGCGCGGCCCTGCTGGCCTCGTACGAGAAGCAGGTGGCCGGCAGCGTGCCGTCGGACGCGGCCCAGTGGTACGGCGCGGTCGCCCGCTACAGCCAGTCGCCGCAGAAGCAGGACGCGGCGGGTTTCGCCAACCGCGTCTACGCCACCATCCGCGGCGGCGCAGGTGTCACCACCAAGGACGGCCAGCGGGTTCGGCTCGACGCCGCCCCCGCGGTGCGCCCCGCCACCGCCCAGGTGGACCGGCTGCACCTGAAGACCGCCGCGGCCACCGACACCGAGTGCCCGCCGGCCGTGCCGTGCACCTTCGTGCCCGGTTCCCCGGCCGGCCTGCAGGTGTCGAACCGCCCCGCCAACGGCATCAAGATCGACACCATCGTCATCCACGACCTGGAGGGCACGTACGACTCCGGGGTGGCCGGTCTCGCCAACCCGTCGAACAGCGTGTCTACCAACTACGTCATGCGGTCCTCGGACGGCGCGGTGACGCAGATGGTGCCTACGAAGGACATCGCGTTCCACGCGGGCAACTACTCCTCGAACCTGCACTCGATCGGCATCGAGCACGAGGGCTACGCCGCGCAGGGCGCCACCTGGTACACCGAGGCGCAGTACGAGTCCACGGCCTACCTCGTGCAGTACCTGGCCCACCGGTTCGGCATACCGCTGGACCGCCAGCACATCCTGGGTCACGACGACGTCGCCGGGCCGAGCCTGAGCGGTGTCCTGGCGCAGCACTGGGACCCGGGACCGAGCTGGGACTGGGACCACTTCATGCGCCTGCTCGGCGCGCCGCTCAGCGGCCTGCGCGGCACCGCGCCCGTGGGCTCGGTCGTGACCATCGACCCCGCCTTCGACACCAACCTGCAGACCGTCCAGGTGTGCCCGATCGACGACCCGACCGGTGCGACGACCGCGTGCACGGACCGGAAGCAGGCGTCGAACTTCGTCTTCCTGCGCACCGCGCCCGACGCGTCCGCCCCGCTCTTCGGCGACCAGGCGATCCACGGCACGGCCGCGGGCACGAACAAGATCAGCGACTGGGGCAGCACCGCACAGACCGGCCAGCAGTTCGTCGTCGCCGACCAGCAGGGCGACTGGACGGCGATCTGGTTCAGCGGCGCGAAGGTGTGGTTCTACAACCCGGGCGGACAGAACACCAAGCAGGCCTACGGCGTGAAGATCATCTCTGCTGCGGGCAGCACTCCGGTGGCCGTCTACGGGTCGAGTTACCCGGACGCGTCGGAGTACCCGGCCGGCCTGGGCGCCTCGACGCAGGCCCCGATCAGCGGGTACAGCCTCCCCGCGGGCCAGGCCTACGTCGCCACGCAGCCGCCGAACGCGACGGTGGACTACTTCAAGTCCAGCGGGACGGTCGTCACCGGCGCGAAGACGCAGTACACGATCCAGTACAACCACCGCGTGGCGCTGGTGTACTCGGGCGATGTGACGGCGACCCCCGTGACCAAGCACTGGGAGGACGGCGGCGCGAAGCGCTGACGCGCAGGCACGCAGGCGGCCGTGAGCGTGAGTTGTCGCGAGGTGGCCCGGCCGGGGCGGTGAGCCCCGGCCGGGCCACCGGCATGTACGGGGCGAGGCGGGTCGGACGCGGCTGCACGCCGCAGGTCCCGTCGGCGGCACGCGGGACGATGAGCCACGATCGGTCTGACCGCACACCCAGCCACCGGCGATCGGGCGGCGCAACATGCACGGGGCGCATCCTCACAGCTGCTGTCCCGTGGCCTGCGTGAGGACGGACAGTTCGCCACGGGTGTCAGGTCTCTGACTGCGCTTCCTCGTCGAGTTGGACGAGTTGGGTGGCGAAAATCCGGGCGCCGCCCTGGGCTGGGTGGCGTAGAGGGATGGCCTGAACGGCGTTGCGGACGAGCGAGCCCTGGGCTTTGCGGCCGACTGCGACGATGGTCGTAATCCGGAAGGCGGCCGCCATTGCGAGGGCGATGGGTGTGCCTTCCGCGATCACGGCGGCGCGTGGGGCGCGGTTGGTGGCGGGGCGGCCAGATTCGTGCGGGTGGTTCGGGTACACGGGCCAGAACATCGGCAGTGGTCCGCGCAGGGCGGTCACGGTACGCCACACCACAGTCGAACCACGTCCATGACCTCAGCGGCACCATCTCCCAGGGCAGCGGCCAGGGCGCTGGGCTGTGGCTGTCCCACGGTTCTGTACGACCGGGGGATCGGGCCGTGCGCCTGGTCACGCTTCGTCGACTGGGTCGGCGTCCGCTGGGCACACTGTCCTGGCAGCCCAACTGCGGCCAGGATGACCCCGACACCTGCTGACGAGAGGGGCGTACATGGACAGCTTGGAAGTGCCCTGTCGGACGTTCGACCACCTGCTCAAAGGCTTCATCCGCAACGAGGCCGGTGACGTCGCCATCTACCGCGTCGAAGGTCAGAGCGCGAACCCTGGCGACGCGTTCGGGAACGTGTTCGCCTGGATGTGGGAGCGCGACAAGGACTCGGCCGTAGCCGCGTTCGCCGGCCTCCTGGCGGAAGCTCGGAAGCAGAGCGACGAGGGTGACGAGGTCCGACTGGAAGAGCTGATCAGGGGCTTGCGGCTCGCACTCCATCGCTCGCGACTTGGCCAGGAGGACGAGTTCCACGCGGTGGAGCGGGTACTGCGCGACCAGGTACCCGAGCACTTCGGCGGACGCACCGACCTCTAGTCGACGCGCGACATGGCCCTCGCCCTCGTTCCTTGGAGGCGAGGGCTTTTCGCGATGGCGGGGCCGCCGAGGACGGTCCGGATTTTCCGCTCGCCGTTCGAGCGTGGAGTGACCGACTGGACCGGTCGGCCCGTGCGGGTGTTCCGGCCCATGTCACCACGGAGATCCTTCTCGTGATCGTCTCCTCAATCCTCACCGGCAGGCGGCGCACCGAAGCGGCTCCAGTACGGACATGACCTCCGGGAACCACTTCCCGACGGTGCTTCTCCGCCGAACAGTCCGCGGAACGAGCGGTCGTTCACGTGCGCGGGCGACCTGCTCCCGCAGCGGCACCTCCTTGATGAAGAAGGCCAGTACGAAGGCGCCCACCAGCACCACGGCGCCGACCAGGAACGCCACGGTGACCGCGTTCGTGAAGCCGACCTTGAAGGGGTGGGCGAGGACCGGGTCGAGGTGGCTCAGGAACGACGTGTCGTTGAGGGTGCCCGCCGAACCGGAGGACGCGGAAGTGAGCGTCTTGAGCTGGTCGGGGTGGGCCTGGGCCGCGGCCTGGAAGGCGGCTGTGCCGCGTGCGTCGGCGAAGGCGTCGCTGATCTTGCCGCCCACCACGGAGTAGACGATCGACAGGAACACGGCGACACCCGCCGTACCGCCCATCTGCCGGAAGACATGCCTCCCGGGTGCGGTGTTCGGCAGCGCGCAGAGTGGTGACCGCGAACGGGATAGGGCCGCCCGCCCCGGCTACGCCCATTCCGTGGGCATCCGTCTCGTCGACCAGCACGCCCTCGCCGCCGGGGCCGGTCGCACCGGCCCCGCCCCAGGGACGCTGTAGCCCTGTACCGTACGACCTTCTACCTATGCGTCTGCCGCAACATGCAACTCTGACACCACACGCGCGGCCTGACGTCTGCTCAACTCGGATTCCATGGGGGGACCTTGACGACCCGCGCCACCCTGTCCGCCGTCATCCTGCTCGTGACGGCCGCCGCGCTCACCGCCTGCGACGACGGCACCAGCAAGGCCGAGAGCAAGCCCAGCGCGGCGCCCAGCAAGGCGGTCACCACCGCGGCCGCGACGCCGGGCGTCGATGCCGTCGCTAAGGCAACCGGCATTCCGCCGAAGCCGACCGGCGCTGCTCGGGCCCGACTGCTCCGCGCCCTGGCTGCGGCTGCCCCGGCCGCCGCCCGCTACGAGGACAAGGCCATCGACGCCGCCCGAAACCAGTGCAGTGCCATCAACCGCAGCGGGCAGCGCCTCGATCACCTCGCCTCGCAGCGCTTCACCTACAAGGACGTCACCACCACCGAGTCTCAGGGCAAGAAGATCAACCAGGCCCTCAAGGCCACCGGTTTCTGCGTCCTGTGACTCCCGGGCACGCCAACACCGCCACGACGAGGAGCACATACCCTCTGGAGAACCCAGGGGCTGCGCACGGCGGCCGCCGTGATGATCAAGACATCTCCACTCTTGTCATCAGGACCACCGCCTGATGGGTCCGGGTAATTCAGTCTGACCGTGACCGAAGACGTCCGCTCACGGAAGGGGGCACCTCCGAGCAGGGGGCGGTTGCTCCTCAACGGGTAGCATCCCCAACCCTTCCCTTCAATGGAACTGCACCAGACAGCAATCATGGACCGTGCCGGCAGAGGTGTGCGCGCCTGATTGCGCCACGCCTGCTTGCAGAGCTGCCTCCGGCATCGGTGAGAGGCAGCATGAGGGAAGAGCGACCACCGAGCCCTCGGCGGTATTACCCGCCGTACTTCGCTGAGTCAGTCTCGCGTGGTGTCCTCGGGCCAGATGACGCGTATGGGAAGGCCGACACTGTGCGCGTATGCGACGACGTCGGCGGTGCCGCCGTAGCCGCGGGCAGGTTGCCCGTCCCATACGGCGATCAGTTGGTCGGCGAGGCCCACCACGACCTCGCTGCCCGCCTGGTGGGCCTGCGGTGTCGACTCCTTCATGCCGGTGTGATGGACGTCATCGGCCTGTGCCATGAGCTCGTCGTACACCGGGTGGTGCCAGTCGGGCAGGGTCTCGCGGTACTCGGCCGCTGGGATGACGGCCTCCAGACGGCCGCCGTGATCGAGGACGGCCTGCGCGAACCAGGTGTCAGGTCCGTCGGAGATGCAGCTGACGGCCACCAGGTCCTCGGCGTCGTAGACGGCGACGATCGTGGTGAGGTCGACGCGGACCTGCCCTTCGACCTCCGGGGACAGACCTCGGTGGCCCGTGATGCCCAGACGCATGCCGGCTTTCTCCTTTCACAGGTAGGTGTCGTGCAGCAGGATGTGGATCGCGCACGATACCGGGCGGGGCCGGTGTGGCATAGGCGTGGCGGAAGGCGTGGGCCGCGGCAGGCACGGCCCGACGGGCGGCGCGGCCGGAGCCGTTGGATGCTTTTGATGTTCACGCCGACCGGAGGCGGCCCGACAGCGGTGCCGGCGCCCACCCGCGCCCGGCCCACGCGTAGCTCACTCCGTGGTAAATCCCGCGACAGCCTTCCGCGCCGCGAAGGCGCTTCGGATGTCGGGGCGCACGGGATTCACAGCGTCGGATCGTCGCTGTGGGTGCTGGGTGCTGGGTGCGGGTGTACGGCCAGGAGGCTTTCTCCGACGGGGGATGAGAAGTCAGCAGGTTCGTGGCAGGAGTTCAAGGGGTGCGGGCCTTGGGATGGGCACGCCCTCCATGATGGCCGAACAGGACGAGGAGTCCGACGATGCTGTCGTTGTCGAAGTCGGGCCGGTGCGGAACGCGGTGTC
This sequence comes from Streptomyces sp. RPA4-2, assembly GCF_012273515.2. Taxonomy (NCBI): domain Bacteria; kingdom Bacillati; phylum Actinomycetota; class Actinomycetes; order Kitasatosporales; family Streptomycetaceae; genus Streptomyces; species Streptomyces sp. RPA4-2. The sequence continues at coordinate 9,061,784 of NZ_CP050975.2, forward strand.
GAACTCGGCTGCCTGGCCGGGCTTGCGGAGCGGACTGTGGTCATGCGATCAGCAACACCGGTAGATCGGCGGCGCGATCGGCCGTCTGTGCCCCGTGCCGGACCGAGCGCTCAACGCCTGCCCCGAGGCAGGGCTACTGCGAGGATCCGCCTCGTTGCGCCGGCCGTTGTCGGGGCAGCCCGCGGTACGCGTCCGCCACGCAAGATATGTTTGACTGTACAAGCACTTGTGCTTAGTGTGCGCGGTGCCGCTTGACTGGCAAGCGGAACCGTACGAGTCGGCCAGTTCGCGACTCAAGTGCGATGCCGTATTCCGAGCGGAAACAGGTGTGAGGAAAGGTGCCCCGGAGTTCGCTCGGGATTGCTTTCTTCCGGGGGTCACAGCACATGCCTTACACGAAAAAACGCATGCCGCGCCGAAAGATCGGAATGACCTATCGGGTGATGGCCGCGATCGCGCAGCCCATCGTGCGTCTGCTGTTCGAGCGGGAATGGGAGGGCGAGCGTCACATCCCCGCCGACGGTGGTTTCATAGCGGCGGTCAACCACAATTCCTACGTCGATCCGCTAGCGTACGGGTATTTCCAGTACGCCATGGGGCGGCCGCCCCGCTTCTTCGCGAAGCAGGGACTGTTCACCGGTGCTTTCGGGCGGCTCATGCATGCGATGAAGCACATCCCTGTCGCCCGTGGAGGGGCCGGTGTGCTGGCGGCCCTCGAGACGGCGGCCACCGCGGTCCGGGCGGGGGAGGGCGTGGTCTTCTATCCGGAAGGCACGCTCACCCGTGATCCGGAGATGTGGCCGATGCGGGGCAGGACCGGAATCGCACGGGTCGCGCTGGAAACCGGCTGTCCGGTGATTCCGGTGGCGCAGTGGGGCGCCAATCTGCTGATGCCGCCGTACGGGAGAATGGGAAGGATATTTCCCCGCAGAACCCACCGCGTGCTCGTCGGACCGCCGGTGGACCTTTCCCGCTACCAGGGGAGGGAGCCGACTCTGGAGGTGTGCCGGGAGGTGACGGACGAGATCATGGCCGCGATCACGAGCCTGTTGGGCGAGATACGTGGACTTCCCGTGCCGACAGCCCCCCATGCGCGACAGACGGCGGAGGATTCCGGGGACGCGCGGGCGTCGGCCGCCTGAACGGCGGCGTACGTGGCTGAACGGCGAATGGGCCGACGTCCGCCGATCACCTGTCGAGTCACCCATACGTACCTCCGGCCGGTCGGCGCCGTCGAGTGCCAGCACATCACTCCGCCGGCGACAGCTCATCGAGGACTGATCGTGTGGGACGGCAGCCTCGCGTAAATCGGGATGCCAGGCGGTCGGGAGGCGAGTACGGTGAAGCCCGTTCAGGTGCGCAGGTCGCGGCTACTTCTCCTGTCAAGAGAGCAACGCGGGTTCGAATCCCGTCGCCGGTCCGGCCGGTGTCGTCCAGTGGCCAAGGACACTTACGTCGCCGCAGCCGACTCCGATCTCTGGACACCGAGGCGCGAACCGTCCACCACGGGGGATCCGGTGGACGGTCACGCGCGTCACGTCGACCCGATGATCCTCGCCCACCGCATCCTGGGCGAGTACGTCCTGGGCCCGGCTGTCCCACGGGCGTGGAGCGCTTCAACCCGCTGCCAACGCCCCGGCCGGGCAGGGAGAGACGGAGCGGGTCGAAGCCGCGACGGAGGCGCGCACCGGGGACTCGCCGTGGCAACGCTGCGGCAGACCGGTCTCCGGTGACACGAGCGTGCCGGCGCACGGTACCTGCGGCTGCGCTGTGTGCCGTCCCGGCTGCTGGTGCCATGGAGACCCATGGGCGCCTCGGCGCCCCCCGATGTCGTGCTCGGTGACCGAGGCTACGACCATGACGCGGCACGGAACACGGTTCCGAACTCGGCACCCAACGCTGCATTGTCGAGCGCGCCACAACCACGCGGACTGGCGCGCCGCCGCCCAGCGTAACCTCTTCAACCGCCAATGCCACGAAGTTAACGCCGCGGCCTCCAAGTCAAGCCCCTCCCGTTTCTGTAGGCAGTAGGCATTCAGGGGCGAGCTTGTAGGTCGCGTTCGCGGTCTTCTCGAGGAGACCTTCCCTGGTCCAGCGGCTCAGCTGGACGCAGAAGCTGTCGTAGTGAGTGAGAGAGAGGGCAGTGGCAAGCTCGCGTGCATGCCAGGGTCGATGCGGTGAGGTGCGCATGTGCTGGAGGACCTGATTACGTTGACCGCTGCGGCCGTGCCCTGCCGACGATGTGGGATGGGCCCGGATTTCAACGGCAAGACCGATCACGTTTTTGCTGGTCAGGGGGTGCTCGCTGGTCGGGTTCGCCGGATAACGGGAGGTCGGGCACTTGACCTTGCGGGCGCTGGTGCGTGCGCGCCTGGGCGGCAGCAGAGCGGACCGGACCGCAGTGGAGATGCCGCTCGTGGTGAAGCCCGATGAGGTCGGCAGGATGTGGTCCGCGCGGATGACCTGGTCGCGGGCGGCCTGGAGCGCAACGGTGAAGCTTGCCCGGTCGGGGTCAGCCCCTGGGACAGACTCGACGGCCTCGACCATGGCCGTGCGGATCACCTGGTAGAGCGTGAGCAGAGCCCAGACTTCCTGCTCAAGTCCGCGTGGATCTTGGGACCGCAGGACCCGGCCAGTCAGAAGTGTGTGCCGCAGTGAGTAGAAGGCAGATTCGATTTCCCAGCGTTCGTGGTAGAGACGGATCAGGGCTTCGGCCGGGTCGTGGCGGTGATCCAGGAGCGTCGTCGCGAGCCGGTAATGGCCCGTGATGCGTTGTCCCTTGCTGGTGGTGAGAGTGATGTCGGCTTCGATGATGCGGACGCGCAAGCCGCGGAGGCGGGTGAGGTAGGAGCCGTCAGGGAGGACTGCCAGCACCGCGGGGCGTCGGTGTGCGCACAGCCGGATCAGGAACTGAGAACCGGTCTCGGAGACAGCACGCAGGAATTCGTCGCCGTCGAAAGCCCGGTCCGCGAGCAGGAGCATCTCCGGTGTCAGCCGGGGCAGTAACTCGGCCGCCTGGACGGTCTCCCCGTTCTCGGACGGGCCGAAGACTGCCCCGAGCAGGCCCCGAGTCCCGGTCTCGCACAGAACGGTCAGTCTCAAAGCGGGGTAGCCCGACATGCCCCAGTGGTGCCGAACCTTGCCCAGCAGAGCTCGGATGCGCGGCAGGTCAGGGGCTTTCAGCGAACTGCAGCCGTCGAACGCTACGGTCCGCCAGCGCCGGTAGCAGGCACCAGTCGTGGTCGGCCGTGCCAGTGGCACTGCGAGTGTTTCGAACAACGCCTCTATGGGCTCCGGCCCAAGGCGCCGGCGCAGCTGCCGCAGTGCAGCTTCCGACGGAAGACCGTGGTCGATGCCCGACAGGCCAGCCACGAGCTTGTCCCACACGCGGCGGTATCCGAGTGACGGAAAGAGCCCCAGGGCCAGGACAAAGTAGATCCCGACCCGGGACGGGAGCGTACGCACCCGGGCCTGAACGGTCTTGGTCTCTTCGAGGACGTGATCGACGAGCTCGAAGGGTATGTGCTGAGTCAGCCCGCCCAGATGGCCCGGCGCGAAGGCGCCCGCTGCGACGGTGGTAGTACGGGTCAAGGTGCAGGTGGAGAGCTGACTCGACAACGGATCCCCTGGTCAAGAAGGTGCTGGTCGACCTTCTCCTATCAGGGAACCGCGGCCTGGAACCCCGGAACGATCCATCTCCGCACCGGGCTTGACTTGGAGGCCGCGGCGTTAACTTCGTGGCATTGCTTCAACCGCATGATCGGCCAGCTCTACCACTGTCTCCAGCAGTGCCATCCATATGACGAGGCACTGGCCTTCCCAGCACCGACCGCAGAGGTCGGCACAGCGGCCGTATAGCCCAGTGCGTCTACTGGCCTGGGGACGTCACCCAGGGAGCGAAGCGCTGGTCGGGGCCTGCATCCTCGCGCCAGTACCGCAGGACCGTTTCCTGGACGATGTCGAGGCGCTCTGCGGCGATGAGGCACGCGACCGGCTCCTGCCCGCCGGCGTCGGCCTCGAAGGCAACCACGATGGGCGGCTTCTCGCCGAGCTGGCGAGTGACTTTCAGGAGCTCGTCGGGCGACGGGGATCGGAAGACCGGATCGTGAAAGCCGGACGGACAACTGACGAAGATCGGATCGCCGAAGATCAGTTCCAGGCCGTGGTGGTGGGTCAAGTCGTGGCCGGCGGCGAGCCTGAGCTGTCCGCCGTCCCAGGCGACGACGTCCCAGTCCCACCAGGACCCTGCGGGAAGCCGGATCGCAGTATGCGCTCCTTCGGCATCCACCGGCGGCCTCCTCATCCCGTTCGAACAGATCGACAGGCTACACAGCGGCTGCGAGCGTGGGGCTTGACGAGTCAAGTGTCCCAGCTCCGAAGATCGCGATCTCGCTTTGTCCAGAATTGGTCTGGGGATTTGTCATAGAAATGGACCCGCCTCCAGCGCCACTGGATACGTAGCGTTGCGCGCATGAGTACGTACGACGCACATGGAACCCGCAGCGCTTTCCGAGCACACACGCCGCCTGGACTGGCGACTTCAGGCCATGAGCCGCCTGGCGGGCTGCCCTGGGGGCCTGGCTGCACCACCTTTAGTCGTCGACCGACGCGTGAGGTACGGGTGAGAGCAAGCGAGAAGTCCTCGGACGGCCGTGTTGCTGCCCGTCGGTGTCAGCCGACGGCCGTTGGCCGCACCGCAGGCCACGACATGGGTCCCGCCGGAGCCCGCCTGACGGGCCGAGACCACCACCGCGGCGACCGCCGGGCACAGCCTGAATGGGCTGTGGCATGCCGTGCCCGGTAGCTCGATCACTCCTGCCCTGAACCTATCCATCCACCAGACAGCTGAGCAGTTGGGGGACCGCATCGCCGGGGGGAGACAGAAGGGAAGAGCAATGGGCAGTTCCGCAACGACAGCAGTCTCCGAGGTTCAGGCGACCATCGAGACAGTCTCCCCAGCGATAGCTCTCCTAGACACGCAGGGGACGGTGGTCGGATGGTCGCAGACCGCTCAGAGGCTCGTGGGCTACTCGGCCGCGGAGGTGGTGGGGCGGTCCGCCGGTGTCCTGTTGGTGGCTGCTGGCGACCGAGCAAAGGCTTCACACGCCGCACAAGAGAGCACCCTCCGGGGCGGCTGGTCCGACCTCGCGCAGGTGCGCCACCGCGACGGCCACCGCATCGATGTGCGCCTGTGCGTGTCATCGCTGTCCGGGCAGGACGGCCGAGGCTGGTGGGCGGTCTATGCGACCGACAAGGCGTTGCTTCCCGCGTGGCCGACCGATGCCACAAGAACGGAACCGCTCCTCGCTATGCTGCCGAGCTGCCCGCCGATCGGTGTCGTCATACGGGACACGCACCTGCGTTGCATCCAGGTGAACGACTCCCAGGGCTCCAAGGACGGCATCCCTCTCCCCAAGCGGCTGGGCCGCAGGCTGACGGAGGCAGCGCCCGGGACGGAGACCGAAATGCTGGAGGCAGTGATGCACCAGGTGCTGGAGAGCGGCGACCCGGCGATCAACGTGGACTACCAAGCCTTCCTGCCGACGAAGGAGGGAAGCAGTCGCATATTGACCGCGTCCTACTTCCGCCTCGACGACGCGCAGGGGCGCGCGCTGGGCGTGTGCGTCGTGAGCGTGGACGCCGCCGACAGCCGACGGGCACAAGAGCGTCTGGCCATCCTCGGCGCGGCCAGCAGGCGAATCGGCACCACTTTGGACGTCATGCAGACCGCGCAGGAACTGGCCGACCTCGCCGTTCCCTCCCTCGCGGACTACGCCACCGTCGACCTGGCGGAGTCCGTCCCACTCGGCGAGGAGCCCCTGGCCCGTCTCGGCCCACAGGACGGGCGCATCCCCGTCTTCCGCCGTGCGGGCCTGGCCTCGATCCACCCGGGAACGCCGGAGTCCCAGTTCGCTCGCGGAGAGCCGGTCTTCGTCCCGCCCACTTCGCCCTTCACCGGGGTCCTGCGCTCCGGGAAATCCCACTTCGAGCCGATGCTGGACCCATCCTCGGGCACATGGCTCGACCACCACGACCCGGCGCGGGCGAAGAAGATCCGCGAGCACGCCATGCACTCGTTGATGGTCGTCCCGATCCACGCCCGGGGCGCAGTGCTGGGCGTGGAGGTCTTCGTGCGGACCGAGGACCCCCGGCCGTTCGAGGAGGACGACCTGCTCCTGGCCGAGGAACTCGTCAGCTGGGCAGCACTGGCCCTGGACAACGCACGCCAATACGCGCGCGAACGCTCCGCGGCTCTCGCCCTGCAGCGCCTGCTGCACCCCCACCGCCCCACGGGAGGCTCCGCCGCTGATGTGGCCTGGCGCTACCTGCCGGCCGACAGCCACCACGGCATCGGGGGTGACTGGTTCGACGTGATCCCCCTCTCCGGCGCCCGCGTCGCCCTGGTCGTCGGCGACGTGGTCGGACACGGCATCAACGCGGCGGCGAAAATGGGCCAACTCCGCACCGCTATGCACACCCTCGCGGACACGGACATGCCTCCCGACGAAGTACTGTCCCGACTCGACGAGCAGGTCATCCGCTTCACCGAGGCGGAAGACCCCCAGAGCCCGGGCACCACCATGATGGCCGCCACGTGCCTGTATGCCGTCTACGACCCGGTCACCCGCACCTGCACCATGTTCATGGCACGGGCCGGCCATCCCCCGCCCGCGGTCATCACCCCGCACGGCCACGTCACCTACCCCGACCTGCCCGCCGGAGCACCGCTCGGTCTCGGACTGGTCCCCTTCGAGTCCGTAACGTTGGACTCACCGAAGGAAGCGTGCTCGCCCTCTTCACCGACGGTCTGATCGAGACCCGTCACCAGGACATCAGCACCGGCATGAACCGTTTGCGCGCGGCCCTCGCACGGCCCGACCTCACGCTGGACGAGCTGTGCGGTTCCACGGTGGACACGCTGCGGGCCAAGCCGCCGAGCGACGATGCCACTCTGCTTCTCGCACAGACCCGCTCGCTGAGCAGGGACCAGGTTGCCTCCTGGCAGTTCCCCAGCGCCCCCGCCGTCGTCAGCCGCGCCCGGACTCTCGCTGCCCGGCAGCTGACCCAGTGGGGACTGGAACGTCTGGCCGAGTCCACAGAGCTGATCGTCAGCGAACTGTTCACCAACGCCCTCATCCACGGCAACAGCGACTGCAACAGCGACCGCACGATCGGCCTACGCCTCATCCGGCACGAGATGCTGACCTGCGAGGTCTCCGACGCCAGCCACAGCCACCCGCTTGTGCGACAGGCCCGCACCACCGACGAACACGGCCGCGGCCTCTTCCTCGTCACTCAACTGTCCCGCCGATGGGGAACCCGCCACATCCCGGACGGCAAAATCATCTGGGCTGATCAGCAACTGCCAGCCAGTGCGTGAAACCACTACGCGCCCAGCTTCAGCTTGGAAGCCACTGCCTGTGCTCCGAGAACACCGAACACGCGTAACTGGAGAGCAGACCTACGCGACGCCAGCGGCAGCCCGGAATCGGGGTGGAAAGTCCCATCCGGCCCCCGCCCTGTCGCCAAACCCCAACCACGGCATCGGAGTTTCGTGAAGCTCGGACCTCGTCCGCCCCAGAGGCTGGGAGTGGATCCGCAACATGGTCGAAGCAGCCAGAACGGCCGAAGCGACCGGATACAGCAGTTTGTGGATGTACGAACGACTGCTCTTCCCGGTGCCCTGTGCCGTGACGCAACTCGGTGTGCGAACCGAGCGGCGACGCTTCATTGCCGTGCGCGCCGAACCTGGGAGAACAATGATGAGCAGACCGCCCTTGCCGACGCCTAGAGCAACCAGCCAGTGGCAGGGCTACCGATGGATGCCGCTGTGGGCCGCGCCGATCGCGGCGATTCCGGTGGCCGACTGGTTCCTGCCGCCGAACATCCACCTCGCCCACCTGTTGGTCATCCCGCTCGCGCTAGCCGCCGCCTTCGCCGACATCCGCCGTACTGCCGCCACCGCTCTCTTGGCCCTCGTAGCGCTGATCGCCGCGGGAGCTGAGCGACACACACTGACCACCGAGAACGTACTCGTGCAGATGCTGTCCCTGGTGCTGTTCTCGACGCTGCTCCTGATCGCCACCCGTCTGCGCGAGCAGCATCAGCGCCGGCTGGCTGTCGTGCGCCAGGTCTCGGAAGCCGCGCAGTCTGTGCTGTTGCGGCCACTGCCGCGACGCGCGGGATCGGTGTCCCTGGCGTCGACGTACGTGGCCGCCGAGACCGAAGCCCGTATCGGTGGAGACCTCTACGCGCTGGTCCGCGCGTCTGGCACCACCCGGCTGATCATCGGGGATGCGCGCGGCAAGGGGCTCGGGGCCATCGGGGACATCGAGACCGTCCTCGGTGCCTTCCGCTTCAACGCGCACGGCCACTCCACACTGTCCGGGCTCGCGTCCGCCCTGGAGTCCGACGTGTGCTGGGACCTGGGCCAGTCGCATCGCGGAGATCCTGATGAATGGCCCGGTGAACACTTTGTCACAGCGGCCGTGCTCGAGATCCCGGACGACCAGTCCTGTGCCCGTCTGATCAGTTTCGGCCATCTGCCGCCGCTCCTGCTGCACGGGAGGCACGTCACGCCTCTGGAAGTCAGCGTCCCCGCCCCTCCACTGGGTCTTGGCGCACTGACGGAGACCGAGTACGCCCCATTGACCTTCCGTTTCACCCCGGGCGACCGGCTGGTGCTGTACACGGACGGAGTCACCGAGGCCCGGGACCGCATGGGCAGCTTCTACCCCCTCGTGGAGCGGGTGACGGCTTGGGCCGATCAGCGTCCGGATGCGCTCGTGCGCAGGATCGGCGCAGACCTGCGGGCGCATACGGGTGGGCCGCTCGGCGACGACATGGCCCTGATCGTGCTGCAGCACGAGGGGGCGCTCGTCCGGGCCCGGATCTCCGAGAACCGGTGGGCCTCGTGACGAAGGCGCGGTCCGCTAGAGGAAGAGTGGCGACGGCGCCGGGCGCGCCCGGGCCCGGCGGGCTCTTCCCTGCCGAGCGCGCCGAAGCGCGCGGATGCCGGGCGTGCGGCTCAGTCGTGTTCGCGTCGGTCGACGCGTCGAAGTGACGGTGAGCCCAGGCTCGATGGCAACGTGCAGGTTCTTCGTAGTGTCAGCGCCCGCTGGTCGTGTCTCGCGCGGTGCGAGTGGCGATGAAGGCCGAGCGGCTGATGTCGACGGCGTCGTTCCATTCAGGGTGGTCTTGGACGTAGTCGGCGACAAAACCGCAGTAGATGCCAACCTTGGCCGGCCCTTGAGCCAGGTCTTCCAGGGCGCGGCGCGCCAGGGCAGACGCGATGCCCCGATGCCGGTGATCTGGATCCACATAAGAGTGGGTGAGCGTGGCACGTCCGCCGGTCGTCTCGTATGCCAGCGTACCGACGACCTGGTCATCGATCAGTGCCTCGTAGAGGCGGGTGGTTTCGTCCTTGCGTACCTCAACGGCGGCCGGTGATGGCTGCATGTACTCGTCTCGCCTCGTTCGTCTTCGGTCGGTGGTCCCGAGCACCTCACTCGGCGCGCGAACGGACCATCAAGTCCATTCTACGCACGCTTTTGCGAGTAGAGAAGCACCGTACTGGACTAGAAGGTCCGAGGCGTGACTGTTTGAATGGTCGGCGTGACGACACGTTGGAGGGGTAAGGCGATGAGCGGCGAAGAGCAGGTGCCGGTAACTGAGCAGCTGACCGACAACATGGATCGAGGTCGATTTGAGCTCCGCCGTGACGACGGCCTGGTCGGCTGGCTCTACTACACCCACCTGAAGCCCAACCGGTACGCGCTTCGGCACACTGAAGTCGAGACGAGCCATCAGCACCAGGGTGTGGCGGGCGCGTTGGTGCGGCGGGTGTCCGACGAGATCCGCACCCGCGGGGGCACGATCACCGCAATCTGCCCCTTCGTGGCCGACTACCTCTCGCGAACAACCGGCTACGCCGATCTGGTCGACGCCCGGCACCCGGGCTACTCCGATCGTGCTGCCGCCGAGTCGGCGCGGGTGGCGGCTGGTGGCTGAGCTACCGGGCCGCAGTCATCAGTTCCCTCGGAGGAGTCCCATCGCGGTCTCATGACGTGCGGCCCTGAGCACATGGGCGGAGTGCAGCGACCCAGCCGCAGGCCAGGGTGATTCGGCACGGCTTGCGAACGCCGATGAGCTCACGCCTCCCCGATCACCCGTAGCGTCAAGACACGGGTAAGAAGCGGAGTCCACCCGACGCCAACCTCCGACCGAATGCGCGAGCCGGCTGTGACTGCACCGACTGGACGCCCGACCGAAGCCCGGCGTCTCAACCGGTGATCGCGACTTGGAGAGCCATAGCGCGAGGGGTTGGTGCCTCTGTGCTCACGCGGGCGGACACGAGGGCAGATGTGGCCCAAGCAAACGGATCGATGAAGGGAAAGACCGATGAAGGCAGTGGTTGGGGAGACCGTCGTGGCCGAGGCCGCGAGCGAGGCAGTAGTCAGTATCGAGGGGAATGTCTACTTCCCACCGGACTCAGTTGCGGCCGGCGCGCTCCGCGATAGCCCGACTCCTTACACATGCCCCTGGAAGGGGAGGGCGCAGTATCACGACGTTGTGGTTGGCGAGGTCACGCTCAGGGACGGGGCTTGGTCTTACCCGAACATCAAGGAGTCGGCGGCGAGCCGTGTCGGTCGCGACTTCAGCGGCTACGTCGCCTTCGATGTACGCCAGGTCAGGATCGAAAACTGACAAGGCACACCGACTACTGCCCGCAGAACAAATCCGTCGTCGGCTACTGAGATCGAGCCCGCACGACCTGGGTGGTGCCGGAGTTCTGTCAGTGGTTGCCCTCGTCCATACCGGTCGGTCACGTGCCGACGGATCTACCGGCCAGGCCGGCCATATCGGACCGGTGCTGGCGGCCGTCGCGTATCGGAGTACCTGCGAGAGCCAACGACACGACGGTGAAGATCCACCGACGTGGTTGATAAATGCGCTCTTCGGAAAGCCAGACAAGGAACCAGCCATGAAAGCCGTCACCGCCCTGGACCGCGACGCCGGCGTCAGCGGGCTGACTCTGACCGACCTGCCGTATCCCCATGCCGCCGAGAACGACGTCATCGTGCGGGTGCATGCCGCGGGATTCACGCGCGGAGAGCTCGACTGGCCCGGAACGTGGTCCGATCGCGCGGGCCGCGACCGTACACCGAGCGTGCCCGGGCACGAGGTCTCCGGTGTGGTGGCGGAGCTCGGATACGGAACCACCGGCATTACGGTCGGTCAGCGGGTCTTCGGACTGACCGACTGGGCCCGCAACGGCTCGCTGGCCGAGTACGTCGCCGTGGAGGCCCGCAACCTCGCCCCGCTGCCCGCAGATGTCGACTGCACGGTGGCGGCGGCGCTGCCGATCTCCGGATTGACCGCCTGGCAAGGCCTGTTCGACCACGCGCGGATCATGACCGGGCAGAGCGTCCTGATCCACGGCGCCGCGGGCGGCGTCGGTTCGATCGCGGTGCAGCTCGCGCTGGAGGCGGGCGCCCGGGTGATCGGCACCGGTCGGTCCGCTGACGGGGAGACCGTCCTCGCGCTGGGCGCGCATACGTTCCTGGATCTCGAGGCCAGCCGGCTGGAGGACGTCGGCGAGGTCGACGTGGTGTTCGACGTGATCGGCGGTGACATCCTCGACCGCTCGGCCGCGCTCGTACGCGCTGGCGGCACGCTCGTCACGATCGCTCAGCCGCCCACCGTCCGGCCCGAGGACGGGCGGGCGATCTTCTTCGTCGTGGAACCCGACCGTGCGCGCCTCGCGGACCTGGCGCAGCGTGTCCGGGACGGGCGACTCGATGTGCGGGTCGGCGCGGTGCATCCGCTGACCGAGGCAGCGGCCGCCTTCGCCCCGGAGCGGCGCGTCACCGGTAGGACGATCATCCGGGTCACCGAGGACCCCCAGCGATCGCAGAGCGTCGCAACTCCGTGATCACCAGAAGGTGTTCAGCAGTTCCGACAGCAACCCGGCGCCCCCTTTCGTTCGACTTGTTGGACAAAGAGGGCCAGGTCCGAGCTCCGGCCCCAGGCCGCCAAGCAGTGACGGCCTGGTCCACCGAGTCAGGAAGCCCGGCAGGTCCCGTTGCTGGAAGAGGTAGGAGCGAACACGCCCAGGAAGGGGGGCAGCACGCCCGAGACCAGCGCCCGGCGACCAGCCAGCCGGGCTTCGCCCCGACCCCGAACTCGGCACCTGGCGCCTCCAGCTGGTGCAAGTCTCGCAGGATACTGCCGTCCGCGAACGCCCTTTCCAGGGCGTCGGGGGCGCGTCAGGAAAGGATCCGCACGAGTGCGGAGAGCGCCTGAGGCCAGGCTGCGTCGGAGGGCACCCCGTAACCGACGACGAGGGCATCGGACAGGGCGTCCAGGGAACGTTCATGGCGGTATCGGGACAGGCCAGCCACTTTGAGGCCCTGCCGGGTTGCCGCCTGAAGGACCCGCTGCTCGGTCCCGGGCGGCAAAGCGAGCACGGTGTGCAGGCCGGCCGGTGTCCCGATGACGCGCACCTTGGGTGCGTGCTGGGCCAGGGCTGTGACGAGAGCGTCTCGTCGATCGCGGTAGCGCCGGCGCGCAGCACGTACGTGACGGCCGTACGCGCCGGAGGTGATGAATTCCGCCATCGTCAGCTGGCTGAGTACCTCGCACGAGTCGATCTGTCCCTTGGCCGCCGCGGCTTCCTCAGCGAGCGCGGGAGGCAGCGCCATCCAGGCCAGCCGCAAGCCAGGAGCAAGGGTCTTGCTGGCGCTACCCAGGTAGATCACGTGGTCGGGGTCGAGCCCTTGGAGCGCCCCGACGGACTGGCTGCCGAACCGGAACTCACCGTCGTAGTCATCCTCCAGGACCAAGCCGCCGGTCCGTCTGGCCCAGTCCACGACGGCGGTCCGGCGATCGCGCGGCAGCGCCGTGCCCACAGGAAACTGGTGAGCCGGTGTGAGCAGGACCGCATCGGTGCCGACCGGCGGCAGCGGGTCGGTTCCGTGGGTGTCGAAGGGAAGCGGGAGGGTCTGCAGCCCAACAGCCGCCAGCAGCGCGCAGTACTTGTCCAGGCCGTAGGACTCGACGGCGACGTTCCTCGCCCCCCGCCCGGCCAGGACTCCGCTCAGGATTTGCAGGCCGTGGGAGACGCCGGCGCAGATGAGTATGTGATCCGGACTCACGTACACGCTCCGGGCTCGAGCGAGATGGTCCGCGAGTGCGACCCGTAGTTCCGGCCGACCGCGGGGGTCGCCGTAGCCGAGCGCGTCGGCGGGGGCCGCCGCCAGGGCGCGGCGTGTGGCCTTCAGCCACGCTGCACGAGGAAAAGTGGTGAGGTCGGGGTTACCTGGGATCAGGTCGTGGCAAAGGTCTCCGGACGGCTCGGCGGCCGAGCGCGCCGAGATCGGCCGAGTGTTCATCCTGTCCGCCACGAGCGTGCCCGAGCCTCTGCGCGCGGTAAGCCATCCTTCGGCGACGAGGTCGGTATAGGCGTCAGCCACGGTGTTGCGTGCAAGGCTGAGATCGGCGGCGAGCCGGCGGGAGGAGGGCAGCCGTGTCCCCGGGGGCAGGTGGCCGGTGCGGACCGCTTCGCGCACGGCTTCGGCCAGCGCACGGCGCACACCTCGTCCAGCTCCCATCAAATCATTCTCCAAGGTCTGCCGTAGCTGCGCTGGACTGATCCTGGCGTGGGCGCCGAGGTGCTCGACAGCGGCCGCATTTTTGATCGGGACATCAACAGGGCCGCCGGGCAGCAGGTAGCTGATGGCCGTGGTGCGCTGGTCGTCGTTGGTCAGATGGGTAGTCACGAAGCGAACCTCAACACTCGACGCGCTTGCTCTGATGGCGTTGGTGGTTTCGTCGAGTTGGTCGGCGGTGGGGGCGAGAAGGATGACATCGACTCCGGCATGGGCAAGTCCGGTCGCAATCGCTGCGTCAATGCCGTGGCCAGAGCCGGTGATCAGTGCGGTCTCGCCAACAAGTCCAGCTGTCACGCATGAGGGCTCCTTTCAACCCGGTGTGTGGGATGGGCTCTCCCACGCCCCGTGGCGCATGACGCGACTCCGATGAGCGACAGGGGCTGCCGGATTGCCTCTGCACCTGTCTGATGAGCGTCGATCCTTCGCGCCGTCTTACCGATATTTCGCTATCGCCTATGCCGGCCTCCCTCACCGGCGCTGGTAGCGGTGGGAGGGCGACGAGGAACGGGCGAGATCGCGACGTGGTTGGTAAGACGGCGCCGCGGTTCGACACCAACCAGACGGACGCTGACATCCGTTCGTTGTGACCTCTTGCTTACGGGTGGTGTCGCGTGGTGCGTCATTTGGCCGGAGTGTGCCGGCCCAGCTCTGCCCGGCGTCGGCGCCTTGGGTAGACAGCCCCGGACTTCCAGAAACTCCGGGTGGTTCAGAACCATAGAAAGGCACGGCTAGATGCAAGACGTGGCACCAGTGATCAACCTGGCGCGCGGGGGCAAATCGCCCCGGCTGGCATTCTCATCTGCGGTGGTTTCCCTGGTGGCCTCGTTTGCCGCGACGGCCGCACCGATTCCCCTGTTCAACACCTACCGGGCCGAGGACGGGTTCACCAACGCCGGCATCTCGCTGGCCGTCGTCACGTACTCCGTCGGCACTATCGCCACACTGTTGGTGCTGGGACGGCTGTCCAATCATCTGGGCCGGCGGCTCACCGCGATCGCCAGCCTCGGACTGCTCCTGCTGGGCTGTCTGTTCCTGCTGAACGTGCAGGACATCGGCACCCTGCTGGCCGGTCGGCTACTGATGGGCGTCGGTGCGGGGTTGGCCAGCAGCAGCCTCACCTCCTACATCGTCGACACCGCACCCACCAGGCCGGAATGGTTGGCCTCCGTCGCGTCCAGCCAGGGACCCATGCTCGGCCTCACCCTCGGCGCCATCGCCTCCGGCGCCCTGGTCCAGTTCGCCCCCTGGCCACGCGACCTCATCTACCTGGTTTGCGCCGGTCTCCTCGTACTGGCAGCCGCACTCATCGTCATCAGCCCGGAAACCGCGAAGTCGACACCGGGCGCTTGGCGATCACTGATACCCCGGGTCCACGTAGCGGCCCGGGTCAGGCACCTGCTCCCTGTCGCGGCCGCGGTGTTCTTGGCCACCTGGGCGACCGGGGCCTTTTACCAGGCCTTCATGCCCGCACTGGTCGCAGATCAACTCCACACCCACGGCCCACTCCTCCTCGGACTGGTGTTTGCTGCCTACATGGCCCCCAGCGTTCTCGGCGCTCCCGTCGGCGGCCGCTTCACATCCGCGGTAGCCCAACGCATCGGCATGACCGTCTTCTTGGCCGGCTGGATCGGCATCGTTGCAGCGATCGCCATCGGCACACTGGCGCTGTTCATCGCCGCAACCATCGTCGCCGGCGCCGGTCAAGGCATCGCCATCAGTGCCGCCACCCGCGGCCTGCTGTACGGCAGCACACTCGCCGACCGGGCGCCGATCTTCAGCGCGATCTACCTCCTCTGCTACAGCGGCGCCGCTTTCCCCAGCCTCATCTCGGGCCAACTCTCGAACGACTTCTCGCTACCGCGGATCGCCCTCGGATACGGCGGACTTGCCATCGTCGCCACCCTGTTCACCGTCCTCGCTGCACGCAATCCGTTCACGGACGCGCCCAGTACGGTAAGTAATCATGATGATCCTCACCGTCACCCAGGCCTCACCCGACCCTGAGCGGGTCGCCACCCGAGCCGCCGACGCACGCCGATCGCGACCATCGGATCACCGATGGTGATAGACCCCGTCGATCATGATCAGCGTGATCAGTAGGTAGCGGCCCGGCTTGACCAGCTCGCCCGGGAGCCGGTCAAGCTGGTGGGTGGCGGTCAGGCGGTCGACCCGCACGCAGTCGGCTGTCCGCTGGTGTCCCGCGCTTTGCGCCCTGTCGCATGCCGCTGCTGGTGGAGGCGACCTGCCCTGCACGCAGATACTGTTATTGAAGGACAACGAGGTCATATCGCTCGAAGATGGGTAGTGAGCGGCGAAATGGACTCCTCGGACGACATTCTTCAGATGGCTACACCGTCGGCTCTATTGACCCTGGACGGAGTTATCCGCAGCCTCAACGCGGCGATGGCCAGGACGCTGGGCAGGTCAGTGGAGCAGTGCGTGGGTCGTGGCTTCGGTGATCTGTTGCCCACAAGTCAGCTGAGCGCGAGCGAGAGTCTCGTTTCCCATGCCGCCACGACGACGACGGTTGCGATGCGGGTGCTGGAGTTCCCCGGGCCAGGTGCAGCATCTGTCGTCTGCCTTGTCGAGGCGCGACGAGTGAATGATCCCGTAGGTGGCGAGGCGCTGGTGTGGGTGCACTCGTTGGACGCGAGAAACGACCGGGGCGGCCTGCTGATCCCGTTCCGTCTGGCGGCCAAGGCCGCCAACCTCGGTCTGTGCATGTATTCACCCCAGGAACGCAAGCTGGAGTGGCTGGGAGGCGCGCCCGCCTTGGCGGCGCTGTTCCCGGAGGCCTCCATGTCGTTGTCCGAGGTGGTTCGGCGAGTCCATCCCGATGACCGCGGCGCTCTGCGGCGGCTCGTGCGTTCGGCGGCCGCCCAGTCCCCCTGGATCAGGTTGCGGTTCCTTACCGAGCACGATGGCTGGCATTTTCTGGTCTGCCGGGCCCGTCGGATCATTCTGGGGTCTGGCGGCCCTGAGCGGGTCTTCGGAGTGATCCACGACGACACCAAGAGGCAAGCGCGCCGACGCAGAGCGTTGGTCGCGCTGAGTGCTGAACGTCAGCGCGCCGACGAGATCGCGGCCTTCTCCTCCGCCGTGATGACAGCAGTCACAGAGCAAGAAATACAGCAGGTCGTCCTGACCCGGCTCGCCGCGACCTTCGGCGGTACGGGCGCCGCGCTGGCGTTCATCACCAATGGCCGCCTACGCGTCTCCTCCGATGCCGGGATCCCGATACCGGTGGCCGCCCTGCACGGCCTGCCGCTGGACGCCCCCAGCGCGCTGCCCCATGTGATCCGCACTGGTGAGCCGCAGTTCATTTCCAACCAGGAGGACTACATCCGCCGCTGGCCGCACGGGGCCATGGTGCCGTACTTCGACCGGCTCGACTCCGGCTACGCCATCTCGATCACCTCCCTCAGCCCGAGTGGCGATCAGCCGCTCGGGGCCTGGTTTGTGACCTACGACAGCGAACACCGTTCCTCCCCGGATGAGCGGGCCCTCATGGGCACTCTTGCCGACCTTGCAGGCCAGGCACTAAAGCGCGTCAGGTTGCAGGAGGCACGAGTCGAGCTGGCCACGGCGCTCCAGCAGGCCATGCTCCCCACGCTGCCCGAGCACCTCCCGGGCCTGGAGGCCGCCGCCTGCTACCAACCAAGCCGCGACGGGCTCGACATCGGCGGAGACTGGTACGACGCCTTCGTCCTGCCCGACGGTGCCATCGCCCTGGAGATCGGCGACGTCCAAGGGCACGACGTGGACGCCGCCGCAGCCATGGGACAGGTGCGCGCCTCCATGCGCGCGATCGCCGCCCACGAACCGGATCCCGCAACGGTGCTGACGCGGACCAACGAGCTGCTCGTCACGATGGACGCGGCACGATTCGCCAGCTGCACCATGCTGCGTATCGACCCAGACGATGGACGGGTCACCGGCGCGAGCGCCGGCCATGTGCCCTTGCTGTACGCACGCGACGACGGCAGTCACAGCATTCGTGAGATGCCGGGCGGCCCGGTGCTGGGGGTCCTGCCCGACGCGGACTACGCCGAAGAAACCTTCACGCTGGACAAGGACGCCGCGCTGGTCATGGTCACCGACGGCGTGGTCGAAGGGCCGAGCCTGACACTGGACGCCGGACTGGAGCGAGCCGGAACGCTGGCCGCCCAAGCCATCCACGACGGGCTGAACACCGAGGAGACCGCCGACCGCATCCTCGACGCCGCGGTCGCGGTAGACCACCTCGACGACGTGGCCGTGCTGATCATCCGACGCACATGACGTCGCCCGCGTCCTCACACATGCTCGGTACGGAGCCCAGTCACCCAGAGCCCTAGTTTGGAAGATCGCGTGCGTGGATGGCACCTGGCCTGCAGAGTCGCTGACCTGTGATGGCGTGCGGAGTTCCCCGTGGCTTCCCGTTCTTCACCGGATCGCGTGTCGGCCCGTCGGTGCATCCAGTGGGCCGTTTCGGCTGCTCGGTCGAGTGGCCGGCATGGTCGCAGCTCGGCTGTCGCGTCGACTGGGCGCCGAGTTCCAGCTCTGCGGTCGTGGGCTCGTCGAGGCGGCGAGGCCCGGGGCGATGGCTCCAGGTCGGATAGGCCGAGAACCGGAGGCAGGACAGAAAAGGGACCTTGAGGTCCACTCTGAATCCTGCTAGCGTTCGCACCGGTAATCTGGTCAATGTGGCGGAACAGGCGAGCGACAAAAACGGCTCCCGGTTGACTGAGCGCGGGCGGGCGACTCGAGAGCGCATTTTGAGGGCCGCCGCCGACATGATGTACGTCAAGGGCGTGGGTTCCACGACCCTCGACGATGTCAGGGCGGCCAGCGGAACGAGTAAATCTCAGCTCTACCGCCACTACCCCGACAAGGATGCGTTGGTGCGGGACGTTGTCGCGTTGCAGGCCGCGGAATTGCTCGAACGCCAGCACCAGCTACTGCGGCGGCTCAACTCCATCCGCGGGCTGGAGCGCTGGCGGGACGCAGTGGTCGAACACAACGCGCTCCGAAACGGAGCGTACGGCTGCCCGCTCGGCTCCCTCGCAAGCGAGCTGGCCGATCAGGACGAAGAGGCGCGCACCGCGATCGCGCGGCACTTCGGCACCTGGGAAGGGTTGCTCGAGGCCGGGCTCGCACGGATGAAGGACTCGGGAGTCCTCCGTGCCGACGCGGACACTGGAGAACTCGCCACCGGCCTCATGGCCGCCCTTCAAGGTGGCTATCTCCTTGCCCAGACGGCGCGGAACGTCCAACCCATGAGGATCGCCCTCGACATGGCGATCGGCCACATAAAGACTTATGCCATGCCTGCCGAGGACGGCAATCCGCCTGCGGAGGGCACGGCAGGGCACTAAAACCGCCCGGGACGAGACGGCGCCGAGAAGGCCCAGTGCGGCACCGCGGGCGGTTGCGCCGCGGTCTCCCTGCCGGCTGGGCTTCACCTTCCTCCCGGCAGGCCAGAGGCGCGACGGCGGGAGGCCGTGTTCGTCCGCATGCCTCACTGTCCGCATGCGACCCCAGTTGCCAGCGAAAAAAGCGGCGGCTCCTGCGCAAAGGCAGGTCGCTTTCCGTCCAGCTCTCCGGCCGGCCGGAGAGCTGGACGGGTCGCCCGCACTCCGCTGCATGCCGTCCTCCATGCCGGAGGTCACCGAGTGGTTCGCCAACCGCTACCAGTCACGGTTGCGCGAGCACACACCGCCGCCCGCGAGGACCGTGGCGGCTCCGAGCCTGCCCGCTTGTCATGAAGAGTTGCTCGACCACGGCCAGGGCGGGCCCGTCCGGTCATGCCGGCGCAGCGCCGTAGCCGTCCTGCAGTGCGAGGTGCCAGTAGGTCTGGCCCACAAATAAGGGGACTATTTAGTCCTGAAAATTGGACCGACCTGCGGTACGTTTGGGGAAAGCGGTCCCTCGCGGACGGCCAAGCAGTCAAGCCTCACAAGGATCCCCTAGGCGGTAGGCACCATGTATGCGGGCGTCCAGTTCTCAGTGCTCCACCCGGTCCGGCTGCACAGACAGAGGGTCGAGACCGGAGCCGGTCAGCCGAGGCAGTGCGCCGTGCTCACTTCGCTGTTGCTCAGGGCAGGCAAGCCTGTAAGCCTCTCGAAACTGGTGGAGGACGTGTCGGGCGACGACGCCCCACCATCCGCCGCAGGCTCCGTGCGCACGTACGCCTACAGGCTCAGGCAGGCACTGGGGGAGCAGTGCGACCGCTCCGTGAGCCTGGTCGGCGGGGGCTGTCTGCCGCGCATCCAACCGGACGCTCTGGACCTGAACAGGTTCGAGGAAACGACGGCATGGGCGAGGGAAGCCCGCACCGCCGGCGACCTGACATCCGCGGCGAGCCTGCTGACCGAGGGCCGCGAGATGTGGAAAGGGGTCTCACCGGGATCCCGGGGCCGTTCGCGGGCCAGCAGCGCAGCGCCGGCTCGCTGTGTACCTCGCAGACGTCGAGGGCCTCTCCTGCCGCGAAATCGCAGAAACGAGGGGAACCCCTGTGAGCACCACGACGTCGCGCATCCACAGAGGGCACCAGCAGCTCCGCCAACTGCTGCCGCAGTACACGCCCCGGGTTGCGCACGGCGTGAACGCCTGTCACCGGCGAATTGGGTCACAGGCCTCGACGGTCAGCCTGCTCACCAACCAACCACAACAGTACGGAAAAGCGTGCCCCACGCAGCGGGTGAATCCCTCGTCGAAATACGCCGGAAACCCCGTCCATGAATCGCAGGATGCGCGCACGGCGAAAGAAAACAGTGACTTCGCGTAGACGTTCTGTACTTGGTCTCGTGACGGGCTTGTCCGCACGAAATGACCTGAGGATTGAGAACCATGCACTCTGCGGATGTTAAAAGACCTGCCGCTCGGCTCCGGACAGACATGCCGGAACCAGCGGCAGCCCCCCGGCAGCAGGGCCCGCCACGGGCCGACGGCAGCTCGACCCGGAGTCCGCCGCCTGGGTGGACGCGCTCGAGGGCGGCCATGGGTCGCACTACGAGCAGGCCTGCACGCAGCTGCACGAACTGCTGGTGCGGATCGCCATGAACGAAGTGTTCCGCCGGGGCCCTCGTTACCGAATTACCGGGCCCGAGCTGAACGATCTCGCCCACCAGGCGGCTGCCGACGCACTGATGAGGATCACGCACAAAATCCAGGAATTTCGAGGCGACGCCAGGTTCACCACGTGGGCGTTCCGATTCGTCGTACTTGAAGTGTCCAGCAAGCTGGGCCGCCATTTCTGGCGTGTTGCACATACCTTGTTCGACTTGGACGAATGGACGCAAGTGCCCGACCGCTCCGGCAGCGACCCCGTCAGCCACTGGCAGGCACGAGAGCTGGGCGAAGCCGCGCGCAACGCGGTCGAGACGGCACTGAGCGCCCACCAGCGGCAGGTCTTCACCGCGGTCGTCAACGGGGTTCCCCTGGAAACGCTCGCCAGTGAGCTGGAGACGAATCGTAACGCGCTCTACAAGACGATGTTTGACGCCCGTAAGAAATTGCGAGATCAGCTGGTAGCCAGCGGACATCTCAGCGCTACGGGCTGATGCAGCGGCGACGACGTCGGCCCGGCAGCGCTGACCTGGGGGCTCGCACCGCAGCCGAATACGCCCTGGGAGCCTGGCAGCCGTCCGTCGGGCGCGGACGGGAAAGACTGTGCCGCCAGGACCTCACCTTCCCGACGGGCCGGAAGTAAGAAATCGCCGCCCTCGGGCGCTCACCTCCGAAGGGGCCCACAGGGGCCACCCCGGACAAAGGACGGCGGCGTTCGTCGAGCAGACGGCTGCCTACCTGGTGCTCCTGGGTCATGCACCTGAGCGCGTACGTACCGAGCGCTGCGGAGACAGTGGAGCCCCCGTCCAGCTTCCGTCACGGTTGCCGGCGTACTGGCGCCGCCGTTCGTGGCGGCCATGCGATAGACGCCACCTTGAACCCTGGCCGGTCGGTCGATCGGTCAAGGCACTCGGATCGATAGAGGAGTTGATCACCTTGGACGGACATGAGCTGCAGAAGATTGCGGGCGACTGCACTGTGGAACTGCCCGGGGCCGACCTGGAGCGTCGTCTCGGCCCCGACTGGGACCTGTACAAGGTGCGAGGCAAGGTCTTCATGCTGATGACCGACATGCCGGGTCGCCCCGTCGTGATCCTGAAAGCCGATCCGGACGACGCCGCGGCCTTGCGTGAACGGCACGCGGACATTACCCCCGGCTATCACATGAACAAGAGGCACTGGATCACGGTGGAAGGCGGGGGCACCATCGACGAGAAGTTGGTGAAGGAACTCGTGATGGACTCCTACCGTCTCGTGGTCGGAGGGCTTCCCAAGTCCGAGCGGCCCGTGGATCAGCACACCTACGGCCGCCGCGTCTGACCTTCGTCATGCCCATCAGCAGCGAGAAGCTCCAGGACAGAGCGCGCGACACAGCACGGGCGCTGCCCGGAGTCAGCCCAGGGCGCCCGTTCACCGAGCAACTGGACGTCCGCACGGTGGCGGGCGAGGTCTTCCTGATCGTCACGGACGACCCAGACGGACGCACCGTCACCCTCGAGACAGAACCGGAGTACGGGCGGCTGCCGCAGGACGAACACCCATCGATCACCGCGGGCCTGCCAACCAAGCCTTCGTTACCCGGTACTTGGCGGAGTAGTCACCCCGGGGTGGAGCGCCCTGGTCGCCACGCTTCCCGGTAGGCCGATCACCCTCGCCATCGACGGAACTGCCGCCCTGGACTGGTCTGCGGCCGTCAAGTTGCTGAACTCGGCGCCGGAGGCGCGCGGGCTCGCCGCCTCGGCAACCGATCTCCGGGCGCGCCACGCCCCTGGCCGGCGATCCTCGAGCGCACAGGGTCCGGGCTCGCCGACGATCTGGACTCCGACCAGCTTGCAGAAGGCACCCTTGTGGCCGCCGTGTTCTTGGGTCGCGCAGGTATGCCCAGCCGGCCTCAGGAGGCAGCGACCGCCTGAGAAGTGTGTCGTGCAACTGCGAACGTGTGCTCAGCGGCGAGCGAAGGAGGCGATGTGGTCCAGGGCCATGTCCAGCGCGACGGCCATTGGCTCGGAGTCGTGAGCGTTCTGTGCGAGCACGTAGCCACCCTGCAGAGCAGCCAGCAGACCAGTACCCAAGCGTTGCGGGTCCGCGTGCTCGGCAAGTACGCCGAGGACGCGGAGCCGGGTCAGCGTTTCGACGAGCATCCGCCGCCACGCATCGAATGATGCGTTGAGCGCTTGACGGGATTGTTCATCGTTGTCGGACAGCTCAATCGACATCGCGCCCAGCGCGCACCCGTACGAGCCGTCCTGCAGTGAGTTGGCCTGGACGAGAGCGTCACGCCATCGGCGCAGACCCGTGAGGGTCTTCACGCCGCGCAGGCGCTGTTCCTCGCGGGCGAGGACGAACGTCGACTGCAGGTCGATCACGGCGTGGATCAGCGCGAGTTTGTCCTCGAAGTGGTTGTACAACTGCGACTTACTCGTGCCGCTCGCCAGCCGGACGTCATCGAGGGTGGTGGCGTTGACGCCCCTGACATAAAACAGCTTGGCCGCCGAATCAACGATCCGTGAACGGGTCTCCAGGCCGCGTGGCGTGCGGCGAGTACCGCTGGTTCCGGGCACGGTGCCTCCCTCGCGCATGTCACTCACTCCTGTTGCTCGGCCGGGGAATGCATCACAACCGCGGTGGCCTCGATCTTCAGACGGAGGCTGGGCCGGATCAGTTGTAGGACCAATACGAGCATATACGTCGGTCGGTGAGAGATGTCGTCCTTGCGAACCTTCACGTAGGCGTCGACGTCGTCGCGGTCGGTGAGCCCTGACCGGACCTGGCCGATGTCGCTCAGTTCGGCACCAGCCCGCCGCAGCGCCTCGCACACGTCGTCCGAGGCTTTCGGCCTCCTCGGCGAAGTCATCCGGCAGGGTTCCGTCCAGCCGCAATCCCGGGGTGCCGGACAGGACGGCCTGCGGGGCGCCGGCCGGGATCGCGAGCGCATCGGAGTAGGTGCTGCGGCGCGACACCCTGGCGTCGATGAACTGTGTTGTAGCGGGCCATCTCAACCAGACCTCCTCGTAGACGGAGGGGCGATGGAGGCGCAGGCAGATCCGAGAGCTCTTGCCTGCGTTGCAGTCAGCCTCCTCATCCAATGTTGGACTAAATCGTCCAGAAAACTCAACACTCGGGTTCGAGTCGGGCCGACTTGAGGCGGCTTGAACTTGCCTGTCGAGATCGCCCGAGCTGCTCGCGACGTCGCCCTACCATGCCTCTGAGCTGCATATTTACTGATCCGACGCGACATCGGCTCGCCTGGATGCAACATGGTGGATGGCGATTCGCCCGAGGGGGTTGCGTAGAAATTTCTGGTCTGTATAGTCCTTTACATGTGGTGTCTGGGGTGGCGGAGAGATCTCCGGACTCGGCTCCGGCGGAGTCACCCCCCGCAATGCACGGCACCAAGCGCAACCGATGCCACCGGCCAGGTTGCAGCCAACGCAGGTAGGGCCTGCGACGGAACTCCGAACCACTTCGAGCCCGACCTGGGCGCAACGACGACTACACACACCCCGACCGGAGGTCGACTCGCCGTGTCACGACTGAACGTTCCCCCTCCAGAGGATGTGCCTACCGGCGCACAGCAGATACTCGACAACGTTGGTGCGCAGCTGGGCTTCGTCCCGAACATGTTCAAGACCCTCGCGTCGAACCCGACCGTTCTTGAGGTCGTCACGACTCTGCAAGGCACCCTGAGCCGGGTTCTCGACGCCAGGACGCGGCACAGCATCGCGCTGGCTGTGTCGCAAGCAAACGGCTGCAGTTACTGCGTGGCGATGCACACCCACGTCGCGACCAGATTCGGCGGCATGTCGGGCGACGACATCGAACTCGGCCGCGTCGGGAGCTCAATCGATCCCCAACGCGCCGCGGCCGCCCGCTTCGCGCAGCGGGTGGTCGAGAGCCGCGGACAGGTCAGCGACGCCGAGCTCGCAGGAGTGCGGGGCGCCGGGTACACCGACCCGCAGATCCTGGCGATCATCGCGGTGGCGGTGCAGTTCCTGCTCACCAACTTCATCAACAATGTCAACCAGACCGACCTCGACATCCCCGCTGCCGACTCGGTCGCTACGACCGTGCCCCAGTGAACCCGCACCCGGTTCCGCCGACGCCCGGCACGGCACGCGAGAGCGTGATCGAGCATGGTCGAGTCCACGGACATCGTCCACGGAGTCAGCGCGCGTCATCTCGTCTGCTGGGGCTGGAGCGGCTTTAGGAAGCTCCGCGCCGCCGCCAACAACACCCCACCCACCGGTTGTTCTTTGGAACCTCGGCGCGGTCCAGGCACCCAGCCGACGAACCCCTCACTGAGTCAACGATCATTCAGGAAGGCTCGACATGCCGGGTTCCGAACTCTATGAGAAGTTCATGGCGCTGCACACCCGCGACGGTGGCCTCGTCATGCCGAACGCATGGGACGGCCTCTCGGCGCTGATGCTGGCCGATGCCGGCTTCGAGGCGATCGCGACATCGTCCGCCGCGATCGCCGCCACCCTCGGCCGCCTCGACGGGCGTCACGAAGTCACCCGCGAAGAGCACCTCGAGCATGCGCGGCTGCTCGGCCGCCTCACCGGGCTGCCCGTCAACGGAGACTTCGAAGACGGTTATGGCGACATGCCTGAAGACGTCGCCGCGACCGTTGAGGCCGCCGTGGAGTCCGGCCTGGCCGGTATCGGGGTGGAGGACACCTCCGGCGATCCCGATCAACCGATCCGCGACTTCGACGAAGCCGTCAGTCGCGTACGCAGCGCCGTCGACGCTGCCAAGGGGCGCATCGTCATTACCGGCCGCACCGACAACTTCATCCAGGGACGGCCCGATCTTGACGACACCATTCGGCGTCTGACGGCCTTCGCCGAGGCGGGCGCGGATGTGGTCTACGCGCCGTTCCCACCCGACCGCGAAGCACTCGTCGCGATCGTCACCGCGGTCGCCCCGACACCAGTCAACGTCCTGGTGTCTCCGTCGGACAAAGTGCTGACCGTCGCTGAACTGCAGCAGGCCGGGGTCAAGCGCATCAGCTTGGGTCCGCTGCTCTACACCCACGCGATGGGCGCACTCGAACAGGCCACGAAGGCGCTCCGCGCGGGCGACCTCGCTTCGGCGACGACAGGTATGAGCTTCGCGCGCGTCAACGAACTGCTTAGCCACGGCAAGAACTAACCCAAACAGCACGAATCGCTAACTCTTCAACCAGTGATTGCAAGACAAAGGCAGGTTGCCATGAATCTCGACAAGCTCATGAACAAGCACCTCACCAGGTACTTCGACCCCAGCAAGACCATCCCGGAGGAAACACTTCAGCAACTGCTGGGGTTCCTGCGCTCGACACCGTCGTCGACGAACGTACAGCCCAACCACTTCTACGTCCTCGCCACGCCCGAAGGCAAGGAGCGGCTGGCGGCCAACCTCGGCGAGCGATTCCAGGACAACAGCGAGAAGATCCTGAACGCCTCACACACCGTCATCCTCACCACCAGGGCGGATCTTCCCGACAGCCACCTCGATGCGGTGTTCAGCAAGGAGAGGGCCGACGGCCGGTTCGCCGACCCGGCAAAGCACGAGCTGTGGGAGTTCATGACCCGCGACTTCCTCAACCTGCGCAAGTACGGCTACAAGGACGTGAACCACTGGATGGAAAAGCAGACCTACCTGGCCATGGGTCTGACCATGATGGCGGCTGCTGAGCTCGGCGTCGAAGCCATGCCGCTCGAAGGGTTCGACCCGACGAGTGTCGACAAGGCGTTCAAGATCCGCGAAACCGGACACACCACGACAGTGCTGCTGGCTCTCGGCTACCCCGACCCCGCGAAGGTGTACAACAGCCCGACGTCGCGCTTCGAAACCGACAAGCTGTTCACCTTCGTCTAAACAGCCCCGGCACCGGGAACGACTGTGGCCGAAGTCCGCGGGCCGCGGACACCCTTGGCCTCGATATCGGCCCACCCGCACAACGAGACCTGCGGCAGGCGCGGCCGGTCATCACGGACGTCGCGACGTCGGTCGCGGGGCGCCGGCCGGCGCCCCGATCGTTGGCGCCCGGATGACCCAACGGCCTCCGCGGACCTCCGGCATCGGGTTCTCCGACCCGCACCGCGGGGTCGTCGAACGGCTCAGCACGGAACTGCTGGCGGTAGGCGTCGACGAGACCCAGACCGTGCCAAGCCGGCACCCATCTCGGCGACGCCGACCGGGTCCGGCGGCGCCTCCCGCAGCGCCCCGGCATCCACGGCGTACTGCTCGTCGAGCGCCGCGGCCTCCGCGACGCGGACACGCGGACGGATGGAGACCCGCCGCCGCCAGCAACGCTGCTGTCTGAGGCGCCGGAGATCTGGAACCGGTCGGTCGGACTGAGTACGAAGACAAAGATCTACTGTGAAGGCATGCGGAATGTCCAGTTCGACACCGCTGCCGGATTTGGGTTTCCGGCCCGTACCTCCTGGTCGGCCGGAC
Source organism: Streptomyces sp. RPA4-2 (assembly GCF_012273515.2). Lineage (NCBI taxonomy): Bacteria > Bacillati > Actinomycetota > Actinomycetes > Kitasatosporales > Streptomycetaceae > Streptomyces > Streptomyces sp. RPA4-2. Next base: position 9,088,951 of record NZ_CP050975.2, read on the forward strand.
TGAACGAGAGGACAACGATCTACTGTGAAGGCATGCGGAGTATCCACGGCCGAGAAGGAAGTCGTCCTGCTGGAACTGCCCGAACCGTCATCTCCCAAGCCCGGTCAGATCCTGGTGGAGGTTGAGGCAGCCGGAGTCGGACCGTGGGACGAACTGGAAATCGACGCCAGCTGGGACGTAGGGCTGCGCCCCCCGGCTGCACTGGGAGTGGAGGGCGCAGGCAAGGTGCTGGCCGTCGGTGCGGGTGTCACCGGGTTTGCCGTAGGCGACCGGGTGCTCGCACACGAGGCGCCGCTGCCCGGGGGAAGCGGCTTCTGGGCCGAACGCGTTCTGATCAACGCGGATCACGCTGCGGCCTGCCCACCAGGGCTGGACGCCGTGCAAGCGGCGGCGCTGCCGGTCAACGGGCTCACCGCGTTGCAGGCCCTGGAGAAGCTGGACCTCAGCCGAGGACAGCGGCTCCTGATCACCAACGGAGGCGGGGGCACCGGAGCCCTGGCCATCCAACTCGCCGCGGTCAACGGCATCGAGGTGACCACGACCGCTTCCGCGACCGCCACAGAGCGCCTGACTGGTCTGGGAGCGGCGGAAGTCGTCGACTACCACGACCCGAACTGGTCGACCAAGGTGCGCGGCGGGTTCGACGCTGCCCTCATCATCGCTGCCGGTACGGCGGACGCGGCCCTGCCCTTGGTGCGGGACGGCGGCCAACTGTGCTCCCTGACCTCGGACGCGCCTCCGGAGGAACGCGGCATCACGAGCTGGGACCTCTACCTCGAGCCCAACGGCGCGCAACTCGTCCAGCTCGCGGAGCAGGCCGCGGTGGGAACCTTGAAACTCGCACCGGAGCCCCTGCCGCTGAGCGAGGGACCGGCTGCATTCACCCAGGTGGTTGCCGGACGGGCCGGCGGTAAGAAGATCGTGCTCATCCCAGCATGACCCGACCGGGCACCGATCGATCCCGATGGCGGGCCACAGGGCCGCCAGGCGCGAGCGGGAAGTCGTCAGGCTGAGACTAGGAAGGTTCATCAAGGCTCAGCCGCCGGAGGAGGTGATGTGCCGCCGCGGTGCGAGCGCCCGGCAGACTCGGCAGCCTCAGTCCTGGACGCACCCCATCAGGATCTTCGTCGTGGCATCAGGCGAGTTGGCCGGGCGCGGTGCCGCAGAGATCTGGGCAGAAGCCCGTACCGCGGGCGGGCCTGCCGCAGGCCCGCCCATGAGGGAGAAGGCGGCAGGGCCCGCCCCGGAAGCGCTCCATCCGCAAGGCGTTCGTTTTCCGGTACGCGCATGTCCGCCCAGACCGCCCCGAGCAGGGCTGGAGCGTCCAGGGCACGCTCTGACCTCCCGGAGGTGCGGGCTCATGGGCACCAGGAGTGGGTGGACGAGTAGTTTGCGGAGCTGGACACCAACGGTCACGGGTCCATCAGCCGACAAGACGGCGTCGGTGCCTTACCGGAACTCTTCCGCTCTGACTTCGCAAGCGTAGGCCGTCTGTTCTCGTCTGAGGTTTTCAGCCCAGGGCGGGATAGCCGCCGGCGACGAGGTCGGCCATCAGGCTCGGGTGGGCAGGTTCCCAGCCGAACCGTTTCCGAGTCAGTGCACTCGATGACGCCATGTCGAGGGCGAACAAGCGGCCGATGACGCCGAAGTCATCAGCCGACGCCGACTCGACGGGCACTGCGAGAGCCCCGCCGATAGCCTCTGCCAACGACCTCATTGTGTCGCCCGTGTCGGCTACCGCGTGCAGGACCGTGCCAGGCTCAGCATCCTCGAGTGCGATGCGGAACAGCCGGGCGGCGTCAAGCCGGTTGACCGCCGGCCAGCGCTGCGTGCCATCGCCGACGTACGCCGACACGCCCGTTTTCTGCGCGGCGGCGATGAGCACCGAGCAAAAGCCGTACTGCGACCCGCGCTGATGCACGGAGCGTGGCAGCCGGACGACAGAGGACCGGACACCCTGGGCGGCCAGCGCCAGAACCGCGTGGGAATTGCGGCCGCGTCCACCGACCGGACCGTTGGTGGTGTCGGGGTCCTCCTCGGTGGAAACTTGGCCTGGCACCATCGGCGTGAGGCCGGCATGCACGAACGGCTTGCCACTGCCCGAGAGCGCGGCCGCGAAGGTCTGCACGGCGCGCGCTTCCTCGTCGATGCACGGCTCCAAGTCGCTCCAGTCGTTCCCAAAGGCCAGGTTGATGACACCATCGGCCTGGGCGACGCCAGCGCGAAGGCTGTCAAGGTCGGCGAGGTCGCCGCGGAGCGGCATCCCGCCGGCGGCGGAAACGGCCGCAGCTGCAGCATCGGAACGGACAAGGCCGAGGACTTCGTGACCAGCAGCGATAAGTTCGGGAACGACAACTGAGCCGATGCTGCCGCTGGCTCCAGTGACGAATACGCGCATGGGAGGCTCCAGATGAATCCTGCGACGCCGCGTCGCACGACAAGATCCGGCGGTCCGGTCAACTCAGGCTAGCGACGCCCGCTGCTGGAACATCCCCGACGAGGCGACTGCAATCCCCTCAGACCCACCGCACCTACGATTCTACCAATCGCATACAAGTCGCGTACGCATGGCGATGCCGGTTGAGGCTCAATCCTTCACGACGAGCCCCGTGTGCGTAGACCGCTGGGTTGCTCGTTCAAGCGGAAGATTAGCCATACTTGATCATTACGTAGGCCTCAGGTTCCACAGGCAGAATCACTAAAGCGTAGGTTGATAAATTTTTTTCCGCTCTGCAAATTTTCGCTCAACAAGCGTTGTGGCATCAAGCGGTGGCACTACGGCCACCGCGCTTGCCCCCCGCCCCCTGATTTTTTTATTTCTCCGTTTCTTTCTATTTTCGCCCGTCTGTGGCGGTCGCGCAAGACGTGCTCGTTGTGCGCAACCTATTCACCGCCTGCGAGGTTCCATACGCTAGCGTGGCCTCATGTGGTGGACGGCACGCCCTCACTCTTGAGGTGTCGAATTATGAACCGCTGGAGATCACCGAAGACGACTTCGCGGAGTGGTTGTGCTTCGCCTTCTCGCCGGCGCAGGCAGAGGCGTTCATCCTGCTGCGGCAAGTGCACCATGCCTCCGTCGCCAGCTACGTTCTCAGCGTGACTGACGGGCTTTTCTCCACGGAAGCCGCCGACCGGATCGTCGAAGCACTGGCAATTCCCGGGGCAAGGGTGACTCATGTGAATGCCGAGGCTAAGCAATAACATCCGAGGCGCATGGCACGGACCTCCCTTGATTTGGGAGGCGCGTGCTGTGCGTGTGGCTGTTCAGGTGCCTGCAGGCTCCCCGCTTGTTTCTGTCTACCAAGGTCGGCCGGGTCAGCCGTCGGCTTTCGGCGCGTGGGGCCGTTTGACGGTTTTACCGACGTCATAGCGGGTGGCGGGCCGCCGGTACTTCGAGCTGCGGGGGCGCCCTGGCCTCTTCCCTGTTGGTTGAGGAACACAGGCCGGGCAGCCGACCCGTCCGGGGGTGCCGGCGGGTTCGTTCTACAGGCCGCGCTGAAGCTCACCAGAACGAACCTGCAGGCGGCGGTCAGAGACAGGGGAGGGTCGCTTCCTCAGGGTCTGTCCGGCGGATTGGCTCAGAGCCGCGTGGCCACCCGGGCGTGCACCCCGACGGCCCGCAGCAGCCGGACCGCCGCAATCCGCTGGTGGCGCGGACGGTCTTGGGCCAGGAGCCCGCGCAGCAGCCCCTGCGGTACGCGGTCGGCCCACGGCAACAGGGCGGCGGTCGCCTGCCGGACCACCGCCGCCGACGGGTCGTCCAGGAGCGGTCGTATGTCATCGACGCGTACCGCCTCCAGCGCCCGCAGCCCCGCCAAAGCGCAGGCGCGCACGCCGGGGACCGGGTGGGCGAGGAGTTCCCGGACCAGGTCCGCGTCCTCAGGCACCCTGCACTCGCCGAGGCCCACTGCGGCGGCGGGCTGGGCCGTGGGGTCGGCACATAGCGCGCGGTACAGCGGCGCCGGGTCGGTGCCGCCCTGCCGCAGCACCCACCGGGCGCACGCCCGTACCACGGCGGACCGGTCGGTGAGGTACGGCTCGGCGTCGGCGTGCCGCCCGGCCCGGCGCAGCGCGGTCACACCCGCCGACCTGACCCGGGGCTGCCGGGACCCGAGCAGCGGCACCACGACCTCGCTGAACTCGTCGAAGGTGCCCTCGCCGAGGGCGGCCACAGCCGCTTCGGCGCACAGGTCCTGCACTACGACGTCGCGATGGCGGGCGGCGGTCCGAGCGAGCCGCGCTGCGGGGAGCAGCCGCCGCTCGACGGCGATGCGGTACGCGATGCGGGCCGTGGCCCGGTCGCCGCTGTCGAGCAGCGCCTCGGCCTGCGCGGCAGGGCCCGCGCGCAGCGCCCCGGTCAGCAGCTCTTGGGCGAAGCCGCCCCGCGGGCGGCGGCCGATCCGCAGGGTCAGCGCGGCGTGCGCGGCCAGCCGGTGCGGGGGCGTCTCGGACAGCAGCACGCGGGCCCGTTCGCGTACCGGCCCAGCCCAGTCCGCGCAGCGGATGACGACCAGCGCAAGCAGCGCGGGCCGCTCCTCGGTATGGTCCAGTGCGGCCTCACGGATCCGGCCGTCGGGGTGGCAGAGGGCGAGGGCGAGTTCGGCGTCATCGGGCCTATGGCGCCAAGTGACGGTGGGCAGCGACGCATCCGCATCCCAACTCAGCCGCCGCCCGGACAGCGACGCGTTCGAGTGGAACAGCTCCGGCCGCTGCCAGGCCAGTTCGCGTACCCCGAAGTCAAGGCCGATCCAGGACTCCGGATCCGTCACATCGAGCGCCTGGTCCAGAGCAACTCCGGCGGCCAGTCGCCTGACGGCCTCGTATGACTCGTCTTCGCTGGTCAGCATGCGTGAAGCCTAATCGCCGCCCAGCAGATCTTCTGCACCCTCGCATACCGCTGGCCCTCATGCGCGACCACTACGACGCCTGGCTCGCCCCTCACCACTAGGCCCTGTTTCTTGGATCAAGCATTCATCATCTGGCCGGCGCCGATGCCCCTTCGGGTTTGCGATGGAGCCACACAGCACAAGGCCCTTGTGCCGACGCGTTAGTTCTGTCGGATCTTCGCCAATTTGTGGGCCCTGACCTGGCTTTCAACGATGGCGCGCAGATCCTCGGCGTTGTCCGCGCTCTTGCGCAAGGAAGTAATCCATACCTCTTCGCCGACCCAGTCCAGCGGCAGCCTGTGCTTAGGCCACTTCTTCACCAGATCCCGAGCAAGTTGCAGCCCCTCCTCCGCTAGGTCCCTGTCCCCACTCGCCGACGGGACGAGGATGCTGTCTTCAACCGCCCATATCGCGGGCAAGCCGCCCAAACCCTGCTGAGCTGTCGCGAAAGCGCGCAGTTCGTTGACGACGTCTGCGACGGTGGGCGGAACATCGAGACTCAATCTGGCCTGGCCAGCGAGGCGCCGGGCGGCGTCGAGATAGTCCTCCGCATGGTCGGTGAACTTGATGGCTTCCTGCACTCCTGATGTTGACGCCAGGCGTTGGCCAAGTGCCAGAGAGACGACTGGGAATGGTCGCATCAATGCGTGAATGTGTGCTGTCGGGAAATAGGCGTCACCCGAAGTGGACCGATCAAGAGTGATCCCTTGGACCAGGGGCCCGACTTCGGCGCAACAGCCGGAAAGGGCGCCAAATGTCGAAGCCGTCGAAGACTCGCGCCCAATCCGCCGTTACCTGCTTGGCGGTCGCGGGATCCGTTTTCGTCATGACCCTGCCTCTATGGTGATCACCCTTGTAGGTAGAAAAATCTACCTTCGGTGCACGCAGAGCTGGAGCCAGGCTATGGTTCTCGGCTCATGTTCGGAGCCAGATCGTGAGGGCCGCGAAGGTGACGGTGCCGAGGCAGATGTAGGCGTGTTTCTCGTAGCGGGTGGCAACGGCCCGGAAACCCTTGGGGAGACGGTGACCGAGGTACCGGAGCCGCCTCCGATGCTGTTACCGCCCGCGGAACTGCCCCGCACCCAGATCATCGAACGCACCCGCCACCGCAACGAGGACATCCACCGCCGGCTGGAGAAACGCTGGAGGATCAGCGTCATCGCCCGCCGTCTGAGCCTCGACCGCAAGACCGTGCGCCGTTTCCGCGACACTGACCTCAACGACCGGGTGGTCTCCGCCCGCGAGCGCCGCCCCAACGGCGTCCTGGAGCCGTTCAAGGCATAGCTCAACGCCCGCTTCGCCGAAGCAAAAGGCCAGGTCAGCGGCATCCGACTGTTCCTGGAGATCCAGGCTCGCGGCCACCACTGCAGCCGCCAGGTCGTCCGCAAACACCTCGCCGCCCTCCGCACGGGCGCCGCCGAACCGGTCCGGGCCGACATCCCGAGCCCTCGCAAGGTCACCTCGTGGATCATGCGGGCCCGGGAGACGCTCACCGAAAGCCAGGGCGAGCGACTCCTACAAGTCCGGCTCGCCTGCCCGGACATCACCCGGGCCTGCGATCTTGCTCGGGCGTTCGCCGACCTGGTCCGCCACCAGCGCGGATACCTGTTGCTGGAGTGGATCCGGCAGGCCGAACAGGACGCACCGAAGCCCATGAAGGGCTTCGCCGGCTTCCTCCGCCAGGACCTCGACGCTGTCACCGCCCGGCTCACCCTTCCGTGGAGTTCCGGGGTGGTCGAAGGGCACGTGAACCGGGTGAAAACGCTCAAGCGAGCTATGTACGGCCGAGCCTCATTCGCACTCCTCCGGACCCGCATCCTCACCCAGTCGTGACTTGCATCAATCAGCCCAAAGCACTGCCCTCATTGCCAGAGGTCAGTTCCGTCGCGTCCACTGGGATCCATTGTCAGGAGGTCTTCATGCAGGCCCGACAGGGTCCGCCCAGTCGGAGAGCCATCTTCGCCCGACTCCATGACCACCCAGCCGGCCTCCACGCCCGACACGTTTAGATCGCCGCCGGCGTCCAGCTCGTCGAGCGTCGCGAACACCGCCTCATAGGCAACGGCTCGGACTAGGCGAACAAGGTCCTCCCGGTCCGTTCCGGCGGCAAGAAGGCGTTGCCCGGCGGGCAGTTGATCGAGCGAGCCTGGCTCGGTCCAGCCGTCGATCGCACCGTGCCACAAGTTTCGCAGTAGCACGAATCGCGCGAGCTGCGGAAGGTCTTCCATGACCTCCGACTTGATCAGGTCGACAGGATCAGTCACGCCGAGCGAGCTGAACTGGGCACACAGCGACTCCGCGGCGGCCTTCCGGGGCACGTCCAGGCTGTTCAGCCATTCCTGCCATGGTGGTTGAGGATCACTCACCGCAACAGCATGCCCTACCGTCAGGGACGGGGTCATCGGCGCATCTGTCTCTGCTGGCGCATCAGAGGCTGTGGTTCACGGACTGCGACCAGAGCCGTGAAATTCCCCAGGTTCACTCTTCGTTCCCCAGACGATTGCGCGATCAACGACGAGTCGGGCCACTCGCTCGTGGAGCTCGCGGGCTGCGCCGTGGGTCGTATCCCACTGAGTGGTGCGGGCCGTGGTCATCACTGCGGGAGACCCGGTAGAGCAAGCACTGGCGAAGCGGTCCCTTAGGCACACTCGGATCCTCAAAGTCGTCGGCCGGGTCCCGGGTCATGCCAATCCGGCGCATCACGGCCTGGGAACGAAGGTTGTCGACGGTCGTCGACGCAACCACTTCCGGCAGCCCGAGGGACTCGAAACCGAAGGCCAAGCAGGCGAGGGCGGCCTCGGTGGCGTAGCCGTGGCCCCAAGCCGAACGCATCAACCGCCAACCGATATCCACACCCGTGAACGGCATATCGTCGCCCGCCTCGTCCAAGCCGGCTCGGCCGATGAACTCACCAGTGTGGCGTGCTTCGAGTGCCCACCACCCAAAACCGCGCTCGTCGAACTCGGCCTGCATGCCTGCCACCACGGCATCGCTCTGCTCCCGCGTCAACAGTTCTCCCAGGTACTCTCGGACTTCGGGATCGGCGTTCATCGCCGCCCACGGTTCGAGGTCGGACTCCCGCCACGGGCGGAGCAGTAGACGATCGGTACAGAGCTCTCGCATGCCATCCAGCCAACCCGATCAAGAGCAGGACGTCGATCGGTTATACGGGCCCTGACGGCTACACCACCGGACGCAACCCCCATCAAGTCAAGCCGTCAAGGCGGCACTGCTACGGTCTGACCTTCTCCGCGGGCAGCACGAAGACATTCGACTTGCGGGACCGCTGACCAGGAGAGGGCATGACACACGGCTTTTATGCGAAAGAAGTCATAGGGCCTGACGACGTCACCTTCTCCACTGTGTGGCTGCTCGCCGGTTTCCTAGCGTTCGGCATCGTCGCGGTGGTCTACAACGCCTGGCTTGTCAAGAAGTCCGAAGAACCCAGGTTCAAGCAGGGTTGCATATTGGCCTTGAGCGCTACCGTCTACCTCGGCCTATTCTCGTACGGCTTCATCTGGGCCCTGGTACACGCCATCGTCAACAGCCAGAGATAGTCCAGTGCGACGATGCAGCCCGTCAGCACTCGCGTGGCGAAGACCTGCGTGAGCAACGAAAATCGGGCAGCATGCCCTGCCTCTGAGCTGAACTGCTAGTAGTGCCGTGACCGGCAGGGTTCACCGTGTCGCGGCGTCCGGCACGTCACTAGCTGGTCCAGGGCAGGCGGATGGCTTCGATCTCGAGGTCAGCGAGCAGCACCTCAACAAGCGGGCGGGGGCCACAGACCTTTGTGCCCCAGAGGTCGTAGTCGGTGCAGACGACCCAGGAGCGTTCGGCTGGCCACAGGTTGGACGGGGTGTATGGGATGTCCGGGTGGTCGAAGAGGGACTGAGCGTCGCCCAGGCGGCCAGAGCGGACCTGTCCTTTGTCGAAGTCCCGCGCGACGATCGGGTTGTAGTACGCCAGGCAGGCGGTATCCGCTCCCTGGGGGCTGTGCGCGGTGAGGAACCTGATCAGTTGGTCCCATGTCGGCCTGTCAAGACTGCCCTCGGCGGGCCATTCCATGGCGCCGGGCTGGATGCCCGCCTCTTTCGCGGAAGGGAAGCAGCGAAAACAGGGGTACCGGCCCTGCGGCACGACGGGATCGCCGATGCGGGCGGCCAGTTCCGCCCAGCGCAGCCGCTCCCAACCCGGGCCGGGGTGCTCGTTCCGACTCTGAGTGTCGTTGACCGATTCCCCCGCGGTTTCTCCGCGCTCATACATGGCGCCGAGCACCCAGGCTGCGTCGGGCCGCCCAGGTGCCTCGTAGCCGGTGAGGCCGTCGTCCTGGGCGAGTTCGGCGAGCCAGTCGGACTCGGAGGCGGGCGCGAGAGGCCACAGAGCGCGGATGTCAACGGGCATCCGGCCAGGCTACGGGCCCGGGCGACCAGCGCCGAGGCCCGGTGAACCATCCCCGTCACAGCACCAGCACCCATCGTCGTCGAGGACCTGGGTCTGTCTGGTGTTGACCCCGCCAGGGTCGCGCTATGCCAGAAACCGGCCATCTCTGTGCGATCTCGACAGCATCCCCGCAATGATCGCCAGCTGATGCATTCCATGCTATGTCGGGCTTGTAAAGATCGTCGTCGACACGCGCCGATCCGCCACGCCGAGGAGAGTTCCGACTTCGTTCTGTGAGAGTGCGAGGTCACCCGGGAAGGGCTTGGCCGAGACGATTTTGAGGTCGTCTCAGGGCCGGAAGTGATCATCCTTTGAGGGCTAGGGTGAGGGCCTTCCCGCGACTGCTCCGGAGGTGCCCTCCCAGTGACGGATTCCTTTGTTCACCTGCACAATCACACCGAATATTCGATGCTCGACGGCGCGCAGAAGCTCAAGCCGATGTTCGCCGAAGTAGAGCGTCAGGGCATGCCTGCCGTCGCCATGAGCGACCACGGCAACATGTTCGGTGCGTACGAGTTCCATCAGGTGTCCAAGGGCGTCGACGGCGTCAAGCCGATCATCGGGATCGAGGCTTACGTCGCACCGTCCTCGCGCCGGAACCGCAAGCAGGAGTTCTGGGGTCCGGGCGGCCAACGGGCCATGTCGGATGACGGTGAGGGATCGAAGGACGTCTCCGGCGGTGGCCGGTTCACGCACATGACGATGTGGGCGCAGAACGTCCAGGGTCTGAAGAACCTCTTCTACCTGTCGACCGAGGCCAGCTACACCGGTCAGTTCCCCGCAGGCAAGCCGCGGATGGACATGGAGCTGATCAGCGAGCACGCAGGCGGCATCATCGCCACGACGGGCTGCCCGTCCGGGGCGATCCAGACGCGGCTACGGCTGAACCAGTACGACGAGGCCCGTGAAGTCGCCGCCGCCTACCAGGACATCTTCGGCAAGGAGAGTTACTTCCTGGAACTGATGGACCATGGGCTGTCCATCGAGAAGGACGTCCGCGACGGCCTGTTGCGGCTGGCCAGGGATCTGGACATTCCGCTGCTGGCCACGAACGACGCGCACTATGTGCACGAGGACCACGCAGATGCGCACGACAACCTGCTGTGCATCGGGGTGGGCAAGAACAAGGACGACCCGAAGCGGTTCCGGTTCCAGGGCAGCGGCTATTACCTCAAGACCGCCGCCGAGATGAGGGAGCTGTTCGCGGAACTGCCGGACGCCTGCGACAACACCCTCCTGATCGCCGAGCGCATCGAGTCCTACGACTCCGTCTTCGAGAACGTCGACGAGATGCCGCAGTACCCGGACGTGCCGGAGGGGGAGACGCAGGAGTCCTGGCTGCGCAAGGAATGCCTCAAGGGCCTCGCCATGCGCTACGGCGCCCCGATCCCGGCCGAGGTCATGGAGCGCTTCGAGACCGAGATGACGGTCATCGGTCCCATGGGCTTCTCCTCCTACTTCCTCGTGGTCGCCGACATCTGCCGCCACGCCCGCGACAACGGGATCCCGGTCGGGCCCGGCCGCGGGTCGGCCACCGGCTCGATCGTCGCGTACGCGACCCGGATCACCGAGCTGTGCCCGCTCGAGCACGGCCTGCTCTTCGAACGCTTTTTGAACCCTGAGCGCATCAACCCGCCGGATGTCGACCTCGACTTCGACGACCGCCAGCGCGACGCCATGGTCCGCTACGTCACCGAGAAGTACGGCGACGAGTACACCGCCATGGTCAACACCTTCGGCAAGATCAAAGCCAAGAATGCGATCAAGGACTCCTCCCGGATCCTCGGCTACCCCTTCCAGCATGGCGAGCGCATCACCAAGGCGCTCCCGCCGGACATCATGGGCAAGTCGATCCCGCTGGACGGCATCTTCGACTCCGCACACCCGCGCTACGGCGAAGCCGGCGAAATCCGGACGATGTACGAGAACGAGCCGGAGGTGAGGAAGGTCATCGACACCGCCAAGGGTGTCGAAGGCCTGACCCGCGGCACCGGTGTGCACGCGGCCGCGGTCATCCTGTCCAAGACGAAGCTGACCGAACGCATCCCGCTGCACATGCGCGCCAAGGACGGCGTCAAGATCACCGGCTTTGACTACCCCAGCTGCGAAAACATGGGGCTGGTCAAGATGGACTTCCTGGGCCTGCGCAACCTGGGCGTGATCGACCACGCGCTGACGAACATCCGCGAGAACCGCGGCGTCAAACTGGCCACCGTCGACCCGGGCAACGGCGACACCAGCGTCACCGTGATCCCGCTGGACGACAAGAAGACCTACGAGCTTCTGGGCCGCGGCGACACTTTCGGCGTGTTCCAGCTCGACGGCGGCGGCATGCGCGCACTGCTGAAGCTGATGGAGCCCTCCCGCTTCGAAGACATCGCGGCCGCCCTCGCCCTGTACCGGCCCGGCCCGATGGCCGCCAACGCGCACACCAACTACGCGCTACGCCAGAACGGCAAGCAGGACCCGGACCCGATCCACCCCGAGCTCAAGGAAATCCTGGACCCGATCCTGGGCTCCACCCACCACCTGCTCATCTTCCAAGAGCAGATCATGGCCATCGCCCGGACCCTGGCCGGCTACACGCTCGGTGGCGCGGACATGCTGCGCCGCGCGATGGGCAAGAAGAAGCCCGAGGTGCTGGCCGCCGAGTGGCAGAAGTTCCACGACGGCATGGCCGACAACAGCTACTCGGAAGAGTCCATCAAGGCGATCTGGGACGTCATGCTCCCGTTCTCCGGCTACGCGTTCAACAAGTCCCACACCGCCGGCTACGGGCTCGTCTCCTATTGGACCGCCTACCTCAAGGCCAACTACCCGGCCGAGTACATGGCGGCCCTGCTCACCTCCGTCGGCGACGACAAGGACAAGGCCGGCATCTACCTCGCCGATGCCCGAAAGCTCGGCGTCACCGTCCTTGCGCCGGATGTGAACGAGTCGCTCGCCGAGTTCGCGGCCGTGGGCGACGACGTCCGCTTCGGACTGCTGTCCGTGCGCAACGTGGGCGACAACGTCATCGAATCGATCATCGCGGCCCGCAAGGCCAAGGGGAAGTTCACCTCGTTCTCCGACTTCCTCGACAAGGTCGATCTGCCCGCGCTGAACAAGCGGGCCGTGGAATCCCTCATCAGAGCCGGCGCCTTCGACTCCCTCGGACACACCCGCAAGGGACTGTCCGCCGCCCACGAGAGCGCCATCGACGCAGTCGTCCCGCTCAAGAAGGCAGCCGCCTACGGACAGGACGATCTCTTCGCCGGACTCGGCGACGCAACCGGCGATGACACCTTCAGCCTGGACGTGCCGGTCAGCGACGACGAATGGCCCCGCAAACAACTGCTGGCCATCGAACGCGAGATGCTCGGCATGTACGTCTCCGCGCACCCTCTGGACGGCACCGAGCACATCCTGTCCAACAACCGCGACACCACCATCGTCGATCTGCTGGCCTCAGGGCGCACCGAAGGTATGGTCCGCCTCTCCGGCCTGATCACCAGCGTCCAGCCCAAGATGACCAAACAAGGCAACGCCTGGGCCATCGTCAACCTCGCCGACCGTGACGGAACGATCGAGGTCCTCTTCTTCCCTGCCACCTACCAGATGGTCGCCGCCGCCCTGGTGGAGGACAGCGTCATCACCGTGCAAGGCCGCGTCAACGACCGCGACGGCACCATCAGCATCTTCGGGCAGGAACTGCAGGTCCTCGACGTGACCTCCGCCGAACGCGACGGCGCGGCCCCCGTCCAGCTTCGGCTGCCCTATCACCGCATCAACGAGCTGTGCATCAACGAACTCAAGCGCATCATGGGTGCCCACCCCGGCCAGAATCCCGTTCAACTCGCGGTCCGCGGCCCGCAGAAAACCATCGTCTACCAGCTTCCCTCGCTGGTGAACGCCGCTACCATCGCATCAGACATCAAGGGATCCTTTGGCCCGGAGGCGTGGCAAGGGGTGGCGTGAGCGAGGAAGCCAGTACAGGCGAGCCGCACGACTTAGAAGAGATCGTCCTCAACGTCGACGTAACACCACCGTGCCCCAACTGCAGCCGGCCGACGATACTGCTGGCCCGCTATCCCCACAGCTGGCCCAACAACAAGGGCGCCACCGTCAGCGGCTTCAGAGAGTCCGTGCTGTGTCGAGTCTGCGATCGCGATGACTCGGCCGTCGCGCCGCTGATCGCCCTTTGTGAAGAGGATGGTTCCTTCCCTGCCGACAAACTCGATGTCTTCGGGCCACTTGCCGAGGTATGGGTTGAAGACCGCCGGAACACGGCCGTCGACGAGGGACTCCTCAACGAGCAGGAGCGGCTCTGGCGAAGCGGTGAGCTCTAGCTTGCTAGTGTCCTGCGCCGGAGATCCGTCGGCAGATGCGGGCGAGGGAGTCGAGGATTTCCTCGGCGGTCTTGGTCCAGATGAACGGCTTGGGGTCTTCGTTCCAGTCTTTGACCCACGCTCGGATGTCGGCTTCAAGGGCCTGGATGTTCTTGTGTGCGCCACGGCGGATCATCTGGTGGGCCAGGTAGCCGAACCACCGCTCGACCTGGTTGATCCAGGAGGAGCCGGTCGGAGTGAAGTGCAGCTCGAACCGCGGGTGTTTAGCCAGCCAGGCCTTGATCGCCGGTGTTTTGTGGGTGCCGTAGTTGTCTACGATCAGGTGGACCTGCAGGTGCGCCGGCACCACTTTGTCGATGCGGATCAGGAACTTCTTGAACTCCGCGGCCCGGTGCCGGCGGTGCAGAGCGGTGATGACTTGACCGGTTGCGACGTCGAAGGCGGCGAACAAGGTGGTCAGGCCGTTACGGACGTAGTCGTGGGTGCGCCGCTCGGGCATGCCCGGCATTATCGGCAGCACGGGCTGGGAGCGGTCCAGGGCCTGGATCTGCGACTTCTCGTCCACCGAGAGCACCACTGCGCCCTCGGGCGGGTTGAAATAGAGGCCGACGACGTCGTAGACCTTCTCGATGAACAACGGGTCTGTCGACAGCTTGAAGGTGTCGCTCAGGTGCGGTTTGAGCTGGAACTGCCGCCAGATCCGGCCGACCGTGGACTTCGACAGACCACTGTGCTCCGCCATCGATTTCCTAGACCAGTGGGTGGCGTTCTTCGGCAGTTGTTCCAGCGTGGTGACCACGACCTCTTCCACCTGATCGACGCTGATGGTGGGCGGCCGGCCCGGCCTCGGCTCGTCGGCCAGCCCCTCCAGCCGTTCGGCGAGGAAGCGGCGCCGCCACTTGCGGACGGTGTCCGCTGTCACCCGCAGATCCCGGGCGACCGCGACAATCGGCGGCACTCCCGGCCCCGCGCACGCCAGCACGATCCGCGCCCGCAAGGCCAGGGCCTGGGCAGATGTCGCCCGACGCGTCCACCGCTCCAACACCGCCCGCTCGTCATCAGACAGCAGCAACGGTTCGAGTTTTGGGCCACGACGAGGAACTGACACACCAGCAGCAGAGGTCATGCACTTTCTAACGATCAACTACTGGCGCAGGACACTAGTGCTCTGACCACATTGGTTCGCCGGGTTGGTGGTCGGGGCGGTTGGATGTGCGGTGACGTCCGATCGGAGTGCTGGGGGTGCGGTGGCTGAGCCTGTCCGCGTGCGCAGGTTGACTGACCAGGAGGGGCAGAAGCTGCAGCAGATCGTGCGCCGGGGCAGCACCAGTTCGGTGCGCTTCCGACGCGCGATGATGCTGGCGGCGTCTGTCGGCGGGAACCGGGTGCTGGTGATCGCGAAGCTGGTGCAGGCCGACGAGGACACCGTCCGGGATGTGATCCACCGGTTCCATGAGATCGGCCTGGCCTGCCTGGACCCTCGATGGGCGGGAGGCCGTCCCCGCCTTCTCAGTACTGACGACGAGGACTTCGTCGTCCAGACGGCCACCACCCGCCCGACCAAGCTTGGCCGGCCCTTCACCCGCTGGTCCATCCGCAAACTCGCCGCCTGCCTGCGGAAATTCCATGGCAGGGTCATCCACATCGGCCGCGAGGCCTTACGCCGCCTGCTGGCCCGCCGCAGCATCACCTTCCAGCGCACCAAGACGTGGAAGGAGTCCCCGGACCCCGACCGTGAGGCGAAGCTGGACCGCATCGAGCATGTCCTGGAGCGCTTCCCGGACCGGGTCTTCGCGTTCGACGAGTTCGGCCCGCTCGGCATCCGCCCCACCGGCGGTGCGGGCTGGGCCCCCGCCAGTCACCCCGAGCGGCACCCGGCGACCTACCATCGCACCCACGGCGTCAGGTACTTCCACAGGTGCTACTCGATCGGCGACGACACGCTCCGGGGCATCAACCGCCGGAAGAAGGGTGCCGCGAACACGCTGGCCGCGCTCAGGTCGATCCGGGCCGCCCGCCCGGACGGCGCCCCCAACTACGTCATCCTGGACTACCTGTCTGCCCACAAGGGTGAGACGATCCGCCGCTGGGCGAAGAAGAACCGCGTCGAGCTGTGCTTCACGCCGACCTACGCGTCCTGGGCCAACCCGATCGAGGCGCACTTCGGGCCGCTGCGGCAGTTCACCATCGCGAACTCCGACCACCGCAACCACACCGTGCAGACCCGGGCCCTGCAGTCCTGTCCGCGTTGGCGCAATATGAATGCCCGTCACCCCGACGTGCTGGCAGCCCAGCGCCGCGAGCGGGCCCGTATCCGAAGCGAGAAGGGTATCCGCTGGGGAGGCCGCCCACTCGCCGAAGCGGCCTGACCCACCGAGAAGAGAGCCTCCGATGGCAGTAGAGATCATCTACGAGACCCACGCCACCACCACCGACAACCAGGCGGGCATCGCTACCGGCTGGCTCCCGGGCCGGCTCTCGGAACTGGGCCGTCGCCAGGCCGGGGAACTGGGCGAGCGCCGACGCGGCGACGCGCTCGCGGCCGTGTTCACCTCCGACCTTCACCGCGCCGTGGAAACCGCCCGGATCGCGTTCCCCGGCGGCAAGCCCGCGATCCATCAGGACATCCGACTACGCGAGTGCAACTACGGCGACCTCAACGGAACATCCGCCATCCTCATCGCCGCCCAACGGGCCCGCTGGATCGACGAGCCCTTCCCAGGCGGACAGAGCTACCGCCAGGTCCTGGCGGCCACCGACGCATTCCTCCATGACCTGGCCACTGACTGGGACGGCTGCCGGATCCTGCTGATCGCCCACTCGGCCAACCGATGGGCTCTGGACTGTCTGCTCACCGGAGCATCACTGGATGACCTGCTCGAAGCCCCACCTGCATGGCGCCCGGGCTGGCGCTATACGCTTCCCGCCGACTGGCCTGCCCCAACCCGGTGAACCTTCTGAGTCTGGCTTCGTAGGTGACGGCTGACTCCACTTGTAGGTCAGTTCTGACTCCACCTGGTGCCTGGGGGCCCCGATTTTGTAGATGAGAAATGACTCCACCTGGCGGCCCCGCTGTGGTGGCTCTGTTCTCGTGTAGCTACGACGTACGGACATGTAGCGTCGGATAGTGCTCGCGGCTGGACCCAGCGCGAGGACCAGTGGTGCAGCGGTGAGGACGCTTCATGCCGTCCGGCCCTTACCGCGGGAGCGGGGCGTCACGCGTAGTTGCGCAGTTCGGGCCACATCTCGCCCCAGGGGCGGCGGGGGCCTGTACAGATGTAGACGTGGCCGCCCCATTCGATGTTGTGCACGCCGTCGGGGTTGGAGAGCGTGGCGGCCACGCGGACGTGCCGGAAGTACTGGCGCAGATGGGCGGCGTACTCGGGGGCGTGGTCGGGGCCGGGGGCGACTGCCACCACGGTCGTGGCGTCCGGGTTGCCGGGGCCCCACCACCAGTCGGTGTTGTGGGCGCTCACGGCGGTGGGCAGTCCGGTACCGCGGCCGAGTTCGTTGATGGCGCCGGCCTCGCCGTAGTCCGCCGCGAAGATCACCGCGTTCGCGCGCTGCCCGGGCGGGAGCCCGGTCCATACCTGCCGCACGGTGCCGACCAGTTGGGGCCAGCCCAAGGATTCCCCCGAATTCGAGTTGATGTCGTACGTCCAGGCCACGTCGGAGGGCGGCAGCACCGGCAGCACGATCACGGCGAGCAGCGCGGTCGAGGCTGCGGTTCCGATCATCAGGCCGCGCAACTGGTCCGGGCGGGAGTGCAGCCACCCGTCGAGTCCCACGGCCCCGGCCGCCAGCAGACACACGTACAGTCCGCCCAGGTAGTAGACCTGCGCTCCGGTCGTCACGGCGAACAGCACGAACAGCACGGCGTAGGCGGTCACCAGGCACCGCCACAGCGCTCGGCGGGACTGCCACAGGAACCGGAGGCCCGCCACCCACAGCACCGTCATCGCCAGGCAGGACATGCCGAGCTGCCCCACGATCCAGGTGAGGATGTTCCCCGGGCCTCCGTTCTCCCCGTTCAGCGCCCGTGTCATCTCGAACATGGCCCAGCCGTGCCGTGCCTGCCACCACAGGTCGGGCAGCACGAGCAGCACGGCTATCGCGGCGCCCGCGAGCAGTCGGCGGTCGGCCGCGGTCCGACGGGCCGGGCCGAGCAGCGCGGCGGCCAGCAGGACGATCCCGAAAATAGCCGCGAGGTGGTTGAATTCCGCGCCGATGCCGACCAGCGCTCCCGCGGCGAGCCACCACCGCGTGTCGCCGGTGCGGCCGATCCGTACGACCACGAGCGCGATTGCCGCCCACGCCAGCACTTCGTACGACGTGGTGTTGGCGACGTGCGCGCCACCCAGCAGGACGGGCATGGTGCCGGTCGCGACGGCCGCGAGCAACTGCGCCCGCCGCGCGCCGCCGAACTCCCGCGCGGTCATCCCGCCCACGACCACCGTGCCCGCGGCGGCCAGCGCGGGCCACAGCCGCAGGCCCGCCTCCGAGACCCCGAACAGCGACAGCGAGACCCGGGCCAGCAGCGGCGCCAGCGCCGGCTGGTCCACGTAGCTCGCCTGGAGGTGCCGGGCGGAGTCGAGGAAGTACAGCTCGTCGATGTGGAAGCCGTAGCGCGGGGACAGCGCCATCAGCACGGCTAAGACCACCCCCGCGACGGCGAACACCCGCCGGTCCAGCGGTGCGATCCGCCCGCCGGCCTTCCCGGCCTCGTCCGCATGCCGCCCCACGTCCGCCATGTCTGTCGCGTCCGCCATCCCGGCCACCCCCGCTGCTCGGCCCCTCGGTCGCGTCGTCCGCGCGGCCGGGGCGGCCTGGCGCACACGGCTCCCGGGCCGCTCGTACCTTACGCACCTGCTCCGCGTGCGGCGAAGCGCCCCAGACCAGGCTCTGACGCTCCGGTCGGTGTTGCACGACTGCGAACAGCGGATCCGCTGCCAGGACCCGCGGGATCCGAAGTGGCCGGTGGAGCCTGTATTCGCCGAACAGACTCTCCGCGCCCTGGCCCTGCCCTTCGAACTGCACCCCAAGCGGCAGGACGCGTGGTTTCCCGGATGACTTCAACGGCTCTCCGGCCAGAAGGACGTCCACGCGCTCGACCCCGCAGGACGGCGCCGTCTTCGTCAGCCTGCGGCGACCGCGGCGGCGGCCTGCTGCTCGGCGCGGGCGCGGGTGGCCGCCAGACGGTAGGAGTCGGTGCCGGTCTCGATGATGTTGCCGCCGAACGTCAGCCGGTCCACGATGGCCGCGCAGAGCCTTGGATCCGTAAAGGTTTTGGTCCAACCTCCAAAGGATTCGTTGGAGGCGATCGCCACAGAATTCTTTTCCTCACGCTCCGTCAAAACCTGGAACAGCAGATCCGCCCCGCGACGATCAAGCTCCATATACCCTAGTTCGTCAATCTACGTGGATATCCGCATAGATCGATCTATGCCGAGTTCGCGACTATGCCGATTGTGCGGGGCGAAGGTCTCTTTCGCGTGAACGCATGCTTGTTGGTCTCTGCATAGTTGCCGCGCTGGGCAGTCCTTGATCTTGGGGGCAGGGGGCTCCCGGGGAGGGGGTGGCGATGGCGGGATCGCGCAGAAAGCCGGTGTTTTGGCATCGCAGGTCGAGGGCTATCGGGCCTGGCTGGCGGAGCACGGCTACACGAAGCTGACGATCCGGAACATGGTCAAGGACCTGGGCCAGGTCGGAGTGTGGCTATCGCGGCGGGGACTTCAGGCCGCTGACCTCAGTGAAGATCGACTACAGCAGTTTTTGTCCGACCAGTGGGAGGTCGGCCGTCGTCGGCTGCCCGGCCCGCGCGGCATGAGGCCGCTGCTGACGTATCTGCGCCAGGCCGCGGTCGTCCCGCCCCCGTTGGTGGCACCGTCACCGCTGGAAGATGTGCTGGTGCAGTACCGGTGTTGGATGGTGGGCGAGCGCGGCCTGTCCGCGGCCACCGTGCTGCGCTATGAGAACACCGCCCGCCGATTCCTGTCCGAGCAGGTCAAGCCACCCGGGGTGTTCACCCCGGGTGGCTTGACCGGCGCGGACCTCAACGCCTTCCTGCTACGGGAGTGCGTACGGGTCTCGGCCGGTTCGGCGAAGGGACGGGTGGCCGAACTCCGGTCACTGATGCGGTTTCTCCACCTGCGCGGCCTGACTCCGCTGAGGCTCGGTACGGCCGTGCCGCCGGTGGGTGGCTGGCGCCTGGCAACGGTGCCACCCACGATGGCTGCAGCCGATGTTCAGCAGTTGCTGGACCACTGCCCGCGCGAAGGAGCCGTCGGCATCCGCGGCTACGCCATCCTGATGCTGCTGGCCCGCCTGGGCCTGCGCTCGATCGAGGTGGCCCGGCTACAACTGGACGATGTCGACTGGCGGTTGGGCGAGATCGCCATCCGCGGCAAGGGACGCCGGGAGGACCGACTCCCGCTACCGGTCGAGGTCGGCGAGGCCCTGGTCGCCTACCTCTCCGGGGCCCGCCCACGGGGGAGCACTCGTCGGATCTTCGTTACCTGCCGAGCTCCGCACGGACCGATCCGGGCGGACCTGGTGGGCGATGTGGTGGAACGGGCCTGCCTGCGTCCCGGATTGCCCAGAGTGGGCCCGCACCAGCTGCGGCACGCCCTGGCCGGGGAGACGCTGCGGCAGGGCCCTTGGCTGATGGCGATCAGCCAAGTACTCCGTCACCAGGACCTGGCCACGACCGCGCTTTACGCGAAGGTCGACTTCACCGCACTGCGCGAGGTCGCTCAGCCCTGGCCCGGACAGGGGGCAGCGTGACCGCGCTGCGGCAGGCGCTAGAGGATTACCTGCGGCTTCGCCGGTCCCTCGGGCACAAGATGGCCGAGGCGGCCTGGCTGCTGCCTGACTTTGTCACCTTCCTGGAAGAGCGCGAGCAGACCCGTGTGACCGTCGCCGCCGCGCTGGCCTGGGTGAAAAAGCGGGAGGGTGAAGTGGTGACGACCGTGAGCCCGCGGCGCATCACCGCGGTCCGCGGCTTCGCCCGCTATCTCAGCGGGACTGACCCGGCCACCGAGGTGCCCCCGCTGGGCCGCCTCACCGCTGCGGATACCCGGCCGACGCTCGCTGAGACCCGCAACCCTGACCCGGCATTGCACGGAGTGCCTGCTCGATCAGCTCGTCCAGGTCTTGATTTGAGCGGCGACCTCCCGCACCGGGAGCCCGTCCCGAGCCGCGCGGGCCAACGGGAGGACGGTGTCCAGGCCGGGGTTGACCGGAAGGCCGCACGCCGACAAGTAGGCCGCGGTCACCGTGGCCGCGAACAGGAGATTCCTCACTTCCAGGCTGGGGTTTCTCGCCAGCTCACAGAGCAGCGCGGCGGCCTTGTGCTGGGGCTCGGGATAGACCTCGTGGTCCAGGATTTCCGCGCGATGACGTGCTTCCGCTGCGACTGGCACGCCGTAGTCGACGACCTGGGGGTCTCCCGGGATCTGCTGCGCTACTGCCAGGATCCAGGCGAGATCGATCCGGAGATTCACGCGGCGTCCCTCGGCGCGCTCTCTGTCAGCCCTTGCGGGAGGCCGGGGTACCGGTCTTCGCCGACCTCTGCCTCGAACGTCTCCGTGTAGCTGGCCAGGAACGCTGCTGCGCCGGCCATGAAGGCGGCTCGCGACTGGTTGACATCGGCTTCGATCAAGTCGGCCACGTACCCCTGCAGGCTCAGACCGCGGCGCTTGGCCCGGTCCTCAGCGGCCGCTTTGACGGCGTCGTCCAGTCGGATGTTCGTCTGCTTTCCCATACACACCACCATAGCTAGATGCTGGTATCAGTGGATAGCAATCAGGTCGACGGGCTTGCGTGAGGACTACCCGATCCAGGGCCGGGCCAAGTTCCGCCGGTACGGATTGCTCCCGCACGGTGGGTGGGAAGGCGCCAGGACAGACGGCCGCACGCGGATACGGCGCGCTGGCCACCGTCCGGCTCGAAGAGGAGGCGGTACCGGCTGGGGCTGCCGGCTGCCTGCCACCGGACGGCCAGGTCCTGGAGTTCCTTCCAGATGTCGCGCGGACCGTGGGTGGTGACGTTCCGACGAGAGCGCCCCGCCGGCTCCACCCGTAGCCAGGATCCGCAGGCGGGCGCGCCGATGGACAGGTGCTCGGCGGCGAAGTCGCGCACCAGCCCCCCGAGCAGGTGGTCTGCGGCCAGTCACAGGCCGTGGTCGGTGTCCGCTGGAGGCGCCAGCATGCTCCGCTGCGTCCAGGTGCCGGGATGCCATCGACGAGGGTGCATCCGCGCGACCTATCCCGACGAGCCCTCCCCGAGCCTGCCTGCGGGCCAGGAAGCTCCACCGGATAGCACGCCGGTGTCTTCGGCGGACCTCTGGCACTGGGAGCGGGCGTGCACGCGCCTGGTCACCGTGGTGGCTGACCGCACGCAGGCCGAGAGCGGCTGGTACGGGCATTGCATGCAAGTCCTCCGATGGTTTCTCGCCTACAACGGCATCGATGAGGGCCAGACCGAGGAGATCGTAAAGAACGCGGTCGGCGGCCGGTTCGGCAGTTGGTTCGGCAGTTGGATCGCACCTGACGTTTCGGTGGTCGACGCAGTGAGTTCGCGGTTCGCCAGAGGCGTGGGTGGCATCAGATGACTTCCGGGGCCCGGCCAACCGAAGGACAGCCTTGCCGACTGGCTGCTCATCCGGCCGGAGATCTCCTGGCCGTCCTGGCGCGGCGCACGCCTCGTCTCGGAAGCGCCGGCCCGCGACGGCTTCCGGAATTTCTTCATGGCAACGCGAGGCGGACGTGACAGCGAGGGAACCGTGCGGGTCCTGACCGCTCTTGAGGTGGCCTTCGCCGACGCTGAGCAGGGCAGGGCAGGCGCTGACCTTCGCCCTCATGGCGAAGTGGCCGCGGGCTGTGCTGGGCCACGACCTGGTCGATTTCCGCACGATGCCGGCCTTCGCGCAGGGCGGACGGGAGCGCTACGGTCTTGCACCCGATACGCAGGCGCTGTTCGAGCGCTGTCTGTCCGATCGCTCTCAACCTGATCTGCCCCTCCCGTCACGCGCTGCCCGGACCTACCTCGACATCCTCTTCTTCCATCCGTTCAAGGACGGCAACGCCCGCGCGGCCATGCTGGCGTTGGCCTTCGTCCTGGCCCGCGAAGGCATTCTCCTCGACCAGGTTCACCCACTGCAGACCACCCGCTGGGCCGACAACGCAGAAGGCGCGGCCGATCTGGCGGTGCTGCTCGGAATCTTGATCACCGCTGCGGAGCAGCGTCTATCCCACGGGAGGCAGTCGTGAACGAACGCGATGTCCTGCTCAACAAGCTCGCGCAGGGGCTGCGCCCGATGTCAGAGGGCATCGAATGGTTCGACGGCCTCGGCCAGGAAGAGCAGTCCGAGGTGCTGCTGTTCCTGCGCCATCACTGCGTCCAGGCGCCCGCAGTCACCGAGGACGCACCAGAGAGCATCCGCCGTGCCGGGCTGCGCCCGACGCATGCACCCGCAGTGCTGATCTCACGAGGCCGGATAGACGAGCAATTGGGAAAGATCGCCGGTCTCGCGCCTCTCGACGAACGCCGCAAGGCGTTCCGGCTGCTGATCGCGGTGCTCGCGATCGCCGACGGACGGCGCCGCGAGCGCTTCTGCTCCGGCGGCTGCAGTCACTGGTGGCACAGACTGTCCGTCGCCTGACAACCCAGCACCGCACTCTGAAGGCCACTTCCCAGTCGAACGTCTACCGGGTAGCGGATCAGTCCCACCAGAAGTCCCAGTGGTGGGCACCGGTGATCCGCTCGGCGTATGCGGCCAGTGTGTACGGCCTACTGCCCTGCCAGATGTTGTCCGGGCAGAAGGCGAAGTGCTCGGCCGCGACCAGGAGAGCTTCGTGCTCGTCCACGGGAGGCGAGGCGACGCTGAGGTGCAGCGTGGAGAAGCCGACCGCTACGACACGAGCACCGAACCGGTGCTCCCAATCTCGGACGACCGCTGAGAACTTCGCGGTGTCATTGTCGTAGTTGCAGGGGCCGGCCCAGCCCGCCGCCGTCAGCGCCTCGGCACCGGATGCCGCGGCGACAAGCCCCAGGCGCGTCTGGGGGCGGTCAGCGAGGAACGCCTGCGCGAACTCGGCGGCCAGTTGATCGGGGTTCGTTGTCGTCTCCCGACTGGACGCGAGACCGGGCCAGGTCTGCCCGAAGGGGGCCGCGACGGCGAGGCGCCTGTGGGTGTCGAGCATGTCGTCGTCTTCGTCGACGGCTGTGTAGGTCGTCCACCACTGGGCGAGGAGGTCGGCAGGGTCGTGGCTTGCCGGGGAGGACATCTGCTCGGGGAAGACCTCCCCGGATCCCCATGGGCGGAATTCGCTGTCGCTCGGATCCAACGAGTCGAGCAGCAGCGGCCACAGGCCGGACCGCACGTGTTCGGCGTGCATCCGCGTCCACAGCTCGGCCGTGGCCGGCCCGTCACTGAGCCAGAGGGGTTGTACATCTCCGTCGCCCTCATCGGACGTGACCATCCGACCGGGCGGAAGCATGCTTTCGAGGCCCAATCGGGTTTCAGGGTGCATGGGGCAGATGCTGGCGCTGTGACCAGGAAGTATCACTGGGAGGGTCCCACCACTCGATCGCGGAACTGCTGGAAAGCGTGCCAGCCCGACGTCTGCCCCGGAGTGATCAGGTCCCCTTCGGCGCAGTCGAGCGCCTTGCACCGCAGAGCCTCGGCGAGACGGAGGACGGGCGTCAGCACGTCGTCGCCGGAGCCCCGGATGTGGAGCATGACGGAGTCCACCGGGTCTTCTGAGCCGATGTTGAGCTCGATGGACCACGTGGGGCCGGAAAGTTCGCCCCACGCGGGGTCCGAGAGATCAACATCGGGAACGGCCTGGGTGACAGCCGCGAGTACGTCGTGTCGCCGGCCCAGCGGGTCCGGGGTGTAGTTGGCGGGAATCTCCTGCACCGAGGTGACGTCGTCGGGCAGGCGAAGGAGGATCACGTCCCAGCTCATGATGGCCTTCCGGATGGGACTCGAGTAGCGGTTGCGGTGGGGCAGTTCAGGCTGGGCTCTATCGGCATCACGGGATGTTGCCGACTGCTGTCAGTACGAATACAGCGCGGTCAAGGCGGGAAGCCTGCGAGCCATCTCTTCACGGTCGTCAAAATTGAAGTCCCAGGCAGGGTCCAGGTCCGGGTACCGGATGGTGAAGGCATCGGCGGGGAGTTCCCGGCCGGTGGCCTTCTGGTGTGCGTTCCAGACGATGCTCAGCATGTCTTCGCAGTCGAGGTCGGTGCCCTCAGCCGCGGCAGTGCGGACGTGGGAGAGTTCGGCAAGTGTGTCGGGGGCTGCAAGGACGCGCTCGAATGTCGTACGTCCTTGTGCGATCAGCCAGCCTCGGAAGTAGTCGAAGCCGTCGTCCGAGCAGCCGCCGTTGACGACATAGGCGGCAGCCCACAGCCGGTTCTGGTACGAGTCGGCCATGAGATCCCACAGGGTCTGTTGTGCCGCGGTGATCTCTTGGACTGAGCGGCGAGCAAGCAAAGCGGAGGCACAGTCGGCGATATTGGAAACCGTCCCTGGTGTCAGGTACGTGTTCACGGGCTTTCTCGATCAACATTCAGAAATGCTCCTTGTTCATGGCCGCGAGCATGCCACCACGTACTGACATCGGCTCCCGGCACGGTGCCTGTCAGAGGGCACGGCTACCGTGCTGGCGTCTCGAACTCATACACGACGTTGTGGATCAACGACTTGTGCCGAGAGCTTGAGCGGTCCGGCTATGCCGGTCAGCGACTGACGATGCTGTTCGGCGGGCCGCACCAGTCGCTGCCGAGCTTCCAGCGCGCGGGGGTGCAGCCTGGCGACCGCATCTACCCGGTGCGTGTGCACCGCACCCGCCTCCATGTGCTGGGGATGTTGGAGGTAGCTCACATCGTTCCCTACGAGAACGTCGGCTCGGTGCTTCCCGATGATGACTACGTGAAGTTGCTGGACTGGCGCCCGCTCAAGGCTGGATGTGTCACTGAAGTGCTTGTCGGACCGCCAGGTGCCCCGCTCACCTTCGACACGGTCGTCCCCGGGGACCTTCTGGAGCGGCTGACGTTCACATCTCGTCGTGGCGAGCGCCTGCTCAAGTACGTCGAGGACGGGCGGCTGATCCGCTCGGTAAGCCTCCACGGCATCTACCGCCTCGCCGCCGACTCCGCTGAAGAGCTTGATCAGTTGGTTCGCCGCGACGGCCCGAGTGGAGGAGCCGATGAAGTTTGATGAAATCAAGGCGTCCTTCTGGAGCGGACACACCTACGGTGTTCAGCCCGCCTTGACCCAGGCGACCGTCGCCGACGCGGAGCGCGTCCTCGGGCTGCGACTCCCCGAATCGCTGCTCGACCTTCTGCGTGTGCAAAACGGCGGCGGTGTCACGGCCGACCGGGATGCCTTTCCGACCCATCAGCCAACCTCGTGGAGTGAGGACCACATCCCGTTCACCGAGTTGATGGGGATCGGCACCGGCGGGCACGGCTTGTCGCTGTTGGACACGCCGTACCTGGTGGAGGAGTGGGGACTGCCGTCTCCAGTCGTGCTGCTGTCCGGTGACGGTCACCACTGGATCGGTCTCGACTACCGGGCCTACAGTGCGTTGGGGGAACCGTCGGTGACCTGGTTCGACACCGACTCCGGAGCAGAACTGCCGCTCGCGGCCGACTTCCGGGCATTCGTGGAGGGCCTTCAGCCTCTCAGCCGGTTCGAGTGAGCGGCCGTGGAGCCGGTCGAACGCCCGGTTTTCGCATTCTGCGGCGGGAACGAAAGGCGCTGGTGGGGATGGCCTCCAGGTCTGCTGCGACAGCGTAGATGATGGCACGGTGACGAGCATCAGTGGAGACCACGTGAGGGTTCATTTCCGCATGGATGTGGATGAGGAGGGCTGGCCGCCGGCAAGCGTCGAGAGCTTGTGGGCAGTTGATCTCGGCGACGGCTCGGTGCGGTTGGACAACACGCCCTGGTTCGTACGCGGAGTCGCCAGCGGGGACATCATCCGCGTGGAACCCGACGAGGAAGGTGTTCGCGGGGCCGGGGAGACGGTCCGGGCCTCGGAGCACTGCACGATCAGGTTGATCGTGCTGAAGGACGGTGGTTCAGCTGCCGCCCGTCAGACCGTGCTGAAGGCCCTTCATCGCCTCGGCACCACCGGCGAGGGGATCGAGCAATTCCGGATGGTGGCTCTCGATGTCCCGCCCGATGCGGATCTTCCACGGATTCGGAAGCTCTTGGAACACGGCGAGGGTGAGGGATCGTGGCACTGGGAGGAAGGAGGCGTCACCGCCGCTTGGCGATCCACGGCGATCGCCTGACCGTCGCGTTGGCAGTGATCGTCTCCCTCGGATGCCATGCGCTCAACCTCGATTACTGTCCGCCCATTCTTGCCGTTCCACATGACGGGCATGGCCCCACTAGGACTACCGAGGCCACCCGGGCATCCGACACAAGCCGACATCAACCGATCACTTTCAGTAGTCGAGAATCCTTTGTCGCCGCCCACATCGAGCCACGATCTTGATGCGCCCGCCTGGATGAACAAGAGTGGCTCACGTGGGCTCGTAACCGGATCCTCGTGTGTATGCAGGCATGAAGTCCGGCAGGGGCAGTACGGACCGGAGCTGCGGAAGTTCCCAACAACACTCCACGTAGCTTCTGGACGAGCCGACAGTTTGGCACCCGACAAGAGACTTGCCTAATGAACGGCCAGGAAGTGCCACGTGTTGCCCGCGTATGCAGAGTCGGGTTGGCGCAGGTCGAGGAGGATCCGGCCGTGGTTGTCCTCCAAGTAGAGGTGGACACCCACGATGTGGAGCTCGGTCCCCTCCGGCGCCTCGTCACCCAGCAGCCGGAGCGTGGCCGGCGGCTTGCTGGCCGGGGGATGCTCGGCCGCGTGCCGGCGGATCAGGTCGCTGAGACCGGGGCTCAGGTGCAGTTGCTCGAGCGTGTCCGGGGTGAACCACCGCAGCAGCACGCCCTCTTGAAGGTCCACCGTCTCCGGATCATTGTTCCAGCGGCCCACGAAGACCTGGATCGGCACCGCGAAGCCGTCGACGCTTGTCGCCTCCTCCAGGGCGTACGGCGTCAGGCCATTCACCTCCAAGCCCGGGGCCTCTTCGGCGAGCTCCCGTCGCAAGGTCGCCTCCAGGCTGACGTCCTCCACGTTACGGCCGCCGCCGAGGAGAGCGAACGTGCCAGGGACCCAGATGCCCTCACGCTGGTCCCGGAGGTGAAGCAGGTATCTGCCGTGGCCGTCGCGGATCAGCGCGGAGGCGTTAACGGGCTCGGGCTGCCCGTCGAGGCCCTGGCTGCGGGCGTCCAGGAGCTTGGCACGCAAGGTCGGGGACCTGACGTCGGCGAACTCGAGCCACCGGGCGTCGGCAACCTCCTCGTCCTGCAAGGTGAACTGGAGGTGCTGCTCGGGCACGAGGTAGAAGACGAAGCGGAAGTCGAAGTGCTGGAGGGCGCCTTCGCCCTTGGCGGGGTTGGCGTCGATGTCGTGAACGTCGATGTCGATCGGAGCGCCGAGGAACTGCGGGGTCAGGCACAGGTCGCCCGACTGGATGCCGGTCTCCTCGCACACTTCCCGCAGCGCCGCGGGCAGGAGCGTCCGGTCGTCCTCGACATGGCCACCCGGAACGAGGAGCAGCCCCGTGACCTTGTGGCCGACGTGCAGAACGCGTTGTTCCCGGTCGATGACCACCGCGCTGCAAGTGACGTGACCGGGGAGCGCGGCACGACTGGCCGGGGCGTCGACTCCGTCCACGAGGGACAACAGCCCGGCTAGGGAATCCCGCTCGTTCGGATGCCGGGCCAGGTACGCCTCGGTGGTCGCGCGGATATGGGAACGGGTGAGCGGCACGTCATCACCTCGGGACGGCATTCGTAGGGCGGGGCCGTCTGCGGCCGTGGGTGCGGCCGCTTCGGCTGGGCGTACGGAGGTGGCGCCTGGGCCGCTCATGAGAGGGTCTCGCGCTTCGAGCCGTCCGGCTCGGACGTGATCTGGTAGGACAGCAACTGCTGGAAGAGGCCCGGCTGTTGGGAGAGCTGCGCGTAGGTGCCCTCCTGGACGATTTTGCCGTCGTCGAGGACCACGATGCGGTCGGCGACGGCGACATTGGTGATGCGGTGGGTCACCAGCAACACCGCCCGGTCCCGGGCGAGGTCTCGCAGCCGCTGGAAGATACGGTACTCGGCGCGGGGATCCAGGTTCGCCGTCGGCTCGTCGAGGACCAGCAGACCGGCCTGGCGGAAGAACGCTCTCGCCAGGGCGATGCGCTGCCACTGGCCGCCACTGAGTTCTTCTCCGTTGAGCCACTCGCGGGCCAGGAGGGTGTCCAGGCCGGCTTTGAGCTTGTCGATGACTTCGTCGGCGTCGGCCGCCTCGCATGCCTCCCGGACCGCCGCGTCGCCGCGCGCCGTGGGCTGTCCCTGCGTCACGTTCTCGCGCACCGTCAGTGGCCAGTGCGAGTAGTCCTGCGGTACGAGGGCGACCTGCTGCCATAGCGCGTGCGGATCGCTGTTGCCGGTGGGGACGCCGTCCCACAGCACCTGCCCGCCTGTGGGCAGGTAGAGGCCGCTGACCAGCCTCGACAGTGTCGACTTGCCTGAGCCGTTGAAGCCCACCAGCGCCGTGACCTCGCCGCGGCGCAAGGTCAGGGAGACGTCGGACAGTGCGTCGCGGTCTTTGCCGGCGTACCGGTGGGTGACCGACGTGACCTCGATCGTCTCCGGCGGCTTCGGACGGTGCGGACCCCGGCGCATGCGGAACCCGCCCGCCTTGTCCAGGAAGCCACTCCAGTCATCCATGTACAGCCCTGTGCGTACGGCGCGTGCGCCGACGGCCACCAGGCCGCGGACCGACATGCCTACCGTCTGCAGGGCGAAGACGGCCGTGCCGGCATGTCCGACGGTGATACGGCCGGTCGCGAGCAGCCACACGACCGCCGCCCACACCACCGCCGACCCCAGGCCTCCGCAGACTGCGCCGACCAGCGACATCCGGGCGCCCTGGTCGGCTGCAGTCCGGTCTTCCCGGTTGATACGGGCGACGGTCTGCCGGTACCGGCCGGACAGGAATCCGGCCATGGTCCCGGCGCGGATCTGGTCGGCGGCGTCCTTGGTGTAGATGTGCCAGCGCAGCACTGACAGCATCCGGTTGTCGCCGTTGCTGCGGAGGTTCGCCAGGTACCGGACGCGTGCGGCGCTGACCTGGGCCAGGGCCTGCGGCAGGCTGGCTGCGACGAGGAGGGGGAGCAGGATCGGGTGTACGCCGGTCAGTACGATCGCCCCGGCGAGAAAGCTTGCGCCCGAGGCGATCAGGTCCTGGCCCTCATTGATCAGGTCGCCGGTGACCTGGGCGCCGCGGTCGGCGGCTTCCCGGTCACGGTTGAAGTCGGGGTCGTCGTAGGCGCACAGCTCGACCTCGGCGCAGCCGGTCAGCAGCATCTGCTCGGCCTCGCGTGACATCAGCGGGCCCAGCCGGGAGGAGAGCCAGTTGACGGTGATGCCCAGGAGCGCACGCACGCCGGCGGCGCCCGCGAGCAAGGCGACGGACGGCCACGCCTGGAGAAGCCGGTGATACACGTCGCCGTCGCGCAGGAGCGCGGTCAGGGTGCCGGCGACGGCGACCAGGCCCAGGGCCTGCATCACGCCGGTAACGGTCTGGCACAACAGGAGACCTACGGTGGCCCGTCGATCGACTTGCCAGGCGAGGGCCAGCGAGCGGCGTACGAGCTGCGGCAGGCGACGGGCCATGTCCCGCATCCGGATCGAGCGGCCTGCCGCTTCGCGACTTCCCGTCAGGTCGACGAAGCGCATCTGCGCCCCGGAAGCGGGCGCATGGTGCGCGGCGCCGCCCAGTTCGGGGGTGGCGGTGGGGGACGCTGTGGTGGTGCGCGGCCCCGGGACGCTTTCGGCCGATTCATCAGTGGGCTCGCTCATGCCGCCCACCTCGTGTCCGGGCGTGACGAGGAGCGCAGGTGGCCGGCGCGGGACGTCGTGGGGACAGGCCGGGGCCCGCTCTTGTCGGGCTGATGCATCGGAGTGGGGGAGGGATTCATGGCGTTCCTTCTTGTGTGGAGGCTGCAAAACCGCACAGCTCGCTGGACGCTAACTGTGCGTGCCGCTGGATGGGTTGCGACCCTGTGATGGTGCCTGGATCAGCGACGGGGCGGGCCGGATCGAACATGCGTGTTTGAGACGAAGCGAGTTCCGTGCCGGGGTGCGGAATGCTCTCGTGTAGACGGCATGCACCCTTGAAGCACGTGGGCCTCACCCTCGTCGAGGATTGGCCGAAACGCCGTAGCTGATACACATGTGACAAATGGGGTTCGCCGCCGGATCTTCCCTTCAGCGGTGCCAGCGTGATGACTGATCACCTCAACGATGGCGTCGATGCAGGTGAACCGGCTGTCGAAGAGGACGAATTCGCTGATCGAGACACCGTGGATGTCTTCGATGCGCACCGGGAGTACCACGACGCTGAGGGAGTCGAGGCGATCGGTGTCGAAGAGGTGGACCTGTCGGGTCAAGAGCGAATCGACTTCAGCGACCACGGACCGCGCCTGATGAACTCCCCGATGTGTCCGGTCCTGTCGGCTCGTGCGTTCCTCATGAGCCGCCGCTTTCCATGCCGGAAAAGAACGGCAACGGGCCGCAGATAGTGGGCACAGGGCCGGGAACGTGATCGCTCTAGGGTCAGGTGCGGCTGCGGGGCGGGTGGTCCCGGTGTCAGAAGAGTGTGCGGACTTGCGAGGCCGAAGACGCGGCTCTCCTTGGCAACGCGTACGCTTTCGGGCGTATTCGGCTCAGCGATACTCCTTACCGCCCGCTTGGAAAGTGGAAACTATTCACCCCCTGAGAGAATGAGAAATGACAAATATGCTTAGGCCTGTCGGTTTCTATAGTGATACGGAGAGTGGCGTGCCGGGTCAGCCTCTTCTGTCGGCCTCATGTAATAAATTTTCAGGCGCGACGGTCGAAGTGGTTTCATATCTGACGGCGGCGTTCCATATGCTCGTATCGGGAAGTCCAGCTCATGATGAGCTGGATCGCACTAAGCCGGTTATAGGTGCCCTGGGTTCTCAGGCAGACGGAGTTTGGTTTTGGCCCACAACGTATCCATACTAGGTGGAAAGATATCGTGTTGAGGTGCCCGTAGAATTGCTGGAACTCGGGCAGTGAGCCCTTTCCAACCTGATCAGTGAGCCTGCCCCGTACTGCTCGCATCGAGTGGCAGGCCGCCTTCAAAACCGCGGCTGAACAGGGCTGACCCGCCATCGGGCCAACGCAGCGGCTGCCAGGCAGCGGCTTGCATCGGCTTCCCAAGGGTGGTCGATCTCATCCGATGGGTGCGCCTATCCCTCAAGCCAGACCATGAAGCGCGTGCGATCTTCGCCGCACCTGCCGCTGCCGGAGGTGTGGGAGCTGTTTGGGGTGAAGGTGGAGCCATACGGTTCGGAGGAAAGCGTGCAAGCTTCCCGTACGGGCTGCAGAGCGTAGTAGCCGAATGCGGCCAGTCCCACGACCAGCAGGGCAATTAGCAAGGGGCGTCGGGCTATCGGGGAGGGCATGCTGGGATTCTATGAGCGTCACGTGCACGGGGAGCACTGATGTCTTGTCAACCTGACCGGTGAGGCGAGCAGTTGGGCTGACAGACCGGTGAGGCCCCTGGTAGATGGGTTTTCGACCAAGAAATCCGTCTCCACCAGAGGCTTCATGTGCTTGTCTACCCGTCCGGCGTGGACGTGTCCGGTTCTGCCCTGCGCTTCCTGTCCGCCAAGCTCCGTCAGCGCCGCAGGGATCTCGGTACCCGCTGGCGGCGCCTGAGCGTCGGCCGGCAGGCCCTGCTCACGCTCGCCCATCTCCGCAACGGCCACCCGTATGCCCAGCTCGCGGCCGGGTTCGGCATTGGGACCACGACCGCGTACCGGTACATCACCGAGGCCGTCGAGGTCTTGGCCGCTCTCGCGCCGACCCTTGCAGAGGCGGTCCGGACAGCATCGTCGAAGGCGTTCGTGCTGCTGGACGGGACCCTGCTGCCGATCGACCGGATCGCCGCGGACCGGCCCTACTACTCGGGGAAGCACAAGAGGCACGGGATGAACGTGCAGGTCCTCGCCGATCCCTTCGGCCGGCTGTTGTGGGCGTCACCAGCCTTGCCCGGCGCCGTCCACGACGTCCGCGCGGCTCGCGAACACGGCATCGTCGACGCCCTCGCCGGGGCCGGCATCACGTGCTGGGCCGACAAGGGCTACCGGGGTGCCGGCGGCACGGTCCGTACCCCGTGCTGGGGGCGGTGGGAGGCCCTTTCCACTGGTCAGCAGGCGGTGAACCGGTCTCACGCGAAGATCCGCGCCCTCGTCGAGCAGGCAGTGGCCACCCTCAAGTCTTGGCGGCTTCTTCGCAAGCTCCGGTGCTCGACCACCCGGATCACCTGCCTCGTCCAGGCCGTCCTCACCCTGCATTTGGCCAGCTCAGACCGATGATGGAAAAGCCTCAGTCGCGAAATTGGATCCCGCCAGAATTTTCTGACGACGCGGATTTTGAGGATCGTGTGCCATTCCTCTAGATGGGGAACGGCGCGACGGTGCTGGCGAGTGACCCTCGGTTGCGGATGGTGATGGTCCGCAGCGACTGCCGCGTGACGCACCTTCCGCCGTAGTGCTAAATGAAGAAGGTCGCTCAAGTTCATCCCGACGCTGCTCGAAATTCCCGTACGGTCTCGATGTCGGTGCACCATTCTGAGATCCTATTGCCGTCCTCATCAACGATCTCTCGGGGACTGACGGAATGCCAGGGACTCTCCGGGTCGAAGGCGCTATCCAGCTCATTGAAGATGATCAGGGAATTCTGCGCGAAAACGTCGCCCCGGATCCGGTAGAGCGGCCAACAGAAGATAAAATTGGCCGTCTTCGGATCCGTGATGGAGGAGACGAGGCAGGAAGTCACCACATCCGCCTCCTCCAGTCGACGCAGTGCGTTCGCCCAGCTCTTCTCGTAGTGCCCCGAATCCCAGAATGTGAGGTCCATAGGGAAGGTCTCGGTGAAGTCGCCGACGACAATCCTCCCGGCACCTGGCGACGCGACCTCGATCGCGAAACCCTCATGGCTTGAGGTAGTTGAGATCCGGGTCATACGTACCGATCCGCCGCCCTTGTCGGTTGAACATCTTCCAGCCGTCCGTGACATTGTGTCCGTCGGTGATGATGGGCCCCGCGAACAGGGCCGCGGGGGTCAGCGCTCGGGCTTGGGAGGCCGCTGCATCAGCGCGGCGGCGGCCTCGTCGAGGGTGACCTTCTCGTGCAGCAGGGCGGAGATCACTTCAGTGATCGGCATCTCGACGTCGTGGACCTGGGCCAGGGAGAGGACTGCCGCGGCGGACTTGACACCCTCGGTGGTCTGCCGGGTGGCGGTGGTTGCTTCTTCGACGCTCAGGCCGTTGCCGAGGTGGGTGCCGAAGGTGCGGTTGCGGGAGAGCGGTGAGGAACAGGTGGCCACCAGGTCGCCGACGCCGGAAAGGCCGGCGAGGGTGGCCGGGGCGGCGCCCATGGCCGTGGCAAGCCGAGTGGCCTCCGCAAGACCGCGGGTGATGAGCATGGCCGTGGCGTTGTTCCCCAGGCCCATGCCCGAGGCGATACCGACCGCCAGGGCGATGACGTTCTTCACGGCGCCGCCGAGCTCGCAGCCGGTCACGTCGGTGCTGGTGTAGGGCCGGAAGTAGGAGGTGCGGCACGCCTGCTGGAAGCGGCGGGCCGCGGTCTCGTCGGAGCATGCGACGGTTGCGGCGGCGGGCTGGCCCGACATGACCTCAGCTGCCAGGTTCGGGCCGGACAGCACGGCAACCCGTTCGGCATTCACGCCGGTCACCTCGCGGATGACCTGGCTCGCCCGCAGCCCGCTGCCGACCTCGATGCCCTTCATCAGCGACACGATCACCGTGTCCGGACCGATGTGCGGCGCCCATCCCGCGAGACTCGCGCGCAGGGACTGCGCGGGAATGGACAGGACCACGAAGTCCGCGCCGTCCACGGCGGCAGCCGGGTCGGTGGTGGCGGTCACGGGTGGCGGCAGCTGAACGTCGGGGAAGTACCGGGGATTGCGATGCGGGGTGTTGATGGCGTCGGCGATCTCGCTGCGCCGTGCGTGCATGGTCACGTCGGTGCCGGCATCGCCGAGGATCTTTCCTACGGCGGTGCCCCATGAGCCAGCCGAGAACACCGCCGCACGGGCGCGGAGCTGGATCACTGCGGAGTCCTTCCGCTGGACACGGGCCTGTCGCCGGGGGGACGGCTGGGCCCGGACATCGTATCGGCCGGTGCCGCTTTGGCCGGATCGGCGAGCAGGCGCCGCAGTGTCAGAAGGACGGCCCGCCGACCAGGCAGAGCGGGGAGCACCTGGCGTGCCTTGCGGAGCATGTTCTCGGCAGCGCTTTCGCCCGTGCACGCCGCATATCGTCGGCGTGGGCGATTCATAGCCTGCAGAGCCGGTCCCGCATCGCTGGCTCGCCGAGGCCTGACACCATCGGCTTCGTCGGTCGGGTGGCTCCGCGCGCGGCCCGCGCTCTGGTCGGCCGCCGTCACGCCCGGGTGGTACCGATGTCCCTGCTTCTGGGTGCGGTGCTGCCCTGCACGGCCGACCTCCTGGGCCGTACGCTCATCGCCCGTGCGCAACTGGGCGCGGGCGTGGTCACCGCGGTCATCGGCACGCCGTACTTCCTGTACCTGCTGGTGCGGGCCCGACGTTGAGCCAACCGCCGCGCCCTGCGGCGACATCGGGCAGAGGCGTCGAAGTGGCGAACGCCTTGCCGCTTCCCGTACGAAATGAGCTGGGCACCTGCCGAACACATGGTCTAAGGTCTGGCTGTTCTTCAGGAGGGGATGGCGCATGGTGCGTGGGGGGCAGTGGGCTGTGCTGTGCGTGGCCACAGTGCTGATGCTGGCGGGGTGCGGGCACCGGTCGGCTGAGGCCAAACCGGCGTTCGTGAGCGCGAAGAAGTTGCCGGAGAAACTCGGCAAGGATGGCATGACCATCGTGGTGGGTGATCCGGACGCGAGGGTGACCGTGCACCTGTACGAGGATCCGCGCTGTCCGGTCTGCGAGGAGTTCGAGACCACAGGTGGTTCCCCGCAGTTGCGCGAAGCGATGCTGGCCCGCCGCGCGACAACCGAATACACCCTGGCCTCCTTCCTGGACGACAGGCTCGGTGGGAGCGGCTCCAAGAAGGCGGTCAACGCACTGCGGGCAGCGCTGGAGGAGGACAAATTCGTGGAGTACCACGAGGTGCTCTACGCCAACCAGCCCGAGGAGAGTGTTGATGGGTTCACCGACGCCCGTCTGCTGGAACTGGCCGGCCAGGTGGAGGGGCTGCGCGGTCCGGCGTTCGACGCGGCCGTCAAGAGCATGAAGTACCGCTCCTTCGTCACCACTTCCGAGAAAGCGTACGAGCGGGCCGGGGGCGCGAAGGACCCTGGAGGGCCAGGAACGCCCTCCGCTGTGATCAACGACAAGCGGATCCCGGCGGACTACAACGGTCTGCTCTTCGACGGTGATACCTTCGCCGAACTCCTCCGGGAGATCCACGCCAGGCCCTGGGAGTGGGAACAGACCGTCCTCTGAACATGTGGTAAGCCCGTCGTTGGTTGACCCGCCCAGGGGTGCCGGGCGGTTGACCCCCCAGGGGTGCCGGGTGTCGTTCAAAAGGCTCTGCCGTTTGTGGCTTTCAGTGATTGGCCGCCCGGCGCCCCACGACGACTCGGCTGCCAATCAGGAATTGTGAATGATCGCTGAGTAGGGAATCGACGGCGAGGTCGTCCGTCGGGAAGCGCCAGCAGCAGCACACCTGGGCAAGCCGGCAGGCGAGGCCCGCGGCGCGGGCCGGACTGTCCGGGTCGGACTCGTACATGTCGACGGTGCGCCTCCCGCGGTCAAGGAGCGTGGGCACCAGGGTCCGCCGGTGGTCGTGCTCGATCGCGTCGACCACGACTTACTCGGTCCTTCGGTCGCACCATCCGAGGTCCTTGTCATGTGGGAGGAACCGGCCTGTACCGGCAACCTCCACCACGGCCGCGAACAGATCGGCGAACGGGCTGCTCGGGTGGACTGAACCGAGGGTCGGCACGTACTGCTCAGGCATCAGATGCTCGATCCACTCCCAGCGAAGGTGCATGCCCGCACGCTACGCGCGCCCGACGGTCAACGCAGGGGTCCGGGGGCAACGCCCGAGGTCATGGCCGTACTATCCCCTCTCACAGATGCGATCCAGGGGTGGGCAGTGAAGAACATCGTCATACGAAGATGGGCCGTCGGAGCCGCAGGCGTGGTCCTGGGCCTGGGAACGGTCGGCTGCGGTGCCGAGAAGGGCGGGGGCTCCACCGCCGGCCATGCACCGGGTGCGGAGAGCGCCGCACGAACGGCTTCCGCCGCGACGCCGACGCCGAAAAGCCCGACACAGCGCCCCCTGACTCAGAATCAGCTCGAACGGGCGGTGGTCGACGCACGGGACCTGCCGGGGTGGACCATCACCAGGCTGGGCTCCGGCACGGACGGCTTCGGCGACGGCACCGTCAGTGCCCTGCGCGAGGAGGCCACGCGTCCCGTGTCCTGCGCGCCGGTTGGCTCCGCCTTGTCGGGCGCCAGCAAGTACACCCCACTCGGCAGCGTGACGCGCATGGCCCAGAACGAGGACGGAACGTCCACCTTCCACCTCGTGTCCTATCGTGCGGCCGACGCCGAGCGGGTGATGGACGAACTGCGCTCGGCCCTGGCGACCTGCACTACCTACACGATGACGTGGCCGGCGGATACGACCTTCGAGGACCTGCGTCCCACCGGCGATCCGCATCAGGGCGACGAGGGAGTCTCCTTCAGGCTCGACGTCGTGTCGTCCTCTACCGGCGGGGACAGCGATCCCGTCAGGACGCTCCAGAGTTTCCAGGTCATCCGCTCGGGTTCCACCGTGGCAGTCTTCTCCGCGGTCGATACCGAGGCTCACAGGGTCAAGAAGGTTCCCACCGCCCTCGTGACCGCCCAGATGAAGGTCCTGGGAACCGGCGACCATCGGCCGTAGCGCCGGGTCCCCGTCCCGCGTACGCCGGCCTCCGGGGCGGACCGATGAGTTCCCGGCCGGCGCAGGTCCACGCTGCCCATCCCAGCCGCAGCTTGTGGCCGGCGCTTCAGCCCGGAGCGAGGACGAGCCTTTGCGCAGCCCGGCCAACCGGAAGCACATACGGCGAGGCGTCCACAGATCCGTCCAGGCCCTGGAGAAGGACATCCGAACCTGGATCGCCACATGGAACACCGACCCCAAGCCCTACGTCTGGACCAAGACCGCAGACGAGACCCTCGAACGCCTCGCCAGCTATCTGAACAGAATTCCTGACTCAGAAGACTAGGGCGTGTATCGGAATTGGATCTCGGCGGTGAGGTGATCTTGGTTCGTGGTGCGTGGAGACCTGACGGATGAACAATGGGGTGTGCTGGAGCCGCTGTTGCCGAGGGGTAAGAGGCCCGGCCGGCCACCGATATGGATCCGACGGCAGCTGATCGACGGCATACGCTTCCGGTCCGTACCGGCATCCCGTGGCGGGACATGCCCTCCGAGTACGGGCCATGGGGCCGGGCGCACAACCTGTTCCGCCGCTGGCAGCGCAACGGCACCTGGCAGCGCATCTTCACCGAACTCCAGGCTGGGGCCGATGCGAAGGACCTGATCACCTGGGACCTCAACATCGACTCCACCATCTGCCGGGCCCACCAGCACGCCGCCGGAGTGCGGAAAGGGGGACCTGCAGAAGGAGCTGCCCGGTGGTGTCGCCACCGAGTCCGACGATCACGGCTTCGGGCGCTCGCGCGGAGGCCTGACCACCAAGCTGCACCTCGCCGTCGAGCAGGGGCAGAAGCCCATGTCGATCGTGATCACCGCCGGGCAACGCGGGAACCTCCCGCGGTTCGAGGTCGTCCTGGGCCGCATCAGGGTGCCCAGAGCTGATCCAACTCCCAGCCCTCAACGCCTATTAGGCGTACGCCTCCCGCACGAACCGCGCCTACCTGCGCAGACGTGGCATTCGCTGCACCATCCCGGACAAGGCCGACCAGGCCCGCGACCGATGGAAACGCGGCTCCCGCGGCGGCCGTCCGCCAAAGTTCGACCCGGAGGACTACGAGGCTCGGCACGCGGTCGAGTGCGGTGCCAGTCGCCTCAAAAGGCACCGTGCGGTGGCCACGAGGTACGACAAGCTCGCGGTCCGCTACGAGGCGACCGTCCTTGTAGCGGCTGTCAACGAGTGGCTGCGACCGGCACATTCGAGACGCCCCTAGGGTCGCATCCCGAACAGGAAGCGGGTCGCCCGCGTGCGGCGGACCAGCAGCTCGTACGCGGTGAGGGTGAGGATGAGGGCGATCACCACGAGCACGGCGTACTCAACCAAGATCGGCGCAGACCAGCCGATCACGAAGTATGCGACGGCGACCACGATCGGCTGGTGCAGGACGTACAGCGGCAGCACAGCCGCGGCGAGATAGTCATAGAGGCGCCGACGCGTCGTCGGGGTCGGGTTCGGCGCCGCACGCGGTTGCTCCAGCCGCCGACGGTCGAGGAGGCCTGGTATGGCGACCACCAGGCACCATCCGGCAGCACCGAACAGTGCCCGTGAGGCGGTGGCCAGGGCGGTCATCTCCGTGAAGGGCTCATCGGCCAGCGCAAAGCCGGGGCCGGCTGCCGCGAACAGCAGGGCGCCGAGCCAGGCTGCGCTCCCGGCGTCGCGCCGCATCACGGTGCGGAAGCGGTCGTCGGTGGCGAGCGCGAAGCCGGCAACGAAGAACAGCAGGTACGACCAGCGGTGCCAGCCTGCGTAGTCCTCCTCCAGCCCTGCGAAGGCACAGATCGCCGCGAAGGCGAGGGCCGGCAGGAACACGACGCCCCGCCGGTGCAGGGTCGCCTCCGCCACCCGGTCGCCGATGCGGCGGACGCGCTCGCGCGGCAACCATCGGTGGAACGGCACCAGCATGAGGGAGAACGCCAGGAGGAGCACGACGAACCAAAGATGGCCGGTCTCGAAGTGCTCGCCCTGGACGAGGAAGGGGAACTCTTCGGGCTCCAGGTGCACGTCGTAGAAGTGGGGCAGGAAGCCGAGGTACGACTCGTGGTAGTCGGCGTCGGCCGAGCGCAGCCGCAGCCACTGCGGCAGCGGGTTCAGCGTGAGGGTCGCGAAGACCAGCGGAACGCCGAGCCGCAGCAGCCGCTCGCTGGCGAAGCCGCACGCGCCGCGGCGCTGAAGCGAGTGCCAGGCACCGAGGCCGGAGATGAGGAACAGCAGCGGCATGGCCCAGACGACTCCGAACCCGGCGATGATCATGATGGCTTCGGTGGTCTCGGCGTTCTTGACGTAGAAGTCGTCGTCGGCAGCGAATACGAGTGCCGAGTGGAAGAAGACCAGCCCGATCACGACCAGCATCCGGATCGCGTCCAGCTCCGGCCGTCGCTCCGGTAGCGGTGCCTGCGCCGGTTCTGTGCGCGTCGCCATGTCTGTGCCCCCCGTCGCCTGTACGTCACCAGTGTTGGAAAGGCGGCCGACGGGCGCCACCCCCGCAACAGCCTCCGCTCACATCGAAGACAACTTTCGATACACGCCCTCGGCGCCGGGTCATCACGGTGATGAGTGCCCAGTGCAGGTGGGCCCGGAGGGCTGGGGCAGACGCTTGTAATCGAGTCCGTTCCGGCGGACGTTCACTGCAGTCGCCCAGGAAGTCACTTCTGGCGGGCGGCCAGGCCGTCACCAGCAGCTTGCGGACGTGCGGTCTGACGAACCCACCGTCGAGGTCGCTACATCCGGCTCATAGATCCGGGTCCAGCTGACGCGCCGACAACCGGCGACAACTACCCAATCCTCTACCTGGCCCCGCATACCCATCGCCGTGATGTGTGAGGGCTCAGGACATCCCTGACCTTCTGTTCTCGGCACAACCTTGACGCTGCCGGTTCGTCTCGCCGGACGGGGAGCAGCCGATGTTCTGCACGTAGTCGGTCCTGCCGTGCGCTGGTGCAGCCGGTGTTGGTCCGGTCGACCGTGTGTGTTGGCGAGACGGCGGGTGCCGTCGTCGTAGCGGTTGAGGATCTGGAGTTGCTCGGCGCCGGTGGAGGTGGCGATTCCCGCTGCCGCGGCTTGCGTCGATGCGCAGGGGGCGGCGCGGTGGGTCGGCGCGCGTACACCGGTGGTCGAGTCGTGTCCCCGTCCGCCACCGGCTGACCGGCCGTGACGAGCCCGCCGTCCCGGACATCGCACGCCGGGCGTCCGGCCGTGCTGTCGGAGGCGGCTTGTATCCTGCACGCATTCGACGTTCGGACGTTCACGGGTACGGGCATGCGGGCACGGGGCGGGCGTCCAGGGGCGGGAGCGCGGGGATCTCGATGAGTGACGCACATCCGATACGAAGCCGCAGACCGGGCCTCTCGGTCGGCGCGCGCATAATCGCCGGGGTCGTCCTCGCCGCGATCGGGGCCCTCGGCGCCTGGCTCCAGTACGACGCTCCCGGCCGGAGTGCGGAGCCGCGTACGGAGTTCACCGCGAACAACCCGCCCGCCGGTCTGCCCACCGCGCTCACCACCGGCCAGCACCTCCACTGGTCCAGCTGCACCTCGCCGTCCACCGCGCGCACGGGCTACGACTGCGCCACCATGAAGGCCCCTCTCGACTACCGGAAGCCGGAGGGCAGGACGATCGACGTCGCCCTGATCCGCCGCAAGGCCACCGGCCCGAACGCCCGGCGCATCGGCTCGCTCGTCCTCAACTTCGGCGGCCCCGGCGTGTCCGGCGTGAGCGGACTGCCCGAACGCCTCAACCAGTACGAGGCGCTCCTCGACCGCTACGACCTGGTCTCCTTCGACCCGCGCGGCGTCGGCGCGACCATCCCCGTGCGATGCGGGAAGACCGCGGACGACACCGGCTACGACGGGGCCGACGCCTGCGCCGAGCACTCCGGGGCGCTCCTCCCGTACATCGGCACCTCGCACACCGCGAGCGACCTCGACCTGATGCGCTACCTCCTCGGAGACGAGCGGCTGCACTACTTCGGCGTCTCGTACGGAACGGCGCTCGGCGCGGTCTACGCCCACATGTACCCGTCGCACGTCGGACGGCTCGTCCTCGAAGCGTCCGTCGATCCGACCGAGGACCTCGATGAGGAGCAGGTATCGCAGGTGAAGGCGGTCCAAGCGGCGTTCGACCGGTTCGCCGCGTACTGCGCGGCCCGTATCCGCCACTGCCCGACCGGCGACGGGCCCGAGGAGGCTGCCCGGCGCATGGCGCGCCTGGCCGACCGCCTGGCGAAGAAGCCCGCCCCGGCCGGCGCCGGAAGGAACCTCGACGCCGACGACGTCGCGTACGCCGTCAGCGACCATCTCGACCTCGGCACGGACGGCTGGGCGCCGCTCGCCAAGGCCCTCACCGCGCTGATCGACCACAACGACGGCCGTCCGCTGCGCAAGGGCGCGGACGACATCGGCTCCGCCGACCGCGCGGCGACCCCGAGCGACGTCAGCCGCGCCGCCCAGACCGCGATCACCTGCGCGGACTCCAGCCTGCGCCCCGGCTTCGAACGCCTCGACCGGGACGAGGCCCGGGTCAAAGCCGCCTCACCCGTCTTCGGCGCGGCCTGGTCCACCGGCGTCTACCTCTGCTACGACTGGCCGTTCGACGGCGAGCGCGCCACGCTCCAGGTGAACGCCGACGGCGCGGCCCCCGTTCTGGTGGTCGGCGGCACCGGCGACCCGATCACCCCCTACTCCGGCGCCCGTCACATGGCCCGCGCCCTGGGCGACGGTGTCGGCGTCCTCCTGACGGCGGAGGAGGAGGGCCACGGCACGTACCCGCAGAACCGCTGCGTCACGGGGACGGTCGACCGCTACCTCCGCACGGGCCGCACCCCGGCCCCGGGGACGGTGTGCCGGGGCAGCATGTCCTGAGGCTCGGACGGATCCGTCGGTCGGCCGTTCGGGCGTCACAGGGGATGGAGCCGGCGCAGCGCCTTGAGGAGAGTGTTCATGGTTGTGCGGGCTGCGGGCCGGCGGTTGGCGTGGCGCGACCAGATGGTCGCCAGCACCACCCCCACGAACATCATGACCGTGCCGGTGAGGGCGAGCAGGCCGACGGGGTCGAGGGTGTTGAGGAGGTCGTGCGGCGTCATCGTGTGCTCCGTTCGTTTGTCGGTGACGGGAGTACCTTCCGCCGCCCGGGCGGCCGGTGGCGGAAGCCGGGTCGGATCGGGATACGGGCCTTCTTGCCGCAGGCTGCGGCCCAGGCCGGGACGCGGGGCGTCCCGGGACGTTCCGGGACGCTGGGGAGGGAGCGGCGTTGCAGCGGG
Organism: Streptomyces sp. RPA4-2; assembly: GCF_012273515.2. Classification (NCBI taxonomy): domain Bacteria; kingdom Bacillati; phylum Actinomycetota; class Actinomycetes; order Kitasatosporales; family Streptomycetaceae; genus Streptomyces; species Streptomyces sp. RPA4-2. The sequence goes on from NZ_CP050975.2 coordinate 9,131,958, forward strand.
GAGACGAGGCACGCAAGCAGTTCGCCGCCTGGCTCAGGGAGGTGCACCGGGCGGCGGGCACGCCCAGCGTCGGCGGAGCTGGAGTGGACGATCGCCCGGAACCCGGCGGTCGGCGCCCGGGCCGTGAGCAGGTCGGGCGTCCACCGGCTTCTGCAGGGCGAGTTCGTCGGGCCTCCGGACTGGGACGCCGTGACGGCGGTCCTCGGCGGATGCGTCCGCTGCGCCCCGCCCTCCGATCCGGTCAGCGCTTCTCTGGTGGACCGGGAAGCTGTGGCGGAACCGGCACCGGCAGTTCGTCACGCTCCTGGAAGCGGCCAAGGAAAACGGCCCGGGCGGCGCCGCCGAGGATCAGCGGGACGCCGCCGCTGACCGGGCGCGCGTGCCCTACGCGCGCCGCGTCCGGGAGACGTACGGACGTCTCGATCTGGAGGTCCTCACCCCCGACATCGACCAGAGCACGCAGCAAAGCGTTGAACTGCGCGAGGTCTTCGTCGTGTCGACCGTCCGGGCCGATCCTCCGCCGGTGGAGCTCTCCCGGGAGCTCATGGACAAGCTCCTCAAAGGAGAGGAGCCGGCCGCGGACGGGGAACTGCCGGGGTCTGGCGCAAGTTCCGTGATGTGCCAGACCCCAACTCGAGCCGCCCAGGCGGGGGTGTGCCGGAGTTCAGGGTCAGACCGCCACGGCCGCCCTGCGGGGTGGCGGTGATCAGCGCCGGGCGCCCACGGCTGCCGCGGCAGCGGCCAGGATGCGGTGCAGGACGGGGACCGGGATCGCCGGATTGGTGACCGCTGTGCATGCCGTGTCGCGGTCGTGCAGCAGCTCGGCAAGGACGCGGGCCGGCAGCCGCGGATTGCGCATCGCGATGCCGCGGACGTGGGCCGCTGGGTCGTTCAGCAGCCGCACCGCGTCAGCCGGTGACAGCCTGCTGTCCTCGGCCGCACGGCGGCGCACCTCGGCTTCTGGGTCGCGGGCGAGACGTGCGACGTCGGCAGGCGTGGATTCCGGGTCGTCCAGGGCCAGGCGGCGCATCCGCCCACCGGGGTCGCCGACGTAGCGCAGCAGGTCCGTACGGGGGAAGTTGGGGTGGCTGCGGGGTCGGTCGGGGTGCGTGAAGCTGCCGTCCCACCAGCGCCAGACCCCCAGCAGCATCTCGGCCGGCGCGTCATCGCACGATTCGGCGAGGAATAGGCGGACCGTCCGGTCCTCGTCCCGCGCCAGACGCTCCACGACGTCCGGTGGAAGATGCCGGGCACGGGCAACACTTCGGCGGATGAGCGGATGGGACGATACGGCGAGGCGCCGCATCGCGTCGGCGTCACCGTGCAGGCCCTCGACCCAGGGCAGAGTGCGCGACATCGACGTCGGGGCGAAGTCGTAGCGCACCGCGGCACGCTGCTCCTCGTTGAGGTCCGGCCGCAGCGCCACCGCCGAGCGGATGTCGTCGGATGGGTCCTCGGCCAGGACGGCGACGCTGTGTGCACTGAGCCGTGGGTTGGCGGCCAGCGCTCGGCGTACCTCCGCGCCCCCGTCCCGGACCAGCTCCGCCTCCAACTCGGGCGAGAGACGGCACTGTTCGAGCGCGCGCCGGGGCGCGGGCAGCGCGGCAAAAACCTCGCGAGGCATGGGGACGCCGTTGTGGTGGGCGAGCAGCGCCGCCGTACGCACCGCGTCGTCGGTGTCGGCCAGCAGTAGCGCCCGCAGCGGCGCGGCGAGGTCTTCCCAGCGCGCGCAGGCAGTCGCCCGCACCCGGGGATCGGCGTCGGCCGCGAGGCGGGGGAGGCGGTGTGCGGGGAGCCCCGAGAGTTCGGCGGCCTGAGCGCGGGACGGGCCTGCGAGGAGGTCGTCGTAAAGGTCCTCGGGGAGTTCGACACCCCAGGCGCAGGCATGCTCGGCCCAGAGCACGCGCCGGCTCGGCGACGGCTCGGCGCGGACCAGGCGTACCCACTGATCGGATGTGAGCTTGGGCCGGAAGGTGTCCGCGGGCCTCGACCGCACTTGCGGATCGGGATGCGCCACCGCGGCGTCGAGTACGGCAGGCCGGTCGCAGCTGTGCAGGAAGCCCACCTCCACATCCAGCAGTCGGATCAGCAGTTCGTCCGTCGCGGCCGGATTGGACCCGATCCCCTCGGCCCAGTGCAGAGGCCACGCACGTCGGCCGGGCACCGCCGCCCACACCTCGGCGCGCTCGACCTCCGTCTCGCGCCCGGCGGCCGCGGCGGCCTCCTCCAGCCGCTCCGGCAGTCGGTCGAGGGCCGTCACCCGATCCCCGTACGCGCCGGACACCTCCGCCAGCAACACCTGCCCGTCGAGGGAGAGCGCCACGAACCCGGGGTCGCCGGTCAACTCCGGCACACCGCTCCCGGCGTACCGGACCCGAGTCCACCAGGAGTCGTTGCCGCCGATCCGGTGCCCGAGAACGGCCACCAGGAACTCGCCGTCGACATCGCAAAGACGGCGCCACCACGCGGCGTCGAGCGCTTCCCGGGCCGCGCCGTCCGGTGCCGCGATACCCCGCGCGATCCGCCGGCCGGCTTCCGGCGGGAACAGGCTGCCCGGGCGCACGTCCTCGACGACCGTGAGTCCGGCGCGTGCGAGCAGTTCGTGGAGTTTCTGTTGGTGCGGCACCCGGTCATGATCCCCATCGGCTCACGGTGGGACAAGGCCGTCAGCCCAGGCGTAGCCGCCCTCACCCGCGTACACGTTTTTTGGCCGCGACGTGGTTCGGCGGCCCCACCCGGGCGGCTCGAGCCGCACCCACTTGAGCAGCGGCAGATTTCGCAGGCCCCGGCAGAGACCGGGCCATGCCGGCACGGGGCTGCTTGAACCATCATGGAACTTCACGAATCGGGGCCGCTTCGAGTCGTCATGCCGGGGCCAATTGACGACGTCGTGGCCACCAGCGGCATACCGCTGACGCATTGACCAGCAAGAACTCTAGGTCAAGCTGTCGAAGGTGCAGATAGGAGGTGGTCGACTTCCAGCTTTTTGGCACTGTCGAGGTACTGGTCGTCGTAGGGCGAGTACCAGGTCCCGTCGGCCGGCACGCAGTTCGGCCGCACTGGGTGCAGTTCCTCTATGGAAGAAAGAGCTGCCGGGAGTGACTGTCTGTCAGAGAGACGTGGGGGTGGGGTGTGTGACGGCACGCGGCCGACCCAACCTGCGACGGTTACTGCGCAGGAGAACTGCACGCATGCTGTTCGGTGCCGTTCGCTGGTCCCCTTGAGTAGTTCGGGACGGGGACTGGGGAGGTGGGCGGGTGCCAGGACCTACGGATGGCTCCGCTCGCCGTCCTGACCTGCCTACGGCCCGAACCAGGCCCCCCGTACCGCCTCTGGCCTGCGGCCATGCCGCCGGTGGAGATCGTCTGTCGTGCCGGCCGCTGATGAGCTACGGGCCGGCTATGGCATGCGGATGCTGCGTATGACATCCGCGGCGCCGCCCAAGAGGACCCGCAGCCCCGACGCGTCAGGCTGTGCGGTGGCGGTGATCGTGGAGGGACTGCCGAGGGAGTCACCCATGTCGACGGTGATGTCGCTGATGCCCTGGCCGGCCAGGTGCGCAGCGAGACAGGCGGTGCTGTTGGCGTTGGCGATGTCTTCCGCGACGCCGATCGACGGGGCGAACATGCGGGCCGCGACGCGGCCGGTGGGCGTCGGCACCGAGTAGGTGTAGCAGCCCAGGAGACCGAGACGGTCGCAGGCGGCACGGAGCCGTTCGAAGTCCGGGCTGAGGGTGGTGAGAGCGGACCGCGTAGGCAGGGGAACCAGCAACCGCGGCCGTCCCACTGAGGCGACGCGGATACCAGGAGCGAGTACGCCCGAGGTGACACCGAGTGCGGGCAGGACAAGGTCGCACTCGATCGCTGTGGGCGTGCGGAGGTCTACGGGACCCGGGTCGAAGGCGGCATGGACATGCGTCTTCTCCCGTACGGACCAACCAGGGAAGACACGCCCTGCCGCATGGACAGTGGTCCGATACTCCCGGCCCCCGGCGCGCTCGGCCAGGAAGGCCAGAGCGGCAACCGTCCCATGACCGCACGCAGGCAGTTCTCCCTCGGCGGTGAAGAAGCGGAGGGAAACGACCGGACTGCCCCGTCGGCTGTCGTGCACCGACACGAAGACCGCGTGCGACGTTCCCGTCAGAACCGGCACACGACGGCGTCCATCGTCACTCAACGGCGCCTCGTCCAGCACCGCGGTGGGACTACCGCCTTGGCCGTCGCGCATGCACGCGCGGACGATCGTGACGGGCAGACCGTGCCTGCTCATCGCAGTGCCGTGATCCTTGTGCCGCATCGGCGTCCGCTTCCTCCGCCCGCCGCCGGCTCCACCTTCATGCCTCCGCAGGATTTTGATCGTTCGGTTCTTGCGCCTGCGCCCAGGTGATCGCCCATTCGTTGAGCGGTTGGAGGGCATGACTGAGTGCTGTCCCCAGGCGAGTGAGCTCGTAGCCGTCGGCTGAGGCGGCGATGATCCCGCTTGACGTGAGTTCGCGAAGCCGCTGGTAGAGGACGCTGGACGACAGTCCTTCGCAATGTGCCAGCAGCGCGCGGGCGCCGAGCGGCCCCGCACGCAGCTCCCAGAGAATGCGCAGCGCCCACCGACGGCCGAAAAGGTCCATCGCGGCCATGATCGGACGGCCGGTCGTCGATCCACGAACCGGTGTTCCTGGGCGCGGTGTCGGCATGACCCTCCTTGCGTTTCGTTATTCGAAACACTAGCATCCATGCGTGTTTCGAATTTCGAAACAACCTCAACGGGAGCGCCGATGCCGCGAATAGCCCTGCTGGAGCCGCCGTACACCGACCAGGCCGGCGCGCTGCTCGCGCGCATGATGCCCGGGGACGTGCCGCCGATCGGACTGTTCCGGATGTTCGCCAGAAACCCCCCGATGGCCGGCGCCCTGCACGGATGGGGGCGCTATGAGCTGGGCCGACAGCTGACCCTGACCATGAGGGAACGCGAGATCGCCATCGACCGGACATGCGCGCTGTGCGGCTGCGAGTACGAGTGGGGCGTGCACATGATGACGTTCGCCGAACGGATCGGGCTCACCCGCGAGCAGGCGGCATCCCTGGTGCACGGCGGCCCCGCTGACGAGTGCTGGACGTCCGAGCGGGAACGGCTGCTCATCCTCGCCGTCGACGCGCTGCACGAGCGTTCCGACATCGATGACGCGCTGTGGACACGGCTCGTGTCGGTCTTCGACGAGCTCCAACTGCTCGATCTGCTTCTGCTGTGCGGGTGGTACCACGCCGTCAGCTTCGCCGCGCGCGCCACGCGTGTGCCGCACGAGTCCGGCGCGCCTCGCTTCGCCGACTTCCTCCCCAGCACGACCGGAAGCAACCGGTGAGCACTACCCGGGAGCACTCCGAGGCGCGGCTGCTGGTCCCCTCCTTGATGTTCATCGCCCTGGTCGTGGCGGCAGTCGCCAGCCTCGGGGCACCGCTCATCACCAGCGTGGCGACCACGTTCCACGTCTCGCTCGACAGCGCGCAGTGGACGCTGACCATCGCGCTGCTGAGCGGCGCCGTCGCTACGCCCGTCCTCGGCCGGCTCGGAGCCGGCCCACACCGACGAGCCACGATTCTCGCCACGCTGGCGGTCGTCGTCGCCGGCAGTGCGCTCACCGTGTTACCACTGCCGTTCGCGTGGCTGCTTGTCGGTAGGGCGGCCCAAGGCGTCGGGCTCGGTCTGACGGCGCTGATGATGGGCGTGGCCCGTGACCATCTAACCGAGCGGCGCAGCGCGGCCACGATCGCCCTGATCTCGGTGGTCTCCATCATCGGGGTCGGCGTCGGTTACCCCCTCGCCGGCCTGCTCGCCGAGTTCGGCGGGGTGCGCGCCGCCTATGGCCTCGGTCTGTTCGTCACCGCTCTTGCCTTCCTGGCCGCCTGGCGCTCCATGCCCGTAGCTCCCGAAGGCCGCTCCGCTCACGTGGACGTAACGGGCGCGCTCGTCCTGGCGGGTGGACTGTTCCTCGTCCTGTTCCTCGCAAGCGAGACGAGTCTATGGAGCCATCAGCTCGCCGTGGCGGTGGTCCTCGCCCTCGTTGCCGTGCTCTTGCTCTGCGCCTGGACCGCCTCCGAGCTGCGCAGTGAGACGCCCCTGGTCGATGTCCGGGCGGTACGGCGCCCGGCGGTCGCCGGGGCGAATATCGCCATGTTCGTCGGCGGGATCGGCATGTACCTCCTGCTCACGCTCATCACCCGGTACGCGCAGACACCGCACAGCGCCGGCTACGGCTTCGGGCTGACCACCTTCGTCGCCGGGCTGGTCCTCGTTCCGTTCTCTGTGCTGGGGTTCGTCGCAGGCAAGCTCACGCCTCGGGTTCGGATGCGGATCGACGCCCCCTTGCTCTTGGCCGGCAGCGCCGTCGTCGTCGGTTGTGGATTCGTCCTCTTCGTGGCGGCCCGGTCGAACCTGGCCGAACTGTTCGTGGCAATGGGCGTGCTGGGCTTCGGCGTCGGCAGCTTCTCGGCCGCCATGCCCGGCGTCATCCTGGCCGTCACGCCCAAGAGCGAGACGTCGAGCGCCATGAGCTTCAACTATGTCGTCCGAAGCGTCGGGTACTCCCTGGGCAGCGCCATAGGCGGCCTGGTGCTGGCCGCAGGCACCGACACCGACCACCTCTTCCCGAGCGATGGCGCCTACACCACGGCAGCGCTGGTCGGCATCGCCGCGATGGCGATCACGACCCTGACCAGCCTCGCCCTCGCCCGCCGCTCGCCCGAGACCGACCCGATCGAGGAGCCGGCAGGAGGTACCAGTCGTACCACTACGCCGTGATCGGCCGTCAACGCCGAGCCCTTGCCACAGATGCCGCCGGGATCGGCGCTGTCGGTGCCGAGGACGCCTGTGCGCCTTCGGCACCGGCAACCGCCTGATCCGCGATCACCGGCACGCCCCATCCGATCGAACCGGAAGCCAAGGACCCCGCATGCAGTTCCCTCACATGGCAGCCCGCAACGTCGTGACACTCGCGCTATCCGAAGATGCGGCCGCTGATGACGTCACCACTCGATGGAGCGTCGCGCCGCGACAATGGGCGACGGCAGTCATCATCACCCGCCAACCGGGCCTGGCTGCCGGGATGCCCCTGGCTGCCGAGGTTTACGCCCGTATCGGCGGCGAAACACGGATCGACGAATCGGTGCCCGACGGCACTCGACTTGAGGCCGACGATGTCCTGGCGAGGATATCCGGCCCGGCACACCAGATCATCACCGGCGAACGGACGGTGCTGAACCTCCTCCAGCGGCTTTGCGGCATCGCCACACTCACCGATCGGTATGTGGCCGCCGTGCGCGATCTGCCTGTCCGCGTCCTGGATACCCGCAAGACCGCCCCTGGACTTCGGTTGCTGGACAAGTACGCGGTCGCCGCGGGCGGAGGGCACAATCATCGGCTGGACCTCGGTGCCATGGTGCTCCTCAAGGAGAACCACATCGCGGCCGCCGGCGGCGTCACCGCCGCCATCGACAGCGTCCGTAAGAACATGGCGTCGGAGGGCAGGACCATGGCCATCGAGGTGGAGGTGGCCACGCTCGCCCAAGCCCGTGAAGCGCTGCAGGCCGAGCCGTCATGGATCATGCTCGACAACATGACCGTGCCGCAACTGGCCGAAGCCGTCCGCCTTCGACGCGAACTGGCCCCCGACTCCGGCATCGAGCTGGAGGCCTCGGGCACGATCACCTTGGACGACTTGCGCGCCGTCGCGGAAACCGGTGTCGACGCCGTCTCCGTCGGCGCGCTGACCCACAGCGCGCCGGCCGTGGATCTGAGCATGCTCCTGAGCATCTCCCCATCTTGAGAGGCCGAGTCGGCAGCCTCGGTCGAATCGCAGACTCCCAGCGTCGCAATGGCGACGCGACTGCACGATCCGACATTCGGGAGGATCCTGCGACGGTCGACCGCAGGGTCGGAGCCGACCAGCTCGTGCTCCGGATCATCCCGGCGACCCGCCGTCAGGTTCGATAGAACCGAATTGCGAATACGAAGTCAGATGTGCTCTTCGAATACTGGAGGTTTCGTGCCCAAGGGCTACTGGGTCAGTTCCTACCGCACCATCTCAGACCCTGAGAAGCTGGCTGCCTACAACAAACTGGCCGGTCCGGCCGTCCAGGCCGGGGGCGGGCGGCTCCTCATCCGAGGCGGCCGGGTCGTCGCACACGACGCCGGAATCGCCGAGCGCACCATCGTGATCGAGTTCGACAGCTTTGAACAGGCCCTCGCGGCACGCGAGAGCGAGGCCTACCAGGAGGCGCTGGTCGCCCTGTCCGACGGCGTCGAGCGCGACTTCCGCATCGTCGAAGGCATCGACTGACAGTCGGCGACCCGCCCGGCGTCGAGCTCCGACAGGCACCGCGACGGAGAAGAAGCACCACACCGCCGGGCAGGCAGGCGGCCAGAGCGAAGATCCACCATCTTGAAAACCTCTGATCAACGGTGCTGGTGTGGCAGGGCTCATGGGTTCTCGTGCTGGTGGTGGGCGGCTGCCTCAGTTCTGAACCGACGCAGGGGCCGCAGACTTGGGATCCGTCTTTGGCGCGGCCGACCAGAACCCGCATGGTGCCGCAGCTCGGGCAGGCGTGCGGGTTGAGGGTGTGGTGGTCGTAGCAGGGAGTGCATACCGAGCCGAGGGGCCAGTTCGACGTGATCGGCCGGTGGCGGCCGCAGAGTGCGCAGGTACGCATCGTCCGGGGGCGACAACTGGTGCAGCGGAAGCCGCCGCTGGGCAGTTTCCTGCCGTCGCGGACGCGTCCGCAGACATTCCTTCTTGTTGCGGTAGCACCGCTGGCAGGTTTCTGGACGTTCGGCGGTGGCGCGTAACGCGATCGGAGCGATCTCGCCGCAGAGACCGCAGTGCCGACGAGAGCCTTGGTAGCAGGCGCGACAGACCGGGCCGTCATCACTACGGGCATGAACAGGACGCACCTGCCCGCAGCGGCAGCACACGCTCGGTGGACGTTGTGCGCAGGTCTGGCAAAGGATGCCGCCGTCGGCCCGTCGAGTATGTGGGGCACGCATGCGGCCGCAGTCCGCGCACTGCCTCAAGTAGTGGGCGTCCGTCGCCTGACAGCTTCGGCAGATCCCTCCCTCCGGGCGGCGGGCTGCGATCGGCCGGACTACTGCGCAACGCGCGCAGGGCTGCGGATTGAGGCGCGTGTAGCAGTAAGTGCAGCAGCGGTCACCCTCCTTGGTGCGGCTGGGTAGTCGGCCGGTGCGGCCGCAGACCACGCAGACCGGCAATGTGACGACTTCGCCGTGGCCCATGGCTTCGATCACTTCTTGCGACAGCGTTTGTTGACGAGTTTGGACAGCAGCGTCCGGTCGACGGCTTCGCGGATCGTCACGAGTTTTGAAGGCACCTGCTGATTGAGGCGAGCCGGGTCGGCGGCTTGCGACAGGGCTGTCACAAGCTTCGAAGATCGCTTGACCTTGCCCCAGAGGGAGAGACGACAGTGTCTCTGTCGATCACATGAGAGGGCGATCTGTGCTCGCTGGTCCAGGACGAAGAGGGGGAGTTCGCGTGACCGCGACCTGCGTCATTCTCGACATCGGTGGCGTGCTGGAGATCACGCCGGAAACGGGATGCGTGCAACGGTGGGAGGAGCGGTTGGAGCTGCCACTGGGCACTGTCCATGAGCGGATGCGCGACGTGTGGCGGGCTGGGAGTGTCGGGAGTATCAGCGAGCGCGAGGTGCACGAGCAGGTGGCGGCCCGTTTGGGTCTTGCCACTCCCCAGGTTGAAGCCTTCATGGCTGATCTCTGGGCGGAGTATCTGGGGACGCCGAACGAGGAGTTGATCGACTATGTGCGAGGGCTGCGCGGAAGCTGCAGGCTGGGCATCCTGAGCAACAGCTTCGTGGGCGCCAGGGAGCGGGAGACGTCGCTTTATCACTTCGACGAGCTGGTGGAGCAGATCCTCTACTCGCACGAGATCGGCATCGAGAAGCCCGACCTGCGTGCCTTCGAGGCCGCATGCGCCAGCTTGGACGTGCGGCCGGAGAACTGCCTGTTCATCGACGACGTCGCGGTCAACATTGAGGCCGCCCAGGCGGCGGGCATGCAGGCGCATCTGTTCGAGGACAACGCCCGGACCGTCGCGCGCATCGCAGCTCATCTGGATGCCGGGCCCCTGGCCGCAGGGCGGGTCCCGCTCGGATGACGTCGGCCTGGCCGGTCTCCAACGGTTGCCGGCCAGGCGTTGAAGCGGTTGATCAGCCCGCTTCTGCGTGTTCGGCTCGGGCTCGGGTGCTGGCGAGGCGGTAGGAGTAGGTGCCGGTCTCGATGATGGTTCCGTTGAAGGTCAGGCGGTCGACGATGGCCGCGCAGAGGCGGGGGTCGGTGAAGGTCTTGGTCCAGCCGCCGAAGGACTCGTTGGAGGCGATCGCGACGCTGTTCTTCTCCTCACGCTCGGTCAGGACCGGCATGACCAGCACCTTTCACCAGGAGCATCCCGATGCTGCCTCGGCAAGAACCGCAGTGCTGTGAAAACTCGTGAACATCACCCGACCGTGGATCGGGGTGGCTCCCAAACCCGTGAACAATCGCTGTCGCTATCCGGGCTCTGGCACAGCTTTTGTGTGATGTCAGCAGTGGCAGTGGAGTCGTACCAGGATGGTGTCGTGGGGCTGCTGTGACAGGTATGCCTCGCTGCCCGGCCAGACAGTGGGCCTGGGGGGTTGGTGGGGACACGACTTCGGGTGGCAGTACGCGTGAAGGGCGCTTCCGTTGCTTTCGCGCCACCAGCCGTCCACGGTGAGTACGTCCGTGTTGTGCGGAACCCAGGAGTACTCACGGATGTAGTCGGCGCGGCTGCCGCGGAAGCCGATGATGGGATGCTCCCTGCTGATCGGGGAGTCTGGATATCCCAGCCAGAGGCTCCAGGAGTGATGGATGTAGGCCTTGATCAGGGGCTGGGCCCGGTAGGCGGCCAGCATGCCGTTGGCCCAGGGGCCGCCCGGGAACGCGTGCTGGTCTTTTTTCCAACGCTCCTCGAAGAACGACAGGGGCAGTGCCGGCAGGTGGACCGCGGACAGTTGCTGCCACAAATCCCAGCCTGCGGCTGTCACGCGTTCGGGAGCGGCTTGCGGCCGTGAGAAGTCGAGCAGGGCACGCGGTCCTCCGGCACAGACTCCTGGAGCGCTGGGAGCGGGGAGGCCGTTATAGGTGGGCTCGTCGTGAATCAGCCTGGGGTCGTCCTCGTATCCGCGGACGACCGCGAACCCCCTGCCGTTGCTGCCGCCGAGGATGCGGCGTGAATCCCACATGCCGCGGTCCACGGGGTTGTCACTGTCCTGGTCAAATGGCGCGAGGGCCGTCGTGAGGGCCTCGTCGATGTCGTCCGCGGCTTCGGGCGGCAGACACACCGTCACTGTCAGGCCGGCCATACGCTTTCCCCGCTCTGTCGGCGGACTGCATGATCGCATCGAGTGGCTACGTTAGGCATGCCGATTTGGCACCGGGCAGGCGTCCCATCCGTTCTGAGTCACAGTCCCGGCCCCAGCAGACCGTGCTTGACGTCCGCGACGAGGCCGTCGACCGGCTACCCACGCCACACAAGTTGAGCCAGAACCGCTATCCGTGAACAAGGCCAGGCCCAACTCGTCCAGTGTGCACAGCAGTCGGACCAGGGATGCTGGGCAATTCGCTGCGGGCGCGGTGAAGGTGCTCGGTCGCTTGTCCAGGTGGGCGGCCAGCTCCAGCGCCGGCGTCGGACCCCAGACCCTGGCCTGTTCCAGGATGTCCTGGGCCGGCTCTGGACCCATCTGCGGACTGATGGTCCGCCGCAGGTGGTCCACGAGTTCCCGGCGAGCGTCCTCGAGGAGCCGACGCCGCTGTGCTCGGGGAGGTTCGGTCACGATCGGCCGCGACGCTCGGAGCGGCGGACGACCGTGCGTTGCGCCGCCGGCGCCGGGCCGGGGCCGGCAGAGCCGTCGGCCGTCTTGCGCACCTGCTGGTTGACAACCTCGGGCTTGATCAGGTCGTTGGGGGTGCTGTCGGTCTCGATGATGGTGCTGTTGGAGGAACTCGACGGTGTTGGCCCTGCCGCCAATCTCGAGCGTCAAGGCTTGGAGAAGACCCGGCGTCTGGGTGGAGGCCGACAGCGTGGGTGAGTACGCCGGAGGCGTCTACGTCCGCTGGAGCGCCCCGGAACTGGGAGGGGCTGGTATGCGGGCACGCGAGGGGAGCAGATGGGGAGGCTCTGCGGCCCGTCAGGTGGTCAGGAACCATCCCTGCGTTGCGTCGGTGAGGGCTTGCTGTCTGAGGTTGCCGCCGAACAACTGCATCGTGGTGGCGGCCAGGATGTCGTCCCTGCCGATCTCCCGGCCCTGTCCCCCCTGCGGGCGGACAGGGCCGGGAGGGAAGAATCCCTGGGGAACGGGGGTGGGGCCGGTTCGCCAGACATCACTGGGGTGACCGAACCGAACCGTTTGCCCCCGCCCTCGCGGACGACCATGGCCGCGTCCCGGGCGAGGTCCGTCAGGAACACGCTCGCGATTCCGTCGAGGTCGCGGACCATCGCCCGGACGGCCGTCGCCCTCTGGCTCCGTAGCAGCTTCTTGACCCCGGCCTCGAACCTGTGGGCGCCGACCACAGCGCTCGGTTTGCGCGACCTGCTGCGCTTACGAGAAGGCACGATGACACCCTCGGCGTCGTACAGGACACCGGTCAGGCCCTGAAACGTCGGGCTGTGGTCGTACCACTTGCCCCCCACCTCCAGCTCGACGTTCCGGTCGATCGCCGAGAGAAGGTCCCCGGGAATCAGCTTCTTCCGGGCCTCCGCCGCCGCCGCTCTCCTCGCGCCGTCGATGATCTCCGTCAGCACTGTCCGCGTCACCGACGCGGCGGCCCACGCGGCCGACCGAGAGACGTGCATCGGGGTCACGTCCCTGAACACCGCTTTGACGAGAGAAGGTTTGAACGGTGAGACATCCATGACCGAGGCGGTCTCCGGACCGCTGCGTTCAGGGCGTGCGGACTGTGCGGTCATCAGAAGAAACACTCCTTGCTGTCGGAGATATCAGCGGCCCACACCCTGCTCCCGCACGAGGCCGGCGCGCCTGATCGGCGCATACGCGAAAGAGCTCCGCAATATGTGCGGGTCGCGCGGGGGCGGGGCGGGGTGCCGCCACCCCGCCCCGCCCCGTCTCGTCCCGATCGGGTCAGGCTGTGTGCTGAAGTCGCGCGGTGAGAGACAGCAGCCGTCGGCGTGCGTTCTGCGGGCTGCTGTCGGCTCAGATCGTCGGTGTGTCGTCGATGGGCTCGTGGTGCGGTTCGACGATGAACTTCCAGCCGGTGCTGGGCTCCATGAACCGCACTCGGGTGGGGTAGATGTCCAAGGCGCGGCGGTCGCGGTTCTGGCCGCTCGTGTTCTTCCGACCGCGGGCCGGCTCTTCGAACAGGTCGACCTTGACGTCCGGCACCGCCACGACTTCCTCGTTCCAGCGCTGGACGATTCCCGCGCCGAACGCTTCCCTCGCGGCGGTGTAGAGCGACTCCAGAGATTCCTTGTTCCCGTTGGGCACGAAGAGCGCGAGGTTCAGGAGGACGCCGGCACTCTGGAGAACCTCGATTTCCTCCCCGGCTTCGTCGGCAACCCAGATCCCGCGCTCTTCGGAATTGTCCGGGAGAACATGAATTTCCTTGCCGAAAATTGTCCTTGCGATGAAGGATCCTCCATCAAAATACTTTCCCGGCTTCGTGAGGAAAGCCGGAGCGAAGCAGTCGAGAGAAAGGTCGTCCAGCTCTGCCGAGACGAAAATCTCCTCCTGGAGGCCCAATTCTGCAACCTCGTCGCTCGTAAGACGTCGAGCGGTAACTTTTTCGGTGTTCACGCTATTTCTCCTTCTTAGTATGGCCATGGACAGTCCGAAGATCCGCCAGATCCGACGCTCCTGGCTCGGCCACGACTCCACCACCAGGCCTGAGTTGGGGCCGGAGTGAGTGCGCCGCGACTGCGCGCGTTGCTCGAGATCGCCGCCTCGGACAAGATCCCAGACACGGGACCCGGGCGGCAAATCCTCGTGGGAAAGGCGAAGGTGGCAGCATCGCCTCCGAACATCGCGGGCTTCCCGACCCGCCCCTCTCTTCAGGACACCCGCCCACGTAGACCTGTTGAGCTGTACCGGTTTGTCGGTATTGATTTTTTGACGTGGATGTGTCAGCACCTGTAGTTTTGATAAAGGCTGGTTGGTGAGCAGTCGGGAGGCTCGGCCGCGGCTGACTGAACGCCTCTCGAAGTCGTGAGCATATGCAGCCCCTTCTCGGGCTCTGGCTCAATTTCCGTGCGGAGTGACGCTTCGTTATGGCTGGACGTCGAAGAGAGCGATGGAAGGGGGGCGGCGGGACAAGCGCTGCGCGAAGGCGGCGTGTGAGTATGGCCTGCCACTGCTTCCAGTCCTCCGGGTCGACCCACTTCGAGGCCGGCCCAGCTTCGTCGCCGGCGATGCGGGCGAGGGTTTTGTCAGCGAGCGTCCGAAGGTCGGAAGGGAACACGGGGATAGGCGTTTCCGGGCCGCAGGGCGTGGCGACGACAGTTTGGCCTCCCGGGCATTGCGCCGCGATGAGTGCGGGGGCGGCCACCGCCTCGTCCGCTTCCGTGAGATAGCCCGCGGCGACGACCGTCCGGACGAGGACGCCTCGGATCAGAGCTTCACATGCCTCGGGCTCGGCGTCGTCGAGAGCGTTGGCGAAGCCCGCAGCTGTCTCGTTGCCGAAGGGACCGATGTCCCAGGTGCCCATGCTGATCTCCTTGCGTAAGGTCGACCTGATCCTCGCATCAGGCACTGACAACGTGACTACGGAGCGAGCAGGACTCGTTCGCGTACCTGTTCCAGCTGTCGGTGTCGGTGTTGAGGGAAGCGGCCGGGGTGGGGAAAGCGCCCGTGGACGAACGGATGGCCAGCGCGGACTCGACGGCGCGCAATGCCCCGTCCCGGCCGTGCACAGCGTGAGAGTGCTGAGGCGGAAGACCAACGGGACCGGCGAAGCGCTCCCGTCGGGCCTGCATGGTCGGTGACCTGGCGGTGAAGGATCGGGCGACGTTCACCCGGCGCGGGCATGTGCCGATCTTCAAGGGCTTCCACCGGCTCCTGCAGGCCCGCAAGGCAGTCGAGATCGAGATCGAGGCCGAGTTCGTAGTCCGACTCGTCTGCCCGGTCGACGAGTTCAACACCTCCCGGCATGTCGGCGACGATTCCCCAGCTCTGCTGCCGCCTCTCAATAGCCCGGACCTGCAGCGGACCCGGCGGGCGCCGCGCTCCGGGCCTCTTCGTCACCCATCGCTGCACGGTGCGCTGCGACACTCCCAGCACGGCGGCGACGCTCCTGGTGGAATTCCGGTGTGCTACGAGCAGGACCCGCAGACGGGCCTCGGTGCTCGAGGGGACGGGTGGGTGCGCAACGCACGCTCCAGCCCCTGCACGATCTCTCCCACGCCCGGCCTCCCCGCGGCCTGCCCATGAGGCCGCCTCCTGCGGCCCGTCACATCAGGTCTCCCACACCCGCCCGCCCCTGCCCACCGGTTCCGGCGTCTTCGGGACAAGGTCGGCCAACGTCGTCCACAACGCCCAGCATGTAGCGGCGAAGGGGCAGGTTCCTGGAGCTCAAGGCGCCTTACCGGAGTCCAGTAGGCGTACGACGGTGCTGTCGTTGTGTGGGCCGGGCAGTGGCGCTCGGGGAAAGGCCACTGCCCGGCGGCCTGGGTCCGCTCGCTGGTCACGGGAGGGCGGGACCGGGGCGACCGGGCGCGGTCTGTGGGCCCGGACCAAGTCACCGCATCAACTCATCGAGGTCAAAGATGCGGAAGCTGGCGAGACGTCGGATCATCGGCGAGGCGAGGAACGCGGCCGGACCAGGGTGGCCGTAGGGCACGGCGTGGTCAGGCTGGGCGACGACGTGGAGGTGTCCCCTGGTGAGGCGGCCGCAGAGGACCCCGCTCACGCCGTAAAGGGGAACGCCGCGGTGAGAGCCGAGCGGTGGGACGGCCTGCAGCCGAGGCGTGGAGGCCTCGGAACGTTTCGAACCTCATGGAAGAGCTACTCAGAGCGGAGTCGGCATGGTGAGACTGGTCTCGCGTCCAGCCGGATGCAAGTAGCTGAGCCACCGGGATCGTTCGAGAAGTTCCGAATGCGTATGCCCAAGCGTGCCCTTGCTGCCGCTCTCATGGCCGTCGCGGCCTTCGCCGCCCTCGGGACGCCGGCCGTTGCTGCGCCGACGCCGTGGGACTCGCACAGGATCCCTGCCGCTGCAGCGGTTTCCGGTGAGAGCGGCACCGTCTCCATGCTGTGCAGCGGCAACTGCTACCAGTAGGCCTGCTGCGGCAGTTCAGGCAGCCCGAACGACCAGGCCTCCAGAGATCTTCAGGGGCCGGGGTTCAGCAGGGAGACGATCGATGGCAGGGCCGACGACACCACCCTCGCGAACCGACCGCTCGGGCGGCCACACTGGGTCCATGGAATACGTCGGCCGGGTGCCCGCTCCGCCGCTCGACCGGTTCATCGACGACATCTACTGTCTGACCGGGGTGCCGCGCCACCGGCTGATGAACGTCCCGCCGATGCCTTCGGCCCACTTGTTCCTTCACCTGGGCGGACCTGTCCGTCTGTGGGACTCCGACCGTTCGGTGGCGCCGGCTGTGTTCACCGAGGGGTGGTTCATGGGCGTGTGGACCAGGCGCTTCCTCTTTGAGTACCCCGAGCATGTGCGGCTCGTCGGGGTGCACTTCAAACCCTGGGGGATGTCGCCGTTCGTCGACATGCCGGCCGCCGAACTGCGTAACCGGTGGGCGCCGGTCGACGCCGTCTGGCAACGCTCTGGGGACCGGATTCGAAACCGGGTCGGCGACGTCGCGTCGGCGGCCGAGACATTGCGGGTGCTGGAAGAGGAGCTGCGGTCGCGGCTCGTCGAAGCCCCGGCCCGCGGTCTCGACCTGGTCCAGCACACAGGCAGGCGTCTGGAGACCTCGCACGGCACGATCCCGGTCGGTTCGTTGGCCGAGGCCGCCGGGGTGAGTGGCAATCACCTGGCCAGCCTGTTCAAGGCACATGTCGGTGTCACCCCCAAGCGGGTGGCACGGATCTACCGCTTTGCGCGGCTGATCGTGGGCGTGGATGCCCTGCGCCCGGTCGACTGGTCGCAGCTCGCCCAAACGGCGGGGTACTTCGACCACGCCCACTTCAGCAGGGAGTTCAAAGACTTCACTGGCCACACTCCGACGGAATACCTGGCCCGGCAGCGTCGATTCGCCACCGAGCGGAGAGGCCCGCAGGACTTCGGCCCGATGCCTGCCGATTGATTTCTTACATGCCCGGATCCCCTCGACGCGAAAGGATTGTGGCGAACGCGCAAGGAGACTCTGAGGAGGGCCCGTGGGCACGGTGATCATGCACAGTGTGGTGTCGGTGGACGGTTTCATCGCCGACGCGAACGGCGGGGTGGGGCCTCTTCATGAGTGGTACTTCAGCGGGGACGTCCCGATCGTCGTTGGCGGGGACGAGGAGTACGACCATTCCGGAGCCGGCGACGGCATCAAGGTCTCGCGTGCGTCGGCGGACTACGTCCGGTCGACGTGGGAGTCGATCGGCACGATTGTGATGGGCCGTAACCTGTTCGACCAGGTGAACGGCTGGGAGGGCAAGCCACCCGCGGGCGATCACGTGGTCGTGGTGTCCGGTCGGCCCAAGCCCGAGGGGTGGCACCCCGAGGCGTCTTACCATTTCGTCGATGGAGTGGTGGCTGCGATCGACAAGGCCCGGGAACTCGCCGGGGAGCGGATCGTCGCGGTGAATGCCGGCGAAGCGGGCGCCCAAATCCTCGCGGCCGGTCTCGTGGACGAGGTGGCGATGGACGTGGTCCCGGTGGTGTTCGGGTCGGGCAGACGCTACTTCGGCGGCATCGACGAGCAGCATCTGCTGGAGGATCCACACGTGGTCATCCAGGGCGACAGGGTGCTGCACCTGAGGTTCAAGGTACGCCGCTAGAGATCTTTGACGGCTGAGGTCACGGCAGTCGGAGGTAGCGCCTGGGCATAGGTCACTGGCCGCCATGGGCGCAACGATGACCAGCCCAGACGTCACGCTCAGTGTCCGCTGCGGCGTTGGCGCAGTTCTGGAAGATCGAGCATGGCCGAAGGTGGTCGCGACCTTTGCGTGGACACGGCGAGCGGTGGGGTTCACGCGGGTGGTGCTACGAGGTTGGACCGAGCCATCGGCAGACCACCTGGAGAACCTCCGCTTCCCCGCCGGGTTCCGACGTGGGTGGCTTTTCGCGCCTGATCTTCTCGACGAGCCGCGCCGTGCCGACCTTGACGGTGTCCCGCTGGACGAGGCTTCGAGGCGAGGACCCCGGATCCCGCCGACCGGCGCCGGCTGTTGGTGCGTCAGGCCGCCGAGGAGTCCGAGCGCGTGGCGCGGGTCCGCGCCGCCGGCATCGACGAAGCACTCACCGCCGTCCTCGGATCCGACGAGGCGCACCGGTTGAGGGAGGTCACGGAAGCGCTGGACGTGTTCGCCCGCAACCTCCTCTCGCCGTCAGGGACCCCAGGGCCGCGCCGCGGGGTCACCGTTCCGTCGTCGGAGTAACACGGTCGCGGGGAACTCGCACGACGTCCCGCTTCTTCGCGCGGATCGGGCACGCCCAGCAGACCGGACAGGATGTCAGAAGGTGCGGTCCCGCCGGGGAACGGCGGTAGACGCCGCGGCGAAGCAGACGATCCCGGGCACGGTGAACCCGTACGGACGCTGCCTCGCCGTAAGGCCGGTTGCGATCGGCGGCTGCGTGATCCTGGTCCGGCACCCCGGGGCTCTCCGCCTACCCGGGCCGCCCGCCGCGGAATTGACCCTCAGGCGTTCGGCTACTCGGGCAACGGCCGGTCGTCGATGACGTTCTTCATGACGAGGGTGGAGGTCAGGCGCTGGACTCCGGGAAGCCGGGCCAACTGCTGGTCGTAGAGCTGCTGAAAGGCGGCAAGGTCGCTGGTGGCCACGCGCAGGAGGTAGTCCGGCTCGCCGAACAGGCGCTGCGCCTGCAGCACGTGGGGGACGGCGGACACGGCCTCTTCGAAGGCGGTGACGGTGTCGGGAGTTTCCCAGCGCAGGGTGGCGAAGACGAGGGCCTCGAAGTTGAGGCCGACGGCGGACGGATCGACGACGGCCCGGTAGCCGCGGATCGCTCCCTCACGTTCGAGGTCGCGCAGTCGACGGTGGCAGGGCGAGACGCTCAGCTGTACACGAGCGGCCAGCTCGGTCACCGTCAGGCGGCCATCGAGCTGCAGCTCAGCAAGAATCTTCCGATCCAAGGCATCCACGAAGGAGATTCTCCCTCACATCTCGCGATCATGAGGTAAATACGCAAACATCTTCGGGCAATTCCGGCCTAGCCTTCCCTCCAGAGCAAGACATGCGAGAGGGAACGAACGATGAATACGACGACGCTGGCGGCCTTCCTGGCTGTGGACCTGCTGCTGGTCTTCACGCCAGGTGCGGACTGGGCCTACGCGATCTCCGCCGGCCTGCGGAGACGTTCGATCGTCCCGGCCGTCACCGGCCTGATCGCCGGCCACGCGGCCTACGCGCTCGTGGCCGTCGCGGGCCTGGCAGTCATCGTGGCGAGCTCCCCGGCCGCGCTCACCGCCCTGACCGTGGCGGGCGCCGGCTACCTGCTGTGGCTGGGCTGGGGCGTCCTGCGACAGCCGGCCGTGCCGACAGCCGCCGGAGAAAGCACGGACACCTCCCGGTTGCGGGTCATGCTCAAGGGGGCCGGGATCAGCGGCTTGAACCCGAAGGCACTCCTGCTGTACTTCTCGCTGTTTCCGCAGTTCATCCACCCTGCCACGGGCTGGCCGGTCACCGCGCAGACCGGCCTCCTCAGCACGGTGCATCTGACCGCGTGCACAGTCGTCTACCTCGCCGTCGGCGTCCTGGCACGGACGGTCCTGAGCACCCGCCCCTCCGCCGCCCGCATCGTCACCCGGATCAGCGGTGCCATGATGATCGCCATCGGTATCTTCCTGCTGGTGGAACGACTGGCCGGCTGAGGAACCCGTCCCGCTCCACCCGACCCGGATCCGAAGGAGCGCACGCACGTGGAAGACCAGCAGGAACAGGCGAGCCCCGCGGTGCGCAAGCGCATCCAGGACAGCTTCGACCAGCAGGGCCTGATGTCCCACCTCGGCGCACGGATCACTCACATCAGGCCCGGCCGGGTCCACATCGTGCTCCAGGCCCGCCCCGAGGTGACACAACAGCACGGCTACATCCACGCCGGCGCCACCAGCGCCATCGCCGACACCGCCGGCGGCTACGCCGCGCTCACCCTGTTCGACGACGAATCCGAGGTCCTCACCGTCGAGTACAAGATCAACCTCCTCGCACCCGCCGCCGGCGACCACCTCGAAGCCATCGGCACCGTCCTCAAAACCGGACGCACCCTGACCGTCTGTCAACTGGAGGTCTACGGCGTCCAGGTCGACGGCGCCCGCAAGCTCGTCGCCAACGGCCAGCAGACCCTGATCCGCGTCAACCGGCCCGCCGCATGAGCCCTCAGCCCTCCAACGCGATCCTGCCGTCCTGGCTGACGTGGTGGCAGCGGCCCTTCCCTGACGCCAACACCCTCCTGCTGCCGGGACGGCAACCGGCCCTGGTCGACACCGGCTTCGTCGGCCACGCCGACGAGACCGCCGCCTGGGCCCGCGCACACGCCGGCCCCATCGACCTGGTCGTCAACACCCACTGGCACTCCGATCACGTCGGCGGTAACGCCCTCCTCCAGGCCCAAGGCGCCACCATCGCCGCCGGAACACCGGAGGCCGACGCCATCACCCGTCGGGATCCCGGCTGTTGCGGGGCCGAGTACCTCGACCAACCCGTCGCCCCGTACACCGTGAACGTCCCGCTCGACGACGGCCAGGTCCTACAGCTGGGCGACACCGACTGGCAGGCCGTCCGCACCCCCGGCCACACTCCGGGCCATCTCGCGCTGTGGCAGCCAGAGGAGCGGATCCTCGTCGTCGGGGACGCGCTGTCGGACTACGACGTCGGCTGGGTCAACCTCGCCCTCGACGGCCCCGGCGCGGCGACCACCGCGCTCGCCTCCCTCAAACGGATGGCCGACCTCGACCCCCGCCTGATCCTCCCCTCCCACGGCCCGATACCCACCGACCCCGCAGCCGCGTTCTCCGCCGCCCTTCGCCGGGCTCAGCGACTCATCGACGACCCCGCCGGAACCATCTGGTACGGCGCCCGCCGGATCTTCGCCTTCGCCCTGATGATCCGCGACGGGATCCGACGAGGTCGAGCCGTATCTCCACGCCCGCGCCTGGCTGACCGACGCCGCCCACCTCCTGGCCGTAACCCCCGAGGCCCTCGCCACCGAACTGGTCACGACCATGCTCCGCAGCGGTGCCATCGTCCTGCGCGACGGACGCATCCGGGCCGCCGCCGACCACACCCCTGTGGCGCCCGAGACGATGCGCGTGCCCTACCCACGCGCCTGGCCCGCGAACGAGGCGCGCTGACACCTGCTGGAACGAGGGGCGGGCGATCGGCCTCCAGCCGATCGCCCGGCCGCCGCGTCACCCGCGAAGACGCGTCACCCGCGAAGTCGCGTGCCGCCTCGCGCGGCGCGCTGTGCACTTTGGCGTACCTCTTCACGAACCGCGCCAGCCAACCCCCGGGGACTCCAGCTTCGCCGACTCAGATCTGGGGCCCCAGGCCGTCCACTCCCTGAGGAAATGCCGCCGCCGTGAGACTGGCGGACTGCGCCATCGACCGGCGACTGCGACCCAGCCGAGCTCCTGGTCAGTGGGCAGGGCCCGTGCCGTCAGCTGCGAGACCTTACGCCAGCGTAGGGAGCCGGACCCGAGTCTGCTTCCCGAAGCGCACCGCGAGCAGTACACCCGCGGCCGTCGCAGGCTGGAGGGCCGGACTGGCCCGTCTCCGTCGTCCTCGCCCCAGCCTGTTCCGGCACTGCCGACCGGAGGGGGCTGGGTGTTCGAGATGAGGGTCGACGGCCACCGGACGGGTCATGTGGCGGACCGGTGACGGGTGCGGATGCGGGCCCGCTCCGGACGTGACGTCACCGCGGTGTGGGGCGACCTCGCCGACCTGGCCGGCCTGCCGCTCCCGGCCGGGACCGTCCTCGACGGCGAGGCGAACGAGCGACGCGGAGACCCTCTGCGACCTGTGGATCGGGACGCGCATGATCGCGAAGACACATGGCGGCGCCGGTCAGCTCGACCGCGCCATGACGGGTGCTCCGGCGTCGGCTGGAACCTGACGGAGCCGCCGTAAGGCCACCGGCATACAGGTAGGCGTTCCGAGGGTGCCGATGTGGCTGGTGGGGGTGGCGGGGCGCCCTGGTCGTCGGTGGTGCAGCAGTGGGCGGCCCCGTCGGTGGCCATACCGATCAGGGTGCCCGCAGGCACACCGCGTCATTCCGGAGGAATGCGAAACTCGAATTCGGGACGGTCCCACGGCACGGCGGGCGGGTTCGCAAAGGCGGTCCCGGTCCTCACCGCACCAACGCGGTGGTAGAAGTCCTCGGCGGGAATATGCGACACGACCCTGAGACGGTCGAGCCCAGCGGCACGGGCCTCGGATTGCATGTGCGCCACGAGCAGGCGTCCAATACCCCGACCCTGCGCTTCGTCGGCGACGAACAGCAGGTCGAGCTCCGGTGGCGCGAGGACGAGCGAGTAGAACCCGAGGACCCGGCCTCCGTGCTCGTCGGCGCCGACGGCCACAAAGGCGCGATGGGCCTCGATGTAATCAGGACCGACCCGGTAGCCCGCGACTGCGGCTGCGTACTTGCCCCGGTAGGCGCCCGAGCCACGCACGAGCCGCGTGAGTCGTTTGGCATCCTGCGCGACGGCCCTCCGTATCGTGACCGTCTGGCTGATCGGAGCAGTACGTGAACCCATCGGGAGAGTATCGCGCACCGGTGGAGTGCCTTGGCGCGGCGGGTCTGCTGCAGGCGCGCGGAAGCCGACCGCCGCCCACCTTCACGCGCTCATCAGCGCATGCCGCGCCCCCGGCACACGCCCGCGTACGCGCGGATCAGCGTGGCCGAACACGCCCGACGCCACCTGCGCGATGCCGCCGTTCACCTGATGCACACGGCACGGGTCGCCTCGCTCCGGAACCCGTGCCGACCACACTGGCGGAAGCCGACGCCCTTGCCTCCATCGTGGACGCCATCGCCGCATCCTTCCCGCCTGCTCCGTATCCCTGCCCCGAATCCCCGCACAAGCCCCTGCGCGGCTACGAAGAGGCCGCCCCGGAGCAACGGCGGCTACTGTCACGGTCCTTTTCCGCATCCGTCCCGCGCCTCGCTCAGCTCTCTGCTCCCGCAAGACGATGCGGTGCCCCGACTCCAGGTCGGGGCACCTTTTGCTATGCCCGACGATCCCGAGCATGAGCCGCCCAGCACGCCGTCCTGATCCGGAGCCATGTACCCCGGAGGCGTGTTGAACGATCGAAGCTGCAGCGGCCTCACGGCTCGCCGGCGAGGGCCTCTGTCTGGTGGACGACTTCGAGCGACGCCAGGCCCTCCGCCGCGCACAGGCGGTCCGATACGCCGCCTACCTGGGTCTGGAGGATCTGGTAGGTCGCGCCGCGTTCGTCGTCCCACCACGCCTGCGCCCCCTGGGGAGAGTGCAGCCGCACATCACCCTCGCCTGCCATAGAACGCTGACGTTGAGCTCGGCCCGTGGCGGGCGCGTCATCTGACATCCCCCCGGGGATGCGTGGGCGAGAGCCCTACGCCTGCCGCGCCTTGCTTGCCACGGCCACCCAGCACGCTACCCCTGCGCCGCTCGCGGCCACATTTGGGCGCATGCCTGCCAGTAGGTCTCATGACGAATGAGCCACGGCGTCTTCCCGCAAGTACGCGAACAGCGACCGTACGCCCTGTGGGTCGTCGCCGATCGCGGTGAAGGAGAGGATGGCCTGCAGGGCATGCCGGGCGAGGTCGCCCGTCGATTGGACGTCCTCACCGGCCGCGCGGGCCCAACCGGACATCATGGTCATCGCGACCGAGGTCACCAGGGAGACGGGGCCCTCCCGCCACTGCGTCAGCGCCTCTTGCTGTTCTGCCCCGTCCAGGTGGGCGATTCCGGTGGCGACGAGCACCACGGTCTGCAGTCGGCTGGCGCCGTACTGGGCGACGAGCTCCGCGAGCGACCGCTCGCCGTGCCCGCTCTGCACCAAGGTGGCCAGTGCATCATCGTCACTGGCCCACGCCGCTTCGAGTGCGGCGACCGCGCGCATGACCTGATCTGGAGTCAGCTCTGGTGGCATGGGCAACACCGTAACCATCCCGGCACGAATCCCCGGTGCGCCAGGGATCGGAAGTCCCCTGTACGGGTCAAGGAGCGTGCGGCGCGGGCCTACCGGGAGATCGGGGACGAGGCAGCGAGCCTGCGCTGGGAAGCCGCCACCTGATGCACCCTTCCCCCCACCACGTCCTGGCTGCACGGGTTCGGCACGGCGACTTCACCAAGCTGGGGAACGTAGTGGTCGCAGACAGGCATACGAGGGGCCATACCGCTGGGGTGACGCCAGCCCGACAAAACACCGCGTGCCCCACCGCCACCCCCTGCCGGGGCCCAGCCTTGCGGGACCCGACATCAGCTCTGGACGGCCCAGCACCTACCTTCTGGCGCCACACCAGCCCGGAATCCGGCTGGCCGGCGGCCGTGGCAGCGCGGCGTGCAGCCGCCAGACGCCTGGTCGCGGGATCCGTCACGGAAGGACAGCCCGTCATCTATGCGGTCGATCGTGCAGTGGCGACTGGACGTGCCGTAGAGGTTCGCCTGTTTAGCCGGACGACGCCACCGGGCGGCTCGGGGGGCCTGGTTCCTCGTCCGCTAGGGCAGGTAGCCGGCGGCGTCCCGGACCGGGTCTCGAGCCGACCGTGCCGATGGTGGGGGACGTAGCGGTGGCGCACGCGTCACTGCCGCCTCGAGCCCTGGAACCTCTGGAACGCTGCCGCCAGCGACAACGATGCCCATGTCGCGGCGAGGCCGGTGTTCACGTTCTCGACTCTCCTGGCCATGATCACGTGTACCGGGTTCACGAACACGATGCCGGACTCGAGGTCGGTGATGTCGAAGGCGTGATCTGCGCTGCCGTGCTGCTCGCCGGCGGGCTGACATGCGGTGCCGGGCATTATGAGTGGGCCTGCTGCCGCGCAAGGTCCTTGAGCGCCATTCTGGCCGCTGGCGTTCCGTTGGGACTCTGCCAGTAGGGGTGTGCGGCGATGAAACGGGACAGCTCTTGCAGGCGTCGCCGGTGCGCGGCGGTGCCGTGGGTGGCCGGGGTGTGGGCGAGTTCTCGGTACGTGGCGTACCAGGCGGTCTGAGCCTGGACGAGGTCACTGGGGAAGGTGGGTGCGTCCATAGCCCCGATTAGATCGCATGTTCGATTTTCTGGGCAAAGTCAGAGTCCATGGAACTGCCGGCGAGAGGAGTGGCGGAACGATCGGCAAAGGGCGGTCTTGGGCAGTCCTGCACGGCGCCGCGTGGAGAGGTCGTTGCTGAGGAAGATGTTCCCGGCATCGGCCGTCAGCGGACGCGGTGTCATCCGGGGTCGACGGGTCCGGTGAGCGGGAAGGGTGAATGGCCCGGGGTCTTGCGAACGAAGGCGGAGCGCAGGGCGTGGTACGGGGCGCGGGGGTCGAAGAAGATGGCGTGCATGCGGGCGAGTTCGGCACGTCGGCTGCCGGCGAGGGAACGTGCGCGTTCCTTCGCGGCGTGGGCGTCGGCCTTGGCGGCGATGCGCCGGTCCAGGCCAGGGCCGGCGGCGAGTTCGCAGGCCAGCCGCCCGGTCTCGGCGGCGAAGTCCTGCGGTGCGGCCGCTACAAGCCGGTCCACGAGACCGAGCCGTTCGGCGTGGGCCGCGCTGACCGGCAAAGCCTCGTTCGTAAGCCGCTCCGCCTGTTCGGGGCCGACGCGCCGGGGCAGGGTGTAGGTCCAGTACTCGGAGCCGTACAGACCCATCCGCCGGTAGTGCGGGTTGAGGACGGTGCCGGTGCGGCACCAGACCTCGTCGGCGGCGAGTGCGAGCATGACGCCGCCGGCGGCTGCGTTCCCGCCGAGAGCGGCAACCACGAGCCGGTCGGTGGTGAGCAGGATCGCCTCGACGAGGTCGTCCATGGCGTTGAGGTTGGCCCAGGACTCCCGGCCAGGATCGGGGGCTGCTTCGATGACGTTCAGATGGATCCCGTTGGAGAAGAAGTCGCGCGTGCCGCCCAGGACGAGGACGCGGGCGGGGCGGGCGAGCGCGAACCGGTAGGCGGCGAGCAGTCGGCGGCACTGCCAGGTGCTCATCGCCCCGCCGGGAAAGGAGAAGCTCAGGAAGCCGACATCACCATGCTGGCGGTATCGGATATCGCTCCAGGTACGGCGGTTCGCCGGCACATCGAAGGGGAGGCGGGCCTCCGGCAGAGCCGCCCCGGTACGTCCGGTGAAGGCGGCGAGAACAGAGGTGGCCGGACGCCGGAAGGGAGCGGGATCGCCAGAGTTCTTGCGGGGGCGAAGCTCCGGGATCCAGACCGCGCCGTCCATGGTGGCCCGGCAGACGGCACCGGCGCGCTTGGCGAGGAGTTCGCCGGGGCGACCGCGTAGCTGGTCTTCCGGAAAGCCGCCGTGAAGGAACACCTCCCGGCCTAGGAGTTCATCCAGCGCGCCCGGCTGTGAATCGGCGGCGCGAAGCTTGTGCAGCACCGTCTCGGTGTCATCACGGTGCCAGTCGATGCGGCGCCGCTCCTGGCGGAAGGAATCACGCCAGACAACCGTCACCGACGTGTCTGTCTGCGGCAAGGGCTTGTGTGTGCCGTCCGCGAAGCGTCGTACCGCCGCAAGGACCGCGCTCACCGCAGCATCAGCGACTTCGCCCCGGTACAGGTCACTCTTGCCGACGGGCGGCACGAGGAACGGCTCGGCCGCCCAGATCGCGCCCGCGTCCATCGCCGCCTCCGCCTGCAGCACGGTCACACCCCAGCGGGGTGCCCGTGCGTCGATGGCCCAGTCCAGAGCGGACGGTCCCCTGTCGCCGGGCGGACCCGGGTGCACGATCAAACACGTGTGCTCCCGCCACACGTCCTCGGGCAGCGCCGTCCTGAGCATCGGCGCGATGACCAGGCCGGGCCGCAACTCGCGTACAGCGGCCCGGATCGGGTCAGGGCCGTGAGCGGCGAGTACGACCCCCACACGGTGGCCGTGACCCGTCAGTTCGGCGTACAGGCGCTGGGAAAGGCTGTTGAATGCGCTGGCGACGAGCAGGATGTCCACGGAACCGCATCCTCGCTGGCTTTGGGGGGAACAGCGAAGAAGCGCGGCCGCGTTTCGTCCGCCGCGTCAGCTCACTTTTGGCCCTCCGGACCATCATGTACAGGCCCAACTGCTCAGTTTGCGCGCAGGCCCGATCGGCCCCCCCACAGTGATCTTGGGCCGGCGGAGCAGGCCGAGGCCTGGTGGCGAGCGGCACCTCTGCGAGACCTTCCGCGGCCGCCCGCGGTAGCTTGCGCAGCTACGTCCGCCGCAGCGTTTTCTCGCGGCCCTCCACGTCCGGCCGTCGCCTGTGCCCGTACGCCGCCGCGCAGAGGTCGCTTCAGCGACTGAGCCGCGAAGCAGTGGGAGAACCTCGCCGACGAACACCAGATCCTCGCGGTGAGTGTTCGCCGCCCGGATGAGGATGAGCTGCTCTTCCATTCGGCGCCCCGGGTGTTCCGTCAGCGCACCCCGCGCCGCTGGTTGCGCATGGTCGACTTGGATCCTCATCGTGTCTCGACATCTGGTCCCTGGCTGGTCACCCGTTCCGTCATTTCTGCCTGAAGGGACGGGAAGCACGCGTCGGGAAGCGTTCAGAGACCTGGATCACTACGTCAGGGCCGAGGCGTCGACCGGGAAACAGAACGGGCTGAGGAGCAGGGCGCGGCGTGCGCGCGTCGGATCCGGGGCTTTGCGGCCGGCGCTGCGACGAGCGTTCCCGGCGTACAGCGTGGGTCTCACGACAGCCAAGGTAAGGAAGGCTGCCCCGGGGCAGCCTGAAGGTCGCTCCGGGAAGTCGACAAAAGGCGGCGGCTCCGGCCTTGGATGGATCCAAGGCCGGAGCCGTTTCGCCCGGGGAGCGGGGGTGGGATCAGGCGTGGCGGCGGTTTCCGGTGAAGACCCGGTACAGGACGAGGAGGATGAGCGAGCCGACGATGGCGGCGATCCAGGTGGAGAGGTCGAAGAAGCCGTCGATGGAGTCGACGCCGAAGATGACCTTGCCGAGCCAGCCGCCGAGGAGACCTCCCGCGATACCGATGAGCATCGTGATGATGATGCCGCCCGGGTCCCTGCCGGGCATGAGGGCCTTGGCGATGATGCCCGCGAGCAGACCGATGAGTATCCAGGCGATGATGCCCATGGTGTGTGTCTCCTACCTGGTCGTATAAAGAATGTGTCAGAGCCCGTGTGTTCTCTGTCGGCGATTTCAAACCCTGTCGACACGTACGCGTAAACCCGGAGAGGAGGCTCCCGGGGACCCGTGAACCGATCGTGGGTGCCAGGAGCTGGCGCCCGGGCGTGCGGGCAGCGCGTCAGGAACAGCCGCGACGCGGCTAGTGACTCAGGTTCGGGCTGAGGCGCAGAGTGCAGCAGAATCCCGGCCCGGTCCTCCGGAGCCACCGCGAGCAGTTCGCCGTCCACACGTGCGCGTACACGGGACCAGCTGCGGCGCCTTGGCGAGGGAGTTTCGTTCGGATCAGTCGGTCGTTGGTCCGGGCATGCCGTCAACTCAGTTGCAATGGACGGGAATGGCGCTGTTGCTCGCGGACCGGACTCCGCAGCCCGGTGGCGTGATCACCGGGGGATGATCGACGCGATCGCCTTCAAGTTCCAGACCGTGACCCCATGGGTTCACCTGCCGGAGAAGTACGGCAACTGGCGTGGCGTTTACGACCGGCTGCGGATACCTCTCGATTCTGCGGGCCCGGGTGAGTATGAGAACGGCCAACGCAGATCATCAGCAGGGTGTGGACTCCTGAAACTCGAGCGATGGCCGCGGGCCACAGCATGGACGCGGCCCGCTGGCGGGCGATGTACGACGAGGCCATGGCCCGGGGCCGACCGGATGGGGAAGGTGCGCTCTCGCTCGAGACGGCTGATCCGGCTGGCAATTCCTTTGCGCGACCGAGCAGGTCACTCCTAGCGTGCAAGCGCACAGGAACCGTGCGCCAGGGCGGCGCGCCACACGAATGGGGAGGAACCGCCGTGGGAATCATGGTCTCGGTCAGGGGCTGGCTGGAGTGTGACGACGGACAGCTGGCCCAGATCAAGGAGATCGTGGAAGCAGACGATCCGGAGCGCACCTACAGCGGGGGCTGGGCCTTCCCCCCTCGGCAGTACAACAGCGGCGGGTGGGCCTTCTACGGGGGCAACATCCGCGCGGTGTCCCTCGACTGGTTCGAGGAGAGGTTGCGTCAGATCGCCCAGATCCCGGCCTCCTACGAGGATGACGAGTACGACGAGAGGCCGCGGGGGCTGTTTCTGGTCAGCCACGACGTCGACGGCATGAGCGAGTGGAGGGTCCACAACGGCGGCCTGGTGATCGGCCTCCCGGACGGGGATTACCACTACCTCGACGCCTAGGACTTGTCTGGTTGATCATGTCCGGAGCCAGATAGCGAGGGCTGCCGCGGTGGCGGTGCCGGGGTAGACGTAGCGGCGCTTGTCGTAGCGAGTGGCCCCCGGTCCGGTGCTGCTTCAGTCGGTTGATCGCCCGTTCCACGGTGTTCGTCACCGGCGTCGAACTCTTCGTGGACGGCGGCGTCGGCCAGGTGCGAGCTCTGGGCTCGCGTCGACATGCCTTGACCAGCGGGTTCGTGTGGTTGAAAGTGGCCCTGTTGATCGACTGGGGTGGGAAGCATGACGCACGACGAATACGTCGACCGCTGCGAGGAGCTCTTTGCAGTGGGCGGATTCACGCAGGTCCGGAAGCTGGCCGAATCCGGCCTGGAGGAACTCGGGCCCGATCCAGTGCTCTACCGGTGGCTCGGCCTCGCACACGCGGCGGAGGACGAGGACGACCACGACGCCGAGGCGGAGAAGGCCTACGAGGCCGGGCTCGCGCAGTGTCCCGACGACCTCGGACTGCTCGTCTCCTACCTGGAGTTGTGCCTGCGGGCCGACGAGTGGACGTATCCCGGGCGCAGCGGTCGGGCGGCCTTGCTGAAGGAGCGGATCGCCGTGCTGGCTCCGGCGGGTTCGCCCGAGGCGGCACGGATGGAGGACGCGCTCGGCTGGGCCGGGCGGGGCTACTGGCAGGACCTACGGGAGAGGACGGCCACCGCGCGGGTCGAACGTGCGGCTCTGGCGTCTCACAGCGCTGATGTCGCGGAAGCGCTTGAGCAGGGCGGTCAGGCGCCCGCGCATCCCGAGGACCTGCGGGCCGCCGAGGTGGCGGCCGCGTTGGAACTGCTGGCCGGTCCGTGGCGGGCTCCGCTGCGGCTCATGGTCCGGCATCGGGTGGCCGCGTACGTCGCCACCTTCGTGCTGGTCCTCGCCACCAACAAGGCGCTGGTGTTGAGCGGGACCGTTTCCTACAGCGTGTGGGGCTGGATCTGGTACGCGCCCGTCCTGCTGGCCGACACGAAGCTCAGGCAGGCCCGGCGGCTGGCCCGGCAGCGGGTGATCGCCGCGATGGAGGCCCGGCACGCCGATACCGCCACGTCCGCGGGCTAACCTCGGGCTTTCACGAGGTGGGCTGTCCAAGAGTTGATCAGAAACACGGAAAGTGCCCTTGACCTGCAACGATGGGACTTGCTGAGGGTCCTGTTGGCTGCAAGGAAAAGAGCACTTTCCAGGTGAGAGAGCCTATCTCGTCGTACCCACGTGTCCGTGTCCAGGCAGACGGTCGGCAGGTGCTCTCGCAGGCCGGTGCGGTCCTGCTGTTGGAGACGGTCCGCAAGACGGGCCTTGACCAGGCGATATCCGCAGCTCTGGCTCCGTGGCGCAAACCGCGGGCCGTCCACGATCCCGGCAAGATCCTCCTGGACGTCGCCCTGGCGGTCGCACTGGGCGGGGACTGCCTCGCGGACGTCTCCATGCTGCGGTGTGAGCCGGCCGTCTTCGGCCCGGTCGCCTCGGACCCGACCGTCTCCCGCCTGATCGACACCCTCGCCGCATCCGGCGACAAAGCCCTGCAGGCCGTCCGGTCCGCACGCTCCGAAGTCCGTCATCGTGCCTGGTCGTTGGCCGGCGAGAACGCCCCGGACGCCGACGGCCAGGTCACTGTCGACCTCGATGGCGTCCTCGTGATCGCCCACTCCGACAAGCAGGACGCGGCCGCGACCTGGAAGAAGACCTACGGCCATCACCCGCTGACGGCTTTCGTCGACCACGGACCGGGCGGAACCGGTGAACCCGTCGCCGCCCTCCTCCGACCGGGAAACGCGGGCTCCAACACCGCCGCCGACCACATCACCACCGCCCAACTCGCCCTGGCCCAACTGCCCAAGCACTACCGGCGAGGACGGCAGACGCTGATCCGCACGGACTCCGGCTTACGGCACCCACGACTTCGTGTCCTGGCTCGCGAAGCGGGCCGATGGCTGTCCTACTCGGTCGGCATGACGGTCACCGAAGCGATCCACGAACACGTGCTGAAGGTCCCCGCCTCGGCCTGGACCCCGGCCGTCGAGGCCGACGGTGAGGCCCGGGACGGGGCCTGGGTCGCCGAGCTCACCGGCAAGCTCCTGGACGACTGGCCCAAGGGCATGCGGCTCATCGTCCGCAAGGAACGGCCCCATCCCGGCGCCCAGTTGAGGATCACGGACGCGGACGGCATGCGGATCACGTGCTTCGCGACCAACACCACCGGCTTGAGCCGATCGCCGAGCTCGAGCTGCGTCACCGGCTCCGGGCACGGGCCGAGGACCGGATCCGGGCCGCCCGGGCCACCGGCCTGCGCAACCTGCCCCTGCACGACACCGCCCAGAACCGGGTCTGGATGGAGATCGTCCAGATCGCGCTCGACCTGCTGGCCTGGATGCCCATGCTCGCGCTGACCGGCCGGGCGAGGCTCTGGGAACCGCGTCGATTGCGGTTCCGCCTGTTCTCCGCAGCCGGCCAGCTCGTCACCACCGGTCGGCGCAGGATTCTCCGCCTCGCCCGGCACTGGCCCTGGACCGGCGAGATCACCGCCGCCCTTGAACGGCTCGCGCTCCTGCCTGACCCCGGCTGACTGGCAACCCATCGTCCCTGCGGCAGCATCACCCGCCCGGGCAGTGGAACCCGGCGCCCACCCGACGCGACAGCCGGGCCACCGGCCTGCCCGGCATCAGCTCCGGAAAGCAAAAGGGTCCGCCGACTCCGTCGGCGGACCCTCAAGAAAGATCGAGGCTAAGGCCTGTCCGGCGGCTCATGAGTGTTTAGGTATTCGTGGCCGCCTAGGACTTGTTCGGCCGATCATGTGACTGCCCTATGCCCGAGTCGTTGCTTTGAGTATGGGGCGGGGAGATCTGACGGATGCCGAGTGGGAACGCCTGCGGCCGTTCCTACCGGTCAGCGATGGGCGATGTGGCCGGTGGAGAGATCACAGGCAGGTGATCGACGGGATTCTGCACCGGGTGCGGACCGCGGTGCAGTGGCGGGATCTGCCCGAGAGATTCGGGCCATGGAAGACGGTGTACGCACGCCACAGGCTGCGGTCAGCGGACGGCACTTGGGATTTTCTGCTGCAGCAGGTTCAGGCTGCAGCAGACGAGGCGGGCGAGATCGACTGGGACATCTCGGTCGACTCCACCATCGTGCGCGCCCACCAGCACGCGGCGGGCGCCCGTACCGATCCGCCGCCAGCCCCTGCTTCAAAGGGGGGCGAGGGTGTAGAACGCCAAGCCGAAAAGCCGTGGCAGAGCCTCATCGCCCGCCTGGTGGAGGTGGTGCAGGAAGTGAGGGTCTGGGCCGCTCGCGCGGCGGGTTCACCAGCAAGGTCCACCTGAGCGCAGACGGTCGTTGCCGCCCGCTGTCCCTGATCGTCACGCGGGGATCGTGCCGCATCAGGCAGTGTTCCCTCTTGCTCGACGGGTCGATGACAGGCAACCGTTGGATGCGGTCCGCGTAGTTTCGCGGGGTGCATTCTCGTCTGAGGTTCGAGAACCCTCCCGCGCTGCCTCACGAGGTGGTGGTCGAGACGAAGGAACGGGCTCTGCGTGACCATTCGGCGGAAGGCGAGCCGGCGGGAGTCCTGATCGAGACCGCGCTGTCAGCGATCACGCAATTCCCCACTCCGCGCGGTTTCAGCGTCACGTAATTCCCCACCCTCGCGATCACGATTCCCCATGGCGACGGTGACCTCGGGCGAGGGCTTAGGGGCACCGGACCGGGGGCTTGTTGTCCCTGTTTAAGTTGTTTGAGCGGCTACTGATCATCTCTGTCGATTCCTCCAGTCTCCCCATGAGCATGCCCGTGCCGGGTCGAGGGCCCTGGGCGTCTCGGAGTCGTCGCTGTCCTTCGACCTGGAGACCGAGAGGTCGATGGACGAACCGGATGGCAAGGAGAACGTTCACCGTGGTCGACATCATCGAGATCTACGTCCACTGGTATGCGGGCCGCTCGAAGTCGCAGGTCGGCGCCTCGCTGGGGGTGGATCGCAAGACGGTCAGGAAGTACCTGGCGCCGGCCGAGGCGCCCGGGATCGCCCCAGGCGGCCCGCCGATGGGCGAGGCGGACTGGGCCAAGCTGATCAAGACCTGGTTCCCGGGGCAGGCGGGGTCTGAACCAGATCACCTGGCCCGAGATCGACCAGCACCGCGACTACATCAAGACCCTGCTGGAGACCACCACCGTCACCATGATCCACCAACGGCTGCGTGACGAGCGGAAGTTGAAGGCATCGATTTCCTCGTTCCGCCGGTGGGTGCACGAGAACCTGCCCGACGAGGCGGCCAGGTCGAAGGTCACGGTGCTTCGGGGCGACGTCGAACCCGGCTCGGAGGCTCAGATCGACTACGGCTTCCTGGGGCAGTGGATCAATCCGGGCACCGGCAAACGTCACCGGATCTGGGCCTTCGTGATGGTGCTGCCCTGTTCACGGCACATGTTCGTGCGCCCGGTGATCCATATGGACCAGCACGCCTGGACCGAGTCCCACGCCGAGGCGTTCCGCTTCTTCGGGGGCGTCCCGCGCCGTCTGGTGCCGGACAACCTGCCCACCGGGGTGGACAAGCCCGACCTCTACGATCCGAAGATCAACAAAGCGTATGCCGAACTCGCCCTCTACTACGGCGCGTTGGTCGATCCGGCCAGAGCGGTTCATCCCAAGGACAAGCCACGGGTCGAGCGTCCGATGCCCTACGTCCGCGACTCATTCTGGAGCGGGCGGCAGTTCACCTCGCTCGAACACATGCAGGCTGAGGCCCTCGTCTGGGCCAGGGAGATCGCCGGCGGTCGGCAGTGCAGGCCGCTGGGCGGGGCCGCCCCGCTGGCGGTGTTCGACGCGGTCGAGGCCCCGGCCCTGCTACCGCTGCCGGACAAGCCCTTCGTGCTGGCCCGATGGTCCACCGTCACGGTCGGCCCGGACATCCACGTCAAGGTCGGCCGCACGCTCTACTCGGTGCCCTGGAAGCTGATCGGCCGCCGCGTCGACGTCCGCTCCACCGCGACCATGGTCCAGGTCTTCCACGAGGGACAGTTGGTCAAGACTCATGCGGCCCTAGAACAGGGAAAACGTACTGACCGAGGCGACTACCCGCCGGAGAAGATCGCGTTCCAGATGAAGACCCCGCTCTGGTGCCGGACCCAGGCGTCCGAGGTCGGGGACCGCTGCCCGGAGGTGGTCGACCAACTGCTGGAGGTCAACGCGCTCTACCGGCTCCGCGCCGCCCAGGGGATCCTCGGGCTGCGGAAGAAGTACAGCGACAGCCGGCTGGAGGCCGCCTGCGCGAAGGCCCTGACCGTCGGCGACCCGTCCTACCGCACGATCAAGGGCATCCTGATCGCCGGCACCGAGACCGACCCCGAGCCGGAGACCGGCGACGCCGGCGCTGCGGCCTTCCTCCACGGCCCCGAGGGCCTGTTCCCCACCGACATCCCCACCCAGACACTCGGCGGACTCCACCAGGACCAGGGCCACGACGACGCTGAGGAGACCGTGCGATGAGCGTGATGGACACCGCCCTGCGCGAATCGCTGAAGGTGCTCCGGCTGTCCGGGATGCTGGAGACCCTCGACGCCCGCCTGGCCCAAGCCCACGGCGGAGAGCTCGGCCACCTGGACTTCCTCCAGGTCCTGTGTCAGGACGAGATCACCCGCCGCGAGACCGTCGCCTTCCAACGCCGCCTGCACCGCGCCAAGGTCGAGCAGCAGGTGACCTTGGAGGAGTTCGACTTCACCGCCTCCTCCAAGCTCCCGGCCGCCCAGATCCGAGACCTGGCCGCTCTGCGCTGGCTCCATGCCGGGGAGTCCGTAATTTTGTTCGGGTCGGTCGGTGTCGGCAAGACCCATATCGCCCAGGCCCTGGGGCACCTCGCCGTCCGCCAGGGCGCGAACGTCCGCTTCGCCAAGACCAGCCGGATCGTGGCCGAGCTCGCCGGCGGCCACGCGGACCGCACCTGGGACAAGCGCATGCGCGAGCTGATCCGCCCCGACGTCCTGATCCTCGACGACTTCGCCATGCGCCAGATGACCGCCGCCCAGGCCGACGACCTCTACGAGCTGGTCAGCGAGCGGCAGGGACGATCCCTGATCATCACCAGCAACCGGGCATCCAGCGAGTGGTATCCCCTGTTCCGCAACCCCGTCGTCGCCGAATCGCTCCTGGACCGGCTGATCAACACCAGCCATCAGGTCATCATGAACGGCCCCAGCTACCGCCCCAACAAGCGCCCCAGGAACCCCACCGACAAGAACGGAACGGCGACCGCGAAGGACAGCTGACCGTAGGAGTCTTCCGCTCGGCGCCTGAGCACTGAGGCCCAGGCGTCGAGCTCCGCCCAGCTCTCCGGCGCTAGTCGATATTGATGTTGAAGTTGGAAACGCTGCCGTCGGCGGCGGTCAGAGTGACCGGACCGAACGTGATGATCACGGCGGAGTTGCCTCCCGGGCCCCGGTAATAGCCGGTCGCCTCGGTGACCCGAACAGCCAAGGCCACAAGCGTCCCAGCGGCCCTCTCATCGGCCTCGATCTTCGGCTGGGCGAGAGCGGGATGCCCGTTGTCTTCTGCCCAGTCCCGGAAGCTGCGGGCGTCACGGCTCATGTCGGGGAGGATGCTCTTGTTGGCCCAGGCCCACAGCCACGAGCCCGAGCCGGGGCTGAAACTGCCGAGGATCTGCGCGGGTGCTGTCGCCCTCTTGTCAGGGAAGGTCCAGGTGATGATGCCGGTCGTCTGGTCCAGATCCCAGCGGTCCGCTGAACCCAGCCCCCAGGACATGTGGGCACGACCCAACTGTTCGATCATGTTTTCGCCCTGCAGCAGCAGGATGCTCAAGTCGGTTCGCTCCCCGACTTGACCAGCACTCTCCGCCTCATTGGCCCGCTTGAACATTCCCATGCCGCGGAGTCTGCCAGAGGCCACTGGCCAGTCGACGATGACCCCTCACACCTCGCCACCGACAGGGTGGGGAATTACGTGACCCCACGGCCGGGGAATTACGTGATCGTCCACACGCTGAGCGACGACGACGCGGAGTTCATCGAGCACTGGTGTGTGCAGATCGCCTTGGGGAGGTCTACGGTCGCGAAGGCATCAGCCGCGCCAAGGGCCAGGGAGTTGAGTTCCCGACGGCGAGCACGTCGAGTTCGACCTACGAGCCGGGCCCCGGGGTCGGCCCCGGCCGGGGCTGTGACTGAGTGCTTCAACTGGCGGATGAGCGCTCCAGTTGGCGAGCCGAGTGTTCAGATGGCGAACCCTTGGAAGGTGCCCTGGGAGTCCTCCACGGCCGCTTCTTTGAAATCGCCAAAGGAGAGATTCGCGATCATCAGGTTCGCGTGCATCTCGTGGACGCCGGCAGGGACGGTGCGGAACTCGCCACCGTCCGCTTCGAAATCCTCGTCGCTGCACTCTTCCCTGGCCAGCACCGCCACTGCCAGCAACGTGATGAGCCCGTCACCCATTGAGTGGCGATCGGCGAGGAACACCACGCTCAGTTCCTCATCGACAGACACCGCGGAGAGAATCTGAGCCGAGGTGCATCCCGCCCACTGCGGATCATCGGCTATGTGAACGTACGGCTCGAAGTCCCCATCACCCCAGGGCCTCATCAGTTCCGCTTTCACCGCAGCCCATGCCTGTTCGTCGCTGTAATCGGTCCTGATGATCAGCGCCGCGTCCCGATCGCGCCCCGCCAACCACTCCATACAGTCACTCACGTCGCTGTCCCCCCATCCGCGCAGATCACAGCACCCGCATTCGATACGAACGCTACGCGACACCACTGACACAGCCGTGAGTGCCTCAGTTGGCGAAGCTCACCAACTGAGGCGCTCATTCACAGGGGCCCGGCTCGCGCCTGTACGCGGTGGGTGGGCTGTCGGGCGTGTGCGCGACAGTGACGGGGGACCGGTGCCGGTTCCCTGCTGGATTCGTGGTGGGGTTCGGGCGCCGGGTTCATCGTCGGCGTAGGCCTGTTCCTTCTGATCGTGGGGACCGCGATCCTGCTGTGCAGCCTGCAGACCCGGGAGACACTGCGAAGCATCACGAAGGGTGATGCCGAGGGAGAAGCGGCCGCGCACATGGCCCTGCACGCGGTTGCCTGTATGAGGCGGCGGTTTCCCGCTCAGGCTCGGTGAGTGAGCCCGGAAGAGCGGGAGATCCGGCGCCTCATCGCTTACCGGTTTGCGGCTCGTGAGGGGCTGCCTCAGCGGGTGAGAGCGGCGCAGCCGAGGCGCTGGGAGCCATCGAGGAGGGCCAGGTTGCGAAGGGGGCACAGGCCGAGGTCTGGACACTGAATGAAGCTGTCCGTGACCGCCGCCCCGGCTTCATCCACATTCACGACGTCCAGGTCTCCTGAGGCCGGCCGTCATACAGATGCCATGTTCAACGCGGCGCGGTCTCGGGGCCGGTGTCACGATGCTGGTGGGTGCCCTGCCACGCACTGCACGGCAACGGGGCGCCCCTCATGCCGTGCGCGACCGCCGCCCCTCGTGCCGCGC
This sequence comes from Streptomyces sp. RPA4-2, assembly GCF_012273515.2. Classification (NCBI taxonomy): domain Bacteria; kingdom Bacillati; phylum Actinomycetota; class Actinomycetes; order Kitasatosporales; family Streptomycetaceae; genus Streptomyces; species Streptomyces sp. RPA4-2. Next base: position 9,170,098 of record NZ_CP050975.2, read on the forward strand.
ACGGCATCCCCGCACGCACGCATATCTCGTAGAGCATCCGCCACATGGGGTCTACCTCGGATCACGTGAGACACAGGTCGGCCGAGACAGCCCTACCGGTGACGAAACACCGGCCCAGCGTGCGTCCCGTGGCTGCCCTGTCCGGCCACGATCTCCGGGAATGCCGCCGCCATCTCGGCATGACGGCGGACTATACGGATTTCGTGGCCGCCGTACTGCCGTCGCCAGCAGGCTCTTCCGTCCCGTCGTTGCCCTGAGGCCGTGCCGGCTGTGCGGGCCGGGTTTGGTGGGAGTTCTCGTGCTGGTCGAGGGCGGCCAGCAGGCCCGCCACGGTGAGGCCGGCGTCGGCCGGATGCCGGAGGATGGTCCCTTGTTCAATGCGGTAGAGATTCGAGCGGCCCTGGCGGGTGTGGGTGAGATAGCCGCTCTGCTCAAGATCGGAAATGATCTTCTGGACGGCGCGCTCGGTGAGTCGGCATCGTGCGGCGATGTCTCGGATCCGGGTGCCCGGATCGTCGTCGATCGACGCCAGCACCCGTGCGTGATTGGTCAGGAAGGTCCAGCCGCCGTATCCCTCAGGTACTCCGTCCATGGTTTTCAGCCTAGTACCTCATACGTGGCGTTCACGCATTCGAAAGGACGAAAATATTTTCGTGTATCGCTTGACGTGTGAGATGGGGAGGTCGACGCTGGAGGAGGCAAAGACCGGTGGACACCCCGGGAGCGACTTCATGTCAGAGCATCTGCTTACTTCCCAGGTGAGAAGCGGCGACGAAGCCGGCCATGAGGTACTGGCGGGCGACACGATGGCAGCGCACGGCTCGCCTTTCCTGAAGGTCGCGGCCTACCCCGCCGGCGAGCGGACCATCGTGGTGGTCGCGGGTGAACTCGACATCGACACGGAGCAGGCGCTCAAACGTGCCCTTCGCGAAGCGCTGGCCTCATCCGCCCGCGGCTTGGACCTGGACTTGGCCGCCGTCGGCTTCTGTGACTGCTCCGGCCTCAACGTCCTGCTGTGCATCCACCGCCTGGCCCTGGCAGAGGCCAAGACGGTCCGCATCCAGACTGCGGGGATCGCGGTCGAGCACCTGCTCACGCTCACCCGGACATCTGCGCTCTTCGCCCACCCCGATGGCACCGACCCCGGCACGACCTTCAACGCCCGGGGCATGCGTACAGCCACCGCCGGCCCTCTGGAGGGGGAGGGGTCGCGTGAGGACGCCGAGGACAGCCTGCGCATCGAAATCTGCCAGCTCAAGCGGGCCATGGAGACCCGTCCTGTCATCGATCTGGCTCGCGGGGTCTTGATGGCCTCCTTCGGTCTGACCGCCGAGGACGCCTGGAGCGTGCTGGTCAAGACCTCTCAGTGCACCAACAACAAACTCCACCACGTCGCGCAGGGCCTGGTCGGAGCGGTGAACGGTGCTCAGCTGCCCGACGGACTGCGGCGGCAGGTCTCCGCGGCGGTCACCGAAATCCTCAACCCGCCCTCCCTCGAACAGCAACGCCATGAGTGGGTCCCGAGTAGGTCCGTGACGCGGGACAGCGGCAGCACTTCGCCGTGACTGTTCGTCACGGCGTGTACGGCCGGCACAGACGTCCGTGACCACCTCTGGCCCGCGGAGGTAGGGGATGCTGCCCTCGCTCGCCGTCCTGCTGTCGACCACTTCCTGTCGGCCCGAGGGTGCCTCGTCGAAGAACCCCACCTCGTCGACCATCACCCCACGGGAGGCGGACAGTCCGCCAGGGGTGGGACACGTCGGCACGGAGCCGGTGGGGCTGGCTACGCTGGAAAGCCCGTTGATTCACCAGATCCGCCGCTGTGGAGTCGTCACCGCGCTCGGCGCGTGTGCGGCATGGCTGATCGGCGCAGTCACGCCCGGCTCTGCGCGCCGCCCAGCACGAGGGCCCTGTGCGGCGTCGCCGGCGTCCAGCTCACACAGACCGCCGCGGGGCGATGGCACAGCCCCCTGGTGATGCTCACCGTCATGGGCTCGGCCGTCGTACTCGGCGCCCACGTCCAGACGCCCGGCCTCAGCCACTTCCTGGTGACGCCCGATACGGACGAGGCCGGCACCGGGCGGAAGCGCGCGCCGCGCTACGACAGGCACTGGAGCCGCCCGGCTGACGCTCCGCGTGGTGGGTGAGTCCGGCGGTGCGAAAAGCCATGAGAGGGGTACCCGCACTCGTGTGACGGATCGGTCCGGCCACCTGCTGCTTGCGTGGATCGGCCGCGTGGCCCTTCGACGTTCCGCGGGCAGGGGCCCGTGAGCAGGCGGTGACGGGACGGATGACCGTATTCGCGTAGGTGACCTTCGAGGAGATGAGCGGCATGGTGCGGATCGGATACACGATGATGACCGAGCAGGCCGGTCCGCGGGAGCTGGTGGGCCATGTGGTCGGCGCCGAGCGCGCCGGCTTCGACTTCTCGGTCACGTCCGACCACTACTTCCCCTGGTTGGAATCCCAGGGTCATGCCCCCTACGCGTGGAGCGTGCTCGGCGCCGCCGCGCAGGCCACTGAACGCATTCCCCTGATGACCTACGTCACCTGCCCGACGACCCGCTACCACCCGGCGGTCGTCGCGCAGAAGGCCGCCACGATGCAGCTTCTCTCCCAGGGACGGTTCCGCCTGGGGCTCGGCTCCGGAGAGAACCTCAACGAGCATGTGGTGGGCGGCGGTTGGCCCGCCGCGCACGTCCGGCTGGCGATGCTGGAGGAGGCTGTGGAGATCATCCGCGCGCTCTTCGCGGGGGAGAACGTCAACCACCACGGCGTCCACTTCGACGTGGAGAACGCCACGTTGTGGGACCTGCCCGAGACCCCCCTGCCGATCGGTGTCGCCGTCTCCGGTGACAGCTCGTGCGAACTCGCCGGCCGCCTCGCCGACCTGGTGATCGCCACCGAACCGAAACCGGAGCTGATCTCCGCGTTCGACCATCACGGTGGCGCGGGCAAACCCAAGGTCGGTCAGCTGCCGATCTGCTGCGACACCGACCGCGACGCTGCGATCGCCCGCGCCCACGACCAGTTCCGCTGGTTCGGCTGCGGCTGGCCGGTCAACTCCGAGCTTCCCGGACCCGCCGGGTTCGCGGGTGCCACCCAGTTCGTACGGCCCGAGGACGTGGCCCAGTCCATTCCCTGCGGCGACGACGTACAGGCAGTGGTCGAGGCCGTACGCCCCTACGCCGAAGCGGGGTTCACCGAGGTCGCGCTCGTCCAGATCGGCGGCGAACACCAGGAGCCGTACCTGGAATGGGCCGAGCAGAAGCTGCTGCCCGCTCTCCGCGGGCTGTGAGCGCGCGATGACCACGGAACGCGCCGCGATCTTCGACGTCGACGGAACCCTCGTCGACACCAATTACCTGCATGTCGTCACCTGGTGGGAGGCGTTCAGGCAGGCGGGCCACCGTGTCCCCATGCGTGAGATCCATCGGGCCGTGGGTCTGGGTGGTGGCGACCTGATCGAGCATCTGCTCGGGAAGGATCGTGATCCCGAGGACGACGGGCAGGTCGTCGCGGCCCACCACGCCCTCTATGCCACGTACTTCGACCGGCTGCCGGCGCTGGACGCGGCGGGCGACCTGCTGCGCGCACTGGCCGGGCGGGGCTGGAAGATCGTCCTGGCGACCTCGGCGAGCGGCGCGGAACTCTCCGCGCTGCGTCGGGCCATCGACGCGGACGACGTCATCCTCGGAGCGGCCAGCGCGGACGACGTCACCGACGGTAAACCCGCCCCCGACCCCGTCCAACAGGCCAGGGGATTCGCAGACGTTCCGAGCGAACGAGCCGTGTTCGTCGGCGACACCGTGTGGGACATGGAGGCCGCCGTACGCGACGGAGTGGTTCCGGTGGCGGTGCTGTCCGGCGGGATCCCGCGCGCGGACCTGGACAAGGCCGGTGCCCGTGCGGTGTACAGAGACCCCGCCGACCTCCTCGCACACCTGGACTCCAGCGTCTTCGCCGAGCGGGAGTGACCGGATCCGTCGGCGGTATGAGGTAGGTAGGTCAGTCTGCGGTGAGTACGGAGTCGTCCTGGGGAGGGCGTCGGGCAGTTGGTGCCGGGCGGCGAGAAGGGCGACATCGGCACCCCGGGTGCCAGTGGACACACACAACGAGTACGAAACCTCGTCCATCCGCTGCCGTGCGGCGGGGCTGCCGTTCTCGGCAAGCAGCGCTCAGGCCAGCTTCTGCGCGACGGGCGGTCGTGCGGTGAGCGCATGAGCGCGTTCAGTGACCGCACCACCAGCGGGGAGCCGCTCCCAGTCCGAAATGGGGGGCCCTGCACGGCCTGAAACCGGATCGTCCGCGTTTATTCGGCACGCAGACGTGTACGCGCACCTCGGAGCCATGGTGCCCCCCGAGGGGAACCACGACGTGCAGACCCCGCGATCCGGTCGTCATCAGGCCGAAGGCAGCCGCAGTTCGGACAGCAACGCGCCCAGGTGATGAGCCGCCTCGCGAACGGTACCGGAGTCGTCCCCGGTCATCGGATCGAGGTCGAATACCAAGCGGTCGGGCCGGTCGAGCCGACCGACACGGGACGACCAGCGGTGTGGGGTGATGCAGGCCTGGTCCGCGAGGTAGGCGAGCGTGGCGGTGTCGTCGCAGACCACGTGCGTGACCGTACCGCCCTCCTTGGCCACCTCGACGCGTTTGATCCAGTCCGGATAGTGATCCGGAACGTTCTTCTGCATGAACTGGGGACCGTTCATGCCGTCCGGGTGCCGTTCCAGCATCAGCGGGCGCCCTCGCAGGTGCGGCAGCATGAACGGGGCGACGGCCACGTAGTAGTCGACGAGATCGCCCTTCGTGTACTCCCGGTCCCCTCCGTCGGCGGGAAACATCGCCTTGTCCGGCCGATGGATGTCGAGGGTGCGGCGGCCCGCCCTCACCGTCTCCGTGCCGGTCATGCCGGCCCTCCAGTCACCGGGACTCGGCTCACCGACAAGGGTTTCCTCCAGACGCTCACGACGACGAGTGCGTGGACCTTGGGTACCCGGACGCTATGCCGCTCAACGCCTGCGGATGACGCCGAACCCGAACGCCTGTGTGCCGGTGCCGGGGCGGCGTCGTTCAAGCGCGGCGGACTCGTTCGCGTCGCAGACGACGCGCCACGATCGTCACGTCCAAGGCGGCTGTCAGCGCGAGTGCGGCTGCCACCGCCGCGATGGTGACCAGGGCGCCGCGGCCGGGTGTGTCCCCAGCGTCGGAGGCGGCCGCCCACACGCCGAACACTACGGCCGCCGCGACGAAGAGAGGCAGGAAGATCCCGGACAGCAGCAACCTCAGACGAAGGGGGCTCTGGGCGTTGCTCGGCTCGGTTCCGGCTCTCGGGGATCTGTCACCGATCACGCCGGAGCGTGAGCGGGGAACGGGTTCCTTCGTCTGTCGAATGTGGTCGTCAGGCACGAGGCACCTCTTTCGTCTTTCGGCGATTCGGTCGGTTCTGCTGACGTTCTCTCCCTTGAGCGTGACGATTTCGTTCCGGCAAGGTCCCTGGGCGACGGTGCCGTGCGCAGGCTGCGTCCGACAAGGGGCCTTGAATTTCCCCCTAACCCGCACCAGTAGGCGCAAACCGACTCCAGCTCGGCAATTTCGCCCGCAGGTCTCCGTGCGATTTCTGGGACCGTGCGCGGCGCCAGGAGAAGCGGCCGCATGAGCCACACGCAGCAAGGGTCTCGGCGCCGACCCAGCGGCGGACTACGCACGTCTGGCCGCGTTCGAGATGGCTGCGACCTGGTTGAAGTCCGGTGTACGGGTGGACAGCTGGAGGATCGTGAGCCAGTCGCCCCGGCCGAGCCCTTCACACCGCCGGATGTTAGAGCGGGCCTACCGGGGGTAACCGCTGAGCAGAGACCTGGAGGTGATCTGCATGCTTTTCCTCGGACTTCTTCTGCTCGCCGCTACGGCCGCCTTCACAGGACTGGCGATCTCCGACAACCTGGGCGGCGGTCCCGACTACACGGTGTCAGTGCTGGGAAATGACATCGCCACCATGAGCGTCTTGATGATCTTCTGCGCGGGGCTCGCCCTCGCCCTGATCTTCTCGCTCGGCCTGTGGATGACCGCCGGGGGCGCCATGCACCGGCGCCGCCGCACGATGCGGATCCGCAACGAGCGCGACGCCATGGCGGCCCAACTGTCGGCACGCGGGACAGCCACACGGCCACAGGGGCCCACTGACGCAGCCACGGGTCAGGCGGGAGCGGCCGAGCCCACACCGTGGGCGTCGGCACCTGCGGCGACGCCCGAGCCACGCCACCGCAGCAGGCGAATCCACCTCTTCGGTCACTGAGAGGGCGTTAAGTCCGTTTCTGGTAGCGGCCGCGTCCGGGTTGTTCGAGGAGTCCTTGACGGACGAGTCGTCCCAGGCGGGAGCGGGTGACGTTGATCGAGGGCTCGTCGGTGGGCAGGCCGAGGTGCTCGTGCAGGTCGCGGACACGGAACACCTTCCCAGGGTGCTCGTTGAACGTGGTCACGATGCGCTGGTAGACGGTGGCGGTCTCCACGAAGGCCGTTGCGTGATCGGGCGGGGTGAGGCCGTCGATGACCTTGCGAGTCGCGGTGAGCTCGGCCAGGCGGGCTTCGGTCTCGGCGAGGCCGGTGGTGAGCCGCACGATCTGCTCGCGCAGGTGGTCGGCTCGTGCGGCGGTCTCATCGTGCTCGGCCTGCAGCAGCCGCAGGAGTTCGCTGACGTTCACGCGGCCAGCTCCACGTCGTCCCGCCAGGCGGGGGCAGGGGTGGTGAGGCGGCGGAGCATGCCGGCGGTGGAGGCCCAGTAGACGCGGGAAGCCGCGTTGTCGGGCCGGTGATCGTAGTCGCGGGCGAGGCGCCGGTGCAGCATGAGGGTGCCGTTGGCCTGCTCGACCACCCACCGCTTCGGTTGCGGGACGAAGCCCTTGCCTTCGTCGTCGGGGTTGCGCCGAACCACCTCGACGGTGATGTCCTTTACCGCCCCGTGGATGATCACAGCGTCCTTGAAACCCTGGTCGACCAGGACCTTTTCCAGGCGCATCCCACATCGTTCGGCCGCCTGGTCCAGCAGGGCGATGCCGGCCTCGTTGTCGTGGGCGCTCGCGGCCAGGACCACCACACCGATGATCAGGCCCAGCACGTCGACTGCGAGTCCCCGCTTCCTGCCAGGCGTCTTCTTGTTCGCGTCCAGTCCCGTCGTCTCCTTCGGCACCCCGGCCGCCACGCGGACGGACTGGGTGTCGATGATCACCAGGGACGGGTCCTCTAATCGTCTGGACCGCTCCCGCACCTGGCAGCGCAGGATCTCCTGAATCCGCTGGTCAAGACCATCCTGGCGCCACAGAGTGAAGTAGTAGAACACCGCCGACCAGGCCGGGAGGTCGTGTGGCAGGAGCCGCCACTGACAGCCCGTCCGGTTCTGGTAGAGCAGCGCGTTCACTACCTCGCGCAGGTCGCAGGAGCCCGGGTCCCCGGTCGCCGACCGCGCCACCCGCTCCTGCTTCCACGCGGTGACCAGCGGCTCGATCAACGCCCACTGCTCGTCGGACAAGTCGGTTGCGTACGGCATCCGTTCCATGCCCACGACCTCATCATGCACACGACATGACCCGAGGGCGGAACTGTCCCATCACCCACGAACGGGCGACACCACATCATCAGAAACGGGACTTAACGTCCTCTGAGACCAGGAAATCCGGCGGCCGGAGTCGGTGCTCAGCACCTGCAGTCACCGAGGGATCGTGTGGTCGGCGGCACTCCGGTCGGGCCGCGCTTATGACTGCGTGAGAGAACGGCGTCGTGGGTCGAGGGCCATCATCCGGCCCTCGACCCGCACGACGTTGTCTGCCCGCCGGCAGGGCCGCCTGAGCTCTCTCTTAGAACAGGTCGCATTACGTGCTCTGCGGCCGGAGCATCTTGCCCGTCATGACGTCGACTTCGATGACGCCTGCGCGAACTCCGGCAGGAACGCCTCACGAAACGGGCCTGCCCTGGTCGAACGAAGTCCCCCCGCCCCGCGGCGTTCACACATGACGAACGCAAGGCGCCCACGCAGCCCACGGGGGTTGTGAGAGGTCGTCCGCTGTCGCGGTCGGGAAGGACTGACCCCGAGGCAGGCATGCGGGGGGGGCTTGTTCGGTTGCGCATAGATGCCATGCGTCGACGCACTGCCCGTATCAGGCAGTTTGGACCCCGGCAGTTGGTGACGTACCTGCCGGGGTCGCAGCGGTGCGCAGGCCTACTTGGGTCGGATCGCGTCCTTGACCTTCTCCTTGGCCGCGCGCAGGTCGCCCTTGGACTCTTGGGTGCGCCCCTTGGCTGCCAGGGACTCATTACCTACCGCGTCTCCGACGACCTTCTTGACCTTGCCCTTGGCTCGCTCGCCCTTGGCCTGGGCCTTCTGATTGGCAGCCACGGTACTCACGCCCTGTCTTGCTCGGAAAGGATTCTGTCATTTCGGCATGACTTACCTCAGGTTACGCCTTTATGCGACTTGTATAACTTTGTCTTCGGTTGCGGCACGGTCGGCCGGGTGGGGATGAGGAGGAGGGGGGTCCGACCTGGGTCATGGGGCAGAGGGCAGAGGGCAGAGGGCTTCGGGCAAGCCACCCATGATGTGGCGTCCCGCGCCTCCGCGTTGGGCCAGGTCCTTACGAGGTGGCCCGGTCGGACGTCGGCCAGACGTACGGCAGATCGTCGGGGACGTCCGGGAAGAACGGGGTGTAGATCTCCGGTGCCTTGCGCACCAGTGCCGACTGGTGGCTGCGGTGGAAGGCGGGGTCTCCCAGCCAGGGTGGCAGCTCGTCGTCGTCGGCGAGTTGCTCCTGGACGCGTACGGTGGCGCCGGGACGGTACCGGGCGAAGTCGGTGGTGAGCGTGGAGGCGCACGTGTCGGTGCGCGCTTCCGCCGTCCACATGGCGCACACGTCCAGGCCGTAGCGGACCAGGGCCTCCTCGTAGCCGGTCCACATGCGTACCGCGGGATGGTGGCGCCATCCGTGGTCGGGGACGGTCAGGCCGCGCAGCACCTGGAGGGCCTCGACTCGCTGTTTGCCCAGACGCGCCTGGTCCAGCACCGCGGCGGACTGCATGAAGTCGGGATACGGGAGAAAGGTCTGCACACGCGATCCTTTCCGCGGCTGGTCCGTTCTCGGGACTGTAGGTTCGGGGCCCGTTGCGGGCTGCCTGTTGGTGGGCGCCTTCGCCCCACGGGAGCCGCCGCTCTATTCGGCGCGGCGAGCCTTGTGCCTGGTCACGTGCAGGTGTGCGCGGGCAGGCAGGTGGGTCAACCCTGTCGACTCGCGGGCGTGGGCCACGGGACCACGGCACAGGGACTGGAGCACGGAGGCGGGAAGACCATGATCCGACAGTGTGAGAGCCACGTGGAGCTGGGGCCCCGCCGCGCGCCCGGTGAGGTGGGCGCTGGCCCGCTCGACGTCGGGCAGCGTACGGGCTTCCGAGGCTACGACGTCACCGAGGGCGAGCCCCCGTAGCTCGACGCTTTCGGCCGGAGGCGTCCCACCCAGCTGCACCGCGCCAGGCCGACGACGCAGCTGGGTGAGTAGCCAGGTGAGGGCCAGAGCCGCTGCCAGAACCAGAATGGCGATGACGGCAGCCCACCACCACCAGCCCTGGTCGCTCCAGCGTATGCGGTCGGCATTGCTGAGCAGGACGTCGCGGGGCATGGCCACGGGCCACCCGGCAGGCGGCACGACACGAAGGCGGTGGTAGACGTCGAACCCGGCAGTGAGGATCAGCAGGCCGCCTCCCAGCAACACCAGGCCGCACAGCGCCAGGAGGAGACGGTTGAGTGTGGATCGACCGTTCATGGTGCGCTCCAGGGGCAGGTCAGGGCAGGGCGGTGTCAGCGGGTGTGGTGGTGCAGCCGGATCGCCAGTCGTGGGGTGTGTACCAGCGCGAGCTGACGACACTGCCGCTGCAGGGCCTGAGAGAGGTCGTCGCGGACGGTCGCGATGTCGCGGAATCCGACCTCGACACGGGCGACGACGCGGCGGCGCCGGACCTGAATCCGGGCACGGCTGACGCCGGGGACCCGCATCGCGGCATCGCGCAGCACGATGGCGGCGCCCTTGCGGTCCAGCCAGGCCCCTGTCTCCGGGGAATCCTCAGGTGTTCGCAAGGGCAGGAGCCGGCGCAGACCGGGCGTCAGGGCGAGGATGAGCAGCCACAGGCCGAGGACGACCGCGACGGCACCCGTGGCCAGCAGCCAGGGGTCGTCCACCGGGCGGGTGGTCATCTCCTCGGTGATGCGGGTGCGCCATGTTCCGGCCGGCTGTCCGGCGCGTACGGCGATCACGTCGTAGAGCAGCGCTCCGATGGCGCAGAACGCAATGAATGCGACCAAGGCGGCCGGGATGCGGCGGCCGGACCACAGGCGGGGGGACCTCGCCCCCTGACCGTCGTGCGGCCGAGGGCTCGTTGCGGGGGCGCGGTTGCCGGGCTGCCCGTTTCCTGTCGTCTGCTCAGTTGAGGCGGTCCGCTGTGAAGCTGTCATGGTGTCCGCCGTCCGCCGTCAGTGGGTGGTGGTTTGCGGGTTGGAGGCAGGGCCGGTGCCGAGTACGAGCAGGTGTTACGGGCTGTTCGAATCAGCGGACGCGGGCTGGCCGGTCCGTGACCACCAGGCGCCGTACCGTCAGCATCACCTCGCTGATGTCCAGCCCCGTCAGGTGGGCCACCTGTTCGCTGATCTCGCGTTGCAGTTGCCGGCAGGTGCCGGTGATGTCTGTGGGATAGGGGAGGTCCACGGACAGCGTCAGCCGCGCCGTCCCGTCGTGCGTAGTCGCGCGGGCGCTGGGTGCGTCGAGCTCTGGGAGCGGGTGTCGCGGCCCGATGATCTGGTAGAGGGCTGTGCCGGCCGCTCTTGCGGCGATACGGGCTACTACGCGGTCAGGTATCACCGTCGCGCCCCGTGCCGCGGGCGGGGTGGGGCGGTATGGCATGCCCGTATCCCCGGCGCCTGGCTGTTCGCGAGGTTCGTCGGTATGGGAGGCGGTGCTCACCGTTGCCGCCGGGTGAATACATCGGCGTCGCCCTGAAGGACGAGACCGAGGACCAGGCCCGCGGCGCCCAGGACCGCCACGAGAAGGAAGGCCCAGAAGCCGCCGAAATATCCTGCGAAACCCAGTGCCATTCCGGCTGCCAGCCCCACAGTTGCTGTGTTCATCGCTCGCTCACCTGCCCTTTGAGGGGGTTCGGCCGCCTTTGGCGGGACCGCCCCGCTGCCGGAGGTCATTGGACACGGCCTTCGCTCGGCTCTGCGTCGTCTTCGTCGGGCAGGTTCACGTCGTCGACGACGAGGTTCACCTCGACCACCTCAAGGCCCGTCATGCGTTCCACTGCGCCGATGACGTTGACGCGTACCTCGGCTGCGACCTCGACGATGGGGAAGCCGTAGTCGACGACGACATCGATGTCCACAGCGGCCTGGCGTTCGCCCACCTCGACCTTCACTCCACGGCTGACACCACCGGTCCCTCCACCGGGGACGCGCTCACGGACGGCTCCGAGGGCGCGGGTCATTCCCGCTCCGAGGCTGTGGATACCGGGCACCTCACGGGCGGCCATTCCCGCGATCTTGGCCACGACGCCGTCGGCGATGGTGGTCTGGCCCCGAGTTTCGGGTGAGGTGCCGGCTCCGGTCGGCCCTTTCAGCATGGTCGCGGGTTCTGTAGTGCCGTCCTGTCCGGAAGAGGGACGGTCGGGGCTGTCTGACATGACAGTCACCTCGCTCGGTCGACGCGGGCACCTGGCGCGGTGTCCGTCACAAGGTTGGACACCCGTGGGTTGCAAATCGTCACATATGCCTTTTAAGCCACATCACGTCTCCCAAGCCGGGCACCCGTAACAGAGCAGGGAGGAGGTGTCGGCGTGCCACACAGCACCAGCCCTTCCCCGCGCCAAGCCGCCCGCGGCGCCCCCACTCCCCACGCTCCTGTCCCCGGACTGACCGACGGACTGCTCACCGCGCCGGACGATCTGCTGGCGACACGCGCTGGCGAGGGCGACGAGGAAGCCTTCAGCATCCTGATGCGGCGCCACAGCCGCCCCCTGCTCGCACTGGCCATCCATACGCTGGGCAATCCTCAGGACGCCGAGGACGCGGTCCAGGACGCGTTCATCAGCGCTTGGAGGCGCCTCCCCGAATTCCGCCATGCCTGTGCATTCAGCACCTGGATATACCGCATCACCGTCAACCGCTGTCTGAATTCCCTGCGCCGTCGACCTGCGCCGGTACCGTTGAACGCAGTGGCCGAACCCACCGCCCGCGCGGACTGTTCGCCCGCCCAGGCAGCGGAGGAGGACGCTCTTGCCGACGCGCTGGCGGAAGCACTCGGCGACCTCGAACCTCGTCAGAGGGTCTGCTGGATCCTGCGGGAACTGCACGGACTGTCCTACGAACAGATCGCCCAAGTGACCGGAACCAGCGAGCAGACGGTCCGCGGAAGGCTGTACCGGGCTCGCCGGTCCCTGAAGGAGATGATGGCCTCGTGGCGCTAGACGACCACCGCACTCGGCCTCCACCCCGCGACCCCGTCGCCGACCCGGTAATGGACCATGCGACGAGGGCCCTGCGGGATCGGGAACCGCCCAGCACGCAGCGCCTCATCGATCACGTGACGGCCTGCGTCCGTGACGAGATGTGGCTGGGGCCGCTGCTGCCCTTGGACGACCCCACGTTCACGCTGCAGATCACCGAGCGCGCGGCGTCCGCCGCGTTGAGGCGCGCGGCGGACGCGGTCCCGGGCGTGACCGCCGCCAGCTGCCGCCTGGCGCGCGCGGATCTGTCCACAGGCGTGCACGTGAGCATGACTCTGACCGTTGGTCTGGATCGACCATTGCCTGAGACGGCCGGACTGGTGCGCCGGTCTGTGGTGGACACCTCCGGCCAAACCCTGGGCATGGCGGTGACAGCCGTCGACATCAGGGTGATCGACGCCCACCCAACATCCTTGTAGCCGAACGTCCGTAACGGACCGAGCGGGGATCGTGCCCTGCAACGCCTTTGTCGGCCGCCGAATCGCCATAGCGGCCGAGCCTGTCAGGTCTCGTCTTCGGCCGCAGGTGACAACATTACTCAGCGTCACGTGCGCTCGTCTGCTCTGCTCGACGTGCACGATGCCCGATATTGGCCAGACTTGTACACATGGCAGAAGAACGTCGGCCGCGCGCCGGGAAAGCCTCGACGACAGCCGCTCGCCGCCCACCCCCTGTGAGGGGTGCAGGCCAAGCAGCGCGGGCTGCCTGCCAGAGCCTGGAGGGGTTGATCGGCCATCCCACGGAGGGTGTGTCAGCGGTGAAGCGCGTCGATGACGGCTGGTGTGTCGTCGTGGACGTCCTTGAGCTGCCCCGGATTCCGGACACGACAAGCCTTCTCGCTTCGTACGAGGTGCAGATCGACCAGGACGGCGAGCTCTTGGAGTACAGCAGGGTCCGTCGATATCGGCGCGGATCCGCCGATGAGTGACCCAGGTCTGCCGACAACCGGAAGGACACCCCATGCCTGCGACCACCTACTCCGATGAGGTAGTGGCGTGCCCGCCGCGCGCCGGCACGTTGTACGACGTGCTGGAACTCATTCTCGATCGGGGCATGGTGATCGACGTCTTCGTTCGGGTCTCCCTGGTCGGCATCGAGATCCTCAAGATCGACGCGCGCATCGTCATCGCGAGTGTGGACACCTATCTGCGGTTCGCTGAGGCCTGCAACCGGCTCGACCTGGAACGGGACTCCGGCAGCACCACGGTTCCCGAACTGCTCAGCGGCAGCGCCGCCAAGTCCATCGGCAAACGCAAGGTCCGCAAGGCCGCCGAGAGCGTGGGTGACACCGTACGCAAGGCAGTCGGAGGCCGCAGCGACGACTCCGACGAGCATGACGAGGACGAGGACGAGGAAGAGCAGCAGGAGCGGCCGAGGAAGCGGCGTGCTCCTACCCGTAGCGGTTCGAGTCGACGACCGGTGAGGGCCTGAGCCATGACAGGCGATGGGGTGTACGTGTACGCGATCACGCGGGCCGGAAGCCTGTTGCCGGCGGACGCGAACGGTGTGGGAAGCCCCGCAGCCCAGCTGCGCGTGATCCGGCAGGGCGGGATCGCCGCCGTGGTCAGTGACGCTCCTGCGAACCTCCGAGCCAGGCGACGCGATCTTCTGGCTCACCAGGAGCTTCTGCTCCGCCTTTCGGGCCAAGGTCCGGTCCTGCCGATGCGATTCGGGATGGTGGCGCCGGACGAGGAGACGGTGCGCGGTCAGCTGGCAGCCCAGGAGGCGGACCACCTGGTTGTACTGGAACATCTCGCGGACGGCGTGGAGATCAACGTCAAGGCGCTCCCGGCACAGAACGCGCTCGGTAGCCTCATCACGGAGGACAAGAACGTCCGGCGACTGCGGGACGAGGCTCGTCGAAGGCCGGGGTACGAAGCCAACGTCCGACTGGGCGAAGCCGTCGCGACCGCACTGGAGAGCAGGGCCGCCGAAGCTGGCCGGCGAGTACTGCGCGAACTCACGTCCAGGGCACGCGCCATGGCCCCGGGGCCGGACGTCCAAGGGTGCGTTCTCAACGTGTCGTTCCTCGTCGGTCGCGGTGACAGCGACGACTTCATGAGCGCGGCGGAGAAGTTTGCCGAATCCCGCCGCGAACGCGTTGAGTTGCGTCTCGCGGGCCCACTGCCCTGCTACAGCTTCGTCTCCGTCGAAAGCATCCGTGTTCGGACCGCCGGAGTCTGACATGGGGCTGATCACCGGCATTCTCACTCTCCCCATCGCCCCGGTCCGCGGCGTCGTCTGGGTGGCGGAAAAACTCAACGACGCGGCTGAGCGTGAGTTGCACGACCCCGGAGTGCTCCGTGCCCAGTTGGCCCTGCTGAACCGGGAGTTCGAAGACGGCGACATCACCTTGGAGGAGTTCGAACGAGAAGAGGAACGACTGCTCGATCGGCTATACGCCACACGGGTCGCTCCCGCACCGCATGATCGAAGGGGACACGCTCATGGATGAGAAGGAAAAAGTGACGCTCGCGGCCGCTGTAGTGGGCGGCTATGTGCTGGGGCGAACGAAGAAGGGCCGCCTGGCTCTGTCCATTGCGACCTACCTGGCGGGCCGGCGATTCGGGCTTGAACCTCGCCAGCTCGCGGCCGAGGGGATGCGGAGGCTGGGGGAGATCCCTCAGTTCGCCGAACTGCAGGAGCAACTGCGCGGAGAAGTACTCGAAGCGGGACGCAAGGCAGTGGCTGCTGCCGCCGACCGGGGGATGAGCACGCTCGCCGGCGCCATCAGCGACCGCACGGCCCGGCTCGGCGAGATCGCGGGTGAGGACGAGGAGGACGAGGAGGAGTACGAGCCGGAAGAGGAAGACGCGGAGTACGAGGAAGAGGACGAGCCGGAGGCCGAGTACGAGGACGGCGAGGACGAGGAGGAAGAAGAGGAGGAAGAAGAGCCGGAGGCCGAGTACGAAGAAGAGGGGGAGGAGGAAGAGGAAGAA
This sequence comes from Streptomyces sp. RPA4-2, assembly GCF_012273515.2. NCBI lineage: Bacteria > Bacillati > Actinomycetota > Actinomycetes > Kitasatosporales > Streptomycetaceae > Streptomyces > Streptomyces sp. RPA4-2. The sequence continues at coordinate 9,185,571 of NZ_CP050975.2, forward strand.
GAGCCGGAAGAAGAACCTGAAGTGGCGCGACCTCAGCGACGGCGCCCCAGCCCGCGGCGATCCCGCAGGACCTCCCCGCCGGCGACTTCCAAGAAGGCCGCTCCCGCCCGCGCGGAGAGGAGCCGGTCGGCCAAGCCTGCGCCGAAGAAGTCAGCTCCGGCGAAGAAGGCGGCGGCGAAGAAGTCCGCGCCCGCGAAGAAGTCAGCTCCGGCGAAGAAGGCGGCGGCGAAGAAGTCCGCGCCCGCGAAGAAGTCAGCTCCGGCGAAGAAGGCGGCGGCGAAGAAGTCAGCTCCGGCCAAGAAGACCGCGGCCAGGAAGACGACGTCATCGAAGCGAGCAGCATCCAAGCGCGCCGATCGTCGGAGGTAGGCAGTCATGGCCAAGACGGAGAAAGACCAATCCGCAGGGGAAACTTCGGGCGTGGACCAGCTCCGCGGAGAGCTGACCAAGTTCCTCTCCGCGCAGGTGGAACACCTTGCCGAGAAGGCGGGCGAAAAACTGACGGACGTCACCGGTCAGCTTTCCGAGTCAGCCGAGTCCGGCTCGCTTCCCGCCATCGGCTCCCGCATTCTGCAAGGCGACTCTCCGCTGAAGGCCTTCGTCTCGGAAAAGGCCAAGGGCGTCAAGGACAACGTCGTGGGGAAGGTGAAGGAAGCCTTCGGCGGGGGAAAGGGGAAACGTAAGTCAAGCGGGGGCAAGGTCATGAACATCATCGAGACCCTCGATGTGGGAGTGCCCCTGCGCGACGCTTACGACTACTGGACTCAGTACGACCAATTCAGCAGCTTCGCGAAGGGCGTTCGCGACGTCTCGAAGAGTGATGAGGTCGGGAGCGACTGGAAGGTCAAGGTCGGCCCTTCTTCGCGCAGTTTCAAGGCGACTGTTCAGGAACAGATTCCCGACGACCGCATCGTCTGGACCTCCGAGGGAGCCAAGGGCACCACTCGTGGCGCGGTCAGCTTCCATGAACTGGCACCCACCCTGACACGCATCGTGCTGGTCGTGGAGTACTACCCCTCAGGGTTCTTCGAGAAGACCGGCAACCTGTGGCGGGCCCAAGGGCGCCGTATGCGACTGGACTTCAAGAACTTCCAGCGATACGTCACGCTCACCAATGAGGAGCCCGAAGGCTGGCGCGGCGAAATCCGTGACGGCGAAGTCGTCGTGTCGCACGAGGACGCCGTCGAAGAGGAAGAGGCCGAGCAGGAGGAGTCCGAGAACGAGGAACCCGAGGGTGACGAAGAAGAAGGCTCCGAGGAAGGCGCCGACTCCGCGTACGAGGACGAAGCCGAAGGTGCCTACGAGGACGAGGACGAGCCCGAGGACGAGGAGGAAGAGGGAGCGGAGGACGAGGAGGCCGAAGACGGATACGAGGACGAAGCGGAGGATGCCGAGGAGGACGCCGACGAGGACGAGGGCGCGTCCAGGAAGCCTCGGCAGAGGCGGCGCCGTGACTGACGTCGACTTCAGGCAGAGTTCCCCTCCCGTCTCCGGCCCTCAGACCACCAATCTTGCCGACATCCTCGAACGCGTCCTCGACAAGGGGATCGTGATCGCCGGGGACATCAAGGTCGACCTCCTCGACATCGAGCTGCTCACCATCAGAATCCGCCTGTTCGTGGCCTCCGTGGATACCGCGAAGAAAGCCGGGATCGACTGGTGGGAGAACGACCCGGCTCTCAGCTCACGCGCTTCGCGCAACGCTCTGAGGGACGAGAACCGTGCGTTGCGGGAGCGTCTGGAGGAGCTCGAATCCAAGACGCCGGATGAACTGCCCGAGTAGTGATCCCGCACCGACCCTCCCACCCCATCCAGCGAGGACCAAGGAGAACCGAGGAATATGACGGAGCGCGGGTCTGAGCGTTCGGACGCCAACGCCACCTACGTGTTCGCTGTGTGCTGGAAACCGGATCCGTCAGCCTTCCTCGGGCTGCCAGGTGTCACTGACGAGGCGCCCGTGACCATACTGCCGCTGGAGAGACTGACGGCGATCGTCCAGACCGTCCGAGCCGGCGACTTCACCGACGAGGCCTGGCAGGCTCGCCTGTCCGACCAGCGGGAAGTGGAACGCTACGCACGGGCCCACCACGATGTCGTCACCGCGGCCGCCGCCTGCTGTCCTACCGTTCCTGTGCCGATGGCCACGGTGTACCACGGTGAACAGAGGGCGCGGGACGCGCTTACCAAGGAGGTGGACCGCTTTCACGCCGCGCTCGAGCGCATCGCGCACCATGCTGAATGGGGCGTAAAGGTGTACGCGCCATCGAGCCCGCCGGACGAATCGATCCACAGCGCCGCGCCGAGCGGCCGGCACCGCCCGGCACCAGGAGCCGGCCTCGCCTACCTGGACCGCAAACGGGGAGTGCAGGAGCGTCGCGAACGGAAGCTGCAGGAAGCGCTGCAGGCCGCCGAGTCAGTGGATTCCGAAGTGGGTCTTCTCGCCGCCGCCTCCCGTAGGTTGCGCCCGCATGGGGCTCAACTCTCGGGAGACCCCCGGACTCAGATCCTCAACGCGACATACTTGGTAGCTGATCACCGTGCCGACGAACTTGCCGGGCTGACAATCTCGTTGAGTGAACGGACCGGGCTGCAGATCGAGCTGTCAGGGCCGTGGGTGCCCTATTCCTTCGTCGGCGAGGTGTAGGTCCATGACCCACGAGGTGGTGCCCTGGGACAACTCCGGACCACTGAGCGGCCCCATCGGAGTGCCTCTCGTAGACCTGCTGGACCGTCTACTGGCCACCGGAGTGGTCATCAGCGGCGATCTTGTCATCGCCATCGCGGACGTCCCGCTGGTTCGCCTGTCACTTCACGCTCTGTTGTCATCCGTCAACGAACGTGTTCCGGCCCCCTGGGGTGACGGAGGTCCACTGTGACCGAGTCCCGACTCGACCTCGACTCGGAGAAAATAGGGCGTGACCTGGTCTCCCTGGTACTCACCGTGGTCGAGCTCCTCAGGCAGTTGATGGAACGACAGGCGATCCGCCGTGTCGAGCAGGGCGACCTCAGCGACACTCAGGTCGATGAGATCGGAACCACCCTGATGCTGCTCGATCAGCGAATGACGGAACTGTGTGAGCAACACGGATTGCGACCGGAGGATCTCAATCTGGACCTGGGGCCGCTCGGGACTCTGCTGCCGCGAAGTTAGAGCCGAGCGCAGACGGCGCGGCGCCGCACGAAGAGGGCACGCGCCTGCGCGAGAAATGCGAGGCCGTAGACGCGACCTGAGAGGCGCCGTGCGCCTCTCAGGTCCTTCCAGAAAATCACCAATAGTGGCGCCTGCCGCCCACCGCGTGCCCGACGGAACCCAGAATCCACAGCACCACTCCGATGATCACCAGGATGACCCCGATGGTCCAGAGGATTCCGATGCCTGCCAGGAGTCCAACGATGAGCAGGATAACTCCGAGGACGATCATTTTTTCCTCCGACGGGGGAGCTTTGACCCCTGATCGGCGAGTCCCCGTGAAAAGTCTCCCGCAAACACAGCCACGGGTCCGTGGCCACAGCGCGCCCCCTCGGTTCATCCGGCGCCGCTGTCCGAGGCGCCGCCAGGCCACCACGAGGTCACACCCACTTCACCCCTTGGCGGATCGCTTGGTCTGTTCTTTTGCGCCGCGCATCATGCCTCGCGCTTCGAGAGCAGCGCCTTTTGCGGCGAGGGTCTCTCTGTGAACCGCGTGGGCAGCCTTCCGTACAGTCTTTCCAAGGGATTGTTCGGCTTTTGCTTTAGCTCTCTCTCCGGCGCTCATCCGGGTACCTCCGCGGAGATCTCTCTGGTGACGTCCCTCGTGGCAGGAGCGACGCCACAACGGCTGCAGAAACAACAAGTCTAGTCCGGTACGCGCGTCACGGCGTCCTGTCAGTAGCCAGATTGGGCGCTGCGGCTTTCGATGTATTGCTTGAAGTTCTTGAGGTCCCCGGAGGCCCGACGCTTGACATGGCCGAGCCTGTCGCCGAGCTTCTCGGTGAGGCCCTGGGGAGTGTAGATCCGCTGAAGAGTGATCTTGGTCTTTGCGTCATCAAGGTGCTCGAAAGTGACGACCGCAGCCCAGTTCGGTTGGCCGACGGTTTTCCAGGCGACGCGCTCGTCAGGGATCTGTTCGGTGATCTCGGCATCGAATTCCCGTTCAACACCGTCGATCCTCGTCTTCCAGCGGGTGAGGACGTCGCTGACATAGGTGATCTCCTCCACGCCGTCCAGGAAGAGGGGGAACGTGTCGAACCGCGTCCACTGGGTGTAGGCGATGCGGAGTGAGACGTCCACCTCGATGGACTTTTCGATCTGCGACATGCGACGGACCTTCTTCTTGTACGGCCACACCAATGCGGCCATCGGTGCGGGAGGCGAAGTCATGAATTTCCCGTGCCCTCAGGCCGCGCACATCGGTGCAGCCCAAGACCTCCGAAGGGATGCCTGGGCTCAGCGTGCCGGTCTCGGGCTGACTTGCGTTCACCGCGCCCGTACGACCTTTCCGCCAAGGAACCAGGCGCGAGGTGGCGATATATGGCATTTTGGACGCAGGCCTGGTCCGTCTCATCCCCTTCGAGACGGACCAGGCCTGCGTGCACTGACCGCACCTTTTCGCGTCGTGAACCATCGTTACGACTGCCTCGTCTCCCAGGTCGGTTGATCGGTCGTACAGGCGACGCCGGGGACGTGGGCCGGACAGGGGCGGGTCAGTTCCCCGGCAGAGGCGTACGCAGGGCGGACAGTTCCTGCGTCCATGCGGTCTTGATGTGGGCGGCGAGCCGGTCCTCCAGCAGGAGGGTCGCCGCGCAGCCGAAGGCGATGTCCTCTTCGAGTTCCGGTTCGTCGGCCAGGAGGCCTCCGATGACTTCGTGGCGTACGACCTGTTCGTGGACGGCGTCGGCCTCGACGTGCTCGGCGTAGAAGTGCTCGGCCGCGGGACCGACCCCGCACCTGCGCATTGCTCTGGCGAGGCGGCGGGAGCCGGGGGAGGAGGTGACCTCGACGCAGGCGAAGTGGCCGACGAGCGCGCCGCGCAGCGCCCGGTGGAGGCCGAACAGCGACATCAGGTTGACGGTGGCGAGGAGAGGTGCGGGTGCCTGGTCGAGGTAGCGGCCGTAGGCGGGATCGAGGCCGAGGTCGTTCATGAGGTCGGCATAGAGGTGGGCGTGGATGCGGTCGGCGCGGCCGGCGCCGAACTCGTCGTACTCGATGGCGACCATCGCGGCCTTGGCCCGGCCGGTCAGGCGGGGGATGACCCAGGCGTGCGGATCGGCTTCCTTGAGGTGGTAGAGCGAACGCAGTGCGGCGTACTCGCGTAGGTGCCAGAGTTCGCCGGACGTCTCGAGCCAGTGGCTGAGGCTGCCGGTGAGATCCACGGGTTCGACGAGCAGTGGTGCGAAGGTCTCCTCGACGGTCCGTGGCGCGTGGGCCAGGGCGGATCGCAGGGCCCTCAGAAACCGGGCCTCCAGGCCTTGGCGCAGGCACAGCAGCTCCGGATCCCATTCCCGGTCGTCGGCGACGCCTTCGAACCCCCGGTAGTGGAGCTCGTACAGCAGGTGCAGGGCGAGCTGGAGGTCCTCGCCCAAGGGGTCGAGGTCGCTTACCGCTTCCGGTTCATACGCGAGAGGCAGGCCCGTCCGCAAGGACGCCACGACCGTCCCTGACAGGTCTCCCCGGCCCCCGACCAGTCGCGCGCCGACGGCAGGCGAGGAGGTGGTGATGCCGGGCGTGGTCATGGGGAGTTCCTGTCATCCGGAGCAGGCCTGGTCGCGCGTCCGTCGTTGCCGTCATGGGCCTGTTGGGAGCGTTCATGGGGGGTGGGGACGCCGGCGGTCTTCTCGCGGGGTCGATGGCTGGTGTCGCACCAGGGATAGGTCCGGCTGCGGCGGCAAGTGCAGATCGCGACCATGAAACGTTCCGAGCGGGCGACCGTGCCGTCATCCAGGACGATCTCCACCGGTCCTTCGACCAGGACAGGCCCCAGGGGGTCGACACTCACCCGGCGAGCACGGCAGGTCGTTCTCCCGGCGGGGGCCGTGTCAGAGTGCTTGGGCACGGATGATCACCAGTTCCTCCCGCTCTTCGCCGAAGGCGGCGAGCCCCTGCTTTTGGAGCCAGGCGCGTCGTGAGCGCAGTACCGGTCCCCAGGGCACGTACTCCCTCTGAGTGATGTGCGCGATCAGGCCCGACTCTGCCAATTGTTTCAGCGTGTGGTCGGGGTTGCACATCGCGGAGTGCACCATGAGCAGGAGCCCGCCGTGGTGCAGGAGGACCGGGACGTTTGCGCAGATCCGGTCGATGACCACCCGGCCGTTGCGGCCGGCGTCCCACGCGAGCTCCGGGCCGCTGACGGGCAACCGGTTACTGGGCGACGGAACGTAAGGGGGGTTGGCGAGGACGAGGTCGAATCGCTGGCCCGTCGTGCGGGCCGTGAAATCGCCGTGCAGGACCCGTAGGGGCAGGCGCCGGTGCAGGGCGTTGAGGCGCGTGGTGGCCACCGCACGCCACGACGTGTCCACGGCTGTGACTTTTGCTCCTCTGCTTGCCGCGCGCAGCGCAATGGCTCCCGAGCCGGTGCCGATGTCCAAAACCCTCGTGGTCGGGCGGAGGTCTTCCCTTGCCAGGGCGCGGGCGAGCAGGTGGGTGTCGGCTTGGGGCCGGTATACACCGGGCAGCGCCAGCAACCGTGGAAGTACTCCTTGGGCCACTGCTGTACTGGGCACCGGGGCCTCCGCAATGTCGTGTGTCCGCAGCGCGGAGCTTGGCGGAGAACATCGGATCGAACGGTGAATGGGGGCTCGGGTTCAGCCCTTTCTGCGCGTGCGGGACGCGGAGCGGGCGGACGTCATATCAATGCTGGGGCGGCTCGTCGGTTTCCCCGTCCGGTGTCTGCCAGGAGCCCCGACGTGTCGCCGCCGGTGAGCTCTGACCTGCCGCGCGAACTCTGGAGCTCGATTCGCGAGCGTTGCGTCTGCTGCCGTACCAGAACGCACCGATCAGTAGTGTGACCAGCACCAGGCCAGCGATGATCAAAAACAACGACGAGGAGACCGAGGCCGCGAGAAAGTGGGGAGACATAAGGGGCGGGTACCCGATCTTCTACGTCTCTCACGGAGTCGGCCGGGTAATTACAGTAACGGGGCTACGACGCCGTCCTGGGCACCATCCGCCTTACCTCCAGCACAGCTGACGCCCTCCTTGAAAGCCTGCACGACGTCAACCACTTCTCTACGCTCAGTTCAGCGGGGTGGAGAAGGCGTGGGAGTACCCACATGTTCACGGAGCGAACCTGGCCGTGTCCGCGGCGGCCTACCTGCGGGTGGGCGTCTTCGCTCCCCTGTCCACCGGCGAAGACCGCGAACTCGCGGTTCGACCGTCAGCGGCCGGCCACCGCATCGCCCGCACAGACCGGCGCCCCGTACACACCGCAGGCCGCCTGCGCGAACGGTCTCCCGGTGGTCTCGCGGAGCAGAACAGGTGCTCAGGGCGAGCGGCCCAGAACCTCCGGGGAGCCGGTTCGTTGAGACGTTAGGCCTGCTCTCCCCGTTATCAGAAGGACTCGTCGTGAGCGGAAATGTCGTAGTGGACGAGAGTTGTATCAGCGCCTTTCAGGAGTTGAAGGGCAGGCGGGACATCAACACGGTGATCTACCGGCTCAGTGACACGCTGGAGACCGTCCTCTTCGACTTCAAGGGGAACCTCACGCACGACGAACTGCTGAAGGCCTTCCAGGCCGATGAGCCTCGTTACGCTGTCCACAACCTGCTCTTCGCATCGGCGGACGGCGCCCGGCAGGAAAAGATCGTGCTGATCGCCTGGTGCCCGGCGCGGACGACGGCCGAGGAGAAGATCGCGCACTCCTCCGGCTACCGCGCACTCCAGAATCTCCTCGACGGTGTCCAGGTCTACGTGCCGGCCACGGACCTGTCCGAACTCGAGTATCAGGCACTCGTATCCCGGGCCTCGTGACTCACGGGCGGGCGGCGAATTGCTGCAGCGGACGGAAGAGCGGTCTTCGCGCCCTCCGAGCTTGCTTGTCGAAGGCGTTCAGGCGGCGAGCGTCGCCTCGTTTGTCGTTGATGGCCCCGCCGATCTACCCGGTCCAGGTGAGCCCGGATGACTTTCTTCCGCCTGCCGCACGCGGACCGGAGGTCTCCGGAACGTCCTCCCGCATTCCAGAATGCGCGGACCTGAGGGGGCTGCTTTGCTGGTGAGACCCGCTCTCCTCGTCCATGAAGGAGTATCCATGAGCGCCGCAGATCCTTCCCGTGACTCTGCCCAGCAAATGCGTCAGAAGGCCCAGAAGCTGGAAGATGCTGCCCAGAGCGCCTCGGACCCCCAGGAGCGCGAGCAGCTGCAGGCCAAAGCCCGTAAGTTGCGGAAGCAGAGCGAGCAGCAGGGCGGCGCGCCGGAGGGCCTCGACCCCATGATCTGACCCCCCACGAGACAGTCTGGCGAACCGTCGGACGCCCTACCCTCAGCGCCGCGGCGCCCGGGTGGCACTGCTGGGGCTGGGGAAGAAGAGCCGGTTCATGGCGGGATGCGCTCAGCGGCCGATTGAAGATCGGGCATGGCTGCCGTCCCAGCGCGGGAGCGGGCACCCCAGCCAGCCTCGCGTGTGAACGCGCGCGGAGTGACACGACACTTGAGCGGCGGAGGAACACAATGGCCGTACGCCACCGTCTGATCAGGAAATCCCCCAGGGAGGTCTGGGAGGTTCTGTCCGACGCCGCACGCTACGCGGACTGGGTCGTCGGCACCTCACGGGCCGAGCCGGACGAGGGACAATGGCCCGAACTGGGGGCTGCCCTCCGCTACGAGATCAAGTTCGGGCCGATCAGCCTCCACAATCGGACTGTCGTGCGCCGCAGCGAACCGCCCACCGTCCTCGAACTGGAGGCGGACAGCGGGCCACTGGGGACCGCGAGGATCGCGATGGAACTGCGGCCCTGGGGTGAACACACCCTGATCATTTTCGACGAACACCCGTTGCGTGGCGCGGGAGGCGCTCTGCACAACGGCCTCCTGGAGGTGGCGCAACAGGTGCGAAACCGCGCGATGCTGGGACGCCTTGCCCGGCTGTGCGAGGGGGACGAGGACCCGGCCGACGCCACCCCTGAGCGACTGCGTCCACGCAGGACCTGAGCCGGTACCGAGCTGGAGACGGCCGCCTACAGGGGCGGCGCCACCCATCAAGCCGGGAGCGATTCATGCCGGACGCCGTAGTGATCGGTGCGGGTCCCAATGGGCTGATCGCCGCGAACCTCCTGGCCGACGCGGGCTGGAGCGTGGAGGTCCTGGAGGCCCAGGACGAGCCCGGAGGAGCGGTCCGGCACGACCGCGGGGTCGACCCGGACTTTGCCAGCGACCTCTTCAGCGCCTTCTATCCTCTCGCCGCCGCGTCCCCGGTCCTCGCCGCCCTGAATCTGGAGCGGGAGGGCCTGGGTTGGAGCCATGCCCCTAAGGTCTTGGCCCACCCCTTGCAGGACGGTCGCTGCGCGGTTCTCAGCCGTGATCCGGAGGAGACCGCCGCGAGCCTGGAGACGTTCGCCCCCGGAGACGGAGCGGCGTGGAAGGAGCTGCGGGAGGTATGGGAGACGCTGCGGCCGGACATCCTCGATGCCTTGTTCACGCCCTTCCCCCCGCTCCGCGCCGGAGCCCGGCTGGCGTGGCGGCTGCGCGCCGCCGGCGGGCTACGGCTGGCCAGGACGATGGTGCTGCCGGTGCGGCGGCTGGGCGAGGAGGAATTCCGCGGCGAGGGCGGCAGGCTCCTGCTCGCGGGCAGTGCCCTGCACGCGGACCTCTCGCCGGAGGCAGCGGGCAGCGGCGGCTTTGGCTGGCTCATGTCCATGCTCGGCCAGACCTACGGGTTTCCCGTTCCCACCGGAGGCTCCGGGGCGCTCACCGCCGCTCTCGTCCGCCGCCTGGCGCGCCGCGGCGGCGCCGTCCACTGCGGGGAACAGGTCACCGAGGTCGTCGTGCACGGAGGGCGGGCCGTCGGCGTCCGCACCAGGAGCGGCGAGGCGGTCCCGGCCCGCAGGGCAGTGCTGGCCGACGTGTCCGCGCCGGCGCTGTACGGCTCTCTGGTGGCCGAACGGCACCTCCCCGGGCGGCTGCTCGCCGACCTGAAGCGCTTCCAGTGGGACTTCGCCACGTTCAAAGTTGACTGGGCGCTGAACGGCCCGGTGCCCTGGACCTGCCCGGAGGCTTCGCGGGCCGGAACCGTCCATCTCGCGGAGGGCGTGGACGGTCTCACCCGATTCGCCGCGCAGATCGCGATGGGCCTCATCCCCGACGAGCCCTTCGCCCTCTTCGGTCAGATGACCACGACCGACCCCAGCCGCTCTCCCCGGGGCACCGAGTCCGCCTGGGCTTACACGCACGTGCCGCATCGGGTACGGGGGGACGCCGGGGACGAGGGACTGAACGGTTCATGGGACACCCGCGAGCAGGAGGCGATGGCCGACCGCGTCGAGGCTCAGGTCGAACGCTATGCCCCCGGATTCCGCGGGCTCATCCGAGCGCGGCGCATCCTCGCCCCGCCCACGCTGGAGGGCTTGGACGCCAACCTTCACGGTGGCGCCATCAACGGCGGCACCACAGCCCTGCACCAACAGCTGGTCTTCCGTCCCGTCCCCGGCTCCGGCCGAGCGGAGACCCCCGTCCCCGGCCTCTACCTCGCCTCCGCCTCCGCGCACCCGGGCGGAGGCGTCCACGGCGCGCCCGGAGCCAACGCCGCGAGAGCGGCCCTGCGCCGGCATCGCACCGGCGCACTCTCCTCCCTGCAAAGCCGCCTCACCCACCGCGACCGCAAGGGGCAACGCGTGTGACTCGGGTACTCCGCCCACGCGTCGACACCGGCTGCGCCGTCGGGGGACGCCGACGGGGGAAGCCGACGGGTTCGGACTCCGAGGGACCGCGCGGCAACTACGTCCCGATCCCCTCGACGCCGTCGCCCAGAACTCGCGAGGCACGATGTGTCTCGGAACCGTGGCACGACCTCTGGTGTGGCACATGGATGGGCCAGCCCTTCGCGCGGTTCCGGCTCACCCGGTGGGGTGCTTGTGGGAGGTGGAGGAAGCGAGGGCGTGATCGACTGGCCGGAGCGAGGGGCCGCGCATCCGTCAGGAGGCAGCAGCGATGCAGAGCCGACCGAACGGGCGGGTGGCAGTAGTCACCGGGGCAGCGCGAGGGGTGGGAGAAGCAACGAGCCGCAACCTCGCACGGCGCGGACTGCGGGTGGCGCTGCTGGGACGAGAGCTGGAGTCACTGCGGCGCGTGGCGGACAGTCTGCCCACCGACACATGCTGCTTCGAGGTGGACGTCACCGACGAAGCCGCCATGCGGGGAGCGGCACGGGATGTCCAAACTCGGCTAGGGCCGGCATCGGTGGTCGTGGCGAACGCCGGGATCGCCACCGCGGGCCCCTTCGCCGCCAGCGACGCAGCCCTGTTCAACCGGGTCATCGACGTCAACCTCATCGGCAGCGCGAACACAGCCCGCGTCTTCCTCCCCCAACTCCTCCGCACCCGCGGCTACTTCCTCCAGATCGCCTCCACCGCCTCCTTCGGCTCGTCGCCCCTGATGAGCGCCTACTGTGCCTCCAAAGCAGGAGCGGAATCCTTCGCCCAGGCCCTGCGCACCGAACTGCGCCCCGAGGGCGTCGGCGTGGGCATCGCCTACCTTCACTGGACCGGCACCGACATGATCGACGCCCGCGACGACCATCCCGTACTGCGTGCCCTGCGCTCCCACCAGCCCGCACCCGTCCGCCGCGTCCACAGCCCCGAACAGGTCGCCGCCTGGCTGACCCGCGGTATCGAACACCGCGCCACCAGCGTCTACGCGCCACCGTGGTTGCGCCTCGTCCAGCCCCTGCGTCCTGTGCTGCCGCTGCTCGTTTCTCGCATCGCGCGCCGATCCCTCGCGAGCCTTTCCGCCGCGGAACTGCGCCGCACCACAGGCGTCCTGGGAGCAGGCGGCCGCGCGGACTGGGAGGCCCACCGACCGGAGCCACCGGCACCACCCGTCACCCCACCCCAGTGCTGATACGCCGGCACGGGAGGAGCTTCACCCTGGGCTTTCGTCCCTCGACCACACACTCTCGCTGACGACTGGAGCATGATGTGCCAGCGGCACGGCAAGACCGTGACCGCACGTTTCGCTCAGCGCGAGTGCGGGCTGCCGATCGGAGAACCCGGGGGTGATCGTCCACGTCGACGCACACCGACGTGAACGCGGACGTGAACAACGCCCGGGCCCTGGATCCAGCCCCTCTTGGCCGCCTCTGCCCGCTTGGAAGCGCGTGTCGAGGCCGAGTCCGGAGGCGATCGCCGCGATGCGGCGGGTCACGGTGCGCGCGCTCGTCCCCGACTGTCACTGCTTCCCGTGTTGCAGCCGGAGCTGACCGGGGCGGCGGCCCTGCGGTTGTTCGGGGGCCGGGCGCAAGGTTGAGCCGGGGACGGGGCGGCTCACAGGAGAGCCGACCGTGAGGGTGAGTGCTTCGTCGTGATGCCGAACCGTCATCGTTGAGCCGGCCAGCAGGGTGTAGGTGGCGATTCCTGTCTTGATCTCCACCCGCAGGCGGCGGCCCCAGATCCCCATGTGGAAGGTGAGCCGACTGAGTTTTTCAGGCAGTCGGGGCATGAACGACAGTGTGTCGCCGTTATGGCGCATGCCCCCGAAGCCGCAAACCAGGGCCATCCAGGTTCCGGCCAGTGAGGCGATGTGCAGCCCGTCCCGAGTGTTGTTCTCCAGGTCGTCCAGGTCCATCAGTGCGGCCTCGACGACATAGTCGTAGGCAAGTCGTTCATGGCAGACCTCCGCTGCCATGACGGCCTGGCAGCACGCGGACAGTGACGAGTCGCGGACCGTCAGCGGTTCGTAGTAGGCGAAATTGCGGGCCTTTTGGTCGGCGTCGAAGTACTGGCCGCACATGTACATGGCCAGCACCAAGTCCGCCTGCTTCACCACCTGCTTGCGGTAGATGTCGAAGTAGGGGAAGTGCAGCAGCAAGGGATACTGGTCGGGTCGGGTCGCGGCGAAATCCCACAGCTGGTGGCCAGTGAACCCCGCATGCTGCTCATGCACCTGCAGTTCGTCGTTATAGGGCAGGTGCATGGCCTGTGCGGCGTCGCGCCAGGTCGCCGCTTCCTCGTCGTCCACGCCGAGAGCCGCTGCCTCGTCGCGGTGACGTTCGGCGCTGTCGGCCGCTCCGCGCATGTTCCTGGCGGCCATGAGATTGGTATAGGCATTGTCGTCGGTGACCGCGCTGTACTCGTCCGGCCCGGTCACGCCGTCGATGTGGAAGATGCCGCGGTGGTCGTGATGGCCCAGCGACATCCACAGCCGGGCCGTCTCCACGAGGAGCTCCAACCCACTGGTCCGCTCGAAGTCCTGGTCGCCGGAGGCGGAGACGTAGCGGATGACGGCGTCCGCGATATCGGCGTTGACGTGGAAGGCGGCTGTGCCGGCCGGCCAGTAGGCGGTGCACTCCGAACCATCGATGGTCCGCCAAGGAAATGTCGCTCCGCGCAGTCCCAGCTGCCTCGCCCGGTCCCGTGCAGCCGGCAGAGTGCTCTGCCGCCAGCGCAGCGCCTCGGCGACGGCACCGGGCCAGGTGTAGGTAAGCAGCGGCAGGACGAAGGTCTCGGTGTCCCAGAATGAGTGGCCGTCGTAACCGGTGCCGGTCAACCCCTTGGCGGGGATGGCCCGCTGTTCGGCGCGGGCGCCGGCTTGCAGCACGTGGAACAGTCCGAACCGCACGGCCTGCTGGACTTCCTCGTCTCCGTCGACTTCGACATCGGAGCGTGCCCAGAACTCGTCCAGGTAGTGCCGTTGTTCATCCACCAACCCTTGCCAGCCGGTGCTGCCGGCGGCTGCGAGCGCGGCTTGCACCTGGTCCTGTACGGCGGGCAAGGAACGGATGCGTGACCAGCCATAGGCGACCAGTTTGTCGATCCTCAGCTTCTCGCCCGGGATCAGCAGCGACGTGACCGTCAGGCGCGCGACGTCGTCGCTGCTCTCGCTACTGGTCTCCGTCTGCCCAGGCCCCTGTACGGTGTGCTCGGCCGCGGCCGCGACCCGCAGATTGCTGTTGCGCGTGCAGTGCATCAGCAGGAGACGGTTCCCCACCGCATGGTTCTCCTCCGCGTCGAGTGGCGACTCCAGGACCGCAGCGGTGCGGGGATCGCCCGCGACTGACGGAAGCTGTTCGTTGGCGACGAGTTCGGACTGCACCACGACGCGTACCGGGGTGTCGACCGCTTCGACTTCGTAGGCGATCGCGGCGGTGGAGCGCTGCGTGAAGGAGACCATCCGCGTGGAGCGCACCCGCACCGTGCGGCCCGCCGGCGAGGTCCACGTACAACTGCGGTGGAGCAGACCGGCACGCAGATCCAGCACCCGCTCGTGGCTGCCGAGCCTGCCGTAGCGCACGTCGAAGGGCTCGTCGTCGACCAGCAGCCGCAGAATTTTGCCGTTGGTGACATTGATGGCGGTCTGGCCGGACTCGGGGTAGCCGTATCCTCCTTCCGCGTAGGGCAAAGGGTGCAACTCGTGGAAGCCGTTGAGGTAGGAGCCGGGCAGACCATGAGGATCGCCCTCGTCAAGGTTTCCGCGCCAGCCGACATGACCGTTGGAGAGCGCGAAGACCGATTCGCTCTGCGGCAGTAGATCCAAGTTGAGAAATGTTTCTTTCAGGGCCCAGGGATCGACGGCGAAACAACTGTCCGTGATCATTGCTGGTGCTCCAGCTCGGCGAGGTCCTGCACGACGATGTCAGCGCCGTGGGCGAGCAGGGCATCCGCCTGGCCGACCCGGTCGACCCCGACGACGTAGCCGAAGTGACCCGACCGACCGGCGTCCATTCCGGCCAGTGCGTCCTCGAAGACAGCCGACACCCGAGCTGTGACACCGAGGTCATGGGCGGCGGCCAGGAACGTATCGGGATGCGGTTTGCCGGGAAGCCCGCGCTCCGCGGCCACCAGCCCGTCGATGCGAACGTCGAACAGCGCCTCGGCCCCGACCGACACCAGGATCTCGCGGCAATTCGCGCTGGAGGACACGACACCTGTCTTCAAGCCGTGCTGCCGGACTGTTTGGATGTAGCGCATGGTGCCCGGGTACGATTCGACGCCCGTCGCGCTGATCTTCTCCAGCAATAGATCGTTCTTGCGATTCCCTAGACCCCGCACCGTGTCGCCCTCGTCGTCCGGGGAGCCCTCGGGAAGCTTGATGCCGCGCGAGGCGAGGAAGCTGCGCACACCGTCCGTGCGTGGCCTTCCGTCCACGTACTCGTCATAGTCCTCGGTGACGTCGAACGGCGTGAAGCCGGATCCGTCGTGCCGGAGGAGGAAGTCGTCGAACGTCTCCTTCCAGGCAGCCGCGTGTATGACGGCCGTCTTCGTGATGACACCGTCCAGGTCGAACAGGCACGCTTCAATCGATTCCGGCAGGCTGTACGGCCTCATCGAGTACGCCCTCCAGAAGAACGTCGCTGGATCGGCAGAAGGCTTGGTGATGCTTCGCTGCTCTCTGCCTGGGGCCCTGTCAGGCTGTGGTCACTTCCCGGCTACGCCCCTGCCCATCAATCACGATCCTCCCGATTCCGGGCAGGTGCAACAAACATGGCCGGAACGGCGACCCTTCCCAACCGACAACCCGACTGCGGAACAGTTCTTCTCCGACAGCCGGGCCGACCTGCACTTCTCTCGCACGAGCAACCGTCGTCGGTGTCCGCGAACCGTTCGAATCCTGCCGACAGCTGTCACCTCGGGTCGGACGGTTCCGTCCAGCGATCGGCGTCCTCAGGTGACCTCGCCGAGATCCTCATTCAGCCGTGCCGCGGCGTCAACGCTCGACGGCCGACCTGCGACAAACCGGGCCAGGTGTGTTTCAAGGGACTCGAGTTGCTCGAGCCCCATATGCGCTCCCCAGCGCTCGCGCACGTCGTCGAAGAGTGAGGCGCCGAGCGTCATCATGTCGTGGCCCCGGCCGGTGACCCGCAGCCGCTTGAGGCGGCCGTCGCTCGGGTCGTCCTCCCGCTCGACGTATCCGAGCTTCTCCAGTGCGGCAATCGTCCTGGCGGCACCCTGTTTGGAGACCGAGAGCCGACGGCCGAGCTCCGAGGCCGTGTCCGCTCCCTCGTCGATGGCGCGCAGGGCGAACTCATGCGATGCGCGCACGCCCGGGTGCCCGCGACGCGCCAGTTCACCGTGCACGTCGTCCACCATCGACTGGAAGCCGCCGAGAAGCAGCAGCGCGAGTTCAGCGCCCGGTGATCGTGCCATGCGACGAAGCATACGAGAAACGAGGTCGACAACCATGTTGTCGACCTATAGATTGACAACTATGTTGTCGATCGAGTCCAGGAGCATGATGGAACCCTTTGCCGGCGGCGCCACCATCCCGGGTGTCGAGCACCACCAAGTCAGCCTGAACGGGACCGAACTGCACTACATATCGGCCGGGACCAGCGGCTCTCCCGTCATGCTGGTCCACGGCTTCCCCGAGACCTGGTGGGTCTTCCGCAAGCTGATCCCCCTGCTCAGCGAGCACCATCGCGTATTCGCCCCCGACCTTCGCGGCTTCGGTGACTCCGCCACCGCGACCACAGCGCACGACAGTGTGACCGCGGCCCAGGATCTGTGTGAACTGATTGCGCGGCTCGACGTGGGCCCCGTCCATCTCACGGGCCAGGACATCAGCGGCCCCACCACGTTCCGTGTCACCGCCACACGACCCGACCTCGTGCGAAGCTATGCGGCGATCGAGACCGGACTGCCCGGGTTCGGTGTCGAAAGGCTCGCGGACGTCGCCCATGGCGGCGCCTGGCACATCGGCGTGCTCGCCGCCCCCGGCATCCCCGACATGCTGCTCGCCGGACGAGAACGGGCGTTCCTCGCGCAGTACGCGATCCCGTCGCTCTGCGTGACCCCTGACGCGTTCACCGACGACGATATCGACGAACTCGCCCGCTCCTACGCGCGACCCGACGCGTTCAACGGCGCGGCCGGACTGTACCGATCGATGCTCCGCGAAGGCGACGAAATCCGCGAACTGGCATCCCGGAAACTCACCACGCCCGTGCTCGCTGTCGGCGGCAGATCGGGAGAGTTCACCCCGGCGACCCTGCGCCAGGTCGCCGAGGACGTCAGCACCCTCTCACTCGACGGGATCGGCCACTATGCGGCGATGGAAGCCCCCGACAGGCTCGCGGACGGCCTCCTGTCCTTCTACGAGAAACTCGACAACCGGGGGTGACGCGGGCCGGTCCACGATCACTGGCACCCGACCGAGCGAGACACCGGAGAGACAGCCGACGGGCGTTGCGGTGTCGTAGGTCGAAGCCGTTCCGGCGCTCCGCGTGATCTGACCCCACGCGCCACTCGACGGGTGATAACGGACCGAGGCCCAGGCGCAAAGCGATGTTCGCGGTGGGCCCACGGGTCGCGCCAGGGGTGTGGGGAGCAGCTCGGACACCTGGTGGGTGGCATCGCGTCTCCGGGACATCCCCGCCTATGCGGGGAGGCCGGCTTCGGCGAGCAGGTGAACA
Organism: Streptomyces sp. RPA4-2; assembly: GCF_012273515.2. Classification (NCBI taxonomy): domain Bacteria; kingdom Bacillati; phylum Actinomycetota; class Actinomycetes; order Kitasatosporales; family Streptomycetaceae; genus Streptomyces; species Streptomyces sp. RPA4-2. The sequence continues at coordinate 9,203,102 of NZ_CP050975.2, forward strand.
CGAACGGGGGACCAGCCGACGGCATCCACCTGCGGATCCGCCTGTCAGAGGCGAAGTCCTGCGTGCTGGTCGTCATGGGCGTGAGTGCGGACGGCACCAAGGAGCTGATCGCGATGGCCGACGGCTACCGGGAATCAGCCGAGTCCTGGGGCGACTTGCTGCGTGACTGTGCCCGGCGGGGGACGGGCGCCCAGCACTGGGCTTCTGGAAGGCCTTGGCTGGCCGAGGTGTTCCCCGAGGCCCGCCATCAACGGCGCTGGGTTCACGAAACGGCCAACGTGCTCCACGCGACCCCCAAGTCGGCCCAGCCTGGCGCGCGGAGGGAGCCGCAGGACACAGGGCGCGGGAGTACCGACGCGATCCATCGACGGGGCTGGGCGCTGGGGCTTGTCCAGGGTCAGTCGGATGTCTGACGAAGGACCAGACCGACGAAGCCCCACGTGTCGCGGTAGACGCGCAACCATTCGGTGCGGCGGACCGCGGCTGTCTCAAGCACCTGCGAGCTGTCCGGGTCGGCAGGGTGGTCCAGGGCCCATGAGGCCAGCGATCCCCAGCAGGCCCACTCGTAGTCGTCCAGTTCACGACGCGTGCTGACATGCCCGTGGACGGGAGTCCACCCGTCGGCGACGACGCGGTCCAGGGTGGTCGCCAGGTCGGTGAAGTCCCCGAGCATCTCGATGGCCTCCTGTGACGGCTCACGTTCCCAGAAGCCGTCACCGATCAGGACACGTCCGCCCGGAGCCAAGTGCCTACGTGCCGCCGCGAGGGTGGGCAGCAGGCCGCCGAGGGCATGCGTGGCCCCGACGCTGAGTACCAGGTCGAATGAGTCCGTGGAACGGAAGTCCGCGGCCTCCTGGCGGTGCAGTGCCAGGCGCGTTTGGACGCCCAGCCGGCTCGCGGCCTCGCGCGCCTGTCGAAGGGCGTCCTCGGAGATGTCGACCCCCTCGGCGTGCAGTTGCGGGTGCGCGGTCAGGGCGCGCAGAAGCCATTCCCCGCCGCCGCAGCCCAGGTCGAGTACCCGCTCGTCGCCACATGGGGCGCCATGTTCCAGCAGTTGTCGCACCGAGTCGTCGTCGAGTGGAGACTGGATCGGGTGGTTGGCATGGGCGAGCCTGGAGATCTGTTCACGATTCACCGGCGCAGCTTGACAGCGCCCGAGCTCCCACGCACGTCGATTTCCTCCGCGGACTGGACGTCCGTCAGACAACCGTCGGTCCACAGGTATTGACGATTGCTCAGGAAACAACGTCTTGGTCCGCAAGGCTCACCGGACCGGGGTAGCACGCGAAAGGGCGTCAGGCCTCTCGGCCTTGCCGTATGGATGTCGTAAGGAGTCGCGAGATGGGGGATTCAGGGGCCTATCGTCCCTCCTTGGTCGAGAAGAAAGATGTTTCTTACATGGAAGCCCTGTCCCGCCTGAGACGTGCCCTGGCCTGCGGGGTCGCCGCAGCCGTCGTAGTAGTCTCCGGCCTGGCTGCCCAAGCCCAGGCTGCGCCGGCGTCAACCGCCCCCGTGGACAAGACCTGCGGAACCCCATCCGTGCCGGCCGGCGGCAACTGCATGAGCTCGTTGATCAGCTCCGCCTTCGACATGATCAAAGCCGAGCGAGCGGCCGCCGACATCAACAAGCTGGACAACGCGGCGTTCACCCAGAACACCGCGACGAACTTGAGCGCGGAGTTTCCGGGCTTCAACGTCATGGTGTTCAAGACCGTGGGCACCGACCTGTTTGACTCCGAGTTCTTTGTGAACGAGCACACGGCTGACATGACGGGGGTGTTGCTCGACACCACCTACAAGCTCAAACATTTCCTGGACAAGGACCAAAAGGACCCCTCCGGCTATGACATCTTCCAGATCTGGGTCTTCCAGGGGGACTCGACCTTCCGCAACCGGGGTGACGGCGGCTTCATGAACTGGGCGTTCACCGGCAACGACAGCGACACCGTCAAAGAGGAGCCGTGGACCTGTCGGGCGAACACTTCGAGGCCCTACGAATGCGACGGCGACGTGCGCACCCTCCACTTCCCCGCGCGGTCCGGCTACGCCACCACGACCGGCAGCCTGACCCCCGACGCGAGCAGCCCCGGCTACCACGCCTGCCTGGACGTCACCGGCAACGGCACCGCGAACGGCACCCCCGTGCAGATGTGGGAGTGCAACGGCGGCGCCTCACAGAAGTGGACCTACAACGGTTACAAGCTCCAGGCGGCCAACGGCAAGTGCCTCGACCTGGAGGGCAACAACAACACGAACGGGACCAAGCTTCAGATCTGGGACTGCGAGGAAATCCCCGGTCAACGCTGGCACATGTCGCCCAGCGGCAGTTTGCGGCACATGACGGACCAAGACGACCGGTCCAAGGACATCTGCATGAACGACCTGAACGGCCAGACCGCCAACGGCAGCACGGTGGCAGCCTGGGCTTGCGGCTCCGCCGACAACCGGGACACCCCCAGCCAGAACTGGGCTTGGGGCGGCACCCCACCGACCACGTCCGGCAATCGGGCGATCTGGGTGGTCAACTCCGACAAGACCTACGTCAACACCGAGTACAACCGGTGCATGGTGCGCGGACCTGAGTTCGACAGCTCCAAGACCGGCGGCTTGGTGACCCAGCACGTGTGCCAGTCGACGGCGCCCAGCAGCCACCAGTGGGCAGCCGAGCTCCCCTCGTCCTTTGACAGCAAGGGCTACTACTGGATCAAGGCCGGCAACGGCATGTGCCTGACCGTCCCTTACAACAACGGCACCCCGCCGTCGGCCGGGACTCAGCTGTTCTGGTGGGGCTGCGAGACCCGCTGGTTCTCGGGCAGCCAGATGTGGAACATCATCCCGACCAAGGTCGGAACCAAGGGGGCCTACATGTTCATCAACAACTGGACGGGCCTGTGCCTGTCGATGGACCCAGCCACCGCCTCCGCCTCGGGCGGCAAGGTCACCCAGGACACCTGCCCGAAGTAACGCTCACACCCACGGGAGGGCCGGTACCAGAACACACCCGGCCCTCCCGCCCCGGGCGGACTTTTCCGACATGGCGTGGGACGTCCCTACCGCCGGAACCTCGTCCCACCGAAGCGGTCCTCACGGGCGCGCGAAGCGCAGGCGGCCTACCCGATCGATTGGTGGCGACCGGGTGGCAACTGGCCCTGGCAGTAGCCGTCATGGTGCGGGGCGTGCAGGGATCTCCTCCAGCGTGCTGACCATGACCGCCTCCACCTGGTCCACGCTGATGGTGGGTGGCCGGCCCGGCCGGGGCTCGTCCACCAGCCCGTCCGGACGGGCCGCCAGAAACCGGCGCCGCTACTTGCGGACCGTGTCCGCCGCGACCCGTAACTCCCGTGCCACCACAACAACGGCACATCAGCACCGTCGCATGCCAACACCATGCGGGCCCGCCACTGCCTGCGCAGATGACGCCCTGCGGGCCCAATGCTCCAACACCACACGCTCATCGGGCGACAACAACAACGGTTCCAACTTCGGACCACGACGAGGCACCGGCACACCCGCAGAAGCGGGCATACACAAACTAACGACGGATCTCCGGCGCAAGACACGAGCGGAACTCGCCACGACTCGGAAGGTCATCGCGGAACTCGCACCGACCGGGGCCGAATCCGAACCGTCCGAGTCGGCCACCGCCCACCAGGCCATCCTGAATGCCTTCAACACCCACCCCGATCAGGCGTTAACCTGGACGCGGCCGCCACCAGAAACGGAATTAAAGCCGCTCCTCGTGGGCTGGAATCGGCACGGCCGCCGGCCGCCACTCTCGCCTGATCAACCCGAACACCCACGAGTCGGATACCTCGCCGTTCACGACGCAGTCCTCCCGCAACGTCCCTTCACGCATGAATCCGATCTTCTCCAGGACCCGGGCGGATGCCACGTTGCGCGTATCGGTCTCGGCCTGAACTCGATTCAGGTCCAGGCTGTCGAATGCCCACTGCAGCAAGGCGTGCGCGGCCTCCGTCGCGAAGCCGTGGCCCCACATCGCTTCGCCGAGGACGTAGCCCAACGACGCGCTGCGGTGGTCCGGGTTCCATCTGGTCAGACCGCACCAGCCGACGAAGGCCCCGTCAGAAGCACGGTCGATGGCCACCCGCACCCCGGTGTCTTCGTCCGCCATCTTCCGGCACATCGCGATGAAGCGCTCGGCGCGAGCCCGTTCGTCCCACGGCGGGGAGTCCCAGTAGCGCATTACGTAGGTGTTGCCGTGCAGTGCGAAGAGGCGGTCCGCGTCGGCGTCGGTGAAGGGACGCAGCCGCAGGCGAGCGGTGTGCAGCATGGGGGTGGCCAAAGTCATGCGCACCATCTTGTGTCCTCATGGGGCGGGCAGAACGCCGAATATCCGATCTCGGTTCGGTCCTCACGACCAAGGCACCGCCTATCAGCAGATCGTGCACCGCACGGCTACTCGGCCTGCCCGCCGACGACCCGGACATGAACGTCACCGACAGCCGCCTCGCCCGCCAAGGCTTCCTCACCAAAGCCGGACGAGGCCACTACCAGAAACGGACTGAACGACCTCTGAGGCCCATGCAGATGGCGTCGGGTCGGAGGTCAGGGCACGATGTAGTTCGCGGCGCGGAACAGTTCGTACCATTCCGCACGGGTCAGTGGTACGTCCGATCCGAGGGCCGCGTCCACGACGCGCTGCGGTGTGGTGGTACCGATGACCACCTGCATCCGGGCGGGGTGCCGGGTGATCCAGGCTGTCGCGATGGCCAGGGAGGGCACACCGTACTTCGCCGCCAGGCGGTCGATGACGGCGTTGAGCTTGGGGTGGCGCTCCGAGCCGAGGAACGGTCCGTCGAAGAAGCCGGCCTGGAACGGTGACCAGGCCTGCACGGTGATGTCGTGCAGGCGGCAGTAGTCCAGGAGCCCGTCGTCACGGCTGACCGACTGGTCCAAGCCCTGCATGTTGGCTGCGACGCCTTGCGCGATGAGCGGGGCGTGCGTGATCGACAGCTGGAGCTGGTTCACCACCAGCGGCTGACTGACGTGGCGCTTCAACAGGTCGATCTGCCGGGAGGTGTGGTTCGAGACGCCGAAGGCCCGTACCTTGCCTGCCGTGGCGAGTTCGTCGAACGCACGCGCGACTTCCTCGGGTTCGACCAAGGCGTCGGGACGGTGCAGCAGCAGGATGTCGAGGTAGTCGGTGCCAAGGGCCTTGAGTGAACCGTCCACCGACTCGATGATGTGTTCGTAGGAGAAGTCGAAGTACGGGCCTTCGCGGACGATGCCCGCCTTTGACTGGATGATCAACTTTTCGCGCTGCGAGGGGCCCAGTCGCATCGCCTCGGCGAAACGGCGCTCGCAGCCGTGCAGTTCGCTGCCGTACACGTCGGCGTGATCGAGGAATGTGATGCCGGAGTCCATCGCGGTGGCGAGGAGTTCTCGTACCTCTGCGTCGCTCTTGTCCTGGATGCGCATGAGGCCGAGCACGATGTTCGGGACGACCATTTCGGTGCCGGGCAGCTTGAAATTCTTCACGATCGGATCCTTGTCCATCAGTAGTTTTCGGTGCCGGGCGCCTCAGGCCGCCGAGAGGCGGGAAATCTGCTCAGGAGTGAGTTTGACGTCGGTGGCGGCCGCTGAGTCACGGATGCTTTCGGGGCGAGAGGACCCGGGAATCGGGACCACCACGGGCGCGAGAGCAAGCTCCCAGGCCAGCGTCACCCGGTAGACGCTGACGCCTACCTCGTCCGCGACCTCTCGGAAAGCGGCGTGTTGCGCCGAGAGTTCGGGCGCGTTCGCTATGCCGCCCAACGGGCTCCAGGGCAGGAACGCGATCCCTAGTTCGTTGCAGCGTTCCAGCTCGCGCAGACTTGAACGGAACCTGGGCGAGAACTGGTTCTGGACCGAGTCGAGCCGACCGCCCAGGACCTCGTTCGCCTCGTCGATCTGGTCCACAGTCGCGTTGGAGATACCCGCCATGCGGATCACGCCCTCGTCGAGCAGGTCACGGATTGCACCGATCGAATCGGCGTACGGGACGCGCGGGTCGGGGCGGTGGAACTGGTAGAGGCCGATCGCCTCGACGCCCAGGCGCTTGGCCGACTCCTTGGCGGCCTGCTTGAGATGGGCCGGATTGCCGTTCAGAGTCCAACTGCCGTCGCCGGGCCGCAGGTGACCCCCCTTCGTCGCGACGAGCACGACGTCCGCTCCCCGGCCGTACGCGCGCAGAGCCTGGGCGATGAGCTCCTCGTTGTGTCCGACCTCGCCGGCGTCGCGGTGATACGCGTCCGCCGTGTCGATGAGCGTGACACCGGCATCGAGCGCAGCGTGGATCGTCGCGATCGATCTGCGGGTGTCGGGGCGGCCCTCAATGGACATCGGCATTCCGCCGAGCCCGATCGCCGACACCGTCTGTCCGCCGATCGTGCGTTGCTTCATCGAACGTCTCCTCCGGATGTGGAAGACAGGTGGTCGAGGTCTTCTCGCACGGAAGGCCTGTCTGACCGAGCCTAGGAATCAATGATTCGCAAGTCCAACAGTTGCTGGTCATGGCATTGAGAAATGGAATGGATGAATGGATCCGCAGCAGATGTACTACGTGGCGTGCTTGGCGAGTGAGGAGCGTCGCTTAAGTAGTGCAACGGTGCTTTTTCTGGTTGCTGGGCAGGCCTTCAGGGGCTGTGGCCTTGTTGTCTGTAGTGACTGGGGCAGGCTTGCTGTTGGCGCCCGCGACGCCATGTCGACCAGTGCAAGGTGTGGTCGAGGGGGGAGGGGCGGCGGTCGGTGGGCCGGCTGATTCAGACGTCTGATCTCGGCGAGGCTGAGGTGGATGAGCTGGGAGGATCCGTTTCTGCTTCTCCGCATCCAGTCCCTGGGTCGTAGAACGGTCAGGCAGGCGTGGGCGGCGCCCTCTACCGCCTCGTCACCGGTGACCGGCATTCGCACCGTCACGCGTGACCTGCTGAAGGCATACGCATGCGAACACCAGACGGCTCCCGCACCTGTTCGTAGGACGGAAGCCGTCAGTGTGCGGTCAGGAGGGGGCGACTGCATCGAGGGCCGGTGACATGGCCGGTGTCGTCAGGAAGGGGCACGTTCCACGGCCAGATCATCTCCTCCGTGACGAGCAGTTACGGGGCAACGCTCAGCGCGGTTCGTGCCAGTCCGCGCAGCCAGGCGTGGGCGTGGTCGGTGTCGTAGCGCTGATGCCACGACAGGTACACCGGTGCCGAGGGCAGTTCGATCGGGAGGGGGAGCAGGACCAGGCCGAGGTCGGCGACCGCGGACCGCGTGGTGGCTTCGGGGACGCTGATCACGAGATCGGAACCGCGCGCGAACTCCAGCGCGGCCGCTTCCGTTGGCACGGTCGCCACCACGCGGCGGGTGAGGCCGAGCTGCGCGAGGGCGTCGTCGAGGGCATTGCTGAGGTTTCCACGTCGCGAGACGGTGACGTGCTCAGCGTCGGCGTACCGCTGTGCGGTGACGGTCCTGACGCGCGCGAGGGGGTGCCCCTGCCTCACGACGATGACGAGGCGGGTCTCACCCACGTTCTCGGCACGGATGTCAGGTGCGCTCGGGCGGTTGGCGTTCGCCTCCAGGTCGACCTCGCCGCGCCGCAACTCGGGGGTGTCGATGCTCGATTCCGCGACGAAGCGCAGGCGCACGCCCGGCGCCTGTCCGCGTACGGCCGCGAGCAGTGCGGGGCCGCTCAGGGCGACCAGGGAATCGTGCCAGCGGAGTGTGAAAGTGCGCTCCAGCGTTGCCAGATCGAGTTCACGGCTCGGCGCCAGCACCCCCTGGACCTGGTGCAGCAGCTCGTGCACCTGCTCCCGGACGGCGATCGCATACGGCGTCGGGGTCATCGTGCGGCCGGTGCGCACCAGGATCTGATCCCCGGTCGTGCGCCGGATTCGGCCCAGACTCCGGCTCATCGCGGGTGCGGTGACGTGCAGGCGTGCGGCCGCGCCGGCCACACTTCCGTCCTCCAGCAGCGCGTCGAGCGCGGCGAGCAGGTTCAAATCCAATTGCATGTGAGTAATCCTAGCCGTGCTTGACATGCATTTGAAGTTAATTGAGGGCCTGTATACCTTCGAGACGAGAGCGCAAGACGGAACGCACAGCTCGGCCCGACCGACCTCATCACCCCTCCTCACACGGGAGTACCGCCATGCCCGAAACGCTTCAGACCACTGACGCCGCCGCCTCCGACGCCGACCTTCTCGACCAGACCGCGATCGCCGTGCGCGCGGCCGGTTCGGCGCTGCGCGAGCGCTTCGGCGAGGTGGTCCGCTACGAGACCCGCGAAGAGCTGATGCGCGCGCTCGCCGCCAACGACGACACGGCCCTCGACATCCTGCGCCCCCGCCTCACGCGCCTGCGCCCGGACGCCGGCTGGGTGGAGGAGGAGCTGGACGGCGGGGCGCTGCCGTCCGGCGAATGGTGGGTCGTGGATCCGGTCGAAGGCAATGTCAACCACCTGCACGCCCTGCCGGATTGGGCGGTGACCGCCACCCTCGTGCGCGAGAACCAGCCGGTGCTCACCGTGGTCCACCTGCCGTTGACCGGCGAGACCTACACCGCGCTCACCGGCGCGGGCGCCCATCTCGACGGCCGGCCGTTGCACGTCGCCCAGACCGCGGACCTCGGCCTGAGCATCGTGGCCACCAGCCAGGCCCGGCCGGACGAGGACGAGAAGGTCGTGCGGCGCGTCGGCTCCTCGATCACCGCGATGCTCTTCGACGCGCTCGTCGTCCGCACCGCCGTGCCCGCGACCCTGCACCTGCTGAACGTCGCCGCCGGGCGGATCGAGGTCTTCTGGCAGTTCGCCGGTGCCCGCGCGGACCTGCTGCCCGGGGCCCTGCTCGTCACCGAGGCGGGCGGACAGATCACCGACGCCGAGGGCCGCCCCTGGACCCCGCAGAGCGAGGGCTTCCTGGCCGCCGCGCCCGGCGTCCACGCCGAGGCCGTTGCCACGCTCTCACGCTGACCGCGCACCACAACCCGCACGCATGGAAGGACCAGATCATCATGACCACGATCGCAGTTCTCGGAAACGGCCGGGTCGGCGGCAACCTGGCCACAGCCCTCACTCGGGCAGGGCATGAAGTGACCGTGGCGGACCGCGCGCCGGGCGCCGCCGCCGACGCCGCCCGGACAGCCCAGATCGTCATCAACGCCACCCCCGGCGCCGGCTCGCTGGACCGGCTCGTCGTCCTGCGCGAGGAACTGCGCGGCAAGATTCTCGTCGACGTCTCCAACGCCACCGTCGACGGACCGGGCGGACTGCCCGCCGACCTGATCTACCCCGGCTCAAGCCTCGCCGAGCTTCTCCAGGAAGCGCTCCCCGAAACACGCGTCGTCAAGACACTCAACACCATGCTCTTCCCGGTGATGACGGCGCCGGCCATACTCACCCAGGCGCCCGACGCCTTCCTCTCCGGCGACGACCCGCAGGCCAAGCAGACCGTCCGCGAACTGCTCACCAACCTCGGCTGGCGGAAGGAGTGGATCACTGATCTCGGCGGGATCCAGACCGCCCGCGCGACGGAAGCCGCGATCCTGTTCGTACCGCACGTGATCCGGTCCAGCGGGTTCGCGCCCTTCGCGATCTCGATCGCCCGCTGATCCGCATACAGTGCGGAGAACAACGTGGGATTTGAGGCGGTTTCCCGTCGCTGGGTTCGCTCCGCGGAACGTGGAGGTTTGCCATCACGGCCCCGAAGCCGTCGCGTCAGCCGATGTCGGCACAAGTGTCGGCCGCTGCCCGGACCATGGTGAGAATCCGTTCCCAGGTGCCGTCCACGGCCCACCTGATCAGCCGTGATCGAGCGGTCTTGAACGAGCCGAGCTCGACCGGCAGGTCGCGCCAGGGCGAGCAGGCGCGGTATGTCCGTGCGATGGCCCGCGAGCAGCTGCCGCAGACGTCCCCGACGCCCCAGGCCGCACCGGTCTCCCCGGCCGGGTCGTCGCGGCCGAACGCGTGATCGAGCTGCCGCAGGGCGCGTGCGGACAGCCGGTCGTCGGCGCGCAGGAGCGGGCGACGTCAGCGCGAGATCCGGGAAGAGAGTGGAACGCTGCGGGAAGGCAGGGGTCTTCCCGCAGCGCTCAGGCTCCGTCCGGTCTACTTACTTCGCCTCGGTCTCGGCCGGGTCCTTGGTGAAGGCCGCGGCCGTGGTGCGCAGCGGCACCTCCTTGATGAAGAAGGCCAGTATGAAGGCGCCTACCAGCACCACGGCGCCGACCAGGAACGCCACGGTGACCGCGTTCGTGAAGCCGACCTTGAAGGGGTGGGCGAGGACCGGGTCGAGGTGGCTCAGGAAGGACGTGTCGTTGAGGGTGCCCGCCGAGCCGGAGGACGCGGAAGTGAGCGTCTTGAGCTGGTCGGGGTGGGCCTGGGCCGCGGCCTGGAAGGCGGCTGTGCCGCGTGCGTCGGCGAAGGCGTCGCTGATCTTGCCGCCCACCACGGAGTAGACGATCGACAGGAACACGGCGACACCCGCCGTACCGCCCATCTGCCGGAAGAACGTGGTGGACGAGGTGGCGACGCCGATGTCGCGCGGCGGCACGGCGTTCTGCATGGCCAGCACGATGGTCTGCATGTTCAGACCCAGGCCGGCGCCGACCACGAACATCGAGATGTCGGCGTAGAAGAGACCGCTGTCGGCCGACAGCCGCCACAGCATGAGCATGCCGATGACAAGCAGTCCGCCACCGATGATCGGGAAGATCTTGTACCGGCCGGTGCGCGAGGTGATCTGGCCCGCGACGACGGAGAGCGCCATGATGCCCAGCACCAGCGGGAGGGTCAGCAGACCCGCCTTGGTCGGGGAGTTGCCCTTGACGAGCTGGAGGTAGAGCGGCAGCAGGGTGATTCCGCCGAACATGCCGATACCGATGATCATCGACTGGGCGGCCCCGACGGCGAACACGCCGTTACGGAAGAGCCGCATCGGCAGCAGCGCGTCCTCTCCGGCCCGGTGCTCGGCGAACAGGAAGCTGACGATGCCGAGGACGCCGATGACGTAGCAGGCGAGCGAGGAGGTGGAACCCCAGCCCCACGTCCTGCCCTGTTCCGCGACGATCAGCAGGGGCACCAGTGCGACCATGAGCGAGATGGCGCCCGCGAAGTCGATGCGGTGCTCGCGCCGGTTGTGCTCGAGGTGGAGGACCTTGGCCACCACGATCAGCGCGACGATGCCGATCGGGACGTTGATGAGGAAGATCCAGCGCCAGCCGTCGATGCCGAGCAGGGTGTTCTGGCCGGCCAGCGCGCCGCCGACAACCGGGCCGAGCACGCTTGACGTGCCGAAGACGGCCATGAAGTAACCCTGGTACTTCGCCCGTTCACGCGGCGCGATGATGTCGCCGATGATCGCGAAGGCGAGGGAGAACAGACCGCCGGCGCCTATGCCCTGGAAGGCGCGGAACGCGGCCAGCATGTACATCGAGGTGGAGAGTGTGCAGAGCGCCGAGCCGGTGATGAACACCGCGATGGCGAAGAGGAAGAAGGGCTTACGCCCGTACTGGTCGGACAGCTTGCCGTACATCGGCGTGGCGATCGTCGAGGTGATGAGGAACGCGGTGGTCACCCATGCTTGCGCGGTCAGCCCGTTGAGGCTTTCACCGATCCTGTAGATCGCGGTCGAGACGACGGTCTGGTCCAGGGCCGCCAGGAACATCCCGAGCAGCAGGCCGGACAGGATCACCATGATCTGCCGGTGGGTGTAGCCGGTTCTCGGCGCTTCCCCTGTACCGGCCGAGCCGGTATCGGCGGACGCGGCGCTGGTGGAACTCATGCGGTGGTCTCCTTTTGGCTCACCGGGGGACGGAAGCCCTTCCAGTCCTTGGCTGCGAGCGCGGTTTTGTACGTTTCAAAGTCGTCGATAAAGCGCACCAGCAGTGCGGCCAACCTCTCGCGGTCCTGGTTGTCCCATCCGTGGAGCATTTCCTCGAAATGCGTGTCGCGTGACCGTGTCCGGTCGGCGACGGAGCGCCGGGCCCTGTCGGTGGCCACCAGCTGGCAGGCGCGCCCGTCAGCTGGGTCGGAGCGTCTTTCGAGGAAGCCGTCACGTACGAGTTGTGCCGCATGACGGCTCACCGTGGAGGGATCGGACTCGACCAGCTCCGCCAGCTTCTTGACGCGCATGGGCCCGTTTTTCACCAGTACGCTCATCAGGATCTGGACCGACCAGTCGACGTCGTCACGAGCGCGGTCCAGCAACTGAGCGCGCGTGCGGATGAACATCCGCATAAGGCGGTCGACGCCCTCGGCGAGTTGCCGGATGGGCTCATGGCCCTCGGACTCCCCGGGTGACGTGCCGTGATCCCCGTCCGGGGGCAGATTGCCCATGCCCGTACCTCTCATGGCCTCACCAAGCAGTTGCATGTGTCGCGCAACTATATATCGTCGGCAGGGCGCCGAAGCCGGGGTGGGCGAGATGCGCCGGCCGGAGAAGGCTGGGGCGTGTGGACGCAGGGTGGAACCTTGATCGATCCGGCGAGCCCCGCCTGACATCGACCGCCGTCGTGGCGCCGCCCGACTCCTCCATGAAGGTGGCCGCCGGCTTCCGGCTTCGAGCCTGCCGGTGAAACGGATGGGCTGACGGCGCGGTACGAAGCTGATGCGCATGCGGCGGCATTGTGGGAACGTAGATATATCTGGCCCGCCGCGCTCCCCCCCAGCGACGGGCCAGGTGCGTGCCCGGTCTGCCGGAGAGAGTGACGGCGAGGGGGCCGCCGGGGCAGTCGGCGAGATACTCGGCGAGCGCGGCCCGTCCGGTAGGGCCGGCGCGAGGCGGTGGCGGATCTTGCGACGGCATCTGAGCGATAAATGAGCAGGAGCCGGGATGCGCGCTGTGTTCGCCAGGCGGGCGACCCGGGCGGCGACCTTTGCCGCAGCCCGCCCAGGCGTCCGACTCGAGCCACCTGATCTGGCGTCTTCGTGATCGGGACGTCGGCAGCGCCGGACCGCGTGGATCATGAACAGGCCCGTGCGTCCACGGTGGCAGGCGTTGCGGTGCTCTCGGGGGCAGCTTGTACCAGTGGTCGCGCCGAAGGGCGGGAACCTTCTCAAGGCTCACCGCCCACCGTCGCCTCGAGCGTGACTACGAGACCAGGACCTGCCGCCCCATCAGGTTGGATAAGGCCCATTCTGCAGATCGACTGTCAGCAGGTCCCGATTTGTCCCGCCATCCGGCGGAGGTCACCGCACGGTAGGTCCCGCTACCAGGACGTCATGGGCTGCGTGATCTGCCCGGTCCGGTACCCCGAGGGGATCGTGAACACGAACTCCCTGGGGTCGGCGTGCGCGCTCTCCAGCTTGTCGGGCACGCTGTGGTAGCCGAGCGCGTAGAAGTTCCGGCTCGGGTCCCAGGTGTTGTAGCAGTAGATCGAGTTGCGCTTTATGGCCATGTGGTTCGACGGGATGTTCAGCACGTACGCGGCGCCGTTGGCCCGCTTGCTCGTCGGAATGTCGTAGGCGTAGACGTAGTTGAACCGTACGTCCGTCAACACGCCCTCATTCATGAGGAGATATGCGGCGTCAGAGATGGCCTTGTGGGTGTCGGTGACCTCGAGCCAGCCGGCGGTGAACTTGTGCGAGGCGCCCGGGTACTGCTGCGCGAGGGCCTTGATCTTCGCCTTGACCTTGTTCACGAACGCGTTGTAGTGGTCCGGGGTTCCGTACGCGGCGTCGCTCAAATTGAAGTTGATGACCTTGTCGACCCCGAGGTTCTTCGCCGAGGCCATGAACTCCGTGGTGCGGCCCGGTACGATCATGCTCGTCCCGTCCGTCGGCCACGAAAGATTGTGGTGGCCGCCCGCCGCGCACGGGTGGCTGGACGCCCCCCACGTGGTCAGCGGGCACGGGTCCCCGTTCATCAGCGTCGCCAGGTCGCCGTTCTCGCCCTTGGTCACGAGGACCAGGTAGACCGGCCGGCCGGCGGCCTTGTGCTCCAGGATGGACCCGGCGAGGCCCAGCGCGTCGTCGTCCTGGTGCGGCGAGTAGAAGATCGCCGGTGCCGCCGCCGCCGAGGCTTTCGGTGCCCAGAGCGTGCTGCTCGCCACCGCGGCCCCGGTCACTGCCCCGGCCACCAGCATCTGGCGCCTCGTCATCTGCTGTCCGTCACTCATCCCCATGATCCGTTCCCTCGGTGTGTACGGTTCCCGGCCCATCGGCGTCACGCCCCCGGCCGCGGCGGGTCCTGCGGAAGTCCCGTGCGCACGGCCGGGACCCCGGGAACAGTCGATCACCGTGGCGCCCGGCAGCCCAGGCACTTCCACCGGCAGATCTGGCGTCCGGTCCACTTCTGCCGGTACCGGGAGTTCCGTCTGACCGGCGGCGGACTCATCGGCCCTGGGTGGTCCGCATCCGGTCGAGTTCGACCAGTTCCGCGGAGGCCTCGGCCTGCCGGGGGCTGTTGAGGCCGCCGAGGGCGTCGTCGGCCGCGCGCAGAAAGTCCCGGGCCTCGTCCAGGTGGTTCAGGTGACGGAGCACGCGCCCGAGGTCGAGCCGGGCGGGTTCGCTCCAGGCGGCCATCCGGGCCCTCTCGAAGTTCGTGACGGCCCGGCGCAGCGGTTCTTCGGCCTCGGCCCAGCGGCGCAGGGCTGCCAGGTCGCGGCCGGTCTCGGCGAGTGCGACGGCGTGATAGGCGGCCACCAGGTCGGTTGACTGCCCGGGCATCCCGGTACGGCAGATCGCCTCGCTGCGGCGGTGGACGGCCAGCGCTTCCTCGGCACGGCCGACATCCCGCAGGTTGTTGCCGAGTGTGTTCAGGACGGTGAGTTCGGCGAGCCGTCCGTTGGCGGAGGTCTGGCCTTCGAGGCAGGCGGCGGCTTCGCGGAGCCGGCCTATGGCCTCGTCGATCCGGCCCAGGCGCTGCAGGGCCCCGGCGGCGTAGCCGAGCGCCCAGCCGGTCTGCAGGGTGTCGGCGATCTCGCGGGCGGCGGTGAGGGCGAGTTCGGCGGTCTGCAGAGCGGCGGTGTGGTCGTAGCGGCAGTTGTTGTGGGCCCACGCCAGGTAGTTGAGGTGGACTGCCTCGTCGTGCCTGCTGCCGAGGGCGCGGGACGATTCGACGGCGGACGTGAACACCTCGGCCCACAGGCCCCAGTGCTGGTTGAGGTCGGAGAACCAGTGCATGGCTTCCGCCGCGTCGACGACTTCTTGATGGTGGCCGGTGGCATGGGCCAGCTTGAGGGCGGAAAGCCACTCGTCGCGCTCGGTCTCCAGCTAGGTACGGGCCTGGTCACGGTCGGCGGGAGCGGTGGCGGGGTCCGGGTCGCCGTCGTGGGTGTCCTGGTGTCGGTCGGCGTCGAAGCGCAGTGCTGCGGCGGTGGCCCGGCGCAGCATCCACCGGGCGGTCAGGTCGCGGGCGGCGGCGCAGGTCTCGGGGCCGTCCTCGGTGACGGCCCGCTCCTCGGCGAACAGCCGGAGCAGATCGTGGAAGCGGTAGCGTTCCTCGGAGGGATGTGGCTGAAGCAGGCCCGCGTCTGTCAGTTCCTCGGCGCACCGCGCGGCCTCCGCCGACGAGAGGCCCGCGAGCAGAGCGGCCGTTGCGGGCCCGAAATCCTTGCCCGCCGCGAGGGACGCGCGACGGAAGACCGTACGGGCGGACGGCCCGAGCCGCCGGTAGGAGAGGGCGAAGGCGGTGCGGACCTGGAGGCCGCCGGCTCGCAGGGCGTCGAGGCGGCGCTCCTCCTGGGCGAGCAGGCCGACGAGTTTGCGCAGGCGTTCGCCGGGTCTCGCGGCCAGCCGTTGCCCCACGATGCGGACGGCGAGCGGCAGGTTGCCGCACAGGTCGGCGAGGTCCCGGGCGGCCTGAGCCTCGGCACTGACGCGTTCCGGTCCGACGATCCGGGTAAGCAGTTCCACCGCCTCCTCCCGGCGCAGAACTGACAGTTCGGTGCGGTGGACGGCTTCGAGACCGGCCAGGGCGTTGCGGCTGGTGACGATCGTCAGGGAATGTCCGGTGGCGGGGAGCAACGGCCGGACCTGGGCCTCGTTTCCGGCGTTGTCCAGAAGCAGGAGCACGCGCCGCTCGGCCAGGATGGACCGCAGCAGGCCCGAGCGGTCCTCCGTTCCCGGCGGAATGCCCCGGTCGGCGACGCCCAGTGCGCGCAGGAGCCGTGCCAGCGCCTCGCACGGGTCGGCCGGCTCCATGTCCATGCCATGCAGGTCGAGAGCGAACTGCCCGTCCGGGAAGAACGGTGCGAGGCTGTGCGCGGCGTGCACCGCGAACGCGGTCTTGCCGAGTCCGGGTTGGCCGCACACAACGACGACCGGCGGATCCGCAGCCTCGGCGGCCGCCACCAGGGACCGAAGCCCGTCGAGGGAGCGGCGGCGAGCGGTGAAGTCATGTAAGTCGCGGGGGAGTGCGAGCGGGTGGCGAGCCGGGCCGCCGCCTGTACGTTCACCGCGCGGCCGGCCGGCGGCAGCCGCGCGCTCCAGTTCACCGGCTGCCGACGGCTCCACGCGCAGGGCCTCGCACAGCGCCTGCACGGTGCCGCGCTGCGGGCCGCGGGTCCGGCCACGTTCCATGTCCGCCAATGCGCGAACGCTGATGCCCGCGAGGTGGGCGAGCTGCTCCTGGCTGAGTCCGGCCCCCCGACGCAGCGCGACCAGCAGCTGCCCGAACTCGTCCGGTCCCGAGGCGCCGTCCACGCCCATGATGGTTCCCCCCGCCTCACGCCGACCGGCCGTCGGCGCGATCTTCCCTGGATCAGAAGTATGGACCCCTGGCCGTCCAACTCGCCGCGGCCAAGCCGGGGGGCGGTGAGGTGGGGACCGGAAGGGGTGTGGGTGGTTCGTTGATGTATCCGTACAGGTCGACGAGCGCGGTGCGTGGGCACGTGCTCGCGACGCTCGGTGTGCTGAAGGTGGCGAGAGCCGGTCAGATCCGCCGGTTGACCCACATCTTCCTCGGCCTGGACGTCGGCAAGGGCGAACACCACGCCACCGCCGTCACCCCGGCCGGGAAGAAAGCCTTCGACAAACGCCTGCCCAACACCGAACCCAAGCTCCGCGAACTGTTCGCCGAGCTGCAGGCCAAGCATGGAACGGTGCTGTTCGTCGTCGACCAACCGGCCTCAATCGGCGCCCTGCCGCTGGCCGTCGCCCGCGACATGGGCTGCCCGGTCGCCTACCTGCCGGGGCTGACGATGCGGCGGATCGCCGACCTCTACCCGGGCGCGGCCGAGACCGACGCCGAGGGACGCGTTCATCATCGCGGACGCAGCCCGCGCGATGCCTGCCCCACACACTGCGGGCCATCGACGGCGAGGACGAGACGATCGTCGAGCTGGGGATGATCGTCGGGTTCGACGACGACCTGGCCGGCAAGCCACGAGGGTCGCGAACCGGCGGCACGGCCCCGCCTTGCGGATCTGGGCGGGTGAACCCAAGCGTTCCAACAGGGCCAGGCCAGCCTGATGCTGCAGCCGCGGCCCGAGCAACGTTCCAGCGGGGGGGTGGATCCGGGTCGGTCCATCCAACTGAAGCCCTGGTAGGGCAGCCACGCACGGTGCCAGGATTCCCCCGCAGTCATTTCCCGACGCATCCTGGCTCAGCGACAGCCATGAGGAATTAAGAATCGAATAGGTGACTGGTATGTATCAGTATCCTTGAAATGTGATAAGGAGTCCGACCATTTCTGATGCGGATGCCCGTAGTTCCGAGGAAGCTAAATACCGGGGCTGGCCGCTGACGGGCTGTCGCTGGGCGCTTAGCCCCTGTCGGGAACTACTGCGGTGGTAGGCCGTTCGTGTTGTCGTTCGGCCACGTCGGAATGGGAAACGTCGATCGTGCGGCGTCGGGGGCCCATTGCTCACGCGGACTGCGCTGCCCAGACCAGCACCGCAACGGCACAAACCTAGCCCCCCCTTTTGGCAAGGAAGAGCCGCGGAGGGCGTGGTTCACTTACGTGATGAAGATTGGTGTCACGACGTTCCTGACTGACGAGGGCATCCGGCCTGCCCAGCTGGCCAGGGCGTTGGAGGAGCGAGCTTTCGATTCGCTTCTCCTGCACGAGCACAGCCACGTCGCAGTGAAGCAGGAGACGCCGTTTCCCGGTGGTGGGAAACTGCCCGGGATGTATTACCGCACGCTTGACCCATTCGTCGCGCTGACGGCGGCCGCGACGGTGACCAGCGATCTGGTGCTGGGAACTGGAGTGGCTCTGCTTGTCCAGCGCGATGTGATTCAAACCGCCAAGCAGGTAGCCAGCCTGGATCTGGTGTCCGGCGGCCGCGTGCTCTTCGGTGTGGGCACGGGCTGGAGTCGCGAGGAGATGCGCAATCACGGCGTGGATCCGCGCACGCGGGGAAAGTAGCTGAATGAGCAACTGGCCGCGATCAAGGAGATCTGGACGAAGAACCAGGCAGAGTTCCACGGCACATACATTGACTTCGCCCCGATCTTCAGTTGGCCCAAGCCGGTACAACGCCCACATCCGCCCATCTTCATTGGCGGCGATGGAGAGGCGGCATTGGCCAGGGTGGCGGCGCACGGCGATGGTTGGATGCCACACTCGGTGGGCCACCCGGCCCGGGTGCAGTCGCAGTTGAGCCGGCTGACCGAGGTCGCCGGAGATGTGCCGGTGATGGTGGCGTCGGTAGCACCGCGGCCCGAACTGATCGCCGCGTATGCGGAGGCGGGGGTTGAACGCGTAGCGCTTTCCCTGCCGACTCAGCCCGAGGCCGAGACTCTGCGCCTACTGGATATGTTCGCTGCGCTCGTCGGCGACTATGCATAGCAGGGCGGCCGACGGAGCAACTCATTTTGCTGGCGTGCTGGCGTGCTGGCGTGCTGGCGTGCTGGCGTGCTGGCGTGCTGGCGTGCTGGCGTGAAGGTGAGGCCGGTTTCAGCGGGACATCCATCGACGCGGTTGGTACCGGTACGAGATCTCGCGGAGTCCTTGCCGGAGAACGTGCATCAGGTGGTCAGGGGCGGTGGAGAGTGGTGTTGGCCTGGCAGCTGTGACGCAGTAGTGACCATATGCCCTCGACAGGGTTGCCCCCCGGCGGATGGGCTGATGAGTGGCGCCAGCAGCCTGAGCCACGCCAAAAGGATCGGTGTCCAAGGGCGTCGAACCAGACGGTGTGGCGGGTTGGTCCACCGCGATGGGGGTCGACCGTCAGTGGGGGAGGTCTTCGAAGTACACGTCGTAGCGGTGCTGTTCGGGGAGAAGCGACGCGAATTCCGCTTCGCCACGGCTGATGGCGGCCAGCTGTTCGAAGTAGCCGAACCGTTCGATGCCAGCGCTGAGCACGTGCCGATCGGCCGCCGTGGGCGTTGTCAGTGGGTGCGGGCACACTGACGGGATGAGCACCCCTTCGTCTGCCGAAGCCCCTGCATCACCCCACACCTCCCCTCTCTGGGTGGAGTCGATGGGCGGGCCTTTGATCGTCGTCCCCGTCTCGGCGTTGGCCGCATGGCATGGGTGTACGGAGAGCGGGGTGATGGCGGGAGACGCCTCCGCTCCGGACGACTACGACCGGGCCTGCGCGGTGGACGATCTGGCCGGTGTGATCGCCGTTGGCGAAAGTGGTGCGCAGGCACTGGTGTTGGCGGACGAGCCTGCCACCAGTTGTTATCTACCCGAGCATCGGGCCTTCTTGCGGTGGCTTGGCGCCGACTCCGAGGCCGGGTTGAGGGCGGCGGCCGGCGCTGTCATCTCAGACCCCGTCACCGAGTGGGAGGAGTGCGGCACGTGGTCGTCGGATGGTCCAGCCGTGCTCATGGACTCCGCCGAAGCGGGCTCCGCACTGGACATGGACTATCCCGGCGGTGGGATGCCCACCCAGGCATCGGTTTCGCTGCCGGCCGGCCGCTGGAGGGTCCGAGCCACCCATACCAAGGCGGACGAGGAGAACTCGGTCGGCCTGGTCCAGATCCTGCCCCTCGAAAGAGATACCCAGTGACGTATATGGACCCCGAGAGCCGAGCCAAGGCTGAGGCGCACGGATATTCGTATGCTTCGGAGGAAAACATCGCCGCTGGGTACGACCTGGCAGGCCGCGTCTGCCGAGAACTCCACCGCGCCGGCCTTCCCGCCAATGTCGAGCGCCCGGGCGCGCGGAGCGAGCCCGGCGTCTGCGTGGAAGTCGACAGCCAGGGTGAGTACGCCGGAGGTGTCTACGTCCGCTGGAGCGCCCCGGAACTGGGAGAGGCCGGTATGCGGGCACTGGCAGAACAGCGCCGGAGTGGAAGCGCTACGCCGAGGTCGTCCTCCTCATGCAGACGGCAATGATCGGGATCCTGCGACTGGCAGGCTTCTCCGTTGTACGGGCCGAGGAGATCGACGACGTCGCCGAGGGTGATGCGTACGTTCACGCCGATACGCGATCGACTTTGTGAGCACCCCCACGACGCAGGGCACGCTCGCCGCCCCCGGATGGGCCGACGTCCCCTTACCGAGCCTCTTGCATCCTGAACAGTCGCAGGTCAGTAGTACGTGGACACCCCGGCGACCTGCCGGCCGGAGGCGCAGCTGCCCGGCGATCGTCATCCGGGGATCGCGTCTAGGCTTTCCGGGCGAGCCCGGCGGCGATGAGGTGTTCCCAGACCGTGAGCTCTCGTCTTTCGCCGCTGCTCCACGGGTTGTCGCTCTCGTCGGGACGCCACAGGGACGCGGGGACGATCCCGGGGTCGAGGATCTCCAGGCCGTCCAGCAGGGAGGCGATCTCCGCGTCGGTGCGCCACCGGCCGCGGCCGAACGTCTGCTGGAGGACCTTCTCGGCCTCCGAGGTCTCCGGGTTGTTGCCGGAGCGGAAGTGGCTGATGAAGAAGTAACTTCCGGAGGGGATGTGGTCTCGCCAGTAGCGGACGATGCCGGCCGGGTCCTCGTCATCGTTGACGTGGTGGAGGACGGCGCTGAGGATGACGGCGACGGGGCGGGTGAAATCGATGATTTCCAGGGTGTCGGGGTGGGTGTGGATGCCTTCGGGGTTGCGCACATCGACCGCGACGACGCGGGTCCGGTCGTTGTTCTCGAGCAGTGCGCGGCCGTGGACCAGTACTTGGGGGTCGATGTCGACGTAGACGACCCGGGACTCGGGGGCGTGGCGTTGCGCGACCTGGTGGACGTTGTCCGCGGTCGGCAGGCCACTGCCCAGGTCGATGAACTGTCGAATGCCGGTGGTCTTCGCGATCTGCCTGACCGCCCGGGTCAGGGCCGCGCGGTTGGCGAAGGCGATGGCCACTGAACCGGGCAGGTCGCGCTTGAACACGTCGCCGATCTCACGGTCCACGGCGTAGTTGTCCTTGCCGCCGAGCAGGTAGTCGTAGACGCGGGCGATGCTGGGCTTGGCCGGGTCGATGGAGGAGCCTTCGTACGTCATGGCGGACATTATTTCCCGCAACGCCGCCTGGGGAACCTCGTTTTGGGATCCTCCGGCCGGTCGGGGCGGCGCGAGGGCATGGATGCCTGGGCTCACTGTCAAACGCCTCGACCACCACCCCATCACCGCGGCCTGCAACAGGCGTTGTCCCGTGCCACGCCATCTCCCGCAGCAGTCGGCTCATGACCTCCAGTCTCTCTCCGGGATGCGACTGCTATTTCGTGAGCCCATACCTGGCACGGGCCTTGAGCCGGGCGGAGATTGGCACCGCGGTGCGGGGGCTTTCCGGCTGCGGTGGGGTTCAGTCGGCGGCGAGCAGGGAGTCGTCTTCGGGCCGGGCCACCGGCAGTTGATGGCGTGCGGCGATCAGTGCGGCGTCGATCACGGGTGCCGGTGGACAAGCAGCGTGTAGGCCACGTCCTGCATACGCTGCTCCGCGTTCGGACTTCCGTTCTCCGCGTGCAGGTCCCGCAGCGTCTCGTACTCGCTGACCAGGCGGTGCAGGACTACCGGGTGGGCCATCAACATGAGCCCAGCCATCCACCCACGACCGTATGCCCTTTGCCTTGCCCGCGGGCGCCGAACGTAGCTGCCCCCAGCCCCATCGGCCGCGAAGCGACGGCCGTCAGGGGACGGCCACGGCGAGATGGTCTCAGCCGGACGGCTGGGTCCCCGCTCGGAGTTCGACGCGCACGCTGTCGTCGTCTTCGATGACGAACGTCGGATCGGTGTTCCTGCGCCAGCCGAGCGATACCAGGTAGTAGCGGTGGTCGCGTTCTATGAGCAGGCGCAGCCCGCTGTAGCGGTACCGGTAGTGCGTGCCGGGCCCGAGGTCCTCGTAGACGAGGCCGGGCGAGACCATGCTGAGCCGGTCGGTGCTCACGACGACCACGGCGACCCGCCGCACGAGTTGCCCGGCGTCACTGCTGGCGCCCTGTCGACCCAGTTGTCCGGCCACCAGTGCGACCGCCCAGATCAGGAAGAGTCCCGCCATCACGAGGGCCCCGGCCCGCTCCCATGCCGGGCCGGACGATGCTCGGGCGGGTGTCGCGGCCGGTGTCCGCCCCAGCAGCAGCCCGACCGCCACCAGCGAGGGCGCGACCCAGGCGTGGGGCTGGATCCAGCGCCACAGGAGCATGAGTACGACACCCGAGGCCGCCACGGCGAGGTAGGCGCGGGCGACCGCACGACCGGTCTGCCGCAGGCCACGCAGATACCGACCCCGGACGGGGAGCAGGGCAAGCAGGCGCAGCAGGCCAGGCATCAGCAGAATCACGGCCATTACCTCGAACGTGGGCAGTGTGGCCAGCCGCAGGCTGCGCATGATCAGCTCGAAGGTGCTGAAGCCGATGGCGAAGCTGTCGAGGTGGAAGTAGCCGAAATAGGCGTTGATGTAGATGTAGCCGGCGTACAGCAACAGGGAGCCGAGGAACGACGCCGTCCCGGCGGCAGAGTTGACCAGGTCCAGCGGCGCACCTCGGGACGGCGGGGTCGCTGACGGCCGGGGAACAGGCCTGCGGGTCCGACGCCGCATGCGCACGCGCCGCGGCCCGCGTTGGACGCCGCGACGCCGCGCTCTGGGCCGACCGCTCTGGCTCGGCACGATCGCGGGCCGTGGCCCCGCGGAAGGCATCCCGGCCGGGGTGCCGGAGTCGGCCACTGGTCAGCCGCCCTGGGTTGCGAGACCGGTGTCGGACACGTATGGGGACGGCAGGCAGGTCGCCCCTGGCGTCGGCTCGGGTCCGCACGACGAGGGTGAAGGCGGCGGCGCGCTCCCCGTGGCACCGGGGCCAACCGTCGTCGGGCCCGTGTCTGTCGGCGGCGGTGCCACGGGCGAGAGCCCCGGATCGCCGTCCTGGCCACCGTCTAACGCCGTTGGCTCGATGCCACCGCCCGAGCCTCCTGCGGACCCACCGCCAGAACCTCCGCCGGAACCACCACCCGAACTGCCGCACCCGGCCGCTCCCAGGCCCAGGAGCACCGTCAGGACGGCCGCCGCGGCCGCTCTGGCCCCGGCCCGCGCGCCACGGTGAACAATCTGCATCGCGCTCCCCCCTCACACCGGAACGCCGGACTTCCCACACGCGATGTGGTCTCATCATCCGGCCATGTAAGCGGATTTCCCCCTATACGGGCCGCGCAACCGTGCGCCGGAGCGACGGTGTTCGTGGGCCTCCGACCACGGCGGGCTCCTCGCCCGGGCGCCTCGTGTCTCGTCGGACTGCTGAAGGCGACGCACGCACCGCGGGTTGCCAGATCCTGCCTTCAGCCGTCGACGGAGGACGAGCTTGCCCGTGCCCCGCGCGGCCGGCCCGGTGGGCTTGCGCGGCCTCGGCGAGCGCGAGGGCGACCTGCATGAACGACAGGTAGGCCTCGTAGGGGTCAGGCGACCAGTCCCCGTCCGCCCATACCCACGCCGCGACCGTCCCGTCCGGGTCGTGGCCGCTGTCCCGGCCGACCCGGGCCGCCACGGCACGGATCCGCTGGGACAGGACCCGGTCCAGGATGAGCGGCCGCAGCCCGTGCCCGGGAGGTACCGCCTGCCCGGCGAAGTAGAGG
Organism: Streptomyces sp. RPA4-2; assembly: GCF_012273515.2. Lineage (NCBI taxonomy): Bacteria > Bacillati > Actinomycetota > Actinomycetes > Kitasatosporales > Streptomycetaceae > Streptomyces > Streptomyces sp. RPA4-2. The sequence goes on from NZ_CP050975.2 coordinate 9,226,958, forward strand.
AACTTGGTGAAGAACGACGGGGCCGGCCCGGCGATCTGCCCGCGCAGCGCCGCGTATGCAGGACGCGCACCGCCCCGGTCCAGCGAGGTGACCGCCCCGGCGAGTACCGCCGGGAGACCGCCGGTGGCAAGGATCTTCTCCAGCGTGGCCGCACCGCTCCCGCCTGGGGTGCCGCGCTTCCCCTTGCCCCACACGTACAGATCTGGGTACGGGTGGCCGGAGCAAGCCGGTCCCCCGTGACTTCGCCTCACGCGCCGCGAAACGGTATCGCGGCGAGCTGCGCGATCTGACCGGGAGCGCGTGCGGGCCGAGCGCGCTCTTCCGTTTCCTTTCTGGCGCGCGGTCGGTGCCCGACGTCGGTTTCTTGAACGCCGCTCGGCGTACGTGTGGATGCCAGAAACCGCTCCTGCTGTCGACTGGGCAGGAGCGGGGACGGGGGCCGCCGGTCAGGCGTCGATGATGACGGGGATGATGAGGGGCCTGCGGCGGTGGGTCCGGAAGGCCCAGTTCGCCACGGCACGGGCGATGAGCTGTTCCAGCTGGTGTGCGTCGCCGACGCCTTCCTGGGCGGCGGTCGCCAGAGTCTTCTCGATGACGGGGATGACCGGTTCGAACGTGGTGTCGTCGTGGACGAACCCGCGGGCCAGGAAGTCGGGTGTCTCGGCGAGGGCGCCCGTGTCGGCGTCGACGATCGCCACCACGGTGACCACGCCTTCCTGCGCGAGGGTGACGCGGTCCTTCAGGGACGCCTCGGTGGCGCCGCCGACCTCCATGCCGTCCACGTAGACGTTGCCCGCGGGCACCTTGCCGGTGATCGACGCACGCCCGTCCACGAGGTCGACGACCACGCCGTCCTCGGCGATGACCACCCGCTCGGGATCGACCCCCGTACGGATGGCCAGGTCGGCGTTGGCCCGCAGGTGGCGCCATTCGCCGTGCACGGGCATGACATTGCGGGGCTTGACGATGTTGTAGCAGTACACGAGTTCACCGGCGCTGGCGTGCCCGGAGACGTGCACCTTGGCGTTGCCCTTGTGGACGACATGGGCGCCCCACCGGGTCAGCCCGTTGATCACCCGGTAGATGGCGTTCTCATTGCCGGGGATCAGCGAGCTGGCGAGCAGGACGGTGTCGCCCTTGCCGATGCGGATCACGTGGTCGCGGTTGGCCATCCGGGACAGAGCCGCCATCGGCTCGCCCTGGGATCCGGTGCACACCAGGGTGATCTTGTGGTCGGGGAGCTTCTCCAGTTCCTTCGTACTCACGACCAGGCCGCTGGGCACCTTCAGGTAACCGAGGTCGCGGGCGATGCCCATGTTGCGGACCATGGAGCGGCCCACGAAGGCGACCTTGCGGCCGTGCTGGTGCGCGGCGTCCAGGACTTGCTGGATGCGGTGCACATGGCTGGCGAAACTGGAGACGATCACCCGGCGCGGGGCGGTACGCATCACCTGTTCGATCGCCGGGTTCAGTTCGCGCTCGGAGGTGGTGAAGCCAGGGACCTCGGCGTTGGTGGAATCGGTGAGGAAGAGGTCGACGCCTTCCTCGCCGAGGCGGGCGAAGGCGCGCAGGTCGGTGATGCGGTCGTCCAGCGGGAACTGGTCCATCTTGAAGTCACCCGTGTGCAGCACCATTCCGGCACCGGTGCGGATCGCGACGGCGAGACTGTCGGGGATGGAGTGGTTGACCGCGACGAACTCGCAGTCGAAGGGTCCGAAGCCGCGCCGGTCGCCTTCGCGGACCCGGACCGTGCGCGGCCTGATGCCGTGCTCCTTGAGCTTGGCCTCCAGGAACGCCAGGGTCAGCTTCGAGCCCACGACAGGGATGTCGGAGCGCTCGCGCAGCAGATACGGCACGCCACCGATGTGGTCCTCGTGGCCGTGGGTGAGCACCACGGCCACGATGTCGTCCAGGCGATCACGGATCGAGGTGAAGTCGGGCAGGATCACGTCCACGCCGGGCTGGGTCTCTTCGGGGAACAGCACGCCGCAGTCGACGACGAGCAGCTTGCCGGCATACTCGAAGACGGTCATGTTGCGGCCGATCTCACCCAGACCACCCAGGGCGACGACCCTCAGCCCTCCTTTTGGTAGGGGAGGGGCGGCTTTCAGTTCAGGATGCGGATGACTCATATTCTGACGTTACCGGAGAGTCTGCCGAGGTGATCCACTGGCTGCCCGGCCGGCCGGTGCAAGACGGCGCGGCCGCGGCGGTCGGCGCGTGGAGCGGGGCTGCGCCCGCGCCGGCAGCGACGACGAACTCGGCCTGCTGGATGCCGTCATCGCTGTGGTCAAAGACCTGTCCGGTCAAGCGGACGCGGCCGTCGGCCAGGTCGTACGCGGGGTGCGCGCTGCCGTACACCCCCCTGGACGTCGATCAGCGAACACCGCGGCGTCTTCCGCCAGGCGGCCCGCCAGCGGTACGTCGAGCGACTCGCCGAGGCCCCGCCGGGTGGGATTTCCTCCGCGGCACCTGACGGCAAGCCTGGTGTAGAGGCGCCGGGCCGTACGCGGCGGGCATGCCGCGTAGTGCCCGGATGCTGCCGTGAGAACACCCGCGCACCCCGGCGGCCTGAGGTGGGCGGCGGTGTCCCGGGACGTGCATCCGCTGCGGCCGGCGCGGGGCAGCGTGCCACGCGGCGACCGCATTTGCCGCCCGCGAGGACTTCTGTAGGGGACGTTCCGGCGGAGCTCATCGCCCCGCACGGTGGGGCGCCTCCGGTTGACCTGGTTGGGGTGTGCGGTCAGCGGGGTGGGCATTCCCTTCCAGGTGTAGCTGGCGCGAGATGCTTTTCTGTCTCGTGCCTGAGGTGTTCGGGAGAGGCCGGGCGCTGCCACAGCGGGTCGGGACGGCAAGGGACGGTGGCGCCGCGGGCGGCCCATTTCGCGGCGAGCTGTGTGTGCACGGGTGTGCCGTGGCCCGGGGCTTCCGCTGGGGGCCGGCCACGGGCGTGCCTTCGGCGCGTTTGTCCAGGGAGGGACAGGCGTCGGCTCTGCGTTTGCCGCTGCCTGCCTGTGTGCCCTGGCTGGAGGTCACCCGATTATCACCGTCACGTTCGTCAAAACGAGGTCCTTCGGAGCGGCCGGCGCCGGGTGCCGTCAAAGGGGCATGGGCTCCGGCCGCTCGCGAGGGTTACTTGAGGCCGAAGGCCCGGCTGATGGTCTGGGTGACGCCGCCGCCGTCGCGCTGCTCGGCGGTGACCCGGATGGATACGTAGCGCGCCCGGGCGGGGGCGCGGAGCCGGGTCTGCCAGGTGCCCTTGTCGTCCTTCATCGCCTGCGGCAGCCAGGAGACGCCGTCGTCGTAGGACACCTCGAGCTTGACCGACGCGACCGCGTCCTGCGCGGCGTCACCGCCGACGACAACGGGCTCGACCGAGAGGGCCGACGCGCGCTCTGCCCGCCCGGCGAGGTCGAGGTCTGTTCCGTAGTCGAGTTGGACCAGCGGGATGGCCTGATCGTCCACGTTGCCGGAGATGAACTTCCACTCGGTGTGCGTGGTGGTGGAGTAAGGGGTGAGGTCGGTGTTCCCCTTCGTGTCGGCGACGAGCCGGTACGGGAGTTTCTGCGGGGCCAGGTCGCCCACGCCGAAATCGGGCCGTGGCCCGTTCTGCATCAGCAGTTTGTCACCCTGGTAGAGCGAGAAGCTCCGGGACATCAGGCCGGTGTCGCCGCTGTGGGCGGATCCTCCGTCACCGAATCCCGCGAGTGTGCCACCCATGGCGTCCCCGACCCGGTGCGGAACCTCGAAGCTGACCATGCGCGGCCGGGTGATGGGCCCAAACCATTGTTCGCTCTGCACGCTGCGCGGCTGGTAACCAGCGATGTCGGTGAAGGTTGACCAGCCGTCGATGGTCGCGTACTGCTGCCACTTGACGCCGTTCCCGGCGGAGACCCAGTCGGTGCGGTGCCCGGGGGCGACGGGCTCTCTCGGGAACGGGGGAACGCGCGTCCCGCCGTATACGGCGTAGGGGTAGGCGGCCGGCCAGTACTCGTAGGACGGGCTGTCCTCCCGGCTTTCGACGATCTGTTTGCCGGCGGGCGGGGCGAAGGTGTTGTCGATGCGGGCGAGGCTGCCGGGATCCGTCGCGGCGGACGGGTCGTCCGGCACTCCTCCCTGGTGGTAGTCGGCCAGGTCGTACAGGTACTCCGGCGCGGGATGGGCTTCGACCGTCAGCGTCGTCCTGGTCTTTCCTGCGGTCGCGAGGGTCCGGATCAGTTCCTCGCCGTCGTCCAGGGTGACCGACGCGACCGGGACCGGCCCGGTCGTCTTCTCGTCCGGGTCGCCGTACCAGTCGTTCTTGCGGCCGTCGCCGTCGTTGACCACGAGGAGCATGGACGCCGCCGCGGCGTGCGCCACGGCCGCCTGTTCTGCCGGCGCCGAAGCGGTACTGCTACGGACGATCACGGCCTTGCCCCGGGCGTTCAGACCGGCGTAGTCCGATGGTGCGCCATTGCCGGCGAAGACCGCGTCGACGCGCGTGCTGCCGTCGTGGAACTGAGCAGATCCTGGCTGCACCAGCAGGGTGTCGTCGAGGTCGTGCCCGGCATAGGTGATCCTCAGTGGAGTCTGCTTGGCGCGGATCCGGGTGGTGAAGACGAAGCTGCCCTTGGTCACCTTGCCCTTGGTGGGAAGGGCCCACAGGCTGTCGTAGGCGGCGGAGGGCATGAGGATCTCGTGCAGTGCCTGCCCGTCGGCGGGCGTGGGCTCGCTGGAGGTGAAGGAGCGGAAGAGGTCGATCCTGCTGGTGGTGACGGACGTGGGCCGGGGTGTCGCCACCTTGACCTGGCGTATGCGTGACGCGTCCAGGTCGACGTCCTTGTCGGATGTCAGGTTGAGTTCGGGGACGGTGAGGACCGCGTAACCCAGGGAGTGTGGCCCGTGGCCGCCTTTCACGTCCAGGGTGGAGACGACGGTGTAGGAGCCGGGTGCCCAGCGGCTGGTGAGTGTGCCGTCGGGGACCCACATGACGGTGGTCCTCCCGTCGGCGCCGGTGATCTCGACCTCGCCGCTGACGGGCTTGCCCGACCGGTCCTTCAGGTGCACCGTCAGACCGTATTTCTCGGACTCGACGGACAGGCCCACGGCGGTGTGCACGGCGCCGGCTGCGGAGCGGGCGGTGACCTGGGCGGCGTACCGGCCCGGCGCAAGTCCCTTGGGGTCGGCCACGAGTGCGGCCGTCGAGGTTCCGCGCGCCGGAACGGTGACGTGATCGGCTGCCAGGGCGAACACTCCCGCGGGCGAGTCGCCGCGGGCCACGGAGAGCTGCAACGTGATGGGCCGGTCGGTGGTGTTGGTGTAGGTGATCTGCCGCTTGACCGGCTTCGGCTTCCGGCCGGCCGACCAGGGAACGAGTCCCGCGTCCACCGATCCGCTCGCGATGACCTGATCCTGGAGGTATGCGGTGCCCACGTCCAGCCGGCCGGCGCCGGCCTGGTACGGGCTGTAGGCGGGGGTCAGGACGCTGGTGCTCATCAGAGCGTCCTTGATCCGTTGCCCGGTCCACGTCGGATGCTTCTGGGCCAGGAGCACCGCCGCCCCGGCGACATGGGGCGCCGCCATGGAAGTGCCGCTGTCCGAGCGGTAATAGCCCTCGCCCCAGCTCATCTGCTGCGAGCGCGCGGCGAGTACGTCGACGCCGGGCGCGGTCAGGTCGGGCTTGAGCGCGTCGTCGTTCATCCGCGGCCCGGCGCTGGAGAAGTCCGCGAGGTGGTCGAAGGCGTCCACCGCGCCGACGGTGAGGGCGGCGTCCGCGGTTCCCGGCGCGCTGACGCTGTAGGGGTTGTTGCCGGAGTTGCCCGCGGCGATGACGAAGAGTGCGCCTGTCTCCGAACTCAGTTGGTTGACCGCTTGGCTCAGAGGATCGTCCTGGGTGTGCCAAGCCGGCGTGCCCAGGCTCATGTTGATGACCTTGGCGTGCTCGGTCCGCGCCGCCCACTCCATGCCGGCGATGATCCCCGAGATCGGACCGGATCCGTTGTCGTCGAGGACCTTGCCCACCAGCAGATCGGCGCCGGGGGCGACTCCGCGCTCCTTTCCGTCGGAGGCCGCGCCCGTTCCGACGATGGTGGAGCCGGTGTGCGTTCCGTGTCCGTTGCGGTCGATGACGTCCTCACCCGCGACGAAACTGCGGGACGCGACTATACGGTTGGCCAGATCTGGATGAGTGGTGTCCGCTCCGGAGTCCAGCACCGCGACCCGGACGCCCGCGCCTGTGCCGCCCGCGCCCCATGCCTTGGGAGCGCCGATCTGCGCCGTGGTGTCCGCCAGGTCCGCCTGCGCCTTGCCGTCGAGCCACACCTTGTCGACACCGGCGGCGAAGGACGGCCCCGTCTCCTTGTCCGGGCTCGTGCCGGTCCTCGCCGTCGACCGCAGGGCATCCTGCCCGTCGGCGCCGGTAAGGGCGGACCAGAAGGTGGCGGCCTTCGACCGTCGGGCTTCGACGGCCTCACCGTGGACGGACGGAAGACCCAGGGTTGTCTTCGCCCCCGGCAACTCGGCGTCGGACGGCAGGTCTTCGCCGGGAACTCCGCTCTTGAGAGCGGACACGTCTGGAGAGTGAGTGATGATCAAGGGGAGCGCGCCCGCGTGGGCGTCGTCGTAACCCTGGGCTATCAACTGGGTGATATTGAAGAGCTGTTTGTCGAGCCGACCGGTCGCGACGTAGGGCATGGCCCTGTCGGGGTACACGAAGGTGTCCCCGCCCTCGATGGCGACGCGTACCGACCCCTCGGCTCCCGGCACGCGCGCGACGTCGTCCACCGACACCGTTCCGCCCGGCTCCTGAGTCGCCGTCACTTTCTCGCCGGTGATCAGCGTTACTGCGACCGGCGCGCGCCGTGCGCCACCGAGTTCGTCCGAAGTGACGTGCGGAGGCGGTGAAGGAGTGGCGCCATGGGCCGTCGCCGGAGCCACCAAGGTGGCAACAAGAGCTGCGGCAACCGACGCCGCAGATCTTCGGGCAAAAGGAAGCAGCACATTTCCTCCAGAGTCAGTGATCGACTGAATCCGACCACCTCCGCAGAGGAAATGTAAGTGCTTGAATTCCCGACTATCTGCCTGTACGTGCGGCGCATTTCGGCGGCCACGGGGCAGGTCAACGGCTGGATATCTCGCAAAACAAGGGCAGTTACGTCTTATCGATGAAGATGTCCCCCACCGCCCGAAAACACGGGGTGGATGGTCGGTCCCTCGAACGGCCCCTGTCCGCAGGACCTTAGACCCAATGCCGATGCGTTAGGGGGTTTGTGGGCTGGGGTCTTGTGATGAGGACAGCTTGAGCACCGGTGCCGGTCGATTGTGACCAGTTACGGTGTTCAGTTCGCTCGAGGTGGTGGTTGGACATCTTGCGTTTCACGACGCGGGCCTGGCGGCGGAGTCGTCTGACAAGCAGGAGTCGTTTCATGAGGTCCTGCTCGAGCATTACCAGGGCTCTGCCTGGGAGCTCAGGGGGAAAGCTGCCCGGCGTGACGGACACACTGCGCCGGGGAGAGCGCAGTGTGCACCGTGGTGGCGTCGAGGTCGCCGTGCGGCGCGAGGACCGGTATCGCGACGGCCCGGGTGCCGGGGTGCTCCTAGGGCGTGTTGCGAAAGTCCCGCCTGCCTCGGGACGCCTGGCACGCACTCTCGCCGCACCGGGCGAAAACCCGAGGACGTCCAGTACGCGGGCTTCCGCCCGGCGCTCCCCCCAGCCTCCGGCAGGGGGGACCCCCAGAGCACGCACCAGACGCCGCGAGGCCCGCCCTCCGGGCGGACGACGGGACTTTCGCAACACGCCCTAGCCCTGCGCCGCGCACCCCCAGAACTCCCGCATCAGCGGCGTCGGAGTCGGGCCGGTCATCGCCGTCTGGGTCAGCAGGACGGTGACCGTGCCTGTCGGGGGGACGACGTGGGCCGTCGTGCCTGTGCCGCCTACCCAGCCGTAGCGGCCGGGGACGTTCCAGGGGTCGACGGAGGTGACGTCGACCTGGCCGCCGTAGCCCCAGCCCTGGCCCTCCAGGAACAGGGTCGAGGCGTCGCGCTGGGCGGCGGTGAGATGGTCGGTGGTCATGCGGCTCACGGAGGTGGGGGAGAGGACAGGGGTGCCGTCCGGGGCCGTGCCGTCGTTGGCGAGCATCCGGCCGAAGGCGAGGAGGTCGTCGGCCGTCGAGACCAGGCCGCCGCCGCCCGACTGGAAGCGCGGCAGGCTGCTGTACGCGCCGTCCGGGGTGTCCGTCAGGCTCAGGGTGCCGTCCGCGGCGGGAGCGTAGGAGGAGGTGAAGCGGTGCCGTTTCGAGGCGGGCACCTCGAACGCCGTGTCCCGCATGCCCAGCGGCCCGAAGATCCGCTCCGCCAGGAAGTCGGGGAAGGTACGGCCCGACACCCGGGAGACCAGGATGCCCTGGAGGGCGGACGATGTGCCGTACAGCCACGCCTCGCCCGGCTGGTGCAGCATCGGCACCTGGGCGAGCAGGCCCAGCCAGGTGTCCGGGTCCGGCCAGTCCTGGAAGGAGCGGCTGTGATCCTGCACCGCGAACAGGGCCCGCGCGGCGGGCAGGGAGAAGTCGGAGGGGAGGCCCCAGCCGGCCCGGAAGCTCAGCAGGTCCTCGACCGTGATCGGACGGTTCGCCGGGACCACGTCCTCGACCGGTGAGGAGGGGGTGCGGACCACCGTCGGCTTCGCCAGCTCGGGCAGCCACTCCTCCACCGGGGTGTCCAGCGCCAACCGCCCGTCCTCCACCAGCGCCAGGACCGCCGCCGCCGTGACCGGCTTGCTGACCGAGGCGATCCGGAAGATCGAGTCGCGGGCCATCGGGGTGGTGCCTTCGACGTCGACGGAGCCGACGGCGACCACCTCGACGTCATCGCCGCGGGCCACCAGGCCCACCGCCCCCGGCACGGTGCCGTCGTCGACGCGTCGTCGCAGGGTGTCGTGGAGAGAGCTCATCGGTCGGCCTTCCGGTCCGGGGAGTCGTGGTCGAACACGTCGGATACGACTCTCCTCGCCTCGCGAACTCATCGCTCCCCGGTCAGTTCCCCGGTCAGGTGCCGGACGGATCCACCGTCGCCCGGTGCGCCTCGGGAAGGTGCGCCTCGGGAAGGTGCGCCTCGGGAAGGTGCTCCTCCGGAAGGTGCTCCTCCGCCTTCAGCCAGGTCGGGGCGCCCCTCCGGCCGGCGTGCGCGGCCGCCGCCCCCACAGGCCGCGCACGGCATCCCCGCCCACCAACCCCGGTGACCCGGTCGCAGTTGAGTCCGAGGGCGGCGAGCGCGGCGAGTTCGGCGGCGGTCGGTTTGCTCGGCAGCCCTTGAGGATCACCACTCATACACTCTGCGAGACCTTAGGTGGCCCGCTCAAGAAGCTTGGCGGCGAAGGCACTTCTGCTTCGGGAGCAAGGGCGCATGGTCACCGAGGCACTGGCTGGCCGTGGACGAGCAGCGACCGCTCCTGCGCGCTCAGGCCCTCCTCGACACGGCCAGCTTCCCGCGAAGGATCCCGGGGACCCGGCAGGGACGCGTCGACCACGACCGTGGCCTCCGTGCGGGGCACGGGCGGCGCGGCCTCGTCACGGTCGTCGCCCGTGACGGTGTGCCCTCGCGACCGGCGTCGTGGAGGCGAATCGCCCCATCCTCGTCCGGCATGTGCGCGGATCAGTGCCTCGCGCTCCTCGGGCTCGGCGTCGTCGAGAGCGTTGGCGAAATCCGCGACGCCGCCGTAGGGACCACTACTGCGCACGGCCTTGCGCGCTCGCCGGACTCATGAGGCACAGGAGGCGGTGAGGGCGCCGCGTTGTGACGGGCGTCACCCAATTGTTATGGCGGATGACAAATAGCGCTTCCCGCGCTCTGGGCACGGGGTCCGGAGCGCCGTAAGTTCCCGCTCACAACATTCGATCCGGGCGGATCGCCCGACACCCGGCAATTCCCCGAGAGCGCGCTTCTCGGCTTCCTGACCGCCCTCGTACGTCCGGTCTCCGGCCGTAACACCCGAAAGGACCCTGCCCATGCGCAAGGGACTCCTCCTCACCGCCGCCTCGGTGGCACTGGTCAGTTCGCTCGCTGCCTGCGACGACTCCTCGCCGGGCGGCACCGACTCCGGCTCCCACGCCAAGCCGAAGATCGGCGTGATCCTCCCGGACAGCAAGTCCTCCGCCCGCTGGGAGACCGCGGACCGCAAGTACCTCTCCGAGGCGTTCAAGGCGGCGGGCGTCGAGTTCGACATTCAGAACGCCCAGAACGACAAGCAGCAATTCCAGACCATCGCGGATCAGATGATCACCAGCGGTGTGAACGTCCTGGTGATCGTGAACCTGGACAGCGGCACGGGCAAGGCAGTTCTGGACAAGGCCAAGGCACAGGGCGTCGCCACGATCGACTACGACCGGCTCACCCTCGGCGGCTCCGCCCAGTACTACGTGAGCTTCGACAACACCGAGGTCGGCAAGCTTCAGGGCGAGGGCCTCAGCAAGTGCCTGAGCGACATGAAGGCCAAGAAGCCCATCGTCGCCACACTCAACGGCTCACCGACGGACAACAACGCCACTCTCCTCGCCGCCGGCTACAACGGCGTCCTCGACCCGAAGTACAAATCTGGCGACTACGTCAAGGGCCCGGACCAGTCCGTCCCGGACTGGGACAGCGCTGAGGCCAGCACCATCTTCGAGCAGATGCTCACCAGCGAGCCCAAGATAGGCGGCGTGCTCGCCGCGAACGACACTCTCGGCAACGCGGCCATCGCCATCCTGCGCAAGCAGCACCGCAACGGCGAGGTCCCGGTCACCGGCCAGGACGCCACCGTGCAGGCCCTGCAGAACATCCTCGCGGGCGACCAGTGCATGACCGTCTACAAGGCGGTCAAGAAAGAGGCGGACGCCACGGTCAAGCTCGCCGTCTCCCTCGCCAAGGCCGAGAAGGGCGACACGAACGCAACCGTCGAGGACCCCGAGGGCAAGCGCAAGGTCCCGTCCGTGCTGGAGACACCCGTGGCCATCTACAAGGACAACGTCAAGGACGTCGTGGACGACGGCTACGTCACCGAGGAACAGCTGTGCCCGGGCAAGTACGCCGCCCTGTGCGCCAAGGCCGGCATCAAGTAGCCCTGCCCGGCTGCTCGGACCGCTACCCCTGGTCCGGCCGACCCGACCGCGGGTCCCGGGGCTCCCACCTGGCCGGGACCCGGGACCCGCGACCTCACGACCATAAGGAGCCGTCTTCCATGACAGCGACCCCGATCCTTCGACTGCGCGGGATCGACAAGAGCTTCGGCGCCGTGCAGGTACTGCACGACGTGTCCTTCGACGTCCAGCCAGGGGAGGTGACCGCCCTCGTCGGAGACAACGGCGCAGGCAAGTCCACCCTGGTCAAGTGCATCGGCGGAATCCACCCGACCGACGGCGGCGAGTACTGGTTCGAAGGCGAGCAGGTCCAGGTGCACAGCCCCCGTGAGGCGGCGGCCCTTGGCGTCGAGATCGTGTACCAGGACCTTGCACTCTGCGACAACCTCGACATCGTGCAGAACATGTTCCTCGGCCGCGAGAAGCGCCGGGGACTCGTCCTGGACAACACGACGATGGAGGAGATGGCCACCAAGACCCTCGACGGGCTGTCGGTCCGCACCGTCAAGTCCATCCGCCAAAAGGTCTCCAGTCTCTCCGGCGGCCAGCGGCAGACCGTGGCCATCGCCAAGGCCGTGCTGTGGAACAGCAAGGTCGTCATCCTGGACGAACCGACCGCCGCACTCGGTGTCGCCCAGACGGCACAGGTCCTCGAACTGGTCCGGCGGCTGGCCGACAACGGTCTCGCCGTGGTCCTGATCTCGCACAACATGAACGACGTCTTCGCGGTGTCCGACCGGATCGCCACCCTCTACCTGGGCCGGATGGCCGCCCAGGTCAGCACGTCGGACGTGACGCACTCCCAGGTCGTAGAACTCATCACCTCGGGCCGCAGCGGAGACCTCGGCCTCGCCCACAGCAACGGAGTCACCGCATGACCGCCGCAGTCGCCCCCGAGAAGCCCGAACTGCCGCGCGGTCCCGGTACGCCGAAGAAGAACGGAGCGGCCGAAGCCGCGAGTCTGCGCTCGGTCGCCAAGAACTACGTCGATCGGCTACGGGGCGGAGAGTTGGGCGCCCTCCCCGCCGTACTCGGCCTGATCGTCCTGTGCGTGTTCTTCGCCGTCCTGCGTCCGGTCTTCGTGTCCGAGCTGAACTTCGCCAACCTGCTGACCCAGGGCGCGGGCAGCATCGCCATCGCCATGGGCCTGGTCTTCGTCCTCCTCCTCGGCGAGATCGACCTGTCCGCGGGTTACGCCAGCGGGGTCTGCGCCGCCGTCCTCGCCGTCCTGCTCACCGACCACGGATGGCCCTGGTACGGCGCGGCCGGCGCGGCGATCCTCACCGGCACGGTCATCGGCCTGGTGCTCGGCCTGCTGGTGGCGAAGGTCGGCATCCCTTCGTTCGTGGTCACGCTGGCCGCCTTCCTGGGGTTCCAGGGCATCGTGCTGATGCTGCTGAAGGAAGGCACCAACGTCTCGATCCGAGACGAGACGATCCTGGCCGTCGCAAACAACAACCTCTCGCCCGCGCTGGGCTGGGTACTGCTCGCCGTCAGCGTCGGGACGTACGCGGCGATCCAGCTCCGGCAGAGCCGGAACCGCCGACGGCGGGGGCTCGCCCCCGCTCCACTCACCCTGCTCGCGGTCAGGTTCGGCGGCCTGGCGGTGCTCGGTGCGATCGCCGTCCACCTGCTCAACCAGGAGCGCAGCCGCAACATCATCGTCGACTCGCTCAAGGGTGTACCGATCGTGGTGCCGGTCATCGCCGTCCTGCTCATCGCCGGTACGCTCCTGCTCCAGCGCACCTCATTCGGCCTGCACATCTACGCGGTGGGCGGTAACGCCGAGGCGGCCCGCCGGGCCGGCATCAACGTGGCGGCCATCCGCATCTCCGCGTTCGTCATCTGCTCCTCCCTGGCCGCGGTCGGCGGCATCATCGCCGCGTCCCGGGGCAACTCGGTCGACCCCAACACCGGTGGCAGCAACGTGCTGTTGCTGGCGGTCGGCGCCGCCGTGATCGGCGGGACGAGCCTGTTCGGCGGACGGGGCAGAGTCACGGACGCCGTGCTCGGCGGGATGGTGGTCGCAGTCATCCAGAACGGCATGGGCCTGATGGGGTACAGCTCAGGGGTCAAGTACGCTGTCACGGGTTCGGTTCTGCTGGTGGCCGCAGGCGTGGATGCGCTGTCCCGTCGCCGGGCCGTACAACGATGACGTCTGGGGTTCCATGAGAGCCGGTCCCTCACAGGAGGAGATTCGCCGGCACAACCTCGGCACCCTGCTCCGTCATGTACACATCGGCGGATCCATGTCGCGGGCCGTCCTGGCGGAGCGCATGGGACTCAACCGCAGCACCATCCTGGGTCTGGTGAGCGAGCTGGGCTCGGCCGGCCTGGTCCGCGAGGAACTGCCCCGTGAGACCGGCAGGGCCGGCCGGCCCTCCCTGGTCGTACGGCCCGAGTCCGAACGCGTGTACGTCCTCGCATTCGACGTGGGCGTGGACCGGCTGGCCGCCGCCCGCATCGGCCTGGGCGGGATCTTCCTCGACCGCAGGGTGATCCCCATGCCCCCAGGCCCTCGCAACGCCGACAAGGTGGCCGAGGTCCTCGCCGGCTCCGCGCTGGAAATGCTGAGCACGGCACAGCACGGCACCCACTGCGTCGGCGTGGCCGCCGCCGTCCGCGGGACGGTACGCCGACCCGACGGCCTCGTCCGCGCCGTCCCCTACCTCGGCTGGAAGGACGAGGAGTTCGGCAAGGACCTCACGCGCCGGCTGGGCCTGGGCCTACCCGTCTCGGTGGGCAACGAGGCCAGCCTCGGTGCGCTCGCGGAGCACCTGCGCGGTGCCGGAACAGGCTGCCAGGACCTCGTTTACCTGCATGGCGACATCGGCATCGGCGGCGGTGTCATCACCGGTGGCCAACTGCTGCACGGCGACGGCGGATACGGCGGCGAGATCGGGCACATGATCGTCAACCCGCGCAACGGCAGGCCCTGCGGCTGCGGAGCGCACGGCTGCCTTGAAGCCGAGGCGGGAGAACGCGCCCTGCTGGAAGCCGCGCAGCGCGACCCGTCGGCCACCGGCCGGGAAGCCGTACGCGCCGTCGTCGAAGCGGCCGACCGGGGCGACATCACCGCCCGCGCCGCCCTGCACGACGTCGGCGACTGGCTCGGCATCGGCGTCGCCAACCTGGTCAATGTGCTCAACCCGCGCACGGTCATCTTCGGCGGGACGCTCCGAGAGGTGTTCCTCGGCTCGGCCGCCCAAATCCGCAGCCGTATCAACCGCATTGCCCTCACAGCCTCCCGCGAGAACCTCCGGCTGCGGGTGGGAGAACTCGGCGACGACGCAGTGCTCATCGGAGCCGCCGAACTCGCCTTCTCCGAGATCCTGGTCGGCCCTCTGGAGACGCTGGCTCGCGCAGGTGCGTAGCCGGTACAGCCACGCGACCGGCACAAGGTCGGACCGCGGCGCCTACCCGGCTCGCGTCCCTGATATTCACCACCTCCGGCGAGGCTGGGGCGGGCTGTCGACATGGGTGTTGCGGAGGCTTCCAGCTGGGTGGGGGAGACGACTGTTCAGGGGTGTGCGTGGGCCCGAGTAGAAGACAGGATGAGCACATGGCGGATTTCGTACGAGAGGGGCGGCTGTTTCGCGTGGTCAGCTTTGCGGCGTCACACCGGCAGCTGCTGCTGCGCAGCGACGCCCTTGCCGTCGATGCAACGGACACCCGCGTCGAGGTGTACTTCGGCCATGTGGAGCTCATGCTGCTCAAGCCCATCTACGAGAAGGGCATCCACGTCCGCCGGGCGACGGACGCAGAGTTCGCGGTGCTGAAGGAGCGCCATGACCTCCCCGCGGACGATGCGGCCTTCACCTGGATGATCGAACCGGACGGGGACAGCTTCGTCGTCTCCGGCGATCCCTCCTGGCGCGAGGCGGACCGCAGGTTCGAGGACCCGTCCCTGTTCGACTTCAGCCGGCCGTGGCCCCCGGACTTCCCCGTGGAGCACGGCACCATCGGCTGACGCGGACGACACGCCGAGGGGTGCCCCCGCCGCAAGGGGCGCCCCCGGCGCCGCAGGACAGAGACGATGCGCGCGGAACCAGGATCTGGACGGCACGCGGCAAGCTTGCCGTGGTCGAAGCACAGGTCGCCGGCCTCACCGGGCCGGCTGGTCGTGTCGGTGGTGTGGTGCGCGACCTCCCGAACGTTTGCGGGAGGGCGTGAGCGGCCCGCACCTGCCCAAAGGAGTGCTCCGACCTCGCTCGGCATCTGCAACAACTACCCCCGTAGGCAACGGGGGCTGGATGATGCGCCTACGGCAGCCGCATCACCGCCGCCGTCATCGCCCGCTGACGCTCGACAGCGGCCACTGGGCGCGCACGAACGTGGGTGGCTTCACTGGGAGGCCGCCGCCCAACCCCGGTTTCCCGTCCGGTCTTCGTCCAGCAGAGCTGCCACGAAGAGCTGTACTTCCCCGGTCTCCGGATGCGATTCAGGTTCAGTCCGGGTAGACCGCGATCCAGCCCTCATGGGGAAGCCACCCGGTGCCCCCGTCAGATCATGGTCAAGGCCATCCGGTCGACATCTTCGCCCGACGGGTCGGCACGGTCCCTGCGACTCTCCCGGCTACGCTCGCGCGGGAGCGCCCCGCAGCGCGTGGCTGCGGGGCGCCTAGTGGGGTCTAGTCGACCATCTGCCCGTCGAACATGCCGCCCTTGCAGGTGTTGTTCGCGTGGTTGACTGTTCCGCCGCCCTGCTCGCACTCACCCGGGGTGAGGCTGGCGGCGGTGGCGGTGGCGGCGCCTGTGATGCCGAATCCGGCGAGGGCTGCCGTGGCGATGACGGCGGCGAGGATGCGTCGAATGCGCATGTGGTTCCCCTTTCAGAGATTGCCTCAATTGGGGCACTAGCCAGCTTGACCTTCACCCATGTGGGTGGCACGCCATGTTGCGCCATTCGGGTGACATTGCTGGCGGGTGCGGGTGCGGGTGCGGGTGCGGGGTCGGTGACGCGACTCGTCAGACAGGCCCCAGGAGATCTCTAACGGTGCTGGTGCGGGTTACTCGAGTCGTGACGGCTCCCGTGGGATGGTCTATGCCGGGAAGGTGAGGTACCCCGATGGCGGTGGGCCGACGGCCGAGGAGCGGGCTCGGCGTGAGCAAGTGTGGTTCGAAGCCGCTGATCCGATCGAGGCCGGGGCCAGTGACCGGGAGGTGGCCCGGCGGTTCAGGGTGACCCGGATGTCGGCGAACCGGTGGCGGCGTGCGTTGGCTTCGGGCGGCCGGCTGGCTTTGGCCTCCAAGGGTCCCGGTGGGGCCCGCTGCAAGCTGGACAGGGGACAACTCCGGGTCATGGAAGCGGTGCTGGACGCCGGTCCTGCCGCCTCCGGCTGGAGTGACCAGTGCTGGACGCCGGCCCGGATCGCTGAGATCGTGCGCCGCCGGTTCGGCGCCGAGTACAGCCGCACCTCCCCATCATCCGGCATGCCCCTGCCACCCCCGGCGAGGAAATGCCATGGGAGGTGAGACAGAGGCGTGGAACAAGGCCCTGAGACGGATCAGGAACCTGCTGGTCAGCGCAATGCTCGATGCCACGAACCGCGAGATCCTACAACCAGGGTGGGAGCCCGGACCCGAGTCCGCTCCCCGAAGCGCCCCACGAGCAGCGCAGCCCTGGTCGACGCAGGCTGGACGAGTGGACTGGCCCGTCTCCGTCGCCCTCGCCCAGCCTGTTCCAGCACTGCCTACCGGAGGGGGTGGGTGTTCGGGATGAAGGTCGACGGGTCTCCAGACATCTCGTGATGTCTCACTCGGGTAGATCCCAGGGCATCCCGCAGCGGCTGGGGAGGACCGGAAGTCGGGCTTCAAGGAAGAGACGCGGCGGATGAGCTACTCAGCGGCAGTCCGGCACCGTCCAGGACAGCACTCTGGTCACGGCTGCTGCTTTGTGCGGCCGGCTGAGGCTTGTTGGGCGTCCGCGCCGGAGCTGACGTGTCGTTGGGTCTCTTGGGGGCCGTGCCAGTCCAGGCACATCACGGTGGCGTCGTCCTCGAGCCGGCCCCCGGCGGCGTCCCGGACCGCGGACGTCAGCATCAACGCGGTCTCCCGCGGGTGCAGGTCCCGGGTGCGCGCCAGCAGGGCGGGCAGGTCGACCTTCTCCCCGTGCCGTTCGACCATGCCGTCGGTGAACATGAGCAGACGGTCACCATGGCGCAGATCGAGGTCCTGAACGCGGTAGGGGAGGGTCGCGAACTCGGACAGCCCGAAGGGATGGTCCACCTCGCAGGTGATCACCTCCACGGCGCCCTCGCGCATGCGCAAGGGCCAGGGATGTCCCGCGTTGACGAGCTGGGCCCGCCCGGTGCGGAGATTGATGCGCAGCAGCTGCCCGGTGGCGTGGCCTTGGCCGTGCTCAACCAGGGCCCGGTCGGCGCGGTGGGCTTGTTCGGCCAGGTCGGCTCCGGCGCGGCGGGCGCCGCGCAGGGCGCTCACCAGGACCGTGGCGGCGAGCGCGGCGTCGATGTCATGGCCCATGGGGTCGGTCACCGACACATGGAGCGCGTCCCGGTCCAGGGTGTAGTCGAAGGTGTCGCCGCTCAGGTTTTCGGAGGGCTCAAGGCTCCCGCACAGCGTGAACTGCGCGGCCTCGCACGACAGTGACAGGGGGAGCAGCTGGTACTGGATCTCCGCCGCGAGGGTGGGCGGCCTGGAGCGTTTGCCCCAGGTGTAGAAATCGGTGAAGCGCCCGTTGGCGATCACGATGTAGGCCAGGACATGGGCGGCTTCCCCGACCTCACCGAGGACCTTCTCGCCAGGGGCGGCCGGCAGGAGCAGTTCCAGCAGCCCGATCGCATCCCCCCGGTTGGTGACCGGCACGATCACCCGCTGTCCCTGGCCGGTGGCCTCCTGATACAGCCGCTGGGTACGGATCACCTCTTCGTAGACACTGCCGAACAAAGGGATCCGTTCGGCCTCCCACCCATCCTCCGCAGGGGCGGTCGACAGCCGCGCCACCGCCTTCCCCGTCAGGTCCACGATGAGGAAAGAGACCTTCGTGGCCTCGAAACGCCGCCGCAGGTCCTCCGCGATCACGTCGACCGCATCCACCGGCGCCGCCGTCTCCGCTGCCGTCAGCAACCGGGGAAGCCCACTCTGCCCACCACTCACGACCGCAGTCCCTTCCACCGCCCCGCCTACCAGCAAGAGAATCACCACGGCGAGCGCCAACACATGGAAAGTCACAATAAGTAGCGATCATTACGTTATATGTTCACGGAAGTGAGTTTTCCGCCCTCCGGTCGGACGACGGGACTTTCGCAACACGCCCTAGCCGTGCCCTAGCCGCGCAGATCGGCCCGCTGCCGGCAGCCGCCGGACCACCGCGGGAAGACCGGACCAGCGCCGGCCAGCCCTATACCGCCGTGCCGCACGGTGGGATGCGACAGCCGGCAAGTAAAGTCCGCGGTTCTAGCGGCTGGGGGTCGGGCACTGCCATCGCGCCGCGCGGAGGGGCGACGGGGTCGTGCGCAGCTGTTCAGAACAGAGGCCGGCCTCGCCCCGGTTCACTCCCAGCCGGGGCGTCTTGGAGCGCTTTCCGTTCCGGGAGATCTCACCGTTCTTCCCTGCCGGATCGTGCCGGTCATAGCCGAGGTGATCGCTCATCTCGCCTTCGAGCACGGATTCTGTCCAATCGGATGGGCTTGTCCGCAGTCGTGGATCAGTTCGTGACGTGGACCAGCAGTATGGCGATGTCGTCAGTGCGCGGGTTGAGCGAGGCATCGCCGACGAGGGTTTCGGTGAGGCTTTCGATGTCATCGTTCGGGGCATGGGCCAGTCGGCCGGCGAGGGCGCTGATGGCGTCGTCGATGTCGATGCCCGGTGCTTCGACGAGCCCGTCGGTGTAGAGCGCCAGAGTGAGGCCTGAGGGCAACGGAATGTCCACAGCCACGTAGTGGGCGTCCGCGACGATACCGAGCAGTAGTCCCGGGGGCAGTGCGAGGGCTTCCGTACGGCCGTCCGGATGGCGCAGAAGTGGCGGAAGGTGTCCGGCCGTGGCTAGGAGCGCCCGGCGCCGGACCAGATCGAGCTGGATGCAGAGGCAGCTGGCGAAGAGACCGGGATCCAAATCGCACATCACCTGGTTGGTACGGGTCAGGAGATCGTCCGGACGCATCCCCACGGCGGCGTGGGTGTGGACGGCGGTGCGCAGCTGGCCCATCAGGGCCGCGGCCCGGACGTTGTGGCCCTGGACGTCGCCGATGACCGCTGTGGCGATTGCGGTGCCACAGCGGATGAGGTCGTAAAAGTCGCCTCCGACGTCCATGCCATGAGCCGCGGGCAGGTAGCGGGCGGCGGCCCGCAGGCCGGGAACGGCGGGAAGTCGTTGCGGCAGCAGACCGGTCTGCAGGGTGCGGGCGAGATCGTCCCTGGCCTCGTGCAGACAGGCCCTGTCCAGGGCCTGGGCGACCAGTCCGGCCACTGAAACCAGGAGATTGCGCTCCGTCGGCGGGAATCGACGGGGCCGGTCGAAGGACAGTACGAGAATTCCCACTGGCCGGCCGCGGATGATCAGCGGCAGAAACGCCCACGCGTTCCTGGTGCCGTATTGGACAGCCTCCGGGTACGTCTGCTGGAACTCGTCGAAACTGGTGAAGAACAGGGGGCCGTGGCCGGTCAGGGCCTTCGCGGGCGGATTGTCGGAGGCCAGGGAGTGGCCGTCGAAGAGGGACAGGAAGGCCGTGTCGTAGCCGCGGTGGCCGACGACCCGCAGCCGCCCTTCGGACGCGGTCATCAGGACCAGGCCCGTGGCGTCGAAGGCGGGCAGGAACTGGTTGGCGATGGTCTCGGCGACGTCGCTCACCCGCACCGTCTCCGTGAGGCTTGCCGCCAGGTGCATCAACAGGTGGAACGGCTTGATCTCGGTCGCCTCCACGAAAGGCAGGACGTGCTGGTGCTGACCGGCCGGTGTCGTCCGGGGGAGGGCCGCCATGTGGACGCTGACACCGGAGGCGTCGGGGTAGAGCTCGATGGACAGGTACACATCGGGTGCACGTGTGACGTTGAACTGAGCGGGCTGGTGGCCGATGACCGTGGCACGGAACAGGTCCTCGAAGTCGGAACCACCGAGCCACCGCAGGCGCTCCCACGGTCGCGCACCCAGCAGGTCGGCCGCGCCCACTCCGAGCAGGTCGCTTGCCGCATTGCTGACAAAGGTGATCCGGCCTTCCAGATCCAGGGACATCGCCCCCGGCAGGCGCATGGCGTAGTCATGAGCCGCCAGTGCTTCGGCCTGATCCGGGGTGCGGGACCGTTCCGCTGTCAGTGCCATGGGACGCTTCCCGGGCAGCAACGGATGTCCGCGTCGCGTTGAGCGCTGCAACAACAAGCCTGCTCGGCGGCAGAACGTCTCGATCGCCGCCGCTTCCTCCGGCCTCAGACGCTTGGGATGCGAGGGTGGCCACAGCAGGCAGGCCGCGCCCTGTACGGCCGCACCGGAGAAGATCGGGGCAGCCGCCACGGCGTGTTCGGGAACCATGAGAGCGAGCCGGGGATAGTGCAGTGCCAGCTCCTCGGAGTCGCCGACCCAGACCATGCGCCTCTCGCGCGTCGCCTCGGCAGCGGGGACCGCCTCTTCCACGTGGATCCGTGCCCAGGAGGAGAGAACGGTCCAGGACGTGCCGTACAGCATCGACAACTGCAGGACAGGCTCTTTGGGGGAAAGGAGGAACAGCATGGCGCTCGAGGCGTCGGAGTCCGTCACCAGATGCCGGAAGAGACTGGCCATCTCCTTCCAGTCCCGTGCGGAGCCCGACGCAGGAGACACCACGACCGTCACCGACCTTCCTGGACGCCGGCCCCACGCTCAGTCACCGCGCACCCGGCAGGCTCCAGCCTGGTGCCGGAGCCGACCGAGAGGGCTACCCGTGCACAGGACATACTCTGACAATAGCTATCTAATTAGGTGGAAGTCTTGCAAAAAGCTCCAGCCACGCTTGGGACGCGTACACCGGAAGGGCAGTGCCGGGGCGGATGACATACGGGCATCGCCGTTCCCGGATCGGCTGCCTCCCCGGCACCTTCTCCGTGGCTCGGCAATGGGGCTTCCGGCCTTTGGGTCCGGCATGACTTCCCCTCCTGTTGTTCATGATTCGGGGGGTGTCACCGGGTCCGGAGGCATCGACGGACCGCTGATGAGGGGCTTGAGCACCGGCTTCACCCGAGCCGGAAGAGCTCTCCGTAACGTGGATGTGGCAGCTCGCCCCGGCAGAGCCGGACGAAAGCGTGATGGAGGCTGGTCGACCACGACCACGACCACGACCAGTACCGTTCCGTGCTTGGCCTGCAGCTTTGCGAACAGCTCACGGAGCTTGGGCTCGGTGTTGGGTGACGACGTCCAGGCCGAGGAAGACGCCCCGTCGCCTACCTACCGGGCCTGACGATGCGGCGGATCGCCCTTCTACCTGGGTGAGGCCAGGACGCACGCGAGGGACGGGTTCATCATCGCGGACGCGGCCCGCGGGCCGACGATCGTCTCCAGCTCGGCGATCGTCTCGTCCGCGCCGTCGATCGCCCGAAGCGTGTACGGCACTCACCGTTTCTGAGGTCATCCACCGCCGGACCCGCGGGCGGATCGTGGATGCGGCCTTCGCGCATCCTGAAAGCACATTCTGAGGGTGGTTATTACGTCGAGGAGTCCCGGTCCGGGCTCAGCGCGGCGTGGACTGCGGCCATGATGGCCTCGGTGTCGGCACCAAGTGCGTGGGCGGCAGAGGTGAAATCACGGGCGAGGGTGGTGAGTTGGGAGGCGTATGAGCGGGTCGGGCCTGCTGGGGGTGCCGCGACCCGGGAGCCCGCTCCGCGGCGGGTGCGGATCAGCTCGGCGGCTTCCAGCTCGCGGTAGGCGCGGGCCACCGTGCCCGGTGCGAGGCCGAGGTCGGTGGCCAACTGGCGCACGGTAGGCAGCCGTTCGCCCTCGGCCAGCTGGCCGGTGACGATCAACGCGCCGAGTTGCGCGCGGATTTGTGCGTACGGAGGTACCTGGCTGGCGGTGTCGACGCGGACGGCGGGTTCATTCATCGTCGGGGACCCCCTTCGTCACGTCGTCGTCGACGGCCCGGGGGGCCACCACGGTGATCAGGGACCAGGCGACGGTGAACAGGTTCAGCAGGGCCAGAGGGTAGAACACCCAGAAGGTGAGCAGGCCCATCGCACCGGCGCAGCCCGTATTCGTGAGCGAGACGGAGATCATCAGTACGGCGTACAGCTGCTGGCTCGACACCAGCAGGCCCCAGGCTCCGGTGACGGCCCATGCGCGGTCGCGACGCTGCTGTTCCCCGCCTGGTCCGTGGACGATGCGGCGCAGGGCCCACAGGCAGGTCGGGGTGGTTACGACGAGGGCGCCGAATGCCGGGAGGCTGTAGTACATGCCTGGCCAGGGGCCCAGGGATGCCGACATCCCGTTGCAGGTGATGGCGATGACCTTACCCGTGCTGAATATACGGTCGGGGTCGACGGAGGCGGTGGCGGCCGTGATGGCCAGCAGCACGGCGAGCGAGACGCCCTGAAGGGCGATCAAGGGGCCCATGCGGGGCGGTACATGGTCTCTGACCAGGCGCGGGGCGAGAGTCGCGGTGCGTACCGCGTTCTGGGGGAGCAGGGTCAGCGCGTCGGCAAGGAGAACGCCGGCCACCGCGCACAGGCCGAAGGCGGTGATGCAGAACACGACGCGCTGCTCGAACTCGACGCGCCCCAGCGTGGACAGAGCCTGTGCGGCCAGGATGCCGATGGCCAGACCCGACCAACGGGCGTAGTGGTTGGCGTGATCGAGGAAGCGGCTCTGGAACGGGGCGGTTTCGAGCATAGGGAGATCCCCTCAGATCATCTTGTACCGAGCAGCCAGCACAAGATGCCGCACTTCACGTCTTGTGTCAAACACTCGATACAAGGTGGTGCAGGGAGAGGTGCATTCTGACGGGAGGCAGCCCTTTGAGCTCGTAAGGCGATCACGATCGTGTTGCGAGCTCAAAGCGTTCGACGATGTCTGCGGGGCAGGACGAGCGCTTCGTAAGGTTGGCCAACTCGACGGCCTCGGGTGTGGCTTTCGGCCTCCCGACGCGCCGACCGTGGCCAACCGGCTCCATGTGTGCGCTGCGAACCCCTCAGACCTACGACGTCGTCAGCAACGACGCCTGGCTTCCGTCGAGTCCGCCACGCTTCCCTCCGCACGAGGGCGTGCTCGAACGACTCCCGTACACGCCGCTCACCTGTCGGTGGGGCCGCTTATGCTGCACCGAAACGATCACGCAGGACCTGGGGAGGGCGCGGCATGTTCGAGAGATTGTTGAGCGGGCGAAGAGAGAGACCGGCGGATCCGCACGCCTCGCGCGCACCGCGCAGACTCATGAACGGGATGTATAGGCTGCGCGCGCTCGGCGATACCCGGGTGCTCGCGCTGACGGAGGCGGCCCGCTCCGGTGACTGGACGGCGGTCAAGGCAGCACTCACCCCGTTCGATCTCGGACGTGACGACCAGGTCCTGGGTGAACTGGCCGACCTGAACGGTGTGGAGGACTGGATCGGCCGTGCCGTCGAGGGGGACAAGGAGCACCGGGCGACCGCCTTGCTGATATCCGGCGCACGCCACGTCGTCTGGGGCTGGGAGGCACGTACTCGCGCGATGGCCGCGGACGTGACGCCCGGACAGTGGCGGGTCTTCGGTGAGAGGCTCCGCATTGCCGAGGATCAGTTGCTGGAGGCGGCGGAGCTGCGGCCGGACTGGGTCACCCCGTGGCGTCGCCTGCTGACCTCCGGCCGCGGCATCTCGGTCGGCCCCGCTGTCAACGAGACCCGCCTTGATGCGGCCCTGCGCCGCGACCCGCTGGACCTGGAGACCCACGTCGAGTGGGTGTCGTACCTCCAGCCCCGCTGGAACGGCAAGCCCGGCGAGGCCCTGGCGTTCGCGCGCAAGGCGTTCGCCGGTGCGCCCGACGGCCACCGCCTCGGCTGCGTGATCGCCGTCGCACACATCGAGGACTGGGTCGAGTCCGACCACAAGACTTGCCTCATCACCCCCGAGATCCAGGACGAGTTGCTGGACGTCGCCGAGCGCAGCATCCTCCACCCCGCCTATGTGCGCCGCCCGGTCTGGCAGCAGGACTTCAATGCCTTCGCCATGGCGCTCTCCCTGGCTTCGGAGCGGATCGCGTCGCCGATCGTCTTCCGCGAGCTGGGCGGCGCGTACACCACGTGGCCGTGGCGGTACATGGCGGAGCCGGAAAAGATGTACGCCCGCGCCCGGCGCAACGCCTGAGCCCCGCACCCTGCCCGCCGCTCATCTCACCCCGGACTGCCCGATGACTTTGTCCCACACTCCTTCGAGCCCGGCCGGCGCCGACCGCACCTTCCAGGTGGATCTGCGCGGCCTCGTCGACCTCCTCTCCCACCACCTCTACTCCAGCCCCCGCGTCTACCTGCGGGAACTCCTCCAGAACGCGGTTGACGCGCTGACCGCGCGGCGCGGTGTCGAACCGGGCGCCGCCCCCGACGCGTTCGGTATCCGTCTGTACGCCGATGGTTCGGTGGTGCGGGTGGAGGACGACGGCGTCGGCCTCACCGAGGACGACGTGCACCGCTTCCTCGCCACGATCGGCCGCAGCAGCAAGCGCGCCGAGCAGATCGCCGCACAACGTGCCGAATTCATCGGCCAGTTCGGCATCGGTCTTCTCTCCTGCTTCCTGGTCGCCGACGAGATCCACGTCCTCAGCCGGTCCGCCCGCACACCCGGCGCCCCGGCCGTGGAGTGGCGGGGCCGCGGCGACGGCAGCTACACCGTCCGCACCCTGCCCGCCTCCGCCCGACCCCGGCCCGGCACGACTGTCACCCTGACGCCCCGCGCCGACGCCGGAGAGTGGACCCGCCCGGTCCAGGTGCAGGCGCTCGCCCGGCACTTCGGATCCCTGCTGCGGCACCCAGTGACCTTCGACGACGGCTCGGGCGGCCCCGGCGCAGCCGTCAACCCCGAGCCCGCCCCCTGGGCGCGCACCTACCCCACGCCGGGAGCTCGCTCCCGCGCGCTGGCCGCCTACGGCGAGGAGATCTTCGGGTTCACACCCCTGGACACCATCGACCTGGACCTTCCCGCGGTGGGCCTGAAGGGCATCGCGTGCATCCTCCCCGAGACGGTCCCCGCCGGACGCCGTCACGGCCACCGCGTGCACGTCAAGGGCATGCTGCTGTCCGAGCAGGCCGAGGAACTCCTGCCCGAATGGGCCTTCTTCGTCCGCTGCGTGATCGACGCCGAGAGCCTGCGCCCGACGGCCTCCCGCGAGTCCCTCTACGAGGACGACACCCTTGCCGCGGTCCGTGACGCCCTCGCCGGACGACTGCGCGACTGGATCGCGCGGACCGCCGCCAGCAACCCGGACCTCCTCGGCCGCTTCCTCCAGGCCCACCACCTGGCCGTGAAATCCCTGGCCGTGCACGACGACGAGATCCTGCGCATGCTGCTGCCGTGGCTGCCGTTCGAGACCACCGACGGACACGCCACCCTGGACGAGTTCGCGCGCACCCACCGCACCGTGCTCGTGACCTCCAGCGTGGAGGAGTTCCGGCAGGTCGCCGCGATCGCCGCGGCCGCCGGCCTCGGCGTCGTCAACGGCGGCTACACCTACGACCGAGAACTGGTCCACCGGCTGCCGGAGATCAGATCCGAGGTCACGGTCGACGACCTCGACCCGGCCACACTCACCGCCCACCTCGACCCCGTCGAACGCGAGACGGAACTGGCCGCCGCGCCCTACCTCGCCCTGGCCCGGGACGCGCTCGCCGTCTTCGACTGCGACGTCGCGTTGCGCACCTTCCAGCCGGCCTCCGCGCCCGCCCTCCTCCTCGACAGCCGCGAGGCCCGGCACGAGCGCACCCGCTCCCAGCTCGCCCGCGAACAGCAGGGCGGCGTCTGGGGCGACATCCTCGGTCACCTGCGCCAGGAGGCCCCGCGGGCCCAGCTGATCCTCAACCAGCTCAACCCGCTGGTACGCACCGCGGTCACCATCGACGAGCCCGAACTGGCCCGCACCAGCGCCGAAGCCCTCTACGGGCAGGCCGCGATGCTGTCCCGGCGCCCGCTGCGACCGGCCGAATCGAGCCTCATCAACCGCTCCTTCCTCGACCTCCTCGCCCACGCCCTGCGCAAGGACAACTGACGATGCCGACCGCACCCCAGACCACCGACGAGCTGTACCAGGCGCTCCAGGACAACGACCGGCGCCCGTACGGCCGAACCCGCACCGTCACCGCCGAAAGCCTCGCCGAGGCCGCCGAGCTGTTCGCCGAACCCCTGCCGCTGGTGCGCGCCCTGCTAGAACTCCAGGAGGCGTACACCTACGGCTCCGAACCCCGTAAATCCCCGGTCGTCTTCGCCCGGTTGCTCAACCTGTTCGACGAGCAGCCCGACGTGTTCGACGAGCAGCTGCGGCACGCGCTGTTCTGGCGCTTCAAGTGGGTGGCCAACGCACTGGTCGCCCTGCCCGAGATGCCCCTGCCCAGCCTCCGCCAGTGGCTGACCGAGATGCGCGACCGGTATGAGAAGGCCGGCCTCGCGCTCCAGCCCTACTACGGACAGGCCTACCGGCTGGCCGCACACACCGGTGAGGACACCGACCTCGCCTTCGAACTGTGGGCGGGCCGCACCCGCACGCAGCTCAGCGACTGCGAGGCCTGCGAAATCTGCGAGCGCGCCCTCTACCACCTCGCGGCGGACGACGACGAACGGGCGCTGCGCGTCTGGCAGCCTGTCCTGGACGGACAGGAGTCCTGCCAGGAGGAGCCCGCCCGTTCCGTGTCGTACGCGCTGCTCCCGCTGCTGCGCACCGGCGGCGCCGACAGGGCGCGCGAGCTGCACCTCACGGGTTACCGTGCCTGCCGCCGCAACCCCTCGATGTCCAGCGAGGTCGGCCGCCACCTGGAATTCTGCGCCCTCACCGGCAACGAGGCCCGCGGTCTGGAACTCCTCGCAGAGAACCGGAACCTGTTCGACGACGTCGACTCACCCCTGGACCTGCTCGGCTTCCTCACCGGCGTGGAGGTCCTCCTCCAGCGTGTCGAGCTCCTCGGCCACGGAGAACTGCCCACGCCCGGCTACGCGGGCCGCACCTGGACAGTGTCCGGTCTGCGCGCCGAGGTACGAGACCGCGCCGACGACCTCGCCGCACGCTTCGACGCCCGCAACGGCACCAGCACCCACACCGACCGGCGACGGGACCGCCTCGGCCGCGCACCCCTCCTGGCCACACTCGAACTGACCCTGCGCACCCGCACCCTCGATGACGTGGCCCCGGCAGCTGTCCCCGCCACCACTCCCGCCGCCGCGGTCGCCCACACCGAGTCGCCGTCCGAACTCATCGCGCGCGCCCGAGAGTTGGATGAACAGGGACACCCGGACGCGACGGCTTGCTGGGCTCGGCTGCGGGTCCTCGTCGCAGACCCCGGCTGGATCCACCCCGACGACCCGGCCCTGGGACCGCCGGCCCGGCTCCAGGCGGACCTGCTGGACGACGAGGCAGGCCTGGAGGGCGAGAAAGACCGGTTCGCCGAAGCGATCGCCCTCTACGAGCGGGCCGCGAGCCTCTACGACGAAGCGGGGGTACCGGGCCACGCCGTCCTCGCCCGCGCCTGCACCCGGCTCCCCGCCGTCGAGATCTCCGAGGAGCGGGCCGACGACGACGCGAAGGCCACCGCGCTCGCCAACGTCCACACCGACCTCGTCCGGCTGCACGAGGAGACGCCCGGCCTCGCCCCCCACCTCGAGGCCCGACTGCTGCGACTGCGGGCGACCGTGCTCGGCATACGCTTCCAGACGTCGCGAGACGACGAGCACAAGGCGCCCGTACTTGCCGAAACGGACCTGCTGCTCGCCTTCGCCACCCAGCACGAAATCGCCGGCCAGATCTCCGGCGCCCACCTGCTGCGAGCCAACACTCACGCGCTCGCCGGTGACCTGTCTACAGCGACCGCGGAGATCGACCGCCTCCTCGACCGACTGAGGGCAAACGGCCCGGCCTGGCACCTGCCCCGCGCTCTCGGCCTGCGCGGCCGTATCCAGCTTCGCCAGAAGGACGCAAAGGCCGCGCACGCAGACCTCACCGAGAGCTTGCGACTGGCCGCCGACTGGCCCTCGCTCACCGCCGGCGCGGCCCGCCTCCACGCAGATCTGGCCGAAGCATCCATGCGACTGGGGCGGCCCGAAGAGGCGCTGCGGCACCTGACCCGCTCCGCGGAACTGGATTTGCGCCACGGCAGCCGCACCGACGCGTTCTGCACCTACAGCAACGCGGCACAGCTCAGCCTCGACGCGGGCCACGTCGAGGACTGCATCGCACTGCTCGACTCCCTCCTGGCCGAACCAGACGTCGCCGCAGGGGAGATGGACGACCGCCTCGTCGCCCAGTTGCGCCTCACCCGGGCCCGTGCGTTGCACGCGGGAGAGGACCTCAAGGCCGCCACCGCCGAGCTCGCCGCCCTCGCAGCCGAGTCGGCCGGCTGGGACGACGACCCAGGAAGCCACGCCATGATCGCCGCCGAGACCGCCGTACTCCTCGCCGAGTCCGGCGAGTTCGACCGGGCTCGTGAAGCCGCGGACCAGGCGCTCGCCGCGCACGCCCGGTCCCCACGCTACGAACAACTCAGCAGCAGCCTGCGCGAACTCGCCCGGCTCCAGGCCGAACAGCAGGGCGCCGAGGGCCTGGCCGGTGCCCTCGCCCTGCTCGCCGACGCGGGCCGTGTCGCCGACGAGGCCCGCGCCGCGGGGTACGAGGCCCGCGGCCGCTCCCTGGACAGCGCCCTCGCCTACGAACGGGGGCGGGTCAATGCCTATGCCCATGAGTACGAGGACGCCCTGTCCTCCCTGGACCGGGCCCTCGCTCTGCTCGGCGAACCGAGTCCCGGGAAGGACGAAGACACCGGTGAGTGGGCCGAGTGCGTCCGACTCGCGGCCTTCGTGGAGGGTACATACCTGAAACGCCCCGCCCCCGCCCTGACCCGCCTGAATGAGGCCGTGTCCCGCCTCGACGCCCTCGGTCACACGGAGAACATCGAGCGACTGGCTGCCCTGGCGGGCCGATTGCGCGACCTGGAGCCGGGGGCGGCCCCCGCGTGAGCGGGGAGCAGATCGTCGCCGCTTGACGAAGTCCGAAGACGGCACCATCGAGGGGAAATCTGTCGCTGGCAGGCGACGGTCACGGTGTGTTCGAGTCGGACTTCGTCTTCCGGGTCAGGCCGTCGCCCGGTCCTTCAGCAACAGGTTGCACGGCCGGCCCTGGTGGAAGGCGTCTGCTCGTCGAGCTGCACCCGGGTCACCAGCGGCATTCCCCGAGGGGCCTTGATGGACGAGTGCCTGCCGCCGCAGATCATCAGGGCCGTGAACGGCTCCTTCTGCGGCTGGGGTGCGAGAGGCCGGAGCGGGTCCGTCACCCGATTCCTGCTTTGCTGCTCAGCACCATATGATCACGCCACGCACGAACCTGTGGGGGGCGGATCAGCTTGCAATCGATCGAAAGTCGCTTCGGAGGGAAGAGGTTGACGGTTCTCATCGTCGCGCTTGTCTTTGTCTCGGCCGTCGTCGGATTCCTCAGAAGCAACGTCATGGACGGCGGCCCGCCGTCTTGCGTGCAGGACTATGCCAGCGGCTACAACATCGCTGGTGGGTATGACACGAACAAGGCTGCCTACTGCGTCGATGCGATCGAAAAGTGGTGTGCCGACAACCACCCCGAAGACCCGGAGAGCTGTTCGAAAGCCGTCGAGACTGACGGTGACGACCGCAACGTGGGAAAGAAGCAGAGGTAGGAGCGGGGTCCGACGGCCGACAGGCGCGAACAATCTTGCCGCGGGCCGCGGGTGCAGGGGAGTGCGCCGGCCCGGGGTGTGCTCTCCCGACGGCTAGCTGGGCAGCGTCCCTCCGGCGAATGGTCACTCCTCGACCGGGCGGCGGCGGAACCTCACCTACGAGGAGACCGAAGCCTTCTGGGCCTTCGCCGCGATCGAGGTCTTATCGTCCGCAGTGGACTTCATCGCGTACCCGCTCAGATCGGTCAACGGCGCACCCGATAGCGCAGGTGAAGCACCCGGTTGCCCTCAATCACCACGTCAGGATCCTCCAACAGGTGCTGCGCGTCGACCGACCCGAAGTAGCGCTTGCCGGACCCGAACACCACGGGTACGACGTCCATGCGCACCTCGTCGATCAGGCCCGCGGCAAGCACCTGGCCACCGACGTCGCCAGCGGCGACCTCGACCAGCCGGTCACCCGCAAGCTCCTGCGCCTTGGCCACCGCCGCCTCGACGCCGTCGACGAAGTGAAACGGCGCCTCGGGGTCCCAGCCCTCGGGCTCCGGCCGGTGCGTCACGACGACCACGTGGTCGATCCCGCCCGGAGGCTTCCCGTCCCAGCCGTCCGTCATGTCGAAGACGTGGCGGCCGACGACTGTCACCCCGATCTGGTCCCAGTACGGCCGGGTGTAGTCGTAGGACGTCTGCGACACCTTCACCTCGCCGCTCTCGTCCAACCGGACGTCACCGCTGGACAACCAGTCGAACAGCGGTCCGGGCTGGTCATTCTCGTCCGCGACGAAGCCGTCCACCGACACCGAGCTGTACATGACCACCTTGCCCACGGCGCTCTCCTCTGCTTTGGGGTGCCCCCAAATTAGCGTGTCGTGAGCTGACGCACTCGTAAGAAATCAATCGGCCGACAGCGGCCGGCTGTCCAGCGCGTGGCCGGGATGTTCGCGCAGGAACAGCCGCCGGACTTCGACGTGCCGGATCGGCGTGAGCCCGGTGAACGCCCGGAACTCGCCGCCGAAGTGGGCCTGGTCGAAGTGGCCCGCGCCACCGGCGAGGTCGCCCCAGTCGATCGGTCCGGCGGGGTCGATCGCGAACACGGTGGCGGCGAAGCGGTAGTTGCGGGCCAGTCGCTTCGGTGTGACGCCGATGAGCTCCTTGAACCGCTGTGCCAGATGAGTGCTGCTGACACCGGCTGCCACGCTCAGGTCGCCGATCGCCACCGCCCCGCTGGTCGCGGCGATGACGATGCTCGTACCCGACCCTTTGGCCACTCCTCCTCGAACGCGGCGGCCGGGTAGCTGCGGCCATCGTCTCCACGACGGAGGAGCAGCACCTCGACATCCACCGAACCTATGACGAGGTGACAGGGATGCTGTCGCCATGGCGCGCGACAGGAAACGATGGCGAGAAGCTTGCGGACGCCCTGGAGCGGCTGACGACCGTGCTGGTGGAGCACCTCGCCGAGCTGATTAAAGAGCTACTTGCTCAAGCGCCTCCGCCGGCTCGCGTGATCCTGCCGCGACTTGGACCGCGTCTCTACGCTTCGCGAGCCAAGCGTGTGTACGCAACGCCCACGCCGCCGCGAATCGGCGCCTGAGCGGCCGTTGGCTTTTCCGCGAAGTACATGCGGGCCTGTGCGTCTCGCAGATGACACGTGAACGACCGCGACGTCACCATCAAACCCACTGAGTGTCGTGACCTGCACTTTCCGGGAGTGAGGCGTGGGCGTTGTGGCCCCAGGTGCTGATGCGGCGGCATGGCGCTACCGTCGTGTGGAGAACCAGGGGCGTGTCGTCCGGTCGGCAGCGCGTTTCGATTTCGATGTGCTTGTCCGCCGTTCTTTTTTATGGATGCGTTCCCTCCGGTGGACAAGGAGGATTCCGATGGCGTCCCTTACACGACCGCGGTATCTCCCGATGACTCTGGCGGCCGCCACGATCGCCGTCACCTGCATGGTTGCTGCGGTCCCGCCAGGCGACGCCGCGAAGGCGGGAACAGCCGGCAAACAAGTGAAGCCTACCGTCGTCCTCATCCATGGGGCGTGGGCGGACACGTCGAGCTGGAACGGCGAGGTCAGTCTCCTGCGGAAGGCGGGTTACACGGTGCGTGCCATCGGCAACCCGCTGCAAAACCTGACCACCGACGCGCAGACGGTGAAGGACTTCCTCAAGAGCATCAAGGGCCCGATCGTCCTGGCGGGACACTCCTACGGCGGTTCGGTCATCACGAACGCCGCGCAAGGGGTCAGCAACGTCAAGGCCCTCGTCTACGTGGACGCGGCAGCGCCGGCGGTCGGAGAGACCACAGGGCAGCTCAGCGGTCCGACGTCCGTGCTGACGAAGAAGCCGCCGTCCGATCTGTACGACGCGGTACCGTACGCGAACGCGCCCTCCAAGGCTTCGGCGTTGTACCTCAAGGAGAACGTCTTCGTCACGAAGTTCGCGAGCAGCGTGCCGCATGAACAGGCCGTAAACCTCTGGGCCACCCAGCGCGCCGCCACCACCGTGGCCTTCCAGACCCCGTCCAAGTACGCGGCGTGGAAGACGATTCCTTCCTGGTACTTCATCAGCAGCGGGGACCAGATCATCACCCCGGACTCGGAGAAGAAGATGGCGCGCCGCGCCAACTCGAAAGTCACGATCTACAACGGTGGTTCGCATCTGACCTTGGTGTCGGACCCCGCCGCGGTCACGAAGGTGATCCGGGCGGCGATCTCGTCCGTGAAGTGATGTAGCGCGGTAGCGCGATGCGCGGGCCCATGTGGTGCTCACCGGCTGATTGCCGGCGAGCACCACATCCGGACTGCTCCACTCCGTGGTGGCCGCGCCGGCCGACGAGGCCTCGCCGCTCAACACCGTGTGTCAGCCGCCGCGGGAGCCCGCTCCGCGCTCGACGCGGCCGGTCGCGCCCCGACCGTGGTTACGCGCTGGGCGGCGAGCACTCGATGTCGGAGACGGAGACCGTGGTGGCCGCCGAGGACGCCTGGCCGGGTGCGGAGGCGGTGTGCTCGTCGAGCCCACGGGCGGTGTGGATCCGCAGCAGTCCTTCGATGCCGCGCAGCAGGGTCTCGCCGGCCGGGACGGGGTCGCCGAGGTAGCCGGCGCTCATCGCGCCGTCGCGGAGCATGACGAAGTGCCGCCCGGCGTGCTCGGCCTGCGCGGCCGTGATCTCGGCGAACAACCCGGTGATCGTCCGCAGGAACCACTCGCGGTGTTGCACCACGGCACGGTGGACCGGGTGGTCGGGATCGGGGAACTCCGCCGCCGCGTTGAGGAAGGCGCATCCGCGGTAGCCGGGCGAGCGGATCTGCTCGACCAGGGACGCACCGATGCCCCGCAGGATGCCGTCGGGCGGCACTTCCGCGGCCATCAGGGAGCCGACCTGGGCGCGGACCGCCTGGTCGACACTTCCGATGTAGGCGACCGCAAGGTCTTCCTTGCTGCGGAAATGGCGGTAGAAAGTGGCGTTGGTGATTTTCGACTCGGCGACCAGGCGGTCGACGCCCACCGTGTGGATGCCCTCCGCGTAGAAGAGCTGCCCGGCGGTCCTCAGGAGCCGCTCCCGGGCCTCGGAGACTCTCCTGCCGGTGCCTGTGCCGGCTTCCGTCCGTGTCATGTCCCCCATAGTAGCGGGTAGAACGCTCTCTCTTGTTTTGAGGGAAGGGATGTGCCAGGCTCCAGACAAGAGAGATCGTTCTCTCTACCTCACACTCACTTGGAGAACCCCATGGCATCCGCCGCCTCCGCCGAGCACGTCGGCGCCACGCCCGCCCTGCGACGGCTGTACGTCAGCCGCTTCTTCTTCGCCGCCGCGTGGGCGGCGCTCCTGCTGGTGTCCGGCTCCGACCTCACCACCGGGGCCAAGGTGCTGCTGTTTCTCTATCCCGCCTTCGACGTGGTCGCGGCCGTCGTCGACTTCAGGTCGGCGGGCGCTGCCGGGCCGGTCAAGGGCCTGTACGCCAACATGGCCATCAGCGCGCTCGCCGCCGTCGGCGTCGCGGTCGCCAGTGCCTCGGGCGTCGCCGACGTGCTGCGCGTCTGGGGCGCGTGGGCGGTGGTCTCCGGCCTGGTCCAGCTCCTCGTCGGCATCGCGCGACGGCCGATGGGCGGCCAATGGGCCATGATCGTCAGCGGTGGCATCTCGGTGCTGGCCGGCGCCTCCTTCATCCGGGACGCCTCACAGGACGACCCCTCGCTGACCTCCCTCGCCGGCTACGCCACGCTCGGAGGGATCTTCTTTCTCGTCTCGGCGTTCCGCCTGTCGCGCTCGACCCGCAGGGGCTGACCGGTGGAGAGGATCGCGGCAACCGGACGCGGCGCGCGAGTCGGGACGTCCGACAGGGTCCGGCTCGGCGACAGGCCGGTGCGGCGGAGGGCGTTCGGCGCCAGGTGCGCGGGGCACAGGCGCTGACGGCCGGCTTTGGCCGCTGGAGCCCGCACTGGCTGCGATCTGTTCCGGCGCCCGGACCATCCCCGCGGGCACGGGGAGCAGGCCCCGGTACCGGCACCGGGTCGGGCGACCACAAGCTCGCTGCTCCCCGCGCACGCGGGGACAACTGATCGCCGGTGGGGTCCGGCTCTCTCCCTCTCGGCACCGCCTACAACGACGGCGACGTGGTGTTCGCGGCGTCGATGGCGGACGCTGCCGTGGCGACCTACCTGCTCCCGTCGAAGGCCGGGTCGGAGACACCGCTTGAGACAGGGCCCTCCTGCCAACCGTCAGGCCCGGGGATCGGTATCGTCCGCCCCGATGCCCCGGGTCCGCGGCTCAGCGGCCCGGCACCGAGGAGGAGCAGCATGGCCGACCGCCAGCAGGGAACCGCGCCGGATGACGGATCCGCGTCGCGGGCACCGGAGGTCCGTCGGGCGAGCGCGCACGACTCGGTGCGCCTCGCGGTGGTCATCGGAGCTCTCGGCGTGGTCTTCGGCGACATCGGCACCAGCCCGATCTACACCCTCCAGACGGTGTTCAACCCGAGCGATCCGCACCCCGTCCCGGTCACCACGGACAATGTGTACGGGGTGGTCTCGCTGGTGTTCTGGTCGGTGATGATCATCGTCACGGTCACCTATGTGCTGCTGGCGATGCGCGCCGACAACGACGGCGAGGGCGGCATCATGGCGCTGATCACCCAGCTGCGGCGGTGGAGTTCGCAGCGTGGACGTCAGGCCGCGGTCGTACTGGCCGCGCTGGGCATCTTCGGCGCGTCACTCTTCTTCGGTGACAGCATGATCACCCCGGCGATCTCGGTGCTCTCCGCAGTCGAAGGGCTCAAGGTCGTCGAGCCGTCGCTGGGCAGCGCGGTCGTACCCATCACCGCGGTGATCATCGTGTTCCTGTTCCTGGTACAGCGCCGGGGAACCGCGGCGGTGGGCCGGGTGTTCGGACCGGTCATGATCGTCTGGTTCGTCGCCATCGGCGCGTGCGGCGTCGCCGGCATCGCCGACCACCCGGACATCCTCGAGGCGCTGTCACCGACGTACGCGCTGGGCTTCCTGTTCGGTCATTGGGGCACGGCCTTCTTCGCTCTGGCCGCGATCGTGCTCGCGGTCACCGGCGCCGAGGCGCTCTACGCGGACATGGGGCACTTCGGCCGCCGGGCGATCACCCTGGGCTGGATGTCCCTCGTACTGCCCGCCTGCGTCCTGAGCTACATGGGCCAGGGCGCGCTGATCCTCGACGATCCTGACAACATCAGCAGTCCCTTCTTCCTGCTCGTGCCCGACTGGGGCCGCTGGCCGATGGTCGTACTGGCGACGGCGGCAACCGTGATCGCCTCCCAGGCCGTGATCACCGGCGCGTACTCGGTCGCCTCCCAGGCGGCCCAGCTCGGCTACCTGCCGAGGCTGCGCATCGCGCACACCTCCGAATCCACCATCGGCCAGATCTACGTCCCCTGGATCAACTGGCTGCTGATGGTCTCGGTACTCACCCTGGTCTTCGCCTTCCGCAGCTCGGCGGCGCTGGCCTACGCGTTCGGCATGGCGGTCACCGGCACCATCACCATCACCACCCTGCTCTTCTTCTATGTCGCCCGCGCCAAGTGGGGCACGCCCCGGTGGCTGCTCGCCATCGGCGCCGGCGTGCTCCTGTTCGTGGACCTGCTGTTCGTGGCCGCCAACATGACCAAGCTCGTCCACGGAGCGTGGCTGCCGCTGCTGATCGCCCTCACCGCGTTCACCGTCATGACGACCTGGCAGCGCGGCCGCGCACTCGTCACCGCGGAACGAGCACGCCAGGAAGGTCCACTGCCCGAGTTCATCGACCACCTCCGCTCAGGGCAGATGCCGACGCTCCGGGCGCCCGGCACGGCCGTCTTCCTGAACCGGGGCAAGGAGACCGCGCCGCTGGCCATGCGAGCCAACGTCGAGCACAACCATGTACGGCACGAGCATGTCGTGATCCTGTCCATCAGGACCGAGCCCGTGCCCCGCGTCCCGGCCGACCAGCGGATCGTCATCGACGACCTCGGGTACGCCGACGACGGGATCATCCACGTCACCGCCCGGTTCGGCTACATGGAGACCCCGGACGTGCCCGCCACGCTGGCCCTGCTCGACCCGGCCGAAACCGAAGGACCGCTGCAACTCGACCAGGTGTCCTACTTCCTGTCGAAGATCGAGCTCCGCCGCGGCAAGGCCCCGACGATGGCGCCCTGGCGCAAGCGGCTGTTCATCGCCACCTCCTACATCTCGGCCGACGCGGCCGAGTACTTCGGCCTTCCCCGCGACCGCACGGTCATCATGGGCTCGCACGTCGAGGTGTGAGAGGGAACTCGGACGGCTCGGGGGTGCCCCGAGGTCACCGTGCTGTGGGCTCACACTGCCGATATCAACGGGCGGTCGTGCTGCGGGTGTTGACGGAGTGGCGGCCGCGAGGGCAGCGGGCGTCACCGCTGTATCAGGCAGGCTGTCGAAACGCTGCCCTCTCTCGCAGGCACAGCCAGTGAGGAGGAACCCATCGCAGTACGCCGGCGTCCTGGAGCGGGATGGTCCGCGGGTCACGGCCTGCTACTTCGGGTCGCGGTTGAACACCGACTTGGACCAGGCGTAGCCGAGTACGGCCAGTCCCAGGCACCAGGCCACGGCCAGCCACCCGTTGTGGCCGATCTCGGTGCCCAGCAGCAGCCCGCGCAGGGTCTCGATGGCCGGGGTGAACGGCTGGTACTCGGCGATCGGCCGGAACCAGCCCGGCATCGCGTCGACGGGGACGAAGGCGCTGGAGATGAGCGGCAGGAAGATCAACGGCATCGCGTTGTTGCCGGCGGCCTCGGCGTTCGGGCTGACCAGGCCCATGCCGACCGCGATCCAGGTGAGCGCCGTGGCGAAGAGCACGAGCAGTCCGAACGCCGCCAGCCACTCCACGAGGGTGGCATCGGTGGAACGGAAGCCGATGGCCACCGCGACAGCGCCGACGACGACCACGCTGATGACCGACTGCAGGACGCTGCCGATGACGTGCCCGATGATCACGGAGCCGCGGTGGATCGCCATGGTCCGGAAGCGGGCGATGATGCCCTCGGTCATGTCGTTGGAGACGGAGACCGCGGTGCCGATCGTGGTGCTGCCGATCGTCATCAGCAGGATGCCCGGGACGAGATACGCGACGTACTGGGAGCGGTCGGCGCCGCCGCCGATGCCCGCGCTCATGGCGTCGCCGAAGATATAGACGAAGAGCAGGAGCAGCATGACCGGCGTGAGCAGCAGATTCAGCGTCATGGACGGGTAGCGGCG
Source organism: Streptomyces sp. RPA4-2 (assembly GCF_012273515.2). NCBI lineage: Bacteria > Bacillati > Actinomycetota > Actinomycetes > Kitasatosporales > Streptomycetaceae > Streptomyces > Streptomyces sp. RPA4-2. Next base: position 9,264,566 of record NZ_CP050975.2, read on the forward strand.
CGCGTGCAGCAGATTCCGCCGCAACATCGTGGACGAGTCGCGCACGGCGAGGGTGAGGTGGCTCATCGGACGTCTTCCTTGGTCTTGTCGGGCGTGCCGGCGGTGGTCAGGGCGAAGAACACATCGTCGAGGTCGGGGGTGTGCACGGTCAGCTCGTCCGCCTCGATGCCGGCCGAGTCCAGCCGGTCGAGGATCGAGCGCAGCTCGCGCTGACTGCCGTCGCTAGGGATCTGCAACGCCAGTGCTTCGTCGTCCCGGGTGGCCTCGCGCAGCGTGGAGGCGGCGGACTGGTACGCGGTCGGGTCGCTGAAGCGGAGGCGGACGTGTCCGCCGGGGATCAGACGCTTCAGCTCCTCGGCGCTGCCTTCGGCGGCGATCCTTCCGTCGTTCAGCACGGCGATGCGGTCGGCGAGTTCGTCGGCCTCGTCCAGGTACTGAGTGGTGAGGAAGACGGTGACGCCGTCGGAGGCGAGTTCGCGGATGGTCTGCCACATGTTGTGGCGAGCGCGCGGGTCGAGGCCGGTGGTCGGTTCGTCCAGGAAGATGATCTGTGGGCTGCCGACCAGGGTCATGGCGATGTCCAGGCGGCGTTTCATGCCGCCGGAGTAGGTGGAGGCCGGTTTCTTCGCAGCCTCGGTGAGGTCGAATCGCTCCAGGAGTTCGGCGGCGACGCGCCGGCCCTCGCGCTTGGGCAGGTGGTGCAGGTCCGCCATGAGGAACATGTTCTCCTCGCCGGTGATCAGACCGTCGACGGCGGAGAACTGGCCGGTGACACCGATCACGGCGCGTGCGGCCTGCGGGTTGGCGGCCAGGTCGTGACCCGCGACGTGGGCCTGGCCCCCGTCGGCGGTGATGAGGGTGGACAGGATCTTCACGGCGGTGGTCTTGCCGGCGCCGTTCGGGCCGAGCAGTGCGAACACGGTTCCGGCCGGGACGGCGAGGTCGATGCCGTCGAGCACGGTCTTGTCGCCGTAGGCCTTGCGCAGCCGGACGGCGGAGACGGCGGCGGGTGACTGCCGGCCGTCGCCCTTTCTGGGCGTGGGCATGACAGAAGAGGGCATGGGGTCCTCCCTTTCGAAGGGGTGGTGAGAGGTGAAGTGGCCTTGGCCGTGCAGGGGTCGGACGGGTCAGGGCCGGGCGCGGCGGATGTCGATGTTGCCGTAGCGGGTGCGGGCCCTGACCTCGACGGTGTCCTCGGACTTGTCCGGGCTGTCGGAGGCGGTGAGCGCGTTGCGCACCTGCCCGTTGCCCGAGCTGACGTCGAGCCAGGCGGCCGTGCCCTTGCGGATGCCGACGTCGATGGCGCCGTAGGAGGTCTCCAACTGGACGGTGCCACGGGCCACGTCGCCCACCCGCAGGGTGCCGTGGGCGGTGGTCGCGGTGACCGAGCTCTCGGCGCGCTGGATGTCGATGTCCCCGTTGGCCCCGCTCACCCGCAGCTCGCCGATCGCGGCGCCGACGGTCGTGCTGCCGTGCGAGTTCTTCAGGACGGCCGGGCCGTCCACCACACCGACCCGCAGGCTCCCTGAACTGGTGGTGATCTCGGCCAGGCCCTCGACCTGGTCCACGGTGATCGAGCCGTGCGACGCGGTCAGCTGGAGCGGGCCCGTCGCATCCAGGCGGACGTCACCCGACGACGTCTTCACGCGGACCTCGCCGAGCCGGCCCTCGCCGAGCACCTGGGTCCAGGAGCCGGTCGTGTCGACGCGCGAGCCGGTGGGCAGTTCGACCGTCACGTCGACGCTGCCGGTGGGCCCGACAAGGTAGCGCCCCTTGGGCGTCCTGATGGTCAGCATGCCGCTCGCGTACGTGACCTCGGTCTGCTCGGCGACCCGCACGTCCTTGTCCTTCTTCGGGTCGCGGGGCCGCACCTCGACGACCGTGTCGAGGCGATCGCTCGCGGAGAACTGGATGGAACCGGCGGCCACGTTGGCGGTGACCGAGATCGGCTGGGGAGTGTCGAAAGAAGGCATGGCTGTCCCGTCCTCTTGGGTCTTCGCGGTGTCCCTGCTGGTGGGACGTGGTGTGAGTGAAGTGGAGTGGAGTGGCCTTGGCGCGGCTAGTGCACCCAGCCCGTGAGGCTCTGTCCGACGGTGCGGGTGGTGCGGGTGGTACGGGTCTCCTCCGGCGTACGCGGCTGGGTGCCGCCGTCGACCGCGGCCGACACAGCTCGTACCAGCCACGCGTTGACCGACAGGCCCTCGCGGCTCGCGGCCTCCTCGGCGCGTGCCTTGAGGTGGGCGGGCAGGCGCAGATTGACGCGGGCGGTGCCGCCGTCGTCGCCCTCCGCGGGCGCCGGGGCCGGTGCTCTGAGCGGCTCGGCGGGCCCGCTCCTGTCCTCGTACACCTCGTCGGCCGCAGGCCGCGTCACCACGAAGTCGGGGTCGAGCCCACGCAGTCGTACGTCGACCGAGCCGGGGGCGAGTTCACGGGTGATCTCGTCCATCGCGGCGGAGAGCACATTGAGCAGCGTCAGACGGGTCGCCGACTCCAGGGGAGCGGTGAGCCGCTCGGCCAGCTCGCGCGCCTCTTCGCCGCCGGCTTCGGCGGCCACCGCGAGTTCGCGGCGGAGGTTGTCGACATACGGCATGAGATCCATGACGCCATAATGGCACCACTATGGCGCCATGCGCAAGCCGGGAGAGCGAGCGATTGCGGGTCGGGACCGGCCCAATGGCACTGACCTGCGGAGATTCGCCCGCCAGTCGGACGTGTCAACGCGGCGCCGTGGCCGCTCTCCTGACGCGAGCATCGAGGACGCCGATCACTTCCCCTGGCGTCACGGAGTCCTCCGGGAGCGGCGTCCGGATTCCGTCGACCCATTGCAGGCCCCTTCAGTGAGAGCCACAGGGGGCTTGCCCTCAACCTCCTTGCCCGTAGATCCCTCGGCGGCGACGGGGATGCGCCGCACCTCCGGCGCGTACCCGGGCTGTGCCGAGTCGCCGGCCTGCGGTGTCGCGACCTTCCCGACGCTGCGGGGCCATTCGGTGGCGCGCCTGACGCCATAAAGTGCCTTCTCGTGGCGCCAAATGTGTGCCACTATGGCGCCATAGGGGTGCAGTCCTCGGCTTCGCGGCCGAAGGGTGCGCGATTCGCGGAGTGAGACATCAGAGGGGTCGGGCCATGGGGACAGCACAGGGCCAGGAGCAGGCGGCGCCCGGCGCCTTCACCGCCTTCGCCCGCTTCGTGCTCTTCGGCGGCGGGGTGGGGCTCGCCTCCAGTTTTGCCGTGGCGGCCCTCGCCTCCACGATTCCCTGGGTCCTCGCCAACGCCCTGATCACCGTGGTCTCCACGGTTCTCGCCACCGAGTTGCACGCCCGCTTCACCTTCGGCGCGAGCAGGCGGGCGACCTGGCGCCAGCATGTCCAGTCGGCCGGGTCGGCGGCGGCCGCGTACGCGGTGACCTGCGTGGCCATGCTTGCCCTGCGGCAGCTGGCGGCGACGCCCGGTGCGCTGCTCGAGCAGGTCGTCTACCTGTCCGCCTCCGCCCTCGCCGGAGTCGCGCGGTTCGCGGTGCTGCACCTCGTCGTCTTCGCGCGAAACCGCTCGCGGGCCGCGACCACCGCCCGCCCCGTGCACGCGAGCGTCGCCCACGCCCCGGCCCCGGCCGACCCTGAGGTGCTCTGCTACGCCGCCTGACCGTTCCGCCCGGGCGGAGTGCCGAGCGGGCTGGGAGACGGCGCATCTGCGGCAGGTGGCCCGCCCGCATCGGCAGGCCCTCCGCGAAGAGGCCTCTCGCTCATGCAGCGCGCTGCTTCCTCGGTTCCGGCCAGGCCGACGCCAGTGCCTTCTGCACGGTCAGGAACCCGACGCGGGCGTGTTGCGAAAGTCCCGCCTGCCTCGCGGCGTCTGGCACGCCCTCCCGGCGGACGACGGGACCTTCGCAACACGACCTAGCCGTACACCTGCATCTCGTAGAGCGAGTAGCCCCACTGGCCTGACAGTTGGCTGCCCTGCATGCGGACGTATCTTGCCTGCCCGCTGACGGGGATCTTCTCGGTACCTCCTGAAGAGTTGGTTCGGCTGTAGAGGTCGTGCCAGGTGGAGCCGTCCGTGGAGCCCTGCAACTTGTAGGACTTCGCGTACGACGCCTCCCACAGCAGGTCCACCTCGGAGAGGTTGTACTGGCTGCCGAGGTCGACCTGGATCCAGCTGTTCGGGTCCTGGCCGGCGCTCCACCGGGTGTTCAGGTCACCGTCGAAGGCCTTGGTGGCCGACTGGTCGCCGCTGGACTGGGACGAGGCCGTCGCCGGCTTGCCCTGTGCCAGGTTGGCCCGCGGGGCGTTCATGGTGAGGTTGACGGTTACGGTCTTGCCTGCCTGGAGCGGCAGGACGCGTGCGATGTTGCCCAGGGAGGAACTCTGGACGGTTACGCCGTCGGCGGTGATCGAGGAGATGCCCGAGCGCTGGATCAGCGTCAGGTTCTGGTTGATCTTCGAGGTGAGCGTCACCTTCGCGGTGTGCGCGTCGGTGTCCCACGTCAGGTTGTTGATGGTGAACTGGCTCTTGCCGAGCATCCCGGAGACGGACCCCTTGTCCAGGCCCTTCGGCAGCCCCGGCAGCAGTTCCAGCGTGCCGGGCCTGGTGGAAGCCAGCATCTCCATCATCACCGTGGGCACGGAGTTCACGACATCCGTGGCGAAGGTGTTGTGGTTGTTGTAGTGGGAGGTCGCCATACTGCTGTAGTAGTAGTCGTCCTTGGCGAAGCGCAGCAGCTTCGCGCCCACCGAATCCGGCATGTCGAGGTCGGCCGCGATCAGCGCCCCGTGCAGCAGGCCGTGTCCGGCGTTCTCGTACGCGCCCTGGTCCTTCTTCTGGAGGAACACCTGCGCGGCTTTGAACTGCGCCGAGTTGGTCTCCGGAGTGATCTCGCGGTAGGGCCACACCGGCAGCAGGCCGCTGGAGTGGCGGTGCTGGTAGTTGTTCTTGTTCTCCAGGTCGGGCCGGGCCCACTCGGCCAGCGCGCCGTCGTTGTTGATCAGATACGGCGGCAGGTGGTCCAGCTTCTCCTGCCAGACCGGGATCTTGTCGGCGTCGCGGCCGAGGGTCTTCGCGGTCTGGATCAGCGTCGTGAGCGCGAACTTGGCCCCGGAGATGTCGTAGACGGAGTTGACGGCGAGCGGCACCCCGCCCGGAGGGGTGTTCTCCGGCGAGATGGAGCCGGCGAAGATGTAGTTGCCGTTGCCGTCCTTCTTGGTGAGGAAGTCCTCGTAGAAGTCGCCCATGTCGCGGATCAGCGGGTAGTACTTGTCGGCGAGGAACGTGGTGTCCCCGGTGACCTGGTAGTACTCCCAGAAGGGTTCGAGCAGCCAGGACTCCCCGCCTGTCACGTACTGGTAGGGGTAGTCGAAATTGATGTTGGAGATCAGGCCCTCGCCGTTGGGCGTGTTGCCGCCGGTGAGCATGCCGCGGGTGCCGAGGAGCTTCTTCGCGTTGGTCTCGAAGTCCTTTTGCCATTGCTGATTGAGCCAGAAGTAACCCGTCATGGCCTCCGGCATGTTGCCGATGTTGCCGCTGGAGATCTGCAGGTTGAGGTTGGCGTCCAGATGGTAGTAGCCGTCCCAGCCGACGTTGCTGTCACCCGTCCAGTTTCCGAGCAGGTCCGGGGCTTGCGTGGGTCCGCTGGAGCCCAGCAGGTGGTAGCGGCCGGCGTAGAACATGCGTTCATACAGCGCCGGGACCGGTGTCGAGGAGGACTTCTGCTCGGCGAGCAGCTGCTCGGTGGACTTCGCGCGGTCGGCCGCGGAGGCGCCGAAGTCGATCGAGACCCGGCCGAAGATCGAACTGTGTGCGTCGGTATGCCGGTTGAGCAGCGTGTAGTAGTCAGTACCGAGCCCGGCGAGCTTCTGCCGGAGCAGGTTCTTGCCCCACTCCTGCTCGGCCGGGACGCCGCCGTTGTATGTGCCGTTGTAGCGCTGAGTCAGTGACAGCAACAGTACGTAGCTGGCGTTCGAGACGGTCACCTGGCCGTTGCTGAGGGTCTTGGTGCCGTCGGTGACGATGCGGGTGACGCCCTCATAGCCGGCGTTGTAGCTGCCGCTGGGGTATTTGGCCCGCAGGTTCAGGTAGTCGGTGGTGGAGTTGTCGGTGTAGGTGACGCCTTTGTTGAGGAGGTTCATGCCGGGGTCGATGGACAGGCCCAGGGTCATGGTCTCCTTCTGGCCCGCGGGCGCCGCCTGGTACTGGACGGTGGCGCCGTCGGTGCGGGATACGAAGGAGTCCCGCTCCCACGAGCCCTTGCTGTCGTCCCAGTTGACCTTCACCACGCCGTTGGAGTAGTCGGTGGAGCGGGCGTAGTTGCTGATCTGCCCGGCGTCGGGCATGCCGATGGTCATTTTGTAGCCGGGGTGTTTGCTGCCCTCGCCGCCGCCTTGGTAGCCCTGCACGTCGGCGGCGAGCTGGTTGGCCTGCTGGTACTGGCCGGAGATCAGCTCGTCGCGGATCTTGTTGATGTTGTCCTGGCTGACGGTGTTGAAGGTGCGGTGCGGGTGGGCCTCCGTCCGCGCCATGAAGAAGTCTTTGTCGTCGAAGACGACCGTGTCGTTGCGCGGGTCGCCGAAGACGATGACTCCTTGCTTGCCGTTGCCGGCCAGCAACCCGTTCTGCCAATCGCCGTACGTCTTCGGGTACGTGGTGGAGGGTGCGACGGTCGGTGAGCCGGCGGACGGGACGCCACTGCCGCCGCTCGCGGTGCCGTGGACCGCGAACTCCCACAGGGAATATCCGTATGGGGTGTTGGGGGTGACACCCTGCAACCGTACGTAGTGCGCCGCTTTGTTGACGGTGACGGTCTCGGTGCCGCCGTTGCCGTTCGTCGTGGAGTAGGCGTCGGCCCAGTGCACCGAGTCGTCGGATGTCTGGATCCTGTACGCCTTCGCGTACGCGCTCTCCCAGGTCAGCGTCACGGACGAGACGGTGTACTCGCCCGCGAGGTCGACGTAGATCCAGGCGTCGGGGTCGTTGCTGTGGTCGCTCGACCAGCGGGTGCCACTGTTGCCGTCGATGGCGTTGGACGCCACGTAGTCGCCGTCCTGGTAAGAGGCGACGGCGCGGGCGTCCGGATTGCGGGCGAGATTGACGGGGGCGTCGGCGGCGCTCGACCGGGACGCCTGCACTGCCATGGTGAGCAGCAGGAAGAAGGTCAGGGCGACGCCGAGGAGCTTTCTTCCCGTGTGGGATGTGCGGGATTTGATGAGGATCACGGGTGACTCACCCCTCGGCTGGCGTTGGCGGTGACGCGCAGGGAGGAGATGGCGTCGTTGTTGCCCGTGGTGGTCAGGTTCGGGGCGTCGCCGGTGAAGTTCCAGGCCGTGCCGGAGAAACCCGCGTCGGCATAGCCGGTCACGGTGCAGCCGGCCGGAACGCGGAGCGAGGAGATGGAGTCGTTGGCGATGCCCTTGGCCTGGAGCGCGGGCAGGTCGTAGTTCCCGGGCCCGAAGGCGGCCGAGGTACCGCTGTAGTCGGCGTCTCCGTAGAGGGTGGCGCCGCTGCCGCCGACGGGGGTTCCGTAGATCTCGAACTCGTAGAGCGAGTAGCCGTACGCGGTCGCGGGTGTGACGCCCTGCATGCGTACGTAGCGGACATTCTTGCCCACGTTCACTGTCTCGGTGCCGCCTTGGCCGTTGGTTGTGGAGTAGGCATCGGTCCAGTTGGAGGCGTTGTCCGATACCTGGACCTTGTATGCCTTCCCGTAGGCGGCCTCCCAGTTGAGCACGGCGGTGGACACCGCGTACTCGGCGCCGAGGTCGACGTGGATCCAGGCGTTGGGGTCGTTGCTGTGGTCGCTCGACCAGCGCGAGGAGCCGTTGCCGTCGATGGCGTTGGAGGCCTGGTACTTGCCGTCCTGATAGGAGGCGACCGCCTTTGCGTCGGCGCCGAGTGACAGATTCACCGGGGTGCCGGTCGGCGGGGGCGGCGGGGTGGGCACGGTCTGGTAAGTAAGCGGCCACAGCGTGAGGGAGTTGCTGCTTACCGCGGCCGCGGCGAACGGCCCGGCCATGGTGTTGGTGCTGCTGACCTGCCGGCCGAAGAAGTCCGTGGTGACGTCGGCCTGGATGCTCTGGTTGGCGGTCGGTATGGTGCCGACCCGGGCCTGCGTGACCGGGGTGTTGCCGTGGATGGCGGAGGCGTCCAGATCGAAGTTCAGCACCATCTGGGTGTTGGTCGCCGTGTAGTGCACGTTGGAGACGGCGCCGGTGGAATTGCCTTCCTTCACCTGGGTCTTGTCCGTGGTGTTGTTCGGCAGCGTCGAGCCCTGGACCAGGTTGTTGTACCAGAAGAACTTCTCGGGCGAGGTGAGCGCGGTGGTCTCGTTCATCGTGCCCGGCTGGAAGTAGTACGCGTTGCGGCCGCTGCCGTCGCTGTGGATGTTCGCGTTGTCGAGGAAGAGGTTGTTGGCGAAGACGATGCCGGTGGCGTCCAGGGTTCGGATGTCGCTGTTGCCGATGAAGACGTTGTTGTCGACCAGGATGGGCCCGAAGACGGCCTCGGCGTAGTAGCCCCAGGGGCTGTTCATCACGACGTTGCCGGTGATGCGGACGTTCTGGTTGCCCCAGTCGGTCCAGATGCCGGCTGAGTTGCCGCCCTTGGAGTTCTTGACGTAGTTGCCCTTGATCAGGCCCTCATTCATGTAGTGGACCTTGATCGGGGCGGTTTCCGCACCGCTGAACTCATTGCGGTAGTTGGTGTCCTCGATCATGTTGTAGAGGATCTGCGAGTGCCAGGAGAAGACGCCCGCGATTCCCGACTGGCCGCATTTCGCGATGTAGTTGTTGCGGACGGTGTGCGAGCCGTACGCGCTGGTGTTGTGGAAATCCGTGCGTGGTGTGCCAGGGCGGTTTCCGGCCCAGGTGTCGTTGCTCAGGCCGATGTCGATGCCGATCGTCCTGGCGTTGATGACGATGTTGTTCTCGATGATCCACTTCAGCCCGCCGTAGACGCTGATCGCGCCTGCCTGCCGGCGGTCGGGGCTGTCGGGGAAGTCCGAGTACGTGTTGGCCGCGTGCTTGATCGTGAAGCCGTTGACGGTGATGTAGCCGAGGCCCCAGACGTCGGGCGCGAAGACCTGCCGGCGGACGTTGATCTCGGCGAGCCGGGCGTTGGGGTCGGCGCCGTTGAAGTTGGCCCAGATGGTGGTGCTGGACGAACCGACCTCGGAGTACCAGGTGTTGGCCGCGCTCTGCACGGTGCTGAGCGACGGCTTCTCGTAGTACGCGGCCTCGTCCAGGTAGACGTCGCCGGCGGTGTAGCCGGCGAAGGTGCCCCCACCGCCGCCGTTCGGCTGCCCCTGGGCGTACGGGTTCCAGTCGCCGAAGTAGCTGTTCGGCAGCGTGACACTCCAGACGTTGCCGCTGCCGCGGGTCCAGGAGTTGATCTCTTCGGAGCCCTTGATGCTCACCGCTCCGTCGCCGGCGTTGGTGTACGTGATCCGGTGCTGCTCGTCGGTGCCGCCGCGCGCGGGCTTGACCGTTTCGCGGTACAGCCCGGCGTGCACCTCCACGGTGTCGCCGGGCTGTGCCACCTGGGCGGCGTGATTGATGGTCAGATACGGGGAAGCCTGCGTGCCGGCGTTGGCGTCGCTGCCGTTCTTGGCCACGTGGATGACGCGTGGCGCGTCCGCCGCGTGTGCCGGGAGGACCGCGGGCGGGGCCAGTACGGCGAGCGCGGCGATGGCGAACGTGGCGCTCACCGTGCGGAAGACGGCGGCCAGGCGGCGGGGCGCTCTGCGTTTGCGGCCGGGCGGCGCCTGGCGGTGCGGGCTGACGGGGTGTCTCATCAGGCTCCTTCGGGAGGGGTGAGGGGCGCTGTGGAGGTCGAGGTGACGCGGTGGCCCAACGGCTCGCGGTCTAGTTTCTTAATTAATTTATGAAAGTCGGAGCCGCGTAGATGCCAGCGGTCGAGCAACGTACCGGCGCGTCAGCTCGGCATCAATACATCGGACCAAAGTGGCCGCCGGCGAGCGGAAGCCGGACGTCCGTCAGGCGTGGCCGCGAGCGCGCCGACCAGGCCCCGGGCTCTCATCGGCTAGGTGCGGGCGGTGAGTTCGGGGCCGTGGCCCGGGGCCACCGACCCCTGGAGCACCAGCGCCGCGCCGCCGATCGCCGCCGCGTCCCGGGGGTTGCTCGACAGGTCCACCCGTACGCCGTGCACGTCACGGGTGTACGCGCACTCGGCGAGGCGCCGCCTGACCTCGCTGACGTAGATCGACCCGGCGACCACGAAACCCGGTCCGGCCAGCACCAACGTGTCGAGGTCCCACAGATTCACCAGCGCCACCGCGCCCTCCGCGAGCAGTGCCGCCGACTCGTCGACCAGCGCGCGGGCCTGCTCGTCGCCGTAGAGCGCGGCTCGCGCCAGCACGTCGAAGGCCCAGGCGTCCGGGTCGTCGGGGCTGATCTGGAGCCGGTCCGCGAGCCCCGGCACCGCACGGGCCCGGCGCACCACCGCGCGCGGCGCCGCGTACATTTCCAGGCAGCCGCGGTTGCCGCACGGGCAGGGCTCGCCGTCACGGATCACGGCCACATGTCCGATCTTTCCCGCGTTGGAGCTGGAGCCGCGGTGCAGTGCACCGTCCAGGACGACGCCCGAGCCGATGCCGGAGTTCATGTACAGGCAGCCGAAGGTACGGTCCCGGGAGACCTGCCGGCTCCAGAACTCGCCGACCGTCGCGGCCGCCGCGTCGCTGTCCACCAGCACCGGGATGTCAAGACGGGCCGCCAGCGTGTCCGCGAGGTCGAGTCCCGCCCACTGCGGCAGGCCCGGCGGGGCGAGGAAGCCGCCGCGCGCCAGGTCCACGGGCCCGGGGCCGACCACCGCGAGCCCGGCGACGCTCTGCGGTTCAAGGCCGAGGCCCTCCGTCACGTCCCGGTAGAGCGCGGCCAGTTGCTCGACGGCGTCCCCCGTGTCGCCGGAGTTCTTCCCGCCGCCCGAGTGGGTGTGGCCGGAGCCCTTACCACCCGGCCCCGTACCGCCTCCGGAATCCGTACCGCCGCCCGGCCGCGGACCGCCGAGGGCGGCGTTCGCGCTCGGGCCCGCGATGAGGGCTCGGCCCACCGTGCCGCCGCGGGTGTCGGTGACCACGCAGGTCAGTGCGTCGGATCCGACGTGAATGCCGACGCCGTAGGCCGCTCGCGAGTTGATGATCAGCATGGCGCGCGGCTTGCCCCGGGTGGCCACCGTGTCGCCGGTCTCGCGCACCACCCCGTCGTCGATGAGCCGCCGCACGATGTTGGAGATCGTCGGCTGTGTCAGCCCCGTCGCGTTGACCAGCTCCACCCGGCTGATCGGCCCGGACGACCTGATGAGGTCGACGATGAGTGCGCGGCTGCCGGGTCCCGCTGCCGCAGACTCCCGTCGGGCCATCCTGGTCCACCTTCCGCTCCGCCGTACGCTGTCGTGTGACTACGTCAAGCACGAGGTTAGACGAGACCCTTGACCGGGAGGCCACCATGCCCGCGCCCGCGACCAGCGACAGGGCCCGCCCGCTGCGCGGTACTCCGGTCGGGCTCGCCCTGGTGCGGGACGCCGAGGTGCTGGGCGCGGAGCCGTTCTTCCACGATTTCATCGCCGGCATGGAGCGCGTCCTGGTCCCGCTCGGGGTGCCGGTGCTGCTCCAGGTCGTGGCCACGGTGGCGCAGGCCGCCGAGCGGATGCGGGCCTGGGCGAGGCACGGCCAGGTACAGGGCGTGATCCTCATCGACCTGCTGCCGGGCGACGAGCGGGTGGCACTGGTGAAGGAGCTCGGCCTGCCGACGGTGGTGATCGGCGACCCGGTGACCGCGGGCGGGCTGCCGGCCGTGTGGACGCAGGACGACGTGGCGATGCAGAACGTGGTGGACGAGCTGGTCGCCGCGGGGCACACCCACCTCGGCCACGTCGCAGGCCCGGCTCAGATGGCGCACACGATCATCCGCCGGCGCACGTTCCAGGCGGCGGCCGCCGGGCACGGGGTACGCACCACGACCTTCGAGGGGGACTACTCGGAGGCCGCGGGCATACGGGCGCTGACCGCGCTGGGCGCGCTGGCGGACCGGCCCACCGCGGTGGTCTTCGACAACGACGTGATGGCGCTTGGCGCCCTGCACGAGGCGGGCCGACTCGGGCTCACCGTGCCGGCCGACCTGTCGCTGGTGGCCTGGGACGACTCCGCCCTGTGCCAGCTCGCCACCCCGCCACTCAGCGCGGTCAGCCACGACGTCCAGGAGCTGGGCGAGCTGGCCGGCCACACCCTGGCGGACGCCCTGGTCGCCGCCCCTGCCGCTACGGTCAACGCCCCGCCGGCCCGCTTGGTGGTGCGCGGCAGCGTCTGAGGCCTGCCCGCCTGCCCGCCTGCCCGTAACTCGAGTCCCGGGCCGGCTCCGCCGCCGTACCGACACCGCGTGATTCATTGCTCATCCGGGCGCTTCACCACTTTGATAGATTACTAATCTTTCTTATTGACTTCCGTTGGGCGCTCGTAGACGCTGTGTCGCGTTCGAAGCCGTTTCAAGCAAAGGAAGCTCTATGGACCACCGCACCAGGCCCTGGGCCGTGCGCGTCATAGCCGGGTCCGTCGTCAGCGCCCTCGCCCTCGCCCTGGGCGGATGTGGCACGAGCGGCGACGCGGAGAGCGGCACCGGCAGCAGCAACTCGATAGACGTCGTCACCCGCTGGTCGGCCGGCAACACCGCGGCGGCGGCGCAGAGCCGCGTCTTCAAGGCCTTCACCAAGGAGACCGGCGTCAAGGTCAACGCCACCGACGGCCTGGAGACCATCGACGACCAGGTCGAGAACGCCGTCGCGGCCGGCAAGTCCCCCGACGTGGTGATCGTCAACCTCTACGACAAGACGCTCGGCTGGCAGGACGCCGGCGTCACCGTCCCGGTTGACGACTACCTCAGGGAGTGGGGCCTCGCCGACAAGATGAAGCCCAGCGCGCTCGACGAATGGCGGGTCGGCGGGAAGCCCGAGGGCAAGCTCCAGGGCCTGCCCTTCTCCGGCTTCACCTGGCCGGTCTGGTACAACACCGACCTGCTCAAGACGGCCGGCGTCGACCAGATCCCGACCACCACCGACGAGCTGATCGACGCCTCCAAGAAGCTGCGCGCCGCCCACATCCAGCCGCTCACCGTCGGCGGCAACGACTGGAGTGGGCAGAAACTCTTCTACCAGATCGCGCAGTCCTACACCGACGCCGCGACCATGGAGAAGGTCATGCGGAGCGGCGGCTACTGCGCCACCCCGTCCGTGATGCGGGGCATCAAGCTCTTCACCCAACTGCGTGACGGTGGCGTCTTCGCCGACAACGCGGCAGGCCTGAACAGCGACGCGATGTACGCGGCCTACTACTCCGGCAAGGCCGCCATGATGTCCGCCGGCTCCTGGGCGTACACCGACGCCAAGAAATCGGACACCGGCGTCGAGACTCACACCACGCTCGCCGGCCTGCCGCTGCCCTCCGGCTCGACCTACAAGAACCCCACCGCCTACCAGGGTTTCACCGGTGTCGGCTTCATGATCACCAAGCGCGGCGCGTCGAAGGACCGCATCGACAACGTGCGCAAGTTCATCACCTCCTTCTACACGGACGCGACCGTCGGCGACTTCGTCAAGGACGCCGGCATCCTGCCGCCCACCGACGGTGACTTCCTGAAGTACGCCACCGACCCTCTGCTGGCGCAGTCGCTCAAGCTCGACAAGACGGTGGACTACGCCGTGGTGCCTGACGTGTGGATCGGTTCGGCGTCCGACCCGATCATCCAGGTCCTGACCGGGGCGTACGGCAAGTCCTCCGCCGACAAGATCTGCGAGGGCCTCGACGACGCCACCAAGAACACCAAGAGCTGACCCAGCCCGCCCGCGCAGATCACGGGGACCGCCGCACCACGGCGTCCCCCGCGGCCCGTGCCCGTCCCGTCGGCCGGTACCGCGTAGCGCCTCCCCGCAGCGGACCGTCCGGCCTCCTCGGCCCGTCTCCGTCCTCTCCGTATCGCCTGTCCGTCCCGATCGCCTGTCCTTCCCCGGCCGAAGGAAACAGATCCATGTCATCGACCAGCACACTGACCAGCACCCGCGCCGCGCCTGAGCCCGCACTGCCGGCCGCCCGCCGACGCGGACGGCGCCGCGGCGGCCTGAACACCCCCCGTCTGCTGTGGCTGACGGTCCCGTCCCTCGTGTGGTTCGCCGTCTTCTCGGTGGGGCCGCTGGTGGCGATGTCCGTCATCTCCACCCTGCGCTGGAAGGGCCTCATCTACGACCCCAGCTACGTCGGCACCGACAACATCCGACACGTGTTCAGCGACCCCGTCTTCCACGACGCGCTGCGCAACAGCGCCGTGCAGGTCGCCGTCGTCATCCCTGTGATGATCCCGCTGGCCTTCATGCTCGGCTACCACCTGAGCACCAGACCGCGCGGCTACCGCCTGCTGTCCGTGCTGTACTTCTCGCCGGGCCTGATCTCCATCTCCATCACAGGGATGATCTTCTACGGGGTGCTGTCGCCGAACGGCGGCACCAACGGCCTGCTCAATGCAGCGGGCCTGAATTCGCTCGCGCACTCCTGGCTCGCCGACCCCAGCACCGCCCTGCCCAGCCTGATCGCCATCGACCTGTGGCGCGGCGTCGGATGGACCGCCGTGCTGTTCGCTTCCCGGCTGGCCGGCGTCCCCGGCGACGTGATCGAGGCGGCCAGGATCGATGGCGCCGGACGCTTCCGCATCATGTGGCAGGTCGCCTTCCCGATGGTGAAGGACTACGTCCGCACCCTGACGATGCTCCAGTTCCTCTGGACACTGTTCACCTCCGCCGCACTGATCCTGCTGCTCACCAAGGGCGGACCCGGCACCTCGTCCACCACGTTGTCCTACCTGGTGTACGAGAAGGCCTTCTCGCAGAGCGACCTCGGCTACAGCCAGGTCGTCGGTGTCGTCCTGCTGCTCATCGGCGTCGTCGGGATGCTCCTGATCCGCACGCTGCTGCGCAGCCCCCTGGAGAAGATCTCATGACCATCCCCACCTCCTGGCTCTCCCGCGCCCACGCGCAGGGCCACGAACACGCCCGTCTCGTACGGCGCTCCCGGCGACGCAGCGCCGGACCGCTCGCCGTCCCGCTGTCCTGGCTGTACGCCCTGCTGCTCGCCGCACCCCTCTACTACCTCGCGGCGAGCGCGCTCAAGACCAACATCGAGATCTTCAACCATCCCTTCGCACTCCCCGAGCACTGGCTGTGGCACAACTTCCGCACCGCCTGGCAGACCGCGGACCTCGGACAGGCACTGCTGAACTCACTGCTGATCTCCGCCGTCGCGATCGTGCTGACGCTGGGCCTCGCGCTGCCCGCGTCCTTCGCGCTGGCCCGGCTGGACAACCGGCTCTCCCGGCTGGTCACCGGCACCTTCTCGGTGGGCTTCCTGATCCCGCCCTTCGCGGCGCTGATCCCCACCGTGATCCTCGCGATCAAGATCCACATGTTCTACACGCGCGAGTTCCAGATGCTCTTCCTGCCGGCGAGCGCGCTGCCGCTGTCGGTGCTGCTGCTCACGCAGTTCATGAAGACCGTGCCGCCCGCCCTGGTGGAGTCCGCGGCGCTGGACGGCGCGGGCAACTGGCGGGTGCTGATCAACGTGTTCATCCCGATCGCCATGCCCGGCGTGGTGAGCGTGGTGATCCTGCAACTGCTCACCTTCTGGAACGAATACCTCTTCTCGCTGAGCATCACCGGCACCGCACCCGACGTCCGCACCGCCCAGGTCGCGCTGCCCACCCTGATCTCCGACTCGACCGACTTCGGCGTGCTCACCGCCGGCACCGTGCTGACCCTTCTGCCGGTGTACGTCGCCTACTCGCTCGCCAACCGCCGTATGCAAGAGGCACTCACCGCAGGAGCGGTCAAGGGATGACACTCAGCACTGAACTCAGCACCGGCTCCGGTACGGGCTCAGCCTCCGGTACCGGCACCGCCGCCGACGCCTCGACGCCGCCCGCGACCCGCCACGACCTCGGCGGCGAGTGGCAGCTGACCTGGCTGGCGGGCCCGGACGACACGCCCGCCGCGGTTCGGGACGCCGCACTGCCCGCCCAGGTGCCCGGCGAGGTGCACACCGCACTGCTCGCCGCAGGCCACCTGACCGACCCGGACGTGGGGCTCGGCGAGATGACACAGGACTGGGTGGGCCGCTCCCAGTGGTCCTACCGCCGCTCCTTCGACTTCACGCCCGTGCCCGGCACCCGTACCGACCTGGTCGCCGACGGCCTGGACACGGTCGCCGAGGTGTACGTCAACGGTCGGCACGTCGCCGCCGCCCGCGACCAGCACCTCGTCCACCGCTGGCCCGTGGACGACGTACTGGGCCCCGGCGACAACACCATCGAGGTGCGCTTCGACTCCGCCTGGGACGCCGCTCTCGCCCACGAGCGCGCGCACGGCCCGTTGCCCTCGCCCTACGACGAGCCGTACGCCCACATCCGCAAGACGGCCGCCAACTTCGGCTGGGACTGGGGGCCGCACTACGTCACCGCCGGCATCTGGCGGGGCATCAGGCTGGAGACCTACGCGGGCCGTATCGACCACATACGCCCGCTGGTCCGGCTCGCCGCCGACCACGGCACCGCCGAAGTCACCGCGCACGTACGGGTCGAAGCCCCCGCAGGCGCCCGCGTCCTGGTCGAACTGACCGGCCCGGACGGTCGGTCGGCCGGCAACGCCACCGGCCAGGTCGTGGGGGAGGAGGCGGTGCTGAAGCTCGCCGTCACCAACCCGGAACCCTGGTGGCCAGTGGGCCTGGGCGCCCAGCCGCTCTACCGGCTGACCGCCCGCCTCGACGCCTCGGACGGCACGGTACTGGACGAGACGGCGGTACGCGTCGGACTGCGTTCGGTCGTCGTGGACGAGACCCCGGACGCGCTCGGCACCCGCTGGGCCCTGGTCGTCAACGGCTCCACCGTACGGGTCCGCGGCTACAACTGGATCCCCGACGACACCCTGCCCAGCCGCGAGACACCGCAGCGCGTCGTCGCCCGTATCGATCAGGCCGTGGCCGGCAACGCCAACCTGCTGCGGGTGTGGGGCGGCGGCCATTTCGCCGACGAGCACTTTCTGGACGCCTGCGACGAGCGGGGCCTACTGGTCTGGCACGACTTCCTCTTCGCCTGCGCCGCCTACTGCGAGGACGAGGAGACCGCGGCGCTGGTCACCGCGGAGGCCGAGCAGGCGGTGGCCAGGATGTCCCCGCACCCGAGCCTGGTGGTGTGGTGCGGCGGCAACGAGACGGTGCTCGGCCGCCACCACTGGGGCTGGGCGGACCAGATCGGCGAACGCGGCTGGGGTGCGCACTACTACCTGGACGTGCTGCCCGACGTGCTGGCCCGGCTCGACCCGACCCGCCCGTACGTGCCCAACTCGCCCTGGTCCGGAAGCCTCGACGCCGACCCGGCCGCTGACACGCACGGCCTGAGCCATCTGTGGGACGCCTGGAACGAGGCGGACTACGCGCACTACCGGGACCACGATCCTTCCTTCGTCGCCGAGATGGGATGGTGCGGGCCCGCCGCCTGGACGACCCTCGAGCGGGTGCTCGACGGGGAGAACCCCGGGCCCGCCTCGTCGCTGACCCGGCATCACCTGCGGGCCATCGACGGCATGCACAAGCTGACCCGTGGCCTCCAGCCGCACGTGCCCACTCCCGCGGAGGGCGCGGACTGGCACTTCGCCACGCAGTTGGTGCAGGCCCGGGCGGTCGCCGCGGGCGTGGAATGGCTGCGGTCGCGGAAGCGGTGCGCGGGCACGGTGGTGTGGCAGCTCAACGACTGCTGGCCGGCGATCAGTTGGTCGGCGGTCGACGTGGCCGGCATCGAGAAGCCCCTCTGGTACGCACTCAGGCACTCCTTCGCGCCGCGCCTGGCGACCGTGCAGCCCGTGAGCCCCGGCCCGACGCACGACCCGACAGGTACCGCGGGCCTCGCTCTGACACTCGTCAACGACTCGGCGGCAGACTGGACATCACAAGTGTCGGTGTTCCGCATCTCGCTGGACGGCCGGGAGTTGGCCCGCACCCGGCTTGAGGTGAGCTGCCCGCCGAGCGGCCTGCTCACCCTGCCGCTGGACCCGGTCGTGGCGGCGCCGACGGACCCGCATTCCGAGCTGCTGATCGTGGAAACGGACGGTGCGCGTACCACCTGGGCCTACCGCCCGGATCGCGCCCTGACCCCGCCTCCGCCCGCCCGCACGGTGACCACGTCCTACGCGGACGGCGCGCTGGCCCTGACAGTGACCGCGGAGTCGGTGCTGCGCGACATCTGCGTCTTCCCGGACCGGCTGGCCGCCGCGCTGGGCCTCCCCGCGCACGCCCTGACGTCCGACACCTCCCTGGTCACCCTCCTCCCGGGCGAGACCCACACCTTCCGCCTCACCGCCCGGGACGGCAGCGCGCTGAGCGAAGCCAGGATCCCCGAGCCGGTGCTGCGGCTGGCGGTCCGCTCGGCGGAGGAACTGACCACGTGACCGCTTCACCGCCGGGAACGGCCCTGGCACAACCGGGCGTGGGAGATGAGCGGCCCGGGTGCGCGGACGGTGGATCGCTCCGTCGGTCTCGCGCGCCCGGGCCATCATGCCGGTGTGGTCCGTGGGTTGGGCCCCGCGGGGTTCGGGGCCGGTGGTCCTGCCGTTACGTCGTTGCCTTCACTCCCGTGCCCAGTTCGCCTCGGACGCGGGCGGCGGCGCCGACCGGGACGGCGTCGGAGTCCAAGGCGGCCCGGACCAGGCGGACGGGGTGACCGCTGATCGGAGGGTCGGCGGCGAGGGCGGACAGGATGAAGGGTTCCAGCAGGGGCCACGCGCGGCTGACGCCACCGCCGACGACCACCGTGGTGATATCGGCGACTCCCGCCGTGATCACGATCGCACGGGCGACGCCCGCCCCCGCGGCGCGGTACACCGCGAGAGCGTCGTCGTCGCCTCGGACAGCGGCCTCGGCGACTTCACGGGCGGTGCGGCGGTGACCGGTGCGGTCGGCGTAACGAGCGCCGATGGAGCGGCCGGAGGCCAGCGTCTCCAGGTGGCCGCGGCCGCCGCAGGAACAGGGCAGGTCTCCGAATCCGGGGATGTGCCCGATCTCGCCGGCCGCGCCGTGCGGACCCGTGTACAGGGCGCCGTTGGTCCACAGGGCGCCGCCGACGCCGGTCCCGAGGGTCATGCCGAGGACGTCGGCCTCGCCGCGCACCGCCCCGCCGTAGACCTCCCCGTAGAGGAAGGCGTTGACGTCGTTGTCCAGGTAGGCCGGGACGCCGAGGGCGTCCTCGACGGCGGAGGTGACGGCGAAGCCGGCCCAGCCGCGGAAGGAGTCGCTGGCGACCAGGATGCGGCCGTTCGCGGAGTCCACCACCCCGGCGGCGCCGATGCCGGCGCCCACCAGGCGGCCCGGGGTACGGGCCAGCAGCGGGGCCAGCGCGTCGAGCGCCGCGCCGACCATGGCCCGGCCGCCCTCGCGCGCCGGGGTGGCGGCCTCCGCACGGTCGAGGACCGTCAGGTCGTCGGAGCAGACCACCACCTGGGTGGTGGTGCCGCCGATGTCGATGCTTAGGCGAACAGCGGCCGGCGGGAGGTGGGCATGTCCGGTTCCTGCGGGGTGTCGGGGGTGTGGGGGGAGAGAAGGGGTCCGGTCACGTCCGGGCCTCCGTACGGCTTACCGCGAGAGCGGCCAGGCGCTCGGCCCTGCGGCCCCGCTGCACCACCGGGTCGGGCACCGGCACGGCGGCCAGCAGACGGCGGGTGTAGTCGGTCTCGGGATGCAACAGGGTCGTCCCGGTGGAGCCCTGCTCCTCGATCCGGCCGGCACGCATCACGACGACGCGCTGGGCGAAGTGCTGAACAACCGCGAGGTCGTGGGAGACGAACAGACAGGAGAAGCCCAGTTCACCCTGGAGTTCGGTGATCACCTCCAGGACCGCCTCCTGCACGCTCACGTCGAGCGCGCTGGTGGGTTCGTCCGCGACCAGCAGCCGGGGTTCCAGCACCAGGGCGCGGGCCAGGCTGACCCGCTGGCGCTGTCCCCCGGAGAGTTCGCGGGGCGTGCGCCGGGCGACTTCGCGTGACAGCCGTACCTGGTCGAGGACGGCGGCGATCTTGGCTTGCCGGTCCTTGGCGGACAGGTCGCGACGGTGTATCCGGAGCGGTTCGGCGATGCACTCGCCGATGGTCATCCGGGCGTCGAGGGAGGCCACCGGGTCCTGGAGGACGACACCGATGCCGGCGCGCAGCGCACGGCGGGCCCGGGCGCGGGTGCGGCCGAGGTCGGCGCCGAACAGGGAGACGGTGCCGGACGTGGGTGGGATCAGGCCGAGCGCGACCCGGGCGGCGGTCGACTTGCCGGAGCCGGATTCCCCGACCAGACCCAGGGTCTCCGCCGCCCCGACCCGGAACGACACCCCGTCGAGGGCGTGCACGGCGCCCTTGCCACGGCCGAACACCACGCTGATGTCCCGTAGTTCGACCACCGGTTGGTCCTCGGGGCCGTCGGACCCGGCGGGCCGGGAGGACGGTTCGGCCGCCGGACGGCGCGTGGGGGCCGGCTCGGTCGTGGCGGGCAGGCCGGTCGCGTCCGCGGCCTCGGCGACGGACAGTCGGGGCACGGCGGCCAGCAGGCGCCGGGTGTAGTCGTGGGCGGGGCGCAGCAGGACGTCCTCGACCGGCCCGGTCTCCACGATCTGCCCGTGGTACATGACCGCGACCCGGTCCGCGAAGTCGGCGACGACGCCCATGTTGTGGGTGACGAGCAGCACGCCGGTGCCGGTCTCGATGGCCAGCCGACGCAGCAGGTCGAGGATCTCGGCCTGCACGGTCACGTCGAGGGCGGTGGTCGGCTCATCGGCGATGAGCAGCCTGGGCTCGTTGGCGATGGCCATGGCGATGACGACTCGCTGGCGCTGTCCGCCGGAGAGCTGGAACGGGTAGGCGCGGGCACGCTTCTCCGGCTCGGGGATGCCGACCCGGCGCAGCAGGTCGACGGCCTCGGCGGCGGCGTCCCTGGAGGTCACCTCGCGATGGTTGCGGATCACCTCGGCGATCTGCTTCCCGACGCGGGTGAGCGGGTCGAGCGCGGTGGCCGGTTCCTGGAACACCATGGAGGCGGTCTGGCCGCGCAGCGCCGCGAGGCCGTTCTCCGAGGCGCCGACGATCTCCGTACCGTCGATGACGGCGCTGCCGGTGGTGCGGGCGTTCCCGGTGAGCAGGCCCATCGCGGCGAGCGCGATCGTCGACTTGCCGGAGCCGGACTCGCCGACGAGAGCCAGCGTCTCGCCCGGTCGGACCTGCAGGGACACGCCCTTGACCGCGGGTACCTCGCCGGTCTCGGTGGTGAAGACGACGCCGAGGTCGGCGAGTTCGAGGATCGGACCGGGTGCCGCGGCGCGGGCGGGGGAGCCCTTGGTGGTGGCGGTCATCCGCGTCCCCTCACATCGAATGCGTCGCGGAGTCCGTCCCCGATCGCGTTGAACGCCCACACCACCAGGATGATGGCCAGGCCGGGCGGCACGATGAGCCACCAGTAGCCGGAGTAGGCGGCGGTGAGACCGGCGGAGAGCATGCCGCCCCAGTCGGTCTGCGGCGGCCGGACTCCCATGCCCAGATAGGAGACGTACGCGACCAGCAGGATGGCGTCGGCGACCTGGAAGGTCGCGGCGACGATGACGGTCGAGACCGAGTTCGGCAGGATGTGCCGAAGGATCGCCCGGGCGTGTGTGCCGCCGATGGCACGCAGGGTCAGGACGTAGTCCCGGTTCTTCAGGGTCAGTGTCTCGGCGCGGACCAGCCGGGACGGCACCAGCCAGGACACCAGGCCCAGGATGAGGACGAGTCCGGGGAGGCCCGGCGTGGTGATGGCGGAGACCACCAACAGGATGAACAGCGCGGGGATCGCGATGCCGGCATCGACGATCCGCATCATGACGGCGTCGATCCAGCCACCCGCGTAACCGGCGGCTGCGCCCCACAGCGTGCCGATGCAGGTGGCGAGGACGCCCGCGGCGAGGCCGACGATCAGCGAGACCTTGCCGCCGTACATCAGCCGACCCAGCTCGTCGTGGCCGACGGCGTCGGTGCCCAGCCAGTGGGCGCCGTTGGGAGCGAGGTTGACCTGCTGGAGCATGGTGTGGGTCTGGTCGGTGGAGTACACGAGCGGACCGGCGAAGCAGAACAGGATGAAGAGGACCACGACGGCGAGTCCGACGACGGCCAGCCTGTTGCGCAGGAAGCGGCGGACGGCGAGCCGTGCGCTGGTGGCCTCACGCGGAGCGGCGGCCTTCGCCGGGGAAGTGTCCGGCTGGATGACGGCGCTCATGCCCGGCCTGCCTTCACTCGGGGGTCGATGATGCGCTGGACGATGTCGGCGAGCAGGGTGCCGGTGACGGTGGCGACGGCGATCACCAGGACGCAGCCCAGGAGGACCGGGTAGTCGGAGGACTGTGCCGCCGTCCAGAACAGCAGCCCCATGCCGGGGTAGTTGAAGAGCTGCTCGACGACCAGGGCACCGCCGAAGAGCACCGGGATGTAGTAGCCGAGCATGGCCACCACGGGCGTCAGCGAGTTACGGAACACGTGCCGCCCCAGGATGGCGCGGGAACGGGAGCCGCCGGCCCTGGCGGTGCGGACGTAGTCCTCGGAGAGGTTCTCCAGGGTGGCCGCGCGCATGTACCGGCTGAACACCGCGACCATGGAGGCCGCGCCCGCGACGACCGGCAGCACCAGGGCCTGCGGGTCGGAGAACACCTGGCCCAGGGTCTCGCCCTGCGGAGCCTGCGAGGGGAACCACGCCAGTTCCTGGCTGAAGACCAGCACCAGGATCAGCCCGAGGAAGTACACGGGCGTGGAGTAGGCGATGAAGCTCAGCGTGGTGATGATGTAGTCAGTCGCCTTGTTGCGGCGCACGGCCTGCCACATGCCCAGCGGTATCGCGAGGACGAGGCCGACGAGAGCCGACAGCAGGGTGAGGACCAGAGTCTTCGGCAGCCGTTCGGCGATGAGCTGGGAGACCGGCTCGTTGAGGGTGTACGAGGTCCCGAGGTCCCCCTGCACCAGCTGGCCGAGGTAGTGGAAGTACTGCACGGGCAGGGACTTGTCCAGGCCCTGTTCGTGGTTGAAGCGGGCGATCTGCTGTGCGGTGGCCTGGGGTCCGAGGATCCCGCGTGCGGGGCCTCCGGGAAGGGCGTGCAGCAGGCCGAAGACGACGATCGTCACGATGACGATCACCGCGACGGCCTGGAGGACGCGTCTGATCAGATACGAGGAAGTGCTCATGTGGTTTCCGGTCGCTTCGTCTCTGTGGCGCGCACGGGCGTCACCTGGACAGGGGCGTCACAGCGACGCGGGTGTCGGTGTGACGCGGGTGCGCGAGGGGTGCGCGCGGGCTTTGGACGGCCGGCCGGGGGGCCGGACGTCGTCGGCCCGCGCGGGCACCGACCGGGCTTACTTGGTCCACTTCCACATGGCGGGGTGGAAGTTGGCGAGCGAGTCCTGGGCGAAGCCGCCGAGGCCGTTCTTGACCACGGAGATCTGGTAGTCGGGCTCCGGCAGCCAGATCACGGGGAGGTCCTTGGCGAGTGCGGTGCTGTACTTCTGCACCGCCTCGTTCGAGGAGGACGTGGTGGTCTCGGTGATCAGCTTGTCGACCTCGGGGTTGGAGTAGCTGCCGAAGTTGGAGCCACCGCCGGTGGCGAAGAGCGAGTCACCGCTCGGGTAGGCGGGGAAGTACCAGCTGCCCGCGGTGCCGAAGAAGGACAGCTGCCACTTGCAGCCCGACTTGTCGGGGGTGCACTGTCCGGCCTGCGACAGGACGGAGTTGACCGGGGCGGTCTTGATGCCGAACTTGATGCCGGTCTTCGCGAACGACGACTGCAGCGCACTCATCATGTTGTCGGTCACGGTCGAGCCGGACTGGGACAGCACCTGCATCTCGAACTTGGTGCCCTTGTCGACGCCCGCGCCACACTGGTTGGCTCCGGTACCGGGGTCGTTGCACACCATGGTGCCGCCCTGCTCGGTCCATCCGTGGTCGGTGAGCAGCTTCTTGGCCTTGACGGCGTCGAAGGGGTACGGGTTGTTCTTCTGCTCGGAGGAGACGAAGGACGACTCCTGGCCCTGCGGAATCGGGCCGTAGGTGGAGACGGCGCTGCCGTTGAAGACCACCTTGGAGAGGGTGGTCTGGTCCACCGACATCTGGATCGCCTGGCGGGCGTACAGCTGCTTGAACACCGGGCCCATGGCGGGGTTGTTGAAGTTGTACGGCATGTAGGTGATCGCCCAGCCGCTCCACGGCTTCACCGAGTAGCCCTTGGCCTTGAAGGCCGACTCCTGGCCCAGGTCCGTGGCGTTGATGTAGCCGTAGTCGACGGTGCCGGCGCGGAGGGCGTTCTCCTCGGCGTCGGTGGTGGTGAACGGCAGCAGATTGACGTTCTTGATGTTGGCCTTGCCGCCGCCGTCGTACTTCGCGTTGGCGGTCAGCTCGACCGTGCCCGCGGTGGAGAACGACTTGATGGTGTACGGGCCGCTGACCGTCTTCCACAGCGGGTCGGTCGCGTAGCCGGAGATCTTCTTGGCGGCGTTGTTGAGGTACGTCCAGACCTGCTTGGCGCCGGCGGCGGTGCGGTCGAGGTCGGAGACGGCGCCCGAGTCGCTGGTCTTGTCCCAGACGTGCTGCGGGATCGGGCGGATCATGCTCAGCTCGTTGGCGAGCATCCACTCCTGGTTGTAGGCCTTGTCGAAGGTGATCGTGAAGTGCGTGTCGTCGACCGTCTTGAAGGTGGTCCAGTTGTCCGGCGCCTTGCCCGGGCTGTAGCTGGCCCAGTCCGCCTTGTCGGCCTTGACCAGGTTGAACCAGAACTCCACGTCGCGTGAGGTGATCGGCTTGCCGTCGCTCCAGTGCCGCTGGTCGAGGGTGATCGTCACGCTCTTGCTGTCCGGGGCGAACTGCGCTTCGGTGGCGAGGGAGTTGTCCTTGTTCCAGCCGACCTTGCCGGTGGAGCCGTCGTACGCGATCAGCGGCTCCCAGGCGGCCTGGGATATGGAGGAGTTGTTGGTGTTCAGGTGCGAGGCGGTGCCGATCGGGAGGATCCAGTTCGGCGTGAAGTTCGCAGGGAGGGCGTAGTTGATCGTGTCCGACGACGCCGAACCGGAGGACGAGGTACCGCCGCCGGAACAGCCGGTGACCAGCGCGCCGGTGATGACGGCGGCACCCGCGACGAGGGCCCAGCGGCGGCCGGCGACCGTGTGATCAAGGAACATGACTCTCCTCAGACTGAAAGGACCCGCAAACGTCATGGGAGGACCCAAAACCGGCGCCGCGGGATCGGCGCTGTGTATGGCGACAGTCAACGACGGACCCGCCGAACAAACAAACAAGATTTAGTAACAAATAAGTTACTGCGATCTCGAAGAAAGTCTGATGCGTCCGCTCCAGGTATCTCAAGTGGTTGCTATGTCATGGTTTGAGTGGAATTGACTCTGCATTGACGCTCTCCCCTTCCTTCGCCTTCCTTCGCGTTTCTTCGCCTTTCTTCGCGAAACCGTTCCCCGGCGGCAGTATCGGGCGTACTGTCTCCGGCACACCCAACACCGCGGAAGTTACTTCGTACATGACTGAAATAAGTGCACGGGACCGCAAGGGCACCAAGGGCGTCTCCCCGAAGGGCACCGCGTCGAAGAGCGCGACCCTCGCCACGCGGGTCCTCGAACTCGTCGCATCAGGACAGGCGTCGTCCCGCGCCGAACTCGCGCAACTCCTCGGCACGGCCCCCTCCACCATCTCCCTCACCGTGGCCGAGCTGGTCGAGCGCGGGCTCATCGCCGAGGAGGGCACCCAGTCCTCGACCGGAGGCCGCCCCCGCAGGGTGCTCAGGGCAGGCAGCACCGACGAGTACGCCGTCGCCGCCGACGTCGGCGGCCGCCACGCCCGGATCGGTGTGGTGCTCCCGGGCAACGGTGTCCGCGACGTCGCCAACGTCTCCTTCGAGATCGCCGACGGTCCCGAGGCCGCCCTGCCGAGACTCGCCGAGCACTTGGAGTCCCTCGCCGAGCAGCGTGGACGCGACCGGCTCCGGGGCGTCGGACTCTCCCTGCCGGGGCCGGTGGACGTGGCCGCAGGCGCCGTCGTCCTGCCGTCCCGGATGCCCGGCTGGAACCGCTTCCCGGTCGCTTCCTGGCTGGAGGAGCGCTTCGGGGTCCCGGCCGTCGTCGACAACGACGCCAACTGCATGGCGGTCGGCGAGCAGAGCGTCAGGCCCGCCGAGCACCGACGGACGATCACGGTGAAGATCGGCTCGGCGATCGGCGCCGGCGTCATCATCGACGGCCACCTCTACCGGGGTGCCACCGGCGCCGCCGGTGACATCACCCACATCCGTATCGACAGCGGCGCCGACATCCCCTGCTCCTGCGGCAACACCGGCTGCCTGGAGACCGTGGCGTCCGGCGCCGCGCTCGTCCGCATCCTGCGCGAACGCGGTCTGGACGTCACCAGCACCGAGGACGTCGTCCAGCTCGCCACCGACGCGGACCCGGAAGCCACCCGCGCCGTCCGCCGGGCCGGCGAGCACCTCGGCCAAGTGCTCGCCGCCAACGTCAACTTCTTCAACCCGGACGCCGTCTATCTCGGCGGCATCCTCTCCACCCTCGAACCGTTCGTCGCCGCGGTGCGCAGCCGGCTCTACGACAGCTGCCACCCGCTGGTGACCGAACACCTCACCATCGAGCGGGCCGTACTCGGCGCCGACGCGGGACTGGCCGGAGTCGGGCTCTTCGCCCTGCAGCGCGCCCTGGCCCGCGCTCTGGGCGATGCCGGCGGCACCGGCGCGGACCGGTTCCACACCCTCACGCCCCCAAGAAGCGGCTGACGCCGCTCACCACGTCCCGCCCCGGGCGAACTCCCGTCCCGGACAACGTCCGACGACGCCGAAGCCGTCCGACAACCGGAGCCGTCCGGCAACTTGCCCCGTGCCGGAAACGAAGTCCTGAAGGAAGCGAAGAAAGTCCGGGGCCCGGGGCCAGGGACCCGCCCGTGGCCGGAGACCGGATCCCGGGCAGCAGTCCGAGCCTCACGGAAAAAATCTCCCGCACCACCCGCACCACCCACTCCGCATCACCCCGCACGAGGAGCCATGACGCACACCCGCACCGCCGTCGCCCGCCCCGTCATCGCCGTCGCCGGCCTCGGCATCGAGTCCTCGACCTTCTCTCCCGCCCGCACCGACGCGCCCGCCTTCCATCCCTCGCGCGGTGCCGGGGTGTTCGACCGATACCCCTTCCTCGCCCCGGGCGAGGAACTGCGCGAAGCCGCCGAATGGCACGGCGCCCTGGTCGGCAAGTCGCTGCCCGGCGGCACCGTCACCGCCGCCGCCTGGACCGCGCTCACCGACGAACTCATCGAACGTCTCGCCGCGCTGCCCCGGCTGGGCGGTCTCTGGTACGACATCCACGGCGCCATGACCGTGGAGGGGATCGACGACGCCGAGGCCGCACTACTGGAGCGCATTCGCGCCACCCTCGGCCCGGACGTGATCGTCTCCACCTCGATGGACCTGCACGGCAACGTCTCCCGCGAACTCGCCCACCGCAGCGACCTGATCACCTGCTACCGGATGGCCCCGCACGAGGACCACATGGAGACCAAGGAGCGCGCCGTGCGCAACCTGGTCGAACTGCTGGTCTCCGGCAGCCCTCGCCCGGTCAAGGCGTGGGTGCCGGTCCCCGTGCTGCTGGCCGGCGAGCAGACCTCCACCCGGATCGAACCCGCGAAGAGCGTGTACGCGGCGGTCGACGAGGTCGAGGCCACCGACGGCGTGACGGACGCCGCCATCTGGGTCGGGTACGCATGGGCGGACGAGCCCCGCAACCGCGCCGTCGTGGTCGTCACCGGCGACGACACGGCGGCGGTCTCGGCCGGGGCCGAACGCCTCGCCCGGGGCTTCTGGGAGGCCCGCCACGACTTCGACTTCGTCGCCCCGACCGGCACCTATGACGAACTCCTCGACGAGGCCCTGGCCTCCGACCAGCGGCCCTACTTCATCAGCGACACAGGCGACAACCCCACCGCGGGAGGCGCCGGCGACGTCACCTGGGGCCTGACCCGACTGCTGGAACGTCCCGAGTTCCAGAAGGAGGACGGGCCGACCGTCATCTACGCCTCGGTGCCCGCTCCCGCCGCGATCGAGACCGCCGTCGCTGCGGGCATCGGCGCCACCGTCACCGTCACCGCCGGCGCGGAGGTCGACGACCGGCACGCCGGTCCCGTCACCCTCACCGGCGTGGTCCACGCGATCCGGCACGGTGACCGGGACGCCGAGACCGAGGTCGTCATCCGCGTCGGCGGCGTGTACGCGATCCTCACCAGGCTGCGCAAGCCGTACCACCACGAGCACGACTTCACCGACCTCGACCTCGCGCCGCGTTCCGCCGACATCGTGATCGTCAAGATCGGTTACCTGGAGCCCGAGCTGTTCGACATGTCGGTCGGCTGGAAGATGGCCCTCACCCCCGGTGGCGTCGACCAGGACCTGGTGCGCCTCGGTCACCGTCGTATCCGCCGCCCGATGTTCCCCTTCGACCGTGACATGGCCGCCCCGGACCTGACGGCCCGTATCATCCCGGCTTCCGAGCAGCCGCTGACCGGGGACGACGAGTGAGCGAGCGCACCAGCCGGCCTCTCACCCCGTCCCGGATCGGTGGTGCGGGCCCGGTCCCCGCACCGGCGGCCACTGTCGAGGTTCCCGGACGCGGGCAGCGCGACCCGGCGGGACGGGCACCGCGGCCCGCACTGGAGATCGCCGTCACCTCACCGGCCGGCGCCCGTGTCGCCCTCGACCACGGAGCCGATCGCGTCGAACTCTGCACCGGTCTGGAACTGGGCGGTCTGACCCCGTCCGCCGCCCTGGTCGAGGCGGTCGCCGCCGTAGGCCTGCCGGTTCAGGTGCTGGTCCGCTGCCGACCGGGCGACTTCGTCTACGACGCCGAGGAGACCGCCCTGATGGTCGCCGAGGTGCGGACCGTGATCGCCTCCGGAGCCTCCGGCGTGGTGGTCGGGGCGCTCACCGCCGACGGCAGCCTCGACACCGCTGCCGTCGCCCGCCTCGCCGCGGCGGCTCACGGCACGGGGCGCCCTGTCGAGGTGACGCTGCACCGCGCGATCGACGTGTCCGCGGATCCGGTCGCCACCGCCGCGCTGCTGCCCGCCCTGGGGCTCACCAGGGTGCTCACCTCCGGCGGCGCCCCGGCTGCCGGGCAGGGGCTGACCCGGCTCACCGCCATGGTCGACATCGCGCCCGGTGTGCAGGTGATGGCTGGCGGCGGTGTACGCCCCGCCGACATCCCGGCGTTGACCGCCGCCGGCGTGGCCGCCGTCCACCTCTCGGCGAAGCGCCGCGCCGAACCCCGACGCGGTGGCGCGTGGATCCCCCTCGGCGCCTCCAGCGCGTCCGCCGAGCAGGACACCCACTTCGTCACCGACGCGGCGACGGTCGCCGAGGCCAGGAAAATGCTGGAGGCGCGGACGACAGGCTGACCGCCCCGCGTTCCCTGGAGCTCTCGCCGTCCGGGAGTGTGCGGTCCGCGTCGGACCGCGGACTCCCGGCAATGACCCCGGCACGCTGAAGCGCACGGGACTGTCAGCGCCGGTAGATCGGGAACCGCAGCTTGGGAAGCCGCGGGCCTTTGTGGCCGATCCGGGCGCTGGCCTGTTCGGGCGGCTGTGACACGGCCTCGTTGGGCCAGCGTGGTTTCACCGTGATTCCCCGCTGTTCCCCGCCAGATCTGGTGCGCTTGTGGTGCGGAGCGGTGCGATGTTCAGTGGCACGCGTTGGAGAACGGATCTACCACTTCCGCCACTTGTCCGCGAGCTGGTACCGCCCCAGCCCGTGGCGAGCTGTCAGCGCGACTACGTCGACACCGTGCTCGGTGAGCGACGTGTCGATGTAGTCGCACAACTGCTCACGCTCGTCGGTCTCGAAGGCGCCACCGTTGTGGGCTTCGTTCACCGTGTTCAGGGCCAGGACGACGCGTTCCACCATGGCAAGGATCTGCGTGTCACTGGCTTCGGCAAGTCCAGGAAAGTCGCCCTCGAAGGTGTCGAGGACGGCATCGATCGCGGCGAGTAGCTCCTCAGGGAACAGTCCTGCCATGCACGCGCAGTCGGGATCAAGCGTGCCGGCGGCAAGCTCCTCGGCTTCGTGAGCTATGCCGTGACGCCAGCTTGTGGTTGGTCTCTCAGCCATGGGCGGGACCGTACAGGGCACGACTGACAGCGAGCCCCGCACGATCTGCTCACCTACCATGCGGGCAGCATGCACACGCATGCGAACTACGCCGGCATCGTCGTAGGGCGGCCGCGCCAGTGCACCGCCCCCTCCCGCCACTCCTTGGCGAGGGGACTTCTTCGTCCCGAAGCACCTGGATGGGGATGCGACCTCGGCTCGGCGTGCTCCCCACCTGCGCCGACAGCCCGGGTCTGATCGGCGTGTGCGGGGAGGACCCGCGTCGTGCAGCGGGAGGCGGGGCCGGATCCGTCGGCTGTCGGAGGCGGGGGCTAGGGTCGGCGCCGGACGACTACTCGGCAACCGGGGGACTCATGCCGTCAGGACATACGCAGCAGGACACCGAGTACGGCCGGCCGGCCGGACCCCGGGCGCTGGCGCCGATGCCGTTCGACGTCGAGGCCACCTTTCCGGAGCTGACCGGTACCGCTCGCGAGGTCACTCTCCTGTATCCCCGGGCCGGACAGCCGGGTCCACATGACAGCTCCATCGGCGGTCCGTTGCTGTGGCCAGCCGACGAGCCCTGGCCGATGTGCACCGAAGCGGACCACTACAAGCCGCTCGCCGCGCCTGTCGGGCCCGAGCCGGTTGCGATGCTCCCGGTGCTCCAGCTCTACGCCCGCGATGTGCCCGGCCTTGTCTTTCCCCTCGGCACCGACCTGTTGCAGATCCTGTGGTGCCCGCTCGTCCATCACGACGGGCAGTACGCGGCCAACCCCCGACTGCACTGGCGCAGCACAGTGCTGACAGCCGAAGGCGCCGTTGCAGAGGACCCACCCCGCCCGCACACCGTCGAGGAGGACTACCTGCCCCGCCCGTGCACGGTGTCCCCCACACCGGCCGTGGAGTACCCGAACTGGGACCTGCCGGACGAGCTAAGCGAGCTGCTCAGGGAGCGGTTCGAGGTGATGGAGGAGGAACGGGGCTACGACTACTGCGAGGTGGCCACCACACGGCAGAGCAAGGTCGGCGGCTACCCGGGGTGGACCCAACCACCCGACTGGCCCGACTGCACGGGCTGCGGTACCCACATGGATCACCTGCTCAGCGTCACGGCGAGCGAGCCAGGCAGGGGCCGTTGGCTTCCCCTGGACGACCGGGCGCGCCAAGGCGGGCCCGCGGTACCGTCCTGGCAGGCCGAGGCCGATCCAGATGTCCTCGATGTGTTCGGTCACGGCATGGACCTGGGCGACCTCGGCGGTATGTACTTCTTCGTCTGCCGCGCCTGCCCGGACACCCCGTACACCCACCGCTACGACTGTTGAGAGACCACCCGCGGCGGGCCGCGGATGGGGCACCGGCCCGCAGTACGTCAGCGAGTCCGACTGCCAACCCGCGCCGACCTGGCCGCTGGTGATGTGCTTCCGGACCGTGGAACCATCCCCTTGAAACCGAGGAGGAGCCAGTGCAGCTGCGCAACGTCTCACCGGACGATGTCGATGCCTACGTCCTCTGTGAGCCAGGGGGAGCTGTCCGTCGACGGGTCGCTGTCGCAGAAGAGGAAGGGATTCCGCTGGCCTTCCAGTCCACAGGAGTCCTCACCCCATGCGTCGAGTGCGTCGATGGCCCGTTCGCGGCGCTGCCAGCGCTCGCTGGTTCCGAGTACCTCGCAGAGCGGGGGTACCAACGTCGCTCGGTAGGGCAGCAACTCCGCGTCATCCAGGAGCGGGATGCATGCTGCGATCGCCGCTTCGCTCACATGCCGGTCGACGTCGTCGACGAAGGCGAACGCGGCTGAGAACAACTGCTGTCGGGTCTGTCGTATGGCGACGGCCGGCGGATAGTCGTCGAGAGGGAACCCGTGTCGGCGGCTCGCGGTATCGACCGCGTCGGTGACCTCGCCGGCGACCGAGCCGATCCAGGCCAGTAGTTCGGCCCGCATACAGCCGGGGGCGTCTCGGCGGTACTTGTCGACCGGGAGTGTCGCTCGCGGGTCGGTCAGGATCGCGGCCGCGTAGAGCGCCGTGGGGACTGTTGCCTCATAGATCGTGTTCTGGTGGTGCAGGATGCCGTGAACGTAGCCAAGGGCCTTCGTCCGCGCGGTCTGATCTGTGTCCAGCAGCGCTACCAGCATCTTGGGTGCGTCCGTCGCCAGTCCATAGGCATGGTTCAGGGCTGCCCAGTTGGTCTGGGTGAGTGTCCATCGCGGGTCGGGCAGATCAGCGGCGGTAGGAGGCACCTGGTCGTCCCTCACACGATTCGCCATAGGGGTGCAGCGTATTCCTCCGAGCCGGTCCTGATCAGCAGTCGGCCCAGATCATCGCGTGGGGAGCCACTGAGGCTCAGCACCTCCGTGAGTCGGAGGAACGTCGTACGGCTGACTCCGCGGCTCCGGTCGTCGTTCTCGAACTCGTCGAGCTGGGACCTGCACCGACGACGAGGAAGAGGAGTTCGGTCGCCTCGTCGCGACTCTCGACGACCCGCTTGCCGCCCTCGCAGCCGCCGAAGACATCAGTGGAGCGGCACGCGGACGGTGGGTCAACGCCGACCTGGTCCAGGACGAGTTTCACGACTACGTGGTGGCCAGACGGCCGGAAGACAGCTCACCAATTGGAAACCCCTGGCCCGTGCCTCCGCCCAGACTTTCGACGCGCCGGAGTGGTCTCGCCGAGCATCCTGGGCGTCGCCGGACGACGCGGCGGGTGCCAGGGTCCGAAGACCCTGGCACCCGCCTCGCTCAGGCCGGGACGATGCACGTCACCGGTGTTTGTCGGTGGATCACTTGGGGCCGGGCTGCAGGAACGCGCGGACCACGGTCTGCTGGACACTGTTGCCGGCCGCGTCCGTTGCGGTCACCCGCAGGGTCACGTACGCGTCGCCGTGAATGTACGACGGCCGCTGCAGGTTGGCGATGAACTGCCCGTCGCTGCCGCGCCGCGCCGTGTGCACCGTCGTCCAGTTCTTCCCGTCCTCGAAGGACGCCTCGACCTTCAGCTTCACCCCCCGCGGAGCGGACATGCCGTCCTGCATACGGACGTTGACACCGAGCGTGTGCATGCGCGCCCGGCTCACCGCGTTCTGGGCGTTGACCGGTACGTTGTAGTCGAGCTGGAGCAGCGGCAGCATGGTCGCGCCTGCCGTGGTGTCCGAGTGGAACGTCCACGACGTGTGCGCGTCGGTGGCGAAGTGCCAGTCGTCCGATTCGCGGGCCGTCGTCAGGTCCAGAGCGTATGTGGCCTTGCCCGGGGGCACCTCCATGTTGCCCCAGGCGCCGTTGTCGGACGTGGCGATCTGCTTCCCATTGCGGTACAGCACCGCTGTGGCCGTGTCGGGCACCGGGAAGGGCCCGCTGTCGTTCACGGTGGCGTCACCGACACCGCCGCCGAAGGACGGCAGCTCGGAGAACGACCAGTGACCAGTGCCGGAGTCGTTGAACTCCGGCACGTACACCGACAGGGTGTCGCCGTTGCGCACCGACTTCATGGCGAAGCCGCGCGGGATCGACGGTCGGACCACCGCTCCGAACCATCGCTCCGTGGCGTGCTGGCCGGGCCGGTAGGTGTGCGGGGAGTCGTGCGACCCGGCCTGCAAGGCGAAGTCGGGGATCCAGACGACGTTGTGGTGCACCATGTGGTTCCACAGCGTGTCCTCGGCGCTGCTCACGTACTCGACGCGGGTCTGGCCCACCGGCACGTAGCGGCTGTACTGGTTCCACGCCGTGTCCTCGTACGGCCGCCATGCGAACCGCTGCTCACTCGCCCAGGCCGAGTCGCCGGTGCGGGTGTACGTGGCGCTGACCTGCGCGGTGTTTCGATCCGAGACGGTGTAGACCATCTGCTGGGGGATGGAGCCCTTCGAGACCGGCATCACGTCGTACAGATACGGGCTGTTCACCGTGCCGGAGAACTCCAGCGTCGTGGTGCCCTTCTTGATGCGATCCAGCAGGGCGCCCCCGTTCTTCCAGTTGGTCCGCATCGAGGGCAGCTCCAACCGGTCACCGTCCGGCTGCCACCTGGTCCAGGCGGCGCCCCCGGCCGGGTCCCAGGCGAAAAGCACCGCCTTGGCCCCGGCCGCCGCCGCGAGCCGTGAGAAGCCGGCGTAGTCGCCCGTGGGCCACACGTACCGGGCCACGGCCAACTTGCCGCGCACGTTGCCGAGTTTGGGCGCCGTCACGGACCCGGCGTCCACGGCGGTCAGCCGTGCGCCCCGGTCCCCGAAGACCGGGGAGAGCGGCTCGTAGTACGGGGTGAATCCCTGCGAGCTGCCGGAAATTTTCGCCCGCAGCTGCGGGGCCACCATCTGCCAGCGCGAGTGGTACTCGAAGGCGCCGTCGGTGACCGGAGCGGTGGGGCTGATGTAGAGGTGATTGACGGTGTCGAAGTACAGGGCGCCCTGGAGCAGGCCGTGACCGTCGATCTCGCGGTGCAGCATGGTGCTGATGACGCCGTGCTGCTCGGCGGGCCGGGGTGTGCGGATCTTCACTTCGGTGACATCGGCGGCGTTCAGCGTCACCGTCATGTCCTTGGTGACCTTCACTTCGGGGACGACGATGTCGCCCACCTGGTCGCCGTCCGACGTCGTGTCGTAGAAGCCGGAGTTGAGGTAGTACGTGCCTTCTTCCAGGACGGCGACCGCCGCGTCCCTGTCGGTGTACTGCGCCCAGCCGGCGGGGCTCCAGATGTTCGGCAGCGCGCCGGGCACGACCTTGCCGTTACGGTCCCGGACGACCACGGTCAGCCGGTGTTGCGGGGCGTGCACCACGAGGGAGACCGTGGTGTGCGCCACCACTTCGCCGGTCGCGGACTTCGCGGTGACGTAGCCGTAGAAGCCGCCGCGGATGGCGTGCGCCGCGTCGGTGCGCAGCGGCACGTCGGCGGTGGCGCCGGCGGCGAGTTGCACGGTGTCGGAGCCCAGGCTGACCACTCCGGCAGGGAGCGCCTTCCCGGATTCGGTGGCCAGGTCGGCCGCCAGGGAGAGGATGATCGGGTGGTCACCTGTGTTGGTGTAGTGAAGGGTGGCCGCCTGCTGCTGTCCCGCGGCGCCGCCGATCTGGAGCGGGGCGAGAGTGACGGAGCCGGTGGCCGTGACCGGACCGATGGCCGCCGCCAGGTCGATGCGACCGCCGCCCTGCTCGCTCACCTTGGTGCCAGGAACCGTGTGAGCGGTGCTGGTCAGGGCGTCCTTGAGCTGCTGCGCCTGCCAGTCGGGGTGCTGCTGGGCCAAAAGGGCGGCAGCGCCGGCGACGTGCGGGGTGGCCATGGAGGTCCCGGACAGCGCGATGTAGTTGGCGTCGACCGGGTCGCCCAGGGTGGTACCGGCCGCGCGGGCGGCGACGATGCCGACCCCGGGGGCGGTCACGTCGGGCTTGACCGCCCCGTCGCCGAAGCGCGGGCCGCGGCTGGAGAACGGAGCGAGCGAGTCGTCGCGGTCGACGGCCCCCACGGTCAGCGCGGAGTCGGCCGCTCCCGGCGTGCCGACGGTGGACGCCCCTGGGCCGTCGTTGCCCGCCGCGACGACGAACAGCGTGCCGGTGGAGTCGGTCAGGGTGTTGACGGCCTCGCTCAGCGGGTCGGTGCCGTCGGTCTCGATGGACGCGCCGAGGCTCATGTTGACGACCTTGGCGTGCTCGGCGGTCGCCCACTCCATGCCGGCGATGATGCCCGACTCGTCGCCGGATCCGCTGTCGTCCAGCACCTTGCCGATCAGCAGGTCGGCCTTGGGCGCGACACCCTTGCGGGTCCCGCCGGACGCCGCGCCGCTGCCGCCGACGATCGAGGCGACGTGCGTGCCGTGCCCGAAGTGGTCACCGGTGTTCCCACTGCCGGAGAAGTCCTTGGCCTCCGCGATGCGCCCGGCGAGGTCGGGATGGCTCGCGTCGGCACCGGTGTCCAACACGGCCACCTTGACGCCCTGGCCCTCGTAGCCCGCCTTCCACGCGGTGGGGGCGTTGATCTGCGCGGTGCTGCGGTCCAGCAGCGCCTTCACCTTGCCGTCGAGCGAGATCCGCGGGGTGACCGCCGCACGGGCGGCGTCCGACGATCCGCCGGGGTTCAGCGTCTTCCAGAACTTCCCCAGGTCGTGGTCGGCGACACGCATCGATTGCGCGTGGATGCTCTCCAGCTTGCGGAAGGGCGCCGCGGCCGCCTTGAGCGCCACGAGCCGGTCGGCAGTGGCGGTGGCGGCCTTCGACGCCTGCGCGGTGACCCTGGCTCCGACCCGTGACGGCACCGGCCGCGAGGAGACGATCAGCGGCAACGCGGTGGAGTGGGCCTCGTCATAGCCATCGGCGATCAGGGCCGTCACATCGAACAGCCGCCGGTCCAGGGTGCCCGCGGACACCAGACCCTGGGCGTCGAACGGCATCACGGTCAGTGCCTTGTCGTCCCCCTCCAGCGTTCGGAAGGGAATGTGCTCGCGCCCGGGTCCGGGCTGCACCGACGCGGTGTGCCGGCCGCCGGGCAGCGTCGTCACCGTGACCTGATCACCGGTCACCAGCCGCACGGTCGCGGAGTGGGCCGTCGGTGCGGCGGCGGGCGGGGCGGTGGACGGCGTGGCGGTCTTGGCGCGGTCCGGCTGCGCCGCGAACGCTGCCGGCACGGCTACGGCGACCAGCATCAATCCCGTTGCTATCGCCGCCGCCGGGCGGGTTGTGGACATCAGTCAGATACCTCTCGTATGGCTGGGGTGATCGGGCCGCGATCACGGGCACTGTCCGGCTGGGGGAGGGGCACCGTCTAGAAGGTGAGCTTCCAGCTGTTGATGTGGCCGCTGTCCAGGTGGTAAGCGTCCTGGACCTTCAGCTTCCAAGTCCCGCTGGCGGTCTCACCGGAGGCATTGACGGTGTAGGTGGCGATGACATTGGCCGCCGAGTCGAAACCGTTGGACTTCTTCAGGTGGTAGAGGCTGCCGTCCGGGGCGACCAGGTCGACGACCAGGTCACCGCGGTAGGGGTGCACGATGTTGACGCCGACCGCCAGGGTGCTCGGCGCGTTACCCGCCCGACCGGAGACCTTGATGGCGGAGTACACGGCCGCGCCGGCGTCCGGCACCGGCACGTCGGTGGTGTTCGTGAAGACGTTGCCGCCGGCGGTGGAGACCCCCCAGCCGAAGGTCGCCGAGCCGGTGACCTTGGAGGAGTCCTTGGCCTTGACCGTCACGGTGCTGAGGCCGACGGCGGTCGGGGTGCCGGAGATCAGGCCCGTGGTCGCGTTGATCGACAGGCCCGTCGGCAGGCCGGTGGCGGAGTATGTCAGTGCTCCCGGGTTGTTGCTGCCGGCCTGCACCTGCAGGCTCACGGGGGTCTTGACGACGGTGTTCTGGTCCGCGGGCTTGGTGACCGTGACGCGGGCGGCGACGCCGATGGCGGCCCAGGTGTCGGCGACCGTGTTGTAGGTGGCGCTGCCGGCCCCCCACAGGTCGGCGGCGGCCTGGAGGGTCTGGGTACGGGCGCCCGAGTAGTCGGTGGTGGAGGTGAAGCGCTCGGTCAGGGCCTTGTACCAGAGCTTGGCGGCGTTCTCCCGGCCGATGCCGGGCACCGCCACACCGTCGGAGGTGGGGCTGTTGTAGCTGACGCCGTTGATCACCTTCGCGCCGCTTCCCTCGGACAGCAGGTAGAAGAAGTGGTTCGCCGGGCCGGACGAGTAGTGCACGTCCAAGTTGCCGAGGCCGGGGGACCAGTTGTCCGGCGAAACGCCGTCCCGCGAGGGCTTGTCCTGGTAGCGCAGCGGGGTGCCGTCACCGTAGAGGTCGATCCTCTCGCCGATGAGGTAGTCGCCGACATCGTTCGCGTTGCCGGCGTAGAACTCGACCGACGTGCCGAAGATGTCCGAGGTCGCCTCGTTGAGACCGCCGGACTCATCCCCGTACACCAGACCCGCGGTGGCGGCGGTGACGCCGTGACTCATCTCGTGGCCGGCTACGTCGAGCGAGGTCAGCGGGTGCTTGTCGCCGTCGCCGTCACCGTACGTCATGCAGAAGCACTCGTCGTCCCAGAAGGCGTTGTTGTAGGCGACGCCGTAGTGGGTGCGGGAGTAGGCAGCGGCACCGTCGTTGCGGATTCCGTTGCGGCCCATCACGTTCTTGTAGAAGTCCCAGGTGACCTGGGCGCCGTAGGCGGCGTCCACACCGGCGGTCTCGGCGTTGGACGGCGAGCCGTCGCCCCAGGTGTCGGTGGAGTTGGTGAACAGCGTGCCGGTACCCGAGTCGCCGTGGCTCAGGTCGTACGTCTTGTGGCCGCCACGGGTGGTGTCGGTCATGCTGTACGTCGAGCCCGACAACGTGGTCCCCAAGGTGACCTTGCCGCTGTACTCACTGTTGCCGACGCCGGTCTCGATCCCCTGAAACTCGAACAGCTTGGCACCGGTCTTGGCATCCGAGATGACGTGCAGCCGGCTCGGGGTGCCGTCGTCCTGCAGACCGCCGACAACGGACTCCCAGGCCAGGACCGGGGCTCCGGAGGCCGCCCAGACCACCTTGCGGGAGCTGGTCACCGTCGGGCTGGTGGCCCCTTTGGCCTTGGCACGGCCGATCGCGAGGGTTTTCGCCGAAGCGGCGGAACGGGTCGCGGTGGTGCTCGGCACACTGATGCGCGTGTCGGTGGCCTTGTCGGCCCCTTTCGAGGTCCCGTCGGCGGCCGTGTGCACGACCAAGTCGCCGCCGAGGACCGGCAGTCCCGCGAAGGTGCGCTCGTAGCGGGTGTGCACGGAGCCGTCGGCGTCCTTGACGACCGACTTGGGGACCAGCTGCTCCTGCGTCCCCAGGTGCAGGGACCGGGCGGTGGCCGCTCGGCCCGCCAGAGCCGATCCGAGGAGCCTCGCCTGCTCCGCGGCCGAGAGCTGGACGGGCAGTGCGCCTGCCCGGGGCTGGACCCGGACGGCACGGGCGTGTGTCTGGGGCGTATCGGCCATCGCGGTGCCGGACGACGCGGTGACAGCGAGCACCGTGGCGCCGGCTATCAGCGCGCCTGCGACCGACTTGCGAGGGGATCGTCTCACTCGGACTCCTTCTGCGGCGCCACTGGATGGCGGCCGGCGAACAGCCTGGGCAGGGGGGCGTTGGGCCCTGTCCGGTTGGAACTGACGGCGTGGATAGGCCATATGCGGCCGCTGTGCAGGCGATTACCGCGCTGCAGAACACCATGCGCACAGCCAGAGGTAAAACCCTCCGAAAGGATTGGCTAATAGAGCCTGAATCGTCACTAGTACTGGGTGTCGCAGATGCGACATGTCTCATTGGCGACACGCGTCGCCCGCACGCCGCCGTGACACTGCCAGCGCGACGTGGACCGTCAGGAATTGCGTGTGTCCCGTCCCGAAGGAGCCACCTGTGGGGCCGGCCTCGACCCGCTCACCGAAGTGATCCGCGCCATCACCCTCTTCTGGCCGGTCACCTCATCCGACCTGGTCCGAGCCACGTGCGTGTGCTCCGCACCGCCGGACGCCTCGCCGGCGTGGTGCTCTGGCCGGCAGGACGGCAATCCCAAAACCACGGCACCCATACCGGCCGCTGACGTGGCGCGCCACCCGGCCTGGCACCGTCCGGTCGCAGGATTACCCGTTCCCGAATTTCAGCCGGATCCCGGCGGCGCCGACCGAGGTGAATGGCGGCCCCGACCCGGGTGTGCCCGCAACTACCCCACGGCAGTGAGGAGTTGTGGCCGGGATTGTGCAGCGCTTCGCCGGCGTGGTCAAATGCAGGCTGGAATAGCAGGCCCATTCCCAGGCATCGCACGCGCGCGTCGCACTGTTCCTGGCTGAGTTTGTCCCGTCACGATTTGGTGTTCGAGACCCACACGCCAAGCAGGACCGCCTCGGCGCCAGGCTCCGGGTGACTGCAACTGCACCGCGAACCCTCTCTCTCCCGCGTCGACTTGGGAGACAGGCGGATCGTCGGGAGCTTTCACCTGGTCCTACGGCATGTCGGTGCCGCCCGCGGCAGCGGGCCCGGCTCCTTCGGTGTCCCTGTCGTACGACCCGGGCAGCATCGACGGCCGTACGGCGTCGACCAACAACCAGGGCAGCCAGGTCAGTGAAGGCGCCGGCCTGTCCGGGACGGTCCGCGGCTCGATCGACCCCACTGCTCGGGCCGGACGGCACTGACCGAGGGCCCGCGCCGGGCCGAGGGCCGGGGCCGTACGCTCTGACGATGCTGACGGCCGGATGCTCCGGAAGACACGGCCGGCTGGGCGGATTGGACGTGGAGATGAGTACACCAGGGAGGACGGGCGTGCCGTCACGCCGACCCGACCTGGCCGTACCCGGCATGGTCGGCCGCGATCGCGACCTTTCGTTGCTGGACCAGGCGCTCAACGGGCGGCCGGGGCTCGTCGTGGTCGCGGGTGAGGCGGGGATCGGGAAGACCCGGCTGGTCCTCGAGCTTCTGCGGCGGCGCGGGGAGACGGCGCTGGTCGCGGTGTGCCCGCCGTTCCGGGAGCCGTACACGCTCGGCCCCGTCGTCGACGCGGTACGCCGGCTGGCCGAGTGTGTCGCCGGCCTGCCGCTCACCGGGCTGGCGGGGGCACTGCGGCCGGTCTTCCCGGAGTGGGTCGATCAGCTGCCGCCTGCGCCCGAGCCGCTAGCCGACGCCGCAGCCGCCCGGCACCGTCTGCTCCGCGCGCTCATCGAGCTCATCGACGTCCTCGACGTCGGGCTGCTCGTACTGGAGGACGCCCACTGGGCTGACGAGACCACGCTTGAGCTCCTGCTGTTCCTGCGGGCCCGGTGGGAGCGGGGCCCGCGTCTCATCCTCACCTACCGGCCCGAGGACGTCCGCCCGGAGTCGCTGCTACGCCGGCTGCTCGCACAGGCCGGCGTCACCCGCCTGGAACCGCGGCCCCTGGACACGGCTGCCACAGCCCAGTTGGTGTCCTCGATGCTCGGCGGGGAGCCGGTCTCGGAGGAGTTCGCCGAGCTCCTCCGCGGCCACACGGACGGGCTGCCGCTCGCTATTGAGGAGTCCGTCCGTCTGCTTTACGACCGCGCAGACCTGGTTCGCGAGGACGGCGCCTGGCTGCGGCGCGACGTCGCGGAGCTCGACGTACCGCCCAGCATCCGCGAGGCCGTACTCGAGAGGACCTCCCGCCTCGGGCGAGCAGCCGGCGCAGTGCTGGCGGCGCTCGCCGTGCTCGAGGGGGAGCGGGCGCCGGCACTGATCGCCGAGGTCGCCGGGGTATCCCCGCAGGAGGCGGAGAACGGTCTGATCGAGGCACTTGCCGGCGGGCTACTGCACGAGGACCGCGACGGCCGGGCGGGGTTCCGTCATGTGCTGGCCGCGCGCAGCGTCTACCACGCCCTCGGCGCCAAGGAGCGCAGTCGCCTCCATCGCCGCGCCGGAGAAGCCCTCGAGCGGGAGCCAGTACGCAGCGTCGCCGAACTGGCCCGCCACTTCCGGGAGGCGGGCGACCCGGGTCGCTGGGCGGCGTACGCCGAGCAGGCGGCGGACCATGCGATCTCGTCGGGCGACCCGCGAACGGCGTTCGGACTACTCCTTGATCTTCTCGCCGGCGGTGCCGTCCGCGGCGCGGCGGTGTCTCGTCTGGTGCAGCGCATGCCGTTGTACGCCGCACCCGGGAACGGGCCGCTGCGCGAGCTCGTCACCGTGCTGCGCGAGGCCGCCACCGGTGAGCTCACGCGGGAGGAGCGGACCGAGGCCATTTGGCAGCTGGCTCGGCTGATGTTCCACGTCGGTGACGTGGAGGCGGCCTCGGTCGAGATGGAACGGGCCGTGCCGGGGCTGGTCCAGGATCGGCCAGTCGCCGCGGTCCACGCGATGATGATGCTCGCTCGCCCGCTCGGTACCGCGCGCCCAGCGGCGCATCACCGCGCCTGGCTGGAGCACGCCGGGCGTCTCATCGAGGCCTCGCCCGGTCCGTCGCCCGACGTGCGGCTCTCCTTTCTCATGGACCGTGCCGCCACGCTTCTGGTACTCGGCGACCCCGCCGGCTGGGCGGTGGTGCGCGACTTGCCGGCCGAGGGGGAGAGCCCCGGCGAGGTGCTGCAGCGCGCTCGGGGATTCGCCAACCTCGGTGAGGCGGCGATGCTGTGGGGCTGCTACGACGACGCCCGGCGCTGGCTCGACGCGGCCGCCGCCCTGGCCGAGGCTCACCAGCACGTGCGCCTGCGCGACCTCCTCGGGGCGACCCTCGCCCACCTCGACTGGCTCACCGGCAGTTGGACGGGACCAACGGAGTTGGAGGCCATGGCCCTTGACGCTGACGAACCTGTGTTGCGCGCCGACGCACTGCTGCTGGCCGGTCTGCTCGACGCCGCTCGCGGCGACCACCCGCGGGCACAGGAGCGGGTCCGCGCCGCGATCGCGGTCGGGCGTCCGCGCGGCCCCGCCGACGGGTCTCGCGACCCGTCCGCGGTGCTCGCGCGGCTGGCGATCGCCGCAGGCCGCCCCGGGGAGGCACTGGCCGCCACCGATGCAGCCTGGCACCTCGTCGAGGCCAAGGAACTCTGGCTCTGGGCTGCAGAGATCGCCCCGCTGCGGGTCCGCGCCCTGCTCGAAGACGGGCGTGTCGGGGATGCCGCCGGCGCGGCCGAGGCCTTCGCAGCGGGTACGCGCGGTCTGAATGCGCCGGTGGCTGCGGCAGCCCGCTGGTTCACAGCGGCCCTGCTCGCCCGTGCCGGCGGTGACCTCACCGGTGCCGCCGGGCTCTTCGAGGAGGCGGGCGCCGCCTGGGCCGCCCTTCCGAGACCGTACGACGCCTTGCTGGCCCGCGAGGCGGCGGCCGGCTGTCGCCTCGCAGCCGGTGAGCGGGTGCGGGCCGTCGGCGTGCTCCGCGAGGTCTTCGGCGACCTCACAGCCCTCGGTGCGACCGGGGACGCGGACCGGGTGCGGCGTACCCTCGCGGACGCGGGGGTACGGGTCGGAGCGCGGGCGGGCCGGCCCGGCTACGGCGACCAGCTCTCGCCGCGCGAGCTCGACGTGGTGCGCCTGCTCGTCGAGGGGCGGACCAGCGCACAGATCGCCCGCGTCCTCGGGCTCTCGCCCCGCACTGTCGAGAAGCACGTCCACTCCGCGATGCGTAAACGGGACGTGCCCTCGCGCACCGCGCTCGCCGTCGCCGCAGTGGAGTCCGGTGTCGCACTGCCGCCGGTGAGCGTGCCGCGGCCGTTCACGGAGTAGCCGCAGTGAAGCCACGGGAGTTTCCCGGGTAGTTCTGCGCATTGTCGGCCTCTCGGCGTGCGGCGTTCACTGCTTGCTCTGGGACAGAACGGAGCAGCCGCGATGACTTCTGGCAACGGCGCCGAACAGCCCGGCGAGGAGCCGGCGGCCGCCGAACGGTCCGACGAGGAGCCGGCGGTCGGCCCCAACGACCGTTCATCGAGGGGGCGC
Organism: Streptomyces sp. RPA4-2; assembly: GCF_012273515.2. Classification (NCBI taxonomy): domain Bacteria; kingdom Bacillati; phylum Actinomycetota; class Actinomycetes; order Kitasatosporales; family Streptomycetaceae; genus Streptomyces; species Streptomyces sp. RPA4-2. The sequence goes on from NZ_CP050975.2 coordinate 9,308,107, forward strand.
ACCAAGGATTCCGTCGACGGGGAGGACAGCACCGTCGATCCGGCCCCGGCGGAGAGCGCGGACCGGCCGCGTAAGAGCCGACGGAAGCCCGGCGTGGAGTACTGGCCGGTCTGACCAGCACCCCACTCGAGTCGGCGCGGCCGACACACCCTCCTGAGGAGAACGATGCACATACGACCACGCATGTGGGCCGCCGGGGTGGCGGTCGCTTGCGCCGTGGCGTTCGGCCTGTCGGGCGGCGCCCCGGCGCAAGCGGCGCCCACCGCGACCGGCACACCGCAGAGCACGGTGGGCTACAAGCCCGCCGGATGCGCCGTCCCCGTACCCCCCTCCGAGCGGAAGGGTGGCGCGCCCTATGCGACCTGTGACTTGATGGTCGTGACCAACAGTCACGGCAGGATGGCCGCGGGCTCGTCCGCCCCGTCCGCCGACGCGCTCACCCCGAACGACCTCAGGGCGGCGTACGACCTGCCCACGGGCGGCTCGGGCGAGACGGTCGCCATCGTCGACGCCGGCGGCTACGCGACCGCCGAGGCCGATCTGGCCGTCTTCCGCGGCACCTACGGCCTTCCCGGGTGCACGGCGGCGAACGGCTGCTTCACCAAGCTCGACCAGAACGGCGGGCACAACCTCCCGCCCGAGGACGCCGACTGGTCCGTGGAGACCGCGCTCGACCTCGACGCCGTCTCCGCCGCCTGCCCGGCCTGCCACATCCTGCTCGTCGAGGCCGACTCGGCCGGTATCGACGACCTCGGCCAGGCTGAGAACACCGCCGCCGCCCACCACCCCGTGGCCATCTCCAACTCCTACGGCATCCCCCGCGAGGGGGGAAGCTTCGTGGCGGCGTACGACCACGACTACGACCACCCCGGGATCGCGGTCACCGCATCCACCGGCGACTACGGCAACGTCATCGAATGGCCCTCGTCGAGCGGAAACGTCGTCGCCGTCGGCGGCACGACGCTGACCCGCGACGACACCAACGCCCGCGGCTGGACCGAGGCGGCCTGGGCCTCCGGTGGCTCGGGCTGCTCGGGCTTCGAGCCCAAGCCGGCGTACCAGCAGGGCATTGACACCGGCTGCCGCAACCGTGCCACCGCCGACATATCCGCGGACGCCGACCCCGCCACCGGCCTCGGCATCTACAACTCGACCGCGGCCGCCGGCTGGCTCCGGGTCGGCGGCACGTCGCTCTCCTCGCCGCTCGTCGCAGCGATGTACGCCCTCGCGGGCACCCCGACGCCCGGTACCTACCCGGTGACCTACCCGTACGCCGACACGAACGCCGGCGACGTCACCGACGTCACTGCCGGCTCCGACGGCTACTGCGGCAACCAGCTCTGCAATGCCCGCGAGGGCTGGGACGGCCCGACCGGGCTCGGTACGCCCGCCGGCATCGGCGCGCTTCGCCAAGGCCCCCACGGGCTGGTGACCGGCACCGCGCACGGCACCGGCTCTGGGACGGCCTCCGGGCCGATCGCGGGCGCCTCCGTCACCGCGACCGACGTGGACGGCCGCAGCTACACCGCCAGGACCGACGCGTCAGGCGGCTTCACACTCGCCCCGGCACCGGGCGCCTACACCCTGACCGTCGCGCAGTTCGGCTACACGAAGGTCACCGCCAAGGCGAAGGTCGCCGAAGGCCGCACGGCGAAGGAGTCCTTCACCCTGCGGGCCCTGCCCACCCACTCCGTCTCCGGCACCGTCACCGACACGTCGGGCCACGGCTGGCCCCTCGCGGCGACGATCACCGTCGACGGCTACCCCGGCGCCGCGATCACCACCGACCCGGTCACCGGCCGGTACGCCGTCCGGCTGCCGGACGACGGGAACTACAGACTGCACGTCTCGGCGACCCTGCCTGGCTACAAGACGGCGGACGACACTGTCGCCGTCGGCACCCGCGACATACGCCACGACGTGGCGCTGTCCGTGGACGCGAGCGCCTGCACCGCGTTCGGTTACCGCTACGGATACAAGGGCACCACAACCGACTTCGAGGGCTGGACCGGCGCCACGCCCAAGGACGGCTGGACGGTCACCGACGACAGCGGCTCCGGAGTCACCTGGCGCTTCGACGACCCGAGTGGCTCCGGCAACGACACAGGCGGCACCGGCCAGTTCGCCGAGGTCGACTCCTTTGACGGCGGGATCGACACCGAGGAGACGACCAGCCTGGTCTCGCCGGTGCTCGACCTCAGCGACGATGCCACGCCGATCGTCTCCTTCGACAACTCCTTCACGTCACCCCGCTACAACTCCAACGCCTCCGTCGAGGTCAGCGTCGACGGGGGCCGGACCTGGACCTCCGTCTGGCACATGGCCCGCACGATCTCCTACGGCCCCGAGGCCGTCGCGATCCCGCAAGCCGCAGGCAAGAGCGACGTGCGGGTCCGGTTCCGGTACGACGCGGTCCACTCGTGGTACTGGAAGGTCGACAACGTCTTCATCGGCAACCGCTCCTGCGATTCCGCCGCCGGCGGGCTCGTGGCCGGCACCGTCGACGACGCCAACACCGGCAAGGCACTCTCCGGCGCGACCGTCAGCGTGAACGGCACCCCGACGGCCACGACGACCGGCGGCGCCTACGAGGTCTTCGCGCCCGCGTCGGCGGCCGACAGCACCGGCCGCACCACCCTCGGGGTCGTCGACGGCGCCTACACGGCCTCGACCGCCAAAACCCCCGTCGCCCGCGACCGGGTCACGCAGAAGGACTGGCACCTGGGCGCCGGCCGGATCAGCGTCTCCGGCGGCCTGCGCGCCACCCAGCCACTGGGCCGGTCGACGACCCGGACCGTGACGTTCCGCAACACCGGCACGGCACCCGTCCACGTCGTCCTCAACCCCCTGGACGGCTCCTACACGCCGGACTCGCACCCAGGAAATCCGGGCAAGTCCGGCACCGGAGCACCGATCCGGCACGTGGGTGGCGACTTCACCCGTGGGTCGCTGACTACTGGTAGCACGCACCGGGCCGCAGCATCGACGAGCTCGACCGACGCGACCACCGCGACGGGCGCCACCGCGTGGACGACCGGCGACGCCCTGCCGACGCCGGTGATGGACAGCGGCTCGGTGACGCTCGACGGGAAGGTCTACGCCTTCGGCGGGAACGACGGGGCGAACCGGCTGTTCAAGGCCTACGTTCACGACCCGGCCACCCGTGGGTGGCAGCGGCTGGCGAACGTGCCGGAGGCGCTGGAGAAGCCCGGCGTGGAGGCGGTCGGCGGCGAGATCTACGTCGTCGGCGGCTGGGACAGTACCGGCAACGCCTCGACCGCGGCGTACCGCTACGACCCGAAGCGCGACTCGTGGTCCTCAGCGGCGCCCCTCCCCGCGGGCGCCGTTGCCGGCGGTACGGCGGTCCTCGGCGGCCGGCTCTACGTGGTCGCCGGATGCGGCGGCAACTGCTTCCCGGCCTCGCAGGCGACCTATGTCTACGACCCGCAGGCCGACGCCTGGAGCCAGGTGGCGAACTACCCGATCACCGACTCCTGGCTCTCCTGCGCCGGAATCGACGGCCAGGTCGTCTGCGCCGGCGGGACCGATCCGGTCAGCGGCGAGGAGACGAAGGCGACATACGCCTTCGACCCGGTCACCGGCGCGTGGACTGCTCGGGCCGACCTGCCGTATCCGAACTGGGCGATGGCCTCCGCCTCCTCCGGCGGACGGCTCCAGCTGGTCGGCGGCGTCGCCAACGGACAACTGACCGACCAGGCCGAGGAGTACGACCCGGCGACCGACTCCTGGTCGACCCTGCCGGCGGCCAACGCGCTGGTCTACCGCGGCAGCGGCGCCTGCGGGCTGTACGTCGTCGGCGGGGCGTATGCCGGCAACGGTCCGGTCAGCGGCGTCGAGCAGCTGCCCGGATACGGCGACTGCGGCAGCTCGGGCGCCGCCACCTGGCTGTCGGCGCCGCACACCATCAACGTCGCCCCGGGCGCCGCGGTAAAGGTACGGGTCACCCTGAACGCGGGCGAGGTCGACCAGGCCGGCACCTACACGAGCGGGCTGACCATCGGCACCGACTCGCCGTACGCCGTCCCGACGCTCGCCGCCACGATGAAGGTGACCGGCAGGCACTGACCGCGGACGGCCGGTCGGCCCGCAGCCGACCGTATGGGCACGACCCGACGGGGCTCCCGGGAACCCGGACCCGGGAGCCCCGTCAGGGTCTGACGGTCCGCGGCACTGGCTCGACTCTGTCGAGGATCTTGGAGTTTTCCGGTGCGGCAGCATGCTCAACGGGCATGCTCGGGCCGTTCCGAAGATCGATGCATGCCGAGGTGTTCGTTGTCGCTCCATCCTCGTTCCGGTGAGCGAGTCACGTCTTTGAACGCGCAGGTCACGTGGGCGAGCAACCCGGGTGATACGACGGCGATGTGGGTAAGAAACCGCCTCGACGGGTTGTGGCACGACGAGGACTTTCGCCGGCTGGTATCCGTGTGACGGGCGTCCGGGTCTCTCGTCGGCCCAACTGGCCACCGTCTGTGTGCTGCAGTCCGGCCATCAACTGCCGGCGCACCGCCGACCACCTCATCGACGCGTTCACGGGCAGTGGCGAGGCGGAGCTGATGAACGTGTACGCCCACCCGCTGGCTGTGCGGGCCGTGGTGGAAATGGTCGGCATGGACACCCACAACGACGACACCGACATCCTGGTTCAGGACCTGCGGATTTCACCGGACGCGGCCGAGGGCGGGGACCCCGTCGGTGCGTCTGTACGTGTCCTCCAGCGGCTGGTCGACTAGTGTCCTGCGCCAGTAGTTGATCGTTAGAAAGTGCATGACCTCTGCTGCTGGTGTGTCAGTTCCTCGTCGTGGCCCAAAACTCGAACCGTTGCTGCTGTCTGATGACGAGCGGGCGGTGTTGGAGCGGTGGACGCGTCGGGCGACATCTGCCCAGGCCCTGGCCTTGCGGGCGCGGATCGTGCTGGCGTGCGCGGGGCCGGGAGTGCCGCCGATTGTCGCGGTCGCCCGGGATCTGCGGGTGACAGCGGACACCGTCCGCAAGTGGCGGCGCCGCTTCCTCGCCGAACGGCTGGAGGGGCTGGCCGACGAGCCGAGGCCGGGCCGGCCGCCCACCATCAGCGTCGATCAGGTGGAAGAGGTCGTGGTCACCACGCTGGAACAACTGCCGAAGAACGCCACCCACTGGTCTAGGAAATCGATGGCGGAGCACAGTGGTCTGTCGAAGTCCACGGTCGGCCGGATCTGGCGGCAGTTCCAGCTCAAACCGCACCTGAGCGACACCTTCAAGCTGTCGACAGACCCGTTGTTCATCGAGAAGGTCTACGACGTCGTCGGCCTCTATTTCAACCCGCCCGAGGGCGCAGTGGTGCTCTCGGTGGACGAGAAGTCGCAGATCCAGGCCCTGGACCGCTCCCAGCCCGTGCTGCCGATAATGCCGGGCATGCCCGAGCGGCGCACCCACGACTACGTCCGTAACGGCCTGACCACCTTGTTCGCCGCCTTCGACGTCGCAACCGGTCAAGTCATCACCGCTCTGCACCGCCGGCACCGGGCCGCGGAGTTCAAGAAGTTCCTGATCCGCATCGACAAAGTGGTGCCGGCGCACCTGCAGGTCCACCTGATCGTAGACAACTACGGCACCCACAAAACACCGGCGATCAAGGCCTGGCTGGCTAAACACCCGCGGTTCGAGCTGCACTTCACTCCGACCGGCTCCTCCTGGATCAACCAGGTCGAGCGGTGGTTCGGCTACCTGGCCCACCAGATGATCCGCCGTGGCGCACACAAGAACATCCAGGCCCTTGAAGCCGACATCCGAGCGTGGGTCAAAGACTGGAACGAAGACCCCAAGCCGTTCATCTGGACCAAGACCGCCGAGGAAATCCTCGACTCCCTCGCCCGCATCTGCCGACGGATCTCCGGCGCAGGACACTAGGGCTTCAGAGGGTGGTATGTGACGTGATGTCATGTTGGTTGTCGCTGAAACGTGTGGCTCAGGGGTATCGGGACTGATCGGGGAGTCCTGTCGTGCTGGAGTGTTCTTCGTGAGCGACCGCCAGCCCTACAAGACGGACTTATCGTGGGGGGAGGTAGTCCCACTGGCAGCCGGTACGGGACTGGTAGAGCAGGGCGTCGACGATCTCCCGCATCTCATAGGCGCCCTGGTGGCCGCTGACGGAGTGATGCTGAACCTACCTGCCCCCGGTCGGCGCGGTGAAGTACTACTTCTGCAAGTGGCGCGATGAGGGCACCGGCCAGACCATCCACGACCTGCTGCGCTGGCAGGTTCGCGAGAGCCGGGGGCACAAGGCTGACCCGAGCCTGGTGGTGCTCGACCCCCAGAGCCTGCACGCGGCCGTCGGGGTGCCCGCCGGCGCCACCGGCAGGGACGCGGCAAGAAAAGTCCCAGGCCGCCGGCGCGGCCTGGCAGTTGATGTTCTCGGTCTGGTGATCGCGGTCGTCGTCCTCGCCGCGAGCACGCACGACAACACCGCGGGCATCATGCTGCCGGACCAGGTCGCCGAGCACGCCGGCGACAGCGTCCGCAAGGCACTGGTCGACCAGGGCTTCAAGAACCAGGTGGTCCTGGACGGCGCCAACCTGGACATCGACGTCGAAGTCGTCGACCGCAACCCGGGAACCAGCGGGTTCGTCCCGCAGCCCAAGAGGTGGGTGGTGGAGCAAGTGAACGGGATCATGATGCTGCACCGCAGGCTGGTACGGGACTACGAGCACCGGCCCGCCTCCGCCGAGTCGAGGGCGTACTGGGCCATAAGCGACCGGATGGCCCGGATGCTCACCGCGACCTCCACCCCTACCTGGCGCGGCGCGTGAGCGGCAACGAGCTGACCTTGGGAGCGGTGCTGGCACAGTTGGAGGACCAAGAACACGAGATCGCCGCGCGGTCCGAGGCCGCGCGGAGACGCATCGCGGAACTCACCGCGCAATTGGAGGAGTTCCACCAGGTCGCCCAGGAGATCCGCATCACCCGCAAGACCCTGCTAGCGCTGCCTGATCCGTCCCCGCCGACGCCGCCGGCCGCGAAGCTGCCGGACCATCTGGCCTACCGGCAGATCATGGCGGTGCTCGCCGCGGCCGACGCCCCGCTGCGGGCCCGGGCGGTCTGCGAGGCGATGGACCTGGAGATCGCAGCCCAGCAACGTCAACAACGTCCGGACGAAGCTCCAGCGGCTGGTCGAACGCGGGATCCTGATCGAGCCCGAGCAGGGATTGTTCACCCAGCCACGGCCGTAGCCACCCGGGCCCGTTGGGGAACTAATTCCACGCGACGGCCACGATGGCTGCGGCCGCCGTGAACGCCCCCACAGCATAGAAGGCCCACGGTTGCTTGTTGCGCATGCCCACCAGCGCGGTCACCGCCACCAGGACGTCCAATGCCAGTTTCACCCCCATCTTCGCGTGAACCACCGGCAGGTCCAGGGATATTCGGGTCCAGATGAGTCCCGCACCGGTGACCAGCTGGACGACCGCGCTGCTCAGCATGTAGCTGCCAGTCACCGGGTCCTTCCCTCGCAGCTGGAAGAAGAGGCCACCCAGGAGTGCGGCGAACCCGAAGAGGTGGAAGACAAGGAACACATACCGAAGGATCTCCATGCCGGTGATCGTTCCATAGAGACGGAACAAATTGACGGTCTTTTAGACGGGAACTCGACCACGTCCGCATCACCCTCGCGACCGCCACCGCCGTGGCCGACGATCTCGACGGCGACGACTCCCCGGGCAAATTTGAACCGGCCTTGCATGGGCACCCCTCTACCTCCAGCGCCTGGCGGTCGTCGCAGACAGGAAACCGTCCCTGCGAGCCCGTGACCTGTGTGAAGCCCTTTAACTCGGACTACTGCCGAAGAACGTCGAAGGCGCCCACTCCAAGCTCAAGCGCCTCGTCGCCCGCGGCATCCTCACCGAGACCGAACCCGGATTGTTCACTCAGGACCAGCCATAGGGCCCCCGCCTCCGCGACCAGCTCGCCTCACCCAACGCAACCCCCGAAACGGGCATCGAGTCACTTACCGCCCCCTCGGAGGGCAGGGCGGTTGCAAGTTCCGGGATCGTGTAGATCGTCCGCGCCCAGCGGGAGTTGACGTGGCAACAGCACAGGCACGAGACCGGTGATCATCAGGGTGTCTACGCCAGCTGATCACATCGAGGTCCCGTGCCTGCTGCTCCATCTTCCCCGATCCCTGCCGCCCTGGCGAAACTGAGGCCTCTTCACCAGCACGACACCGGCCGCCTGCGCGTCCACCTCCGGCGCGTACCGGACCCGCGTTCGCGTCGCGGGCGGTGGTATCCCCTGGTCGGCTTGCTGCTGATCTGTGCCTGCGCAGTCGTCTCCGGCGCCCGAACCATCACCGAGATCACCGAGTGGGGACAGCGCGCCACCACCACGGTGCTGGAGCTGCTCGGCATCCGCCGCCACCTGCCCGGACGTCGCCGCGCCCCGTCCCACGCCACCCTCACCCGGCTCCTGGCCGCCCTCGACGGCGATGCCCTGGACGCCGCGATCGGCGCCTACCTGGCCGAACACGACCACACCGCCGTCGACGTCACCGGCTCGGCGCCGCGGCCGGCGATCGCGGTGGACGGCAAGGCGCTGTCCGGCTCCGCGCACCGACAGCAGCGCCACCGGCACCTGCTGTCCGCCGTCACCCACGCCCCCACCGTCACCCTGGCCCAGCGGGAGGTGGGGGCCAAGACCAACGAGACCGCCGCCTTCCGCCCGCTGCTGGAACCACTCAATCTGGCCGGCGCCGTGGTCACCTTCGACGCCCTGCACAGCGTCAAGGATCAGGTGCGCTGGCTGGTGCAGGAGAAGAAAGCCCACTACATCGCGGTGATCAAGGGAAACCAGCCGACCGCGTCGGCCCAGGTCAAGGCCCTGCCATGGGAGCAGGTACCCGTGGCGCACACCGTTTCCGAATCCGGGCACGGGCGGCGGGAGTCCCGCTCGGTCAAGACCATGGCCATCGCGGCGAACCTGGGCGGGATCGCCTTCCCGGAAGCGCGGCTGGCCTTGCGCATCCACCGGCGCCGCCAGGAGAGCGGCAGGCGGCAGACCAGAGAGACGGTCTACGCCGTCACCAGCCTCGATACCCACCAGGCCAGCCCCGCTGACCTGGGCGGATACGTGCGCGGGCACTGGGGAATCGAAAATTCCAGCCACCACGTCAGAGATGTGGTCTTCGCCGAGGACGCCTCCACCGTCCACACCGGCAACGCGCCGCGGGCGATGGCCGCCTTGCGGAACCTGGCCATCGGCAGGCTGCGACTGCTGGGAGCCGACAACATCGCCAAGACCACCCGAGCGATCCGGGACGCACCCGAACACGCCCTCTGGATCTGGGGCATCACCGACAGCCCGCTCCTACCGGGAACTTGAAGCCGCCCTGCTCGGAGGGCGGTTCGCGAGTTCATGTCCGTTTCGGATATGGCGACGTACTTCAGTTGGCGAGTGAGCGCGTCGGGTCGCAATAGCTTGACCGGAGGAGGGTGGCTGTGGGGCCTCGTGACACGCCCGGCAAAAGTGCGTCACGATGATCACTATGACCGACGGAATTGCATGGCTTGCTGCTCCCCAGTCGATCGCCTTCGGTGGCTACAGCGTGGTGCTCGGTCGAGGGTTGGACGCCGAAGAGCTGGTGTCTCGGCTGACCGCGACAGTGTTCGGGCCGACGCGCACGGCGCGTAGTCTGGCCCATCTCACCAGCAAGGACCTGATCGATGTCGTGGAGGACGGCCCCTGGGACCCCTACCCCGTGATAGGTCTGCGTTATGGAGAGATCGGCGAATGGGTCTTCGTGGTCAAGTACGGTGGCTGGCAGGCGGAGTTCGGCCCGCAGCCGCCTGTTTCTCGGGATGGTGCACACGTCTTCCAGCTGGAATTCGAAGAGGAGAACGGCAAGCCGGTACCGCCTCAGTTCTCCTATCTCCATGATGATCGTCTCATGTGTGCTTTCAATCTCCACCTGGACCGTTCATGGGGATACGACGGCGTGAACGGTGACCGTGAGGTGGCGGTAGGCGTCGAGGAGATGCTGGCTGCTGCCGGCCTGCCAGACGCCAACATGCCTCGCCGCGAAGTGCACCGCACCACACTGGAGATCATCGAACGATACTTCGGCCTTTCCCTGCCACGCAGGCAAGTCCTGGAGGCCGCGCTTCCCGCTGTGGTCCTGGAGATCGCGTAGCCGGCGAGCCTCCAACTGAAGCGCTAGTAGGGCTCCGTTAGGTCTGTGTCGCGGCCCTGTTCGGGGGCATGGTGGGGGTGTGGACGCACATGAAGTAGAGCGGGCTCGGGCGCAGTTGGCGTTATTTGTGGCGGATGTGTTCGCGGCGGTGCCGCGTAAGGATCAGCGGGCGAAGGGTGACTGCTCTCTGCGGGGGCTGATGCTGGACGGGCGGCGTAAGTCGATCCAGCCGATGGCGGAGCGGCTGCCGGACGGCAATGAGCAGCACAGGGGACTCACCCTCTACCAGATCCTCGACGCCATCCAAGACCTGCTGAACTGCTGGACCGGCACCTGCACCACCTGCCACCGCCCCCTGCCCAGAACATCCCCCACCAGCCAGAGCCCAAGAGCCACAACAACTTAACGGAGTCCTGCTAGTCGACCAGCGCTCAGCGGTGGGTGGCGAGATGTTTCTGCAACTGGGCGTGGCGGAACTGGTAGACGCCGCCCACCCGCCTCAGCACCCCCCTGTGCTCGTGCGCGTCCACCAGGAAGCCCACGAAGCGCCAGGGCAGTCGCCCGGCGAGGCACAACCAGCCCTTGGTGACGGCGTACATCCCCCAGGCGCTCTCGGCGAGTCCCGCGCTGGCGAACAGCACGGCGAAGATCAGCCCGACACCTAGCCCAACGGTGGAACCGACCGCCAGACCGGCCAGCCCGAAGGCGAGCAGCCAGCCGAGTCCCATCGCCGCGGACATCGCCCAGAGGACCCGGCGGTCGCGGACCAGGAACGCCCCCGGCGCGGCAGCGGTGGTCAGATCGGCCGGAACCCCGGCGACGGCCCCGGACTCCCAGGCGCGCCAGACGGCCACTGTCGCCAGCGCGCTGACCGCCACGCAGCCCATCAGCACCCCGGTAAAGCCCGCGATCGCGAACCCGATCCCCGCCGCCATCGCCGTCAGAGCGATCCCGCCGACCGTGAGAGCGGCGGGCCACCGCAGGCGACCCATGGGGGGACGTACCGCCGCGCCGGAACGAGCGTCCGCGGCGGCCGCTTCACCGGCGACGAAGCCGGTGAACAGACCCAGGGCGGCGCCGCTCGCCAGACTCGTCCAACTGCCGGTGCAGAGCCAACCCGCCACCGCGAAGTCCGCGCCCAGTGTGCCGGCGAACACCGAGACGAAGAGTCGGCGCGGGGCCGCGCGACGCAACTGCCACCAGGCGAAGTCGGTGCTGCCGTCCACGTTCTGTTCGAGGTGCTTCGCCAGCTCCGTCAAGTACCGCCTCGCCTCGTCCGCCGTCCAGCGGCTGTGTCGTGCCCGATCGGGGTGCGGCCGGTAACCGACGAGAACCGTGGCGTCCAGCAGGTGGGCCGTCACCGCCTCCGGCGTGGGAAAGCGGCGCCCGTCGCACAGTTCGGTGGGATCGGGCAGCGCTCCCAGGCCCTCACCCGGGCGGGGGTTGTAGGTGTCGCTGGCCATGGCGGCTGCCAGCGGCGTACGCAGCGCCCGCCCGACGGGCGAGGCGTGGCCGAGCTGGGCCAGCACCGGCGCCCACCGGTCGGCCGCCGCCGACGGGCCGCCCGCCTCACGTTCCAGATACCGCCTGACCGCTTCGGGGCTGGGCTCACCCAGCGTGACACCGGCCGCGGCACAGAGCTTGACCGACAAGGCTCCCGTCGGGTGGACGGCGCGACGGTAGTCGTCCGTCCGAGCCGCCACCACCAACCGGTCCCCGCTGTGCAGACCTTCGTTGAGGCGGTCGAGTGCTCGGCCGCGCACCGACTGCGGGATCTCGTCGAGCCCGTCGAGTACCGGCATCAGCAAGTGCCGGGCCGGCAGCGCCTGTCCCAGGCTCATGTCGGCGCTCGCTCCCGGCACTCTGGCCGACAGACCCGGGTGGCTGATGGCGAGTTGCCCCAGGAACCACGTCCGGAGGTCCTCCGCAGCCGGGTTCCAAGAAGCCAGGGAGAGCAGCGCGGGCACCGGGCCGCGTCCGGTGGTACGACGGCGGGCGAGCACGTCGAGCATCAGCCGTACCAGCAGGACCGTCTTGCCGGAGCCGGCCTCGCCGAGCACCACCAGCCGTCCGCTGGGCACGCGGTCGAGAAGCTGGAGCATTCCGCCGTCCGTGGCGGCGAGGTCCTCGGGGTCGTCCGCCCAGTCCTCGGCCCCGCACCCCACCCCGGCGGGTCCGTCGCCGCACGCGGAGACCGCGTACGTCCAGTCCTCGAAGAGCGAGGCGTCCGGCGCCACCCACGGCACCGGCAAGGTGTTTTAGTCGTTGACCCTGCGGAACTGCGCCTCGGCCTCCCCCTCCGCCCCGATAGCCAGCGCGAGTTGGTCGGCGACCTCCAGCAGCGCGTCGGGGCGCCGTAGTGGTGCTGGTTGATCGTCACATGGAGGGGGCTGTTGTCGCCCGTCGTCACACCGCCGATGTGACCCCCGGCAGCCACCGACCGATTTCCGGAGGCCACCGCGCCGGGGACCCACGAGGAGCCGCGTCCGCCGAGTGGGCCAGTTCCTCTTCCGCCCCACCTGAATGTCATGACTGCCCTTCGTCGCCGGTGACCGCTTCATCGATGCTGCCGCCCGCCGCGATCCCCCGCTCGCCCGAGGCGCGCACGGCGGAGGCGGGGCCGGGCGGGGCTGGGTCGATGGGCGGTACGGCGGGGAGGATGCAGTAGTCCGGCTGAGGCCGTCACCGGTCACGGCACGGCCGATGTGCCCTCCCGCGGCGATCGAGCGCGACCCCCGCGCTTCGACCATCGCGCCCGGTGCCTGGTCACCGGAGGGACGGAACAGCGCGTACACGGACACCACGAATCCGGCCAGGCCGAGCAGGACCCCGATGATGCTCTCTGCCTGAGTGGCGCTGTCCAGGTCTCCGAGGACGACCAGCAGGATCAGCCAGACGGCCGCCAGGCCGCAGACCAAGGCCACCGCACCAAGCACGACCCTTGCGCGTCCCGTCATGGTCCCATCGTGCACCGACCGACTCTCCCGGACGGCTCACATCGTCATGTGCTCGACTCAACACGCTAGTTGACGATGCGCAAGACGCCTCCGGTGACGGTGGCGCCTGCTCCCGCCCAACTGGAGCAGTTCCACCGCACCGCCGAGGAGATCCGCATCACCCCGCAAGACGCCGCTGGAGAGACTGCTCGACGTCGTGCGGGGAGCCGAGCCGGAAGCCCTCCAGTGGCGCCCGTCCATCTGGATGCGTGGTCTGGTCGGCCCGCCAGTGGAGTTCACCGCGGTCCTGCAGTATGACCTCAGGTACTGCTTCCCTGGTGTTCCGGCGCTGGGAGGGGTGTGAACCGGACCGGGAGGGTCTGGGGTCCGCGGGTGAAGACACCCCGTTCGGTGGGGCGGGCCCCGTCCGCAACCCGCACATCGGGCATAGCGTCCAGGAGTTGGTTCACGCCGATCTCCACTTCTGCGCGGGCCAGCAGTGCCCCGACGCAGAAGTGGCGGCCCAGCGCGAACGCGAGATGGTCGGCCGCGGCGGTGAACGCGGTGGTCGTCGTGAGGTCGTCCCGGAAGATGTCGAAGCGGTCCGGGTCGTGGTACCGGTCGGGATCGCGGTTGGCTGCCCCGATCAGGCAGGTCACGGTGGCTCCGGCGGGAACGGTGCCACCCGACAGCGTGACGTCCACCGCGCTCTGGCGCATGATCATGTGGACGGGAGGGGTGAACCGCAGGGACTCGGCGAAAGCCTTGTCGATGAGCGAGCGGTCCTCCCGCACCGCTGCCAATTGCTCGTGGTTTTCCAGGAGGTTGGCGAAGATACTTGCTATCGCCTTGTCGGTCGTCTCACCCCCGGCCGCGAGCAGCAGGCTGCAGAAGGCCTTGATGTCCTCGTCGCTCATGCGGACACCGTCGACCTCCGCGGCGCACAGTGTGGACAGCAGGTCGTCGCCCAGATGCTCCCTGCGGTGCTGAATGATCGGAATCATATACTCGGCGAATTCGACGCGGGTGCGCTCGCCGGCCGCGGTGACTTCCGCGTCGCCGGAAAGGTTGCCGAGGAAGGCGATCACCGTTGTGTACCAGCGGTGAAAACGATTGTGGTCGGCCTTGTCCAAGCCGAGCATGTCGGCGATGACGTTGACCGGGAGCCGCGTCGCGAAGTCTGAGACGATATCGGCGCTTCCCGTGTCCCGGAATTTGTCGATGAGTTCCCGTGCGTTCCGCTCGATCACCGGAAGGAACTTCTGCTGTAGGTCGCTTCCGCGGAAGGCGGGGGCCACGAGTGCCCGGCGCACCGCATGCTCACGGCCGCTCAGTTGCAGGATGGTCTTGCCGTGCACTGGTTCGATCTGCCAGCTGTAGTTGTCGGTGGTGAACTGCCCCGCGCGGTCCTTGAAGATGCGCTGCACGTCCTCGTAGCGCGAAACTATGTAGCTCTGGGTAGGCTCGTGCCAGATCAGGGGCGCTTGTTCTCGCATGACCGTGTATGCGGGGTATGGGTTTTCGGCGAAGGCGGGGGAGAGGATGTCGGGGATGTCCGGGGCGGTGGCCATGGCTGCTCTCCTTGAAGCATCAACTGGTCGATCTTTACAGGCTATTGATCATTACCGTGGCCTGAAAGCTGATTCCCGGCCTGTCCCTGGTGTAGTGATACGACGTCGCATCAGGCGAGTCTTGACTCCCCTATCGGGGCAAACTGCGGATATCCTCTCGCACTTGGGGACTGGGGGCCGTGTCTGGCATGGCTTGGAAGAGTTCATTTCAGCCAGGCCAAGTTCGAGTCTGTTGCAGACTCGGGTGACAGGTTCGGTCACGTACCCCGGAAGGCCGGTGTGGTTATGACGGTTTCGAATTCCATGGGGGGTGACCCGGCCGATGGAGGCTTGTCGGCGGCGTCGGTGGTAGGTTCGCTCGGTCGAGGTCGCGATCCGCAGTCCCTGACGGGTGGCCCGCCGGCGGCGGTCGAAGCATGCCGGAATGACCTTGCCGCGGTGCTGTGGAGGCGCCTGATGGATGTGAGTCCCGAGCCCAGGCTGATTTTGCTGTGCGGGCTGCCCGGTTCTGGGAAGACGACGCTGGCGAAGTGCCTGGCGAGAGAGATTCCAGCGGTGCGGCTGTGTCCGGACGAGTGGCTGGCGGATCTTGGTGTCGATCTGTTCGATGAGCCGATGCGTGGCCGGCTTGAGGAGCGGTTTTGGACTCATGCCCAGGATCTGCTGAGGCTCGGGCAGACTGTGATCTTGGAGTTCGGCTTCTGGGGGCGCGCCGAGCGGGATGAGAAGCGACTGTCGGCGCGTGCACTCGGGGTTCCCGTTGAGCTGCACTACCTTGCTGCGTCGGTCGATGAGTTGTGCCGCCGCCTCGAAGCCCGCAGCCGGGAGGGTGGGCCGGGGACCGTTCCAGTCAGCCGCGAGTTGCTCGACGAGTATGTGAAGTTCTTCCAGGCGCCCGACGATGACGAGCTGGGTCTTTTCGACAGCCCGCCTCCGGAACGGCGCGGCTGACCGGACCCACGCGATGCAGGTCCGGTCAACCGCCGGCCGGCGCAGGTTTCCTCGGCCGGCTGGGGATGGCCCCGTCCGCGTCCTGGTCCCCGCTTACTGGTCGATGAAGCCTTTGTCGGCACGTCGCCACCGATGACTTTCCGCGTTCCCGACGGTCCATGCTTTGAGCGCGAAGCGAGGAGTGCGAAAGATGAGCAAGTTCGTCTTGATTCCCGGGGCTGGCGGCGCGGCCTGGTACTGGCATCGTGTGGTGCCCGAGTTGCAGGACAGAGGACACGACGCGGTCGCTGTCGACCTGCCCGGCGCCGACGAGTGCGTCGGGCTGCCTGAATACGCCGACGCGGTGGTTGCCTCGATCGGCAACGATGATGACGTCGTGTTGGTGGCCCAGTCGATGGGCGGCTTCACCGCTCCGATGGTCTGCGCTCGCGTGCAAGTGGATCTGCTGGTGCTGGTCAACGCGATGATCCCCCTGCCGGGCGAGACGGCTGGACAGTGGTGGGACAACACCGGATCGACAAAGGCCCGCGTCGCGGCAGCCGAAGCAGGCGGGTATACCGCGGAGTTCGACCTGGCCACCTACTTCCTTCACGACGTGCCGGACGAGGTCGTTGCTGCCGGCGCGGCGCACGAGCGGCCTGAGGCCGACGTCGCGTTCAGCCAGCCGTGTGACATCGAGCGGTGGCCGGACGTGGCTACACGTGTACTTGCCGCGGCCGGGGACCGGTTCTTCCCTTTGGAGTTCCAGCGCCGAGTGACCCGCGACCGCCTCGGGATCGACATCGACCAGGTTCCCGGCGGTCACCTGGTTGCGCTGTCGCGCCCAGTCGAGCTGGTCGACCGGCTGATCGAGTACCTGCCCTGAACGGCAGCGGGATTTGCCTCTGCGCACCACCATCGCGCTGTGGCCTGTAAAAGAGAAAGGCGGGGCGGGGAGGTGTACGGGAGCGCCTCGGGGGAGCAGGCGCCAGTCCTACCCCCTCCTACGTCGGTGGGGCTGCCCGCTGTCGAGCCGCTGCTCGCTCCGGCGTGCATGGCCGGCCCCCGCGGTGAAGCTCGGAGTCTGACCGGCAAGGGCAGCCCCGTCACCTGTTGCGCAGAGCCCTGCACGCGGCGTTGCCGATGCTTCCACCTTGACGCAAGGAAACGGCTGAGGACGGCGTATGAGCGGGCCTGGTGTGGGGTTCGGCATCCCCTCTGCGCTCCCGCATCCACCTTCCAGGAAAGAGGGAGAGCGGATGGTGCGGAAGCGCTTCGGGGGATCGGACGCCGTCGGGTCCGGTTGCGCGTCGGTAGCGGCCTCCGCGCTCGCTGCCCGCGACAGGCCTGCCTCGGGGCAGGAAGGGAAGGAGGCGGAGCGTGGCTGTGTCAGTTCCGCACTCGGCCACCTCACACCAGCCGAGTTCGAACAACAACTGATCACGTCACATACGCTGTCACTCGTCACATGAAACCCGGTGTCCACTCCCGGGAATCAACCTCAGTGGGTCTTCGCGGTCACACGTGCGCAGGGAATCCGAACCGCTTGACGAGCGCCGGATCCCCGAACGCGTTGATTGTCGCGATGCCTGTCGAGGTCACGGTGAGTACGAGGATGCCGTAGGGCCGACCACGGTGGTAGCCGACGGCCGCGGGCTGGCCGTTCGCACTGGTCGGCAGCAATCGCCAGTCGCCCGGCGAGCCCAGGACCTGCTGCACGAGGTAGGGCACGCAGGTGGCACGCCCGGAGAACCATGTGCGCCAAGGCGTCGCCTCGACCCTGGCATCAACGCGCAGCAGCTGCTCGAGGGCGGCTCCGTCGGCCTCTTCGACCGCCGCGATGTACTGGGCGAGGACGGCGCTCAGGTCGCCGGGCTCGACCGCTCTCTCGACATCGGGGGGCGCATGTTCCAGTCGCGCACGAGCACGCTGCAGTGTGCTCTTGACGGCTGCCGTGCTGGTGCCCATCACCTGCGCGACGTCCGACGCCGGCCACGCCAGGACGTCCCGCAGGATGAAGACCGCCCGTTGGCGGCCGGGCAACTTCTGGAGGGCGGCGATCAGCGCGATCCGCAGGCTGTCGCGCGCCGTGACGATCGCTGCCGGGTCGAGCATCGAGTCGGGAACGGGTTGCAGCCATGGTGCTTCCGCAGCCGCGAGCGGGGTCAAGGGGTCGTCGGCGGGGCCGCCGAGGCCCGACGGCAGGAAACGCCTACTGCGGTGGGACAACGCGGAGAGGCACGCGTTCGTGGCGATCCGGTAGAGCCAGTTACGCACCGACGATCTGCCTTCGAACGACTCGAACGAACGCCAGGCACGCAGATAGGTCTCCTGGACCACGTCCTCGGCGTCGTCCACCGATCCGAGGATGCGATAGCAGTGCGCCAGCAGTTCCCGCCGGTAGGGTTCCGTGTCCGTTGCGAAATCGGCCATCCCGCTCGCCGTCACGGGGCGTAGGTGAGTGTGACGACGCCCGTCGCACTCGGTGTTGCGGCCACGAATCGCAGCGAGCGCGGCAGCACGGTGTCGAAGAGCCGCCTTCCCGCGCCGACGACAACGGGGTGGACGCCGAGGTTCAGCTCGTCGATCAGGCCGTGCTGCAGCAGCGTTCGCATCAAGGTGAAGCTGCCGTACATGACGATGTTGCCGCCGCGCTCCTGCTTGAGCTTCGCGACCGTCTGCGCCGCTTCACCGGTGAGGGCGGTGGCGTTCCAGGGCAACGGACCGCTCAGCGTGCTCGTGACGACGGCCTTGGGAAGGTTGTTCATCGCCTCGGCATACGGTCCGGTGTTGCTCGACCAGGCCTTCTCGAGGATCTCATAGGTCACCCGTCCCAGCAGGAAGGTGTCGCTCGCCAACAGAGCGTCAGTGGCCCGTTGGCGCGAGAGGTCGTCGAAGTACTCCAGTGCCCAGCCGCCGTGTTCGATCTCGCCGAAGCCGCCCGGGTCCTGGACCACGTTGTCGAGCGTGACGAATGCTCCCGCGATGAGCTTGGGCATGTTGGTCTCCGTCCTCAAGGCCGGCCATTCCGGCCTTCTGGAATCAAGACTTGGGTCAGCTCCGAAAGGAATCGGTCGGCATGCCAGGACCGTCGACGATTCGCAATTGGCCGGGATCATCGACGAAGTGTGTCCGGTCGGCGCGAGCCCGTTTCTGACGCACGGCCAGGTCATCGAGGCCATGGTGTCCAACCGGCTCACCTCGGCCGCTCCGCTGGTGCGGATGGGTGACAGGGTTCATACCGGGGTGGTGGAGGAAGGGCTCGGCGTCGATCCGGGTCTGCTGAACGGCGACCACCCTGCCTGGGCTCTGGACGCGATCGCCCCGGAGCTGCAGCGGATCGCGGGCACGGTCGAGGCGGGGGCGATTGCCGAGTTCGGCATCGACGTCGGTAGGTTGCACTGGGACGTGATCAGCATGTCCGCCCACAGCGCCTGCCCGACCGAGGGTGAGGACGCGAACTACCCGGTCATGAAGTACGGGCATCCCAACGACCGACGGGGGACCTCAAGCAGGTCCAAGCGCGGTATCCGCCGCCCAAGCATCCCCGGGCACGCCCGGGTCTTCGGCGGCGGTCCGGGCGCTCCCACGTACCGGGACGACATGGCCGCCCACGGAAGGAATCACACTGCTCCGCACCCGGGACGGCACCTCGGTCAACGGTCGGGGACCAGCTGGCCGGTCTACCGGCCCGGCACGACCCGACCGGGGAATTGCCGCCTACGCAGCAGCCGAGGAGCTGCGGTACGCCGCGCCTCGCGGAACCGCCGCTACCCGGGGCCGCTGCGGGCAGCATGCGGGGCCACGGTCGCCGGTCATGACACCGCCGTCGGAATCGCAACGGTGAGCAGTGGTCCCTCGGAGGGCCCCGATCCCGCTGTCGGGGCTAGCCGGCGCGCCGCGTTCAGCGGTTCACCGACCTTGCGGGACATAACGGGCACTCCGGGTCCGTGCAGCTCAGGCGTCTTCACTTTCTGAAGGCATACCGCGACCACGGAAAGCCTGCTGCCCGATTTCGTTCACAGCCTTGACGTGTCAGCAACAAGGCCGTAACCATCAGTCATCCGGAGAGCGCTCTCTCATTCGGCGACCAACCCACAGGAGACGCCGTGAGTGGAAGACCCCCGTACCGCTTATTCCGCCGTGCCACCGCACGTTCGCCCCGAACCGTGCTGTTCACCGTCGTCACCGCTCTGCTGGCGACCTGCCTGCTGGCCCTGGTACAGGCGCCCGCCCAGGCAGCCGGAACGCTGTTGTCGCAAGGCAAGCCCGTCACCGCCTCGTCCACCGAGAACGTCGGCACCCCCGCCTCCGCCGCGGTGGACGGCGACGCCGGTACGCGCTGGTCCAGCGCCGCCACCGACCCGCAGTGGCTGCAGGTCGACCTGGGCTCGACCTCCACGGTCGACCAGGTCGTCCTGAACTGGGAGAGCGCCTACGCCACGGCGTACAAGATCCAGACGTCGGCGGACGGCAGTTCCTGGACCGACATCTACTCCACCACCACGGCCACCGGCGGCACCCAGACGCTGACCGTCAGCGGCACCGGCCGCTACGTCCGCATGTACGGCACCGCGCGTGCCACCCCATACGGCTTCTCCCTCTGGGAGTTCCAGGTCTACGGAACCAGCGGCAACGGCGGCACCGGATGCTCCACCACCAACGCGGCGCTGAACAAGCCCGCCACGGCCTCGTCCACCGAGAACGCCGGCACCCCCGCGTCGGCCGCCGTCGACGGCAGGAACGACACCCGCTGGTCGAGCACCGCCGCCGAACCGCAGTGGATCCAGGTCGACCTCGGCGCCACGCAGAGCATCTGCGGGGTTCAGCTCAGCTGGGAGGCCGCCTACGGGAAGGCGTACCAGATCCAGGTCTCCGACAACGGCACCACCTGGACCACCGTGTACCAGACGTCCACCGGCGTCGGCGCCACCGAACTTCTCACCGTGACCGGCTCCGGCCGCTACGTCCGCATGAACGGGACGACCCGGGCCACCCAGTACGGCTTCTCGCTCTGGGAGTTCCAGGTGTTCACCACCGGGACCACCCCACCGGGCGGCGGCAACGCGGTGCTGCTCTCCTACAAGAAGCCCGCCACCGCCTCCAGCGCACAGGACGACGCGCAGTGCGGCGGCTGCACCCCCGCCAAGGCCTTCGACCACGACCCGGCCACCCGCTGGGCCACGGCCGCGGGCAGCGGCTGGACCGACCCGCAGTGGATCAGCGTCGACCTCGGTGCGAGCGCGCACGTCACCCAGGTCGTCCTGCAATGGGACCCGGCCTATGCCAGCGCCTACAGGGTCCAGGTCTCGGCCGACAACACGAACTGGACCGACGTCTACTCGACGACCACCAGCACGGGATTCAAGCAGACCCTGAACGTCGACGGCACCGGCCGGTACGTGCGGATGTACGGCACCGCGCGCGGCACGGCGTACGGCTACTCCCTGTGGACCTTCGACGTGTTCGGCACCGGGGGCAGCCCGACGGCCCCGCCGTCCAACCCGCCCGACCCCGGCAACCCCCAACACGTCGTATTCCAGGACGACTTCAACACACCGGCCGGTACCACACCGGACGCCTCGAAGTGGACGCAGGACACCGGCCCCGGTGTCAACGGTGAGCTGGAGTACTACACCAACGGCAGGAACACCACGATGGACGGCGCCGGGAACCTCGTCATAGAGGCCCGCAAGGAGGCCACCCCGGGCTCCAGTTGCCCCACCGATCCGCTGACCGGCTCCACCACCTGCCAGTACACCTCGGGCCGTATCAACACCTCAGACCACTTCAACTTCACCTACGGACACGTCGAGTCGCGGATCAAGGTGACCGGCACACAGGGACTGTGGCCCGCGTTCTGGCTGCTGGGCTCCAACTTCAAGACCGGCACCCCGTGGCCGGCCTGCGGTGAGATCGACATCATGGAGCACATCGGCAAGGTGCCCGACACCGTCTACTCGACCCTCCACGCGCCGGCCTACAACGGCGGCGGTGGCTTCGGCTCGCCGTACCAGGTCGCGGGCAGTGACTTCTCGTCCGCCTTCCACACCTACGCGCTGGACTGGGACTCCAGCCACATGACGTTCACGGTCGACAACAACGCCTTCTTCACCGTCGCCCGCTCCACACTGGAGACGACGAAGGGTCCGTGGGTGTACGACCATCCCTTCTACATGATCCTCAACAACGCGGTGGGCGGCGACTGGCCGGGCGCCCCGAACGCCACCACCGTCTTCCCGCAGAAGATGCTGGTCGACTACGTGCGCGTCACGCAGTAGCCGAGCGGTCCCGGACCGTCCGGCCCCTGTGACGGGATGCCTCGCGCATCCCGTCACAGGGGCCGGGTTGGTCTCGGCGCGGCCTGCTGCCCACGCCCGCTAGCCCACGAAGACGTGCCTCCCGCGCACAGAGGGCTGGTTCCGGAGGTCGTGACCGGAACCAGCCCTGTGTCGTCAGCGCCTGCCGCGCCTCACTGCCCGAAACCGTAGGCGAACAGGTGGACAGTGCCGGTGGAGCCCGTCACAGGAAGGGTGATCGACGCCACCTGCTTGGACACGTCGAGGGGGACCTTCGTCGCGAAGACGTACGTCTTCACTCCGTCCCGACCTCCGTTCGCCGTGTTCCGGTAACCCGTCGCGACGGCCGTCGTGTCCCCCGGAATCGGCTTGCTGCCGCCTCCGTTGAGCGTCCAGTCCGAGAAGCCGACTGTCGCCCGGGAAGTGGTGCCGTCGGTGTAGTTGACGGTCAGCGTGCCCGAGACCCCGCTGCCGTCGACCGGCGCGTTGGTCGCAGCGCCCAGCAGGCCCAGGGACCCACCTGCGGTGCCGGTCGGCATGGGGATGTTCTGGCCGGCCATCTCCAGGTTGTCCGGCTGACCCGACGTCACCGTCGGCCAGGTGTAGGAGACGCCGTCGGCCGTGATGGCGGAGCCGTTGGTGACTCCGGCCGCCGACAGCGCGTTCTGCGAGAACGCCCAGCCACCGCCGTCGAACCCGACCGAGAAAGTGGCCCCGTCGGGGAAGACGCCCTCATTGGTGTCGTAGGGCCACAGCGCACCCGCCTTCGCAACGGCCACGCGGAGGACGGCACTGCCCACTGCCGTACCGGTGGCGTGGTCGGTCAGCGCGAAGGTCACCGGGAACGTGCCTTCGTTCGAGCCCGCCGTCACATGGACCTTGGTCTCGGCGCTGCCGGACGCTGCCACCGGCAATGAGCCGGATGCCGTGTCGAGCGTGACTCCCGAGGGTGCCGTGGCCTTCCAGTCGACCGTGACGGCGTTGCTGCCGAGGTTGGTCAGCTTCAGCGTCCCGTCACCGGACGCACCCGGCTGGAGGACGAGGCCGTCGCTGGTGGGGCCGGTCGCCGCCAGCACCCGGTCGCCGCCCGTGGTGTCCGACGGCGGCACCGCGGACGGGTCGGACGCCCACGACTTGTCGGGCTGGGTGCCGAGCGTGAAGTCGAGCGTGCCGGCTCCCGTGAACTGCTGATAGGTCAACCAGGAGGTCTTCCACGGCTTGCCCTTGACGTCCAGCGACTGCACGTACGGCGCGTCGGGCGCGGCCTGGGGCGCCTTGATCTGGACCGCCTTGCCGCTTCCCAGGGTCACCTTGGCCACCGGGAAGGCCGGACTGCCGAGCACCAGGGTGTCCGCGCCCGGGGTCTCGGGATACATGCCGAGCGCGGACCAGACGTACCAGGAACTCATCGCGCCGAGGTCGTCGTTGCCGAAGGAACCGACCGGGGCGTTGAAGTACAGCTTCTGCTGGGCGTCGCGGACGGCCGCCTGGGCCTTCCACGGCTCGCCCGTGTAGGCGTACTCCCACGGGATCTCGACGCTGGGCTCATTGCTCAGGTCGGCGTCGGTGCCACCGGGGTGGGCAACGTTGTCCAGCAGGCTGTCCAGGTAGGACGAGTACGCCTGCGTGCCGCCCCGCGCCTGGATGAGCTGCCGCAGGTTGAACGGGACCATCGGCGTGTACTGCGCCGACGTACCCTCGACGAAGCCGTTGGAGGTGCCCGGGGTGAATCCGCCCGCGAACTGGCCGTCCTTGTTCTTGCCCTGCATGTACCCGGTCTGCGGGTTGAAGACGTTCATCCAGTCCTGTGTGCGGGTGGCGAACTTCGTGTAGACGGACGTCTTACCCAGTGCCTTGGCGAAGGCGGCGACAGCGTAGTCCGCGGAGTCGTACTCCAACTGTGTGGAGACCGGCCCGTAGAAGTTGCAGCAGCTGTAGTCGTTCTCGTCGAGCGGGAGGTAGCCCTTCGCGTCCCGCACGGATTCGCCGGGGCGGTCGTTGTTCGGCGTTGTGCCCTCGTGCTGCAGGGCGGCGAGCGCCTTGTCCGTGTCGAAGCTCCGGGCTCCGAAGGCGTACGCGTCGGCGATGATGCCGGCGGCCGGGTCGCCGACCATGACGTAGCTCTCGCCGTTGTTCGACGCCCACTTGGGGAGCAGGCCCGTCTGGTCGTACCCGTTGAGCATCGAGGTGACGACATCGCTGGTGACCTTGGGCTCGACCATCGCCATCAGCTGGGTCTGGGAGCGGTAGGTGTCCCAGCCCGAGTAGTTGGCGTACTGGGCCTGTTGTCCCTTGGCCAGCTTGTGGACCTGGTTGTCCATGCCCATGTACTGCCCGTCGGCGTCCGAGAAGACGTTCGGGTGCAGCAGCGCGTGGTAGAGCGCGGTGTAGAACTGCACTTGCTGGTCCGTGGACCCGCCGCCGACCTGGACCTTGTTCAGTACCGCGTTCCAGGCGTCGTGGTTGGCCTGCTCGACGGTGCCGAGGTTCCAGTTCTTGATCTCGCGGGAGAGGTTGTCCGCGGCACCGGCGTCACTCGTGTACGAGATGCCGACCTTCGCGCGCACTGTGGGGTTGGTGGAGGTGTCGAAGGTCAGGTACATCCCGTTCGCACCCGTCGTCGGCGGCTCGGCGCTCGACCGGGCCTTGCCTGTGGCCGACTTGCCGGGTGCGCTGCTCGCGCTCGCCGCCGGGGACGAGGGGGCGGAACGGGTGCCACCGCCGGCGTTGTGCACCGTCGGGGACGGGGCGGCCGGAACGGTGAAGTGCTTCTCCTTCAGCGGCTTCGACGGGTGCGTCCGCAGGTCCTGCCGGGCCTTGCCCGCCTTCAGCGAGGTCGCGCTCGGGTTGATCGTGCTGCCGACCCAGGTGCCACTGGCAGTGAACGGCTGGTCGAACTTGACGTCGAAGTGCAGCGTGTACCTGTTGCTCGCGCCGCAGAAGTGACCACTGTCGATCGAGCCGCTGATCTCCTTCTTGTTCACCACCTGGACACGGGTCCCGTCCACCTGCGTGGCGCCACCGCTGAGCTTGAAGAGCAGGTTGGCCTGCCGGCCCGCGGGGAAGGTGAAGGCGCCCAGACCGGCGCGGGTGGTGTCGGTCAGCTGGGTCGTGACCCCGTTCGCGTCGGTCACTTTGTAGGAGCCGATGCCGGTCTTCTCGTCATCGTGGCCGAAGCCTACGGACGTACCGCCGAGGCTGCCGGACAGCGCTCCGGTGACCGGCAGGACGGGCAGGTCACCCGCGACGCCGCAGCCGGGCCCGGAGACATGGGTGAGGCTGAAGCCGGAGATCTTGCTGTCGTTGTACTCGTAGCCGCCGCCCGAGGGTCGGTCGGGCGTCGTGTCGGGGCCCCACTGCACCATGCCGGCAGGCATGTCGGGGCCGGGGAAGGTGTCCACCGCACCGGAGGTGCCGATGAGGGGGTTGACCAGGGACGCGGGGTCCTTGACGAAGCCCGGGGCCGCGGCGCTCGCCGCTTGGGCGTTCCCGATCGTGGGAAGCGGAAGGACGGCGATGCCCAAGACGGACACCACGGCCAGGCGTTGACGGAATCTCTTGCGGTTACGTGGAGCGGCTGAACGTCGGGGTCTTGCCATCGGTTGCCTCCACAGCGGGGTCCCACTTCGCACATGAGGTGTCGGCGTGCCGAAGAGCGCACGCCGACGAGAGGCAACGGTGCCGGCCGCTCCGACGGC
Organism: Streptomyces sp. RPA4-2; assembly: GCF_012273515.2. Taxonomy (NCBI): domain Bacteria; kingdom Bacillati; phylum Actinomycetota; class Actinomycetes; order Kitasatosporales; family Streptomycetaceae; genus Streptomyces; species Streptomyces sp. RPA4-2. The sequence goes on from NZ_CP050975.2 coordinate 9,333,718, forward strand.
CTGACAACGTTGCCATTCACGAGAGACGAGTGAACGCGTGCGCCTGCGGCGTGTCAACGAGACCAACGGAACTTTCTGGTGCGGCAGTTCACGGTGAGCAACCTTGGGGGACATCCACCGCGTCGGCTGATCGAGCTGCCAGAGACGACAGGCAGCCTCGAATACGGGCCGTACCTGGCCGACTTCGGCAGATCGGCCCCTCGGTCCGTCCGCCTGCCCGGCCTCACCGGGCAGGTGAACTCACGCGCAGTCACCGGAGGCGCGTCAAAGGTTCTGCAAAGTGACCGATGAACCAGGCTTCACGTGAAGCCTGTGCGCGACACCCGGGGCGGCGAACTGTGTCTCGTGACCGCCTCCCGCGATGCCGGCCCACGGCCCAACTGGGTCACGAGGAAGGCCGATTGGCTCGTGGCCCTGGGGGTGAGCGCGTTGATCATCCGGGGGTGATGGTCGGGTGTGCCGTTGGCCCTGCTCAGCTTGTGAGGGGGGTCCAGCCGTCGCGTGCGTACCAGTAGCGCGGCAGGCCCTTGATGGCGCTGGTGCGGAACGCGAGGCCGTGGTCGTCGATGCGCTCGGTGCCGGTGCGGCCCTGCGAGGACCAGTCGAACTCCAGGTACCAGCGGCAGTCGCAGCCGGCGGTTCGAGCGTCGACCAGCAGCACCTCGGGATCCTTCGCGGACACCCGGTAGGGCATCCGCATCGCCGGGGTGCTCGTTCCGCCCTCACCGCCCTGGACCGAGCGGGCGATCGGTCGGTCCATGTCCAGATCCACGGCGAACGAGCGGGGATTCATGTCGCTGCCGCAGCCTTGGCCTGTGGCGTAGACGGTGCCCTTCACCGGGGTGGCCCCTCCCACGACGCGGACCCGCAGCGCTTCCAGGACGACGGCAGCGTCCGTTCGCCCCTGCACGGAGATGCCCACGAGTGTTTGGCCGCCGTGCACCGCGCCTTGTGTACGCGCCCATGGGGCGGCGTCCTGGGGGCCGGGGGTGGCGGCACCTGCCGGGGCGCCTTGTCGATGACGTAGTCGTGATGGCAACCGAGCTCCCACAGCTGGGAGTTCGCGGTCCAGGCGAGGGGCGGCGCGGCGGGGACGGCCTTGACGGACGGGTTCATGGACGGGTTCGACGAGCGGTCGCCCGCTGCGGGTGCCTTCGGCGAGGGCGCGCCGGGCGGCCGGTGGAGCGCGGTGGAGGCGGGTGCGGACTGTGTCGGGGAGTCGTGCCGTGCGTCTGCGGTCTTCGCGGTCTTCGTGCCGGACGCCTGGTTGCCGCCGGTGGTCCAGAAGTGCCCGTACGACAGGGCGGACAGGCTGCCCAGGGTGGCGATCAGTGCGGTCACGACAGCCGCGGCGAACGCCACGCGGCGCCTGGACCAGGGATTTCGCGAGGCGGGTGCGATGCCGCGTCGCGCTCGCGCGACGAGTAAGCGACGCTCTTGGCGGGGGTTTGTCGGGGGCCGGGCGAGGGCCGGGCGCTGCCGCGGGCACAAACTCGGCGGCCGTCGTGGAGATGGGGTCTGCGGTCACCGCGGACGCGAGCTCAGCCGCCCCATCGGCCTGGGAGTTCTCGCTGCACGCCGGGCGGGCTCCCGCGCCTTCCGGTGCGGGCTCGGTCGCCGTCCGGGACCGTTGTCGTGCCGCCACTGCCAGGATCCACCGCCGGTGCAGCTCGATCCGTTCGGCCGGACTGGCCTCGCACATCGCGGCGAACCGTTCCACGGGTGCGAAGCCGAGCGGCACGGCGTCCCCCGCGCAGTACCGGTGCAGCGTCGAGGCGTTCATGTTCAGGCGGCGCGCGAGTGCCGCGTAACTGCGGTCCGTGCGGGCTTTCAGACGCCGCAGCAGCGCCGCGAACTCCTCCACCTCGTCCTGGGACGACACCGGTTCCCCCGCCTCGCGTCCCAGGACGGCATCCCAGGCACTCCTGATAAAGAGAGGTCAAATGGCCTGGGACGGTTCCACCGTTGCGGATCGGGCGCGGTCCGTTGTGCCCGGACCGCGGGGCCGCCGATGCTCTTGCTGTCGCCGGAGCCGCCCCCACACCACGAGGGTCGAGGAGGCCGCCCCGCACCCAGCGACGCACTTTGGAGCCCACCGAAATCGGGGAGACACACGGATGAACAGCAACACGACCGCCCGCAAGCCCGTCCGCCGCACCGCTCTGATCGCCGGCCTCGTCGCCGCGGTGACCCTGCCGCTGGGGCTCACCGGGTCGGCACAGGCGTCCGCCCCGGCGCCCGCGAAGGTGTCCGCCGTCGCGCCGCGGTCGGTCAGTGGCACGTTCGGCCAAGCGGTGACCCGGGTCGCCGACTTCTACGGCGCGTACATCGACGCGAAGGGCGACTACGAGGACCCGGACGTCACGCTGGCCACGGTGCTTCGCGAGCACTACCTGACGCCCGAATTCGCCCAGCGGCTGGGGGTTTGGGAGGACGCGAACGGGGCGGACGGCGTCCTGCGTGCCCAGAACGTCCCGGCCCAGTGGACGGTGACCGACAACGGCGCTGTCGGTAACGGCCATGAGGTCGTCGTCACCCTGACCTTCGGCAGCGGGGGGACGACGCAGAAGACCAAGCTCTTCGTGCTGGTGGAGCGGTACAACCACATCGTCGACATCGGCACCACGAGCAGCCGCTGACGGCGGAGGCGCGCCGGGCAGTCCGTCCCGGCCGGGGCGGGGCACCGCAAGGTCCGCACAGGTTTCCTCGGTCTTGTGGTCTACGCGGCGGCGGCGTTGTCCCGCTCCAGCGCCGTGCGCAGCCAGTCGTCCGCGGAACCCGGCGTCGGTTCCGGCGCGCCACCCGGCGGCGTGAGGACCACGGCCGTCAGTTCCCAGTACCGGTCCAGACGCGGATCGGCGGCGAGCCGCCGGGCCAGCAGGCGGCGGAACTCCCGGCTGTCGGGGCTGTCGTAGGCGCTCGCGTACGCCGCCACATAGGCGTCCAGCGCCTCACCCGGGTACGGGTCGCGTGCCCGCCGCAGCTGGGGGCCCGCGAGTTCGTACGCCTCGGCGAGACCCGCGTACAGCGCGGCCGCCCCGTGGGCCCCGCCCACACGGTGCACCTCTGGCTGGGTCTGCCGGCCGCCCGAGCAGGGAGCCGTCGTCATCGCGTGCAGCCGGGCGAAGGCGAGCACCTGCGCCGGGTCCGGCTCATCGGGCGGCTGCGGAACGGCCTCCTCCAGGAACGCCGACGTCGCCCGGGCCGGCATCCGCGGCGGCAGCCAGGCACGCCAGAACCGGGCCAGCGGTGCCGTGCTCGGTGGGACGTTCACCGCGCCGAGCAGTCGCAGCCGGTCCGCCCGCTCAGCCGGCGGGCACTCGCGCACCAGCCGCAGCGCGGCCTCCCGCCAGCGCAACGCCCGCACCTCACTGCCCAGTTCACGCAGACGACCCGCGACGGCGTCCTCCAGCACACGGCCCGCCGCGCCCTCGTCCTCGAGGACCCGGCGCACCTCGGGCAGCGGCAGGCCGAGAGTCCGCAAGGAGCGGATCAGCCGCAGTCGCTCCAACGCCTCAGCGCCGTAGCGGCGGTGCCCGCCACTGCTACGGGAGGCCTCGGGCAGCAGACCGCGGTCGGAGTAGAAGCGGACGGTCTTCACGGTGGCACCCGCGCGTTCGGCGAGCTCACCGATGCTCCACACAAACTCGTGCGACGACAGTTGAACCTCCCTCTGGGGGAGTTCCTACGGTACTGGCGCACGCGGCCCGGAGCTACGTCCGGGCCCGCGGACCTGGACGCACGCGACCGGCGTGACGTCAGGTGTCGGACCCGAGGAGACAGTCATGACCGTGTTCATCATGGTGGCGGGCGTGTTCACCGGCGCCGGGGTGTGGCAGGAGACAACCGCGCGACTGGCGGAGGCGGGCGGCGAGGTGCACGCGGTCCCGCTCACCGGAGTCGATACGGGCCGCTCAGCGGAGTCGATGCGGACCGCCCCGCCGCGTCGGGCCCCCGTCGATCTGGAGACGCACATCGCGGACGTGATCGCGGTGATCGACGCGGTGGGCCCGGCGCCCGGACGGGAGATCGTGCTCGTCGGCCACGACTACGGCATCCATCCGGTGCTCGGTGCCGCCGACCGGCGGCCTCAGCACGTCGCCCGCGTCGTGTACCTGGACTGCGGAATGCCACAGAACGGCGTTCCTGCCCTGGCCGCCGTCCCGGACCGCGCCCTGCGCGCACAGCTGTCCGACTCGGCCCGATACGACTCCCTCGAAGGTGAGTTGGCGCCGCCGTCCGGTGACGAGTGGCAACGCTGGGGCAGTACGGCCGGCCTCTCCGTCGCGGCACTGGAGCGGCTCACGGCCCTTGCCGCGCCGCAGCCGCTGGGCACTCTGCTGCAGCCGCTGCGACTGACCGGAGCGGTGGCCGCGGTGCCCACCACCGGGGTGCTGTGCACCCGTAACGGTGTCGGCATCGACCTGGTGCAACAGCGCGTCGATCTCGGCGACCCCACGATGGCGACCCTGACCGACCCCCAGGTCACCTTCTTCGAACTGCCCACCGGTCACTGGCCGATGCTGTCCTGCTCCTCCGCACTGGCGGACGTCCTGCTGCGTGCTGCGGCCGGCGAGGGGCGCCGCCTGCGACCGGCCGACGTCTCTGCGACGCCCGTCCATCTGCGGCCGTTCCCGCTGGAGGTGCCCGAGGTGCCCCGCGACCGCAGGGGACATGTCGACCTGTACGTCCCCGACGCCAAGGGCCCGCTACCGGCCGTGGTCCTCGTGCACGGCGGTCCGGTGCCCGCCGGTGCCCGGCCGACCCCGCGCGACTGGCCGACCCTGGTGGGACACGCCCGCCTGGCGGCCGCCGCAGGCGTGATCGGCGTGACCCTCGACCACCGGCTGCACGATGTCGGCGACTTCGAAAGCGCCGCCGCGGACGTCACCGCCGCCGTGGAACTGGTCCGGTCCGATCCCCGGGTGGACGCCGACCGGATCGCCCTGTGGTTCTTCTCCGGCGGCGGCCTGCTCACCGCGGACTGGCTGAGGCACCCCCCTGCCTGGCTGCGCTGCCTGGCCGCCTCGTACCCGATCCTGGCGCCACCGCCCAACTGGGGGCTGACCGGCAGCCGGTTCCAACCGGTCCGCGCCGTCACGCAAGCCGGCGCCCTGCCTATCGTCCTGCTCCGCGCGGGGCAAGAGACACCCGAGGTCGCCGCCACCGTGGAGGCGTTCGTGACCGCGGCCGAGGACTGCGGGACACACCTGGAACTGGTCGACGTACCGAACGGCCACCACGGCTTCGAGACCCGCGACGCCACCGAGGAGACGCGCCTGGCCCTGCGCCACGCGATGCGCTCGGTGGTGACCCGTCTTACCGGAGGACGCCGTACGGTCCGCAGCTCTCGGGTGTGAGGTGCCGGACGCGGTGAAGCCGGCCTGGAACACGATCCAGGCTGGCAGGAGGTGTCCATGCGGGGCGAGCGGCCGGCCCACCGCAGACCCAGCAGCGCGCCGTGCGCAACCTGGTCGCACTGCTGGTCTCCGGCAGCACCGCCCGGTCAGGGCCTCGGCGCCTCCAACGCGTCCGCCGAGCAGGACACCCACTTCGTCGAAGAGCTTCCGAGCCGTCCCCCGTTGTGAGACCGGCGCACCCGCAGCGGGGAGCCTCCGTGAGTTGGGGTGGGGATCGTCGGCGCCGCGTCGTGCCGGCCACCCGTATCTCCAGTCTCGCCTGGTCATCACACACATCGGATGTATTTGAGTTTGGTCTCTTGACATGCTCTCGCCTGAACGCCCACTGTGTGCTTCGCCCACTCGTGCATTTTCCCGCTCAATTACCGGCATGCGTTGCGTGTCGCGCGCATTAGGAGCGATTATGCTGCAACGGCACCACACATCTCGGCGTCTGAGAATGATCCGATCATTAGCTGGAGTAGCTGCCGCGTTTCTCACGGCCGGGCTCCTCGTCCCCGCAGCCGCGCGGTCGGCCGCGGCCGCGGCTGCGACCGCGACCACGGCCTGGCAGAACGGCAGTTTCCACGTGGACACACCGAATGTGGTCCGCCGCTCCGACATCGTGCTCGGCAAGCCGAACTCGGCTGGTGCGCAGTCGCTGCCCTTGGGCAACGGCTCGCTCGGCACCGCGGTGTGGGCGGCGAACGGATTCACCGCGCAGCTCAACCGCTCCGACACACTGCCGGGCCGCAAGTCGCCCGGGCAGGTGAACATTCCCGGCCTGTCGAAGCTGACCGGCGCCGCGGATTTCAAGGGCTACCTCGACCTGTACACCGGGGTGCTGAACGAGTCCGGCGGCGGCATGACGCTCAAGGCGTGGGTGTCGGCCACGAAAGACGAACTGGTGGTGGACGTCACCGGCGCCGATCCCGACGCCGCCCAGTCCGCCTCGATCAGTCTGTGGTCCGGGCGCAGCCCACAGGCGGCGGCCTCGGGAGCGATCGGCACGCTGGCCGAGACATGGGTGGACAATCAGGAAGCCGGCAGTTCCGGGCGGACCTTCGGATCACTGGCCGCACTGAGTGCGGGCGGCCGGAGCGTCTCGGCGCAGGTCGTCAACAGCGCGCAGGTAAAGGTGAACTTCACACCCAACGCCGACGGGTCCTTCCGGGTGATCGCGGGCGCACCCACCTGGACCGGTGGCAGCGCCGGCAGCACCGCCTCCGCGCTGCTGGGCTCGGACGCCGGCGCCGCCGAATCCTCCCTGCTGTCCACCCAGCAGTCCTGGTGGGCGAACTACTGGGCCAACAGCGGAATGCTGGAGGCGAACTCGGCCGATGGCCAGGCCCAGTACATGGAGTCGCTGCGCACGATCTACCTGTTCATGGAGGCCGCGTCCATGCGGGGCGCCATCCCCGGCAGCCAGGCCGGGGTAGCCGACATGTTCAACTTCGGCCAGGACCATCAGAACTGGACGCCATCGGCGACGTGGCTGTGGAACCTGCGCACGCAGATCTCGGCGAACATGAGCAGTGCCAACTTCGCCCTCAACATCCCGATCTTCAACCTCTACCAGAACAATCTGCCGGCCATCGAGGCCTGGACGAAGCAGCAGATGGGCGGCCTGGCCGGGGCCTGCGTGCCGGAGGTCATGCGGTTCAACGGCAACGGCGGCGACCCGTCGCCCGGCGCCAACGCGGCCTGCAGCCAGCCCGGGAGCCCCAATTGGAACGCCCTCGACGTCACCTCCGGCGCGGAGATCAGTCTCTACGTGTGGCAGCAGTACCAAGACACCGGCGACTTGAACTTCCTGCGCACGTACTACCCGCTGATGCGGGACTCGGCGACCTTCCTGCTGGCCTACCAGAAAGTGGGATCCGACGGAAAGCTGCACGCGGTGGCGAACGCGCACGAGACACAGTGGGCGGTGCAGGACCCTACAACCGACCTGGCCGCCGATGCCGCGCTGTTCCCCGCCGTTGTCAGCGCCGCGAAACTGCTGAACACCGACACCTCCCTGCAGTCGCAACTCACCACGGCCCTCGGCCAGATCCCACCATGGGCCCGCACCGATTACGGTCACACCCAGGTCCTGCCGCCGTCGGCGGATTCCTCCAACAACGACGTCATCGCCTGGTCCTATCAGCCGACCGCGACGGTCAGGAACGGCGAGAACATCGACCTGGAGCCGGTGTGGCCGTACAACCTGATCACAGACGACCCTGGCGCGCTGCACGACCTCGCGGTGCGCACCTACAACCACCGGGTGTTCTACGGCGCGGGCAACGACTGGAACATGGACGCGATCGATGCGGCCCGCCTCGGCATGGCCAGTGAGGTCGCTTCCCGGCTGGTCGCCATCACACAGGCCCACCAGGTGTACATCAACGGCCTGTCCGACCTGGGCAGCACCGTCGGCACCGAGGGCTACATCGAGCAGGTCTCCGGAGTGGCCACCGCGCTCAACGAGGCACTCGTGCAGGACTACGACGGCACCCTCCGGGTCGCCCCGGCGTGGCCGGCCGGCTGGGACGTCAGCGGCACCGTCGCGGTGCAGGGCAACACCAAGGTGAACGTGCAGGTGCAGGGCGGCAGTCCGGTCACCGTGGCCATCCAGGCCGGTTCGTCACAGACGATGAAGGTCCGCACCCCCTGGCCCGGCAAGGCGGTTCAGGTCGTGAACGGCTCCAGCAACGCGGTGGTGGTCTCCTCCACCACTGCCGGTACCTTCAACGTGCCGGTAGTCTCCGGCCAGTCCTACCTGGTCGAGCAGGTCGCAGCCCCCACCACGGCGCTGCCCTACGCACAGGTCTCCGGGTCCCCGGCGACCACCGCCAGACACCTGGGCACCGTACAGATCGGCATCGACGGCAGTGGCGGCACGCCCGGCAACGGCTCTGTGGTCTCCTTCAAAGCGCACGCCAACGGCGACTACGTCACCGCCGACAATGCCGGCGCCGACCCACTGATCGCCAACCGCACCGCCATCGGCCCCTGGGAGCAGTTCGACCTGATCGACCAGGGCAACGGCTCCGTCGCGCTCCGCGCTCACGCCAACAACAAGTACGTCACCGCGGACAACGCCGGGGCCGACCCGCTGCTGGCGAAGGTGAACGCGGTGGGCACCTGGGAACAGTTCCAGCTCATCCATAACGGCGACGGCAGTGTCAGCCTCAAGTCCATGGTCAACGGCGACTACGTCACCGCCGAAAACGCCGGCGCCGATCCGCTGATCGCCAACCGCACGGCGATCGGGCCCTGGGAGGAATTCGACCTGATCAACGGCTGACCGCGGCGCATGCCCACCGCGCACGCGACCGGGTGAGCACGGCGGGGCCGCCGGGTTCAAGCGCGGGGACGGGTGTTGTCCAAGCGCGCGTTCACCGAGCGGCTCGGTGCCGGCCGGGTGCCCATCGAACGGCCCTCGCGGTGCTCGCTTGATCCCCGGTACCGCACCGCGACGATCTCGCCCACATCGGCGCCCGGCCACAGCAATGCGGCCCAAGTGGGGTGGTGCGTCGGCATCAGCCGGCGCACCACCGAGCAGCATCCGGCGGGGTGGTCACACCGCCCAGGCACCCCGCGCCGGACAGGGCCCTGATGTAGGCGAGACATTCGTTCACGCAGGGGACTGTCAGCCGGAGGCTGAGCAGACGCTTCCTAGCGGGCTGCGACCCCGACGTGTCGTCCGGCGGCACGGTGGGAAGCTGGTGCGTATACCGTCCCGGCAGCACCCGCAATCACGACCCCGCCGTTCACTCGGTCAGTGATATCCGGGATGGATTCGAGTTGTCGTCGAGGCCGATCTGCTCCCCTGGCACAGGCAGGTCCACGACAAAGCCACCCGGTGCACGACACCAGCGCGCCGCTGGAGCTGGAGGCTGAAGCCGCTGTGAGTGCCGCACCCTAGAGTCGGGTGCATGACACTCTCACGTGAAGAACGCGAAGCCTTCCTGGCGCAGCCGCACGTTGCCGCGCTGGGTGTCGCTGCCGGTCCCAGCCGTGGGCCGCTACTGGTACCGATCTGGTACGGCTACCGTCCCGGCGGCCTGCCGTGGATCCTCACCGGCGCGAACTCGCGCAAACTGAACCTGATCAAAGCCAGCGGCCGGTTCAGCCTCCTCGTGGAGCGCAGCGAACCAACCCCTCGGTACGTGTCCGTCGAAGGTCCCGTTGCGGACATCGCCGAGCCCGGCCCCACCGCTCACCGTGACCTCGCCGCCCGGTACCTCCGCGGCGAGGACCTGGACCGGTACACGGTATGGGCCGAGGCCGAACTCGCTGACCACGTCGTGGTCCGGATGCGGCCGGAGCACTGGACCGGCGCCGACCTGGGCACGATCGCCTGACACGGCGGAAAGCGTGGTCGCGGACCCAGGGGTGTGTGTCGTCACCTTCGGTCGTCCGGAGAGGTCGGTTCAGTCGTCCGTTCTCGTGGGTGCCTGTGGCAAGGTGGTGAATCTCCGCCAGACCGGGGCACGGCGGTCGACGCCGAGGAAGTACTGGAAGTCCCAGTAGACGCCTCCTTCAAGGCGGCCGTACCCATCGCCCGGGCGGGCGGGGCTGTTGCGAGGGTCGCGCTCGTCCTCCCAGTCGATGTCCTCGTACCCGGGGTCGTCGATGCTGTAGTGGGTCAGGTAGGCGCGGGCATGCTCGATGTCCAGGTCCAGAGCCGGGAATTGGGCCAGCAGGAGGTCGGGGCGCCCCTGGCACGGAAGGTCGCCGAAGAAGGAGCCGATGTTGCCGCTCTCCTGCTGGAACTGGTCGATCGCCGTACCGTGGTGGAAGAGCTCGCAGCCCCAGAAGTCGTCGTCGTAGATGAAGACCAGCAGCCCGGGGCAGTCGTAGGCGCGCGAGACGTGGAGTTGGGCGCGTCGGCGCAGGTCCCACTCCCAACCCCGGGTCCATTCCAGCACGGTCCAGTCGCCGCGCCGCTCGTGCAGGGCGTAGGCGTCGCGGTTGACGTCGTTGACGTCATCCCGCTTGAGTGTGTGGTCCTCGCTGCGCCAGAACTCCTCCAGCGCGGCGTACACCTGCTCGTGGTCGACGCCGTAGAACAGGTTGGTGCGTCGGAATGTGCCCATGCGTGCCCCCAAGGCATGTGATCGGCGAGCGGCGGCAGGCGCTCTCGCCCGGCGGGGGCGCAGCCGCCCCGTCGCGAGGGTCCCCGGCCGTTTCGACGGGGCGCTGGAGGCTACGTTAACCCCCTTTCCTCTCACGTCAGTTCGGGTTTTCGTCCGCCCGCTCGGCTGTGCGTCAGCTCGCCGCGGTCTCGGCACGGATCAGGTGGCACGCGCCGTGGCACCGTTGATCGGTTCCCACCCGTAATCACCACCGATGAACCCGCCCCCGATCTCGTCGATCTCGGTCTTCCCGTCGTCAGTGACGCCGATGAGGAGCACGTCACCGCCGCACCGCTGCGCGGCGACGTTGCGCATGCCGCTGCCGTACGTGAGGGGATGCCACCCGCCGCCGTTGTAACCGCCCCACGCCACCTCGGTGTTCTGGTAGGCCGCGTCGCCGAAGACACCGAAGAACGCGAACTCCTGGTAGTAGGTGGGGGTTACGGAGATGTCCGTGAGCAGCCCCTGATCGGCGAACATCTGGACCCAGTTCGACCAGTTGGACGCGGGGTCGGTCGCGTTGACGGTGGTCTGCCGACGGTGGAACGCGGTGCCGGATGCGGTGATGCCGTCGACCTCTATCGTTCCGTCCGCGTGGGTTCCCGCGACGATCTTGGTGAGGAGGCCGTCCATCTGCCGCCAGCCGTTCCAGTTGTCGATCGAGGCCTGTGGTTGGGAGCGGGTGAAGATCGTGCCGGCGGGGGTGGTGCCGAAGATCTGGAGGGTTCCGTTCTGGTTGCGGGCCACCGAGATCGAATTGAGGATGCCGTCGATGCCCGTCCACGGCGACCACCCGCTCGACCCGGGGCTCGTCTGCCTGCGCGAGTGGATCTGCCCGGTTCGGTCGAGGGCGAACAGTTCGATCCGTCCGTCGGCGTTGGTCGCCGCCGCCACGGACGCCAGTGGTGCGGGGGTGTCGTAGTCAGCGGCCCAGTTCTGGGCAGCCTGCCCCGGGACGATGTGGGTGGTGTAGAGCGCGCCCTGCGCGTCGACGGCGAACGCCTGGACCCCCTTCGTGGTGTCCGTCTCGTCCTGGGAAGCCATGGCGACCGAGGAACCGGGGGCGGGGGCGACCGCGGGAAGGCCGTTGTCGGGACGCACCGCGTCGTCGAGCCGGCGGTGGGTGTAGTAGACCTTGCCGCTGTTGACCGAGGTCACGTCGCACAAGCCGTCGCCGTTGACGTCGCGGAACCGGAGGTCGGCGATGCGCTCGTTCGACTGGTTGAGGTAGACCCAGTGCTGGTCGCCGGCACTGGTGGCGTACCACCAGGTCAAGCCCGTGGTCATGAAGGGGTCGGTGATGCCGTCGCCGTCGAAGTCGCACGTACGCTGGTTGTCACGGTTCGCCCCGAGGATGTTCCCGCCGTTGTCGTGCAGGCCGGTCTCGGTCTGGTCCAGCGCACCGTTGGTGAACGTGGTGGACCACCTGACGGTGTGGGCGAAGACGTTGTTCTCGACGTCGAAACCGTCCGAGGGCGTGCCACGCAGTTTGATCTCGGTCGAGTTGGTGGAGGGGAAGGAGTTGTAGGCGATGTCGGCGTACTCGCCCGCCGGCCCGCACTGGTAGTTGGAGCAGTCCCCGCGGCCGTGCATGTCGATGAGGTGCTCGTAGTGGTCCCATCCCAGCAGCGAGAAGCCGAGTCCGGGCGACTCCATGAGGTTGCGGTACACGAGGTACCCGGTGCCGGGCCGGCCGTCGCCGGTGACCGAGTGGCGGTTGGCCTGGAACTCGTTCTTCTCGATCAGCGCGTAGGCGCCGTTGTTCAGGGCCACCCCGTAGCCGGCGCCGTGGTGGTTGCCGAACGCGTCCTCGACGCCGTCCATGGTGGGGTGCTGGTTGTCATGGATGTAGTTGTCGTGCACCCACACCGTGTCGGCGTTGGCACGGTTGATCCGGTTGCCCGGATCTTGCACGTTGATCGCCGCGCCGCGCCACCGGGCGAACTCGTCGTGGTCGATCTCCACGTTCTGGCTGGACCAGATGTCGATCCCGTCGGCGTCCGTGGTACCCACGGACGCTCCGGGGTCCATCGGCTCCCCGCCGTCGAACCTGATCCCGCTGATCCGCACGTTGTCCGCGGTCCCGCCGTTGCTGTCCCCGACGGTGAGCAGCGTGCGCGGGAACGTCGTCGTGAAGATTCGCGGCCCTTTCGCGACGACCGTGCGGTCGCCGATGATCCGAACCCCCGGTGCCACCGGTATCGCCGACAGGCCGCTCAGGTCCAGATTGACGGTCCCCGCGATCACCACCGTCGCGTTGGGGGTGCCGACCGCCTGGACGAACTGGTTCTGCTGGTCGTTGGACGTGATGCTGAAGTTCTGCGAGTTCGCCGCGCGGTCCACGGCCCCTGCGGGCACGCTCGCCGACGCGGTGCCCCCGGACACGGCCAGCGAGGCCACCAGGGCCCCGACCACTGCGAACAGCCGGCTCTTTCTCGAAATGTTCATCCCTGTCCCGGTTCTCGGCCCATGTGCTGATTCGGTGGAGCCGACCTGGTCGAGGCCGCGCACCCTCAAAAGTGCGCGCCCTGTGCAGCCCCGCGTGACCACCTGAGGGTTGGGCGTTCCACTCCGTTCCGCGCCGTTCCACGCGGCCGCCAGGCCCTCGCGACCCGCGGCGAACGCGGCCGCTTGCCGGTGCGGCGACGGTGCCGCCCGGTCCGGGAAACGGCGCGGGAGACGGACAGCCCGGGGCCGATGGTGATCGTGGCGCCGATGGGGGCTACGTCGGGCTTACGTGGCTTGCTCATCGTCAGCGGACGTACGTCACCGTCTCGCTGAGCGGTGCCCGGCCTGTACGGGGGGAACGCGCCGTACCGTCCTCGAATCCGACCGACATGCCGCAGAAGAGGATGAGCTCGTCCGGGGGTGACAGGACCTCCGCGACGGTCGTGCGGTATTTCGCCCAGGCCATCTGCGTGCAGCTGTGCAGTCCTTCGGCGCGGAGCAACAGCATCACGGTCTGCAGATACATGCCGACGTCGGACCATTGGGGTCGGCCCATGTCACGGTCGATGTAGCAGAACAGTGCGACGGGCGCGCCGAAGCAGTCCCAGTTGGCGGCCGCGGCCCTCTGGCGCGCCTGCAGGTCCTCGCGCGGGATGCCGAGTGCGCCGTAGCGCTGCTCGCCGAAGGCGGACCGGCGCTCGCGGTAGGGGGACTCCAGCGTCGGCGGGTACTGCTCGTACTCCGGTTCGTCCCAGGGGTCTCCTGAGGCCACCCGTTCGCCGGCGCGCTTCTTGAGCTCGGCCAGCGGCTCGCCAGTCAGCACGTAGAGGTGCCACGGCTGAAGGTTCGATGCCGACGGCGCCCAGGCCGCCGCGAGCAGCACTCGCTCCAGTACCTCGCTGGGCACATGCCTGTCGGTGAACGCGCGCATTGCCTGTCGGCTTACGACGGCCTCATAGACGTCCACGGCTTCCCACCTCCGTCCGCTCTCACTTCATCGACCACAAAAGGGCGTGAAATGTGACAAGCCAGAGCTACTTCCGGTACGACAGGCCTGCCGGGAACCGTCCGCGCGGGAGGCCGGCGGCAGGTGTGTCGCGAGAGCCTCGCCGACCGGGCCGTACCGGCGGCATGCGGGAGGGCGGAGTCGGCGGCGCGTGGAACATGCGGCTGGTAGGTCGCACAGTGGTCCCGGGGCGACGTGACGCGTCCGAGGCCTTCGCGGCGCCTCCGGAGCCCGGCATCGGTGCGGCGCATACCTCGAACCGAGGAACCGGCCGACGTACCCTCGGCGTGCTAAGATAACACGAAGGTTCGTTTTTTTCCGCATAGGATGGATCCATGCCCAAGGTCACGCAGGAGTACATGGACGCCCGCCGTGCGCAGATCCTGGACGCGGCGCGCCGCTGCTTCCTGCGCGACGGATTCCATTCGACATCCATGCAGGATCTCTTCGCGGAGTCGGGCCTCTCGGCCGGGGCGGTGTACCGGCATTTCGCCAGCAAGAACGAGATGATCACGGCGATCGTCGAGGAGAACATGCGTGACGTCCTCGCGATGGTCAACAGCGCCGCCAGGAACCGGCCGAGCAGTTCGATCGGGGACCTCATCGCCGATGTCCTCGACATCGTGAAGACGAAGACCGCTGAGCAGAACATCGCCGGGCTGTCCGTGCTGGCCTGGTCCGAATCACTGCGGAACCCCTCGCTGGCCAAGCAGTTCGACGACCTGATGACACAGATGCGCTCCGCGCTGACCGATGTCATCCGCGAGAACCAGCAGAGCGGCAGCCTCACGCGCGCGGCGTCTCCGGAAGCGATTGCCGCCACATTGATGTGCATGCTGCCCGGTTACATTCTCCAGTTGGCGATGGGGGACTCCAAGTCGCTGGAGGGCGTTCCGGACGCCTTGCGGGCGCTCTGGCCGGATCCGGCGACGTCCTGAACCGTCGAGCCATGGGAGGTTCTACGGATCTGCCGAATCGACCGTCCAGCCGACTTACCCCATGCTCAGATGGTCAGGGAACCGACCTTCGACGGGTTCACCATGACCAGCACGTCGTCAGCGTCGTGCGCGCCCCGACGTTCACCGTGAGGTCCACGGCACAGTGTCCTCGCGACACAGGCCGACCGCACGCCTGCCGCTGACTTCGACCCGTCGTACCGTAACGCCCGACCAGAAGCTTTCGGCAAACGCGCGGTGGTACCTCGCCGTCGACGACGGCCGACTACGGGGAACTACGCCGCCTTCGCAGCGCCCCCGCTGTCGGAGTGCGAGACGACCTCTTGCGTGAAGAACTTCTCCAGCACGGCCACATGTCCCGTGTGGGAGGCCTCCACGAAAGCCGTCAAGTACCGGTGGCAGTCGGCGCTGGTGGCGGTGGCGCGTTTCTCCGCGGCCAGATGCTTGCGGGCCCGGCTGACGAGCTGGCGCGCGCCGGCCGGGGACTGACCGAGGATCTCGGCGATCTGCCCGTATGGGTAGTCGAACGCTACCCGGAGCACGTACGCCGCCCGCTGGGCCGGAGTGAGGCGTTCCATGAGCATCAGTACCGCGGCCTCCAGCGCCTCCCTCTTCACGGGGCCCAGCGCGGGGTCGCTCATGGTGTCGACCTGCTCCAGCAGCCACGGGTCGACGGAAGCCTCCCGGCGGGCTCGCGCGGATTGCAGCACGTTGATCGCCAGCCTGGTCACCGTTGTGGCGAGAAAGGCATGCGGTTTCTTCACCGCGGACCGGTCGTAGGTCTGCCAGCGAATCCAGGCCTCCTGGAGGACGTCATCCGCCTCACTGCCGCTGCCGAGTATCCGACAGGCGATCCCGTACATATGGCCGCGTGCCTCGTGGAACGCCGCTTCCGCTTCCCGAAGGTCCTCGGAGTGTGCCGCGGACTTCGACGGCATCGTTCTCATTCCTTGCTGTTCGCTACGTTGACTGGGTGGTGCTACCTCACGCGTGAACGTGACGATGAACGTCCGCCTCACTCATGGGCGGTGTGCCGGGCGTGCGAGTGCGGACGGTTCGCGGGTGAGGGCGGCAAGGCCGCCGGGGTTCCGTTTCCGGCCGGGGAATCCGCGCTCCCGTCGTCGGCAGCGGCGAGCTCTTCCGAGAGCCTCTTGTTCGCGACGGCGGAGTCTCGGTGGCCGAGGGCGACGGCTGCCAGCCCCAGAGTGCTCCACAGGACGAGAACGGCGATGTGGCCTCCGGATCCGGCGCCGCCGAAGTAGGCCGTGCTGCGCAGAAGATTCGCACCGGCGCCCGGTGGCAGCCACTGGCCGATGTCGCCCACGAACTTGGGCAGCAGTTCCGGTGCGGACGTGATGCCGGAGAACGGGTTTCCCACGAAGACCATGAGCGCCGCGCTGAGCCCGATCCCGGCGGGACCGATGAGGGTGATCAGGCCGACGCTGGTCGCGCTGATGGCGAGCATGGTGAGGGACAAGGCCCCCCAGGTGGCCACATGCTCGTGCGGCAGCGCACCGAGGAGGCCCTCGGCGACCAGGTAGGCGGCGAGGCTCGTAGCGGCGCACGCGGCGAGCAGGTCGATGAGCCGGCGCCACACCGACATCTGGGCACCCGACGTCGCGATCAGAGCTGCGATCAGAATGCTGCATATGGTGAGAGGGAGAAGCGCCGAGTTGAAGACCACTCCCCGCGGGTCGTCGGCGGCGGTGGGCACGACATCCACCGTTTGGAAGCCGACCTTGGGCACGGGTTTGGCCAGGCTCTTCCCAACGGCGGTCCTGTGGGACGTGCCGGCGGGCGGCGTGGCATCCTTCGCGGGCAACTTGGCCGCGTGGGCGGCAAGTTGCTGGCCTGTCGCGGTGAGCAGCTGGGCCACGGACGTACTCGCGGCAGTGGCCTCCAGCACCGTGACGTTGTCGGCGGTGACGACGAAGGCGCCGTAGATCTCCCGGTTCTCGATGGCGGACCGCGCCGAGGCCCGGGTGGGGTAGAGGTGGAAGTCGAATCCGCCCGGCTTGCTGTGCTCCAGGCCCTCGACCGCCTTCTGGCCGGCCGTGCTCGTGCCCACCACACCCACGGGCAGATCACGGGGCGCGATGCGCGATGCGGGCCATGCGTATGCCATCACGGCCAGCGAGATCACCAGCGGCAATGCCACGGTCACGATGACGGTCCGGCGCCACGAGGGCGGTCCCGCCGACAGGTTCTTCACGATCCTACCCCTAAAAAGACGAACGATCATTTTCTTAAGTCTCCAGTCTGCCGTCACCGCTGACACACGTCAATGCGAACATTCGTTTTCTTGCGGGGGAGGGGGAGATCCGTCGGCGCCGCCGGGCGCCTTCAGGGCTGCGATGCCCGCGTCGGCCTGGCGGCCACGGTCTGTGATTGCCGATGCCGTGATCCGGGCCGGGCTGGGCTGGGCTGGGCTGGGGCACCGAAAGGGGGGCCGCCGAGGGCCATAGGTCCGGGGTGGCTACGCCTGGCCTCCGTCTTGCGGCTGCGCCTGGCCTACGTCTTACAGATCACTGTGCCTGTTCCGCCGTCGCATCGGGGGTTGCCGAAACGGTTCGGGCATGGTCGTCGGAGTCGCGCACACGCTGAGGGCGGGCTGGTCGTCGGCGCTGTTGAACCAGCAGGACCCATCCGGCGATGCTGACCAGTCCAGGGCTGATCGTCCGGAAGAGGAGGTCGGCGGCTGTGGCGGCACTGACGGGTACCCCACCGTGGTGCAGGGTGAAGATCAGGGCCGCGTCGAGAACGCCGATCCCCGCGGGCAGCAACGGCAGCGCTGACGCGGCCGTCATCCCGGCGATGTAGGCGAACAGCGCCGTGCTCAACGGGGGTGATGCTCCGACCGCATGGCACACGGCGAGCAGACACACGAAATCTCCGCCCCAGTTGAACAGGGCCAGACCGAGCCCCCATGCCCAGAATCGGGCCGGGGGGTGCATGGCAGCCAATTCGTCGAGGAGCCGGTCGGCCGACGTCTGCTCCACGACACCGCGGCGCAGCCTGCGCAGCAGGTGAAAGAAAGCACGCACGGGCCGACGCAGCACGGCAGGGTGGTGGAGCAACGCAAGCACGGCGCTGGTGAGGGCACAGATCGCCCCGATCTGGACGGCGACCCAGAGGAGTTGAGAGCTGTCCCCCGCGAGGACGCGGCCGGCACCGGCGAGCAAGGCGAACGCGATGGTGCTCAGGACACCGGTCACCGCATGAGCGAAGCCGATCTGGGACGCGCTGGCGCCCCAGGAACGCATGCGGCGCGTCCGGTAGGTGAGCGAGAGCAGGCTACCGCCGGGCAAGGTCGCGCCCACTGCGTTGCCGGCGAACACGGTGGCGGTGGCGGAACCGAGCCGGACGCGCAGTCCGCCGGTACCGAGTGCGTGCCGTTGCAGGCGGGCGAACATCATCATGGAAACCAATTCACCGGCGACGGCCGGCAGGAGCCACGTCAATTGGGCATGGGCCAACTGCCCTGCCGCCCGGCGCGCGTAGGGCGCGATCACCACCGATTCGGCGCTCACCACCACCACGACGACACCTGCCATCACCGCGCTGCGCCGACGCAGGGACAGCAGGGGCACGAACCGGCCGGTCCAGTGAGACCGCTCCGGCCGGCTCGCCGCGTCCGTGTCTTGATCGCGTTCACCGCTCGTCTCGGCCTCGTGTGAACTACTCAGGCTCATCGCGGTGACGGCCAGTGAGGCAGGATGCGGAACGAGCCTTCCAGGTGCACCTGACACCGCGTGTGCTCCGGGACCGTCAGATCCCACAGACGCGCGAGGAAATGCACGTCAAGGCTGGCGACAGCGGTATGGCCCCGTTCCTTGCCGACCGAGCACCGGGATGGCTTGGCGATGTTGAGACGCGCCAGGGGAGTGACGTCGGTGATGCCGTTGACCATGAGTACGGCGACAGGGGCCTGGGGGGTGATGCATTGACCAAAGGCGCGGTTGCGGACCAGCCGCAGCTCTCCCACGGATCCGACGAGTTGACGCCCTACGTCTGTCCGGCGCGACCAAGAGTGCCGGGAACGGCGCTCTTCGACGCTGTCCGATATCCGGAAGCGCACCAGGCCCTCTGCCGGTCTCCTGCCGCCACGGCTGACGAGGAAAGCTTCTACAAGGTGCAGGGGCAGATGTGAGGAGGCATGGGCGCGACGCCGGCTGCACAGCCAGCCGTCGGCATCATCGTTGCCGCTGCCTGGTGACCTCTGCCCGACACTTGGGTGGTCCCCGTCGCCCGGAGGTAGGGGAAGAGGGGGATAGATCATGGTGGGCTACCTAGGGGGAAGCTTCGGGTGTGGAGTTGAGCGGTCTGCCCAGGTCGGTTCGGGAGTGTTCCGGGCGATCGGCAGGGGTGACCGGGCCGAGCCGGGTCGTCGGCCCGATGGCGTGTTCGCCGACGTTGTGGACGAGGCCAACGACCGCACCCACGAGCAGGGTGAGGAAGGCGCCGGCGATGGCGTCCGCGAGGTAGTGGTTGCCGGTTGCGATGACGACCAGGGTGGTGAGAGCGGGGTAGGCGAGGCCGAAGCCCCTCAAGGTCTTCCGGCGGGCGTGCCGGAAGAGGAACCACCCCGACCACAGGGCCCAGCCGACGTGAAGGGACGGCATGGCCCGTACTCGTTGACGAAGCCGCCGAGCCCTTGCGGCGCGCTGGTCTGCCCGCTCCACCAGCCCCATTGCTCGACATCGGCGACGGTGTCGTGGATGCCCGTGCGGGGAAGCAGACGGGGCGGCGTTGTCGGGAAACGCGAGCCCCCCACCATCTCGGCAGCCCGCGCCCAACCGGTGACGGTGAAGGACGCGGAAGCAGATGTCGCGTGAAAGGGGGCGGCACGGCCATCAGGCGTCCTCACGTCATGACCGCGGGCTGCTGTGCGAGCCAGTCCTGGGTGAGTGAGTAGCCGGCCTGGACCAGCCGCCGGGTGTCACGGAAGTCGATGAGGCTACCCACCGGGGTGTCGGCGGCCGGCAGCCGTACGACCGTCCCGCGCACTGCCGCCACGTCCCGCCGCTCGCGCTCATCCAGGATCTGGCCCACTGCCCGGTAGGCGGCGAGCAGGACCGCATGCGCGTGACGGTCCGTCTCTTTCGTGACGGCGGCAGGCAGCACGTAGATGGTGGTCGCGCCGAGTGCTTCCGCCTGGAGTACAGGCGTGTCCGCCGACACGCCGCCATCGATGAGAAGACGCTCCCCGACGCGCACCGGAGGGTACAGCCCCGGGAAGGCCGCTGAAGCGAGCAGCGCTGAAACGGCGTTGCCCCGGGACAGAACGACCGCGGCACCGGTCTCGAAATCGGTCGCCACGACGTGCGCCGGCACGACGACGTCCTCGAGCCGTCCGACGCCGACCCCGAACCGCAGCAACTGCCGCAATCCCGTGCTCGAGACCGCCGCCTCACCGCGCCCCACCACGGCCATGACCAGAGTCCGGAGGGAAAACGGCGCGACGTGCCGGCGCTTGATGCTCAGCCACAGCGCTTCCAGCCGCTCGATGCCCTCGATGCTCGGGTCGGCGGCGAACGCAACGCCGTTGAGCGCGCCGGCCGAAGACCCCACGACGAGATCAGGAGTGATCCCCGCCTGCGTGAGCGCCCGCAGTGCGCCGACCTGCGACGCGCACAGACTGCCGCCGCCCTGCAGTACGAACGCCACGATGTCGGGCGATGCCGACCCAGCCGTCGAAGGCACGGGCAGGACCCCGTCTTCCCGGGGAACCTGAAACGGAGCGATCGCCGAACTTCCGGTTCGCAGGGTACTCATGTCGCCTCCTTCCTTCCCGGAACAATCGTTCTGTTTGGCCGTGCCCATCCTGCGGCACTGACGGAAGACACGTCAAGACGAACATTCGTTTTCCTTTGAGGGCTACGCACCCGAGGTCAATGTCGGGGCCGCCGCATGCGTGGTCGCACCAGGCCGATGGAACGTACGGCGTTCGGACGCCTCCGTAGCCTTGGCCGGGAGGTGGCGCGTGCCGTCGGTGGGAGGTCCATCCGGCGGGCGCGCTTGAGCTGGACGGTCTGGCGGGCGCCGAGGACGAGGAGGCTGTTCACCGTGCACACCTTGATGCGGACGGTGCGGCGCAGGCCACCCGGTATCCGTCCCATGGGGGCGGTGTTGCGGGTGGCCTGCGGTCCACGTCTGTGCGCTCAGCGTGGCGTGTCAGGCCGGTGGTGCCCGGGGTTGTCAAGCCCGAGCGGAGGCAGGGTCATCCGCCGCGGTGTCTTCGGCTTCCCAGCGCAGGAGGTTGCCGGGCTGGCAGTCGAGTACTTCGCAGAGTGCGGCGAGGGTCGCGAAGCGTACCGCTTTGGCGCGGCCGTTCTTGAGTACTGCCAGGTTGGCGGGTGTGATGCCGATACGGTCTGCGAGTTCGCCCACGGACATTTTTCGCTTGGCCAGCATCACGTCGATGTCGACGGCGATGGGCATCAGATCACCTCGTCCAACTCGGCCTGCATCTGTGCCGCTTGGACGTCGCGTACGACGGCTTGGGCGAGCAGCATCCGCAGTACGAGCACGATGAGTGCGACTCCCAGGATGGCTACGCCGACCCCGCCCATGATGACGGTGACGCCCGGGTCGTCCCGCTGGCCCGGCGCATTGATGGCCGTGACGGCGAACCACGTGAGGGCGGCGGCCACGATCGCGCCGATCACGATGTCCACGTATCGGAAGGCGGCGTGGGAGAACACGGTTCCGCGTCGCACCATCGCCACCAGCCGCCATACGCAGATCAGAGCGACCTGGGCCGATGCCATGCCCAGGATCGTGATCACGCGCAGCGGGGTCAGCGGGAGCGACCCGTCCTCCGGGTCGCTCCCGCTGACCAACGCCCACACCATTCCTGCCTGTACGAACACGGTGCCGGCGAGCACCACCACGAGCACGGCGCGCAGCGCACGTACGGCCAGCTTTCCCATGATCCATCCTTCCATCGAGTTGCGATAAAAATCTATCGAATTTCGATAGGTGAAGCAAGGTTCGAGGCCGGGTTGGGTGGCGGCCTCGCACCGTGGCGGGACGTCGTCGCCCACCCCGCGGCATGGCGTTCGCGGACCGGAAGCTCGTCTTCCGATCTGTGACACGCCCGCGGAATCCTGGAACCCAGACGGGCGAGACGGCCGGTTCGTTCAAGGGAAGTCGGGCTCTACGCGGATGACTCCGCCGCGTGCCAGGACCTGGGGCCGGATCGGCCAGACCCCCGTCGTCCGGGTACGGGGACGTGGCTCCGGACGCGTGTCGATGTGCCGCGGCGGCCGCTCAGAGGTGGCCGTCCAGGAACTCCCGTACCTCGGCTGTGGTCATGGGTCCCGCGCCGTGCGCCACCGCCTCTCCCTCCTTCAGCAGGACGTAGGACGGGGCTCCGGTGATCCCGTATCGCTCGGTTGCGGACGGACAGCGCGTGATGTCGGTGCGGACGGCCGTCAGGCGGCCCGTGTACTCGTCGGCGATGCCGCCCACGACGAGGTCCATTGCCCGGCAGGGCTCGATCGCCTTGGGCCAGGTCCCGGTGAAATATGCGAGGACCGGGACCGCGCTCATCCTGATGATGAAATCGAACTCCGCGTCCTCACAGGGTTGGTGAACCCGCTTCGCCATCGAACCTCCAGACTTCGCGTTCCGTCTTGCCATCCCCATCTTCCCCCGCGCGCTGCGGCAGGCTGGTCCGGCCCGTGGACAACGCGACGTACAGCAACATGCCCCTGAGCCAGGCCGGTCCGCCGGCCGGCAGCACCTCGACCGCCGCCGGCTTCAACGGGACATCCTCGTACGTCCAGCTCCCGGACCTGGGCCTCGGCAGCTTCAGCTCCCAAACGATGTCCCTCTGGGTCAAGACCGCCACGGCGACGGCGGGCGTGCTGTTCTCCTCCTCGGACATGCCCGTACAGGCCATGGCGACCGAAGGCGACTTGACGCCGTCGTCGTACGTCGGCACCGACGGCAAACTCAAAGGCCCGTTCTGGTAGGGCACGGCACGACGACCACGCCCATCAGCACGTCGGACTCCGTGGCCGACAACAAGTGGAACCGTGTGGGCGTGCCGGCAGCGGGAGGTTCTGCCGGGCGGCCGGTCGACCAGCCTGCCCGAGCCGACACCGCCTCACCCGATCAGGTGATGGATGCCCACGGGTCAGCGGGCCTGTTGAGATCGGCCGCATTTTCCGGCTCAGGATTGGCCGTCGACCAGCGACTGGAAGGACCCACGCACATGGTTTTCGTTCGCGTGCACGCAATGAAGGGCCATCTGAGTGCCGCGCAGAAGGAGGAGCTCGGCGCAAAACTCGTTCAGGCCGTGGCTGACGTCGAGGACCTGGTCAACAACCAGACCCACAAGGAGACCTCTTGGGTGCAGTTCTACGAGTTCGAGCCCGAGAACTGGTACGCACCGGGCAATGTCGCCGGTGCCGATCCCAACTCCCGAGTTCAACTCGACGTCATCGCGCCTCAGAAACTTCTCCCCACGCCTGAAGACACCCGTGCCATGCTGATCAAGTCGGCCGAAGCCGTACGATCGGTGTTCGGCTCCGGTCCGCTGCCGGCACACGGGCCGTGGGTGCACGTCTACACCATCCCGAACGATCAGTGGGGACAGGACGGCCGCGTTCCCGACTGGGAGGGCTTCCGGGCCCTCCTGCGCGCCGGCAGCCCGGAAAAGGCCGATGAGGCACTAGTGTCCTGCGCCAGTAGTTGATCGTTAGAAAGTGCATGACCTCTGCTGCTGGTGTGTCAGTTCCTCGTCGTGGCCCAAAACTCGAACCGTTGCTGCTGTCTGATGACGAGCGGGCGGTGTTGGAGCGGTGGACGCGTCGGGCGACATCTGCCCAGGCCCTGGCCTTGCGGGCGCGGATCGTGCTGGCGTGCGCGGGGCCGGGAGTGCCGCCGATTGTCGCGGTCGCCCGGGATCTGCGGGTGACAGCGGACACCGTCCGCAAGTGGCGGCGCCGCTTCCTCGCCGAACGGCTGGAGGGGCTGGCCGACGAGCCGAGGCCGGGCCGGCCGCCCACCATCAGCGTCGATCAGGTGGAAGAGGTCGTGGTCACCACGCTGGAACAACTGCCGAAGAACGCCACCCACTGGTCTAGGAAATCGATGGCGGAGCACAGTGGTCTGTCGAAGTCCACGGTCGGCCGGATCTGGCGGCAGTTCCAGCTCAAACCGCACCTGAGCGACACCTTCAAGCTGTCGACAGACCCGTTGTTCATCGAGAAGGTCTACGACGTCGTCGGCCTCTATTTCAACCCGCCCGAGGGCGCAGTGGTGCTCTCGGTGGACGAGAAGTCGCAGATCCAGGCCCTGGACCGCTCCCAGCCCGTGCTGCCGATAATGCCGGGCATGCCCGAGCGGCGCACCCACGACTACGTCCGTAACGGCCTGACCACCTTGTTCGCCGCCTTCGACGTCGCAACCGGTCAAGTCATCACCGCTCTGCACCGCCGGCACCGGGCCGCGGAGTTCAAGAAGTTCCTGATCCGCATCGACAAAGTGGTGCCGGCGCACCTGCAGGTCCACCTGATCGTAGACAACTACGGCACCCACAAAACACCGGCGATCAAGGCCTGGCTGGCTAAACACCCGCGGTTCGAGCTGCACTTCACTCCGACCGGCTCCTCCTGGATCAACCAGGTCGAGCGGTGGTTCGGCTACCTGGCCCACCAGATGATCCGCCGTGGCGCACACAAGAACATCCAGGCCCTTGAAGCCGACATCCGAGCGTGGGTCAAAGACTGGAACGAAGACCCCAAGCCGTTCATCTGGACCAAGACCGCCGAGGAAATCCTCGACTCCCTCGCCCGCATCTGCCGACGGATCTCCGGCGCAGGACACTAGCCCAGATCTACGGGCCGGGACGCCACACAGCAGCGACGTGGCGCGCCTCGTAATGTGATAAGGCCAGGACCCGCGGCATCGTTTCGGCGAGGTGCTGGAAGCCCTCGCGCTGGCGGAGCGGTAGGTGTTCATCCGGCCCGCGCCGAGATCCGCAAAGGCTCTGGTGAAATTCCTTATCACGCGCACGAAGGACTCGGCGCGGAACCTAAGGGCTGACCGGGGTACCTGCGGCCACGGCCCGGTCGCGGATTTCACGCACGTCCTGTCGACAGAATTCGAGATCTGAAGCCGTCGAATTCTGGACCTGTTGTAAACCATATTCGGCGGGCCGCCGTACAGCGCTCTCGAGGTGGCCCGCTCTCTGGACCTACTCCGAGCGTCGGGCGAAGTCCTGGGAAGCATCGACACCGCAGACCCGCAGCAGATTGACCACGAGGCGATCCAGATCCTCCCCGACTTTCGTGACCTCTGGAATGCCGAGACTGCCGAACTCGTCGCTCGGCCGGTGCATGCTGAAGACCGCATTGCCGTTGCCGTCGCTGTAGATCAGCATCCGCAAAGGCGCATACAGGAGCGCCTTCGGATCATGGCGATACATGGTCTCGGCGATTACATGATTGCCGGTCAGGTACTCCATCGACCTGGTGGTGTGTCCTGCGATACTGAACAGTGAGGTGCCGTTGATCCGGGCGTAGCGGACCAGGTCATTGGGCGCGCTCCCGGCCATCGCGGCGCGAACATCGTCCCAACTGCCCCCGGTTTCGGCAATGAGTTCCAGCGATACCGGATTGTACGCGGGCGCCGCTTTCTCGAATGCGTTCACGAAGTCGTCGTAGGCAATTCCCGTGGAAACGTCTATCCGGGTCACGGTGTGGCTGTGGTGACTGGCCATGCGACAGCTCCCTGAATCTGGGATCAATGCTTCAAGGCGGGCGGCCCGACGTAACCGGCTGACAGATCCTGCGGGATTGGCATGGGGCTGCCCGGCTACCACGATCTCCCCCTGACCAAAAGTGACGATATGACCGGCTGACCGCCGGGGCAAATCGAGGGGAGTGACATGCGGCGCGAGCTGCGCGGCTGGACTGGAGTCAGAATGCCCGGATATCCCTTCGAGACGAAGACTGTTTCAGGCTGGGCACGCTCAGACCACGACCACGACCACGACCACGACCACGACCACGACAGGCCTCTGGCCGACTGATCGCTGCCGGCTGAAGACGCTCCCCACGTCAGCTACCGCTCCGACTCATCGACATTTCGGGGCTCTGCGGCCACCGGGAAGACCTGTGTCGGCACTGCCGTCATGGATGGCTGTGCTTCAGCTGATGCGCGTTCCTGTGCCGCTGACACGGACGCGCGGGTCACCGGCGCGCAGCGTCACGGTGAGCTCGCCAGGACGGCCCAGGTCCGTGCCCTGGTGCAGGGTGAGGACGGCGTTGCGGGGGACCAGGCCGAGATCACGGGCGTAAGCACCGAACGCGGCGGCCGCGGCGCCGGTCGCCGGGTCTTCGACGATGCCGCCGACGGGGAACGGGTCGCGGACATGGAAGACGGTGGCCGACTCCCGCCACACCAGCTGGACTGTGGTCAGGTCCAAGCGATGCATCAGGGTTTCGAGGCGCGCGAAGTCGTAGGCGAGATCTGCGAGGCGGGCGCGCGTCGCCGCCGCGAGAACGAGATGGCGGGCGCCGGCGAAGGCGATACGAGGCGGGAAGGCCGGGTCGAGATCGGTGGCCGGCCAGTCGAGCGCGGCGAGCGTCTCCGCGAGGTCGGCGTCGGTGATCTCCTCGATGTGCGGCTCGACACTGGTGAGCGTGGCCCGGAGCGTCCCGTCCTCCTCGGCCACTTCCACCGGCACGGTGCCGGCGCGCGTCGCGAACACCAGCTCCCCGGGGCCTATCCGCTCGGCGAGGGCGATGGCGGTCGCGATGGTGGCATGCCCGCAGAACGGCACCTCGGCCCTGGGGCTGAAGTAACGAATGCTGTACGCCCGCCCCTCCCGGCCGCCGAGGCCCTCCGGGGGTGCGGCCAGGAACGCGGACTCCGAGTATCCGAGGCCGGCGGCGATGGCCAGCATGTCGCTGTCGTCCAGGGCGGTGGCGTCCAGAACGACACCGGCGGGGTTTCCTCCGCTGGGGGTGCTGGAGAAGGCGGTGTATCGCAGCACCTCGGGCGTCGGCGTATTCGTCGTCATGCTCGTGGCAACGCGTGGTGGGGCTGCGGCTGTTCCCGGACGCGGGGGAGGCGGAGGTGTGTCGGCTCGCAGGCAAACGCCCGTTCTTCCCCGGACGGCCGGGCTCGGGCGCGGTACACGACAAGCAACAGCCGATACGCAGCCGCGCGTATGACGGCTGCGGACGGCGTCCCTCGAGCCAATGCGGTCACGGCCCTAGGCTGTTCCGTTCGGATCTTGCGAGGCTTGTCATACTTCCCGCATGGAAAAGCAGGCTGTGGAGACGGCGCGGCGGTGGTTGGCTGATCAGGGCGTCAGCCAGGTGCGT
Source organism: Streptomyces sp. RPA4-2 (assembly GCF_012273515.2). Lineage (NCBI taxonomy): Bacteria > Bacillati > Actinomycetota > Actinomycetes > Kitasatosporales > Streptomycetaceae > Streptomyces > Streptomyces sp. RPA4-2. Next base: position 9,360,997 of record NZ_CP050975.2, read on the forward strand.
GACGGGTGGGTGAGCGACGAGAAGCGGGACGTGCTGCTCACGGCCAACCAAGTGGCGCATTCCTGGGCTGGCGATGTGTTCGCCGAAGACCTGGATGCAGCCGACCAGTTGCGGTTGGCCTTCGGGCTGCTGGACCTCCTCGACGACTACTGGGTCACGTGCGAGATCCGGTTTGCGAACGAGGATGCAGAGGGACCCCTGCCGGCCGATGTGTTGTGGGACGGCTACCGCCAGCGGTTGGAGGCGGACCGGGACGTCGAGGCCGTCACCTACTCGCTGTGGGTGGACTGGTTCGAGGACCACACGACTTCCGCGACGGCCTTCGCCGAGGTCCTCGGTAACGACATCGACCGAGTGGTGGCCGAGCGATCCGAAGTCCTGCTCCGCCGAGCTCGTCGTGTTCTGGAATGTTCAGGCCCGGTGCGCTGGACATTGAAGGAGCCGACGTACCGCACCGCCGTGCGGCTTCCCGCCCTGCACCCAGCCCTCTTCCAGGCTTTTCGGGCGAGTTTCCACGACGTCTACGGCGACCTGGAACCGGCTGCCGCACTGGGCCTCCTCGACAAGCTGGATCTCCCGGCAGGCACCCAGCACCTTGCCGAACTGCGCCACGTACTCGCTGCGGGGCACAAGAACCACTACCGTAGCCCCGGTGCCTGGGACGATGCGGTTCGCTCCTGCTCCTGAGCCGTGGGCCTGGCAGACCAAAGAAAGATGCCGGCGATGTAGAGCCTGGCCAGGTAGATGGTCGCGGTCTTTTCATTGCGCGTGGCGATGCCACGCCACTGCTTCAAGCGGTTGATGCACCGCTCGACAGTGTTGCGCTGCTTGTACGCCTCGCGGTCGAAGGCAGGTGGCCTGCCTCCCCGGCTCCCTCAACGTAGGCGGTAAGCGCGCTGGTCAGCCGGAACCGGGATGACCGTGCGGTTGCCGCGCTTGCGCAGGTACTGATGGATGGCGCGGGAGGAGTACGCCTTGTCAGCCAGCAGCATGTCCGGGGTGGTGCGGGGCCGTCCACGGGGGCGGCGAACACGCAGACGAGCCATCACGTCGGTGAAGACGGGCGAGTCCCCGGCCTGTCCGGGGGTGAGGACGAAAGCCAGAGGACGGCATCGACCGTCTGTCGCGAGGTGGATCTTGGTGGTCAGCCCGCCACGGGACCGCCCGATGGCGTGGTCGTCCGGCTCGCTCGCAAAGGCCCTTTTTGCGGGCTCCTGCCGCGTGTTGGTGAGCGCGCACGATGGTGGAGTCCACCGACACAACCCAGTTCACGTCCTCATCAGCATCGGCCTGGTCCATCAGTGCCGTGAACACTCGCTCCCACGTGCCGTCGGCGGCCCACATCCGCAACCGGTTGTAGACGCCCCTCCAGTTCCCGTACTTCTCGGGCAGGTGGACCCACTGCGATCCGGTCGGGAACTTCCAAGCGATCGCATCGATCACCTCACGGTGATCCCGCCACCGGCCACCCCGCTTCGGCGTCCGATCCGGGAGTAACGGCTCGATTCGCGCCCACTGCGCGTCAGTCAACGGCACACCCAGACCAACGATCAGATGATCTGAACGAAACGGCCTAGCCGGCCCGGCAGCTCAGGACCGGGGTGCCGGCGCCGCCAGGTGCCGCGCCGAAGCCGAAGCCGGTTGAGGCGCCCGCCGCGATGGCGCCGTTGTGGTCGGCGTTGCTCGCGGTCACCGACCTGCCGACCTGGCTGTAGGAGGCGTTCCACATTGCGGAGATGGTCTGGTTGCCCGGCCACTCCCAGGTGACCTGCCACGACTTGGTCGTCGAGGAGCCCGTGTTGGTGACCGTGATGTCGGCGTTGAACCCGCTGCCCCAGTCGCTGCTCACCTTGTAGGTGGCCTTGCATCCGCTGGAGCCGCCCCCGGTGCCGGCGGTCGTCGCGGTGACCGACGCGGACGCCGGAGAGGTGTTCCCGGCCGCGTCGCGAGCCCGCACCGCGTAGTCGTAGCGGGTCCCCGCGGTGAGGCCCGGGTCGGTGAAGGACGTGCCGGTGACCTGACCGACCTTCGCCGTGCCCCGGTAGACCTCGTAGCCGGCGACCCCGGTGTCGTCGGTGGACGCGTTCCATGACAGGGCCACACTCGACGCGGTGGTACCGGTCACGGCCAGTCCGGTCGGTGTCGAGGGCGCGGTCGTGTCTCCTCCTCCTCCTCCTCCTCCTCCGGCGAAGCCCGGTGCCTTGATGCCGGCGAGGTAGCCGTCCTTGACGGTGTCCACGGTCTGCCAGTCGTCCTTGAGGATGCCTCCCGTGTCGCCGGAGTCCGGATTCCACGACCAGAAAGTCCAGTTGAAGCTGTCGGCCCCGTATGTGCTCGTGGGGCGCAGATAGTCGACGAGCGCGGCGAGCCACTTCTGATCGACCGTCGACTGCAGGGTGGTGCCGAACTCTCCGAGCCAGACGGGGGCGATGTTCTGTTTGAAGATGTAGCCCCAGTTCTTGTCCCATATGGCCGGCATGTTCGCCGGGAACGAGGGGTCGTTGAACCACGGTTGCTGGGCGACGCTGGTGGCGTAGTCGTGGGCCGAGTAGACGATGCGGTTGGCGACGCTCAGTCGCACCGGCGCTGTGGCGACCCCGGCGAGATTGCCGCCCCACCAGTTGCTCTGGCCGTTCACCGTCTGGACGCCCTCGACGAAGATCAGCAGGCTGGGGTTGACGGACAGGACCGCGTTGCCGGCCCGTTCGGCGGCGAGCCGCCAGTCGGTGCTCGTGTCGCCGCATCCCCAACAGGCGGGATCGTGCGGCTCGTTGTGCAGGTCGATCCCGATCACCGCGGTGTTGCCCTGGTAGCGGGCCGCCAGGGCCTCGAGATCGGCGATCCACGTGGTCTCGGGGACGGCGGAGGTGTACCAGAGCGCCGACTGGGCCGAGGAGTCGGGCCGATGGCGGTCGAGTACGACCTTGAGACCGACCGAGCCCGCGTAGTCGACGATCTTGTCCATCACCTGGAGCGAGTTGAGGCCCTGCAGGTCGGTGTTCAGGCCGTTGGCATACGTGATGCCGTTGGGCTGGGTGCCCTTGAAGATGTCGTCGCTGTAGGGCAGGCGGATGGTGTTGTAACCCAGGGTCTTCATCTGGTCGATCATCGACCTGTAGTCGCGCGACCAGAGTCCGTGCGCGACGTAGTTGGCCGTCTCGAACCCGAACCAGTTGACGCCGGCCATGCGCACCGGCTGGTTCTGCGCGTCGAGGATCCGGCGGCCGTCGGTGTGCCAGTAGCCGGCGCCGGATGCGGCCGCCGCACGCGACGGGGAGGAGGGTGCGGCGGCCGCCTGCGCGGGCATCGCGGCACTGAACGGGACGAGGGCCGCGAGGGCCGCGGTGAGAAGCGCGATCAGGGCACGCCTGACGCGGAAGGGGGTTGGGTGACGCATGGTGGGGGTCCTCTCCGGGTGGGAGCGCTCCCATTCTCGGGCGCACGTCTCCGGGCGGGCAGGCGGATGGGCATCCGGCGTGACGGCTCCCGCGGACCGGCAGGAGTGTCCCGCTCCCGACGGCCGGCTCGTCGAAGCCGGACTGCGCACATGGAAGCCACTAAGCGTGTCCGCGTCAATACCCCGCGCAGCGATCGCCTCCGCGTGCGGAGTTGTCGGCCACGGGTGCGTGCCGTTTCGGCCACGCCCGCGGCACCGGGCCACGAAGGGTGTGCCCCCCGCCGCCCGATCCTCCGCCGCACGGTTCTCGGACCCCCTGCGCCGTCGCGCACGCCGCGACCTGGCATGCGCCGACGCGGCCCGTACGTGGGCCCGGCACCATGAGTCGAGCGTGCGACGGGCCGTCAGGATGCCACTCTCGACGCGGGTGTTGACATCCGCACTCCGGGCCCCGCACCTTGGGAGCGCTCCCACGTTCGGTGCTTCTGTCCCCGCCGTCACCTCAGCGACCGGGCACCGTCCGCGCGCGACGACGAGAACGCCGGGCCCCCACCCGGACGACGTCGCGGCGCGCTCCTGTTCGGCAGCCCCTCAGCTCCACTGTGCGCGACGCACACGGTCGCACCTTCGTCGTGCCCGTACGAAACGCCCGTCCGGCGGACTTCCGTCCGGTGTGCCCGGACGCGGCACACCGGGCGGCTGCCGACGACCCCGCACACCGACCGCACTTGCCCGCTCTCCCCAGGAGATGACCGATGCCTTCCCGTAGACCCGACTCCACCGTGCGCCGAAGCGGACCGAAGCGGACCGCCGCTCTGGCCGTCGGCGCCCTCATCGGAGCCCTGTCCATCACCGCCCTCCCGACCACCGCGACCGCGGCCGCCAAGCTCGACAACCCCTATGTCGGCGCGAAGGCGTACGTGAATCCCGACTGGTCGGCCAGGGCCGCGGCCGAGCCGGGTGGTTCGGCCATCTCCAACCAGCCCACCTTCGTCTGGCTGGACCGGATGGCCGCGATCCAGGGCACCGCCGACGCCCGTGGTCTGAAAGCGCACCTCGACGCGGCCAAGGCGCAGGGCGCCAACCTCGTCCAGCTGGTCATCTACGATCTGCCGGGCCGTGACTGTGCGGCCCTCGCCTCCAACGGCGAACTCGGCCCCGACGACCTGGCCACCTACCAGAGCAACTACATCGACCCGATCGCCGCGATCCTCGCCGACCCGGCCTATGCGAGTCTGCGGATCGTCAACCTCATCGAACCCGACTCGCTGCCCAACCTCGTGACCAATGCGGGCGGCACGGCCGGCTCCACGACCCAGTGCGCCACCATGAAGGCGAACGGCAACTACGAGAAGGGCGTCGGCTACGCCCTGCACAAGCTCGGTGCCCTTCCCAACGCCTACAACTACATCGACGCCGGCCACCACGGCTGGCTCGGCTGGGACAGCAACCTCACCCCGTCCGCCCAGGAGTTCAAGAAGGCCGCCACCACCAACGGTGCCACCGTGAACGACGTGACGGGCTTCATCGTCAACACCGCCAACTACTCCGCCACCAAAGAGCCGTACGTCAAGGTCACGGACACGGTGAACGGCCAGACGGTGCGCCAGTCCAAGTGGATCGACTGGAACCAGTACGACGACGAGAGTTCGTACGCGCAGGGGCTGCGTACCGCGCTCGTCGCTCAGGGCTTCGACGCCGGCATCGGCATGCTCATCGACACCTCGCGCAATGGTTGGGGCGGTTCGGCCCGGCCGACCGGTCCCGGCCCGACGACGAGTGTCGACGCCTACGTGGACGGCGGCCGCATCGACCGGCGCATCCACGCCGGCAACTGGTGCAACCAGAGCGGGGCAGGCCTCGGTGAGCGCCCGGCGACCGCACCCGACACCGGGATCGACGCCTACGTGTGGGCCAAGCCGCCGGGTGAGTCGGACGGGGCCAGCCAGGCCGTCGACAACGACGAGGGCAAGGGCTTCGACCGGATGTGCGACCCCACGTACACCGGGAACGGGCGCAACGGAAACAACCTCACCGGGGCACTGCCCAACTCCCCGCTCGCCGGACACTGGTTCTCCGCCCAGTTCCGCCAGCTGCTCGCCAACGCGAACCCGCCGGTGAGCGGATCGGGTGGCGGTGGCGGTGACACGCAGGCCCCGACCGTTCCCGGCGGCCTCACGGTCAGCTCCACGACGAGCAACAGCGCCACCCTGAGCTGGAGCGCGTCCACGGACAACACCGCGGTCACCGGATACGACGTCTACCGCGACGGCACCAAGGTCGGCAGCGCCACCACCACGTCCTACACCGACAGCGGACTCGCCGCCTCCACCACCTACCAGTACACCGTCAAGGCCAAGGACGCGGCCGGCAACGTCTCGGCCTCGTCCACGGCGGTGTCCGCCACCACCAAGGCATCGGGCGGAGGAGGAGGCACGCCGGGCCTCAAGGCGCAGTACAAGAACAACGACTCCTCCACCGGTGACAACGGGGTCAGGCCGGGCCTCAAGCTCGTCAACGGCGGTTCCAACACGGTCGATCTGTCCAAGGTGACCATCCGCTACTGGTTCACCGGGGAGTCCTCATCCGCCGGCTACCAGACCTTCTGCGACTGGGCACAGCTCGGCTGCTCCACGGTGAAGACTTCCGTGAGCGCCGTCTCTCCGAGCCGCACGGGTGCGGACCACTATCTGGAGGTGGGCTTCACCTCCGGTTCGCTGGCCGCCGGAGCCGACAGCGGTGATCTCCAGTTGCGCATGGCCAAGTCGGACTGGTCGAACTTCGACGAGTCCGACGACTACAGCCGCGGCGCCAACAGCTCCTACGCGGACGCGGCGAAGGTGACCGTGTACGTGGCGGGCACCCTCGTCTGGGGCACCGAGCCGTAGAGCGGGCGGAGCGGACAGGGGGCCGGGGCGGCGACGCTCCGGCCCTCACGCCGCCTGTGCGGGACGCGCCGCTCATCCCTCCTGGCGCGGTGCGGCGGCGCGGTCGCGGACGATCAGCTGGGTGGCGAGTTCGACACACGGCAGGTCTGGCGCCGCCGCAACCGTCGCATCGGCAACGACCGGCACCCCGAGTGGCGCGCCTCCGTCGAGCGCCACGTGCGTGTCGACGACCGGCGCCAAGGCGTGCTTCGTCGCGTACGGAGACCGGGTCTGGGTCAAGGACACGAAGGCGAACGGAGAGTCCGTCGCGGGCACCATCAAGTCGAAACTCCCGGCGCACTGGGGCCGTGAGTGCTTCAACGACCGTGGTGGGGAGGGCGGTTGGGTGATGTGCAACTTCAACGTGCCGGAGAACCAGAAGGGCGAACTCTGGGCCGTCAGCAACCCCTTCATCGGCAGTCAGGCGTATACGGACATCTGGACCAGCGATTTCGCCTGAGCCGCACATCGTCGGCCGGTCGAGGCGGCGGATGTCGACGGCTCAGGACGCGGCGTGTGATGACCGTGCGTTCGACAGCGGCTGAATTTCGAGCAGTCGGCGTCAGCCCGCACCCGGGTCCCGGGCAGGGTCTTCCGGGCCCGCGGGGCAGGCTTCACAGCATCTGCAGTGCCGTTCGCAGGGCTAGAGGCGTGGCCGCGGCCCAGGCCTGTGGCGAGCACGAGTGGGGGTAGGGCACCGGTCGCGCCGTGGCGGTGCGGTCGTAGCCGGCCAGTACCTCGGGCAGGCGGTATCCGTGATGAACGGCTGCCGCGATCAAACCGTCGGCGACGGTGCGTGCTTGTTCCGCGAGTCCGTGTCGGGCCAGGCCGAGCACGATGACGGCGTTGTCGTGCGGCCATGCGCTGCCGCGGTGGTACGACAGCGGGTGATAGGGCTTCTGCCCCGCCGCGAGTGTGCGGATCGCCCAGCCCGAGAAGAAGTCGGGCAGCAGCAGGCGCTGCCCGACACGGCGGGCGAGTTCCTGGTCCAAGATCCCCGACCACAGCAGATGCCCGGCGTCGGAGGCCAGGGCGTCGACCTGACGTCCCTGGCCGTCCAGGGCCAGAGCGGGAAAGCCGGCGTCGGGCATCCAGAAGTCGGCGGCGAAGCGGGCGCGCAGCCTCGCGGCGGTCTCGCGCAGGCGGTGGGCGTAGGACTCGTCCTGCCAGACGGCGGCCGCCAGTTCCGCGGTGCGGATCAGGGCGTCGTAGGCGTAGCCCTGTGCTTCCGAGACGGCGATGGGGCCTTGTGCCTGGGTGCCGTCGGCGAAGCAGACGGCACCCGCCGAGTCCTTCCAGTTCTGGTTGACCAGACCGTTCGGGTCGGGCTGGTAGGTGAGGTAGCCGTGCTCGTCCAGGCCGCCGTCGGTGAGCATCCAGTCGACGGCCCGCCTGGCGTGCTGCTCAAGCCGGACGGCGAGGGCCCGGTCGCCGGTCGTCCGGTAGTGGGCGTGGAGCAGCACCAGGAACAGAGGAGTGGCGTCGACGGCGCCGTAGTAGCGGCCGTAGGGGATCTGCCGGAAGTGTGCGAGCTCGCCGTGACGGGTCTCATGGACGATGCGTCCGGGCTGCTCGCCGCTCACGGGGTCGTGGTCCTGGCCCTGGGTGGCGGCCAGGGCGCTCAGCGTGGCGGCCGCCGTCTCCGGCCGGTAGGGCAACAGGAAGTAGGAGGTCAGCAGTGAGTCGCGGCCGAACAGGGTGAGGAACCAGGGGATGCCTGCCGCGGGGACGGCGGCTGTCTCGCCGTCCACGCCCGTGACCGGGATGGTCAGCAGATCAACGTCGGCCAGCCCCCGCTCACAGGTACGGGTCAGGTCGTCGGCAGCCGATGCCGTCTGCCGGTGCGGCCGTGCGACGGTGGGTGTTTCCGCCGCCTGCCCGTGGGGTCGGGCGCGGACGGTCAGGTGGAGATCGGTCTGACCGTGGGCGTCGAGTCGCAGCCGCCAGCTCAGTGTGCGCGCGCTCGGAGTGTCCGGCGCGGCGTCGAGGCCCGTGGGGGCAGGGCGGCCGACGACGGTGGTGCGGGAGTGCCAGTCGGCTCGTCGGTAGTCGAAGACCAGTCCGTCGTCGGTGCGGTGGATCTCGTGCCGGGCGCCGGGCTTGTCGTAGTGCCGGTCGTCCGCGCGCAGCTCGAACAGGTCCGCGAAGTCGGCGTCGACGGTGATCTCCACGAGAGCGGTGACCGGGTCGGGACGGTTGCTGACCAGGCGCAGATGCTCGGTCAGCATTCCAGCGCTGACGGACTGTTCGCGGAAGACGGTGTAGGCGGGCGGGTTGTCCCGGGTTCCCCGCGGGGTCAGGACGGACAGCGCCTTGTCGTCGGTCTCGGCGGTGGCGGGCACCAGGGCGACGGGTGCGGTGCCGTCGACCGTGAGGTGCCAGAGGCTGAGGTGGCGGGCGTCGCGCAGGAACAGTCCGTCGGGTGCGGTGCCGCGGGTGCCGCTGATGCCCCCGGCGGCGTCCACGCGGGCGAAGGTGGCGTCCCGTACGAGCTGGACGCGGTCGTCGGCCGAGGTCATGGCGTGGGCTCCTTGAGGTCGGCACACAGGAGGTCGAGGGTGAGGGCGGCGGTCCACGAGAAGTGCCGGGCGCCGCGCGCGGCACCGGTGATGGGGTCGATGTACTCGGCGAAGTCGGAGTGCGCCGCCTCCTCGAGGAAGCCCCGTCGCAGTCGCTCGGCCTCCTGTTCCCGGCCGTGGGTACGCAGTCCCAGGTGGATCAGCCAGGCGGTGTTGAACCAGGCGGGACCGCGCCAGTAGCGCTGGGCGTCGAAGGCGTGGCCGGTCAGGGCGTAGCTCGGCACGAGGCGTGTGGCCTGTGCGTGGAAGTGCGGGCCGGTGAGCGTCTCGACGAGGCGGCTGACGATGTGCCGCGGCAGGTACGGAACGATGAGCGGGATCAGACCGGTGACGCCCTGCTCCTCGACCAGGGTGTCGGTGGCCAGGTCGCGGACGCGGAACAGGCCCGCGCGCTCGTCCCACAGCCGGGTGACCAGGTGCTGGGTGAGGGCGTCGGCGCGCGCGGTGTGCGCCGTCGAGTCGGCGCCCGTCTCCTCGGCCATGGCGGCCAGGGCCCGTTCGCTGACGATCAGCAGTGCGTTGAAGCACGGGTCTTCCACCGCGAAGGCGTGCCGCAGCGCGCGGTCGTCGTAGCCGGTTTCGCGGTAGTCGGTCACCAGGCGGACGTAGCGGCCGTAGTCGAGGTCGGTGGGCCGGTCGGCGGGATGGCCGTGATCCAGGTCCGCACGCTGGAAGGCCTCCGGCGCGGCGGGGACGACGCGCCGCAGGGCCTGGTCCCAGCAGGGACTGTTGTCCATGCCGGGCTCCCAGGGGTGGACCGCGGCGGCCAGTCCTGCGCCGCCGAGGTCACGGCGGTCGAGGAGATAGTCGTGCCAGGCGGCGAGGCGTGGAACCACTCGGGTCAGGAATCCGCGTCGTCGCGACTCCTCGGGGTCCGCGCGGTGCACGAGCCAGGCGGCCAGCGCGTGCACCGGGGGTTGGACGATGCCCGAGGTCTCGGGGCCCGCCGGTGCGCCCGCGGCACGGCCGGCGGTCGAGGAGCGCCAGAAGTCGGGGCTGGGGAAGTAGGCGTCGTCGGGTACGGCGGAGTTGAAGACGATGTGCGGGATGCGTCCGTCGGCCCACTGCGCGGACAGCAGCGACTCCAGTTCCTGCTGGGCTCGGCGTACCGACAGGTGGCGCAGCCCGATCGCGATGAAGGCCGAGTCCCAGCTCCACTGGTGCGGGTAGAGGGTGCGAGAGGGAACGGTGGAGGTACCGGTCCAGTTGTCGATGAGGACCCGCGCCGCACCGCGCCGCACTGTCAGGGGTGCGGCGGCGGTGGGCGCAGGCCGGTCCAGGAGGGACTTCACGCGCCGGACCTCTTGAGGAAGGCGGGCACGGAGCGGACGGCGTCGGCGGGGTCCCCGGTCAGCCGGCACTCGAGAGCGAGGTGGCCGTCGTATCCGATGGTGTGCAGGGCGCCGAGCCAGGCGGACCAGTCGAGGTGGCCGGCTCCGGGCTGGAAGCGGTTGGAGTCGGAGACCTGGGCGTGTCCGATGACGTCGGCGTGGGCGAGGATCGCGGCCGCGGGGTCGGTCTCCTCGATGTTCATGTGATAGCTGTCGATACCGATCCGCACCGAGTCCAGGCCGGTGGCACGGATCAGGTCGGCGGCCTGTTCCAGCCGGTTGACCATGTGGTCCTCGTACCGGTTGAGCGGCTCGAGGAAGAGCGTGACGCCCTCCTTGCGGGCGTGCTCGCCCAGCTCGGCGAGACCGGCCAACAGGACCTCGCGGTCCTCCGCCTCGCTGCGCGGGGGTTCGAAGGGCGGCAGGCGACGGGAGAACATGCCGTACGAGGCGGGGGTCTGGGCGCCCACGCCGCCGATCTCGGCGATCACGGTGAGCTGCGACTTCATCTGGGTGACGGCGTCCCGGCGCAGGTCCGTGTCGAAGGCGCCGAGGAAGTGCAGCATGTCGACGCACACCGTGGGCATGACCACGCCGTCCTTGCGTGCCTGCTTCAGTTCGTCGAGGCGGGAGGCGAAGTGCAGGTCGCCCTTGCCGCGCAGTTCGATGGCGTCGTAGCCCGCCGCCTGGGCGAACTCCCACTTGGCCTGCAGGGTGTCTCCGGGCAGGAGCTGTTCCTGCGCCGCGGTCTTGAGCATGAGAGGGCCTTTCGAAACGTTCAGAATTCCAGCACGACCTGCAGCGCCTCAGCGGGGCGCTGGTCCAGCAGCTCGTAGGCCTCGGCGGCGTCGGCGGCCGGGACGACATGACTGACGAGGGAGGTGACGTCCACCTGTCCCTCGGCGACGAGCCGCAGGAAGGTCTGCTGGAGGCGCTCCACGCTCCAGCGGTGGGACAGCTGGGGCGGGACGCCGCCGATCTGTGAGCAGATGAGTTGGACGCGATTGTGGTGGAACTCGTCGCCCAGCCGCAGTCCGATGCCGTCGCCCTGGTAGAAGCCGGAGGCCACCACACGGCCGCCGGCGGCGACCGAGCGCAGGGCCTCGTGCAGGGCGGGGTAGGCGCCGCTGATCTCGATGGCGAGGTCGGCGCCGACGCCGCCGGTTGCCTCGCGGACCCGTTCGGCGACGGCGTCGGTGCGGGCGTTGAGGGTGTGGTGTGCGCCGTAGCGCTTGGCGGTCTCCAGGCGGCCGTCGAGCGCGTCGACGGCGGTGACACGGGCGCCGTTGAGCTGGGCGAGGCGGGTGGTGAGCAGCCCGATGACGCCTTGGCCGAAGACGGCGACGTCCTCGCCGAGGTGGATGTCACCGGCCAGGACGGCGTTGTAGGCGATGGCGCCGACCCGGGCGAAGGCGCCGGCCAGCGGTTCGAGGCCCGCGGGCAGCGTGTGGCCGATCATGCGTTCGGCGGGGACGATCCCCTCGCTGCGGTGGCCCCAGATGCCCCAGACCAGGTCGCCCGGCTGCGGCAGGCCCGGCGTGCCGACCAGGTCCGGAGCGACCTCGACGACCTCGCCGACCTCCGAGTAGCCCCACCCGGCCACGGGGTACTGGATGCCGGCCGCGCCGTCGCGGAACAGCCGAGCCTGCGGGTCCCAGGTCCGTGTCAGATACGGATTGGTGCCGCGGTAGGCGGTGAGTTCGGTGCCGGCCGAGATGCCCGAGTAGCGGGTGCGGACCCTCAGATGCCCGGCGGCCAGATCGGCTCCGGCCTGCTCGGTCAGCTCCACCTGAAGGGGGCCGGTGAATTGGACGACGCGTTCCACGGATGGCTCCGGAAGGGGTTGCGAGTTGGGTTGCGTCGACAATAACCCCCTCTTATGTCTTGTCAACCAGCAAAAGTGATGCTGTGATGCGTCTCAAGTAGACGTAAGTCGGAACGAGGACATGCAATGCGCACCAAGAGCCGGCGATCGAAGGCGATCGCGGTGGGCATCACGGCAGCCTTGGGACTGGGGCTGCTCACGGGCTGCGCCAGCAGCACGGGGCCCGGAAAGCCAGACCGGGAGATCACGGTCTGGTCCCAGGAGAACCTCCCGGATCGCATCGCCGTGACCCAGAAGATCATCAAGGGGTTCGAGAAGAAGACCGGCATCAAGGTCCATCTCGTCGGCGTCGACGAGGGCCAGATGCCTCAACTGATCATGTCGGGCGCCGCCTCGGGCACGCTGCCGGACGTCATCGGCGCCGCCCCCATGGGCCAGGTCTGGCAGATGTACAGCAACGGCCTGCTCAACACCGAGATACCTCAGCAGATCGTCGACGAGCTGGGGCCGAAGACGTTCAACGCCAACGCGCTGAAGCTGACCTCGGACGGCGGCAAGAACCTCGGCGTCCCCTCCAGCGCCTGGCTGCAGCTGCTGGTCTACCGCAAGGACCAGCTCGACGCGCAGCACCTCCAGGCACCCGATACCTACGCCAAGGCGCTCAGCGCGGCCAAGGCGCTGACCACGAAGGGGCGGTACGGCATCTCCGCCGCCACCGACCCGGGCGACGCCTTCACCTCACAGAGCTTCGAGAGCCTCGCGCTCGCCGACGACTGCCAGCTCGTCGACGACCGGCACCAGGTCGCCCTCGACTCCCCGGAGTGCCGGACCGCGTTCAAGACCTATGACCAGCTCGCCCGCGCCTACGGTGCCCCGGGCACCCAGACCGTGGACTCCACTCGCTCCACCTACTTCGCAGGCCAGTCCTCCATGATCATCTGGTCCTCGTTCCTCCTGGACGAGCTCGCCGGTCTGCGCAAGGACGCCCTGCCCAGCTGCACGGAGTGCAAGAACGACGCGCGCTACCTCGCGCGCAACAGCGGCATCACCACCGCGATGCAGGGCCCCGACGCCGCCGACGCGGCCCAGTTCGGCGAGATCACCTCATGGGTGACCACGAAGACCGCCGAGACGGAGGCCTCACGCCAGTTCATCGAGTACATGATGGGCACGGGATACGAGTCCTGGTTCGGCATGGCACCCGAGGGCATGATCCCCGTCCGCGCGGGCACCGCCGCACAGCCCGAGCGCTACCTCGACGCCTGGCGCCACAGCGAGATCGGGGTCGACACCAAGAAGCCCTTCGACGAGGTGTATCCCCCGAGCCTGCTCAACCAACTCGCGGCCGGCGTCAGCAACATGCGGCGCTGGGGCATCACCCAGGGCGAAGGCGCGCTCGTCGGCGCCACCAACGGTGAACTGCCCGTGCCCAAGGCGATCGGCGCGATGACCGGCGGTCAGATCTCGCCCTCCGAAGCGGCCCACGAGGCCGACGACGAAGTCACCGCCCTGCAGAAGTCCCTCCAGTAGCCGCCCTCCTGCACGCCGCAAAGGTCCCCTCATGACAACAGCTCCAGCCGATACAGGACAGCGCCGTCACACCGGCGACGGACCCCCGGACCGGCCCACCGAAGACGCTCGCCGCCCGATGACGGCGAGCCGCCGCGCCAACCGCGCGGGCCTGGCGTTCGTCTCCCCGACCTTCGTCGTGGTCCTCGTCGTGGTGATCCTGCCCATCCTGTGGACCGTGCTGCTCGCGTTCCAGCACGCCAGGCTGGTCGACATCCAGGGCATGGGCCTGTTCGGCCACTGGACCCTGGACAACTTCGACCAGGTCTTCAACTCGGCCGGTTTCTGGTCGAGCCTCGGCACCACCTTGCTGTACACCGTCGGCGCCACCTTCGGATCCATCGCCCTCGGCCTGATCGCCGCCCTCGCCCTGCGCAAGCCGTTCCGCGGCCGTGGCCTGCTGCGCGCGGCGATGCTGCTGCCCTACGTCGCCCCCGTCGTCGCCGTCTCCTTCGTCTGGGAAGTGGCGCTCAGCCCCCAGTACGGCGTGGTCAACAACTGGGGCCGCCGTCTGTTCGGCTGGGACGACCCCATCGCCTTCCTGTCCACCCGCGCCTACGAAGTCCACGTGCTGGGACTCCACTTCGACATCCCGCTCGCCCTGCTGACCGTCATCGCCTTCGAGACCTGGCGGTACTTCCCCTTCGCGTTCCTGTTCATCCTGGCCCGGCTGCAGGCCGTACCCGACGGCCTGGAGGAGGCCGCCCTGGTGGACGGTGCGACCCCCACCCAGCGGTTCCGCCACATCCTGCTGCCCCAGCTGATGCCCGTCATCGCCCTGCTGTGCGTCCTGCGGTTCATCCTGACCTTCAACAAGTTCGACGACGTCTACCTGCTGACCGGCGGCGGTGCGGGCACCGACGTCGCGGCCGTACGGGTCTACGACTTCCTCACCGCCCGTTACGACGTGGGAGCCGCGGCCGCCCAGGCACTGGTCCTGGCCGTCGCGCTCATGATCCTGATGGGCCTCTACTTCAAGTTCTTCGGCAACAAGGTCCAGGAGGAGTCGTCATGAGCCGCGCCCAGTTCGAGGAGAGGTTCTTCGGCGTCCTGCGCTGGATCGTCATCGCGTTCCTCGCAGTGATCACGGTGATGCCCTTCTACTACATGCTGCTGCTGTCGCTGAAGCCCATCGACGCACTGCTGCTGGACCCGGGCTCCCTGTGGGTCTCGACCAAGGACTTCACCCTCTCGACCTACCGCGACGTGCTGCGCTCCACCGACGACGGCGGCCAGGGGTTCCTCAAGTTCCTGCTCAACTCCGCGCTGGTCTCGCTCGGCACCGTCGCTCTGACACTGCTGGCCGCGGTGCCCGGCGCCTACGCGATCAGCCGGCTGAAGTTCTTCGGCCACCGCCAGGTCAGCGCCCTCTTCCTCGCCGTCTACCTGTTCCCGGCGACGCTGCTGGCCGTCCCGCTGTTCGTCGTCTTCGCCAAACTGCACCTGTCCTCCAGCCTGGTCGGACTCGCCATCGTCTACGTCGCCCAGACCGTGCCGGTGGCCATCTACATGCTGAAGAACTACCTCGTCACCATTCCCTACTCGATCGAGGAGGCCGCGGCGCTCGACGGCCTCAGCCGCCTGCAGACCCTTCGCAAGGTGATCCTGCCCCTGGCCCTGCCGTCCCTCATGGCGACCGGGCTGTACGTCTTCATGATCGCCTGGAACGAGTTCCTGTTCGCCCTGCTCTTCCTGGCCGCGGACCCCGGCAAGTGGACGGTGCCACTGGGTCTGGCGCAACTGTCCAACGGCGTCGAAGTGCCCAAGACCGTACTGATGGCAGGGTCGGTGGTGCTGACGATTCCCGTGATACTCCTGTTCTTCGCCGCCGAGCGAATGCTGACCGAGGGCCTGACCAGCGGTGCCGACAAGAGCTGAGACCATGGGGGAACCGATGCTGACACCGACTCAGATCAGTGCGGGCGAGCTGCTGCAGCTCATCCGCGGCGGTCGCGCGAACACGCGCGCGGACCTGCAGCGGATCACCGGACTGTCCCGCTCGACCATCGGCCAGCGACTGGACCTTCTCAACCGGGCGGGGTGGCTCAAGCACGTCGCCGGCTCATCGACCGGCGGCCGCCCGTCCCAGCAGATCGTCTTCGACCCGCGGCACGCCTCGGTCATCGCCGTGGACCTCGAGATCAAGCACGCACGGGCCGCGGTCCTCGATCTCGGGGGCGCCATACTCGCCGAGACCACCGGGCCGCTGGACATCGGTGAGGGCCCGGAGGCCGTACTGGACCAACTGGCACAGTGGTTCCCGGATCTGATCGCCGCCGCCGGAGTCGACGCCGCCCACATCTGCGGAATCGGGCTGTCCGTTCCCGGCCCCGTGGAGTGGGAGACGGGCCATGTCATCGAACCACCGGTCATGCCGGGCTGGGACCGGTATCCCATCCGGGAACGCCTGCAGAAGGCCTACGCCGAGCACGTCGGCCGGAGCATGGGGGACGGCCCGGTTCCCGTCTTCGTGGACAACGACGCCAACCTCATGGCGCTGGCCGAACACCAGGCCAGCCACCGGGACTGCACGGCCTTCGTCCTCGTGAAGGTCTCCACGGGCATCGGCGCCGGCGTCGTCGTGGACGGCAAGGTGTACCGCGGCATCGACGGCGGCGCCGGCGACATCGGCCACATCCGACTGCACGACCGGCCCGACGTCCTGTGCATGTGCGGCTCCCACGGCTGCCTGGGCGCCGTGGCCAGCGGCCGGGCTCTGGCCAGGGACCTGAGCGCACTCGGCACGGACGCCACCTCGGCCGCCGACGTCAAGCGCCTGCTCGCCGACGGCCATCCGGACGCCCTCCGGCTGGCCCGAGAGGCCGGACGGAGGGCGGGCGAGGTCCTGGTCACCGTGGTCAGCCTGCTCAACCCCGGCGTCCTCATGATCGCCGGCGAACTCTCCGGTGCCCCCTTCATGACCGGCGTCCGGGAGCTGCTCTACCAGCGGGCCTTCCCCCGTGCCACCGCGAACCTGCAGGTCGTCACCTCACGCCTGGGCGAACACGCGGGCGTCATAGGGGCGGCCGCCATGGTCGTCGAGATCCTCTACGCCCCCGACCGCGCCGAAGCCCGCCTCGGCCACCTCACGGCCTGAACCGCCCGCCGGCGCGCACGCCGCAGCAGACGGGGCCGCCGAACAGCCGCTCGCGCGGCCCCTCGTACAGACAGGAACACCGTGATCGTCACCTCTGCCCCCTGGGCGGACCGACCCGTGGAGGTCGGCCTCGTGGGCGCCGGTCCCTGGGCCCGCGCCATGCACGCCCGGATGCTCGCCGCCGGACCCGAGACCCGCCTCGCCGCGGTGTGGGCCCGCCGCTCCGAAGCCGCGCGAGAGACCGCCGCACCGCACGGAGCGCACGTCGCCGACTCTTTCGGCGAACTCCTCGACCGGTGCGAGGCCGTGGCGTTCGCCGTACCCCCGGCCGTACAGGCCGAGCTGGCACCCCTGGCCGCACGCCAGGGGAAGGCGCTGCTGCTGGAGAAGCCGCTCGGACCCGACCTGGCGGCCGCACAGAGTGTCGCCGACGCCGTCCTCAGCGCCGGGGTGGTCTCCCAACTCGTTCTGACCAAGCGCTACCACCCGGTCACCGAAGCCTTCCTCGACACCGCACGCACCCGCGAGATCTCCGGTGCGCGCTCCTGCTACCTCCACGGCGCGTTCCTCGGCGGCGACTTCGCCACCGGCTGGCGTCTCGAACACGGCGCGCTGCTCGACCTCGGCCCGCATCTGCTCGACCTGCTGGACCTTGCCGTCTCGCCCATCACCGGCATACGGAGCACCGGCGACTCCCGGCGCTGGATCGAACTCACCCTGGAACACGAGAACGGAGCCGTCAGCCAGGCGTCCTTGTCGGGTTCCGTCAGCGTGGCCCGCGCTCTGACCCGCGTCGAACTCTTCGGTCCCGACGCGCCGTTGACCTACGATACGGCCGAGATCGACCACGAGGAGTGCTGGCCGATCCTGCGCCGGACCTTCGCCACCGCCGTGCGTGCGAACAAGCCGACGGACCTCGACGCAGCACGCGGGCTGTACTTGCAGCGCCTCATCGATCAGGCGGCCAGGGCAGCACGGTGAGAGGACGTCTTCTCCCGCTGATCCCTCCTGAACTGCCGGATCGGGGGACAGGTGCCCGCGCCGGCTCGGGGTTGATTCCACGGCCGGCCGGCGCGTCATGAGGTCGATCATCGCGAGGTGGATCATGGGACCGCAGTGGCCTTGACGAAGGCACACCATGCCGCCCTGCCGCACGCGGCAAGGAGGCTGCCGGTCCGGCGTGCGCCAGCGTGGTCGGCCGACAGGACATCCCCTTGGAGACCTGAGCTGGAGATCCAGTGGTGAGAGGCGGCCGGCTTTGCCGAGGATCTCGTCGGCCTCCTCCACCAAGCGGAGAGGCGCCCTACCTCCGCGTCTCTTTCGGGTGGTCCCCGGTCCGTCCGGCAACGTCGGCAAGGAATTCGGTCACGGTGCGCACGAACGCCTCCGGTTCTTCGAGGTGTACGAAGTGACCGCTGCTCTCGAAGACGGTGAGCCGGGAACCCGCTATCTCCTCGTGCATCTCCTCGGCCCATCGGACGGGGCATATCCAGTCGTACCGGCCGACAAGAATCTGTGTGGGGATGCTGACCTTTCCCAGAGCGTCCCGCACATCCCAGTTTCCTGCGGACGGAATGTACTCGACCTCCACGTTTCCGACCGCTTCCCGCAGCTCGTTCGGCATCCCCCAGTAGTCGGCGAAGTACGCGGGAAGCAGGCGCCGTACGTGCTCCGTGACCTCGGACTTGGTGGTCCGGGGTGTCTCCGACTGCCGGTAGGCGGCCACGACATCCGCGACCTCGGAACGCCCGGCGTGCCGTTGCTCGAACGCGCTCATCTGCACCTCCGCTTCCGCGTGCAGGTCCGGGCCGAAGAGTGGTGCGCTGTCGTACAGGATCAGTCCCGCCAGTTTGCCGGGGTGGTCCAGCTCGTACTGCAGGGCGACGAATCCTCCCGCGGAGTGCCCCATCAGAGAGACCTCCGGCACTCCCAGATGGTCCACCAGCCCATCGACGAAGCGCGCGTACCGCTCCATGCTGTAGTGGCCGTCGGAGAGCTCTCCCGACTCCCCAGCTCCTACCGGAGCCACATAGACGGCCGTCATGTGCCTTTCGAGGAGTGGCATCCGCAGGTATTCCCAGTGGACTCCCGGCCCGCCGGAGTGCACCAGGCACACCGGGCCGTCTCCCGCCACGTGATAGCGCTGGATGACGCCGTCGATCACGATCTCGTGCACGCCAGGCGTGAGACTCTCGTTACGTCCGAGGTTGTCTTCGAACACTTCTTCCGTCCTTCTGATGCCGTTGGGCTGTTTCCCGCCGGTGCGGCCGACGCCTGTATGACCTGCCGTCAAGGCCGGTTGTGACATCGGCACCGACGCGCGCGCAGGCTCGGGACGAACGGTGAAGCGTGCGCCCCCTCGCCCACCGGTTCTGGCTCACCCCGTAGAGGTGCGGCCTCGGGCGACGCCAAAGACGGCCGACAGGGCATTGCCGTCGATCCGTTGCGCCGCAACTACGCAACTGTCGTGGTGAGTTGACGCGGACCGTACCGTTCGACCCCGTCGGCGCCGTTCCCTGAGAGATCCGCCGCCTGGCGCGGCTCGACGTCCCCGGTGCGCCCCGGTTCCTGGTCCATGAGAAACCTGATCAAGGATGGAACCTCGTACTTTTGTTCGCCATCAAGCAAGGGGAACGGACTGAGGTCCACGAATGACAAGAGGTGGCACGCGGTGAACAGGCGGATCACGGGGGCGGCTCTGGCCTGCCTACTTCTGGTGACGGGATGGGGAACGGGCTGCTCGCCCGAAGCACCCCGTTCGCACGCTGCTTCCGTCGCCCCACGGACACCCGCCGCGAAGCCCGCCGGCGCCCACGCCGATGCGCAGGCAGCCACCGCGGCGGCCTACCGCAAGTGGGGCCTGAAGCCGCTGGCGCCACCGCCTGCCCCGCCGTCGACCAAGCCGTCGAGCGGGAAGACCGCAGACGGCGAGGTGCCGGTGATCAGTGAGATACCCACCGACCAGAAGATCGTTTTCCTCACGTTCGACGACGGCACGGAAAAGGATCCGGAGTTCGTGAAGATGATGCGGGAGCTGAAGATCCCCTTCACGATGTTCCTCACGGACGCCGCCATCCGTACCGACTACGGCTACTTCAAGCAGTTGCAGGGACTCGGCGACAGCGTCCAGAACCACACATTGACGCATCCGAACCTCCGCACCCTGAGCGCGGCCGCCCAGCGGCAGGAGATCTGCGGCCAGCAGGAAAAGCTGAAGAAGGAATACGGCTCCGCACCGCGTCTGCTGCGTCCGCCCTACGGCAACTGGAACAAAGACACCCGGGCCGCCGCCGCATCCTGCGGCATCGAGGCGATCGTCCTGTGGCGGGAGTCCATGCAGATCAAGAACATGCAGTTCCAGGACGCCCACAAAAAGCTCCACCCGGGTGACATCATCCTGGCCCATTTCCGCGGACCGTCCGAGCTCAAGGGCAGGACGATGACCCAGATGACGGCGAACCTGCTGCGTCACGTCCGGGAACAGGGCTTCACGATCGCCCGCTTGGAGGACTACCTGTAGCCGCGCGGCCGGGCCGGCAGACCAGTCTGTCTGGGCGTCGTACGGTGCGCCGGCGCGGGCGGCCTGCCACGCGGCCCGCACCGCCTCGGTGATCAGCTCCAACTGGTCGGAACGATCGCCTTGGGCGAGGCGTTCACGGAAGTCGGTCAGGACACTGCGGTGGAAGTTGTGAACGTCCAGCTCCAAAGCCATGGCGACCTGCGTGGCCGGAGAGGGGACTTGGTGACTCCCACGATGTGGACACCGCTGCCGAGCAGTTGCGGCAGGACCAGTGCCTCATGACCTGGGCCGCGGGCCGGCAACCCGACGCGCGCGAGGCGCGGATCGTTCGGTTGCGAGACCTCAACCAGCGACTCACCAGCAAACTCACCCGAACTCTCGACGAGTTCAGTCAGCTCAAGGAACGTCACCGGCTGGCCTTGTCGGTCTTGGTGGCCAAGGACGACCAGCTCCGGCGGCTCCGCCGCGAGCAGAGTGCGTTCGCCGTACTTTCCCAGCTCCCGCCTCAGAACAGGCAGGGGGACGACGCCAAGGGCGTCCTCCCCCTCTGAGCAGCGAGTGGTCAGAGCATGTTCATCGTCAGACCGCTGCGGTGAGTCGATTGAGTTCTCTGCTGATCTCCTCCCGCAAGGCATCATGGCGAGCATCCAGGGCATATCGCTCATCTGCCCAGTTCTCACGGGGATAGAGCCAGACCGGCAGGTGCACCAGGTCGGCCGGTTCCCACTCGAAGCGCGGCCATACATGGGCGTGCAGGAATCCGTCGGTATTGCCAAGGATCTCCAAATTCACCCGGCGGAATGCCGGGTCAAGGCGCCGACAGGCATGCTCAACGGCTTCACCGAGCACGTCCATATCGGACAGGAACGCCAACCTCTTCGCCTTCGGAAGCTCGGACAGCCTCTCCACACGGGGGTCGTCCACCAAGAGCACCGAGTAGCCCGGCAAGAACTGAACGTCTCCGATCACCGCGAACCCTGCCTGCAACCGCCTGAGCACCGCAGGGTTCTCCCCCCGCAGAGCGCTTCCGATCCGGTCTGTCCGCCATTCGCTCGTCATGGAAGAAACCTATGCTCCGGCGATCAAGGGGGCACAGTCCGCCCTCTGGGGGGACAAGCAGGTGCTGATGTCACACCAAGGTGATCAGCAGGGCCGAGACCCAGAGTGACGTGGGCGACCGGGGCCCGCCACGACTCGACGGCGGTCGGCCTGTTGTCCTCGGGCTCCGGCCGACCCTTCGCCGCTGCCCAACTGACCTTCTGCCAGCAGTGATCCGCCCACACATGGGACGCAAACAGCACCACGAAGTCCGCAGCGAACAGGGTTGCCGACGTCATGCGGTCACCACCAGGAGGGCACTCCGGGGCGCAATATTGAGGCCTACCAACCGAGACGCACGCGCGGAACCTCGAACAGACCGCGAGCGTCGGCTTCCCGTCGGCAGCGAGACACCGAGGGCGCATCCCCTAATCCAATCCGTGGACAGGCTTCGGGACGTGCTGGCCGACTGGCGACTTTGACGTAGCGGGCTTCCAGCTTGGGAATTCCTTGGGGGTGTTTCCGGAGGATAGGCGGTTCGGCCGCGTCAAGGAGATGTTCTGGACGGCCGAGCCCCTCGGCGAGATGCTCGCCGAGGGGCTCGACCGGATGGCCGAGGCGGGGGTGCGGCTAGAGAACGAGGACCTGCAGTGCCGGTGGAACCCTGACGAGACGAACATGCTGCTCACGCAGGAAGCCTTCGACAAGCGGAGGTGAGCTTGGCCTTGGCTCCTGTGTCGGTGGCTGCGAGCCGCTCGTGACCGTGATGTGCGCGGAGTACCCGCTCGCGTTGAACCTCCAGCGGGGGGAGCGCTTCGTTCGTTGGGTTGTTGGCGGGGCGTGCCAGCCAGTTCAGGGTCCTGTGGCGAATGCCGGGACAGGCCAAATGAACTCTTCGCCGTGGTCCGACCTGACGTGCTGGCGGTCGCAGTCGTGGCCGGCGGACGCTGGGTGTGGGCGGTGTAGTTCCAGTCGCCGTGGAAGCGGTGCCGGGTGATCGGGAGAGCTGGCGATCTCGTTATCGCTGACCTGGATGCCGGTGGGGTAGGGGGGGTAGCGATTTCGGCAGGGTGCGGTTCCTTTGAAGGGAATGGCACGACATCGGTTTACTTGCGGATGATCACGGAGCCTGTCAGGGTCCCGACGTGACCGTGCTTCTGGGAGACAAGAACAGGTTCGCCGCTGAGGTCGGGGAGCGGGAGCACTCGCTGCGCCGGGTGGACCTGTGGGCTGCGGGGCAGTGGCTGACCTGCGACGACAACATGGCGTTCGTGAGGCAGCTCCGCTCCGACGTGGTGGACACGGTGGCGTGGCTGCGCTCCGGAGGCGGCTCTCCGATGCCGTTCGATGACCTGTCCCCGAAAGCCACCCACCGGCGTCTCATGCACCGTGCCGGCGCTGACGACGAGACCGAAGAGGAATACGGGCTCCGCAGCCAGTTCCAGACCTTGAGCTGGGGACCCACCACCGACAACGTGACCACTCATCTCTTCCGTGTCGCGGACCGCTTGGTGCTCACTCTTCAGTTCTGGCGCGAGGAACACCTGGTCAGGCATCCAGACCATGTAGGCAGGGTCTTCGTGGCGGAGGTCCCGACCGAGGAGTTCGTCGGGATCCTTGAGGGTCTTGCGGCTGCTCTCGACGACAGCCAGGATCCGGGCCGCCCGTGAGACCCGGTCTGGAGCGATCGGCGGGGAAGTAGGAGCGCGACCTTGAGACCACCCTTCGGTATCAAACCCACCGGGGAAAAGGTGCGCATGGCGCCGAAGTTCGAACAGTATGAAGTGGTCACGGCCGATGGGACGTACGACCTGGCGATTCCGAAAAAGGATGCGGAGCTTGTGCAGTACGTCCTTGGCCTGGCGTAAAACTGAGCCTACCGAGTTCGTACACGGTAGGCGGTGAGGCGATCTGGCGCAGAGTTCGCCTCTGCTGTGCCGGGGGGAGAAAGACGAGCTCTGCTGATCAGAGGGCAGGTCGGCGACATCCTCGACGGTGTCGCGCATCTGCTCACGTCGGCCGATGTAGCGGGCCAGGGCTCGCTCCATCGGCCGCCGGACGGCCGTGCTCGACCCGGATGCGTAGTGAGGGCGTGGCCAGCGCGGTCGCTCGTACTTTTCCTCGTTCAGTCGGAGGTGCCTCTGCTGGTCGTGTGCCCGGGCCCTGGTAGCTGGTATCGCCGAGAATCCACGCGGCGAGACCGGGCACCCAGGACTTCGAGCCGCCCCGACTGGTGAACCGGATTTCGCGTTCCTCGCGGTCTCTCGTGCAGGATCATCCCGACCTGGACAGGGATTGCCCGATCGTGCTGGCCTTGAACGGGATCGAGTTGCGATGGCCCGCGTCTGCGCCGGACCGCGGGATCGGTGCAGCCGATCACGCTGACTCTCATAAGGCGTCAAGCACGCTGTGCCGAGGGTCAGACGCTCTGGTGGGCCGTACGGCTCCGCAGCGCTCGTAGAGTGTTCCGTCTGTGGCCAGATCTGGCTTGACGTCTTCGAGCTCCCTCCGTCGGTTGTCGGTGGGACGGGCACCTTCCCGGCAGGGCTCAAGTACGCGGGCGTCGTGCGCGCCTTGGACACGGCCGGTTGTTCTGGGCGGCTTATCCGCCGCTGACCTTCGGCGACCGGTGCTCGCTCGTCACGATCCCGCCAGGAGCGAGCTTCACCTGACGAAGCGCCGTTCACAACCGGTGGCACCAACTGAAGGGCGAAGCGTGACGTTTGTCCTGAACCTGGACCCCGGCCGCTCGGTGGCCCAGATCGGAGGCCCCCGTTCGGTGCGATTCATCGGTTGAGCAGGTGGCATGAACCGGCTTCCAGGCGCATCACCGAACGGGGGCCGTCTGAGAACGCCGTACACGAAGCGGCCGGTCCGGGGCTACTCGGACCGGCCGCTCCATGGCGTCAGCGTCTCTGCGGGCCCCCGGGGGACCCGCCGCGGAGCCGGTGAAGGCCTTGAGGCCCAGGGCCGTCTGGGACGGCTTCGCGGGCGCTTCGGACTCCGGGGCCGGAGGTGTGATGCCGAGTTGTTCCAGGTACTCGCGCCGCCCTCCGGCAAGGCTTGCCGGACGCCAGGTTTGTGTCGCTCGGCCGGTCACTTCCCCATGTCAGTGCTGGTCGTCGGACGTGCCGCACGCCGGCTGGTCAACCGTCCGGCCCGACACGGTGTGGAACTTCATGTCATTCCCCGGTGGCAGCGTCAGCCTCTCCGCCCGGACGATCGAATCCGATGCCGTCGCAGGTGCACCGGGCTTGCGTGCGGGTGGTGGTCAGTCCCACCAGCCGTCGCCGGCGTGCCAGCGTCGCACCCACTGAAGGAAGCCCGCCGCTTCCGGCATGGGATACGGATAGGCGCCGACGTCGGCGACGAGCCAGACCCTGCCGCGTTGGGGACCGGTCACCACGAGGACCCAGTAGGAGGTTCCGTCTTCCGCGCCGAGCACGATGGAGCCGTGGTCGTGAACGGCGGCGACGCGCTCGTCGTGGTCGTCGGCGAGGGGCTCACCCTCCCACGCCCAGGTCTTCTGGAGAGGAAACACAGCGGCAGGGTTCCGGTCCCCCTGACCGTGCCAGTCCGGTGGGAGCCAGCCCAGAGGCAGGAGGCCGCCGTCTTCCGGTGGTCCGAGGGACGACCCGTTGGAGATCTCGGCGATCAGGGTCCGGTACGGCTCCGGAAGCACGACCCCGTGCTCGGATTCCCACGCGGAGACGCCATCGCGTCCCAGCGGCGGCTCACGCCACTCCGGCGCGAACACGGAACGCAGGAACGCCAAGGTGGCCTCTTCGGGGCACTGATCGGGTGCTGTGCCTGTCACAGCAGCATGTTGGCATGAAGCACCGACAGAGCCTCTGCGAGGGCATCGTGGTCGAACGTCTGGGTGGGGAAGTCGACCCTGGCGATGGGAACTGGACGAAAGGTACGGCCGCGGGGTGACAGCAGGCGCTGACAGCGCCGGCCCGGCGTGGATCAGGTCCCCATATCTGGTCGAGATTCGGTCGGACAGCCAGCTTCTCGCTCACCCGACGATCTTCTGAGGCGTGTCCTGGGCTGCGCTGTGTGTCCCTTGATTTTTTCACCGGTTCCGCTGAGTCCGAGCGGCTCCCCATGCGTACTCATCTTCGTTCGCCCCACCAGGCGACGGCAGACCGGCGGACAAGCGCACTGGCAGGAGAAACAATGCAGCGTTCGGGCAATGTGATCGGAACCCTCTTTGTGGGCGGGGCTCTCGCCCTGACCCTCGGCGCGCTCGCGTACCCGGCGATGCTCGGCCTGGACACTGTGTCGACCACGCCCGACCGGGTCATCGCGAACACGCAGTGGGGACCGCTTACCGAAGGTGAACGGGACTTCGTGGTCAAGGTGCGCGCGGCCGGCCTGTGGGAGCACCCGCTCGGCCAGATCGGCCTGCAGAAGGGGCAGAGCAAAGCAGTCAAGATCGCGAGCCAGCACCTCGTCGACGGACACGCCGCCCTGGACACCAGTTGTCGCAAGATCGCGCCGATGCTGAACATCACGCTGCCCAACGTGGCGAGTCCCCAGCAGGAGGGCTTCGTCACCCAGCTGAAGGGGGAGTCGGGGCGGCAGTTCGACGTCGACTTCGCCAACATCTTGCGGATGACCCACGGTTCGATCTTCAACACGATCGCCAAGGTCCGTTCGACCACCAAGAACACGCTGATCCGCGCCCTGGCCAACCAGGCCAACGACACAGTGCTCGACCACATCACCGTGATGGAGAAGACCGGCCTCGTCGACTTCGACACCACTGTCTTCAACCAGACGACCCCGCCCAAGCTGCCCAAGTCCGACATGACCCCGCCGAATCCGGTCCCCGGTCAGCCTCAGGTGGTCCTCAATCCCCCGCCCAATCCGACCTCCACACCGCTGGACCTCAACGCCGCCGAGAACGGGGCGAGGGCGAATGGCGGCTAGTCTCGCCGGGCGGTCCGTCAAGCGAAGGGGGCCGGTCGCGAGGGTGCCGCGGGGCGGCCGTCCCGGAGGCGTCACCGGCGGGTGCCGGGTGGTCCAGCGGTAGTTCGGGCGCCGCGTGCGCGGTCGACCACCACCCGGCCGAGGACGAGTACGTCCTGGGTGCCCCGCACCGCGCCGAACTCCCCTTCCGCTCCCACAACATCGACGCCTGCGGGGCAGCCCGACGCTGAGCAGGCCCGGTAACGCCGAGCGAGCCCTGGAGCACGCCTTCGCGACCGCGGTCGCCGGGCTCGTCACGACCGGATCGGTGACCGACTGGCTGCCCCGCTCGCCCGGCGCATCCGCCCGCAATCGGCACTTCGGCTGGGGTGGCGGGGAGATCGTGATTCCCCCGACTCGGCTCGGGGCCAGGAACTATTGTCGCGAGCATGGTCGAACACGATGCCCTCGATGCCACCCGCGAGGCCTACGACGCCGCTGCCCCCACCTATGCGGAGCTGTTCCGTGACGCGCTGCGTGACAGTCCTCTGGACCGCGGGATCTTGGGTGTCTTCGCCGAACTCGCCGCTGCGCGTGGGGGCGGTCAGGTCGCTGACCTGGGGTGTGGACCCGGCCATATCACCGCTTATCTGGACGAGCTCGGGCTGACGGCGTTCGGTGTCGACGCCTCTCCCGTGATGATCGAGTTGGCTCGGCAGGCCTACCCGCGCCTGCGGTTCGACGTCGGCTCGATGGCCGCGTTGGACATCGCTGACGGCGCGCTCGGCGGCGTACTCTCACGTTGGTCCATCATCCACACGCCGCCGGAGGAACTCCCCGTCGTCCTGGCGGAGTTCCAGCGGGTGCTGGCACCTGGCGGCCACCTTCTGGTCGGCTTTTCGGCAACCGATGACGCGTCCCACCCGACGCAGGTCTTCGACCACGCGGTCACGCCGGCCCATCGGTGGTGGCCCGACCACCTCGCCGCGACGCTGCGCGAGTCCGGGTTGGCCGAGGTGGCCAGGACGGTTCGCGAGCCCCAGCCCACCGACCGACGGCAGTTCCGCGAGGTTCACCTGCTCGCCCGCAAAGCCCAGGCAGGGACTGCCTGAGCGGACAGCCGACCGTATCCGACCTGCTGACGGGGAGCCGTCGCGCCGCCGCCCTCAGCGGAACACGTTGTCCGAATCGTCCCAGACCGACGGCTCGTT
This sequence comes from Streptomyces sp. RPA4-2, assembly GCF_012273515.2. Lineage (NCBI taxonomy): Bacteria > Bacillati > Actinomycetota > Actinomycetes > Kitasatosporales > Streptomycetaceae > Streptomyces > Streptomyces sp. RPA4-2. Next base: position 9,388,405 of record NZ_CP050975.2, read on the forward strand.
CGGCGTGTACTCCCGCGGCCGTCGCGAGGACGTCTGGTACATGGCGTCGATCTCGGCGGCGAAGCGCTGCGAGATGGCGTCCCGACGCAGTTTCATCGAAGGGGTCAACAACCCGTTGGCCAGGTCGAAGGGTTCAGGAAGTACGCGGAACACCCTGATGGACTCCGTGGGGGACACGGTGCTGTTGGCCGAGGCCACGGCGCGCCTGACCTCCTCGCGCAGCTCGTTCTCCTCCCGGGCGTCGCGGGGCGCCGCCGCCTCACCCTTGGTCCATGTTCCGCGCCAGTGCGCGAGGAAGTCGGGATCCAGGGTGATGAGGGCACCCACGCAGGGCCGGTTGTCGCCCACGATCACCGCCTGATGGATCAACGGATGGACGCGCAGACGCTCTTCGAGGACGGCGGGAGCCACGCTCTTGCCGCCGCTCGTGATGATGATGTCCTTCTTGCGACCGGTGATGGTGAGATACCGCTCGGTGTCGAGGCGGCCGATGTCGCCCGTCGCGAGCCACCCGTCCTGGAACGACGCGTGGGTGGCGGCCTCGTCGTTGATGTACCCCTGGAACACCGAGGGTCCCCAGACCAGGATCTCCCCGTCGTCGGCCACCCGGATGTCCGTGCCCGGCAGCGCCTGCCCGACGGTTCCGAACTTCGCCCGGCCCACCGGCTGCGCGGTGATGCCGCCGCTCGTCTCGGTGAGCCCGTAACCGTCGTGGACGAGGATCCCGATGCCCGCGTAGAAGAGCGCGAGTTCCCGGTTGAGGGGCGAACCGCCCGAGACCGCACCGCACACCCGTCCGCCCAGGGTGGCGCGCAGCTTCCGGTAGACGGTCTTCTCGTAGAGGGCATGCTGCAGTCTCAGGTCGAAGCCGGGACCGGGCCCGGTGCCCAGGCGCTGACGCTCGCCGGCCGCGGCGAAGTCCTTGGCCGTCTGGACGGCACGCTCGAACAGGGCGGCACGGCCGGTCTGCTGCGCCGTCCGCACGAAGTTCTTGTAGATCTTCTCGAAGACGAACGGGACGGCGTAGAGGAAGGTGGGACGGAAGGAGAGCAGCGCCGCGGAGAGCGCCTCCTCGCTCAGGTCGGGTTCGTGTCCCAGCAGGATGCCGCCGCGCAGGCACAGCCCCTGGATCATCAGGCCGTACACGTGCGAGAAGGGCAGGAAGGCGAGGATGGCGGGCTGCTCACCGGGCGGAGCGGCCGTCTGTCTCCAGCCCGTGAGCAGCGTGTCGACGGGGCTGGCCAGGCCGCGGTGGGTCAGCGCGCAGCCCTTCGGGTTCCCCGTGGTGCCGGAGGTGTACGCGATGACCGCGGTCGAGTCGGGCAGCACGATGCGGCGGAGCGAGTCGACCGTCGTCGGCGGTATCGCCCGGCCCCGTTCGGCGAGCTTCGACAGGGCCCCGGTGTCCAACTGCCAGACGTGGCGCAGCGACGGGAGCGACGCGCACGCCGAGCCGACCGTCATGATGCCCTGTTCGTCCTCGACGACCACGGCGACGCAGGCCGCGTCCTGGAGGATCCACGCGACCTGCTCGTGCGACGAGGTCGGGTAGATCGGGACGAGCTCGGCGCCCACCGTCCACAGCGCGTAGCTGAGGACGGTCCACTCGTAGCGTGTGCGCGCCATGATGGCGACGCGGTTGCCGGGGCGTATCCCGGAGGCGACCAACCCCCTGGCGACGTCCACGACCTCGTCCCACAGCTCGGCCGCGGTGATCGGTGCCCAGGTACCGGAAGCCCCGTCGAGGCGGCGAGCCACCTGGGCGAGTGTCGGCTCACGCCGCGCCGTCTCGAAGAGACTGTCGGCGAGTCCCCCCTGCATGGCGGTGGCGGCCGGTGGAGGAAGTTCGAACGCGTGCATCCCCGCTCCAGAATTCTCCTCGCCATGGCCTCACAGAGAGGTGCTGTGCCGAGGATTCCTGAATCTAGCCCAGACCGACGACCACTGTGCCGGAATCGGCAAGCAGTTCGTCTACCGATGCGGTTACGGTCCGCGGGCGGGCCTCCTTCGCTGGTGAGCGGAGCGTCGGACACGATCGATGAGGGCTCTTAGGGGTCGAGTCGGGCCATCCCGCCGGGACAGGGCCGACGGTCCTCCGGGTGGCCTTCAGCCGCCTGGTTCCGCCGCATGGTCGTCCTCGGGATGGTCCCCCCCGCGGGGACATCGTCCGCAAGCAGAACGTCCGCGGCCCGCGGCCGCAACGTCCGTAGCGGTTCCACCGGTTCGTACCCCGGGCCGAGCCGAACCGATCGGGCCGAGGCTGTGGCAGTCGGCGGAGCGGGTCGCCGGGCCCACGGGGTTGTCCAGACGGCCGCGTCGTGGCCGGATGGTAGCCGCACATCTTCTGAGCTTCGGGAGGCCATGATGATCGTCCCGTTCGGGGCCCGTGATTTTCTGGACCGCGCCACGGCCGTGTACGCCGACCGGATCGGCATCGTCGACGAGCCGGAGCAGCCGGCCGAGCCCTGGGAGGGGCTGACGTACCGGCGGATCGGCGAGCTGGCGCGCGCCCAGGCCGCCGGACTCGACGCGCTCGGCGTGCCGCACGGCGCTCGGGTGGCGGTGGTCTCTCCCAACAGTGCACGGCTGCTCACCGCGTTCTTCGGCGTCAGCGGTTTCGGGCGGGTCCTGGTGCCGGTCAACTTCCGGCTGACGGCGGACGAGGTGAACTACATCGTCGACCACTCGGGGGCGAGCGCCGTCCTCGTCGACCCGGAGCTGACGGACCGGCTGGCCGGAATCACCTGCAAGCACCGGTTCACCCTCGGGGCCGCCGCGGACGCGGAGCTGTACCGGTTCGGCGCCGAACCGGTGCCCTGGCAGCCGGACGAGAACGCCACCGCGACCATCAATTACACCAGCGGTACGACCGCCCGCCCCAAGGGCGTACAGATCACGCACCGCAACATCTGGGTGAACGCGGTGACCTTCGCCCTGCACGCGGGGGTCACGGACCGGGACGTCTACCTGCACACGCTCCCCATGTTCCACGCCAACGGATGGGGCATGCCGTTCGCGATGTCGGCGCTGGGGGTACGGCAGATCGTCCTGCGCAAGGTCGACGGTGCCGAGATCCTGCGACGGGTGGCCGAGCACGGCGTGACGGTCATGTGCGCGGCGCCCGCGGTCGTCAACGCGGTGCTCACCGCGGCCCGTTCCTGGGAGGGTGAGATCCCCGGCCGCGACCGGGTACGGATCATCGTCGCCGGCGCTCCGCCGCCCACCCGGACCGCCGCCCGCGTCGAATCCGAGCTGGGCTGGGAGTTCATCCAGATCTACGGCCTCACCGAGACCTCCCCCCTGCTCACGATCAACCGCAGCCGCGCCGAGTGGGACGGCCTCGACACCCAGGCGCGCGCGGAGCACCTGGTCCGGGCCGGCGCTCCCGCGCTCGGCGTGACCCTGCGCACCGACGATGAGGGCGAGATCCTCGCACGCTCGAACGTGGTCCTGGAGGGCTACTGGGACCAGCCCGAGGAGACCGCCCTGGCGTTGTCCGACGGCTGGTTCCACACCGGCGACGGCGGATCGGTGGGCGAGTACGGCCACCTGACCATCAGCGACCGCAAGAAGGACGTGATCATCACCGGCGGCGAGAACGTGTCCTCGATCGAGGTGGAGGACGTGCTCTTCAGCCACCCCGCGGTCGCCGAGGTCGCGGTGATCGGCGTACCGCACGAGAAGTGGGGCGAGACGGTCAAGGCGCTGGTCGTCCTCGCACCCGGCACCGAGGTCACGGAGGACGAGCTGGTCCAGTACTGCAAGGAACGCCTCGCCGGGTTCAAGACGCCGACCTCCGTCGAGTTCCGGGACCAGCTGGCCCGGACGGCGACCGGCAAACTCCAGAAGTACAAACTGCGCGAGGAGTACTGGGAAGGACACCGCCGAGGCGTCAACTGACACCACCGTGCGGGCCTCGTGTCGTACGGCGTGCTGTGGTACGGCGTGATTGCTCGGGGCCGTCAGAGCCATCCCCGGCGGGCGGCCTGCCAGGCGAGTTGCATCCGGGTGGCCGCGCCGGCGAGTTCCATCATGTGCTGGATGTGACGCTGCACGGTGCGGCGGCTCAGGCCCATCTGCGTGGCGATCGCCTTGTCGGCGACACCGGCCACGAGGAGGGACAGCAGCCGCCGGTCCGTGGCCGAGAGCGGGTCGCCCGCGCCGACCCCGTCGGTACCGGCGACCGCGCCCGAGTCGTCGACGTCCAGCGGGACGGCGTCCTCCCAGTAGCGTTCGAACAGCGCGATGAGAGCGGCCAGCAGATTGCTGTCCCGTACCAGCGCCGCGGTCGGCTCGTCGGGACTGCCCTGCGGGCCGCCGGGCACGAGCGGGCAGACCGCGATGGCACGGTCCGCGACCGCCAGACGCAGCGGCAGATGGGGAACGGCGCGGGCGACCTCCCCGGCCCGTACGCCGGCTACGACGTTGTCGACGGCGCCCGCGTCGTCGAAGAAGGCCTTCTCGTACAGGACCCGGTAGCGCACACCCCGCGCGAGTGCCTCGAACTCCGAACTGTTGCTGCCCGAGGGCATGGCCACGTACTGGGCCTTGCAGAACCAGAGCATCTCGTCCTGCACACTCGCCTGGATGTGGCGCAGATGCTGGCGCAGCGCCTCGGCCCCGACGATGACCTCGATCAGTTCGCTGGCGTCCTGCCTGCGCATCGTGTCGCGGTAGGACTGCAGCAGGCTGGTGGCCTCCGCTCTGGCGAGGTCCAACGCGTCGGCGTTCCGTTTCAGCCGCGGCATCAGCGCCACGTCGGGCGGAGTGGCGTGGAAGTGGCGGGGAAGCACGTCCGTGTGGCTGGCCATGCCTTTGGCCGAGAGCGTGTCGAGCGCCTGCTCGGCCTCCGCGTGACTCAGTCCGGTGCGTTCGGCGACTTCCCGGGCGGTGGCCCGGCCCGTCGTCACCAGGTGCCGATAGACGAACTCCTCGGTCACCGACACCCCAGCCGCCTCAAGCGACACAGCGTCCTCCTTGAGACCGACCGGCTTGACGGTTGAATACCGTACTGCATGCTGTGCGAAAGCAGGGAGCGCCAGTCGCCCCACACCGTGCCGGCGCCCGGATCGCGCGCCGGCACGGTGTGCGGTGAGATGACCCGCCGGGTCAGGCGGTGTGGAGGGTGAGCCCGTACCGGCTGAGGATCTCGTTGACCGGCTGGTACCAGGTCTCACCGCCGCTGCTGCAGTTGCCCCAGCCGCCGGAGGTGACACCCTGGGCCTGGTCGCCGCTGATGAACGAGCCGCCGGAGTCGCCGGGTTCGGCACAGACGCTGGTCTTCGTCATCTGGTGCACGGCGCCCTGGCTGTAGTTGACGGTCTCGTTCTTCGCCAGCACGGTCCCGCAGTGCCAGTGCGAAGTGGACCCCGAGCGGCAGATGGAGGCGCCGACGGGGGCCTCCGCCGAGCCGCGGACGAGCTGGTCGGAGACGGTTCCCCAGCCCAGCACGACGGGCACGGTCCACCAGCCGCTGCCCACGTTGACCCAGGCGTAGTCGTTGTCGGGGAAGGACGATCCCTGGAAGTTGCCGATGTAGCTGCCGTCCCAGCCGCTGACACCGGCTCCCGGCTGCGCGCAGTGGCCCGCGGTGACGAATCCGCCGTACACCGAGAAGCCTATGGAACAACGGACGTTGCCCGTGTAGTACGGGTCGCCGCCCACCGTCCCCGCGGCGAAGGTACGCGGTGCCCGCCGCGTCTCCTCGACGGTCACCGGACCACTCCGGCGGGCCCGGTCGAGGAACGCCCGGACATCGTTGTCATCCTTGTGCGCGGCGACCACGCCGACGACGACCGAGTTGCTCTTGGCGTCCACGTGCCAACTGCCCACGCCGGACGGGGCGTCGAGGGAGTCGAGCCGTTTCAGCGTCGCGTCGAGTTGGCGCTCGTCGTGCCGGACGAGCGTGACCTCGGCTCCCGTCGCCTCGACGGCCTTTCGCCGCGAGCTGTCGGCGACGGCGACGGTGAGCTTCCCGGTTCTGGCCTCGAACCACGATCCGCCGTACGCGTCGCCCGCGGCACGCTTGGCCGCGCGGTCCACCGTCCGGGCCGTCGTCTCGGCCTTGAGCCGTGCGGTGGCGTCGTCCTTCGACAGGCCCAAGTCCCTTTGCATGGCGGTGATCAGAGCCGACGACGCCGGGGCTTTGGACGCGGAGGGGGACGCGCCCACGGGGGTGTCGGAGGCCGATGCCTGGGTGCTGAGACCGGCGGCCACGGTGCTCAGGAGCAGCGCCGCGGACAGGCCGGCGCGCAGAATTGTCGTGCGTCTCAAGGGAGTTGCCTTTCGTCGTTCCGTCATGGGGGAGTGGAGCGGAAGGGCATGCTGAGAGCGCTCTCAGAGACGTGCGACGCCGAGGTTAGCGACCGGGCGCGTGGAGGTCCATACCAAAGACCGTCATCATGTGGGCGGCCACCCCGTCGGTCATCGCCGTCAGCCCGACCGCTGGGGCCGGCCGGGCCGGGGGTGTTACTCACTTTCGGGTGAGGGATGGGGTGGCGCGGAGGGTGGCGTTTGGGGTGGAGTCCAGTGTTTTTGGGGGATTGTGGCGTCAATTTGGTGATGTAGGGGATACGTGCAGGATGCAGTCGAGGATCACGGCCTTGTCGTTGATCGGTAATGCCGTGCGGGTGCTGGGCTCGGGTGGCGTGGTGGGGCGCGAGAGTGTGGTTCTCGGCCAGCGGGCCGGGACTCAAACTCGCGGATCCTCATGTGTGGTCCGCCTGTTCCCTCTAGGGGGCGTTCGTGTCTGTTTCACGGTCTGTGATGGTTCGTCGTGCTGCTGCGGCCGCGGTGGCTGCCGGTGTGGTGGTGGGTGTGGCGGCGCTGCCGGCGTCGGCGGACCAGGGGCGGTTCCCGCACCGTGCGCAGGTGCAGATCAGTCGCGTGCAGTACGACTCCCCGGGCTGGGACTCGGGGAGCAACGCGTCGTTGAACAAGGAGTGGGTGGAGGTCACCAACACGGGGCGTTCGGGCGTGAACCTGAACGGCTGGACGCTGTCGGGCCGTGACGGCCGCGCGTACGTCTTCCACCTGCGTCTGGGAGGCCGCGAGACGGTGCGGGTGCACACGGGAGTGGGGCGTGACGCGCGCCGTGACGTGTACCAGGACCGCCGTGGCTACGCCTGGGACAACCGCGCGGACACCGCGACGTTGCGCAACGACCACCGTCGTCTGATCGACGTGGTGACGTGGGGCCGTGGACACGGCGGCCGCGGACACGAAGCCCCCGGCGGTCACAACGGGCGGGGACACGGCGCTCCCGGTGGGCACAACGGCCGTGGTCACGAGGCTCCGGGTGGGCACAACGGGCGCGGACACGGCGCCCCCGGTGGGCACAACGGCCGTGGTCACGAGGCTCCGGGCGGGCACAACGGCCGTGGTCACGAGGCTCCGGGCGGACACAACGGTCGCGGTCACGAGGGCCCGGGCGGACACAACGGTCGCGGTCACTAGGGTCCGGGCGGACGCCTTCGTCGCTGACACCATCAGGAGATGGCGAGGCATCGAGCGCCGGTCGGCGCTCGCGGGCCGGTGCGTGCGTGGGCACGCACCGGCCCTCAACAGGTCCTGCACCCTGTTCGGACAGAGAGTCTGTCGTGGATCACGCGGCGGGGCGCGGGGTTGTCGACAGGGCACCGCCCCGCGCGCCACCTGATCCGAACGAACCGTCGACGCACGGATCGACGACCGGTGGAAAGCGTTTGTTCGAGCGGGATGAAACGCGGTCCCTCACCGTGGTGAATGGCGTGACCTCCGCCCTTCAGGAGGCGGACGGAGCCGGGCCCCGGGAGAGCCGGCGGCCCGGTGCCCTATTCGGCCCAGGGCTGGAAGCCCGTGTCGATCACGGCCTTGAGGGACGTGCGCAGCCGGGCTGCCTCGTCGGTGCCGAAGCTCTCCTCGAACCGGGCTTGCACGGCCTTCCACAGGGGGAGCGCCGCCTTCAGCCGGGAGAGGCCGTCCGGTGTGATGGCGGCGATCCGCGCACGACGGTCGGCCGCCGACGGCTCGACGGTCACCAGCCCCTCCCGCGCGAGCGGCTTGAGGTTCGAGGCCATCGTCGTACGGTCCATGGCGATCGTGTCCGCGAGGCCGGTGATCGTCATCTCGCCGTGCGCACTCAGCCTCTGCAGGATGCTGAACTGCGTGGCTCGGAGGCCGACGGGGGCCAGGGCCTTGTCGTACGTCGCCCCCAGGTATCGGGCCGCCTTGCGCAGTGCCAGGTTGTTGCACTGGTCGGCGACGCTCGTCGACGTAGGGGTCATGATCTCCTCCTGAGGTCCCCGTCCATCGTACGAGTTCATGCTCCTATCGACGGGCGGCCCGGCGGCCCGAGGGCTCTGGGGGAGGTGCCGGTCCGAGGGGTGCGTGCTTGCCGTTCCGCAAATACGAGCATAAGCTCCTAATCATCGGTGTGGCGTGCCCGTCCACCTGATCCGTTCCCGCGCCCTCTCCCCAGAAAGCCCCGCCATGGAATCCCCCGTCGGAGCCGCGCCCGAGCGTGAGCAGATACGTTCGACAGTGGCCGAGCCGTCCCGGCCGCCCCGCTCCCGCCACCCCCGGCCGCCGGTGAGGGCCTGGCTCCAGCCGTGATCTCCCTGGTCGTCGCGGCGGCCTTCATCTCCTGCTACGTCGGCCTGCAGCGTGATCCGCAGCCGCATCGGGTCCCGATCGCCGTCGCCGCATCTGTCCAGCCGGGAGCGATACACGAAGCCCTCGGCGACACCGTCGAGGTGCACCCGGCCGCCGACGCCGGCGCCGCGCGCCGGGCGGTGGAGGACCACGACGTCGTCGCCGCGCTGAGCGCGGACGGTCCGGACGGGCTGCGCCTGGAGATCGCCGGAGCCGACGGCACGTCCACCACTTCGGCCGTGAAGACACTCGTAGGCGCCTACGCCCACGGGGCGGGCAAGCACGTCACCACCGAGGACGTCGTCCCCTTCGCGCACTTCGACACCAGGGGGCTGGCCGGCTTCTACATGGCCTTCGGTGTGACCCTGTCCGGCTTCGTCCTCGGCTCGAACGCGCTCGGGCTGGCGGGGCTTCTGCACCTGCGCCACCGGTTCTGGCTGCTGGCGGGCGCCTCCGTGGCCATCGGCACCCTCGCCGCGATCATCGCGGGCCCCGTTCTCGGGGCGGTCCCCGCCCCGGTCGCCCCGCTGGTCGTCACCCTCACGCTGCTGGCGGCCGCGGCGGCCTTCACCACCAAACTGCTGGGCACCTACCTCGGCCCCGTGGGGGTCCCCGTCGCCACCCTTCTGCTCCTCACCGTCGGCAACGCGACCAGTGGTGCCACCATCGGCGCCGATCTGCTGCCCACCGCGGCCCGGTCCGTCTCCGCGCTGCTGCCCCCTGGCGCCGCCGTCCGCGCCGTCACCGATCTGAGCTACTTCGACGGCGCGCACGCCGCGGGTCCCGTGATCACGCTCGCACTGTGGGCCTGCGTCGCGGCGCTCCTGCTCGCCCTGCGCCCCCGTCTGACGCGACAGCGCGCCCATGGCGCCGCCTGAAAGCCGTCAGGCCGGTCACGGTCACCCCGTCGCCGCCCGCCCCGACCGCACCTCGGGGCGGGCGGGCCCCACGCGAGGGTCGGCGGGGCGGAGCCTCCCCGGCAAGCGAGGCTCCGTGGGCCTCCATAGATTGGGGGAGGAGGACGGGAGAGGTACGGGACACTCCCCCCGGATCGGCTCGACCACCCACCCCCACCCACCCCGTCACGCGCCCGCCCACTGATGCGCCAGGAGGCCGACCGATGACCGCCAACGACCTAGTTCTCATCGCCAACGCCGGTGACGTGGGCCGCGGGGTCCTCGACCAGCTGCGCGCACAGGACGTACCCGTCCGCGTACTGGTCCGCCACGACGACGACCGCGCGGCCGGGCTGCGCGCCCTCGGAGCCGAGGTCGTCGTCGGTGACCTGACCCGGCCGGAGAGCGTCGCCGCCGCGCTGCGGGGCGTCGGGAAGATGTACTTCGCGATGCCCGTGTCGCCGGACCACCTGCTGGCGACGACCGTGGTGGCCACCGTGGCCCGCGACTGCGCGGAGCTGGACGTGCTGGTCGGCATGTCGCAGATGACGGTCTCGCAGATGACCGCCACCAGCACCGCGGAGTCGGACCAGCAGCGGCTGCACTGGCTGGGCGAGCAGGTGCTGAACTGGTCGGGCCTGCCGGTGGTGCACATCCGCCCCACGTCGTTCCTGGACAACCCTCTCTTCACCACGCTGGCGGCACGGTCCATCCGCGAGAACGGCACCATCGCGCTGCCCTTCGGCACCGGGCGCACCTCACCGGTCGCCGTCGTCGACGTCGCGCGAGTGGTCGCCGCGGTCCTCCTCGATCCACCTCCGCACATCGGCCACGTCTACGAGTTGACCGGTCCCCGCTCGATGGACATGACCGAGATGGCCGAGGAGTTCTCGCGAGCACTTGGGCGTCCGGTGTCCTACGTGGACGTGCCGCTGGACCGGTGGCGGGCCGACGTGCTCGCCCGGGCGGGCCTGCCGCCGCACACCGAACAGCACATCGCCACCATGGCCCGACTGCACCACGAGAACCGCTACGACCGGACATCCGACGACGTCGAACGTCTGACGGGGGTACCCGCCCAGTCGGTCGAGGCGTTCGTGGCCGCGCACAAGGACCTCTACCTGGGCTGACCTGCTACGGGCCGTCGGCCCGGGGCGCTCGCGGAGGGAGCGACGGAGTGTCACCCGCACGGCGGAGGACGCCGGACGCGACTGTCGACCGAACAGCGAATACGAACCAATCCGTACACAATGACTCGCACGTACGGTGTAATCACCCTGGTCTGGGTCGTATCTGCTGACTGGGGGCGAGGCTGTGGGCGTGCTGGTGGTGCAGCACCTGCGGGAGGAAGGCCCGTACGCGGTGGGCGAGGCGCTGGCGGCCGCGGGGCTGCGGATGCGGCCCTGCCGGGTGTGGGCAGGGGATCCGTTGCCCGAGAACCTGGCCGGAGTCGAGGCGCTCGTGGTGATGGGCGGCCCGATGGCCGCGTACAGCGATGCCGGCTTTCCCACCCGAGATGCCGAACTCGAGCTGCTGCGCGCGGCGTTGGCCGCCGAGGTGCCGGTGCTCGGGGTGTGCCTGGGTGCGCAGTTGCTGGCGGTGGCGGCGGGTGGCACGGCCCGTACGGGGTCCGGGGCGCAGGTGGGCTGGGGCGAAGTGCGGACGCGTGCGGCGGCGGCCAGGGATCCACTGTTCACGGGCACGCCCGAGCGGCTGCGCGTGCTGCACTGGCATACCGACACCATGGAACTGCCGCCCGGGGCAGTTCCGTTGGCGTCCTGCGCACGGTATCCGGCGCAGGCCTTCCGCGTGGGTGGGGCCGCGTGGGGCCTCCAGTTCCACCTGGAGGCCGACGAGGCGGCCGTGGACGCGTTCGTGGCGGCGTTCCCGGAGGAGGCCGCCACCACTCCGGGGCTGCGGGAGGCCGCGCAGGTCGAGCTGGCCGCACTGGCCCCGCACCGGGACCGGGTGTTCGGGAGGTTCGCGGCGCTGGTGGCCGCGCGGGCCGAACGCACCGCGACCCGGACCTTCTTCACTCCGAAGGCCGCTGCCTGGGAGACCCGCTTCGCCGCCGACGGCCCGCGATACGAGGCGGCCGTCGCCCGCCTGGGACTGAGCCCCGGCCAGACGGCCCTGGACCTGGGCTGCGGCACCGGACGTGCCCTGCCGGCCCTGCGCGCGGAGGTGGGCGACAAGGGGACGGTACTGGGCGTGGACGTCACCCCGGCCATGCTCGTGACCGCCGCCCGCGAGGGCCGCGCCGGCCGCGCCCGCCTGCTGCTCGCCGACTGTCATCGGCTGCCGCTGCCGCCCGGGGCGGCGGACGGGATCTTCACCGCCGGGCTGCTCGACCACCTCCCCGACCCGACGACCGCCCTGCGCGAATGGGCGAGGGTCACCGCGCCGGGCGGCGCGCTGCTCCTGTTCCACCCCTCGGGCCGCGCCGAACGAGCCCGCCGCCACGGCCGCCCGCTGAGCCCCGACGACCCGCTGGGCGAGCCGAACCTGCGGCCCCTGCTGGACGGCAGCGGCTGGCAACTGGACCGCTACGAGGACGCCTCCGCGTACTTCCTGGCCCGCGCCGTCCGCACCTGCTGAGGCGCCGGCGGCGACTGCGCCCACGACGGCGGGCGGAACACACGGCGGGCGGAACACACGACGGCCGGAACACACGACGGCCGGAACACACGACGATGGGAGACATATGACCGACGAGACCACCCGTGCCGCACGACTGCTGGACGCCCAGGCCAAGGCCGCCCGGCTCTTCGCCGAGATCGAGGCGAGGGGGGCTGATCGCACCGGGTGAGGGCGAGCGAGCGGTCAGCGACCGGATCCGTGACCTGGCGAACGACCTGTTCGGGCCGACGCGCCCCTGGCACAAGCGCATCGTCCGCTCCGGACCGAACACCCTCCACCCCTACCGGGAGAATCCCCCGGACCGGGTCATCGGGCGGGACGACATCGCCTTCGCGGACTTCGGCCCGCTCTTCGAGGAGTGGGAGGCCGACTTCGGCCGCACCTTCGTGCTCGGCGACGACCCCGTCAAGCGCCGGCTGCGCGACGACCTGCCGGAGGTCTTCGCGGCGGGCCGCCGCGTCTTCGAGGCCGACCCGGGCATCACCGGCGCCCGCCTGTACGCCGAGATCCGGCGGCTGGCCACCGAACGCGGCTGGGAACTGGGCGGGTGGCACGCCGGACATCCGGTGGGCGAGTTCCCGCACGAGAAGATCGACGGCGCCGACATCGAGTCGTACATCGCCCCGGGGAACGACACCCCGCTACGGCGGCCCGACCGTGCCGGACGCGTCTGCCACTGGATCCTGGAGATCCACCTCGTCGACCGCGAGCGCGGCTTCGGCGGCTTCTACGAGGAACTCCTCGACCTCGGCTGACCTGAGACAACCGCCACACCGGGCTGTCTCACCATGTGACTCTGGCATTTGACATTAGATCCTCTTATGGATGATAAAGAAGTTGCTTTGGCCATTCATGTGCGCCGCGGGACCCTCGCGGCGTGAGGCCGGCGACCCGTCCAAGTGAATGAGTCCCTCCGTGTCCCACTCCCTCGCTGACCAGCCCCCCGCCGACGCCGTCGGACAGTGGCACGCGTGGCGCGCCGAGCGTCACCAGGCCCTCACCTCGCCGGCCGGGAACCTCGCCCTCGTCGAGACCCGCTGGCTCCCCGCCGGCGCGGACCCGGACACGGAGAAGGCGGCGGCCGGTCAGCCGGACACCGTGACGGTCACCGCGCTGCGGCGAATCGATCTCGTCACCGGCGGGTCCGAGGACGGCCTGCGCTTCTGGGACGCGGACGCGCCCGCCATCCGCCACTTCGACCGGGTCGACGCCTTCCCCTACGACCCCGCCTGGGTGCTGCACGCGACCTACACGCCCGTGTCCGGTGCCCGGCGTGTGTCGTTCGAGCACATCAGGGACAACGGCGGCAGCCGCGACCTGGTCGTCCCCGGCGACATCACCCTCACCGTCGACGGCCGCGATTACACCCTCAGCGCCTTCGACGACGACGGCACCCTTCTGCTCGTCTTCGGCGATCCCACCAACGGGGACACCACATACGGCGCCGGCCGCTTCCTCTTCGTACAGCGCACGGAGGACGAGCACCGCGTCCTCCTCGACTTCAACCGCGCCTTCGTACCGCCCTGCGGATTCTCGGATCAGTACAACTGTCCGATGCCGCCGCGGCAGAACCGCTTCCACCTGCCCGTCGAGGCGGGCGAGAAGCTCCCCGTCTTCCGCGCCGGCTTCGCCGCGCAGCACTGACCGTCCCGCAGCCTCCCGCACCGCAGCACGAAAGCGCCTCCTCACCATGAGCATCAAGAAGACCTCCCTGTACGGCACCGCGACGGCGGCCACCCTCGCCCTGGCCCTGACCGCCTGCGGCGGCTCCGGCTCGGGCGGCGGTGCCACGGGCGGCTCCTACGACAAGAACGCCACCGTCAACATCGGCTCCCTCTACGAGCCGCAGAACCTCGACAACACCGCGGGCGGCGGCCAGGGCGTCACCGAGGCCCTCAACGGCAATGTCTACGAGGGGCTGTTCAAGCTCACCGACGACGGCAAGGTGGAGAAGCTCCTCGCCCAGGACTACAAGGTCAGCGGCGACGGACTCACGTACACCTTCACGCTGCGCGACGGCGTGAAGTTCCACAGCGGTAAGGCGCTCACCAGCCAGGACGTCAAGTACAGCCTGCAGAAGGTGCTCGCGGACGACTCCCAGTCCGCCCGCAAGAGCAACCTCGAGGTCGTCAAGGACATCGCCACCCCCGACCCGCGGACCGTCAAGGTCACGCTGTCGAAGAAGTCGATCTCCTTCGTCTACAACCTCTCCTACGTCTGGATCATCAACTCCCAGGCCAAGAACCTGAAGACGACCGAGGACGGAACCGGTCCGTACAAGCTGGGCAAGTGGACGCGCGGCTCCGCCCTCGGCCTGGACCGGTACGCCGGCTACTGGGGCCACGCGGCCAGCAACCAGCAGGTCGTCTTCCACTACTACAAGGACGCCACGGCACTCAACAACGCGCTGCTGACCAACGCCGTCGACGTGGTCACCAGCGAACAGTCGCCCGACGCCCTGGACCAGTTCAAGAGCAACCAGAACTACAAGGTCAACGACGGCAACTCCACCACCAAGCTGCTGCTCGCCTTCAACGACAAGGCCAAGCCCTTCACGAACGTCAAGGTGCGCCAGGCCGTGTCCTCCGCCATCGACGACAAGAAGCTGCTGGAGTCGGTGTGGGCCGGCTACGGCAAGCTCATCGGCTCGATGGTGCCGCCCACCGACCCCTGGTACGAGGACCTCACCAAGGTCAACGCCTACGACCCGACGCACGCCAAGCAGCTGCTCGCCGAGGCCGGGTACGCCAAGGGCTTCACCTTCACCCTCGACACCCCGAACTACGACCCGCACCCCACGGCCGCGACCTTCATCAAGTCCCAGCTCGCCAAGGTCGGCATCACCGTCAAGATCAACACGATCACGCCCGACGAGTGGTACACGAAGGTCTACAAGAACCACGACTTCACGGCCACGCTCCAGGAACACGTCAACGACCGTGACCTCGTCTGGTACGGCAACCCCGACTTCTACTGGGGTTACGACAACAAGCAGGTCACACAGTGGGTCGAGCAGGCCGAAGAGGCCTCCACGGCCGCGGAGCAGACCGCTCTGCTGAAGAAGGTCAACGAGCAGACCGCCAAGGACGCGGCCAGCGACTGGCTCTACCTCTACCCGCAGATCGTCGTCGCGAGCAGCAAGCTCTCGGACTACCCGCTCAACGGCCTCAACTCGCAGTTCTACGCCTACGACATCAAGAAGAAGGGCTGATGGCGCGCTACCTCCTGCGCCGACTGGCCTTCCTCGTGGTGTCGCTGGCCCTGGCGAGCGTCGTGCTGTTCGTCCTGCTGCGGCTGCTCCCGGGTGACCCGGCCAACGCGCTCACCTCGGTGGGCGCGAGCCCCGAGCAGATCGCAGCGGCACGGCACTCCATCGGGTCCGACAGGCCGCTGCCCGAACAGTTCACCCACTGGCTCGGGCAGCTGGCCCACGGTGACCTCGGTACCTCCTTCGTCAGCTCACTGCCCGTCGGACCCGAGGTCACCTCCCGGCTGGACGTCACCGTCCCGCTGACCCTCGCCGCGTTCGTCCTCGCCGTTCTCATCGCGGTGCCGGCCGGGTTCGTCGCCGCGTACAAGCGACGCACCTGGTACGGCGCGCTCCTCAGCGGTGTGTCCCAACTGGGGATCGCCATCCCGGTGTTCTGGCTCGGCATGATCCTCGTCGCCGTGTTTGCGCTGAACGCGGGCTGGCTCCCGGCGGGCGGCTTCCCCCCGGACGGCTGGTCCGACCCCGCCGACGCGATCCGTTCCCTCGTGCTGCCCGTCGTCACCATCGCCCTGGTGATGAGCGCGTCCCTGATCCGTTACGTCCGCTCCGCCACCCTCGACGTCCTCGGCAGCGACTACCTGCGTACCGCCCGCGCCCTGGGGTCGTCCTTCGGGCGGGCCATGTGGCGGCACGGCCTGCGCAACAGCTCCGTGCCGGTGATCTCCGTCCTCGCCATCGAACTCGCCTCCACCCTGCTCGGCGCGGTCGTCGTTGAGTCCGTGTACGCGCTGCCGGGCCTCGGCTCGATGCTCGCCACCGGCATCGCCCAACACGACTACCCCGTCATCCAGGCCGTCCTGTTCGTCTCCACGCTCGCCGTCCTGCTCATCGGATTCGTCGCCGACCTCGTCCAGCGAGTCGTCGACCCACGGCTGCGCGGACGACTCTCCGGAGGTGCCCGATGACCCCGCCCGACGTGCTCGCAACGGTGCCGCTCGCGAAGGCACCGCCGGGCGGCCGCCGATCGGGCCGTTCCGCCACGCTCGTCGTCGGCTGTGTCCTCGCCGGACTCATCGCGCTGCTCGCCCTGGTCTCCCTGTTCTGGCTGCCCTACTCCGCGGACGACACCTCCGGCGGACGGCTCGCCGGACCCGGCGGGGGACATCTGCTGGGTACCGACAAACTCGGCCGCGACCTGTTCACCCAGGTCATGACCGGCTCGCGGATCGCCGTCGAGGCCGGCCTCGGATCGGTACTCCTCGCCGCGGCCATCGGCGTCACCCTGGGGGTGCTCGCGGCGTTCGCGCAGGGCTGGCTCGACGACACGCTCTCCGCGTTCCTCGACATCCTGATCGCCTTCCCCACGCTGCTGCTCGCGATGCTCATCGTCGCCGCGCGGTCGGCGACCCTCGGCTCCGCGATCCTCGCGATCGGACTGGCGCAGAGCGCCGTCGTCGCCCGGCTGGTACGCATCCTCGTCAAGCGGGTCCTGGCGCAGGACTACATCACCGCCGCCCGCACCTCCGGCACCTCCTGGCCGCGTACGGTGGTCGGCCACGTCCTGCCCAACATCTGGCCCACCCTCGTGGTCAACCTCGCCCTCCAGTTCGGCCTCGCCGTGCTGGCCGAGGCCGGCCTGTCCTACCTGGGCCTGGGCGCACCGCCGCCCAACGCCTCGTGGGGCCGCATGCTCCAGGAGGCGCAGGCCACCTTCACCACGGCCCCCGCCGGGGCCCTCGCCCCGGGCGTCCTGCTCGTCCTGCTCGTGATCGGTGTCAACCTCATCGCCGACGGCGTACGGGAGACCCTCGACCCGGCGACCCGCCGGAGGCGCACATGACCCTCCTCGACGTACGTGGCCTGACCGTCACCGCCGCGGACGGACGGACCCTGGTCGACGACCTCTCCTTCACCGTGGCGAGCGGCGAACGGCTGGGGCTCATCGGCGAGTCCGGTTCTGGCAAATCACTCACCACCCTCGCCGTGCTCGGCCTGCTGCCCGACGGCATGACCGCCACCGGCGGCATCGACCTCGCGGGCACCCGGATCGTGGGCGCCACCGAGAAGACGCTCACCTCCGTACGCGGCCGGGACGCCGCCGTCGTCTTCCAGGAGCCGCTCACCGCGCTCGACCCGCTGATGCGCGTGGGCCGGCAGATCGCCGAACCCCTCCGCAGACACACCGGTCTGAGGGGACCCGGCCTCCGCGACGCCGTACGCGACGCGCTGGCACAGGTACGGCTGCCGGAACCCGAACGGATCGCCCGCGCCTTTCCGCACGAGATCTCCGGCGGACAGCGACAGCGCGTCGCCCTGGCCATGGCCCTGGCGTGCGCACCCAGACTGCTGATCGCCGACGAACCGACCACCGCGCTGGACGTGTCCGTGCAGGCGGAGATGCTCGACCTCCTCGACACCCTCGTCCGGGAACGGGAGATGGCGGTGCTCTTCGTCAGCCACGACCTCGCCGTCGTGGCCCGGGTGACCGACCGTGCCCTGGTGATGAAGGACGGCCGGGCCGTCGAGGAAGGCCCCGTCCACACCCTCATCCGCTCGCCGCGCGAGGAGTACACCGAAGCGCTCGTGGCCAGCGCCCGCAGACTGCAGTCGGCCCTGGACCTGAGGAGCGCGCGGTGACGCCCGTACTGGAACTGAAGGACGTGGCGCTGCGCCACCGCGGGAGCGCGGCCAACGTGGTCGAGGACGTCTCGCTCACCGTCGAGGCCGGATACAGCCTCGCCCTCGTCGGCGAGTCGGGGGCGGGCAAGACGACTCTGCTGCGCCTGCTGCTGGGCCTGTCCCGCCCCACCGCGGGCAGCGTCCGCTTCGACGGCGCCGACCTGTCCCTGCGCGACCGGCGGCAACTGCGCCGCTTCCGGAGCAGCGTGCAGTGCGTCTTCCAGGACCCCTACTCCTCACTCGACCCACGCCGTCGCGTGGGCGCCATCGTGGCCGAGCCGCTGCGCTCCCTGGGCATCGACACCCGGGCCGGCGCGGCACCGAAGGCGGCGGCGGCCCTGGAGCGGGTCGGTCTGCCCGCCGACGCGGCGGACCGCTACCCGCACGAGTTCTCCGGGGGGCAGCGGCAGCGGATCGCCATCGCCCGCGCCACGGTGTGCCATCCACGGGTGCTGCTGGCCGACGAACCCGTCAGCGCGCTCGACGTCACCACCCGGGTCAAGGTCGTCGACCTGCTCGCCGAACTCAAGCAGGAACAGGGACTCACGATCGTGATGGTCTCCCACGACCTGTCGGTCGTCGCGTCCCTGTGCGAGCGCACCGCCGTACTGGAACGCGGCCACATCGTGGAGCAGGGCGAAACCGACCAGGTGCTGGGCGACCCCGCGCACCCCTACACCCGCCGTCTGCTCGACAGCGTGCCGAGACTGCCCGTCTGACCCGTCCCCGTAACGGGCCGGATTCGGGGGATCAGGCCGAATCCGCTGGATCAGGTCGGACTCGCTGGACCAGGTCGGACTTGCTGGATCAGGCCGAGACCGCTGGATCAGGCCGAACCCGTACGCCTGTGGTCGCCGGCCGCCGGGCGGCGGGCATCCGGGCCCGCGGCGGGTGCGCCGCGTTCGGCATCCGCTCGCGTCGGCTCGTCGGCGGTGGTGTCCCGCGGGGTGATCGGTGCCTGTGTGGCGGAGGCGAGGAGCGCGAGTCCGTCGGCGCTGTCGGTGCCGGGGTCGGGGTGGTAGACGACAAGCGTCTGGCCCGCCGTGCCGCCGATGCCGAGCCTCTCCCGGTTCAGCCACAGGCCACCGACCTGGGGATGGTCGATGTGCTTCGACGCGCCTTCGCACGCCGCCACGTCGTGGCGGGCCCAGAGCCGGCTGAACCGGGGGCTGGCGAGGCAGAGTTCGCCGACGAGCTCGATGAACCGGGGGTCGTCGATGTCGGTGCCGACGGACTCGCGGAAGCCCGCCACCATGCCCATGGTCGCGTTCTCCCAGTCCGCGTACAGGGCCCGCTCGGCGGGGTCGAGGAACACGTCCCGCAGCCGGTTGGCTCCCGCCACGAGGCGCGGGGACAGAGCGGTCGCCAAGGCGTTCGCGGCGAGCACGTCGAAGTAGCGGCCCTCGACCAGCGCGGGGAGCGGGAGCGCGGCGACGAGCTTGACGATCCCCGCCGGAACGGTCTCCTTCCGGCGCCGGCGCCGTCGGGGTTTGCCGGCGCCCAGACGCAGCAGGTAGGCCGTCGCGTCGTCGTCGAGTTGCAGGACGCGGGCGAGGGACTCGAGGATCTGCACGGAGGGGTTGCGATCGCGGCCCTGCTCCAGGCGCAGGTAGTAGTCGGCGCTGATGCCGGCGAGCATCGCGACCTCTTCCCGGCGCAGACCCGGAACGCGCCGTTTTCCCACGACCGGGATACCGGCCTGTCCGGGAGTGACGAGCTCACGGCGGGCGCGTACGTAGTCGCCCAAGAGGTTCGTTTCGTCGCGCATCGCCCCACTGTAATTCGCCCACTTGCGCGGGTGCCTGGCCCTGTCACCCCCAGGAACGAGGGGGCCCTGGCCCGGTCGGAGCGCGGGCGGCAGCCTGATCAGCGACCCGCCGAGCGCGGACAACCACAGCGAGGAGCGCAACCATGTCGACCTATTTGCTGGTACACGGTGCCTGGCACAGCGGAGAGTGCTGGGAGCGGGTGGTGCCGTTGCTGGCGTCGGCCGGACACCGGGTGCTCACGCCGTCGCTGACCGGCCACGGCGACAAGGCGCATCTGCTCGGCCCCGAAGTGGGGCTCGACACGCATGTCGACGACATCGTCGAGCTGATCATCGAGGAGGACCTCACCGAGGTGGTCCTCGTGGGCCACAGCTACGGCGGTCTGGTCATCTCGTCCGCGGCCAATCAGGTCCCGGACCGGATCGCGCATCTGGTCTACCTCGACGCGATGGTCCCGGAGGACGGCGAGAACGCGGCCGATGTCATGCCCGTGACCCAGGTCCTGATCGATCTCGCCCTGAAGTCGGACGACGGCTGGCGGGTTCCCCCGCTTCCCGAGCTGCCGCCGCCCTCGGGTCTCTTCGGGGTCACCGACCCGGCGGACGTCGCCTGGCTGCGCACGATGCTGTCGGATCTCTCGGTGCGCTGCCTCCAACAGCCGGTACGACTGGACAACCCGGCGGTGAACACCATCCCGCGGACGCACATCCACTGCACCGTCGGCAGGCCGGAAGGCTTCGACCGGCGCCCCGTCCCCGCGACACAGCCCAACCGCACCCCGGCCCACGTGCGGGAACTGGCGACCGGCCACGACTGCATGGTCACCATGCCGGCCGAACTCACCGGAATCCTGCTCGAGCTCGCCTGACCCGCCGCCCACCACACACCCGCCGGCCCGGACGTGCGCCCTTCGTGCGGTCGCCCGGTCAGACGCCGGACCCGTCCTCACGCAGGGTTCGCAGCCATTCGTCCGCGCGTCGCGGTGAGCGGAAGCGGATGACCTGGAGCGGCGCGAAGCGCGGATCCTGGGCGCGTCGGCCGATCTCCGACCGCCGCGCGCCGTGCTGGGACCAGGCCCACCACACCGGGTGGTCGCTTCCGAACCAGCCGGACACGGTCTCCAGGTTGCCGCCGAAGATGCGCTCGCGCAGCAGGGTCCGGCGCAACGACCTGCGCAGAATACGGGGCATGATCACGGATCTGGGGTAGTCGAGCCAGATCACCGTGTCGGCATGCGTCCACAGCAGATCGCGGACTTCCGGGTAGCCGAAGGAGTCGAAGATCCACCCCGAGGTGGCCGCGATCGAGGCCACCTGCTGCTGCAGACCGGGGTTGGACGCCCACTGCGGGCCGGTGAACTTCAGGGCGTCCATCTCGTGGAAAGGCAGCTGAAGCCGTGCGGCGAGGGACTGCGCCATGGTGGTCTTCCCGGCCCCGGTGATGCCGACGACCAAGATGCGTTTCACCGGAGAAGGCTACTCGTCGCGTCCCCGTGCGGTCGGGGAGGGATGTCTCCCGCGAGACGTGGAACGGGGAGAGTCCGTACCGGGGTTCCGAGAGTGCCCCTCGGGGGAGGTGCGCGTCGGTCCTCGCGGGCGCGTACCGGGGGGATGTCCTCCGTAGGCCCGGCGACCGCTCAAGGGGCCTCTCGGTGACGGAGTGAACACGCTCCGGATGCGGGAGCCGCCGACCGCCCCTAGCGTGGCAGACGTAACCCCCCAACCAAGGAGTGATCATGGGCAAGAGTTCCATGGACAAGGCCAAGGGCAAGGCCAAGGAGATGGCCGGCAAGGCCACCGGCAACGAGCGCATGGAAGCCGAGGGCAAGACCGACCAGGCCAAGGCCAACGTCCGCGACGCCGCGGAGAAGGCCCGCGGCAAGGCCGCAGGTGCTCGCGACTCACTCCGCGACAAGCACTGACCGCTTCACCCCGCACGAAGGGCGCCCCTCGACCTCGGTCGAGGGGCGCCCCTCTGTCTTCAGGAGCCACCGCACGTACGCAGGCCCGACGTCTTCGGGACGCCGGGCCCGCCGTTCGGGGTGAGAGTTCCTGTCCCGCAGCGACTTCGGCGTCACCCGAACGGCTGTGGACAGGGCTGGAGGAAACGGAGGCCGGGAAGCGACCCGGGTGTGTGTCGGACCCGTCGTGGATGATCCCCGGCATGGGATACGAGCTACATGTGACGCGCGCATCGCACTGGTCGGACCGCGAGGACAGCCCCATCACGTTCCAGGAGTGGATCGCGTTCGCACACACCAGTGCGGCACTCCGCGAGGAGGGGCACCTGGACGCGCACGGCGTAGGCGGCCGGCCGGTGTACCAGGGCCATGGCGCGGGGCCGCTCGCAGAACCGGTCCCGACGGCACGAGGGAGGACGGTATGACGGGGAGGCCACGGTCCGGCGCGGGCACGGCGGCGTACGTCGTCGACACCGCGGGCGGGAAGGTGCGCGGTGCCGAGATCGGCGACGGCGTCCTCGGCTGGCGCGGCATCCCGTACGCGGCCCCTCCCGTGGGTTCGCTGCGGCTGCGGCCACCGAGGCGGCCCGAGGCGTGGAGCGGAGTACGCGAGGCCACGGCACTTGGGGCCCCCGCCCCGCAGCCGCCCATGCTCCTGCCCGCCGTGACGGAGGACCCCCCGTCGCCCGACGCGCCCACGCTGCCCGAGCCGTCGGAGGACTGCCTGTACCTCAACGTGACGGCTCCGGCGGACGCCGAGGCCCGTCCCGTGCTGCTGTGGATCCACGGTGGTGGCTACCAGGTCGGTACCGGCACCGACATCGCCGGGGACGGCGCGGCCCTCGCACGCGCCCACGGTGTGGTCGTGGTGACGTTCAACTACCGTTTGGGCGCACTGGGGTTCCTCGCGCTGGACGGGGAGGAGCACACCGGTGCCTTCGGTCTGCACGACCAGATCGCCGCGTTGCGCTGGGTCCGCGAGAACATCGCCGGCTTCGGCGGCGACCCGGACCGGATCACGCTCTACGGTCTGTCCGCCGGCGCCAAGTCCGTCGCCAACCTGCTCGCCTCGCCCCTCACCCGAGGCATGATCCACCGGGCCGTCTCGTCGAGCGGCGGGGCCGACCACGTCGCCGACCGGGCCCAGGACACCGACCTGACCCGGCGGTTCCTGCGCGTGCTGGGAGCCGGGGCGGCGGACGGCATCCGCGAGGTGCCCGCGGAGGAGATCCTCGGCGCGCAGAACGCGGTCGGCGAGGGAGTGCGGGCCGCCTGGCTGTGGCGGCCCTCCATCGACGGGCTCGCCCTCACCCGCAAACCCCTGGACGCCCTCGCGGCGGGCGCCGCCGCCGGCGTCGCGCTGCTGGCCCAGACGTGCGTCAACGAATGCGCGCTCTACCAACTCCTCGCTCCCGACGCGGCCGAGCAGGCGGACCGCGTCCTGGAGGAGTACTTCGGCGCCGCCGCGCGCGACCACATCCTCGCCGTCTACGCGGAGCACCCGTCCGGACCGGCCCGCGATCCGGTCGGGTCGCGGGTCGACGTGATGACCGACGAGCGGTACGGAATCCCCGCGACGCGGCTCGCCGACGCCCAGTCCGCCCACGCGCCCGTCTGGCGTTCCCGGTACGACATGCCCCTGACCGGGCTCCCGCCGAGTGTCGTCCCCGGCGGGGTCCTGCCCGCGATCCACGGTACGGACGGTGACGCGATGTGGCTCGGCGGTCCGGGGGTCAACGGCCTGCTCCACGAGGCCTTCGGGGCCTTCGTCACCGACGGTGTGCCCGCCGCCGAGGGGCTGCCGGACTGGCCCGCGTACACCACCGGCCGGCGCGCCACCATGGTCTTCGGCCCCGCCGGGCCCCGCTCGGTCGACGACCCGCGCGGTACGCGCCGTGCCGCCTGGCACGGTCGCGAGTGGCAGTCGGGGACCTGGTGGTCCCTCGACGACCTCGCGACCGGGCTGTACGGCTGACCGACGGCCCGCCGCGCACGCACCGATGTGCGACAGCGCGCGAGTAGTGGGGCATCACCGCCACGGGACGGACCGTGGAGGCGGGCGGCGTTTCGTGCGAGGGCCCCGGCCTCCCGGGCCGGTCGCCCCGCGCTGACCGGCAGTCCGGCCGGTGCGAGGGCGCGCCGGCCGGGCCGATGCGGTTCGTGCCCGGCGTGAGGCCGATTTTGCCGCATCCGCCGATAGTGCGGGTGGCCGCCGCTACACGCTGTAGCCGCCGTCCACTCCCAGCGCCTGCCCCGTGATGAAACCGGCGCGGTCCGAGGCCAGGAACGCCACCGCCTCCGCGATGTCCGTCGCCTCGCCGAAGCGCCGTAGCGGGATGTTGTGGCGGGTGATCCGCAGGGCCCTCTCGTCGAGTTCGCCGGAGGAGATCAGCCGGGCGGCGATGCCGTCGGTCAGCATGCCCGGGGCGACGCAGTTCACCCGGACCCCGTACCGGCCCTCCTCGGCCGCCAGAGCCCGCGCGACCGCCTCGACCGCACCCTTGGTGCCCGAGGAGAGCCCGTCGCGGACCGGGAACCTGCGGGTGGCCACGGTGGTGACGGCGACGATGCTGCCCCGGCTCTCCCGCAGCCGCGGCAGCGAGGGATGGACGAGGTGGAAGAACGCCAGTGCGTCCGCGTCGAGTTGGGCCTTGAACTGACGAGGTGTCACCTGGCTGAGGTGCACCATCGGCACGTGCGGGCCGGCCGCGTACACCACCGTGTGGAGGCCGCCGAAGGCGTCGGCGGCCTCGGAGACCGCTTCCGCCGTGGCCGTCTCATCGGTCAGATCGAGGCGCAGTGCGAGGACTTGACGCCCGTGCTCGCGCACTTCGGCGGCGAGCGCGTCGGCCCCGGCCCGGCTGGCGCGGTACGTGAACGCCACGTCGCTGCCGCGCTCGGCCAGCGTACGGACGACGGCCGCGCCGATACCACCGGTGCCGCCCGCCACGAACGCGGCACCGGTCCTGCTGGAGAAGTCCGCCATGGTCCTCACGTTTCCAGGGAGTTGGTGATGCACACCCGGATGGCCTCGCCGGCCCCACGGTTTCGGCCTTCGGCGCACGGCACCCCGCCGTGTCGCCGGATCACCCGAGTACATTCCGTACGGCGGAAGATCCCCCGTCGTCGGACGCCGCGGCGCACCGGTCACCGTCCACGGATCCGAGCGCATCGCTGTGCGCGACCTGGTACCGCAACACGCGCTAGCGGTCCGCGGCCGGGTTCCCCTCGACCCACTGGATCAGCAGGTTCCGTACGTAGGGATTGCCCTCCTGCGCCGCGTGCGCCAGCCGCTCCGCACTCGCGCGTGCGGCCCGCCAGGCCACCGGGGTGTCCTCGGTGTGCGCGGCGTCGGCGGCGGCGAGCGCGTCGGCCGCAAGGCCCCGGAGTTCCTCGTCGAGATCGTCGTGGGCGGCCGCCCGATAGGCCTCCAGGCGCAGTGCGGCCAGGTCGGGGGCTCCGAGCGCCGGGGGCTGGGCGTAGCCGCTGACGGCTATGACCACGCAGAAGGTCGCCACGTCCCGGCGGCTTTCCCGCTGCCCCCGTTCCACGGCGGGCGCGAGCCATGAGGCGGCCTTCCAGTGCGAGACCGACGTGGCCGCGGTGAGCGCCACGATCAGTGCGGCCAGGGGAATCCAACCGCCGAGGAAGTAGCCGACCGGGCCGAGCACGAGGAAGCAGGCTCCGCTGAGCATCCATATGCGACGGCGGCCGATTCGCAGGTGTCGGGACTCCATGACGTTCAGTGTCGCAGGAGCGGGTGCGGAGCCGTGCGGCGGCGGGGGGATTCGAGGAGAGTCACAGGGTCTGTCCGTCGGGCCGGCGGCCGGCGGGCGCCCTCGTCGGCCACGGCGGGAGTGAACGGGCGTACTCGGTGAATGGCCGGAGATCGCCCTGACCGCCGGGTGCCGGGGTACATACGATGCGGTCGTCCCGGACTTCACGGCTCCTTCACATTTCCGGGTCACCCATGCGCATGGACTTGTCATGTACATGGTTCAACAGTTCACGCTTGATCCAACGCACTGGTCTGCGACGGCCCTTCCCGTACGCGGGAGGAGCCGCACCCCCCAATTCGCGGCGGCACACGTTCCGTGCCGCCGGAAACGCCAACGCAACGGATGGGAGCACCATGGCTGGTGGGCTGCTTCTGGGTGGCGCGATCGCCGCCCTGTTCGCCACCGCACTGCCCGGACAGGATCCGTCCTCCGGGATCGTCGACCCTCCTCCGGACAAGATCGTCATCAAGGTGGCCACCGTGAACGGCTCCGGCTGCCCGCAGGGCACCGCGGCCGTCGCGGTGTCCCCGGACAACACGGCCTTCACCGTCACCTACAGTGAATACCTCGCCCAGGTGGGCGGAGCCTCCGAGCCCACCGCGTTCCGCAAGAACTGCCAGCTCAACCTGATCGTCCACGTACCGCAGGGCTTCACGTACGCCATCGCCAGCGCCGACTACCGAGGCTTCGCCTCGCTCCAGCGCGGCGCCAGCAGCACCGAGAAGGCCTCGTACTACTTCCAGGGGTCCTCGAACACGGCGGCCATCACGCATCCCTTCGGCGGCCCGTACAACGACAACTGGCAGGCCACCGACGTCACGGACTGGGCCCAACTGGTCTGGGCCCCCTGTGGTGTTCAGCGGAACTTCAACATCAACACCGAGTTGCGCGTCAACGCGGGTACCTCGGCGCCGGGCAGCACCAGCTTCATGACCATGGACTCGACGGACGGCGACATCAGCACCGTCTACCACCTGGCCTGGAAGGAGTGCCCCGGATCGTGACCAGGGATCGCTGACCCGGCGACCCCGGCCCCTCGTGCCCCCTTGGCCGGCTCCGCCGCATCGGAGCCGGTCAAGCTAGGGCAGCAGCCTTTCGAGGGCGGCGGGCCCCTCCTGTGCCAGCTTGCGTTCGGCCCAGGCGAGGTTCTCCGGGGTGATGTCGCGACCTGCGGCGAGCACCAGGTCCTCGGCGGTGACCTCGCCGCCGGCGCCGGTGTGCAGCAGCGCGTCGGGGGTCGCCCTCTCGTCGGACGGCGCGGGCGAATCCGGTTGGCTCGTTGACATGATCTCTCCCTGTTCCACCTGACCTGTTCTCACGCTACGGGCAATCCGGGCACCCCGCGCGACGCGTCCCGTGCGTGTCCGGGGTGCCCCGTAGGTGCCCGGACACGGGCCAGGAGATGGTCCTCGGGGTCCGGGCGACCCGTTCGGACGTACAACGATGTCGGCCGGAGGTTCCGCAGGTGAAGGTGGAGGAACCGCACTTCTGCGACTGATCGGAGCCTGCAATGCGTATTCGTCTGATGGCCGCTGCCGGACTGGCGAGCGTGGCCCTCGCGGCCACCGCCGGGACCGCCTCCGCCGCCGACCCCGACCCGGTCGGTGCCGCCGTGGGCAGCCCCGGTCTCCTGTCCGGCAACGTCATTCAGATCCCCGTCGACCTCGGCCTCAACCTCTGTGGCGACACGGTCGACGTGGTGGGCCTGTTGAACCCGGCGACGGGTAGCGCCTGCGCGAACAACTGACCCGCCAGCGCCGCCGGGCAGGACTTCCTGCCCGGCGGTGCGCGGCCGGGTACGGGATTCCGGCCGGCCGCGGCCCCACTCGTCCCGTCCGCCAAGCACCTCGGCCGACGGCGCGACGATCCGGGCCGGACGGGACATTGCCGGCCCGCAGGACACCCTCGGTCCCGGCGGCCCATCCCCCCTGCCGGACCGCATGCGCGACCCGCCGGACCGCATGCGAGACCCCCGTCATGATCAGCGGCCCGGTGTTTGCCGGTCCTCCACCTCCGCGCCGGTCGTGACCGTGTCACCCGCGCCGACGTCCGCCCTCTCCGCGGCGCCGACGGCGGCCGGTCCCGGCCCCGAGGTGTAGAGGACGGCCGGCCCCCGACGCCTCCTCGAACTCCGCCCGGACGAGGACCCGTTCCAGCCCTCGGATGGCACACCACGCGGACCGCTCCCGCGTCTCCATGTCATGGCCCTCGTGCGGAGCCATCGGGTAGCGGGTGATGCAATCGCCCGGCCGGCTCGAACCGTCGATTCCGGCCGAGCTGCCCGACGAGCCGCCCTCGGCGGGCGTCAGGAGCGGCCTGGCCCGGCCCGATGACGGCCGTGGCGACCGGTGCCGCGTCACGGGTGGTTCCGGATCTCGGCATGGGCACTCCGGTGCAGGGGGATGCGGGGGCAACTGCCGTGGTCCGGAAGGTGAGTGGACGGCCAATGATTCTCCATTGGCCTGTACATGCCTAATTACTCGGGTCAGACTGTGCGCCGAAACCAGCACCCCCCACCCGAGGAGCACCCTTCATGCGCATGCCTGCCCGGCAACGTTGTCGCGCCGTTCTGGCCGGTCTCGTCACCCTCGCCACGGCCGCCGCCCTCTCGGTCGCCGCCACCGCTCCGGCCGCGGCCGCGGACACCTGGAACGAGGTCGGCTCCGACCGTGCCGATCCGCTGACCGAGAGCCAGGGCCTCGCCTCGGTCGAGGTCCCGGCCGGCAGCCCCAACCGGTACACGGGGATCGGCACGATCCCGTTCGGTCTCACTGTCCGCGGCTGGAACCACGTGGGCGACCCCGACGCCTCGTACAACGGCTACTACGTGGAGCCGTACCAGGCGGACTCCGGCAACGCCAAGATGTTCCGGGTGCAGGCGCCGGGCGGTGCCTGGTCGGAGTACGTCCACGCCCTGAGCCCCGGGGAGGCGCTGAACAACTCCTTCGACACCATCTCGCCGAACGGCTCCTGGATGGTGTCCGGCGAGTGGGGCACGATGAACCGCCTGCTGGTGTTCCCGACCCCCGGCGTGAACCCCGCCACCTCCCCCCTCCGCGAACCTCCCCCAGGCCTCCACCATCAACCTCGACCACGCCGTGCGCGACGTACAGGGCTGCGACTTCGTGACGTCGGCACAGCTGCTGTGCTCCTCCGACGACCCGGAAGGGGCGCTCTTCGGCATCACCAAGCCGCTGCTGCAGATCGACCTGTCCGTGGAGCCCGGCTCCGCCGATGTGACCGGTCATGTCACGGCGCTGCGCCAGCTCCCGCAGCGCAGCTCCTGCTCGGGCAGCTTCGAGTCGGAGGGCATCGACTACGACCGGCGCACCGGCACTCTGCGTGTGATCGTGGTGTCACCTGGATTCTGCGTACTCACCGACAGCAAGACCTACCGGTTCACCAGGAGCTGAGCGCACCCCGGCCACGACACGGGGGACCGGCCGGAGCGTATGCGTCCGACGCGGGGAGGTCTAAGGTCGGAAGCAGAACGACAATGATTGGGGGCGGCCGACAGTGGTGCAGGACGAGGCCGTGATCGGCTGTACCGGGGAGCTCCTCGTCGGCACGCGGGGAGCCGCAGGGCCCGGCGAGATCCTGGTGCGGGTGAGAGGCGGATCCGAGACCTTCGTCGCGTGGTCACAGGAGCCCCTCCCGATCGGGGCCACCGTGCTTGTGATCGAATCCCGTGGATGCCGTGAGGTCGACGTCATCGAGTGGACCGATCCGTTGGACGCGTTGGGCGGGATCCCGCCCAACGCCGGTTAAGGAGTAGAGCGATGTTCGGTTACCGCGTTCCCGCACCCGACGAGGCGATGCTGATCTCGGGCGGCAGGCGGGGACTGGGGGGCGCGCCGTTCCGCGTGGTGACGGGTCACGGCAAGTTCGTGCTCCCGGTTTTCCGCAAGACCCGTTTCCTGACCCTTTCGATGTGTGAGGCGGAGGTCACCGAGACCTGTGTGACCAAGCAGGGAATCGCGCTGCACGTCCGCGCGGTGATCGCGTTCAAGGTCGGCAACGACCACGAGAGCATCATCAACGCGGGCCAGCGGTTCCTGTCCGACCAGGACCAGATGTCGGTGCTGACCGGCCGGATCTTCGCCGGTCATCTGCGCGCCATCATCGGCTCGATGACGGTCGAGGAGATCGTCACCGAACGTCAGAAGCTCGCCGCGGAGGTCCTGGACACCTCGAAGATCGAGATGGCCAAGATCGGTCTGATCGTGGACTCGCTGCAGATCCAGTCGATCGACGACGGCGACACCGGTTACATCGAGGCCATGTCCGCGCCGCACAAGGCCGCCATCCAGCGGCAGGCCCAGATCGCGCAGGCCCAGGCCACCCAGGCCTCGGTCGAGGCCGAGCAGGTGGCCGCGCGCAACCAGGCCGAGTACGCCCGGCAGACCGCGATAGTGAAGGCGGAGTACTCGGCCGAGGTGGACCGCGCGCAGGCGCAGGCGGCCCAGGCCGGACCGCTGGCGCAGGCCCACGCGCAGCAGGAGGTGCTCGCGGCGCAGACCGAACTGGCCCAGAAGGCGGCCCAGTTGCGCCAACAGCAGCTGGTGGCCGAGATCGTGAAGCCCGCCGAGGCGGAGGCCGAGCGGATCAAGGTGCTCGCCATCGCCGACGCGGAGCGCATGAAGATCCAGGCCGAGGCGGCGGCTTCGCACGACCGGGTGGCGCTGGACCGGATGCTGATCGACCAGCTCCCGCTGATCGTGAAGGAGGCCGCGGGCGGACTCGCGGGCGCCAACGTCAACGTCCTGAACGGCGCGGACGGCCTCGGTGAGATCGCCGCCGGCCTGGTCGCCCAGGGCCTGACGATCCTGGACTCGGTCCGTCAGAACCTGAACGGCAACAACTCCGAAGGCCGCTCCGGGAAGTCGGAGGCGCTGCTGGAGCTGCCCGGATACCTGCGGTCGCCGGAGAAGGGCGCCGACGGGAACGAGTCGCAGGACGGCTCGTCTTCGCAGGGCTGAACCCGAAGTGCCGCCCCGGGAACGTGACCTCGGCAGCATGACACCGACGAGCGGACGCACCGTCCGCGTCGAGTGCCGTCGCCGAGGCACGGCTCCCGGGGCGCCGGCCCCCGCCTCCTTCGAGGCGGCCGTCGCCACGGGTGATCCCGGCCGCGGGAGCGCTGGGCGCCTCGGGTGTCGGCACGCTTCCGCGTGATGCGACCGAACGTCAGCTGAGCCAGCCGGTCGGGCTGTTGCCCGGGGGAAGCGAAGGCGGAAGTGCCGGAGGCAGCGGGCGCGGACTCGGGACCGAAGCGCCCGTAGGCCTCGGGAGGAGACCGCCCGACGAGGGATCGGTGTTGAGGATCCATTCGAGTTCGCGTTGGATCCGGCGGGCCTCGTTGCGGACCTGAAGCGGTATGTCGCCGCGTTCGGAGATCAGTTGGGCGTAGATCGGTGCTTCGTGCACGGGTGGCGCTTCTCCTCGTGTCTGGTGCCGTGCCTCTACGGTAAGGCCGCGGCGACTTCACGGGAGTCATCCTCCCAGTTCGGCCAGAACCGGAAGAACTCGACCATGGAGTGGCACGTTCAGGGGGACGGTCCCCGGCCTGAATGCCGGGGACCGTCCCCCTCGTACGCGATTGGCTGGACCCTTTCGGGGTGCGCCTAGGAGCCGTTGGAGCTCGACGGGCCGAAGAACTCGATCTCCGCGATGGAGACCTGCTTGGAAGCGGCGGCGCCGTAGGCCGAGCGGATGATGAAGCGGACCGCGGTGACGTCACCCGCGCGGAACTTACGGCTCTGGCCGCCCGCGCCCTGGTCGAGGGTGAGGAAGCGAGTGGTGGTCCTGCCGTTCGCGGTGGTGACGCGAGCCTCGATGCGGTGCGGCAGCGCCGATTGGGAGATCTGGTCCGCGTGGGTGGAGACGCCCGGAGTGATGACCAGGTCCAGCAGCCTGGTCGGCTGTGCGAAGCGGGCCTCCAGCCACTCGCCGTCCCCGGACTGCGAGACGCCCGGTCCCCACCAGGTGTTGTTCAGCTTGTCGAAGGCGAGCCCGGCGCCGTGACCGGGGAAGGAACGGGACGCCTTGTAGCTGTCGGGGCCGATCGGGGCCCGCTTGGCGAAGTGGTCCTTCACGGCCTGCACCGCCGTACCGGTGTTCATCGCGGCGACCACCAACAGAGTGAGCACGACCGCGCCGACCACCCAGTTCATGACGCGTCCGAAGCCGCGGCGCAGGCGGGGCCGGTCGCCGGCCCACGGCGTCTGCCCGTTGCGGGAGTTGAGCAGCCGCCGCCACCAGGGCAGCCGCTCCGGGGTCTGCCGTTCGCCGGCCATGGGCAGCGCGCATCGGCCGCAGAAGTGCCGGTCCGGACGGTTGGGAGTGGCACACCAGGGGCAGGGCAGGCCCCCTTCCGCGCCCGGCTCGCCACCCGGGGCACGGACCTGTGGGCGGTTCGCCACGGGGAGTCCCGGCAGCACGGGCGCCACCGAAGGCGCCGCGGGCCGCTCTTCCGGATCCGCCACCGGTACCAGCAGCGACCTGGCCCGCTCGGCCGCGGAGTCCCGGGAGACCTCGGGGGCGGAGGACGGCAGCGGCTCGGTGTCCGCGGTGTCGTCGTGACCTGCCACGGCCGTGGGGGAGGCGTCGGGAAGGCTCGGGTGGGCGCGCGGGACGTCGTCGCCGGTACCTCCCGGGCCGCCGTGGACGGGGCTCGCCGCGGCCCGCGCATCGACCGCCACGTCCGAGACCGCGTCGCTGTGGTCCACGTTCGCGCTGTTGCTGTTGCTGTTGCTGTTGCTGTTGCTGTTGCTCGCGTTGGCGTTTGCGGTGGCCTTGTCCGCGCCCACGGCGTCCGGGCCGCCCGTGCCCGTCTGTCGCGCACCGGTTCCGGCGTCCATGTCATGGGCCGTACGCGCCGTCCCCGTACCGGCGCCCGGCACGGGGAACGCGTCCCACCCCGGCTCGCCCTCGGCGGACCCGGCGCCGCTTACCGCCGTCCCGGGGGCTCCGGACGTGACGGCGGCCGTGGGCCGTCCGCCCCGGGCGCCGGCGGCCGGTGGCGCCTCGTCGGTGGCCACGGCGCCGGGGCGCCGGGTCTCCGCCGCCCCCGCCCGGGAACCGCTCGCCCTGGCGGCCGTCGCGGCCGGACTCCCGGC
The DNA here is from genome assembly GCF_012273515.2 of Streptomyces sp. RPA4-2. Classification (NCBI taxonomy): domain Bacteria; kingdom Bacillati; phylum Actinomycetota; class Actinomycetes; order Kitasatosporales; family Streptomycetaceae; genus Streptomyces; species Streptomyces sp. RPA4-2. The sequence goes on from NZ_CP050975.2 coordinate 9,421,088, forward strand.
CCAGTCGAGCACCGCGCCGCAGGCGTCGCAGAAGGACTGACCGGGCTCCGCCCGAGTGCCGCATTCGGCACAGGCGGGGGCACGCCCGGGTTCGGTGCCTGGGGTCTGGGTGGTCATCTCTCGGGGATCCTTTCGGCGGCGGTCACCTGGACCGTGTAGGGCATGTGGGCGGGGCGGGCGGCCGCCACGAGGCTCTCCAGCCGGTACTCGTCCGCCGGCGTCGGATCGGGCAGCCGCAGGGTGACGTGCAGCCGGGGACGGCGGTCGCCGGGGACCGGGCCGAGCGGGCGGGGATCCCAGGCGGCGGCGCCGCTCTCGGTGATCTCGGGTTCGGCGCCGAAGGCGAGCCGCACCGCCTCGGCCAGACCGCGACGGGTGCCGCGTACCCGGTGCAGATACGCGGCGGCGGCGACGGCCGCGCGCAGCCGGGCGTCCGGCTCCGAGCCGTCGATCTCTGCGCCGACCCAGGTGCCGAGCCAGCGGGCGAAGTCGGCCGGCGCGAGCGCCGGGTCGAAGTAGCTGTGCAGACAGTCGAGGGCGAGCAGGATCGGCGCCACGACCTCGTCGAGGCCCGCGACGAAACGCAGCGCGAGGTCGTCGTCGGCGAAGACCGCGGGGAGCATCGCGCCGATCGGCGCCGAGGACTCCAGGCCGTCGATGGAGCCCCTCATGAACCGTCGCCGATGACGCGCACACGGTGGTCGAACGAGAAGACCAGGGAAGGGGCTTCGAGATCGATCCGGTCGGTCGGGTCGCCGCGCTTGCCCGTCAGCGGGTCGGCGGGGTGGAGCTGCACGGCGTCGACGAGTTCGACGCCGGGGACGCGCTGCAGCACCGCGAACACCTCGCCCGACTGCACGGGGCGGCCGAAGGGCCAGCCGGTGCCGTTCGCGCCGCCGGTGAGCGGGTCGAGGTGGCGGTAGAGCGCGTCGTGCGCCTGGCGGCGGACCCGGTCGGTGTCGACCCCGCGGAAGGCGTGCACGGTGGCCACCACGGTGACGCCCTGGTAGAAGGGCGGGCCGACCGCGAGCCGGGTGCCGATCAGCCGCCGCTCGTCGAGATAGCGGGTGATGCGCTGCAACAGGGCGTCACCCGGTACGAGTTGCTCGAAGCGCAGCCGTCCGCCGGGGTCCGGCACCGCCTGCGGGACGACCAGGACACGGACCGCGTAGGCGCCGTGCTCGCCCTCGTCGCCCTCCAGGCAGGTGATACGGGCGGTCTCGGGCGCGGCGCGCCGGGCTAGTTCCTCGTAGTCGCGCAGGGTCACGGCCCGCTCCTGGGCGCGCAGAGTGATCGGCGCCCGGGTCTTCGCCTCGGCGACGGTCTCGCCTTCGACGCCACCGCGCGCCGCCTCCCGGTTGACGACCTCGGCGACGTACGGCACCGAGCTGCGCAGCACCTGGACGGCACCGCGGGCCACATTGCCGGCCCGGCCGCCGCCGGTCCGGTAGCGGCGGGCGCGGATGACGGCGCCCTTGGGCGCCACCGACCCGTACTGGCGCAGTGTGCCGTCGGGTTCGCGGACGGCGGGCCCGAAGGAGATCTCGCCGGTGGCCGCGTCCAGGGCGATGTGCCGGTCGTCGGGGCCGGACGCGGCGAAGTGCGGGACGACGTCCCAGTCGGTCCAGCCGTCACGTTCGGCCGTCTGCAGCAGGACCGGCGGGGTGTCCCCGACCACGGGGAAGTGGGTGAGCCGCAGTCGCTGCCCCGGCAGCCCGGTGGACTCGCCGAGCGCCTCGTCCCGGACCGTCTCGGCGTGGATCGCCGAGGTCGTGCCGCCGAGGGTGAACGCCTCCGCGGCCTGGACGGTCGGCGAGGTGGTGTAGAAGGGCTGGTCGGGCAGCGGGTCGGTGACCCGGCAGCGCAGCCAGCCCGCCTCCTGGCCGCCGGTGCGGGAGAGCGTGTGGCCGCCGGGGACGTGCAGGACGACGTCACCGGGCCGGTTCAGACCGCCGGTGCCGTCGCGGTCGACCTCGCAGGCGGTCCAGCCGTCCTCGGTCCACGCCTCCCAGACCAGAGGCGGCTGGCGCGGGTCGACACCGACACCGTCGACCCGGCTGTCGAGCTCCAGGGCCACCGCGCAGTGCGGTACGGCCGTGGTGAGGCCGAAGAGCATGCAGTCACCGGGACTTGGCGCCTCCGCGAAGCACAGCACGTCCTTGCCCTCGGTGAGGTCGGCCGTCCGGTCGGTGACCGGAAGCCCACTGTGCTGCACGACGAGATGACGCAACGCGGTGGGCACGACGGTCAGTTCACGCTCGGTCGCGAAGACGACGGCCTCCTCGCTCTCCGTGCGCAGCGTCGCGGCCTCGGTGCCGACGGGCAGCACGATCGGCTCCTCCTGCGGCGCGGACAGCCAGAAGGTGACGTCGGTGCGGGCGGCCGAGGGCGGGAAGAGTGTGATGCCCACGAGGTCCAGGAAGGCCAGATGGTTCTTCTCCGGGACCCGGTTGAGCCGGTAGACGATCTGGTCGGCCATGTGGGCGACCGTCTCCACGAGGGTGACGCCGGGGTCCGACACGTTGTGGTCGGTCCATTCGGGGGCGCGCTGCTGGATGTAGCGCTTGGCGTCGTCGACGAACTGCTGGAAGCGGCGGTCGTCGAGATTCGGGGAAGGCAGTGCCATCAGCGGTCGCTTTCAAGGGAGTTGCCCGAGCCCGGGGCGTCGGGATCCTCGTGGGAGGGAATGACGTAGAACGGAAAGACCAGACTTCGGGGGTTGTTGGTGCCACGGATCGAGTAGCGCACGTCGATGAAGAGCACGCCCTGGTCCGCGCCGGCCGTCACCTCGACGTCGTTGACCTCGATCCGTGGCTCCCAGCGGTCCAGGGTGGTGTACACCTCGTGCTGGATGCGCCCCGCCGTCGCCTCGTTGACCGGGGAGAACACCAGGTCGTGGATGGCGCAGCCGAACTCGGGGCGCATCGGCCGCTCGCCCGGCGCGGTGGCCAGCACCAGCCGGATGGCCTCCTCGATCTCCCGTTCCCCACTGACCAGCGCGATGCCTCCGGTGGGACCGATGCGCATGGGGAACGCCCAGCCGGATCCGACGAACTGCTCGGCCATCAGAGGGACTCCCACCTGTTGCTGACGAATTTCTCGGCCGTCACGGCAGTGGATAGGGCTTGTTGTTGACCATCACCAGGCCCTGGAGGGGGATGGTGACGGCCCGGATGCCGACGGCCGCGATGGAGTTGACCTGGACGGTGCCGCCCGCCGTGAGCGTCGCGGCGCCGACCGCCTTGAGGCTGAGCGCCCCCACCGCGTCGACGTTGACCGCCCCGCCGAGGGACTTCAGGTTGACGAGCCCACGGCCCTCGATGCTGAGCGGTCCGCCGCTCTTGATCGTCAGACTCCGGCGCGCGCTCAGGGTGAGGTCCGTGCCCGCCTCCACCGACACCGACCTGCTGCCCTTGATGGTGACGGACCCCTTGCTGTCCACCGTGATCTCGGTCTTCGTACGGTCGAGGTTGATGGTCAGCTTGTCGTTGCCGGAGGCGATGCGCACACCCTGCTTACGAGCACCGGTCTGCTGGCTGAGCAGGTCGACGCGATTGCCCTTCCGGTCGGACAGGGTGTGCCGGATCGCCTGCTTCTTGAGCCCGTCGTGCAGCGGGACGTCGCTGACGACGGTCGGTCTGTCCTTGCCGTTGTAGAGGCCGCCGACGACGAACGGGTGATCCAGGGCGCCGCGGTCGAAGGCCACCAGCACCTCGTCACCGACGTCGTACGGGAACACCCCGCCGCCGCCCTTACCGCCCAGTTGCACGGTGCGCGTCCAGTCGCTCTCGTACAGGTCGTCCAGCCAGGGGAACTGCAGCTTGACCCGGCCCTGTTTGAGGGGGTCCTGGACGTTTGTCACCAGGGCGTTGGCAACGCTCGGCAGCTTCGGCGTGGTGGCCGTACCGCCTCCGGAGGTCAGGCCGTACAGGGAGCGCCACTGCCGGCCGCTGACGGTCACCCAGGTCCGGTAGGGCTCGTCGTTGCCGAACTCGTGCCGTACGGAGGTGACCGTGTACTGCCCCTCGAAAGGCTTGCCCACGTCGGTGAGCGCGATCGGGACGCCGGGGCGCAGCTTGGGGTTGCCCCAGACCACGACCTCCAGCTCGGCGAAGGACGAGGTCACGTCGTCGGCCAGGGCCTCGGCGGCGAACTTGACCTCGGGCTGCCGGTCGTAGGGTGTGTCGGTCTCGACGAGTTTGGCGGGCTTGAACTTCTTCGCCGTGTCCTTCGGCGTGACGCCGATGGCGAACCCGGCATTGGCCGTGGCGGGCGCGGTCGCGGTCAGCTTCTTCTTGGTCCCGACGTCCCAGCCGCGGGCCTCGGTCTTGGCGACCTGGTCGGCGGAGGTCACCGCGGCCCTGCAGCGCAGCACGTCCACGCCGCCCTGGAGCACGAAGGGACTCTTCTCGCCGGGTGTGCTCGTCGAGGGTGCTCCGGACGCCGGGTCGGGCTTGACGAACTGGAACCTCCCCTGGGAGTCCAGCGACATCACCATCTCGTTCTCGTCGGCGAGCCGGGCCAGGAAGTCCCAGTCGGTGACGTTGGCCTGGCTGATGAACTCGTACACGGTCCGGGTGGACCTGACCTTGGCACCGACCGGGATGCCGTTCATGGCGACCAGTTTGCGGACGATGTCGGAGGCCGTCTGATTGCGGTAGGCGGCCACCCTGCGCTGGCGCATCAGACGGTGGCCGAGGTCGTAACCGCGTACGACGGTGAAGGTCCCGGTGCCGTCGTAGTCGGTCTCCATCCCGGTGACCTCGCCGGTCAGCAGCGGGGAGGAGGCCCCCTGGCCGTCGGCCACCGGCGCGAGGACCACCTCGGTGCCGCACTGGACACCGAGGTCACCGAGCACCAGCCGGTCCGGGTCGCGGAAGGTGAGCCGGAACGCGCCCGGCACCCCGGCCCCGAGGTCGACCCAGCAGGCGACCAGATCGGAGGCGATCTTGTCCGGGAGCGGGCTGCCGCCCACCGTGACGTGGACGACACTGGAGTACGAGGCCTGCACCATCAGAGCCCCACCTCCTCGGCGGCCGGAAGCACGAGTTCCGTGCCGTTCGACAGCCGGGACGGGTCGTCGATGCCGTTGACCTCGGCGATCGCACGCCAGGCTGCCGCGTTCCCGTACTCCCGCCAGGCCAGTGACTGCAGCGAGTCGCCCGCCACGACCCGGTGCACGCGCTGCGCCGTGAGCGCGCCCGACGTCGGGTTCTGGCCCTTGGTCTTGCTGGGGATCTCGTGCAGGTGCACCTGGCAGCTGGCACGGATCGGCACGCCCGTCGTGCCGAAGAGCGAGTAACTGGCCTCCACGGAGCCGACGTACGCGGTGAAACGCGCGGTCGAGAACGATCCCCACTGGAAGACCACCCACGGCGTGGACGGCTGCTTGGCGGCGATGCTCTTCGTCGTCACCTCGCAGCAGGAGAACAGGGCCTCGACCTTCTTCAGCACCGTGTTGCTGGTCGGGTCGTCGGAGGAGTCGAGGAAGATCTCGACGGTCAGTTCACGCGGCTCGGGACCCATGAACTCCGGGAGGGAACCGTCGCGCACGGCCGCGGTCGGGGTGGTCTTCCACCGGGCGCGGCGGGTCAGGGAGAGCGTCGTGGGGTTGAAGTCGAAGTTGAACGTCTTGATCAACGCGCCCGGTGTCGTGCTGTGGCCGATGGGCGGCTCGTGGATGGCCAGCGTGGCACGCACGAGACTCTTGCCCGCACCACCCTTGCTGCCCTTTCCTGCCTTGCCTGCCAATTTCTTCGCCGTTCCCTAGTCCCTGAAGTCCCCGAGTTCCCTGACCTGTTCCGGTCCGTCCCTAGTCGGTGAAACCGTGGTGGGTGATCTCCAGGACCTCCGTGGCCACGCCCGGACTGGCGGGGTTCAGGGACGGCCCCTGCCAGCTCACCGGCAGCACGTCGATCAGGCCCCAGCGGGCCACCTCCGAACCGTCCGCGCGCAGCGCCGCGATCTGCGCGGTGGGCCGTTCGACGCCCGTCGTCACCGACGAGATCCAGGCGGCGACCTTGGAGGTGTCCGGGGTGAGCGGGCGGGTCAGGCGGATGTTGGAGAAGGTCACGCGGGACGGAAGCTGCCACACGAACCCGTTGTTGCCGCCCTCCTGGCGCTGCTCGATCTCCACCTGCGACGAGAGTCCTTCACACCCGTTGAAGTAGCCGAGGCTCTCGCCGTCGATCGTCAGGGTGAAGAAGATGGTGGATCCCGGGTCGAGATCGGTGGGCATCGGGGGTGGGCCTTTCTCGGAACGGACGTGCGGGGTGGGGGAGATCAGCGGCGGGGATCGCGCAGCTTGCCGATCCGCTCGCGTTCGAGGCGGAGTTCGGTCCGCAGCAGGCGGGTGATCGGTCCGGCCAGCTTGTGCGTCAGCTCGTCGATCTGACCCGGGGTCAGGGCCCGGGGGTTGAAGTCGACGGGGGTGTACGCGGGCGGGGCCTGCTCGTTCTCCACGCCCCGGTTCCCCGAGGACGAGGACGGGGGTTCGCTCGCGGAGTACGCGGGCGGAGGAGCGGTCGGAGGGGGTGGCGGCGGCGGTGACGTCGGATTGACGACCCGCTGGACATGCGGAGTCACGGGAGGCGTGCCCGGCTTCGGGGCGGGTGGCGCGGGCGGAGCCACCGAGGCGCGCTGCACCGGGAGGGCGAGGGGCGGGACGGGCGGAACCGCGGTGAGGGGTACGGCCGTTCGGGGCGCTGCGCCCGTGCGGTGCCCGGAGTTCGCCGGACGCGCCGGAGCGGCCGAGCCGCCCGCCCCCGGTGAACTCGTGCCGCCGAGCGGGCCGTTCGGGCTCGTGGCCGGGCGGAGCGGTGAGGTGCCGTCGTGGTGGTGCCGTGCCGTTGCCGCCAACCGCGTGGACGGGTCGGCCGAGGCGTACCGCACCACCGGCGTGGGGTGTCCGACGGCCGGCGAGGGCGCGGGCCTGCCCGGCGCGGTGAGGCGCTGCACGACGGGGCTGTCGCTTCGGCCCGCCGGACCGGGAGCGGCCACGGGGAGGCCGCCGCCGACCGGAGCGTGCGGTGGCGAGATCCGGGCCGTCGAGCGCTGAACTGCTCCGGGAGCGGAGGTGGTTGTGTCGGAGGTCGGCGTCGGACCTGGCGTGCCGGTCGCTCGCGCCGGAGCGCCGTGGGGGGTTCCGGAGAGCGGGAGCGACAGCACGCCACCGGACGCCTCGGGCGCCGCGGCGAGTCGCTGTACGACGGGGGTACCCAGGCCGAGCCGCTGTACGGGCGTGCCGTGCGGACGGGCGCCGGAACCGGGACGGGGAGCGGTGTGCTGCGGCGCCGCCACCGAAGGCGCGGGTACCGAGGCTCCGGGCTGACGGGTGGAGGACGGTCCGGCCGACGCGGAAGGAGCCGTGCCCGGCCGTGGGTCCGCGCCCGAGGGCAGGTAGGACGGGGCCTGCTGACCTCGCGGCGCCGGACCACCACCGGGCGCGGGCGGGCCGTCGACCGACCGCTGTACGGCAGGCGCGTCTGAACCGCCGGAACCGGCCGGGGTGGGAGGAGCGCCGGTAGGACGCGGGCTTACCGCCGCTCCGGGGAGCGTACGGCCCGCGCCGGGAGGACCCGCCGCGGGAGAGGGGCGCCGGGCGCGGGGGCGCCCGGAACGAGTGACGTGGGTGCGCCGGAGGCCGGGGACGCCGTCGTGCGCGCGGCGGTGGGCCGTGGCGACGACGAGGCGCGCGACGCGGGGCCGGACGCCGGGGCGGGCGCGGCAAGCCGCTGGACGGCGGGAGCGCCGACCGTCGGCGAGCTTACCGCCGATGCTCCGGCACCGGGCGTGGACGCGCGACCGACGGGCGAGGCGGGACCGCCGGGACGGTACGGCCGCCGCGAGACCGGGCGGCCGGGCGAGCGAGGGAGCGGTGCCCGTGGTAAGCGAGCCGGGGAGCGTCGCACCGGGGGCGGGGGAGGTCATGGGAATTCCGGACGCCGTACCCGGCCTGCGCCGAAGGATCGCTGACGGGCGACCGATCCGCCGCGGGGGTCAGCGTGGTGAGCCGTTGGACGACAGGAGCGCCGGGGCCCGCCGAGCCCGCCGCGTGAGCGGCCGTGGGCGGCAGTGGGCCGACGCGCGCGGCCGGACCCGTGCCCCCCGCCGGCCCTCGTTCGGGCACCGCCCGCGGGGCCGCGGCCCCGGCACCACCGGGCAGCCCGGGACCGGCCGTCGAAGGCAGCGACCCCGAAGTCCTGGGACGCCGGAGCACCGGACCGCCGCCGGGTGCGGCCGCCCCGGTCGCCGGGGAGCGCTGGACGGCCGGAGCCGTCGCGGTCACGGCACCACCGGGCAGCGGCGCGGCCCCGGTGACGCCGTCTCGCGGCCCCGGCGCGGCGCCCCAGGAGCGTTCGCGGCGCGGGGCGGACGGGCCGCCCCTGAACCGCCGCCCCCGGAAGTCCGTCGGCGGCCGTGGTGCGACGCAGGGGTACGGCCGCGGGGGCGGTCCGGCGCTGGACCGCGGTGGCCGGGGGCACGGCGGGCAGGGCCGAGGTCAACGCGCGTGCGGGGGTGAGCGCACGTACCGGCGGACGCGACGGCACCGCCGGGGTGGAGGACGGCTCGGAGCCGTCCCGCCCGGGAACACGCTGCCGGTCACTGTCCGCATTCGGGGTGCGGGAAGCGGCCGGGGCCGGGGCACCGGAGGAGACGGCGCGTTGCACCGGAAGGCCACCACCCGAGAGCCCGGAACCGGCCCCGGCGGACGCGGTGCCGGACGCGGCTGCGCCGCCGGGTGCCCCCGGTTGCCCCGCCGGGGTTCCCGTGCCGCGTACCGGCGCGGACTGCCCCGAATCCGGCCCCGCTGCGGGCGAGTCGAGCCGCACGGGCGGTGCCGCATTCGATGCCGGGGAGGACAGGGGCGCGCCCAGGGCGGAGCGCCGCCGCGGCTTTCCCGCGGTGGGGACGTCGGCCGACGGCTTCGGCGCGGCGGACACCGCGGCCGAGGTGCCGGCCGCCGACGCGCCGGGCACCGTACGCCCTGTGCCACCGGACGTACGACGCTGGACCGGCAGGACGGGCCCCGTGGTGGCGACGCCGGACGAGGACCGTGGGACGGATACGGACGGGGCGGACCGCCCCGCGTCCGCCGGGGACCCGCCCGGCGCCGAGTCCACGGGACCTGGGACCGCGGGACCCGGCCCGGCGGGGATGACGGCCGGGCCGGTGGACGTGGGCATCGGGCCGGCGGCCGGGGGAGCCGTGCTTGGCCCGTCCGTTGAGGGTGTGGCCGGGGAGGAGGCGTACGGGGAGACTGAGCCGGAATGGACCCCGCCCGCGGCCGGCGAAGCCGGTGTCACCGAGGGGCCGTTCGCCGTACGTCGTGGTACGGACGGTGTCACCACCGGCAGCGCCCGCCGCTGTACCGCGGGCCCGGCCGGCGCCCTGGTGAGCCCGGTCGGCGCCGGAGGCCGGGTGGCCGCGGGTGGTACGGCGGCCACCCTCGGGCCCGTCGGCCCGGTCGCCACGACCGGGAGGCTCGCGTGCCGCGCGGACGGCGCGCCCGTACGGTCGGCCGTCTCCGCGGGTGTCGCCACCGGCAAGGAGAGCGAGGGGAGTTCGAGACCGGAGGCGGGCAGCGCCGGAGTGGCGAGCACGCCTCGCACCAGGCCGCCGGGCGCGCCGTCCAGCACGGCGTGGGAGAGCGTGCCGGTGAAGGACGGGTTCTGCCAGGTCGTCAGCCGGCCGCCGAACCCGGAGTCGGCGACGGAGCCGCGGCCGGCGGTGGCGCGCTGGATGGGTGGCAGCGAGGGCCAGGCGGCGGGCCGCACCGCGCGGGCCCCGCCTCCCTCGCCGGTGTCGCCCGCCCCGGATCCCGCGCTCGGAGACACCCTGCTGCCCGTCCCCGGAGCCGTGCTGTCGTCGTCCGACACCGGGACGCCGGCCGACCCGGTGAAGGCCGCGCTGCCCGCGCCCCGGTCCCGTCCGCCACCCCGTAGGCGATCAAAGATGCCCATGCCGCGTCACCTCTCCCCGGTGCCGCGGTGGACGAGTGCCGCGATCTGTTCCGTGTAGCGGCGCCGGTCGCGGTGTTCGAGGTCCAGGATGGTCTCCAGGCTCCAGTGGAAGTGGTAGGCGATGTACGCGATCTCCTCGTGGATGCGGTCGGTCGCGTACGTCACGATTCCCCCAGGCGGCTCCCGCCGAGTTCGACCTCGAACGGCTCCTCGCAGTGCGGGCAGGTGACGGCGGCACGGGTGTGGCCCTCGGCGTTGACCTGGCGGTAGAAGTCCTGCAGGAACGCGAGGTCGGAGGCGAACATGTTCTCCACCACCCCGTCGTGCACCAGGGGCAGCGTGCCGAGCCGGGTGATCACCCGGCCGAGGAGTACGACGGACAGGTACGCCGGGTTCTCCTGGACACGCATGTCCCGGAGCGGGATCAGTTCGTCCCGCGCGGTGGCGAGCCGCATCACGCCGAGGCGGTGCACGGTGCCGGAGTCGTCGACGTACCCGCGCGGCAGCTCGAACTCGAACTCGGTGCGCAGGGGTTGGGGTGTCGCGGCCGGGGCCGGGGCCGGAGCAGCGGTCTGCTCCGGGCCCGCCCAGGCTTCCGCCTCCGGAGCCGGTTCCGCGACGGCCGCGGCCGCGGCCGTCCTGGGAGCCGTACGGCGCATTACTCGATGACCAGTTCTTCGAAGGTGATCGTGACGGTCTCGGTGAGCGCGGCGGCCTCGCCGGCCTTGACGGTGCTGGTGTCGATCTTGCTGCACCAGGCGTTGCGCATGTTGTACCGCTTGACCGGGTTGTTCTGATAGTCCATCACCATGATGGTGGCGTTCTTGCGGGCGGTGCTCATCTGACCGGCGACCGACTCGGTGATCCACTGGTTGAAGGCGGCCGACTGGGTCATACCGCGCACCACCGTGCAGGTCCCGGCCTTCTTCACCCCCGGCAGCTTCTTGGTGACGGGGATGCCCTGGGAGGAGACCTGCTGGTACTCGATGACGTCCTGCTCGATGCTGAGGCCGCTGACCTCAGCGAGGTACTCGACCATGACTCCGTCGATCTGCAGGCCGAAATTGTGCGATGTGAGGGCGTCACCCGGCTGGAGACTCATCTGTTCTCTGTCCTTCTGAGGGTTCTGGTACGTACGGGAAGCGGCGGGCGACCGCCGGGCGGGTCACGTCGGTGCGGACCGCCGGTGCGCGAACTACTCCTCCAACTCGCCGTTCCCGCTGGAGAACTGGGCCAGCCGGAAGATCACGAACTCGGCGGGCTTGACGGGTGCGATGCCGATCTCGCAGATGACCCGGCCGAGGTCGACCGACTCCGGCGTGTTGGTCTCCTCGTCGCACTTGACGTAGTACGCCTCCTCGGGCCGTGAGCCGAAGAGGGCGCCGCTGCGCCACTCGTTGACCAGGAAGGCGGACACGTTGCGCCGGATCCGGGCCCACAGCGCGTGGTCGTTCGGCTCGAACACCACCCACTGGGTGCCGATCAGGATCGACTCCTCCAGGTAGTTGAAGTACCGGCGGATGTTGAGGTAGCGCCAGGCCGGGTCGGAGGACATGGTGCGGGCGCCCCAGACGCGGATGCCGCGGCCGGGGAAGGCGCGGATGCAGTTGACGCCGATGGGGTTGAGCAGGTCCTGCTCACCGCGGGTGATCTGCAGCTCCAGGTCCACCGCCCCGCGTACGACCTCGTTGGCGGGAGCCTTGTGCACGCCGCGCTCGGAGTCGTTGCGGGCCCAGATGCCGGCGACGTGACCGCTCGGCGGGATCATCCTGGTCTGGCCGGTCGCCGGGTCGAAGGCCTTGATCCAGGGGTAGTAGAGGGCGGCGTACTTGGAGTCGTAGCCGGCCGTCTCCTGACGCCAGACGCGGATCTGGCGGGCGTTGAGGCCCGGCGGCGGGTCGATGACCGCGACCCGGTCGCCCATCAGCTCGCAGTGCGCGATCAGGCCGAGCTGGACGGCCTTGACGGCCTCCAGGTCGATCGCGCCGCGCTGGTAGGCGGCCATCAGGTCGGGCACGGCGACCATCGAGACCTCGTCCACGGCCTCCAGGCCGCCGAAGCCGGTGCGGTCGGCCGAGTCGCCGAGGTACTGCGCGGGGCCGATGTGACCCTCGCGCTCCGCGGCCGGGACGACAGGCGCCGAGGGCGAGGGCGCGGCGAGCGCCACCGTCTGGTTGTCGGGCCGGACCAGCTGTGCGGCGGGAGCGGCCTCCTGCACGGTGATGAGCTTGGAGCGCTCCTTCACCTGTGTGACCACGTAGTTGCGGCCGCCCTTCTTGGCGGTCACGTCGAAGGTCTCGACGGCCTTCTCGCCGTCCTTGACGATCAGCCTGAACCGCTCGGCGGGGCCCTCGCCCTCGGGGTCGGCGACCTCGACGCTGAGCGAACCGCCCGCGACGGCGCTGACCGTGAAGGTGCCGAGCTGCTTCGGCTCGCCGGGCGGCAGCGCGGCCTGCGCCGCCGATCCCGTCACCGCGGCCGGAGCCGTCGCGTCGCCGTTCACGCCACCGGGTGTCCCGCCGACCCGGACGACATACGCGGCGGAGCCACCGTTGTTGAAGAAACCGTAGACGGAGTGCGCGAGGTAGTACCCGTCGGTGAACTCACCGAAGGCCGCCACGTACTGCGTCCAGTTGGTCACCAGCGTCGGCTCGTTGAGCGGCCCCGACGGGGCGAGCCCCACGAAGGCCGCCACCGAGGTGCCCACACCCTCGATCGGACGAGAGCCGCTGGCCACCTCCTCGACGTAGACGCCCGGCGACAGGTAGGACGGCATGCTCTGCTCTCCTCGGGGTACGAGATGGGACGTCATTCACCCTCACGCGCGAAGCGCGTCTCCCGAAACGTCCTGCGGTACCTGTCCGAGGGCAGTTCTGTTGCCCACAGGGGCAACCCGGCGTGCCGGCCGCGCTGTTGCCCTCACCGTTGCCCCCGAGTGCGTTCCCGCGACCCCCTTCGTCCGGTAGAGCTTGGAGGCTGCCGCACCCGCGTTCGAGGGGAGTCCCAGTGCACGCGCAGGACAAGGACACCGACAAGACCCGTGGCCGGGCAGGTGCGGCCGGCCCGGCCGCACGGGCTGCCGCGCCCGGGGCCGGCCGGCTCCAGGTGCTGCAGCGCGCCGCGGGCAACGCGGCGGTGGCCCGCGCCGTCGCGGAGCAACGCCAGGCGCGGGCCGAGGCCCAGGCGGAGGAGAACGCCCGGCGGGTGACGAACGGGGCCACGCCGGTGCAGCGCGCGGCCGCCGACGGCACGAAGGAGAGCGCGTCGCCGGTGGTGTCCGGAGCGCCGGTCATCCAGCGCGCGGTGTGGACGTACAACGCCAGCACCCGGACCCACGACGTCATGGGCGGGCAGCGGTCGGGTGTCTGGCAGGAGGACGGCAACCCGCAGCACACCGCCACCTCGGCGCAGTTGGGTGCCGGGGCCCAGGCACATCACGGGGACAAGTACGACGATGCCACCGGGCGTCACTTCGGCAGTGGCAACGTCGCCTTCTCGCAGCGCGGCACCATCCCCGACACGCCACAGGCTCACCGGGACGGCACCGCCTACAAGGAGCGCGAGGCCCACGTTCGCCAGGCGCTGGTGGAGACCAAGAGGCGGCTGGCCACGGCCATCACCATGGTGAGCGTGAGCGCCGCCCCCAGCGGCCGGGTCCTCGACGCACTCCGGTCCGGGTTCCCGGGCTTCCAGCGGGCCACACCGCAGCAGATCCAGCCGCTCCTGGCCCATGTCGCCGAGGTGCTCCGCCGGATCCAGACGGGTCTGGACGCGGAGGGCGCACAGATCGCGCTGGCCGGGGAGACCGCCTGGTACGACCTCGGGGCACTCGGATCCAACCAGGCCAACGTGGCCGGGTGGGTCGCCCCCACCGTCGGCGAACGCCTCAATCCGCACGACAAGAAGAGTGAGAAACTGCCGACCATGGACGCGGGGCGCGAGGGCGCCATCAACCTGCGGTCCCTCGGCGAGAACGTCTGGTACATCGTCCACGAGGCCACGCACCGGTTCGCCGGCACGCTCGACTACCAGTACAGCCCGTACGAGCACGAGCTCAACGAGGACCGGGCCGACGTGGGGACGGCCCAGACGCTGGGGTGGAGTCAGCAGAAGCTCGAGGAGTACTCGGCGGACCGGTTGGGCAAGCGGGTCGCCCGGGACGCGGACCAGTACACCGGCCAGGACGAGTCGGCCCATCCCGCGAAGCAGCTGAACTGGTACGCCATGGGCCCTCGGGCCCTGATGAACGCCGACTCCTACGCTCAGTTCGTCGTCGTGGCGACCGGGGGGACGCTGCCCCGGCGCTGACGGACTTCCGCGGTGCGGGCGTCGCTGCCCGCGAGGCCACCCCTGCCTGCCTGTTCGTCCGGCGGCCGTACCCCTGTGACTCCTGACCGCCACCGTCACCACGGATAGCGTCCCGACGGTGAGTATGTGGACTTCTCTGGAACCCGCGTCCGCGACCGTGGACCCGGGCGCGAGCACGCGCGTACGGCTGCGCCTGCGCAACACCGGCGACATCGTCGACGAGTACCGTTTCGAGCCGGTGGGTGGTGTCGCGCCGTGGACGACGGTGGAGCCGCAGACGCTGCGGCTCTATCCGGGGACGACGGGGACGGTGGAGCTGACGTTCGCGCCGCCGCGGACGCCGGACGCGGCGGCGGGCCCGAACCCGTACGCGGTGCGGATCACGCCGACCGAGCACCCCGAGGCGACGACGGTTCCCGAGGGGAACTTGACGATCACCCCGTTCACCGAGGTGCGGGCGGAGCTGGTGCCGCCCACCGTCAAAGGACGATTCAGGGGGCGCCCCAGGCTCGCGATCGACAATCTCGGCAATACGAAGCTGACGGCGTCGGTCAGCGGGAGTGACAACGGGGATCACCTCTCGTACGACATCCATCCGAGCAACATCCAGATCGAGCCGGGGCGGGCCGCTTTCGTCAAGGCGACGCTGAGGCCGCGGCAGATCATCTGGTTCGGGTCGAAGGAGCAGCGGCCCTACTCTCTCGCCGTCCAGCGGTCCGGGACCAAGGCGCTGCCCGTCGAGGGGACTTATGTGCAGCGGGGCTTCCTGCCCCGCTGGCTCGCCACGTTCCTGGGCGTCTTCATGGCCCTCGCCATCACGTTCGTGATGCTGTGGCTCGCGTACAAGCCCCAGGTCCGCAGCTCCGCCACCGAGAAACTCCAGGAAGCCGGGATCAGTACCCTCCCCGCGCCCACCCCGAGCCTCCGGGCGGCGCCGAGTTCGGCTCCCGTTCAGGAGCCGACCACGCCCCAGGCGCAGCAGACGCCGGAAAGCGGCAGTGGCGGTGGGGGAGGCGGCGGCCCGGTGGCCAGTCCCAAGGCGACCAAGAAGAAGGCGACGGGGCCGCTGCCCGCGTCCGACGTCGTCCTGCGCAACGTCACGACCAAGAAGTGCGCGGACATCCCGGGTTACGAGAAGGGACAACCGAACGGTCCGGTACGGGAGTTCGTGTGCGACGGCACCGCTCATGACAACCAGCTCTGGAACCTCGAAGTGCGCGAGAGGGGTGGCGGACCCGAGAAGTCGGACCTGTTCCAGATCCGCAACGTCAAGGACCAACTCTGCGTGGACCTGCCCGACTACGGTGCCAAGCCGCCGCGCACGGGGGTGTTCGAGTTCCAGTGCGACGGCACGACCGCCGACAACCAGCTGTGGTGGCTCGACAAACAGGAGAGCGGCCACTACTGGATCCGCAACTATGCCAGCAACCACCTGTGCCTGGACGTCTCCGGCTACGGCACGGGCGGCGACGACACCCCGTTGACGATCTTCTCCTGCAGCAACACCGACGACCAGGAATGGGACATCGTCCACCCCTCCTGAGGCCGCGGCCGGCCGACCCCGTTGCCACGGAGGGCAGTTCGGGCCGTCGGCAAAGGGCAGTCGACCGCAGACCTTCGGGCACCCACCGTGCCCCGACGCCTGCTGACGGGAGCCAACCCGCGGCCATAGCGTCGACAGGTGAGCCTTTGGACTTCGCTGGAGCCTGCCTCCAGCACTGTGGATCCCGGTGGCAGTACCAAGGTGCGGCTGCGCCTGCGCAATACCGGCGACGTGGTGGACGAGTACCGTTTCGAGCCGGTGGGTGGTGTCGCGCCGTGGACGACGGTGGAGCCGCAGACGCTGCGGCTCTATCCGGGGACGACGGGGACGGTGGAGCTGACGTTCGCGCCGCCGCGGACGCCGGACGCGGCGGCGGGCCCGAACCCGTACGCGGTGCGGATCACGCCGACCGAGCACCCCGAGGCGACGACGGTTCCCGAGGGGAACTTGACGATCACCCCGTTCACCGAGGTGCGGGCGGAGCTGGTGCCGCCCACCGTCAAAGGACGATTCAGGGGGCGCCCCAGGCTCGCGATCGACAATCTCGGCAATACGAAGCTGACGGCGTCGGTCAGCGGGAGTGACAACGGGGATCACCTCTCGTACGACATCCATCCGAGCAACATCCAGATCGAGCCGGGGCGGGCCGCTTTCGTCAAGGCGACGCTGAGGCCGCGGCAGATCATCTGGTTCGGGTCGAAGGAGCAGCGGCCCTACTCTCTCGCCGTCCAGCGGTCCGGGACCAAGGCGCTGCCCGTCGAGGGGACTTATGTGCAGCGGGGCTTCCTGCCCCGCTGGCTCGCCACGTTCCTGGGCGTCTTCATGGCCCTCGCCATCACGTTCGTGATGCTGTGGCTCGCGTACAAGCCCCAGGTCCGCAGCTCCGCCACCGAGAAACTCCAGGAAGCCGGCGTCAGCACGCTGCCGCCCAGCCCCTCGGCGTCCCTTCCGCTCCCGCAGCCCTCGATTCCCCCGCAGGCCCCCCACGCAGGAGGCGGCCCCGTCTCCGACCGAGAAGCCGGCCGGTGGAGGCGGCGGGGGTGGCGGTTCCGAGAAGAAGAAGGAGACCAAGGCCCCTGAGGAGACCGCGGCGACCGCTGTCACGCGGCTGGCCGCGGACGATCCCGGCGTGCGGCACATCTGCTACCGGGCCTACGAGACGGGCGAGGGCTGGCAGAAGCCGGTATGCGACGGTGCCATGGCGGGCACGGTGGGGCAGAACCGCCCGATCAAGTCCCTCAACCTCGCCGTGTCCGGCACCAAGGGCATGAACGGCAACGAATTCGTCCACGAGAAGGAGTGGCTGAACCCCTGGACGGGCGTGGCCGACGGCGTCGACCTGTACCTCGGAAGCACCAAGGCGGAGGACCCGTACATGCTCGCCTTCGGCGTCAACGTGACCGAGGGCGGCATCTGCCAGAACGCGCACGTCCACGACCAGGCCTGGCTCGGCCTGCAGTGCAACACGCCCCCCAAGTACATCCTCGGCGGGACCTTCGACCAGTCGCTCTGGCTCGAAGCCGTCAAGTTCACCGTGTGACATGTCCCGCTGCCCGGCCGGTCCAGGAGGAACCGGCCGGGCAGCAGGGCGTTTCGACAACGGGCCGGGTCGGGCCGGAGAAGCGGGACCGCGGTCCGGAGCTACCAGGTGCCCTCGCCCGGCACCAGCCGGCCGGCCTTGCGGTACTCGCGCCGTGCGCCCTCCAGCAGGTCGGCCGTGGTGACCTCGGCGTCGCGGCCTGCGGCCGTGTAGGCGGCCGTGACGACGGCGCTGCGGATCGAACCACCGGCGAGTTCGAAGTCGCGGGCGACAGCGCGCGGGTCGATGCCGTCGGCGCGCGGCACATGGGTCAGGGCGTGCCGCCACAGGGCGAGGCGCTGGTCCGCGTCGGGGAACGGGAAGTCCACCACGAGGTCGAGGCGGCGGGTGAACGCCTCGTCGATGTTGGCGCGCAGGTTGGTCGTGAGCAGCGCGATGCCGTCGAAGGACTCGAGGCGCTGGAGAAGATAGGAACTCTCCATGTTGGCGTACCGATCGTGAGCGTCCTTGACCTCGGACCGTTTGCCGAACACGGAGTCGGCCTCGTCGAAGAGGAGGACGGCATCGGTGCGGTCGGCCTCGGTGAAGATGCGCTCCAGGTTCTTCTCGGTCTCGCCGACGTACTTGTCGACGATGGAGGAGAGCTGCACGACGTAGAGGTCGAGGCCGAGTTCGGCGGCGACGACCTCGGCGGAGAGGGTCTTGCCGGTGCCGGAGTCGCCGGCGAACAGTCCGAGCACGCCCCGCCCGCGACCGCCGCCCGCGCTGAGCCGCCACTCCCCGAGCACGCGGTCGCGGTGGCGGGCACGCAGGGCCAGCTCGTGCAGTTGCAGGAGCGGTTTGTCGGGCAGGACGAGATCGTCCCAGCCCACGTCGGGACGGATCCGGCGGGCGTGCCGCTCGAGGCCGGAGGCGGACTGCTGCCGGGCGGCCAGGCGCAGATGGGCCGCGGTGAGCGCGCCGCCGTCGAACGCGGCGAGGTTCTGCGCGGCACGGGCGGCGCGCACGATGCGGTCACCGCCGAGCCGGTACGGCGCGACGACCGGCGCGAGGTCGAAGCCGGGCGCGACGCCGATGCCGGGCGGGGGTTCGAAGCCGGGCGGGGAATCCGGAAGGGGCACGGTGCCCGCGGTCCGCTCCGGTTCCGGCACCGCGTCGTCGGCCGGCCCCGCCCAGGGGCGGGCCTCGGACGAGGGTTCCTCGCCGAGCGCCGTCGCCCACGCCTCCACGGCACCGGACCGCAGCCGGGGCGCGTCCAGGACGAGCGGATCACGGTGATCGCACCAGTGCGGATCGTAGGGGCGGGGATCGGCGAACAGTACGGCCACGTCCTCCACCGCCAGAGCCCGCATCAGCGGCGCGGGATCCTCCGGCAGCGGGGACACGACGACCGCGCAGTCCCGCAGCCGCGCCTCGCGCAGGAGTTCGGCGATCGGCTCTTGTACCGGGGTACCGCCGGGGGTGAAGTGGAGCGCGTCCCGTCCGGACCGGCGCAGGGCGGCCGCGGCGCAGGCGAGACCGTCTCCCGCCCGGTGCTCGCGCAGGTACACGGGGAGCGGCACCCGGGTCAGGCGGTCGGCGAGCCGGAGCAGGAAGTCCTCGTCGTACCGCTCGCCGCGCACCGGAGCCCGCAGCCGGCGGACGTGGCCGCCCAGCGCGGCGTCGAGGGTGTCGTCGCCGAGGAGGTGCGCGACCAGCCGGTCGGAGACACGCAACGACCGGCTGAGGAAGGGACGTTCGGGTTCCTCGACCACGACGAGACCCAGCGTGGACAGCGGAGCCGAGGGATGGAACCGGGCCCGTGCCGCGGCCTGGTGCGCGGGAAGCCCGCACAGGTCGAGGGCGAGCCCCGTGGTGGCCCGGCGGCGGCCGACGTCGTCGTTGAGGTAGCCGTACAGCGGCTCGAAGGTGCGCTCGAGGTCCGGTGCGAGGGCGATGAGCAGGATACGGACGTCCAGTTCCGTGAGCCCGAGGCGCCCGGCGAGCAGGTCCAGCCGGTCGCCCCGCTCGGGGCCCCGGTCCTCTTGGGGCCCGGGGCCCGGGCCGGCCGGTTCCAGGAGATGCCGTACCGCCTCCTCGGACAGGTACAGGCCACGCAGGGGATCGGTCGCGGTGGGGTCGGTGGCGCTGCGCTGCTCGACGAGCAGGGCGACACGCTCGCGCAGCCGGGACAGGCGGGGGAGGAGCGCGTCGGCCGCTTCCGCGGGTACCACCTCGGTCGGGACGGGGGCGGCGGCGACGGTCCCGGGGACGTGCGGAGTCACTTGGCCCGCTTCTCTCCGTCGGGCCGGCCAGTGGCCGGGTGATCCGCGTCGGGCGCGGTGCCGGCCGGTGCCGGTGCCGGTGCCGGTGCGCTCGTCAAGTGCCGGGCCTGGTGGTGCCGTTCGGGTGACCCCTCCAGCGTGCCGTCCATGCCGCGTACGCGCACGGCGGCGCCCTCCGTGACCGGCGGCCCGGCGTCGTACTCCGGGAACGCCGGGAACGGCGCGGTGACCACCAGGTCGAGCGAGGGCTTCAGTTCGCCCCCGAGCGCGGACCAGATCTCGGCCAGGGACCGTGACTCGGTGTGCAGGCCCGCAACCGTCAGCGGTACGGACAGGCCCAGTGCGCCGAGCGCGCCGGGCAGTTGCTCGGGAGGGAGCACTTCGTGGGGAAGCAGCGTGGCCAGCACGGCGGACAGCAACCGGTGTTCGTCCTGCGGCTGTTTGGTCCAGGCCGTCACCAGATACGACAGCCGGAACCAGCGGGGCGGCTGGCGGCGGCGGAGCACGACACCACGCTCGTCACGTACGGCCATGGCACCGCGCTCACGGCGTCTGACGTCCTCGCGGATGTCGTACAGATACGTGTTGATGGCGGGCGCGTTGCGCCGGGCCGCCCACTCGCGGGTCGGCGCGTCGAAGGAGACGTCGATGCCGGAACCGTCCAGGGCACCGCTGTTGAGCAGCCGCTTGAGGACCTCGTCGACCTCGTGAATCACCGTCGTGCTCCCGCCGCGCCGTGCTGTGCCGTGTTGAGATGTGCCGTGTTGAGATGTGCTGTGTGTCCGCCGCGCACCGTCATGTCCCGTTCGAGAGACCCCATGTGAAGGACCGTCGGGCTCAGATGTAGCCTTCCCGGAGTGCATAGGCCACGGCGTGCGCGCGATTGCGCAGGTGGAGCCGGGTGGTCAGCCCGTGCATGACGTTCTTGACGGTCCGTTCGGAGTAGGAGAGTTTGCTCGCTATCTCTCCGGTGTCCATTCCTTCGGCGATGAGCCTCAGGACGTCGATCTCACGCGGTACCAGGCCGGCCAGCGGAGCGCCGGGCCGGCCGGCCGCGGTCCGCTGGAGCGAGCCCACCTGAGTGATGAGGCGTCCCAACAGATCCGCGGGCAGGTCACCGTCACCCCGTGACGCCGCGAGCACGGCCTGCACCAGACGGTGCGCGCTGGCCTCGTGGCGCCAGACGATGGCTCCGACACCGCACTCGATGACGTCCAGGAGCTCCGCCTCGCGGATCGCGCCCACCACCAGGACGGCGCGTGCCCCCTCGCTGCGCACCAGCCGGCGCAGCCGGGAGAGCGTCGCCTCGTCCGGGCTCTCGTTGACCAGGACGGCCACCGCGCCGGGGCCGGCCTCCGCGCCGTCGAGGAGATCGATGACCGGGTGCTGCCCCAACTGGCTGCGGACCCCTGCCTGGGAGATCGGATCGGGCGCCTGGACCACCACCGGAATGCGGTTTCCGGAGTCCACCGCGCGGGGCTCGGCCTGCCGGTGTGACACGCCTGCGTCAGTGGTCCGTAATGAACTGCGCAACCGTTTCTCCCAAATCCACGTACTCGTCGCCCCTGTGCCGGCAGTGGCCGAAGGGCTTGTCCCAGACTTCTGCGCCTGGTGTGTCCCGCGCAATCGTGGAGGACCACGAGACGTACCACGAGATCGATCATGAAAAGTTCACGACAGGAGGCAGCGATGGGTGCCGAACTCGAGACGCTGCGGGAACGCCGGGAGGCCCTGGAGCTGGTGGCCGCCGAGGCGGACCGTGCCCGTTCCGGGTCCGGCCGTCTGGTGCTGCTCAGAGGTGCCACCGGAACGGGGCGTACCGCCCTCCTGGAGGCCGTCGCCGGACAGGCGGCGGCACGCGGCACCCGGGTGCTGCGCGCCCGCTGCTCGTCCGACGGCGACACCGCCGCCTTCGCGCCGGTCCGGCAACTGCTGGCGTCCGGAGCCGAGTTCGAGAGCGGGGTCAAGCCCTGTCCGGACCCCGCCGACGCCCCGCACCGGTGGACCCGCGCGGAACATCTGTGGGACCAACTGCGGGCGTACGCCGTGCACTCGCCCCTGCTGGTCGCCGTGGACGACGTCCACTGCGCCGACGAGTCCTCGCGCCGCTGGTTCGTCGAGGCAGCCCGCCGGATCGACCGGCTCCCCGTCCTGCTGGTGGCCACCGAACGGAGCCAGTACGACCTCGACCCGCCCCCGGCGGGCCTGGCGCACGCGCTCTCGCCCACCCTCGTCCGTACCCACACCGTCGCCCCGCTGAGCGCCGACGCCGCCGCGCAGCTGGTGCGCGCGGAGTTCGCAACCGCCCCGCCCGGCTGGGTGGACGACTGCGTACGGGCCGGCGCGGGCAGCCCCCTGCTGCTGCGCGCCCTGCTCGACGACCTCCGCGCACGGGAGCCGGACGGCGCCCGGCGCACCACCCTCCCCGAGACCTGCGCGGCGCTGTACCCGGGCGCGTATCCGGCCGCCGTGACCTGGTGGCTGGACAGCGCGGGACCGGCGACGGCGGGGGTGGCTCGCGCCCTCGCGACGCTCGACGACGACGCGCTGGAGGACGAACACCCCCGGGAGGCGGCCGAACTGCTCGCCCGGATGGCGGACGCGGACCCCGCCCGGGTGCCCGGCTGGCTCACCGCCATGACCCGCCTCGGCGTACTGCGTCCGGGCCCCGGGGGACGACCGGGCTACGCCCACCCGCTCTTACGGGACGCGGTGCTGAGCGGCTGGCCCAGCACCCGGCGGCAGACCGCGCACCGTACGGCGGCCGAAGTGATGCTGCGTCGCGGCGATCGCGCCGAAACGGTCGCCGGACAGCTCCTGCGGGCACCGGCCGTCGGGGCGCCCTGGGCCGCGACCGCGCTGCTGGACGCCGCCGATCTGGCGGTGCGCGACGCCAGACCCGACGACGCCGTGGCGTTCCTGCGCCGGGTGCTCGACGAGCCGCTCACGCCGGCCCGCCGCACCACGGCGCTCACCGAGCTGGGCTCCCTGGAGTTCGCCGTCGCCCGTTCGTCGGCCGGGATACCGCGGCTGACCGAGGCGACCCGGCTGCCGGGCACGCCGCAGGACCGGGTACGGGCGGCGGTGGCACTCGGCACCGTACTGGCGCGGCGCGGCAAGGCGCGCGCGGCGATGGACGTGCTGCGCGGCCTGGACGAGCAACTGGCGGACCACCCGGACCTGATCAGGCTGCTGCAGACCGCCTCCGCGCTCCTGTCGGACCACGACCAGGGAATCCGCGAGGAGGCCTACCGCTGGCTCTACGGCGCCGCCGAACGGTCCCCGGACCTGGTCGGCACGGCCGGCCGGGCGCTCCTGGTGCGCTACGACGCGACGGCCGGTCTGGTCTCGGCCGCCACGGCCATGGAACGGATCCGCGCCCTGCTCGACGAACCCGTCGACGCGCTCGCGGAGCCCTTCCTGCTCGGTACGGCGGCCGCCGTCGCACAGTGGGCCGACGAACTGGAGGAGGCCGAGACGCTGGTGCGCCGCGGGCTCGCCCGGCAGCGGCCCTCACTCCTGCATCCGATGCACGAGGCACTGCTCAACGTACGGGCGGACATCGCCGCCGTCCGCGGTCGGTATCCGGACCTGCTCGTCGACCCGGAGGTCCGGCAGGCCGGCGAGAGGGCCCGCCGGGGTCCGGCCAACGCGCACGCGCACGCCCTGATCGCGCTCGTCGAGACGGGCCGCACCCAGGAGGCGTCCCGGCTCGCCGGCCGCTTCGATCTCCGTGACGCCCAGGACTCCTGGGAACTCAACCGGTTCCTGTACGCGCGAGGCGTGCTGCGGTCCGCGACGGGTGATCCGGCGGGCGCCCTCGACGACTTCCTGGAGTGCGGGCGGCGGCAGATGGCACGGGACGTGGTGAGCCCCGTGGTCACGCCCTGGCGCACCGCGGCCGCCGCGTGCCGTACCGTGCTGGGCGCTCCGCAGGACGCCCTCGCGCTGGCCCGGGAGGAGCTGCGGCTCGCCCAGGTCTGGAACACCCCGCGGCTGGTGGGCCGGGCCCTGTCCGGGCTCGCCACGGCCACCGGGGGCCGCCGCGGTCTCGAACTCGCCGACCGCGCCGTACACATGCTGCGGGACGCGCCCGCGGAGACCGAGCTGATCCCCGCCCTGATCGCGCAGGGGCGCCAGTTCGTCGCGGCGGGAGAGCGGGCACGGGCCCGTGACGCCCTGCGCGAGGCGGCCGAACGCGCGGAACGGCTGGGCGCGGTGCGCCTGCGGGCGCGGGCCGAGGAGGCACTGCCGGAAGGCCGTTCCCGCGGCACGACGACGGCGCTCACCGGATGGGAGGCGCTGACCGGCAGCGAACGCCGGATCGCCGCGCTCGCGGCCGGCGGCCGGACGAACGCCGAGATCGCGGAGCTCCTGCACCTGGCCCGGCGTACCGTCGAGACCCATCTGACCAGTGCCTACCGCAAGCTCGGCATCCGCCGCAGGGCGGAACTCACCGCCGTGATCGGAGGGCGGGCACCGGACCAGGGCGAACCGGTGGAGGTACGGGGCGCCTGAGACGGGCTCCCGGTGTGGCCGTACGGGGCGCCAGGGACGGGCTCGCGCCTGACCGTACGGGCCATGCCGCGGACCGCGGGGGCAGCGGCGGGCCGGTGGTGCCGCCACCGCGCGCGACCGTGCGGGCGAAGCGGGTCAGGACGAGGTGAGCCGTCCGTCCGGGTCCTGCAACGTGCCGTGCCGGGACGGGTCTTGGAGCATGCGGCGCACCAGGGGCGCGGGCATCCGCACCACCACCGGGACGGGGAGGGTGAGGTCCCGTACGGCGACGGACGCGGCGCCGGACCGCCCCCGGCCGCTCACCCGGGCCACCACCCGCACGTCCAGGGTGAACTGCACGAGCGTCGACTCGGACTTCGGCTTGTGCAGCGGCATCGAGCCGGAACCGTGGGCGGCCGCGTCGGTGGCGCCGCCCGCCCGGTCGGCGTGGCCGAGGAACTGGTTCATCCGGAACTCGTCCGCGTTCAGCACCCCCGCGCCGCCCAGCCCCCGTACCGACGTGCCGTGCTCCGCCGCCCGCTGGTGGTCCGTGCCGGTGGGCCGGGGTGCGTCCAGGCTGCTCTGCGCCACCGTCTCGAAGGTCATCTTGTCGCCGACACCCAGCACCCGTCCGCCGCGCAGCCTGGCGTGCAACGAGGTGCGCAGATCCTGTCCGCGTACGCCGGACGCGTGGACGACCGGCAGGTCGGCCCCGGCCGCCGTCAGCAGCGGCAGGGCGGAGATCAGCCACTCGGTGGAGACCGCCTCGCGCTGGGCGTACGCCGCTGCGTCGCCCGTCCGGCGATAGCGCTCGACCCCGTGCGCCGCGCGCACCGTGTCGTCGATCACCCGCCGGATCTCGGGCGCCCCGCGAAACCCGTTGACCTGCGCCTCCATCGGCAGGCTCACCCCGCGGGCGTGCCAGGGTCCCAGCCGGGCCGCCGTGGCGTCGTCCGGCCGCAGGAACGCCTGCCCCACCTCGGCCCGCGGCACCGGCCGCAGCCGGGACAGCGCATCGAGGTCGTGCGCCGGCACGCGGTGGACCAGGGACTGGCCGCCGAGCGTGGCCAGACCCA
The DNA here is from genome assembly GCF_012273515.2 of Streptomyces sp. RPA4-2. Lineage (NCBI taxonomy): Bacteria > Bacillati > Actinomycetota > Actinomycetes > Kitasatosporales > Streptomycetaceae > Streptomyces > Streptomyces sp. RPA4-2. Next base: position 9,446,278 of record NZ_CP050975.2, read on the forward strand.
CCCGGCCCCGGGACGAGTGCAGTTCGAGGGTAGCCTCGATCGGTACGCGCATCCGCACCGAACGGGCGGAGGCCTCCGCGACGGTCTTCACGCCCAGTTGACCCCGCCCGACGGCGGCGGACCTGGTCACGTCCCAGACGCCGACGCCGAGCCCGCCGGACGCGCCGACGCTCCTGAGCGGGCCACCGCCGCCCTCCGGTTTGCCCGCCCCCGCCACGACGCCCTCGAGGGTGCGCACGTCGCCGGTCTCGGCACCGCGCGCCCTCTGCGCGACGGCCGAGGTGATGTACTCCATGTCGCGGCCGTCGGCCGCGTCGCCCTCGGCCGTGCCGGGCCGGGTGCGACGTACGCGGAACACGGCCCAGTACGGCGTCCCGCGACCGCGGAACAGCTCGACGGGCACACCGCCGTCCATCGCTCCGGAGAGCAGTCCGGCGGACCCGTCCCGGTCCAGGACGCGCAGCAGCCGCTGCATGTTGTCGTTCGGATCGGCCAGTTGCCGCCGGGGGAGCAACGCGTCCGCGAGGCCCCGGTCACGGCGCCCGACGTCGGTCCGCAGCCGTTCGAGCAGCGGGACGAAGTCGGGCAGCTCCTCGATCATGCCGAAGCCGAGCGGCAACTCCTGGGCCAGGGCGGGAACAGCCGCCGCGGGGGTCGTCGATCCGCTCGCCCGCTCACCGTGCCGCGGCGAGCCGGCCGGCTTTCGTACGGTCCTGTCGTCGCGCCCGGTCCGTGTGTCGTCGGCGGACGTCTCCGCGGCGGCCGTGGAGCAGGACGAGCCCACCGCGGGTGTGGGTTCGCTCGCCGCGCCCCCGGGCACGCGCAGACCCGCGGCCCGCACCTGTTCCCCGGTGAGCCAGAGCGCCGCCGCGGCGGGCAGCGTCCGCTCGCCCTTCGCCACGTACGGGCCACCTCCCGTGACCTTGACCTCGCCGACCATACGGACCACCAGGTCGCAGTGGACCAGGTAGAGGGGACGGCCGCGCGGGGTGTGGGCGTTGCGCTCGACGCTGCCGCTCAGCGTCGTCGCCACGGAGCCGCTCTCGCTCAGGCTCCGGCCGGCCGACACCCCCTCGCCGATCCGCCACCCGGCGCCGTTCTCCGCTCCGAGGAGACCTCCCTGCACCGAGGTCGTGGTACCGCGGCCCTCCTGCCCGGTGACCTGGTGCCCGCCGAGGACGAACGTCTCGGTTCCCGGTCCGGTGCCCTGTGCCACCACCTCCGGGTTGACGAGGGCGAACCGGGTGCCCACCGCGCCGTCGAGCGCCGCGAGCCTGCGCGGGTGGCGCAGGTTCTTCACCACCCAGCCGGAGGAGACCGCCTGGCGCAGCGCCGAGGTGATGGCCTGGGGGCTGAAGCGTTCCTCGATCGCCAGCCTCGGCGCGAGACCCTCCGTCCGCAGCGCATGGTCCGCACGCGGCTCCCGGCCACGGGCCGCGGCCTGCGACAGCAACCGGAAGGCGAGGTCCCGGACCGGGCCGCCGTCTCCCAGGGTCTCCACCAGGGTCCAGTCCCGGACCGCGCGGCCCGTGATCGACCGGGGCGTCATCGTGGACAGGTCGCCGATGCCGGACGCGGTGAACTGCCGCTGCGGCGCCGCCAGTCCGGCCGTACGGGTCCTGGTGCGGGCCGTCAGCCGGTCCTTCGCCGTGGTGTCCAGGGTGAACGCGGTCGGGGTGAGCAGGCGTACATCCTGCTCCGCCGGCGCCAGCGCCTCCGTGTCCGCACTCGACGCGATGTGTTCGGCCTCGGGCGCGTCCCGGCCCGGGGCGCCGGGGGTGAGGGCGCGCCGGGCGGACCGCTCACGGGTGGTCATGGTGACATCGACGTCGAGGCGCAGCGCGCCGCCGAAGGAACTGGTGCTCTCGCCGCCGTTGGTCAGCACGTCGGTGCGCGTCGTCGGGCCCGCCTGGTTGCGCCGGGAGCTGTGCCGGATCCGTTCGCCACGCACCGAGGCGGACAGCACCCCGGGGACGAGCCGGAACTGGCCGAGCGCGAGGCCGCCGACCGAGCGCGAACTGGAGCGCCCGCTCTGGGAGTTGCTGGTGACGCCGGAGTGACTGCGCACCAGCCAGTCCTTGGTGTCTCCCAGATGTCCCGTCTCGCGGAGCGCCCCGACGACGCGGATCTGCACGTCGTGCGCGTGCCACCGGCTCTTGCGCCGCATCCGCACGCGGATCCCGGAGGAGAGCAACTGGTCCTTGTTGACCCGCAGGTTGGTCTCCGACAGTACGGTGACGAGCTCGCGGTAGTTGCGGCGCTGGACCTCGGCCTCCTCACGGCTCGCCTCCGCCGCCGGCCCCGGGCCGAACGAGGGCAGATAGCCCGCGAGGCGCGGATCGGCGGTGAAGAGCCGCTCGATGCCGGACAGCAGCGGCGCGGTGTCGAGTTGGCTGATCGTGACGCTCGATCCCATGGCCCCGAAGGGCAGATGGCGTTCGGTGTCCTGACCCGCGCGCGAGCTGCCGCCCCCCTCGGCCTCCGCCGTCTGCCCGGACACCGCGGTGTCCCCGGCCCTCTTCTTCCCGGCGTCCCCACCGGCGGGTACGGCGACCATCGGGCCCGCCGTGACACCGTCGGGCAGTGCGAGCCCGAGTGCCTGTGCCTCGTCGGCCCGGAGAGCGACCCACACGTCCATCGAGTGGTGAGCGGTCCGCGTTCCCGCGCGCACCCGCATCGCGGGCGAGAGCGGGCCGGTGCCCTCGACACGGAACCGCACCCGGCCGAAGTAGAGCACCTTGTCGCCCCGGACCTCGGCTCCCTGACGGCTCGACACCGTCTGTTCGGCCATCGTGAACCGCGCCTTGCGGACTCCGGCCGTGGGCATGACCGTGCCGCGCACCGCGGCGGCACCGCCCAGGACTCCGAACCCCGCCGCCGGGCCCGCGCCGAAGGTGCCCCCGCGCCCCTTGCCCGCCGAGTGGGACACCGAGTGCTGCGCCTGCTGGTGCGTGCGCAGCTGCGTCCCGCCGATCGGCCACGAGGGCGCCAGGCCGGTGAGGTCGGCGCGCATCCGGTAACTGCCCGTGGCGCTGCCGTCCTTGGCCACCAGGTCCTCGCCCATCACCCACCCGCCCAGCAGCGCGGCAGATCCTCCAGCACCGTCGTGGTGGAGGTGGCGTCGTGCAGCCGGGTCCGGCCGGGCGCACCCGGCGAGGTCAGGGAGGGATGCAGCACGGAGCGGACGGTGTCGAACAACCCGCCACCGCCCGGTTCCGGCGCCGCGGCATCGTCCAGCGCGACCGGGGCCAGGGAGTCCGCGAGCCGCACCCGGTTCGCCAACGGGGCGTCCAGGGGCCGCAGTCGGGCCGGCGCGGGTGTCTGGGCGGTCACGGGTACCAGGTGTTCGACGGGCACCCGCATCATCAGCGTCCCGCCGCCTCCGAAGGTCTGCGCAGCCTCACCCTGCCGCTTGATCCGTATGCCGTAGCGCACCTTCCTCGGTATCTCGACCGAACCCTTGTCACTGCGCAGCACGCGCGGTTCGGACACGGCCTTCTGTACCCGGGTGTCCGTGGAGGACAGGAACGGTTGCGCGTTCGCCGTCACCGCCCCGCCGAGCCACACACCGGGAACCACCGGCGCCAGCCCGAACGCCATGAAGTTGACACCCTTGCCGGCCGAGCGGCCCGAGCTGTGGCTCACCGCACCCGAGGTGTTGTGCTGGGTGTCCACCTTGACGCCGGCTCCCTCGGCCAGGCGCACGGCCTGGGCCGCCTGCCGGGGGCCGGGCTCCGTGCGGGGAGCGGAGCTGCCGTGGCCGTCGTGGTCGTCGGCCCGCTCCTTGCCCGTGGTCCCGGCGCTCTCCACCCTGGCATGGAGGGCGGCCATGGACTCGGCCTGTTCGGCCGCGGCCGCCCGCGCCTTCGCCGCCCCGGGGGAGACGAAGGTCTCGGGCAGGTCGGCGCTGTCCCGGGAGACGGTGACGGTGACGTCGTACCACCCCTTCCCCTCCGGTCCCTCGACGGTGAAGGAGCGGCCCTGCCCGTAGAACGTCTCGGGGCGCCCGGCCAGCTCCTCGCGGATCTCCGCCACCGTGCCGTCGGAGCGTCCGACGATCGTCCCGAGGGTGGTGGAGACGAACTCGTGCCCGGTCAGCCGGTACGCCGTGGAGAGGCCCGGAGCCCGTAACTCCCGCAGATACGGGGGCAGTCCGAGGGGCACATGGGCCGTGGCCGGGGCGGCGCCGGACGGCGGGGGTCCCGGCCGACGCGCCGGGCGGCCCGAACGTGCCGTGGTGGGCCGCGGGGGAGTGGTCCTTGTTCCTTCCCCGGTCTCGGTTCCTTCCCCGGTCTCGTCCTCCTCACGGAGGGCGGGCAGCACCGTGGGCAGCTTGGTGGCGGCTCCGCTCTCCGGCAGCTCCTCGACCGTGGCCGGGACGGCGGGCCCGGCACGCGGAGGAAGCCCGGATCCGGCCAGGCCTTCGAGCGCCGGGGACCGCCCGCGCAGTGCGCGCGCCGTCGCGGCGTTCCCCGCGGACCTCTGCAGGGCCAGCAGAGTCTGGGGAGTCATACCGGGGGCCGTCGTCGCGGACGGCGGGCGCGCCGCCGGGGTTTCGCCGCCGCTCCTGGCGGAGGTTTCCGCACCGACCGGCCCTCGGCCGTGGTCGCCCGCACCGCCGTTTCCGCCCGACGTCTGCCGCTGCCTGCGCACTGTGAGCCGTCCCCGTCGCGGGGTGGCAACCCAGCCCCATCGGATCCATCCGCTCGGGAGCGTAACCACCACGGCGGCCACCCGGGGAGCAAGATCACGGACTCTGGCGGATGGACGTCCGCCGACCACCGAGGGGTCGACGGGAGTACACCCGGGCTCCATGTCCGGTGTCCGCGCGGTCACTTCGACCAGGGTGGAAAGCCGTTGCCGCCCGCCGGCCGCGGCACCCACTGTGGCGGTGTTCGACAACGAACCACCACCCACAGGGGGATCTCTCATGCGCCGTATCCCGGCAGTCGTCGCCACCTGCGCCGCGACACTCGCCTTCCTCGCCCCGGCGGGCATGGCCGCCGCCGCGCAGGCCGCGCCCGCCGAGCAGTCGTACACCGTCGTGCCGTACGAGAACGTCAACGTCCGCCAGCTGCCGACCAAGGACAGCGCCTTTCTGGCCACCCTGACCGCGGGCCGGTCCTACCAGGCCTACTGCTGGACGCACGGCCAGACCGTCACGGACCACGGCTACACGAACGACATCTGGATCGGGTTCGCCGACGGTTACAGCAGCGCGGTCTACTTCAAGGGCGACCAGTACGCCAACCTGCCCGCCTCCAACCAGTGCTGAGCCGGGAGACCCGCATGCCGACCAGGCGGCTCACGGCCCGCGCAGCCGTCGCCGGTGCCGCACTCGCACTCGGACTCCTGATGGCCCCGGCCGCCTCGGCGGCGCGGGCCGAGCACACCAGAACCGTTGCCTCCGACACGTACACGGTCACAGCCCGTACGGACACGTCCGTCTACGCCGGTCCCAGCACCTCGTACCCGCGCAGGGGGTCGCTGCGCGCCGGCCACACCTACCCCGCCGACTGCTGGCTCATGGGCGATGTCGTGGCCGGCAACGGGGGGACGAGCGGCGTCTGGATCCACGTCCTGGGCGACAAGGACACCGGCGCCGGCTTCGTCAACGTCGTGTTCCTGCAAGGGGACGACCACGCGGGACTGCCCGCCTCGGCCCGCTGCTGACCTCACGCGAACGGGCCTGTGCGAAGGGCCCTTGAAGCGGGGCGCCCGCGCGGCTCAGCCCTTGTCGGCGCGCAGCGCGGCGAGGGCCCGGTCGGCGTGGGCGCTCATGCGCAGTTCGCTGCGGACGACCTCCAGGACCGTACGGTCCCGGCCGATGACGAAGGTGACGCGCTTGGTCGGGGCCAGCGAGAAGCCGCGCTTGACGCCGAACCGTTCGCGGACCGTCCCGTCGACATCGGACAGCAGCGGGAAGCCCAGGCCGTTGCGCCCGGCGAACTCCTGCTGCCGGTCGACGGTGTCACCGCTGATGCCCACCGGCCGCGCGCCGGCGGCGGCGAACTCGGCTGCCAGATCGCGGAAGTGGCACGCTTCGGCGGTGCACCCCGCCGTGAGGGCGGCGGGGTAGAAGAACACCACCACCGGTCCGTCGTCGAGCAGTTCGGACAGCCGCCGGTCCGTGCCCGTCTCGTCGGGGAGGACGAAGTCCTCCACCTTGTCGCCCACTTCGACCGTACGTGTCATGACCGGCCCTCCCCACTCCTCGCGACGCCGCGTGCCCACAGCACCAGCGGTACCTGCAACGGAAGCCGGGCGAGTGCCGCGGCCTTGAGCGGCGCGGGACGGTGACGCCAGTCCACGGCCATCTGCACATTGGCGGGGAACACCCCGACGAAGAACGCGGCCGTGGCGAGCGCGGCGGCACGCCGTGTCCGGGGCAGCGCCACCCCGGCGGCCAGCGCCAGTTCGGCGGCCCCGCTCACATACGTCCAGGTGCGGGGCGATCCCGGCAGAGCGCGCGGAATCGTCGCGTCGAACTGCTTGGGTGTCACGAAGTGACCGACCCCCGCGGTCGCCAGCAGACCGGCGAGCAACAGGGCTGAGCGTTCCGACCGTGGCACGGTTCCTCCTCCTGGGGCCTCCGCGAGATATTACTGGACGGTAAGAGGAGGTGCGGAGGGCGGTTCCGTACGGTCGAACGGATCTGTCGCCTCGTCAGTGTGCGGCGCGGACGCCGTCGAGGGCGACGGTCAGGACGCGGTCGCGCTGGGCGTCGTCGAGGAAGTTCGTCGAAGTGATCCCGGCGACCATGCGCAGGAGGTCGTCGAAGTCCATGTCCGTGCGGGCCTCGCCGGCCTTCTGCGCCCGCTCGAACAGCGGTCCGCCCGCCTGGTACATCGAGTCCCGGCAGGCCAGGAAGATCTCCGACTCGTTGTCGAGCGCCTCACGGATGGCCCGCTTGGTCACGGTGTAGTCCACGAACCGGCGCAGCCACGAGGTCAGCGCCGCCCAGGGTTCCTGGGTGGCGACGTCCCGCGCCATCCGGCACAGGGCGTCCACCTCGTCCGCGTAGACGCTCTCGAAGAGATGGCGGCGAGTGGGGAAGTTCCGGTAGAGCGTGCCGATGCCCACCCCCGCACGACGGGCGATGTCCTCCAGGGACGCCTCCGCGCCCTTCTCCGCGAACGCCTCACGCGCGGCGGCCAGCAGGGCGTCGTAGTTGCGAGCGGCGTCCTTTCGGTGCGGACGCTGGGACGCCACGATCCCGCTGATGGAGAGCGGCTGGGCCGTCACGAGTGCCTCCCGGCAGCGAAGAGGTTGTACCGGAGGTGAGCCTCCGGTACAGTGGAGGTATACCTCCACTTTAGCAGTCGGGGCTACGTTCCCGTCGTTGCGTGCGGCCGCACGCGACGACGACGTGCCCGTGCCCCCTGTTGACGGGCAGTGGGCCCTGTGCCGCCCGCGCCGCCCGTCCGTCCCTTCTCTCCCCCGCGACCGCTCCGTGCGCTCGCCCCACGCTCACGGCCGCCCGTCGGCCATCCCTGCCGTACGACCACGGCCGCATCCTGTTCCGAGAGGCTTTTCCATGCCCAGGAAGTCCACCCGCCTCACCTTCGCGGTCCTCGCGACCGGCGCGGGGGTGTTCTCCATGCTCCAGTCGTTGATCGCGCCGGCCCTGCCGACCGTCCAGCACGCGATGCACACCTCGCAGTCCACCGTGACCTGGGTGATGACGGCGTACCTGCTGTCCGCGTCCGTCTTCACCCCGATCCTCGGCCGGGTCGGGGACCTCGTCGGCAAGAAGCGCACCCTTGTCGCCGTCCTCGTGACCGTGACGCTCGGCTGTCTGCTCGCCGCGCTCGCGCCCTCCATCGGCGTACTGATCATCGCCCGGGTCGTCCAGGGCATAGGCGGCGCACTGTTCCCGCTGTCCTTCGGCATCATCCGGGACGAGTTCACCGCGGCCGAGGTCGGCCCGAGCATCAGCAACCTGTCCGCCGTGATCGCGGCGGGCGGCGGCGTCGGCCTGGTGGCGGCCGGTCCCATCGTGTCGGCCCTCGACTACAAGTGGCTGTTCTGGCTGCCGGTCGGCGTGGTCGCGGTGACCACCCTGATCGCGCTGCGCTGTGTTCCCGAGTCCCCGAAGCGCGCCGAGGGGCGCGTCAGCTGGCTCGGCGCCGTACTGCTCTCCGGCTGGCTGGTGGCCCTGCTGCTGCCGCTCAGCCAGGCGACCCACTGGGGCTGGGGATCGGACCGGGTGATCGGCCTGTTCGTCGCCGCCGTGGTGCTCTTCGCGCTGTGGCTGTACGCCGAGGCCCGCTCCAGCAGCCCGCTGATCGACCTGAACGTCATGCGGCTGCCCGCGGTGTGGACCACCAACGCCGCCGCCCTGCTGTTCGGCGCCGGCATGTACGCGATCTGGTCCTTCCTGCCCGGCTTCGTGCAGACCCCCCGCTCCGCGGGCTACGGCTTCGGGGCCAGCGTGACCGGGGCCGGACTGCTCATGCTGCCGATGCTGATCGCGATGTTCTGCTCGGGCGTGCTGAGCGGCCGGCTGGAGCCGGTGCTGGGCGCCAAGAGGCTGCTCACGACCGGTGCCGCGCTCGGCGCCGTGGCCTGCGGATTCCTCGCCGCCTGGCACGACCAGCAGTGGCAGGTGGCCTTCGCCGCGGGTGTCTTCGGCCTCGGCATCGGACTGGCCTTCGCCTCGATGGCCAACCTGATCGTCGGCAGTGTGCCGGCCGAGCAGACCGGCGCCGCGACCGGGATGAACGCCAACATCCGTACCATCGGCGGATCGATCGGCGCGGCCGTGACCAGCGTCCTGGTGACCGGCCGCCTCCAGCCCTCGGGCCTGCCCTACGGCTCCGGCTACACCCACGGGTTCAGCCTGCTCGCCCTGCTCTGCCTCGGCGCCGCGCTGGCCGCCCTCCTCGTGCCGGCCCGGCGGACCGGACGTATGCCCGGCGCCCGCGCCGTCTCCGACCCGCCGAGCACGGAGGCCGAGGCCGTCGTGTCCGGCGCGCGGAACTGAGACGGACGGACGACGGGGCCTTGGACTGTACGGCCGGGTCGTACAGGCGGGGCCGGGCCTGCGCGGCCGGGTCGTACAGGCGGGGCCGGGCCTGCGCGGCCGGGTCGTACGGGTGGGACCGGGCCGTACGACCCGGCCCCACCGGTGGGGCGGCGCACGTACCGCCCCGCCGGTACGGACGGCGTTCCGGCGAGGTGGGGGGTGTCTCGGCCGTCGGAGCGGCGCCTCGACGATGCGGGAAGATGCTTGTCCTACTGTGCTACCGAGGCATGACTCCAAATGGGCGGCGCCCTCACCCGACCCGGTGAGCGGACGGACGGGCGCGTACCACCGGCGCACGCGTAGCCGTTGCTCCGTCATGGACAGCACACACACGGCCCGGCGGCGCCGTCCGGAGGAGGACTTCGCCGGCCGGCCCCACGCCGAGCCGGCGGCCGGCCACCCGACGCACCCGCCGATCTACGCCCAACTGGTCGCGGAATGGCGGGCCAAGGGCCGTACGGTCCCGGAGCGCCGCGAGGTCTTCGAGGTGCTGTGGGCCTCCTTCGCCGCCCCCGACCCGTCGGAGAGCGAGCTGTGTCCGGCCGGCTCCCGAGCGGTCCGCCGGCCGGTGGGACCCCCCTCCCGGCCGTCGGACGCCCGCACGGAGCGGGCCCCGGGGAAGGAAGAGGGCGAGCAGGTGCCCGCCGTCCCCGTACCGCGCGGTCTTCCGGGCCGCTGACCCCCGCTGTTCCTCCGGTGTCTCAGCACTCCCGCGAGGGTGCCAGGACGGCGAGGGTCCCGTTGGCCTGCTGCAGGGCCAGCTCCAGGGAGGCGGCCGAATGGAGCTCCCCGGTGCCGTCCGGCGGGATGAGCCACTCCAGGAACCCCGCGGAGCGGTAGGGCGGGGGCACGGCGACCCACGATCCCTTGCAGGCATAACGGATACCGGATCCGACCCAGCGGCTCTCGGGGTCCGGTGCCAGGAAGAAGCCCACGCGGCGGGCCGCGGTGTCCACCAGGGTCGGGCCCGGCGCGTGCGGGGGGTCGTTCCACAGGATGTCCAGGGCGAGCAGGCCGAGTTGCTCGGGAACGCTGAGGACGTCCCAGAACCGGCCGGCCTCCAACAGCGCGGTTCCCGGCTCCTGATCCCATTCCCGCTTGCAGGCCCGAGGGTCCGAGGCCGCCGCCGCGAGCCACTCGACAGCTTGCCTCCACGCTGCATCCGGCATGACCAACTCCCGCGTCCTCACAGGCTGTTCGGGCGTGTGCGAAGCGACACCCGGATGCGGGACCGCACCCGGGCGCCGACCCGGCGTGTTCATGCTGGTAGATATTTCTATTCTTCGGAAGGGGTGGCGCGGTCTGGCGTTTACCGCCGGGCCGCTCGGATGTCATCCACAGGGTCCGTGGCGGGCGACCGCGAGCCCCACGGGGACGACGGTCACGGCCCCACGGAAGAGTGGTGACAGTGCGGTGTACGACCGTGACCGGCGCGCGGGAGGGGCAGGCGTGGCGACATCCGGCTGATCCCGTGCCGGGGACAGTGGGGACAGGGGGGGGGGCAGGGGGGACAGGGGACCGCCGACCCTGGCGTCCCGGAACCTCGGCAGGGACGGACGGCAGGAACAAAGAGGTTGAGAGCGCCGGGCCCGCCCGGAGATGATCTCCAGCATGTTTTCTCGCAAGAACCGCCGACCGAAGTCCGCCGACCTGCTGAAGGCCTGGGAGTGCCTGGACGCCGGGGACATACCCGGCGCCCTGCGGCTCGTGAAGCAGGGCGCGGAGACCCTGCCGCTCGCGGAGACGGCGCTCGTGGCCGGCCGGGCCGCGGGAATGGCCGGCTTCGACGACCTCCGGGAGGCCGCCGCGACGCTGGCCGCGGATCCCGGGAAGGGGCAGGCGCTCTACGACTTCGGGTACGCCTGTGTCGAACGCGGGCTCTCCGCCCTGGCGATACCCGCCCTGCGTGAGGCGGTGCGCGGAAACCCGGGCGCCCTGATGGTGATGCGTGAGCTCGTGTCCGCGTACGAGCGCGAGGGCCGGCACGGCGAGGCCGTCGAGGTGCTGACACGGTACGAGGACGACTTCGCACAGTGGCCGGACCGCTACCTCCTCGTCTACAACGCGATCATGTCCGGTGACCTCCCGCTGGCGAGGCGCCAGCACGCGCTGCTGCCGGACCCGACGGACCCTCGGTGGGTGCCCACGCGTGACCGGCAGCGCCGGATGCTGGAGCGGGCCGCGAGCGCGGAGCCGGTGAGCCCGCTCGACGTGACCGACCTGCGCGGCTGGCAGTTCGTGATGGGCGGCACGATCCTCGGCACGCTCTCGCCGTTCGGCTTCGGCGCCGGGATGACCGGCCGGTACGCGTGGCTGCAGGACTCCTACGGCCAGTGCCTGGAGGGTCTGCTGCGGCTGAGGGCGCTGCTGGACGCCGCCGAGGTGCGCCCCCGGTCGGTGTCGCTCCTGCCCGACCGCGACAGCCGGATCCTCGGTCTGGCCGCCGCCGAGGTGCTCGGCCTTCCCGCGGAGCCCTTCGCTCCGGGACGGGAGGACACCGTCGTGGTCGCGTACGACCTGAACGGGGCGGCCGAGGCCGACGGGGGCCCCGAGATCCTGGGGCAGCTCTTCGACCGCGCCCCGGGACAGGTGCTGCACGAACACGCGAGCAACTGGACCGACGCCCCGGTGGTCACCGCCGACAGTGTCACGCTGCTGCACCAGTCGGTCGTCGCTCCGTGGGGCCCGCAGCTCGGTGCGGGGGACGACGGCGGTGTGGAACGTGGGGCGGCCGACGACCGGCCGGCGGAACGGATCGCCGCCGAGATCGTGGGAGCCGATCCGTCCCCGGGGGAGGGCGACGGCGAAACGCCCGCGGACCCGCTCGGCGCGATCACCGACTTCGTGGCGGCGGTGCACGGCTCCTGGCTCCGGGGCGACCGGGCCCGGCTGACCTCGACCGGCCCGGTCCCCAGCGCCAGGTTCGCCTGACCGGCCCCGGCCCCAGGTGCGCCCGGCACGGCGGGAATGCGATGAGGGGGGTCGCTGTTACACCCCACGTAGCTGGCATGCGCGAGTCAAGATCCTCGCGGTGCGGGCGGAAGGAGGACCTCATGGCACGCAGCAGTGCGCGTCCCGTCGTCACGCTGAGGTCGACGGCCGGGACCGGCGTCACCTACGTGACGCGCAAGAACCGTCTCAGCGACCCCGACCGGCTCGTCCTGCGCAAGTACGACCGGGTGGCGGGTGAGCACGTTCCGTTCCGCGAGGAACGCTGAATCGACCCCGGCGTGGCCGGGTGGGCAGTGGCAAGGAGGCAACACGCATGAGGCCCCGTATTCATCCCGAATCCAGGCCGGTCGTCTTCCGTGACCGGGCCGCGGACGTCGCGTTCCTGACACGTTCGACGGCGCGCTCGTCGAGGACGATCGAGTGGGAGGACGGCAACACCTACCCGCTGATCGATGTCGAGATCTCGTCGGCCAGTCATCCGTTCCACACCGGGAACGCGCGGGTCGTGGACAGCGCCGGCCGGGTGGAGCGCTTCGAGCGCCGCTACGGCCGCGCGGCCGCGCCGCGGCACTGACCGCGGGCCCGCCTGCCCAGGAGAAGGAGAACAGAGCTGTGAAGGTACGTAATTCCCTGCGCTCGATGAAGTCGAAGCCCGGCGCCCAGGTGGTCCGCCGGCGCGGTGTGACCTTCGTCGTCAACAAGAAGAACCCGCGTTTCAAGGCCCGCCAGGGCTGACGAAGCACCCGGGGCGGACAGAGTGACGGCCGGCCCGGTCCTCGCACGGTGCGAGGACCGGGCCGGCCGCTTGTCGCGAGGCCGGAACCACCGCGTGGTGCGGAACCCGCCCGCCGATTCGCCGGAGCGAGGTACTCACGGGAGCGGACCGAGGCGGGTTGAGTAGCCGTACTCATGCCCGGCGACCCCGGTGGCCCACACCATGGACCTCACACGGCACGACGAACATCGCACGCTGATTGACCGTCAGCTCTGGTTCCGTTCAAGGGACTTGGTGTGCGTCGTGCCGAACCGGCCCCGCGTGTGCGGTGGTCGGTCCGTCGGCCTTCTCGTCATGGGGGAATCACATGTCCAAGCGCCTCGTCGTGTCCGCACTCGCCGGTGCCGTCGTCCTGGGTGGCGGCGCCGCTGCCACCGTCGCCCTCGTCGGAACCGCCGACGCGGCCGGACGGACGGGAGATCCGGTGATCGGGAAGTCCTCCTCGGACCCGGTGGTCCTCGGGAACGGCGGGACCCATACCTTCACCTTCACCACCTCCGTGTCCGACGACTCGGGCATCAGGAGCGTGAAGGTCCTGGCCTGGCCGAGGAGTTCGCACCTGGCGCCCAAGGCGTCGGAGATGGCGTACGTCGAGAGCGCCACGTGCAAGGCTTCCTCGGCGACCACCTCGGTGTGCGCCTACCGGTCTCCGGTCGACGGGAAGGACGCCGCCGACGTCCCGGCCGGTACGTGGTACATCGCGGTCCTCGTCACCGCCAAGGACCACGGCACGACGTTCTCGGCGAAGGCGTCGACCTTCACCGTCACGCGTCACGCGGGCTGAGCGCCACCCGAACGTCGCCGGTCCGGCGACAGCCCCGCGGGGGAACGGGCCGCCGCCGCGGCCGCGTTGTGTCCCGCGGCGCTTCTCCGCTATAGTCGATCTTGAGCACGCGGCCGGATCTCCGGTAGCGGGCCCGGCGTTGGTGGTCCAAGGAAAGACGCCCCGCTTCCTGCGGGGAGATGCAGGTGCAAGGCCTGCCCGGCGCTCCATACGGCCCCGCTCTCCGATTCGGAGAGCGGGGCTCATGTGTTTTCCGGAAACCCCCCGCGGTACGCGTCTCACTGTGCGGACGTCGCTCCCGAGCCCGCCTGCGGACGGCGCCCGTGCCACGTGCTGGTCGGCGGTCGGAGCGCGCACCGGATCCGCGGATCGGTCCCGTCCGGCCGACGCGGAACCGCACCGCACCCATGGGACGCTTGGGCCGGTTCGAGGCCGCGGTGACGGCTGACCGCAGCGCCCGCAGCGCGTGTCGGCAACATACCGGACAAAATTGTTGACAATCTTCTCGGCCTGGATTTACGTTCGACAGGCACTCACTCAGGGAGGGCACGATGCCGAAGGAAGCCCGTCCGGGCACCGGCGAGCAGGCCAGGAAGCACGTACTGGCACAGCTGCGGCAGGCCATCCTGCTGGGCGAGATGGCGCCGGCCCAACGGCTCGTGGAGAACGAACTCGCCGAACGGTTCGACGTCACCCGGGCCAGCGTCCGGGCCGCGCTGATCGAGCTGGAGTCGGAGGGACTCGTCGAGCGGATCCGCAACCGCGGTTCGCGGGTGCGGGTGGTGACGGTCGAGGAAGCGGTGGCCATCACCGAATGCCGTATGGCCCTCGAAGGCCTGTGCGCGGCCAAGGCGGCCGTCGCGGCCACCGAGGACCAGCTCACCGAACTGGCCGGCCTGGGAACGGCGATGTCGAAGGCGGTCGCCGACGGTGAGCCGTTGGTCTACTCCGGGCTCAACCACGAACTGCACGCCCGGATCAGGGAGTTCTCCGGCCAGCGGGTCGCCGTGGAACTGCTGGAGCGGCTCAACGGACAACTGGTGCGCCATCGTTTCCAGCTCGCGCTGAGGCCCGGACGTCCCCAGCAGTCCCTGAGCGAGCACCTGGCCATGATCGAGGCGATCAGGGCCCGGGACCCGCAGGCGGCCGAAGCGGCCGTCCGCGGCCACCTCGCGGGAGTCATCGACGCACTGCGCCAATGACGTCTCGGAGGTGGGCCGACCGGCCTGTCCACCAAGGAGATGTGAGCCATGACGCACGGCAAGGCGCCCACCACCCCACGATCGACGCTCGTCATCACCGCGCACGCCGGGGACTTCGTCTGGCGGGCCGGAGGAGCCATCGCCCTGGCCGCCTCCCGAGGAGAGAAGGTGACCCTCGCGTGTCTCACCTACGGGGAGCGCGGTGAGTCCGCCCAAGCTTGGCGCGAGGGCAGGAAGTTGGCGGAGATCAAGGAGATACGCCGTACCGAGGCCGAGGCGGCGGCCGCGGTGCTCGGTGCCGAGGTCCGCTTCCTCGACGCCGGCGACTACCCCCTGCCGGTGACCCAGGACCTGACCGACCGTCTCGTACGGATCTATCGCGACACCCGGCCCGACGTGGTGCTGACCCACCCCCGGGACGACCCCTACAACGGCGACCACCCGGCCGCCGCGCGGATGGCGCTGGACGCGCGCGTCCTGGCCCAGGCCATCGGGTACCCGTCCGACGGCGAGGTCATCGGCGCCCCTCCGGTGTTCTTCTTCGAGCCGCACCAGCCGGAGATGTGCGGCTTCAGGCCGGAGGTCCTCCTCGACATCACCCCGGTGTGGGAGACCAAGCGCGCGGCCATGGAGTGCCTGGCCACCCAACAGCACCTGTGGGAGTACTACACCGACCTGGGGAAGCGACGCGGCGTACAGCTCAGGCGCAACGCGGGTCCCAACCTCGGCCTGCCCCACACCACCTACGGCGAGGCCTACATGCGCCCCTACCCACAGGTCACGGAGGAACTGGCGTGAGCGGTCTGATCATCACCAATCCGCCGCGCGCGCACGCCGAGGACGTCGAGGCGCTCGCCGGCCACGGCGTGGCCACGGTGCACGAGGGCATGGGCCGCCGCGGCAGCCTCGGCCCCGGCTTCCGGCCCATCCAGCAGGACGTACGCGTCGCGGGCAACGCGGTCACCGCACTGTGCCGGCCCGGCGACAACCTCATGATCCACGCGGCCGTCGAGCAGTGCGCGCCGGGCGACATCCTCGTCGTCGCCACCACCTCGCCCTCCACCGACGGCATGTTCGGCGACCTGTTCGCCACCGCGCTCCAGCACCGCGGGGTGCGCGGCCTGGTCATCGACGCCGGGGTACGCGACACGGCCGGCCTGCGCGCCATGGGCTTCCCCGTGTGGTCGACCGCGGTGTGCGCCCGTGGCACGGTCAAGGCCACGGCCGGCTCGGTGAACGTACCCGTCGTGCTGGGCGGCCAGATCGTCCGGCCGGGGGACGTCGTCGTCGCCGACGACGACGGCGTGGTGTGCGTGCCCCGCGAGCAGGCAGGCGCGGCCGTCAGAGCGGCCGAGGCGCGCGCCGCCAAGGAGGACGCCACCCGAACCGCCTTCACCGGGGGCCAGTTGAGCCTGGACCGCTACGGTCTGCGTGAGACCCTCGCGCAACTGGGCGTGCGGTACCGGTCCTACGAGGAGTGCGCCCCCGACGTCCGCGACGGAACCGGGTCATGAGCGCGGGCGAGGAGGTGCGCTGCATGCTCATGCGCGGAGGCACCTCGAAGGGCGCCTACTTCCTGGCCGACGATCTCCCGCCCGTTCCCGGCGCACGCGACGATCTGCTGTTGCGGGTCATGGGCAGCCCCGACCCGCGCCAGACCGACGGCCTCGGCGGAGCGCACCCGCTGACCAGCAAGGTGGCCGTGATCTCCGCGTCGGCCGGCCCCGAAACGGACGTCGACTACCTGTTCCTCCAGGTCGGCGTCGACCGGCCCGAGGTCTCCGACCGGCAGAACTGCGGCAACCTGCTCGCCGGGGTCGGCCCGTTCGCCGTCGAACGCGGACTGGTCCGGGCCGGGGAGGAGCGGACCTCCGTACGGATCCGCATGGTCAACTCCGGGGACCTCGCCGTCGCCGCCTTCGCCACACCCGGCGGGCGCGTCGACTACACCGGTACGGCCGAGATCTCCGGCGTGCCGGGCACCGCCGCCCCGGTGATGGTCGAGTTCCCGCCGGGACCCCGTCCGCTGCTGCCCACCGGGCGCGTCCGCGACACCGCGGCCGGCACTCCGGTGACCTGCGTCGACAACGGGATGCCGACCGTACTGATCGCCGCGGCCGCCCTGCGCGTCACCGGATACGAGGAACCCGGGGAGCTGGAGGTGGACCACGCGCTCGCCGGGCGACTGCGGGCGATCCGGCTCGAGGCCGGGAAGCTGATGGGCCTCGGTGACGTGGAAGCGGCCACCGTTCCCAAACTCAGCCTGCTCGCCCCGCCGTTGCACGGGGGCGCGGTCATGACCCGTACCTTCATCCCGGTGCGCTGCCACCCCTCGATCGGCGTGCTGGGCGCCGCCGGCGTCGCCGCGGGCCTGCGCGTCGGGGGCGGGGTGGGCGAGGGCATCGCCCGGCTGCCCGCCCACGGGGACCTGCTGCGTATCGAGCACCCCACGGGATTCCTCGACATCGAGGCCGCCCTCGACCACCGCGCCGCCGGCGCCACCCCGGTGGCCCGGCGCACCGTCGTAGTCCGCACCGCACGAAAGATCTTCGACGGCACGGTCTTCGCCCGGCCGGCCGCAGCCGCAGCCCACCTGTGAGGAGGCCTGGATGGCCCCGCCCCTTGGCGACATCGCCCACCTCGGGCACGTCGAACTGCTCACCCCGGACCTGGACGGAAGTCTGCGGTTCTTCACCGACTACCTGGGCCTGACGGTCAACGGCAGGCACGGCGACTCGGTCTACCTGCGGACCTGGGACGACTACGAGCACCACAGCCTGGTCCTCACCGCGCACGAGACCTCGGGCCTGCGCCGCACCGCGCTGCGTGCCTCCAGCGAGGAGGCCCTGCGGCGCAGGGTCGGGGAGTTGGAGACGGCGGGCCACGCGGGCCGCTGGACCGAGGACGAGCCGGGCCTCGGCCCGCTGTACGTCACCAGCGACCCCGACGGCCACGAGGTCGCCCTGTACTGGGAGTCGGAGTGGTACCGGGCCCCGGACGGGCTCAGGCCGGGCCTGAAGAACCAGCCCCAGGCCAAGCCAGGCCACGGCGTGGGCGTACGTCGTCTGGACCACGTCAACTACCTCGCGGCCGACGTCGCCGCCAACGCCGACTTCCACCACCGCCTGCTCGGCGCCCGGCCGACCGAGCAGATCCGCCTCGACACCGGCCGGATCGCCGCGAAGTGGCTGACGTTCACGGACAAGTCGTACGACGTCGTCTACACGGAGGACCGGACGGGCTCGCGCGGGCGGCTGCACCACATCGCGTTCGCGACCGACACCCGTGAGGACATCCTGCGCGCCGCGGACCTCGCCCTCGACACCGGCGTGTTCATCGAGACGGGCCCGCACAAGCACGCCATCCAGCAGACGTTCTTCCTGTACGTCTACGAGCCGGGCGGCAACCGCGTCGAACTCTGCAACCCGCTCACCCGGCTCGTCCTGGCCCCCGACTGGCCGCTGATCACCTGGACCGAGGCCGAGCGGGCCAAGGGCCAGGCATGGGGCCTGAAGACCATCGAGTCCTTCCACACCCACGGCACACCACCTCTCGACCAGGCCCAGGACACCTGACACAGGCGGGACGAGCACGCGGGACGGCGGCCCCTGCACCGCTGACGGTGGCGGGACCGCCGCACGATCGGTTCCGGAACCGGGTTGACCCTCGACCTTGTGCAGGGTCCAGAGTGCTGGGTGTGGAGAACGACATGCGCAGCATTGGCGAGATGGCCCGCGACAGCGGCCTGGGTGTGAGCGCCCTGCGGTTCTACGACCGTGCCGGAGTGCTGGTCCCGGCCTGGGTGGATCCGGTGAGCGGCTACCGCTGGTACGAACCCGAGCAGCTCGAAGAGGCCCGGCTGCTGGCCCGCTTGCGCCGGTCAGGGATGCCGCTGGCGGACATCCGGCTGGTGCTGGCCAGCTGGTCCGGCGCGGACACCGATCTGGTCCGGAAACTGCTGAAGGCGCACCTGCGCCGCCTCGAGCAGGGACTGTCCGATGCCCGCAGCGAGTTCTCCGCGCTCCGAGCCCTACTCGATCACAGGGAGAATGTCATGACTTCGCTCCGCATCGCCACCGTCCGGCTGTCCATCACCGCGCCCCGACTGGCAGCCGCGGTGGACGCGGTTCGTTTCGCGGCGAGCACCGACCCGGAGCTGCCGATGCTCGGCGGGGTCCTGTTCGACATCGAGGGTGAGAGCCTTCACGTCGTGACCACCGACCGGTACCGAATGGCCGTCGCGCAGGTCGGTATCGCCGGGCACGACGGGAGCCGAGTGCAGGTCATCGTGCCCACCCCGCTCGCCGACGCGATGCGGGCGCTATTGGACGGCGAGGGACCCGTGCGGCTCTCCGTCGACGGTGACCGCGTGGCACTGGAGGCTGGGGGCACGCAGGCAGCCGGTCAGTGCCTCGACCACGACTTCCCCGACTACCGTCGTCTCCTCCCGCAGGTCGCAGGGCGCCGCGCCGTCGTCGAGGTGGCGGCTTTCCGGAAGGCTCTGGAGACCGGTCCGGTCCGGTCCGGAGAAACCGGAGCGTACGACCTCAGCATGCTCAGGGTGGAGGATGGCGGCACCGTGACCCTCTGCGCTGAGGGTGTCGAGGACCCGAACCGCGTCGCCGTCAACCGTGAGTTCCTGCTGGACGCGCTGACCGCCGGGGCCAGGGACCGACTGATTTTGGAGCTCGGCACCTCCACGACGCCGATCGCTATCCGCCGGCCCGACGACGAGGGCACCTTCTCGATCCTGATGCCGGTCCGCCTGGAGGACTGACGGTACGTTCACCCTGATCCGGCCCGCCCAGACCAGTCGGATGCAGCCGGATCAGGGTGCTGGGGAACCCATGGACGGAGACGGATGCCCCATCGTCGATCGAACGAACGGACCACACCATGGTGCCCGGCGCCCAGGGAATCTGTCACGGCTGCTGGGCCTCGGGCCGTGACGCCGCCGGCACGAGGCACCGGCCGCCGGCACGAGGCGCCAGGGACATCGGCCGACGAGACGTCGCTGCCGAGATCGCCATCCGTCAGCTTTACGACACCACGCTTTGAAGGCCAGGGATCAGCGTGCCGCCCACGCCTCCACCGCGGTCGTCACCGGCGCTCCCGTACGCGCCGACTCTTCGATGGCCAACGCCAGCAGATGATCCTGGCAGCCCTCGGCCAGCGGATACGGTTCGGGGCCGGCGTCCCGGACCCATGCCCCCGTACGGCACAGCAGGTCCACCACGGCGAGGTCGTCCTCGGACAGACTCGCGCCCAGATAGTCGTTGCGCCACACCACCCGTCCGTCGAACGAGATGTGGTGCACCTCCGCTCCTTCGAGATTGAGATCCGTCCCGGTCCGGCGGCGCATCAGCGGGGACTCCACGGGTGTGCGCGGACCGGCCATCCGTACCACCGTGTCGTCCACCATCTCGCCGAGCGAGCCGCGTACCACGATCCGTCGGGCGCGCAGCGGATTCCACCACTGGTTGTCCGTGAAGTCGTACAGGCCCGTGCGGGCCCCGCCGAAGTCCAGGAGAGCGAGGGTGTTGACGGCGTCCTTGGGCGTGAGATCGTCCGACCAGCCGGCGGGGGACAGCGGATCGGCGAGCGGGGCGGTGAAGGCCCGAGCCGTCACGGTGACGGGCCCGCCGGCGACACCCAGCGTGTGCCGGATCAGCGACATCGCGTGATACATGTGCGTCGAGGACACCTGGACGGACGTGACCTTGCCGATCACGCCCTCGCGTACGAGGGCCATGCGAGCGGCGTGGCCGGGCATCAGGGGGTACTGTTCCGCGACCTGGACGAGTCCGCCGCCCCCGGCGCGTTTCGCGCCTCCCACGGCATCCCACAAGTCCCGAAGGCCGCGTACGTCGGGCGCCGGCGGAGTCTCGGCGAGGACCGGCACCTCACGCTCGACCAGTTCCTGTACGACCTGCGGCGTGATCTCCCACGGGACCGACGGGATCACGAACTCCGGTTCAGCGGCGCACAGTTCGCTGACGGTTCGGAAGGCCGGTACACCCCACTCCGCCTTCAGCTGGGCGACGCGTTCGGCCGAACGCGTCACGACGCCCGCCACCGCCAGCCGCTCGGGCAGTGCCCTCGCCAGCCGGACGAAAAATTCGGCCCGCCACCCGCTGCCCACGATGCCGAACCGTATGGGTCCTGTCCTCAAGTGTCCGTTCCTCCCCGCGTCCTCGCCCCGAGTCTAAGGGCTGCCCCGTAATCCCCGGCGGGCGCACGACGACAGCTACGGCACCCGCGGGCGTGTCCCGGGAGGGCACCCGGCCGGCCATGTCCGGTGAGTCCCACGGGGCCGACCCTGGCCCGCAGGTCGAGGGGATCGGCGCGAGGGAGTGACGGCGGGGCGCGACGTGTTCCCGCCCCGCCCCGCCGCCCGGCCGTGGCCGGTCAGTCCTTGAGCTGGTCGATCTGGCGGATCTTGTTGGTGGCGTCCAGGGCGGCGACCTTGTAGGACTCCGCGAGCGTCGGATAGTTGAACACCGCGTCGACCAGGTAGTCGACCGTGCCGCCGCATCCCATCACCGACTGGCCGATGTGGATCAGCTCGGTGGCCCCGGTGCCGAAGCAGTGCACACCGAGCAGTTTCCGGTCGTCCGGGGAGACCAGCAGTTTGAGCATGCCGTGCGAGTCGCCGATGATCTGGCCCCGGGCCAGTTCGCGGTAGCGGGAGATACCGACCTCGAAGGGCACGCAGTCCTCGGTGAGCTGGTCCTCGGTGCGCCCGATGAAACTGATCTCCGGAATGGTGTAGATGCCGATCGGCTGGAGGTCGTGCATCGGGTGCACCGGTTCGCCGAAGGCGTGGTACGCCGCCGTGCGGCCCTGCTCCATCGAGGTCGCGGCCAGGGCCGGGAAGCCGATGACGTCGCCGACGGCGTAGATGTGCGGCACCTCGGTGCGGTAGTTCTCGTCGACCTTGATCCGGCCGCGCGGGTCGGCGGACAGGCCCGCCTTGTCCAGCTCGAGTTCGTCGGTGAGGCCCTGCCGGCCGGCGGAGTACATCACGGTGTCCGCGGGGATCTTCTTGCCGCTCTCCAGGACGGTGAGCGTGCCCCGCGGATGGCGTTCGACCGCGGCGACCGTCTCCCCGAAACGGAAGGTGACGGCCAGGTCCCGCAGGTGGTACTTCAGCGACTCGATGACCTCGACGTCGCAGAAGTCGAGCATCGAGGACCGCTTCTCGACCACCGTGATCTTGCTGCCGAGGGCGGCGAACATGGAGGCGTACTCCATGCCGATCACACCGGCCCCGACGATGACCATGGAGCGCGGCACCCGCTCCAGGTTGAGGACGTTGTCCGAGTCCATGATCGTGCGCCCGTCGAACTCGACGGCCGCGGGCCGGGCCGGCCGGGTGCCGGTGGCGATCACGATGTGCTCGGCGGTCAACAGCTGTTCGTTGCCGTTCGCCTCGGTCACGGCGACGGTGTGGTCGTCCACGAAGCGGCCGGTGCCGGCGAAGAGGGAGACGTGGTTGCGGGAGAGCTGATTGCGGATGACGTCGACCTCGCGGCTGACCACGTGCTGGGTGCGCGCGGTCAGGTCGGCGACGGTGATGTCCTCCTTGAGCCGGTAGCTCTGGCCGTACATGTCGCGCTGGGTGAGACCGGTGAGGTAGAGGACCGCCTCGCGCAGGGTCTTGGAGGGGATGGTCCCGGTGTGGATGGACACCCCGCCGACCATGTCGGGCCGGTCGACGACGGCGACCCGGCGGCCGAGCTTGGCCGCGGCGATGGCGGCTTTCTGCCCACCGGGGCCGGATCCTATGACAAGCATGTCGAAGTCGCGCACTCTCCGAAGTCTGTCAGGCCGAAGTCCCTCCCCGGAAGGGTGAATGGGAAACGGACCACTTCGCCCGGGGAAAATTCCGGTGGTCACCGCACCTGACGCCGGAGACGGACGCATCGCACGCCGGGGGTCGGCGCACGGGAGGCCGGAATCCGGCGCACCTCGCTTCGGACGTCAGCGCACCAGACACGGACGCTTCCCGTCGAATTCCCACCCGGGGATCAGGAAGCGCATCCCGACGGCGTCGTCACGCGCCCCCAGAGCCTTCTCCCGGTAGAGGTCGTGGGCCGCGAGCAGCCGGTCCATGTCGATACGGACCCCGAGCCCGGGGGCGTCCGGGACGGCGACCTCCCCGTCGACGATGCGCGGTGGCTCGACGGTGAGCCGCTCCAGCCCCTCCTGCCAGATCCAGTGCGTGTCCAGGGCGTTGTAGGCGCCCGGCGCCGCGGCTCCGCAGTGGGTCACCATGGCGAGCGAGATGTCGAAGTGGTTGTTCGAGTGGCAGCCCCAGGTCAGTCCCGTCGCGTGGCACAGCTGGGCCACCCGCACAGAGCCCCGCATGGTCCAGAAGTGCGGGTCGGCCAGCGGGATGGAGACCGACTGCAGGGCCAGGGCGTGGGTCAGCTGCCGCCAGTCGGTGGCGATCATGTTGGTCGCCGTGGGCAGACCGGTGGCACGCCGGAACTCGGCCAGGATCTCCCGCCCCGAGTAGCCGTCCTCGGCCCCGCAGGGGTCCTCGGCGTAGGCGAGGGTGCCCACCAGGGGGGTGCACAGCTCGACCGCCTCGCGCAGCGACCACGCCCCGTTCGGGTCGAGGGTGATCCGCGCCTCGGGGAAGCGGTCCTTCAGGGCCCGTACGGCCTCGACCTCCTCGGCGCCCCGCAGGACACCGCCCTTGAGCTTGAAGTCCCGGAAGCCGTAGAGGTCGTACGCGGCCTCGGCCTGCCGGACGATCGCCCCGGGGGACAGGGCCTCCTCGTGGCGGATCCGGTACCAGTCCACGCCGGCGTCGGGTTCGCGGACGTACTCCAGGTCCGTGCGGTCGGGGTCACCGACGTAGAACAAGTAGCCGAGGACCCGTACGGAGTCACGCTGCTGCCCGTCGCCGAGCAGAGCCGCCACGGGTACGTCCAGGTGCTGCCCGAGGAGGTCGAGCAGCGCCGACTCGACGGCCGTGACGGCGTGGACGGTGGTCCGCAGGTCGAAGGTCTGGGCGCCGCGTCCGCCGGAGTCCCGGTCGGCGAACCGGGCCCCGATCTCCCGCAGGACGCGCTGGTAGTCACCCACCTTGGCCCCGACGACCAGCGGCCCGGCGTCCCGCAGGGTCCGGGTGATCTTCTCTCCGCCCGGGACCTCGCCGAGCCCCGTACGGCCCTCGGAGTCCGTCAGGACGACCACGTTGCGGGTGAAGTAGGGGCCGTGCGCACCCGAGAGGTTCAGCTCCATGGAGTCCCGTCCCGCGACCGGATAGACGGAGAACGCGGTGACGGTCGGCCGGCTGATGCCCATGGTCTTCGGATTCCTTGCGTACGGGGTGGGTTGGGGGAGGAGGTGCAGGATGACGGAGGCGGAGCGCCGGGGCGGTCAGACGGGTCGGGGCGCCGCTTCGGCCAGGAGCTGCCCGGCGTCGAGGATCTTCGCGAGAACGGCGAGGTCGTCGGGGCCCGGGTCGGTGAGCGGTGCCCGGACCGGACCGACGGGCAGTCCCCGCAGCCGGGCGGCGGCCTTGACCAGCGAGACGGCGTAGCCCGGCACCCGGTCGCGCAGCTCGACGAGCGGGACGTAGAACTCCCGCAGCAACACGGTCGTCCGCTCGTCGTCGTTGTCCCGCAGAGCGGTGAAGAAGGCGTTCGCGATGTCCGGCGCGAAGGCGTGGACCGCGGAGGAGTAGGCGGGCACACCCACGGTGGCGTAGGCGCGGGCCTGGATCTCGGCGGTCGAGGCGCCGTTGAAGAACAGGAAGCCGTCGGGCGCGGCGAGCGTGAGGCGCTGGAGCCGGTCGAGGTCGCTGTGGCCGTCCTTGAGGCCGATGACCGTGGGGATGTCCGCGATCCGGCGCAGGCTCCCGGCGTCGAAGGCGACCTGTCCGCGCTGGTAGGCGATGAGCGGCAGGGACGTCCCGGCGGCGATCCGGCGCAGCTGCTCCACCAGACCGTCCTGCGGGGCGGCGATCAGGTAGTGCGGCAGCACCAGCGCGGCGTCCGCGCCCTCCTCCTCCGCGATCCGGGCGAACCGCAGCGCCTGGGCCCAGCCGTAGCCGATTCCCGCGACCACCGGCAGCCGTCCGTCGGCGATCTCGACCGTGGCCGCGACGACCGCGCGGTACTCGTCCTCGTCCAGGGAGAAGAACTCGCCGGTTCCGCAGGCGGGGAAGACCGCGCCCGGCCGGGTCGCGAGCTGGGCGGTCAGATAGGCGCGGTACGAATCCGGATCGAGGCTCCCGTCGTCCCGGAAGCTCGTGAGGGGGAAGGACAGCACCCCGCCCGCCATGCCGTCCCGCAGCCGCCGCGCCACGTCCTCGGCCTCCGTGCTGAACCGTGCCATCATTCTCATCCTCATATGCAGATGACGTTTATGTATGCAGATGAAGGTTAGGTGGGTGAACCATCGCGGGTCAATGGGGCGGGGAGGCGGTTTTACGATGGGGCCCATGTCCGAGAGCAGAGGTGTCCGCGCCGTGAAGTCGGCGTCCCGCACGGTCGCCCTGCTGGAACTGCTCGCGGGGCGCGGCGACCGGCCTGCCCGCCTGGACGAACTCGCGGCGGAACTGGAGGTGCCGCGCAGCAGCATGTACCAGCTGCTGCAGACCCTCGTCGACTGCGGCTGGGTACGCTCCGACACCACCGGCTCCCTCTACGGCATCGGGATCCGCGCCCTGCTCACGGGTACCGGCTATCTCGACGGCGACGCGCATGTGCGGGCGGTGCGCCCCTGCCTCGACGAAGCCTCGGACACGCTCGGCGAGACGATCCACCTGGCGCGGCTCGACGGTTCGGACGTCGTGTACCTCGCGACCCGCGAGTCCCACGAGTACCCGCGCACTCTCAGCCGGGTCGGCCGCCGGGTCCCGGCCCACGCCGGCGCCCTCGGCAAGGCGCTGCTCGCCGAACGTCCCGACGAGGAACTCCCGCTCCCCGTAGGTCCGTTGGCCGCCCTGACGGAGAACACGCACACCGACCGGGCCGCCCTGCTCGCGGACCTCGCCCGGGTGCGCGAGCGCGGCCACTCCGTCGACCGCGAGGAGACGGTGCCCGGTATCGCGGGCTTCGGCTTCGCCCTGCGCTACGACACACCGGCTGTCGACGCCGTCAGCTGCTCGGTTCCCGTCACCCGGCTCACGGACGAGCACGAGGCCCGCATCGTCTCCGTCATGCGGGAACTGCGGACCAGGATCGAAACCCTCGCCGCTCCGGCACCGGGCACTCCCGACTGGCGCTGACCGGGGGAGCGCCGGCCCGGAGCCGACCGGGGCCGGTCCCCGGCCGGCCAGGGCTCTCCCGGACCGCGCCGCGCGGTCCGGCTGCCCGGACCCGTGCTCCGTGGTCGAGCGGCGCACCTCAGACCATGGCCTTGTCGAGGTAGCACCAGCGCCAGTCCTCGCCCGGCTCCAACGACCCGATGACGGGGTGACCGGCCGTGGCGGCGTGCGCCCGCGCGTGCTGGAGCGGCGAGGAGTCGCAGCACCCGACGTGCCCGCAGGTCAGGCACATCCGGAGATGCAGCCAGGTGGAGCCGATGTGCATGCACTCGTCGCAGCCGTCCGGGGTGCGCGGTGTCACGGAGCGGATGTACGACAGATGAGGGTCGGGCCGCGCGGTCGCCATGGCGAGCCTCCTTCCTCCGCCCTTCGCGCGGGGCGGTTCATCGGCGAACGGACAGGCTCTCCTCGACCCACTGCTTCAGAGCCGACGCGGGGGCCGCTCCGGTCTTCCGGGAGATGACCTCACCCTTGTCGAGCAGCAGCAGGGTCGGCACGGCCTGCACCTGGAACCGCTGGGCGAGCCGCGGACTCCGGTCGATGTCGACCTTGACCAGCTTGACCCGTCCGGCCAGTTGGCGGGCGACCTCCTCCAGCGCGGGGCTGACCATCCGGCACGGCCCGCACCAGGTGGCCCACAGGTCGACGAGGACGTACGGCCTCGCCTGCTCGGCGATCTCCGCGAAGTCCGCGTCACCGGCCTCGGTGATCCACGCCAGCGGGGCCTGACAGTTCCCGCAGCGCGGTGTACCCGCGGCCGCCGCCGGCACCCGGTTGCCACGGCCGCACCGGTCGCAGGTGACCGTCCCGGCCCGACTCGTGCCCACCGCGCTCACGCGGCCTTCCGGACGTCCGGCGCCGCCGGTTCGCCGTAGGTGACGACCAGTTCGCCGTTCTGCGCGTCGACCCGGATCGTCGATCCGTCCTGCACGTCACCGCGGATCAGCGCCCGGCCCACGAGCGTCTCGACCTCGTGCGAGATGTAGCGGCGCAGCGGACGTGCTCCGTACACGGGGTCGAAGCCCTGCCGGGCGATGAGTTCGAGCGCCGCCCGCGTGAGATCGACGGTGATCTGCCGTTCGGCCAGGCGCCTGCGCAGGTCGGTGAACTGGAGTTCCACGATGCGCTCGATCTGGGGCAGGCCCAGCGGCTTGAACAGCACGATGTCGTCGATCCGGTTGAGGAACTCGGGCCGGAAGTGGCTCTGCAGCTCGCCCAGTACCAGGGCGCGCGCCTCGGGCTTGATCTCGCCGTCGGCGGTCACCCCGTCCAGCAGGTGCGCCGATCCGATGTTGGACGTCATGATCACCACGGTGTTGCGGAAGTCGACCGTGCGGCCCTGCGAGTCGGTGATGCGGCCGTCGTCGAGGACCTGCAGCAAGGTGTTGAACACATCCGCGTGGGCCTTCTCCACCTCGTCGAACAGGACCACGGAGTACGGCTTGCGGCGCACCGCCTCGGTGAGCTGGCCGCCCTCCTCGTAACCGACGTAACCGGGAGGCGCTCCGACCAGCCTGCTGACGGTGTGCCGCTCCTGGTACTCGCTCATGTCCAGGCGGACGATGTTCTCCTCGGAGTCGAAGAGCGCCGCGGCGAGCGTCTTGGCGAGTTCGGTCTTCCCGACACCGGTGGGGCCGAGGAAGAGGAACGAGCCGATGGGCCGGCGCGGGTCACGGATGCCGGAGCGGGCCCGGATGATCGCGTCGGCGACCAGCTTGACCGCCTCGTCCTGGCCGATCACCCGCTCGGTGAGGATCTCGTCCAGGCGCAGCAGCTTCTCGCGCTCGCCCTCCTGCAGCCGGGTGACCGGGATGCCCGTCCAGGCCGCCACGATCTCCGCGATCTCGTCCTCCGTCACCACCTCGCGCAGCAACTGGTTGTCGCCCTGCTTGGAGTCGAGCCGCTCCTCCTCGGAGGCCAGCCGGCGTTCCAGCTCGGTGAGTCTGCCGTAGCGCAGTTCGGCGGCGCGGTCGAGGTCGTAGCTGCGTTCGGCCTCCTCGGCCTCCTGCCGTACCTGCTCCAGTTCCTGGCGCAGTTCCTGCACCCGGCGGATGGCCTGGCGTTCGGCGTCCCACTGGGCGTGCATCGCGTCGGACTCGGCGCGCAGGTCGGACAGTTCGCGGCGCAGTTCCTCCAGACGCTTGGCGCTGGCGGGGTCGCTCTCCTTGGCGAGCGCCGCGTCCTCGATCTCCAGCCGGGTCACCCGGCGGGTGATCTCGTCCAGTTCGGCGGGCATGGAGTCGATCTCGGTCCGCAGCCGTGCGCACGCCTCGTCGACCAGGTCGATGGCCTTGTCGGGCAGGAACCGGTCGGTGATGTAGCGGTGGCTGAGCGTGGCCGCCGCGACCAGCGCGGTGTCCTGGATCTTCACACCGTGGAACACCTCCAGCCGCTCGCGCAGCCCGCGCAGGATGGACACGGTGTCCTCGACACTCGGCTCGTCCACCACCACCTGCTGGAAGCGGCGTTCGAGTGCCGCGTCGGACTCGACGTACTTGCGGTACTCCTCCAGGGTCGTCGCACCGATCATGTGCAGTTCGCCGCGGGCCAGCATCGGCTTGAGCATGTTCCCGGCGTCCATGGCGCCCTCGGCACCACCGCCCGCGCCGACGACCGTGTGCAGTTCGTCGACGAACAGCAGGATGCGCCCCTCGGCCGCCTTGACCTCGCTCAGTACGGCCTGCAGCCGTTCCTCGAACTCGCCGCGGTACTTGGCGCCCGCCACCAGCGAACTCATGTCGAGCGAGAAGATCGTCCGGTCGCGCAGGCCGTCGGGCACGTCACCCCGAACGATGCGCTGCGCCAGACCTTCCACGATGGCCGTCTTGCCCACGCCCGGGTCGCCGATGAGCACCGGGTTGTTCTTGGTCTTGCGGCTCAGGATCTGGATCACCCGGCGGATCTCCGCGTCCCGGCCGATCACCGGGTCCATCCTGCCGCCGCGGGCCTCGGCCACCAGATCACGGCCGTACTTCTCCAGGGCCTCGTACGACGCCTCGGGGGTCGCCGAGGTGACGCGCTGGTTGCCGCGGATCCGGGTCAGCGCGGCCAGGAACGCGTCCTCGGTGACGCCGAACTTCTTGAGCAGGCGTCCGGCGGCGGTCTGGGAACCCTCCTCCGCCAGCGCCAGCAGGAGGTGCTCGACCGACACGTACTCGTCCTTGAGCCGCTTGGCCTCCTGCTCGGCCGAGTCCAGCACCCGGGCCAGCCGCTGGGTGACGTACACCTGACCGGGCGTGGCACCGGGCCCGGTGACCTTCGGCCTGCGTGCCAGTTCGTCCGAGAGGGCGGAGCGCAGAGCCTGGGTGTCGGCACCGGTCTGGTCGACCAGGCGCGCGATCAGACCGTCCGGCTGGTCGAGGAGGGCGAGCAGCAGATGCTCGCCGTCGACCTCGGTCTGGTTGAGCCGGCCGGCGATCGTCTGTGCTTCCTGCACCGCCTGCTGTGACTTCTGGGTGAGCCGGTTCATATCCACGATTCATCACTCCTGGAGCCGGCGTTGCTGCGCCTCAGCGCGTCCTCCAGCTCACTGATCCGGTCGAGCAGATCGACCACCAGACCCAGGGAGGCGTAGTTGAGGGGGAGCGCGGCCCGTAGACGTTGGATGCGGGCGAGGGCGACGGGTGCGGACGGGTCGAACCACAGCCGCCCCGTCGCGTCCCGGGCGGCGTCGACGAGGCCGAGGGCGACGAACCGCCGTACGAGATCCGGGTGGATACCGGAGCGGAGGGCGACGGCGTCGAGACCGAGCCTCAGGGGCGGACCGAGGGGGGCGGCGCGTACCCGGACGGTGAGGACCGGCGAGGCGGCCGGTGTGGCGGTGCGGCGGCTCGCGCCGCCGGGACGGGGGCGGTGGTCATCGGGGCCTCCTCGGGTCGAAGGTGGACGCGGCGGCCAGCTCCTCGAAGAGCTCGCGTTCGCGGGCGGTGAGCTCGGGCGGCACCATGATGCGGATCTCCGCGTAGAGGTCACCGTCCTGGCCGCGCGGGTTGGGCATGCCCTCGCCGCGCAGCCGGAGTAAGCGGCCGCTGGAGGAGTTCGCGGGGACGGTGACCTTGGCCGTGCCGCCGGGGGTCGGCACCGGCACCGTCGCGCCGAGCGCCGCCTCCCACGGCGTCACCGGGGCGACCACGTGGATGTCCCGCCCCTCCAGCCGGAAGCGTCCGTCGGGCTTGATGCGCACCCGGAGATACAGGTCCCCCGGCGGGGCGTCGCCGCTGCCGTGGCCGCCCTCGCCGGCCAGCCGGATGCGCTGGCCGTCCACCACACCGCGCGGGACGGTGACGTCGTAGCTGCGCTGTCCGTTCGGGCCGCCCAGCGTGATGCTGCGCCGGCCGCCCCGGTACGCCTCCTCGACGCCGAGCTGGATCTCGGCCTCCTGGTCGGCGCCGGGCACTGCCCCAGCCGCCGCCTCCGCCGCCCCGTCCGAACATCCCGCCGAACAGGTCCTCGAAGTCGACGCCCGAGCCGTCGAAGCTTAAGCGCCGTCGGCGCTCCGGAAGCGGACCCCGCCGCCCCCGCCGCCGCCCGCCCACCCGGCCCGGCCGCCGTGGGCGCCCGCCGCCGCGGCCACCCGCTCGTCGTAGTCCTCCGGGATCTGCCGGAAGTCGTCGCCGAAGCGGTCGTAGCGCTGCCGGGTCTTGGGGTCGGAGAGCACGCTGTAGGCGTCGTTGAGCTCCTTGAAGCGCTCCTCGGCCCCCGGATCCTTGTTGACGTCGGGGTGGTGCTTGCGCGCCAGCGTGCGGAAGGCCTGCTGGATCTCCTCGGCACTCGCGGTGCGCGGCACCCCGAGGACCTCGTAGTAGTCGCGTGCCATGAGGCGTCACTCCTGCCGCTTGCTGACCATGACGAACGCGGGCCGCAACTGGTTGCCGTCCGCCCCATAGCCCGGACTCACCACCTGGGCCACGGTGTTCGGCTCGGCGCCGGGGTCGTCGACGACCCCGACGACCTCGTGTCTGGTCGGGTCGAAGGGCACCCCGGTCTCTTCGTGGCGCGGGTATCCGAGGCCGCGCAGCACCTCGACCGCCTGGTCGCGCACGGTCTCGATGCCTTTCAGTACGGCGGAGGGGTCGGCGTCGGCGTGCGCCAGGGCCCGTTCCAGGTTGTCGAGGACCGGCAGCCAGGCCGCCGCGGTCCGGGCGCGTTCCTCACCGCGCACCCGTTCCAGTTCCTTCGCGTGGCGCTTGCGCAGGTTGTCCAGGTCGGCGAGCGCGCGGCGCCAGCGGTCCCGGAGTTCGTCCAGCTCCGCGGCCTGGTCCGCCGACTCCGGCCGCGCCGGGGCGGCCGGGTCCGCGGGGAAAGCGGCGTCGTCGGTGCGCTGTTCGCCTTCAGGGGGCGTCACAGGCTCCTGTCCGGTGGCCATGGCCCGCACCTCAGTTCTTGTCGAATTCGGCGTCTATCACGTCGTCGGAACCCGTCGGGGCACTCGTGGCGTCCTGCGCGCCGGGCGCGGCCCCCGCGGCCTGGCCCGCGCCCGCCTGATGGGCGGCGAGGGAGGCCAGCACCTGCTGCAGCTCGGAGGTCAGCGGCCGGACCTTCTCCGGCGGCGCGTCTTGCTGGACGGCCTCGCGGGCGTCCGAGACGAGCATGTCCGCGCGGGCCCGCTCGTGTTCCGGCGCGGCCTCGCCCAGTTCGCCGAGGCGGCGCTCGACCTGGTAGGCGACGGCGTCCAGTTCGTTGCGCGCGTCGACGGCGTCGCGCAGTGCCTGGTCCTCGCCGCGGTGCTGTTCGGCCTCCTGGACCATCCGTTCGACCTCGCCCTGGTCGAGGTTGGACCCCTCACTGATGGTGATGCTCTGTTCCTTGCTGGTGTCCTTGTCCCGCGCGGTCACGTTCAGGATGCCGTTGGCGTCGATGTCGAAGGTGACCTCCACCTGCGGCTCGCCGCGCGGTGCCGGGCGGATGTCCTTGAGCTGGAAGCGGCCCAGGACCCGGTTGTCCGCGGCGAGTTCGCGCTCGCCCTGCAGCACGACGACATCGACGGCCTCCTGGTTGTCCTCCGCCGTGGAGAAGGTCTCGGAGCGGCGCACCGGGATCGTGGTGTTCCGCTCGATGAGCTTGGTCATGACCCCGCCACGGGTCTCCACACCCAGCGACAGCGGCGTGACGTCGAGCAGCAGGACGTCCTTGACCTCGCCCTTGAGCACGCCGGCCTGGATCGCCGCGCCCAGTGCCACGACCTCGTCGGGGTTCACGCTCATGTTCGGGTCCTTGCCGCCGGTCAGCCGGCGGACCAGGTTCTGTACGGCCGGGATACGCGTCGAGCCGCCCACGAGAATGACCTCGTCGATGTCGTTCTCGCTGACCTTGGCGTCGGTCATCGCCTGCTTGACCGGCTCCAGGGTCCGCTCCACCAGGTCGGCGGTGATCTGATCGAACTTGGACCTCATGATCGTCTCGGTCAGGTGCTTGGGCCCGGAGGCGTCCGCGGTGATGAACGGCAGGCTGACCTGCGTCTGGGTGACCGAACTCAGCTCGGTCTTGGCCTTCTCCGCGGCTTCGAACAGCCGCTGCAGGGCCTGCGGATCCTTGCGCAGGTCGATGCCGTTCTCCTGCTGGAAGGTGTCGGCGAGCAGGTCGACGATCCGACGGTCGAAGTCGTCGCCGCCCAGGTGGCTGTCCCCCGCGGTCGACCGCACCTCCACCACGCCGTCGCCGACGTCCAGAATGCTCACGTCGAAGGTGCCGCCGCCCAGGTCGAAGACGAGCACGGTCTCGTGCTGCTTCTTCTCCATCCCGTACGCCAGCGCCGCCGCCGTCGGCTCGTTGATGATCCGCAGCACCTCGAGGCCCGCGATGCGGCCGGCGTCCTTGGTCGCCTGGCGCTGCGCGTCGTTGAAGTACGCCGGCACGGTGATGACCGCTTCGGTGACCCGCTCGCCCAGCTGCTTGCCCGCGTCGTCGGCGAGCTTGCGCAGCACCTGCGCGCTGATCTCCTCGGGCGAGTACAGCTTGTCGCGCACCTTGAAGCGGGCGACCCCGCCCTCGCCCTCGACGACGTCGTACGCCACCGCCTTGGCCTCGGCGGACACCTCGTCGTAGTGCCGGCCGATGAAGCGCTTGGCCGAGTAGATGGTGCCCTTGGGATTGAGGATCGCCTGGCGCCTGGCGAGCTGGCCCACCAGACGTTCGCCCCCTTCGGCGAAGGCGACGATGGAGGGCGTCGTACGCGAGCCCTCGGCGTTCGGTATGACAGTGGGTTCACCGCCCTCCCACACGGCGATCACCGAGTTGGTGGTGCCCAGATCGATTCCGACTGCCTTGCCCATGAGGAACTCCTTCGCCTGCCGCCCCGGCGTGCGCCCCTGTCCGGGGACGGCGGTCGTGTTCAGGTCGGGTCCGTGCGTCGGCGGGCGCACGCCCGTCGGGCGCCCGAAGCGCCCCCGCGTCGTGGCTCGCGTCCCTGCCAGACTGTTACGGGGCGCGGAGTGACGCCTGCGCCCGACGGGGTGAAATTCGGCCCCCGGCCTCGACCTGGCAGGACAGGGCACGCCTCCCCCTACGACAGGCGGCCGAAAGGCGCAAAAGCTACTATTGCGGCATGCCTGGCATGGCTGAGGACGCCTCCGGTGCGGGGCACCAGGGCATCGGACCGCGCGGCTCTCCCAGCCAGGTGCCCACCACCGCCCCGGCCTCCTGGGGCCGTAAACAGCTGGCGAGCCTGTACGACGTGTTCGTGCTGACCGTGACGATGCTCGACGCCCCGGGGGCACAGGAGATCCTGCGCCTGGCCATGGACGCGGTGCCGCGCCTCACCGGCTGCCGGCCCGAGGGCTGCTACCTGCTCCGGGACGGGCGCTTCGAACTCGACACCCCACCGAGCGCACCCTCCCTCGACGGCCGGGCCCCGAAGGAGCTGCCCGCGGCGATCCGACAGCTGAGCGCGCTGGACGGGCAGGACGGCGCCCTCGGGTTCCGGGAGGGCGGCTGGGGGTGGGCGGCGGGCCTGCGCAGTTCCCGCGGACTCCTCGGCTACCTCGTCGTCAGCGCCCCCGAGCCGCCGTCCGACGACGAGCGCTTCCTCCTGTACGCCCTCGCACGGCCGACCGCCGCCGCCCTCTCCAACGCCGACGCCCGCAGCCGTGACCGGGAGTACGCCCGGCAGCTGTTCCGGGCGATCGAGGAGCGGGACGCGGTCAACGAACGGCTGACCACGCTGGTCGCGGAGCTGGAGGCGCAGCACACCGTGCACGACGTCCTTTTCCGCGCCCACGACGGCGACCCGGGAGAGGACGGTATCGCCGCCGCCGTGTACGAGCTGACCGGCCTCGCCACCTGCATCGAGGACCGCTTCGGCAACCCGCTCGCCCGGGCGGGACCCGGCGTGGACGGAGCCCATGAGAAGCCCGATCCGACGCTGCGCGAACAACTCCTGCACCGCGCGATGCGGACCCCGGACCCGGTCCGGCACGAGGGCCGTCTGATCGGAGTGGCCCGTCACCACGGTGAGATCCTCGGCACGATCGAACTCATCGACCCGGGGGGCGTGGCCGGTGACACCGAGGCGTTCGCGCTCGGCCACGCGTGCACCGCGCTGGCCCTGGAGCTCGCCCACCGCCGCAGCCTGGCGGAGACCGAACTGCGCATGAGCCGGGATCTCGTGGAGGACCTGCTCACCGGAGCCGACGAGGGCGGCGCGTACGCCCGCGCCGAGGCCGTCGGCCACGATCTGCACGGACCGCACCATGTCGTGGTCGCCCAGTGGCAGGCCACGGCCGCCGACGACCGGTTCCTGGACGCCGTCGACCGCGCCGCGCGGGGACTGGGGCTGCGGTCGCTGCTCGCCCGGCGCTCGGACATGGCGGTACTGATCGTCCAGGGAGGGCCGCGCGACCCCGGACTGTACGGCGCCGTCGCCGGCGAAGTGGGCTCGTGGGGCGGCGCGGTGGGCATCGGAAGCCTGTGCGAGACGACGGGCGGCCTTCCCCACTCCTACGAACAGGCCGTCAGCGCGCTGCACGTACGCCGGCAGTCACAACCCCCGTACGGCACCGCGGTCTACGAGGAGCTCGGCCTCTACCGCATCCTGGCCAGGGGAAACGACGCACGGGACGTCACCTTCTTCGTCCGCGAGTGGCTCGGCCCGCTGCTCGACTACGACGCCACCCACGGCACGGACCTGGTGCACACCCTCACCCGGTACTTCGACCACGGCGGCAACTACGACGAGACGGCGCGGGCCCTCGCCGTCCACCGCAGCACGCTGCGGTACCGGTTGCAGCGCATCCGGGAGGTCGGCGGACGGCGACTTGACGACGTGGACAGCCGCTTCAACCTCCAAGTGGCCACGCGGATCTGGAAGGTGAGCGGTCCGGCGGCCGAGGGGAACGCGCACTCCGACCCGCTACCCGGCGGGTGAGCCCGGTGACGGGCGGTACGAACGGGGTGTGAACGCGTCACAACCCCCGCGCCCGGCAGGCGAATTCGCCCACGACGCGCATCACCGGCAGCTCTGCCCGTAGTCGGCCGGGCCCCCTACTCGAACCGTGACGGATCGCCCGCCCCGCGGCGTACGATCTCGGGCTCTCCCTGCGAGAAGTCGATGACGGTGGTCGGCTCGACGCCACAGTCACCGGAGTCGAGGACCGCGTCCACCACGTGGTCGAGCTCGTCCTTGATCTCCCAGCCCTGGGTGAGCGGCTTGTCCTGGTCGGGCAGGAGCAGGGTGCTCGACAGCAGTGGTTCGCCGAGCTCGGCGAGGAGCGCCTGGGCGACGGCGTGGTCGGGGATCCGGACGCCGACGGTCTTCTTCTTCGGGTGCAGCAGTCTGCGCGGTGCCTCCTTCGTCGCCGGCAGGATGAAGGTGTAGCTGCCCGGGGTCGAGGCCTTGACCGTGCGGAACACCGAGTTGTCGATGTGCACGAAATGGCCCAGCTGCGCGAAGTCCTGGCACATGAGGGTGAAGTGATGCCGGTCGTCGAGCCGGCGGATGGAGCGGATGCGATCGAGTCCTTCCCGATTGCCGAGCTGGCACCCCAGCGCGAAGCAGGAGTCGGTCGGGTAGATGACGAGACCGCCGCCGCGGATGATCTCGGCCACCTGGCCGATGATCCGCGGCTGGGGGTTCTCCGGATGCACGTCGAAGTACTTGGCCATACGCCGAGCTTAGATCGCCCGGCGGTGACGCTCAGGAACGTGCCGAGGGCTGCCGCCGTTCGATCGGTCCACGGGACGCGGCGCCGGGGTCTGTGCCGGCATCGTGGAACACCGCCGCCGCATGGGCCCGGCAGGTCTCACAGGGACAGCTCGACCACCAGCGGGCGGTGGTCCGAGATCGCCGTCCGCACCGTGCCCGCGGTGCCGACCGCCTCCGCGCCGATCCCGGCCGTGAGGACGTGGTCGAACTGCACGACCGGGCGGTGCGCGGGATAGGTCGGCGTGCGAGCGGTGTCCCGCCAGCGGCGCGGCGGCGTGGAACGAGTGGTCCGGGGCGCGTTCAGTACGGCCCTCGGTACGGCGCCGACCAGGTTGAAGTCGCCCAGCAGGACGTGCGGCAGGGGCAGGCCGGCGATCCAGTCGCGGACGGTGAGCAACTGGCGGACGTTCCATCCCGGCACGAACGTCAGGTGCACCGCCACGGCGGTGAACGGCCCCCGCGGTCCCTCCAGTACGGCGGCCAGCGCCGCGCGCGGCCGGTCCCGGACCGGGGTGAGGCCGGGCCGGCCGGGCACGAGCAGGGGCATGCCGAGCGGCGCCGGGGCCAGCCGCCTGATCCGCCAGTCCCGGACCGGGAGGCGGGTGAGCAGCGCGAGTCCGTGCGAGGGGACACCGGCGTCCGTCCCGGTGTCCCGGGGGCCGTACATGCGCGGCCCCGGCTCCGTCGGGTCGAGGTCCCACCCCCGGTCCCCGGTGGCACGGGCGTGCAACGCCGTCGCGTAGCGCCACTCGTCCAGGCCCGCCGCCCGCGCCGCGGCGCCGGCCTGGTCGACCCGGCCCGACCGCTCCTGGAACCGGTCCACCTCCTGCAGCGCGAGGACGTCGGCGTCCAGGGACATGACGGCACGGGAGAGCGGTTCCGCGGGTTCGTCCGCGGCCGCCGGGGGCACGGGACGGCCGTCCACCATGGGCCGGCCGTGCAGCACGTTGAACGTCGCGAACCGCAGCCGACCGTGGGGCGCGCCGTGATCGGCGCGCCCCACGGCGTGGGCGGAGTGTGAAGGGGAGTCCATGGAGAAAGTAGTACTTGGCGGGACGGGCCGAACGGCGAAGGCGTCGACGGCGCGTCACCGACTAGGGACTTCACCGGGTCCGGCGATGGATGTGGCAGGCCGGTCAGCGCCCGGCGGCGGCCGAAAAGAGCCCTGGGCAGCGGGGAATGTCCAGCAAGCAATGGTCAATTTCAGCCGTTGATTTGTCATCGCCATGACAAAGCGTCGACCATGATGCCAGTCTGCTCATGAACGTTCACCGTTCCTTCACCTCCCCCCACCTCTCGCGCGCCGCCGATCTCGGTCACGCCCCCGTGCGTCGCCTCGTGCGGCGCCCTTTCCTGCTCAGCGCGTTGCCCGCCGGCCCCACCCCGCCGGCCCGCTCTCTCGGCCTCGACCACAGGCCGATCGTCGCCAGAAGGAGAAGCCCTTGTCACGGCCACGCCATTCCTCGTACCGCCGCAGATACACGGCGGTGTTGGCGCTCGCCACCGCGAGTACTCTGCTCGCCGCCGGATTCCAGGCCGGCATCGCGTCCGCGGCGCCCCACGGCAGCGGTCACGCGAAGATCGCCGCCACTCCCCGGGCCGGTGCGGCTCCCGCGAAGCTGTCTCCCGGCCGGCACGCCTCGCTGCTGAGGAGCGCGACCGCCGCGGTCGGCGACACCGCGCGGATCCTCGACCTCGGCTCCAAGGAGAAGCTGATCGTCAAGGACGTCGCGAAGGACGCCGACGGCACCACGCACACCCGCTACGAGCGCACCTACGCCGGCCTCCCGGTCCTCGGCGGCGACCTCGTCGTGCACACCAAGGACGGCCGCAGCACCCTGTCCGAGGCCACCAAGGCCACCATCAAGGTGCCCACCCTCACCGCCAGGGTCGGGTCGGCCACGGCCGCCCAGAAGGCACTGAAGGTCGCCAAGAAGGCCGACGCCACACGTCCGAAGGTCGACGGCACGCCCCGGCTGGTCGTCTGGGCCGCCGGAGCCAAGCCGGCGCTGGCCTGGGAGTCCGTGGTCGAGGGCACCCAGGACGACGGCACCCCGAGCGAGCTCCACGTCATCACCGACGCCACCTCGGGCAAGGCGGTCTTCGACTACCAGGGCGTACGGACCGGTACCGGCACGGGCCAGTACAGCGGGACGGTGCCGGTCGGCTCCACGCTCTCCGGCTCCACGTACCAACTGGTCGACGGCGACCGCGCGGGACACCGTACCTACGACCTGAACCAGGGCACCTCCGGCACCGGCACCCTGTACACGGATGACAACGATGTCTGGGGAGACGGCAACCAGAGCGACCGGCAGACGGCCGGGGTGGACGTCGCCTTCGGCGCCGCGGCCACCTGGGACTACTACAAGGACGTCTTCGGCCGCAACGGCATCCGCAACGACGGGGTGGCCGCCTACAGCCGGGCGCACTACGGCAACGGGTACGTCAACGCCTTCTGGTCCGACACCTGCTTCTGCATGACGTACGGGGACGGCGCGAGCAACGCCCACCCGCTGACCGCCCTCGACGTCGCCGCGCACGAGATGAGCCACGGCGTCACCGCCGCCACCGCCGCCCTCACCTACTCGGGCGAGTCCGGCGGCCTCAACGAAGCCACCTCGGACATCTTCGCCGCGGCGGTGGAGTTCCACGCCGACCTGGCCTCCGACGTCCCCGACTACCTCGTCGGCGAGAAGATCGACATCAACGGCAACGGGACCCCGCTGCGGTACATGGACAAGCCCTCCAAGGACGGGGCGTCCCGCGACTACTGGGACTCCTCGCTGGGCGGCGTCGACGTCCACTACTCCTCGGGACCGGCCAACCACTTCTTCTACCTGCTGTCCGAGGGCAGCGGCGCCAAGACCGTCAACGGGGTCTCGTACGACAGCCCGACCTTCGACGGCGTGCCCGTGACCGGCATCGGAATCGAGAACGCCCAGCGGATCTGGTACCGGGCGCTCAGCACCTACATGACCTCCAGCACCAATTACGCCGGCGCCCGCGTCGCGACCCTGCAGGCCGCGGCCGACCTCTTCGGCGCCTACAGCGACACCTACCTCGCCGTCGCGGCCGCCTGGGCCGGGATCCACGTCGGCGACCGGATAGCGCTCGGCGTCAACGTCTCCCCGATCGACGACCAGGTCAGCGGCGTCGGCCAGCAGGTCTCCCTGCAGACCAGCGCCTACACCACCAACTCCGGCGCCGGTCTGACGTACGAGGCCACCGGCCTCCCGGACGGTCTGACCATCAGCGACACCGGGCTGATCTCCGGCGTCCCGACGACGACCGGAACCAGCACCGTCACTCTCACGGTCACCGACAGCACGGGTGCGACCGTCTCGACCGGCTTCGACTGGCGGATCGCGAACATCTACGTCAACGGGACACGCGTCGACATCCCCGACGTCGGACCCGCGGTCGAGTCGCCGATCACCGTCACCGGCCGGACCGGCAACGCCTCGGCCACCACCCAGGTCTATGTCAAGATCGTCCACACCTACCGCGGTGACCTGACCGTCGACCTCGTCGGCCCGAACGGCACCGTCTACTCGCTGCTGAACCACAGCGGCGGTTCCGCCGACAACGTCGACCAGACCTTCACGGTCGACGCGTCCGACCAGCCCGTCGACGGCACCTGGATCCTCCGCGTCCGGGACACCGCCGCGATCGACGTCGGCTACATCCAGCAGTGGCAGCTCACGCCCTGACGCCCGCCGCTCCGACCCGGTCCTGTCCCCGCTGACCCGACTCGCCCGTCCGGACCGCCTCGCGCGGACCGGACGGGCGAGCCCGTTGCCGCCGGGCCCGTCTACCCCGTGACGTGCTCCGTGCGGGGGGTGAGGACGAGCATCGTGACGTCGTCACGCACCGCGTCGCAGAAGTGCAGGAGGTCCTCCCAGAGACGGGTGGTGAGGTCGGACGGTGTCTCGTGCGCGAACAGGCTCAGGCGCTCGGCCAGGGGATAGAACGCCCCCGTCGCGTCCCTGCTCTCGGTCACACCGTCGGACCCCAGGAACAGTCGGTCGCCGGGTTCGAGCAGGACCGTGCGGACATGGGGCGGAGAGAGCTTGAAGAATCCCAGACCGAGCGGGGCCCCGGGTTCCAGGACCAGTTCGACAGCCTTTCCGCCGCGCAGCAAATACGGATGCGGGTGCCCGCACGAGGTCAGTCGTACGCTGTCCGCGATGGCGGAGAATTCCAGCAGCAGGGCGGTGGCGAACAACTCGGCGTGCTCGGTCTGCGCCGAGTCGACGATCAGCCGGCGGTCGAGGCGGCCCGCCGCCGAGGTCAGGTCGCGCTGGTCGAGCACCGACTCGCGGAACGCCCCCAGGAGCGAGGCGACCGTTCCGACGGCCGACAGACCGTGCCCCTGGACGTCACCCATCACGGCTCGCACGCCGTAGGGTCCGTCCCGTACGTCGAAGAAATCACCGCCGACCAGGGTCTCGCGTTGCGCCGCGCGATACAGGCCCACGCATCGCACGGGTCCGACGGACTCGGGAAGCGGCGGCAGCACGGCGAGCTGGGCCGCCTCCGCGACGGTTCGTACCGTGACCAGGTCGGCGTCGCGACGGCTGCGCACCAGGGACAGGACCACGCTGAGCGCCGCGATGAACACGATGGTCAGCAGGTCGGCGTTGCCCGGATGGTTGAGCTGGAGCGCCGGAACGACCAGCAGGGCGACGACGATGGCGCCGTAGACCGCCGTCACCAGCGGCCCGTAGGAGAGCACGGCCAGGGACGGGACGACGCCCAGCAGGAATCCGATGTCCACCGGTCGCTGGCTGGCCAGTTCCGTGCCGCAGACCACCACCAGCAGAACCGGCGGCAGCACCCGTACCCAACGCGGGGGCGGCGCTCCGCGCAGCCAGCCACGCTCCTTCTTCTCCCGTAGCCGTGGGACGGCCGCGCCCATAGCACTCCTCCCTCCTCCACCACGCTCCTACGTCCGGCGCCCGGGCGCATTACGGTGGGGCATTTCATGGGGCCGAACGGAGAAGGCCCGGAGCGGTGGTTGAAATTCGGAATTTCCCGCCGGGAATTCTCCCGCGGAACACGTGTCGGCGCCGGAGAAGAGGACACCCGGTCCTTCGAACGCGCACCCGCACAGAACGCGCACCCGCACAGAACGCGCACCCGCACAGAACGCGGACCCGCGGAGAACGGGGACCCGCACACTGACAAATGGAAGGACTTCTTCGTGAACGAGAACCTGTGGGCCTACGCTCCTACCGCCGGTCACACCCCGGACGCCGATCTGACCGGGTACCGGGTGGACGCGAGCGACGGCCACATCGGCAAGGTCGACAAGCACTCCGATGAGGTCGGTTCTCAGTACATCGTCGTCGACACCGGCATCTGGATCTTCGGCAAGGAAGTTCTGCTGCCGGCCGGGACGATCACCGCGATCAGCCACGAGGACAAGACCGTCCACGTCTCCCGGACCAAGGACGAGATCAAGTCGGCGCCGGAGTTCGACAAGGAGAAGCACCTCGGCGACCCCCACTACCGCGACCAGCTGGGTGGACACTACGGGTCGGGTCACTGACACCGCCTCCCCGAAAGCACTCCTTCGCCGGTGCCGCCTCCTCCCCGGGGGCGGCACCGGCGTCCGCGTCGTCACGGAGTGCCTCGGCCGGTCCGGCGAAGGAGTGATCCACGCCCTTCCGCATCCGGGCGGTCGGTGCGACGGGTAGACCGGTTCAGGAGAGCGCGGAGGCGTGCCACCGGGGCCGTGTGCCCGGACACCCCGCGCCCGACGGAGCCGCTCAGCGAAGGAGAGTCTCATGGCCGCCACCCGCGGTGTGCCCGATGTGCTGGTGGTCGGCGCCGGTCTCGCCGGTCTGGCCTGCGCCCACGACCTCGTCCGCGCCGGATTCGGGGTCCGTGTCCTGGAGGCGTCGGACGGCGTCGGCGGACGCATGCGGTCGGACCGCCACGAGGGGTTCGTGCTCGACCGCGGATTCCAGGTGTTCAACACCTCCTATCCACAGGTCCGGCGTCGCCTTCCGCTGCGCGAGCTGCGGCTGCGGCCCTTCACCCCCGGCTTCCTCGTGCACACCGACGACGGGGTGCTGCGCTTCGGCGACCCCACCCGGAAACCGCACCGGCTCGGCGATCTGCGCCCGGGGCGGTTCGCCGGGAGCCGGGATCTGCTCGCCCTGGGCGTACTGTCGGCCCGCGACATGGTCGCTCCGGTCCGCTCGCCGGCCCGCGGCGACGACCGCACGACGCGCACCGCGCTGGCGGATGCCGGATTCTCCGAGGAGTTCGTCGAGAGGTTCTTCCGTCCGCTCCTCTCCGGGGTCTTCCTGGAGGACGAGCTGGAGACCTCCAGCAGGGTCTTCCACCTGATCTGGCGCAGCATGCTGCGCGGCACCCTGTGCCTGCCGTCCGAGGGCATCGGGGCGGTGCCGCGGCTGCTCGCCGCCGCGCTGCCGCCGGAGGCCGTGAGCCTCGACACCCCGGTGGCCCGGCTCACGGACACCGGGGTCGCCCTGGCCTCGGGCGGCGAACTGCCCGCGCGGGCGGTGGTGGTGGCGACCGGGCCGGACCCGGCGGCCGCGCTGCTGCCGGGGCTCGACGTACCCGCCTACCGGGTGGTGACGACGTACTACCACGCCGCGACGCCCTCCCCGCTGACCGAACCCACCCTCCTGACGGACGCGCGTGGGAGGTTCCTCAACACCTGCGTCCTGAGCGAGGTGGTGCCCGGCTACGCCCCCGCCGGGAGGGCGCTGATCGCCACGTCCGTGCTCGGCGACGACCGCGAGGGCCGCGAGAACGAGGTGCGCGGGGCGCTCTCCGAGGTGTACGGGACCGACGCGGGCGCCTGGCAGCTCCTGAGCGCGCGCACCGTACCCGACGCGCTGCCCGCGATGCCGCCACCGCAGCCGCTGAGCCGCACCGCCCGGTTCGCTCCGGGCCGCTACGTGTGCGGCGACCACCGGGCCACCGGGTCCGTCCAGGGAGCACTGGCCTCGGGCGCACGCGCGGCCCGCGCGGTGGCGAGGGACCTGGCGTCGTAGTGGTGCGGCAGGCCACGGCGCCGCGGCTTCGCATGGGAGAACGCGGGCTTTCGCATGGGAGAGCCCGAGGTTCGCATGAGAGAGCCCCGGCTGGACGGGGGAGACCAGCCGGGGCCGTTTGCGGTGTGGCCGGCGGAGGGCGGTCGCCTCTCGGCGGAGGGCACCATGGGGCTTCAGCCGGACGATCGTCCCCATGGGCTTCGGGTAGGGCCCGGGGACACTGTCCCCTCCGCAGCCACACACCCACCAACGGTCGGCCGTCACGGGTTGTTCCCGGGGCCTCCCCGTCACCGCTGTGAGGTGCGGAACATCCGCGGACGCGGCGTCCTCAGCCGAGGAAGTCGGCGACGAGCGTGGCGAACTCCTCAGGGGCGGCCAGGCGGATGCCGAGGTCCTCGGCCTTGGCACGCTTGGACCCGGCGTTGGCCCCCGCGACGACCAGGGTGGTCTTCTTCGAGACGCTGGAGGAGGAGCGGCCACCGGCGCGTTCGATGAGCTCGTTCATCTGGTTGCGGCTGAGCTTCTCGAGGGCACCGGTCATCGCGCCGGTGACGACGACCGTCATCCCGGCCAGTGGGCCGCCCGCCGCCTGGCCCTCCCCGTCCGCTGCTGCGTCCGAGCCCGAGCCCGAGCCCGAGTCGGTGGCGTCGCCGTCGGCGGCGGTCGCGGGGACCGGCGGAGTGGCGCCCGGTTCGGTCATGTTGACCCCGGCGGCCGTGAGTCTGTCGATGAGCGGGGCCAGTTCGGCCAGCTCGGCGACGATGGACGGGGCCTTCTCGGTGCCGACGCCCTCGACCTGCTG
This sequence comes from Streptomyces sp. RPA4-2, assembly GCF_012273515.2. NCBI lineage: Bacteria > Bacillati > Actinomycetota > Actinomycetes > Kitasatosporales > Streptomycetaceae > Streptomyces > Streptomyces sp. RPA4-2. Next base: position 9,490,280 of record NZ_CP050975.2, read on the forward strand.
CAGCGTCTCGGCGTCGGCGGCACGGATGAGGTCCATGGTGGCGAAGTACCGCGCGATACGTCGGGACATGGAGCGCCCGGTGCCGCGGACACCGAGCGCGCACAACACCCGTGACAACGGCTGTCCCTTGGCCGCTGCGATCGCGGCGAGCAGATTGTCCGTGCTGGTCTCACCCATCCGCTCCAACCCCAGGAGTTGTTCGCGGGTGAGGGCGAACAGATCGGCGAGGTCGGCGACCAGACCGGCTTCGACGAGCTGGACGACACGGGTGGAGCCGAGGCCCTCGATGTCGAGCTGGTCGCGTCCGGCGGCATAGGAGAGGGCAGCGACCAGATGGCAGTTGCGACCGTTCGCACAGCGCCAGCGCTGCTCGCCGGTGTCGATGGCGGACCCGCACCGCGGGCATGCATCGGGGAAGACGATCGGCTCCTCGTCGCCGGTGCGCAGATGGGCGACCGGGGCTTCGACGCGCGGGATGACGTCACCGGCGCGGTGCACCATGACGTGGTCGCCCAGGCGCAGATCGCGGCGGGTGATGTCCGCCGGATTGTGGAGCGTGGCGTAGGTGATGGTGGAACCGTCGATCTCGACCGGCTCCAGGACGGCGCGCGGGGCGATGATGCCGGTGCGGCCCACGTTCCACTCCACCCCCAGCAGCCGGGTGATCTTCTCGACCGCGGGCAGCTTGTAGGCGGTAGCCCAGCGCGGGGCACGCGAACCCGACCCGGCGGCCCGCTGGTCGGCGGCCAGGTCGGCCTTGATCACGATTCCGTCGATCCCGAAGGGCAGCTCGGCTCGCAGCGCCGCGATCTCCTTGACGCGCGCCAGCACCTCCTCGGCGGTGTCGGCGGTGATGCCGGGCACGGCGGTGGTGGCGGTGGTGCTCACCCCGTACGCGCCGGTCCGTGCCATGAGGTCGCTGTGCGCCAGCTCGGCCAGACTCTCCGCGAGGGCGCTGTCCGTGCCGGGCAGCGGCAGCAGGCCGTACCCGAAGAAGCTCATCGGCACGGTGTATGCGCGGTCCTTGGCGCGCAGGGTGCCCGCCGCGGCGTTGCGCGGGTTCGCGAAGGGCTGCCCGCCGTGCTGGGTGCGCACCTCGTTGGCGTACTCGAACTGGGCCGTGGACATCAGGACTTCACCGCGCACCTCCACCGTGACCGGCTCGGTGAGCTGCCGCGGCAGACCCTCGACGGTGCCGATGGCGTGCGAGACGTCCTCCCCGGCCGTCCCGTCGCCCCGGGTGATGAGTCTCTCCAGACGGCCACGGGTGTAGCGGGCGGCGATCGCGAGCCCGTCGAGCTTCGGCTCCACGCTGAAGCGGGTGGCGTCGTGGCCGATCCGGCGGGCCAGTGACGCGGTCCACGCGGTGAACTCCTCGGCAGAGAAGACGTTGTCCAGGCTCAGCATCGCCACCGTGTGCGGCACATCGCCTTGCACGGCGCCGCCGGCGACCTTGCCCGTCGGCGAGTCGGGCAGCACCTCCTCGGGGTGCTCCGCCTCCCACGCCGCGATACCGCGCACCAGCCGGTCGTAGGCGTCGTCGTCCAGTACCGACGTGCCGCCCGCGTAGTACGCGGCCGACGCCCGCACCGCGTCCTCGACCGCCTGCGCGTAGGCGACGGCATCCACGATCACTGCAGCTGGTGTTGTCATACCCGCCATCCTGCACGCCACCACTGACATCGCCCCCGTACGACCGTCGTCCGCGGAGTACTTACGGAGTGCTTGCGGGCTGCTCGTGGGAGACCGCGGCGAGCCGACTCGACGGTGTGGTGACAGGGACCGCGGCGACCTCACGCCGGCCCGGCACGGCCTCGGGTGTCCGGAAGCCGACCTGGGCGTCTGATCCCGCGAGGCCCTCTTCCTCCGGCACCGCCGTGCGAGCACCCTTGTCGCAGGGACGGCGGGCGGTCCGCGCGAGGGTGACCAATCCGCGCTGTGCCCGGCGACGGATGATGTGTGGGCGACGGGACACTGTGCCCGTCGGCTGAGCCGGGCCACAGGAAGAGGTGCGATGGACAGCCGTACGCGGAGGACACCCTTGGGCGCGCCGGGTCGTCGGCCCGCCGGGGAGCGTCCGGCCCTGGTGCCGCTCAGGCACGGGGGTCCGGCGAGCGCGGCCGTGCTCGTCCTGCACGGGGGCAGGGCCGACAGCCTGGCGCCCTCACGGCCCTGGAACGTGGCGGCGCTGCGGATGCGGCCCGTCGCCCGTGCCGTCGCCGCGGCGGTGCCGGACGAGGAGGTGTTCCTCGGCCGGGTCCGCTATCGCCACCGGGGATGGAACGGTTCCCGGGCCGACCCGGTCCAGGACGCCCGGCAGGCCCTGACCGAGCTCACCCGGCTCGTCGGGGACGTGCCCGTGATCCTCGTGGGCCATTCCATGGGAGGCCGTACCGCACTGCGTGTCGCCGACGCACCACAGGTCAGGGGAGTGGTGGCGCTCGCCCCCTGGTGCCCGGAGGGCGAACCGGTGGCCCAACTGCGGGACAGGAAGGTGATAGTGCTCCATGGCGACCGGGACCGGGTCACCGATCCACAGGCGTCCGTCTCGTTCGTACGCCGTGCCCGGGACGCCGGATCGCACGCCGGTGTCCTGCTGGTGAAGGCCGGTGACCACGCCATGCTCCGGCGGTGCGGAACCTGGCACCGGGCCACCGCGGCGGCGGTCGCCGAACTGCTGACGTCCGGTGGGCCGCCCGGACCGCCCGGATCGGCCGACGGACTGCTGGCCACCGCGCTGGCGGCGTCCGGGGCCGGTGTGCTCTGACGCGATCCGCGATCCGCGGACTGCGACCCGCGTCCCGAGCCGTGCGGCACGACCCGTCGACCCGCAGCAGCCGAAGTACCGGCTGATGGGACGGTCTTGGGGACGGCGGACGGAAAACCCGATGCCCCGCGCCCTCCGGATTCCCTACACTCGCCCTACATCGCGCGCCGGAAGCGGAGCCGCATGCACAGCCGACGGCATCCCTGCCGGCCCGGCCGGCGGCTCCGCGGGACATCGCGGCGCGCGCCGTCACCGATCGAGGGGAGCCGAGCCGTGCGTCACCGCATCGCTTTCGTCGTTCCCCCCGCGCGGTACGAGGTGATCCTCGTGTCCTCGTGGAACCGGTGCCGGCCGCGCGGCCCGCACCGGTCGTCCGCGACGAACTTCTGACCTCTGCCTGTCCGTTGTCGGGTCGGCCGGCCCCGTACGCCTCGATGCGCGGGTGCCGTCGCTCCACCCTGTCAGGGGTCCTTCACCGGTCCGATCATGGGCCGCTTCGTCCGGCAATCGCGCCGTTCCGTTCCGGATCGTCCCGAAAGGCCGTGGCCGTGCGCACCGACCTGCACCGTCATCCCGAGAATCCACCGACCGCCGTCCGCAACCTGGGCATCCTCGCCCACGTCGACGCCGGCAAGACCACCCTCACCGAGCGGATCCTGTACGTCACCGGGACCACGCACAAGCGCGGTGAGGTCCATGACGGCACGACCGTCACCGACTTCGACCCGCAGGAGCGCGATCGTGGCATCACCATCTTCGCCGCGGCCGTCAGTTGTGCCTGGGACGGCCACCGCATCAACCTGATCGACACCCCGGGCCACGTCGACTTCTCCGACGAGGTGGCGCGTTCGCTGCGGGTCCTCGACGGGGCCGTCGCGGTGTTCGACGCCGTCGCCGGAGTGGAGCCGCAGAGCGAGGCGGTGTGGCGGCAGGCAGACCGGTATGGCGTGCCGAGGATCGCCTTCGTCAACAAGCTGGACCGTGCGGGTGCCGACCTCGACTCGGCGGTCGAGTCGATCCGGCGGCGGCTGCATCCGGCCCCGCTCGTCGTCCAGTTGCCGATCGGTACGGAGTCCGGCTTCACCGGTGTGGTGGACCTGCCGCGCATGCGGTCGCTCGTCTGGACCGACGGCCGCGACACGGCCGAGGAAGGTCCGGTGCCGGAGGAACTGCGTGCTGAGGCGGGCCGCCGTCGACGGCTCCTGGAGGAAGCGGTGGCGGAGCTCCATCCCGCCGCGCTGGAGGAGTTCTGCGCCGAGGGGAGCGTCTCCGCACCGACCTTGGTCGCCGCGCTGCGCGACCTGACCCGGACCGGTGACGGCGTCGTGGTGCTGTGCGGTTCGGCCTACCGCAATCGCGGCATCGAACCGCTGCTGGACGCGGTCGTCGCCTACCTTCCTTCGCCGCTGGACGTGCCCGCGGTACGCGGCACGCAGGGCGGCGTGGAACAGGAACGGGCCGCCGACCCGAGGGCGCCGTTCGCGGCCCTGGTGTTCAAGGTGAACGCCACCGGCACGGGGCGGCTGACGTACCTGCGCGTCTATTCGGGAACGATCGGGAAGGGAGAGACGGTGTGGGAGTCGGGCGCGCGGCGCGTCGAGCGGATCGGCCGGATCCTGCGGGTCCAGGCCGACCGTCACGCCCCGCTGGAACGGGCGGTGGCCGGTGACATCGTCGCGGTGGTCGGGCTGAAGTCGGCCCGCGCCGGGTCGACGCTGTCGGCACCCGGGGCCCCCTTGGTACTCGAGCCGTCGGCCGTCGCCGAACCGGTCGTCTCCGTGGCGGTCGAGGCCGGCGGGAACACCGATGCGGACCGCCTGGTGTCGGCGTTGGCGCGACTGGCCGAGGAGGATCCCTCGCTGGTCGTCCGCACCGACCCCGAGACCGGTCAGACGGTGCTGTCGGGCATGGGAGAACTGCATCTGGAGGTGGCGGTGGAGAAGATCCGGCGCGCGCACGGGCTGGACGTCCGTGTCGGCAGGCCGAGGGTGGCCTACCGGGAGACCGTCGTCCGCGGGGTGTCCGGGCTGGTCCACCGGCACGTCAAACAGGACGGCGGCGCGGGCCAGTTCGCCCATGTCGTCATCGACGTGGAGCCGATGGAGGCCGGCCGGGACTCCGTCGGCGACCTCGCGGACGATGGTGCGACACGGTTCGGGTTCCGCTCGGCCGTGGTCGGCGGCCGGGTACCGCAGGAGTACGTCCGTGCGGTGGAGGCCGGATGCCGGGACGCACTGGCCGAGGGGCCGCTCGGCGGCAATCCGGTGACCGGGGTGCGGGTCGTCCTGACCGACGGAGCGACCCATCCGAAGGACTCCTCGGAGATGGCGTTTCGCACGGCCGGCCGGCTCGCGCTGCGGGAGGCGTTGCGGGCCTGCGCGATGGTGTTGCTGGAACCGGTGGTCGACCTCACGGTCACCGTGCCCGACGACGCCGTGGGCGGGGTGCTCGGCGACCTCGCGGCACGCCGCGGGCAGGTCTCTGGCTCCGTCACGCGTGCGGGCGCCGTGGTGATCAGTGCCGTCGTGCCGCTGGCCGAACTGTTCGGGTACGCGACGCGGCTGCGCAGCCGGACCCGGGGCCGCGGCGTCTTCACCACCCGGCCCGCCGGTTACGCCCCGGCGCCGAGCACGGCGTCCCACGGGACACCGACCCGGTGACCCACGGGACACCGACCGGGTGACCCAGGGGACACCGACCGGGTGACCTGTGTGTGGATCCGCCCGCATCCGGGCCGGCGACCCGCGTACCGGTTCGGCCCGCACCCGGGCCGGTCCCGCTGATGCCGGTCCCGCCCCTACTTGGGCGGGACCGGTGACGGGATCACCGCGGAAGGGGGGGAGGGGAAGGGAGAACGGGGAACGCGGGAACGGGGAACGCGGGAAAGAGGAACGCGGTACACGCCGGAAGTGCCGTGCATGCTTCGTCCCGACCGGGGCACACGCAACCACAGGCAGCTCGAGGAAGCCCACCCCCCTGGCAACCCCGAGCCCCACGGCCCCGCCCGCAGTCACCCCCCCGACTGCGGGCGGGGCCGCGTCATGTGGTGCGGCGACCTCACCGAGTCCGAGTCCGGGACGCCCGGAAACGCGTCATGCCGGGGGCCGTTTCCCTATCGGACATCCGGTAGGGAAACGGCCCCCGGCATGAGGGACCCAGGACGGAGCCTGCTGTGTCAGGCGACCGACGGATCGAGCAGCCCGCTGCGCAGACGCTTCAGGATGCGGGTGATCAGACGGGAGACGTGCATCTGCGAGATGCCGAGCTCCTCACCGATCTGGGCCTGGGTGCGCTCCTCGACGAAACGCATGTGGATGATCTGGCGCTGACGGTCGTCGAGGCCTGCGATCAGCGGCGCCAGGGAGTTGAAGTCCTCGACCAGTTCGAGCGCGGGGTCGTCCTCGCCGATGAAGTCCGCGAGGACGCTCTCCCCGTCCGCGCCGTTGTCGGCCGTGAGCGCGGCGTCCAGGGACGAGGAGTTGTAGCCGTTGGAGGCCTTGCGGGCCTCGATGACCTCTTCCTCGGAGAGGGACATCAGCGCGGACAGCTCGCGCGTGGTCGGGGTCCGGCCCAGGCGGGTGCGCAGCTCCTCGGTCGCCTTGGCCAGCTCGATACGGGCCTCCTGCAGACGCCGGGGCACGTGGACCGCCCAGCTGGTGTCGCGGAAGAAGCGCTTGATCTCGCCGACGATGTACGGGACGGCGAAGGAGGTGAACTCGACCTCGCGGGTCAGCTCGAAGCGGTCGATCGCCTTGATGAGCCCGATGGTGCCGACCTGGACGATGTCCTCCATCTCGTCCTGGTTGCGGCTGCGGAAGCGGGCCGCCGCGTACCGCACGAGGGAGAGGTTCATCTCTATCAGGGTGTTGCGCGCGTACTGGTACTCGTGGGTGCCTTCCTCCAGCACGGCCAGCCGGTCGAAGAACTGACGCGACAGAGTACGCGCGTCCTTCGGGCTGACCTTCAGAGGCTCGTTGATCAGGGGGAGTGCCTCCCCCTCGGCCGTCACCGCATGCCGTGCCGCGTCCGTTGCCATCGCTGCCGTCACGGCTGCCATGCGATCCACCCCAAATCGTCCGAAGGAACTGAAGACAGGGCTCGTGTGCCCTGCCTTATGCGAGTCATGCCGGTCAACACCCCGAAATTCTTGAAACTTGTTCGCGCCGAGGTGCGCCGACACCGGTTCACGCACTCCTTCTCACCGGACGGGCCTTCCGGATGCACCCTGTCTCGACGGATGACGGATGACGGATGACGGATGACGGATGACGGATGACGGATGACGGATGACGGATGGGCGAAGGCCCGGACCCGTTGCGCGGGTCCGGGCCTTCGCCCGCAGGAGTGTCCACCGACGGCTACTGCCGCTTCTCGCCGCTCCGCCCGGTCAGCTGCGCCGCCTGACGTTCCGTCCGGGCGTCGGCGTTCGCCAGGGTTCCGCCGGAGCTTTCGAGGTGGGCGCGCACGAACCACTGGAACTGCTCCAGGGACCGCAGCTGCCCGATGAGGAGGTCCTCGGTCACCGGATCGAGCTTGCCGATCTCGGCGACGGCCGCGCGGTGCTCCTCGATGATCCCCGTGTAGACCAGATCGAGGGCGCCGAGATGGGCGATCGCGTCCGCCCGGCCGACGCTGTAGTCGTCCCAGGTGCGCTCGGCCACCAGGGCGCCCGGGGTGCCGTGGGGCACCCCGCCGAGGGCGGAGACGCGCTCGGCGGTGTCATCGGCCATGCCCCGTACCGAGTCCACCTGCGGGTCGAGCATCTCGTGCACGGCGATGAAATGCGGGCCCACGACGTTCCAGTGAATGTGCTTCAGGGTGAGGGAAAGGTCGTTGAGGGCGTGCAGGCGTGTACGGAGCAGATCGATGATCCTGCCGCCGTCGCTCGTGCTGATCCCGGGAATCGTGTAGTTCGGGGCTGTCGAAGATGCCATGATTTTATTCTTTCTTTCGCGTCGTATTCCCTGCGAGAGTTCTCGGAATGCCGCGTCGGCGGCGTGGCTACCAGCGGTACCAGCGTCCACGGCGGCCGCCGGCCGCACCGGGGCGTACCACGAATCCGAGGAGCCAGACGGTCAGCACAATGACAGCGATCCACCACAGGGCCTGGACGGCGAAGCCGGCGCCGAAAAGCAGCAGGGCGAGCAGAAGAACCACGATCAGGGGAACCATCGGTATCAACCTCCAGGACGTCAGGTGCCCCGGTTCCCTTGGGCCACACATTCCCCGCGGGGCTTACTCGCCCCGATTGCGCCAATACCAGATCGCCCCCGCGACGAGCGCGAGGAGCGAGGCGAGGGGCAGGATCAGGCCCGGGATGCGGGCCGCGATCACGACGCGGCTCCGACCGGCAGGCAGGCCGGAGCGGCCGGGGTGTGTGCCATGGGTGTCTGCTTTCGATGAACTGCGGGCCGGCTCGATCCGTACGGCGAAGAGAACAGGCCGAACGGTACGCGCGGGCCCGGGTGGCGGGGCCTCAATGATGGCCTCGGGACGCGCCGTTGAGACCCGTCCGGAACGGCTGGACTTGTGTGTGGCGGCCCCTCGTGGCCCGGCCCAGACGTCATTCGAACGGCTGAACGACTTTCTGGTGACTGGCTCGTTGTCCTGTCGTGAGCATCGTCGATGCGGAGATGAGGAACCGATGAGCCGACAACGCAAGGGGCGCAGGCACCGCACGGTGAACATGACGCCGCGTCCGGTCGGACGGGCCGGGGCACCCCGTGCTGTGCCACCGGCGACGGCCGGTCGTGAGGAAGTGATGGCCGGTCGTGAGACGCCGGCGACCGGGCGCGCGGCGCGGGCGACCGGTCGTGAGGAGCCGACAGCCGGTCGCGAGGAACCGAGAAGCAGTCGCGAGGCACCGGCGACCGGGGACGAGGGCGTGTCGGCGGCCGCCCGCGCCCCGCTTCCCGAACAGAGCCAGGGGGACGAGGAGCACCCCGCCGTTCTGCGCAGGGTGCGGGAGAGCGGACTGAGCCGCCATGCGGTGCGTACATGGGAGCAGTTGGCGAGCGCCGGGGTGAAGGGGTCCGGCCTGGACGAACTCTGCGCGGCCGTCGGCTTCCAGGAAGCCACCGTCCTGCGGCATCTGAAGGGGCTGGCCGACCAGGGGCTCGTCGTGCGGGAGGAGTCCCTCTGGCGGGCGGCCGGCGCGGGCCGGGAGCCCGGAGCGCCGGAGCGCGAAGAGGCACCCGAGCCCGTCGTCTCCTAGCGACTCGTCAAGGCGCGCCCGGCGAAGGTGTCTCCTCCGCCGGGCGCGCCCCCGCCCGCTCGATGTCCGAGATACTCGTATTCCTCCCGGGCGGGTGACGAGGCCGCCCACGAGGTTGTGTCGGCAGGCGTCTTGGGGGCATCCGGAGGTCACCATTACTTCGGAAGAGGAGACATCATGCTCGGCATCGTCGCGGCGGTCCTGCTGTTCATCGCGTTCCTGATCAACGCCGCCGACATCTCGACGAATGACGTGTTCACATCAACCAACGTCATGCTCATAGGACTGGCCCTGCTCGCTCTTCACGTCGCGGGGATCGGCAGTGGCTGGGCGGCCCGTGGCCGCAGGCGCTGACGCGGGGCGGGCGGAGGATACGCGCACGCCGGTTCGGCCGTGCGGCCTGACGGCACTTGTGGGGGGTGACTTGCAGTCTTGCGGGCCGACGCGAGATGGTTGCCGGAAGGAAACTGTTCTCGTCCTCGGAAAGAAGGTTGTGGGCACGCAGTCACGCGCCCTTGCTCGTGGACACTTCCCAGCAGCCTCCCGCCGGCCCGCGCGGTATCGATTCCGGTACGACGTGGGGCGCCGCCCCCTACCCCGTCCTGGTCGCCGATCCGTCCGGTGATGTCGTCGAGGTGAACGCGGCGGCGGCCGCCCTGTTCCCGAGCGCCGTTCCCGGCGCGTGGCTGCGTTGTGTGGTCCCGGCGTGGATCGCGGACGCGCACGCCCGAACCGGTTCCCCCGCGGCGGACCCGGGGGACGCCGCGTCCGGATCTCCCGCCGTGGAGCCCGGCGACGCCGCGTCCGGACCTCCCACGTCTCCCGTCCACGGCCCGGTCGGTGACCGGACCTTCGAAGCGCATCCCACCCGCACGGACGACGGTGACGTGATGTGGTGGCTCGTCGACGACACCGACCGGCGACTCGCCGAGGACGCACTCGCGAGCGAACGCAAGCGCACCGCGTTCCTGGCCGGCGCCTCCAGCGCGCTGCTGTCGTCACTGAACGTCGAACGCTGCATGGAGGTCACCGCCCGCCTGGCCGCCGAACACCTCGCCGACGCCGCCGTGATCGTCGCTCCGCCGCGCGGGCGGAAGGTACCGCTGACGTACTGCGGGCCCGACGGCGACGTCGTGCACCGGCAGGTCCAGGCCGACCTGGAGCAACTGCCCGGCCTGAGCGACGCCCTGCGCGGATTCCCACCCGTACCGTCGCGCTGGATCGATCCGGCCGCCGTTCCCGAGTGGGCCGTCCCCGACCGGTTCACGGATCCGGTCGGCTCCGCCGTCGTGACACCCCTGCCCGGCCACGGCGTACCGGCGGGCGCCCTCGTGCTGCTGCGCTCCGGACGGCAGTCGGCGTTCACCGAGAGCGAGGAGTTCTTCGCCCGCCTCTTCGCCTCCCGGGCGGGGGCCGCGATGTCGGCGGCCCGCATGTACGCGGAGCAGGCGGCCATCACGACCACCCTGATGCGCGATCTGCTGCCGCCCCAGCTCCACAGCGTGCACGGCGTGGAGTTCGCCGGGAAGTACCTCCCCTCGGGCCAGGCCGACCGCGTGGGAGGCGACTTCTACGACGTCCACCCCGGCACCGACGAGGGGCAGGAAACCCTGGTCGTCCTCGGGGACGTGTGCGGCAAGGGCCTGGACGCCGCGGTGCTCACGGGCAAGGTCCGCAACACGGTGCAGGCGTTGCTGCCCTTGGCCGAGGACCACCAACGGCTGCTGGGACTGCTCAACGGGGCGCTGATGAACTCCCATCACACCCGCTTCGTCACCCTGGCCCTGGCGTCCGTCGTCCGCAGCGGCGGGACGGTCCGTCTGCGGGTCACCAGCGCCGGACATCCCGCTCCGCTGATCGTCCGGGCCGACGGTCTGGTCGAGACGGTCGAGACGCGGGGCACACTGGTCGGCGCGTTCTGGGACATCACTTCCACCACCGTCCAGGTCGAACTCGCCCCGGGGGAGACCTGTCTGTTCTTCACCGACGGCATCACCGAGGGCAGGGGCGGCCCGCTGGGGAACGAGTTGTTCGGCGTCCGGCGACTGGAGTCCGCGCTGGCCCGGTGCGCGGGCCTGCCCGCCGAGGCCGTGGTCGAGCACATCCAGATGCTCGCCGCGCAGTGGGTCGGGCGTGGCGGCCACGACGACATGGCGACCGTCGCGGTCACGGCACCGCACCACGCGCACCTGAGCGCGGTGAACGGCCACACCCGGGGCAGGTACACCGCATGACGCGTCTGTCCGTCCGCTGCGACGACCACGAGGGCGCCGTGCTCGAACGTGCCCGCGACCGCCTGTGGACGGCGGTCCGCGCGGGCGACGAGCGTGGCGCCGCGGCCGCGGTCTTCGACGCCCTGGGACCCGCCACCGACGCCGAGACGGTTCTGCTCGACGTGATCGCCCCCGTGCAGGTGAGGGTCGGCGCGGAATGGGCGGCGAACCGGCTGACCGTCGCGCAGGAACACACCGCCACCGCGATCCACGAGCGGGTCATCGGAGCCCTCACCCGGCGCCCCGGCCACCGGAACGACACCCCGGAGAGCCCCCGCGTCACGGTGGCCTGTGTGGACGGCGAATGGCACGGACTGCCCGCCCGGCTCCTGACGGAGGTCCTGCGGCTGCGCGGCTGGAAGGTCGACTTTCTCGGCGCACACGTACCCACCGCACATCTCATAGGGCATCTGCACCGCACGGGCGCGCAGGCCGTGGCCCTCTCCTCCTCCATCCCCACCCATCTGCCCACGGCGCACACGGCCATCACCGCCTGCCAGGCGGCCGGAGTGCCGGTCATCGCGGGCGGCGCCGCCTTCGGACCCGACGGCCGCTACGCCCGGACACTGGGGGCGGACGCCTGGGCTCCGCACGCCCGAGACGCGGCCGCGACCCTCGAACGGGGCGTGCGCCGCCCCGATCCGCTCGCCGCCCACCAGGCCGTGGACGCCTTGCCCCACCTGGGCGACCAGGAGTACACGATCGTCGTCCGCACGGGCCACCTGCTCGTCAGGGAGACGATGGCCCGGTTGGAGGCGCGCTTCGAACCCATGAGCAGCTTCACCGACCGGCAGCGCCGGCACACCGCCGAGGATCTCGCCCACCTCGTCGAGTACCTTGCCACCTCGCTCCATGTCGCGGACGACGAGCTGTTCACACGGTTCGTCCTGTGGACGGCCGACATCCTCACGGCCCGTCATGTCCCGGCCCACAGCCTCGACATCGCGATGGACCTGCTGGCCGTGCAGCTCAAGGACTTCCCGCGGGCCCGCCGGACCCTGGCCCGGGCGCGGGAGGCGCTCGCCACCCGAACGCCGTCACCACAGGTCCCCGGCCACGGAAAGTCCGCATGACCCCTTCGAACCCCCCGCCCTTCACGGTCACCGTCGAGACCGAGGACGGCACCGTCCTGGTCCGTGTCGCCGGAGACCTCGACTTCGAGACGTGCGACGAGCTGATGAAGGCCGTCGAGCGGTGTCTCGGCGACCGGCGCGACGCCGGTGAGGAGCCGGCCGATCTGCGCGTCGACTTCTCCGGGCTCGGCAGCATCGACTCCACGGGCCTGTCCACGCTGCTGATGATCCGTCGGCTGACGGACCTGGCAGGTGTCCGACTCCATCTGGACGAGCGTCCCCTCGCCCTGGACCGGCTCCTGGGCATCACCGCCACGCTCCACCACCTCACCGCGCCCCGCGCCGAACACGGCGGTGAGCGACGGCCCGGCACGGGCTGACCTCCGAACGGCTGTACGCGGCTGTCACGCGCCATGGCGAATACGCCGACGCGCCGGAATCTCCGCCGAATGCGATCCGGATAGCAGGGTATTTGCTGCTCTGGAGCACGCTGGAGGCGGTTTCCCCCCTCCCGTGTTCTCCCTCCACCGGGTTTCCCACGGGTGAGTTACCGGCGGAGCGAACCGGCCACGCAGGAGGAAGAAAAGATGACGATCGAAAGAATTTGGTCGTATGCGCCGCATTTCCGCAGCCCGGAAGCGCAGGACCTCACGGGGTACGCCGTCGAGGCGACCGACGGGACGATAGGGCATGTGGACCGGCAGGCCGACGATTCCGGGATGCGCCACCTCGTCGTCGACACCGGTGTGTGGGTGTTCGGAAAGAGCGTCCTGGTACCCGTGGGCGTTGTCGCCGACATCGACTCGCACGCGCAGAAAGTGACGATGGCATGCACCAGGGACGAGATCAAGTCGGCGCCGCGCTTCCGGACCGACAGCGAGACCCTGGACCCCGAATACCTCGCCCGGGTCGGCAAGTACTACCGGAGCCTGCCGCCGAGGCAGCCCGCCTGATGGCGGCCGCAGAGAACAATCCCCGGGCCCGGGGCCGCCGGCGGTACGCGGCGCGGCCGCCGCACGCCCCGGTCCCACGGAGTGGACGTCGTATCCGCAGGCGTGCGTCCGGAGACCCTTCTCGAGCCGAAACGCACACGGGACACGTGATGTCCGTGATGCCCGGCCTGAAGGGTGTCCTCGCACCAGCAGACCAGAAAGAGTGTTCAGATGCCCGACGAGTTGGAGGCCACCGTCACGTACGCGGAGGCCCAAGACGCGTTCGTGGTGCGAGTCGGCGGCGACATCGACCACGAGAGCGCGCCCCAACTGGAGGAAGCCCTTGATCTCGCACGACGGGTGGGCGCCGCTCGCACGGTCGTCGACCTGTCGGGGACCGTCTTCGCGGACTCGTCGATCCTGCACGTCCTCCTGGAAGCGCAGCGCGCCCATCGGGCCTGCGGCACGTTCATGGTGGTGTGCGGGCCCTTCAGAGACATCGTCCGGAGGCTGTTCGACGTGACGGGAACGGAAGGGTTCTTCGTCCTCACCGACAGCGTGCGGGCGGCGATGACGGTGCCGGATCCGGCGGTCGGGCGATGAACGCGGTCGGCCTCCCCCGGCAAGGTGCGACCCGCGAGGAAACCGTATGAGAGCAGCAGAACGCAGGGACATCACCATCACGGACCAGAACGACGCACTCCAGCGCACGTCTCTCACCGCGCCGTCCGCCCGGCCGCCGACATCCTCGCCATCGGCGGCTCGGGCGGCCGGGACGGCCGAGGTGACGAGCCCCGCGTCGGCACGCCGGCATGTGGGGTCGCTCGTGCGCGAACACTGGGAACACTGGGACTCCGCCGGTGGGATGCGTCAGGAGGCCGTCGTCGACCTGCTTCTGGTGGTCTCGGAACTGGTCACGAACGCCATCCGCCACGGTGACGGCCTGGTCGGATTCCGGGCGACGCCGACCGAGGAGGGCGTCCGTCTGGACGTGGGCGACAACAGCGACGTCGTGCCGGCCGGCGCCTTCGGCCTCGCGTCGGTTCCCGAGGGGTATCGGCCGAACGGGTACGGATGGCCCCTGATCAACCGCCTCGCCCGCGGGATCACCGTCGAACCGTCCCCGGGCGGCGGCAAGACGATCCGGGTCCTCGTCCCGCTGACATGACAGCCCGCCGGCGGCCGTCCCCGCGCCGCGGCGCCACGCGGGACGGCGCCCCGCGGGAGACGGACGAGTCCCGGAGGCCGGGGAGGCCGCCCCGCCTTCCCCGCCGCGCGACCGCCTGCGATGATCGTCAGCGGACCGTGGCCGCGCCCGTGGGCGGTCGCCCGCCCGGACGCGTCCGAGCCGGACCGGGGCAGGATCCGACGTCGCCGATGAGGAGCCCGAGTTGACCTTTGACGTCGGCGCGTTGCGCGCCCAGATCCCCGCCCTGCGGGCCGGCCTCGCGCACTTCGACGGTCCGGGCGGAACACAGACGCCCGCCCCGGTCGTCGCGGCGATCGCCGGCGCGCTCGAGGGCCCCCTCTCGATCCGTGGCAGTGTCGCCCCGGGAGAGGCGAACGCGGAGGCGCTCGTCAGGGAGTTCCGGCAGGCCATGGCGGACCTGCTTGGCGTGCACCCCTCCGGGGTCGTCTTCGGCCGCAGTGCCACCCAGCTCACGTACGACTTCTCCCGGACGCTCGCGAAGGACTGGGCGCCCGGCGACGAGATCGTGGTCAGCCGGCTCGACCACGACGCCAACATCCGGCCCTGGCTGCAGGCCGCGCGGTGGGCCGGCGCCGAGGTCCGGTGGGCGGACTTCGATCCGGCGACGGGCGAACTCCCGCCGTCGGCCGTGGGCGAACTGCTCACCGAGCGGACCCGGCTGGTCGCCGTGACCGCCGCCTCCAACCTCATCGGCACGATCCCCGACATCCCGGCGATCGGCCGCCTGGTCCACCGCGCGGGCGCCCTGCTCCACGTCGACGGAGTGCACTACGCGGCACACGCCTTCGTGGACCTCGCGGAACTCGGCGCCGACCTCTTCGTGTGTTCGCCCTACAAGTTCCTCGGCCCGCACCACGGTGTCCTGGCCGCGTCCCCCGACCTGCTGGAGACGCTGCGGCCGGACAAGCTGCTGCCGTCCACCGACGCGGTCCCGGAGCGCTTCGAACTCGGGACGCTGCCCTACGAACTCCTCGCCGGCACCCGCGCCGCCGTCGACCTGCTCGCCGGTCTCGGAACCGGCCCTGCGCAGGGACGCCGCGCACGCCTCGGATCCGCGCTCCGGTCGATCGAGCGCCACGAGCGGAAGCTGCGGGACCGGACGGAATCCGGACTGGCCGCACTGGACGGCGTCACGGTCCACTCGCGGGCCGCCGAACGCACGCCCACCCTGCTCCTGACCTTCGACGACCGCGACGCGGTGGACGCCTACCACTTCCTGGCGGAACGGGGCGTCCACGCGCCCGCGGGTTCCTTCTACGCGCTGGAGGCGTCGCGGCACCTCGGGCTGGGCGACACCGGCGGCCTGCGCGTCGGGTTCGCGCCGTACAACGACGAGGGCGACGTCGAGCGACTCCTGGAGGGCTTGGCCGCGTTCCTGAAGTCGTGACCTGGCAGGGGAGGAACCACTCCCGCGCGACGCGGCTCACCGGTATCGGCGGCGGCCCGCGTGCCCCGCGATCGGCAGGCCCCGGATACCGGTGAGCCCCGATACCGAGACCGGTAGGCCCTTGCCGTCCCCAACCTCATAGGGCAATACGCCTAGTGCTCCGGCGCGCCGAGCATCCGCAGCGCGTCGTCCAGTCGGAGCGGCCGCGGCAGTCCGGGTCCCGAGTCCCCGTCCCAGCCCGGGCCGCCGAGGAGGACCAGGCTCCGCGTCCGCGCTCCGCGTACGCCCCACCGCGTGCCGGCGACGTGCCGGGCGAGGGGCAGGTTCGCCGTGGTGCGCGACTGCGCCCACAGGACCACCGCCGAGGGGCCGACCCGTCGTACGGCCGCGGCCAATGCCTCGGCGGGCACGGCGCCGCCGAGCATCAGGGCCGGCACCCCCCGCTCCGTCAGCACGGCGCCGAGTGCCTCGAGCGGCAGGGTGTGCGGCTCGTCCGGAAGGCAGGCCAGCAGGACGGGCGGGCCGCCCGTGCGCGGCTTCCGCACCGAACACACGTACACATGCCGCAGGGTGGCCGAGATGTGCCAGGACAGCAGGTGCTCGACCTCGACGTACCGGTCGCCCGACGACTCCCACTTGCGCCCGACCGCGCGGAGCGTGGGCGCCATCACCTCGGCCCAGGCCGTCGCCAGTCCGTGGGTCTCGACCACGGCCGTCAGCAGGCTCTGGACGGCCGCAGCGTCCAGTCGTACGGCCGCACGCGCCAGGCCCCGGCACTCCTGTCGTACGTCTCCGAGCGGCAGACCGGTCCCCGACCGTGAGGTCGGCGCCTCCGCTGGGCGGACCGTCGCGGGTGGTGACTTCGCCGCCCGCGGTTCGGCCGGGGGCCGTACGAGGGCGAGCGCGGGGGACCGGCCGCGTCCGCGGGCCCGTTCCTTCGCCGCGCGGGCGGCCTCGGCGGGAGGCAGACCCGCGGCCGTGAACCGGCACATCTCCTGGAGCATGGCCACGTCGTCGGCTGTCCACCGCCGGTGGCGGCCGTCGGTCCGCAGGGCGGGACCGATCCCGTACCGGCGGTCCCAGGACCGCAGCGTCGTGGGCGACACCCCGAGTTTCCGCGCCAGGGAACCGGTGGTCACCCCCGCGTCCGTGGGTCGCGTGGCCGCCTGCTCGCTCACCTGCATGGGGCGGCCCCCGCCGGCAGGGCGCCGGGTGGCGCCGGGGTACGGGAGCACGGCCTCGTGAGGCGTCCGAGTGGGCGGAAGCAGCGGATCGTCACCAGTGGTTCGCCTCGATTCGAGCACCGTCCGGGAGCGGCGGTCCGCCCGGCTCACCGCTTCTTCGGCGCTCGGGGGCTCCACGGATGCACGAGGACCCGGCCGCCTCGACCGGAGCCGGTTCAGGAGTCCCGGGCGGAGCCGTCGAGAAGCGCCCGCAGCACCGCCTCGGGGTCGCAGAGCACCGACCGGAGCCTGGCCTCCTCGTACACGTCGCCCAGGAGCGAGCGGGCGGTGTCCTCGTACCGCTCACACACCGGGCCCAGTTCCGGCGTTCCGCGCTGCGGATGCCCGACCGCGCCCCAGTACACCTCGCCGGCCCCGTACGCGGCGACCGCCGTCTCCGCCTCACCCCGCGCGGCGAGCGCCGACGCCAGCAGGTCCAGGCCGAGCGCGAGGCCGAAACTGTCGCCGATGTGCCGTTTCCCGTCCAGCATCGACAGGGCGTGGACGGTGGCGTCCTCGGGGCGGTCCTCGAAGAGGGAGATCAGCGCCAGCTGGTAGTCCGTGTACGAACGGGTCCACCACTCGCCGCGCTCGACACAGCCTTCGCGCAGGTCCTCGGCCTCCGCGCGCGCCTGCTCCAGCAGCCCTTCCGCGGTCAGGGCGAACACGCGCACCAGCCGGCACAGCATGCGGCCCGCGGAGGAGAACGCCGTCCCGCCCACGGCCGCCAGGGTCCGGTCCACCTCGCTCCGGGCCGCCATCGGAAGGCCCTGGAGCAGATGGGTCAGCCCCAGCAGATACGCCGCCAGCAGGATCCCCTCGTCGTCGTCCTGGGCCTGGGCCCGGCGATGACAGAACCCGGCGAGTGTCCGGAAGGGGTCGCGCTCGCCGCGCAGGACACGGGTGATGCCCAGCGCCCACAGCGCCTTGGTCCTGACCGGCCCGGACTCGTCGGACAGCGCCAACGCGTCCTCCAAGTACGAGGCCGACTCCCGCAGATGTCCGCAGCAGCTCCAGAAGAAGCCGACGAGACCGGCCAGTTCGAGTGCCGCGCGCGGCCGGACGGACAGCAGATGGTCGAGCGCCGCGCACAGATCGGCGTTCGCCCGGTCGATCCGCCCGTACCAGCGGGCCTGCTCCGGACCCGGCCAGCCCGCGTCGGCGTCGCGGGCCAGCTCCAGGAAGTACTGGGCGTGCCGGTCCGACAGCTCGGCGGTCTGGCCGAGTTCGTCGAGCCACATGCGCCCGTACTCCCGGACGGTGTCGAGCATCCGGTGGTGATCGCCGTTGCGCGACAGGACCGACTTCCTCACCAGCCCGGCCAGCGCCGGGTCCACGTCCGACGCGAGGAGCGGGCCCCCGGCGCACACGGCGCGCACCGTGTCCGCGTCCACGACGTCACGGAACACGGACAGACGTGCCCACATCAATCGCTCCTGGGGCGTGCACAGTTCGTGGCTCCAGCCGACCGAGGTCCGCACCGCCCGGTGTCGCGCCGGACCGGCGGGCAGGGCGTTCCCGCCGTCCGCCGCGATGTCCAGCCGGGATCCGAGCTCCCACTCGACCTCCGCGAGCGTACGGTGCGACAGCTGCCCCGCGATCAACTCAAGGGCGAGCGGCATCCCTTCGAGCCGTTGGCACAGCCGGGCGACCGCCACCAGGTCCGCGGGGGCCGACAGCACCGTTCCCGCGGCGGAGGCCCGGCGGCAGAAGAGTTCCACGGCGTCGGTGGCCGGCGGCAACGGCCCCACGGGGACGACGTGTTCGTCCGGCAGACCGAGCGGTTCGCGGCTGGTCGCGAGCACGCTCAGCGCGGGGCAGGCCTTGAGCAGGCCGGCGATCACCGGCCGGCAGGCCGCGAGCAGGTGCTCACAGGAGTCCAGCACCAGCAGGACGTCCTTGTCCGCGAGCCAGGTGCCCAGGGCGTCCAGCGGCATCGTCGTCGTGTGGTCGGAGAAGTCCAGCGCGTCGGCCATGGTCGCGACGAGCAGCCGCTCGTCCTGGAGGGTCCAGAGGTCGGCCCAGGCCACCCCGCGTGCGCCGAGGCGCAGGACGCGTTCCGCCGTGTGCAGCGCCAGACGGCTCTTGCCCACGCCGCCGACCCCGGTCAGCGTGACCAACCGGTGCCCGCGCAGGGCCTCGGTGAGATGGGTGAGTTCGTCGCGGCGTCCGACGAAACCGGGCGGAGCCTCGGGCAGGTTTCTCAGCACGCCCGACAGTCTGTCGTCCTGTGTCCCTCCGCGTTGCGGGGTTGGCCCGCCCGGTACCCGGACTTGAGGAGTCCGCTCCCGTCGACGCCGGGATTCCGCCGCCCGGGGGGCCGTCGACGGCCGGTCACTCGGCGGGGGAGGGCAGCCTGCTCCGCGACGGTGCCAGCGCCCATCGCACCACCGAGGTCACGGCACCGCCGAGGGGACGTACGAACAGCCCGTCCACCACCGGGAGTCGGGGCATGCCGAGCTCCGCGGCGGCCCATGAGGGCAGCAGGGAGACGGCGTTGGCGGCGAGGACCCCGTACGGCACGCGGGCGACGAGCGGCACGGGCGGGTCGAGCAGCAGGAAGCGCGCGGTGGCCCGCGCCTCGGGGGTGGCCCGTAGTTCACCCCGGTACGCGGTCAGTCGTGCGGCGAGCCCGGCGCGGTTCGTCGGCGGGTCGGGGACCCCGAGTGCGACGGCGACCCGGGCCGTGTCCGCGACGTACGCGTCACCGTCGTCGTCGGACAACGGGCGTACACCGTAACGCTGGTGCGCGCGCAGGAAGCTGTCCGTCTCCGCGAGGTGGACCCAGCCGAGCAGCCGCGGGTCCGAGGCGTGGTACGGCGTGCCCTCGCCGGTGACTCCGCGCACCCGCTCGTGGACCGCGCGAACCCGGTCGCAGGCCTCCTGCGCGCTGTCGGCGGTGCCGTACGTCGTCACCGCCAGGAACGTGCTCGTGCGCTGCAGCCTGCCCCAGGGGTCGCCCCGGAAGCCCGAGTGGGCGGACACGGCGGCCATGGCGAGTGGATGGAGCGACTGGAGCAGCAGGGCCGAGAGCCCGCCGATGAACATCGACGCGTCGCCGTGCACCCTGCGGATGGGTCGGTCCGGGCCGAACCACCGGGGTCCGGGCGTGCCGTGGATCCGGGCCCGGGTCGCGGGGCCCTCGGGTCCCGCGACCCGGGCGAAGAGGCTGTCTCCCAGCCGTTCGCGCAGGCGGGGGCCATGCGGTCCGGTCGGTCTCGTCATGGTGGCCTTCCGTCGGGCGGTGTTCCCGTCGGTCCCGCTGTGCGGGCCTTCCGCCGTCGACGGCGGAAGGCCCGGGGACCACGTTCCATTGTCCCTTCGGCCGGGGACACGGCACCGTCCCGTCATGGATTCCCTGCCCACGCGCCCTCGGATGCGGTCAGGGACCGGTCCTTGCCCGCGACCGCTCCCCGATCCCCCGCCACCGTCCCTCTCCGTTCGTCCTCGTGCTCCGGACTCCCGCGGGGGAGCAGCGACAGAGTCGATGCAGAGTCGATGCGAGTTGCCGCTTCGCATCGAATCTCCGCATGGTGGCGGGGACGGAACGGCTCCGAACGACTGGAGCCCCCGGCACCTCCGGGACGGCCACGCCCTGACGGCGGGGCGAACCGTCCCGGAACCGGGACGGATTCCGCCCGGCACGAGGAGCAGTCACCATGACCGCACAACAGAGCACCGAGCGGACCCCCGACGCCGCGGTGCCGAGGACCGCGGCGAGTGAGTCGCTCACCGACGAGGAACTCGCCACCGGTTTCGCGGGCGGCGACGAGCAGTGTCTGGCCGCCGCCTACCACCGCTGGGGCCGGCTCGTGTACACCCTGGCCCGGCGTTCCCTCGGGGACGCCGCCGAGGCGGAGGACGTCACCCAGCTCGTCTTCCTCGCCGCGTGGCGGGGGCGCGCCGGGTTCTCGCCCGAGCGCGGCGCCCTCGCCGCCTGGCTCGTGGGGATCACCCGCCGCAAGATCGCCGACGCGCTGACGGCCCGCACCCGGCGCGCCGACCTCGTCGCGGCGGCCGGCGCGGTGATGTCCCTGACCGCTCACGCTTCCGCGTCCCCGGCCGACACGGTGCTCGACCGGGTCCTCCTCCGGCACGAGCTGGCCCGACTGCCCGCACCGCAACGCCGGGCCCTCAGCCTCGCCTTCTACGACGACCTCACACACACCCAGATCGCGCAGCTCACCGGATGGCCCCTGGGGACGGTCAAGAGTCACGCCCGGCGCGGGCTGCACCGACTCGGCAGCCGACTCAGGGAGGAAGCGGGCACCGGCGGCCGGCGCGGTTGAGGCGTCCGCGCGTACAAGCAAGAAGGAGGTCCGGCCGCCTCGTACACGCACGGTGCGCCGTACCGCCCCCGCCGCTCCGCTACACGGCGGGACCCCGGGAGGGCGCCGCCTGCCGGGCGGACGCGGACCCCGGGGACGGCACGTCGCCAGTCGAGACGGGGACGCCGAGCGGACGGGCCAGACCGACCACGCCCTCGTCCAGCCGCTGCAGATGCCGCAGGACACGCGTGGTGACCCGGTCGTGGCGGGGGCCGTCCGGTCCTTCCGGCTCCAGCAGGGCGGCGAGACTCGCGCCGGTCTCGGCCACGCCCTCCGTGTCGTCGTCCTCGACGCGCGCGACGAGCACCTCGATGTTGTGCGCGATGCGCCGGCCGGCCCTCTTCAGACGCGGATCGGCCGCGATGGTCTTGCTGTGGGGGAGAAGTTCCGCCGTCGCCGCCAGCGAGCGCGCGTGATAGGCGCACGTCTCCAGCAGGGCCACCAGATAGCGGGCCGTCTGGCGGCGGGAGCGCAGCGGCGTGATTGGATGGGTCAGCGGCTGGACGGAGGACCGCAGATCGTCCAGCGCCTTGTCGAGATCCCGTGCCCTGTCCAGCAGATCGAGCGTGGGGCCGCCACTGAGCTGGTCCACCGCCGCGCCCGTGACGTCCCCGAGCCGGCGCAACACCGTGGCCAGCAGTTCGTCGGTCCGGCGGTCGGTGTGCACCGGCAGGACCAGGGCGGCCGCGATGACCCCGCAGACGGCACCGAGCGCGGTCTCCTCGATGCGCAGGACCAGCACCGCGGTGCTGTAGGTGTTGAGCAGGGTGTACAGCAGGCCCAGCATCGCCGTGACGAAGAACGACATCAGGGCGTAGGACAGCGGCGCGGTGAAGAACATGGCGAAGATGAACAGCAGGACGAGCCCGAACGCCGTCCATGTGTGGGTGCCGACCAGGCCCGCCAGGAGGGCACCGGCGACGACACCGAGGACGGTGCCGATGAGCCGGCGGTACCCCTTGACGAGGATCTCCCCGGTGGACGCCGTGTTCAGGAACACGACCCAGCAGGTCAGCACCGCCCAGTACCAGCGCTGACTGGAGAGGAACTCGCCGCCGACGATGGCCAGCGCCGAGCCGGCCGACACCTGGACCGCGGTCCGCGTCGTCGGACGCTCCCAGCCTCTGCGGTCGCTCTCCTCCTGCTCGGCCTCCTCGGACCCGGCGATGGAGACGTCCTCCGCGTCCAGCTCCTCGCGGGACCGGGTCGTCGACGGAGTGTCGTCGGACTCGTCCTGCGGCCCGTCGAGAGCCAGTCGCAGACCGAGCACGGAGCGCGCCGTCTCGCCGATGCCGCGGAAGACGTCCTGCACGGCGGTCGAGGCCTGCGGCAGGTTCTCCTCGTCGCGGTAGCCGAGGAGCCGGTTGCGCAGGTGGGCCAGCGCGGTGCCGCGGTCGTCGGTGATCGGGCGCAGGACCAGCAGGCGCAGCGCGTCGAGATCGCGGCGCAGGGTTGCGGTGATGCCGTCCTGGGCCCGGAGGCGGTCTCCGGCGGCGGGAACGGGTGCGTGCGGAAGGTGCAGGGTGAGCGTGTCGGCCCGTTCCGCGCTGCGGGCGGTGAGCAGGAGCACGCCGAGCCGCTCGGCGGCGATCTCGGCGTCGGCGACACGGCGCTGCACGAGCGAGGCGGTGGCGCTGTCGCTGGTCCCCTCCGCCAGCTGTCCCTGGATCATCATCGCGCTCTCGTGGAGCCGGGCCGTGTGCCGCCGCAGATCCTCCAGTGCCTTCTCCACGCGGTCGGGTCCGGCGTCCAGCAGTTCGATCTGGGCGGACACGAGCTGGGCGATGCGGGCCCGGAAGGCCTTCCGCAGCCGCTCCAGAACGCGTTCGGGCGTCTCGGGCACGACGACGAACCGCACCAGCGCGCTGCACACGAACGCGATGGCTAGCGTGACGCACAGGCCGGGCAGCGCGGAGAAGGTGGCCCTGACGAAGAGCGAGACGAAGTAGATCTGGAACCCGATGAGTCCCAGGGCGGTCCCGCGGTCCCCGAACCGGCGGCTGTACACCGCGGCGAAGATCAGCGCGATGAAGAAGAGGTCGCCCACGACGACGGTCTTGTTGAGCAGCGCCCCCAGCGACATCGCGGCGAGCGCCACGGGTAGTCCGAGCAGGAGCGTCAGTGCCTGTTCGCGGCGCTGTTTGTCCTTGATGGCGAAGGTGCCGACCATGGCCGCCATGGCTCCGGCCACCATGTGCGTCACATCTACACTCAGGACAGCCAGTACGGCGAGCGTGAGCGCGATGGCGCCCACCGTCCGCAGCCCGGCCATGAGCCGCAGCAGCCCGGGATCCGATGCCTCGAATCGGTCCCAGATCCTTGTCCGGCCCGCCCGTGTCGCTGTCCTCACGCTGCCTTTCGTCCCCGCTCTCCGCCATGATCAGCGTTTCCCAGCATGGCACGAGTCGCTGTCCGTGCTGTCGAGCGGGGGCCAAGGGCTGTCCCGTGATCCCCGGCGCGCGCACGACGACAGGTACGGCCACCGCGCGCTGATCCACCGGCGTTTACGGGACCAGCCCTAGCGACACTCGAGGAAGACCTCGTCGCTGTAGCACCACGCCCAGGTCTCGCCCTCCTCGGCCGACCGGGCGATCGGATGCCCCGTCCGTTCGTGGTGTGCCGTGGCGTGCCGGCCGCGGGAGCTGTCGCAGCAGCCCAGGTGACCGCAGGTGAGGCAGCGCCGGAGGTGCACCCACCGTTGTCCTTGGGCGGCGCACTCCGCGCAACCGGTCGCGACGTCGGGTCCTTCGCCGGTCCCGGGGGAGGACCCGATGCCCGGCACCACCTGCCCCAGGTGCGAACAGCTCCTCCCTTCGGGGCGTCCCCCGTCGGCGGCGACCGTCCATGTCCCCATCGGTCCTCCACGGCGTAGGCGGGGTTTTCCTCCGGGCGACGGTGCCCGGCCCCACCCGTTCAGAAAATCACGGTGCCCCATCGATTGGCCGATGCGGGCTGCTCGGGCCGGGTCCCGCGTCCGGCCGTGGTCCCGTGTCCGGCCGTGCCCCGACGCCCCGGAACCGTGTCCGTCGCGTCCGCGCCGCGCACCGCCGCCGACCCGACGGGCGCGGACGCCGCCGTGGCCGTGGTCGACGCGGTAGAAAGCCTGCGCCGAGAGACCTGACCCGGTGATTCGTTGATCCGATCAGCTGGTGACATGCTCGGAGAACGAGTGAGCGCGAGGCAAGGAAACGCCTGGCGTGTGCCGCGCGCGGATCAGCAGGGCTGACGCCACACCCCGAGCTCCAGCTTCTTGCGCATGGAGGACAGCTTCAGTCTGCGTGACTCGGCGCAGAACGCGCTCGTCGGCTCCTTGTACTCGACATGGAAGACCGCCTTGCCCGCCGCGATGAACGGACTGAGCCGCGCGCACTCGTCGTACTGGGCGCACTCCTCGTTGACCGCGAAGTCGAAGTCGCCCAGGAGCTGAGGGATCTGCGGAAGGTCGTTCTTGAGCCCCACGGACATCCCGCGCGCGTGTGTGATGCGGGCGATCATGCGGTTGTACGCCAGCTGGTCGCGCGCGGTCAGCGGGAACCCGGTGTCGTTGCCGTACCCCTCCACGAGGTCGGGTTCCACCGCGTCGAACCCCTTGTCGCGGCACATGTCGACGCGGCGTTCCATGATCGGCCGTAGTACGGACAGACGGCGGATGTCCAGCCAGCGTTCGCCCGCCCAGCCGTTGTCGGCCCCCAGCACCGAGCGTGGGAAGTCGTCCTTGTCGGGCCGGAAGTTCTCCCAGGCGCCTACGTTGACGTAGCAGATGACCCTGCGGCCGGCACGGTGGAGACGGGCCACGTCCGCCGCGGTGTTCTCGAAGCCGTCGATGTCGTAGACGGGCACGTCGGCCGAGGGCCGGACCTCTCCGTCGAGCTGCCACTGCCAGGCCACCCCCGGCCTGGGCTGCCAGCGTCCGGGCCGGTGACGGCCGGTGGCGGCCGGTGCGGTGGAGCCGGCCGAGGCGGTCGCGCCGCCGCCGGGTGGCGGCCGGTGCGTCGCGCCGGGGGAGCCGTCGGCCGGGCCGTCCGAAGAAGGATCACGACCGTCGGAAGAAGGATGACGACCGTCCGAAGCCGGATGACGTCCGTCCGCGGAAGGGCGTCCGCCCGAGGCCCGGTCCTGGCCGTCGGACCCGGAGCACCCCGTCAGCATCGCGGCCACCAACAGGCCGACCAGTGTCAGGCGCGCCCCCGCGGAGTGTCTCATCGCTCCGCCCCGCTCAGCGCGGGAGTCAACTGCGCCCAGGGATTCGGGGGTTCGCCGGTCACGGGTCCCGAGACCGCCGCGCCGCGTTCGCGCGCGGTGCGCACGGCGAGCGGCACCAGCGCCTCGGGCACACCGTAGACCAGATGGCAGAACCTCTCGGGCGGGTGCCGGGCGGTCCACGCCGGTCGGCTGAACGCGGACACGTACGTCGACCAGTGCCCCTCGAAGGTGACGATCAGGTCGGCGACGCGGGCGTAGCCGGGAGCCGGATGGACCCCCGGATTGAGGACGACGGTCCCGACGCCCAGCCGGCGGACCTCCCGCACCAGCCTTCTGCAGGCGGGGAGTTCGGCCGGAGCCGAGGTCACCTGGTCCAGGAAGCAGCCGTCGGCCGCGTACCACTCCCGGTGCCGCGCGACGTCGCCCGCGACCTCCGCCCGGGGACGCGCGCCGTAGTCGGTGTCCACATATCCGAGCAGGCGCGCGCCGGCCGCCCGCAGCGCCCCGGCCGCCGCGGTGAACGCGGGGTCGGGGCTCGTGCCGGGTCCGTTCGCGGGATTGAGGACGACCGCGTACGTGTGGGTGGCGGCCGTGATCAGCCGGTGCCAGGCACCGGGGTCCTCGGCCGGATGGACATACAGCGGAATCAGCAGACTCATGGCGCGCGGCCGCCTTCCGGGCCGAGGGGCGGGTTCGCGGTCGTGGCCGCCCAGAGCGCAGTCAGGGAGTCCTCCAAGGTGTGGGACGGCCGCCAGTCCAGGGCGTGGGCGGCGGCGGTGATGTCGGAGCACTGCCACGACACCTGACCCGAGCGCGCGGATCCACCGCCGTTCTCCTCGATCCGCCCCCGGAAGCCCGCGGTGCGCGCCAGCGTCCGTACCAGCTCGCGCACCGGGACAGCCTCCCCTCCGCCGATGTTGAGGACATGGGGCAGCGGCCCGGCCGCCGTGACCGCGAGCGCCGCCGCCTCCGCCACGTCGCGTACGTCCACGAAGTCGCGGTAGGCCGACAGGTCGCCCAGCCGGATCACCGCGTCCGGGTCCTGACCGGCCGCGCGCAGCAGCCCGGCGATCCGGCCGGGCAGCCCGGTGGCCGGCGCACCGGGTCCCACCGGGTTGCCCACGCGCAGCACCACCGCGTCGAGTCCGGACGTGGTGACGGCGACCGTGCCGGCGAGCTTGCTGGCGCCGTAGGCGGTGACGGGCCCAGTGGCCGCCGACTCGCCCACCGCCGTCTCCGGGACGCCGGGGCCGTACTCGGCGGCCGAGCCCAGATGGACGAGACGTGCGGCGGGTGCCGCCTCCCGCAGTGCCGCGCACAGCACGGCGGGGCCACGGGAGTTGGCCTCGGTGAGCGTCACGGCGTCGCCGTCGGTGGATCCCGCGCAGTTGATCACGGCGTCGGGCGCCACCGACGCCATGGCCTTGGCCAGCAGGTCCGTTCGGGCGGTGGCGAGGTCGACGCCCAGGTCCGCGGCGGCTGAGCGCCCGCCGCCGAGCACGTGGGTGCCCGGCAGGGCACGCAGCCGCTCGACGACGTGAGCGCCCAGATAGCCGGTGAAGCCCAGGACGAGAATGCGCATGCGGTGGTCAGGCTCCCTTGAGCAGCATCGACTTGCGGGTGGTGAATTCGGCGTTGGCCCGGTCGTAGTCGTCGGGGCGACCTATGTCGAGCCAGTACCCGTCGAACTCGTAGGCGTGCGGGGATTTCTGAGCCTTCAGCAGGTCGAGCACCAGCTCGTCGAAGCCCAGTGGCAGGCCCGCGGTGTAGCCGTCGAGAGTCGACTTCGACAGTCCGTAGACGCCCATGGAGACGTTGTAGTCCATGCTCGGCTTCTCGGTGAACCCGACGACCCTGCTCGCGTGGGTGGTCAGTACCCCGAAGTCGATGTGCACCTTGCGGGTGTAGGTGGCGATGGTCAGCGGAGCGTCCGAGGCCCGGTGCTGCCGCAGGACGTCGGCGTAGTCGAGGTCGGTGAGGATGTCGCCGTTCATCACCAGGAACGACTCGGGCAGGCGCTCGCGCATGGTGAGCAGCGGGCCCATGGTGCCGAGCGGGCTCTCCTCGGTGGCGTAGTCGACGGCCATGCCCCACTGCGAACCGTCGCCGACATAGGCGCGGATGATCTCGCCGAGGTGCCCGATGGCGATGGTGCAGCCGGTGAATCCGGCCGTGGCGAGCTGGCGCAGCACGATCTCGAGGATGGCGTGCTGGTCACCGATGGGAACGAGCGGCTTGGGCAGCGCGGTGGTGTAGGGCCGCAGCCGGACGCCCTTGCCTCCCGCCAGGATCACTGCGTGCATGGGACTCCTCCTTCATGGACGTGCCGGACGGTCAGATGTTGTAGATGCCGGTCTTGTAGCGGCCGAGATTGGCCGGGTCGCGGAAGAACTCCACGGTGTGCGCGAGACCCTGCTCCAGGTCGTGGCCGGGGCTCCAGCCGGTCGCCTCGGCCAGCCGCGTCGCGTCGGCGACCAGCCGCATCACCTCGGAGTTGGCGGGCCGGATGCGCTGGGCGTCCTCGCACACCTCGATGGCGGTGTCCATCACCTTGCCGATCAGCGTGACCAGGTCGCCGACCGAGATCTCGCCTCCGGTACCGGCGTTGAAGGTACGGCCGACCACCTGTGCGGCGGGTGCGGTACCGACGGCGAGGAAGGCCTGCGCGGTGTCCTTGACGTAGGTGAAGTCGCGGGTGGGGCGCAGATCGCCGAGGGTGATGGTGTGCGCGCCGGCCGCCACCTGTCCGATGACGCTCGGGATCACCGCGCGCATCGACTGGCGGGGGCCGAAGGTGTTGAACGGCCGAAGCGTCACCACCGGGGTGTCGAAGCTCGCGTGGTAGCTGTCGGCGAGCCGGTCCCCTCCCGCCTTCGAAGCGGCGTACGGCGACTGGGTGTTGATGGGGTGGTCCTCGGTGATCGGGACGGTCTGCGCGGTGCCGTAGGTCTCACTGGTGGAGGTGTGCACCAGACGCGGGATGCCGAGGGCGCGCACCGCCTCCAGGACGTTGAGCGTGCCGGTGACGTTGGTGTCCACATAGCTGTGCGGGGCCTGGTAGGAGTACGGGATGGCGATGAGGGCGGCCAAGTGGTAGACGCAGTCGGCGCCTTCGAGGAGACCACGGACCGAGCCGGGGTCCCGGACGTCTCCGAGGACGATCTCCACCTGGTCGAGGACGTCGGAGGGCAGGGTCTCCAGCCAGCCGTAGGAGGCGAAGGAGTTGTACTGCGCCATGGCCCTCACCCGGTGCCCGGAGGCGACCAGTGCCTCGGTGAGGTGAGAGCCGATGAAACCCTCGGCTCCGGTGACGGCGGCGAGCGGTGCGGAGGTCAACGCGTGTTTCCTTCCGGTCGGTTGCGCGGATCGGTTCGAGGCGTCGCGCACGGCCCTACGGGGGCCGGCTTCGTGCGGTGGTGCCGGACGTGGTGCGGTGTCCGGTGGTGCGTGGTTCCGTACGGCCGGGCGCCGGCGGTGCCTGGTTCCGTACGACGGCGCGGTGTCCGTTGGCGCGTGGTGGCGTACGGCGGCCCCGGCCTGGCGGGTCAGGCATGCGAGGCGGGGCGCCCGAGCAGCCGCAGCGCGCACACCGTGAGACACAGCGCGGCGGCTCCGCAGGACAGGGGCAGCACCGCCGTGCCAGGTGGCAGCGGGAACAGGGTGAGCGTTCCGGCCGCCGCCGCTGCCGTGAGGCACACCCCGGCCGGTGTCCAGGCCACCCCGAACGCCTGGAGCAGCAGCGCCGTCCACAGCGTCGCCGCGAGCGGCAGCAGCGAGGCCGGCTCGGCACCGGTGAGCAGGGCCGCGGGCAGCAGCGGAAGCAGATAGACGAGCAGACACAGGGCGAGGACACCGGCCGAACGCCACCGGAACGCGGCCGGGGTGGCGGTCGCCCGCAGGGCCGCCACCGAGAGTCCCCGGTAGCGGTACAGCAGCCACTCGGCCGGTCCCATGCTGACGGTCAGCACGATCACGCCGTACGGATCCCGGTGGCCCTCCAGGAGCACCAGCAACCCCGCGGCCAGGCCGAACAGTCCGTAGGGCAGCGACCGCAGCAGCCGGGGCCGCGTGTCGTCCGCCACCGGGACGGCGACCAGAGTGGTCCGCAGGGCCCAGGCGGCCGCGGCGACCGTCCCGAGGAGCGCCAGCAGCGGCAGCCCGGCGCGCAGCAGCGTGCCCGGCTCCCACCACGGCAGCACCGCGGCGCCGCCGATCAGCGGGGTGAGCGCGGCCAGCAGCAGCCGCTCCCGGCCCAGCACCAGCAACACCCCGGCAGCCGCCAGATACACCGACTGCGCGGCCGCGACCAGGGTCGCGGTACCGGCCCCGGCGAGGGCTGCCCCGGCGGGCGTCGCCACGAGCGCGCCCAGGGGCGCGCCCTTGAGGAGCGTGCGGCCCGCCTCCCTGCGACCCGTGGTCATCCGCAGATAGGCCCGGTGCCCCAGCGCCTGCCCCCAGGCCCAGGACACCAGCCCGGCCAGGATGAGGACATGGGTGTGGCGGTCGGCCTGCCACAGCCGCGCGGACAGCAGATAGGCCAGTCCCGGCAGCGCGAACAGGGCTCCGCGCAGGGCGCACCGCACATGGTCGGGGCGCCACGGATCGGACGGCTTCGCGGGCTCGGGGAAGGTGCGTGGCACCCGCTCGAACAGGGTGGAGGCGAGCGAGAAGAGATGGGGGTGTCCGTACCGCTGCTGGATCACCTCCGCGGTCAGTCCCTCCGACTCCAGCAGCGCCGCCACCTCGTAGGGGTGGACGGCGGGTCCCACGCGGTCGGCCAGCTCGGCGGCGAGCCGGTCGACCGCGTCGTGGTCCGGGCCCTGGTCCGGCAGACGCAGGGCGAGGGTGCGGTCCTCGGCGAGCCGGAAGGACAGCGTGTCCCCTTCCGCCGCGCCGGGTTCGAGCGCCATCGGTCCGCTCATCCGGCCAGGCTCCTCTGCCGCTCGTCCGCTGTCGTGAGTTCGGCGGCGGGGTCCGCCGCCCACGGGTCGCGCGTCGTGATCCGGCCGAGCGCCGACAGTTCCAGATAGATGGAGCGGAAGGTGTCGACGGTCTGGCGGAGGGTGAACTGCTCGATCACCCGCAGCCGTGCCGCCTCGCCCATCGACCGACGGCGAGCGGGGTCGCCCAGCAGTTCCAGGGCGGCGGCGGCCATGGCGGCGGGATCGCGCGGTGGTACGACGAGACCGGTGTCGCCGACGGCCTCCCGGACGCCCCCGACGTCCGTGGAGACGGTCGCGCGTCCGCAGGACATGGCCTCGATCAGGGTGAACGGGAAGCCCTCGCTGATGCTGGAGAGCATGACCACGCTGCCCGCGGCGTAGGCGTCCTTGATGTCGTCGACGCGGCCCTCGAACGTGACCGCGTCCGCGTGACCGAGTTCGGCGGCCAGCGCCTCGCACCGTTCCCGGTAGCCCTCGCCTCCCCGTGGTGTTCCTCCGAACAACCGCAGCCGCAGAGCGGGGAGTTGGGTACGGGCGAGAGCGAAGGCGCGGATCAGGGTCTCCAGGTCCTTGATCGGGTCGACACGGCCCGCCCAGCTGAGGGTGGGCTCGGCCGGCTCGGGCCCGGCGGGCGGGAACGCGGCGGGGTCCACGCCGTTGTACACGGTGCGGATCGACTCGGGGTCGGCGCCGCCCTGTTCCTCCCACAGCCGGTTGTAGCGGTTGCCCGGGGTGATCAGCGCGGCCCGCCGGTAGGTCTCCTCGGCCAGCAGCCTGAAGAAGCCCAGGACGACGGCCTTCACCGGCCAGCGGTAGGGCGCCGTGCGGTATCCGAGGTAGCGCTCGCGCAGATAGACGCCGTGCTCGGTCAGCAACAGCGGTACGCCGTGCTGTTCGAGCGCGGCCAGTCCGGGCAGGACGGCCACGCCGCCGCTGACCGCGTGGGCCACGCCGTCCTCGGGCGGCGGTACCGCAAGGGGACGCAGCGCGTGTTCCAGCAGGGCGGTGGCGGTGATCGCGTCGTGGAGGGTCGGCCGGGCCTCGCGCACCGCCAGTCCGGGGCGGTTCCAGACCGAGGTCAGGATGGCGATCGCCCGGTCACTCCGCAGGAAAGGGCTGAGCATGCCGTCCGCCGCGGCCCGCGCCATCACCTGGAGGGCGGCGCCGAACCTGTCCTCGGCGCACGGGTCGAGCAGGGCGGTCAGGAACTGCTCGTACGCGGTGGCGAGCCGGTTGCGGCGGCGTCCGCGCGGCGGACGGCCTTCGGGCGCGGGTCCCCACATGGGTACGGAGACGACGCGCGTGACGTGTCCGGGGATGTCCCAGACGAGCGGTTCGCGCCCGGTGCCGGTGACGGCGACGACGTCGAAGTCGATGTCGGGCATACCGCCGACGAGTTGGTCGCACCACACACTCACGCCACCGTGACTGTGTGGATACGTTCCTTCGGTGAGCAGGGTGACGCGCGTCGCGCCGGGGCGTCGCGCGCCGTGGTGAACGTGCATCGGTGTGCTCCGCTGCCGAGGTGTGAGGTGGTCACCGCGGTCCCGGCCGCCGGGCGGGCGGCCGGGAACTGCGGTCGGTGCGCCGTTCAGCTGTGCGGGGTGTACGCCGTGGGCCGGGTGACGCCGGAGGGCACCCGGGTGTGCGGCGCGGTGCGGGTGGCGGGCGCCCTCACCGTGCGGTGGACGGCCGCGGGCATCCGTGCGGCGGCCGACGGCAGGGTGAGCGTGAGCGGCGCGCCGGCCGACGCGGTCCAGCCGGACACCTCACCGGCGTACGCGGAGCCGAAGCCGCCAGTGCCGTTCGTGGTGCCGGCGGGCATGGTGGCGGTCACCGCGACACCGGCGGGCGCCTGGACGGTGACCGTGTTGCCGATGCGGTAGGCGGTGACCCGACCGGCCCCGACCGCGGTCTTCCACGCGGCACGCCGCCGCAGTTCGGTGCCGATGTCCTTCATCCGCAGGTTCACCACGGGGGTGTTGTCCGCGAACAGGCCGGAGTAGGCGTTCAGGACTCCGTCGAGCACCGGGTAGGCGATGCGGTCCTCGGCCAGGTTCGACTGGTGGATGAAGTGCG
This sequence comes from Streptomyces sp. RPA4-2, assembly GCF_012273515.2. NCBI lineage: Bacteria > Bacillati > Actinomycetota > Actinomycetes > Kitasatosporales > Streptomycetaceae > Streptomyces > Streptomyces sp. RPA4-2. Next base: position 9,522,912 of record NZ_CP050975.2, read on the forward strand.
GCTTGGGGTCGTTGGAGAGGACGTGGCCGAGGTCGATCCGGGTCTCCAGCGGCACGATGTAGTCGGTGTAGCCCGTGCTGGTGTCGAGCGGGGCGGGCAGGCAGGTGGAGGTGTCGGGGTGGTCCTCGCAGATGCCGCTGCCGCCCTGGGCCCGGCTGGTGTAGATCCAGTTGTACTCGTCGACCTGTTCGGCCGCGCGGCCCGCGTTGTAGAAGACGTTCATCGGGTAGCGGGGGACGGTCACGGCGGGACCGACCTGACGCTGCTGCGGATCGCGGGAGTTGTCGGAACCGAGCCAGCTGACGCCGTTGTCGGCGAGTGCGGGGGCCAGGTTCGGGTTGTCCTGCGGCTGCTGCGGGGTGACGCCCAGGCCGGAGTGTTCGCCGGTGACCAACTCGCTGGTATCCAGGGGCAGTCCGGCCGTCTGGCCCCAGACGCGGTTGTTGGCGATCTCGTCCGAGATGGTGTTGCGACCGACCCACTTGGTGCTGCCGTCGGCGTTGGTGGAGCACTTCCACGGCACGACGGTGGTGTCCTGCTCGCAGCCGAGGAAGGCGTGCGTGTAGGTGTGGTTGATCCAGCGGAACCGGTTGCGGTCGGCGATCAGCTTGTCGGCGAGCAGGTCGACGCCGTTGTTGTCCTCACGCTGGTCGACGCTGCCGGCGCCGTTGTAGGCCAGGTCGAGGGTGAAGTTCCGGCTGCTCTCCCAGGCGGTGGCGTGGTCGACGTCCGCGGGGGTCATCCGGATCGGGTTCGGCACACCCTGCCCCGGTGAGCAGTCCACGTCGCCGGGCGTGCAGTTGAGCTGGGTGTCCCAGCGGTCGTCCGCGGCGAACACGTCGTCCACGTGGACGGCGAAGTAGTTGCGCGAGGCGCCGAGGTGCACGCCCCCGGTCATCCACTCGACGATGCCGCGGGCCAGCAGCCGGAACTGCTGCTGGTACTGGTTGTAGACGAACGTGACGACGAGCTCGCGCCGCCCGTCGTGCCGGTACTCGCCCACCAGCGAGCCCCGCGTCGACTGCCCCGGTATCGGCGCGTCGACGTACGGCGTGAAGTCCGCCCCGGCGGCGGGTGTGGACAGGTAGGCGTAACTCTCGCCGACGGTGGGGGAGTTGTCCTCGAAGGGCACGGCCTGGTCGAGATAGCCGAACGGACCGGCCTTGCCCGCCGTCGTGACCTGGGCCTGTACGCCATCGAGGCTTCCGGAGTAGCCGCCGTAGACCGGGTACTGGAGACCGGCCTCCGGACGTGCGTAGGTGTAGGCGTCGACCTGCGGGATCGCGTACGACTGCTCGTAGGCGGAGAGTGCCGCCATCTCGGCGGAGCCGGCCGGGAACGGATTGTCGTTGGGCAGGACGACGGCCTGGAACTTGGCGCGCGGCCGGCCGTCCACCGTGTCCGCGAGGAACCCGGCGTCGATCACGGGCCGCCCGGACTGCTGGAGGTCGACCTTGGTGTACGGCGTTCCGGAGGCGTCCAGTTCGGCCGCGATGGCGTCGGTCGAAGGTCCCCCGTCGCTCACGACCAGTACCCGCAGGTCGATGCGGGGTGCGGTGGCGTCGGCCCGTGCGGCGCCGGCCGGCAGGGCGAGCGAGGCGATCAGTGCGCCCACGGTGAGCGCGGTCGTGCGTATGGTCCGCTTCATGCGGCGAAGTCCCCTCCCCGGGCAGGGGTGAGTACTGCTCCACCGGAGCGGACGCACCCCCTTGCGCGACGCCGCCGCCCCCCTCAGGTGTTGGTCGTCGACGCATCCGTCGCGTCACATAGTGGTGTCTGTGTGTAGCTTTCGTGGTCATGTTGCGAAACGTGACGGAAAAGCGCAGGCGTCGAATTGGTCACGCAAGTGTCCGGAAGAACCATCCGGCGGTCGTCGTGGGACAAGGGTCGCGGAGGGACTCCGCGCCCCGTGGGCTGGTCGTGACCTGAGCCGGGGCCGATGCGGAGCGGTGGCGTCCGTTCATCCGGCCGCCAGTGGTCCAGACCACGTGAACTCCTCGGCTCCTGATCGGATTTGAGTCACCCAGGAGCCCGGAACGCCGGTGGCGGCCGGCCCGCGCGACGCGCGGACCGGCCGCCACCCGGGCTCGGTGTCCCACGGAAGCCCTGTACGGGGGCTTGCCCGAGGTGGGCAACGGCCCCCGGTCGGGGCCTTTTTGTCAGGAGCAGAGCACGCGGGTCTCGGGCGTGTAGGCCGGGCCACCGCTGGAGTTCGTGCTGTCGCTGAACTCGGCGTAGTAGTACGAGTAGAAGCCGATGTTCCCGTTGCATCCGGAGTCGGCGGCGACCTGCAGCGTCAGGGTGACGGTCCGGCTCTGGCCGGGCGGGACGGTCGCGCCGTAGTTGGCACCGAGGTTGGCGGGTCCGGTGCCGGAACAGGGTGTGCTGCCGGCCGCCGTCGCCAGACTGCACCCGGTGAAGCTGTACTTGAGATCGGGCCGCTGCGTGGTCAGCCACGTCGGGTCGATCGTCTGGTACACGAACCAGATGTCGTAGGTCCTGTTGTTGGTGATCGTCATCGACAGGTTCACCGTGCCGCCCGGGTGGGTGGTGGCGCTGTCGGTCGTGAACGTCAGGTCGGCCGGGGCCGGGTCGGCCGCGCTGGCCTGCGGCGCCAGACCGAACACGGCGAGGACAAGGGCGAAGACGGCGGCGAGACCAAGGCGTCTCATCTGAGTGGATCGCATGGGCCGGGAGGCTAGGCAAACCGCGAGCGCACCGTCTGCCCCTGCCGGCACACCGGAAGCGCCGGTCGGCCGGAAGTGTACGTCTCGTGAAGGCGGTGTAACCGCGCTGTCACACATGGTGATCCCTCCCATCTCCGCATGACATGCGAGGTGTGAGGGGGCGGGAGGGGCGAACCCACGGCGTTTCACGATTCCAGGGCGTCACCGGGCGCTATTGGCCAGTACCGGGTGTGCCGGGCCCGGCGGAACGATTCCTACCGGATTCCCGTCGGGGAAGTTCTCGGCCAACCCGTGATTTCCGGCCGGGTCGCGCCCGGCTCCGGGCGCCGGGCGTCGCGGGGAGGCCCCCGCCGGTCCGTTCGCCGGCCCCGGAAGCCGCGGGTCCGTCCGGCGCGTCCGAGCCACCCCTGTCAGATCTCTGTTCCAGCGACCTACCGGCCGGTATACAAGCGATGTTGAATCTGCAAGGGCAGCGCTCTCCTGACCGTGGTGGCGCTCGGCGTGACCGGAGCGCCGGCGACGGCTGTGATCGGGCTTGCTGTGTCAGCGACGACGGAGGAGAGTTGATGAACCATCACATGGCCCCGAGCGGCACGGCCCCACGACGGCGACACGCACCCGCACTGGGCGCGGCCCTGGGCTGCGGCGTCCTGTTCCTCGGCGCCGTCGCGGCGTCCCCCGCCGCGGCCGACGGAGGCCACTCGCACCGGGGCGAGAAGTACGTGGCGCTCGGCGACTCGTACACCTCCGGACCTCTGATCCCGCGTCAGGTCGACACGAATTGCGCCCGGTCCGACCAGAACTACCCTTCGCTGGTCTCGGCCGCGCGGAAGACCGGCGCCTTCACGGACGTCAGCTGCAGCGGCGCGACGACCGAGAACATGTGGAAGGCCCAGGGGACCAACGGTCCCCAGCTGAACGCGCTGGGCCGCTCCACGGATCTGGTGACGGTGCAGATCGGCGGCAACGACGTCGGCTTCAGCTCCATCATCGGCACCTGCGTCGCGCTGAGTTCGAAGGACCTGTCGGGCGCCCCCTGCCGGCAGTACTACAACGCGTCGGGTGTCGACCAGCTGACCATGAGCATCCTGCAGACGGCTCCCAAGCTGGCCCGGGTACTGCGCGCGGTCCACGACCGCGCCCCGCACGCGCGCGTGCTCGTGGTCGGCTACCCGGACCTGCTGCCCGACGACGGCAGCGGCTGCTATCCGTCCGTCCCGTTCGCCGCGGGGGACTTCCCCTACCTTCGCGACGTGAGCAAGCGGCTCAACCTGGTGATGCGCGCGGTGGCGCTCTTCAACCGCGCCGACTACGTCGACACCTACAAACCCACGATCGGGCACGACATGTGCAAGGCGCCCGCCGACCGCTGGATCGAACCGCTGAAGCCCGCCTCACCGGCCGGCCCCGCACACCCCAACGCCAAGGGCGAGGCGGCGATGGCCCGCGCGGTCCTCGCGCAGATGTCCAGGGGTGACGGACACCGCCACTGAACCCCGGCCGCCGGGGCATGACCGCGCCGGCGAAATGCCCCCCGCACCGCGTCCGGTGCGGGGGGCATCGCCGTGTCGTCCCTCACGCCGAACGGCCCCGGCGAGGTGGGGGCGCTAGAGTCCCGAGTGCTGGAGGCCACTTCGGCCGGACCTGACGTCCGTCGGCCCGGCGGTCCGTTCCGTGATCGCGGCGGCCGCCGACGACGACGTCGGACCGTGCCGTGCGGCCGCACACCGGATGCCCGTCCGTTGTCCGCGCAGTACCAGGACACCTGCTCAGCGACCTGTCGCCGGCGATGACTCTGTGGGAGATCCCTTCATGACCACGGCCAAGGACCTCTTGATCATCGCCATCGAAGTGGACCCCGGCGGGCCCGTGGGACAGGGCGATCTGTCCCTCGCGCTCGCCGGCGCCGAGCTGATCGATCTCCTCGGCGCGCGGGCCGTCACCCTGGCGGGCGACCGCGTCGTGCCGGCCGGGCCCACGGCGGCGGAGGACCGCCTCCTGGCCGAGGCCGTGGCGTCGCTGGTGCGGCAAGTGCCGTACGAGACGGTCGACGACTGGCTGTGGCGCAGGGGCCGCGATCTGTTCTCGGCCTACACCGCCGTCCTGGAGGAGGAGGGGCAGCTGACGCGGCAACGCCGTCGCCGGATGTCCTTCGCGGCCGCCCGGATGACGGTGGCGGACTCGCCCGCCCGGCGTCGCGCCCTGCACCGCTGGGCGGCGGACGAGCCCGTGGTCCTCGCCCTCGCGGCGGCCGTCGGGATCCAGGGCGACCAGACCGCGGACGAGCCGGTCGTCACCGACGACGCGGTGACGACCGTACTGGCCGCGGTCCACGACGCGGTCATGGAGCTGGAGGCCGTCCGCCAGCGCCGGTCCTTCGAGAACGCGGCGTTCGCCAACGTGTGGCGGGGAGCGTGAGGCCGGGGGACGTCCTGAACCGAGAGGGCCTCCACCGCCGTACGCTCACCGGTCGTACGCTCACTCGGACGTGTCGGGCTCGTCCCCGGACACGCCCGCGTTCCGGCCGGACACGTCGTCGCGTGCCGTACGGCGTGGGCGGATGGCCCCGGCGACCCGCTGGAACGTCCGCGTCAGCTGCTGGGGCAGCCCGCGCCCGTCCGCGTCGTCGAACGCCTCGTGGGCACGGGACGCCGCCCCGCGGAACTCCTTGACCTCGGCCAGCGCCGCGTGCGCGAGTTCGGTCGCCTCGCGGTACTGGTCGCGCGACTTGGTCATCGCTTCGAGCGCTTCGGCGTAGGCGGCCACCAGCGCACGGGCGCGGTCCAGCTCCTCCTCCATCGTCAGCAGCTGCCACTGCTCCCGCAGCGCGGTCACGGCCTCCTGCGCCTCCTCGACCAGCGGCCGGGGCAGGGCGGCGTAGCGTACGACCTTCTCCAGGAGCTCCGTCGGCTCCGACCCGTCGAAGAACACACTGCGCACGGTGAAGTCCTCCTCCGTGTACCCGGTCCGGGCCGGTGAGCCGGGCAGGATCACGGCACCTCCGCGTGGCACCCGTACCCCCAGGTCGTAGAGGGCCCAGTTGACGGTCTGGAACTGGTCGGGCGCGGCACGGTGTTCCACCACGCGGTGGCGCAGGGCGGGCGGCAGCAGCCGCACCAGGGGGAGGCGGCCGCGCTCGTCGGTCGTCATCGCCTCGTGGACGACGACGTTGATGCTCCAGCTGTGCTGCGCCGACTCCCGGAGCAGACGGCGCAGCGCCTTGTCCTCCTGCGGAAGCGGGTTGATGTCCTGGAGGGCGAGATCGCCGACCACGTCGCGGTCCCAGCGGACCTCGCCGCCCACTGGCCAGAACATCGTCGCGGGAGAGGGCCAGGAGAGGTCCCAGGGCCGGTCGGCCTCGGCGGCCAGCGTCCAGCGCCGCTCGCCGTCGACGTGCGCGCGTCCGTCGGTCGTGAGGCGCGCCCGCACGGTGATCGCGTCGTCGACGACCCAGCGGGCTTCGAAGACGTGCGCGTCGGGTTCCGTGGAGTTCCCGGTCTCCAGGAAGTCCTGGATGGTCTCGTCGGCCTTCAGTCTCCGCAGGTTCTGCCGGAGGAGCTCCTGCGGCGCGGGCCCGGCCTGGCGTCCTCTGGCCAGCCAGACGGTGTCCGGAGCGGTGGGGCGGGCGGTGGTCGACTTGGGCATGAGTCACTTTGCGGGTGGGAGGCGGCGTGCGCTCCCAGTATGGTCGCTGCGGGCCGCGGGCGGCGAGGCGAGGGCCGTGTGGATCACCGACCTCCGCCCCCGTCCCCCTATGGACGGTTTTTCGCTTTGCGTTCGCCCATGGGTATTAAGGGGCGAAATCGACGCTTGTGGCCGCGAAGCCCGCATTCATCCGGCCGCCGTGTTCGCGGGCGCGACGCATCGCGGAGAATTTGATCTTTTGCCTTTTCTTGGCGTGGCCACATTCCTGGCGTGGTCGAACCGAGCCGCGGTCCCGCCCAATGTGGCGCCCCTGTGGTGAGTACGTGAGGGCTGGGCAGGTGGCAGGCGGCCGACCGGGAGTCAATCGCCGGAGAAGCTCAGGAGGTTGGGCTCACGCTGCCCTGGGTCAGGGCCGGCCGGCCGTCGGCCTGGCGGAGCTCGGCCAGCAGTTCGCTCTGGCCGACGAGGAGCTCGGTCAGGATGCGGCGGGCGGCACGCAGGAGTTCGGCGACATCGCCGCCGGCGAGCGCGTAACTGACGGTGGAACCCTCCCGGATGGACACCACGATCCCGGAACGGCGCAGCACGGCCAGTTGCTGGGAGAGGCTGGAGGGTTCGATCTCGATCTCGTCGAGGAGGTCGCGCACGGGGACGGGGCCGTTCTGGAGCAGTTCCAGAACGCGGATGCGCACGGGGTGCCCGAGCATGCGGAAGAACTCGGCCTTCGCCTGGTAGAGGGGGACCTGCATGGTGATCGTTCGCTCCCTACCGCGGTTGACGGACTGGGCTCTGGCCGGCACGGCGGCCGTGTACGGGCCGCAGCGGGTGCGGGCTCGCGGACCGATGACCGATCCTCGCGTCTCCCGCTCCGCACACCCATCGGATTGGCCTGATCTGGATGTGCCCAGATGAAGAACTCTTCAATTCGTGGGCGTGCGGAGGCGTGGAGGAAGCGGCTGGTTACACCTCCAGTTCGGCCTCGATGCGCTTGAGCTGGTGGCGGGCCATGGCCAGGTTGGATTTCGCCTTGTCGAGCACGAGGTAGAGGAACAGGCCGTTCCCGTCCCGGCCCTTGAGCGGCCGGATGAGGTGGTACTGATTCGAGAGGGTGATCAGCATGTCCTCGATGTCGCCCTTGAGTCCGAGGTGCTCCATGGTGCGGGTCTTGGCGCGGATGACGTCGGTGTTGCCCGCGGCGGCGACCGCCAGGTCGAGGTCCTTGCCTCCTCCTAAGGTGCCCAGCGCCATGCCGCTGGTGTAGTCGACGAGAGCGGCACCCAGCGCGCCCTCGATCGACGTCATGGTCTCCTTCAAAGAGATGTCCACACTTGCCATAGCGGTGTCTCCTCGCTGTGCGCGGCCCGGAATCCCCGGGCGGCTCCGTGAGCCGGACCCTACGTACCGTGCCCGCCGGTCGGCCGAGTTGTTCCGGGACTGACTGAAGGTGCGTCGGGGCGGTGAGCAGACCGATCTCTTCCGATCGCCAATATGCGCTGAGTGACCGTTCCCGTACTCCTGGTACGGCGGACGGCCTCGAACCCCGGACGCCCCGGTCGTCGCGCTCGACCTCCTCCAGCTGTCCGAGGCACGGTTCGAGACCGCCACCCGGCTCGGCGCCGTCGGACCCCAGCAGCAGGAGTTCGTCGACAACGCACTCCGGGCGGTCCTCATGACCCGTTGATGTACCACATGACCCGTTGACGTACCGCCGAGCGGATGGCGAGCCGCGCGGTAGCCCACGTACGAGCCGCGTGCGCCTGGCTCACCGATCGGTCAGGACCGCGGACACGGGCTGTGTCGGCGGTATCACCGAACGGCGGCCGTTGTCGTCAGGACGCCGTCGGCCCTCCGGCGGGCACCGCGTCGTCCTCGCCCTCCTCCAGCAGGTTCGCCGCCGCACCCACGATGCTGGGGTCGGGGCTGCCGACGACCTCCTCGTCCTTGTCGGCGTAGGCGAAGCGGGCCAGCACGCTGCGCATGGCCTCGACGCGGGCCCGCTTCTTGTCGTTGCTCTTCACCACGGTCCAGGGCGCCTGCTCGGTGTCCGTCTCGCGGAACATGGCGACCTTGGCCGCCGTGTAGTCGTCCCAGAGGTCCAGAGAGGCCAGGTCCATCGGGCTCAGCTTCCACTGCCGAACCGGGTCGACCTGCCGGATCGTGAAGCGGGTGCGCTGCTCACTCTGGGAGACCGAGAACCAGAACTTGACCAGGTCCACGCCGTCGTCGACGAGCATCCGCTCGAAGGCGGGCGCCTGCCGCATGAAGCGCCAGTACTCGTCGTCGGTGCAGAAACCCATCACGCGCTCCACACCCGCCCTGTTGTACCAGGACCGGTCGAACATCACGATCTCGCCCGCGGTCGGCAGGTGCTCCACGTACCGCTGGAAATACCACTGCCCGCGTTCCCGCTCCGTCGGCTTCTCCAGCGCCACCACCCGAGCCCCGCGCGGGTTCAGATGTTCGGTGAAGCGCTTGATCGTGCCGCCCTTGCCGGCCGCGTCGCGCCCCTCGAAGACGACGACGAGCCGTCGGCCGGTCTCCTTGATCCAGCTCTGCAGCTTCAGCAGCTCTATCTGCTGGAGCCGCTTGTGCCAGTCGTACTCCTTGCGCTCCATGCGCTGCTCGTACGGGTAGTTCTCCCGCCATGTGTCCACCGGGCTGCCGTCCGGCCGGATCAGTACGGGGTCGTCGTGGTCGGAGTAGTCGACCCGCATGCCAGCCAGCAGTTCCGTCATCCGGCCCTCCTTTTTCCGTGCTCCGCGTTTCCCGCCACTCGGGTTCTTCCCGCTGTGTCAGTGGAACTGCGGCACGATCAGATATATGCCGTACGCCACCACGGCCGCGCAGGCCAGGAAGCAGAGCCCGGCCTGGGCGAACCCCAGGGTGTCGCTGCCACCGCCGCCGTCACGCGTGGCCTCGACCCGGGCGATGCCCAGTACGCCGAGCGCGAAGACGACGACCACTGCCACGGTGACACCGGTGCTCACCGCGGCGACTTCACCGAGTGCGGTCCAGTCGAGATGCATGTCCGGAACTCTCCTAGGCTCAGGCGGGCGTACCGACGCCGGCCGGCGTCGCGGTACGGACGGAGACCTCGTGGTGGTCGTTGACGTTCGAGGCGTGGACCGGGTTGCGGCGCGAGGCGGCGACGATGAACGCCGCGACGGCCACCGCGACAAGCGCGATCACCACGGTGCCGAAGGTCCCGCCGTGCGTCACGACGCTCGCGGACAGCCCGCCCACCAGCGCGGCGGCCGGCAGTGTCACCAGCCAGGCGACCGCCATGCGGCCCGCGGTGCCCCAGCGCACCTCGGCCAGCCGCCTGCCCAGCCCCGCCCCGAGAATGCCGCCGGAGCAGACCTGCGTGGTGGAGAGCGCGAAACCCAGGTGGGCGGACGTGAGGATCACCGTCGTGGAGGCCGCCTCGGCCGCGAAGCCCTGCGGGGACTGGATGTCGGTGAGTCCCTTGCCCATGGTCCGGATGATGCGCCAGCCGCCCAGGTAGGTGCCGAGTCCGATGGCCAGGCCCGCGGACGCGATGACCCACACCGGCGGACCCGCGTCATGGCCCAGCGCACCCGCCGAGATCAGTGTCAGCGTGATGACGCCCATCGTCTTCTGCGCGTCGTTCGTGCCGTGCGCCAGCGACACCAGCGAGGCCGAGGCGATCTGCCCGAGCCGGAAGCCCTTCGTCACCGACTTCTCGCGGGCCCGGGCGGTGATCCGGTACGCGAGGTACGTGGCCAGCAGCGCGGCGACACCCGCCACGATCGGCGAGGCCACCGCCGGGATCAGAATCTTCTCGAACACCTTGTCGAAGTGCACGCCGTGCTCACCCGCGCCGACCCACACCGCGCCGATGAGTCCGCCGAAGAGAGCGTGTGAGGAACTGGAGGGAAGCCCGAGCAGCCAGGTCAGCAGATTCCACAGAATCGCCCCGACCAAACCGGCGAAGATCATGCCCGGAGTGACGAGTGTGTCGTCGACGATCCCACCGGAGATCGTCTTGGCCACCTCGGTGGACAGGAACGCTCCTCCGATGTTCAGGACGCCGCTGACGAGGACCGCTGTTTTCGGTTTGAGCGCCCCGGTCGCGATGGACGTGGCCATCGCGTTCGCCGTGTCGTGGAACCCGTTGGTGAAATCGAAGGCCAGAGCCGTGACGATGACGACCGCCACGAGGAACGTGATGTGGTCCATGCCTCGATGGAAGCAATCGGAGACGTACGGGGGGAGAACCCGAGGCGAAGCCCACGCATGGCCGAGTGAAGGTGAACGTGTGTTTGCGGTCGTATCGGGCAACGTTCACGCGCGCCGGGACCCGACGACCCGTGAGGACCGGTCATTACCAGCCTGTCCGTGCCGGGCCGAGGCTCAGGCCGGTGGCCCGCAGTCAGTCGTCCAGGACGTCCCGGTTCCTGGTGCCGATGGAGAGGTGGACGGCGTGGTTTCCTGGCGCGGCCTCCGAACGCTCCACGGTCCAGGCGCTGTTGACGCACAGCTGCACTCCGCACGGCTTGGTGGCCGGCAGTCCGCGCGGGGCCGCGTACCAGTGGACGTCAAGCCCCAACGGCCCTGCCGCCGCGACCATTTCGTCGACCTCGGCCTCGGTGCGGTTGTCCAGGCTCGGCGGCGCGAACGGCAAGGTGTCGACCTGCTCCAGTTCGAGCTGCACCTCCGTGAGCAGCGGCCACAGCGTCGCTTACCAGGCGTCAGATCCACGCCGACCCGGTAGGGGTCATCACCGCGTTCCACACCCAGCGGACGCAGACCTCCCCCCCCCCCCCCCCCCCCCCCCCCCCGCAGCGGAGCCACAGCGTGGCCGCGGGTCGCGCCAATATCGCTGCCGCCCGGTCACGCGGCCGATGCGCGGATGTGGCATGTGGGGTGTTTTGTCCGAGTTGGGCGTTCGCCTGGACCTCAGGCACAGGCGGCCCCGAATTGTCCTCGGCGGGGTGGCGCCGGAGCGTACGTGGTGGACCGTGCGGGTCAGGTCTCCGGCGACCTGACCTGAGCTGTCGACGGGATCAGGGTCAAGGGCATCCGGCCGACATCCTCGTGGACCCTGCCCGGGAGAGCAGCAGGTCACAGCATTGACGGATGGCATGCGAGCTGAGATCCCACAACCCATGTAGGGTCTCAATTTTCGTGTCGGAATCTCACGGCTGGTGCCGGACGGAAGTCGGATCCCACGTGGCGCCGAGACGTCCAGACCGCGGCTCCACCTCGTTCGCGTCGGAACGCCGACGCCTGGAAGGCCGGACTGGGCGGCCGCGCCGGGAACAGCCGGTCCGCCCGTCACGGTTGCACAGACCGGGTGACCGGCGCCGCACGGGCGGGGAACACGGAGACCACGAGGTCGTCCGCCCCACCAGGATCCGGGCCCCAGGATCGCGGTACGCCCGCCGCGCACTCGTACCAAGACGTATTTCTGCAGGAGGACTGTTTTTCATGACTGACCGGCCCTTGACGCTCATGGCAGTACACGCCCACCCCGACGACGAGGCCACCGGGACCGGAGGGGTCCTCGCGCGGTACGCGGCGGAAGGCATCCGTACGGTTCTCGTGACGTGTACCGACGGCGGTTGCGGTGACGGACCGGAGGGTGTCAAGCCGGGCGATCCCGGGCACGATCCGGCGGCCGTCGCCTTGATGCGCCGTCAAGAACTCGAGGCGAGCTGTGACGTCCTGAAGGTCAGCGAACTGGAGATGCTGGACTACGCCGACTCCGGGATGATGGGCTGGCCGAGCAACGACGCCCCCGGGTCCTTCTGGCGGACCCCCGTGGAGGAAGGCGCCGCCCGACTCGCGGAACTCATGCGGCACTACCGACCCGATGTGGTCGTCACCTACGACGAGAACGGCTTCTACGGCCACCCCGACCACATCCAGGCCCACCGCATCACGATGGCGGCGCTGGAGATGACGGGACTGACACCGAAGGTGTACTGGACGACGATGCCCCGCTCGATGATGCAGCGGTTCGGCGAGATCATCCGCGAGTTCCATGAGGACATGCCGGAGCCGGATCCTGCCGAGGCCGCCGCGATGGCCGAGATCGGCCTCCCGGACGATGAGATCACCACGTGGGTGGACACCACCGCGTTCAGTGGTCAGAAGTTCGATGCGCTGGCCGCGCACGCCAGCCAGGGCGAGAACATCTTCTTCCTCAAGATGGGCAAGGAGAGGTTCGGCGAGTTCATGGGCATGGAGACTTTCGTACGTGTCAAGGACGCCACCGGTGCGTCCGTACCGGAGAACGATCTCTTCGCCGGGCTGCGCTGATACGCCCGGCCTCCGTCGCATCCGGCTGCCGTACCCGAAGGAGGCCTTGGGCAGGCGGCTGGCTCTCAGCCCTTGCGCAGCCTCGCGCGGGTAAGCTGCCCGGGGCGGGTGACGGTGGCGGAGGGCTGGGGGAGGCCCAACGGGGGCGTGCGTTTGGCGGCGCGGCTGACGATGGCCGTCTCGACGTGTGTGATGCCCAGAGCTAAGCCAGGTCGCGGGAGAGGAATCCGTAGAGGGCGGGCAGGTCGGGGAAGTAGGCCGCCGCGTGCAGGTTCGAGGGCCCGGAGGTCGCGAACGCGCCGTGCACCGACGGATGGTCGGCCAGTGCCTGGCCCGTGGCGGCCAGATGACCGGGGGGCACGTGCAGCAGGAGCTTGGCCTCGATGGGCAGCCCGATACGACGGGGATCGACCAGGACCTGGGTGACCAGACGTCCCTGGGCGGACAGTTGGGCGATCCGCCGGCGGACCGTGGTCTCCGGGTGACCGGTGTGCGTGGCCAGGGCGGCGGCGGACAGGCGCGCGTCGGGGGTGAGGGCGTCGATCAGGGACTGTTCCAGGGGGTCGGTGTCGACACCGTACGGGCCCGGGGACTTGGAGGGGGCCGGCCCCGGGTCCGGAACCGCCGGGCTCAGGGCCGCACGCTCGGCGGGTGTCAGGACGGCGTGACGCCACTCCGAGGTGAGCCGGAAGACGTGCAGGATGGTGGCGCTCTCCAGGGACGTGACCGCCTGGGTGGAGGGCAGTTGGCGGAAGACGAGCGGGTCGCGCGAGCCCGGCTCCGTACGGGCCACCGCGAAGATCTCGTCACCCGAGGTGGTGACGTCGATGAACGGGATGTCCTCGCGTGCCGCGAGCGCGGCCACGATGGTGTCGAGCTTTCCCCGCAGCACGCGGATCCGCAGGAACAGAGCCCCGGCCGAGCCCCCGTTGCGCGGTCGCGCGACCGGTGAGATCACCACGCGCACGGTCCCGTCGGCGCTGAACGCGTGCAGGCGGCGGCGCACGGTGGCGGGGCTGAGGTCCAGCACCTGGGCCGCCCGTTCCGCGGTGAGACGGCCGTCCCACTGCAGGGCGGCCACCAACCGCTGGTCGGTGAGGCTCAGTACGGAATCCGCCGACACGTGTGCCATGGCGGCAAGTTTCGCTCATTCCAGCGCCTCGCGCGGCCCGTCCCGAAGGCCTCGCCCCAACCATGGACGTGTCACGTACCCCGCGCCGTCCCTGACGCGCGTCGGCGGACCCGGGCCATGGAAGGAGATCCCGATGATCCTCGACCCGCACAACGGGATGCCCGTCCTGACCGGCTGACAGCCGGCGGCTGCCGGGTCGCCTCCCGCGACCCGGTGCAGGGGCCCGCGGTGCGACCACGGCTCGTGCCGGGCCGCGGGCCCGCGCTACCCGGGCTCGCCGTTCCCGCGCTCGCCCTCCGCGCTCCGTACGACCGCGAGAAAGACCCGGGAACCGAGAAAGCCCCGAGAAAGCCCCGAGAACGACGGATCGACTCACCACCCACGGAGGTCCCTGTGCCCATGTCCAGGCAACGCGAAAAAGTACGCTTCGCCAGCGGCGACACCACATGCGCCGCCTGGCACTATCCGGGGACCAACGGCGGCTGCGTGATCATGGCCGGAGGGACCGCCGTGACCAAGGAGCCCGCCTCGGACCTCTTCGCCCGGCGGTTCCACGACGCCGGTTTCGCCGTCCTGGCCATCGACTACCGGCGATTCGGGGAGAGCGGGGGCGCGCCGCGCCAGGTCGTCCGCTTCGACGACCAACTCGCCGACTGGCAGGCCGCGATCGACTTCGCGGCCGGTCTGCCCGACGTCGATCCCGGCGGCATCTCCCTCTGGGGCTTCTCCCTCTCGGGCGGCCACGTCTTCCGCGTCGCGGCCGACAACCCGCGGCTGGCCTCCGTGATCGCACAGTCGCCTCTCGTCGACGGCCGGGCGGTGGCTCCCAACGCGCTGCGCTCCATGACACCCCTCGCGCTGCTCCGGCTCTTCGGCCGGGCCGTCGCGGACGCGCTCGGCGGCCTCCTGGGTCGGCCTCCGCTGCTGGTCCCCACCGCCGGAGTACGCGGCGCCGTCGCCTCGCTCACCACGCCCGACGCCATGGACGGTGACCGGGCCCTGGACCCCGACCATCGCTATCCGGACTGGGACCGGACGGTCGCCGCACGGATCGCGCTGCGGATCGGCGGATACCGGCCCGGCCTCCATGCCCCCCGGACCCGGTGCCCCCTGCTCGTGGTCGTCTGCGACCAGGACCGGACCGCGCTCCCCGGACCCGCCGTCGAGGCGGCCCGCAACGCCCCGGACGCCGAGGTGCTGCACCTGGAGGGCGGTCACTACGCCCCGTTCCTGGAGGCGCACGAAGAGGCCGTCGCGGCGGAGATCGCGTTCCTGCACAAGCACCTGGCCCGCACGAACGGCGCGCCCGGGGGAGGGGACCTCACGTGAGCAAGGGGTGAGGGCCCGCCGGGTGCCGGGTGCCGGGTGCCGGGTGCCGCGCGCCGGCGTGCCGGCGTGCCGGATGCCTCGGGAATACGCGAAGACGTGGCTCCGTCCTACTCGGCGTGCTTGGCGTGTTGGCGGCCGGTCCCGGTGGAATCCCAGTGACTCCAGGCGGGGATGTCCTCGCGGGCTCGGAGCCAGGCCGCCGGTAGCGCGCCCGTGCCCGTCCGGGCCGCGACGACGCCACCCGCGATGGCGCAGGTGGTGTCGCGGTCGCCCCAGCCGGCGACGGTCTGCCACAACGCCTCGGAGAGATCGTCCAGATGACCCGCGGCGGACCACAGCGCGTACGGCACCGTGTCCGGAGCCGAGATCAGTGTTCCCGAGCCCAGTACGGACGCCGCGTGACGAACCGACGCGCGCGGCGAGAGGTTCGCGGCCACCAGCAGCCCGGAGCGGACGTCACTGTCCGGCACGTGCGAGGCGATCTCCTCCAGGAACTCCGCGCGCGACGCGGTGTCCCAGCCCTTGTCGGCGGTCGCCAGCGCCGCGGCGACCGCCACGGCCACGGCTCCCGCGACCGCCTCCGGGTGGGAGTGGGTGGCCACAGCGGACAGCCGGGCCTGCTCGCACACGACCGCCACGTCGTCCCGGAACCACGCCCCCAGAGGGGCGACCCGCATCGCGGCGCCGTTGCCGTGGGAACCCTGCCCGCCGAACTGCGCCGTGGTGACGGCCTGCCAGTCCTCCCCCTCCCCGATCCGTCGCAGCACACCGTGCATGGACGGACCGTACTTGCGTCCCGGGTCCCGGTCGTACTCGGCGGCGAACTCCTCTGCCAGCTCGCCCGGCCGGACCTCCCCGTGGGTCACGAGGTGTGCGAACAGGACGAGAGCCATGGCGGAGTCGTCCGTCCACGCCCAGGGCGCCGGACGCAACTGCCGTGCCGCCCACTGGCCTTCGGTGTCCTCGTCGGAGCGCGTGAACCAACCGTCCCCGAAGGCGTCGCCCATCACCAGGCCGTCCAAGCTGTCGCGGGCGTGCTGCTGACCGGTCATGGCGAAGTTCCTCCGGATCGTTGACGGTCCCGGCATTCTCGCCGTACGCAAGCCGGGCAGGCGAGTGGATTACCTCCGTAGCGCCTGTTCAGGTCCGTACGGGCGGGAGATCGCGGCGCCCGCGGGACGGGTCCCGCTCACCACGGCAACGGCTCTCCGCGACCTCCGGCCCGGCGGGGCCCGGCGAGAAGCGCGCCCCGTGACCGGAACCCGTGCCGCCGTTCGCCCATCCTGTACCCCGGGTGGACCTGTTCGCTCACCCGTCTCGCGGACGCGACATACGGGGGTGGGGGCGCATCACACGGCAGGTCACGTATTCCGACCAGGATGGTTCCTCCCCCACACCGTGTACTTGGAGAGGCCTTCACCATGCCTGTGGTCAGTCCCCGTCCCGGCATCCTGTCCGAGGCCTTCGCCGCGGACCCCTACCGCCACTTCGCACGGCTGAGGGAAGAGTCTCCGGTGCACTACGAGCCGGCGATCGACAGCTATTTCCTCTCCCGCCACCAGGACGTCAAGCGGGTACTCACCGACCATGAGATGTTCACCACCCGGACCCTGCAGGCGCGCGCCGAGCCGGTGATGCGCGGGCCGGTCCTCGCCCAGATGACCGGGGCCGAACACACCGCCAAGCGGAAGATCGTCGTGCGGGGTTTCACCGGCCAGGCCCTCCAGCACCAGAAACGCGCCATCCACGCCAACGCCGCCGAACTCATGGCGCCCTTCCTGTCCCGGGGCCGGATGGACCTCGTCAACGATTTCGGCAAGCCCTTCGCCATCCACGTGACGCTCGACGTCCTCGGTCTGGACAGGAAGGACTGGCGGCAGGTGGCCGCCTGGCACAGCGGGGTCGCCGAGTTCATCACCAGCATGGCTCTCACCCCCGAGCGCCGCCTGCACTGCATGGACTGCGCGGAGCAGTTGGAGGCCTATCTCGCACCCGTCATCGAACAGCGGCGCCGCCACCCCGGTGAGGACCTGATATCGAAGCTGTGCGCCGCCGAGTTCGACGGCATCGCCCTGAGCGACCGCGACGTCACCGCGCTGATCATCAACGTGTTGGCCGCCGCCACCGAACCCGCGGACAAGACCCTCGCCCTGCTCTTCAAACACCTGATCGACCATCCCGAGCAGATGGCACAGGTCCGCGAGGACCCGAACCTGTTGACCGCCGCAATCGCCGAGACCCTGCGCCGCACCCCGCCGGTCCAGCTCATTCCCCGCCAGGCGGAGCGGGACGCGGTGTTCGCGGGCACCACCGTCCCGGCAGGTGCCACGGTCTTCTGCCTGATCGGCGCGGCCAACCGCGACCCCGATGCCTTCACCGCCCCGGACACGTTCGACATCCACCGCCCGGACCTGGGCACCGCCCGTTCCTTCACCGCGGCCGCCCAGCACCTGGCCTTCGGCACCGGACTCCACCAGTGCGCCGGCGCGGCCTTCGCGCGCGCCGAGATCGAGACCGTCGCCGCGATGCTCCTGCCCCTGCTCGACCAGGTCCGCTACAGCCCCGGCTTCCGCTACCAGGAGACCGGCCTGTACACCCGAGGCCCCGTGTCCCTGTCGCTGGACTTCACTCCGTCCACGAAAGCGGTACCGCCCCCGCTCGACGGCCCGTGACCCCGGCCCGTCCGGGGCCGGCCCGGCGTACTGACCTCCACGCCCCCGGCAGCCCGGAACAACTCCATGTCCCTACTCCCTTCAGGCGAACACACCGATGAATACGACCGACATCACCAGAGCCATCAACGACCTGCTCTTCGACCCGGGCCTCGACCTCGCCGAAGCCCTCGACCGGCACTTCACCCCTGACTACCGGCAGCGCACCGACGGCGTGTGGAGCGACCGGGCCTCCTTCGCCCAGCACATCACCCGCCTCCGCTCCCTGATCCGCAGCGGACACATCGAGGTCCACGACGAACTCCGGGACGGGCCGCGCTACGCCGACCGCCACACCGTCACGCTCACCCAGCACAACGGCCGCGTCTCCAGCACCGAGGTCTACCTCTTCGCCCAACTGGCCCCCGACGGACGCTTCCACCGCGTCGAAGAGACCACCCTCCTTATCACCGGCCACTCCGACGACGGGAACCTCGGGCACATCAAGTGATCCGGGGTCGTCAAGTGATCGGGCTCGTCAAGTGATCGGGCTCGTCAAGTGGGCCGGACAGGGCCTCCGTTAGGCTCTGCGCGGAGTAGCGGCGGCTCCTCAGGGGAGAACGGCCTCCGAAGCAAGGGGAGAGAGATCCGCCATGGTGTCCGTGGGAGAGAGACTGAGCAGTGCGCGCGGGCGCGCCTTCATCGGCAGGGACGAGGAACTCGGGCGCTTCGAGGAGGCCTTGGCCGGCGATCCGCAGGCACCGTTCGCGTTCTACGTGTACGGGCCGGGCGGCATCGGGAAGTCGACGCTGCTCAGGCGTCTGGCGGACGGCGCTCGTGCGGCGGGCCGACCGCTCGTCGAACTCGACGGCCGGTTCGTCAGCCGGGACCCGGCCGATTTCGAGCACGCCGCGGGTCCCTTCCTGGATGTTCCGGGCACGGTCCTGTTCGTGGACTCCTTCGAGCACTGCCAGTGGCTGGAGAGCTGGCTGTGGCACCACTTCCTGCCCCGTGCCGCGGACGACACCCTGGTCGTCCTGGGCGGACGACGGGCTCCGCAGCCGCAGTGGACCACCGACCCCGCCTGGTCCCGGCTGCTGCACGTGACCGAGCTGGAGCCGTTCTCCGCGGAACAGGCCCGCAGCCTGCTCGCCGCGGCGCGGATCCGGCCCGAACTGCGCGACCGGGTACTGCGCTTCGCGGGCGGCAACCCGCTGGCCCTGTCCCTCGCGGCCGCCGCGGGATCGGCGGGCTGTTCCAGGGAGGAGATCTGGGCCCCGTCCGCTGACGTCCTGCGCACACTGGTGGCGGGCCTGATCGGCGAGGTCCCCACGGCTGCCCACCGCCGCGCCCTGGAGGTCGGCGCGCAGGCCCACTCGACCTCCGAGGAACTGCTCGCCGCCGTGCTGCCCGGGGAGGACGCCCATCAGCTCTTCTCCTGGCTGCGGGACCTGCCCTTCATGGAGTCCACGCATCGAGGGCTCCACCCGCACGACGCCGCCCGCGAGACGCTGGCCGCCGACCTGCGCTGGCGTGCCCCCCACGCGTTCGAGGCGATGCGCCGACGCCTGGCGGACGAGTACCTGCGCATCCTGCGCGAGGCCCCCGAGGAGCGGGTGTGGACCGTCACCGACGAGCTCTTCTACCTCTTCCGGGAAGGGGAGGCCCTCGCCCGGCTGCGCACCTGGTCCCGCGAGGACGAGGTGCACGATCGCCCCCTGCACCCGGACGACATGGATGTCGTACTGCGGATGGCCGAGGAGACCGAAGGGGCAGCCTCCGCGGAACTGGTCCGCTACTGGGCGCAGCGCCAGCCGCGGGCTTTCAGCGTCTACCGACTCGTGAGCACGGGCCGGATCGTGGCCTTCACGGCCCGCCTCGCACTGCCGGCCCCTCCCGACCCGCAGGACCTCGCCACCGACCCCGTCGTCGCCGCCGCGTGGCGGTACACCGAAGCCACCGCCCCGGTGAGCCCCGGCGAACACATCGGCGTGAGCCGCTTCACGATCTACCCCGAGCGCTACCAAGTGCCCTCGCGCGTCATCGACCTGAGCAGTTCCCGGGCCCAGGCCGAGGCAGCCCGTGCCCACGGCCGCGCCTACGGCTTCGCCGTCTACCAGGACGCCGAGACCTGGGCCGGACGCGTCGAAGGCACCCTCGTCGACACCGGGGCGCGCCCACGTGTGGGAGAGCACACCTACGGGCTGTTCAGCGTCGACTGGCGGCAGGTCCCCGTGGAGACCTGGCTCCTCCGCTTCATATCGGCCCCCGACGCACCGGCGCCGTCCGGACCGTCGCCCATCTCGCGCACCGCGTTCGACCAGGCCGTACGCGAAGCGCTGGCGCACTGGCGCGATCCGCGCGCCTTCGCCGCCTGCGCCCTGATGCGCACCCGTCTCGCGGCCGACCTCGGTGATCCCGTCGAGGAGCTGCGCGCCCTGCTGCGCCAGGCCGTCGCCGACCTCGCCCACGACCCGCGCGGAGTACGCGCCTGCGAGGCCCTGACGGCGGGCTACTTCTCCGGAGCACCCACCCAGGAGGCCGCGGCCCGCCGCCTGGGCCTTCCGTACGGCACCTACCGGCGCCACCTGCGCCAGGGCCTGGACCTGCTCTACGAAGCCCTGTGGCAGCAGGAGCTGCACGGCCCCCGGTAGCATCCGAAGCCGCGCACTCCGGCAGACGCGAGTGGACGGGTGCGGACAGCAGTGGACAGTCCCCGCCACTGTCGGGCCTGGAAAGTGGACACCGTCCGACACGAGCCTGTGCGTCATGAACGTTGCACGCACGCAGTCGAACCAGGCACCACGCCAGGCACCCCGGCCGGGAGCCGTGCTCGCGGCACTCGCCGCGGCGCAGTTCACCGTCATGCTCGCCACCTCGATCGTCAATGTGGCGCTTCCGCAGATCCGCGCCGGAGCCGGTCTGTCGGACGGCGGAACCACCTGGGTGGTCAACGCCTACGGTCTCGCGTTCGGCGCACTGCTCCTGGCGGGTGGGAGAGCGGCCGACCTCCTCGGCCGCCGCCGGATGCTGATCGCCGGACTCGCGCTGTTCGCAGCGGCCTCCCTGTCGGCGGGACTGGCCACCGCCGCGGACGTCCTGATCGCCGCCCGCGCCGTTCAGGGCATGGCCGCCGCCGCCATCGCCCCGGCCGCGCTCGCTCTGACGATGGACCAGTTCCCCTCCGGCCCGGGGCGCGGCAAGGCACTGGGAGTATGGGGGGCGGTCTCCGGCGCGGGAGGAGCGGGCGGCGTCCTGCTGGGCGGTGTGCTCACCCAGGCGTGGGGCTGGCCCTGGATCTTCCACGCGGTCGCGCTCGGGGCGGTGCTGGTCCTGGCCGCCGTGGCCGCGCTCGTGCCACGCACCGCCGGACGCGAGGCCGGACGGTTCGACCTCCTGGGCACGGCCACCGTCACCCTCGCCCTGACCTGCCTGGTCTGGAGCCTGACCACCGCACGCGGCGCCGGCTGGAGCGACGGCCGGGTGCTGGGCGCCCTCGGGGCCGCCGCCGCGCTGCTGGCGGCCTTCGCCGTCATCGAGCGCCGCCGTCCGGACGCACTGATACCGCCGCGTCTGTTCACCACCGGCCAGGTCGCCGCGGGCAACCTGTTGATGGCACTGCTGGGTTCGGTGTGGATCGCCCTGTTCTACTTCCTGCCGCTCTACCAGCAACAGGTCCTCGGATCCAGCCCCTTGGCCACCGGAGCCGGGCAACTCCCCCTCGCCGGTGCCAATATGCTCGGCGCCACCCTGGCGCCGCGCATCTCCCGGCGCATCGGAGGCCCCGCGGCCGTGACCGCGGCCCTGCTCACCGAGGCCGCGGGCCTGATGTGGCTGTCACGGATCAGTGCCGACGGCAGCTACCTCGCCGATCTCCTCGGCCCGAGCATCCTGATCGGCCTGGGCCTCAGCATCGCCTTCGTCCAGCTCACCGCGCTCGCCGTGGACGGCGTCCCGCGGGAGGACGCCGGCCTGGCCGGCGGCCTGGTGAACACCACCCGCCAGGTCGGCGGCGCCATCGGCCTCGCCGCCCTGGCCACCCTGGCTTACTCCGTCACCGCCCACGCGTCCACCCGGCCTACTTCTCCTCCGGAAGCCCTCACCGCCGGTTACCGCACCGTCTTCGCCGTCGCTGCCGCGGTCCTCCTCGCAACAGCCCTCCTCGCGCTGCTCCTCACCCGCCGCACCAGTCGGCGGACGGCCACCACCCCCACCGGGCCGGCCTCAGACCCGCAGCCCGCCTGAATCCCCCGAATCCGCTGAATCCCCTTAACCCGGCCGAAGAGACGGATCAGCCGCGCCACCGATCCATGTCACCGACAAAGGAGAACCGACCATGGTCACCATCGACGAGACCGCCCCCGTCATCGTCCGCCTGAGCATCGACATCAACGCCCCGCCCGCGACGGTGTGGGGGCTGCACACCGACATCGCGGCCTGGCCCACCTGGAACACGGACATCGACCGGGCCGAGCCCAACGGCCCCCTGATACCGGGCAACCGCTTCAGCTGGCGAACCCACGGCCTGGAGATCACCTCCACCGTGCGCGAACTGGTCCCCGGCGAGCGGATCGTGTGGGGTGGCCCCGCCGACGGCATCTCCGGCGTCCACGTGTGGACGTTCGAGGAGGAGGGCGGCCACGTCATCGTCCGCACCGAGGAGTCCTGGAGCGGCGCCCCCGCCGAAGCCGCGGCCGACGACCTCGGCAAGGCCCTCCACGACTCCCTGGAGAGCTGGCTCTCCCACCTCAAGGCCCGTGCCGAACAAGCCGTCTGACACCAGAGCATCGCCCCCACTGAGAGAGGTTCCCGCCATGACTGCTGCGCAGCCCTACCTGACCGGCCACTACACCCCCGTCACCGACGAGGTGACCGCCACCGGACTCACCGTGGAGGGCGCGCTGCCTCCCGAGCTGAACGGCCGGCTGATCCGCAACGGCCACAACCCCAAGCCCGGTGTCACCCCGGCCCACTGGTTCAAGGGCAGCGGCATGGTCCACGGCATCCGCCTCCGCGAAGGCCGCGCCGAGTGGTACCGCAACCGCTGGGTGCACACCCCCGCCCTCGACGGCGCGCCCTACATGACCGAGCGCGGCCCCGACCTGACCGCCAGCACCGCCGGCACCCACGTCATCGAGCACGCCGGACGCCTGCTCGCCATGTGCGAGGCGAACCTCCCCTTCGAACTCACCCCGGGCCTGGAGACCGTCGGCGCGTACGACTTCGACGGCAAGCTGCGCACCGCGATGACCGCGCACCCCAAGGAGGACCCGGTGACCGGGGAGCTCCACTTCTTCGGGTCCTCGCCGTTCCCACCGTTCCTGACGTACTACGTCTCCGACGCCAAGGGCGAGATCGTCCACAGCGCCGAGATCCCGGGAGCGACCGCCTCGCTCAAGCACGACTTCGCCATCACCCGTCGCCACGTGCTCTTCATCGAGGGCAACGTCACCTTCGACCCGGCCGAGCACTCCGGCATCCCCTACGGCTGGAGCGACCAGCAGCCCTCCCGTATCGGCGTCATGCCCCGCGGAGCGGACGGCGCCCGGCACATCCGCTGGTTCTCCATCGAACCGGGCAACATGCTGCACGTCGCCAACGCCTACGAGGACGGCCAGGGCCGCATCGTCCTGGAGGGTCCCACCGTGGACCGTGAGGGCTTCCAGCTGTCCTGGAACTGGTGGATCGGCGCCCCCGGTCGCAGCACCGAGCCCAACGCCCGCTCCTACACCCGCCGTTGGGTCATCGACATGGCCGTCGGCACCGTCGACGAGCAGATCATCGACGACCTCGCGGTGGAGTTCCCGACCCTCAACGAGGACTACTTGGGCTCCGAGAACCGCTACCAGTACGCCATCTCCTTCCCCGACGAGAAGGGCTTCGGCGGCTACGGCGTCGTCAAGTACGACCGCACCACCGGCGCCCGCCGCATCCACCAGGCAGGCGACGCCCGGCTGCCCAGTGAAGCGGTCTTCGTCCCCGCCGCCGGAGCCACCCGCGAGGACGACGGCTACCTCCTGACCGTGGTCTCCGACCTGAAGCAGGACGCCTCGCAGCTGCTGGTCCTCGACGCATCGGGCCTCGACCGCATCGCCACCGTCCACCTGCCCCGCCGGGTGACCGCGGGGATCCACGGCTCCTGGATCCCCGACACCGCCATGGACGACGCCCAGGGCTGACGCCGGGCGAGAGCCCGTCCTCACCCGCACCACCTCGTACAACCCCTCGACTCCGCACGGGCCGGGGCACAGACCAAGGAATGGCATCATGACAAGAAACCGGAAGTACGTCGGCTGGATCACCGCCGGTGTCACCACGCTGGCGACCGCCCTCGCCGTACCGACACTCGCCCAGGCGGACCAGGACGGCCACCGGACCCCGGCCCACAGCGACATCGACTGGCACGACTGCGCCGACAGCGACTTCAAGCACATGCGGTGCGGCTCGATCCAGGTACCGGTGGACTGGTCCCACCCCGACGCCGGCAGCACCACCCTCGCCCTGGTCCGCCGCCCGGCGGACGACCGGGCCCACCGCCAGGGCACCCTGCTCCTCAACGACGGAGCAGGCGGCTCCTCCATCGAGCAGCTGCGACTGGCGATGCACATCGGCATGCCGAACTTCGCCGGCGCCATGACCCGGAACTTCGACCTGGTCGCGGTGGACCCGCGCGGAGTGGGGCACAGTACGCCGATCCTCTGCGGCGAACCGCCCAAGCCCGCCGGAGTCAGCCACTTCCCGAAGGACCGGGCCGCGTTCGACGCACTCGTGTCCCACAACCGGGCCTTCGCCGAGGACTGCCTGCGCCGCAACGGCCCGCTCGTCGACCACACCGACCTCACCAGCACCGCAAGGGACTTCGAGGCGGTCCGGATCGGGCTGGGCGAACGGCAGCTCAACTGGTACGGCATCCACTACAGCACGCTCCTCGGACGCACCTACGCCAAGCTCTACCCCGGCAGGCTGCGCACCATGGTCCTCGACACCGCCCTGGACGACACCGGTTCGCCACTGTCGCGGGTCACCCAGGAGGCGGCCACCGCCGAGACGGCCTTCGACCGCTTCGCCGCCTGGTGCGCCACCTCGAAGGACTGCGCCCTGCACGGCAAGGACGTGGCCGCCGAGTACGACGCCCTCGTCACCCGAGCCGACCGGGACCCGATCCCTACCGGGAGCGCGGGCCACCAGCCGCTGACCGGCGAGGACATCCGCGAGGCCACCCAGGACTACCTCACCCTGTCCGGTCACTCCTGGCCGGCGTTGGCGAAGACCATCGTCGAGGCCCAGGGCGGCGACGCCGCGGACTTCACCCACGACCCGGACGACACCCTCGACCCGGCGCAGGTCCAGATACGGGTGCCCGCCTGCCTCGACAACACCCGCCCGGTTCACACCCTCGCCCAGCTCACCCGGTTGCGGAAGGAACTCGCCCGGGTGTCCCCGCACCTCGGCGGCGCCGTGCGCTCCTACAAGACCATCGCCGGTTGCCTCGGCTGGCCCACCCCGGCCGAGCCCGTCAAGGCGGGGGCCCCGGTCCACGGCGCACCGCCCGCGCTGGTCCTCCAGTCCACCCACCAGGCCCTCGCCCCGTACCGTGCGGGCGCGGCCATGGCCGCCCAACTGCCCGGCAGCGTCGTACTCGGCCGCGAAGGCGACGACTACAGCATGTTCCTGGTCTCCGAGTGCGTCCAGAAGGCCACCAACCGCTACCTGACCACCCGCGCGCTGCCGGCCCCAGGCACCACCTGCACCGACTGAGGAGCCTCGTCCCACCGAAGGTGACCGCCGGCCGCGCGCCCGGCGGTCACCCCGGCCCTCCGAGCCCTCTGAGCGGCGACCTCGCCGCTCAGAGGGCGGAGTGCGTGAACAACCGCCCGCGCCGGATCACCTCGCGACCGGCGAGGCCGCGCGGGAAGGCAGGCGTCGAGAGAAGGCTCGTGTCAGCTGAAGTGGACGTCGCTGAGGTCGATGGAGACCATGACCTGTTCCAGGAGGGGGCGACCGTCGGTGTCGCGGCGGTAGGCCCGGCGTCTGGTGGGCAGCACGATGCCGTCCGCTTCCGCGAGGTCGTAGACGTACTGGGCGGCGGCGAATCCGCCGGCCACGTCGACGTGGTAGTCGTGGCGCCGCAGGAGCCGGTCGGGACCGAAATAGAAGTCCTGGTGGGTGCTGTGGCTCGCGATCCGGGGCGGGAAGGTGGCGCGCAGCCCTGGCCAGACCTCGTCCCCCTCCCGCCACGGCTCGATGTCGGTGACCGTGAAGCCGGGCATGGCGAGCAGGAAGGGCGTGGTGAGGTAGGTCCACAACGCGTAGCCGTTGAAGTAGGCGCGGTCCAGCGGGTCCCAGGGTGTCTCGAGTGTGTGTCCGGCGAAAGACGCCCGAGGGTCCACGCGTTCGGCGACCACGTGCCCGTCGAGCTTCTCGATGCTCACTCGCCCGGCCGTGAAACCGGTCTTCTGGTCGTGCGCGCCGAAGGGCTGTACCGAGGCGTACTCCTCGTGCAGCCTGACGGTCATCGTGCGGGGCGTCACATCCTGCGGCAGGCCCTTGATGGCGAACAGGTCGCCACCACTGACAAGGGTGGCTCGCGCCTGCGTCAGTTCCTGCCAGCGTCCGGTCCCGCCATGGGCCTCGACGACTTCGGTGAGCAGTTCATTCACGTGGGTTTTCCTACCGTACTTTCCGTCCGTCCGTACGGCAGGTGGGCCGGCGATTCGGCCGGATGGGCCGGCGCCGGGCCCTGCGTCACCCGGCTGCCCGTGCCGACGTTCGGATCCGGCGTGCACGAGGACGGCACGGATGCAGCTGTTGCCCGGCTTCCCGTCGCCGGACCGCGGCGATCCCGCGTGCCCGGCCGCTGGTCATCCCGCCGGCCGTTGTGGAACCTCTGCGCGCATGCCCGCATCTAGTTGTCCGGCGAGGCAGGAGCGGTGGCCACTCGGTCCCGCGGGAGCGGCGTCGCCCGGGGGAGATCTCATGTCACGGCGGACAGCGGCGGTCTGCACGGCCGGTCTGATGCTGCTGCTGGGTGCCACCGCGTGCGGCAAGGGCGACAGCGCCTCGGGAACCCGGATCGCAGCGTGCCGGACGCCCCAGCTGAGCTGGAAGATGACCCTTCTCCCGGGCAAGCCGCACAACACGCCGACGGCGACGCTCAGCGCCGCGCACAAGGGATCGAAGCCCTGCGCCTTCGACGGCTACCCGGAGCTGAGTGTGTACATCGGCAAGGGGCCGTCGGCCGACTCCAGGCCGAAGAAGCCCACGCCCGTCCATCTGGTGCTGAAGCCGGGCCACAGCATCGCGATCCCGGTCTTCTACGACGCGGTCGGCTCTCCGTCCGGGTCCTGTGAGGTCATGGCCGATTACGACCCACGTGTCGACGTACGGCCCCCGCACCCCACGACGCACGACTACGGCTCCCGTGTGCAACTGACCGATGCGAAGGGGCACCACCGGCGGGCCCAGGTGTGTGACCTCGACATGCTGCTGGGCGCCCCCGAACTAAACTGACGCAAATCTGTATGAATAGTGAGCATTCGCGTGCCCGCCATGCGATCATGACGGCTGCGACCGCTGACCACGGTCGATCGAAAGCCGCCGTACGGCGGCACGGGGGAACGCAACGGGGGTTGCTGTCGCGCGCGGTATGTGCGGAGCAGGTCGTCGGCGGAGGATCACGCGTCGGACTCCGCAGCGGTGTCCCGCCCGCTGTCCCACGGCAGGCGCCTGCCCGTCGGGTCCTGGTGCCGTCCGGCCTGCCTCTTGGAGAATCCTGAATGCAGAGAACCGAATCGCCCGGCAGACGAATACGGCTCGGGGCCGTCGCGGTACTGAGCGCCGTGGCGTTGCTGGGCACCGCCGCCGTGGCCCAGGTAAGCACCGCGCCCCCGTCCCCGTCACCCCTACGCCGACCCTTCCAGGACCTCGCGGAGCGCTGCCCCCGCGCCGAAGCCGCCGACCGGCCGGACTTCCACGGGCCCGTCCGGCCCGACTTCCGCGGACCCGACGGGCCTGACCTCCGCCGACCCGACGGGCCCGACTCCCACGGATCCGACCGGTCCGACTCCCGCGGACCCGACCGGCCCGTCCGCCGAACCCTCGGCTTCGGACGCGGCGGTGCCGGCCGCCGATGGCGACTGGACGGCCGAGGCCGCCATCCGCTTCTGGACCCCCGAGCGCATGGACTCGGCCACCGACCCCTCGGGCCGTACCGCCCCGCCGGAGGGATCGACCGCGGCGGCCCGGCGACCCTCCGCCGACGGCGTCACCGCCCAGCACTTCAAGGGCATCAAGTCCGTCGGCACGATCTTCAGCGAGGACAAGGGGCTGAAGGGACACCGCTGCACGGCCAGCGTGGTACGCAGCGGGGGACACAACCTGATCCTCACCGCGGGGCACTGCGCCGGCTCGCATTCCATGTTCGTACCCAGGTACGACCACACCAGGACTGCGGCCGCGCAGCCCTATGGGGTCTGGGCGGTCGACAAGTGGTTCCGCGACAAGAGGGCCACCTGGGACAAGGCCAAGACCTCCGACCTGGACTACGCCTTCGCGAGCCTCAAGCCGAACGGCCGTAAGAACGTCCAGGACGTCGTGGGCGCCAACACCCTGGCCCGCACACCCGGTTACGCCAACAAGGTGACCGTCATCGGCTACCCCAAGATCGCCCACAACCCGACGGACCAGGCGGTCCGCTGCCCCGACATCTACACGACCGCGCTGTCGGGCTACTACCAGATGCAGATCTACTGCGCCGGGATGTGGGGCGGAGTCTCCGGCGGCCCCTTCTTCTCCGAGCTGGACCCTTCCGGGGACACCGGCACGATCATCGGCAACGTGGGCGGGTTCCTTCAGGGCGGCCCCGATGTGAGCGGGTCGGATCCGCGATACAACGAGATCACCTACAGCCCGCTGCACGGTGAGCGTTTCCTCCGCCTCTACGCCGATGCCCAACAGGGGCGCAACCCCGACTATGGCCCCTACGAACAGCCGTCGCTGCCCTACACCATGGGCTCCGGCGCGATCTGGAAACACGCCGGCCCGATGGCCTCCGGCGACTTCGACGGCAAGGGCCACAGTGACATGGTCGTGGCGTGGACCGACGGCGAGGTCACGCTCTACAACAGCGACGGACGCGGCCACTTCACAGGCGAGCGGCAGCTACTGCCCAAGAACCCCACCTGGCAGAACGCCAGGACCATCACCGCGGGCGACTTCACCGGGTCGAACCGTTTCGACCTGATGGTCCGCTGGGTGGACGGTGAGGTCACGCTCTACGGAGACGTCGGCACCAAGGGCCTCGACCGGGCCGGCACCCAGATGATCAAGCCCAACGACCTGTGGAAGAACGCGACGCAGATCGCGGCGGGCCGCTTCAACGCCTCCCAGTACGTCACCGATCTGATCGTCCGCTGGGCCGACGGCGAAGTGACTCTCTACACCAATGTCAGCGCGGGCACCTTCGGCCAGGAGCACAGGCTCAAGGACAGGAACGACACGTGGAAGAACGCCACCCTTCTCACCAGCGGTGAGTTCTCCGGCAACCAGAAGTGGGACCTCATGGTGCGCTGGACCGACGGCGAACTCGACAACTACGTCGGCACGACCGCGTCGGGCCTCGGTACCGAACAGCGCATCCTGAACCCCAACGGACTCTGGACGCACGACACGGTCATGACGACCGGCGACTTCACGGGGAACCACCGGACCGACGACCTCGTCATCCGCTGGTCCGACGGCGAGACCACCCTGTACATGGACACGGGCGCCGCCCGACTCGGCAGCGAGGAGACCCTGGTTCACGCCGGCTGAGCCCCAGGGACCGCGCTCCACCCCCGATGTCCTCGGCACGGGACCGCGCCGGGGGGCAGCACATCGATCCTGAACTCCCGGACGGCGCCGGGAACATCCGCGAGTGCGGTGTGGTTGGACCAAGCGTGGTGGTGAAGGGGACAGTGTCCCCGGGCCTCACCCCCAGCCCATGAGGACGATCGTTCGGCTGAAGCCTCATGGAGCCTTTCGCCGCGTAGGCGACCGCCCTTCACGACCACGCACGTCGACAGCCCCGGCAGGGATCCGTCCCGGCCGGGGCTGTCCGCATGTCGTCGCCGACATCTTCAGGAGCCGGCGATATCGCTGAGCAGTGCCGCGGCGCGGGCGATGACCGCGCGGTCATCGGCGCTGAGCGCGCGTAGCTGTTCGTCGAGCCAGGCGTTGCGCTGTGCCCGGGTGGCGCCGGCGAGTTCGTCGCCTTCCGCGGTGGCGCGGAAGAGCACTTTGCGGCGGTCGCCCGGGTCGCTGGTGCGTACGGCGTAGCCGGCTGAGGTGAGGCGGTTCACGGTCTGGCTCATGGAGGCGGGGGAGACCCGGTCGTGCGCGCTGAGTTCGGTGAGGGTCTGCGGTCCGTGCTTGTGGAGACGGGTGAGCACCTCGAGTGCCACATCTCCGAGGCCGCCTTCGGGACGCTCGCTGCGGAAGCGGCGGTAGAGACGGCCGACGGCGGAGCGCACCTGCCCGCCCAGGTCGGCCTCCTCGACCCCGGCGGACCGCCCTTCGGTTGCATGCTTCTCCATAGCTCATTAGTATACCTAAAGAGATCTTTCTTGTGCCTAACCAGTGAGCGCGACTTCCGCGCCCACTTCACAGTGCCCGTGTCACGAGGCGCGTGGAGAGCCGGAGAGGCGATGCGCAGCCAGTCAGGCAGGTCACCGCGGACGGTGCGGCCCCGCTCCTCGGGGGCCGACCGCGCCGCCCGCCGACGACCGTGGCCCAGGCTCACCGGTAGCCGGTTTCAGAGTGAGGAAGCGTCGAAGCCATGCCCGCAAACCCCCTCGGCGTCGCGTTGCGCAACCGGCGCGCCGGCCACCACACCCTCGTCTGGGCCCGCCCCGACCTGCAGGCCCCAGAGAACTTCACCCTGACCAGTCCCGCCTTCGACCACGGCGCACCCATACCGGAAAAGCACCGCGGCAGACTGTTCAGCGCGAACATCTCACCGGCCCTCGACTGGACGCCCCCGCCGGCCGGCACCGTTGAGCTCGTGCTCATCGTGCAGGACCCCGACGTCCCTGTCGGCAAACCGGCCATCCATGCGCTCACGCTGGGCATCGACCCCGCGCTGAACGGCATCCCGGAGAACGCCCTCGTCAACCCCAGCCCGATTCCCGGGATCCGGCACGGGAAGGGCGCGCTCGGCCGTCGTGGCTGGGCCGGACCGATGCCGATCCGATCACACGGACCCCATTCCTACGTCTTCCAGCTCTTCGCCCTCGACAAGGCCCCCAGGCTGCCCGCCGGCTTCACCCTCGACGGCGTGACCGCCGCCATCGCAGGCCATGCCACCGGCCGCGCCCGGCTGGACGGAACATACGAAATCCGATGACACCGCCACGGCGCCGCAGTTGGCGGTGTCGGGCTCTGTGCGCGGGGACAGAGTGAGGTCTCCGGACAGGTGTGCCACTTGAGGTGACCTGCCGGCGGGAGTCGCGTCGTCCTCGCGGTCGAGCACAGTAGCTGGGGAGCCCCCTCACGTTCGCTCGCTGGTGAGGTGACGACCGGCCAGCGACCGCGACCCGATCCCGCCGCCGACCGCCCTGCCGCCGACCGAACGTCTTCCACGCATGTGAGTCGCTGGGTCTCCGTGTCACGCCGGCGTTCGCGGGGCGTCGCCGACGACCTTCGCCAACTCGTCGGCGGACTCGGGAGTCAGACGGTAGAACCCCTGGAGACTGGCCGAGCGTTCGAGACGGCCGTCCACCACGTGTTTCAGACCGCGGGTCAGGCCGCGGCGGTTACGCCAGGCAAGCCCCGCCAGAAGATCGCCGGGGAGCGGGGTGTCGAAGCGTACGGGCGTCGCGTCCACGTGGACCGCCGCGGCGCCGCAGCCGCCGGCGCCCAGCATCGACCAGTCGCCGTGCCCGGGAAACGCCGGGTCCTGCCTCGTCTCGGGGGCGTTGCCGCAGCAGTCGCGCCGCTCCATGTCGATCACCCGCATCCGGCTCACCACGAACACGATGCATCGGTTGACGTGCAGCGCGTACACCTCGTCCCCCACACGGGCACCCGACCAGGAGGGCAGCGAGGAATGGATGCCGCCGAAGGCGACTGGCGGACGCTCACCCACGCGGCCTCCCTTGCGCAGGGCACGGCAGGTGTCATGGGTCCACAGGACGGTAAAGGCATCGGACATGCCGTGATCCTATGAACGAGCACTGACAACGCTCAGCGGGACAACACTCGTTGGGCCTGTTGTGCGGGACAGCCGCGTCGAGGCGCGGGGCTGGCACATCAGGCGGTGGTGAGTGGCCTCACCTGGGCGTATACGATCCACGGCCATGAAGCGTTCGATGATCGCGCCGGCCTGCGCGGGAGCAGTCACCCTCGCCCTGGGCGGGTATGTCGTCGGGGCGACGCGACACGGCGGCGGGCCCGAGCGGTCCGCGACGTGCGAACAGGCGAACCACGAGTTCACGACGCGGGCCGGCCAGTACCGGAAGCATCAGCAACTGGTGTCCTTCGATGACGACGACGTCGACGTGCAGTCGGACTTGGATGCCACGCAGGTGAAGATCCTCAGTGTGATCGTGGTGCGGAATCCGACCTGCTTCGATGCCGGGACTCGTGCGGAAGCCGCGATTTTGCGGCAGCACCCGACTGAGGAGGAGGTCGATGTGGCCGCGCGTGATCTCACCGCCACCGCTGCCCGCTCCGAGAACTGCTTCCTTGCGGATGAGCGATAGGGGTGTGTCCTGCGGTGCGGCCGACGGACAAGGAAAAGGAGTTGGGCACAAGCCGCGCAAGGGCTGGCGCGAGGTGTCGCTGGCGCCCGTTGCCTTCATGCTCCTGGGCAACGCGGTCCTGAAGTTCGTGTTCGCCGTGTTCTCCTTGAGCTTCGGGTTCTCCGCCGGGAAGCTGGCGGACGCTCTGATCCACCTGGTCGGGGGCCTGCTGACCTCCTGCGCGGTGCTCTGGATCTTCACCCGCCTCAGATCGAGGAAGAAGAGGTCGAGTGCGGAGAACCAGCGTCTGGGGCAGCGTTGAGGCGATGCCCGTAGGGTTCGGCCTGGCGAGCGGATGTGAAGGACGGCACGGGTCTCTCCGGTGACTCGCGCATATTGCGGTCCGTGTCATGAGAAAGGTCACATCCGCGAATCCGAGGGACCCCTCAGGTTAGGATGGGTTCATGAGCCACCCACATGTCCTGTCCGCGACCCGGGCGTCGGCCAAACCGCTGCGCCGTGACGCGCAGCGCAACAGGGATGCGATCGTGGCCGCCGCCCGCAAGGCCTTTGCCGAGCAGGGCGTGGATGCTTCCCTGGAAGGCGTCGCCCGCGATGCCGGCGTCGCGATCGGGACGGTCTACCGGCACTTCCCCACCCGACTCGACCTGGTCGAAGAGCTGTTCACCGCGAAGTTCACGGACCTGTTCGGCGCCGCCGAAGAGGCCGCGGCCATGGATGACGCCTGGGAGGGGTTCTGTCACTACCTGGAGAAGCTCTGTGAGCTGCAGGCCTGTGACCGCGCTTTCAATGACCTCGCCTCGGCCCGGCTGCCCGTCCACGCGCTCGGCAGGGGAATGTTCGAGCGTGCGCAAGAACTGGCTGGTCAAATCTTCCGCAACGCCCAGGAGCAGGGCGAGCTGCGCGACGATGTCACCCCGGAAGACATCATCTTCGTGATCTGGTCCCAGGCCGGGATCATCCGGGCCACCCGTGCCGTGGCCCCCACCGCCTGGCGCCGCCACCTTCACCTGATGCTCGACGCCTTCCGTACCGAGGGCGCCCACGAGCTGCCCGAGCCCCCGCTGACCCGTCGGCAGGTCGACCAGACCCTCACCACTCTCGAGTGCCCTGAAGAGGAATGCCGCGAGTGCCTCGAGGAGGCATGACCGTCCCGGCGGGCGAGGCCGCCGGGCGATAGGGCATACAGGCCGGTGTCGCGGTCGGCGACCGGAGCCCCACGCCCGAGGGGGCGTTCAGCTTCCCGCCAGCAACTCTGCCAGCTCGGCGTCCACGTCGAAGCGGCTGGACTCGGCCCCCTGTGGTACCACGGACCGCGTATCGCGTAGGAAGGATTCCACGCCCTGTGCGGGGAGTTTCAGCAGGGCCGATCCCGCAGGTGAACGGAGGGCGATGTACAGCGCGCCCCGTTCCGAGCCACCGGCCGGCCACATCCGCACGTCTCCGTGTCCAGTGTTCTCGCTCAGGGACTCGGTCAGCATGTCACGGCTGAGGAGCCACTCGACCGTCCTGCCCTCAGCAAGTGGGTGGAAGGCGGCGCGAACGGCATAGGGATCGTCCGCCTCGTACCGCAGTGCTACCCCCATCGGTACTGACAGGTCGTGGGACACGACAAACTCTACGGGCAGCTCGTACACCACGGTTCTGATCGATCTCACTGTTCCTCAACTCCCATAATCCCGCTCGTCCGGCTACTTCCGGTCGCCCGGCACGGCCGGAAGTACTGGAAGTCGAAATCAGCGCACGCGCTTTCCGCGTGTGCGTCGTTCGGCCGGGAAGCGATCTCCTTGGCCGGGTCCGATGTCGGCCCGGCGCACGGTCATCGGGCGGGGCCGGGACGCAACCGCCGGGCCACGTCCTCGTGACTCGTCTAGCCGCCCGCGAGGCCCCGCAGCCGCGTCAGCGCTGGACCAACAGGAGCTGGTCCAGGTACCAGCGGTCGATACCGACACCGACACCGGCACCGGCACCGGGCCGCGACGTAACCTCGACCCACCGGTCCCCGTACCGCACGTACCGGTGGTGACCGTCCCGACGCTCTTCCCGCTCGTGGTGGTGATGCCGGCCACGGTGGTGGCCTCGGAGCTCGCCGTCGGCGTACGAGCCACGGTGCTCGTCCCGCCAGTCATCCCGTTCCCCGTGGTGACCGATTCCGTACCCGTCGTCGCGGTGGTCGCGGTAGCCGTTACGTCCACCGTCGGTCCCGAAGGTGGAGATCGATGACTGGGTGCGCTCGAGGGGCTCCGAAGCCGCCGCTGATGCCGAGCCGCCGGCTCCGACAAGTGCGCCGCTCGCCATCGCCGTGGAAGCGAGAGCGAGCGAGACGCGCCTGATCCACCTGCGCATAGTCGTCTCCTTGTAATGGGCCTCGATTCCGCCGGTCAGGCGGTCGCTGCCATGTCCGTGATCTGTGATCCGGAGATTCCGAATCAACGGGTACCGGGCTATGAGGGCCATTCGGAGGGGACCCTCATGTTCGGCCCTGCCAGCGTACTCGAGGGATGCCTCATGTTATCGGTGAGGCTCATCACAGCAGGTCGGAAGGGATGGACCGGCATGAGCGGCGCCGCAACAGTCGAGCCTGGTAGCGGTCAAGCAGGGCGCGCGGGGTGCCTCGGCAGTGGGTGACCTGCCGCAGCGGCCATCGCGGTTGCTGCCTGCGGCGACCACTGCGGTCCAACTCCCGCGCGCCCGGCAACGTCGGCTTCACCGTCGAAGTCCACGACCAGGCCCCGTCTCTGGACGCGGTGTGGGAGGACGTCGTGGAGGTGTCCTTCCGTCCGGCCTCGCCGCACAGCACGCTCATGCAGTGGGCGGGCGAGGCCTGTTGGGGCCTGGGCCTGGAGGAGACCGACTACCGGGTGCGCTACTGCGCGAAGGGCATGGACCAGGCCCGTCGGGAAGACACCCGCATGGACGACGAGCCCCAACTGGACAGCTACCTCCTACAGTTGTGGCCTGCCGAGCCCGCTGCGGACCGCGTCCTGAAGCAGACGGCGGCGATCGCCGCCTACTGGCACGGCTACGCCCGCGAGCGGCCGCCGCCACCCACTCCCGACGAGCGAGCCGAAGCCGAACGCCAAGCCCGCCTGCGACAGGAACAGGACGAGAGGGAGCAGCGGCTCGCCCTGGACTGCTGGCAGTGGGGTGGCCGGCTGCCCAGCCAGGCCCTGCGCGCGGTGGGCGGCAATGTCCGCGGCCTGCGGAGCTTCGACCCCGTACTCGTCCATGCCCTTGATGCCGCCGGCCCCGATGTCCAGCGCGCCGTGGCCCTGCTGGCGGCTCGCCGCGCTTGCGAGGCGGCCGGTGTGGCATGCCTCGACTGGATCGCCGCGGCGCTTACCGCTCTGGCCGAAGGCCGCCCGCTGCCACCGCCCTTCGACGAGCCGTCCCTCATGTGGCAGACCCTGGCCCGCGACCCGCGCGTCCCCCAGCGGACCGTCGGCTTACCCGTCCCGCCCCAGCGGCCCTCCTCCCGGCCGCCCGCGCTCGGCACCGGGTGCGAGCCGATGCCGAAGCCCGAGCAGGCGCCCCGACCGATGGGGCCCGCCGCCGCCGTGAACCGGCAGTACGCGCCCGGACCCCCGGTACCCCGGACCGGGGCGGCGCCGCACGTCATGGCGGTCACCGTCGGCGCGCCGGATCCGTCCTTGCGGATGTCGCAGCCGCACCTGGCCCTGCCCGCCGTGACCGGCGCCGCCGAAGCCGATCCGCTCCGTGCCGCCCTGGACGCGGTGTATGCCGCCGTTGCCACCTACGGCGAGGACTACCCGGCACTGCTGGAAGAGATCAGGTCCGTCAGCGCAGCAGGTGCCTGAAGTGCACCTCCCGCTGGCCACTCAACTCCGGATCCGGTGAGCGCGGTTCGTTGGTCCTGGGTGAGGTTGTCCGGTCAGGAACGCGCATCCCGGTGGGGCTGCCGTGGTGGACGGCAGCCCCACCGGGTTCTGTGGCTCAGATGGCTTGCGCGGTGGGCATGATGGTGATTTCGGTGAGGTTGACGTGGCGGGGGAGGGCTGCCATGAAGGCGACGGTCTCGGCGATGTCGGTGGACTGGAGGCAGTCGATGTCGTGGATGAGGTCGGCCATCAGCCGGGAGGCATCGGGGTCGGTGACGTGGTCGGGGAGTTCGGTGTCGACCATGCCGGGTTCGATGGTGGCGACGCGGACCATCTTGGGGCCGAGTTCGACGCGCAGGAGCCGGGTGAGGTGGCTGATGTAGGCCTTGGTCCCGGAGTAGACCGAGAACTTCTCCAGGATGCGGGTGGCCGCGATGGAGGACGTGTTGATGAGGTCGGCGGGCTTGCCCTGCTGGGCGGAGTCGGTCAGGTGGGGGAGGAAGCCGGCGATGACGTTCATGAGGCCGGTGATGTTGAGGTCGATCTGTCGCTGCCAGTCGTCGACCTTGAGTTCCTCGATGCCTGAGATGAGCTGGACGCCGGCGTTGTTGAACACCAGGTCGGCGTGTCCGAAGCGGTCGGCGACCTGGTGGGCGACGGTCTGGACGGCGGCGCGGTCGGTGACGTCGACGGGGAGTGCCAGTGCGGTGCCGCCGGCGGCCTCGATGCGGTGGACGACGTCCTGCAGCTTGTCCTTGCGGCGGGCGAGTACGACGGCGGTGGCGCCGAGTTCGGCGAGGCGTTCGGCGGTGGCGGCGCCCATGCCGCTGGAGGCACCGGAGACGACGGCGACACGGCCCGTGAGGGGGGAGCCGGACAGGAGAGCAGGCATGACAGGTTCCTTCGTATGCGGGGGGAACAGGGATTCGTGGGGGGAATCCGTGGCGGGCCGGGGGTGGCTTAAGCTGGGCCGTGAGGGGGTGCGGTCCAGACGTGCGGTGGTGACGGTGGTGAGGCTCGCGCACAGGGCACAGCACTCAGGCCCTGGTGTTGGGTGGGGGTGGGGCTCAGGTGTTGTCGTCGTGTGCGGTGGCTGCGGACTTCTCGCGCCAGGGGGCGAGGTCCTTCTGGACCTGCTCGTACTTGGCGTCGAGGCGTTCGAGGGTGTCGCGGCCGAGGTAGAGGTGGGTGGGGAGGTTTTCGCCGGAGGCGGCCTCGACGATGAGGGCGGCGCCCTTGACGGGGTCGCCGAGCTGGGCGTGGTTGGCCTGGTCGATCCAGTCCAGCGTGACGTGGGCGGGGGTGTTGTCGTAGTCGGCGATGCGGTTCGCGGCGACGGAGAGGGAGCTGGCGTCGAGGAAGTCGGTGCGGAAGACGCCGGGTTCGACGACCATCGACTGGATGCCGAAGGGTGCCATCTCGGCGGAGAGGGCCTCGCTGATGCCGGCGACGGCGAACTTCGAGGCGGAGTAGAGGCTGACGCCGGGTTCGCCCTCGAAGCCGGAACGGGAGCCGATGTGGACGAGCTTGCCGGCGCCCTGCTTGCGCATGACGGGCAGGACGGCGCGGGTGACATTGATCAGGCCGAAGACGTTGAGGTCGAACAGGGAGCGCGCTTCGGCGTCGGTGATCTCCTCCAGGGCGCCCAGCAGGCCGCGGCCGGCGTTGTTGACCAGGACGTCGATTCCGCCGAACCGGTCCACGGCCGCGTCGACGGCCTGCGGGATGCTGTCGTGGTCGGTCACGTCCAGCGCGACCGCGAGTACCTTGTCGGAATTCCTCAGATCGGCGGGCACCCGCTCCGGGTTCCGTACGCCGACCACGACGTTGTTGCCGTCCGCGAGTGCGGCACGGGCGATCTCCGCGCCGATGCCCCGGGACGCGCCGGTGACGAACCACGTAGTCATGATGAGATCTCTCTTCTCTCGTTCACATGTCCACCGGAGCTTTCCTCCGATGCATTCGATACTGCGAGGCAGCGAGAGAGACAGGAAGGCCGGGAGTTTCCTGGGAGAAATACACCCAGGATACGGAGAGCCCCGTTCGGCATGGGGCTGTCATGGGCTGGGCCGACGGTGGACGCGCCCGCATTTGCACGACCCTGCCCGTACTCAGAACTCGGCCGGCAGCTGTGGTGACGCGCGTGCCGAGCGGCAACCTCGAGTCTAGTCTTCGCAGGCCAGTAGGCCAGTAGGCCAGCAGGACCGTTGGACAACGGATGGCACAGCCGCCCGCTCCGCTTCGCGGTGCGCGCCATGGGAGGTGATCAGACCACCGTGGCGGTCGACTGCGCGGGGGGCCGGAAATCCTGGGAGCAGCGCACCCCCCTTCCGGCCCGACGCAGGGCTTTCGAGCGTTCTAACCTCGACGGCATGAACACGGACAAGCATCCCGCCGCCGAGAACGCGCTGGGGGGTTTCCTCCGCGCACGACGTGCTCAGCTGCGCCCCGAGGACGTCGGACTTCCCGCCTCCGGCCGCCGCAGGGTGCCCGGTCTGCGCCGCGAGGAAGTCGCCACCCTGGCCGGTGTGAGTACCGACTACTACATGCGCCTGGAACAGGGCCGCGAACGGCATCCTTCACGGCAGGTCCTGGAAGCCGTAGCCAAGGCCCTGCGCCTGGACGACGACGCTGTGGAACACCTGTATCGAGTGGCCACCCCCACGACACGCCGCACACGTCGAGCGCACCGCGTCGAACGCGTCGGCCCACATCTGCGGAGGCTCCTGGAGACCTGGCGCGACACACCCGCCTTCGTCCTGGGCAACGCCTTGGACATCCTGGCCCACAATCACTTGGCGGCCGCGCTGTTCACTGGCTTCACGTCGTGCGACAACCTGCTGCGGATGACCCTGCTCGATCCGGCCGCGCACCACTTCTACCGTGACTGGGACCGTGCCGCCGCCTCATGCGTGGCCGCCCTACGACGGGCGGCCGGGGCCGATTCCGACGACCCGCGGCTGATCGAAATCGTCGGCGAACTGTCCATGAAGAGCGCCGAGTTCCGTGCGCTGTGGGCCCGCCACGACGTACGGGGCAAGACCCGTGAGGCCAAGCACTTCCACCACGCCGAGGTCGGCGACCTGGAGCTGCACTACGAAGCCTTCACCGTCAACAGCGCCCCTCACCAGCAACTGGTCGTCTATCAGGCCGAACCGGGCAGTCCCTCCGCCGACGCTCTGGCGTTGCTCGGCTCCCTGAGCGCGCTGCCGACTCTTCAGCGTGCCCCACTTGTCGACCCGGAGTGAGGACGGGACCCGAAGGGGGCACTTGCGCCGGTCGCTGCATCGCGGACTGCTGCGGAGCAGGCGGTGTCACGTTCGATGGTCACGGTCAAATGGCGACGTGCGTCAAGGGTGTTGGGTCGGTCCGGGGGATCCGGTCCATCGCGGCGACTCGCGTCCTCGATACTGCCGCCCCGGGCCATCGCCACCCAGAGCGAAGGTGAGTGTGAGACACCCGGGGACACCGCGGCCTGGCTACCCGGGTGAAGCGGTATCCGGCATACGACCGCGCCGACCGTCATGGGCGCGGTCACGCGCTCCGGCCGGCGCCGTCCCGCCGCTGACCGCGGTCGACGTCCTGGCCGTGGTCCAGAGGTACTCCGTCCTGGTCCCCTCAACCGGATGGCTGTCCCGGGGACGAAGGAGTCAGGGTGTATCGCTACCGGGCACGTCTGAATTGATCTTGGCGAGCAGGCGGTCGTAGACGTCCGCCAGAGTGGCCAGCTCTTCTTTGGTGAGGGACTCGAAGAAGTACCGTCGTACGACCTTGACGTGTTCCGGCGCGGCGGCAGTGATGGCCGCACGGCCTGTCGGCGTGAGGCGGATCATCAAACCACGGGCATCGGTGGCGCAATCCTCACGCTGAACGAGTCCCCGCTGCTCCATCCGTCGCACTTGATGGGACAAGCGGCTGCGTTCCCAGCCCACCATGCGCCCCAGTTCCCGGAATCGGAGTACTCCATCCGGGGCTTCGGACAAGGGAACGAGGAGCTCGTAGTCCACCGAGGACAGATCGGCGTCCTCGCTGAGTTGCTGGTTGATCACGGACTCGATGCGACGACGCAGATCCAGGAACGACTGCCAAACATGAGCCTCTTGTTTGTTCAGCCACTGCTCTCGTGCCATGCCGCGACGATATCAAAAGTTGACATGCCAACAAAATGTGTGCTGCCTGGAGACGGCACTCGGACTGGAACGTTCCGCTGATGACTGGTCCCTGTGCGTGACGTGCGACCTGATCGGGATGTCGCTGCCGACGGGCCGTTGTTCCCGCGCGCCGTGGCGATTCTTCCGAACACGGGCCGCACCTGGCTCGGCAGCCGGAAGGTCGCTGGAACAGGTCAGAAGGTGATGACGACCTTGCCGTGCAGGTGCTTGTGGGCGTAGTCGGCCAGTGCCCGCAGCGCATCCGTGAAGGAGTAGCGCGCACCGATCTCGACGTGGAGGTGCCCCTCGGCCGCTTGGGCCGCAAGGGCTTCGAGCCGGCCCGCAGGGGTGCGGGTGCCGGTGTAGACGGCGGTGACGCCGCGGTCGAAGGCGGAGGGGCCCATCAAGGGGGAGGCCAGACGGCCACCTGGGCGTGCCGCGGCAGCGGCGCCGGCCAATGCGGGGCCCGCATGGGTCAGGTCGATCACGACGTCGACGCCGCCCGGGGCCCAGCGCAGGGCCTCGGCGGTGACGTCAGAGGTCTGGTAGTTGACGGTCGCGTCGGCACCGAGCCGACGCAGAAGGTCCTCCTCGTCGGCTCGAGCGGTGGCCAGGACCTTGGCGCCGGTCCGCTTGGCGAGCTGTACGACGAAGGAGCCGACGCCTCCGGAGGCGCCGACCACGAGCACCTTCTCGTCGGCCCGCGGTGTGGCTTCATCGATGAGTGCGGCCGCCGTGAGCGCGGCGGTCGGGAGCCCGGCCGACTCCGCCGGGCTCAGTGTGGCCGGGCGCAGAGCGGCGGAAGGGGCATCCTGGACGAGGGTGTACTCGGCGAGGCCGCCGGAGGGCACGCCGTTCCAGGCAAGGATGCGGTCCCCGACGCTGAAACGGGACACGCCCTCGCCGACAGCCTCGACGACGCCGGTTACGTCGACACCCGGTACGAAGGGGTGCTGGATCGGCAGATGATCCTTGACCGCTCCAGTGATCAGGGCAAGGTCGATGGCGTTCAACGCCGAAGCCTCGGTGCGGACCAGGACGTGGCCCGGTCCGGGAGTGGGCTTCGGCACGTCCGCGAGGGTCAGATTTTCAACGGGCCCGTAGGAGCGGGCGACAAGTGCCTTCACGGGGGTTCTCCTCGAGGTGTTCGACGTCAGTGCACGCCAGGACCGGGAGTCGCTTCATTTTGGGGTCGGTCACGCCAAGATGTTTGTTGACGGATCCACAATAGGCCTCATTGTTGATGTGTCAACAGTGTCATGGCGTGTTGCCTGCCGGTGGGCTCGGGGGTGGTGGTGAGGCGCGGGATGCCTGGCGGCCCTGCTGTGCAGGCGAGGGAGACCGCCCGGCCTGTCCTGGTCGTCCCACCGGTATACGGGGACGACCTCGCCGGGCGGCCGCATTGATCATGTCCGGCGGGACGGCCATGCGCCGCCCAGGGCAGGGCCTGGGCGGCGCATCACTTCACAAGAGGGCCGAACGTTGCCTGATCCGGCACCAGGTCAGCGGGGTGTCGCAGGTGGATCGCTCCCAGAAGGTCCGTTGAAGGCCGTCGGGCGAACGCTCCTGACCGGTACCGGACCGTCGCTCTGGCACTGTCCTGCCCCTCAGGACGTGAGGTAGCAGGTCTTGCGCACGCCGGGCAGCGGATCCGTGCCGACCGCCGCCGTGGTGCAAGGGGTACCACCGGTGAAAGTCCTGTAGACGAAGCGGCCTCGTGCGCCGTAGGCGACGGTCTGCTGTCCGCTGAAGCCACACGTGCCTTCTTCGGCGGAGCAAGCGGTGGCATAGCCGGGTGGGCCGCCGGTGTAGGTGTAGCAGGCCTTCGACTCGCCGGGGATCGGGTCGCCGAACGTGGCGTCGGTGCACGGGGTATCGCTGGTGGCCGTGATCATGGTGAACGCGCCGTAAGCGCCGTACATCACCGGCTGGCCGGCGACGGCCGGACAAGTGCCGTTCTGGTCCGCGCACTTGGTCCAGCCACCGGACGGCCCGCCCGCGGGCGGCAGATAGCAGGATTTGGCGACGCCGTCGATGGGATCGCCGAAGTGGGCGTTGGTGCAGGCGACGGAACCGTTGGTGACCTGGTGGACGAAGTTGCCGTTGGCGCCGTACGCCACGTCGCGGTTGTAGCCGGGAACGGAACAGGTGCCGTCCTCGGCGGAGCAACGGGTGTATCCGGGAGGGCCGCCCGCGTCGGCGACGTAGCACGACTTGACGAGATTCGACGCCGGGTCGCCATCGAAGGAGGCGTTGGTGCAGGCGATGCGGTCGGTCGCTGTCCTGTACGTGTAGGCCCCCGCTCCGTAGGCCACCGCCCGGGTGCCACTGAAGGCGCAGGTGCCGCCCTCGCTCGCGCACCGGGTGAAGCCCGAGCGCAGGGCACCGGTACCCGGCTCGGCGGGTGCCGGCGGATTGCCCTGCCCTGTGGCGGTCACGGTGTAGCTGCCCGGGGCGACGCCGGTGAGGTAGACGTAGGCGTCGTCCTGGCTCGCGCCGGTGATACCACCGGTGGGAGTGAAGGCTCCGTTGCTCCAGACGACGTTGCCGTTCACGGACACCGCTATGTTGCCGCCGCCGAACTTCGGGACGCCGATACGACCGGTGGTCCCCGCCGGGCTGGTGAGGTGCGCCGTATACGTGCCGGCGGCAGGGGCACGGGACCAGGAGGCGTCGACGGCGCCCTGCGGCATGGTGATGCGGCCCTGGGCACTGGTCAGATCGCCTGCGTGCGGCACAAAGCGATACGCGCCGGTCGCCGACTCCGGTGCGGTGCCCAGTACATCGAAGGTGAGCGTGGAGGTGGGCGCGGTGGACCAGCCGTGGGCCAGGCTCATGAATGAACCGCCGTAGGCGAGGCCCCCGTCGGCCTTGATGCCCTCCCAGAAGGTGCTCTTGGTGCCGATGTCACTGTTCAACATGTGGCCCCAGGTGCGGCGGATCTGCGCCAACGCACCGTAGTCGTCATTGGCGGTGAAGCGGGCGTTGAGCTCCATCCCGCCTGCGAAGGGTGACACGTTGCCGCCCCACTCGGGGGTGGTGGGGCCGTAGGCACCCCAGCGTGCCCCGAGCCCGGTGATGACGCTCCGCGACTTGGCCGTCGAATCGGTGAGCCCGTACCAGACGGCGAGCGAGTTGCCGTCCTGCG
This sequence comes from Streptomyces sp. RPA4-2, assembly GCF_012273515.2. NCBI lineage: Bacteria > Bacillati > Actinomycetota > Actinomycetes > Kitasatosporales > Streptomycetaceae > Streptomyces > Streptomyces sp. RPA4-2. Next base: position 9,566,517 of record NZ_CP050975.2, read on the forward strand.
GGTACAACCCGCTGGTGGGGTTGTCCTTGTACATACCCTTCGAGGAGTCCCACAGCAGGGAGTTGGCCGCGGTCTTGATCGCGGCCGCCCTGCCGGTCCAGCTCGCGGCGAGTGAGCTGTCGCCCTCGACCGTGGCCAGGGCGGCACCGGCCTTGAGCGCGGCGTACAGCAGCGCGTTGGCCGAGACGTTCTCACCGCCCTGGCCGACCCGGGCCCAGTCCTGGGTGCGGGTCACGTTGAGCAGGTTGTTGCCGTCGATCTTGTTGATGATGAAGGCCATCCCGCGCTTGTAGTCGGCCCATTCGGAGTCGAGCCACGCCCGGTCGGCCGAGTAGGTGTAGTACGTGGCCGTCCCCAGTAGCGTCCAGGTGTGGTAGGTGTCGGAACCGGTGAGGTTGAACGGCGGGCCCGACCACGGGATTTCACCGTCCGTCGACTGCGCGTTGTACATCGTGGTGAGCGCGTCGCGAGTCGAGGCCAGGTCGTTGGAGTACGCGTACTGCGTGGGCACGGCGATACCCAGGTCGCCGGGCCACACCGTACGGTCGCGCTTGGCCCCGTCGACCAGGACGGAGCCGCCCACCCCGACGGTGGCGCTGTTGTCCCACTCCGAGGCCGGCGGGGGCCAGACGCGGCCCTGGTTGGAGGCGATCGTGTTGAGCTGCACCGTGTACGCCCCGGCGTACCAGATGCGGTTCAGCAGGTCGTCACTGGAGAGGAAGTAGTTGGCGTAGTCGGCCGGGTTGGTTTTTCCCGGAGCCGCAGTGAAGTTGAGACTGACGCCCGTGAGGTCAACCCATCCCGAGGTGTCGAGGAAGACCGTCAGGTAGCGGAAGCCGCCCCGTAGCCTCGCGGTGGGCATCGTGTACGTTCCGTCGGCGGAGGCCGTGGCGTAGAGAGCCCCGTCCTCGCCGTCGCGCCCACTGCTCCGGTCGCTGTCGGTGCCCGCGTACAGAGACGATTCACTGAAGGCCATGCCCACTCGCTGGCCACTGCCGCTGGTGCTGCCGAAGGACAACGTCGCCAGGCCGCCGACCTCTTTGCCGTAGTCGAGGGTGATGGCCGACTGTGAGCCGGAGATCCGCGTCGGCTGCCCGCTGAGGACGTTCTGCGGGTTCGTGACATTGCCGGACGTGGAGCGCACGGTGGTCGGCTTGAGGGTGCGTGAGGTCGGTGAGAAGTTCAGCGCGTCAGTTTCCGCCTGGGGCGGGGCTGTTGTCGTCGCTGACGCGGCCACGGATGCGGGAGGGGAGGCGCCGGCGGACGGCGCGGGAGCCGTGGCCAGCACGGTGGCCACGACCATGACCATGGCCAGGTCGAGCAGACGCCATGGGCCGGGCGGTCTGTTCGGCAGCGGACGGAGGCGGCGCATGGGGGACCTCCCGGATCGGGTGCGGGAACGGGGCAGGCTTGAATCGATTCAAAACATGTGCCTACGAAGGCCACGACTGATCGAGCAGTGGGTGTGCGAGGTGCCTCGCCGAAGTTGCACCGATGATGGGTGCCGGAAAACGAAGTGTCAACCTGTCGAGCCTGCCGTGAACTCCTGTGTATCGCAGCCGTCTTGAGGTATTGACAGGGTCGCACCAAGCCTATTCACTCCTTCGAGGACAGGTATGGACCAACGCTCGGTTCCTGGCGGGCATATCGAGGCTGTCGGCTGACGACGGGCCCGCTGACGACGTCTCCTCATGGTGAAATCGAGGCGGGTTGAGGTGCCTTCAAGAAGATCCGACATCGTTGTCAGACCTCCGCGGCTGCTCAGTTACCTGATGGCGGCTTTTCTTGCGGCCGTCGGGCTGGGCCTGGCTACGACGCCCGCGGCCGCCGCCAACGCGGTGTGCGTCCTGGCTTGTGACACCCAGGATCCTTCGCTGGCCCACCAGGAGAGCTTTCCGGTGCCGAACAAGGACCTCAATGGCCGTCGTCTCGAACTGCACGTGTCGGTCACGGACGACATGGCCTGGGCCAGCATCGACAGCGGCGTGACCGGCGACTCTGTGTGGCTTGACCGCTCCTGGGACGGCGGTGCCACCTGGGAAGGACTGCTGGGCAAGGCGAGCATCCCGGCCACCTGGACCGGTACCAGGACACTGATGTACAACATCACCGACCCGCGCAACCACAGACGAGGACTGGTCCGGGCCTGCGGGGACGCCGCCGCCGTCGGCTGCACGAACTGGGCCTACCCCAGCGTCTGCGACACCCTCTGTGACGGGACCGACGCCGGCCAAGCGGCCGGTGACGACCAGCCGGTACCCTCGACCACCCTCTACGGCCGCGCGATCCGGCTGCATGTCGACCAGAGGAACTCCATGGCCTGGGCCGCCATCGACACCGGCGGTGCGGGCGACGAGATCTGGCTCGACCGCTCCTGGGACGGCGGCTCGACCTGGCCGGACGGCTCCTCACTCGGCCGCACCAGCATCCCGTCCGGGACCACCACCACCCGTACCGCGATGTACGCCACCCGCGACCCGCGTGGCCTCCTCTACGGCGGCGCGGTCCGCGCCTGCGGGCGCGAAGCCGGTCACCAGGAGGGCAGTTGCACGGCATGGGTCAGGCCCGCGCCGAGCAGAGCGCGTGCGGCGGCTGACGCGCTGATGGCCTCGTACGACCCCTACAACGGCTGGTGGCCGAGCAGTTGGTGGAACTCCGCCGCCACCCTCACCTCCCTCATCGACTTCGCCAGGACCACCGGCACGCACGACTACGACTGGGTCATCGCGCGCACCTTCGACCAGAACAAGGGCACCTTCGCCGCCGGCGTGCGCAGTTCGGACGCGATCGAGGGCGACTTCATCAGCCGCGCCGTCGACGACTCCGGCTGGTGGGCCATCGCCTGGCTCGACGCGTACGACTACACCCGCGATTCCCGCTATCTGAACGAGGCGGTCACCATCGGCCAGTACGTCCAGCGGTACTGGGACACCGGCACGTGCGGTGGCGGCGTGTGGTGGGACCGCGAACGCACCTACAAGAACGCGGTGACCAACGGGCAGTACCTCTGGCTGACCACGGCGCTGCATCAGCGCATCCCGGGCGACACCGTATGGCTCCAGCGGGCAAAGTCGGCCGCGGCCTGGTACAGGTCCAGCGGGATGATCAATTCCTCGGGGCTGGTGAACGACGGGCTGACCTCGGCCTGCGCCAACAACGGCAGCACCGTGTGGAGTTACAACCAGGGACTGGCCATCGGCGGCTTCACCGAGTTGTGGAGGACGACCGGTGACAGCTCGCTGCTGAGCACCGCGCGGACCCTGGCCGACGCCGCGATCACGAGCGCGACGCTGACCCGCGCCGGAGTGCTCACCGAATCCTGCGACATCGGCTCGGCGTCCTGCGACGACAACCAGAAGCAGTTCAAGGGCATCTTCATGCGGCACTTCGCCGACCTAGCGAAGGCCACCGCTTCCAGCACTTACCAGAACTACGTCCAAAAGCAGGCGGACACCCTGTGGGCACAGGACCGCAGCTCCCTCAACACCTTCGGCGAACGCTGGGCCGGCACCACCCCCAACCAGACCGACTGGCGCACCCAGGCCGGCGCCCTCGGCGCGCTCACCGCCGCCGCTGGCTGAACGGCCGCGGGCTTCGGGAGGTGGGCGCACCCGCACGGGGGACGCACTGTGGATCAGCCCTTGCGGGTCTTGATCTCGTCGGTGAGTTACGGGACGGCTGCGAGGAGGTCGCCGATCACGCCGTAGTCGACGAGGTCGGAGATCGGGTGCGTTGGCTAAGGGTTGTCCCGCAAGTGCTGCCGTGCTCTGAGCAGAGGCCCGGCTCGGTAGGGTCGGCACTGCAGCCGACCGAAGAGGACCGTTCGATGGCGACGTATGACCAGCTGACTGAGTGGGCCGGTCTCGGCCATGTCACGCGTGCCAGACGGGACGTGGTGGCCGACTGGCGGATCCCGGACTTCATGAAGGTGCAGCTAGTCGAGGTGGGCATTCCGGTAGCGCCGCGTCTCATCGAGCGAGTCGTGATTCAGAGCGAGGCTGATCCGGTTCTGCTCACGTTCCGCGGTCCGCTCTACCGTCTCACCGAGCAGGCGGATCTCGATGAGCCGGCCGAGCGGTCATTGTTCGGCGTCGAGCCGGAGACCGGGGTGGTCTACTTCGTCATGCCGGACGGGGAGGCATGGTTCGCCAACTCGAGTGTCGACGTGTGGCTCGACGTCCTTCATCGTTACGGCAGCTGCGTCGCTGCCTCAGAGTTTCTCGGCGAGCCGGACGGCCCTGAGGAGTACCTCTCCGAAGAGGAGGAAGAGCGGGCTTTCGCCGAGCTGAATCGGCTGGCCGAGGAGCTGAAGGAAGTCGATCCTGCGGCCTTCAAGGGCTACGAGGGGTTTCTCTGGCCAGGGCTCCTGGATCGATGGCTCTACTGACCTTGGCCCGGTAGAGCCACGGCCCGTGTATCTGGAGCACGTGGGGATGCCGGGCCAGCCACTGAGATGATCTTCTTGTGGGGGCTGTGATCACGGCGTCGGAGCCGTCTTGGACAGCGCCGTACTCCGGGCTGAGTCCGAAGCAGTTCGGAAAGCTGATCACCGTGCTGCGGCGCGGAGGTCCGCACCTGGTCTGCAGGGGCCGTCCGTGGAGTCTGCCGCTGGAATACCGGGTTTTGCTGGTCGCTGCCTACTGGCGGACGAACCTGACCCTGCGGCAGCTGGCTCCCCTGTTCGGGATCTCGAAGTCGGCCGCAGGTCGGATCGTGAACCAGCTCGGGCCCTGTCCGCGCCCGGCCTGCTCCAGAACGTAGTGGCCATCCGCTCGAACTCGGACGCCCCCGGGCGGGACGTGTATCGCGAAGGAACGCCACTAGGCGCGAGCGTGATCCAGATCTTCGGGGAGCCGTAGGTGCCGCCCGAGGCGTCGAAGACGCGCCTGATCGCGTCGGTGAGCTGGCCGCGCCGCACCTCGCGGGCAGTGACGGGCCGATCCCGCCATTTGTAGAACCACGACTCCGATACCCCCAGCACGCGGCATGCTGTGGTGTGCGGAATGTTCTGCTCGACCTTGCAGTCGCTGATCACTCCGGCCAGCTGGGCCGGGTCCGCCGCAGCTACTTCACCCACAAGGCCATGCAGCGTTTGAAGACATCACGTTCCATCTCCAGCTCGCGGATGTGCTCGTTCTTCTCGGTCATCTCGCGCCGCAGCCGCTCCAGTTCCGCGCGTTCGCCATCGCGCAGCTGGCCGCCCGAGGCGGAGGGCGCGGGCCGGTCGGAGGAGGCCGAGCCGTTGCGGCGCCACCGCGAGACCCAGCTGTGCAGCGTCCCCGGATGCACCCCGAGATCCTCGGCGACCTCCGGGATCGGCTTCCCGGTCTCGATCACGATGCGTACAGCACCCTCACGGAACTCCGCGTCGTACTTCCGTTGCTTGGACCCCATGAACCTCAACTTCCCCTGGTATCACGGACTCCACGTTACGAGGGGACCTCAAGCAGGACGGCATGCAGAGTGTGCAGTTCCTCCAGCGAGAAGGTCGCGGTCTCGCCTGTGACGAGCCGCTCGTGGAGCTGCTCCAACCGCTGCCTGCCGCAACCTGCTCGCACAGTCAGGGCCGGTTCCTCCCCACGTCGATGGGCAAGCCACAGCAGAGCGTCTCTAACGACGGTGCACTGCTCGCCGACGAACCGGACGGAGTAACCCGTTCCCTCCCGCCGTACGAATGGCCTAGACCTCACGGTGTGCCTCCGGGGTCTATCAAGACGTACCGGCCGCCATGGACACCTTGCGCCCACTGATCGGCGGAGTACTGGAAGGCGTGGATGTTGTATGGCGTCTTCACCACCAGCACTTCCTTGCCCACGTAGTAAACGACCTCCGAGCCCTTCGTGGTGTCACATCGCCGACCAGTTCGACATCCACCCCGAGGCCCTGCGCGGCTGGTGCGGCAGGCCGAGACCGACGACGGCGCGCGGCCGGGCAGTGACCGACCCTTAACCCTCACAGCGAGGCGTCCTCCCGTGCGTTGCACGGGAGGACGCCTCGCTGACGACCCTCACTCAGTTGCTGTCAAGCACCCATGTGATAGGTCTCCTGCCACACTCCTCGGCTGGGGAAGCGGTGCTGTCGTTGGTCGGGCAGGCTGTGCCCGTCGAAGGGTTCTCGCCTGTTTCCCGAGCGACCAATTGCGCTGTGCAGGTTTACGATCGCAGCTCACCACGGGAATCGAAAAATGATGAAGCCATGTCGGCAAGATCAGCCAATTCGACATCAGCCAGAATCTCACCATCAGACGATGATTGCACAGAAAAGCGACCGTTACCCTGCGGTTCGATGCATATCTCACCAGCATCCCTCTTAAAGGGATCAATAGCCAACCGCAAGACGTCGTGAGAGAAGAACGGAAACATGCCACTCAAGCGAGAGTTTGACCGCAGTGCGGCCAGCATCTCACGATGAGAGATGCGGTTATCATCCGCCAAAAGGATACCCCAAGCGGTTTCCGCAGGTTCGCCGCACTCGTAGCCTTCAGCCATTTTGGAAAACTCGATGAATGGAAAGCGCTCACGCAGAGGCGCAAGAAGTACACCGCTCCGCCATGCGTCGATAACTTCTGCAACGTCTCCCAGAGCGGTCGTGCTCCCGTTTGCCCAGACGAAATCACCCTCGGCACTGTCCATGGAGATTGAAAAGGATCTCCGGTTCAGGACCGTGCTAATTCTGATGAGTCCACGACTCGAAGCAGCCTCGGCAGTGCGATACACGCTGAGCCCTCGATCCGAGGCAGGTCGTACGTCTCCAAGGTCGAGACCACGGTCTTCCTCAAGGCGCCGAAGCGCCTGAGACAGACCACCATACGCCACTAGCTCTGGGTAGTACTTTGCGTCTGGAGCTTCAGCGAAGCTAGCCATCGACATATCCACGGCTCTCAGGCCTCTCCACGCTGTTGGTTACGATTCATCAGGACCCCACAGTAGCCACATCTTGGAAAGGGCGGGGTCTGTCGACCAGGCTGGCTCCTCCAACGGCAGCACGTCTCCGTTTGCATCGTAGAGGGTTATCGACTTCCATGACCGTTTACCTGAGACCACCGACTTTGCAAGCCATGCCATCTCCTGCTCGGTCGCTTTCGATCCCGTCGACATCCCTCTCAGCGCGGAACCGGTAAAGCCGCCAGCGAATCCCTTGGTATTGACGTGAATGTGAATATTGGGGTTGTCGATAGCCGCCATGACCGACTCTTGCCAAGTTCCCCCGTCTGGGAGCTTGCCCATGTAGTGGGTGAAGCCATTGTCATAAGCCCACTTGACAGTCCCCATATCCTGCGCACCGAGTGCCACATCGGTACAGTTCGTGTTATGGACCAGCACGGGCGTGTCGCCCGCGACCACATAGTACGTGTGGAGGTTGTCGATCGTGAGGTTGTAGGCGGAGTGGAGGCGGTGAAAGTGGTGGACGCGGACCACGGTGACGGTCTCGCCGTTGTTGGTGCGCAGGGTCTGGCCGGGTTTGAGATCGCCGGCGTCGATCCATCGGTGGGCGCTGGGTGACCAGAAGGGGTGGTGCTGTGTGGCGGTGATCTGTGCTTTGCCGATGTTTATCGTGATGTCGGCGAAGTCGGTGTCGTCCGGCGTATAGATGGTGCGGATGACGGTGTGGCCTTCGGTACGACCCGTTTCAGGGTCAGTGGCTAGAGCCACATCACCGATCCGAACGTCCTCGATCGGCTTGGTCGTGCCGTCACCCATCAGTACGCGCGTGGTGCCGGGGAAGCTATTGCGTTCGCATGTCTTGGCAAGAGCTTCGCTGGCTCTCCTGGCGATACCGGCAATGGCCTCGTCGGAGAGGTCGACGGCGCGTAGGCCTTTCCACGCGTCGGTGAAGCCGATACCGGTTCTTTCGGCGGCGTCGACTGCTTTGACGGCGTCGGCGAGTGCGGCCAGAGGCTTCTCGAGCGGAAGGTACGCGGCGATGCTCCAGGCGCAGGCGGTCTTGCTGCCGTGCATGCAGTCCATGAGGTCTTCGGCGAAGACGGAGAACAGGATCGATCCGGCGGTATCGCCAAAGAGGTTCTGCCATCCGGCGCGGACGATGTCCTTGCCGGAGAAGTGATGTGCCCAGCCGTCGATCTCGACGTTCTTCAGCGTTGCCCGCTTCAGGAACTGCCATGCCGACTTCGGGCACCCCTCCGCCGTGGCTTGGGCCTGGTCGTCGGTGCACAGGTAGAAGTCGGCCTCGTAGGTGACGACCAGGTTGTACTTCGCGTTGCAGCCCTGGAAGGCCGCTTCCGGCATCCCCGGGCAGGTGCCGATCTGCTTGCTGCTGACGATCTCGGCGGTGGACTCGTCCGGAACGGCGAACACACCGGGAATGCCCGTACCGGCCCCTTGGGATGCTTCCTTGTTGGCTTCCTCCCGTTCGGTGCGATCGGCGGCGTCCTGGGCGTCCTTGGCGTATTTGTCGGCGTCCTTGGCGGCTTGTTCGGCTTCGGTGGCGGCGGCGTCGGCTCGGTCGGCGGCGCTGCGGGCGTCCTTGGCGTCCTGTTCGGCCTGGGTGGCGGCGGAGCGGGCGGCGGAGGCGTCGAGTTCGGCGGCGTCGGCACTGTCGCGGGCGTCCTTGGCGTAGCCCTCGGCGTTGCCTGCGGCCTTGTCGGCGGCGGCTGCGTCGGTGGTGGCCTGCTGGTCGTAGTCGATGGTGCGGGCCAGGGACGCTGAGGCTGCTGCCGCGGCCTTGGCGGCGTCGGCGGCGTAGCCGAGGGCGTCCTTGGAGTAGGTGCGGGCGTCGGCGGCGTACTGGGCGGCGTTGGCCGCGTGCTGGTAGGCCTCCTTGGCGTCGCCCTTGGCCTGGTCGGCGATGTTCTTGGCGGCCTGGGCCTCGGCGGCGGCGTTCTTGGCGTGGGCGTCGGCGACGGCCTGCTGCTGTTCGGCGATCGTCTTGGAGTTCTGTCCGGTCAGGACGACGAGGCCGGCGGCGGAGTCGGTGTCGACGTAGGAAGAGCCGAGCTGGATCGCGTCGTTGGCGGGATCGGCGACCTGCTGGGCCGCTTCGCCCGCGTCCACGGCCGCCTGGGCGGTGACGTGCGCGAACCCGGCCGCCTTCGCCGCGGCCGCGAGTGCCTTGCCCGCTTCTGTGTTCGCCGCGTTCGCCTGGGTCTTGGCGTCCTTGGCGTGCTGCTGGGCCTCGTCGGCGAGCTTGACCGCGGCTCTGGCCTCGGCGGAGGCGTCCTGGGAGGCCTTGATGGCGTCGGCGACCGCGCTGGTGGCGGTCTTCACCGCCGCGTCGGCCTTCAGCTTGGCCGCCTGTGCGGCGTCCGCGTCGGAGCGGGCCCGTGTGGCGGCGGCTTCGGCACGGGTGGCCGCGGCGTCCGCGTCGGCTGCAGCCTGGGTGGCGGCGTCGGCCTCGGAGCGGGCCCTGCCGGCCGCGGTCTCGGCGTCGTCGGCCGACTTGTCCGCGTCGTTCGCGGCGGCCCGGGCAGCGGTCGCCGCGTCGCCGGAGTCGAGGGAGTCGGCGTAGGCGTCCTTGGCGTCGGCCTTGGCGCGGGCCGCGTCGGCCTTCTGCTCGGCGTCCCAGGCGTCGTCGCGCATCGCCTTGGCGTTGTCCTTGGCCGCGACGGCGTCGTCGCGCCGGTCCCCGGCGGTCTTCTCGGCCGCCTCCGCCTTGTCCTTGGCGTCCTTCGCCTTCGTCGCCTCGGACTCGGCGTTCTTGCGATGCTCGGCGGCCTCGGCCCGGCTGGCGGCGGCGTTCTCCTTCTCCGCCTTGGCCGTCTTCTCCTCGGCCTCGGCGGCGAGCCGCTTGGCGTGTGCGTCGGCGGCGGCCGCCTTCGCATCGCCCTCGGCCTTCAGCGCGTCGGTGAGCTTCGCCTCCGCGGTTTCCTTGTCCTTCTTGGCGTTGTCGCGGTGCACCTTCGCGGCATCGGCCGCGGCCTTGGCCTGCAACTCGGCCTTCTCCGCGGCCTTCTTACGGAACTCCGCCTTCACCTGGGCGGCCTGCGCGAGCGCGCGCTCCGCGATGGTCTGGCTGTCGCCGCCGGAGGCGCGGGTGGCGGCCTCGGCGGTCTCGCCGGCCTTCACCATCGCCTCAAGCGCGGCCGCCGCACCCTGGGTGACCTGAGCCTTCTGCTGTCCGACGAGCAGACCGCGCCCCCGCGGCGCGCCGTTGGTGTCGGCGATGGTGTAGGAGGCCTGCTCGGCGGTGTCCGAGGCGGTGGCGGCCTTCTTCACGGCGGCGAGCTGGGTCTTGAGGGCGTCGAGCTGCTTCTTCGCCGCCGTCTGGGCGGCTGTGATGCCGGCCTTGGCCTTGTCGAACTGGGCCTTGGGCGGCACGGTGCCGGTGTGTCCGGAGGGCGTGACGTCGAACTGCTGCGGCCCGCTGCCGTTGCACGTGTAGAGCCACGAGTTGTAGCCGTTGGTGTACTCGTGCAGGTCGAGGCATTTGTCGGTGCCGACGTTGCGCAGGCTGCCGGTGGCGCGGAGGTTGAACTCCCACGTCTGCGCCGGGGATCCGCTGCACGTCCAGATCTGGATCTTCGTGCCGTTGGCCGGGTTGTTGTTCGAAACGTCCAGACACTTCTGGGAGTTGACGTTCTGCAGGTGCAGTCCCCGGTCGTCGCCGTAGACCTTCCACTCCTGCGCCGCCGAACCGTTGCACGTGTACAGCTGGATGGGGGTGCCGTTGTCCTTATTCGCACCCTCGACGTCGAGGCACTTGCCCTGCGCGGCGTGCACCTCGATCACCGCCGGCGCGTCGCCGACCCAGCCGGCCCCGCCCGCGGACCAGTAGTCCTGCCAGCGTGCGAGGTGGTCTGCGACCCACGAGTACCCCAGCAGGTCACCCAGTGCCTTGGCGCCGGCCGCCAGGGACTTGGTGGCGTCCTTGTTGGCGTTCAGGATCTGGTTGCGCTGCGTGGCCTGAGAGGCGATCTCCTGCTGCCACTCCGTCGCGGCCGTGCCGGAGACGTCACCCAGCACGTTGTCGGGATCGATCGGGTCACGCCACGCGCACGCGGCGAACCGGGACTTCAAATCCTCGACGGCGATGCGGTACTCCGCCGTGCCCGGCTCCGGGGCGCTACGGGGAAATCCCCCCGACGCCAGGAACATACGGGCGTTGTCCGCGCCCGCGTTCTCCCCCGGAGCCCCGTGCAGCCATCTGAACGCGTCCCGCTCGGCGAGGGCCCGGTTCCACTCGCCGGCCGGCAGCCCGACCGGGTCGGGGTCCTTGCCGTACAGAGGGCTGCCCAGGTCGTCGACGGCCTTGAGGGTCGCCGCGTCCGCCTTGGGCGTGGAGTCGGCATAGAAGTCGCCGTCGCTCTTCCAGAACCGGTCGGCGGTCCATTTCGTCAGACCGGTCTGGCCGTAGAAGTCCTCCTTGCCGTCCCCCGGTGACCCCGGAGGCCAGTGGAAGTCGGTCTCGGTGAAACCGGCCGGTGTCGTCAGACCGACGGCAGGCTTCTGCCATCCGTCCCGGAGAGCATGGAGGGCGTCCAGCTCCTTGCCCGCCGCGTCCCGGTCCGTCTGGTACGCGGTCGCGAGCGGGGTCTTCTCCCAGCTCTTCCGGTCGGCGAGCGTATGAAGCTTGTCCGCGGGCTGGTTCAGACCGTCCTGCGCGGTAGCGGCCATGGACGGGCCGCCCAGTCGCAGCACATCGGCCATGAGGCACTGGTCCTGCCGCAACTGCTCGGCAGCGGTGTCCACATTCCAGTCGTACGAGGCTGCCGCCGGGTCGGCGTCCGCTCCACGGCCGAGCAGGTCGGGTTGGACAGCCAGGCCGCCGAGGACGGCCAGCGCGGCCACGGACGTGACGACGGGAGTGAGGAATCCGGATCTTCGTGATCCGGGCGTACGCAACCACGGTCTGGGGCGCAACAGAGCATCTCTTTCTTCGTTCAAGGGGGGCGGGCGTAGTCAGGCCCGGTCGAAGACAGGGGGAGGACAGCGGTCCTGAGCGGGAGTCAGGGGCGCACAGCGCAGGCTGGAGCAGCGTGCGCGGACGGCCGGTATGACGGCATGGCGAAGCAACCCTCCCCGTGGGCGACGGTGTTTCCCCGGTCGCCGAATGACAGACGCGTGTGTCCGGACTGGTCAAGATCCACCGCACGCGGCGCTCACCATAGACACAGAACACGTGACCGGAACAGGAAAAACTCAGGGCCTACAGACACACTCACACGCCGCTTCGGGGAGACGACACCCGTTCCGGAATACGTCGTTCACGTGTGCACCCCATGCAAAACCTGTGTTGTTTCTGTGAAACGGAACGAACGTTGGAGCCTCCGACGCTTCCCGAAACAAGCCACCAGGTGATACAAGTCACGACACAAAATCGGAGAGGGCGATACGCCCGCGGGAGCCGGCGCCTCTGAAGGCGAATGTGCGTTGGCGTGCTCAGCCAGCAGCCGGCCCGTTCCGAACAGGACGAGTCTGCAGGCGCCCTGGCGGCTCACGAGCTGGGAATTTCAGTCGCGGATGGCACAAGGTGTGGACGATGGCCTGCGGCGTCGATGAATTCTGTGACTGCTGGTTGGCACTGAATATCGGTGAAGGATGGCCCCTTGCGCGCGTTTCTGGCTTGCTGGCACCTCTTTGGTCGAATCGCTCCGTGCCCTCTGATTATTTTTGTCTTCTCTGCTCATGGAGCAGATCAGCGTGGAAGGGTCCGTAGGCCCGCGCGTGCTTGAGGGCAGGGTGGCTGGCCCGCTCTGGTCGGATGTGCGCGGCTGGGAGGACCTGGCCCTCCTGTGCGGTGAGGAGGACCTGGCTGTCGGCCGGGCGAAGCTTGACCTCGATCGGGGCTGGTCAGACCGGTGGTCTGCGACGTGGAAGGTCGGAAAGACGAAGCGGACCGGTCCGGTCACGGGTTTGAACACGGTGGCGTTGACCGGCTGCGTTCCTTGGCGTGGCTTCACCTGGCACACACGCCAGTTCCATCGGCGGGTTCGGGTCTCCTACGTTCCAGCCGGACCACCAACGTCCGACACCAATGGGGGCCCTGGTGACCACTTCCTGTATCAGGTAGATCTCTGGCCATCCGACCGGGCTCATGGACTCGTCATCGTCAAGCAGGGGCCAGAAATCTGGGCAGGATAGGTGCTCGTCTAAACCGTGGCATCTGGGGGATCCGTGTGAGGCTCCCGCCGTGACTGGTGTGATCACGGCGTCGCAGCCGTCCTGGATAGTCCCGTTCACCGGGTTGAGCTCCCGCTGTTTCGGCACGTTGGTAGCACAGTTGCGGCACGAAGGAGCTGACGCGGTCCGAAGAGGCCGGCTGTGGAGCCTGCCGCTGGAGGACCTGGTGCTGCTGGTCACGGCTTACTGGCGAACCAACTTGACGCTGCGGCAGCTCGCACCACGGTTCGGCGTCTCAAAGTCCGCGGCTGACCGCATCATCAGCCACCTCGGCCCCCTGCTCGCGCTCAAGCCCCGCAGGCGGTTCCGCAAGGGCACCGTGCTCATGGTGGACGGAACCCTGGTCCCCACCCGCGACCACACGGTGGCCGAGCAGTCAAAGAACTATCCCTACTCCACCAACCATCAGGTCGTCATCGACGCCGACACCCGACTCGTCGTCGTGGTCGGCCGACCGTTGCCCGGCAACCGCAACGACTGCAAAGCGTGGGCACTGTCCGGAGCCAAGGACGCCGTCGGCCGCACTACCGTCATCGCCGACGGCGGCTACCGCGGCACCGGCCTGATCATCCCGCACCGCCGCGAGCGCGGGCAGAATGAACTGCCTGCCTGGAAGGAGGAGCACAACACCTCTCACCGCCAGGTCCGCGCCCGTGTCGAGCACACCTTCGCCCGCATGAAGACCTGGAAGATCCTCCGCGACTGCCGCTTGAAGGACGACGGCGTCCATCACGCGATGAGTGGAATCGCCCGCGTGCACAACCTCGCCCTTGGCCGATAGACGAGCAGAGCGGGCAGCAGCCAATCACGGTCGCTCGAAGATCTTTACGGGACAAGCCTTAGTGTGATCAGGTGACGGAATTCAACATCCTTGGTGACAGCACGAATTGGCAGAAGGACTTCGAGCGGCGGCTACGCACCTCGTACACGGCGGCCGGGCTCGGCGCGGCCGCGGCGGAGCGCATGCTCGACGAGAGAAGCGCCGGCATCGGCGACTGGACCGTCGCGGAGATCACGGACGCCGGGAGCCGCGTGGGATACGTCGCCGTGGTCGTGGCCGACGACAGCGGCACACTCGCGGGCCGTATCGGCGACCTCCGCGTCGATGAACCCCACACCGACCGGGGGCACGAACAGGCCGCCCGAGACTGGGCCGAGGGGTGGTGCGCGGAGCGCGGCGCACTCCGGCTGGACATACGACTCACCGAGCCCGCGGGCGAGTTGTTCGACGGTTACCGCGTCCGTGGTCAGCTCAGGACGCGGCACGTCAGTTCCCCGCCCGAACCCGTCGACGGCGTCACCGCACGGCCGATGACACAGGCCGAATATCCCGAGTGGCTCGTCTCCGAGAAGGTCGCCTACGTCGGCGACATCGTCCGGGCGGGAGCCCTGAGCCCCGAGGAGGCCGTACGCAAGTCCGACCGCGACTTCGCGAAGCTGATTCCCGAGGGCCTGGCGACGCCCGACAACACGTTCCTGGTGCTCGAGGCGGTGGGCGAACAGATCGGCACCGGCTGGTTGAAGCACGGGTTCCTCCCGGGGGTGACCTACGGCTACTCGCTGCACATCCAGGAGCGGCACCGCGGCAAAGGGTACGGGCGGGCCGCGATGGTGGCCGGCGAACAGGCCACGCTCGCAGGCGGGGACTCGGCGCTGATGTTCACAGTGTGGGGCGGCAACGAGGTGGCCATGAACCTCTACACGAGCGTCGGCTATCAAGTCGTGGAGGAAAGCCGTTCCATCAGCCTGCCCCGCTCCGCGGCCTGACGCGACTCACCACGGCACGACGAACCGGCGCCCCCGCTTGCTACCTGACTTGACAGATCAACCGCATTGGGTGGGTCATCCGCCGTTCTGGCCCGCTCGCAACTTGCGAGCTCGCTCGGCCGGGTCGTAGTGCGGACCGACGCCCTCGATCAGCACCAAGTCGCCCTCCACGTGGTCGGTACGCAATCTCAGGATGGCCCGGTAGGCGGGAGAGTCGTACCAAGCGCGGGCTTCGGCCAGGCTGGGGAACTCGATCAGCACCATGCTGCCGGGCCACGTACCTTCTACGACGTCGACCGGCGGACCGTGGATGACGAAGCGGCCGGCGAAGGGGTCGAGGGTTGCCTGGATGCGTTCCAGGTACTCGATGACGTCGGAGTGATTCCGGCGGCTGCGGAGATGAGCGAAGCCGTAAGCGGGCATCACGAGCTTCCTTTCGTTCCGGGGGTGTGAGCGATGACCAGAACGTAGGTGAAGGTGGTTGGGCAGTGCGATTACCTCGGGGGTAATTGCCGGGAGCCACATCGGAGAAGATCAGGGTCGCCACCGCCTGGGCCGAGTCTTTCGGCGCCTCGGCCAGGACCTCCACCGAGCCCAGCCGCACCTTCAACTCGCTGAACCCCCACAAGCCGCTGGCCGACAACCCATCCACCCTTGCCCAGGCGGCGGGTCATCGGCCCGGTGTGTTGTCGGCGGCGGCTGGCATGATCAGCTGCATGGTCGACCTTCCTTCAGCGTCTCGGTGCGGGGCCCGAGGGGGAGCTCTCAATGGAGGTTGCCGGTGAGTTCGCGGGACAGGGACCTGGCGTACCAGGCGGTGGCGCGGGCGTTCGTGGACGGGGATCCGCTCGATCAGGCGGGAGGGCCCCTGGACGTCCGTACGGTGGTGGCGGGCATCCGTACGGAGGCCAGGGATGGGTTCCTGCTTGAGGAGGTGCCGTGGGAACGCTTCCCGGAAGGCGTCAGCGTTCGGGAGTACATGGAGCGTCTGCGCTCGGGCGACGCCGTCCGCGGTTCCCTCGGCATGCTCAACGGCCTGTGCGCCAACGACATGAGGGCCGCGGTGGCGCCGACGGTGCCCTTCCTGATCCGGGTCGGTACCGACCCGGAGTCCGACCACCGCGCCGAGGCTCTGGCGGTGACAGCCGAAGTGGCCCGCATGCAGCACCAGGGTGTGTGCACGCGTGCTGACATGATGCGGTTCCGTGGCGACGACGAATGGTTCTTCGAGGTCACTGGCTACTTGCAGAACTGGTCGGTGCAGGCCGCCCGCGACGCGATCGCCGCGGACACCGATCTCCTCCTGCCCCTGCTCGATGACCCCGACCCCGAAGTGCGCATCGCCGCCGCCTACGCACTGGCGGCCGCCTCCGCAGGCGCGCAGAACATCCTCTCCGCGTTCCAGGCTCGTTTGCTCGCCGAACAGGACCCGGCCGTACGCGCCGGCCTCGTACTGGCGATCGCACAGCTGGCTCGGGCGCACCAGGATTCGTCGACGGTGGAGTGGTTGCGAGCCTGCTGGCCCGACCCCGCACGGCCGCCCGAGGTACGGGTGAGCGCCGCACTGGGGTGGCTGTGCCTCACGGACCTGCCGGTCCCGGACGAACTGCCCTCCATGCTGGACGATTTCGCCACCCCCGAGACAACTCGGCCAATGGCGCAGCTGCCGTGGATGCGTGCGGCCGAGAGCACCCACAGAAACGGCCTGCACCGCTGCCTGCACGCAATGCTGCAGCCCGACACAGCTGACGCCGAAGACCGCTCGGACGACCCGTGGTCCTGACCGTGCGCCGGCACGACCCGTACGGCCGGGAACCGGGCAGACCCCCACGCCACAACGCAGTGGGAAATCGCCGCCCTTCGGCCGAGAAGCGGGCAGTGAACAGTCTCCGCGACGACCTTTCCTCGGGCCGGTGGGCGGAGCGCAACCGCGACCTCGTCGCCCTCGACGCGGCGGAACTCGGCCTCCGCCTGCTCGTCGCCTGAACCATCCCGTGCGAGAACGCCGCTGTTGAACTGACGTCGACGACAACGCGGTTGGCTGCGGGGCGGCAGAGCGCTACGCGATGCCACCGTTGCTCATCAGCAGCTGACCGTTGATCCACTCGCCTTCCCGGGAGCACAGGAAGTCCACCAGGTGCGCGGTGTCCTGCGGAGTGCCCAGGCGGCCGAGCGGGGTGTGGCGGACGCAGTCCTCGCGGATTTCCTCGGACATCCAGCCGGTGTCGACCGGTCCGGGGTTGATCGCGTTCGCGGTCACGCCGAGGTGGGCGAGTTCGCGGGCGGCGGCCAGGGTGATGCGGTCCTGGGCTCCCTTGCTCGCTCCGTAGGGCAGGTTGCCGACGGTGTGATCGCTGGTGAGGCTGACGATCCGGCCAGTTCCCGGGTCTGCGGCGAAGCGGCGTCCGAACTCGCGGATGAGCAGCCAGGTGGCGCGCGCGTTGACGGCGAAGTGGCGGTCGAAACTCTCGACCGTGGTGTCGAGCAGACCGGAGTCGACCGACTCGCAGTGGCACATCACCAGAGCGGTGACACTCCCCAGCCGCCTTTCGACCTCGTCGAATACGCGTGCCGGGGAGTCCGCGTCGGCCAGGTCCGCCTCGATCGCCGCGATGGACGCACCATGTGCGGTGAGAGCCCGGCTGATCACTTCGGTCGCGTCGGGCTCACTGCCCCAGGTCATGCGGTCGTCGTACGGGGTCCAATGGGTGAAGGCGATATCCCAGCCTGACGCTGCCAGCCGGAGGGCGATGCCGGCGCCGATGCCGACGGTGCGCCCCACGCCGGTGACCAGGGCGAGCGGACGGGTGGCGGGGTGGGGTCGACCGTGGGCGGACGGGTCGTGATCGCTGCTCGTCGTCACGGTCAGAGATCGTTCCTGACCCGAACCGGAGCGTCAATCGCCTTTCCCGGCACCCTGCGGCCCGGTATCGGCCTCAGCACTGCGGGCGGCCCGCGCTGAGCGGACTTGCGTCCCGTCCCCGGTTACCGTCACCTCCATCCTCGGGTCCGAGCGCGGGCACTACGCCGTGGTCGCTTCCGGTGGGGCGCTGGAGAACTCGTACACCGCCCAGTCGGTGAGCGTGTGATAGCCGAGGCGCTGGTAGAGGGCGTTGCTGGTGGGGTTGGACAGGTCCGCGAACAGGACGACGTCCCTCGCGCCCGCGGTCAGCGCGGCCCGGCTCACCTCCGCTGCCACGGCGCCCGCGTAGCCGCGACCGCGCAGATCTACCGGGGTGTAGACGACGTCCACCTGGATCTGGCCGCCGATCAGCGGGTTCATGCCCGCGATGGAGACGCCGGTGCCGTCCGGGGTCTCCCAGAGCGCGTAGCGCTTGTCGGCGAAGCGGGTGTCGGCCCACGTGCCGGTGTCGATGGAAACGTCCTCACCGACGGCATTGGCGAACTCGCCGCACCAGTACATGACTTCCTCAAGGTCCTGCTCGCCCAGGAGGCGGCCTCGGCCCGCCGGCATCGGGTCCGGCGGGGTGAGGGTGCCGAGGCGGTACAGACGCAGTCGTGTGTCGCGCAGTTTCGGCGTCGCGCCGGTATGCCGCTGCCAGGCCTCGGCGAAAGCGGCGGCCGTGCTGCGGTCCGCACTGACGGAGGGGAGAACGTGACCGAGGGCGGCCAGATGGGCAGCGAGGGCGTCGGCCTGCTCGGACGTCAGAGGAGAAAGGCCGAAACCATGGGGCGGGAGACGGTAGAAGGTGGCGTGGACCGCGCCCGCTCGCTCCAGCATGCCGAAGACGGGGGCCTCGGTGCCGAACGCCTCCGCCCCACGCGTTCGTACTCTCTCGGCCCAGGTCGACTGCATGATGTGCGGGCCGGGCCGCGAGCGCAGGAAGTCTCCGGCCCGGGCGAGAAAGCCGTCGACGTCTTCGGTGAGTTGCCAGTCATCCGGTCGCATGCCTCATGATCTCCGTACTGCGGGTGGACATCATGGTTTTCCGCCAGAGCTGGACCGCACGACTTCCCCACCATGGAACGTTCCGGCGGCTCGCGCTCTTTGCACCGCGAGGGCCTGATCTGCTGGTAGGCGCGCCCCGGTATCAGGGCCGGCCTCACCGCCTGAGTCAACATGCTGAAGCAGTCTGCTGAGCTGTTCGGTCAGTTGGTCGAGACCGGAGAGCCCGCAGCGACGATCCGCTCCATCGTGCCCTGGATGGTCAGCCGGCCAGGCCCCGAACCAACAGTCCTCTTCGGGCAGTCAGCGTCTGGTGATGCAGAAGGGATGCCCCTCTGGATCGGTGAGAACCCGTGCCTTGTCCCCGTGAGGCTGGTGATCCGGCTTGCCCGCACCGAGCTTCAGCAGCCGGTCCTCGGCTTCGGCCAAGTCGTCCTCGACCTGGAAGCAGATGTGAAGCTGCTGGGGAACGGTTTGGTCGGGCCAGCTCGGAGCCCGGTAGCCGTCGACCCGTTGAAAACCGATGAGGAGCCCGTACTCGCCGTTGAGGCCCGCGAAGTCGGCGTCCGATTTCGGGTGCGGTTCAAGGCCGGTGGCCTGCTGATAGAACGCAGCCAAAGCGAGCGGATCGGGGCAATCGAGCGTTATCGCAACCAACTTCATCTGCACAGGCATGGCATCTCCGGGCCGGTCGACGGACTTCACCGATGAACACCTTAGAGGCGGCAGCCTACGGTTGAGGGGACCGCCGAACGCGACCTGCGCCACTCAACCGTAGCCACCGCACGCCAGGCCGGAACGGCTGACGACAGCACGCCCTCTCATGCCCGGACCCGGAACAGGCGCTGACGGGAACCGATAATGCGTTGCCGGTCTGAGCTGCGCTTGAGAGCATCCGGTGCATGGAAGAGCCTGCCGAAGTCCTCAGTTCTGGCCAGGTTGAATTGCGCCGGTGGCGCATGAGCGATCTCGACGCCTTGGATCGGGCGATCTACGAGTCGCTGGACCATCTGGTGCCGTGGATGCCTTGGGCGGCCGACTCCGGCAGGCAGCAGACCTCCGAC
This sequence comes from Streptomyces sp. RPA4-2, assembly GCF_012273515.2. NCBI lineage: Bacteria > Bacillati > Actinomycetota > Actinomycetes > Kitasatosporales > Streptomycetaceae > Streptomyces > Streptomyces sp. RPA4-2. The sequence goes on from NZ_CP050975.2 coordinate 9,586,331, forward strand.
TTCCTCGCCCGGAACCAGGAAGAGTGGAAGACCGGGCAGACCTTCGGCTACGCGATCACGTCAGACGCGGCGGTGATCGGCAGTTGCGGCCTCATGCGCCGTATCGGAGCGGGCGGCCTCGAAATCGGCTACTGGCTTCACCCTCATTGGACCGGACGAGGTCTGGCCACGACGGCCGCTGCTGCCCTTGTCCGCCAAGGCTTCCAACTGGCGGACGTCGACCGCATCGAGATCCATCACGATATCGCCAACTCGGCCAGCGGAGCCGTCGCCCGACGCTTGGGATTCACCGAGGTCGAGCGCATACAGGCACCTGAGGGGCCCCAAGCGCCCGGTGAAGTGGGGACTGATGCCATCTGGCGGATGACTGCGGACCAGTGGAAGGCGAGGGTGGCTGAGGTCGCTCGACAAGGCGATGGGTAAGGGCAATTCAGGTTGCCACAGCCGCCGACGTGGCTGACGGCGGCGTGGCCGAGGACCTGCTGTTCCGTCTCGCTCTCATGCACCCCGAGACCCCGATCGTCCGGGCCGACTCCGCATATGCGTCCGTGGCACGTGTCATCGAGCCACAGGACCGTTATGACCGTGGAGCGCGTGGACAATGTGCGGCCAGGCCGCCGCGCCCAGGAGTGCATCGGCCTGAGGGGTGCCTCCGTACAGAAATCGCCGGGACGCCTGGGCGGGACTCTCGCCGGGGAGACGTGGGCGGTGGCCGGCGTCTTCCCGACTGATGACGTGCACCGAGGCTCCCGCGGAGCGACGGCGCTCCGCCAGTTGTCCGGCGAAGCGAAGAGACGGCCACATCGCGTCGTCGCCACCTGCGACAAGCAGAAGATCGGCTCGAACCTTCTCCACAGCGATCTCTGCGGCGGGAAGCAGGCCCGCGAAGGTCAGCTCGCTCTGTTCGTACCATCCGCGGACGGAAACCTGGCCGTTGCCCGGTTCGGCGGGGGCCCAGGCGTCGTCCATCGGAACGAACGGCAGGGGCTGGCCCTGCCAAGCCCAAGATGCGCGGTATGGGCGCTCTCGTCCGTCCCGCCCCGGACCGACGTTGCACCAAACCCGCGACGTGGGCGACAACGCGACGACCACGTCCACGCGCGGCTCGTGCACCGCGGTGAGCAGAGCGGCTTCAGCTCCCTTCGAGACGCCGAGGTTACCGATGCGTCGGGCCCCGTGCGTCTGGAGAAGACCGATGGCCTCGGTGAACGTCTCCAGAGGGATCTCACAGATACCCGGGGGCTGTCCTGGACCGCCGAACCAGCGGATCGACAAGGCCGTCATACCCTGCCGGGCGAGGATCCGTGTCCTCTCGTGCTCGATGCGTCCACTCGAACCTCCGAGGACCAGAACGCCGATGTCACTCCCACGAGTGGGTGTGACCAGGACGCCTTCCCACGGATTCGTCAACTCGCGCTCAGTGACCTCCATGTATGCCCTCTCGACGCCCCACGGCCAGCCTGAGCAGCCTACGTTCCTCGGCGAACAGGTGCGTGGGGAGCCGCTTCGTAAGCCGGCAGCACGGCAGCGATATGCACGGTCAACGGCTGGCCGCTCTGGAGCGAGCCATCGCCCTCCCCGTCGATCGCAGGCGTCGGCAGCATCATGTCGCTGAAGTCCTCATAGGAATCGGAGCCGTCAGCCGGCAAGCGGGCCAGGGCCTCCGCACCCTGAGTTCGACCGTGTGCGGGAGGGGTGTCCAGTAGTCGCTCGCCAAGGCATACAACAGCGACCGAACCGTGTCCACCAGTGAATGTCCAGGCTGCCGGCCGCCAATGGAGACGACTCCAACTGATGACCGACAGAGGGGTCACCGGAGCGTGAACGACGCTCGCTGCTGCCACCTTGTCCCGTCGTGGACCATGAGTTCGACCGACGACACGCGGGCCGTGACGGGAAGCCGGCCGCGAACGTCGGCTTCGGCCTCCTCCAGCACCGCATCGTCCTGGCCCTGGGCGACGGTCAGATGGGGGACGACCTCGTCGAACTGGCCGCCGAACGGCGGGGTTTCCGGCCACCGCTGCGCGATCGCCTCGGTCAGACGGCGGAACGGGATGTCCGGTTCGGGGAGGAGATACAAGATCCCCGGGAAGCGTCCGCAGCGCTCGAACCGGGCCTCGAAGGGCCGGTGACGGCCGATCACGTCTCTGATGGCAGCGCAAGCGCCGTTGTCGATGCGGCTCTCGTCGAGGAACGGGAAGAGGACGGTGACATGGGCCGGAACGCCCGCACGGGCTGAGGGGTCCAATCGGTCACGCCACGCTCGCACGGCGGGTTCCGCCTCGGGGACCCTCACGATGAGTCCCGACCGCCCTGCTTGAAACCCACCGGAGTCGTCGCCTGTCATCGCACATATGTATCAGCGAGCACACAACGCCAGCGACCCGATTGACGACCGCGGACGGTGGAACCGGCGGTCGGCACCCAACGTGCGGTCGGCCACCGGTCCCAGGGGCCTCGGTTACCTCGTCGCTCGTCCACCGTGCGCCGAGGAGGCGTTCCTCTGGCGATGTTGACCTCGGCGTCCGTGGCTCCCGCCGGCCGTGTCCGGGCGGGCCACGCGGCGCACGGCAGAGCCTGCCACGGCCCCATGGCCCGCCCGGTCATGGGATCAGCGAGAGAAGAGCCCGATGCCCTCCGGGACCGGGCGTTCGGCGCCACCGGTCGGGTGGTTGCGGACGACGGGGGCGCCGGTCACCGGGTCCCGGGTCACCAGGGTGGACGAACCGCCACCGTCCAGGTTCACGCCGGCGTCAGCGCCCACGGTGTCGAGTACCTCGGCGACCTCGGCGACCGTCAGACCCGAGCCGCTCTCCGCACTTCCGTCCAGCACCAGCAAGTAGAGGCGCCGACCGTGGTCGCCGACACCCGCGCCGGTCCGGGTCGCCGCGGCCTTGGTGTCGAGGCCGGGCAGGGGCACGCCGTCCCGGAGCACCGGGAAGCCGCCCACGGCGAACTGCAACCGCTTGCCGCTCGCGGTCTTGAGCCGGTCGGAGACCTTGACCTTGTCCCCGGTCCGGAGTGCGCGCAGCCGGTCAGCGCCGGCCTCCCGGCCGACCAGCACCACGGTGTCCTCGGCGATCGCGCCGGCCCCGATCGTCGCGGATCCGGAGACCACCCGGCCGTTGCGGACGGTGACCTCGTAGGTGTCCGCGGAACAGGCCGCGGCCCGGACGGTGTCCGTCCCGCAGACCGACCGCTGCCGGGAGACGTCGCCCCACTTCGGAGTGAACGCGCCCACCCCGCCCACGGGGATGGCGTACTGATTGAAGGCGCCGAGGTCGAACGAACCGGACTTGGTGTGGACGCTTCCCTTGAGCGTCAGCTCGTCCAGCCGGGCCCGCTTGTTGTAGCCCACCCCGATCACATCGCGCGTCGACGTGCCGGGCGGCAGGCCGGGACCGAACCGCTGGCCGTTCGGCACGGCCGCCTTGAGTGCCTCACCGTGGGCGATCGCCGGGCCGACCGCCGAGTTGGTGGGGGCCACCCCCACGTGCTGGGACTCCTCGATGTTGAAGAAGTCCGCGTTGATGCCCGCCACCGCGCCCTGCGCGGCGACCATCTGGGACAGCTTGACGCGGCTGGAGACGGTGCCGGGGGTGAGCAGGTCCACCGCCACATGCCGGTTGGTGAGATCAGCGGTGACCAGATGCCCGGACACCACCCCGTGCGAGCCCGTCACCGAGAACGCCCGGTAACCGATGCCCGGTGCCACGGGCAGATCGTCGGCCAGCCGGACCTTGTCCAGCGCGGTCGCCTGCCCGACACCCGCACCCGCGACCACCGCACCCACGGTGGCCGCCGCGGCGACGACCCTACGAGCACGAACAGCAGATCTCATCACGTGACGTCCCGTCATATCTTCTTGTGTACCGGATCTTCGACAGACGGCATGACACAGGACGGGACGCAACATCGGACGACGGCGCACCGACGGGACGGCGAACTCTGGTGGCGCGGCGGCACCGCACCCGACGGCGGAGCGATCATCGCCGGCGTGGGCGCGGGATCAGGCGGCCGGGGGATTCTGGTGGGGTCCGACGATGTCCAGGACGGCCATCATGCCCATGTCCTCGTGGTTCAGGATGTGGCAGTGCAGCACCGTCCTGCCGGTGAAGTCGGTGTAGTGGATGCGGATGACCGCCTCGCCGAGCGCGGGCACGTTGATGGTGTCGTACCAGCCGTGGGAAGGGTCGTGGGGCTTCCCGTTGATACTCATCAGCTGGAAGTCGTTGGTATGGATGTGGAAGGAGTGGTCTTCCTTCGCGTGGTTGCGGATGGTCCACTCCTCGACGCTGCCGAGGATGGAAGTGAAGTCGATCCGATGCGGGTCGTACATCCGGCCGTTGATGTAGAACTTCGTGCCCGGCCCGTTCTCTGTGAAGACGACCGTCTTGCGGGCCGTGATCGTCGCGTCGCTCAGGTCCTCGTGGGGGGCGAAGTCGGTCGGGAGCGCGGCGCGGCTCATGGCCTTGCCGCCGCTGACGACGGTGGCCAGGTCGGCTCGGGGGAATCGGTTTCCGGCTGAGCCGGTGTCGTACGGGAGGGTCTCCAGCCGCGTGGTGCCAGGCCGGCCTCCCTGGACGAGGACGTCGAAACGCGCGCCGGCCGCGATGAGCAACGTGTCCTGGTCGTACGCCTTGGGGACGGGGATGCCGTCCTGGGCGATCACGCGGAAGCGGGTGCCCGGGAGGTGGAGCTTGTAGTAGATGTTGGCCCCGATGTTGGCGAGCCGCCAGAGCTGGGTCTCACCCGGCCGGATGCCGATCACCGGGTTCCGCTGGCCGTTGACGGTGCGGTTGGTGGCCGCTCCGATGCGAAGGGGGTGGGTCTTCACTGAATCGCCCTGGACCTGGAAGTCCTTGAGCGCGATCGTGTGCTCGGTGATGCCGCGCAGCGCCGGTGGCAGGTACTGCCGCAGGCCTTCGACGATGATGACGCCCGACTCGCCCCCGGCGACCTGCGGTGCCGACGTCATGTCCGCGTGCGAGTGGTACCAGTAGGTGCCGGTCGGATGGTTGAGCGGCAGTCGGTACGAGTAGTGGTACGAGTGGTTGTACTTGAGGGCGATGAAGATGTCGTCGGCGGGGGCGCGTGGCGAGACGTGGAGGCCGTGCGTGTGCAGGTTGGTGTCCTCGTCGATGTGATTGGTCAGGGTGAGGTCGATGCGGTCGCCGGGCCGTACACGCAAGGTGGGCGGCATATAGGTCCCGTTGTACGTGGTGGCGTACAGCTGTCGGTCACCCACCCGTACCTTGCGGCGCTCGACCGTGATGGCGGCCTTCAAGAGGCCCTTGCGGCTGACCAGTTCCGGCGGGTCCTGCAGCCGAGGGCCGGCCGCGGGGTCGTGCCCGTCCTTCGGCGCGGGCTGACGGGTGGAGTGGGATGGTCCGGTCGGAGCCTGACCCCCACAGCCGGCCAGCCAGCCGGTGGTGGAGAGCAAGCCGGCGACGAGCCAGGCCGACGAGGTACGGACACGGGACCGGGGCACATCACTCCTAGGGAAGCCGAGCGACCGGGCGGAGCCACGCCCAGGGAAGCCGAAGCCACGACGGTCCACCGGCGGCCCGTCAGCCGGAATGTAGAAACGATGGACACCGCCACCCTGCCCGCCACGCCCTCGGAACGGCGGCAACCACTCAAGAACAGTGCGACTTTTACACGGATGGCGGCAGTTCCGATGACTTCGGACCCGTCGGCAGGTGCGGACACGTGCTCCGCACACGAGAGTGGCGACGGCCCCAGGGCGACTCAGCGAGTAGGTCCGGCGAGCAGGTGACCGGCGGGGCATCGGCCGTGAGTCGCGGGCTGGTCGCCATCACCGACCACCGACTTCCGGATCGGTTGCCACGTACCGGAATTGAGGGCCTCAGGGGCGCCCGGTGCGGGGCCGTACACGGCTTCGGCGAGCCCTTGAACACGTTTCGGCAGTGGGCGTCGACCCCTGGGCCGCCCGGTCCCCGGCGTGCCCTGACGGGCCCGTCCGCAGCCTCGACGAAATGGCTCTGACCTGGTGTTTTTATGGATTCTGGCTAGGGTGGTGAGGTCTGCGGGACACCATGGGAGGGGTCTTCATGAGTGGAGATGGCATGGGGTACGACGCTGCCCGGATCGAGGTCCTGGAGGGGCGGGAAGCGGTTCGGAGACGGCCCGGGATGTATGTCGGCTCGACCGGCGAACGAGGCCTGCACCAGCTGGTGTTGGAGGTCGTCGGCCGGGCGGTGAACCGGTTCCTGGCCGGCCGCTGCGGATCTGTCGACGTCACGCTCACGGCCGACGGCGGTGTGCGGGTCGCCGACGACGGTCCCGGGGACCCGTTCGAGACCGCCGGGGCCACCTTCGGCCGGGACCTCGAAGCGCTGCTGACCAGCTTCTGCGCCGGGTCCGAGCCCGTCGGCCGGTACAACGCGGCCGTGGGCCATTTCGGATGGGGACTGTTCGTCGCCAACGTTCTGTCGAGCAGGCTGACGGCCGAGGTGCGGTCCGAGGGGGCCCGCCGGGTGCACGAGTACGCGCGCGGTGTCGCGGTCGTACCGCCCGCCGTCATGGAGCCGGCGACGGGAAGCGGGACGACCATCGCCTTCTGGCCCGACGCCGAGATCTTCGAGACGACGCGGTGCTCGTTCGCCGTGCTGGCGGAGCGATTCCGGCAGGTGGCCTTCCTCAACCGGGGGCTGCGGATCTCCCTGACCGACGAACGCCCGGCAGGCGAGGCCCGAGTGGTGGCGTTCCGATTCCCGGACGGGGTACGGGACTTCGTGGCCGCCCTCGACGCGGAGACGGGGGTGGGCCTCCATCCGGAGCCCATCGGTTTCGAGCGGGACGACCCGCGGATGGCGGGGACGATGGAGGTGGCGCTGCTGTGGAAGGGCGGCCAAGAGGAGCGGATGCGCAGCTTCGCCAACAGCCGGGCAACGCCCGAGGGCGGCACGCACGTGGACGGCTTCCGTGACGGCGTGGCGGCCGCGGTCACCGCGACCGCACGGGAACTGGGACTGCTGACGGCAGCGGACCCGGACCTCCGCGCGGACGGAATCGGCGTGGGTCTCACGGCGGTTGTGTCGGTGAAGCTCGACCGTCCCGAATACCTCGGCGCCACGCACGGTTTGCTGGGCGACACCGACGTGCGGGTGTGCGTCGGCGAGGCCGTCCGGGAGTACCTGGGCAACTGGTTCGAGGAGCGGCCGGAGCGGGCCGCGGAGATCGTCGACCGAATCGTCCGGGGCGTCGATCAGGAGTCAACTTGACCCGGCCCTGAAGGGCCGGGCTTGGAGGTAGTGCCCAGCTGGCTGCTGGGGTGGACTCCTCCGTCCAGACACCCTGATGGGGTGGCAGGGACGCGTGACTCACGCCCCGCGTTCCACACGCTTTCGCCACGGGTGGCGATGTTGTGGGAAGCATTCCGGTCGGCGTGGGCAACGACCCCGCACCCCCGGCAGATGAAAAGCCCCTGGTCGACCCGGTTTCGCTTGTCGATGTGGCCGCACTCGGCGCACGTCTGCGACGTGTATGCGGGATCAACGAAGACCAGGGGCACCCCGGCCCGCTTGGCCTTGTAGACGATGAAGTTTCCGAGCTGGGCGAATGCCCAGGAGTGGAGTGCGACCCGTTGGGGCTTGCGGAGCCGTACCCGGTTGCGGATGCCCTTGAGTTCTTCGAGTCACACGCCGCGTCCGGTGCGTTCAGCCTCGGTCACGATCGTCTTGGAGATGATGTGATTCTGGTTGGCGGCGTGCCGCGCCTCTGTGCGGGCACGGGCCTTGAGCCGCCGCTTGGCGCTCTTGGTGCGCTTCTTCTGGAGCTTGGCCCGCAGGGCAAGCTGTCGCTTGCGGTACCGGTTGAGTCCCCGCCCGGCGGCGAGGTAGCCGGTGGAGGCGGTGGCGATGTTCTCGATGCCGAGGTCCACGCCGATGAAGCCGTCCGGCTCGTACTGCTGCGCCTCCGGCACGTCACAGGTGGCGACGAGGTAGAACACGCCGTCGCGCTCGATCAGGTCGGATTCGCCCTGCCGGTGCGCCTGGAGCATCTTGAGCGTGTCCGGGGAGCACACGAATGAGACGTTCTTGACCCGGCCGTCCACGGTCCAGATGGACACGGTCCGCTGATCGTGCTGCCGGCTCAAACACCGGTCGTCATACGGCTGCGCGGCCTGGGGCCGGAACGCGATCGGCTTGGACTCGGCCTTGCGGCGACGCCTGGAGCCTTCCTTGCCGAGGTTCCCGGCACGGATGCTGGCCTTGAGCGTGGTGTACGAGTCGCGCACCTTCTTGGTGACGTGCTGCGCGGCCTGCGCTCCCAGCCCACGGGCTTTGAGTTCGGCGTAGGTGTGCTTGCGCAGCTCGTACTCACGCGGCACGCCGTGCTCGAACGCCACCTCCGACACCCAGTTCGCGGCGTCATTGACCGTGCTCAGGGTGCGCTCAAGCGCGGATGCCTGCACGGCATCCGGCATGAGTTTGACCTGCGTCACGATCTTCATGGGCGTACCGTGACATTGATCTATGTCACCACGCTGGGAGCCAAACCCCGATATCCGCAGGGGTCGTAGCGTCGTCCACACCCTCCAGGCGCATTTGGTCTTCACCCCCAAATATCGGCGCGGACCATTCACCGACGAGATCCTTCGGCGCTGCGAAGAGGTCATGCGCGACGTGTGCACCGACTTCGGCGCGGAGCTGCGGGAGTTCAACGGCGAATGCGATCACGTCCACCTGCTCGTGCACTACCCGCCCAAGGTCGCCATCTCCCGGCTCGTAGGCTCCCTCAAGGGTGTCTCCGCCCGTCGCCTGCGGCAGGAGTTCCCCGGCCACATCCGCACGTATCTGTGGGGTGAGCACTTCTGGTCGCCGTCCTACTTCGCCGCCTCGTGCGGGGACGCCCCGCTCGCCGCCATCAAGGAATACATCGAAAACCAGAAACATCCCGGCTGAGGCCAATACCGCAGACCCGTGCACCCGCGCGGGTCAGAGCAGCGTTAAGAAGCACTTCCTCCCGCGCGTGAACGCCCAGGGCTCCGCGCTAGATCATGCTGAAGAGGATTGAAAAGGACCGAACAGCGCTGGAGGGCCCTGGCGGCGGGCTGCCGAAGCGCTGTGGACCGGCGCACCGAAAGCGGTGCCGGGGCGACGGGCCACCGGCTTTCGTCCGCGAGACCCGTGAACAGCGGGTGCCGCCGAGGCCGCGGGTGTCGTCACTCGGGGTCGGCGACGAAATGGTCGGTGCCCAGCACGGCGAGCAGGGCGAGTCGCTCGTGGCTCGCCGTCCCCGGCGTGGCGGTGAATATGAGCAGTGACTGGCCCTGGTCCGGGTCGAGCAGGAGTTGGCAGTAGAGCTCCAGTTGTCCGACCTGGGGATGAACGAACCGTTTGGTCTCGCTCCACCGGAGGCCCACCTCGTGGCGCTCCCACCATCGTGTGAACTCGTCGCTGGTGCGGAGCAGGATGTCCGCCAGGTCCGCTGCGGGGGAGTCGGGCCCGTTCCGGGTGACAGCCGCGCGCAGCAGCGCGACGTTGATCCGGCTGTTGTTGTCGTGCTCCTTGGGGTGGTACCGCTCACGCTCGGCCGGATCGGTGAACCAACGGTACGTCGCACTGCGGTAGTTGCCGGTGTACTGGGTCTGGTCGCCGAGCAGTGCGACCGCGGACGGCGTCTGCAGCAACGTCTCGCCCAGCGGGCCCATGACTTGCGCGGTGGTACCGGCCAAGCCGTCCATGACACGCATCAGCCCGGGGCTCACGTGCTGAAGCCGCAGGTCACGGCGGGCGGTGCGGTAACCGGCGAGCAGGAACAGGTGGTCGCGTTCGTCCGGCGTCAGGCGCAGGCCGCGGGCGATGGCCGTGACCATCTGCTCCGACGGTTGCGGGCCGTCGCCGCGTTCCAGCCGGGCGAAGTAATCGGCGGACATGGTGCACAGCTCCGCCACCTCCTCGCGGCGCAGGCCCGGAGCGCGTCGGCGTGGTCCGCGGCGCAACCCGACGTCCTCCGGTTGCAGCGCCGCACGGCGGGTGCGCAGGAAAGCGCCCAGGGACGAGCGGTCGAACGTATGGTCCATGGTCCCCATCGTTGGCCATCCGGCGCGGCATAGCCACGACCTGCCAGTCAGCGGTTGCGCGTGTCCTTCCAGCGCCCGTGGAGGGCGAGTTCACTGGCGACGCGATCACTGGTCGCCACGAACCGCGAACCGTGAACCAGAAACCGCCAACCGCCAACCGCGAACCGCGAACAACGGAGCCAGGACCCATGACCAGTTGGACAGCGAACGACCTCCCGAATCTGACCGGCCGTACGGTGGTGATCACCGGCGCCGGCCGTGGCCTCGGCCTGATCACGGCACGCGAGCTCGCTCGTGCCGGTGCCCGAGTCGTGCTGGGGGTACGCGACACCGGAAAGGGCCGCCGCGCCGTCGCCGGCCTTCCCGGCAACTTCGACATCCGCCCGCTCGACGTGTCGGATCCGGCCTCGGTGCACGCCTTCACCGACTCCTGGTCCGGCGACATCGACATCCTGATCAACAACGCCGGTGTGATGGACATCCCCGCCGCGCGTACCGCCGACGGCCTCGATCTGCAGACCACCACCAACTACACGGGTCCGTTTCTGCTGACCACCTTGCTGCTCGAGCACATCACCGACCGCGTGGTGCACGTCACCAGCGAGCTGCACCGGCGGGGCAGGATCGACCTGGACGACCTCGACTGGCGGACGCGCAGGTATCACGGGATGCCTGTCTACGAGGCGTCCAAGCTCGCTGTCGTCCTGTTCTCGCTGGAGCTGCAGCGCCGACTGACCGCTGCCGGCAGCCCGGTCCGCTCGGTGCTCGCGAGTCCGGGCATAGCCCGCACCGCGCTGGCGGCCCACTCCCGGTCGAACGTCATCAACCGGCTCACGTTCCTCACCAACTCCCCGGAGCGGGGAGCGCTGTCACTGCTCTACGCCGCGACCCAAGACGTCCCCGGCAACTCCTACATCGGGCCGGACGGCCTGGGCGGCTTCCGGGGCTCCCCGGCAGTCCGCCGGCAGGGCAGGGTCGGCCTCGACCCGGTCATGGCCGCTCGGCTGTGGGACGCGACTGCCGACCTCGTGGGATCGCGTCCGATGAGCTGACGGGGGGACCGCCGAGGACGTCCTGGGCCGCCTCAGGGTGCACCGACTAGGTCTGGGGCCACCGGGCACCACGCCGCGGCGGATGGGCGCGCCGACAACGTGTATGCCTCCCGCAAGAACAGCTCCCGTCCGAGTGGACATGGCATTGAATGCGCCATCTCGGACAAGGCAGACGAGGTACCGAGCCGCCGCCACGAGGTGGGACAAGCCGGCGGTCCTTCAAGGGGCGACCGTGCTGATCCAAGAGGCGACCGTGCTCATCGCGGCCATCAACGAGTGGTGATGGCCGCCCGCTCTCATTCTGCGGGGTCCAGGTTCCATGCCTCGGGCACATCGCTGCCGCAGAAGACGCAGACGAAGTCGTCCTCACGCACGATGTTGTGCTCCTGGCAGCCGGGACATCGCCGGAACACCACGTCGTGGGTGAAGCCGGACGGACGCCCGAGCCCAACGGCATCCAGAGCCTCGGCGACCGCCGACCAGGAGCTGACGTCCGGGCAGTATCCGGTTGACTGATTGCTGACGTCGCCGACCACCCATCGGCCTGCCTCACGCGAGAAACTGATCTCGCCGGCGCTCCTGACCAGCCCTCCGCCGGCACAAGCCACATGCTCACTCCGCCGCGGCGCCAGCCGAAGTACGCCGTCCGTGTCGACCACAAAGGTGAACGGCTCGACCAGTTCCGCCGCCGGTCGCTCAGTGACCCAGCTGTCGAAGTCAGCCGCTGAGACGATTCGGCAGCCACCGCTGCCAGGTCGGACCTCAGCTATCAGGTCGACCGGACCGACGTACCGATAACACCGCTTCCGTGCGCTCACGCGCGCCAACCTAGAACACTGTCGATACACGCTCTACCGGGTGGTCCGTGTCGGCGGCGGTGATTCCGCCAAGTCCCCTCCGGCACGCAAGGATCCGGCCGACGATCCGGCCGGCCACCGCCCGTGCTGAGCCCGAGGCGGATGGTCAAAGCCGCCGAGCGGTGTGCCGTGGCGGAACACGGCGGGTAAGCGGTGCTGACACGCCATCTCAGTGACTTCCCGCAGGGTTGGCCACCCCGGAGAGATCGAGGAGCCGGTGCATGGTCTCGGGCGGCAGAGCGGGATTGGCCGCGGCGTTCCGTGCGGAGGCGGGGACGTTGAGGCGTTGATTCAGCTCCTGGCTGGGGAGTCGGGGGTCCCGAAGAGCCCACCAGCCGACTTCCGGATCGTCGATCAGCCGCAGGACAAGCTCGGGGCCGGCCTCGGGATCGTCCAGGGCGGCTCGGCGCAGCCGCGCATCGGGGTGGTCGACGAAGCGGGCGAGGCCGGGTTTCGCGAAGTTCGGGTGGGAGCGCAGGAAGGTCCATTTGAGGCCGTGCCAGTGGGCGTACATCTCCAGCACGAGTGCGTGCGGGGCTTCCTGGCACGACTGGCACAGGGTGAGTTTGACGAAGAAGTCCTCGTCCTCGGCTAGGCGATCCACCACGTCGGCGGGCAGGTGCCGCTGCATGGCGATGCTCCGTCGCAGCAGGACGTGACCGGAGGCGGCGGCCCGGCGGGCGATGTCCGGTTGGTGGCCCCGTTCCACGATCCAGCGCGGGGGTGTGTGGTACCCGTTCGGCACGACATACGCGACGGCGGAGCGCTGTTCCTCGGTGAGGTCCTCGCGCATCGAGAGGGAGAGCCGGACGGAGTCGTCGGGGTCCTCGGCGAGTCGCAGGGCCAGGGCGGTCGGTACCTCGGGATCCTGGGCCGCTCTGCTTCGTACGAAGGGGTCGGGGTCCTGGACGCGCTCGTCGGGCTCGGCTCGCGGCACCGGCTCGGGTGGGAACAACTGGGCGACGGCGTCCCGGACTCGGGGCTCGGGGTCGGCGAGCAGCGCTTCGCGTACGGCGGCCGAAAGCCGCGGCCACAGGTCGGCCGTGAGGGCTGAGGCCCGCACCAGGGCGTCCTCGTCCTCGGCGAGCCGCGCCCGCACCGCCACCGGCAGGTCCCACTGCGTCGCCATGCGCCTGACTCTCGCCTCGCTGTCGCCGGCCAGGACCTCCGGCACTCCCTCCGGTACGCGTCGGCCGAAGTCCCCCGCGATCGCCGCGTATACGAACCGGACCCGAGGTTCGGGATCGCGGGCGAGCCGTGCCAGGACGTCGACGTCGGCGGTCGGGTTCTCCACTGCCTGAAGGCGGTGGTCGATCCGCGGGGCGGCCACCAGCACAGCCGTGCGCTCCCGGTCGAGAGGGCACCTGGCCAGCCAGGAGGAGGAGTAGGCGGGCAGTTCCTCCACGGTCAGCAGCCGTGTCAACACCGACGCGGGCAGAGCAGGGTTCAGTGTCAGCCCACCGAGCCATTCCCGTGCCAACCGCTCATCCCCGCCCAACCGATCCAAGTCCCCACGCCCCTCGCTCATGCGCCCATCCTGCTGGATGGTCGGGACATCCATGTACGTATACGGGCGATGAGCGGCGCCGGGACCCTGCCACACAGCCCGGACCGGCACGTATAGTGCGTGACGTGTATTTCCCGGGCTGGCGGACTTTCTGGTGGCGTTACATCGCCGGCCCCGGCGCAGTAGTGGTCTTCGCGGCTCTGATCGCCTTGCTGATCCCAGCCCTTTCCGCGCACGAAGGCAACGGCCGACAGGGTCGCTGGACGGCTACGAACATCCTCTGCGGCCACAACGGCTGCAACGAAATCGGCACCTTCTTGTCCGCGGACGGCGGCGACCGGCGTACGCGGATCAGCATGTTCGGAGGCCCGGACCTCGCGATCGGCCAAGCCGCGCCGGCCGTCGACACGGGTGGTGACGAGGTCTACCCGCCGGGCGGGGGCGACGCCTGGTGGCACGACCTCATCGGAGTGAGCGCTGCCGGGCTGGCCGTCGCCGCCTGGCTGTGGGCGTTTCCCATCCGCGTACTGCGGCGGCGTCGCCTGCGGCAGCAGCACTCGGATCCCGCGGTCGCCTGACGTCGTTACAGGCCCTGTCCGGGACCCGCCGGGCCGGAGTTGTCTCCTGCGTCCCGCCGGCCGAAGCCGCCGCCCCGCGCGCTCCTCACGGCCCCGGAGCCCCCGGTGAGCACGGCGAACGGTCAGGCGAACGGCACCGACATCACTCGATCAAGTCCAGTAGCGGCAGCGCGCCATTCAACCCAGCGGAACTGTGACCGGCATCACACCTCGATGTTCGAACTTCGACGCCCGCCACGCATCTAGTCGGCGTCGGGTCACCGGGCGACCGCACAACAGCACCTCCACGGCCGCCCATTCCATTCCACCGAGGAAGTTCAATGGGTTATCTGCGCGGATTCATCCCCTGGATCGTCTCCGGCGTCGTCTCGTCCTTCGACTGGCGCTGGGGCGCGGTAGGAGGACTCGTCACGGGGCTGCTGCTCCTGTGGCAGGACCGTCGTCGCGGAGTCGGCCTCGACGCGCTGATCCTGGAGATCAGCACCGTCGTGTACTTCGTGGCGGTCGGCGCGTTGGCCGTCGCCGATCCCGGCTCGGCCCTGGCGGACCACACCGACGTGGTCTCCTTCGGCTGGCTGGCGCTCACCGCGTGGGGGACCCTGGCGATCCGGCGCCCCTTCACCCTGGGCATCGCCCGGCGCCAGACACCCCGTGAGTACTGGGACATGCCGGAGTTCATCCAGGTCAACAACCGCATCACCAGTGCCTGGGGCGCCGGCTTCACCTTCATCGGCGTCAGTCTGGCCGTCTGCGGGGCGGTGGACGCCCCGGCCTGGGTCGGCATCGCCGCCCATGTCGCCGGGCTCGTCGGCCCCGCCGTCTTCACGAAGGTCCACCCCGCCCGGGCCCAGGCGCGCCTGCTGGCCCAGGCGCCGGTGACGTCCCTTCCCTAATAGGCCGTCTCCTCAATAGGCCGTCTCCTCGCAGGACGTTCGCAACCTCTCGAAACCGACAACTCACCACACGAAGGAGCAGGCACATCGTGAGCACCGTCCCGGAAGCAAGGAACATCGTTCTCGTGCATGGCGGATTCGTCGACGGATCGGGCTGGAAGGGGGTCTACGAACTGCTGCGCGCGGACGGTTACACCGTGAGCGTCGTGCAGAACCCCACGCTCTCGCTCGACGGCGACGTCGCCACGACCAACCTGGTGCTCGACGCTCAGGACGGCCCGACCGTACTGGTCGGACACTCCTACGGCGGCGCGGTGATCTCCGAAGCGGGCAATCACCAGAACGTGTCGGCGCTCGTCTACGTCGCCGCGTTCGTGCCCGACAAGGGGGAGTCCGTGAACACCCTCATCGCCGACCCGCCGCCCGGAGCGCCCGTGCCCCCGATCCTGCCCCCCAGGGAAGGATTCCTCTTCCTCGACCGGGAGAAGTTCGCCGCGTCCTTCGCCGGGGACCTGCCCGTCGACGAGGCCCGGTTCCTGGCCGACTCCCAAGTCCCCTGGGGGCTAGACGCCCTGGGCGGGACGGTCGACCGGCCCGCCTGGCGCGCCAAGCCGAGCTTCTACCTGGTCGCCACCGACGACCGCATGATCCCTCCGCCGGCCCAGCGCGCCATGGCCGAGCGGGCCGGCGCCACGGTGAGCGAGACCGGCGGAAGCCACGCCGTCTACGTGTCCAAGCCCGCCGAGGTCGTGGCGCTCATCAAGCAGGCCGCCGCCGGAGCCACCGGATGAGAATCCTCCGCAAGCGACTGCGTGCCCTGCATCCCTCCGCTCTCGAGCGCTTCGAGTACCAGCGTGCCCACGCCCGTGCCGTCGAGGTGCGCGGCGCCTCGCACGCGGCGATGGTCAGTCACCCGGGCACCGTCACCCGCATGATCGAGGACGCGGCCCGCACCACGGCGGAATAGGCACCCACGGCCCGGCCCACAACTGACCTGGTGCCACCCGATGTTCGCCGTCCTCCGTGGATTCCGTGACCGTCACGGAATCCACGGGGGCTCGATCAAGGAAAGCGGAATGACCGACGACACAATGCTTCCCCCTTACCTCCGCGGCCGCTTCGCCCCGGTCCCCGAAGAGCACAGCGCGGCCGGCCTCACCGTGCGGGGCTCCCTGCCACCGGACTTGGACGGCCGCTATCTGCGCAACGGCCCCAACCCGCTGCCCGGCGGGGACAAGGGCCACTGGTTCACCGGATCCGGCATGCTCCACGGCATCCGACTGCGCGCCGGGCGCGCCGAGTGGTACCGCAACCGGTGGATCCGTACGAGGGAGTTGGAGGGCCACCCGTTCATCCGCGAGGACCTCACCCTCGACCTGACCGCGACGCCCGCCAACACCCACGTGATCCGGCACGCCGACACCGTGCTGGCCCTGTGCGAGGTGGGACTTCCCTACTGGGTCTCCGAGTCGCTGGAAACCATCGGACCGTTCGACTTCGGCGGGCGGCTGACCACCTCGATGACCGCTCATCCCAAAGAGGACCCGGACACGGGTGAACTACACCTGTTCGGCTCCGGGTTCGCCCCGCCCTACCTCACCTATCACCGGGTCACGGCGGAGGGCCGGCTGCTCGACAGCCGGCCGGTCGACGTACCGGGCCCGACGATGATGCACGACTTCGCGATCACCGAGCACCACATCGTCTGGATGGATCTGCCCGTCGTCCTCGACCCCGTCCTGGCCGGGCGCGCCGGCATGCCCTACCGATGGGACGAGGGGTACGGCGCGCGGCTCGGGGTCATGCCCCGTACGCCCGGCAGCACCGAGGTGAGGTGGTACGACGTCGATCCCTGCTATGTCTTCCACGTCGGCAACGCCTACGAGAACGCGCAGGGGCACGTCGTGCTGGACGCCGTGCGCTACGACCGGGCCGGGTTCCAGTACGCCTGGACGGACATCGGTGGATCCGCGGGACCGAGCGGCCTGGTCGGCGCGATGGAACCGGGCCACTCCCAGGCACCCGCCGTCCTGCACCGCTGGACCCTGGACGCGGTCACCGGCCGTGTCACCGAGTCCCAACTGGACGACCGTGCGGCCGAGTTCCCCACCCACAACGAAACCCTCACCGGACGGTCGAACCGCTACCTGTACACCGTCTCCGGTGACGGCATCGCCAAACACGACCTCGCGCACCGCACCAGTCACGTCCACGAGACGCCTGGCACCCGCCACGCCGGGGAAGCGGTCTTCGTGCCGGCGGCCGGGGCCACCGGCGAGGACGAGGGCTGGCTCCTGTCGCTCGTCTCGGACGAGGACGGAGCGGCGGGGGAACTCCTCGTCCTCGACGCCGTGGAGCTCTCGGTCCAAGCAGTGGTGGAACTTCCGTACCCGGTTCCGGCCGGCTTCCACGGGAGCTGGTTGCCGGAGCCCGTCGCCCGGTTCTGAATCGCCCGACCGCCCAGGCCAAGGGAGCTCGCCCGGTGGCGCTGTCACGTTGTTGGGTGTGTGGGTGGTCTGACGGTGCGTCGGGGCATGGTGGGCCGGCCGTCCGGGCGGTGTTCAGGCCGTGGTGGGCCGGCCGGCAGCGCCGGTGATCTGGTCCCAGATGGCGAAGCGGATGGTCATTTCGGCGCGGTGCTGGGTGGCGGTCATCAGGTGGCGGTGGGGTCGGAAGTGGGGTGAGATGCCGCTGAAGGCGGACAGGAAGCGCTGGGCCGCGCCGACGCTGCGGAAGCCTTTCATCGCGTGTTCCCTCTGGCGGGTGGGCTGGTGGCTGTTCTCCGCCCGGTTGTTCAGGTACTTCGACTGCCGGTGCTCGACCGAGGGCATGACCTCGCGTTGGGCGGCGCCGTAGGAGCGGAGCCTGTCCGTGACGACCACCCGGGGCACCGTACGGGCCTTCTTCATCAGGCGGCGGAAGAACCGCCTGGCCGCGGCAGTATTCCAGCGGTCCTGCACGAGGATGTCCAGGACGTTGCCGTCCTGGTCGACGGCCCGCCACAGGTACTTCAACTCGCCGTTGATCTTGATGAAAACCTCGTCCAAGTGCCATTTGTCGCCGGGCTGGGGCCGGCGGCGGCGCAGTCCATTCGCGTAGGTCTGGCCGAACTTGGCGCACCAGCGGCGCACGGTCTCGTAGGAGACGAGGACACCGCGCTCCAGCATCAGCTCCTCGACCTCGCGGAAGCTGAGCGGGAACCGGAAGTACAGCCACACACAGTGGGAAATCACCTCGACCGGGTACCGGTGCCCCTTGTACGACGGCGACGCACTCACCACGGACGACCCCTCCCAGCACGATCAACCACAAGATCATCCCACCCAGTCAGTCAACGTGACAGTGCCGGACTCCCGGTTCGCGCTGTGGAAGAACGAAGCCGACCTCACCGACCGTCAGGCCGCCAAGCTCACTTGGATCGCCGCGACCGACCCCCGCCTCCACCGCGCCTACCGCCTCAAGGAAGCTCTGCGGGCCGTGTTCACCCTGGCCAAGACCCGTCCCATCGCGGCGCTACAGGCTCTGGACCGGTGGATCGGCTGGGCCCGCCGCTGCCGCATCCCCGCCTTCGTCGACCTCCAACGCCGCGTCCGCCGTCACCGCGAGGCGATCCGCGCGGCTCTGCTGACGGGCATGAGCAACGGCCTGGTCGAGTCGACGAACACCAAGACCCGACTGATCATCCGCCG
The DNA here is from genome assembly GCF_012273515.2 of Streptomyces sp. RPA4-2. Taxonomy (NCBI): domain Bacteria; kingdom Bacillati; phylum Actinomycetota; class Actinomycetes; order Kitasatosporales; family Streptomycetaceae; genus Streptomyces; species Streptomyces sp. RPA4-2. Next base: position 9,604,958 of record NZ_CP050975.2, read on the forward strand.
CGGCTTCGGCTTCCACAGCGCGGACGCGATCATCGCCCTCGTCATGCTCACCCTCGCCGGGGAACGTCCCACCCTCCCCGGCCGCCAACCCGCCACAGAGTGACCCACTCATCCGGCAGGAGAGCCCGATTTGACGGCTGCGATGTTGTGGCGCGGTGGATCGGGCCCTCGGTGTGTGTCAGCGGCCGGCCACTGCCGCCCCGGCGGTGTGCCACGATCTCGGCCGCGATCGACACGGCTGTCTCCTCCGGTGTGCGCGCGCCGAGGGCAAGGCCGATTGGCGAGTGCAGCCGTGCCAGCTCCGCCTCGGTGACACCGGACTCCCGGAGCAGCCCCAGCCGTTGCAGGTGGGTCCGACGCGAACCCATCGCGCCGATGTAGGCGATCGGGAGCCGCAACGCCCGCTGCAGCAATGGGATGTCGAACTTGGCGTCGTGGGTGAGCGCGCAGATCACGGTGCGGCCGTCCAATGCCTGTGACTCCAAGTAGCGGTGCGGCCAGTCGGCGACCACTTCATCCGCTTCCGGAAAGCGTGCCGGAGTCACGAAGAGGGGGCGCGCATCGCACACGGTCACGTGGTAGCCGAGGTATTTGCCGATCCGTACGAGTGCCGCGGCGAAGTCGATGGCGCCGAAGACCAACATACGAGGCGTTGGAGCGATCGATTCCACCAACAGCGTCAGTGGCTCACCGCACCGGCTGCCTCGGGCACCGATCTCGATCGTGCCCGTACGCCCTGTGTCCAGGAACACAGTGGCCTCGGCACGCGCCGTCGCTTCCAGGGCTGGATCGCCGAAGCCGCCCGCACAAGAGCCGTCTGCCCGTACGAACAGCGCCCCGCCCATCAGGTCGGCCGGCCCGCGGACGACCCTGGCCACTGCCACCGCATCTGCCGCAGCTGCGGTGGCCAGGGCCCCCACCAGCTCCGCGCGCTCGGTGGGGATGACCGGCTGTACGAAGATGTCCAGCACTCCGCCGCAGGTCAGGCCGACCGCGAAGGCATCCTCGTCCGAGTAGCCGAACCGCTGGAGCGTGCAGGTGGCGGACGCCAGTGCTTCACGGCAGAGGTCGTACACGGCCGCCTCCACGCATCCTCCTGACACGCTCCCGATGACGGCGCCGTCGACGTCGACGGCCAGCGCCGCGCCCGGTTGCCTGGGAGCGCTGCCGTGGACCGCGACCACGGTCGCGACAGCGAAGGCCCGCCCCTGCTCGCACCAGCGCGACAACTGGTCAGCGATGTCCAGCACGATGCTCCTTTCCGTGTTCGGCGGCGCCCTGCGCTTTTCGCGCGTTCACCGCGATGACTTCGCGGATACGGCGGAGGGAGCCACAGCGGCAGACGACTCGGCGTGGCCCGGGTCGCCGTTCTCGTGGCCGCCGGAGTTACCTGACCTCGGCGATGGTGGCCATGACTCGTCCGGTCCGGCCGCCGCACCGTGCGACGCCGCGTACCAGGCATGCTTCCCGCGGCGGGCGCAGGGTCTTGCCGGCCGTGGGACGAGGCCCTTGACGGTGGTCACCACGTGCAGGGTCGCCTGCGAGAGCTGACTCAGGTGCCGCGTCATGCCCTGTGCGGCGCACACTCGGGCAGGGCGGGTCACATGTGCGCAGCGCCCGCCTTGATCGCTTCCCGAATGCGGTTGTAGGTACCGCAGCGGCAGATGTTGCGGATCTCGTCGAGGTCGGAGTCGCTGATCTCATGACCGGCAGCCTGTGCCTGCCTGACCTTGGCGACCGCCGCCATGATCTGCCCGGGTTGGCAGTAGCCGCACTGCGCCACGTCGTATTCCAGCCAGGCCTCCTGCATCGGGTGCAGGTCCTTGCCGACCGTGTCGGGCAGGCCTTCGATCGTGGTGATCTCGTCCTCCGGCCCTACGTCCTTGACCTTCACCGAGCAAGGATTGAAGGCCTTGCCGTTGAAGTGGGACGTGCAGGCCTTGCAGACATTGATGCCACAGCCGTACTTCGGCCCGGTGACGTCCAGTACGTCACGCAGGACCCACAGCAGTCGAAGGTTGTCATCGACGTCGACGGTGACGCGCTTGCCGTTGAGGATGAAGGTGTGCGTGCTCATGGTGCGCTCCTCAGTAGGTGTGGCTCAGGCCGTCGGACGGTGACTCGGGAACGGGTGGGATGAAGGGCTTGACCTCGAAGGACACCGTGCCGTGGTTGATCGGGAACAGGGTGGGCATCGTGCCGGTCGCACGGGCGTAGGCGCCCGCGACCGCGGCGACGGACGCGGCCACTCCGGCTTCGCCGGCGCCACCGGGTTGCTCGGAGTCGGAGGGCATCACGATGCACTCGAAGTCAGAGGGGACGTTCCACTGCCGGGTGTAGAAGTAGTTGTCCCAGCTGGCTTCGAGGAAGTGCCCGTCGCGCAGGTGCAGGCTGCTGGTGAGGGCGAGCGCGATCCCGTCCGAGACACCACCCAGCATCTGGGCCTCCAGGCCCTGGGGGTTGATCACCAGTCCGGCGTCCACGGCGATCACGGCCTTGGTCACCCGGGGCCCGGTGACCGCGTTGTAGATTTTGCGGTTCACGGTCTCGGGTCGACAGTCGATTTCGACGAGCACCGCGGTCGCGCCCTTGTACTCGCTGTGGATCGCGATGCCCTGCGCCGTCCCGGCGGGCATCGTCCTGCCCCACTTGCCCACGTCAGCGACCTTCTGGAGCACCGCTTTGACCCTGTCGTTCTTGAGGAACGCAAGCCGGAATGCCAGCGGATCCCTGCCCATCTTCCGGGCGAGCTGATCGACCACCAGTTCATTGGCACACGCCACATCGGGCGAGTAGATGTTGCGCATGCTCCCGGTGTTGAAGCGCGCGTCGGTCTCGTTGAGCAGCTGGGTGACGACGCCGAAGTTGTAGGGGAGTTCCTGCGTTAGCGTGAAGATGGTCTCGGAGAACCCCAGCGCGCCGAGCCCGGTGGGCAGCCTGTCGGCCGTCGCCGTGATCATCTCGCCGAGTCCGTGGCTGAAGTCGGTGACCACACTGGTATGCCGCTGTTCGAAGGTCAGCACTTGCCCGGCCAGGTACGTGGCCCGGATCCGCGAGGTCACCATGGGGTGTACCCGCCCTTGTCGAGGCTCGTCGGCGCGATGCCACATCAGCTTGACCGGCTTGCCCATCGCCTTGGAGATCTTGGCGGCCTCGATGGCGGGGTCAGCGAAGAGCTTGTGTCCGAACGACCCTCCGCCGGTGACGACGTTGACGGTGACCGCGTTCTGCGGCAGGCCGACGGCCTTGGCGATGTCCGCCTGCGCCACGATCGGCACCTTCAGTCCCGCCCACACGGTCGCGCGGTCCGACCGGACGTCGGCGATCGCACAGTTCGGCTCGAGCGCCGCGCTGCTGCGGAACATGAAGGTGAAGTCCGCCTCCACCGTGCCCGCCAGCAGAGGGACCTTCGGGATCGCCAGCGGCAGTTCGGCCTTTCTCAGCCGGGCCAGGATCGTCTCGTCGGACTCGCCCGCGACCGGGCCCGGGTTCCACTCCACGTCGAGGGCACGCACCGCGTCGATGCACTGCCCGAATGCCTCCGCGCGAACAGCGACTCCCGTGTCGACCATCGCCACATCCGTTACGCCCGGCATGGCAAGCACCGTGGCTCGGTTGCGTACCGACTTCGGCGAGCCGTTCAGAGTGGGCGGGCGGCAGACCATGGTCGGCAGCGCGTCCGGCACGTGAAGGTCCAGCGTGAACTTCTTCCGCCCGGTGACCGCAAGTTGGGCGTCCTCCCGCCGGTAGGGCTTGCCGATCACCGAGAAGCTTGAAGTGGCCTTGAGCTCGACCTCCACCGCCTTGACGGTGCGGCTGGCTGCCTTGGTGGCCAGAGAGCCGTAGGTCATTGATGACCCGTCTGGCGTGAAGATCACCCCTTCCTTGGACTTCAGCAGCGCCACTGCCGAGCCGAGCTCGATCGCCGCGGCTTCCAGCAGCGCCTTCCTGGCGATGGCTGCGGCGACTCGTACAGGTGTGAAGGTCGAGACCGTGGTGTTCGATCCGCCGGTGAGCTGGTTGAGCATCAACTCGGCGCGGGCCGGCGCCAAGGCCACGTGCACCTTGTCGACTGGCAGGTCGAGCTCCTCGGCGATGATCATCGCTGTCGAGGTGGTGATTCCCTGGCCGACCTCCATCCGCGGAAGCTCGAACGAAGCGGTGCCGTCCTCGTTGATCACGATCTTGATCAGCGCGGATGTGGGGAGCGCGGCGTCGGTCTGCAGATCCTCGAGGTCGTACAGCTCCGGGATCTGGGGTGCTGAGGGCACCGCGGCGTAGGCAGGGGTGCCCAGCCCGAGGTCGGCGGCCACGGCAAGCGTGGCTCCACCCAGCACATAGCCGATGAACGCGCGGCGGCCGACCCCCGCGCGCTCACCACGTCCAGTGGTGCGGCCACTCCTGGCAGGGACGTCGGTCATCGGCCATTCCTTTCTTGTTCCCAGTCGTCCGCTCTCGAGATCGGCAGACAGTTGCGTTCCCGGGAGCAACGCGGCAGGGAGCACTGGGCACAACCAGTTGTCGGCTCACCATCGGCGAGCGGATCAGAGCCTAGAACCGCATAAAGTCCTGGTCACTGGGCCGAGCACCAGCGAAGCGGGGCAGCCGATTGTGCGTGAGCACAATGGAAAGCCGGTATTCGCACGAGGAGAGAGTGGAATGAGGAGACAGTGAAAAAGGACAGTGAAAGGGGACTGTGAAAGGAGACAGTCAGAGGCCTGTCAGCGCCGGGGGTGCCTCAGTCCGCCAGTTCCCGGGCCACCGGAAGACGCGCCGCGCCTGCCTTCGGCGTGATCGCCGGGGCGCGTCCGCGCGTACCGGTGTCCAGGCCAGCCGAGCCTCATTCAGGGAGGGAGCCCAGTCGCACGGCCTGCAGGGCAACGTAGAGCTCCGCGCAGGAGCCCGCGTCGCTGGTTCGCCGGCCGGTCAGTTCGGTGATCCTGCGCAGCCGGTACAGGACGGTGTTGCGGTGGCAGTGCAGGTGCTCGGCGGCCCGTGTGGTCGAGCCGCCGTTGGCGAACCAGACGCCCAAGGTGTCGAGCAGGACGGCTCGTTCCGCCGCCGGCAGGGTGAGCAGCGGCCCGAAGACCGTACGGGCCACCTCGGAAGCGGCGTCCGGTGAGGCCGCCGCAAGCAGGGCTATCGGCGAGCTCCCGTAGACATGCGTGCCGGAGGCCCCGGGCGGCAGGCACTGGGCCGCCAGTTGGGCCTCCCGCCGAGCGTTCGGCGCGTCCATGGGCGAGGCGAAGGGCCGGCTGATGCCCACGCGGGAGAGCGCGATGCCGCCGAGACGCTCCTCCACCGCGACGACCAGATGCTCGTTCGGCAGAGCGAGGAGGCCGAGCAGGCTGCCTGCCCGGTGGATCCACTCGCCGTCGATGTCGACCGCCCGCAGCCGTCCCTCGACCGTCGGCAGAAGGCCGACGCCGTCGTTGTTCTCGGCGCACACCACCAGGAACGGTCCTCTGAGGTCCAGCCGCAGGACCCGCATGGCCTCCCAGGCCCTGGAGCTGTTCCCTGCGGTGCCGTCGAGCAGCGTGGTGAGCATGATGCTCCGTGCGGAGGCATCGTGGCATGCCTGTTCCTCCACCGCGGCGCGGTAGGCCTCGGCAGCGGCGCTGGAGCACTCGTCGATGATCAACCAGATGTCCGAGGCCCTGTGCAGCAGCCAGGCGGCGCTCTCCTTGGCGAGGGCCATCGCCAGCAGCCGGTCCCAGACGAACCGCCCGCCGAGGCGGAAGGCATGCAGCAGAGCGGCCAGCGGAATGCCTTGTTCGGCCTTGAGTCGGCCCGCCGCACGCGGGGCGTCCATGTTGGTGGGCACACCCCCGTTTCTCAAGGCTGTCAGTAGCGTGCGCAGGTTGTCGTGCACGGGGGCGCGCAACTGCTCGTGGCTCAGCAGCATGCCCTCGGCGTACGAGCGCTCGCCGTTGAGGATCTCGGCGGTCAGTTCGTCGGTCAGTGAGTCCACCGAGACCAAGAGCCGGTCGAGCAGATCGGTCATGCACGCGTCAGCGCCCAGCGGCATGGTCATGCGCGGATGATAGACGCACGCGATTGTGTGCGGGCACAAAGCGTGCGGCATTATGGGCTTGATCCGGTGCTGTCGTTTGCGGTACCGGTTGAGCCCCCGCCCGGCGGCGAGGTAACCGGCGGAGGTGGTGGCGATGTTCTCGATGCCTAGGTCGACCCCGATGAAGCCGTCCGGCTCGTACTGCTCGGCCTCGGGCACGTCACAGGTGGCGACAAGGTAGAACACGCCGTCGCGCTCGATCAGGTCGGATTCGCCCTGCCGGTGTGCCTAGAGCATCTTGAGCGCGTCGGCGGAGCAGACGAAGCGGATGTTCTTGACCCGGCCGTCCACGGTCCAGATGGACACGGTCCGCTGGTCGTACTGCCAGCTCAGGCACCGGTCGTCATACGGCTGGGCGGCCTCGGGTCGAAAGGTGATGGGTGCAGATCTTCTGAGGGTGCGTACAAGACCGGCGTGACCTGCGCAGTCACACATCCGTCTGTCCTGTGGGGCGCCTCGAGCAGGCGGCGTCCGTGCTGGTCGGCGCGACTCGTCACCACAGCTCGGATGTTCCGGTGCCGAAATGACAGGGCGCGAGCCCTCCCTGATCAGCCACCAACGACGAACCTGCTGGGCACAGGCCTATGACCAACCCTCAGAAGATCTACACCCATCGCCTTTTCCTCAGCCCGGCCGTCGTCCGTATCCAACCCGGGGCGGCGGCAGGCCAGTTCGAGAAGCAATCCGACTAGGCGCCGGTGGCGCGTAGCGAGCGGGGCAGGCCGAAGCGGGGGAGCAGGCCGTTGTCGACGAAGCGGGTCAGCGCCGAGACGCGGTGGCCGGACAGGGTGAGGACGAGCAGACCGTGGGCGTGCGCGATCGGCGTCCTCGGATCGACGAGGTAAACGCCGTACGCGGGCTGGCCGTTGGCGTGCGTGGGCACCAGCCGGAAGCGGCGGCCGTCGCGCAGCGCGACCGTCCTCAGGAAGTGGCCGATGGCCTCCAGTCCCTGGTACTCGTACGGCAGCGGCGGCATCGTCAGCCACGCGTCGTCGGTGAGCAGGGCGAGGATCGCGTCGACGTCGGCGCGTTCGAAGGCGAGGGAGAAGTCGTCAACGAGCTTGCGCTCGCGGGGTGAGTACGGCAGCTCCGTCTCGGCGTGGGCGTGCGCGGGCAGCCGGGTCGCGAGCGTGGCGCGGGCCCGTTTCAGCGCGCTGGTGACCGAGTCGACGCTGGTGTCGAGCATTGCGGCGACCTCGGCCGCGCGGAAACCGAGCACGTCCCGCAGGACCAGCACCGCCCGCTGCCGGGGCGGCAGGTGCTGCAGCGCGACGAGGAACGCCAGGGAGACCGCCTCCTTGGTCTCGTAATGGGCCTCCGGGCCGGGTGCGGCGTCCGGCAGCCCGGCGAGCAGCACGTCCGGATAGGGCTCCAGCCAGCTGGGGTCGCCGCGGCGGGTGGGTTCGGGCAACGGAACCTCCAAGCGGTAAGCCCAGCCCTCGCCGGGCCGGCGGCTGCCGTCCCGCAGCGCGTTCAGGCAGCGGTTGGTCGCGATCCGGTACAGCCAGGAGCGCAGCGACGACCGCTCCTCGAACCCGTCGAGCCCGCGCCAGGCCGCGAGCAGGGTCTCCTGCAGCAGGTCCTCGGCGTCCTGCACCGAGCCGAGGATGCGGTAGCAGTGCACCTGCAGCTCGCGCCGGTAGGGCTCGGTGAGCTCACGGAACGCCTGCCCGTCGCCCGCCCGCGCCCGCTCCAGCGTGAGCGTCGACATGGGCATCGGCATCGGCGTCTCCTCGCTCGGCATTACGTCGCCTCCCAGGCTCCGGTTCGTCGACGGTTTGGGCAATTCGAGTCCGTCGACAGTTATGACACCCACGGCGGCCGAAACTGGTCGCCGCATCCCGACCGTCCGCGCAATCCACAGCCGATCGCAGAATCCGCGACCGTTCGCCGCCCAGTTTCCGGACCACCCCGTGTCTCCACCACCGACAGCACGACTGCAGACACACGGCGACGGGAGCACCAGTGAACAGCAACGAGAAGTCCGTCACAGCGGCGCAGCGGTGGACGCTCGCGCTGGCGTCGGTGGGTTCGTTCATGGTCGTCCTCGACCTGCTGGTGGTGGCCACGGCGCTGACCGCGATCCAGCGCGACCTGCATGCGTCGATCGAGGACCTGGAGTGGACGATCAACGCCTACACCCTCAGTTTCGCGGCCCTGTTGATGACCGCGTCGTCGCTCGGCGACCGCTTCGGTCGCAGGCGGCTGTTCGTCGCCGGGCTCACCCTATTCGCCGTGGCGTCGGCCGCATGCGCGCTGGCCCCCAGTACCGGCACCCTGATCGCGGCACGCGCCGTCCAGGGCATCGGCGCGGCGACCGTCATGCCGCTCGCCCTGACCCTGCTGAACGCCGCGTTCCCGCCCGAGCGGCGCGGCTGGGCGCTCGGCATCTACGGCAGCGTCACCGGCCTCGCTGTGCTGCTCGGCCCGGTCCTGGGCGGCGTGATCACCGAGGGACTGGCCTGGCAGTGGATCTTCTGGCTGAACGTACCGGTCGGCCTGGCCGCGATCCCCTTCGTGCTCGCCCGGATCAAGGAGGGCTTCGGCCAGGGCACGGCGGTGGACTTCCCGGGCCTGCTGCTCTTCACCCTGCCCGCGTTCGGGCTCGTCTGGGGCCTGGTCCGGGCGGATGCGGCGGGCTGGGGCAGCGTGGAGGTGACGGGCGCGCTGGCCGGGGGAGCGGTCCTGGTCGTTGTCTTCCTGGTGTGGCAGTCCCGGGCCCGTACGCCGATGCTGCCGCTGCGGCTGTTCCGCTCCCGGGCGTTCTCGGCGGGCAACGCAGTGATGTTCCTGCTCAGCGGCTCGATGTCCGCCTCGGTGTTCTTCATCGCCCAGTATCAGCAAGTCACCCTGGGCCAGGGCCCGTTGGGCGCCGGTCTGCGGCTGCTCCCGTGGGGCACCTTCGTGGTCCTGCTCGCCTCGCGCACCGGAGCACTCGCCGACCGCTGGGGCGAACGCTCTCTCGTCGTCGCCGGCCTCGCCCTGCAGACCATCGGCACGGCCTGGATCGCCCTGATCGCCGCCCCGCACCTCTCGTACACGACCCAGGTCATCCCGCTGAGCCTCGCGGGCATCGGCTTCGCCCTGGCGATCCCCGCCGTCACCAAAGCGGTGGTCAGCACCAGCACACCCACCGACATCGGCAAGGCCTCCGGCGCCTACAGCACGATGCGACAGCTCGGCGGAGCCTTCGGCGTCGCGATCACCGCCGCGGTCTTCGCCGCCACCGGTGGCTACACCTCCGCTGCGGCCTTCAGCGACGGCTTCGGAGCGGCAATGGCGGTGGCCGCCGGCCTCGGCGTCGCCGCAACGCTGGCGGGCACCTTGCTGCCGCCCCCGCGGCGACCGGCTCTGCGCGCCCCGACGGGAGCACCGGCCGACGCAGACCGGGTGGACATCTCGTAACCGGCGGCCGCAGGGGCGCGGTTCAACAGATGCCGAAGGGGCTCGGTCGAGCCCCTTCAAACTGCCGGAGGACCTGCGCAGGTGAACCGCCCGCCCGGTCCTGGCGAACTGCGAGCAGGCCCTGGGCAGGCCTTCTTGGTCTCCTGGTAATGGGGTGTCCTGCGGACTGTTATGCAGCCGCCGGGACGGAGACCGTGCTACTGGCCGGGGAGCAACGCCTGCTGCATGCAGCACGGCCCCGGGCGGTCGTGCGCGTGGGTGGTGCTGGCCGGTGAGGATTCGGTTGACGTCGAGGTTGCCAGTGAAGAACTGCGAGGTGGTCGGCGGAGCCGCCGTGCCACTCGATCACGAGGAAGGTGGCGTCGTCGCTGGTGTGCCCCCCCCGTTCCCTCCGGTCAGTACAACAGTCGCATTTTTCGTCAGTAGTTATCTGCCTTCATCAGTCTTTATCATGATTGCGTGAAGCTTTCCGAGTGGGCGGCGCGCAACGGCGTGCATTACCAGACCGCGTGGGCCTGGGCGAAGGAGGGCCGTATGCCGGTCCCTGTCGTGCAGACGCCGTCCGGTATGTGGCTGGTCGAAGAGTCTGCTCCCGAGGTCGTTGGGAGGACGGTGGCGTACTGCCGTGTTTCGTCCGGCGACCAGAAGGCGGATCTTGACCGGCAGGTCTCCCATGTCGTCCAGGGAGCCATCGGGCTGGGGCTCGCCGTTGCCGAGGTTGTGACCGAGGTCGGGTCGGGACTGAACGGGAATCGGCGCAAGCTGCACCGTGTCCTGTCGGACCCGGCCGTTGCCGTCATCGTCGTGGAGCATCGCGACCGGCTGGCCCGTTTCGGTGTCGAGCATCTGGAATCGGCACTGTCGGCTTCCGGCCGGCGTCTGGTGGTGCTCGATCCGCAGGAGACGACCAGCGACCTGGTCCGGGACATCACTGAAGTCCTCACCTCGACGTGTGCCCGGCTGTATGGGCAGCGAGCGGCGAAGAACCGGGCCGCACGCGCTATCGCCGAGGCCACCGCTCCGGCGGCGGAGACGACCGGGTGAGCGGGGCGGAGCCTGCCGGGAGCGGGAAGAAGAAGCGCCGGGGGTTCGAGGCGCGGCCCGGCTTCCACGTCGTGGGCCACAGGCTCGCCCTCGACCCCAGCGCGTCCGCCCTGCAGGCTCTGGCCTCGCATTGCGGGGCGGCGCGGGTCGCCTACAACTGGGCGGTGCGGCATGTGCTGGCGAGTTGGTCGCAGCGCGCAGCGGAGGAGACCTACGGCGTTCCCGAGGCAGAGCGCGTTGCGTGGCGGTCGTGGTCGCTGCCGTCGTTGCGGAAAGCGTTCAACGAGGCCAAACACAACGACCCGTTCCTGCGGGAGTGGTGGGCGCAGAACTCGAAGGAGGCCTACAACACCGGCCTCGCGAACGCTGCCGCCGCGTTCGACAACTACGTCAAGTCCCGGCGCGGCGAGCGCAAGGGCGCCCGGATGGGCAGACCCCGTTTCAAGCCGAAGCGGAAGACTCGTCCGGCGTGCAAGTTCACCACCGGCACCATCCGCCTCGATGACCGGCGGCATATCGTCCTGCCCCGCCTCGGCCGGATCCGCCTCCACGAGGACGTCCAGCCCCTCGTGGACGCGATCGCCGAAGGGTGCAGATCCAATCAGGGTTCCAAGGTCCACGAGCAGGCCGTTTCTTCAGCGCAGCAGGCCAGCGACGTGGGGCGGCCCCTCAAAGGATCTGCACCCATCGCCGAAGGCGGGACGCGGATTCTGTCGGTGACGGTGCGGTCCGAGCGGGGCCGCTGGTTCGCGGTCCTGCAGACCGAGGAACGCCACACCATCGCCCCTGCCGGCCGCCCCGGCACGGCAGTCGGGATCGACCTCGGCGTCAAGGCTCTCCTCGTCATGGCGGACTCGGCCGGCGAGGTCCGCGAGGTCGCGAACCCCAAACACTACGACCAGGCACTCACGCAGCTCCGGAAGGCCTCCCGGACCGTCTCCCGCCGACGCGGCCCCAACCGGCGCACCGGACAGGCCCCGTCCCGTCGCTGGGAGAAAGCCAACGCGGTCCCCAGAAGCTCATCTGCAGAAACATCACGAACAGGGACACTGTGCTGTGTCCTCTGGGAGAGCGCCTGGGCCGAGTTCGTGCCCTTCCTCTCCTTCGACGTCGAGATCCGCAAGGTCATCTGCTCGACGAACGCGATTGAGTCCGTGAACGCCCGCATACGCAAGGCCGTCCTCGAGTTCCAGTGGTTGTCGCAACACCGCAGCACCACGATGGTGCCGAGCCGGCCCGCACGCAGGGCGGCAGACACTCAGCGCCAGCCGAGCTCCGGTGCTACGTGGGTGAGGATGCTCTCCAGTACATGGGCGTTGTAGTCGACACCGAGCTGGTTCGGGATGGTCAGCAACAGGGTGTCCGCGGCTTGGATGGCCTCGTCTTCCTGGAGTTGCTTCACCAGTACGTCCGGCTCGGCGGCGTACGAGCGTCCGAAGATCGCCCGGGTCGTGTCGTCGATCATGCCGAGCTGGTCCCGCGAGTTGCGGTCGTGGCCGAAGTAGGCCCGGTCCAGGTCGTTGGTCAGGGCGAAGACGCTGCGGCTGACCGACACACGCGGTTCTCGTGTGTGGCCTGCCGCCTTGTACGCCTCGCGGTACGCCTCGATCTGCTTGCGCTGCTGGACGTGCAACGGCTCGCCCGTCTCGTCGTCCTTCAGTGTGGAACTCTGCAGGTTCATCCCCAGCTTCGCGGCCCAGACGGCGGTCGCGTTCGAGCCGGAGCCCCACCAGATCCGCTCGCGCAGCCCCTCGGAGTGCGGCTCGATGCGCAGCAGCCCCGGCGGGTTGGGGAACATGGGCCGCGGGTTCGGCTTCGCGAAGCCCTCGCCGTCGAGCACCTTGAGGAAGGTCTCGGTGTGTCGGCGGGCCATGTCCGTGCCGGTCTCGCCCTCCGCGGGGGTGTTACCGAAGTATCGCCAGCCGTCGATCACCTGTTCCGGTGATCCGCGGCTGATGCCGAGTTGCAGCCGGCCGCCGGAGATGAGGTCGGCAGCGCCGGCATCCTCGGCCATGTACAGCGGGTTCTCATAGCGCATGTCGATCACGCCGGTGCCGATCTCGATCTTCGAGGTCCGTGCACCGATGGCCGCGAGCAGCGGGAACGGGCTGGCCGCCTGCCGCGCGAAGTGGTGCACCCTGAAGTACGCACCGTCCACGCCGAGCTCCTGCGCAGCGACCGCCAGGTCGATGGACTGGTGCAGGAAGTCGGCCGCGGACCGGGTCTTGGAGTGCGCACTTGGCGACCAGTGGCCGAACGAGAGGAAACCTATCTTCTTCACTCGAGGTCAAACCATCCGGCGGCCGCGTTTGATTCCCCGCGTCGGCACGGTGCGACCAAGCCGAACGGTCGGTGCGGCCATCGGGATCCCCCTCAGGGGTGCGACTGCCGGTTCCGCGCACTGCTGGCCATGTGACCGCACCGGCGCGCCCGCCTGCCCATGGCACGCTCCCGCCGGTGCGCTGAATCCGCGGACCCCGGCCCCCGACCCGAGCCACCGCAGTCACCTGCCCCCGGGCCGCCCGCGTGGAACGGCGCCGGGACCCACGCGGGCGCCCACGTGGCGACGCTTTTTGGGGCGGCGTGCTCAGATGTGTGCCACCAGCACGTACCACCCGCCAAGCGATCACCCAGCTCAACCAGCTCGGCTACACCGTCACCCTCAACCCGAGGGAGGCCGCAACTCCCTGACAAGCAGCCCGGATACCCTGCGGCCCTCCGCGACCGCCGGGCACCCCGCCCTGCCCACCTTCACCCTGACCTGCTGCTATTTACGCGTCAGGCATGGTCGCTCGGGGTGCGGGGAGGCATGCGTCGTCTTGTGTCCGCTTCGTGGTCGAGGGGCGCGCGGTGACGTCGGTGCTGGGAATGCTGGAGCAGCGGGAGGTGGCTGCCCGGGTGCGGGTGGAGGGTCTGCGGGAGGAAGCCACGCGGTGGCTGAGGTGCTGGAGGCCGCGGAAATCGAGCTGGACCGGCGGGTGATCGCGCGGGAGGAGCTGGTCGAGGCGTTGGCAGCTTCCCCGGCCGGGACGACTGCCGAGGCCGAGGCTGAGCGGGAAACGGCGCCCTCACAGGTGCCGGTGCCGGGCTCGACGGTGCCAGGTAGGGCCTGTGTCCGCGGTTTTCCGCGGACACAGGCCCTACCTGGCACGGGTTCGTACGAGACCGATCAGCTGTTGGCGTTGAGGACGGGGTAGTAGCCGGAGGCGTGGCCGGTGGCGGTGGGGTGGTAGGACTCCCAGCTGGGCGAGACCACCAGGGAGTGCAGCCAGTCGTCGCCGGAGCACAGTTCGTGGCCGTTGAAGGCGGAGCGGACGTCACCGAAGACGAAGCCGTGGGCGGCGGCCCGGCTGGAGATGACGCTGTCGAGGACGTCCGAGGCCTCGTCGATCTTGCGGTGCTTGGTGTCGCTGAGCCCGACGCAGAAGACGCCGAGCGTGTACACGTGCGGGTAGCCGAGGACGACGACCTTGGCGTTGGGCGCCTTGGCGCGGATCGCGTTGTAGGTGGCGTCGAGGCGGGCGGGAAGCGTGTTCTGGGCGTAGCTCTCGGCCTGGTTGACGCGGTTGACGCAGTCGGTGTCCGAACCGGTCACGCACGTGGTCATGACGTCGGAGAAGCCCGCGTCATTGCCGCCGATGGTGAGGGAGACCACTCCGGTGGAGGAGTTCAGGGGGCCGAGCTGGGAGTTCGTCACGTCCGTGGTCACCGCACCCGAGCAGGACGTGTCGGCGAACGCGGACGGGGCGTGGGCGTTCTTCCACAGATAGGGGTAGGCGCTGAAGCTGCGGTGGCAGTTACCGCTCGCACTGTCGTAGTTGCCGGCGCCGTTGCCGGCGGCGTACGAGTCTCCCAGCGCGACATAGGACGGCCCGGCGGCCTGTGCCGGAACGGTCAGCGCGAAGCTGAGCAGTGTCGCGAAGCCCAGCGTGGCAAGGGCTGACAGGGACTTGGTGGGTCTCACGGAACCTCCCGGAGTAGTGAACCGGCTGCCGGGGGGGGGGGCAGCAGGCAGCAACGCGTAGAAGGGCGCGCGCATGACAAAGGGGGTTTCTTGACCGGACTCCGCGTGCGCGCCCCGGCGGTGCGGGGGCGCGGGCGGGTTGAACGTGAACGGCCGCCGCGCTGAGGTGGAGTGAGACTGAGGCGGGCTGCCTGGGCCTCATCGAGCGCACGGCGAAGGCGCGTTCGGCGAAGCGTGCGGTCGGGGGTCTGGGACTATCAGTACGCGCAGACGCCTTACGTACTCAGCGTCTCGGCCACCAGTTGGAAGAAGGCCGTACCGTCCCCGGTGCAGTTGCGGCTGTCATCGGAGGTCGGGTCGACCGTGCAGGAATTCGAGCCGACCGTGTTGGTGTCGTCGGACAGGGAACCGCCGAAGTCGCCCGGCTCGGCACGGACATCGGGCTGGGGAAGGGCGCGGACCATCGCGCCGTTGTCCGGGGTGATGTCCGTGTCGGCGCCGTCGCGGCGGTGGACGATGCCGGGGTGGGGGATGCCGGCGCTGCCGCGGCGGACGGTGCCGCAGTCGTCGGCGGGGCAGCCGGCTTGGCAGGCGGGTCCGGTGTGAGCGCTGGAACCGGTCTCGCGGTACCCCCTCGGGTGGCCCGGGATGCGGTGGCCCGCGGTCGGCGAGGAGTGGAAGCTGCTGCGGACGTCGAAGCCGGCGCAGCGGCGCCGACTGCCGTCGATGCGCGAGGCGGTGCCGCGATTGCGCGGCGTCGTGAAGGTGCCGCTCACGCGCTTGCCGGTGACCGTGTCGTCGTGGGAGGCGGAGGTGGAGGTGGACGTGAGTGTGGCGGGTTCCGGGTGCGAGCCGTTGGTGCCGGCGCTCACCGCGAGCGAGCTGCCCCTAGGGTCAACCGCCCAGGTGCCTGGCATGCCGATGACATCACCGGCCGAGGCGGGTTGGGCGCAGCCGTGCCTGCCGAGCTCCGGCGCGCCGGCGGCCTCGCCGTCATCCTGCGCGGCCCTGTGCGTCGTGACGTCGGCGGCTGTGGTCTTGGCCCTGGTGTCGTAGCGCCAATCGGCGGTCGAGGTGGCGGGGGACTTGGTGAGGCTGGCTGCGGCCGACGGCGAGGTCTTCGCCGAAGAGGCGGTCGGGGCGGCGGCCATCGTGCGGGCCGCCGTCGTGAAGAAGCCGGACGCCATGGCGGTGAGCCTGGCGCGTCTCGCGGTGCTGGATGTCGTGATCCGCACACGGTCCTCCTGCGCGGGGGGAGGTGTTGGTGCCGGTCAGGGGTACGAGATGAGAGTCCGCCGATGGGTTAAATCGGCGTGCTCCTGACAAATTCAATGCTGGATTATTCCGAGGCGGTCGGCAAGCAGTCGGCGGCAAGAATTTACGCGCGTCACATTGGGCGCGTACCTGCCCCCCAGATGGCTCCAAGCGCTGCCGTCGACAAGGAACTTGGCGTCGCCATGCGGTCGCCGTGACACGCGCGGCCTTGCCCCGCGAACAGGCGGGACGTCTCGATCGACAGCACGTTTGCGCTCGCGGATGCCCGAGCAGCGCACGAACGAACGCGCCGCCCGAGGGCACATCCAGGGCAAGATCGTGCTCACGGTCGCTTAGGAACCAGCCGTTTCACCGACGCGTCCGGCGCCCGTCCGCGGAGCACCGGCGGCCATCGGGACGCCGACGCCGAAGAGCTTGAGGCGCGTCTGGCGACCAGGCGGCCGCGATGCTCGCTGCGGCGAACCGGCGTGACATGAGCCGCGCGCCGCCTTGCGACCGACCGCTCCACCGTCAGGACGCCGGACCGCTGCCGACGACGACGGTGATGCGCCGGCCAGGGCGCTGTCACGTTGTTGGGTGTGTGGGTGGTCTGACGGTGCGTCGGGGCATGGTGGGCCGGCCGTCCGGGCGGTGTTCAGGCCGTGGTGGGCCGGCCGGCAGCGCCGGTGATCTGGTCCCAGATGGCGAAGCGGATGGTCATTTCGGCGCGGTGCTGGGTGGCGGTCATCAGGTGGCGGTGGGGTCGGAAGTGGGGTGAGATGCCGCTGAAGGCGGACAGGAAGCGCTGGGCCGCGCCGACGCTGCGGAAGCCTTTCATCGCGTGTTCCCTCTGGCGGGTGGGCTGGTGGCTGTTCTCCGCCCGGTTGTTCAGGTACTTCGACTGCCGGTGCTCGACCGAGGGCATGACCTCGCGTTGGGCGGCGCCGTAGGAGCGGAGCCTGTCCGTGACGACCACCCGGGGCACCGTACGGGCCTTCTTCATCAGGCGGCGGAAGAACCGCCTGGCCGCGGCAGTATTCCAGCGGTCCTGCACGAGGATGTCCAGGACGTTGCCGTCCTGGTCGACGGCCCGCCACAGGTACTTCAACTCGCCGTTGATCTTGATGAAAACCTCGTCCAAGTGCCATTTGTCGCCGGGCTGGGGCCGGCGGCGGCGCAGTCCATTCGCGTAGGTCTGGCCGAACTTGGCGCACCAGCGGCGCACGGTCTCGTAGGAGACGAGGACACCGCGCTCCAGCATCAGCTCCTCGACCTCGCGGAAGCTGAGCGGGAACCGGAAGTACAGCCACACACAGTGGGAAATCACCTCGACCGGGTACCGGTGCCCCTTGTACGACGGCGACGCACTCACCACGGACGACCCCTCCCAGCACGATCAACCACAAGATCATCCCACCCAGTCAGTCAACGTGACAGTGCCCGTCCGGTGGGCGACGGAGGTGTTCGGAGTGCTGTCCACGTCGTCACCACGGTGCGTGCCCTGTCCCGGTGCGCAGACCCGCACGCCGCCCCGGGTGCGGTACTCACCATGGTGGACGCAGCGAAGCCGCCCCGGCGTATCTTCCCCGCCAAGGGCCCTCTTGACCTGATACGCGAGGTCTACGATGCGCGCATCACCGAGTTGGCGACGAGGACGTCATCTCCCGTGCACCACACGGGTGGTGGCCGGCAGTCACGGAGGCAGCTGGACATGCAACCCCTCGACCCGCCCACGGACGAGGAACTCACCCGCAGGGCCCAGGCCGGTGAGACCGCGGCCCTCGGGCTGCTGCTCGCCCGCCATCAGGCGCCGATGCGCGCGGTGGCGCTGAGTCTGCTCGGCTTCGGCCCCGACGCCGACGACGCGGTCCAGGACGCGGCGTTGACCGCCCTGCGGCGCATCGGCGACGTGCGGGATCCCGCGGCCGTGGGGGCGTGGCTGAGGGCGGTCGTGCGCAACGCCGCCCGCATGCGACTGCGCGCGACAAAGGAGACACCGGGTCTCGACGGCCTCGACCACGTGCACCTTCGCGACCACGAGCCCTCTCACCCCGAGCGGTTCATCGAGCAGCACGCGATGCGTGACTGGATCTGGGACGCGGTGGAGGAACTGCCGCAGCAGCTCCGCCTGGTGCTGATGCTGCGGCACTTCAGCGGCATCGCCTCCTACCAGGAGATCGCCGCCGCGTGCGAGGTACCGGTCGGCACGGTGCGCAGCCGGCTCAACCAGGCCAGGGCGAAAATGGCCCAGGTGCTGTTGTCGACCGCCACCGAAGCGCACGACGACGCCTCCTCGCTCACCGAGGAGAGCCGGCACGAGGCCGTGGCGACTCTGCGGGCGTCCGAGCGCGGCCCCCTGCCCCGGGAGATATCCGAGTTGTGGCCCGCCGAGACCGAACTGGTCGGCATACTCAACCCGCAGGGAGAACGGACCCATCCCACCCCGGTCATGCGACAGACCCTGGAAGCGGGAGTACGCCAGCACGTGCGTCATGTGGTGGCCAGTCGCTCCATCACCATCTGGGAAATGGACGTCACCAACCCCGTGGGCGCCCTCAACCCCTGCCCGTCGACCCTGGCCTGGCTCATGTTCCGCCGTGACGGACGAGTCCAGCGGCTCCGGGTGGTCTTTCCCCAGCCGTCGCGGTGAGGACCGTGCGCGGCGGACGGCGGCGGGGCTCCGGATCCGTGTGACCTCCGGCCCTCCTCGGTCACCGCACCGTTCTTCAGGACCGTGTGCGGGTCCTGCCGCGGCCTGACAACTTCCTGATATTCGCACGTCATGTTGGATGCGTGTCCCGGTCGCGACCGTGAATTCCTCGCGCGCGGCTTCGCGCCACCGTGCCGCACCGCGTCGGCACCGTGCCGTTCGCGCCGGGATCGGCTTCGCCGACTCGGTGGGACACACCACTCGACGCGAAAGACGGAGTCCCCATGCACCACACCCGCCCGGCCGCGGCCCTTGCCGTCCTGTCGATGTCGGCCTGCCTGCTGGCCGGTTGCAGCACCGGACCCGAAGGCGACAGCGGTCGTGCACAGGCGTCCCCTGTCGCGGCCCGAGCCGCGGACACGCCGCACATACGCCTGAACGCCGCCGACGGACAGAAGCATGTCTCCGTCAGGCGCGGCGGCCGTGTCACGGTCGCGGCCGGGAAGATCACCAAGGTGTCCCTGGCCACCGCGAACGGTCGCGTCGTCCATGGTGCCGTCTCCTCGAGTGGCAGGACCTGGGCGCCCGATGCCGTCCTCGACCACGACACCGCCTACCGGTTGACGGTGGTGGCCGCCGGGGCCGGGGGCCGCGAGGCGACGAAGGAGATCGCGTTCACCACGGTCGCCGCGTCCGACCGCTTCACCGGCACGTTCACCCCGGGCGGCGGATCCACGGTCGGAGTGGGGATGCCCGTCTCGTTCACCTTCGACAAGGCGATCACCGACAGGAAGGCCGTGGAGTCCGCCATCGAGGTCAGCTCCAGCAGTGGACAGGCCGTCGTCGGCCACTGGTTCGGCCCGCGGCGCCTCGACTTCCGTCCGCGGCAGTACTGGAAGGCCCACTCCGTCATCACCGTCGGAATCCACCTCGACGGAGTCAAGGGTGCCAAGGGCGCGTACGGCGAACAGGACAGGACGGTCCGCTTCACCGTAGGCCGCGGTCAGGTCTCCACCGTGGACGCCTCCGCGCACCGGATGACGGTCGTCCGGGACGGCAAGCCCCTGAGGACGTTGCTCATCACGGCGGGCGCCCCGAACTCGACCACGTGGAACGGCCAGATGGTGATATCGGAGAAGCTGACCAGCACCCGGATGGACGGAGCCACCGTCGGGTTCGCCGGTCAGTACGACATCCCCGACGTCCCGCACGCCATGCGCCTGTCCACCTCGGGCACGTTCGTCCACGGCAACTACTGGGGCCCCGACTCGGTGTTCGGGCACTCCAACATCAGCCACGGTTGTGTCGGACTCAACGATGTCAAGGGCGGCGGCGACTCCCACCAGGACGGCGCCTGGTTCTTCGACAACTCCCTCGTCGGCGACGTGGTCGTGGTGCGGAACTCCGACGACCGGACCATCGCCCCGGACAACGGCCTCAACGGCTGGAACATGTCGTGGGACCAGTGGAAGGCGGGCTCCGCGCGCTGACACGGAGGCCGGACACGCAGCCCCTCCTGGCGCACCGGGTCCACGAGAACGTTGGGGAAGACAAGGCTCTGGTGCGGTCGGCCCGGCGTGGGGACCGTGCCGCCGGGGTCGTCGGCGATGCGGAAGCCCTCGCCCTGCTCCCTGGGCCCACGCGGTGGCGGCGTTCCGCATCCTGATCGCCACGGCCGGGGACGGGCGGCGCTCGCACGTCGTCCGGCCGCGGTCGACGACCACGGCGCCGGACACCCCGAACGGTGATCCCGAGCGCGAAGATCGTCCGGAGGGTCCGGAACTGCTGTTTTTGCGGCGTTCACCACGAAGCCACGCCTGTGTCCCTGGGGCCTGAATGAGTGGTTCCGCTCAGTGAGTCACTCGGAGGCACCGGAGGGCTGCCCCATGACCGGGATCGAACCCGAGTCCACCATCAACCGCCGTCGTTTTCTTTTCGCCTCGGGCGCCGTCGCGGCGGCCGGAGCGGCAGGATCGGCCGGAGCGTTCCTGCCCCGGCAACGCCGTCCCGACGCCGTGGAGCCCGCCGTACGCGCCGTCGCTCAGCGGCCCGCGCCGCACGCGACGACCACCCTGGAGACAACGGCGCGCCTCGGCGGAGCCCCGCACACCGGCACCTACCGGCGGCTGGAGTCCGGCCCGGGCTGGCCCATGGTCGTACGGGAGGAGATCGCTCCACCCCGCGCCGGGCGCGCGGACCGGCGTACTCCGCTCGCGTGCTTCGTGCAGTTCACCGACCTGCATATCGCCGATGTGCAGAACCCGCTGCGCACGGAGTTCCTGCGCTCTCGCACGCCCACCGCGTGGCGTGCCCAGGAGGCACTGACCGTCGCGGGCGCCGTCGCGCTCGTGGAGAAGGTCAACGCGCTCGGCGCCGGCCCGCACTCGGGACTGCCACCGGCGTTCGTGATGACCACGGGCGACAACATCGACAACAACTCCGCCATCGAGCTGGAGTGGTTCCTCACGCTGATGAACGGCGGACGGATCACCCCCAACACTGGGGACCCCAAGACGTACGAAGGCGTCCAGAACTCCGGGATTCCGCTGTACTGGCACCCGGGCGACCCGGCGCTGCGCGACTTCGACAAGCGGCGCGGACTGCCGCTGATACCCGGCTTCCTCGAAGCCGCGACCCGCCCCCTGACCAGCCCGGGCCTGCGGATCCCCTGGTACTCCACGGTCGGCAACCACGACGACCTGCCCGGCGGCTGCCTGTCGCCCGCGCTCGGTGACTTCGCCGTCGGTTCCCGCAAACTGCTGTCGGTCCCCGACACGGACGCGGCCGCCTACGCCAAGGCGCTCGGTTCGGGTGACGATCCCAAGAGCGAGGTGCTCACGGCGATCCTGAAAAGGCACGCCACCTCCGCGCGGACGGTGACGCCGGACGAGCGGCGCCGCCTGTTCACCCCGCACGACTATCTGGCCGCGCATCTCGATCCCGACCGCGCCGGTGCCGGGCCGGTGGGCCACGGCTACACACCGGACCACCTCGACGGCGACCGCATGTACTACACGTTCCAGGTCGCGGAGAACGTCATCGGGATCAGCATCGACACGACGTATCGCAGCGGCCACTACGAGGGGTCACTCGGCGATGACCAGATGCGCTGGCTGGAACAGACCCTGGCCGCGCACAGCTCCCGGTCCTACGACGCGGACGGCCGCCTCGTCCGCCGTCCCGGAGCCGACGACGCCCACATCCTGGTCTTCAGCCACCACCACAGCCCGAGCATGACCCGCCGCCCCGACGCCGCCCGTACGGACGAACCGCGCCACGACGGCGCCGAGGTCATCGCCCTGCTCAGCCGCTTCCCGAACGTGGTCGCGTGGATCAACGGTCACAGCCACGTCAACCGGATCACCCCCCACCCGCACGCGACGGCCGCCCGCTCCTTCTGGGAGGTCAACACCGCCTCGCACGTCGACTATCCGCACCACGCCCGGCTGTTCGAACTGGTCGACAACAAGGACGGGACGCTGTCCCTGTTCACCACGCTCGTCGAGTCGGCCGCCCCGCACCGCACGGCACCGGACTTCGACGATCTCTCGGCGGTCGGCCTCGCGTCGCTGTACCGGGAGATCGCCTACAACGCCCCCGGACTCGCCGACAGTATGCGGGCGGGCGTCCAGGAGGGATGGGCGGGCGGAGCGGGCGACCGCAACACCGAGTTGCTGAAGGTCCTCCCGTGACGCCTGCGGGCAAGGTCTCACGCACCTCGGCCGTGCCGTAGGACCTCCGGGGTCCACCGCGGCTTGTCTGACGAATCGCCTGTTGGCGTACAGATTTCTCAAGCTTGTTTGTTCGGTCGCCGATGCATCCGCAGCAAGGACTTTCCGAGGAAGGGTTGAACGCTGTGACGTCAGCATCGGTGCGACAGTCGCTGGACCTGCTCACGGTCGCCGTCGACGATCTGCGGGCCGGCCGACCGGTCATCGTGGTCGACGACGTGGACCGGGAGAACGAAGGTGACCTGGTCATGGCGGCCGAGTTCGCGACCGCCGAGACCATGGGCTTCTTCGTCCGCTGGACCAGCGGGCTCATCTGCGCGCCCATGGCCCCCGAGGTCGCCGACCGGCTGGAACTGCCACTGATGGTCCCGTCCGCTCCGGGCGTCGATACGACAACCGGAACGGCAGCCGACACGACAATCGAAACGACCGCCTACACCGTTTCCGTGGATGCGGTCGGGGTCGGCTCCGGGATCTCCGCCGCCGACCGCGCCCTGACCGTGCGGACACTGGCCGACCCCGGCACCCGGCCCGACCGGCTGATCCGTCCCGGGCATGTGTTTCCACTGCGGGCCCGCCCCGGAGGCGTCGCCGAACGGCGTGGACACACCGAGGCCGGCGTCGATCTGCTGCGCCTGGCCGGGTTGTCGCCCGTCGCGGTGATCAGCGAGGTCTGCGAGGACGACGGTTCGGTCGCCGGCGCCGACCGGCTGCGTGCCTTCGCCGACGAGCACGGTCTCACGCTGGTCTCGATCGAGCAGTTGGCGAACCGGCTGCGGCCCTCGGGCACGGCGACGGCGTGAACCGCGTGCTCCGAGCGACGGTCTTCGACCTGGACGACACGCTGATCGACACCGGGGACGCCTGGGCGCGGGTGTGCGCGGGCTTCGCGGCCCGACACGGTCACCACTGGCGCGCCGAGGACACCGCCGCGCTGCACGGCAACGGGAGCTGGGCGTCGTACGTCGCCGGCCTGTGCGGCGGTGCGGTAGGCGCCGCCGAGGTGGTCGAAGCCTGTGCTGCCGCGATGGTCGACGAATGCGCGGCAGGACGTGTGCGGGCGCTGCCCGGGGCGGTGGAGCTGGTCCTCGAAGCCGGACGGCATGGGCCGGTCGGGGTGGCCACGGCGAGTCCGCGCCGCTTCGTCCTGGCGGCCCTCGAAGGGCTGGGCCTGCTGGCGGGGCTGCGTGCCGTCGTGTGCGGCGAGGACGTGGTCCGGGTCAAACCCGCGCCGGATCCGTACCTGCGCGCGGCGGCCGAGGTCGGCGTCCCGCCGTCCGGTTGTCTGGCGGTCGAGGACTCGCCGAACGGCATCCGGTCCGCGGCCGCCGCCGGCATGTGTGTCCTGGCCGTCCCGCGCGGGGGCATGGCACTGCCGGCCGAGATCGCCCACCTGCCCGCGGCGCGGGCACACGGCGCGGCAGAGGCCCTGCCGCTGCTGACCCGGCTGCTCGCGCCCCGGCCCGAGCTGTTGATCAATGAAGGCGCTCGGTGACGACGCCAGGCGCCCAGGCGCTCCTTGAGAACGGCGACCGGTAGCGGGGCGGGCTCCCTCGCGGCGTCGCGCGGCGTCCGTCAGGACCTCTGCGCCGCGGGCCGACCCGCCCAAGCCTGTTCCAGCGCCCGGGTGAACCCCTCGGGCGACTGGACGCCGCTGACGCCGTAACGCCGGTCCAGGACGAAGAAGGGCACTCCGCCGGCGCCCAGCTCGGCGGCCAGGCGCTCGTCGGCTCGTACCTCTTCGGCGTACGCGTCCGGGTCGCCGAGCACCTCCCGAGCTTCCGTTCCGCTCAGCCCGACCGCGACGGCCAGGTCCACCAGGGTCTCCGTGTCATAGATCGAACGCTCTTCCGCGAAGTTCACCTGGAAGGCGAGATCCGTCAGCTCGTCCTGCACGCCGCGAGTCCTGGCGAAATGGAGGAGCCGGTGCACGTCGAAGGTGTTTCCGAAGACCCTCCCTCCGACGCGGAATTCCAGTCCTACGGATCTCGCCATGTCCGCGGCCTGCTCCTCTCGGGCGACCTGTTGCTCGCGCGTGCGCCCGTACTGGGCAGCGACCGCCTCGATGATCGGCACGGCACCGTTCTCGGCCTGTGGATTGAGCTCGTACGACCGGTGCACCACTTCCACCTGATCGCGGTGCGTGAAGGCGGCGAGCCCTTGGCCGAAACGGGCACGGCCGACGTAGCACCAAGGGCAGGCGATATCGGTCCAGATCTCGACACGCATGGGTGGGATCTCCTGTCTGCGTGGGGCGCGCCGACGCGGAGAACGATCGTCCGGGGCGCGCGTGGCCCGCCTGATCCGGATGGTCACGCCCGAAGCGCGGCGGCTTGGTGTAACGGTCAACCAAACAGTAGACGACCGATCGTCTACTAGCAACCGGCACGGCATGGCGGAGGGGTGTACGGGGGAGGCGTGAGCGTGGTCGTCCACGGCTCCGGCTGTTCCCGCCGGACCGCCTGGCCGGACCGTTCTCATCCGGCCGGGCGTCCCGGCGTCGTGCGAGGAGCAGACGTGCCAGGCGTTGCTCAGCCCAGTGCGAACTTCTGGGCGGTGGATCCGTTGCAGTCCCAGACGCGTAGGCGGGTGCCGTTGGCGGTGGCGCCGTCGGGGGAGTCGAGGCAGCGGCCCGACTGCGGGTTGAGGAGCGAGCCGTCGGCCTGTTGCTGCCAGATCTGACCACCGGCTCCGTTGCAGTCCCAGAGCTCGACCTGGGTGCCGTTGGCGGTGCCGTTGCCGATGATGTCGAGGCAGCGGCCGATGGTGCCGAGGGAGCCGCCCGCGTTGTGCGTCCAGTGCTGGTCCTCGGCGTAGGACTGGCAGTTCCACAGGCCGACGGCGGCGCCGTTCACGCCGGTGTCGTCCGCGCTGACGTCGACGCACTGGCCGCCCGGACCGGTGATGGTGCCCTGCGGGCCGTTCGGGACGTTGGTCTGGCCCGAGTAGCCGACGGAGACGATGTTCGCCTGCACGGCGTTCTCGGCAGCGTCGGTGGGATATCCGGCGACCATGACGCCCTCGAAGAAGGTGCCCATGTTCCAGTTGCTGTTGTCGCCGCCCGTGCCCAGGATGATGCCGCCCTCCTGCTGCATCGGCCGGTAGCCGCCCCGGGAGGGCAGGGCGCCGTCCCACCATGTCGTCAGGCCGCCGGACTGGGAGTTGCCTCCCTTCAGGGCGTAGGTGGTCTGACCGTTGTTCTTGAGGACAGCCGTCACGTACGTGCTGTTGTTGCCCTTGTTCGCGGTGTTGGAGCCGTTGTCGCCCTGGAACATCCCGTTCTCCAGGTCGGCCTCGACCCACGGTCCGGAGCCGCTGCAGGGCGCGAAGTAGCAGGTGGTGGCGATGGACACGGCGTCCATGTGCCCGTTGCCCGTGTCGGCGGGTGTGGACTCCGCGTTGCCGTAGTCGAAGCAGCAGGCGGAGCCGACGTGAGTGCCGCTGGCGACCATGTAGGCGCCTTCGGGCTGCCCGCCCACGGCGACACCGGACGCGGCGCCGTGCGAGCGGTAGCCGACGCCGGGGGAGATCCAGATCCCGTACACCTTGTGGCCGCCCGCCGTGACCGACAGCTCACTGGCGTCCGCGCCCCGGTCGGCGCCCATTCCGGCCGTCCCCGCGGGGCCGGGGAAGAGGTCGTTGTGGCGGGAGGTCTGGTCGTACACCTTCGAGATGCTGCACGTGGTGTTCGCGCAGAAGGTGTCCTGCCGGCCCGCGTCGGCGTAGCCGCCGGCCGACAGTGGTCCGATGTCGGTGCTCGCGCCGTCGGAGGCGCGGGTGACCTGGTAGAGCGGTCCGTTGTACGCCGAGAACAGCGCGCGGGTGGTGCTGTGGGCGGCGACGCACGGGGTGCCGGCGCCGGCGTAGATGTCGCAGGGCTGTGATCCCGCCGCCTGGGCGACGCCGGGGAGGCCGACCAGGGCGGTGACCAGCAGACCGATGGCGGCGGCGACGGACAGCAGGGCCTGTGCGAGTCGGCGCGCCGGCCCGGCCGGGTGCGGGGAGTGGAGACGCGACGAGGCAGATCTTCTTCTGCGCATATGTGCTCCCAAGGGGGGTGGAGCTACAACTCGCCCTTCGGACAGCCGAGTTCGCGCTGTCTGGCGACTGCGTCGGAAGCTACGCGCGCTGGTCGATAGCGTCAACATTTGTCGCTTTTCTTTTTGCCTGGCCGTTTGTCGTGTCTGAACGTGTTGCTTTGCGGCGATCACCGCAAGGGGGACCTGGAGGCCCCGAACGAGCGAGGGGGGAGACCGCGATGTCCGGCCTCACCCGGAGACGGACGGGCCGGACGTCATCGGGCGGGGTTGTTCACGTCGCGCTGGTGGCGCCGGCGTGGAAGTAACCGTGCTGCTGGGTCGAAGCTGCCCAGGATGCGCGCCCGCACCTCGGGGCTCGCCGGATCCTGCTGACTCTGGTCTTCCACGTGCACTCCTTCGGCGGGTTCCGTGGACGTCAGGGTGTCGGGACGGTGGGTGAGGCGGATCCATCAGTGGTGATCGGTGGACACCGGCGGGCCGGACGTTCCACCAGCGGCCACCCGCCGACGGCGATCATTCAGTGGCCACCCGCCGACGCCGATCATCCAGCGGCCACCCGCCGACGGCGATCATCATGGCACCGGAGGCGCGCTGCCGGCCCGGTCGGCCGAGCAGTTGACCAGCTCCGAGGCGACCCCTTCGCGGCATCATCGACGGCCGCAGGGGTACCTGCGTGCCATGCCGTCCCCGTGCCAGGAAGTGAGATCGCCATGAGTGAACGTCGCGTGGAAGCCCCTGGGAACAGCGGGGGACCGTCGTCGAAGCCGATACCGAGGGACCTGCCCGATCAGCAGGCCACCTCCGACGAGGACCCCTGGGACGTCGTCGGCGACCCGGCGCGGGCCGCCGCCGACGACGAGCAGCCCGATCCGGAGATTCCCGACACGGACGAGGCGGGCACCGGCCGGAGGGGCGCGCCGCACTCCGGCAGCCGACACCCGGCGCAGCCCGTGCCCGACGAACCGCCGGCCTGACCGCTCCGCGCGCGGCGGGAGTCCGGGCGGACGCAGCCGCCACGGGGTCTTCGCGGCCGACGGCGCTTGCGCCGAGGACCCGCATCGCGCCGTCGAACCTCAGCAGAAAGGAGTGTGACCCCGATGGTCACTGTGTCCCTCACCGGAGCGTCCAAGGAGGACGCGGCCACCGTCTTCGACGTCCTGCGGACGGCGTTCCCCATCGACCGGCCCTCGGACGCCGTGCCCCAGGAGCAGCCCGGGGACCATCCTGCCGTGTGGACCGCCGAGTTCGTGCCGACGCAGGAGCGCATACCCACCGGGCCGACCCCCCTGGAGGGCTCGCTCACCGCCACGCTGCAGGGCGGCTACGTCGCCGTGGACCAGGTCGGTGAAGCCCTGAGGGCCGCGTTCGCCGTACACGAGGAGGGCACGGCGTCCGGAGACCAGGAGAAGGAGGTCGACCTGCGCCTCGGGACGAAGCGGTCGTGACCCGGAGGCCGCGTACCACGGCTCCGCGCCCGCCTGTGCGGCGCGCGCCGTCCACGCTGCCCAGGGAGGTCACGCCTCCTGGATGGTGGTCAGGTCGGCGAGTCCCGAGAACGTCAGGACGGGCGTGAGCAGCGGGGCGGTGATGAGTTCGATGCGGTCCGCGTGGGCGAACAGGACGCTCAGCCCGGCGCTGTCGAGATAGTCGATCCCGGTGAGGTCGATGACGACGCGCCCCGGCAGGTTCTCCAGCGCGGAGGCGAGCGCGTCGGTGTTGCTCATGTCGATCTCACCGGTGGCTTTGAGGAACGCGGTTCCGTCCGGCCGGTGCCCTGGGGTGAGGGTGAGGGGTGTGATCATCAGGAGATCCTCGTGTGCATGTCGACGGTGGTGCCCACTGGGCCAGGGGTGATGGTGACCTGCTGCATCATCGCTCGCATCAGGGCCACTCCACGGCCGCGGTGCGCGTTGGCTTCGGGCTGCGGGGTCTTCCAGCGTCCGGTGTCGGCGACGGTCAGCCGCAGGTTGCCCACGAGGGCTTCGGCGCGCAACCGCACGGTCTGTCCCGGGGCGTGACGGTGACCGTGCTCAATGGCATTGGCACAGGCTTCCCCCGCGGCGACCAGCACTCTCTGCGCGGTGTGGGGCGGGAGGTCGCACTTGGCCAGCCAGGTGCGCAAGGCCTTGCGCACGGGGGCGAGTTGCTCCGACTCGGCCGGGAACGTCAACTCCAGGGGAGCGGGGTGACGGTAGAGCAGGAGAGCCACGTCGTCGTCGTAGCCGTTCGCCGGGGCGAGGCGTGTCATGACCTCGGTGGCCAGCTCGTCGACCGCGGTCTCCCGGCCGTCCTGGACGGCTTCTCCCGCCTGGTCGATGCCGGCGGTCAGCGGGCGCCGACGGCGTTCGACGAGGCCGTCGGTGTACAGCAGCAGGGTGGCACGGGCGGGCACGGTGCATTCGGCCTGCGGCCGCTGGGCGCCGGGGCGTACGGCGAGCGGAGCGTACCGGCCGCCGTCGAGGAGCTGGGTGGTGCCGTCGGGGTGCGCCAGGATGCCGGGGGGATGCCCGGCGCTCGAGTAGGTGAGGTGACCGGTCTCCGGGTCCAGCACTCCGCAGAAGACGGTGGTGCACAGGGCGCCCTGTACGCCGGCCGCGAAGTGGTCAAGCGCCATCAGCGTCCGGCCGGGATCCGAGTCCTGGAGGAGCAGGGCCCGGCAGGCGCTGCGCAGTTGTCCCATCACGGTGGCGGCTTCCAGACCACGGCCCACACAGTCGCCGACCACGATTCCGATCCGGCCGTTGGGCAGGGCGATGGTGTCGTACCAGTCGCCTCCGACCTCCAGGGGGCGGGCGGCGGGCTCGTAACGAACGGCGAAGCCCTCGGGCAGCTTGGACGGGCCGAGGATGGCCCTTTGCAGAGCCAGAGCGGTTTCCCGCTGCTGATCGATCTGGTGGGCGCGGGCGAGGCTCTGGGAGAGGTGCCCGCCGAGCAGTGACAGCAGGAGTTGGTCCTGGTCCGTGAACGGCCGGTGCTGATGCAGATCGAGCCAGATGACCAGCGGACCGTCAGGGTGTTCCAGGGTGATCCCGGCACCGGTGGCGTTCGCGAGCGGAGTCAGCGTCGGGCCGTCGCGCAGCGCGGTCAGCGCCGCCCGCCGGGACTCGTCCAGTGTGTTCCAGGTCAAGGGCGTGTCCGAGCCGGTCAGTCGCGGTCCCTGATCCGCGGAGAACACGACGCCGACGACGCGCTCGGCGCGCCACAGGGCCTCGAACTCCTCCAGGGCTCCCGACAGAGCCTGAGGAAGGCTGGTGGCCTGGGAAAGGCGCATGCTCAGAGCGGCCAGAGCGGTCTCCCGCTGGATGGCGTAGTGCTCCGCGGTGACGTCCCGGAAGGTCCCCACGGTGACGGTGCGTCCGGTGTCCGGGTCCTGCGCCTGGTTGAAGGAGGCACTCGCCCACAGCCGGTGTCCGTCGCGGTGCGTGACGGGGATGGTGTAGCTGCCCCGGTCCTTGGCCAGCAGACCGGAGAAGGCCTCGGCGACCTGCCGGTGGGCGTCCGCGTCCGCCTCGGCGTCCGGCCACCAGGGGTGGACGGGAGCGTAGGGCAGACCCTCGGGCCCGTAGCCGAGGATGTCGCTGAACGCGGTGTTGATCTCGATGACCGCGCCGTGCTCGTCGCAGACGAAGAACGCCTCCTGCAGGGAGTCGACGAGTGCGGTGCGCCAGCGGGCGTGGTGGTTGCGCAGCCGCGAGAGGTCCAGGTTGCCGCGCACCCGGGCTAGCAGTTCGGCGGCGGCGAAGGGTTTGACGAGATAGTCGTCGGCGCCTGCCTGCAGTCCCTCGATGGAGGCTTCCTCACCCGCGCGGGCGGACAGCAGCAGGACGGGGACGGCGGCGGTGCGCGCTTCGGCGCGCAGCGCCGTGACCAGGGCGAGTCCGTCCATGCGGGGCATCATCACGTCGCTGACGACGAGATCCGGCGGCTGCGCGCGTACGGCCTCCAGAGCCTCCACACCGTCGGTGACCGTGGCCACGTCGTATCCGGCTCCGGTCAGCAGCCTGGTGAGGTACTCGCGCATGTCGGCGTTGTCGTCGGCGACCAGAACCCTGGCGGCCGCGTCCGCTCCGGCCGAGGACGTGACGGCAGACGGCTCCTTGACGTCCTGGGGGACCGTGTCCGCCCGCTCTCCGGGCAGCCAGCGCAGGGCTTCCTCGACAAAGGGGGCGGCCGCGGCGGGTATCGCGTCCCGTTGCGTGCCGGAGACCAGGCTGTCGGGCGGCAGGTGCGCGGTGCCGAAGGGCAGCCGAATGGTGAAGCGGGTGCCCTCGTCCTCGGCGCTGGACGCGGTGATCGTGCCTCCGTGCAGGGTGATGAGTTCCTGCACGAGGGCGAGACCGATGCCGCTGCCCTCGTCGGAGCGGGAGCGGGCGTTCTCGATGCGGTGGAAACGTTCGAACAGGCGCGGCATCTCGTGGGCCGGGACACCGATGCCGGTGTCCGTGACGGTCACCACCGCCTCACGGCCGTCGCCGCGCAGCCCCACCTCGATGGAACCGCTGAAGGTGAACTTCAGGGCATTGCTCAGGAGGTTGAGGATCACCTTCTCCCACAGCGCGCGGTCGACGTACACCGGGTTGCCGAGCCTCGGGCAGTCGACCGTGAAGGTCAGCCCGGCCTTCTCGACGGCCGAGCGGAAGACGCTGGAGAGTTCGGCCGTCAGCGAGCCCAGATCCACCGGCTCGTACTGGGCCTGCATCCGGCCGGCCTCGATACGCGAGAAGTCCAGCAGACTGTTGACCAACTTGCCGAGCCGCAGCCCGTTGCGGTGGATGACCTCCAGTTCCTCCCGCACCTGTGGGTCCGACTCGGCCAGCCTGCCGCGCAGTTCCTGCACCGGGCCCATGATCAGGGTGAGCGGGGTGCGGAACTCGTGGCTGATGTTGGAGAAGAACGTGGTCTTGGCCCGGTCCAGCTCCGTGAGTACCTCCGCGCGCCGCTGCTGTGCCTGGTAGCTGCGCGCGCTGGCGATACCCGCCGCGATGTGACCCGCGGCCAGCTCGACGAAGCCCCGGTAACCGCCGTCCAGCGGCCGGTAGCGGTTCAGCGCCGCCACGAGGAATCCGTACGGAGCGCTGCCGGGCTGCAACAGCGGCACCACCAGGGCCTGCGTCGGGGGTTCCTGCCAGCTTCCGGCCGGCAGGGCTGTGGACGGGACGGTATCGAGATCCATCAGCACCGCCTGGCCCTGGAGCAACTCGGCGACGGGCCACACCGGCTGAGCGTCGTCGGCGGACAGTGTCCGCGGAGCCACGGGATCGCCCGCGCGCACTCCGGTCGAGGCCGCCAGCCGGGCGGACCCGTCCTCCTGGAAGAGGTACGTCAGGGTGAAGGGAAGATCCTGCGGATTGTGCTCCAGCTGCCGGCCGGCGAAGGCCAGCATCTCCTGCTCGGTACGCACCACGCTGGGATCGGATCCGAGATCGCGCAGCGTGGCCATCCGCCGCTCACCGATGACCCGCTCCGTGTCCTCGCTGACCACGCACAGCATGCCGACCACGCGGCCGTCGTCATTGTGCAGGGGGCTGTAGGAGAAGGTGTGGTAGGACTCCTCGGGGAAGCCCGAGCGCTCCACGAACAGCAGCAGCGCCTCGTCCCAGGTCGCCCCGGCTCGTGGTCATCACCGTGTCGATCCGCGGGCCGATGTCCGGCCAGATCTCCGCCCACACCTCGCGCGCCGACCGCCCCAGGGCCCACGGGTACTTCCCGCCCAGCGTGTCACTCCGGTAGGCGGCGTTGCAGAAGAACGTCAGTTCCGGGCCCCACGCCATCCACATGGGGAAACGTGACGACAGGAGAATGCTCACCGCCGTCTGCAGGCTCTGCGGCCAGCCGGACGGTGGTCCGAGCGGCGTCGCCTCCCAGTCCACCAAGGCGAGATCACGACCGACCTCGCTGTCGGCGGCGAAGACATCGATCCCCGCCGTCCGTCGTGCCTCACGCCCGGGCTTCTCGGTGCCCACTCGACATCCCCTCGTTCCTGTCTGCCGACACCGTCATGCGCGGTAGCACGTCCGAAGAACCCTCACGACCGCGCCGCCCTCGCCCCGTTCGCCTGCTCGGAGTCCCCTGGAAGTCGCCGCCACGGCCGTGGTGCGGTGGCGCAATCCGTAGGATAGGACAGCCACTCTCACCATGGGCGTGGGGGACGAACAGGAGCCGGCGGTGGCTGTGCAGGACGACGCCCATTCTCCTCGAGCGATGACCTCACTGATGGGCAAAGCCCGGTGCCCGGACGTCACACAGCGCTATGGCGGCCTGGACGCGGCCGCCGTCGACAGCATCCTCAGGCGGGTCGCCTCGCTGGCCGCCGCCCTCTTCGACGCGCCCGTGGCAACGGTAGCGGTCACCGGCACCGACGGTGCGTGGTTTCGGACGACGCACGGATCGGACCGGGTGGCCGGACCCGGCTTCGCCCCGGAGCTGTGGGGCCGCGCGCTCCTGCCCGACCACTCCGGCACAGCCGGTGACACGTCCACCCGTGCCCGTACGGTGATCGGCCGGCCGATCCACAGTGAGCTGGGCATACGGTTCTGCGTCGCCGCACCCGTGGTCACCGCGGGCGGCGAGCGACTGGGCACCATCCAGGTACTGGACACCCGGCCCAGGAGGGCCACCGACCGGCAGATGAGCGCTCTCGAGGACCTGTCCACCCTGCTGGTGGACGAACTCGAACTGCGGCTGTCGGTGAGCGGGACCGTCGCGACCGAGCGCCGCATGCGCAAGGACGCCGAACGCCTGGCCCGCACCCTCCAGCGCACATTGCTCCCGCCCGCCCTGCCGGAGGTTCCCGGGCTCGGTGTCGCCGCCTCGTACCACAACGCCTCGGCGGACGAGGTCGGAGGAGACTTCTACGACCTCTTCCCCCTCAATGACGGACGCTGGGGCTTCTTCCTGGGGGACGTGTGCGGAAAGGGCGCCGAGGCCGCGGCCCTGACATCGCTGGCCCGCTACACGCTGCGTGCCGCGGCCATATACGACCCCGATCCGTGCGCGGTACTGGCGAATCTCGACACCGTCCTCAAGGGCGAGTACCAAGGCGATGACCCCCGTTACTGCACCGCCGTCTTCGGAGTCCTCCAGCCCGAGGGGGGCGGGTCCTTCGCCGTCACGCTGGCTGGGGGAGGCCACCCTCCGGCCCTCGCCCTGCGCGCGGACGGGGCCGTCCATCCCGTCTCCACCAAGGGGGGCCAGCTCATCGGCCTGCTTCCCGACCCGCACTTCGTGACGGCCAGCCTGCGACTCGCCGCCGGCGAGACGCTGCTGCTGTACACGGACGGCCTGACCGAGGCACGCACCGAGACGAGGGCGATGCTCGGCGAAGCCGGACTGATCGCCCACCTCTCCGCGATTCGCCCCCGGGGCTCGGGTGCGCTGCTGACCGCCATCGACGAACTTCTCGGCGGCCTCGGCGCGGGTGTCACCGACGACACCGCTCTGTTGGCCCTCTCCGTCCCGTCTCCCCGCAACGAACCGACCGCCCAGGAGCTCCAGTGACACAGCGCATCCTTACCGCCGCCTCGAAGGCACACTCCTCCGGTGTCACCGTGCTCACGGCGACCGGTGAACTCGACTACCACACCGCCACGGAACTGCGCGCGGCGGTGGACGACGCCGCCTTCACGGCCGACGGCACGGTGATCGACCTGAGCGGGCTCACCTACTGCGACTCCACGGGCCTCACCGTCCTGGTCACGGCGTACCAGCGGGCCCAGGCCGCCGGATCGCCCCTCGCCCTGGCCGGACTCAGCGCGGATCTCACCCACGTGTTCGAGATCGTCGGACTCGACCAGCTCTTCACCCTCTCCCCGACCATCGAGGAAGCCATCAAGTCGCTGCGCCGCTGACGCTCCGCCCGGCGCCCCGACCGTGCTTCCGGTCCGCGGCGCAGCGCTGGAACATCGCTGGGACGATGCTCGAGAACCCGGCTGTCGACTCGCGCACCGAACGGACGGTCAGCTGTCCAGGGCCTGTTCGACGGTGGGACGGCAGGCGATGACGGCGTCGAGGCCGACGAGTTGGATGACGCGCAGGACGGGTCCCTGAGCGCAGGCGATGCGCAGCCACCCGTTGGCGTCATCGGCGGCCTGGTGGGCGGAGACGAGGACGTTGATTCCGCTGGAGTCCATGAAGGTCACGGCGCTGAGGTCCAGCACGGTGCGGGGCGGGTCCTGGCCCTCGGCCGGCAGCACGATGCCGCGAAGGGCGTCCGTGACGTCGTGGTCGATCTCGCCGCCCAGCGTCACGACACGGATTCCGTTCGCCGTGTGTTCTTCGACGGACAGCCGGTCCGGCCTGTCCGTTCCCTGGGTGCTGGTCACTGTCTCCCTCGTTCGCGCTCAAGGTCTGCCCGGTCCGCCGCGTGGAGATTGTGCCCCAACGCCTGGGACGGATGCAGCTGAACGGCTGTGTCGAAGAGCACGTTGTGATTACGTGATTGAGTGACGGGTACACGAGGGCTGTAACAGACGGGGAACGAGGGAGTCGGGATGGGAGCCCAGACCGGCGATGAGCACGGTGTGGGGCATGGCACCCCGATACAGGCGAGTTACGCCTTGGGTGACGACGACGGCAGTATCGCCTACGCCCGCCATCTCGCCGTGGCCTTTCTGGAGCAGGCGCGTACCGCGCACGGTCTGACCGTGTCCGCCCGTGTCCTGGATCTGACGCAGCTGGTCGTGAGCGAGTTGGTCACCAACGCCCGCAAGTACGCGCCGGGTCCGACGCTGATGCACCTTCGGATCGCCGACGACATCGTGGACGTAGCCGTCTGGGACAGCGATCCCACCGTTCCCAGCGCCCGGACCGCCGACCCCGGCAGGATCGGCCAGCACGGTCTGGAAATCGTCAAGGCCGTGGCCTGGCACCTCGAGGTCGAACGGGAAGCGGTCGGCAAGCGCGTCACCGCCCGGCTGCCGCTGGCCGACACACCGCGGAGCGGTGTCACCGCGCTCCGCCTGCCGTGACGGAACGTCAAGCGGCCTTCTGACCCCCGGGACCGGCCGCGCCCACCTGGCTCGACCGGACTGCCACCGCGCCGTCGGACGAGAGGTGGGGCCGGCCGGAGGGTCTCCGGCCGGCCCCCGCTCGTGGGGTGGTGCGGTGGGGTCAGGCGCGGCGGTGGTTCTGGTAGTAGGTGCCGACCTGCTCGTGGTAGCCGGCGTCGCCGATGTGCTTGTCCTTGTCGAACTCGGGGGAGTCCTTGATCTGGTCCTTGGTGAGGGCGACGTAGATCTTCTGTTCGGCCTGGTCGATCGTGGTCACGGTGCCGGCGGGCAGCAGGACGTGCTTGCCGAAGATCCATACGCCGGTGTCGACGACGAGGTAGGAGGAGTGGACGTCGTCGGAGTGCTTGTCGACCTTGCCGATGCTGCCGTCGGTGGCCTCGACCTTGTAGCCGATCAGGTCGGTGCCCGCGGCGTGGCCGGTGGTCGGCTGGTAGCCCCAGATGTTGTCGCTCATAAAACGGCTCCTTCTTCGATATTTTTCGCTTCCCCGCCGTCAGAAAATGCGGGGTTGTACAGGCGCCATCGAATTCGGTGACGTTTTCTCGGAACGCCGGGTGCCCTGCGCTCGGGGTGCTACACATCGAATTTTCCAGCACGTCCGGATGTGGCGGGATCGATGTTTTCCCTGTGGAAACTTTCCGGGTTTGGGGGCGGCGTACCGGGTGAGACGGAGGGGGAATCATTTCTCGAATACGACAGGGTGTGAGTGGTTGTGGCTGCGGACGAGAAGGCTCAGGCCAAGGGCGAGCAGGCCAAGGGCAAGGTCAAGAAGGTCGTCGGTGGTGCGGTGGGCAACGAGTCCCTGCGGGCCGAGGGGCGCGCCGAGGAGTCCAAGGGTGACCTGCGCGCGGCCAAGGAGAAGGCCAAGGACGCCGTCAAGCCCAAGTAGCACCACGGCAGGTTCGTGTACCGACGTCTCTGATCCCGGCAGCCCGTCTCCCCTTTCGGACTGCCGGGATCAGTGACGTCCCGGCACGTCGATCGTTCCGGCACGTCGATCGTCCAGGCACCGGAAATCGCGCGCCTCGTATCAACAGTCCGAAGCGAGAGACGGAGCGAAGATACGAAGTCCCGCCGGCCGATGACACCGCCTGGCTGCCGGACCTCACCAGCGTGGACGGCATCGACCGTGCGCGTGATGCCGTCCAAACCGGCTCGGGTCCTGGACGAAAATGGGAACGGGAGCGACGCGCCTGTCGCAGGAGCATGCCCAGGACGTCGTACCCGGCTCGGCCGCCGAAACGTTGGCCGACGCATCGAACCCGGGGCCGCGTGAGGCGCTCGTTCGCCCGAAGGCCGTTCCCTCCCGGCGTCGTGTCCGCGCGCCTCGGTGAACCGGCGGTGGGCCCTGGTCTTCCGTGGCGCTCGCCGCGCCATCGAGAACCCACGGGGGGCGTGTCCTGCGGCGCTCCGGGGCTCCGCAGTCGTGCAACGTTCATCTAATTCTCGCGGTGACACCTTGTCGCACTCGTCAGTGATCGCATATATCTGATCGTCCGTATGACGAAGAACACGGATGCTTCTGGAGAGATACACATATGAACGGCACCGTCGACGGCTTCAGCTACGGGATCGTCACGCCCGTGGCCGCCTATGTCATGGCCTGCCTGGGTGCCGCGTTGGGGCTGCGCTGTGTGGCCCGGACCCTGCATTACGCCCAGGGACGCAAGCCCGCCTGGCTGGCCCTGGGCGCCGCCTGCCTGGGCTGCGGTATCTGGACCATGCACTTCATCGGGATGATCGGCTTCCAGGTCGAGCAGACGGCCATCACCTACAACGTGCCCTTGACGGTGCTGAGTCTGGTGGTCGCGATCGTCGTGGTCAGCGTCGGCGTGTTCATCGTCGGCTACCGGGGTGCCGCACCCGTACCGTTGGCCGCCGCAGGTGTGGTGACAGGCCTGGGAGTTGCGGCCATGCACTACCTGGGGATGGCCGCCATGCACCTCGACGGCGAACTGCACTACAACGTGCCCGTCGTCGTACTGTCCGTCCTGATCGCCGTCGGGGCCGCGACCGCCGCTCTGTGGGCCGCCGCCACGATCCGCGGCTCCCTGCCCTCCTTCGGCGCCAGCCTGATCATGGGCGTCGCCGTCTCCGGCATGCACTACACCGGCATGGCGGCGGTGAGCGTCCACGTCCACACCGGCGCCGGACACACGTCGAACGGGCACACCCCCACCTCACTGCTGTTGCCCATGCTCATCGGCCCCGTGGTCTTCCTCCTCGTGGCGGCGGTCATCGTCATGTTCGACCCGGTACTCATCCTCGGCGACGGCGACTGGAGCCGCGGCGATCGTGTGCGCCGGCCGGTGCGGCCCGCGCCCGTGGAGCCGAGCGCGTTCGAGCCGCGTTCCGGGGATCCGTCCCGTCCGCAGTCGCACCGGCGTTGACGGACCCATGCGCGATCCGGTGATGACGGGCGGCGCTCGGCGGCGTAAACCGTATCGGCGCCGCGCGTGCCATCGTCCACCGGCCTGATCCCCAAGTGCCGTGACGCCGAACGGTGTTGCCGCGGGCCGACCGGACGCCCATGCGGGGGTCGCCCATCAGGACTGCCGTCGGTCGGCGAACGGTGCTCCGGGTGCGCGGAGATGAAGGTGAACACAACCTGACCTGATCCGGAGCGAAACGCTCCTGATGGTCATCTGCTTCCTCCGGCGCGGAAACCTGCGATCCGCCGAGACGGTGTGCGGTGGCTGTGCGCACCGGTGTCCACCGGTCCGCACGTTCGTAAGGAAAAACTCAATGACACTTCGCGCAAAGAGACCTGCGGGACCCGGCATACGCCGTACCGCGGTCGCAACCGCGGTGGCGCTGGCGTTCGCCGGTGCCGTGACCGGTGTGGGAACCGCTTTCGGTTCCACCGCCGACGTGGCCTCGCACGGCCACCCGGTCGACCGGAACTGGCTCCCGGACACGCCGGAGAACTGGCCGCTGGTGGTGGACTACACCCGTACACCGGCCGAGACCGTCACCCGCGGTCTGCAGCACTACGGCGAGACCTACGACACCGTGGGCGGCCGCCAGCACATCCAGGTGCTCAAGGCCGACCTGTCCGACCCGAACCTCCGGGTCGGCGTGGTCGAGGCCGGCGACACCGTCACCGACCCGCAGGACGAGACCCCGTCGTCCATGGCCCACCGCACCCACGCGGTGGCCGGCGTCAACGGCGACTACTTCGAGATCCACGCCAGCGGACGCCCGCTCGGTGGCGTCGTCTCCGACGGGCACATGCTCAAGAGCCCCAAGCCGGGCTTCGCGTCCCAGTTGGGCGTCAAGCCCGACGGCACCATGGTGATGGGCCCGGAGACCTTCTCCGGGACGATCACCGCCGGCTCCGCGACCCGCCCGCTCACGTCGGTGAACACCGTGAACGACGCGGCGTCCGGCGGCGTCACCGAAGTCACCCCCGACCTCGGCGAGACCCCGGGCCTGCCCCAGCCCTCCACGCTGGTCCTCGGCCACACCACCACCGGCGGCTTCGTCGTCGACAGCGTGCGGACCGGTGTCACCACCGTGCCGCGGCTGACCTCCGATCAGCTCGGTCTGCTCGGCGCCGGGAACGGCGGACAGTGGCTGGGCGACAGCCTGCACACGGGTGACGCGGTGGGCATCGCGGCCCAACTCTCCCCCGATAACGATGTCACCCAGCTGGTCAGCGGCGTCGACACGTTGGTGAAGGACGGCAAGGTCTACAACGACCCGACGGGCACCCCGCCGAGCGGCGCCAACCCGGAGACCGCGGTCGGCATCACCAAGGACGGCAAGCACACCGTCGTCGTCGCCATCGACGGCCACGGCGGCGCCGATTCGGCGTTCGGTGTGACGCCCGAGCAGGCCGCGGGCTACATGGTCGCCCACGGCGCCTGGACCGCCATGCTCTTCGACGGCGGCGGCTCCACCGGCATGGTCAGCCGCGCCCCCGGCTCCGATCGGGCCGAGGTCGTCAACACCCCCTCCGACCAGCCCGGCAACACCGAGCGCCCGGTCGCGAACGGCATCTTCTTCTACACCACCGCCAAGGAAGCCGGAGACGCCGTCAAGGTCGTGGTGAACGGTGGCGAGACGGTCACCACCGTCGCCGGCGGCGCCATCCCGGTTCCGGTGCACGCGCTGGACCGGTTCTCCAACCCGGCGGCGGGCGGGGTCAAGGTCCGGATCGAGCCCTCGTCCCTCGCCGCCTACGAGGACGGCAAGCTGACTCCGCGTCGCACCGGCAGGGGCCGGATCGTCGCCTCCGACGGCCGGGTCACGACCTCCGAGAAGCTCGAGGTCGTCAGCAAACTGCAGTCCCTGACGGTCTCTCCCGACCAGGCCGACCTCGACAACGGCGCCACCCAGCAGCTCTCCCTGTCCGGCACCGTCAAGGGCGGGGACGCGGTACGGATCCCCGCCGAGGCCGCCACCTGGAAGGTCACCCCGGACAACCTGGGAACCGTCGACGCGCACGGCCTGTTCACCTCGGACACCGAGCACGGCGGTCTCGCCGAGGTCAGCGCCACGGTGGCCGGCACCACCACGACCACGTCGATCGCGGTCGGCCGGGTCACCCAGGTCGTCGACCCGATGACCAGCACGGACGTCTGGCGGCTCAGCAACAACACCACCGGCAAGCCGGCCACGCTGAGCGCGGACCCGGGCGTCGTCCCGCCGGAGTCCACCGAGTCCGGTTCGCTGCGCCTCGACTACACGATGCCGGCCGGCGCGGGCGTCAAGCAGCTCGTGCTGGCGCCGAAGGTCACGCTGAAGACCGACACCCACGACGGTCAGGTCCCCACCGGCATCGGTGTGTGGATCAAGGGCGGCGGCCCCGACGGCCTCCAGCTCGCCGAGAAGTACATCAACGTCGACGGCACGGCCAACACCCCCCTGTATCTGACCGGCGTCACGTCCGACGGCTGGCGACTGGCGGTCGCCCAGCTGCCGGCGGGCATGAAGTTCCCGCTGACCGTCAGCTACCTCGACTTCCTGGCGATCAGCCCCAGCACCACGTACACCGGTTCGCTGAACGTCGCCGGGCTGCAGGCGCTGTACTCGCCGCGACCGGTCGTCGAGCCCGAGTACAGGGCGATCCCGAAGAACCCGTCGTGGCTCAAGTTCGAAGAGGACTCCGCCCGGTTCGCCAAGCGTGGCGCGACCCTGCTCACCGGTGACGACGCTCACCTGCTCGCGAGCGACCCCGGTTCCGTGAGCAGCAACGTGATGGACTCCATCGCCAAGAGGCTGCCCACCCTCTCCCCGCAGGCCCGGCCGGACGCCGCCCAGTTCCTCGGCGACATGTCCGACGACGGCAAGCCGGCGGACCTTCAGTTCGCCAAGTCCAAGATGGACGCCCTCGGTGTCCCCGAGCGCGACATCGTCGGCAACCACGAGATCACCCAGGGCGCCGACGCAGAGAACGGCAACTACAGCGACACCTTCGGCGACACCCACTACGGCTACTCCCAGGGTGCGGCGCGGATGATCGTCACCGACAACTCGCACGGCAGCCTGCAGTCCTCGGACCCGTTCCAGGACCCGGAGGGCGAACAGTACCCGTGGCTGGTCCAGCAGTTGACGGACGCCACCGCCAAGGACGTCCTGGTCATCACGCACATGCCGGCGTACGACCCACACCCTGCCGCGAACAGCCAGTTCACGGACCGGTGGGAGGCGCGGATGTACCTGAGGCTGGTGCAGCGCTTCCAGGAGACGCACCCGAAGCAGCACGTGATCATGATGTACGGTCACGCCCGCGGCTTCTCCGAGCAGATCCTCGACCCCGAGGGGCGCAGCGTGACGACCGCCGAGGGCGGCATCCCGCAGTTCGCCTTCGCGGACCTCGGCATGCCCGCCTATGCCCCGGCCGACCAGGGTGGCATCTACCACTTCGGCCTGGTCCGGATCGGTGACGACGGCGACCTGCAGTACTCGGTCGAGCCCGCCCTCGCGTCGATCACCGTCAAGGGCCCCAAGGACCCGCTCGCCGAGGGTGACCACATCACCCTGACCGCGACCGGGGACCAGATCGCCGGCGACAACATCGCACCGCTCACCATCCCGATCGCGGACCCGGCGTCCCACGTCTGGAACTCCAGCAACCCGAAGGTGGCGTCGGTGGATCCCTCCACCGGAGCCCTGATCGCCCACCGCCACGGCACCGTCACCGTCTCGGTGACCTCCGGTGGCGTCACGGGCAGCGCCCAGGTCATCGTCCGGTGACCTGATCCATCACGGGATGCGGGGCATCGCCCGTGCGGCCCGTGGTCATGAGTGCGGGGAAGGAGCGTCGACTCCTTCCCCGCACGACTTTCCCAACGCAGGCCGTGCGCACCGGTGTTCGCCGCGAACCACCGCCGGCCGCGTCCGAACCGGCAACGGCGCTGCCGGAGACGCCGGGCCGCCCCACCCGGATCCGGCGTCTTTCGCGGACGGGTACAACCATCCGAACGCGTCGCGGGTCACACCAGACAGGAGCAACCAACTCCAACAACTACAAGGGGGAAATATGCGATTCAACCGATCCGTCATGACTGGTGCCGTTTTGGCGGCCCTGTCGGTCGGGGCTGCGACCGCGATGACGGCACCCGCCTCCGCCGCGGCCAACACCACACCGCAGAAGGTCTGCGGAAGCAGCTACCGGACCGTCAACTCGGCCCCTGTCGGATCGCTGGGCACCGTCTACCTCACGTACAACGCCTCGAACGGCAGGAACTGCGTCGCGACCATCCGCAGCACCCCGGGCGCGCTCAAGGACATGTCGGCATGGATCTACGTCGGCGCCACCGACGAGGGGGCCCAGGACTACGGGCGGTACACGTCGTACGCCGGCCCGGCCTCCGTCTACGGCAAGGCGTACTGCGTCGACTGGGGCGGCAACATCGCCAACGTGTACGTGCAGGTCACCGGATCCAACTGCAGCGCCCTCAAGGAGCACCGGGTCACCACGACCCGCTGACCCGCTCCTTTCGCCCGGCCACCACGTTCGGCATGCCGCTGTCACCCGCAGCCCGACGCGCAGGACACACGAGCTGACGGTCATCCGGTGACGACGTGCGTGCGGCGGGCCGTTCGGTAACCCGCAGTGATTCAGCTCGCCTTGGCGGAGCCGGCGCGGTTTCGTCAGGGCGAGCTCCGGTGTCCCCGGTGGTGGTCCGTGGCCGGGCGGCGGCCAACGGCGGCCCCGCTGGTCAGGGGGTCGGTTCGGGGGGCTCGGTGAGATGGATCGTGCCGCCCGGGTCGGTGCAGTCGTGGGCTCCGGAGGTGAGGGTGGTGCAGGCCTTGGCGTCGGAAGGCGTGTCGGCGGCGACCATCGGGCTGTACACGTCGGTGTCGTAGTGCACCCTGTCGTGGCGGCGCGCGCCGCTCACGGCGACGACTTCGGCGATGTCGCCGGTCCTTCCCCAACTGATGCGGGCCCAGGCCGCCTTGCAGGCGTCGCTGTACCGCAGTTCCACGTAGACGCCGTGTGTCCTGCCCAAGGCCGCCGTCCAGGCGTCGGCGCAGTGTGCCTGCTTGGGGTCCTTGCCGGTACAACTGTCCTCGAAGCAGGTGGTGTCGAGCGGCGCGGTGCCGGATGTGCCACCGGCGGCGAGCCGGTTCGGACGGTCCGGCGAGTGCGCAGTGGGGCCGTTGTCCGAGACTGCCCGGAGCCCGACGAGGACGGCGCCGGCCGCGACGAGTACGGCCGCGGCAGCTGCGGTCCGGCGGCGCGTGGACCAGACGGACATCGCGGCCCTGCGGATCCGTGCGCCGCGTGGTGCGGCGGCCGTGCCGGTGCCGGTGCCGGTGCCGTTGGCAGTGGCCGCCGGTTCGGGCCGCCGGGCCTTGGGCCCTGCCGTCTCCCGGCAACTCCAACTCTGTTCGGCCAGATACCACAGTGCGGTCAGGCGGTCGGGGTCGGCGCCCACGATCAGGACCAGGGACTCGATGGCCTGCCTCGGCGGCAGCGTCTTGCCGTTGAGATAGCGCTCCCAGGAGGACTTGCTGTGCAGGGTGCGGTCCGCGAGCGCCACGAGACTGAGGCCGCTGCGGTCCTTGAGGCGTCGCAGCTGTTCGACGAGGTTGCGTGTGTCCAGGTCGAGTTCGTCCGGTAACGGCTTCCAGTCGGCCATGCCCATCCCTCCCTGTGTCCGTCTCCCCCTGAGGGGGACTCGTCGCGCCATTTCACGGTTCCAGAAGCGAAGCACCCCGCCACGGAGGTAGGTACGGCGACAGGTGCGGGGTCGGCGCGGGCGGGGTATGCCCGCTGTATGAGGCGGGTCCGAGCCGGTGGTCTCCGGCGGACGGCGGCGACGGCCGCCACGGCGACACTGCTGCTGGTGGCGACGGGCGCGGGCCGGCTACCGGCCGGCGGCCCCACTTATGTGACCGGCTTCGGGGCCCTGGCCGACGACTGGCAGGGCCAACGTCGGCTGGAGGAAGGGCGGGTGGCGCCCAGCGACCTCGTCGGACTCTGGCAGTCGGTGCTGTGGGCCGACGGCTATGTGCCCAGGTCCGGCATCACCTGCCGGTACGACACCACGAGCAGCGACGCGACCAGGATCTGGCAGGGCAATCACGATCTGTCCCCGGACGGCATCGTCGGCCCT
The DNA here is from genome assembly GCF_012273515.2 of Streptomyces sp. RPA4-2. Classification (NCBI taxonomy): domain Bacteria; kingdom Bacillati; phylum Actinomycetota; class Actinomycetes; order Kitasatosporales; family Streptomycetaceae; genus Streptomyces; species Streptomyces sp. RPA4-2. Next base: position 9,648,697 of record NZ_CP050975.2, read on the forward strand.
GCGAGCTACGGGTTCGTGGGCCACAGGCTCGTCCAGGCGCCGCCGTGGACCGTCTACCGCGGTGAGAAGTACGATCTGCCGCTGCGCCGCGGACGCGGCGGGGTGTACGAGGTCTACGACGCCGGGCACTTCGACGGGCTGCGCTCGGACGCGGTCACCCTCGTGGTGTGCCGACGGTGACCGGATCCGCCCAGCTCTCACGCGACGTCACACAGAGCTGGTGGCCGGCGCGTACCACGCAGGCCCGCGCCGTGTCCGGCACCGCGGACACCATCGGCGTGCGCGAGGCGCCGCTTCGGGCGGTCAGCACCATGACCCCCGGGCCCGCCACGAGCAGGCGCGCCGTGCCCCGTACCGGATCGGTCTGTGCCCAAACGGCCCGGCAGACCCGGCTGTATCGGAGGGTCACGAGCCCACCGTAGGCGCGCAACGCGTGAACCACCGTGGCGTCCCGGTCGCACCCCTCCCGGTACGGATCCCTGCCCTGGCACCGGTGACCCTGGCAGTCCGTGAGCGCCGACACGGCTCCGGCGGAGCGCAGCGGCCAGGGCCAGACAGGTGCGTCCCCTGGCGCACCCCGCGGTACGGGCCGCGCGTGCGAGCCGCCGGACCAGACGTATCCGAGCGTGAGTACGGTGAGCAGCGCGCCCGCGACGACGACGATGGCCGTCGTCCGCGGAGCACGGCGACGGTGGCCCTGTGCGGCCGTGTCGTCGACAGGTGGCGCCGCGTTCTCGCCGGACACGGCCGATTCCCACAGGACGCGCAACGTCGCCCGGTCCGCCTCCACCAGTCTGCCGAGCAGGTCGACGGCCTGCCAGGGTGGCATCGCCTGCCCGCTGAGGTAGCGCTGCCAGGAGGTGGCGCTGTACGCGGTCTTCGCGGCGAGCGAGGCAAGGCTGAGGCCCGAACGATCCTTGTGGAGGCGCAGTTCTTCGGTCAGCCTGCGGCGCTGAGCCGACAGGTCGTCAGGAAGCGGTTGCCAACGGCCCATCAGCGCACCCTCACCAGGCTGGGCGCGTCCCGGGCGCCGTACGGTGCTTCCGCCGACGTCTCACGGCCCCTCCCCGATGTCTCACGGCCCGTCCCGCCGTCCCGTCCCGTCGCCATACCCCGTGGTGTTCCCGCAGGACAGTGAGGGGAACATCCCGCGCTCATCCGGCCGGCCACGGGACGGTGGCGTGGGGGTCGGCCGTCGGCACAGAGTCGTGGAGGCAAGCACGGCGGCCGGGTTGACCGACAGGCCGTCGCACCTACCACGGGGAAAGGAACTCCCATCATGCGCAAGCATCTCGTACTCGCCGCCACGGCTGCGGCACTCGGCGCCGGTCTGCTCGCCGCACCCTCGGCCCAGGCCGGCACCGACGGCATGAACCCGCACACGACAGTCCTCGGCGGACCGTTCCTGGGCTGGAACGCCAACCACCACGCGTCCAACATCAAGGGCGCCTCGGCCACGGGACACGAGGGGCCTCTGGACAACGGCCGGGTCATGGTCGACGGATGGCTGCGGGACAGCGTCAAGGGCGACGGCCATGCCGCCTGCGTACAGATCCACGCCAAGTACGCCGACGGCGGCACCCGCGACGAGTGGGTCTACACGAGCAGCGCCGACGGGAAGAGCATCGGCCCGGGGGGCGGCTACACGTTCGCGTCCAGCGTGCGCACGATCTGGGTGCGCGAGGGCATCGGCAACGGCGGCCACTGCACCAGGATGGCCGGCGGGGTCTACACCATCTACCCCCGCTGACCCCGGCCGGGGCCGCACGAGGGCATCCCCGCGGCCCTGGCAGCCCCACACCTGTGCCGTTCAGCCACCCGTGACGGCGAGCGGGCCGCCAGGGGTGAAGGCCAGCCCGGCGAAGCGTTCGCCCATACGGCGGTGGGTCGCGGCGTCGGGGTGGAGTTCGTCGGGGAGCGGCAGTTCGGCGGCGTCCGCCTCGCCGTAGAGCACGCGGCCGTCGATGTGGTGCAGGTTCGGGTCCTCGGCCGCCCTCTGCCGGACGACGCGGTCGAGTTCGGCCCTGATGACGCGCAGCGTGAGCTTTCCGGTGGCGGTTTCCGCTGGGTCGCCCGCCGCGCGGAAACGCAGGTGTCCGGCGCTCAGCGCGCTGAGGTCCGGGGTACTGGGGCCCGGGGTGTCCTCGTGGATGGGACACAGGATGGGCGACACGACCAGCAGCGGCGTGGTCGGGTGACCGTCGCGGATGGTGTCGAGGAAGCCGTGGACGGCCGGGGTGAACGCGCGCAGCCGCATCAGGTCCGTGTTGACCAGGTTGATGCCGATCTTGACGCTGATCAGGTCCGCGGGGGTGTCCCGCAGCACGCGCGCGGTGAACGGGTCGAGCAGGGCGCTGCCGCTCAGCCCGAGGTTGATCAGCTCCACGCCGCCGAGGGCCGCGGCCAGCGCGGGCCAGGTGGTGGTGGGGCTCGCCGCGTCGGAGCCGTGGCTGATCGAACTGCCGTGGTGCAGCCACACCGCGCGGCCGCGGTCCGGCACGGGCTCGACGGGGGCGTCGGAGCGCAGGGCGACCAGTTCCGTGGTCTCGTTGTGCGGCAGCCAGATCTCGACGTCCTTCACGCCGGCGGGCAGACCGTCGAAGCGGAGGGTGCCGACCGGGCCCGGTGCGGTCTTCGCGGATCCGGTGGCCATGTCGATGGTGAGGACGTGGCCGCCCGCCACACTCGCGCGGTCTGCCAGGCGGCCGTCGACCAGCAGGTCGTACACCCCGTCCGGACGCGCCGGGGCACCCACGTAGGCGCGTTTGGTGGGCAGCGTGTCCAGTTCCACGACAGTGGCCCGGGTACGCAGCACCAGCCGCACGCCGGAGGGCTGGGCCTCCGCCATGGCCAGCTGGCCGTCGGCGCACTGGGCGCGGGCGCGGGCGGGCAGCCGGTGCGGCAGGACACCGTGCTCGGTCCGTTCCAGTTCGAGTGCGCCACGCAGGAGGTCCCCGGTGAGGGGCGTGGTGATCAGAGTGTCGCCGTTGCTCATGGTGCGGTGCCTGTGCCTGTTCGAGTGTGGAAGGGGTCGGCCGGTGACGCTCCGCGCGTGGGGTCAGGCCGGTGGGCGAGAGGGGTTCTGCGCGGGTGCGGACCAGTTGCGCAGCAAGGTGTCGAGGGCGTCCACGACCCACGACCAGGATTCCTGGGAGTCGGGGGCGCTGTGGCTGAAGCCTCCGCTCATCTCCAGCGTGACGTAGCCGTGGAAGGTGCTGCCCAGCAGCCGGACCGCGTGGGTCTGGTCCGGTTCCGTCAGGTCGTAACCGCGCAGGATCGCCCGTGTCATCCGCGCGTGCCTGACCCCGGCGCTGGCGGCGGCCGTCTCCGGATCGAGCCTCAGCTGCGCCGCGGCGTAGCGGCCGGGGTGCTCGCGCGCGTAGTCCCGGTAGGCGTTCGCGAAGGCCGCGAGGGCGTCCTTGCCGGCCCTCCCGGCCAGGGCGGTGGCGACCCGGTCGGCCAATTCCCCCAAGGCCAGCAGGGCGATCCTGACCTTCAGGTCGTGCGAGTTCCTCAGGTGCGAGTAGAGGCTCGCGTCCTTGACGCCGAAGTGCCGGGCGAGCGCCGCGACGGTCACCTTGTCGAAGCCGACCTCGTCGGCCAGCTCCGCACCCGCCAGCGTCAGCCGTTCCGCGGTCAGCCCGGCTCTTGCCATGACCATTCACCCACCAGTCCGAGTCGCTTAACCATTTGCCTAACCCTCTTAGGCAATTTACCTTACTCCCATGGAACCGCTGACTGAGCAAGAGATCCGTACCGCGTTCGTGAACTGCACGAAGGGCGAGGCCAAGCGTCTGTCCGTCCCACGCGACCTGGCCGACCGGCCCTGGGGCGACCTGGACTATCTCGGCTGGCGGGACCCCCAGGCGCCCGACCGCGCCTACCTCGTCAGCCCGCTCGACGGCGGCCTCAGGGCCCTCGCACTGCGCTGTCCCAGCCCCGGCGCCCAGCAGATGCGCCGCAGCATGTGCGCGATGTGCCTCACCACCCACACCGGGGGGGTGTCCCTGATGGTCGCGCCGAAGGCGGGCAAGGCAGGGCAGCAGGGCAACTCGGTGGGCGCCTACATTTGCAGCGACCTCGCCTGCTCGCTGTACATGCGCGGCAAGAAGGACGCGGGTGTCGGCGGCCGCCTCCACGAGTCGCTCACCCTGGAGGAGAAGATCCAGCGGACGGTGTCCAACATCGCCGCGTTCGTGGCCAAGGTGACGGCGTGAGCACGGTGGACCGCGGGCCGGCACGCGGTTGAAGGGGCGGGAGTTCGGGTCCGCGGGTGCCACGAGGGACGTCCCGGTCGGCCCCGCCCACCACCTGATGGCCCATCACGCCGTACTGCCCTTCTCTGGTCAGAACCAGCCGCCGTCTGCCTGGATGGTCCGGCCTGTGATGAACGAGGCGTCGTCCGACACCAGGAACGAGACGACCGCGGCGATTTCGGAGGGCTGAGCCATCCGGCCGAGTGAACTGGACGTGCGGATAAGGGTGTTGAAATCAGTGTCGACGTCGGGATGGACGTACCGGGAAGCTGCGTCGGCGGACATGTCGGTGACGGTTCCCCCGGGCGCGATGGCGTTGATGGTGATGCCGCGGCGGCCGAGTTCGGGGCTGAGGTTGAGGGCCATGCATTCGACGGCGGCTTTGCTCGACGCGTAGAGGGCGTGGTGGAAAACCGCCTTGTGGGCACTCTGCGATGACGTCAGGACGATTCGTCCACCCTCACCCATGTACCGTGCGGCGTTCTGTACGGCGAAGAACTGGGCTCGGGTGTTGATGGCGAAGACACGGTCGAAGTCGGCGGGAGTGACATCGGCCAGCCTGCCGAAGTACTCGACTCCCGCGTTGCTGACCAGGATGTCCAGGCCGCCAAGAGCTTCGGCGGCCTCGTCGGCCAGCCGCCGGATCTGGTCCGGATCGCCGACGTCCGCCTTGATCGCGACCATGTGGCGCCCGTCGGCGGTGAATTCGGCGGCGAGCGCCTCCGCCGCGTCGCCGCTGCTCCGGTAGTTGATCGCCACGTCAGCCCCGTCATCGGCGAGCCTGCGGGCCACCGCCGCGCCGATCCCTCGCGCGCCACCGGTGACCAGGGCCTTCCTGCCTGCCAGTCTTCCGCTCATCGGGCTTCTCCCGTCCACGGGAATCCGGCGGTCACGCCGATTGCGGGTAACGCGGTGCACGAATGGGGCGTGCGCGGCCGCAGACGACGTTCTTCACCCCGTACAGGCAGTCGGGGACTGTCGTTCGTCCTCGTCGCGAGGGGCGCGTCCTCGTTCACCACCGGGCCGTCGGTACCAGAATCGCCCCGGCCCGGGCACCGGCGCCACTCGGAGCGAAGACGGACGCGAGCCGAACGTCCTCGGAGAACCCGGTAGACGGCGCACGGCTGTTCATGTTCCGTTATGGAGATCCTCACTCCGAAGTCATCCCTCTTTTGCATCGGATTTTCCGTTGCACGCGTCGCGCCGGAATTTATTCCGTGCGAAACGGAGGGCAACCAATTACATGCCCCGGGGGTCAAACGTGTGTTGTCAAGGAACCACAACCGCCTCTTGGAGGCCATGCAATGCCCTCTTACCCCATAAGCCTTAGGGCTTTACGCGCCTCGGCCCTCGCGCTGGTTATCGGCGCGGGCCTGACCGGTCCCGTCGCGCTGGCCACCACGGCCGGAGCCGCGGTGTCGTCGGCCACGGCCACGGCCACGGCCACGGCCACGGCCGCTGTCAACGAGTACGACTGGCAGCTCACCTACACGGCCGCGGCCCACCAGGTGAACAAGGTGACCATCGCCGAGTCGTACACCAGCGGGCACGAGGCCATCACCTATGTGATCGACGACGTCGTCCCGATCCGCGCGGGGCACGGCTGCTCCTACCCGGTCGGCGCGGACCACACCAGGGTCTCCTGCACGGTCGTCGCGCTGGAGAGTCAGGACCCGTACGCCGCCCTGGAGATGAGCCTCGGTGACGGCAATGACACCGTCACCTCCCGCAATGCCACTGGTCAGGTCTACTACCTCAACAGGATCGACCTCGGCTCCGGCAACGACAGACTGACCGACAACACCGGTCTCGACGGCAACGAGGTCGTCGGAGGGACCGGCAACGACACCATCACGGTCGGCAAGCTGGCGTCCGTCCTCGCCGGTGACGGCAACGACACGGTCAACGCCGGCGGTGGGGACAACATCGTGAACGGTGGCAAGGGCAACGACGTGCTCCACGGGGCCGCCGCCGGCCAGATCCTCAACGGCGACGACGGCAACGACACGATCTACGGCGGGACCGGCGACGACTCGCTGTACGGCGGGACGGGCAACGACGTCCTGTACGGAAACAGCGGCGCCGACAAACTGTACGGGAACAGTGGCAACGACAAACTGTACGGCGGACCCGGCCGGGACACGCTTTCCGGCGGCCCGGGAAGGAATATCGTCCATCAGGACTGACGGTTCCCGCGGTCCGGGGAATTGCGCGGCGATCCGTGCCGTTCCCCGGACGTGAACCGCGACTTCGCGGTTGCCCTTCGCCCATGACTTTCGCGGATTCGTACGCCGGTGGGTATTCCCGCCGTTGCGCCCGCTCCCAGCACGGTGACTTGGCACTCCTTCGAACAGGCCCCTGACGATGAGGGGTCGCCTGCGTACGAGCCGGCCGGTGCGACAGGGTGGGGTCTCCGAGCATGGAGGGGGCCTGCGGATGAGTTACGAACTGAGTGCGGTGATCGGTGATGCCGAGCTGCTCCGCGGTGTCTCGCGTACTGTGCCCGCCGCGCGGGCGGCACCACTCGGACAGGGTCTGTCGCTGATACCGATGACCGGCGCGCTCTTCGACGCCGTGGCCGAAGACGGCGTCGGGGACGAGTTCTCCGCCGTGAAGCTGGGCCGGCATCGCCATGGCGACCAGTGGATCGCCTGAAGGTCGTCCTGTGACGGCGCCGCCGAGGCCGGCCGGCAGACCCTCGGGCGACGCCCGAAGATCCTCGGTAGCCGGTAGCCGGTAGCCGGTAGCCGGTAGCCGGTAGCCGGTAGCCGGTAGCCGGTAGCCCTCGGACGCGCGGAGGCGCGCGGTCAGTCGGAGACGGACTCGGACACCTCGCGCCACTTCTCGTCGGACTCGGTGATCGTCCGGGAGGCGGCCTGGGCGATCTCGTAGGCCTGGGCACCCAGCACGATCCGGACGGGGGCGTCCTCGCGTCCGGCGAGGTCGCGTACCACCTGGGCGACCTTGACGGGGTCGGACTCCGCCGAGTTGGCCGTCGAGCTGCTCCTGATCATGTCGGCGAAGGCGCCCACCGTCCGCTGGTAGGGCTCGCTGACCGGCGGAATGGTCATGGACGATCCGGCCCAGTCGGTGCGCATGCCGCCCGGCTCCAGCACGGTGACCTCGATGCCGAGCGGGGCCACTTCCTGGGCGAGGACGGTCGAGAAGCCGCCGACCGCCCACTTCGCGCTCTGGTAGGCGCTCAGCCCCGCCGAGCCGACCCGGCCGCCGACGGAGGAGACCTGGAAGATGTGCCCGCGGCCCTGCTCGCGAAGGACGGGCAGCACGGCCTTGGTGACCTGTACGACACCGTAGAAGTTGGTGTCGATCTGGGCGCGGAAGGCGTCCAGGGTGACGTCCTCGACGGAGGCGATGTCGCCGTAGCCGGCGTTGTTGACGACGACGTCGTAGCGGCCGAAGGCGTCGAGGCCCTCCCGAACGGCCCGCTGGACGTCGTCGTCCCGGGCGACGTCGAGGGCCAGGGGAAGGATCCGATCTCCGTGGCGGGCCACGAGGTCGTCGAGCTGGGCGGGCTTGCGGGCGGTGGCCACCACCTGGTCGCCGGCCTCCAGCGCCGCCTCGACGATGGCGCGGCCCAGACCGCGGGAGCTTCCGGTGACGAACCAGACCTTGGACATGGACGTTCTCTTTTCTTCGTGGAGGGGGAGCGCGCGGGATGTCGCGCTGTGCTCGGCCTGCGGGCTGCCGGGCCCGACGGGTCCGCAGGGGTCCGCAGGGACTCCGGGGCTAATTGCAGACCGCCGGTCTCTTCTGTGGTTCACCGTAAGGGACCGCTGGTCTGATGTCAAAAGACCGATAGTCTGTAACATGGCGGCATGACGACTTTCCAGCGTGCGCGCAGCGAGGAGCAGCGTGAGATCCGGCGACAGGCGATCCTCGACACCGCCGCCGCGATGCTCGACGAGATGTCGGTCGGCGAGGTCAGCCTCAATGAGCTCAGCCGACGGGTCGGGCTGGCCAAGTCGAACGTGCTGCGGTACTTCGAGTCCCGTGAGGCGATCCTGCTGGAACTGCTGGACACCGCATGGAAACGGTTGATGGACGAACTGCCCGCTCTGCTCGCCGCGGGCATCGATGCGGAGCATTCGGTACGGCAGCGGGGTGAGGAGTTCGCCGCGGTGTTCACCCGCTCCCTCGCGGAGCGCCGGGTGCTGTGCGATCTGCTCAGCGCACAGGCCGGCGTGCTGGAACACAACGTGTCCGCGGCGGTGGCCGCCCGGTACAAGAGGGCGGCCATCGGCAACGTCGACGCGTTGGCCGGCCTCGCACGTCAGTACCTGCCCGAACTGGGCGACGGAGCGAGGCTGTTCAGTGCGCAGGCCTTCATGATGGCCGGCGCCGTCTGGACCCACGCCCGGCCGTCCCCGGGCATGCTCGCCGCCTACGACGCGGACCCGTCACTCGCGGCCCTGCGTATGGACTTCGCCGGCACCCTGCGGGAGATGGTGGCCACCCTCATCGTCGGCACCCTCACCCGTACGGCGTCCTGACCGCCGTCTCACCCCACCCGGGAGCAATCATGCGCGTGGCCCTGTTCGGAGCGTCCGGAATGGTGGGGCAGGGCGTGCTGCGCGCCTGCCTCCAGGACGGGGAGGTCGAGGAGGTGGTGGTCGTCGTGCGCACGCCACTGAAGGCGGAGCACCCGAAGGTACGGGAGGTCCTGCACACGGACTTCACCGACTTCGGCCCGGTCCAGGGCGAGTTGGAGGGCCTGGACGCCTGCTTCTTCTGCCTGGGCGTCTCCGCGGCCGGCCGGGACGAGAGGGAGTACACCCGGATCACGTACGACTTCACGCTGGCCGCCGCCCGCGCCGTGAGCGTGAACAATCCGGAGCTGACCTTCACTTACGTGTCGGGGGAGGGGACCGACAGTACGGAGACGGGCCGTTCGATGTGGGCACGGGTCAAGGGCCGTACGGAGAACGCGCTGTTGGCCATGCCGTTCCACGCCTACCTGTTCCGTCCCGGCTACATCCAGCCGCGCAACGGAGCCGTCTCCAGGACGTCGGGCTACCGTCTGATGTACCGGCTCACGTCGTGGCTGTACCCCGTTCTCCGCAGGCTGGCCCCCAAGTACGTGACGACGACCGAGCACCTGGGCCGTGCGATGATCGCCGTCGTCGCGCTCAAGGGCGGCGGCCCGTCGGTGCTGCACAGCCCGGAGATCAACCGGCTCGGAGCCGAGTGACGCGGCGGGACGACCGCACGCCGCCCGCTTTCCGGACGGTGGTCACGTCGGCGGCACCCCGGACACGAGCCAGGATTCCATCAGGATCGAAGTGATCGACCCGTGGCGTCGGCGCTCGCCATAGTGGTCGCATGCGTCGTCCATCGGCGCACGTGACCGTTCACCGGTGGGTGGACGACAACTCCGGGGGAACATATGCGTGTTCACAAGAAACTCGGTACGGCGCTCGCGACCGCGGCGCTGGCCGTCGGATTCGGCGCGGTGGCGGCCCCGTCCGCGCACGCCGCCGCGGGCTGCTGGACCAATGACGGCGGCATCAAGTGGTACTGCAACAACGTCTCGGGCGCAGCCGTCTACGGAATCATCGGCAACAACCACTCCTACCCGGACCCCGACAAGATCGTCGGCCACATGTACTCCAACCCGAGCTGGTTCTACTGCAAGGAGGACGGTCAGGCCTGGGTCGGCGGGCCGCACCCGACCCGCTGGCTGATGACCGTCGCCGACAACGGGCAACTGGGGTTCATGAAGGACACCGCGATCTACAGCGAGACGGACCCGGTGCAGAACTGCTACCCGAGCCTCCAGGCGACACCCGCGCGCTGACACGGTCCCTTTCCAGGCCCCGGCGCGGGGCGAGAACGGCGATCGCGCGGGGCGAGGACGAAGGTGTGGGACCAATCGGATGACGTGCCGGCCCGCGAGCGATCCGGGCCGGCACGCCGCCGGGCGGATTCAGAATTCCCTTGAGAAACCCATGGAGCCCTGCGGGCGACCGGCCCGAACCATGGCCACCACGTACGCGTCGGCCCGAGGCACGGACCCGGTGCGTGATGCGCTTCGCGGCCCGGCTCCTTCCTGACCCGTACGGCTCGGGGCATGATCGTAGCGACAGATGATGAATGTCCTCATCGCTCGGTGAACCCCCTCAAGGAGGCGCTCGTGACGACGTCATCCCAGCCACGGGTATCGGGTCTGGAAATCCGTTCCATCGACTACGTACCCCTGGACGAGCGGCATGGAAAGCTGTGGCACCTGGGGCCTCTGTGGTTCATGTCCAACGCGCAGATCGCCACACTGGCGGTGGGCCTCATCAGCATCACCGGAGGCGGCAACCTCCTCTGGTCGCTGATCGCGATCGCCGCGGGCACCATCCTCGGCACGTTCTTCATGGCCTTCCACTCCGCGCAGGGCCCGCAACTGGGGCTGCCGCAGATGATCCAGTCACGGCCGCAGTTCGGCTACGTCGGAGCCCTGTTGGTGTGGCTGTTCGCCTATGTGCAGTACGCCGGATTCAACGTCTTCAACACGATCCTGGCCGGCGAGGCCCTGCACAGCACGGTGCACGGCGGAGTCAAGCCGTGGGTGGTCGTGGTCACGCTCATCGCGTTCGTCATCGCGCTGGTGGGCTACGACGTCATCCACCGCGCAGAGCGGGTCCTCACCTACGCCTTCCTCGTCATCTTCGGGGTCTTCACGGTGGGCATCCTGGTCACCCTGCACTATCCCGCAGGCTCCTTCGACCTCGGCGGCTTCAAGTGGACGCCGTTCCTCGCCCAGTTCGGCGTGGTCGCCGGTTACCAGATCAGCTGGGCCATCTACGTCTCGGACTACTCCCGCTATCTGCCACCCGACGTGACCGTCCGCAAGACGTTCTACTGGACGTACTTCGGGTCGGCGCTCGGCGGTATCTGGCTGATGACCCTCGGCGCACTGCTCGCCGGGTGGGCGGGCAAGGACTTCGAGACGATCCGCTCGATCAACGCGGCGGGCGACAAGGTCTTCAGCGGGTTCGGCGCGATCGTGCTGCTCTTCGCCGCCCTCGGCCTGGTCTCGGTGACCGCGCTCAACATGTACGGCGGCTCCCTCACCCTCATCAGCGCGATCGACTCGTTCAGGAGAGTGCGGCCGACCGTCGCCGTACGGCTCGTGACCCTCGGACTCACCGCCGCGCTCTCCGTGGTGGGCGCGCTGGCCGCGACCGCCCACTTCCTGGAGAACTTCAACGACTTCCTGTTGCTGGTGCTCTACCTGTTCATCCCGTGGACCTCCGTGAACCTCATGGACTACTACGTGGTGCGCCGCGGGCACTACGCGGTCGCCGAGATCTTCAACCCCCGTGGCATTTACGGCCGTTGGGGCTGGCACGGCATCGTCGCCTACCTGGTCGGCTTCGCCGTCATGGTGCCGTTCTTCTCCGTCGGAACGCTCTACGTCGGGCCCGCCGCGCACGCGCTCGGCGGCGCGGACATCTCCTTGTTCATCGGGCTGCCCGTCGCCGCGGTCCTCTACTGGCTGTTCACCCGCTCGATCGACGTCGAGGCCGAGACACGCCTCGCCGAAGCAGAGCTCACGGAACTGGAATCGGCCGCCCACGACCACCGGGAGCCATGACCTCCGCACTTGACCGCCATCGACGCACTCGGTCTTCGTATTCGCCCCCCGTTTCCCGGGAGACGGGGACTGCGCTATGCTCGATCTTGAGCTTCCCGGGCGAACTCCGGTCGTGGCTCGATGCGTTGGTAGTCCAAGGAAAGACGTCCCGCTTCCTGCGGGGAGATGCAGGTGCAAGGCCTGCCCGGCGCTCCACATGACCCCGTCTCCGGCATTCCGGAGACGGGGTTCTTCACTTCTCCCCGGGAAGCGGATTCGGCACCTCACGGCGCGGACAGGCCGAGCAGGTCCGCCGCGTTGGTGTCGAGGATCATCGTGACCTCCTCCGGGCCGAGCCCCGAGTCGGCGATGTGGTCCACGGCCCGCAGGAAGACCTCCCCGTCCTCGTACGGGAAGTCCGTACCGAGCACGATGCGGTCCGCCCCGAAGGAAGCCACCGCGGCGACCAGCGCGGGCGGATGCGCATGACTGACCGTGTCGTACCAGAGGCGGCGGGCGGCCACCGAGGGCGGCTCGGGCGTGCCGGGGGACTCGAAGGCCAGATGCTCGTCGAGCCGGCGGGGCAGCAGCGGCAGTGCCCCGCCCAGGTGCGACGCCAGGACGCGCATCCGCGGATAGCGCGCGGGAAGGCCCGCGAGGATCAGGTGCATGATCGCCACCGTGTCCTCGACCGGCGCCCCGACCATCCATGTCATGTCGTGCTCGGTGATCAGCGGGCTGCCGGCGCCCTCGCCGGCGGGGTGGACGTACAGCACGGCGCCGCGCCGGTCCAGCTCCTCGTAGAGGGGGCCGAAGAGGGGATCGGCGAGTGTGCGGCCGAGCACGGTCGTGGTCACGCCGACACCGACCGCGCCCAGTTCGTCGAGGGCGCGGGTCAGCTCGCTCAGGGCCGCGTCCACGTGCGGGAGGGGCAACGCGGCGAAGGCGAGGAACCGATCGGGGAACCGGGCCACCAGCTCCGCGTACGAGTCGTTCGCCGCCTCGGCCAGCGCCACGGCGTCGGACTCCGCGGGCAGGTGCGGGGACTGCGGCGCCGTGGAGAGCACCTGGAGGTCGATGCCCGCCCGGTCCATCAGCGCGAAGCGGGCCTCCAGATCGGCATCCGTCGCGTCGGCGCCGATCCCGCGCTGAGTAGCCGTGTCGGACTTCCCCAGACGTTCGAGACGGTCCAGGTACCCCGCGGTCCACAGGTGGGCGTGCACGTCGATGCGCGTAGGGGTCACCCTTCGATGGAACGCCCGGGAAGCGGTGCGGGCCACTCGACGGGGCGAGCGTTCACCGGCACGGAGCGCACCAACACGGTCTCTGCGGGCCGTTCGGGTGGTGGTGCGCGGGAGGCCGGACGCGCTCACGCAGACTGGCCCCGCCGACCGTGACCGTTCGGCATACGACAGCCCCGAAGGAGTCTTCATGTCGAACGTCCCCAACGAGCTGAAGTACACCAGGGACCACGAATGGGTGCGGGTGGCGCGTGAAGGCGTGGTGCGTGTCGGCATCACCGACCACGCCCAGAAGGAACTCGGCGACATCGTCTTCGCGGAACTCCCCGCCAACGGAAGCGGCTTCTCCGCGGGCGACCCGTTCGGCACCCTCGAGTCGGTCAAGGCGGTGACCGAGGTCTACGCGCCGGTGTCGGGCGAGGTGACCGCCCTCAACGATGAGCTCAACGACAGCCCCGAGAGGGTCAACGAGGACCCTTACGGCGACGGCTGGCTGATCGAGATCAAGCTCACCGACAAGAGTGAACTCGACGGTCTGCTCAGCGACGACGGGTACGAGAGTTACATCAGCCAAGGCAACGAGTAGTCCCCTGAGCTGACGTGAGTGGGGCGACGGCGCACTGCTGTGCGGACGTGATCGCGTCACCGCTGACGGCACCGCCCCGGTGCCCGTACGGGACGCCGCCGCCAGGCACGCCGCCGCACAGTACCGGAGCCTCGCGAAGAGGACCAGGACCCCGGGCGGACGATCCGGTTCCGCGGATCACCGCGAGGGGTCCTGTCGCTCCGTTCCTCAGGACGCCTCCACCGCGGCCTTGATCCGCCGGCCGAACGCGTCCGCGTCCTTGCGCGCCGCGCTCAGCGCGAGGCCCACCACGAGCTTCCCGATGCCGTGACCCTCAAGGATGTTGAAGATCCTGACGTGGGTCGTGCCCGCGCCGGTGGACTCGAGGTCGTAGCCACCCTGGTCGGCCGTCACGACGTTCTTCGAGATCTCCGTCCACCGGATCCGCCGAGGCGGGTCGAACTCGGTGATCCGGAACTGCCGGCCCGTCTTCATGCCCGCGTCCTTGACCGTGCTCGTGAAGACCGTGCCCACGGCCGTCGGGCCCTCCGGCGTCTTCTTGATCTCCTGCACCCTGGGGCTGAACTTCGGGTCGTTCGTGCCCTCGGCCAGGAAGGCGAAGACCTCCTCGACGGGGCGGTTGATCTCGGCTGTCGCCTCGAACTGACCGGCCACGGTTCCTCCTGTGCTGCGATCGCTGGGGCTCCGGCTGAGTGCGCGCGAGTCTGCCAAGCAGGCTCAGCCTACGGGCGCGGTCCCACCAGCGGGTCCTGTTGCCGGAGTAAGCCGGTCGGACACCGTTTCACGAGGCCCGACACACCCGAGAGAGCCTGGTTTGACCCCCGGCAGGTCCGCAAAGGGTAGTAATGGCTGGATGCACGTACGTGGCTTCGACCGCACCTGTGAACGTCCTGTCCCGGACGCCGGCCCCTGGGCGGGCGCGTCGCGGCCGGGCCGGAGGGGCGGCCGAGCAGGGCCATGCCTGTCACGCCTCCCGCGGACCGAGTGGGGCCCTCCGGGCGCGCGGAGGCCGGTGTGACGCTCCCCACAAGACCGGAATGAAACATGACGAACAGGTAACGCTCTCCTTCATGCCTTCCACGAACACCCCTCGGCAGGTGACGCGATGACATCGGCGACCGGGACGACCTGGGCGCCGGCCCCGACAGCGACCACGACCGAGTCCGCGCCCACGCCCCGGCCGTCCGCACTGCCCTCGCTCACCGGACTGCGCTGGGTCGCGGCGTCGCTGGTCTTCGGGCTCCATGTGCACAACTTCGGGTACTTCGGCGACACCGGCGGCCGCATCGTGGCGTGGGGATTCGGGGCGGGCGCCAACGGCGTCTCGTTCTTCTTCGTCCTCTCCGGCTTCGTGCTGATGTGGTCGGCACGGCCGCGCGACCGCGCCGTGGCCTTCTGGCGACGGCGCGTAGCCCGGATCTACCCGGTCCACCTCGTCACCGCCGCGATCGCGCTGCTCATGGGATTCACCCTGTCCGGCCAGATGAGGCCCACCCTGAACTCCGCGCTGGCGAATGTGCTGCTGACGCACTCCTGGTGGCGACCGTGGTGGCAGACACTCGACCCCGTCAGCTGGTCGCTCGCCTGCGAGGCCTTCTTCTATGCGGTCTTCCCGCTGCTGGCCCTGGGGCTGCGCCGACTCGAGGCGCGAGGAGTCACCGTCGTCGCCGGGCTGTCGGTGCTGGCGGTGATGGCCCTGGCCTGGTCGGACGCACACCACTGGCTGAGCCAGCCGGTGTACTCCTTTCCCGCGGCCCGCCTCCCCGAATTCGTCCTCGGTGCCGCCGTCGCCCGGCTGGTGTTCCTGGGACGCTGGCGCGGGCCCGGTATGGAGGCCTCACTCGCACTGACGATCATCGGCTACTTTCTCGTCCCCCAGGTCACCCCCGGGTATTCGGCCACCACCTGCACCATCGTCGGCTTCGCCCTGCTGATCCCGGCGGCGGCCGTCGCCGACCTGCGGGGCCGGCCCTCACTGTGGCGGCACCGGCGACTGGTGCGGCTCGGTGAACTCTCCTTCGCCTTCTACATGATCCATCTGCTCGTCCTGCGGGCCGGTATCAACCTGCTCGGGAAGTCCCCGCGCTTCGGTGTGGCGGCCGGACTGACCGCCACCGCCGTGGCGTTCACCGTGGCACTGGGGCTGGCCTGGCTCCTCTTCGAGGGTGTGGAACGCCCCGCCCGGGAACTGCTGCTGCGCCGCCGGAGCGGGAAGTCGCAGCCGGCCGTGACCGAGCGGGACAGAGGCGTCGTCCGAGGGGGATAGGAGGCGGTCCCGGGCGGACGGCCATGTGTCGTGAGCCGCTCGACGGGCCGGCCGCAGGTGGGCGTGGCACCTGGGCGGTCGGCCCGTCTCCGTCTTCCGGCACTGTGTGACTGTGGCCGGAGTCCGCCTAGGCCGGCTGGGTGAAACGGATGTTGTTGCCGAAGGGGTCGCGCAGGCCGCAGTCGATGCCGTACGGACGCTCGGTGGGCTCCTCGGTGAACTCGACGCCCCGGCCGAGCAGCGTCTCGTACGTCTTGCGGCAGTCGTCCGTGCTGAAGATGAGGGAGCCGCCGGTCGCGCCCTTGGTCACCAGCTCCCGCACCTGCTGTGCCGTCTCCTCGGACAGGGCCGGGGGACCCGGCTTCTCCAGCAGGATCTGGCGGTCGGGGTGTCCCGGGACGTTGACGGTCAACCAGCGCATGAAGCCGAAGTCGACATCGGCGTTGACCTCCAGGCCGAGCTTGCCCACGTAGAAGTCGAGGGCCTCGTCCTGGTCGAGGACATAGATCTGTGAGTGCGTGATGGCGTTGAACATGTACGTCACGCTACCGGGCAGGCCGGACGGAAACTTGTCCAAAACTGCTCAGTCGACAGCCCCTGGAGCCCGCGCCCTGGATCCCGGCCCTGGATCCCGCGCCGCGTCCCCGACGTCGAGGAGACCGGTGTTGCCGAAGGCCTGCGGCCCGGCGGGTCAGCCGGTGGGCCGCAGCCACGCCATGGTGAAGCACGTCGGCACGTTCGCGGGGGTCGCTTCCTTGCGGTACGTCCTCGGTGACCGGCCGACGATCTCGCGGAACGTGCGGCTGAAGGTCCCGGGACTGCCGAAGCCGACCGCGTAGCAGATGTCCGTCACACTGCGGTCGGTCTCCCGCAGCAGGAACATCGCCCGCTCGACGCGGCGGCGCTGCAGATAGCGGTGCGGTGTCTCGCCGAACGTGGCCCGGAAGGTGCGGGTGAAGTGGGCCTGGGACACATGGGCGATCCGGGCCAGGGCCGGGACGTCCAGCGGCTGCGCGTAGGCGCGGTCCATCGCGTCCCTTGCCCGCAGCATGCGGCGGTTGGTGTCTTCGGCGGCGCGGCTCACGGCGTCATCACACCACGATTCTCCGCCGCCCCTCACACGTCCCGCGGCTGCCCCGGGCCGTCCGCGTCCGAGGCGGAGCCGGGCCGGTGGTGTCACCGGGACCCCGGTACGGATCCAGACCGGCCGGCGCGGGGCCGGCCGGCCTGGATCGTCATGCGCAATGCGTCAGGTGTCAGACCAGGTCGTACCGGTCGAGGTCCATCACCTTGCTCCAGGCCGCGACGAAGTCGTTCACGAACTTCTCCTTCGCGTCATCGCTCGCGTAGACCTCCGCGAGCGCGCGCAGCTCCGAGTTCGACCCGAAGACGAGGTCGGCGCGGCTGCCGGTCCACTTGACCTCGCCCGTGGCGGCGTCACGGCCCTCGAACGTGTTGGCGTCCTCGGAGACCGCCTTCCACGTCGTCCCCAGGTCGAGCAGGTTGGTGAAGAAGTCGTTGGTCAGCGCCCCCGGGGTGGTGGTCAGGGCGCCGAGCGACGACTGCTGGTAGTTCGCGCCCAGCACGCGGAGGCCACCGACGAGGACCGTCATCTCGGGAGCGCTCAGGGTCAGCAGGTTCGCCCGGTCGATCAGCAGGTACTCGGCCGGGAGCCGGTTGCCCTTGCCCAGGTAGTTGCGGAACCCGTCGGCGGCCGGCTCGAGCGGGGCGAACGCCTCCACGTCCGTCTGCTCCTGCGAGGCGTCCGCACGGCCCGGTGCGAACGGGACCTCGATGTCGAAGCCGGCGTCCTTGGCGGCCTGCTCGACGGCGGCACCGCCGGCCAGCACGATCAGGTCGGCGATCGAGACCCGCTTGCCGCCGGTCTGGGCGGAGTTGAAGGCGCTCTGGATTCCCTCCAGGGTGCGCAGCACCGTCGCCAGCTGGTCGGGGTCGTTGACCTCCCAGCCGCTCTGCGGCTCGAGGCGGATGCGCGCGCCGTTGGCGCCGCCGCGCTTGTCGCTGCCGCGGAAGGACGACGCCGACGCCCAGGCGGCGGACACGAGCTGGGCCACCGACAGGTCCGAGGCGAGGACCTGGCTCTTGAGGGCGGCGATGTCCGCGGCGTCGACGAGCTCATGCGCGACCTCGGGCAGGGGGTCCTGCCACAGCAGCTCCTCGGCCGGGACCTCCGGACCGAGGTAGCGCACGACCGGGCCCATGTCACGGTGGGTGAGCTTGAACCACGCGCGGGCGAAGGCGTCGGCGAACGCGTCGGGGTTCTCGAGGAAGCGCCGCGAGATCAGCTCGTAGGCGGGGTCGACGCGGAGCGACAGGTCGGTCGTCAGCATCGTCGGGGCGTGGGTCTTCGACGGGTCGTGGGCGTCGGGGACGGTGGTCGCGCCGGCACCGTCCTTCGGCCGCCACTGGTTCGCGCCCGCGGGGCTCTTGAACAGCTCCCACTCATAGCCGAACAGGATCTCGAAGAAGCTGTTGTCCCAGGTCACGGGAGTGTTCGTCCAGATACCCTCAAGACCGCTGGTGATCGCGTCGCCACCCTTGCCGGTGCCGAACGAGTTCTTCCAGCCGAGGCCCTGCTCCTCGAGCGGGGCGGCCTCGGGGTCGGCGCCGACGCTGTCCGCCGGGCCCGCGCCGTGGGTCTTGCCGAAGGTGTGGCCGCCCGCGATCAGCGCGACGGTCTCCTCGTCGTTCATGGCCATCCGGCGGAACGTCTCACGGATGTCGCGGGCCGCCGCGAGCGGGTCCGGGGTCCCGTTCGGGCCCTCGGGGTTGACGTAGATGAGGCCCATCTGGACCGCGCCGAGGGGGTTCTCGAGCTCTCGGTCGCCGGTGTAGCGCTCGTCACCCAGCCAGGTGGTCTCGGGACCCCAGTAGACGTCCTCGTCGGGCTCCCACACGTCCGCGCGGCCGCCGGCGAAGCCGAACGTCTTGAAGCCCATCGTCTCCAGGGCGACGTTGCCGGTGAGGATCATGAGGTCGGCCCACGAGATGCTCCGCCCGTACTTCTTCTTGACGGGCCACAGCAGTCGGCGGGCCTTGTCGAGGTTGCCGTTGTCCGGCCAGCTGTTGAGCGGTGCGAAGCGCTGCTGCCCGGCACCGGCGCCACCGCGGCCGTCGCTGATGCGGTAGGTGCCCGCGCTGTGCCAGGCCATCCGGATCATGAACGGGCCGTAGTTGCCGAAGTCGGCCGGCCACCAGTCCTGCGAGTCCGTCAGCACCTCCGCGACGTCCCGCTTCACGGCGGCGAGGTCGAGGCCGTTGAACGCCTCGGCGTAGTCGAACTCCTCACCGAGCGGGTTGGCGACGGCCGGGTTCTTGGCGAGGATCTTCAGGTTGAGGCGATCGGGCCACCACTGGCGGTTCCCGCCGCCCTGCGTCGGGTGCGTGGCGCGATCGTGCGCGACGGGGCAGCCACCTCCGCCCTCCGTCTTGGCGTCTACGACGATTGCATCATGGTTCTCAGACATGGGAATCCTTCCGGACCAGGCGGATCGTGGTGCTCAGGTACTGCGGGCGGAGGCACGGCCGGGGCAAGGGCCCCGGAGGACGACTCCCGGCCTCGTCGGGCGGGACGCCGTGACCGTCGTACGGGTTCGGGCGACGCGCCGGGCCGTCGACCGGTCCGACGCGACGAACGGGTCCTGGCGCGTCGAGCACGGGGAGATCCTCGCCGGCGGCCCGAGGGCGGACGCGGTCCGCGCGATCGCGCGCCCCGGACGTGACCGCCCCGATGCCGAGGTGGTCACCTTCCCGGACGGTCGCGAGCCGTGCGACGCGGGCGGCCGTCACCCTCGGACCGGCACCGCGCGGCTTCCCGGCGGTGGTCCCGTCACGTCTCTGTCTCATGCCGTTTTGGAGTCTTCCTGTCCCTTGGCCAGCGCCAGAACCGATCCTACGATGGACAGAGTCTTAGTCAAGAAGCGCGCCAAAGCCGTATCCAATAGGAGCCCGGACGTTCACTGGTAAAATTCGGGTATCCCGCCGAACCTGAATAGGTGAACCGATATGAGTGACCTGCTGGAACGACTGCGAGCGCGTGGCTGGCGGATGACCTCCCAGCGACGTGTCGTCGCGGAGGTCCTCGACGGCGATCACGTCCACTTCACGGCCGACGAGGTGCACGCCCGCGCGGCGCAGCGGCTGCCCGAGATCTCCCGGGCGACCGTCTACAACACGCTGGGCGAGATGGTGTCCCTCGGTGAGGTCATAGAGGTCTCGACCGACGGCCGCGCCAAGCGCTACGACCCCAACGCCCACCACGCCCACCAGCACCTGGTGTGCTCCAACTGCGGCACCATCCGGGACGTCCACCCGACCGGCGACCCGCTGGCCGACCTCCCGGCGGTGGAGCGTTTCGGCTTCCAGGTGTCCGAGGTCGAGGTCACCTACCGCGGACTGTGCCCCTCCTGCGCCTGAGGGCTGTCCCGGGATCCGCGGCGGGCGCTCGACGACGGTCACGGCACCTCCTCGTCGCGTCGCCCGAGCCGCGAACGGGGTGAGTGTGTTGCCCGCGCCGCGTACTCGGCGCACGCTGGACCTATGGGTGCTCAGGACGGCCCCACGCTCATCGCGTCCGTACAGCGGGCCTTCCGTCTGCTGGAGGCCGTGAGCGCGCACGAGAACGGCGCTCCGGCGAAGCAGCTGGCGCGTGAGACCGGCCTGCCGCTGGCCACCGCGTACCACCTGCTGCGGACGCTGGTGCACGACGGATACGTACGGAAGCTGGCCGACGGCGGCTTCATCCTCGGGGACAAACTGCAGGCGCTGCACAGCACCGCCCGTGGCCAGGCGCTGCTGAGCCGGATCCGTCCCACGCTCGCCGCGCTGCGGGACGAGCTCGCGACCCCCGCGTACCTCACCTTCTACGAGGACGGCGAGATCCGGGTCGCGGAGATCGTCGACGGTCCCCGGGCGCCCCGGGTCGACCTCTGGGTGGGAATGGAGGACGCCGGCCACGCCACCGCCCTGGGCAAATCCGTCCTACGGGAACTGGACGACGACGCCCGCAACGACTACCTCTCCCGGCACTGCCTCGCCGACCTCACCCCACGGACCGTGACGACTTCCTCGGAGCTGCTCCGGCGGCTCGACTCCTCACCCGTGGCTCCGGCCGTCACGGACCTGGAGGAGTACGCCCTCGGTACGGTCTGTGTCGCCGTACCCGTCTACTGCGGGGACACGCTGGGTGCGCTCGGCGTGTCGCTGCCGGCGGAGCGCGTCTCCCGGCTCGAGCAGGTCGTGACACGGCTCATCCCGACCGCAAACCGCGTGACAAGAAGTCTCTCTCTCACTATCTGAAATCCGTGTCCTTGTGAGGTTCGGGCGGAACGCGTTTCCTGGATGAAACGGACATACCGGAACGTGATCCGGCACACAGGTGAGGACTTCGGACGAAACATGAGTCAGGCCCGAGACCATGCCGGCGCCCACAGGCTGTTGCGACCGATCAGGGGTCGAACAGCGCCCCTCAGGGCATTCGCCCAGCGGCGCGCCACCTCCCAGCTCGCCGCCGGAGTACCCGTACTGCCGCTGCTGTTCGTCTCCGTCATCGTGCTCGTCGACGTCGTCGGCGGAGCCGGCATGATCTGGCTGTCCCTGCTCGCGGCAGGCCCCGCACTGGCCGCCACGACCAACGGGCCGCGCGGAGTGCTCTGCATCGGCCTCCTCGCCGCCGTACTGGGCGCGAGGCTCGGCATCAGGGACGGTGTGCCCCCCGGTGAACTGGCGGCCGTGCTGTCCGCGCTGACGGCCGTCACCCTGGCGAGTGGCCTGGCCAGCTCGCTGCGCGGACGCCGCGAGCGGGTGCTCGCCGCCGTCCGCTCGGTCGCCGAGGCCGCCCAGCACGCACTGCTCACGCCGATACCGGAGACGGTCGGCCCCTTCCGGGTGGCCGTCCGCTACAGCGCCGCCGCGGCGGAGGCCCGGATCGGCGGAGATCTCTACGCCCTGGTGTCCACCCCGTACGGCGTCCGGCTGATCGTCGGCGACGTGCGCGGCAAGGGACTGCTTACCGTGGGGACCGCGGCGCTCGTGCTCGGGGTCTTCCGTGAGGCCGCCTACGACGAGCCCGATCTGCTCGCCGTCGTCGGCAGGATCGAGCGGAGCCTGGCGCGCAATCTCGGCGGCGACGACTTCGTCACGGCCGTGGTCGCCGGATATGGGCAGGCGGGGCACCTGGAGGTCGTCAACTGCGGGCACGCCCCTCCGTTGCTGGTGCGCGCGTCCGGAAGCGTCGAGGCCGTGGAGCCCACCCACCCGGCCCCGCCCCTCGGGCTGCGCGCCCTGTCGGGCGAGCTCCCCAGCCTCCAGGTGCTGCCCTTCGCGGACGGGGACCAGCTGCTGCTCTACACCGACGGGGTCACCGAGGCCCGCAACCACGATCGCGAGTTCTATCCGCTGGCCGAGGGGCTGGCGCGCCATGTGTGCGAGGAGCCGGCGCGCACCCTGGACGCGCTCCACGACGAGCTGCTGACGTATGTGGGGGGCCGACTGCACGATGACGCCGCGCTGCTCCTGCTGCGCAAGCCGGCCGCTCCCCGAACGGCCACCGCTGGTCCGGCCGCGTCCGGTCCGATCGCCTCTGCTACGGCCGCGTCCGGTCCGGTCGCCTCTGCTTCGGCCGCGTCCGGTCCGGTCGCCTCTGCCTCGGTCGCGTCCGGTCCGGTCGCCTCTGCCGCTGCCGCGTGCGGTCCGCTCGCATCCGATCCGGCGGTGTCGGGTCGGCCGGTGTCGGGCCGGCCCGCTTCGGATCTGGTGGTGTCTCGTGCGACGGGTGTGGGCTCGGACCGCTTCTGACCGCGCCGCCGTCGGGCGCCGGTCGCGATCCCTTCTCCGCGAACGGAGGCGTTGAGCGACGGGTTCTGCGTCGATGGAGGGATCGAGTGCCGGATACGCCGTGAGCGCGGGCCCATGGGCCACGCGCTCTCACATACGTCCGCTCCTGTTCACGCCGCGACGAGATCGGCCCACCGGGTCACTCCACCGGGGTGGAACCGTATGCCGTACCGGGTCGCCAGGGCCTTGACGATCTCCTCGCCGCGGCCGTGCTCGTCGGGGTCGATCCCTTCGAGCTCCTGCCCCGCCGCGCGCGCGGGCCCAGCGTCGGTGACCTCGACCCGCAGGGTGTCGAGTCCGTTGCCCCGGATCCAGGACAGTCGCAGCTCCGCCGGGGGCAGGGCGTGCACGATCGCGTTGGTGAGGAGTTCCGACACCACGAGCAGCGCGTCCTCGAAGATCCCCGGCGACACGTTCCAGTCGGTGAGGACCGCGCCCGCGCGTCGGCGGACGGCCGAGACGGCCCCGGCGACGGGCGGCAGCGGGAAGACGTACTCGACTGCCTCTCGAAGCTTCGTCTCCCGAAGCCTCGTGTTGAGCTGTAGCGCCATCTCTTCTCCTCCGGGGTGAGCGCTGTCGGCCGGTTGCCGGAACCTCAGCGCGTTGCCGGGCCTCAGAGCACGTTAAGGACCGAAATGAGGTGGGTCAATGAACGGCGGTCGGCATTACCGAACGCCGCATCCGGCGCGGTGGCCGAACCGTCTCCCCGCACGTCAAGCGGACCCTCCGCGGCGGTAATAGGCTCGGATCATGGCCGGCCCAGTCCAGTCGATCGAACGGGCGGCTGCGATCTTGCGTCTGCTCGCCGGTGAGCCTCGCCGACTAGGGCTGGGCGAGGTGGCGGCCTCGCTCGGGCTGGCCAAGGGCACCGCCCACGGCATCCTGCGCACACTCCAGCACGTGGACTTCGTGGAACAGGACGCGGAGACCGGGAAATACCAGCTCGGAGCCGCCCTGCTGCATCTCGGCACCAGTTATCTCGACATCAACGAGCTGCGGTCGCGCTCCATCAACTGGGCCGACGCGCTGGCCGCCCGCAGTGGGGAGTCGGTCCGCCTGGGCACGCCCCTGGAGGGCATGGTCCTCGTCGTCCACCATGTGTTCCGGCCGGACGACACGCTCCAGACGCTGGACGTGGGCTCGCTGCTGCCGCTGCACGCCTCCTCGCTGGGCAAGGTGCTGATGGCCTTCGGGGCCGTGACCGTCGAGCCGGTCCTGGAAGCCGGCCTCGAGGCGTACACCCGGCACACGCTGGTCACTCCGGAGCGACTCGGCCGGGCGCTGGCCGAGATCAGGGATCTCGGCTGGGGCGCCGAGGTCCAGGAGATGACCATGGGCGAAGCCGGGATCGCGTCGCCGATCCGGGGACACGGCGGACTCGTGGTCGGGGCGATCGGCCTGTCCGGCCCGGTGGAGCGGATCTGCGACGGCCACGGCCGCCCCCGGCCGAAGCTGGTCACCCTGCTCCGGGAGGCCGCGCGGGCCATCTCCAGGGAGCTCGGGGCAGCTCGCTGGTGACGGCCACCGCCTCACCGACACATCGGAAGGCAGAACCCGATCATGGTTGAACGGTATGTAATGTCCATCGATCAGGGCACGAACTCCACCCGATGCATCCTGTTCGACCACCACGGGCGGTTGGTGTCGGTCGCCCAGCGCGAGCACCAGCAGCACTTCCCCCGCCCCGGATGGGTCGAGCACGACGCCGTCGAGATCTGGCGCAACCTGCGGCGCATCGTCCCGGAAGCCCTGTCCGACGAAGGTGTCGGCGCGGCGGAGGTGGCCGCCATCGGTCTCGCGAACCAGCGGGAGACGACGGTGGTCTGGGACCGGCGGACGGGCGTCCCGCTGGGCAGGGCCATCGTCTGGCAGGACACCCGTACGGCGCCGCTCGTCGAGGCCCTCAGAATCGACCCCGGAGACGATTTCTTCCTCGAGCGCTGCGGTCTGCCTCCCTCGACCTATTTCTCGGCGCTGCGGATCCGCTGGCTGTTCGACCATGTCAACGGGCTGGAACGGCGTGCCGAGGACGGTGAGGTGCTGTTCGGCACGATGGAGAGCTGGCTGATCTGGAACCTCACCGGAGGCGTGGACGGCGGCCTGCACATCACGGACGCGACGAACGCCAGCCGCACCATGCTGATGAACATCCGTACGCTGAAGTGGGACGACGAGCTTCTCGCGTTCTTCGGGGTTCCCCGCCCCATGCTTCCGGAGATCCGGTCCTCCGCGGAGAGTTACGGGGAGGCCCGCTCGCTCCTCCCGGGCGTCCGTATCACCGCCGCTCTCGGCGACCAGCAGGCCGCCCTGTTCGGCCAGACCTGTTTCTCCCCGGGCGAGGCGAAGTGCACCTACGGAACGGGCAGCTTCCTGCTGCTCAACACCGGTACGGACGTCGTCCGGTCGCGGCACGGACTCCTCACGACCGTCGCCTACAAGATCGGGAACGAGCCTCCGGTCTACGCGCTGGAGGGGTCGATCGCGGTCACCGGCTCACTGGTCCAGTGGTTCCGTGACCGCCTGGGACTGATCAACAGCGCGCCGGAGATCGAGACCCTCGCGCGCACGGTCGAGGACAACGGCGGCTGCTACATCGTTCCCGCCTTCTCCGGTCTGTTCGCACCCCGCTGGCGCAGCGACGCGCGCGGGGTCATCGTCGGTCTCACCTCGTACATCACCAGGGGACATCTGGCCCGGGCGGTCCTGGAGGCCACAGGCTGGCAGACCCGGGAGGTCGTCGACGCCATGAACGCCGATTCCTCGGTGGCCCTGAAGCAGCTCAAGGTCGACGGCGGGATGACCGCGGACAACCTGCTCATGCAGTTCGTGGCAGACGTACTCGATGTGCCCGTGGTGCGGCCCATGGTGGCCGAGACGGTCTCCCTGGGCGCCGCCTACGCCGCGGGCCTCGCCGCCGGCTACTGGCCGGACCTGGAGATCCTGCGCCGCAACTGGCACCGGGCCGGCCAGTGGCTGCCCGACATGGACCCCGCGCACCGTGACGCGGAGTACGACAACTGGCAGCGGGCCGTCGAGCGGTCGCTGGGGTGGATCAAACCACCGGGGTCCACTTGACGGGGGTGAGGCAGGCGATGCCGGCAGTCGGCACGGAACTCGCCGACTGCCGGCCCGCATCCTTCACTCCCTGACCCACGGACCGGTCGCGGTGCCGTGTGCCGGGGTCCCGGCTACGCGGACTTCGGCGCCGCCTGCTGCACGACGTCGAAGGACCACAGCGTGGATCCGGCGGCGGCGGGCTTGGGGCGCTCGCCGCCCTCGCCGGCACCCTGGTGGGCCGCCTTCATGGGACCCTCCATCCAGGCCTGGAAGGACTCCTCGTCACGCCAGCGGGTGTAGACGAGGTAGCTGTCGGTGCCTTCGACCGGGCGGAGGAGTTCGAACCACTCGAAACCGTCGGAGTTCTCCACGGCGTGGGCGCGGGAGGCGAAGCGCTTCTCCAGCGTCTCCCGCTGCTCGGCGGGGACGGTCAGTACGTTGATTTTTACTACGCTAGGCACATGACACCTCTCGTCTGACGGGGCCCCGACTGGACCCCTGATCTGGACCATGTGCGCGCAGTGTCCTACATCCGACGGTCAAGGAAGTGTGAGGACGGCTCCGCGTCGTCCCGGCTCGGGGAGGCCGGTCCGGTCAACTCGGCCGGTTCTCACTGCGGGACGGCACTGGGGAACCCGACCAGGACGCGAGGAAGTGGAGTGCCTCCTGGGAGTCGCTTCCGGCGGCCGCGGTCATGACCATGAGCTGCTGGTCCGGGTCGGTGGTGCAGCCGAGCATCTCCCAGTCGACGGTGAGGGCTCCGACGACGGGGTGGTTGAGTGTCTTGGTGCCGCAGGTCTTGTGCGCGACGTCGTGCGCGGCCCACCATTTCCGGAAGTCCGGGTCCTTGACCGAGAGCTCGCCGACCAGGGCGGCCAGTCGGGGATCGTCCGGATAGTGCGCGGCGTCCATTCTGAGGTATGCCACACAGGTGCGCGCCGTCGTCTCCCAGTCGGCGAAGAGGCGGCGCACGTCAGGGTCGACAAAAGCAAGACGCAGGTAGTTGCGTTCCTGTCGTGGCAGAGCGGCGAAATCCGTGATGAGGGCGGCGGCGAGTGAATTCCAGGCCAGAATGTCCATATGGCGTCCAAGGACCATGGCCGGGGCGTCGGTGAGCCGGTCCAGTACCCGCTGCAGCTGCGGACGGACCCGCTGGGCGGTCTGTCGCGGGGTCCGGCCCTTGCGCTTGGCGGCCAGCCCGCGCACGTAGGCGGTCTGGTCCTCGTCCAGCTGCAGGGCGCGCGCCAGTGCGGTCAGTACCGGTGCGGAGGCCTGGAACCTGCCCTGTTCCAGCCGGGTGTAGTAGTCGGCGCTGATCGCCGCCAGCTGGGCCACCTCCTCGCGGCGCAGCCCCGGCACCCGCCGCGGCGCTCCGGCGTCCGGGAGGCCCGCCCGGGTGGGGGTGAGCTCGGCGCGCCGGGCCTTGAGGAACTCACCGAGCTCGTTGCGCTGTGCGTCTGCGGTACC
The DNA here is from genome assembly GCF_012273515.2 of Streptomyces sp. RPA4-2. NCBI lineage: Bacteria > Bacillati > Actinomycetota > Actinomycetes > Kitasatosporales > Streptomycetaceae > Streptomyces > Streptomyces sp. RPA4-2. Next base: position 9,676,007 of record NZ_CP050975.2, read on the forward strand.
CATGAACCCAGTGTGGCAGGCGACGTGTTTTCTGTGAGGGGGAAGAATTCTACCCAGGAAGACGCATTCCCCGGAAAAGCATCACCCTTGTTCCTTCCCATGTGAAGTGTGAGTGTGGACGACGAAAAGCAGGAAGACCTGACGCCGGTATTACGCCATGCGTCGGAGAACAAGGAGAACGTCGGAATGCAGCCTATCGCTGTGACATTCAAGAGCAATGGCCTTTCCCTCGCCGGGAACCTTTTCCTCCCCGAGGACCACGTCGAGGGAGACCGGCGGCCCGCCGTGGTCACCTCGCATCCCTTCGGCGGGGTGAAGGAGCAGACGGCCGGTCTGTACGCGCGGAAGCTGGCCGCGGAGGGCTTCGTCGCGCTGGCCTTCGACACCGCCTACCAGGGCGACAGCGAGGGACAGCCGCGGGGTCTGGAGAACCCGTTCGCGCGCGCGGAGGACATCAGGAGCGCCGTGACCTACCTGAGCACGTGCGAGCAGGTCGACCCGGAGCGCATCGGCGCGCTGGGGATCTGTGCCTCCGGCGGATACGTTCCGTTCGCGGCGACGACCGACCACCGGATCAAGGCGGTGGCCACTGTCAGCGCCGCGGACATCGGCGCCCTCTTCCGCGAAGGGCTGGGCGGCGGGCAGGACCCGCAGGTGCTGGCCGACCTGCTCGAGGCCTCGGCCCGGGCCCGTACCGCCGAAGCCGCGAGCGGCGTCTTTCGGCACGACCCCGTGGTGCCCGAGACGCCTCAAGAGGCGGCGGGAGCGCCCACCTTGTACCGGGAGGGAACCGACTACTACCGCACTCCGCGCGCCCAGCACCCGAACTCGGCCAACCGTTACCTGTTCCGCAGCGTGGACCAGATCGCCCAGTACTCCTCCTTCGACCTCATCCGTCTCATCGCGCCGCGGCCGCTGCTGATGATCGCCGGAACCGAGGCGGACACCGCCTACTTCAGCCGTGAGGCCGTCGAGATGGCGGGGGAGCCGAAGGAGCTCTTCTGGGTCGAGGGCGCCACGCACATCGACCTGTACGACAAGGACGCGTACGTGCCGACCGCCGTGGCGAAGCTGACCGGCTTCTTCAAGGAGCACCTGGCGTCCGCCTGAGCCGGCGCGGCGGACGGCGGCGAACGGAGCTGTGTGGCGGGTCGGGCCCGGTCCTCTCCGGGGCTGGGCCCGACCCCCTTCCGCGTCCTTTCGGGCCGTGCGGCCGGGGACACGCGGAGATCACCGAGGGCATCCGCGGCCCTGAGAGGCCGCCGGCATCGGCCCGCGGCCGGCGCGGCGTCCGGCTCAGCGGCTCCCGGCCGGCTCGCCCGGCTGCCGGGCCGCTGCCTCGGCCGCCCGTGCGGCGATGTCGGCGGCCGCGCGTGCGGCGCGTCCGGTCACCTTCCAGGCGACCATGCGCAGGGCGGTGGCCGGGGCCGGGGGGAACACGCCGAGCTGCCCGAGCATGGTGATGTCGTCCCGTACCGCTTGATGTCCGACGACCCTGCCGTCCCGCAGGTCGAGTACATGGATCTGTTCGAAGTCGATCTCACGCCCGGTGGGAGGTATGGCCTGGTCCAGGGCGCCGTCGCGGAAACGGACGAACGGGCCGGTGTGCCGGCCCTGCATCCGCAGCCGTACCCAGACCTGCTCGTCGTTCCCGGCGATGCCGAGAACGGGGAAGCGCAGGTCGCTGAAGGCGGACCGCATCCATGCGCTCGAGGCGAGAACCCCCGCGGGTCCCGGGATCGAGCAGGCGGGGGGCGACACGGCCGCTTCGCGGTTGTGGAAGTCCTCGCCGACCACCTCGGCTGCCAGTGCCGGATCCCCGGTCTCGAGGATGCGGAAGAGCCCGTGGGCCAGGCCCGTGGTGTCCATGCCCATTGCGTCCGTACCTTTCACCGGCTCTCACCGGCTGTGCGATCTGTGTGGCGACGTCAGTCGGCCCGGGGCGGAGGCGGCGCGTGTTCCACGCCGGGTGTGCCCGCCGAGCGACTATTGAGGTTACAGGGCACCTAATGAATAGGGAAACGGTGTACTGACACTGACTAGGATGTCCGAATGCCCTCCAGACGCCCCTATGTCTCTCCGCTGCGGGAGCAGGCCGCCGCGCGGACGCGCGCGCTGATCCTGCAGCGCGCCGCCGAACTGTTCGCCGGACGTGGCTATGGGCGGGTGACCGTCGCGGACATCGCGGCGGCGGCCGGTGTCGCCGCGAAGACCGTCTTCGCGAGCGCCGGCAGCAAGAGCGACATCCTGGACCGGATCGTCGACCAGGGTGTGGCCGACTCCGGCTACGAACAGGCCATGCGACAGGTGCTCGCCCTGCGGACACCCGAGGAGGTGCTGAAGGCGCTGGCACGCGGCACGCGCCTGGGCAACGAGAAGCAGTTCACGGTGCACGAGGCGATCCGCAAGGCGCTGCCCGTCCACGAGAACGGCGAGGCGCTGTGGGAGCGCGCCACCGCGGACTACCGGCTCGCGCTGCGCGCCGCCGCCCGCCACCTGCACACCCTGAACCCGCCGCCTCCCGGCCCGGTGGACGAGACGACCGACCTCCTGTGGTTCTGGTTCGGCCCCACCGGCTGGCGCACGCTGGTGGTCGAGAACGGCTGGCCCTGGGACCGGGCCGAGGAAGCGCTCGGCCGCACCGCGATCGCCACCCTCTGCCCGGACCGCTGCCCGGACTGAGTGGCCGTTGTTTCTGCCGGCTTCGGTGCGCGGTCGGGGCGCCCACCCGGACGACTGCGCCGAGGGGCGGCCCACCCATAGGGGCACCGGTCAGGACGCAGGGTGTGGTCCCGCCGCGGCCGTCAGGTTCGGTTGGAGCCGGCGGGCGACATCGAGGTGGTCGGCGGTCCAGATGATGCGCACGGCCGTGGCGGTCGACCGGCCCCGCTCGTCGGTCAGGTCGCGGTGCAGGGACTCGACGAGCCGTCCCTCGGCCGTGGGATTGCGGGGCAGCGGTTCCGGAACGGGAGCGGCCCGGTCCAGGGCGGCGGCCAGATCCCTGTACCAGCCGGTCACATGGCCGGCGGCGCCCAGGATCACGAGACGTGCCTCCGCCCGGTCGGTACCGGCGTCCTCCTCTCCGGCGCGCTGCCAGAGTTCGAGGACGGCGTCCCCGGCCAGACGCAGTCCGACGATGCCGGTGACCAGCGTGGTCATGTCGGCGAGAGGTACCGGTTTGGCGCCGCGTTCGGCGAGGTAGCTGCGGAAGGCGTCGTCGAGCCGCCGTGCGGCGGCGGCCGCCGCACGGCCTTCCTCGAGGGGAGGACCGGCCGCGGGCGCGGGACCGGACCCGCACCGGCCCATCGCGTACGCCACCGTTCCGGCCAGATATCGGGCGCTGTCCGTGTACGCCTCGGCGAGGGCGCGGTCGACGGCGGCCGTGGCGCCGCGTGGCCAGAGGAACAGAGCCATCAGCACGCTCACGGCGCAGCCGATGGCGACGTCCTGGATCCGCAGCAGGACGATGTGCCAGTCGGGGTTCTGGCCGATGTTGAACAGGATGACGACGGTGACGGTGAAGGCGGCCTGACCCGCCGCGAAGGAGATGGCGGCGGGGGCGATGCCCGCGATGAGCACGGCGAGCGGCAACAGGATCCACAGCGCGGTGCTGTGGGCGCCGATGAGCTGCAGCAACCCGGCTCCGATGACCGAACCCGCGAGGGTGCCCAGCACGGCGCGCATCGCGTTCTGACCGGTGTTCAGGGCGTTCGAGCGCAGCACCGACAGGGTTCCCAGCAGGACCCAGAACGAGTGCTGGAGGCTGGTCACGTGGGTGAGGGAGACCGCGATGCCGAGGCCGAGCGCGCCGCGGAGGCTGTTGTGCAGCCAGACGGACTGCGGCCGAAGGTGCGTAGCGGCCCGGTCGCGCGCCGAGACCAGTGGTTCGGTGAGGGTGCCGGGTTCGCGTCCGAGCAGGCGTTCGTGCCAGCTGCGCCGCTCGGCGGACGCGGCGAGGTCCACGTTGCCCGCGATCTGCAGCGTCGCGAACCCCAGCTCCTGCGCGCGGAACGACAGGTCCAGCATGCCGATCACCGGATGCACCCGGGACGGCGTCGCCGTTCCCGCGTGGTGTCCGCCCAGCCTGCCGGTGGCGTCGCGCTCCATGACGGCCATGGCCGTACCCAGGTCGTCCGAGGCGGCGCGCAGTGCGTCCCGGGGGGCCATCGGGTCGTCGAGGAGTCCGGCCGCCTCGTCCAGGACACCAGCGGCGGCCCGTCGCACCGCGTGGGCGTCGGGGTCGCATGCCGGGCGTTCGTCGAGAGGGGGCGCGCTGTCGGCGAGGATGTCGCAGAGCCAGGTCAGTTCGTCGACCAGACGGACGATGGCGCGTGAGCTGGTGGACAGACCGGTGGGCCGATAGGGCGTGGTGTCGAAGACGCCGCGCAGCTCGGCGGCGGCGTCGGCGGCCCGGTGGGCGGTGACGCGGCACCGGCCCACGTCCGGCGTGCCGGGGCCGCCGGCCAGCCAGGACGCGTCGGCCCGCAGCTGCTCCGCGGCGGCGCGGCAGACCCGTGCCGCGGGCGCGCTGAGCGGGTCCGCGGTGGGCCGGGGCCACAACAGGGAGACGGCGAACATCGCCGCGGCCGTCGCAAGCCCCGCGCCGGCGAGCCGGTCGGGGAGCTGGGACAGCGGAGCGGGTGAGGTCACCGGCAGGATGAAGGCCAGCAGCAGCGCGGTGGACGCACCCGCGAGGACGGAGCTGATGGCCCCCGCGAAGAGCACCAGGAAACCGATCACGACCATGACGGTGACCGCGAGCCAGATCCGGTGGGCGACGAGCGTGCCCAGACAGATGAGGACGGCCCAGGCCATCGCGAGCCCCGCGTGCGCCTGCAGCCGCTGCACCGTGGGCCCGGTGAAGTCCACGAGCAGGAGCATCGAGAACGAACCGAACGCCGCGTACGTCGCCGTCGTGGGCGAGCCGATCACCTGGCCGCACAGGGCGAAGAGGGCGGGCATCACGATCGCGGTCCGTACGGCGCGGCGGGTGGCCGCCAGCTCGGGATCGTGGGCCCGCAGCCAGGACAGGGTGCGCCCGAGGGTGACACGGCCCGGTGTTCGCACGCGCCGCACCTCCCGTCGCCGAGGCGGTCCGCCCCAGCAAGTCTGACGGCTGTCCCGGGCGGAACGCCATGCGAACGCGGATGCCGACACGGATGCGGATGTCGACGTGGATGCGGATGCCGAGGTGGACGCGGATGCCGAGGTGGACGCGAACACGGCCGTGGCGCGTCGCGCGGGCCGTGCCGTGTACATGTGCGGTGCCCCGCCGCGACGGGACCCCCGGCAGCGACGCCGCTCGGCTCCTCGCCGGCCGGCGTGCCCGACGAGCCGCGTCAGTCGGTGCGGGCGCCGCCGAGGCGTTCCAGGAGCAGTCCCTCCCGGGTGGACCAGGGACAGATGGTGACGCTGTCGACGCCACAGGTCTCCATGAGGGCCTCGGCGATCAGGGCCCCGGCCAGCGACTGCTCGGCGCGGTGCGGGGAGATGCCGGGCAGCCTGCCGCGCCGTTTCGGGGTCGAGGAGGCCAGCAGCGGAACCGTCGTCCGCAGCGCGGGCAATGTCAGGCGTTGCGGCGTGCGGGGCGGCCGGCTCTTCCCGGCGGCGGCGAGCCGGGACAACTGGGTGAAGGTCTTGGAACACGCCAGGACCTGTCCGCCCGGCTCCGCCTGGGGCAGGTCGGGGAGCGAGCTCAGGGAATGCCGCAGATGCCGACGCAGCTCGGCCAGTCGGCGCTTGGAGGGGGCGGTGCCGCCGGGAAGCCATTCACGGGTGACGGTGCGGGCTCCCAGTGGCAGCGACAACACGGTGCTGGGCTGGTCCGCGGTACCGGAGGCGATCTCCAGGGTGCCGCCACCGATGTCCAGGACGAGCAGGGGGCCGCCGGTGGGCTCCGCCCATCTTCGGGCGGCCGCGTACGCCAGCCGCGCCTCCTCCTCACCCGGGAGCACCCGCAACCGGATGCCGGTGGCGTGTGCCACCCGGTCGATGACCTCGTCGCGGTTCGGCGCGTCCCGGATGACGGACGTGGCGAACGCGAACACCTCGGGCAGCCGCAGTCGCGGGTCCGCCGAGGCGGCCTCCGTCACCGCCCGCTGCACGCTCCTGACGCCCGACTCGCGCAGCCGTCCGTCCGGTCCCAGGCTCTGGTGCAGCCGCAGTCGCACCTTCCGGGAGAGGACAGGTTCCAGCGTCCCGCCCTTCGGCTTCCGCACCACCGTCAGCAGCGCGCTGTGGCACCCCACGTCGAGGACCCCTGCCTGCCGCATACGCCTGCCTTCCCGCATCATGAGCTCTCCCCCCGGGGCCGGACCGCTTCCCGGCGGCCGTGACCGGGCCGGACAGCGGAGGGCGGCGCCACGCGGATGCGTGTGCCACCTGCCCATCTTGTCACTGTTGCTGTTTTCCATGATCGGGCAGACCTCCTCGGACCCTCGTTCGTACCCCCGGACCCGGCCGGAGCGGGAGGGCCACCGGCCCGGTGAGGAGGCGGTGCCGTGCCGGACGCCGGCCGTGGAGGGCCCTCGGGGCGTACGTCGTCGAGCATGGATTTGGTGGCGGACGCGCATACGTCGGCCCCGGGTTCACCGGCAGGACGGCCGTCGACGTGACGACGGTCGACGAGGGGCGCGCGTGTGGAGGCGCGTCCCCTGCCGGAGACCGTAACTGCACCGGGCACAACTCCGCCCGGTCGTGCCGTACTTACTGGTAATGCCCCTAACCTCGATCTTTCTTGAGGGTCCGCCGACGGAGTCGGCGGACCCTTTTGCTTTCCGGAGCTGATGCCGGGCAGGCCGGTGGCCCGGCTGTCGCGTCGGGTGGGCGCCGGGTTCCACTGCCCGGGCGGGTGATGCTGCCGCAGGGACGATGGGTTGCCAGTCAGCCGGGGTCAGGCAGGAGCGCGAGCCGTTCAAGGGCGGCGGTGATCTCGCCGGTCCAGGGCCAGTGCCGGGCGAGGCGGAGAATCCTGCGCCGACCGGTGGTGACGAGCTGGCCGGCTGCGGAGAACAGGCGGAACCGCAATCGACGCGGTTCCCAGAGCCTCGCCCGGCCGGTCAGCGCGAGCATGGGCATCCAGGCCAGCAGGTCGAGCGCGATCTGGACGATCTCCATCCAGACCCGGTTCTGGGCGGTGTCGTGCAGGGGCAGGTTGCGCAGGCCGGTGGCCCGGGCGGCCCGGATCCGGTCCTCGGCCCGTGCCCGGAGCCGGTGACGCAGCTCGAGCTCGGCGATCGGCTTGAAGCCGGTGGTGTTGGTCGCGAAGCACGTGATCCGCATGCCGTCCGCGTCCGTGATCCTCAACTGGGCGCCGGGATGGGGCCGTTCCTTGCGGACGATGAGCCGCATGCCCTTGGGCCAGTCGTCCAGGAGCTTGCCGGTGAGCTCGGCGACCCAGGCCCCGTCCCGGGCCTCACCGTCGGCCTCGACGGCCGGGGTCCAGGCCGAGGCGGGGACCTTCAGCACGTGTTCGTGGATCGCTTCGGTGACCGTCATGCCGACCGAGTAGGACAGCCATCGGCCCGCTTCGCGAGCCAGGACACGAAGTCGTGGGTGCCGGCGGGAGTCCGTGCGGATCAGCGTCTGCCGTCCTCGCCGGTAGTGCTTGGGCAGTTGGGCCAGGGCGAGTTGGGCGGTGGTGATGTGGTCGGCGGCGGTGTTGGAGCCCGCGTTTCCCGGTCGGAGGAGGGCGGCGACGGGTTCACCGGTTCCGCCCGGTCCGTGGTCGACGAAAGCCGTCAGCGGGTGATGGCCGTAGGTCTTCTTCCAGGTCGCGGCCGCGTCCTGCTTGTCGGAGTGGGCGATCACGAGGACGCCATCGAGGTCGACAGTGACCTGGCAGTCGGCGTCCGGGGCGTTCTCGCCGGCCAACGACCAGGCACGATGACGGACTTCGGAGCGTGCGGACCGGACGGCCTGCAGGGCTTTGTCGCCGGATGCGGCGAGGGTGTCGATCAGGCGGGAGACGGTCGGGTCGGAGGCGACCGGGCCGAAGACGGCCGGCTCACACCGCAGCATGGCGACGTCCGCGAGGCAGTCCCCGCCCAGTGCGACCGCCAGGGCGACGTCCAGGAGGATCTTGCCGGGATCGTGGACGGCCCGCGGTTTGCGCCACGGAGCCAGAGCTGCGGATATCGCCTGGTCAAGGCCCGTCTTGCGGACCGTCTCCAGCAGCAGGACCGCACCGGCCTGCGAGAGCACCTGCCGACCGTCTGCCTGGACACGGACACGTGGGTACGACGAGATAGGCTCTCTCACCTGGAAAGTGCTCTTTTCCTTGCAGCCAACAGGACCCTCAGCAAGTCCCATCGTTGCAGGTCAAGGGCACTTTCCGTGTTTCTGATCAACTCTTGGACAGCCCACCTCGTGAAAGCCCGAGGCTAACGCGACGTCGGAATGCCGCCGGACACCTCGTGGTCCGCGGGGGAGCATCGACAAGTCCAGCAAGGCGAAAGAGAGTTGAGCGAAGACATGACTGCGATGCTTGGCGGCAAGGTGGCCATCGTGACGGGCGGGAGCCGGGGTATCGGTGAGGCTGTGGCGCTCAGGCTGGCCGAGGACGGGGCCGATGTCGCACTGACCTACCGGGACAGCGCGGACCGTGCGGCGGAGGTGGCCGGTCGGATCAGGGCCATGGGCCGCCGGGCCTGGGCCGTCCGGGCCGACAGTGCGGACCCGACAGCGGTGCGCGAGGCGGTGGACCGGGTCGCCGCGGAGTCCGGACGGCTCGACATCGTGGTCAACAACGCGGGGATCGGAGTGCTGGGAGCCGTCGAGGACCTGTCGCTGGAGGACATCGACCGGGTCCTGCACATCAACGTGCGGGCGCCGTTCGTCGTGTCCCAGGCGGCGGTCCGGTACATGGTCGGGGGCGGGCGGATCATCAACATCGGCAGTTGCATGGCCGAGCGGGTCGCCTTCCCCGGCGGATCCCTGTACGCGACCAGCAAGACCGCGTTGACCGGCCTCACCAGATCACTGGCCCGCGAGCTGGGTCCGCGGGGTATCACCGCCAACCTGGTCCACCCCGGCCCGACGGAGACGGACATGAACCCCTCCGGCGGTCCGGGCGCCGACATGCAGCGGGATCTCACCGCGCTCGGCCACTACGGGCAGCCGTCGGACGTCGCGGCGACCGTGGCCCATCTCGCGGGTGACGCGGGCCGGTACGTCACCGGTGCCACCATCGCCGTGGACGGTGGATTCGCGGCCTGAGTCCCAGGTGGCCGGTGGCACGGGTGCCTGCCGGCCACCTGCGGGGAAGCCGCCGGGGCGAAGGTCATACCAGGGGGTGCGCCGAGGCGAACGATCCGTTGTGGTGCACGAGCGCCGTGGTCTGCGCGGCGGTCGCGCCCGAGTCGACCTCGCCGACGACCAGCAGATGGTCGCCGACGGTCTGACGGAGTGTGATCCGGGCGGAGAGCCAGGCGGTGACACCGTCGAGCACGGGCAGACCGTCCGTCTGGGCCCGCCAGGGGACACCGGCGAAACGGTCGACGCCACTGCGGGCGAAACGACTCGCCAGACCGGCGTTGCCCGTGCCGAGCACATGGACCGCGAACCGGTCCGCGCGGCGGGCGGCGGGGGCGCTGGAGGCTTCGACGCCGACGCAGAACGACACCAGGGCCGGGCGCAGTGAGACCGAGGTGAACGAGGTTGCGGTGAAGCCGACGGGGCCGGGGAAGGTGATCACCGTGACCCCGGCCGCGTGCCGGCGCAGGGTGTCGCGGAGAAGGTCCGCGCCGTCGGGAGCCACCGGCGGCGGTGGCGCGTCGCGGTGCAGAGGGGTGGTCATGCCGTTTCCTTTCGGCGGGTCGGGGTGACGGATCCGGTCCGCCCGGCGGGGTGGCCGGGCCGCGCCGTCGGGCGCGGGGCCGCGGTACCGGGCCGCCGGTGGCGGTCACTGACGGAGCCGGCCGTCACCACGCGCTCGACTCCACCGCGACGACGGGCACCAGCGTGTTGCGGACCGTTTCCAGGAACGTGACGACCTCGGCCGCCACCGAGCGGTGCTGCAGGTCGTTGAGGACGTCGTGGTGGGCGTCCCGGACCACCGTCAGGCGGGCGCGCGGCAGGGACTTCGCGGTGCGGGTGAGAGCGTCCCGGTCCGCGAGCGGATCGGCGTCGCCGACGAGGATCAGCGTGGGGACGGCGATGTCGCCGTGGTGGGCCGCGTCGAGCAGCGCATCCGGCACCGGGATGCCGAGCGAGCCCCGCCGCGTCCCGGAGTCGTCGGTGAGGACTCCTCGGTGGGCCGGGCAGAAGGTACGGACGTCGAGTTCGGTGTCCCACGATCCCTCCGCGCCTCCTGCGGCGCCGGTGTCCACTGGGCCGCCGGTGTCGGTGCCACGCCCCGGCAGACCCGCGAGAACGACGGCCTCCGCCAGTCGGACGACAGGCGACTCCTCCGCACCGAGGAGCGCGGCGAGGACGGCGGCGCCGGTGTCGGCCCCGACGAGGACGACAGGACGGACCACCCCGTCCTCGGCCGCGGCCCCCTCGACGGCCGCGGCGAGCTCGGCGCCGAAGCGCCCCAGCGAGCCGGTCAGGTCGTCGGCGTCGATCCGCGGGGCGTCGACGACGCGGACGCGGTAGGCGTCGGCCGCGAGCCGCCTGCCGAACCGGGCATACGCGGCCCGGCCCTCTCCCCGGCCGGGCACCACGACGATCGTGCCGCGGGTCCGGAGGCCTTCGGGGCCGTAGTGGTCGGTGTACTGGGTCATCTCACGCTCCTGCGAGGTCGGGCACGGTCGCGGGCTTCCAGCCCAGGGCGGGCGCCACTTCGGTCGCGATCAGCTCAAGGGCACGGATCGCGGCGTCGTGGTCGGGGACTGCGGGGTTGAACTGGGTGATCAGGTCGGTCGCGACCGGCAGCACCCTCTCCTCGCGGAGCGCGGCGGTGATCTCATCGGGATGGCCGTAGAAGGAGTGGAAGCGACGCAGCGCCTCGTCCACGCTCAGGCCCTTGGGGAAGGCGCCGCCCTCCGCGTGGCGAAGGGCCGCCCGGTGGACGTCGTCGCCGATCTGCTGAAGCGCCGTGCGTCTGTCCTTCGCGGGGAACACGAACCGGGACAGCCCGATCCGTGGCCGGCGCGGCCGGTCCCAGGCGTCGAGGAACGCGTCCGCCCAGGGGCGCTGCACCTCGTCGGTGGGGGCGTCGAAGCCGTACGCCGCACGGTTGAGCAGGAGGTTCGAGCCGCCCGCGGCGGCGTGCCGTGCGCCGGGGCCGCTGAAGACCCCCTGCCAGATCCGGTCCGTGAAGTCGCCGGGCGCCGGCTGGATGCGGAAACCGGGTGTGCGCACCTCCTCGTCGGACAGTGCCCGGCGCAGCTCGCTCAGCTTCTCGCTGGTCAACTCGCGCTTGCGGGCGACGTCCTGGCCGAACGCGGCGTACTCCGTGTCGCTGTAGCCGCTGCCCACGCCGATCTCGACCCGCCCGCCGCTGAGCGTGTCGACGACGGCGACGTCCTCGGCGAGCCGGACCGGGTCCTCCAGCGGCAAAACGGTGATGGCGGTGCCGAGCCGGATCCGGGTGGTCCTCGCGGCGGCGTGCGCGAGGAACGTCCACGGAGAGGAGAGGCCGCCACCACCGGCCTGAACATGGTGCTGGGCCACCCAGCCGGTGTCGAAGCCGAGTTCGTCGGCGACGACGAAGAGTTCCTGCGCGTTCCGGTACGTCCGGGCCAGGTCGTCGCCGCGGCCCTGGACATGGGTGAGGAAGCCGAGCCGGAACCGCGGTGTCAGGGAGGTCATGGAGTGTTCGCCTTTCAGGGATCGGATCGTGTCGTGCCCCGTCTCGGGGCAGAGGGATCGATGCCGGGGTGACCGGGCCCGCTCACCGGCCGGCCGTGCCCGCCGCGACGAGACCCGTCGTCGGGGCCCCGTCGCGGGCGCCGCCCCGTACGCGGACGAGGACCGCGCCCGCACCGACGACGGGAAGCTCCGTAGCGCGCCTCGCCGACGGTCGGGACATGATCCTGTCCTCAGCCGTTCACGAGCTGGGGCTCGCGGGTGTGCCGGTTGGCCGGGACCGGCAGGCCGAGGTTGCCGCGCAGGGTGTCGGCCTCGTACTCGGTGCGGAACAGGCCCCGCTTCTGCAGGATCGGCACGACACCGTCGACGAAGAGCTCCAGGTCCTCGTTGTTGCGGAAGGCGAGGTTGATGCCGTCGAAGGTACCCGCGGCGAACCACCGCTCGATGGTGTCGGCGACGGTCGTCGGCGCCCCGACGAACGGTGAGCGGCGGAACTCGCTGACCGACTCAGCCACTTGACGCAAAGTCAGGTTCTCGGCCTTGGCCCGCTCGATGAGCTTGGCGGCACCGGTACGGCCGCCCTTCTCGGCGAGGTGCGCGACGTCGGGGAACGGCGCGTCGAGGTCGTGCCCGCTGAAGTCGTAGGCGCCGAAGGAACGGCCGAGGAGCGCGAGGTTGCGGCCGAAGTCGTTGTCCTCCTCGAAGATCTCCTGCTCGCGCCGCCTGGCCGCCTCGTCGGTGACGGCGACGACCGGGCCGCCGTGGATGAATATCTTGATGTGCTCGGGGTCGCGGCCGTACGACGCGGTGCGCGACTTGATGTCCGCGTAGTACTCCTGCGCCTGCTGCAGGCTGCCGCCCGGCGCGTAGATGCCCTCGGCGACCCGCGCCGCGAGGTCGCGCCCTTCCTCGGAGACCCCCGCCTGGAAGATCACCGGCTGGCCCTGCGGAGAGCGGGAGAGGTTGAGCGGGCCGGCGATCCTGAAGTGTTCGCCCTCGTGGTCGAGCGCGTGCAGCTTGGCCGGGTCGAGGAAGACGTCGCGCTCCACGTCGGCCGGGAACGCGTCGTCCTCGTAGGAGTCCCACAGGCCCCGGGCGACCTGGACGAACTCCAGCGCGCGGCCGTAGCGGGTGGAGTAGTCGAGATGCTCGTCGAGCCCGAAGTTCCTGGACGTTCCGGTGTCGAAACTGGTGACGACGTTCCAGCCGGCGCGACCGCCGCTGATGTGGTCGAGGGAGGCGAACCGGCGGGCGAGGTTGAAGGGCGAGTTGTACGTCGAGCTGGCCGTGCCCACCAGGCCGATGTGCCGGGTGTGGGTGGCGACCGCCGACAGCAGCGTGAGCGGCTCCAGCCGGTTCAGGTAGTGCGCCGGGTAGGTGGAGTTGATGAACTGGCTGTCGACGATGAACAGGGCGTCGAAGAGGGCGTGTTCGGCCGCCTTGGCCTGCGCGATGTAGTAGTTGATGTCGATGCTCGCGTTCTTCGCGACGCGCGGGTCCTTCCACAGACCATGCTGGCCGGGGCCGCCGACACCGTAGGGGTGCAGCGCGAGGTGAAGGGTGCGGGACATGAGTGTTCCTTTCCATGCTTCTGAGGCTCTGAGGCTCTGAGGTTCTGGCGTTCTGTGGATCGCTGGTCGCGGGGACCGGTGATGCGGGGAGATCGCCGGTTGTGTGGTTCTCGGGTTCCGTGCCGCGCTCAGGCGTGCAGCAGGGCGCGCAGCGCGTCGCGCTCGGCCCGGTCGGCCGAAGCGGACCGCAGGGTGGGTGCGGAGCTGACGAGCAGACGGGTGTAGTCGTGCCGCGGATGGGTGATGACGTCTCGGGCGGCGCCGACCTCGACCAGTTCGCCCTGGTAGAGCACCGCGATGCGGTCGGCGATCCCGGCGACGGACCCGAGGTCGTGCGAGATGAAGACGAGGGCCACGCCGTCGGCGCGGAGTTCCTTGAGGATCTGCAGGACCTGCACGCGGTTCGCGGAGTCCAGAGCGTTGACGGGCTCGTCGAGGATGACCAGCCGCGGCTCCGTGACCAGCGCCCGGGCCACCGCGACACGCTGCCGCTGGCCCCCGGAGAGCTCCCCGGGCAGCCGGTCGAGCAGTTCCTCCGAGAGGCGCACACGGGCGAGGAAGGTACGGGCCCGGCCGGCCGCCTCCGCCCGCTCGACGCCCTGCACGAGCAGCGGCTCGACCAGGGACTCCTCGATGGTGAGGTCGGGGTCGAGGCTGCGCAGCGGGTCCTGGAAGACGTACTGGACCACACCGCGGCGGCGCAGGCCGCGCCACTGGCGTGGGCCGTACGCGCTGACGTCCTCGCCGCCGATGACGATCCGGCCCGCCGAAGCGCGGACCAGGCCGAGCACGGTGCGCGCGAAAGTGGACTTGCCCGACCCCGTCTCGCCGATGACGCCGACGGTCTCGCCCGGCGCGACGCTCAGCGAGAGTCCGTGCAGGGCGCGACGACGACGGCGGCGCAGGCCGTAGTGGACGTCCAGGCCGGTGACCTCGAGGACGGCGTCCGGGTGTGTGCCGGCGGACTCGTCCCGGGGGAGTGCGGCGGTCATGAGGCCTCCGTCGGCGTGAGGAACTTCTCCAGGCCGTACTGCTCGTGTTCGGCGATGAGCAACTGGGTGTATTCGTGCCGTGGGTGGTGGAGCACCGCCTCGGTCGGACCGTGCTCCACGACCTCTCCCCGACGCATCACGAGGACCTCGTCGCACAGTTGGGCGACGACGGCGAGGTCGTGGGAGACGACCACCAGGGCGAGACCGGCGCGCTGACGCAATTCGGCGAGCAGGTCGAGGATCTCGGCCTGGACCGTGACGTCGAGCGCCGTCGTGGCCTCGTCGGCGATGAGGATCCGCGGATCGGCGGCGATCGCCGCCGCGATCAGGACACGCTGGAGCATGCCTCCCGAGAGCTCGTGGGTGTACTGGCCGTAGACCAGCTCCGGGTCGCGCAACTGAACCGCCCGCAGCAGCTCGACGGCGCGATGGCGGGCTTCCCGCCGCTTCAGCCCCTTCTTGACCCGGACGACCTCGGCGATCTGCGGGCCCACCCGGATCGAGGGGTTGAGGTAGGACGCCGGGTCTTGGAAGACCGCGCTGATGGTGGCACCACGCAGTGCCGTCCACTGCTCGGGGGTCAGGGTCGCGATGTCGGTGCCGGTGATCTCGATCGAGCCGCTGGTGACCTCGAAGTGTGGGGGCAGGATGCCGAGCGCGGCGCGGCAGGTGAGGGTCTTTCCGCTGCCGGACTCGCCGACGATGCCGACGGCCTTGCCGGGGGTGAGCTCGAAACTCACCCCGTGGACGATTTCCCGGTCGTCGGCCAGGTCACTGATGTGTATCCCGCGGACGGCGAGCACGGGCGCGGCTGTCGCCCCGGTCGTACCCGCAATAGCGGTTGCTCCGGTCGTAGTCGTCGTAGCGGTCGCACCCGTCGTAGTCGTGGCGGTCGTACCGGCCGCGTCGGCGGTCGCCGCGCCGTGGGTCCTCGCGTGGGCGGTGTTCTGGGACAGCGTCGTCATCACGCACCTCCGGTGGGAACGGGATCGGACTTGTCGAGGCGGTTGGCGCGTGCCTTGCGGTTGTTGACGAACGCCCGGCCGGCCTCTCCGGAGACGTCGCGGATCGCGTCGGCGAGCAGGTTGGCGGCCCAGACCGTCACCATGATCAGCAGCGCGGGGGCGAGGGGGGCCCACGGCTGGTAGTTGAGGTAGCCGAGGTCCGAGGCGAGCAGGCCGCCCCAGGTGGGCGCGGGAGGCTGGACCCCGATGCCGAGGAACGTCAGGCTCGACACGATGATGAAGCCGACGCCGATGGTCTGGGCGAGCGCGACGGCGATCGGCGGGAGCACCTTGACCCACACATGGCGCCGTACGATCCAGCCGATCGAGGCACCGGAGACCAGCGCGGCCTCCACGTACTGCGAGCGGGCCACGGCCAGCGTGGCGGCGCGGGCCACCCGGTAGAAGAGCGGGGAGACCAACGCGCCCGTGACGAACATGGCCTGGGTGATGCCGTTGCCGAGCAGCGCGATCACCGCGACCGCGAACAGCAGGAACGGCAGCGCGACCAGGGTGTCGGCCAGCCGGAGGGTGACCCACTCGAAGACCCGGCCGAGGTAGACGGACAGGATGCCGGGGACCGCGCCGACCACCAGTGCCATCAGGGCGACTTCGAGCGAGCCGAGCACACTGACACGGGAGCCGTCGAGCAGCCGGCTCAGCACGTCACGGCCGAGGTAGTCCGTGCCGAGCAGGTGGGCGCCCGACGCGGCCGCGAGCGTGTGGTCGCTGGTGGCGAGGGGGTCATGCGGGGCGAGCAGCGGTCCGAGGACCGCGAGCAGGGCGATCACGGTCAGGACGGCGACGGCGATCCGGCCGGACGCGAGTGCGAGGACGTGGCGCACCATGGTCATACCCCCCGCTGGGACGCCGGCGTCACGCGCGCCAGCACCAGGTTGACGATCAGGTTGAACAGGACGACCAGGACGATCGACACCACGAGGACGCCTTGCACGGCGGGTACGTCGCCGGCCTGCGCGGAGTCGTTGGCGAACCTGCCGAAGCCCTGCAGGCCGAAGATCCACTCGGTGACGACGGAGGCCCCGACGAGCGCGGGGAACTTCAGGCCGAGCGTGGCGAGCGCCGGCCCGATGCCGTTGCGCAGCACGTGCACGAGGAAGATCCGGCGTGCGCTCAGTCCGCGTACCACCGCGCCCGTCACGTAGTTCTCCCGGTAGGCCGCGACGAGACTGCCGCGCAACTGGCGGGCGACGTCCGCGACGACGTCGAAACTCAGCGCGATCGCCGGGAGGGTGATGTGCGCGAGCCACGGGCCGATTCCCTGCCGGGCCGGGATGTAGCCGGCGGAAGGGAACACATGGAGCCCGACCGCGAAGACCGCCACCAGCACGATGCCGACGACGAAGGCCGGCATCACCGAGATGAAGGTGACGAAGCCCGTGATCGCGCGGTCGACCCAGGTGGTGCGCCGCAACGCCGCCACCGTACCCAGGGCGAAGCCGAGGAGTACGCCGATGACGAGCGCGAACGTCGCGACGGAAAGGCTCACTTCCAGGCCCAGGCCGATGAGCGTGGAGATGTCGGCTCCGTTGGTCCAGCTGGTGCCGAGCTGTCCGTGCAGGACACCGCTGAACCAGTCCCAGTACTGGACCAGGAAGGGCCGGTCCAGCCCCCACTGGGACTCGACCCGGTGGATCGCCTCGGGAGTCGCCTCTTCGCCCAGCTGGATCCGCGCCGGGCTGAGTCCGCTCAGCGACCGTAGCGCGAACGTCACGAACGTCGCGACCAGGAAGACGGGCACGAAGATCGCGATCGACCGGGCGAGGGCGACCAGGACACGGCCCAGCGTGTGCCGCACCCTGGTCACGGCGACCCCGCGACGCCGGGCAGGCGCGGTCTGTACCGCTGTCGTCGTCATGGAGTTGCCCCCTCTCTGTAGTGGACGGAGGTCAGTTGCCGCTGGAGATGGTCACGCCGGTCCAGTCGATGTGGGCCGGGTTCTTCGGCAGGTCCGAGATCGCCTTGCTCTTGGCGATGAGGTTCGGCTGCGAGTACGTGAAGACGAGGGCCTTGCTCTTCAAGCCCGCCCGGGTCGCCGCCTGCAGCACCTTGGCGTAGTCCGGCGCGTCCAACGGGGTCTGGCGGACCTTCGCGACGGCTGCCTCGAAACCGGCGGGCTCGTAGGGCGAACTGAGGTTCAGCGGGCCGTTCGGACCGAAGTGGGCGGTGAGGGTCTGCGCCGCGGAGTCACGGCCGGTGGTCCCGTACAGCGAGAACTTCAGGTTCTTCGCGAAGAACGGGGTGGCCCAGTTCTTGTCGACCTTGATGGTGACGGTGATGCCGACCTTGGCCAACTGCGACTGGATGATCTCGGCCTGCGGGTCGTCCGCGGGGATCACCAGGTCGAGCTTGATGTCGCCCGCCTTGTAGCCCGCCTCGGAGAGCAGCTGCTTCGACTTCGCCGGATCGTAGGGGTAGTCGGCCTCGGACTTCGGGTCGTAGGCCACGTAGCCCTTGGGGAACGGCTGGTCGGTGACCTCGCCGTAGCCGAACGTCAGCTTGTCCACGAACTCCTGACGGTTGATCGCGTGGCGGACGGCGTCGACGACCTTGTCGTTGTCGAACGGCGCCTTGTTGATGTTCAGGCTGAGGTTCGAGGCGTTGAAGCCCGGCTGTACGAAGACGTCGAGGCCGGCCTTCTTGGCGGCCGACGCCTGACTCGGGTCGAGGTCGGCGAAGTTGTAGACGCCGGTCTGCAGACCGGAGACGACCGTGGAGGCGTCCGGAGCGGAGGTCAGCTCGACGTTGTCGATGTGGATGTTCTTCGCGTCCCAGTAGTCCGGGTTCTTCCTGAGGACCGCCTTGGTCCCCGGGATCAACTGGGTGACGGTGAACGGACCGGCGCCGACCGGGTTCTGGTCCAGCTTCGCGGGGTTCTTCGCCGCCCGGGGACTGGCGATCTGCAGGACACGCTCACCGAGCAACTGAGGGATCTGGTAGTCGACCTGGGTCAGGTGCAGGACCGCGTTCAGTCCTTCGGCGTCCACCGACTTGATGGAGGTCAGGTCGCCGAAGAGGGCAGAGTTCTTCTGCTTCTGGGCCCGTTCGATGGCCGCCTTGACGGCGGCGGCGTCGACCGGTTGACCGTCGCTGAACTTCAGGCCGGGGCGCAGATGAAAGGTGATCTCGTCACCCTTCTCGTTGTACTCCCAGCTCCTGGCGAGGTCCGGAACGGCCTTGCCTGTCTCGTCCGTCCGCGTCAACGAGGCGTAAGTCAGGGCGAGTTCGCGGAACTGGGCGCCGCTGCCCCCGACCACCGGGTCCCAGTGGGCCGGGAAGTACGAGGACGTCCACTTCAACGTGGCACCGCCACCCGCGGCGGCGGTGTCACCGCCGCACGCGCTGAGGGCGGGTGCGAGCAGTGCGACGAAGGCGGTGGCGAGGACGGCGGCCCGCGGGCCACGGGTCCGCCGGGAGGAAGGGAGGGCCAGTCTGCGGCGCTGGGTGGTGAGTTGGGCGGGCATCGTTTTCTTCCTGTGGTGGGCCCCGGCCTGCGCCGCGGCCCAAGGAGCGGACCGCGACGGGCGGAGCGGAGGCAGCGAGAAAGAGAAGGAGAAGGTGCGGGGAGAAGGAGTGGAGGCGAAGGAGCAGGGCGCGAGGCCCGGCTCGATGCCCGTACGCACCGTCGACCGGGACCCGGCTGGGCACACCGGGGGAGGCGACCGCGCACATGCGGGGTGCGCGGCGCTCAGGGCAGGGAGTGTCGGGGGCCCACGGTGGCGGCCCTGGAGACGGAGAGGGCGTGCGACGGTGCACGGAGGCGCTGAGGTGAAGGCGCGGACGCAGGGGGACGGACGCGGCTCGGGCGAGTGGCGGGCGGCCGGTGCCGAGAGCGGCGGTCAGGCGCCTGCGGGCCGGGGGCGGCGAAGGGTCAGCGACAGAGTGCGCTGCTGGTGCGCCGCAGGTCCACGTAGCGGCACACCACACCGGGGTGCGTCGTGAGCATGTTGCACATCCTGGGGGCAGCCTCGACCGGCTGTCAATGGACACCAATTGGTGTCTCATTCGGCGGGACGGTCACTGATCGCAGATCAGAGACCTGCCGGGCCGGGCGAGGTGGTCAGCGGTCGGCGGCGGGATGCACCGCGGCCTCATCGGGGTGCAGCCACAAGGGACCGTTGCCGGTGTCCACCCGCACGGCGTGCGCCGGCGGCCACGCACCGTCCGTGAGCAGCAGCCGCTCGGGATCCGTCAGGCTCCGGTAGCGATCCAGCGCGTCCGCCGCGGAGAGCGGTGTACAGACCCCCAGCAGTCTGGGACGGAGCGCGTCGACGGCCGCCGCGTACTCCTCGAAGGGCCGCCAGCCGGGCACCGCGCGACACCCCGCGGGGGACCGGACCAGCAGGGTCGGCAGTGCGTAGCGGCGCCCGCCGTCGGCGGTCTCCTTGGCCGTGCCCGGATGCGGCGACCCGCCCCCCGGCGCCAGCACCTCGGGGACCGGTCGGCGGGCCTCCGCCCGGTCGGCGCGCACCTGCTCCAGCACCGCCTCTGACGCGGCGTCGGCCGTCAGTCGCCGCAGGTCGAGCCCCGGCGTGCCCCGCACCGCGGACAGCGCCAGCGCGGCGGTGTCCGCCGGTTCCCCGAGTACGAAGACCGTCTCCCGCAGCCGTCGCAGCACCCGCTCGGCCACGTCGCCGCCCTGGCGTTCGGCGGCCTTGGCGACCAGGGAGGAGGGCCAGGAACTGGCCGCCACACGGCTGAGCCGCAGGGCGCGCGGGGCATGGCTGTGCGCGCTGATCTCCTCGACGTAGCGCGCGTACCAGGCGGTCTCCGCCGCCGGGTCGGGCGGCGGGTCGTCGTCGTGGTCGAAGAGGATCGCGTACGCCCGCCGCCAGCGCACCCGGCCGGCCAACGCCGCTCGCAACTTGCGGAACACGGGCTCCGATCCCCAGGCCCAGGGGCACAACGGGTCGGTGTACTCGACCACTTCGAGCGTCGGCGGCACCGGCGAGCCGGTCACGCGGCGCCCGTCCGGGCCAGCCCTCCGGCCGCTGCTCCGGGCAGCAACGACCTCAGGGTCACCCCGCCCAGGACCGCCGCCGCACCCGCTTCGACCTCGCGCCACACCCCCGGCAGCGCCGCCGCCGGACCGGGATAGTCGAGGCCGTCCAGCGGCGCGCCGCGCAGGGTGATCAACTCGCCGTCCACGGCACGCGCGACGTCCAGCAGGGTGATCTCCTCGGCGGGCCTGCCGAGCCAGTAGCCGCCTTCGCAGCCACGCTGGCTGCGCACCAGGCCCGCTCTGCGCAGTTCGCCCACCACGGACTTCAGGAACCGGAAGGGGATCTCCTGCGAAGAGGCGATGGCCTCGCAGGTGAGCGGACGGGCGGGTTCACGGGCGAGCTCCAGCAGCGCCCGCATGGCGTAGTCCGCCTTCGCGGAAATATGCATGCGCACATCATGCCTGAGGAGCCTGCGGCGCGAGGGGGGCCGACCGGCTCACGCCCTACATTGCGGGAACGTTGCCGCAGGTGAACGGCAATGGACACCTCTTGACATCCATTTCGGGACCGCTCTAGCGTCCGGGCCATGAGCGAGCCGTCGACGACCCCTGGTGAAGGCTTTCACCCTCATCTCCACGACACCGCGGGCCGCCCGGCGGCACCGCTGCGCACCCGTCTGCACCACATCCGGTCCGATTCCCTGGACGGTGACACCGCGCAGAGCGGCGGCATGCGCAGGTTCGCGGCCGTCAGCGGGAAGAACGTGGGTTCCGAGAAGCTGTGGATGGGCCAGACCCACGTGGCGCCCGCCACCTCCTCCTCCGACCACCATCACGGAGAGTCCGAGACCGCCATCTACGTGGTGAGCGGACACCCCGAGTTCGTCTTCCTCGACGACTCGGGAAGCGAGCCGGAGGAGGTGCGGCTGAGGACCTCTCCGGGTGACTACGTCTTCGTCCCGCCGTTCGTACCGCACCGGGAGGAGAACCCGGACCCCCACGACGAAGCGGTGGTCGTCATCGCCCGCAGCACCCAGGAAGCGATCGTGGTCAACCTTCCCCACCTGTACGCGCTTCCGGCCGACGAGACGTGAACTCCCGTCCCCCCGGCGGCCCGTCGGTAGCTCCGGATCACCGGTCGGAGAGGCGGGCCAGGACGGCCGTGACCTGTTCGCGGACCAACTCCGAAGCCGTGGAGTGGAGTGCGCCGATGTCCGTACGGTCCAGGGCGTGGAGCACCCGCGCGGAGTCCGTGCCGCACTCGACGCTCTCGCAGAGGACGTCGTAGCCGTCCCGGACCGCGACCCGTAGGCGGTGGCGTCCGTCGTCGTCGGCGTGCACGGCGGTGGCGACGACGAGGGGCGGCGGTCCGCCCGCATCGCCGGACACCTTGTGGTAGCCGCTGACCCTGGGTTCACGCCAGTGGAGGCTGAGCAGGAGATGGCGCTTGGCGATCACCTCGGCCAGGTCGGTCTCGTAGACCCTGTCCGGTTCCAGCACCGTCGCACCGGCGTCCAGGACGAGTGCCGCGGGCAGCAGACAGCGCAGCGTGCTGCCGACGAGGTTGCCTCCCACCGTGGCCGTCCGGCGTACGGCTCCGGTTCCCACCGAGCCCGCCGCCCGCCGCAACACCTCCGGCACGCGGTCGTCGATCCGGTTCAGCACCACGGCGGAGCCCAGTGACCCGGGCCCGATCGCGTTGGCCTCCGGGAGGTTGCGCAGGGACATGGCCCGCTCGGGGAAGCCGTCCCGCTGCCAGGCCGCCCAGACCAGTGTCGCGCCGCCTATCGGCTCCGCCCCCTCGACCATGCACTCCTGTGCTTCGGACACGGACGTGGGCAGACGCAGCAGCATGGCAGCCGACCCTGCTTTCCTGGGGAGTTGGCGATGGTGGAACGCGGCGGCTCAGTCGTACGAGCGCCGGCGTCTGCGCATTCTCCCCACGGATGCGGGGGCGCATGCAGGGCTCATCGTTTCACCTCGCGCGCTTCTCGCACACGGGCTTACGGCAGATCCGGCCGTCTCCCCGGACGGCCGGTGCGGCATGTTCGAGGGCACCACGCCCAGAGGCCGGAGCCGCATGACCCACTGCGGCTCCGGCCTCTTTCCCTTCCCCGCGGACGGGTTCTGTCGGTGTGCCAGGACTACGGGTGCAGCACGACCTTCGTGTAGCCCTCGATCCGCTTGTCGAACTTGTCGTACGCCGACGGCGCCTGATCCAGGGGCATTTCATGGGAGACGACGAAGCTGGGCTTGGCCCGGCCCTCGATGATCATGTCGCGCAGGAAGCGGTTGTAGCGCTTCACGTTGCACTGGCCCGTCCCGATCTTCAGCCCCTTCTCGAAGAGCTTGCCGATCGCCACGAGGAGCATGCCGTGTTTGGCCTGCTCGTCCGGGCCGCCGGGGTCGGACGGGACATAGAGCCCGGGTACGCCGACCGCTCCGGTCGCCCGGACCGTCCCCACGAGCGAGTTGAGGACGGTCGCCGGCTCCTCGCGTTCCGTGCCGTGCGCCGTGGCCTGGTAACCGACGGCGTCCACGCCCTTGTCGGTGCCGATGCCCTCGGTCTGGTCCTTGATCTGCTCGACCGGGTCGCCCTCGGCGAAGTTGATCGGAACCGCGCCCATCTCCTCGGCCTTCTGCAGCCGTTCGGCGATGCGGTCCACGACGAACACCTTCTTCGCACCACGTATCAGTGCCGAGTAGGCGGCCATGAGTCCGACCGGTCCTCCGCCGTACACCGCGACGCTCTCGCCAGGCCGGACCTGTGCGAGTTCACAGCCGTGGTAGCCGGTGGGGAAGATGTCGGCGAGCAGGATGAAGTCGTTCTCGTGTTCCTCTCCCGGCGGGAGCTTCAGGCAGTTGAAGTCGGCGTAGGGGACGCGTAGATAATCGGCCTGACCGCCCTTGTACGGGCCCATGGCGACATAGCCGTAAGCGCCGCCCGCGAAACCGGGATTGACGGTGAGACAGTATCCCGTGAATCCCTCGACGCAGTTGGTACAGAAACCGCAGGCGACGTTGAAGGGCATGACCACGCGGTCGCCCTTCTTGAGCGCGGTGACGCCCTGGCCGATCTCCTCGATGATTCCCATGTTCTCGTGGCCGAAGACGATGCCGGGCTCGGCAGCGGTGCGACCCTCGTACATATGCAGGTCCGAGCCGCATATCGCGGTGGAGGTGATGCGTACGATCGCGTCGTTCGGGTGCTGGATGCTGGGCCTTTCAACCTCTTCGACCGCCACGGTGAACGGTCCCTTGTACACAACGGCCTTCATGGCTGTTACCTCCGTCGGGAATTACGCGTCCGTTTGTCACCCCCGCCGCCCCGCCGCTTCATCGCGTGACCCATCTCTCATGATTGTCCGGTCTGCCCGATCGGACAAGCCGGTAATGTCGGCATGAATGGCATTCCGATGCTGTAGCGAGAGAATGGAAAGGGAGAGCGAAAGGTGTCAGCTCAGAGACTCGGAACCCTGCTTGTCCCGGTACCCGGACTGTCCGGCACCACGTACCCGCCCGGGACGACCGTGACTGTCCGCGGTCGCGGCGCCACGGTCGACGCCTTCGTCAACGGTGACTGGCTGCCGCTGTCGTGGTGGGAGTTCTCCGACGGTCTCCGCGAGGACATCGCCGACCGCTGATCCCGGCCACCGCCGGCATCACCGTCCGCTCACATCCGCGCGTCGCCCGGGTGTCGGTTCCCCCGTGTGTCACCCCACCTACGCGGACCCTGGCGCAGCACCCTCCGCTCCCCACCGCGCCCGCGGGCACCTTTGCGGGCCGTCGCCCCGCTCGTCCACCGCGCCCGCGGGCACTCTTGCGGGCCGTCGCCCCGCTCGTCCACCGCGCCGCGGGCACTCTTGCGGGCCGTCGCCGCGCTCGTCTCACCGCACCGGCGCGGACCCGTCGCGGATTTCGCCCCGCTCGTCGCCGCTGAAGGCGTCGGTCAAGGCCCCGGCCGAGGAGTCGGCCGACGGGCGCGAGCCGGCGTCGTGGCCGTCGGGGACGATCGTGTCGGGTGTCAACGGCGACGGCTCGACGCGCAGCAGTCTCGCGATCCCGGCCGGCAGCCACCAGTTGTACTTGCCGAACAGCGACACCATCGCCGGCACCAGCAGGGCCCGCACCACGGTGGCGTCCAGCAGGATGCCCGCGCCGAGAGCGGTGGCCAGGACCTTGATGTCGGTACCGGGAGCGGCGGCGAGCGCGGCGAACGCGAAGAACAGGATCAGCGCGGCCGAGGTGACCAGCCGCCCGGTGCGGCCCAGACCGTGCTCCACCGCGTACGACGTCGAACCGGTGCGGTCGTACTCCTCCCGCATCCGGGCCAGGATGAAGACCTCGTAGTCCATGGACAGCCCGAACAGGAACGCGAAGATCAGGACCGGCAGCCAGAAGGTCAGCGCGCCGGTCGCCGCGATCCCGAACAGCGCCCCCGAACCGTGTCCGTCCTGCCAGAACCACGTGACCAGCCCGAACACCGCGGCCACGCTGACCAGATTGAGCAGCACCGCCTTGAGCGGCAGCAGCAGCGAGCGGAACGTGCGGACCAGCAGCACGAAGGTGACCAGGGCGATCAGGCCCAGGACATACGGAAAGTTGTCGAACACCGCCCGTTGGTAGTCGAGGACGACGGCGCCCCGGCCGGCCACGCCGATGCACCCCGGCAGATCCCTCGTCGCGTCCCGGACCGCGCTCACCACGGCCACACTGGTGTTGTCCGCCGTCTCGTGCCCGGGCACCACGACCACCTCGGTGACACCGGTCCTCGAGACCGGGGCGACGACCGCCATCCGGACACCCTCCACCCGCCCGGCCGCCGCGGCGACCGCGGTGGCGTCCGTGCCGGACCGCACCAGCAACGGCATCGGCGTGAGCACCCCGTCACCCACCCCGCCGGTGCGGAGCGCCGCAAGCGTGTCGTGGGCCACACCGTCGCGGGCCAGGGAGTCGGAACCGGACTGGCCGATCTGAAGCCCGAACACCGGGACGACGGCCAGCGCGAGCGCGGCACAGGCGACCCCCGCGGCGGCCCAGCGGTACCGCACGACCCCCCGCGCCCAGGCCGACCAGGCCCGGGAGGTGTGCCCCTCCCTCCGGATCCGCGGTCGGTCGACGCGCGGGCCGACCAGGCTCAGCAGGACCGGCAGGAGGGTGAGCACGACCAGGGTGCTGATCACCGGGATCACCATGCCCCCGAAGCCCATGCTCCTGATCAGGGGCACGTCGACCACGACCAGCGCGACCAGGCTGGTCGCGACGGTGATCCCGGAGGCGAGTACCGCCCGTCCCGCCGTCGCCACCGCGGTGACGACCGCTTCGTCGTTCGACCGGCCGCGGGCCCGCTCCTCGCGCCAGCGGGAGACCACCAGCAGTGAGTAGTCGATCGCGACGCCCAGGCCGACGAGCGCGATCAGGAACTGCACGACGAAGGACACCTCGGTGAACGTGGTCAGGCCGAGGACGACCAGGAACGTCGCCAGGATCGACACGCCCGCGATCAGCAGCGGCAGCAGGGCGAGGAACGACGCGAACACGAAGACCAGCAACAGCAGCGCGCCCAGCGCGCCGACCAGCGTCTCGCCCAGCACGCTGAGCCCCTGGTCTCCGCCGGTGTCGTCGCCCGCGGAAAGCTGGTTGTAGCCGGTGACGGCGGCCGTCAGACCCCGCTCCCGTGCCGCCGCACGGACCGTACGGTCCACGGAGTCCACGAGCGGGTCGTCGAAGCCCGCCGGCTGCGGTCCGTAGACGAGCAGGAACGTACTGTGCCCGCCCTCGGTCAGGAAGCCCGGGTCACCGGTGCCGCCGTAATCCAGCACCTGGACGCCGCCCAGCGCACGCAGCCGCTTCGCGACGGCGGTGACGTCCGCGCGGGCGATGGTGCGGCCGGCCGGCGCGGTGAGCACCGGCAGGTACCCCAGGTCGGCCGAGACACCGTAGGTGCGGGCCAGCGCGGCCTGGGTCTCGGAACCCTCCTGGCCGGGCAGCGAGAAGTCCGACGACAGGCGGTCCGGCAGCCGCCCGGCCGCGGTGCCCCCGCCCAGCAGGACGACCAGCCAGAAACCGATCACCCACGCGGTGGCGCAGTATGAAGTGCGCGAATGTCTGCACGGGTTCTCCTCAGCGGCTGGTCCGGAAGGTGGCCATCATCGCCATGTCCTCGTGTTCGAGGTTGTGGCAGTGCAGCAGGTATCGGCCGGCGTAGTCGTCGAACCGGATGGCCACGTCGGCGTACTGCTTGGGCCTGAGATCGATGGTGTCCTTCCACCCGTGGTCGGTGGGACCGGGCGGCCCGCCGTTGCGGGAGAGGACCTGGAAGGGCGACAGGTGGATGTGTACGGGGTGGTAGGCGTCGGTGGCCAGGCGCCAGACCTCCACCTCTCCGAGTCGGGGGGCCGCGTCCACGCGCCGCGGGTCGAACTCGCGGCCGTTGACGACCCAGCCGGCCGTGTCCGTTCCCATGCTGGTCACCCGGCCCTTGCGGAACATCCACGGCCGCCTTGTCGCCGAGTCGGTCGACAGCGGCTCGATGGTGGAGAGCCGAGCGGGTATCCGGCTGTCGTCGGTCGCTTTGCGGGCCACGACGAACCGCATGATCTCCCCGGTCCCGCCCTGTCCCGCCAGGTTGGTGAGTGTCACCTTGGTGCCGACCGGCCAGCGGGAGAAGTCGATGACCACGTCGAACCGCTCCGCCGGTGCGATCGGAAGGGTGGTGTGCCGCAGCGGCGCCGCGAGCAGTCCCTGGTCCGATCCGATCTGGGTGAACGACCCGCCGCGGGGCGCGGGTTCGAGCGCCAGCTCGTAGCGGCGGGCGTTGGAGGCGTTGAGAAGCCGGAACCGGTGGCGGACCGCGGCGACCTCCAACTCCGGCCAGGGCGCCCCGTTGACGAGGATGACGTCACCCGGCCGCTCCCGCCATGTGGTCCCCGTCCACGCCCGCCATGGTGACCAGATGCGGATCCATGGCGGGGTACCGCAACGAGCCGTCTTCGTCGAACGCGCGGTCGGTGATCATCAGCGGGATGTCACGCTCCGCGCGGGGCAGCGGCAGGGCCGCCTCCTCGTCGTCGGTCACCAGCAGGAAGCCGGCCGGCCCGCGCCATACCTGGGGACCGGTGAAGCCCATGCGATGGTCGTGGTACCAGAGCGTCGCGGCCCGTTGGTCGAGGGGATACGTGTAGTCGCGGGTACCGGTGCTGGCCGTACCGCCGACCGCCTGCGCCGCGAACCGCGCACCGCCGGTGGCGGGCAACACGAGATCGGTCGGGAAACCGTCGCTCTCGGGCGGGGTGTGCCCGCCGTGCAGATGCACGACGGTCGGCACGTCGAGCTGGTTGCGGTAGCGCAGTACGGTCCTGCGGCCGCGCCGCGCCGCGATGGTCGGGCCCGGGAAGATCCCGTCGTACCCCATGACGGCCGTGCGCAGGCCGGGCAGGATCTCCACGCGGGCCTCCCGCGCGGTGATGTCGTAGTAGTCGGTGCCCGCGGTGCTGCGCGCGGGCTGTTTCACCGGGGGGATGGGCAGCGGCGTGCTGAAGCGTTCGGGCAGGGCGGCGGCGGACGTCAGGGTCCGGCCACCGAATTCGCCACCGGTCGCGCCGCTCGCGCCGGCGCCCGACTCCGGCCCCGGCGACTTGCAGCCGGCGAGCGTGCCCAGCGCCCCGGCGCCGCTCAGCGCGGCCGCGGTAAGGAGGAACCGTCGTCGGTCAAGTCCCCGTAACAGCCCTGGTAGTTCGGTCATGGCGCAGACGATCGGGGATGCGTGCCGTCATCGACGTCGTCCGGACGCGGTGGATCCGGGATACCGCGGACGCAGTAGCCCGGTGGGCCGGTCCGTACCGCGGCCGGACGACGGCGTCGTGGCCGGCCCTCCGATACCGTGCGGCCATGGCTGATGACCCGTTATCCCGGATGCGTGGACGTGCCGCATCCCATCCGCAGGGCGTGGACACGGTGTTCGGCCTCGTGGTCGTCTGCGGGACCCTGTTCGCGGTGCGCTTCGGGCCCTCGGGCCGCACACTCGGGGTGGAGGATCTCGTCACGGGCTCGCTGGCCTGCGCACTGATAGCCACCCGCCGTCGGTGGCCGCTGCCCGTCTTCTGCGTGGTCACGGTGGTCAGCGCGGCGTTCAACCTGCACGCGGCGCTCGTCGCCCTGCTCGCCACGAGCGTGATCTGCACCTACACGGTCGCCTCCAGGACCAGCCGGAGGGTCGCCGTGGTGACCGGCGCCATCACCATCCTGACCGTGTAAGCCGCGGTCGTCATCGGAGCCGGCCACAACTGGACCGATCCGCAGAACGCCGCCATCGTGGCCTGGGGCGGCCTCGCCGTCGCCGTCGGCGGCGCGGTACGGAGCCGCCAGGGGGACCTGACCGCCGTCGAGGAACGCGCCCGGCACGCGGAGCACAGCCGGGACGAGGAGGCCCGGCGCCGGGTCGTGGAGGAACGGCTGCGCATCGCCCGGGACCTGCACGACGTGGTCGCGCACCACATCGCCGTCATCAACGTGCAGGTCGGCGTCGCCACTGCCCTCCTGCGGGAGGAGCCCGCCGGAGCCGAGGAGGCGCTGGCCCACGTCCGGCAGGCCGCGCGCACCGTACTCGCCGATCTCTCCACCGTGCTGGACGTGCTGCGCTCCAGGGAGCCGGGCCACACGACCGAGCCACCGCCGGGTCTGAGCCGTCTGGCGTCGATGCTGGACGCGCTCGGCGCCGCGGGCCTGCGGGTCGAGCACCGGCACGAGGGCGAGGCCCGCCCCTTGCCGTCCGCGGTCGATCTCGCCGCGTACCGCATCGTGCAGGAGTCCCTGACCAACGCCCATAAACACGGCAGTGAGCCGATGGCGTGGCTGTGTCTCGACTACACCCCGGCGGGCCTGGGAATCGTCGTCGAGAACGCCGCGGCCCAGCCGGAGGCCGGACGCCCACGGCACCGGTCACGGCCTCATCGGCCTGCGGGAGCGCGTCAGTTCGATCGGCGGGACGGTACGCACCGGACGCGACGACGACGGCCGGTTCACCGTCAGCGCCTTCCTCCCCGTGGCGTGCGAACCCGTCGACCGCACCGACCGGCAGGAGACCCGCACATGACGATCAGAGTGCTGCTCGCCGACGACCAGACAGTCATCCGGGCCGGATTCAGGGTCCTGGTCGACCGCGCGCCCGACCTGGAGGTGGTGGGGGAGGCGACGAACGGCCGAGAAGCGGTCGAACTCGCCGCCGCCACCCGAGCCGACGTGATCCTCATGGACATCCGGATGCCCGGACTCGACGGCATCGAGGCGACCCGGCTGATCACCGAGGACGAAGACCTGGCCGGAGTGCGGGTGTTGATCCTGACCACCTTCGAACTCGACGAGAACGTCCTGCGTGCCCTGCGCGCAGGCGCCAGCGGATTCCTCAGCAAGAGCGTCGAACCCGCGGACCTCCAGGAGGCCATCCGCGTGGTGGCCGGCGGCGAGGCACTGCTGTCGCCGAAGGCCACCCGCGGCCTCATCGCCCGGTTCCTCGACGAGCCGACCCCCGGACCGCTGCCCAGTCCGGTGCGGCTGGACGGCCTCACCGAGCGGGAGCGCGAGACCATGGCACTGGTCGCCGCCGGGCTCTCCAACGACGAGATCGGCGAGCGGTTGTACGTCTCCCCGCTGACCGCCAAGACGCATGTCAACCGGGCGATGATGAAACTCGGCGCGCGCGACCGCGCCCAACTCGTCGTCTTCGCCTATCAGAGCGGCCTGGTCAGGGCCGGCGACCTTCCCGTCCAGTGACCGCGACGAGAACCGCTCCGCGGCGCCGGACCCGTCTGTGAAGCGGGCCGGTACCGGAGATCCGGGCCCGGTGAGCACCTTGGGCCCGTGGCCGCCACCAGGGCGGACCACGGGCCTACGGTCAGGTGTTCAGCGGCCCCGAGGGGCCGTCAGGGGAACTGAGTGATCTTGGACGGGACGGTGTCCGTCCCCGAGGTGGGCGCGCCCGTGTTGTTGATGACGTGGGCGTACTGACCCTTGCCGCCGAGCGAGATCACCAGGATGTCGTGCATCTTGATGCCTGTCTTGACGGGGACCTGGAAGCCGTGTTGCTGGACGATCGTCGGATCGGACGTGAAGTTGCAGTAGCTGCCCAGACCCCAGGCCTCGTGGACGTTGACACTGTCCGCGACCTTGTAGGCGGCGTAGCCGACGATGCCGTCATGGGTGATGGCGGCCGCGTTCGGCACGTCGTAGGCCTTCTCGTTCTGGAAGAAGATCGTCCGGCCGCGTTCGCCGTTCCAGAGCACGTCGTACTTGTTGAAGTGCTCCACGAACAGACCGGTGGTGAGGACGTCGTCGCCGTTCACCACCAGACCGTAGTCGGCCCGGTTCGTCTCCCAGCCGACCCCGGTGCCGTGGTCGGCGCGCCAGAGCCAGGTGTGGTCGATGATGGCGTCGTCACTGTTGACCACCACGGAGTTGGTGGCCAGACCGGGTCCCGCGCCGCCGATGCGGACGAACACGTCCTGCATGGTCGTCGGGTTGGCGGCGTGGTCGGCCGAGCTGCCCGCCGGGCCGATCTGCAGCAGCGTGTCGGACCTGGTGGAGCCCGCGTCGATGAGGAACCCGGCCAGCCGGACGCCGTCTACGTCGGCGACGTGCATGGCGTCGACCCCGTTGTCGGGAACGATGGTGGCAAGTCCGAGCCCGAGCACCACGGTGTTGGCGCGGTTCACGTTGATGGTCTGGTCGAGGTGGTACACGCCGGGCGTGAAGAGGAGGTTCAGGCCCTGGGCGAGCGCCGTGTTGATGGTCGCGGCGGTCGCGCCGGGCTTGACGACGTAGAACTGGTCCAGCGGCAGCGAGGTGCCGCCGGCGTTGGCGGGCCAGGACACACCGCGGGCGTTGGTCCGCTTGCCCGGCACGAACACCTTGTAGGTGTTGCCGTCCATGTACAGGAACGGCTTCTCGCGGGAGACCGGTGTGTTGTCCAGGGTGGTGTACGGGCCGCTGTCGAAGTTGGTCGCCGGCGCGCCCTGCACACCGGAGAACGTCATGTTCCAGACGCCGTTCGTCCAGCCGCCGACCGAGCTGTCACGGGTGTACCACTGCTGCTGCGAGTACGGGCCGACCGTGCCGTCGATCTTCGAGTCGGCGATGTAGCCGCCGGAGGCCCAGCCGTAGCCGTTCGGGGCGAGGTTGAGACCGCCCTGGACGTGGATGCGGCGGAACGGGGCGGCCTGGGCGACGGCCCAGCGGTCGGTGCCGTTGACCGGCCTGATCGCCAGGTTCTCCGCGGAGCGCCAGAAGTTCTGCGTGGCGTTTCCGTTGAACCAGCCGGCGTCCACGGTGACGTCACCGTTGATCTGCGTGTCGTCGGGGTTGAGTCCGAGACCGGAGATCGAGGTGTAGAAGCCGAGTTGCGCGTTGATGCCGTTGTACGTGCCGGGCTTCAGCAGGAACTGGTAGCGGCCGGAGCCGAACTGGTTGGACTCCTGCTGGGTGAAGACCTGGTCGAACTTGGCCTGCAGATTGGGGGTGCTGGGATCCACGACGATGACGTTGGGACCGAGGTCTCCGCCGCCCTCGACCGGCGGAGTGCCGGTGGAGCCGGTGTGGACGGCGACCTCCCAGAGCGAGTAGCCGTAGGCGGTGCCGCGGACCGTTCCGTTGACGCGGAGGTAGCGGCCCGAGCCGCTGACGTCGTACGAGGCCGTGCCGCCGGTCCCGTTGGTGACGGACTTCAGAGTCGTCCAGTCCTGGCCGTTGGCCGAGGTCTGGAGGGTGAACTCCTTGCCGTACGCGGCCTCCCAGTTGAGGTCGACCTTGCAGATGTCCTGGACCGAGCCCAGGTCCACCTGGAGCCACTGCGGATCGGCGGCGGCCGACGACCAGCGGGTCCCGGTGTTGTCGTCGAAGGCGCTGGAGGCGGGTGTACCGGCGTTCTCCGTGGACGACGCGGTGGCCGGCTTGCCCTTGGCGGCGTTGGCGGTGCCGCAGTTCCCGGTGGGCGGAGTGCCGGTGTCACTGGTGCCGAAGACCTGGAACTCCCAGAGCGAGTACCCGTACGGAGTGGCCCGGGTGACGCCGCTCATCCGGACGTAGCGGCCGTGGCCGGTGACGTCGAGGGTGTCGGTGCCGCCGTCGCCGCCGGTGACGGACTTGACGTCGGTCCAGGAGCTCCCGTTGTCGGAGACCTGGATCTTGTAGTCCTTGCCGTAGGCCGTCTCCCAGTTGAGGACGACCTTGCTGAGGTTGGCGGCTGCCCCGAGGTCGACCTGCAGCCACTGGGCGTCGGAGGCGGCCGAGGACCAGCGGGTTGCGGTGTTGCCGTCGACGGCGTTCGCGGCGGGTGTCCCGGCGTTCTCGTCGGAGGAGGAGGTGGCTGTCCTGCCTTGGGAGAGAGGGGTCTCTGCCGCGGCAGCGGGCGATGGGGCGGGGAGGGTGATGAGCGCCGCCGCTGCGGCGAGCGCGATCCCCAACGATCTGAGTCTCATGCGTTCACTCCGTTCGAAGGAGGGGACGGGTCGTGCGGGCCTCCCGAGGCCGTGCACGACCCGTGACGGGGCACGCCCGGGCGACCTCCGTGCCGAGATCCGTGCTGCGGCCGAAGGGACCCGGAGGAGACGAAATGGCTTACACAGCTGCTTAGTTCAGGCTTTGATTTAAGTCATGAGGCAATGTGCGGGCAACCCCTTGGACGTGTCTTCTTCACAGACTCCGACGGTGCGCGGGACGCCGGCGGCCCGGCCCGTACCGGGTGAGCTGCCCGGACGTGCCCGGTGTGGCCGCGCGACCGGGACAGCCGCGATCAGAGGTTGAGGACGATCGCGCGCCCCCGGGGGCGTCCGCTCTGCCGCTGCGGGCCTCGGTCGTGACAGGGAGTGCGAGGAGACGCCCCTCGTCACCCTCCTCTGGGTGCAGAAGATGAACACAAGCGAGGGAAGGGGCGTCAACGACCCGTACCCTCACGCCTCCTGATGATCCGTCGTTCCCGCGTCACGGAGGGCCAGCCACACCCGGTCGCGGGTGAGCGGGAGGTCCGTGAAGCGGACGCCGGTCGCGTCCCGCAGGGCGTTGGCGAACGCGGGGGCGACCGGGTTGAAGGGGCTCTCGCTCATCGACTTGGCGCTCAGCGGGCCGATGGCGTCCGACGTCTCCATGAAGTGCACCTCGGTGCGCGGGATGTCCGCGAACTGGGGAAGGCGGTAGCGGCGGAACGCGGCCGTCTCGACCTCTCCGCGGGCGTCGACGCGCACGTTCTCGAAGAGCGTCGCACCCAGCGCCTGCGCCACCCCGCCCTCCACCTGACCGCGGCACTGCATCGGGTTCATGACCCTGCCCGCGTCGGCCGCGTGCACACTGCGCAGGATGCGGATCTCACCGGTGCCCGGGTCGACGGCGAGCCGGAACCACTGCGCGTTGAAGGCGACCGAGCGCGGGGTGCCGCCGAAATGACCGTCCGCGGTGAGAGCGAAACCGACCGCCCGGGCCGCCGCGTACAGCTCCTTGAGCGACAGCAGTCCGCCGGGGTGCGCGACCGCCTCCTCCGCGAGCCCGCACTCGGCGCGCGGTACCCGCAGGTGCGTGGCGGCGAAGTCCAGCAACTGGTCGGCGAGGGCACGGGAGGCGCGCAGGGTGGCCTTGCCCGCGACCACGGTGCCGGTGGAGGCGAAGGCGCCCGTGTCATGACGTACGACGTCCGTGTCGGACTGGCGGACGGTGATCCGGTCGACGGTGGTGACGAGTTCGCCCGCCGCGATCTGCCGGTGCACGGTCGTCGTCCCGTTGCCGAACTCCGCGGTGCCCACCGCCAGATCGAAGGTCCCGTCGGGCAGCAGCGAGGCCCGCGCGTCGGCGATGTGGCCGCCGGGCGGCCCCGTCGCGATCATCGCGAGCGCGGCGCCCTCGCCGACCAGCCAGCCGTCGGGAACAGCCTCCGGCACAGGTTCGGCCTGGGCCCGGCGCACGATGTCGACACAGCTGTCGAGGCCGTAGCTGGCGATGTGCAGGTCCTCCTCCTCGCCGCCGGGCGAGAGCATCGGCTCACCGGGCCCGATGACGTTCCGTGCCTTGAACTCCAGTGGATCCAGACCGAGTCGGCGTGCCAGCTCGTCGAGTGCGGACTCCATCGCGAACATCACCTGTCCGAGCCCGTAGCCACGGAACGCGCCCGCCGGGACGGTGTGCGTGTAGACGGAGAAGGCGTCCACCTTCTTGTGCGGGGCGCGGTAGACGGCGAGCGATTCGCCGACGCTGTGGAACATCACCGCCGGGCCGTGGTTTCCGTACGCACCCGTGTTGGACACCACCCGCAACTGGAGCGCGGTCAGCGTCCCGTCGCGGCGCGCGCCCGCCTTCACATGGATCGTGAAGGGGTGCCGGGTGGTCGCACCGTAGAACTGCTCGGCGCGCGTGTACTCCAGTTTCACCGGGCGCCGCAGCCGCAGGACGGCCAGCGCCACGATGTCCTCGACCAGCATCTCCTGCTTGCCGCCGAAGCCGCCGCCGACCCGGCCCGCGACGACCCGCACCCGCTCCGGTGGGAGGTCGTAGAGGGCGCACAGCGCCCGCCGGGTCAGGAACGGGGTCTGAGAACTGGTGCGTACGGTCAGCCGGTCGTCCTCGTCGAACCAGGCGACCGCACCGTGCGTCTCCAGGCTGGCGTGCTGCACGCGCTGGGTGCGGTAGGTGTCCTCGTACACGGCGTCGGCCGCCGCGAACCCCGCCTCGACGTCGCCGATCTCACCGTGCGCCTCGCCGACGACGTTGTCGCGCGGGCGGGAGATACGGGCCGTGACCGCGTCCTTGTCGTGCACGACCGGTGCTCCGGGCCGCATCGCCTCCTCCGGGTCGAGGACGGCGGGCAGCACCTCGTACGTCACCTCGATGCGGCGGCAGCCCTCCTCGGCGGCGGCCTCGCTGTCGGCGACCACGGCCGCGACACGCTGGCCGACGTGGCGCACGGTGTCGTCGAGGACGCGGGTGTCGTCCGGGTCCTTCCTCGGGATGTTCGTGGCGCGCGGTGGAGAAGTGCCGTTCCGGCGCGTCGCGATGGGTGAGGACGGCGTGCACGCCCGGGACACGCAGGGCTGCGGACGCGTCGACGGCGACGATGCGGGCGTGGGCGTGCGGAGAGCGCAGCAGCTTCATGTGGAGCAGGCCGGGCACGTCGATGTCGAAGGTGTAGCGGGCGGTGCCCGTGACGACCTGGGGGCCGGCCGGCGCGGGCAGGTTGCGGCCCACCGACTCACCGGCGGACGGCGCTTCGGTGTGACACACGCCCCGCACCGCGTCCTCGATGGCCCGGTAGCCGGTGCAGCGGCACAGGTTTCCTTTGAACGCCCGCGGCAGGTCGTCGATTTGATCGTCGTCCAGGGCCGCCGTCGTCATCAGGAACCCGGCCGTGCAGAAACCGCACTGGAAGCCCTGCGCGTCCAGGAACCTCCGCTGCACGGGATGGAGTTCGCCGTCCTCCGCGGCCAGACCCTCGACGGTGGTGACCGTACGGCCCTCGGCCCGGAAGGCGGGGTAGAGGCAACTGTGCACCGGCTCGCCGTCCACGTGCACCGTGCAGGCTCCGCAGTCGCCCGCGTCGCAGCCCTTCTTCACGCCGAACCAGCCGCGTTCACGCAGATAGGTGCGCAAGCACTGCCCCGGGCGCGGCGGCTCCGAGGACGAGCGGCCGTTCACCTCGACCCCGAAGGTCCCGTCACTCATCGTGTCTCCTGCCCCAGCTCGCGGCGGATCTCCTCCGCCAGCCGAAACGTCATGTGCCGCCGCCACGCGGGCAGTCCGTGGATGTCGTCGAACCACTCGTCGTCGGCGACGGCGGAACGGAGGGCCGCCCGCAGGTCCGCCGCGCCCGGTGGCAGCGGGAACCACAGGCGGACCGGTCGCAGGGTCGAGGCGGTGATGGTGAGCGTCATCGAGTGGTCGACGGGATCGAGCGCCCCGATGACGAGCACGCCCGAGCGGCCGAGCCCGTACAGCGACGCCTGACGGAAGGCCGTACGACAGCCCAGCGCCCTGGCGGGCAGGGTGACGGAGCGCAACAGTTCCCCCTCCCCGAGGTCCTTGCGGCCGGCGCCCGTCACGAAATCGGCGACCCGCACCCGGCGGCGTACGCCGTCCTGGGCGAGCAGCAGACACTCCCCGTCGAGCGCCGCGGTGAGCGAGATCATCGGGCCCGCGGGGAGGGCGTTGCAGAGGTTGCCGCCGACGGTGGCCATGTTCCAGACCTTGAACGAGGCGAGGAACACCCGGCAGCACTGCTCGAACAGTGGCGCCGCCTGCGCCGTCAGGCCCTTCCCGTACCGGGAGAGCTGGGCGATGGTGCAGGTGGCGGCGATCTCCAGCGAGCCGTCCGGGTGCGCCCGCACGGGCGTCCAGCCGGTCCGGCTCAGGTCCACCAGCCGCCGCAGCCGCGGCTGCGGCTCGGAGAACAGGTACGTCCCGCCGCCGAGCCAGGCGTCGCCCGGCCGCCAGGGCGCGGGAAGCCGTGCGTCCCGGATCTCCACCACCGTGTTCAGGTCCATACCCGCAGTGAAGCAACGCGAGGGTGCCCGGGACGACTGGTTCACCACACGGAAACACCGACTTTTCCGGCGCGTTCCCTGGAGGATCAACCAAGAGGCGTATCCCTCGTATCATCTGGCATTTACGATGCGGTGGCTCACAACCGCCTGGTGAATGTGAGATGCCGGACGACAGACCCATGCCGCCCGGCGGCCGTACGAGGAGCCAGAGCGCATGCACGTCGAAAACCTCCTGGAGGACGAGTCCCTCTGCCTGCGTCTGTTGTGGGCCGATGGCCCCTTGCTGAGGCGCGAGATCAGTGGAGTGACCGCGACCGACCTCGAGGATCCGGCCCGCTTCGTGCGGCCGGGCGAGGTCGTGCTCAGCGGGCTGGTCTGGTGGACGCCGGAGGACGGACAGGCCCGTGCGGAGCGGTTCGTCGCCGCGCTGAAGACCGCGGGCGCCGCCGTGCTCCTGGCCGGCGAGGAGACTCACGGCTCGGTCCCCGCCGACCTGGTGGAGGCCTGCGGGCGACACGGGGTGCCGGTGGCGGCGGTCCCGGTCCACATCATGTTCCGTGCCATCACCGACACGGTGTACCTGCGGCAGTGGGGCGAGCTGAGCCGCCATCACGCCCTGCCCGGAAACGTACGGGCCCGGCTGAGCCGCCTCGTCGCCCAGGGCGCCGGTCCGGACCTGATCCTCGCGACCGCCCTCGCGCATCTCGACCGGAGCACCGCGTACGTCCTCACCTCCGCCGGGCGCACCGTCGCGGCGACCGAGGGGGCCACGACGGTCACGGCGCACGAGGCCGTCGCGCTGATGGGCGAGGGGACCGGCGTCACGGTGCCGGTCGAGGCCGACGCCGTCTCCCCGTACGGGCGCTGGCACCTCCACCTGCCCGGCCCCGACGACGCGCCACCCCGCATGCTGCACGAGATCGCCGCGATCCTCGGCCGCTGCCAGGAGTCACGGGCGCGGCACCGGGCCGCCGAGCACCAGGTCGCGGACGAACTCGGCGCGCTGCTCGCCGGAGCCGGAGCCGGAGCCGGGAACGACCCCGGGCGTGGAACCGCCGCCGTGGAAGGCGCGTTGCGCAGGTGCGGTCTGTCGGCCGAGGGTCCGTACGGTGTCGTCGTCGCTTAAGCACGGGTGCGGGGCGGGACGGGCTCGCGGAGGGGGCGTTGGCGGAGGCGGTCGCGCACGCGACGACGGGACCTGGCGCTGTCGGGCGGCTGCCGGACGGCACGGCCTTCGCGGTGGTTCCCGCGGCCGCGACCGCCGCCATCGCGGAGATCTGGCCGCTCGTCGCCGCCTGCGAGCCGCTGGTACCGGTGCACGGCGGAACCGGGTCACCCGCCGCCGGGCCGCGGGAACTGGCCGGGGCTCTGGCCGAGGCGCGTTACGCGCTGGGCTCCGCCCGCACCACGCAGCCGGACGCCTCGGCCCTGACCGACATCGCGAGCCTCACCGGGCTCGACACGCTGCTGACCGGCATACCCGCGGATGTCCGCACCGCCTACAGCCGCACCGTCCTGGGGCCGCTCCTCGACACCGGGAACGCGTCCTTCGCCGCCCTCCTGCAGACCCTGGAGACCTTCCTCGCCTGCGACTGCTCCTGGGCGCGTACGGCCGAGGCCATGCACCTGCACGTCAACAGCGTCCACTACCGCATCGGGCGCGTCGAGCACTTCACCGGCCGCGACCTGGCCCGCCTCTCCGACCGTCTCGACCTGCGGGCCGCCCTGCTCTGCCGTACGGACCTCCCTCGTCCTGCTACGCGCGATCGACCTGCACGCTCGTCGAAGGCACGCGCGCGGTGACCGTGACGCCGACCGCGAGGTCCAGTTCCTCGACCGCCTCCCTGGTCACGAGCGACACCACGCGGTGCGGGCCGGCCTGGATCTCGACCTGTGCCACGACGTCGTCGACCGTGAGCCCGGTGACGATGCCCGTCAACGCGTTGCGCACGGAGGTGGGCGGCCCGACGACTTCGGCGCGTTCGTCCTCCGCCGCACGCCGCTGGGCGAACCGCGCGAGCCCCACGCCGTCGATCACCCGGTTCCCCGACCCGTCCCTGCCCATGGGCAGCCGGCCCCCGTCCGCCCAGCGGCGCACGGTCTCCGGACTCACCCTCAGCAGGCGCGCGGCCTGGCCAATGCTGTACGTCGGCACACAGGAACCCTAACGGGCGCCTGCGGGACGGTGGCGCATCCCCCGGCCGGTCCCGGGCGTTGCGGAGGAGGGCGGGGCGGGTGCGCGACGGGTGCGCGGCGGGCAGGTGGTGTCAGGCCGATTCGGCGTAGCGCGAACCCGCGAAATACCGTGCCGTCCGCTCCACCTCGTCACCGTCGCGCAGTCGGCGCAGCTCGACGAGGGGGTAGGTCCGGTGCCCGTCGGTGAATTCGTGGGGCAGGTCGAAGCTGTGGCCGGGGACCGGCCACAGCAACAGCCACAGGTGCTTCTCGGTCGCGCCGGGTCTGTGGGCCACGGCGACGGCCACCACCTGGTCCCAGCCGATCGCCACCTCAGGGACGGCGGCGTTCTGTACGGCCAGGCCGTCCGGTCCGATCCGCAGGCGCAGGGGCCGCATCCAACTGCGGAAGGACAGCGCGCTCAGACCCCACCCCAGCATCGCGCCCAACGGCGCGAGCGCGGCGGCCGGTTCGGGTCCCCATGGGAGGTGGCCGGTGAACAGCGGGACCGTCGCGGCCGTCCCGGCGACGGCGAGGGCGAGCGCCAGCAGCAACCGAGCGCCGGTGTGGCGACGTGCGGTGAAGGTACGCGCCGCGACGGCGGGGTTCTCCGCGGCCCGGGGGAACCCGGCGGCGTCGGTCAGCGGCCCGAAGCCGGGGCCCTGCAGCGTCGCGGGCCCGGGTGCCACCGCCCGGCGCAGCCCGTGCGGGGCCGCTTCGAGGCGCGGGCCCGCGTACCGGGTCAAGGCTTCGATCAACCGGCCCGGACCTTGGTCGAGTTCGGCGGCGTCGGCCACGTCATAGAAGCGCCGGCCGGCGGTGACGGACGCCCGCAGGCCCGGCAGTTCCGCGCCGTAGGTGGGAAAGACGTGGAGATGCGGGGGCGGCGGAGCGGTGGCGCCATCGTCACTGTCCACGTGGACCGCCGCCCTGTAGTGCAGGGCCACGCCCTCGATCTGTCCCCAGCCGAGACCCCCGTCGACCAGCGTGATGCCCTGTTCGTCGACGCGCAGGCTGAACGGGCGTGCCGCGCGGCGCAGTTCCCGGATCCCGGTGAGGACACCCAGGGCGGCCAGGGCCATGAGGAGGTAGGCCGTGTCACGGCCCTGGCCGTTCGCCAGGACCGCCCACACGATCGCCCCGGCCCCGACGGCGAGCCCCCATCCCGTCCGGCGTCTTCCGCTCGCGCGCAGCCGTCCGCTTCTCGTGAACTCCATCATTCGCCCCCTTGCCGCTGTCGCGGCTCTCTGGTGATCCCTCCGGCTCGCGGATCCACCGGGACTTCCGTCCGGCTCCGAGCCGCCTCGCCTGCTCTGCCCTCCAGGACGCCGCCGTGGGCTCCGCAGGGGGGAACGCGGGATGAACAGACGGCGACCGTCGATGCCGCTCACGCCGGTGCTGCTCATGGGCACGGGTGAGGAACGGGGTATGGGTGTTGAATGGATACCGGGGGTCGGAAGAGTGTCCTCACCCTCAACGGGCCCGGCGAAAGGTCCCTCATGACGAGCCTGACACGCGGACTGATGTACGGCGCCGCAGCGGGCGCCGCGGGCACCACGGCGCTCGACACCGTGAGCTACTGCGACATGGCGCTGCGCGGGCGTCCCGCCAGTTCCACACCGGAAGTGACCGTGCGCAGGCTCGCGCAGAAGCTGCACGTCCCGATCCCGGGCGAAGGTGAGAAGCAGGACGCCCGGGTGGCCGGCCTCGGCCCTCTGACCGGCTACGCCGCGGGTCTCGGCATGGGAGTGCTCCTCGGTGTCGCGCGCGCCGCCGGGTGGCGTCCGGCCCCTGCGACCCACTATGCGGTGGCCGCCGCCGGAGCCCTCGTCGGCACCAACGGTCCGATGACGGTTCTGCGGGTCACCGACCCGCGTACCTGGTCGGCCGTCGACTGGGTCTCCGACATCGTCCCGCACCTCGCCTACGCCGTGGTGACCGTGGCGGTCCTGGAGCGGATGATGCCCACGGCCGGCCGTCAGGGCGGCTGAGAAGGCGACGGCGCCGCACCACGGCCACGGCACCTGGGGCGGATCCCACGCAAGCAAGAACCACCGAGCCGGGGCCACAGCACAAGGTTCACCGCAGCGGAGGCGCCGCCCCGATGGCCTTCGCGTCAGTGGGGCGGCGGGGCGGCCTCAGTCCGTCCGACTCGGCGAGATCGTCACCTTGAGGCTCTTCATCAGCGGCTGGTCGCTCTGGACGCTGTAGTCGCTCGCCCCGATGAGGGCGTTCATCTCCGGCATGTAGCCGGCCGCGCAACTCCGGGGCACGTCGTAGGGCAGCGCGTGGTACTGGCGGAGCGTGCGCCGGGTGCCGTCCTTGGCCGTGGCGGTGATGTCGACGAGGCTTCCGTCCTTGATGCGCCGGGCGCGCATGTCGGCCCGGTTCATGAAGACCAGCGTGCGCAGGTTCTTGATGCCCCGGTAGCGGTCGTCGTCGGAGTAGATGGTGGTGTTCCACTGGTCGTGGGAGCGCATGGTCTGCAGGATCAGGGTGCCGTCCTGGGGGACGACGTCGGGCAGCGGGGCCGCCGAGAACTCGGCGCGTCCGCTGGGGGTGAGGAAGACGAGTTCGCGGGCGGGCTGGCGGATGCGGAAGCCCAGGGGGAGCCGCACTCGGCGGTTGAAGTCCTCGAAGCCGTCCAGCACTTGGGCCATGGTGTCGCGGATGCGGTCGTAATCCTCGATGTAGTGCTCCCACGGTGTGCCGCTGTCGGGGAGGGTGGCACGGGCCATGCCGGCGATGATGGCGGGTTCGGACAGCAGGTCGCGTGAGGCGGGCCGCTTCATCCCGACCGAGAGGTGCACCATGCTCATCGAGTCCTCGACGGAGGTTGCCTGCATGCCATGACGCTGGTGGTCCTTCTCGGTGCGGCCCAGACACGGCAGGATGAGGGCCTTCTTCCCGTGGACGAGGTGGCTGCGGTTGAGTTTGGTGCTGACGTGCACGGTGAGGGCGCAGCGGGCGAGGCCCTCGGCGGTGTAGGGGGTGTCAGGGGCGGCCAGCGCGAAGTTGCCTCCCATCCCGACGAACACCTTCACCTTCCCCGTGTGCATCCCCGCGACCGTGGCGACCGTGTCCAGGCCGTGCGGACGCGGCGCGTCGATCCCGCAGACGTCGTCGAGGCGTTGGAGGAACGCTTCGGCGGGCCGGTGGTCGATCCCGCAGGTCCGGTTGCCCTGGACGTTGCTGTGGCCGCGCACCGGGGAGGGTCCGGCACCCTCGCGGCCCAGATTGCCCCTCAGCAGCAGCACGTTGACGATCTCGCGGATGGTGTCGACGCCGTGTTCGTGCTGGGAGACGCCCAGGCACCAGCTGATCAGGGTGCGGTCGGAACGGGAGTAGACGTCCGCCGCCTTCAGGATCTCGGCGCGGGACAGTCCGGACTGGCGCTCCAGTTCCTTCCACGGCGTGGCCTCGCAGACCGCCCGGTACGCGTCGAAGCCATGGGTGTGGCGGTCGATGAACTCACGGTCCAGGGCCTTGGGATCGTGCTCGGACTCCTCGAGGACCGCCTTGGCGATGCCTCGCATCAGAGCCATGTCGCCGCCCGCGCGGACCTGAAGGTTGAGCGTGCTCGTCCGCGTCGACTTGAACAGGGCCATGTCCGTGATGTCGTGCGGCACGATGGTGCGGGTGGCGGCCGCTTCCACCAGCGGGTTGATGTGAACGATCTGCGCGCCGCGTCGGTAGGCCTCGGCCAGCGCGGTCAGCATGCGAGGGGCGTTGGAGGCGGCGTTGACGCCCATGATGAACAGAGCGTCCGCGGTCTCCCAGTCCTTGAGGTCGGCGGTCCCCTTGCCGGTGCCGAGGGCGGCCTGCAGAGCGCGGCCGGAGGCTTCGTGGCACATGTTCGAGCAGTCGGGGAGGTTGTTGGTGCCGAATTCGCGTGCCATGAGCTGGTACAGGAAGGTGGCCTCGTTGCCCAGCCGGCCGGAGGTGTAGAAGGCCGCCTGGTTCGGGCTGTCCAGGGCTCGCAGTTCGCGGCCGATCAGCTCGAAGGCCTCCTGCCAGTCGATGGGGACGTAACGGTCGACGTCGGCGTCGTAGACGAGGGGCTCGGTGAGGCGGCCCTGGTCCTCCAGCGCGAAGTCCGTCCAGGTGGAGAGCTCCGAGACCGTGTGGGCAGCGAAGAAGTCCGCGCCGACCCGCTTCGGGGTCATCTCCCAGGTGACGTGCTTGATGCCGTTCTCGCAGATGTCGAGCTTGAGCCCCTTGGTGTCGTCCGGCCAGGCACACCCCGGACAGTCGAAACCGGTGTTCTCGTGGTTCATCCTGAAGATCGCGCGGGGCCCGTCGACCAGGGCTCTTTCCTTCACGAGGACGTGGGTGACGCTCTTGGCGGCGCCCCATCCGGCCGCGGGGTGGTGGTAGTGCACCTGCGACGGCTTCTTGTCCGTGCTCGGGCCCATGCCGCCGTCGGGCGTCCGGGGCGGTTCCTCGTGTTCGGCAGGCGCCGACTCGTTCACATCCGAGGCAGTCATATCCATCACCCTGCAATAGGTGGAAAGGGCGGGCTGAGCGGGCTCCGATA
The DNA here is from genome assembly GCF_012273515.2 of Streptomyces sp. RPA4-2. Taxonomy (NCBI): domain Bacteria; kingdom Bacillati; phylum Actinomycetota; class Actinomycetes; order Kitasatosporales; family Streptomycetaceae; genus Streptomyces; species Streptomyces sp. RPA4-2. Next base: position 9,719,514 of record NZ_CP050975.2, read on the forward strand.
TTTCAAGGCTCCGACATGTCATGCTATGGGTGAATATCCTGATTGTCCTGCGTGACCGGACGTGACGATCCTCCATGACCGCTGCGTCGCAGGCGGCCGAGCGCGCGGCCGAAGATCACCGGATCACGCGTCGGAAAGCGGGCTGTCGTCGGGCGCCGGCCGTCGCCGTACCACGGTCACCAACAGCGCGGCCGTCACCAGACCGGCGGGAATCGCCGGCGCGAGGAGATGGGCCCAGCGCACCGCCGCCCCACCCACCGCGGCACCGACCGGCAACAGCAGGATGACCAGCGCGTTGTGCCCCTGCAGCTTTCTCTCGACCGTTGCCTGAGCCACGAGTCCGGTCAGAGCGCCGGTGATGTAGGCGGTCGTCACACTGCTGCCGGCCACCACTCGGACGCTGCCGCTCTGGCAGCCCATCGACACGGCGCCCACGGCGAGCAGGACCCCACGGGCGGTCGTGCCCGGCGCACCGCCCAGAAACAGCCAGGAGGCGAACACCGCCCACAACAGCACACTCTCCGCAAGCAGGGCTCCGGCCACCCCGGTGAGCGGTACGCGGCCCGTGGCGGCCGTGATCCAGCTCCCGGCGGCAGCCCCCACCAGGTACGCCGCGATGGCGAGCGCCGCGAGGTTGGCCAGCGAGAGGTGCCCGTTGCCCAGTGCCAGCCCCAGCAGCGCGGAATTGGCCGTCATGACGCTCGTGAACACCCCGCCCAGCGCGAGAAAGCTGATGGCGTTGACGGCGCCGCTCGCCAGCGTCAACAGGAACTGAGCCGTCCGCGCGTGTCCCGGCCACCTCTGCCCGGCGGTCGCGCTCGGTCTCAACGCCATGACGGTGAGAGGCGGAGCCGTGACAGGGGCGGACGGAGCCGAGGCGGAGACGGGCGGAGCAGCCCTGCACAGTCCAATTCCACGCCCCTCACACCCCCGTCGGATGGTGCCGCGCCACAGCCTCGATGCGATCAATCTAGAGGGAGGCGGTGCCGTACGCATGTGCCGACGACCCAGGTGGGGCAACCGCCCGGCAGGCGGCGGAGCCCCGCGCCGGCCGGGAATCCGCCGAAGCGTGGATCAGGGCCTTCGGAGTCGGCCTGTCCCCGGCGCCTGGTGACTGAGTTGCCGGTGTCGCCCCCCGGCGGCATGGTGGAAGGTAATCATCCTGCGGCCCTCAAGGAGTCGCGTGGGCAAGGGAATGGAGGGGCCGGCCCTCTTCCCGGCCACGCGGTCGAAGCCGTTCGCAACGGACTGTCTGCCCTGGGGAGCTGGAGGAGGCGGGCATGCAGGCGCACGAGACGTGGTTCACGCTCACCGAGGACGGCGGCGTCACCGACTGGACCCGGACGGCCGCCGAGGCGACGGGAATGGCGGCACCCGACGCCGAAGGCATCCCCGTCGGACAGCTCCTCGGCCGGCTGCTCGGACCCGACTCGGACTGCGCCTTCAACCTCGAGGTGGGACGCGACACCGACGACGGCGACATCCACGTGTGGGCCGTCCGGCACAGGGCCGAGGACACGATCGGGTCCGTCTTCGAGCAGTCCGTCGCGGGACTCGAGATATACGACCTGAACCTCTGCGTGCTGAGATCCAACCCCGCCGCCCTGGCGATGCGTGGACTGCCCGTCGATCAGGTCCTCCATCGGCCGGTGGCGGACCTCGGCCCCGGCCTCCCCCTGGCCCCGCTCCTCGACCAGGTCGTCACCGGCTGTCTGCCCGCGGCCAGCCAGGAGATCCGAGGACATGACCGCGAGGGCGGCTCGCACACCTACCACGTGACCGCCTACCTTCTCCACGGCGTCTGCCACGACCCGGTCGGCATCGCCACCGTCATCCACGACATCACCGAACGAGCCCGGACGCAGGCGGCGGCGGAGCTCCTCGCCATGGCCCGCGGGAAGATCGGGACCACCCTCGACCCCATCCGTACCGCCCAGGAACTCGCCGCGGTCGCCGTCAGGGACTTCTCGGACGTCGCCTCCGTCGACCTGCTCGACTCCGTGCTGCACGGAGACGAACCTCCCGAGCCACCCGTCGACGCCGATGTCCCCCTGCGCCGGGCGGCGTTCGAAGGCCTGGCCCAGATGAGGAGCGTCTACGCGGTCGGTGAGCCGAGCCGATTCGTGTTCCCCACTCCCTACACACAGGTGCTCGCCGATCTCGCGCCGCGCCTGGTCGACCCGCACGCCACGCCGTCCGACTGGCTGATGCACGACGGTGCGCGGGCCGGCGCGCTGCAACGCGCGGGGATCCACTCACTGATCATCACCCCGCTGGCCGTGCACGGCCGGGTCCTGGGACTCGCCTGTTTCTACCGTGGCCCCCGGCATCCGGAACCCTTCACGACCGACGACGTCCCGCTGGCCGCGGAGTTGGGCAACAACGCGGCCATCCACATAGAGAACGGCCGCCGCTACATCCGTGAGCACACCGTCGCCATCAGCCTTCAGCGCAGCCTGCTGCCCAAGGTGCTGCCGACGGTCTCCGCGGTCACCACGTGCTACGTGCACCTTCCGGGAACCGGCCAGGCCCTCTGGTTCGACGTCATCGAACTGTCCAGCGCCCGTATCGGTCTCGTCATCGGCCGGATTCCCGATCAGGGGCTGGCCGCGGCGGCCACCGTGGGGAGATTCCGTACGGCTGTGTCGACACTCGCCGCGCTGGACCTGCCTCCCGACGAACTGCTGGCCCACCTGGACGACGCCGCCCAGCGCGTCGCCCGCGAAGGGCCCGCACCCGAGTCCGGCGGGGCGTCTCACGCGTGCTGCCAGTACGCCGTCTACGACCCCGTGGACGGCCACCTCACCATGGCCAGCGCCGGCTGGCCACCACCGTTGATCACCCCGGCGGACGGGGTGACCCCGGACAGCCTCGAGCGGATCGTCGGACCGCCCCTGGGAAACCACGCCAGCTACGAGAGCGTCCACATCCCTCTCGCGCCGGAGAGTCAGCTCACGTTCTACTCCCCGTCGCTGCTGGGCACCGGTCCCCAGGCCGACCAGCGGCTCTCCCTGCTGCGTGAGATCAGCGCCCGTCAGACCACCGACCCCAAGGCCACCTGCGACGCCATCGTGTACAGCCTGCTGCGCGAACCGCCGCCGGACGGGGTCGCCCTGCTCGCGGTCCGCACCCACCGCCTCGCCCACGACCAGGTCGCCTCGTGGCGGTTTCCCCCGGAGGCGTCGGCCGTCGCCGACTGCCGGCACCGGGTGCGCGGGCAACTGGAGCGCTGGGGACTGGACTCGCTCGCGTTCACGACGGAGATGGTCGTCAGTGAACTCGTCACCAATGTCATCCGCCACGCCACCGGCACGGCCACGGTGCGGCTGATCCGGGACCAGTCGCTCACCCTGGAAGTCTCCGACGGGGCCACGACCGTCCCCCATCTCCGGCACGCCCGCATCCAGGACGAGGACGGCCGTGGTCTGCTCATCGTCGCCGCCCTCACCGACCGTTGGGGCACCCGCTACACCGAGGACGGCAAGACGGTGTGGACCGAGGAGCCCCTGCCCTGAGGACCGCGCCGCGCTGCGGCCACGCGGCGGGCAGTACATAGCCCGTCCGGGTGGCGCCCCGCGCCGCGCCGCACCCGGGACGGCCCTGATGAGCCGTCACCACGCGAGCATGGACCGGGTGTTGCATCCAGTGAGCAAGGCCCTGGCGGCCGCAGGAGACCCATCGCAGCTGCTCCCCGCCCGGGAGCAGATGGCGTTCACTCTTGGCTTCCACATCATCCTGGTCCCTTTCGGTGTCGCCCTGACCGCGCTCATGCTCATCGCCCACTACCGAGGCCTGCGCCACGACGACAGCGACGCCCTGCGGCTGGCCAGGCGCTGGTCGAAGGTGGCCGCGGTGCTCGTCGCGGTGGGGGCGATCACCGGCACGGTCCTCTCGTTCGAACTCGGCATCCTGTGGCCCGGCCTGATGGGCGACTACGGAGCCGCCTTCGGGATGCCGTTCGCGGTGGAGGGCCTCTTCTTCTTCCTCGAAGCCATCTTCGTCTCGATCTACCTCTACGGCTGGAACCGGCTTCCGCCCTGGGCCCACTTCTGGACGGGAGTCCCGGTCGTCCTGGCGAGCCTCGGCGGTGCGGCGGCCGTCATCGCGGCCAACAGCTGGATGAACCAGCCCGGCGGGATCACGCTGCGCGACGGACACGTCACCGCCGTCCGGCCACTGCGCGTCTTCTTCAACGGAGCGTTCTGGTACGAGACCGTGCACATGCTCCTCGCCGCCTACATCGTGGCTGGTTTCACGGTCGCCGGCGTGTACGCAGCCGGCATGCTCAAGGGACGCCGGGACCGCCACCACCGTCTCGGATTCCTCATCGGCTTCCTCGTCGCGGCGGCGGCCATCCCGGTGCAGATCTTCGTCGGCGACACGGTGGCACGCGAGGTGTTCAAGGAAGAGCCCGCCAAATTCGCGGCGATCGAGCTCCTGCCCGCGACCGGCGACCACGTGCCGGAGAACCTCGGCGGGTTCCTCGTCGACGGCAAGGTCAGGTACGGCCTTCCCGTCCCGGACATGGCGTCGATCCTCGCCGGCTTCACCCCCTCGACCGAGATCAGGGGCCTGGAGGCCATCCCGCCCGAGGTACGGCCCACCGACCGCAGCGTCACCATCGTGCACCTGGCCTTCGACGTGATGGTCGGCACCACCTTCCTCATGCTCGGTCTCGTCCTCTGGTTCGCCTGGCTGTGGTGGCGGGGACGGACGATGCCCACCAACCGCTGGTTCCTGCGAGGCGCAGCTCTCAGCGGCCTCGTCGCCGTCGTCTGCCTGGAGAGCGGCTGGGTCGTCACCGAGGTGGGCCGTCAGCCCTGGACCGTGGTCGGGCTGCTGCTGACGAGGCAGGCCGTGACGACGCAGGGCAATCTGTGGCCGCTGTTCGGGGCGACCGTCGTGCTGTACGCGGCGGTCGGCACCGGTGCCGTCCTGGTCCTGCGCGCCATGGCCCGGCGCTGGCGGACCGCGGGCGACGAGACCGTCTACGTCCCCTACGGACCCGAGCAGCCCTACGCCACGTCCGGCACGGCGGGAGAAGAGCGATGAACCTCAGTGACGTGGTCGCCCTGGTCATGTTCGTCGGTGTCGTCGCCTACGCGCTGTTCGGTGGTGCGGACTTCGGCGCCGGCTTCTGGGACCTGACGGCCGGGGGAGCCGAACGCGGCAAGAACGCCCGCCATCTGGTCGACCTGTCGATCGGCCCGGTCTGGGAGGCCAACCACACCTGGCTCATCTACTGCCTCGTCATGCTGTGGAGCGGCTTCCCCGCCGCGTTCGTCGCGATCACCACCACCCTGTATCTGCCCCTGATGTTCGCCGCCCTGGGAATCGTCCTGCGCGGCGCTGGCTTCGCCTTCCGCAAGGTCTCCGTGCGGACGCCCCAACAGCGCCTCAACGGCACCCTGTTCGCGGCCTCCTCCGTACTGACCCCCTACTGTTTCGGCAGCATCGCGGGCGGCATCGCCTCGGGCCGTGTGCCCTCCGGCGGCAACGGCGACGCCGTCACCAGCTGGCTCAACCCCACCTCCGTCCTCGGCGGCATCCTGGCCGTCGTCAGCTGCGCCTACCTCGCCGCCTTCTACCTGGCCACGGCGGCCCACCGGCTCCACGACGCCGACCTCGAGCGGTACTTCCGCGGCCGCGCCCTGCTGGCCGGAGCCGTGGCGGGGGTTGTCAGCATCGCCGGGATCTTCGTGCTCAGAACCGACGCACCCCGGCTGTTCCATCAGCTCAGTCACCGGGGGCTGCCGCTCATGGTGCTCGCGACGCTCTGCGGCATCGTCGGCATGGCGGGGGCGCATCTGGGCCGACGCACCGGCCGGCGCGAGATCGCCGCGCTCGCCATCGCCGCCGTGGTCGTCGGCTGGGGAGTGGCCCAGTACCCCTTCCTGCTCGGCACGCATCTGCGCATCCACGAAGCCGCGGCTCCGGACACCACGCTGGCCGTTCTTCTCGGCGTCGCCTGCGTCGCCGCCCTGATCATCCTGCCGTCCCTGATCCTGCTCTTCCGCCTCTCCGGCCAGGGCCGACTGCGCGCCCACATCTGACCGCTCCCGCCGCGCCACTTCTTCCCAGGTCACGTCTTCCCGGGTTCAGAAGCCGAAGTCGCTGAGGCTGGGGTAATCGGGCGGGCGCGGCCCCGAACGGTCCCAGTCGAAGGCGCGTTCAGAGGCCGTGATCGGCACGTCATTGATGCTCGCGTGGCGCACGCTCATGAGTCCGTCGTCGCTGAACTCCCAGTTCTCGTTGCCGTAGGCGCGGAACCAGTCTCCGGTGGCCGTGTGGTACTCGTAGGCGAAGCGGACGGCGATCCGGTTGCCGCCGAACGCCCACAACTCCTTGATCAGCCGGTATTCGCGTTCGTTCTCCCACTTCCGGGTGAGGAAGTCGACGATCTCCCCGCGGCCGTTGATGAATAGCGAACGATTACGCCAGCGGCTGTCCTCGGTGTAGGCCAGCGAGACCTTCTCGGGGTCGCGGGTGTTCCAGGCGTCCTCGCCCGCCCTGACCTTCTGCACGGCACTCTCGGCATCGAACGGCGGATAGGGCGGCTTCCCGGCCATCGTCAGCTCCTCCGACTCGCACTCGGTACGGATTGTGGGTGGGGGTGCGGTAGGCCCAGTGTCCCCATGCGCGACGTCCCGCGCATCCGGGCGTCCTGTGGTTGCCCGGAAGCCGGGGTCCAGGACATTTGACTTGAAGCGCTTGAAGTGTCGGAGGCTCCTTCATGACGGACACGACGGAGGACGAACGGTGAGTCTGACCATTCAGGAGATGGCGCGACGCTCGGGCTTCAGCGAGCCCACGCTCCGCTACTACGAGAAGGTCGGCCTGCTGGGAGTGGTCGGCCGCGACGAGTCCAGCGGACATCGCCGCTACGGAGCGGCGACGGCCGACCGGGTCGTGGCTCTGGCCTGTCTGCGCTCGGCGGGAATGACGGTCGCCGGTATGCGCCGCTACGTGGACCTGCTCCCTCTGGGCAACGCCGCGGCGGCGGAGCAGCGCGACCTGTTCGCCGACCAGGCGGAGCGACTGGCCGACGACATCGAACGGCTGAAGTCACGCCTGGCCTACCTCCGGGGGAAGACCCGGATGTGGGATGCCCGCCTGCGCGGCGACGCCGTCGCCGAACGCCGAGCGATCGAGGCGGTCACGCTGATCCTCGAACAATTCGAACCCTGAAGGACTGAGTGAGATGGCTGCAGAGATCCGTGCTTCCGGCGCTTCTGACGCTCCCGAGGCAGGAACGGTGCTGGTGACCGGCGCGACCGGATACGTCGGCGGGCACATGGTCGCCCGCCTGCTGAGTGAGGGGTACCGGACCCGGGTGACGGTCCGGGAGCCCGGCCGTGCGGCCGAGGTGCTGGCACTCGTGCGGCGGGCCGGGGTGGACCGGGAGGACCTTCTGGAGTTCGCCGTGGCGGACCTGTCCGCCGACGCGGGCTGGGCGGCCGCGGCGGACGGCGTGAGCCATGTGCTGCACGTGGCGTCCCCCTTTCCCGTCACGCCCCCGGAGAACGAGGACGAACTCGTCCTCCCGGCACGCGACGGCACGCTGCGGGTCCTCTCCGCGGCCCGCACCGCGGGCGTCCGACGCGTGGTGATGACCTCGTCCTTCGCAGCGGTCGGCTACACCGTCAAGCCCGACGACCGGTACTCGGAGGAGGACTGGACCGACCCTGGGACCGACGGCCTTCCCGCCTACCACAAGTCCAAGGTCCTCGCGGAGCGTGCGGCGTGGGACTTCGTGGAGACCGACGGGGGGATCGAGCTGGCGGTCGTCAACCCCGTGGGCATCTTCGGCCCCGTGCTGGGACCGCGCCTGGCCGCCTCGGTCACCATCGTCAGGTCCATGTTGACCGGCGGGATGCCGGTGGTGCCGCTCATGTACTTCGGCGTCGTCGACGTCCGCGACGTCGTGGACCTGCACCTGCGCGCCATGCTCCACCCCAAGGCGGCGGGAGAACGGTTCCTCGCGGTGGGCGGACCGTCGATCAGTTTCCTCGGGATGGCCCGGACCCTGCGAGCACACCTGCCCGCCGCGGCCGACGCACTGCCGTCCTCGGAGCTCACCCTCGAACAGATGCGTGAAGCGGCGAAGACGGAGCCGGCGCTGCGGGACGCGGCGGGACTGGGAGGCCGGATTCCCGTCATCAGCAGTGCCAAGGCGCGTTCCGTGCTCGACTGGGAACCCCGCGACGTCACCCGCACGGTCCGTGACACCGCCGACAGTCTCATCGAACTGGGCCTGGTGACCTTGACCGAAAAGCCCTAGTTCGAGCGTGCGATTCCGCGGTTCACGATGCCCGCGTCGTTCTGCGGTAGTCCCGGGGTGAGACGCCGTTGACCCGCTTGAAGGCCGTACTCAGCGCGCTCTCGGAGCCGTAGCCGACCGTGCGGGCGATGGCGGACACGGTGTCGGTTCCCCGGCGCAGGTGCCGGGAGGCGAGTTCCACCCGCCACCGGGTGAGGTAGTCGAGCGGCCCACGGCCGACCGTGCTCTTGAAGCGTGCGGCGAGCGTCGACCGCGACACGGCGCAGGCCTGCGCGAGCTCGGCGACCGTCCACGGATGCTCCGGCCGGCTGTGCAAGGAGGTCAGCGCCGCTGCCACCACCGGATCCCCGAGGCCCGCGAGCCAGCCGGAAACGGCCCCGGGCTCATGCGTGAGGTGCAGACGCAGGACATGGACGAGCATGACGACCGCCAGATGCTCGGCGACCAGTGTCGAGGCCATGGGGCCGTCCCGCAGCTCACGGTCGATCTGGGCGAGCGCCCATTGCAGGGTCTCTGCCTGAGGTGTTCGGGCGGGTACGTGTATCACCGGAGGCAGGTCTTCGAGCAGCAGTGTGCGCGCCCGGTCGCCGAACGAGAAACGGCCGCCGACGAGGAGAACCTCGTCCTCCCCGTTGCCCGCTCGCGCGACCCCGCCCTCGGACGAGGCGAAGACCTGGCCGGCGTCGACGGCCACCGCTTGCGGGTCGCTGCGGAGGGTGAAGCGCCGCGGCTGGGTCAGCAGATAGCAGTCCCCCTCTTCCAGGGCGAGCGGGTCGGCCATGCCCTCCAGCTCGAGGAGGCAGTGACCGCGCCGGACGGCGTTGAACTTCACGCCGGACGGCGCGTCGAACCGGATGGCCCACCGGCCTCCCGCGACCAGGCTCGCGGAGAGGTGGCCTCGTGTGTCGAGCAGGGTCAGCACATCCTCCAGGGGATCCATCACGGACTCCTTCTGGACGGTCGAGCAAGTTTTCCTGGCTCCCTACTGTAAATCGTCCGGGGTCGTGACCTCAGCGTCAGGAACACCCATGGCTCCCCGGGACGAGGCCTCGCGCGCACGGCGATGACGACCGTCCGACCCGAGGCCGTGGGCCGCACTCGGCGAGCTGACTCACCCCGTGGCCATCGGGAGGAGCGGGCGGGGCGGGAGCGACTCCGGGTGCGGGACGCGTTCGAGGACTCCGCCGGCGAAGACGTCGTACAACGGCAGGGTCTCCAGATGTACGTACCCGATGTGGCAGTCGCACGCCGTGAGTGGGCACGGCCTCGGGGCGAGCGCGGAGCGGTAGGACCCGTCGTAGAGGTTGCCGAGTTCCGTCCGGACGAAGTGGCAGCGCCGGACGGTCCCCTCTCCGTCGACGGAGATGACGCTCCGGCCGGTCCGGCAGGGCAGCCCCGCCGAGCGATGAGGACGGCGGCTGTACGGGAAGAGCGGGTCCAGCGTGGTCCACTCGGCGGCCTGCTCGTCGGTGTAGGTGTGGCCTTCGGCGGCGTTGATCCACAGGTAGACGTGCGACGGCAGATCCGCGCGCAGGCGCCGTGCGTGGTCCAGGTGCTCGGGGAGACCGACCACGCCGACGCTGAACCGGATCCCCAGGTCGGACAGGCGGCGCGTCCTGTCGAGGAACCGCTCGTAGGGTGTCTGCCCCGGATGGAAGGTGCACCAGAGGGCGACCGTGTCCACGTCCGCGTGCGCGAGCCAGTCGGTGCGGCAGCTGAGGTTGGTCTGGATGGCGACGCGCCCGATACGCGGCTCGTGGGACAGTTCCACCAGAGCCCGGCGGTACCACGAGCGGGTCAGGCCCTCACCCCACGGTGTGAACAGCACGGACAGCCGGTGCTCGTGGGGGCCGCGCGCCCAGGCCACGAACCGTTCGAGGGCGGCACGGTCGGCGCGCAGTTGCGCGGTGCTGTCGCGGCGCTTGGCGAACGGGCAGTACGGGCAGTCGTAGTCGCAGGAGGCGAGAGGCCCTCGGTAGAGGATCGTGAGGTCGCTCGGGTCCGTGGGATCCATGGGTCCCGTCACCTCAACTCGTAGGCGGTCATGGCGTCCTTGACGGCGGGGGAGAAGAACTCGGGCCCGATGGCGTCCGAGTGGGCGAGTCCCTCGGGAGAGAGCCTGAGCCGCTCCGTCCCCGCGTCCTGCAGCCAGCCGCGCCGGGCCAGGACATCCAGCTCGGCGGCGAAGTCGCCGGCCGGGTCGGTGCCGAAGCGCCGCCGGTAGTCACCGGTGGACAGGCCCTCGGCCTGCAGCAGCGACTGCAACAGGTGCCGGCGTCGCGCTTCGTCCTCGTCCACCCAACGGCCGTGCAGGGCGCGGGAGAAGTCGGCGGTGGCGCAGTAGTCGTCGATGATGGCACGCACCTCGCGCATCGACACGGCGTAGTCGAAGGAGTAGTGCAGGGCGGAGGTGTACGAGCGTGCCCCGCAGCCCAGTCCGATCATGCCGTCGGTCTGGCACGCGTAGTCGTCCGGCCCCTGCGGAGGGGCGTCGGCGCGGCGGAACATGCGCATCGACACCTGCTCGTACCCCTCGGACAGCAGATGGTCGCGGCCCTCGCGGTAGAGGCGCAGCCGCTGTTCGTCCCAGTCACGGTCGGCGGTCCGCGCGTCCGCGTGACGGCCCAGACCGGTGAGCGGACGGATGTAGAGCGGGTAGAGGTAGATCTCCTCCGGCCGCCAGGCGAGGGCCGCGTCGAGTGAGTACCTCCAACTGGCCTTGGTCTGCCCGTCGATACCGTAGATCAGGTCGATGTTGAGGACCAGGACGGCCGACTCCCGTATCCGGGTGAGTGCGGCCTCGACGTCGGCACGCCGTTGCGGACGTACGGCGGCACGGGCCTCCTCCTCGACGAAGCTCTGCACCCCGAGACTGAGGCGCGTGGCGCCGCGCCGGACCAGGACGGCGAGCCGGTCGGCGCTCGCCGTCGCGGGCGACGCCTCCACGGACAGGGGGACGGACCGCAGGTCCGCGCCCATGTCGTGCTCCGCGATGTCGCAGAGCCGTTCCAGCTCCGGAGCCTCCAGGAAGGTGGGCGTGCCGCCGCCGAAGGCCGCGCCCGCGAACCGCGGCGACGACTCGTCACCGAGCGCCTCGCGTACGGCGACGGCCTGCCGGCTCAGGGCGTCGAGGTATCGGCCGGTCAGCCCGTCCGGGGCACCGACGCGCGTGAACAGGTTGCAGAAGCCGCAGCGCACCTCGCAGAACGGGATGTGCAGGTACAACGAGAGCGCCTGCCGCGATTCGCCCGCCCACAACTGCTCCAGCGCAGGTCGCGGATCGAGCGGCCGGTAAGCGGTCTTGTGCGGATAGGCGTACAGATAGCTCTGGTACGGGCGGGGCACGGTGTGCGCCGCGGCCGCGGGGGCGACGGTCATGCGGAGGGCTCCAGGAAGAAGTGACTGTAGGGGACGGTCCACACGGACTCGTGACCCAGCCGGTGGCCGGTGTACCCGGCGTCCCCGTACGCCGTGCCGTGGTCGGAGCAGACGATGGCGAAGCAGCGACGGCGTGCGGACATCGCGGCGAAGAGCCGTCCGACATGGCGGTCGACGTACTCCAGAGCCGCGGCGTGGGTACGGCGGCTGTCACCCGCCTCCCGGGTGGCGCCCTCCAGGTGGAACCAGTTCGGCTGGTGCAGCGCGGAGGCGTTGAGGAAGAGGAACAGCCGCTGTCGCGCGGGCAGTTCGGCCACGACCTGCTCGGCCCGGGTGACCTGTGCCTCGAAGGACGTCGGCGAGGCCACCGAGAACTCCGGTTCCCAGTGGCTCTCCTGGAAGAGGCCGGGCAGGACGTCGCCCAGGGCTCCCTGCTTGTTGAAGAAGCCGACACCGCCGATGCACACGGTGCGATAGTCGTGGGCGGCCAACGCCGACACGATGTCCGGGGTGTCGAAGACGAACGTACGGTCCTCGGTCGTCTCGCTGCCCGCGAACCGGGCCGCGAACAGCCGTGGATGAGGCCCCTGGGAGGCCGGGGTCGGCAGGAACCCCGCGAACATCGCCTGGTGGGACGCGTAGGTGAAGCTGCCCGGCGCGTGCCGCTTCTCCCAGACACCGCCCGGCAGATGCGCCGCCAGGTTCGGCAGGCGGCCCGCGGCCGCGAGATCGACGGCGACGTCGTGGCGCAGGGTGTCGAGGGTGAGCAGCAACAGGTCGTCCCGGCCCACCACTTCGTTCATGTCGGGCGTCGACAGCGCGTCGGCCGACGCTGCCGGACGGGCGCCGGTGGGCTGTTCAGAGTGAGGCATGGAGTGTCCTTGAACGGTGGTGCGGTGAGGGCGCGGGCCGCGGGACGAACCGGGCGGGCCGGCGCGGATCGAGGGCCGCGATCTGGGCGGCGTAGGTGTCCAGCCCCTCCGCGGGGCCGTCCGGCAGACCGGTGAGCCGGGGCAGCAGGTCACCGAACGCGTTGACCTCCCCGACGGCGAACCGGCGCCAGCCGACGGCGGGCAGGAGGTCGACGCCCACGCACAGGGTCGCCGGGAAGCAGGCCGCGGCCTGTTCGCAGACGGCGATCGCGTGGGCCCAGCGGTCACCGGCCAGGGCCCGGACGGCGGACAGATCACCGCGGGTGCCGCCGAGATGGAGGTTGGTGAGGGGGAAGCGGCTGGTACGGACGACGGCGTGGGTGGCCCGGCCCGCCACGACGAGGACGCGCAGATCCGCCGACCGGTTGCCCAGCGACGCCTTCGGCAGCCAGCGTTCGATGTGCAGTCCGTCCGGCGCGAGCCTGTCCACGATCGCGGCGACCTCGGACTCGTCGGCGTAGTGGCGCACGCGCAGCGAGTTGTGCAGCCGGCCGTCCGCGATCTCCACGGAGGTCGTCGCCCGGACGCGTCCCGCCGTCGTCGTCTCGACCGCCAGCACGCCGGAAGCGGACGAGCCGTGAGCGAGCTTCACGAACACCCGCCGCAGGCCCGCCTCCGCCATCCGGGCCCGCACCGCCGGCCAGTCCCCGGCCGGAGCCGTGTCGCCCGAGGTCGGGGAGACCGGCACCGGTACGCCCGCACCCCGCAGGCGGGCGTGACAGAGCCGCTTGTCGAACAGGACGGCCAGGTCCTCCGGGGCGTCGAGCCGGCGTCCGCCGCGCAGGGAGGCCACGCTGTCGAGAAAGCGTGCGTACCACCGCGCGGATCCCTCCACCCGGGTCGGATCGTCGACGCCGCGCAACAGCCGGTCCACCTCCGCGTTCTCCCCGGGGGAGTCCAGGCGCACGATCTCGTCCTCGGCGAACTCGTGCCCACCCTCGCGCAGCACGTCACACCACTCGACCACCCGAGGGGTACCGTGGCCAGCGGCCTCGGCCGCCGCGGTGAACAGGGCGACCCTCCGGTTCTCCCCGTTGGCGACGACCGCCCACCGGGGCGGGTCGCCGTGCGCGTCCGCGCCGTCCACTCCTGACACCTTCCCTTCCGCCCTACGTCCCGTACCGGCGCGTTACTCGCCCACCGCCACGAAGCGCCAGACGGTTCCGTCCTCCTCCTCGTCGGAATCGGCGTCGTCCTGATCGGCGTCGACCTTCACGCCGTGCGGCTCCAGCGTCTCCAGCAGCCGCGAACGGACCGCCGCGCTCAGGTAGTTGTGGTGCAGATCGAGTGCCTTCAGATGGGTCAGCGGCTGTCCCGACAGCAGTGCCGTCGCGCCGTCGTCGGTGAGGACCCCCATGGAGACGTCGAGGACCTCGAGACGAGCCACCACGGGTGCCGAGGCCAGCGAGGAACAGACGACGTCCTGGATCTCGCTGTTGCGCAGGGCCAGGTGCTTGAGCGCGGGCAGGCGGCTCCCGGCGAAGAACGGCTCCAGATCGCCCACCTCGTAGTCACCTCCGTACTCGGAGGTGCCCAGCCACAGGTCGAGATGGACCAGCGCCGGCAGATCGCTGCCGGCGACTCCCCGTACGGCCTCGGCGGGCATACCGCCCGTCTCCACCGTCAGCCTGCGCAGCCGCTCGTGGTGGACGACGGGGAAGACCAGTTGGTTGCCGCCGCGGACGCCGAACTCCTCCAGCAGGGGGAAAGCATCCAGCACGGGGGAGACGTCGCCCTGGACGATCCAGGAGATCTCGCACTCCTCCATCACGATGTCCGCGAGGAATATCGCCCGCAGCTCGGGCAGCCGGTCGCGGGCCGCCACGAGAGCTTCGATCACCTCCGTCGGAGCGTTGTCGTACGCGTCGCTCCAGGCGCCCACGACCAGGGCCCGCACGCGCGTGGTGTCGACGGCGTCGAGGAACCGGGCGAAGGCGTCCGGCCACGACTCCTCGCTCTCGTAGGAGTCCACGGCCACCCGCCAGGCGACGGATTCCGGGGACGGGACAGCGGAGACCCGAAGGGGTTCGTCCGCCGCCTCCGGGAAGGTGAACGCCGGCAGTCCGTGAAACTCCTGCAGGTGGCTTCCGATGGTCATGCGCGCCCGCTCCTTCGTGCATCTGGTCGGTGGTGCGACGGTCCTGTGGTGCCTGGTGCGCGCAGACCGCATTCCCAGGTACCGGAGTTCTACCAAGACCCACTGACAACCCCGCGCGGCGGGGGACTGTCAGTGCCCGCCTCTACGGTTCTCGCATGGCACATCTGGTGCCCGAAGCGTGGGGCGAAGGGGAGACGCATGTACCGGCAAGGAGATGTCCTCATGGTGCCGTTGGCACCGGACGCGGTACCCGCCGCAGTGGTCGACGCGCCGTCCGAACCGCGTGACGGCCGGGGCCGGTTCGTCCTCGCGCTGGGTGAGGTCACCGGCCACGCACATGCGGTGGTGGGCCCCGGGAGGCTGATCAGAGAGGCCGGTGTGTTCGGTCCCATGCTGCTGCACGTCCCGGACGGAGCGCGTGTCGTCCACGAGGAACACGCGGCGATATCCCTGCCCAAGGGCTGGTACCGGGTCGTCCGGCAGCGGGAGTACGTGCCGGGTTCCGTGCGCATCGTCGCCGACTGACGCCATGGGGGGTGCGAGCACGCGCGCAGGGCAGTGATGTACATCCGCGGGTGCTCGTCGCGGTGCCACCTCCCGGTGGTGCGACACGACGAGCGTGGCGACAAGGACGGGCCGGGCGGCCGGAGCGTGATGCTTCCACGCCCGTACCGAAGGAAGTGGGAAGAGAAGGAACATGACGGACATGGGTAGGTGGCGTGCGGTCGCGTCGGCCACGGGGGCCGCTGATCGAACCGCGGCGGAGGAGGGCGTCCGGCGCGCCTACCGGCGCGCCGGTCTGACGGGGCCCGAGCGCGTGGTGTGGGTGCGCTCTCCCCGCGAGGCGGTTCAGGTGCTCATGGGCGAGCCGGGTCCGGACGGAGTGGGGCTGACGGGCGACGAGACCGGCGCGAGCGTGCGCCACTCCGTACTGAGCGAACCCTGGGCAGCCGAACGCGAGCGACTCCACCGGCGGTTGGGGCCGCAGGGATGGAGTGGGCACTGGCATGCCACGGGCGCCGGTCTGTGGGAGTCGACCCGCGTCCTGGTCGACCGGATCCGTGCGGGAGTCGTCGAGCAGCTGGCCACCGGCAGGCAGGAGGAGACCCGGATCCGGCTCCTGCTGCTCGACGCCGCGCTCGGGCAGCACGACGCGGCCTGGCTGTCCGCGTTCGACACGGAACCCTCGGGCGCGCTGGGCGGTCCCGCCATGGTGGCCGGCGCGGCCGGCTGGTGGTGGCCCTACGAGC
Source organism: Streptomyces sp. RPA4-2 (assembly GCF_012273515.2). NCBI lineage: Bacteria > Bacillati > Actinomycetota > Actinomycetes > Kitasatosporales > Streptomycetaceae > Streptomyces > Streptomyces sp. RPA4-2. The sequence goes on from NZ_CP050975.2 coordinate 9,735,453, forward strand.
GGGTGGCGGTCATCTGCGAGCGGCCCACGGCGCTCCACCGCGACGAGGCGGGCCGTCTCGACCGAGGCGACGGACCGGCGCTCGGATACGAGGACGGTTTCGAGCTGTACGCCTGGCGTGGCATGCCCGTTCCGGGCGAGTTCCTCGACGAGCTGGCCTCGCTCGACCCGCGGCGCATCCGTGACGAGGAGAACGCCGAACTCCGCCGAGTGATGCTGGAGTTCTACGGCTACGACCGGTATCTCGCGGAGTCGGGCGCGGTTCCCGTGCACCGGGACGAGACCGGAATCCTGTGGCGGCTCGAACTTCCCGGGGACGAGGACGTGGTGATGGTGGAGGTCGTCAACTCCACTCCCGAGCCGGACGGTACGAGCCGTACGTACTGGCTGCGCGTCCCGCCGTCGACGCGCACGGCCCGTGAGGGGGTCGCCTGGACGTTCGGCATCGCGGCCGAGGTCTACCAGCCGCTCCGGCAGACATGAGCCGACTCGCTCGCCGGCCTTCCTGAGTGTGCCGCAAGCCGTCCGCGACCGGTGGGACGGCCCTCGCCGGTCAGTCGTCGGGGCGCACGCGACGCCGGGACGGCTCGCCGGCGGTCGCCTGCGGCGTCCGGGTGCGGAGGCGGCGCAGCATCCGGGCGTCCTCGAAGCCCACCTGCCGGGCCGCCGACTCCGCTGTGGCGCCATGATCGATCAGGTGCTCGGCGCGTTCGACCCGAAGCGTCTGCTGGTAGCGCAGCGGGGTCAGACCGCCGGTGGCACGGTGGAAGAGCCGGGTCAGGGTGCGCTCGCTGACGCCCGCGCCCGCGGCCAGGCGCGCGAGCGGCAGCGGTTCGGTGAATCGCGCGTCGATGACGTCCTGGACGCGGTGGACGGCGTCGTCCAGGTGGGACCGGTGCCGCAGCATGGCACTGGCCTGGGGCTCGTGGCCGTTGCGGCGGGCGTACACGACCATGTCCCTGGCCACCTGGGCGGCGAGCGCCGGGCCATGGCGGACGGCCAGCAGGTGCAGCGCGAGGTCGATGCCGCTCGCGATGCCCGCCGAGGTCACCACCCGGTCGTCGGTCGTGAACAGCACGTCCCGTACCACGAGGGCTCGGGGATGACGGGCGGCCAGTTCGTCCTGGTGGTCGTGGTGCGTGGTGCACCTGCGCCCGTCCAGCAGTCCGGCCCGGCCGAGCGCCTCCGCCCCGGCGCACACGCTGGCGACGGTGCCCCCGGCGGCATGGTGGTCGCGCAGCCATTCCGACCCGGCGTGGCTCAGTGCCGGCCCGCCGCCCAAGGTCCGCGTCCGCCAGCCCGGCACCACTGTCAGGTCGTCGGCGCTCGGCTTCGGCCACCGGGTCCGCGCGATCAGGGGCAGACCCTGGGCGCTGAGCACCTGCTCACGCTCGGCGACGTACTCGATGCGGTAGGGCTGCCCGAAGTCCGCCGCGGTGCTGAAGACCTGTGCCGGTCCGGCCAGGTCGAGGAGGTGGACGCCGGGCAGCAGGACGAAGACGACGAGGCTCACGCCTTCGAGGGTGCCAGCTCCGACTCCAGTTCGGCCACCGTGGTGATCCGGGCGAACCGGTCGCGCAGGACCGCCTCGGTGCGCTCGATGATCGCCTCGGCGCTGAGACCGCCTATGGGGTTGGTGGTGGTGGCGTCGGTGACGAAGACCATCCGGTACCCGAGATCGCTGCCGACCCGGGTCGTGGTCTCCACGCACTGCTCGGTACGGATTCCGCAGACCACCAGTTCGCGCACCCCCGCCTCGGTCAGCAGCTGCTGCAGGTTGGTGGTGGTGAAAGCGTTGTGGGAGGTCTTGTACAGGACCGGCTCGCCCGGCTCCGGGCGATCCAGCTCCTCCAACAGACGGACATGCCCCTGCGCGGGATCGAACACGTCGCCGCTGCCCGGCTCGGAGTGCAGGACCCAGACGACGAGGTCGCCGTTGGCCCGGGCGAGGCCGACCAGCCGGTTCACCGGTTCGGCGATCCTCGGATGGGCGATCTGCTTCCACAGCGGGCGGGCCCGGAAGGACTCCTGGACATCGATGACGATCAGCGCTCTGCTCATGCCATCGATAGTGACCTGGAACGACGCCCGAACCGCAGACCCGATCCGGGCCGGTACCGGAACGATCCGGTCACGCATGCCGGACCGCGTGCCGCGTGCCGCGTGCTCCGAATCTTGCGGCACGCGGCAGGCAGGACGCAGTACGCGCCTTACGGGTTGTTTCTCAGGGGACGCAGTACGGCGGCGCCGACACGCATGAGCGCGGACACGGGCGGCCCCATCCATCGGTTCAGCTCGCGCGGCACGGCGGGATCGACCTCGATGGTCAACCGGATGTACCGGGCGTCCAGCTGAGTGACCTTGAGCGGGCGGGGAGAGGTGGCGCCGGGTTCACGCTGGAGCGCCGCCCGGTAGGTGTCCTTGCGCTGGTTCACGCTTTGTCCTGCCGTTTGATGAGTTCGTCTGCGAGGTCCATGTAGGCCGAGCCCTTGACGTCGACCGCGCTGCCGAAGGACTGGGAGTACAGGTCGAGTCGTGGAATATGGGTGGCCAGGACGTCGAAGCCCCGTTCGGTGAGAGCCTCGCGGGCGTCGGCGTCGGGCCCGGTGCGCGTCGCGTCGGGACGGTTGGTGCGGTTCAGCAGGACAGCGGCGCGAGCCGGCTGGGCGCGCAGCGACTGCACGTCCCTCATCTCGCCGCCGATGGGTGCCATGCGGTCCAGCTCGATGGGCGCCGGGGTCAGTGGCACGATCCAGTCGCTCGCGTACCTCATGATGCTGCGCGCGATGTGCGCGTGATCCTCCAGCTGGGGGGCGTCGAACACCACGGCCTGCCGGTTGCCGAGGAAGTCGTTCACGCGCCGGTGGACGTCCCCCACCGGAAAGGCGATCACGGGAAACGGGAAGCCCCCCGCCAGTTCGCTCCAGCGCAGAGCGGAGGAGGCGGGGTCGCTGTCCACCAACAGTGGGGAGACGCCCAGCTCGTGCAGCGCGTGGGCCAGCCAGACCGCGCTGGTCGTCTTTCCCACTCCGGGTTTGAGATTCACAAAGGCATAGCTCAGCGTCACAGGGCGCAACGCTAGTGGCCCCGATCGGCAGGCTGCCGTCGGCGCGGCGGATATCGGCTTCTTTCACCCTGTGGTGGCATGAATCATTCTTAGGGCCTAACGCCGACCGTGGGCGGCGAAGGTCTCTTCGCTCGATCTCCGTGAGGGCGCCGAGTCCGCCGTGGGGTGACCGTCACGGCCCGGTGTCCCTTCGGTAACCCCCCTCACACGACGCACATATGGCGTGCAAGGATGCGGATTCCGGTAGAGAGTACCGGCGTAGAGGGGAACATCATTGAAAACAAGGAAACTGAGCCGTAAGCGGAGACGGGCGACCATAGTCACGGCGGCGGCCGCCTCGGTCGTCGCCGGCGCGGCTCTGCTGCCCAACTGGAGTGCGGGCGCGGCGAGTGTCGCCGACGACCCCACGGTCGACGCGTCGACCAAGGCCACCTTCCAGCGGCTGGCGGACGCGGTCTTCACCGACCGTACGGACGCCCTGGTCGACAACGGGAAGAGCAAGCAGACGCCCAAGGCGTCCCGGTTCTCCGGCGACGTGCGGCTGTCCTCCACGCAGTCGCGGGACGAGAACGCCGCGCTGTCGCAGCTGCGGGGCCGCAAGTCCCGTCTGGCGTCGCTCGGCGAGAAGTACAGCTCGGCCAACACGAGCGTCTCGCTGGACCGTACGCGGGTGAAGGGTCGCCACGCCACGGTCGCCGTCACCGAGACCACGACCCTGACGTACAAGAAGGTCCAGGGTGGCGAGCCGAAGACCACGGGCTTCCAGGCGCACCACGAGCTGACGTTCAAGGCCGACCACAAGGGCGACTGGCAGCTGACCAACGTCCGTGACACCGATGACGGCGTCGCGGTCAACCAGGTCGCCAGCCCGCAGGTCGCCAAGCCGGCCACCGCCGCCGACGACGCTCCGCCGGAGGCGACCCGCTCGGCCATCACGTTGCCGGCACCGGCGAAGGCGAAGAACTTCTCCGCCACCGGTTACGACTACAAGGCCATGGCGGCGTACGCGGCGAAGTACTGGAACAAGTACAACCCGGACTACCCGGACTTCAACGGTCAGGGTGCCGGTGGTGACTGCACCAACTTCGTCAGCCAGTCCCTGAAGGCCGGCGGCTGGAAGCACGTCCCCGGCTACACGAACGACTTCCACAAGTGGTTCGGCAACGCCGACATCCAGTCGGACTCGTTCGTCGGGGTCAACGAGTTCTCGTGGTTCGCCCTGTCGTCCAAGCGGGTCACCAGCCTCGCCAACGTCTACCAGCTGGACGTCGGTGACGTGCTGCAGATGGACTTCAACAAGGACGGCGAGAAGGACCACAGCATGATCGTCACGTCCCGCAGCTCGCAGGGCGTGCCGTACGTGTCGTACCACTCCACCAACACCTACAACAGGTCGGTGGCGAGCATCATCGCGTCGTACCCGAACGCGGCGTACTACGCGTACCGCACCTGAGCGGTCTGATTTCTGAGCGGGAGCCGGCCCTCAGGGTCCGGCTCCTTGCTCTGTCGGCAACCCGACCACGATGGTCCGGCTCGTCGCTCTGCCGGTGGTTCCGTGGTCAGTACCGGCCGGGGCGACCGCCCGTCGGCGGGAACGCGAGGCCGGTCGGTGTGTTGAGCCCCGTGGACGGCAGCGTGACCTGTCCGCCGCCCGTCTCCCGGACCCTTACCACCCGGTTGTTGAAACCGTCGGCCACGTAGAGGCCGCCGTGGCAGTCGAGCGCGAGCCCCAGCGGGTCGCTCAGACCGGTGACGGGAACCGTGCGCTGCCTGCCACTGCCCGCGGACACCCTCACCACGCGGTTGTTGCCGCTGTCGGAGATGAACAGGTCCCCCGCGGCGTTCAGCGCCAGCCCGGTGGGTTGGGAGAGGCCGACGGTGGGCACGGTGGTCTGGCCGCTCCCGTGCGCGGACACCCTGACGATCCGGTCGTTGACGAAGTCGGAGATGTACAGGTCTCCGTCGGGGGCCAGCGCCAGTCCCCAGGGATGCAGCAGTCCCGTGGTGGGGACGGTCGTCTGACCGCTGCCGTCAGCGGGTACCTTCACCACCCGGTCGTTGAAGCTGTCCGCGATGTAGAGGTTGCCGACCGCGTCCGCGGCGAGCCCCAGCGGGCGCGACAGGTCGGTGGTGGGCACGGTGGACTGGTCACCGCCCCTCGGCGGCAGCTTCACCACCCGGTTGTTGCCCGTGTCGGAGACATAGAGGTCGCCTGCGCCGTCCCAGGCCAGACCGGTCGGACGCACCAGGACGTCGAGCGGGACGGTCCGCTGACCGCTACTGTCCGAGGGCAGTCTCACCACCCGGTTGTTGCCGTAGTCGGACACGTACAGCGGCGGACGGGACTGCGGGCGCACGTCACCGGCCGACGCCGCGTCCGCCGGTCCCATCGGCACCGCACAGAGCATCAGAAGGCCTGTCACGGCGGCCAGTTGCCGGGTCCACCTCCGTCTCGCGCGGTCGGCGGGGGCCGAGTGCGCGCGCGTTCGTGATCCTGCCGTGGTGCGTTCCACGACTCACCCACCTGTTCTGGACGGTCGGCCCGTTGCCGTACCGACCCGCGGAGACGGTCGGTGCCGACCCACGTCGTGGAGCGGCGCCGCTGGTGCGACGGGCGGACCCCCAAGGGCGGCACAGCCGTCCGCCGCCTGCTCCGCCCGTCAACCGCCGACCCTAGGAAGAGCGGTGCCGAGAGGTGCGGGAGCCACGCCACCGGCCCGCGCGGCGGCCACTCCAATGCCGGTGAACCCGGACGCCGCAATACCCGGCGTGCACCTGGTGCGGGCCGGGGGCCGGGGCTTCGTGATCCGCCCCGGTCGGCGTCCGATTCGGGGCAATTACACTGTGTCCATGACTGACGCGACGACGCCCGAGCCCCTCAACCCCGACGAGGAGGCGTTCATCCGGGCTCTGGGGCGGGTGATGGCCTTCCTGCCTCGTGTCGTCGACGCGGACATGCTCTCGGAACAGCAGATGACCACATCCGAGTACATGGTGATGGTGCACCTCTCCGAAGCACCGGACAGCCAGCTGCGGATGAGTGAGCTGGCCAACGAGTGCGGGCTCTCCCTGAGCGGCATGACCAGAATCGTGAATCGCCTGGAAGCCCAGTCGCTCGTCCTGCGGGTGAAGTCCCCCGAGGACGGCCGGGCATGGCTCGCCGTCCTCACCAGCTCGGGATGGACGCGGTTGAAGCAGACGTGGCCCACGAACCTCGCCAGTGTGCGGCGGCACGTCTTCTCCCGCCTGGAGGGGTGTGACGTGGCCGCGGCCACCCGGGTGCTCGACCGCATCACGTCGGACCTCTGAGGATCCACGGCCCGACACGTTGTGCCGCGGGCGCGGGCCCGTATCCGGCGGGCCTCGCCCGCCCCCACGGTCAGCCTCCGGCGAGCAGGTTCTCGAACGGTGTCGGTGACATGTACGGATCCTCGACGACCGGGGTGTCCCGGCGATCCACCTCACGTGCCAGCTCGCCGGCGGCCCGTTCCGTCCGGTCCGCGAGCGACGCCGCCGATGCGTGGCCGCTGCCCCAGTCCTCCGGCGCGGCGAAGACCCCGGTGGTCACCACGGCCGCGCGCAGATAGGAGAAGAGCGGCCGCATCGCGTGGTCGAGCACCAGCGAATGCCGTGCCGTGCCGCCGGTGGCCGCCATCAGGACGGGCTTGTCCTCCAGTACGCCTTCGTCCAGAACGTCGACGAACATCTTGAACAGGCCGGTGTACGAGGCGCTGAAGGTCGGGGTCACCACGATGAGCCCGTCCGCCCGCGCGACGGTGTCCAGCACCGGACGCAGCTCCTCGGAGGGGTATCCGGTGATCATGTTGTTCACGAGGTGATGCCCGTAGTCGCGCAACTCGACGCTCTCTACGTCGACTTCGGCACCGAGCCGCTCGAGCGCGCGACGGGTCGCGGCGGCGAGGCGTTCGGCCAGCAGGAGGGTGGAGGACGGCTGCCGCAGTCCTGCCGAGGCGACCGCGATGAGACGCCGCTTCACGGCCGGGCCTCCCGGGCCGCCTTCAGCGAGGCGTGAGTCGGTGCCTCCGGTACCCGCGCGGGACGCCCCACCTCGAACTCCTTCCGCAGCACCTGTACGACCTCGCCCAGCATCTCGATCTGCTGGAGCACCGTGCTGCGGGGCAGCCCCAGGGCGTCGACAGCGAACAGCTGGCGTTGGTAGTCACCGTCGGCGTGCTCACGGAACTCCAGGGTGCGCTCGATGACCTGCTGCGGACTGCCCACCAACAGGGCGGTCCGGGCGGCGGTCTCCTCCAGCGAGGGGCCGTTTCCCCACGCGGGCGAGTTGTCGAAGTACGGGCGGAACTCGCGGAGCGCGTCCTGCGAGTTCGTCCGCATGAACAGTTGCGCTCCCAGCCCGACGATCGCCTGGTCCGCCGGCCCGTGTCCGTAGTGTTCGTACCGTCTGCGGTAGAGCCCGACCATGCGCTGCACATGCTCCTTCGGCCACAGCACGTTGTTCTGGAAGAAGCCGTCACCGTAGTACGCGGCCTGTTCGGCGATCTCCGGGCTGCGGATGGAGCCGTGCCACACGAAGGGCGGTATGCCCTCCAGGGGCCGCGGAGTCGAGGTGAAGGACTGCAGCGGTGTACGGAACCGGCCCTCCCAGTCGACGGCGTCCTCGCGCCACAACCGGCGCAGCAGCGCGTAGTTCTCGACGGCCAGGGCGATGCCGTCGCGGATGTCCTTGCCGAACCAGGGGTAGACCGGTCCGGTGTTCCCGCGGCCCATCATCAGGTCGACCCGGCCGTCCGCGACGTGCTGCAGCATCGCGTAGTCCTCGGCGATCTTCACCGGGTCGTTGGTGGTGATCAGGGTCGTCGAGGTGGACAGCACGATCCTGTTCGTCCGGGCCGCGACGTGTCCGAGCAGAGTCGTCGGAGACGACGGCATGAAGGGCGGGTTGTGGTGCTCGCCTATCGCGAAGACGTCCAGCCCCACCTGCTCGGCCAGTTCGGCGTACTCCAGAACCGCCTTGATCCGGTCGTACTCGCTGTCCTGTCGGCCGGTCGTGGGGTCGACGCTGACGTCTCCCACTCCGAAGATCCCGAACTGCATGTCGGTCCTGCTTCCCCTTGAAAAGGCTGACGCGCATCACGAAATTCGTCAGAGGCAACGGATCGCGGCGGGAACGAACTGTCCGGTGATGCTGTACCGCTGCCGGCTGTGACACCCCTGCCGAAAGCGGTGGACGGCCGCCGTCGCGGCCGTCCACCGCGGGTACCCGCCGCTGGCCGAGTGGCTAGCGCAGGGACGCGAGAGCGTTCGACCAGCTCATGACCTGGTCCAGCATCGTGTTGAGCCCGTCGAGGTGAAGGTCGCTGGGCCGGAAGACACTGAAGTTCTCGAAGTCCGTGAACAGGGACAGCGCCACCTGTGAGCGGACGTCGGCCATCTGCAGTTCACCGGCGACGAGGCGCAGGTGCTCGACCGCGCGAGTGCCGCCCACCGAGCCGTAGCTGACGAAACCGATCGCCTTGTTGTTCCACTCGGCGTACAGGTAGTCGATGGCGTTCTTGAGCACACCGGACGTGGAGTGGTTGTACTCCGGCGTCACCATGACGAAACCGTCGAACGAGGCGATCTTGGCGGCCCACTCACGGGTGTGCGGCTGGCTGTACTGGCCCAGCGACGGCGGCATCGCCTCGTCCAGGTGCGGCAGCTTGTAGTCGAGCAGATCGACCAGTTCGAATTCGACGTCGCTGCGCTGCGACGCGATCTCGTGAACCCACTTCGCCACAGCCTCGCCATTGCGGCCCGGGCGGGTGCTGCCGATGATGATCCCGATTCTCGTCATGCCGTCGGTCCTTAATTCGTGAACGCGCGATCGCGCCGGATTTGTTTGACGAGTCAAGCATAAAATAATTGATGCAACAAGTAAATTCAGGCCTCGCGGGGGCGGAGCGGTGTGAGCCGCGGCACCCCCCGTCCACGTGGCGGCCCGCGCCGCCGGCCCTTCGGCGTGACTGCTCCGGCACCCTTCAGGAACGAAGGCCGTGCAGCCGGTGGAGCAGGAGGTAGGCCCGTTGTTCCGCGGCGGCGAGTTCGGTGGGGTCGATCTCGGCCGGCCACAGTTCTCCGGCCGCGGTGTCGTCGGCTTCGCGGAGTTCCACGACGGACATGGCCAGACTCACCTGGACTACGGGAAGTGCCGTGCCGTTGAGGTCGCTCAGTGGGTCGCTAAGGGCCCGCTCGGCCCGCTCGGCGGCTCCCTTGCACGCGGCCAGCGCGCGTTCCACCCGTACCGCGGCCCGGTCGTGGACGATCAGCAGCGCGCAGCCCAGTCCCACGGCGATCCCCACGGCGCTGCCCAGCACCCGGTCGAGAACCAGCTCTCCGGCCGGGGAGGGGGCGGCCAGATCGCTCAGCAGCAGTGCGATCGGGGTGAGGAAGACGACGGCGAGGGCGTAGTTGCGGGCCGCGACGTACTCCAGCAGGAACTCCAGGACCACGATCACCAGCGCGAGCTCCACCGGCTTCGGGTGGGCGGCCAGCACCCCCAGGGCGAGCAGCAGCCCCAAGGCCGTGCCCAGGGTCCGCTGGACGGCACGCTGGGCCGTGGTGCGCAGGTTGACCGAGTGCAGAACGGCGGCCGCGGAGATCGCCGCCCAGTAGCCGTGCTCGAGGTTCAGGACGGCGGCGAGGCCGCCCGCCACGCCGGTTCCCAGCGCCATGCGCAGGGCGGGAACGGCCAGGGCCGCCAAGCGGTCGGGGCCGCCGGGGCGCCCGATCAGCAGTGTCGTCGCGCGCAGCACAGCGGGATCGCCCGACGTCGCGGACGTTCCCGTCGAAGAGGTCGACGAGGTCGAAGAGGGGGTGCCGTCGTTGCGTACATTCGCCGACGGGGTCGGTGCCTCGTACTGGTGGAGCGGTTCGGTAAGCGCCGGAGGGACGCGGCGGCGCCGGTCGGTGAGAAGGCGAGCCTGTCGACGCAGGTGCCGAGCCGTGGCAACCGGGTCTCCGGGAGGGCGCCGTACCGAGCCGATCAGCAGGGTCCAGGAAAGGTCGGTGAGCCGCACGAAGACCGCGTCGCGGCCGGCCGCCGCTCTTCGCGTGGGTGTCGGAGGCGGCAGCCCGAGACAGTAGTACGCGTGGAGGGCGGCCACCGTCGCCGCGTGCCGGGTCCGACCCGGCACGTCTCCGACGGCGGACGCGTCCAGGAGCTCCGCGAGCTTGCGCAGGGCTGTGGCCACCGCCAGGCGCTGCGGCCGGTCCGGATGCACCAGTCGGCCGGACACGGCCAGCAGCCAGGCGAATGCCGCTCCCGCCGCCGCGAGAGCGGTGTGCGGGAGCACCTCGGCGCCCGTGGGCGTGCCGTTGGCCGCCACCGCGAACGCGAAGAGCAACAGCACCGCGCCCAGACCACTCAGCCGTGTGGCGTCACAGATGAACTTGGCCAGTCCCGCGACGACGGCCGTCGCCGCGACGGCCGCCGCGGTGCCGACTCCCCCCGCCCCTCCTGAACCGGCCCACGCCGCGAGGGCCGAACCGCAGCCCACGCACGCCGTCATGGCCACGGCGACCACGGCGAGTACGCGGGCGCGGCGGTCGTAGGGCAGATTGCGGCCGAACGTGGTGGTGAAGGAACCCAGCATGGCGTAGACCGCGAGGTCGGGCCGCCCCGCCTGCACGATCGGCACGCCGACCAGGCCCATGGCCAAGGCGGCCCGCACGGCGAAGAAGAACGCTCCGTCCACGTCGTGCAGGGTCAGCGCACCGCGTGGCGAGAGCGCGCGCCCCGCGCCCACGGCCGCATGCCGCCAGCCGCGCCAAGGCACGCGGGGGACGAATCGGCGCGAAAACGGCATGTGGCGTGTATACCCGTTCAGGCGTCGTCGTGCGGACATCCCGGTCGGAACGGGGCCGTCAGCAGGGAGACGGTCCTCGCGCTCTTTCGACCGGGACGCATCAGGATGGGAAGAGGGATCGATCGTTCCGCACGTGCCAGACCTTTCCGCATCGCTCGAGGAGGCCGCTCGTGGTTGAGTCCCAAGCCGTGATCGTCCCACCGGCCAGGGCCGCCGTGTTCCTTGTGGTCGTGATCGCGCCGGGCCGCGAGGACACCGTCCGGGACCTGCTGGAGGATGTCTCGGGCCTGCGCCGCTCGGTCGCGTTCCGCGCACCCCACGACGAGCTCAGCTGCGTCGTGGGTATCGGTTCGGCGGCCTGGGACCGGCTCTTCAGCGGCCCGCGTCCGCAGGGGCTCCACCCGTTCGTGGAGTTGGCGGGTGAACGCCATCGAGCCCCGGCCACCGCGGGAGACCTCCTCTTCCACCTGCGAGCCCGACGTATGGACCTGTGTTTCGAACTGGCCCGGCTGATCACGGAACGGCTGCGCGGCGCGGTCATGGTGGTCGACGAAGTCCACGCCTTCAAGTACTTCGACGAGCGGGACCTGCTCGGTTTCGTCGACGGCAGTGAGAACCCCGCAGGGCAGCTCGCGGTCGACGCGGTGTTCGTCGGCGACGAGGACCCCGACTTCACCGGGGGCAGCTACGTGATCGTCCAGAAGTACCTGCACGACCTCACGGCGTGGAGCGCCCTGTCGTCGCAGGAACAGGAGCTGGTCATCGGGCGGACGAAGCTGGCCAACGTGGAACTCTCCGACGACGCCAAGCCCGCCGACTCCCACGTGGCACTCAACACCATCACCGACGAGGACGGCAACGAGCGCAAGATCGTGCGGGAGAACATGCCGTTCGGCACCTTCGGAGAGGCCGAATTCGGCACGTACTTCATCGGCTACGCACGTACACCCGACGTGACCGAACAGATGTTGAGGAACATGTTCCTCGGAGACGCCCCGGCCGCCCACGACCGCATCCTCGACTTCTCGACCTCGATCACCGGGTGCCTGTTCCACGTGCCGACCGCCACGTTTCTCGACGACCTTCCCGACGCTCCGGGCGGCACGGCGCCGTCGGACGGGTCGCTGGGTATCGGCAGCCTCAAAGGAGTCCGGACATGACCACGCCCGACAGCGTCACCAATCTGCATCGCGAGCTCGCCCCGATCACGCCCGGAGCATGGGCCGAGATCGAGGACGAGGCACGCCGTACGTTCCGCCGTAACCTCGCCGGCCGGCGGGTCGTGGACGTCTCCGGCCCCGAAGGCCCCGAGCTCGCGGCGGTGGGCACGGGCCATCTTTCCGGCATCGAGGCACCGGCGGCCGGTGTCCACGCACGGTTGCGTGGGGCGCAGCCCCTGGTCGAACTGCGGGTGCCGTTCACGGTGAGCCGCGCGGCTGTCGACGACGTCGACCGCGGGTCCAAGGACTCCGACTGGCAGCCGGTCAAGGACGCCGCGCGCACCATGGCGTTCGCCGAGGACGCGGCCGTCTTCAACGGTTACGGGGCCGCTCGCGTCGACGGGCTGCGCGGGCGCACCTCCAACCCCGTACTGCGGCTCCCCGCGGAACCGCGCGACTTCCCGGACGCGGTGAGCAGCGCCCTCACGGCGCTCCGCCTGGCCGGTGTCCAGGGTCCGTACTCGCTGCTCCTGGGCGCCGAGGCGTACACGGCGGTCAGCGAGACCTCCGACCACGGCTACCCCGTCGCCAGCCATCTCGGGCGCATGCTCGACGGTGAGCTGATCTGGGCGCCCGCCATCGAAGGGGGCTTCCTGCTGACCACCCGGGGCGGGGACTACGAACTGCGGCTCGGTGAGGATCTCGCCGTCGGTTACACGACGCACGACGCCACCGACATCGAGCTGTACTTCCGCCAGACCCTGACCTTCCTGGTCTACACGGACGAAGCCGTGGTGGTACTCGACCCGGCGGCGGGCACCGGGAGCGCCTGACCTGCGGCGGAGACCGGCATCTCCCGGAACATCGTTTTCATCGGGTCGGGGGCCGGTCGGGCGGCGCGATGAGGGGCCGCGGGGGCCGTGGCCCGCCAGGTCAGTCCGCCCCGAGTGCGATCGTCCGCCGTGTGGAGACTCCCGTCTTCGGCAGCCGTACGGTCAGGACTCCGTCACACAGGTCGGCCCGGACGGCTTCGACGTCGACGTCACCCGGGATCCGGATTCCGTAGGAGAACGAACCCGACCGGCGGCGCAGCGCATGGCCGCGCGTCGTGTCGTCGAGCGTTCCCTGAATGTGCAGTTCCCGCCCGTCGATCTCCACGCTCACACACGCTCGGGGGACACCGGGAAGTTCCGCGCGGACTTGGTAGGCGTCGCCCGTGTCCTCCTCCTCGGTCAGTGGCATCCAGTGCCGCGAGGATCCGGCCGACGGCGACGATCGTTCGAGCAGACGGCTGACCTCGCCCCACAGCTGCTCCAGTTCGGCCGCGGGGTCGTGGCCGGCCGACCAGGCCGCCCGTACCGGGCTCGATCGGGTGGTGTCCGTTCGTTCACTCATCACCATGTCTCCGGTCTTCGAGGGGCCCGGACCCCGGATTCGCCGACGGCGGTCAAGCGCGCACGGCTCCCGGTCCGCGGGTCGATCCTCTCCGGGGCGCCGGTAGCGGGCAACTCGTCGGAGCCACCCGTATCGCCGCGCCCACTCCGCCCGGTCCCCGCTCTCCGCACGCCCGCTGTTCGATCTCCGCGGCCGCCCTCCGGTTGCGGTGCGGTGGGCATCGCGCTTGGGTGAGAAGGACCTGTCGCAGCACCAGGACCTGCCATGCCGATGTCGTCGACCGCTCTCGACTCGTCCGATCCATTCAGCGGATCCCTGGACCGGCCCCTCGGCATGCCGTCCGCGTCATCGTCACCGGCGGTACGGAGAGTCCTGATCGCACGGCTCATCGAGGCCGCACCGGCACTCCTGGACCTCGGGCGGCCGGGCGGGCAGCCGGAGGACAGGGCGACGCCGGATCCCGGCACCCTGACACACACGGCGCATACGGGCGTACGGACTCGGGTGCGCACTGGAGGAGGACCGACGCATGGCACACCACCACAAGTCCAACCGAGCGGTCGAGGGCAACCCGGAGGACGGCCACGGCAGGGGGCTGCCCCGGCGCCCCGACCAGGAAGATCTCGCCCAGCGGACGCAACGTGACCGCAAGGACGTGGATCTGCGTACCCGTAAGTCACCGAGTCCGGAGGCCGATTACCAGGCAGAGCGGGACGAGATCGACCGTGAGGTGGGCGCGGGTGAGATCCCGGCGAGCACGGCCCCCCGGAAGGCGCGTGCCCCCTACCCGCCGACCCGTTACAAGGGCTGAACCCGAGTCCGGCCACGGATCACTCACCCACTCACCCCTGTCCCTCGGGAGCCTTCCCGAGGGACACGACCACCGCCGTGATCTTCCGCTCGGGCGTTCTGTAGTGCACCGGGTCCCCGGCACGGCGGCCGAGGAGGGCGCGTCCGAGTGGGCTGTCGGCCGTCACCAGCGTCTGGTCCAACTCCTCGGCCACGTCGCCGATCTGGAAGGTCTCCACCGTGCCGTCGGCGAACCGCACCGTGACCGTACTGCCCACACCGACCACATCGGTGGAGGGGCGGCCCGCGTCGGCCGCTTGACCGAGCCGTGTGGTGATCTCCGAGATGCGCGCGTCCAGGTGCTCCAGGTCGTTGGCGCGCTGCAACTCGTCGGCCTGGTCGGCGTGGTCACCGATTGTGTCGGTGCTGCGGAGGGTCGCCGCCACCGTCTGTCGTTCCGCGCGGATGTCGGCAAGTTCCTGTTCGAGGGCGCGACGGGCGGCTTCGCTGATCGGCGCGGGTTCGCTGCTCATTCCTGCTCCTGAGGGGTGGGGCGCGGGAGGATCGAAAACCGTCCATACTGCCAAGGCCGCCAGCGGGCCCGCCAGTTGAGCCGGTGAGGCGCGGGCCGAGATCTCCGGCCGGGCGGGCGACGCGCTCGGCTCGGCAGGGGCGGTGGGACCGGGATGACGCGGTGTGTCAGACCCGGGCTTCGGCGGCCGCGTCCTGGATGTCCTGTCGGCTGTGGTCCATCAGCTCGCCCAGGTCACCGACCGCGGGATCCATCTCCTCGGCGCGCGGCGCGATCTGCCGCAGACAGGCCGTCGTGGCCAGGGCGAGATCGACGGCCCTGTCCTTTTCCACGTCACCGAGAAGTTCCTCGATTCTGAAGGCGATGCCGGCGAGGGTTTCGTCATCGGTTTCCGGTACGAGGTAACCCTTGAGCCCCGTCGGATAGGGCGTCCGCTCGCGAAGTTCGCGCAACGCGGTGACCACGGCGGCGTTCTCGCTGTACTGGTCGAGGAGGCCCATGAGGACGTAGAGACGGGCCACCAGGCGCGGCACACCGGGAAAGCGGTCCAGCCAGGTCATCAGCTCCCGTTGACCACCGAGATGATCCGTGACCTGCGACGTGATCGAGGCGTAGCTGTTGGGCTGGGACCAGTGGAAGGGCAGCAGCCCCGCCATCTGCCGGGCGAGTTCCGCCTCGTCCTGCTGGGACAGTTCACCGGCGACGAAGCCGCTGACCAGCGATCGGTCGATGCCGAACCCGGCGGGTGGCGTCCGGTGCTCCGAGGTGTGTGACAAGCCGTGGCGCAGGCGCAACAGTTCGTCGCCGATCTTGCTCAGCGGCTTCTCCCGCATGGATCCTCCAGGCCTTAGGTGCTCGTCATCCCGCGTGGCCGCTCCGGAGCCCGCATCAACACCCTGCCGCCCGGGGCCGTGACACGCGCGTCTGTTGGCCCATGCGAGCTAGGGCGTGTTGCGAAAGTCCCGTCTGCCTCGCGACGCCTGGCACGCACTCTCGCCGCACCGGGCGAAAACCCGAGTACGTCCAGTACGCGGGCTTCCGCCCGGCTCACCGAGAGCACGCACCAGACGCCGCGAGGCCCGCCCTCCGGGCGGACGACGGGACTTTCCTAACACGCCCTGGTGCCGTGGCACCAGGCGCCGCTCCGGCGGGCCGCCGCGGAGTGTTCAGGTGGGCTCGCGGCTGAGCGGGACTTCCGCAACACGCCCTGGGGTGTCGCGGGCGGCGGGCGGGCGCGGTCGGTCCGCTTCTCATGGATGGTCGGAGGGATCTGACGGCTTCGGTGTCCGGGCGCTGACCTGGGACGAGGACGTTAGGGTTGTGACGTATGAGCACCTGGTTGCCGGTCTCCGCCCTTCCAAGGCTTGCTTGCGCGGTGGTCGTCGGGGTGGTGACCGGCGTCGCCGTCGGCGTCACCGTCGACACAACGCTGGGCATTCTGGCCGGTATCGCCGCGACCGAGGCCTTCTTCGTCGTGGCGGGCTGGATCGTCCTGTGGCCGATGGACGCGAAGGCGACTCGGCGCCACGCGCGACGTGAGGATCTGCGGCCCGTCGCCGAGGAACTGGTGGTCATCGCGGCCGCGGTGTGCGGCCTGGTCGGCATCGTCGTGCTTCTGATCGGCAACTCCGACCCCACGCATGCGGCGACGGCCCTTGCCGGTGTGTTCACGGCCTGGGCGGCACTCCACCTGATGTACGCCACCCGCTACGCCTACCTCTACTACCCGGAGTCCGCGGGCGGGATCGACTTCAACTCCCAGCAGCCACCGGCGTACAGGGACTTCCTCTACTTCAGTTACAACCTGGGAATGACCTACCAGGTCTCGGACACCAGCGTCTCGAGTCCGACGATCCGCGCCCTGGTGCTGCGGCACTGCCTCCTGTCGTACGTCTTCGGCACCAGCATCCTCGCCACCGCCATCAACCTCGTCGTGGGAATCGTGACCCACTGATCCGAACCCATCGATCCGAACCCACCGATCCGGAGAGGTGCCAGGACGGGTGACGCGGCGCGAATCGCCAGGTCAGGTCCCCTGTGAAATGATGGTTGGCCGCAATGCCCCCGAGCGTGTCAACAGGAGGCTTTCATGTCCTCGAAGCGACGCCGGAAGAAGAGGGCCCGCCGCAAGCACGCCGCCAACCACAGGCGACGACCGCAGTCCTGAGCGCCGAGGAGCGGGGGCTGACGCGCCCCTGCTCACGTCCCGGGTCCGTCGTCGACGGACCCGGGACGTCACAGGCGGACGATGACGAGAGCGATGTCGTCATGGGCGCCGCGGACGAGGCCGAGATCGGCCAGCAGGGCGTCCGCCAGGTGCTCCGGGCCCAGGAACCTGTGGCGCCCGAGGGCCTCGGTCAGCCTGGCCAGCCCCTCGTCGATGTCCTCGTCGCGACGCTCGATCAGCCCGTCGGTGTAGAGGACGAGGGTGTCCCCGGGACTGTAGGGCTGACCCGCCTGGGGGCGAGGAACGTGCTGGGGCCGGGCTCCCAGCGGCGGATCGACCGCCTCGTCGAGCAGCCTGCACGTGCCGTCCGGGTGCACCAGGACGGGGGGCGGGTGCCCCGCGTTGCTGTAGATGATCAAGTGGCTACGGGGATCCACCATCGCCTTGACGACGGTGGTGTTCAGCGCGCCCTCCAGCGAACGGGCGTACAGGCCCAGCACCTCAAGTGCCTGGGCGGGCCGTTCCAGCGCCCGGATCGCGGCGCTCAGGGCGCTGCGCAGCATCCCCATGACGGCGGCCGCCTCCAGTCCGTGGCCGACGACATCGCCGACCGCCACCGCGAATCGGCCGTCGGCCAGGTCGACCACGTCGTACCAGTCGCCGCACACGTTGAGTGAACCTGCGGCAGGGAGATAGCGCACCGCGACGTCCTGATGCCGGGCGAGGTCCGGCGACTGGAGCATGGCCTCCTGAAGCGTGACCGCGACCTGGCGCTCGCGGGTGTGGGCGTTGCGCAGTTCCTCGTTCAGCCGTTGGAGTTCCCGGGCCCGGCCGTACAGTTCGGCCTCCAGGGCGTCACGCTCCGTCAAGTGCTGTCCAGGCCCACTCCATGTGTTGTGCGCCTGGACGAACGCGGTCACGTCCTCCACGCGGTGGATGATCCATGTCACCCGGCCGTCCTGCCCGATGATCGGTGTGTTGATCGGGGACCACCACCGCTCCTCGAAGCTTCCGGGGTGCCCCATGACCGCGATGTCGTACCGCTGGAGCGCCATCGTGTCCGGCGCATGTGAGGCCAGCACCCGGTTCAGCGAGGCGCTCAGGTTCTCCACGCCGTCGGCCTCGGAGTCGTCCGGGTTGTTCGGGAAGGCATCGAAGATGCGCTGTCCGAGCAGGTCCTGTCTGGTCCGGCCCGTCGCCTCCAGATAGGCCTGGTTGACCTCCACGATCACCAGGTCCCGGCCCAGCACCAGATACGGGCTCGGTGTGGCGGCGAACAGGGCCTCGTAATCCATCCCCTGCATGTTCACCGTCTCCCTGTCCGTGCCCCTGCTGCTCGACCTGCCCTTTCACGCTACGGTCCGTCCGGCCGAGGCGCCCCTCAGCCCCGGACGAGTCGTGGAAGCCCCGTGCCGGCCAGGGGCCCTGCCGCTGGCGCGATCGCCTGTCCGTCACGTCCATTATTTGCGGTAATCCATTCGAATTTTGCGCACACTCATGGACTTCCTGCACCCGCGCTTCTAGCCTTCTCGCGTCCGCGCTCCCCCACGAACCCCGAAGGACGCATGACTGTGACTCCTTCCGCCAGACGCAGAACGTTGCAACGCGGCATGTCCGCCTCGGTGTCGCTCGCCCTCGCCGCGGCCGGCGCGGTCGCCGCCGTGGCACTCTCCACTCCCGCCGCCTCCGCGGCCGGGGTCCCCGCCCCCTCACCCGTCGGGATCTCCGGCCGCGGTGCCACCGTGCCGTTCAAGGAACAGGAGGCCGAGTACGCCGCGACGAACGGCACGCTGATCGGCCCGGACCGCCTGTACGGCCGACTGCCCTCCGAAGCCTCCGGCCGTCAGGCGGTGACGCTCGACGCGACCGGCGAGTACGTCGAGTTCACGCTGACGGCTCCGGCGAACGCCATGTCGTTCCGCTACTCGCTGCCGGACAACGCCGCCGGCACCGGCCGCAGCGCCACGATGGACCTCAAGGTCGACGGCAACCAGCTCAAGACCGTCCCGGTGACATCCAAGTACGGCTGGTACTACGGCGGTTACCCCTTCAACAACAACCCCGGCGACACCAACCCGCACCACTTCTACGACGAGACCAGGACCATGTTCGGCTCCACGCTGCCGGCGGGCAGCAAGGTGCGCCTGCAGGTGTCGTCCACGAGCGACTCACCGACGTTCACCATCGACCTCGCCGACTTCGAGCAGGTGGGTGCGCCGATAGGCAAGCCGTCCGGAGCTCTCGACGTCGTCAGTGACTTCGGCGCCGACCCCACCGGCGCGTCGGACTCGACCGCCAAGATCCAGGCCGCGGTCGACGCGGGCAAGGCACAGGGCAGGACGGTCTACATCCCGCAGGGCACGTACGACGTGCGCGACCACATCGTCGTGGACCAGGTGACCCTGGCGGGCGCGGGCCCCTGGTACAGCGTTCTGACCGGCCGCGACCCGTCGAACAGGGCGAAGGCCGTCGGCGTCTACGGCAAGTACGCCAACCAGGGCGGCAGCAAGAACGTCACCCTCAAGGACTTCGCCATCATCGGTGACATCCGTGAGCGAGTGGACGACGACCAGGTCAATGCCATCGGTGGCGCGTTGTCGAATTCGACGGTCGACAACGTGTGGATGCAGCACACAAAATGCGGGGCCTGGATGGACGGCCCGATGGACAACTTCACCATCAAGAACAGCCGCATCCTTGATCAGACCGCCGACGGCGTCAACTTCCACATGGGCGTCACCAACTCCACGGTCACCAACACTTTCGTACGCAACTCGGGTGACGACGGACTGGCGATGTGGGCGGAGAGCGTGCCCAACGTGAAGAACAAGTTCACCTTCAACACGGTGGTCCTGCCGATCCTCGCCAACAACATCGTGACGTACGGCGGCAAGGACATCACGATCTCCGACAACGTCATGGCGGACACCCTCACCAACGGTGGTGGCCTGCACATCGCCAACCGCTATCCCGGCGTCAACTCCGGTCAGGGCACCGCGGTCTCGGGAACCATCACGGCAGCCCGCAACACCCTGATCCGAACCGGGAACGACGACTACAACTGGCAGTTCGGCGTCGGCGCGGTCTGGTTCAGCGGGCTCAACGAACCGGTCGACGCGACCATCAACGTCACCGACAGCGAGATCCTGGACAGTTCGTACGCCGCGATCATGCTGATCGAGGGGGCGACACGAGGTCTCCACTTCGACCATGTACGGATCGACGGGGCCGGTACCTACGCCCTCCAGATCCAGGCTCCGGGCACGGCGTCGTTCAGCGACGTGACGGCCACCAACATCGGCCAGTCCAATCCGATTCACAACTGCATCGGGTCCGGGTTCGAGATCACCCGCGGTGCCGGCAACAGCGGCTGGTACGCCGACCCTCCGGTCTGCACCGGTACGTGGCCCGATCCGAAGTGGACCAACGGGGGAGTACCGGGCGGAGGCACACCGCCGCCGACGGACCCGCCCACCGACCCACCGACCGAGCCCCCGACGGACCCCACCGTCAACATCGCCAAGAACCGGCCTGTCACCGAAACCAGCCACACCGACGTCTACCCTGCGTCCAACACCGTGGACGGCAACGCCAACACCTACTGGGAGAGCGCGAACAACGCCTTCCCCCAGTCGGTCACGGTCGACCTCGGCGCCTCCAAGGCGGTGAGGCGTGTCGTCCTCAAACTGCCCCCGGCGTCCGCCTGGGCCGGCCGCACCCAGACCCTGAGCATCCTGGGCAGCACCGACAACACCGCCTACACCACGCTCAAATCCTCGGCGGCCTACACGTTCGATCCGGCGAGCGGGAACACCGCGACCGTCACCCTGCCCGGCAGCTCGACCCGCTATCTGAGGGTCACCCTCACGGGCAACACCGGTTGGCCGGCCGCGCAGTTGTCGGAACTGGAGGCCTACACCGGCTAGGACGCACCTGGACAGACCGCAGGTCTGTCGGAACGACCCGGTCGGCGCCAGGCGCGGACCGCCGCTTCCCGGCAGGAAGCGGCGGTCCCGTCCGCCGGACGGGGCGGGTCACCTCACTCGGCACGCCTGTGGGCCACATAGACGGTGTTGGCCGCGGTGCCGCCTTGGAGGGGATTGTCGAAATCGACCACGTGCGCGGCGGTCTCCACGAACACCTCCGCGAGCACCGAGCCGAACTCGCTGTCCGGCGGGTCGTTCGACCACAGGGCGAACACGCCTCCGGGATACAGGAGTTCCGCCAGGGCGGTCAGCCCCTCCCGGCCGTAGAGCGCGGCGTGGCCGGGGTGCAGCACATGACGCGGTGAGTGGTCGACGTCCAGCAGGATCGCGTGGAAGCGGCGCCCGGGAGTCTCCGGGTCCAGCCCGCGCGCGGCCTCGCCGGCCGCGTCCCGCGCGTCCTCCGCCTGGGGACCGTCCGCGGGTACCGGGCCGCCCGCCGCCGCGCTTCCCGCGGCCATCGCGAAGAAGTCTCCGCGCACCAGTCGGCACCGGGGGTCCGACGCCAGGCCGGCGCCGAGCGGTACGAGGCCGCGCCGGTGCCAGTCGATCACCTCGGCCAGGGCGTCGACCACGATCAGCGAACCCACCCGCGGGTCGTCCAGCGCCGCCCTGGCCGTGTACCCGAGACCGAGCCCGCCCACGGCGACGTCGAGCGGGCCCTCGGGCAGTTCCGCCAGACCGAGGCGGGCCAGCTCGACCTCGCCCTCGGTGAAGAGGCTCGACATCAGGTATTCGTCGCCGAGCTTGACCTCGTACACGTCCTCTCCTGACACCGGGTGCCGGCGACGACGCAGACTGATCTCGCCCATGGGCGTCGACCGCCAGTCGATCTCCTCGAAACGTACGCTCATCCGGTGTTCTTCTCCGCTTCCTGGTCCACTGGCGGCGGGCGGTCGGGCCGCGCCACAGGTAGGTACCGTACTGGCCGGAACCGGATGATCGTGTACGGCGAGCACCGGTCGCGCGCCAGGTAGCGGAGCACGCGACACACGTCGTCGGCGGGACGCTCGTGCGGGACGGCGGGGAAGGGCGCAGGCCACCGCGGAGGCCCTGTCGGCGAGCGGCTTGACGGGAAACGGCGCACTTCGGTCGTGTCCGTCGCGACCGCGACGCTGCCATGCACCACCGACAACGCCTCCGTCCGCCAGGGGAGTTGGTGCACCGTGCGGAGATGTCGGGTCGTCGAAGCCGCTGAGTCGCCGCCCGTCCGCCACGCGGGTTCCGTGCCGTGCTTCTGCTTCCGGGACCCCCCGTCGGGGCTCGGTATGCAGACCGGATGAGGCTGCTGCCAGGCACCTACACTGTGTTCATGGCGGACGCGATCAAGCCTGAGCAGACGGTCAAGCCCCTCACCGTTGACGAGGAGGCGTTCCTGCGGGCCCTCGGCAGAGTGACGGCGACCCTGTCTCGCGCCGTCGACGCCGACATGCTCATGGAGCAACCGATCAGCGGCACCGAGTACACGGTACTGGTGCACCTCTCCGAGGCCCCCGACGCCCAACTGCGCATGAGTGACCTGGCGAACACGTGCGGAATGTCGGTGAGCGGCATGACCAGAGTGGTGAACCGCCTGGAGTCGCAGTCGCTCGTGCTGCGCAAGAGGTGCCCGAACGACGGACGCGGGTGGCTCGCTTCCTTGACCACTGCGGGACGGACGCGCCTCGAGCAGGCCTGGCCGACGAATCTCGCGAGTGCGCGGCGTCACGTCTTCTCCCGCCTGGAGGGATGCGACATCGCCGCGGCCGCCCGGGTGCTGGAGCGTATAGCCCCCCGATGAGGACGCGGCCCGCCCTTGGCGACCCCTCTCCCGGCTGATGAGTACGTCGACGGCCCGCCTTGCCCTGGGCCGAGGGCGAGGGTGTCGGTGCCGAGACGACATGCGTGGCGCGACCGGAGGCGTCGATGCGCCGCGCGACACGGCCCTGCGCACCATGGCCGGACGGTTCGCCACCGCCACCGGATGCTCCGTGGCCGACCGGGTCCCGCCCCCGCGCAACGGCGACGGCCGCCTGAGCGACCATGGCATCGAGAGGATCGTCCTCGATCTCCGTGTCCACCGGATCCTGGAAGGAACCAACGAGAACATGCGCGTCAACGTGGCCCGCGGCCTGATGGGGGTGTTCGGATGACCGGCGCCCACGACGCCGGGGCGGTCACCGGCACCGACGACTCCGTACTCCTGCGTACCGAGGGGCGCGCCGCGTACCTCACCCTCAACCGGCCCCGGGCGCTCAACGCCCTCACCCACACCATGGTCCGCCGCATCGACTCGGCGCTCA
The DNA here is from genome assembly GCF_012273515.2 of Streptomyces sp. RPA4-2. Lineage (NCBI taxonomy): Bacteria > Bacillati > Actinomycetota > Actinomycetes > Kitasatosporales > Streptomycetaceae > Streptomyces > Streptomyces sp. RPA4-2. The sequence continues at coordinate 9,758,653 of NZ_CP050975.2, forward strand.
CGGTCTGGGAACACGACCCGGCCGTGGAGACCGTCGTCGTGACCGGCGCGGGGGAGCGGGGCCTGTGCGCGGGCGGCGACATCCGCGCCATCCACGACGACGCCCGGAACGGGGACGGCGCGGCGTCGATGGCCTTCTGGCGCGACGAGTACCGGCTCAACGCCCGTATCGCGCGCTACCCGAAACCGTATGTCGCCGTGATGGACGGCATCGTGATGGGCGGCGGCGTCGGTGTCTCCGCGCACGGCAGCGTACGGATCGCCACCGAGCGTTCCCGGATCGCGATGCCCGAGACCGGTATCGGCTTCGTCCCGGACGTGGGCGGCACCTACCTCCTCGCTCTCGCGCCCGGCGAACTGGGCACACACCTGGCGCTGACCGGAACCCCGGTGGGCGCGGGCGACGCCCTGCTGTGCGGGCTGTCCGACCAGTACGTGCCGTCCGACTCCCTGCCACGACTCGTCCAGGACCTCGCTCACGCGCCGGTACGGGAAGTTCTGGGCCGTCACGTCAGGGACGCGCCGCCCGGGGGCCTCGCGGAAGCACGGCGCTGGATCGACGCCTGTTACTCCGCCCGCACCGTCGAGGAGATCGTGGGCCGCTTGCTGGATCACGGGGACAGCGCGGCCAAGGAGGCCGCCGAGACCCTGCTCACCAAGTCACCCACCGCCCTCAAGGTCACCCTCGCCGCGATGCGCGGAGCCCGTCGGCCCGGCTCCCTGGAGGAGGTGCTCGACCAGGAATACCGCGTCTCCTGCGCGGCACTCACCGAACCGGACCTCGTGGAGGGCATCCGGGCCCAGGTCATCGACAAGGACCGCGAACCGCGTTGGTCGCCGCCGACGCTCGCCGAGGTCTCCGACGCGGACGTCGCACGCTTCTTCACCCCGCTCGGCGAGCGTGAACTCGGCCTTGCCGCACCCGACATCACGCGGGAGGCGCCCAGGTGAGCCGGGCCGTCGCGTTCATCCAGCAGGGGGCGTACGGGTGGCCCATGAGCGTCTTCGCCGGGAAGCGGTCGGCCCGCTTCCCCCACCGCTGACCCACAGGTCACGGCGGCCGCCCCGCCTGGCGAGACGAAGATCACGGCGGCGGGGACGGTCTTGGCCATGAACCCGACACGCGGTACGGTCAGTGCGATATCGACGACGGCATGGCGGAAGCCGGTGGAAATCCGGCACGGTCGCGCCACTGTGAACGAGACCCCCTCCGCAGGGGGTCTCTCAAGTCAGACCCGCAGCTGTCGTCCTGTGCACCACCGAGATGGGACGCGAACTCCCGAGGAGGTCCTGCCATGGCGCAGACCGTCGCTCCGCCGACAGCCACCCCGATCCCCGCCAAACTGCCGATCGGCACGATCGTCCCCTGGGCGGTCTTCTTCGGCATCCTGATGCTGGTCATGCTCTATTTCGTCGGCGCCGAGCAGGGCGCCACCTCCGTCGTCTCCGGCGAGGACGTTCACGAGTGGGTGCACGACGCCCGCCACCTCCTCGGCTTCCCCTGCCACTGACGAGGGACACCGCGCACCCATGAACTCCGCAACTGTCAGAAACCTTCTCGTGCGGGGCATGCTCGCCGGCCTCGCCGCCGGTGTGCTGGCCCTCGTCGTCGCCTACTTCCTGGGCGAGCCCAGCGTCGACGATGCCATCGGATTCGAAGAGGCCCACGCCCCGGCACACGGGCACGAGGTCGAGATCGTCAGCCGTAGCCTTCAGTCCACCGGCGGCCTCGCCACCGGCGTGCTGATCTACGGAGTGGCCTTCGGCGGCATCGCCGCCCTCGCGTACTGCTTCGCACTCGGCCGCGTCGGCCGCTTCAGCCCGCGCGCGACCGCGCTGCTGCTGTCCGGCTGCGCGCTGCTCGCGGTGTACGTCGTGCCGTTCCTGAAGTACCCGGCCAACCCGCCGTCCGTCGGCGACCCCGACACCATCGGCAAGCGCACGACGCTGTACTTCCTGATGATGGTGCTGAGTGTGCTGCTCGCGGTCGCCGCCGTGATCCTCGGCAAGCGGCTCGCACCCCGTTGGGGCACTTGGTACGCCACCGTCGCCGCGGTCGTCTTCTTCGCTCTCGTGATCGGAATCGCGTACGAGTTCCTCCCGGTCATCAACGAGGTCCCGAAGGACTTCCCGGCCACCTTGCTGTGGCGGTTCCGTACCTCGGCCCTCGCCATCCAGCTCACGCTGTGGACCGGCTTCGGCCTGGTCTTCGGGGAGTTGGCGCAGCGCCTGCTGGCCCCGCGGCCGGCGGCGGTCCCCGCGGGAGCAACTCCCGTACCGAACTGACCCATTGACGCAGAGATGACCTACCGAGATCGCCCGCTGAGTCATCAGCGGGCGATCTCGCGCAGAGGGCCCACCGGAACCATCCGGGGGCCCTCTCGCGGTCTCCCCAAATCCACGACTTGCGACAGGCGATCGGAGGCCGGAGCGCCCGGGTGCGAGTGCCGGCGCAGCAGGTGAAGCGGACCGAGGAACTGCTGCGGGATCTCTAGGCACTGGCCGGTCGTCCCCCTGAAGGCGGCGCCGGCCCGTGCGTGCTGGGCGGCGACACGACATCGTGTCCCCGCCCACGGACGGACACGAGCGTCCCGCGACCGGGCCGCTCGGCCAGGGCGGAAACGGACCAGGAGTGTCTGCGCCGCGCACTGGCGAGCCTGCTCGAACGCCACCGGGGCCGGTCCGGCGCGCAGGATTCGGGTGACGAGCGGCCTGTCTCGTCGTCACGCGGCTGAGGCCGTCCCGTGGTCCCCGGCGTGCGGCTCAGGTCAGGCACGGCTTCAGCACGTACGCTCGCCGGTCCGGATCGCCGTCTCCGGCCCGGCCCCTCGGATGCGGTGACGGCATTCGGGGATCCGGCACCCCGGGCCGACAGAAGTGCCGGCGCCGCCGGACCCTCGACCGGCGGCGCCGTCCGGACCCCTCGGTCCGGATCCACCGGGGCCCTCGACCCCGGATCCACCAGGGCCCTCAACCCTGGTCGTACAGGTGGAACCTCCGCGCGGGCCGCCCCGTCAGGCCGCCTCGGCGTGCCGGACGAGATGGCGGGTATAGGCGTCCGGGGTGAAGAACAGGGGCAACTCCGGTTCCAGGGTGTTGCGTTCGAAGAGGGACCGCACCTCGTCCACGGCGGCCCACGGGTATTCGGCACCCAGTGCGGCGAGTTCGTCGTCGAGCAGCCGCAGCACCGTCTCCCGGTCGACGGCACGCTGCCGTAGCCACTGCCAGATCTGTACGCGGGCGATCTCCGCGGTCGCCGCGTCCTCCATCAGGCCGTACAGGGCGACGGCCCCACTGCCGCGCAGCCAGGCATCGAAGTAGCGGAGCGTGACCGCGATGTTGGTGCGCACGCCCTCCTCGGTGGGCGGCCCGCCGACGCGGCGTACGGGCAGCAGGTCCGCGGCGTCCACCTCGGTGTCGCCGCGGGTGCGCTCGATCTGATGGGGCCGGTCGCCGAGGACACCGTCGAAGGCCTCACGGCACACCGGCACGAGACCGGGGTGGGCGACCCAGGAGCCGTCGAAGCCGTCCTCGGCCTCACGCTCCTTGTCGAGCCGGACCTCGGCCAGGGCCGCCTCGTGAGCGGCCCGGTCCTGGCCCGGCACGTGGGCGGCCATGCCGCCGATGGCGTGGGCCCCCCGCCGGTGGCAGGTGCGTACCAGCAGTTCGGTGTACGCGCGCAGGAACGGCGCGGTCATCGTCACAGCCGCCCGGTCAGGCAGCAGGACGTCCGCGCGGTGACCGAAGGTCTTGATCAGACTGAACAGGTAGTCCCAACGGCCCGCGTTGAGGCCGGCACTGTGCTCGCGCAACGCGTGGAGGATCTCCTCCATCTCCACGGCTGCGGTGATCGTCTCGATCAGGACGGTGGCCCGGACGGTACCGCGGGGGATGCCGAGCAACTGCTGGGCGAGGACGAAGACATCGTTCCACAGACGCGCCTCGTAGCGGTTCTCCAGCTTCGGCAGGTAGAAGTACGGGCCGTACCCGGCGTCGATCTGCCGCCGCGCGCAGTGGAAGAAGTACAGACCGAAGTCCACGAGTGAGGCTGGTACGGCTCCGCCGTCGAACTCAAGGTGTTCCTCCGTCAGATGCCAGCCTCGGGGGCGCACCATGATGGTGGCGAGCCGGTACTCCTTGCCCTCCTCCGTGGTGAAGTCGAGGCGGCGTTCGACGGCGTCGAGCAGCGTGAGCTGGCCGCCGACGATGTTGTCCCAGGTGGGGGAGGTGGCGTCCTCGAAGTCCGCCATCCACACGTGCGCACCGGAGGTGAGGGCGTTGACGGCCCTACGGCGGTCCGGTGGGCCGGTGATCTCGACGCGGCGGTCGCCGAGTCCGGGAGCCGGCGCCGCCACGCGCCAGGAGGGATCGGCGCGGACGGCGGCGGTGGCGAGCGGGAAGTCCAGCGGGGCTCCCGCCGCGAGCCGTATGGCCTGCCGTCTGCGCTCCTTCAGGAGTTCCCGGCGACGCCCGGAGAAGGCCGCGGCGAGGCGGCCGACGAAGTCCAGGGCGGCGGGTGTGAGGATCTCGTCGTGGCGGTCGCCCGGTGCCGCGAGGACCCGTACGCGGTGAGTCGGTGCACTGGTGGACATCAGGTTCTCCCGTTGGAGGAGCGGGGGGCGGAGGTGAGCGCCCGGCAGGGACGGTCGCCCGGCCCCCACCTGGTCACGGACCGGTGCGCGGGAGCGCCGGCGGCCCGTCCGGGGCGTGTCGCGAAAGTCCCGTCGTCCGCCCGGAGGGCGTGCCGCGTCGTGAGGCAGGCGTGCCCGGAGGGCGTGCAAGGGGTCGTGAGGCCCGCCCTCCGGGCGAACGACGGGACTTTCGCAACACGGCCTAGTGGAACTGCTCTTCCTCGGTGGAGCCGGCGAGAGCGGTGGTGGAGGAGGCGGGGTTCACGGCGGTGGAGACGAGGTCGAAGTAACCGGTGCCGACCTCGCGTTGGTGCCTGACCGCGGTGAAGCCGTGTTCCTGGGCGGCGAACTCGCGTTCCTGGAGGTCGACGTAGGCGGTCATGCCGTACTCGGCGTAGCCGCGTGCCAGGTCGAACATGCCGTGGTTGAGGGAGTGGAACCCGGCGAGGGTGATGAACTGGAAGCGGTAGCCCATCGCGCCCAGTTCCCGCTGGAACTTGGCGATCTGGTCGTCGTCCAGAGCGGCCTTCCAGTTGAAGGAGGGCGAGCAGTTGTAGGCGAGCATCTGGTCCGGGTGCTCCGCGTGGATGGCCTCGGCGAACTCACGGGCCTGGGCGAGGTCCGGGGTGCCGGTCTCGACCCAGATGAGATCCGCGTAGGGCGCGTAGGCGAGGCCGCGGGCGATGACGGGTGCCATGCCGCCCCGCACGCGGTAGAAGCCCTCAGCCGTTCGCTCTCCGGTGACGAACTCGGCGTCAGGCTCGTCGACGTCGCTGGTCAGCAGGGTCGCGGCCAGCGCGTCGGTGCGGGCGACGATGAGCGTGGGCACGTCGGCGATGTCGGCCGCCAGGCGGGCCGCGTTGAGCGTACGGATGTGCTGCGAGGTGGGCACCAGGACCTTGCCGCCGAGGTGCCCGCACTTCTTCTCCGAGGCGAGCTGGTCCTCGTAGTGGATGCCCGCCGCGCCGGCCGCGATCATCGCCTTGGTCAGTTCGAAGGCGTTCAGTGGGCCGCCGAAGCCCGCCTCCGCGTCCGCGACGATCGGAGCCGGCCAGTCGGTGGTGTCCGTGCCGCCCTCGGCGCCGGCGATCTGGTCGGCGCGCAGCAGTGCGTTGTTGATCCGACGCACCACCTGCGGAACGGAGTTGACGGGGTAGAGGCTCTGGTCGGGGTAGGTGTGCCCGGCCTGGTTGGCGTCGGCCGCCACCTGCCATCCGGACAGGTAGATCGCCTGCAGGCCCGCCTTCACCTGCTGCACCGCCTGCCCACCTGTCAGCGCGCCGAGCGCGTGGATGTAGTCCTGCTCGTGCAACTGCCGCCACAGGCGCTCGGCTCCGCGCCGGGCCAGCGTGTGCTCCTCACGGACGCTGCCGGACAGCCGTACGACGTCCTGCGCACGGTAGGTGCGCTCGATGCCCTGCCAGCGGGGATCCGTGGCCCAACGCGCCGCGAGCTCCTCGGCCTTCGTCGTCTTCGCCTCTGCCATGGCCGTCACCGTCTCCCTGGGTCGTTCGTTGTGCCAATCCCCGATCCAGCTGAGAAAGGGAGTGGCACTCTGTGTCGTCAACTGAGATGTGGCCCGCCGTCCTTCGTCGACGGAGCTGAGCAATGCTGCCGTGCAAGCAGATGCCGCTGCCGGGATCTCCGACGTCAGGGCGTGAATCGCGCCCGGTTGTGCGGGGCCTGCTGCCGAAGTCCGGCGGGCCGCAGTGAAACTCTGGCACTGGCACTTAGTGCCATCAACCGTGGAGATGTGCCAACTTCCGCATATCTTCGAGGCCGTTTCTGCCAAGGTTGCGAAGGCTGCGAGGACAGACATGCCCGCGTACGCTGACGACCGTCGGGACCAACCGAGGAGTGCGGTGAGCAAGACGTTCGCGGGAGCGCGGCTGCGGCGGCTGCGCGAGGAGCGCCGGATGAGTCAGGCCGAACTGGCCCGCGTCCTGGACATCTCACCCAGCTATCTCAATCAGATGGAACACGACTCACGGCCGCTCACCGTGCCGGTCCTGCTGAGGCTGACCGAGGCCTTCGGCGTCGATCCCGGCTTCTTCTCGGAGCGCGACACCACCCGGCTGGTCGCGGACCTGCGGGAGGCTCTGGCCGGCGACATCACCGAGGCAAAGGTGTCACCGTCCGACCTCGCGGACCTCGCCGCGCGCATGCCGGCGGTCGCCCGGGTCCTGCTCGACCTGGGCCGCCGCAACCAGGACCTGACAGAACGGCTCGCCGGAGCCACGAACGGCCGGGGCGGCGTCGGCGAGGCGCCGGGCTCGCCGCACGAAGAGATCCGGGACTTCTTCTACCGGCACCGGAACTACCTCCACGACACCGACCTGGCCGCCGAGCGACTCGCGGAGGACATCGGTATCCGGCCCGGCGACGTCCTGCGAGCTCTCACCGCCCGGCTGGCCGACGAGCACGGCGTGCGCCTGGCCGCGGAGACCGCCGACCACCTGCACCACTACGACGCGGCGTCCCGCACGCTCCATCTCTCCAACCGCCTGCGCCCTGGCCAGCGGGCCTTCCGTATGGCGACCCAACTCGCGCTGCTGGAGTACGGAGACGAACTCGACCGCCAGTCCGGCGCCGACTTCCCCGCCGGGTCACCGACGCACGCGCTGGCCCGTATCGGCATCGCGAACTACTTCGCCGCCGCGCTGATCCTGCCGTACCGCACCTTCCACGCGGCGGCGGAGGAGGTGCGCTACGACATCGAACGCCTCACCGACCGCTATGGCCTCGGCTACGAGACCGTCTGCCACCGCCTGAGCACCCTTCAGCGTCCGAGGCTGCGCGGAGTGCCCTTCTCGTTCGTCCGGGTCGACCGGGCCGGCAACCTGTCCAAACGGCAGTCCGCGACCGACTTCCACTTCTCCCGGGCGGGCGGCACCTGCTCTCTGTGGAACGTCTACGAGGCGTTCGCCGTCCCCGGCCGCATCCACGTCCAGATCGCCGAAATGCCGGACGGCCAGCGCTACTTGTGGACGGCCCGCGCGCTCACCCGGCACCGCGGTGGCTGGGGCGAACCCGGCAAGACCTTCGCCATCGGCCTGGGCTGCGAGGTCCGCCATGCCGCGCGTCTGGTCTACGCCGACGGGCTCGACCTCGGCGACACCGCCGCGGCCACCCCCATCGGCATGGGCTGCCGCAGCTGCGAACGGACCGACTGCCCGCAGCGCGCGGCGCCCCCGCTCGGCCGGCGACTGAGGATCGACGAGAACGACAGTACGTTCGTCCCCTACCCCGTGGTCGGCCCTGCGCCGTGAGGACACTCCGCAGACGCAGCCAACGTCCCAGAGGTCGAACTCGCCGAACAGCGCGGGGGAGTTGTCGAGCCCGACGATCCGAGTGACGTGGCGGCGGAGCCGGACGGGCTCCGCGGTGACGTCGGCCGCGCCAAGGGGAGCGGCGGGTGTGTGGGGCAGGGGCTGCCGTCCCTCGGCCGTGTGGACGTCCGTACCGCCGGTGATGTCACCGGTCGCCCCCTGTCTCATGGTCTCTCCCCGGGATCACGTGGCAACGAGGTGTGGAGCGTGCGCGTCGAGACCCCGCGCCGTACCGAGGTCCGACGCGGATCGTGGTCGAGTGATCACGGATCATAGCGTCCGCCCCGGGTGTGCCGGACACCGAAGGGGGAGGGGAGACCGCCCGGAACGGGCCTTCGAAGGTGACGATTCCCCTTGTCGGCGGTGACGGGACGGGCGGCTGTGGGAGACATCACGAGGTCCGTGGGGGAGTAAAGTGCGATATTGAGAATGTGCAGCATTCAACCATTTTGCCCGAGCGTGTCATGGCGAAGGCGGCCGGGGCGATGCGTCACCTGGCCCACCGGATGCGTAGCGAGCGGCCGGGCCATGTCGTGCGTGGCGCGAAGGCCCTGATCGCCGCATTGCTCGCCTGGGGTGTCGCGGCTCCGTGGTCTCCCGGGGGCAGTCCGTACCTGGCGGTCGCCACGGCACTGCTCATGGTCAACGCGTCGACGGTGTACCAGTCCGTGACCAAGGCGGCGCAGAACGTGGTCGCGAAGCTGGCGGGCCTGGTCCTCGCTCTCGCGACCGCGTGGCTGTTCGGGGTGACCGCCGGCAGCGTCGCCGTCATCGCGGTCGTCGCGGTGCTCGGAGGGCCTCGCCGTAGGACCGACGACCGGCTCCAGATCGCCTCGACGGCGGTCATAGCCCTGGCCGCCACGGCGACGGCTCCGGTGGGAAGCCTCGTGGTCCCCGTGCTCCAGACGCTGACCGGCGCGGTGGCGGGTATCGCCGTGAACGCGCTCGTCCTGCCTCCGCTGTACGTGGACGAGTCCGAAGCGGCCGTGCGCGAGGTCGCCCACTCCATCGGGGCGCTGCTGCGCGACATGGGTGACGGTCTGGCCGAGCGGAACCTCACCGCGAAGGCGCACACGTGGTTGCACCGGGCGCGCACCCTGGAGAAGCGCCTGACGCACGCCGAGGAACGGCTGCGTCAGGCCGACGAGAGTCTGCGGTGGAACACGCGGTGTGTCGCGCACGCGAGGCGCAAGGACGTGACCTACGGCGAGGCGTTCAGGATCCTGCGCGGCGCGACTCTCCAGGTGCGCGGTATCGCGCGGACGCTGGCCGACAACGCCCATGACCGCCACGCGGACCATCACCTGGGGCAGCAGTTCCTCGACCGGTACGCCGAGACCCTGGGGCTGGCGGGGGCGGCCGTTCAGGAGTTCGTCGAGCCCGGTGCGGCGACCGGGTCGTCGGGTGCGAGCCGGGACCGGCTGCGCGGGGCGATCGACGGCGTCCTGGTCTGGCACGACACCATGACCCAGCTGATCGGCAGGGGCAGCCTCACCAAACCGGGCGCCTGGTACGTGTACGGCTCGCTCATGACCGACGTGGAGAGGCTGCTGGCCGATCTGGACTACGCGGACGCGCGCTGAGTTCCGCTACCTCTGCCGCGGGCAATCCCGTCGGGTGTCGCGTGAAGGTTCCGCAGGAGGTCAGACGTGATGTCCGCGGCCCTTCCGGGACCGTTACCTGTTTGCCCGTTGACACTCCGCATCTCCGTTACCTAGTGTCACGCCAACATTCCGAATGCGTGGCGATATTTCGAACGGCGAAAGGCAACTTCCCTGCGCATCATCGGAGTTGGCGCACGCCTGGCCGGTACGCCGTGGCGCGGCCCGACATGCGTCGAGGTGTACACCGGCACAGGGATCGCCGAGGTCGGCAGGCCTCCCGCGGTGCCGGGCCACGTCGACGCACCGAGCGGCAAACTGCAAGACACGGAGGCTCCTGAGCACCAATCCCGGTTATGTGCCGAGCGACCTGGCCATCCGTCATCTCATCGAGAGACGTTGGCAGTTCACTCCGGTGATGATGTGCGCCCAAGGCCTCCGACGGCCCGGGCGGGCACGCGCCGATCCGTGAGGTCGCCGAGCTGATCCGCCGTGGCGTGCCACTCCACCTGAAGTGCGGGCTGTCCGCCTGGCCACGGATCTTCCCTCCATGGCACCCAACTGTGAGTCCCGGTTCGGGACCTGGCGCGGTCAGCCGGATGCACCCGGCCCCCGCCACTCTCCCGCAGTCACCTGATACTCCGTCATCTCCTCAACGACGAGAAGAACAAGGATCGATCATCATGCGCAACCGAAGAGCTGCCCTCGCAGCCCTCGCCGGAGCTGTTTCCGTCGCTCTCACCCTGTCCGCCTGCGGCAAGGACACCAAGGGCAGCCCCGAGGGCGGCACCATCGGCATCGCGATGCCGACGCAGGCCTCCGAGCGCTGGATCGCCGACGGCAAGAACGTCGTCAAGGACCTGAGGGCGAAGGGGTACAAGACGAAGCTGGTCTACGGTGAGGACAACCCGAAGACCCAGGTATCGCAGATCCAGGACCTGATCACGCAGGGCGTCAGCGCACTGATCGTCGCGGCCATCGACAACAGGTCGCTGAACAACGTGCTTCAGCAGGCCGCCGCCGCCCACATCCCGGTGATCTCCTACGACCGGCTCATCCTCGGTACCAAGAACGTCGACTACTACGCCTCCTTCGACAACGAGCAGGTCGGCCGGCTCCAGGCCCGCTACATAGTCGACAAGCTCGGTCTGGAGGACGGCAAGGGGCCGTTCAACATCGAGCTCTTCGCCGGCTCCGCCGACGACAACAACACCAAGTACTTCTTCAACGGCGCCATGCACCTCCTGAAGCCCTACCTGGACAGCAAGCAACTGGTCGTCCAGTCCGGTCAGACCGCGCTCTCCGACGTGACCACCCTGCGCTGGGACGGTCCCACCGCGAAGAAGCGCATGGACGACGTTCTCGCCAAGTGGTACGGAGGCAAGAAGGTCGACGCGGTCCTGTCGCCGTACGACGGCATCTCCATCGGCGTCCTGACGGCGCTGAAGGCGGACGGCTACGGTTCCCCCGCCAAGCCGCTGCCGGTCATCACCGGTCAGGACGCCGAGCTCGCCTCGGTCAAGTCGATCATCGCGGGCGGGCAGTCGCAGACCGTCTACAAGGACACCCGCGAGCTGGCGGACGTCACGGCGAACATGGTCGACGCCGTACTGACCGACCAGCAGGTGAGGGTCAACGACACCCGGACGTACGAAAACGGCGCCAAGGCCGTGCCGGCCTATCTGCTGCAGCCGAAGAGCGTCGACAAGTCCAACTACGAGGTCGCCCTGGTCGCGACCGGTTACTACACCGACGCCGAGCTGAAGTAGCCGCACGGCCGAGGCGCGCCCTCTCTCGGGCCGATGAATCGAACCGGCAGTTCACCGGCGGGTGTTGACCGCTGCGGCGTCCGGGATCCCGCGCCCCGCCGACAGCGCGACGCCGGCGTTTCGACGCCCGCGTCGGGCCCCGTGCCCGCCCGTGCCTCGGCGCCGCCTTCGAGCGCGAAAGGGCCGGCCGCCCCGCTGTGGGGCGGCCGGCCCGTTGTGCGCGGCGGGGCGTTCTACGGCGCGGAGACCTCGGCGGTGAGGCGTCCGGTCCAGGGGCACCAGTAGAGACCGGGTAGGAAGGGGCCGCCGGCCTCGTCCAAGTGGTCCTCTACGTAAGGGATGGTGGAGTCGCAGACTTCGATGGCCGCGTCCGCGAAGCTCACGGTGTCGGGGTTGTAGTGGAAGTCCCACTGGGGGTTGTAGCGGGCCTGGGTCTTGATGATCCTGCCGATGACGATCTTGCGTTCCTCGTGCTTGACGATCTCGCGGGCTTCCTGGATCAGGGCCGGCCTGGTGATCTCGATTACGAAGTTGTGGCCGGTGACGTCCCGCAGGTTGAAATACGCGGCGTCGGTGGCGGCACCGGCAGGTCCGGCCTGGCCTACGGTCAGGGCGAGCAGCGTGCTGGCCGCGAGGGTGCAGATCCTGGAAGTGATGCGTCGCATGAAGGCAGCTCCGTGCCTCGGGCCGTGATCATCACGGCCGGTCGTGACTGAATGTAGCGACTTGGTCACTCAAAGTGAACTATCCGGAGAGTCGGGTTTCCGAGTCCGGTCGCCCCTCCGGCTCTCTGCTCGATGAGACACGCCCTGGTCCGGGGGTGTTCCACGGGACGGACGGTCCGCAGGCGCCCTCGGAAGCCGGTCGGCCGTGCGGACCGTCCGTGACGCCATGGCGGCCCGTCAGCCGTCCGCGCCGCCGGCCTCCACCTGGCGTACGAGGTCGAGCGCCCTTCCCAGAGTGGTGAGCCGGGCGTCGAGCGTCTCACCCGCGGGGTAGAAGCGGACGGTGTCGACACCGGCGGCGCGCCAGACGCAGAGCCGCTCACGCACCATGTCCTCCGTGCCGATCAGTGTCGTACCGAGCACCATCTCGTCCGTCACGAGACCCGCCGCCCCGTCCCGGTCTCCGGCCTGCCAGCGCTCGTGGACCTCGGCGGCGACCTCCGCCCAACCCTGCCTGCTGTAGGCGTCGTTGTAGAAGTTCGTGGTCGCGGAGCCCATCCCGCCCAGGCTGAAGGCGAGTTCCTTCTTCCGGGCGGCCACCATCGCGCGCAGCGCGTCCTCGTCCTCGGCGAAGGCCACTTCGGCGCCTTGGCAGACGTCGAGGCTCGCCCGCGTACGTCCGCCGGCGGCGAGGCCCGCGTCCAGGTGGTCGAAGTACGCCTCCTTGGCGCCCTCCGGCACGAAACTCGTGCCCAGCCAGCCGTCCGCCACCTCCCCGGTGAGTTTCAGCATCTTCGGCGACAGGGTGGCCAGGTAGACGGGCAGGTCGTATTCGGCGCGCAGCGACATCCGCATGGGCCGCGCCTGGCCGCCCGGCAGCGGAATGGTGAACTCCCGTCCCTCGTAGGCGATCTTCTCGCCCGCGACCGCCTGCCGGACGATGTCCACGGTCTCCCGCATCCGCGACAGCGGGCGCGCGAACGGTACGCCGTGCAGGCCCTCGATCACCTGGGGACCGGAGGAGCCGAGACCGAGGAGGAAGCGTCCTTCGGAGATGTCGGAGAGCGTGATGGCGGCGCGGGCGATGGCCGTCGGGGTGCGGGTCGCGAGCTGGATGATCCCGGAACCGAGCAGCATCCGCTCGGTCCGCGCGGCCAGGTAGCCAAGTGGGGAGGGGGCTTCGGAACCCCAGGCCTCCGCCACCCAGCAGATGTCCATCCCGAGCTTCTCGGCCTCCACCACGAAGTCGACGGTCTCGCTCCAGCGGCCTGTCGATGCCTCGATCGTCGTAGCCGTACGCATCACGCACCGGCCCCTTCCGCGTCCTCGGCCAGCTTCCTGATGGCGTCGACCGTGCCGGCCATGCTCCGCTCGAATTCCCGCAGCCGTACGAACACGATCTTCTGCTCCTTGTCCGGCATCCTGTCGATCGCGAAGGAAAGCCCCGAACGTCCGGGGCCCATCTGCATCCACTGGGTCAGTTCGGTACCGGCTCGCGCGGACTCAAGGGTGAATCGCCAGAGGGCGCTGGGAAGTTGGGGATCCGCGACCGCCCAGGCGAACACGTGGTCCTGCTCGTACTCCACGACGTACGAGGTGGTTTCCCATTCGCCGAGCGACTCGTGCCTGCTCCGGCCGACGAAGCGGGCGCCGACCGCGGGAGTCGTGACCTTGTCGAGCCAGTGGACCGACTGCAGTTCGGCACTGAGCGTCGGCATGAGATGGATGTCGGAGACCAGCTCCCACACCCGCCGCGGTGGAGCGTCGATCCGGGTCCTCGCCTCGACCGTCGGTTTGTCCGCGTAACGCGCGCCCGTCCACTCCATGGCTCGCTCGGCCTTCCTCTCGGTTTCTGCCGAAATCCGCCCCTGGAGGGGCTCTGAGCTTGAGAGTTGCGTAGATAGACTCACCTGTCAAGGAAGAGCGACCCCAGTTTGCGGGGTGGGAGGCGGAGGGTTGTCGATGGTCGGGCGCGGGCGCCCGGGGCGACGGTCAGGCCGTGAAGCGTTGCCGGATGGCGGGGCGTTCGGCGAGGTGGCGGGGGTATCCGGGGCCGAGGCGGGGATGGGTGTCCTCCGCCGTCATGGGTTCCCCGCAGTCGGCGCAGACCACCTCGGCGGCGCTCTCGCGCCCGCAGGCGTCATGGTGGAAGACGACCGGTGGTCCCTGCTCGCCGCTGAGCCAGCGGTCGCCCCAGCTGTTCATGGCCGCCAGTACACCGAAGAAGTCGCGGCCCATGTCGGTGAGGACGTAGTCGTAGCGCACCGGCTCGTGCTGGTAGGCCTTCTTCTCCATGAGGCCTTCGTCCACCAGCCGCCGGAGCCGGGCGGTGAGGGTGTTGCGGGCGATACCCAGCTCCTGCTGGAAGTCGTCGAACCGCTTGATCCCGTAGAACGCCTCCCGTAGGACCAGGGGCGTCCACCAGTCGCCGAGCAGATCCATCGTGCGTGCGATGGAGCACGGCCAGTTCGCAAAAGAAGTCCGCCTCATGCGCCCAGCATACGAGGGTCTCACCATAGGACCCAGCAGTTCCAAAGGGGATGGCCGGGCTCTGAGAACGTCCGCGGTCACCGCGCCGGGCCGGGAGCGCCGGCGGTCACCGCGTCCGGCCGTTCGGCCCGCGCGACAGGCGTTGGCACTGTCGCGCGCGGGTGGGACCGAGCGGCGGGCGATGGGCGGCGAGGTCACCGGCGTCTCCCGCCACGGTCACCGGACGCACGCGGTGCGGCTGACCCACTGGGCCAGCGTGAGCCGCCTGGTCACGGCCACTCGGGCCGGATTGCGCCGACGGATCGGCACGTGCCCGCATTCGCGACGGTCGGCGACGCGCGCCCGCCTGTTCGCGTCCCGCTCGCAGACCAGGGCTTCACGCAGAAGGGACAGGTGGGCCGGTACGGCCGCGAGACGGTCGTACTCGTCCCGGCAGGGGCCGCCGCAGGCCGTCACGTGGGCGACGACCGCGCTCGCGTCGTCGGTGCCGAGGGCCTGGAGCGCGTGTCCGGCGAGGAGGTCACGGATCGTGCCGCATTCCTTGATCGAGGTGAGCATGATCGGGTGTCCTATCTGTGCTGGGTGGTGTGCCGCTCTGTGCGAGAGGCTCGCCACCTGGGGGTTCACGGTTTCACTCTCGCCCACGAACGGTGCCCGGCACATCGTCCCCACGCAGCGAATCCCGGCTACCACGGGCGTGGTAGCCGGGATGTCGAGCTACGGCTGGTGCAGAACGCGTCATGGAGGCCAACCCGCAGGTGTGTACCCGTCGAGGGGGTGGTTCCGGCGCGCGGGCGGGCACGCGTCACGAGGCCGGCTCTGTTCCTGGAGCGGTCATCACGCGGACAGCCGTCCGGAGGCCGGCGGCGATGGTGGACCGGCGGTCACACGGGTGGAGCGCCCGGGGACCGGTCGTTCCGGCGGACCGGTGCCGTCACGCGGACATCCGTCAAGGGGCCGGTCGCGTCGCCGGACCGGCCGTCACACGGACATCCGTCAGGAGGGGGCGGGCTGCGTCGCCGGGCCGACGAGACCGCACTGGTAGGCGATGACCACGAGCTGCGCCCGGTCACGCGCGGCCAGCTTGGTCATGGCCCGGTTGACGTGGGTCTTGGCCGTCAGCGGGCTGACGAACAGGCGACCCGCGATCTCGTCGTTGGACAGGCCGAGCGCGACCAGTCCCACGACATCGCGTTCGCGTGGGGTCAGGTCCTCCAGCCGTTCGTGGACGGCGGTCGGGCACGGGTCCGGCTGGGCCAGGAACCGTCCGATCAGCGCCCGGGTCGCCGACGGGGAGAGCAGCGCCTCGCCGTCCGCGACCGTGCGGACGGCTTCGATGAGTTCCTCGGGCCGGGCACCCTTGCCCAGGAAGCCGCTCGCCCCCGCACGCAGCGCTTCGGTGACGTGCTCGTCGTCCTCGAAGGTGGTCAGGATGAGCACCTTGACCTCTGCCAGGTCCTCCGACTCGCAGATGATCCGCGTCGCGTCGATGCCGTCCATGTCCGGCATGCGGATGTCCATCAGGACGACGTCGGGGTGCTGCGTACGCGCCAGTTCCACCGCCTCGCGGCCGTTGGCGGCCTCACCCACCGTCTCCATGTCGTCGGTGGAGTCGAACAGCATCCGGAAGGTGCCGCGGAGCAGGGCCTGGTCGTCGGCGAGCAGTACGCGGATCGTCATCGCCATTCCTTCGAGGGCTTGTCCAGGGCGAGGCTGGACCGCAGCGGCAGTTCGGCGGTCACGCTGAAGCCGCCCTCGGGACGCGCTCCCGCGTGGAGTCTGCCGCCGACGGTGGCGGCACGCTCGCGCATACCGATCAGCCCGTGACCGGCCCCCGGCTGGGGATCGTGAGGTTCCGCGCTGCCGTCGTCCTCGACCGTGATCGTCAGCCAGGCGGGGTCGTAGTGCAGGAACACCCGGGCGTGGTCCGCGCCGGAATGCTTGCGCACATTGGTCAGGGATTCCTGCACGATGCGATACGCGGCCAGGTCGACCGACGGTTCCAGCGGTTCGGCGTCGCCCTGCCGAGTGTGCTTCACGGCCAGTCCGGCCCTTTCGAACGAGGACAGGAGGGCCGGTACCTGCGCCAGGCCCGGCAGGGGATCGCGGGGCGCCACCGGATCGTCGGACTGCCGCAGCAGTCCCACAGTGACGCGTAGTTCGTCCAGCGCCGATCGGCTGGCGTCCCGGATCTCCTCCAGAGCCGTGAGGATCCGTTCCGGCCGCCGCTCCAGCAGATGGGCCGCGACGCCTGCCTGAGCGTTGATCAGGGCGATGTGGTGCGCGACGATGTCGTGCAGCTCACGGGCGATCCTGACGCGCTCGGCCGCCACCCGGTGCTGTGCCTCCTGCTCGCGGGTGCGCTCGGCGTGCTCCGCCCGTTCCTCCACCGCCGCCACATACGCGCGACGTGAACGGACCCCGTCTCCGACCGCGGCCGGCAGAGCCATCCAGGCCAGCGTCGCCGCCTTGTCCGGGTCCAGCCACGACCTCGCGCCCCAGACGACGGCCGCCCCCACCAGGACGGCGGCAGAGGCGGAGGCCGCGGCGCAGGCGGTGCGCCGGTCGGTCATCAGGGCCACGGTGTAGACGGACACCAGTACCGGACTCATCACCACGGGACTTTCCCGGAATCCGAGCAACTCGAAGACGATTCCGCAGCAAACCGTCAGGGCCAGTACGCCGAAGGGGTGGCGGCGTCTGCACACCAGGGCGGAACAACCGACCGCCGCCAGCAGCACGGCGGGCCAGCGCACCAGAAACACGTGCCGGTGCGGTTCGATCGAAGCGGCGACGACCGACAGCACGAACAGGGCCGCCGCACCCAGAGCGTCGCCCGGGGATACCAGGGAACCCCCTGCCCGTCTCCAACCGATGATCGCCGCCATGCCACCACCGTAGGGTTCGCGGCCGGATCGGGCATTGTCTCGCTGGGCCAAGTGCACCCGGGGCGGGGCCGGACGACGGTGCGTCGGGTGGCTGGTGCGGTGAACGGCGGGACCGCCCGGCCGGATGCCGGGGTCGCCTTGTTTGTGCCTCGGGGGTGGAATCTGATCTGCTGCGCTCTGAAGTGCCTTGGGGAGAGGAGGGGCCATGACGGCCACCGATGGTGAACGCCGACCCGCCGGCGAGCTCGAGGCGAGCGTCCTCGCCGCCTTGTGGGCGGCCGGGAAGCCGCAGTCGGCGGCTCAGGTGAGGTCCGCGATGCCGCAGCCGCTGGCCCGTACGACGGTGGCGACCCTGCTGGCCCGGCTCCAGGAAAAGGGGGTCGTCGGCCGCAGCCCCGGCACGCGGGGCTTCGTCTACTTCCCCGTGGAGGACTCCCACGGGCTGACCGCCCGCCGTATGCACCGCGCACTCGACCAGGACGGTGACCGAAGCACGGTGCTGGCCCGGTTCGTCGAGGGACTGAGTCCCGAGGACGAGACGGAGCTGAGGCGTCTCCTGGGGGAGAGTGGGCAGTGAACGCCGTGCTCGTCGCTTCCGCCGGTACTCCGGCCTGAACCAAGCCTCCTGACGTGGGCCCCGCGCCACTCGTGCGGACCGGTCTGTGACGCCGCCGTCGCGTCCCGCTCGCCCGGCGGGCGCCATGCTCGTCGTCGCCGCGGGCGTCCTCGCGTACGGCATCCACGACCTGCAGGAAGCCGACTTCCTGCCCGGCCTGCGCCACCTCGCCTTCGACATCGGCGCCACCGTTCCCCCGGACTCCTGGTACGGCACCCTCCTGAAGGGCGTCTTGAACTTCCAGCCCGACCCGACCGTCCTCCAGGTGGTCGTCTGGGCCGTGTACGTCATCCCGGTCATGGGACTCTTCCTCGCCCCGCAACGCGGCCCGCGCGTCCCCGAGCCGCGGAAGGAGACAGAATCCGTTCAGGCCGACCGGGGCTCCGGGGCTTCGTCATGAGCAGGACCTGAGCAGCACCTGCGCAGTACTTGGCAGGGCCGATTCGGGGCCGTGCGGGTCAGGCGAAGTCCTTCGAGGCGTCGACACCACGGACCCGCAACAGCTCGATGACTCCTTGTTTCGTGATCGACGCGCGGACGGCAGTCATTCGGGGGGCGCAGCGACTGCTCGCTCCGCTGTGGGCCGGCGGTTCCTCAGAAGGCAGAAGACCACCGTCGAGACGAGGGCCCAGCCGGTGAGGACCAGGAACGGGAAGGCGTGCAGATATCCGGGGAAGTAGACCTCGGTGTGGATCGCCCCGATCGCCGCGCCCGTCGGCAGCCAACGACCGACCAGGCCCAGGAACGTGGGGAGCAGGGGCCAGGAGACCGCGCCGCCGGAGGAGGGGTTCCCGATCAGCACCATCAGACCCCAGGTGGGGATGAGGGCCCATCGTCCGACCAGGACCAGGAACATGAGGAACACCGCGCTGGCGGCGTACATCGTCAGGGCCAGCGTCAGCCAGACCGAGGCGAAAGGCAGTTCGAGCGCACCGAGACCCCAGTCCACGACCGCCACGATGGCGAACGCCCCCAGCAGGGAGTACGCGATGGTGAACGCGATGCGCGCACCGGCGCCGAGTTCCCTCGCGTGCACACTGAGCTGGATCCCGCCCACGTAACTGACCACCACGGCCGCCAGCGAGATGTAGAAGATCGCCAGACCGCGAGGATCGCCCCGCTGGTTCGGTTTGATGTCCCGTACCACGACGGCCTTTCCCAGGTCCTTTCCCACCGCCTGCGCCGCTTGCTCGACCACCTGGGCCACCGACGCGCCCGACGCGGACGAGACATCCACCGTGACCGTGCGCTCCTGCCGCACGTCGAAGATCGCGAAGACCGCCTGTTTCTCGGCCGCTTCCCTGGCCTGTGCGTAGCCGGGGTACGTGTGGACCATCAACGAGCCGTCCATCGCGCTCTCCATACCGGTCAGAAAGGCGCCGTGGGCCGCGTCCGGCGGGCCGATCACCGCGGTCGGCACCCGGTGCGGGGTCGGATTGGCGAAGGCGTAGGTGTACGACCACGCGAAGACGCCCGCCACGGCCGAGACGAGGAGCACGATCACCGTCGCGGGCAGGAGAGGGGAACGCGCGAAGGACTGCCACCGCTTCGCCCGCCTCGAAGGCCGTCGGTGGGCCTCGTGGGCACGGTCGCCCCGCGCGTCCGGCTCTGCCATGGCGTTGACGCTAGGTCGGCCGGCCTGGCCGCGCATCCGGAAGGCAGCCTCGTGGGAGAGGCCCGCGGACGGCCTTCCCGCCGGGTGCCGTCGAGCCGTCCGGTGAGGAGTGGGCCGACGGTTTCGGGCGCCTCGGCCTGAGGGAAGTTGCCCGCTCCGGGAGGTCCGCTCGGCACGGTCGGCTTCGCGTGCGGGACCGTCTCGCGGACGCGCGGGAGTGACTCTGGTCGTCGGGACCGACGGCGGTCACTCGGGCCGAGGTGCGGCACGCGGATTCAGTGGTCCCCGCGTTCCCCGTCCGACACGAACCGCGCGGCCGTGTCGGGCAGACCCACGTCGTGGCCCTTCGCGCACTGCACCACGGCGCCGACCGGGCTTCCGCAGCCGACGTGGACGAGTTCGACGCCGCCTTCGTTGCCGAGGCGCGCTCCCCATTCCATCAGGGCGACGAACACGGGGAACAGCGACCGGCCCAGATCGGTGAGGACGTACTCGTACCTGGTCCGCTGGCCGGGCTCCCGGTAGGGATGCCGTTCGAGCAGACCCGCGTCGACGAGGCGCTTGAGCCGCTGGGAGGTGACGGCTTCGGTCAGACCGGTGTGCCGGGCGAGCGCGTCGAAGCGCCGGGCGCCGTAGTAGATCTCGCGCAGGAGGATCATCGCGGACCGCGTGCCGACCAGTTCCAGGGCGTGCTCCATGTGGCACCAGTCGGCCACGGTCTCGTCGTAGTCGGAGAATCGCCCGGTCTTGGTGATCACCGGCTCGACACCGGCTTCCGGCGCCCCGCTGGACTCCGTCATGGCCTCACGCTCTCCCTGGCTACAGATTTGCATAGTCAGCCTGATATCTTCTGGCTATGGTTTCCACTAGTCAGCCTAACATCGCCGCAGTTCCGACCCCTGTGTCCAGCACCATCCCGAACGGGCGGAGGTGGTGGGCTCTTCTGGTCCTCTGCCTCGGTGTGATGATGGTCTTCGTCAACGTTTCCTCGACGATCTCGGCACTCTCGCCGCTTCAGGACGCCCTGCACCTGTCCGCGAGCACCACGGTCTGGGTGAGCAGTGCTTTCAGCCTCGCCCTGGTGAGTCTGGTGCTGTCGGCCGGCACGCTGAGCGACATCCTCGGGCGGCGGCGGACGCTCCTGTCGGGCGTCACGCTTTTCACGATCGGCAGTGTCATCGCCTTTCTGGCGGGCAACGCGGGCCTGCTCATCGCGGCCCAGGCGCTGATGGGAGTCGGGGCGGCGGCCGTCCTGCCGTCCAGCCTGGCGATCGTGAGTCACACGTTCACCGACCCGCATGAGCGCACCGGCGCCATCAGCGCCTGGGCGAGCTGCGCGGGCCTCGGGCTGGCGGTCGGACCCCTGGTGGCGGGCGTACTGCTCGACCGGGTGTCGTGGCACGCCGTCTTCCTCACCAACGTGGTCATCGGCGTGCTCGCCCTGATCCTCACCCCGCTCCTGGTGACCGAGAGCAAGCACCCGACACGCCGGTTCGACCCGGCGGGCGTCGTGCTCGGCACCCTCGCCGTCGCGTCCGCCACGTACGCGATCATCGAGGGTGGCTCCACGGGCTACGGCCGGCCCGTCATCATCGCCGCGTACGTCGTCTTCGTCGTCTCGCTGGCGGCCTTCGTGCGGGTCGAACTCCGCCAGGACGACCCCATGCTGCAACTGCGGCTGTTCAAGAACGCGTCGTTCACGATGGTGATGAGCATCAGCGCCGTCACCATGTTCGGCTTCGTCGGCATCTCACTGCTCACCGTCCTCCATCTGGAGCGGGTCGCCCACGACAGCGCCCTGATGACGGGCGTGAAGCTGCTCCCGATGTTCGCCACCTACATCGTTGTCAGCGCGTTCGCCGGCCGCCTGGTGCGCAGAATCGGCGTCCCGGCCACGCTCATCACCGGCCTCGTCCTCATGGGCGCGGGGGCCTTCGCACTCCTGGCGGCCGGACCCTTCAGCGGGTACGGGGCCATGTGGCCCGGCCTGTTCGTCGCCGGCGTGGGCTCGGCCGTCCTGGTGGCGCCGTCGACCGCCGCGGCCGTCAACAGCGTGCCACCGCTCCAGGCCGGCATGGCGGCCGCGTCGGTCAACATGTTCCGCCAGCTCGGCAGCGTGCTCGGCCCCAGTGTTCTGGGCACCCTGGTCACCACCCGCTTCCCGGACTACCTGCACGACCGGCTGGCCGCGTCCGGCGTCCCGGCCGACCGCGTCGACGGCGTGGTCGCCGGAATCACCCACGGCGGGACGAGCAGCCCCCCGGCCGCACAGGCGCATGCGATCTCCGTCGCCGTCCCCCAGGCCTTCAGCGAAGCCCTTCATCTGGGCTGGCTCGTCGCCGGGATCGTGCTCCTCGTGATGACCGTCCCGACGGTGTGGTTCCTGCGCCGTCCCGCGGCGGCATAGACCGACGGACGTTCCAGGGATGCCGGATCACTGCTGACCGGGCCGCTGCCGGCGCCGTCTGCGCCGCCAGCGCCGTCTGCGCCATCAGCGTTGTCGGTGTGTCATCGGTGTTGTCGCGCAAGCGGCTCGGTGGAGTGATGGATCCAATGACGGATCCAGTCGACGAGGGCCGTGACCCGGGCGAAGTAGTTCTCCTGGCCCTCCGCTCCGCACGGATGGCTACCGACGGTGCCGCTGGTGATACCGACGAGGGTGAACCCGCCCCGGGCGTTGCGGTGCATCAGGGGTGCTCCGCTGTCCCCGTAGCAGGGCGCCCGGTGGCCCCGGATGAGCGTGCACAGGTGGACCTTCCGTCGAAGCCCCTGCCGGAAGCACCGGCCGCTCTCGGTCTGGTGCGTCTCCAGCAGCGTGTCCGAGGCGGGACCGTCCTCACGGGTGTGGCCCCAGCCGGCGACCACCAGCGGCCCCGGATACGACGTCGGGCGGGAGGAGGCGGGCAACGCCAGGGGCGCGACCGTGCGACCGAACCTCACGGGCGGGTCCAGCCGCAGGAGCGCCGCGTCATAACGGAGAGGGCCGCCGCCCGGCGCGTACCGCGGGTGCCTGACGACGCGGACCACCCGGAACGAACCGTCGGTCTCCGTCCGGAGCGCGGTGCTGCCCAGGACCACCCTGATGTCCTGGCTGTCGACACAATGGCCGGCGGTGAGGACCCACCTCTCGCTCACCAGGGTGCCCGCGCAGGAGCCCTGGTGCCGTCCGTCCCGCAGGATCTGGATCTGCGCCATCCAGGGGTACTTGGCCGGCGAGGTCACCCGATCGCCGTTGACGATCCCTCGAGCCTCCGCCGACATGCCGATCACGAGGGCGAAGGACGCCAGTACGGCCGTCAGCGCCCGGCGGGAAATCCCTGTCATCCGCCACTCCCCGAACCGAGTCGTCCACCGCATCCCGAACCGATCGGGCGACGGTCGGTGATCGTAAGGGGCGAGGCCTCGGTCGTCGGACAGGCGCGACGGGTTCTGCCTCATCCGCTTCCGGACAGGACGGCAGGGAACGCCTGATCGCGGCGTCAGGGCTCAGGGTGCGGTGTCGAGGATGTCCAGGGGGCGTGCCTGCCACGTCGCCCAGTCGCCGCTGATGGCGCTCGCCGCGCGCAGCAACAGGGGCAGGTGGTGGTCGACTAGGGTTTCCACCGAGGTCTCGGCGGCGTGGGCGTTGACGTTCACGGCCGCGACGGTCCTGCCGTTCCCGTCGCGTACGGGCGCGGCGACCGAGCGGATGCCCGGCGCGAGGTCCTGATCGGTGACCGCCCATCCCTTGGCCCGCACATCACGCAGGGCGGCGTGGATCTCGTCCCGGTCCGGGGTCCAGCGCGGGGTGACGCCGGAACGGCTGGGTTCGGCCAGGGACTTGTCGAGTTCGTCGTGCGACAGCGTGGCCAGCAGAACCTTGCCGAGCGAGGTCTGCAGGGCGGGGAACCTGGTACCGATGGTGACGCCGAGGGTGACCAGTTTCGGTACGGCGACCCTGGCCACGTAGACGATGTCGGACCCGTCGAGCTGGGCGATCGAGCAGGACTCGTTGGTCTGTTCGACCAGATCGCGCAGGTGGGGACGCGCGAGTTCCCAGAGGTTCATCGAGCCGATGTACGCGGTGCCGAGGTCGAGCACCCGGGGCGTGAGGCAGAAGCCGCGCTCCTGCGAGCGGACGTAGCCGAGCTGCTCCAGGGTGATGAGGATCCTCCGGGCCGTGGGGCGGGCGAGGCCCGTGGCGCCGGCGATCTCGCTGAGGGTCATGGAGCCGCAGCCCGGCCGGAAGCAGCGCAACACGTCCAGCCCTCGGGCGAGGGCCTCGATGAACTCGGGATTTCCGTCTCGGCGCATAGGGCCAGGCTAGCCGAGCGGACATCGGTCCGGCAGATCCACCTTCTTCTGATCGGTGCAGAGGTCTTGTTTCGCTCTCAACCATGCGGCAGATTGACCGCTGTGCGGACAGCCGTCCGCACGATGTCGGGCAGGCCGGACCAAGGAGGATTCCATGGCCTTCGTGACGGAGGAGAATCTCACCGACCTCGCGGAGAAGCGCTGGGCCACCGCCCATTCGCCCCGGCTCGCCGAACTGACGACGGCGTTGGTGCGGCACCTGCACGCGTTCGCCCGCGAGGTCCGGCTCACCGAGGACGAGTGGACGGCGGCCGTGGAGTGGCTCACGGCGACCGGGAGGATCAGCGACGACAAACGTCAGGAGTTCATCCTCGCCTCCGACGTGCTCGGGCTGAGCACGCTCGTCGTGCAGCTCAACCACCGCTTCGCACCGGCCGCGACGCCCGCCACGGTCCTCGGCCCGTTCCACATCGACGGCTCACCGCCGGCCCCGCACGGCTTCGACATGTCCGACGGTGTCGAGGGCACTCCCTTGTTCGTCACCGGCCGCGTGCTCGGACTCGACGGAACTCCGTTGCCGGACGTCGTCCTGGACGTGTGGCAGGCCGACGCGGACGGCGCCTACGAGTCACAGCTCGCGGACGTCGACGAGGCACGGCTGCGCGCGAAGTACCGGACGCGGTCCGACGGGACGTACTGCGTGCGCACCATCGCGCCGCTCGGTTACGCCATCCCGATGGACGGACCGGTCGGCGCTCTCATCGGCCGGACCGGCATCAGTCACTACCGGCCCGCGCACATCCACTTCCTCATCGACCACCCCGGCCACGACCGGCTGATCACCCACCTGTTCCGGAGCGGCTCGCCCTACCTCGACAGCGATGTCGTGTTCGGGACCAAGGACGAACTGGTCGTGGACTTCAGCGAGCATCCGGCCGGCCCGGCCCCGGACGGGAGCACCGTCGACGCGCCTTATCTGCATGCCGAGTTCGACTTCGTGCTGCAGCCCTCGGCCTCGGGCGGGACGCGGCCGTGAACTTCGGCCTTCTCCTGTTGCGGCTGCTTCTCGCCGCGCTCCTGTGCGGCCATGGCGCCCAGAAACTGTTCGGCCGGTTCGGCGGGGCCGGCCCCGACGCAACGGCCGCCGTCTTCGAACGATGGGGCTTCGTACCCGGCCGGCCCATGGTCCTGCTCGCGGGGCTGGCGGAGCTGACCGGAGCGGCGTCGCTCGCGACCGGCCTGCTCACTCCCGGCGGCTGCGCCGTCATCGTCGGCACGATGACGGTGGCGGCCGTGGCGACCGCCCCGAACGGGTTCTGGGCGCAACAGGGCGGCTGCGAGGTCCCGTTCTGGTACGGCGCGGCGGCCGCCGTCCTCGGCTACACCGGTCCGGGCGCATGGTCCCTCGACCACGCCGTCGGCCTCGACACACTCCACGGCCCCGGCTGGGGAACCGCCGCGCTCGCCGTCGGGTCGGCCACCGCCGCCGTACCTCTCGTCCTCCGGTCGCGGGTGCTGCGCACCCGGGCACAGCACCACAACGAGGTGACTTCATGACGATCGACACCCCGCACCCCGACGACCTCACCGCCGGACGCCCCCTTCTCTTCCGCAACGCCACCGTGCTGTCCATGGATCCCGCGATCGGCCTGCTGGAGGGCGGAGACGTCCTGGTGCGCGGGGAGCGCATCGAACGGGTCGGGCACGCGTTGACGGCACCCGAGGACGCGGTCGTGGTGGACGCCACCGGCGGCATCCTGATGCCGGGCATGGTCGACACACACCGGCACATGTGGCAGACGGCGCTGCGCGGGTTCGGCGCGGACTGGACGCTGTCCCAGTACTTCGTCTTCTACTACCTGAACTGGGGCAAGATCTTCCGCCCCGAGGACGTCCACGCGGGCAATCTGCTGTCGGCCGTCGAGGCGCTCGACGCGGGCGTGACCACGACGGTGGACTGGTCGCACGGACTGCGCACTCCCGAACACGGGGACGCGGCCGTCGAGGCGCTGCGGGCCGTGCCGGGCCGCTTCGTCCTCGCCTACGGCAACCTCCTGGGCGCGCCGTGGGAGTGGGCGACGGCCCC
The DNA here is from genome assembly GCF_012273515.2 of Streptomyces sp. RPA4-2. Classification (NCBI taxonomy): domain Bacteria; kingdom Bacillati; phylum Actinomycetota; class Actinomycetes; order Kitasatosporales; family Streptomycetaceae; genus Streptomyces; species Streptomyces sp. RPA4-2. The sequence continues at coordinate 9,784,635 of NZ_CP050975.2, forward strand.
GGAGATGCGCAGGTTCGTGGACCGTCACTTCTCCGCGCGGGACGACATGCTGGGCCTCCAGCTGGCGTTCGACGTCACGGGCGACGCGGCGTTCCCGGAGAAGGCCGCGTTCGAGGCCGCCCGTGAGCTCGGCGTGCCGGTCACCACCCACGCCGGGGTCTGGGGCGCGACGGGCGACGACGGCATCCGCCTGATGTGGGACCACGGGTTCATGACCCCCGACGTCACCTATGTGCACTCCGCCACGCTCAGCGAGGACTCCTACCAGCGGATCGCCGCTTCCGGCGGCAGGGTGTCGGTGTCGGCGGAGAGCGAGCAGAACGCCGGACAGGGCTACCCGCCCACCTGGCGGCTGCGCCGGCACGGCATCCCGGTGTCGCTGTCGATGGACACCAGCGTGTGGTTCAGCGCCGACCTCTTCTCCGCGATGCGGGCCACACTCTCCGCCGACCGCGCCCGCGAGCACCTGGAGGCCCACGCGGCCGGCGAGACGGTGGTCCATCACACGCTGCGGGCGCAGGACGTCGTCGAGTGGGCCACCCTCGGTGGCGCGCGGGTCCTCGGCCTCGACGACCGGATCGGCTCGCTGACACCGGGGAAGAAGGCGGACCTCGTACTGATCAGGAACGACCGCGCTCCGGCCATGTTCCCGCTCCTGCACCCCTATGGGCATGTGGTGTACCAGGCCCAGCGGGCCGACGTGGACACGGTCGTCGTCGACGGCAGGGTCGTGAAGTACCGGCACGAACTGCTCGGTGTCGACCTGCCCAGGGCGCGCGAGGCCGTGGGCGCCACGGTCGAGTACGCCCGCAGGGCGCTGGGCGAGAAGGCGTGGCGGGAGGCGCTGGAGCCGGAGATCCCGCGCACCGAGCCGGTCTCGAACCCGTACACCTACAGCACGTATCGCGGCGAGGGTGTCGCCGTGCGGCAGGAGGAGTCCTAAGCCATGACCGACGGTGTGCGCGGGCCGCTCGACGGGCTGCTGGTGGCGGATTTCTCGCGGATCCTGGCGGGTCCGTACGCGACGATGCTGCTGGCGGACCTCGGCGCCGACGTGGTCAAGGTCGAGGGCCCGGCGGGGGACGACACCCGTACCTGGACGCCACCCGTGAGGGACGGGGTGTCGACGTACTACCTGGGCGTCAACCGGGGGAAGCGGTCGGTCGTCCTGGACTTCCGCGACCCGCGGGACGCCCGGCTCGCCAGAGAACTGGCCCGGCGGGCGGACGTGGTGATCGAGAACTTCAAGCCGGGCGGCCTGGCCCGCTATGGTCTGGACCACGCCTCGGTGAGCACCGTGAACCCCGGCGTGGTCTACGCCTCGATCAGTGGATTCGGTACGGGCCCGGGGCGGGACGTTCCCGGGTACGACCTGATGGTGCAGGCGATCTCCGGACTGATGAGTCTCACCGGCGACCCCGAGGGGCCCGCGTACCGGGCCGGCATCTCGGTGTTCGACGTGATGGCCGGAAACCACGCGGCCATCGGGATCCTCGCCGCACTGCGCCACCGCGACGCCACCGGAAACGGTCAGCTGGTGGAGGTGAACCTGCTGTCCTCGGCGCTGACCGGGCTGGTCAACCACAGCTCCGCGTACGCCGCCGGCGGGACCGTGCCGTACCGGATGGGCAACGCGCACCCCAGCGTGTTCCCCTACGAGCCGTTGCCGACCGCCGACCGGGACCTGATCGTCACCGCCGCCAACGACGGACAGTTCCGCAGGCTGTGCGAGGTGCTCGGCATCCCCGGGACCGCCGACGACCCCCGCTTCCGCCACAACGCCGACCGCACCGAGCGGCGTGAGGAGCTGCGGCCGATCCTGGTGGAGCGTCTGAGGACGCGCGGCGCTCTGGAGTGGTTCGACCTGCTGGTGGCCGCGGGGGTGCCGTGCGGGCCGATCAACACGATCGACGGCGGCTTCGCCATGGCCGAACGCTTCGGGCTCGACCCGGTGGTCGAGGTCGGTGAGGGCGAGCGGGCGGTGCCCACGACCCGGCACCCGATCCGCTTCTCCAGGACACCGGCCGCCTACCGGCTGCCGCCGCCCGCCCTCGACGAACACGGCGAGGACGTACGCAAGTGGCTGGAGAGCGGCGAGGACGTGCGCGCAGGGCTGGAGGACGGCGATGCCTGAGTACCCGACAGCGCTCGGCGCCTCGTCCCTGGACCGGATCACCCTGCTCGGCCACGACCTCGCCGAGGAGGTCATGGGTGAGGTCGGCTTCGGTGAGCTGGCGTTCTGGCTCGCGACGCAGCGCCGGCCGGCCAAGGGCGAGATCCGGGTCTTCGAGGCGGTGCTCGCCGCACTCGCCGATCACGGGTTCACGCCGACGGCCATCACGGCACGGCTGACCTTCCTCTCCGCTCCGGACTCCGTCCAGGGAGCGCTCGCGGCCGGACTTCTGGGGGGCGGTTCGCGCTTCCTGGGCGTCACCGAGGACTGCGGCAGGTTCCTGCACGACGTCCTGGCCGGTGTGGAGGGCGGTCATCCGGACGACGACGCGGAGTGGGACGCGCTCGCCCTGACCGCGGTGCGGTCGGCGCGGGAGGCGGGCCGCCTCGTTCCGGGGCTGGGCCATCACGTGCACAAGCAGGGCGACCCCCGCACGGCCCGGCTGTTCCGGATCGCCCAGGAGGAAGGGATGTCCGGCCCGCATCTGTCCCTCTTCGCCGCCATCGGCCGCGTACACCACCAGGTACTGGGCAGGACGTTGCCGCTCAACGGCGCCGGGGTGTGTGGGGCCGCGCTCGCGGATCTCGGCCTGCCTCTGGAGCTGCTGCGTGCCTTCGCCCTGCTCGCCCGCACCGCCGGACTCATCGGCCAGCTCGCCGAGGAACTGCGCGATCCGGTCGCGAAGGACATCTTCCTGTCCGTGGACCTCAACAACCGATCGGTTCCGCCGCGGCCTTATGACGGGTAGGCGGTCACTGCGCACCACTTGTCACAGATGAAAGCCTCTTCTGGTCAATTGCCTGAAAGGCGCGGATTCAGTCGGTTCGATGACTCCCTCCGCGTCTGGATCCGAGCGCGGAGATGGAGCGCGGGTTGTTCCGCCCGGCCACTTCCTGTGGCCCTGGCCGCTGCGGCGTCGGCGCGGCGGCCTCCCGCATCCATGCCGCCCTCTAGGGCTACCTGAGGAATGTGGCGATGACCAGCACGGACATGGTGACGCAAGGCGATCAGGCGAGCGCGGTCGAGAGGTCGGACTCGGCGATCGCGATGCTGGACGACCAGGGGACGGTGGTGGGATGGACGCGGGCCGCCGAGCGGCTTGTCGGATACACCGCCGGTGACGTGGTGGGCCGGTCCGCGGCGCTCGTCCTGCCGTCCGCCGGGAAGGCGCCGACGATAGCGGCGTTCGTGGAGCGCTGCCGTGCCCGGAACGGCTGGTCGGGGACCACGGCGGTGCGTCACCGCGACGGCCGTGTGCTCAATGTCAGCCTGAGGATCTCGATGCTGTGGGGGCAGAACGGGGCAGTCCGGTGGCTCGTGTCTCTGACCGACATCGGCAAGCTGTCGTGGGGCGCGATGAGCGAGTCCGTGCGGGATTCGCTTCTCGCCCGCACCCCGATCGGTGTCGTCGTGCGTGACCCGGACCTGCGGTGCACCTGGGTGGACGACACCATGGAGCGCCACGACGGCGTCTCACGCGAGCGAAGGCTCGGGTCTCGATTCACCGAGGTGCTGCCCGGTGCCCAGGCGGAGACGCTCGAGACGATGATGCGGCAGGTACTGAAGACCGGCACCACCAGGGTCCAGGAGTACCGGCTGAGGCTTCCGTCGGATCCGCGCAAGGAACACACGTTCGCCGTTTCGATCTTCTGTCTCCAGGACGCCGACGCCCAGGTGCTGGGAGTGTGCGTCATCAGCATCGACGTCACCGAGAGCCGTCGGGCGCGCGAGCGCCTCTCCATCCTCAGCGAGGCCAGTACGCGCCTCGGCCACACCCTCGACGTGATGCAGACCAGTCAGGAACTGGCCGACCTCGCCGTTCCCCTGCTGGCCGACTATGTCGCCGTCGACCTGGAGCAGTCGGTCCCCTTCGGCGAAGGACCGCCGGTCCACATCGGCTCGACGGGCGAGCGCCTCGTCTTCCGACGTGCCGGCCTGGCCTCGATCCACCAAGGGATCCCCGAATCTCCCTGGGCGCTCGGTGAACCGGTCCGCGTGCCACCCGTCTCACCCTTCATGGACGTCCTGCGCACCGGGAGGTCCCACCTGGAGCCGTGTCTGGGCAGCGCTCCGGCCGCATGGATCGAGGAGGACCCGGAACGGGCGCGGAAGGTCCACGAGAACGGTATGCACTCCCTGATGGTGGTACCCATCCGCGCACGGCACGCCCTGCTTGGGGTGGTGCTGTTCATCCGGACCGAGGACCCCGGGCCGTTCCAGGACGTCGATCTGCTCCTCGCCGAGGAACTCGTCAGCCGCGTCGCGCTGTCACTGGACAACGCACGCCAGTACGCTCGCGAGCACACAGCGGCCCTCGCGCTCCAACGCACCCTGCTTCCCCACCGGTTGAGGGGCGGCACGGCGGTCGAGACGGCGTCGCGCTACCTGCCCGCCGACATCGAGAACGGCGTCGGGGGCGACTGGTTCGATGTGATTCCCCTGTCCGGAGCCCGGGTGGCCCTAGTCGTCGGCGATGTCGTCGGACACGGCATCAACGCCGCCGCGAACATGGGCCGCCTGCGCACCGCCGTACACACGCTCGCGGACATGGAGCTGCCTCCCGGCGAACTGCTGGCCCACCTCGACGACACGGTCCAGCGACTGGCCGAGGAGGACGCCGACGTCTCGGACCAGCCGCCCGCGGTGGTGGGCGCCACCTGTCTGTATGCCGTCTACGACCCGGTCACTCGCCGGTGCACCATGGCGCGGGCCGGACACCCCCCGCCCGTGATCGTCGACCCGGACGGGACGGTCACCTTCCCCGACCTTCCCACCGGAACCCCCCTGGGCATCGGGCTGGGGGTCCCCTTCGAGTCCGTGGAGCTGGAACTGCCGGAGGGGAGTGTCCTCGCGCTGTACACGGACGGTCTGGTCGAGACCCGCGACCAGGACATCGACGTGGGGATGTGGCGCCTGGGCGCCGCCCTCGCGGAACCGGGCCGCTCCCTGGAGGACCTGTGCACCCGCGCGACGGAGACCCTGCCGGGGGAGGCGCCGTCGGACGACGTCACCCTGCTCCTCGTCAGGACCCGCTCGCTCAGCCCGGCCCGGGTCGCCTCCTGGACGCTGCCGAACGACCAGAGTTCCGTCGGCAGCGCCCGGCGCCTGGCAGCCCGTCAGCTGGCGGCGTGGGGCCTGGAACGTCTCGAGGACCCCACGAAGCTGATCGTCAGTGAGCTGGTCACCAATGCCGTTCGCCACGCCACGGGCCCGGTCGGTCTGCGCCTGATCCGGCACCAGGTCCTGACCTGTGAAGTGACCGATGCGAGCGTCTGCTCCCCGCGTCTGCTCCGCTCGGGCTCCGACGACGAGAACGGCCGGGGCCTCCTCCTGGTCGCCCAGCTGTCCCGCAGATGGGGTTCTCGCTCGGTGTCGGGCGGCAAGGTCGTCTGGGCCGAGGAAGGCCTGGCCTCCGTACCCTCACACGCACGGGCAGGGGGCGCGCCGCCCGTACCGGAGGACCGACCGGTGCCCGTCTCGCCGTCGCGGGCATCCGGTGTATGCGTCAACCAACGGGAGTGACCAACGGGAGTGACCAGCGGGAGTGACCAGGGTGTGTGATCGCTCCCTGGTGACCGGTCACGGGACGTTCGCGGTTCGGCGAGCCGAACGCCTAGCATGAAGCAGAAGCACTGAAATTTTGAGCCCTTGCCCCTGTGTGCGGGATGCGCCGTGAAGGATCCGGAGATCGATTACCAGGGCATCTTCGATGCGTCACCCAGCGCGATGCTGGTGCTCACGCCCGATCTTGTCATCGTGGATGCGAACGTGTCCTACCAGGACCTGGTCGGCCGCGCGCGACACCAACTGGTCGACCGGTACGTGTACGACGCCTTCCCGAAGGACCCGGAAGGCCCGGACGATCTCAAGGCGTCGCTGCGACGGGTGCTGGAGACCCGCGCCCAGGACGTCGCGGGGCCGATGCGCCACGACGTGGAGGAGGCGGATCGGCCGGGGGTGTTCGAGGAGCGCTACTGGAGCCCGATCAACGCCCCGGTCCTGGACTCCGAGGGAAACATCGTGCTGGTCGTGCACCGTCTGGAAGAGATCACCGATGTCGTGCGCGCCTGCGGTCCGGAATCGGACAAGCGGCGCCTGCGGACACAGTTCGAGCTGTACGCGCGCTCCCGTGAGCTGCAGCAGGTCAACGAACGGCTGCGGCAGGCCAACGCTCGCGAGAGGCAGGTCGCCCTCGCACTTCAGGACGCGATGCTGCCCGCGCCCGAGCGGCTCGACCGTCACCAGGCGGCGGTGCGCTATCGGCCCGCCGAGGACACCCTGAACGTCTGCGGCGACTGGTACGAGGTGACACAGCTCGCCTGCGGGGCCGCTGCCGTCGCGGTCGGTGACGTCGTGGGGCACGGCCTGGCGGCGGCAGGAATCATGGGCCAGCTGCGCAGTGCCCTGAGCGCGGCCATGCGCGTCGTCGACGGGCCCGCCACCGCACTCGACGGTCTGGACATGTACGCGCGTTCCCTCGCCGGCGCCCTCGCCAGCACCGCCGTGCAGACCGTCATCGACGAGAGCGGCCACCGCATCACCTACAGCAGCGCGGGCCACCCGCCGCCGGCCCTGGCCCACCCGGACGGCACGGTGCAGTTCCTGGACCGGGCGACGGATCCGCCCCTGGGGGCCCGCCCCGAACACAGCGCCCGTCCGCAGGCCACGACCACCTACGCCGACGGCGCCGTACTCGTCCTCTACAGCGACGGGCTGATCGAGCGCCGCCGCGAGGACATCGACCAAGGCCTCCAGCGTCTCGCCGACCACCTCGCCCGGCACCACAAGGACGACGCCGAGGACCTGGCGGAAGGGCTGACCACGCTGAGCGCCGCCACCGATGACACGGTCGTGGTCGTCGTCCGCCTCTGACGCCGCCGACGACACCTGATCCGTGTCCGCGGCCGGGAATTCTGCCTCCGTGGCCGATTGCCGCCGTCGACCCCCCGGCGACCTCGCGGGACTGCGGCACAATGACGGTAGGCGCCCGCCCAGGCAGGTCAGGACGAGAGAGGCGACGACGTGGTGCAGTGGCAGGGGACCAACTTCACCGTGGACGGACACGAGCCGACCAGCGCCGAGGAGTACTACCGGATCGGCCTGCACTGCTGGGACAGCGCGGAGCACCGCGACGCGGCCACCGCCTTCCTGGAAACCGCGGCGGCCAACGGTCACAGCGCCGCCGTCGAGCTCCTGGGGCACATCGACTACGTGCGGGGGCAGTACGCGAACGCGGTGCCACGGCTGCGGCAGAGTACCGGTTCACCCCGAGCGGCCTACTACCTCGCCTCGCTCTACCACCAGGGATGCCCCCAGGCGGGCATCCCCCAGTCGCTCGACGAGGCAGCCCGCTGGTACCGCTCCTCGGCCGAACTGGGCGAGCCCGAAGCGATGCTGGCTCTGGGCGACCTGTACCTGGAGCGGCTGCTTCCCGTGACCCGCACCCCCGCGGAGCACGCCCTCGAGTACTTCCTGGCGGCCGCGGCACGCAATCACCCCTACGGCCAGTACCGTGCCGCCGAGGTCTACCGCACCCTCTACCAGGACGCCCAGAGCGCCGCCGCGCTGTACCAGGCCTGCGTGGACAACCCGATGACCGCACGTCACTCACTGGGGTCGATGATGACCCTGCAGAGTCAGGCACACCTGCGGGAGATTTCGGCGAACAGGACGGCCGGGCTGCTGCAACAGCGTCGCGACACCGTCAACCCCCCGCACCACCGAGGCGACTTCTACTGAGCGCCACGGGTCCGGGGAGGGAGTGCGCGGACGACGAAGTGCTCTCGGCGCTCGGGCCGGGAATCCCTCCGCGATGTCAGATCCGCCAGGAACGCAGGACATCCGCGACGGCGTAGATCGGCAGGCGGGTCTCCCGGACCTTTCTGATCAGGTCCGACAGGCTGCCGTAGGGAGGATCGATCCCTTCGCCGGACTGGTCCATGTACTGGGCCGCGACGAACGCAGCGAAGAGGCTGTTGCGGTGCGGGAGCGGCTCGAGACGTACGACGGTGTGCAGAAGCGCTGCCGCGCGCCACGCCGCGTCGGGATTGGAGGTCTGAAGGGTCGGCATGCGCGTCTTGTGCCTGGCGACGGCCGCGACCAGGGCCGAGTAGTCGGTGACCGACACGTCGTCAGTCCCCAGGGCGGCTTCTTGGACGTCCAGCAGCCAGGAGACATCGATGTACAGGATTTCGCTCATCAGGCTGCGGCGACCCCATCGCCGCGCTGCGAGGGTGGGACCTCGTCGGGGAACGCCTCGTCGAACTCGGCGTGCAGCTTGTCCGCCCACGAGGTGGCGCCGGCGACGAACCGCTTGCGGTGCATCTCCCGGACGCCGAGATCGTGCATGTACTGCTTCAGGCTCTTGCCTTCCGCCGAGGCGGCCGCGCGCACACCTTCCATTTCCTCGTCGGTGAACGTCACATTCAGTGATGGCATAGCAAGCATGGTACCTACCAGGTACCTACGAAGCCAGAGGGGGGTGAAAGTCCGGCGTCCTGGGCGTCCGGGGGCGCCGATACGGGTGTCGACGCATCTCCGGGTGCAACCTTCGGGTTGCTCCTGGAGACTTGATGTGCAACCCTTGAGTTGCACTCGAAATCGACATGGACGGAGTTCCCTCATGAGCGAGGACCGCATCGAACGCGAGACGCTGATCGCGGCACCCCTGGAGCGGGTCTGGGCGCTGGTTGCCCAGCCCGGATTCTGGGTGGCCGACAAGTCGAGCCTTCCCGGCACCGTGGCCAGGGCGGGAGAGTCGATGATCGCGAAGAACGCGGAACACGGCGACTTCCCGGTGCGGGTGGAGAAGGTCGAGCCGCCGACGTACCTGGCGTACCGCTGGACGAGCGCGTTCCCCGGAGAAGAACTGCGCGAGGACAACAGCACCCTCGTGGAGTTCACCTTGTCCCAGGAAGGCGACCGGACGCGACTGCGCGTCGTGGAGAGCGGGTTCGCGGCACTGGCCGGGTCCGAGGAACTGCGCAGCCAGAACGTGAAGGACCACAGCGAAGGCTGGCCCCTGGAACTCGGCGCGCTCAAGACGCGTGCCGAACAGCCCTCCACGTGACCGAAGAACGTCCTGGCGCCGCCGAGGTCGTCGACAGCGTCCTTGTCGCGCTCGCCGACCCGACGCGACGCCAACTGCTCGAACTGCTCGCCGCGCGGGGCGAGGCCACCGCGACGACACTCGCCGAAGGGCTTCCCGTCTCGCGGCAGGCGGTGGTCAAGCATCTCTCGGTCCTGGACGCCGCCGGGCTGGTCACCGGCGGCCGGGTCGGACGCGAGGTGCGCTACGCGGTGCGGCCCGCGGCCCTGAGCGCCACGGCCCGTTGGATGGCCACGCTCGCGGCCGACTGGGACCGGCGACTGGCCAACATCAAGCACATCGCCGAGGAGGCGGAGCGGGAGGCGCGAAACGAGGGGAGCGCCCCGGGCCCGTCACAGGACCGGAACATGTGAGGAGCCGCCCGGCGCGCGAACGGTCACCCCGTCAGGCGGGTGACCGTTCGCCCACATGTGCCCGTAGGGCCGGGGGCGCGTCTCGACCTACGCTGTCCGTGGCGACCGCAAACGGGAACGGCACGCGCCCGGCAGTCGCGGTCCGCGGTTCGTGGTTCGGTTCGGCGTCGAGGGAGGCCGCTCATGGCCAGCGCGTTTCAGGAGCGCAAGCTCAAGGGGATGTTCGCCGCGTTCGACGCGGACGGTGACGGCTACCTGCGCCAGGACGACTTCACGGCGCTCGTCGCCCGCTGGAGCCTGCTCCCGGCAGTGGGGCCCGGGACACCACTGCGCGCGCGGGTCGAGACGTTGCTGATGGGTTGGTGGGACGCCCTTCTGGAGGCCGGGGACGCCAACGGTGACGGCACGGTCGACATGAGTGAACTGCTCTCCCTCGTCGACCGGTTGCCCACCATGGCCGAGGCCGTCACCGCGACCGCCGACACCGTCTTCGACGCCGTGGACGCCAACGGTGACGGCCGCATCTCCCCGGAGGAACACCACAGGCTCGTGGAGACCTGGAACGGGCGGCCCGCGGACATGACCGGTGTCTTCGAACTGCTCGACCCGAACGGCGACGGGCACCTCGGCCGTGAGGAGTTCGCCTTTCTCTGGCGCCAGTTCTGGACCAGCGACGACCCGGCGGAACCGGGCAACTGGCTCTGCGGCCGCTTTCCCGGATGACAGCTGACACCTGACGGCTGTCGGCGCTTGATCCGGCGCCTGTCCGGCGGCCCGGCCGATGTGGTGCGCAGGGGGCGACGCGACCAGCTCGGAGTGGGCGAGGGTGACGGCGTACCCACCCACGTACGGTCTGCTGTACGGGCGTTGCAGCGAACACACCGCAAAGAGATCGACGGGACGCGCTTGCGCGGGTACCCCGGGATTCCGCGGTGGGGCCTGTCCCCGCGGCCCGGCGAGTGGAAACCATCGCGAACCCCAACGCCGGCACCGGCGTTGGGGTTCAGCCCGTGGCGAGGACACGTTCGGGGTCGGCGGCGGTGGCCGCGCTCGCCCGAACTCTTCCCGGATTCAAGGGTATTGACGCGAAGCTGGTCTAGTCCATACCGTCATCGGTCATCGGATGTTCATGTGGCGGAATCGACGTCAGTCACATGAACTGCCGTTCCGTCCCCGATGCCCCACTCACGGCACCGCCCCCCGCATCATCGCGCCCCCTCGCGCTCATGACAGGAGCCGTCTTGTGATCAGATCCGCCGTCAGAGCCCTTGCCACCGCTCCCGCTGTCCTTGCCATGGCGGCCACCGCCGTCGTCGCCGCCGGCGGCTCCGCGAGCGCCGCGGCCAACCCGGGCCCAGGCTTCCCCGCCCACTACGCCGCGCCGTACGTCGAGACGTGGAACTCGCCCTCGGCCATGACCAACGCCCGCAACGCGACGGGCCTGAAGTACTACACGCTCGCTTTCGTCATCGACGGCGGCGGCTGCAACGCCATGTTCAACGGAGACACGCCCGTCACCGACGCCGGCTGGACCTCCGCGATCAACTCCCTGCGGGGAGCGGGCGGCGACGTCATCGCCTCCTTCGGCGGTGCTTCCGGAACCGAGGAGGCACAGGCCTGTACGACCGTGACCTCGCTCAAGGCCCAGTACAAGAAGGTCATCGACACCCTCAACCTCACCCGCGTCGACTTCGACATCGAAGGCGGCGCGATCGCCGACACCGCCGCCAACGACCGCCGCAACAAGGCGCTCGCCCAGCTCCAGCAGGAGTACGCCGCCGCGGGGCGCAAGCTCGACGTCCAGTACACCCTGCCGGCCATGCCGAACGGGCTGGACGGCAACGGGACGAAGCTGCTGTCCAACGCCAAGAGCAACGGCCTCAACGTCAACCTCGTCAACATCATGACGATGGACTACTACGACGGAACCCGGGACATGGGCAAGGCGGCCACCGACGCCGCCACCGCTCTGCGCGGCCAGCTCGGCGCCATCTGGCCGGAGAAGTCCGACGCCCAGCTGTGGGCGATGGAGGGCAACACCCCGATGATCGGGGTCAACGACGACGTCAGCGAGATCTTCACCACCGGCAACGCCACCACGCTCACCAACTTCGCCAAGTCCAAGGGCATCCAGGAACTCGCCTTCTGGGCGCTCGGCCGTGACAAGGCCTGCGCCACCAACGGCCAGCTCTCCGACACCTGCAGTGGCACCCCGCAGAGCGCCTGGCAGTTCTCCAGTACCTTCAACTCCGTGACCGGCGGTACCACCCCGCCGCCGCCCACCGGTTCCACCGGCCAGATCACGGGCCTCGGCGGCAAGTGCGTGGACGTCGCCTCGGCGAGCAGCGCCAACGGCACCGCCGTCCAGCTGTACGACTGCAACGGCACCACCGCCCAGCAGTGGACCGTGGGTTCCGACAACACCGTCCGCAGCCTCGGTAAGTGCATGGACCTCACCTCGGCGGGCACCGCCAACGGCACCAAGGTCCAGCTGTACGACTGCAACGGCACCGGCGCCCAGGTCTGGCAGCCCGGCAGCGGCGACACCCTGGTGAACCCCGTGTCCGGCAAGTGCCTCGACGTCACCGACAAGTCGACGGCCAATGGAGCCCGGCTGCAGATCTGGACCTGCGCGGGTGGCACCAACCAGCAGTTCCACCTCCCGGCCTGACAGGGGGACAGGCCCGCTACCGCCCGGCGCACCGTGTGTGTGCCGGGCGGCAGCGTGTGCGGCTTGGGGAGGGGCGCTGGGCGATGGGTGTTCGGCCGGTCCGGGGCTGAGCGCCGTCAGAGCTCACCGATGACCGTGCCGAGTTCGAGCTCGGTGTGGGAGCGCTCCTGGAGCCCGCGCTGCATCAGGGCGCCGACCCGGGCGACGACGGCGCTGTCGCCCGCCAGGACCTGGAACATACTGCCGTCGACGTGGACATCCTCCTTGGGCGCGAGGGCGGCCGCGTTGATGCGCCGCTTGGCGAGTCGCACGGCCGCTTCCGGGAATCCGGCGATGCGCTCGGCGAGCCGCTCCACGTGTGAGGGCAGTTCCTCGTCCGGCAGGGCCTTGTTGACCACACCGATGCGTTCGGCCTCCCGTGCGTCGACGTCCTCCGAGCTCAGGATCATCTGCATGGCCTGGCCGCGGCCGGCGAGCCGCACGAGATGCTGGACGGCGCCCGCACCGGTGAAGACCCCGGTGCCCACCTCGATCTGACCGATGACGGCGCGTTCGAGGGACGCGAACCGCATGTCGCACGCGTACAGGAACTCGGCGCCGGCGCCGCGAGCCCGGCCTTCGAGGAGCGCGATCGTGACGGGACGCGCCTCGCTCAGGCGCCGGAAAAGGGCGCCGAGACTCACGTCGTCCGGGCCGCCGGACGTGGCGGCGGCCGCCGTGTACTGGGCGATCCGCTTGAGGTCGACGTGGGAGATGAAGAAGTCCGGGTCCGCGCTGCGGAACACCACGACGCGCACGTCACCGTCGGTGTCGGTGGCGTCGAGCAGGGCCACGAGATCCGTGACCAGTCGTTCGTCGATGAGGTTGACCGGAGGGTTGTCGAAGGTGGCCCACAGGACCCCGTTGCGCAGTTCCGTCCGGATTGTCTCGTACGAGTATGTTGCGGGCACTTGATGCGCCCCCTTCCTCAATATCACTTGCTTTCTGCAAGCTACGTGGGTCATCCTGGCATCGGGACTTGCATTTTGCAAGCAACACGGCGGCCGGGGGAGAAAGGCAGGGGCTCCGCGTCCCGCCCCCCGGCCGGAGCGGCGCCTTCGCTCCGACGCCCGGCGAAGCGGTCGGTCGTGCCGCCGCCGAAGGGCCGCCGCGTCCGCGGTGCCGTCTCGGGGAGACGAGTCCGACGCAAGGCCCCACCGCACCGATCACCTCAGGAGAGATCTCATGGTCCAGCGCACAGACGAGCTGATTCGCCTGCCCGACGGGACGGTGCTTGACGCATGGCTGTTCCTGCCGGAGGGTCCAGGGCCCCACCCGGCCGTCACGATGACCCACGGCTTCGGCGGCACCAAGTACCACCAGGGCATCGAGGCGATCGCGCGCCGTATCGCGGAGGCGGGATTCGCGGTGTCGCTGCATGATCACCGGGGCTTCGGCGACAGCACCGGAGAGCCTCGCCAGGACATCGACCCCTACCGGCAGATCGAGGACTGGCGGCGGGTGATCTCACACCTGCAGACTCTCGACTCGATCGATGCGGACCGCATCGGCGTCTGGGGCACCAGCTACTCGGGCGGACACGCCCTCGTCCTCGGGGCGACGGACCGCCGGATCACGGCCGTGTACTCCCAGGTGCCGACCATCAGCGGCTCCCAGAGCAGCCGCCGCCGTGTCCCGCCGCATCTCACCCGTCAGCTCGAGCAGGCCATCGCCGCCGACGAACTGAACCAGGCCCGGGGCGGGCAACCGGCGAGTCAGGCGTTCGTCAGCGACGACCCGACCGTGCCGGCCTCCTACCGTTCCGCCGACGCCATCGACTTCTACCTGCGGCACAACGCGCCGGAGGGCGTGTGGGAGAACCGCGTCACGGTCCAGTCCAACCGGCGCGCCCGTTCCTACGACCCCGGCCACTGGATCGACCAGATCTCGCCGACACCCCTGATGATGCTGGTCGGCACCCACGACACCGTCGCACCCACCGACCTGGCCCTGGGCGCGTACGAGAAGGCCCTGGAGCCCAAGGAACTCGTTCTCCTGCCCGGCGGTCACTTCGACCCCTACCTCGACGGCTTCGAGGCGAGCACCAGTGCCGCCGTGCGGTTCTTCCGCACCCACCTCCAGGCCGGGTGACCGACCGGGTGTCCCGCCGAGGGAGGATCGGCGGGACACCCCAGTGGCGCCGCCGGACACCGGAACAGCCTCGAACGGACAGGACACCCACCTGCTCTACAATTGCAAGTGACATCGAGAGGGGAGTCGCGGTGAAGCGTCGGGAACTGGGCGGGTCCGCCTGCCCCATCGACCGGTCTCTGCACGAGGTCGGCGACACCTGGACTCTGCAGATCCTGCGGGACGCGATGCACGGTGTCACGCGCTTCACGGACTTCAGCAACCACATCGGCCTCGCGACCAACGTCCTGAGCGCGCGCCTGCAGAAGCTCGTGGCCGTCGGCATCTTCGAGATCCAGGAGTCGGCACTCGGCAACTCGCACGAGTACGTCCTGACTGAGAAGGGCCGTGACTTCCACACCGTTCTGGCCGCACTGCGCCAGTGGGGCCAAAAACACCTCTTCGACGACGACGAGCTCGTCAACCGTGTCGTCGACGCCCGCACCGGCCGGCAACCCCTGCCGGTCACCCTCACCGCGGACGACGGCCGGGAACTGTCCGCCGACGACATCCTCATAGTCCAGTCACGGGCGTCGGATCCCATCGAATCCGCCACGCCGGTCGACACACCACGCCGTCGCCACTCAGGGGCCTAGGTGTATTGATCACGAGCGTTGTCAACACCTGGTGTTCGGGTTGCTGAAAGGCGAAGACCTCCGGTGTGTGGAGCTGTCTAGGACTGCACCACTCGGAGGTCTTCGTGTCCCACCGTAATGCCCGGCTGACCGTTCATGGCAGGCGGCTGCTGGTCGACCGTGTCCGTTCCGGGCGGCCGGTGGCGCATGTCGCCGCCGAGCTGGGCGTTTCACGGCCCACCGCTCACATGTGGGTGCGCCGATGGCGGGCCGAGGGTGAGGCGGGCCTGGCAGACCGCTCCAGCCGCCCGACGGCCACGGCAGCACTGTCCTGGGCCCGCCGTGACGCCCTCAATGCGGGTACCACGGCGTCCGGGCAACCGTAGGCAGAGGTGGATCCGTCGGGCACCGCCGGCCCATGAGATCACGCGGACTGTCTCACCGCGTCGGCCACAGAAACCGTCCGATCGAATAGTTGTCAAGGTCGATCGTTTCTGACCGCTTGTTGTAAGAGGGTGTAGGTCCGTGCGCGAGGCATGCAGGATGGAGCCGTGGTAGGCAACCTCCCGGTCACGACGACCAGCTTCGTCGGCCGCGACAGCGAACTCGACACAGTCAAGACGGCGTTGACCCAGCACCGGGCGGTCACCCTCACCGGTGGCGGCGGTGTCGGTAAGAGCCGCCTGGCGCTGCGCGTCGCGGAGCAGACACGGGGTCGGTACGCCGACGGGGTCTGGTGGATCGACCTGTCCAACCTCTACGACGACAGGTTGTTCACGGCCACGGTCTGCGATGCGGTCGATCTCCTGGACCACAACCCGCGCGCCCCGGTCGAGGCACTGCACGAGTGGCTGACCGGCCAACAAGTCCTGCTCGTCTTCGACTGCTGCGAACGGGTGTTGACTTCCTGCCAGTCCCTGGTGGGCGAACTCCTGCTGGCCGCACCTCAGTTGACCGTCCTCGCCACCAGCAGAAAACCCCTCGGTGTCCAGGGCGAGCACCGCATCGAGGTCGCTCCGCTCTCCATGGACGACGGCGGCAGCGGAGACGCGGTGCGTCTGTTCCGCGAGCGCTGTGCCACGGCCGCCCCTGAGGTGTCCCTCGATTCCCCCGGCTCCGCCGAGGCCGTCTCCGCCATCTGCCGCCGCCTGGAGGGAATTCCGCTCGCCGTCGAACTCGCCTGCGCACGCCTGCGGGAGAGCACCCTCACGGAGATCGCCGAACGCCTGGGCTCACGGCTCGACACTCTCGTGGACGAGACGGCATGGCCCAAGCGCCACCGAGCCCTTCGCACGGCGATCGGCTGGAGCCACGAACTGTGTTCCCCGCTCGAGCGCCTGCTGTGGGCCAGACTTTCCGTCTTCCGCGGCCCCGTCGAAGCGGCGGACGCGCAGGCCGTCTGCGCGGGCGGCCCCCTCGGTGCCCACGACATCCCCCGGCTTCTCGAGCGGCTGGTCGACCAGTCCGTCCTCCAACAGGTGGGCACCCGCTACCGCATGCTCGACACACTGTGCGAGTACGGAGCCATGTGGCTCGCGGAGCTCGGTGAGGAACACGCCCTCGCCCGGCTCCATGCCACGCACTTCGCCACCGTGCTGGCGGAGGCCGAAGCGGGCTGGCTCAGCGGCCAGCAGGTCGCCTGGTACGCGCGGATCTCCGCGAGCCACACCGACGTACGCGCCGCACTCGACCACCTCATCGAGGCAGACCCCGACGCCGCCCTCGAAATGGCCGGCAGGACAGGCCTGTTCTGGCCCTGCTGCGGACACCTGCACGAATCCCGCGACTATCTCGAACGCGCCCTGGCGCTCGACACACCCAAGGGGCCGTCCCGCACCCGCGCACTCTGGGCCCTGGGTATCACGCTCACCCTCCAGGGCGACCACCGGACCGCGCTGCGCGTCGGGGAGGAATGCGCCGACGCGGCGCGGCAGGACGGCACTCCGCAGTCCGCGCTGTTCGCCGCCCACACCCTCGGCCTCACCCACCTCATGGCCGGCCGTCCCCAGGCCGCGTACGACGTGAGCGACCACGCCTTGATCACCCGCGGCACGTCGCCGCCCTCGGGGGCGCCGCAGCTCTGCTGCATGGTGATCCGTACGTTCGCCCACTCCGCGCTGGGCCGACTGGCGGAGGCCTACGAAGCGGCCATCGGCCTGCGCCGTCTCAGCCTCCGCTACGGCGAGCACTGGGCGCGGTCGTACGCGTTCCACCAACTCGCCTTCATAGACCTCCTCCAGGGGCGCGCGCACGACGCGGAACGCCACGCCCGAGCCATGCTCGCCAGCAAGCACAACCTCAACGACAACCTCGGAATCGCCCTGGCTCTCGACCTCCTCACCGGAGCGAACGCGGTTCAGGGCAACGGCATCGGGGCCGCTCGTACCTCGGGCACCGGGAACTCCTTCTGGCGCATGCTCGGTCACCCGAATCACGGCACGCCCGAGCTCTCCGAGGTGCGTGACCAATGGGAACTGCAAGCCCGTAAGGCGGCCGGGGACGACGCCTACGACAGGGCCTTCCACGACGCGCTGAACGGCGACGCCGAACTGGGCCTCGCCCTCGTACTGCAGGGCCCTCCACCCTCCTGACCGTCGTCACAAACCGTCGAGTCCGGGGCCGGGGAAGGGTGCCGCGCGCCGATGAATCCGACCCGATCGCGCCGAGGGGGCCGGTGCACGGCGGGCCACGCGGTGACGGGGCGGGCCTCTTGACCTTGGCGTGAGCATGCCTGAGTGTGTGATGGCCGGGACGCCACTGCACAGGAGTCGCATGTGAGACGCATCAGTAGGCAAGTCGCAGTCGTAGCAGCTGTCATGGCAGCACTGGTCGGGGGCTCGGGAGGAGCGGCTTCCGCCGCTCGGACAACGTTGTCCAAACCCGGAGGCGCCGAACTCGTCGAAGATCCCACCGAGTTCGTCGACCCGCTCATCGGGACCGGCAACGGCGGCGCGTCCGTCGGAGAGATCAACAACTTCCCCGGCCCGTCGACCCCGTTCGGCATGATGCAATTCTCGCCCGACACCGAGGGCTCGTACGCCGGTTACCAGTTCCACAGCAGCAAGATCAAGGGCTTCAGCCTCAACCACGCCTCGGTCGGCTGCACCGCGTTCGGCGACGTGCCGCTGCTGCCGGTCGCGGGCGACGTCGGCAGCGCACCGTGGGACCGCACCGAGGCGTTCACGCACACGGACGAGAAGGCCGAAGCCGGCTACTACGCCGTGACCACGGGCGACGGCGCGAAGGTACGCACCGAACTCACCGCCACCACCCGCACCGGACTGGCCTCGTTCACCTTTCCCGCCGACACCGGGAAGAAGGCGCAGGTCCTGGTCAAGGGCGGTGGCAGCCTCTCCGGCGACAAGAAGGCCGACCTGACGATCTCCGGCGATCGCGCGATCACCGGATCCGCGACCACGGGCAACTTCTGCGGCAAGGGCAACGAGTACACCGTGCACTACGCGATCACCTTCGATCGCCCCTTCGTCGCGCACGGCACCTGGGACGGCAAGGCGGTGACCGACGGCGGCGGCTCGGTGGACGCCCCCAGGGCGGGCGCCTATCTGACGTTCGACGCGACCGACCAACGTACGGTGCGCGCGAAGGTCTCCATGTCGTACGTATCGGTCGACGGCGCCCGGGCCAACATGGCCGCGGAGATGCCCGGTTGGAACCTCGACGACGTACGCGAGCAGACCCGGGGCCAGTGGAAGCAGGCACTGCGCAAGATCCGCGTCGGGGGCGGTGAGACCGGTGAGAGGAAGATGTTCTACACCTTCCTCTACCACTCGCTGATGCACCCGAACACCTTCAACGACGCCGACGGCCGCTACATCGGCTTCGACGACAAGGTCCGCACGCTCCCCGAGGGCCGCGCGCAGTACGCCAACTTCTCCGACTGGGACACCTATCGCTCACTCGCCCCGCTGCAGGCGATGCTGTTCCCGAAGCAGGCGAGTGACATGGCGCAGTCTCTCGTCCACGACGCGGAGCAGGGCGGCTGGTGGCCGCGCTGGCCACTCGCGAACGACTACACGGGCCAGATGACCGGCGACAACTCCGTCCCGCTGATCGCGAATCTGTACGCCTACGGCGCACGCGACTTCGACCTCAAGACCGCACTCAAGTACCTGGTCAAGGGCGCTACCTCGGTGGACCACACGCCAGGCGCGTACCAGGAGCGGCCGGGCGTCGAGGACTACGTGGAACGCGGCTACGCGAACAACAGCGCCGTCCGCGGGGACCACGCCCGCGTCGGCGCCTCCGTCACCCTCGAGTGGGCGATCGACGACTTCGCCATCGCACAACTGGCACGGGCCGCCGGTGACCGGGACACGGCGCGCACCTTCACCCGCCGCGGCCAGAACTGGCAGAACATCCTCAACCCGGCGACCGGCTACCTCTCCCCGCGCGGCGAGGACGGTCTCTTCCCGGACGGCCCCGGCTACCAGCCGCCGCCGGCCGGCAAGTTCGGCCAGGACGGCTTCGACGAGGGCAACGCGGCACAGTACAACTGGCTCGTCCCACAGAACACCGCCGGCCTGATCCGGGCGATGGGCGGCCGCGAGGCCACGGCGAAGCGGCTCGACACCTTCTTCGGCAAACTCAACGCCGGGCCCAACGAGCCTTACATGTGGGCCGGGAACGAGGTCGACTTCGGAGTTCCGTGGGTCTACAACCACCTCGGCCGGCCCTGGGAGACGCAGGAGAAGGTCCGGTCGATCGCGACCGGCCTCTTCAGCCCGACCCCGGACGGTGAGCCGGGCAACGACGACCTGGGCGCCCAGTCCTCCTGGTACGTCTGGGCCGCCGTCGGGCTCTACCCGGCCACACCGGGCACCGCCGACCTGTCGGTGCACAGCCCGCTCTTCCCGCGCGTGGTCGTGGATCTGCCGGGCCACGGCCGGGACCTGGACATCCGCGCCCCACGAGCGGCTGCGGGCACACCCTACGTCCACGGGCTGCGACTGGACGGCCGCGACCGTGAGCGCACGTATCTGCCGAAGTCGGCGGTGACCAAGGGCGGCCGACTGGACTTCGACCTGTCCGGTACACCGGACAAGTCCTGGGCCACGTCCCCCAAGGCGGCGCCGCCGTCGTACCACGACGGCGAGCAGGACTTCCTGGCGTACGCCGCCCGGAACCAGGTGATCGCGTCCCCGGGCGGCGTCGGCACGAAACTCGTGGTGCACGGACAGGCGCTGGCCGGACACGACCGCACGCTGACGGTCGCCGCGGACGCTCCGCCCGGACTGTCCGTGTCGTCGGACAGGATGAACCTCGCCGCGGACACGGGCTCCGGCACCGCCGAGTTGACGGTGAAGGCGGCGGCCGGGACGGAACCGGGGTACTACGAGGTGCCGTTCACCATCCGCGATCGCCAGGGTGACGCCGTGCACCGCACCGTGATCGTCCTGGTGGCCGAGGAGGGCGGCGTCACCGCGGCTCTCGGTGACGCGTACGCGGCTGTGGGCGTGTCGAGCGACGGCACACCGGTCGAGGCCGACTTCGACGGCGCGGGCAACAGCTACTCGCGTCAGGCGCTGGCCGCGGCCGGGCTCAAGGGCGGTGCGACGACGGAGATCTCCGGCACGCGCTTCACCTGGCCCGGCACGCCCGCGGGCCGCCCGGACAGCGTCACGGCGAACGGCCGGCGGCTCGACCTCGCAGCCGACACCAAGGACGCCAAGCGGCTGGTCTTCGTCGGCTCGGCCACGAACGGCGACCGCAGGGGGAGTGCGACGGTCACCTTCACCGACGGCACCACCGCGCAGACGGATCTGTCCTTCGGCGACTGGACCCGGCCGGGCGGCGGTACCGATCCGGTGTACGGCAACTCCGTGGTGGCGAAGGCGGAATACCGCAACACCCCGAACGGCAAGGGCGAGGCGGCGTTCGTCTTCGCCACCAAGCCGTATGAAGTGCCGGAGGGCGAGCAGATCAAGTCCGTCACCCTGCCCACGGACGGCGACCTGCACATCTTCGCGCTGGGACTCGGCTGAGGTCCGCCGCGGGCTGGAGGACGAACCCCGCCCTCCAGCCCGCGGGCATTGCCCGGCGGCGCGCTCGGACGAGGTCGGCCCCGGGTCGGTGCCCGCTCGTGGGCGGCCTCCGCACGCAGGGTGAGATCCGGGAACCGTCCGCGATCAGACCTGCCCGGTCGTCGGGGGCGGGCCGGCATCAGAACTCCCGTGGCCGTCGCCGCCCGGCCGGGGTCGCGGCCGACGGGACGGACGCGCGTCGACGAGCAGATGGCGGTTGCTGTCACTTTTTACCGTCATTCCTTTGACTTCGTCGAGCTGGACTCCTAGGTTTGTACATACAGGTTTTTGTCCCTTTTGTAGGCAAAAGATACGACCTGGCAGTCCGTGGCCCGGAGGCAAGACATCCGGCGACGGACCCCGCACCCGGGCTGTAGGCGGGCTCGGATGTGCATGGGCGCTCGCTCTCCTGCGCCCGGCAGCGACATCAACCCTCTGGAGAGGGGATCATCATGCGAGCGAACACTTCACGCATCAGGCGAGTGGCCATTGCCGTCTGCACGGCGCCCATCATCGCCATCGCAGCCGGAGTCGGGGCGGCCAGCGCGGCCAGCGCTCCTGCATCTACTCCTGCGGCAACCTCGTCCGTGCACGAAGACGGTTGGGGTTGGGGCGGCGGTCACGGCGGCGGCTGGGGCTGGGGCAACGACAGCGGCTGGGGTTGGGGCGGTCACGGCGGCGGCTGGGGCGGCGGCTGGGGTGGCGGCTGGGGTGGCGGCGGCTGGGGCGGGGGCGGCTGGGGCGGCGGCGGTTGGGGTGGCGGCGGTTGGGGCGGAGGTGGCTGGTGACCAGTCATTCGCCACGGCCATCCGTATGACCGGCATGAACTGATGGATCCGGGCGTCCGAGCCCGTGGGACGCCCGGATCCATGCCGTGATCCGGGCGGCATCCGCGTACACGAGGGCGTCGAGGCTGTGAGGCGGAATGAAGATCGTCTGCGTGGGTGGCGGTCCGGCCGGACTGTATTTCGCGATCTCGGCGAAGCTTCGCGACGCCGGACACGAAATCACCGTTCTGGAACGGGATCCGCCCGCGGCCACGTACGGCTGGGGCGTCGTCTACTGGAACGACCTGCTCGACATCCTGCACCGCAACGACCCTGAGAGCGCCCGGCAGATCGGAGCCAAGTCCGTGCTCTGGCAGGGCCAGGAGGTGGCCCTGCACGGTGCCCACCACGACGGGTCGGCGTACTTCGGCGGCTACGGGTACAGCATGGGCCGCGCGGCCCTGCTGGACGTACTGACGCGGCGTGCTGCGAGCCTCGGCGTCGACGTCCGGTACGGGCACCAGGCCACGGATCCGACGCATCTGCCGGAAGCCGACCTGGTCGTCGCGGCCGACGGTGCCAACAGCCGGATCCGGGAGTCCCGCTCCGAGCACTTCGCCCCCCGTGTGGAGGTCGGCCGCAACCCGTACATCTGGCTCGGCACGGACAAGGAGTTCGACACTTTCGTCTTCTGTTTCGAGCAGACCTCCGCAGGCTGGATCTGGTTCCACGCCTACCCGTCGGTCAAAGGGATCAGCACCTGCATCGTGGAGTGCTCCCCGCAGACCTGGCGAGGCCTGGGGCTCGACACCCTCGGCGCCGAGGAGAGCATGCCACTGCTGGAGGGGATCTTCCGGCGGGCACTCGACGGCCACTCACTGATCAGCAAGTCACGCGGCGAGCCGGCGAGTTGGCAGCGCTTCGCCCACGTCAGCAACCGGACATGGTTCCAGGACGACACGGTCCTGATGGGCGACGCCGCGCATACCACCCATTTCACGCTGGGGTCGGGGACCCGGCTGGCGATGATCGACGCGATCGTTCTCGCCCACAGCCTCTCGCAATACCCGGACAAGGCGGTCGCGCTACGGGAGTACGACCAGCACCGCCGTACCGAACTGCACCCCGTGCAGGCGGGCGCCCGCTCGAGCATGGCCTGGTTCGAACAGCTCGACGACTACCTCGACCGCGACCCGGTGTCCTTCGCGTACGCCATGGCGGTGCGTCAGGGCAACCAGACACCCTGGCGCTACCAAGTGCACCTCGCCACGCAGATCGCCGCGATCCGTAGGGCGCGACGGGCCTACGACACCGGCCGACGCTGGTATCTCACCTGCCGACGAGGCGAGACCCCGCTGCCCGCGCTGGGAGGAAGCCGGTCCGCCGGGCGGCAGCAGGCCGATGTGAAGGCGCCGCTGCACACCCCCTGACCCACGAAGTTCGGGACATACGGGATACGCCGCGGGTTGTACGCGCGGCACGCGGGGTGACCTTTGAACACGCGGAGGGCGCGTGTCGGTCGGGAGTCCACCGGTAAGCAGGTCCGGAACGACGCCACGGGCTACGTCCGGATGCGCGGGATGGGGCCGCGGGCGATGCTTGCCGCATGACCGAGCGTGTCGTAGTCGTCAGTGCACTCGTCAAGGGGGAGGGACGCCAGGTGTGCGTGGACGGGGAGAGCATGGGGGCGGCCTTCAGCCTGCGCGGCCTGGCCGAGATCATGCGGCGGGCGGGGTGGACAGACGTGGATGAGATCGATGTGGCGGACTCGCCGGTCATCGAGTGGCACGGCGGTGGGCCCGAGGTGTGGTCACGGCAGGCATGAACGGTCGGACGCGTGGGGCGTGGTGGAGGAGGGCGTGCGGTCCGAGGGGACGCAGCGCGGCGTGGGCGGCGTTCGCTCCGGGCGCCCCGTGGACGCCACCCCCGGGCTGGGCTTCCGCCGAGGCCACATAGGGCGCGCCTCCGGGCCCGTCCTGGGCTGCCAGGACCTGCCCCGCGAACGTGCTGGTGGACGCGGTGCGGGGCGCCCCGGCGCCCCGCACTGAAGCCGTCGGCCGCAGGAACACGACGTGCGCGTCGGGCCGACCTGGCGGATGATGATCCCATTGCCGGTTCTGTCCTCGGATTCCGAGAGCTACGCCGCATCGGCGTTTCTCCCGGTCGAGGACGGGCACTCGGTTCAGGTATCCGAGAGATGTACGGGTATCCAGAAGACGACGGAAGAGCCGGGCTTCGAACGGGCTGGGCGCAGGAAGAAGATGAAGTGTCGTGAGCACTGAGGTCAGCAGGAAGATCGCCACGCGTCGGCCGGAGACAGGCTGGGCGGAAGCGCGTCGTCGGCACGGGAGCGGAGTACGTACCTGCGTCCCTGCGACAGCCGCCCTTGCTGCGCGGCGTGACCAGGCGGACAGTCCCGAGGGAAACATCGTCAGAGGCGACGACTGAACCCTAGTTCCGGGAACGGGTGCGACGGGCCGGTGAGGAAGGCGACTTCCTCACCGGCCCTGTTCTTTTCGCGCTGTGACGGCGTTCCGGACGCGAGGAATATCTCTGGTTCAGGTGCGGTATTCCGGTCATCGGCGCCCCTCGTCCAGGCTTCCCAAAACGGTGTTCGCATGGCCACATAGGCGACCACTCGGCTCACCCTGATGGCCCAAGGTTCCGGCCCGACTGCACCCACTCGAACTGCCTTGATCATCGGCTGGGTTCTCCCCGCTCGGACCCGGCGTGTCAGGAGTCGTCGTGCGTCAGGTCCGCGGACTGCCCCGGCCCGTCGCCGCCGAGGGCCGGTACGGCCGTCGTCCCCCGCTCCTCCTCACCCGCGTGGGCATGGAGGTGACCGACCACCGTGTTCACGACGGCGACCAGCGGTACGGCGACCACGGCACCGCCGATGCCCGCGACCAGACCACCGGTGGCAACGGCCAGGACCACGGCCAGGGGGTGGACCCGGACGGCCTGTCCCAGGATGAAGGGCTGGAGGACGTGTCCCTCGATCTGCTGTACCAGGAGCACCACGACGAGGACCATGAGTGCGGTGAACACGCCTTGCGTGACCAGGGCGACCACGACCGCGATGGCGCCGGAGGCGACGGCACCGACCAACGGCACGAACGAGCTCAGGAAGATCACCACGCCGATGGGGACGGCGAGCGGTACGCCCAGGAAGTAGATGCCCACTCCGATGAAGAGGGCGTCGATGAACGCGACGATCATCGTCCCGCGTGCGTACGCGGTGAGTGTCCGCCAGGCGCGCGGACCTGCTGAGGCCACCCCCGGCCGGGCCTCGGCAGGGACCAGCTTGAGCGTCCATTCCCAGATGCGCCTGCCGTCGTACAGCAGGAACAGCGTGGAGAACATCGTCAGCAGCATGCCGGTGAGGACCTCGGCCAGCACGGTGACCCCTTGGAGGCCTGTCGAGGTGATCTGACTCGTGCTGCCGATCGCGTCGCTCAGGTTCTTCGCGACGTCGTTGATCTGCTTCTCGGTCACGTGGAACGGGCTCTGGAGCAGCCACTGTTTCAACTGCTCGACTCCGTCCTGGAGACGGCCGGACAACGAGTCGACGTTGTCGAGCACCTGCCATACGACGAACCAGCCGACCAGCCCCAGCACGAGGAACCCGCAGATCGCCGTGACCGCCGTGGCCGGCCCCCGGGGCAGCCCGCTGCGCTGCAGCCGGGAGACCGTCGGCTCGAGCAGCGCGGTGATCAGCAACGCGACGACGAAGGCGAGGACGACCAGCCGTACGGAGCCGATCACCCGCATCAGCACCCAGACCGCGGCGGCCAGGACCAGGAACCGCCAGCCTGCCTCGGCGGCCACCCGCATGCCCCAGGGCACCGCGCCGGCCGGGTCCGGGGTGCGGGGGCGAGCCCGCTGGACCTCCACCGGCCGCTCCCGGCCGGCCATCGCCTCGTGGTCCGCGTCATGGCCCGCCCTGGCCTGCGCACGGCGTTCACCGAGCGTGGCCGCGCCGTTCTTCACGCGATCGAGCCATCCGTGGATCCGGGACATCCGGAACCTCCCTTTGCATCGCTGGCCTTCTGCCCCCGTTCCGATCGATCAGCCACGCGCGGGACTCCCGCGCTGCGGGTCAGCGTCGCGTCTGGCACGGCTGGGCTTCCGGGCATCCTGAGCGGAGTGTTCGCCGCCGTGGGTCAGGACCGATGAGGCGGAGGAGATCGGCCTCGGACGACGTGTCGAGCTGCCGCTCGGTTGGTCCGCCGCGGAACCGACAGTCGGACCAGGGCCTCGGCTGCCGACTCGACGACCCCTGGAAGGCGTGACAGGAACGGACTTCCAAGACCACGGAGTCCTCTACGCCCCGTGACCTGCGGCAAAGGGACACGCAGCGCGCGTTCTCGGCATCCAGGTGGTCGCGCCTGCGTGAGAGCCAGTGAGAGAGGCGAGACCAGCTCGCGGGCAAGTCACGGGTGAGTGCGGCCCGGACGTGTCTCTCGCCCGGATCTCCCTTCCGGTAGGGATCAGAGGCCGGCCGCTGCCCACAGCGCCATGTCGGTGCGGTTCAGGCGTCCGGGCATCTGCTTGGTGCTGTCGGGGACGACAGCCCGCACCAGCGCCAGGTCCCCGCTTTTGTCCACCGTCACCTTCGTACCGTCGTACGTCGGCGCATCTTTCGCGACGATCGCTCTCAACCGGCCTGCGATCTTTGCCGCGGTCGCGGCGTCCTTGACCACGAAGCACATCGCCTCGGTGTTCTTCGCCGCGGTGGCGGCCCGTTGGCCGAGGACCAAGAGTCGCACCGGTCCGGAGGAGCGCAGTGCGGAGAAGTCGACGCGGTAGGCGTCGCCCACGCAGTCGGCGGCCTGCCGGTACTCCTTGATGTCGGCCAGTGTCTTGCCGTCCTCGGGATGGAGGGCCGACAGGTCGATGCCGCTTCTTGTGGAGTAGGAGACCGAGTTCTTCGCGATCTCGTATGCCTGGTGGGGGTGTTGGGAGTTCGTCCAGACGTCCCTGTCGTCCTTCTTGCTCTTCGTGTATCCGTTGGACTTCAGGGACGCGGTGACGGCCGACTGGTCGAACTTGCCCTCCCAGTGCCCCGCTCCCTGGAAGTCGATGGCGGTGTCGATCTGTTGCGCCGCCAGACTGTGGCCCCACGGGGGCGGACCGTACGAGGAGAGCAGCGAGCTGGCCGGTCTCCGTACGAACGCGAAACGATCGGAGGCGCCCCGCGAGAGGCGGCGTGCCTCGGCGGCGTCTACGTAATTGACCATGTCCGTACGCGCGCTCCTGGCCACACTGCCCAGTTCCCGCAGGACTCCGGAGTCGCCGTCCGCCTCGTCCGTACTGGACGAGCAGCCGGTGAGGGCGAGCAGGAGGACGGTGCTGAGCGCGAGGGCGACTGGCGCGGATCCGCGTCCGGTTGTGTACATGACGAAGAAGCCTATAGGTCGCCATGGCATGGTTCAGTGTGATCACCTCTTCGATCACCGTTCTGGAAGTGCCCCCGCGGCGGGTGCGACGCCCGCGGCACTGTGCCGGTGACGGGCGCGTCCAGGAGGCAGGGGCGGTGGTGATCAGGTCCTCCGCCATCGGCCACGTCTCACCACGAGACCGGACCAATGCCCGGGCGCGCTCGCAGAGGTGGTCGCGTTCGACGTCGAGCCGTGCCGCTGTGAGATGGCGGTGAGACGGGGGCGAGCTGCTGGGGGCGGCCGATGTCGATCCGCTCGGTGGACCGCATGACCGGGCGGTGTCCGCCGTCGCCGGACAGCAGGAACAGCCGGCGCACGCGGTACAGCGCCCACGGCATGAGACGACGTGTGAGTTGTCGAGAGTCGTGTTCGGTCGCCTGGCATGATCAGCAGTGTGAGTGCTGACGCTCCGCTGGAGCCGCCGATGGAGGGGACCGCGTCAGGGCATGCGGCGCGAGTCTCCGCGTACGCGACCGTGGGAGCACGGCTGTCCCTGTTCAGCGATCGGCAACTCGCGGATGCCGTGGCTGCCGCGCCGGGTCTGGGCTCCGGTATCGGCGGTAGGTCGTCGGAGATGGAAGTCGAGGGGAGACACGTCTTCGTCAAGCGGGTGCCGCTGACGCACATCGAGTTGCAATCGGAGCACCTGCGGTCGACGGCCAACCTGTTCGAGCTTCCCCTCTTCTACCAGTACGGGGCGGGGTCGACGGGGTTCGGCGCCTGGCGTGAGCTGGCCGCTCACCTCATGACCACAGGCTGGGTCCTGAAGAACGAGTACGCTGGTTTCCCTCTCCTGTATCACTGGCGGGTCTTGCCCGACTGTCCTCCTGCCGGCTTCGCCGACATGTTCGGGGGCGTTGACGGGGCTGTCGCGCATTGGGATGGGTCACCGGCTGTGCGCCGTCGGCTGGAGGCCATCGGCCGGTCCGTCTTCAGCCTGGTGCTCTTCTTGGAGTATGTGCCTCAGACACTCGCCTGCTGGCTCGGCGAAAGGAATGATGCGGCCCAGCGGGTCACATCAGGCGCGTCGGCCTATCGGTGGGTCGAGGATCAGCTGCTGCGAGGGACGGAGTTCATGAGCGGGCACGGCCTCGTCCACTTCGACGCGCACTTCGCCAACCTGCTCACCGACGGCCAGCAGGTCTACTTCGCCGACTTTGGCCTTGCGCTGAGCCGCGAGTTCGAACTCTCCACCGAGGAGGCCGACTTCCTCGCTGATCATCTTGTGTACGACCGCTGCTACGCACCGGGCCACCTGCTTCGCCACCATCTGCCAGACGGCGTCCGGGGCGGTAGTGAACACGGGGCCTTTCTGCGTGACTGGGTGAAGGGGCGACGACCCGACGGTGTTCCGTCCGACATCAGCGCGATCATCGACCGACACGCTCAGCACTCCATCGTCCTGGACAACTTCCACCACCGATTTCTCACCCAGAGCAAGCGCACTCCATTTCCGGCCGGTGAGGCTCGGCGGGCCCTGGGGTGCCAGGGCTGGGTGTCTGCTCCTGGAGGTGGTCAGACACCTACCTGATCGTCCGAGGACAGGTTTGGCCGGTGTACTTGGGCCAGGTCGTCGGCCAAGGCCGCACTCGACCGCACGGCGGCCCTTCGGCTGAGGCACACTGGCAAGTGGGCGTGGCGGCCGGGCCTCGTCGTCACGTCATGTTGCAGGTGGGGGAGGAGCAGGCCCGTCCGCCCATGGGCGAGGCGCGGGTGTCCTGTGCCCGTTCCGGACCGGCGGACGAAGCACCACACCGCTGAAAGAAGCACGAAATGACCGACGATCCCGCGGCGGCTGCGGCCTTCCCGGGTGCGGCGGAAGGCCGGCCCGCCGGAGTGGTGCACAGCGCGTTCGCACTGGTCCGTGCGCTCCGCGAGGCGCCGGGGCCCCTCGGCGCCACTGATCTCGCTTCGGCGGTGGGCATTCCGAAGACGACCGCGCACAGAGTTCTGGAACAGATGGCCCAAGAGGGCATCGTCACGCGTCGTGATCACAAGTGGGCCATCGCGCCCGGTTTCGGAGAGCTGATGCGGGCGGGAGAGCGGCCTTCGCCGCTGAAGGTCGTCGCGCGTCCTAGATTGAACGCTTTGGCGCAGGCCACGGGCGCGAGCGTGGTCCTTCACAACGTGTCGGACGGGGTTGTGGACACCGTGTACTGCGCGTACGGGCCGCTGCTGGCTCCCCTCGTGCCCGCAACGGAACAGCGACTGGCCGCGGTGCACCCGGCCGCCTCCATCTGGCGCGCCCTTGCTTCCGGGCAGGTGGCAGCCGAGTACCAGGAGGTGCACCCGGGATGCATCTGCATCGCCGCTCCCGCGGCTCTGCCGTCGGGCGGGACCGTCGTAGCGTCTCTCGCGCGGCCGGAGAACCGCGAGGTGGAGTCCCTCAAGCGTCCCTTGGAGAAGGTCGTGCACCTGATCCTGTCCGACGAGCGCCGCTTCGAGCGCTGAATCCGATCGTCCGCGTGTGTCCCCGGAAACGGGTCGAACTGGAACAGGTCGAGCCGGTGCCGGGGGCCTTGTCACCGTGCCGAGTCCGTCTCGGCGAGCGCCGAGCGGTACGCGTTCTCCAGCAGAGCGACCATCGTCTCGATCTGCTCGGCGGTGCTGATCAGCGCCGGTGCGACGATGATGGTGTCGCCGACGGCTCGCACCAGAAGCCCCTGCGCGACCGCCTTGGCCATGACCTGCGAGCCCCATTCCCCCTCCTGCCGGCCACCGCTGCCCGTGAGGAAGGTGACCGCGGCCAGGAAACCGTGGCCCCTGACGTCTCTCACGAAATCCTTGCCGTGGAACGCGTCGGCGAGGGCCTTCATGAGGGCGGGAGCCGTCTCGCGCACGTGACCGGGAATGTCCTCCTCCACGACGATGGCGAGTGCCTCACGTGCGACAGCCGCGGCCACCGGATGTCCTGAGTAGGTGAAGCCGTGACCGAACGCGCCGATAGCCCTCGACCCGTCGGCGATGGTGTTCATGATCCGCCGTCCGACCAGTACGGCGGAGATCGGCGCATAGGCCGAGGACAGTCCCTTCGCCACGGTGATCAGGTCCGGACTCAGGTCGAACTCGGTGGTGGCGAACATCGCTCCGGTGCGGCCGAAGCCGGTCACGACCTCGTCGAGGATGAAGAGGATGTCGTGACGGGCGAGGACTTCCTGTACACGGGGGTAATAGGTCGACGGCGGGATGATCACGCCACCCGCACCGAGGATCGGCTCCGCGATGAACGCGGCGATCGTGTCCGGGCCCTCCGCCGCGATGAGCCGCTCCAGATGGTCGACCAGCCGGTCGACGAAGTCGTCCTCCGTCAATCCCTGCCGTAGGGCGCTGTGGGGATCGGGGCAGGGGACTTGGATGTAGGACGGCAGCGGGAGGCCGAATCCCCGGTGGATGAAGTCCAGTCCGGTCGCCGAACCGGCAGCCACGGTCGTGCCGTGGTAACCCCTCTCCTGGGAGAGGATCTTGAACCGGTCGTGACGGCCGAGGCACTGGTGGTAGTACCACGCCAGTTTGAAGGCACTGTCATTGGCCTCGGCACCGGAATTCGCGAAGAAGGTACGGCCCATGGGTAGGGGCGCCAGCCGGGCCAGGTCATCGGCCAGGGCCAGCGCGACGTCGCTGGTGCGGTGAGCGAAGGAGGCGAAGAACGGGAGCTCCGCCATCTGCCGGGCTGCCGCACGCACCAGCCGGGGCTGGCTGTATCCGAGGTTGGTGCACAGCATTCCCGAGGTGGCGTCGAGGTAGGAACGTCCCTCGCGGTCCCACACCGTGAGTCCCTCACCTCGGACGATCACATGAGGTTCCGTGGTCACGGCGGGCGGTGTGTGCGGTTCCAGCAGGGTTGAAGGGTGAGGAGCCATGACGATTCTCCTTGGGGGCAGGAAACGCGGCTCATGTGCGCCTGGACGGACCGGAGTTCCGGGCAGCGGCCCGAGGGGGTGATGTCGCTCGGTCCGCCCCGCCAGGCTCTGGTGTCTTCCTTGAAGTCCTGGAAGTGACCTGAAGGAAGTCGAACCGAGAGCCGTCTTCTCGATGAGAGCCCCTGGGCCGGCGCGACTCAACACGTGTTCCGGTCAGTGGAACGAGAATCCGTGCCGCCCTCCCGAGCTGCTCGGCAGGGACGCTCCGCCCTCACCCATGACGGCAGGGCAGCCGTTGTGGGTAGGGCGGCCGGGAAGATGAGTACGGCAGCTCAGGCTCCGGCCGCGACCGGCACCGACGATGTAGGTGTCCATCGCCGAGCCGGGAGCCCGTTCATGCTCAGTCGTACCGCCAGCATCTTGATACCCGTCGTCGGGCGGCTGTCCGTGACCTGCGACCCCGGCGCGGTGTTCGCGCCGGGCAGTATCGTCGCCGCGAACCACACATCCCTCGCCGACCCCGCCGTCGTGATCGCCGCGCTCCGCCGCCTCGGTGTCACGCCGGTCATCATGGCCACGGCCGGGCTGTGGCGCATCCCGGTGCTCGGCCGAGCCCTCACCCGCGAGGGGCACATCCCCGTCCACCGACGTGACCGGCGAGCCGCTGGTGCACTCGATCTCGCGGCACAGGCACTGCGGCAGGAACGACTGGTCCTCATCTACGCCGAAGGCGGCCTGCCCCGACGCAAGGACGGCGCGGAGGCGGCCCCCGGCGACTTCCGCACGGGACTGGCCCGCCTCGCCGAGCGCACCGGTGCCCCCGTGGTGCCCGTCGGCCAGGTCGGCGCCCGCCGTGTCACCTCGGGCGGCACGCTCAAGCAGATCGCCGGCCTCGCCACAGCGCCGCTGCGCCGACCGGCCATGCACGTCCATGTGGGCGCGCCCATCCTCCTGACCGGTGACAGCACCGTACGCACGGCGCAGGCCCGTACTGCGGTGACCGCCGCGTGGAGGACAGCGGCCACGCACCTCGGTGAGGATGCCGCGCCGGCCGCATGACCCTGGTGACGGCCCCGCACCCGGGGTTTTGCCATTGCTGAGCGTCCATCCGGTGACGTGGGCGACCCATGCGGCGGCGCAGAGTGTCGAGCCGGACGGCGGTGCGACGTGGGGCCGCGGCGGAGTGCCGTCGGCGAGCCCGCACCAGTCGATCACGCTGAAGGTGCCGGGATGGACCTCGCCGACGTCGAGGACGGCTCCGGCGACGTCTGCCGGCGTCCCGGGGGCGGTCGTCAGAGGACTGCGGGGCGGCGACGAGTTCGTGGGCGGGGTCGGGGACTACCAGGACACCGGATCTCCATCCCAGCGGGCCGCCTGGCCGGGGCGATCCGCCGCGTGGGCCCTTCCGAGCCGGCTCGCGCGTGCCGCCGTGCACGGACCGAACCGTCATGGCACCGCCCCGGTTCTTCCGGTCCACAGTTACCGGATCTCGGTGCGACGGACGAGGCACGGTCCGCCCCCCATCCCGCGGGGAGCGGACCGTGCCGACGACCCGTCAGCGGGTCAGAACGGAGTGTGCACGGAGACGCGGGGAGGCGTCGGCCGCGGACGCCCCGCTGTCAGGAGCAGCCCGCCGGCGTCGGTTGCGACGCGTCGTGGATCAGCGCGTCCTGGGCCGCCTTCAGCCGCTTCACGTCGGGCTTGACCACCTTGCGGTCGTACGTCATCAGCCCGTTCAGCTCGCCCTCCACATCCGAGATCTGGGTGTAGACGGCGCCGTTGCCGCCCCTGCAGGCGAGCTTGTGCACCTCGTCCAGGCGGGCCAGATAGTCGTCGGTGTACGCGGCCGGGTCCACGTCCACGTAGGACTGCTGCACCGACCAGGCATGACCGGGCACCGCGAGGCCGAGACCGCCGTACTCACCGCTGACCAGGGCCCGTTTCCCGTCGGGATTCGGTGGCAGCGCGGGGCTCGGGTAGCCGTGCTCGTCGATGATGTCGCCGGTGCCGCCGTCCACGCCGAGGTTGATGCCCGACATGGAGTTGACGAGGCGTGTCGGGTCCCAGGACTTGGCCTGGTCGGCGATACGGGCCTCGTCGTACTGGCCCCAGCCCTCGTTGAAGGTCACCCACATGACGACCGAGGGGCTGCTGATGTGCTCGTCGATCATCTGCTTCATCTCGCGCTCGTACTCGGCGCGGGACGCGGCGTCCGGATTGACCCCGGCGGTCATGGCGGGCATGTCCTGCCAGACCATCAGACCGAGCCGGTCCGCCCAGTAGAACCAGCGGTCGGGTTCCACCTTGATGTGTTTGCGGACCGCGTTGAAGCCCATCTGTTTGTGCATCCTCAGGTCGTACGCCAGTGCCTCGTCGGTCGGCGCGGTGTACAGGCCGTCGGGCCAGAAGCCCTGGTCGAGGGTGGCCATCATGAAGACGGGCTTGCCGTTGAGGACGGTGCGCGGGGTTCCGTTCACCTGCTCCACGGCGATGGACCGCATCCCGAAGTAGCTGCCGACGCGGTCGGCGCCGACGGTCACCTTCAGGTCGTAGAGGAAGGGGTCGTCCGGCGACCAGAGGTGCGGGTTGCCGATCCTCAGGGTGAGCGGCTGTCCGGTGCGGCCGGTCACCGTGGCGACCTCGCGGTGTCCGGCGTACGCGGTGGCGGTGACCGGTACTCCGTTCCGAACGCCCTGCGGCTCGACGGTGAGCCGGCTGTTCTTGACGTCCGGCGTCAGCTTGAGCGAGTCGACGTGATCGGTGGCCACCGGCTCCATCCACACCGTCTGCCAGATGCCGGAGGACGGGGTGTACCAGATGCCGCTGGGGTCGAGACGCTGCTTGCCCACCGGCGGATTCTCGCCGCCCTGTGCGTCGGTCGGGTCGTAGACGCCGACGATCAGTTCCTGGGTGCGGCCCGGCTTCAGCGCGGCGGTGACGTCGGCGCTGAACTTGTCGTAGCCGCCCTGGTGTTCGGTGACCTTGGTGCCGTTGACGTAGACCTCGGCCTTCCAGTCGACGGCGCCGAAGTTGAGCCGCAGGCGCTTGCCGGAGCCGATCCGCCAGTCCTTCGGGACGGTGAAGGTGCGGCGGTACCACATGCGGTCCTCGTGCCGTTCGATGCCGGAGAGCTGGGACTCCACGGGGTAGGGCACGAGGATCTTCTCGGCGAGGTTCCTGCCGACCGGCGGCTGGTCACCGGCTTTGGCCGCGGCGAACTGCCACGAGCCGTTCAGGTCGCGCCAGTTGTCCCGGGTGAGCTGGGGCCGGGGGTACTCGGGGTGAGCGTTGCGCGGGCCGACGTCGTCCGCCCACTTCGTCCGCAGCTGGTAGGTGGAGTGGTTGGAGCCGCTGCTCCAGAAGGCGTTGACAACGTTGCCGTTCGTGCCGGAGAGGCCGCCCTTGCCGTCGTAGCGCAGGTCGGCCGTGCCTCGGGCCGTGCCGGTCTTGTTGCCGACGACGGGTTCCTTCAGACGGACGAGCAGGGACTTCGGGTCGGCGGGGTCCAGTTTCGCCGTGGACAGGGGCCACTTGGCGCCGCCGATGACCGCCTCGACATGGTCGGTGAGACCTGCCGGGGGTGCGGTCAGGGCCTGGGCGAAGTCGAGGCGCAGGGTACGGCCGTCCCCCTGGACCGTGGTGGCGATGGCACCGTCGTAGGCATATCCGTCGGGCAGCCGGAGCGCCGACTGCGGGACGGCCGTCTTGGTGCCGCCCGGCGGGGTCCAGCGCAGGTGGAGGTTGGAGCCGCCGAAGTGCTCGAAGTACTCGACCTTGATGTCGTAGGCCTGTCCGGCGGTCAGGTCGAGGGGCTGGGAGGTCTGTTCCCGGTCCCAGTCGTCGACCCAGTGGTCGATGGCGAGGTGCCCGTCGACCCACAGCCGGAAGCCGTTGTCGCCGATGATCGAGAAGGTGTGGGCGCCGGTCTTCTCCGGGACGATCCGGCCGGTCCAGCGGACGTTGACGTCGTCCGACTGTCCGGTGGCGAAGGCGAGTCGCGGCTCCAGGTTGTCGAAGTCGAGGTTGGTGTCGAATCCGGTGGCCTTCAGCTCGTGGAAGTCGAAGGCGCCGGGGGCGGACTGGGTGTAGTACTCGCCTTTCAGGCCGTGGACCTCCACGGGGTCGCCGGCGGCTGTGGCGGCCGGGGCGGCGGTGAGTCCCGCGAAGCCGAGCACGGCGACGAGCAGGAGTGCCATTTGGGTTCGGAGTCTTCTGATGCGCACGGATCCTCCTTGGCTGAGGAAGGGTGGCGGCTCGTTGCTTCAGTCTGTACAACGTTGGAAGGAACGGGAGTTGGCATCACAGCACGGGTCCCGGCCTCTGTCCAGGGTCATGACAAACGGCCTGGTGGCAGAGGCGCACATCGATGGAGAGGAGATCCCTTGCGGGTCAGCCTGAAGGACGTCGCGGAGCGCGCCGGCGTCTCGATCAAGACGGTTTCGAACGTCGTGAACAACTATCCGCACGTCACCCCGGCCATGCGGGCCCGGGTCCAGGAGGCCATCGACGAGCTGGGCTACCGGCCGAACCTCACGGCGCGCCATCTGCGCAAGGGCCGCACGGGCATCATCGCGCTCGCCATCCCCGAGCTGGGCAACCCCTACTTCGCCGAGCTGGCCGGAGCCGTCGTCGACGCCGCCGCCGAGCACGAGTTCACCGTGCTTCTCGACCACACGCGGGGCGACCGGGAGCAGGAGGTACTGGTCAGCCAGGGGTTCCGGGCGAATGTGATCGACGGTCTGATCCTCAGCCCGCTGGAGCTGGAGGCCGAGGATCTGCGCTCCCGCGCCGACGACGTGCCGCTCGTGCTGCTCGGCGAGCGCGAGTACGAACTGCCCTACGACCACATCGCGATCGACAACGTGGCGGCCGCGCGCAGCGCGGTACGCCATCTGCTGAGCCGCGGACGCTCACGGATCGCCTATCTGGGGGCCCGTACGGATTCGGCCAACCGGCCGGCTCATCTGCGACTGGCGGGCTGGCGCGAGGAGCTGACGGAGGCCGGGGTGCCCGCGCCCGACGACCTGGTGGTGCCGGTCGGCGGCTGGGACCGGGACGAGGGCGCGCGGGGGATGGCCCGGCTGCTGGATTCCGGGGTGCGTCCGGACGCCGTTTTCGCGTACAACGACCTGGTCGCGATCGGTGCGATGCGGGTGCTGCACGAGCGCGGTCTGCGGGTGCCGTGGGACGTGGCGGTGGTCGGTTTCGACGACATCGAGGAGGGGCGGTTCGGTGCCGTCACACTGACGACGATCTCGCCGGACAAGCAGGCCATCGCCCGGATGGCGGTGGCCTCCCTGCTGCGCAGCCTGTCGGGCCGTACCGAGCCCGGGGGACGTGAACTGACCGCGGATTTCCGGCTCGTGGAGCGCGAGAGCACCCTGGGGCGGCGCTGACGGGATTTCGGACCGAAGGCTTTACAGCCTCCTTCCAACGATGTAAAAACCTCCCCGGAACGACGTGTACACCGAGTTGACCGCAAGAGCCGATCATCCCCGGGAGCGCTCTCAGCGCCGGGGCCGCGCCGTTTGGGGACTCCATGAAGCCGATCGCACCTCGTCACCGCACCTCCGCCAGGACCCTCCTCGCCACCGGCCTCGTCACGAGCCTCGCGCTCGTCTCCGGATGCGCGAAGTCGGAGGACGACTCCGCAGGCAAGGACAAGAGCTCCACCAGCCAGGGCGACTCGGGCCAGGTCGTCGCCTCGCCGTCCACCGGTTCCGGCCCGACCTGCGCCATAGACGCCTACGGCGCACCGAAGACCGACCTGAAGACGGCCACCGTGGGCTTCTCCCAGTCCGAGAAGGAGGCCAACCCCTTCCGGATCGCCGAGACGGCGTCGATCAAGGCCGAGGCGAAGCAGCGGGGCGTGAAGCTGCTGACGGCCAACGCCCAGTCGCAGTTCTCCAAGCAGATCAGCGACGTCCAGGACCTCATCGCCAAGGGCGCCGACCTCCTGGTGATCGCACCGCTCAACTCGGACGGCTGGGAGCCGGTCCTGCGCTCGGCCTCCGCCAAGCACATCCCGATCATCACCATCGACCGAAAGATCAACGCCGCCGCCTGCAAGGATTACGTGAGCTTCATCGGCTCCGACTTCGTGGAGCAGGGCAAACGGGCCGCGGACCGGATGATCGAGGCGACCGGCGGCAAGGGTGAGATCGCCATCCTGCTGGGCGCCGCGGGCAACAACGTGACGACCGAGCGCACCAAGGGCTTCGAGGAGCGCGTCAAGGAGAAGGCGCCCGGCCTCAAGATCGTCTTCAAGCAGACCGGCGAATTCGCCCGGGAGAAGGGCCAGTCGGTCAC
This sequence comes from Streptomyces sp. RPA4-2, assembly GCF_012273515.2. Taxonomy (NCBI): domain Bacteria; kingdom Bacillati; phylum Actinomycetota; class Actinomycetes; order Kitasatosporales; family Streptomycetaceae; genus Streptomyces; species Streptomyces sp. RPA4-2. The sequence continues at coordinate 9,822,102 of NZ_CP050975.2, forward strand.
CGAGAACCTCATCCAGTCCAAGCCCGGCATCACCGGGATCTACGCCGAGAACGACGAGATGGGACTCGGGGCGGTCAACGCCCTCAAGGGGGCCGGCAAGCAGCCGGGCGCGGTGAAGATCGTGACGATCGACGGCACCCGCAACGCTGTCCAGGGCATCGTCGACGGCTGGATCGACGGCGTCGTCGAGTCCAACCCCCGCTTCGGACCGCTCGCCTTCCAGACCCTGGACACCTTCACCAAGGGGGAGAAGGTCGCCCAGGACATCGTCATCCAGGACAGCGAGTACACCACGGCCAACGCCAAGTCGGACCTGGGCAAGGCCTACTGACATGTTGTCGGTCACCGGTCTGTCGAAGACCTTCCCCGGCGTGAAGGCCCTCTCCCAGGTGGACTTCAGGGCCCGCGCCGGGGAGGTGCACGCACTCATCGGCGAGAACGGCGCGGGCAAGTCGACCCTCATCAAGGTCCTCACCGGGGTCTACCAGCCCGACGAGGGAGAAGTGACGTACAACGGCGCCCCGGTCCGCTTCGCCACCCCGCTGCACGCGCAGCACGCGGGAATCTCCACCATCTACCAGGAGGTCAACCTCGTCCCGCTGATGACCGTGGCCCGCAACCTCTTCCTCGGCCGCGAGCCCCGCAACCGGCTGGGCCTGATCGACTTCCGGCGCATGCACCGGGACGCGGACGAGGCACTGCGCGAGCTCGGGCTGCGTGTCGACGTACGCCGTCCCTTGCGTGAACTGGGCGTCGGCGCACAGCAGATGGTGGCCCTCGCCCGCGCCGTCTCCGTCGACGCCCGCGTGGTCGTCATGGACGAACCGACCTCCTCACTCGAACCGCGCGAGGTCCGGACCCTGTTCGGGGTGATCCGGATGCTGCGCGAGCGGGGCATCGCGGTGATCTACGTCAGTCACCGGCTCGACGAGCTGTACGAGATCTGCGACGCGGTCACCGTGCTGCGCGACGGCGAGGTCGTGCACACCGGCCGCATCGCCGAGCTCGACCGGCTGAGGCTCGTGGCGCTGATGCTGGGACGGGAGATCACGGACGTACGCGAGGACGGCCTCACCAAGTTCGCGGGCAGCCATGAAACCGCGACCGAACCCGTCCTGGAGGCAACACAACTGACTGTGCGTCACAAACTGGACGGGGTGTCGGTCTCGGTACGTCCCGGCGAGGTGGTGGGGCTCGGCGGCCTGCTCGGGTCGGGCCGTACCGAGACCGCCAAGGCCATCGCGGGCGCACTGCCCACCGACTCCGGGCGGGTCGTGGTGGCGGGCGTGCGCGTACGCACCGGCTCGACCCCCGCCGCGATCCGCGCGGGCATCAGCCTGCTCCCCGAGGACCGCAAGGCCGAAGGCATCGTGTCGGGCCTCTCGGTCCGCGAGAACATCGCGCTCGCCGCGCTGCCGGGCCTCTCACGCTTCGGCCTGGTCGACGAGGCACGCATCGACCGGATCGTCGAGACCTTCATGAAGCGGCTGCGCATCAAGGCGGCCGGCCCCCACCAGAAGGTGGGCGAACTGTCCGGCGGCAACCAGCAGAAGGTCCTGCTGGCCCGCTGGCTGGCCATGCAGCCCAAGGTCCTGCTCCTCGACGAGCCGACCCGGGGCATCGACGTCGGAGCCAAGGCGGAGGTGCAGAAACTGATCGACGAACTGGCCGACGACGGACTCGGCGTCCTCCTCATCTCCTCGGACCCGGAGGAACTGATCGAAGGCAGCGACCGGGTGATCGTCCTCAAGGACGGCGCGGTCGTCGAGGAACTGACCGGCGACGCCGTCACCGAGGACCGGCTGATGCGCGCCATAGCCGCCGCACCCGCGGACACGGGTACCGGCACCGGCCCGGGAGGCCACGATGACTGACCTGACCCTGGGCCGGGTGACCGCGGACCGCGACCGACTGCTGCGCCTGCTCCAGGAGTACGGCGTCTACCTCGGCGTCGTGGTCCTCTTCCTGGCCAACACCGTCCTCACCCCCCACTTCCTGTCCACCGAGAACTTCCGCACCCAGGCCGTCCAGGTCGCCCCCGTCCTGATCGTGGCGCTCGGCATGGCGCTGGCGATCGGCAGTGAGGGCGTGGACCTGGCGGTCGGCTCGGTCATGGCCCTGTCCACCTCGCTCCTGTCCCTCTACCTCGGCTACGGGCCCTGGATCGCCATCCTGATCGCCCTCGTGGGCGGTGCCGTGATCGGTGTCGCGAACGGCTCGCTCATCGCCTTCGTCGGCGTCCAGCCGATCGTCGCGACGCTCGCTCTGATGGTCGCCGGGCGCGGCCTTGCCCTGGTACTCCTTCCTCAGCTAAAGGACGTCCACGACCCGGCGATGGCGTCACTCGGCTCGGGCGATGTCCTGGGCGTCCCGTATCTCGTGCTGATCGCCGCCGCCCTGGCGCTGCTCGTCGCCTTCGTCGTGCGCCGCACCACCTTCGGCCGGCAACTCCTCGCCATCGGGGACAGCCGCGCGGCCGCGCGGCTCGCCGGACTGCCGGTGCGCCGCGTGCTGATCCTGGTGTACGTCTGCTCCGGCGTCCTCGCCGCGATCGCGGGCGTGCTGGCCACCGCCCGCCTGACCGCGAGCGACCCGACCTCGCTCGGCAACCTGATGGAACTCTCCGCGATCACCGCGGTCGTGGTCGGCGGCACCCCGTTGAGCGGAGGCCGCGTCCGCATCGGCGGCACGGTCGCGGGCGCCGTCCTGATCCAGTTGCTCACCACCACGCTGATCAAGCACGATCTGCCGCCGTCGTGGACCCAGATCGCCCAGGCCGTGGTGATCGTCCTCGCCGTCTACGCGGCACGGGAACGAGGAAAGCGATGACGACCGACGTGGACACTCCGGTGAGCGCCAAGAGCACGGCCGAGGACGATCCGCCCGGCGCCACCCGCTCCGAGCGGCTCAGCGCGCTGGCCCAGCAGCACGGCGCCCTGGTCACCCTCGTCGTCGCGATGATCGCGGCGTCGCTCAGCTTCGACACCTTCCTGACCGGCGACAACCTGGAGAACATGGCGCTCTCCTCGGCGTTCCTCGCGGTGGTCGCGCTCGGTATGACCTTCGTCATCGTCACCGGCGGCATCGACCTGTCGGTGGGCTCGCTCTTCGCCCTCGGCGGGGTGCTGGCAGCCTGGGGATCGCAGTACGGAACGGCGGTGGCGCTGTTGCTCCCGCTCGCCGTGTGCGGACTGATCGGGCTGGTCAACGGCCTGCTGATAGCCCGCTCGCGACTGGCTCCGTTCATCGTCACGCTGGCGGCGATGCTGGGGGCCAGGGGCATCCTGCTCTCCGTCACCGACGAGGGCTCGACGACGTATCTCGTGGACAAGGACTCGTTCTTCGCGAAGCTCGGCCAGGACACGTTGCTCGGTATCGGCATCCCCGTGTGGATCACCGTCGCACTGTTCGTGCTCGGCGCGGTCGTGCTCCGGCGTACCCGCTTCGGCCAGTACGTCTACGCGGTCGGAGGTAACGAGGACGCGGCGGCGCTGATGGGCGCCCCCGTGGCCCGTACGAAGATCTCCGTCTACACGCTCTCCGGGCTCTGCGCGGGGCTCGCCGGGGCACTCAACGCGGCCTGGCTGGTGTCGGGCGTGACGATCCTCGGCTCCGGCATGGAACTGGAGGCGATCTCCGCGGTGGTGATCGGCGGCACGCTGCTCACCGGAGGGTTCGGCTTCATCAGCGGTTCGCTGGTGGGTGTTCTGCTGCTGAAGGTCATCCAGAACGTCATCAACCAGATCGGTTCACTGGACTCGGCGTACCAACAGGTCGTCAGCGGCGCCTTCTTGGCCGTGGTGGTCATCGCGCAGACGTGGCTGGGACGTAGACGACGAGTGTTGTGAGGGCCCCGGTTCGGGTGCCGGTTCTCGCGGACCGGATGGGAGTGTGAGGTTCCGTCGTGGTGGCTCGCGCTGGGCCAGCGGCTCGGCGCGTTGTGGGCCAGCGGGGTTCGAGGCGTGGCGACGCCGGTCTTCGACAGGGGACCCGGGAGGTTGTTCCTGCCGTGACGTCCGGTGCGTGTCCGGCCGACGGCGAGCGCGGCCGCCGCGACGCAGACGACTCCGAGGACGGTGAACACCGTGTGGTAACCGGCCAGTGTGGGCTGTCCGGTGCGGTGGTCGAGGCGGGTGGAGAGGACCAATGAGGTGACGGCCCCCGAGAGGCTGCCGCCCACGGTGCGCATCAGCCCGTTGATGGGGTGAGCGTCACGAGGACGGCACGACGATTGTCCGGGTCGGGCTCCTTGACGACGTAGCCGGCCTTGACGAGTGCGGTGACAAGCTGAGTGGCGCCGGCGCTGGTCGTTTCCGTCCTGTCGGCGAGTCGGCGAACCGAGAGCGGGCCCTGTTCCGCGAGGACGCGCAGAGCGCGGGCGTGCGTGAGCGACAGGGCTCCCTGATGACGCGTGGCGCGTCCGCGAAGTCGCGCGTCGGCGGCGCTGGGGCTGTAGGCGGCCCTGGCGAGTTCCGTCAGCGCCGCGCCGCGCTCGGTGCCCGGGGCGGGCGGACGCTCTGCGCCGACTGCGGGAGTCGTCGTCGTGAATGCTTTCTCTCCGCTTCGGGGCGGGGTCGACAAGCTATCGCAAAGTACTTACAGCCCGGGATGAGTACATGCGGTCGTGTACGTGGGCCCTGGACGCAACCAGTCCGTTCTGGTGGGGACTTCGTGCGAGGTCCACGGCTCGCTCGCGGAGATCGACAGGTCACACCATCCGTACGGCGACACCGGCCGCGGCCAGCGCCTCGGTCTCGTCGTCGGGGGCGGACCGGTCCGTCACGACGGCGTGCAGGGCGGAGGCCGGGGTGACGAAAGCGAGAGCGGTGCGGGAGAGTTTGGCGGCCTCGGTGACGGCGATGACACGACGGGCCGAGGCGATCGCGGCGCGCTTGATCGCGGCGTCGGCGAGGTCGTAGGCGGTGAGGCCGTCCGCGACGGTCAGGCCGCAGCACCCGATGACCGCGGTGTCGAAACGCAGGGCGGCCAGCGACGCCTCGGTCAGCGGGCCGGTCAGTGCCAGTTCACCGACACGTGGTTCCCCGCCGGGCAGCAGGAGTTTCAACTGGGGGGCGCCGGTCAGCGCGTTGGCCGCGTGCAGCGACAGCGGCACGACGGTCAGCCGGCGTTGATGGAGGGCGCGGGCGACTTCCAGACAGGTGGTGCCGCTGTCGACGACGACCGACTCGCCGTCCGCGATCAGCGCGGCGACCTCGACGGCGAGCCGCCGCTTGACCTCCAGGCCGTCCTGGGCCCGGAGGGCGAACGGCGGCTCCTCGCCGCGCAGGAGCAGGCTTCGGGCCCCGCCGCGGTATCGCTCCAGGACCCCCTGATCGGCCAGGACCTCCAGGTCGCGGCGGATGGTCATCTCCGAGGCGCCCGTGAGCTCGGCCAGTTCCGCGACGCTCAGGCGACCGGTCTCCCTCACGGCATCGGCGATCTTCTTCAGCCGCTCTGCGCTCATCATGCCTCCATAAGACCACCTCCGGCGATCGCAACGCAACCTTTCGAACATCGAGGTTGTTCGTTATGTTCGTTCGCATGAACAAAACCCTGAAGGCCGGCCGACTGGCCACGTTCGCCTTCTTCGCCATCGTCGGCTTCGACATGGGGATGTGGATCGTCCACATCCCCGCCATCGAGCAGCGCGTCGGCATCAGCCACGCGGTGCTCGGCTGGCTCCTGCTGCTGCTCGGCGCCGGCGCCTTCACGGGCATGCAGCTCATCGGCCCGCTCACCGACCGCTTCGGTGCCCGCACGGTCGTCCCTGCGAGCGCCGTGCTGTGCAGCGCGGCCCTGGTTCTGCCGGGCTTGGCCACCGACGTCTGGACACTGGGCGCGGCACTCGCGGTGTTCGGCTTCTCCAGCGGCTGTCTGGACGTGAGCATCAACACCCACGCCGTGCAGGTCGAGCGCGGCTACCAGCGACCCGTCATGTCCGCCTTCCACGCCCTCTTCTCCATCGGCGGTGTGGCTGCCTCGCTGGTCGGCGCCCTCACCCTGACCCGAGGCTGGAGCCCGGCCACCACCCTGGGTGCCATGGCACTGCTCAGCCTGGGCGCCACCGCCCTCGCCGCGCCCGCCCTGCTTCGCCAGGACCATGCCCGTGACCTCGCCGCCGCCGTCGCCGCGCCCCAGGCCGTCAAAGCCCGGCGCAGGACGCCCCCACGCATCTGGATACTCGCCGCGCTCGCCTTCGCACTCATGCTCTGTGAGGGCGTCGCCAACGACTGGAGCGCGCTGCACCTCAAGGACGTGCTCGACGCGCCCGCCTCGACCGCCGCCCTGGCCTACGGCGCCTACGCCACCGCCATGACCACCGGCCGACTCCTCGCCGACCGGGTGGCCGCACGCCTGGGCACGGTCGCCGTACTGCGCTACGGATCGGCCCTCGCCGCACTCGGCATGACCCTGGCGGCACTCGCGCCCAACGTCCCCATGGCCCTGGCCGGCTGGACCGTCTTCGGCGCCGGTCTGTCCGGCTGCATCCCCCAGCTCTTCAGCGCCGCCGGCCATACCGACCCTGCCGCAGCCGGAGCCAACGTCTCCCGGGTGTCCGGCCTCGGATACCTCGGCATGCTCGCCGGACCCGCGGTGATCGGGCCGCTGACCGAGGTCGTCCCGCTCAATCTCACCTTCTTCCTGCCGGTGGCCTTCTGTGTCACGGCCAGTGTCACCGCCCGCATCCTCAAGACCGCGCCTGTGACAATTGCGGAGGGCGGGACCAGGGAGGCTGACCGGGCGACCGCACGCTAGCGGGTTCGGCGGCGATCCTCCTTGCTCCTCCGGGGCGGTTGTACGTGCTCCGCCGAGCAGGAGAGAAGGTGAGTAGGCCAACTCCGCCAGCTGGGAAGGCGGGTAGAGGCGGCCGGAGCCGAGCCCGGCCAAGTGCACCCTCGTGATCGATACTGTTGGTCAGGTCGACCAGGACCGGTGGCCAAGGCCGCCAAGGACGTCTTCGAGTCCGGAGCCTTCGAGCCCAGAGCCAAGGCCATGAAAGAGGGCCGCAACCCGCGGTGGCGCTTCGGCCATGACCGGCCGGCGGAACCGCGGGCTCTGATCGAGGGCGGTCGCTCCGCTCTTCCGGTTGAATGCTTCTGTGGCACAGGACTTGGACTTCGACGAGGACGACCTGCGGACGCTGGCCGGGCCACGTTCCTTCGAGCGGGGCCGAGCCTATCTGGCCGCGGTGACCGCCGTGGAGGTCGGCGACGGCTGGATCACGGCCACCGTCCAGGGGACGGACGCCTACCAGGTGGAGCTGACCCTGGACGAGCCCGATGGCCTTGCCGGGGAGTGCGCATGCCCGTACGGCATGGAGGGCAACTTCTGTAAGCACCTGGTCGCCCTGGGCCTGGCCGTACTCGCCGAGCCGGAGGCGGTGCCGAGGAAGCGCGGACAGGCAAGGACTCGTGCCCAGGAGTTGGACGCGTGGCTGGGTGCGCTCCCCAAGAACGTGCTGCTCGCCCTGGTGAGGGAACAGGTCGCGCAGGACCGGAAGTTGGCGCGTCGACTGGAGCTGCGGGCGGCGAGCGCCAGCGGAGACCTGGTCGAGGTCCGCGCCTGGATCCGTGAACTCCTCGACACCGCCCCCTTCGCACGGTACGGCTACGTGGAGTACACCGATGCCCGTGCCTACGGCGAACAGGCCTCTCAGGCGGCGTCCGCGATCGCCGCGCTGACCGCCGCCGGGCGGCCCGCGGACGCGATCTCCCTGTCCCGGGAGGCGATGCGCCTGCTGAGCGAGGCGCAGGAGACCATCGACGACTCCGACGGTCACCTGGGCCGAATCGGGGCCGCGCTCGCCGAGGCCCACCACGACGCTTGCCGCGCGGCAAGCCCCGACTCGGACGAGACCGCGCGGTGGCTGGTCGGCCATCTGCTCAGTGACCTGGACGATCTCACCGGCATCGGTCCCCTCGACTACGAGGAAGTCCTCGGCGCACAAGGGATGCACCGGGTAGGGGAGTTGGCCGCTGCGGCATGGCGCCGCAACCGCACCGGCCGGGCTGAGAAGTACCTCATGGAACGGCTGGCCAGGGCGGAAGGAGACGTGGACGGCTGGGTAGCGGTGCACGCGGCCGACCCCGCCCCGGACGGCAGTACCCACCTGACCGTCGCCCGCGAACTGGACACCGCCGGCCGTCCGGAGGAGGCCCTGCGGTGGGCGGAACGCGGCATTGCGGAAACGCACGAGGACGTCACCCCCGACGTCGCCCTGATCGACTACCTTTGCGACCGCTACACCCGCGCCGACCGGCTGCTCGACGCCGTCGCCCTGCGCCGCGTCCAGTTCGCCACCAGCCGCTCCCTGGTCACGTACCAGCAGTTGCGCACGGCGGCACAGGCGACGGGCTGCTGGCAAGCAGAGCGGGAAGGGGCGCTCGTGCTGCTGCGCGCCGACGCCGGGCAGCGACAGCCGTCCTGGTACGGCGGACCGGTCCTGGTCGATGCCCTGCTCGACGACGGGGACATCGACGCTGCCTGGCAGGCCGCGGCCGAAACGCGTGCGCACGACCGTCAGTGGCGCGCCCTCGCCGACCAGGCCCGTTCCGTCCGTTCTGCCGACGCGCTCGAGGTCTACCTACGGTTGATCGAACCGCTCATGAACCAGACGGGCAACGCCGTCTACGAGCGACTGGCCGGCCTGTTGCTGAGCGTGCGCGACTGCCATCACCACCTGGGCACCGAAGACGAGTTCACCGCGTACCTCGCCGCTCTGCGTGCCGACCAGAAACGCAAGCGGAACCTGATGCGCCTCCTCGACCAGAACGGTCTGTGACAAGTCCTCGCCGACCTCGCCAGTTTGACCGGAACGTGGATCACGTTCTCATCGGAGCGCGTCGGAGCAGGGCCCGTTGCGAGAGTCGATCGAGGTCACGCGCTGGTCGCGGCCGTCAACGAGTGGATATGACTGGCCCCGCGACGCATCCGGTCGCTAGCCTCGGCCCCCATGAACCAGCGGCGGCACAAGAAGCTCTCCCGACGTCTCTTCGAAGCCATTCCGAGGGATGACACTGCCGTCGTGAAGGCGCTTCTGCGGGCTGGACTCGACCCGGACCGAGCGGACAGTGAGGGCACCACCCCTCTGTATGAGGCATCCGTGAACGGGAAGACCGAGATCGTCCGTCTGCTTCTGGCGGCTGGGGCTTCTCCGAACGCCGAGAGCAGCGGACTCGGCGCGGAGGGGACGCCCTTGTGCGCGGCCGCCTGCTGGGGGCACACCGAAACAGTGCGCGAACTGTTGGCGCACGGCGCTGATGCGAACCTTCACGAGGATCACGGCACGGGCTGGTCCCCCCTGAAGTGGGCGATCCGCGGCCCCCATCCCGAAACTGCCGATCTCCTCATCGCAGCGGGAGCTACCCCTGGGGGAACTCCGTAGCATCGCCGTTCGCCATCCGGGCTCCCACCGCCGCGATGGATCTCCCCACGAGTCACTTTCACAACAGGCCCCAGGAGGACTCCCTTACGTCGAGTGATCTCGTCTGGTGGGCATCCGCGTGAGGCCGGAGGGAAGTGGAGCGGCTCCGGGGTGAGCTGACGGAGTTCGTTGCCCATGCGTTCGGGTCGTTGCCGAGGCGGGACCAGCGCCGGCGTGGCCACGCCGCTGGCTGGCTGACGCACCGTTCGTCGGCTTGTCCGGCAGCAATGGCCCGAACGGGTGGTGCTGCGTGGACGCGCCGCGGGGGACGGCCGCGGCGGATCGATTCGCCTCGGGGCGGTGCTCCTAGGGTCGGGCCCGCAGCATCCTTTGATCATCTTCGGAAGGGACCCACCCCACCATGAAAATCCGCAACACCGTCGCCGCCGCCTTCGGTGCCTTCGCCCTGGTCCTCGCGCTGCCGGGCTCCGCCCTGTCGGCCACGGGAGACTTCACCTACAAGTACGTCACCGGCCTCGGGCACGAGGAGCGCGTGACCCTGCACGACCCGCACAGCGGCAAGTGCATCAATCTCTACGCGGTCGGCGAGGACGACGTGCCCGCGGGCTACGGTCCGCACAACCAGACCGACACCCCCGTGACCGTCTACCGCGGTTCGAGCTGCACGGGTGACCAGTGGCGGCTCCGCGCGCACGGCAACCCGGCCACCGACCAGCTCGAAGTGCGCTCGGTGCGCTTCGACGCCCCGAACAGCTAGCCAATCCGGCCGGAGGCCGCCTGGTCCGCCGCCGGCAATTTCGTCGAGGCGGCGCATCCGGCCGGCGACTTGGTTGCGCGGGCGGAGCGTGGTGGCCAGGACTCTGTCGGGAGTGGTCGTCTTGTCCGGGCCCCCTGCTTCGCGAGCACGGATGCGCTCACCTCTGCGTTGCTGAAGCCCTGCTTGCTCAAGGTGCTCCGCGCCCGAACCTGGTCCTGGGTGTGAGGAAGAGACTTGCCCTCAACTCGACGGCCGTGACGGCGCTGTGCGCATACCGGTGAAGGAATCCAGCACGTCGTTCATGCCGGTTCCCTCCGTAACTCCTTCGGCCTGAGCAGTTGGCGGCGCCCGCGGCCGGTCTCAACGCCAGCCGCGTCCCGAGACACCGCGCATGTCCCATACCGACGGGGAGCTCAGGGTGGTGAGCGGTGACGCGTGGCCGTCCAGCACACCGGTGGAGCGCATCACGAGCTTGGGCAGGTGGATGTCCTGGCTCAACCGCCCGGTCGGTTCTGTCAGCGAGAGGCCGAGTGACTCGATCCCGTGTATGCGGGACGGGGGCAGATCGCGCACCCACATGGTCACCACCTTCCCCGGCACCGTGGCCAGAGCCGCCTCGATCAGGTCGCACCAGATGTCGTCGTCCACAGCCTCGCACTCCACGATCGTGGTCGGGGTGGGGCCGTCATCGGTGTCCACTGAAGTGCGATGCGCGATCAGGTATCCGACCGTCCCGTTCGAATCCGCCACGAGGTGGAAGTACCGAGCCAGCGGGTTCGCGGCTCGACAGCCGAAGTACTCCTCGTCACGGACCACCCGAACACTGCCGCGGGTGGCAAGCTTGGAGGCCAGCTTCGGCAACTCGGGCGAGCTGGTCGCGAGGGGCCTGATGACCGCTCCCGACCGGGAACCTCGAACGGCCTCCAGGTCTTCCCACGCAACCTGGGGCTTCGCAGGCGCCCCGCGCTCGGCGCCGGCGACCGGCCAGGGTCCGACCGCCGTCCAGCCGTTCATCAGCATGGCCGGTCCGGCCGGCTGGTCGCCGAAGTCGAGCAGCCACGGCACCCCGTCGGCGTGCAGTCGGTCGATGAGCCACTCCAGCATGAGCCCGAACAGCGGTCCACCCCGGTGGGCGGGGGCCACCACCGTGTCGGCAAGACACGGCAACATCACCTTGCCGTGGCCGTCGACCTCCCAGGACGATCCGAAGACTCCGAGCATGCCTACGAGTTCGCTCTCTTCCCATGCCAAGGTGACGTAACGGTCACCCAGGTACGGGTTGTGGGCGAACTTCCAGTCGAGATACGAGGAGTTTCCCTGGGGGCCGCCCTGCCAGAGCATCTCCTGGAACTGGACAACGGCTTGCCGGTCATGCGGCGTGTATCTCGTGATCCGGTAGTCGCTCATGCCCGATCCGCCTCCATGGAGATTCCGCTCCCGCTGTTCTGGCGCCGCTTCTCGATCACGAATTCGCTGATGCTGCGGACTGACTGGAAACGGTCCAAGGACAGGTCGTGTGCAGTGACCTCGATCTCGAACTCTTCCTCCAGGACAACGAACAGTCGAATGAATCCGGCGGAATCGATTTTACCGGACTCAACGAGGTTCGTATCGGCTGTCACTCCCTCCAGGAACAGTTTGTCCCGCAGGTTTTCCAGTATGATGCGGCTGACCTCTTCCTGCTCGGAATATCTGTTCATTTCTCACCCAATCCTCTCGTTGAGAAAAGCCTGCCGGACTGCGAGATGGTCGATCTTTCCGTTGGCGTTCAACGGCAGGGATTCATAGGCACGCCATTGCGAGGGAAGCATGTACTGCGGCAGTTTCGCCGCCAGGGCGGTTCGTAGCTGTGCGGGGGTGGGCCCGGAGCCGGGCAGTGGGACATAGGCCGCACAGATCCGGTTTCCCTCGGCGCCGGGGGCCGGGACGCTGACTACGGCGATGTCCTTCAGCCCGGGCAGGTCCCGCAGCGCGGCCGCGACCTCGTCCAACTCGATACGGTGACCGCTCGACTTGATCTGACGGTCCGCACGCCCGTGGAAGTGGAACACTCCCTGGCCGTCCTCCCTGGCCAGGTCGCCGGTCCGGTACCAGCGCGTGCCTGACCCGGGCGGCCACTCGACGAAGGACTTTTCCGTCAGCGCCGGGTCACGCCAGTAGCCGGGTGTGAGTCCGGCGCCGGAAATATGGAGATCGCCGACTGTGCCCGGCCGAGCAGGACGCATGTCGCCGTCCAGCACCTGGAAATACTTGCCGGGTACCGGTCGGCCGATCGGTACGGCCGCTGCGTCCCCGTCGGGAATCGTCGCCAGGGTGTGGCAACTGGACACGATGGTCGTCTCCGTCGGGCCGTACATGTTCGTGAACCGCACGTGGGGCAGGCGCGCCATCCAGTACCTCAGAGCGGGGAGCGAGAGGACGTCCCCGCCCCAGAACACCCTTCGCAGCTCCGGAAAGTCTCCTTGGGCCACCACGTCCAGACCGGCCATCGACGTCATCACCGAAGGCACGGTGAGCCACTGGGTCAACCGCGATTCCCTGATGAACTCCGCGACCGTGCTCGGAAGCAGGTTCCTCCGCCTGGAGAGCAGATGCAGTTCCGCTCCGGCGGACAGCGCTCCGAACACGTCCCAGAGGGAACCGTCGAAGTGCAGTGGCAACTGGCACGAGATCCGGTCGCCGGGCCGCAGTCCGAAATGGCGGTTGGCCCATGCGACGAAGTGACCCACGTTGCTGTGGGTGATGGCTACGCCCTTTGGCCGGCCCGCGGAGCATTGCGACGGCTGCGGCCGGAAGAACGGTCAGTGTGGTCTACGCGAACAGTTCGACGGCGTCGTCCGGCGGTTCCGCACGGCCAGCCAACGGCGGTGGATGCCCGAGGAGTTCGGGGCCTGGCGGACCTTCTGCGACTGCTTTGGGTCGCCGTGACCGGGCGCGTCGATGACCGCGACATCGAAGCCGCAGCCGGTGTTGTCGGGGCGCTCCCGGCGACACGTATGTCAGGCCTCGGTCGTGACGGGAAGGGGGAGTACCCACATCGATACAGCGTGCATGGGTCTCACCGCCTCGGGCGGCGGCACGGTTGACCGTGCAGCCGCGGCGCCGGGTACCGGTGTCGCCGGCGTAGCGGACGGTGCGGCCCTCCCGGTCCTGGCGGGCCGTCGGAGCGCGGCCGGGATCGGTGAGACAGGCCAATAGACCTTCCCCGCCGACCAACAGTCTCAGCGTCGGCGGGGTAAGGCCACAGCCGCTCACGAGTTCAGTGCGTGTCCTTCGATTCCGGCCGTGGGCGCCATGTGCCGTCGAGCGGGATGCCGGCGGCCGCCGCGATCCGGTCGCGTGATTCGAGCAGTCGAGTCCTCAGCGCCGCAAGGTCCACGCCCACCAGGGTGCCGTCGCGTTTGACCACGCGGCCGGCGACGAGGACGGTGTCCACCAGGCCGGGGTGGCCGGCGCTGACGACGGTCGCGGCGGGGTCGGTGACCGGGAACACGGTCAGGTCGTCGGCGCGCAGCAGGATGATGTCGGCGTCCTTGCCGGGCGTGATGCTGCCCGTTCGGGCGTCGAGCCCGCACGACCGGGCGGCGTCGACGGTGGCGAACTCCAGCAGGTCCCGGGAGCGCAGGCCCCCGTCCAGGCCGCGCTGCACGGCGAAGGCGGTTCGCATGGTGGAGAACAGGTCGCCGCCGACCGACGGGACGTCGTCGACGGACAGCGTCGGGCGCAGGCCGGCGGCCAACGCCCGCCCTGTGATCGGCGATCCGAACCCCATCTTCAGCTCGACGTCCGGGCTGATCGACACCGAACTGCCCGCGTCGGCGAGCATCCGCAGCTCTTCGTCGCTGATCCCGTTGGCGTGCACGAACGTGGTGGTGTCCCGCAGCAGACCGTGCGCGCGCAACTCGGCGACCGGGCGCCGCGTCCCGCCGCCGTCGATGTGCAGGCTGGTGCGCAGGCCGAGTTCGGCCGCCAGCTTCAGCTCCCGGGCGACGGTGTCCATGCTGGTGTCCTCGGGCCCGCGCAACCCCAGCGCCATGGTGACAGGACCGTCCCCGGCCAGGTCGGAGCGGACGCGGCGGATCTCGGCGTCGACGGGGTCGGGGGTGCCCCATCCAGCACCGAGGCAGAAGATCGACCGTCCCGGCGCGTCCCGCAGCGCCGCGATGGCGGCGTCCTCGTGGTCGTGGCTCTGAGCGACGTGGTACCAGTCCAGCATCGTGGTCACGCCGGAGTGGAGGGCTTCCAGGCGGCCGAGCAGGGTGCCCGTATGGACGTCCTCGGGCCGGTAATGGGGTTTGACCGTGCCGTGCATGGCCACCGCCCACTCGGGGAACGTCCAGTCCGCGCCGACCCCTCGGAACGCGGTCTGCCAGGTGTGGCGGTGGTTGTCGACGAAGCCGGGCATGACGATCCGGTCGGTCGCGTCGATCACCTCGGCGTCCGGCGCGTCGACGCGCTCGGCCACCTCGACGATCACACCGTCTTCGATCAGCACGTCACCGCGGTGGAGATCGCCGACGGCCGGATCCATGCTGACCACGATGCCGCCAGTGAGCAGGGTCTTCATCGGAAACTCCTTCACAGATGTTTGTTCGGATTGCTCAAGGTCATGTCCGGGCGACCGCTGCGGCTCCGCTCACGGCCGCGGATCAGCCGCGGGCGGTCAGGGCTTTCTGCCGTCGGCAGCCGAGGAGGGGAGAACGCCACCGGCAGGCCGTCCGAGCGTTGTTGGTGCACCGGGCGCGCCGAAGTGTGGTTGGTGTCCGGGGTGCGGTGCACGGTCTCGAGGGTGCTCACGCCTTTCTGACGCAGCCGTGGCATCGGCCGGTGATGAGGGCGGGGAGTCTGTCGTCTCGGCAGGAGTACGACGGTCGGGGCCGCCGCCGCAGCGCGAACGGTCTCACGCGGTCGAAGCTTCGGCGAGCGCCGCGTCCGCCGCGGCGAGCGCGTCGGCGACCAGGTCGGCGGTGTCCTCCGTGCCCGCGGCCAGCCGGACCAGGCCCAACGGAACGGATTCCGCGATCTGTTCCTCGCTGAGCATCCCGCGCCACATGGACGCCGGGTGCACGGCCAGCGATTCCACGCCGCCGAGGCTGGCCGACCTGCGGGGGTAGCGCAGCCGGCCCAGGAAGGTGTCGGCCATGTCGAATCCACCGGCGAACTCGATGCCGAGCACACCGCCGAATCCGTTCATCTGGTCGGCGGCCAGTCTGTGCTGCGGGTGGGCCACCAGACCGGGATAGTGCACCTTCGACACCGCGGGATGCTCGTTCAGCGCCTCCGCGAGCGCCAGGCCGTTGGTGTTGTGCCTCGGCACTCGCAGCGGCAGGGTGCGCATGCCGCGCAGCAGCAGCCACGCGTCGATCGGGCCGAGCGTGGCACCGGTGAGCAGGCCGACGTCCCAGATTCGGTCCAGGATCCTCGCCGGCCCGGCCAGCACTCCCGCGGAGACGTCCGAATGGCCGTTGAGGTACTTGGTCGCGCTGTGCCAGACCAGATCGACGCCGAAGTCCGCCGGTCGCTGGTTCAGCGGGGTGGCGAAGGTGTTGTCCGCCATGGTGAGCACGTTGTGCGCGCGGGCCAGGTCCGCGACGGCGCGCAGGTCGGTGATCCGGAGCAGCGGATTGCTCGGGGATTCCACCAGGATCAGACGGGTCCGCGGGGTCAGTGCCTTCGCGAAGGACTCCGGGTCGGTCTGGTCCACCAGGGTGGTCGACACGCCGAGGCGCGGCAGCAGCTTCAGCAGCACCGATGCCGTACCCCCGTACGTGGACTTCTGCCCGATGACGTGGTCACCAGCGGACACCAGGGCCAGCACGGCCGTGGTGAGCGCGGCCATCCCGGACGCGGTGACCATGGCCGCCTCGGTGCCCTCCAGTTCGGCGACGACGGCCGCGACCTGTGCGTGGTTCGGGTTGCCGAAGCGGGTGTAGAAGTCCTTGCCCCGAGGGTCGACGGCGACCTGCGCGAACGCCTCGCCGTCCTCGGCCCAGAACGTCGCCGTCTGGTAGATGGGTGGCGCCACGGCGCGGCTGGGATGGACTTCGCGATCGGCGTGAACGGTGATGGTGCTCTTGCCCGGCATGGCTGCCCTCCGTGGACCGTCGGGTGCGACTCCGAGAAGCGTGGCCGAGCGATGCCCCGATGAGGCCGGATCTCGGCAACTTTGGCAGTAAATTGCGCTCGCAACAGGCGCGCGATTGTGGTACACGAGCCGCGAGAGCAATAATCTGCCGCCATGGACGAAGTGGACCGGTCGATTCTGTCCGTGCTCGAACAGCACGGTCGCATCAGCAACAGCGAGCTCGCCGCCCGGGTGGGGCTGTCCCCGTCACCCTGCCTGCGGCGCGTGCGCCAACTGGAGGAAGCCGGGGTCATCCGCGGTTACCGGGCGCTGATCGATCCCGCCGCGATCGGCCGCGGTCTGCGGGTGTTCGCGGGCGTCCGGCTGATGCGGCACACCCGCGCGGACGTGGTCGCGTTCGAGCGTGAGGTCACCCGGCTGCCCGAGGTGGTCGCCTGCCACCACATCACCGGCAACTTCGACTATCTGCTCCAGGTCGAGGTGGCCGACCTGCCCGCCTACGAGGACTTCCACGCCAACCAGTTGGCCGCGCTGCCCGGCGTTGCGACGGTGACGAGCTACGTCAGCATGAAGACTCTCTCCGCCGACACCACATGACGATCCCGCCCTGACCCGGTGGTCCTGCGCACGGATTGCCGCTTGCGCACGGACTGCCGTGTGGCCGCCCGCGCTCCGGCGACCGTCGCGGGAGCGAGGGCGGTGGGGCGGTCAGAGAGTGATGGTGCCGCGGATGCGGACGGTGGCGGTGCCGCTGACCCAGACGGTGCCGTCCATGTCGGCGGTGATCTCGATGCTCGCGGCCCGTCCCAGTCTCGTGCCCTGGGAGACCTGGTACGAGGAGGGCGCGGCGCCGGTGGAGGTGAGCCACTGGCCGACCGCGGCGTTCATGCTGCCGCACGCGGGATCCTCGGGCACCCCGGCCCCGGGGGCGAAGGTGCGCATCTCGAAGTGGTGTCGGGACCCGTGGGGATAGGCCCCGATCGCGCCGACCATCGCGGTCGGGATGAGGGAGAAGTCGGGTTCGAGGGCGAGGACCTCCTCGGCCGTGGGCAGTTGGAGCACGGCCCAGCCGGGACCGTTGTCGACCCACTGGTGGGCCACGACTCGGTCGCGGGTGATGCCGAATGCGGCCACGATCCGGTGCAGACAGTCGTCGTCGAGGGCCCCCTCCCGCACACGGGGCGGGGCGGCAAAGGACAGGTTGTTCTCGCCATGGCGCACGGTGACCAGGCCGGCGGTGCACTCCTGCACGATGTGGTCGGTGTGCCGCGGTGTGCCGCCGCCCTCCAGCCAGGCGCGCGCGGAGCCGAGGGTGGGGTGCCCGGCGAACGGCAACTCACCCTGGGGAGTGAAGATCCGCAGCCGGTAGTCCGCCCCCGGGGCGGTGGGGGGCAGCACGAACGTGGTCTCGGACAGGTTCGTCCAACGCGCCAGACGCTGCATCTCCTCATCGGCCAGGTCCGTCCCGTCCAGGACGACCGCGACCGGGTTGCCGGAATAGGGGCTCGTGGAAAACACGTCGACCTGCACGAACGAGCGTGTGCGTGGCATGGTCATCAAGGGCCTTTCGAGCGACTGCGGCGGATTCCGCGGGTCCCACCCTTCGGGGCGGAAGCAGGTCCATCTCAACGGACGCCGTGCGGCCAGGACAGGGCCGGCTGCGACAAAGTGGATTGATCGACCGGGACTTGAGGAAGGGTCGGAGCACCGTAGCGGGTCAGGGAACGGAACGAGACCTCGACCTCGTTCACCGGGACCAGGACAGCCGAAGAGATCCTCGAATCATTCGCCCGCTTCTGTCGACGGATCTCCGGCGCACGACACTCGACGGGGCACGCTTGCGGGCCCCGACCTGGTCGTACGGCGCCGAAGGCTCCCATCGCGCACCGCATCGGGCAACGATCACTCCTGGCAGACCTCTTGACGCAGGGACGATTCCGGACGAACAATTTCGGTCATCCGTTTGACAACGTTGTCTTATCGAAAGGCGCCCAGCGTGCCCGATGCATCCCTGCATGTCGATCGCCGCCGTTTCGTCCAACTCCTCGGCGCCGCCGCGCTCGTGGCGACCGTCCCCGTCACCCTCGGGAGCGGCATCGCGAGCGCCCAAGGACGCCCGGGCACGGCACCCGACACCGTTGCGGAGACCTACTACCGTGTCCTGCTGAACCACACCCACTGGTCCGAGACGCAGTGGGACGAGGCCCGCGGCTACTACACGGACAAGGACTTCGGCTTCGCCGTGGTGCTCGGCAACGCGGTTCTGCTCACGCACGGCAGTTACGACAGCGACCGCGCCGGAATCGACGAGAAGACGCTGAAGGCCCGGACGACAGCCACGATCCAGCACTTCGCCGCGTCCAACCGGCTCACCGGCGGCACCCAGTGGGGCCGAACGCTGTTCTTCGACACCACCTTCCAGCTTTACTTCGTGCTCGCCGCACGGCTGTTGTGGGACGAGCTCGATGAGGCCACCCGGACGAACGTCGACACGATCGCCCGCGAACAGGCCGCCTACACCACGGGCTTGGGCACGGGCGACGACCCGAACTCGGGCGGCTGGACCCCGCACGGCCTGCTCGGTGGCCACGAGGGCGACACCAAACTCGAGGAGATGGGCGTCTACGCGCAGTCCCTGGCCCCCGGGCTGGCCTGGGCCACGGACGACGCGCGGCACGCCGACTGGGACAAGGCCTTCGGCGCCTGGGCACGCAACGAAACCGGTCTGCCCCAGGCTGACCTGGTCAACCCGGCCCGTGTCGACGGCGTCCCCGTGTCCGACAACACCGCCCGCAACCTGTACGACACCTTCATCGTCGAGAACCACGGATCCTTCGGCCCGCACTACCAGGAAGAGCTGTGGCGCACGTCCGGCCGAAACGCCGCCCACTTCATCACTGCCGGGCGCCCGTTGCCCGAAGCGCTCACCAATCAGCCCAACGCGGACGAGCTGTGGCGCACCCTCCTCGGGGTGATGAGCGACGCGGGCGAGCCGCTGATGCCGATGGTCAACGACCGGGAGCACCTCTACGGCCGTGACGTCATCCCGCTCGCCTTCCTCGCCCAGGTGGTCGGCGACCGCGCGGCGGCCCGGGCGGAAGTGGCGCTCGCGGAGCGGCTGGAGGCGTACCAGAAGTACCCGCCGGAGTACCGTCTGGCCAAGTTCTCCGGCGAGCCGAAGTACGAGCCGGAGGCACGTGCGGAGGTGGCCATCAGCTACCTCTTGCACCTGTGGGCGGCGGGACAGGGCCGAAGGGTGCGCCCCCTGACCGCGGAGGAACTGTTCGAACACGCCTCGGGCGTCACCGACTTCGGCACCGTCCCCGGTCTGGTGTCCCACCAGTCGACCGGCGCCTGGGCGGGCGTCGTGACCAAGCCGGGCTTCGTGAAGTTCGCCTGGCAACCCGCCCACGACGACTGGCTGTTCAAGCTCAGCGGCGCCAACCCCATGTTCCTGCCCAGCACGGCGGCACCGGTGACCGGCCGCCAGGTGCGGACGTACAGCAAGCTCCGCGACGGGTTCGACGGCAGTGCAACCGTGGTGCGCCTGAACACGGGCCGGGCGGGCCTGACCACCTTGCCCTCGGGTGCGGTCGTCTACGCGACGACCGGCGTCGCAGCGGGGGAGGGGCACCTGGAGGTCCACAACCTCACCATGCCGGGCATGGCGGGACTGACGGGTTCGCGCACCTACCGCTTCGCGGAGGGCAGCGCCACCGTGGCCGCACAGGACGCCCGCCCGGCCGCCGCCACCCCGCGCGTGGACGAGGTCACCTTCGCGAGGACGGAGGTCAGGCAGTTGCGCATGGCCGGCGTCCTGCCCGACCCGATGTACGGCTACTCCCTCTACGCCTTCGAGGCCCGCGACGGTGCGGAGGGCGCCGACCTCGCCCGGAGCGGGACGGCGACCGCGTCCTCGTACGACCTCGGCAAGGAGCCGGCACTCGCCGTGGACGGCAACGCCACGAGCCGATGGGCGGTTTCGAAGGCGGACCGGCCCCGGGCGGACAGCTGGATCGCCGTCGACCTCGGAGCGGCGCACGCGGTGGACCGCGTCACCCTCCGCTGGGAGGCCGCCGCCGGACGCGCGTACACCGTGCAGGGTTCGACCGACGGCCGGCAATGGAGCGACCTCGTCTCCTGGCCCGAACCCGACGTTTCCAGCAAGGGCGGCTGGCTCGACGTCGACGGCCGAGCCGGCCTCGTCGTGAGGGGAACCAAGCAGCCGCTCGCGGTGTACGGCGACACGGTCGTCCTGGCCGACGGTCCGGCGTCGCCCCTGCTGGCCGAGGGTTATCCCGGCATATCCACCGACCAACTCCGCGACCTCGCCCGCGGTGCCGCTCCGCAGGCCCAGGACGACAGAGTCCGCGCGGCCCTCACCGAGGATCACCTCAGCCTGTTCAACCTGTCCGACCAGCAGGTGACGACGCGCATCGACATCCCTCAATCCGGCGCGCGCACGGCCCTGTTCGAAGGACGCCAGACCCTCACAGCCCAAGGCAGCGCCTACGAGGCCCGCCTCGATGCCGCCACGGCCGAACTGCTGCCTCCGCGCATGGTGGTGAGTCCACTGTTCGGAGGAAGGCTGCCCGCCGGACTCCGGGCGGAGGTCGTCGACGCCGCCACCGTGCGGCTCACCGGCCCGTCCTGCCGCCTGCGGGTGACCGGCCAGGGCCGCAGCGAGATGACCGAGGTCCACGCGGGCCGCACCACCACGGTCACCCTGCGGGGCGCCGCGGCCTACCTACTGGACGACCTCGCCCTGGGCCGCACGGTCTTCCCGACCAACCCGCTCCCTCCCGGCATGTCGGACCCCTCGGCCGCCGTCGACGGTGACCCGCACACGGCCTGGACACCCGGCCCCGACGGCCGCATGGTCGTCGACCTCGGTGCCGAGCACCCCGTCCGGGAGATCCGCACGGAGTGGACCGGCGGTCACGTCCCCCGCCTCGAGGTGGAACTCAGCAGCGACGGCCTGGCCTACACACAGGCCGGCCGACTCACGGGACGCGGCAGGAGCCGCCGGCTCACCACCAACGGCACCGCCCGTTACGTGGCACTGGCGACCGACGCGGGACGGCGGGACGACGCCCGGCTGACCAGCCTCTCCGTGCGCTGACCGGCCTTCCACCCGCCGTCTGCCTCCTGGCAGCGGAACGCCCGCCACCGCGTGGGGAGTTCCGCTGCCGGACGTCCAGGTCTCCACGACCCGGAGAAAGGCGAACCACAAATCCGTGACCGCGGGCCGGGGCAGGACGAAGGCAGCTCTGCTCCGGACCTCGCTCGTCGGCGACGGACCGGACGACCGAGGTCCACACACCGCGAAGGGCCGGGTTGTCCGGGTGTGGATCATGAGCCACCCGGCCACTGCCTGAGGGCGGGGTCGTGGGCGGCCCGCGGTCGGCGGTCGGTGGTGTCGCAGCGCAGCCGCCGAGGGACACCGAGCCACCTGTGGCTGCCTGCCGCCCACCCAGCCACAGCCCAGGTCACACGCCGTCGACGTGCCCCCAGTGCTTGATCAGCACCACCGGTTGCGTGCCCTGCGGGATGCGGACAGCATGTTGCAGGAGCAGAAGAGCCCTTTTGCTCCTTTTGTGCGACACATCGGCTACTCTCCGTGACACCTGGTGTGCCGACAGAGACCGGACGGTGTGACGGCGGAGGAGGCCACGGGAGCGCTCTCCAAGGTTCGCGGACGAGAAGTCTTCGCACGGCTGCACAGCGCCTTGAGGGCCTCCTCGCACGGTCCGCCCCCACCGATCACTCGCAGAGGGAACGGTCGGCACCGACTCCGTCGGGCACGTCAGCACCCTGGAGCGGTGGTGCCACCACAAGGAAAGGACCTTCCTGATGTCCACCACCGTGATCCAACACGTGCTGAACAGGCTGCGGGACATCGGCGTGCGTCACGTCTTCGGTGTTCCCGGCGACTACGCCTTCCCCGTCGACGACGCCATCGCCGAACACCCGGACATAGATTGGATAGGCAGCTGCAACGAGCTGAACGCGGCCTACAGCGCCGACGGTTACGCCCGTGTGCACGGCATCGGCGCAGTGTGCACCACCTACGGGGTCGGGGAACTCAGCGCGATCAACGGCATCGCCGGCGCCTACACCGAACACCTCCCGGTGTTCCACCTGGTCGGCATGCCCAAGATGCCCGTCCAGGCCCACCACTCGCTCGTCCACCACACCCTGGGCAACGGCGAGTTCGACCTCTTCCAGAAGATGTCCGACGCCGTGGTGTGCGCGAGCGCCATCATGACACCGCAGAACGCCGCGGCCGAGACCGAGCGCCTCATCGCGGCGGCGCTCTATCACCGCCGCCCGGTCTACATGGCCTTTCCCGCCGACCTCGCGGAGATGCCGGTGATCGGCAAGGCCCAGCCGCTCTCGCCGCCCGCCAGCGACCCCGCGCAGGTGGAGGCGGCCGTTCAGGCCATCACCGACATGCTCGGCCGGGCGAACAGCGCCTGCGTCCTGCCCGGAATCCTCACCACACGCGTCGGCCTCGGCGCGGACCTCCAGCAATTCCTCGACGCCACCGGCCTGCCCTTCGCCACGATGATGGCCGACAAGAGTGTCCTGGAGGAGGCCCAGCCCGCGTACATCGGCATGTACGACGGCAAGCTCATGAACGAGAGCGTCCGTCGCTTCGTCGAGGACGGTGACGTCGTCGTCCTGGTCGGCGCGATGATGCACGACTTCAACACCGGTGCGTTCACCGCCAACCTCGACCCCGGCCGTACGATCGACATCCGCCATCACCATGTCAGCGTCGACGGCATGACCTACCAGAGCGTGGAGATGAAGGACCTCCTCGACGCTCTCGCCCAGAAGCTCCCGCGCAAGCAGTGGCCGCGCCCGTCGGCAGAGGTGAACCGGATGTCCCAGGCCGCCGGCAGCGGCGACGACTCCATCACCGCCGAGAACCTCTACCCCCGCTGGGAGAGCTTCCTCAAGCCCGACGACATCCTGGTCGCGGAGACCGGAACCGTCTCCATGGGCCTGGCCTTTGCCCGGCTGCCCCACGGTGCCACCTTCCAGAACCAGTCCCTGTGGGGATCGATCGGCTGGGCGACCCCCGCCGCGGTCGGCGCGGCCGTCGCCGCCGCGGACGAGCAGCGGGTCGTCCTGGTCACCGGCGATGGCTCCCACCAGCTCACCGCTCAGGAGATCAGCCAGTTCGGGCGGTTCGGCCTGCGCCCGGTGGTGTTCGTCCTGAACAACCACGGCTACCTGATCGAGCGCCTGCTCTGCAAGGACCCGGACATCGCGTACAACGACCTCGCCAACTGGCACTACTCGGAGCTGCCGAAGGCCTTGGGCTGCGACGACTGGTTCACCGCCC
The DNA here is from genome assembly GCF_012273515.2 of Streptomyces sp. RPA4-2. Classification (NCBI taxonomy): domain Bacteria; kingdom Bacillati; phylum Actinomycetota; class Actinomycetes; order Kitasatosporales; family Streptomycetaceae; genus Streptomyces; species Streptomyces sp. RPA4-2. The sequence goes on from NZ_CP050975.2 coordinate 9,845,683, forward strand.
GCGTGTCGACCCTCGCCGAACTCGACCAGGCCATGGAGACCGCGGCGAAGGGCGGCACCGGCTGCTACATCGAGGTCATGACGGACACCTACGCGGCACCGCCCCTGGCCAACCAACTGCACGAGAACATCGACACGCTCTACTCTGCGTAGACCCACCGGCGCGTACACGCGGGTACGGCACTTCGCGCGGCCCCCGCCGTCGGGGGCTGCGCGTGCTCAGGCCCCGCCCCGCTCGCGGGGGATCTTCTGGCCGGCCTCGACAGCCACCGGCAACCGGTTCTCCACCGGTGGCAGCGGGCAGGTGGCCAGGTCCGTGTACGCGCACGGCAGGTTCGTCGCACGGTTGAAGTCCAGGACGACCGTGCCGTCCGCGGCGGGCGCTTCCACGGTGAGGGCGCGGTTCGCGGCGTAGGTGGTGACTCCCGAGGTCGCGTCGGTGAACAGCACCGTCAGCCGGCCCGCGCCATGTCCGGGGAACGCGGTCAGGGACAAGTGGCGTCCCTCCAGGTCGAACTCGATCCGGCCCGGCGCGTCGTACACATGCTCCAGGCCCTCGACCGCCGCACCCACCGTGGTCGGCCGCGGCTCATCGAAGGCGACATAGCGGCCCGTCAACGCCCAGCGCGGATGCGGTGCGTAGGCGGGCGTTCCGGTGAAGGCGGTGCGCAGCGGCGCGTCCGGATGCCGGGGACGCACGATGTCGTTTCCACCGCGCTTGGCCACCTCGATCACGGCGTCACCCCAGACCGCGTCGACGCCACCGCGTTCGGGGAGCACGCCGAAGTGGTGCTCCCCGCGCACCGGGGCTCCGTCGACCAGCAGTTCCTCACCGTCGTCGAGGGCCACGGTGACCCCGTCGGTGCCGGTCCACCACGCGCCCGGGGCGTCCGGGAAGCGCTGGGGCCGGTCGTCCAGCCAGTGCAGGCCGGTGATCGCGAGGAAACCGTGCGGGTCGGCGAGCCGTTCCTCCTGCGCGCGGTACCAGTCCAGCCAGTTCTGGGTGAAGGCCTGCAGATCCGTCGTCGTGACCTGAGTGGTCATCAGTACTCCTTCGTCTTCGTCGCGCGAGTGGCTGTGTCCAACTGCTGGTTGCCGCGAAGAGGCCGTAAGCCCCGCGTGTCAGCGGCGAGTTGACGGACGCAGCCCTCCTCCGTCCGGCAGGTCCACACACCCTGGCCGTGGAGCGCTCCTCCTGCGGTCATGCCAGTGAGAACCACCCACGCCCGATCCGGCATTCCGCTCCGTGTGTGACAGCTTCTTGTCAGTCGTGTGTACGGGGACGGCCTCACGCCGGGCACACGGGGCGGGGCCCGCGCCTCCGGGGCGCCCGGGCCGAGGGAGGCGGTCAAGCAGCATGGTGGGCCGGACCCCGCCTGTCGCGACGTGTGCCGCTCAGCGGACCGGAGCACCGACGTGCCGTTCCGCGCGGATGTCCTGGCGGCCCGGAGCGGGTCGGTTCGGCTGGGATCCGTCCGGCCCGGCGCGGGTCGGGAGCCCGGAACCGCGCGGCGACGTGCATGATCGTGGGTCTCACGAGGAACGGTCGGCCTTCATCTCTCGTGGGAGGGCAGACGATCAGCGTCGTGTCGGACCCAGTGCGAAAGGACATCGCCCATGGTGAAGAGCCGCGTCGAGGCCCGGGTGAGGCACCCCAGGCACGAGCGCCGTGGTGAGGCCCGACTGCCTGGGGTGGTCGCCACGCTCATCGCGATCACCCTGTACGTGGCCCTGCCGCAGCAACTGTTGGTCGCTCCGCGCTATGTGCTGCCCGCTCTGGAACTGCTCCTTCTGGTGCCGCTCATCGCGGTCAATCCCAAGAGGCTCACCCGGCAGACCAAGGCCATCAGGTTCTTCTCGCTGGCTCTCGTCCTCGTCATCGCGGCCAGCAACCTCACCGCGCTCGGCATCCTCATTCACGAACTGATCCACGCCGATGTCAAGGACGGCCGTTCCTTGCTGGTCGCGGCACTACAGGTGTGGCTCACCAACATCATCGCCTTCGGGCTCGCGTACTGGGAACTGGACCGTGGCGGCCCCGTGGCACGCACCCAGGCACCGCGTGGCGAGCTCCCCCTGGCGGACTTCCGCTTCTCGCAGGACGAGAACGACGACGCGGTGGAGGAGGTCGCGGACGGCGCCAGCGGCACCTCGGACTGGGTTCCGACCCTCGTGGACTACCTGTACATCTCCGTGACCAACTCGACGGCCTTCAGCCCCACCGACACGATGCCCCTCTCCACCCGCGCGAAGCTGTTGATGAGCGTCGAGAGCGTCGCCGCCCTCCTGACCTCCCTCCTGGTCATCGCCCGCGCGGTCAGTGTCCTGCACTGACCGGCCGGCTGAGGACGGCTGCCCTGTGCCCTTGTAAGGGGGCGGGGGAGTGATGTGGTCCCCGTGTCCCCTGTGTGTCCGCTCCACGCGTCCGTACATCCGCGTTCCGCGAGTCGTCCCAGGGGGACACACCACCGATGATCCGGGGGCGTCGCAGAAACCGCCGGAAGTCCCCGCGCCACCGCGGCCGGGGACTTCCGTGCGCTGGTGCCGACGGTCGGGTCCGGGAAGGCTCCCGGTGTCTGATCGTCGTCGGCACGGGCCGTCATCAGGGGCGTCAGCCTGGCCAGGTACCGGTCACGCGGCGAGTGGTGGTGGCACCGGCGCGGTCGACGGCGGCTTTGACGCCCGCGAAGATCGCACCCTGCAGCGTGGCGGCGAGCAGGATCTCACGCCAAGTACGGTTCTCGTCCGTGGCGTTGGGGGTGTCCTCGGCATGGGTGAGTATCTTCCAGGCCTGTTTGAAGGCCATCCCGGCGAGCAAGCCGCCGGCGGCGCCCAGGGCGAGACCGACCGGTTTGTAGGCGGCCTTCGAGGCTTTCACCGGCTCCAGCCCTTCTTGCGGCGGAACATCAGCCACGCGAGGGCCGTCGCGCCCCCCGCTGCCACCAGCAGCTTGCGGTTGTCCCGTACCGCCCGGGCGCCCTGGGCGGCCCGCAGCTGTACCGGCTCAGGAGCCTTTTCCTCCCACACACTTCCGGCCTGCGCGGTCTTCTCCCGGACCTGGGCGGCGGTCTGGGCCGCCCGGTCCTTGACCTGGTCGGGCAGCTTGTCCTGGACCGAGTGCGCGGCCTGGGCCGCCTTGGCCTTCAGCTCCCCGGCCTTGGCCACGGTCTGCTCCTTGACCTCGGCGGTCTTCTCCTTGACCTCGGCGGTCTTCTCCTTCGCCCGGGCCTTGACGTCGGTCTTGTCGGCCAGCGCCTGGACCGTCTCCCCGAGCTCGACACGGGTCTGCTCGACCTGTTCACGCAGCTCATCGGGGGTGGAGGCGGTCCGCTCGTGGTCGGATGGGTTGCTCATCGGTGGGCACTCCTCTTGATCTCGGCCACATCGGCCTTCACGTTTTCGATGGTCTGCTCAGGCACGGGGGGCGCCGCCTGGCCGACCTGCTTCTTCCCGGTCAGAGCCAGGACCGCGGCGATCACACCCAACACCGCGGTGACGATCAGCGCCGCGGCCCACACCGGCAGCGGCACGGCCAGGGCGGCGATCGCGGCGACCACCAGAGCCTCCAGCGTCAGGAAGCCCACGATTCCGGCGCCCCCGAACAGCCCGCCGCTCTTGCCGTAGTGCCTGCCCTTCTCCTTCATCTCCGCCTGTGCCAGCCGGAGTTCGCCCCGGACCAGCTCGGTCAGCTGCTGCGAAGCCCGGTGCACCAGCTCACCCACCTGATCCGATCCGGACCCCTGTGCCTGCGTGCCGGACCCATCCGCGTGCGACCGCACACTCGACACGGCAATCACCTCCCACCAGTTTCCTCGGTCACCGCCGGGGCCCTGCTGAGCCACGACGGTCAGTGAGGAGGCGAGTACCCCCAACCGAGCAGTTCAGGGCAGGGACTGCGAATCAGTGCCGCCAGGGGCGACGGACGGTGCGCCGCGTGAACCGCCGGCACCAGCCCCGTAACGGCCGCGAGGTGCGAGGTGCGATCAGAGGTCGCCGAGCCGACGGCGGTCCTCCTCGTCCCAAGTGCGGGTGTCGCGCGGCTGGGTGTAGGGCTCCGCCTTCGGCGGGTGACCGCCCGCGATGGCCCGCTGACGGATCGTCTCGGCGTCGAACTCCAGACCCAGCAGGATCGCCAGGTTGCTGATCCACAGCCACACCAGGAAGACGATGACCCCGGCCATCGTGCCGTAAGTCTTGTTGTAGGACGCGAAATTCGCCACGTAGAACGCGAATCCTGCCGAGGCGATCATCCAGATCACGAGGGCGAGGAAGCTGCCCGGCGTGATCCAGCGGAACCCCTTCACCTTGGCGTTCGGGCTCGCCCAGTACAGGATCGCGATCATGACGGTGACCAGAACGACCAGCACGGGCCATTTCGCGACCGACCACACCGCCAGTGCCGTGTCTCCCACGCCCAGCGCGCTGCCGGCCTGCCGGGCCACGCCGCCGGAGAAGACCACGATGACGGAGCCGGCGACCGCCAGGATCATCAGTACGACGGTCACACCGACGCGCACCGGCAGGATCTTCCACACCGGACGGCCCTCCGGCATGTCGTAGACCGCGTTCGCGGCGCGGATGAACGCCGCCACGTACCCGGACGCCGACCACACCGCCAGTACGATGCCGATGACCGCCACGAGCGATCCCGCGCCGGAGTTGTTCCGCAGTTGTTCCACGGCCCGGGTGATGATGTCGTGGGCCGAGCCGGGGGTGAGCTGCCTGAGGTTCGTCAGCACCTTGTCCGTGGCCGATCTGCCGATGATGCCCAGCAGGGACACGAGCACCAGCAGCGCCGGGAACAGGGACAGCACCCCGTAGTACGTCAGCGCCGCCGCCCGGTCGACCAGCTCGTCGTCCTTGAACTCACGCAGGGACCCCTTCAGCGCCGCGCCCCACGCGCGCTTCGGCAGCTTCGCCGGACTGCCCGGTGCCGCTCGCTCCACCTCCGGCTCCGGGCCGACCTCCTCCGGCGGCAGTACCTCGTCCCTGCCGTGGTGATCTTTTCGCCCTGGAAGATGCAGCTTCGCCATAGGGGCCGGGTACCCCCTGAGCTGCCCGCGATGTGTTTGGCTCACCCAGGACACCCAGGACGCCTGGGACACCGAGCACACCCGCCGGAGGCCCGGCGCGAGCCTCGACGGCCCGGCTGGACGCTGTCGGACCGGACGAGGGCGTACCGAAGTCACCGTGCGTGAGCGAGCCGAAGGAGAACCGATCATGATCACGTTCCCCACCGCGCCGGACGTCAGAGCCACCCCCGAAGGCCTCCTGTGGGAGCCGAGCCAACGCTGGGTGCGCGGCCGCAACGGAGACGTCACCGTCGTCGACAGCAGGCACCCCGTCCTCGTGTGGGAACCAGGCGTGCCCGTGCCGTTGTACGCCTTCCCGCGCGAGGAGGTCCGCGGGGACCTGCTCCGCCCCTCGAAGAACCCGCTGACGGGCACGCACACCGGATCGCGGATCTTCTACGACCTGGAAGTCGACGGCGCACTGCTGGAGAACGCGGCCTGGACGTTCCCGGCCGACGACCTGGCCGGTCATATCGCCTTCGAGTGGTTCCGCCGCGTCGGACGGGGCCTGGACCACTGGTTCGAGGAGGAGGAAGAGATCTTCGTCCACCCCCGCGACCCGCACAAACGGGTGGACGCCATCCCCAGCGGCCGCCACGTCCGGGTCGAGATCGACGGCACGGTCGTCGCCGACACCCACCACCCGGTCCTGCTCTTCGAGACCGGCCTGCCGACGCGGTACTACATCCCGCGCGAGGACGTCCGGCTGGAACTGCTCGAACCGACCGACCACAGCACCGGCTGCCCCTACAAGGGGACCGCCGCGTACTGGTCGTGGCGGGGTGAGGCCGGCGCCCCCGACATCCCGCCGAACGTCGTCTGGAGCTATCCCGAGCCGCTGCCGGCCGTGGGCGCCGTCAAGGACCTCCTCGCCTTCTACAACGAGGCGGTGGACATCACCGTGGACGGTGTCCGCCTTGAGCGCCCGGTCACTCCGTTCACCCGAACGCTCTCGGCGCGGGAACCCGGATGACGGCGCCGGTGGCGGTCATCACGGGCACCACCGGCGCCACGCCCGTTCTCAAGCGGTCGGCTGCGCGCCGGAACGGGTCTCTTCCGAAGCGGTGGACGGGAGGCTCGTCTCTGCGGGTTCGCCGGCGAGGGTGAAGGTGATGCGGGTGCCGTCCGTGTACTCCGGGTCGACGAAGATGGTCCCGCCGTGGAACTCGACGATCTTCCTGCACATCGCCAGCCCGATGCCGCTGCCGTTGTAGGCGTCCTTGGTGTGGAGCCGCTGGAAGATCACGAACACCTTCTCGGCGTACTCGGGGGCGATGCCGATTCCGTTGTCGGTGACCGTGAACCGCCACAGAGCACCGTCCCGCACGGCGGACACGTGGATGTGCGGTGTCTCCTGCGGGCGGCGGAACTTGACGGCGTTGCCGATCAGGTTCTGCCACAACATGCCCATCTGGGTGGGCTCGGCGACCAGTGTCGGCAGCTCGTCCCGGGTGATCACGGCGCCCGCCTCTTCGATACTGACGCTGAGCGCGGAAAGGCTCCGCTTCATCACCGAGTTGAGGTCGACGCTCTGGTGGGCGTGGTGGACGCGGCCGACGCGGGAGAAGTCGAGCAGGTCGTTGATGAGGGTCTGCATGCGATTCGCTCCGTCGACCGCGAAATCGATGTACTGGTCGGCCCGGTCGTCGAGTTGACCTCCGTAACGCCGCTGCAGGAGCTGGGTGAAACTGGAGACCTTGCGCAGTGGTTCCTGGAGGTCGTGGGAGGCCACGTAGGCGAACTGCTCCAGTTCGGCGTTGGACCGCTGGAGTTCCGTGGACTGCTCGTCCAGGCGCAGCCGTGCCTGCTCACTGAAGTCCAGTTCGCGTACGAGCCGTTGGCGCATGACGTCGATCTCGCCGCTCAGCCGCCGCAGGTCCGCGGGACCGGTCGGCGTGATGGGATGACCGAAGTCCCCGTCGGCGACGGCGCGGGCGTCCGCCCCGAGCCGCTCCAGCGGCGTGGTGATGCCACGGCGCAGCGCCTCGAAGACCACGCCGGCGAGGACGGCGATGAGGACGGCGATCGCGCTGAACACCCAGTTCCGCAGCCTCATCGTGGTGGCCAGGTCAGCTCGCGCCTGGACTCGGTCGGCACGCAGCCCGTCCTGCTGGGTGGCCATGGATCTGCGGACCTGGTCGAAGGTCGTCTTGCCCTTCGCGGCACGTTCGGTGGCCAGCGGCGAGGGCACTCCGGCGGGTGAGGCGGCGATCGGCCGGGCGATCCGTTCCTGCCATTCCTGCACGGCGCTCTGTACGGCCTTCAGATCGCGAAGGCCCGCCCTGTCACCCTGGAGCAGCTCCGAGAGCGTCGCGATGTACGTCTTCTGCTCGGTGAGTCCCTGGTGATAGGGCTTGAGGAAGTCCGGTGTTCCGGTGAGCCCATAGCCGCGGATACCGGTCTCCTGGTTGAGCAGGGCCGATTCCAGGCGGATCGAGGTGGTCAGTGCGGGAGACTTGACGTCCACGAGGCTGTCGCTGATCGACGCCGTCCGTCCCAGGATCCACGCTCCGGTGGCTCCGAGCAGGGCCAGGACGGTCAAGGACACGGCCACTCCGACGCGAAGCCATCGCCGGGTCGTCCACGTGGAAAGCTCCCGCGCACGCGGCAGCCTTTCGTCGCCGGTCATTCCCTGACTCCTCCGCTGTGACGGCCGCCTTCAAAGCGGCGCAGCGCACACTGTAGAGGGCGGTCGACAACGTTTGTTGTCGTGGGGGCGGTCCGGGGCCTAATGTGCGGGTGTGCCTGGCAAGAACTTCGTCGTGCGGACCACCCCGCGGGAGACGGCCGCAGTCGCGGATGCGGCGGTCGATGATCTCGCGCGGCGCATCGCTCTTCAACTCCTGGAAGACCCCCCACATCCCCCGTCAGCCGATGATCCGACGCGTGCCCTGACCCTGCTCCACGTACTGACCCACCTCCAGCGGGCCGCCGAACGGCTCCAGCGGGACGCGGCCCTGGAGGCGGCCGGCGCAGGCGCCGGATACCCGCAGATCGGCGAGGCATGCGACATGACTCGCCAAGGCGCCCGACGCCGCTGGCCGGGACTTTTCCAGCACTCCAACGAAGCACCCACGGAGCATCAGATGATGACCACCCCCGCCCGCCCCTTCGACGTCCTGCTCGTCGAGGACGACGTCGCCGACGCCATGCTCATCGAGGAAGCCCTCTCCGAGCGCGGGGCCCGCAACCTGATCCAGGTCACCGACGGAGTCGCCGCGCTGGAACACCTGCGTACCCCGGGCAGCGTGCGCCCCGATCTCATCGTGCTCGACCTCAACATGCCGCGGATGAACGGCCGTGATCTGCTCCGGGTCCTGAAGGCCGACGAGGACCTGCAGACCATCCCGGTGGTCGTCCTCACCACGTCCTCCGCGCCGGACGACGTCGTCGGGGCCTACAACAGCCACGCCAACGCCTACGTGACCAAGCCCGTGAACCTGGCGGAGTTCGAGCAGGCCGTCCAGAGCATCGACGCGTTCTACCTGGAGACCGCGACGCGACCGCCTCGCGTCTGAACGCCGCGCGGTCCGCTCTTCGGGGAGGCAGTGCTGGTGTTCGCGCTCCGGCCTGAGGATGGTGGACCGGTCGGACAAGGCCGCTCGGTCCATCGGCGGTGTCGCGGTTCCTGGTCGTGGCGGTGCCACAGTTCCTTGTCGTGGGGTGCCACGGTTCCTCGACCGGCGGCCATGGATCGCAGGATCGCTGTCCGTGGCGGGGCTTCATCGGATGCGGTGTGGCGTGTGCGGCGTACGGGGTGTGTGGCGTGCGGGGTAGGCCCGGCCTGACTCCTGGGCCCCCTGTACGACTACGACGCCCGGCCGCCGATCGTCGAAATCGGTGGCCGGCGAGCCGGGGGTCGGAGTTACAGAAAGCGGCGGATGGGTACGACGGCAACCTCGCGTGCCCGCTGCAGCAAGGAGCGCCGCTTCCAGCGCCCCTCCTGAATCAGCGTGGCAGCCGCGACGTCCTCGTCGAAATGGCTGTCGAGGATGGCAGTGAACTTCTGCTCGAGCACCGCGAGCATGATCTCCTCGTCGTGGTCGAGTGATCGGCGGTTGAAGTTGGTGGAGCCGACCAGGGCGGCGACGCCGTCCACGGTGATGACCTTCGCGTGCATCATCGTCGGCTGGTACTGGTAGATCTTCACGCCGCAGGCGGTGAGATCCTCGTAGTAGTGCTGGCCGGCCAACTGGCAGACGCGCTTGTCCGTGTGCGGGCCGGGCAGCAGGATCTCCACCTCGACGCCCCGGCGGGCGGTGGCACAGAGCAGTTCGACGAAGTAGGCGTCCGGTGAGAAGTAGGCGGTGGCCAGCCGGAAGCGGTCCTCGGCCGACTCCAGCATCACCCGGATCAGGGTCTGCATGTCCTGCCAGCCGAAGCTGGCCGAGCCGCGTACGACCTGCACCACCGCGTCGCCCTGCGGTCGGTGCGGGACGAACCGGTCACGGGCGTCGAAGAGTTCGTCGTGACACTCGGCCCAGTTCTGCGCGAACGCGGCGGCGACGCCGTCCACGGCCGGTCCGCGGACCTCGACATGGGTGTCGCGCCACTCGTGCTCGGTGCGCGCGTTGCCGCACCACTCCTCCGCGATGCCCACCCCGCCGGTGAAGGCCGTCTGCTCGTCCACGACGAGGACCTTGCGATGGCAACGGTGATTCTGCTTGAACGGCGAAAGGGCCAACGGCTTGCGGAACCAGGCGACTTGCACCCCGGCCCGCTCCATCTCCCGCAGCAGGTCCTTCTCGATCAGCCGACTGCCGAACCCGTCCAACAGCAGCCGCACCCGCACGCCCGCGCGTGCCCTCTCCGCCAGTGCCTGCGCGAACTCGCGGGCTATGTCACCCTTCCAGTACACGAACGTCATCATGTCCACGGTGTGTTCCGCAGAGCGGATGCCGGTCAGCATCGCCGGAAAGATCTCGTCTCCGTTGCGCAGGGCCGTGAGCGCGTTGCCCTCGGTCGCCGCGATGCCGATCAGGCGCTCCAAACGGCGCCGTATCCGCTCCGTACGATCCTGGACCGTCGCGGGGTTCGACGTTTCGAGGTCGGGAGAAGTCAACTCCGGCTGGTCCTGGGTACTGGTCATGTCGTCACCTGGCCGGCAACCACAGGAAGCAAGGGAACCGCGCTGCCCGGTCCGGCGCGGGACGCAGCGAGCAGACCTTACCCTTCCGCTCCATGGCCCACGGTCCGTGGGCAGGACCGACCGGTCCAAGCTCAGCACGCACTCCGGACGGCTCCGCCCTCCGACGGGAGGGTGACGCTTGCGAGGCCCGCGTCCCGTACGCCGCACCCTTCCCGATCCCGAGCCGTTCCCGGACAGCCCGGGAGTGGGCCCGCTCCAGGGGTCCTGTCCGGCCCGACATCTGCATCGCCGAGTGCCTCTCTCGATCGCCTTCGACCGCCTTCGCCCCCATCGATCGCTCTCGATGGTCGATGGTCTCTGTCGAAGACCGGCTGCCCGTGACACGTGACCGCACGCCGCACGCAACTTTCTACCTCGAGTTGCGTGCTCACGGAGGGATAAATATCGTTACATCCCGTGACGAAGCCGTCGTATGAGGACGTCGGCAGCTTGTTGCCGTCCGTCTCGGACTCGGCCGGGGTGGAGATCACCAGGGCCGCAGGAATTCCGTTCCGATTTCTGTTACCGCCGATGAGAGATATGACTCTTTAGGGTGCTCTCTCGGAAACGATGGAATGACCCAAGGAGATCCGCCATGTCCGAAAGTCTCCGGCAGCAGTCCCGGCGTATGTTCATATCCACCTCGGCCGCTGCGATGGCCGCGGCGGCAACCGGTGTCTTCGGCGGCCCGTATACCAATAAGTACGCCGGAAAACCCGTGTCGGCGAGCGAGAGAGCGAGCATCCGCCCCTTCCGTGTGAACATACCGGAGCGGGATCTTGTCGAACTGCGCCGGCGTATCACCGCTACACGGTGGCCTGACCGGGAGACGGTCCACGATCAGTCCCAGGGCGTCCAGTTGGCGACCATGAAAGAACTCTCCCAATACTGGAGGGCGAGCTACAACTGGCGGAATATCGAGAACAAGCTGAACTCCCTGCCGCAGTTCAAAACCGAGATCGACGGACTCGATATTCATTTCATCCATGTCCGCTCCCGCCATGCGAACGCCCTGCCGATGATCCTTACCCATGGCTGGCCGGGCTCCATCCTTGAATTCCTCAAGGTGATCGACCCCCTCAGCAACCCCACAGCCCACGGGGGACGTGCGGAGGACGCCTTCCATCTCGTCATACCGTCCATCCCCGGGTATGGCTTCTCCGAAAGGCCGACCAGTACCGGCTGGGGCCCCGACCGGATCGCACGCGCCTGGGCCGTGCTGATGGAGCGCCTCGGGTACGGGCACTACGTCTCCCAGGGTGGCGACTGGGGCGCCGTCATCTCGGACAAGATGGCGATACAGCAACCCGCGGGACTTCTGGGAATCCACGTCAATTTCCCGGCCACCGTCCCCGCCGACATCGCGAAGAAGCTCGCCTGCGGTGACCCTGTGCCGGCGGGACTGGACGCCGATGAGAAGGCCGCGTACAAAAAGCTGGCCACCTTCTACAAGACGGGCTCGGGTTACTCCGCCATGATGGTCACCCGTCCCCAGACCGAGGGGTATGGGCTGACGGACTCTCCTGTGGGACTGGCCGCCTGGATGTACGACAAGTTCGCCGCATGGACCTACAGCGACGGCCATCCCGAGCGGGTGCTCACCAAAGACGAGATGCTCGACGACATCACGCTCTACTGGGTCACGAACACCGCCGTTTCCTCCTCGCGTCTCTACTGGGAGAACAACGCCAACAACTTCAACGCCGTGTCGGTCTCCATCCCGGCCGCTATCACGGTGTTCCCCGGTGAGATCTACCAGGCTCCGCGGAGCTGGGCCGCAAGCAGCTACCACAAGCTCATCTACTTCAACAAAGCGCGCAAGGGCGGTCACTTCGCTGCTTGGGAAGTTCCCGACATCTTCACCGATGAACTCCGGGCCGCGTTCCGGTCGTTGCGCAACTCGCGGGGAGTCGCGGGAAAATAGCCTTGCTGTGATGTTGGGGCCTTCTTGTGGGTGCCACCACCGTGCCCCAATAGGTAGCGGGTGAACCGGTGGTGCTCCTCCTCGGCGGAACGGTCATCGGCGCCGTTGAGGCCATTCACGCGACAGTCTCCTCGGGGCGCTCGACCAGGTGGCTGCGTTCGCCAGCGGACCTCAACGTATTCGATCAGCTTCAACAGGAGCTAACACAACGGGGTGGATTGGTCCTGGCTGCCTTGTCCGACCCGGGGGTTGAGCGTTGCGCGTCTGGACTGGTCGCGCTGTGTGGTCGACTCCTCCCATATCAGGGTGCTAAAGAGGGGTAGCGAGGCAGGGTCCTCCCCGGTCGACCAGGGCCGCGCTGGCTCGAAACACCACCTCATCACTGATGGTCGCGGAAACCCGCTCACGGTGCTGCTGTCCGGCGGCGACCGCAACGACGCCACCCAGCTGCTGCCCTTGCTCGACGCCATCCGGCCGGTCCGTGACCGGGTCGGCCGTCCCCGCCGCAAGTCGGACGAGCCGTTCGCCGACCGTGGCCACGGGCAGGACATCTACCGTGACCAGGTTCGGGGGCGAGGCATCGTGCCCGCGATTGCCCGTCGCGGGACCCGACACGGAACCGGACCGGGCATCTACCGATGGGTGGTCGAATGGAGCTTCGCCTGACTTCACGGCTTCCGACGGCTGCGTATTCGCTGGGAACGGAGAGCCGATATCCACGACGCCTCCTCCAACTGGCCTGCTGCGTCAGCACTTACCGCCAGCTGACGTCATTGCGGCTGTCAGGCACCACAATGAGGTGAGGCAGTGACGGGGGGAGCAGCCGTGACGCAAGAAAGTCGGCAGGTCGACAAGATCATTGGCGTGGGTCGCGGGCGTGTCTACAGACCGCAGGGAGTGAAGAGAATCCGCAGAGCCGTCGGATACACGCTGGCTCTGACGGTTGGTTTGCTCTTTGTCACAGTCGGTGTCGTCTCAAGCCTGGGGAACGTGGCTGCACGACTGCACTTCGACGACGCTGACCAGGTTCCGGCTGTAGTGGTCGGCGCCGACTACAACAGGCCGCAGATGAAGCAGAGCCCTAAGTTCGTCAGCGTCGCCCTGACCGACGGCCACAAGATGCGGGCGTCGATAGACAACGTCGGCCAAGCCCCAGATGGTCTGTCGCCAGGCGATCATGTCACCGTGCTCTACGACGCAGCGCGACCCGGACACGCACTGTTGCCCAGCCAGCTCAGGTGGGAGGCGCTGATGTTTCCAGGCGGGCTGTTCCTCGCTTGCGGACTCGTCCCCACCATCGTCTATGGGTTAGCGATCAGCCGAGTGATCTCCGCGCACCTCCGAGGCTAACCCCCTGGAGTCCCGTCACACACATCGGGGATTTGACCGCAAGGAGTGTGCCATTCATTGTGCTACTAGGGCTCCGTTAGGTTGTTCTGGCTCTTGGGCTTGGGGTGGTGGTGGTTGTTCTGGGCAGGGGGCGGTGGCAGGTGGTGCAGGTGCCGGTCCAGCAGTTCAGCAGGTCTTGGATGGTGTCGAGGATCTGGTGGAGGGTGAGTCCGCTGTATCGGCTTTTGGGGCCAGGCGCTGTTCTGTGAGGAAGGCGTGGGCGGAGGTGACCAGGGTGATGTGGTGATGCCAGCCGGTCCAGGAGCGTCCCTCGAAGTGGTCAAGGCCGAGGCCGTGCTTGAGTTCGCGGTAGTCGTGTTCGATGCGCCAGCGGATCTTGGCGAGGCGGACCAGTTCGGCGATCTGGGTGTCGGCGGGCAGGTTGGACAGCCAGTAGTCGGTGGGTGCTTCGGCGCCTTCGGGCCACTCGACCAGCAGCGTGACCTCGGGCAGGACACCGTCCCAGAAGCCCTCCTGCGTGGCGGCGGCCTGGGCCAGGCGGCGGGCTCGGATCCCGGCCGGCCGCACCCGCACTGCCAGGAAGTGTGAGCGCATCGGGCCGCGGGAGCCTTCACGCCAGGTCACCTCGGTGAACGCCTGCCGCCCACGGCCGGCGGCCAGAACGGATACGGAAGACGGCTTGTGCCGGTAGCGGGGCTGGGGCTTGCGGCCGTTGCCGGACCACGCGGGGGTAGTGGGCTGTGCGTCGTGCGGGTGGACCGTCACGTCCGAACGGACCGCCACGACATAGCCGATGCCCCGGCCGTCCAGGCCGTCGCGGAAGTCGGCGTTCTGCCCGTAGCCGGCATCGGCCACCACCACCGGCGGCACCAGACCCCACCCGGCCAGCTCATCGAGGGTGTCCAGGGCCAGACGCCACTTCTCCCGGTGACCGACCTCTTGAGGAATCCCGGTCTTCTGCCGCCGTCCGAAATCGCCTGCCCACTCCTGGGGCACGAACAGGCGCCACTGCAGCGGACAGGACGC